>CAWJOO010000001.1:0-186817 GCA_963844515.1 uncultured Acidobacteriota bacterium
CGTGATGGCAGGCATATTCTTGGAGCAACTCGGTATCCCGAGGCCGGACCGCGAGCTCGGCATCGCCGGTGCGCAGACTGCGCGGCTCATGGAGGCTTTCGGCGGTTACCTAGATGAGGTCAAGCCACGCGGGATTGTAGTCGTCGGAGACGTCGCGTCCACGATGGCGTGTGCGCTCGCCGCAGCGACACGCGGAATCGCAGTTGCTCATGTCGAGGCAGGCCTGCGTTCGTTCGATCGGACGATGCCCGAGGAAGTTCACCGCGTCGTGACCGACGCTGTCGCGGAGCTGTTGTTCGCGAGCGAGGCGGCCGCGATCGTCGATCTCGAACGTGAAGGGAGGAGCGACGGCTACCTCGCGGGCAATGTAATGATCGACACCTTGATCTCGCAGCTGCCCGCAGCTCGCGCGCTCGGTATGGCCGCGCGCTTCGAGGTCGAGGACTATGTAGTCGCGACGTTGCATCGCCCTGCGAACGTCGACGATCGAGGACAGCTCGCGCGTCTGTGCGCGATGCTTCAGATCCTTGCGCGTGAACAGCCGGTGATCTTTCCCGTCCATCCGCGAACGCGCGCGCGGCTTGGCGACCTCGCCAACGTGATGTTGGTGCCACCGCTCGGATATCGCGAGTTTCTAGGTCTTGTCGACGGGGCGCGCTGTGTGGTGACCGACTCGGGCGGCGTGCAAGAGGAGACGACATTCCTCGGCGTGCCCTGCTCACGCTCCGACCCAATACCGAACGACCGTGCACGATCGAGGTCGGCACGAACCAGCTCGTTGCGGATCTTGGAAACATTGCCCGCGCTCGTGCGCGCCACCACGCGGCGAGTCTCGCCGGCAATCGAGGGCTGGGACGGGCATGCGGCGGAGCGGATCGCGAACCGATTGGCCACGGCATGGCGCTGACCGAATTCTTCGACGCCGAAGCCGATCGCTTCACCCGCGCGTACGACGATGATCCGAAAGATCCGCGCGCGCGCCGCACTGTGGAGCAAGCTGATCGCTCGCCACGCCGGCAGCGCGCGTAGCTGCCTGAATCTGGGATGCGGCCCCGGAATCCAAGCGCGCGTAGCCGCCGCGCGCGGTCTCGCAACGGTCGCTGTCGATCTCTCTGCGGCGATGATCGCCACCCCGAGACCCCTCGCCTGGAGACGCGCATTGGCGACTTCATGTCGGCCGATCTCAAACCCGCTGATCTGGTGCTGTGCTCGAGCGTCCTCGAGTACGCTCCGAGTGTGGAGGCCGCGCGATCGCGCGGGTGGCGATGCTCGTGGCCGATGGTGGCACGCTCCTGGCTTCGCTCCCGAATCCGCGGTCGCTCTACCGTCGCGCCGAGAGAATTGCGTTCCGCGCGACCGGGCGGCCCGCATATCGGCGCTTCGTCGGTACACCGGTCACGCTCGCCGAGGCGCGCGGCTGGTTTGCGGAACACGGACTCGCCTGCCGCGAGTTGGTGTACTACGCGCGGTTCGCGCCGTTGATGCCGAATCTGCTCGCCGCGAACTTGGCGGTGTTCGTGCTCTCCAAGCTGTCGAACAAGGCGACAACCGACCGCGCGACATCAGCTAGCTCGTAGCGCTCGCGTGCGAGCTGCGCATTGCGCCACCATCTGCTCGCGGAGCGACGGATTCGCAGCCAGGCGTGCGAGCGCCGTCGCAAGCGCAGCCTCGTCGCCGGGCTCGACGAGCAACCCTTGTTCGGACTCGACGATGATATCCGGCGTGCACGGCCGACTCGGGTCGCGACGACAGCGAGTCCGTAGTACATCGCCTCGAGGAGAGCGAGCGAGAATCCCTCCGTGTATGACGGCAGCACGAAGACTTCGGCCTCGCGAAATAGCACAGCCTTACGGGCTCCATCGACCACACCGGCGTATTCAATTCCCGGCGCATGCAGCGCTAACCGGATCTCGTCCGCGATCGCGTGCCGTTCCTCGAGATACTGCGCTCGCTGATTGGCGGGCAGAAACGTCGCAAACGCGGCTTCTGTCCCAGCAAGCTCGCCCGCACACACCAGTGTCGCTTCAGATCCTGGCGCAGCCGCCGGAACGATCGGACGAGCGCGAGAAATCCTTTCGAGTACGCGAGGTGACCGACGAACAGCAGCCGCGGGCCTGACACCGCGTAAGACTCCTTCGCGCAGTAGTCGGCGCTGTGGAGCCCATTCGGGATCACGGTGATCGGGACGTGCGGCGCCGCAACCGCGAGCTGGTCGCGCAACCTTGGCGTCTGGACGATGGCATGATCGACCGCTCCCCATGCGCGGCGGAGCAACGCGCGTTCGACCGCGCCGCTCTCGCTATAAAGCTCGGCGTAGCGGCCACCGCGAAGGTGCAACACGACACGCTTGCCGAGTGCGCGAGCGGACGCGATCAACATCGCATCGCGTGCGCTGCCGACACGATTCGCGGCGGACCACCATGTAGACGATATCGACCTCCCGCGCCGCTGCGACGAAGCGGCGGTGAGATGCTCGCGCAAACGCGGCGAGGCCGGCGAGATCGAATCGCCCCTTCGCTGTATTCGTTGCTCGCAGCGTCGCGCTCTCCACGCGGATCGCCGGACGCAACGCGGTCACCGCCAACGAGTGTTGCGAGGCCACTCCGGACCCGCGAACGGCGGCGGTAGTGGGACCCACATCAACACGGTCATCGCTGGTGGCATAGTATGTCGGCGCGTTGCCCTCGATTGTCCATGCGATCGCGTCACTCGAGGGCGGCGGTGCCGAGCGCCAGGTGGCGATGCTCGCGTCCGAGCAGGCGCGGCGTGGCTGGGATGTCCACCTCGCGCTACGCCGTGGAGGGCCATACGAAGCGCTCGTCGATCCAAGGGTGACGATTCACTGGCTTGGCGACCATGGCAGCGCGCATCCGCGGCTCGTTGTCTGGGTCACGAAGCTGATCCGCGCGCTCGATCCCGATGTCGTTCAGACCTGGCTGCCGCAGATGGATCTGGTCGCTGGCAGCGTCGCTCGCACTCTCCGCGTGCCGTGGGTGATGACGGAGCGCGCATCGCGCACCGCATACCCCTGGAGGCTCGGCATGCTGCGTTCGATCGCCGCCCGCGGTGCGTCTCGGATCGTCGCCAACTCGCGCGCCGGCGCGGCGATGTGGCGCGATGCCGAGGCGATTGACAATGCCGTGGACGTCGCTGGTGTGTGCGCCGCTCGTCCATTACCCGCTTCTCAAGTGCTCTGGGTCGGTCGGCTCGTCCGCCAGAAGGCGCCCGACATCATGGTCGCGGCGAGTGAGGGCTTCGCCGTCAGGATGGTCGGCGATGGCCCTTGGCGCGATCGTGTTCGTGCGGAGCCGTTCCGTGCCGATTGGTGGGGATACCTGCACACGGCCGAAGTGTTCCGAGCACCAGTCGTTGCGAAGGGCAGCCCAACACGGTGCTCGAAGCGATGGCGGCACAGTGCCCACTGGTCGTGACCGATCTGCCGGGACACCGCGAGTTACTCGACGACACCTGCGCCAAATTCGTCCGCCCCGACGACCCACGTGCCCTTGCAGCGGCGTTGCGGGAAGTGCTGACGGACCGAGTCTCCGCTCGGGCACGAGCGCGTATCGCTCGCGAACGCGTCGAGACCCGGACGATCCAGCGCACCGCCGACGCGTACGAGCGCGTCTACGTTACAGCGCTCGCACGCGAAGCCGCGAGAGCGGCGAAGACGAGCACGGTAACGGTGCTCGCCACAAACAGTGCCCACGCCGCGCCGAGCGCGCCATGCGTCGGGACCAGCTCCACGCGAGACTGAATACGACCACCAAGTTGATCACCTGCAACGCGATCTGCCGGCTGTACTCACCGCTGGCGGTCACGATCACTCCGAATACGCTCGCGAGGTTCGTCGCGAGCCCCGCCAGCATGATCACGACGAGAACTCGCATGGCTACGCGTAGTCGGGTGTGTACAGCAACCCCAAAATTGGCCGCCCGGCGAGGGCAGCAAGGCCGACACCGCCTGCGCCGAGAACGCAAGCAACACCGAGGAGAAGTCGGGTCAGGCGCCAAAGCTCGCGCCGATTCGATCGATGAATGCACGGGCAATCTCGGCGTAGCAGCCTGGCCGAGCGCCGTCATCAGCGTCGTGCCTATCAGCATCAGATTCGCGATCGCGCTGAAGACTCCAAGCTCGCGCGCACCGTGGAAATGATCGACGACGTAGCGCGGCACGTTGGCCGCGTAGGAACCGAGCATCATGACGATGCCGAGCGGTAGCGCCGTTCGCGCGAGTCGCTCCAGCGGCGCGCGCTCGAATCGCGGCCGCAACGGCTGGTCGAACGTGCGTGCCACCACCAGGTCGTAGCCTGCCAGCGTCGCGAACCATGCGACTGCCAGTGCTACCGTCGCGATCACGAGGTCATGGGTAATGGCCAACGTGACGGTACCGCGATCGCGGCTGTAACGCCCTTCGTGATCAGCGACGCGCAATCTGCGCCATGCGTTCCTGCTGTTGCAGCTGCGCCCACACGATCTCGCTGATCGCTTCGGCGACCTTCGCGCCGGCATACGCGAGGATGACGGCAAAGCTGGCCCGATATCCGATGCCGCGACCAGCGCGATCGCCATCACGGCGACGATCGTGGTGGTCAATCTCAGCCCGAGATACACCGCGAAGGGCCGCTGGCCACCGACGTCATTCGCCTGGACGGTCCGCAAGCCGAGGCCCGTCGCGACCATGACCGGGGCACACACAGCGACAGCGAGCGTGAACTGGCCGACGGCTCGGGTGTGCCGAGCTTCGCGATGACGACCACGATGGCCCATTGACACGCCGCGTACGTCAGGTTCCCGACGAGGGTCCACGAGAAGTTGCGGCGCAGCGAGCCTCGAACGGTAATCTAGCGCATACACTGCCAGGCTGACGTGCTGTCTCCGCTCCAACGCGCGTACTACAGCGGCTTTGTCGCCGTCGCGATCTGTGCTTCACGCCGTTCAAGCTCTTGTCGTACGCGCTGCCGCTGCTGTTGACGGCGTGGCTGGTCGTCGCGGTCGGGACGATCGCAATGCGGAACCGTCTCGTGCTCGCCGCGGGGACCGCGTGTGCCGTCGGCGTCTTCTACGAGCTAGTTGCCCCCGAATTTCTGATCGCGAACTACCTCCTCGCGCTGGTGACCTACTCGGCCGTCTTGCCGCTGGTCGTGATGGACACGCGCACGCTCGCATCGACCAAGCTGTATAGCCGAACTGTACGAGTCATCGTAGTGATGCTCGCCGTCGAGGGCACGGTCGGTATCGTTCAGGCCGTTCACGGCGCCATCGAGACCGGATCGTTTGGTGGCGCAAACGGCGACTATGTCGCTGGAACCATCCACCCCTATCTCACCGCCGAGCTCGCGTTTTCGAACCCCGTCTTCGCGGTGAACATGACGATCATGCTCGTCGCGACGCTCGCGCTTCCCGAGTTTGCGCGAGGGCGCTTACGTGCGCTTGTCCTCGGCGCGATTGCTCTTGTCCTCGCGTCCGTCGTTCACGTCCTGGTGTTTCTGGTCATAGCCGTCGTATTCGCGGTCGCTACGACGCG
Organism: uncultured Acidobacteriota bacterium; assembly: GCA_963844515.1. Classification (GTDB taxonomy): domain Bacteria; phylum Acidobacteriota; class Terriglobia; order Terriglobales; family Acidobacteriaceae; genus Telmatobacter. The sequence continues at coordinate 5,527 of CAWJOO010000001.1, forward strand.
CCGAACCGGACGTACCGCGAAGCGGAGACTGGGCACACTCATGGTGGCGGGTGCACTCGTCGCAGGGTTCGGCTACTTCGCACTCTCGGATAATCTGGCTGGCATCTCGAGGGTCGGCGCGCAGGCAATCGATCTCGAGGCCGTCGACATACCGCGGGCGATCCTGCTCAGCCGCGTCGCGACGGAGCTACCGGAGGATGCGCCCGTCCAGCCGTACATCGGTCTAGGGCCGGGGCAGTTCTCGAGCCGTGCGAGCCTGATCGCGAGCGGACTCTATCTCGGCGGACCTGACTCACCGCGGCCCGTACCCTTGTTGTCGTCGCAGGCAACTGGCTCGCGAGCTCATACTGCTTCTCGCTTCTCGTGGCTTACAAGGAATCGGACCTCGTGATCGGTTCGACGGAGCAGCCGTTCTTTTCAATGCTGAGCATCTATACCGAGCTTGGCGCGATCGGGCTCGTGTTCGTACTCGGCACGCTCGTCGCGGCGATCCGGAGAGTGCAACGTCGCGGGCGAGAACGGCCGGAGCTCTATGCGCGCGGACTCGCATTCGTCACCGGTACCGGTTTTTTTACGCCGATCGCGCTCAGGACAACTACTGGGAGGCACCTCAGGCGATGTTGATAGGCGTGCTTCTGTTGCAGGTGCTTTACGCGACGATCATGTTCGAGCCGTCGCATGCCTGACCGAATGCGCGTGGCGGACTTCCTCGCCGTGCGTGGCGATCTGGAAGCCGAAGATCGGTTCTTTACCCAGCTGCGGCTGCGCAATGGCGTGTTCAAGATGACGCGCCGCCACCGCTTCGATGACACGTTCGCGGTGACGGGCGACCTGGTCGAGCGGCATCCCGGCCGCGTGCTCGATATCGCATGTTCCTCGGGAGTCAGCACGGTGGAGCTTGCAGAGGCGATCGCGCGCAGAGGTCTCACGAGAGACGTTCACGGCACGGATGCAGTCATCCACGCGCGGTATCTCGAACGTGCCGACTTCGGTGTGCTCGTCGATAGCCACAGCGACGTGTTGCAGATCGATCATCCGGGGTGGGCGATTCCACGACGGCCGGGCCGCCGCGATCTCGCGCTCACGCCGTGGCGTGCCGTGCACGCGGTTGCGATTCGTGCGTATGTCCTCGCCGGCGCGACCCGCGTAACCCCGATTCGATCTCGTCTCGTCGCTCGTGGCAGCGAGCGGCGTGAAGTTGCATGAAGAGGATTTGCGGACGCCCGAGCTCGAAGGAACATTCGGCTTCGTGCGCGTTGCCAACGTGCTCAACCGCTCGTACTTCGCCGAGGCGACCTTGCGCGGGCTCGTGGATGCCGTCGTGGGTCGCGTCGCGGACGGCGGCTTCGTCTTCGTCGTTCGCACGCACGAGGACGACAGCAACCACGGCACCTACTTCGAGCGTCGCGCTTCGAGCATGGTCGAGGTCGCTCGCATCGGGGCGGGGAGCGAAGTCAGCAGGTCGTTCGGAGAGCAGTGCTCGCGCGATAGCGGGATCGTACAAGCCGGGGCCGATCACGCACGCGACTTCGCCACAACCGCGTACCTCGATCGCCGTCGCGGTCTCCAGCGAATCGTAGCGGGACGAATGCGGTACGGTCGCCAGCGTGGGCGTGCCTGTCACTTCGAGCCAGCCCCGTGGCGTCGTGATCACGCGGCCATCGACGACCGTGTCGAGGCCGGGCGGGGAGATGGAACCTGACCGTCAGGGGCAAGGCAGTATCGGCGCGGTCGACGACCAGCAACGCATCGCCCTCCCGCACGAGCTCGCGCCGATGCGTCGCAGGTGAAAATCCATCATGAGACGCGACGACGAAGTCTCGGTCTCCGACTCGATGCGTTCGAGCACGACGCTCGGTCTACGGCCCCATAGGAACGGGCCGCGAATCTCCGCTTGCTCCAACGCGCCGACCTGCGCGGTGTTGTGAGCAGCGGTCGCGCGGAGCCGATCGCGCATACCGCGATCGTCGGTGTAGCGGTACGTGCCTCGATCGACCAGGAACGGTAGCCCGTCGCACGCGACATTCACCGCGAGGGCATCGCAGTGTGCGTGAGCCGCGAGTGGGCCATATCCGAACGGTCCGGCATCGAACGCCGCGTGCAAGCGCGCCGAACGCAAGACGACCTGGCCACTCGCCTCGAACCAATGCGATCGAGCGGGCGTCGCGGCGCGGGGAATCACGAATCCCGGAACGATGCGGCCGCCGTCATCATCGCCCTGCTGCAACAAGCTCCCATCCATGCAGGTGACGGAGGCGAGGTATTCGCTCATCGCCGCGATGGTGGAGTCGAGCCAGCCATGCGACGTGCCGAACGCACGCTCGCACGCCGCCACCAGCGCGAGCGCCTCGAGTACGAACGCATGATAGTGCGTCGCCATCTCCGCGTGGACGCCGTCGCCGAACACCTGGTGACCGTGCGCTGGAGCTCGCGAAGCGTTTCACGATGCTGCACTGGAAGCTCGGTCACGCGCCAAGCGAGGACAAGCGCAGCGAGCTCGACGATCAGGTGATTGTTCGCCGAGGAATAGGCCGACAACCGATGCGCGACATATTCGGCATGCTCGAAGATCATGCGCTCGTACAGCGGTGTCGGGCGGCCGACGAGCCCGCCCGCGATCACCAGCGAAAAGATCCGGATCGCGACCTCCATCGGGGATTCCCAGGCGAGGTCACGCCCGACCGGGTGGCGCTCGCTCCACGCCCGCAGCGCGGGGGGGATCCAATCGCGAAATTTCTCGTCGCGATCGGCCACGGCGGCGACGGCGACCCAATCGTGACCGCGCAGATGCTCCCACAACAGCCTGCGGTCAGTCGAGTGCGGGGGCGGCGGGCCACACATCGCGATACCGCGCGCTCGACGTCCGCGACGATCGGGACGCGCGGGTAGGTCCGCTCCGATGCGAATCTTCGGCGCATGGCACGAATGTCTTGGATCGGAAGCGAGACGCGCTGCTTCACACGGTGAGCAACCTCGGCCAGCGACATCGCTCGCAACCGATTGAAGTACCAACGAGGTCGGTGCTTCACGGTGCAATCGGAACGCCGGCGCCGAGTGATTCGATCGCGGCGATCGTCGCGGCACTCGAATGGAGAACGGCCGCGAGCGTCGAGGGAGGCGGCGCTGCCGCGACCATCATGGAGATGAAACGGTTCCCGGCGTACCAGCTCTGGGCCGATTTCGCCGAAGTCGAATACGCCGGCCACTGGCGGCGGCCCGATCCTCGACGACCACTACCGGGCCGCAGCGCGGATCCGGGACGCGAAGACGCGCGCCCCGCTCGCGCGCGCGACACCCGCAGCCCGCGCGAGAACCGCGTCGATCCGTTCGCCGGCCCCACCGCCCCCGGTAGCGCTCAGGACATGCGCGAGCGCGATCCGCGCGGACAGCGCACACGTCGGCAAGGTCGCGGGCGTCCGCGATGGCGACGGCCTCCTCGGCGGCGACGAGCGCGGCGTCGGGTTCGCCGAGGGCGAGCTTGGATCGCCCGATCGTGGCGAGCAGCACCGGCTCGTAGAACAGCCCGATCCCGTGTGCGCGGATCGTTGCGAGGCTCGATTCGGCACCGGCGAGCGCGTCGGCGAAACCCCCCGCGCCGGCCTTCGCCACAACCGCAGGGACCGGCAGGCGACAGCGTGGATCAGGTTGCCTGAGCGCTCGGCGAACTCGAGCCCGAGCGCGGCGTTGCAAAGGGCGGCCTCGAATCGCCGGTCTCGGCTTCGAGAGCGCGAGGTTCGCATGGCTGGCGCACACCGTCTCGGGGTCGTCGTGCTCGCGGGCGAGTTCGATCGCGCGGTCGAAATCCTGGCGCGCCTGCTCGAGCTCACCCATGTACCCCCTGCTCTGGCCACGATGCCCGTAGGCATGGGCGAGCGGGCAGACGAAGGCGAGGCCCGAGCCTGTCATCGGGTCGCCGGCCGCAAGCCGCAGCGCGCGGTCGATCGCCTCGACGCCCTCGCTCAACGCGCCGGCGATCCAGCTGGCGTACGCGACGCCCAAGGACGCCGTCAGGGCACGCCCGGGATCACCGGCCGCTACCGCCGCCCGACTGGCTGCCCGGAACCCATCGAGCCCCTCGCGCTCACGGCCGCTGTGCATCAGCGACCCGGCGTAGAAGAGATCTGCGGGAGATCGCTCCATGTCGGCGACTGCCTCGGCGCGGATCTCGGCCCGCTCGTCGGGCGAGATCCCGAGTCGCCAGGCCAGGCTGAGAATGCCGACCCGGGCCTTCGCGGCCAGCTCGTCGCGTTCGGGAGAGGCTTCGAGCGCCCTCGCCAGATGGCGGACCCGGCGCCAATGGCCCATGCCGGCCGCCGGGGCCGTGATCTCGGCCCAGGTCGCGGCGCGCGCATGCCACCTGGCCGCCCCAAGCTCGTCGCCCGCGGCCTCGCAATGGTGCGCCAGGAGAGCGGCGCGCTCGTCCAACCCGTCGGCGTAGATGCGCCCGATGGCAGCGGCGACGGTCTCGTGCGCACGCGCACGCGCTTCGGAGAGCTGCGATCCGTACGCGACCTCCCGCGTCAGTGGGTGCTTGAACGCGTACCCGTCGCTGCCGTTCGAATCCTGCGCGACGACCATCTGGGCGCGGGCCAGCGCGTGGACAGCCTGGCCCAGCTGGGTCTCGCCAAGCTCGGAGACCTCGCTCAGAAGAGCCCCGGGGACCTCGGTGCCGATGACCGACATGGTCTGCACGAGCGCCTTTTCGCGGTCGGGCAATCGGTCGATGCGGGCCGCAAGCCCGGCTTGCACCGTCGCGGGCAGCACGATGCCCTCCGATTTGCCCGTGAGGTGGCCTCCGTCGGCGACCGTCTGGACGATCTCCTCGATGAAGAACGGGTTGCCGGCCGTCCGCGCCTTGATCAGCTCCCCGAGCCCATCGCGGGAGCGATGCCGGCCGAGCAGCCCGCTGAGCAGCTCGTCGCTCGCGGCGGGATCGAGGGGACCGAGGTCGATCTGGAGGTGCGGCTCACGACTCGCCCACGTAGCCTCGTACTCGGGCCGGTAGGTGCTGACCACCACCGTTCTCGTACCGATCGCCGCCTGCACGAGATGCTCGAAGAGCACAGCGCTCGCCGCGTCCATCCATTGCAGATCCTCCACCACCAGCACGCAGGGCTCGCGCCGGCTGCGTGCCTCGACGGTACGCGCCGCCAGCGCCAGGAGCCGGCCCTCACGGGTCTCGGGTTCGAGGAGCCCGAGCGGCCGTTCCGGGTCTGCCGCGCCGAGGAACTCGAACAGCAGCGGCAGGTCCACGGCAAACGCGGGATCGAGGGCGAGCATCGTCGTCTCGATCCGCTCTCGCGCGATCTCCGGCGCGTCGAGCTCATCGATGCCGAAGTAGTCGCGATACAGGGCGAGGATCGCCAGAAACGGAACGTAGCGGCCGTGTGCGACTCCGGCCGTGGAGCTCACGGCGATCCCGCGTGCCGCGCAGTCGGTGACGAACTCGTGCACCAGGCGGCTCTTGCCCACGCCCGGGTCGCCGACGATCCCTACGGCGCGGCCGTTCCCCGACAACGCCTGCTCGAGCGCGGTCTCGAGCGCCGCGCGCTCACGCTGGCGACCGACGAACCGCGACAGCCCGCGCGTGGCGGCCAGCGCAGCCAGCCGCGTCTGCGCGGGCCCGGGCCCGAGCAACTCCAGCACACGCTGGCGCCCCTCCGCGCCCTTCACCTCAAATTCACCCAGCTCGCGGATCACGAACTGGCCTTCGACCAGCGCGGCGGTCGTCGCGCTGATCGCGGTTGACCCCGCCGGGGCCAGCGACTCGATCCGCTTGCCCAGCGCGGTCGTGTTGCCGATCGGCACGAAGTCCATGTGCACGTCGTCGCCGATCGCGCCTACGACTACCTCGCCCGAGTTCAGCCCGCACCGGACCGCGAACGTGACACCGTCGCGCTGCACCACGTCCGCCGCGAGCCGTGCCGTCTGACGCTGCAGCTCGAGAACCGCCAGACACGCTCGCCGTGCGTGGTCCTCGTGCGCGAGCGGAGCGCCGAAGACAGCCAGGAGGCCGTCCCCCGTGAACTGGTTGACGGTCCCCTCGAACTCGTGGACGGCACCCGCCGCGAGCGCCAGGAAGCGGTCGAGGACAAAGCCCCACCGCTCGGCATCCAGGGCGTGCGCGAGCGCCATCGAGCCGACGATGTCGGCATACATCACCGTCACCTGCTTGCGCTCCCCCTCGATCCCCGCACGCTCCTGGAGGATCCTGGCCTCGAGCGCGCTCGGGGCCCGCAACGGCGCGGCGCTCGGCGTCAGCGCAGCGCCGCACTGCTCGCAGAATCGCGCACGCTCAGAAGCGCGGTGCCCGCAATCGGCGCATTGTCGTACCCGCAATCGTCGGTCCCCCTGCCGCGAGGCTACGGATCCTCGCCGGCGCAGCCGATCGTACACCGGACATCAGCCGAACTCCGAGGCCGTCGTCACGACGGCTCGACCGCCGGGGCGCCGAGCCAAGCGCTCAGCGAGCCTGACGAGCGGGGCCGCCGTGCCCGGACGTCCAGGATTGGGTGGTCTGGGCCACCCGGTGGCTGCAGAATGGGACGCGATGGCTCACGGGACAGCGGCGCGTATCGGCACATTTGCGGCGGTGATCGCGTGCCTGGCATTCTCGGCGGTCGGCGCCGCGTCGGCAGCGGCCGCAACCCCAGGGCAGCGGATCGACGCCACGATCCGGCAAGCGTTCAAGACGGGCGGCATCCACGCCGTGATCGTGCAGGCCACCGTGAACGGCAAGACGGTGATCAAGAAGGCATACGGCGAGTCGATGACCGGCGTCCCGGCGACCGTCCGCATGCACTTCCGCAACGGCAACGTGGCGGCCATGTACATGTCGACGCTGCTGCTGGAGCTCGTCGACCAGGGCAAGGCGAGGCTCGACGACCCGATCTCCAAGTACGTCCCGGGCATGCCCGACGGCGATCGCGTGACGCTGCGGATGCTCGCCGACATGACCTCCGGCTACGCGGACTACGTGCGCCAGCCCGGGTTCGCCACCATGCTCTACGCCGACCCGTTCGCCAACTTCTCGACCACGCAGCAGCTCGCCCTGGGGCTGTCGACGCCGCTGCAGTTCACGCCCGGGACGAACTTCGCCTACGCCCACACCAACTACGTGATCCTCGGGCTCGCCCTGGAGAAGATCACCGGCCTGCCGCTGGCGGCGGCGCTCAGCAGGTACGTGCTGGCGCCGCTCGGCCTGCGCAACACCACCGCGTCGCAGACCGCGGCGATCCCGGAGCCCGTGCTTCACACCTACAGCGCCGAGCGCCGCGGCTTCCTCGGCATCCCGGCGGGCACCCCGTTCCTCGAGGACACGACGTTCTGGAACCCGTCGTGGTCGTTCGCGCGCGGCTCGGTCGAGACCTCCGACATCGCCGACCTGACGCGCACCGCGATCGCTATCGGCGAAGGCAAGCTGCTCTCGCGCCGCTCCTACCGCCTGCAGCTCAACGCGCGGGTCGGCTTCGGCCACCCGCAGGACAACTGCGTGACCTGCCGGCCGCTCACCCGCGCCAACGGCTACGGCCTCGGCGTCTTCCTCAACGGGTCCTGGATCTCCGCCCAGCCGCTGTTCGCCGGCCTCGGGTCGGTCGCCGCATACAACCCGGCCAAGCACATCTCGATCGCCGTCGCGGTCGCGCTCGGGGAAGGCGCCTTCGACGCCGACGGCAGCGCCACCAACTACTCCAAGCCGCTGTACAGCCAGATCGCCCGGATCCTCGCCCCCGGCGACCCACCCCCGGCCTCGTAAAGGACCCGCGTGTCGCGCCGCGTCTGCTTGGGCATGACCGTCGTGATCGCCGCCGTTGCCGGCACGGTCGCCGCCGACGCCGCGGCGAAGCGCATCGACGCTCCCCGCAGCGAAGCAGCCCTGACGGGCTCGTCGGTGATGGTGAGCGTCCGCGACCCGGAGGGGCCAAAGGCGACGAGCGTCATGCTCAACGGACGCAGCGTGAAGTCGTCGCTGCGCGCCCAGGATGGACACCTGACCGGCCGCGTCACTCGGCGCAGCGGCCTCAGCTACGGGCGCAACGAGCTCGTGGTCGCCGAGCTGAGTGGCAAGACCCCCGTGGTGCGAGACGTCCAGCAGTTCTTCCTGCTGCACCGCAACAACGGCTTCGTCGGGGTCACGCTGGCGCCCGGGGCGCCGCTGCGCGCCCAGATCCGCGTCAGGACGCGCGCCACGCCCAACCAACCCGTGCAGACGACCGGCATGGTGCGCGTGTGGCTCAACGGCGTGGAGGTGACGAAGGACGTCACCGAGGTGCTCCCGGGGAGCTACACCGTCTCCCTGTCCCCCACGGAGGGCCTGCGCTTCGGCACCAACCGGCTGCGGGTCGTCGTCACCCAACTCGATACGGGCCGCCAGGCCTCGATCGAGCGCCGCGTCCAGGTGGCGCGCAACGAGCCCCTGGCGTCGGCCGGCCAGAGCCAGGCGACCCGGCCCGGCGAGCGCATCCGCCTCGGCGGCAGCGCCGAGGCGGCGCACCCCGGGAGCTCCCTGCGCTTCCGCTGGGTGCTCGTCCGGCGGCCGCGCGGTTCACACACCGAGATCGTCGGCGCTGATCAGCCGCACCCGACGATCGTCCCGGACAAGCCGGGCGACTACGCCGTGCGCCAGACCGTGACCGAGTTGCATGTCGGCGACGGGTCGACGCGGCAACTGGGTGGCACGGCAACGGATGAGGTCGACTACACCGCCGGCTCGGGCTCTCCGTTGCTGCCGGTCTCCGTCAACGCGTTCGCGACGGACCCCCGAGGGATCTGGATCGGCGACCGCTACTACCCCCACCAAGGCGACGGCGCGACGATCCAGTGGCTGACTGTCGACCGCGCAACACTCGACCCGGTCGGGGAGGGGAACGCCGCGTGCTGCGCGGACGCGGGCAAGCTAGAGAAGTCCCTGGACGAGCTCACCGCGGCCATCGGGCACGACGACGGGCGGCTGGTCATCATCGCGATCCCGCCCCACCGAGTCACGTTGGGGCCGCGATCGGCTCGACAAGTTCAACAAGGCCCTGGCAATGATCGGCGTCGAGCCGCTGACGCAGGCCGAGTTCAGCGCGGACACGCAGACGACGATCATCGGGATCCCCGGCGCACCGCTCGGGACCGGCTGGATCTGGGAGCGATCCACCCCGCAGAACGCACCCGACGGGCACTCGCCGGGTCCGACCCAGGGCTGGCTGATGGCGGATGGCAGCAGCGACTCGAGCTCCAAGTCCTTCCTGCTCCGGTTCCAGCCGCTGCGGCTGAAGTTCGACACGCACTCGCTCAACCCGTCGTCGCCGACGCAGAACACGATGACGTTCGGCAGTCACACCACCTCCGTCGCGTCCATCCCCGCCGGCACGGGCGGATTCCAGGTCGTCGAGGTCGATCCCCACGATCTGAGCTTCTCCGAGGACGGCGACCGGACGTTCGTCACCAATGGCATCCCGCCGGCTCAGGCGGACGAGAACCTCGCCGCGATGGCCGGCTTCCTCGACGGGATCCGCACCAACGGACAGTACGCGGCGGTCCAGAGCATCGGCAACGTCGGGTACCGCACCAGGGAGTGGGGGTCGGTCAGCGACAGACTCTCCGAGCTCGGCGCCAACCCCCACGGGTTCACCTTCCTCGACCCAGACAAGGCCGGGTCGCACTACGCGTTCTTCGGCGGCCCGCCGCTCACGCGCCAGCAGATGGCACAGTCGAGCTCGAACCTGCCGGGGACGGCCGATGGCACATTCCAGGACGGAGCGCTGAGCGGTCACGCCGTCATGGGCCACGATGGATTCTTCGCGCCGGCATCCGACGACGAGGAGATCGGCGCGGGCGGCGAGGCCTACGACGACATCTTCACGCCCGCCACGCCGTGGCCGGAGACCACGGGGCCGGATGCCCCGGCCTACGCCAGGGCGCTGGCGTACATCTCCGCCAACCTGAGGGACTTCAAGGACCGCTACCCCACAGATGTCCGGCAGGCCTACGTCGACCACGTCTTCGCCGGGCTCGGCGACTCGTCCTTCACGGACGCCCGGGGCGAGGGCCGCGGCGACCTCTACGGGATCCCGTATCCGGACCCCAACCTGCCGGACTCCGACAAGAAGCCCTGCGCGGCTGGGGAAGGCACGGACCTCCCGTTCCTGTCCGGATACAGCCCCCAGCCGCCAGTCACCACGGAGCCGTTCTTCACCCGGCTCGAGTTCTGCACCATGGTGAAGGAACTGTCCAGCGAGTTCGAGGACTGGGACAACGTCCAGACGTTGTTCACGAGGTACGACGCGGCGCTCGAGCGCGGCAAGGACGCGTCGAAGGTCGACCTGGTGGCCGCGGGCGAGGAGGTCAAGAACGCCGTCAATCCGGCGAACCTCGAGCTCGTGTCCGAGCTCGGGTACCTGTTCAACGACATCGGCGAGGTCGGTGGGGCCGAAGGAGGACCGTTCGGCCTGTTCGCGACGATGTTCAGCATCGGCAGCTACATCGCGAGCGACGGCCAGGGCGAGCCCATCTCCGAGCAGATCTCGACGAAGGTGGACGATCTCGGCGCCGCCGTGGATGCCGACGTCGAGGCGACCCAGGAGACGATGGACAGCGTTCGAGCTGCCGCGGTCTCCGACTATGGACGCCTCGAGGCGGTCGGGAAGCTCTCGGTCGACTCGCTTCCCAACCAGAAGGACCTGACCGACGGGTTCAAGGTCGGATCGGCGCGGTACTTCTACACCACGCTGATGCGGCTCGGCTACGTGGTCTGGCAGCTTAAGCCGCTTAGCCCCGCCGCGGCTCCGGACCCGATGTCGCCCGCGCAGTGCTTCATCAACGGAGACAGGAACCCCCCGGCGGGCCACACATGGGACAGCGTCCCAGACTCCGCGTGGATCGCGTTCCGCGCCGCTCCGGAGGGTGGAGCGAACGACTTCGAGACGCTGGTGCTCGCCAGGAACAACGTCTTCGGCCAGGGCGATACGCCGCCCGCGGAGATCACCGACCGGATGTTCGGGCAAGTCATACGGACAAACGACCCCGAGCACCGCGTCGTCAAGCTCGGCATCGAGAAGTCCCAGTACTTCTGGGAGTCGGGCGACCCGGTGAGAACCAGCACGTGCTTTTTGAGCGGGAGCAATTCCTGACGCTGTCTGCGCGGGAGCGGGGGCAGGGATCCCCAATGGGAGAATCGACGTGGTCAGCCCGGACTTGACGTCACGTGTCATCGTTGATCAGCGACCACCGTCCAGGATTGGGTGGCCGGTGGCGGTTGGCGGGCATAGCGTCCGACGCATGGAGCTCGGACCAACCGGTCGCTGCCGGGTGTGTGGCGAGGCCTCGTCGTTGGACGCGCGTTTCTGCCGCCGGTGCGGGGCGCGTTTGCTGAGCAGGCCGGTCCCGACGGGTGATCCGGCGGAGCCGAAGGGGCCCGTCGAGGAGCCGGGGAAGCAGGACGACGCGAGATAAGATCGGCCGGTGACGGCCGCAGGGGCTGAGCCCGGTACCTTCCTCGCGCTGCTGTCGGACGGCGACCGCGATGCCCTGCTGAAGCTCGGCGGCCGGCGGCGGTTCGCTCGCGGCGAGCGCCTGATGCACCACGGCGAGCCCGGCGACCACGTGCTCTTCCTCCTGGCCGGCCACGTCAAGGCGAGCACCAACGACTCGCGCGGTCGCGAGATGGTGCTCAGCTTTCGCGGGCCGGGAGATGTCCTGGGCGAGCTCACGTTCAGCCACGCCGACGCGCGCTCGAGCAGCGTCACGGCAATCGAGCCGGTCGAGGCCCAGGCCGTCGCGGCCTCCGAGTTCCGCAGGTACCTGGTGCAGAGACCCGCCGCGGCGCTGACGCTGATCGACACGATCAGCCGGCGGTTTCGCGACGCCAACGTCGCGCGCATTCACTTCGGCGACCTCGACACGGTCGGCCGACTGGCAGCGCGTTTGGTCGAGCTGTGCGAGCGCTACGGAGACCGCACCGATGCGGGGATCGAGATCAGGCTCCCGGTGACCCAGGACGACCTCGGTAGCTGGACGGCCTCGTCGCGCGCCGGCGTCGCCGGCGCGCTGCGGACGATGAGGCAGCTCGGCTGGATCAAGACCGAGCGCCGGCGGATGACCGTGCTCGACCTCGACGCGCTCACCCAACGCGCGGCCTGAGCCGCGAGCGCAAGCGCACGGTCTGTCGCGCGGGCACCGGCTGAGGTTCGGGCTACCTCTTGGCCTTGCCGAGCACGGCCTGTCGGTCGCCCGGGAACGCGACGACGTCGCCCTGGAGTGGCAGCTCATCGGTGCGCTGACGTCGAGACAGCGCGTCCTGGAGGACGGCAACGGGAGCCGGCTCGTCGGCGCTAAGCTCGTCGAGGTTGAGGGCGCGCGCGCTGTAGCGAAAGCGGTCGAAGACCCACGGCGTTCCGTTGGAGGAGACCGCGGCGGCAGCGTCCGTGACGTGAAAGTGCAGGTGGGGCGCCGACGAGCTCCCCGTATTGCCCACCCGCCCGAGGAGCTGACCCGGCCGGACCCGCTGGCCGACGCGGACAGCAACGCTCCCCGGCTGCAGATGCGCGTACAGCGCGTACCGTCCGTCGCCCATGTCGACGATGACGTGGTTGCCGAGCGCGGTGTACGGCGTCAGATTGCTCGCGGGGGTGGGTGGCGTGTTCTCCGGCATCGTGTTGAGCGTCTCCACGACCCGCCCGCCGGAAGCCGAGACGACGGGATCGCCGAAGATCACCCAGTTCTCGTTGCGGCGCCAGTCGCCCACGTACAGCCGGTTATGGTCGTCGAGCCGCAGCCAGTCGATGGCGAACCGCTGCGCCAGGTACCTCTGCCCATCGACCGTCAGGACGGCTCGCGTGTGCGCACTGATGCCGCAGCAGCCATTCGCGTCCAGGTACCTGCCGCCGACAAGCGGCGGGGCGAGCCGCACGGCGGTATGCCGGCTCGTAGTCGTTCGCGCACCGCGGAAGGTCATCGTCCGCGTCCCCACCTGGCTTACGAAGCGGTGCACCAGCTGCTCGGGCAGTGCGGCCCTGCGGTCCGCGGTCACGTCGAGGAAGACGACACCGCCGGCGTTCGGCGGCAGCTCGTCGACGCCCGGGTCGCGGGTCGTCGAGGTGGTGGTCACGGCCCGGATGCGCTCCGGCGTGTCGAACCGCGCCACGACCCGGCCGGTGCGGGCGTCGATGGCCTCGATCAGCACCAGCCGCAGAGGGACGTCGGCCGTGTTGAGGAGGTAGAGCTCGTAGACCACGTGCCAGCGCCCGTCGGTCCCACGCACGGGCTCGGGCGCGTGCGCCACCTGCGCTGCCAGAGCCCCAAGGCCACCGAAGGACACCGTCGGCGTGTTGGGTGGCGTGTTGCGGCGCGGCGACGCGCTGGTCGCCGACGTCGCCCCGAGCGCCGCCGTCGCGAGCAACGCCGCCACCAGTATCCAGGCCAGGATCCTGCCGCCCCGGTCTACACCGCCCCCCTGGTCTTGCGCCATACGCCGGACGGTAGCGTCGCGACGAGACCTGAAACCACCCAATTCTGGGTCTCCCGCAACGGCCGCGCCCGAATCGCCCAGCCCTGGACGTCAAGGATTGGGTTGGTGGGGATGGCCGGCGGCGTCATGCTGAGGACTCAAGGTGCTCACGGCCAGGAGCGGGGCTTGAAGCGACCACTTCCGCCGCTGGGGTGAAGGCCTGCGCGTCGGTGTGGCTGACGGCGGTTCTCTGTGCGCTCGCGCCCGCGGCGCACGGGCACGCGCAGTCGCCGTCGAGTGCGGTGGCGGTCCCGATCCCGCCGGGCCAGACCGTGGCCGTCGGGGCCGGCGCCGGCGGGCGGGCGGGCGGGCTGGCCACGTAGCTCTGGCCGGGCTGGACGCCTGGCCGTGTACCGCGCCGGCGGTCAGACCTCGAAAGGATCGCGGGCGGTAATGCCTTCGAAGCGGCGGAAATCGCGCAGGGCGGTTACGCCGGGTGGAAGTCGTAATGGGACGCGACGCCGCCGATCACCTCGGGCGTCAGCGGCCCCGCCTTGGCTGCGTCGGCGAGGTCGCGCATGTAGTTCTCCCGGCCCGCCGGTGTGTTGAAGTTCAGGAATCGGACCGGGCTATCGGTCGGGTTGCTGAACGTGTGCACCCACGCCGGCCGGAACGCACACAAACGATCCCGGCCCGAGCTGATGCGTCTCCTCGGCGAGCCGCACGGTCAGAACGCCTTCAAGCACGTAGAACATGTCGGCGAGCCGCTCGTGGCGATGCGGAGGCGGTCCAGGGAATCCTGGAAGCGATCGTCGACCGTGAGGAAGAACGTTCCGGCTGTCTCATCGCCCGTTGCCTTGATCAGGATCTCCGAGCTCCCGGCGGCATGACGCTCTCCCTCACGCGGGACAGATACACAATGGGCTTCTCCGTCGCGCACAGTCTCTCATCCCCGCGCGAGCATCCCACCTGTGGACGTTGCTGTTCCGTGTCGCATAGTCCGCCCGGGCCGGGCCGGGCCGGGCGGCGCTGCGAGCGGGAGTGGTCTGCGGCGGAGCCTCTCCTGAGCGGACTCCGGCCGGGCGCAGCGCGCTCAGCGCACCGCGAAGGAGCAGCTCACTCCGGGTGAGAGCGGGTCGTCCGGGTAGCGGGGTGTCGCACCCGAACCGGAGGCTTAAGCCGCCGCCACCGGGGCGGGGAAGGTGTGGGTGTCGGCGAAGACGCCGCCGGGACCCGTCCTGATGTGGACGACGGCGGTCGCGTCCGCCGCGGTCGGGTCGGTGTACTCGATGCGCAGGGGCGTGCCGGCCGGGGCGCCGGGCAGGATGCCGACGAACGTGTAGGGAGTGCCGCTGGGCAGGGGGTTGTTGGCGTCGTCGGGTGGGCACTGGGTCATCCGCGCCTCGCCCGTCGGGGCCGGCGCCGGCGTGGGGCGGTGGGCTTGGCCACGTAGCTCTGGCCGGCGGCGGCGACGACGGTGTCGGCCCCGGTGCGGAAGTCGTGCACGACGACGACGCCCTGGGTGACGCTGGTCTCCGTGGCGTCGCAGCGGTCGAGGGTCTCCCACTGGGTTCCGCGCACGGTGGCCGAGCTGTAGCGCCCACGCGTGCGGAAGTGGCCCGTGACCTTCGCGCGCAGGAGCCGGATGGCACGCGTCGACAGGGCGTGCTGGGTGGCCCGGGTGCTGGCGCACCCGGCGAAGCTGCCCCCGGTCAGGCGCGCCAGCCGGGGTTCGCCGATGGCCCCTTCGGCGATCAGGCGGGCCACCAACGCCTGGCTGGTGGCGAAGCGGAACTCGGTGCCGAGCAGGTGGACGACGCCCGCCGCCTCCGCCGCGGCCAGCATCTGGCGGGCCTCCGCCGCGTCCCGGGCGAAGGGCTTCTCGCACACCACGTGCTTGCCGGCCGCCACCGCTTCGAGACCAGGGCGGCGTGGGTGTGCGGCGGGGTCACGACCGACACCGCCTCCACGCCCGGCAGGGCCAGCGCCTCGGCGAACGAGGTCGTCCCGACGGGGACCTCGAAACGCTCGGCACGGGATTTCGTCTTCTCGAGCATCCCGCCCCACCAAGGCGTCGACCCGGTAGCCGGCCGCTCGCAGCGCCCGCAGGTGCGTCCAGCACCCGAAGCCGGTGCCGACCACGATGGCCCCCGGTGCAGCGGTCATGCCGGGCCGCTGGACCGCACGGGTGCGGGCGCGGGCGCCGCTCGGCCCCGATCGGCCTGGCCGCCCCGACCGTGCAGCGGCGGACGAGCCGGTGCGCGGGATAGTGGTCGGCCAGGCCCCGATGGTTGGTGCAGCGCTCGTCCCAGACGGCCAGGTCGTGCTCCTGCCAGCGCCACCGGCACTGGATGTTCGGGTCGTGGAGCCCCTCGACGAGCAGGCGCAGCAGGGCGTCGCTCTCGGCCGGCAGCATGCCGGCGATGCCCTTGACGTAGCGCCCGCACATGAACAGGGCGCGGCCGGCCCGTCACCGGATGGGTCCGCACCAGGGGATGGCGGGACCCGGCGAACTCCTCGGCGACCTGCTCGAAGATGCCGGGACCGAACTGCATCTCCAGCTTGTACTTCATGTCGTCACCGGGATGCAGGTCGAGCTCGAGGCCGGTGACCAGGTCCTGCATGACCGGCGAGAGGGCGTCGAACAGCTCGTAGAGGTTGAGCCAAAGGGTGTCGCCACCGACCGGCGGGGTGGCGCGCATGCTCGAGCACGGCGATCTCCGGCGGGTCGGGCAAAAAGGCCACGTCGGTGTGCCAGAGATCGGTTTTCGGCGGGCTGGCGTCGGTGTCCTCGATCCATTCCAGCGGTTCGATGACGCCACGGGCCCGGTTCGGCGGATAGATGTTCGGGGACGCCGAAACGGGAGGCGAAGGCGATGTGCTGGGCGTCGGTCAGGTCCTGATCCCTGAAGAAGATGACCAGGTGGCGCATCAGCGCCTCGTGGATCTCCTCGAAGGTGGCGTCCGACAGGGGCTGGGTCAGGTCGACCCCGTCCACCCGGGCGCCGATCTTCGCCGCCACTGGCGTCACTTCAATCGTCCGGTATGCGGCCATTGAACCCCTCCTCGCCGACGCAGGCACACGCTAGTTGAGCAGAATGGGCGCCATGCCCGCTTGGCCCGACCCACCCCTGGACCTCATTCACGACCGGCGGTACGTGGTCAAGGCCTACCGGAAGAGGCACCGACGCCATCTTGATCCGGGGCTCGGTGCAGGACGACAAGCCGGGCGTCACCTACGTGCCGGACGACCCCGACCCGCTCACCATGCACTACATGATCGTCGACCTCACGGTGGCGTTCCCTTCCCTGGAGATCACCGACGCCGAGGTCGTCTTCGAGACCTACCCGCAGACGGATTGCCCGAAGATCTCGGATCACTACCGCAGCCTGATCGGGCTGTCCATCGCCCGGGGCTACACCCAGAACGTCCGGGACCTCTTCGGCGGGCCCCGGGGGTGCGCCCACGTGACCGCCCTCCTCCACGCCATGGCGCCGGTGGCCGTGCAGTGCCGGCTGTCGATGGGCGGCTCCGACACCCTCGACGCGCCGGTCGCCTTCCGGACCGGTGCCTCGACCATCGAGGAGCGCCGGGCCGCAGTGGCACCAATGATCAACACCTGCCACGCCTGGGCCGACGGCGGCTCCTTGGTCGGCATCGCCGAGAGCGGAGCGCAGCCTCCGCTGCCGATACCGATCACCGACCGCCTCGTCGCCCTCGGACTGGATCCGGATGAATGGCGGGAGCAGGCCCGAGCCAGGAGGGAAGCCCAATGAGCGATGACGTGCAGGTCGAGGTGTGGAGGGTCCCGTCTCCTTTGCCGAACCCCGTCGTCACCGCCGTCGGGCTGTACGACACCTTCTACCACCTCGTCGTCGTCATACGCAGCGGCGGCGTCGAAGGGCTGGGGCTATTCGGGAATGGCCACCGAGTCGCTGCTCGACCAGGCGGCCGACCGGGCTTTGGCTTTGCTCGGCACCGTTCCCCACACTCTCGGCGCCCTGCTCGCCATCGAGCATTTCGAGCAGACCTGGACAGCGGCGGTCTCCGACACGGCCGGAAAGGGGGCGGCCAACGCCATCGCCCTGGCCGCCTGGGACGTCGCCGGCCGGCGCCTGGGCGTGGCCTGCGCCGATCTCTGGGGCCGCCGTCCGGGCACCGAGACCCTTGACTGCTACGGCAGCGGCTTCTTCCTCGACGCCTCGATGGAGGACCTCGCCACCGAGGCGGCGCGGTATCGAGCGGCCGGGTTCCGACGGGTCAAGATGCGTACCGGCCTCCCGGTCGACGAGGACATCGCCCGCTTCGAGACCATCTGCGCGTCCTTTCCCGATCCTGGCAGCATCGCGGTGGACGCCTTCCACAGCTGGTCGCCCAAGCAAGCGCTCGATTTTGTCGATCGGGCGCAACGATCTCTGCTCTGGGTGGAGGACGCCACCCCCTACGCCGAGCTCGGCGAGATCTCGTCCGCCGCCGCTCCCGTCGCGGCAGGCGAATCACTCGAGACCACTGCCGAGCTGACCGCCCTGCGCAGCAACGCCCGGGTCGACTTCGCCCTGTTGGACCTCGGGCCGCCTCGGAGGCCCGATGCGCTGGCTCGACGCCGCCCGGGTGCTCGACGGGGCCGGCGCCCGTATCGGCGCCCACATCTACACCGCCATGTCCGCCCATCTGATGGCCTGTGTCGACAATCCTCTCCCCGTCGAGGTCTTCGACTGGGACGACGCCTTGATGGAAGAACCACTCGGGCCGGGGCCGGACGGGCGCCTGCCAGTCGAAGGACCGGGCTTCGGCCTGGTCCTGCGCCGGGACACGTTGGCGGGCCACGGCCGGCAGCTCGCCTAGCCGACTAGGGTCTTGTCGTGAACGGCCTTCCGGCGACAGTGGTCACGGGTGCGGCGACGGGGATGGGGCGGGCCCTCTGCGAGCGGTTGGCCGCCCGTGGTGAGCCGGTCGTCGCCGTCGATCTGAATGACGAGGTCCAGTCGTGGCCGAAATCCCACGAGTCGGTGGTCCCTCTGGTGGCCGACATCGCCACCGAAGAAGGCAACCGGAGCATGGTCGACCTCGCCCTTGATCGCTTCGGCGCAGTGGGCGGAGCAGCCCTCAATGCAGGCGTCTGCCTGCCCGGCGGGATCGACACGATGCCGTTGGAGCAGTTCGATCTCATGTGGGGGGTAAACCTCCGGGGCATGGTCCTCGGGATCCGCGCCGTCCTTCCCGCCCTGCGGGCGAACGGCGGCGGGGCCGTCGTGGCCACCGCCTCCATCGGGGGTCTCGTGGGCGATCCGTCGATGTGGGCGTACAACGCCACCAAGGCGGCGATCATCAGCGTGATCAAGTCAGTCGCCCTCGAGATCGGACACGAAGGGATCAGGGTCAATGCCGTCTGCCCGGGACCGACCCGTGACACCGGCATGAGCGCGGGCATGGATGAGCGACCAACCCCGCCGCTTCGCCACCCTGGCCCGGGAGACAGCGCTCAAGCGCTGGGGCACCGCCCCGGAGATGGCCGCGGCGATGGACTTCCTCCTGTCGCCGGACGCGGCCTACATCACCGGCACCACCATCGTCGTCGATGGCGGCACCATCGCAGGCCGGGCGCCCCGCAACCCCAGGTAGGCCGGTCAGGTCATGCGCCCTTTTCACGTCGGAGGGAGGCGCACTAAAAGCGGTATCGGCCCTTGCACAATCTTGCGCATCTTCAACACAAAGTCCGGAAAAACTCAACAGAAAAACACGAGGCAAGTGGCTCTATTTGTTCCGAGATCGGAGTGAGGACACCGAGAACATGTGCCAAAGATTGGAAAGAAATAGTTGGCCGGAATGTCTTTCACGATCTGATTTGTCGGAGAGCTTATCCCGAATATACAGCCAAACTGCCCGAAAGCAAGCACTAACCGTGTGACGTACAACACCTCAGTAAGTACCTTGGAACACGCTTTCGTGCTCTGCGCTGCATCAAATCCGAGGAAAAAATCGCCGCTCATTCCCATTATGGGACTCACCTGGCGATTTCACCAACCCCTTTCTCCCCACAATGCGGGACTCTTAATCGTTTGTATCAAAGAAGATACGAATCGTTCTAAAACTTGACCCTCCGCATGAACGTAGGCACCTCGAGATCACGTTCTCCGTCATCGGCCTTTTCAGCAAAAAGGGCCCCCACTGCTTGCCGCTCTTCTACCGCAGTACCCCGAACGGCGGTACTGAGGTCACTGGCATAATCGCGCGGCAATGGCTTGAATACCGATTCTTCGCTGAGTTCAGCAAACTTGGGACGGGCCGGCCCGACCGGCACGTGTTCGGCAAACAGGGCGTCGAAGGCCGTTGTGTCGGCGATGCGCGCAGGCGGTGGTGCGGCCGATGCCGGAGCCGAAACTGAGGAGTGCACTGGCTCCTCGGCGATTGCGTTCTCATCCTCTTCCTCGCTCATGAAGCGCGGGGGTGGAGGGGGCATCTCGACTGCAGGTTCCGCTTTGACCGGTGCCGACTTTGCGGCGACGACGGGGGCATCGACATTGGCAGCTACCGCCTGCATGGGAGGATTCGACTCGCGCAGCCAGTTATCAGGCGCCATGACCGGAACCGAGACAATCGGCGCATCACTCACGTCCAGCATGCGGGCACGGCGTTCGGGCATCTGGTCGCGGAAGCCGGTAGCAATAACGGTGATCTTGACTTCATCACCCATACGCTCGTCAAGAACCGCGCCAAAAATGATGTTGGCGTCTTCATGAGCAGACGTCTGGATGAGCGACGAGGCGGCATTGACCTCGGAAAGCTTGAGGGCGCTGGAGCCAGTGATGTTGATAAGGATGCCGCGGGCTCCGTCAATCGCGCCGGCCTCGAGGAGCGGCGACGCCATGGCAGCCTGTGCAGCTTCGACGGCGCGATTGGGACCGGATCCGACTGCAGTGCCCATAACGGCGTGTCCCATGCCGGCCATCGTGGTCTTCACGTCAGCGAAGTCGCGATTGATGATGCCGGGAATGGTGATGATGTCAGATATTCCCTGGACGCCTTGGCGAAGCACATCGTCTGCAATGCGGAAGCTCTCAAAGAAGCCCGCGTCCTTGGCCACGGCGAGCAGCTTCTCATTGGGAATGACAATCATGGTGTCAACGCTGTCAAGCAGTTCCTTGAGACCGCGTTGCGCCTGTTGCAGGCGGCGCTTGCCTTCAAATGCAAACGGCTGGGTGATGACAGCGACGGTGAGAATGCCCATCTCACTGGCGAGCGAAGCGATGACGGGCGCGGCGCCCGTGCCGGTGCCTCCCCCGAGGCCGGCGGTGACGAACACCATGTCCGCGCCTTCAAGCGCTTCGATAATCTTCTCCGAGTCTTCAAGCGCGGCTCGGCGACCCACGTCAGGATTGGCGCCTGCGCCCAGACCAGACGTGAGACGCACGCCAAGCTGCAGCTTGATGGGAGCCTGGCAAAGCTTGAGGGCCTGCACGTCAGTATTGGCGGCGATGAACTCGACACCCTCCATCTTGGCCTGGATCATGCGATTGACCGCGTTGCCGCCGCCGCCGCCTACGCCAATGACCTTGATGCGCGCGCCGCGCGGGGTCTCCTCGTGATACTGAATGCGCATTTCACCAGCTTGCGAATGTTGATTTTCCATGGCGTAATCCGGCCTCCTGATCCTAAAAACTGGCTGCGAAGATGGCCCGCAGCTTGGCTTTCAATCCGTTATTTTCAGCAGCGCGCGTGACGCGCGTGCGATGAGCGTACAAGAGCATGCCGATTGCGGTAGCAAAGGACGGATGTCCCAATTCGCCAGGCATGTTGGAAAGGCGCACGGGCATTCCGGTGCGCGCTGGAACGCGAAGCTGGCTCTCGGTCACGTCAAGCATACCGGGCAACATGGCTCCCCCGCCGGTAAGAACGCATCCGGCGCCAAGCGCCTCAATCACGCCACCCTGGCGGAGACTTTCCTTGACGAAGTACATGAGCTCGCGAGCGCGAGGCTCCAGGATTTCAGCCACCGTGCGAAGATGCAACATCTGCGGCTGCGGGTTGGCGATTTCGATCTCCGCATTTTGGGGAACCGCCGTGACCACCGCATGGCCGTATTGCCGCTTAAGCTGTTCGGCGTTTGCGAGCGGCATCTGCAGGCCGACGGCGAGATCATTGGTAAAGTGCGCGCCACCCACGGGCACGGATCCGGTATGCGCGACCGCGCCCTCAAAGAACACGACGAGGTCGCTGGAATGCGCGCCGATGTCGAGCAGGCAAACTCCCAGTTCGCGTTCGTCGGCGGACAACGTGGACTCGGCCGCTGCAATGGATTCAAGGACTGCTTCACTGACTTCAAGCCCGGCGCGGTTGGCGCAGGTTACGGTGCTCTGCAAGGCGCTGCCCGAGCAAGTAGCGATGTGCAGGTCGACTTCAAGGCGCGCGCCGATCATGCCGACGGGATCGAAGATACCCGGCTGATCGTCAACGAGAAACTGCCTCGGCAGCAGATGGAGAATCTCGCGATCGGGCGGGCGCTCAACGGCACGTGCACGCTCGACGGCGGTACGAACATCTTCGCGTGTGATCTCGCGCATGCGACTGCCCAGTTCGAATCCGCCATTCGTGTTCAGACCGCGAATGTGGGGACCGCCCACGCCGACAACGCATTCATCGATATTGACCCGAGCCACACGCTCGGCTTGTTCCGTTGCGGCTTTCACCACGCGTGCGGCGGGATTGAGATCGGCGATCAATCCTTTGCGCATGCCGGCCGAATCGAGGGCCGCGTGGCCGCGATAACGCAGCGCGCCCTCGTTGAGATCGGCTGCAAGCACACGCGTGGCGCTGCTGCCGATGTCGAGCACTACGATCAGATTGTCTTCACTCTGGTTCATCGCATGCTCATTCGCCCTGCTTGCTCGCGGGGGTATTGTTGAATTTTTGTCTATGGGCCTGCGCGGCGCGCCTGGCTGCTTCGCGTTTCTTTTCGAGCGCCGATTTTGCAGATGGCTTTGGGGTTGAATGCGGTTTGGCCTTGTGCACGGTCACGATGGGCGTTTTTGCTGCAGGTTTTGCGGCAACGCTCGCCGGGGTAGCTGCCGACGGCTTTACAGGTGCCGGAGCGGCTTCGGCAATCGCCTGGCCCTCGCCTGCAGTTACCTTCGGGCCGGAGCCGGGAGCCATCTCCAACACGACTTGCTGTTCATAACGCAGATCGACGGCAGCAAGACGCGGATACTGTTGCCGCCACTCCGCGATGTGGGCTTTATAACGCTGATAGCGGTTGAGGAATTGATCGTCACCGAAGTGCGCCAGAATGTCCGCGCCCTGCTCAGGCATCAACACGCGCGCATCTTCGGGATCGGTCAGGTCGATTTCAGAAATCTGCTCAGAGAGGTGCTGGCCGGAGGAATCGAGATCACTGACGAGGTGTTGATAGACCGCCATGCGCGCGCGCCGCGATGGTTTTGGATCGCGCGTATCAATCCCCGTCACTACCGGAAACGAGTAGTGGTGCTGCGTCATCTTCGATGCCGGCATGGACAGCAACACCCCGTCAGCATCAACCAATTCAACCTGCTGACCCTGACGAACAAACGCAATAGGAGTGCGTTCGACGATGTTGATACGGATCTGATCTGGAAGCAGGCGCATCACCGTGGCGCTCTGCACCCAGGGAATCTGCTCAAGCTGTTTGCGGCGTTCGCTCAGGTGGATGAAGAAGATGTTCTTGCCTATGTCTTCGCCGAACACGGGAAGCATCTCTGCGCGGGAAACCTGCGTGAGACCAGCGGCCTGAATGTTGCTGGAGCCGGCGATGCGGAAACGCGAATCCCGCTCCAGGAAATGGGCAGCCATCAAATAGGAGGTAACGATTGCGCCGACGACGAGCAGAACGCAGACGCCGAGAAAGATGCGCCCCAGTTTTGAGGACGGACGCCACCATGGAGAAGGAGGCTTTTCGAAGCGGCGTCGACGGCGCGGGGATTCCTCATCGTCTGGATCCGGCATTTCGAGCGGCATGCCTGGCAGGACGCGCCCGGATGGGGGCGAGACATGCTGCACGCGCCGGAAGCGGTTATCCGGAGACGCATCATCCTCCCAAATTAGGGAGCCGTTTTTGGGGCTTCGTTGAGTAGCCACGCCTGAGCAGGGTCGTGAGAATCGCCAGAATTCACTATAGGGCGAATTGAAGTGGATTTCGTGGTGCGGAATTCAAGGGGAACCCTGCCGGTAACGGGAGCGTGTGGGAACGTGTTGATTTGGCACGACATTTGCTTGGAAACGCCGTACAACTCTTCGAAATTTCAGAATTTACTTCGAGGAATTCCGCAAGCCAAGCGGGGCAGCGGCTAACGCTGCCCGGTTTGAGTTGGCGCGGCTTCAGGCTGCACCAGTACGCCATCATCGAGCGATGCCGCCAGAAGGCGATCTCCCGCCGCACGGACGAGAAGGAGATGGTAGCCAGTCTGATGCCACTTCCAGTCGAGAGACTTGGCGTCGATTGCGTAGATCAGATCGCCTCCGCGCGAACTGACCAGAACCGTATCCTGCTGGGCATCGTAATAGAGATCGCTCACGTCAACGAGAGGGAGGCGGTGAACCCACATCCAGGTCTTGCCCTTGTCGCGGGTAAAGTACACGCCTTCACGCGACCCCAGCCAGAGGGTCCCATCCGATGAGAATGCAACGCGATGGATGCGCGTGACCGCAGTAGGAATGCCCATGGGCCACCAGGTCTGTCCTGTGTCATTCGAGAGAACGATCCCGTTCGCCCGCGCTGCCACCATTTGGTTTCCGTGCACCGTGATGGAAAGATAATCGCCCACGCCCATCGCAGCGCCGCCCTGCCACGACTCGCCCTTGTCCTTGCTGGTGAACAGGCCGCTGCTTAGGGCGGCTGCCCACACATCGCCGGAGAGATCGAGAGCGAATACACGGCCTGAGAGCTGACGCGTGCCTTCTTTCACTTTCTTCTCGATCGTGATGTGCTTGCCGTGCAGGATTTGATTCACGGGCTTTGCGACGGTGTTTACGAGCACGTTGCGCGGCTTCCACTCCTTCGCTTCGTTCTCCAAAGCAAAGATGCCGCTGTTAGTGCCGGCGAGGACAGCCCCGTCCGATGCCTGCGCCAGAGTAAATACGTCGCGTCCTTCGAGCCCTTCAGAGTTCTGGGTCCATCGCGTACCCCCGTCGGTGGAAACGAAGACGCCGCCATAGGTCTTGTCATTCACTACACCGGCATAGACACGCGACGGCTCTTTCGCGTCGACAAGCAATGCTTCTACTTTGCGGGCCGAGAATCCTCGGTTGGAGCCTACGAAGTGAACCGCAGCGTCCTCGCTCGCCTGAACACCGCCGCGGTCTGTAGCCAGCAGCACGTGTTGCGGGTTGCCGGTGTCGACGAAGACGTCGTTCACAATAACCTCGGGCCCGGTCATGCGCTGAAAAGTGCGGCCGGCGTCGGTGGTCTTGTAAAGGCCTTCGGTGGTTCCCGCATAGACCGTGTCGTGATGCACAGGGTCCATGCGAAGCACGCGCGTACGCCGGGCAGTAGCCGGAATTCCCTGAATCTTCTTGAATATCGCACCGGCGTTTGCACTTTTGTAGATGCCGCTGCAGGCACTCAGGTAAACCACGTTGGAATGATCGGGATCGATGATGATGGAAAACACATCGGAATCGTCGATGACTCCCTGCTTGATGTTGGCCCAGTGGGCGCCGCCATCGGTTGTCTTCCAGGCCAGATGCCATGTGCCCGCGTAGACGATATTCGGATTCTTCGGATCAATCGCCAGCGATTCGATTTCGTGGATCTCCGTGCTGCCCGGCGGACTGATGAGCTTCCAAGTCGCTGCACTATCTGAGGATCGAAATACGCCTTGCAGCGTACCGGCGAAGAGTGTGTGGGGATCGGACGGAGCCGGGGCGAACGCCCGAATCGACTGACCGTGTAGTCCAGGGGATTCCTGCCAGGACTTGCCGGCATCCCGGCTGATCCAGAGACCACCGTCGGGATGATCGAACTTCCACGCAGCCGCGTAAAGCAGAGTTGGGTTGGTTGGATCGACCAGTATGTGATCGATCACCAGGTTTTCACTGGCATCGAGCCTTGCCAGCCTGCGCCAGTTGGTGCCCTCATCCATCGACTCGTAGATCAGGCCATTTGTCGTGCCGAGATACAGATGGCTTGGCTGTCCGGGCACAGCAGCCAGTGAGCGCGCATCGCCCCCGTCAGGGCCGACAGGTGTCCACGACACTTGAGCTGCACGCGCAACGCCATTTGACGCAACGGCCATCAGAAGGCATGCAGTCGCGCCGAAGATCGAAGAACGCCGGAAGGCAAGAAAAGAACGCAACGGACTCACTCAGTAGTTAAAGGATACCCGACACGAACGAGAGTTCCCAGTCGCAGGGACACGATGAAACAAAGAGGCCGGTCGGCGAGCCGGCCAGCCTCTGAGACCTCGAAACACTTGTTAAATTGCCGGGACGCGATCCAGACAGGATCAACTACCCGGCAATTTTCTTTGGATGCAGGTGCCGCGCAAGTGCCTACTTCTTCTTGGTTGCGTGCCTGTGGTGCCGTTCCGGAAGAGCCTTGCGAACCTGGGCCTTCACTGCCGTCTCGTCGACCGGCGAAGTCCCTGATACGTCGGACCCGAAATTCGCACCGGAGGGTACCAGGTAATTTTCGACCTTCTGATCATCGCCGGCGCCGGTGGCAACGGTGATGCGCGAAGGATCAATGCCCTTGTCAGTGACGAGGTACTCTTTGCTGTTAACCGCCCGTTGTGCAGCCGTATTTTCGACTGGCTTGGCATGCCTACGCTTCGCATTGAGCTTCTCGGCTTTTTCCTGTGCGGCCTTTTCCTTGGCGTTGGATTCGCCTACGATTACAGCCTTGGCGTCGGTCTGTTTCTGCAGGTCGAGTGCAACTTCATCCAGGCAAGCCTTGGCTTCGTTGTCGACGCGCGTCGGACGCTTCTTGTCGGTCGTGAAGTTAATGGAGCAGAGCGTCTGGGTGTGCGGCTGAGGCGGTGGCGGCGGTGCTTCGATGGTCACCGAGGTGTTCGATGACGCCGTGTGGCCCTTGTCGTCCGCAACATTGCCGGTGAGTGTGACAGGCCCGGTTGGAGCGCCCGTCGAAGAGAAGGTTGCCGTTGTGCCGTTTCCGTTTACGGATCCTGCGGAGGCGTTATAGGTGTAGGTGAGCGGGCGGTTCTGTGGGCTCATTCCCTGGCAGGTGACCGTCGCCGTATCACCTGGCTTGATGGTGGTGGGGTTGGCCGAGCAGCTGATTGTCGGGGGCTCAAACTCCTTCACCGTGAAGGTTGCCGTGCCCTGATTCGCTACTTGCCAGGGCTTAAGCCCTTCCTTGCCGGACTTGCCTTCCTTGGCATCGCACTTCACTGTGTGGGCGCCCGGAGAAAGAGCAGCTGTATCGACCGTCGCATTGGCGCCATTGCCTTTCACGCCATCACCCGTCCAGCCGTACACCACACCAAGCTTCGGATCCTGAGATCCAACCGTTGCGGTCAGGCTGACAGGGTCCCCTGGAAATACTGACGTCGGATTGGCCGAGCACGCCACGGTCAATTGCGGAGGAGGAGCGATCGTGCCTACGTGATACACAAGGCCGGTGCTCAAGCGCGCCACGTCGAGATTTGCGCGGCCACCGCCAACTCCCGGGCCCCAGTTGGCATGCATGTATTGATAGTCCACCTGAAAGAGACGAATGGCCAGATGGTGATTGAAAAATGGCGTTTCGTAGTCCAGGCCCCCGCCTGCGGTCAACGACGGTCCCCATCTATACGGTTGATGGTCAGGACCACCGATATACGAGCCACCCACGAGACCATGAACGAATGGCGTGATCTCTTCAGTCGGGAACCGGAAAATCAATCCACCCTGAATGGTCGTGATGCCGCTGTTGCTACTTTCGGAATTCTTGAAGGTGTCGTGCGAGCTGCCTTCAAGCTGTGCTCCCACGTACTTGTTGAAGTACCGGGCACCGCTCGCAATCACGCCTGCATTCGCCGACTTGAATGTGAACGGAATGACACTGCCATCGGCCTGCGGAACGTCGACTGTCCCTTTTGGAGCAAGATAACTGTAGCCAGCGAATATATCCCAACGCGACGGTGAATCTGCCGAAGGGGCCGCCTTCGCCGCGGGCTTTGGCGCATCTTGAGCTGCCAACCCTAGAGAGAACCCGGCTAAGGCAGTGGCGATCAAAACTTGATTCAAAGATTTCAATACGAGACGGTGCATTTGCTTCTCCTCCACAAGACAAGTTCTGCAGAATTACATGGGCCTCGAACTTTGCGAGCCCTTCTCAAGCGGTGCTGCAGCAGCCGGCAGCCTCACAATGCGAGACCTCGGCAAAATGACAGCATCATTAAGACGGTACCATAGGCCAAACCCGATGATGACACTTTTTCTGCATGCAGTGGAGCGGAATCGTTACTGAATTCAAGGTGTTTACTGATGCGATACCTGAACGCCCGGCAAACACGAATTCCATCGTCGCACATCAACGATGTTCGCATCGAACGCATCCCGTCATATTTCGAAACTTTCCGGAATCTCGTGGTAGTGAGCGCTTATGGTCTCGCGGCTTTTTGCCTCTCGAAAGAAGCGTGTCCCCTGATTAAACTCATGCACCTGATCATTTCTATACTCTTCAAAAATAATCTGGGGTTAAATCATCCCAGACATGAGTCCCGGATCGCGGGACACTCTGTTCGACCATGGTGATTGGTATCACGCGCATTGCAAATACGGATCCGCCATTCGATCGACATGCCAGGAAACAGATTCTGTGCGAGAAAGCGCGGTAAGCGACGCGCCGAACGGACACACCGCTCGCAATGACCATCCGTTTCGTGTCCAGACCTTCGTGTTTACGGCTTGGATTTTGAGGGTCGCTTGCGCGTTTTCTGGTTCTTTTCGATCCGCAGCTTCCACGCAGTGCGCAACGCCCCCGTCAACAGGTCCTCGTTGGCGGCGGCGAGCCGGACGTGCGTCGCGCCGTTGCGTCCCCATCCACCTGGAATCGGCAAAAATACATCTGGAGCCTCCGCGACGAACTCCGCTTGCTGCTGCGGCTCAAGCATCAGGTTGCCGAACCCCTGTTTCACCGCCGCGAGCGTCGCAAAGATTCGCCCGCCCACGCGAAAATCCACGGAGCCCATATGAGAGCCCTCTTCAGCTCCCTCAAGGCTCAGTGCGATGCGGCGAAAATCTGTCGCGGTCATCCTGCGCTCCAAAGTTAGACTGCAGTGCACGGTTGAAACGAGGACCAGTCGATACTGCGTTGAAATCCTTCGTCGACGGGGAACACCGACTGAAAGATAAATGAGAACTCGGTGGGTCCGTAAGCATCAAGGTGAGCGATGCGCCGTTTGGCTTCATCAATCCCCGGAATGTGACCCGCTGGAACCCACCACAAGGCGGAATAGGCTCCCTCAAATTTCTCGAACCACTCGTGACGCTGGCGGAGCAATGCGCGGTGCGAACCATGAAAGACATACTGTCGCAGAGACTCGACGCTCTCCCAAACTGACATATTCAGCAGCAGGCGTTCGTCCTCGAACGGTCTGAGATAGGTTGCGTTCCCTTCGCCAGTCTGCAGCCGCCATACAAATCCTGGGCTTGCATCCGCGAGTGCATTGATCTCTTCAAGCCGCTGGACAAACCCAGTCATGATCGGATCATCCAGTTGGGCGCGAATGCGGCCGATGTTCACCTGCGCAACATGGTAGCTGTTCATGAAGAGTTCTCCGTCGGGTCAACTAGGCTTTAGCACCGGCAAGTTCGTCCAGGAATTCCTCGTTAATCCAAGTTGAAAACGCTGCGAAATCTTCATCGCGTCCCAGAAAGTCCTGCACCATCTGTCGCCCTGGCTTCGAGCCGCCTTGCTCCAGCACCGTCTTGCGATAGCGTGAACCGGCATCGCCGTCCAGCAGATTGTCAGGATCAAACTGCGCGAAGAAGTCCAGCGCAATCACCTTGTCAAAAGCATAGGTGTAGTAATTCGACGAGTATCCGGTGAGATGTCCGAAGCTCGCATACATGCGATTGCCATCAATCCATATCCATGGCTGAAACTTTGTGTAGAGTTCTTTGATGACCGCGTCGAGGTCGATCTTGGCCGGGTCCTGGTCGTGCAAATCCAGCGACAGCGTGGTGTAGTAAATTTGTGTCCGCATGCCGTCCGCGCGCCCAAATGAACTCGCCGCTTTCATTTTGCGGATGATTTCACTCGGCAGCGGCTCGCCAGTCTCGTAGTGTTTCCCGAATGACTGCAACAGGCTCTCGTCGCGGAAGAACTCCTCCAGCATCTGCGACGGTACTTCGATAAAGTCGCCCTCCGTCGCAAATCCTGAGATCCCGGCCCACTCTGTGCGACCGCCGAGAATCGCGTGCATGAGATGTCCGAATTCGTGGAAGAAAGTAACCACGTCGTTGTACTGCATCAGCCCCGGATCGCCGGCTTCACCACCAGGGAAGTTGCAAATCAGCGCGGCCTCCGGCAGGTAGCGTCCGCGCACGCCCGTCACAACCGGGGCTGCGGAGAACCACTTGTCCTTGCCTTCGCGCGGATGCATGTCGAGATAGAACCTGCCAACTCGTTTTCCGTCCTCGAACACATCAAAAACGGAAACCGCGGGGTCCCATCCGCGACCATCTGACGGTTTGAACTCAACTTTGAACAGCCGCGCCGCCGTCTCCAGAATTCCAGCCTCCACCTGCGCGTAGGGGAAGTAAGGCCGCACTGACTGCGAATCAAAATTGAATGCCGACCGCCGGTACTGCTCATACCAATAGCCGCGGCTGGTCATGTCGATCTCTTTCAGTCCCGGCTCACGCTCGCGCGCGAATTCGAGAATCATGTTGTGCTCACGACGGCCGCCTTCACGACTCGACTCATCAAGTTTGGCCAGAAACACACGCGCATTTGCCGCCGAGCCCATCATTTGATCCGCCGTGGCCAGGTCTGCCCAACTGCGAAAGCCAAGCACATCGGCTATCTCCTGACGGGTGGCGAGTAACTGCTCAAGTATCGTTTTGTTTTGCGGGTAAGCCCGTGTGTTGTAGGCGAGAAACATGCGATGCCGCAGCGCCGCGCTCGAAGCGAATGTCATTACCGGCTGCATGTCAGGCTGGTCGGTGGTGATCGTCACCGTGCCATCGGGACCGACCTGATGACGCGAGACATAGTCGGCTGGCAATCCTGCCAGTTCCTCAGTAGTCGCGGTGATGGTCTTGCCGCCCTCCTGAATATTGCGGCTGAAATCGAGCGAGAGCCGTGTCGCCTTCTCATGCAGAGATTGCAAGTGGGCACGCGTCGCATCATCTTTGTCCACGCCGGCAAGGCGATAACCCAGCAGCGTGCGCTCCACGTAGTGCTTCGTGGCAGGGTTGCAGTGATCGATGTTCATGGCCGCGAGAGCCTCGTACACACCGCGATTGAGGCTCAGGGCCGATCCCGCCTGCGAGACGCGCTGCGACTCGATTTGAGCCTGGTCGCGTACCGCCTTGTCCGCTGCTACGGAATTCAACACGCCGGCCTGCGACCCGGCCAGGCTCAAGTGCTCGATGGCCGCGTCGTAAAGACGAAGCGTATTTTCCGGGGTGCGCGGGCCACCCACCGCCAAAAGCGCGGCCAGCGCCCCTTCGTGAGCCGCGAGCCGCGTACTCACCCACGCAGTAAGCGCTTCGGCCGACTCGGCTCCGCCGGCCTCCCAGGCATGAATCTCTTCACAAACTGTTACCGCAGCAATTGGATCGACAGGCATGCGCGCACAACCCTCCAAACTTCTAGGTTGCCACATCGGGCTGCCGGTTGATGCGCTGGGACGTCCCATGACCTTGCATCCGTGCTTTAACCCTTCTAAGATGCGTCAGTTGGCCCTATGAAAAAGCCCGCCCGTTCACCGGCCGCTGCTGCCTCCGCTCGCCCTCGCTTGCGCTTCGGCCCTCTGTGCACGGCCATCCAGGCCGCCACGCCGGCGGAGATGCTGCAGCGCGCCGCCGCAGCCCTGCGCGACACACGCTTTCTTGAGTTCCGCATCGATTCCCTTCCCCGTCCGGCCTCGGTACTCACCAGGATCAAATCCTTCCTCATCGAACACCGCAATGTAACGGCCATCGCGACATGCCGGCGTAGGCCCAACGGTGGCCACTTCACGGGGTCGCTGGCAGAGGAGTTGGAGATTCTCCTGAAGGCCGCACGCGCCGGATGTCAGCTGATCGATCTTGAAGTCGAGTCGGCGGAAGCAGCATCGCCTGAGCAGTTTGAAAAATTCCGTGCATCATTGCAACATGCCAGGACCGCTCTCCTCATCAGCTTTCACGACTTCTCGCGAACCCGCGGGCTTGATCAAGCCGCCGATCACATCGCGTCCTTCGAGCCAGACATCATCAAGGTTGTCTCCACCGCAAACACACTGGCGGACAATCTCTCCGTGCTGCGTTTGCTTGAAGACCGCTCAACCAAGGCACCCATTGTTGCCATGGCCATGGGTGAAGAGGGGCTCGTGAGCCGCGTACTGGGACCTCGCGCCGGCAGCAACTTCACCTTCGCATCGCTTGAGGACGGCTCCGAAACCGCGCCCGGTCAAGTCAGTGCGCACACCATGCGCCGCCTCTATCAAATTAAAGAGATCAATCCGGACACGCGCATCTTCGGTGTCGCCGGCAATCCCATTGCTCACTCGCTGTCTCCTCTCATGCATAACACCGCGTTTCGACGCGAAGGCATCAATGCGGTGCTGTTGCCGCTCAAAGTCCGCGCCCTGTCTGACCTGCTGGCGATCACCGTCGAGTTGCCCCTATGCGGTGTAGCCGTGACCATGCCTCTCAAGCAGGAAGTCCTTCCCCACCTCGCGCACATTGACCCCCTGACTGAAAAAATCGGCGCTTGCAACACGCTTCGCGTAGCCGCCGACGGCAAAATCTACGGCTTCAACACAGACGTTGCCGGGGTCATCCGCCCACTGGAACAGCGCATCAAACTGCGCGGGGCGCGCATCGGCGTATTGGGTGCTGGCGGGGCCGCACGGGCTGCCGTATTCGGCCTCATCGATCAGGGCGCGGAAGTCTTCGTAATCAACCGCACGCACGAGCACGCAGTAAAGCTGGCTAAAGCTGCGGGCGCAAGTGCTCTGAAGCACGCGCAGATTGCCGGGCATCGCTTCGATGCGCTCATTAACTCAACACCGTGCGGCATGGCGGGATCGTCGCAACCCCTTCCTCTCGCGGAGAATGAATTGAATACCGGACTGGTGTTTGACATGGTCTATAACCCCCTCGAGACGCCGCTGCTCAAGCTCGCCAGGTCGCGTGGCATCCCGGTCATCAATGGGTTGGAGATGTTTGTGCAGCAGGGCGCGCGCCAGTTCGAAATCTGGACCGGTAAAACGCCGCCGGAAGCGGCGATGCTGCGCGTCGTTCAGCGCGAATTGCGGAAACGCGGATAAGGCACGAGGATGTTCAATCGTTCAGAACACAGGAAAGCATCCCAATCGCAACAAGGATTGGCGGCCAATACTTCATGCGGATTCCAAAGAATCGATCCTGCTCTCGGAAGATTGAAGACTGAGCCGCAGGGACTTCAGATGCTGTGATCGTCTCTTCTCTCCGCAGCAACATCGACTGAACGATGGCTGCGGCAAGCCAGAAGCTAGCCAGTTTAGGCCACCAATGTTGTGCGTAGAATTGCGGATCGTGGAAGTAAATCCCCGTGACGTAGTCGGATCCCAGCAGACACCCGGCCGTGACGGCCCCGACCATCCAGCCTCGCCCCTTCCAGCTAACGAACATGGGCGTAATTGAATCATGTTGTCGCGGGCACGGGAAGCGGCCTGCGAACTATTTTCCTTTGTGCCTGGCCGGCTTCTTCCCTGCCTTTGCATCCTTCTTCTCATCCGCGCTGTGCATCGCAGGTATCGGCGCCGATATCCGGCCCCATTCGCTTCACTACGGTGTCAAGCATTGCGTAATTAAGCGTGCGTGGTGACACCGGCCGCGTGATGCCCGTGTTGTTATCCACGGCCACGTCTCCGCCGCTGCCTAAAAGGAAGCTGAAGCCCGGCGCCGTTCCGCCCTTGACCGGAACGGTGTTGATGGTCACCGGCAGGAATCCCTGTATCGGATGCAGGCGAAATGCGGTCTCGTAGCGGTGTCGCTTCACGCTCCACGTAAACACGCGTACCTGGTCAAAATCGTACGGAAGGCCGTTCTTGGGCGGTTCCAGCAGCATCACGTACTCGGGAACCTGGTGATCGGGCGCGCTCGACTCTTCGTCGTGAATGGTCGTCAGCACATAGGCGCCAACAATGCGTTGCCCTTCTGCGTACTGCCCTACGGAATCGGGCACATCCACATCCATGCGGCTCGACAGCAACCACCCCATTTGTCCTTTGGCATCACGAACCAGCCACCAGTCTTCCATCACCGGCTCAACCGCGGGCGCTGCAAATGAACCCACATTCGGCTTCGCCACCGGCTCTGCGACCATGGTCGGTGCCGGCTGCGCGGCCGGCTTGCCTGCGATCGCATCCTTCGACGCCGGCGGGGCTACCGCAATTGACTTGCGTGCAGGCTTTGCGCCCGGCGCGGTCTTCGCGACGGATGCTCGCACCAGCAGTTGCACCTTCGCATTCGCCGGAAGCAGAAAGAAACGCTGCGTCGATCGACCCGGGCTCAAATGCAGAAAGACATCGTCGCGCACCACAGCCGTCGCTACAACGGGGTCCGTCTTGTGCTGTTGCGCAAGTTGGCTGAAATCGTTGTGCGTTTCACTATCTATGACTGCGTGTTCCTCAATCCACCCGATCTCATTCTTCTGGGTCTTTACCTTCAGGAATCGGCGCCCGTGCTCCATCACATCCAGGGCCTGGCCGTTCGTGACCTCGGCCACTCGATTCGACACCGCGGCTACCCGGTCGTGCAAATACATCTGCCGCACCGCCACATAGACCATCTCGTGGTGCTCGGTATGGAAGCGCTTGCAGCCTGACAACAGTCCGGCGAACAGAACAAAGCTCGCAAGAACTGCGACTCCCGCACGGTTGCGGCTGGGAACGAAATCTATTGAATATATCTTTTGCACAGCTTTTCTACAGAATACCACTGGTTTGCTTCTATGCAATGCGTCACACCCGGGAATCTGCACCAACAACGACATCTACGGCTCGATGAACGCCGCCGAAGCTCCTACCCACTCCTGGTTGCGATTATGGTCCACGCCCATCATCTTGCCGCGGCCCAGGCGGATCAGCGGCAAAACCGGCGTCAAAATGCCATCGTCCGGCCACAGGTAGAGAATCCGAATCTCCGCCTGCGTCATGCCGCACGGCGTGTCGATGTTCGGCACAAAGCTCATGCGCTGCTGCAGCAGGAAGTCCCGCCGCCGGTCTGCCGGTATCCCTTCGAGATCGCCCTGCGTGGGGTCGAACTGGATTCCCTTGCCTGCAAATGAAAACAGGGGCTTCAATAGCAAGTTCGGATATACCGTGCCAGGTCCCGTCGCGTCAGCGACGTCCACTCCTGCCGATCGCAACCGCGCCCTGCCGTCACCTTCCAAAAACTCATCAAGAAATACAGCCGGGGGAACGACCGAATTCTGTCCCGCATTCCGTGTCAAGTAAGGAATTGAAAACTTGCTGATGAGGAAATACCAATTTGGATGGCCCGCCCACTCCACGTTCCAAGCCCGCGTGATATCGAACGGCAAGCGAATGTTTCGTGCAATCAACTCGTCTGCAATCGCGCGATTGTAAATACGTTCAATGGGAACCAGCTTTCCCATGGCGTTGCGGTAATGCAGTCGGTCGCCAACAGCCTCAAGCGTTGTGATGTCGACCACCGCGATGCCCAGCTTGCGCGCGGTCACTTCAAAATCCGGAAGCGTCTTCTGGTGAAGCGGGTCGATCTCCGTCAGCACCACATTATCCGGATCGCACTTGCCCAGCACTGTCTTCGTCAGCAGCTTCCAGTACGACGCGTCATCGATCCCGCAAAGAAACCGGCCCATCGATGGATCCATTCCATACGCTTCGCGATACGCGCAGCTCAGAACCGACTGGTAGCCATACACCGACGGAAACGCCTGGATCTCGACAAGCCTCGGAACGAGCGACCCTGCGTCATCGCGCACCAAGGCAAAATCCGCCGTGAGGAAATTCGGGTGCGATGTCTCATTCGGAACACGGTAGTCGCGCGGGATCGCCTGTCGCGCGGCCTCCAGGTAGTTCGCGTCTGCGATGAGCCCTGTGGCCAAATCAGCGCCAGCTGCGGCCATCTCGTCCAACATCCGCTTTTTCATGAAGATCGGCGTCTCGGCAACGCGGAATTCGACCTTTGTGCGGCAACGCTCGTAGAGAACCTCGAGCATCCGGGCATACTTTTCGGCGGAAAACTCGCGATTGAAACGGGTGCGCAGTTCTGGGATCAACGCAACGTCCTCCGGACTTTCAGGGTCGATTCAGCGGGGAACGGCCCTGATTACCTTTACGTGTCCAAAGATATCCCGTTTTGGGTCCTTTAGCCGAAGTGAAGGGTTGCTCGAGTCATCTGGAAGCTTGCTCACAAGCCTCAGATCTGTGGAAATTCCGCCTATCTGGTGTGTCAAGTATCACATCCACGCAGTAACACCCTAAAGATTTTTTGAAATGATTACTTATGTTGTAGTCAGACTAACTCTAATGGGGTACGCTTTTCTGTACATAAGTTTCACTCAAGGAGAGTTATCCCATGCGTTCCTTATCGCTGTCTTTTCGTATGTCTGCAGTAGTTGCCGCTCTCGCAGTTGGATCTCAGTTCGCCATCGCCGGACCCATGGTTCCTGTCCCTGTTCCTCCCGGCCCGACCGTTGTTGCCCGCGGTCCTATGGTTCCTGTCCCTGTTCCTCCTGGCCCGACCGTTGCTGCCCGCGGTCCCATGGTCCCCGTTCCTGTTCCTCCAGGCCCGACCGTTGCTGCTCGCGGCCCTATGGTTCCCGTCCCTGTTCCTCCGGGCCCGACCGTTGCTGCCCGTGGTCCTATGGTTCCCGTTCCTGTTCCTCCTGGCCCGACCGTTGCTGCTCGCGGCCCCATGGTTCCTGTCCCTGTTCCTCCCGGCCCGACCGTTGCTGCCCGTGGTCCCATGGTTCCCGTGCCTGTTCCTCCAGGTCCGACCGTTGCTGCTCGCGGCCCCATGGTTCCTGTCCCTGTTCCTCCCGGCCCGACCGTTGCTGCCCGTGGTCCCATGGTTCCCGTGCCTGTTCCTCCAGGTCCGACCGTTGCTGCTCGCGGTCCTATGGTTCCAGTGCCTGTGCCACCGGGTCCGACCGTTGCTGCCCGTGGTCCGATGGTTCCCGTTCCTGTGCCGCCGGGTCCGACCGTTGCCGCTCGCGGTCCCATGGTTCCCGTTCCGGTACCTCCGGGTCCTACCGCCGCCTGATAACGGAGCCGATTTCCTGTTAGACTCAAGTTATTAAGCTGCTCAAAATGGCTGCGACCACACAAAAATAGTGGTTCTCTGGGCAGGAGACTGACAGTGTCAAAGATCTTAGATATCGCCTTATCCTACGCAGGGCTTGGCGCGGAAGCAGTGGCACTCGCGCTACTCTTCTACCGGCGCATACATAAAATTGTTCCCATCTTCGGTCTTTTTCTGCTTTGGTCCATCGTCAGCGATGTGATGATGATGGTCGTCAGCTCTCGCTACGCTTCTAACGACCCTGCGCTCTACACACAGATCTACATGGTTGAGACGTCACTCGACTTCCTCATGCAGTTTGCAGTTCTCGTCGAACTTGCATGGGCGGTATTGCGGCCGATTCGCGACTCGCTTCCTCGCCGCACCGTCCCCATCATTTCGATCTTTCTCCTGCTGGTCGGCGCTGCCGTCTGGCCGATCGCCGGCAAACTCGCGTTGCCCGGCCCTACCCCGCAGTGGCATACCCTGATGCAGCTGGGGCAGACATCCTCCATGCTTCGCGTCCTTTATGTCTTCGTTCTCGCCGGCTTCAGCCAGTTACTTGCCATCGGTTGGCGCGATCGCGAACTTCAGATTGCCACCGGTCTCGGCTTTTTCTCGGTAATGAGCTTGGGGGCAGCGATTCTGCACACGCATCATGCCCAGGTGGGCCTGTACCACATTGTGGATCAGATTGTTGCATTCAGCTACTTATGCTCCCTGATCTATTGGATTTTCAGTTTCGTCCAGCAGGAAGCTCCCCGTCAGAGTTTTTCACCAAGAATGGAGAATTTCCTGTTGGCTGTTTCCGGTGCGGCCCGCGCAGATCGCGAGGATCTAGACAAATTCCGCAAATCCAAGAAGAAGTAAGGATTTCCTTGCATTGACTGTTGGGAGAAAAATAGGCACGTTACCGTCGGGGTTACCAAGGTGCACCACCCGTTTGGTAACGTCTGAAATCAAATAAAGCCTCCAGATGATTGCAGTTGTATGGCACAATGGCTTCTAAGTTTGGTACGAACAGTTGAACCATAAGCAGACGGCCGGATTCAACCGGTCGCATTAACAAGGTTACGAAAATCGTCCTTGAGGGTCACTGATGATACTTCCGTTGCTTCAAATTTTTGCCTTTGCGGCCGTGGCGATCTACTTCGGACATCGAAGAGTGAGCCTGCGGAAACGCAATACTCAGTCTTGGGATTCACTTCTTTCGCGCCTTCGTGTCGACTGGAGCGCTCGTGAGCTCAGCGGCAACTTTCTGTGGAAAGAAGGAATTGACGCAACCCCTGAAGATGCCTGGCGCCGCATGGAAGGCCCCAATGGTCTCTGGGTCATGTATCAAAACTCACGCGTAATGCTCGAGATGGCTGACTTTGCCGCTCGCAATAACCCTGATGTGGACAAGCTGATCGTTGAAACCCTTCGCAGTGACGCCATGCAGATTCGCGTATGCGTTCTCATGTGCCTCGCGCAATACGGGTTCAGCCAGGCCAGTGAAGGCGTCCGCATCAATGCATTTCGCGCTGCCGCCATGTACACCGGTATGGCCGCAAGAATGACGGAGCTCCTGCAGAATCACGAAGCAGGTATCCTTCCTGACTTCGTCGCCGCCATGTAGTTCGGCAACCGACTTTACCCTGGTTCCTCATAATAAGAAAAGCCCCGGCTCCGGCCGGGGCTTTTACTTGCGCGCTGCCAAGCCAACTACGCCGCGTTTTCCGTAAGGAAGCCCGTGATTCTGGCATGCTCTTCTTCGCTCAATCTGAATGACAACGCCGGAACGATACCCTCCACCTGCCCTGCGCTTCTGCCACCCACAATCGCTGCTGTAATGGCGGGGTGATGCAGCGTCCACGCCACGGCCACCACTCCCGGCTCTACTCCGTGCTCCTGTCCGATCTCCCGCAGCAATGCAACCAGCCTCATGTTCCGGCTCAATCGCGGTTCGTTGAACTCGACTGACCGCCTCCGCCAGTCATCCGCGGGAAGCGATGCCACGCGCTCCGGCGTCATCTTGCCCGTCAACAGCCCGGAAACCATGGGTGAATAGTTGATCACGCCGATCCCGTTCTCCTTTGCAAATGGCAGGATCTCCTGCTCTATGGCGCGCCGCAGCATGGAGTAAGGCGGCTGCAGGCTCGTGATGGGCGCAATCTTGTGCGCCCGCTTCATCTGATCCACGTTGAAGTTCGAAACGCCGATCCAGCGAACCTTGCCCTCTTCCTGGAACCTGGCAAGCGCCTCCCAGCCCTCTTCAATCTCGGTCTCGGGATTGGGCCAGTGAATCTGGTAAAGGTCGATCTGCTCGACACCCAGTCGGCGCAGGCTCGCCTCCAGCTCTTCGCGCAGCGAATCCGCCTTCAACGACCGGTAAATTGACCGGTCCTCATGCCAGCGCATGGAGCACTTGGTGAACACCAGAGGCCGGGTGCCTGACCAACCCTTCAGCGCCTTTGCCACCACCTCTTCGGAGTGGCCAAGGCCGTAGATCGCGGCCGTATCAATCCAGTTCACGCCCAGGTCCAGCGCCCGCTGAATCGCGCCCACCGATTCATTGTCATCCTGCGGTCCCCAGGCAAATTCCCAGTTTCCGCCGCCAATCGCCCAGGCGCCAAATCCGATGGGCGTCAGTTGTAGATCAGAATTGCCAAGCGTCTTGAGTGCAGTCGAAGTCGTGGTCGCCATATCACCACCATAGATGCTCACCGCCATCAAGGAGCTTCAAAGAGAGGAGCTTCAAAGCGAGACTGATGTCTGCGATTGATTTCCGTTTTCTACGACATCAATCGTGATTACGGATTCCCGGTCACATGGCGTTCTGTAAATATCGCTCCCGCGCACGGAACAGTCTTCTCGTCTGCTCTTCTTCGAGTGTGCGCACGCAACCAAGCTGGTGGGCCGTCAATTGAATCTGCGCCACATGCTCCAGGGTTTCCATCTTGCAGAACGCATCCGGCAAATTCCTGCCGTAGGTCACCGCGCCATGGTTAGCCATCAGAATCGCCTCATGACTGGGAACCAGTGGCGCCAGGCTCTCTGCCACTTCATCGGTGCCCGTGGTGGCGTAACGGGCGAGAGGCACAGGGCCGAGTGCCATAACAGCCTCCTGGCAAAGCATGCCGTCCAGCGAACGCCCTGCGCAGGCAAATGCCGTTGCGATGGGTGGATGCGAGTGCACCACGGCGCCCACATCCATCCGTTCCTGGTAGATGGCCAAATGCATCCCTATCTCGGTCGTCACCCTCCGCGTGCCATCCAACTGCCTGCCGTCCATATCGATGGTCACCACGTCCTCAGCACGCAATTGATATTTGCTCATGCCCGTAGGTGTGGCGAGCAGTCTGCCGTCGTCGAGCCGCACGGAGAGATTGCCCGATGTGCCGGGCATATAGCCAAGTCGATAGAGCCTTTTGCTGAATCGAACAATCTCCCGCTTCAATGCTTCAGTACCGCAACCTTCGTTCACCTGTTTCTCCCATATTTGGCTCAAATGTTTTTCTTGTCGGAGGCGCGTTGGCCCAGAATATTGAACGGCTTCACACTCGATCGAGGTGACCTTGCCGCCGATGAGCGAGATGAAGACGATGCCTGGCTTCTCGCCCGCAGGCTTCGCCACCCTCTCCCAACGCGTTCGGAAGCCCGGAACAAGTGTCCCGCAGTGAGCGGTCCGGCCACGCGATAGTGCCCCACCGCCGCCAGGGCCATTGACGCAATGCAGCCGCACTGGGAGCAGTCCGGATCTCCCCCGAACTGGCAAGGCGTGATCTTCGTCTCGAGGTCAGCTGAAATCGTTGTAGTCGTGCGCGCGAAGATGCATTCTTCCGGGCTGCTTGGGGGAGACTGGATCTCCTCGATCAAGCCTTTGGGCATGTCGAGTTTCGGATACTTGATTCGCAGTACATGCAACTCGGAGATGACCTGCGCTCTTTGTGCCGGCGAAAGAATCTCAACGTCAGTCGCCCCTCGCTGCGGCGTAAAGATGCTGAACCAGACCTTCGCCACTTCTTCCTGCCCTGCCCAGAACGCGAGAAACTCTTCCAGATAGCCGCTCCGGGCCGCAATCTGCGAAGTGATCGTGCAATGAATGGTTACGCGTGCCCCCTGAATATTCTTCAGGATCCGTTCATACGTCGCGGGCTTGCGCCGCGCATCGTGCTCCGGTTGCAGTCCATCCACTGAAACCACCACGTTGAGCTTCTTGTATCTGCGCCATGCCGACGGAATTTCACGAAACGCGCTGGTCACAACCTGCGTATGCACCCCGCGCTTTTCAATCTCCGGCAAGAGCTGTTCAACTTCGCGATAACGGACCAGTGGATCGCCACCCACCAGGGACACGTGCAGCGGTTTGTGCTCGTCAATCAATCCGAGCACCCTGTGCACCAGTTCGTCTCCCTTGAAGTCTGAGAGTTCCCGCAGCTTCACCGAGCCTCCCAGGTGCGCCTCGTCGAAGGCGTAGCATCCGGGGCAGCGCAACGGACACTCTTTTGTGATTTCGATGGACAACGAGGGCGAGCGGCCCGCCAGGATCCCAGCCCAGGCGTGCATTACTTCTGACGTCTTCATAAACCTCTCCGCTTTATACAAAGCTGAGCGGCGTCGACAGTGATCCAATCGTCGGCTTTGGAAAATGGGAAACGTCGAGCGGCCCCTTCCCGCAGGAAGAAGTCGATTCGATCTAAGCCGAACAGGATTGTTATCTGGCGCGACGCTAGCTGTTGGGCCTTGAACGGATTCATGCGAACCGTTCGGTGGGGGAATGACCCTCAGCGATCGATCAAATCTGAAGGGGAAGATTGCGGGTAGGCAAATCAGGGAGCGAAATTCGACATTCCACGCAGTCTGAAATCGACAATGCCAGCGTCTGCAATGTCAGGCGCGGAGTGCGCAGGATCGAAAAACACTGCCACGCTTCGAGCAGCTTTCCAACATTCTGTTTGCAACACTTGGCAAGCACAAGCACCAGGTTCAAAGCCATCAGGATGACAAAAGCGGTTGTTTCAAAATCCTGTCCACCGTGCAGAAAACGGTCCCAGGTCCAAAGGTGTTGCGTGAACGGCATGGTGACCAGCGAGATCGCCGTCAAGGCCAGCAACAACATACCGATCCGCGTTCCGACGCGAGCGGCCCAACCTAGTGCATTCAGATTTGGTCGGACGATAACTGCTCTGCTCACGTAACCTCTCGCTTCTCAGAGTGTACCGCGTTTCCATTTTCAGCTCGACGAGCGTCCCGGACCTCGGGATTGCAATACTAGTCGCCGATCAGAAACTTTCCTTCACGCATGATCTGTTCGGTCCCCTCATCCGACTCCAGCCAGATGTTGAACCTGAGACCCACGACATCGATGTGGGTTCCGCTGCGCCACGGTGCGCCCGTGTGCTCGCCATATGGATTTCCAAAGGCGATGTGAATCCCGGGAAACTTCTCATCCTGCAGGATGTTCCCGATTACCTTCTTGACCCCAATGTTGGTTCCAATCGCAAATTCGCCCACGCGGTCAGAATTCTCATCGGTATGGGTATAAGCCCAGAAATCCGCTTCGAGCTGCTTGTTTTCACTGCGTGCAGCACACGATGCGATTGCCCGCGATCTCAATCGTCAGCGGCGTAGCTTCCAGCAGCCCGTAGCGCGCGCACAGCCAGTCCCCGACTACACCATCTACGACAAAGCGTCCATTCACTTCGCCGGGTGAGGTGAAGCATTCGCCGCCCGGCAGATTGCCCCACTTCTCCGGCGAAATAATGCCGGACGTCTTGAACCACTTGTAGTCGGGATTCATCTCGGACGATGATGTCGGTGCCTGCTGCGGTAGTCGCGCGAATTCGCTGTGCTCGCCGCACGCGGTCCAGAACCTGCTGGCAAAGCCGGTCAACCGCGTCGTAAGTCCGCGCGCATGCCATCGCACATGATCTCCGGCGTGATGTTGACCATGTGTGCATGCCGCATGCGCCGCCGGTTCACCACGTCGGTCATCTGCATCCGCGAGCGAAGTTCGTTGGGCTGCACCTGCACCGCGAAAATCGACACCTGCGACGTCTCCATGTCCTCGAGCACTTCCGCCGGCATGTCGGTCAACGGGCGCGGCGCCAGATCTTCGAGCACGAAAGCGTTGCAGGTCACATCCGCGGTCCTCGAGCTCGCCGCGCAATCGACGCGCGCAATGGGCTCCGTCGCCCGGTCGGTGATCAGCGTGACCTTCTCATCGGGCTGAATGCGCAGGCAGGTGGTGACTGCCGAGCGCGCGCCGGGCGTAAACTCGGCAGGGAAATCCAGCGAAAGCAGGTGGGCGGCGGCTTCAATCATGCGTAAAAGCGGGCTCCTCAGACGCCCTGAACTTCAGATGCGTATTAGGTGAGATTAACGGAAAATTCACTGGATGCAAATGCGCTGACCCCGCCAAATCCGCGATCTCACCCACCTTTTTGGGGCCTCAGCGCCCTGCTTTCACCGTTTCCTCGATCACTGGCTTCTTCGCCTTGGTTCGCGTAATCAAAATAACGCTAACTAGTACACAAAGGGTTCCCAGCACCGTCCGCGGCCCAAGTGCTTCTCCCCCAAGGAAATACCCCACCAGCACCGCCACAACCGGATTCACGTAAGCGTAGGTGCCTACTTTGGTGGGGGATTCGTGGTGAAGCAGCCAGATGTAGGCGGTGAAGCCGATAACCGACCCAAAAACAATAAGATAGACCAGCGCTCCCCACGCTCCCAAGGACACTTCGCCCGGCCGAAATCCCCGAAAATCACCCGCAATCCCCGCTGCACCCATCAGCATTACGCCGCCTGTCAGCATCTGCGCGGCGGAGCTCATCGGCTTCGAGTCGGGCAGCGGAAGCCGCTTCGTCAGCACCGTCGAAATCGACCAGCTGAAGGCCGCCACGATCAGCGCCGCAGCCCCCAGGGTGTCCACCGGAGCGTCGCCAAGCTTGAAAGAGTGGCTCACCAGCACGGCGACCCCGGCGATCCCGATCAGCAATGCCACGGCCAGCCGCACGGTGAGCCGCTGCGTACGCATCATCACAATCTCGCACAGCGCAATGAACACAGGAATGGTGGCCAGCACCACCGCCGCAATTCCCGACGGCACTCTCTGTTCCGCCCAGAACAGCAGCCCGTAGTCGCACACGAAAATCAGGAAGCCGAGAAACGATGCAGCGAGCCATTGCTTTGCGGTCGGCGAACGCTCGCCACGCGCCATCAGCCATCCGTACATGACCGCGCCGGCTGTCAAAAATCGCATGGCCGCAAGCAGCAGCGGGGGAACTTCGTGCACGCCGATGCGGATGGCATAGAACGTTGATCCCCATA
This sequence comes from uncultured Acidobacteriota bacterium, assembly GCA_963844515.1. Lineage (GTDB taxonomy): Bacteria > Acidobacteriota > Terriglobia > Terriglobales > Acidobacteriaceae > Telmatobacter. The sequence goes on from CAWJOO010000001.1 coordinate 49,707, forward strand.
CGAAATAAATGATGGCGAACGCGACAAGAATCCTGACCCTGTGGCGACGAGACTCAGCTTCCAAAACAAGCTCCTGGTTTGCACTCTAACAATTCATCGATTCATCTCCCCTACTGATCGATTCGTTTACTACTCCGGTTTGCTCGGGGGTTCCGTCTCAATACCGTAAACTTGGCTCAGGACCGTCCTTCCCCCATGCCCTCCGACCGTTCCTCCCAGAAAATCGGCATCATTGGCGCCGGCAGTGTCGGCGCCACCATCGCCTACGCCGCCATGATCCGCGGTGTCGGTCGCCATATCGTCCTGTTTGACATCGCTCGCACCAAGGTTGATGCCGAGGTCCTTGACCTCAACCACGGGCTGCTCTTCGCGCCGCAGGCTACTGTGGACGGCTCCGACGACGTAGAGATTCTTCGCGACTCCGACGTGATTGTGATGACGGCAGGCGCCAAACAGAAACCCGGCCAGACGCGCATGGATCTGGCGTCCGCCAACGCCGCGATCTGCGCCAAGATTCTTCCCGACGTCGTCCGCGTCGCGCCTCACGCCATCCTGCTCCTTGTCACCAACCCCGTCGACGTCGTTACTGAAATCGCCGCCAAGATCACCGGCTTCGAGTGGCAGCGCGTCATCGGCTCCGGAACAGTCCTCGACAGCTCGCGCTTTCGCTACCTCGTAGCGAAACACTGCCAGGTCGCGGTCCAGAACGTCCACGCCTACATCGCCGGCGAACATGGCGACACAGAGATTCCGCTCTGGTCGAGCGCCACCATCGGTTCCATCGCGCTCAGCCAGTGGTCCGTACCCGGACACGGCCGCATCACCCAGGCCGACAAGGAACAGATCCTGCACAACGTGAAAGACGCGGCGTATCAAGTGATCCAGGGTAAAGGCGCGACCAACTACGCGGTCGGCCTCGCAGTCACCAACATCCTGGAATCGATCCTCTATGATGAGCGCCGCGTGCTCCCGGTGAGCGGGCATCTGCGCGGTTTCCGAGGCATTGACGATGTATGCCTGAGCCTGCCGCGCATTGTCAGCTGCAAGGGCATCGAGCCGCCGCTCCCCATCCCCATGACGGTGGATGAAGAGGCGGGCCTGCAAGCCAGCGCGGGCCGTATACGCGATGTGGTCCGCAGCCTCGGCTATTGAGCGAGCTCGCAAACGAAACAATGAAGGTGCTTGAACCCCATTAGATCGGTTGCGAGTTGCTCTGGCCTCAATCTCACAATCAAGTGACAATCGTCATTGAATCGTCCGAGTCCAAAAGGACAGAGGAAATTCATGACCTTGATTCATGCAATTCGCACAGGTCTCGTAAAGGTTCGCCGCGCCCAACAAGAGTCTCGAGGCAAGGGCCTCGCGCGCGTCACCAATATGCTTTTCGACAATGAGTGGACCGAGTGGCTCCCCATTTACGCATGGGTCATCGAGCACCACGAAGGCATCATAGTTGTCGATACGGGTGAAACTTCGCGCGTCCACGAACGTGGATACCATCCCTCATGGCATCCGTTCTATCGGCGCGCCGTGCAGTTTTCCGTTCATCCGGATGAGGAGCTCGGCCCGCAACTTCGCGCTCTCGGCATCGGGCCGCGCGACATACGCCACGTGGTGCTCACGCATCTGCACACCGATCACGCGGGAGGCCTCCATCACCTCACGGGCAGCACCATCTGGATTCATCAGCAGGAATGGCAGACGGCCAACGGCCCTTTCGGAAAGGTCCAGGGCTACTTGCCTCATCGTTGGCCCAAGTGGCTTCATCCCAGGTTTCTTCGTTTCCACGATGAGTCAATCGGCCCGTTCTCCCAGTCCATGTCCCTCACGCGGAGCGGCGATGTGCTCGTGGTTCCGACACCCGGCCACACGCCCCATCACGTTTCCGTGTTCGTCCACGGATCGCCTTCGTTCTTCATCGCCGGAGACACAAGTTACAACCAGCAACTTCTTCTGGCAGGCAAGGTGGACGGAGTGAGCCCCGACGAGGGAGTCTCGTTGCAGACGCTGAACAACATCAAGACACTTGCGAGACAACGGCCCCTTGTCTATTTGCCTTCACACGATCCCGAGAGCGAGAGACGGCTCATTCAGAATTCCGTGCTCGTGGAGAATGCCGACCGGGTTCTTGGCACAAAAGGCAGCTATTAATTCTCCGCACGGCGTCAGAAAACTCGCGGCCAGAGACGCCGCGCTCAGCGTCCCGGCAATTGCGAATAGGATGTGTATTCCGTGAGTACAGTATCTTATGGACTGCGGGGCGAAATGGGCAGCGGGAGATCATCAAGCGATTGAAGAAGGACCGCTGGCACGAGGTGGCACAGGTTGGTAGCCATAAACAATTCAAACACCCGGTCAAGCCCGGCCGCGTGACGGTTCCATTCCCTCGAAAAGACATTCCGCTCGGAACCATCGCGTCGATTGAGAGGCAGGCAGGAATCAAACTCCGCTGAGGAGCAAGCATGGAATACATCGCATATCTTCACAAGGACAGCAAATCCGACTACGGCGTCAGCTTCCCAGACTTTCCGGGCTGCATCACTGCAGGTTCCACTCTGGAGGAAGCAAAAGAGATGGCTGCGGAAGCACTCTCGTTTCACATTGCGGGGACGACAGAGAACAGATCCCCGAGCCTTCCACTTGATCAATTGCAGAATGACCTTTGCAATGAGGAGCGCTGTCGCCTTTCTTGTTGAGGTCAGCGCCCGCAAAGACGGTTCGCATCAATATCACGGCCCGCGAAAGCCAGACCGCCGAGATCGATAGGCTCGCGCGAGCGGCTGGCTATGAGGCGAGCAAGCGTGTTGGAACAACGGCTGAAAGGCCGCAACGAAAAAGGATCGCCTGAGTTACCAGCACTAACCCCCTTCAGAGGATTCCCCACTCCCATGCCCTCCGAACGGTCGTCGCAGAAGATCACTTGCTAACTCGCTAGTGTGGTGGGTCGGAAGTTCGTTGAACAACAAAAGCAGATCCTTCGACTCACCACCCCCAAACTCCACCCCAAAGAGCAAAGACCGCTCTTTGGGGACCCCGGAGCTGAAAAGCGCTTGGGGCCCCGTTCGCTCAGGATGACAGGCGTTATTTTGTTAAGGATTAACGACTCAGGACACCAGCTTCCCCTCTGTTCATTGACCACTGATTACTCCGCGCGCAGCGCCTCCATGGGATTCACTGAAGCCGCTCGTCGCGCCGGCAGAAAGCTTGCGGCAAGAGAAGCCCCACTCAGGACAACTGCGACAAACGCCAGCGTGGGCACATCCCAGGCCGCCACGCCAAACAGCACTCCCTTCATCGCCATCCCCGCACCCACCGCGCACGCCAGACCGGCGCCCACGCCGAACAGCGTCAACCATCCTGCCTGCCGCATCACCATCGCATACACGGTGCCGCGTTGCGCGCCCAGCGCCATGCGCACGCCGATCTCGCGCGTCCGTTGACTCACTGAATAGGCCACCACGCCGTAGAGCCCCACCACGCCCAGCACCAGCGCCATCACTGCGAACCCTCCCACAAGAAACGTGGCAAAGCGATGCAGCAGCGCTGACTGCGACGCCAGAATCTGGTCGTTCATGGTGATCTCGCCATAAACGCCCAGGTTCGCGTCTATCGAGTGCAGTGTGCTCACCAATACCGGCAGCACGGTCTTCTCATCCTGCGACGTCCGCATCGCTACGGAGAAAAAGCCGCCGGGGTCGTGGTAGATCGATTCGTACTCTGCCGGCCACAGATCCTGATCCAGGCCGCCCTCGCGGACATCCGCAACTATGCCGACAATTTCGCGAATTGATTTCGGATCAAGGGACCCGTTGGCGAGCTTCTTTCCAATCGGGTCTTCGCCTGGGAAGTACTTTTTGGCAAGCGCCTCGTTGATGACCACCACCTGCGGCTTGCTGGCATCGTCGCCCGCTTCGATCATCCTTCCCCGCACCAGCCTCGCCTTGAGCGCGCTCATATAGTCGGGGCTTACATCCCGCTCATTCACCTCGTTGTGTTCGCCGTGGAATGGCTTGCCCACAATGCGAATCCAGTCCGTGTCACAGTTGCACTGCACCGGCAGATCGCTGGTGACGCCCACACGTTCCACCCCTGGCAACGCACCCAGCCGCCGTTCGATCTCCCTGTAGAGCGCAACCTTCTGTTCTGGCTTTCCATAGATGGTTTCGGGGGCCATGACCTGCACCGTGGCCAGATGCGACGGCTCGAATCCCATGTCAACATTCAGCAGACGGTAAAGGCTCTTGCCCAACAATCCCGCGCCTGCCAACAGCACAACCGCCACTGTCAATTCCACCACCACCAGGTTCATTCCCAGGCGTTGCCAGAATCGTCCCGCCGCACCGCGTCCTCCCTCAGCCAGCGCCGCGTGCATATTCTGTCCCGCGAGCCGCAACGATGGCGTGGCCGCCAGCACCACCGCACCGCCCAATGCCACCGCCGCGGCAAACAGCGCCGTGTGCGCGTTGACTCCCACCTTCGTAAGGAACGGAATGTACTGCGCTACGGTTTGCGGCACCAATGCGACAATCCCCTTCATCAGCCAGTACCCAACCAGCAGTCCGAATCCGCAACCTGCTACCGCCAGCAGCATACCCTCGGTGACAAACTGCCGCACCATGCGCATCGACGTCGCACCCAGCGCGCCGCGCACCGCAACCTCGCGCCGCCGGCTCTCTGACCGCACCAGCAGCAGGCTCGCTACGTTCACGCATGCAATCAGCAGCAGCAATCCCGCGCCGCCCAGCAGCGTCAATAGAACCGGCCTCATCTGGCCAACCACGATCTCGGCAAACGGCACAACATCCGCGCTCTGCCCCTTGTTCGAGTCCGGATATTGATTCTCGAGCGGCGCGGCAATCCCCTTCATCTCCGCCCGTGCCGCCTCTATGGTTACGCCATCACGAAGCCGGCCCACTCCATCAAGATCGTGGCAGCTTCTCCGTTGCTCGCATCCGCTCAAGTTCAAGAATCGGCGCCCAGAATTCCGCGTTTGCGCGAGGCGCAAATGAAAACTCCCGCGGAAGCACGCCCACCACCGTGTAGTTATCGCCACTGAGATTTACGCTTTGGCCCACAATTTCGCGCCGGCTGCTGAACCGCTTGACCCAGGTTCCGTAACTCAGGATCACAATCTTCGCCTTGCCCGGCTGGTCCTCACCGGGAAGGAAACCGCGTCCCAGCATCATGTGAACACCAAGCGTGCTGAAGAATCCGTCGCTGACACGCGCGCCGGGAACCGGCTCAATGATCGATCCGTGGAAGAGATAGCCCATGCCCGTGAAAACATCCAGTGAGCTGAGCGTCTTGTTCATCCGCTTCCAATCCAAATAGTCGGCGTGCGACAGATTCGATCGCGGATTCACCGCCGCGCTCTCGTCAACAGAGAGCAACCGGTTCGGCTGTGTGTAGGGCAGGGGTTGAATCAACGCCGCGTCCACAAATCCGAACATGGCCACGCTTACGCCCATGCCCAGCGCCAGAATCAACACTGCCGTCACCCCAAAGCCCGGATTCTTGCGCAACTGTCGCGCCGCAAACCGCATGTCCTGCCACACTGTCTCCACGCGAAACCCCACTACTTCCTCGCTCTGCTCGCGCAGGCGCGTTGTGTTGCCCAGTTGTCGCGCAGCCGCATAGCGCGCTGCCTCCGGCTTCATCCCGCCGTCCACAAGATCTCTCTCCACTTGCGCGCGGTGAAACGCCATCTCCTCGTCCAGTTCGTTGCGGAACCGTCCACGTCTCAACATCAAGAAAACCTTTCTCATCCAATGCGAGATCGCGCCCATTCCGCCCTCCTGGCCATCACTTTCGAACTACCGGTTAGTCCCCGGTTCCTGTTCCCTATTCCCTCGGCCCTGTTTTTTCACTCCGCACGCAATGCATGAATCGGGTCGGCCTGTGTCGCTCGGCGCGCCGGAATGTAGCAGGCAAGAAACGCCACGCTCATCACGATCAACACCACCGCGGAGTAGATCGTTGGATCGGTGGGGCTCACCTGGAAGATCAGCGTTTTAAGCACGCGAGCCAACAGCAATGAAACAACCAGGCCGATCGCCGTGCCTGCCGCGGCGAGCTTCACGGCTTGCGACAGCACCAGTCGCAAGACATTTCCTTGTTGCGCGCCCAGCGCCATGCGTAAGCCGAACTCCGTGGTGCGCTGGCCTACTGAATACGCAATCACGCCGTAGGTTCCAATCGCAGCCAGCACAATGGCCAGGCCCGCGAAAACTCCCACCAACATAAACGTGAATCGCGGTGTAGCGACCGACGCGCCCACGATCCTGTCCATCACTTTCAGATCCGCCACTGCCAACGAAGGGTCAAGCTGGTGGACCTGGTTACGCAGCGCATCGGCAAGCAGTTCCGCATTGCCGCCAGCGCGAATCACGACCGACATGTCCGGCATCGCCGCAGATGCCTCCGGCATCCAGAAACCTGGCTCTGCTCCCGGACTATCGGGCCGGTCCTTCACATCGCCAATCACGCCCACAATTGTCATCCAGTCCTTGTCTTTTGGCTCGTCGGCAAACGTCATGCGCCTTCCAACCGCCAACTCTCCGGGCATGTAACGCTCAGCCATGGCGTGATTGATGATCACCGTCTTCGGCGCACCCTCTCTATCAGCCGCGGTAAAGTAGCGCCCCGCAACCAGGGGAATTCCGAGCGCGCTGAAATACCCTGGCGTCGCCATGTGATAGCGGGCATGGAACTCCTCATGCGGCGCGGGCTTTTTGCCTTCGATGGTGAACCCGCCGGCATTCTCATCCCAGCCCGTCCAGGGGATGTCACTGCCCGAACCTGCGCTTGATACACCGGGAAGCGCAGACAGACTTGCGTCGAGGCGCTCGTAGAACCGCACCACCTGCTCTCTCTTGGCGTATTGCGCGTGGGGCAATGAGATGCTCGCCGTCAGCACGTGTTGCTGCTGGAAGCCCGGATCGAGCCGCAGCTCATTCAGCAAGCTCTGCAGCATCAGGCCGGCGCCAATCAACAACATGCACGCCAGGCTCACTTCAGAAACCACCAGCGCACTGCGCAGCCTGCTCTGGTGCCCGCTGCCGGTTGTGGTGCGCCCGCCCTTCTGCAGCCCTTGCTTGGGATCAAGGCGTGCCGCCTGCAGCGCGGGCGCCACACCAAACAGAATGCCGGTGATTGCGCTAACTACCAGCGTGAACACCAACACCGGCAGGCTCACATGAATGTCATGCGCGCGTGGAAAATCCGCAGGCATAAGGGAGACAATCGCTCGCACACCGCCGTAAGCAACCGCCAGCCCAAGCGCTCCGCCCGCCAGCGAAATCAGCAGGCTCTCCGTCATTAGCTGACGCACCACACGCATGCGCGGAGCACCCATCGCCAGTCGCACCGCGATCTCCCGCTGCCGCGCCGATGCTCTCGCCAGCAGCAGATTCGCCGCATTTGCGCAGGCAATCAGCAACACCATCCCCACCGCCCCCAACAGCACCAGGAGCATGCGGCGGCTCGCTCCCACAATCTCGGTGTAGAGCGGAATCACGAGCACCTTCCATCCCGCGTCGCCTGGATGCTCGCGTTCTATCTGCGTCATGATGGCGTTCATCTCGGCGCGCGCCTGCTCCTGACTCACACCGTTCCGCAGCCGCCCAATCCCTTCAATGAAATGCGATCCGCGCTGATTGGAATCACCCGCGAATGAGAAAGGCCACCACACATCCACATCCTCTCCGTACGCAACCGAGTGGTACTCATTGCCCGGATGCACCGTGCCTGCGGGCATCACGCCGATCACCGTGAATGGCTGTGTATTGAGCGTGATCTTGCTTCCTACAATGCCGCGGTCTGCGCCAAAACGAGTCCGCCACAGACGGTCGCTCAAAATCACCTGGAGTCCGTTACCCGGAATTTCCGCATTAAAATCGAACTCCCGCCCCACTTCCGGTTGCAGTCCCAACACGCGAAAATAACCTGACGTGACTCCGAACCCATTCAGTCGCTCCGGTTCTCCAGCACCGGACAGCTGCACATCGCCTCGCGTGAATGCTGCTATTGAGTCGAACGATTTGTTGCGCGCTCTGAAATCAAGAAAATCAAATGGGTTCAGCGGAAATTTCGGATAGCTCGCGCTGGAGAGAAAAATCCGCATCAGCCTTTCCGGCTGCGGATAAGGCAGGCTCTTCAACAGCACGCCATTGATCACGCTGAAGATGGCGCTGTTGGCGCCCACGCTCAATGCCAGCGTCAACAACATCACGATCGTGAATCCCGGATTTCCCACCAGCTGCCGCAAGGCATAGCGAATGTCTTGAACCACCGTCTCCGCCTGAAATCCAATAACCTCGTGGCTCTGCTCATTCACGCGAACCGTGTTGCCGAATCGCCGCGAAGCCTCAGCCCGCGCCGCTTCCGGCCGCATCCCGCCATCCACTAGTTCCTTCTCCGTTTGCGCGCGATGAAACGCCATCTCCTCGTCCAGCTCGCTGCGGAAACGCCCCCGCCCCAGCAGCAACGACAATTTCTTTCCGAATCGCGCCATCGCACCCATCTCACCCTCCGCCTTGTCCCTAGCCCCTAGCCCCTAGTCCCTTAGTCCCTTAGTCCCTTCAGTCCCTTAGTCCCTTAGTCCCTAGTCCCTAGTCCTGTATTCTGTTCCCTATTCCCTATTCCCTGCTTTATTCACTCCGCCCGCAAGGCGTCTGCCGGGCTCACCAGCGCCGCTCTTCGTGCCGGAAGAAAACTCGCCGCCAGCGCCGAACACGCCAGCACCAGCGCCACCACCACCAGCGTCTCCGCATCCCAGGCCGACACGCCGAACAGCAATTTCCGCAACCCCATTCCCGCACCCACTGAGGCCAGCAGACCCGCGCCAACGCCCACCGCAATCAGCCGGCCCGCTTCGCGCAACACCATGCCATATACGTTGCCGCGCTCCGCGCCTAGCGCCATGCGCACTCCAATCTCCCGCGTCCGCTGGCTCACCGAGTACGCAATCACTCCATACAGCCCCACCACGCCCAGCAGCAGAGCCATCCCCGCAAAGCCGCCCACCAGCCACGCTGACGAGCGATGCAGATACGTCGCCGGCGCATCGTGGACCTTCTCCGCCATCGTCATCGGCTGAAAGATCGCCATCCCTCCATCAACCGACTGCAGCGTCGAGGCGATCGCCGGCAGCATCGCCCGCTCATCCTGCGCGGTCCTGGCCAGCACCACAAACCCCGTGTTCGGCTTCTGGAAGAACGGAAGATACATCGCGCCCCGCGGCTTGGCATCCAGTTGCCCTTCCTGGATGTCGTTGATCACGCCCACAACCAGAATCGCCGTCTTTCCATCGTCCAGTGACATCTGCTTGCCCACCGGATCCTCGCCGGGAAAATACTGCTTCGCCAGCGCCTCGTTCACAATAATGACCTTGGGCTTCGACGCGTCCTCATCTTCCCTGAAGTAGCGACCGCTTTTGAGCGTGGTCTTCAATGCCGCCATGTACCCCGCGCTCACCATGCGAATCGCCACTTCGTTGTGCTCGCCGTGAAAGGGCCTCCCCACAATGCGGAAGCTCGTGGTCCAGTCGGCATCTTCAATCGGCAGCTTGGTCGTCAGCCCCACCTGCTGCACGCCCGGCAACGCCGACAAACGCTGCACAACTTCGCGCGCCAGCGCAACTGCGTTGCTCATCCTTCTGATACTTGTCCGGCTGCGACTCCACGCGCAGCGTCGCAATGTGGTCAGCCTGCAGGCCGATATCGACATGCAAGCAGCCGATAGAAGCTCTTGCCCAGCAAGCCCGCGCCCACCAGCAGCACCATCGCCGTGGCCAGTTCCACCACCACAAGATTCGCGCCGAACCGCCGCCACACCAGCCCCGCCGCGCCGCGTCCACCCTGCGCCAGGCCATCGCGAATCTCCGTAAGGCGCAGCCGCACCATGGGCGTCAACGCAAACAACGCCGCCTGACGCCGCGGCCAGCACGCACCCAAACAAGACAACGTGCCAGTTCAATCCCAGCCCGCGCAGAAATGGCATGCTCGCCAGCATGTCCTTGGGAATCAGCGTAGCCAGCAGCCGCATCGATTGCAGTGCGCCCCCCACGCCCAGCACGCAGCCAATCCCCGCCAGCAGCATGCCCTCGGTGATTAACTGGCGCACCAGTCGCCGTGGCGAGGCACCCAGCGCACCTCGCACCGCCATCTCGCGCTTGCGGCTCTCCGCCCGCACCAGCAGCAGGCTCGCCACATTCACGCTGGCAATCAACAGCAGCAGCGCAGACCCCCACAACAGCACCAGCAGAATCGGCTTGATGTCGCCGACAATCACTTCCGTCAACGGCAACATGAACGCCGCCTGGTCGCGATTGGAATCCGGATATTGCTTTTCCAGCTGCTTGGCGACCGCGGCAATATCGGCCATCGCCCCATCAAACGTCACGCCATCCTTCAATCGCGCAATGCCAAACAGGCCGTGGCAGCCACGGCAATTCTGCGGCTTTTGAATCCCCCAGAACTCCGCGGGCTCCGCCGGTGCAAAATGAAATTCGCGCGGCAGCACCCCGATGATCGTGTACGTTATCGTTGTCCAGCGTTACTGTCTGCCCAAGCGCATCCGCTCGCCCGCCGTAGCGCTTTTGCCATGCCCCGTAACTCAGCAGCACGGTGCGCGCCGGTCCTGCCGCGTCCTCGCCATCGTAGAAATCGCGCCCCAGGATCGGCTTCACGCCCAGCGTGCGAAAAAATCCCGCGCTCACGTGCGCGCCATCAGCCGGCCGCAGTCCCTGCGCGCGTCTTCTGCATGAACCCGTAGGGCGCAAACACGTCAAGCGAGCTGAACGACTTGTTCATCCGCTTCCAATCCAGGTAGTCGGGATACGAGAGATGAAAGCGTGGCCCCAGTGGAATGCTCTCGAACAGCTGCACCAGACGTGGCGAATCCTTGTAGGGCAGCGGCTTGATCAGCGCCGCATCCACAAAAGCAAAAATGGCCACGCTGGCAGCAATTCCCAGCGTCAGAATCAGTACCGCCGTGACCGCAAACCCCGGACTCTTCCGCATCTGCCGGATCGAAAAGCGCAGGTCCTGCGCAACCGTCTCAAACCGGAAGCCGACTGTCTCGTGGCTCTGCTCTCTCAGCCGTGCAGCGTTGCCAAATTGCCGCTTCGCCGCGTAGCGCGCGTCTTCGGGAGGCATTCCGCCGGCAATCAGCTCCCTTTCGGCCTGGAGCCTGTGAAACGCCATCTCTTCGTCCAGTTCGCGGCGGAACCGCCCACGCCCCACCAGCAAAGACAACTTCTTCCCGAAACGCGAGATCGCGCCCATATCCCCTCCAGATGTCGCCACGAAAAAAAGAAAAACAGCGCCATGACCGGCCGCTCAATTGAGGGTTTCCATGGCTGACCCATCACTCGGACAAGCTCAACCTGTCTCCACTCGCCAGCCAAGTTTTGCGATGCCTCTAGCGGGCACCGGGTCCCTAGTCCCTCAGTCCCTTAGTCCCTCAGTCCCTCTCCTCTCACCCTTCCGCCAACACTCTTCCAATCGCGGTGATCATCTGTTCAAACTGCGATACCTCGAGTCCGAGTTGCTGCCGTCCTTCCAGCGTGAGGGTGTAGAACCGCGCTCGCCGGTTGGTTTCCGTCATCTTCCACTCCGCCTTTACCCAGCCCTGCAGCAACAGCCGTTGCAGTGCCGGGTAAAGAGAACCTTCTTCAACCGTCAGTACATCCTCTGACAACCGCTTGATCGAGAGCGCGATCCCGTAGCCGTGCAGCGGCGCGCGGGTCAATGTCTTCAGAATCAGCATGTCCAGGGTGCCCGGCATCAGGTCGGGTTTCTTTGCCATGCCGTACATATAGATGACCTATGGGTAGAGAGTCAAAGGAACTGTGACGAATGAATTCTGCTCGGGGGTTGAAAATTCACGGTCTTCGGACGGACTCAAAAGGTTGTCAAGTGCTGATCCTGTGGAAAACGCTGTAACCCGAAGAAACCAAAGCGAAAAAATATTTTCAAAAATTAGGGATTAATTCACCGAACCTGTCATCATTGAAATAGAACACAAATAAGCCCCTCCCGGACCAATTCCCGGAGGGGCATTTCTTTGTTCGCTTTTCGCGACTTCACTTTTCACTCAGTCACAGCCGTTCACTGTCCGGGAGATCACTTTTTTCACTTTTTCACTGAAAAGTGATCCAAATCACGGTGAGCGAAAATTCCCCCATTTTCGGGGTGTAATCGAAAGAATCCAATGAAGATGACCGTTTTTTTATTTGGTGCGGATGTTTCCCGTAGGCTATTTTCCAACAATGTCGATGGGAACTGTAATGGTTTTTGGCGGCATGCAAGCCGTCAAGTCGCACGCCTGGTAGCGCAGCTTGGCCTTTACCAGGTGGTCGCCAGGTTGCGCCACCAGCCTGGTCTGGATTGCGAACTCGCCGGTGTAGACGTTCAGTTTGGTTCCCGGGTCGGCCGGCAGAACGAATTCCGCTCCGGCCGGGTAGCTGGCCGCCTCCAGCTTCACCCCCAGCCCCCTCCGGAATGGAGAAGGCAGTGGGAATCAGGTATTCGTCCTTGGGCGAGTGCGAGTTGATATGCAGCCCCGGCGCAATCCTGAAGTGCAGAGAAACCGGGCTGGTTTTCCCGGCGGGCAAAGTGACCTGCTCCGGAAAGAGATACTCCACCGCCTCAATCTTTGCCGTCGATTTGTCGGTTGCCTCGGCAAACGGCTCCTGGCCATGGGCCCCGGCGTTCAGCAAACCGGCGCCAAGCGCGGCGCCCATCATCATCCGAGTTACAAACGGGTAATTCACTTGCCGGTCCCCAACGCCTTTTGGATCTTGGCTTCCATATCGTCCTTGGAACTGATGCCCATCTGGGCGGCAATGACGGTGCCATTGCGGTCGACGTAGAACGAAGTGGGCATAGCGTCCAGCCCGCCGTAGGGCTTGGTCAGGCTGTCGCCGCCCAGCAGCACCGGGTAGGGCATCTTCTCAAGCTTCACAAACTGTTCAACCGCGGACTTTTCCTTGGCAAGGCCGGCAGTATCCGTAGGCGCCAGGTCGTCGCCTTCGGAGTCGATGCCCAGAACCTCGAACCCCTGTCCGGCGTACTTGTCGCGAAGCTCGACGATCCAGGGAGTTTCGAGCTTGCAGGGGCCGCACCAGGTGGCCCAGAAGTTGATGAGAACGGCCTTGCCCTTGTAGCTCGCGATCGAGACCGGCTTGCCGCTGAGGTCCTTCAGCGTGAAGGCGGGCGCGGGCTTTCCGATCAGCGGCGAGGAGGTCATCGCGTTGTCGGAGTCGGTGCCGGCGGCAACCAGATCGGCGTGTCCGGCGTTGGCCAGGGCCTTCTCGGCAGCCTGCTTGCGGTACTCATAGTTGGCCCATCCGGCCCAGGCGAAGGCGGCAAGGATGAACAAGGTAATGCCAAGAACGACGGTATTGCGCTTCAAACGGGTCGACCTCGTCTCTTCATTGTACGAAAGCGGAGGGTGGTTCGGATGGTCCTATGGTTGGAGCTTGAGGGCCTCCGCAGTCCGCTCTTAGTAGATGGAAAACTGGTAGCATGGGTAACCGATGAGCCAAGAAAAAGATGAGGACCGGCCGGAGCCGTTGCCTTTGGAGCCGCTGACGCCAGCGGCGCTGGTGCGCATGGAGGCCGCTGCCCTGGAAGATCTGGCTGAGCGGCTTGAGGGGGCGATGGCGGCGGATTTCGACCGCGCCGTGGAGCTGATCCTGCGTTGCGGGAAATCGTATGGCCGGGTAGTGGTGACGGGAATGGGCAAGAGCGGCATCATTGCCCAGAAGATTGCAGCGACTCTGAGTTCCACTGGATCCCCTGCCTTGTTTCTGCACCCGGCCGAAGCGGTGCACGGCGACGTTGGCGTGTTGATGCCGGGCGACGTGGTGATTGCGCTTTCTTCCAGCGGCGAGACGGAAGAGATTCTGCGGCTGCTGGCGACCTTGAAACGCAAGGGTGATGCGCTGATCAGTTTCTGCTGCAACATGGACTCGACCCTGGCGACGGCCAGCGATGTGGCGCTGGACTGCGGCGTGGAGCGGGAGGCGTGCGGTATGAACCTGGCGCCCACCGCTTCGACTACGGCGATGCTGGCGCTGGGCGATGCGCTGGCGGTGGCCGTGAGTTTGCGCAAGGGATTCAAGGCGGAAGATTTTGCCGAGTTGCATCCCGGCGGCAAGCTGGGCAAGCGGTTGGCCAAGGTGCGCGACCTGATGCATGCGGGCGATGCAGTGCCGGTGGTGACGCTTTTGACGCCAATGAGCGATGTGATCTACGAGATGTCGAGCAAGAAGCTGGGCATCACCACGGTGCAGGATGGCGGCCGGCTTTGCGGCGTGATCAGCGACGGGGATTTGCGGCGACTGCTGGAGCGGGAAGGCGGCGCGGCCCTGAGCCGTACGGCCGGTGAAGCGATGAATGTCAATCCCCGAACGATTGCGGGCCAGGAACTTGCAGCCAAGGCGTTGTCGATTCTTGAAGAACGGAAGATCACTTCCCTTGTCGTCATTGACCGGGACAATCGGGTTGAGGGCGTGGTTCACCTGCATGATCTGTGGGGAGTGGAATTGATTTGAAGGCAGGGAATAGGGATTAGGGAATAGACAGGGGCTAGGGACTAGAAGGGCCGGCTGGTTGAGGTTCCTGCTATCCCAGGTCTCAAAATCGAGATCCTTCGACAAGCTCAGGACAGGCTCTGGGGCACCCTATGTCCTCGCTGAGTTGAGATCCGGAACAGCAAAGGCAAGAGCCATCTGCGAAACCTTAGCGGTATTGGGGGACCATGAGGACGATCATTTCCAGGTCGCGGTCGAGGATGACGGAGGTTTCGGGCTTGGACTGCTTGTAGTGGACCTGGAGGCGCTTGTCGCGGACCTGGCGTACGAACTCGTCGGCGTCGTCTTCCTTGCGGAAGTTCTTGACGTAGGTTCCGGAGTAGTATTCGCCGACAAAGTAGGTGTAGGAGAGTTCGGCCCAGTGGCGGCCGCCTTCGGAGTGGACTTTTCCTGACTGGATGGTGGCTTGTGTAGACGGCCATCCTTCCATGGCTTTTGTCTGGCGGCGCTTCTGGTAGAGCTTTTGCATCCAGCGCGCGGCGATGGCTCCGGGGATGATACCGAAGATTTTCAGCAGCTTGATGATCCAGAAGACAATCAAGCCCCAGTGAAAATGTAGGATGTCCATTGCTGGGAGTATGCCACGGGTTGCGAAGTGGAGGCCTGAGAAATGACAAAGACGGCATTGATTACCGGTGCATCGAGCGGGTTTGGGCTGCTGACGAGCGTGACGCTGGCGCGGCGCGGATGGCACGTACTGGCGACCATGCGCGATCTGAACCGGCGCGGAAAGCTTGAGGACGCGGCACGGAAGGCCGGCGTGCTGGAAAAGCTTGAGTTTCTGCCGCTGGACGTGACCAGCGCGGAACAGATTGCGGCGACTGCGCAGAACGTTGCGGCGCGGAATGCGCCACTGCATGGGTTGGTGAACAATGCAGGGTTTGCGCTGCCGGGATTCTCAGAAGACGTGACCGATGCCGAGTTACGCGAACAGTTCGAGACCAACTTTTTTGGCGCGGCGGCGATGACGCGGGCCTTCCTGCCGCAGATGCGGAGGCAGAGATTTGGGCACGTGGTGATGGTGTCATCGATTGCCGGGCGGCTGGGTTTTCCGGGCACAGGCAGTTACGCGGCGGCCAAGTTTGCGATGGAGGGTTGGACCGAATCGTTGCGCTACGAAGTGATGGGGCTCGGAATCAAGGTGGCGCTGGTGGAGCCTGGGGCATTCGAGACGGACATCTGGACGCGAAATGCGAAGCTCTCCGCGGGACTGACCGATCCGGGGTCGGCCAATGCGAGCCGGATCGGCAAGTGGAAGGCCCGGGTGCAGAGCGATCGCAAGAAGGCTGATCCGCAGGTGGTGGCGGATTGCATTGCGCGTGTTCTGGAGACGCCGCGGCCCAGGCTTCGGCATGTGGTGGGCACGGACGCAAAGATGGGGTTGTTGATGCGGGCGGTGTTGCCAACCGCACTTTTTGAGCGGCTGATCTTGAAGGATGTGGGGCTGGATTAAAAAAGCAGGGACTAGGGGCTAGGGACTAGAAAAGCAGGGAGTAGGGAGTAGGGAATAGAAGAGCCCGTGGGTTGAGATTTGTGCGGTCCCACCCTTTCGCCAGTAACCACCCCAGCGACAAGGACCTGTCGCCGGGGACCCCGGGAAGGCGAATGGATGGGGCACGGAGGTTTGTTGTAGATCCTGGAATCCAAGCCCTTCGGATTTCTTCAGTTCAGGAATGAAACGCGTTTCTTTCGTCGGTCACTATTCGGTACGCGGCTGCCCCTTCCGGGTGCGCGGTCGAGTAAATCCCCCGAAGGAGACGTATATGAATAAAGCATCGGAAAAGAAGCCCACCATGGCGGAGGCCAAACAGCAGCTTGAGGCCATTGCCGGCACCGGCATCGAGAATGAGCAACTGAAATTGTTCCAGTTTCCGGTTGGCGCGTTCGACTACACCGCGGGATCGACGGCGTGGAGAAGGCTGATTATTTTTCCGCAGCCCAGCTTGAATTGCACTGATTCCAACCTGCTGGACGCGAGCGGTGTGGTCACGACGGGCGCCAACGGGCAGATCACGTTCCTGCTGAGCCAGTTTGTGTGCCTGCCGCTGGTGCGGGCGTTTACAGCGCCGATCAGCATTGTGGCGACTGCTCGCATGGACAAGCCTTTCTTTGTGACCACCCAGGTTGCGCTGGTGCCGGATCCGTCGAACCCGACGTCGAATAACGATTTGCAGATCACACTGTTTGCGTGGGACGCTAACGGCGCGGCGGCGGCTTCGGTGTCGATTGACTGGCGCGTTCGGTTAGTGTCGTTGCCGATTATTCTGTAGTCAAAACGCTTTGATCGAAAGAGGCGGCTGGTTGAGGTTCTTGCTGTCCCAGGTCTCAGAAACGAGACCTGGGCACCCGGCCTCAGGAAGCGTGATTGACATGCGTGGCGGCTCCTCCTAGGCTTGTGCTATGCAGATTGAACTCACTCCCGCTCAAAACTCATTCGTTGAGTTAGGCATCCAGGAAGGCCGGTTCCAGAGCCGCGATGAGGCCGTGCGTCAGGCATTGGCTCTCTGGGAGAAGCGCGAGCGCGAGCGACTGGAATTGATGGGTTCGCTGGATTCGGCGGAGCGCGCGTTGGATGCGGGCGAAGGAGAGGAATTCAGCCCTGAGACCCTTGGCGGATTGGTTGAGTCTGTGCGGAAACGCGGTAGCGCGAATCTGAACGGAGCCTGATGCGCATCCGTCTAGCTCCGCAAGCGCGGTCCGATCTCGACGCGATCTGGTTGTACATTGCACGAGACAGCGGCAGCGAGGATGCGGCAACCAGGATCGTCGAGTCGATCACCGAAAAATTCGCGCTCTTCGCGCGGTTTCCGTTCATCGGAAGAACTCTGGGCGTGGACAGGCACCCAGAGGTTCGCACGTTCGCTGCACCGCCGCATTTGATCTTCTATCGGCCATCGACTGATGAGATCCGCATCCTGCGCGTGATTCATGGAAGCCGAGACGCCCTAGCGGTGTTTGCGAACCAGTAACCTCGCAGCCGCTGCAGGTCACATACAAAGAGCGTGTCAAGGCTGCTACGCCCTGTGTCGGGTCTGACACGACCGGGCTCAATCGACTCAGCATACCTCTTTTGTTTTCAGCAGGCGATGGGTTGGCGCGAGGCTTGCATTCTGTTTGGGTGCGGGGCGTTCACAGGGTGACGCTACAGGTTGCCTTGGACTCCGGCTTCACCTCACGGATTACCGGCGGGTACCCGCCTTGACGTGTGGACCCCGGACGACCCTGGGGGCGCCCTGCAACGGAGTGCGGAAATGGCGAGTTCTTATCAGACGTGGGCGATGTTGGGATCATGCAGGACCCCGGGCCGGGTTGCGGGGCACGATTCGGCGGGGAGTGCGCGGCCATTTAAAATGGAGAACGACACTTCACTGCCCTGCGTCCGTGTTGCGGACGGGAAAGTACGCCACCTCATTTCTATGCATCGTTGGTCGAAGCTCTTTGTTCCCACTCTTCGCGAGGCCCCGGCGGATGCCGAAGTGGCCAGCCACAAATTTCTGCTGCGGGCCGGCTACATTCGCCAGCTCGGGGCGGGCATTTACAACTACCTCTTCATGGGCCAGCGGTCGCTGAACAAGATCATTGGCATTGTGCGCGAGGAGATGGACAAGATTGGGCAGGAGTTCTTTCTGCCGGCGATTCTGCCCAAAGAGCCGTGGGTGGAGAGCGGGCGCTGGACGGGCATGGGCGACAACATGTTCCGGCTGAAGGACCGCAAGGGCGCGGAGCTTTGCCTGGGCATGACGCACGAAGAGGTGATGACCGTGATTGCGCGGGGCGAGTTGCGGAGCTACAAGCAGCTGCCGCAAATCTGGTACCAGATCCAGACCAAGTTTCGCGATGAGCCGCGGCCGAAGGCGGGGCTGCTGCGGGTGCGGCAGTTCACGATGAAGGACAGCTATTCCTTCGATATCGACAAGGCGGGGCTGGACAAGAGCTTCGACCTGCACGATGAGGTGTACCGCACGATTTTTACGCGCTGCGGGTTGAAGTTTGTGGCGGTCGAGGCCGACTCGGGAGCCATGGGCGGGTCGCAGTCGCAGGAGTTCATGGTGTACACCGATGCGGGCGAGGACCTGATTGCGAGCTGCCCGGAGTGCGGGTATGCGGCGAATCTGGAGAAGGCCACGAGCCGGCTGGAGCCGGTGGTGGAGATGGCGGCGACCGGCGACGGGACGCCGGAGCTGGTGCATACGCCGGGTTGCGCGGCGATCAGCGACGTGGCGGCGTTCTTCAAGATTTCGCCGGCGAGCGATATCAAGTGCGTGGCGTACATGGTGCTGAAGCGCGGGGCGGCCATGGAAGGGTGACGGCGCCGAAGGAGACGTGGCATGGCGTGGCGGCGTTTTTGCGCGGCGATCACCAGGTGAATGAGACGAAGCTGCTGGGTGCTGTGGGCGGCGCTGAGCTGCGCACCATGCAGGCTGAAGAGCTGCAGCAATACTTTAATGGGCCGGCGGGATACCTTGGGCCTGTTGGGCTTACGCATGACGACAAGCTGCTGGGCGAGGGACTGACGGTGGTGGTGGATAAGTCGCTTGAGGGCCGCAAGAACCTGGTGTGCGGAGCCAACAAGCTGGACTACCACCATGCGCAACGTGACGCCGGGACGCGATTTCAAGTGGACGCTGCTGGCGGATATTCGCAGCGTGAATGAGGGCGAGGCATGTCCCGAGTTGGATGGACTGCGGCGGGCAAGCTGGTGGTGGGCAAGGCTGTGGAGGTGGGGCACATCTTCAAGCTGGGGTACAAGTATTCGGAGTCGATGGGCGCGCGGGTGCTGGACGTGAACGGCAAGGAAGTGACGCCGATCATGGGCAGCTACGGGATCGGGATTGAGCGCATTTTGACGGCGGCGGTGGAGCAGCGAATGACGCGAACGGGTTCTGGCTGCCGGCGAGTATTGCGCCGTTCACGGTGGTGGTGACGGTGACCAATGTGGGCGATGCCGCGCTGCGCGAGACGGGCGAGAAGCTGGCGGCGGAACTGGATGCGGCGGGAATCGACGTGCTGCTGGATGACCGCGACGAGCGGGCCGGCGTCAAATTCAAGGATGCGGATCTTGTAGGGATTCCCTACCGCATCAATGTGGGCAAGAAGGCGGCGAGCGGGGTGGTGGAGTTGGTGACGCGGGCGGCTTTGCAGAGTGCCGATGTAGCGATCGGCGATGTTGTGAGCGAGGTCAAGAGCCGGGTTGCGCAGGAAGGTCTTCGGTAAACGTGACCGATACCGCTAGTTAGCAGGAACAGGGAGCAGCAATGGCGTTGAAGATCAAATTTCGGATGCCCACGGGTGCGAATGGGTGGGCGGCGCTGGCGCTGCGAGTGATGCTGATCGTGATTGCGGCGGGGTGCATCACGGTGCTGAGCGTGGGCGGCTACTTCTACTACAAGTACAAGAGCGTGGTGGATGCGCGGCTAAAGCAGCCGCTGTTCAAGAACACGGCGAAGATTTTTGCCGAACCGCGCGAAGTGCGTCCCGGGCAGAAGATGACCGTGCGGCTGATTGCCGAGGAATTGCGACAGGCGGGGTACACGACGGGAGGGGCTGCGAAGGAATCGCCGCTGGGAACGTACCAGAGGCAGCGGGATCGATCACGTGCATCCGGGGCCGCAGTCATATCACGCACAGGATACGGCGACGATTCACGTGAGCGGTGGGGTAGTGGAATCAATCACCGACGATCACGGCGAAGCGCTGGCGAGCTACGAGCTGGAGCCGCTGCTGATCACGGGCCTGAGCGAGGACGCGAATCGCACCAAGCGGCGGCTGGTGACGTACGATGAGATTCCGCAGAACCTGGTGCAGGCGGTTCTGGCGATTGAGGACCGGCGGTTTTTTGAGCACGGCGGCGTCAATTATTTCCGGCTGCTGGAAGCGACCGTGAAGGACGTGACGTCTGGCCAGAAACAGCAGGGCGGATCGACACTGACGATGCAGCTGGCGCGCGGATTTTTTCTGACGCCCGAGAAGCGGATCAAGCGCAAGATCATCGAGATTGTGATCACATTTCAGCTGGAGCACCGCTTCACGAAGAAGCAGATCTTTGAGATGTACGCGAACCAGATCAACCTGGGCCAGCGGGGCAGCTTTGCGATCAACGGATTTGGCGAGGCGTCGCAGGCGTACTTTGGCAAGGACGTGCGGCAGCTTGACCTGGCGGAGTGCGCGCTGCTGGCGGGCATGATTCAGCGGCCGAATTACTTTACACCGTTCCGGCATCGCGGATCGCGCGATTGAGCGGCGCAACCTGGTGCTGGACTCGATGGTGGAGACGGGCGCGATCACAAAGGACAAGGCGGAACGCGCGAAGGAAGAGCCGCTGCACCTGGCGACGGCGAGCGTGGATGCGAGCGAGGCTCCGTACTTTGTGGACCTGGTGCACGATCAGCTGCTGCAGAAGATTGGCGAGCGCGATGTGAACCTGGAAGGATTGCGGATTTACACGTCGCTCGATCCCGACCTTCAGCGCGTGGCGACGTCGGCGGTAGAGAATACGGTCCACTCGATCGATGAGCAGGTGGACAAGCTGCATGCGCGGAAAGAAGAATCCTGAGCCGTATGTGTATCCGCAGGTGGCGCTGATCGCGCTGAATCCGCATACCGGGCAAGTGCTGGCGCTGGTGGGTGGGCGGAGCTACGGGAGTTCGCAGCTGAACCATGCGGTGGCGCATCGGCCGACCGGTTCCATCTTCAAGCCGTTTGTGTATGCGGCGGCGTTTGCGACCGCGGTCGAAGGCACACCGCTGGAAGGCCAGGATAAGCTGTTTTCGCCGGTAACGATACTGAACGACCAGCAGACGACCTACGAAGTGGGCGACAAGGAATACACGCCGCGCAACATGCACGGGGAGTATCACGACGAAGTGACGGCGCGGTATGCGCTGCAGTGGTCGCTGAACAATGCGACGATCTCGCTGGCGTCGATGGTGGGCTTTGACAAGGTGGCCGCGCTGGCACGCGACGCGGGCGTCAAGAGCGCGCGCGCTACACCGTCGATGGCGATTGGGTCATACGATGCGACGCCGATGGACATGGCGGGGGCGTACACCGTGTTTGCCAACGGAGGGATGCACCTGGATCCGTGGATGGTGGCAAGCGTGCGCACGGCGACGGGCGACATCATCAACGACTACACGCCGACGTCAAAGCAGGTGCTGGATCCGCGCGTGGCCTACCTGACGACCAACATGATGGAAGGCGTGCTGAACGGCGGAACCGCCGGACGCGTGCGCACGACATTTGGATTTCGTGCACCAGCGGCGGGCAAAACGGGAACCAGCCACGATGCGTGGTTCGCCGGCTTCACCAGCAACCTGTTGTGCATTGTGTGGGTGGGCAACGACGACTACACCGACATGAAGCTGGAAGGTGCGCACGCCGCGGAGCCGATCTGGGCGGAGTTCATGAAGAAGGCTGTGCTGCTGCCACAGTATTCCGACACCAAGGAGTTTGTGCCGCCAAATGGCGTGGAGATGGTGAACCTGGACAAGACGACCAATCTGCTTGCGGATGGGGCCTGCCCAGATGATTACACCGCCGCGTTTCTGGATGGCACCGCGCCGACGGATACGTGCGATCATCCGCCGGATCATCGCAATGTGTTCCAGAAGATATTTGGGTTGGGGAATCCGAAGCCGAGCAATTGAGGCGATCGATATTTGGAGCCGGTAGCCGATTGGCTGCCGGCTTTCGCATTTTTATCCGTCGATGTCGCGGCCGTCGGGCATGGGCTGGCAGCGCGGGCACCAGTAGGTGAAGCGAGCATCGATACCCTGCAGGCGGCCCCGAATGAGTTCGCCACATTTGCGGCAAGGCAGGCCCTTGCGGCCGTAGACCCAGAGGTTGGCGCTGGGGTCGGCCTGGCTGGTGGTGCGGCGGCCAATGCCGCGATAGGTCACGATGCTGTCTGACGAGTCTTCCATGACATTGGAGCCTAACTGGCGGCGCGCTACAGCAACGGCGTTGGCGGCCTGGTCCCGCGTGAGCGTGGATATCTTGCGGAACGGGTTGAGGCCGGTGGCGAAGCAGACTTCCGACTTGAAGACGTTGCCGACGCCGGCGAGGATTTTCTGACGGAGGAGCACGTTGCCTAGCTCTTCGTCAGACTGAGACATGACACGCTGGATGGCCTCTTCTTCATTGAAGCCAGTACTGAGCAAGTCGCCGGCTGAGGGAGGAATGCGGCGATTGCGCGCGAGGGACTGAGGTGTGTGCATTTCCGCGACCGGAACATCGAAGCCGACAGCATGGTAGTCCGCATTTTCGAGGACGATGCGCGCGGTGCCGGGTGGTCGCTGCCAACGCTCGCCGGGTTTGTAGATGTGCCAGCTGCCGTTCATGAGCATGTGCGTGGCGAGCGTTCCGCCTCCGGAGAAATGGATGAGAAGCCACTTGCCGCGCGACTCCACGCTTTCGACTGTCTGGCCGGTGAGCGGGGTGTCGTCGTGAAAACGCGTGAGGAGCGGATAGGTCGGAACGGAAGCCGGTGATGGGTTTTCCGGCGAGGGCGCGATTGAGAGAGCGCGCTGAGCGGAAGATTGTGTCGCCTTCAGGCATGGGCTATTGGAGTTCCTGACCTGAGGCTTCGCCGCTCGAAGGGCCGTGCTGCGAGACGGGCAGGAGAATGCGGCGAAGGTGCAAGCCGAGGGGGCCGAGATGGAAACCCGCGTCCATGAGGAAGCGCGCCATGGGATGTGCGGCGGATGTCTGGCCGTTGATGGTGGTGATGAGCACGCCGTGGTGGCGATCGGTCTGCATGCGTTGCTGCCCGCGCGAAGCGAGAAAATGTGCGAGGCCTTCGGCGGTTTGCGAACGCTCTGGCTCGTCGGCCGGAAGGAACACGAGAAGATTGGGATTGTTACGGCGGAGCCACGCGACGAGTTGTCCGTTGTGGAGAATGACTTCCGCATAGGCCGCGCGAGTCAATACGCGAGGCGCGCTTTCAGAATCCTCTTCGGCGACGGGCAGGTCGGGCCAGCGAAGGACGGAACCGTAGGGGTTGGCAGGATCGGTGGCGGCGAGTTGCACGAACTCGGGCTTCTCCGCGCTTGGTTCGTTGCGCAGTTGGCGAAGCAGATCGACTGCGGCGGGCAATGCAAATTGTGTGGCGCCGAGGCCGGCCACAAAGTATCCGCGACGGATACGGCCGCTCTCTTCGAGCGCTTTCAGCACCTCGTAGACAACACTGAATCCGCCGGGCACGTTTTCGGCTGCGACGGACTCGCGGGTGAGTACGCCGTAGCGGTTGAGCAGCTGCATGGCGAGAGCGTGACTGGCTTCAGTGACCGACGGACCTTTGCCCGGTGAGCGGAGCGGTAGTAGCGACCAGCGGCCCTGGGCGTTGGGTGGCGTAGTTCGGCGGGAGCGGAAGACGGATCCGGTTTGATGAGGGCGCCGCGCCGTGCGCGAAGTATCAGGCCGCAAGGTATAGGCGCGGAGGGCGTGCATGGAGTCGTTGGTGACGAGACCGCGCCAGACAAGGGTCCAGAGCGCATCAATGGTCTCGCCGGGATAGCCGCCACCGACTGCCTGGTGGAGAGGATCGAAAAAGCTGGCGCCAGTGGATTCAAGAAGGGCGAGCAGCTTTTCTTCGCGTTCGGTAAGCGGTTCGGTGACGGGCCGCGGCTGCGCGAGGAGCGGAAGCTTGTCAGAAAGAAAGAGCGCTATGCGGCCATCGCGCTCGCCGAGGGGCTCGACGCCGGCCCAGGTCACTTCACCAGCGGCGATGAGGGTATCGAGACCGGCAGGCTCGTATCCGCTGATGCGCGCGGGTAGGATGGTGGCTTCGAGGAGCGATGCTGGAAGTGGAGCGCCCTGGAGGCTTTCAATGGCATCGAGAAGTGCATCGAGATGCGCGGGACCTCCACGGCGCGGTGACAGCAGGCCCTGCCAATGGGTGAGGAAACGGGCCAGCGTGTGCTGCTCCACCGGCTCAACTTCGCGACGAAGACGAGCCAGTGACTTGCGGCGGATCTGGCGGAGGATTTCGGCATCGCACCACTCGCGATGCACGCCGCCGGGACGAAAACCACCTTCAAGGACGCGGCCTTCATTGGCTAACTGGCGCAGGACGTTCTCGATCGCTTCGATGTTGAGGGCAAAGCGGTCGGCAGCCTCTTTCGCAGTGAACGGTCCGTGCGTGCGAGCATAGCGGCGGACTAGCTCGAGAACCGGCTGAGCGACGGGTTCGAGCAGCGAGGCGGCGATGCCGGGAGGCAGCGGAATTCCGAGCGCATCCCGATAGCGCGCGGCGTCTTCAGCGGCGATCAGGCGCTTGTCACCGGCGATTCGCAATTCAAGAAGACGGCGAGCACGAACGAGGCGATCGACCTGAACGAGAAGGTCGGGCGATTCGACGCGGAGAGCGAGTTCTTCGCGCGACAAGTCGCCGAGTTTGAGACATAGATCGTGGATGCCATCGACGGAGCGAGCGCGGTAGTTTTCGACAAGGCATTGCGCAGTCTCTTCGACCTCGTGCGATGGCGTCGGCGTCGAGAAGTTCGCGGAGGTCGGCTTCGCCAAGGAGTTCACGAAGCTGATCCTGATCGATGGTCAGGGCCTGGGCGCGACGCTCGGCCAAGGGTGCATCGCCATCGTAGAGAAAGTTGGCGACGTAACTGAAGAGGAGGGATGATGCGAAGGGCGACGGCTTGCGCGTATCGACGACATGGACACGGAGTTGGCGCTGTTCGATGGCACGGAGCGTTTCAACAAGCGCGGGCATATCGAAGACGTCGCGCAGGCATTCGCGGTAGGACTCGAGCAAGAGCGGGAACGACGGATAACGGGAAGCGACGCTCGAGTAGATCGTAGGAACGCTTGCGGAGTTGCCAAAGCGGTGAGCGTTGATCGGCACGCCGGCGCGGGAGCAACAAAGCGCGACCGGCAGCTTCGCGAAAGCGGCCGGCGAAGAGCGCAGTCGAGCCGAGCTGTCGCAGGACGAGTTGCATGGCTTCAGCGGATTCAATGAGGAACCAGTCGGAATCGGGAGGCTCGTCGGTGTCAGGAAATCGGAGTACGAAGCCATCGTCGCCCCAAAGGGTTTCGACCTCGGCCCCGCCGGCAGCGCGGATGCGTGCTGCTGACAGCCATGGCCCAAGGAATGTGAATGCGGCTGCCGAAAGGTGTGAGGACGCAGACGCGCCAGTCGCCGAGTTCGTCGCGGCAGCGTTCGATGACGATGGTGCGATCGTCGGGAACCTGGCCGGTGGCGGCTTCCTGGTCGTCGAGAAACTGGAGGAGGTTTTCGGCTGCGTTCGGATCGAGATCGTGTTCCGCGACGAGGCGTGTGAGGGCGGCAGGTTTTGGCACGGCTCGCAGTTCACGGACAAGAGCGCCGATGCGACGGCCGAATTCGAGCGGGCGGCCCGGGCCATCGCCCTTCCAGAATGGCATTTTGCCGGGTTCGCCAGGGGCGGGTTCAACGAGGACGCGATCATGCGTGATGTCGACGATGCGCCAGGTAGATGCGCCCAGGATGAACGTTTCGTTGGGATGCGACTCGAAGACCATCTCTTCGTCGAGTTCGCCCACTCGAACGGATTTGCCTTCGGGCTGTGGGCGAGGAAGACGCCGTAAAGACCGCGGTCGGGAATGGTGCCAGCGTTGAGGATGGCGAGGCGTGCGGCGCCTTCGCGGGCGGTGACCACGTTGCGGACGCGGTCCCAGGTGAGGCGGGGACGCAGTTCGGCGAATTCGTCAGAGGGGTAACGGCCGCTGAGCAGGTCGAGTACGCCATCGAATGCGGAGCGCGTGAGTCCGCCAAACGGGGCGGCGCGGCGGACCAGATCGTAAAGGAAGTCGACAGGAACTTCGGGCTTGGGCTCTTCGCTTGAGCTCGAGCATCGAGGCTTCGACGCTTGCGCGCGAGCTTGACGCTTGCGCTGATTTGCGCAGCGAATCGCTGACGGAGTCGCGCTGTCGGCGGATGGGCGACGATGGCGACGATCTGCTGGCAGAGGACGTCGAGCGGATTTCGCGGAAAGCGCGTGGACTCGATGTGGCCTTCGTGCATGGCCTGGGTGACGGCGGCGCAGGCGACGAGATCGGCGCGGTATTTGGGAAAGAGGACGCCTTCGCTCACGGCGTCGACGGAGTGGCCGGCGCGACCGATGCGCTGCATGCCGCTGGCGACGGAGGGCGGGGCTTCAATCTGGATGACGAGATCGACGGCGCCCATATCGATGCCGAGTTCGAGGGTGGAGGTGGCGCAAAGGGCCTTGATCTGGCCGGCCTTGAGTTGCTCCTCGATGATGGTGCGCTGGGCGGCGGCGAGTGAGCCGTGGTGGGCCCGCGCGATTGCTTCGCCTGCGAGTTCGTTCAGCGCGCCGGCAAGACGTTCGGCAACCTGGCGGCTGTTGACGAAGAGGATGGTGGAGGTGCGCTCGCGGATCAGCTCGAGGAGGCGCGGATGGATGGCGTTCCAGATGGAGACGCGTTTTGGGGTCTGCGAGGCTGGGCCGCTGGGGATTTCCTCCATCGTTTCGAGGCGCGCCATGTCTTCAACTGGAACTTCAACTCTCAGCTTCAACTGCTTGCGACGCGCTGGCGTTAACGATAGTGACGGGACGATAGCGGAGGCGCGGTCTGAATCGAGGGTATCGGTCGTCCAGCATGCCAGGGAGAGCACTCCTGCGGGCTCGGGCCGCGGCCGAAGTCTGGACTTATCGAGCGGCGATCTCGATGCCACCAAGGAAACGCGCAACTTCTTCCAGAGGGCGCTGGGTGGCTGAAAGGCCGATGCGCTGGAGAGGCTTCTTGCCGAGGGCTTCGAGCCGTTCAAGAGAGAGAGCAAGGTGTGCGCCGCGCTTCGTGGGAACGAGGGCATGGATCTCGTCGATGATCACCGTATCGACAGTGCGAAGCGCCTCGGCTCCCTGGGAGGTCAGCAGCAGGTAGAGAGACTCGGGCGTAGTGATGAGGATGTCGGCGGGGTCGCGGAGATATCGTGCGCGCTCTCGTTGAGGAGTGTCGCCGGTACGGACGCTGATGGAGGGCTCGCGGAAGTTTATGCCTCGGCGGCGAGCCATATTGGCGATGCCGGCGAGGGGCGAGCGCAGGTTGCGTTCCACGTCGACCGCCAGGGCCTTCAGCGGGGAGACGTAGACGATGCGTGTTCCTTTGCGATGGTCGGCCGGCTGAGGATGAAGCATCAGGCGATCAAGACACCAAAGGAAAGCAGTAAGGGTTTTTCCGGTGCCGGTGGGAGCCAGGATCAGCGCGCTTTCCCCGCGAGCAATAACGGGCCAACCCATGCGCTGCGGAGCTGTCGGTTGATCGAAAACCGCGCGGAACCACTCTGCCGTGACGGGGTGGAAACAGGCAAATGGATCGGGTGCCGAAATGGCGGGAAGGAGTGCCTCGGGATTCGGCGGGCGACGAGACATGCCTGTTCAGAATAACTCAGCGCGCGGCGAAGAGGAAGCGAAAGGACAGCGGGCTTTCAGCTTACGAAGAATTCGTCAGGCGGCTATTCGTCGTAGTGCAGCAGGCTGAAGACGTCATGTTCTTTGAAACGGTCGCGGCCCTTGAGGAAGTCGAGCTCAATTGCGAATGCCAGCCCGGCGATTTCGCCGCCGAGCTGCTTCACGAGCTTCACAGTAGCTTCCATAGTCCCGCCGGTCGCCAGGAGATCGTCGACCAGTACTACTCGCTGACCGGGCTGAATGGCGTCAAGATGAATCTCGAGCGTGTCCGAGCCGTACTCCAGATCGTAAGTAACGCGGGCGACAGGGGCGGGTAGCTTGCGAGGCTTGCGAACTGGAACGAAGCCGGCGTTGAGACGGTAGGCGAGCGCCGGGCCGAAGATAAAACCGCGCGCTTCAATGCCGAGCACGAGATCGATTTTTCGGGAGATGTAATACGCTGCCAGTGCGTCAATGAGCTTTGCGAAGCCGGTCTTGTCCTTCAGGAGGGTGGTGATGTCGTAGAAAAGAATCCCTGGCTTGGGGAAATCGGGAACGGTGCGCACAAGCGCTTTGAGCTCTTCGATATTGACTGGCTTCTGAGTGTCAGGCATGAACCGATTATAAAGGGGCAGTGGACGGAGGCCTTGTGGCGCGGGGGAGCTTGGTTGCAAATTCTCGGACGGATGTTGTTCTGATTTCCGATTCGCGCCTACCAAGCGCCCTCGATGCGGAAGGAGTCCAGGTCTTTCGCTTCGCGTTCTTCGAGATGATGCTCAATCACGTTATCCACACGGCTGCCGCGCGGACCCTGTCGGAGGCTGCGGCGTAACTCGGCAAGGTCTTCTTGTGTGCCGGATGCTACGACCTCAACATCGCCCTCTTCAGTGTTGCGCACCCATCCGCGAAGTTCGAGTTCGCTGGCCTCGCGGTGCACGAACCAGCGGAAGCCCACGCCCTGCACGCGTCCGCGAATGAGAAAGTGGAGAATCATTGTTGAGCCAGTTTGTCAGAAGCGCACACAAAACGGCAACACCGAGCTTCGACACTCCAAGCGGCACGATCAACAGCTCAATCAAGCAACAAGGAGTTCATTCCTGTCGAGACGGGATGTGACCTCGCGCAGCCGATCAATGGCGTAGCATGCTTTTCGGTGTTTGACTAAGGCACTAAGCGCAGTTAAGGCCTCCTCTTTCGAAGTCCTAACCTTTTGGTCATAGCTCGAGCAGTCGCCAGTTGGACCGGCGTGCGGAGTTGAGAAAGATTTCAGAGTTAGAAGAAGCCTATTCACTTTGAGCCAGTAGTAGTCCTTCAGAAGCTCACATTGGCGGCAGTCGCAACGGCCCACGGCCTAATACTCCATAGTTGGGATACCAAGGACAACCGCGACTCGAACATCTGGAACTCGCTGCACACGCCAAGTCGCGCTAGTTTTGGTGCGATGAGGATCGCTAGCTTGCCGTGCGCACACCCTCTCTCTGAGCCCTTCGGTGCATGTCCTGTGAGAACGGTTGCTTCTGGTCCAACGCATTTAGAAGTTCTTGTCTGTTTTTCTGGTGCCGCCTGTAGCGTCGTTTTCGCCGCCGCCAAGAACGTGCGCCAGCAGCTCTTTCGGATGGAGAGGTCTTTGGAGGAACTCAAATCCCATGTTATTGATTTTGTGGCGATTTCGAGCGCTCATCATAGATGCCGAAAAGAGGATTACGCGACACTCCGGGTGAAGGGCACGAATGCGCACCGCGGTTTCAACGCCATCAACCTGGTGCATGACTATATCGCTGAGAACGATATCGGGTCGAACGGTTTCGATCCATTCCAAGGCGCTTTCCCCGCTGTAGAGTGGGGTCGCGTCGAATCCGTGAAGGCGCAGGATTTCGGTAAGCGTATTTGCAATTATTGGTTCGTCATCAATGACCAAAACCCGTTGTTTCGCTCTGGATCCCGTCATATGATTCCCCGCATTCGAACAATAGATGCGGGACTTGCCGAGTATCGATGCTCCTTCGGCAGTTTTCCGAGTCAGAGAGACTCGACAGGAGTGCCGCTTATCAATAGGCGAAGATCGCGCAAATTGTGGCCGGTAGGGCCGGTAACAACTGCATCGCCGAGTGATGTAAAGAGCGGACAGGCGTTGAATTCAGTCAGTGCCTTTTCGGGGTCGAAGCCAAAGGCCCTTGCGCGGGCGACGGTAGTAGGGTCGGCGATGGCGCCTGCGGATCGGGTGTTGCCATCAATGCCATCTGTGCCTGCACTCAGAACCGTGATAGGTTCCCCGGATAAAGGTGTCAGTTCCAGAGCGCAGGAGAGCGCGAAATGCTGATTTCTTCCGCCGGCCCCGGGGGCGCGATTCATGGTAACGGTCACTTCACCAGCAGAAATAAGACAGAGGCGCGGATGTGAAGTGCGCAATACATGAAACTGCTGGAGCAGGTACCGGGCCGCGTCCGCATAGTCCCAATCGTCGCAACTGTTATCGACGGCAACGTGGTAACCGGCTCTCTGGGCTATGCCCCGTGCGTTCTCTACGAGGTCATGGCTGGAGAGGAGAATCTCGAAGACGGAGTCGCGGAAGGCGTGATCCTCATCCTTCATTGTCGCGGCTGCTGTGATGCGACGGGCCCTTACCGCTTCTGCAATCCGCGGCAGGAAAGGCGGCTTCCAATTCTTGTTGCCGGGTGATTCAGGCATGTCTTCCCGGCTAAAGAAGTTCCGCACACTGGCGGGAAGCTTAGTGGCCAGATCGTAGCGGGCAATGATGGAGCGAACGTCCTCAACCGTCGAATGGTCGGGGCTGGTTGGGCCAGAAGAGAGCGCGTCAAGGCTACGCAAGGGCACATCAGGAAGCAGCAATGATACTTTGACGGCGTCCGGTGCTGCGATGGCCAGGCGTCCGCCTTTGACTGCGGAAAAATGCTTACGGAGTGTGTTGATCTCGCCGATTGGAGCACCGGAAGCAAGCAGCGCCTCATGGAACGCCCGTGTGTCTTCGAGTCCGATCTCCGAGTCGAGAGGCAGATCGAAGAGAGCCGACCCTCCCCCTGAGATCAGGAAAAAGACGATGGTGTCCTTCTTGGCTTTTTTAAGAAGTGCGAGCGCTGCGCGGGCTCCGTTGCAGGACTCCTCATTGGGAAGAGGATGGCCGCCTTCAAAGTAGCGGAAGCGCCAGTTGCGTCTTTTGGGCAGCTGGTTGCTGCAGCAGATTCCCCGCATGCCTTTGCGGCGTTTGATACGGCCCAGAAACACATCCAACATCGGCCCGGCGGCCTTTCCCAACGCAATCACGAAGACGCGCCTGAAAGCATTCAGGTCAATTCGATCCGGCCCACTGCCATCGGGCATAAGTCGAATGAGTACATTGCCTTCGAAACGGATGCGGCGATCAAAGGCGGTTTCAATGTTGCATCCCGCGAGCGCACCGGTAAAAATGCTGGTGGCTGTCGAGTGAAGAGATTCCAGAGTCAGGTCGCTTACCGGCGTCATAGCACTTGCTCCTTGAGCCAACCGGCCAATGCCCGCTGCATTGGCTCAAGCTGGCCGGCAAAGAAATGATCGGCAGCGGGGACAAACATCAGGTGCCTGGGCTCAGCGGCGGTTGCGACAATTTGCGCCAGTGATTCAGAAGGGGCGTACTGGTCACTATCGCCGCTCAGAAACAGCTTGGGAATGCGGCAATCCTTCAGAAATGAGTAATGGTAGTTGCGCCCTTCAGCGTGGGTGGGCAGGCCGAGAGCGGCTATGGCACGCACCGGCGACTTTCCTTCTCCGGCGCGGCCGCAGCAAGCTTGCAGGGACATGGCAGCGCCGAAGCTGAATCCGACCACAACAATGGGAAGTTTGTATTCGTTTTCAATCCAGTCGAGGGCTGCCTGCACATCGCCTGTCTCGGCACGCCCGTCATGAACGCCCTCACTGAGCCCGGTTCCCCGGAAGTTGAAGCGCAACACCGGCCAGCCTAATCCCCACTCGGGCGCATTGAGCGTCTTCATGGCGTGGTAGACCACCTTGTTATGAAGAGTTCCTCCGCCAAGCGGGTGCGGGTGGCATACCAACGCCGCAAAGGCAGCTCCAGGTGCGCCTTCATTGAGCACCGCTTCCAATTTGCCTGCTGGACCCGCCAGTTCAACCGTACGAACCCTCGGCAATGGGATTGGGGGGACAGCCATGGGAGTTGCAACTAAGGTGGTCATTTCCAAGCTACATTCTACGCTGGTCTGGGTTCTTTGAAAGGACCCAAAGCAGGTGAAGGTGGACCGTGGGTTATTCTGGCTCCATCATGTCCGACGGCTCACCGCTTGACCCTATCCAATTGACGCGGGAACTGGTTGCAATCGAATCCACGACCTATAACGAGGGGGCGGTAGGCGATTTTCTTGCCAGCTACCTGGCGGCGCGCGGCTGGAATGTGGAAAAGGCGCCGGTACCGCAACCCGCAGAGAGCGGCACCACGGGGCCGCGCTGGAATGTGTACGCAGGTCCAGCGAGCCGCGAACCGGATTTGGTCTTCTCAACCCACATGGATACAGTGCCACCCTATATTGCGCTGCGAGAGGACGAAGAGTTTCTTTTCGGTCGTGGAGTTTGCGATGCGAAGGGAATTATCGCCGCGCAAGTTGCCGCGGCCGAGGCTTTGCGGACGGAAGGATATGCCGTTGGATTGTTGTTTGTGAGCGGAGAGGAACGCGACTCGGCGGGAGCGAAAGTTGCCAATGAGTCGCCGCATCGGAGCCGCTTTCTAATCAATGGAGAACCAACCGATAACCGGCTGGCGCTAGCATCGAAGGGCGCTCTTCGCGCGGTGCTGCGAGCATCGGGGAAGATGGGGCACTCGGCTTATCCGGAGTTGGGAGAGAGTGCCGTGCACAAGCTGGTGGAAGCGCTGGCAAATATGCTCAAGATCGAATTACCGGTGACGGAAGATGTGGGGCCATCGACGATGAACATCGGCCTGATCCACGGGGGACATGCGCCAAATGTGATCGCGGACTCGGCCGAGGCGCAGGTTCTGACGAGGCTGGTGAGTGACTCTGCGCCGGTCCGCGCGGCGATCCTGGAGGCGACGGCAGGATTGGTGGATGTGGATTTTACGCTGGAGATTCCCTTCGTGCGCATGAAGGCCGTAGATGGATTGCCCACCATGGTGGCGAAGTTCACCACCGATATTCCCTGGCTATGCAACTGGGGAGAACCTCTCCTGCTTGGACCAGGTTCCATTCACGTTGCACATACGCCATACGAGAAGATTGCCAAGAGGGAGCTCCACGAAGCCGTAGAGCTTTATGTGCGGGTGGCGAAGCAACTTTTGGCATGAGGCGGGCGTCTTTTCCATGACGTCAATCGCGTTCCCTTTAGAGAATTCCTGTCAAATCAAGATCGTCCACAAAATCTACAAAACTGAGGATTCATTCATGACTGCTGCCATCGAAGAGATTCCGGTACGCACGCTCGCCGGAGAGAAGACATCGCTCGCCCAATACCAGGGCAAGGTTCTATTGATCGTCAACGTGGCTTCGAAGTGCGGACTCACGCCGCAGTACGAAGGGCTGGAGAAACTCTATCGGCAGTACCGCGATCGAGGATTCGTGCTTGCAGGGTTTCCTGCGAACAACTTCGCCGGCCAGGAGCCGGGAACGAGCGAAGAGATTCAGGCGTTTTGCACCACGAACTTTGGCGTGGACTTTCCGATGTTTGAAAAGATCAACATCGTTGGCGAAGATAAGCATCCGCTTTATGCGGCATTGATCGAGGCGCAGCCCAAGGCAATCAGCACGGGAGAAAAGCCGTTCGCGGATGATCTGAGGAAGTACGGCATCAATCCGAATCCCGAACCCGAGGTGCTTTGGAACTTCGAGAAGTTCCTGGTGAATCGAAAAGGCGAAGTGGTGCGCCGGTTCTCTCCCGACACCGACCCGTTTAATCCGCAACTGGTTGCCGCGATTGAAGCGGAACTTGGCTAAAGGAAACTAACTGCGGCGTGATTCAATGCACGGGCGGGCCGGCAACGGTTGGCTCCGGTTTCGGTTCGACAGGAAGAAAAATCCTGAAGACGGTGCCTAATCCAAGCCGGCTGCGCACCCGGATGCTGGCATGGTGTTTGTCCAAAATTCCTTTGGAGACCCAAAGGCCAAGGCCCGTCCCGTGTTCTCCTTTGGTGGTCACAAAGGGCAGGAAAAGCCGTTCGCGGGTAAGTTGATTCATACCTGACCCGTTATCGGCGACGGTAATCATGACCTGTTCGGTTCCGGAGCGGTCCCTGCCCGGACGCACGGTTACGATGACCCGGCCGTGGTCTTCAGTGGCTTCAACTGCGTTGCTGATCAGGTTGGTGAACACTTGCTGGATTTCACCAGCGAAGCAAACGACCTGCGGCGCCGGCTTGTATCGGCGCTCCAAATCGATGCCGCGCATCCTGAGCTCGGTCTCATGGAAGAAAAGCACCGATTCCATGAGTTCCTCGAGCGACGTTAGCGCAGCTGCCGTGCGCTGCCGGTAGAACTTGAGGCTCCGCGCGGTTATATGCGAGAGCCGCTGCAGTTCACGATCGGCCACCTCGAGGAGATTGCGCGTGTTGCCCCCGACGGAATCATCCAGCTTGGCTAGAAACAGAAGGTTGGTCACTGCTTCCAGGGGATTGTTAATTTCATGCGCGATGCTGGCGGCAAGCCGGCCTGCGGCGGCGAGTTGCTCCGCTCGCCTTAATGCCTGTTCGGTGCGGCGATCGGCGGTGGTGTTGCGGACATACACAACGATGCCTTCATTAGGCTGCGGATAAACCTGGAAGTGATACCAGAATTCGCCTTCGCTGCTTGCGAAGTACTGCTCGAAGTCCATCGACGCGCGCTCTTCCATGCAGCGGCGCAAATTGGCTTCGACCGGTGTGCCAATCAGATTCGGGTATGCCTCCCATATTGAATCGCCCACCTTGGGGCCATTGGATGAAGCGGAAAGCAATGCCGCTGCCGGATTCAAATAGCTGACGCGGAAATCCCGGTCGAAGATGGAAAATGCGTCGGGCAGATGTTCAAGGGTCTCCCAGGCAAACTCCCGGGTGCGGTTAATTTCGCGCATGAGTGCCGCTTCCTGCTCCATTGCCTCCTTGCGCAGGCGCGCCATTTTGAGCTGCGCTTCAACGCGGGCTACCAGTTCCCTCGCGGTAAATGGCTTGATCAGGTAATCGTCTGCCCCTGCTTGCACTCCTTCGATACGCGCCTCTTCTCCGGCGCGTGCCGAGAGCATCACGATAGGGATCAGGCTTGTCACCGGGTTTTGGCGAAGAGCGGTCAACAGGCCAAATCCGTCCATCTCAGGCATCATCACATCGGTCAGGACCAGATCTGGAACCGATCGGCTCGCTATTTCCAGTGCGATTTTGCCGTCTTCCGCGGTCAGGACCTGGAAGCGTGAACTCAGGAGAGTGCGGACGTATTCACGCATGTCAATGTTGTCGTCGACGAGGAGAATGGTGGCCTTGCCGAGGCTACTGGAAGGCCCGTCTTCCGGCTGATCGCCGGCCGCGGCCCGCGCAATATCTTCGGCGATTCGGTCCTGACCGGGCATCCAGCCCATGGCTTCGCGCACATAGGCGCTGGACGAGCCGTGGACCACGACGGGACTCACCGATTCAGACACGACCTGGCCGTTTGCCAGGTGCTTGCGTCCGAAGGGCATAGTGACTGTGAACGTGGTTCCGATACCGACACGGCTTTCAACCCCAATTGTGCCGCCGTGCATTTCCACCAATTCCTTCACCAAAGCAAGACCGATGCCGCTGCCTTCATGGCTGCGACGGCGCGCCCCCTCCACGCGGTGGAAGCGCTCGAACAAACGAGGAATGTCGGTCTCGGCAATGCCGGTCCCTGTATCTGTTACCAAAAGGCGCGCTGCTGATCCGTCAGTGGAGACCGTCACGCGAATCTCCCCATCGAACGTGGACTTAAGCGCGTTGGAAAGCAGATTGAGGACCACCTTCTCCCACATTTCACGGTCCATGTAGACCGGCTCAGGGAGCGGTGGGCACTCGACGACAAGACTGAGCCCCGCGCGATCAACGGCGGAGCGAAACACGCTCGCCAACTGGGCTGTGAAAATAGAAAAATCCGTCGGCTGGTAGGAAGCTTGCAGGCGCCCGGCTTCGATGCGCACGAAGTCGAGGAGCCCGTTCACCAGCTTAAGCAGGCGCAGCGCGTTGCGATGGAGCATTTCAAGCATTACGCCGGATGGCGGCGTCTGGCCTGTGATAGCGTCTTCGATCGGACCCAGGATGAGCGTGAGTGGCGTTCGTAACTCGTGGCTCACGTTAGAGAAGAATGCCGTCTTGGCGCGATCGAGTTCTGTCAGGGCCTCGGCCCGCGTGCGCTCCTGTTCATATGCATCGGCGTTAGCGATTGCAGCTGCAATCTGACCGGCGATCAGGTCGAGAAATCCCGAGTAGTTCGCATCGATCTGGCGATAAGGATTGAGTGCCGCAATGAAGACGCCGGCCGGGGTCTCCTGCCCGCGGCGGGTGATGGGAACCATGCGAGCCTGGGATGGCGGCTTGTCCCAGGGTGCGGCAGGCCGCACTGGGAAGAGAGCCCCCAGATCATCAATTGTGACCGCACTTCCCGCATCCAAGATGCGCTCAACCGGCCACGGACAGTCTTCGGCTCCGACTTCAATCTCCGGCTCAGCCGCAGGGTGGCCGGAATAGATGCCGCTTTGCGCCACCAGCCTTAATCGCGATCCATCGTCCTCAAAAAGATACGTGAGTGCAAATGGCATGTCCTTCTGGTCAGTCAGGCCGCGGCTGATGGCCCCCAGCACTTCCTCCTTGGTGTTGGCGTTGACCAAGGCGGCGGCCAGCGTGCCCAACGACTCCAGTTGCCTTTCACCAAGAACGCGCCCAGTATCTTCCATTACCACGCAAAGCATGCCCTGGATACGACCGTCCTCGCCGGCTAGAGGGCTGTAGGAGAACGTATGATAAGTCTCCTCGGGGTAGCCACTGCGCTCAAGAATCAGAAACAGCGTCTCGTCCCATGAGGCTTCCCCGGTGTTCATTACCTTGTCGATCCGCGGCCCAATGTCTTTCCAGATCTCCGACCATACCTCGGCCGCCGGCTTGCCAAGTGCCCACGGATGCTTCTTACCCAGCGTCGTGCGTGCGTAGGCGTCGTTGTAAAGCACCGTCAGCTGAGGGCCCCAAGCCATCCACATTGGGAAGCGAGAATTGAGAAGTATGCGTACGGTCGTTTTGAGGCTCTCGGGCCAACCTTCATACAGACCCAGCGGAGTTGTGGCCCATTCAAATTCCGGCACTAGTTCGTTCATCGGGCGCACTGAGGGGTTCACGGTGACAGGACCGTCCGGTGGACCGAATTGATCGTGCATAGGAAACTGGTCTCCTGACGTGGCAGAGCGGCTAAATGCTCTTATTTCCTATCCGCAGAATCGTTTATAAAACACGGATGTATTTGAAACGCTTCCAGTTTCACTGATCCGGGGCTAAATTACAACGGATGGAAATCATACAGGTTTGGTTGTCCCAAACTGGACTCAAACCCGGAAACTTCTCTCCTGATTACCATAGTGCTCAAACCGCTGGCGGCGTTGCCGATGGGTCCGTTATGCTCTGGCCATGTCCGAGGAAAAGGCGTCTTCCACCACTGATCACAATTTGCTGGAGCATTCCGCGTCGTCCTACCTTCGCTCGGCGCGCCATCAGCCAGTGCAGTGGCATCCCTGGGGCAAGGAGGCGTTCGCTCTTGCGGAGGCTGAGGGAAAGCCTATCCTTCTCGATATCGGCGCTGTCTGGTGCCATTGGTGCCATGTCATGGATCGCGAGTCCTATGAGGATGCGCAGATGGCGTGCCTGATCAATGAAAACTACATCGCAGTAAAGGTCGATCGCGACGAGCGACCCGATGTAGACGCACGCTATCAGGCCGCCGTTTCGGCCATCAGCGGACAGGGTGGATGGCCCCTTACGGCATTTCTCACCCCCGATGGGCGGCCCTATTTCGGTGGCACGTATTTTCCGCGAGAAGATCGTTATGGTCGACCAGGCTTCGGCCGAGTGCTGCAAACCATGGCCCAGGTCTGGAAAGACAGGCGCGACGAGGCAACTGAATCCGCGGCCAGCGTCATGGCCGCAATCGAACAAAATGAGAGCTTTTCGTCCGGCGGAGGTGAGCTCTCGCTGGCCCTTGTTGACAGTATCGCGGGCTCGATTCTCTCCCAGTTCGATCCACGCAATGGCGGCTTTGGAGCGCAACCGAAATTCCCTCACCCGGCCGCTCTCGACTTATTGCTCGAGATCGCGATGAATCGTGACAACGATCAGGCCCGCGATGCTTTCATACTGACGCTCGAAAAAATGGCGCGCGGGGGCGTCTACGATCAACTGGCGGGCGGATTTCACCGCTACTCCGTCGATGAACGCTGGGTAGTGCCTCACTTCGAGAAGATGCTCTATGACAACACGGAACTTCTGCGGAACTACGTGCATGGGTTCCAGAGCTACGTTCGTGAGGACTTTCATAGAACAGCGAGCGAAATCCTCACCTGGTTGAATACGACCATGACGGATCGGGATCGCGGGGGATTCTTCGCATCGCAGGACGCCGACATCAATCTCGACGATGATGGGGACTACTTCACCTGGACGCTCGACGAGGCCCGCGAGGTGCTCGACACCGAAGAGCTTGCCGCGGCCTCAATCCACTACGACATTGGCGAGCTCGGCGACATGCACCACAATCCCGCCAAAAACGTACTGCACGTGAAACTGGCTCCGCAGGAAACGGCTTCTCTGGCCGGTTTCTCGATGGATGACATGCGCGAACTTCTGTCGTCAGCCCGCCGAAAGCTGCTGGCCGCCCGCGCCAGGCGGCCCACGCCTTTCATTGACCGCACCCTGTACACGGGCTGGAACGCGATGGCGATCATGGCCTATCTCGAAACGGCTCGCGTTCTGCGTAACGAGGTGGCCCGGTCGTTTGCCCTGCTCACATTGCGGCGTCTGCTTGCCGAAGCGTGGAGCGGCGAGGACCTGCTCTTCCACGTGATCGCCTACCCGGAACAGCAGAGGCCGACGGAGCGAATTCACGGCACTTTGGACGACTACGCTTTTACGGTTCATGCCTGCATAGACGCCTGGTTCGGCAGCGGGCGCATGGAGTTCTACCACGCGGCAGTGAAGCTGGCCGACGCGATGATTGCCAAGTTCCATGACCGCGAGGCGGGCGCTTTTTACGATACCGCACAAAAGGAAGCAGGCACCCCGCTGGGAGCCCTCGCTGCCCGCCGCAAACCGCTGCAGGACTCACCGACTCCTGCAGGAAATCCAACCGCGGCGTCGGCTCTGCTGCGCCTGGAGGCACTGACGGGCCGCCCGGAACACCGCGAGATCGCTCAAAATACGCTGGCTTCGTTCACGGGGATCGTTGGGCAATTCGGGCTATATGCGGGAAGCTACGGGCTGGCGCTGGAGAGGCTTCTGCTCGATCCGGTCCAGGTCATCGTGGTCGGATCAGGCCCGGAAGCTGCCCGTCTCGAGGCCACAGCAGTAGCCCGCTTTGGGGTCAACAAGACCGTGATGCGTATTGCCCCATTCCGCCTGGTGCCCGGTGGAATTCCTCCGGCTCTCGCGCAAATGCTGCTGAATGTTCCCGCTCCAAAAGGGGCGGATGTATGGGCGATCGTGTGCCGCGGGCGTACCTGCATGCCTCCAGTTACCAATGCGGAAGGCCTCTTGGCTGCACTCGAATTGGATCCTAAAACAGCCGTCTGAACATGGTCGGATTGCGTTCCTCTCTTCTCAGGGTGGGGCTCCAGCAGGGCAAATAAGCTGTCATTGCCACTTATTACTGTCTAAATGGCCTTTCACTAACTCGCAGTGTGCTTTACGATAATCTGGTGCCCCGCAAAGGAACACGCAAAACCGTCGCAAAGGCGGCAGACATTCGGACCGTAGCGGCTTTGGCTAAAGTTTCTATCGCAACGGTGTCGAGAACCATCAACGGCTCGCCGGCAGTGAGCGACCGGTTGAGCAAACGGGTCTGGCAGGCAATTGAGCAGCTAAAGTACTTTCCCAACACGCACGCGCGGAGCCTGGTTTCGGGCCGCAGCAGGCTTTTCGGCATCATCGTTGAAAACATTACCAATCCCTTTTTCCCAGAACTGATCCAAAGCTTTGAGGAAGTCGCCGTAGCTCACGGTTACGAAATCCTGGTGAGCTCGTCGAACAGCGACCCGGCCATTCTGACCACCTGCGTGCGTCGTATGTTGGAGCGGAAGGTAGAAGGCGTCGCCATGTTGACATTTGGCGAGGAAGAGCCAGTTCTCGATCAGCTCGCGCTCCACGACATTCCGCTAGTGCTGGCTGAGTTCAAACTAGCCGATCCAAAGACAAGCACGATCTTGCTGGACTACACGACGGGCATGAAAGCCACCGTGAACCATCTTGCAGCGCTTGGCCATCGCAAGATAGGCTTTCTCGCCGGACCCCACACGCTTCACTCCGCCATAACTCGTGAAAACGACTTCCGCATGGCGATGCAAGTAGCCCGGTTGCCGATTGAGAAGGCCTGGGTGATTGAGTGCGATCACACGCTACGCGGCGGCGTGGCGGGATTCGAGCGGCTCCAAGGCTTCGAAAAAGGGCCGACCGCCGTGATCTGCTCCAACGACATGACCGCCATCGGCGTGCTCCGCGCCGCTTACATGGCGGGCTTACGCGTTCCGCAGGACCTTTCCGTTGTTGGTCTCGACGACATTGACTTCGCCGAATTCACTCTGCCGCCGCTCACTACCATTCGGCTGTCGCGAGCGGACCTGGCACGTGCTGCCTTCGAAGCACTTCGACAACAGGCAGAGGCCGTCCCAGGCTCCAAAATTGAACGGGAGTTTCTGGTATCGACAAGCCTTGTGGTCCGCGGATCTACCGCCGCACCGGCGGAGAAGACTCCCTAAGACAGAATCACTCGATCAAATCAGTGTCTAGAACACAGCCTCCTCGACAGGATTCGTAGTGATCGCCCGCATATCCGCTATGTCGCTGTGCGCTGCTGAGGCAGCTGTTCGTCTATCCGGATAGATTCGTGGCCCGCCAAAAGTGATTGCGGCCGAAAAGCCTGGCGTCCCGAGGGCTTTCCAGAGGTGCGAGACAAACGGAGCATCACCAAACCAGCAAAGTTCGCTCTCCGGAACAGCACCGTGAATGACGTAGCGTACCGCAGCCGCTGTGACTGCGAAGCCACCCGCAACCGCTGGCTGAAAAAGCGCGGTGTGAAACGGAAGCAGTTGCGAGCCGTCTGTGCTGGTTCCCTCCGGAAACAGAAGAACGGGAATCGGAAGCAACAGGCGCTTGGCCATCTCTGCCGCGATCTTTGCCGCGCTTGCACGGCTGGAGCGATCGATGAACAGGGTCCCGCCGGCGCGCGCGGCGAGGCCGAAGTAAGGCCACTTATTGACCTCAACCTTGGAGACGAAGGAGCACGGCATGACTGCGCTGTAGATGAGAATGTCCAGGTAGCTCAAGTGGTTTGAGACGACGAGCCCCTGCGCAGGCGGTGTGCCCTTCACGCTGTAATCAATGCCCAGGCTGGAAAGGACGCCGCGACTGGCTGACTGCAACCATAGCGCGCGTCGCAAGGGAATGAAGGGCCCCCGCAGACGAGCGAACCCCAGGCGAACCATGCACAACGTGAGAGCCCACGCCAGCGCCACAGCGCGCCGGCATCTGCGGAGGGTCACTGCGTGAGGGGTGCCAGGAACCTGTTGCGCGCGGCGGATGACAGCAACTTGAGATCGAGCACAGTGAGGAAATCGATGGTGCCAAAGGCGCGGTCCCAAGCCGGAGCGGCAGCAATTCGGGCGCCGATGGCGAGATACGTCTTCAGCAGCTTAGGAACCTTGACCGTTTCGCTCGAAGCTGCATTCGTGTCTGCGCCGTTCGATTCCGCATGCGACGGCTGAGCGTCCTCTGCGGCAGGCTCGGTGGGGCAGGCGTATCGCTCGGTCGGCAAAGTCTCAAACTCCGGCGAAACCCGGTAGTGTTCAAGCTGGCGATACA
Organism: uncultured Acidobacteriota bacterium; assembly: GCA_963844515.1. Classification (GTDB taxonomy): domain Bacteria; phylum Acidobacteriota; class Terriglobia; order Terriglobales; family Acidobacteriaceae; genus Telmatobacter. The sequence continues at coordinate 91,759 of CAWJOO010000001.1, forward strand.
ACTGCCAGCCTTCGGCGGGATTCCGCGAGGTTAACGACGAACAACCGATCAGATAGCGCAGCCCCATGTCGTTAGCATACTGCGCGATGCCTCGCCACAACAGAGTGAGGACTTCGGGCGTGCGATGCTCGCGGTCGATCGAAGCGCGGCCGAGTTCCAGAATGCCGGGACGCAGGGGCTCGTAAGGGCCGAATTGGAACTCCTGCTCGGAGTAGTAGCCAAGGTTGCGTTTGGCCGTGAGTCCAGACTGCATCCGGTAGGTTCCCACGATGCGTCGCGATGGATTGTCCTGTTGCTTGTCTTCGACAAGCAGATGCTCGCAGAAGAGATCGAAATGATCGGTGTCAAGCCCCGTCTGGTAGGAACTCTCCAGGCCCTCGCCCAATTCGATATTGAATACCTTGAAGCGCAAACGGCAAGCTCCTTCACGGTCTTCAGGCGACTCTGCAAGACGCAACCGATAGCGGCCAACTTCGGCGTGGATGCGAGGTTTGATTGTAGGCGCATGTAAAGATAGCGCCAGCCGCGAAAAAGATATATCTACTAGAGAAGCAGAATCAACTGCTGACTCTAGCGGAGCAGTAACAGAAGATATCGGGTTCACGAGGGCAGTATGAAGCCGGAATTGTAAGAGGAAGATGAAACGAATGCTAATGAAGGGCTAATTCATTGTTACTGGAATTTAACAAGCAGCCAATCAACAACTAATGAGAAATAGTCCACGTCAGAGGGATGTTAACTTATCGCTGTCGCAAGTCAATTGATCTATCGACTCTGAGCGCAATCCAGTGCTTGGCGAACGGCCGTGCCCTTTCATCTGGACTGTTCGCCAGCGACTCCTCTCCATTCAAAGATCTTATTGCGGCTCTGGATGAATCCAGATCGCATTACCTCCGCCTGAGACCATGTGCACGTCGAGAGTACTGCCCTTGTCTACCTGCTGTTTGGTAAATGAAGTGTGAGTGGCATCGGTGGCAGCGTCGGGTGCGTCGGCATAAATCTCGGCAGTGTACTTCCCTTCTCCCAGGAAGGTAAGGGCCAATTGAACCGTGCGCGCGTCCCAATTTGTGATTGCTCCAATGAACCAGTCGTTCCCGCTGCGGCGCGCCACCGTGATGTTTTCCATGGGACGCCCGTTCAGCACCCGGATTTCGTCCCACGTTGTTGGGACCTGTTTGATGAACTCGAAGTCGTGCTGGCCCGCGTAGTGCTCCGGATAGTCAGACACCATCATCAGCGGGCTCTCCAGCACCACGTAGAGCGCGAGTTCGTGAGCTCGTGTTCCCAATCCCATCGGCTCCGTGTTGCGTGCGACGAAATTCTCGCGAGTCGCATTGCCGAAGGCACCGGGCGTGTAGTCGAGCGGACCTGCGAGCATGCGCGTAAAAGGCAGCGTGGTGTTGTGAACCGGCGTCGTGCGCGCGCTCCACTTCAGGTACTCCTTGCCCATCACCCCTTCGCGCGTGACGAGATTCGGCCACGTGCGGCGCAGGCCATCGGGTTTGAACGCGCCGTGATAGTCGATCATCAGGTGATGTTTCGCGGCCAGTTCCACAACACGCCGATACCATGCCACCATCTGCTGGTCGTCGCGATTCATGAAGTCGATCTTCACACCTGCAATGCCCCACTGTTCGAAGAGCGGAAACGCCTGCTCCATGTACTTGTCAACCGAGGTCCAGTGCGACCAGAGCCAGAGGCGCACATGCTTTTCCTTTGCGTAGCGCAGCAGTTCCGGCAGGTCGATTTCCGGCGCCACTTTTGTGATATCCGCTAAGGCAGCATAGTCGGCCGGAGATTTGCGGTTCGCAAGCGCCCAGCCCGCGTCGATCAGCATGTAGGGAAACCCTGACGCAGACGAGAAGTCGATGTAATGCTTCATCGTCGCGGTATTCATGCCGGGCTTGAAGTCAACGCCGCTCGCATAGTCGTCCGACCACCAGTCCCACGCTGACTTGCCGGCGCGAATCCACGACGTGTCGCCGATCTTCGACGGCGGATTCAAGTTGAGTACGATGTTCGACTCCACCAGTCGCCCCGGTTCGTCGCCGATCATCAAGACACGCCACGGTGTGGCGAAAGGTATGTCGGCCTCGACCGCATTCGAGGGGGCGTCGATGCGCGGCGAGAGCTCGGCTCGGACTGCGAATGGTTCCTTGGCCTTGCGGAGATACATGCCCGCATAGTTGTCAATGTCAGCTTCGGTGATGCCGACCCAGGCCACGCCGGGAACATTGGCAAGCAGCGGCAGACCTACTAGCCATTCCTTGTGGAGCCCGCTCACCGGTCTCATTTGATAGTCGTCTTCGTACGAGGATTGGAATCCATCGAGCACCAGCGGATATGTGGTCGCATCTTTGCTGAATCGGAATTCGGTCAGCTCATGTTCTACGCGAACGTGTCTCAGTGCCGGCTGTTCCGGGACGATCATGCGGAAGGCAATGCCATCGTCGTAGGCTCGGAGTTCCACGGAGAGCTTGCGACCCTCAGCATCTTCAAAATCTGCGCGTCCGGAGTTGTAATGATCGCGGACGCTGCTCGTTTTACCAACGGGAATCGTGTACGTCTCGTCGACTTGCCCGGCCTCAAAGTGAACCTGGTGCATTCCAGAACCCAGCGCAGACTGGCTCTCTACCAGCTTGAGGCCGAGCATCGATTCATCCAACACGCGCTTGCCGTGAAATTCCACCACATAGTGCAGACCGTCTTGTGTCGTGAGGCTGACCGCGAGTTCGCGATTCGGTGACTCCACGCGTGGCGCACCCGTTCCGGTGCCCTGCGCCCGGGCGGTCGGAACAGCCATGAGGATGGCGAGACAGTACAACACTAACCGCAAGCGAACCATACAGTCTTTCTCCAAAACACAGGTGCATGAAACGCCTAAGCGCTCAGTTGGTGTAAACCCGAACGTAATCCACCGTCATCTCCGATGGAAATGGCGTGGTCGAATCGGGAGGTCCGGGCCAGTCGCCGCCCACCGCGAGATTGAGGATCACGAATTGTGGTCCCTGATCGAACGGCCATGAGCCCGGAAACGTGTTGGCTGTGAACGTCGCATAAGGGGTCGCAGGATCGTCAACGTAGAACTGTACCTGCGCCTTCGTCCAAATCATTCCGTAAGTATGCCAATCAGCCGCGGAGAATCCGTCAGGGTGAAACTGCTGCGTGCGATCGGCATGGGTTGCTGTGGTGCCACCGTGAAGAGATCCTGCGATCCAGTCGAACCCCGGAGGAGTGCCTCCAACATACGGTGCCGGGTTGCTGCCGTTAATGTGCTCCATGATGTCGAGTTCGCCGCAGCCGGGCCAACTCAGGGTCGTAATGTTGTTGCCCAGCATCCAGAATGCCGGCCACATCCCCTGTGACTCCGGGATCTTGATCCGCGCCTCAATCCGCCCGTACATGAAGCTTATGAGTCCCTGCGACTTGAGTCGGCCCGAAGTGTAGACGCCGGCGGACGGCTTCATTGCCACTATGTGCAGGTAGCCATCTGTGCCAACAAACGCATTCGGGTTGGTGCTGGAGCACGGCGCAGCATTCGACGTCGGCGCACAGTACGTCTCGAGTTCGTTGTTGCCACAGCAATTCAGACCGGTGTCGTAAGTCCACACTGTTGGAGCGGGTTGAATATTGGAGCTGCCGGAATTCGCAAATTCGTCGCCCCACACCAGCTTGCCCGAGGCTATACCGGGCGTGAATGCCTGCGTGGCGACCTTGCTGTTGAGATAGGTGGGAGTGTTGGCGGCAATCGCGCTAACTGTCAGGTTCGACGCAACCAGGAACGGAGCCTGGTAAATCTGGGAGGCATTGGTGGGCGTTGAACCGTCGAGCGTGTAGTAGATTTTCGCGCCGCTCGTGCTGTCGGCCAACGTCACTATCTGGGCACCGTTCTGCGCTGGGGCGGTGGTAATTGTGGGTGTCGCCGTTTGTTGCGCTGGGGGGGCGGTAGAGCCGCCTGTTCCGCCTCCGCCGCAGGCACAAAGCAATGAACTCGCAAAAAGAATGAAACCAAACATGGATTTTCCTGCCCGCATGATTCTCTCACTTTCGTGACGAAGAGCCGGGGTGCCGTTCGCCGCGTCCATGAAAGCACGGCATTTACGGGTCGTCAATGAAGGCGATCACAGTCGTCACGATGTGGGCAATTGCTCTTGCAGAGCTTTTCTCAACCGGGGGCTGCCAGTCTCGTCAACTGCTTGCTCAAGGCGCGCCAGCAACTCCTCGCCGGGCGAAAGCTTCACCAGCGCTTCGATGGCAGCGGGCGCCTCGCGGTCCTCTGACTCGATCAGTCCCAGCAGGTAATTGATAGCCTGCGGCAGTCGCGTGAGGGCGATAGCGCTGAGCAAAACCCCGGCAAACCATGGCTCGCCTGCGGCTGTTGTCGTCGGTTGCTGGCGCATCTTGAGCAGACCAGCCAGGGCAGCCGGCTGATGCGTCTCGGCAAGCGCAAACGCGGCTTCAGCGGCGGCATCATCTCCATATTCGAGAAAACGGGCGACAAACGCGATTGAGGACTCGCGATTGATTGCCAGGAGTGCTCCAAACACGACTGATAAGACTTCTGGATCCTCGCCGGGAATGAGCGCGCGGAGCCGAAGTACTGGAAGCGCCAAGTCATCGAGTTGGGCAATCGCCCGCACCGCTTCGACGCGGACCGCCTTATCCGCATCCGCGAGAAGGTCCACCAGCAACAACATGACGTCCTGCGCAATCAGTCCTTCGCAGCCCATCAAGGCGTGAGCACAGTGAGCCCTCAGTGTTCCGGCCGAGTCTGAACGTCCTCCCCACACCGGCTCCATCTGGTGGTGATGCAGACCAAGGAGAAACACATCTTTATCGCGGCAGCCAAGCTTTGAGAGCGCCCGGCTGATCGCATTCTTCGCCCAGCATTGGGGGTCGGACTTTTCAGCGTTCACAAAGAAGCGATCGAATGCTGCGATCAACAGCGGAACGAGATCGACGAGGTGATTGTCCTCTGCAATGCGGGCGGCTTTGGCAACAAGAAAGTTGCTGCGGCTTCCCATCGATTTTCGGATCAGTTCCAGCGAATTCGCATCCACCGGCTGGCCTTTGAGCGCGTCGAGTGCTGCCATCTGCTCATCGAAGCCGCGATGGGACAACGGAATTCCTCCGTAAAGGTACGAAGAGATTGTAAGGGAGAGATAAGCGAGGGCAAATCACGGTGAGCATATCCAGGAGAATCCGCACGTGGCCAGCCCCTGTTCCGGCCACGCGCGAAAGGCTTCTGTGACTAGCGCGCGTTTTGATAGACAACGCCGCTTTGTAGGCCATAGGCGGCCTGGCTAGCGCCATATCCTCGCGGAGGGCCCGCATATCCATAAGCTCGTGTCCCTCCTCCGTACCCGAACGCGCGCGGCGTTGAATATCCGTATCCATATGCGTAGACCGGAGGCGCCATCATTACGGGAGCATATGCGTAGACCGGGGCGGCCATGACCACCATGGGAGAATATGCGACCGGCGCCGGCATGACGATGGCCGGGGCATACGCATACAGCGGTACTGGCGGGGGCGTCGCGTAGGCATAAGGCAAGGCTTGTGGCGCAGCTTCCTGATAAGGCTGACCCTGATTTTGGGGAGCATAGGCCGTCGTCTCGGGTGAGGGTTGGGGCTCCGGTGTGGGTGGCGGGGGCGGATTCAAGTCCGCGCTCGGCTGACGATGCATCAGTCCATATGGATCAGTCTGAGGCTGAGTCGTCGACGGAACCTCCATGTCGTCCATAACCTTTAGCGTGAGACGCGTCTCCTCTTTGAGGGTGGGACGAGGTCCGCGCATGGGCAGCATCAACAGATCAATGGGCCACAAAACCGGGATTGACCAAGTTACGATGTCGCGCGTTTCATGGCCTTTTCCGAGGATGCGACCCTGGTTGTCAACGTGATAGCCGGGAACTCCGACGACGCGGGCATCAACCGGAATGATTGTGTCCGGCTCGATAACCATGTGGTCGAACCGCAGTTCCATCCAGCCCTTACCAACAAAGTGTCCTGGATCTTTGAAGTCTTCGAATCGTCCTACCAGATAGCTGTTGTAGGGAAGCACCGAGCGTCCGTATCGCTCCGAGTGACCCACGTGGCACAGGACTGGGTCGCCTACGGCGGTGGTTTTCGACGAGATCTTCGGTTCCGATACCGTGCAATTAAGGAGAGAACCTGCTGGAATGAGGTGCTGCCCTGCGTCCGCAAAGAGCGGGGGCGCAAGAAGAACGGAGAGGAGAAGGAAAGAGCGGCGTTTCATCAACCTGCCTCCAGAAAGCGATTCCAAATGGGGAATCGGTTAGATTGTGAACTGTATGGACGGGCCCTCGTAATTGACTAAATGCGTCAAGCGGAACGGGCTATAGACCCGCGGACCCGTCGCGGGGATGAAAGTTTCGCGACGTCGAAAAATAATTTTCGTGAGCGCCCACGGCGAGAACTAGTGCTGGGGAGTAATCTTCGACCGCTGCCGCAGTTGAAGCAATGCCGGTGCTTATCACCCAAAATCATCTGACCACGCCGAGCTTCAGTTGCGGGATTCCTGGCTACACGAGATGCCGCTTCAATCTGAACAGGGCCGCATATTCATTAGGGAAATTATTTTTACTTCTTGACAGCCCTGATTCCGCCTGCCTATAGTTCCGCTCGTCCCCGCAAGAGTGGCGGATTCATGCGTCGAATTTTGCCACGACCCCCACCTGGCGCCCGCCCGGAAGGTCGCGAACACTTTAATTCAACTCTGTTGAACACAAAGGAAATGATGATGGGTCCTTGGAGAAAACTGGTTGTTACTGGATTCGCAGTTCTGCTAGCCGGTGCTAGTGCCGGCGTGGCTCAAAATGCTGCCGATCCGCTGAAAGCCGGGTTCGATAACCCGCCCAACGGTGCCCGGCCCCGTGTTTGGTGGCACTGGATGAATGGGAACATCAGCGAAGAGGGGATCAAGCTGGACCTGGAGTGGATGCACCGCGTGGGCCTGGGAGGCTTTCAGAATTTCGACGCGGCATTAGAGACTCCCCAGGTCGTAAAAAACCGTCTGGCATACATGACTCCAGAATGGAAGCATGCGTTCAAGTACGCCACCACGCTTGCGGACCAACTAGGCCTCGAAGAAGCGATTGCAGGATCTCCAGGATGGAGCGAGTCCGGCGGGCCATGGGTGCCGGGACCGCATGGCATGAAAAAGTACGTTTGGAGCGAGACGCTCGTCGAGGGCGGCAAGGCCTTTCATGGCAGGCTCACCCATCCGCCGACCAATACTGGCGCTTTCCAGAACTTGAGCATTCACGATGTGCTCGCTGCCCCTGCAGGTGCCGCCAAGACTCCTGAGTTTTACGCAGACTCAGCGGTCGTGGCTTACCGTCGCCCTGCAGCAGATCAGCCGGTGGAAGCGCTGCACGCAAAGATCACTTCGAGTGGCGGCTCTCCCGATGCGGCAATGCTCTCTGATGGCGACCTGGAGAAAACAACTGGAATTCCTATTCCGGAAAAGGGCGAGACTTCCTGGATTCAATATGAGTTCCCTTCTCCGCAGGCGATTCGGTCGATCACGTTTGTCACGAAAGACCCCGACATGATCACGGCCTTGGTGGCTGGAATCGCGGCACCTGAAAAGAAACTGGAAGCAAGCGATGACGGCCAGGCATTTCGCGAAGTGGCTGAGCTCTCGGGCGGCTCGGCGCCGGAGCACACCATTTCATTTCCCGCTGTAACGGCCAAATATTTCCGGGTGACATTCAAGCGCACTCCCCCTCCAGCCCCGCCGGCATGGGCAGCCGGGCTGGATGCGGATTCCTTTGGCATCAAGCTCCCTCCGAAGCCCACTGCCTATGAAGTGGCGGAGTTAGTGCTGCATCCGGGCGCCCGCGTCAATCGATTTGAAGAGAAGGCGGCATTCGTTCCCGAAGGGGACCTCTACGGATATGCGACACCTGCGGTGGACCCCGCCGATGCGGTTCGCAAGTCGGAAGTGATTGACCTGACCTCAAAGATGAGCGCCGATGGAACGCTGGACTGGACGCCTCCCGCCGGTGACTGGGTGGTGCTGCGTTTTGGCTATTCTCTGCTGGGCATCACCAACCATCCGGCCACCGCAGAAGCGACCGGACTCGAAGTAGACAAACTCGACCGCGGCTATGTGAAGGACTACTTCGACAAGTTTCTGGACAGCTACAAGGAAACAGTTGGCGCCGAACTGATGGGCAAGAAAGGCATCCGCTACGTAATTAACGACAGTTGGGAGGCTGGATCGCAGAACTGGACCGATCACATGATCGAACAGTTCAAGAAGCTGCGTGGTTATGATCCGTTGCCATGGATGCCGGTGCTGGCAGGACAGGTGGTGGAGAGTGCTTCAGCAAGTGATCGCTTCCTGTGGGATTTTCGCAAGACCATCGCCGACCTGATTGCCAACGAGCACTATGGTCAACTGGAAGCCACTCTCCACGAAAGAAACATGGCGCACTACGGAGAGTCGCACGAAGGCGGGCGCGCATTTGTTGCGGACGGCATGGAAGTGAAGAAGTTCAACGAGATTCCCATGAGCGCCATGTGGACGCAGACACCGGGGCTCAACAACGAGACATTCGGTTACAACGCGGACGATCGGGAATCAGCTTCAGTGGCCCATATTTACGGCCAAAATGTGGCTGCCGCCGAATCCATGACTGCAGCTGCCGCGCCGTGGGCCTGGTCGCCATCGACCCTCAAGCCCACGGCCGATCAGGAATTTCTGAACGGCATCAATCGCTTCGTCATTCACGAGTCGGCGCACCAGCCGATGGTCGGCAAAGGCCATGCGCCGGGCTTGACCCTTGGACCATTCGGACAATGGTTCAACCGCAACGAGACATGGGCAGAACAGGCGGGCCCATGGATCAAATACCTTGCGCGCACCAGCTTCATGCTGCAACAGGGCCACTTCGGCGCCGACTTGATTTACTTCTACGGCGAAGATTCGAACCTGACGGCGATCTTCGACAAGAAGGCGCCAGACGTGCCCGCGGGCTACGGCTTCGACTACGTGAATGCCGACGCTTTGATCCACGAACTCAGTGTCGCGAACGGGCGACTCACGACGAAGAGTGGCATGAGTTACAGCTTGCTCGGGCTCGATCCTTACAGCAAGCACATGTCGCTGCCGGTGTTGCGAGCCATTCACAAACTAGTTGAGGACGGTGCGCAGGTTGCTGGTCCAAAACCGATCGACGATGCCAGCCTGGCGGATGACGAGGCTGAGTTCAAAAAACTGAATGACGAACTTTTTGGCGACGGCTCGGGCGTGCATAAGGTAGGTAAAGGGTCGGTATACGCGGGCCAAAACATTGGGGACGTATTCTCTTCCCTCAAGGTGGAGCCCGACTTTGACTACACCAAGCCGGAGAGCGATACGCGGATCCTCTTTGTTCATCGCAAGGTGGCAACAGGAGACATTTACTTCGTCGACAACCGCAGCGACCGGGCCGAATCAGTGGATGCAACATTTAGGGTTACCGGAAAAGCACCGGAGTTGTGGCGGGCCGAGACGGGGAAAACTGAGCCTGTCTCCTATCAAATTGCTGATGGGCGAACGACCGTTCCGCTTCATCTTGAATCCTGGGGAACCGTATTTGTGGTATTCCGCAAGCCGACTACGGAAACCTCACACAAATTGCCGAAGATAACCGAATCGAATCTCGCCACGGTTGATGGACCGTGGAAGGTCAGCTTCCAACCGGAGATGGGAGCGCCCGCTTCCATTACGCTGGATTCGCTGGCCTCATGGAGTGACAACGCTGACGCGGGTGTGAAGTATTACTCCGGAGCGGGAACTTATACGAAAACGATCCAGGCTCAGGCTGATTGGTTGAAGACGGGATCTCGTGTCTGGATCGACCTGGGCGATGTAAAGAACCTGGCCGAAGTCACAGTCAATGGAAAGGCATTGGGCCAGGTGTGGCACACGCCGTACCGCGTAGATGCCACATCAGCTCTCAAACCCGGCGCTAATGAGGTTGTGGTGAAAGTAATCAACTCTTGGGTCAACCGCTTGGTCGGCGATCTACAGCCGGGAGCAACCAAATACACGTATGCTGATGTGAAGCCCTACAAGGCAAACTCGCCATTGCTTCCTTCGGGACTTTTGGGGCCCGTAACTGTGGTGAGGGCACAAGCGGAATAATGTCGTTGCGGCTGTCAAGCGGACGGGAGTACGCGTGACAACCGCATTCGCCGGGCCGAAGCAAGTTCACCCACAACTGGACGAACTGCTTCGGCTCATCTCCATCTAATGGGTAAGATAGCGACCGGTATTTTGGCTTTGCGACTGCGCGGCTTTACGTGTTGGCCGGCTTCTCCGTTTTGGCGGCTGGATTGGTTGCACTGCTCGGAACAAAAACCGATGAGCGTGACACGAGTGGAATCAAAGTGAAGCGACGAGACCTATTGAAATCGGGTGCGACGCTGACTGTGGGTGCCGCGTGGGCGCCGGTTCTCGAGGCTGTCGGCAGTCCCATGCTGACGACCATGCCAGTGATTGACACGCACATTCATCTATTTGATCCCACGCGGCCCGGTGGCGTTCCGTGGCCGGAAAAGACCGACACCGTGCTCTATAAGCCTGCTCTGCCGTCCCGGTACAAGGCACTGGCTCAGCCGCACCAAGTTGTCGGCGCGATCGCCATTGAGTGCAGTGCATGGATGGTGGACAACTTCTGGCTGCAGGACGTCGTCGAGCACAGTCCCATCATGCTTGGTTTCATTGGCAATCTGGAGCCAGGAGCGCCCGACTTCGCCGCAACGGTTGACCGGTTACATCGCAGCCCGCTCTTCTTTGGAATCCGATATGGAAACCTTTGGAATCGCGACCTGGGTGCCTCCACGGAGAATGCCGAATTCGTAGCCGGATTGAAACTGCTGGCCCAAGGCGGCCTGGTGCTCGAGTCGGCCAATCCTGACGCGCAATTGATCAGTGCGATTGTCAAAGTTTCCGACCGGGTTCCGGACCTGCGCATTGTGATCGACCACCTGCCGCGTGCCCCCATTCCCGCCGAGGAGTCAGCCCGATCTGCCTATGAAGCGAATCTTCGCGAGCTGGGACAGCGGCCCAACGTCTTCGTAAAGGGTACTGAAATCGTGCGCCGAGTCGACGGCAAAATTCGGTTTGACGTGGAGTATTACAAGGCTGCCCTTGACCATTTCTGGGACCTGTTTGGAGAGGATCGAATCTTCTTCGGCAGCGACTGGCCGAACAGCGACTCCACCGCCAACTACGATGACACTTCCCGGGTCGCACACAATTACATCGCTACACGGAGTGCTTCCGCGCAACAGAAGTACTACAGGAAGAACTCGCAGGCGGTGTACAAATGGCGACCGCGCACGCCCGAGCAAAGCCTGCTTCACAAATCGTGATCGTTACCTGATTCGATTGAATGCGCGAAGGAACAGATCAAGTCGAACCGGCCTACCCTATGAATTCGCTGGGTAGAAAGTGCGCAGATTGGATGAAGTGATCATCTCGTGGCGCACAAAAGTTGCTGGCGCCACTGGCCGACCAGCCAATATATCAAGCGCTAGGGGAATGACCCCTTCTCCGTAACGCTCCGGGAAATATCCCACAGAGCCGACCAGCCGCGACCCCTTGCGTGCCAACTCCGCATGCGCTTCTGGTGAAGCGTTGTGGCCCACAATAGCGCATTGCTCTTCCCTACCCGCGTTTCTGAAGGCCTCAAGCGCTCCGAGGGCGCATGGATCATTGATTGCGGCAACCAGCGTTCTTTCCGATCGGCTTCGGCGCAGGTGATTCCGCGTTAGGGCCACAGTATTCTCATAGTGCCCACTGGTGCGAAGGATTTTGATCTGTCTCTCCGACACCCATACAAGACGCTCAATCACTCCGAGCATGCTGCCAAGAATGCGCGCATTCGGCACCTGCCCAGCCTTGGGGAGCTCCAGTAGCAGCAGTTCATCAACCTTGCCTTGCCAATGGTGCTCCGCCCATCGCGCCAGGAAGCGGCCTGCGATCAGCCCGGCCTGGCTGTTGTTGGCACCATAATAGATCGCTTCCGGGAGAGGAATCTCAAGCGCGACGATGGGAATGGATGCGGCACGGATGCGCGCGCAAATCTGTCCCGCAACGCGAGAGTCGGTCTGTGACTCAATGACCAGGTCAACGCCCTCCCGCACAAAGGTATTTGCATTGCGAAGTGCCACGGTGGGGCTGTCCTCGTTGTCGAGAACCAGAAGATCGATGTCGGCCGCTGCGGCGCTGCGCTGCAGGCTCTCTGTTACCGCGCGGCTGAAGCCAAACTCCGCGCTCTGCATTCCGTATCCAAATCGATAGCGTTTTTTTCCTAACGGGCGAATGCCCAGTTTGTACTTTGTGCCGTCGACGCGCGTGATCAATTCGCAATCGACCAGCGTCGAGAGCATGCGCAGTACTGTCGTTTTGTTCATGCCCGTGCGGGCAACAACCTCAGACAAGCGGAGGCACTCCGATTGATCCTCAAATGCCTTCAGAACGTTGCATGCGCGGATTAGCGATTTCATTTTATAGATGGTCCACATTATGAAACATTTACGTCTAAGTGTAGAACCTCGCGATACGAGATTGCCGAGCTTTTTGATGGATTCGTGCAATTTTTGGCGATATTTTGCATCTCGTCGGTCCGCGGATCGAAACAAACGCAATCATTCATTGAAATCACTCTTGCCTGCGCTCAACCGGGAAGACTAGGGTTGCGCCGTAGCTTAAGGGGAGGGTGCACGATGCGATTTTTCACACCGAATTACCAGGAATCTCAGTGTTGCCATTTGGATTCTCAGCGCCGCGGTTTCCACGACCCTCGCCCAGGATTCTCAGCAGAAAATGGCGATCGACTGGGGGAAGACCGTCATCGTTTCCAAGTCCACGCCTACTCTTCAGGTCGTGACCAATCCCATGCTGAATCCGGGCTCCCCGATTCACGACGGTTCCTTCTCGGCGCTAAAGGCGCTCGGCGCCGATTATGTTCGCTATGTGCCTTGGTTGCCCTACCCCAAGATTGCCGTCGCCGAGTTGGAGCCTCCTACCAAGGAGAAGACATCCTGGGACTTCACCTACATTGATCCAGTAACGAAGGACTTCCTCAACTCGACGCAGGGTCACTCGACAATCGTGAATTTCAGCACCATTCCGGCATGGATGTTCAAGACCGACAAGCCAGTGGAATATCCAGCAGATCCGAATCAGGTGTTTTGGAAGTACACGCAGGGAACGGAATTGCGCGATCCCACCGGCAAGGAGCTTGGTGATTACTTCGGGCGCCTGGTGAGTTGGTATTCCAAGGGTGGATTTACCGATGAGAACGGCAAGAAGCATGAGTCGGGATACCACTATGCTCTGCCCTATTGGGAAATTCTGAATGAAGTGGATTTCGAGCACAACACCACGCCGGAGGACTACACCAAGCGTTACGACGCGATCGTCGAAGGCATTCACAAGGTGAGCCCCGAGACCAAGTTCATGGGGCTCGCTTTGGCGGCGACCGGCGCCAATCCCAAGTACTACGAGTACTTCCTCAACCCCAGGAATCACAAGCCGGGCATTCCCCTCGATTTCATCTCCTTCCACTTCTATGCTTCGCCGGCTTTGGATGAGTCCCTGGACGGCTGGCAGCATACTTTCTTTAACCAGGCGGATGGTTTTCTTGCGTCTACGCGCTTCATCATTTCCATTCGCGACCGGCTTTCACCCAAGACCCAGATCGATACCGACGAGTTGGGCGTGATCCTGCCAACGGACGGGATCGAAATCAACGCCTCCAAAGCAATGCCCGATCACATCCCGCATCGTTATTGGAACGCCGCGGGATCCTTGTACAGCTATCTCTTCGTTGAACTCTCGAAACTTGGTGTGGACGTTATTGGCGAGTCGCAGCTGGTGGGGTATCCCTCGCAGTTTCCCAGCGTGTCGATGATCGATTACAACAACGGCAAACCCAACGCCCGCTACTGGGTGCTCAAACTGATCAAAGACAATTTCCATCCGGGCGATAAACTTGTAGCCAATACCCCGCAGGAGAACGGCTCGTCCGACGTGCTGATACAGGGCTTCCTCACTCCCCAGGGCAAGAAAGTCCTGCTGGCAAACAAGACCAACAGCGAGAAGACGGTGAAAGTGAGCTCCGATCTAGAGAATGCTTCATCCCTGACGGTGGACGAAGCGTCGGGGGACGAGGAGCCCCGGGCCGGCAAGATTGAAGGTTCAGAGATCAAGGTCGCTCCGTTTGCCGTGATCGTGTTGATCGCCCATTGATGCCTATAAGGTCATTCACAACGACACACGAGAGGAAAGCATGGGAACTGCAGTGCGTGTGGGATTGTGCGGAATCGGGCTTGATGCCTACTGGGCCCAGTTTCCGGGATTGCGAGCCCGCCTTGAAGGTTACGTGCGAGAGGCCGGAGAGCGCTTGCACCGGGCCGGCGCAATTGTAGAGCATCTCGGGTTGGTTGATACATGCGCAACGCGGCCGCGAGGCGGGCCACGAGTGCCGTCGTGCCGACATCGATCTGCTCGTCATCTATGTAACTACCTATGCGCTGTCTAGCACCGTCCTGCCAATGGTGCAGCGGGCCAGGGTTCCGGTCCTCGTGCTGAACCTTCAGCCCCGGGCAGCGATCGACTACGAGTCATTCAACCGTCTGCCGGACAGAACGTCGATGACCGGTGAGTGGCTTGCCTATTGCTCGGCCTGTCCTGTGCCCGAAATATCCAACGTGCTCGCACGGGCCGGAATCTCTTTCAACCAAATCACCGGCGTATTGGACGATGAAACGGCCTGGAATGAAATCTCGGAATGGATCATCGCGGCCCGCGTCAAAAAGGATTTAGCAGAGAATCGCTTGGGCCTGCTAGGCCACTACTACAGCGGCATGCTCGACATCATGACGGATGCCACGCAGGTCGCCATCACTTTTGGAAGTCATATCGAGCATCTTGAAGTGGATGAAATAAGCGGCCTTCGCGAGCAGGTGAGCGATGAGCACATCGCTGCACGTATTGAGGACTTCCACTCTCATTTCGACGTCCAACCCGATTGCTCCCAAGAGGAACTCGCCCGCGCGGCCCGCACTTCGGTGGCTCTCGATCGTTTCGCAGCCGCCCACGATCTGCGTTCTCTGGCCTACTACTACATGGGCACGGGCGTTCCGGCAAACGAAGATACGATGAGTTCCATCATTCTCGGTACTTCGCTTCTGACTGCTCGCGGTATTCCCGTTGCTGGCGAGTACGAAGTAAAGAATGTGCTCGCGATGAAGATCATGGATAGCCTGGGCGCGGGCGGATCGTTCACCGAGTACTACGCGCTCGACCTGAAGGCCGATCACGTCTTAATGGGTCACGACGGGCCCGGACACATCGCCATCGCAGGGAGCAAAACCAAGGTGAAGCCGCTCGCGGTCTATCACGGCAAAGTGGGCCGCGGGCTTTCCGTGGAGATGAGCGTCAAGCATGGCCCGGTTACGCTGCTGTCGGTTGTCGAAGACCGCGCACATGGGTTCAAATTGTTGGCCGCCGAGGCCGAATGTGTTCCAGGGGAAGTGCTTCGCATTGGAAACACGAACAGTCACTATCGCTTCAGTATCGGTGCGCGAGGGTTTGTCGAAGCCTGGAACGCCCAGGGTCCAGCGCATCATTGCGCAATCGGCCTCGGACATCAGGGAACGAGGCTGAAAAAACTCGCACGATTGCTCGAAATCCCGTTCATCCAGGTCTGCTAACTTTATTAAGGGAGGTAAAACACCTCTCTCATCATAGGGAACCTCTCGCCCTCGCGCGCGCCATGGTCAGATAAAAAGTAAGCAGACATTGCCTGTTGCCAGCGACGGTTCACTGGGTCCTGGTCGATCTCGTCCCACATCGCATCGAAGTCCCCCTCAATGTGCATGTAGAGGAAGAGCAGTTCATCGCGGCGAAAAATGGAGTACTCGGAAATCCCGGCCCGCTTGAGCAGGTCCAGCATCTCCGGCCACACCGCAGCGTGATCGCGGTCGTATGCAGGCCCCATACCTTCCTTCAGGCGTAATTGAAACGCAATTCGTTGCACGAGGTTGCCTCCCTGTCATCTAACCTTCAAACCCCTGAATCTCTACTCGCGCATCAGGGCTGTTCGCTTGAACCGAGTTGTTGAGGCGTAACCTCATCACCAATGGGTTTATGCAGAGGCTTGGCTCTGCTGAGCTGCTGGAAAACGGCCAAGGCCCTCTGCTGCCCTTCCTTATTGCCCATGGCTCTGTCTGCTCGCGCTAGCCGGTACCATGCGACATCATCTTTCGGATTCAGCTTAATGGCGTGTTCCAGCGCGATCAAGGCCTGTTCCGGTTTCTGGCTATCCAGGCACACACCGCCGAGCCCTACCAAGGCCTCTTCAAAGTCTGGATAGTGCTCCAATACTTGTTCGTATAGTTGTCGGGCTTCGTCCGGATTTCCAAGATCCGCCTGCATGCTAGCCAATTCATATTTGGCGTTCCCATTGCCTGGATCGATCGCCAATTCCGCGTTGAACTCGCGCATCGCCGCGTCCCGGTCTTCTGTTTTTTGCACTTCCAGGAAACGGGACAAGTAAATTCTCCCCATCCGGTAGTGGATACCCGGTCGATGAGGGTCTAGCGCAAGAACGTGATTGAAGGAAGAAATCGCCTCATCGTACGCTTTTTGGCTCTCGTGCAGCTCGCCTTGAGCCTGAAGGGTCCAGATTGAATCTGGCGCATTGTCATGCAATTTCGACATTACGATAAAGGCAAAGTTTCCGTATATTCTCCCGGTGTGATAGAGGACTTCGGAATCATCGGGATAGAGCTTGTTCAGTGCCAGGGCTGTCTCGACGGCATCGGAATCACGGCTAAGCCCGGTATAGGCGCGGAGCAGTTGCAGTCCACACATCCGCCTGATCGCGGTGTCGGCCGTTTGCTTGAATCCTTGCTCAAGATGCGGGAGAGCCTTTGCGAATTGATTCAATTCGGACAAAGAAAGACCGAGTAGACTATTCAGCTTGGGAAGGTTCGGCTTAATTTTCTGGGCGGTATTTATCTCTGTGACGGCCAGATCATACGCACGTTGTTTGAAGTAGATCGCGGCGAGAGTGGCATGCACTTCCGCGACTTCGGGTTCGAGCTTAGCCAACTGCTCGAAGTTGCTTCGGGCCTCAGCATAACGACCGGCGAGTAAGGCTTTCTGACCCGACTCGGCAAGGGTCGCAGAATCATCCTGGCCGCCCGCAATCGCTAGTGGCACTAAGAGAAAGTAACCGACGATTACCAATGTCAGGGCCAGTCTAGTTGGGTTGCTCATCATCGTTCGATTCTATCTCCGCCACAGAAAAACTCCGCCGCGCCAATAATTGGCGTGGCGGAGTTTGAGTAACTCGGCAGCGGGCGGCTAGAACGTCAGTTTCCCACCAAGTTGAATGATGCGAGGGGCCGATGCTCCCGTGATCTTTCCCCCAGTTGCCGCACCGGAGTTCGTGCTGGCGTCAATGGTCGAGCCGCCGCCCGATCCGCCAACTGTCAATCCACCCACATCAACGTTGTACTGATGATGGTTGAAGGTGTTGAACGTATCAACCGTCAACTTGAAGTTCACGGTCTCGGTGAAGTGAAAGTTCTTCGCGAAACCCATATCCCAGTTGTTAATGCCGGGTTGGCGAAGGAAGTTGCGGCCCGTATTTCCAAACGTACCGGGTAAAGGTTGAGAGAAGCACGAAAGGTTGAGGCGCTGGAACTGTTGCGTCAGATGGGCCTTGGGATCGCAGCCCGCTACCTTGTTCGCCCTTGGAGCAACCGTGGCTTGCACATTACCAAGATCGCTGGTTCCGACACCAAACGGGAATCCGGTCTGGAATGTGGCAATACCGGTCAGTTCCCATCCGCCCACCAGTAGGTCTGCTGCCCTGTTTATGTTCGAGGCAATCTTTTTACCGCGCCCAATCGGCACGTTGTAAATGAAGCTCGAAACGAACCGCTGATCAACGTCAAAGTCTGACGGACCGTAATCAAGATCCGTGTTGTGGTTGTCCATGAAGCCCTGGAAGCCGGTGCCGCTTGCACCCACACCCGCTGTAGCCGACTTGTTGTCCTTGCTGTTGGCCCAGGAATAGACGGACGTCAACGCCATGTCACCGGCACGGCGTTCGAACTTCACATTGACAGCCCTGTAGTGGGAATAGCCGTGGAAGTCGCTGTCAATGTAAAAGTTGGTGAAGTTCTTGTAGGGCAGCCGCGGGAAGTTGCCACTCGTATCAGCAACGTGCGGATTGCAGGGTGCCTTGTCAAAGTTGTCGTAATCGCCGGCTGAATTCTTATGCTGGCAGAATGGCTGGTCAGCCGTTGAAAGAGCGTAAGGCTGAGCGATATTGCGCCGATTCAGAAGGTGGACGGCGTGGGTTCCGATGTAGTTCACCTCAAGGGTTGTATTCCTCGCGATTTCGCGCTCCACTGAGGCCGTCCAGGATTGGACGTACGGATTGAGAGGATTCTCCGATTCGATGACTGCGATGAACGACAGGGTCGATGCCGGGAAAGCCCCCAGGGTGCTGTAGGAGGGGAACAACTGGTTGCCAAGCTTCGGCAGAGCGGGGTCGCTGCCTGGGTTGAGACTGTTACGGATGCTGTACGGATAAATATCCGCCGAGTCATCGATCTCGCGACCCTCGTAGGAGTCGTAGAAGATGCCGTAGCCGCCACGAAGCACTGTCTTGTCAGTCAGTCGGTAGTTCATGCCAAACCGGGGGGCAAATGGCGTTTTAGAGCCTGGATGCGGTACGGAACCGCAGTAGCGCAGAATGGGACCGCTAGTCCCGTCGCCACCGGGTGCAACACCGTTTGTCGTCAGCTTCGGGTCTGCATAGCAAAGTCCGCCGTTGGCATTTTTCGTATCGAGCCAGAAGAAGTGATTATCCTTCTCGGTGGTCGCTGCGCGAAAATCCCAGCGGAGGCCCAGGCTCACGGTCAACTTTGGCGTCACCTTCCAGTCATCCTCAGCGTAAGGCGCAAGATACTTGAAAAGGTGCGTCTGGGGGTTGCCAGCCTCGGTTGTTGGGCTCAGTGGGCCCGGCACAAATCCGCCTGCGGATGAGTAGTAGCCCAACATCATGTCGGCTATACCGTTGCCGGTCCCGCACAGTGAAGCAGTCGCGCCGCCGTTGACCGAAACCGCCGCGTTGGGGCAGCTGCCGCCGGCTGAGTTATTCCGGACGTTCGCCGCGTTAAAGCCCCAGTCCCCGTAGAAATCGTCGTCCAGATTGCGGGTCAACGAATAGTCGCGGTAGTCAATGCCAAATCCAAGAGTATGGCGTCCGTGAACCGACGTGAACGAATCAGCATATTCCCATGCAGGGCTCTCGGAGCCGCTATAAGAATTCACGGGGCCACCGCCACTGGCGTAACCGCTCAAGCCAACGTTGGGCCAGGTTTCCTGCAGCGGCCCAAACTTTGTAAATACGCCTGTCTCCGCCAACTCACCCGCCAGCGAAGAAGGCGGCGTCTGCGAACTCTCCGGAGCACTCGCGCTCAGGTAGCCGAAGCGGAAATTATTCACGTTCTTCTGACCGATATTGATGGTATGGGACAACGCATAGGCCTTCTGGTTTTCGAAGTACGCTTCGATCCCGTAGTCAAGGGAACCCGAGTTGTAAAGGGAATGGTTGACGTACTTGGAATAAGTGAAGCGCCCGAAGACCGAACCCAGTCTTCCAAGGTTCTGATCACCACGATAGGTCTGCTGATTAGTGGTCAACGCTCCAGCATAGCCCTTGGTGAAGTTGGAGATGCCCTCAGGCTGGTTGGCGACAGTTGGATCTGCCCAGAATTTGTGTTTGACCGCGACCAGCCCGATGCGGCTCGTAAAGCGCGCGGCAGGGATTACGTTGCCGGGGAATGGCTGTCCGGTGAGCGGATCGACGGGCATGCAATTTTGCCCCTTATCCAAAAGTGTCGAGCAATCCGCCGTTCCGTAAATTGGCAATGGGCCGCCCGGCAAGCCGCCGATTGGCGAATAGGTTTCCGCTGAGAAATCTCCCTGCAAAGTGGCCGGGTTGGGAAGTGTCTCGACTGCGATGCCGCCGTTATTGATGCGCCAACCCTCGTAGTTAACCATCCAGAAGGTTCTGTTCCGACCGTCATACAGCTTGGGAATGAAGACCGGCCCCGACGCGACGAAACCAAACTGGTTCTGACGCAATAGGGGATTCAATGTCTTTTTCCCACCAGCAATAAATTGGTTGATCGTTGGGAAGGGCAATGCGTCGTATGCATCGTTGCGGTTGTCTTCGAAAATCGCCCCATGCAATCTATTGGACCCGCCCTTGCTGACAATGTTGATCTGGCTGGCTGAGAATCCGTATTCCGCCGGATAGTTGCCGCTCTCCACTTTGAATTCCTGGATCGCGTCCTGGGACAGAATTACTGCCGGGGTGACCAGGGCTGGATCGGTGTTAACCAATCCGTCGAGTGTGTAGCTATTGCCCTCGGGACGGCCGCCGTTGACGCTAATGGCATTGCCTTCGCCCTGCCGCATTGTGCCCTGCTCGCCGCCCACTGTCACCGCACCGGCACCGATCAGCAGCAACTGCATAAAGTTGCGGCCATTCAAAGGCAGCTCTTCCACCTGCTGTTGGCTCACCAACTGAGTTAATGCCGTGCTGTCTGTATCCAGCGTGACCGCCTGCGCCGTCACTTCCATTGTCTCGGTTACGGCGCCTGGCTTCAGCGAAACGTCGATGCGAACCTTCTGGTCGACCGTGAGGGTAACAGTATTGGTCACGGACTTCTCGAAGTTCGGCGCTTCAACGATGATTTTGTACGGCCCGGGGCTGAGAGATGGTGCGTTGAAATCGCCGGCTGAACTGGTGACCGTTTTGAAGGCGGAACCGGTTGCAGTATTGGTGATCGTCACTTTCGCGTTGGGGACTATGGCGCCGCTTGTATCGGTCACCGTTCCCAGGATGGTACCCGTTGCGCCGCCTTGTGCGAATAGCCTTCCGGCCAGCAACAGAAGACCAATGCAGAGGGCAATACGGATTGATCGCATCTCTTGAACCTCCAAAAAAGTCGTACTTGTTTTACGTGCATCCGATTGGCATGGGCGAGTCTTTGGCCGGCTGACCACTGGGGACGCAGGGTGGGAAACAGCCTATCCAGATGCATCGCGAGGCTACCCACGCGCTATGTCGTTTGTCAAGTAGAATTTTGTTTCCCTTTTGGAAAATCAGCAGACACCGAATCCCGTCGCTAAAATGCCACAGGTGAATCGCTTAATCTCATCTTCCTTCTCGCATGAGCGCATTCTGGGCGGGTTTCGGTGCGAACCAACCAACCCATTTGCAATTGAACGGAGGAACAGATCAGGTTGCCTCGGAGAACGATTCGCAGGCAGGAATCTAAACAATGAATCTCCTCATACAAACAAGTTCCATTAGACAAACGAGATTAAAATGGTCTAGGATGCGATTTCCAAAGTCGGTGTGCTCGTCTGAAGAACTTGATCCACAATGAATGCAGAGCAGATTTGAAATCAAATCAAGTTGCGCGGGAGATGCACCTCCTCGCCAACCTCAACTGTGTAGCGACGAGTGAGTGGGCAGCATCGCGAAACGATGCACACGACCAGGCTCATGGCGCTTGCGGGAATTGTTACCGGGATCGAACACCGAACGTCTCACATTGCAGAGTTGTGGTAGCGCCTGATTCTCAATTGCGCGGAGGTCGGCGCCTCAGGACAACACGGGCTAATCGCCGCGTTTCAGGAATTCACGAACAAGGCAGGTAGACATGCAGTTAAATTCGAGCCTTCAGGAAGCCGCGTTCCGGGCCCTCGATTCTTTTCAAATCGAGATTCCGTCGTGGGGATTCGCCAATACCGGCACGCGTTTTGGCAAATTCCTGCAAGCCGGCGCAGCTTCTACCCTCGAGGAGAAATTCAGCGATGCCGGGCAGGTTCACAAGCTCACAGGAGCAACTCCGACGTTGGCATTGCATGTACTGTGGGATCTGCCAAACGGACTATCGGATGCCGAGAACGTACACAAACTCGAGAGGCGATATGGAGTCTCTGCGGGATCTATCAATCCGAACCTGTTTCAAGACCAGGAATACAAGTTCGGATCACTGTGTAACCCGTCAGCGGAAATTCGGGGACGCGCAGTTGATCACATGTTGGATTCAGTAGCAATCGCAGTCAAACTTGGCTCGCGTGATATCTCGTTGTGGCTGCCCGACGGCTCCAACTATCCGGGTACTCAAAGCATTCGCAAGCGGATTGCATGGCTTGAAGAAGCCCTGATCCGCACGCACGAGGGTCTCGCTCCCAACCAGCGGTTGCTCGTGGAGTACAAGCCATTCGAGCCCGCGTTCTATCACACTGACATCGCCGATTGGGGCATGGCCGCTCACCTCGCTGCCAAGGCTGGCCCGCAGGCACGCGTCCTCGTCGATACCGGGCACCACTACGCCGCCCAGAACATCGAACAGGTCGTCGCGTGGCTCTTGCACACTGGAATGCTGGGCGGATTCCATTTCAACGATCGTCGATATGCCGACGATGACCTGACACTTGGCTCGATTGACCCCTACCAGATCTTCCGCATCTTCCACGAAATCCAGCTGTCTGGCCCGGAGCTGGTTCAAGATGTGGCCTTCATGATTGACCAGAGCCATAACCTGAAGGGGAAAATGGAGGCCATGATTCAGACGGTCGCGACCGCCCAGGAGCTTTGGCTGAAAGCTGCCCTGGTCGATCACAGCCGGCTGGAACGCCTGCAGGAAGATTGCGAATTGGTCAAAGCTGAAGAGTTGTTCCGTGGGGCATTCTGGAATGACGTGCGTCCGCTCGTTAAAGGAGTGGCGCGCGCTGCGAGGCATCCCCCAGGATCCGCTAGCCGCCCTCGCCGAGAGTGGCTACGTTGAGCGCATCAGCGCCGAACGTGGCGCAAAGCTCGCACCAGTAAGTTCTTACGCATAGTATGCTGGAATAATCTTCTCAGCCCGTGTGCACGGAGGAACGGCAGGTTGTCGAAACCCAAGATCAAGCGGCTTTACCTGATCCCGATTCTCTCCAAGGCTTTGGATGTTCTTGAATTGCTCGAACAGACCAACGGCCCCATCGCGCTCGAGGATGTGTACCAGCAGACCAAGATTTCCAAAACCAGCGTCTACCGAATCCTCAAGACCCTGGTCCACCGCGGCTATGTCGCGCAGGGAGAGAGCGGGCAATACCGCTTGGTTTCGCGTCCGCGCCGGCTTCGTTTTGGCGTCGCCGCGCAGAGCGGCGAAATGCCCTTCTCTCTCGCAGTCACTTCCAGCGTGACCTCCGCCGCTGCCGCGGCCGGCGTGGAACTGCTTCACCTCGACAATCGCTACGATCCCGATCTTGCTATCAAGAATGCCGAAGAGTTCGTGCGCCAACGCGTGGATCTGGTCCTGGAGTTTCAGGTTGAGGAACATGTGGCTCCGCACATCGCCCACATTTTCAAGAGGGCCGAAATCCCCCTCATCGCAATTGACGTTCCCCATCCCAATGCCACTTACTTTGGCGTGGATAACTTTGAGGTAGGCTACGAAGCTGGCGCTTTGCTGGCGCAGCACGCCTGCAACAAGTGGAAGTGCAAGGTCGACTGGGTTCTCGGCGTTGGCTTTTCTGAGGCCGGCAGCTTTGTCCAGAGCCGTATCACCGGCGCCTTCGAAGGCATCCGTGAGCGCCTTCCGCAAATTCCGTCAGACCGCTTCCTGCGCCTCGATGGACGCGGAATGCGCCAGCCCAGCTTTGTCGCTGTCAATGAATTCCTTCGCACGCAGCGCAAGGGTCAGAGAATCCTGGTAGCCGCGTCCACTGATTCCAGCGCGCTCGGTGTGCTCGATGCGGCGCGACAAAACGCACGCGAGCAAGACTTCGCAATCGCCGGACAAGATTGCATTCCGGAAGTGCTTGAAGAGATGCGCAAAAATTCAAGCGCCATCATCGGTTCCATCTCGCATGGAGCTGAAAGCTATGGTCCACGGCTCATTCAACTCGGCATCACGCTGCTTCGCGGTCGCATCGTCCCCCCGTACAACTACGTGCGGCATTACGTGGTGACCCCGGAGTCGCTGGCCGCCGACGAAAACCCCGGAGCAAAGGAATAAACGGACTTACGAAGCGAGCGATTTCTATTTGGAAATTCACTCTCGAAACAGATTCCCTATTGCATTCGGTCTGTGCTATCGTCATCACATAGCACGACGAAGAAGGTGTTCCCCATGGCAGTTGCCACTGTATCTTCCCCCACCCTCAAGTTTCTTGAAGACCGCTGGGATCCAGCCGTAGCCAGCAAGCTGGATGAACCCGAATTACTGCGGTACCGTTCCAATCTGCTGGGTTCTGACCTGCGCATCACTAACTTCGCCGGCGGCAACACAAGCTCAAAGGTCGATGAGCGTGATCCCCTTACCGGTGAAGTGGTGAAGGTGCTGTGGGTCAAGGGCAGTGGTGGTGATCTGGGCAGCATTAAGCGCGGCGGATTCGCAACTCTCTATCAAGAGAAACTGCTCGCTCTTGAGAATATCTATGGCGGGCCCGAGACCGAAGATTCGATGGTCGAGATGTACGCGATCGCCGCCTTCCGGAACAATCCGGTTGCGGCATCCATTGACACCCCCCTTCACGGCTTCCTTCCCTATCCGCACGTCGATCACCTGCACCCCGATTGGGGTATCGCCCTCGCCGCATCAGCCAATGGCAAGGCCAAGATGGATGAGTTCAACCGTGCATTCCATCATCAGCTCGTGTGGGTGCCATGGCAACGGCCGGGCTTCGAACTGGCCATGATGATGAAGCGCGCCGTTGAAGACAATCCCGGATGCGATGGCATCGTTCTTGGGGGACACGGCCTGTTCACATGGGGCGAGACGCAACGCGAGTGCTACCTCAGCACGCTCACCGTGATCGATCAGATCGGACAGTTTATCGCGAATCATGGCGCCAAAAAAGGATCGGTTCGATTCGGCGGCGTCGCTGTGCAATCGCGCCCCGGTCGTAAAGACCTGGCCATCGAAATTGCACCTTTTTTGCGCGGACGCGTCAGCGGTCAGCGACGCTGGATTGCCAGTTTCAGTGACGGCGAAGACGTACTCCAGTTCGTGAATTCGACGCACGCCAAAGATCTTGCTTTCCTCGGCACCAGCTGCCCTGATCATTTCATTCGCACCAAGATCCGCCCCATGTTTGTGCCCTGGGCAGACGGTCAGGATGTGGCCACCCTCAAAACTCAAATCGATGCTTCGCTGGCTCAATACCGCGACCAGTATCGTGCCTACTACAAAACCCACGCGCTGCCCGAGTCGCCCGCCCTTCGCGACAATAACCCGTCGATCGTGTTGATCCCCGGCCTCGGCATGTTTAGCTTTGGCAAGAACAAGACCGAGGCGCGCATTGGCGGCGAGTTCTACACCAACGCCATTCACGTCATGGAAGGCGCAAGCCTCCTCCACGAGGACAGTGATTCATCCACGCCCGCCAAGACAGTCCCTCAATGCGCCAACGGCATGGATCCCGCCAGTTTCAAGGTATTCACAAACTATGTCGCATTGCCCCTTGCGGAAGCATTCCGCATTGAATACTGGGCACTTGAAGAGGCCAAAATTCGTCGTCAGCCCCCGGAGAAAGAACTGAGCCGCAGCATCGTCCTAGTAGTAGGCGGAGGCAGCGGCATTGGCCGCGAAGTTGCCATGCTTGCTGCTGCTCGCGGCGCGCACGTGATGATCGCCGACCGCGACACAAACGCGGCCTCCGGCGTCGCTGATGAACTCGCCAAAATCACGTCGAAGGAATTCGTTGCGTCAACTGCTGTCGACATTCGAAATCGAGAAGCGATCGGCAAGGCCATCAAAGCCACTGTCGCAGCATTCGGCGGAGCCGACATCCTCATCAACACGGCCGCCATGTTCCCCTCTTCTCCCGACGGAGTGATCTCTGAAGCCCTCTGGGCCATGACGCTCGATGTGAACGTAACGTCAAACTACCTGCTCTGTGACGAGGCCGCAAAGCTATTCAATGCGCAGGGGCTTGAGGCCTCCATCGTCCTAACAAGCTCAGCCAACGCCGTCGTTCCCAAGCGCGGCAGCGAGGCATACGACGTCAGCAAAGCCGCTCTTAGTCACCTGGTCCGCGAACTGGCCGTCGGCCTGTCTCCCGGATTCGCGTCAATGGAATCTGCCCTGCGACTGTCGTCAAGGGCTCTACCATGTTCCCGCGTGACCGCGTGCGCGCCTCGCTTGCCAAGTACGGCATCGCATTTGAAGAATCGATGACCGACGAGGACTTGCGCGGTCTCCTGGCCACCTTCTACGCCAAACGCACATTGACGCATCAGCCCATTGATCCGTCCGACTGCGCAGAGGCGATCATGTTCCTGGCAAGCCCTCGCGCTCGCTGCACGACGGGCCATCTGATTCCTGTCGACGGTGGATTACCCGAGGCTTTTCTGCGGTGACAGTGTCCGGCTCGCAATCCGCAAGCGGCTTGAAGCTGGAGCCGCGTTCGCAAACGCGTGCCCGCGTTGCCATTGACCTCGGCGCCGAGAGTTGCCGCGTTTCCCTGCTTCGCTGGCATGCCGGGCGTCCTTCCATTGAGTTGATCCATCGCATTCCCAACGGCCCGGTGCACTCCAGGAAAACGCTCCGCTGGCCGCTTGCAGAAATTCTCGCCGGCCTCGAAGAAGGCCTGCGGTCCGCCGCACGGGCCGCGCCCGAAGGCATCGCTTCCATCGCTGTTGATGGCTGGGCCGTTGACTACGTCCGGCTGAATGCGGACGACATGCCCCTTCAACCTCCCTTCTGCTATCGCGACGAGCGGACCATCGCCTCCAAACAAAGCGCCGATGGAATCATTCCTCCATTGCAGATGTTCAGTCGTACAGGCGCGCAACCACTGCGCATCAACACGGTGTATCAGTTGTTGGCGGACCCAGCGACAGGAGTCGATCCCGATGCTCCGTGGGTGTGCCTGCCGGAGTACGTCCTCTATCGCCTCGGTGGTCAACGCGTCGCGGAGTACACCAATGCCACTCACACCGGCCTCGTCGACATTAAAACCGGCGACTGGTCCGAACCACTGCTCAAGGAACTCAACCTTTCAAAGAATGCGCTTCCGCCCATCGTCTCCACTGGCACGGTCATTGGCAAATTGCGCGGCCCTCTCGCCGATTTGAAAGCATTCCGCGACACGCAACTCATCGTGCCGGCATGTCATGACACTGCATCCGCCATCGCGGGCATCGCCACGCCTCTCGATTGCATGGCCTACATCTGTTCCGGCACGTGGTCGCTGGTTGGAACGCTCATCGATGCGCCCTTCACGACGGAGGAAGCCATGAATGCCGGCTTCACTAATCAGGGCGCCGCCGGCGGTGGTTTCTGCTTTCATTCCAACGTCAATGGCATGTGGATGCTCAAGCAGTGTTTGGAACGCTGGCATGTCGCTGGCCGTCCGTGGAATCTGCCGGAGCTAATCGCGCAATCCGCGGCATGCAACAGCTTTCCCGGTATCGTGCCCGTCGATGCGCCATCTCTGCTCCTTGACGGCGACATGCCTGCCCGTCTCAACGAACAGTTGCAGCTTGCCGGCCACGCTCAAATACCCGACCGGGCCGGCAACGAGCCAATGTTTGCGCGCGTGATCTTTGAGAGTCTCGCCAGCCGTTACGCCTCGGCAATACAAAACCTCGAACACATGCTCAGCTGCAAACTTGATCGTATTCATATTCTGGGCGGCGGCAGCCTCAATCAGCTGCTCACACAACTCACAGCCGAACGCACTGGCCGTCCCATCGAACCGGGAAATGTAGAAAGTTCAACAGTGGGAAACTTCGCTGTTCAGCTCGCCTCGAGCGAGGCCCGCGGCGGACCACTTCTGCGAGCAGCAATTCACCGCTGGGCTCAGCAGCTCTCTGGCGCTGAAAGCGCCGGGAGTGAGTCCGCGAACGTGCATGCACCACAGCCCGCGGACGCTTGATTCAAGTCTGGATTACTGACCCACACCCAGGTAGTTGCCATAGCCCACAACCATCGTAGACCCTATCAGCGTGAGCAGCGTTAGAAACACCAGCACCTTCGTTCTCCGGCTGACTCCACGCCATTCCTTCAATGCAATCCCCCACAGCGTGCTGAAGATGATGATGCTCGCCATGTGCAGCGTCCAGCTGGAAAATTTGTACCGCCCCATCTGCGTTTCGCCCATCGTGTAGAAAAAGAACTGCATATACCAGGTCGCTCCCGCCAATGCAGAGAACAGATAATTCCAGCTCATCGAGGGCGCGCTCTGGCCGCGTCTTGCCGATTCGAGCGCCATCTCCGCCGATGGAGCATCAACAACATTCTCCAGCTTCGGATGCTCGCCACCAGCCCGCTCCGCAGCTCCAGCAGGAATTCTGAAGTATTCGCCGTAGCTGCGATTGCGCACGTTCAGCGCCGCACACCACACAAAATTGGTAGTAAATCCGCCCGCCAGCACCACTACCAGTACCGGCAATCCCTGCCACATCACGCTCGTGCCATGTTGGAGGGTGAGCGCCTTGATTGGGTTTCCCGCGTCGAGCCCGAATGCAAAGCAGGAGCTCATAATGCCGCAGAAAGTTGCCACGCCCAGGCCTAGTTTCAGATCGAACTCCCGAATGCTCGCCACCTTCTGCTCGCTCGACAGTTCCTTCTCCTTGGAGATACCGGCCGCACCCGCAAACAGAATTCCCAGCACGCAGATGCCTACGCCTACCAGGATGATCACGCCCGATTTCTGCGTGAGCAATTGCGCAAACTGATGATGAAAGATTGGTGGGACCAGCGTCCCGAAGACCGCTGTGTAGCCCAAAGCAACCGCCATCCCGAGCGACAAACCAAGATAGCGCATGGTCAGGCCAAACGTGAGTCCACCGAGCCCCCACAGCACGCCAAAGAAGTACGACCAAAAGATGGTGGACGATGGTGCTCCGTGCAGCACCGGCAGCAAATCATTTGTCAACAGCCCCGCCATGAGCCACGGCATCACAATCCAGCTCACCACGCCGCCGGCCAGCCAGTAAGTCTCCCACGACCATCCGCGAACCTGGCGATAGGGAACATAAAAGCTGGCGGAAGCAAGCCCGCCCAGCCAATGCAGAAACACACCGATTAACGGATTCGCGCCCAAGATGCCTCATCTCCACAGCTGAAACTATTTCTTGACTGAATCACCATATGGAATTCAACACGGCAAAGTCAAAGAAAACTTCCGCGTGGAGCGTTCACAAGCCGGCCACATTGACCACCGAAAACGTGAAATGAAGAGGCTGGTAAGTCGGTGCCTGATCCAAAACGCCGCGGGACTATCAAGTTGCCGGCCCGAAGATACGGGTCGATACTCACTTCCGCAACTCGACCGCGACTACCTGTCCGTCAACGCTGCTATCCGCAGCCTCGGCATATTCAATCTTGGCCTTCACGCCTTCAAAGTCCGTGCAAGGGTTCATCGTACTTTTCGGGGTAAATCCAATCGCAGAAAGATCGATTTTTGTGAAGTCGTTGCTATACACGAAGACAGGCTTCTTTTCCCCGTCAAGCTGGAACTCAATCGCGGCCGGATAACTGCACCTGACTTTGTGAATCACTCCAACCGCATTGTGTTTCGGACCTGTCGCTTCATCGGGATGTTTCGTATTCTTGGTGGCCGGCGATATCACTTGAACAGTTCCCACGTCGGCCTGCGGTTCGCGATTGAGCACTTCATGTGCCGGCACAGACTGCTGCATCGCTTGCTGATATTGGCGCAGTTGAGACAACTGGCCGTTCACCATTGCCGAATCGTGAGGGTTACGCGACACTGACAGCGCGGATTGCAGCATCGCGATGGCATCCGGATAACGGCCCATCACTGTGTCCACGTTGGCCGCATTGAGTCGAAAGTAAAGGTTGCCGGGATCAAGATGAACAGCCTTCAAGATGAGAGTGTGCGCCTCATCCAGGTTCTTGCGCCGCATGCTGTAGAACGTGGCAAGCCGGTCATATGCCGGAGCGAACGCCGGGTTCAGGCTGATGGTTGCGCGAAGGCTCGACTCGATCGCGGCGTCCTCATCACTTTTCCCACCCTCCATCGACATGGCTCCGAAGTAGTAGTTGGCAAGATAGCTCTTGGAGTCGAGCTTTACCGCTTCCCCATACCATTTGCGCGCGGCCTCGCGATTGCCATTGCGAAACTCCAGCGACCCCATCGTTTCACGCGCCTGCACGTTGTTGGGGTCGGTCTTGAGAATCTCGTCAATGAGCGCGCGCGCTTCCGTCTGCCGCTGCACGCTGGCCAGAATATCCGCGCGGTCCGCCTCCGCTTCAACAGCGGAAAGACTCGTTACCGTGTACGTTGACTCGTCAATCGGAGCAGCAGAGCTGTTGAGTACGAACTGTTTGTAATTCCCTGACCGAATGTAATATTCCAATTCCGTTTGCAGCTGTTTCAGATCGCCGAATGCCTTGGTCGCTGCATCGACTGAATCTTCATGGTGGCTCATGGAATTCAGATAGTCGGGCAGCCGATGTGTCCCTTTCTCCTTGTCGGTCATCTCCAGGTAGTGAGTCAGCGCCCACGATTCTGCATAGAACACTGATCCCTTCTGCTCCTCGTGGTAGTAGGGAGAAGTGGCATCGACCTTCAGCAACACCTTAAGCGGAATCAGGCTTTGCTGGCGCAGGTAAAGAATATCGTCGCCGCTGGGTTTTCCGAGCTGAACATCTTTGTTGCGAATCTCCGTGTTCTGAAAGAACTCGGCGAAACCCTCGTTGAACCAGAGCGGCATCCATTCGTAGGCGCTCCTGAATTGGAGGTGCGTGTACTCGTGATAAATCGTCGCATACGGATTCTCCTGCTCTGCATCAAGACGCAGCAGAACGTAGTTCCTGTCGGGCGAACTCAAAAAATATCCGGCAAGATTCAGCTGTCCCTTGGCAAGATACGCCGCCGGTTCAAAGCTCTGGAAAGTCTTGCGATTTTTGGCGGCAATCACGAGGATCGGCGCCGGCGGATCCACATTCATCTTGGTGAAGAGCGTCTGGTAAACCCATCGCATGCGCTCGAACTGATCGAGGATATGACGGCCTTGCTTTTCGTTTGAATCCGTCACCACCGTAAAGTGAGGGCTCTTCACCTGAACCCATTGCTCCGTGGCGGCTCCGGCAGGGAGACACAGGGCAACGAAAACAGCCAGGGAACACACAATGTTTCTGGACATGATTGGGAATCAGCCTAGCATGATTTCAGGCTCGCGGGACTGAAACCTTCGCGTGATGGTGCTTGCTCCGCCTGATCGATCGTGCCCTGAGCCCTCGCTTTGCTGCGCCACGATAACTACACCACGCTCTTACGCTACCTTGATCTCGGCAACACCAAGCAGCTTGGCCGGAGTCTCAAGAATCAGCTTTCCGCCGCCCACAGGGCCCGGAACGATCGTCACGTCAAGATGGTTCTCGTCGATGAACTTGATGTCGCTTACGGGAATCGTGACGGTCGTTCCAGCAGCGTCAGTCCATGTGGCGTGGAATCCCGCGCAAATGTTGCTTCCAATCAGATGCACAGTAACGGAATCCGTCCCCGCTTTGACGGAGTCCTTGACCGTATCAAGACTCAGCGGATTCAACGGGAATGACTCCGTGGCCGACTGCCCATCCTCATTGACAAGGTAGAGCAGGTGCGGGCCCGTAAGATACGGCTCCGCCTGCGGGAGCGTCACAATCATGTTTGAGTAGAAGGGGCTGTTTCCGGTTGAATCCTGCTTTGTGATGCCCGTAACAATGAACTGCTGCGGGCCCAGTTCCTTCTGGTCAATCTTGATTACGGCCTGGTCCGAAAGGTTCTGGCCCTTGACCTCGAGTTTCATCACTGCGTGACTGTTTGCCGTGGCCGGAATGATTTCAGAGATGGTGAGCAGTTGAATGATCGGCCCAGGATTGCGCACCAGCTTGCCCGCCAGGTAGCCCGCCGAACTGATTCCCATGAGCGTCAGAAACGTGCCGTTGACGTCAGGCAGTTGCGTTAGCGACGCCGGATCCGACGACAGGACAATTCCCAGGAATCCGAGGCACCCTACAAGCGTCCACACAAAAAACTGGAACCGTTCTCCGGCAATGATGCCCCCGGAGCTGATAAAGTCCGCCATCGATGGATGGATCGGTCCAGCGCCCTTCGATCCGTGCTGCGCTGTGATTCCTGTCGCCACCACTGTCGTTCCAGCGCTGACACCCAGCAGCGTCGGCAGTCCCTCAGGTATCGGCGGAAACGAGAAATTCCACTGTACGAAAGAGCGGCAAAGATAGAGGTAGACGAAGCCGAATACGGCTACGGAGGTCCAGGCAAGTATCTGGAATTTTGACAAGCTATAGGAATTAGTCTGGCGATCAAGGAAGAAGGCTGAGAGCGGTCCGGTATTCTCACCTGCAACTTTGTTCAATCGGATTCCTCGATGAACAAGCGCGTAGACCACGCCGGCAAGTAAAAGAAAAACGAGAATCGCAACCAGTCGCAAGGTCTCCGCGCGGAGGCCTGAGAAGGTGATTTTCTGCGGATTCGACGTGACGTTGCCGACCCGGACCTCGAGCATGACCGGGCCTTCATAGCGATGCGGGCGATAGTTAAAGACGTTGAGCCTCTGCCCTTCCATCCCCGGATCGTAGGAAAGGCAGATCTTTTTCGCCCTGTTCATGGCCGCGCGATCGGCACACTCAGCGGGAGTGCCGGCGTCGAGGGGTCCATAGCCTACGGCAATCACCTTGTTGTCCGCAGCCTGGTGTGCCAGGTTCTGGCCAGAGATGACAAAGTCGAAGCCATCACTACCGGCTGTGAGATAGTCGGTGGCCGGAGCGATTGAATCGATGGTGATCTTCGCCATCTCGTCGGCCTGAATCCGCAGTTCTCCCGGCACCGGCAGTTCCTGCGAACCCGCATCGACAAAGACCAGAAAACTCCCCACTGGCCCCTCGAGCGGAACCTTGAATGTGATGCTCTTCTTGTCGTCGCTGACCGTGGCGTCGATGGGAATGTCCCTGTCGCCCGGCTTCCCGGAGTTCAGATTCACCTTGACCGGCGCGGTTGGAAAGGCCCCATACACCGTGACGGACTGGCCTCGCGTAGTCACCGGCAACGTGAGCTGCGGGGAGATCGTGGTCGCCGTTGGAGGCTGATCGGGTTCCGCCGCGGCCGACGAGAGGGACACCGCGAGCCCGGCAACAAGGAATAAAAGCCTCAGCTTCATAGAAGCTCCTAAATAGGTAGTGACGCCAGGATGGTCGACGACCCCAACGTTAGCCGGTTCCGGTAAACGTTGCAACAGAAAACGTTAAGGGCAATCAAGCGCTGAGAGGCCATGGCAGCTCCGGACAGCCTTTCTCAAAAAAGGCATCGCCATTTGAAGAGCCGACGACGGCCGGAACAGCATCCTATCAAGATGGGATTCGTTATGATGGAAGAAGGCTTGTTATTCCCTTCTTTCCGTGCACATAGGCTGCACAGAGACCGGAAAGACCCCAGTCGGCTCGCATCCAATCGGAGCTGACAATTTTTGGGCGGCTCGCACTCAGGGCCAAAATGCCCGCTTCAGCAGCAACCAGGGAGACATGACAATCAATCACAAGCACCCTCTTCAGAAGGTTCTCGAGAGCCGTATCGCCATTATTGACGGAGCGATGGGCACGACCATCCGCACCTACGGCATGAAGGAATCCGATATTCGCGGCGAGCGTTTCAGGAACGCGGACAAGGACCTGCTGAATAATGGCGACATCTTCTCGCTTACGCAGCCAAAGATGATCGGCGACATTCACCGCCGATTTCTTGAAGCGGGCGCGGACATTATTGAGACCAACACCTTCGGCGCCACGAGCATCGCGCAAAGCGAATTCTTTGTCGAAGACCCGCGCGAAAAAGGCGGCCGCAAAGACCCGGCGTTCTACCAGAACATTATCGAAGACAAATTTCTCAACGATCTGGCCTGGGAGATTAACGAGCAGTCATCGCGGCAGTGCCGTGAGTGGGCAGATCGCGTGGCCAATGACACGGGACGGCCAAGGTTTGTGGCTGGCGCAATGGGGCCGTTGACCGTGTCACTCTCCAACTCTCCTGATGCCGATGATCCTGGATTTCGCGTGGTGACGTTTGATCAGGTCAAGGCGGCCTACGCGCACCAGGCTCGGGCGCTCATCGCGGGCGGATCTGACCTCTTGTTAGTCGAGACGATCTTCGATTCGCTCAATGCGAAAGCTGCCCTGGTAGCAATCCGCGAGGTATTCGATGCCGACGGCAAGGAATTGCCGGTGATGATCTCTGCCGCCGTTGGACGCGGTGGCGAAACCATGATCTCCGCGCAAACCATTGAGGCATTCTGGAATGCGGTGGAACACGTCAAGCCGCTGTCGGTGGGTTTGAACTGCTCACTGGGCCCCGACTTGATGTACCCGTTCCTGAGCGAGTTGTCGCAGAAGTCGTGTGCGGCCATCTCGTGCTATCCGAACGCTGGCTTGCCCAATCCCCTGTCTGCGACGGGGTTCGATCTCGATCCCACCGACATGGGACGCTACCTCGGCAACTTTGCGAAGAGCGGCCTTATCAACATTGCGGGTGGCTGCTGCGGGAATACGCCGGAGCACATTGCAGCCATAGCCAAGGCGCTGGACGGCATGCCGCCGCGGGAGCCGGGAGTTTGTCCGGTCGAGCAAGGCGCGATGAATGGCAGCGTATCGATTCCCGCGGATGTACCGTTCGAAACCCGGCCCCTGCGGTTGTCGGGCTCGCAGCCGTTCAAGCAGCAGCCTGGTTCGTTCATCATGATCGGCGAGCGCACCAACGTTGCCGGTTCGCCGAAGTTCGCCAAGCTGGTGAAGGAAGGCAAGTACGAAGAAGCCGTCAGCGTGGCGCGGCAGCAGGTTGAGAATGGCGCCAACGTGATCGACATCTGCATGGACGAGGGCATGATCGATGGCGTGGCGGCCATGTCGCGCTATCTGCAGTTATTGGCCAGCGAGCCTGAAGTAGCCAAGGTCCCGTTCATGGTGGACTCCTCGAAGTGGGAAGTCATTGAA
Source organism: uncultured Acidobacteriota bacterium (assembly GCA_963844515.1). GTDB lineage: Bacteria > Acidobacteriota > Terriglobia > Terriglobales > Acidobacteriaceae > Telmatobacter. The sequence continues at coordinate 126,835 of CAWJOO010000001.1, forward strand.
GCGGGGTTGAAGTGCCTGCAGGGCAAGGGCATCGTGAACTCCATCTCTCTGAAGGAAGGCGAAGCGAAGTTCCGTGAGCACGCCGCCAAAGTGCTCAAGTATGGTGCGGCTGTTGTCGTCATGGCCTTCGACGAGAACGGGCAGGCCGCAAGCTACGAGGAAAAGATTCGCATCTGCGAGCGTGCTTACCGCATGCTTGTGGACGAAGTCGGCTTCCCTGCCGAGGACATCATCTTCGATCCAAACATCCTCACTGTCGCGACAGGCATGGAGGAGCACAACAACTACGCAGTCGATTTCATCAACGCCACGCGCTGGATCAAGCAGAACCTTCCGCACGCCAAGGTGAGCGGAGGCGTGTCGAATATTTCGTTCAGCTTCCGCGGAAACAACAAGGTGCGCGAGGCGATGCACTCGGCGTTCCTGTATCACGCGATCGCAGCGGGCATGGACATGGGCATCGTCAACGCCGGCATGCTCGAAGTGTACGAAGAGATTGAGCCTGAGCTGAAAGTGCTTGTCGAAGATGTGTTGCTGAATCGACGGTCCGATGCTGCGGAGCGCCTGGTTCAGTATGGCGAAAAGCTGAAGGCCGCAGACCCCATCAATGCGGCAAGCCAGAAGAAGGCCGACGAATGGCGCAGCGGCACAGTCGAAGAACGCCTGTCGCACTCGCTCGTGAAAGGCATCGACGAGTTCATCGACATTGACACAGAAGAAGCACGCGTGAAGTTCGGCCGTCCGCTTTCTGTAATTGAAGGTCCGTTGATGGACGGCATGGGCGTCGTAGGCGATTTGTTCGGCGCCGGCAAGATGTTTCTGCCGCAGGTGGTCAAGAGTGCGCGCGTGATGAAGAAGGCGGTCGCCTACCTGACACCTTACATGGAAGCCGAGAAAGCGCAGATGATCGCGGCCGGCCAGGAAGTGCGCACCCAAGGCAAGATCGTGCTCGCCACTGTGAAGGGCGACGTGCACGACATCGGCAAGAACATCGTGGGCGTTGTGCTGGCGTGCAACAACTACGAGGTCATCGACATGGGCGTGATGGTGCCCAGCGAGAAAATTCTCGAGCGCGCGAAGCTTGAGAAGGCGGACCTGATCGGACTGAGCGGACTGATTACGCCATCGCTCGATGAGATGGTCCACGTAGCCCGGGAGATGGAGCGGCAAGGCTTCAAACTGCCTTTGCTGATTGGCGGAGCGACCACGAGCCGTGCGCACACCGCGGTGAAGATTGCGCCGCACTACAGCGAGCCGGTTGTGCACGTGCTCGATGCGAGCCGCGCCGTGCCCGTAACCACGAGCCTGCTGAGCGAAGATGGCAAGGCTGATTTTGTCGCCAGGCATCGCGCAGACTACGACGCTTTGCGCAAAGCTCACGCCTCGCCGAAAGCGAAGCTGGTATCCATTGAAACGGCGCGCCACCGCCGTACACCGATTGATTGGCGGGCTGAGGATCTTGCGACCCCAACCTTTACGGGCCAGCGCGTACTCGACAATTTCCCGTTGGCAACACTTCGCGCGTACATTGACTGGACGCCGTTCTTCCACACATGGGAACTGAAGGGCGTTTATCCGCGCATCCTCGACGACAAAGCGCAGGGAGAACAGGCGCGGCTGTTGTTTACGGAAGCGAACGCGCTGCTGGATCGAATCATCAAAGAGAATTTGCTGACCGCGCGCGGCGTCTACGGGATCTTTCCGGCCAACGCGGTCGGCGACGATGTTGAGCTCTACACCGACGGCGGCGCCGTGCTGGATCAGTTTCACTTTCTGCGACAGCAGTCTGCGCGCGAAGGCAGCGAGCCCTGCAGGTCGCTGGCCGACTACATTGCCCCGCGCGAGACGGGCTTGCCGGACTCCATCGGAGCATTCGCGGTGACAAGCGGCATCGGACTGAAGCCGCTGACCGATAGCTTCCGCGCCAAGCACGACGACTACAACGCGATCATGGCGGAAGCGATTGCCGATCGCCTTGCAGAAGCGTTTGCGGAGTGCCTGCACAAGCGAGTTCGCGATGAGTGGGGCTATGGTTGCGCCGAGAACCTTAGCGTGGATGAGTTGATTCACGAAAAGTATCGCGGCATTCGGCCGGCGCCGGGGTACCCAGCGTGCCCCGATCACACCGAGAAGGGAACGATCTGGCGGCTGCTCGACGTGGAGAAAAACACCGGAATGAAGATTACGGAATCTTTTGCCATGTGGCCAGGATCCAGCGTCAGCGGCATCTACTTTGCTCATCCGGAGTCACGCTACTTCAGCCTTGGAAAGATCGACCGTGACCAAGTGGCCGATTACCAACTGCGCAAGGCGATGAGCCGTGTCGAGGTAGAGCGCTGGCTTGGACCGAACCTGAATTACGATCCGGCGGAGTAAATCCTCGATTCCCCCGACACTCCCACGCCTGGGATGGGAAAACGGGGGCGAACAAAAGGCGATCTACATAGGGGGGGTGGGGGGCCTCTTCCTCGCCACTTCCCGGCGCCCGTTGAGAAAACCAGGCCGGAGGGCGCAATGCCCCACGTTCGAGCATAGGCGCGGGTTTCGCCGCAATCTGTGTCGGCGATCACCACTAAGGGAGGCTGAGGTCCGGATCGCGCTTGCGGTCCGGACCTTGCTGTTTTTACTTGCTCTGGCAGCAGCTGTCCATGCAGCCGGATTCGCAGCAGGTCTGGCCGCACGTCGAATGGCAGCAGGCGTTGCAATACATGGCTTTCACGAAGGAAGAAGTTTGTGCGAAAGCGGTGACACTGAGAACGGTGGCGAGTGCGAGGGATACGATCATGCGTTTCATGGAATTCTCCTTAGCGTTGAGGTGCAATGAGCGGCATGGCGACAAGGCGGGAATACAAGCCTGAAGCCGTGGGCAGCACTGGACGCAGGGAGATGTCTAGATACGGAAGACGTGCAGAACAAGATAGCGCGGCAGCGTGGACGCGGCATTTGCCGTTTGCGCGCATGCTGAAGAGGAGTTGCGGCCGGGCTGGGCAGCTGCCGCTATTGGGACATGCAGAGTGAGGAGGGCGAGCTTTGGTTTGAGCGCTCCGGTATATGTGGCGGTGAAGACCGGCTGCGCGTGGCCGCAGCAATCGGACTCACACGCGCTGGCGTCGACGCGTTGATTCATGGCGCAGTCGGCCGCCATGGCCGGCATGTTGTGGGAACACTCGGGGGAGGTCCCTGCTGTTGCCATGTTGCAGGTGAAGCCTGCGAGAGCGGGCTGTGCAGCCAACAGGCAGATCACGAGGATGGCAACGAATTGGAGATGCCTCTTCATTAGCTTCCCTGAGAATAGAAGGGCACTTCCTAATCGTCTGTGTGCGGGATCACATGATTGGGGTCATTCACCCGCGGTACGGTGATGGGGATCAGACTTGCGGTGATCGGACGGCGAGAAAAGGCCCGGATCGCAGAACGATCCGGGCCTTTTTTGCCTGACCGCTACTTGGATTGCGGGCAGAACGGGCAATGGTCGATGGGGCAATCGTTGCAATTGTCACCCCTCGTTAAGGCCGAGCCTTGGGCGAGAGCAGCGATGGCGAGGGCAGATGCGAGTGAAACGATTGCTACTGTGCGCTTCATAGAATTCTCCTTGACGTTGATAGAGATGTTGAGGCGAGCCCCAGGCGTATGCGCGTGGAACTGCTTCGGGGCGTGCACGTCAGGAGTGGTCTAGATCCGAAAGACCCGGTTGCGGATGTAGATGGGGGGAGAACTGGCCTCGGCGGGACCGCGCCCGACGGTGAAAAGCGCGGGATGCGGCTCGGGTATGGCCTCGAACGACGCGGCCGGAATGGCGTGTGTTGGCGCTTTCTGCGTGGCGGGAAGCGCGACGGAAGCGCTGGAGCGGAAGATCGCGCGGACGGAACTCGTGAAGGGAGAGCGGACAGAAGCAGCCTGGCTGACCATTCCGCAGCTTGGTCCCATGTCGGTAATGGCCACGGGACAAGGCGAGGCGGGGACGTGGCACAGGAGACCGGCCAAGGCGGGCTGTACGGCGACGATGCCGAGGATCACAACCGCGACGGTTTTGAAGAGCCGATTCATGCGCTGCCTGCGAGTATAGACGGCACGCTATTGGAAATGGGTGCAAATGGTGCGGCTATTTCCTGTGCATGGGAAGGAGCAGCGATTCATGCGGAGCTACCCGGAGTTCAAAGCGGACGTTTTAGACGCCGACGGAAACGAGTGTCACGATGAATTGCCACTGGCCGATGTCCGCGATTCGTATAGCAGGAGTTGATTTGCCCACCCGCTACCTCCCGCACAGGACCTGGTTTTGGAAGCCAGTTGGCCGGGACCCTGACGAGTCGAGGCCAACTGGTAACAGAGGGTTACTTGCCGCAGCAGCAGCAATTGCTGCAATCGTCGTCGCAACAGTTGCTGGTGCAATCCGCTGGGCAGCAAGACTTGCAGCCGGTCGCCTTGGCTATGGCTGAGGTCTGGGCAAAGGCCGTGGCCGCCAGGATAACGGCAAGTGAAAACACTGCGAAAATGCGCTTCATGAAGATTCTCCTTAACGTTGAAAATGCGTGGTTGCATAGCCCGGGCAAGGAGCCGGGGCCGCAATGAGCGTCTTACGTGAGGAGTTGTCTAGATCCGGAAAACACGAAGGAGAAGGTGTCGTGGAGGGCTCGCACTGAGCACCGCGGGCGGCTCGACGAAGCTTCCCGCATCGTGTGGCTGCGGGGATGTAATCGCAGTCATATCCAGGACGGACACAATCGCGAGTCTTGGCTTGGCCGAGGAAAACGCCGTTGTCACTGTTGAGGACGGCTGGGCCTGGTTACAGCAATCCGGCGCGCACGTTTCAGAGTTCGTCTGGCCGTGCATCGGGCAATCGGGGCCCATGTCCGCCATTTGCGCGCACATCAAGGAACTACCTGCCCGGTCCATCGAGCAAAAGAGCCCAGCGACTGCAGGCTCTGCAGACAGCATCGCGATCACCAGCACGACGATGAATTGGATGGGTCTCTTCATCTGCATTATCAATCTCGCCTGGGTAGCCGGCCGCGGTGTTACTTCGTCTCGGTTAAAGCCTGGTGGGGAGTCAACATATCTTCCTTGCGCATCACCAGGTTAGTGGCGTTGAGAGTTGCCAGCTCAAATCCGTGGCCGTGGGTAATGGCGTCAGTGGGGCAGGCTTCAACGCAATAGCCGCAGAAGATGCAGCGGTTGTAGTCGATGTTGTAGACCTTGGCGTAGCGCTCGGAGGAGGAAATGCGCTTCTCTTCGGTATTTTCGTCGGCCTCAATGTAAATGCAGTTGGCGGGGCAGGCGGCGGCGCAGAGGAAGCAGGCCACGCACTTTTCCAGTCCGTTTTCATCGCGCTGCAGAACGTGGGCCCCGCGATAACGCTGCTCGAACTTTGCGCCGCGCATTGGCCCCGGACCGTCAGGATAGTTCTCAACCTGCGTGGGCTGGAGCATTTCACCAAAGGTGATGCTCATCCCTTTGGCGATGCCGGCGATGTTGCGCACGATCGACATGCGTCCAGTATACGATGGATGCCGGAGGGCGTTCAGGATGCGCGTTTTGACACGAATTTGCATTGTCTTGATCGTTGGACTCGCTTCGATCAATGGATACTCACAGTCGGATAGTGCTCCGGCAAATTCTGGGAGCAATACCGCTCCCGGGGCCCAGACCGGCGAGATGCATCACGGCACACACGCGCCGGTTCCTGCCGGACCTCTGAAGATAACCTTTGGGGACAAGAGCGCAGAGTGGACATCGGCGAAGCTGGCCGAGCTGCCACACATCACTCTCAAGCTGTACAACGAGCACGCAAAGGTGGATCAGACTTTTTCAGGCGTGCCACTGATAGAGCTGCTGAAACAGATCGGGGTGCCGGAAAAGCCGCACGGAAAAGACTTCGCCTTCTTCGTGGTTGCAGAGGGATCGGACGGATACCAGGTGGTGTATTCGATCGGAGAGGTTACGCCAGATGTTCACGATGGTACGGCGCTGGTGGCCGATGCGATGGATGGTAAGCCGCTCGGCGACGATGGACCGGTGCAGTTGGTTGCGACAGGAGAAAAGCGCCCGGCCCGCTGGGTTCACAACCTTGTGGCGATTCGGGTGAAGGCGGCAGACTAGCGGGCTTTACTTCTGCACGAAAAACTCGGCCATGGACGGGGCATTGGCGGCGTTGCCGGGCGGATTCTCGAGGGCAAGTGCTTCCATGACGGTGCGCAGCATGCTTTCGTGCTGGTAAAGCACGGTGGATTTCTGCGTGTAGCCCGCTGATGCGAGCGGCCCCCAGAACACCGGAGAGACGTGCCCGCCGCCATGAGCTTTGTCATCGCCGCCGCCTTCATCAAAGTCGACGATCAGAACGCCGTCGCCGCCGGACTTGAACGATGGAGTGGCGGAGAGCGGCGCCACGATATTGGTTTGCAGCCAGGAGTCGGCTTGTTGCTGCGAGGCCGAGTGCGCGTCGTCAAAGATGCCGGGCACGACGAATGAGAAAGCCGGCAAATCGTTGTGGGCAAGGTCAACTGCGAACTGCGAAAACGGGCAGAGCACTTTATTGGCTACATCCGGATTCTGTGCAATATCAGAGAACAGCGCAAAGGGGTTGTGGCGAACGACGTAAGCGCCGCTGTTGCCGCCCAGGTAGCCTTGCGAAATGCCCTCCGCGTAGACCTTGAAAGAGACCCCTTTGGCGAGCATGCGCCGCGCAATGTTATCAACATCTGAGATCTTGATTGAGTTGTCGTCCGTGGTCACGGTCTGACCGGCGGTAAGCATGAAGTAATCACCGATCGATGGATGGTCGTCGGCATAGTAATTGGTGGAGACAGCGCCCTGCTGCATGAGTTTGTTGAGATTTGGCCATCCCACTGTGTTGCCAATCGTAGAGGCGTAATCCTGATTCTCTTCCATCACCATGACGACGTGCTGGCTTGATGGAGTCTTGAGTTGCACGGTGAGCGTTTCAGTTCCTGTTTGACCGGAGACCTGCGAGTTGGCAGCGGAGATTGTTACGGTGCCAGTGGAAGATGGGGCGGTGAAGAGCCCAGACGCGGTAATGCTTCCGCTACTTGTCGACCACGTGAGCCCTGTTGCCGCACCTGTGGCCGTAGAGGCCGTGCACTGCGATGTCATATAGGGCGCCATGATGGCGGGAGTGCAGGACACGGTCAAACCATTGTTGGCCGTCGGAGCTTTTTGGGTCATTGAGGATCCGCCTCCACATGCGGCGATGCAAGCGGAGAGTGGAAGTCCGAGAAGCGCGTATAGCGCAAACCTGCGACCCAGAGTGTTGGTTCGAATATGTGCCGGACGGACCATTTGCATCTGCGACTCAAACAAACCACGGACTGCGGATTTACGCACGCGTCCGTACGCAATGTGATGCGCGCGGGCACGATGCGGGTGCCCGCGCGATAAGCCTCAAAGCCCGTGCTGGTTCGGCGGATTAGGCCGCTTTTCAGGGCCGGGGTGGGATTGCGGCGCCGGTTCCGCGCGATGTTCGGGCGGAGGGGCAGGCCGCTGCGGTGGTGGCGCAAGGCGCTGCGGAGGAGGCGCGGGGTGCGCAGGCTCAATGCGTTGAGGCGGAGGCGGAGAAGGACGCCGCTGCTCAACGCGCGGCTGCGGCTGAGGAGCCGGGCGCACGGGAGCAGGTGTGGGCGCAGGACGCACTGGCTCGGCAGAGATGCTGCGGCGGCAAGGGACGCATCGGCGACGGCGCTGGCGCGGGATGGGTGGCCTGCGGTTGTTCAATGCGTGGCGGCGCTTGCGGTTGTGGCTGCTGCGGTGCGGCGGGCATAGGGCGCTGCATCTCCGGCCGGCCCGGTGCGGGCTGATGATTATTCCGCGGCTCCTGCGGTCGATTCAGCTGCTCGCTTGGCGCAGTGTTCCCCGGCTTGACGGGAGCACCATGCGCCGGAGGGCGCTCTTCAAGCACGTGCGGAGCAGCGGGAACCGGATGAATGGTGTTGTGAAACTGCACAGGCGGCTGCGGATTCTCTGACCTCGCCGGCTCTTTGGGCCGCTCCTGTCGAGGCTGATAGTTGACCTGGGCCGGCGGCTTGACCCCCGGATCGGCAGCCAGCGGGTGTGTGACCACTGGAAGGGCGGGCCTGCCATTGTTGAATCGCACAAAGCTTTGCCGATCTGAACGGGCTTGTTGGGCCTCCCGCGTCTGCGCCGTCATGGGTGGATTGTGCTGTTCGCGTAGAGCGGCAAGCTCCGGAGGCCGAGGACGAATACCGATGCCGCCATGACCGCCGTTGTAGCTGATGCGCGTGTTGTTGATGTTGGTGACCTGGTAGTTGTACACGTTACGCACAACAGTCGTGTTGATGTTGTTAACCGTGCGGTTGTAGTCGAAATGATCGCCGCGCCAGTAGCCACCTTCATAGCCGCGTCCATCGTAGCCGTGCCCGTAATTGATGCCGCCGTAATAGCCGATGTGGCGGCCCCAGAAGCCGCGATGCCAACCATAGCGGCCGCGATCGTAGCCCCACCATCCGGGCGTCCATAGTGCGCCTGTGTACGGCGCGAGAACCCACGCACCCGGCACCCAGTAATAGCCCTCGCCGTTGTCGTAGTTCCAATAGCCGGGGGTCCACATGTAGTCGTCGCCGGGGCACGGAGGCTGCTGGTATACGGGCAGTTGCGGGGGCGGTTCCGGCGCATAGGCTACCGGCGTGTCGTAGTTGTTGTAGTCGCCGTTGTAGGTTGCGTCGTTGTAGCTGTTCGAGTTGTCGGGAGCGGAGTTGTTGTAGTTGTCGCCCGAGGCGTACTGCGCGTCGTCGGCGCCCTGGTTGCGTGGCTGATCGTCTGCATACGGTTGCCGCGCTGCGCGTTGCGGTTGAGGCGCGGGCCGGTCTGCCTGTTCGTATCCGGTGTTCGATGCGGCATTGTTATCGGCGGTGGTGGAGACAGGCACGAGATTTGCGGCTGCCGGATCCTGCGAGGGATTCTCCACCTGCGCATTCTGCGCGTTCTTGCAGCCGGTGCATTCGAATGCCAGCAGCAGCGACATGGAGGCAAATAGCGCGATCCGAGGGGCTCTCATCGGTTGACCTCTCCCTGTGACTTGGATGCGCTCGCCAGATCCCGCTTCGTACGATGGGCAAGTCCACCATCCGGTATTTGAGGCGACGCACATATGTCACAAGTGATTGAACCCGGCCCCATGCGGGAAGATGCGGTATTCCACGCTGATTCGGTTTTGCAGCATCGCAGGATGGACGAAGGTTCGGTGAAGGATGTCATTGCAAAAGACAAGTCCATCACCCAACACGAGTTCTGGCACCCAGAAATCTCGCGGAGAGAAGCGCGCGCGCAAATCTGCGTCATTCAATTCCGTGAAATGCAGCAATCCGGGCTGACGGTGGCGAATGAACTCGAGGCCGGGACTGTCAACGCCGCACGCATTCAACGGAATCCAGCACGTGAGCAACTCAGTTATTTGCACCGCCGGTCCAGGTTGCAATGGAAAGCGAACACCCAGGGCGCCGTCCTGGTGCCAATCCTGAATCTGATATCGAGGATCGGGAGCGTGACACGGCGCGAATTTTTTGCGCACCCACGACTCCTCCATGCTGCATGTCCACTCACGGCCCATCGCCGCTGAGAACAGTTGTTCAAGTCCCGGCGCAGACAGTGGCGCGGTCAACGCCTCCGCGTCGTCGAAGCCAAAGTCCTGCAACGCGATCAAAAGCAATGAGTGGGCTGATGAGCGGAACCGATAGTGCTCAGGAATTGATCCGCCTTGCGCGATTGCCTCGAAACATCGCATTGCGGCCTCGCGCAACCGGCTCAGCGCTGGCGTTGCAAAGACACTCTTCAGCAGGACAACGCCATGTTCTCGCAGTTCCGTTGTTGCATCCTGGGCAAGCACAGTCCCTCTTCATTTTCTCGTCGGCAATGAAAAAGGAGCAGAAGAATCTCTGCTCCTTTCCTAGTAGCACCTCAGTTAGAGTCGACCCCTTAGCTGCACCCGCTCGTCGAACCGCAGCTCATGCAGCGATAGCAGCTTCCGTTGCTCACCATGATGGCGCCGCACACGCCGCAGCTTGGCGCGTCGCCCATGTCGTAGAGATCGCGCATGGCTTCAGACGCGTGGAATATCCCGCGATCCTTATCTGTGGCCCGTGCGACATTTCGCTATTTATCGAGCGGCGCCGCCTGAAACTCAGGTGCGATGCCGCCGGCTGGCGAAGCGTTGAACCCATGCCCGGCAAGCTGCTTTGGCCAACCTGGTTGAGCTTGCGCGCCACTTCTTCAGCAAGCCGCGCCAGCTGCTCGTGCGGCATGCTGCTCCTCTTCTCGTTCTCCGGATCCGCTCAGGATCGTGGGCGATGCCGGCAGTTGCGGCGCCTGCGGAGCGAGCCCCGCAAACAGAGTCAACTGCGTGCCCGAGAGGAAGCGCAGGCTCAGCCAGCGGAAGATGTAGTCCATCAGGCTCTTCGCGTAGCCGATCTGTTCGTTGCCCGTCCAGCCCGAAGGCTCAAAACGCGTGTGCGCAAACTTCTCGCACAGCACTCGCAGCGGAACTCCGTGTTGCAGCGCGAGCGAGATCGCCGTCGCAAACGAATCCATCAGGCCCGAAACCGTCGAGCCTTCCTTGGCCATCTTGATGAAGATCTCGCCGGGCTGGCCCGTGGGATAGAGGCCGACCGTGATGTAGCCTTCGTGGCCTGCGATGGAGAACTTGTGCGTAACGGACGCACGCTCTTCCGGCAAGCGATGGCGCACCGCGCGCGGCGGTGCGTTCAGGTCCTGTGGTGCCGCGGTCGGGCAGAGCGGCAGGCGCAGTACTGGCTTTGATCACCGGTATTCCGGCAGCGTTCGCAATCTCTTCCATTGCCTTGCCGAATGCTCCAGCAGCCGAAATCATCTGCTTGGCCGTCACTTCGAGCTTATCGCTGATCTTTGCTTCGAGCGCCTTCATGTCAGCCTCGGATGCTGGCTGTCCGGCAGCCATGCCAGCAAGCACTCGCATTCCAATCGCATCCAGCGCCGACGGTTCCTTCTTCGCATCCATGCTGGTGTTCAGGGGCTGCGTGCCCTTCGATCCGTCGCGATAGATTGCGACGGCCTTGATGCCCTGGCGCCAGCTCTCCGCGTAGGCCTCGGCAACATCTTCCACCGTGGCTTCGTGGGGCAGGTTGACGGTCTTCGAGATCGCGCCCGACAGGAACGGCTGCGTCGCGGCCATCATCTTGATGTGGCCCATGTATTGAATGGACCGCGTGCCCTTCGCCGGCTTGAAGCTGCAATCGAACACCGCCAGGTGCTCCGGCTTGATGCCCGGCGCGCCTTCAATCGTGCCGGTGGCGTCGATGTAGCTCACGATCGCATTCACTTCGTCGTTCTTGTATCCCAGCTTGAAGAGCGCCGCGGGCACCGTGTTGTTCACGATCTTGATCATGCCGCCGCCGACCAGCTTCTTGTACTTCACCAGCGCCAGATCAGGCTCGATGCCCGTGGTGTCGCAATCCATCATGAAGCCGATGGTGCCCGTGGGCGCCAGCACCGTGGTCTGCGAGTTGCGATATCCGTAGCGCTCGCCATAGACAAGCGCCATGTCCCAGCACTCGCGGCTGGCGTCGATCAGCGAATCAAGCTGCGGTACCGAGAAGGGCTCGCCGCTGGTCTTCGACTTGCCAATCTTGTTCACTTCGGCGCGATGCATGCGGATCACGTCAAGGAATGGTTCGCGATTGACGTAGAAGCCAGGGCACGCTCCGCCCTTCGCTTCAGAGCCCGCCGTCAGCGGAGTAGCCGAGCCAAGCGGCTGGCACGAGCCCGCAATGATTGCCGATTGCAGATAGGCCTGCCCGCACATGATGGCCGTTAGCGTTGCTGCAAAATCGCGCCCGGCGGCAGAGTCATAGGGAAGGCCAAAGGCCATCAGCAGCGCGCCCAGATTCGCATAACCCAGACCCAAGCGGGCGGTAGTCATGCGAGTTCCGCGCGATGGACTCCGTCGGATATCCCGAGTTGTCGACCAGGATCTCCATCGCCGTGATCATCACTGAAACGGCATGACGATATGCCGCGAATATCGAACTGCCCCGCCGCATTCACAAACTTCAGCAGGTTGAAGCTGGCCAGGTTGCAGGCCGAGTTGTCGAGGAACATGTACTCCGAGCAAGGATTGGAAGCGTTGATGCGCGCCGTGTTCTTGCTGGTGTGCCACTTGTTGATCGTCGTGTCGAACTGCAGTCCGGGATCGCCGCAGAGCCACGTGGCCTCGGCGATCTTCTGCATGATGTCGCGCGCCTTGTAGGTCTTGACTGGCGCCTTGCTCCTTCACCGTGCGGGTGGTGAACTCGCCATCAGACTCGTAGGCGCGCATGAACTCATCGCTCACGCGAACGGAGTTGTTGGCGTTCTGGAAGAAGATCGATGAGTACGCCTCGGAATCCGGCCCCGAACCGTCATAACCCGCGCTGATCAGCGCGAATGCCTTGGCCTCTTCCTTCGCCTTGCAATCGATAAAGTCCACGATGTCCGGATGGTCCACATTCAGGATGACCATCTTCGCTGCGCGACGAGTCTTGCCGCCGCTCTTGATCACGCCCGCGAAAGCATCGAAACCGCGCATGAAGCTAAGCGGCCCTGAAGCCTGCCCGCCGCCCGAAAGCAGTTCCATTGAACCGCGGATCGACGACAGGTTGGTGCCCGTGCCCGAGCCCCACTTGAACAGCATGCCCTCGGTCTTGGCCAGCGTCAGAATCGAATCCAGCGAATCGTCAACGGCGTTGATGAAGCACGCCGAGCATTGCGGATTCTTGTAGCCCGTGCCCTCGAACTTGACGCCGCCCGTCGCCGGATCCCAGTGCCAGCTCTGCCCTTCGGCCTTCGGCTCCAGCCGGTCGCAGCCCACGTTGAACCATACCGGCGAGTTGAACGCCACGCGCTGCGTGAGCAGCATGTGCGCCAGTTCGTCATAGAAGATCGCCGCGTCCTCGGCGCTGGCAAAGTATCCCCCTTGATGCCCCAGTCGCGCACCGTCTCCGCCACGCGCTGCACCAGCTGCCGTACACCCGTCTCCCGCTCCGGCGTGCCCATCTGGCCATGCAGATACTTCGAGGCCACGATGTTGGTCGCCGTCATCGACCAGTCCATCGGCACCTCAACTTCCTTCTGCTCGAAGATCGAGTTGCCCTTGCTGTCGGTGATCGAGGCGGTGCGCTTCTCCCACTGCACTCTCGTCATAGGGCGAGATGCCGGCGGTCGAAAAACGGCGCGTGAATGTCAATCCACCCCGGGTGTAACCGGCAGGGGACGTTGCAACGGAGGAAGCGGCGGCAGAGGGTTGAAGCTTGGCCTCGTTCATTAAGGGGGGTCTCCTTTATTCGGCGAATCGGCTAAAAAGCCATATGATCCAGCGCTATGGCCGGCATCACAGACGGTCAAACAGATGTGGGCGACGGACGGAAAACGGGCTGCAAATCGTACCGCGATTTCTATTCGTACAAAAGGCTTTTAGGGGCCGTTTTCATCAGAGTTTCGTTACAGTCCCTTTACAGCCGCAGATGAAAAAATACCGCTGTCCATGGTGCATGTCAACAACAAACCACAACATCTAGTGTTTTAGATGCGAATGCAGGCATCCGATATTCAAACCCCTGCATCCGGCTTGTGGAAAGCGTGAAAGGCCGCATGAAATGCGGTTCCGGCGCTCAATTTGCCTTGTTCCTGAGGCAATCTTCGAGCGCTCCGTCAACCCCAATCTTTCCGCGGGTGGCACTTTCGAGCCTATGCCCGGACGGGGGCCGTAGCAAGGCAATCCGGCGGTGCAAAACCCGTCCATCCTGTGCAACTTGTGGAGATCCCGTGACCAAACCGCTGTCCAGTAACCGGCTCATTACTGAATGTCTATTACCTCCCAAGGTTCCCTCCTCTCACCGCACAGTCCGGCGCTCCTCTGCTATAAAGGCAGCGAACAAAATTGACCGTCGATCAAGTGGCGTAGGCGCCTGAGGTGATTGAAGCGCCCCGCCGGCGAATGGTCAGGAGACAAGCCATGAAGCTAAACGCAGGTTCGCCCTCGGCCGTCAGCCGGCGCGATTTTCTGAAAGTTGCAGGAGCCGCCGCCATTGGCCCGCGCGCGGCCTGGGCCGGCTCCGGACGCCCCGCCGCTTCCAATCGCATCACCATGGGCGTGGTGGGTTGGGGCATGATGGGCCCCAGCAACACCAAGAATTTTCTCGCCGAGAGCGATTGCCAGGTGGTGGCCGCCTGCGACCTGCACAAGGACCACCTGCAAACGGCCGTGGGTACCATCAACACCCACTACGGCAACCAGGACTGCAAAGCCTACCGCGATTATCCGCGAAATGATCGCCCGCGACGACATCGACGCCGTCATGATCGCCGTTCCTGACCAATGGCATGCCCTGCTTGCCACGGCGGCCGCCAATCGCAAGAAAGACATCTACGGCGAAAAACCTCTCGCCCGCACCATCCGCGAGCAGCAGGCTATCGTCAAAGCGGTGCAGAAGAACAACATCATCTGGCAAACAGGCTCGTGGCAGCGCTCTCTTCCCATGTTTCGCCATGCGGCGGAGATCGTCCGCAATGGCCTCATCGGAAACGTGCAGCGTGTCGAGGTCGGCCTTCCCGGGGGTCACCATGATTTTCCCGGCACCGTCCCGGCGCTGCTGAAGAAACTCGCTTCCCTGCCCGACAAGATCACCAGCCCTGCCGACATCGTCCCCGGCACGCCCGCCTGGGATCTGGCGGTCTCGGCCCCGCCCGAAGAATTCGACTTCGATCGCTGGCTTGGGCCCTCGAAGCATGGAGCCGTACGTCGAAACCCGCGTCTATCAGAACTGGCGCTGGAATTACAACACCGGCGGCGGCCAGCTTCTCGACTGGATCGGCCACCACGGCGACATCGCTCACTGGGGACTCGACTTCGACCGCACCGGCCCCTCGGAGATCGAAGGGTGTCGGCGAGTTCCCTGCCGCCAACGCCGTATGGAATACCGCCACCACCTACCGCATCGACTGCAAGTACCGCAAGGAAGTCACGCACTACGCCAACGACGTCGATATCCTGATCGCCGGCAATCATCCGGCGATTCCCATGGGCGCCAAGTGGATCGGCACCAACGGATGGGTCTGGGTGGATCGCGCCGGGATCGATGCCTCCAACCCCGACGTGGATCAAAGGGTGGGTCCCGGCCAACCAAGGCGATCAACTCCCCGACGACCTGCGCAAAGTGGCGCTCTTACGAGTCACCCGGCCATCAGCGCAACTTCCTCGACTGCGTCAAATCGCGCAAGCCCACCATCACGCCGGTCGAGACCGCGCACCACTCCGCGATTCCCGGCCACCTCGGCCTCATCTCCATGCTGACCCGAAAGAAGCTCCAGTGGGATGTGGCCAACGAAAACATCCTTAACGACAACGCCGCCAGCGAACTGCTTTCGCGACCTTACCGGGCACCGTGGCAGTTGGCTTAGACCTCGCCTTTACTCGATTCCGATTCCCATCCAACCAGGCCTGATAACGTGGTTTCATGCTGGAATCGGAATCGAGCTCCTCAACTGGAAACCCGTCTCCCTGCCCATGCGTGCGCCCATGCAGGGGCGCACCGTTACACTTGAGCCGCTCGATACTGAACGGCACGCCGCCACTTTGTGGCAGGCGATACATGGGCAGGATGAAGTGTGGGCCTGGCTCTTCGACGGCCCTTACGCGTCGCAGGCCGACCTGACCCGCGATATTGCGAAAAAAGCAGGCAGCCCAGGACAGCATTTTCTACGCAATCATCCCTACGGCCACCGGCGCGGCCGCCGGCTACGCCAGCTTCATGCGGATGGAGCCCGCGCATGGAGTGATCGAAGTGGGCAACATCATGCTTTCGCCGTCTCTGCAGCGCACTACGGCGGCTACTGAAGCCATGTATCTCATGGCGTGCCACATCTTCGATCTTGGCTACCGCCGCTATGAGTGGAAGTGCAACGCCGAAAACCTGCCCAGCCGCCGCGCCGCCCTGCGCTACGGGTTCACTTTTGAAGGTATCTTCCGCCAGCACACGGTCGTGAAAGGCCGCAACCGCGACACGGCGTGGTTCTCGATGCTCGACCACGAATGGCCCGCGCGCAAAGCCGCGTTCGAAGCGTGGCTCGACCCCGCCAACTTCGACGCGCAAGGTGTGCAACTAAAAGGGCTAAGAGCCTCTTAGCCCCGGGGTTGTCTTCGAACTGGCTAAGCGTGCCAGGCGCCGACAGTGTTTCCGCGCTGGTTGGTGTAGTAGCCCTGCACAGTGAACCGATTTGGATCGTCGGGCGGACCCCATCCGAAGAGAATCCAGGCTTCCAGGTCTCCGTTTTCCGAGCCATCATCCGCCGTCCAGCCCTGGCCCGGCACCTTGTCCGTGCATGCCTCCGCCAGTTCGTGCGCATACACTGCGGTAAAGTCGCCGATCTGCCCTCCGCACCCCTGGCACAACGACGAAGGCAACACCGCATAGGCGATTTCGACGCCACTTACCGACACCACATCGTGATACCCACAGAAAGAGCTGCACGACTGGTCGCTGCCCAGCGTGGACGTCACGCCATCCGGCAGAATGAACACGAACAGCGTGTTCTCGTCGCCCTGCAACGTCCCGTCGCCCATCAGGCGCTCCACCATGGCTTGCGCGTCGTCGTCGCTGAAGACTGAACCATCCTCCAACGTGGGCCCGTCGACCGGCCCCTGATAAGTGCCTGACCCAGTGCCGTAGCCCAACTCGCGCAGCGGGTCCAGATAGCCGTTCTCGAGAACCGCCTTGCTGAATTCCTCCACCAGGGTCCGATCACCCCAGAAGGATCCAAGGTAAACATTGGTCACCTTCGGCTGAGCAATCTGGCTGCCGTTCCGGTTGATAAAGCCTGCCGCACCGCCCGGCCCCGTCGGCGATGCCAGGGGTCTCGTCACCAGTTCGTGCGAATCGTCCTCGTCTTCGTGAACAATGGTTGGCCGTACAACGTGCCGCGGTGGAACGATCTGGATCACATGCGGACGTCGCGATCCGATCTTGCGAAGGTCACCAAGCGTGTGTCTTTGCATTCGTCTCCTTTCGCGCAGTATGCATTTCCTGCGCGCAACGCGTGAGTTGCCGTGATCTTGAGTTTTACACGAGGGAAACGGGAATAGCGAAGCCGGAGAAAAATAGCTTGATGCCGCCTCGATTACTACTCAAACTTTGTAGATTGCCAAACAGGCCTTTGTTACTGAAGTCGTTCAACTTTGGTAATGGCTTTTCCCAGCCCCTTGCGACCTGCAATCACGATCCTGACGACGCACAACCCATTGATAATCCGGCCTACCGTACCTGCAATGAAAGACGCCGCCCAAGTTCAGGCGGCGTCTTCATCAATCGTGAAGCCAGGAATCAATTGCTTTGCTTGGACTCAATCCTCATGCCATAGAACGATTTGTGCACGAAGAACACCGACACCAGGAAGAAGGCGACGGCCAGGATGTGCGTCGAGCATCGGGTTGCTCGCGTTCAGCGTCACCGCAAGCTCGACCGCGAGCAATCCGAACAGCGTCGTGAACTTGATGACCGGGTTCATGGCCACCGACGAAGTGTCCTTGAACGGATCGCCGACGGTGTCTCCGATCACGGTCGCGTCGTGCAGAGGCGTCCCTTTCTGCTTCAGGTCGACTTCGACCACCTTCTTCGCGTTGTCCCAGGCGCCGCCGGCATTGGCCATGAAGATCGCCTGGTACAGGCCGAAGATCGCAATCGAGAACAGGTAGCCGATAAACAAGAACGGCTCCATGAACGCGAACGCAAGCGTGGCGAAGAAGACGGCGAGGAAGATGTTGAACATCCCCTTCTGCGCGTACTTCGTGCAGATCTCCACCACCTTCTTGCTGTCGGTGACCGACGCCTTCTCCACGCCTTCGAGCTTGATGTTCGCCTTGATGAACTCGACCGCGCGATAAGCGCCGGTGGTGACCGCCTGCATGGATGCGCCGGTGAACCAGTAGATCATCGCTCCGCCGGCAGATCAACCCAAGCATGAACGGCGCGTGCAGCAGCGAGAGGTTCTCGACGTTCGTGGTCAGTCCGTCGGTCAGCGCCATGATGATCGAGAAGATCATCGTGGTTGCGCCCACCACGGCCGTGCCGATCAGCACCGGCTTGGCCGAAGCCTTGAAGGTGTTGCCGGCTCCATCGTTGGCTTCCAGCAGGTGCTTCGCGCGTTCGAACTTCGCGTCGATGCTGAAGTCCTTCTTCAACTCCGCTTCGATGTCGGGAACGTTTCGATCAGCGACAATTCGTAGACGGATTGAGCATTGTCGGTCACCGGGCCATAGGAATCCACCGCGATCGTGACCGGGCCCATGCCCAGGAAGCCGAACGCGACCAGGCCAAACGCGAACACGGCCGGAGCCAGCATCAGCTCCGCCATCGACGCGCCCGTGCTGAAGTAGTAGCCCAGGCCCATCAGCGCGACCATGCTCAAGTCCCAGCCAGTAGGCCGAGAAATTGCCGGCCACCAGTCCCGACAGGATTCCCAGCGAAGCTCCGCCTTCCTTCGCCGACGTTACGACTTCCTGCACGTGGCCCGACTTGGTCGAAGTGAAGACCTTGACCAGTTCGGGAATGAGCGCGCCCGCCAGCGTTCCGCAGGAGATGATCGAGGCCAGCTTCCACCACAGCGTCCCGTCACCCAGGTTGGGAATCATCAGGTACGAGACGATGTAGGTCAGGACGATGGAAACGATGGACGTGATCCATACCAGCGAGGTCAACGGCGCCTCAAAGTCCATCTCGTCGGAGTTGGCGTATTTCGCCTGGGCGATAGCGCCGTTGAGGAAGTACGCGCCCGAGCTCGAGACCAGCATGGCCACGCGCATCACGAAGATCCAGACCAGCAGCTGCACCTGCGTCGTGGGATCCTTGACTGCCAGCAGGATGAAGGTGATCAGGGCCACGCCGGTCACGCCGTAGGTCTCAAAGCCATCGGCGCTCGGGCCCGACGGAGTCGCCCGCGTTGTCGCCCGTGCAGTCGGCAATCACGCCAGGGTTGCGCGCATCGTCTTCCTTGATCTTGAAGACGATCTTCATCAGGTCGGCGCCGATGTCGGCGATCTTGGTGAAGATGCCGCCGGCAATACGCAGGGCCGCCGCGCCCAGCGATTCGCCGATCGCGAAGCCGATGAAGCACGGGCCCGCATAATCGCGCGGGATGAACAGAAGGATGAACAGCATGATCAGCAGTTCGACGGAGATCAGCAACATGCCGATGCTCATGCCGGCCTTCAGCGGAATCGCATAACACCGGATACGGCTTGCCGCGCAATCCCGCGAACGCCGTCCGCGAGTTCGCAAACGTGTTCACGCGAATTCCGAACCACGCCACCCCGTAGCTGCCCGCGATGCCGACCAGGCTGAAAACACCAGAATGATCGGCAGCGTGACCGCGATCGATTTTCCCGGCACCGGCGCCAGCCAGCCGAAGTACAGCGAGATAATCACCGCGATGAAAGCCCAGAGCACGAGAATGAACTTGCCCTGCGTGACCAGGTAGGTCTTGCACGTCTCATAGATCAGTTCGGAAATTTCGCGCATCGATGCGATGCACCGGCAGGTTCTTCAACTGCACATAGATCGCCAGCCCAAACAGCAGGCCGCCAACGCAGAACAGCAAGCCGATCATCAGCAGGGCATGTCCGTTCATGCCCAGAAAGCTCACGCTCGACAGATCCGGCAGCATCAGGTTGGCTTCGCCGCCGGCCCGTCGGTTCCGGCTGCGCATAGGCGAATGTGGGAAGCAGCAGGCCCGAGCAGGACCGCCGCCATCTTGTACTGACGCTTCAGCAATGTCTCAGCGCCTTCCTTGATGGCTCCGGCGATCTTCTGCATCCTGCGCGTCGCCGGTCTGCGACCCGATCACCTGGCGTGCGAAGAAAAAGGCCACAACGAGCGAAAGTACGCTCACGGCCAGAAAGAAATACACCCAACCCTGTGCTGTCACATGTCCTCCCAAATTAAGGTTTGAAGCCGTATCGAGCACAACGACCCCGTCAACAGGCGACCCCGCAAACCCGGGGAAAAATTCACGGGAACTGTACCATCCGCACATGGCCCTGTCGAGTGATTGCAGTCACAGGTGCTGATGCCCCTTGCACGGCATGCGGTCTCGCGCGAACCGTGTACAGTACTCCGAGAGGTTCTTCCCGCACGCATGAACTCCACGCTGCTCACGCCGCGCCAGGCCGCCGCGAAACTCGGCATCAGCTACCCCGCGCTCAAGCACTGGATCCTCGCCGGCCGCATCCGCACGTGAAGACGCCCGGAGGCCACCACCGCATCCCCGCCGAAGCGCTCGACGAGTTCCTGCCTCACCCGACCGCCCACCCCGGCACCGCCCGCATCAGCGGACGCAATCAGCTTGCTGGCACCGTTGTGGAAGTCACCATCGAAGGACTGCTCGCCAAGGTCGTCCTCGCCGTCGGCAATCAGCGCATCACCGCCATCATCACCGCCGACGCCGCCCGCGAGCTCGAACTCAAGCCCGGCGAACAGCGCCCTCGCCCTCATCAAAGCCACCGAAGTCATGATCGGCAAACCCTGAAAACAATGTTGGGCCATGCCGGCAACTTCGCCCCAAACAACAAGGGCTGTTTGCTTCAGGGCTGGCACACCCCAAGGTCCTTCTTCACCTTGAGAGTCTCCCAATTCGCGGCTCCGGCGCCGCCTCTGGTCTTGCGCTTCTTCACCCGCAAGGTCATGCGTTCGCCTGGCTTGAGAGCCCCCGTGTCTCCAGCCACCAGGTAAATCTGTTTGTCCTTGTCGTCCGTCAGCTCAAGGCCGTTCGCGTCTGACCGCACACACCCTGAGATCGTCCGCTTGCCCGCCGACATGTGCACGGCCACCACCACGATCGTCACCACCGCGACGGCGCCCAAGATGATTGCCACCTTGTACCCCGTAAAGTCGAGCCTTCCCGACGACGATGTTTGTGCTTCGCTCGGAACCGGATTCGCAAACAGCGCGACGGCCAGGATCGCGCATGAAAGCGCAACAGTCACTCTCTTCACCTTGAGTCTCCTCAGAACCGCATTCACAGCGAGTGCATGAAGCCTTGCAGCTCACAACGCTCCGCGCGCTGTTGAACCAATTGGGCGATAAAGACAATAAGGAAAAGAAAGATGCTCCGGCAGGAGACGTCACATCGTACAGGAAGAAGCCTTCCACGCAACAGGCCGAACCCGACAAAAGTGCGAAAACTACATCGCCCGCTCCAGGCTGATCACGGTGATGTCGTCCTGTTGCCCGTGTTGCTGCGCGCTCTCGGCCATCATCTTCGCCGTCGCCCCATCGCGCAGCATCCGCTCCACGCGCCCGAACCCAAGCAGCACCCGCTCCTTGTCCTGCGCTTCCGCAATGCCGTCGGTCAGCAGCATCAGCCCATCGCCGCCTGCCATCTGCAGACTCATCTGCTCATACACGGCATTCTCGTCCAGTCCCAGCGGCAGCGATCCGGCAAACACTACCTCGTTCCCGTTGCGATAAGGCGGCAAATGTCCCGCGTTCGCCAGCGTCACCCTTCCAGCTTCTTCCAGCCGCACCACCAGGCACGTGGCAAATCCCTCCTGCATGCGGCCGCATAATCTTCGATTCAGCTCGCCAAGAATCTCCGCCGGCTCCTCCGTAAATCCACTCACCGTGCGCAGCGTCCCAACAATCATTGACACAATCATCGCCGCGCGCAGACCCTTGCCACTCACGTCGCCAATCACCACCAGCGTGCGCCCGCTCTTCAACGGAATCACCTGGAAAAAATCGCCGCCCACCTCCGCCGCCGGGCGATACACACTCTCGATCGAATACCCCGCCACCAGCGGCAGAACCTCCGGCACCATTACCCGCTGCACTTCACGTGCCGCCGACATCTCGCTCTCCAGTGAGGCCTTCTCCAATTCCATCCGCAAATGCCGCCGGCCCTCGCTGATCGACACGTACACAAAACCAACATAGCCCAGGGTCACCGTCGCAATGATCGACAACCCATCGAACACCAGCCGCAAATGCAGGCGCGTAACCTCAGACTCATTCGTCAGCGGCAGCCTCGGCGGGTTCGGGAAGTAAGAATTGATGATTCCCATCACCACAAACTGCAGCGCAAACAGCGGAACAAATGCCTTCCAGAATTTGCTCTTCAGGTAGATACCGGTGCTGGCGTACAACGTTGCGAAGAACCCCGACAGAAACACCGATATCGCAAACCGTATCGGACCCTGCCGCCCCATATCGATAATGTCGTTGGCAAATCCCAGCGTGCAGAAAACAAAGAATACCGCAAGAAGAAAAATCCCAATCGATCTGCGGGGCGCGTTTTGCCAGGGGCTCTGGTTATTCATCCGTCCGGACTATCCTTCCATCTCGCCAGAACCGCACATCGCCGGAACCGCGCTTTTCTAGATGGCTTGGATTGTACCCCGCGGCCTGCAACCAGAGAGCTAAAATAGCCCGATGCACAATAACGGCAAGCCCTTCTGGCGATCGCACCCCATTCGCCTCGCCGCCCTTATCGGAGCAATCATCGGCTTCGCCAATGCCCTCATCGTCGAAATCGGTGGCGCAATTCACAAAAATCAATCAGCCGTGGTCCTCATGCTCTGGCCCACGGACACCTTCGCGCCGCAACTCAACCAAACCGGCGTCACCCGCACCGCCCTCATCTTGATCATCGAGTTCGCCGGCAACATGCTCGGCGACGCAATCCTCGTCGCAATCCCCGTCGCCCTCATCGTCCTCATCCGCCGCGTCTTCCGCCGTCGCTAGCGCAGAGTACCTCAACCAGGTCTTATTCGGATCTGTCATCCCGAGCGAAGCGTTTCTGAGCGGAGCCGAGGGACCTGCTTTTCGCCCTGATTCGGAAATACCCCGCGCCAGTATCCCTCATTTCACCTTCCGTGACGGGACCAGGGGGCCCACTGGCCGGCGAACGGGATTCGTACCGGCCTGTGTTGGCGGAGCCGAACCCGCTTGCCACAAATTTCCAACCACCACTGGATTGCGCGGGTCGCCACCCACGAAGGAGACCAGCACCTCGTCCGAAATTTCGAACTGCGTAACTATTCCCCGTGCGCCCTCTGAAGCACTGGCAATCCGCGCCCATACTTCCGTTTCGGAGGCGCCATCCGACCAACGAATCAAGACGCGCCCCAGACCCATTGGATCAGCCACATCAATGACCGTCGCACGTTTCATCTCATCGCCAGGATTCACGCGTCCTCCTTGCACAGCAACCCGGCCTTTGAGGCCAAATCCAAACACAGCCATTTCCACAGACGACCAGGTCCACAAACAGCCAGATCCACAAACAGCCAGTCACGGATATCCACGTCCACAAACACAGACGGAATACAAGCAACAGACGGAATACTAGCAAATGTTGGATCGGTCAATTGGTCCGGTCGCTTCTCTCCCCAACCCCAAAAAGTGTCATCCCGAGCGGAGTGCTTTTCAACGGAGCCGAGGGACCTGCTTTTGCCCTTCACGATGCTTCCCAGGCACAACCAGAAGGTACCCCAGGGCCGGGGCCCCCACGGACAAGTCTTGGTCCGCGGGGTGGAGAACTCGCTTTTGAGACCCGGGATAGCGTGAATTCGCAGAGCGCGCTGCGATCACTTCATCACTTTTTCACTTCATCACTTCATCACTTTTTCACTTCTTCACTTTTTCACTTCTTCACTTTTTCACTTCATCACTTCATCACTCCACCGGTATCTCAATCCGGTCCCCCGGCAGCGGCACCTGCAGATTGGCGCCGTCTATCTCCCGCGCCTCCCCATTCGGCAGCCGATGCAGCTTGAACAGCACCAGCACATTCCGGTCCGGGTCATCCAGCGCACGGAAGCTCGCCACCTGCTCCAGCGAGTGGTGCACATGCAGATCCTCAAGCGTCCCCGGATCGATGTCGTTCCACGTCGCCCACCACCCCGGTTCATACGCCGCCAGCTTGCTCGGCAAATCCTGCATGCCGAAGTCGTCGCACAGCGTAGGCAGGTGCGTCATCAGCGTGATCTCGTCGCCGCTGATCGACACCAGCATGCGATTCCCGTTGGGGTGCTGATCGATATAACGCGTCAAATTGCCGCGCCGCATCCACCAGCGTGTACTCCGGATGCGCCGTGTACTGCCACGTCCAAAAGCTGTTCAGAACCACGGCCACAACCGCCGAGCCCACCAACGCAATCGCGGGAAGACGTCCCCACGCCGTCGAGAAACTCAACCATGCGGCGCGCGAATCGGAGGGAGGCGGGGGTTTCAACCCCCGCATCGAGCCCACAGGATCAACATGGGCTTCAGCCCCGGAGGAATGCGCCCCGCCAACCTCGCCCGAAGTCCTTGCCAAAGCACCCTCTCGGGTAGAGGCCCGGGAGAAACGGGCAGACTGCGAAATTGCCGGGACGGTAGGCCGGGGATTTATCCCCGGCAATACCCACGCTCGATCGGTCGGGCTTTAGCCCCTGAGGTATGCTCTCCGGGCGTTTCATCCGAGGCCCGATCCCCAACAAATCGCGTCCGCGCCAGCGCCTCCACGCCCATCGCCAGCACCATGAACGCAAACAGCGCCACCACCGTGTAATACCGCGGCTGCGGATGATTCTGATACGTCATGAACAGCAGGTACCCCGCCGCCGTCAAAAAGCACGCTCCGAACACTGCATCGTGCCGCAGCCCGCGGCTCCAATCCATGCGCCATGCCAACACAACCGCAACCACCACAATCCCCGCCAGCGGCAGCAGGATCCGGTCCGCCCACAATACCCCGTGCAGCGACCACCAGAAACTCAGCGCCGGCCAATACCACTCGTGCGGCTTGTTGTACTTGTTGATGAAGAAAAGGTAGCGATAGTCCTTCAGCAGCCCGGTGCCAACCACCAGCGCCATCCACCCGGCAAAGCTCACCGCCGAGGCCGCAGCGGCTGCCGCGGCGCACCGCCAGCGCAAAAGTTCTTCGCGCCACAACGGCGCCGCAATCGCCCATGCCACTGCCGGCAGCAGAAACGCCGCCGAGGTCTTCGTCAGCAGCATCATGGTGTACAGCAGCCCGATCGCAACCGACACCAGCACCGGCCGGCGCCATTGCGGCAAACGCACCGCCAGGTTCAAGGCCGCAAGAAGAAAGGCCATCAGCATCGGCTCAAGAATCGCCAGCCTGCTGAAGGAGTAGAGGAAGGGACTGGTCACGCACAGAGTCACTGCCAGCAGAGCCACCCAACGCGGTCGCCGCGCGGTCGCCTGCGCACTTGTTCTAAGAAGCAGATACGCAAGCACCAGGTCCACGAAGAAAAAGCTCACTGACAGCGCCCGCGCCGCCACCACGCTCACGCCGGTAAAGCCGAACAGAATCCACTCCAGAAACGGCCACACCGGCACCGCCGGCGCCGGGTTAAAATCCCCCGGCATATACCAATGGCCGAACAGGTGCGCGCGGATGGCCGCATTCCCATACCAGCCCTCGTCCGTGTATTTCGCCCAGTCGCTGTACCACGGCGACTGGTTGGGAAAGTCCGCACGCAGATGCAGCAGATGCGCCACGGCAAACCCGGCGATTGCCGCCAGCCACAACCAGGTGCCCCAACGCTTGAGCGAGTGTGACAACAGACCCTCCAACGGAGTAAACACCGGTTCTACGGCGACAGTTGCACTGTTGCTTCCAGAACTTGCGGCTGTCATGTTTTTTGGTGGGCCCAGTATACCGTCAAATTTCCATCGGGGTGCCGCTCAGGGAGCGGGGTACCCGTCCACCGCGGGTGCCCCACCCTCGCGGCGTCTTTGTTTTTGCCGCTAAGGTGGGTGAGACTCTCTTCGTGCAGGGCCTACTCGTAGGCCAACGCGTCAATCGGATCCTTGCGCGACGCCATCCAGGCCGGGTACAGCGACCCGCACAGCGCCCCCCCGAAGGCAATCAGCGCCCCCAGAAGCATCCACTGAGATGTGATCTCGAAATGCTGGGTTGGAAAAATGTGGAAGAGCAGTTCCTTCACCCCGAACGTGCCCGCAATTCCCACCACCACGCCGGCCACGGCAAGCACCGCCGCTTCTCGCAGCACCACCGTCACAATCGTTAGCTTTGATGCCCCCATCGACTTCAAAATGCCGATCTCTCTCGTCCGCTCCAAAACCGCCGTGTACATCGACTGAAAAATCACCAGGAAGCCGATGATCACCGCAATCCCCGTGATCGTGTCGAGGGCGATATTGAACCCCGGCAGCTTGTCCGGCGTCATCATCGACATCCACTCGTCCATCGTCTGCACAGGATAGTCGGCCAATCCCTTGGTCCCGTGAACCTCATCAATGACGGCCTGTTCGTTGGCCGGGTCGTCTACCTTCAAATAGAAGATCGAAGCCTTCCCTGAGGAACCGATCAGGTCCCCCATCGTATCGATCTGGATCAGCTTTCGGCCGCCCTTGCCGTGCTCCACGATGCCGCACACCCGGAACGGGTGGCCGAAGATCGTGATCGTATCGCCAACCTTATGTCCCTTGTCCGAGCGCGCGAAAACATCGTCGATGATCATGTCATCGGGGCCCTGGAACTTCCCGCCATCCAGAAACTTGAAGGGCTTCAGAGCGTCATAGCTGGCGTAGTCAACTCCGTAAATCACCTCGACTGAGCCCTTGGTGTTCATCTGCATGATGGCGGGCGCCGCCACGGTCACGTGAGGCAGCTTTCCCAGCAGGGGAGCCCAGTTCACGTTCATGGTCGCCCCGCCCAGGCCGTTCATGGTACTGGCATTCGAAGGCCGCATCATCAGATCGGCCCCAATTCCGTTGGTGCGCTGCTTCTGGTCGTTCAGCATGCCCATGAAGATACCCACGATGGACAGGATCATAATGACCTCAATGGCCACGGCGAGCACGCTGATAACCGACCGCAGGGGTCGATGCAGCAGGTTGGCGATGACGAGCTTGTTCATTCCTGCCTGACTCCGCGGGGCCAGGCGATCTGCCCCTTGCTATTGAGGTTACCAAGTGGGAGGGGATGGTGGGGTTTCGAAGTGGTAAACACCAGTAATCAGGTAAAAAGAAAGCGAAGATGCTTGCTTTTGCTGTAAATTTGCTTTGACTGGTCACTTTACTTCAGGTTACTGTTGGATGGAAAATCCTCTACAAGGGTCTAAATTGAGCCCTGCGACCGGTAATCCGATGAGCACTTTCGGTGAAGACCTGCGCATGGAGCGGACGTCTCGCGGCATTGCGCTGGAAGACATAACGGCGGTCACGAAGATCAGCCAGCATCACCTGCTGGCGTTGGAGCAGGATCGTTTTCGCCAGCTTCCCGGGGGAATCCTTAACAAGGGGATTGTGCGCGGTTACGCCACCGCGGTTGGACTTGACCAGCAGGACTGGACCGAGCGTTTTCTTCGTGCCTACGCAGCCTCAGGACAAACAGTGGACGACGACCGCAACTGGACTGCTTTTGCCTCGAATGTCGGCAAAGCACGGTTGCAGCGGCGCGAGGCCGCCGAATTCCGGCTGCGCTGGCTCGGGGCAGGGTTGCTGGTTTTAGCGGCGATTCTGTGCGCCTTTCTGGCGGTTCGCTACTACGGCATGCGGGCCGGCTGGTGGTCGACGCTGATGCCGCTGAGTCACGCTTCAGGGAAATTGCACGCCGCAGTTGTTTGCTTAAGGTCGAATACGGGGCATTTTTTCTCCTAGAGGCACTTTCACACACAAAATAAAAACGGCTTAGTCTTTCGTTTTCATGCGATTACACGCGGAAAATGGGGGAATTTTTGCTCACCGTGATTGGGATCACCAGAAGCAGTTGACAGACGACAGACGACAGAAGACAGACGACAGGGGCGAGGGACCAGGGAATAGGGAGTAGGGAGTAGAAGACTGCGATCGGGTGCTGGGTTTTATTGCGTTGTTGGAGTTTGCTACGCAATGTTTCCCCGAAATGAGTTTGCCGCCCATGAATTTGCCCCTTTCGCTCTTGCGCCGAAATGCGAAACGCCCGCCGAGTTGGCGGGCGTTTTTCTGGATCACTGATTCAAGTATGGCAGGTTCGAAGAATTAATCCCTAATTGGAGCAAAGTTTTTTGCGCTGATTCCAATGGGGGTTACAAAGTATTTTTCGAATTGCCTCTTGACAAGATTTCCACAGGGGGCGGGATCAGGACCGTGGCGTCCCTACCCGCCGATAGCTTGAGCGGGTTTTCATCGTTGGTGAAGCTCTGTGTGAAGTGGCGCGGTGGTGTAGTGAATTGTTACTACAAATGCGGCCAGAGCTGCAGATCTAGAGGACGATCAGCGGGGGTAGCTGCCGTTGTTGACGTCGAGGGTGGCGCCGCTGATGTAGTCGGGGCTGCCGGAGCCGAGCCAGAGGATGGCGGCGGCGGCTTCTTCGGCTTGGCAGACGCGGCCGGAATAGACGGAGCGCATGATGTCGTCGCGGCGGGACTGGGGCAACTGGTCGTACATGGCGGTCTGGGTAGGACCCGGGACTACCGCGTTTACCAGAATGCCGTGGGGTCCGAGAACGCGCGCCCAGGACTTGGTGAGATTCAAGAGGCCGGCCTTGGTGATGCCATACCAGAGATCGGGATGGCCGGTGAAGGCCGATACGGAGCTTACGTTGACGACGCGGCCACTGCGACGGGCCTTCATGGCGGGAGAAACGGCGGCGATGAGGGCGGCGGGCGCTTCGAGATTGACCGCGAGAATGAGGGACTTTTTCAGCAAGTTGTCCAAGGCAAGAATCCCTAAGAGACGCTGTTGAACTGCGCGGCGAGTTTTTTCATTGCGGAGTTTTCCCGAACCACTTCACCAAGTTCCCGGTTGTGCAAAGCTATTTCCGCGGCGATCGAGCGACCGAGGATTCGCTGATCAATATTGCCAAACGGTCCGGGCACGAGACTTCCCAACCAACCGACCCAAGCCGGGGTGTGAGCATTGCCGACGATGATGCCGGGGCGAAATATGGCAAGGCGGGCAAAACCGACCTGACGCAGGGTGTCTTCTTTCATGCCCATGACTCGCACATAACGAAACCGGCTGCGAGCCGTGCTTCCTACGGCGGAAAGCAGGCAGAACTGGGCGATTCCGGCGTCATGGCAGCCGCGCGCAAAGGCACCCACGACGCCGACCTCAAGCCGCTGCAATTCTTCTTCGGTCCAGCGCATCGATCCAGAACCAACGCCCACGCAGCTGATGGCGCTGACGGGACCCTGGCTCAAAACTTCGCGGGCGAGGGCGGCAGTGCGGTCGGAAAAATCAGCAGCGCCGGTATCAAGGACGACGTTGCGTACCCGCGGCGGCGGTGCAACAGGCTTTCTGGTGATCATCACCACTTCCCGGCATTCTGAATTTGCCAGCAATTCAGCAACAGCCGCGCCTCCGACTTGTCCGGTACCACCAAGGATGATTGCGGCGAAATTCTGCTTCACGAATAGGACCTCTGCTTGCGTAAAGGATGCGACGGCCCCGTTCAGCGGGGCGAGGCCATCAATGCTGCCTCCACCTCCGCGTCTGCAATCATCCGCCCGACCTGATGATGTGATATTACTTCCGGAAAAAGCCTGAAATTGGTCGACAACCGCGAAGACCATACCTCAGGGATGAATGGATAGGTTGACACCCATTCCTACCAGCCCACATTGATTCTGATTGGCTTATGCGCGGGGATGTATCCCTGGGACAACCGCCCGAAGGAGGTTTTCCGCCGGCCCAGGACCCGCTCATCGCAAAAGACGCGATGAACGGGGCACAGCTTGCCGGGCACAACTTGCCGGCACAGCTTGCGGGCACAGCTTGCGGGCACAGCTTGCCGGGGATGATCAAGCTTCCAGCCTTGCGGGCAGGTCCGAAGAGTCTACGAGAAAAACTTGACCTGGAAAGAATGCAGCCGATAGGGGCGCAAAAAAAGTGGACCACGCTGATGAGAGCGTGATCCGAGGAAGAACCACATGAGGAAACAAAGTGGGGGCAGCGCTAGTCAGCGCCATCGCTCCTGGCGAAGGTAATCATGAAGTCGCCAATGCTCTTGCCATGCGACATGCCCGCGGTGATGTCAGACCGATAGTGAATGCCGCCGTACAGACGGGACATGGCGGCCTCCTGCATCTGGGCATTGAAGTCCGCTGCACCGCTGGGAAAGAGATAGGAGAGGACATCTGCGGCAGCACCGGAGAATACCGAGTGACCGGAGACGTAGGACGGGAAATTGGGAAGCGAAATCTCGACTTTGATGGTTGGATCGACCTGGGAGGGTCTTGGGTTGAAGTAGAAGTATTTGGCGTCCCAGCAGCCGATTGCCGCGTTCATCAAGCTCATGTTGAGGAGCGCGAATGTGCGTGCGGTGCGGACTTCACTGAATTTGGCGGCGACGATATAGGGAACGGCGATGGCGTTCCAATGGCCGGAGGGGGTTGGCGTGCTGACGCCGTCGGCCCACTTGTAGACGGTGGCGCGCTGCGCATCCGTGAGATTGGCGACGGCATGTTTTACCTCAGCGGTCTCCTGCTGAAATTGAGCGGAGCCAGTGGACGGTGGCGGCCCGGGACGTACGCTGACGAAGTCCGCAGGCAGCATCATCCAGCCTTTGACATTGCCGAAGAGGGGCAGCATGGGGGGACGCGGCGGAATATCCTGACTGATCCACGGAGACTCACCGCGAGCCTTGGTGGAATCGACGAGGCCCTGCCAGATGGCGGGGTTGCCAGTGGCGGCCTTCAGGCCGTCAGTACCGGCACGAGCCTTGAAGAGGGCGGCGACGGCCTTACCGATCTGCAAGCCGGCGGCGATGTCGCTGGCGGTGGCGCGGCCGGAGAGCAGGGCTGCTTCCTGCTGGTCCTTTGCCTTTTGCGTGATTTCGTCGACCGAGGTGGGAAAAAGCAGGGTGAGCAGAGCGAGATTCACGCCTGCTTCGACGGCATCCTCAGAGGGATAGGAGGGCACGTCGGACTTGGGCATGAGGGACTTGACGCCGTTGTCGAGCATGAACGGCGACTCGCGATTGTAGAGGAACTTGTAGTACCAGGCGACTTTAAGAGCGTCATATTGCGCGGCCGAGACATAGCTGTAGGCGCGGGCGGCGTATGGAGGGTTGCTGAAGGGAAAGCGCGGATCAGCGAAGGGGTTGGTGGGGTCCGGGGCCGGATAGCTGCCGTCAGGATTTGGGGCGGGCGGAAGATCGGACGCCGCGACCTCTTCGCGAAGAATTTCATTCCAGCGCAGGGCACCGCCGGCGCTCCAATATTCGATGTTGGCCTTTTGGGCGTCAGTGATTTTTGCCTGTGCCGCCTTGATGTCACTGAGTTCCGACAGATACGCAGCGGAATCAGTGGCTGCGGGCGCCGCCACGGTGATCTGGGTTGGCCCGGTGAGCAGGATCATTTTCCAGGAGCCGGCATTTGCGTCAGTGCCAGTGATGGCCTGCACCGGGAGAGTCTCGGTGGAGGCGATCGACTTGCAGGCAATAAGAGTTCCCGTAATCAGGAGCAGGCCGGCAGGAACCAAGACGAGAGGGGAAGCCAGTTTGGAGTTCATAGCGTCGCGTTCCTCCTGAAGTGAAGGGTGTACATGAAGCCCGTGGTGATGGTGTTGGACTGCCCTACATTTCGGCCTTGCCAGGTGTAGTCGTCAGCGAACCACGCCTGGAGATTGCGAATTTTTGGAATTGGGATCTGAGTGCGGATTCCGGCACGCGATTCGTTCATGCGGTTGGAGATAAAGGGCATGTCCTGCCGGCGGATGTCGCCACCGCCGCGCGTCTGCTGCTCAATGAACTCGCC
Source organism: uncultured Acidobacteriota bacterium (assembly GCA_963844515.1). Taxonomy (GTDB): domain Bacteria; phylum Acidobacteriota; class Terriglobia; order Terriglobales; family Acidobacteriaceae; genus Telmatobacter. The sequence goes on from CAWJOO010000001.1 coordinate 158,576, forward strand.
GGAAAGCATCAGGTCGTGCTTCAGGTATCCGAGAGAGACGGTGTATTGAAACTGGTTGGGCATGGCGACCTGATTGGAGAAGTAGAGCTGACCGTTGGTGTAGTAGTAAGGGCGGTCAAGAGTGACGATGCCGCGGAAGACGTAAGCCGCGGTGAAGTTGGCGAAGGCGCCATCGTTTACCTGGAAGTTGAGGGTTGCGCGGGGAGCGATGGTCCTGGTATGCGTGCCAATCGACAGGGGAAGCAGGTCGGGCTCGTAATGCGTGAGGGGCAGCGAACCGGAAACGACGGCGAAAGCGCGAAAGTCGGCGAAGTCGCGCACAGGAAAATGGAAAGCCTGGTACTTGACGGCGAGGGAGATGTCCTGGAAGCCCTGCTGGGAATGCAGAACGCCCTGGCTGACGTTGGTCCACACATAGGGCGTGGTTGCGAAGACGTTGAGACGATTGAGGACGGCGTAGTTGGAAGAGTTATTGACGGTCTGGGTAGTGACGGTGCCGATGTTTCCGTTATCGCGCTTGATGGAGCCTTCCCAGTACTTACTCCAATCGTCGTGCGAGTAAAGCACGCCGGTGCAAAGGAGTCCCCGTTTGAGCATGACGCCATCTTCAGGGGTTTGACCGCGCGCTGGGCAGGCGAGGGTGAGCACGAGAGCGACAAGTGACAGAGGAAGAGCTCTCCGCAGGAGCGCGTGGGCGTTTGCCATGAATTTTCTCCAGAGGAAGTGGGTCCAGACACGACCGCCTGTTGGCTGTGCAACTTGCGCCAGCCGGGGAATTGGGTCGCGCCGAGGGGATGTTTCGAAATCTGGGAGAAGGGTAGCCGGTGTTGAATGAGCTGTCCTCCGCCTAGAGATGGAGAAGCGGTTCCATCAAGGGATGGAGTGACAGCCACGGGGCGGTAGAAATGTGTAGCAGGGATTTACTACGTATGTGGTTACAGTGTGATCTTTCGAAGATGGGGCTCCATCTGTTGTGCGGAGGGGCGGATTTTTTCTGGAATCGGTATAGCCGTGTGCATGTCGGCAGGGTGGGTGCGAGGGCAGGCCTGGTGATGTCAAGTGGCGGGCTGGAGGGGGCCGGCAGCAGGGATCATTTTGGAAACGGCAATAAATTCATTACGCCGGTGGTGGTGAAGGGCAAGGTGTATGTGGCACTCCGAACGCGGTGGCGGTGTTTGGCTTGCTGCCGTAGGAAGCACATGTGACGGGAGATAGCGGCGCTTGAGCGATTTTCGAGGGGGTGCGAACCAGGCCCTGGAAGGCCATCCGGCGAGGCGGCAGAGAGGGAAGGAGCCGGATATGACAATGACTTCACAATGTGGAAGATTGGCGTGACCCCTCAGGGGGAATTACCATCTAATCAGGTGCTGGGGAAATTCCCTCTCCGGACACGTGCCGGTGTGTTCAGAAGGTCAAATTGCCGGCGAATGAAAGTCCCTTAAGTGGGGAGGAGTTTGGATTTGAGCGACCGTTTTTTGTTTACGTCGGAGTCCGTGACAGAAGGACATCCGGACAAGATTGCCGACCAGGTGTCCGACGCGATTCTGGATGCGTGCCTGGAGCAGGATCCGTATAGCCGCGTGGCAGCGGAGACGCTGACGGCTACGGGCCTGGTGGTGATTGCGGGCGAGATCACGACCAAGGCATATGTGGATTTTCAGGCGCTGGTGCGTGGCGTGGTGGCATCAATCGGCTACGACAACGCGGTATACGGGTTTGACTCCAACACGTGCGCGGTGATTTCAACGATCAACAAGCAGAGCGGCGACATTGCGCAAGGTGTTGACACGGGCGGCGCAGGCGACCAGGGCATGATGTTCGGCTACGCGAGCAACGAGACGCCGGAGCTGATGCCGATTGCGATTTCGCTGGCACACAAGCTGACCAAGCGGTTGAGCGAAGTACGGAAGAGCGGCAAGCTCTCGTATCTGCGGCCGGACGGCAAGAGCCAGGTGACGGTGGAGTACGACGAGAATCGCAAGCCCGTACGCGTGGACGCGGTGGTGATCTCGAGCCAGCACTCGGAGCAGGTGGGCAACGACGAATTGCACGCCGATATTCTGAAGCACGTGATCCAGGCTGTGATTCCGGCGGAGCTGCTGGACGAGCACACGAAGTATCACATCAACCCGACGGGCCGCTTTGTGATTGGCGGGCCGATGGGCGATACGGGGCTGACGGGCCGCAAGATTATTGTGGACACGTACGGCGGCATGGGCCGGCACGGCGGCGGCGCATTCAGCGGCAAGGATCCGACCAAGGTGGATCGCTCGGCTGCGTATGTGGCGCGCTACATTGCCAAGAACATTGTGGCTGCGGGGTTGGCGAGCCGTTGCGAAGTGCAGCTGGCATACGCGATTGGCGTGGCTGAGCCGGTGAGCGTGCTGGTGGATACGTTTGGCACAGGCACGCTGAGCGGACCGCAACTGACAGAACTGGTGCGGAAGAATTTCGCGCTCACGCCAAAGGGGATCATCGAAGCCCTGAAGCTGCGCCGGCCAATTTATCGGCAGACTGCGGCGTATGGGCACTTTGGGCGGACGGAAGCCGAATTTACGTGGGAAGCCACGGACAAGGCGAAGACGCTGGCGGAACAGGCGAACGCTGTGACTGCTGCCGCAAAGTAAATTTGCAAAACTGGTTGAAGAAAGAGAGGGGCCCTTGCGGGTCCCTTTCTTTTTGGTGGGTACAAGGATTGCGTGGATCGCTCGACTTCGTTCAGTCGTAGTGAAGGGTCTTGGCGAGATCGAGTTTGAGGGCGCGGCGCGCGGGAAGCAACATGGAGACGAGAATGATGGCCGCGAGCAGAGCGATGGCCCCGGCGTAACTTGCGGGGTCGAGATTGCTGACGCCGAAGAGGGCCTTGCGCAGGAGTTTGGATGACATGGCGGCGAAGCCTGTTCCGGCGAGGAGGCCGAGAAGCACGGGGTACGAGAACTGCCTGAGGACGGCGGCGAGCACCTGGGCGGGCTTGGCGCCGAGGGCGAGGCGAATGGCGATCTCCTTGGTACGTTGGGTGACGGTGAAGGCGACGAGGCCGATGATGCCGATGCCGGCGAGAAGCGCGGCAACGAAGCCGATGCAGCTGACTGCGGCGGCGGTGAGTTCGACGCCCTTGATGTTGTCGCGATAGAGGAGTTTGAGCTGGCGGATCTCGGGGAAAAGCTTGGGATCGAGGCTCTCGCTGATGTTCTTGATGGCGGGCGGCAGGGCACCAGGCTCACCGGTGACGCGCGCAACGAGCACCATGCCGGCCATGTCGCCGGGCTGAGCCGGCCAATACTGTTCGACGGCGTCATCATCGCTGATGTCGTTGATATGGGCGTCGCCCACCACGCCGATGATGGTCTCGTGCTTGTCTCCTCCCTGCATGGATTTGCCGATGGGGCTCTCGGCGGGCCACTGCCGGCGAGCGAGGGACTCACTGATGATGACGACGTTCTTCTCGCCGGGAAGGAATGTTCTTCCGAGCAAGACGGGAATGCCCATGGTGTGGAAGAAATCGGGCGCGACCCAGTTGGGGTACATCAGGACCTGATGGCCGTTGATCTCGCGATTCTCGCGCGAGACAGTGTGGCCGAGCGGCGGCAGCCTGACGAGCGATACCGATCGGACGGAAGGCATGGCGGCGACGCGTGCCTGGAGCCGGTCGAGGTAGGCTTTGGCGGCCTGAGGCGTGTAGCCGTGGGTGCCCAGTTGGGAATCGATGGTGAGCAACTGCTCGTAACCGAAGCCGGGGTCAGTGAAGAGGGCATGCTGAGTCGCGCGAACGAGCAAGGCGGTAACGATGAGAAGCACGCAGCTGGCCGCTACCTGCGCGCCGACAAGAATCTGTCGGACAAGAGTTTTGCGCTGGCGCTGACGCGCGATTTGAAGAGCGGGGGCGAGTCCGAAGAAGAGCGCGGCAGCAAGCGTGGCGGCGACGGTGAAGAGCAGAACGCGCCAATCGGGTGTGACGGTGAGCCACCTGGGTGCATCGACTTTCGCAAGAATGATGCGCAGGGCGGCGCAACCGAGCCCCATGCCGGCAAGCGAGCCGAGTGTCGCGAGCAGCAGGCTTTCGGTGCAGAGCTGGCGGAAGATGCGCGCGCGGCCGGCGCCGATGGAGATGCGAATACCGATTTCGCGCTCGCGGGTAACGGCGCGGGCAAGCATGAGGCCGCCGAGATTGGCGCAGGCAACGGCGAGGATGAGCAACGTCAGGACGCCCACCATTGCAGCTATCTGGAATTCTTCCGGATGCAGGACCTGCATGTGGCCGCCGGGCGTGCTCTGAATGCCCTCCCGGTCCCAGACGGCATTGGGATGTTGACGGCGCAGCTCGTCGGCGAGAGTGTGGAGTTCCTGCTCAGCCGCTTTGGCGTTTACACCGGGGGCGAGACGGCCCCACATTCTGACGCTGGAGTCCGTCCAGTCAGTGAGCACATTGCTGCCCTCGACGAAGATAGGCTGTTGCGCGATGGGCATCCAGATTGAGGGGCTCTGGCCACCAAGGCTGGCGAATGCGTATGGGGTGATGCCGATGATGGTGATGGGCTTCTTGTTGAGATGAACGACGCGCCCAATGATGGATGGGTCGCCGCCGAAGCGTCTTTGCCAGAATCCGTAACTGAGGACAGCGACGGGGGTTGCGCCCGCCTGGCTATCCAGGGCCGGATCGAGGAGTCGTCCGTAGGCAGCCTGCGTTCCCAGTTCGGAAAAATAGTTGGGAGTGATGAACGAGGCGCTGGCGGGTTGCACATCGTTCTCGAACTGCATGGGGGGCACACCCAACACGGCTATGGCCGCGGAGAGGGTTCGGGCGTGGTCGCGATAGAAGGCGAAGGACGGGTACTGCATCTCGGTTGAATTAGCTTCGGGCGAGCGGCGCTCGAGGCGGACGAGACTCTGCGGATCGCGTACCGGCAGCGGCTTGAGCGCAACTATATTGAAGAAGCTGAAAGCCGCCACATTCACGCCGATGCCTATAGACAGCACCAGCACAGCCATCAGGGTGAATCCGGGAGAACGGACGAGGATACGCACGCCATAGCGAACGTCCTGAACGAGGCGATCGAGCCAGGTCCATCCCCAGGCTTCGCGGGCCTGTTCCTGCATGCGGACGGTGTTGCCGAAGTTGCTGCGGCCGGCGCGCGCGGCCATCTCGCGATGAAATTCCATGTCGCCCGCAAGTTCCGAGTCAAAGCGGCGGCGCTGCATAAGGTAGCGGATACGGCGTAATAGTTCGCCCATAAGGGCCTCCGGGAGTGCGGGTCAGGCGGTTCGAAGAATTTCCTGGATCGCGCGGGTGACGCGATCGTAGCCTTCGAGCTCAGCGGCCAGATGCTTGCGGCCCGCCGTCGTGAGGCGATAAAAACGCACCTTGCGATTGGTCTCAGAGATACCCCACTCAGCCACCACCCAGCCCTTGACGAGCATCTTTTGAAGGGTGGGATAGAGCAGGCCTTCTTCCACGGCCAGCACCTGGCTGGAGAGGATGTGAATGCGCTGCGCAATGGCGTAACCGTGCAGAGAGCCGGACTGGAGCACGCGAAGGATGAGGAGGGGAAGAGCGCCGGAAGGGGTAACCGGGTTAGGCCTGTCTTTCATAGGCATAATATTCTTATGTCTCACATCCGTTGTCAAGTCATTGCGCCAAGGAAGACGAAGGGACTTCGTCGCGCTCGCGCGTCTAAGGGAATGGGTTTGATACAGCCCTGCCGGGTCGGAGAGACTAGAATTCTTCGGGGTGGACTGGCTTTCATTTTTACGAGGAGAACTGCAATGCGAATGGCTGCGGTGTTAGGGATTTGTCTTGGTCTTATGGCGGGAACAGGCACTCAGGCAGTGGCGCAGAACGGCGCGCCGTGGACCTACCTGGGGAAGACCGGAACCCTCAATTGGGGAAGGCTTGATCCGGCTTACCGGACGTGTTCGCAGGGTAAAGAGCAATCGCCTCTCGATATCCGCGGGGCCCATTTGAACAAGGCGCTGGCTCCGATCGAGTTCCATTACCTTACGGGATCGGTAACGGTGGAAAATACCGGCAACCTGATCATGGTGCACGTGAATCCGGGAGGCTATATTGTGGCGGACGGGGTTCGCTATAGCCTGGAGACGATCGAGTTCCATAGTCCCAGCGAAACCGCGGTGCACGGCAAGCTGACGGACCTGGACGCGGAGCTTGTGCATCGCAGCACGGACGGCAAGATGGCGATTGTCGAGGTGCGATTCGTGCTGGATCGCGGCGATCCGCATGCGGCAATCGCGACAGTATGGGAGCATATGCCCACGAAGGTGGGCGTGAGCGAAAGGGTGAGCGCGGTGAACGCGGGCGGGTTTCTGCCGGGAGATCGCGGCTACTGGACGTATAGCGGGTCGCTGACGACGCCACCGTGTACCGAGGGCGTGAAGTGGTTCGTGATGGAGCAGCCGTTGAGCGTCAGCCGCGAGCAGGTGCGGCAGTTTTCGGGGCTGTTTCGGATGAGCTCGCGGCCGGTGCAGGATCCGCATGGGCGGAAGATTGAAGCGAATGAATAAGGCGGGGACGAGGGGCGAGGGACTAAGGGACTACGGGACTAGAGGATGGAAAAACCCGCTCGTCAGCGCGAGAGCGGGTGGAAGTGGAGTTCTACCGCTTCGGGTGTCGAAGAGATGGTGAAGCCCGTCAGGTCTTGCACGATGTAGTCGGCGGAATCGAGGCTCTCGGATTCGTGCGAGAACGTCGTGGCAATCACGGTGCACCCGGCGGTGTGGCCGGCCAGCACACCGGAAGCGGAGTCCTCAAAGACCACGCAATCTTCGGGTGAAAAACCCAGCAACCTGGCGCCGGCGAGAAAGGGCGCCGGATGCGGCTTGCCTTCGGTGACACTGTTTCCGTTGATAAATCGCTCGGGAACCGGAAGGCCGGCGGCGGCGAGGCGTACGCGGGCAAGACGATCGGTGGCGCTGGTGACGACGGTCCACCGATTCGGCGGAAGCGTGGCCAATAGCTTAATCACACCGGGAAGAACGGAGATACCGTCTGTATCATCGACTTCCAATTTTTCGAGAATAGCGAGTTCTTTCTCGCCATCGAGGTCAGGGCGCAGAGCAATGAGGCTCTCTATGGCGCGACGTCCGTGAATGACGCTCAAAGCGTAAGCGGGGTCGACGCCACGCATTTCGGCCCAGGTGGTCCAGCTGCGTTCAACGGACTCCAGCGAAGAGACGAGGATGCCGTCCATGTCAAAGAGAATGCCCTTGCAGGAAAGCGTAACGGGGGAAGAGGCGAGGGATGAGGCCATTCTTTAATTTTACCCGTGAGACGGGGGGCATTTTCGCGGCAGGTCAGGGCTTAACGTCAGCAGGTTCGGCGGGAGTGGCGAACATGACCTGGGCGGGAATTCCAAACGTGATCGCGGCCTGAACCTCAGATTTCTTTGACTTGCGCAGGATCTGATTCTTAGCCAGCATCATTTCGCCATTGGCGATTACGGCGTCGCCGGCGAAGCTGTCGAAGCGGGCAAGGGCTGCCGGAACCGGGTCAGTGCTGAGACTGGTGAGCGTGCCGCCCGCCCACTCAAAGTGCAGTTGTCCTTTGGCGGACGCGGTGAGGTCCTTCTCGGTGTAGCCGGATAGCTCGATTTGCCCGTTGCCATCGATTGAGCCTCCGGAGCCCTTCATCCCAAGCAGTGGAGTGACGAGAGCAGGGTTGAGATCTTCAAAGGTGCCGCTGAGTTTGTAGGCGGGTTTGTCACCGGGCTTGAGGCTGGCCAGGGCGCGCAGTTTGCCGCCAAGCGTCTCTGCTTCAAGGAAGGTGATCTGCGCGCCGTCAGTCTGGAGGCGAATGTCGGCTGCGACTTTGTTCAGCGTAAACGGGCCAATGTCGAGGGCGTTCACCTGAACAGTTCCCTCGAGTGGCGGCCACGCCGGCGTGCTGTTGGGCTTGAGGCGGGCGATCAATGTGGAAAGAACCGTGCCGGATTCGCGAGCTCCAAGGATGGCCGACTGGAGTGCGGCGGCATCGAGCGTATCAAACCGGAGGAGGATGCGGGGAGGACAAGGCTGGGGATCGTTACAGGCGGGAAGCTGGGTGAGGACGGCACTTCCCTGCACCGGGCCGTAGGAGAAGGACACGGGATCCCAACGGAGCTGCCCGTTTTCAAAGCGCAGAGTGGCGGTGCGCAGCATGACGGGGAGAGCCAGAAAGGTGGACTTCCAGTTGGCGTCGCGAAAGCTGATAGCGCCGATCATGCTGCCTTCGTCGGCGACCGTGCCGGGGGTAACGAGCGGTGCGGGGGCGCCGGGGCCTGCGGGAAACGATGGAACGGCCGGCAGCCATGGGCCTTCAACGACGAGATCGAGGGAGGCGGGTTCGCCGGCGAGCTGGCCTAGATTCTCGGCCTGGGGAATGCCGGCAATATGAACCAGTTCGCGTAAGCGAGGGAGCGAGGCGGTGCCGTGAACGCCGAGGCGAAAGCGATGCAGCGACATGCGTCCGACCAGTGTGAGCGGAGTGGGGCTGCCCGCCGGGAGAGAGATCGTGGTAGTGAGCGCCGGTGGAATTCCGGGTGCAGGGATCGCGGGATCCAGGGTAATTTTGGCGATCTGGATTGGCGTCGTCACGGCATCGCCGGTCAGGCGAAGGCCTTCAACAACGAAGCTTCCAGCGAGCGGGCCGGGGGGAGGGCGAGGTGGGCCGGCGGGACGCTTGCGGCGAAATGCCGGCTTGGCCACGGCTGCTGCGGCCGCCATTTTCGTCGTAACGGATTCGGGGTCATAGGCCATCTTGCCGCTAACCGCACCGGCAGCCTGCAGACCGGGAGCCACATTGGTGCGCAAGGTGCGGAGCATGTCGAGGCCGGCCTGGGCGGGGACTTTATCGAGTTCCAGGGTGAGGCGAGGGGGGTGGCTACGGCCCGGCATGCTGCCGGTAAGGCGGGCGCGGCCGTCGCCGATGGGCGAGTCGCAAAGCAGATTTTCGATGGCGCGGTCGGCAGAGTGAAACGCGAACGAGCAGGTGGCATCGAAGTCGAGCGGAGAGGCGGGCGTGAATTCCGCACGGTGCAGGCCGGAGGCACGGAGGCGGGACTTGACCTGCGCGGAGGCCACGGTGCCGTCGAGGTGGAATTCGCCGCGCAGATCGCCGCGCCAGCCTTCGTCAGAACCGAGGATGAGACGCGTGAGTTGTCCGAACTGCGCGTCCGTCCAGTCGAGGTCGACGTGCAGCGGCATCTGGTCGAGTTCCGCAACCGGATGCAGGGCGGCTTCGACGCGCACGATGCCGGTGTCGCCGAGGTCGAGAACTACGTCGGTCCGCGCCGGCTGTCCACGAAGTCGGAGTCGCCAGACGCCCGAATCCAGGTACAAGGACGCTTCCGCGCCGACCAGTGAGTAGGGCAGTTTCTCCACGCCGTTCTTGACGTTGATGCGGGAGTTGGTGGCCTCGAGGTAGGGAAATGGAGCAGGGCGACCGGCGCCGGCGGTGGGGCCGGGGAGGGCGGCAGCCGTATGAAGGAGGGAGTCGATGTTCCAATGGCCGTCTGGTGTGTGGACGAGATTGAGACTGGCTTCATCCACGCTGATGCGGCTGAGTTGGAGGCTGCCGCGCCAGAGGGAAGCGAGGCGGATTGCGGTGGAAACGGTGCTTGCATGGAGTACTGGCTCGGCTCCGAAAGCGGGGTCTTCGTCGACCGTCAGGTCGGTGATGACGAAACCTGGTCGCGGCAGGATGCGGAGCTCAACCGACGAGAGGCGAACGGGGCGGCGTACGGCGGAGGAAACGAGTTCGGTAATGCGGCTCTTGTAGCGGGCAATGCTGATGAGAGGTGGAACGATGACCAGAGCCAGGATGATCAGCGTTGTGGAAAGGGCCAGCCAGAGTGGGATGTGTCGCCTGGGCCGGACTTGCTGGTCTGAAGTCATTGGTTCAATGGTAAAGGACAGTGATCCGTGGTCAGAGATCGGAGATCAGCGTGAGTGAAAAGTGAAGAGGTGAATAAAACCGGACTCAGTGGATGATTTTTAGGGTGCGAGACCAGCGCGTGTCGCCGAAAAAGTGGATGACCACGTGAGCGAGCCAGGCGATCTTGTTGCCTATGCCGGGTTTTTCATACTCATTTTCCGGAGTCTGGAACGACCAGTAATTGAAGAGAGGGCGGCCCACAATGTTCTCGCGGGGTACAAATCCCCAATAACGCGAGTCGAGGCTGTCGTGGCGGTGGTCGCCCATCATGAAGAACTTGCCCGGAGGAACGATGAGTTCGCCATTCTGGATGGCCTTGGAGGATTCGACGCTCCATTCCGGCGTGGAGCTGAGATTGTCGGCAGGCGGGATGGAGGGAAACTCGTCCAGGAAGATCTGCTCCTGAGAGCTCATGGCCGGGCTTTCCAAGGCCGTCTTGGCAAGCGGCTCAGGCCGGCCGTTCACGTAGACCTGGCCGTCGTGCAGATGAAGGTGGTCGCCGGGAACGGCTACGAGGCGCTTCACAAGATAGAGGTACTGCGGATTGCCCTCGGCGTCGGGATCGGGCACGGGCTTGATGAAGACGACGACATCGCCTCGTTGTGGCTCGCGATAGTGGACCAGGGGCATCCAGTGGGCGGGCGGGGCGAGGGTAATGCGGTCGACGAGAAGGTGGTCGCCGACCAGGAGGGTGTTCTCCATGGAGCCGGAGGGGATGACGAAGTTTTGTCCGAGAAAGGTGAGGATGAAGAGGCCGACTACCAGAACGGAACAGATGGAGGCGACTGCCTCGAACGGCGTCTCTTCTACCTTTTTGGGTTCGGTTTCAACGGGAGCTTCTTGAGTCGGCGCGATTTTCTTCGTCATCCTGTCGCTCATGTTTATTGAATGCAACTCCCGAAAGGCAAACTGCGGGCGAAATCTTCAGGTCTCAGGAAAAAGACGTTGCCCGCGAAAAATGTGCCTCAGAATCGGGGCAAAACCGTCAATGCACGACGTGGAAGATACGCTTCCAACGCGCGAATCTTGCCAGCCTGGCGGAGAGTTCCCTGTCGTGGTTGAGTCTATCATCCGCGGCTTGCTGCACATCGGTGGTGGAAGGACGCTTGAGGGAGAAGTAGATCACTAGCGGGCGGGCAACGATGGCCTGGCGGGGGACGAGTCCCCAGAAGCGTGAATCGCTGGAATGATTGCGGTTATCCCCGAGCATGAAGTAGTGACCGGCAGGAACGACGAGTTCCCTGTTCTCGGTCAGTTCCTGCATCTGCCGCCACCAGTCGGGATCGATGTTGGAGTCGGGATAGAGAGTTGAATTGTCTGCCGGAAAGTTGTTGCGGAAGGTTTTGGCGGCGGCAGACTCGAAGGCGGCGGCGGGCTCGAAAGCGGCGTAGGGCTCGTCGAGGGCGACGCCGTTGACCGTGACGTGACTGTCTTCAATGCGGACATGGTCCCCCGGAAGGCCGACGACGCGCTTGACGAGCAGGGGCGGATCGGGGTGGTGGAAGACGACGATGTCTCCGCGGCGGACGTCGCGGTAGGGCATGAGAAGACGGCTGATGCTGCCCTGGGTGCCAGCAGGAGCGAATATCTGCTTATTGACCAGGAGGAAGTCACCGACGAGGAGCGTGTGTTCCATGCTCTCCGACGGAATCAGGAAGGGCTGAAGGACAAATGTAAGCAGGAACAGCGCCACCACGACGGTTCGCAGGAGGGAAGCCAGGGCCTCGGGAACAGTGGGCAGATGGAGCCGAAGCAGCGAAAGCCGGTTTCGCGTGGGGCTTACCACCTGGGTGGGGGTACTCATTCTGCAGCGGTCTCCTCAGCGGGTTCGATGTCCTCCGCGTCGTGCGTGCGGGTTAAGTGAGTTAGAGCCCGGCGGGCGGCATCCTGTTCCGCGTTCTTCTTGGTGCTTCCAAGCCCACGTGCCAGGGGCTTACCCGGTTCTCCTTCCGCGGGCATGAGCCGGACTTCAACCAGGAAACGCTTGCGATGATCCGGACCGCTCTCGCTCTTTACTTTGTACACCGGAGTTCCGGCGTGCGCCGCCTGAAGATGCTCTTGGAGGGCAGATTTATAGTTACCCAGCGCTTCTCCTGAGTGCAGCTCCCGGGCCAGTTGCTCCGCCGCCTCACCCAGGACGTGTCCCCGGACGAAAGTGCCGGACCGGTTCAAGGCCGCCGTCAAGGAAGATGGCGCCGATGACGGCTTCCATGGCGTTGGAGAGCACGGTGCTCTTGCGGCGCAGGCCGCTGCGGTCCTCACCGCGGCTGAGACGTAGATGGCGTCCCAAGTCTATTGACTCAGCGACTTCCGCAATATGTTGACGGCTAACGAGTTGCGCCCGGACGCGAGTCAGCTCTCCTTCGCGCCATTCCGGATGCATAAGAAACATGGATTCGGCCACAACAAGACCGAGAACCGCGTCGCCCAGAAACTCAAGCCGCTCGTTGTTGCCTTCTACGTCCTCATCTCCGTTGGCAAGGGACTGCTCATGGGCCAGAGAGCGGTGGGTCAGGGCGCGGGTCAGCAGCTCCGGGCGCTTGAATGTATGCCCGAGTGCCGCTTCAAGTTCGTTTAAGAGTATCTCCATGCGTGGTTCGGTTGTCAGAGGCGAAAGTCCGGGGTCGGTTCGACGCTCGCCTCAGCAGCATTTCTGTTAGACGTTGATGGGAAAGACATGGGGTCGCGTTGAATTATTGCGGCTTGGGAGCCTGTTGAGCAGGCGCTGAGCCTGGTTTTGCCGGTGTGGCGCCGGGGGTGTCGTCGGCGTCGTCTTCTTGGCAGGTGTGGCCTTTCACAGAGTAGGCCGCCTTGACGCCGCGTTCGGCGGCCAGCCGCGTATCCTGCTGGCCATCGCGATTTTCAAGGGCTTCTTTGTACTCGGAGACGGCCTGGTCACGCTTGCAATCAAGATCGAGCATGCGGCCCAGGTAAATGTGCGACCAAGCCAGGAGTCGCGGCTCCCTGGTAGTGGTGATCGTTTTCTGAAACCGGTTCACTGCTTCCTCGGCGTGGCCCGTCATGATGGCGACGCGGGCGAGGACGAAGTTGGCTCGCGCGCCATCGGCAACGGCCTGCAAACTGTCAGACCGTTCAGCGAGGAACTGGCGAGCCAGCGCACCGGCTCCGTTGGTGTCGCCGGCCTGCAGACGCGCTTCGGCCAGGTCAAGCCCTTCGAGTTTGCGCGGCCTGGTGGTGCGAGTGAGCACGTCAGCGTCGGCGTGCTTGTCGAATTCGGTCTGGCGGGCGCGCTTGACCTGCTGGTCAATATCCATGCTGTACACCATCTCGCCCATGGTGTCTTTCAGGCTGGCGGGCTCTTTTTCAAACTGGATGAGCTGCTCGTAAAAGTACTGAGTGAGCACAAAGCCCTGAGCCACGTCGTGATGAATCAGAGACTGGCGCGCGGCTTCCTGTTTCTGCTGAACGAGTTGGCGCTCACGCTCAAATCGAGGCAGATCAGATCGCTGCGTGCCGGCGGGAATCTTGTAGTCCGGGATGCCCGTGTTCATGGTGCGGGCTTCGACGGCTTTGATCAGGCACTCCACCGTGAGGGCGACGGTGTCTGAGCGGTAGCGAAACTCGAGCGGCGCCTCGCGAATCTCCTTGAGGATGGGCTGCTCACGGTCAATGGCGTTGGCGCGGGAGAAAAGCAGTGGCTCGATGTTGTAGTGCAGGTAAGTATGACGGACGTCGTCCATGCGGATCCGGCCGTTGACGGGTGAGACCACGACCACGTAATCGGTACCGTAGATGCGGGCATTGACAGCGCGCGGGGACAGCATGGGTTCCATCACCACAACGAAGCGGCGGCCGCTGTAGCTCTCGAAGGGCATGCGCAGGTAAAGGTTGGTGGCCTGAATGCTGTTGTAGAGCGGGTCGTGGAGTTTGGCGAGATCTTCGTCGTAACTGCGATGGATTGCGAGCCAGATGCCGTGCAAATCGACAGCCGAGACGAATTGACGCAGAAGCGGAACCAGTTCAACGACCTGTGTTGAATCGGGCGGCATCTCGGCCAGTTCGGCGGAAGTCTCAAGCTCGGGCGGCGGAGTGAGGTAGAGAGCCAGCGAGATGTATTGCGCGATATCGCGGGCACCGCCTGTCATGCGATGCTGGGCGATGAAAAGGCAGACCTTATCCCTGGCGTTACGGGCCTCTTCACTGCGGGCCAGCGCCTGGTTGATCTCTTCACGGACTTTGGCCCGGATCGGCGAGCTTTCGTCGAGGCCTTCGTCGTAATCACAGGCGTTGAGCGCGGCGGCCATCAGAAATACGGGTTCCGACGTGACCAGCGAGATGGTAGGGCCGGCAGGATCAACCAGCGTCGGGGCCTTCTCCTGGACGGGATTGGACGCACTCTGTGAACTGCTGCTGGATGTGGGTGCCTGGGCATTCAAGGAGACATCGCCAAGAGAGAAACAGAACGCCGCTAAGACGAAGGCGGCGGCAAATCGGGGAGTGCGAAACGACATGAAGTGAACCCTGTCTGAAGTCTAGTTAAAGTCAAGGAAAGAGTATAGACGTTGCAGATTTGTCGAGGTTTGTTGGAATCCAAAAGATTCCCGGAGTCTTCCGCTTGAGACCCTTTTTCAGCCTCAAGACAATTTGAGAGCAGCCCGGCAATCCTGGCGTCGATGGGGCATTGCGTTAAGGAGAATACGAGCAAGGCTCCGCGCGCTTCGTGGGGCGGGGATTCGCTATCTAATGTCCGCTAGGCGACAGAAAATACTAGGGATACACCTAGGTGATAGCGAATTTTGAAGCATGCTACGTTCGGGAAACCATGGAAACCCTACCTGAGTTGCTGGCCAAAGTTCGCCTCAAGCGGAAGGGCGAGGTGTACCTGGTGGTCGACGTAGATGCTTCACGCGAAACGGTGGAGTTGATCTCGGTAGCCGCAGCCAGGGAGCCACACCTTATTGAAGACGTGCCAATCGCTGTAATTCACGAACTTGTCGAGGGACCGCCCGAGTATATTTAGCCGCATTACCCTTCATCCAGCCACCGTGCCCTTTTGATAAGTGAACGATCCAGGGATAACGCGCTGAGGTTCTGCGGGACTCCAAACTTGGGCGGCTCAGAGATTTCCAAGTCTTACCCTCGAACGGAAACGCCCGAGAATGACACGACGGCAAGGCCGCGTACGGGTTGACCAAAGAAGCGTGCGGGCTCAAAGACGCTCTCGAGGAGCAGTTTTTCCACCTGGGCGCGCGTGGCCAGGTCGGCGGGCCCGGATACGATGCGGAAGTCGTAGACCTGGCCGGAGCGATTCACATAGGCCTCGACCACGATTGGACCAGGCAGGGCGGCGATGTCATTGTCACCCGTACCGTCAATCGAATAGAGCAGATGAGGCGCAGTGGCATTGCCGAGCGGCTCGTCCCCGGCATGGGCGGACTGCGGCTGGGCCACCAGACCGACGAGGACGGCGACTGTTCCGATCAGCAGGACAGCCGATGCGAATCCGGCCGACGCTTGCAGCAGGAACGGACCCACGGTATTTTGCCAGGCAAGATTCCAGTATTGAAACGGGCTCTGTTTACGGCGAGCGCGCTCCTGGCTCACGGCCACGCGAACGCGCAATAGCAGGTCCTTAGGTTCCGGTACCGAACCGAGCGCGGCGAGAGAAGTCTGCGTCTGGCGCAGTGCATACCACTCGGCGGCACAACTGCGGCAGGTCTCCAGGTGCGCGGCAATGCGCTGCATCTCCACGCCGGTGAGCCGGCCATCAAGATACTCCGAGAACCTTACCTGCATACTGCCACAGCCGTTCATCTCGCCTCCTCGCCCAGGGGCACTGGGTGAATGGAAGATGGTGGAGCGTTGGGAACCCGATGAAGCTCGCGAAATTCTGCGGTGAGATAGACCTTGAGGAATGCACGGCCACGAACCAGTCGCGACTTGACCGTCCCCAGGTTGACCCCTTGCATTTCCGCTACCTCTTCATACACAAAGCCTTCAATATCGCGCAGGATCAGGGTGGTGCGATACGGTTCCGGAACCTTGGCCAGAGCGAGTTCGACACGCGCACGATTTTCCGCATGCACGGCGGCCTCGTACGGTGACTCGGACGGATCGACCAGCATCTCTTTCAGGCGGATCGGCGTGGAGCACTCGCCATCGCTGATCTCCTGTTCGATCGGAACTTCCTGCTGTTTATGGCGCATCCACCAGCGGCGCTGATTGGACGCTTCACGTAAAGCAATGCGGTAGATCCACGTGCGCAGCGTGGACTCCCCGTGAAAACTGCCGACGCCGCGGAAGACTTTTACGAAGACTTCCTGGGTAAGGTCGGCCGCATCGGCGCGATTCTGCACGGTGCGCGCAAGGAGCGAGAAGATGGGTTGGTGGTAGCGCGCGATGAGCCACGCGAACGCTTCTTCCGAGCCCGCCCGCAACTCGGCTATGAGTGCGGCTTCCTCGGTTTGAATCGTCAGCGCGCCGGCGATATTGCCCATGGTGAGATCCGCCTGCAAACCAGTGTCCTCCCACCTTACCGCAAAGGATGCCCTTTTGGCATCCGGCCCTCGTCTGGCCGAACCCCTGGCAGTCCTTCCGGCCACTCGCCCGGGCCGGTATTAATCCGCCGCCGGGGTTTCAATACTGAGACTCGAGTGCGCGGGAAACGGAGAATTCGCGGTTCTTCGAATAATCTCCGCCCCCATTGTCTTAGACACCGGAGGCCTACCAAAGTGTTCCCGGTCACGGAAAGTCGTGTGATAAGGGCTTAGGTCTCAGATTGTGAACACTCTTGGGCGGCCGTCGCTTTGACGGGACCAGGGCGCCTCGACGTGGCGAAGCATTTGACGAAGGGTGCGCTCCGCGACACGAGCGTGGACCAGGACTTCGCCATCCCGCGGCTCATGACATGGGAAATCTTGATAGCGTCACGGTTGGCCAGAATCCTTAAAAAGCAACTTTGACTAAAGGCCCTTACCTGACACGGTTGCGTGGATTGGAGCGCATGCAACTGTTTGACGAATCGACCCCCAGCAGCGACAATGGAACAGTTGCATCCTTGCGACGAGTGGGCCTGTGGCGCAGCTGGGAGCGCGCTTCCATGGCATGGAAGAGGTCATCGGTTCGATCCCGATCAGGTCCACCAAATCAACAACTTACAAAATCAAGCATATGCCGGAAGTGGAGCACTCCTTCCCTGCTCAATGTCATTTGTGTCATTTTGTGTCACGCTGCGCTGAACAGCTTGCGCCACTGCTCGACAACTCGCTCCGGCTGGAGCCGATCGGCTCGCTTCGACTTTTTCCGGCCTGCTTGTCATCGATTCCTCAACTCCAAATTGATGGAGTTGATGGTCGCTTGCACACTTCCGGGATCTCCTGCATGTAGACATCGGTGGTCGTCGCCGTACGTGAGTGCCGCATGACACCTTGAACGTCCTTCACTGTGCCCTTCTTCTGGGCCAGCGTTGCGATCGTTCTGCGGATGACCTGGAACGTCAGCTTCGGCAAGTCGAGCTCCGAGCGAGCTTGTGCAGGACCCGCTTGCGAAAGTTGTCCGTGTCCAGGAAGCCGCCATCTTCGTTCTCGAACATGAACACTTCTGGCGACAACGAAGCGGAGTTTCTCTTGCCCTTGGAGAATGCCTCCCTGGCCTTTTCTTCACTCCAGACGCCATGCTGAGATCGTCTGCGAGCTTTCGCGAATGTGAATCCGGCGAGACTCTTTTCGTCTTTCCCCAAGTCCGAATCTTGCCCTTGTAGATCGTCTCCACGATGGTGAGCGTGCGATGCCCGGTAGTCGAACACTTCCATCCGGAACGCGAACAACTCACTCGGACGAAGGCATTCGTCATATCCAGTTCAAGCAGGATCCGATCCCGAAGACCAACTTCGAGAGAGCCAGCCGGAGTTGATCCCAAGTCAGCGTCGTCTTGTCCGTCTCCCGCAGGTGGGCGGGAACCTTCAGCTTGCGCGCAGGATCTTTGACGAGGAAGTCCTGATCGACTGCTTCGGCGAAGATGTCCCGAATGTATGCGCGAATCTGCAAGACACTGTCTTTTGATCGGGTTTTGGCCAGCTTGTTGAGGTGAGGCTGCAAGCTGAACTTGTCGAAGTTGACCAACGGAATCTCGCCGAGTGGTCGACGAGATCGAGTTGGATAAGAATCGTTCTTCGTTTTGGCGGTCTCTTCTCTCCAGACAGCCTCTTTCAGCGGAAGAAGCGGTGCTTGACGAACCATCCGAAGGTGACAGATCCATTGTTCATGACTTGCGTCGGGGAACCTGGCTGGCCCAGTTGTTTTGTGATCTCGCGTTCCAGTGTTTCACTGGCTTGCGATTTTCGACATCTTCGATTTCGAGTCCGAGAATCACTGGAACGCGAACGGTTTTGCTTCGTTCAGTAGATCGGGTCATTCACCACCTTGCGGAAGTATCCGTACCACTGCTTTCCGCGAGGCGTGACATACCCCTTCTGGTACGAGGTACCCATTCGTTTCCTCAATTCTGTGGCGGAAAAGAAGGGCCTATGCCCATTTTACCGTCGATTTACGCGGAATAAAGAGATATGCCGCGCAAATGCACGCGGATACGAACTTCGCGATTGGCTCCAAGGCCACGAAGACGCGATCTCGCGGCGCGGCGCCCTGCGTCAACTATGCTCTGCGACGCAATGCCGACCTGCGTTCCTGCTCATCCACGAACGCTTCGATCCCGCTGCGCACGATAGCGCAACGTTCCGTCGCCCATCCGTATGACAGGCAAGAGCGGCTTCCGTCGCGAGGAATGATCCCACACCCAATCCGTGCTGACGTTGAGGCGCTTGGCTACCTCATCGGCTGTAAGCAGCGGTTCGAACTCCGCAACGCTCCGCGGCGGCTTGCGCAGGCCGAGAGCGAATCTGACTCATCGCTTGACTCCGGCTGCGGCCTGCTCAGATTTGGCGATAAGAACGGATATCGGACGAGCTATCCATAAGCACCTCACGCTAACGATCAGAGTTGAGCGTGAAGCCGTACGTCAGTTTCAGTCCAATACTTCTTATCGATTTCGCCCCAGTTTTTATCTATGGCTCATCATCGCAAGGCTATCTGCAGACGGTTACCTGGAGGAGTCCGGCCACCTCGCGGAGCCTAATTGACATTTTTGATTCGCTACCAACCATAGATTTAAGTACAGGTTTTCCACAGCCGATGCTCGGGCCTGCGGGATCGACGAAAGCCAAGCGGAGCAGCAAGGCCGATGTCAGATTCCCTCACATTTCGTCTCCTCCGATACATCAAGGCGGTCCGCAGAGACCTTGAATTTTACTCGCGCTGCCGAGCAAGTCTTCGTTGCACAGTCGTCGCTCAGCCATCAGATCGGAAAGTTCGAAAACAACGTTGATCTTACCATCTTCGACCGATTACAGAACGGACTTAGGCTGACCCCGGCGGGACGGCATCGTCGCCGCCTACGCAGAGAACACCCTGAAAGAGTGGGACCAAACTCTGGCAATGGCCCTGGCTGTTCAGCGCAACGAGGTGCCACCATTGCGTCTCGGCTTCTCCTCCTTCATCAATGCGAAAGTGCTCGAAAAATTCCGAGAGAACTATGAAGGGATGTTCCCCGGATGCGCAATTCAATTGGTGAGTGGCGATCCTCTATTTTGCTTGCAGCGACTCGATGCTCGGACACTTGACTGTGCGATACTTCCGCTGCCGATCGATGCGACTCTCTACTACTGTTCAACAGATCGCCAGTCTCCCTTCGTGGTCTGCATGCGGCCGATGACGTACTTGCTGATCGCGCGCAACTCGACATTCATGAAGTCGCAGCAACGAATCACAATATTCCGCGATCCAGAGCTACATCCCTCAGCACACGCGCGTCTCGTTGAGATGTTCAGCGGAAGTGGGCATTCCGATCCATATAGCCTGCTCAGCTCGCACTCCCAACAGAGATCCAATGGATGGTGAAAGAACGATATGGACTTGCCCTGATCGATCAACTAACTCCTCTGGAACCTGGCCTTGATTACGCGACCGATCGCGGGCGTCAATTGGACAGCAGATACCGCGTTCGTTCACTCGAGCCAGCATGGATCATGTTGCGCTCCCATTCATCGAACGATTCTTTCAGCAGACCTGGTCAGATTCGAGGAGAAGAAGCGTCCGTCGAAGACGCGAGCATCCCGGAGCAATTGGAACTGCTCGCTTGAGCTCTGACCGTCGCCATAGACAAAATGTATGGCGAAATCGATAGGAACTGTTGGACGAGCACATGAAGCGGTTTTAGGTTTTCACTCATGGCGACGAATACACGCCATCAGGAGAATGCACATGTCACCTCGTTCAGTACTTCCGAACCCACAAGCTCCGCAAAACGTTCACCCAACTCATCCGTGTGATGGCGCCAACGCTCATTGCGCTCTCATTTGCGGGCGCCGCCCACGCCCAGGGAACGATGGACTTCTCCGGAGCGCAGACGCTCATGGGAACGTTCAAAACTTTCGCAATGTACGCTGGCGCCGTCATCTGTCTTGGCGGTCTGATCTTCGCCGGAATCCGCATGATGAGCGGGCGGTTTCAGGACGCCATTCCCGGTCTCTTCGGCGCGCTGTTCGGTGCCGGAGTTCTCGGCTGGGGAGCTGGCTGGATCGGCTCGCTGACCGGGCAGTCGATGTAGGAGGTACATCGACATGACCAGGCGGGGAGAACCGTTACCAATCAATCAGGCGCTGAATCGACCGAGAGCCAAGCTTGGCCTCGACCTCACAGCATGGATGGCGATCGTATTCGTCTGCGTAACGGTTTTCCTCGTTGGGTTTCGCCTGCTGGCGATGATGGCCTTCCCCACGCTCGCCGTCGGCGCGTGGCTCATCGTCCGCAAACACCCAAAGATGTTCCAACTCTGGGGCCTGAGCCTCAGCCAGAAGACCTACTATGACCCGCGCAAACACTGAGCAACTCAAATACGTCCGTGGTTCGCAAAGGCCGGAGCCGCGTGCAGCATCGTTCCGATTGCGCGCTTCGTCGGCCCGACACATCTTCGCCCTGAAGGGCGGCGGCTACGGATGCCTGTTTGCGCTCACCGGCATCGATGAAGAGGGCCTGACCGACCAGGAGCTTGAATCGCGGATGCGCTCGATTGAAGGCGCATTGCGCGGCCTGCCCGAAGGCTCGTGCCTCTACCAGTACACCCGCGTCATGTCCGGCTTCGAGCTGCCGCGCCAGAAGCAAGTACAGCAATCCCGTCACCCAGGTATTCGTCGACGACCGGCTGGACTTTCTTGAGAAGACGGCGGGATTCCGGCGCATCGACCTGCATTGGTGCCTCACGCTGGAGCCATCGAAGGTGAAAGCGTTCGAGCGCAAGCCGCAGGAGAACGCCGCCGACACATCGCGGATGCTGGCGGAGCTTCAGAAAGACGGCAACGATTCTTGAAGGCCATCTCGGCAGCTCCATCGGGCTGCGGCTGCTCGATAAGAACGGCGCCTTCCAGTTTTTCAGCTATCTCTTCAACCTTGAAGAGTGGGCGGAGCGAGGCCAGCTCCGCGGCGATACCGGCGTAGACCGGCAGATCGTGCAGAACCCGGTTGCATGGCACAGCGACCATCTGCGCGTCGGCAAGCGCTACGTGCAGATGTTTTCGCTGAAGACGACGCCGGAGGCATCGCGGCCCTGCCTCTTCTCCGGCCTGCTGACGCTCGACTGCGATAGCGTGCTGTGCTCGACATGGCGGCCGAAGTCCACCGCCGCGGCCCGCAGCGAGATCGACGCACAGGAGAAGTTCATCTCGCTTTTTCAAGGTCGGTGTGCTGACGCGCGTGATGAGCGGGCGCGACACGGCTTCGCTCGAAACCGGAGCCGGAGCGAAGGCTGCCAACAGCAGCGTCGATGACCTGAGCGAAGTCATCCGCTCGCTCGACAAGAAGGCGCAGGGCGAATACTCCCTCCGCCTGCTGCTCGCCGCCGACAGCGCCGGAGCAGCTACGCGATACCGTCCCAGCCGTGCATCGGATCTTCGTCGATGCGCGCGCGCAGGTGATGGAAGAGACGCTTGGCAATCTCTCCGCGTTCTATGCCATGTTTCCCGGCAATCGCAAGTTCAATGTCTTCCCGATGTGGCTGGCGGAAGATCATCACGCGCGGCTCTCCTCCGTCTTCGCGCCGCACATCGGCCATCCGCATTCGGAAGACCTGGACGCCGAGTACCTGAACATCTTCGAGACCCGCACTCGGACGCCGTTCTTTCAGGACGTGTATGTGGATGGCGTGCGCGTCATGCTCATCATCGGGCCTACAGGGTCCGGCAAAGTCGGTGATCGGCAACGCGACCGTTGCGCTTGAGCAGAAGTACGGCGGCTTCACTTACATCTTCGACATCGGCGGCAGCTATGAAAGCGTGGTCGAGCTGTACGGCGGACGCGTTGACCGCATCGGCAAAGACGGCCCGCGCGTCAATCCGTTCGCTCTGGAGCCGACCGAGAGCAACATCAAGTTCCTGTATCGTTCATCAAGCTGCTGCTCACCAACGGCGGCGCAGAGCTGGAGCCGGAAGACGACGATGTGATCCACAAGGCCGTGCAGGACATGTACCTGCTCGACCCGGAGAACCGCCGGCTCTCCAATCTCTTCCTGCCCAAGAAGCTCGACCGCTATCTCTCGAAATGGGTTGGGAGAGGCGTCTACAGCGCCATCTTCGACAACGTGGAAGACAGCCTCTCGCTCTCGCGCCTGCAGTGCTTCGACTTCCAGGGCGTGAACAACGCAGCAATATGCCGACCTGATCGAGCCGCTGATGGTATGGCTGCTCCGGCGCATCAACGATGTGCTCTACGACCCCGCCAATCTCGGCGTGCCCAAGCACATCCTCATCGAAGAGATCTTCTCTTCGATGAAGAATCGCCAGCTGCTCGAAGGCGCGCTCGCTTCGATCAAGACCGTTCGCAAGAATCTCGGCGGCGTGACGATGATTGGCCAGTCGGCGGAAGACCTGGGCGAGAACGCCGACTGCATCGTGAACTCCTGCACGTCGTTTCTGTTTCTGAAGGATGCGACGTTCAACCGGAAGCGGTATGCCGAGCTGTTCAAGATGACCGAACAGCAGCTCGCACTGTTTGAGAGCTTGCAGGACCGCGAGGCGCTATACATGCGCCGCGATGGACTCACCAAAGTTGTGCGCCTGAATCTCGACAGCCGCAGCTATGCGACGTTCTCCACCAAACCCAAGGACCGGGTGCGCCGGTCCAAGCTGATTGCCAAGTACGGACTCACCGAGGGCATCACGCGGTTCGCCCAGGGCGAGACCGCGTAACCAGAAAGGACCAGAGACCATGAAACCACCCATCCTCATCTTCGTCGCCTGTGGACTTGCGCTTCGCCGCCACCGCTGCCTCTGCCTCCGGCCCCGGCACTCCCGACGCAAAGCACCTCCAGCCGAATGCGCCGCGCACCATCACCGTGTCCGAGGCGGACACGCCGCCTGTGGTCCGCGCCGGTCTGCTGCAATCGACGCTCATCCTGCTTCCGCCGAGGAGAAGGTTGCCAACGTCTTCGCCGGCGACACGGTGGATTGGGTCTTCGATGGCGGCCATGTCGCCAGCCGCTTTATCAGCATCAAGCCGAAGGTGGCGAACAGCACGACGGACATTCATATCGTCTCCGACCACGGCAACGAGTACACCTTGCAGCTGCGTGAAGTCTCCGGCGACGCCGATCCGCACTTCGATTCCAAAATCTTCATCGCTCCCGGCGACAAGGCCGCGAAAGACCGACTGGCCGAGCTGCCGGTCTTCGTTCCCGCCGCCGAGCTGGACAAGGCCAAGCAGGAAGCGGCGGCGGCGCAGGCCGCCCAGGCCGCGACGCTGAAGGCCGAGAAGACGCAAGGAAGAGGCATATCGCAGCCAGTATCCCGGCTCGCTGCACTTCGACTACACATGGGACAAGTCGAAAGGCAAAGAGCTTGGCTTGCAGGCAGATCTGGCGCGATGACAAGTTCACCTATCTGCGCGGGCAGTTTCAGGAAACACCTGCGCTTTACGAGGTGAAGGACAAGAAACCGTCGCTCATCAACTTCGATTTCGCGAACGGCCTCTACACCGTGCCGAAGGAGCTGGATAACGGCTATCTCGCCATCGGCAAGCAGAAGGTCGAGTTTCACCGCGCCGCAGGAAGGGAGGTAGCCATGCCGGAGCCGAATCAGAATCGTCCCGCCACCGTTCCCGAACAGCCGGAAGCGAAGCCGCCCGCTGCGGAAGAGTATGCCGGTGGTCATTGCCCTGGTGGTCATCGTCGGGCTTATCGGCATCGCCAATATCTCCAGCCTGTTGAGCGGCAACAAGAAGAACGCTCCGGCCAGAGCGCATGCCCATGCGCCCGGCCAGCGCCGAACGCCCAGCAGGTAACGAGCTTCGAGACGCAGCAACAGTTGCAGGCGCGGCGCGATGCCGAGGCGCGGCAGCATCAGCAGGAGCTCGCCGCCGCGCATGCAGCAGCTTCAGCAGGCGCAAGAGTGCGCCCGGCCCGGAGGCCGCAGGCGCACCGCCGATGACCGCCGCGCAGCGTGACGCGATCTACGGCGACAGCCCCAATGCACCGCAGCACACCTCCGAATGTCTCGAGGCCCAGGCGGAGGCCAAGCAGAAGCAGCTTGCCAAGGAGAAGCAGCAGCAGGACGCGATCAACAGCGACACCGTCGCGATCGACTTTCGCACGCGCAGCGGCACCGCCTCCGGCAGCCGTGACGCGGCGAGCCGTGCAAGAGACGGCTCGCTAACCGCAGCCGGCGGCGACGGCTCCGGCAAAAGCCAGCCAGCGACAGCGCGCCAAGACCGACGCGCAAAGACCGATCCGATGGCCGCGTATGACTTCGATACCTACCATGGCCGTCTCTATCGCATCTTCGAGGGCACGGTGCTTGAGGGCGTCGTCACCAACCACATCGACGGCGGATTCAGCGGCCCGATCATGGTTATGCTGACGACCGACTACTACTCCCACGACCACCAGCAGCTTCTCTTGCCGCAGGGAACGCGGCTGATTGGCAACGTGCAGAGCGTCGGCAACGCCCAGCAGCGCAAGATGTTCGTCACCTTCCATCGCGCCATCTGCCCGGATGGATTCTCGCTGGAGTTTGCCAAGTACATCGGCCTTGACCAGATCGGCACGACCGGCCTTGCCACCAAGGTGGACCACGGCTATTTGCAGGCGTTCGCCGCCGCCGCCGCTATCGGCGGCTTGGGCGGCCTTGCGCAGATCGGCAACAACGGCAGCGTCTTCACGCCTTCGACCCAGATTCGCAACGGCATCTCCGAGCAGTCCGCCGCCGAGGGCGAGCAGGTCTGAATCACTTCCTCAATCGGCTGCCCATCATCACGCTCAAGGAAGGTTCCCGCGCCCGCGTGTACATCGGCACGCGACATCTTGATCCCGTCCTACGCGGAGCATCGCGTCGATCCCACGTTGTAGAGAGGAGCACTGCGATGAATGACCGTTACGAACATCTGCTTCGCAAGTCCCGCGATGCCAAGCGCGGCGGACACGACGCATGGGCTGTGCAGTCCACCGGCGAGAAGGTTGCCGTCGCGCTCGTTCTCAATCGCGCCGATTGGCTGGCCGAGATCGACTACACGATTCCCGAAGCCATCGAGCGCAGCGGCGCGGAGTGGGTAGCGATGATTCCGCAGGTTGCCCGCCAGCTTGCAGAGGAGGACTGAAGCTATGCAGACGATTCCTCTCCATCGCTTCTATCAGGTCTCCGGAATCATCGCCGCCATTGCTGCTCGCTCTCCTGCTTCGTCGGGACAGCTACCGGGCAGCGACACGCTTGCGTGGATTTACCTCCAGTCCACCGAGGCGATTACAAACGCAACACACATCCACCGTTTCCCCTGGACAGGTTGGACCCGACCTGCCCGCAGTGCATGTAGTTCAACCCAACCGCAGGAGGCTTTATGAAAGTCACACTGACCAACCGCCGCAAATGGCTCATCGGGGCAGGCGCGGCGTTGCTTCTCACCGCGACGCCGAGCTTCGCCCTGTTCGGCATCGGAGATATCGTCTTCGACCCGACCAGCTACGCCAGCCTGGTCTCGCAACTCACCACGCTTCAGACGCAGTACAACATGCTGAAGAACAACATCACGCATTTCTCCGCGAAGCAGCAGTGGCAGACGACGCTTCATGCTCTCGAGAACGTGAACGTCGCCAATATGTTCGGTGAAACGGCGGGCATGAGCATCGCGCTCAACACCAACTCGCCGAGCTGCATCGAGCACGGCATGGAAGGCGGCCACGGTCCCGATGAACGGCAGCGCCACCGACCTACCTTGCCAGCCAGTCTCTCGGCAGCTCCCGCACGTCGCAGCTTGCCATGATCGAAACGTCCGATTCCGTCTCGCCCGACTGCCTCACGGCTGTGGGCCAGTACCGTGCGGCACGGAGCACGAACGCCACGGCCAACAGCTCGCTGCTCTCGCAGCAGTTCGACGGCAGCGACGCGCACCAACAGCGAAGTCCAGCAGCTCAATCTCCTCAATGCGGCGGAGGCGCAGAAGATGGCGGAGATGCAGTCGCAGGGCACGCTTGCAAGCCTGCCTTGCTTCGCAGATGACAGTCGCCAACATGGAGCGCCGCAATGCCGCACGTCGAAGACCTCAACACCGCCGTCTTCGTCCAGCAGCAGCGTTCCGCCAACGACACCAGCGCCGCCAACGAAGGCAGCACCTGGCAGACCTACCTTCCCTAACGGAGACTGCAATGCTGAAAGCGATCAACACGAAAATCCTGCTCGCCATCCTTGCGGCGCTGACCGCGATCGGCGGCGCGCTGACCTACCAGCGGCATGAGGCGGCGAAAGCCGCCGCTGCCGCCGCCAAAGCTGCGGCCATCCTTCAGCAACAGCAGAAGGAGGCCGAGGAGCGAAAGGACGAAGACGAGGCGTTCCGGCAGCGGGTGGAAGCAGACAAGAAGAAGCACAACTCCGCCGCCGCCAACGAAGGCAAGACCTGGAAGAAGTACATCCCCTAAACGTCACCGAGGGAGAGTAGCGATATGGTTTCCGTCGCGTTGTTAGCACAAGCACTGCCGAGCGCAAGTTCCGGCGTCGATTGGCTGTATCAGTTCACCAACAACCTGACCAATCTCACGACGCAGAACGGCGGCGCGCTGACGCAGCTTGGACTCACGGAGCTGAGCTGCATCGCTCTCTTCACTCTCATCAGCATGGTCATCAACTGGAATACCACCAGCATGACGTTCCGCTTCCATGCCCAGCCTGTCCATGCCGGCGATCTCGTCAATTTCCTGCTCGGCTCATCATCTGCTGCCTGCTCGAAAACTATTGGGTGAATCCATTCCCCGGTGCGAGCTTCGGCATCAATCACTTCTTTTCCTACATCGCGCAGGCGATGGTCGCGGCCTTCGATCAGAACTCGCTCGACAACTTGCTCCAGCTCCTCAAGACCGCTGGCGACAACACCGCGATGCCGTCGTTCATGGCTCCCGTTCAGATCCTTTGCTACTTCGTCGTGCAGATCATGCTCGGCCTCGCGTCGGCCATCCTGTTTGTCATCAATTGCAGCGCCTTCATCCTCTATGGCGTGACGGCGCTCTTCGGTCCCGATCTTCATTCCGCTGCTGATGACGCAAGACCTTCCGAGCGAAGTTCTTTCACTTCCTCGACGTGCTTATCAGCTTCGCCATGATTCGCGCCGTAGCCGCCGCCTTCATCTTCGTGTGGGGTGGCTTTATGAATGGCTTTATCCAGCAGACCTTCAATGGAAATTATTCGATGGAGATGTGGCTTGCCAATCTGATTCCGTGCATCATGGTATTCGTCGCGTTCATCATGAACATGCTCTTCATTCCGAGCATGACGCAAGCGATCTTCGGTGGGGCGGCGGGAATGGCTGAAAGCATCACGAAAGTCGTTGGCACGGCTGTCGTCACTTGGGATGACGCAGGAGGAGGATAGAGCATGTTCCGTTTCGTATTGCAAGTCGCGTTCATTCGTCGCGTACTTCAGTTGCGGATCGTCAGGCTGCATGCTTCTCCTTATATTTCTCGGTGCGTTGTCGCCGGAGCTGATCTATACCTACGTGGTCTTTCAAGCGGTAACGCAAAGGAGCCATTCTCCCCATGTCCACGCACACAGTAGTCAATGACAATCATATTACGCCGGAGCAGGCATTGCTCACGGATCAGATCGGCAACGAGGTCTATGCCTCGCACTATGCCGAGCGAAAAGCCTACCGCTTCATCCTCGCCTGTGGAACGGTCCTGCTTTGCGGCTCCATGTGGCTGAACTTCTCTCTGGCCCGCCGTCCGCTCGTCAACTCGCTATATTCGCATTGACGAGATGGGCCGCGCCCAGGCGA
>CAWJOO010000002.1:0-151096 GCA_963844515.1 uncultured Acidobacteriota bacterium
AAGCGTCGAGCCCTCGTCCAGTTCGAACAAGGCGCTTTGATAGCCCAAATGCAGAAAGCCATTTCCGAGGATGAAGGGCTGCTGGATCAGCCTTATCAAACGCGCCTAATCGATGGGATGGTCCGCTGCTATGTATCCGGCCGTCGCGTCCCGGGCTTCGGGCATCAGATCGTGCGCGCTTTGGCGCCTCGTGATGCCGGACCAGGCGGCAAAAGGCTCTATTCTGGGCCCCCCGATCCGCGATTCCAGGAACTCAAAGCCATTCTGGAATGCGAATGGATTCCACAGATGACCCATATTCTCGATCTGTCACTGGACGACTTGCCGGTGATCTGGGATGCCGATTTCCTGCTTGGCCCGAAAGACGCTGCTGGTCGAGACAGTTATCTCCTGCGCGAAATCAACGCGAGTTTCGGTATTTCCAATTCCGGCCGAAGCTCCTGACGCAATCGCTGCAACTCTGCTGGATCGCTTCGCGCTTTTGACCAGTTCTCGCTAGGTAGCACCCCGCAATACGCCATTTCTGATCGACATGATGCCTGTTGATTCGAACGCGGCTCCGGCTGAGTTGGATTGTCAGGCTGCCGAGTGCCGAAGTTTCTGATCCAATCGCTCGTCCTCAATGCCGAGCGGCTCGATATGCGCAATTACCTCTACCTGACCAGGAAACATCGCGCTTACGGCTGCTTCCGTCGCGTCAGCAATTCTGTGTCCCTGATGAACCGTCAGGTTTCCGTCCACTTCCAGGTGGTACTCGATAAAAGTTCGGTCACCGGCGCGTACATTCACTTCCGGGCTAAGAATGAAATAAGCCCTTCCTGAAATGCGCCTGGTTGTTCCAAGACGGATGCATGTCGCGCCTGCTCTATCCACAAAAGCTCAGAGTCGGCGAGCTCTCGGTTGAGCTGATGCGCTGCATCGATAAAGCTCGGGATATCCTGCTTCCCGCAGACGAATGAGGGTCCGTGCGGAGATCAGTCGGCAAGCAAGAACGCAAATCGGCGCCGGCAAGAGCCTCGCAAGCTAGCGCGTACCCCTCGCCGGAACATTTCGCGAATTGCTCCCGAACGTAACGCATCGAGGGGCCGTTGGCGGCAATGGCGTCGGATGTGAACCAGACATCCAGAAGGTGATCCGTCATCGCACCAACACCTTGGGTGCGCGCGACGTTTGCGCGCTCATGCCAGGCGGCGCGCATCTGGTCGGTATAGCGAGGCGTGGTGTCAATCAGCAGGAGTTTATCGACCCGGTTCGGGTTCCTCGCCGCGAAGCATTGCGCAACTAGGCCACCGAGGGAGATGCCCGCGATGTGAGCGATACCGAGATTCTCTCTGTCCAGCAGCGATGCGAGTTGCCCAGCCAGATCCTCGATCGTGTATGAGTGCTGGGGCACAGAGCTGGTCCCGTGCCCAGGAAAGTCATAGCGAATGAGTTCGAATTGATCGTCCAGCCCCTCGGCCGCGATGTCCCAGAGCGCATGATCTACGCCAAGGCAGTGCAGGAGGACGAGCGGCGGTCCGCTTCCGATCCGATGAACCTGTGCTTGACCGATCACGGCCGTCCCCTCGCGCCTTGCTTCTAAACCGCGAACAGCGGCCCGTCAGTTTGGCGGAGCGTTGCGGCCGCGCCAGATGGCCGTAATATCGGAAAGGGTGGAGACCTCGCCGAAGAAGCGATCGATGTTGCTCATGGTTGCGGCGTGATCCGCAAGCACGTAGGCGGCAGCGCCGTCCTCCGGGGCAACCACGTAGTAATCGCGCACGAAAGCTTCACGCGCTGTCGTCTCGACGCAAACATTCGTCACTACGCCAGTCACCACAACGGTCCGGATACCATTCGAACGGAGGATTGTGTCCAGATCGGTCCCGTGGAAGGCGCTGTAGCGATGCTTGGTGACAATCGCATCACCCTGTTTCGGGCGCACCTCGCCATAGAAATCACCTTGCCACGAATCTGGAGCGCAAACAGGAATGCTGGTGTAACCGCCCTTCCGGCGGCGAGCCGCATGCTCGAGCCAGCTGTCGGAAAGATATAGGTTCTTCTCGGTTGAATAAACATTCCTGATAAAGACGATCAGGACCCCAGCAGCGCGCGCAATGTCGATGAAAGCCGGAAGTCTTTCCGCGAGCTTGCGTGCTTCAGATGTGTCCCGGCCATCCTTTGAGATCAGTCCGCCATCGGCGATGAAGTCGTTCTGCATATCGACGATCAGCAATGCGGAATGGATCGGATCGATCTTTTCTCGCAATGTCGCAAATGGCGGCACATGCGCTAAGCGACGCGCCACTTCAAGCTCAGCTTCTACGCTCAAGGTCTGCTCCTTAGCTATGACGTAAGATGGAGTCACCCACGGCTTCCGATGAAGTCTCCGCCGTGATTTCTTCCAGCACCATACCTTTGGTCTCGATTCCAACCGCTATAACTGCGAACGATGCGATCAGGTATGTCAGAGCGAAGGTATGCAGGACATAATGACCAAGGCCATTAGCGAGCATCAGCCCGACCACCGTTGGTGCCAGAAAAGATCCGATACGGCCGATACCGAAGAACCAGCCCACCGCTGTGGCGCGCAGATGAGTGGGATGAAGTTCGCCGACGTAAACTCCAGTCGGCCCATAAACGCCCGGATTTACCCAACCGACAAAGGCTATCGCTACATACATCCAGACCCCGGAAGAGAGCGCAAACCACAAATGAAAGAATGCACCGAGGAAGAAATAGAGGAAGAGAACCGGACGGCGGCCAAAGCGATCGATAAGGAACCCGCAAATCGTATAGCCGAAGAAGCCAAAAATACCTTGAACGAGCGCAAAGCTGATAGCTTGCGAGAGGGGGATTCCGCGCTGAGTGAGAATGGTAGGGAGCATGAACAGGATACCATTCGACGACCAGAAAAAGCAGAACGAGACGATCCAGAGCAGGACCGTCGTCTTGCGACGACCACGGGCAAGTAACTCGAAGACGGTTACGCCCTGGCGTACGTTCACCTCGGGTGAGACCGCTAACTTCTGCGTGCTCTCACCCCTTTGCCCAAGGGCACTCCGTTCGATCATTTCAACCGTGCGTTCCGCCTCCTGCAGCCTGCCTCGGCTAATCAGATAGCGGACCAATTCGGGCATATAGCGGCGCACGAACAGCAGCATGACAGCTGGTGCAATGCCGACCGCAAACAGTGCACGCCAACCAAATTGTGGGATGAGCCAAAGGCTAAGACCCGCAGCCAGCGCTAACCCCAGAGGGAAAGCCGCTAATACAGAGCTTGAGACCCGCCCGCGGATGCGGCTCGGCATGAACTCCGCGGTAATCGTCAGCGAAACCGGTATTGTTCCGCCCAGTCCCAGGTTGGAAATGAAGCGGAATATTCCCAAGGACAACAAGTTCCAAGTTGCTGCCGTGAGCGCAGTGAAGACGGTAAAAATACCGACTGTTGCGAAGAAGGATGTGCGTCGTCCGATATAGTCCGAGATAGTTCCCCAGAAGAGAGCCCCGAGAAAAGCTCCGATCAGTCCGATCGTTGCGAGCAGACCGGCTTGCGCTGGACCTAACCCGAACTCTTTCGCGATCGGAGGAAGAGCGGCGCCAAAAAGCGCGAAATCCGCTGCGTCGAATAACACACCGACTGCGGCGAGGAGCGCCAGGTTTAAGTGCCAGCGAGAGAACCGCAATCGTTCAAGTCGCCCGATCAGCTCCGCCGATTTCGCCGCACTGCCACTCACGACGCCCCCTATGCTTTTCTAATTATCCGCCACTTCAAGCACAAAATACTTTGTATGACAAGCTGGCCTTCGGGGCTGGATTGGCGTACACCCTCAGCTCTCGTTCGTGCAGGAACGAGCTTGCCTGCCCAGCAGGTGCTCCGCCGATCAAGAATGGCAGCTTGATGTTAGACGTTTTCAATCACTTCACGCCCACCCCTTTCTTCGAGAAACTGGAGGGGCTCATCCCAGGGCATCCCGTTCTAAATGCCTTCCCTCAATTACCAGCACTGCTCGACTTAGATGCGCGCCTTCGTTTACTGGACGAATTCCCCGGACTGCAGCAGATCATTTCTCTCGCCAATCCACCGATCGAAGTGATTGGGTCGCCACAGGACACTCCCGCACTCGCGCGGGAAGCGAATGATCTCTTAGCGGACGTGTGCCGCCGCCATCCCGACCGATTTCCGGGTTTCGTCGCTGCACTACCTTTGAACAACATCGAAGCGTCCGTTGAAGAGGCGAGACGCGCCGTCACTCAACTAGGTGCTCGCGGGGTACAGATGTTCACTAACGTGAACGGGATTCCGCTAAGCATGCCCGCCCTGCGGCCAGTCTTCGCGGCAATGGTGGATTTAGATCTTCCCATTTGGGTGCATCCGATTCGGGGGGCGAACACTGCAGATTATGCAATGGAACAGACCTCCGAGGACGAGATCTGGTTCATGTTCGGCTGGCCCTATGAAACGACAGCTTGCATGACCCGGCTGATCTTCTCAGGCATTTTTGATGAGTATCCTACCCTAAAAATCATCACTCATCACATGGGTGGCATGATCCCATTCTTCTCTGGAAAAATAAAATTGGGCTTCAGCCAAATATTTTTCGGATCTCCCGACCGAAATCCGGTCGCTACAAAGCGCGGGCTGAAGCGCGCACCGGTCGAATATTTCAAAATGCTCTACGCCGATACGGCCGTAAATGGAGAGGCCGATGCGCTGCGCTGTGGCTTAGCCTTCTTTGGGCCGTCCCATTCGCTATTTGCTACTGACGCTCCATTCGACTCGGAGAAAGGGCGTGGACTGATCCGCGATACGATTCAGGCCGTGAAAGCGGTCGGGCTTAACTCCGCGGAGCAGGACGCCGTCTTCGATACGAACGCGCGGGCACTTCTGAAACTCAATCCCAGGGGGTTATGAAACGATGAAAACCAGCACGATCAAGGTACCATTGCGAGACGGTACCATGTCTGCCTATCTCGCAATTCCGGATCGCGCCCCGGCGGGAGCTATTATAGCCATTATGGAGATTTGGGGTGTCAACGACACAATGCGCCATCATGCTCACGAGTTCGCCGAAGCGGGATTCATTTGCCTCGTCCCCGACCTGTTCTGGCGACAAGAGCCCGATGTCGAACTGTCCGATGGTGACCCGGAAGACATTAAGAAGGCATTCGATCTCTACTATGACTTCGATTACGACCTCAGTGTCCAGGACATGGAGGACATCAGGAATTATCTGAAAGGTCTGCCGGAATGCAATGGCAAGGTGGGCGCGGTTGGCTACTGCCTCGGCGGTAAGTTGTGCTATCTAATGTGCTGCCGCACGGATATTGACTGCGCAGTGGCTTACTACGGGACGTATATCGAGCATAATATCCGTGAAGCGGCAAATCTGCACCGTCCATTCATGCTGCACATGGCGATGAAGGACC
This sequence comes from uncultured Acidobacteriota bacterium, assembly GCA_963844515.1. Taxonomy (GTDB): domain Bacteria; phylum Acidobacteriota; class Terriglobia; order Terriglobales; family Acidobacteriaceae; genus Telmatobacter. The sequence goes on from CAWJOO010000002.1 coordinate 5,410, forward strand.
GGTGGGTGCAGGCCGAAGTCAATGAGCTCCTCGAACGCCGGCTTTCGCCCAATCCCCTGGTCGAGATCCAGAAATACCCAGGAGCCGATCACGCCTTTGCCCGGTACGGGGGGAAGACGTACAGCAAACCTGAAGCGGATAAGGCTTTGAATCTATCACTCGAGTTCTTTCGGAAGCATCTTAGCTGACATGGCAATCGATGTTCACGCGCACTACGTGCCGCCCGACATGCTGGAAGCGCTCGAAACCCGCGGACGGGATTTTCGTCTTTCCCTGCGTCATGGACCGAGCTGTCAGTGCGCTTTGCATTTCGATACCGGACCAAAGCTACGCCCATTTTTTGCTGAGCTCGTCGAACCGATCGATGACCGCCGCCGTGCCATGGACGCAACGGGCATCGAGCGCCAGATCTTATCGAGCTGGTGCGATATCTTCGGGCCGCATCTAGAGCCCGAGGTAGCGAGCAAATGGCATCGCTTCCTGAACCAGCATCTTGCAAGCGTTTGTGGGCGCGATCGTGCACGCTTCTCGATGCTTGCATCTGTTCCGCTGCCGCATGCAGATTCCGCAGCGGACGAACTGGAGTACTCGGTTCGTGAGCTGGGCGCGGTTGGTGCAGTTATCCCAGCGAACGTTGCAGACGTAAACCTCGGTGAGCTATCGATCGATGCATTCTGGCAAAAAGCGGTCGATCTCAATGTCGGTGTTTTCATTCACCCGGTGCAAGCAATCCCGCTCAGGCGCAGCGCCAAATTTGGACTTACGCAGACCGTCCAGTACACCACCGACACAACGCTCAGCGTCGGTTCGATCATAATGTCTGGGGTGCTCGACCGGTTTCCGACGCTGCGTCTGCTTTTATCCCATGGCGGAGGTGGGATTCCTTACCTGATCGGGCGCTTCGATTGCATGCACGAGCGCATGGATAAAGGAGGACAAGGAAATGTCGCGAGGTTCGCGCCTTCCGCTTATCTGAGGCGCTTCTATTACGACACGATTCTGCATGACCCGAGCATTCTGAGGTGGCTGGCTAGCCGCGTTTCCGCTCAGCGTGTAGTCCTCGGAAGTGATTACTCTTTCCCCCCGGCTGACCGAGATCCTGTTTCAACTGTGAAAAGAGCGTCCTTCTCGGAGAGCGAAACGCAAGACATCTTGCTGAACAATGCGCTTTCCCTGTTTCCGGCACTTACTTCGATAGCGAGCTAGCAGGAAGCTCAAGACTCGCAGGGACCCAGCAATGGACATCAGTTCCTCAAAACGGCCCCCCGGAGCGGTACTTAGAGCGGCGCCCCCTCGTGGGGCCTATCTGTACACTGATGTCGCGCGAGAGCTTCGAACTCAAATCAAAGGTGGAAAGTACGAAGCAGGCAGCAAGCTGCCGAGTATTGGGGAGCTATGTGTTGCTTTCGGAGTTAGCGCGATCACCATTCGCAACGCTTTGCGGGAACTCACCCAAGAGGGCCTGGTCAGTGGCCACCAAGGGCTCGGAGTTTTCGTCAAGAAGAAGGGGCACATCCATCGCGTCCTTGCCGGCAGTCCGCAGCGATCCATCGGGGACGAGATTACGCGGGCGGGATACCACGCTCGCATCGAAGAACTGTCTTTTTCTGAGTCGAGAGCGGACGCCGAGACGGCAGCGGCGCTTCGGATTCGCCGAGGAACGCGGGTACTAAAGCACGAAAAGCTGACATATGCTGACGATGAGGCTGTCGCGCTTCACATCGTTGTTCTTACACCTGACTTGGCGAGGCAGCTTCGATCTGATCTGGGCGACGACTTCCTTTTTCGTGTCCTGGCAAATCACGGACTGGATCTCGTAAAACTGCGATGCGCGTTCGGTGCCATCTCTCTGGCCGAGGAGCATGCGCGTTTATTCAACCTTCCCGCCGGATTTCCGATGCTGCATGTGCGCTACACCCCATTCGGACGAGGTGCTGCCCCCCTCCTGGTTGGGACAACGATCGCACGATCCGATCGATTTTCGTTCGAAGTTGACTTGCCTCAACAGACTGCACCCTGAGCGGGGCGAATGGACTGCGGAGTAGATTTCTCAGGTGATCAAATGGATGAGATGCATAGGGTAGAGAAGCGCCACGGAATGATCGTCGAATGGGACGCTCCAATCCCGGCCGATGATGGACTCGTGCTACGGGCTGATATCTTCCGACCCGATAGCGACGGAACGTTCCCCGGTATGTTGACATACGGGCCGTACGGGAAAGGGCTCGCGTTCCAAGATGGAAATGCGAGCGCATGGCAGCGCATGACGGAAGGATTTCCGGATACGGCTGCGGGCTCATCAAACATATACCAGAACTGGGAGGTTCCTGATCCCGAGAAGTGGGTTCCGGACGGGTACGCGCTCATCCGCGTCGACTCCCGAGGCGCAGGCCGCTCGCCGGGATTTCTCGACCCATGGTCGGCACGAGAAACGCGCGACGTCTATGATTGCATCGAATGGGCGGCAGCTCAGCCTTGGTGCACGGGCAAGGTTGGCATGAATGGGATTTCTTATTACGCCATGAACCAATGGTACGCGGCGGCATTGCAGCCTCCTCATCTTGCAGCCATCTGCGTTTGGGAAGGCGCTGCAGATTACTACAGGGAGGTTAGCCGTCACGGGGGGATCTACTGCCAATTCTTTGAAAACCTTTACCCCCGCGCATTGTTGCGCGTGCAGCATGGATTGGGAGAGCGCGGGCTTCGCAGCCGGGTCACGGGTGACTTGGTTTCAGGCCCGGAAACATTGTCCGAAGATGAACTCGCAGCAAATCGGGTCGCCGTTGATAAGTGGATTCTCGAGCGACCCTTGGATGGTCCTGACTACCGGGAGCGCTCACCCGTTTGGGAGAACGTGAAGGTTCCCGTTCTGAGCGCCGCGAATTGGGGCGGCCAAGGATTGCATACGCGCGGGAACTTCGAAGGCTTCCTCGAATGCGCATCTGAACACAAATGGCTCGAAGTCCATGGCGAGGCACATTGGGTTCACTTCTATACGGACTATGGCATTGCGCTTCAGAAGCGATTCCTCGGCTACTTCCTGAAGGGCGAGAGCACCGGATGGGAGGAGCAACCTAAGGTTTTATTGCAAGTCAGACACGTTGACAGGTTTGTCCAGCGAAGCGAACAGGAGTGGCCTCTGGCCCGGACGCAGTGGACAAAGTTTTATCTACATCCGAATACGTCAAGGCTCAGCCCGCAGGAGCCCACGGGAGGGGAGCAGGTTACATACGAAGCTATGGGCGATAATCCGCTCTTCTTGACCGAGCCCTTCGAAACAGAGACGGAGATCACCGGGCCGGTTGCAGCCAAGCTCTTCCTGTCATCATCGACTCGTGATGCAGATGTTTTCCTTGCATTGCGCGTCTTCGATGCCGAGGGCAAGGAGGTCGTATTTCACGGCTCCAATGATCCACGGACGCCAGTCGGGCTCGGGTGGCTGCGCGCCTCACATCGCAAGCTCGACCAAGCCCGAACCGAGCCTTACAGGCCTTTCCATTCCCATGATGAAGCGCAGCCACTCACGCCAGGAGTTCCCGTCGAACTGGATATTGAGATTTGGCCGACCAGCATCGTCATCCCAATCGGTTATCGTCTCGGGCTCGCCGTGAGGGGCAAAGACTACCATTGCGATGGGCCGCCATTAGCGATCCCCGGGGTTAAATACACACTGACTGGCGTCGGTCCGTTTCTTCACGAGCGGCCTGAGGATCGCCCATCCTCGATTTTTGCCGGCGAGCATACTTTGCATTTCGAAACAGGAAAGATGCCGTACGTTCTGCTTCCCATTATCCCGTCAAGGAATGAGGCTCATGTTTAGAGTGTACGGCATCTCCACGCTGGTTTTAGTCGCGGTCTCAACACATGCAGGAGCCGATCCCATTCCGCCGCAGCTTGTCGGTACATGGCGCCTGGTTAGCAACACGTTAGAAGAAACTGCGACGGGCAAAGTGAGCGATCTCTTCGGGAAGAATCCGATCGGCTATATAATGTACGGTTCGGATGGACGAATGATGATCCTCCAAGTGCGTCGCGAAAGGAAACGGCCTTTAGGGAGTGCCCCAACCGGCCCGGAGGCCGAAGCACTTTTCCGCAGCATGATCGCCTATGGCGGAACCTTCACCGTCGACGGCGGAAAGATCGTCCATCACGTCGATATCTCCTGGAACGAGAGCTGGACCGGCAGCGAGCAGGTACGCCTTTATAAGTTTGAAGGAAACCGGGTCGAACTTTCGACCGAGGTTTCGCCTGATCCGGTTCATGGCGTGATGAGCATAAGACGTCTTGTTTGGGAGAAGGTCACTCCAGAGAAATAACTCATCGGACCTAATCGACGGGCCAGCTCGCAAATGACTTGGGAGCAAAGCTGCCGATGCGAATTTCCTCATCCTGACCCGTTGGATCCGTGAACAGCCGCAACCGCAGTGCGTAATCCGCGATGTAGTCGACTGGCGGACCCTTGCGAAACGGTCGATCGTGTCCGGGATAGATAATTTCCGCGAGCTCGATTGCCTTAGCGAGGCTGGTTTTCGCTCGCGTGAGATCATGCGCGGATACACGAGGGCCGCCTACAACAATGTCGGCGGCAGAATGTATCGCATCGCCGCACAAAAGGGCGTTGCCGACCAGCAGACCTATTGATCCGGGGGTGTGACCGGGAAGTTCAATCAATCGGAGCCCGCTTGCAAGCTCTGGTTCGCCCCTAAACGGACTGAGTTTCAATCTGTGTAACGCCCGTCCGGTATAAGCCGGAGTGAGAGCGTCGCTTGAGGTGACGCCATCCGCGTAGGCGAGTTCATCCTCATGGAGGAGTATCTCAGCACGCGGGAAGAGGTCCGCATTAGCGGCCATATCCCAATGCGCATGAGACAGAATGACGGTGTCGATTTCCGCGGCATCCACGCCGATCCGCTTCAGCCGTCCTTGCAGGATCGGGCGGTAAGCATACGGGCCAGTATCAAACAGGATCGTCCGGTTACCGAAGCGCACGAGCGCTACAGTCGAAATTCCTGTCAGGAATTTGTCGGCGGTCGCCGGTAATCCGCTGAACAGCAGCGTGATAGCTGAAGCGTCGATCATCGGCAGTCCTCGCCGGCGGTCCCGGATTTCTCAGTTGAAAGATCTATCTCAAGGTCCTGCCCGTTCGGCTGAAACGGAAAGCGAAGCTGATATCGGTACTGCGCCGCATACCGCACCCTCCCTCCTTCGAGGCGGAAGGGCCGATCGTGTCCGGGATAAAAAAGGTCTCCCGCCGCAAGGGCGCGATCAAGGCTCGTCTGAGCTTTCACCGGGTCGAAGAAAGCCACATCGGGCTTCCCGCGTACCGCATCGCGTGCAGACCACAAGGCATCGCTCGCGAGGACCGCCCTGCCCTCAGATGTGTCCAGGGTGAGACCCTGAAGTCCGATAGAATGTCCGGGCAGCAAAAGCGTGCGTACTCCTGGGAATATCTCCTGTTCATTCTCCGGGAGAAGCGTGAGGTGCATCCCTTCGAGGATTTCACGGACATAGGGCGGCGTTCCCCAGTCGTTTTGCCGAGGAGCGCTCGCATATTCGAATTCAGTGCGGGGTGTCAGCACTTCGGCGTTGGGGAACAAGTCCAGGTTTTCGACGTGATCCCAGTGCAGGTGCGTAAGGAAGATGGTGTCGATGTCCTCCGTCGGCGATGCCATGAGCCTGCAAGCTTTCGATCAGCATCGGTCGGACCCGAAACGGTCCTGTGTCGAAAAGAATTTTGTGTCGACCCACCCGGATCAGCAGCAGCGAGCAAATTCCAAAGAGGAAGTGGTCAGTTTTGGCCGGCAGCCCCGGTATCAGCAGATCAACCTGCATTCCGTGTTGGATCTCTGTTCGCTTTGGAGGACCGATCGCTTGCCCCGGCACCCTTTCTTGCCCTATTACGGATGGAGAAATCAATTACGAAAATGATGGAGGAGTGAATGCCGAGCGAAATCAAGGTGGAAATTTTTCCTGCGAGCCGCCTTGCCTGCCGTACTGGCGATCAGCGCTGCTCCGGCTTTCTCCCAGTCAAACACGCCGGCCATGACTCCCGTCCGCGCGGCATACATCCCGGTCATCACTTGGCTTCCAGCGTGGGTCGCTAAGGAGAAAGGTTATTTCGCGAAGCACGGCCTCGATGTAACTCTAGGTGTGGCGCAGAACCTCTCGGTTCTGCCCGGCACAGCCGGTCGACAATTCGAATTTGTACCGAGCACCGCCCCCGATCTTATCAAAGCAGTCGGCAATGGATTGGATGTTGTTGCCGTGGCTGCCTCGGTGTTTGAAACCGAGGACAATCCGTCGACACGGCTCATCGTCACCAAGGATTCCGGCATCCATTCCGCAAAGGACCTTGTCGGAAAGCTCGTCGCCACGCCCACTATCGGCGGGGTGATCCATGTTTCCGTGCTCTATTGGCTGAAGAAGAACGGCGTCGATCCCTCCAGCGTTCGAGCCGTCGAAGTGCCGTTTCCGAATATGGCAGACCAGTTGAAAGCAAAGCGAGTGGACGCAGTGGAGACGGTCGAACCATTCGCCGGCGCGTTGCTTAAGGCAGGAAACATCTCCCTAACCGATCCCCTACTCAGTGCCGGAAAGGAGGTGCTCTTCCCGTTCTGGATCGCGCAGGGAGCATGGGCGCGCGCACATGGTGATACGATCACCGCCTGGAAAGCGTCCCTGGATGACGCCATCGTGTTCATAAAGGAGAATCCGGAAGAAGCCCGAAAGATTGTCGCGCAATATACCAAGCTGCCTGAGCCGGTCGTGCAAGCCACGCCCTTTCCGACATACCGCACAGCGATCACGGTCAAAGACATCGAGGTCTGGGCGAATGTCATGCGCGAAGTCGGACAGCTTCCGGAAACTGTCGATCCCGCCAAGCTCGTGGTCACCCCATAGAATCTAAATATGGGCACGCCCATTCTCGAGTGCCGATCGGCGTCGGTCACAATCCCGTTGCGCGATGGTATGCGCCCGGTGATTTCCGAGATCGGACTGACACTGGATCCTGCCGACTTTCTGACCATCGTCGGCCCCTCCGGTACCGGGAAAACAACTCTTCTGAAGATGCTCGGGGGATTGCTGACTCCGACGAGCGGTGAGGTCCTGGTTAAGGGGCACAAGATATCGGGACCGCCCAGAGATGTTGTGATCGTCTTTCAGGATTACGCAAACGCCTTGCTGCAGTGGCGGACCGTTGCGGGCAATGTGGCATTCGGTATTGAACGCGCGCTATCGCGGGGAGAGTGTCGTGAGCGGGTGAAGCATGCGCTCGCGCTCGTCGGACTGGCTAAGCGAGGCGATGATTACCCCTGGCAATTGTCGGGCGGGATGCAGCAGCGTGTCCAGATTGCACGCGCCTTGGCGCTACGCCCTGCTGTAATGCTGATGGACGAACCCTTCGCGGCACTTGACGCGATGACCAAGGCGGGCCTCCAGGACGAACTCTTAAGGCTGCGCGACCAGACGGGAACGAGCTTTGTGTTCATCACGCACGACATCGAGGAGGCGGTCTATCTGGGCGACCGTGTGGCCGTGCTCAACGGAACTCCCGGCCGGATTGAACGTACCGTTGCTATCGATCTTCCAAAGCAGCGCGATCAGATCACCACGCGCCAGCTACCCGAGTTTTTGGCCTACCGATACAAATTGCACGAGGCCATCGGACATGCCTAGAGGGCGCGCGTGGTCCACGCTTCAATTGGCCGGGGCTCGCGGTCTTTGCTGCCCTACTCTTCGCCTGGGAAGCGTCGGTCCGGTCCGGCTGGATCAGCTACGAGTACTTCCCCGCGCCGTCGGCAATCGCCGCTGGTGGCGCTGAACTCGCACGCGATGGCGTTCTGTTCACCGACCTTTTCCATACGCTGCTTTCAGTCGCGGTCGGCTGGAGCGTCGCGATGCTCGTTGGCGTGAGCCTCGGTCTGCTTTTCGGGTTTTTTCCTTTTGCACGTCGATACGCGCTCGCAAGCGTGGACATTCTTCGGCCTATGCCCGGCATCGCTTTTGCGCCGGTCGCCCTGTTGCTGTTCGGGTTTTCGATGGCAACAGAACTCGTCGTTACCGTCTTGCCGGCAGTCTGGCCGGTAATGATCAATACTATGGGCGGAATTGCGAACGTGCAGCCCCGGCTCGTCGATGTCGGTCGCACATTCCGCTTGAGCCGCGCAGAAATTGTCCGGCGGCTGCTGCTCCCTGCAGCCCTGCCCTCCATTGTCGTAGGTGCGCGCTTAAGCCTGGCATTGGCTTTGGTAATGGCAATCGTCGCCGAGATTGTCGGGAACCCCGAGGGTCTGGGTTATGCGATCGTGCGTGAACAGCAGGCGTTGAATCCCGAACACATGTTCGCCTACATCGCCGTTGTTGGATTGCTCGGGGTTGTCCTCAACACAGGCGTGCAGTGGCTGACGGCAACCTTGTGGCCGGCCTCAGCCCCGATTGGTGCGCGATGAGCAGACGCTTATCACTTCCAAACCTGCGCTCCCTCGGATCGGAAATGCCGCCGCTGGTGGGCCTTCTGCCCCTCGCGATCGCCCTTGCCGCTTGGCAGGCGTTTCAGACCAAGCAATCACCTTATTTCCCACCGCCCTCGACATGGTGGAGCGGCCTCGTTCAGCTTGCCGCGGCAGGGCGGCTTGTTCCGGCATCGATTGCAACGATCCAAACGATCATTGTCGCACTTGCGATCGCGATAGTCGTCGGCGTGGCCATAGGAGCCCTTCTCGGCACTTCGAGGATCGCGAGCCGGGCGCTCGGGCCGCTCCTGGAATTCTGCCGCGCGATGCCGCCGCCAGCCGTCGTGCCCTCGGCTATTCTGTTCCTTGGCTACGACGAGCGCATGAAGCTCGCCATAGTGTCATTCTCTGCAACGTGGCCGATTTTGCTGAACACAAGTTCTGCCGCTCAGCAGGTCAATCCACTGCTGATCGATGTCGCGACGTCATTTCGTCTATCCTACTTCGAGCGGATAAGACTGATCGTGATCCCATCTGTCGTACCCGCCATTCTCGTCGGCATCCGCGTCGCATTGCCGCTCACGATCGTTCTCACCTTGCTCGTGGAGATATTGACGTCCATCGGCGGGATTGGCGCGCTGATGATCGCGGCTCAACGAAACTTTCAGTCGGGCCAAGTCTACGGGCTGCTTGTGCTCGTTGGCTTCTTTGGCTTTTTGCTGAACAACGCTTTTGCCGTGGTCCAAGCTGTGATTCTGCGACGTTGGCCGCCCCGAAACATTTCGGCCTGACGGAGGCGTCCGGACCCTAATGCCTCTCAAGAAGTCAATCAGAGCCGCTGGATCTCGACTTGGGCGTCGATGGACCTAAAAGTGGTACTATTGAGCAGATCGGCGTTCAGTCCGTAGAGGTCGCGGGACGGCTGCTTAAGGTCCTTGCGACGCTCGACGGACCGCAAACATTGACTCGCCTGTCCTTTGCGGCCGGATTACCGCCGGCTAAAGCGCATCGTTATCTCGTCAGCCTCATACGGGTAGGACTAGTGGAGCAGAGCCCAGCCGACGGTCGCTACGATTTCGGCGGTGCGGCACGCCTTATCGGACGCGTTGCCATGAACCGGCTCGATGTCATGCGGATCGGCTCGCCGTTGCTGAACCACTTACGCGAGGTGTTGAACGAAACGGTTTTCTTGGGGGTCTGGACGCAAAGAGGTCCGATCGTTCTAGAATGCCTCGATGTCCCGCGGCCAGTGGCCGTCGTGGTTCGCCGTGGCTCGACATTGCCAAGCAATGCGGCGTTGCCGTTCCTCTACTGGTTCCGTTCGTCTTGCTCCTCACCATCTGGTCGCCCAACATCAACATCTTTCGCGATCCCCGCTGGGGACGCGGCCAGGAGACTTACGGTGAAGATCCCTTCCTCACCGCCAGACTGGGCACAGCATTCGTAAAAGGTATCCAGGGCAACGATCCGAAATACCTCCGCGCCGTCGCAACACCCAAGCATTACGCGGTCCACAGCGGCCCCGAGTCCACGCGCCATGAAGCCGACGTCGACCCTACCGAGCACGACCTGTGGGACACCTACCTCCCGGCCTTTCGCGCCACCATCACCGAGGGCCACGCCGATTCCATCATGTGCGCCTACAATCGCATCGACAAAGACCCTGCCTGCGCCAGCAAAATGCTTCTGGGCGACATCCTCCGCCGCGACTGGGGCTTCCAGGGCTACGTCACCTCCGATTGCGATGCGGTCGACGATTTCTCGCAGCCACATGGCCATCACTTCGCACCCGATACCGAACACGGCTCGGCCCTCGGCGTCATCGCGGGTACCGACCTCGACTGCGGCTCCGCTTACAAATCGCTCACCGCCGCCGTGCAGCACAACCTCCTGACGGAGGCGCAACTCGACGTCACGTTGAAACGCCTCTTCACTGCGCGCATGCGTCTCGGCATGTTCGATTCACCCGCGCAGGTCTCGTTCTCGTCGATCCCCTTCAGCGTCGTCAACTCGCGTCATTATGAAGAACTGGCCCTGCGGGCGGCCCGTGAATCCATGGTCCTGCTCAAGAACGACAGCCACATCCTCCCCATCAACCCGGCGCAAAACAAGACCATCGCCGTGGTCGGTCCGCTCGCCGCATCGCTCATCGGGCTCGAAGGAAATTACAACGCCATTCCGCTTCGGCCAATGCTCCCGATCGACGGCATTGTCAGCGAATTCGGTGCGGACCACGTGCTCTACGCGCAAGGCTCGCCCTACGTAGCCGATGGCGAAGTGCCCGTTCCCCGCACCATCCTGCACACATCGCCCAACTCATCGGAACAGGGCCTCAAGGGCGAGTACTTCGCCAAGCCATCCTTCGACGGCACGCCGGAGACCACGCGCGTCGACCACGAAATTGACTTCGACTGGTCGAATGCCAATCCCGTCCCAAGCCTCTCCGCAGACACCACCAACGAGAGCTTCGCCGTCCGCTGGACAGGCGCAATCGCGGCGACCTCTGCGGACATCTACAGCTTCCAGTTCCGCCTGCCCATGTGCACACCGTGCGGCGGCAAAGTCAAGTTCTCCATCTATCTCGACGACAAGCAGCTCGAGCCGCCTGCGCCCGCACCCCCGCCTGCCAATGCAAAGCAGCCACCCAGCGGCCGCAACTTCGGCGGCATGCAGCGCTTCTCCATTCCCTTCGCCGACACCAAACCGCACGCGTTGCGCATCGAGTACATCCAGAGCAGCCACGTGCCGACCGCCATCGTTGCCTTCGAGTGGACCCCGCGGCCCCAGCAACTGCTTGACGAAGCCGTAGCCACCGCAAAGAAAGCCGACGTGGTAGTCGCCTTCGTTGGCCTGAACCCCCGCCTTGAAGGCGAAGAGATGCGCGTCAACGCCAAGGGCTTCTCCGGCGGAGACCGCACGTCGCTCGATCTGCCCGATGTGCAACAGCAGTTGCTCGAATCCGTCGCCAAAACCGGCAAACCCATCGTTGTGGTTCTGCTCAATGGGAGTGCTCTAGCTACAAACTGGGCGGCCGAAAATGCTCGAGCCATTCTCGAAGCGTGGTATCCCGGTCAGTCCGGCGGCCGCGCCATTGCAGAAACGCTCAGCGGCAAAAACAATCCCGCCGGACGACTTCCGGTCACCTTTTACACCGGCATCGATCAGCTTCCTCCGTTCGATGACTACACAATGACCAACCGCACCTATCGCTACTTCAAAGGCAAGCCGCTCTTCGCGTTCGGCGACGGCCTCAGTTACTCCACCTTTGCATACGCGAACCTGAAGCTCTCCACGGAAAGCCTTCACACCGGCGACACGCTTTCGGTCGAAGCCGACGTCACCAACTCTGGCTCGATGGCGGGTGACGAAGTCGCCGAACTCTATCTCACGCCGCCGCACTCCAACGTCTCGCCCAATCTTGCTCTCGCCTCATTCGATCGCGTCTCACTTCATGCCGGTGAGACGAAACACCTGGTCTTCCACCTCGATCCGCGCACGCTGTCGCAAGTCGATGGTCAGGGCAATCGTGCGGTAGCCGCCGGTGGTTATCGCATCTCCATCGGCGGAAGCCAACCCACGGGTGACGCCGCCAAAGGAGTGCTTACGCGGCAATTCACTATCGTAGGCACGCAGCCACTGCCCAGATAGCGCCGCTAATCGCGTCCAGGTGGCCCCGTAAACAGCCACCCCCGCGCTCCTGGGTGTATAACGTCAGGTGACAAAATTCCTGGACGAATTCAGGTCTCTACCAATTTCACGTTTCTAGCTCGGAGCCGAAAATGAAAACCTTTTCACGCCGCGATGTTCTCAAGAGCAGCCTGCTTGCACCCGCCGTTGCCGTAACGGCACACGCCATGGGACCCATCGAGCCCGCCGTTCATGCGGCTGCCGAAGTCTCCGGCCCGCTCAGCGTGCCTGCCAGTCTTGCATCGGCGACACCGGGCGCCGGCCGCGAACGCCTTCTGCTCGACTTCGGCTGGTCCTTTCACTTCGGGCACGCGAACGATCCCGCAAAGGACTTCGGTTACTTTAGCGCCGAAGCCGGCAATTTCCAAAAGACCGGCAACTTCATGCCCGCCTGCGCCACCTCGTTCGTTGATTCCGACTGGAGCCGCATCGATCTGCCCCACGACTGGACCGTCGAACTGCCCTTCACCAATGATCAAGGCCTGCAGAGCAAAGGCTTCTATCCGCTCGGCCGCAAGTATCCTGAAAACTCCATCGGCTGGTACCGCCGCGTCTTCGAGCTCTCCGCCGACGATGCCGGCAAGCACATCACCCTCGAGTTCGATGGCGCGTACCGCGAGACCACCGTCATCTTCAACGGCTTCTACGTCGGCCAGCACAGCGGCGGATACGACTCCTTCAGCTTCGACGTCTCCGACTTCATCAACCCCGGCCAGCCCAACGTCCTCCTCGTGCGCGTCGACGCCACCGGCAGCGACGGCTGGTTCTATGAAGGCGCGGGCATCTACCGCCACGTCTGGCTCGTCAAGTCGAACCCCGTCCACATTAAGCAATGGGGCACCCTCGTCCGCTCTGAAATCCGCTCCGGCAGCGCCAAGCTCTCCGTCCTCAGCGAAGTTGAAAATCACAGCAACGCACCCAGCAATGTCCGCGTCCTCTCCACCATCGTCGATCCCTCCGGCTCCCCCGTCGCCAAAGACGTCTCCTCCTCCGCCACCATCGCGGCCCGCGATCAGCACGACTTCACCCAGTCCATCGACATCACCAACCCCAAGCTGTGGTCCCTTGAAGAGCGCCACATCTACAAGCTCATCTCTGAAGTCCAGGTCGACGGCAAGGCAGTCGATCGCTATGAAACGCCCTTCGGCATCCGCTCCATCAAGTTCGACGCCACGCAGGGCTTTCTCCTCAACGGAGTGTCAGTCAAGCTCAAGGGCACCTGCAACCATCAGGACCATGCCGGAATCGGCGTCGCGCTCCCTGACTCCGTGCAGTACTACCGCGTCCGCAAGCTTCAGGAGATGGGCTGCAACTCGCTGCGCACCTCGCACAATCCGCCTACGCCTGAATTGCTCGACGCCTGCGACCAGCTCGGCATGCTCCTCATGGACGAAACCCGCATGATGTCCTCCAATCCCGAAGGCATCAGCCAGTTCACCAATCTCGTTCGCCGCGACCGCAATCATCCCAGCGTCTTCATGTGGTCGCTCGGCAACGAGGAGGGCACCGTCACCAGCGCGAAGGGCGCCAACATCATCACCGCCATGCAGCAGATCGCCATGCGCCACGATGGTTCGCGCCCTACCACCGTTGACGGCATGGTCAACGGCGAACCCGCTGGCAGCGGCACCGGCGGCCTCGGCGTCTGCGATGTCATCGGCTACCACTACGCCGACCCTGCAGCTGAAGCCTTTCACAAAGCGCATCCTGAAAAACTCATCCTCGGTACTGAAACGGTCAGCGCCGTCTGCACTCGCGGCATCTACATCACCGACAAGAAAAAAGGCTTCGTCAGCTCCTACGATCCCTACACCACCTCCGGCCGCGCCTCCGCCGAAGGCTGGTGGACCTTCGCCAACGCCCGACCCTGGATGGCCGGCGGTTACGTGTGGACCGGCTTCGACTATCGCGGCGAGCCCTCGCCGAACGGATGGCCCAACATCAGCTCGCAATACGGCATCATCGACATGTGCGGGTTTCCCAAGGACTCGTTCTACTACTACCAGTCGTGGTGGACCTCCAAGCCCGTCCTCCATCTCTTCCCGCACTGGAACTGGCCCGGCTATGAAGGCAAGAAAATTGCCGTCTGGGTCTTCACCAATCTCGACAAGGTTGAGCTGTTCGTCAACGGAAAATCTCTCGGCGCCAAGGATGTGAAGAAGGATTCGCACGTCGCATGGAATGTCGACTACGCGCCCGGCTCCATCGAAGCCCGCGGATTCAAAGACGGAAAACAGGTCATGACCGACCGCCGCGACACCACCGGCTCCGCCGCAAAATTGATCCTCACGCCCGATCGCGAATCCCTCTCCGCCGATGGCGAAGACGTCGCCATGTTTGCCGTTGAGGTGCAGGATGCGCAAGGCCGCACCATGCCCATCACTGACAACCTCGTCACCTTCAAAGTCAGCGGCCCCGCCAAGCTCATCGGCACCGGCAACGGCGACCCCACTGACCAGGCCCCCGACAAGGGCACAGCGCGCAAGGCATTTTCGGGCTATTGCATGGCCCTCGTCCAATCCAACAAAACTCCCGGCACCATCACAGTTGAAGCCACATCACCCGGGCTCACGTCCGCCACTTCGACCGTCTCCTGCAAAAAGGTAGATCTTCGTCCCCAAGTCAGCATCTGGCAGCGTCCCATTCCCAAGGGTGCCGGCATTACCGGTCTGTGGATACTTGCCTCCGAACCTGCCGGCGGTTTCGCCTCATCCATCCTTGGCTCGCCGCGCGTCTTCACTATTACGCAAGAGGGTGGCAAGCTCACCGGCACCGTCGAAGGCTCCGGCGGCTGGTTCGGCAGTGACGATGCGCCAGCCCCCATCCGCGACGGCGTAGTCGACGGCGATCACGTCTCCTTCAAATCCGGCATCAACATCTTCGACGGCAGCATCAAGGGCGGCCAACTCGAACTCAATCGCACCGTCAAAATTCCGTGGGACATGCCCGCTCCCAGGAAACCAGATCCCAATGCTCCCGCTATCGGGCCGGCACCCGACGGTTCTGATCCTTCGTTCGACATCTCCGATTTCTCCGGCGCTGCCAGCAGCATGACCGTGGTCCTGAAGAGGTCTGAACGATGACTCGATTCATTCGCGCCTGCCGGAGTCAGCACCGCGCTGGCAACGAGATCGTGCGTCTGTATAATTCCCGGGAATCTCCAGGAGCGCTGCGCCGTTGACGTTAAAGGGTAAAAAGCTGCCCACCGCAAAAATCCGACGTGACGCGCACTACGGCTTTGGCTTGTCGGCGAAAGATCTGCGCACGCTGCGCGCGCTCAAAACGCCGATGCTCATTCAGAAGTTCATTGATGCTCTGATCTATCAATACGCCGATACCGCAGGCTCACCGCAACGCGTCCTGCGTGAGCGCAAGGGGCATTGCCTTGAAGGTGCATTGATCGCCGCTGCCGCAATGCGCATCAACGGCCATCCGCCTCTGTTGATGGATCTCGAAGCCGTGCGCGACGACGACCACGTGATCGCCCTCTATTGCGAACGCGGCCTCTGGGGCGGCATCGCCAAGTCGAACTATGCAGGCTTGCGCTTTCGCGCGCCGGTCTACCGTACGCTGCGCGAACTAGCCCTCAGCTACTTCGATCAGTACTACAACCTGCGCGGCGAGCGCACCCTTCGCTCTTACTCAAAAGCCGTGAACCTCACCCGCCTCGACAGCAAGAATTGGATGACCTCAGAGGACGAAGTCTGGTGTGTGCCTGAGCTTCTCATCGCCGCCCGGCACTACCCGCTCTTCCCCCACAAGATCGCACAATCTCTGCCTCGTCTCGACCGCCGCAGCTTCGAAGCCGGCAAGCACGGCTCAGTGAAACACTGAAAAAGAGTCTCGCTAGACCCGGCGTTCGTCTCCTTTACAGGGACAGGCCACATTCGCATCGAGTCGACGTTCTACCGAGTCGACGTTTCATAGCTTGGTGACCAATATGAACCGCAAATCGCAGGCAATTGTCGTAACGGTTCTCAGTCTGGCAATGCCGACTCTGCTCGCACAGAACGCGCCACCGCCATCGTCAGAGCCATCGGCACCTGCGACCACGATCCTTCATGTCCAGACCAACTCCGTCCTCGTTCCCGTGGTCGTTCGCGATTCGCAGGGTCACGCAGTTGGCAACCTCAAGCAGGATGATTTCAAGATATTCGATCAAGGAAAACGTCGTTCCATCATTGGATTCACTCTCCAGCAGCACGAAAAATCTGAAGGCCCCCAGGCTACCCCCCCGGGCTCCACATCTGTAACTTCAGCGACCAGCAGCAGCCCGGTTGCCGGCACCGCTGTTCAGCCATCCACTGAAGCAAAGCGCTTCATCGTCTTTCTCTTCGACGATCGCCATTTAGGCCCAGGGGACCTCGATCAGGTAAAGAAAGCCGGATCCCAGATGCTGGACAAGCCTCTCGCCGACGGCGATCGAGCCGTGGTGTTGTCGTTTCGCGGCGTCAACTCCGGCATGACGCACGATCACGCTCCATTGCAGGCGGCCATCTCCAAGCTGAAGTCTCAGCAGGTGAACGGGCTCGATCGTGGACAGTGTCCGGATATCGATTACTACACCGCTGATCAGATTCTCAACAAGCGCAGTAAGCCGGAGTGGGACATTGCCTATGAGCAAGCGGCGAATTGCGCCCACAAAAGCTCTGCCGCCAGCCCGTCTGGTGGAACCGGATACGTTGAGCAGTTAGTCCGAACCGCTGCAAATCAGGCGCTCGTGGCCGGCGATCAGGATGTTCGCGAAACCCTCCTCTACCTGCGAGACGTGATTCACACCGCATCGAAGCTGCCCGGCCAGCGGACAGTCATTCTCGTGTCGCCGGGCTTCTTCGCGGGAACCGACGAAGCGCTGGCTATTCAATCGCAAATTCTCAACCTTGCTGCGGCGTCACACGTCACCATCTCGGCATTGGACGCGAGGGGACTCAGTGGAGGCATGGTCGGGGCCAGCAAGAGCACCTCTGGATCGGTCTTCGCAAACATCACGGGCCAGCCCCTGGATGATCAACTCCAGTCCATGCGTGCAAATGAATTCGTGATGTCTGATCTCGCGGACGGAACCGGCGGAACTTTCTATCGGAACAGCAACAATCTCGAAGGAGGACTGGAAGTTCTTGCTGCCGGTCCCGAATTTCTCTACCTGCTTGAGTTCTCGCTACAAGACGTAAAACCGAATGGCTCGTATCATTCATTGAAAGTGGAAGTGGCGGGAAACGGGTTGAAGGTGCAAGCCCGGGCGGGATATTTCGCGCCATCGCCGACCAAGCAGTAGAAGTGTGTTTAAGAGCTATGAAAACGCTCCGACAAATCGTGGCTCTCGCTGGTCCGGTAATCTATTGCGCCGCATTGCCCTTCGCGCTCTCAACCCCAGTCTCGGCTCAGGGCACGCCCAGCCGCCTGAAGGATATTCCTTACTCGCCGACACTGCGCCCCAGCACCAGCCCAACCGCAACATATTTTGATTTCCCTTTTCCAAAGCTCAAGGACGTTGTTCCCGAGCTTAAAGGCCTGAGATACGACGACAGCCAGGAGCTACTTCCGTCCATTCTCACCGGCGTCGCGCGGACCATCGCAAACGTATTGCCCCGATTGCCTGACCTGATTTCCCGGGAAGACATTTCCGGCTTTCAGGCCCCGCGCGATTCTTCGGCTTCCGGTGGCGTTCTTGGCGCGCAGCCATGGAGCAGGGAATTCAGATACCTGATCCTGTGCCATCACAACGCCGATGGCAGCACAAATATTGAGGAGTTGCGCACGGATTCGAAGGGGCGTTCCGCCGACGCGTCTGGTCAGTTCAATTCGCCGCGAGGCTTCGGTTTCGCCTACCAATGGCTCTTCTTCACTTCTGCCAATCAACGCGAATTCCGTTTTCGCTACCTCGGCCAGCAGGACAAAGCGGGACGGAAAGCGTTTGTCGTGGCATTTGCGCAGGTCCCTGAAAAAGTGACGGCGCCCGCTCTCTTTCAGTCAGGCGGAAAAACGTCGCCCTTCTATTATCAAGGAGTTCTCTGGATCGATCAGGAAACATTCGATATCGTGATGCTGCGGACCGATCTCCTGAACCCGTTGTCAGATCTGCACCTCACGCGCATGACCACGGCGCTGAATTTCGGCCTGGTGCATATCCACGGCCTGGATGCTCGCTTCTGGCTGCCGAGCGAAGTCTCAATCTCCAGTGACCAGGGTGCCGGCCCAGTGAATGAAACCCATCGCTATTCGGACTATCACGTGTATCACTCCACTTCAAGAATCGTGCCCTGAGCTTTGGAAGTGGGGAATCCTATCTCTCCTCACCTTCTCGTCACAAAAGGCACGCGACTGAGGCCCCGAACGCGAAAATTAGTTGAGCTCTTTCTATGTGGCCGCAAACGCATGGAAGCGGAGAGTGCTACAGTTTTTCCATCTGAACCATTGTGAGGTGGCTTTGGGACTCGTCAGGGAATTCAGATTTGCGCTGCGTCAACTGCGCAGGGCCAAGGTTTTCACAGCGGTTGCCGTGCTGACCCTCGCGCTCGGCATTGGATGCAATACGGCCATCTTCAGTGTGTTTTATGGAGTTCTCCTGCGCCCGCTTCCGTTTGCTGAAGCAGCTCGGCTCGTGCTGGTCTCAGAACACGCAGATCGCTTTCCGCTCCTCTCAGCGTCCTGGCAAAACTTCAGAGACTGGCGTTCGCAAAGCACGTCATTTGAAGAATTCGGCGCGGTGCGTTCTCTCACCATGTCGCTGACCGGCAACGGAGAGCCCGAGCAGATTCCGAGCCAGATGGTCACCGGCAACCTGCTCCACCTGCTCGGTATACAACCGCAGCTGGGGCGCGCATTGGTAGATAGCGACGATCAGCCCTCTTCGCGCGCTGTTGCTCTCCTCGGATATGGATTGTGGCAGCGAAAGTATGACGGCTCGCCCGATGCGGTGGGGCAGTCGATCCGGCTCAACAGTCAGAGCTATACCATCGTGGGCGTGCTGCCCAGGAGTTACGAGTTGCTGCAGCAAAAGCCTGACGTACTGGTGACGATGGGTCCCTGGGCGCAAGGGCTCCCAGACGACAGATCCTGGCATCCTGGCATCTATCCCATCGCCCGCCTTAAGGCGGGAGTCTCGCTGCAGTCGGCGCGCGCTGAGATGTCGACCATTGCGAAGCGTCTACTGGAAAAGTATCCGACTGACAACATCGCGCTCGATGCTATCGTGAACCCCATGCATGAGCAGTTGGTAAAAGATGCGCGCCCAGCCTTGCTGACGCTCCTTGGTGCGGTCGTGTTTGTGCTGCTCATCGCATGCGGCAACATTGCAAACTTGCTGCTAACGCGCGCGACTGCGCGGCGCCGCGAAATCTCGATTCGTGTCGCGTTGGGCGCCTCCGATTGGCAAATCATGCGGCAGCTCATCCTCGAGGGGCTGCTGCTGTCAACTATGGGAGCTGCAGCCGGCCTCGCGCTGGCCGTGTTGTCAATGCCGACTCTGCTCCGCGCCGCCGCCACGTCACTGCCCCCGGCGGCCGACGTTCGCATTGATTCGCATGTGCTGCTTTTTACTGTCGTCTTGTCCATGTGCGCTGGGGTGGTGTTCGGTATCGTACCCGCGGTCCATCTGCGCCTCGTCGACCTGCGTTCGGTCCTAAATGAAACAGAACGCGGCGCTGTGGGCAAGCAGGCCAAGCGACTGCGCAGCGCTCTTGTCATCTCAGAAGTCTCGCTGGCACTTCTGCTCATGATTGGAGCGGGTTTGTTTGTGCGCAGCCTTGGTCGCCTCGGAGCCGTTAGTCTGGGGTTCTCCGAAGATCACTTACTCATAGCGGACCTTCCCATTCCGCCTCATGGCCCCAACCCGTCCACGCGAAGTGCGGATTTCTATGAAAACACCCTTCACGAGCTTCACTCCATGCCAGGAGTGAACTCGGCCGCTGCTGCCTCATTCCTGCCTGCCAGCGGGACGGGACCGATCATCCACTTCAATATCTTCGGCCATCCCCCGCGCAACGCCTCGGAATACATCATGGCCAACTATCGCGCCGTCAGTTCGGAGTACATGCAGGCGCTCAGAATCCCGCTGATGGAAGGTCGCTGGGTGACCGATGCAGATCGCGAGAACAGTCCCTCCGTTGTTGTCATCAATCGTGCCATGGCGCAGGCATTCTTCGGCAGTCAATCGCCGATAGGAAAGAAAATGCAAATTGGCGCTCTGCCCGACGAGACGGTTCCGTGGATGACTGTCGTGGGCGTGGTGGGCAATATCAAGCAGACTCTGGTAGCCGACACGCCAACCGAGATGTACCTTCCTTTCAGGCAGGCCAATCAACTCCTTCCCGTCAATGCGATGTCCATTGTCCTGCGGACTGAAGTCGATCCCCATTCGCTGGTTCCCGGCCTTCGCGCCACTGTCCAACGCATCAATCCCAACCAGCCCGTGGTCAAAATCCGTACCATGGAAGAGAACGTGTCGCAGAACTTCGCGCAGCCGCGCTTCCGAACCATGTTGCTGGTCATCTTCGCCGCTATTGCCGTCTTGATTGCGGCAGTCGGCATTTATGGCGTCATCGCCTACGCCACCTTGCAGCGGTCGGGCGAAATCGCCATCCGCATGGCCTTGGGATGTGGCCGCGATCGTATCTTTGGCTTGATCCTTGCAGACGGAATGCGCTTGACCCTGGTTGGAACCCTGATCGGGACAGTCGCGGGCCTTGCTGTTGCGCGCTATCTGAAGTCCCTCCTATTCGGTGTGTCAGCAACTGACGCTCTCACGCTTGTTGTGTCGATCGCAGTCGTGCTTCTGGCGGGACTTGCTGCCTCCGTCATCCCGGCCCGAAGAGCTTCAAGAGTCGAAATCGCAACGCGTCATGCGGGAAAACTGATTCGTTCGCGCGACTCGTAAATCAACTTCGGGAATCAGGAAATCCGTGAATGCCGGATACGTGCGATATAGTGGCTCAGTCATGTGAGCACATCTGGCGGCTTCGATGAAGAGTGAGCAACTAACTAGAAGGTCCCTGATTGTTGGAACAGGAAAGGCCCTGATAAGTGCGGGCGCCCTGGCCGGGATTCCGGTAAATATTCTGGCACAGGCCGTTCCGCCGGGTTCGAAACGGCCCAGCCCGGCCGATCGCAAGTTTCGCAGCGCCGCGCTAGACGCTTACATCGTCTCAACAAGTCAGCGGATTGGCGATCCGGTGCTCGCCGAGATGTTCGCCAACTGCCTGCCCAACACAATCGATACAACGGTCGTTCCCGGTGAGTTTGAAGGCAAGCCCGATACCGCGGTCTTAACGGGGGACATCCCGGCGATGTGGCTTCGCGACTCCTCTGCCCAGGTATGGCCCTATCTTCCGCTTGCCGGCACGGACGATCGGCTTCGTCAGCTTCTCGAAGGCGTCATCCGGCGTCAGACACGCTGCCTGCTCATTGATACCTACGCCAATGCATTTATGGCGAACCTCAGCGATCCTCCGTTGGAATGGAGCACGAAAGATCAGACTGAGTTGAAGCAGGGCGTGGGAGAACGCAAGTACGAATTGGATTCCATTTGCTATCCAATCCGCCTGGCATATGGATACTGGAAAGCTACCGGCGACGCGCGCCCCTTCGATTCCGCATGGAAACACGCAATGACCGAAGTCCTCAAAACCATGCGTGTTCAGCAACGCAAAAATGGCCCGGGCCCGTATCGATTCCAGCGCAATGCCAACAATCCTACCGACACGCTAGTCAACGCTATCGGCAATCCAGTCAAGCCCGTCGGGCTTATCGCATCCTGCTTCCGTCCCTCCGACGATGCGTGCATCTTTTCGTTCCTCGTGCCCTCAAATCTTTTCGCGGTCACGTCACTGCGACAACTCGCAACCATGGCCAACTCCATTCTTCACGACTCCGAGATGGCCAGCGAAGCGACAGCACTATCAAACGAGGTTGAATTGGCCCTGCGCCAACACGCGCTTGTGTCCACTGATGCCGGCACAATCTGGGCATACGAGATCGACGGCTACGGCGGCCACGTTTTGATGGATGACGCAAATGTGCCAAGCCTCCTTAGCCTTCCCTACCTGGGCAGTTCGCTCGACGCGGCAGTCGTATGCGCGGACGCGGAAGTTCGTCTGGAGCGAACAGAACCCATGGTTCTTCCGCGGAACGGCGGGTGAGGGAATCGGTGGACCTCATATCGGGCGCGACATGATTTGGCCAATGTCGCAAACCATCTACGCGCTTACCAGCAATTCTGACGCCGAGGTGGCCCGTGCCATCCAGATGCTGAAAGCCTCATCCGCAGGAACGGGATTCATGCACGAGTCCTACCACAAAGACGACCCGAGCCACTTCACACGATCGTGGTTTGCATGGGCTAACACCCTGTTCGGCGAACTCATTGGCAAGACTGCACAGCGAAAACCCGAATTGCTACGTGGATAGTCTCACGCGTGGCTCGAATCTTCGCCGAGCAATCACTTAGCATCCATTGCGCCGGCAGCCTTTGCCTATTTAGATTCTCCGGCAGTACCCAATACTGCTCGCGGCCATCCGTGCTCCCACGCAATCGTCGAAATCTGAAGAGCCGGCTTTCCGGTGATGGCATCGTATGCATGAAACGCAATCACGTCTCCATGCGGCTCCTGCAGCACAGACTCCCCTCCCGGCCCGAGCCAGCGCGCATTGCCAACTAGCAATTCCGCACCACCGCTCTTCAGCAACGGCTTTCCACCCGCGTCAACATACGGTCCAGTCACGTTGCCAGAACGCCCAACCATTGTCCGATAAGTGCTGTGTATCCCTCTGCAGCATAGATCGAACGAAACGAACAAATAGTAGAAACCTTCGTGCCGGATGATGAATGGAGCTTCAATGGCTTGCCAGTTCGCAGGCAGGCCGGGCTTTGGAGGTTCCGCATTGTCAGGTTTCGTGCGTGCTGCCAGGGAATACAGCTTGGGATCGCTGGATGCCGTCTTACCGGTTCGGAGATCAATGCGGCGCATCTTGATCCCGCTCCAGAAACTGCCAAAGCTCAGCCATGGCTGGCCCTTCATATCCAGAACGATATTAGGATCGATGGCGTTGAAATCATCGGCCTCAGTGGACGTCAGCACCAGGCCCTCGTCCTTCCAGTGGTACTTCGCGCTCCTCGCGTCGAGTGTATCGTTGGTCGCCAAAGCAATGCCCGACGTGTTCAATCCGAACGCCGAGTACGCGTAATACAGATGAAACTTCCCATTGAAATAAGAAATATCAGGCGCCCACAGGTCTTTCGTCCGCGGGCTTGCCTCGCGGATCCACGCCGGAATCTCGTCGAACACTTGCCCGCAGAGCTTCCAATCCGTCAGGTTCAATGAGCAGCGGATCGCAAACTGACCTCCTCCGGGAGCGCGCCCCGTGGAAAAGACATAATAGGTGTTGCCGTCCTTTGCAAGCGAGGGATCGTGCGTGTGTTGATAGTCTCCGCTCAGCGTCAAGGCCTCCGGCGCCTGGCCCATCAGCGCCGGACTGAAGATTGTAAGAGCAGCGGCAAGAACGAATTGACAGATGCGCATCTTGAAATTCTCCATTCGCGCTTGCTCAAACTCCACAACTCTTTCCCACCACAAGTTGGAACTAACTGAGCGTTGCAATCGGAATCGACTCGCCTGCACCCATCGATACGGTCAGCTCGGATTCTATTCTGTTCGCAACGCCTTATTGGGATCGACAGATGCAGCGCGGCGAGCCGGCACAAGGGCCGCAATCATGGCGCACAGTGCCAGCGCAAGGGTGGCGGAGGCCAGCACCAGCGGATCAAATCGATTCACCTCATACAGCTGACTCTGTAGCAGTCGGCCGCAGAACACGGCGATTGGAACTCCGAGGCACAGTCCGATTCCAGCTTGTGCCATGGCGCTCTTCAAGACCATGCCCATCACGCTGCGGCGATCAGCACCCAATGCCATCCGAATTCCGATTTCGCCGGTCCGTCGTGCGACGTTGTATGCAGTCACGCCGTATAGTCCAACTGAAGCCAGCACAAGCGCCAGCACGCCGAACAGACTCGTAAGCCGCGCAATCAGCCGTTCCTGATTGAATTGAAGAGCCACCTGATCTGTGTACGTGTCGACCTGGATAAGGGCCAGCTTCGGGTCGATCTCGGACAGCACTCTGCGAAGCGTGTCCTGAAAGGGAGCGGGGTCGCCGTTCACCTTCATCTCAATTAACTGGGCATAGAGGCTTCCCGACTCCAGCCGCTGATAACCGGAAGGGGCGTAGGCGGTTGTTTGGGAGTAGGGCAGAAAGAACATTGGGTTGGGCGTCGAAGAAGGGTTCCGATACTTTGCGTTCTGTGTCACGCCGACGATTTCGAAATCCGAGTTGTGCCCCTCGAGACTCAATCCGAAGTGCTGCCCGATCGGATTCTGATCTCCAAGGAAGCGGCGAGCGAACCCCTCATCCACAACGGCCACATGCGGAGCCGCCTGTGAATCGGCATGATTGAATGTGCGGCCCTTCACCACCGGCGTTCCTATGGTCTCGAAGTAGTGAGGCGTGACGCGAGCGAAGATGGTATTCACATCCTCGATCCATTTCTCATTTCGCCCCGCAATGGCGATGTTCAGATTTACGCAGCAATATTTCTGCGGAGCATTGAGTGACAGGCTCGCGCTCATAACGCCTGGGATCTGCTCCAGCCGATCCTGGATCCGATCGTAAAGTGCGGATAACTGATCGGGTGTATATCCCGCAGCTTTGAAGTTGATCGAGCCCACGATTCGGCCTTGCGGCTGAAAGCCCAGGTCGGCATTTTCAAGATGCATCAAGCTCTCGCTCACGAGTCCAGCAATAGCGAGCAGGACCACCGAAACCGCTGCCTGTATGGCCACAAGAGCCTTCTGCGAACGAGAAGCTTGACTCGTTCGCGTTCGGCTCGCGCTCTGCAGCCCATGCGCCGGATCCGCGCGTGTACCCATCCATGCCGGTACAAGTGAAAATGCAACGCACGTGATCAGCGACAGCAGTAAGGCAAAACAGAGTACCGGGACCGATGGTGTGGCACTCACAGGAACAAGCGTTGCGCCGCGAAATGCAATCAGCAGCACGGCCCTGGCCAGGCCAAAAGCCACCGCGACGCCGCAAGCCCCGCCTATCAGCGATAGAAGCAAGCTTTCCGTGAGGATGGCGCGTATCAGACGCCCGCGTGACGCACCAAGTGAGAGGCAGAGAGCAGTTTGGTGACGTCGCGTGGCCCCCCGAACCAGCAGAAGATTGGCCAGGTTTGCGCACGCGATAAGAAGCACAAGAATCGCTGCGGACGAAAGCAGAACAAGACCGCGTTTTGAATTGCTGCGGAACGATGAAACCCCGCCGCCGCCATGTGTCAGCTCGATGTGCTGCTGGCCGAGTTTGGCCAAATCATCATTCCCCATCTCTCTTTCAGCGCGCAGCCACGCCTGCAATTCACCAGTGAGCTTGCTTTGTATCGCCGCTGGTGACTGTCCCTCCCTCAATCGCCCAATGACATAGAGCCATGCGTCTCCCGATGAATAGAGCAGCGACTTTCTGCCGTTGCCTTCAAACGCTGGTTGCTGGCTCAGCGGCATCCACAATTCCGGCGGGCTTTGCGCCAGCCGGTCACCGAAGAAGCCCGGGGGAGCAACGCCCACAATCATTACTGGATGCTCGTTGATCAGCATCTTCGTGCCCACAATCGACGGATCGGCTCCGTACTGGCTCCGCCACGCGTGGTAGCTCATGACTGCCACGGCGGGCGAATTCTCCTGGTCGTCGAACGTTGAGATCAGGCGGCCTCGCGCCGCATTGATGCCCAACGTAGAGAAGTAGTTCCCCGAGACGTATTCACCGTCGATTGTCTGCGCACCCGACGTTGCTTCCGGTAGCCGAATGGTGAATGTCGGACCGCTGCCGGAGAATGCCGCAATCTGCTCAAACGAATCATCGGTATCGCGCAAATGCTTATAGAACGGGTAATCGAATGTTCCCCATGAACCTTGCAACCCGCCCCATTCGCAGCAGTAGGTTTCCCCTTCGCCAACCCGGTAGAGTTTTTCAGGATAAGCGATGGGAAGCTGCTTGAGCATGATGCCGTAAACCAGCGTGAAAACGGCGGTATTCGCACCAATACCGAGCGCCAACGTGAGCGTCGCGACGATTGTGAAACCGGGAGTGCGGAACAGCTGACGGATTCCATAGCGAATATCCCACAGAACTGACTCCACCCATGTCTCCCAGTCAACGGCGCTCACCTTGCTTTTGACGCTTTCGATGCTCCCCATTTCTGCGCGAGCATCGCGCCATGCCTCACTCTCTGAGAGCCCCCCGCGCATCTTCTCCGTCGCGGCCGAAAGGAGATACGCATGCAGCTCCTCGTCCAGGTCCGCTCTGTGGCGGCGCTTTGAAGCCAGCGTGCGAAAGCCCGCCAATATTCGATTCCACCAGGGCATCACTACCTCCTTACGCCTCAAGAATTCGCGCCATCGCGCTCGCCTGGCGCTCCCATGCGCGGATCTCGTCCTTCAGCGCCTTCCTGCCGAGACTCGTCAGCGCGTAATAGCGAGCGCGCCGGTTGTTCTCCGTCGATCCCCACTCCCCCTTGATGCGCCCTTCCCGCTCCAGTCGGTTCAGTGCGGGAAACAGCGATCCCGGAATCACGCGAATGACCTGGCCGCTCATTTGCTCGATGCGCGTGGAAATTCCGAACCCATGCATCGGCTGAAGTGCGAGTGTCTTGAGCACCAACATCTCGAGTGTCCCCGGCACAAGATCGCCCTGCTTATCCGGCATAGCGCCTCTCCTATCGATAATCAAGATGAATACAGCGTTTCCAGTCGACTGTCAAGAGGAGACATGCATGCTTTTGCCTCTATTCCCTACAGTTCTTCGTCTTCCGGCATGTCGCCCAACATTTCCGCCAACCGGTCCTCCCCGCCTTCTAAGTAACCTCGGTAGAGGTCTGCCGGGGTAGCGATCTTTCGTCGTCTAAGCTCCTGTTGATCGAGCAAGTGGTCTATGTAGTCAAGTTCGTTTTCGGCATTTTCATCGCCCGGCTCAAGTTCGAGCGACCGGGCATAAACCTGCTTCGCTTCTGACAGACGACTCAACTCGATCAGGGCGTGGCCCTGACTTCTGAGTGACCATGCTCTGACTTCAGAGGGAGACCAGGGGCGAACCGATTCGGCCATCTGGTATGCAAACAGAGCCTCGTCATATCGGGTCATGCAAGAGTGGACCAATCCGCGCTGCATCCAGAGATACGGATGATCTGGTTCCAGTTGAAGCCCCCGTTCTATGCAGTCAATGGCTTCCTGGTAGTTCTGCTTATTCTTGTTGATGACCGCCAATTGCCACCATCGCTTGGAGTACGATGGACCCATCCAGAAGATCGTTCTGCTCTCGCCAAGGCTATGACAATGCTCAGAATAGGCTCTGAATTCGTCTTCGTCCCAGAAGGTGCCGTCGATGCCCCTATTCCCTTCGCTGAGTGGAGACCAGCCCTTGGGCATGGCTGCAAGAACCGTTTCGATCAGGCGCTTCGCCTCATCCGAGCGCTCGCTGCAGTGTGCGTTTTCGATTTCGGGATCGCTATCGAATGGAGAGCTATTGCTAGCCATTATTCCCATCGTCGCACTTCCTAATTCTCGGGTGGTCAACAGAATTGATTGATCACAGTCGTTCCAACTCCGCGGATGCACGTACAAAGTTTTGAAACTTGCTTGAAACTAATCTGTGGAAAACTTGTCAATAGGTGAAAATGAAAATAGTTTGTAACTACCTTTGGATTCAGCGCAAAAAACTTTGCGCCAATTAGGGATTAATTCTTCGAACCTGTCATACTTAGTACAGACTCAACAAAAAGCCCCTGCCGGACACCTCCGGAAGGGGCATTTTCATGCCTGAAACTCTGTTTGGGAAGAAGAGGCAGAGCTTGAGCGTTGGAGAAGAGAGAATGGCGCATAGAACAAATCTCGACAACATGCCGAGTCGCTCGAGCCACGAAGGCGCGCCAACTCGCCAAGTAGTGACCGCAAGTGCCGGGAGGGGACCGCTGCTTCACCGACTTCAGTCCATCGCGTTTTCACTCTTCACTCTTCACTTCTTCACTCCGTGTCTCTTTCTGTTCACTTTGCACCGTTCACTGCCCACTCTCCGTCGTCTGCCCTTCTGTCGTCTGTCAACCGCTCAACGTGATTCAAATCACGGTGAGCAAAAATTCCCCCATTTTTGGTTTGCAATCGTATGAAACCAATCAACATGACCGTTTTTTTATTTGCATGCGTTTCCACTTTTGCCGTGTTTGTTCGGGTTTTCTCCCGCGCCGAACATAAAAATCCCGCATCAGCAACATAAGCCAATGCGGGATTCTGGTTCGAACCGTAGTCGAAATTACTTCAGCGTGACTGAAGCCTTCAACGGCAACTTGTCGCTCGATCCGCCAACCATGAAGGTGTACTCGCCCGGAAGGAGTGACCAGTCGTTCTTTTCTTCATCCCAGATGGAAAGATACTTCCGGTCAATTTCGAGTGAAACGGTTTGCTTCGCTTTGGCATCGAGCTTCACCTTGGCAAAACCCACCAGCCGCTTGGGCGGCTCCTGCGCACTTGCCGGAAGCGCCGCGTAAACCTCGGCAACCTCTGCGCCGGCCCGGGCGCCGGTGTTTGTGAGCGTGAAGTTGACCTTGACCGTATCGCCTGGCGTAACTGTCAGTGCAGAGTAGCCGTACGTCGTGTAAGACAGTCCGAACCCAAACGGGAACAGCACCTGCTTCTTCTCGGCGTCATACCACTTGTAGCCAACCTTGACCCCGTCGATGTTGTAGTTCTCCGGGAAGGGGGGCAGGCCGGCGGCCCACTTCTCTGGCGTGGCGGCGCCATCAAAGGTGAACTTCGGCGGCTGGGCCACCGTGGTACGCGGCAGGTCGTCGACGCTCTTCGGGAAGGTGTTGGGCAGCTTACCGCTGGGGTTCACGGAGCCAAAGAGAATGTTGCCCAGCGCATCCGCGCCGTCACTGCCGCCGAACCAGGCTTCAAGGATGGCGGCGGGTGCGTTGACCCAGGGCATGGTGACCGGGGTGCCTGACTCGAGTACGACAATGGTGCGGGGATTGGCCGCAGCAACGGCAGCGATCATCGCGTTCTGGTCGATTTCGGGATCGCCTTTCTGGCCGTTCTTCTTGTAGTTGGGCAACGCCAGCGAGGGGAGGTCCATGCCTTCGCTTTCCCACACATAGCCAAAGACGACGACGGCGTCAGCTCCCTTGGCGGCGGCTGCTGCGGCGGCTGGATCGGTGCCGGGGTCGTAGGTGACCTTGGCATGCGGGGCGCGGGCCTGGATGGCCTTCAGCGGCGAGGTCGGGAACCAGATCTCCTCCAGCCAGTGGGTGCCACCCTTGCCGGGAGGCATGATGGCGTTGCCGCCGATGGGATCGACCTGCGCCGAACCGCCGCCGGAGATCATGCCCACATCAGAGTGTGCGCCAATGACGGCGATGGTGCGGATTTTGGTCGAATCAAGCGGGAGGGCGTTGTGTTCGTTCTTAAGGAGGACGATGCCGCCTTCTTCGATCTTGCGGGCGGTTTCAAATCCGATGAAGGGGTCGATGACGCTGCGCTGGCGGGGGAAGTCGATGACGCCCGCGGCGAACATGGAGCGCAGGATGCGGTGGACGTGCTCGTCGAGTTCTGCCTGGGGGATTTTGCCGGCTTCAACGGCGGCCTTGTACTTGTCGCCGAAGAAGAAGCGTGCCGGGCTGCTCGTTGTCGAGACCGGCGGCGGAGGCCTTCTCAGTGGAATGGGTGCCGCCCCAGTCAGAGAGAACGAAGCCAGGGAACTTCCAATCCTTCTTGAGGACTTCATTCAGGAGCCAGGGATTCTCGCAGGCGTAGATCGGTGTTGACGCGGTTGTAGGAGCACATGACGGCGGAGGGTTGGCCCTTGAGCACGCCGATTTCGAAGGCCAGCAGGTCGCTCTCGTGGGCTGCGCGCTTGTCGACGGTGATATCGACCGAGTTGCGTCCGCTCTCCTGGTCGTTGAAGGCGTAGTGCTTGATGTCGCCGATGACGTGCTGGGACTGGGTGCCCTGAATGAGGCGGGCTACCAGCTCCCCGGCGAGGATGGGGTCTTCGCCAAGATACTCAAAGGTGCGGCCGTTGCGGGGCTCTCGGGTGATGTCGACGCCGCCGCCGAGGGTCATGTTGTAGCCCTGGGCGCGCAGTTCGTAGCCAATGAGCTTGCCGTATTCGTAGGCCGCGTCGGTGTCCCAGCTGGCGGCTGCGGCTACGTTGGCCGGCAGCGCCGTGGCGTAACGGCCGTTGACGCCGCTGGAGCGCACACCGTATGCCGCGTCGCTCATGTCAATGCCAGGAATGCCCAGGCGCGGAACTCCAACGTCGTAACCGACGCCGCGATTGGAAGGGGCATTTTCAAGATTTACGGGCTCGTCGGTGGGCATGCCCACGCCGTGGAGGAGGGCGACTTTCTCGTCGAGGGTGAGTTCCTTGATAACGAGGTCGGCGCGTTCGTCGGGCGAAAGGCTGGTGTTCATCCAGGGACCAGACGGTTTTGCCGGCCGGGGTCCCTGGGCGGAAGAGACGGAGACAGTCGTGAGCGCAATGGCGAAGATTCCAAGCGGTACAAGGAGGGACCGTTTCATTCTGAAACTCCTGTGATAAAACGTTTATCTGAACCGCACCAATAGTACCAAGGAAGCTCAGTAAGGCGGCAACAGGAATCGGCCGTCCTAACAAAACTTAAGGTGGCGGGTTGTGGCTTTACCATGGGAAGGGAACTGGGATTGCTTTGATTAACTCGGGAGGGGAAGGGTCTCGGCATCCCACTCTGGCCACAGAAACAAAGCATCGCAATCATGGGGCCCCCGCACTTGTGGTTGAGGTCGACAGAGTCTGGGAGAGGGTCTTGCTATCTCAGGTCTGAAAATCCAGACCTGGGGCACCCCGGGTTTGTGGTCGGGATGACAATTCATTGTTTTGAGGAGAGAAATGGCTGCACTGCTTGATGCGATTGACGTGAAGCGCAAGATGTACTTCGAGTTTGAGAACGCGCCGTACTACTGCCTGGACGTTGAGGTTTCGACGCCGACCGCGCGGGGAGGGCAGACGCTGGTGCGGCTGAAGATGCGCAATCTGCTGACGCGGGCGGTGTTCGACAAGACATTCAAGGCCAGCGACAAGTTTAAAGAGCCGGACCTGGAGACGGTTGAGGCCTCGTATCTATACAGCGACGGGGACGGGTCGTACTTTCTGGACCAGAGCACGTTTGAGACGCTGTCACTGAGGCCCGAGCAACTGGGCGACGCGCTCGACTTCCTGGTGGAAGGGATGATGATCCAGCTCGACAAGTACAACGGCAACCCGATAGCGGTGCAGCTGCCGGCGCAGGTGGAGCTGAAGGTGGAGTACACGGAGCCTGCCGTACGCGGAGATACGTCGAGCGGCGGCGTGACGAAGGCGGCCAAGCTGGAAACGGGGATGGAGATCAAGGTTCCGTTCTTCATCAAGATTGGCGAAGCCGTGAAGGTGAACACGGAGACGCGGGAGTTTGCGGGCAGGGCTTGAGAGAGATGTAATTGCTCTGCTTGCGGTGAAGCGGAACTGATCGAACGCGATTAAGGCCTTATTCTTTCCCGGCCGGCGGAAAATCGTGAGCAGTTTTGAGGTGACCCATGGCTGCAATCCACCCGCGTTCAATGTGAGATTCAAACCGGGGAAACTCAGAATCGATCTTGCATTTCTCCAGCGGCGCTGCAGCACAGACAGGACAATGGACCTTTAAGGAATCTAGAAAATCACTCATAGGGTTCCGTGTAGCACAACTTAAACGGAAAATGATGTTCTCTTTTGTACAGGTGTGTTGAATTTATTGCTAGACCGCCCGACTTCTCTGAAAAGAAACCTTAGATCCACGACCCGCGCCTGAGTGAATGGCTGAAGTTCAAAGTTGCATCCGGAGTTTGCCATTGTGGTTGCACTCGCTAACATCATTTTCCGCTTCGCAATTTCCGTTCTTATGCATTGAGTAGAATTGTGCAGACGCAGGGTCCAAGCCGAATTCACTCCCTTACAGAACTTCGGACGACCACCAACCTGGAAACTTTACAAAGCGGTGTTGCTTCGCGGTGGTCCGCAATGCGCCGGGAACGGATTCTTTCAGTGCCAAATCTGGTTCCGTGGTATAGAACTCTGAATAGCCAGTGAGCAACTTCGAACAATCCCGAACGGAATTCCAGGAGATACTCGCCAAGCCCATTCGCGAACTCGGGCTCAGACTCGAGGGTTCTCCGCTGGAACGATTTGTCCGGCAGCTCTATCGCGAACTGGAAGCGAAAGGCATCCACAAGTTTCGGCCGCTATGTTATCTAACGGACGAATGGGGATGTCCCTCGGGCGAGCCCGTCATCGGCATTCCCTTTTACCTGGCCAACCCGGATCTGGCCCAGCTTGAGCACGAGATGAACGACCTGGAAGATGCTCGCGAGATCATGATGTACATGCGTCATGAGGCCGGACACGCATTCAATTACGCGTACCAGTTATATAAGTCGGCTGAGTGGCGCGATCTTTTCGGCCCGTTTCGCCGCGCCTATCGCGATAATTACCGTCCTATCCCATTTTCGCGGAAGTTTGTTCGCCACATGGCCGGTTGGTACGCGCAGAAGCACCCAGATGAAGATTTTGCCGAAACGTTTGCGGTGTGGCTCACGCCTCGCGCGCAATGGCGCAAGCGCTACCAGGGCTGGGAGGCGCTGGCCAAGCTGCAATATGTGGATCGCGTTGTGCGAAAGGTTGGGGATGTCGAGCCCATCCGGCGCCGCGGCCGCACCGACATTACTGTCGATGAGATGGAATCAACGGTAGGCGAGTTCTATCGGCTGAGCCTGCCGGGGGAAGAGATTCCAATGCAGGAACTTGCGCTCGATGCCGACCTGGCGGATATTTTCAATGTCTCGCCCAAGCGGCGGAAGGGCGTGCGACCTGCGCAGGAGATGTTGCATCAGCATCGCAAGCCCATTATCGATAAAGTGGCGTATTGGAGCGGGGTACAACGTCCGATCGTCAAGCGACTCGTGGAAACCATCGTGAAACGTGTTGGAGACTTGAGCCTGCGCGTTGACATTCGACGCGAGTCTGAGTATCTAACGGAGTTCACGGTGTACACGACCGCACTCTCGATGAATTACCTGAACCGTGGGAAGTTCATTCATCCCTGAGGCGCTAGGGCGACCGCCGTGGCGCGGATTGGAGGCCGTATGACTGGAACGAAATTGAAAGTCACCGTGCTGTACGACTTGTGGGAAGAAGAACCTGCTGAAGTGCAGGAAGAAGTGGCTGAAACGCGAGCGCGCAAGGGCCAAAAGAAGCGCATCCGGAAGCCGGCCAAGCACGACCGCGAAGAGATCTTCGAGGCTCTGGAGAAACTTGGCCATGAGCCGTCGTACTACGTGCTCGATGGCCGTCCGCAGTCCTTGCTGGGACTGACCAAAATCGGCGCCGATCTTATTTTCAACCTCACGGAATCGTACGCGGGCGATGACACCAAGGAGATGCACGTAACGGCTTTACTGGATTTGCTCGATATCCCGTACACGGGATCGGGACCGCATGCGCACATTCTTGCGCAGGACAAATCGATCGCCAAGAAGATGTTCGCTTTTTACGGGATTCAGTCGCCGTGGTTCGCAACAGCGTATCGCGGCCACATCGATCACGCCGATGATATTTCGTTTCCGCTAATCGTGAAACCCACCTCCGAAGATGGATCGATCGGCATCGATGCGGCGGCCGTGGTTACAAGCGTGAAGGAATTGATGGAGCGCATTTCTTACATACAGAAGGAATTTGATTCTCCTGCGTTGATCGAGGAGTACATCGAAGGGCGCGAGATCTATGCCTCGATCCTGGGCAGTTACGAGAGCGCACGTGCGTTGCCGCTGGTGGAACTCGATCTTTCAAAGCTTCCCAAGGGCGTGCCGAGGATCGCCAGCCAGGATGTGAAATTCGAAAAAGACACGGAAGCCTACAAACTGACGAAGTCGGCGATTGCCGAGGACCTGGATGAAGAGACGGCAACCAAGCTCACAGAAACCGCAGTCAAGGCATATCGCGCTGTGAAGCTTCGCGATTATGGCCGCATCGACATGCGCGTATCGGCCAAGGGCGAAGTTTATGTGATTGAGGCGAATCCAAACCCGTGGCTGTCGAGCGGGCAGGAGTTTGCCATGGCCGCGAAGAAGTCGGGCCTTTCTTATACGCAGATGGTCAGGGAGATTGTGGACCTTGCGATGGCCCGGCATGGATAAGTGAGCCCTGCCACAAATGAGATTCCGTTGTATGCGTCTTTCGGCTTTGAGCCGACGTCCTTTCCGATAGGAATGTTGCGGCACAATTCAGGGGTGATTTCCGGATCGCCCGATTTTGTGCTGTGCGCCGGTTTTGGAAAATGCGTTTTGTCTGATTGTGCATTCGCTGCGACGACGCTGAATGGCCAGTTTGCTCGCTCATTGTGAAAGGCAGATTACCGTGACCAAGTCCTTGATAAGTCCGAACGGCGCGATTGCGCTGGTTCTCGCCGCTGTTTTGATCGGAGTGCCCTGTGTGGTTGCACAGGGACAGAGAACGCAGGAGCCGAAGCATTATCCGTGGTCTGACACGGCATTGTCGCCCGATGCGCGTGCCGACATGGTGATCAAGGAACTTACGTTGGAGGAGAAGATATCCCTGCTGCATGGACAGGGCTTCTCGTTCAATGCAACCGGGCCAACCGAGTCCAACGGCGGCGCCGGCTATTCGGTGGGAATTCCGCGCGTGGGTATTCCCGCGATTCAGATGGCTGACTCAGCCTATGGGGTGACGCGCGGGGCCGCTTCGGGGCGCTATTCCACGGCACTCCCCAATAATCTGGCGGCGGCGTCTTCCTGGGACCCTGCAAGTGCGTTTGAATATGGCGCGTTGATTGGCCGCGAGCTACGCCAGGAAGGCTACAGCATGTCGCTTGGCGGAGGTGTGAATTTGCCGCGCGAGCCGCGCAACGGCCGCACCTTTGAATATCAAGGCGAGGACCCGCTGCTGGCGGGCACATTGGTGGGCAACTTCGTCAAGGGAGTCCAGTCGCAACACGTGATCGGCGATCTCAAGCACTATGCCATCAATGACCAGGAAAGCGGCCGTAATGCCGTGAATGCCAACATCGATAAGCGCTCAATGAGGGAAACGGATCTGCTGGCTTTTGAGATTGCCTTCAAGATCTCAGATGCCGGGGCCTTCATGTGCTCCTACAACCGGGTGAATGGCGATTATGCCTGCGAAAACAGCTATTTACTCACGGAAATCCTGCGCAAGAATTTTCAATTCAAGGGCTTTGTGCTCTCCGATTGGGGCGGAACGCACTCGACGGCGAAGGCTTCGCACGCGGGGCTCGACCAGGAGCAGCCAGGCAAGAATTTCTTTGGTGACGCACTGCAGAAAGCGGTCGAGAGCGGGGAAGTCTCTCAGGACGAGATCAACGACCATGTGCATCGCATCCTGCGCACGATATTTGCTTCCGGTCTGTTTGACAATCCAGTTGTGAAGCAGGTTCCAGACGTGGAGGGCGGCTATGCGGTGGCGCAGAGACTCGCGGAGAAGAGCATTGTGCTTCTGAAGAACGAGCACAATGTGTTGCCTTTGGCGAGTGCGGGGCTGCACTCCGTCGTATTAGTTGGCGGCCATGCTGATGTGGGTGTTCTCACCGGCGGTGGCTCAGCCCAGGTGGATGCACCGGGAGGCTCTGTCGTACCTCCTCCTCCCCCGCAGCCAGGCGCGGGTGCGATGGCGAACTTCTCAAGGCGCCAGGTTTGGCTGCCCAGTTCGCCGTTACGCGCGTTGACTGCCAAACTGCCTTCGAGCAAGGTCAGCTACGTATCCGGTGATGATCTGGCTGCCGCTGCCAGCTGCTGCCAGAGCGGCCGAAGTCGCCATCGTTTTCGGATATCAGCCAGAATCGGAGGGCATGGATCTGAAGACGCTGAGTCTCAGCGAGGATCAAAACAAGTTGATTGAAGCGGTGGCCGGGGCCAATCCGAAAACCATTGTTGTTCTCGAGACGGGCAGCCCTGCCACCATGCCCTGGATCGATAAAGTGGCGGGCGTAGTGGAAGCCTGGTATCCAGGCATTCGCGGGGCAGAGGCTCTGGCAAATCTGCTCACCGGGGAAGTCAATCCAAGCGGCAAACTGGCCATCACTTTCCCGGTCAGCGATTCTGACCTCCCCCACCCCACGCTGGTACTGCCGCCGCCAACCTCTCAGCCACAACGTCCGGCGCCGGGCGCGGACATTTCCAGCTTCATGGCGATGATGGCGAAAGGCCTGCCGCCGTTTGAAACCTACTACGACGAAAAACTGAAGGTGGGGTACAAGTGGTATGACGCGGAGAAAAAGCCGGTACTATTCCCGTTTGGTTTTGGCCTCTCGTACACCAGTTATGCCTACTCCGGACTAACCGTGAAAAACGGCGATGGGCTTACAGTTTCCTTCACCGTGAAGAACACGGGCAAGACGAGTGGAACGGAGATCACGCAGGTTTATGCCTCATTGCCGGACGCAGCGGGTGAGCCACCCAAGCGTCTTATCGGCTGGTCCCGGGTTGAATTGGCGGCCGGCGAGTCAAAGATGGTGACCATACCAGTTGAACGCGATCATCTGAATGTGTTCGACGAAGCGGCAGATGGCTGGAAATTTGTTCCGGGGAATTACACCATCATGGCCGGGGGTTCTTCGCAGAGTCTGTCACTTCACCAACAAGTAACAATGCAATAGCAGACTCTACACGCACTGGATTCACCAAATCGGAATGCATAAGCAGCGAGCGCGTCAGGTGCCGCAGAAGGTGTAGAGGACTTTTTCCTCTTCGCGCGCCGGAGCTGAGTAGCGTTCGAAGCCGGGACGGTCGTCATAGGGGCGCGATACGACATCGAGCATTTCTTCGAAGGGTTGGAAGTCGTTGCGCTGGACGGCGGAGTTGATGGCTGCTTCAACCATGTGATTGCGCGGGATGAAAGCGGGGTTGGTGCGGCGCATGGCGGAGGCTCGGACTTCGTTTGAAATAGCCTCGTCAGCAAGACGTCGCCGCCAGCGGGCAGCCCATACGTCGTAGGAGGCGGGTTCGGCGAAGAGGGCACGGACCTGCTCGTCGGCTTCGGTGGCTGCGGCAGCATCGCAAAGGCGACGGAAGGTTAGGGTGAAGTCGGCGCGGTTGGCGGCCATGCGTTGGAGCAAATCTTGAGCCAACGCGAGATCATTTTTCTCTTCAGTGAAGAGGCCTAGCTTGCGGCGAAGGCCAGCGAGTTGCGCGGCTTCAAACTGCGGAGCGAATGCCTCCAGAGACTTGGTGCCTGCCGTGAGCGCGGCCTCCTGGCCGCCGGTTTCCTCCTCGATGAGTGGAAGCAAGGACTCGGCTAGGCGCGTAAGGTTCCAAAGCGCGATGCCGGGCTGATTGCCGTAGGCGTAACGGCCCTGCTGGTCGATGGAACTGAACACAGTAGCGGGATCGTAAGCCTCCATGAATGCGCAGGGGCCATAGTCGATGGTCTCGCCGGAGATGGAGGAATTGTCAGTGTTCATGACGCCGTGAACGAAGCCAATCATCATCCATTGCGCAATGAGTTGTGCCTGGCGGGTGACGACACGGTTGAGGAAGGCGAGGTAAGGCTGTTGAGTGTGCGCGGCGTCAGGATAATGGCGCGCGATGGCGTAGTCGGCGAGCGTGCGTATAGCGTCGGTGTCGCGCCGAGATGCGAAGTACTCAAATGTGCCTACCCTGAGATGGCTGGCAGCGACGCGGGTGAAGATGCCTCCGGGGAATGCGCCTTCGCGAAAGACATGCTCACCGGTAGTGACAGCAGCGAGAGCACGCGTGGTGGGGACACCAAAGGCAAACATGGCTTCGCTGATGATGTACTCGCGGAGCACAGGGCCGAGGGCGGCACGACCATCACCACGACGCGAAAACGGCGTGAGGCCAGACCCCTTGAGCTGAATGTCATAGCGAAGGCCGTCGCGGCCAATTACCTCGCCGAGGAGGTTGGCGCGGCCATCACCGAGCTGCGGAACAAAGTGCGCGAATTGATGACCGGCGTAGGCCTGCGCGAGTGGTTCGGAGCCTGCGGCGATGCGGTTGCCGGCGAGGATCTCGACGCCTTCATCACTGGCAAGCGCGACGGGATCGAGGCCGAGATGCTGCGCGAGGGCGACGTTGAGCTTGATGAGGCGAGGCGCCGCTACAGGAGTGGGATTGATGCGCGCATAGAAACGTTCTGGCAGACGCGCGTATGTATTATCGAACGCGAATTGAACGGAGGGCGTGTCAGTCATAGCGATGCTCGAAACGATGTTGGAAGCGCCCGTTAAAGTCATTGCTTGTTGGATGCGCAAGCTTGGTCTTTCGCTCCAATCACGCTTCATCGGGGAACTTGATTAAGTTTAGCGGATTCTGGCTGAGCTGTTTAGAACAGGAGGTTTTCAAGCTGCGGCGGAGGAGCAGGAAGAGCAATGGGAGCGCGCTGGCGGATGCGTTGCATGGATTTGGGCAAGGTCTCGCTGGATTGTTCAATTTCCCTGGTGGAATAGACGAACGATCGACCGGGTAAGGCGTGGACGCGGTCGCCGGGCACGAGGATGCCGAGCAGGTTCATGGGATCTGCGCCTGCGATGGTGACGGAGTAATCGTCGCGTCGGGATTTAGCGGCACGAAGGCTGTCGAGGACTCCAGGCATGGCGAATTGCTCACCACCGAATCCACTGACGAAGCGGCCGCCGCGGATTTCTCCGCGATCTTCGAGACGGCGAAGCATGCGCAGGAGCAGGCCCCAGCGAGGGATATTCGACTCGAGAGCGACGAGATCGCGGAAGACGACGCCATAGCGGGATAGCAGCATGCGCGCGGCAGACTCGACGGCAGCGTCTTCATAGCGGGCCTGTTCGAGTTTGTCGGCGGGTTGCAGACAATGCGCGCTGAATAGCGACCAGCGGCCAGCGGAGGTTCGTGGCTTGCGATAGGCTGATGCAGAGCGGCGGTCGGGATCGATCATGGAACGCAGCTGATCGAAGCCATCCGCAGCGGCGAGGCCAGCTGCTGCTAGTTCCCATAAAGCATGCTGCGGCCTCAAGCGAACTCATGACTGAGAATGCGCTGGATATCCTCCACAAAGCAGGCACCTTTTTGCTTGAGAAGGTCCCAGGCGCGAAAGGCATTGGGGGTGAGGGTGCGCGTGAGATTGGACTGATCGACGCCTGGTCGCGAAGCGCGAAGTCGAGCCAGGTGGCGGAGTCGCGCAGATAGAAGGTGATGGGTGCCGCGTTGGTGGGAATGACGCGGCGCGGGCCGTCTCCGGTAGCCGGCATTGAATGCGGGATGAGGAGAAATGCGTCCCCACGCGACCGCGCCGGACAGGCAGAGATGATCGAGCCAGCGCGGATCGTAGTTGGCGACGCGCGATGGAAGGATGCTTTTCTCCCACTCCACAGCTGGGGCTTCAAATCCCTCGAACTTGGGAGAGTACTTCGAGCAGTCCGTCTTCGCCAGTGAGTTGCGTTTGCGGCGCGAGGTGCTGCCAACCGAGAAGCCAGCGCATGAATATGGCCGGTGGTACCGGCTCGACTTGCTTTCTGCGTGTGCCGATGGTGAGTTTGTGAATGCGCTGCAGGATGCGGCGTTCGCACCATTCGATGTCGTGGTCGGTCGGTGGGTTGCGGGTGCTCAAAGTTGCCGCGCATCAAAAGGCCCTGAACCTCAAGCGCGATGAATTGCTGGAAGACCAGGGCGGGATCGAGCGAGAGATTACTCGCGAACAGACTTGCGGTAACGGGGCCGAGGATTTGAACCCAGCCCTGAACGCATTTCCGCAGGCTTCATCTCTGGCTGAGTTTAAGTCAGCCGCGTCGAGCCACAGAGAATGTACCACGGGCAGCCGTTCTGTAGCAACCCAGCATTGGTGATTGCCGCATGTGATGGTGTGGGCACGGGCGTCGAGTTCGAGGCGGTCGTAGAACTGCGGCCAATGTTGGGCGCGGTCATCATCGATTGCGGACATGGAAGCACAACAAGGCTCATCAGCAGATCGTGCAGTTCGTGATGGTCGCGGATGTCGGGCCAGCATTGGGAGCGTACCGTGGTGATAGCCTCCGGATCCAGCTTGCCAGGTTGTTCGAGAACACTGGGCGGGATGCTGCTATTCAGAGATACGGCGCGGGTGCGGCGCTCTTCCAAGCCGGCTTCATCAAGAAACGCATAGGGATTCGCATTCAGCAGTTCATGCGCGAATTGCGAAGGCACAGGCGTATCGACCGCAAGGCATTGAATGCTGCCGTCTTTAATCCCGCGCAAGCACAGCCAGCAGGCCCTCTAGGTCCATGGCCTCCTGCAGGACATCGCTCATGACCTCGCGCACGAGGGGATGATCGGGAATCTGAATGTCGCCCTCAATGTTCTCAAAGCACGCGGCGGCCTGCGGGAAGACGCTTGCCAGCAGATCCTCTGATCGTGTGCGTTGCACCTGGGGAGCAATTCGCTTGCCTTTGGAATTGCGCAGGAGCTGCAGACTGCGTCCAGCGGCCCAACGCCAGCGCGTTTTGAAAACGGGCGCGGCGAGCGAGGCCTGTTCGAGCAGATCTTCGGTTGTGACCTCGGTCAGGAACTGGAATACATCTGACAACGGGAAGCTGTGCTGCTCAGCGAGCGAGATGTTGATACCGTTGTCAGTAGCCGCGGCTTGCAATTCGAAGTTGAAGCCGCGACAGAACCGCTTGCGCAGGGCGAGTCCCCAAGCCTTGTTGACGCGTCCGCCAAAGGGCGCATGCAGAATGAGTTGCATTCCGCCACCATCATCGAAGAAGCGCTCGGCAATGATGGTGGTCTTGCTGGGAACGGCGCCAAGCACGGCGCGACCTGCGACGATATAGGCGACAAGCTGTCGCGCGCCCCACGCGCAGACGCCGCATTCATCCATCAGCCATGCGATTGCCGACGACACTTCAGGCTGGGCAGGCGACATAAATTCTGGCGAAACATTTGTCGTTCCTGCGGAGATCTGGCTGCGCAACTCGCTCACACCGTCGGAAAGAACATCGGTGCGCTGCGGCGCTTCTCCTGTCCAAAATGGGACCGAGGGCGGTGCGCCGTGAGCATCTTCTACGTGGACTTTGCCGGCGGGATCGATCCTCTGTATCCGCCAGCTTGCGTTGCCTAGGAGTATGATATCGCCCGGACTTGAGTCGACGGCGAAGTGTTCATCGAGCGTGGCGATCTGAATTCCTTCAGGCTCGAGAATGACGTTGAAAAGCGCTGTATCCGGGATGGCGCCACCGTTGGAGATGGCGATCATGCGGGCGCCGCGCCGCGGATGCAACTGGCCATGGACGCCATCGTGGAGAAGATACGCCCCGTAGCGACCGCGACTCGACTCAATACCGTTGCACAGGATGGCGATGATCTCTTCAAACTGCTCGGCCGTGAGATTGCGATAGGGATAGGCTCGCCGTACAACCTCAAAAGGGAAGATTTATCCCAAGGCTCCGCTCCGCACGCCGCCACGAGTTGTTGCATGAGGACGTCAATGGGTTGCGGTGGAATTTCCAGCAAATCAAGTTGCCCGGAGCGCATTTGCTGCACGAGCGCGGCCTGTTCCAGCAAATCGTCGCGTGTGGTGGCGAACAGACGGCCCTTGGGGATGGCGCCGCGCCAGTGTCCCGCGCGACCGACGCGCTGCATGGCAACAGAAATGGCGCGTGTGCTGGCAATCTGGCAGACGAGATCAACGTAACCGATGTCGATGCCCAGTTCGAGGGATGCAGTAGCGATAAGTATCTTGATCTCGCCGCGTTTGAGGCGCCGCTCGGCATCAAGCCGCAAAGCCCGCGAGAGAGATCCGTGATGGGCGCCCACATTCTCTTTTCCGAGACGCTCGCCAAGCGCAAAGGAGACGCGTTCTACGAGCTTGCGGGTGTTGACGAAGACGAGAGTAGATCGATGATTCTCAGTGAATCCAGCGAGCTTGTCGAAGATTTCTTCCCACATCGGATAAGACGTTATGGAAGTCAATTCCTCCGTGGGAACTTCGATGGCTATGTCGAGTTTGCGCTTTTGTCCGACCTGGATGATGGTGGCTCGTTCGCGGCCTGGGCTTGAGCCTGTGAGGAAATCGGCCACGAGCTCGATGGGGTTTTGAGTGGCAGAAAGGCCGATGCGTTGGGGAGGTGCGAAAAGTCCGCTGATGAATGCTCCAGGGGAAAGCCGGTTCTCGCCGCAGACTAACGCGTCGAGGCGTTCGAGAGAGAGCGCGAGATGGGCACCGCGTTTGTCATCAGCCACCGCATGAATTTCATCGACGATTACAGTTTCGACGCGATTGAGATGCTCCCGGCTTTTCTTCGACGTAAGGAGGATGTACAGCGATTCCGGTGTGGTGACGAGAATGTGGGGTGGATTGCGCAGCATGGCTGCACGCTCCCGTTGCAGGGTATCACCCGTGCGGACGCCGGTGCGGACCTCCATAGAAAGGAGCCCGCGCTCGAATGCCAACTGCTGAATCTCGCGAAGAGGCTCTTCGAGATTCTTTTGAATGTCGTTAGAGAGCGCCTTGAGCGGCGACACGTAGACGACCTGGGTGGTGGGCGACAGGGAACCATCGATTGCTTTGCGGATCAGGCGATCAATGCAGACAAGAAATGCGGCGAGTGTCTTGCCAGAGCCGGTCGGAGAGGAGATGAGAGTTGGCTTGCCTCGGAGAATGGATGGCCAGCCGTGCACCTGCGGTTCGGTGGGGGTACCGAATCGGGTGACGAACCATTCCGCAACGAGGGGGTGAGCCCAGGCAAGCTCAGGGGGGAAGCCCATGAGGGATTTTAGCTCATTCGCCTTTTGTTTGCCCAGTGGCATGCGGGGTGCCGAATTGACGCGGAAGACTGGGGATTGCGGACTTCAGGCGAGTAGTCGAAACTGGGTTGCCATGAATTTTGCCCGCTGTACTGCTGTTCTCATCTTGGTCGGATCGTCGCTGCCGGGTGCAGCCTCCCACATGGTCACAGGAAACGGGTATGGGTTTGCAGTGGTGTCGCCAGAGACAGGTACAGTTACCAAGTTCTATGCACACCCTTACAGTTTTCTGCGGCCGGCCCCGGCGCATCCATTGAGTGAAGGAGTGGAAACTACAAACTTCATCAAGTCGTTAGGCTGGGGCGATGAAGCGGCACCGAGTCCTTCCGCGGCCTATCAAGATGACTCGCAAGTGATTGATGTTCGAAGGGGAGACGGCGAAGGGATCATCTTCATGCCGTTTGCACTCGACAAGGCCGCGATGATCATCGGTTGCGAGCCGCGAGTCACGGGTCCTCAGAGCGGGCTGCATGTGGCATGGGCGCACCCTATCAAATTGCAGCGCGCGGTGAAGATGTTTGGGACAACGATGCAGGTTCTCGAATTCGACGGCGTGCCGGATTCATTGGTACTGATTCCGCTGGGAAAGGAACTCGGCGGTGCAGCCGGGTCGGGACAGGTTCTGGCGAAGAACTCGGCATGGGCAATGGTAGTGCTCGAAAGCGATGGCGACCTCGAAGAAACCGCAAAGGAGTTCAATCGGTGGCGGAGCGGCCTCGCGCCGCACGACCTTGTGAAGCGGGAACTCGCGGAACTCGAGCAGTGGCGGGTCAAACCTGCGGTGACGTTCGTGAGCGAGAATGAACGGCATTTGTGGCGGCAGAGCGAAGTGATGCTGCGGATTGCTCAGAGTCGAGAATCCAATCGCCCTGGCCGAAATGGGAATGGCTTGATTGTCGCCAGTTTGCCGGATGGGGTGTGGTTCACGCCGTGGGTCCGCGATATGGCATATGCCACGGTTGCGCTGGCGCGGATGGGGCACAGGGACGAGGCCCGGGCCGCTCTGCTGGCCTTTTTCAATGCACAGCCCACGGGAAAGATGCGCACGGAGACGCAAGGCGCTGACTATCAGGTGTCGGTGGTTCGCTACTACGGCGACGGGACGGAAGAGCCGTTCTTTACCCAGGAGGGCAGCACCAACATCGAGTTTGACGATTGGGGCCTGGCTCTATGGGTCCTGGGTGAGTACGTGCGAAAGTACGGTGATACCACTCTGCTGAAGACTTCGACGTATCGCGGAACGGTCTACGAAAGTGCGCGAGATTTCGTTGCCAAGCCACTGATCAAGAACACGGAGAATTTTGGCGGCGGCTCGATCGTTGCCGCTGACACTTCGATTTGGGAAGAGCGGCAGAAGGACAAAAAGCATTTTGCGTGGTCGACTGCACTGGCGATTGTGGGCTTGCGTGAGTTTGCGGAAGTGGCGGGTCGCGCGGGTGACAAGGCTACGCAGGGCTCGATGCTGAATCAGGTTGCCCTTTTGCAAAAGGGATTCGATGCTGCGTTTATCCATGGAGGAAAGCTGCATGGGACTCTTGAA
The DNA here is from genome assembly GCA_963844515.1 of uncultured Acidobacteriota bacterium. GTDB lineage: Bacteria > Acidobacteriota > Terriglobia > Terriglobales > Acidobacteriaceae > Telmatobacter. The sequence continues at coordinate 49,977 of CAWJOO010000002.1, forward strand.
GAGGGTGTGAAGAACGATATTGACGGCGCGTTGCTGCCCATTGTGGATTTTGGCGTGGTAACGGATCCGGCGATTGTGCGGGATGTGGTCGACCGGATGGAACTGCTGAGGGTTGCATCAGGAGGCTATCGACGCGTACGCAGCACTTATGCAGATCCGGCGATATTTGAGTATTGGTACGAGAAGGAAGAATTCCTGTTCGTGGATTTCAGCATGGCTGAAGTCGACTGGGGGCTGGGACGGGAGACAGATGCGGCAGCAATCTTGAAGAGAATAGTTGACAAGGCGGCGAAGGACCACGACATCATTCCGGAAATGTACGTTGCTGTGCCGTGCAAATTGTTCCCGGGCGAAATTGGCGACCCAACGGGCGCGTTGCCGATGGTGGGGTATGGGGCAGGGGAGTACATTCTGCATCTTTTGAAGCGCGAAGCGGTGAACATCAAGCGTTGATAGCGCGTTATCGATGGCGTACGAATTGGTACGAATTCGTGCATCTACACTAGCAGTATGCTTCGACGTGCCCCACGCCGATTGACAGCCGGAATCATTGCCTGTTCAGCAATACTTCCCATAGTTGCGCAGAGGCCGCACACGCTAACCTATGCACCGGGCAAATCGATTGCGCTCTCACTGCCTGATTCCTTTGACATCAACATTGCGGCCTCCGGATTGCGGCGGGTGCGCTTTTTTGCGCGGGCGACGGATGGCCGAGTCTTCGCGACAGGAATGTACAGCCTGGCTGACAATACCAACGGTTCAATCTTCATCCTGGATGGCTGGGATGAGCAGAAACACAGATTCGCGAAGGTCATTCACTATCTTGACCATCTGCGCAATCCGAACAGTATTGCGTTCTGGACTGAGCCGGCCACGAAGCAAAGTTGGCTTTACATTGCGCTGACGGACAAACTGGTGCGCTACAAGTACTCTGCGGGTGATACGAAGCCGTCGTCGGATCCGGAAACGCTGATCCGCTTTCCTGATTACGGGCTGAGTTACAAGTATGGCGGCTGGCATCTAACGCGGACGATTGCAATTGCCCAGGTAGAGAACAAGACGCGCATCTTTGTATCGGCGGGCTCCTCCTGCAACTACTGCCAGGAACGCGAAGTGTTGCGCGCCGCAATCGTCGCGATGGACCCGGACGGCAAGAACCAGCAGATCATCGCACAAGGATTGCGAAACGCCGTTGCTGTGGACTACGTTCCGGGGGTCGATAGAGCTTCATTGTTCGCCACGAACATGGGTGATGATCACCTGGGAGATTTGCTACCGCAAGAACCTTTCTTCAAGGTGGACTTGAATCCCAAGAGCCCTGTCAACTTCGGTTGGCCGACTTGTTACTTCGCGGGAGGCAAGGCCCTTCATGATAAGACACCGCTTCCTTCAATGGAGACAGCAAGGGAAGGGTGACGCTCTCAGGTCAAGCGTCTCCAGATGATTCTGTTTATGGAAAACAATCCAGCGTGGCGGCAGCAGGGACGAATCTTGCCGCTGGAGGCGGACGCCATCGAGTTAGAGATCCCAATGCGGCACTGGGTCGGCCACCGGCGCCGTTGACGAGTTGTGAGCAGGTGCCAAAGCCGTACGCATTGTTTCCCGCTCACAGTTCGCCTCTGGGCTTCGCTTCCTTCACCGATGCAGACCCAGTGCTGCATGCCTCGTTTCTGGTGGCGCTGCATGGGGCAGGTCATCCGCGTATTGGAACTGGTTACCGGGTGACGCGCCTCATGGCTGGGCGATCGCAAGTCGCAGGATTTCATCACCGGATTTCTCACGACAGCGGGCGGAAAGCCGGTGGTTCACGGACGACCGTGTGGATTGCTGAGGGTTGGGCCAGATTCGTTTCTGCTCTCCGACGATTACCTCGGCCTGGTGTACTACGTTCATCCGCGTATCTAGTCTCAGTCTGTGAACTCGACGGACATGTTTGGCAAACGATGCGGCCTGTTTTCGCCACCACGCCCTTTTCGTCTGCTGCCCGTCATACTCAAATATGCTCTATTCTGAGTCTGAGCCAGAGGAGGTCGAACATTGGCTACGTTGACCCGGCCCCTGTCCGCAGTTGCGCGGAGTACTTCGCATATCCCGTGGTTCATCTGGTGTTCCACGATAGCTGTCACGTCGGTGACAATTGGAGCTCACTGGGATGTCTCGTGGCACCGTTCCATTGGGCGCGACACGTTCTGGACGCCTGCGCACATCGCCATCTACCTGTGCGGCGTGCTAGCCGGCATCGCATGCGGATACCTGATATTTTCTACGTCCTTCCGCGCCGACGCCCCGATGCGGGCCAGCTCTGTGCGCGTACTGGGCTTTACGGCGCCGCTTGGGGCGTTTCTTTCAGCCTGGGGTGGAGTCGCCATGCTCACCTCGGCGCCCTTCGACAACTGGTGGCACGCAGCCTACGGACTCGACGTTAAGATTGTCAGTCCTCCGCACACGCTGCTGGTTGCTGGCGTATTCGGAGTTGAAATCGGCTCGCTGTTCCTGATCATGGCGATCATGAATCGGGCACAGGACGAACCCGCGCTCCATCGACGCTTGCAACTGTTGATGTTGTACCTGTCAGGCATGATGCTGGTGCTCACCATGTTCTTCCGCATGGAGTACACGTGGGACATCTTCCTGCATCGTGCGGGGGCTTACATCTCTGTAGCCATCGGGGTGCCCCTTTACTACTCGGCCGTGTGGAAGGCATCGCGCAATCGGTGGGCGTGCACGTGGATGGCGGGGATCTACATGGTGTTTCTTATCGGCATGATTCTGGTGCTGCCCCTGTTTCCAGCCGAGCCTAAACTTGGTCCTGTGTTTCAGGCGGTGACCCACTTTGTCCCGCCCAAGTTTCCGCTGCTACTGATTGTTCCAGCGGTTCTGTTGGACCTGCTTTGGGCAAAATTTGGAGACAGGAACAAGCTTCTTGTCTCTCTTGTAAGCGGGCCGCTGTTCGTGTTGGGTTTGGTTGTTGCTGAGTGGCCATTCGCCAACTTCCTGATGAGCAAAGCATCAGAGAATCGCTTCTTCGCAACGGGAATTCACGACTTCGGAATCCCATCATGGTCGGCGGAAGTAACGCGACATTTCATCAACCCTGAGCAAGGGCCGGCGCTGTGGGGAGGGCTTGCCCAGGCCTCGTTGTACGCCGCTATCAGCGTGTGGCTGGGACTGATGTTGGGTGACTGGATGAGAAAGATTCAGCGATGAAGGCGCTGCGCTGTTTTCTGTTTGCCTCCTTGTTCCTCTTCGCGATGCGTGCCTCGGCGCATGTGGGAAGTCCCGACGTTTACGCGGACGCGCAGGCGGGACCGTACAGACTTTCGATTGTCATTCGGCCACCCCTCGTTATTCCGGGAGTGGCGGACATTGAAGTTCGCGCGCAGACGGAGGGCATCAATCGCATCACCGTAACTCCGGTGCCACTTACAGGTGAAGCCGCCACCCATCCCCCGGTGCCGGATGCGATGCAGCAGGTGTCCAGCGATAACCACTTTTACGTCGGTCATTTGTGGATCATGGCGACGGGCTCCTGGCAGATTCATTTCGCTGTCAGCGGGACACAGGGCGAGCAGGTGGTGTCAATTCCTCTTCCCGCAACGGCGTTGGCCACGAGGACCATGCAGCGCGGGTTGGGAGCCTTTCTTGCTGCGTTGGGATTGCTGCTTGTGGTGGGCATGATCGGCATCGTCGGCGCTGCGGCGCGCGAGGCCAAGCTGCCGGCGGGCGCCGTCGTGCCGCAGTCAAACCGTCGCGGCGCGCGCATCGCCATGGCCGTGGCGGCGGCGGTGCTCGTAACGGGTATCTTTCTCGGAAACGCGTGGTGGAAGTCGGAAGCAGCGTCTTATTCTGCGTACATCTACAAGCCCCTACAGATGAAGGCAGCTCTTCAAGGGCCGGCTTTACTCAATCTCAAGCTTAGCGATCCCGGATGGCTCGCCCAACGAAATCTCGACGACTTCATCCCTGATCACGATCATCTGATGCACCTCTACGTAATTCGCTGGCCACAAATGGATGCGGTCTATCATCTGCACCCACAAGCTTCGGGTGCAAACGAGTTCCAGCTTGGCCTGCCGAGTATGCCCGCAGGTGACTATCGATTGTTCGCCGATGTCGTACACAAGAGTGGATTCCCTGAGACGATCCAAGGCTCGATCAGTGTGCCCGCGATTTTCAGGGAAAGCGCTTAGCGGTGACGATGCGGCAGGGTTCGCCCCAAAGGTCGTGGATGCGAACGCGACCCAAACGAGCGAAACCACAACACGGTCTGCTTCTTCCACCCGCGATCAATCTTTCCGCCTGCCAGACGGCTATACCATGGTGTGGAAAGCTCCAGGACATCTTGTTGCCCGAACCCCGGAGGCATTCGAGTTTGCCTTGCTCGACCAAAATGGGCGCCCTGCCACCGATGAAGCACTCTACATGGGGATGCTGGGCCACGCCGCATTTATCAAAACGGATGGAACTGTGTTCGCGCACATCCACCCCAACGGCACCATGTCCATGGCGGCGTTTATGATGGCAAACCCGCAGATGCCTATGCATGGAGAGGCCTTCAACCTCCTCGAGCGCAATGCACAATATGCCGGGCATGGCGATGGGGCAGGCCAGCCTTCCCGCGACTGTCACCTTTCCTTACGGGTTTCCCTCATGCTGGTCGCTATCGCATCATTGTGCAGATGAAGCACGGCCAGACCATCGAAACCGGCGTTTTCGATGCGCAAGTGGACCTTGCAAATCAGCGCTGAGCCTGTGATCAAAGTCACTTAACTCGGGTTGTGCATCCAGCGCGATTTCGCTACGGTTTGCACGTTTCGAGTCTCTGCCTAATTCGACAACGCGCCAATAATTCATGCGAAATCATTGAGATACAACAGCGCCCAACCATCTGCTCCCATGATCTGCGTCAATTTCTATATGGTCTCGCCCGGTCCGGTGGGTCACATGTAGTGACATGCGTCACTTTCAAGCATGTGTGAGCAACCTCACACTTGGTTCTCACAAGACCATTCATCCAGTAGCTACGGTCGCACCTATTCCTTTCTCAAAGGTGCTGTTGGCACTTTGAAGCGGGAGACGACATGAACAGGATCCTATTTATCGCAGCCGCTGTAATCGCGGAATTGAGTGTGGTGGCGTTTGCGGGCACGAATCACAATAAAGGCGCAGGGATCAACGGCGAGTACGTTGTCAATTTGGAAGCGATAGCTGGAAACACCTGCTCGGCCTCGACTGCACGCATCGTCATTGAGACGAAGGGATTGATGCTTGTTCCCCCCACATCAACCGTGCAACAAGGCGCGTCTATCCAGGTAATCCGCACTGACAGAGACGCAAAATAGTGCCTTTGGTCCTCTGTTGAGGATCAGCAAGTGGCCGGCTTACTACGTTGCTTCTCCCACCGCGGGTTGAACGGACATGACAGATCTAGCGTGTCGAGAGCCGCAAAACTTCTCTCCGCCTAGCAAGGCGGCTCGGCGCGTTCATAGTGCCGATACACGGGTTCCCAAACGTACGCGCGCAATTGATCCGCAAGATCCGAGGTCCCGGTCAGCCCTGAGATGCCCTCGGAAATCGCTTGTCTGGCCACAGCCTCGGCCACAGCAAGACCCACCTTGCGCGAATCGCCAATCGGCGGAAGCAGCGGTGCGTTACTATCCGTCGCTGCGGGTGACAGAGAAGCCAGTGTCTTCGCCGCAGCCATGATCATGCCATCGGTCACGCGAATGGCGCGCGCGACAAGAATTCCCAAGGCGAGTCCGGGAAATATGTAAGAGTTGTTGGTCTGGGAAATGCGCATTGAGCGGCCATTGATCTCAACGGGTGGGAATGGGCTCCCTGTGCCGATCAGCGCGCGGCCGTTTGTCCAGCGCAGCAGGTCGGTCGGCGTGGCTTCAGCTTTTGACGTCGGATTGGAAAGAGGCAGAATCACCGGCCGTTCGGTATTCTCCGCTACGGCGCGCACAATTTCCTCTGTAAATGCTCCTGCCTGCATTGAGACTCCTGCCAGTGCCGTAATTTTTGCATTGCGAACCGTGTCCAGAAGTGAAATTGGGCCTGGTCCGGACAGAGTCCATCCGGCAATGTCGGCACGGCATCGCGCCAACGGTAACTGGCTCCCGCGAAGGCCTGGTTCTCCTTCCACAAGCAGGCCGTGACGATTGAAAGCATAGATTCGCTGCCGAGCCTCGGCGTCGCTCAAGCCTTGCTCTTTCATCGTCGCCACCAACAGATTGATGATCCCCACACCTGCGGAGCCCGATCCGAACATGGCAATCCGCTGATCCTTGAGGGGGACTCCCGTCGCGTGAACAGCGGCCAGCAGTGTCGCGGTTGTCACAGCAGCCGTGCCCTGAACGTCGTCGTTGAACGTACACAGGCGGTCACGGTAGCGTTCCAGCAGGCGTAGAGCGTTCTCGCCGGCAAAGTCTTCCCACTGCAACAGGATGTCCGGCCATCGCCGTTGCACCGCGGTTACAAACGCTTCGATAAAGTCGTCGTATTCCGGGCCGCGCACACGCGGACGCTGCCAGCCGACGTAGATAGGGTTATCGAGCAGCGCCTGGTTGTCTGTGCCCACATCGAGCAGAATGGGCAGGCAGTGATGCGGGGGCACACCGCCCAGCGCGGTATAGAGCGCCATCTTGCCAATGGGAATGCCCATGCCGCCCGCACCCTGGTCGCCGAGCCCGAGAATGCGCTCGCCGTCGCTCACCACGATGCAACGAGTATTGTCGTACCGGGGGTTGGCCAGGATTTCGTCAATGCGGTTGCGATTCGGATAGCTGATGAACAGCCCGCGCGGCTTCCGCCAGATCTCCGAGAAGCGCTGGCATCCCTCACCCACGGCCGGCGTATACACCACCGGCAACAACTCCTCCACATTGTGCGCAATGAGTGAGTAGAACAGCGTCTCATCGTTGTCTTGCAGGTCGCGCATGAGCGCGTACTTGCCAAAAGCCGACGGCTCATTGTCGAGTGCGTGCTTGCGCCGCTCGCGCTGATCTTCAAGCGTACCCACGTGCGGTGGCAACAGGCCGTGCAGCCCGAATGCTGTCCGCTCTTCTTCAGTGAACGCAGTACCCTTGTTCAGGCCGGGGTGCAGCAGCAGGTCGTATCCAGTACGGTGGGTGCGAATCGTGTCTTGTTTCACAATGGGATCGGCGGGAGCGATCGTAGTCAACGGTGTCTCTCCTTCAGGGCAATACCCTGTAGAACTGGCACCTCAATCCTAGCCCCCATGTATCGTGATCGTATGAGACCCCGGTCACATCAGCTGCCTCGAAACGGCGTCTCTGTGTGACGTGGCGCACAGCGCTCAAGCGAATTCAATGAGCACCACTTCAGGCGAGGTTCCCACGCGCATCGGGGGACCCCATGTGCCCACCCCGCTTGACGTGAGTACCTGGAGCTTCCCAAAAGCATGCAGGCCGTAGGTATATTTGCCGAAGGCGCGGCGCGTGAACCAGGTGAAGGGGAACATCTGCCCCCCGTGTGTGTGGCCGGAGACCTGCAGGCTCACTCCAGCAACTTCAACTACAGGAAGGCGGCTGGGCACGTGGTTCAGCAAGATGCTCGCTGGGCCGCCTTGCAGGCGAAGGCTCTCAAGGAACGCGCGGAGTTGCAGCGGCTGGATTGAGCCGGCATACGACACTCCGACAATCTGCAAGCCATCCACAATCGCGCGCTCGTTGTGCAGCACGTGGATGCCGCCGCGCCTGAGTGTCGCCTCGTAGTGATCGGCGTCGCCAAACTCTTCGTGGTTGCCACCGCTGAAGAAGACACCGAATTCGGGTGCCAGCCCAAACAGCGGGGCGGCGATGCGTTCGGGTTCTGCCTTCGAACCGTCGAATAGATCCCCCGCAATCAAGATGATGTTCGGATTGAGCCGGCGCGCGATGTTTGCGATGCGACGGGCAAATCCGGCACCGTTCATGTTGCCCAGGTGCATGTCGCTGATCAGCAGCGCAGTGCGGCCAACCCACGAAGGGGGCAGATTGGGTAACTTCACGGTAAGGCGGCGTTCACGGATCCAGCGCGCGTTGGCCATGCCGTAAACAGATGTGAGAAAAGCGAGCCCAAACAGAATCGCGAACAGAATTTGGCGATTCAAGCCGTTATCTGCATGTGCTAAGTACAGCACTAGCCGGGCAAGCCAGCAGAAGCATGCAGCCCAGAAGAAGAAGTTCAGCATGCCGAGCCATACAGCAGCAATCTTGTAGACGATCTCAACCAGCAGGTTTGAAAAGCGAAAGCCCAGCAGTGCCGCGGTCACAAAGCTGATGCCAAGCACGAACAGGGTCGCAGCGAGATACCGCTGATCATATTGGCTTAAATGCCAAAAACTCACAACGGTGTGAAAAATGAACCAGTGTCCGAGCAACAAGAACGCCTGCATCAGAGTGACGCCAAAAACTGGCCAAACTTTCAAACCTAATCTCCCTAATACATTGTTTAGAGGGTCAGCCCCAACGCCCGGTTAATTTCCGTTCCAGCCCCGCTGAGATCGGGCTCGACCCGATCAACTCGATGCCTGACCCATGAAACAATATCGATGATGACATTGATGCTAAATCGGGCCCTCGGCCTATACATTTCCATCCCTTTTTGCCGGTCTAAGTGCACCTATTGCAATTTTGCGTCCGGAGTGTATCCGGCCAGCGAGCATGCGCGCTACGTGCGCCGCATCGTTGAAGACCTCAAGAAGGCCGGAGACTGGGCCACGGAGATGGCCGTCGAGCTCCCGCGCACTGTCGACACTATTTATCTTGGCGGCGGGACGCCATCGCTTCTGGAATCCGAATTGATTGCACATCTCTTTGCGGCCATTCGCGAAGAGTTCAATCTGGATGCGAAGGCTGAGATCACGGTGGAGTGTGCTCCGGGACAGATCGCCCAGCCCACGCTGGAAGCGATGGCCGAAGCCGGTGTCAACCGTGTGAGCCTCGGCGTGCAGTCTTTCATTGATCGTGAGGCAGCGTCGAGTGGCCGTTTGCACAAGCGGGAGACGGTGCTCGACGATCTGCGACGGCTGAGAGCAGCGGGGATCGACAATTTGAACCTCGACCTCATCGCGGGGCTTGCAGGGCAAACATTTGCGTCGTGGGATGAGTCACTTGCGGTGCTCGTGGATGCAGTCGTTCCACACGCCAGCGTCTACATGCTTGAAGTGGATGAAGATTCGCGCCTTGGTCGGGAGATGCTGGCTGGCGGCGCGCGTTACCACGCGGAGCTGGTCCCGTCAGATGATGCCATCGCGAGTATGTACGAGAGGGGCATCGAGCGGCTCGAGGCGGCAGGGCTTGAGCAATATGAGATCTCGAACTTCAGCCGGGCTGGTCAGATGTCTCAGCACAACATGCGTTACTGGCAGCGCCGGCCATACCTTGGACTTGGGCTCGATGCTTCGTCAGCCCTCTATTCTGCGGGGAATGAAGGCTATGTGCTCCGCGCCACCACCGGCGATGATTTGAAGGGTTACCTCGAAGGAGATGGACACCCCGAGACGGCGTGGTTGTCACCCGATCGCCAGTTTGAGGAGGCGTGGTTCCTTGGCCTTCGATTGAATGACGGTGTTGGCATCGGCGTGCTGCGTGAGGAATTTGGCGAAGAACGAATGGCCGCCGCCCAAAATGTGGTTGATCGATTGGTGTCAGACGAACTGCTAACGTACGACGGAGAGCGAGTCCGCCTCACGTCTCACGGTCGTTTGATGTCGAACGATGTCTTCCAGGAGTTTCTCGCTGTAGCCGAGGCTGTACCAGCGCAAAAGCCGTAACCGAAAAGGGGCTCCGGAGACGGGCGGCGTGTCTGTCACTCCGCCGGCACGGGCCTCGCCTCAGTCGACGAAGTCCACCTGCGGCGTGATGGGAATGACTCCCCTCTCATGACCGACCTCGAGCAGCTTGTGAATGGCTTTTCGACCATCAGCTCCATAGTCCAATGTCCGCTCATTGACGTACATGCTGACGAAGCGGTTCGCCAGGCTGGTGTCCAGATCTCTGGCAAACTGCATGGCGTACTCAAGCGCCTGCTCGCGGTGGTCCAGTGCGTGCTGAATGCTGTCGCGCAGCGCTTTGGAGATGATCCGGTGCGATTCGGGTCCCAGGGAACGGCGAATCGCGTTTCCCCCCAGCGGAAGCATCAAGCCGGTAGTTTCACGCCACCAGATGCCCAGGTCGATCACCTTGTAAAGTCCGCTCGATGAGTAGGTTAGCTGTCCCTCGTGGATGATGAGCCCGGCCTCGAATTTGCCCGCAAGAATAGCAGGAATGATCTGATCAAACGGGACGACTTCGGTCTGGATCTCAGGGTTGAAGATCTTCAGAGCGAGAAACGCCGTCGTGAGCACGCCCGGGACAGCGACACGGATTTTTCCGAGATCCCCCGGCGTCAACTTTCGGCTGGAGACCACCATGGGTCCGTAGCCCTCGCCGACACTGCCGCCGCAACCCATAAGTGTGTAGTTGGACTGGACATACGGGTAGGCATGAAAGCTGATGGCGGAAACGTCGTAGAAGGCTTCGTCCTGGGCGCGCCGATTCAGGGTCTCAATATCGCAAAGCGTGTGGGTGAAGCGATAGCCGGGGACGCGGATCTTGTTGGTGGCAAGACCGTAAAACATGAAGGCGTCGTCGGAATCAGGACTGTGGGCGATGGAAATTTCGCGGATGCCAGTTGCGGCGGGTGCAGGCTCAGATTGCTGAATGCTCACGGAGTACAGAATTCCTTTCAGAAAACCTATTCGTTTGGACGCGCCCGGCGGGCGCGAGACCACTCGTAGCCCAGGGCGGCAGCCACGGCAACCTTGAGGGCGTCGCCGGGCAGGAACGGAATCACAGCCTGGCTGAGCACTGTGTTGAGCGATGCATGGGACAGTATGCTGAGCCAGAGGGCCCCGACGCTGAGAATAATGAGGTTACCCGCAGCCGCGCTTAACAGTGCAGCACCGATTTTGCGGGAACTGGCACGCCAGATTCTGGCGATCGCATAGACAGCAAAGGGGTAAGCAAGAAGGTATCCGCCCGTCGCCCCAAAAAGGTGTGCGAAGCCGGAGAGAGGCGTGTGGACGGGGGTAAAAACCGGGAGTCCGGCGGCGCCTTCGAGCAGGTAAGCGATCAGAGTGGCTGCGGCGAGGCGCGGGGCAAGAACAAGACCAAGAAGCAGCACGGCAAAAGGCTGGAGCGTGAGCGGGACAGGCGTAAAGGCAAGTGGGAGTGATATATGGGCGCTCACAGCCACAAAAGCGGTGCCCGCCAGAATAATCAACAAATTGCGCATGCCCGCACCCAATGCGGGAACAATTGTGGACGTACGAGCCAACTGTGCGTGTTGATTCATGGCGCCTCCTCCGTTTCAACATCGACGTCTTCTGTGCGGCCCGGGGAAAGACTCGTGCGGCTGCGTTTTCTGCGTTCCTGCCAGATGTGATGGGCCAGTCCCGCCGACGCAATAAGCAGCGCCACAACCGAGACGAGGAGTACGATCATCAGCCAGCGCATGGACGTGAGTCTGCTTCCAATCGGCTCATCCTGACGCCATTCCCTGCGCAAGATCGATAAACGCGTCACGCAGCCACCGTGCGAACGGCACGCTTGATCCCAACTGAAATGACGCTTGTTCGAGCAGCAGAATGAAGACCGCTAATGCCAAGAATATCAGACGCGCTCCGCGAACATCCCGCCACGAATGGGCGGGGTATAGGGAGCCGCATGAGAGTGTTTCCGTCGGATCGATCAAATCGAGTTTGGAGCTGAACGTGCGGCTAAAGTCTGTTTCATTATCGAAGAGCGACTCAGCAATCACGCCTGCCGCAGGCAGGCATACATCCAGGCAAGATAGGCTTCGCTGGCGTGGTCAACTGCCAGCACCAGGAATTCGGGAGTGTCATAACTGTGGAGGCCAAGAAGGCGGGCTTCCAATGCCTCCAGCTTGTCGGTCACCGTTTTGAGTAGCAGCATGGTTTCCCTGGACGACTCCACCTTATTCTGCCAGTGATAGATAGATTCGATGGCCGGGATGAGCGTGGCGCAAGCGGCGAGCCGTTCCTCTACCAGGGTGTTGCCCAGGCTGCGCGCCTCTTCGATGCTTGCTGCGGTGGTGAGAACGATGCGGGCGTCCGTTGCGACCATGCGCACCTCACGGGATCGGCATTTCAGTCTTACGACGCATATCTCGGACGTGACTGTTCTACTTCAGGAGTGACAATTTCCTCGGATGGCGCAAACGTCAATGGGAACATTACTTTCACCTCCACAAGATTGCTGGAAATCTCGCGGATGGTTAGCTGGCAACTTTCCCCGAAATGCAGCTGAAGGCGCTTCTTGATGTTACTCAGGCCAATTCCCATTCCGTTGGTCTTCAGTCCATTCACGGCCTTCAATCCAATTCCGCTGTTTCGGACGGAGATGCTGAGTTGTCCTTCCTCTTTCTTTGCGGTTATCTGAATGAGCCCGCCGTTGCTCACGCGGGAGATTCCGTGTACGTACGCATTCTCAACAAGTGGCTGAAGAATCATGGTGGGAACGAGAGCGTCGTAGAGGCGAGGATCGATGACGATCTCCTGGCGGACCTCGCCGGCGGATCGGAGGTCTTGGAGCGAGAGATACATCTCAATAAAGTCCATCTCCTCCCGGAGACCTATCAATTGCTTTGGTCCTCGCTCCAGTGAAATACGCAACATGCAGCTGAGTTGCTCCAACATCTCGTCCGCGGCGCGGACATCGGTGTACATCAGGCTGGAGATGCTGTTTATCGCGTTGAAGAGGAAGTGAGGATTAATCTGCATGCGAAGCGCCATCATTCGCGCTTCTGTCACTTCAACCGCAAGCTGGGACATGTCTCTTTCCTTCTGCCGTGACTCGCGGTAATAGCCAATTGCGCGAATGACCAGGAAAGCCCCCCAGAAGACCGCTGTGTTTTCGAGGAACTCCTCGGTGAGACTGAAATCCAGTCTCTGCCAGAAATTCATCGGATAGCGCCTGATAGGAAATTGCGGAAAACCTGCAGCCAAACCCATTTCTACGACAACGCTCATCAGGATGCTCAAGGGGACAATGCGGGAAACAATATATCGCCATCCCGCTTTTTGCAGGCGGTTTCCCAACCAGTTCCAGAGAATCCAGCAGAATATGCCCCAAAGGCAATACTGCAGTTCCCAGGCCCCGATCACCGGCAGCAGGTCGAACTGCATCTTTGGATTCCACGTTCGTGCGCCCACCCATTGTTGAAGGGCAAACAGGAAGCCAACGATCACAAAGCTTCCAAGAAATGGAATGGGGCGCATTCCCAAGCGCTTCGAGCGGCCAAAAAGCGTTTTAAAGTTCATAGTTAACTCGCGCCAAAAAGCGGGTGGCGTTTCACTGGATGCTCCGGCTCCCGGCTGCAGATCTTGATCTTCGAGCTTTCTTCAATGGAGGGTTCGATCATATCAGCCGGCAGGATGCAGCCCATGGTAATGGAAGCAAGTTTGTGACTGGCAGTAAAAAATCAAATCCAACGCAATTCTCGTCAATCGAGCCTCGTTCCCGGGCCAAAATTCCGATTTTTGCCTAAATAGTCGCGGTATGAATACGGGCGGGAGGCAGCGCCGTCATCCTACATCAATGAGCCTGGTCCGCTTGGCTCAAACAAGTCTGGTGATGCAGTATGTACTTTGCGGTCCGCGCGGCGGACAAAAAGGAGCAGCAAGATGGCGAGCGCGATCAAGTTTGGCACGTCGGGTTGGAGGGCCATAGTGGCCGAGGACTTCACACTGGCGAATATTCGCCTGGCGGTGGCCGGGATTGCCGAGTATGTGAGGACGCAACCCGGACCGCACCGTGTCCTCGTGGGCCGCGATCCCCGCTTCCTGGGCGAGATGTTTGTAGCCGAGGCGGCGCGCGTGCTGGCGGGGGCCGGCGTAACGCCGATCGTGATTCCAGATGCGGCGCCGACGCCCGCGATCAGCCACGCAGTTCGAACGCTCAAGACTTCGGGAGCACTCAACTTTACGGCCTCGCACAATCCGCCTGAGTACAACGGGATCAAGTACTCCACGCCCGATGGAGCACCGGCTCTACCTGAAGCAACCAAGCAGATTGAAGCCGCGGTGAACCGGATTGTCGACTCCGGCGGGAAGATTCCCATGGCCGATCCTCCAGAGGGAGGATTCGAGACGACGGATGTCAAGGAATCGTTTCTGCGACGGCTGGGCGAACTGGTGGATCTTCAGGTCATCGCGAAGTCCGGCATCAAGGTGGTGTTCGATCCGTTCTGGGGCGCTGGCCGCGGATATAGTTGCCACCTTCTGCGCCAGGCGGGCGTAACCGTTGAGACAGTGCACGACTATCGCGATGTGCTCTTCGGAGGCCATGCGCCGGAGCCCGACGATCATTTGCTGACGACGTGCAAGGAGAAGATGAAGGAAATTGGCGCGGCGATCGGCATCGCGACCGACGGTGACGCGGACCGATTCGGCATCGTCGACCAGGACGGCACATTCATCCAGCCCAACTACATCATCGCGTTGCTGTTCGACTACCTGGTGGAGACGCGTGGATGGAAGAACGGTGTGGCCAAGAGCGTGGCGACCACAAACCTCGTGAACGCCATTGCGGATTACCACAAGGTGCCGCTGTTTGAGACGCCAGTAGGGTTCAAGTACATCGGCGAACTGATCATCGCTGACAAGATTGCGATTGGCGGCGAAGAGTCGGCTGGATTGACGATCCGCGGCCACGTGCCTGAAAAAGACGGCATTATCGCCGGCCTGCTCGTGACAGAGATGGTGGCGCGCCGTGGTAAGAGCATCGGCCAGCAACTGAAGGAGATGTTTGGCAAAGTTGGTTCCTATTACCCGGTTCGAGAGAACTTCCACTTGACCCCGGAGATCAAGGCCCGCTTCACTGAGAAGTTGAAGGCCGATCCCACCGAGCTGAGTGGGCGCAAGGTCACAAGCGTGGTGCGCACCGACGGACTGAAGCTTGTGCTGGATGACGGCTCGTGGGTTTGCTACCGCCTGTCCGGCACCGAGCCGGTGGTGCGGGCATACACCGAAGCTCGCAGCGAAGCGGATATGGAATCGCTGAAGGCTGCGGCGGAAAAATTTGTTATGTCATAACGCAGCGGATCGCGAATAGAGGAATCATGCCGGACCAGTTTGACGAAGAGATAGAAGCGCCGAAAGCGAAGACCGCACCGAAGTCGTTTCGCGAGCGCGCCCTGGCTTGGAGCCTGCGCATGTGGCGACCGGCCGGCACGGGCGTGATGGTGGGGCTTGCGCTGCTGCTGGGGTGGCACGTGGTGAATGGAAAGCACGGCCTGTCTTCCTGGCAGCAGAACCGCCACGTGGATAAGGAACTGCGCCGGGAGATCGATGATTTGCAAAAGGAAAATGCGCGGCTGGCGGTACGGGTGGAAAAGCTCAAGACCGACCCACATGCCATTGAGCACGAAGCAAGGGAGCGCATGCACTACGCCAAGCCAGGCGAGGTGATTGTGGATTTGCCCGCGGCTCCCAGCGGGAAGTAGTTCAGACCTCATTTACTGTCTTGATTTGAGCCGATCTTATTGAGGATTCGAATGCCCACAAAAGATGAGGCAGCTCTTCGCCGCGAAATCAACCTGGAACTGCGGACCCGGGCGCGCATTAAAACCCGTAATTCGCTCCCCGCTTCGCCGCTGGTTCTGAAGCAGTTGTTCGATTACCTTGAACGGCGATTGCAGGAGCAAGACTGTGCGGACAACCTTGCCCTGGCCCACGAGTTTTTAGTTCGCAACCAGCTGCCGGTGCCGAAGATCGTAGCGTGGCTGGAAGAGAACGGCGGATACTGCGACTGCGAAGCACTGGATAACGTGGAAGAACTGGTGTGGGATGCGGTTCCGGGCTACGAATATCTGGGTAACGATCAAATCCTGGATTGACCGCTGGCTTCACTCTGAAAGCTACGATCCAGTGGCATCCAGCTAGAAGTCTACATGCGTGCGTACTGAGCCAACCCACGCAGGACCGCGATCGCGGTTGTAGCCCGGGGCGTCGATGTGCTGCACATCGATCGAATAGAACAGTCCGCGCCACGCATGCCAGTTGTAGTAGCTCTCCACGATATTTTCCCTGCCGTAGTTGAGTCCACCGTCGCCAAGCAGAAAACCGCCGCCGCCGAGGCGCAGGTACTTTTGGTGGTCGCGCTTGATGGCGTTTGAAACGAAGACTGCACCTAACTTGTCTTCAGGCCGATGCGCGCGGCGCATGAAGTAGTCACCTCCGAACTCGAAGGTTTGATCAACCTCTGTGTATGCGAATGACTCATGCTGGCCCTCATTCCAGCCGAAGCGGCCAAATACGCGCAGATTGTCAGTGATTTCCTGCTGGCCGTTGTAGCCGACGCCGTATTTGAGGGCACCGAAATGTTCGTGGGCGATGATGTTGGGCGCACGATCAGTTCCGGCCAGATAAGCATTGACCGCCTCGCGATAGACACCCATGTGTGCTCGATTGGCGTAGAAGAGGATCCGCGTGGTGCCCTTGTGCTGCCCCACCAGGCTTTTCCGCAACTCGAATTCGCTGTTCTGACCGTGCGCGCGGCTGAAAGCCCAGTCCATGTCGATGCCGTTGGCGACAGTGGGCATCGCGAACAGGCCATAGCGCAGCGTCCACGCCTTATCGTCGTATTCGGACATGGCGCCGACTGTGTATCCGCGCGTGTCGGCGGCGTAGTCCCATGCTCCATTGTTGTCGACTGTCCAGTTCATGAACTGCAGGTGGCTGTCAGAGCCAATGTCGTTGATGTCGAAGAAGTCTGGGAGCGTCATTTTGCCGACCCGAAATTCGATGCGTCGCACAGGGACTTCAGAGGCGAGTGCAAAGAAGTTCGGATCCTGCGAAGTGGTGCGGCTCGTGAGTCCGAAGACCTGGTGGATTCCGTACCGGGCGATGTATGGCATGCTCCCCAGGTTGGGGTTGCGGACCACATCGAGATTGGTGAAACCGGCAAGCCCGAGTGCCTGGCTCAGGCCGCGTCCGCCGGCGGATTCCATGTCGAAGATAAGGTCGGTGTTATAGCGAATGGAGCGCGTCGGCCGCAACGCGGTATACAGGGTGCCGATCATCGAAGTTTTGTATTCAGCCGAGTTGCGAAAAGAATTTGACCCCTGGTAGGTGGAGTGGAAGGGAATGCGGCCCTGGAAGATGATGTTGGCCTGCCCTGAGAGCCAGTAGCGCCTCCCCTCGGGACGAGAAAGCATCGTCAGCACCGGATCACTTGGCTTCTCAGTCGGTGGAAGCGGACTCACGCTAAGTTGATGGGTTGGCGGTTCCTCATGATTTTGAACAGACCGGCCATATTGAAGAGATTGGCCGAACAGACCCACGTCGGAAATCGGTGCCGGGCCGGCAGTGCCGGGGACGTTGAGCAGAGCGGGAGCGATGGCCGTTTGCGCGGAGACGGATATGGCAGAGAGGGCAGCCAGCGCTAACTTTGCTGCGACGGCGCGACGGGCCTTGCGCGTAGTAGAGAAGGGCCACGGCACGGTAAATTGCGGATCGGGGCGGCGCATTCGCACTGGAGTATGATGTTTCAGGAACTGTACCCCCACTGAGTACATACTATACCGGGGAAGGGTATTCTGAACCTGGAAGGACAGCTGCCATGTCTCACTTGGAACGCGAAACAATCAAGATGGTGCAACGGGTGCGCAAGATGCGCGGCCAATTGGACGCTATTGAGCGCTCATTCAACAATGGCGGCGATTGCGGGGACCAGTTGATGCTGCTGGCGGCGGTCCGCGGCGGCGTGAATGGCTTGATGGGTGAAGTGCTTGAGACGCATATTCGCTTTCATCTGACAGATGGCGCCAAAGAGCAGATTGCGCCGGAACTCGCCGAGGATTTGATCGACCTTGTGCGCGCCTATCTCAAATAGGGCACAAGTGGTACAGCCTTGCCCGGCTTACAGTAAGCGAGTAAGGCTCTCCGAAAGATGAACGTGCAGTGGAATCCTGATCAATGGTGGAACAACTGCGTCGCGGCGGCCCGGCATCCCATTCTCACGCTGCGAGGAACTACCGAGCAGCGGATGGGAGAACGAAAATGCCAGCCAAGCCAAAATCGCGTGACCTTGCAAAAGAGGGAAAGCAGAAGAGCACCTCGTCCGGTTCAGTGAATTCCGGCAAAATGCCGATGCGGGATGCGAGGACAAGCAAGCCTGGGAGTCATGCTGGGTCGCCTTCCGGCCGACCGGATACCATGCCGAGTGATTCCAAAAGATCAGTTACCGAAACAGAGCAGTCAAGTGATGCAGCCGATCGCGGGAAGCCCTCACGCCAGACATCGGAAGCACAAAACGAGTCGGGACAAGCCTAAGCGCTGCCTGAATTAGGCCTAAGCGCCAGCGGTGGCTCGCATGGCGCCAAGTGAAGCTGTCAGATCCGTGGCGAGCTCCTGCTGCGTCTGTTCGCCGAGTTTTGCCCCCTGCCTGGTCAGGTAAAACACGTCGATTGCGGTCTCGCCTTCCGTGTCGATGAGGGCGACCTCGATATTACAAGTGTGCGAGCTCAGCACCAGCGCAATCTGACGCAAAAGACCGGGGACGTCTTGCGCCACAACCTGAAGAAGTGTGGAATGGCTCGATGACGCGGAATCAAACTGCAGGCGCGTCGGTACTTCCAGCTTGATGTTGGCTGAGTGATTTACATGCCGGCGCGCATCCAGCAATTGCTCCACCGGAACCTTCTGCGCCACGACGTCGTGCAGGTACTGCATGAAGCGCTCTTTCTCACTGGGATTTAGTTCCAGAGTGCGAAACACATCGGAAAACTGGAAGCTATCCACTACGACGCCGGCATCATTTGAGAAGGCGCCTGCCTTGACGATGTTCATGCCCCATGCCGCGAGAGCTCCAGCGACATCGGCAAACAGCTGCTTCCGATCGCGCGCGATGACAGTCAGATCGAAGAGTTGGCGCTGCGGCCGGAGATCCAGTTGAACGGGATCTTGCTCGAGATTGGCTGCAAGCTGGAAGTGATTGCGGATGTGTTCGGGAAGCCGCGTCTGGAGATATCGCTGCGGCAGGCCTTCGAGGAATTGTCCCAGCGCGTCGTACTGGTTGGTCGGCACCATCGAACGTAAGCGGTTCAGCAAGGTGGGGTCGATCGCGGCGTGATAGCGAATCTCGTCAACGCTGCGATCCATGTAGTTCGCAGTCGCCATGTACAGCTGCCACAGGTTTTCGGCTTTCCAGGGCGTCAGCGCATCCGGATTGACAGCTTTGATATCGGCGTATGTCAGCAGCGTGAGCATCTTCAACAGGGTTGGACTTCCAATCTTGTCGGAGAAGCTGCGTACATTCTCGAGATCGAAAATATCGCGGCGCAGTGCGTTCGACATCTCAAGATGTTGTTTGATGAGGCGCAGCACTGTTTCTCTCTCTTCGGCATCGAAATCCAACCGAGCCATGAAGCTGTCACCCAGCTCAACGCTCTGCGATGTGTGCTCGCCGGTGCGGCGTCCTTTGCCCGTATCGTGCAGAAGAAGTGCAAGCAGAAAGAGGTCGAGCCGATCGATTTCGGGCAGCAGCTGTCCCAGGCGCTGCTCGTAATCGTGTGCGGGCTGGCGCAGGCCGTGTACGTTGTCGATGGTGAGAAAGGTGTGCTCATCCACCGTGTACCGGTGGTAGCTGTCGCGAATGACCAGCGCGTCAATGCCGTGGAATTCGGGCAGCAGCATCTCCAGCACACCCAGGGCATGCATGGTGCGAAGTGCATGCGCGGCATGCGGTCCCAGCAGCACCTCGCGGAGTGAATTCCAAAGGTATGGCCCCTCAGGCACATGAATCGCAAGTGCCGGCAGCGCGTCGGTGATGCGATCTTCAGCGGCTT
Source organism: uncultured Acidobacteriota bacterium (assembly GCA_963844515.1). GTDB lineage: Bacteria > Acidobacteriota > Terriglobia > Terriglobales > Acidobacteriaceae > Telmatobacter. Next base: position 69,831 of record CAWJOO010000002.1, read on the forward strand.
GCGAGAGAGTGTAGCCGTGCGTCGCCATCAACGAAAAGATGCGAAGAATTGCCGCCGTATCGCTGAATTGCGCTCCGGGAAGGATGTCGATGCGGCCCTGATCGAGCACGAAGTCGGTGCCCGCGATGGGTGTCCGGCGGCGACGGAACTGGCGATAGAAGCTAACCGGGGCGGGAAGGTTTTCCATCAGCAGAGCAGCCCGGCGGTAGATAACCCGCGCATGTCGATAGTAGGTGCGCATCCAGTAGGCAGGATCCGCGGTTCCGCGCGTTTCAAGCCCAATGGAGTTGGCTGCGGCCTCGTCCTGCGATTGCCAGTCGAGCGCGTTGTCGTCGCGTCCGTGGCGGAAATGGAGAAAACATCGCGCCGCCGCCAGGAAGTCGAAAGCAGCCTCGGCATCGCCGCGTGCACTCTGGAAGACCCCACCTCGTTGCCGCGGCCACTCGCGCGTTTCTTTCAGGTGGAACAGGAGCGCGAACCAGACAGCGAGGTGATAGTCGCGCAGGCCGCCGGGACAATCCTTAAGGTTTGGTTCCAGGTGAAAAATGGTATTGCCGAATTTGGCGTGGCGGGCACGCGCAATCTCACCCAGCTTCTGCGCAATCGTATTCCACTCACTCAAAATCAGCCCTGGGAGGATGGTCTGGTGCAGTTGCTGGTACAGAGGGAACTGGCCGGCAAGAAAGCGGCGGTCCAGCGTCGCCAGGGTGAATTCAAGATTGTCAGGATCGAAGCGGCCAGCTTCCTTCAACGTGCGCGAGCTCGGGCTGGCGCGCAGGCCGATGTCCCACATGCCCTGAATGACCGCGCGCACAGCCTCTTTCGCCTGCACCTCGGTTTTCTCGTCAGCGAAGGCAAATAACACGTCAACATCGGAAAATGGGAAAAGGTCCTTGCGTCCATAGCCGCCCAGGGCAAGCAGCGAGACGTTATATCCAGGATTGCCGCTGAAGGCGCGGCGCCACATTTCAATCAGGATACGATCCACGACTGCGGAGCGACGGCGGATTGCGGCCGTGCCGTCGCCGGTGCGCTCATAGGTTTGGCGCACGAGCGCCATCTCCCGCAGATACTGCTCCCGTAAATCGTCAACGGTGATTGCGATTGGGTTCATGTGTATTTTGAGTGCTTTGCCGAAGCAAAAAGAATGTTCATTCAGAATACGCGATGTTTGGGCCGAAGTGGTGATCTGGCGGTGGTCGGCGGGCACGCTGCGCCATTTCTGACGGCTGGAACTGGATACGAGGTCCGCTGGAACTGAGGTGGCCGAGTGCGGGGTCGCGTTGAACAAGTGCGCATGCCTCATTCCCCTCGGGGCATCAAATTGCTTCCAATTGCGCAGGATTGTGTATCGACCCATCGTCCGGAGTTACAATCCAGTTCCCTTCGATTTCGGATTCCATGCGGAGTGTCAACATGAAATGCACCCAGATTGCCCGCACGGCAGGGTTTGTGCCGATGTTTTTAACCCTGGCGTTCTCCTCTGCCGTGTGTCAGTCCCAGCAGAACTCCGGTCATCAACCCGCCAAAGCCGAAATCAAGATCCTCGACAATCCGAGTGGCGGCCAGTACGCATTCGGAGCGTTGACCAGCCAATCGAACAAGTCGGACGCGCTGGTTTACATGCTGCACCAGGTGCACGGCAAATTTGGTGACAAGCCACAGGTCGGAAAGCTGTTTCAATCGCGCGACGGCAGTTCGCTGGCCACGTTTTTCACTCTGAAGGCGGCGAATATGGGCGGCCAGCCCCTTGCAGGGCTGCTGATCATTGTCCAGCACGGAAGCGGCGTTCCTCAGATGGGGATCCTGTACGACTACGCAAACCGGTTCGTCAATACTGAGCCCGCAATGCTCAAGGCGGTTTCCGCGGCGTGGGAAGGGCAGGGTTCGTCATCGTCTTCAAGCGCGCCTCTGTCGGCCGGGTCGCCGTCGCATCCGCAAGGGCAAGTTGCTGCAGCACCCAGGAGTGGCCCTGAGCGCCTGACCATGGTGACGGGAGGAGATCGGAGTGCGGTGATCGGACTGCCTGAGGGCTGGCGGCTCGTGGACCTTCACGGCGGCGGCCAACTCACAGCTGAAGGGCCTCGGCACGAAATGGTGGAGATGGGCATTCTCTACCAGCAAATCATTGACCCTACAAGGCCGAATCGTTTTGGGGGAGTGCCCAGCAACGGCCCCCGGTTAGTCTGTCCAATGACAAGAGACCTGTATTCCGCGTGGGTAAGCGTGTCCAACCAGGCGCGCCGCAACAGAGGCCTCTCGCAGGGCACCTACACGTTGATCAGCGCGAAAAACCTCCCCGGCGGCAACACAGGTATCGCCCCCGTGCAGGCCATCTACACCGTCGATTTCCATGATGGTGTCGGGCCTCGCAAAGGAAGCGCGGGAATCTTCCCCTACTCGCCAATGGGATCACCGCTGTGGGCAATGAATGTAAGCGCTTCGAATATTCCAGCGCAATACGCTGATGCTGAAGAGGCGACCCTCATGGCAGTGATTCATTCCTATAGCCAGGATGCCAACGTGATCGCGCGTGAAGGCCGAGCCGACCTTGGCCGTATTCAACGACAGGCAGATGCTAACCAGGCACAGGCTGACGCCCTCAACCAGCGTCGCGAGCAAAGCAACAAGGCATTCGATACCCACATGCAGGGTCTCAATCAAAACAGCGCCGACTTCGATCAGCACATGGGAAACATCGACTGGCAGAGCAAGATTACGCAGGACTATATTCTTGACCGCTCTGTTGTGAAAGATACTGAGTACGATGGCACGGCCACCGTGAGCAACAGGTTCGCGGACTCGCTGGTAAAGAGCAACCCAAACCGGTTCGAGATCGTTCAAAATCAGGACCTGATTCGGGGACGGGACTACTAGAGTCGCGCCCCAGGAATATTTATCTAGCCTCGGGTGCGCATGAGGCCGCAAGAGCCCGTCTCTGCAGGGACTTCCTGCCTCATTCCGAATCCCGGGCTCTCAACGCGATATCAAGCCAACTATCAGGTGAATATCCTGATCCCTGGTGGCTTTCCTGCAAACGGCAATCAGTCGCTTATAGAGCGGTTTCGCCGCGCTCATCATTACGGATGCGGATGGCGTCCTCAATCTTGCTGACGAAGATCTTGCCGTCGCCGATGCGGCCGGTGCGGGCTGCGCCGATAATTGCCTGCACAGCCTTTTCCTTCATTTCATCGGGCACGACCATCTCGATTTTGACCTTCGGAAGAAGATCCACCGTGTATTCCCGGCCCCGATAAAACTCCGTGTGCCCTTTTTGGCGGCCATGGCCGCGGGCCTCCAGGATCGTCATGCCTTCGATGCCTGCTTCCAGAAGAGCATCCTTTACTGCGTCCAGCTTTGAGGGTTGCAGTACCGCTTCGATCTTAACCATGTGTAGAGTGCCTCGGATGACAGCCTATCAGGCCGGGAGGGATCACTGGCCACTCCGGCCTGATCTTTTCTGTTGCAGGAATCACTTATTGAAATCGTATCCTTCTTCGCCATGTTGCGAGAGATCGAGCCCCTCGTTTTCATCTTCCGGCGATACCCGGAGGCCGACGATCCTGTCGACCAGGAAGAGCAGAATCAGGGTGCCCACGGCCGAAAGGATCCACGCAATAGCCACGCCCGCCGCCTGGTTCAACAATTGGCCCCAATGCCCGTCGAGCGCACCCGTTGAGATCGGCTTGCCTGAAGCATCGTTGCCGAAGGCAGCATTTATGGAGCTCACCGCGAAAAATCCGGTCAGGATCGCCCCCAGGGTGCCGCCCGCGCCATGCACGCCAAATGCATCGAGAGAATCGTCATAGCCGAACCGCGACTTGACCATGAACACCATGAAGAAGCAGAAGAATCCGGCCACCAGGCCGATAGCCAACGCTGAGAACGGTTGCACGAACCCCGATGCAGGAGTAATGGCGACCAGGCCCGCCACCGATCCTGAAATGGCGCCCAAAGCTGTTGGTTTGCCGTTGTGAATCCACTCTGCGATGGTCCAGCCAAGCGCCGCGGTGGCTGCGGCAAAGTGCGTGTTGACGAACGCGCTGGTTGCCAGCGGGCCGGAGTTCAGCGCGCTGCCCGCGTTGAAGCCAAACCATCCTACCCACAGCAAACACGCGCCAATGAAACTCAGCACCATGGAGTGCGGTGGCATGGCCGTTTTGGGATAGCCAATGCGCTTGCCGAGATACAGGGCCGTCACTAAAGCCGACACGCCGGAAGTGACATGGACAACGGTTCCACCTGCGAAATCCAGGCTGGGAAACTTACCACCTGCCGCATTGAGCAGACCCCCAATGCCCCACACCATGTGCGCCATGGGGCTGTACACCAGGAGCGACCAGAGCGACAGAAACAGAGCCATCGCGCTGAACTTCATTCGCTCCGCAAAGGCCCCGGTAATGAGCGCCGGCGTAATGATGGCGAACATGAGCTGGTAGATCATGTATGTCTGTTCGGGGATGGTCGGTGCGTAGGCGGAAGGGCCAAGTCCCACACCCCGAAGAAAGATGTGCTCGAAGCCGCCGACGATCGCGTTGCCGTGCCCGAAGGCCAGCGAGTAACCAACCAGCGCCCACAGGATCGTTACCAGGCCCATCATCGCAAAGCTTTGCATCATGGTCCCGAGGATGTTCTTGCGCCGCACCAGGCCGCCATAGAAGAGCGCCAGCCCCGGCCCCGTCATCAGGAGAACGAGCGCCGCGCAAACCAGCATCCACGCGTTGTCGCCAGCGCTTTGCGCGCTGCGAATGGCCTGTTGCAAGGCGTCGATCTGGGCCTGCGTGGCCGGTGCTGAAGGTGTGTTTTGTGCGAGGACGTGGGCTGGCCCGCCGGCTGCGGCAGCAAGGATGAGCAATCTGCTTGAATTCCGATGCATGAGATTCCCGGTGTGAGATTTGTCAGAGGCAAACAGGAGTTTTTGAAAGATTCGCGGCGTTGAAGTGCACTAGCCGAGAGGCATGGGGTTCGCGCACATGCGAAACCCGATATGGAATGTTCTTTCAATAAATATCGCACGGTTTCAATAAAGATGGCACGAGGGAATAAGGAATCTCTCTGGAAAACTCATGCGGTTTATGCTTGCGTTCACAGGGCCAAGGCCTGAAGTAAATCATCTTCAAATCGATACCGGGCCGCCGGAACCACGCTCCATGGGCGAAGATAGCCTTAGGACACGGAATGACCCTCTGGAAAGCCGACGCTCTCGTTCGTTCCATACTGCCGAGCATCGCGTTCGTCGCGCTGACCATACAGGGTGCAGACATTGCCCTGGCCGCGTCTTGCAGACAAGTCATATTTACCGGCGAAGTAACTGCCGGAAATGTCTGGCAAGCACCGATTGGACAAGGTTGGAAGATCGCCCTCCAGCCAATTCAACCAGGTCCTGCGGGCTACAGCGGCTGGGATCTGATGGTCGATCGCGAAATGAGCACGGGATACCCGGACGCGCTTCTGCTGGCTACGCCGCCCTACAACTCGATCAACGAGCGGGAAATCGGGACCACATTCGGACTGCGAGCCCAGGATGCGATTGGCTGGAATCCGCGGACCTTCCACTTTCTCACTGATCCCGCCGCGTTCCGGGATGCGCAGCAGCTGTTCCGCTCCCTCGAAAGAGATGGTCAACTAGGCGCTTCCGCCACAAGGAGTTCCACCGCGTCACGCGACATGTCGCGATTGTTGCAACTTGAGCGCGACAAGGCCTCCGGACAACTGCGCATCGAGGACTCACGCCTGACTCCAGGGATCTCGGATGCTGCACCCTTCGCGGAAGCCTGGGCGCTGGCAGGAATGCGTGCCCCACATCAGGTTGTGCCTGCAATCGGAGGCAAATCGTCGCCTCGGGGATCGTTTTCCTGGATGCGATTCTCCATTATCTTGTGGCTTCCGGCGAACTGGAAACTCCCGCCGGGTTTGAGCGGAATTTCGGCTGCCTGCGTGCCATAGTGCCCGTCGGGCGAGTCGTTCCCTGACTGCGGAAGGCGGTTGTGCAGGCTAATCTGGGACGCGTTATCATAAAGCCATGGCGGAAATGGTAGAGCGCGATCGCTATTTGTTTGGCAACCTCGAAAGCAGCGCGGCCAATCGCGCCAAGGTCAGGGAAGTCAGCTACGGGTTTGAGGAACCGGAAGGCATCTTCCTCACTACGCTGGATTTCGCCGTCAACTGGGTGCGCAAGAGCTCTGTCTGGCCCATGACATTCGGGCTGGCCTGCTGCGCCATCGAGATGATGTCCATGGGAGCGTCCCGGTTTGACGTTGCGCGCTTCGGCGCCGAGGTCTTCCGGCCCTCGCCTCGCCAATCGGACCTGATGGTGATTGCGGGACGGGTTTCGCAAAAGATGGCGCCGGTGATCCGCCGGCTTTACGACCAGATGCCCGAGCCCAAGTGGGTGATTTCCATGGGTGCCTGCGCCACCTCGGGCGGCGTGTTCAACAACTACGCGCTCGTTCAGGGGGTCAATCAGATCATTCCGGTCGACATCTACGTACCCGGCTGCCCGCCGCGGCCCGAGCAATTGATTTACGCCATCACGCTGCTGCAGGAAAAGATCCAGCGCGAACCGCGCAGCTTGCTCAAGACCCTCAACGTCGGCTAAGTCCCGGTTTTCCGTTCAATCGCTCATGGAAAATGAAGCCGGAACCTGCCTTTCTGTATCATCTGAGTATGCAGGCTGATACTTCCGCACCCGCCCAACCACATCCGTTCCGAACCTATGATCCCAACATTGAGCCCATTGCGGCCCGGGTGCTGGCAGGCGAACGTCTCAGCTTCGACGACGGCATCGCGCTCTATGGAACCAGGGACGTACTGGCGGTGGGCTGGCTAGCCAATCACGTGCGCGAACGCCTGCATGGCGACGTCACTTATTTCAACGTCAATCGCCACATTAACCCCACCAACGTTTGCGTGGCGGCGTGCAAACTGTGCGCATTCGGGCGTAAGAAGGGCGACCCTGCCGGCTACACGATGGCCCTCGAGGAAGCATGGGAAACAGCGGCCTCTGGCTACTCTGAAGCGGTCACCGAGTTCCATATCGTAGGTGGCCTTCACCCCGACCTGCCTCTCGAATACTTCCTTGACCTGGTCCGGGGACTCAAGGAGCGCTTTCCCAAGGTTCACATCAAGGCCTTCACCATGGTCGAGGTCGCGTTCCTCGCCCGCCGTGCCAAGCTGACGATTGAAGAGACTTTGATCAAGCTGCGCGAATGCGGTGTGGACTCCATGCCTGGCGGTGGCGCCGAAATCTTTGCGGCCCGTGTGCGCTCCATCATCTGCGACCACAAGATTGACGGGAGCGAATGGCTGGATACCGCACGGCTGGCTCACAAGCACGGCTTCCGCTCAAACGCCACCATGCTTTACGGGCACATTGAGAACGATGAAGATCGCGTCGATCATCTGCTCAAGTTGCGTGCGGTGCAGGACGAGACCGGCGGCTTCCAGACCTTTATCCCGCTTGCGTTTCATCCGGAAAACACGCCGCTCGATCACCTGCCTGTGACCACCGGTCTGACAGACATTCGCCAGATCGCTGTGAGCCGCCTGCTGCTCGACAATTTTGCACACATCAAGGCGTACTGGCAGATGCTTACGCCCAAGATCGCGCAGATCGCACTCCGTTTCGGCGCCGACGATCTTGATGGCACGGTGATCGAAGAGAAGATCTATCACGACGCGGGCGCCACGACGCCCCAGGGAATGACCCGCAAGGAACTTTGCCGTCTGATCACCGAAGCCGGCCGCGTCCCTGTCGAGCGCGACACGCTTTACCACGCGGTTACGCGCACCGAGGACAGTTTCGTCGTCGCTGTTTGAAACAGTGAACTGGCCACTGGCTGGCTCAAAACGCAATGGCGAGAAGTGAAGGACCTACCCCCACCCCCCCCCGGTCAGTGCCCTATCTTTGGTGCAAATTTCGCCGGAAGCCATGCACTGCTTCCCAGACTTAGCGATCGAGCCGAAACCGGCCGACACTTTTACATGATGGAGTCTAGCGGCGTTCCTGTGTTGAATCTGTGTTGACGATCACGCAATATCGTCTGAGCTCTCACTTTGGGGTCGTGGGCATCAGATTTCTGCTCTACTAGAGTCCATGAGCACCTTCGGTCCGGCCGCCGTTCTCGGCCTCATTTTCGGCTTCATGTGGGGTATCGGCTGCTCGCTCGCGATTCTGTACTCGATTTACCTCGGCGGGTATCGCAAAGGTGTCGAGGAGTCGCTGTCCGCTCGCAAATCCAAGCGCTACGAGCGGGCTTTTGAAAAGATTCAAGCGAAGCAGGACAAAGCCTCCCAGAGCTAATCCTTTCGCGCGACTACCCCGCCCTTCATCACAAAGCTAACGTGCTCCGTGGCTGAAATGTCCTCGAGTGGATTGCCTTTGACCGCGATTACGTCGGCCAGGTAGCCAGGCTTGAGTTCGCCGATCTGGCCTTCCCAGCCCAGCAGTTTCGCACCGTGAAGCAGGTCGGCCTGCAAGACCGCCAGTGGTTTCATGCCATATTGCACCATCAGCACCATTTCGCGAGCCTGGGTGCCATGGGGAAACGGCCCCACGTCGGAACCCACGGCGAATTGCACTCCGGCAGCGAGTTGCTTCTTGAATTGGGCGATCTTGTACTCGAGCATGGCAGCTTGAACTGCAGCCTGCTCTTGCGAGTCGCGATGTTTGGCGAAGTACTCGAATATGGTGAACGTGGGCACCGCGAAGATGCCCTTATCTTTCATCAGGCGGATCGTCTCGTCGCTCAGTTGAGTGGCGTGATCGATCGAGGCAACTCCGGCCTGCGCGGCGTACAGCGTGCCTGGCTCACCCATGGCATGCACGGCCACCACGGTGCCCAGGCGATGCGCCTCATCGACAGCGGCACGCAGTTGGTCGGCGGTGTATTGATAGGGGGTGCGCAAGACGCCGTCAATCATTTTGTCCGCGCCCGTCTCATAAATCTTGGCGAAGTCGGAACCTTGCTTGTGCTGCTCGCGCATGACTTCCACGAGTTGCTCAGCGGAGTTTGCATAATCTGCATTCGATAGAACGTGTTGGGCCGGGTTATAGCGATTCGCATCTTCGTGCCCGCCCAGTATGTCAATGGCATTGCCGCTGACCCGCAGCCGCGGCCCGGGAATCAGGCCCTCATCGATCGCGCGTCGAATTGAACTATCGGCCGATGTCGCACCTTCAGTGCCCATGTCGCGCTCCGCGGTATATCCCGCCATGAGGTCGGCCTTTGCCGCCTGCTCAGCCAGGATGACGCGCCAAGGCACGGACTCCTCCACGGTCTGCAGATCTTCTGCGCCGGGGTGCAAAAAAAGATGGACGTGAGCGTCGATCAATCCGGGCATCATTGTCACATCGCCTAAATCGATAATCCTTGCGCCTTGCGGATGTTGAACCGATTTGCCCACTTCACGGATGCGATCACCGTCGACCAGCACTTCGCCCGGCTCCAGAATTGTGCCGGTGTCGACCTGTAGCAGCCCCGCGGCGTGGAGCACGGTTACATTCGCTCCGTTCCCTTGCTGGGCAACCGGCGTGCCGGGCCAAGCCACGGTCATCAGTACACCGACAGTCACAGCGGCTCGACACAGGGACGCAAGAAGAGATCTCAGGTTTTGCATGCATACGACTATGCCAGCACGGGTGGGAGCTTGTCGACGGCTTCAGGGCGACGTTCAGGCGGACGTGGAGACGGACTCGCGCGCGTGCGGATCGGGGTCGACTGGCAAGCGCAGAACGAAGCAGGCCCCAACGGACTGTTGATGGTCCGGCGCTGAGCGCACCGTTACGCTGCCACCGTGCCGTTCCAGGATTTCGCGCGTCACGTAGAGACCCAGGCCGGTCCCGATGTCCTTCTTGGTGGTGAAGAACGGCTCGAAAATGCGGGGTATATCTTCCTTCCGAATACCGGGGCCGTCATCCTCAATCATGAGCTGAATTTCGCTTTCGCCGGCGTTTCGAATGCAGTTGACGCGGACAAAGATATTTCCGTTATGTTCGACCGCGTCGACGGCGTTGGAGAAAAGGTTCGCGATCGCCTGGCGCAATTCGCCGGGCACTCCTACCACGGGCGGACATTCGCCGTAGTCTCGCACGACCTGGATGTTCTTCGATTTCAGCTTGTTCGAATACAGTCCAAGGACCGAGTCGATAATTGGAATGACCTCCATGGGCTGGGGTTCATTCGACTCGCGATAAAAGCCGAGTGTCTGTCGGGTGATGTGCGCCACCCGCGCCAACTCATGCTCGGCCATTGTCAGCTGCTCCACTACTTCAGGGGGGAGTCCCGGCGAGGCCTTGGCGATGTAGATGAGATTGACCACTGCTTCGAGCGGGTTGTTGATTTCGTGCGCGACGGTCGCGGAGAGTCGGGCCGCCGCGGAAAGCTTCTCACTCCGCCGCAGAAGCTCCTGTGATTTCCGTTCGCCGGTCACGTCTCGGAATACCAGCACCACGCCAATCAGGTTTTCCTTTTCATTGCAGATGGGAGCGGCACTGTCTTCGATGGGAATCAGTCTGCCATCGGCGTGCCGCAAGACGGTGTGATTGGCGAGGCCAACTACTTTGCCTTTCTCGATGACTTTCTGTACGGGATTCTCGGTCGCGTTCCCGGTGAATTCATTGAAGATGGGGAAAACGTCTTGGATGGGGCGACCAAGTGCCTGCTTCGACTCGACGCCGGTCAGCCTCTCAGCAATGGGGTTAAGGAACGTGACCTTGCCCTCTCGATCGGTAGCAATTACCGCGTCGCCGATACTTGTAAGTGTGGTCCTGAACCATTCTTCTTTTTGACGGATATCTTCGCTATACCGCTCGCGAAGGTCCATCTCGCGCACGATGTAGTACGCAAGAAGAGCGAGACCCAGCAGCGCGATTGCCGCGAAGGCGTATATCCACAGGATGGTGGCATGAATGTTTTCGTCGTAACGGGTCGACCTGTCAGCTTCGAGCGCCAGTTCGCGCGCTTCCATCAGATCGTTGACCTGACGGATGCGACCCATGATGATCAGGCCGCGGTCGGAAACGACCACAGCCTTGGCTTCGTCCTGTTTTCCCGCCCGAAACAAGTTGATCGTTTGTTCGAGTTCCGACAGCTTTTCACGAGTCAGGCTTCGCAGTTCCGAGACGGACGTTTGCTGGGTGGGGTTGTCGGCCATCAATTGCGCAAGCGAGTCGATGCGCGCGTCGATCTGGCGCCGTGCCTGGTCATAGGTGGCAAGGTACTTCGCATCCCCGGTGTAGAGGAATCCGCGCTGGCCAGTCTCCGCATCCTTCAGGAGCGACTCAGTCTTCTCAATCTCAAACAGCACTTGCCGCGTGTGCGCGACCAAGAAATGGTCTTGAATCTGAACCGAAACACGCCGTCGCGTGACGAGCGTACCGGCGATCAGCATGACCATCAGGATGCTGAAGCCCAGAATCACGCTGAATCGCTTTAAGTAAACCTGCATGGAAAGAGCCTGATCCTCGCCCAAGCAAATCTCAGAGTACAAACAGCCCCAACCCGGCCGAAGAGCGCGGGAGGAGGCAGATGTCCGCCTTGTTTCAACCTTGAGCTCGCGACCTCACCGAACATCCGCGATCGGGAAGAGACTGAAACAGTGCAATAGAAAATGGTCTGCGACAAGAAAATTATACCCGGATGGCGCCATCCGCGAAGTTCCAGAGACGGTCTAGTAGGCCGCAATCCCGGTAATGTGCTGGCCCAGGATGAGGGCGTGGATGTCGTGGGTGCCCTCGTAGGTCTTGACGGATTCCAGGTTCATCATGTGGCGCATGATGGGGTAGTCCTCGGTGATGCCGTTGGCTCCCAGAATGTCCCGAGCCATGCGGGCGGTCTCCAGCGCCATCCACACATTGTTTCGCTTGGCCATGGAGATGTGCTCGTGGCCAACCTTGCCCGCGTCCTTGAGCCGCCCGACGTGGAGCGACAGCAGCTGGGCCTTGGAGATCTCACTCACCATCCACACGAGTTTCTCCTGGATCAACTGGTGGCTGGCGAGCGGCTGTCCATGGAATTGCTTGCGCATCTTGGCGTACTGCAGGGCCGTGTCGTAGCAGGACATGGCGGCGCCGATCGCTCCCCACCCTATGCCATAGCGCGCCTGGTTGAGACACATAAGAGGGCTTTTAAGCCCGCCGGTTCCCGGCAGCAGGTTGGCGGCTGGAATGCGAACGTCCTGGAGGGACAGGCCGCTGGTAACCGAAGCCCGGAGGGACCACTTGCCGTGGACTTCATTTGCCTTGAATCCGCGCCGGTCGGTCTCTACCAGAAAGCCGCGGACCTTGTTGTCTTCGTCTTCAACTTTGGCCCAGATCACGGCAACGTCGGCGATGTTGCCCGAGGTGATCCACATCTTCTCGCCGTTCAGGACGTACTCGTCCCCCGACTTGCGCGCCGTGGTGGTCATGCCGCCAGGGTTCGATCCGAAACCCGGCTCAGTCAATCCGAAGCAGCCAAGCTTTTCACCCCGCGCCATGGCAGGGAGCCAGGTATTCTTCTGGTCATCGGAGCCGAATGTGTAAATCGGATACATCACCAGCGCCGACTGCACGCTGACAAAGCTGCGGATACCGGAGTCGCCCCGCTCCAGCTCCTGGGTCACCAGCCCGTACTCCACGTTCGACATGCCCGCGCAACCGTAGCCTTCAAGGTTCGCGCCGAAGAAGCCCATCTCTCCCATCATCGGGACCAGTTCTCGCGGAAAACGCCCCTCGCGGAAACACTCCTCAATGATCGGAATCAGATTGTCATCGACAAAGTCACGAGCGGTGCGCCGCACCATGAGTTCGTCTTCCGTAAAACCGGAATCCAGATGAAGAAAATCGACACCATGAAACTTGAAAGCCATCGTGCACCTGTCATTCGGGTCCAGCCCGAAATTGCAAGGCTAGCAGAACGCGGTTAAGGCACGAAAGGGTCGAGAGCGAAACAATCTCATCCCCCCAGTTTCGATTTACGCTCCAACAGGTGAATAAGATCCAGTTCCTCCTGCCGCAGGGCGTGCTTTGTGTTTTCAGCTTCCTTTTTCACCTGCTCCTCGAAAGCCTTCACCATGGTTCCACCAAGATAGGTCTCGATCACTGCGGGGTGAACATAGCACTTGCGGCATATTGAAGGTGTGTTGCCTAAACGACTGGCAACGGTAGCAATTGCCTGCACCACGTTTTTTTTGGCCTCGGTCTGCGTTTGCGATTCGCATGTGCCGGCTTCCCGCAGAAGGGCGCAGGCCAGAACGGTACCTGCCCATGTGCGGAAATCCTTCGCGGTGAACTGCTCTTTCGCGATGGCGCGCAGATAGTCGTTTACGTCAGCCGAGTCGACCGAGTGCAGATTGCCATCCTCATCCACATATTGGAACAGCTCATAACCAGGCAGGTCCTGGCACTTTTTAACAATGCGTGCCAGGCGGCGGTCGTTCAGATCAATCGCATGGAGCTTGCCGCTCTTCCCGCGAAATTTGAAGTGAACGTTTGCCCCTTCAACATCGACGTGCTTATTGTGCAAGGTTGTGAGTCCATAGGAACGATTTTCCCGCGCGTATTCTTCGTTGCCAACGCGGATGAACGTCGTTTCGAGCAGTCGCACAATGGTTGCGAGCACCTTCTCGCGCGGCAACCCGGGCAGGCCCAGGTCTTGTTCCACATGTTTGCGAATGGACGGCAAGGACTCGCCGAAAAGCTTCATCCGTTCAAACTTGGATTCATCGCGCACCGCGCGCCATCGCGGGTGATAACGACTCTGCTTGCGTTTCCGGGCGTCGCGTCCTGTGGCCTGCAAGTGGCCGTTTGCGGAGGGGCAGATCCACACATCCGTCCACGCTGGAGGAATCACCAACGAACGGATTCGCTTCAGTATTACCTCGTCCTGAATGAGCTTTCCGGCGGTGTCGAAGTACCGAAAGCTTTTGCCACGCTTCTTTCGGGAATAGCCTGGCTTCGCGTCTGTCACATAGCGCAGTCCGGCCTGCCTTGAACTCTCCTCCGGGTCGGTAATGATGTCCAAGGTCCCCATGTGCCCCGATGTAGATGCCCCGAATCGGTTGGATGCCGCTGCGCACTTCCAGGACAAGACTCCTTACGACCACCTGTAATGGCCTGGGGTCCATGCGCTTTAAGTCGTGTAGAGGACGAAGCGGACTAACGGAATTCTTACTCGAGGAATTCCTTCACGAATGGATCTTCGCTGGCCACCAGTTCGTGAATCGATCCGTCGAAGATCAATTTTCCTTCGTTCAGCATCAGGAACGTCGTGTTCGGATCGGTTTCGCCCTCCGGGAGCAGGACCATTGCATTCTTTTCGGAATCAAACCGATGCGTCACCATCGTGAAGGCATCTTGCAGGCGATGGGTCACCATGATCGAGGGAGTCTTGTAAAAATCGCGCTGCTTCACGATGAGTTCGATAATGGTCGTCGAGGTCACCGGATCAAGCCCCCCGGTTGGGGAGTCGTACAGCAGCAATTCGGGGTTACGAATGAGAGCGCGAGCAATCGCAACACGCCGTCGCATGCCGCCGGACAGGCTGCCTGGAAATAGAGAGAATGTGTGCTCGAGTCCGACAAAGATAAGAGCTTCTTTCACCCGCCGATCGATCTCCTCATCCGGCAGGCGTTCCTGAATGAGTTGGTAGGCCACGTTGTCCCGCACATCAAGCGAGTCAAAGAGGGCCCCTTCCTGAAACACCATCCCGGTGCGCGACCGCAGCGCGAACAGACGGCTCTCCTTCATCCGGACGATGTCATCGCCAAAGAGGAAGATGTTGCCGGAGTCGGGACATACCAAGCCATCTGTCGCCTTCAGGAGGACGCTTTTTCCGACCCCCGCCGGTCCAAGCAGGATTCGAGTCTCACGCGGACCCACGGAGAAGCTGATGTCGCGCAGCACCGGAGGTCCATCGAAGGAGATGGTGACGTCGCGAAATTCCACCACCGCGGTCCCTGCCGCGGTCCCCGACGAAACAGTGGTAACAGGATTCTCATTCATTTATTGAAAATGGAAACCATGATGATACTGACCAACAGGTCGCTGAAGATGATCATTACCGAAGCCCACACAACAGCTTGAATTGTTGATCGCCCCACTCCCTGGGTGCCCCCCGTGGTTCGCATCCCGTAGAAGCATCCGATGGATGCAATTAGAAACCCGAACAGCAGAGGTTTCACAAGGCCTTGCAGAATGTCAGGGAACTGCAGAAACTCGTACGCCATTGAGAAATACTGGGTCCCGTTCTGTCCGTTCATGAAGACTGTGACAGCGGCGCCACCTAGAATTCCGCAGAAGTCCGACACGATGGTGAGAAAGAAAAGCATAGTGATACAGGCAAAGATCCGTGGGGTCACCAGTTTGCGCATCGGATCGACACCAAGCGCGCGCATCGCGTCAATCTGCTCAGTCACTACCATCGACCCCAACTCGCTGGCCATTGAGGAGGCATTGCGGCCTGAAACCATAATTCCAGTCAAAACTGCGCCAAGTTCGCGTATCATCGACATGGCTACAAAGCGACCTGTTACCGCAGTCGCCCCGAAAGCAGCCAGCGTAGCGGCCGATTGCACAGCCAGCACGCCTCCAGTAAAAAAACCTGCGAAGATTACAATTGTTGCCGATCCGACACCAATGATGTCCGATTGCAGAATCATGTCTGCCCAGTAGACGGGGCGGCTAAACATGTTCAGAATGGCGCGCGAAGAGAACAGGAAATAATCCTGTACCGTGAGAACGAATTCTTTGGCAGTCCTGTCGATTTTTTCGAACGCCATCGTATCCCGGTGATTCTGAACACGGGCCGCTTAACTCGGCGCGCTGCTCTTAACGACAGAATAGCGCATGTCCCTTCCAATCAACGTTTCGGCGCGCCAACAAGCGCCTTTCGATCAAGTACCCGCGCAACCGGGAATTTCGTTACTCTTATCGATTCCCGAACGGCTTGCAGAGCGAGTTTCCGCATCTTAGTATCTAGCCCTCGGCGCGCGATCAGGGGTTGTGTCTTTCAAGCTGGGACCATGGAGGGGTAGGATGCGATCGTTTCGCCTGCGGTTGATTCTCGCGCTGATAGCTGGGATCACCGTGGTTTCTATCGCCTCGACTTATTTTGAGATGCTGGCGCGTAAGCACGTGCTGCGCCACGAACTTGAGGTCCGTACAGGATGGCTTGGCACAAGTCTTCAACCGTACATTGAGCAGGAACTCGCTTCCGGAATCACCCCTTCGATTTCAGCCCTTGCAACCGAACTTCGCTTCCACCAGGAAGCTCTTGGTCTTGCCATTTATGACGTGAAGGGGAACCTGCTCACCTTTGACGGGCCCTCCGACATTATCCACAGCCTGCCGCCCGGGCCCGTCAAGTTGGCCATGAAACACGGAACGAATGCCGGCGCATTCGGTCACGCCGGGGATCAGCAATGGCTCCAGGAAGCCATTCCGTTACACGTGAACGGCAAACCGGCAGGCGCCCTGGTCATGCTCGAGGATGCCAGTTACATTCGCTCCGAGGTTCGCGGAATCTGGCTTCAGACGTTCTGGCATATTGCCGCATCCGTCCTGCTGATTGTGGGCGTCACGTTCCTCATGGTGCGCTGGTTCCTCATGCGCCCCATTACGCGGCTTGCGGAACGCCTTCGACTCCTGCGCATGGGCCACCCCGCGGACGGCATCGATCATCGCTCTGAAGACCTTGCGCTTTTTACTCCTCTGGCCCGGGAGATGAAGACCATCACCGAAAGCCTCACCAAGGCGCGGGCGGCTGCTGCCAACGAGGCCAAACTTCGCGAGGCGGGCGAGAACGTCTGGACTGCCGAGCGCCTTACGGTTCACGTCCGTGAACGCATCGGATCCAGTCGCATCTTCGTCGTCTCCAACCGCGAACCCTATATGCACGTCAAGCAGGGAAGGGAAACGGTCTGTGTCGTTCCTCCAAGCGGGCTCGTCACTGCTGTCGAACCCGTGCTGCGCGCCTGCGATGGAGTGTGGGTGGCGCTCGGCAGCGGCAGTGAAGACAAGGACAATGTCGACGATCACGATCGTCTTCGCGTCCCTCCGGACGATCCCCGCTACACGCTCCGTCGGGTCTGGCTGTCGGCCGAGGAGGAAGCTGGATACTACGATGGCTTTGCCAACGAAGGCCTCTGGCCCTTGTGCCACATTGCTCACACCCGGCCGATTTTCCGCGCATCCGACTGGAGAGCCTACCAGCGCGTCAACCAGAAATTTGCGCAGGCAGTCCTTCAGGAGATGGAAGGCGATCCCAACCCCATCGTCTTTGTGCAGGACTACCACTTCGCCCTGCTTCCTCGAATTATCAAGTCAGCGCGGCCTGATGCGCGGGTGGCCATCTTCTGGCACATCCCATGGCCGAACCCTGAGGCGTTCGGCATCTGCCCGTGGCAGGCTGAGCTTCTTGAAGGTCTGCTGGGCGCCGATCTGATCGGCTTCCACATCCCGCTCCACTGCAATAATTTCCTTGACACTGTCGATCATGTACTTGAGTCCCGCACCGACCGCGAGCACATGACCGCTCGCCGCCACGGGCATACCACCACCATCCACCCGTATCCGGTGAGCGTCGACATCGATCCGGCCGGCACCCTGCGCTCCACCCCTGGTCCATCGAGAGACGAGCTGTTGCGCGAATACGGCACCCGCGCCGAAGCCTTAATACTCGGCATCGATCGGATGGACTACACGAAGGGTATCGTCGAACGTCTGATGGCTTTTGAGCACATGCTGGAGGAGCATCCTTACCATCGGGAACGCGTCACCATGGTGCAGATCGCTGCGCCAAGCCGCACGAGAATTCCCAGTTACATCGACCTTCGTCGCAACGTGGAAGCTATGGCGGAGCAGATCAACGCACGCTTCGGAACAGCCTCGTGGCGCCCGGTGGTGTTGATCCAGAGGCAGGCGAACCACGAGGAAGTCACGACTTGGTATCGCGCCGCGGACGTATGCCTTGTCACCTCGCTCCACGACGGCATGAATCTGGTTGCGAAAGAGTATCTTGCTTCCCGCGACGATGGCGACGGCGTGCTGATCCTCAGCAAGTTCACCGGCGCAGCAGTAGAACTGCGGGATGCTCTTATCGTTAACCCTTACGACATCGACGGGGTGGCTGAGACCATCCACCGTGCCCTCGAAATGCCCGCGCCCGAGCGCCGAACACGGATGCAGCGCATGCGCCGTCACGTCATGGAGCACAATGTATATCGGTGGGCCGCCAGCGTTCTGGGCGACCTGCGTGATCTGCGTATCGAGATGCTTGAGAACACTACGGGCGGCCGGCCGGAACCTTTGCTGGTTCACAGCAAGGATGGTCCGCACCGCAAGTGGGCGTAATGCGCGGATAAGTTGTAATCGGAGACGCACTCTGCCAACTGAACGACCAGAGACCACGACATGGACGCGATAGGTCTCATTAACGATCAAGATCGACAAGTGACCATGCAATCAGAAAGATAGAAACAAAATCCCCCTGGGCTCTAGAAGGCGAGAATAGCGTGACTGAAGAAACTACCAAGACCTTGGACGAATTTTTCAAGAGCTTCAAGTCAAAGGCCCAACCCTTGTTGTTGTTGGATTATGACGGAACCCTGGCACCCTTCCGTGTCGATCGTTCCCGGGCCCGCCCGTACACCGGCGTCCGTGAGGCGCTGGCTCGCATTCAGAACAGCGGACGAACTCGCATTGTTGTCATCAGCGGCCGTCCAGCAAAGGAGATTTGTCCGCTGCTGCGCGGCAACCCGCCCGTTCTCAAGGATCCTGTAGAAGTATGGGGACTGCACGGGTCCGAGCGCATGTACCTGGATGGCCGTCGCGAGGTAGAAGAGGCGCCTCCAGCCACGCAGCGCAAGCTCGATGAACTCCGCGAGTATCTTCGCCACAACAATCTCGGCGGCGAGTTTGAAGACAAGCATAACGCCGCTGTCATGCACTGGCGCGGAGCCTCGCCCCGCACCGCAAAATTCATTGAGACCCGCACTCGCGAACTCTTTGAACCGCTCGCCAAGCTTGAAGGACTAACCTTGCTTGAGTTTGAAGGCGGGTTGGAACTGCGTGTCGGCCGCGACAAAGGCGGCGCCGTCTCGGCCATCATTTCCGAGTCTCCGGCAGGCACCCCTGTTGCTTACCTCGGCGATGATCTCACGGACGAAGCTGCGTTTCGCGCACTCAACAAGCTCGAGGCCCCGCACCTCACAGTGCTCATGCGGCCCGAGCCGCGTGAAACCTCAGCCAGCCTCTGGCTGAAGCCGCCGTCCGGCCTGCGTGCCTTCTTGAAGAAGTGGAATAAAGCACTGGCGGCTTAGACGCTCGTGAAGGGAAGCAAAAGAATCGGCCAATTTGTGGAAAGGACCAGTGCGCCGCCAAGATCGTTGAAGAATACGCGATGACGGAATTCGGTTACTCCCGTCCCCGCTTCCGAATCTCAATATTCAATCTCTTGATCTTCTGGTTCAGCGTGGAAAGCGGGATATGAAACTGCTCTGCCGCATCGGTCTGGTTCCAGTTGCAACGCTCCAGCTTCTCGATGATGATCCGCCGTTCGATGTCCTCAAGAATGTCGAACAACGATGCGTTCGGATTGTGCTCAAGCAGGGCATCCTGAAAGCTGCGCCCCGTGATATGCCCCGGCAGCAGATCGCTTCCAATTACTGGACCTGAGGAGAGCACCACGCCGCGCTCTATTGAGTTCTCCAACTCACGCACATTTCCCGGCCACTCATAGTCCAGCAATGCCCGCAGCGCGTCGGCTGAAAGTTTTCTCAGCGGTAGGCCGTTCTCATTGCAGTAGAACTCCAGAAAGTGCTGGGCCAGCGGAGGGATATCCTCGCGCCTTGCCCGCAGCGGCGGCAGATCCACCATGATCACGTTGAGCCGGTAGAACAGGTCCTCGCGGAATCGTCCATCGCGTACAGCCGTCCTCAGATCCACATTGGTCGCGGCAATAATGCGCACATCCACCTGGATCTCCTGGATCCCGCCCAGGTGCATGAAGCGCCGATCCTGCAGCACTCGCAGAATCTTTGCCTGCGTGTCCATGCCCATCGTGGCAATCTCGTCAAGGAACAGCGTGCCCCCGTTCGCTACCTCAAACAAGCCCTTTTTCGAACTGACCGCCGATGTGAATGCGCCCTTCACATGCCCGAACAGTGTCGACTCCAGCAACTCGCTCGGCATTGCGCCCGTGTTGATCGGCACAAACGGCTTATCGCGGCGCGGCGAATTGGCATGAATAGCCTTCGCGATCAGCTCCTTGCCGGTTCCGCTCTCTCCCTGCACTAGTACGGTCGAGCGGCTCGGCGCTACCTGCGCCACCAGGTCGAACACGCGCAGCATGACTTCGCTTTTGCCCACAATGTTGACGAAGTTGTAGCGCTGCTTGAGTGTGCGTTTTAATTGGACATTTTCTTCTTCAGCCTTGTGTCGCGCGATCGCGGAGCGGATGTCCGCCAACAGCTTCTCGTTGTCCCACGGTTTCTGGACGAAATTTTCCGCGCCGGCGCGAATTGCCTCCACCACGTTGTCCACTGTTCCGTACGCAGTGATCATGATGACCGGCAACTCCGGGTGCATCGCCTTGATCTGCGGCAGCAACTCCATCCCGCTCTGCCCCGGCAGCGCCAGGTCCAACAGCACAATGTCGAAATTCTCGAGCTCAAGAATACGCATACCCTGCTCGCCGTCGGCCGCCATCTTCACAACGTAGCCTTCCAGCGTCAGCAGTACTTCCAGCGAATCGCGAATCCCCGCCTCGTCATCGATCACAAGAATATTTCCCGAGGCAATGCTCGGTCCGGCGGAAGACAGTGCGTTCAGGGGTAGGTCGACCTCAGGCATGGACAGAATTCCTCAATAATGGAAACTCAAGATGAAATGTGGTTCCGGTCCCTACGGCGCTCTCCACGTGAATCTTGCCGGCATGTTCCTGGATGATTCCGTAGGACACGCTCAGCCCCAGGCCCGTGCCGCGCTTGTCGCCCGGCTTGGGCATTGTCTTGGTTGTGAAGAATGGATCGTAGATGCGCTTCATGTGCTCCGGCGCAATACCCGATCCAGAGTCGGTCACCCGCGCCTCCACATGACCATTCGCCAGGGTCGAAACCCGGAGGCGCCCGCCACTCGGCATCGCCTCTTTCGCATTCAACAGCAGATTGAGGAATACCTGCTGCAGTTTCCCGGGGTTACCTTGTATGGCCGGCAGCGCAGTTGCCAACTCCAGCTCAACATTGACCTGCGCCGTCTTGAATTGATGCTCCAGCAGCGAAAGCGTATCGCGAATAACCTGGTTCAGATCCGTCGCTCGCATTTCCGTTGTGGAAGTTCGCGAGAAATTCAAAAGCCCGTTGGCAATCTCGGCAGCCCTGAAACTCTGCTGCGTAATTTTCTCCAGCACCGGAGCCAGACGCACATCGCCTCGTAGCTGCTTGGTAAGCATCTGCGCGTAGCTCGAGATCACGGCCAGTGGCGTATTGATCTCGTGCGCCACGCCCGCCGCCAGCAGCCCGATCGAACTCAGTTTGTCCGCCTGCGTAAGCTGCGCCTCGAGTGACACCCGCTCTGTAATGTCATCCACCAGGATGATTCGCCCGACCGACACAAAGTTGCGCGACAAAAGTGGCGCTACCGCGATGTTCACGGTTCTTTGCTCGCCGGCCCGCGTTGTCATCCGGAACTTGTACAAGTGGTGCACGCCCGACTCGTTGCGGAAGCTGTCGACTGCGTCGCAGAACTCGGCAGGGAACACGTCAAAAAGCGCCTTGCCCAGCACTTCACCGCGGCTCAGCGCGTACATGGCCTCCATCTGCGCGTTCCAGCTCTCAACCCGGTCTTCCAGGTCAATCGCCAGGATGCCCACGTTGATTGATTCGACGATATTTTCGTTGAATTCCTTCAGCCGTTCGAATTCGCTGATCTTCGCCTCCAGCCGTGTATACAGGCTGGCGTTTTGCAGCGCGATCCCGATGTAGCTGGCAAGCGATTCCAGTAGTTCCACATCCTCGCTCGAAAGGAAGTCGCCGCCAACTGTACGGCCGAGGCCGATAACTGCAATGGTCCGCGTCGCTGTTCCATCCTGTACCCGGCAGGGCAGGTAGTAATTCAGATCGAGCAATGCTGCTGTCCTGCGCTCGTCTTCGGGCAGGTGCAGTGCCTGTAGCGCATTCTCCAGGAAGATGTGCGAATGTCCTTCGTTCCGATCGAAGTCAAGGAAGTTCAAATTCAGTGCGCTGCTGGAACCTCCGTCTTGTGCAACTCGGACATCCGGAGGCAGGCCGTGTCCCGCCGCCAATCGCAGGTGTCCTTCAGCCTCTGTCAGAAACACCGCCACGCGCGAAACCAGCAGCGTCCGGGGCAGCCGCTCCACAATCGAATTGAGCAGCAGGTGCAGGTCCGTTTCCGAGCTCAGCCCGCGCCCAAACTCCACCAGAGCCTTGCGGTAGTCATACCGGTGCCGGTCGAACAGCACATCCACCCAGCCCTGGATTCGGCGCTTTAGTGGCTCAAAGAACGCCGCCACCAACACGATCGCGATACCCTCTCCCCAGTCCCGCACTGACTCCGGTAGACGGTTATGAGCCACACTCGCCACGACCGCGATAACGCCGAAATACCCGCCCAGGATCAGACCGGTCGCGAGCGTGTATGCCACGCCACGCTTGAAAATCAGATCGGTATCCATCAGCCTGTAGCGCACAATGGCCCAGCTGAATGTCAGCGGTAGAAAGACCAGCGACAAACCGGCGAGCCGCGTTAGAAGCGCCGGCATGTGCAGATCAAACAAGTAGGGAATTGCGTAGAGAATTGTGAAGGGAAGCACTGCCAACAGCGTTCCCCGCGTGAGCCACTTCAGCTGCTGCCTGAGCAAAGGCGTATTCGCCGAGGCGTAGCTCTTCAAAAAGAGGGTAGCGGCCAGCACATAGAAAGCGGCGTCATACGCCGTGCCCATTTGATCCATGCGATGCCGCAACAGCTCCGTTGCCTGCCAGCGATTGATCGCAAAAACCCAAAGAGACAGGTAGCCGGCGCCCGGCGCATAGATGAGAGGCAACAGCCATTGCCGCTTCAATTTCTTCAAGCGCTCCACGGGGAAACTTAGCGCAAAATGAAGAAACAAAGCTGGTTGCAGTGCTTCCGAGAGCACATTGCACCAGAAGACTGTCCAATCCGTAAGGTCCAGTTTTCCCGTTACCTTCAATGCATAGAGGCCGAACGAAACAAGACAAAAGATGTAGAAATGGCTCGCGCGGGGCGCTGTCCAGCGTCGGAACAGAACGTAAATTCCAATTGCAAGGTAGATCAGACCGATGAACCGCTGTGCCTGTTGTTCCGTTCGGTCCACCGGAACCGGAATCACCAGCACCGGGTTGTCCAGAACGAACCCATCCCGCGTGATCGAGTAGTGTGCGCTGCCGTAGGCGCCTATATGATGCAGCTCACGAACCAGGTCCGAAGAACGATGAACCGGCACATCGTTGACCGCTGTCAGAAGGTCATTGACCTTCAGGCCAAACTGGCTGCCGGGCGTATGGGGCAGCACCTTCTGCGCCACCAGTCCGGATCCGTTGGCGGCCTCGGCCCACCACACTCCATCGTCGGGCTGCGAGAACTGACCTTCCTGGTGGAAATTCCATACCGCCAGCAGCACCAGTCCAACCGTAAGAACGGCCAGCAGTGTCGCCTGGATTCGGTTGGAAAGATTCGTCTCCATTCCAGGTCAGCCCTTTAACCTCATACAGAATGCACGTGGTTTGCCATGAATCGCGGATGCAAGCGCAAGTTGAGGAACTTTCTGCATTTCGTTGGAAAGGCTCAGGTTACATCTTGCTGATAGACGCCGGAAGAGCCCTGCTGTGAGCCGGAATTGTTTCAATCATGCAGAAAACGGTAGGTCGACTACGTTAAACCGAATCCGCCTACACATTTCGATATTCACTCAGGATGCAGCTCAGATGACGCACTTTGCTCAAATCTTCGCCAGTATCATCGGCGGTTATCGTTGTCCGTAGGTCGCCTTCGGGCCATGTTTGCGCAGGTAATGGTGCTCCCCAACATGCGTTGGAAGCCCACCTTCCGGTGCACCGAGCAGCGTACTGCGAAACGCTAGTCGCGCAATATACTCGAGCACGTCAGCATGTTCCACCGCTTCGGCCGCTGTCTTGCCCCAGGCGAACGGTGCATGTCCCGCCACCAGCACTCCGGGTACCGCGATGGGGTCCAAGCCGCCCTTTCGAAAACGGTTCACGATCACCACCCCGGTGTTACGTACATATCCACCCGCTACCTCTTCCTGGGTCAGCGGTTCGGTCACGGGCACGGGGCCGTGAAAGTAGTCCGCGTGCGTCGTCCCCAGGCAGGGAATCTCCCGGTTCGCCTGCGCCCAGGACGTCGCAAACTCGGAGTGGGTATGAACCACGCCTCCAATCTGCGGAAATTCCCGATAGAGCAGCGTGTGGGTGTCGAGATCACTGGATGGTCGCAGTTTTCCGTCAACTATCTTTCCGTCGAGATCCGTGACCACCAGGTCCCCGGGCGTCAGCTTGGCGTAGTCCACCCCGCTCGGCTTGATGACCACCAGCGGTACCGGCCCTGAACGGTCGATCCCACTGGCGTTGCCGAACGTGTGCGGAGCCAATCCCCGCCGCGAAATCTCGAGGTTGGCGTGCAAAACTTCTTCACGAAGGCCAGCAAGAAGCATTGTCGTTCCCCTGGCGCAAAAACGTCCGCGCCCGCCACCAGTCTAACAACCGCCCTCCATTCGCTCGACCGTGGAAAACAAGGGCTTGCCGTGAGTAACTCGTCGCAACCCCGGCCAAATGCCAGAAAAGCACCCCATTCCATACGCAATCTGATCCAGCTGTAAACTACCTCAACAGACCGGCGTCTACCTGAGTGATGGCAGCCGGTACCGCACTCGAAGCAATGACCATGGCCCTGGCGCAACCGATTGCCGCGCAAGACTTTTCCCACGTCGTCACCGCACACCGGCAGCAGATTTTTCGCTTTCTGCTGGCCTCAACACGCGATGTCGATCTGGCCGAGACGCTCACACAGGAATGCTTCCTGAAGGCGTACCGTAACTGGGCAGGTTTTCGCGGCGAATCCAGCGCACTCACCTGGCTCATGCGCATCGCCATCAACGTGCAGAAGGACCACTGGCGTAACCGCCGCCTTCAGTTCTGGCGCACCACTCGCACTAACGCGGTGGACGTCGACGAAGCGGGCGAGTGGCTTCCCAGTGGCGAGAGCTCGCCCGAGCAGCAACTGCTCGCGCGGGAAAAAGTCGGCAAGGTCTGGGATGTTGTAAAACGACTCAGCGGACGGCAGCGGACAATTTTCCTGCTCCGCTACGTTGAAGAGATGGATATCGCGGAGATCGCCGGCGCCACCGGTCTCAGTGATGGAACGGTCAAGGCGCACCTCTCGCGAGCACTTGGGAGAGTGCGCGCAGAGCTCGGAGGAAGATTATGAACGGACGGCATCCGATTAAAAACAAAACGAACAATGCAGCAAATCAGGCCGCGCCACTCAGCCCTGAAGAGGCGGCGCAGGACCCCATGCTGCAGGCAGTCTTGCAAGACTTTCGCGCCAGTATCCACGCATGGAGTGACGCGACCTATCACACCAAATCCTTGGTTCTCTCTGAAGGTCCTCGCCGTACCTTGTGGAATCAGTCCCTGGCGTGGTCGCTGTCTCTCGTCCTCGCCATTGGAGTCGCTTCTACCGGCGCATACGAGTATCACCATCGTGAGCTGGCCCGCCAGGCGGCCGCCCAGCGTGAGGTCGAACACCAGCGCCAGCTTGCCCTTGAAGAGCACGCCCGCGAAGTCGACGAGCTTCTGGCCAAGGTGGACAGCGACGTCTCTCAGGAGGTTCCCAATGCCATGGAACCCCTTGCCAGCCTCATGGCCGAGGACGAATCGCAGTAGCCCGGAGTTTGAATCAAGTGAGTCTTTTTTCACACCACCTCAGGTGGCGGGTGATTTTCGCCTTCATGCAATGGATGAAGGTGCCGAGACTAAGTAGTACAAAATACGAAATTTAACGTTTTGCGTGAAGGAGAAAGCAGCATGAAGGTATTCAAAGGAGCTTTTGCAGCATTCGCCGCTGCAATCCTGGCCTGCGGAATCATCGCCACCGCCCAGGAACCCGCCCCAATTCCAGGTCCAGGTACCGGTCCTGGTCCGCACTTTGGATCACACCGTCCGCCGCTTGAGCGTGCCCTCGGCTCGGGCGCTGCTGGACGCTGGTGGAACGACCCCGCCATGGTCGAAAAGCTCAGCCTGTCTGAAGACCAGCGCAAGAGCATGGACGCGATTCTGCTCGAGCATCGAGAAAAGCTCATCGACATGCACGCCAGCGTCGACAAGGCGGAGCTGGCCATGGAGCCTCTCATCAGCGCCGATCAGCCCAGTGAGCAGCTCATCCTGGCCCAGATCGACAAGATCGCCCAGGCCCGCGCCGAGCTCGAAAAGGCCAATGCGCGCTTCTTGCTCGCCATCCGCGCCAAGCTCACTCCCGACCAGTGGAAGCAACTCCAGACCGCCCGCGCAGAGCGCCACAGGAATATGCCCGGACACGACAATATGCGTCCCCGCCGCCACATGATGATGCCGGGGGTGCCCCCTGAAGGCGGTCCCGAGGGCGCTCCGCAGGCCCCCCCACCCCCTGGGCCCGGCGCCCAAAATATGATCCCTCAAGACCTTGACCCCGACTTCGCCCCGGGGCCCCCACCTTCCGCAGAAGCCGGGGCAATCGAATAGCCGAAAACCTGCATCTCATGGTTTTAGGCAGAGAGCAAATACGGTTGAAGCCAAAAACCGGTGGCGGTGAGGATCAAGTCCTCGCCGCCGATTTTTTTGGCCGCCTTCTTTTTTGGTCCCATATCGATAGACTTCCCCAGAGGCCGACCTTACACTGGCAATTCCTGCATTCCGGCTAACTCTGTAACCGCGTTCTGGAGACCCACCGTGATCAAGAAGAGCCTCTTGGCAGCGTGCGCGCTGCTGTTGTCTGCCTCATTCTTTCCAGCCGTCCTCACCGGGCAGCAATGGAAAGCCCCTACCAGCATGAAAAAGCTGGCCAATGGACTGACCGTTGTTGTCTCTGAAGATCACTCCGCGCCCACCTTCGGCATTTGCGTCAGCTATGGAATCGGCTTCCGGCTTGAGCCCGAGGGCCGCACCGGATTTGCCCATCTTTTCGAACACCTCATGTTTGAGGGCACTCCCAACGCTCCCAAGGGCGTGTTGGATCGGGTCATCGAAGGTGGCGGCGGAAACAACAACGGCGACACCCGTTACGACTTCACCGAATACATCGAGACCGCCCCCATCTCCGCCCTCGACCCCCTGCTGTGGCTCGAAGCCGATCGCATGAAGACGCTGGATTTCTCGCCCAAGAACCTGGACAATCAGCGCCAGGTTGTCGAGGAGGAGGTTCGAGTCAACGTCTTGAATCAGCCCTACGGCCTCTTCTTCGGTATCGATCTTCCGGGCAAGGCCTTCGACACCTATCCCAACGCCCACAACTTTTACGGCGAGTTCAAAGACCTCGACGCCGCCAGAATTGACGACGTGCAGAAGTTCTACGAGCAGTACTACACGCCCGGCAACGCGGTCCTGGTGGTGGTGGGCGATGTAAAACCTGACGACGTCTATGCCAAGGTTGAAAAGTACTTCAACGCAATCCCTTCTCGTCCTTTGCCGCCGAAGGCACAGGTGGAAGAACCCGCCCAGAAGGCCGAGCGCCGCTTCAGCCAGACTGACAAGCTTGCCAAGGTTCCCGCCCTCGCCATCGGCTATCGAATGCCGCCGCGCCATTCGCCCGATGCGCTCGCAGGCGCCGTTGCCGGAGAGTTGCTTCATAACGGACAGGCCTCGCGGCTCTATCAGGCATTGGTGAAAGAAAAGCAGGTCGCGCTGTCGGCGGACGGCGGCGTGAACTGGCCCCTGGGCACGCCCTTCGAATACAACGGCCCTACGCTGATGACGTCCTTCGTTGTCTATCCACCCAACGTAAAAGAAGACCAGGTCATCGCAGCCTACGATGCGGCGGTCAAGGATCTCGCGGAAAAGGGCCCCAGTCAGGAAGACATCGACCGCATCGTCGCCAAGATGCGGGCCGACCTCTACAACAATCTCGAGATCCCCATCTCTCGCGCCTCGGCCCTGTCACATGCCGTGCTGTTTGACGGCAGCTTCGACTCCGTCTACCAGGTGCCTGAGGATCTCGCCAAGGTTACACCGGCGCAAGTGAAGGCTTTCGCGGCCAAGTATCTCGTCGCCACCAATCGCACCATCATCGATCGTGTCCCGGCGCCCGCCGGCGACAAAGCGCAGGGGGCAGCTCAATGAAGATTCTCGCCATCTCTCTTTCCGCAGTGTTGCTCACCGGGTCGGCCGTGGCTCAAAAAGCTCCGCTTCCAAAGGACCTGCCCGCCTACGGCCCTGAAGCGCCTCTCGCTGCGCCCTCGGTAAGGACCACAAAGCTGGATAACGGCATGACCGTTTGGCTGGTATCCGAACCCGGCTTCCCCAAGGTCGCACTCAGCATGGCCATTCGAGGTGGCTTTGCGGCCGATCCAGCCGATCGCCCCGGCATCTCCTTGTTGCTCGCCAATACGATTGATCAGGGCACCACTACCCGCTCCGCGAAACAGATTGCCCAGGATCTGCAGGGCGCGGGAGGCGATCTCGTCGCCACTCCTGGCAAGGACTCGATCATCGTGTCGACCAGCTTGCTGAGCTCGAAGCTTGACAAGGGCCTCACCGCGTTTGCCGACGTGATCCGCAACGCAAGCTTTCCTGATGACGAGGTAGGGCTCGCCAAGCGCAATGCCTCTGACAATCTGAAACAGCAGGAGTCCCAACCTGCTTTCCTCGCCGGCCGCGCCATGGCAAAGGTGCTGTTTGGCGACAACCCTTACCACGTCACTTCGGCAACTCAGGAATCAATCACCGCCTCAACACCGGCAGACTTGCGCAAGATCTACGCAGAGCGGTTCCGTCCCGACCAATCGGTGTTGGTCGCTGTAGGCGATTTTGAAAGCGACAAGATGCTGGCCGAGATCAAAACCCGATTCGATTCGTGGAAGGCTCCGTCTACCTCTCCCGTGCCCGCGGCCGCAGCCGTCACCGCAGTTCCTCAGCACACCGTATTCGTTGTGCCGCGGCCTGGTTCGGTGCAGACAACGCTGCAACTCGGCATGCTCGGCCCCGTGCGCAGCGATCCCGATTACGAGGCCGCGCTCGTGGCCAATGCCATCTATGGCGGCACCTTCGGCTCGCGGCTCACCACCAACATTCGCGAAGACAAGGGCTACACCTACTCGCCCTTTGCCGTGTTACGGCCTTATCGCGCTGCAGGAATACTGGTTACGAATGCCGACGTTCGCAATGAAGTCACCGCGCCCACATTCAATGAGATGACCTACGAGCTCAACCGCCTCGTCACCACGTCACCTACGCCCGACGAACTCAATCAGGCGAAGCGTTATCTCGTCGGAACTGAAGCCATTCAACTGCAGTCGCGGGATGCCGTAGCGAACGAACTCGCACGCCTCTGGGTTAACGCACTTCCCCCCGAAGAGATCGGCGTCTACGGCAAAAAGATTGCAGGCACCTCTGCCGACGACGTAAACTCCGCGGCGAAGAAGTACTTCCCCGCAGCCAAAACCGCCATCATTGCCGTCGGAGAAGAGAAGGTCATTCGCGAGGCATTTGCGCCTTTCGGGATTCCCGTACAAGTGCTTCCTTAATCTGTCCGATTACGATCGACGAATGCCCCGGCACGCATCGCGACATCAATGAAACAACGGCGAAGAGGAACTTTCTTCGCCGCCATCTTCTCGCTATTCGGTTCTCAGCGCCTTTATGGGATCGAGGCGTGATGCGCGCCATGCGGGTCCCAGGCATGCCGCAATCGCAACAATCAGAAGCAGTCCGCTCACACCAGCAAACACCGCGCGATCAAGCGGCTGCGTCTCGTACAGCATGCTGCGAATCAGCCGCACTACCGCCGCGCTTGCCGGCAGTCCGATGAACAGGCCGACCAGCGCCGGTTGCAATCCGTCCAGCAGCACCAGCCGCAGCAACTGCCTGCGCCGCGCCCCCAGGGCGATGCGAATGCCGATCTCACTGGTGCGCTGCGTAACCAGGTAGGCAAGTACCCCGTAGAGTCCCACCGCCGCCAGCACCAGCGCGATCACCGCAAACGCCAGCACCAGGATCGAATCAAACTGTGAATCCACGGTGGACTTCCCGATGGCCTCGCGCAGCGTCATCACGTTCCATACAGGCAGTTCCGAGTCAAGCTGTCCCACGATCTTTTGCGCCGGTACGGCCAGCGACTCCACGTCATGCGGCGCGCGAATCACAATCGTGGCGACCGTATAGTCATTTCCGTAGATGGGCCAATACAGCGTAGGTTGCGGCGGCTGCGCAATGTGCCACCGCACGTCGCCCACCACACCGATCACCTCCCACACTCCGGGACCGCTGATTTCCTTGATGTGCTTGCCTATCGGATCTTCACCGGGAAAGAACTGCTCCGCGGCGCCGCGGCTGATCAACACAACATTGGCGTGCTCCAAACGCTCATCCAACCGGAACACGCGGCCCTTGAGAACCGGAAGCCCGATCGCCGAAAAGTACCCTGGGTCGGCGCCCCGCAGCATGAAATCCAATCCTTGCCCTACCGGCAGCGGCGGATGCTCCATAATGCTCATCTGGGTGTCGCCGCCCCAGCCTTCGCCTGGCGCAGCGCTTACCAGCCCTGCTCCCGAAACACCCGGCAGCGCCCGAACCCCTGCAATCAACTGCTCGAAGAAGGCAACAGCCTTGCGCCGATCGCCGTAGCGGGCGTTGGATAGAGCCACCCGCATCGAGAGCACATTGTCCACGGGCACGCCGATGTCCGCCGACCGCAGCCGCTCAAAGCTTTTGAGCAGCAGCCCCGCGCCCACCAGCAGCACCACGGTCAGGCAAACTTCCATCACCAGCAGTACCTTCCTCAGCATCGCCTGGCTCTTGCCGCCACTGTGCGAGCGCGACCCTTCCTGCAACCCCGCCAGCACATTCCTCGCGCCTGCGCTGAGAGCCGCAATCAGCCCGGAAGAAATCGCACACAGTGCGATAATGCCCACCGTAAACGCGGCCACAACGCGGTCAAAATGAATGGCCTCCACGCGATTCATGTCAGGTCGTATATGGATGAGCCACCCCAGCGCGCCCCACGCCAGCAATATGCCCAGCCCGCCGCCCGCCGCCGATAACAGCACGCTCTCGATCAGTCTCTCCCGCATCAGCCTGAGCCGCCCGCCGCCCAGCGCAGCGCGAATCGCCAGCTCCTTGTTGCGCGACGCCGCACGAGCCACAAGCAATCCCGCTACGTTCATGCAGGCGATCAGGAGCACGCATCCCGTGGCAGCCAGCAGCGCGTAAAGCGGGGTCTTGTATTCATGCACGGCATCGTCGAGCATCGTTCGCCCCGCCACGCCGTTATGCACCGCAGGTTCAGGATGAGCCGCCTTGATCTGCTTCTGGAGCCCGGCGAGCCGCGCTTCCAGAGCGCCCAGCGTGACTCCAGGGGCCAGCCTCGCCACCACCTGAAACTCGTGATCGCCATAGGTCTTCATCAGCCATTCCGGCGCCTCATGTCGCACCGGGGTCCACAACTGAACGCCGGCGCCCCCAAAGGCTCCGGAGTATACAAATGTCGAAGGAAGCACGCCAATGATGGTGTATGGCTTTGAGTCCAGCCACATCGTCTTGCCCACAATCGCCGGATCGGCTCCGTAGCGGCGCTTCCAAAAGCTTGCGGACAACACTACAGCCGCCGCCGCTCCCGGTCTGTCATCATCGGCGGTAAAACCGCGCCCCAACGCAGGCTGTACTCCAATCACCGAGAGAAAATTGCCCGTGCACCAGGCCGCATCCACCACCTCCGGCAACTTGCCGCCGTCGCTCGAAACGTTGTACCCCTGAAATGGCGATACCAAAGCCATTTCCGCGACCGGCTTCGTCGCTCGCTGCCAATCCCAAAAGCTGCCCGCATCTACTGGCAGCCACGGTGTGTGATGAGGCTGATCAGGCTCGGCCTCATACATCACCACCAGCCGCTCGGGATCGCGATACGGTAACGGCTTCAGCAGCACACTGCGGACTACGGTGAACAACGCAACATTGGCTCCAATGCCCAACGCGATCACCACCACGGCCATCACCGTGAATCCCGGTGTGCGCCGTAGTGTGCGCAACCCGTAACGAAGGTCGCGCACCAGCGCCTCCACCCGGTTCCACGACCACACCGCCCGCGTCTGCTCGCGAATCAATGCGGGGTTGCCGAAGGCGCGCATTGCCGCCTGACGAGCCGCCTCTGGAGGCAGCCCGTTTTCGCGTTGCTCTTCTTCCTCCAGCTCAAGATCAGAGCGCAATTCGCGTTCCAGGTCCGCGTCCCGCTTTTTCATCGGAAACCAGCCCATATCAGCTCTCCTCCGCCGCCGGCCACATCACACGCGCCACTGCTTCAGCCATCTGCTTCCACTGCGACTCCTCGACAACCAGTTGTTTCCTGCCCTTGTCCGTCAGCCGGTAATACTTGAACTCCCGGTTGCGGTCAGGCGCCGTCTCCCACTTCGAAACCACCCATCCCCGCTTCTCCAGCCGATGCAAAGCCGGATACAGCGACCCGTGCTGCATCTGCAAAAAATCGTTTGTGGTCCGTTGGATATGCTTGCCAATATCGTGTCCATGCGCCTGGCCATGCAGCAGTGTGCGCAGAATCAACATGTCCAGCGTGCCCTGCAACAGCCCCATCCTTGATTGCGATTGTTTGTCGGTGGTAGACATTCGACCCTCAATGATCTGCGATGGTAGACATTCGACTGTCAATTGTCAACACATCACCCTGCTGCCCTCGGGGCCGTCCTGTTTCTAACTCAATCGAATGGTCGATGATGGCTTTCTTCCGACTGATGACACTTGTACGGTAGTGTTTAACTCAAAGTCCTGCGTCTGCTTGTCCCGAAGCTCCCGCAATTACGAATAAAACCCGAGCCCGATCGTCTGGCACGTTGCTGTAGCCGAGACCGATCAAAGGGCCATTCGATTTTGTAGCCACGCTTCTTTAGGAGAGTCATGTTTCGCAAATTCTTGTGGTCCCCGCTGCTGTTCGCCCTTGCCCTCGCTTCCCTCCAGGCCCAAAGCAATTACGCTGTGGTTCGCGGCTCCATCCTTGACCCGCAGCGTCACCCGGTAGCCGGGGCGCACGTGCACATCAAGGCCGCCAGTACTGGAGCAGAACGAGAAATCTCAGCCAATGACGCGGGACTCTATGAGATTGCCGGTCTGCAGCCCGGCACGTATACGCTCTCTGTTGATACCCAGGGCTTCGCACGGCTTGCTCAGAATGTGGATCTCGAAGTCGGCCAGCAGGCCACCATCGACCTGCATCTGCGCTTGATCAGCGACACACAGACAGTGACGGTGCAGGCCGCCGCGGGTGAGTTGCTCAAGACACAAGATGCCAGCGTCGGCGCAGTTGTCGACCAGCGGTCAGTGGATTCTCTTCCTCTCAACGGACGCATGCTGATTGACCTGGTGCTGACCGTGCCCGGTGCTCACCTAAGCCATGGCGCATCCGCAGGCGACATGAACCCGCTCTACTGGCGTCCGGGCCAGCGCTCCGCTGTATCCATCGGCGGCAGCCGCCCCAACGCCAACTACTTCCTGCTCGACGGCGCCACCAACACTGACCCCACCTTCAGCACCCAGAACCTCAGCGCCTCGCCTGACGCGGTGCAGGAATTTCAGGTGCAGACCGGAAGCTATTCCGCGGAAATGGGCGGAGCGGGCGGCGGCCAGATCAACATTGTCACGCGCTCCGGCACCGGCAGTTTCCACGGCACTGCGTACGAATTCCTGCGCAACGGCGCGATGGATGCCCACTCATTCAACCAGATGGGCGGCTCAAATTTTCTAGTGCAGAACAACTTCGGTGCGTCGATCGGCGGCCCCGTCTGGCATGCCGGCAAGACATTCTTCTTTGTGAACTACGAAGGCCTGCGCAACGTTGAAACCATGACCATGGTCGACACTGTGCCTACCCCTGAGGAGGTCTCAGGCGATTTCAGTCAAAGCGGCGTGGACATCTTCGACCCCACCACCACCCAGCCCAACCCTGGCTTCAATTCCAGCCTGCCCGTAAGCAAGACCAACCCGCAGTTCATCCGCCAGCAGTTCCAGTACAACGGTGTGCTTAACGTGATCCCGCCGAGTCGCCTGACACAGGCTGCAACCATCATGCTGAACAAATACACGCCGCAGCCCAACACGATGGATATGGGCAGTATGACCATGATGGGCCAGCCGACTGTGGTTGGCGCGGGCAACGACGCCAACAACTATCTGGATATGCGCAAGCAGCGCATGAACAACGATCAGGGCACCGTTCGCATCGACCA
Source organism: uncultured Acidobacteriota bacterium (assembly GCA_963844515.1). Lineage (GTDB taxonomy): Bacteria > Acidobacteriota > Terriglobia > Terriglobales > Acidobacteriaceae > Telmatobacter. Next base: position 104,282 of record CAWJOO010000002.1, read on the forward strand.
CAGTTTTGCGAAGGGCGACACAGCGTTCTTCCGCTACTCCGGCGCCGGCGAATTCGGCTTCATGCCGGAAGGGCTGCCGGGTTTCGGCTTCTATCACGACGACCTTGCGCAGCACGGCATACTCGCCTGGAACCACGTGTTCAATTCGCGCCTGCTGAATGAAGCCTCCGCGTCCATCTCTCGCCTCACCATGCAGCACAGCACGGAGAGCGCCAACAAGAACGATATCGTCAGCGAACTCGGCATCGCCGGTACCGGTTTCGGCGGTCCTGCTGCCTGGGGCGCGCCTTACTTTAACGTGCAGGGTTTCTCGCCCCTGGGAGACAGCTATCTGGCCACGCCCATGCACGCGTGGGATACGGTCGTGGAAGGCCGCGACTCCCTGGTATGGCAATTCGGTCGACACAGCGCCAAGTTCGGCGGCGCCTACCAGCGCTTCATCTGGCCTATGTGGGGGTTCTTCCAGAACCGCGGCTTTTACCAGTTCACCAATGGATTCACCACGCAGTACGCGCTTAACGACGGTAAATCGGGCTCATCCCTGGCCAGCTTTCTGCTCGGTCTTCCCGCCGCGCGCCAGGGCCAGGCCGGCGTCCCCCAGATGGACCTTCGCCAGTGGTACGCCGATGCCTACGCCCAGGATGCGTGGCGGCTCACCACTACAACCACCCTCACCTACGGCGTGCGTTATGAGTACATGAGCCCGCTCGTCGACATCCGCTACACCAACAGCAACATCGACCTCAGCACGGGCGCGCCGCGCATCTTTATCGGTGGCCAGAACGGTTACCCCGCCGGACTGATGTTCCCCAACCGCGCCAATTTCGCGCCCCGCCTCGGACTTGCGCAAAGCATCCCCAAACTCGGCCTTGTGGCACACGTCGCGTATGGCATCTTCTATACGCCCGTGGACATGAACACGTGGTGCAACCAGCGCCACAATGTGCCCTATGTCTTCCCGCTGACATCGCAGAGCGATCCCTTCATTCCCAGCATCGCCAATCTCAACTTCCCCAAGCCGGTGCTGGGCGCCTCGGTCGTCAGCTTCACTGGCCTGCAACTGCATGCACCCGCGCAATACATCCAGCAGTGGAGCGCATCCATTGAAAAGCAGCTCGGATCTGAAACTACGGTTGAACTCGGCTATCTCGGAGCAGGCGGATTCCACCTGCAGCGCTCGCACCTCATCAATAACGCGCAGCCCGGTCCGGGCCTCATTCAGCCGCGCCGTCCGCATCCCAAGGTCGCGTTCGTGGGCAATACCGTGCTGCCCTCCACCGTGGCCGTCGGGCCTACCTTCGACACCGATCACCTCACACCCGTCAGCACCATGAACCTGCTGGAGAACACCGCGCAAAGCTGGTACGACGCAGGCTATGTCAGTGTCCGCCGCCGCTATGCAAGCGGCCTCAGCTTCCTGGCCAACTACACCTTCGCCAAGGCGCTGGAGAACGCGCCGGACTTCCGCTCGCCGATGTTTGAGGCCGCCATCCCGCAGAACAACGACGATCTCAATGCGGAGAAGGGGCCCGGCTGCGACATTCGCCACCGCTTCGCGCTAAGCGGCGTTTACACCTCGCACGCCCTCACCACCAACCACGTAGCGCGCGCTATCACACGCGACTGGCGCGGCTCGGTTGTGTACCAGGTGGAAACCGGCTTCCCCCTCACCATCTCCGTGTTTGGCGATACCGCCAATGCCGGCACAGTTGTAGGCGAGAATCCGATTCGCGCCAATTTGACCGGCAAGCCCGTCTTCGGTCCGGGCACGCGCAACTCCACTACCTGGTTCAACCCCGCCGCGTTTGCCACGCCGCCCGCCTACACCTACGGCAATGTGGGCCGCAACACCGTATACGGACCCGGCCTGCAAACCATGGACCTCGGCATCGTGCGCGAGTTCGCTATTGCCGAGAAGGCGCGCTTCGAAGCTCGCGCGGAGTTCTTCAACGCTCTCAACCACACCAATCTCGGCACCCCGAATCGATTCGTCAACACGGCGAGCTTCGGCAGCATTACTGAGGTCTCCACACCCGGTCGCGAAATTCAGCTCAGTGCCCGGCTAAGCTTCTAGGTTCCACCGGCTTTCAGAAGCCTTGTGTCTTGAATGGGCTCGGCGTACATGCCGAGCCCATTTGTTCGAGGTGCTCAGGCGGCCTCTTCGCTGTTGGCAATCCGGTTGCCATAACCTTCCAACCCTGTCTCAGTCCGCAGCACTCCTGATCGAAATCGCGACGCATACTGCCTCGAATCCGCACACATTCTGTTCCGCTCCCGGACACTTCTGTCTTGTCTCGCAACAGAATGTCTCAAAAGAATTCACTGGAATGACTAAAGTTATTGCGCCCTGTTCCGATGAAAGGGGTGGATGCAGAAAAGCCCCACAACGCAAGGGGAAACGCAGCCGGAACAATGAACCGCTGCCGTCGCATCAAGGAAAAGGAGTGACTTCCATGGCCCTCGGTGTCTTGAACAATCTTTCAGCAATCTATGCGGAGAACAATCTCAACAACACGAGCAGCAGCCTGCAGGCAGTTCTCCGCCAGCTCTCTTCGGGTTCGCGGATCAACTCAGGTGCAGATGACGCCGCCGGCCTTTCCCTCGTGAACGGACTCAAGGCCAACTCCACCGCCCTCGCGCAGTCCGCCACCAACGCCACTGAAGGCGTAGGCCTGTTGCAGGTGGCCGACGGGGCTCTCGCCCAGGTCACCAACCTGCTCAATCGCGCCGTAACCCTGGCCACCGAAGCCTCGAACGGCACCCTCAACTCTTCCCAGGCCGCCGCCGCCAACCAGGAGTATCAGTCGATCCTTTCGGAAATTAACAACATCGGTTCGACTACGACCTTCAACCAGAACCAGGTCTTCACCGGCTCGACCGTGAATATATACACCGGCGATTCTTCGAATACAGGTGCGTCGGTTGACAGCCTGTACTTCGCAAAACTGGGCGCTGCCACCATGGGCGATGGCGGCGGAACCATCTCCTACGGGTCAGGGCAGAGCGTGTTCCTCGACCTGACGGCCACCGAAACCGGCGCGGTCGCCGCGGCCAGCACTGACACCATCACCGCCGGCAGCACGATCTCCCTCTCGATTCTCCAGGCCAACGGGACCACGGTGAACAAGACCATTTCGACCGGCGGAACCACACCCTACAGCGACACCATTGGCGGCATGATCCAGGCCATCAACAACTCCGGATTCGGTATCACCGCGGCGCTCACCACGGCCGCCGCCGCCGGAGCCGGCGGTGCGGGAACCGACACCGGCATCCAGATTTCAGGAGTATTTGTAGGCGCGGGTGCCGCACCGACGGCGGCGGGATATCACATTGGAATTTCCAACAGTGGGGGTGCCACCGCAATCAAGGACACGCAGGCGACGGTGGCCCAGGCGGCGGCGCAGACTACGCAAACGGCCGGGGTGAGTTCGGGAGTGGCGACCATCAGCTACACGGCGGCTCCCGGTGGGTCGCAGAATCTCTCCTCGTCCAGCCTGGCGAACTCGGCGCTGGCCCAGTCAGCGCTGGCACAACTCAATGCGGCAATCTCCGCCGTGGCCTCGCAGGACGGGTATATCGGCGCCCAGATCAACACGCTGAACGCCATCAGCCAGGTGATGAGCACGCAGCAGGAGAACGTCGTGTCGGCGCAGAACGCCATCCAGGCTACGGACTACGCCGCGGCAACTTCGAACATGTCGAAGTACGAGATTCTGAGCCAGACGGGGATTGCGGCGCTGGCCCAGGCCAACCAGGTGGAGCAGGAAGTGACCAAGCTTTTGCAGTAATTCGAAAGATTGCGGTTCATTCATGAAAACCCAGGGACAGGGCGGCGGCAAGGCAATCCTTGCCGCCCTTTTTTTGATCAAGTGCGGGAAAAGGCGAAGAAAGGGAGAATCTACATAGGGGGGGTGGGGGGGTGTGTCTATTATCTGGATCACCGAGGTCTCTGGATCACCGAGGCGCTCGCCTGAATTTCAATCCTGATTCAAGTATGGCAGGATCGAAGAATTAATCCCTAATCTGTGGAAATTAATCTTTCGTTTTGAATGAGCGATTTAGGCCGTTTTCCACAGGAGCGGGGCTTGACACAATCTTTCTAACATCGCGAATGCGCCCCCATTGGGTGGTGAAATGGCCGCTGAAGTGTGCGTCAACTTAAGGGAACGGTCCCGAGGCGCCTTGACTGCCGGCCGTGAGAGCAAAAGAGCGGTGTAGCAGATTCTTACTACATACGTAGCAGGAATCATGGGCTAAAGCGGAGCGATGCGCCTACAGCGCGGCAGGACCCAAGGAGCTTTTAGCCGGTATGGAATGCTCAGGCAGCGGCACTGGTTACCAATGTTCGTGACCATTGCGGGAATGAGTAACCACGTTGTGATTGCCATCACAGTGCATCTTCCGGTTTCACGCGCACTGTCTCTATATCAATGTTCCGCACCCGTTGTGATGTCCCGCCGGTTCCTCGCCGGGGCGGATCACAGTGGAATGTCAGGTCGCAATCAATCGGACACGCTTCCTAAATCCTGTCGGTTGGACCGAATTCGGCTTGCTGACAGGTAGGCTGCTGTCCGAAAGGGGCTGCACGTGAGTTCGAACTGTGACACCGGAAGCCCGGGACTTCGTTTGGAGTCGCGTTATCGCACTCTTGCCCAGGCGATTGCCCTGCTTGTCATGGCGATCGGGGTTCTGGTACTGGTGGGCTGGCTTCTTGGAATCGAATCGGTTCTGCGGTTGTCCCCCGGTTACAATCCTATGCGTTTCAACGCAGCTTTTGCCTGGTGAGTTTCGGGCGGCGGGGTCTGGTTGATCGGCGGCGCGCGAAACCAAGGGCGGCAGGATATTGGCCCGATGGCTTGGGCTCTTCGTCCTGATATGGCACTTCTCACGCTTTCCGAACACGCTTTCGGATGGGATCTGCATCTGGATCAATTCTTCTGCAGGGACGTATTTTCGGCGTCGCAACCGGGCCGGATGGTGCCGCCATCGGCGATTTTTTTCGTTTTGACGGGGACGTTCCTGATTCTCTCCACATTCGAACGGACGGCATTGAAGTGGACGGGGCAGATGGTGGCGATACTTGCGAACCTGACTGCGCAGGGCGCGATTTTGGACTTGATTTTCCGGGCAGACAAGGGACATGGCGCGGCTGGACACACGGCTGGCGCGATGTTTCGCGTTTCAATTGGGATGCTGCTGATTCCCAACAGAGGAGGAGGGTTTGCGTCGCTTGTGAGTCCAACCGGCGGGGGCAGGATTATCCGCCGGTTGGTGCCGGCATCTACGCTTGCGCCCCTGGCGGCGGGGTGGATTTGCCTCTACGCCACGGATAAGGGGTGGCTGACGCTTGGTGGCGGGATCGTGATGATGGTGCTGGTGTACAGCGCGGCGTTGCTATTCATCACAATGTGGACCGCGCACTCGATTGACGCAATCGATCTGCGCCTGGCGGCGATCATCGATTCATCAGAAGATGCGATCAGCAGCAAGTCTTTTGACGGTGCGATCCTCACCTGGAATCCGGGGGCCGAGCACCTTTACGGATATTCGGCGGCCGAGGCAATCGGACAGTCGATGCTGACGATGGTTCCGGCGGAACTGCATGCGGACTTGCAGCATCGCCTCGAGCACATTCGAGGAGGGCAACTGTTGCAGCCTTACGAGACGGTGCGCTTGCGCAAGGATGGAACCCGCATCGACGTTTCGCTGGCACTTTCAGCGGTGCGAAATGCGCGCGGCGAGGTCATTGGCTGCTCCGCTATCAGCCGCGATATCTCGCAGCGCAAGCGGGCGGAAGAAGAGATAAGAGAAGCTGAACAGGGAACTGGAAGAGCGGGTGGAGGCGCAACAGCGGAGCTGCAGGAGAGCGAACGCGAGGTGCGCAGGAAGCTGGAGAGCATTCTGTCGCCGGAGGGCGACTGGAGCAGCTTTGAACTGCGTGACATCTTTGACGTCCCCGCGGTCCAGTCGCTGCTGGACGATCTTTGTGCGCTGACGGGCATTCCGGTGGCGATCATCGACCTGCGAAGGCGAGGTGCTGATCGGGGCAGGCTGGCAGGACATCTGCACCAAGTTCCATCGGGTGCATTGTGATGCCGCGAAGAACTGCCGGGAGAGCGACGTGGAATTGTCGCGAGGCGTTGCACCTGGGGAAATCAAGCTCTACAAGTGCAAGAACAACATGTGGGATGTGGTAACGCCGATCATGCTGGGCGGCCAGCACATCGGCAATCTCTTCTCCGGACAGTTTCTGCTGGACGACGATCCGTTGGATACGGAACTGTTTAAGGAACAGGCGAAACGATACGGATTTGACGAGCAACAGTACTTGTCCGCATTGAGGCGGATACCGCGATTCAGCCGCGACCAAGTGAATGCAGGGATGGCGGTGTACGCAAAGCTGGCGGAGAATCTTGCGCAGCTTGGCTACAGCGGCATCAAGCTGGCTCGTGCGATGGCGGAGACGAAGCACACCAACGCGGACCTGACGAGCAGTTCAAAGGAGCTGGAATCGTTTGCGTACTCGGTTTCGCATGATTTGCGGGCGCCGTTGCGCCATCTGGACGGATTTCTGACGCTGCTGTCTAGGAGGAGTTACGCCACGCTGGATGCGCAGGCGAAGCATTACATCGACTGCATGCTGGAATCGTCGCAGCGGATGGGCAGACTGATCGACGAGCTTCTTCAGTTCTCGAGGCTGGGGCGCAGCGAACTGCACAAGTCGGATGTGGATCTCAACGGACTGGTGAACGAGGTGCGGAGAGAGCTTGAGCCAGAGACGCGCGGCCGTGCGATCGACTGGCAAGTAGATGAACTGCCCGTGGTGGCAGCGGATCAAGGCATGATGCGCCAGGTGATGGAGAACCTGATCGGGAACGCACTGAAGTTCACCCGTCATTGCGTGGAGGCCCGCGTCGCCGTGGGGTGGGAACGCGGGCAAGACGGTGAACTAGTGATCTGGGTGAAGGACAACGGTGCGGGGTTTGATATGCGCTATTCCAACAAGCTCTTCCAGGTGTTCCAGACGGCTGCATGGCGAGGATGAGTTTGAGGGAACGGGCATTGGACTGGCGAACGTGCGGCGGATCGTGGAACGGCATGGCGGCCGCGTGTGGGCAGAAGGCACGGTAGGGTCGGGCGCCGCCTTTTATTTTTCATTGCCGCATGAATGCGGCGAAATCGGAGGGAAGGATGAACTCATTGAAGCCCATCTTATTAGTTGAAGACAGTGCGAAGGACATCGAGCTGACACTGGCGGCTCTTGAAGACAGTCACCTGGCCAATCGCGTGATTGTGCTGCGCGACGGGAGCGAGGCGCTGGATTATCTTCACCTGCAAGCAGAACATGGCGGCGAGGGCTTTCCGGCGGTGATGCTTTTGGACATCAAGATGCCCAAGGTCAGCGGGATCGAAGTGCTTCGCGAGATTCGGAGCGACCCGGCACTGAAGCATATTCCTGTGGTGATGCTGACGTCATCGAAAGAAGGGCCAGACCTGGCGCAATGTTACGCGTTGGGTGCGAATGCGTATGTTGTGAAGCCGGTCGAATTTGGAGAGTTTTTCGAAGCGGTGAAGGCGGTAGGCAAGTTCTGGGCGGTGGTAAATGAGCCGCCGGAACAGAGCAAGGCCCCGGCGGGCGGCCTGGCAGTTGCGGCAGGAGGACGGGTCTAGGCGATGAACGAAGTGATTCGCGTGCTTCATCTCGAAGACAGTCCGCTCGATCAGGAGCTGGTGAAGCACCTGCTGGAGGATTCGTGCATGAAATGCGACATCACGGCGGTGCATACGCGGAGCGCTTTTGAAGAGAAGGTGCGGGGCGAAAGCTTTGACCTGATCTTGTCGGATTATTCGTTGCCGGCCTTCGATGGATTTTCAGCGCTGGAGATAGCCAAGAAGGCATGCCCGACTACGCCCTTCATTTTTGTGACCGGCACGCTGGGCGAAGATACCGTGGTGGAGAGCCTGAAGCATGGAGCGACGGATTATGTGCTGAAGCAAAAACTGGGCCGTCTGGAGACGGCGGTGCGGCGCGCATTGCGGGAGAGGGAAGAGACCATCGGGCGCCTCCGGGCAGAGACGTTACTCCATGAGACCGAGGAAGAGCTTCGCTTTCTGGCCTACCACGATGCGCTCACCGGATCTACCGAATCGAGCATTGCTTCAGGAGCAGCTGAAGAGCATGCTGGCTGTCATCAACCGGCATGGGGAGAGGGCTGCGATTCTGTTTTTCGATCTTGACCGCTTCAAGAACATCAACGACTCGCTGGGGCATTCGATCGGCGATCTTGTGTTGAAGGTGGTGGGGACACGTTTGCTGGGTGCAGTGCGAAGCCAGGACATGGTGGCGCGGTTGGGCGGCGATGAATTCGTAGTGGTGTTGAACGGCATAACCGACGGCACGGACGCGGCCATGGCGGCGGAGCGAATTAATGCAGTAGTGGCCAAGGAGATCAAGATCGAGGAACGCTTGCTGTTTGTGACATGCAGCATAGGGATCGGTGTGTTTCCTGATGATGGGCCGGACGCAGAAGCACTGATGAAGAACGCAGACACGGCCTTGTTTTGCGCCAAGGAGAAGGGAAGGAACCGGTGGGAGTTCTTTACAAAGGACATGAACGACCGGGCGCAGGAGCGGCTGATACTGGAGAATGGATTGCGCGTGGCGCTGGCGAAGGAGCAGTTCTACCTGGAATACCAGCCCCAGGTGGATATCGCGAGCGGGGAGATGGCGGGCGTAGAAGCTTTGTTGCGCTGGCGGAGCCAAGAACTGGGGATGATACCGCCGAATCTATTCATTCCGGTTGCCGAGAGCACGGGCGAGATCATCCGGATTGGGGAATGGGTTTTGCGGACCGCCTGCGCGAACGCGAAACGATGGCAGGACCAAGGCCTTGGTTGGTTCCCAATGGCGGTGAATGTGTCTGCGGTACAGATTCGTCACGAGGGTTTTCTGGGAATGGTGAAGGCCGTGTTGGAGGAGACCGGACTGGCGCCGGAATGCCTGGAACTGGAGCTTACGGAGAGCCTGTTGCTGACATGCGGCAGCGAGATAACGTGGGTGCTGGACGGGCTGCGCGCGATGGGTATACGGCTGGCGATTGACGATTTCGGAACGGGCTATTGCAGCTTTGGCTATCTGCGGAACTACCGCTTTTCAAAGCTGAAGGTAGACGGCTCGTTTGTGAAGGGGATTACCACGGACTCAAATGACGCTGCTATTGCCGCGGCGATTGTGAGCATGGGAAAGATTCTGCGCATGAAGGTGATTGCTGAATGCGTGGAGACCGAGCAGCAGCTGAAGATGCTGCGGACGTGCGGGTGCGACGAGATCCAAGGCTACCTGGTGAGCCGGCCGCTGGCGGCGAGCGCCCTGGTTGAGAAGCTCAGGACACGTCAATTTGAAGCCGCGGTGGGAGCTTTCCCGAAGATTGGCAGCCTGATGGGCACGATCTCGCAATCAAGGCACTAAACCGTCAACGTCAACAATCTAAAGATTATGGATTTTCGCCGCATTACGGGAACCTGACCCGCCTTCCTGAAACCACCATCTGCGCGTGTTCCCTCAATCGAGATCTTGTGCAAGCTCATTAGCCGGGGCGGGAGCATTTTTGCGGGCGGGGCTTCCCATAGAAGTTCGAGTGGTGTATTCTTTGCTTCCATAGAAGTTCGAGTGGAGACGGAGATTATGGGGAAGAAGGATCAGGCCGATTCGGAGATGTTGAAGGGGACGCTGGACATGATGATCCTGCGGACCCTGTTGGGTGGCGACGCACACGGTCACACGATTGCGAAGGTGATCGAGCATACCTCAGAGGATGTGCTGGAGGTGGAACAGGGGTCGCTTTATCCGGCGCTGCATCGGCTGGAGGATCGCGGGTGGGTCTCGTCGTTCTGGGGCGCGAGTGAAAACAATCGCAAGGCGAAGTTCTACAAGCTTACGGGGGTCGGCCGGAAACAGCTTGTGCGGGAGACCAACCGCTGGCGGCAGATGACGCGCGCGATCGGGCTGGTGATGGGTGAAGAGGCTGAAGCTGAGGGAGGACTGTGATGGGTGTGCGCCGATTCTTTCGCAGGAGACAGTCTGACGCCGAACTTCAACAGGAGATGGAATCCTTTATGGCCGAGGAGATCGCCGAGAACAGGGAACGCGGGATGACGCCGGAGGAAGCGCGGAGGCAGGCAGGGATCAAGCTGGGTAATCCGCTGAAGGCCCGAGAGACGCTGTGGGAGCAAAATGGATTTTCATGGCTGGACAAGGCTTGGCGGGACGTTAGGTATTCTTCTCGAACGCTGGTGCGCACGCCGGGCTTTCTGCTGATTGCTGTGACGGTGATGGCGTTATGCATTGGAGCCGCGACCTCGTTGTTTACGATTGTGCGCTCGGTGTTGCTGCGGCCGCTTCCGTTTCGCGATCCGAACAAGCTGGTCATGGTGTACGAGCACTTCCGTTCGCCTGCGGCGAATGAAGGCGGATTCAATTACAACCCGGTGGCGCCGGCGGACTTTTACGATTGGCGGGCGCAGACGCACGGCTTCCAAGACATGGCGGCGATGCGCAGGGGAAGGTTCAACCTGAGCGGACAGGGTGGCGAACTGCCCGAAGTGGTGGACGTCCTCGCTGGATCGTGGAATCTGTTTCCGCTGCTGGGCGTGCAGCCCGCGTATGGACGGACCTTTACCGAAGGGGAAGACAGAACGGGCGGCGATGCAGTGATGCTGACCTGGAGTTTATTCCAGCGCCGGTTTGGCGGAGATCCCGCGATTGTCGGCAAGCAGATCCACCTGGACGGCAAGCCGTGGGTGGTGGTGGGCGTGTTGCCCGCGGGGTTCACGTACCCGGATACGAAGATTCAGGTTTGGATCCCGTATCGGACGGCAATAGCGCCTGAGATTCTGCAGTATCACGACCATCATTTCAGCCGCGTGGTGGCGCGAATGAAGCCGGACGTGAGCCTTGCCGATGCGAAGAGCCAGGTGGGAGCGGTGCAATATCGGCTGCACATGCAGTACCTGAATGATCCGGTGGCGGAGGATGTGGCGACGCGCTCGCTCACGGATGACCTGGCGCGGGATGTGAAGAAGCCGCTGCTGGTGTTGATGTGCGCGGTGGTTTGCATGCTGCTGATCGGGTGCCTGAACGTGGCGAATCTTCTGGTGGCGCGCAGCGCGGCGCGGCAGAAGGAGGTTGCAGTCCGCAGCGCGATGGGTGCGCAGCGATTCACATTGATACGCGAACAACTGACGGAGAGCTTGTTGATTTGCCTGTGCGGAGGCGGAGCGGGGGTGGCCTTGTCGTTTGCGACGACGAAGTGGCTGTCGTCGGCATGGAAGGACCTGCCGAGCGCGCAAAGCATTCAAGTGGATGGCACGGTGCTGGCGTTCGCGTGCGGGCTGGTGTTCTTGTCGGCTGCAATGGCGGGGGTATTGCCCGCGATTTCATCGACCGGAAAACAGGTGCTGGCAGGGCTGCAATCGTCGACCCGCACGGCGGGTGGAAGCAGGCCGCGCACGGCGCTTCGGAAATGGCTGCTGACGATTGAGATTGCGGTAACCGTGGTCTTACTGGTTGGCGCGGGCCTGCTGCTGAAGAGCTTTCTCCGCCTGCAGGGAACGGACGTGGGGTGCGCCACCGGCAATGTCTTGACGCTGGGTTACAGTCTGCCTACGAATAAATACGACAAGCCGGAAAAGACAAACGCCTTTAACGAAGCGCTGGTGGAGCGAGTGCGCGCGCTGCCCGGAGTGCGCGGGGTGGCCGTGGGAACGGTGCTTCCGGGCGTGGGATACGGCGGGGATGATGTGTTCACCATTCCCGAGCATCCACCGGTAAAGACCGGGGATGACTTGCCTGATGCGTTGTACCGGCGGGCTGATCCGGGATACTTCAGCGCGTTGCAGATTCCGCTTTTGAGCGGGCGGTATTTTACCGCCGATGACCGCGTCGAACGCGCCAACAAAGTGATTGTGAGCAGACAGCTGGCGCGGCAGTATTTTCCGGGGGAGAATCCGATCGGCAAGCACCTTCATCCACCGGCCTACGGAAAGGGCGACTACGAGATTGTGGGCGTGGTGGGCGACATGGTGTGGCAAGTGGGTCAACCGATCAAGGCCACGATGTATTTTCCGGTGCTGGGCGGGAGCAGCGAAGTTGGCCTGACGCTGGCGGTGCGCACGGCCGGTGATCCGCTATCGATTTCGATCCCGGTGCAAAAACAGATTGCGGCGCTTGATCCGGAACTGCCTGTCTCCGACGTGCTGACGCTTGAGCAGGCCATCGGGGACTCGCTTGTCAATGCCAGCTTCAGTGCGACGGTGGTATTGGGGTTCGCGGTCCTGTCTCTTCTATTGGCATCGGTGGGACTGTATGGGGTTCTCTCCTACCTGATGACTCTGCGCATGACGGAACTGGGCATTCGCATCGCGCTGGGCGCGCAGCGTGACGAACTCCTGCGGTTGATGCTGTTCGACGGAATGAAGCCGGCGGTGTTCGGGCTTGGGTTTGGCCTGATTGCCGGTGCGGCGGCAACGCGGGCAATTCAGTCGATGCTTTACGGGACGAAGCCGCTCGATCCAGTTGTGTTTGCGGCAGTCACCGCTTCGCTGCTATTGGTGGCGATGCTGGCGTGCCTGGTTCCAGCATGGCGGGCGTCGCGGTTGAATCCCATGCAGGCGCTGAGGGCGGAGTGATGCCGCGCTTCATGCGTTAATTGGCGCGCAGTGCGTGGCCGTTGTTCGATGAAGACGGCCCGCGCGCGGGTTAGCTCAACGTTTGTCTGCCGCCAAACTGATTGGCATACCAGCTTCGTACGCTGAACTCGTTGAGAATCGTTACATCTTCTCCGTTGGGACCGAATGCGTCGATCGACTGCTCGGAGTGATCCGCGTACTGGGCTTCTCCGCCGTGCTGCACCATGGGCGATCCGATACGCGAATTGATGAACTCCTGGACCGGCAGCACCCTGGCGCCGCGCCGGTGCGGCTGACCGAACAGGGTCTCTACCGCGGCCAGGTTTCGGTGCGCTTGGGTGACGTCGATGATGTCGTACAGGTCATAGTCGCCATGCAGGTACGCGCCTTGCAGCTTGAGGGCTCCGTAGTGCTTCGATTTGCTGTCGCCATCAACCTGGAAAATGGTGCCGAGGACGCCACGCATTGCCGACCAGGCGTCTTTGGCCTTGGCCAGCCGGCCGGGACTGAACGCTTTTGCCTGCAGGTTGGGATCCACGACGAGGCCCGCGAGCTTGTAGGGCTGCACATCCTGATCGGCGGTTTTGGCTTTGCAGTCGATGCGTTTGGGCGTGTACCCGGGCCGCCCGATGTATTGCAGTGAGGCAACATTGGTCCGCCGCACCAGGATCCACACCTGAAAGTGGCGGGCAGCTTCAAGGAACACGGTCTTGTCTTGCGGTCGCACACCAATCTCCTTTTGACAGGAAATGAATCGAGCCGGCGGAAGCGATCCCATTTTACGGCAAAATGCGCCTGTATCCATGTTCCGAAGATGAATTGAAGATGCCCGGATTTGAACGCGGGAGTAAAGCATGTCCCGCGGTTCGAGAGCCATTCGTCACATTCCTGTGGTGACGCCACAGGGGATGTGCGATGCTTGTGTGGTAATGCCACAGGAGAAGGTTGATGTCGCCGGAAAAGCTGGACTTATTGCAGGGAACGCTGGATTTGATGGTGCTGCAGACGCTGGCCGTGATGGGGTCGATGCATGGTTACGGGATTGCGCGGCGCATTGAGCAGGTGAGCGCGGACGAGGTGCTGCTGAACCAGGGGACGATTTATGCGTCGCTGGTGCGGCTGGAGCAGCGCGGGTGGATCGACTCCAACTGGGGCGTTTCGGGGAACAATCGCAAGGCGAAGTTTTACGCGATTACCGAGGCGGGCAAGCGGAAGCTGGCCGAGGAAGCGGCGCACTGGGGACGGCTGACGGGCGTGATGGACCGGGTGCTGGGCATGGATTCGGGCGCTGAAGAGGAGCCGGCATGAGCGACATGCGGCGGGGGCTGGGGCGGTTCTTCGCGTTCTTCCGCGGGCGCGCGCTGGACAGGGAACTGGAAGCGGAGATGGCCGCGCATCTGGCGATGGCGATTGACGAAAACATGGAGCGGGGCATGTCGCCGGTGGAAGCGAGGCGGCAGGCGCTGCTGCGATTCGGCGGCGTGGACCAGGCCAAGAACAGACACCGTGAGGCGAGGAGCATTATGAGCGTTGAAATCCTGATGCAGGACTTGAAGTACACCATTCGCACGCTGTTTCGCGACCCCGGCTTCACGATTGTGGCGGTGCTGATTCTGGGCCTGGGCATTGGCGCGAATGTGGCGGTGTTCAGCGTGGTGAACACGCTGATGCTGCGGCCGCTGCCGTTTCCGAATGCGCACGAATTGGTGTGGATTGCGCCGCCGCCTACCAAGTGCGGATTGATCTTGCGCGACTTACTCGACGGATGCGTACGACGAGTTCCGTGTGGGGAGCGGTCATTCCAGGACGTGACGGGGTATTTTGCGTTTTCGAGCGCCGGGCAATCTCGCGCTGAAGATGGGCGATGCGCCGACTCCGGCAACGGGCATCGACGTGATTGCGAATTTCTTCGATGTGCTGGGCGTGCAGCCGGCGATGGGGAGGCTGTTCCGCGCGGAGGATGGGCGCAATGGCGCGGCCCCGGTGGTGGTGATCACGGACGCGTGGTGGCGGCGGCAGTTCAACGCGGACAAGGCGATTGTGGGGAAATCGTTCGACATAAACGGGAGTCAGACGACGGTGATCGGGGTGCTGCCGGCGAGCTTTGATTTTGGCGCGGTGTTTTCGCCGGGCGCGAAGGTCGATGCGATCACGCCGCTGAATTTGTATGGGCCGCCGCGGGACTGGGGCAACATCATCACGATGATCGGGCGGATGAAGCCGGGGGTGACGCTGGCGCAGGCGAAGTGGGATGCGGCCGCGGTGGCGCCGCACATGTGCTGGAACAACAAGTATCCGCAGTCTTGCGGAGACTACAAGGATGCGGTGGTGCCGGTGCCGCTGAAGGAGTGGGTGAGCGGGAGGCTGCGGAATGCGCTGGCGCTGCTGTGGGGCGCGGTGGGAATGATCATGCTGATTGCGTGCGTGAATCTTTCAAATCTGCTGCTGGCGCGGTCGGCGGCGCGGATCGAAGGAGTTTGCGATGCGGGGCGCGCTGGGCGCGAGCCGGATGAGGATTGTGCGGCAATTGCTGACGGAGAGCCTGATTCTTTCAATTGGAGGAGCGGTGGTGGGGCTGATGCTGGCTTCGACAATGTTGTGGTGGCTGGCACACCAGGGAGCGATAGCGCTGCCGCTGCTGAACACGCTGCGTATTGACGGGCCGTCGCTGGCGTGGACGCTGCTGATTGCGGTGTCGGCGGCGCTGCTGTTCGGGACTGTGCCGGGACTGCGCATGGCGGGCGGCAATTTGCACGAGACCCTGAAGAGCACGGGTGCGGGTTCAGGGCAGAGCCGGAAGCAGGAGCGCGTGCGGAGCGTGCTGGTGGTGACGGAGGTGGCGCTGGCCTGCATGCTGCTGGTGGGCGCGGGTCTGCTGCTGCGGAGTTTTGTGCATGTGCTGAATGTGGATCTCGGCTTCCAGCCGGATCGAGCTGCCGCGGTGAAGGTGGAGTACGACGACAGTGCGCCGACGGAAGATGCGAGCGTGGCGAAGCGCGGGGTAATTTTCCAGCAAATTTTGGCGCGGGTGGGGGCGATTCCCGGAGTGGAGGCGGTGGGGATGACGGACTATCTTCCGCTGACGGGAAATCGCGCGTGGGGCACGCCGTTTCCGAAGGGCGCGAAGCGGCCGGATAAATTGCCGCACGGGTCCACTGGTATACGTGGTGACGCCGGGATATTTGCGAGCGATGGGGACGGGGCTGCACGGACGTGACTTTTCGTGGGACGACGGGCCGCACAGCAAGAACGTGGTCATGATCAACAAGGCGTATGCGAATTTCCTGGCCAACTATGCGCACTGGCCGAACGGCGATGCGGTTGGCCAGGTGTTGACGATCGGCAAACAGGAGATGGAAGTGGTGGGCGTGGCCGACGATGTGCACGAGGAAAATACAGAGGGCGAGGCAGGGTGGCAGATCTACTATCCGTCGCTACAGGCTGGCCCAAGCGGAGCGCAACTGGTGGTGAGGACGACTCTGCCGCCAGCGACGCTGGGGAGCAGCGTGATGCGGACGCTGCGGGAGCTGAATCCGAAGCAGCCGGCCGCGGAGTTCAAGCCGATCAAGCGGCTGGTGGAACACGCCAACTCAGGGCGGCAGTTCTTCATGATGCTGGTGGGCGCGTTTGCGGGGCTGGGACTGCTGCTGGCGGCGTTGGGAATTTATGGGTTGATTTCGTATTCGGTGACGCGGCGGACGCAGGAGATCGGGATTCGCATGGCGCTGGGGGCGAGCTCGCACCGGGTGCTGAGCGACGTGATGGGCGGAACGATGCGGCTGGCGATTTGGGGAATTGCGCTGGGGACGGCTACGTCACTGGCGTTGACGCGGATCATCACGTCGATGCTGTTTGAGACGCCGCCGTGGGATGTGTCGACATACGTGGCGGTGGTGTTTGTGCTGTTTGTGGTGGCGGCCGTGTCGGGGTATATTCCGGCGTTCCGGGCTTCGCGGCTGGATGCGATGGTGGCGTTGCGGACGGATTGAGAAAAACCGGGAACCGGGAACAGGATCACCCGGCCGGCGCACGCTGAGGCTACTGCGGGTTGGCGGTCGGCTGCACTGCATTCGGTTTTGCGCGGTGCCGCTCTATCCACTAATACAATTCTGACTGGCTGTCCACACGGTCGTGTATTTTCCATACCTGCGGGCTGTTTTCGAGGTCGGTGTACGTTACCGGCGACCAAACTCTGCCTGTTTCGGTGTCCAGCAAAAATGTGTCGGCACGTACGCCAGGGTTTATGAAAATTTGAAATCGCGATGGGTGCGCATCCTGAACTGCGTGATTACCTACGCCCGCAGCTTCGCGATCAAGCGCCCACCTTACCAGAGCCGCCGCAAAATCGTCGTAGTTTTTGTAGTCTTTCGAGTTCGGTATTGGCTTTGCGGCCACAAATGTGCCGGCCTGCGTGGGCGGTGCTGTTGCCTTCTTCGGCGCCGTCTGGCCGTGGGCGATTGCCGTTAAAAACAGCAATAGCAAACCAACACGTTTCATCAGTAGTTCCTCCGACCGAGAAGTTTCCCTCGGGGGTGGGCGGGCCTGCTGCACGGGACCTGGCACACCGGCCGATCGTAAGTCACTAATTGCTTCGTCGAATCTCTGCGAATTGGCCTTCTAACGATGTAAACCAAAACACCCTATCAAATGTAAACGGGATGTGCCAGTTCTCGATACCGTGCGGAATGGGCATACTTCGCGCTACCGTCACCCCGGTGTAGAGCAAGAGCCACACCTTTGCGCCATCCGGCAGGTTCTTACGGTACGTCCGGACAAGTTTGTCTTTCTCACTGATACGTGCTTCCACCTGGCCGCGAATATCGCCAAGGGCGATGCCCCCACATTCGCCGCTCCACCAATCGGTTGGATTGGGCTCCGCGGCGATGCGAACTGAATCGAAACCATCGGGGGCATCCTTATACATGAAGGTCACGGCCGGGGTTGCGCGATGAACCTCTGCATTCACGAATTCAGCGAGGACACCCGCAATTTTCGCCACCTCTCGTGCATTACGTCTCTTACCTCTGGCGTTGGTGAAATAGACACTCACATGCACTGGTTGCACGCTTGAGACCGCATAGTAGTTCCGTTGTGCGGTTTCCACGATTTCTTTGTGAAAGGATTCTTCCGCGACCGGGAGGATTCCGCTATTGCTACTGGCAGGTCGCAATACCTCGCTCAGTTCTATTCCCAATGCTCCAGTTGGATTGTCGAATGTGAAATCAGGTTCCTCGCCGCAGACTTCGCCCGATGGTATGGGCACACCCGCCTCGCGGGCCGCTCGGAGAAACCACGATTCAATTCTTTTCTTTTCGTCGTTCATTGAATCGAGTCTATCTCGCCGTTCAATGGCGGCGGCCCGAGCGTATATCAAACGTGCTGGACGGCTTGGGCTAAGTGGCTGAGGCTGGATTTGGCGTCGCCGTAGAGCATGCTGGTGCAGGCTTTGAAGAAGAGCGGGTTCTCGAATCCGCTGAAGCCACGGCCCTGACCGCGCTTTAGAACGATGACGCTCTTGGCGCGATCGACTTCAAGGATGGGCATGCCGGCGATCAGGGACTTGGGGTTGTCGCGGGCGTCGGGGTTGACCACGTCGTTGGCGCCGATGACGACGGCGACGTCGGTCGATGAGAACTCGGGGTTGATCTGCTCCATTTCATAGAGCGATGAGTAGGGGACGTTGGCTTCTGCCAGGAGCACGTTCATGTGGCCGGGCATGCGTCCCGCGACCGGATGAATGGCGTATTTGACGGCGACGCCGCGTTCTTCGAGGAGTTCGGCGAACTCGCGACAGGCGTGCTGGGCCTGCGCGGTGGCGAGGCCGTATCCGGGGACGAAGATGACACGGGTGGCGAAGGCGAGCTGCATGGCGGCGTCGTCGAGGGAGATTTCGCGCATGACGCCGCCGGCGTCGGTGGAGGCTTCGGCGATGGCGGCGCCGAATCCGCCGAAGAGGACATTGGTGATGGAGCGGTTCATGGCCTTGCACATGAGGACGGAGAGGATGAAGCCGGAGAATCCATCCAGCGTGCCGGCGATGATGAGGACGTTGTTGCCGAGGACGAAGCCGGTGGCGGCGGCGGCGAGGCCGGCGTAGGAGTTCAAGAGCGACATGACGACGGGCATGTCTGCGGATCCGATGGGGATGACGAGCATGACGCCGAAGACGAAGGCCAGGCCGAGCATGGTGTAGAAGACGGTGGCGGCTTCGGGGTGGATCAAGAAGTAGACGAAGCAGCCGATCATGCCGAGCGACGATGGAGGCGTTGACGAAGTTCTGGCCGCGGAACTGGACGGGCTTGCCCTGGATGATGCCCTGGAGCTTGGCGGCGGCGATGAGCGAGCCGGTGGTGGTGAGGGCGCCGAGCATGATTTCAAAGCCGAGAGCGCCGCGCTTGATGGGGCCGAGGTCGTTGATGTTGACCACGAATTCGCCGACGCCGACGAGGGCCGCGGCGAGGGCGCCGAACGCGTGGGAGAGCGCGGTCCGCTGGGGCATGGCGGTCATGGGGACGGTGATGGCCATCCACGCGCCGATGATGGAGCCGAGGGCGAGGCCGGCGATGATCCAGGTCCAGGAGATGATGTGCGCGCCGACGAGCGTGCCGACGATGGCCGCGAACATGCCGCCTTCGGCGAGGAACATGCCGCGGCGGGCGGTGTCGGGGTGCGACATCATTTTGAGCGACGAGGATGAAGAGGATGGAGGCGACGAGGTAGGTGGCCTCCATGAAGTAGGTGGTGAGGGTCATTTCGTCACCGCCTTGCCGTCGGTTAAGGCGGCTTTGGCGTCAGGCTTTTTGCGGAACATTTTGAGCATGCGGTCGGTGATGCCGAAGCCGCCGACCACGTTGACGGTGGCGGTGGTGACGGCGACGAAGCCGAGGATGTGCGCGGGGAGCGGGTAGCCCTTGGCGCCGGCGAGAACGAGCGAGCCGATGAGCGAGATGCCGGAGATGGCGTTGGTGGCGGACATGAGCGGCGTGTGCAGGAGGGGCGGCACGCGGCTGATGACCTGGTAGCCGAGGAAGGCGGCGAGGGCGAAGACGTAGACCGAAGCGATGAGGACGGCGGGATTCATTTTTCTTCTTCTCTCAGCGGAGTTAGCGGGGTTAGCGGAGTTGGTAGCTTTCCCAGGTCTCAGAAGCGAGACCTGGGGCACCCGGCCTATTGGCTGGTGGAGATGGATTCGAGCAGCTTGGCGACGCGGGGGTTGACGGGCTTGCCCTGGTGGGCGACGCAGGCGCCGGCCAGGACTTCGTCGGCGAGGTCGATGGTGAGCTCGCCTTTTTTGACGATGAGGCCGAGGAAGTTGAGGACGTTGCGGGCGTAGAGCATGGCTGGCGTGGACCGGGACTTCGGCAGGGAGGTTGAGGGGCGCGAAGAGGGTGACGCCGCCGATTTGTTGAGTGACGCCGGGTTGGGTGAGTTCGCAGTTGCCGCCGGCGGGAGCGGCGAGGTCGACGAGGACGGAGCCGGGGCGCATGCCGCTGATGGCGTCACGGCGGATGAGTCGCGGGGCGGGGCGGCCAGGGACCTGGGCGGTGGTGACGATGACGTCAGAGTGCGAGGCGGTTTTGGTGATGAGGTCGCGGCCGCGATCGAGGGCTTCCTCGGTGAGTTCGGCTGCGTAACCCCCGCCACCTTCGGTGGCGATTCCGCCAAGGTCGACGTCGAGGAATTTGGCGCCCAAGGAGCGGACCTGCTCGCCTGCGGCGGCGCGGACGTCGTATGCCTCGACGACGGCGCCGAGGCGGCGTGCGGTGGCGATGGCCTGGAGGCCGGCGACGCCGGCGCCGATGACGAAGACGCGGGCGGGCGGGATGGTTCCGGCGGCGGTCATCAGCATGGGAAAGAGGCGCGGGAGGCGATCGGCGGCCATGATGACGGCCTTGTATCCGGCGACCGTGGCCATGGAGGAGAGCGCGTCCATGGATTGAGCGCGTGAGATGCGCGGGATCAGCTCCATGCTGAAGAGCGTGGCTCCTTGCTGGATGGCAGTGACCAGGGAGGCGGGGGCGTCGAGTGGCTTGAGGAAGCCGATGACGACGGCGCCGGGTTTGAGACGCGCCTGGTCAGCAGAATCAAGTGTATTGACGGTTGGCAGCAGGTCGGCAGAGGCAAGAAGGGCGTTGCGATCGGCGGTGACGGATGCGCCGGCGTCGATGTAGGTCTGGTCGGCCGCGCCAGAGGTAACTCCGGCTCCGGATTCGACGGTGATTTCAATGCCCTGGGCCCGTAGTCCTTTGAGACTCTCCGGCAACAGGGCGACCCGTGTTTCGCCCGGAGATGTCTCCTTCAAGATCCCAATGAGCAACTTACGCCTCCGTGTGGGAAGGGAGATGAGGATTGCACGGACGATACCGTTGTGGGCACCGGGCTGTCCATGCTTTTCATGGATGATTATTCAGGCGGAAGGGAGGTATGACTCGTGATGCTTATCACCGAGGGCGCGAGAATAGTGCAGACTTTGCCGTAACATGATTCCGAGATTCCATCACATGATAGTTAGCGCGAGCAGTCGGGCTCTTTCCGCCTTGAGCTTGTATGCCGTTTGTGCTCAGGAGATACAGCCGCCTAGCCAAACACCGGTTAATAAAAAACGGCAGGCCACCAAAGTAGCCTGCCGCATTTGTGAACCGAGCCTTACTTCGGCAGGGGTACGGAGCCGGTGACTGTGAAGCCGGCTTCCGATTTGGCCGTTGTTTCCTGGGGTTGGGCGCCGCCTACGCTGAGCGTGTACTTGCCCGCGAGGATAGAGCGATTGCCCTGGTCGTCGACGCTCGAAAGCGAGCGTGGATCGATCTGGAGTTTGACGGCTTTTGTGACGCCTGGTTCGATGTGCACGCGCTCAAATCCGACCAGCGAATGGATGGGCCCACCTTCCTGCGACGTCTTGAGGTAAGCCTCCACGACTTCATCACCAGCGACGGAGCCGGCGTTGGTGACGGTGACGGTCGCAGTCACGGGATCCCCGGCCTTGACGGTTTCCGCCGAGAGCTTGACGGCCCCGTACTTGAACTTTGTGTAGCTGAGGCCGTAGCCGAAGCCCCAGAGCGGCTTGCCGGTGAAGTAGCGGTAGGTGCGGCCCTTGATGCCGTAGTCAGTGAATTCAGGCAGGCCATCTAGACCGGCGTAGAAGGTGACTGGCAGACGTCCAGCAGGATTGTTTTCGCCGGCGAGAGTTCGGGCAATCGCGGTACCGCCTTCGACGCCCGGATACCAGGCCTCAAGCACGGCGGCGGCATGTTCGTTAGCCCAGTTGAGAGCAACCGCGCTACCGCTCTGCAGGACGACGATGAGCGGTTTGCCGGTTGCTGACAAAGCTTCGAGCAATTTCTGTTGAGGGGCCGGCAGGTCGAGGCTGGTGCGGTCGCCCCCATTGAAGCCGGGAATCTTGATGGGCATTTCTTCGCCTTCGAGCTCCGGCGAGAGTCCGACGAAAGCGACAACGACGTCGGATTCCTTGGCGCGGGCGAGGGCTTCGGCAAGCTGCGCCTCGGCGGGGGCTTTCCACTTGAGCGTTACTCCGCCGCCGAAGGGATCGGCGGAGTGTGAGTACTCGAAGCGGAAATCATGCGGTGTGGTATCGGCAAAGTCGAAAGCGATTGTGGGCGTCTGGGCGAAGGTTTCGACTGGTGGGGCGGTGGGAGATGCGCCGGGCGCGGAGCGGAAGCTTCCCATGGCGGACATGTCGTGGCCGGTGCGGAGGTTGCCTTCGCCGACGACTTTGCCGTCGAGGACCATGCGGTAGGACTCGGCTGGCGAGTAAGGGAAGCTGTCTGCGGCTTCGACGGAGAATTCGTAATGCCCGGGTGCGGGCGCGGCGATGGTTCCCGACCAGCGCACGGAGTAGTCGCGAGTCTGCACTTGCGGCACCGGTAACGCGGCTCTCCAGTCGCCCTGCACTTCCGGCTCGGTTTCGGTGGCGACGGGGCGGCCGGTCCAGTCGGGCGTGGCGAAGAACTCGGTCTTGAGGCCCTTGGTGAGGCCGAATGCAGTGCGCGGCACCGGCACGCCGACGCCTTCCGCGAGAGTGGAGCCTTGCGCGTAGAGAATAGGCGAGCTCTTGAACTGTTTCCGCATGCCATCGAGAGGCGTAACTGGATGCAACGGCGTTCCCACGTAGTTGCCCAGGATGGAAGTGAGCAGATCGGCGGTGGGTCCGATGACGGCGATTTTTTTCTGATCTTTGAGCGGGAGTGCTCCTGTGTTCTTCAAGAGGACGATGCTCTGTTCCGCAGCGTGAAGAGCGATCTTGCGATTGGCTTCAGAGGCGGTGTCGGAGAAGGGAACCTTGTCGAGCGAATTGGCGCCCTGAGGATCGAACATGCCGAGCTGAAAGCGCGCGGTGTAAAGCCGTTCCGCGGCCTGGGTAAGGGCGTCTTCGCCAACCAGGTTGTCCTTGACGGCTTTGCCAAGAGTGTTGAAGCCGGGGGTCCAGATGCTGCAGGAGAGATCAGTGCCGGCCTGGATGGACATCGCGGCGGAGTGCTCAATGTCGGGCGTCTTTTTGTGTCCGTTGTTCACATCGACGATGGCTCCGCAGTCGGATACGACGAAGCCTTTGAATCCCCAGGCATCGCGGAGGTGTTCCTTGAGCAGCATCTTGTTGGTGCAGGCAGGAAACTCGTCGATGGAGTTGTAGGCACACATGACGGAGGCCACGTGGCCCTCGGTTACAGTGGCTCGAAAGGCGGGCAGGTAAGTCTCTTCGAGATCGCGATTGCTGGGATTGACATTGAAGCCATGGCGCAGGCTCTCAGGACCGCTGTGCACGGCGAAATGCTTGCTTGTGGCGACGGCGCGAAGATGATCGGGGTCCTTGCCCTGCACGCCACCGATGAAGGCGATGCCAAGCCGGCCGGTGAGGAAGGGATCTTCGCCGTAGGTCTCCTGGCCACGTCCCCAACGGGGGTCGCGGAAGATGTTGATATTGGGCGACCAGAAGGTGAGACCGAAGAAGATGCGGTGATTGTTCTCCCGCTGCGCCTGGTTGAATTTGGAACGCGCTTCGAGGGAGATGATGTTGCCCATGCCCTGAATCGTGTTGGTATCCCACGTTGCGGCCATGCCGATGGCCTGCGGAAAGACCGTCGAGTAGCCGGCCCGGGCGACGCCGTGCAGGGATTCGTTCCACGTTTGATAGTCGGGGATGCCCAGCCGTGGAATCGCCGTTGCCCAGTCCTCAAGCTGGGTAGCCTTCTCTTCGAGAGTCATGCGTCCGACCAGATCGTGCGCACGTTGTTGCGCGGAGAGCTTGGTGTCGAGATAGGCTGGTGCCTGGCTGGTTTCCTGGGCGGCGAGCGCAACAGATACGAAGAGAAGCAGCAGGGCTGAAAGGGTGCGGCGATGCGACATCGGTGAATCCTCCGAGACGTACAAGACCCGTTCGCGGCACCTTCAGCTCGAGCCATGGGGGACTGGCTGCGGGAGACTGGGAACCGGAAAGGCAGACGCACGAACTGTAACCGACCGGGGCCGATTCTGACCAGCTTTATCGGTTTACTTGAGCGATGCGAGGCAATTTCGGTGAATCATGAGAAGCACGCCACCTCGGGCGGCAGGGAGTTCTCCATGGTAACGAGACGCCTGCGCATGCCATCGAACTGAGGATCACCGTGAAGACGGGTGAGCCGGGGATCGGCGAGGACCTGGAAGAACCACGGGCAGTGGGCCTGTTCCGCGGCTTGTAGCTCGCCGAGTGCGCTGGCAATGTCGCCGAGTTCGGCGTATGCAGCGGCGGTAAATGAGCGCATGACGTAGCGTTCGCGCCCGAGCCACTGGAGGCGCTCAAGGATGGCAGAGGCTTCACGGCGACGGTCTGTGCGGGCCAGGGCGTAGGCCTCCACCGCGGCGGCGAAATCGAGGGACGGCCGTCTCTGAACAACCTGATGCGCCAGGTCGGCGGCTCGATCGGCGTCATTGTTGAAGGCGAGAATAAGCGCCGCGAAGAGCTCCGAGCGCTCGTCGCCGGGAAACAGATCGAGGCAGCGCTGCGCCTGGGCGATGCTCTCCGTGACGCATCCGGCGAGATGGTGTGCCCATGCGAGATGAGCATGGAGAGATGGGGCATAGGGGTCGTCACAGAGGGCTTCATCGAGCAGATCGCGCGCTTCATCAAAACGGCCACGGCTCATGGCGAGCATGATTCGCAAGCCGTTCGACCATGAGTCGAATCCGGAGGGAGATTCTTCATTGAGCATGCGCATCGCGAAGGGCAACTGGTGTTCGACGTGGAACAGGAGCCAGCCGAGAGCAGGAAGAATTGTTGTGGAGGCGTGGCCTGTTTCGGGAAATGAGTCAGCTGCGCGACGGATCTGTTCGGCAGCTTCGGCCGGAGAGACATATCCATAAAGGCACTGATCGGTTGACACGCGCACTAGCTGCTCGAAGACGGCAAGGTTGTTGCGATTGAGGTCGGCCGATTTGCGAAGAAGATTCATGGCGTGCTGCATGCGATGGGGCTCGCGGATGTGGGATTCAAAGCGAGCTTCGAGAAAGGCGTCGTATGCGGGGTCAGGCTCGGTCGATTCTGCAGCGCTGACGAATGGGGCGAGGGAAACCGGCAGGTGTCTGCCGAGTCGGTAACAGAGGCGGTCTGACAGGCGCTGTTGGAGGATGGCGGGGTGTTCGCGGGAGGCGACAAAATCTTCAACCCAGATCGCAGCTCCATCCTCGACGCGGATCATCTCGGCGCGTAAGCGGAGGAACAAAGCGGAAGCCTGGAGAGTGCCCGAGAGGACAAGGTCGGCTCCAACTTTTTTGCCAATCTCGAGTGCGCTCAGACCGGTGCCCGCGAGGGTGAGAACGGACTCATGGGCCAGCAAGCGCACAGTCGGCGGCTGGACGGATGCAAGATGCGCGGCAGCTTCCTCTGCGAAAGCTACGCCAAGGTGTTCAGGAACGAACATGGCCACTTCGAACGGAACGATTGCCAGGCGGGGGAGATTGTCCGGCTGTGACGATGAGTATCGATGAACGGGAGATTCGAGACGGTATCCACGTTTGTAGATGGTGCGGATATTGACGTCAGCACCGAGACGGGAACGCAGTGATGAGATGCAGCGGGGAACGCTGTCAGCGGTCACGTACACGTCAGGCCAGAGCATCTCCTTCAATTGCGCCGCGGTTACAATCCGGTTGGGATTGGCGAGCAAAATGCGAAGCGCGGCTAGTTCCTTGGGTGTCAGATGAATGGCTTCGTCGCTGTTTATTAAGGTGCCGTCCGGCTCCAGGCGAAGATTGCCAAAGGTGAAGCCGAATTCTTTGATCGAGTCCGCTTGCAACAACGAAAAATTCATCCCCGGCCGCACAATCCCAGGAAGACCGCCAACGGAAGGCCGATCTGACGCATGGCCTCAGGGCTTAGATCCGCAAATCAGGCGAATCTTCCTGCTCAATGACCCCCGGGGAAGAAGGCCATGGCAGTCCAGGAAATTGTCTCCGCCCAGGCTGCGCGATGGATGAATCAATTATGCTCTTCGCTGGGCGGAAATGAGGGTTGAAAAGGAAACATTCGATGACTTGATTAATCTCCAGACGATTACTCGCCGCCTCGATGTGAGCAGCATCACCATCGCGGGAGAAAAAAATCCAGCAATGATCTGAAGGTTGTAGGATTCGATTCCATTTTCGAAGTGTTGGCGGATCAGTACTTCGATTTGATGGCGTATGTGAGACCCATGGTGAACTGGAATGAGTTGCGCTTTGTGGGTGGGACGGAGACGGGCGAGTCGTTCAGGTAACTGTCGATGGTGCCGAGAGAGAAGGCGAGATTTTTGTATGCGGGAAACGCGATGGTGTCGGTCTCGGTGGCGGAGTAGTCGCGCGGCGCGTTGTAGGCGGGAATGAACCCGAGGCTCTGCGCGTAGGAAAAGAGTCTCGTCTTCAGCAGGTAGTTCGCCGAGAAGGTGGATCCGATGAGGTTCTGATTGCCGCTGTCCGGGCTGCTGATGAACTGCTGCTTCTCGTACTGCAGAGTGGCTTTCAGGTCGGCAGAATGGCGCGGGGTTGAAAAGATGGTCCATCCCATGCCGCCACCGTAGATCTGCTGCAGTTGCAGATTCTGCGCGAAATTGTGGTCGAAGGCGGTTTGAGCGAGCGCGAAGAAATGCTGCGAGACGTACTGATCTCGTTCGCCTTCCAGATGAAAGATAGCGGACTTGGTTACGACAGGAGCGACAACGACACCGTTGGATGTGTAAGCCGGCTGCGTGATTTTTCCGTACGATCCGCTGAGACCAAACGAGGTGCGATTGCGGGGATTGAGCCAAGTAACAGTGGGTACTGCGCGCACCAGTCCGAGAGCGCCTGAAACCGTGTATTGATTCTGAGTCGCCTGTACCAGCGTGGCTCCCGCGGTCGCCGCACCATTCCAGCCGCTGAGTAAGTTGGGTTCGTGATTCAGTTGCTTGTCGAGAGTTTGTGCGTCCACGATGTATTCGGCGTTCTTGACCGGGATGGGAGGGGGCGGGTTTGTGGAATGCACGGTGACGTTTCCGTCCGCGACATCAATGGCTCCTGCAGGGACCTCAGCTTTATGTCTCTTGCTGCCGCGCTTCACGTTTTTATCAAGCACCGTGAAATTACCGGCCGCGTGCAGTTCCTTGATTTTGTCCCAGGAGACTGCGACGTCTCCAAATGCGTCGGTATGAAAGGTGATTGTTCCTCCAACCTCATCGACGAGCTTGCCGTGCAACGTGTCGCCGTTACTGAGTACGAGAACGTCGGGAGCGTCTTTCGAATTGGACTGTGCCATTATGCACACGGTGCCGCTGAAGAGAAACAGCGCTGCCAGAATCGTGATGTGGGCGAGGGTGACGAAGGGGGATTTTGTGGTGGACAATGTCATGCGCAAAATAGCCTCATTTGAAAAAAGGTTGGGGATTTTGGAAAAATCGACTGTCTGAGATTCCTTCGCTTGAATGCGGACTAGACTGGCTCCGTTACAACACGCGAAGTGGAGAATCGGGTTGGGCGAACGCGCTTTGCGTGAGCCGGAATCGCTCCACAAGAGGGGGGGGAAATCGGTGCCCGCAGGGACCGAAGAAGTCGTTTTTATTTTATCGTGGAAAGCGATCAATAATTTCCAAAATTTCTCCGGTTTCACATGGCGGCAAACGCGCAGTCTTGGAGATGGGAGAGTCACCATGTCCAAGCCAGTTTCATACGCTCACTGGTCACTGGAGCCATATTGCATCGGAATGAAATTGCGTGCGCTGCGCAACCGGAAGCGCATGACACTGTCAAGGCTTGCCGCGGAGACGGAATTGTCGACGGCGCTTCTTTCGAAGCTGGAAACGGAGCGCATGATTCCGACGCTCCCCACTCTTGCAACGATCTGTCGGGTTTACGGTGTGGGCCTGGGGCACTTTTTCAACGAGCCTTCAAGGCATACGCTTTCGGTAACACGCAGGGCGCACCTGGATGCCAATGCGCGTATGACTGATATGGCCGCGACGATTCCGTTGAACGTGCCGTCAGAAAATCCCTGCATGACGGCGGAGATGGTGGAGTTGACGACGACTCCTTACGCGGTCGCGGAGTCGAATGCCGAGATTTGCGCATTTTTACATGTGCTCGAAGGAACCGTTCAGTTGGTGACGGACGGGATAGCGCAGAGGCTGGAAACCGGGGATTGTGCTTACATGGAAACGCGTATGCCAACGGCGCTGACGGCCGAGGGCAGTGATCGCTGCCGGGTTCTGTTGGTCAAGCCTTCTCGAACGAGAGAAGCGTCCTGAATGGCAAGAGTCGAGGGGACGCCGAGCCTATACGACTCACGACCTTAGTCTGTAGGATGGTCTGTTCTTCCAGCTCTCAACAACCAGGACCCCTACGATGCGACCCAATATAAACCTGACGAAGGCCACCCTGACCGGCGCGCTCGGTGGTCTGCTCTTCGGATTTGACACGGTGGTGATTGCCGGCGCCATCGACGCGCTGGTGCGGCTCTACAACCTGTCACCGCAGAACAAGGGCCTCACCGTAGCAATCGGCCTGGTGGGCACGGTGATTGGGGCTTTGGGCGCGGGCCAGGTCGGCCAAAAACTGGGCTCGCGCGAAACCCTCCGTTTGACCGCGGTTCTGTATATAGTGTCAGCGGTGGGCTGCGGGCTGGCGTGGAACTGGCCATCCTTTCTGCTGTTCCGCTTCATCGGCGGACTGGGTATCGGCGCGTCCTCGGTGCTGGGCCCCGTCTATATTGCGGAGCTGGCGCCGGCCAAATGGCGCGGGCGCATGGTGGCAGCCTTCCAGTTCAACGTGGTGTTCGGCATCATGGTGGCGTACACCTCAAATTACGTCATCCGCACCATGCACCTGGGCGCGACGGAGTGGCGCTGGCAGGTGGGCATTGCCGGCATTCCTGCCATTGGGTTTCTGATTCTGCTGTTCGGGATTCCACGCAGCCCGCGCTGGTCGGCTTCGCAGAACCGCATAGACGAAGCCCTGAGCGTGCTGAAAATGATGGGAGAAGCAGACCCCGAAGGGGAGTTGAAGGACATTCGCGCCGCCCTCGCCGAGGAACATGCCACGGCCCACGAGCGAGTCTTTCAATGGAAGTACCGCTACCCGCTGTTTCTGGCGATCTCGATTGGCGCCTTCAACCAGCTTGCCGGCATCAACGCGATTCTCTACTACATCAACGATATCTTCGCCTCGGCCGGGTTCAGCCAGATCTCCGGGGACCAGCAGGCCATCGCCATCGGCGCCACCAACTTTGTGTTCACGCTCATTGGCATGTCGTTGATCGACAAGCTGGGACGCAAGACGCTGCTGCTGATTGGCGCGGTGGGGACGGCTAGCTGTCTGGCCGGGGTGGCCTGGATCTTCGGCACGAACTCCCATCCGGGAGCGCTGTTGTGGCTGCTGATTGTTTACATCGCGTTCTTTGCGGTTTCACAGGGTGCGGTGATCTGGGTCTATATCGGTGAGGTGTTTCCCAATTCGGTCCGGTCGAAAGGGCAGGGACTGGGCAGCGCCAGCCACTGGTTCATGAACACGATCATCCAGCTCGAATTCCCGGTGCTGGTAGCGACCATTGGCAAGAGCGCGCCTTTCATTTTCTTCTCGGTGATGACTGTGGTGCAGTTTTTGGTGGTGCTGTTCGTGTATCCCGAGACCAAGGGGCAGACCCTGGAGGCGTTGCAGCGGAAGCTGGTGCGGGCGGACAGGTAGACATGAGAAGAGAAACGGCGCCTCCGAGACGAGGCGCCGTTTTTCATTTTGCCCGGAGAGAAAGGTGGCGATGCCGGGAGCCTGAAATGCCATTCTGAGCTGTACGAACATGTGATCCAAGTCACCGGATCATGCTGCGGATTTGCTTTTAAATTGAAGTGAGCAGATTCTGGCGTGTTCGCGGGCTGCAAGTGAGGTCTCAGGTGGGGAAGGATTCAGTTGTGGAGCAAGCGAACCTCAGCCAGGTGAGGGAAGTGGTGCAGGCGGTGGTGGAAGTTCTGCGCGAGCCGCAGTCGAGCGATGTTTCGCCGACTGCCGCGGCTAATTCCTTTGAGGCTGATGCCCTGCGGGCTGAGATTATCGCGGTGGGCCGAAAACTCTGGCAGCGTCAGTATGTTGACGGGAACGGCGGCAACATCAGCGCGCGCCTCGGCTCGAAATACGTGATTTGCACTCCGACCATGATGAGCAAGGGCGATCTGGAGCCTGCCGACATCTGCCTCTCCGATCTCGACGGCAACATCCTGGCGGGCGACCGCATGCGGACCAGTGAAATTCTGCTGCACCTGGAGATCTACAAAGCCAATCCCCTGGCTCGCGCCGTGGTGCACTGCCATCCGCCGCACGCAACGGCCTTTGCTGTGACCGGATCGGCTCCGCCCAATGGCTACATTGCGGAGTATGAATTCTTCATCGGCCCGGCAGCAGTTGCGCCGTATGAGACACCGGGCACACAGGCATTTGCAGAGACTGTCTTGCCGTTTGTGGAGTATCACAACACCATCCTGCTCGCGAATCACGGCGTGGTGTGCTGGTCAGATACGGTGACTCATGCCGAGTGGCTGGTTGAGGTTCTCGACACCTACTGCCGGACGTGGGTGATTGCGCAGCAGATTGGCCGTCCGCTGCAGGAGATTCCCAGCGAGAAGCTGAACGATTTGCTGGCCCTCAAGAGCCGTATGGGACTGCCGGATGCCCGGCTGGCCCGCATCCCAGATCCTCCCCGACCCAGTCGCGGCAACGAGGGCGAAGTGGAAACCCTCGTGAAACGCGTTGTGGCGCGCCTCGAAGAGCGCGACTAAGACACCTCCATCGTCTAGACGCAATAAAAGGGGATGACCATCATTGCTGACAAACTGCCCCCGCAGCGTCTATTCTCGCTTGTCACTTTGAAAGGTACCCCGAATGTCCCAGACACGGCTGTCTGTTCTCCGTAAGTTTTTCGCCTTCACGCTCTTTTGCACTGTCACTGCCGCGTTCGGGCAGAAGGCTCCTTTCAGTCCCCAGAACGAGCAGCGGGCGCAGGCGTTGTTAAAGCAAATGACGGTCGAAGAGAAGGTCGGGCAACTGACGCAGGCAGCAGGCATCGTCTTGCCCGGGCTCAGTTCTGAGAAGCCGGATGATCTGATCGCGCATGGCGGCGTCGGCTCAATTCTGTGGCTGATCGACGTGAAAGAGATCAACCGGATGCAGCATATCGCGGTCGAAAAATCCCGGTTGCACATCCCGATTCTCTTTGGATTTGATGTGATCCATGGCTATCGAACGGTGTTCCCTGTGCCGCTTGCAATGGCGTCGTCGTGGGATCCCTCAGTTGAAGAACAGGCTCAGCGGGTGGCTGGCCAGGATGCGCGCGCAGCCGGCATCCAGTGGACTTTCACGCCGATGGTTGACATTGCTCGCGATGCGCGCTGGGGCCGCATTGTCGAGGGTGCTGGCGAGGACCCTTACCTTGGCGCGGCAATGGCGATGGCGCAGGTAAGGGGCTTCCAGGGTGCGACACTGGGGCCCGATAGCGTGCTGGCGTGCGTGAAGCACTATGCCGGCTATGGCGCGGCTGAGGGCGGCCGGGACTACGACTCTTCGTACATTCCGGAGGAACTGTTCCGAAACGTGTACCTCCCGCCGTTTCACGCCGCCGCGATGCAGGGTGCGGGCAGTTTCATGTCGGCGTACATGGATTTGAACGATGTGCCAGCCAGCGGCAATCACTGGCTGCTCACGGATATCCTGCGCGGCGATCTTGGCTTCAAGGGATTTGTCGTGTCCGATGCATTTGCGGTAGGGAGCCTGGTAACGCACGGTTACGCGGCCGATCCACCTGACGCTGCGTACAAGGCGATCACAGCCGGGCTGAACATGGACATGGCAAGCGGAACGTATACCAAGAATCTTCCCAAACTGGTCACGGACGGCAAGGTTCCCATGGCACAGATCGATGCCATGGTACTGCCCATCCTGGCGATCAAATACCAGCTTGGCTTGTTCGACAATCCTTACGTCGACGAAACCAAGGTCGATTCGACTTTAAGCCGTCCGGAAGGCCTGGCTTTGGAGCGCAAACTGGCGGCGCGATCGATGGTGCTGCTCAGGAATGAGAACAATACCCTGCCTTTGGCGAAGTCGGTGAAGAAGGTTGCTGTAATCGGCCCACTTGCCGATTCCACACAAGACATTGAAGGCGGATGGACGGTGGAAGGGCTCTTTGGTTCAGGCAGCAAAAGCCATCCGGTTACGGTGCTTGCCGGAATCAAAGGCATGCTGGGATCCGGCGCTGAAATGAGCTTTGTTCCCGGACCTCAGCCCTCCAAGGTCTTTCTTGGGCTATTGGATCAGTTCTCGGGCAAGAAGGTCGTTCCCGCTCCCACCCCTGAAGAGACCGCCGATTGGCTGGGCAAAGTGAAGGCCGCAGCAGCGGATGCGGACGTGGTTGTCGCCGTGATGGGAGAGACATCCGGCATGAGCAGCGAGTCAGCGTCGCGCGCCGGCCTGGAACTTCCCGGATTGCAGGAGCAGATGCTTGAAGCAGCGGTACAGACTGGCAAACCGGTGGTGCTGGTGCTTGAGAACGGACGGCCGCTCGATATTACCTGGGCCTCGAGCCACGTTCCCGCAATCCTGGAATCGTGGTTTCCCGGCACCGAAGGCGGCAACGCCGTGGCTGACGTACTTTTCGGCGATGTGAATCCCGGCGGCAAGCTGCCGGTAAGCTGGCCCCGCTCGGCCGGGCAGGAGCCGCTCTACTACAACCACAACCTGACCCACGAGCCGGAAGACCGGCCCCAATTTACGTCGCGTTACTGGGATATCGGCAGCAAGCCGCTCTATCCATTCGGATACGGCCTCAGCTACGCAACGTTCAAGTTTGACAATCTGAAATTGTCGAAGGTCAGCATGAAGGCGGATGAGTCGGCCGAGGTGAGCGTGGATGTGACAAACACTGGTTCGGTGGCAGGCGATTCCGTTGCGCAAGTGTATATCCACCAGCGCTCTGGGTCGGCGTCGCGGCCGGTGCGGGAGTTGAAGGGGTTCAAGCGTATCGCTCTGAAGCCGGGCGAGACCCAGACGCTGAAATTCACTCTCGGCAAGTACCAGCTTCAGTTCTGGAGCCCGCAAACAAAGGTCTGGGCGGTTGAGCCGTCAACGTTTGACGTGTGGACGGGAGACAGCTCGGCGGCCACGCTGCATGCCGAATTGGCGATAACACAATAACAATCAATGAGATCTATCGCAGCGTTCCGGCCCGTGTCCCTCAAAGGACGTACGGGCCGTGAACCGCACTCGTGCTAAACTGTATTTGCGCTCAGTGATTTGGTCGTGAGTGGCGCTTTCGCCCCGCACAGTTTTCCCCCAAGCCCCTACAGCGTAACCCCAGGTCGCCCTGCCGGTGATGTTCCGGATTTGTGCGGCGCAGTGGTCTGATCGCGCTCATGCGCAGGTTGGATCTTGATTGGGGTAGCCGGCATGGCAAATGTGCCGTCCGGCTGAAGACAGCGTGGGTCGGCTCCGGCTTGTCAGCACCAGCGTTCTGCGTGCTGCTTTCAGTCGAAAGACGAATTTGGTTCCTCCTTACGCAATTCACAATGTGCTGGCGCGCGTGTATGCGCAGACGCCCACAACATTGGCTCCGTGTGTCTGCCTCAGGGAAATGGGCGACGCTGGCCTTGAAAAGACAAATTTTGACGACTCAGTTTTCGCAGTTTCCAATTTCAGCCGCCCTTCTGGCGCGGCTCAACTCCAACAAATTCACCACTCCCACCCCGGTGCAGGCCGGCGCCATTCCCCCCGCGCTTGAGGGCCGGGACGTACTTGCCACAGCCCAGACAGGCACCGGCAAAACGCTCAGCTTTCTCATCCCGATTGTGGAGATGATTGAGAAGTCCGAAACGCGCGGCGCGAATGCGCTTGTTCTGCTGCCCACGCGCGAGCTGGCCATGCAGGTCGAAAAGGCCTATCGCGCCATCCGTCCCAACCAGTCAAATATGGTCGCACTCGTTGTTGGCGGCATGGCGGAAGGCCCGCAACTCGACACCATTCGCCGCGGCGCCCGCCTCATCGTGGCAACGCCCGGTCGCCTTGAGGACTACATCAAGCGCAGGCTCGTTCGCCTCGACAAGGTTCAAATCCTGGTATTCGACGAAGTAGACCGCATGCTCGATATGGGCTTCCAGCCGGCCATCGCGCGTATTTGCGCCGAGCTGCCGCAGAAGCGCCAGACGCTTTGCTACTCAGCCACGCTTGAAGGCGCGGTGCGCGACGTAGCGAAGCGGTACCTTACCAATCCAGTTCGCATAGAGATCGGCAATGTTTCCAAGCCCGCCGAGAATGTGGAACTTCGCACCTTTGAAGTGGACCAGAGCAAGAAGCAGGAACTGCTTGAACATTTGCTCACCGCAGAGAAGGGAAGCTTCCTGGTTTTCGTGCGCACCAAGCACGGCGCCGACAGGTTGGCGCGGAGGCTCGAGCGGTCGGGTCATGCAGCTGCCCAGATTCACGGCGACCGCACGCAGTCGCAACGCAACTCCGCCCTCAAGGGGTTCTCTGAGGGGCGTCACCGCGTGCTGGTGGCGACCGACGTTGCCGCGCGCGGCATCGACGTCAAGGACATTGCGCACGTGGTGAACTACGACATGCCCAAGCTGGCCGAAGACTTTGTGCACCGCATCGGCCGCACCGGGCGCGCTTCGAAAACCGGCATTGCCAGCACCTTTGCCATGCCCAATGAGCGCGGCGATTTGAAGAAGATCGAGCGTGCATTGTCAGTGCAGATGAAGCGGTTCCGTGTCCGCGCGTCAGAAATGACAGCGGCCTAAGCACGGGCTCGCAAGGTGCGCCGGCATTCAAATGCGGTGCAGCTCCAAAAGAAAAATGTGGCGACGGCCAATCAGCCGTCGCCACATTTTTTGTGCAGGGATTTGGGGGAGGGAAACGCCTTAATAGTGGGCCACGAAGGCTTCCACCCCGGTGTATTCCGGATAGGAGATCACGGTGGTGCCGCTCTCCATGTCAACCGGATTGCCGTTGGCGATGTCGTAGAAGCTGCTTGACTCGGTGTAAGCGTAGGCATCGAAGAACGGGATAGCAGTGTAGTTCGTAAGGGTCGCCACGCTGCCACCGACGGTCGGACGCTCAACTACCCACTCCGCCGAGTTTCCGATCAGCGGATGACCGGGGTAAGCTGTGAATCCTACTTGCACAGACTGGTTGGTGGTGTAGTTCACCAGGTATGCGTAACCCTGCGTGGAAGACGTGTGCCAGACTTCGACGAAGATTTCATCGCCGGGAGCGACGGGCAAACTGGAGATGCGGACTTCACCGTAGGGATACCACTCGTACCACGCCGAATAGTAGGACGAGCGAGTGCTGCCTGAGCAGTATGCATCGAATTCGACACCGGCTTGCAGCACATCGCTTGAGCCCCAGCCGTCGATCCCATTCCACTCCGAACCCCAGTCCCATCCGCCCGTGCACGCGCCGAAGGCCTGCTCTGCGACCGGAACGATCATGTCGTTCACGATGTAGTAGTAGGACGAGGAGCCGTAGCTCGATGCACCGCTGAAGTCAACATAGCCGCTCCAGTTGGAGGAGTAGAGGGTGTTGCTCGGCTGTGGCATGCGACCCGCGTTGCTTTCTGCCGCTGCTGCAATCGGAGGGTCCTTCTGCACCTTGGCCGGCCCGTGGAAGATGGCGGTCTGCTGAAGCGAAGGAGCGATGCGGTTCTTGGAGTGGCTCATCGCCTTTACCCAGGTGGCATAAGCCTTGGGCTGTTCAACCTGGTTGGGACGAGGCGGGAAGCCGTGATAGGCAAGGTCTTCGTCCGAAGCCACGATAGGATCGAAGCCGGTTGGAGGCGCTTCGATTGTCGTCGCGCCGGGCAGGTTCAGGGCGCGCTCGTTGGGTTGCATCTTGTGGGGAGCCTGCGCGAAGCCGGCCACAGAGGCGGCAAGCACAAGGATGGATGTGACGGCAGAGAACAGCCTTTTCATAATTTTTAATTTCCTTCGGGAGAGGTGCTCTGATGAGGCATCAGAGTGTTGCTGAACATCTAGTGGAAATACCTGCCACTTCGTTTCAATCCCGAAGAAGAATTGCATTGTGCCTTTCGCGCGTCGGGCTAGGCGATATCGCATATTTGTCGCGATCTGTTTTCGGGTCTCTTGTGTGATAGGGATTACGTCTTTGTCTCCATAAGTCGGCGTACGTTCGAACTCATACCTATGCTTTCGGTGCGTGTCGATGAAAGGGTCCGGCGATGAGGGATTTCGCTTGTTCAGTGATCGCAGCATTTCAACGAGCGCGCCAGCCAATTCTCTGGATCGGCCTGACCTACCTTCTGGGAGTGGTGGGTGGCGCAGTTATGGTGCATGCGCATTCCGCGTTTGCACTTTCTCAAGGCGACAAGATTGTTGGTCAGGCGGTGGCGAGCGACCCGGCGATGGGTGCCGCGATGAAAGGCTTTCCGGTGCGTGCGGCATTATTCGATTTCGCCGGAAATCTGGGCCGAGGCGCGATTCCCACCACGGTCATGGGCCTGGGAATCGTTATACCGTTTCCGGTGGCTGCGTACCGCGGGTGGATCGGCGGCATCGTTTCCGTCGATGGCGACCACAAGAGCCGGCTGAGTTCGTGGCGCGAAGCGAGCTATTATCTGGGCGTTCTGGCGCTGCAACTCATTCCATATTCAATTGCAGGCGGAGCTGGCGTGCGACTCGGTCTGGGATTCGTACTGCCGAAAAGCCGTTGGGGTTACGGTTCATCGCGGCAGTGGCTGAGTATCCCGCTCAACGGGGTTTGGGATGTGTTCAGGATCTACGTGCTGGTGGTGCCGCTGTTCCTGGGCGCGTCGCTGGTGGAGTTTCTGGCGCGATGAACCGGAAACGGGGGTTTCCACTGCCGCAAGTCGTTGACTCCCACTTTTAAATCGCGTATTCTGGAGTCCTTGTGCGGTGTTGCGCCTGGGGTCTGTGCAGGTAGTCCGGACCCGGCTTGCTGAACCTTTTCCGAGGTTTGGCTGGAACAGGCCACCTTCTGCTGGGACCCGATGTAAGTCCAGCAGAGTCAGGAGCCCAGAGAGGGCCAACCCCGCAATCCTCACCCGAACAGGCTTGTTTGGAAGTGGGTGGAACATTGGCCCGTGCACAATTCGCGCGGGCGTACGCGCTTTGCGCGAAGTATTGACGGCGGAAGCCAGAGAGTTTTGGATAGGCAGGAGAGAGATGTCGACCTTTGTTCCGAGCGGAAAGAATATCCCCCGCAAGTGGTTTGTGATTGACGCGAGCGGCCAGACCCTGGGCCGTCTTTCGACCAAGGCCGCAAGCGTGCTTGCTGGCAAGCTGAATCCCCAGTATGTGCCGTACATTGACATGGGCGATCACGTGATCGTGATCAATGCCGAAAAGGTCAGGCTCACGGGCCTGAAGAGTCAGAACAAGGTCTACCGCCGCTATACGGGTTTCCCGGGTGGACTGCGCGAAGAGTCTTTTACCCGCCTGCTCAAGCGCAGACCGGAGAAGATCCTTGAAGAGGCCATCAAGGGCATGCTGCCCAAGAGCAAGATGGGCCGCCAGATGGCAACCAAGCTGAAGGTTTATCGGGGCGACCAGCACCCCCACCAGGCGCAGGGACCCATTGCGCTGGAAGTGGCGTAAAAGCAGCTACAGCCTTCAGTTTTCAGCTTTTATTGCTGGAGCGAAAGGCCAAGGCGAAACGGAACTTGAATTTTTGAGCACGAGAAGCTGAAAGCTGAAGGCTGACGGCTGAGAGCATACGAGGAATGAATGGCTGATTTGGTTCAATATTACGGAACGGGCCGCCGCAAGTCGGCGATCGCCCGCGTCTTTCTGCGTCCCGGCACCGGTGAGTGGAAGGTGAACGGTAAAGCGTTCGAAGAGTACTTTGTGACCGAGCAGCAGCGCGTGGCCGCCAAGCGGACCCTCGTGGTGGCCGAACTCGCCTCCAGCTTTGACGTGGTTACCACGGTTAAGAGCGGCGGCGTGGCTGCCCAGGCTGATGCGGTAAAGATGGGTGTTGCCCGCGCCCTTGTTGAATTCAACGGCGATCTGCGCAAAGTTTTGAAGGCGGAAGGCCTGCTGACCCGTGACGCTCGCCAAAAAGAGCGCAAGAAGTACGGTCAGAAGGGCGCCCGCAAGCGGTTCCAGTTCAGCAAGCGCTAACCCGCTTGCAATGGCCAGGGGTACGTTGAGTGGGTTCAGAGCGATTGTTAACGCTCTGGCGCTGACACGGACCAACGGTCAATGTTCACGGTAGTATCAATCCCCCGCGCAAGCGGGTTCAATTCGGGCGCCGGCATCGACCACCCGGATGCAATTCCACAAAGGAGGCCAATGGCCACGATCACAATGAAGGAGCTGCTCGAAGCAGGTGTTCACTTCGGGCATCAGACCAAGCGCTGGAATCCGAAGATGAAGGAATATATTTTTGGCGAGCGCAACGGGATCTACATCATCGACCTGCAGAAGACGCTCAAGCTGTTCAAGGATGCGTCAAAGTTTGTAACCGAACTGTGCGCAAGCGGCAAGACGATTCTGTTCGTCGGCACCAAGCGCCAGGCCCAGGATGCGGTTGCTGAAGAAGCCAATCGCGCCAGCATGCCCTACATCAACCAGCGCTGGCTGGGTGGGCTGCTTACCAACTGGGTGACGGTGCAGAAATCGGTGAAGCGCCTTCAGGAATTGGACGAAATGGCCACCGATGGCCGGTACGAACTGCTGACCAAGAAGGAAGTGATTCGCCTGGAGCGCGAGCGCAAACATCTCCAGGCCAATTTGGCCGGCATCAAGAACATGAAGCGGCTGCCCGACGCGCTGTTCATCATCGATTCGAACAACGAAGCGATCGCCGTGAAGGAAGCGCGCAAGCTGGGCATCCCGGTGGTAGCCGTGGTTGACACGAACTGCGACCCGACCGTGGTGGACTACGTTATCCCCGGCAACGACGACGCCCTGCGCGCCATTCGCCTGTTCGCCTCGAAAATCGCCGATTCGGCGGCCGAGGGCGTCAACCTGGTGGGCGACAAGGCATTCGCCGAGGAACTGCCTGCGGTTGCGGCCGACGAGTCCGCGGCTGCGGATGCTGCTCCGGCAGAAGACATCGACTTCGATGCAGCTTTGGGCGCAGGAATCCGCAAAGCCCCGGCAGCTGTCGCGGCCCTGTTGGAAGAGGCCGAAGTCGCCGAGGGTGGTCACTAAGTCTTTCTCGCGCCTAGCGGCGCGCGAAGCAGGTAAAGCGTGGCCGCCAGCAGCAAGTGCCACGCTTTTCTTTTGGTGCTGGCCGCACGGGCAACTGCGCTTCGCGCCAGGTATCTGGAACCGCGGGAACACAGAACCGAACTGAATGGGATTGGAACAGGAAACGAGAAGGAAGAGAGAATGACGGTGAGCGAAAAGATTGATGCAAAGTTGGTGAAGGACCTTCGCGAAAAGTCCGGGGCGCCCATGGGCGACTGCCTCAAGGCTCTGCAGGAAGCAAAGGGTGACATCGAGGATGCCTTCGTTGTGCTGCGCAAGCGGGGAATGGCCTCCGCGCAGAAGAAGGCTGCCCGTACCACCAACGAGGGCGCCATTGGCACTTACATTCACGCCGGCGGCAAGATCGGCGTGCTTCTGGAAATCAACTGCGAGAGCGACTTTGTGGCCCGCACAGAAGATTTCCAGGACCTTATGAAAGACATTGCGATGCATATCGCGGCCACCGATCCGCGCTATGTGAAGGCGGAAGACGTGACCTCCGAGGACCTCGAGCGTGAGAAGGAAATCTTCCGCGCGCAGGCCGCTGCCACGGGCAAACCAGCTCCCGTGATCGAGAAAATCGTCGATGGCAAGATGGCCAAGTTCTACGAAGAGGTATGCCTGATTGAGCAGCCTTTCA
Source organism: uncultured Acidobacteriota bacterium (assembly GCA_963844515.1). Classification (GTDB taxonomy): domain Bacteria; phylum Acidobacteriota; class Terriglobia; order Terriglobales; family Acidobacteriaceae; genus Telmatobacter. The sequence goes on from CAWJOO010000002.1 coordinate 144,320, forward strand.
TCAAGGACCAGGCCGTCAGCATCAAGGAACTGATCGCGCAGAAGGTAGGCAAGCTGGGTGAAAATATCACCGTTCGCCGCTTCGCTCGTTTCAAGGTAGGTGCGCCCGATTGGACCGTCGCGCAGACCAAGGCTGTGGAAGCGGCCGCTGAGTAACTGCCGCTTAAGCGAACTGCCAGAAGGCCCGGAGCATTTGCTCCGGGCCTTCTTACTTTGTGCTTCCCTCGCACTTCCCGGTCCTGAACGCAGGCTTTAGAACACCCGATATCCAACTCCTATGCTCACGCCGTAAGGAGCGAGCGAGGAGTTGTTCAGCCATACGGGCCAGTATTGGTACTCGAAGTCCGCTTTCACTGAAAGCTTGCGATTGAGATGGTGATCGACGGCTGCGCCGAAGGCAAAGTCAGTAAAGCTTCCGTAGCCGTATCCGAACGGGAAAGTCATTCTGCCGTATCCGACGAGCGCCTTGCCATACACCTGTGTTCTACCGCCGAGTTGCACGATGGGAATTCGTGGGCCGATGAGGTAGTTGTCCTGGTGCTCGCCGTAGTACTCATTCCAGCGCAGCCAGCGGGCTTCCGCTTCCAGCTGAATCCAGTGGCTCAAATGGATGTCGGCGTACGTGCCCAGGCCGAGAAGCTTGTTACCGCCTTCATCGGGCTCGAACCCTGACAACATGCCGCCCGCGTTGATCGTGAGCTGTCTGGCATTGGCTGATTCGACGACCTGGGCATGGCTGATCACGGCCGGAGCACACAGGCAAATAAATAAGACCACAACTGATCGTTTCATCCGGGAAAGCCTGATTTCAGTGAAGCAGAATTTGGCAATGGGCACATCTCTTTGGACGGATTCTGCCCTAAATGGAGATGGCCGGGGGAAGAGTTCCCCCGGCCATTGTACGTTCGCAGGATCGTGTTTACGGTTGAGGCGGCGCCGGCGTCTGCTGTTGAGCCGAAGTGTCGCCTGCTACAGGCTGCGACGCGCTCGGAGGAGGCGCTGACTGGTTGGTGCTGGGCTGCGCGTTCTGGTCGCCCTGCTGGCCGCTGGCAGGCTGATCTGGGGAGCCGGCGTTGATGGGGGTGTTGTAGCGCTGCAGCTTGAAATAAACCGGGGTCACTTCGAGCGGCATTTTGTCGCGCGGGTTCATGGGAGCATACCGCTTGGCGTTCAGCATGTGCACGCGATCGTCCCACGGATCGGTCTTGAGCCAGCTGCCCAGGGGCAGGGCCGGAACCTGCGCCAGGTCATCCCAGTTGAGCTTGGGAGCGCCGTGCGCAACAGTGGTCATCCAAGGGGTGCCATCAGCCCGCAGCAGGCTGTCGCCCAGCTTCGGGGTGTTAAGCGCCTTCAGAACCTTGCCGCGATCCGCAAGCTGTTCCCAGAACAGGCCCGCGAGTGGGAGCTGATCCTTGTACATGGACGCTTGCAGGTACTCGCCTGCCTTCTTCTGCGCTTCCTCGTTGTCGTGATCGGTGTGATACATGTCGATCCGCTGGAACGTGGATTCATCAGGGAAGAGCAGGCGGTCGTTGAAGGCGTAGCGGGTGTCAATGTGGTGGCCGAGGGCAATGTGCGCCAGTTCCATGGAGATGACCGATGCGATGGTCGGCTCGTTCGGCATGGCGTCAATCAGGCCCTTGCTCACCAGGATGGTGTTGCCCACCGTGGTGGTCTCAACCGTGTCGCTCAGCAGGACGCGGCAGTGGACGGGGCTCGAGAAGGCCAGGTTGTTGGGGACGGCGAGGTTGGTAACGATCTGCTCGAGAACTGTCTGCTCATAACCGTTAGGCGTCAGCGGGGCCACAAGGCCGGCTTCCACCAGGCGGTCGATCACGTTGTTCTCTGCCTGCGTAACCCACTCGCGTTGTGCGGCCAGCGGGCTCACGTCACCCGAGTCTTCGCTCTTGTCAACGGCATCGTCGATCTTCACGCTCACGTTCTCGCTATCGCGAGTGGGGAGCTTGAGGCTGTAGCCCCAGAAGTGTGTCTGCGCCTTGAGTCCAACGGACTTTTCGCCTTCGGTGCGCTCCGACTCTTCGACGTAGACTGCTACCGGCAGCCAGATTCCGGGCTGTACATTCATGCGCCAGCTGTCGAAGTGGAAGTAGTGCTTGGAGGAGTCCTCGTTGCTCGGCCCGGTAAAGGTGCCATTGAAGCGGACGATGTTGCCTTCCTCGTCTTCAATCCACACGCGGCCGTAGAAACGGCCCATTCCGGAAACCTTGGGGTGCACGTCAAAGACCCAGGTACGGACGGTGCCCAGGAACTCACGACGAACATAACTGAACTGATAATGAGTCTGGTCGAACCCCGAAGGATCGAGGAACATCATCTCAGTGAATCCGAGCGGATTATAAGTGTATTTGGTATCAAGCCCTAGAGCCTTGGTCAGTCCGGTGATTGAAGCCAGTGAGTTCTTGAAGAATCCCTTCTGCTTCTGGCCGCGCGGCTGGTAGCTCTTGTCAAAAAAGCCCTTTCCGAAGTCCACACGGCTCAGCATGTAGTCGTCGGAAACCGGCACTTGGTACAGCTTGATGTCCGGGCGGGTGTTCTGGATGTAGGTTTCCACCAGCGGCGTATGCTGCTGGATGCTCTTGATGAGAACCTTTTCCCGTCCTATCGCCCGCTGGACTAGGGCTGACTGGTCGGCAGTCAGTTGGTGTGCTGGCTCATACTTAGGCTGCTTTTTGGCGAATCCAGGTGTCGCAAGCAGCGTAAGTGTCAGGAAGGATAGGGGGATCGTCCGTAAATTCATCTCAACTCCTGCCGTTCTGATCTAAGCGGGGTAAGGTCCCGAAACATTGGGTCTACTGGCCGTATAGCTCTGTATTAGATTTCATGCTAACTGAAAGGTAATAGTGATATTGGTTGTAAGATCAACGGGTTGACCATCGCGCGTCGCAGGCCGAAAACGAATCTGCTGCGCTACGCGGCGGGCTTCCTCGTCCAGACCGTGTCCCAAGCCATGAACAATTCCTTGCACTAGAACCTGCCCGCTGGCGGTGAAAGTGACGCGCAACACCACGTCGCCCTGCACCTTGAGCTGGCGAGCTTCAGATGTGTACTGCACCGGGGGCTTGGAAAGCACTTCGAGGTTAGTAGACTTGGGTACTGCGTTGGCGGCCGGAGTGGCAACGGTCGCCTGCTGCATCTGAGGGATACCCGCGGAAGCTACCTTACCGCCGCCGTAGGCGTTGCCTGTTCCTGCTGATCCCGGAATGCCGGCAGATGCTACCTTGCCGACGATTCCAGCATTGGAGCCGGATTTGGTGCCATTGCCGAGGCCGGTAGAACCGACCACACCTTTGGGAGCGACTGCCGGGCCGTTCATGCCGCCGTACGGGTTGCCGATCGCGGCAACGGTTGCTGGCCTGGTGGCATTGGGATTTGGCGTCACGCCGAATGTCTCGCCCAGATGTACCAGAGCGGTTGAGGGCTTGGCCTGCTCGACCTGCGCGGGAGCGGCTGCCGCTGCAAGAGCTGCCTTGGGCTGTGGGGCCAGGACGATGGCCGGCTTGGCCGCCTTGATTACCGGCACGTTCAGCTTGGCTTCCATCAGGATGGGCTTGACTTCAGGCTTGGGCTCCGGCTTGGCAATATTGATCTTGGGTGCCTCAAGCTTGACCGCGGCCGGCCTGGGTGGAGGCGGCTCGATCTTGGGGGGCGTTGGCAACTTCATCTTCATCGGCGGCGGTGGAGGAGGAGGCGTGGTAGGGAAGATCAGTTCCGTCTGCTCGAACTTGTGCTCCTGAATAACCCGCTTGGCGGTCATGCCCACGTAAAGGACAATGCCGAGAATCGCAAGGTTGATGGCAGCGCTGGTCACAATTGAAGTGGGACTCTTCTGCACTTCAGGTAGCAAGCCAAAGTTGGCCCGAATTGGAGGTTGATTCACCGACATTAGTCTATTCCTCGTTCTGAGCTTTGCTTCACGACAGGACACCTACTCACCGGAATCATCGGACCAACCTTTGCGCTTACCTTAGCCCCGCAACAGCTGCTGAATCAATGAAAAATTGCGCACTTACGGATGCAGAATCCTCGATTGGCCTGTTTGATCCACTACCGAAACAACAAATGTCCCCATTGACCACTCTATTGTCTCGACGGGCGGAAACTGAGTGCCCGCAAGCAAATTCGGCTGATGAGATGGTTCCCCTATATTGTTTGAAGGGGGAAATAGGGAAACTGTTGCCATAATAGTAATGGACAGTCGAAAAAAACGTATTGATCAAATAGTTGTATTTGCGGAGGATCAAATTAGCCATTTGCTGAATTGAATCCGCATGTTCATTGGACATAAAAAAGACTCCGCTGCATGTCCGAGGGCAAATAAGACCGCAAAATAAGACAAATTCACTACCACTTTTGAGCCACGAGTTTCCGATTGGAGATCCGGTAAAAAGTCGGCCCAAAAGGGAAAACTGCCCATCCTACTAAAACTCTGTAGCTACACTTTGATTTAATAGTCTAAGAGTAACCCAAAAACGAGCACGAAAGGTAAGAATTTTTGTGAAGATCCTGGTTACTGGCGGTGCGGGGTACATTGGTGGCACGGTAGCGTGTCTGCTTGCTGAACGCGGTCATGAACCTGTTGTCCTTGACAACTTGAGCCACGGCCGGCGAGATCTCCTCCCTCCGGAAATTGCGTTCGTGCAAGGAGAGCTCGAGGACCGTCCCCTGATCGAGGGGATGTTCACCAAAGCAAAGGAACAGGGAAAGCCATTCGATGCAGTGCTGCATTTTGCGGCACTGATCGAAGCGGGCGAATCCATGGTGCGGCCGGAAATCTTCTTCCGTAATAACACCGCTGCAACTCTAAGCCTTTTGGAAGCGATGATCGCCCACGGACCCCGCAAGATCGTGTTTTCCTCCACGGCGGCTGTTTACGGCGAGCCGGAATCCGTTCCGATCCCCGAAAACGCCAGGCACCAGCCCACCAATGTTTACGGAGAATCCAAGCTCCTGGTGGAACACATGCTCCGTTGGTTCAACCAGATCCACGGCTTGCGGTACGCGTCGCTCCGCTATTTCAATGTGGCTGGAGCTCCGGTGGGGCCCAACGGAATCACCCGCGGGGAAGCGCACGAGCCCGAATCCCACCTGATTCCGCTGATTTTGGATGTGGCGCTGGGCCGGCGGCAAGTCGATCCGGATCTATGGCGAGGACTATCCCACTCCGGATGGCACCTGCATCCGCGACTACATTCACGTGTCGGACCTGGCCGAGGCGCACCTGCTGGCCCTGGCGGCGCTGGAGTCGCGGGACAAGGTCATCTACAACCTGGGGAACGGCAAGGGTTTCAGTGTCCGGGAGGTGATCGACTCCGCCCGGCGTGTGACCGGACACCCAATTCCCGCGGACGTCCACCCCCGGCGACCCGGCGACCCGGCGGTGCTTGTGGCCAGCTCGGAGAAGGCCATCAGCGAAATGGGCTGGAAACCCAAGTACACGCAGCTTGACGACATCTTGAACACCGCCTGGGACTGGCACCAGAAGCGATACAGGTAAGGCCGTTCACATCGGACTATAGCTCCCCGACGCTGAACAGATCGCGCCGGGAGCTATCCATCTGAAATCAATAAATTAACTTGACACCTGACGCGCTGCCCCAGCAAAGTTACCTCAAATTTTCCTGCGTCTTGCCTCGGTTCGAATTCCCCGCTGAGGCCACGCGACCCTCCGATTGAGGTACGAATGGCATCTCAGACTCTCACCCGTCCGGCGGCGGATCCTCGCAATCCCATCAGCCAGGTGATTCTCGGCTCCGCGACCGGAACCATGATCGAGTGGTACGACTTCTACATCTTCGGCTCGCTCACCGCCGTGCTTTCGCCCAAGTTTTACCCACCGGGTAACGACACCTTCGCGTTGATTGCCTACCTCGCCACCTTTGCGGTCGGGTTTCTGGTGCGGCCCTTCGGAGCCCTGTTCTTCGGGCGGATCGGAGACATGGTTGGGCGCCGCATCGCATTCATCCTGACGTTGACCATCATGGGCTTTTCCACAGCTTCAATCGGCTTGCTGCCGACCTTCAAGACCGCCGGTTGGTTTTCGCCAATCATGTTGATTCTCATCCGCATGCTGCAGGGGCTTGCTCTGGGCGGCGAATACGGCGGCGCGGCCGTTTACGTGGCTGAACACGTTGAAGACGGCAAGCGCGGCTTCTACACCAGCTTCATCCAGATCACAGCAACGTTGGGCCTGTTTGTTTCGCTTGCAGTAATCGTGCTGACGCAGCAGAGCATGAGCCCCGCAGCGTTCCAGGACTGGGGTTGGCGCCTTCCTTTCCTTTTATCTCTCGTGCTGGTCAGCATCTCGCTCTACATCCGTATCCGGATGAAAGAGTCCCCCATCTACTCGCAGATCAAGGCGGCCGGCATGCATTCGGCAAAGCCGCTTACTGACGCCTTCACCAAATGGCCGAACCTGAAGCAGGTGCTCATTTCCCTCGTTGGGGCGACGGCGGGACAGGGCGTGGTCTGGTATACCGGCCAGTTTTACGCGCTGTTCTACCTGCAGACGATTCTGAAAGTGAACGGCCGCACGGCGAACATTATTGTCGCGGTTGCATTACTGGCCGCGATGCCGTTCTTCACCGTCTTTGGATCACTGTCTGACCGCATCGGGCGCAAGAAGCTGATGATGGCCGCGCTGCTGCTTTCTGTAGTGACCTACATCCCCATCTACAAAGGCATGCAGCAAGCTGCCGGCAACAACGTGACCAGCGTGAGCTCCGTAAAGGACAAGATTACGGGCGCTATCAAATTGACT
>CAWJOO010000003.1:0-921687 GCA_963844515.1 uncultured Acidobacteriota bacterium
TGCTGGGGGTCGTAAGGATGGATCGCAGAGGGTTTCTTGGGATGGGTTTGGTGGCGGGCGCGGCGGCGATGACGCCGCGTTGGGCAATAGGACAGGCGGCGCAGGTTCCTGACCGGGTCGCGCAGGGCCGCGAGATGGCTCTGAAGACTCCAATAACGACAACCAAGCTCTACGACAACGTTTATCTGCTGCAGGGCTTTGGCGGTAATATGGCGTTGCAGACCGGGAACGACGGGAATGTGCTGATCGACTCCGCTTTTTCCACTTCTGTTCCGAAGCTTCGCGAGGCCATATCGGCCCTGAGCCACGATGCTCCTGGTGCGCTGATCAATACGCACTGGCATTACGATCACACAGACGGAAACGAGGGGATGCACGCGGCCGGATACCCGATCTTTGCCCATCAAAAGACGCGCGAACGGATGTCCTCGCCGCAGACGCATTCAGTTTTTTCACATCGTGATGCCAGCCTCGCCTGCCGCAGCTTTGCCATCGACCACCTTCAGCGACTCCATGCAGATCTGGCACAACGGCGACTCGCTGGACCTGGTGCACTTCGACCCGGCGCACACCGACACGGATATTTATGTCCATTTCCACAAGGCGAATGTTCTGCACCTGGGCGATATCTGGTTCAACGGGTTCTATCCGTTCATCGACGAGGCCACCGGGGGCGTGATTGGTGGAATGATCAACGCTTCCGCGAAAGCGCTCACGGTCGCAAACAACGACACGAAGATCATCCCGGGCCATGGACCCCTGGGCACGAAGGCCGACTTGCAAAAATATCACGACATGCTTTCGGCGGTGCGCGACAAGGTGGTGGCGCTGAAAGCGGCCGGGGCCAGCGAACAGGAAGCGATTGCCAAGAAACCCACGACGGAATTTGATGGAGTGTGGGGCAAGGGGTTGTTCGGCGGCGACGCGTTTACGGGCATCGTATACAGAACGCTTTGAGAATACCTCTGAAGAAGTGAAGAACAGCAAGGCCGGATAGGGTTGAACAGGAGATAAGGGTTGGCACGATATGCGGAGCCGATGGCCCGGCTCATTGAAGAGTTGAAAAAGCTGCCGGGAGTGGGGACGAAGAGCGCGCAGCGGTTTGCGTTCCATATCCTGAGGGGCAGTGATGCAGACGCCTTGGCGCTGGCGGATGCAGTGCAAGCACTGAAGGAGAGCCTGCGGCTGTGCTCCATTTGCAACAACGTAACGGACGTGGATCCTTGCGTGTATTGCGCAAACGCGGGGCGGAATCAGAAGCAGGTATGCGTGGTGGAAGAGCCGACAAGTATCCAGGCGATTGAACGCACGCACTACATGGGGATCTATCACGTGCTGCATGGAACCTTGTCTCCGCTGCATGGAATTGGGCCGGATCAGTTGCGAGCGGGCGGCCTGCTGGAGCGGGCGGAAAAGGGCGAGGTCGAGGAGGTTATTCTGGCGACGAGTCCGACACTGGAGGGCGAGGCGACGGCTACATGGCTGGCGCAGGCGCTACGCGGCATGGGGGTGCGGATCACGAGAATAGCCACTGGCGTACCAGCGGGGAGCGACATCGAGTATGCGGACGAGGTGACGATGGCGCGGGCGATGGATGGGAGAAGGGAAGTATGAAGGGCAGGGACTAGGTACTAGGCGTTAGGGACTAGAAAGCAAGTGAAAAGGGAATAGGGCATAGAAGGCACGGTCCCTGACGTCCTTGTTTTTTCTAGTCCCCGGCCCGTCGGCCCTAGTTGTGTTTTTTTCACGCGACGTTCTTGATTTCCGGCGAGGCGTTCTGGAGCTTGATCAAGAGGTCTCTCGGATGTACCGGCTTCACCAACACCTCGAAGCCGAAGTCGCTGGCCTTGGAATTGGCGATCATCTCCGCGGTGGCGGTCTGACCGGAGAGCAGGAAGACGCGAATGCCGGGGAACATCGCGCGCATCTGAATGGCGGCGTCGACACCATTGATGCCGGCCATCAGCACATCGGAGACAAGCATGTCGGGCTGGAAGGCGGGAGCGAGCTCAAGCGCGTTCTGGCAGCTGTAGACCGCGCGAGCGTCAAAGCCACCCTGGTTGAGGATCATGGCGAGGGTATCAGCAATAAGCTTCTCGTCGTCAGCGATCAGGACCTTGGGGCGCAGCGTACTTTGGGACATGGATACCTTCGCGATCGTCCGTACCACCGACAGGAATCTGAGAAGTCGCCAAGAAGTACTGTTGACTTCCCTTCTCCGGGTCGGATTGTTCAGGTCGCCCTGACTTGCTGGGCAAGGTGAAACCTTTGTAACAGCCGCAGACGAAAACGCTATCACATTCGACGTTGTTGTGCCTGATGGAATGTCTATCTAGTTGACGCTGCGCAGTTTGCTCAAGAGGTCTTGGGGGTGCACAGGTTTGGCAAGAATTTCAAAATCATATCCCTGGGCGTGCGCTTTTTCGAGCAGGTCGGCCGTGGCTGCCTGACCGGAAAAGAGCAGGATTTTGATGGAAGGCAACAGAGCGCGAATGCGTATCGCCGCGTCAATGCCGTTGAGATCGGCCATGATGACGTCGGAGATCAGCATGTCGGGCTGAAAAGTTGGTGCAAGTTCGAGCGCTTTTTCGCCGGAGTAGACCGCGCGGGCCTGGAAGCCACTCTGGTTCAGAATCATGGCCAGGGTGTCGGCGATTACACGTTCATCGTCAGCGACTAGGACTTTGGGTTTTGTGTTTGGATCGGGCATATGCTCCTGAAGTTTGATGCAAACAAAGGCCGCAACGTCCAAGAGGAAATTGCAAGCAGGGTTCAGTTCCTGGGAAAAGTCGGCATCAGAGAAGATGCTTCATCATCAATGGTACGCTCAGGATTAGGGTGGGACGGCGCACGCTGAGCCTCGAGCAGCCATCCTGCAAGCCCCATTTTACCTGATTGCAATCCCGCAATCCTAAAGTTGAAACACATTTCAGACCCTGGGTCACGATGGAACGGTCATCGTTGCGGTCTTTTGCCTATTGGAGTCATTTGCATGCAGGAAGCGGCAGTCCAGAACGAGAGCGTAACGACGGCCGGGGAAGCGATCATCCGGGCAGCCGGAATTGAGAAGTATTATGCGCAGCCGAGCCAGAACCGGATCCAGGTTATTTCGGCTACCGACCTGCAGATTGTGCCGGGGGAGATCCTGGCGCTGCTGGGGCCTTCTGGATCAGGCAAATCTACGATGCTGCGCATGTTGACAGGGCTTTCGAAGCCGTCAGCCGGACAAGTGTACTGGCATGGAAAGCCGATTGCGGAGACGGAGATCAACGTCTCGATCGTGTTTCAGAGCTTCGCACTGTTTCCGTGGCTGACGGTGCTGGAGAACGTGGAGGCGCCGCTGCAGGCGCGCGGTGTTGATCCCGAGCTGCGACGAGAGCGCAGCCTCCGGATGCTGGACACCGTGGGGTTGGACGGCTTCCAGGCGGCGTATCCGAAGGAGCTTTCCGGCGGCATGCGGCAGCGCGTGGGGTTTGCGCGAGCTCTGGTGGTGGAACCCGAAGTGTTGTTCATGGACGAGCCGTTTTCCGCGCTGGACGTGTTGACGGCGGAGAACCTGCGCAGCGAACTGCTGGAGCTTTGGGCAAAGAAGACCATGCCCACCAAGTCAATTTTTATCGTCACGCACAACATCGAAGAAGCGGTGCTGCTGGCGGACCGGATCATTGTGCTGGGGCGGAATCCGGGGCATATTCGCACCGATTTCAAGGTGCAGATTCCTCAGCCGCGTGACAGGAAATCCGAGCCTTTTACGCAGCTCGTTGACTACATCTACAAAGTGCTGACACGGCCCGATGTGGCGCCGGCGGAAGCGCCGGACCAGACGGGGACCAAGGTTCGCGACCAGCGACAGATGCACTACCAGATGTTGCCCCACGCGCGGCCGGGCGGCATGGCAGGATTGCTGGAACTGCTTTTGGACAAGGGCGGGAAGGACGACATCTACCGGCTGGCGGATGACCTGGCATTTGAGATCGACGACCTGCTGCCGATTGTGGACGCCGCGCAATTACTGGGCTTTCTGAAAGTGGAAGAAGGCGACGCCGCGATTACGGAGACGGGGACAGAGTTCGGGAATTCTGAGATTTTGCGGCAAAAGGAGATCTTTCGCGAGGCGGCGCAAACGAACGTTTTACTGCTGCGGCAGATACGGCGGGCGCTTGACGCGAAAAGCGACCACACCGTGCCGGAGGACTTCTTTCTGGACATGCTGGATGAGCAGTTCAGCGAGGAAGAGAGTTTGCGGCAATTGGAGACTGCGGTGACATGGGGACGCTACGCGGAACTGTTTGACTTTGACGCGTCGCGGCGGCGATTCGTGCTGCCTGAAGCACAGGAAGAAGAAGCCGCGGCGGGCGAGGACGACGCGTGAGGATCCAGTACGGCATTGCGCGATCGCTGGTGACGGTTCGAAAGTGGCCGTTTTTCATCGACCTGGGCGTGGGGCTGTGCGCCCTGGCTGTCTTCTTCGCGATTGTGCACACGGGTCAATATTGGCTGGGGCGGCCGGTGGCCGTGGTGCCGATCTCGCTGAAGAGTTCTTCCCTGCCCTTGTATGCCTTCTATTCCGTGATTCGCATCGGGATCGCGTACATGCTGAGCCTGGTGTTTGCCATCGCGTACGGTTACACGGCGGCTTATAACAAACGGCTGGAATCGTGGATGATTGCGGCGCTCGACATTCTGCAGTCGATACCGGTGTTGAGCTTTCTGCCGCCGATGTTGCTGGCCATGATTGCCCTGATTCCTACGCATCAGTTGGGGATCGAATTTGGGGTCATCCTGCTGATTTTTACAGGGCAGGTGTGGAACCTGGCATTCAGTTTCTACTCGTCGCTGAAGGCGGTTCCACGAGAGATGGTAGAGGCGTCGCGGATTTATCGTTATTCAGCATGGCAGCGGTTCTGGCAACTGGAGATGCCGTACGCGGCAATCGGGCTGGTGTGGAACTCGATCGTCTCGGTGGCAAACGGATGGTTCGCGCTGATGGCCTGTGAGATGTTTCAGCTGAAGCAGGCAAGCTATCAACTTCCGGGACTTGGCAGCTATATCCAGACGGCGACGTATGAAGGAAACATGGGCGCGCTAGTGGCTGGAATTATCACCGTCGTGTTGATCGTGGTGGCTACAGATCAGCTGTTGTGGCGGCCGCTCATCGCGTGGAGCGAAAAATTCAAATTTGAGCAAGTGGAATCGGCGGACCGCGTAACTTCGCCAGTGCTCGAGTTGTTGAAGCGATCAACGCTGATCAGTTCGTTGTCGACGCGCGTGATGAGTGGAATCGGAGAACCGATTTATCGCAGGCTTTCGCGGACCGCGGAATGCAAGGTTGTACGACCGCTCGATGAAGATCGGAAGCGTGGCGGCGTTGACGTGTTGGGCTGGGTAATGGGCTTTGCGGCGATGGCTCTGGCGGCCTGGGGCGCCACCAAAGGCATCCTGATGATGCGGGGCGTGAGCGGGCATGAGCTGACCGTGCTGCTGGCAGGCGCGGGCGCGACATTTCTGCGCGTGAATGGGGCGCTGCTGATTTCGGCACTGTGGACGATTCCCGTGGGCGTGGCGATCGGGCTCAACCCGCGAATTGCGGCGCTGGTGCAGCCCGTGGCGCAGGTGTTGGCATCAGTGCCGGCCACCGCGTTCTTTCCGATACTGCTGATCGTGCTGATCAAGCTGGGAGGCGGGCTGGGCATTGGGTCGATGGCGTTGATGCTGCTGGGCACCCAGTGGTACATCCTCTTCAACGTGATTGCGGGGGCAATGTCGATTCCGAGTGACTTGAAGGAAGCGGCTTCTCTGTATCGGTTCACGCGGTGGCAGCGCTGGACGACGCTGATATTGCCGGGGATCTTTCCGTATCTGATTACGGGGATGGTGACGGCATCGGGCGGCGCGTGGAACGCCAGCGTGTTCGCTGAGTACACCAAACTGCAGGATCGGACGCTTCAGATCACCGGGCTGGGCGCGCAGATTTCGTCAGCCACGGATAGTGGGAATTTTCCTGTGCTGCTGCTGGCAACGATTTTGATTTCGCTGATGGTGGTGACGATGAACCGGCTGGTGTGGCGCCGGCTTTACCGGTTGGCAGAGACACGATTTAAACTCGAAGGCTAGCTGGAGGGTTTGAGGATGATCCGGGTTGGCCTGGTGGGTTTTGGCATGGCGTCGCGGGTGTTTCATGCGCCGCTGATTTCGTCGGTGAGTGGGCTGGAGCTGGCGGGCGTGGTTGAGCGGCATACGAACCAGGCGGCGGAACGCTATCCCGGCATTGTGACGTATCGATCGCTCGAGGAGTTGCTGGCCGACGAGTCCCTTGGCTTGATCGTGGTGGCCACGCCCAGCGGATCACACTTCGAGATTGCGCGGCAGGTCATTGAGTCTGGGCACAATGTGGTTGTGGACAAGCCGATGGCGGCGCGATCGAGCGAGATTGCCGAGTTGATGGCGCTGGCGAAACAAAGTGGAGTGCTTCTGATTCCCTTCCACAATCGGCTCTTCGATGGGGATTTTCTCACCGTGCAGGGTCTGCTGCGCGAAGGAGACACTGGGGCGGCTGGTGTACTTTGAGTCGCGCATGGATCGATGGAATCCAGGTGCCACACGTAAGCCGTGGAAAGAAGATCCGGAGCAAGGAGGGGGTGTGCTGCTGGACCTGGGCACGCACCTGGCCTACATGGCGATGGCGCTGTTCGGTTTGCCGCGGGCAATAGGCGCTGAAGTAATACGCGAGCGCGATGGCGAAGGCGCGAACGATGCGTTTACGCTACGGCTGCGGTATGAGGGTTTGCGAGTAACTCTGGAGGCGACTGCTCTGGCGTCGCCGCCCGGGCCGCGGTTCGTGGTTCGTGGGACTCGCGGAAACTTTCGCAAGAAAGGCATCGATCCGCAGGAAACTGCGCTTAACAAGATCACAAAAATAACCGCGCCGGACTGGGGCCAGGAACCGGCCACTGAATGGGGAATCTTGCATGTAGACGTGGACGGGGGCATGGTGACGCGTCCTCTGGCCACGATGGCCGGCGATTATCGCAAGTACTACGCCGCGGTGCGGGATACGCTGGAGGAGAAACAAAAGCCGCCCGTGACGGCGCTGGACGCATGGCGTGCGGCGCGGCTGTTGGAGTGGGCGCAGGAGAGCTCCGATTCGCGGCGCGAGGTTGAATGCGACTGGAGCGGTGAGCCGGCTTGAGTCAAGATCAAGCGATGAACGTCAATCGGCCCGTCCTAGCAACGGGCCGCTTTTCTTTTGGCGATAGGGACTAGTTGACGGTGAGCGTCAAGGTGGTGGTAGGAGACGGTGTAACTGCCGGGGTCGCGGTTCCCGTAATGGTGAAAGTGTAGTTGCCGGCGGTAGTGCCTGGGTTTCCGCCGCCTCCGCCGTTGCCGCCGCTATTGCCGCACGCCGACACACTGAGGAAAGCGGCTGTCATCAGCAGGAGAGCAACCAATCCGCGCCACCCCCGACGGCGAGACGGGATTCCAAAGAACACCAGCAACGCCAATACGGCGCCGCCCGCACCTTCCCAGCCGCCGGTCCGAGGTCGCTCGAGTGCGGCTACTGGCTGCGTGGTGGTGATATTGATAGTTGTGGTTGCGGTAGTAGTAGTGGCGCTGAGAACGATGGGCGAAGTGGCAATTGTGCAACTGGGCAGGTTAACGGCTCCCGCCGGCGATCCGGTGACGGCGCAAGTCAGGGCGATGCTTCCCACGTAGCCATTTTTACTGCTCACGGTGAGGGTGGAGCTTGAGCCGATTCCGCGGGTCACTGAAGCCGGATTTGGAGATGTAGCCGAAAGTGTAAAAGCGACCGCAGTCACCGTTACAACTGCGGTGCCGCTGTCGGTTGAATAAGTCGAGTCGCCGCTGTAGGTGCCTGTGAGTGTATCCGTGCCGGCTGGAAGTGCGCCTGCGGCTATGGTGAATGAGGCGGTGCCCGTGCCAGAAAGAGTGGCTGAAGAGTTATAGCTTGTCCCGTCAGAGAGCGTAACCGTGCCGGTAGGAGTGGGGAATCCGCCGGTGCCCGCGACCGTGACAGTAACCGTTAAACCTTGAATAGAAGTGATATTCGTGGCCGAAGGGGTAACGGTAACCATGGCCGTTTCGCCACTGCTTGCACTGGCCCAGTTGCTGATCAGCGCCGTGGCGTCAACGCTGCCCATGCCGGTGGCGAGGTCGTAGCCCGTGGTGGTGTTGTAACCGCTCAGAAAGTAGTTATTGACGCTATTTTTGGAGCAGTCGGGTGAGGCAGGCGTACAAATCACCGCGTTGTTCCCGACAGTCACGTCATGGTAGATGAGGCCCGCGCGCGCGCCATTAAACAAGTCGTAAAAGCGTCTTGACCGCGAGACCGAGACGGCTACGGGCCTTCTGTTGGACGAGCGCAAGGATGCCTGCAATGGCTGGTGCCGAAGTGGATGTTCCGCCGTAACCTTTAAACCCAAATTGATTGCTGGAGTTCGGTACACAATTCGTGGTCTGACCGGGATCGCCTCCCGTCATTGGATCGTCGGTGCACACGAGCCACGCTGCACCGTCCATGCCCGCGCCGGAAAACAAAGATATATCGGGAATATCGCGGCCGGAATCATTGGGAACCCCGGCTCCGCGCTGCCAGCTTGGCTTTGGATAGCCACTGGTGCAGGTTCCGATCGTTCCGCTTGTGGTGTTCGTCGAGCAGGCACTCAGACCCCCGCCGGCGGCGAAGATGTTGGTGGCGTTTCCGGCGTCCAGCGCGGGGACATTGACCTCAAGAGTTTGATCAATGCTGGTGGAGTCGTTCCACGCGGACTCGGGAATGTAGTTTTTTGCCGAACCAAAGAAAGGCGTTCCATCCGTGGTGTTGACGTAAGTCGTAAAACTTGTGACCAGGCCCGGGAAATCCGTTCCGCCGACGGCGATGTTGTAGGGGGTGGAGGCGAAGCCGCTCACCTGAAGTCCATGCACGGCGGAAGTCTCCAGATTGCCGTTGTCGCATCCCGCTGACCCCGAGTCGCCGGTGGACACGGTGACGGCGATGCCCTGAGCGGCGGCCTGTTGCCAGTAGCCGTTGAGGAGTTGATTTCCCGTATTACCAAGGTCCAATTCGCACTCACCGAAGCTGAGGCTGAAGATGTCGACTTTGTTTTCGTAAGAGCTGTTCAATTGCATGCGGCCAAGAGTCTTGGAGGTGTAGAAGATGAGGTTTGCGCTGGGCGCCAGACCACCTGCGATTTCAACGTCAATATAGCCCTCATCGAGTATCGCGCCCACCGAAATGGCTTCGGACGGCAGATATTGGTGATGGTGGGAGGCGTTGAGTTGCCCAGAAATTTGGCGCGATAATCTGCCACAGTGGCGGCTTGGATAAGAGCGTTGCCGCCTAAGCCGATAGTGACGCCGGTGCCGTCGTAGGTTGGGCCACTCGAAGTGAGCGTAATTTGCGTTCAAAGTGTTAGGGGTGTTGTAAATTGTGGCGGCGTCGGATGGGACGACATAGAGGAAGTAGCTGCCGTTTGAGCCGGTAGTTAAGTCGGGTGATGCACTGGGCGACTGAAGCTGGGCAGGAACCAGTTGGCGGGATGCCGGATCGAACTTACCAATGCTGCCTGGGACGTTATGTGCTTTGGGCCTGATGGTGTTGAGACCGGCGACGCCACTGACAACCGCAGAAAGCGCGGCTGGAATGCGCGGGTCGGACGTATTGGAAAAGAACTGTTCGGCGTGATCGTCGAATGAATGGATGGCCGTGTGGAAAG
Source organism: uncultured Acidobacteriota bacterium (assembly GCA_963844515.1). Lineage (GTDB taxonomy): Bacteria > Acidobacteriota > Terriglobia > Terriglobales > Acidobacteriaceae > Telmatobacter. The sequence continues at coordinate 9,735 of CAWJOO010000003.1, forward strand.
CTTCTTCAACCTGTGAAGCAGTTCCGGAAAAGGCAATGCTAGTGCGGCCAGTTGAAATCGAGTCGACCTTGAGACCATGCGACTGAAGCCAGGCCACGATCGCGGCGATGTCGGAGTCGGCAGGCCCAAAACTTTTGCCGAATTGCTCCGGCGTCAGCCAGTGATGATAATTTGGCGAAGACCTGTCGAGTTGTTGCGCCATGAAAAGCTCGAGCGCCGCCTCCTGTCCCGGAGAGCGTGCGAGCACTACGCGCATGGAGTTGAGTTCAGTGGCCGGAGCAGCTTCACCTTTGTCGAATTCAAGCCGTGCCCTCGGAGTGACATTTCCTCGCAGCGTCGTAAGGAATGACTCATCAATCGGCCCGCTGATCCGAGACGCCTTCTCGACGTTTTGTGCGTGTGCAAGCGTAGCGAACGCAAAGGTTGAAACACAGGCAACCGAGGAGAGGAAGCGCAGGGGGAGCATGGGTGAAGTCCGGACCTTTCTTTTTTTTGAAAACTGGCAGAGGGGTTACGCCAGAGGCGGTGGCAGTGGTTATCTTAAACGACGGTCGATATGTAATAGGGAGAGAGCGAATCTACGAGTTCACTGCTTTTTTGTATGTCGAGACGCGGAAAATCAACAAACGCCGCTTGAATAGAGGTGCGAGTCACTGGAATGCCGCCAGAGGAAAAACCTCAAGCCCTAACCCCTGCAACATGGGATGCCAAGATTGGCTCCGGAGCATGCATTAATTCCAAATGGTGAATTGTTTCTTTTCCGACTGCGGTCTGAGAGAATGGTAGCGCGCCATGCGAACAAGTTTGTTCATTACCTGCTATAACGACACGCTCTTTCCAGAGACGGGGCGGGCGGTGGTGCGTCTTTTAGAACGGCTTGGTGTGGAGGTTGAATTTAAGCCTGCGCAAACCTGTTGCGGCCAGATGCACGCCAACACCGGCTTTCGCGGTGAGGCTTTCTCGCAGGCCAAGCGGTTTGTGAAGCTGTACGCGGACGCCGAGTCGGTAGTGATCCCGTCATCGTCGTGCGTGGCAATGATTCGCGATCAGTACCCGGGGCTGATTAGTGAACTGGGAAACGAGTCGCTGCGCAACGAATTTGCCGCCCTGCTGCCGCGCGTGCACGAACTGAGCGAGTTTCTCATCGATAAATTAGATGTCGAAGACGTGGGCGCCTATTTTCCGCACCGCGTGACTTACCACGCCAGTTGCCATGGGCTGCGCGCCCTGCATCTGGGAGATCGGCCCTTCCGATTGTTGAAGAATGTGCGAGGGCTTGAATTTGCGAGCCTCGACAACCTCGATCGTTGCTGCGGATTTGGCGGTACCTTCAGCGTCAAGAATGCCGAAGTTTCGTCCGCAATGCTGGCCGCGAAGTTGCAGGATGTACGGTTGACGCAGGCGGAGTTTTGCACGGCGCTGGATAACAGTTGCCTGATGCACCTGGGCGGCGCTCTGCACCGCGAATACGCTGCTATGCGAACTATCCATATGGCAGAGATTCTGGCGAGCACGGAAACTTTACCGGCAGAGGGGCTGTCATGAAACCTCCCTCGGTGGATCCGCGTACTGCCGCTCCATTCCCTCAGGCGGCGCTGCCGGTCCTGCGCAATTCGCAACTTCGCAAGAATGTGGCGCACGCGACTGATGTAATCCAGGGAAAGCGCAACCGGCTGGTGGCGGAGAAAGAAGATTGGCGGGAATTGCGCGATGCGGCTTCAGCAATTCGCGCGCACTCGCTTGAACATCTGGCCGATTACCTGGAGCAATTTGAAGAGCGCTGCACAGCCGCGGGCGGGGTGGTGCATTGGGCTGCTGACGCTGAAGAAGCACGCGCGATCATTCTGAGCTTGTTGCGCGAGGAGAATGCCTCCGAGGTCATCAAGATTAAAACGATGACTTCAGCCGAAATCCAGTTGAACCCTGCATTGGAGCGTGCCGGGATTCACGCGATCGAGACGGACCTCGCGGAGTTGATTCTGCAGCTCGGCGACGATGAGCCTTCTCACGTGGTGGTGCCGGCTCTGCACGTGAATCGCAGGCAGGTACGAGAGATTTTCGCGCGGCGCATGGGATTGGAAGATCTCACAGACGATCCGCAAGCGTTGACAGCGGCAGCGCGAACTTATTTGCGGAAGAAATTCCTCAGCGTGCCGACAGCGATTAGCGGAGCGAATTATCTGATAGCTGAAACCGGCGGCGTTTCGATTGTGGAGTCGGAAGGCAACGGGCGGATGTGTCTGACTCTGCCGCGCACCATGATCACGATTGCGGGAATTGAGAAGGTGGTGCCCCGATTCCGCGATCTGGAAGTAATGCTGCAGGTGCTGGCACGGTCGGCCACCGGCGAGCGCATGAACCCCTACACCTCGTTATGGACGGGCGTGGTGCCGGGCGATGGTCCGCAGCGCTTTCACGTGGTGCTGCTTGATAACGGGCGCTCTGCGATGCTGCACCGCGAAAAGGAGCGGCAAACACTCAAGTGCATTCGCTGCGGCGCATGCATGAACACATGTCCGGTATATCGGCAGACCGGCGGACACGCTTATGGATCTGTGTATCCGGGACCGATTGGCGCGATTCTGACGCCGCAGTTGATGAAGCTTGAACACGCGCAAACGCTGCCTTATGCCAGTTCATTGTGCGGGGCATGCTATGACGTGTGCCCCGTGAAGATCAATATTCCCGAGGTGCTGATTGAATTGCGCGCGCAGGTCACGGAACAGGAGCGCCAGAGCGAACGGCGGTTCTTCGATCCGATCTACCTGGGAATGCGCATGGCAAACGGAGTGTTTGCAAGCGCGGGTCGATTCAAAGCGGCGCAGCGAATGGCGCGCATCGGCTTGCGGGCGTTCACCGGTAAAGACGGTTGGATCCACAATCTGCCTGGCATCGGAGGACGGTGGACCATGACCCGTGATCTTCGCGGGCTGCCGGATCAGACTTTTCGCGAGTGGTGGCACAAGCGCGAGAAGGAGCGTCCGCGATGACTACGGGATCACGGCAAATAGTGCTCGAAAGAATTCGCACAGGGCTTGGTTCCGACCTGGGCGATACGGTGGCGGGATATGCAGCGCTGCCTCGGCACTATAAACAACAAGGTTCGATGACCATCGAGGCCAAGCTCGCGCTCATGGTGGAGCGTTTACGTGAATACGACGCCGAGGTTATGGAGTGCTCAGAGGCAAAACTTGATGCAACCGTCGTCGCACAGATTGAGGCCAGTGGCAGGCGCGTGCTGGTGGCGCCGGAAGGATTGCCGCCGCAATGGCTTGTGAAGGATTTCGACTGGCGCGTTGATCGCGGGCTTTCCCATGCACAAATTGAGGAAGTGGAAGGCGTGGTCACCGCGTCGTCCGCTGGAATTGCGGAATCGGGAACGATCGTGTTGCATCACTCGCCTGCCGAAGGGCGCCGCGTACTGACACTCCTTCCAGATTGGCATCTTTGCGTGCTGCGGGCGAGCCATGTGGTGGAGACGCTGCCCGAGTACTTCGCACAGTGTTCAGTGCCGCCGCGCCTGGCGACGTATATCTCCGGGCCAAGCGCCACGGCCGATATCGAGATGACGCGAATCAAAGGCGTCCACGGACCGCGATTCCTTTGCGTGGTTCTGGTGAGAGACGACCTGCGCGACTGATACGCTATGCTCGCACGATCACTGAATCGACCGCGGCGTCGATCAAGATCGAGAACAGTCTGAGGCAATGTGAGGCCGATCGCTCGCACATTGTCGGCGATTTGTTCGGGCCGCGATGCGCCAATAATCGCGGAAGAAATCTCCGGGCGACGCAGGATCCAGGCAAGGGCAAGTTGCGGCATGGCGAGTCCGAGGTCGGCGGCTATTGGCTTGAGCCTCTCTACCGCTGTCAGGACATTGTCGGAGCGGTAATGGCGGCCCGCGGTTTCCATGAATATATTCATTTCGTCGCTGGCGGCGCGGGTTCCCGGTGGCGGCGGTTGTCCTGGCGCATATTTGCCGGTGAGTACTCCGTGAGCGAGCGGTGAGAATGCGAGATTGCCGATGCCGTGGCGCGCAGACGCTGGGAAAGCCGCGCCTTCAGGCTTGCGCCACAGGATAGAGTATTGCGGCTGATTTGATGCAAGTGCAGTGAACCCGTTTCGTTCTGCTATCTGCGCCGCGCGATCAATCTGATCTGCAGTCCATTCACTGACGCCAATTGCACGAACTTTGCCCGACTCAACGGCGCGATGAAGCGCTTCCATGGTTTCTTCAAGAGGTGTGTCGGCGTCGTAGCGGTGACACTGATAGAGATCGATATAGTCTGTACCCAGGCGTTGGAGCGATCGATTCAGTTGCTTCTCAATCTGAGCGGCGGAGAGGCCGCAATCAGGTTCGTCTCCGACGGAAAGAACAGTTTCGTCGCGATAAGGTAGCTGCTTCTGGAATGTGATGCGAGGGCTCTGCCGAGCACGCGTTCCGCTTCGCCCGCACCGTATTGATTGGCTGTATCGAAGAGCGTAATGCCATGATCGAGTGCGGCATGGACGCAGCGGATCGCCTCATCCCGTGCTATACCGCCGGCTACCGTTAACCAGGTGCCGAAACTCAACTCCGAGACCAGCAATCCACTGTTGCCAAGCCGGCGATACCGCATGCGCTCAGTTCTTTCTGGTCAGTTAACGAGTTTAGGCGACGGGTTGAACAGTTCCCTTCCCTATCAATTCCTCCACGCGTTCGACCCACCCCTTGTCGGCGGCGACTGACATCTGGTCAGGTTCAAGGATCACTGCGTACTCGCCTTTACGCTCGAGTTGCAGCATGACCTTGCCAGGACCCGGGGCAGAGTCGGCAGCCGACTTGAGTGCGGCGAAGATTTCCTCCGTGGCGCGGTCAAGATTGATGCGGATGCGTACACCGCCAGGCAGCTTCACCTTGACGTCATCAAGAGCCTGGATACCGCTAACGGAGATTTTGGGAGCCGCGTCTTCTTCGCCCATCAGGATGCCGCGGATCATGACTGGCGCTTCAATTTTGAGCTGTTCAGCCAGGCGTTCGTAGTCTCTGGCGAAGCAGATGAGATCGATCTTGCCGGTCGCGTCTTCGAGCTGCCCCATCGCGTAGAGCTTGCCGTCACGCTTGCTCTTCTGCACGCGCACGCCGAGCAGCATACCGGCCACCTGAAGTTCGTCGCCAGGGTCAGACTGGCGGCCCCAGGTCCTCTCCGGCGGCTTGCGCTCGAGCGCCTCGGCGACTGAAATCACGCCGGTCAGATTGCGGATCTTCTCCGCGTACTTGTCTAACGGGTGGCCGGAGACGAAGAAGCCCAGCACTTCTTTCTCGTTAGCGAGGCGCTCGCCCTCTTCCCAATCAGCGACACGAGGCAGATCGTCTGCCTTGTTACCGTGGGCGGGCTCGTCGTCGAACAGGCCGAATAAACCATGTTGCCCTTGCGCAGCATCCTTTTGCGCCTTCTGGGCCCGCTCTATCGCTCTGTCGACCGCACTGAACAGAGCGGCACGTTTACCCAAAGAGTCGAGGGCGCCCGCCTTGATCAGTGACTCAAGCACGCGCTTGTTCATGACGCGAAGGTCAACCTTTTCGCAGAATTGCCACAAGCTCGTGAACCGACCACCAACTTCTTCGCGCGCCTTCAGAATGGATTCAATTGCGTTCCCCCCGACGTTCTTGACCGCCGCAAGGCCGAATCGAATGATCTGGCCGTGCGGCGTGAACTGCGAGCCAGAGACCTGAACATCGGGAGGATCGACCGCGATGCCCATCTCCTTGCACTCGGCGATGTACTTCACGACGTTCTCGGGCTTCGACGTTTCCGAGGTCAGCAGGCCGGCCATGAACTCCACGGGATAATGCGTCTTTAGATACGCGGTCTGATAAGAGACGAGCCCGTAAGCGGCAGAGTGCGACTTATTAAACCCGTATCCGGCGAACTTCTCCATCTGGTCAAAAATTTCGCCGGCCGTGCCCTTGGGATGCCCAAGCGCCGCGGCGCCACTCATGAAGCGATCGCGCTGCTTGGCCATCTCCTCGGGCTTCTTCTTGCCCATGGCCCGGCGCAGCAGGTCGGCCTCACCGAGCGAATAGCTGGCAAGCACGTTGGCAATCTGCATCACCTGTTCCTGGTAGACGATGACTCCCAGCGTCTCCTTCAGAATTCCTTCGAGTTCGGGGAGCATGTACTCGACCTTGCGCCGCCCCCACTTGCGCTCAATAAAGTCGTCCGTCATGCCGCCCTGGATCGGCCCCGGGCGGAAAAGTGCCGTCAGCGCAGTCAGATCTTCAAGCTTGTCCGGCTTGTAGCGGCGCAGCATATCGCGCATGCCGTTCGATTCAAACTGGAAGACACCCGACGTAAGTGCGGAATGGAAAACCTTCTTGAAGGTCTCCTCATCGTCGAGCGGAATCGTTTCGACATCCACCTTTTCTCCGCGGTTGCGCTCGATCAGCTTGAGACATTCATCGATCACCGTGAGCGTGGTCAAGCCCAGAAAGTCCATCTTGAGCAAGCCCATCTTGTCGATGGCCACCATGTCGTACGCGGTCACGATTTCGTCGTTCTTGGTCTTGGCGATGGGGACGAGTTCGGTAAGAGGCCGCGGCGCAATAACCACCGCCGATGCGTGTACACCGGAACCGCGAACCAGTCCTTCGAGTTTCTTGGCGGTATCGATGAGCTCACGAATCTGCGCCTCGTTGTCGTAAATCTTGCGCAGGTCCGGTACATCTTCAAGCGCCTTGTCAATGGTCATGCCGACCGTAGACGGGATGAGCTTGGCAATGCGATCGACGTCGCCGTAGGGCATGTCCAGAGCGCGGCCGCAGTCCTTGATGGCGGCTTTCGCGGCCATGGTGTTGAAGGTGATGATCTGCGCTACCTGCTCGCGGCCATATTTGCGCGTAACGTATTCAATCACCTCGCCGCGACGGTTCATGCAGAAGTCCACGTCAATATCAGGCATGGACACGCGCTCGGGGTTGAGAAAGCGCTCGAAGAGAAGCACGTTTTGCATAGGATCGATGTTGGTGATCTCCATGCAATAGGCGACCAGCGATCCGGCACCCGATCCGCGGCCTGGGCCAACAGGAATACTGTGGTCGCGCGCGTACTTGATGAAGTCCCACACGATGAGAAAGTAGCCCGGATACTTCATCTGGCGGATGATGCCGATCTCGTAACTCAGGCGGGCTTCGTATGCGTGGATAGGAGTCTTCAGCTGGCCACGGGCCTCAAGGTGGCGAATTGCAGTTTCAAGACGCTTCTTGAACCCTTCGCGGCAGATCTCCTCAAAGTAGCTATCGATGGTATGGCCCGGTGGAACCGCAAATTCCGGGAATGGGTTCTCGACGGGTTGCATCTTGAAGTTGCAACGTTCGGCGATCTCCATGGTGCGCTCCAGAACGCCGGGCGAATCCGGAAATAGCCGTGCCATCTCGTCGCCGCTCTTCACAAAAAATTGGTCGGAGTCGAACTTGAAGCGATCCTTGTCGTGGATCTTGGCGCCAGTCTGCACGCAAAGCATCACGTCGTGGGCGTGAGAATCTTCGCCGCAGAGATAATGCGAGTCATTAGTCGCGATAAGCGGAATGTCGAGCTCTTTTTCAAGCCGAAAGAGATCGTTCTGAATCTTGCGCTCGGCCTCAAGACCCTGGTCCTGAATTTCAAGGTAGAAGTTACCGCGTCCGAAGATGTCCTGATACTGCAGGGCGACAGCCTTTGCTTTTTCGTAGTTTCCTTCGCCGAGCACTTCACAGAGCTCGCCCGAAAGACAGCCCGAAGAAGCAATCAGCCCCTTGGAATGCTGGGCGAGGTAAGCCTTGCTCACGCGCGGCTTGCGATAAAAGCCGTGCAGAGACGCTTCCGACGTGATGCGAATCAGGTTGCGATAGCCCTCTTCGTTTTCGGCCAGCACCAGCAGGTGATTGTAATCGTCACCCTGCGCGGGAGCACGATGGTCCTCGTTCTTGCACACATAGAGTTCACACCCGAGGATGGGCTTGACCCCTTTGGCCTTGGCGGCGTTGAAAAAGTGCACCGCGCCGTAAATGTTGCCGTGGTCGGTCATGGCTACGGATTTTTGGCCCAGGTCCGCGACGCGGTCAATCAGCTTGTTGATGTCGCAGGCGCCGTCAAGGAGGGAGTACTCGGTGTGCAGATGGAGATGAGTGAATTCAGGCATGGCTCTTGTTCAATTCTAGTCGCCTGGCGGATGGAGCGAATCCGGGTCCGTTTGAGGAAAACAGGTCCGTATCTTGACGTTGAAAATCAGGGCTTCCAATTCGGCCCGATAAGCGCCCGCAAGGTCTCCGTTGTGGCCCAGGGAGCCTTTCCCGCATACCGGTTCACCCACTCCTCCCCTTCCCCGATGCGGACGCGATCTGGCGTGAACTCCGGAGAGAGCGCGTTGGCCAGCAGGGCATAGTTGGCACCCTCATGGAGCCGGAGCGCCTTCCAGCACCCGCCTGGAACGGCAACCACGGGTCTCTCCCCTGCGGCAATGTTTCGTCCTAGAACCACCTTCTCTACGCGACCATCGGGATGGAAGATGAAGTAGTCCACCGAGCCGCCCTCGATAAGGATGTGGGTATCGTCGGGCTCGAGCCAATGCAGATAGTTGATAGGCCGATCGCTGGTGAGCATGTAGTAGACCTGGCTCTGGACAGCCAGCGGCTTTCCATGCACCGGCACCGTCTGCGCGGATTGCCCGATCAGCCCAAGATAGCCGGATTCGCCGGGGAGAACGGAGAGGTGGAGTTGCTCGATCAACTGGTGCGCGCGAGCGACGCTTCCCTCCGGAGCGACTGCTGACTGAGCCGACGCCACAAGCGAGATTAGGACAGCCGCGAGAACCAAGCCAAGCGAAACGGGCTTCATGTAACCAAGAATAAGCTAGCGGTTGACGAGGGCCATTTCGCGGTCACCTCCAAATATGAGAAGCTAACGATTACTCTTTGCATGCATAACTCTTTTCGGGCATTGTGCCTGAACCGGATTTCGTGCATCGTGGAACCAGGGGAACGTTCGTTAGCGGGGAAACCGAGTTCGTGAAGATCAAAATACAGCTATTTAGAGCAGTGATATTGCTTGCCGGCGGCGTTGTGGCTACCGGCAGCTTGGGGTATGGACAAGATGCGCTGGCGGACTCATCCGCCATTCCAGGACCAGCGCCGTCGACTGCCCAGAGTTCTCCATCGAACGGCACCGGCGGGCCATTGGCTGCAGCGCAGGCCGCAGCTATCCAGGTAACAACTGATCAGTCTGGTCTATCGCCGGCGGTTGAAACGCTGCTGGGTTTCAAGCACTCTGACGTAAAGTTCGACGTCGATCATTTAATGGACATTCTGCGCGACAAGCGCCACGAAGGATGGGTGCTTGCCGCGTATCCCGACCCCAAGACCGCACAGCCGTTGATCGGCGCAGGTTTCAGCCTCGACCTGCCGGCCCGCGATCATCCACAGCGTGACCCGCTCAATGCACACCCCTTCCTGGAGCCCTCTTCGGCAGAACTCTGGCAGGCGGCTGGACTCGATCCGGTGAAGTTGCAGAATGTTCTTGGCGAATTCAATGACCGTCTGGCCACATGGGACAAGAAGGGTTTTCGCCGCCAGATCTGGAGTCTCGAACCGCAGATCACGGAGGAAGACGCCAATGCTCTGCTTCGGGTGGGCATCATTCAGTCCATTTACAACGCCAAGGCCTATTGCCGGACATTCGACCGCCTGAGCGCGAGCCAGCAGATGGCCATGACCCAACTCGTTTACCAGATGGGCGTGAATCTCGAGCAATTCAGCACGTTTCTTGATCTGATCAACCGCCGCACCGAAAGCCCCGCGGAGGCCGAAACGGTAGCAAAGGCTGATGCGGCCTATTGGCGCAGCGTCCAAATGAGCCTGGTGCAGAGCCAGTGGGCGCGGCTCTATCGGGCGCGAGCCACGGCGGTTATTGCCATGCTCGACCCCGCTTACATGAAGAACCCCACGCGCGCGGAGCGCAGCATCGGAGTAATCCTTCGCCCGGCGCGGGTTCGCAGGAGCCATTCGACACTACGGAACGCGGCCTACACCAAGCATCACGCTTCCGCGGCGCACAAGCGGGCGGCGCGCACACGGAAGGATTAGGCTCCCACTTCCGCATCTTCTGCTTCAAACTAGAATTGCCATCGTTCTGAAGTCGCAGTTTCTGCAGACTCCCCTGCAACTGACTTCTCCTGTTCCCCGCACACGCAGAGCTCGGGTCTCAAGGCTGCCCCCGTACGCTGCCGCCGGATGTATACTCGGCTCGCCATGTCCAACCTTAAGATTCGTCTAGCATTCCTTCTGCTCCTTCCTTTTCTTTGCCAGATCAGCCTTGCGCAGCGCGGGTTCGTTCACACTTCCGGACCGGATCTCGTTGACGGCAGCGGAAAGCCCCTGATCCTGAGGGGAATCAACCTGGGCAACTGGTTCGAGCCGGAAGGCTACATGTTCCACTTCAAGGGCGGGGCTCAGTCTCCTCACGAGATTGAAGAACTGGCGCAGGAGCTGATCGGGCCGGAGAAAGCCGAAGCCTTCTGGCGCGAGTGGCGTGAAACCTATATCACCGAAGCCGACATCGACCGCCTCAAACAGATGGGCTTCAACTCCGTCCGCGTTCCCATTCACTGGAAGTTCTTCGACAGCGACAATGCCGAAGGCTTTCGCCTTCTTGATCGGCTGGTGCAGTGGGCCCGCAAAGACGGCATCTACGTGATCATCGATTTGCACTGCGCTCCGGCAGGCCAGACGGGCACAAACATCGACGACAGCGGTGGCTATCCCTGGCTTTACTCGAGCCCGAGGCGCAGAACCACACCATCGAAATCTGGCGCCGGATTGCCGCGCACTATAGCAAGGAACCCATCGTCCTCGGCTACGACCTGCTGAACGAGCCGATACCGCATTTTGAGCAGTTGCGGCGATACGACAAGGACCTGGAGCCGCTCTACCGCAGCATCAGTGCTTCCATACGCAAGGTCGACCAAAACCACGTATTGATCCTTGGGGGCGCGGTCTGGGACAGCAACTTCAAGGTATTCGGACCTCCTTTCGATTCAAATGCGTTGTACACCTTTCACAAATACTGGACGGCTCCCGACGCCAGCGTGATCCGCGAATATCTTGATTTCCGCGACAAATATCACGTCCCGATCTGGCTCGGCGAATCGGGCGAAAACAAGGACGAGTGGATTACCGCATTCACCAAGACCCTCGAAGACAACCACGTAGGCTGGTGCTTCTGGCCATACAAGAAGATGGACGCAACTTCCAGCGTCGTCTCGTTTGAGCGGCCGGCGAACTGGGATTCGGTCATCGCCCTCGCCGACATGCCCGCGGGCACCGCGAACGCCGAGAAGCGCATTGCGGCGCGCCCTTCCCCTGAAGATGCGCAAGCCATCTTCGACGACCTCCTCACCAAGGTGAAGTTTTCCAGCGAGCACATCAACGACGGCTACGTCAAAGCCCTCGGCCTGAAGTCACCGCCCCAATGAGCCGCGAGTGGACCCGATCAATACGCCAATCTAGATTGCGCCGCCTCCGTCTATACTCGTTCCAAGCCTATGCGCAACCGCGTTCTGATTGCTTCCCTTCTCCTCGCTGTTCCCGGCCTGCTGTTGGGCCAGGCTACCAAAGAAACTCCACCCAAGACGTCTCCAAAAATGACCCAGAAACTTTCGCCAGATGCCGTCCACCGCTCCGCCCTCGTCATTGACACGCATGCCGACACACCGCAACGCTTTGTCGATGAGAACTTCGACATGGGCGACCCGCTGAATGGCGGCAACCTGAACCTGGAGTCCGCCAAAAAAGGCAATCTCGGCGCGGAGTTCATGTCAATCTGGGTTGAGCCCGCGCTCTACAAAGGACAATATGCGCGGCGCACCCTGGTTCTGATTGATGCGGTCAAGCAACAGGTCGCCAAGCATCCCGATCAGATGATGTTCGTGGCTACACCGGCAGGCATCGAGGTGGCTCATCGCGAGCACAAGCTGGCAGTACTGATGGGCATCGAGGGCGGCCACTCCATTGAAAATTCGGTCGCGCTCCTCCGCCAGTATTACGCGCTCGGCGTGCGTTACATGACGCTGACCTGGTCGAACTCGACCGACTGGGCAGACAGCTCGGGCGACATCAATGACACCACCATTCCGCACACCAAGGAAGGCCTCACGGAGTTCGGCAAGGACGTGGTCTACGAGATGAACCGCCTGGGCATGATGATCGATATCTCACATGTGTCGGACCGGACCTTTTACCGCACCCTCGTCATTTCGCGTGCCCCTGTAATTGCCTCGCACTCGTCAGCGCGTGCAATTAACGATGTCCCCCGCAACATGACCGACGACATGCTTCGCGCAGTGGCGCACTCCGGCGGCCCTGATTCGAAGGGCGGCGTCGTGCAGGTGAACTTCTACTCGGGGTTCGTTTCGCCCGAGTATCGCGCGGCTCAGACGGCCCAGAAGCCTGAAGTGGACAAGGCAGTCCAGGAGCTGAAAGACAAAGCCAAAGCAGCAGGCAAGGAAGTGACCTACGAGGAAATTTCCAAGCTCCAGCAGCAGTTTGCCGATCGCATACCCCGGCCACCGCTCTCCCTGCTGATCGATCACATTGACCACATCGCCAAAGTTGCCGGCGTTGACCACGTCGGTCTCGGCTCCGACTTCGACGGCGTCTCCGGACAGCTCCCCGCCGGCATGGACTCGGCCGCCGATATGCCCAAGATCACCGCAGCCCTCATGGAGCGCGGCTACTCTGCCGACGATTGCCACAAAATCCTGGGCGGAAATCTCATGCGCGTCTTCCGTGAAGTCGAGCAGGTGAGCAAGCAGCTTCAGGCGGAAGATCGGCCGCGCATCACCGACAAGCAGCCCTTCGACAAGCCGCAAAAATAGTGATCAGCGGTCGGTCAGCAGTAAGACCGAAGCGCAAGCCGCCACTAGGATTTGGAGTCATGGAACACCTCGATAGCCTGGCATCATAAACATGCGAAGAATCTCACTCCTGGCACTGTTGGTCGGCGGAGCCGTTTCCTACGTGGGTCCGGCCATCGTTGCCATGCTCGTCGGAATGGCGGCAGGAATCTGGATGACCGCCATCACCCACTCTGCTCCTTCAATCGCAAAGACTGACGTCATCTGGAACCCCTACTACTACTACGGGATCCTCGGCGTTCAGCTCATCGGTGGCTTCCTCGGCGGCTATCTCGCCGGAGTCACCGCAAGACATGACGAGACTCTCAACGGCCTGCTTTCCTCCTTGACCGTCGTCTTGCTCAGTGTGAGCCTTCATGCCCTCGACCCGCATCCACTTGCGATTCACGTTCTGAAGATTGTGGGCATCGTCCTGGCTTCGGCGCTCGGTGGATATGCGCGCACAGTCGTGGTTCACCGCAAGGCCTCTCGAACCGCCCCGATGCAACCTCCGCTCCCTTGACCTCCAAGCCGCCTCTTATGGGCCACGGAATCCCTCAGCACGTTTAGGCACGCAGGAATCTGATTTGTATTGATTTGGTACTTGCAGCTGTTCTTTCTTCCCTCAGCACAATCGACGGGTGCCCCATCCTTGGCGCGTATCTGCCTCTGCGCCAAGGGTGGGATACCAAGATCGCCGCCCCGCCGCAAATGAACTCCCTGTAGTATGAGTAACCATGAAAGCCGCCGCCCTGGCCCTTACGCTCTCCCTTTCCCTCGCCGCCCAACAACCCACCTCTCCCATCCAACTCGATCCCAAAAACCCCCACTACTTCCTCTTCCACGACAAACCCGTCGCGCTCATCACCAGCGGTGAACACTACGGCGCGGTCCTCAATCCCGACTTCAACTTCCACAAATATCTCGACACCCTCCAGGCTGACGGCCTCAACTACACGCGCCTCTTCGGCGGCAGCTACGTTGAAGTGCCCAGCCAATCCTTCGGCATCAAGCGCAACACCCTCGCGCCGTCCGGCAACCGCCTCCTCCTCCCATGGGCGCGCAGCACCGAGCCGGGCTACGCCGGCGGCGGCAACAAGTTCGACCTCGAGAAATGGGACCCCGCATACTTCGAACGCCTGCACGATTTCCTCCAGGAAGCCGACCGTCACGGAGTCGTCGTCGAGATCTCCCTGTTCTCCTCGCAATACGGAGACGTGCAATGGGCCGTGAGCCCTTTCAACGCGGTTAACAACGTGAACCACACTACGGCTGCACTCGACCTGAAGACCGTCAACACACTTCAAAATGGCAACGTGCTCGCCCTGCAGGAGCGCTATGTCCGCAAACTCGTGCATGAAGCAAATACTTTCCCCAACGTGATCTTCGAAATCCAGAATGAGCCGTGGTCCGATCATCCCGCCCTTGCTGATGTTGTGAATCCATTTCTCCCCAAACCCGCGCGCGATCAATATCCCAATTCAATCGAGGTGGCCGACGAAGATTCGATCGCCTGGCAGACGCGCGTTGTCCAGTGGATCACGAGTGAGGAAGCGCAGCTGCCAAACCGGCACTTGATCGCTCAGAACTACTCGAATTTCCGAGCGTCCGTGCGCAAGCTGATCGATGACGTCAGCATCGTCAACTTCCACTATGCCTACCCCGAAGCCGTCACGCTGAACTACGGCTTGGGCAAAGCGATCGCCTACGACGAAACAGGCTTCCTCGGCCGCAGCGACGACGTATACCGTCGTCAGGCGTGGAACTTCATGCTGGCGGGAGGAAGCACCTTCGACAGCCTGGATTATTCCTTCAGCCTTGGCTACGAAGACGGCGCCGACACTGCTCCGAACGGTCCCGGCGGCGGCAGCCCTGCCCTGCGCAAGCAGCTTGGCATCCTCCAGCGATTTCTCAGTGTCCTGCCCCTTGAAGACATGACACCGGACACTCAGGTCGTGACGCACGCTGGGGGCGTGACTCCGCACTCGCTTTCCAGCGCGCATGGGATCTACGCAATGTACCTCGACGGCAAAGGTCCCAGCCACATCGTCCTGCATCTTCCCAAGGGCGCATATCAGGTTGAATGGCTCGACACCGTGTCAGGCAAAACTCAGAATGTGACGAAACTGCAGAGCGATGGGACAGAATCCGCGCTCGACACGCCCGCGTTTGAAAACGGCATCGCCTTGCGCCTCACGCGAGCCCTATACTGAGGTTCGCTGCTTCCCGCAACCAATCCAACCATTGGAGATTTCCTCAATGCAACATTGCATTCGTTTTGCTTTGGCCCTGTTTGTCCTCACCTGCCTTGCGCCGGCCGCCCTGCTTTATGGCGATGACGACAAGACCAAAGCCGACGCCAAAGCCGACGCCAAGCCCGCCGATAAGCCCGCCGCAACTGAGGTCACCACGCAGGGATCCGTAGACGTGGGCGGGCAGCACATCCTTTACAACGCCATCGCAGGCACCATCACCGTGGGCGCTTCAGACCCCCAGGATGCGCAGCTCGGCTTCGACGGCAAGCCCCTCCCCGGCAGTCAGCTTGCCATGGACGAGCCCAAGGAACCTAAGGACACTCCGCCAACAGCGCGCATGTCGTACTTCGCCTACTTCAAGAAAGACGCGAAGGCGGAGGAGCGGCCCATCACGTTCTTCTACAACGGCGGCCCCGGCAGTTCCACCGTATGGCTCCACATGGGCTCGCTCGGACCCAAGCACGTCGTCACCGACACCGATCAGCACCTGCCCGCCGCGCCTTACAAGCTCACAGACAATCCCCAGTCTCTGCTCGACGTCAGCGACCTGGTCTTTATTGACATGCCCGGTACGGGCTTCGGACGGCTGCTCGGCAAAGAACCCGAGAAGGCGTTCTGGGGCATTGATCAGGATGCCAACGCCTTCGCGCGATTCATTCAGCGCTTCATCACCAAGTACAACCGCTGGAACTCACCCAAGTTCATCTTCGGCGAAAGCTACGGAACCACGCGCTCCTCCGTCCTCGTCGACATTCTCGAAAACAACAAGTCCTTTGACATTAACGGCGTCATCCTCCTCTCGCAGATATTCAACTTCACCACCGACATCGATGCGCCCCAGAGCGCGAACCCCGGCGTCGACCTCGCCTACGTCCTCGGCCTTCCCACCTACGCCGCCACCGGCTGGTATCACAAAAAGCTCCCCAACCAGCCCCCCGCGCTCGAGCCGTTCCTGAAAGAAGTGGAAGACTTCGCCTTGGGCCCCTACCAGCACGCCCTCGCGCTAGGCACTGACATTTCCGACGAAGAAAAGCAGGCCACCGCCGAAAAGCTTCACGAATACACCGGCATACCAAAATCCTTCTGGGTCAAGGCCAACCTGCGCCTCAGCGGCGGTCAGTTTGAAAAGAACCTCCAGGACGCCGAGAATCTCACGACCGGCCGCCTCGACACCCGCTTTTCCGGCCCTTCCCTGAATAATTTGAGCGAAGGCGCCGAATACGACCCGCAGTCCTCCGCCATCTCCTCGGCCTATGTCTCGCTCTTCAACGACTACGTCCGCAAGGACCTGAAGTACGGCGAAGGCCAGACCTACCTGCCCCAAGCCCTCTTCGGCAGCGCACAGTGGGACTTCAAGCACAACGGCAATCCCATCCTCGTCAACGTCGCCAACGACCTGGCTGAAGCCATGAAGACCAACCCGCGCCTCAAGGTCATGGTGAACGGCGGATACTACGACCTGGCCACGCCCTTCTTCGCCGCCCAGTATGAGGAGAAGCATCTCCCCATCCCGCAATCGCTCGCCAGGAACATTGAATACGATTGGTACGAGTCAGGCCACATGGTCTACGTGCGCGACACAAGCCTGAAACAGCTTCATGACCGCGTCGCAGCCTTCATCACAAAGACTCAGTCGGAGAAGTAAGGCAAACCACGGAAACAATCCTCCGATCGGGAGTTGTGCCCCGTTCATCGCAGCTTTATCGCGATGAGCGGGTGGGCAGATTGTTCAAGCGGGGTGCCCCCGGTCCCTCGCATTTAGAGACCGGGGTTCGAGCGGTAGGCGGGGGTTCATGCCGTCGGCGGGATTCATGCCGTCGGCGGGATTCATGCGGTAGGCGGGATTCATGCGGTAGGCGGGATTCATGCGGTAGGCCCGGGATTTATCCCGGGTATGACCGATGCAATATCAGCGTGGGTTTTAACCCCTGGAATATGCTTTTCGGGCTTTAGCCGCTGCGGGAATAACTTGGGAAAAGGCTTGTCGTCGTGGGCGAACGCGGCCCCAAACGCTTCTCAGTTCTGGGGTCCCCAAAGAGCGGTCTTTGCTCTTTGGAGTGGAGTTTGGGGGTGGTGAGTCGAAGGATCTGCTGCTCGACGCTTTCAGTTTGGAATCGGAGACGTCAAACGGTCCAAATAGAGGTCAGAGTCCCCTCAATGCGTGTATTGCCGAGGCTATCGATCCTTCGTCGGCGTCACCCCGTCTTCAATTCCCGCCATTCACGGGATCAACAACGCATCTACATCTTGTAGCGGCCAAGGTCCTCGTCGTTCAGGCCTTCCAGCCAGCCGCGAAGCTGCTCGGTCGAAGCGCTCTCTGCTGGACCGCTGGTCGACAGGCGCGCCGAGTCCATCACTTTCTCGGCAACATAGATCGGGCAGTCGAATCGCAGAGACAGGGCGATTGCGTCGGATGGACGGGCGTCCACCATCACAATCTCCTCGCCTTGCTTAAGCCACAACACCGCGTAGAACGTCTCATCGCGAAGCTCAGAGATCACCACGCGTTCGAGAGCGGCGTTCAGGTTGTGGATCAGGTTTCGCGTCAGATCATGGGTCATGGGACGGGGAGCCGCCAGCTTCTCCAGCTCGAACGCGATGCTTTGCGCCTCGAAAATCCCTACCCAGATGGGCATGACCGCGTCGGAGGCGACGTCCTTCAACACCACGATGGGCATGTTGGTGGCCGGGTCCATCATCAGTCCGCGAATCCGAACTTCTACGTCCATGCGCGCCCCCTTCCAGCAAGTTTAGATCAGTTAGACGCACCGCTGCTTGCTTGGCGTCTACTAATCTAAACAGCCTCACCCACCAGGCTGTTTGGATGCGTCGCCGTGATCCGCACCTGTCGATAACTTCCGGGAGCCGGAGCGATGGGCTGGGGGCAGGTGAAGTTGACCGGCTTGTTCTGGCTGCTACGTCCAGAGATCTGGCCGCGCGCCGGATTGGCGCCCTCAACCATTACCTCAATTACTTCGCCTAAGTGCCTGGCGTAATTGACCCTCTGGATCTCCCTCTGGCGATCCAGGAGAACCTGCAGGCGCTGCGCCTTCTCCGTCTCGGCAATCGAGTCGATCATTACCAGTGCCGGCGTATTAGGCCGCGCCGAGTACTTGAAGCCGAACACGCAGTCGTATTGCACCTCGGCCAGCAGATCCATCGTTTCGATGAACTCTTCCGCCGTCTCGCCCGGGAAGCCGACGATGATGTCCGTTGACAGCGAAATGGGCCGCCGCGCCGCCTTGATCCAGGAGATGCGCTCCAGATACCAGTCGCGGGTGTACTCGCGATTCATCGCCTTCAAGACACGATTGGAACCTGACTGCACCGGCAGGTGGACGTGGTCGCAAAGCGAAGGAAAGGCGTCGATGGCCTCAATGATGTCTTTGGTAAAGTGGCGCGGGTGGCTGGTGGTGAAGCGCACGCGCCGAATTCCCGACACCGTGCCGACGGCGGCCAGCAGTTCCGCGAACGACATTTTGCCGTCGGGGTCCTTGTAGCTGTTTACGTTCTGGCCGAGGAGCTGAATCTCGGTGTAACCCAGGTCGGCAATCCGCTTCGCTTCCTCGAGAACCGACACGGAGGTGCGGCTGCGCTCCTTACCTCTTGTGTAAGGAACCACGCAGTAGGCGCAGAACTTGTCGCAACCTTCAATGATGGTGATGTAGCCGCGGTAGGGGTTCTGGCGGGCGGTGAACTCGGTTTCAAAGGTCTCGTCGGTCTGGCGGTCGTCGAGGCCGGTGATGCGGTTTTCGCCGGCTTCGAGGCGCGAGAGCATTTCCGGCAGCTTGCGGTAGGAGGCTGACCCGGAGACAAGCGAGACGTAAGGGGCGCGCTCGAAGATCTTTTCGCCCTCCTGCTGCGCCACGCAGCCGAGGACGCCGAAGCGCTTGCCGGATTTGTAGAGTTTTTTGTAGTCGTTGAGGCGGTTGAAGACCTTCTGCTCGGCTTTGTCGCGGATGGAGCAGGTGTTGTACAGGATGAGACCGGCGTCTTCTTCCGATTCGACCTGGTGATAGCCCTCACGCTGGAGTGTGCCAATCACCTTTTCGGAGTCATGGGCATTCATCTGGCAGCCGAAGGTCTCGAGGTAGAAGGTTTTTTCTGCTGCCATGGCACTCCTGAGTATAGCGGAATGCACTAGAACAGCCCCAAAACACACTTTCACGCGCAAATAAAAAACGACGATGTTCTTTGGAATGATGGTGGTACACACCGAAAATGGGGGAATTTGTGCTCACCGTGATGTGGATCACAAAGGCGGGGGCTAAGGGGCTGAGGGGCTGGGGACTAAGGGCTAGGGACTAGGCGCTAAGGCGACTAAGGGACCAAGGGACTGAAAGACTCGCGTTGTCGGTGGCGTGGTGATATTGGTTGTCAAAGAACCCAGGACGAGGGTCGGCGCATGGGCCGGTAAGAACGCACGGCGCACACTGGGTAACTCGCCTTATTCGGATGAATACTTTAAGTATGGCAGGTTCGTCGAATTAATCCCTAATTGGCGCAAAGTATTTTGCGCTGATTCCAAAGGGAGTTACAAACTATTTTCATTTTTGCCTCTTGACAAAGATTTTCCACGGTTTTTTCCACAGAGGTCAGTTTTCAGCCGGATGCCCGCCCACTCATCGATATTTGTGTTTTGGGCTGGCCGCCCACTCATCGCGATACAGCTGCGATGAATGGGGCACAGAATGACTAGTCGGACTACCTATCAGGCTCGCCTATCCGATCCATGCGCTTCCCGCCCACTCATCGCGATACAACTGCGATGAATGGGGCACAGAATGTCCTTTCAGATTTACTGATCAGAATTGCCTAGCGGGCCTTGAGATGCTCGATTACTTTTAGCGGGTGCATGGGCTTGGCGAGCAATTCGAATTCAAAGCCTTTTCTTTGCCCCTCGAGCAGGATTTCCGAGATGCCGGCCTGGCCAGAGAAAAGCGTGATTCGCGTCAACGGATACATTTGCCGGATCGCGATGGCGAGCTCCATGCCGTTCATCTTAGGCATTAACACGTCGGACAACAGATGGTCGGGGCGGCAATGAGCGACCTTGTCCAGGGCCGTCCATCCGTCATACGCAGGCAAGACATGAAACCCCGCGTCTTCGAGCACCTCCGTCAAGGTATCCACGATGAGCGGCTCGTCATCGACGAGCAGCACCGTAGGGCGGAGAGGCTGATCGTCGATTGTCTCAGACGCCTCGCCACGTCGCGGATAGGCACTCTGTGAGTGATCGCCCTTCGCCAAATTGGTCGCCGATAGCATGCCTGACTCCAGACCCGACTCTTTCATTGATTCAACGCCGGCGGTTGGGGAGCCGGCGCAGCGAACGGAACGAAGATGGTGACGCTGGTACCGCTGCTCCCCGGTTCCGTACTGCTCGCAACAGAAATCTGACCGCCGCGTCGTTCCGTCAGCTGCCTGGCGATCCAAAGGCCAATGCCCGTACCCAAGTTGCCTTTTGTGGTGAAGAACGGCTCGAAGATTTTCTCGAGATGCTCCTGTTTGATTCCTACGCCGCTATCCCGGATTACGGTTTGGATACCCTCGCCGGTCGATCCAGAGATTTTCCTCGTTGTGATGTTGAGCGTCCCGCCGCCTTGCATCGCATCGACGGCGTTGGTGATGATGTTGGAAAAGACCTGCAGGAGTTCACCGCGACTGACGGTTATCTTCTGTATGTCGTTGAACTGAGCTTCGACCCTGATGTCGTTGCCAACGAGCTTTGCTTTATAGACCGTCAGTACATTCTCAATCAATTCATGGAGATGAAGCTCGGCGGGAAGGCCGGTATCCCGATAGTATCCGAGTGTCTGCCGGGCGATATGCGCCACTCTCTCCAACTCCTGTTCGGCGGTCTCCAGATGGGCCTGCGCTTTTCCATCGGGTGGACAGTTCTTCCTGGCAAGGAAAATCAGATTGACCAGAGACTCGAGGGGGTTGTTGATTTCGTGAGCAATCGCCGCCGCCATACGGCCTGTTGCCGCCAGCTTTTCAGACTGGACGAGCAGGCGTTCAACCCGCTTGCGGTCAGAGATGTCGCGCGCAATTTTGGAAGCTCCGACGACGCGGCCTGCCGAGTCCCTGATGGGAGAAATGGTGACGGAAACTTCAATGCGTTGGCCGTCCTTCTTCCTTCGAATCGTCTCGTAGTGGTCAATACGATCGCCGGCTCTGAGCTTACGCAAAATCTCGTCTTCCTCGTAATGGAGTTCCTCGGGGATGAGACGCAGAACAGGCTGTCCTACCATCTCCTGCGAGGTGTATCCGAACATGCGGACGGCGCCCTTGTTCCATGTTTGAACAATTCCGTCAAGATTCTTGCTGACAATCGCGTCGTCAGCCGAATCAACGATCGCGAGGCTCTGTCGCAGGCCCTCCTGGGCCTGCTTCTTAGCGGTCACGTCGCTGGCGGCGCCTAACCATTCAACGACGTTCCCGTGATGGTCCAACATGGGAATTGCTCGTGAAAGCGTCCAACCCAGCGTTCCATCGGCGCGGAAAACTCGATGCTCCATTTCGAACACATGTTTGGACTGGATAGCATCGCGTATCGCTTTCATGAATTCGGCCCGGTCATCGGGATGAATGTATTTTTCCAACCATGCGTTGCTGACATCAGCAGGGTCGGCCAGAAACTCCGTGCCCCGAAGCAGCGTCATCTCACTCCAATCAGGGCTCATGCGATAGATGACGTCCGATGTCACCGTGAGGAGAGCACGAAACCTGGCCTCGTTTTCGGGAACACGCGCATCAGCATCTTTTCGGGCTTGCGCCAATTTCAACTGCGCACTCACTGGCGCGAGCGATTCGCGTGCACTGAATGGCTTAACGAGTTCGGCTAATTCCTCGCGCTGCCGGGCGATCTCACGCTCGTAAGCCTTCTTTTCCGTGATGTCACGCCCTTCAGCCGCGATGAATACCACCTTGCCGTTTTCGTCCTTAACGGGCATGAGAGAGGCGTCGATGATGATGGTCTCCTTGCCGCCGGCGCGGCCATAGATCTCCGTGTCCCATCGCACGAATTCTCCCTGGGCAGCGCGTCGAATCGATTCCCGCAGCTCATTGTTGATCTCGTCGGAAACTTGCCACCAGAATGTGGTCCAGAAGGGCTTTCCTTCAACATCCTTCAGTGCGATGCCCACCGCGTCCAAGGCAACCTGATTGATTTCGAGCACGGTTCCCTCGTCGTCAAGCAAACCCACGAATTGAACCATCGAATCGAGAGTGATCCGGGCAATCTTTTGCCGATATATTTCGCGGGAATCGCTGTCAAGCAATTCAGTACCGCACACTTTGACTAACGCCCTCGGCGCAAACACCATCAGGACCCCCTTAAGGCTGCAAGTTTAAAACACAGAACATCGGTTTACCGTTCGTCAGCCTACTTAGGTCTGGCAATGGTTTTGCTACTTCAAATCTTCTTGTATCAAGCTGCGATGACATACGATTATGCGTTTGAGGCCACAGCGGAGCAATTATTTGATGCGACACCCGCGGCCATTTGTTGCCTAGGAATGGCACCATCGTGACGTGGGATGGTGGTGGCGAGAGTGGAGAAGCAGGACCGCAAGATATTCGAAGTCCGCCAGTGGCCGAACATTGGCTGCCGATGGCACAATGGCGAGACAGAATAATGTGGCGGACGATGAGATCTGGAGCGCTCGCAACCTTCTTACTTGCTTTCTCACTGCGCGCCGTTTTCGGCGAGGGCCCACCTATGCCGGTACAGGCCGAGTTTCTTAAGCCTGTGCAGGTTCACAAGCTGGCGGCGGGTGCAACGTTGTTTGCGAAGGTGACAGCGGAATGGAGCGGACCGGGGTGCGTTCTACATGCCGGAGCCGTGCTGGAAGCGAAGGTTGAAACCTCAGAGCCTAGAAAAAATGGCAAGAGATCGACGCTGGCGTTGTCGTTTGGCCGCGCCCAATGCGACAAGAGCGACTTGCAGCCCTTCCAGCTGGTGCTGCTTGCAGCGGCGGCTCCTCCGGACGACTGGCTGCTGGTCCCGGACGTGGAGATCAACAGCCCACGCTTGCGCGCGCATTCGGGCGAACCGACGGCGGTTGAGGGCAGCCAGGAATTTCTAATTCCGAGCCATCATTTGGAATTCAGCGGCGCTGCGCATCATTTTCCCCTCAAACCGAACATGCGAGCGGGCGACATTCTGGGCATCAAGGGATTGAAGCTGGAAGTGGGAACAGGGACGAACCGTAGTTCGGTTTTCTCGGCGGAGCGCGGAGATTTGTCTCTGAAAGCTTTCACGCAGATTCTGCTTAATCCGCCCTCGGTTGCCTTTGTTACGCCGGCTGCGCCGCCGCCGAACCTGGTTGCGGCGAGATTGGCCAAGCCCGATAGACCCGCGCATGTGGCGAAGGTTCCGACGGACACGCTGGAGGTGTGCAAGGCGCCGGCGTGCGTGGTCGATCGGACAATGATAGGAACAGATCTGGACAGCCGGGCGCCCGCGTCCATTGACCTGGGGTCGATCGGGTATGGGCGCCGGACCGGAAGGCTTCAGGCGGATTTCGATCAGGACACGGCCCTGGCCTGGGTGGGAGCGGATCAAGTGCTGTTCGCTTTCAACGCCCATCCTTTGATTCAGCGCGGCACTGAGTCACCGGATAACGCGCGCATGGTTCGTGCCGTGCTGCTGAGCGTTTCGAGTCACGCCGTCCTGCAGTCGACTGATTGGAGCATCCATGATGCCGAGCGATTTCTCTGGCAATTGGATGCGAGCCGCGTACTGGTCCATGTTGACGACGAGTTGCGCGTTTATGGCAGCGGGTTGAAGCTGGAACGCGCCATCAAGCTGACGGGAGCGCTGCGATTTCTGCGCACTTCCCCAGGCGGAGATTCGATCATCTTTGGCACGCTCCGGGAACGGCACTCGCAGGAGTTGCATGCCCAGTTGCGCGACGAGTTGGGAGCGGAGCCGGAAGAAGATGTGGAAATCACCATGTACGACAACGATTTCCGAAACATTACGACGGGGATCACGTCGTCGAACCTGACCCCGCCGACGCTGTTGAACGAGGGGCAGGTGAGCCTGCGGCCGCAGCCGGAGGGCGACTATCGCATGGCCATCGCAAAGTGGGAGAGCACGGCAGCAACCCTGGCGCGGTTCAAATCGCTGTGCGCGCCGCGGGTTTCCAGCATTTCGCCGGACCTACTTTTGTTGGTGTCGTGTGTATCCAATATTGGGGAACCCGAATACCGGGTGCTGCACGCGGACGGGACATTGATGTTGGTGGGGCGGCCGGGGTCGCGGCAATTGGGCATTGAAGGCGCCGGTAATCCTCGACGGTTTGCGGTGAAGTTTGTCTCCCGGCCCGGCTCGGATTCGCAAGGCCTGCCGTTTTCAGCCACTGATCTGGATTTTGCGGAGATTCGCATTTATCGAGCAGAAGACGGAAAGCGCGTGGGAACGGTGCGGGTTGATGACCCGCCCACGAGCTACGGCGGCTTTGCGTTGTCGCCCGATGGGTCGCAAATGGCGGTGCTTTCGGGTGCGGCGATCAAGCTGTTCGCGCTACCCGACAAGTGAGACAACAACGTTCACGTCGCGATTGAGTAGGCGGCTGCGCATGATCAGCTCCGCCGCTGGGCGAAGAGCCATTTCACCAGCTCGGGCTCGGTAAACGCCCACTCCCAGGAATTGTGATCAACGCCCGCATACTCGGTGTAGAGTGGGTGCCCGCCGGCTTTGCGTCTGGCCGCCATGCGATCGCGCGATACGGACACGGGAACAACGCTATCGGCGTCGCCGTGGAAGGCCCACAGCGGAGTGTCGATGGCTTGAGTGCCGTCTTCGGTGGAAGGGATTCCGCAACAGACCGCGGCAGCAGCAAAGAATTGAGGACGGGCCGCGATTGAATTCCACACACCACCGCCGCCCATCGATTGTCCGGTTAGATAAATCCGGCGATCGTCAATGGGAAATTCGCGCCGGAGGCTATCAACGATTTCAAGCGCAAGCCGGTCACCATCGCCGAGGCCGGGGAGAATGATCACGCGGCCATCTTCCTTGTGCGATAAATCGTATTTAGCCCATCCGCGATCGGTCTGCGGCGCAACGACGTAGCAAGGGAACTGCTGTTGATTTTCAGGCAGCAGCCACACGCGCGTGCCGAAGATGTTTCCCAGGCCCAGTTGTCTCAGGTTGTCGTCGCCCTGCCCGCCGCTGCCGCTGAGATAGACAACCAGCGGAAGTTTTCCGCTTGCCGCCGGACGAAAGAGCCGGTATGGCATTGATTTGTGGCTGCGCGCTTCGAACTTGTCCTGCAGGCCTTCGGAGCGTTTTTTGAAGTCGTCAATGAGCGCCGTTCTCTCCGGGGAGTTGGGCGTACCGGGAGCAAGAGGTGGCATTTCCGCGCTTTTTGTACTGCTTCCCTGCGCGAGAGAAAAGCTGCGGGGCGCACACGCAGCCGCCAGGCCATAGCCGCACATTTTGAGTATCTGCCGGCGCGTCGCTTGATGAATGGTCAAAGTGCACTCCGCTTTATGAGGAACGAATTTATCCTATCGAGCGGGGTCAGGGTGAGCGCGATTTTGCCATCAGTGGTACCCATTCGGGGACGAATCTGACGCGGGATGTTAGCTGAACGCTCTTTCGCTACTCGTAACGCAGGGCTTTGGTTGGTTGAACGTGGGCTGCTCGCAATGCCGGAACGAGTATGGCAAGCGTGGCCGTTGCAAGCAGAACCACCGAGACGGTAGTGAATGTAAGCAGGTCTGTTCCACTGGTGCCGTAGAGGACGCTGGCGGCGAACCGGCCCACGACAAGGGCTATTGCGAGTCCGACTCCGAGGCCTATCGCTGTCAGGATCAAACCCTGGCGAAGAACCATTCCCAGTACGGCAAGGGGTTTTGCGCCGAGCGCCATGCGAATGCCGATCTCGCGTGTCCTGCGGCGAACGGAATAGCTCATGACGCCGTAGAGACCGATGGCGGCCAGGGTGAGGCCAACCACTCCGAAGGTGCCCAGCAGCAGGGCGGAGATGCGGGGAAGCAACAGCGATTTATCGACGTGCTCCTGCATTGTCTCAATGTTGAACACGGCCATGTTCTGATCGAGAGCGGCGATTTGCCTACGCACCAATTCAGCAAGAGTGCGCGGGTCGAAGGTCGTCTTCACGATGATGGTGGTGCCGAAGAAGCTGTTCGCCTTTTCCGGAGCGGCGTTGAGAAACATGTAGGCGGCGTCGCCCGGCTTCTCGCCGATGGTGCGGGATTTGGAATTTCGCGACACACCGACGACCGTGTAGAAATCTTTGTCCTGGCGGATCCGCTGACCTATCGGGTCCTGGCCTGGGAAGAGGTTGGACGCCATCGTCTCATTGATGATGGCCGCATGCTGGTCATCGGTTTGGAGGATGAAATCCCGGCCGCGCAACAAGGGAATGCCCATCGTCTGAAAATAGCCGGAGCCTATGTTGTTGACGTTGGCCTCAACGGTTTTTTTAGGACGATCCTTGCTGGCTTCCACGTCGAAGTTGTAACTGGTGGCGCCAATGCTCAGCGGCACGACCCCTACAAAACTTACTGAGCGTACGCCGGGTAACGACGAAACTCGATCATGCAGTTGGGAGAGGAACAGCACGCTCTTGTCGTGCGAGTAATTGTGCAGCTTTGGATCAACGGTCATGATGAGGATGTTGTCAGGCTTGAAACCGATATCGATTGAAGACGCATTGCCGAGGCTGCGCAGGAAAAGACCGGCGGTAGTTAGCAGCACGAGCGATAGCGCCACCTGGACGATCACAAGCGTGTTGCGCAGGCCCGAACGCCCCATGTTGCCAAAGAGAACCGGACCATCTTTGAGAGCGCCCACGAGGTCAGGCCGCGACGCACGCATGGCTGGAACCAAGCCAAACAGCAGAGCCGTTACCAACGACAGGCCGAGCGTG
Source organism: uncultured Acidobacteriota bacterium (assembly GCA_963844515.1). Classification (GTDB taxonomy): domain Bacteria; phylum Acidobacteriota; class Terriglobia; order Terriglobales; family Acidobacteriaceae; genus Telmatobacter. Next base: position 36,805 of record CAWJOO010000003.1, read on the forward strand.
AAGGCTGCAACGCGCGTATCGACGTTGAAGTCGAAGACTACCGGGAATGGCAGCGGAAGCTGGAAGTTCGAGATGGCTCGAGCCGCAGCGGCCGCCAATAGAAAGCCGACTGTCGCGCCAGACAAGGCCAGGAGGAAACTCTCGATAAGCAGCTGACGTATAAGCTGGCGGCGTCCAGCGCCCATAGCGAGGCGGATAGCGATTTCTTTTTGCCGGCCGGCCGCACGCGCCAGGAGCAGGTTGGCAACGTTGGCGCATGCTACCAGGAGTACGAGTCCGACCACGACCATGAGAACCGTCATCAAGGTGAATACGGGGGTGGCTGAACCGGCAATGAGGCCGCCGGCTGTTTGGAGGGTTATGCTCTCATGCTTCTTCTCATCCTTACGGTAGGCATCGTCGAGGCGCTTTTTGACAACGTTCAGCATCACCGCCGCTTTGGCGCGGGAAACTCCCGGTTTAAGGCGGGCATCGAGCATCAGCCATTGGTTGTCGCGCCCGGTCCGGTTTGCTCCGGTCGCAGTGATATCGGGCATGATCTCCTGCAACATGGTTAGCGGCACCCAAAACTCGGACGCGATACCGCGATCGACGCCGTAGAAACCGGCGGGCGCAATTCCCACCACTGTGTAGCCCTGGCCGTTAAGCGCTATCTCACGGTTGAGAATGGCGGGGTCGGCACCGAATCGCCGGCGCCAAAGTTTATCGCTCAGCACGGCCACGCGCTCGCGGCCCATCGTTCGGTCATCCTCTTCAAGGATTGGACGGCCGAGCAGCATGGGTACACCCAGGGTGCTGAAGAAGTTGCCGCTGACGGCCTGGCCCCAGACGCGCTCAGGGTCACTCTTGCCCCCGATGCTGGCGGGGATGAGGGGAAAGTGCGCGGCTACTCCACCATCAAAGATATCGCCGCTTTGATTTCGGTAGTCGATGTAGTCGGGATAAGAGTAGGAGTTGCCCTCAGAAAACATCACCAGCCGCCCAGGATCCTTCACTGGAAGGACGCCCCAAAGAAGTCCATTGGCAATGCTGAAGACTGTGGCATTGGCTGCGAATCCAAGGGCAATCGATACGATGACAACGAGCGAAAAGGCGGGCGCCCTCAGCAGGGTTCTACATGCATAGCGAAAATCCTGAACCAAATTCTCCATGGACGTCCTCGTTTTGTTCTGTGCGATTCAATTCACTACGCAGACCGCCCGCCCAATGTTCCGGTGCTGGACCAGAAGTGATATCAGGGCGTCCGAAATCGGACAGGCGGGGCGCGGAACGGACAGTGGCGGCCGTAGTGCGACCTGCTCTGTCCGAGTGAAATGTGTGGGTTGCAGCGTGCTGGAGATTGGCAAAAGCCGTGCTTGGAATGCAGCGTACCTGATTGCGCATTCGGATCGCGAGCCGGAGGACCTCCCTTCATGGCCATTGAAGTTACGGGACTTTCGCCCTACCTGCAGGTGTTTCACATGCCAACGTCGATCCGCTTCTACCGCGATGTGCTGGGGTTCGCGGTGACGGGCAAGTCGAAGGCCAAGACGGCCGATGAAGACGACGTGGACTGGGTGATGATGGACCTGGGCAATACCACGCTCATGTTGAATACAGCCTACGATCCGGACGATGTACCGGAGGCACCGGATGCTGCCCGATGGAACGGACATCAGGATACGTGCGTTTACTTTGGGTGTCCGGATGTGGACGCGGCCTACGAGCACCTGGTGGCGAAGGGTTTGAAGATGGATCCGCCCAAAGTGGCCTGGTACGGGATGAAGCAGCTCTATCTCAAAGACCCGGACGGGTTCGGAATTTGCTTCCAGTGGAAAGCGTGAGACGAAGACCGAGAACCGGGGTCCAGGGACTGGGACTAGGGACTAAGAATCATGACCGGGTCAACGAACTGATTATCTTGCCTGTTTCAGGCTGATTCGTGGCGAATTATTCAGCCCATTTGTGCTCAAGAGGGATGCGAGCTATGCGAACTGTTCTGCAGGATCTGCGCTACTCGTTTCGGCAGCTTGTGAAGTTGCCGGGGTTTTCGTTGACCGCGATTTTGTCTCTCGCCCTGGGGATTGGGGCGACGACAGCGGTTTTCAGCGTGGTGTACGCGATTCTGCTGGATCCTTATCCGTACACGGCTCCGGATCGCATGATTCACATGCGGCTGGCGAGGCCTGAGGGAGGATTTGGCGGATTCGGAGTGACGGGAGGGCATTGGCAGGAGTTGCGCAAGTCGCCGGTGGTGGAAGACACCTTTATGGAAGACGACTGGAACCTGACGGTGACCGGCAGCGACCTTCCTGAAGATGTGAACGGTGTGTACCTGACTTCGAATGCGTTTAACTTTTTTGGGGTGCCGGCGGCAATTGGACGCGGGCTGCAACCAAGCGACGCCGTGGATGGGCAAGATCCGCAACAGGTAGTGGTGCTGGGGAATGTGTTCTGGCAGCGGCATTTTCATGGTGACCCCGGCGTTGTGGGCAAGACCATGCAGCTGATGCACAAGAATTATTCCATAGTGGGCGTGGCAGCTTCGCGTTTCACGTGGGGTGATGGCGACGTCTATCTGCCGTTGAAGGTCACGAACGATGCGGTCCGCGGCTATTATGCCGGGATTCGCCTGAAGCCGGGGGTGACCCACACCCAGGCAGACGCGGCGCTGCAGCCGCTGATTGAGCAGTTTGCAAAAGAAACGCCGAAGATGTTTCCGCAGGGACAACTGAAGCTGCGGGTCCAGGGGTTGAACGAAGATTTCGTGCAGCAGCTGGGCGGGACCCTGTATTTGTTGTTTGGAGCCGTGGGTCTGCTGTTGCTGATCGGGTGCGGGAATGTGTCGATATTGCTGCTGGCGCGCGCAACGGGGCGGGAACAGGAGTTTGCCGTGCGGTCGGCGATCGGGGCTACGCGCAGACGGATCGTGCGGCAGCTGCTGACGGAGTCACTGCTGTTGTCGTTTAGCGGAGCAGCACTTGGGTTGCTGTTGGCATACCGGATTCTTGCATTGATTGTGGCGAATTTACCGGAGTTCTCGTTCCCGCATGAGGCGGCCATTCATATCAACCTCCCGGTGCTGGCGTTTTCAACGGCGGTGGCGCTGCTCACGGGGATCACCTTTGGGCTTTCACCTGCATGGCAGTTGTCGAAGCCGGAGGTGAGCCAGGTGATGCAGTCGAGTACGCGCAAGACTACGCGCGGTGTGAGCGGACGCAGAGTGCACAATGCTCTGATCGCGGGACAGATTGCCCTGACCCTGTTGATGATGGCGGGCGCAGGGGCTGCCATCGAAGGTTTTCTTAAGGTGGCGAGGACACATCTGGGCTACGACCCGCATAACATTATGTCGGTGGGAATTCCCATTCATGATGGAACGTACAAAACATGGGCGGAGCGTGAAGCGTACTTCGAGCGTTTGCACGACAAAGCCGCGGAGGTGCCGGGTGTGATGATGGCGGCAATCTCGAGCAACGCGACGCCGCCGGCGAATGGGTTTGACGTTAAGTTCGATATCGTGGGTAATCCATCAAACGCGCAGCAGAAGATGCGATTCAACATGGTGAGCCGCGAATACTTCCCTGCCCTGCGCGTTCCACTAATGAGCGGCCGAATTTGGGACCGCGACGACGAGCATCGCGGAGCTGCCCTGCTCGTGATCAACCAGACGATGGCCAAGAAGTATTTTCCGAATGGCGATGCCATTGGACACTCCCTGAAATTTCCTGAGGTGACCGCGCAGCCGCCGTTCCGGCTGATCTCACCGAGTGCCGATGGTCCGATGCTGATAGTGGGAGTGGTGGCGGACAAGCTGGATGACGGTCTGTCAAAGCCGGTGGCGCCAGAGGGATTTGTTCCCTATACGGTGCTGATGGGGATGTACACGCAAATTCTGATTCGTTCAGAAACATCACCTTTGCCGCTCGTGCACAGCGTGAGCGCGGCTGTGAATTCAGTTGACCACGATCAGCAGACAAACGGCGATGTGCGCGACCTGGAGCACTGGATCACGCGTCTGCCGGAGTACGCGCGCGGGCAGCTGGTGTCGTGGCTGTTTGGCGGTTTTGCCTTCCTGGCGCTGGCGCTGGCGGCGGTGGGCTTGTACAGCGTGGTGTCGTACACGGTTGTGCAGCGCACGAACGAGTTTGGGATTCGCATTGCGCTGGGCGCCGGGCGGGCGCACGTGCTGCGGATCGTATTCAACTCAACCGTGCTGAGCGTTGGCGCGGGGTTTGTGGCGGGGATTGTGCTGACCGTGGCGCTGAATCGGGTGATGGCGAGTTGGGCTGCGGAGAGCTCGCGCGATCCGCTGCTCCTGTTTGCCGCAACGTGCGTGTTGTCGCTGGTGGCTACGATCGCGTGCGCGATTCCGGCATGGCGTGCGGCAGGGGTAAGCCCGATGACCGCGATTCGGTATGAGTGAGAAGGACGCGGATCAGCGCAGCCCGGTGTGCAAATAGGCGAGAAGAGCAGACATCTGGTCCTGGTTGAAGCGGCCGGCGAAGGCAGGCATGAGATTTTTGCCGGCCAGCACTACGTGCTGTACCTCAGGATCGGTTGCGGGCGCGCCGCTGGGGAGTTTGGCGCGATCGAAGAGGCCGCGCAGATCGGGTGGAACCTTCTTGAACGCGAGGTCGTTATCGCGGTGACAGTGAGCGCAGCGGGCTTCATAGAGAGCCTTCCCCTGCAACTGCTGCCTGGTGAGGGGAGCGGGGCCGCAGCCGGAAAGTAGAATGGCCATTACAAATGGCGTGGCAACGATCCGGGACATGGCTCCATTCTTGGCTCTGGGGCTTAAAGCCCGCGGCCGGTCGATGAGACGGAGGCCGTCAGCGGGCTTTGAACCATTGGCATGGGTTATTTAGTGATTACGCCGCAAGCGATGCGGTCACCGGAGCTGCCAGAGGGGTCCGTCATGAGGTCATCAGGCTTGGCGTGGATGACCAGGGCGGTTCCACCGTCATGGAAGAGCGAGTTGGGTCCGTCCGCGAGAGTGGCCCCCGGGATCATAAAGGTAAGCTTGCCCGTACCCTTGTCATCGACAGTGAGGTTGGGCAGATCGCCGACATGCGGATGCGGAGCCTGCGCATTTTTAGTGCCGTGATGGGCGCTGGTGGGGTTGAAATGGCCGCCTGCCGTAGTGAAGGCGGGGCCTTCACACTTGCCGACATTGTGAATGTGAATGCCGTGCTCGCCCGGAGTGAGTTGCATGACATTGACCGTGACCTGCACGCCGTCGCCGGCGGTGGTGAAGGTGGCTTGTCCAATGGGTCCCTGCGCGCTGGCAATTTCCGCGTGAGCGGATGTGGGGGCTTGCGCGTAGGCGATGGCATTGGAAAACACGATGCCTCCCGCGAAAAGAGGTAGCAGAGCGGCAGCCACGCCGCCCAGGTGTTCCTTGGCCGTTATACGGTTCATCATACGAGTCGTTGAATCCTCCAAAGTTGTTGGATGAGGGGAATTGTGAACCCAGGAAGAATAGTACAGGCGAGGATTGATGCGATGAAAACGGGTTTCGCCCTCGTTTTCGTTATGCTGAATGAATGATACTCCCTTCGTTAGATGAGATTCATCAGACGCAAGCGCTTTTGAGCCGCTACATGGCGCCCACGCCACAGTACAGCTGGCCGCTGTTGAACCAACGTCTTGGGACCGAAGCCTGGATCAAGCACGAGAACCACACCACGGTGGGCGCATTCAAGATGCGAGGGGCACTCGTCTACGTGACATGGCTTCGCGAAACACAACCGGAAATGCGCGGCGTGGTTGCGGCAACCCGCGGCAATCACGGACAGGGTGTGGCGATGGCCGCGCGACTCCTCGGCATGAAGGCCATTGTCGTGGTGCCGCACGGTAACAGCCCGGAGAAGAACCGCGCCATGTCGGCGCAAGGCGCGGAGCTTGTCGAATATGGAGAGGATTTTCAGGAGGCGCTGGAATTTGCGCGGGGATTGGCTGCGGAGTGCGGGATGGCGATGGTGGACTCGTTTCACGAGAGGCTTTTGATGGGGACGGCGACATACGCGATGGAGTTGCTGAAGTCTGCGCCGGAGCTGGCGAGAGTGTATGTTCCGATTGGACTGGGCTCATCGATATGCGGCGTGTGCGCGGCACGGAACGCTCTGGGGTTAAAGACGGAGGTGGTGGGCGTGGTGGCCGCCGAGTCGCCATCGTATGCCATGAGCTTTGCGCAAAGAAAGATTGTGGAAGCGCCGGCGAAGACGCGCATTGCCGATGGGCTTGCCTGCCGAAGACCGAATGACAAGGCGATGGAAGTAATCTGGGCGAATGTGGCGCGCATCGTAGAAGTGAGCGATGACGCGATTGAAGAAGCCATGCGCATTTACTTCCGGGACACGCACAATTTGGCGGAAGGCGCAGGGGCCGCGGCGCTGGCCGGTGCGCTGCTCGAAAACCAAAAGCCGGAGGAGTCTATTGGCATTGTGTTGACCGGCGGCAACGTGGACAGCAACGTATACCAGGCTGTGCTGGCGGGAGGCCGTTAAGACCGGAATGCTGAAAGCAACGAATGAGAATCTGACTCCGCTGGAGCACGGCGCACAAAACCGATGCTTCGGATGCGGGCAGGCCAACCCGACGGGACTGCATCTGGATTTCATGCTCGCCGATGACGGACGGGTGGTGTGCCTGGCCAACCTGCCGGATACGTTCGAGGGACCGCCGGGTTACCTGCATGGAGGCATTATTGCGACGCTTCTCGACGAAGCGATGAGCAAGGCGGTTCGCTTACATGGGCTGCGCGCCATGACACGGCATATGGAAGTGGACTACCAGCGGCCAGTCAAGTCGGCCACGCCCTTTCGTCTGGAAGGGCATGTGACACGCAGCGAAGGGCGCAAGCATTGGGTGGAGTCCAAGATTCTAGATGCGGAAGGCGCCGTGCTGGCGAAGGGCAAAGGCTTGTTCGTCGAAGTGCAGCCGCGACTCGAACCCCTGACAAAAAAGGTAGATGCGAATACGCCTGAAACGAACCCGCATCCTTGACGGCCGGATTAGCAGACAGGTGGATACTGCGCGTTGCTTGACGGGAACAAAGAAAACCCCGCTTCACGGCACAGTTTTGCAGAAAGCGGGGCAAACAACTCCCTTGGCAAGAGATTCGGATTAGTGAATCATCTGAATCGTCTCCTGGGTAATTGTGTCGAATGTCGTGATGGTCTTCGAATTGGCTTCGAATGCGCGCTGCGCGATGATGAGCGCGGAGAATTCTGCAGAAATGTTTACGTTCGAGCCTTCGAGCGCGCCGTTCTGCATGATGCCCAGACCCGCACTGCCTGAAGTGGCGATGGCGGCGGTCCCGCTGGCAAGCGTGGTGTCGTAATCCCCGTTGCCCATGTCCCGCAGACCTTGCTTGTTGGCAACGTTCGCCAGGGCGATCTGACCGACGTTCAGCTTCTGTTGATTCGAGAAGGTCACAGTCACGGTCCCATCAGTGCCTATCGCGAAGTCTTGATATTGGCCGCTGGCGTAGCCATCCTGCGTGGTATTGGAGACAGCGGAGGTCGCGTCGACTTGCTTGATAGCAGGCTTGCCGGCCGCGCCGAGCAGGTTCCAATTCATGGAGAGGTTGTTGGCCTGGTCAGTCAGCCCGCTGAAGGTGACTGGAATTGAAGAGATTTGGGCGGCGCCAGTGCCAACCGGTGTTCCATTGACCGTGGAAAGGTTGCCGGTGGCATTAAAGGTCATGGCCCCGGTGACCGGAGTTGAAACGCCGCCAGTGTCGGCGGCAGGCAGGGTAATCGAATAATTCCACGCATTGACGCCGGTCTGAGTATAGGTGACCGTCGCCGTATGCATCTGGCCAAGCGAGTCGTAGACGTCCATGGTGGCGGGAAACACGGCTCCCGAGCCTGACGAGTTGAGATTCGCAGTCATGTCGAACTTGGTGGTCGCGCTTGGCGCCATCACCTGCCCAATAGGGATGCTGATCGGGCTGAGCGGCGCGGCCGTACTGACGACTCCGTTGACGGCCGGATATCCCATGACGTGCATGCCGTTGGGCGTGGTCAGGTTTCCAGTGGAATCCGTTGTGAAGTGCCCGGCCCGGGTGAGGAATTGATTGGCGTCATTGCTGACAACGAAGAACCCGTTGCCCTGAAGAGCTACGTCTGTATTGACCCCGGTGGAATTCGGGGTGCCGTTGGAAAAATCGGTTGTGATGGAAGCGACCTGCGTTCCTGATCCCGTCTGAATCGGGTCGCCAGAACCAGTAGCCCCGACCTGTTGATAGAAGAGATCAGAGAAGGTGACGGACTGAGATTTGAATCCCGTGGTGCTCATGTTGGCGAGATCGTTCGCAATGGTATTCAGCGCCGTGGAGTCGGCGTTCAGGCCGGTGAGTGGAATGAAAAAACTTGCCATCGATTGTCTCCTCTAATGTCTTTTGAAGAAAGCAGCATCGGTCCGAATGCGCCCAGCAGGTCTGCGTGAGCAAAGGTCGTCGGTGTCATTGGTGGCGGGAATGATGTCCAAGCGCCTGTGCCAGGCGATGGGCGGCAGGATCGGCGGCAGGTACGCTGAGGTTTCCGGCTGTAGTGGAAATGGCGTGCGCCGAAGGTGAAATCCCCAGCGGTGAATCGGAGGGCGCGGCAATGCCGGCCGAATGATTCAGGTCGCTCTGCAAGGAGGACGCTGATGAGTCGAATCCCCCGGCTAGAGGATCAGCTTCTGCAACCGGGTTACGTTGCATGCCGCCATTGGGGGGAGGTAATGGGTTCCCAAGGCTCGTAGACAGAGTCTGGTTGATATTGATGAGTTGCTCCAGGCTGTTCACCTGTACGAGTTGGTTCACGTACTGATTGGGATCGGTGTTGGCGGTCGGATCCTGATTTTTCATCTCCGTCACCAACAGGGTGAGAAAGTCGTTGGCGGAGATAGTCGAGCCGGTGGCTGCGCCCGTTCCCGATGAGGCAGTGTTGACCGCAGCACTCTGGGTGGTTGGGAAAGTATCAAACAGGGCCGCATGATTACTTATGGACGAAGGCGTCGCCATCATTCCTCCTCTGCGCAAATGCGCAATGTTTCGTGGCCCTCAGTGCCGGCTAGACTATCACTGAGACATGAACTCCTCTTCCGCTAGGTGATAGCCGATTAGAAAGGGGCTGGTTAAAAGCTGATGCACTCAGGGAATTGTTGCGATCCCATGAAGGCAATGGATTGGAGGCACGTGAATTTGGAGTGTCATGGTTGGGTTCGGGGGCGCTGTCTTGTCGTTGTTGCTGGCGTGGCTGGCCATTCATGGATCCCTGCTGCTGCGCAGTTGACGAGTAAGAACTCTCCGTTGCCGGATCCGCGACCGTGACAATGGCCGCATGGTCCTGGTGATCGGAAAGAAGCGCATTGAGGCCATCCAGGTGAGTACCAAGGATCGAAGCGGCTTCACGCGAGCCGGGAACAAGTGCGGCGTGAACGCCTGAAGCTGTCCCATCTACGCGAACGCTGACCCAGCCAAGACCGGGGTCGAGATAGCCTGCTTCGGCGTGGTGTGCGCCTGTGTGGATCCAGGTCGTGTGCGGAGGCAGGCTCGCACTGTCGAGGGCAGAAAATGTCTCGCGCTCAGAGGCAGGTGACGATGATGCCGGGGATAACGAGAATGGCGATTCCAAACGGCGGTCGAGAAGGTTGTTATCGCGAATCGGAAAGATGGCTGTGGCCTCTTCAGGGGTCGGAGCATGCAGCGATGCGTTGGTGCTGATTGACGAGTTCCCTGACTCTCGCAGGGATGATTTGGGCACGCGGTTGGCGGACGTGGAACCTTCAACGGGACGGACGGCCTTGCCGGCGATGACGTCGGGCGTTCTATCAATACTTGATGGTGCGATTGTTTCGGCCGGTAGCGAGACATCAGCAGGTCGGGTAGACGAGTGTGCCGCATTTTCCACTTCAGAAGACGAGAGCGGCCTTTGCTGTGGCGCTTCGGCTTGGGAGAACAACGGATCTGTGTTTTGGAGCGCTCCCAACGTCAACTCACTCTTGCTGGCATTAGTCTCCGGCTGAGGCAGATGAGTGATCGGAACACTCGTCAATTCGGGTTGCGCGGGAGCCATATTGGACAGTCCCGAAACAGTGATCAATCGTTCATTTCCCCTGCCAGAAATGGAAGAGGCAAGCGATTTCGGTGGCCCTGCGTGCGATGGATCTTCCTGTGCGGTTTCCAACGTGACAGGCTGGCTGGGAGGTATGGTTTGCGCGGCGGACGGGAGATCGAAATGCGATGGGACACCGATCGTCGCTCCAGGGAAACATTCTGCCGGTGAGACTTTTGCCCATTTTTGAGGGAGTTGCGCAACTACCTTCGATGAATTGCGGGAACTTCTGGAGTTGTTAGTGTGCACCAGCAAATCTCCGCCTTTTGATGGGAGGGGCGACAGGAGCTTGCTCGGGGCATCCTCATTTCTTACGCCGGTGAGGAGAAATTTCAACTGCTTCGAAGTTTCGCGGGGCGGCCCGACAAGCTCACTTTCTAAGTCGGAAGGACTGGATGCGTTACCGGCAATCTTGTTCTCTGCCTTGGTTGTCACCGTTGCAGATGACGAGTCAACAGCGTCAAGTGTCGTGAGGACTGCTTGCAGGCCGTCGGCAAATTGGTGCATGCTTCCAGATGGAGAACCCCCTTCGCTTAACGCAGCAATTGGATACTTTGCCACCGTCAACGAGCCTTGGTTTGCCGTGTCGATGACGAACTGTGCCAACATCTGCATGCTCCTGAAGAACTGCAGATGGAATGCCAAACTTTGTCTACCACGTGTTAGAAACTTGTCACGATTTGGGCTTTGTTCCCAACCTGGCATTGCGGACGAAGGATTAGTTGCCAATAGCTAAAGGTTTTGGGAGCACCGGCGATGCCCGCCTGGTTTTGTGTCCATGAGGAACACTCACGATTTAGCCTCAGCGCTTCCCTGCTTCGCGTTGCTCGCGGTATTTGCGTGTTCCGTATGCCGCATCGAGGACCTGTTGACCCCGACGGCCTGACTCGACTGCCTCTTGAACATCCGCTTCCTCCACAAGCGTTTGGGCCTGACGGCGTTCGAGACGTTTCTGGAGGTACGTCTCGCGTAAGTGCAGAACGTTGCTTTCCGCAACTGAAATTGTCAAGGCAAGTGCAGACGCGCACTGAATGCCCGCCTGGCATTCTACGAGCGCGGCGGTACGATCCGTAATCTCGGCTGCCCGAACGGCTGCAACAAGCAGTGCACGCCCCCCGCGCGCACGCGAGTTTGCGGAGAGGCGCGCTCTTTGAAGAACGAGCAGCTCGCTGAGAGCGGACTCGAGCCGCAGACGATGCTGCTCTTCCTCAACATCGCGGACATGCAAAAGCCGCCGCAAAGCTTTTGAGACTGGCATGAGTTAGACTCCGGCGGCAAGACTGGCAAGGCTGCGAACGGCATCGGCAAACCGCACCCGTTCGACTGTATCCTGTGCCAGAAAGGCTCGCAGAGATTCGCGCGCCCGCAAAGCACGATCAAGGTCAGGATCAGAGCCCGCTTTGTAGGCTCCAATGCGGACCAGGTCTTCAGAACGAGAGTAAACAGCCATGAGCCGGCGGATGAGCGCCGCCTGATCGCGATGGGCCGACTCAGTGACAGCGGGCATGAGACGGCTAATGGAGTCGAGCACAGCGATAGGAGGGTACGCGCCCTCAGAAGCGAGTGCGCGCGAAAGCACGATGTGTCCATCGAGAAGAGACCGTACCGCATCCACCAGAGGATCCTGCTGATCGTCGCCCTCCATCAGCACTGTGTAGAACGCAGTGATGGAGCCTGTCTGGAATTGCCCGGTGCGCTCAATCAGGCGCGCAAGGCGCGTGAACACAGAGGGCGTATAACCCTTGGCGGTGGGCGGCTCTCCGGCCGCAAGCCCGATTTCGCGCGCGGCCATGGCGAAGCGCGTGAGCGAATCGAGCACCAGCAGAACATGTTTTCCCTGGGCGGCGAAGTATTCCGCCACCGTGGTAGCGGCGAAAGCCGCGCGCATGCGCAAGACAGGGCTCTGGTCCGATGTGGATACGAGCACGACGGAGCGCGCTCGGCCTTCTTCGCCCAGCGCATCCTCGAGGAACTCACCCACCTCCCGGCCGCGCTCACCCACCAGGCCGACGACGGTGACGTCAGCCTCAGTGTTGCGGGTCATCATGCCGATGAGTGTGCTTTTACCGACACCCGAGCCGCCGAAGATGCCGACACGCTGTCCGCGGCCGACAGTCAGAAGAGCATCGAGGGCGCGAATACCTGTGCCCAGCGGGGTTCGAATAGCCACCCGGTCGAGCGGCGAGCGTACCTTACCCTCCAGGGTGAGCGAAGCGTGCGTTGCGGGAGCGCGGAGGCCGTCGATCGGCTGACCCAGCGCGTTAAGGACGCGGCCCATCAGCGCCGGGCCTACCTCGATCTCCGGCGCCTTGCCGAGCGCCGAGACACTGTCGCCAAAGCGAACGCCGTCGGCGCTCTCGACGGGCATCGAGAGAATGTTTGACCCGCGAAATCCTATCACCTCGACCGCGTGAATGTTTCCAAATTGATCCTGAATTTCGCAGCACTCGCCCACCGACGCCAGGGGCCCTGCGGACTTGATGGTCTGGCCCACAGACTCAAGCACCTGGCCGCGCCAACGCCAGAGCTGCGTGCGGTTGAGCCGACCGAAATATCGGTCAAGTTGGGGGGTCACGAATCTTGCTCCGCGCTCACGAGCACCGATTCCGGCACAGAGGAGGCGCTGTTGGCCCGATCGAAAAATCCGCGCTCGATTTCGCTCAATTGCGCGCGCACGCCCAGGTCAACCGAGCCGAGTTCCGTCTCCACGATGCAATCGCCGGGACGCATTGCATCTCCGGGCAAAACTTGCGGTTTGACCACCAGGTTGTGAAGATGGGTGACGGCTTCCTCCCAGAGCTCAAGGTCAGCCGGCGGTACGCGCATGCGCACGCTCGTAGAAACGGCCAGTTGTCCCAGCGCCGCGCGCACCGCTCCGGTGAGCAGCAGCGGATCCATCTGCGTTTCACGGCGCAGGATTCGAGCCGCAACAGCCATCGCCAGCTTCACCACTTCAACTTCCACGGTGTGGAGATAGCGATCGCGCTCATGAGCAAAGGCCGCTATCATGCGCTCGATCTGCGCGGACAGGCGCTGCTGAGCCGGTGCCTGTGCGGCTCGTTCGGCCGCGCATCCCTGGTCGATTCCCTGCACGCGACCGGCTTCAAAGCTGCGTTGGATCTCGCCCTCAAGGCGCTTTTCGAAATCTGCGTTCAAAGACGCGGCGCGGATCGAATCAGGGCCGATAGCCGCGGTCGAAGCGGAGGCCTTTCTCTTTGTCGACCCGCCACCCCAAGCCTCCCAATCGGGCGTCTCGAGCGTCGAAAGCGGCGGGGTCGAGTACTCCCACACTTCGATGATGTCTTTGCGCCCAATCCGTTTTTCCTCAGCCAGCGATCCCACACAACCTCCGCTACCGACGACCTATGCCAGCATCTCGTCGCCCGTTTCAAGCTTCAGGATGACTTTGCCGTCGGCTTCGAGACGGCGCGCCAGTGTCAAGATTTCCTGCTGGGCCTGTGCAACCTCGCGTGAACGGACCGGCCCAAGAACCTCCATGTCTTCCTTGAGCATGTCAACTGCGCGGGAGCTCATGGCCTTGAATATCTGCGCACGAAGCTCTTCGTTGGCGCCGCGCAGGGCCATGGCCAGCTGGCGCTTGTCGACGCCCGAGACAATCTCGCGAATGCTGGCGGCCGGCACCGTCACGAGGTCTTCAAACGTGAACATCAAATTCCGAATGCCGAGGGCGAGCTCCGGCTGACCCTCCTCAATGGCTTCAAGAATTCGTTTGGATTCTTCGGCGTTGAGGCGGTTGAGAAGATCGGCGACGGCTTTGAAACCGGAGTAACTCTTGCGGCCCGTATCGCCCATGCTTTCCAGACGCTTGTGCAGGATGTGAGCCACCTTCTGCGCCATTTCAGGCGAGAATTGCCGCATCTCGGCTAAACGCTGGATGGAGACGACCTTGTGCTCCTCACTCAGGCTTTCAAGAACCAGCGAGGCTTTGCGCGGATCAAGATGGGCAAGAACAAGGGCAATGGTTTGCGGATGCTCGCTGTCGAGCAACTTGCCCAGTTGCTGCGGATCGGTGCATTGCAGCTTGGCGAGGTTGCCCTGCGACGCTTCCTGCGAATGCCGGACCAACGCCAGCAGGTCCTCAGCGCGTTGTTTTCCAAAGGTCTCCACAAGAAGACGATTGGCGAAGTCCAGACCGCCGTGCACCATGAAGGTCTGGGTCTCGAGGAGTTCCCAGAACTCCTCAACAACCTCAGCGGAAAGTTCAGGGGAGATTGTGCGAAGATCAGCGAATTCCTCTGTCAGGCGCTGCACGTCAGCATCGGGGAGGGTACGCAGGATCTCCTTGGCCAGATCGTCGCCCATTGCGATCAGCAGAATCGCAGCTTTGCGCACCCCGTCAATCTGCGAAGATTTACGCCGCGACAATTGATGTTCGCCATCCTGATCCGACACCACGTTCTCCCTCAGTAAGCTGATTCATCCGGCACGAAAACGAGCAGAATCATTCCGTGTGAATCCAGCTCTGTAGCAACCGCGAACTTTGTGCGGGCTCACGCTTGAGATGGTCGGCCACCTGCTCAAACACTTCCTGGGCGCGGGTTCGCACGACTTCCTGGCCACCCGAATTGGGGGTATGAAGAGCAGGCTTTTCCGCAACATTGTGCGCAGGAAGCTCTTTTGCAACGCCTTTCGATAGCAGCTGCGTCCCGGCGCGCTTAAGCGCCGGACGCACGCCCAGCAACGCCAGCACCATGATGCCAAGCAGCAGGGCTGCATACTTCACCAACAGTGGGGAAGTCTCCGCTTCTTTCAATGCACGGGCCAGCGGCGAGACTTCCAGGGCCGCTCGATTTTCGTCATAAGCCAAATCCTGGACTGTGAGCATGTCACCGCGCTGGCTGTTGAATCCCACCGCAGCCTGGGCCAGCGTGGTCAAGTTTTGCAGTTCGTCAGCGGAACGGGCCTGCCATACAGCTGCTTTACCTTTGGTCGCGGGTTGCACCAGGCGGTCGTTCACGACAATTGCAGCAGTAAGCCGTCGCACACGCCCCGGATTCTCGAGGACGTGCCGCACCGTCTTCGACACGCCATACGTGCTCGCCTCGGTCTTGGCACTTTGCGGTGCCGTGGTCTGCTGCGGATACACCGGCAGTGCCTGCGAGTTTGGCGCGTTCGAAGCCGTCCCCGGCACCCCGGCCGCGATCGGCTGGCTTCCCGCTGTCTGCTCGGTGCGCTGGACTGATAGGACGGCGCTCTGGCCGGGATCGTAAGTCTCTTCGGTTTGATCAGTTGCTGCGTCATCGTAGTCAAGCGTGACGGAAGCTCGCACGTTGCCTGCGCCGGTTACGGGCTCGAGAGTCGCCATCAGTTTCTCTTCGAGGGCTTGTTCGGCATTGAGATGTAGGGCCTCACCCGTCTTCGGCCCGAGTGGCATGCGGCCCGCTGCATCTACCAGGACCACGCGCTCCGGCGAAAGGCCGTCAACGGCGGATGCCACGAGATTGCGCACTGCATCGGGCTCGCCGTCAGCCAACGAACGATGACGGAGTCTGAGAACTACAGAGGCCTTGGCGGGCCGTTCCTGTTCGCGGAAGAGCGAATCGTGAGGCATGACCAGATGCACGCGGGCCGACTCCACATCGGCGAGTGACCCAACTGTGTGCTCAAGTTCGCCTTCCAGCGCACGCTGGTAGTTGACCTGTTCGTCGAATTCCGACCCTACCCAGTTGGGCTTGTCAAAGAGTTCGAAACCGAGACGGCCACTCTTGACTCCGCCCTTGGCTGCCGTGGCAAGGCGTGCTTTGTCGAGTTGCGGCGCGGCCACGCGAAGGACGCCCCCGCTGGCTGCAACATCAAACGGAATCTGAGCCTGGGTGAGAGTCTGCCCAATCTGGCGCGCATCATCAGGATCGAGATCGCCATAGAGGACACGCCAATCCGTGCGCAACGCGTTCCAAAGCAAAAACCCGCCCATGCCCGCTACCAACACAGCGACGACGATGGCCCAGGCGCGTTGTCGAGACTGCATGCCCGCCCAGCCTACAAGGGTTCGCATCCATAGAGCGCCGAAGCCCGCGGCGAGCGGAGCCTTGCCAGATGTGATGCCCGCGCTCTTTTCCAACTCGGTTCCCGTGGCCATGCTCGCGTTTCCTGTCGCTCGTCGCTTTATTTTCCAAGGGCAGCTTAGAACTGCATCCCCATTACCTGCTGATAAGCCTGAACGGCCTTGTTCCGAACCGCCAGGGCAAGCTCAAATGCCATGCTCGCTTTCTCTGTGGCGATCATTGCCTGGTGCACATCAACGCCCGCGCCCGTCATCAGGCCTCTCACGGCCGCGGACGCCTGCTCCTGAAGCGAACCAACCTCGCCGACAGTTCCAGTCAACAGGTCGGAAAATGGCGTGACGTGATTATTCTTTGCAGATGCACTAATCCCCGCAGCTGTTCCGGCCGATGAAGCGATCGAGGCTGCTACGCCCGAAATGGGGTTGAAAGCTGTCATTTTGGCTCCTGTTGACATCTGACTGGCTCATGGCCTCCGGCTGTTAACGGCCGAGCCTTTGTGAAAGACAATGGCTAGACCTTGGCGATCTCGAGTGCCGCTGTGATCATGCCCTTCTCCGCTTGCACGGCCGAACCATTGAGGCCATAGGCGCGCGTCGCCCCCATGAGGTCAACCATCTCTGTGAGGGGGTTAATGTCTGGATACGCGACATAGCCATCGGGGCCCGCATCCGGGTGTCCGGGATCGTAGCGTTTCAACGGTGCGCCGGGGTCCTCAATCACCTGGGCTATGTGCACTCCCCCGGCGGGCTGTACCGGGCTCGAGGTGCCCAGCAAGGGCAGCATGGCCGGAACCCCCGATCCTGAAGGCAACGAGGCAGGCGCATTCGAAAATGACTGGGCAAACGAAAAGTCAGCACCGTTGGCTGCGAAGACTACGTTCTGGCGATGATAGGGACCGCCGCCTGCAGTGCGTGTCGTCTCGGCGTTGGCCATGTTGGCGGCCACCACTTCAGCGCGTATGCGCTCGGCCTGCATGGCGCTGCTTGATGTCTCCATCAATCCAAAGAGATTCATTCAGTTGTCCCTTCCGCAACCCGTGCGATCGGCCGCATGCGTTACTTGCCCTCGGCGTGAATGGCGTCCATCACCATCTGGTACTGCTGACGAAGCAACGCAATGCCGGTCCTGAACTGCAACTGCGCCTCGGCCATGTTGATGCTCTCGCGATCCATGGAGACGTTGTTGCCGTCGGGGCGTGCAACCAGTCCGTCCTCGAACCTGACTTGCACAGGTAACGCACTGCCTGCCGCCTCACCTTTAATCGCGCTTTTCATTTCGGAGTCGAAATCGAGACCCACTGCACGATATCCCGGAGTATCGATATTGGCCATGTTTTGCGCGGTGAGCTTGGCCGCACTGTTCGCGAGGTCGAGATAGCGAACAATCTGGTCACTCGTGAGTGTCTCAATCTGCATTTTCAGCCCCTGTCCGTCTACGGCCCTAGTTCACGATCAAGCCAAAGTCAATTTCGCCCGCCGTGATGGTAGTGCTGTCTCCTGCCAGAATCGATGCCCGCTCCAGTACGTGCTCAAGCTCGCGTACATTGCCGGGCCAGTCATGCTGCTTCAGCTTCGCCATGGCGGTCATATCCACCCTCTTGATGGGCTCGATCCGCCCCATTTTTTCGATAAAGTGGCTGACCAGCAGAGGCAAGTCTTCTCCATGTTCGATCAGTGCGGGGGTTCGGATAAGGAATACGGCAAGGCGGTAATAAAGGTCGGAGCGGAAGGTACCATCCTGCGTGCGCAGGGCCAGTTGACGATGTGTTGCAGCGACGATCCGGACATCGACTTTCAAAGTTTCGTTGTCGCCCACCCGCTGCAATTCCCCGCACTCCACAAAGCGAAGCAGCTTGGCCTGGAGAGACAAGGGCATCTCGCCAATTTCGTCGAGAAAGAGCGTGCCACCGTCGGCTGCTTCAATGCGTCCCGTGCGGCCGTGTACGGCTCCTGTAAAGGCACCGCGCGTATGGCCGAACAATTCCGCTTCCAGCAGGGCTTCAGGAATGGCCGCGCAATTGATTGCCACGAATGGCTTGCGACTGCGTGTGGAGAGACGATGCAGCGCCTCCGCCACCAGTTCCTTGCCCGAACCTGTCGGCCCTTCGATGAGCACCGGCGTGGAGCGCGGAGCAACCAGGCGGATGCGGCGGCTCACGTCGAGCATCGATGGGGAATTACCCACCAACTCGGGCAGCCGTTCCGTCACCTGCTGATCGCGCGGAGCGGGAGGGGTCGGCGACACAAGCACTGGCCTGCGCAGCGCCTCGGCGGATGTTTCAGTCGTCTCCGCGACCAACTCGCCTGCGGCGGTGCGAAGAAACACCGGTGACTTTTTCAAATCTCTCAAATGGTTGCCGTCGTTGAGGTCGGGTGCCGACTTCCAAGCCGCTGTATCGTTCTCCTGGCTGGTGCGAAGGGCATAAAAGATCTCCTGGCGATACGGACTGCGCGGTGCGTCACAGGGGGACGCGCCGTGGGCGTCGATCACATCGACCATGGGAAATGAGCACCGGAAATCGTTCAGGAACTCGGCGAGGTCAAGATCGGGAAGCCACGAGTCGAGGATGATCGTCTCGGGAGCGGAGGATTCTGCTTCGGCCCAGGCTTGCGCGCCGGTTTCGGCTTCACGTACCTGCCAGCGCAGGCCAGTGAGTTTCTGATTAAGCCTTTGGCGAAAACTTGCGTCGGAGATAGCCAGAAGGGCGGTGCGCTGCCGAATGCGTACAGAAGGAGGCGATTGGAGATGCGAAACAGGATAAGTAACAGGCATGAAAGTTTCCTCTTCTAAAAATGCGAGCCGGCAGTAGCGACATTATTTGCTTCGATCAGCGGGACAACGAGCTCTTCAGATGGCTTAACCAGGATCGGCAGCGTCGTGGCAAGGTCGGTTGGAACCATGTAGCCCTGCCCACGCACCGTGCGAATCAACTCTCCGGGAGGCGCGTCTTTCAGCTTGCGGCGAAGATAGTTTACGTAAACATCAACGATGTTCGTGGTCTGGGTTGGCTCCATATTCCACACCGACTCGAGCAATTCGATCCTCGAGACGCACTGTCCACGGTTCAATACCAGGCGCTCAAGAAGGGCGAATTCTTTGTTGGTAAGGGAGACGGGCTCACCCGCGCGACGGACGGAGTGCTCCATGCGGTCGAGTTCCAGATCGCCGACGCGCAGCAACAACCTGGCTTCCCGCTTGCGGCGAAGCAAGGCGCGGCATCGGGCGCGAAGCTCATGCAAGCTGAAGGGCTTGGTCATGAAGTCATCGGCGCCGTGATCCAGACATCGCACGCGCGTCTCGACCTCCTGCCTTGCGGTAAGCACCAGAATCGGAAGCTCACTTTCGATGAGCCTGATTTGCTCGAGCACCTGCTCGCCGTCGAGGACGGGCAGATTCAGGTCAAGTATGGTCAGATCGGGCAATTCCTGCTGAAAGACCTCCACGGCAATGCCACCGTCGGTTACGACCCGCACGCGATGTCCATCAGCTTCGAGTCCCCGCGTCAGGAAAGATCCAAGCGCACGATCGTCTTCCGCAATCAGCAGTCTCATATGTATTTCCTCAGCATTGCTTGTTCCGGGCCACATCACTTAGCGCTGGCTAATCTGGCCCACCTCCACCTTCGCGCGAAAGTGAGACGGACACAAGTTAGCGGAGAGACGAAACAACTGCCTGATTTCAGCTCCGGGAATGGAATCGACACGGTTCCATGTTGGCTTCGGGAAACGCTCATTCGTGACAGCGATCACAGAAATGAATTGTGCAGAGCGGCGTACGACCACTTCTCAATCAATGAGACAGAGATAAAATCGCATTCGTGTGAACGGCGCTGCAACGAGGTTGATAGGCAACGTACCTTCGAATGAGAACGGCAAGCACGGCTTCAAACACGGCGCCGCCGTTCGTCTTTCCGTCCGGCCGTCTTGTCTGCGTACATGGCGGTGTCGACACGGTCCAGAAATTGCTTTTGATCTTCTCCCAGAACGAATTCGGCCGTGCCGATGGAAGACTGGACCAGCAATTTCAGATCCCCGCCATTCCGCGCAAGGTTGTACCGGCCGCAAACCCAATTACGAACGCGTTCCATCTGGGGCTTTGCCTGCTCCAACTGGGAATCGAGCACGACGATGAATTCATCGCCTCCCCATCGCCCCACAAGGTCAGTTGACCTGCACACCGACTTCAGTTCAGTTGCAAATTGTTTCAGCACCTCGTCGCCTGCAAGGTGCCCATGGGCGTCATTGACTGACTTGAAATGATCCAGATCGAGTAACGCTATGCAGAAAGGGCTTCCTGCGGCAATGCGCCGTTCGATCTGCATCTCCATCCACAGCCTGCTGCGCAAACCCGTGAGCGTGTCACTGGAAGCGACTTGCTCCGCCTCGTCGAGCCTTGCTTTAAAGCCGTCGACCTGCGCTCGCATTTTGTCGATGACTTGAACGCCCTCGGCTGTCATTCGATCTATTGATACCTTCAGAGCACACGCGCTTTTCTCAATCGATGAGCGGATTTGCGAGATGTCGTCGAGGTTGGCGATGCTTCTAAGGCCGGACGTCACTTCGTCAAGTTGCCGGGCACAACGCTGATCACGCTCGCCCACTGATTCGGCTGTTCTGGCAACTACCAACAGCAACTCTTTCACTTCTTCGGCTTTCTGCTGGTAATGGCGTGCCGTGCTCCGACCCCAATCCTCTATGTCATTCAGCGCCTTCGCACCTAAATTCGCCATGCTCGTCGGCGCCATGGTCGCGGAGAGTGATTCTGTCACCATTGACAACGCGGGATCGAGCGAGGTGCGCAATGCTGGGCAGGCATCGACGCTCGCATGTCCTATCGCGGTGAGCGCATCTCGGTAGGCCTCCAGGCAAATCGAGAGCGCATCGCCTTTCGAGATAGCACGGGGCGTGCGGGGAGGCTCTACCTCGGCAGGGCTCGGGGAGATATCGAGATATTTGCGAATTGAGATCATTTTGCCTCGCCGGTGAGGTCCGTGGATCAGCGTGACTCGGACACTCCACCCCGGATATCGGCAATTTTCGAAGCGGGCTTTAGAGGAACGCCCGTTGCGCAGTTGATACCTTTGGTCCGAGTCCTTGGAAAAAGACTTGCGCTAGTTCGCTTTTCCTTCGCTATAATTCGCGCATGGCAGTCACAAGGCGACAAAAAGAGATTCTCGATTTCCTGGAAACGTTCGTGACCCGTAACGGCTACTCTCCCTCGTTTGAGGAGATTGCCCGGGGCATGGGCCTCAAAAGTCTGGCGACGGTGCACAAGCACATCACCAATCTTGAGAAGAAGGGAATGCTGGATCGGGTCCACAATCGCAGCCGGTCGATCGATGTGCTGCCGCCGGGGGCGCGAACTCGTTCAAGCGACCGCCTTCCGCTTGCTGGTCGGATTGCCGCCGGACTACCGGTAGAGACCTCCGAACAGTCTGAGAGCATTTCGCTCCATGATGTAGTGGGCAACCGCGACGTATTTGCACTCGAGGTGCGCGGCGACTCGATGCGCGACGAGCACATCATCAGCGGGGATTACGTGCTTGTGGAGCGGACCCGCACAGCGCGTCAGGGCGAAATTGTTGTCGCGCTTGTGCACGGCGCGGAGACTACGCTCAAGCGTTTCTATTCCGAAGGAAATGTGATTCGACTGCAACCCTCAAACATCGAGATGGAGCCGATCTACGTGCCAGCGGCCCAGGTCGCAATTCAGGGACGGGTACTTGGCGTATTGCGCAAGTACCACTGATGGATTCCCGAATTTGATTGAAGACAGCAAAAGGCCCGGCGCGCTGCCGGGCCTTTTCGACTCAAGCAACTAGGCGATTACGCCCAGCAGGCGCTCAACCTTCTGCTCAATCACTTCCTGCGGCACATACCCAACAATCTGATCGGCCACCTTGCCATCCTTGAAAAACAAGAGTGCAGGGATTCCTCGAATTCCATAGCGCGAAGGAGTCGCGCCGTTCTGATCCACGTTCACCTTGGTCACTTTCAGCTTGCCTGCGTAGGTCGTGGCAATGCTGTCCACAGCCGGAGAGATCATTTTGCAAGGGCCGCACCATGCCGCCCAGAAATCCACCAGCACGGGCTGCTCGCTTTTGAGCACCTCCTGGTCGAAGTTCGCATCCGTTACTTCCACTACACCTACTCCCGCCATGTTCCTCCTTGCCTTCCCTTCCATTTCCAGTTTACTTGCGCACGCCCAGATTTTTGCGAGCGTTCTCTGATGGGATGCGATGGGGGTGCAGAAAGTCGCATTGGCCCCGAATCGGTAAACGAGACTGCAAGTTCACCACGTGGCCCTAAATCCGGCTACAAAGCTTCTTTGGGGAGAATGAGCGCTGGCGGGGGCTGGGGAGGAAATTTGCTCTTTTGAGCACCAAATGGGCTGTTGAAAAGGTCGCCCAAAAATCAGAAGCGCCCGGATCCCTATAAAGGAATCACGGGCGCTAGAGCAGCCCTCCCCCAGAACTGCCCACGATGTGAATGTAGGGCTTTCCTTACCGAAATGCAACCAATCTTAGGTAATTCAACGGCTGATCACCAACGGGGTAGTTGATAGTTGGATACTATTGATGAAGCAAGAGTTAGCGTATGAAACAACCGAAAAAATCGAACTCCGCGATGACCCTGCAGG
The DNA here is from genome assembly GCA_963844515.1 of uncultured Acidobacteriota bacterium. GTDB lineage: Bacteria > Acidobacteriota > Terriglobia > Terriglobales > Acidobacteriaceae > Telmatobacter. The sequence goes on from CAWJOO010000003.1 coordinate 59,558, forward strand.
GGTTACATCCGTCATGTCGAAGAGCGCTCCATCGCACCCTGTGGCTCGAACCGGCAGCAGAGTAGTTCTGAAGCAGACATTCCCTGAAGGGCGACCAAGATCTCGGCCGAAGCTTTGCCCAGGTTTTCCACACCGTCCAGCACGACCAGAACTGCTGGTCCGGCACCACTCAGCGCCACTCCAAGAATGCCGTGACTGCCTGCCAACGGCAACAGACGCGGTAGCTGAGGGCAAATGACGGCGCGATAGGGTTGATGGATGCGGTCGGTCATGGCAGCCTGAAGGAGCTCTCCCCGTCCCTGGGCGAACGCCAGTCCCAGCATTGCCACTGCCTGCAGATTGATCACCACGTCGGCGCGTCCGTAAGTTTCAGGTAGAAGGGCGCGAGCCTTGCTGGTAGCGAGAGGCTCGTTTGGCAACACCACGATGGCGCGCCATTCCGTGGGCGGCACAACGCGTGCCACATGCACCCCGCTGCCGTCGCCGGCAGCGGCAACAAAGCCGCCCAGCCAGCATGCGGCAACATTGTCGGGATGACCCTCTACTGCAGAGGCTTCCGCCAGAACGCGATCGGTACCCCAGTCGAACCTCCCGAAGTGGGAAGCAAGGGCGATGGCGGCAAGCCGTCCGGCGGCAGATGAACCGCAGCCCATTCCCAGCGGTATTTCATTCTGCATCGTGATTGTTAGAGGAATGACGGGGCGGCCATTCTCCGTGAGCAGCTTTCTATAGAGCTCGATGACCAGGTTATCGTCGAGGCGCGCGCACCGTTCAGCATCGCGACCAGTTGCAGTGATGGAAAACGCGGCAGCCGCCTCGGCTTCAATGTGCAAATGAAAGTCGAGGGCGACTGCGGCGGTATCGAATCCCGGCCCAAGATTTGCCGATGTGGCGGGAAGACGGAGGCGCAGTGTGCCTGGTCCTTCCTGGATCCCGCTCATTGCGTCGATTCCTTCAGCGCAGCGAGCACGGCAGCGGGAGTAGCTGGAACGCTTCGGGCCTCCCTGCGCAGATGCTCGATCTGGCCTTCGTGGCCCGCAGCCTCGTCTGCTCCCAGCAAACTGCCGCGATGGAAGTCGATCGTATAGTCCGCGTCTTTCAGGGTGTGACCTGTAAGAACCAGGACAACGGTTTCTCCGCTTGCGACGGTGCCATTGGCCCTCATTTTCTTGAGGCCGGCCAAGGTGACCGCCGAGGCAGGTTCGCAGCCAAGTCCTTCAGCGCCCAACTCAGCCTTGGCAACTGCAATCTCAGCTTCCGTCACGTCGAGGACGACTCCGTCAGTGTCCTGCACGACGCGCGCAGCTTTCCGCCACGATGCCGGATTGCCGATGCGGATGGCAGTAGCGCGGGTGTTCGCTTCCATGGCCTTGATCTCAGAACCATGGCTCTCTGCGAAACTGCGGACCAGCGGATTGGCGCCGGCAGCCTGAATGACGGAGATCCGCGGCATGCGCGACACCAGGCCGAGCTCACGCATCTCGCGAAAGCCCTTGCCCAGCGCCGAGCTGTTGCCCAGATTGCCTCCGGGCACGATGACATGGTCAGGAACGTTCCAGTCGAACGCTTCGGCGATCTCGATTGCTGGAGTCTTCTGACCTTCGAGCCGGTAGGGATTCACCGAATTTAATAAGTAGATCGGCGCTTCATTCACGATCTCAGTCAGCACCCGAACGCAGCCGTCGAAGTCTGTCTTGAGCTGGCATGTCAACGCGCCGTAGTCCATTGCCTGCGAGAGCTTTCCCCAGGCGATCTTTCCCTCGGGAATCAGCACCAGGCTGCGCAAACCGGCACGCGCGGCGTACGCCGCCATGGCTGCCGATGTGTTGCCGGTAGACGCGCAGGCTACCCATTGAAAGCCGCGCTCGCGGGCCACGCTGAGGGCGGATGTCATTCCCGTATCTTTGAACGAGCCTGTCGGATTCATGCCCTGGTGCTTGGCGAAAAGCTGGTCGACCCCAAGTGCCTTGGCCGAGCGCGGCAAGGCGTAGAGGGGGGTGTTGCCCTCGCGCAATGTGACGGCATTGCCGAAGCTGTCAAGAATTGGCAGCAACTCGCGGTAGCGCCAGACGCCGGAGTGATCGAGCGCTTCCGACGAGCAGCGGCGTTCGCGCCACAGCCACCTGAGCGCGCCAGCGTTGGGACGGTCGTGACTTTTGCGCTGAGCCCACCCCGGGTATTCCACTTCGAAAAGGTCGCCGCAGTCCGCGCAGCGAAAATCAGGTCGAGCCGTGCTGCCGGAGATGCGCGCACCGCAGCCGAAACAACGCAACTGATGCAGATTGTCGTTCATGCCTGGTGTTAGCGTACCAGTGTAGGGCCGATTTTCGACGAGATGAAGAGGGAAGGAACTCGGGATGAAGCTCAACTCTCCTGTACATCGCCCTGCTGATGGCTGCTGGGCTGACGCCGGCCGCGGGGCAGGGTCCGCTCCGAGTGGCCGCGGCCGCCGATCTCGAGCCGGTGCTTCCGCCGATCCTGGAACAGTTTCAGAACGAGACCGGTATACACGCGGAGGCCACCTACCAGGCCTCGGCGGCCCTGACCACGCAAATCCAGAACGGCGCTCCGTTCGACGTGTTCCTGTCCGCTGATCTTGGATATCCGCAGAAGTTGATAACGTGCGGGTCTAGCCCAGGGACTGGGAGAAGGCACCGCCGGCACCCCAATCATCTATGCGAAGGGCACGCTGGTGCTGTGGACGCGCAAGGATACAAATCTGCCGCTGCCATCACTGAATATGCTGAGCCTTCCGGTAGTGAAGCGCATTGCCATCGCCAATCCTGAGCGGGCACCTTATGGAAGGGCAGCCGTCGCGGCGCTTCAAAAGCGCGGGCTCTACGACCAGCTCAAGCCCCAGTTGGTTATCGCAGAAAACATTGCGCAGGCCGCTCAGTTCGTTGAATCCGGTAACGCCGACGTGGGTTTCCTGTCCCTAACTTCAGCCAGCACGCCAAAGCTCACTGCAGATGGTCGATTTTCACTGGTCCCGCCGGAACTTTACGCTCCCATCGAACAGGGCGCGGTGCTGCTTACTGGAACCAGGCGACGGGTTGAGGCGAAGAAACTGCTCGTCTTCCTGATGTCGACACCCGTGCAGCAGGAGATGCGGAAATACGGCCTTACACCAGGCAGGGATGTCCCGTCCGCACCTTAGACCCATTCAATTTAGAACGAAAAAATGCGATTCAGGGCGGTATTCTGTTCTGGAACGATATGGATTGGCAGGCACTTACACTCACACTTCGGCTTGCGTCGGTCACGACGGTAATCCTTTTGCTCATCGCCATCCCCCTCAGCGCGCTGCTGGTGCTGGGCCGCAGCCGCTGGCTGGCAGTGCTGCAGGCGCTCACAACTCTGCCCCTGGTTTTGCCTCCTACCGTGCTGGGATTCTTTCTCCTTGTGCTGCTGGGACCGCGAACCGCCGTAGGGCGCGGAATTACTTCCCTTCTCGGACATCCCCTCGCCTTTTCATTCACCGGCCTCGTAGTCGGGTCAGTGCTTTACAGCCTGCCCTTCGCCGTGCAGCCGATCGTGACCGGGTTCGCCGCCATTGATCCCCCAATTCTGGATGCTGCACGCCTGCTCGGCGCAGGGCATGTCCGCCTCACGATGACCTTACTCATGCCGCTGGCGCGCAGGTCGATGATCGCCGCCGCTGTTTTGAGTTTTCTCCATACGGTGGGTGAATTCGGCGTCGTTTTGATGCTCGGCGGAGATATTCCCGGATCTACCCGGACTCTGTCGATCCTGCTCTACAACCAAGTTGAAAACTTCGACTACGCGGCCGCCGGCCGCACTGCCGGCCTCCTCCTTATCCTGAGCCTGGGCGCACTTTTCGCAATCTATTCAATAGGCCAGGCTCACGGGTCCCGGGGAGGCAGGCGTGCTTGAGATCGAGCTCGACGCGCGCCGGGGCAGCTTTCATCTAGTGATTAAGGCTTGCTTTGCTTCGGACTGGACAGTGGTGTTCGGCCCCAGCGGGTCCGGGAAGAGCACCCTCCTGCGCCTGCTCGCTGGACTTGACCGGGAAGCCGCTACATCTCCCGGCAACGCACGCGTTGTATTCAACGGCCACGTTCTCACCGATATGGCCACCCATCGCTGGATTGGACCTGGCGGTCGAAGCACGGCGTTGGTAACACAGCAACTCGCTCTCTTCCCTCACCTCAGCGTGGCAGAAAACGTGGCCTACGGTCTGTCGGGCATGGAGAGGAATCAGCGCGCTGGTCGGGTGAAGGAGATGCTGGACCTCTTTGGCGCAACCCAACTCATGCAGCGCCGTCCTCATGACCTTTCCGGCGGTGAAGCTCAACGCGTGGCGCTGGCACGCGCACTCGCGCCCGGTCCAAAGCTTTTGCTGCTCGACGAACCGTTCTCCGCCCTCGACGGCTCCAGCAGCGACGGTTTGCTCGACCGCTTGCGCCAATGGGCTCTGGAACAGAGAGTGCAAACGGTTCTTGCAACCCATGACGCCACCGATGCTTTTGCAACTGACGCAGACGTCGCTCTATTGCGTGAGGGCCGGCTCGTCGCGCTCGGCCCGGCCACACAGGTACTCCACGATGAGCGCGTTCGACTGACTAAACGGCTGTCTGTATAGATGTCAAAAGCCCAGCAGCACGGGTTCGCGCTCGAGGCGAATCCCAAATAGCGATTCCACGCCATCCTGGATCCGTTCGGCGAGAGCCAGGATGTCGGCCGCTGAAGCTCCGCCGCGGTTGATCAAGGCCAGCGTGTGCCGCGGCGAAACGCCCGCCGCGCCCATTTCATAGCCCTTCGCGAATCCCGCCTGCTCTATCAGCCACGCCGCAGGGACCTTCACCATGCCTTCGGCGCCCGCCGGGAATCGCGGAGGTTCGTTCCAGGCGGCGGACGAAATTTCCTTGAATTGCTCAGTCGTCACAACGGGATTTTTGAAGAAGCTCCCCGCGCTATGGCGGTTGGGATCGCCTTCCACGAGGAGCATTCCTTTGCCCTGCCGAATGAGTCGAACTGCTGCCGCGACGTCTGCCAGGCTCGGCTGAGAATCACCGGCAAAAGCACGCTGCAGGTCCACGTATCGCATGGTCGGGGCGCCGCCGCGCTTCAGCCGGTAATCGACCCGCGTCACGATGTATCGCCCGCGATCCTCGCTATTGAATCGGCTACGGCGGTAGCCGAACTCGCACTCGACCGCTTCAAGTTCAACACCAAGACCGCGCTGCAGATCGATAGCACGTACCCGCTCGATGACTGAACTAACCTCCTGCCCGTAGGCGCCGACGTTCTGTACCGGCGTGCCGCCCACGGTCCCAGGGATTCCCGCCAGGCATTCGACTCCTGCGCATTTCTCATCGACCGATCGTTGAACGAACCGGTCCCATTCTTCGCCGGCCGCTACGCGAAACAGCACATCACCCTCTTCCGTTCGTCAATCTCGATACCGCGCAGTGCAACATGAATCACCAGCCCGTCGTAGCCGGAGTCAGCCACCAGCAGGTTGCTCCCGCCACCCAGCACAAACAGAGGCACTTCATGCTTCCCCGCCCACTCTGCAGCTTCTTGCAGGTCTCCCTCGTCGCGGCATCAACAAACCACCGCGCCGGACCGCCAATGCCGAACGTGGTAAAGGGCGCAAGCGTTTTGTTTTCTTCGATCCGCACTTCTTAAAGGCTACATCACCTCGGTTTGCCTTAGAATGGAAACAGGCAACACCGTTGCCGGAGGTCTTAATGTATCCAGAGCTTATGGTCATCCCGATGCGCGAAGAACTGACGCGCGCGGGCATCAGTGAAACTCGCACGGCTGAGGACGTGGACGCGGCACTCGCGCGTTCCCGGCACCACTCTCCTGGTTGTGAACTCGATCTGCGGCTGCGCAGCCGGCAAGATGCGCCCCGGCGTGCGGCTGGCCCTTTCCAACGCGACGAGCCAGCCGGATCACAAAATCACAGTGTTTGCCGGACAGGACCGCGAAGCCACAGAGCGCGCCCGCAGCTACTTCGATGGCAATCCGCCCACTTCGCCCGCCATCGCGATCCTACGCGACGGCAAGCTCGTCTACCTGATGCAGCGCTTCATCATCGAGCAGGCCACCGCCCAACAAATCGCCGGCGAGCTCATCCGCGCCTTCGACGAGTTCTGCGCCAAGACCACGGCTTAACTAAACTTTTTGATTGGCCCAGGATAGCGGGCAATCACTGCGTCGGCCGTTAAAAGAGTGATCCCTTCGACAATCGCCTGGGCAATCAGAAGACGGTCGAAGGGATCTCCGTGTATAGCAGGCAAGTTTGAGATTCCCAGAATGTGCTTCCCTGAGATCTCTAACTCTACGTACCCGTTTTTGAGCAGGGCTTCACGTAGTTCATGTGGGGAAACGTCGAATTGATTTGGCGCCTTCCCGAACTTGATTCCGAACTCCCAGATACTGGCCACACTGAACACCAATTCATTGTCCCGGTCACCAATGAGTCTGAATGCTTCCTTCGACATGCGCGCGGATTTCTGCGCGGCCCACAGAAGCAGGTGAGTATCCAGCAGAAGTCTCACGACTCACCTTTGAACATTTTCTCGATCTCGCCGGCGAACATCGTGTCGAAATTGTCCGGAACCTTTATCTTCCCCTTCAGAAACCCGATGCGCTTCACCGGCTTGGCATCGTCCTGATCCATCCGCACCACCTTCACCTTGGGCTTCCCGGCCTTGGCAATGATGAAGGGCTCGCCTTTCTCGGCTTCGTCAACCAAGCGTGACAGGTGGGTTTTGGCTTCGTGAATATTGAACGTTCGGGTCTGTTTCTTGGACGTCGACATAGCGCTTCTCCAGTAAACTAAGTTCACTTAGTTTAGTCCATCGAGGATCGCCCGGCAAAAGGCATGCCAAATGAGAACGGCCTCCCTCGCGGGAGGCCGTCTTTATGTCCAGCAACATTGCGCGTTAGTCGCCCGCTACGGTAGCTTCCGGCATCTTCTGCACCTTGCTGTGCTTGGTGGAATACGTAAAGTAGATCACCAGCCCAATCAGCAGCCAGCCAATCATGACCTCCCACGTAATTCGCTCCAGACGGAACATCAGAAACAGCGCTGAACCGATGCCCAGAATCGGCACCAGCGGCACCAGCGGCGTCTTGAAGGGTCGCACCATGTCAGGGTGCCGCACCCGCAGGATCCAAACGCCCGCCGACACAATCGTGAATGCCAGCAACGTTCCGATGTTCACCAGTTGCGACAGCTTGTCGATGGGCAGAAACGCGGGCATGATGGCCGCGAATGCGCCGAAGATGATGGTCGTGATCCACGGCGTGCGGAACTTCGGGTGAATCGCCGAGAAGGCCCTGGGAAGCAAGCCGTCCTTCGACATCGAGTAAAACACGCGTGTCTGTCCGAGCAGCATCACCAGCATCACCGTGGCCAGTCCGAAGACCGCACCCACCTTCACCAGCATCGATCCCCAGCCCACGCCCGTCGCATCCATCGCAAGCGCCACGGGTGCCGACACATTCAATGTCTTGTAGCTCACCAGGCCGGTGAGAACCAGCGAGACCAGGATGTAGAGAATGGTGCAGACCACCAACGAGCCCAGAATCCCGATAGGCATATCGCGCTGCGGATTCTTGGCTTCCTGGGCTGCCGTCGATACCGCGTCGAAGCCGATATACGCGAAGAAGATCGACGCCGCAGCGCCAGGGATGCCCCAGAATCCAAAATTCCCATGCCCGTCAGAGGGCGGCACGAACGGATGCCAGTTGGCGCTCGCGATTTGCGGGTGGTTGAACAGGAACAGGCCGCCCACCACGATGAAGATGCCAACAATACCCAGCTTGATGATAACGATTGCCGAATTGAAGTTCGCCGATTCCTTGATGCCAATCACCAGGATCGTCGTAACCACCACCACGATACAAACCGCAACCAGGTTGAACAGGCCCGTCACGTGAGGAAGTCCCGCATCGGTCACGCCGGGAGGCAGCGACATCTGGTCCATCCAGATCCCTTGATACTTCACCAGCACATTACCCGTCGTCGTGGTCAGAGCCGGCGGAATAACGATGCCCAGTTGCTGCATGAGGCTGTTGAAGTAGCCAGCCCAGCCCGAGGCTACGGTCGACGCACCGAATGCGTACTCAAGCGTCAGATCCCAGCCGATAATCCACGCCACCAATTCACCCAATGTCGCGTAGCCGTAGGTGTAGGCCGAACCAGCAATTGGAATGATCGACGCAAACTCCGCGTAGCACAAGCCTGCGAACGCGCACGTCAGCCCGGCCAGCACGAAGCTCAGCGCGACTGACGGACCCGCGTGCAGCGCCGCAGCCTGGCCAGTGAGCGTGAAGATGCCCGCGCCGATAACCGCGCCGATGCCCAGCGTGATCAGGTTGAGAGCGCTGAGCGAGCGCTTGAGCGTATGCTCGCCCTGTTCGGCAGCCTCCTGCGTAAGCATCGACATGGGTTTGATTCGAAACAGTCTGGACATGAGTGAGGCAACCCCTCCTGAAGCAGTCTCTGGTGCAATTTGACGTGCAAATCACGAACGCGAAGAGAGAATCAAAAATACGAAATTATTCGTTGTCTAACGGCGCCGAAGACCGGCGCGACCACAGAAAATAAACAGGGATGCCGAGCAAAACGAGCACAAGGCCCGGCCAGGTGTACTGGGGCTTGTACCGCAATAATACGATACAAATCCATCCCGCCAGCACGATATAGAGAGCGGGCAGAACGGGATAGCCGAGGGCGCGATACGGTCGAGGCGCCGCCGGCCACTTCACGCGCAACACAAACAAGCCAATGATGGTAAGGATGTAAAACACCAGCACGGCAAAAATGATGTAGTCAAGCAACTGGCCGTACGAACCCGAAACGCAAAGCACCGCGGTCCACAGAGCCTGGACAACCAGCCCGGCTACGGGCGTGTGGTATTTGGGATGAAGCTTGCCGACAGCCTTGAAGAAGAGACCGTCCTTGCTCATGGCGTAATAGACGCGGGCCCCGGCCAGGGTGAGCCCGTTGGCACAGCCAAAGGTGGAGATCAGAATTGCCGCAGCCATCAAATCTGCCCCGCCCGTGTGGAAGATCTGCTCCAGTGCCGCTGTGCCAATGCGGTCTTCCGTGGCATTCTGAACGCCGCGCGCCAGCGCTGTCGCTCCATTGGGATCGCCGTGCATAGGCAGCACCAGCAGGTAGGCCAGCGACGCCAGAAAATACACGGTCAGAACAAAACCAGTCCCCAGAACGAGAGATAGCGGGATATTTCGCTTTGGGTTTTTTACTTCGCCCGCCGTGAACGTGATGTTGTTCCACGCATCGGACGAAAACAGGCTGCCAACCTGCACCACCGCCAGCACCACAAGCAGGTTCACCAGGACAATGGGACCGCCCACACCTTCTTGAACCGGATGCAAAACGTGCCAGCCTGCGTTCTCCCAGAACTTGCTCCAGTCATCGCCAAAGTTGGCCTGCCACGCAATGGCGTTTCGGCCCACCACGAATGCAAGCACCACCAGCCCTGTTAGTGAGAGGGCCTTAGCTGAAGTAAACACATTCTGGATGATTGAGCCGAGCTTGACGCCGAAGACATTCACAAAGGCCAGCAGGAAGACGACCAAGATCGCCGTGAGGTTCGCGGTGTTGACGCCAATGTCCATGTTGCCCAGGACCATCGGGCCCACCGGAATCGCAGGCACATGTGCGATATGCCACAGCCAATTCGAAGTCGAGATTGCCGGAAAGAATACACCAAGGAATTTGCCGAACGCGACGCAGACAGCGGCGATCGTGCCCGTCTGGATGACCATGAAGAGCGTCCACCCGTACAAGAACCCCCAGACTGGCCCCAGCGACTCGCGGAGATAGACGTACTGCCCGCCCGCCTGCGGCATCATGGCGGCGAGTTCGCCGTAACTAAGGGCGGCGATGATGGTCAGCACGCCGGTCAACACCCAGGCTCCCAGGTAGAGCGCGGGCGAGTTGGTTACGCGAGCGATATCAGAATCGACCAGGAAAATGCCCGAACCGATCATCGATCCAATGACCAAGGCTGTCGAGCTGAACAGGCCGAGAGTCTGCACCATTTTGGGAGCGGTGTTTGCGTGTGAGGCGGCCACGGGGCGGGGACTGATGTTTGGGGTCGTCACTTGGAAGATTTTTACCCGATTTTGGGTAGATTGTCTCTAGATTTCTGAAAAGCAGTCTACTTAGCGGAAATCCTCGAGCCGCTCACGCCAGCGCAGGAACTCCGCCGCCGGATCAGGAACCCCGAAGATTGCTGCCGCCACCGCTACCGAATTCGCGCCAGCTTCTATCACCAGCGGGGCCGTTTCGAGGGTAATTCCCGCCGCCGCCGTCAGCACGAAATCGGGGCCGACCGCCGCACGTAACCGGCGCACTCCCTCAACCCCGATCGGCCGCTTGTCAGTCTGCTTGGTCGTGGTTCGAAAGACCGGCCCGATCGCAAAGTAATTCGCCGGCTCATCCAGTATCCCGGGCAGAAGCGCATCACTTCCCGCAAATGTTCCTACGATTCGCCCTGGACCCACGATCTTCCGCGCTTCCCGCACAGTCACATCGCCGGTGTCCACGTGAACGCCGTCAAACCCTACCGCCTCCACCAGGTCCGCGCGATCATCCAGAATCAGCTTCACCTGTTCTTCAGGTAACGCGGCGCGCAACACATCGGCGTCAGCCTTGAGCTCTTCGTCAGAACCGGTCTTGTTCCGGTATTCGAGCAGCGTCACGCCGGCATCGGCAAGGGAAGCACCCAGATTGCTGAGAAACTGCGACCGACCGCTCGTCGGGATGTACGACGCATCCAGGATTGGGTAAACCCTCGGAAAAGAAAAATGCATGGCTACAGCCTAGTCGCCATCCCCGCCGCGTGTCAGTGCCGGGTTCACCACCACCTCGGAACCAGACGCATCACCGGCCGTGCCCAATTCAGCAGCACGGCCGGTTTTCTATTCCCTGTTCTCCGGTCCCTGTTCCCTGGCCTTCTTCACATCTCGTCGGCTGACGGCCCGTACATTCCTGGTATTTTGGCTCCCATAAGCCGCAGAAACACCCCAAGCTGCGCGCGGTGGTGCACCAGGTGGTTGAGCACCCACTGCCGCCATACTCCGTACTTGGTGTCGTCAATCCATGTTTGATCGCCAGCTACAAACTTCCAGTTCGAATCCCACTTGGCGGGCGTCATACCCGCCAGGGCGGGCTTGGCGTCGGCTACGCGTTTGTCAAAATTCGCCAGAACCTGGGCCTTGGTTGTTGGAGGCGCCGAATTCATCGACGGATCCCAATCCAGCCTGTCCGTTGTGAGCGTGTGCACCGCCCAATCTCCCGCGGTATCGGCCACGTGTCCGGCCAGCTTGCCCAGTGCCATCGACTTCTCATGCGGCTTCCATGAAAAGTCCGCGTCTTCGGGTATCGCTTCAAGCAGCTTGCGAGTGCTCGCCGTCTCGCGTTCGTACTCCGCCACCAGATCCTTTTGAATGTCCATCAATGCAACCTCCCTGTTGCCAAGCAAGGATATCGGAAAACTGCGCCCCAAGGCGAAGAAAAAGCGATAATTCAACAAGAATTCTCCCTGGCTCCGGCCTTCGCCTGAACGATGATTTGAACCGACCACTTCCCCCACTTGCCTGCGAGCCAAATAATTGCATCGAAGTAATTGGAATGAAACGTCATATTCACAACTACTTGCTCTCCCTCACAGTTGCCGGCGTTATTTTGGCCTCAACGCAAACCTTTGCCCAGCAGATCGATGGCGCACTGCCCGATGCGCCCTTCCCAGCGGACGGCAACGCTGGCGCTGCCCAATCGGACAGGGAGACCACCTGGCGGACGCTCCCGCGCGACTTCCTCCACGATCAAAAGACCATTTGGCTATTTCCCGTACAACTTGCCAAGGGACATCACTGGCTCCCCACGCTGGTGGTTGCAGGCGGGACGGCCGCCTTCATCGCTGCGGATCCCCACGTGGCCTCCTACTTCCGGTCGCACGCCAGAAACGTCGACAAAGGGAACGATGCGTTCGACCCCATGATCACCACCAGCGAGGTCATCGCAATTCCGGCCTCTCTCATGTTGGCCGGATACATACGGCACGATTCGTACGCGGTGAGTACGGCCCTCATGTCCGCAGAGGCCTACGGAGACAGCGCGGTTGTCGATCTCGCATTCAAGGCTGTCACGCGCCGGCAGAGACCTTCAGACGTTCCGTCGGGAAGTCCCTATCAAAACACGTTCTTCAATGGAGGCAAGTCCCCGTCTCAAGGGCAGCAGCTTCCCTTCCGGACACGCGGCCGCGGCGTTTTCTGTAGCTACCGTCGTCGCCAACCGGTATAGCCACCATCGCTGGGTTCCCTACGCTGTTTACGGATTGGCCTCGCTCATCAGCGTGTCAAGAGTCACTTCCAACGCACACTTCACGTCAGACGTCTTCCTGGGCGCAGCCATTGGCTATACCACGTCAAAGTACGTAGTGCTTCGACCTCGCTAAGATAGGGCCTCAGGGCAGAGCAAACGCCACATACGCTCCGCCTTGAGGCGTCTTCTCATCCCGTGCACCGCTGGCCGCGATCACCACATATTGTTTTCCGCCAACCATGAAGGTTGCGGGAGTGGCAACGCCCCCGTACGGGAGCACCGTCTCCCAAAGCAGATGACCCGTTGATGTATCGAAGGCGCGGAATTTGCGATCGTGCACAGTCGCGCCTATGAATAGCACTCCGGTTGCCGTGACGATGGGACCTCCGTAGTTCTCTGAGCCGGTATCCTTCATTCCCAGGGCAACGAGCTCGGGAAATTCCCCCAGGTTCACCCTCCAGAGATATTTGCCTGTCTTGAGATCGATGGCGTTCAACGTGCCCCACGGCGGCTGAAAAGCTGGATACCCCTCCGGATCGAGAAACTTCTTGTAGCCGGTGAAGATGTAGTCCGGAGGAGTCTTCTCTTTCGCCAGGCTCTCGGCATCTACTCCCAGGTAGTGCAGCAGCGACTGCAACTCCGCTCCCCTCAGGTTCGGCATGGGAGGCATTCGCCCTTTCCCCGCATGAATCAGATCCGTGGTCTGCGCAGCCGACATGCGGGCGCCTAACCCAACGAGCATCGGAAAAGATGGCGGGATCCCTTCGCGCCTCTCGCCGTGACAGATGGCGCATCGATTCGCGTACACTGCGCGCCCCGGAGCGTCTTCTTCGTGAGCCTTGGGCGCTGGTTTTTCTGCATCGGAAGCCATCTCCTTTTTGTCTGCAGCGGGCTTGTCCGCGCCGGCCTTGGCAGGTTCGCGGAGAAACTCGAGCAACTCGCCCATGCGCTGATCATTCACATTCGGAAACGATGGCATGCGGCCGATTCCCTGCTTCACGGTCTGAATAACCTTTGCATCGGGCATTCGCTTGCTGATGTCCACAAGCGAGGGAAAGGCTGGCGGCGATCCCCTGAGATCGAGTCCATGGCACACGGCGCATTGCCCGCGATAGACGCGCTCTCCGGGGCTCCCGGACTGGCCAATTGGGGTAAGGCCGCCCAGCCAAACCATCTCGTTCGCATTCACGAACAGAATGTTGTGGACGGGGTCGATGGCCGGACCTCCCCACTCTGCGCCACCATCAAATCCCGGAAACACGGCTGTCAATTTGTCCAGAGCGAAGGGTAGAAATTGACCGCCGCTGCGAAGATCCTTGAAGGCTTTCACGGCCCATTCATGCGCTGCCGGTGTGCGCGTGGTGAGCATGTCTTCAGTAAGACGTTGCCGGGCGAACGGCTCCGGCCAATCGGGCAGGGGCTGGGTCTTTGCAGCCACTTCTCCCGGCACCGTGCTGGCTGGATAAGGCCGCTCATGGACCGGAAACAGCGGCTTGCCCGTCACGCGATCGAACAGATACACGAACCCCTGCTTGGTGGTCTGGGCCAACGCGTCAATCGTCTTTCCATCGCGCTGCAGCGTGAAAAGCGCCGGTGGCGACGGAAAATCTCGATCCCAGATGTCGTGGTGCACGCCCTGAAAATGCCAGATGCGCTTGCCCGTATTTGCATCGAGAGCCAGCAGCGTGTTGGCGTAGAGATCGTTTCCCAGGCGATCGCCGCCGTAGAAATCCATGACTGCCGAACCGGTGGGCACAAACACAATGCCGCGCTTTTCATCGAGCGCCATTCCCGGCCAGTTGTTGGCAGCGCCGGCGCTCTTCCACGCCTCCGCGGGCCATGTTTCGTACCCCGGCTCGCCCGGGTGTGGAATGGTGTGAAATACCCAACGGATCTTTCCGGTGTGGATGTCATAGGCGCGGATATCCCCGGGCGGGGCTGGATGTGTTTCCGGATCGCGTCCGCCCACAATGATCAGGTCCTTGTAGATCATTCCCGCGGTCGTCAGCGCGATGGACTGCTGTTCATAAGGCTCGCGGAGGCCCTTGCGCAGATCGACGCGTCCGTTCTCGCCGAAGCTCGCAATGGGCTTGCCGGTCTGCGGATCGAGGCAATAGAGAAAATTCATCACCCCGGCAAACAGACGATTCTCTTTCCCGTCGGTCCACCAGCTCAGGCCCCGCGCGGGTTGTGTGCCTTCAACGCCGGAGTCGAATTTCCACCTCACGGCTCCTGTCGCAGCATCAAGAGCAACAACCTTCTGAGTGGGAGTGTAGGCATAAAGCACGCTGTCCATCACGAGGGGGTTGGTCTGGAGGCTGCCCTTCTCGCCCGTGTCGAATGTCCACGCCACTTTGAGCTGGCTAACATTGTCGCGATTGATCTGCGTGAGCTTCGAGTAGTGATCGCCCTCGCGCCCACCGTTGTATGCAGGCCAGTCGGACGATTGCCCGAAACAGCAAAATTGTAAAGCGATGCTCCCTGCAAGGGACAGGATGATCGTATATCGAGACGAAAATCGGAGCATAGAAGGGGCGCCACCTGGGGATGAAAGGAACTCAGCGATTCTTACACGCGGACGGTTCGAAGGTGAAGAGAGCGGGCGGCATCCCAGAATTGCCCGCTGAGCGCAATGTGATGCTAGAATGTATCACATGAAGACCGTCACAGTCCGCGATCTCCGTTACGACTTCCCCAAGGTCGAACGAATCCTGCGCGAGGGCAAAGAAGTCCAAATCACGAAGCGCGGAAAGGTTATCGCCTGGCTCGCCCCGCGGCCCTCTGATGTTGCTCCACCGATGCCGGACTTTATGGCCCGCCTGCACACGATTTACGGCGACCGAGTTTTGACCACCACAGGGGCCGAGATAGTGCGACATGACAGGGATCGTTATTGATCTATCTGGACACAAGTTTCGTGGTTTCACTGTACAGCCTCGACGCGAATTCCGCCGTCGCCGCCGGCATCCTTCAAGTCGCTCGCGGCCCCAGACTCATATCGTGGCTGGTGCACTTGGAGACTTTGAATGCGATGCAATTGCGTGTCTTCCGCAAAGAGATCTCGAACCAAGATGCCAGCGCGTCCCTGCAGAACTTCGATCGGGATGTAAGCAGCGGATTCTTCCAAGTGCAGCCGCTAACCGAAGCGGTTTTCGCGCGGGCCCGCTCGCTGTCGCTGCAGTTCAGCTCCCGGATTGGGACGCGCTCGGCAGACATTCTTCATGTTGCCGCCGCATTGGAGTTCCACGCGACCGAATTCTTCACCTTCGACTTGCAACAGCGGAAGATGGCTCAATCTGTCGGGCTCAAGCTGTCGTCAAAGTCGAAGCGCCCCTGACTACCCTCGCTCCGCCAGAAACCTCTCCATGAACTTCGTATCGAACTCGCCGCGACGAAATCCCTCGTCCGCAAAGATAGCCTGATGAAGCGGAATCGAAGTCTCAATTCCCTGCACAATAAACTGGCTCAGCGCACGCTCCATCTTGGCGATCGCGTCGGCGCGTGTGGCCCCATGCACAATCAGTTTCGCAATCAGGGAGTCATAGTACGGCGGCACCACGCCTTCGGCGTATTGCGCGGTGTCCACACGCACGCCGTTGCCCCCGGGCACATTGAACGCCGTGATCTTGCCCGCGCTGGGCGTGAACTTCACCGGGTTCTCGGCGTTGATACGGCATTCAATCGAGTGGCCGCGCATCTCCAGCTTCGCCGGCAGAATGTTGCTGAGTTTCTCGCCGCTTGCAATCAGCAGTTGCGCCTTGACGAGATCGACGCCCGTGATGAATTCCGTGACCGGATGCTCGACCTGGATGCGCGTATTCATTTCGATGAAGTAGATCTGCCCATCCTCATCCATAAGAAACTCCACGGTGCCCGCATTCTGATAGCCGATCTCCGTGAGACAGCGCCGCAGCGTCTTGTCAATCTCGTCCCGCATCTTTGGCGTGACCTTCAGGCTTGGAGCTTCTTCTATCAGCTTCTGATGGCGTCGCTGAATGGAGCATTCGCGCTCGAACAGAGTTGCGACATTGCCGTGCTCATCCGCCAGCACCTGGAACTCGATGTGCCGCGGCCGCTCGATAAACTTCTCCATGTAGAGCTCGCCGTTGCCAAATGCATTGGCTGCTTCAGTCGCGGCGGCGTGGTAGAGGTTCGGAAGTTCCTCCGCCGTGCGCACAATGCGCATACCCCGGCCGCCGCCGCCTGCCTTCGCCTTGAGGATGACGGGGAAGCCAACCTTCTTTGCCCACTCCTGCGCCTCCTCTTCACTCGCCAACACGCCATCGGAACCGGGAAGGATCGGCACTTTTGCCTTCTTCATGGCCTGGCGCGCCTTCTCCTTTTCGCCCATCAGGCGCGTCACCTCCGGCGGCGGCCCGATGAACTTGATGTTCGAGGCACGGCACACTTCGGCAAAGTTGGCATTCTCACTTAGCAGCCCGTAACCCGGATGGATCGCATCAACATCGGCAATCTCCGCCGCTGAAATCACAGCGGGCACGTGCAGATAGCTATCGGTAGGCCGCGGAGGGCCAATGCAGATGGCCTCATCGGCAAAACGCACATGCAGCGAGTTGCGATCGGCCTCGCTATAGACCGCAACCGTGCGGACGCCCATTTCCTTGCACGCGTTGATCACGCGCAGCGCAATTTCGCCACGATTGGCAATCAATACCTTACGAAACATTCGTGTCCTTTAGAGCGTTATTAACGGAGTCTGCGGAGTGAGCGGTGTTAGTGGAGTGGATAAGTCCTGCACGGTTCCGGGGGTCTGCCTTTAGCGTCGGCCACCTGCGATGCGGAGCAACTTCGGTTGCCAAATTCCTTGACCTCTCAGGCGTCAGGCTAACCCCGCCAGCACCGCGAACGCGCTTGCTCCGCTAACTACGCCGTCCTCACGGAAAACAGCGGCTGTCCAAATTCGATTGGCTGGCCATTCGTGACCAGGCATTTCACGATCTCTCCCGACGCGTCCGACTCGATTTCGTTCATGAGTTTCATGGCTTCCACGATGCAAACCACCTGGCCCTTCTCCACATGGTCGCCAGGGGCCACAAACGCGGAAGCGCCAGGCGAAGGCGATCCATAGTACGTGCCCACGATGGGCGACTTGATCATGTGCAGTCCCGCATCAGGATCAGCAGGCGGCGCAGCAGGAGCAGGTGCGGTTGCCACCGGAGCCGCCGCGGTCATCATTGTGGCCGGTGCCGCCATTGCCGGAAGCATCGTCGTAATCCCCGCAATGGGCGCGACCGGAGCCACGGGCTGGATGAATTTGAGCCGGATCTTCAAATCACCGCGATCCAGATCAAATTCGGCGACGTCCTGCTCCTTCAAGAATTCGACCAGCAGCTTGAGATCCTGAATATCCTGATTTTCCATTCGTTCCTTTAGCCTTCCCACATAAATCGGTGCGAAGAGATCAACGCCGTCAAAGCTCAATCAAGGCTTTGGGGGCCGGCGTCAGGACTTGCCCGCCGTCTCGAGTCACAGCCACCATATCTTCAATGCGAATCCCAAACTCGCCGGGAAGGTAAGCTCCCGGCTCGATTGTTACTACCATTCCTGCCTGCAACCGGGCAGTTTGCCCTGCCCCCAACCGGGGTGATTCATGAATCTCCAGCCCTACGCCGTGGCCGGTGGAATGCGAAAATGCCTCCGCCAGTCCAGCCTTGCGCAGTATCGACCGCGCCGCTTCGTCTACTTCCCCGCAACTTACTCCAGCGCTTACGGTTGCAACCGCCGCTTCCTGAGCCTCAAGTACCGCCACATAAGTATTCCGCTCCTTGGGTTTCGGTTTACCGAAGTACACCGTACGGGTCATATCCGAGCAGTAACCATCGTGGATTATACCGAAATCGAGCGTGAGGAACCCGCGCCGCGGCAGGCGTGCCGTCGTAGCCCGGCCATGCGGTAGAGCCGATCGAGGGCCCGACGCAACGATCGTGTCGAACGACATGCCCTCAGCCCCGAGCAGCCGTGCCTGATGTTCCAATTCCCCTGCCACCTCAATCTCCATCAGACCTGACCGCAGGAAACCAAGCATGTGGTCGAAGAGGCGGCAGCCTATCAGCGCCGCTTCGGCCATGATTTGCAGCTCTGCGTCGTCCTTAACCAGCCGCAACGACTCCACAAGCGGAGCCGCAATTGGCGAGAGGAAGCTTTTCCGAAAACGCGCCGGCAAGGACTGCTTCCATCGCGTGAGTTCCGCCACGCTGGTCCAGGTTGGGTCAAACCCCGCAAAGTCGACGCCCACTTGCGCCGCCAGCCACTGCACCGCCGCGGGCGCAGGGCCGCCTGAAACGATTTCGACCTGGGCCGCTTTCACTTCTTCGGCTGCCTGCGCCGTGTAGCGACCATCGGTGAACAGCCGGGTGCTCCTCCGCGTCACCGCGAGAGCCGCACTCGACCCGGTAAATCCGCTGAGATAGCGAACGTCAGGAAGGTGCGTCACCAGGAGCCCGGAAAGGCCCGCCCGCGTCAACCGGCGGCGCAGTGCGCCCATGCGACGAAGATGATCCACCGCTCAGTTTTATCACGCGAATCCTGATCCTTCGCCGCATGCCTGTCCGATGTCGACGGCGGGAATGCGATGAAACATGACAGATGGTTCATCCTGCACGCGTCGAAAGCCGCATCCAAGCGTGACAGGAGGATTACTGAATGGGTCACGGAATTCTTGCGTGGATCATCATTGGAGTCATCGCCGGGTGGCTTACCGGCAAGCTCATGAAAGGCTCGGGCTTCGGCTTCATCATGGACATGGTCGTCGGCCTGGTCGGCGCCCTCATCGGCGGGTGGCTTTCCGGCATGATGGGCTTCGGCACCACCGGCCAGCACGGACTGATCGGCAGCATCATCATTGCCACCATCGGCGCCGTTCTGCTCACCGTAGTACTTCGCCTCGTCACAGGGAATCGCTCGGCTAATCTTTAGCCCAAAACAATACAAAAATAGTCGATCACCCCAACGGTCTCGCGGGAGGCGGCAGGTTTATTCGGCTTTGGGCCCGCGGGCGAGCCGGTAAGCCTCCGCCAGCCATTCAATTGCGGCGTGGATATCGGCATCGTTGCGAATTACAAAGAAGCGCCACTTGCGGCTCTCGCCCTTCCCCCCGTGGCCTGCCGCCAGCGCTCCTGAAACAATGCGGGTCTCAGCGGCCATTCGCTTCAGCAACGCAGGCTTCTCCTCGGAAAACTTGAGCATGATGGCGTCCTCCGCGTAGAGGGAACGCGTCGCCGGCAACCCCGCGAACACCACCTTGCCCCGATAGATGAGCACCATCCCGAAGGCGCGCTTCAGGGTCACCCCAGGCCATTGCTGCACCTCCGAACCGAGGCCCTCAGCCCATGCCCGCATTGATTCTGAAGCTACTTTCATGGACACGCGCCGCTTGGGCTGAGCCATGGAATCCCTCCTGAAACCCGGCAATTGCTCGACCCTAGTAAACTAGAGTTGAGGTTTCTATGCCAGAGATTCAGCGCAGAAAGACCCCGACGGTCCGGATCGGGCAAGTCCGGGTAGGCTGGGAAGTTCCAGTCGTCGTGCAGTCGATGACCAACACCGACACCGCCGATGTGGCAGGCACCATCGAGCAGGTGGCGGCACTGGCCCTCGCGGGTTCCGAGATCGTCCGCGTCACGGTGAACAACGACGAGGCCGCCGCGGCCGTTCCCCACATCGTCGAGGGCCTCGACAAGCGCGGCATCACCGTTCCCATCGTTGGCGACTTTCACTACAACGGCCATCTGCTGCTGAAGAAGTACCCCGCAACCGCCCGCGCGCTGGCGAAATACCGCATCAACCCCGGCAACGCCTCCATCGGCAAGAAGGACAACGACAATTTCCAGGTGATGGTGGAGTGCGCGGCGGAGAACCAGAAGCCCGTCCGCATCGGCGTCAACTGGGGCTCGCTGGATCAGGCGCTGCTCACCCGCATGATGGACGAGAACAGCCGCTCGGCGAATCCGCAGCCGGCCCGCGACGTGATGATGGAAGCCATGGTCGTCAGCGCGCTCGATTCCGCCAAGGCCGCCGAGCACTACGGGCTGCGCAAGGACCAGATCATCCTCTCCGCCAAGGTCTCCGGCGTCCGCGACCTCATCGACGTCTACACCAACCTGGCCTGCGCGCTGCGACTACGCTCTGCACCTCGGCCTGACGGAAGCGGGCATGGGCGCTAAAGGCCTGATCGCCTCGACGGCCGGCCTTGCGCCGCTGCTGCTCGCGGGTATCGGCGACACCATTCGCGTAAGCCTTACGCCCAAGCCGAGCGGCGACCGCACGGAAGAAGTCCAGGCCGCGCAGCAGATTCTGCAGTCGCTCTCCATCCGCAGCTTCATGCCGCAGGTCACCAGCTGCCCGGGATGCGGCCGCACCACCAGCACGTATTTCCAGGAGCTGGCCGAGCAGATTCAGGGCTATCTGCGGACCTCGATGCCGGAATGGCGCAAGCAGTATCCGGGCGTCGAAGAACTCAAGCTGGCGGTCATGGGATGCGTGGTCAACGGCCCTGGCGAGTCAAAGCACGCCAACCTTGGCATCAGTCTGCCCGGCACCTTCGAGGAGCCCAAGGCTCCTGTTTACGTGGACGGCAAGCTCTACACCACTCTGCGTGGCGACACCATTGTCGCGGAGTTCAAGCAGATCCTCGACAACTACGTCGAGAGCCACTACGGAAAGAAGAGCGCGGAGCTGGTTGGCGCGTAGGCGCCAACCGATGGCACCACCAGGGGGCACCAACCAAGGGGCAACAACCGGAGGCACCGCCCAGGGTACGCCACCCCCCACCCCCTCCCCTATGTAGCACCATTTTCGGTGCAGTACTCGAGGTTGTTGTCTGTCTCGCAGAAACCGATGAGAGACAAGTTTCCCCTGGTTCTGAGAACCCACGTTGAAGTATGTGCCGGTTCAGGGCCGAACGCGTGTGCCGGCGGTCACGGGTTGGGGTGATAGCAGGTACGCCAGGGTGATTGTTGATGACGTGGGGAATTGGGTGAGGAGCCGCTGATGCGGGTAGAAAGAATGCTTCTCGGAATCATCCTGGGCGTTGCGATTGTGGCTGTTGTTTCGAAGAACGAAGGTTGACTGGTTTGGCAGCCATCTCCGCGAATTGCCCGTCAGCCGTCTCCGCTATCTTTTGACAGCGCGATTTCTTCGCATGGCCTCTGTTGGCTTCATGGTGGACTTAGTCCTCGGCGGAAACGTGTCGCGGCCACTCGTATTGCTCTTCGCCTTGCTGTTTGGTCTCTGTGGCCCGATGGTTCTGTTGCTGCGCCACAGTCCTCCCTTTCAGCGATCGCTGTTTGTGATGCCGATCGTCTTCATTCTTTATGGAATCGAAATGCTCAACTGGCACGGCGCCCATCTGCCACCCTCCGCGGCGTCTGCGGCCTACCGCTTCGACGCTTTTTTAATTTTTGCCACTGCTCTAGCAAGCGCTATTGTTACCACCAAGCACATCAACCCGGAGGGAGCCCTGCAGTTTCGCGCGGAGACTGAGTTGGAAGCGGCACGAGCAGTGCAGCAGGTGTTGATCCCGGACGAGATAGACGAGTTGTCTACAATCCAGCCGGAACTCGAAAAACTGGCCTGATTGTGGCGCAATGGGTGCGCTGGCTTGGACGCAACAGTTGAGCCAAAGATCACTTGGCCGGAGAGCCGCTTTTCCGGCCAAATGACGAGTAGCGCGTGTGAATTTAAGCCTCCGGCGCCCACCCTTAACTGGGGTTTCCCGAACGGACCCGCATTGCTTTACGTTCAGATTTCGCGCATGACGACAGTCAAAACTTCCAGCTTCTTATTTCGTCCGCGGCAACTCTGCAACAACTGCGGCAACCTTCTCGAGTATCTCGTTCCAGCCCTCGAGTTGACCGCTGTCCTTTGCGCTCTCCATAGGTTCATTTCCAATGAAGGTGAGCTTCGTCTGGCCGTTTCCAAGATCCTCAAAGAGAGTCACATCGTACGCACCCTCTATAGCCTCATGTTCGATTCCATATTGCTCAGGCTCAACCTTGTTTCCCTCCGAGTCAGAAAAGTACATCAAGGAAACAATCTTCTCGTGCAGAACAATCTCGATGGTATTCGACACCATTCCAGAACTCCTGCCCATCCGGCGCCTTCATGCAGCAGAGAAGTTTTCCCCCCACACGAAAATCCATCTTGCAAACAGGTGAAGTAAATCCCTTCGGCCCCCACCACTGCATCACGTATTTCGGGTCTGTCCACGCCTTCCAAACCAATTCGCGTGGGGCATCAAAAATTCTGGTTACAACCATCCGCTCTGTCTCGTTCACTGTTTTTGTCACTTCTGACCTCCGTCTTTTTTCATTTGTTTCACCACCACATCCAGCTTGTCGAAACTCTCTTCCCAGAATCTGCGGTAATAGACAGCCCAGTCGCTGACTGTCTTTATCGCCTCTGGCCTAAGCGTGCACACGCTCTCTCGTCCACGCTTGGTCTTGATCACAATCCGCGCCCGCACCAGGTAGGCAATATGTTTTGAAATCATCTGCTGCGAGAGTGCAAACGGTTCCGTCAATCCATGCACGGTGGCAGGCCCATGGCTGAGCCGTTCGATCATTGCCCGCCGAGTTGGATCAGACAAAGCCGCAAATGTTGTACCCAATCGATCCACAACCATATGGTAGTGGATCGTCTGTTATTGTCAAGCGTGATTAACGTGCGCACCCCAGCCTGCGCAGGAGCGCGAACCGGGCATGATTGAGGCGCCGACAACAATCTATGCGGATTCAACCTGTGTTCTCGCGGATCGACACGCAGGCTGTCTCAGGTGCAGATTCGGAGTTCTCGTCCAATTTCGCGGTTTTTTGGGCAGGAACGCTGCAGCGTTCGCTCCCGCAGCCATCCCGGCATGTACACTCCGCACAGGCAGCGAACATGCCGCGCCTAATCCATGCCTCCTGTCATCCAGGTTTCCGGGGTTCGCAAGACTTACGGCTCGATGGTGGCTGTTGCTGAAGCCTCGTTTGAGGTGAACCAGGGGGAGATATTCGGCCTGATCGGCCCTAACGGCGCGGGCAAAACAACGACGATGGAATGCATTGAGGGTTTGCGGAAACCGGACCGCGGCACCATCGCCGTCCTGGGTCTCGACCCTTTCCGACAGGCTATACAAACTGCAGGACCGCATCGGCGTGCAACTGCAGGAGGCGCAGTTGCAGAAGCGCATCAAGGTGTGGGAGGCGGTGGACCTGTGGGCATCGCTGTACGGCAAAAGTGCTGCTGATGGCGAACATCTGCTGAGCAACTCGGCCTGACCGACAAGCGCAACGCGTGGTTCATGAAACTCTCCGGCGGGCAGAAGCAGCGGCTCTTCATCGCCCTGGCGCTGATCAACGATCCGGAGGTAGTGTTTCTCGACGAACTCACAACGGGGCTCGATCCGCAGGCACGCCGCGCCATCTGGGACCTTGTCCGCGCCATTCGCGATCGCGGCAAGACCGTGTTTCTAACAACCCACCTGATGGAGGAGGCCGAACGACTCTGCGATCGCGTGGCGATCATCGAGCACGGCCGGATCATCGACATCGATACGCCGGAGAGACTCGTCGCGCGGCACTGCCCTGAGCGCACGGTGGTTCTCGCTACGGACGACGCGGCTGCCGGAAGAGCATTCCAGCGCATTCGCGGCGTTGAATCCGTCATCCGCGCGGACCGGCAGTTGACGCTCGTGGGCCGCGGCGACGATTTGGTGACGGAAGTGATCCAGTGCCTGTCGGAGAACCACATCCGGGTCACCGATTTTCGCACCGTTCTCCCGAACCTTGAAGATGTCTTTCTCAAACTGACCGGCCATTCCATTCGCGAATAGGACTGAACAGCATGCTGCGTGGACTCTGGAAACTGACGTGGATCGAGATCAAGATCTTTCATGCGCGAGCCGATGGGCGCGATCGGCACGATCGTGTTCCCCGTCTTGATTTTTCTTGGTCCTGGGGCGGCTTGTCCGGGTGGCCGGCGCAACAGCCATCCTGCCGACAGCGGGTTATTTCGCACGTCAGGTCCCGGTTCTCGGTGTCGCTGCTGATTGCGATCAGCGCTGTTCTCTCGCTGGTTACGATCATCTCCATCTATCGCGAAGGCGGCATTCTCAAGCGACTGCGCGCCACGCCGCTGCGCCCGCAGACCATTCTCACCGCTCACGTCATCGTCAAACTTCTGCTCACCGTGGTCACGCTGACGCTGACGATGCTTGCCGGCAAACATTACTAGCCGATGGAATCGCATGTGCCGCTCTTTTCCTTTTCGTCGCGTTGCTGATCAGCACCTGGAGCATTCTTTCCATCGGCTTTCTGATTGCCAGCATCGTTCCGACGGCGCGTTTCGCGCAGCCAATTGGGGCGTTGATTCTCTATCCCATGATTGGCTTGTCCGGGCTATTCTTTCCAATTCGCCTGATGCCGCCCGTTCTCTATGCAGTTGCGCGACTGCTGCCGCTGACCTACGCGGTCAATCTTCTGCAGGGCATCTGGAACAACGAAGGCTGGCTCACGCACCTTACCGACGTAGGAGCGCTGGTGGTGATCTTTCTTGTGTTCACCGCGATTTCGGGGCGGGTCTTTCGCTGGGAGTAGCGCTTCCCCCAGGCTATCAATTCGCGCTACCATTGGTTCTTCCCCGGAAAGCGAGTTCTGCCCATGCGCCGCACAGTTGCCCTGGTGCTGCTTGGTTGCGGTTTGCAGTCGGCCGCGCTGGCGGCTTCCAGTTGCGTTCCTGTCGATGATGCCGCCAAAAAGCTCAACAAGGACATCTGCCTTTCGGCGCATGTTTATGATGTGGTGGAACTTCGAGACGGCACACGGTTCCTGGATATTTGCTCGCCGGAGGTTTCAGACGATCGATGCCGCTTCACCATCGTGAGCCCTGCTGGAAACCGAGAGACGGTAGGCGACCTGCGCAAGTACAGCAACACCGACGTTCATCTTCGGGGAACCGTTGAGCGCATGCACGGGCGATTGGGAATTGTTTTGAGCCACTCGCGCCAGTTTTCCGGCGGCCCGCCGAAGTTCAGGCCCAACCCGCGGCTGCTTCGGGGATTCTCAGGCGAGCAGGAGAAGCCGCCGATCGCTGATCCGAATCTGAGGCCCCAGGGCGGGCGGCGTGCTTTTATGAATACGCGCGAAAAAGAGAATTTGCCCATGAAGTGAGGGACCGATCCATCGCCTTGTTCCGGTCAGGCGAAACGCTACCCGTAGATGCGGGATCTCTCACGCGGGGCTTTCACTGGTTTCCTCAAATTGGGGCGCGAACCGGGTACCCACCAAAAGAATTGCACCCGAAACAAGCATGGATACGAGCGTCAGGCCCAGCGCCAGGCGAAGATTGGTGCGGTCGGAAACCGCGCCGATGATCTGGGGCGAGAAGGTGTCGCCGAAGAAGTGAATGCAAAACAGGTTCACCGAGATCGCCGTGGCGCGCACCTGGAACGACACGGAATTGACGATGGCCGCATTGAGAGGGCCGGTGTTGAGGAAGAGAAAGAACTCGGCGACGAAAAGAGCCGGGACCGACCAAGCCGGGGGGCCGAAGAAAACCAGTGCGCCAAAAGGCAGAGTGAGGGCAACGCTCCAGAACGAGACCAAGTAGAGAGCCCGATGGTTGGTGCGGAGCCAGCGCTGTGCGACCCAGCCACCCACGGCCGTTCCAGCGATGCCGTCAACCACAGTGATGGCGCTCACAACGAGGCTGGAGTTGGCGACGCTCAATCCCGCTGACCGGTGAAGGAATGTCGGCACCCAGGCAGAAATGCCCCCTACTGCGAACGTGAGAGCGGCCATGCTGAGCGTTCCAGTGAGGAAGGCTCCATTGGAGAAAAGCCCTATAAAAGTAGTACGGCCCAAATTTGGCTTGATGTGATCCGCAGTCCCCCTTGCCGGTTCGCTGCCCAGCCATCCATAGAGTGCGGCGATGAGCAAACCGGGAATCGCGCAGATGAAGAACGGGGTCCGCCACCCGTAATGAGTGCCCAGCTCACCGCCCGCCAGGTAACCGATGGCCGCACCAACGGGTATGGCCAGGTAAAAGATCGAAAGAATCCGGTTTCGGTCGCGTTCGGGGTAAAAATCGGCCAGGACCGCCGGGGCAAAGATGCCAAATGTCGCCTCTCCCACACCTACCAGCGCATGGCGTAGATACAAAGTCCAGTAGTCGTGAACCCAGGCGGTGCCGAGAGTCGCCAGACTCCAGAGAACCGCGCCACCGATGATGAGCGGCTTGCGAGGGAACCTATCGCCTAGCCAGCCTGTGAGGGGCGCCACGAGCATGTAGACGACGAAGAGAGCGGTGGTTAGTGCGCCCATGCGCTGATCGCTCCAGCCGTATTCGCGTTGAACCAAGGCTTGCGCGCCAGGCAGAATGTAACGGTCTATGTAGTTGAGAAGATTAAGGCAAATCAGCAGAATTAGCGTGCCCATTGCAGGGCTGATGCGCGAACGCGCGGGCTGGAGAGCAGTGGGCACTGGAAGACAGAATACCGGGAGCGCGCGATGGTGTCACACAAGGATTTTGAGGGGATGACGAGGGGCTGGAGGGCTAGATCTGGATCTCACCGGGGAGGCAAAAAAAGAGGAGTTCACTGGCTTCATGGGAAGCATGCTGCCAGGGAACTCCTTTCCCCAGATCTGCGTTGTTTCTAAAGTGAGTGTCTGCCCAGGCGGGATTTAGTACAACAGTACGAAAGACGCTGGATTTTAGTAACCACGAAATCAACTCATCAGTAACACGATAAATTCAAGACTCTTTGGCTTTTGCAGTCGAATCTGGAGCGAGCGCTCCGGCGAGTGCGCGCATTGAGAGCTCGATGCGGTTTTCTGCCCCGGCCTTTCGCATCAGCCGCCCGACGTGGGCCTTCACGGTGCGCTCTTCAATGCCAAGTTCTTGAGCGATTTCGCGGTTAGAACGCGCGGTAAGGATGAGTTCGAGTACCTGGCGCTCACGATCGGTGAGGTGCAGGGGTTCACTTGGAAGGCTGGTGTCGGGGACATTGAGAAGACGGTCAATCAGCTTGGAAAGGAGTCTTCGCGGCGCCCAGATGGAGCCACTGACAACGATCTCGATCGCTTGTCGGACTATTTCGGGCGGGGCGGAGGAATCAAGATAAGCACGAGCGCCCGCCACAATGGAACTGAGCACCAGCTCATCCTCATTTTCAGGCCCAATGACGATCTGCCGCATACCCGGACCGGGTACGGCGAACAGCTCTCCACAGTCTCGAAGCCTCCGCCGGACGAGTTCAAATCCACGACGAGGTATTCAATGCCCGGGTTCCCCAGCAGTTCCTGGATGGAGCCGATGACGGGGACCAGTTGCATCTTGCCCGGCGCGGGTCGCTCCTCGAAGATCAGAGCGAGGCCCTCGAGGCGAATGGGTTCTCCGGCCACGAGGCCGATCCGGATCGTCTGCGCGTTGTGGGAAGCGGGCACGGTTTCTCCGATGGC
This sequence comes from uncultured Acidobacteriota bacterium, assembly GCA_963844515.1. GTDB lineage: Bacteria > Acidobacteriota > Terriglobia > Terriglobales > Acidobacteriaceae > Telmatobacter. The sequence continues at coordinate 87,353 of CAWJOO010000003.1, forward strand.
CAACAGAGGCCGGACAGGCTTTGATGACTCTTGAGCTAGGCAGACCCCAACGGGATCCGGTTATTAAGCCACAGCCAGCGGGGGAAGTGGATCAGCTACAGCTTGGGGAGAACGATGCCCTGCTGCTTCTGGTACTTACCCTTGCGATCGGCATAACTCACTTCGCAGGGTTCATCGGACTGGAAGAACAGGATCTGGCATAGGCCCTCATTGGCGTACACCCTGGCCGGCAGCGGCGTGGTGTTGGAGATTTCGAGGGTCACAAGCCCTCCCATTCGGGCTCGAAGGGCGTTACGTTCACGATAATCCCGCACCGGGCGTATGTCGATTTCCCGACGCAGATAGTTAACACGTCGCGCGGAATGCGGAAATACTCGATGGAACGGGCCAGGGCGAACGAATTCGGCGGAACGATAACCGACGGCGCCTGGACGGAGACGAAGGAGCGCTCATCGAAGGCCTTGGGATCGATGATGGCGCTGTTCACGTTGGTAAAGATCTTGAACTCGTCGGAGACGCGCAAGATCGTAGCCGTAGGACGACAGGCCGTAGGAGATGACGCCTTCGCGCACCTGTTTCTCGCTGAACGGCTCGATCATGTTGTGATTCTGGGCCTGTTCCCGAATCCAGCGGTCACTTTGATCGACATGCCTCTCCTGTCCCGAATCTGGGGGAATCCGGTGAAAAACTGCCTGGCTTGCAGGCTGCTGAAGTCACATCTTACGAGACGACTCGCCAGGATGACAACGGTCAGAGACCTCAAACGCGGGCAGCACATTTTCGGACTTCGCGGGGACGAGGGAGCGGAAAAGCAGAAAAGCCAGGCGGACGGGGAAATCCCTAGTTCCCCAAACGACGCAAAACCTGTAGCATCACTAACGTAAGGTGCTCCACTGCCGTTCGAAATCGATGCAGAGAGGTTCCCCCTTGATCAAGCAGGACATCGTACATCACGTAATTGAGCGGACGGGCTTGCCCAGAACCAAGGCAGAAGCGGCCGTCGATACCGTCTTCGAAGGCCTGAAGCAGGCTCTGGCCGCAGGGCGAGCGCATCGAACTCCGCGGGTTTGGGGTTTTCAGCGTCCGCGCCCGTAAAACCGGCATTGGCCGCAATCCGCGCACCGGCACCGAGGTAAGCATCACCCCCGGAAAAGCGGTGCGGTTCAAGCCCGGCAAGGAATTGCACGCGCTTGATGGCAAAGGCAGCGCAGCAACTGATGGCGCGGCAACTGAGTGAGTTCGTTCGATGCCTGCGTCGTAGCACTGACTGCGCGGAAGTGAAGCAGGGCGGCGGCCCAGGCAATGGGATTCGCGCGTCTCAGAAGCTGCATCAGTCCCTGACTCAAACTCCGCTGCGCTCGGGGGCCGCAGGGCGTGTTCACTACATCAACCGCTGCGCGTCCACATCCACGATGACATTGCGGCGCGGAACCCCGGCCTCATCCGCGTGCACGAGCATCTCGCGCAAGACTGCGTTGAGCACTTTGCGCGAGGCAGCTTTCAGAATCAAGTGAAAGCGATAAATTCCCTTGATGCGCGCGACGGGCGCGGTGCAGGGACCGAGCACCCGCACGCCCTGTGGCGTTGTCTGTCTGAAACCATTTGCCAATCTCGGCGGACCAACCTGCCGCTTCTTCCAGCTTTGGCGATTGAACCAGCACATTCGCCAGTACTCCGAACGGCGGATAGTGCATCCAGCGGCGATACTTCAACTCGCGCTCAACGAAGCTCGCATAGTCATGCTTGCTGGCCGCAAGGATCGCGTAGTGATCCGGATAGTAGGTCTGCACCACAACCCGCCCCGGCAGTTCGCCGCGGCCGGCACGACCTGACACCTGCGTCATCAGCTGAAACACGCGTTCGGCAGCGCGAAAGTCCGGCATGGAAAGCGCGTGGTCGCATCCCACCACACCCACCAGCGTGACGCCGTGAATATCGTGCCCCTTGGCGATCATCTGCGTGCCAACAAGCAGGTTGATCTCACCCGAGTGCAGCCGCGCCAGCAGACGCTCCAGATCATGACGGCCGCGCACCGTGTCGCGATCCATGCGCCCGATGCGGGCTGTAGGAAAGATCTCCGCGAGCCGCTCCTCGCCCTGCTGCGAGCCCGCGCCAAGATAGTAGAGGTGCTCGGAGTCGCACTGCGGACAGCGCGCAGGTACCGTGCGCCGGTATCCGCAGTAGTGGCACTCCAGCCGCTGGCCTTCTCGCGCAATCTCCATCTTCACTGGGCTTGTGATGCGTAAGCGCGATGGCGCAATTCTGGCATTCGAGCTTGGTGCCGCAAGCGCGGCACATAACCGCGAATGAGTAGCCTCGGCGATTCAGAAGAATGATCGCCTGCTCGCCTCGATCGAGCGCCAGCTGGGTCTGCTCAATCAGCGATCGCGAGAAGAGATGCTCCTGTCCCTGTCTCCTGAAACTCGCGTCCGCATGTCGATCGAGCTCGACCTCGGGCAGCGGGCGGTTCTTCACGCGATCGTTCATCTCGATGCGTGCGTATTTCTTCCTGCACGGAGTTCTGCCAGCTCTCCAGCGATGGCGTTGCGGAGCCCAGCACCACCACCGCACCGGAGAACTTGGCGCGCATCACCGCCACATCGCGCGCGTTGTAGCGGGGCGTCTCCTCCTGCTTGTAGCTCTGATCGTGCTCTTCATCGACAAGGATCAAGGCCGAGATTCGGCACAGGCGCGAAGATGGCCGACCGCGTGCCCACGACGATGGGCGCTTCGCCGCGACGAATGCGCCGCCACTGCTCGCTGCGTTCTTCGGGCGTGAGCGCGGAATGCAGCAGGGCCACGTTGGCGCCAAATGCCGCATCCAGCAGACCCACGGTCTGTGGCGTCAGCCCGATCTCCGGAACCAGCAGAATCGCCGCCAGCCCGCGATCGAGCGCGCGCTGCATCGCCGCCAGATACACAGCGGTTTTTCCCGAGCCCGTGACGCCATGCAGCAGAAACGGGATGGAATTCCCCGAGGGCTCGACGCGATAGAGGCCAGCGCATCCGTCTGCGGCTCGTTGAGTCGCAAGGGGCCGGCCGCGCTTCAATGCCGCCCAGCCGAAACGCATCGGCCGCTCGTCAATCCGCACCAGACCGCGCCGCACCAGGGTCTGCAGCGTCGATGAAGGGAGTTCTTTTCGCGCAGTTCCGCCAGCGGCAATTCTCCGCCGCATGCCGCCAGTTCCGCGAGGATGGCCTGCTGGTTAGTCGTGAGAGACGGCAGCCGCGTTTCGGGAAGCAGAACTGCGAAGCGCTCGGTTCGCCGCGCATCCCGCTCCATGGCCGACGTCTCTCGGACAATCCATTTTTTGCGCAGCATCGGCGCCAGCACCTGCAGCGTGGCGGCCGTGGCCGTTCGCAGCGTGGAAACCTTCACCGCTCCCCCTCGACGAGCCTCTCCAGCACCCGCCGCTGCAGCGTCCTGCTCTTCCGGCCGAGACTTCTTTCGCGCTCTTCCCTGCCCTGACGTGTCCGCCCAGCAAGCTGCCAGGCCCATCGCCATCGTGACTGCAGGCCAGCACATCGCGCCCCAGATCGGTGATGCGGTAGTACACCGTGCGCCGCACCTCGGCCATCAAGCGGCAGCATTCCGCGCAGTACTTCACCCAGCGGGGCCAGGTAGTACTGCGCCATCCACTCGCCCAGTTCCAGCAGGTTTTCGCTGAGCAGGGGGCCGTCGTCAGTGTCCTGGTCGAGGACGGCTTCGAGGTTTCGTACCTTGAAATCCACAGGGGCGCTTCCGCCCACGCTCACCACGATGCCAATCAGTTTCTCGTTGCCGAAAGGCGCAATGACGCGCGCGCCGCGGACCGGCCTCTGCCCGTCGCCCACAGCATAGGTAAAGGTGCGATCCAGCGGCACCGGCAGCGCGACTTCGCAATAGGAGGGCATGAGAGACAAACTTCAGTGTAGGGGATGGGGCGAACGGAAGTGCGCCGCGCCATCGCACAGAATGGCATCCGCACAGTACAATTCTTCACGATGAAACCCAAAGCCTCTCAACCCGCCCCCGTCGAAAAGATCTCTCGCTCCACTGCAGCCAAGGGCCCCATCACGATGACAATTGACATCGGTGGTTCCGGACTGAAGGCCATGCTGCTCAGCGCAGCCGGTGAACCGGTCAGCGAGCGTGAACGTATTCCCACACCGGAAGTGCCGACTCCGAAAATGGTTTTAGCCGGCCTCGACAAGCTGCGCGAAGCGCTGCCTGCCTTTGACCGCGTCTCGGTGGGTTTTCCCGGCGTTGTGAAACGCGGCACGACCTTCAGTGCATTTAATTTGCACCCAACGTGGGCACTGTTTCCCCTCCAGGAGGAATTGGAGAAGCGCTGGAAGAGGCCGGTCCGCGTCGCCAACGATTCGGCCGTACAGGGCTTCGGGGCCATCAAGGGTGTGGGCGTAGAAATGGTGATCACGCTGGGTACGGGAATGGGCAATTCCATCTTTACGTCGGGCCGACTGTGCCCGGGGCTTGAGCTCGGCCATCATCCATGGAAGAAGTACACCTACGAGGACTACATCGGACGCCGCGGCCTCGACAAATACGGAAAAAAACGCTGGAACAAGCACGTCCAGGAGATGATCGCGCAGACCTCAAACACCTTCAACTGGGACCATCTCTACCTGGGCGGCGGCAACGCCAAGAAAATTGAATTCAAATTGCCCGAGCACGTGACCATCGTCTCCAACGAGACGGGACTGCTGGGCGGCGTGGCGCTGTGGAATGATGAAACGCTGTCAAGCAAGCACCGCGCGTGAGGGCTCACCAACTGGGCGGCGAACGCGAGAAACCCCTAAGCCGATCGCACCGGAATAAATTCCAATAGGTCTCCCGGCATTGTTTGTGTATCGCGGATCGTGCCAGAAGGCAGTTCGATCACCGTATGGGCGCTGAGACAAGCGGAGAGCCGGCGTGGCACGACATTGCTTTTTGTTTTTACGATGCGATGCTTGCGATTGAGATACACCAGGTCGATCGCAAAATGCATGCCGAACGTATGCACCGCTTCGCAAGGAACAATCCAGAGACCTTCTCCCGGTGAAAGACTCTGGCGGCCCATGAGACCCTTTTTCCGGCTGGCGCTATTGCTGGCGACTTCGAGAGAGTCCGCCAGCACGGTCTGACGGGTGAGATTGAAAGCGCGCAGACGCACTTCCCTTCCATTTCTTCCAGAACGCCGAAGGCCACCGATCAAACGATGGAGCAGCGAACGCAGAGGCGCCTTGTTTGATCTTTCTATTTCTATTGTCACTCTGGCGATTCCCCTCCGGGATTCAATGCCGTCGCTAACCGACCAAGCGTTGCCACTCAACTATCGCCGATCACACCTCACTGCGGATATGCGGCTGAAGATGAACCTCCGGCGCCCATGGAACTATCGATCGCCAAGGGCTTCTCGGGCTTCATACTCTCGATGAGTTTTTCAACCGGGATCGTCTTCGGCTGAGCCACTGGTACAGTTCCGCCAGGCTGCCCCTCTGGCGTGTTCATTGGAATCGTCGAGTTAGGCGGGAGGAACGGAGCCGGATAATTCAACTTGGGCAGGGCCGCCTGCGAAGGAATGGGCTGGACAATTTCGGGTGTCACAATCACGATGAGTTCCGTGTTCGCCTTATTCTTCGAGATGGACTGAAAGAATTTTCCGAGGATTGGAATACTTCCGAGGAAAGGTATTTTCTCAAACGTTTCGGTTTCGCGATTGTCGAGCAAGCCACCGATGGCAAAGCTTTGCCCTTCACTGAGCTCGACTTCAGTTTTCACCTTACGCACATTGATAGCGGGTACTTGAAATCCCGAGATTTGAAGGCCACTCGCAAAGTCCAGCGAACTGACCTCGGGCGCGACCTGAAGATGAATCGTTCCGCGCGGAGTAATGGTTGGAATGAAATTCAAACGTATTCCGTATTCTTTGAACTGAATGGAAACGGAAGGGCCAGATCCCACGCCAGATCCCTGAACAACAGGATAGGGATATTCGCCGCCGGCAAGAAAGCTTCCCTGTTTGCCGTTATCTGCCAGGACGTTTGGTTGCGCCAGAACCTGTACCAGATTTTTGGCCTCAAGCGCCTGAATGGTCGCTCCCAGATTCAGACCAGGATAGAAAGCGAATAGATTGAGTTCGTTCGAGAGTGTGGCCGCAGGCGGATCTGAGCCGGGAAGCTTCACATAAGGGGGAGAAAACTGCCCGGTGTTTATTCCCGCGATCGTGTTCCCGAGCCCGGTGCTGAACAGATTGATTCCCAACTGATGGCTCGTGCTGCGATCAACGCTCGCAAAGACGACCTTGAGCAAAATCTGCGGTTCTGCTGCCGGAACCTCGACGTCGAGCAAGTTGACGACCTTGCCGCCGACGGATGCGATTTGGACAGCACGGTTGGCACTACTGAGATCCTTCACTGTGCCGCGAAGAAAAACAGCCCCGCTATCCGAACTGACCTTGATCACCTGACCGGGAAGCTCCGCGCGCAGCTCCCGACGAACTGCCTCGAGACTGTCTTTCGATGAAGCGGCGCTCGGTCGCACCGTTAGATTGAAGAATTCGCGACCGCCGCCCTTCTCCCACAGGATAAGACTGGTTTCTCCAGGCGCCTTTCCATTGACTACGATCTCATTGCGACTGATGACCGCGGTCTCTACAAAGCCACCCAGGCCAACTGACACTCGTTCAACCGGATGCGCGCAGTCGAGCACGACCGATCTTCCCACTACAACGGACAAGTCGTTCGTTGAATCCTCAGTCGATCTTGTTGAAGAATTGGCTTCTGTTGTGGAGTTTTGACCGCTCACTGTCAGCACGGCGCAGAACGATAAGAGGAGCGACCCACCAAATCTACCTATAAGAAATATGCCTTTCGGTCTCACTCTTTTCCCTCATGAATTGGAAATCTTTGTAAGGTACGCTGCGATCCGACTAATACTTCAACCGTCTCTGTCCGAGCAGTGGACACACGCTTCAGCCTGGGACCAGAAGCACTTGAAGGGGCCGGTGAGTTTCCGCCGTCGTTTGCGAATAGAGTCGACATGGCGGAGCCGGTCACCACTGCCGTCTGCGTATCAAGGGGATTTCGAAGAACGAGCTGGATGTGCGTCTGATCGTTAGGATTGCTGGCCAGGCTGAGAACTTCAGCCTGTTCGGGAGTAACAAGCAGATTGACGACTTTGACTTGCTGCGGCTTGCCTTCTGTATCTTTCTGGATATCCGTGCCCGCTGACAGCACTTCGATGTTCTGCAGGAGGGTCTTCACCAGGGTGCCCTGCGGCGTATTGGATTGACCAGGCGGGTTTCCGGAGATGAGCACATCGACACGCATGCCCGGCGTAACAAAGCCCGCGACGCCCACAACCTCATCCACTTTGACAGCACAAGCGCGCATGCCTGGCCGGATCGTCGCGGCGAGTCCGCCACCCGATCCAACCGGCGCCAGCCGGCTTTCCATGATTGGTTCGCCCTGGTAGAGATTTGCAACCACGCCCCGGCCAATCACGCTCTCCGGTTTTGTAATGGCGCCCTTGGGAGCCGATCCTGCCACCTCTGTCGTGCTGATATTGGCGGCGGTGAGTATTGTTCCCAGCTTGATGTCGGTGGCCGCTGTAACCACCTTTGTCGTGCTCACTAGATGCGCTGACGAGACACGATTTCCGACAAGCCGGTAAACCAACAGCGAGCTGATACCGGCCAATACGAAAGCTATGAGTAATACAGTCAATAGGCGTCGATTCATTTTAAGAATATGTCTCCAAACTGACTCCGAACCCCAATTGCATGTTTCTGTAGCTGCAATTGTTGTGCCAAAGCAAATAACTGTATTTCATTGCAAGGTTGACGACTTACCTGACTATCAGGGAGCAAATGTGTGCGCGCTGGTACACGGGCGCCCAACAAATGTACTGGCAAGAACACAAATTTGTGGGACGAGCAAGCAATGAAGAGACTTGGTGTTGGCCCCTGAATTGCACAGAGTTACCTGAGTACCGAAACGGTAAACCTACTACTCATTTATTGTTTTATGAATAGACCTATACGAGAAAGTCTGCAGAAGTTGATGAATACATGATGAGTAACGGTGACACTATTGGGCTATTTACAGAAGTAACCTCTGCTCGTCGCGGACCGTCGGCCTTCTTCGTCTCAACGGTGGTCCATAGCGCCGCCCTGGGCATGCTCTCGTACGGGCTTTTGAACCACCCGATTATCCGGGATGAAATCATCACGGAGCGGTACACGGTGCGACATCTGGAGTTGCATGTCCCGACACCGGATGACTCCCGTAGTGGCGCCGGGAGCGACGTAAAGCCCGAGCAACTTCAAGCATCGACTATCCCATCCGTGGACAACCCAGCCGATGTTCAGCGTCCAAATGCCCCGCTGATCGCGCCCGGCCCCGGTGGACACCAGACGCTCGTTCAGCCTGAGTTCCATTCTCATCTGGCGCTCTCGGAAGAAACTCCGGTCCCAACGATTGTTATGTGGACCCCGGAACTCGCTTCTTCACAAAAGATTGTCGCGGCAATACCCGACACCGCGACTGCCACCGATGCGAAGCCCTCTCTTGACGCGCCCAACGAGGAGTTGAGCCTGGCCGATATCGCCATCTCGGCCACCGACCAAAGTCCAAGTTCGTTGGCAATGCCTCCCGGCACTACATCTCCCATTGCCGTTCACGCGCCCGAACTTGTGCAACTGGCCCCGGCAACCATTTCCATTTCCGACGAACAACCAACTCCAACTGCCGTCGTTTCGCTTTCAGACATTCGTATGCCCGACGGGGAAGTCATACTCCCTCCGGTTAACGAGACGAAGTCATCCTCATCAGGTCCCCAAGGACAAGAACAGGCGAAATCGACTACTGGCCCAATCGCGCTGACAGCGCCGGGAAAGGATAGATCCCAAGGATCGACAGATTCCTCAGCCGCCGCAAGCCGCTCGGTCAATTCAAAGGGAAAGTCGAATTTAGCAGTGCCCCTGCCAGAAAAGAGCGATAAGAGCAGGACTGCCACAGCGCCAGAAACCGAAACAGTGACGGCAACGAACGATCAAGCTGACACTTACCACATCACCTTGCCGAAGGACGGCAGATTTGGTGTGGTTGTTGTTGGAACTTCTCTCGCGGAGAAATATCCTGAGACGCTTCAAGTGTGGAACGATAGGGTTGCGTACACAGCTTACCTGCATGTTGGCCTGACAAAGAACTGGATCCTGCAATACTCCCTGGCGCGGTCAAAAGAAGTCTCGACGTCAGGCACCGTGGCCCGACTTGAAGCGCCATGGCCGTATGACATCATGCGGCCCAATCTTGTCTCGCGCGATCTGAATGCCGATGCCCTTATGATTCACGGGCTGGTGAACCAGGCTGGCCGCTTTGAGGCGCTGGCAATTGCATTTCCGGTTCAATATGTGCGCGCAGCATTCGTGTTGCGTGCGCTGCAGCAATGGCACTTCAGGCCCGCGCGACAAAATGGAAAAGCGGTTGCCGTTGAAGTTCTATTGATTATTCCCGATGAATTGGATTAGATTGCCCGGCGTTCGTCGCCTCTCTCGCCGGTGAAAATGCGGGCGGCCATTCCAGATGCCTTAACCATCAGTCCGGCGGGACTATTCCTATAGGCTCTAAGGTTGGATGAATGAAAGAGCAACCCCGTCCTTGCCCCATCGCATGACCTTTAACCTTAAGTGAATAGGCTTTTTTGGCCCATCATCCAGGCCGTCGGTCCTCTGCAGGGTCACGCTCACTTCAGAATCCGGGGGCCAGCGTTCGTCCGTCACCAGGTACAAGCCATTCGCGCTAATGTCCTTAACCCCGTGGACGGCGATTGTGCCTTCAGCCCCGTTGTAGGCGATGAGCCTGGGCCAACGACACCGCCGGCCCCCTCGACGCTCGTCCGTCAATCCTTGCTGAGGCCAGTTTTGGGATGAGTCGCCGGTTACTGCTGCAAGTTCTGAAACACTCAACTCTTCGTGCAGAGAGTTGGGCATACTTCTCAACCGAAACTCCATTTCCTCAGCCGCACAGATCAGGAGCTGATTGCCTTGCTGCGTCTGCGACGAGGAGATGGTATTTTCTGGCAGAGAAAGGACACTGGCGGCATCCTTTCTCAGCGGCGCGGCGCCAAACGCCGGAGAGGAGGCGATGGCATGAACCACCCTATGATTCTCATCAAGATAGATCAAATCGCGAGAAGAGAAGAACCCGATCGTACTGAGGTTCTTTGGCCTAATCAACCAACTTCCCTCGTCAACTTTGCGAGCCCCAAGCCCCAGAATTCCCTTGAGACGCCTCAGGGGGCGGTCGCCAAGGGAAACTCCCAAGCTTAAGAAACATTCGCTCGTCTGGTTATAAACGCAATATTGTTGCCTTTCCATCCCTAGCCCATCCTTGTCACCCATGAGTCAACAAGACTTCTACTTTCCGTCCGTCATCCTCCGGGTTAATCCGATATGCGACCCGTTTCACATGTGCTCTTAAATCCCGCTTAGTGGCCCATAAACCACGTTCATCTTCGAATATTGTGGGCAAGGCTGCGCGCCATGAACTTGGTGGACGCCTGCCGCAGAGTGCTATTCATCGTCTGATGTGATTGGTGGTGTCTTGCCCGCCGTTGCGAACAAGACACCGCCGTATCTTTGCCTGGTGGGAGAGTCAAAGCGTGCACACCGGCGTGCAGTGTGCCTATTAATAGAACTACTTTACGTGTGTGCGGCGGCGCTGGATCAAAATGCCCAGCACGATCACAAAAAGCGCACCAGCGACGATCCGAATAATCATTGTATTGTCCATTTGTGAAGTCTCCTTTCTCTCATTGTTTGAGAAACTCTCTAAATGATTCCGCCATGAGGATTACTGCCGGCCCAAGTGTGACTAAAAACAGGCACGGAAAGATAAACAGCACGAGCGGAAAAATCAATTTGATGGTTGTTTTGGCAGCCATCTCTTCCACCTCTTGAACACGCTGGGTTCTCAAGGTGTCTGAATGTGTGCGCAAGGTCTTCGCTATGCTGGTTCCAAATTGTTCAGACTGCGCCAATATCGAAACCAGATTGCGCACAATATCAACGTCCGTTCGCTCAGCCATGTGCTTCCAGGCTTCCGCACGCGCTCTTCCTGCTCTTTGCTCGAGCGCGATTACCTCCAACTCGTCACTAATAGCGGGATGGGCCTTTCCCAATTCCCGCGCGGTACGGGCGGTTGCCTGATCGAGCCCAAGACCTGCTTCCACGCAAATCACCAGGAGATCAAGAACGTCAGGCAGTGCGAGCCGAACCCGTTTTTGGCGACCCTTAATCTTTCTTCCCAACCAGAAATCCGGGCCAAGATACCCCAGCCCAACTGCCGCAAGGCAGATAATCACCGGGCTTTCGCTTGCGATTCCAGTGAAAAAAGCGGTTGCACCCAGCACAAGGGGAATGATCACCTTGGTGCCGTAGAAAAAATTGACTGCAGAGTTCCTGCGGAATCCAGCTCGGATAAGGCGCTGTTGCACTACCGAAACTTCTGCCTGCGTCTTTGGAACTACGCGCTCCAGTTTCTCGACAGCGAAGCTGAGGGAGGAGCTTGTCTTTTGCAGCGTACTCGTAATGCTTGCGGGCTCCGTGCGTAGAGTTACGACAGAAGATATCCGTTTCAGCACGGCGGTGCGATAGAACATGAGCGATCCCGCGCTCGCGAACAAGATGAATACACAACAAAATGCCAAGATCGCGAATCCCATTGCTCCCCTTCACACTTCCATGCGTACTATCTTTTGAATCAGCAGGGTGCCGATGGTCAGGCTCGCCCCTGCTCCGTACAGCAACTTGACCCCGAGTTCGCGCTTCCACAACAGACTCATTGTGTCCGGGTTTACGATGTATAGGCCGATTCCAAGAACTACCGGCAATATTGTCAAAATCCATCCGGTCAAGCGCCCTTGCGCGGTGTGAACTCCAACCTGCCGTTTCAACCGGAAGCGCTGCCGAATCACATAGGCCGTCTTCTCCAGCACCTCGGCGAGGTTTCCGCCGCTCTCCCGTTGAATCAGAATGGCGGTAACAACCATCCTGAGGTCTTGTAAAGGAACCCGCGAGGTCAGGTTGTCGAGCGCCGTGCGAAGGTCGAGACCGAAGTTCTGTTCGTCAAAAGCGATCTTGAACTCGCTCCCCACAGGGTCTGCACATTCCCTTGTCACGAGGCCCATGGCAGAGCTGAAACTGTGCCCCACGCGCAATGCGCCGACCATCAATTCGAGTGCGTCGGGCAGCCCGGCTTCAAACTTGTTGAACCGTTTGCCCCTCCTGAAGAGGACATATCCAATTGGCAGCAGGCCGACGGCAACGCCAACAACCAGCGCGAATAATGTGCTTCCGGTTCGCAGGTTGATCAAGTAAGACGGAATCGCGACACCTGCAATGCACAGGAGTGCGAGGGCTCCTACTGTCCACTTCACACCGGATTGGTTCAGAATGCGCTGAAGCACCGGGACAACATTAATTTTGGCCAGCTGGCGATTCAACCACGGGATCGCACTTGCTTTGTTGCTTTTACGAAAGTCAATAACCGGAGCCGGCTTCTCACGCTTTTTGGCACCGAGTGCGGTATCGAGAGTGGCCATGATTTGTTTGTTTGGCTGCGTCTTTCCTGCCCCACTCCACATGATGAGCAGTGGAGCAGCAAGCCCAAACACTCCGAGAAATACCATCGCAATGATCACTATCATCTTCTTCAGCTCTATTCCGGATCAGTTGACATCCAGCGTGATTTCGAATGTGCTCTGTGGAAGAGTTATGCCTGCAACTTGAAGCCTTTCCAGAAAACGGGGACGAATTCCGCTTGGTTTGAATGATCCAATGACCTTTCCATTGGGTCCAATTCCCTTCTTCTCGAATGCAAACACCTCCTGCATCGTAATAATGTTCTCTTCCATGCCTGTTATTTCGGAGATGCTGGTCACTTTACGCGAGCCGTCACTCATGCGGGTAACCTGAACCACGATGTCGATTGCCGATGCGATTTGCCGACGCACCGTCTTTTCTGTCAAAGTAAGACCGCTCATGGCAACCATGGACTCGAGCCTGGTTAGAGCATCACGCGTTGTATTGGCGTGGATCGTTGCCATTGACCCTTCGTGGCCGGTGTTCATTGCCTGAAGCATGTCGAAGGCCTCGTCGCCGCGGACTTCGCCGAGGATAATGCGATCGGGCCGCATACGCAGGCAGTTGATGAGGAGTTGACGCTGACGGATCGCACCCTCGCCTTCAATGTTTGGCGGCCTGGTTTCAAGGCGAACCAGGTTCTCCTGGGCCAACTGCAGTTCGGCGGCATCTTCAATCGTGATGACTCGCTCACTCTGTGGGATATTGCGCGAGAGAATGTTGAGCATCGTCGTTTTGCCCGCGCCAGTTCCACCGGAGATCAATATGCTGAGGCGCGCGCGCGCTGCGGACTCGAGCAGCACCATCATTTCTCCGGAGAGGCTCTTAAGCTCAACCAATTGATTGGCCGCCACCGGACCAGTTCCGAAGCGGCGGATGGACATCGAAGGGCCGTCCAGGGCAAGCGGCGGGATGATAGCGTTCACACGCGAGCCATCGGGCAGGCGTGCGTCGACCATCGGAGAAGACTCATCAACCCTGCGGCCGACCCGCGAAACGATGCGGTCGATAATCTGCAAGAGGTGGCGATCGTCTCGAAACTTCGTATCTACGCGTTGAAGCTTGCCCCCGCGCTCGACGAATACATTGTCTTTGCCGTTGACCAGGATGTCGGAGATCTTCGGATCGCGAAGCAGAGCCTCGAGCGGCCCCAGTCCAAATACCTCGTCGAGCAGGTCCGACTGAATCCTTTCCTGCTCCTCGAAACTCAATGGCACTCCCTGGCTGCCAATGATTTCGTTGATCATGTGGGCGACCACTTCCCGTGCCCGCTTCGGGTCGACACCAGCCAGTTTCTCCAGATCCAGCTTGGCGATCAGAGTCCGATGGATTTCCGTTTTGTATTTCTCAAGATCTATAAGAACCGTTGCTACGATAGCCATTTAGACCTGGGCCTCCATCAAAATAGTCCTATGATTTTCTTCTTTTCTTTTATTTCGACGGGAGCGCCGCAAGCGGCTCTTGCCATCTGTCGAATAGCGCGCGATATGGGTGAATCGCTCAGGGCAAGAGGTGTCGCCGCGTTCTGCATTTTACGAGCGGTGGGGGTGTCTTCAGGAATCTTCCATTGGGCTCGTCGTGTGAGAGCCTTGGTTATGTGCTCGTCGTCAATTCCCAAGCCTGCCGAAAATCGATTGAGTACAATCTCCAGTTTTGGAAACTCATTGGTGAAGAGTTCTGAGACAAGACGGTTTGCATTGCGCAGCTCGGATATTCCGACCTGTGAAACCAGATAGATTAGGGCGTCTGGCTGAAAGAGCGTCGACCGCGTCAGTTCGAGCCTCGAGCCGGAGTCGACGATAACGAAGTCATATTCCTGGCGTGCGACAGTGATCATTCTGTCGACGGCCTCAACGGAGACCTGAATGTCAATGAACTTTCCCGGAGCTGTTAATACGAACAGGCCTGAGCTGTGCTTTACCACCAGTTTGGACAGAAAGAATGAATCCAGCCTGCCAAAGTTCTGTACGGCATCGGCTGTCGAGTATTGAGCCGAGAGCCCCAGGCCAAGGGCCGCATCTCCCAGAGGTAAATCGAGATCGATCAACAACGTCTTACGGCCAGATTCTTTAGCAAGCGAGATCGCAAAATTCGTTGCCACCGTGGTGACGCCGGAGCCGCCTTTCGCGCCGAAGAAGACGAACAGCTTGCTGTCCGATTTCTTAGGACCACGGATTGATGAAGTTCGAACTGATGCGCGAACCATTGCCTCAGCCACATCGCCCGGAGCCAATGGGATGCTCAATAGCTCCCTTGCTCCCGCTCGCATGCACCTGACCATGAGGTCCGGATCAACGGAAGACGAGTAAACCATGACCGTTGCCTGGCTGCTTGAGCACAGGGTCTCCACCAAATCAAGGCCCGCTTCCGGATTGCTGTCGAGGTCAATCATCATTACGTCGAAATTCAGAGTCATCAGCTTTGCAACTTGGTCAAAGTCCGGATAAAAGGGCAATTCGCTAGGTACCTTCGCCCCAGGGCCTTCGAGGGCTGCGGCAATCGCCTTACGGCGCCCTGCGTCTGGACCGATCAGCGCGACGGAGAGAGTGTTGGAACCCAGCGCCTCAAAGTCCTGTGACGTAGCCATTACCGATTTGCTGCTCCCAGCGATTTGCAACATTTTCCAGCATTGACCTCAATCCAGATATCTGCGTCTCCGCGATGACCATCGCCGACGTCTGGCTATTTAGTGAGCAAAAAACGAAAGCAGCGTTCCAATTGCGATTGCGGGCGCGTAAGGCAACTTGCGCGCTCGAGGGTTGCTCAAATTCAGTTCAGGATGAGGCCGCATACCGCGCTGTCCCAATCCAAATACGAGCTCGCCCGATCCCTTGAACAAGTCACTGAGGAAACCGCCATACATGGCAAAGCAAATGGCCATGACTCCGCCCGCCAGTCCTGTGACCACCAGCGCAATGACAAGTTGCCAGGAGCCGATCCAGGCCCCGATGGCGGCGCATAGCTTCACATCGCCCATGCCCATACCTCCCATCAAAGCCAAACATCCGAACACGAGCGCGCCGGTAGCCACGCCTCCCAGGCTTTGGGCAATTCCGTTCCAGTGATGGAGCCAACCGGAAACCACCATGCCCCCAACCAGGAATGGGAGTACCAACCAATTCGGAATGCGGCGGCTGCGCAGATCAGTGAATGTCGCCACGGCGAGAACAATGCAGGTTGGCCACCAGGCAATCGAATGAATACCCATTAATTCCTTCCCCGTTTATAAAGAGCCGTTGTGCGAGTAAAAGGCAATGGCACCCATTAGTAGTGGTGGAATAATTGCCCAATAAAGGATGGAGCGATTCACGGTACCTTCGATGGCCGGTGCAGTTACCAGAATGCCTGTCGCACCCAGCAGCACCGCGCACGTAACGACTGAAAGCATTCGCTAGACCTCCCATAAGCTATGAAGAACACAGACACTAGTGCAATCAGTGTTCCAAAGCACACGCATTCTCTAGGCCTTTGATTTAAAAGAGATTTCAGGTGAGCTCAACCGGGGAGTGTCCTCTGCTGCGTACACAAATAGCTCCGAAATAATTCGCTGAAGGACACTCCATCGCGGGAACGGAGGTAACCAAAATACCCAAAAAGGGCAGATGACTGTTGTATTCATTTCGGTCCACATGCTAAGTTACTTCAAATTATGCCCTACAAAGGGAGTCAAGACATTGATATGCGTAGGCCTCTTCTCTGAGGACTGCACGTTGCAGTCTCTTATTTCTTCTGCCTTGAGTAATGAATTTCAGTTCTTCTCTGAATCAGATGAAGCTGGAATTAGACAATTGATAACGGAACAGAATTGTCGGGTGATGATTCTCGACCTAAACTCAAACCACGATTTTCTAAAAGAACGGATTGCTTGCGCTCGTCGCATGATTTCTCCAGACGTGGCGTGGGTGATCATGGCAGATGACGGACTACGATCGACCGCGAACGAATTGGTCCGGCACGGCGCTTTCGGATATTGCCGTCGCCCTCCTTCCGTTCGCGACCTGAGAACCATGCTGCAGCGTGCCTATCAAAGTAGCGCGCCCGCCGAACGCTTTGAGGACGCACCGTCCTTCCCTCGCGGCGGCGAGGATCAGCACCGAATAGTTGGCTCGAGTCCGCGCATGCAGCACGTTCATCATTTAATCGAACGCGTCGCGAATATTGAAGCATCGGTCCTGGTTACCGGAGAGAGCGGCACCGGAAAAGAGCTCGTGGCACGGGCAATTCATAACCGAGGCTCACGCCGCAACCGTCCCTTTGTCGCGGTGGCATGCGGCGCCATTCCGGAAACCCTAATCGAGGCCGAACTCTTTGGACATGAGAAAGGCGCGTTCACCGGAACCGTGGGAGCGCGCGAGGGTTTCTTTGAACAGGCCGGCGACGGCACCCTCTTTCTCGACGAGATCGGGGAACTCAGCCCCTATACGCAGGTGAAATTGCTGCGTGTGCTGCAGCAGCGCGAGTTCAGTCGCCTTGGAAGCAATCGATTGATCCCATTGCGCGCGCGGATCGTCCTCGCCACGCACAGGGATCTGGAGGCGATGGTTGCTCAGGGAAAATTTCGACAGGATCTCTATTACCGCATCAATGTGATGAGCATTGAGACCCCGTCCCTGCAGGAGCGCCCGGAAGACATACCCCAAATCGCGCTTCACTTTTTGCATCGTTACGCCCAGGTTTTCCAAAAGCCCATGGACGCCATCGATTCGGACGCAATGGAGGCTCTGCAGAATTACGCGTGGCCTGGAAATGTACGTGAACTTGAAAACGCGATCCAAAGGGCAATCATTCTCGCTCCAAGCAAGAGAATGCGGTTGCAGGATCTACCGACGGCCCTCCAGGAAGAATCGCCGATTTCCGTCGATGAGGACTGCGGGCTGCAGGGCACCTTTGAAAAGCAGCTTTCGGACTGCAAGATTCGACTGGCGGTCTCGGCGGTGCGAGAGCACAACGGCAACAAGGCACTTGCCGCGCGCAGCTTGAATATTTCACGCTCTTATTTATACCGTCTGATTCGCCAGGCAGAGAATGGATCGATGTTTGAGACCACCTCGCTGGAAGAGGAAGGCGAAGATTGTCCCACGAGCCCGATACCCGTGATCGTGAGACAAGGTGGCATGACAGGAACCTGGAATGGGGCACGGAAGGAAGCCTTCTCCTAGGAGCTTCACAAAACAGAATTATCTGACCGGTGAGGCGGTCGTGAACCCCGGCGGCCGCTTCGCCGGTTTGCATATTCGCGACAACCGTTGAGCCTTTTTCACGATTAGAAACGCAGTTGGACCGTCACCCTCGGATCTAGCGAAACAGAAGGCGACCTCCATCCATCAGACTTGTATGCGATATGGTCGAAGTCACCGATTGACCGTTGAACGTGACAGCGTTGGGGGCACCTTTCGATACGTTCTCGATCTGCAGCGTCTTGCCCCGCGCAAGGTGAACCGTCATCTCTGGGAAGAAGGATTGCCCCAGCACATAGTCGGGTTTGCCGGGGCAAATAGGATAAAACCCCATGGCCGTCAAAATGTACCACGCAGACATGGATCCGGTGTCCTCGTCGCCCGCGAAGGTGTCAGGGCTGTAAAGTTCGTCCATCACCTTCCGGGTCCAGTGCCTCGTTAGGTCAGGCCTTCCCGCGACCGCGAAAATGTATAGCAAGTGATGGACTGGCTGATTGCCGTGTGCGTATTGCCCGAAGGGCACAGCCGCCATTTCTGACATCTCGTGAATTTCTTGTCCGTAGACGCCGACATTGAATTCCGGCGCCATCGACAACATCTCTTCCAGCGCGGCGACAGCCTTCTCCTTGCCACCCATTTCTTCTATCAGCTTTTCTAGATTGTGGGGAACATCCCAGCGGTGTTGCCAGGCTGATCCCTCAACATAAGGATCGCCCCAGGTCGCCGGGTCAAACGGCTCGAGCCATGCACCGTCCGACTTCTTGCCGCGAAGAAAGCCCGTCTTCGCATCGAAAGTGTGGCGCCAGTTTTCCGCGCGCTCCATGAACATCTTGTAGTCGGTGTCCTGGCCCGCAGCTTTTGCGACCTGCGCGATGCAGAAGTCGCCGTACGCCGCATCGACTGTTTCGGCCGCGGACTGCTCCACAAGCCCTGCGGGGGCATAGCCATAGCGAAGATATTCTTTGATTCCCCTGCGGCCATACCCTGCGTCTGGATTGCCACTTTCGGTTGCGTGCTTTTTCAATCCCTCATAAGCCGTTTGGAGATCGAATCCACCGAGGTTTTTCGCCGCCGCATCCCCAAAAACGGAATCGATCAGGCTGCCAGTCATGCAAGCTCGATACCCCGGACAAGGAAACTGCGGCAACCAGCCACCCTCCTTGTATGCGTTAACCCACGCCTGAAGAATTTCTCCGAGACGCTCCGGGAAAAGGATCGTCATCAAGGGGTACCAGGCGCGGTAGACATCCCAATAACCATGGTCCGCATACATCACACCCGTTACAATCTTTCCGTTATAGGGGCTACGGTGCTGCATCGCTCCGTTGGCGTCGGGCTCGTGCCACATGCGCGGAAACAAAAGAGCGCGGTATAAGCACGAGTAAAACGTCTCGATCTGAGTCTCACTTCCACCGCCTATTTCGATACAGCGGAGATGCTTGTTCCATACCGCTTCGCCTTCATCCCGGATAGTCTTCCCTGAACGCGTGCCGAGTTCCTTGTCAAGATTCAATAGCGCTTGCTCGAATGATTGGAACGATGTGCCTATCCGCATCTCTATTGACTTAGTTCCCTTCACAAACTTCACGGCTCCAGTGCTGCTTCCCTGTTGCTGCTTCAACTCGACGCTCTCCCACGCCTCGGAGAATCGGAGAACGTAGTAAGTCGCAAAACCTTCAGGTACTCCGCCCTGATTTTCACGCGATGCAAATCTAACTGTGCGGTGAACATCATCGTGCTCCCATGTCGGCGATTGGCCGCCCGGAATATCAACCACCCACCCCGGCGCTTCCGGCTTGCTGAAGTTTGCAGTCACCATGGCACATCGCTCAGTCGGAATCAATTCCACGTCGATGCCGTATCGCAGAAGTTTCATTCGAAATGAATGCGGGGAGAGCCTTGCATCTTCTGGCCGATACGAACTTGCGCGCGATGCCGCGTCCAGATTGATGTTGCCACAAAAGGGAAGAAACGTTGCGTATCCATAGTCCCCGAGCCACGGGCTCAATTGATGCGTAGATCGAAAGCCTTGGATGCGACGGTCGCCGGGGTGAAACATCCATGGGCTACCGCTGCGAGATTCGATGGTCCAATGCGCCATACCGAACGGCATCGCGGCAATTGGCAGGGTATTCCCTCGTGAAAATACTCTCGTTGATTCGGTTCCCTGTAGAACTTGCACATGATGGACCCGGCTGTGCCCGGGAGATGACTTCCCTTGTTCGGCATCTGCGGATTTGAAATCCGAACCCTGCTTCGATTCAGCGGCAGGATCAAGCGCCACTCCTACCGCGGCTATACCCGATGCCTTCAGGAACGCTCTTCTGTTCAGTACATTGTTACTGTCAATTAGTCCGTTTTTCATATTTTCTCCCACACAACATTCCGCACGATGGTTGAGCGTCTCACGGGAACAGCTAAAGGGTATACCGTCATGGAGCCGCATATTTGGCCGTGGGCGTCGCGATGCGCCGTTCCAGCAAGTGACTTATCTCATTGGGACTGAGACTCTCCCTATCGAGCAGATATCGCAATCAATCACTGCGATGGCGGCTTTCCAAAGCCGGCGCCCAACTTATATATTTGCATCCTGATAAACCGAAAGCAGACTGGCTGCGTTCGGGATGCCTGCCTATCGAGAACGACATCGAAGCGTTTGGAGAGAACACACAGATGAAGAAGATCATGACCATTCACTGGACGTCTCCCGTAGCCGGAGGATTACTCGTTCTCGCCCTTGCCATGGGCACGGTCTTCGCTCAAAACGCTGAAGATTCTTTGAAGATGGGCTTCGAAAACCCGCCGAACGCGGCGAGACCGCGCGTCTGGTGGCACTGGATGAATGGAAACATCGCCAAGGACGGTATCAAGCTGGATTTGGAGTGGATGCATCGCGTCGGACTCGGCGGATTCCAGACCTTTGATGCGTCGCTCGCAACCCCTCAGGTGGTCGACCATCGTATTGTCTACATGACTCCAGAATGGAAGGATTCCTTTCTCTTTGCCACCAAGCTTGCCGATCAGCTTGGCCTCGAAGAAGCCATTGCAGGATCTCCCGGTTGGAGCGAGACAGGCGGACCGTGGGTTCCACCTGCCGAAGCTATGAAGAAGCTCGTGTGGAGCGAGACGCGGGTGCCGGGTGGCGCGCCCTTTCATGAGTCCCTGCCCAAGCCGCCAACAAATGCAGGACCTTTTCAAAATGCGCCACCAGCAGCAAGCTTCACCGACCCGAATGCAAAGCCTGCACCCGATTACTACACCGACAGCGTTGTGATTGCCTATCGCGCGCCTTCGGGAGACGTTCCGGTAATGTCTCTCAATCCCAAGGTTACGAGCAGCGCGGGACAGGTGGAACCGGCCTTGCTCACAGATGGCGACCTGACCAAGTACGTTTCTCTACCGATTGCCGCCGTTGGTGAGCAATCGTGGATTCAGTACGAATTCACCCAGCCACAGACAATTCAGGCAATCACGCTGGCAATGGTAAGCACGCGGAGACCGTTTACCAGGGGCGCACCGGCTGCAACACCCAGGTTGGAATCAAGCGATGACGGCACCGAATTCCACTTGATCGCGGAATTGAGTGCTCTGCGCCATGGATTTGCGCCCGGCGGCGATGTGCCTGAACGCACCATCGCGTTTTCACCGATCAGGGCGAAGTTCTTTCGAGTTTCATGGACGACAGCCCCACCGCCGGCAGACGCCGCGGCAAGCGACTTGGCGGGAGCGGCGAATCCGCCCAAACCAGAAACCGATTACAAGATCAGCGAATTGGCTCTACATCCCGGCGCGCGCGTCAACCGGTTTGAAGAAAAGGATGGGTTCGCAACGGCCCCGGCTCTATACACCTTCTCTACACCTGCCGGACTGCCGGGGAGTGTCATCGCAAAGGATGACGTTGTCGACCTCACCTCCAATATGCGGCCCGACGGATCTATGGATTGGTCTCCTCCTGCTGGCAACTGGGTAGTGCTCCGCTTCGGTTACTCCCTTACTGGCGCGAAGAACTCGCCGGCCAGCGCGGAGGCAACTGGCCTCGAAGTAGACAAACTGAACCGCGCTTACGTGAAGAACTACATGGACAAATATTTGGACATGTACAGAGATGCGGTCGGCAATGACTTGATAGGCAAGAAAGGGTTGCGCTATGTGATCACCGACAGTTGGGAGGCTGCAAACCAAAACTGGACCGATGACATGGTTGCCCAGTTCACGAAGCGACGCGGATACGATCCGCGCCCCTGGATGCCAGTGCTCGCCGGACGGGAAGTCGAAAGCGCGGAGGCGAGCGATAGATTCCTTTGGGATTTTCGCAAGACAATTGCTGACTTGATCGCCGATGAACACTATGGACAGGTTGAGGCTTCACTGAAGGAACGCGGGATGGGCCATTATGGTGAGTCACATGAGGACCACCGCGCCTTCGTCGCCGACGGAATGGAAGTGAAAAAACTCGTTGAAGTTCCCATGGGTGCCATGTGGACGCAAACCCCCGGAGTAAACAAGGAACTGTACGGCTACAATGCAGACGATCGCGAATCAGCTTCTGTCGCGCATATTTACGGGCAAAACATCGCCGCCGCTGAATCCATGACTGCCCGATTCGCCCCCTGGGGCTGGTCGCCTGCAACACTCAAGCCGACGGCCGACAAGGAACTTGCCGAAGGTATCAACCGATTCGTCATTCACTGCTCAGTTCACCAACCCCTTGTGGGCAAAGCGCCGGGGCTGGGTCTTGGTCCCTTTGGTCAATGGTTCACTCGCAATGAGACCTGGTCTGAGCAAGCCGGAGCCTGGGTCACATATCTCGCCCGCAGCTCTTTCATGCTGCAGCAGGGCCGGTTCGCTGCGGACTTTATCTATTTCTATGGCGAGGACGACAACATTACTTCGGTCTTCGCAGACAAGAGCCCCAACGTGCCTGGAGGTTACGGGTTCGATTACATCAATGCTGATGGACTCATTCACGTCTTGTCAGTCAAGGACGGACGAATCGTAACACCAAGCGGCATGAGTTATCAGGTACTGGGACTCGACCCCGCAAGCCAACACATGTCTCTGCCCGTGTTGCGAGCTTTACACAAGCTAGTTGAAGATGGCGCAACCGTTGTTGGCCCCAAGCCCACCCATGACCCCAGCCTGGCTGACGATCAAGCCGAATTCGGGAAGCTCTCAACAGATCTGTTCGGCAATGGCTCTGGCGAACACGTAGTGGGCAAAGGCAAGGTTTTCGCAGGTCAGACCGTTGCTGAGGCAATGGCAAAGATCGAACTTTCGCCCGACTTCGATTACACAAAGCCTGAGCCCGACACCGATCTTCTGTTCGTTCATCGCAGCATGCCGGCTGCTGACGTGTACTTCGTTGACAATCGCAGCGATCGGAACGAGAGCCTGAACGCGATGTTTCGCGTGGCGGGAAAGGAGCCGGAGTTGTGGCATGCTGAAACCGGCTTGAGTGAGCCAGTCAGCTACTCGATCGCCAACGGCAAAACGACCATTCCATTGAAGCTCGAGCCGTGGGGTACGGTCTTCGTTGTCTTCCGCAAGCCCACAAAAGCTCCTTCGGCGACATTGCCAATTCCCACGGAGACTACGCTGACCACCATCAACGGATCGTGGCAGGTAAATTTCCAGGACGGACGAGGGGCTCCTGCTACTGCAACATTCGGCAAGCTCGCCTCATGGAGCGACAACGCTGATGCAGGCATTCGCTACTTCAGTGGACTCGGAACCTACGCAAAGAGTATCGACGCCCAAGCAAGTTGGTTCGCGGCCGGAACAAAGCTTTGGCTTGATCTCGGCGATGTGAAGAACCTCGCCGAAGTCGCAATCAACGGCAAGCCCGTCGGCGTCGTCTGGCATGCGCCCTACAGAATTGACGTGACGACCGCTCTGCATCCCGGCACCAACGAGCTCTCCATCAAGGTCGCCAACGCCTGGGTTAATCGACTCATCGGCGATCAGCAAGCCAACGCCGAAAAGTTTACATTTACCGTCATTCACCCCTACAAGGCGGATTCACCCCTGATGCCATCAGGATTGCTGGGACCAGTGGCAGTGATCAAGACGTCGAGCAAGTGAATAGAATTGGTGGATTCAACACAACTCGCCGCGCTCATATGCGGCAGCCGGCTGGCAGTGTTAGGGTCGCTGCAAATAGACCCATCGATCCACCACATCCTGGGAAGGGTTGACGCTTCCCATCCTCCGCCGACTGCTTTGATCAACAGCATCCACATTCAGAACGGAGATGTCCTTGCGATTGTGACGGATGACCTCACCGAGGTTTTTGACGACCCGAATCAGGAACTCGGCGACCATCATGTTGTAGTCGCGCTCAAACGCTTTTCATCCCTGCCTCTGTCACAAATAGCCGGGGAAATTCATAGGAGCAAGGGCTTATTGGAAGATCGTCGATGATCAGAATCTTCTGCTGATTCGATGGACGGGTTTGTCCTGAGCGATGCTCTCGTCCATAGAAGATCGATGATTGAAGGGACGGTTCGATCGAGTTTGGGACCCTCGACATCCCCCGGAGGCTTTGAACGATTGAGACCACGTCTATGAACCTGCTTTGTCACGGACCTTTCGAAAAAATTTCTTAACCAGCGAACCTGTTTATGCATCAAATCTTGCCCATAAATAGCCTGCTCACGACTACACAGCACAGTTCGTTCGGGCTCAATGAAATTGGTCCGCCGTGCTCTTGACTGTGACTGGCCGCTCTCACTAAACTTCGAGGTCGCCTCTTCGGCGACGCAAGAGTGATGAACTGTCATCGTTTAATAAACAGAACTTTCATATCGGGCAAACAGCAACATGCTGTAAACCGAAACCTGACGCATTGAAAATCGCTTCCCTTTTCTCTCGTCTGCCTGACCACAATTCAGTCAATTCAGTCACTGGAGGCTACTTTGACTCAGATGAAGGCGTTCTTTCGACTAGCGTCGCTCCTTATCGCCGTATGCGCCATCGGATTCTGCATCGGTGCCAGCGCGCAGTCCGATAGCTCCTCGCTCGCCGGCACAGTTACGGACCCATCCGGCGCCGCTCTCCCCAATGCCAAAATCCTCGTTCGCAACAATGCAACCCAGACCGAACGCACTACCGTGAGCAACGAAAGCGGTAATTTCAATATCACGAATCTTCCGCCAGGCAGGTACAGCGTTCGCGTAGAGGCAACGAACTTCCAAACGACTACGCTCGGCGATGTCCAAGTTGACCCGAGCATCGGCCGCCGTGTCGATATCTCGATGAAGGTCGGCGACACAAAGACCGAGGTCACCGTTGAGGCGGGCGTCAATGCCATCCAAACCGAGAGTGCTTCTGTAGGCCAACTCGTCACCCAGGACCAGGTCAAGAACATCCAACTCAACGGGCGCAACCCACTCTATCTCTCGCAGATGGAGCCCGGCGTCGTGCGCAGCAATTCAATGGCGGCCCTTGGCTTCGGTCTTGATAACGGCATCAACGTGAACGGTGCGCGCAGCCAGGAGAGCTTGATGACCTTCGACGGTGTGCCGATGGTACGCACACGGTCTAACGGCACCAGCGTTGGAGTTGCCGATGTCGACTCTACCTCTCAAGTACAGGTGCTAACTACTGGCTATCCGGCAGAGTATGGCCGCTCATCTGGTGGCCAGATCCGTATGATCTCCAAGAGCGGTTCAACGGACCTTCACGGCAGCGCCTACGAATACTTTCGCAACAACGCGCTCAACGCCAACACCTGGCAACGGAACCACACCGGCCTTCCGCGTCAAGCTTTCCGTTACAACCAGTTCGGCTGGAACGTGAGCGGCCCCATCTTCATTCCCGGTCACTTCAACAAGGATCGCCGGAAGCTCTTTTTCCTGCTTGGACAAGAATGGGTGAAGTATAACCACGACGACACCTCGTCCCCCACGTTGAAAGTGCCCACAGCCCTGATGCGCACTGGCGACTTCAGTGAGTTGCTCGGCCCGAACATCTTCTACAAAACGCCAGTTCAGATAGTGGATCCCACGACAGGTACGCCCTATCCGAATAACGTCATTCCAAGCGGTCAACTTAGCCCCAATGGAATTGGGCTGCTTAACGCGTACCCTGCACCCAATCTGACCAACAATCCTTCAAGCAACTGGATCGACTCTGCTCTTTACAGCGAAAGGCAGCGAAAGGATAGCATCGTCGTCGATTTCGTACCCGGCGATACTCACCGCTTCCGCTTCAGTCTTCTCAACTACAATTACGACGACTACGAGCCCCACTTCGGTAACTTCAACACCAACCCACGCATTTTCCATCGGCCCAACCAGGTTGCTGTCTTCCACTACACGTGGACCATCAATCCCACCATGGTCAACGATGCCTATGTGTCGGGCGCTGCGGACCATGTCAACATCGACATCGACACCTCGTCCGGCCTTTTCGACCGCACCAAGTACGGCATCGACTACCCATACCTTTATGGATCTGCCAGTAAGGTGGTTCCCAACAAGATTCCCACGATTCAGCTGGCGAGCTTCGGCACCCTCGACGGGGGACCCTACCCCTCGCGCTCCGGCGGAATTGTCTACGACATTGGCGATACCTTGACAAAGGTTTGGGGCAGCCACACTCTAAAATTCGGCGGATTGTGGGAATACGCAGGAGAAAATAACTACGATCAGATCAGTGTGGACAACACACGCCCCGGCACCACCAACAACCAGAACGGTTTGTTCGTCTTTACCGATAGCCGTCCGGGCGGTGCGAGTTCCAAGGCCGCGGTCGCGAATGTTGCCCTGGGCTTATTCGACACTTATGGCGAAATTGGCACGCGGTCCTACACCCTGTTCCGCGGCAACATGTTCGAAGGTTTTGCCCAGGATCAATGGCGCGTCAATCAAAAGCTTGTCCTGGAATATGGGGCCCGTTACAGCGTCATGATGCCGTACCATGCGCTATGGGGCAACCAGGCATTCTTCAGCGAGAAGAACTACGATCCGGCTCTTGCTCCCTCTGTCGATCCCAAGACTGGCTTCATAACTGGCGGAGATCCCCTGAACGGAGTCGTCATTCCGGGTAGCGGTTTCCCAAGTTCAGCCAAAGGGCATGTCCCGGATGCGATCCTGAACGGCGGCTATCAGCGTCTCTTCCGCGGTTTTAACAGCGGCTACTCTCCTACCGTCTACAGTGACATTCAGCCGCGTCTCGGCTTCGCACTTCAGGTCGGCCCTGGAACTGTCATACGTGCCGGAGCTGGACGCTATGTTCAACGGCTTGGGATCAGCGACACAGTTCATGTTGGCGGCAACGCTCCGTTCCAGCCAGCTTCCACCGTTACTCTGGGCAGCGTCGACAACCCCGGTGGCATCGGCGTCAACTCTACGCCGCTGGCCTTCTTCTCCCATTCGTATGTGTACCCGAGCCCCGAAGCTTGGGGATGGAACTTGACGGCTGAGCACGAGTTTCCAAGCATCGCAACCTTTACTCTCAGCTACGTTGGACGGCGCGGCTACCACCTGGAACAACTGGCGAACGTCAATCAGCTTCAGCCCGGAACCAGGCAGGCAAATCCCACCGTTTCCAATGCAGACGCACTTCGGCCGTACAGAGGATATTCGACCATTATTGAAGCGCAGAACACCGGCGGCGCGTTTTTCCACGCCATGGAGGTCAATCTGAAACGGCGTTTGACCAAGGGCCTTCTCTTTGGCATCGCCTACACGTGGTCCAAGAGCCTTGATTACGGATCGTCGAATGGCACCAGCCTGAGCAACGCATTCGACAACAGCATCATGTACGGGCCAAGCGATTTCGATACCCGCAATGTGGTTGTGACGAACTACGTCTGGAACATCCCATATGCAACTCACTCTCCGAACAGGTTCACGCGCCAGACCCTCGGAAACTGGCAGTTCTCCGGAACCATCCAGGCTCAGTCAGGCCGTCCGCCCTCCGGAAATGTCTCGCGCAACCTCGACCAGGCCGGAGTCGGCCCTGGATCGGGCAACCAATACTACGTACACACCGCAACGCCGAGCCTGCCCCACAAGTTCGGCTCAACGGGGGGAGCCCAGTGGTTTGAATCGGATGTATTTCGACCCGCCGCTGTCGGCACTTTCGCCCCACGCGGCTCTCGCAACGTCGTTTACGGTCCAGGCTTCCAGAGCTTTAACGCTGCGCTGCAGAAAAGTTTTTCCATCATCCCGGGCCATGAAAACCATCAACTCGTATTCAAGGCGGAAGCCTTCAACTACCTCAACCACCCTAACTGGGACAATCCGGACGTAAACCCAACCGACAGCACGTTTGGAGACGTGACCAACAAAGGCACGACCTATGCCTCCGAACGGCAATTCCAATTCAGTCTCCGCTACGCATTCTGACGAGCTAAATTCACCAGAGACCCCGTGGGCAGTCGAAGAAGATAAATTCGACTGCCCATTTCTCATGCAGCAAATGTGCTCGATGGCTGAATCGTGAACGACAGCTTCGACGCCCCTCCATACAACTTTTCTCTATTGCCTCGCTATCGTAAATGTGCTTGACTTCTTCCAGCCTCTTTTACCGACTGTCCCGGCCCCTCCAGCACCTCTCGCCCTATCTATCGGACCTGGGGCGCGCTTTACGCGAAATAGAAATGGGGCTTACTGATCGATGTAATCCGCGAATTTCAGCTTCCTGGCTGTGCCGTGAACTGGTCTACCCGAAATTTCAGTGGCTTCGGAAATCCCTCATGTCGTATCGGGAGAAAAATCGATGACTGCCAATCAGCACGAAGAGCAAAAGGTTCCCTCTCCTGGATTACCTACCGAGAGCAGGCGCGCAATCTTCTCCGCATTTGCCCATCACGGCAAGCCTCTGCGCGGACTGATGTCTACGCCCCGATCTCCGTCTTTTCAAGGGCGTTTTGGGCGCATGTTCCGCTCATTGCCCGCCGCCACTTACGGCAAAACGGACGCCGAAAGCCGTGCCGCATTAATGACGCTCGGAGAGGCGATGACGTCTTCGTTCGATCCACCGAAAGATGGCTTTGACGCCGAAGAGAGCGGAATCCCTTCGCTCTACACCTACTTCGGGCAGTTTGTCGATCACGACATCACGTTCGATCCCATGACGACGTTGATTCGGCATAGCGATCCTGATGCATTGACGGATTTCCGGACGCCGGCCCTCGATCTCGACAACGTATATGGCCGCGGCCCAGGCGATCAACCCTATATGTACGATGGCAACGGTAAGTTTCTTCTTGGAGATGACCTCGACAATGGAGCCAAAGATTTACCGCGCAACAACGCCAATCCTCGTCGAGCCTTGATCGGCGATCCACGTAATGATGAAAACAGTATTGTGTCCCAGTTGCAGGGCCTAATGCTTCGGTTTCACAATCGTGTGTCTGAGGACAATCCCGCTGTCGATTTCGCCGGACTCCAGAAGATTGTCCGCTGGCACTACCAGTGGGTGGTACTGCACGACTTTCTGCCCCGGATCGTTTCAGCTACCGTACTCGACGAATTGAAGGACGATGGAAGGTTCGATCGCGAAAAGCTCAAGTTCTTCCATTGGAAGAATGAGCCTTTCATGCCCGTGGAATTCTCCGTGGCCGCGTACAGGCTTGGTCATTCCATGATTCGGCCTGGATATCGCTTGAATGATGACGATGCAACTTTGCTTCCGATATTCCCGATTCCTCCTAACACGATTGATGGGATTCCTGCGGGTATACCGGACGGCCTTACGGGGTTTCAAGAGATGGCCAGGAATCGCGGTATCGACTGGGGACGGCTTATCGATCTCGAAGGCGATGTTCGTCCTTATGGCGATGACCCCGACACGGTGAGTCCAGCCAATGCCGCAATGAAATCCCGTTTGCAATTCGCTTATCGAATTGACACGTCGCTTGTGACACCACTGTCTGTGCTGCCTAGTAGCGTCGCTTCTGACGCACCTCCCTCCCTGGCGCAGCGAAACCTGATTCGCAGCTTCGAACTTGGCCTCCCCACTGGTCAAAGCGTCGCCAGGAAGATTGGCGTCAAACCCTTGACGGATGAGCAGATTGTCATTGGAAAAGCCGTGGATAATCCTTCCGGCGATGATGTTGTCGGGAGGCTTTCCGATCTGCCGCAGCTTTCTGCGTTTTGGGGCCGATGCCCGCTTTGGACCTACGTGCTCGCTGAAGCTGCACTGACACGAACTTTGGTTGATATTCCGGTCGTGGGAGGTAAACAAATCGCAACCCCTCAACTCGGACCCGTTGGCGGCAGAATTGTCGCTGAAGTCTTCCTCGGGATGATGTTCGGGGACGGCGATTCCTTTCTGAGCGAGGACCCCGATTGGGTCCCCACCATTCGCAATAGAGGCGAGAACTTTGCGCTGCGCGACATTGTCGCGTACGCAATCGGAAAATGACTTTCGACGTGCGCCACCTGAATTACGCGGATCGCCGACATCCAAATATTTCCGAAGCGGGTCAAGATCAATTCGCTCTTGCTGTCTGTTCGCAATTCGTGGAAATGAATCACAGGGCGCGATAATCTACAACTGATAATCTTGCACATTGTCAATCGAAAGTTGTGAAGTCATCCCTGTTCAATTGTGGGTACTGGTCGCGCTTGCCAGAGCGAGCGGTCTACCGCGTTGGAAATGGCGGATGCGCGTTAATTCGTCTGATTCCGGCGATTTCGTGCCCGCAGCGGAATTCTCTGATACCCGTACGGCTGGTGAACGGATTTCACATGGATGATTTCACCTGCGCGACTTAAGGAGGCATCTCGCCAAAAAGGCTAAGTGGAACTTTCACATTTGGATACGCAGTCGTACAATGAGACCGTAATCAATCTCCACTTTCTCTCTTGTAAAACTATTCATAATAAAGAATTTATTGCAACCCGGCCCGGATGGCGAAATTGGCAGACGCAGCGGACTTAAAATCCGCAGGCCGCAAGGCCGTGGGGGTTCAAGTCCCCCTCCGGGCACCAATTAAATCAATTGCTTATGGTGATTACCTCGGAAACGGGCATCCCGGAATATAGCGCTAGTGCCACTTCTGGTGCCACTTTGTTCTGACTTTGCTAGGATCGCATTTAGGGGGCAGATCCTATGCCGAGGAAGGTGGTTCGTAAGGAACGCGGAGTCTTCGAAAAGGTGCCAGGCTCGGACATCTGGTGGATACGTTTCAAAGACGCCGGTGTCGAGCATCGGGAAAAAGTGGGGCGCCGCGGCGACGCAATCAAGCTCTACAAGATTCGCAAGGCGGACATTCTTCGTGGCGTAAAGATGCCAGCGAACATGAAAGACAAGGGCATCAAGTTCTCCGTGCTTGCCCAGGAAGCCATCGACTGGTACGTCAACCACGACCGCAGAGATGTTCGAAATTTCAAAGGCAGGATGAAACTCATTCTGGAGGCCTTCGCGGACCGGGCCGCTGAAGAGATTAAACCTTCTGACATTGATACCTGGATTGGTTCTCACAAATGGTCAGCCGCGACGAAGAACCGCTATAAAAATGTGTTTGGAAAGACGTTCAAGATTGCGCTGGCAGACGGCAAGGTCACGAGCAATCCTGCGCGGCTGGTTGAGCAACGCGCGGAGAACAATGCCCGTATTCGATTCCTGTCAGCAGACGAGGAAATGAGACTACGTGCAGCAATCAAGAAGAGATTTGCGAAGCACATGCCGGAATTCGACGTAGCTCTGAACACTGGGATGCGAAAGAGTGAGCAGTTCAGTCTGGAATGGTCCCAAGTCTCGCTGACTCGGAAACGTATCAGATTGGAGAAGACGAAGAATGGAAGTGATCGAGAGATTCCGCTGAACAAAACCTGCTTCAGCGTTCTCGAAGCGTTACATGCCACCCGGCCGCACAATGGTCGCGTGTTTCTTTCAAAGTACGGAAGTGATCTCAACAACCCCAGGGCTTGGTTTGAATTGGCGCTCGAAGAGGCCAAGATGAAGAACTTTCGCTGGCACGACCTGCGCCATACCTTCATCAGCCGATTGGTCATGAAGGACGTAAACCTGCGAACGGTGCAGGAACTTGCTGGTCACAAAACAATTTCGATGACGACACGCTACGCTCATCTGGCACCGGAGCACAATCAGGCCGCGATTGAAAAGCTCGATCCCGCAGCTGCGTGAAGCCCGCTAATCAGTAGCGGCCGTTTGCCCTCTTAGGCACAGTTTCATCAATACCCTGACTCTGTGGCTGGAAGCGGCCTGTCGATCCTTCCGAAAACTCTTGGCCAACCTTCATTTGATCTGACGAGAGCGCAGGTATGCCAGAGCGCACTGAATCCGGGTGGTCTTCCCTTGCGAAACGGCGGACGGCACTTGCCGGAATAAGGATCTTTCCACCAACCCGTCGCGCGGTGAGTCGTCCTGCGGTAATGAGGTAATCAATCGATCGAATGCTTAAACTCAGTGCTTCGGCGGTATCGCGCCGGGAATAGAGCAATTTTTCTACAGATCGATCCATGCATAATCTCCTTCTCAAGCCTCGACTCAGCGAGTAGCGCGCTCAAGCTTCAGTGACAGGGCCGACCCGCTGTTCAGAGAGTGAATCAAAATCGATTCGGCGTCCAAGACCTTTTTCGTCAAGACTGATGCTCGATGGGCATCAACGGGGCGTTTCTGGATACTCGCAGAGACTGAAGGGAGTAACGAGTTACTCGAGAGAAGCACATTTCAAAGATGCATTACTTGTGACGCCTTATTCATAGCAGGTTTTGGGGAAGATTAACGATAACCCTTGCCGTCATTGAATGGTCGAATGGGGCCAGTGACAAAAGTTGCAACCATTAACCCCCGCTCTAGTGCTGATTGAGGTAGTACTGCGGTGAGAGGCCGCAGGTCGGCTTAGGCAAGAAAAGAAGAACCATTCTCTGCAGCCGACCGCGCTCGTGAATGAAGCTTACCTGCGTTTGACCAAACTTCGCGATATCGATTGGCAAAGCCGGTTTCATTTTTTCGCGATCTCGGCGACTTTGATGAGACGGATTCTTGTCGATTATGCGAGAGCCAGCCATGCTCAAAAAAGAGGGAGCTCCGATATCAGGATCAGCCTGACCGGTCTCGAAGCCTCTGTCGACGGCCCGGAACCAGAAGTCATCGCGCTGGATGCCGCTCTTGACAAGCTTGCTCAGCTTAATCAACGACATTCTAAAATTGTCGAACTTCGCTTTTTTGCTGGGCTCAGCGAAGAAGAAGCCGGAGAGGTACTTCGAATCTCCAGCAGAACAGTGAAACGGGACTGGCGCGTGGCGAAGGCGTGGTTGTTCTCTGAGTTACACGGTTAGAGAAATGCATTCCGGACTTTTCAGTGCCAGGCCAAGAGATGGATCAGAGACGATGGAGAACTGTCACCGAGATCTTCCACGCGGCTCTCGAGCTTGCTCCATCAGAACGCGCCAAGTATCTTTAAAGGGCCTCGGCTGGGGACCAGGCTATCGAAGCGGAAGTGACTCGCTTCTTGGTTGCTGACTCCCAGGCAGGGACCTACCTCGAGGATCCAGCAACCCAACTCCCTTCATTCAGCGGCTTGAATCGAAGCCAATTACTTTTCGCTCCCGGAGATGTACTCAAAAATCGCTACGAGATAGTTCGGTTGGTCGGCGAGGGGCCGCTCACAGTGGTCACTGCACGGCGAGTTTCGCTTCCAGGCGTGTAGCTTTCTACAGTTATTTTGAGAAACAACAGATTTGGAACTTCCCCACCACCGTGGTTGCCCTCGCTGAGCACCTGTGGGAATTGGTTTGTCTTTTTCACTTTCTCCTACTAGGTTTTCGAAGATGGCTGCTTGAAATGAGTCGGGAAGGTCCAGACTGGGATCTCATCGTTCGCTAAAAATGGCGTTTTGGGCGCTACCCCATTGAACACCGTAAAAACATCCGCCGCCGAACTCTTTGGCGAACCCTTCATTGAATGACCGTCAGTCGCTTATCTAGGACAATTTCGTCTTTTCTCAAACTCGGATCGTTAGCCTTCGATTAGCTCCGCTATTTTCTTGAGGAGATCAGTCTTTTGGTACGGCTTGGCGATGAAGCGATTTTGAACTACGGCTTTTCCGGTAGCGCGCAAAGCGGCTTCGGAAAATCCGGAGGCGAACAATGTTTTCATTGTCGGCATCAGTCGAGTTGCTTCCTTCGATAGTTCGATTCCGTTCTTGCCGTGAGCCAGAATGATGTCAGTGAATAGCAGGTCGAACGGAGCATCGCTGCGCAGGATGCTCAGAGCAGCTTCCGCAGTGGATGCCGTTGTTGCCATGTACCCCGCCTGGCTGAGCACGCGATGCGCAGATTTCGCAAGGTCTTGATTGTCTTCGACAATCAAAATTCTCGCATTCGCCAGTTTCCGTGGCTGCTCTGGCTCGCGCTGTGGAGTGATTTCGGCATCTTCCGAGCTCGCTCGAGGCAGGTACAGTCGAACCGTTGTACCGACTTCTTCCTCGCTGTAAATGCGGATGTGGCCACCGGATTGCTTTGCAAACCCAAATACCATGCTCAACCCGAGACCGGTTCCCTCACCGGCAGGTTTGGTCGTGAAGAAGGGATCAAAGGCGCGCTCGACGATTTCCGGGGGCATTCCTTTACCAGTATCCGTCACAGAAATCCGAACATAATCTCCCGGATTTAGGTCGCTGAACTGCTCGACATAGGCTTCGTCGAGCCGAGCGTTGCCAGTCTGGATCACCAGACTTCCACCGTCCGGCATCGCGTCGCGCGCGTTGGTTGCAAGATTAGCAATTGCCGTTTGAAGCTGCAACGGATCCACAACCGCAGGCCACAGGTCTCCCTCCGTTTCCAAAATGATTTCGATGTGTTCCCCGAGGGATCGCCCGAGCAGATTGATCATGCCCTGAACCAGTTCAGTGAGGACGACTCTCTGGGGCAGCAAATTTTGCTTACGAGAAAATGCCATGATTTGTTTAATGAGGTCTGCGCCACGGAGGCTAGCTTCAAGAGCCATCGAGCCAAGCTCACGGTCTTCGGACCCCCTGGGAAGATTCTCAAGTAGCAGTTCAAGATTGCAAATGATGATGCTGAGCAGGTTATTAAAATCGTGCGCAATCCCACCAGTCAGTTGACCAATGGCCTCCATTTTCTGCGACTGGCGCAGCTGCTGCTCGATGGCTTTCCTTTCGCTGATGTCATCGACCAGAAAGACGAAGCCGGATTGTTCGCCATTCACACTGTGGAATGGCGCGGAGTCCACGCTCACCTCGACTATGCGGCCATCCTTCCGGCGCTGGCGGAGGTGAAAATCTCTCAACTCGCGGCCTCGGCTGATCTCGGCAAAGACAGCATCCGCATTGAGATCATCCTCGACCGAAGCAATTCGGCTGAAATCAAATACGCTCATGCCGAGGGATTCGGAAACCGCGTAGCCATAGATCTTCTCAGCAGCCCGGTTCCAGCGATCGATCTTTCCCTCCTTGGTGGCCGTGATGATTCCATGGGGAGAGGCTTCAAAGATCGCACGCAGAGTCTCATTGGTGTCCGCCATGACCTGGGCCGCATGCGCCCGTTCTTCCGCGATTTCCTTCTGACGTTGGCTTTCGCTGCGAGCTTCTTCGAGGTGACGACGCTCCGTAATGTCACGAATCGCCGCCATCGCATAGACCTCTTCCTCAGTTCGAAATGGACTCAAACTGACCTCGACATCAAACTCCGAGTTGTCGCTGCGTCGAGCCGAAAGTTCCATGCCTGTGCCCATCGCCCTGGCGGAAGGAACCTGAAAAAAGGAACTGACATGTCGGTCGTGAGAAAGAGCGAAGCGTTCCGGGATCAGACAGGTTATAAGCCGTCCAGCGAGTGTTCCGGCCGGGTGCCCGAAGAGTTTGTAGGTATGGTCGTTCGCAATCACAATCTCTCCCCGAGAGTTCACGAGAACCATCGCATCGGGTACAACGGTAAAGACTTTGGCGATGCTTTCGAGGTTCGGCATGATTGTCTCCGGTAGGCGGTCGAGCTTGGGTTTATGTGGATCGTTTCCTTTGGTCCGTGAGCCATTTCGGTACATCGTCGGACGAAATCGGCCTACTGATGAAATATCCCTGGGCGAAATCGCAGCCCCATTCTTGAAGCCGGAGAAGGGTCGGCCCATCCTCTACGCCTTCCGCCACGACCGTCATATTGAGATGGTGTGCCAGGTCGATCATTGCCTTAACAAGCACGCTGCGCTGATGATCTGCGTTGCAGGTCGTCACGAACGACCTATCGATCTTCAATTCTGAAAAGGGAAGCTCCTGCAGTTTTACGAGTGAGGAATACCCCGTGCCGAAATCGTCGATCGAGAGTGACACTCCAGCTTGATGAAGGCCCCCGAGGCAGGACTTGACATCCTCCCCTTCAATCATGGCGGCGGTCTCTGTTACTTCAATCTTGATGCGCCGGCAATCGATCTGCGCTTGACTGCATAAGGAGCGAACAGCGTCCACAAGTCCCCTGCGGGCGCAGTTTGCCGCAGAAACATTGACGGCCACCGCCATTGCGAGGTCCCCAATATCCCAGCGGTTCAGATCTGCCAGGGCGATTTCGAGCATGGACGCAGTGAAATCATGAATGACCTCCCCACTCTCCAGTAGCGGGATGAAGTCGGCTGGGGGAATGGGACCGCGTTTAGGGTGGTTCCAGCGAGCCAGAGCCTCAAAAGCGACCGTATTCCCGGTCGCAATCTCGATTTGGGGCTGATAGACAAGATGAATCTCGCGGCCCTTCAGTGCCGCTGAGACATCACGAATGGAAAGAACGCCGGCTGAATCATAGATTTGCTGAAAAACTTCCCGCAATTGTTCGACATGGAGCGGCTTTTGCAAGCGCCCAGCCATCTTGAGCCCAAGGGACTCGCCCAGGAGGAGTGCTCCTTGTAGCCGATCCATGTGGCTTCCGCTGATGATTAGAATTTGCGCCTTGCACTCGTGGTCAGCCATCCAACGAAGAAGTTGATAGCCATCCATTTCGGGTATCGCAAGGTCCAACACGATCACCGTAGGCATCCAAGAGCTGATTTTTGACAGAAAATCTTCCGAGTCGGTGGTGATTGCAGTGTCGTACCCGCATCCGCGTGCAATTCGACCGATTGTCGCGGAGATTGCCGGCTCGTCATCGATTACGAGCAGCCGATCGGA
Organism: uncultured Acidobacteriota bacterium; assembly: GCA_963844515.1. Lineage (GTDB taxonomy): Bacteria > Acidobacteriota > Terriglobia > Terriglobales > Acidobacteriaceae > Telmatobacter. The sequence goes on from CAWJOO010000003.1 coordinate 124,249, forward strand.
TGGCATTTGATCCCCTTTTTGAACCTGGCCCGATAAGGCGTCGTTAGGGGCTTGGCGTCTCGAAGGGAACGGGCTGCGTGGAATCTGGTTGACATTATATATGACGAGCGTTTGTATCCGCATGAACAATCGAGCATCGAGTTGCCGTTCACAAGTTCAGAAATGCCCCGACCTGCCCCCGTCATCTGGAAATACTCTCTGAAATAGCACTCATCAAGTGAAATTGCGGCCATGGTTCGGGCCCGGCTAAGCCGTAGATTTGGGCGACCAAGACTTGTTGTCGGTTGTTACGTCAGAAAATGAGAGTATGCTTGCTGAATTCCCATTTGGTCGAGGTTCGGGGTCGGTCATAAGCAAGCCCAAGGGGATCAGTTATGCAAGAAGCGAGCCCTTGGAAAATCGGCGACCAGGTCACCTTGGAAGGGCGGGATGAGTTTTTCCTTGTGGTGGATTTGAATCAGGATGCGCACACCGCATCTCTGCTTCCGTCCAAAGACGGAAAAATCATTGACAACATTGCGTGGGAAACTTTGAAGTTTTACCGCGGCTTGGAGGCCTGACGGGCTGGGCCACGGCACCCGGATCGGACCGCTGTGGCCGCGCGGGACCGAGGAGGCACCGGCGCCTTGCGGGCAAGCCACCTGTACGCGGAACGTCACGTCGTGGCGAGCGTAATCCTACCGAACCGCCATGTACGGACCCGTAATGCTCACCTATCTTCCCCTGATTATTCAGTAAAAACGGTATGTCAAAGACCAAAGTGGTATAGACCGCCAGTCCACTGAGGTTAAATTATGGTGTCACTAAATAGAATATCTGGTTGTGTGCTCAACCCGATTTGACCTTCCTCCATTGAGTCCTAGATGCGCCGGCTCTGAACCAATCGCCTAACTACGGCCGACCCGACATTGCGCCTGGGTAACTATGCTCCAGAGGAATAGAAAAAGCGACCGTCCTACCGGGATGGCTAACACACGATCTTTTTACTCAAGCCCTTTCAGTGAGGAGAACAATGAGCAAGCGTGACAATCATGCTTCATATACTCATTCCCTTACCCTGTCATCGGTGGAGAAAGCCAAGTGGGACGTGTATATGGAAGAACTAGGCTTGGAAGACGAGACCGCAGTTCACGCCCTCCGTCACGGGACCGATACGGCGGTAGAGATTCGAGCGTGGGTAAGCGCCAACTGTACGCGCACCTTTATTCCGGAGGCAGTTTTAGGGGTCCTGGGAGTTCAGATGATGTATGCCGACGTGCTGAAGAGAAAAGAAGAAGAAACATGGTAAGTCAACCCGATTAGGTTACTGCACCATGTGTGGTCCATTGGACGGGCCGTGGATTTCGGCATCCGGGCGTCAGGAGGGTGTGCATGGTACCAGCCGAGCGACGGTTCGCCAAAGCCACCTACACACTTTGCGTGACTTACTTTAAGGCATCTTAGGAATATGATCCATGTCTGCCAACAATGTGAAAGGGCTGCTGTCTCTCCCCGCGCCTGGTCTCAAGGCAGTTTGAGAATACTTTTGTTTCGTTGAAAGGGTTGACATGCAAACCGGAGCCCTCACCCCCCTTGTTGTGCTGGTTTTATTTTCAGTCGTTGCCGCAATCGTCAGCAAGATTCGTTCACTGAATGCATCGTCACGTCGAGAAGCTCTGAGAGAGCGTCTTCAACAAATTACGACTCACAATCAAGCCAAGACCGACCGCTTGATTGAGTTTGAACGCAACGAACTGGTGCGGAACCGCCGTCCCAAGGAAAACCTTGACCATCTGATGGCGAGAGCAATCAAACGGTGGGAGAGAGACAACGCATTTGCCGTTTCAACTTACTAAAATCATTCCCTGCTTAATGCCCGCATAGTTCAGCGCAGGACGGTGCGTGGCGATGCTCCCTCAATTCACTGCCGGGTTCAGAAGCTCCGGCATTGGATGTTTAGACTGCTCATCGTCCAGGATGGATTGTGGACACTGAGCGATTGCCGTCCGGGTGGTATGCACCTCCGCCGCCAGGACGCGCAGAACCTCGAATGCTAACTTGGGCTCGGAAAGCATCAGGGCGGAAAAGTCCTTGCGGGTAACGTAGCTTACCACCGCGGTCCTCTTGGCCACCGCAGACATGGTGTACGGTTTCTCGCTCATGAGTGCTGGCAGACCTAGAATCGAGCCCGGTGCGAGTTCGGTTCGGTTAAGTATGTCTCCGCGCTCACTCTCCAAAGTCATGGTCGCTTTCCCCCTGCGAAGAATGAAGAGCCCGAAGGGGTTCTCTCCCTGGCGGAAGAGTACGCGGCCTTTGGAACAGTCCAATGGAATGGCGTACTCCAAGAGCCTCAGGAGCAGCCCGGGGTCGGATACAAACGCGGAGGAGTCGAAATTCATGAATGAATTCTGCCGCATTCGGTGTCCACGGGAAGTGATCGAGATCACATGCCTGTGTCTACCCCGAGAACAAGAGCCGGAAACTATCGCGGAGGGAACAATCTGATGCCCTGGTTGGGTGGTCGTATCCACATGGCGGGCAAGATCGGATCGACCAGGCGGGAACTTGATGGGTGGATCAGAACCTTGCCTCAGCCCTGGATGATCATGATGGAAGCAACGATCTTCTCGGGCTGGATCTATGATCACTTGCTTCCCCACACCGTGGCATCGGGCTTCCTCTGGGATAACAGCTCCTCCTGCACGCAAGTCGACTCCAGCGGGTCGCCGGCTCCGGTGGCCCCGGGCGAAAGCTGCAACGCTGTGATCGACTTCCAACCTACAGCCGTTGGGACTAACTCGGGCTCCGTTGTGCTGACCGATAACAACCTGAAGGCGGCGTATGCCATGCAGAGCGTGGCGCTCAGCGGCACCGGGCTCATGGTTACCCCGACGGTGACTTGGCCTGCGGCGAACGCCATCTTTACGGTCAGCCGTTGAGCAGCTGCGATCCCGGCCGGCCTTTGCCTTCCCCAGTCCCGCCCTGGTGCCCACGGCGGGCACACAGTCAGAGGGCATGACGTTTACGCCCACCGATGAGCAGTGGCATCAGTTTGAGAAGGAAATTGCTGCAGGTCGTTTGCTCGATGTCGTCCGCGCCCATTACGTAACCAAGGACGAGAGTAAGGACAGCCGAGAGCCCTAACCAAGTTGCCCGGTCGACCGTGCGGTCTTTCCGGTCCTGAAACTCCCGCGCCGTTCCTTCGTGCTTCTCAATCACCCCGCGAACTTTGCTCCATACCCCTCTATGCCGCGATGCCCGTAGGTAGTTCCGCGAAGCTTATGATTGTCTGTTTCAGTTGAGAATCAACCTCGTCCGCGATGGCCATGATGTCGATAAGGAGCAGGCTGAAGTCCACAACGCATAAGTTGTTCTGCAAGGTATGGAAGATGCTCACCTGCAACATTCGCGATTCCTCGATAATCATGGGAATCGAATAGCCCTGAGAGCGCCGAACAATACCGTGCTCGACTGCGCCGTCCGAAACTTGTTTTGTTCCCAGGCTTCGAGGTATTCGCAATCGATGAACGACCTCTTCAATCAGCTTTTTCAGGTGTCCGCCGCGTTCATCGGCACTCAAGACAATTCTCGTCAACTCGTCATCGCGTTCCACTCGTCTGAGCCAATCGGCAATGGTGGCTGAGGATTCACGCTCCAAGATTGAGGCAACTCGCTCTACATTCGATGGACGTCGAGTCCCACGCTTATCCAGTCTGTTTCGAATCAGTTGGACCAACCCCGGGATCGGCATTGGTTTCACTAGAATTTCATCCGCTTGCAAAAGGATGGCATCCATCGCCTCTCTCAACGCGGGATATCTGTAAACAGCAAAGTGATCGCGTCAGGGTGCTTATGGCGCATTGCACTCACCACAGTGAACCCGTCGCCTGCTCCGGGCATGTGCAGATCAGAAAGCAGCACGTCAAAGGGCTCTGTGTCTATCAGATGAATAGCTTCGGCAACGTTTGCGGCTGCGGTAACGAGAAACCCGTGATGTTCCAGCACCAATTTTAGTGATTCTCGAACTGACTCGCTATCATCGACAAGTAGGATGTTGGGCGTCGTTGTACAATCCAGTTTTGAATTCAATTTTCATCTCAATTAGCGGAGGGCTGTATTCACGCACTTTACCAGCCTATTCAAATTGTGCGTCATCGGCTGATCAAGATTGATCACTACCATGGATTATTTCCTGCGCCCCAAAAAGAAATGTGCAAGAAACAAGCCCTGCAAGCCCGTCCTGTCCTTCGTATGGTCGTGGCGAGTGGTTGGCTACTCTGCGAACTCCGACGCATTAAATCAGGGGTGCAGAGTGTGGAGCGTTAGTGATCCACCCGAAGACTACCGCTTGTTCATCAGATATCGGGACGTGCGGAGGCACATGAAATGCAGAGTTGCTCTTAAGCAGCGTGAGGACCCTGCCGATACCGCCCTCTGTGTGCTCTAGGCAACTCATAGCTTCCAAGAGGGAACCTTCTCCTTCAAAGATCTTCGCCATGGTACGGCCCCCGGTGCTGATGTGACTCGAATATTGAAAGCTGCCATCGTAATTATGTTGCGCGTGGAACGCCAGTTCGTATTTCCTCATGCCCCAAGGCTAGGCTTTCCGGCACACAAGCGCAATCCATGGGCGGGCGACGGATCCAAGATGGTGGGCTTAGTCGAATGTCTCCCCGAGTGAGAGCAGCCGATTCTTAAGCGAGATCAGTTTGTTGTCCAGGTTGGTTCTGTCGGAATCTTCCAATTGAACCCTCAATCTCCAACTCAAAACCTTGTCGTATGCCCTTCGAGCATTTCGAATAGTGTGGGCTTTTCCTTTGGAGTCGTACCGGTCGGCTGCAATCGTTTGAAAGGGTCAGACCGATATCAACATTCACAAGCAGTATTTCCGCCGTTATTCAGTCGAAATCATCGCGGAATTCGGACTGGGGGCGCATGCGCGATGATTTTATCCTGCGTCCGTCAAATCTCTGTAGCGTACCGGCTAGTCAGTCCCCTCCGAATCCATCTCCTTTAGGTACCCGATGGGCGGCACTTGAGTGCGGAATCTCTCGCAGCGGCAGCCCTCCACAGTACAACAAGTAGACTGCGACTGCTCATCCGCTGCATGGTTGGAGATCGGATGACCGCGGGTGCAGGGGAGTTCTGGGAGCAGGTCACGCAGCCGAGCGAATGTCATAGGCCGTACCGGTGCTCACGATACGGGGGGCAGCTAATCACCTCGCTTGAATGTCGCCCAGAGGGTACCTGACCCCGTGAGTTCGCGTATCCGAATCGACAAACTCATCGCTGAACTCACCGTAGGGGTCACAGCCGTGCTTTTCCTCGGGGGTAACCAGTTCCTCTTCGCAAGCCGCCGACGCAATCGTCTGAAAGCACTTTGTACAGATTGAATCTATCGAGGAGTCTTGGTTCCGCCTTCTGGCGAACGGAGGGAAGGTGGTCATGTCGAACGCTCCTAGGCAGCCCCGATGGACACCTAGATTTTTGGGCTACCTGATGCGGAGCCTATACCGAAGGTTGCTCACAGTCTGTTCCAATATGCTCACGCCTTAACTCGGCAGTCTGAGCGGATACGGATTTCTACCCCAAGATAGGAGCGAATTAACGGGTTTACGCGAGTGTGGGGTTTGTGGGATTGGGGTGAGCATTCGGTGCAAATTTGGGTTCAAGCATTCGGTGAACATTCGGTGCGGAGTGCTTTAGGAACTTGTTGAAATAGGTACGCACGCCGATGGCTATGCAGAACGCGATGCCGCGCTGTTGATGCTGGCCGAGAAGCAACAAGGCCGTTGCCGCCGTATCACCGTGGGCGCCGACAAGGCATATGACAGCGAGGATTTCGTACGCACCGTACGGGAGTCGAATGTGACCCCGCACATCACGAAGAACGACAAGAACCGCAGCAGCAACCTGGACCGGAGAACCACGCGTCACCCCGGCTATGCGATCAGCCTGAGATTCAAACGGATTTCAAATTAGCGGAAGCGCAAATCCCCAATGAGTTCGCCGCTACGCGGCGAATTTCAACAAGTTCCTAAATCTAACCTGCCCTGCCGGCGCTCGATGGGCCGCCGAGCTGGGATTCGATTCCTGAAAGGAAAGGACAGTGTCGCCAATGACGATGAGCCCATCACATCACAACACCGGAATTCCGATTCTTACAAACAATAACGATGAAGAGCTTGGCGAGGAGATCGTCGCTCTATTTATCGCGCATTGCAACTCAATGCGTCACGCTCAAGGCCTATCCGATCTCTGTGTTGGCGCAATGTCGTGCCCCGACTTGGCGACGATGATCCGTGCCGAAACATTGTCGCCATATTATTGAGGAGGCCTGGTTTGAAAAGCAACTCATTCGACGCCCGGGCCGTTGCCCAATACACGAATGATTGCGGACAATGTGGACGAGCTCGGTTTGATGCAGATAGAGATGCGTCCAGGACAGCGATTGTAAGTTTGCGCTTGTGTGCCGCGAAGCCTAGGCTTGAAAGTATGGATGCTGGAGAAAAGGCAATTGAGATGCAGCACCTTGTAAAGCTTTCTAAAATATTGAAAGCGTCATCCGAACAGGAGCGCGAACAGATTCTCAAAGGAGGTTCAATTCTCTTCGATTTTGATTGGCCTTACAAAGTTATTATTGGCAGAAAGATGTGCCAACGGGCGATACAGGACTAGTTCCGAGGTATGAGGGCCCTTCAAGTCGTGTTGACCATGAGAAGCGTTGGCGATCAGAGGTCCGCACAGCGTCCGCACACTTTACACACGACATTAGCGCGTCGGGGGCCACCCCGCGTGGGTGAGTTCGACACTTGCCGCTGGGTGGCGCGGTGCCTCGACAACGAAGAAATCGTTCTTGTTGGTCTCCACAAAGGCTACATATCGAGCCGGCGTAATCCGCGGCCTTGTTGGGGCGATAGCAGGCGAGATTGCGCTTCAGGTAAAGTTTGGGAGAACTCACGCTCTAATAGAGGCTCGAAGTGAATCCTCGTGACCCACGTGAGGAGACTTCTTGACTGGTTCGCACCGAGATCGCAAGTCCAGTAACTCTGCCACCGTATACTCCCTAACCCTTCCGTCGGAGAACGTCACGACCTAACCTTCATGGCGCTCTATTTCGAGTTTCAGAATCCGTGTGGGCCGTTCATTCGCGCAGGTTAGCAACATCTTTGACGCGCAGTCAGTACTATTTTGCTCACCAGCAAAGCACAGTAAAGTTGCAGCGATAGCCCACAGCTGGGGCGGACGCAACCCCTCTGCTACACTTCGGGGTATTCGAAATGGTCACGAAACTAGGCGTCGTCTCATAACCCCTCTCACTAAGTCGCCGCCCGTCGCGTTCCCAAGGGAGGGGAAGTTTACACTTGTCGGCAATAATTCTCGCGCCGAACTAATCACACAAAATATCCCCGCCAGTATAGGTTACAGAGGCTTGCTTGATCTATTTCGCGAATCGTCAGCGAAATTAGACACAATCGTACCCCTGTTACGAAAAACTTGTCAGGTCAAATTTATACATTCGGAGTGATTAGATCAGTTGCGAAAAACTCCCGCCGGACCTTTGCACCCAGCGGGATTCATGGAAGCGTTTAGAATATTTCGCATTGGGGCGAATTCATGCTTTATACACTACCGCGCAACGAAATACCCGTCTGGTCAGTTTTATACATCGTCGGTCCACGATTCATCTTTGCGCTCAGCCTCGTTCCTCACAGGCGAAGGCTCAGTAACCTCAATTTCGCCGATTGAAAAAAGACTCTTGGCAATGTTACCCTCCAGAATTACTCTGAGGTGGCACTCTATTATCTAGGGTCTGATAATCGTAGGTATGGTAATTACCTTCACACTCACAGCTGAATGTGATCCAAATATCAAACACGTGCAAGACGTTTTGAATAATTGCCTGTTCCGCCCAAGGTAAAACGAATGTCGCCTTATAGGGTCCGCCAGGTTCTAGCGGCCAGTTTGTTTAAATCCCGCACTCTCATTGGATTTCTCCAGGTTAAACGCTAGTCCGTCCTCAGAAAGCAATACAGGCGTATAATACGCGGGCGGTAATAAGTCGTACGTGCAACTAGTTACACGACGTTGGGACCCGCCAAAGTGGACTGCGGGTGGAGCAAGGTCGAAAGCTATCTCGGAGCACGAACAATCTTTTTCCTGGTTAGTGGTCAAGACTGACCATTCAGAATCCTCGTCAATTGGCATACTCCATCACAAGGCGCGGCTCCCTGCACCAACCTGGCAGCCCCGCCTTGCCAAACCGGAAACTCTGAATTCTTAACTTGATTGATATTCGGAAGCCGCCGATCTCGGCCGTACCCCTACTCTCGGGTACATCACAGGAGGGTAATGCGATGATCCGCCCGACACAACGCAACATTCTTCTTGTAGATAACCAGAAATACATGCGCGAGACAATGGCCGCTCTCCTGAACATGGAGGGGTACCATGTCTCAACCGCGATCCACGGATTCGACGCACTTCGCAGGCTCGACTACGCGACGCCAGACCTGATCATCTCCGGCCTTACGTCGCCCCATGCGGCATCAGTTGAATTCCTTTCCATCGTGCGCCGCCAATTTCCTTCCATTCCCGTGATTGCCGTATGCACCGCCAATGATTCCGACCCTTTCTTCCCCGCCAGCACGATGGTCGATGTGTCCTATGCTAGGGAGCAATGCAGCGTCGATGAGCTCTTGCACACCGTCGCACAGATGATTCACACCCGGGTAATCCGCCCGGCAAAACATGAGGCGCTGTCAGTTCGCATACGCCTGACGACCGAGGATTCAAGCGGTACCCTGTTTTTCCTCCTCACGTGCACCACATGCCGGCTGTCATTTTCTTTGAGCATTACGCAAATAGGGCTTAACGGGGTCGAGCAGACCCCCTGCCCGTTCTGCACTTTCTGCGTCGGTCGCGTCAGCGATGTCTCACTCTCCTTTGCTTCCTAGTGGAAGCACACTGCCGAGTTAATCCAAGGTACCCGACCGTGATTTCAGTGAAGGTACTTCCTTCACCGCATACGTAAACAGGTGAAACATTCTGGAGGGCAACCTGTAGCCTGCGCCACGAAAAGCATGATTGTTTGTTCCAGTTGAGAATTAACTTCTACAAGGGAAGATGCTGACCTGCAAAATGCACGATTCATCACAATCATCAGAATCGAACGGCCGAATAGCTTTGGGTCCGCGAACGAAGCCGCGCTCGATTGAAACCCGCTTCGTTCCATGGGTTCGCGATTAGCGTATTACATTAAACTCAACAATGAAGAAGCTCGGCATCGAGCGGAGTGACTATATCTAGTCAGGTTGACGATATCTCGTCATGATCACGTCGTCATGTGGTCTAAACATCAAGCGATAATAGCGGCCGCTGTCATAAGTTAAGTGTTCTCGTTTGAGCGCTTAAGCTGTGTAGCTTCTCGACGGAAACCAGTTTGGCCCCGTGCATGCCTTTAAGCAGGCATGGCTCTAAGAATCGCAGTTCACGAACGAGAAGGTTCGATCGCGGCCAAGCGACGGGCTCCGGAAAGCAGCTACGCTTCTCTCTGACACATGAAGAGATCGGCAATTTCATCGGCACCTCGTGGGAAACCGTCACACGCACGCTATGCAGTTTCAGGAATCGGAGCCTGGTGGGCTCTTCACGGTTCAATGATGACAATTACTGATCGCGCAGGCCCGGAAGACTTTGCGCACGCCTGAGTTGGCGTTACGCTCTTCGCCTAGATGCACCATAGATAAGACCTAATATAGAAAGCCAAAACTAATATAGACGATCTAATCCAACACGGCGGAGCCTTATGGGCCATCGTGTTGGAGCACCAACTCGAAAGGAAATGTTGCCAATGACCATGACCGAATCGCACCACACGGCCGAAATTCCCATTCCGGCAAGCGAAAACGGAGAAGATTTTGGCGAAGTGATCGTCGCCGCGTTCATCTCACATATTAACTCCTTGCGTCATGCTCAGGGCCTTTCCGATCTCTCAGTTGGATCTTGGTCATTCCTGACTCACCGCGCATGATCCACGTGGATACACTATCGAAATCTTCTTATAGGAGGCTAAGGTTTGGAAAACAACTCGTTCGAGGTCTCAGCCGTAGACCGACACAAGACACATTGCTCTCAGCCCGGACAGGCTGTGTATGACGCTGATTGCAATGCGGGTACTGCGCACACAGGCGACCTATTGAATGGTCTCCATAGGCATAAATCAAGCGGCATCGCTCTTCCCACGGTGGAAGAACTGCATTACGCGCATTACTTTCTAAACAGGGCTGCCGAGCGCCGTCAAGAGTTTTCCCAGGCCATCGTCCCGCACAGCTCGCAGTGAAACATTGTCGACAAAGGGATTGAGTACCGAGGGGGTTGCGAATGAGATGTGAAGAACGATCGTTGAATTCGAGTGTCAGTGTGCACGAGACCATGGCCACCAAGGGCTGTGTGAGAATCCGACATCGCACTTCCATGAAGCCGCGTGATGCTGTAATCATCTTTCAATGCTCGGTGCCTGACTTCGTGGAAGTAAGAGAGGCCTAAAGGGTGAGAACATTCACAGTAAGAAAATGCGGCAACACCCTGACGTTGTGACGGAGATGGAAGGGAAGTACATATTGGCTAACGAAGCAGAAATCGCGAGGAAGATGGTTAGCAGTGGCCATTCCTGCGTGGTAAGCCTCTATTTTCGAGAGCCTTAGTTGATGGTGATTACCTTGACAGAATTGTGAACCAAGTTTCTTCCGAACTCAGAGGTGAGCTTGGCGGAAACGCGTGAGGTCTCAGTTCTGAACACCTACTGCGTACCTAGTGAGTACTTCGTGCGAATCTCAGCGCCCATTCAAGCAGTTTGGGCCATGGGATGAGGGATGAAGGCATTTCCCTCGCTGCCTGAAGAGTGTTGATCGCATGATGGGCGACGAACAGGGTTCTATGGCTCGAGAAGGCGTGTCGACAGACTCTAGTGCGGTTCGCGGAGGGGTGAGTGATATTAATCACATCCAGCCGCACTATCGGGTATCAGGCTAGAAGCAAGGGGCGCTATCGCCACTCCAATTGGCAGCGCATCGGAGGGAATCTGGAATCCAACCCGAATCGCCCAGTGTCGGCAGTTGAAGCTGTAAGAATCGGCAGATGGCCATTAGGAGCGATTGCGATCACGGGCGCTTTCTTTGGTGCCGGGATCCTCGGATTGTCCATGTGGGGTGGGCTCCATTTCTCCAAGACCACTTCTATTGAGGAACTCGAGGAGCTCCCTGTTGGATCCGCTGTCCATCTCGAAGGCAAAGTCACATATGCTGATGTCCCCGGGTCGAGGTTCTGGCTTCAGGATGAGACTGGCGCCATTGTCGTTCGGCAGAACCCATACAGCACTGGAGTTCATGCAGGAGATCGAGTTGCCGTCGATGCCACGAAAGCTTCTCGCTACGATCCCGTTCAGGGGCCTGGCAGCCTACTCCTGGCGAACTTGCGCATTCATTCTTCATCGGCCCGTATCAGACTTCCGCAGCCGATTCCTGTCGATTTGACGAATCTTCCCGGGCCTGAGAAGAACGGTATTGGAATTCAGATGAGCGTCATAGTCCGCGACGCATATCTGGATGTCTACGGACGCGTACATCTCAACCTTAGCGACTTTGGCTCTGGAATTGAGGCTGTCGTTGATCAACAGTTGGCGGCAAACTACTCGGGATTAGTAAATGCGAGAGTCAGGATCGTCGGCCTCAGCGAACAAATTGTGAATGCGAATGGCGAGCGACTGTCTCAGCACATATGGGTCTCTTCGGGCGCCGACGTCACGGTGGTTCAAGCCGCACCCAGCAGCGACAATCTTTATTCCATCCGGGATCTCTATCGTCAGAACTCGGCTGCCAATGGCGGCCATCGCATTCGCATACGTGGGCACGCCGGAGCGTCCTCTCAGAATTCAATAATGATTGAAGATCCTTGGGGGGCACTCGAATGCCACTTTCCTCAAGGGCAGTACTTTCCAGTTGGAACCCCAATTGAGGTCAGCGGATTCCCAGGGTCGTATGGTTTGCGCATCGAGCTTTATCATTCGCGAGTTACTAGAATTCCTGAAGCACAAGTTGATCTCGTTGACAGGGCGACCGCATTCCCAAAACCCTTGGAGACCGTCGCGTCGATCCGTCAATTGACTCCTGAGCGAGCGGCTCTTGCATTGCCTGTTCGCGTTACCGGAGTCATTACTGCATTTGATCCGATCTGGCGTCAAATCTACTTTCAAGACCAGAGCAGTGGCATTTATCTAAAATATTCAGGCGACCCTGTCGGTTTGCGGGTCGGAGAGCGTGTTACTGTCAACGCCATCACGAACGCTGGCCACTTCGCACCAGTGATTCTTGCGCCGAGGTTCAAGGATAGAGGCTCGTCGGCACTACCCGTCCCGATTCCCGTCAACTACGACGATGCTGCAGCCGGAAGGCTCGACTCTCAGTATGTGGTCATTGAAGGCGTAGTTCACCCGTTGAAATTTGCCGAGCAGCCTGACCATCCCATACTGACTTTTGAACTTTACACTGCCATCGGACAGATCCATGTGTCTACGTCTCCAGGCTTCCCGGATCTTCGAGCGTCAGGAAACCTCGAAGATGCGAGAGTTCGGATCCAGGGAGCGTTTGGCACCATCTACAACGCAAAACGGCAGCTCGTCGGCTATCAATTGACCATCTCTTCTCCAAGCGAAATCAAAGTGATTGATCCACCAATTCGCAATCCGTTTTCAATGGAAATCACTTCCATCGGCAATCTGCTTCGTTTTTCTCCGGGCTTCCGATTTGGTCATCGGGTTAAAGTCTCCGGCACTGTCGTCTTGGTCTCCCGCGGCTTTGTCTATATCCAGGATGTTTCCGGAGGCGTCGAGATCAGGGGCGATCATCCGGATTTGCACCTGGGCAATCGGATCGAGGCAGTCGGTTACGCAACTTTAGCCGGGCGATACTCGCCGGTAATCACTGACGCCACGCTCCACGTTGTTCCGGGTTCTCAGATCATGAACCCTCTCATTACGAGTGCACAAGCAATTCTGTCGGGGAAGGTCGATTCACGGTTAGTTTCTGTTGAAGGGCGACTTTTGACAGTGCTTCATGCCCACGGAGTGTGCAATCTCGTTCTGCAATCCGGAGCTCAGACGTTTACCGCGCAATTGGACACCGCCGATCTGGGAGATGATGCGTGCAAACTCGCTGAGGGAAGCATCCTTCGACTGAGCGGCATCAGTTCGGCACAGGTTGACTCGACCAGGATCTATCGACTCTTGCAGGAGGACCCAGTCACGTTCAAGATTCTACTTCGTGGTCCAGAAGATATCGCATTTGTTCGTTCTGCCCCTTTTTGGACTCCCAAGACCACATTGTCTGTGCTGGCGTTGTTCTCGCTATTGATCGTTGTAACTCTGGCGTGGGTTAGCGTGTTACGGCGTAGGGTTCACAAGCAGAGGTCGGCTCTGGAAAGAGCCGAGCAGACAACGCAGGCAATTCGGGACCTCTCTGACGCTATGCAGGAAGTATCCAGTGAAGAGAGATTCGATACTGAGGTTTCGGTACGGGGCAGCGAAGATATTGCACGTCTTGTCATCGGTTTTAATGGAATGCTGGCAGAGTTGAGGCAACGCGAACATGCCAAGCGAGATGCGGAGACACGATTGCAGCACCAGGCGCTCATCGACGAATTAACCGGGTTGCCGAATCGAAGGTTGCTTTCTGATCGGTTGAGTCAGAGCCTTGCAAGGGCTCGACGCGAAAGCTCCAAGCTCGCATTGTTGTACATCGATCTAGATGGGTTCAAGCTTGTTAACGACAGCTTTGGGCACGCTGCGGGCGACATTCTCCTCACCGAAGTTAGCCGCAGATTTAAGTCCAGACTGAGAGAATCCGACACCCTCGCCCGCCTTGGAGGAGATGAGTTCACAGTCATTCTCAACCGCATTCGCTCGAAGGAAGACGCCGAAGAGGCAGCCAGGAGCTTGCTCGACTCACTTGGCGAGCCTTTCCTCATTGAGGGCCGTGAAGCCACCATTGGCGCCAGCGTTGGAATCAGTGTCTTTCCTGAACATGGGTTGGCAAACGACGACTTGTTGCAGCAAGCGGACAGCGCAATGTATGTCGCGAAACGTGGAGGGTCGGACCGAATTGTCTTCTTCAGCCAGGATCTCAGCGTCTCGGTCCTTGAGCGTTTCACCCTTGAAAGTGAGTTAAGACGGGCCTTGTCAAGCGGCGAGCTGTCGGTTCAATACCAACCAGAGTTCGACATCCTGACAAATTCCCTTGTTCGTTTTGAAGCGCTCGCTCGATGGACACACCCAACCAAGGGGGCGATTCCCCCATTGCAATTCATTCCCGTCGCTGAAGAGAGCGGACTGATTGTTCCACTCGGGGCCTATATTTTGGAGAGAGCCTGTGTGGAAGCACTCACTTGGCAGGAATTGGCGGAGCATCCCATTCAGGTGGCAGTCAATATCTCGAGCGTCCAGTTTGCACGCAGTTCGTTTGTCGAAGAAGTTGTTGAGATTCTTGATAGGACTGGGCTACGACCGGATCTTCTTCAGTTGGAACTCACTGAATCTGCTACATTGATCAGCATTCATCATGCTGCCGAGACAATGAGACGTCTCAAAACCATGGGGGTCACAATGGCCTTGGACGATTTCGGAACTGGTTACTCTTGCCTGAGCTATCTTCCAAAGCTCGCCTTTGATGCGTTGAAGATCGATCGTTCCTTCGTTCGTGAATTGATGACTAGCCCCGAAACCAGAGCTCTTGTGGAATCCATCATGTCGCTTGCACGGAACTTGAATATGAAGGTTATTGTTGAAGGAATAGAAAAGGAGGAGCAGTTGGCGTTGGTTAAGGAATTGGGAGGAGACGAAGCGCAAGGTTATCTGCTCGGCCGCCCCGGCCCGGATCCTGCCTCTGATCTTCGACGCCAACGCTCTTTGGACGACGCCAATCGATTGATGAAGGCTGCAGTCTAGATCAGATTGAATCGAACCCCGGCGGGGAGCCCAGGGCGGGTGGCCCTTTTCCATATAAGCCCTCCCCCGAACGCCACACAACCGGGGAGCTCTGCTTGGGGAACCCACGATTCAAAGCCAAATGCTGCAACCCGTTCTTCACCCGCGTCCGAAACTGAACTACTTGTGCAGGTGATTCAGTAACTCGCGTAAGTCCCGATGTGCCGCCGTCGGCCGCTCGTCGAACTCAGATATGCAGGTGCAGCGATGGATTGTAGAGAGGGTCCTCAGATTTGGACTCATGAACCGTTGGCTGTCGCTGGCTGATCAGGATCGACGTTCGTAACTTTCACGAGTAGCTATCAAGGAAATTGGCGGTCAACGCCAAGTGGCCGGGCGGCATCACGCCGGGGAGTTTGGTGGTGAGACGTCGATTTTCGTGGGTACAGCCGAGCTCGCCTCCGCTCGCGCCATCACTAAGTGCCGCGTTGCACGTTTCGAGCGCCAACCACTGCAGGAGCTCGTCCGCGATAATCCATCTGCCGGCGAGATCATTTTCCGGACGATAAGCTCACGCCTCGCACTGGCTCAGAGGCTCGTGTGCGAGACGCCTTCCTCGCGTGTCCGCCTCGCCGGATCGAAGTACGATGACAACTCCCGGGTCGTCCAAGCTTTTCTGTCGGCCAATCGCATCCAGTACGACTGGTTTCCGAGCGACACGGAACCGGCGTCGAGCATCACCGTCTCAGTTGAAGGAACGCCGCTCGAGAGGCCCACCGTTCGCCGCGTGGCCGAAGTCCTTGGCTTTCAGACTGTTCAGAAGCACCAATGCTACGACATCGTCATCGTCGGCGCCGGGCCAGCGGGTATCTCTGCCGCTGTCTATAGCGCATGGGAAGGGCTCACAGTCTTGCTTGTGGAGCGGTTCGCCGCCGGAGGGCAGGCGGTGACCTCTTCACGAATTGAAAACTACCTCGGGTTCCCATCTGGTATCTCTGGCGATGAGCTTACCGAGCGCGCTTTGAAGCAGGCACAGCACTTCGGAGTTGAGACTCTACCCTATACGCAAGTCCTAAGTGTTCATGGTGAAGCCATCTGGAACAGATCAGAACCTTATCTCGGCCGCCGGACCATCCTGAATCTACCAGCACTCGGGAAGCGAAGGCCCTCTTCATCATGATCGGAGCCGACGCCAACACTCAATGGCTTCCCGCTTCTCTCGAACGTGACGCGAACGGCTTTATCTGTACTGGCCGCGACATCCGCACTTGGTCCCACCGCCGCGAGCCGTTCGCACTTGAGACAAGTATTCCCGGGATCTTTTGCGCAGGCGATGTTCGCCGCGGCTCCGGCAAACGCATTGCCAGCGGGGTCGGCGAGGGCAGCACGGCGGTTGCCCACATCCATGAATTCCTCGCGCTCGACAAGAGGTATCAGTAACTGGCACACCGTTTTTTGATTTGCAGGTTTCAGTGCCGTCTGGGAACCCCAAACTCTCAAAACAGGAAACCAGAGACGGGTCAGGGCCTGGGGTTCGCGGCGTTCTCGGAGGCCCGCGCCAGTGCTTGCGTGGCGATATACTCCTGGGTGTTTGTCAGATTCCCATTTCGAACGGTGATGTCGAAGACCCAATGGGACCAGTCTGAATGGATTTCCGTCAAAGAGCTCGTACCGACAAGCGTGATTGAATAGCACCGACATGACATCGCGGATTTTGGCGCACGTGCTGCTCGCGATCGGAAGGCTTCGAAGCCACGATGTCAATGGTTCTGATGTCGCTCAATAGGTGCTCGCTCAATTTCGGGATGATCCATCGTTTCAGGTAGACCTTATAGATTGTCCTGGTTGTTTCGGGTGTATCTATAGCCCCCGATGATGGGCGGCACCGAGGACATGGTGACAGGCTTGGGGGCGGGGACTGAGAAGCCCTTACAGTAACATCGATTCGCCAGGCAAATGTGGAATTCGATGTTTAGGGAATGCAAAGAGACGAGGTGTCCACATTCACATGAGAGGGTCGGGAACTCTTCACGAAATTGGTAAAACGCCGTAACTGACTTGATCACCTGGAAACTCCTTAGGACTGTCGCCTCCGTGCGAGAGTGGGAAGGCGGTATTCTATTGTGGAAATCGGGTCCAACCCGGATATTGAGCTCTCCGTTCAAGGTAATGATCAACTAGGGTTCTCGAAGAAAGACGCTTACCGCGCAGGAATGTCCACGGCTAATCATCTTCCTGGCGATCTCTGCTTCGTTTGCGAAGAACATATACTTTCCTTCCATTTTCGTTACCACGTCAGAATGTTGCTTCATTCTTTGACTATGAATGTTCTCGCCGTTAATGGTTTCATTGACTTCGACGAAATCGGGTGCTGAGCATTGGAAGGCGATTATGGCATCCCGGGGCTCCATAGACTTGCGATGTCTGCCTCCCCAATCGCCTATGGCTGATGTGGCTGTTTGCATACCTACCGTACGAATCAATTTACGTTCGAAGATCATCGCATCTTACCCCGTGCTTGAGCCTTTCTCGTTGATCTTTCACTGTGGATTGTTCGGAGCCGAATGCCACATTGCATCGGTATGTCAAATGAGTTGATTGTCAAACCTGGCCTCCTTCAAGATGGTGACGTCAATGTTTCGACACTGATCATGCTCGGCAAGACGGGCAAATGGATGCCATCGCGGCAAAGAGTTCACCGGCAAACCTTAAGCATGCGCATAGTCTGCCAGCGCCGCGGGGTTAGGGATTGTCATTATGGAACCTTGAAAGGCCACCAGGCGGCGATTCTTGAAGTCGTTGAGCGTGCGTGTAACGGTCTCCCGTGACGTGCCGATGAAATTGCCGATTTCCTCGTGCGTCAGGGAGAAGCGCAGCCAGTTTCCCGACCCCTCCGTCTGGTTGTTATCGCTCCACTCCAGCAGCAGACGCGCAAGTTTCTCCGGCGCAGAGGAGGATAGGCCCAGAGTGCGTAGCTGCGAACACGCTTTTGCCATGTGCCGCCCCAGTTCTTCGGTGACCGCCAGGTAGGCCTCAGGGTGACGCGTGAGAAAACCCAGAAAGTCATGTTGCTCCACGACGGCAATCATTGAGGTATACAGCGTCTCAGCTGTCATGTCGTATACAGTGCCGGAAAGTGTCGACGACAGGCCTATGAGGTCGCCCTTTCTTGCAATGCGCAAGCTTAGCCGCCTGCCGCTATCGGAGTTGATCGATAGACGTACTTCGCCCTCAAGGATCACGAAGACCGACCTTACCGGTTCTCTCTCCGTGAACAGCACCACGTTGGCCGCATAAGACAACGGATACTCCATCGCATAGAAATCCTCTAATGCCGAAGGGTTTAACTTGCTGAAGAAGTCGCCGGCACGCTTTGTCTGGCTAGTGCAACTACCTTTACGAGTCAATTCCATGAATGTTCTCCGCTGGACTCAGTTGTGGTTCACGGTTGCTGATCTCCTGTGCGAGATACTTCGTCAAAGGATTACTGGCGAGAATCTCCGCGCGCGCGTACGCAACGATCTCTCTCAGCACCTTTTTGCCGTCTTCATTCGAGTGAGTCAAGTCGCGTAGATTCAGGGAAATTGTTCTGTTGCCAAGGCGGGGAGCGGTTTCTTCCCACGCCTTACTCAGCTCGGCCACCCAGGGTCCGGCGAGCCGTCCCTCGAGGATGACTTCGATGGAGCTTTCTCGTTCGTGAACTGTGATTCTTAGAGCCACGCCTAGTTAAAGGCATGCACAGGGCCAAACGAGTTTGTCGTTTGGGAGGAAGGAGCTTGCACGGTGCGAGGAAAGAACTTACGTGGTAATTGAGGTACTCGATGCTCAGGCCCCGACGAGCGATACGACGACGCGGTCACGACGATATACCGTCATCCGGACTAGATATAGTCACTCCGCTCGATCCCGAGCTTCTTAATTTTCGAATTTAATGTAGTACGCTTAAGTCCCAACCGGGCTGCGGCGCCATGGTCGCCCGCAATCATTCCTTTAGTCTCGCGCAGCGTACGTAAGATATGATCCCGTTCGGCTGCTTCATGGGTCGACGTTTCGACAAAGGGATAGGTGTTCTCTCCTTCGATTTCCAGTTCAGCGACAGGGATGTAGAGAGCCGACCCGCGCGTGAGGATTACAGCCCTTTCCAGGAAATTCTCTAACTCGCGGATATTGCCTGGCCAGCTCCAACGCTTGAGTGCTTCCATGGCCGCGTCAGGAATTGTCTCGATGGTCTTGCCCATGCGCCGGCTGTGCAGGCTGACAAAATGTCGAGCCAGGATAGGGATGTCGCTGATTCGTTCGCGCAGAGGCGGAGCCTCGATAGGAAATACTTTGAGGCGATAGTAGAGGTCGGCGCGGAACTGTTTTTCTTCAACCATCTTCGCCAAATCACGGTTGGATGCGGCGATCAGGCGCACATCGACCTTGATGGGCCTGGTTCCACCCAGTCGCTCGATCTCCCTTTCTTGTATCGCGCGCAACAGTTTTGGTTGCAGATCCAGCGGCAAGTCGCCGACCTCGTCGAGGAACAGTGTTCCCTCATGAGCCAGTTCGAGCCGGCCAATCTTGCGCGCGATCGCGCCGGTAAAGGCTCCCTTCTCGTGGCCAAACAGTTCGCTCTCCAGCAGGCCCGCCGGAATCGCAGCGCAATTGACCTTGATAAAAGTTCTATCTTTGCGTGGGCTGAGTCTGTGAATAGCGCGTGCCAGAAGTTCTTTTCCCGTGCCTGTCTCCCCCTGGATCAACACAGTGGCAGGGGTAGGCGCCACGGTCTCGATATCGCTCAATACGTGCCGAAGCCCAGTGCTCTCTCCCACAATTTCATCGAAGCGATTCTCCAGGTTGATCTCTTCTTCCAGGTATTGTTTCTCCAGGCCGACCCGGTCGCCCAATTCGGCAATCTGCCGAAACGTCGTTGCGTTATCTACGGCGACTGCGACCTGGGCCGCCACCTGTGTCAGCATTTCTGCGTCGCGTTGCACGAATGCGCCCTCAAGCTTGCTGGCCACGCCCAGAGTTCCTATGGTGTCACCCCGATAGATCAGAGGAACCCAGCAACCTGATTGCATCCCAAGCTCTGTCAGATGGCGCACGGAATCCTCGAGATAACCGGAGCTTTGTATCCGCACTTCTAGAACGGGCTCCCGACTGCGAAATGCTTCGCCGGCTGGCGACCCTTCGATCGGGAAGAGAATGTCGGCACGGCGATATTCGCCCTCCTCAAGTCTCTCGAACTGCACCACCAATGAATCGGTGGCTGCGTCATACAGTCCCAGCGTCGCGGTATCGTGAGGGATCACTTCGCGCAGGCTCGCGGAAACGGCGCCAAGCAGCTTGCCGACATCCATATTGGCTAGGAGTACACTGGTTAACTCCAGCATCACTACCTCGTCCGCCCGCTTGCGAACGGTAAAGTTCCGCATCACTTTGGCGTATCCGGTGACCCTACCGATTGAGTCGTGTATTGCCGTAAGAATGCTCTTCGCCCAGAATCGCGATCCATCCTTGTGCACTCGCCAGCCTTCTTCTTCAAAGCGCCCCTGCACCCCTGAAAGCCGCAACAACTCCGCGGGATGGTCCCGGTCTAAATCCTCGCGCGTAAAGAATTGGGAGAAATGCTTGCCAATGACATCGTCCGCTGTGTAGCCATTGAGACGTTCGCCGCCGGCGCTCCACGTAAGAATGTACCCCTCACGGTCCAGCAGGAAGATGGCATGGTCGGGCACGCTCTCAACAATTGAACGCATCTGCTGTTCGCGGATCTGCATGGCATCTTGTGCAACACGTTGCTCGGTTGTGTCACGAACAAAGCTCACCACGACGGGACCGAATTCTGACTCCATCGGGTTAAGCATGATGCCTATCGGAAACTCTGTCCCATCCTTTCGCAGCCCCAGCAGGTCCGTCGCCGCGCCCATCGGGCGTTCATGCGGCTTGGCGGCGTAGTTCTCGCGATGGCCTGGGTGACGGCTTCTCAAACGCTCCGGAACCAGATTATCGACGTTCATCCCGATCAATTCTTCAAGGGCATAACCGAAGCGTTCCGTTGCTTGTCGGTTCGCTTCACAGATGATCCCATCGCCATCAGTGACAAAGATGGCGTCTGGAGAGATCTCGAAGAGATCACCCAAGGGGATGCGAGCGAATTTACCGGCTGTGCTCAAGTTGTCAATCGGCAAACTGGGGGGGAAGAAGTTTCATCTGATGGTCTGCCCCTCTTCATGATTTCGCCGTGTCTTCGAGGCGCAACTGTTCAGGACAACAAAGGTTATGCCTCGATGGGTTCAGCATCGAGTTTGGCCTCGGAGATATAGCTTTTCATTGATTGGGCCAGCTGTGAGTCCACCTCATCGGCGATCGCCATGACGTACATGAGCAATACGCCGGACTTTGTGTCCTCAACATGCAGGTGCAGGGTTTGGAATAAGGATACCTGGAGCATCCGCGATTCTGTCACGAGCATGGCGGCGGTGTAACCCTGAGCACGTCGCAGGCGCCCATGATTGCGAGCAGCGACGGAGGTCAGGGCCTTGGTACCGAGCGGGAGAGGGTTCCGCAAGCGGCTCACGAGATCGCGAAACATCTCCGGCAAGTGCATGCATCGATCCGCGCGACTCAATGGAATCACTGTGAGTTCTGGCTCTGCCTCGACGAGCGCATACCAGTCCGCAATCGAGGTCGCAGTTTCACGTTCAAGAACAGTTGCTACATCGTATTTCCGTGACATCGGGAGCGCTCCAGTGGTTTGGCCTCAAGACGGATCTGCATCGTCTGATAGATCATGCATATAGACGCTGGCGGCAGCAATCGTAGCTTTAGGCAGCAGCGGGT
Source organism: uncultured Acidobacteriota bacterium (assembly GCA_963844515.1). Lineage (GTDB taxonomy): Bacteria > Acidobacteriota > Terriglobia > Terriglobales > Acidobacteriaceae > Telmatobacter. Next base: position 146,033 of record CAWJOO010000003.1, read on the forward strand.
TTAGCTGCAGCTGAGTGGAGTTCAGAGGTTTGGCTTCTTCTGTCGAAGGGCAGGAACAAAGAAAAAGACGTACCACTCCTGCCGGGACGAATGGAACTGCGTACTCGCATGTCGCCTTTCATGCGATCAATAAGCTGCGCTGAGACCCACATACCGAGCCCAGTGCCCTCGGCATTCTTGGTTGTAAAGAATGCCTCGTAGATCTTCAGCCGGGTCGCTGTCTTCATCCCAATACCAGAGTCGGAAAAGGTGGCCCGCAGACCCGCGGCGGCTCGGTTGCGCCAATCGCAGGACCTGCGCACGCGGATGGTAAGCTTGCCCCCCGATGCCATTGCATCAACGGCATTTGCGATGATGTTGGCAAATATCTGTCGCAGATCTCCCTCCATGCAAAGGATGGGAGGAGCATCCTGGTATTGGCGCATTACCACGATGTTTTTGAGCAGCAGCTTTCCCTTGTACAACGCGAGAAGCGAATCTAGGACCGCACTCACTTGAAGCCACGATGGAACTGTGGGTTGGCGGTAGAACTTCAGGGTTTGCTTGGTGATCTCTACTACATGGGCCAATTCCTGGAGAGCCAGGGTGACAAACTCTTTCGCATCATCGGGATCTTCTCCGGTTGAGGCAAGATAAAGAAGATTGGTGACGGCATGGAGCGGGTTGTTGATTTCATGGGCAATGGACGCAGCCAAGTTGCTCGCAACCGATAGCTTCTCGGCTTTAATGAGCGCGGATTCAGTCTTCTTGAGCTGGGTGATGTCGGCGAGAGTCAGCAGGACCAGCGGGGCGGCATCCTGATCCTGCACGATGTAGCGGCCGCTGGCCATGAACGACTTCCGGACGGCGCCCGGGAAATCAAACTCCATCGGATGGTTCAGGAAGTCCTGGCGGTCAGGTAGAACCCCATCCAACAGGATCCTAAACTCCGGCTTGTTCCACTGCCCATCTCCCATGGTAAAGATATGATGGTCAATCGTCGATTCCGGCGCGACATTGAAGGTGTCGTAGAAAGAACGATTCGCTAATACGACACGGAGGTCCGCATTTAGAACCAACACCGGCTCGGGGACAGTTTCGATAATTGAATTGGTGAGCTCAACAGCATCGATAAGTTCCCGATTGCATCTTTTGACAGCGTCAATATCCACAAGGATCATCACGGCACCGTCGACGCGTCCGTCGAGAGTCTTATGGGGTCTTATCTGGAGCCGGTACCAGCATCCCTGATGGTCGCGTATCTCCCGGTCTACGTTCACCACGTCGCCGATAACAGCCTTAAGCAATGGCTTCAGGTCAACATCGAAGTCAGTCTGAACGTCCGTTATGGATTGTCCGACTTGAGACGGAACAACGTTGAAGGTGGTCTCGGCCATTGGGGACATGTGGCGAATACACAGGTCGGAATCAACAACGACAACCGGAATTACATCACTGGCGAGTAGGGGCCCGAATTCACCCTCGAGGAGATGGAAGACGGAATTGGGATCGCTGGCGTTCCCGTTAATCACACCCGAAGGGTCGTTTGTCATTCAAGCTCACTCCCGCGATTCAAGGGGGCCTCGTTATTTTGTCCGTTATCTATCGTTGACGAAAAGCAGGCCTTCATCGGCGCCAAGGAGTCGTGCCGTCGCATGCTTAATAGACTCCCGTCGATTTATGCGGCGGTTTTCCGCGACCCTCTCAGGCAACGCGGTGAAAACAATTAAACGGATTGAACGGAACTAACTTACTACAGATCATGGATGAACTATGCGGGGCAAAAACACCTCGCCATAGTATGTCATAGCTCAACGATTACAACTGATCACTATTGCTCATTCGGTCGATCTATCATTGGGGGCCAAAAAGTGATGTCCCTTGGCTCCACTGCGATATATACCTACACGCCCGAACTTTATCCTACCGAAATTCGCGGGACCGCTATGGGGATCGCGTCTGCCTGGGGACGAGTGGGCGCCGTGACCATGCTTTTAGTTTTGGGACACTTCTTTGCCATCTTGGGCAAATCATTATTGTTTCTGATGATCGACCCCGTTCTCATCGTTGCCGCAATTGTGGTCTTTTGCTTTGGTCCATCAACTCGTGTAAAGCCGCTTCAAGAGACGCAGCTCTCGGTACGCCTAGAGAACCTCTGAGTGATGGACGAGCAATCCGGAAGTAGCGCCTCCATATTGGTCCCGTTAGGCTTTCAGTACTCACTCGCCGAACCATTGTCCCCTGCTGGGCAGTCGGAAGTTGTAAGTTATATTGTGATGCACAAGCTTTGGCTTGTCGCAGGCTTCGATGAGATGCTCGTTTCTTTTTTTGTTTCATGTGGCCGCTTCGCTTTTTGCTCAACAGTCCCCGGTGCCTGAAACACGCTACCGTTCAGTTCCCGACTTTTTTAAACTTCCCGTCGATTTGTATATCGGGGAAGTTGCAGGGGTGGCAGTCAATTCCAAGGGACACATCTTTGTTTTCTCGCGTGGCAATACCACTGGGCAGGCCTACGGAGCCAGTGCCGCACAATTGCTGGAGTTCGGTGCGGACGGCAAATTTGCACGCGAGATCGGCCCGCCGAATCAAGTGATGTGCAGCTCCGACGCCTATCCGGGGAGGATATACAAGCTTTCCCTCGATGGAAGAGTTCTGGGGATGCTCGGAAAATCTGGAAAGCAGCTAGGGGAGTTCGGGTGGATCCACGAGATAGCATGTCCATCTGAAAACGAGCTCTATGTCGCGGAAATTTTGAACTGGGGTGCTCAGAAACTGATTCTCGAACCGACTCACTGAGTGCGCTCTCCCGCTCCGGGACTGGGCACATCAGACTGATTAACGGGCAAACGTGAAGTAAATCCCAAGGTAAGGGTAGCCGACCACTCGTCCGAATGGCACTCATTTGACGCAAGCCGCTCCTGCGCGCAGAACGAAAAACTTCACTTGTGAGATAGTTCTCTCCTCAGAGTTCCGTAAGAGGTAAAGCATGTCGACCCGAATCACGATGGGAATAGTTTGTTCACTAGCACTGATGCTGCAGAGTTCACAATACTATCCGACGAAGCCCGAACGTGGCGGTGGGCCTGACATGCTAGCCCGCGCACTCGGCCCACAGCTTGCCGAGCTGTGAGGGCAGCCTGTGACCGTGGAGAACCATCCAGGCGCGGGAAGTACAGCTGGCCCCGCACTCGTCGCGAAGTCACCCGCCGACGGTGACACGTTGCTCGCTTGCGCATTCCCAGGTCGTCGATGATAAGAAGCGGGACAGCGGTGAGCAGTTCCACGTGTTGCTTCCGTTTGCCATCCAGTGTGGCGTCAGCCAGCTCTTCCAGCAGGATGTGCGCTTCTCGATACAACACGCGATCGCCTTGTTAGATGACCGCGTGCCCGATGGCCTGAGCGCAGTGACTCTTACCGCTTCCAGCCGGACCGAGGAACAGTGCGTCTTCCCGCCGTCCTATCCATGCGGCAGTGGCCAGGTCGAAGACCAGACTGCGGTTCATCTTTGGATTGAACTGGAAGTCGAAGTCATCGAGTTGCTTGTTTGGGTCACGGAACTGTGCCTGCTTGTGGCGCCGCTCCAGAAGTCGCTTGCTGCGACAGGCAAGTTCGTCAGAGACCAGGATGGAGATCAGGTCGATGGGGGCCGTGTTTTCCGACTGTGCTTGCAGAAGACGCGTTTCCATCACTGCGGCCATACCGCTCACGCGCAGTTGCACCAGGGAACGATTGAGTTCGATCAGGTTCATGGTTGGGGTTCCTCGAAGTTGATGCGTTGTTGGATCAGCTCGCGATACTGAGTCAGTTCGCAGATGAGTGGATCGACTTGCCGCAAGGTGAGAGGAGCTGGACGATAGGGCGGTATTTCTTAATCGGCGAACTGTGGTGCTCAGGAATACCAAAACAGGTTGGAAGATCGTGCACCTGCACGCTTCCGAGGTGGCCCGTGCCAACCCGTAGTCGCAGGGACATGGTCTTACGACGAAGTCCTGCTGTGTCCCCTCGGTTGTTAGTCGGCTACGCTCCGTAAGTCATTTGGAATGTATGGCAGGGAGGACGGGGCTCGAACCCGCGACCTCTGCGGTGACAGGGCAGCGTCCTTGAGGAAACAATTCTTAATATGCCTCTTAACCGTGCAGTTTCTCTGTTGATATTTCTGTTCTGGAGCAAATCATGACTGACATTCCTAAGCATCTTCCCGAAGTTCTCCTAAAGAAGCCAGTCGCAACCGAAACGAAACTTCTCGTAAGTCGACGAGACGCTGCGGCTCAACTCTCGATCAGTCAACGCGCGCTTGATTACCTGATAGCCAACAAGGTCTTGAGGACAAAGCGAATTGGGTCACGTGTATTGATCCCAGCTCACGATCTTCGGCGGTTCGCAAACGCAGATCACCCAGAAAGGCTCGCCAGCTAATCATTTGAGGAGAGAGTCAATGCCAGCGAAATTCAGTAGAGATGACGCAAGATCCTGCTTCAGATGCAATGCTTGCTCTCCATCATTTCGGTGGATTGCGCTCGAACGATACCCGAATGAATCCGGAAATCTAGAACCTGCGTGCGCGGTCGGCCTGTTCTGCGAATCGTGTATCAGACAGGAGATTGATGACTACTTCGAAAGCTTCGCACTAAACGCTCAGCCTGTCGGAACTGACGAGACAAGCGATGAGTACTTGTGCCGCGAGCTGGGGTTCACGGTTTTACCGTTGATGTTGAGCGGAGAAGAAAGCAAGTTGCTAGCCCGGGAGATCAATTCTGATTCGTTAAGGACGACCTCGGTCAATTGAAACCTTGTGCAGAGAGATACGGAGTTTGCGATTCCCTCCCCTGGTATGCCGCCGGGCCACGCTTTCCGATTTCGGCACTTGGATTCAAGCAACTGAGATTGGATCGAGCCGCCTGACAGCGGCCTGATTCAAGCCTGGAGCGAAGTGGGCGTATCGTCCCGTCATAGCCAGACTCTGGTGCCCTGCAAGATATTGAACAGTGCGTAGGTCAACCCCGGCTTGGACCAGCCGGGTTATGAACGTGTGACGAAGACAATGCCAAGTGAAATCCTCAATCTTGGCTTCCTTTAATGCCCTTTCGAACGCCTTTCTGATGTCGATAATTGGGCGCTTGTTGTATCGATCCGACCTGAAAACCCGATCGTTATCGGGGCGTTTCTTGTATAGGTCAGCGATCACCGCGAAGCAAGTTTCGTTCATTGTTATCTCTCGCGACCTGTTGTTTTTGGGGTGGGGAACAATAATAACTTTGCGGTTCATGTCTACATCGTTCCATCTGAGCCCGAACTGTTCCGACTTTCGTAGCCCGGTGTGCAAGGCGAAGATTAACGCCGGCATATGGCCCGGACAAAGGTCTGTAATCGCTTTCTTGAGGCGATCCTCCTCCTCGGGTCTGAGATAACGTATGCGGCCATCCCCCTCAGTTCTACGCTCGACTGAGCGGACCGGATTGCGGTCAACCCTGTCGCTTCTTAGGGCAAGTTGGTAGGCCTTACTCATTACTGTCTTGTACCGGTTCTTGGTAGCTGGACTCCACTCAGAGTGACCACTAAGCCAGTTGTCGATCTCCTTGGGTTTTAGGGAGTTGGCGGCGCGACTGCCCAATTCCCTGATGATCAGATCCATTCGGCCAGTGAAGGTTCGAAGATCGCGTTTATCGTGGTCTTTGTACCACTGCTTCGCTTCCTCCCCGAGCTCCGCTATGTCTAAGGGGCGTTGCCGCAAGTTGCTCGGAAGCTTGATCCCGGCGCGGGCATCCGCCTTCCGTTTTTGGTAGAGCGCTATCGCGTCTGAGCGCCGTCCAACCCGTTCCCGGCGGATCTTGCCATTCTCTGTAAAGCGAATCCACCAGATGCCGCTGCCTAGATCTCGTTCGTACACTCCCCTAACCTTGGCCAACGATTTTTTCTGTGCCATGGGCTCTCTCAAAGAGGCAGTTTAGCACAACTGACACCATAACTAGCACCGCTGCCATTCCCAAGGAGCGATTATCTTGTAAGTTATTGATTTTATGGTGACCCCGGGCTGATTCGAACAGCCGACCTACGGTTTAGGAAACCGACGCTCTATCCAGCTGAGCTACGGGGCCACGTTCCGCCTACTAGTGGCGGGCAGCATGGAGATGCCGTCTCCAGCGTAACGGGAAATGCCCGTCAGATGCAAAAGCGGAGTGCGGAAGCGGACTGCAACGCCGAGCCAGGTGGGACGAGACTTACATTGCCGGGCGAACAGGCTTCTTTTGTTCCGGATCGATCGCCGCATTGTTCATGTCAGACTGGCGATCCATCCATTCATCCAGGCGGGACCGCTTGAAACGCCACCGGTTGCCCAGCTTGAAGGCGGGCACGAAACCCTCGGAAGCATATTTATAGAGGGTGTCGGGTGAGATACCCAAATAGTCGGAGGCCTGTCGAATGTCCATGACTTCGCGCACTTCAGGGACAAGAAGATTGGATCGCGCCGCGTTCCGCATGATTGCCTCCGGATTGGATGATGGCCAAGCAGATCCCGGCGAATGCCGGTTTCCTTGGTTATACCGCCGTTCTGTCAGGAACTTCAAGGGATTTCCGGTGAATTTCCCCTTTTTACCGGCCGGAGATCCGTGGGGACTGGTATCGGTTTTGGTTCCTGTCCAGCCTGTTCGCCCATGTTGTGCACCCAGACAAGTGCACCCCCAAGATTTTGGGCCAGTGCCCCGGATGGTGCTTACCTGAAATGGGGAGAGCCGATGGTGCGAACCTGTCAATTTAGATGGAGCGCCACTCGCGAGGTGAGCGAGAGAAATACGGGTTCCGCCCGGTTTTTTCGGGAACGTCGGGTTTAGAGGGCCTTCCGCCACCAGACGGTTACTTCGCTGCTGAGGAAACGGGTCTTTTCGCCGCGGGACAGGTAGAAATCGAGTACCTGGTCCTTCTGGAATGCCGAGCAATCGGGCCAGCTGTTGTCCTTTTCCAGGTGGGTCGATTTCTGATGCGTGTCCAGGAGCGTGATTTCATCCGCGGAGCACTGAATAACCTGTTGCGCTTTTAGCGAAAATGCCGTGCCTGGGGGTGGCTCCGGAGGCACCTGATTGGCGATCTTCGTAAGCAACAGAATGAACGCAAATGCGGCAGCGAAAATAGCTAACTTCTTCATAATTAATGCTTCCTGGGTGCCCCATCTAAGCTGCCCTTATTAGGTGCGCGGCGCAAACATAACGAACCGTCCGCACAGGGGATGTGTGGGTAACCCAGCACTAGAGTAATGCCAGCGGGGTAAGCAGACAAGCAAAACTTCGCTGAAAGCAGTGCGGGCGGGTCGATGTCGACCCGCCCGCGGCGTTTCCCCCTGCTGAAATTTAGTTCTGTTGATCTTCGCGACGATGAAGGGTGGGGCGGTCGTCGCCGTTGGAGCCGTCGGTGGTCTGCGGCGCGTTGGGATCGGTGCTGGCGCGGCGCAGCGAGGGCTTCTTGGTGTCCTTGGAATCGACCAGGCGGCGCTTGTTCTCAATGCGCGCCAGGCGAGCCTTCACGTCGTCAAACTCTGAGGTCGTGACCGTGTACTCGTCGCGCGGCGGGAGAATGCGGGCAATCTCTTCCTGCGAGTGGAGGATACGGTCGGGCGTCTGCGGATGATCAGAGAACGCCTTGGCCACCAGGCCGGGTTTCCGCTTTTCGAGCGCCTGAATCTTTTCGAAGAAGGCGATGAAGGCCTGCGGGTCGTAACCGGACTTGTACATGTACTGGAGGCCCAGGTAGTCGGCCTGCGCTTCGAAGTCGCGCGAGAACTTGAGGAAGGTCATGGGGACGGCGAACTGGGCGGCTTCGTAGATGCCGTAGCCGGTCCAGCTGTAGCCGGTCATCATGATCAGCGGGATAGTGCCAAGCTGCGCGTAGTTCATGCGCGTCATTTCGCGAGCTGCGTGGTGAGCGCAGACGTGGGCAACTTCGTGGGCCATCACACCGGCCATCTCCGCCTCCTCGTCCGCGTTCAGGATGAGGCCGGAGTTCACATAGAAGAATCCGCCGGGCAGCGCCATGGCGTTGATCTCGTCGGAGTCAATGATCTTGATGGTGAACGGGACCTTGCAGTCGGAGTTCTTGACGATGTTCTGGCCGATGCGGTTCACGTATTCGGTGATCACGGGGTCGGTAATGAACTTGGTGCTCTTCTCGATCTCCGACGCGTAGCTCTTGCCCATCTTGATTTCGCTGTCGGTGGAGTACCAGTTGCCCATGCCGCGGCCGCCGATTTCGCGATTGCCGACGGCGTTCACATCCTCGATGCTGCCCGTCTTGACGTTGATCTTCTGGCTGCCGGGCTCGATCACCTTCTCAGGATCTACGCTGCTGGCCGCAACATCGCCCTTGACCGGCTCGGTTCCGGCGTCGGATCGTGCTTGTCCTTGTCTTTCTTGTCCTTCTTGTCCTTTTTGTCGTTCTTGTCGGCGGTGGCGGGCTTGTCGCCATTCACGGGTGCCGTTCCGGGGGCCTGTTGCGCGTCGGGAGTGGTCGAGGCCGGGGTGTCCTGGGGCGTGGCGGCAGGCGCGGCTTGCGGATCATGCGGCCGGTGGTGAGGTCTGCGGAAAAGTCTGGGGGGTCGACGGCGGAGCAGGTTGCTGGGGAGTGGACTGGGCCCACGCCGGCAGAACTCATTGCCCAGGCCAGAACTGCTGCTGCTACTGCCATGGTTGGAGCTTGCATCGCTCTGGGGATTCTGTCTCATGACCTCACCTCTCGATAGACACCGGCGGACCTGCGGCTGCGCTTGCTGATTTAGACGCTAGTATCCCCCGCTTGGGCAGCCATGCGCCACAATTATTCGACGAATCAACGGCTTTGTGTGGCGCTTGGAGCTTCCTGCCGGGTGAATTAAAGTGGATTCCACCAGTTAACGGGAGGGTATCGTGCGTCGAGGATTGTCATGGTGGCCTTGCTGGTTGCTGTGCCTCCGGACACCGGCAGCCGCCCAGCAGATGCCCCATCCTCCTCTGCATCCCGCCATCCCGGAGGTCCGCTGGAGACGCTCCTCGGCCCCCCACCCCATGCGTCGCCCCGTGCCAAGGACGCTGAGCGGCTGCCCGATGTGGATTTCGACGCCACCGGTCTCGGTTCACCGCTGGCTTCTGGACAAGAGCTGGCGCGTGGGCATCACCGGCAACTATCGGCCGCCGAGTCCCCTGATTTTGATGACACGACGTGGGATGTTCGTAATGCTTCAGACGCCATCGCCGAGGTTCCCGACGAGGATCGCCCTCCCGGCCCGCCGCGGCTGGATGGCAGGCCGAACACATCCGCCGGATAATGCTCCGACGGGCCATCATCGCCCGTTTGTCTGGTTCCGGGTCCACATCGAGCTGGCGCCGAACCACGGGCCCGTTTCCCTGCTGATCCAGTTGCCGGTTTCGCAAAGCGCTTCGGTTTCGGTCAGCAACGAGGGGCCGGCGGTGGACGTGTACGCCAACGGCAAGGAGATTCATCCCGAGGGACCTGGCGGCGACGACCCCAGCCATTATCAGCTCATCTCGCGCATCTACAACCTGAACGTTCCCGCCGATCAGACGGATCTGACGCTGGTGATGCGGACCATTTACATTCCGTTTGGCTTCGGCGCGTATACCAGCTTTTCTGCCAACCGCAGTCTTCTTCCTGGGCACATCCGGAAGACCTGAACCGCTCGCTGGAACTATGGTCGGTGCACAGCCTGTTCGAGCGCCTGCCGCGCATCATCAATGCCATCCTGCTGACAGCTCTGGCGGCCTTCCTGTTCGCTCTTTACTTCGCCCAGAAGGGGCACCGCGAGTATCTCTGGCTGGCGCTGCATGAACTGGTCCAGGCGCCGGTCGCGTTTATCGACCTGGCGGGAAGCACCGCCAATCTCGACCAGCTCTGGTACGCGGCGGCGATGATCGAACTGGTTCTGATCTCGGCCTATCTTTACTTCGAATTTCTGATCTCGTTTCTCGCGCTGCGTTCCCGCTGGTACATCACGGCTGGTTGCGCTACACCGCGCCGATTCTCCTTTTCTGCGGCCCCCTGCTGCTGATGGTGGGACGGAATCACCTCGTCGGGTGGGTTTTGCTGGTTGTATTTCATCGGCGGCTTCTTCTGGTTCCTGGGATGGCTTCTGTTCTGCGGAATCACCCTGGTCAAGGCCACCGTCAAGCGAAACTTCGAAGCGGGACTGCTGCTGCTGCCGCTGGTGCTGAGCTTCATCGGCATCCTGGAGCCGCTGGCCACCGCCGGCATGAAAGACTTCAGCGGCCACGCCTACCAGTCGCCGCTCACGCTGCAGGCGGGCCCCGTTCCCATTCACTTTGCCGCCCTCGCCGACTTCATCGGCATGCTGGCCATCGTCGTCATCATCTTCGTGCGCTTCCTGCGCATCCATCGCGACCGCGAACGCGCCTCGAGCGAACTGGCGGCGGCGCGCAGCGTGCAGGAACTCATGATTCCCCAGGAGCAGCTGAAGACGCCGGGCTTCGAAGTCGACTCCATCTACAACCCCGCCAACGAAGTCGGCGGCGACTTCTTTCACGTGGAATCGACGTCGGACGGCGGCCTGCTGGTGGTGATTGGCGACGTGGCGGGCAAGGGCCTGAAAGCCGCGATGAACGTCTCAATGCTGATGGGCGCGCTGCGGCGCACACCGGATCGCAGCCCCGCCAAGATTCTGCAGTCACTTAACCGGGTGCTGGTCGGCAGCGACAGCTTTACCACTTGCCAGGCCGCGTGGTTCGGCCCCAATGGCGAACTGGTGATCGCGAATGCCGGCCATCTGCCTCCCTACCTGAATACGCAGGAGGTCCGCCTGCCGGGCGGACTGCCGCTTGGCGTGCTCACCGACATCACGTACGAAGAAGTGCGGCTGTATCTCCACCCCGGCGACCGGCTGCTGCTCATGTCAGATGGCGTGGTTGAAGCGCGGCATTCCTCGGGCGAGCTGTTCGGCTTTGAACGCGTGCATAACCTCAGCAGCCAGACGGCCTTCTACATCGCCGATGCTGCCAAGGAGTTCGGCCAGGAAGACGACATTACCGTGTTGACCGTGCGCAGGTTGGCGCAGGCTGTTGCGGCCTAACGCAAAATAGTCCGCTTGATTGAACCAAACCTCAACAAACACAACGGCTAGCCAACCAAGGCGCATCGTACGGGAGTATGAGCCGAACGTTGCTGCCAGGAAAGCCCTACCCTCTCGGCGCCACTGCGTATAGAAGAGGGACGAATTTCGCAATCTTCTCCGAAGCTTCCACTCGCGTCGATGTCTGTTTTTTCGATCCCGACGGAACCCAAACCGACTGCATCACCCTGCGCGAGCAGACCGCCCACGTGTGGCACGGCTTTGTGAACGGCATCAAGCCGGGCCAGCTATACGGCTTATCGCGTGGACGGCCCGTGGGACCCGCACAACGGCCTCCGCTTCAACTTCAACAAGCTTCTGGTCGATCCCTACGCCAAGGCAATCTCCGGCGACGTGGACTGGAAGAAGCCCGATCTTCGGCTACGACGTTGCGTCAGGGGACACCAACCAGATGAGCACGGAGGACAGCAGTGACGGCGTGCCGAAATCCGTTGTCATCGACACCAGGTTCGACTGGAGCGGTGACATGCACGCCCGATACGCCTCTGCCTGACTCAGTGATCTACGAAGTTCACGTGCGCGGCTTCAGCATGCGCAATCCCGATGTGCCAGAGAAGCTGCGCGGCACTTATGCGGGATTGGCGCATCGACGTCGAGCATCGATTACCTGCAGCAGGCTCGGGATCACGGCTGTCGAACTGCTGCCCATTCATCACTTCATCGACGAAGGACACCTGGTCGACAGGGGGCTGCGCGACTACTGGGGCTACAACACCCTCGGCTACTTCGCTCCCATGTCACGCTACAGCTCCTGCGGCGACCAGGGCGGACAGGTGCGCGAGTTCAAGGAGATGGTGAAGGCGCTGCACGCCGCGGGCATCGAGGTGATTCTCGACGTGGTCTACAACCACACCTGCGAGGGCAATCACATGGGCCCGATGCTCAGTTGGAAGGGCGTGTGCAATACCACCTACTACCGGCTGATGCAGGACGATCCGCAGTTCTACATGGACTACACCGGCACCGGGAACACGCTGAACGTGCGCAATCCGCAGGTGCTGAAGATGATCATGGATTCGCTGCGCTACTGGGTCACAGAGATGCACGTGGACGGGTTCCGCTTCGATCTGGCCGCAACGCTGGCGCGCGAACTGCACGAGGTGAGCAGGCTGTCTTCGTTCTTCGACACCATTCACCAGGACCCCACTCTGGCCGAAGTGAAGCTGATTGCCGAGCCATGGGATGTTGGCGACGGCGGATACCAGGTGGGCAAGTTCCCTGTTCTGTGGGCGGAGTGGAACGGCAAGTATCGCGACACGGTGCGGCGTTTCTGGAAGGGCGACGAGGGCATGCTGTCCGACTTCGCCTATCGCCTCACAGGGTCCAGCGATCTCTATCAGTACGACGGCCGCAAGCCATATGCCAGCATCAACTTCATCACCGCTCACGATGGCTTCACCCTGTGCGACCTGGTGAGCTACAACCAGAAGCACAACGAAGCCAACGGCGAGAACAACAGCGACGGCTCAGACAACAACGACTCGTGGAACATGGGCGTGGAAGGGCCAACGGACGATCCGGTCATCAACACCATGCGCGAGCGCCAGATGCGCAATTTTCTGGCGACGATGATGTTGTCGCAGGGCGTTCCCATGCTGAACGGCGGCGACGAGCTTGCTCGTTCGCAGAAGGGCAATAACAACTGCTATTGCCAGGACAACGAGCTGACCTGGTTCGACTGGGAGCTGGACGACGAGCGCAAGCGTCTGCACGAGTTCACCTGCCGGCTCATCCGGCTGCGGCTGACACATCCCAATCTGCACCGCCGGAAGTTCTTCCAGGATCGCGAGATTCGGAAAAAGGGCGACGGCGCGCTGGTTCGGGTAATAAAGGATGTTGCGTGGTTCAACCCCGATGGCAACGAAGTCTCCGACGAAGCGTGGTCGTCGCCATGGGCGCGTGCCATAGCGCTGGTGTTGAACGGCAAGACGCTGCAGGTTACGGACGAAGATGGAAACTGGCTGGTGGACGACAGCTTTCTGCTGCTGGTGAACGCTTCGCACGAGGGCGTGGAGTTCACACTGCCAGCGTCTCCCAGCGGCAACCCCTGGTCCCAGGTGATCGACACCGAAAATATCGACGACCCGTTTGCCGAGATCGATTTGGGCGAGAAGGTGATCGTAGGAGGCCGGGCACTGAAGCTGATGAGCGATCACTCGCAGGGAGGCGAAGAAGCGAGGCCGGCGACGGTGAGCTAGCAGGCGGCGAATTGACCCGAATCCAGACGAGCCGCGATCCTGCGCGCTCGGGAATCAAGGGACTAGTTCTAATCTTTCAAAAGAAACGGAGAAAACACGATGAGTGAAATTGCGAAGTTACTGCAGGAGCGGGTCGGCCTGAGTGTGGATCAGGCTGAAAGCGCTGAAAACGTGGTGCTCGAATTTATTCGGTCACGAGTGCCCGCACAGTACCAGGGATTATTAGGTTCCGTGCTCGGCGGTCAGCCCGGCACTGGAGACACGAACTCACCCGCTGGAGACGCTGTTGGCGGATTAGGCGGACTGATCGGCGCCGCGGAAGGAATGTTCGGCGGAAGCAAGGAATAGGCTCAACCGCGCCGGAAAAGGCGCGCTAAACTCGCATGCAGGAGGCACCATGAAACTTTCCCGCTTCACCTCAACATTGTTGAGTCTGACCGCTACCGCACTGCTCGGAATCCTGCCGCTGGCAAACGCACAAACCGCCACAACGCCAAAATCAGCGCCTCCGTCCGCCAGCACATCGAAGGCGACGACCCAGCTTGTCGACATCAATACGGCGACCGCCGATCAGCTGAAGGCGCTCCCGGGCGTCGGCGATGCTTACTCGGCCAAGATCATCGCGGGCCGGCCCTATGCCAACAAGACGCAACTGAAGTCGAAGGGCATCGTTCCTGACGCCACCTACGCCAAGATCTCCGGCCTGATCATCGCCAAGCAGCCGGCAAAGACGAAGACGAAGCCATAGGTCGCATTAAGAGCAAGCAACAACAAGGCCCCATCCTTGCGGATGGGGCTTTTGTTTTTGTGCCGACCATCGGGAGGTTGGCGTCGAAGGCGCATTGAGCCACACCGCCGGTGTTTAGTCGTAGTACTCGAGGCCAAGGTGGGTGATGAGGTCAGCACCCATGATGTGGCGGAGCGTGTTCTTGAGCTTCATGGACTGAATGAAGAGGTCGTGCTCCGGGTAGAGTCCCTCGCGGGTCTGCGGGCTCTTGAGATAGAAGCTCAGCCACTCCTGAATGCCGATGGATTGCAGATCCGGCGTGCGTTTTGCCAGGTCGAGAAAGAGCACCAGGTCGAGTGCGATAGGCGCGGCAAGAATCGAATCGCGGCACAGGAAATCGACCTTGATCTGCATGGGATAGCCGAGCCATCCAAAGATGTCGATGTTGTCCCAGCCTTCTTTGTTGTCGCCGCGCGGCGGGTAGTAGTTGATGCGAACCTTGTGGAAGATGTCCTTGTAGAGGTCGGGGTACAGCTCCGGCTGAAAGATGTACTCAAGCGAGCCGAGCTTCGATTCTTCCTTGGTCTTGAACGACTCGGGATCGTCCAGCACTTCCCCATCGCGATTGCCCAGGATGTTGGTCGAGTACCATCCGGAGACGCCAAGCAGGCGCGCCTTGAACGCGGGCGCCAGCACCGTCTTCATGAAGGTCTGGCCGGTTTTGAAGTCCTTGCCGCAGATCGGCGCCGAGTTCTTCTTCGAGAGCTCAATCATCGCCGGCACATCGACCGTGAGATTCGGAGCCCCATTGGCGAACGGCACTCCCTCGCTCAGCGCGGCGTACGCGTAAATCTGCGATGGCGCAATGCCGATATCGTCGCTCTCAAGGCCCTTCTCGAAGGCCTCAATCGACTGATGCACGGCGGTCGGCTCGAGGAAGATTTCCGTCGATCCGCACCAGATCATCACCACGCGGTCAACAGTCTTTCTGAACTCGCGGATGTCCGCGATCACCTGGTCTGCGAGATCGCGTTTGTTCTTGCCCTTCTTCACGTGCGTGCCGTTGAGGCGCTTCACGTAGTACTGGTCGAAGACGGCAGGCAGCGGCTTGATCGTTTCGAGGTAGGGCTTCAGTTCGCTGCAGCGTTTCCTTGTCCAGCACCTTGGCGTGCGCGGCCGACTCGTAAACGTTGTCCTCGAAGATGTCCCATCCAGTGAAGACCACGTCGTTCAACTGGGCGATAGGAACGAATTCCCTGATAAGCGGCGAGTTGTTGTCTGTGCGCTTACCCAGGCGAATGGTGCCCATCTGCGTCAGCGAACCGATCGGCTTGGCGAGCCCGCGGCGCACCGCTTCCACTCCCGCGATCATCGTGGTTGCCACCGCGCCCAACCCCACTACCATTACGCCCAGCTTGCCGGTGGCAGGAGCGATATTGTGCTGTCCAGCGGACTTGGACCCCTCGGACGAAGACCTGTCCGCGTGGGCCCCCATCTTCTGGCCGCCTTGCTGCTCTGGAGACATTTTCCAACCCTTTCTTTTCAGACCTCCGCCACGAAGACCTGTCGGCGAGGCCCCTTTTGCATGCCGCGGAAATCAAACACTTCCGCGCTCTCGATTGAAGACGACACAGTGTACCCGGCGAGCCGCCCCGCGCACTAGGCGGCGGGCGTTTGTCTGCCGCGCTGCAGATGCGACCACACAAACCACACAAATGCGGCCACCAGGAGCACTACCACCACGGTGTGAAAACGATGGAATAGTTCATGAAACGATGAGTTCGGATCGTTCCATTTCTCGCCCAGCTTCATGCCCGCGTAGGCCAAAACAAAGCACCACGGCCAGGAGCCAACGAACGTGTAAATGTGAAACCGCAACTGCGGCATGCGCGCAATGCCCGCTGGAAACGCGATAAAGGTCCTGACCACCGGCAAAAGCCGCCCCACCAAAACCGTGACCGAACCGTACTTGTTAAAGAACAGCGTCATGCGGTCCAGGTCATGGCTGCTCATGAGCACCCAGCGCCCGTAGCGCTCCACCAGCGGTCGGCCGCCCCTGGCGCCAATCCAATAGGCCACCACCGAGCCCAGGTTGCAGCCGATGGCCCCCGCCGTGGCCACCCAGATGAGACTCATGTGCCCCAGGTACACCGTGTAGCCCGCGAACGGCATGATGATCTCGGAGGGCAGCGGAATGCACGCCGACTCGATCCCCATGAGTGCAACAATGCCGGCGTATCCGCCGCTATCAATCACACCGGTGACAAAGTGTACGAGGAAGGCAAGAATCTTTTCGATCATGTGCGACTTCCAGTATATAGGCCCGAAACCGGGCCCATCCGCGCGCCATCTGCTACGATGCTCTGCGCAGCAATCTCATTCGTCTAGCCCGCACCGCTCCGTTTGTTACGATTGAGTCTGACCGAACCTGCCGGAAGAGGTGTACGTTGGCTGATTTTCCTCCCGTTCCCCTGACACTTGAAGGCGCGAGCGCACTGCATCAGTTTTTCCGTTTTGACTGGAAGGCGTGGCGGGCATGCGCCGCCGGTGAACGCGAGAGGATCGCCGCCGAGGCCGCCGCCGTACTGGGTTCGCTCGAAAAGAGCGCCGACGGCAAGATCCACACCGCGATCTTTTCGCAGCTCGGGCACAAGGGCGACCTCGTCATGGTCCACTTCCGCGACTCACTGGAAGCGTTGAACCAGGTGGAATTACAGCTTGCCCAAACGGAACTGTACGGCTTCCTCGATCAACGCCATTCCTACGTATCTGTCATCGAGCTTGGTTTGTACGAGTCGACGCGCAAGACCTACGAAGCCGCGTCGGCAAAGGGCTTCGAGCAGTTTTCGCCGGAGTGGAAGGCTGAGGTTGAAGCTTCGCTGGCTCGCGGCGCCGCCGCCATGGCCCCGCGCCTCTGGCCGTCGATGCCCGACGCCAAATATCTCTGCTTCTATCCCATGGACCGCAAGCGCGACGAAGTCAAGAACTGGTACATGGTGGACTTTGCCGAGCGGCAGCGCATGATGCACGAGCATGGCCTGATCGGCCGCCGCTACGGCGACGTAGTGAAGCAGATCATCACCGGCTCGATCGGCTACGACGATTGGGAATGGGGCGTTGATCTCTTCGCCGACGATCCCGTGGTCTTCAAGAAGCTGATCTATGAGATGCGCTTCGACGAGGTCAGCGCCGAATACGCCCTCTTCGGACAGTTCTTCATCTCGGTGCGGCTGCAGATTGACAAGCTCGGCGGATGGCTGAACGGAACGCTGGCGTAAGCGCGAGACGGCATCGGAATGGCGACGACAAAGCGCATTTTGAAAAGTAAGGCAAAAAAGGCGACCTCCGCGAAGCCTGCCAAGGCTGCTACGAGAAAGAAACCTGCGCCGCAGCTACGGTCGGCAAAGCCGGCATCGCAGGACGAACCGCATCGCGGGGACCTTGCCCCCGAGCGCATCGCGGCCATACTCAAGGGTCTCGACGAAGCCTATCCCAACGCTGTCTGCGCGCTGCACCACAAGTCGGCGTGGGAACTGCTCGTCGCCACCATTCTCTCCGCGCAATGCACTGACGTTCGTGTGAACATGGTCACGCCGGAGCTGTTCAAGCGCTTCCCTACTCCGGCTGCGATGGCCAAGGCTTCGCTGCCCGAACTCGAAGACGTCATCCGCACCACGGGCTTCTTCCGCAACAAGGCAAAGTCGATCAAGGGCGCGGGAGAGGCAATCACGGAGCGGTTCGGCGGCAAGGTCCCGGAGACGCTGGATGAGTTGATTACCGTTCCCGGCGCGGCGCGCAAGACCGCCAACGTTGTACTAGGCGTGAGCTTCGGCAAGGCTGAGGGAGTTGTTGTCGATACGCACGTGTTCCGGATTGCGCACCGGCTCTCGCTGGTCAAGGGCGACACGGCACCGGCGGTCGAGCAGGAGCTGATGAAGGTTATCCCGCAGAACAAGTGGATCGACTTCTCCCACCAGATCATTCATCACGGCAGACAGGTTTGCATCGCGCGCAAGCCCAAGTGCCACGAGTGCAATCTGGAGACGCTTTGCCATTCGAAGGACAAGACCTGGCATTCGTAAAGAGCAGTTTTCAGCTATTAGCTTTCAGCTTTCAGCCCGTTCCGTAAAAAGCAGCTTTCAGCTATTTACTTTCAGCCCGTTCCGGTCGACCGGCGAGTGCGGTGAGATCCGCCTCCCCCACCCCCTCCCCTGAGGCACCAAACTTGGTGCAAATCGGCCGGGGTTACGTTCGATCGAGAGCCACCTCCCTCCCCCCCGTCGCTGCATCATGTTTGGTGCATCGTTGGTTGGTCTCGTTCGGTTCATGGAGCAGCGATGAGAGACACGCCTACTTCCGGTTCCGCGAACCTTATAGAGTGTGCGCCGGTTCCCGGGTGGTTGTTGGTGACCACGGTCACGAATGCATGTGAGGTGGCAGTAGGCCGGGAGGGTGGGGCCTGGCGCTTACCACCCCGGTCCCCAAGAGGCGAGGGACCAGGGGCACCCTCAACGTGTTCTGGCCGCCGTCCATGCCCTAACTCGGGCAACTCGGCGGCGGTGCTTCATCGATGATCTCGTATTCCGTCTGCACCAGGCCTCCTTTGTAGGATCGGGTGGCGATGTGGCGAAGACTGATGTCGTGAGGTACGGGGCCAAACAAGGGGATGCCTGCTCCGATCAACACTGGCACGCGGGTGATGATTAGGCGGTCGATGAGTTCGGCCGCAAGGAAGCGCTGGATGGTGATGCCGCCATCGATGTAGGCGTGCTGGAATCCGCGGGCTTCGAGATGCTCGACGATCTCGGTTGGTTCGCCTGACATCTGTTCGACTATCCCATCCTTGATCGATGAAAAATCGAGCGGTTGGCTGCTTAGCACCACTACCGGCTTCTTGCCGTAAGCCCATGCGCCGAACCCGAGTACGACTTCGAAGGTGTTGCGGCCGATCACCATGACATCGACGCTCGCGAAGAACTCTTCGTAGCCGTGCGGTTCCGGGCCTCCGGCATCGAGGAAGTTGAGCGCGCCGTTGGGGCGGGCTAGAAAGCCATCTACACTCACGCCGCAGAAGACCGAGAGCTTCATTGTCACGACTCCTGATTTGAATTCAACGCCTGGATTCCCTCACCCAGTTCACGTTTATGGCTAGGTGGGAACACGAGGCTGGGTTTTGTGGTCTCCCACCACCCTTTCACGATGAAAATTTGAAGGGACGGGCGCACAATTCGCTGGTGGGGTTATGGTTGGGCCATCGACCCAGATTCTCGTTGAACCAACTCGGCTTCTGCGTCTTTCAGAACATTCAACAGAATTGATCTGTCATTGGTGCACATCTTCCATTTTGCCATCAACTCAACACTCCGTCTTAACTGACCGAAGTATTGAGACATCTGCTCCATCAGAGAAGACGTCACGAACAGATCATGATTCAGCTTGAGGCGGAACTCCAGCACTCTGTTTTTTACATTGCGGCGCACACGCTCGGTGTAAATCTGATCAAACTCTTGCGAGACAATAATTGCAATAATCGCCCATTCCCATCCGTCCCATTTCTCCTCAAGAGCTTTCTTTTCCAGCAAACGACTCACTACCGATTCAACATTCTTCCTAATTTCGTGGAACTGTTGATTTGCATCGTTCGTTGCCTCGGATGAGCTCCAGAAAATCACGTTCTCTCCTTATGGCATGGCGATAGGACCAGCGGGAAAGCATACCTCAGGGGCTAAAGCCCACGGTGATTTTGTACGCTTTAATGCCGGGGATAAATCCCCGGCCTACCGCCCGAAGGAGCTTTTCCGAGCACGTCTGGAGACCCGCGATACGCATTGCCGGTTACGGCAGTTCGCGCACCCAGATGTTGCGGAAGCTGATGGGCTCGCTCTTGTCGCCGTGGGCCTGGAGCTTGATGGGCGCGGCGTCGTACTTCTTGTAGAAGGGCTTGCCGATGTAGAGGGTCTGGCCCTTGAGCTCGAAGTGATTGTCGACGAGCACGCCGTTGAGGAAGACGGTGGCGTAGGCGGGGGTCTTCACGGAGCCATCGTCGTTGAAGGTGGGCGCGGTCCAGGCTACGTCGTAGGCGTTCCACTCGCCGGGCTTGCGGCAGGCGTTGGCCAGAGGGATGCTCTGCTTGTAAATGCTGCCGACCATGCCGTTGACGTAGGTGTCGTTGTTGTAATTGTCGAGGACCTGGAGTTCGTAGCCGTCATCGCCTGGACCCGTAGAGGCGAGAAAGACGCCGCTGTTGCCGCGCGCCTGGCCGGTGCCGGTGATGCTTTCGGGGGTTCTCCACTCGATGTGGAATTGGTAGTTCTTGAAGGAGCGCTTGGTCTCGATGTTGCCGCCGGCTTTCTTGACGGTGGCGACGCCGTCGTGAACATCCCACGAGGCGGGGGACTTGTCCTTGACGTTGACCCACTCGTCGAGGTTCTTGCCATCGAAGAGAATGACGGCGTCAGATGGGGGCGCGCCGAGGTTGGCTGCGGGCGTGACGACCGGCGGCTTGGGGGTCCAGATTTCGGTTTCTTCAGGCTTGGGTTTCGGCTTGGATGGGTCGGCGGCGGGGGCCTGGGCTTGGGCGGCGATTCCGAGAGTCAGGGATATCGCAAAAACAGAGAGCTTGGAAAATTGAATGCGCGTCATCAACGGGGAGTTTACACCGAGGGGCAGCTTTTAGCTTTTAGCTATTAGCTATCAGCTAAAGGCTGGGAGGTTTGCCTTGGAGGTATCCCATGTCTCCAAAGCCGGTAGACATAGGGCAGCCAGGATTGTGCCTGAGAAGCGGTTCCTGAAAACCTCGTGACTTGGGGCATTAGTGGTTTCCCACCCAAGCGACAAGAACAAAGACGTCGCGTGGATGGGGCACCCCGGATTGTGCGTCGATGAAGTCCCCAAAAACTTCGTGATGCTTTGATTCAGCGTGGAGCGGGTTCGGCGGAATCGGCGAGGGCGTACGATAACACCGCCATGATGGCCGCGTTCTGGTTCAGGTGTTTGGGGTCGATTTTGTCGAAGGTGTCGGCCGCGGTGTGGTGGTAGTTGAAGTAGAAGCGGCTGTCCTGGATGGGCGCAAAGCTGGGCACGCCATTATCGGTGAGACCACCAATGTCTTCGCCGGTTTCGGGTGATCTCTCAACCACGGGCGCGCCAATGGCGTCGAGGACCTGCGCAACGGGACGAAGCCAATCCGCAAGGGCGGGTTTGCCGGCGCAGTAGATGCCGGTGGGATGGTCGGCGCCGAGATCACTTTCGATGGCGCCGATGTGGTTGGCGAAGTCCGCCTTGTGATCGATCATGTAAGCCGCCGCGCCTTCAGAGCCTTCTTCTTCGCTCATCCAGGCGATGAAGCGGACAGTGCGGCGAGGCTTGATGCCGAGATCGTGAAGCAAGTGAATGGCCTGCATGGAGACGGCCACGCCCGCGCCGTCGTCGATGGCGCCGGTGCCGAGATCCCACGAGTCGAGATGGCCGGAGACGACGACCACCTGCTCGGGGTGCTCGGTTCCCTTCCAGTCGGCGATGACGTTGAAGCTGGGCGCGTCAGGCAGGGTTTGCGGGGTGAGGGTGAGGTGGAGCTTGACCGGGCCCTGTCCGGCCAGGTTCTTGAGCATTTCCGCGTCTTCAGCGGAGACGGCCGCGGCGGGAATCTTGGGAGTGCCGGCGGGATATACCGTCATGCCGGTGTGGGGAAGGCGGAAGTCTGCGCCTCCAACTGAGCGCACCAGGACGGCCACCGCACCCACCGCAGCTCCAGCGGAAGGCGCGACACCGCGATAAATGACGGAGTTTCCATAGGCCCCGCCACCGCTGCCGACTGCGGCCAGTTCCTTGTCGAAGGGGTGATCAAAGAGCAGGATCTTGCCTTTGACTGCGTCTGGCGGAAGTGCGCGCAGTGCCTGGAAGTCGTCGACCACGACGATTTCGGCGGTGAGGCCGTCGGCGGGAGTAGCCGCGCTGCCGCCGAGTGCGGTCAGGACGACTTTCTGGGTCGTACCGGGAGCCATTCCGGGCCACGCAACCAGTTCTCCTGACTCTGCGCCGCGGACCCAGTGAGGCACCTGCGCCTTCTCGAGGGTGACTTCAGCCCCGAGGGACCGCATTTCGGCGGCAACCCAATCGACCGCCTGTTGGGCTTGCGGAGAACCGGACAAGCGAGGTCCGATATTGTCGGTCAGATGGCGGAGTTCATTGAGGGCGTAGGGGTCCTGCATGGCAGCATCGCGGATCCGCTGCATGGTGGCGGTTTGTTCGGGGGTCCAGGCGCTCTTGCCGCCATTCATACGGGCGTTGAGACGGTCGAGAATACTGGGAGGAGTGGCGGGAGGATTCTGGGCAAAAGCGGCATGCGCGGGGAGCACGGATGCAAGGCAAAGGAAACAACTTAGTCGCAAGTGGGTCGCCATGCCGGATGTTAGCATGCAGGCACTCGTCAATTCGCCTGAACCCGGAACGATTGCCTCGCATCTACGTCTATACATGGGATAGACCGCGCGCGGCGCTAACCTCTGTCGCGTGACCGGCCAGAATTGGTTTCGGCTGGCTATACTGATAATTGGTGCAGTGAAAGTTCCAGCCGCACGGCTGGTGATCTGACGAGGTCATTGAATTCATGAAATCGCTTTTCGAACGGTTGCGCACGCGCCGTCTCACGTCGATCTTTATTCTTCTGGGTACGCTTTCGATTGCCGTTGTCGGCGGATCGTTTGCGGCTCACGGAGTGCGCGGGCAGGAGAAGCAAAACGATAGCGCGGACGCCACGCCCCTGAAGGTCGTGAGCTCGCCGGTTGCTCCGAACGAGTTTGTAAAGATCGCCAAGCAGGTTGGTCCTGCGGTGGTGAATATCAACACCCAGACGCTGCCGAAGCAGTCGTCGATGCGCGGTG
Organism: uncultured Acidobacteriota bacterium; assembly: GCA_963844515.1. GTDB lineage: Bacteria > Acidobacteriota > Terriglobia > Terriglobales > Acidobacteriaceae > Telmatobacter. The sequence continues at coordinate 168,944 of CAWJOO010000003.1, forward strand.
GCAAGCCACCGAACCCGCATGCACGGAACCCACATCAGCAAGCTCCCCCGGATGGCGACAGCCCCGGCGGCGGTGACGGTGAGGATGGGCAGGACGGCGGTGGCCAGGGCGGACAGGGCAACTTCCAGGACTTTTTCAACAAGTTCTTTGGTGGCCAGGCTCCGGATCAGGGCGGTGACGGCGAGGATGGCGGCAGCCAGGTGCGGGAGTCGCTGGGCTCGGGATTCATCGTCGATGCGAAGGGTTACATCATCACCAACAATCACGTGGTCGACAAGGCCGACAAGATCTTTGTGAAGCTATCGACAGATCCTGACTCTCAGGACCTGGGCCGTCCGGCGCGGGTTATTGGTGTCGACAAGGCCACGGATCTGGCGGTCATCAAGATTGAGTCGAGCGAGCCGCTGGCTGTAGTGAAGCTGGGCAATAGCGATAACACGCAAGTGGGCGACTGGGTGGAAGCGATCGGCAGCCCCTTCGCGCTGGCGCAGACGGTGACGGCGGGAATAATTTCCGCGAAGAACCGGACGATTGAGCCGGGCGCGAGCGGCCAGTTCCAGCACTTCATACAGACTGACGCCGCGATCAATCCAGGCAACTCGGGCGGCCCGCTTCTGAACATGAATGGCGAAGTGATTGGCGTGAACACCGCCATTTACACCCAGTCGGCTGGTTACCAAGGTATCGGGTTCGCGATGCCGTCCAACACGGTTGCGGAGATTTACAACGATCTGATCAGTCCCAACCATAAGGTGGTGCGCGGCTCGATCGGCATCCAGTTCCGGCAGGGGCTTTCGGGCGCGGTCAACAGGGTTTACGGATTCAAGAATGGCGTGCTTGTGCAGCAGGTCCAGCCGAATGGCCCGGCCGACAAGGCAGGCCTGAAGCCCGGCGACATTATCACCACGCTCGACGGCCGCCAGATCAAGGACGGCGACGACCTGGTGAGTGAAATTGCCGGCAGACGGCCTGGTTCGTCGATCCGGCTGGGCTTTATCCGTGACGGCAAGCCGTCCGACGCCACCGTGACCATTGGCGATCGCGATAAGGTTTTTGCCGACATGGGCTTGCAGCAAGCCAGTCCCACACCCGACGAGGGCGGTAATCCCGGGGAAAGCAAGCTTGGCATTGTGGTTCATGACGCATCGCCGGAGATGGCCACCAAGGTCCATCATCCGGGCGTGATCGTCCAGTCAGTGCGGACTGGTTCGTTCGCCGACCTGCAGGGGTTGGAACCGGGCCTGGTCATCATCCGCATCAACAAGCAGGCCACCGCCACCCGTGACCAGTTCAACGCCGTCGTAAGCAAGCTCAAGAACGGCGACGACGTGGTGTTTGAGGTGGTGGATCCCCGGCGACCCAACGACGGGATCAACTACGTAGGCGGAACTCTACAGTAAAGGTGATGGGGCGCACGCGACTTTTGTAACGTGCGCCCCTACCATTTTTCTGAGGGGGCCGTCCGCCACCTGCAACAAATTCAGTAGCGATTTTGGAGAGTTTTAGTTAGACTTCATGAACTCTTCGATTAGATTAGATTGCTCAAGCCTGGGAGGTAATGTTACCGTGCTACGCACTCGAACTAGTCTAGCCTTGGCACTCACCGCTCTGCTCGTGGCAGTGCCGGCATTTGCTGTACGGGCAAACCGGACGGCCGCCAGCAGCCACACGCGTGGCAGCCACAAAGTTGGGGTCAAAACCAAAGCGAAGAAGGCCACGAAGGGCCACAAACTCCATGGCCAGCAGGCCATCGACTCTTCCCGCGTCACACAGATTCAGCAGGCGCTGATTCGCGAGCATTACATGTCGGGGGAGGCCAACGGCCAATGGGATTCAACGACCCAGGCTGCCATGCAGAAGTATCAGTCCGACCAGGGTTGGCAGACGAGACTTCTTCCTGACTCGCGCGCCATCAAGAAGCTCGGCCTGGGACCCGATTATTCGGGTGCACTCAATGCCAAGGATTCCAGCTTTGCCCCGCCGGCGCCTCCGTCCACGATTCCCGCCGAGCAGGCATCCGGGTTTGCAGCGGCGGCCGGAGTCAATCGATAAGATTTCGCTTTCATTGCGTTCTTTGCAACATGAAAAGGGCCGCCCGCAAGCGGCCCTTTCTTCTTGCTGCCAGCACCTGTTACATGCGGAAGGCCGGCATTCCCTGCTGCAGGAAGAGATAGCGTGGCCGCAAAGCGTCAGGGCCTGACGTGATGGTCGAGTTCAGGTGAATCAACGGGAAGCCATCGTCGCTGTACTTGGGCCAAGTGGGCACGCCGGCACCGTTGGGATCGCCAGTCTTCGCGAAGTTGGTCCAGTAGGTCATGATCTGTTCGCTGAGGGTACGGTCCTCGGGCCGCACTTCCCAGCCGGGGCGTGTGTCCAGAGTGCCAAACACGTACTCGATGTCGTCCGAGTGGAACGCGAACGTGCCGGGATGAAACTTGCTCGGAGTCGCGGCTAATTCAAAGTGATAGCGGTACACCGGTGAGCCGCCGCCCGTCTTGAGATGCGCTTCAAGCCATGCCCAGGTACCGAAAGCGATGAACGCGTCGCTGCCGTAGTCGATGGCTGAGCGCTTCGCCTGATCATCGGTGTCGCCGGGGTAGAGCTTGATGAATTCGGCGGCGCGATCCTTGAACTGCGTGTCGGCAAATGCCTTCCACTTGTCTACGCTGCCCTGGGCCGCCATCCAGTTTCCTTCGTCTGCGTTCCACCCTGCGAGCAGAGGCACGTGTGCCTGTTTGCCGGCGGTGTAGGTGTCAGGCACAGCCTCGGTGAGGAGTTTCCCGTCGACATCAGGCGGAAAACCGACCCCGGGCTTCTTGCAGGCATCGAGTATCGCCTGCGTTGGGAGTGCCCGAAGCTGGGCGAGCGTTGTCACGTTCAGTCCAGCTACCCACTCGGCGTCTTTGACTTCGCGCTCGGCGAGCGTCCCATACGGCAGCGGACCGCGGCCAACCGCTGCGCCGCTCTCGCCAATTACTTTGTGAAACAACCCCTGCGCCATGGGCGACGCCATCAGGGTGCTCACAGCGAATGAGCCGGCGCTCTCGCCGAAGATGGTCACATTGCCCGGGTCGCCGCCGAATTCCTTGATGTTGTCCTTGACCCACTTGAGGCCGGCGACCATGTCCATCAGGCCGTAGTTCCCTGCCGAGCCGTCGGCTTCTTTTGCCAGGTCGGGCGTGGCCAGAAATCCAAAGACGCCCAGCCGGTAGTTGATGGTCACCAGTACTACGCCCTTGAGGGGGAGAAAGTCTCCGTTGTGGCGCGGCTCATTGCTGCCACCGCCGGAGAAGCCGCCGCCGTGAATCCAGAACATCACGGGGAGCTTGGCCTTGCTGTCCGCGGTTGCCGGGGCGAAGACATTCAGGGAGAGACAATCTTCGCTGCCGCCATTGTCCTGAAAGATCATGTCCTGGAAGACAATATTCTGCGCGCAGTGAGCGCCATAGTTGGTGGCGTCGCGATCGCCCTTCCACTTGGCGGCGGGCTGAGGAGCTTTCCAGCGCAGGTCGCCGATCGGCGGCGCTGCATACGGAATTCCCATCCACGCGCGCACCTTGTCGCCATTGATTGTCTTGCCATGAACCTTGCCTTGCTCCGTCTTGACTGTCAGCGGATCGGCGGCGTGCGCAGCAACCGACGCTGCAAGTAAAAGTCCCGCCGCCAACGCACACAATGCCTGGATACGAAAATGCATTCCAATTTCCTCCCGGATTACGTTATCAGGACGAAGTGGTTGGGGAGGGAGTTTCAATATATGAAGTTGAGCGATGGGCTCAATTGGGAACCGTGACGTCTCTTGACTGTGGTTGAAAAATGAACTGGGATAATCTTCACTAGGTTTACTGAGGGCCGACAATCGAAATCACAACCTGCTTGTCAGGACTCGAGATTGGTTGATCAGTACCGTAGAATGCCAGCCGAAGCTTTCGAAGCGGACTATCGTCGCCGACACTATACACGGTATTGCCGTCTTCGCTTTCGGTGCTTGATATGGGGCCTAAGAGAACGCATCCATCCGACTGCGACGGCGCGTTTCCAGTATGAAGCAGAATATCGGTTCGGCTTGGTACATTCGATACCTCTAACAGAAAATCGCCGCTAGTGTTCATGCTGCCGCCTGGTCCCTGAGCGAAGTGATGACTGGAGGAATATCGCATATTGCCGGCATAATCTCCTGCGGGTATTTGCACTCCGTTTCGTTCATACGTGGATCCGAGAAGATCTCCGTCCAAGTAGATCTTTCCAGGAATCAGATTGCCTTGAGTCGCGCTTCTCTTGATCACGATGTGAAAGGACCCCGTCATCCCGATCTCCGTTCCAACGTCAGATCGCCGCCCACCGAATCCTAACGTCGATCAAATACGCGAAACAAGGTCGCGATCATTCGGAATGGGTGTTGCACGTCACTGATTCAGCGGAATCACGATACCTTGAATGCTTGCCTAAATGACCTCCGGAGCCAGCAGGTCAGCTATCGTCTCGCGACGGCGAATCAACCGCGTCGTTTTGCCCTCAACAAGCACTTCGGCCGGGCGCACGCGCGTGTTGTAATTCGAGGCCTGCGCCATGCCGTAGGCACCCGCGTCGAGGAGCGCGACGAGATCGCCTGCCTCAACGGGAGCCAGCTTGCGGTCGCGCGCGAAGAAGTCGCCCGACTCGCATACCGGACCAACTACGTCCACTACCCGCGAACGCCCAGCTCTCAGGCGCACGGGCACAATCTCGTGATGCGCCTGGTAGAGGGCGGGGCGGATGAGATCGTTCATTGCGGCGTCAGTAATGACGAAGGTCTTGCGGCCATTCTGCTTTACATTAAGCACGCGCGTTACCAGCGCCCCGGCCTGCCCCACCAGGAAACGGCCCGGCTCGAGCAGCAGCTTGCCTTCGAACCCGGCCAACGCCTTGTCGACCGCAGCCGCATACTCGCGCACACGCGCGGCGGGGTCAGACTTACCCGCGTGATAATCGATGCCCAGGCCGCCACCTGCGTCAATTGAGCGGATCACAATTCCCTTCCTCGCAAGCTGCTTCACGAGCTTGTGGACGCGGTCGAGCGCCGCGCCAAACGGATCTGCGGAGCGGATCTGCGATCCGATATGCACGCTCACGCCGTGCGGCTCCAGCCAGCGATTCTCTGCTGCACTCTCGTAGAGCGCGGCAGCGCGCCGAATGTCGATTCCGAACTTGTGGTCACGAAGCCCCGTAGAAATGTACGGATGCGTTTCCGCGAAGACATCCGGGTTCACGCGCAATGCGAATCGAGCCTTCCGCTTGAGCTTCGCCGCGCGCTTTGCAAGGAGCTGCAACTCCGCCTCGCTCTCCACGTTGAACGCGAAAATGCCAACGCTGAGCGCGCGGTCGATCTCTTCAGCAGTTTTGCCGACTCCAGAAAATACCACGCGTTCCGCGGCTTCAGGCGCAGCAGTCAGCACGCGCTCCAGTTCGCCGCCCGAGACAATGTCGAAGCCCGCGCCGCGATCCGCCAGCAGCTTGAGAATGGCGAGAGCGGAGTTGGCTTTGACCGCGTAGCACACCAGCGAGTCGCGGCCTCTAAGTGCGTCCTTGAACATCTGCAGTCGCTCAACAATTTGGTCAGCCGAGTAGACGTAAAGCGGAGTGCCGAATTTGCGCGCGAGCGACTCGAGCGAAACTGCGCCGCAGGAGAGAGGAGTATCGGGCTGCGGATGATGGAAAGGGCGCGCGGAAGAGGCTGAGGCTTTTGGCAAGATGTGTTCCCTGGATGAAATGGACTCTTCTGAGCCTACAGCATTTCAACTCGCTGAGGACTTGCGTGCTGGGTCTCATGGTCCATCAACGACGATCAGCTTCTGAATCGCTTCAGCCAAGGGTCAAGAAATGCGGCGACGGTCCGCGGCTGTTCGAAGGCGGCGAAGTGTCCGGCATCGGGGATCACGTGCTCTTCGCATCCTCCGGGCGCGCCCCGAAATGCCTGCATGTCCGCGGCAGAAACGGCTCCGTCTTCCCCACCCGCAATCGACAGCACCGGAACGCTGATTGTCCGTACGGTGGGCCCTGAATCCGGACGCGTCGCCAGCCCTGCCTGCACGGCCACGACCGCTTCCGCGTTCAGGGTCATGCGTGCGCGCACCTCGGCAACCATGGCGGGATTGTTGCTGCGTGCGGTGGCTCCGAGAAGGGTCTGGGACATGGAATCGAGAAAGCCGTCGACGCCTTCCGCACGCACTCTGGAGATGTTCTCAGCGCGCTTTGCCAACCCGGGTTCGGCATCCGGTTGCGGTTTGGAGCAGACGAAAGCCAGCCCGCGCATTCGCTGCGGCGCTCGCCGCCAGACTTCAAGCAGCACGTAGCCGCCGATGGAGCAGCCTGCAAAAACCGCCGTTTCAATTTCGAGGTGATCGAGGAGAGCCAGCACGTCCTCGGCAAGCTGCGCCATCGTGAGAACCGGTGCATCCGGGACTCGGGCAAATTGCCCGACCGGCAGATTCGATCCGAGTTCCGATGCTCCATGGCCACGCAGATCGGGGACAATCGCTCGAATGCCCGCCAGTTCTCCCCGCAAGGGCCGCCAGTAGTCGTGATCGAGCGGTGTGGGATGCAGGAATACCGTAGGCATCCCCGCGCCGTCAGCCCTGAAGCTGAGCATGTCCCCGCCAGAAATGTAGGTTTCGCTCATTGATTGGGCGGGGGATAGCCGGGTATGGGCACAATCTCTTCGGGAATTCCGATCCAGCCGGCCAGGTATGCCACAGCTACCAGTCCGCCGGAAAAGAAAAAGCCGACCACCGCGATTATGCGCACTACTGCCACGTCCCAGGCATTGGCTTGGGCCAAGCCAATGCAGACACCGGCGATTTGCCGGCCGATGATGGGGCGAACCAACGGACGCCCGACCATGGGCGCCGCCACGTAGACCGTGGAGCCGCAGTTGGAGCAGAATCGGGCCGACGCCGGTAAGCCGGTTCCACAACGATGACAAAAGAGGGCCATAACAACTCCTCCAGATTCCATGCTAAATACGCGAAAACCGTTACGGTAGTTCCCGCCGTGCTATGAGCCTTGGTATGGGTTTTTCAGATACTTACGAGCGGTGTCTGCGCGTGAGGTGTTGGGGCCGGTGTCGATGGCCGCCTGGTAGTTCCGCCTGGCGGCTTCCCGCTCGTGGTTCAGATCGCGACATTGGCCTGCAGACAACAGGGATCGGATTTTCAGTTCCGGCGAAACATTGGGCGTGGACGCCGTTTTCTCGTAAGCCTCCGCGGCTTCGCTATAGTGGCGCTGGCCGCGTAGAGCATCCCCCAGGCCGAAGTACGTCAGCTCAAGCCGAGTGGAGGCGTAGTAACCAGGCTTGGCTGCATTGACAACAATTTCGCGGTAGGAGCCGACAGCGGCCATACCCTCGCCATCGTCCTTGCGCAGGTTGGCCTCTTCCAGCGCGAAGAGATAGTCGTGCGGATACTGTTCCTTGAGTTTAAGCACTACCGCGATAGCTTCCTTGTAGCGCCCCTCGCGGCGCAGAAAAAGAGAGGTTACGGTACGCGCATCAACGCCATTGATGATTCCGCGGTCGCCCGCATCCTTCAACAACGCCAGTCCCTTCGACTTCGATCCTGTGATTCCGGTAAATCCCACAAGGATCTTGAATGGAAGCGGCAGAGCGCCCACTACGTATTCGTAGACGCCCACCACCAGTTTGGCGTCCACGTAGTCGGGATCGAGCTGCAGGACCTTCTCGTCGTCGTCTTTGGCTTTCAGCGCAAGACGAAACCCGCCTCCGAATCCCCTTTCCACCATTGCCAGGTAGGCGCATTTTAGGGAACGTGCCCAGGCTCGGGCGAACAGTGCGTCAATATCGTTTGAATTCTTGGAGATACGATCGTCCGCTTCACGTACTGCTTCATCTGCGAGGGCAAAAATCCGATCGCGATTCTGAGGATCTTCAGAGATTGCGTGCTTGCCGGAGAGGAATCCGTCATTAGCGTAGAAGGTGGTGTCGAGCAGGTCGAGGCGGTAGAGTTCCTGGAATACCTTGGCGTCAAGGAGAAGAGCGCTGGCCTGGGGGTCGCCTGGATGTGTCTGACGGAAGCGCTCCAAGCGCTCCACAGCGCCTTGATAGTCGAGATCGTAGAAGTGCTGGAAAGCCTCTTTCACCAACGGGTCACGGTTCAGCGAATTCGTATGGACATCGCCAGCCCTTGCGAGCGATATCGAACCCGACAGCAAGATCAAACCCGCCGCGCACCACAATGCCTTCGAGCTCAATTTCCCTCCGTGCTGAAACAGGTCCCGGTACCCTGACGATCCTGTGCGATTCCCCGCCCTTTGCCTAAAACACTTTGATGGCGCTATTGCCTGTAAGGAGCCCGCGATCGACCAATCCTCCACGAATCGTCACTTACCCGGGCCGAAAAATGCCTTACGATTCAATTATGCAGACTCTCGCACGCCCCTCCCGCACCGCTGATCCGCGTGAACTCGCCCGCCGACAACTGATCGTCGCCCTGGACGTGCCGGACGCCGCTGCCGCGTCGGTGCTCGTGGATCGCCTCGACGATACCTGCGCCTGGTTCAAAGTTGGCCTGGAGCTCTTTATTGCCGCCGGCCCCGCAATTCTGGAACCTCTTCTGCGTCGCGGCCACCACGTCTTCCTGGACCTCAAACTTCACGATATTCCCAACACGGTTGCGGGAGCGGTCCGCTCCGCCGCGGGCCTGGGAATCGACCTGCTAACGGTGCATGCGGCGGGCGGTCCGGCCATGCTGGAAGCAGCGCGGGAGGCGCTTTCCCGCGCGGCACATCCGCCGGAATTGCTTGCAGTGACAGTGCTTACGAGCATGGATGCCGTTCAGACTAAGGCTATCGGGCTCGACCGGACGCCGGCCGAACAGGTGGAATTGCTGGCAAAGATGGGACTGGCGGCGGGGATTCGCGGATTTGTCTGCTCGCCACAGGAGGTTAGCGCGTTGAGGTTGCTCACCGGCCCCGACAGCACGCTTGTGATACCTGGGATTCGTCCGGCAGGCGGCGCAACTGGCGACCAAAAACGAGTGGCCGCCCCTGCCGACGCGCTGCGCGCGGGCGCGAGCTACCTGGTGGTAGGCCGCCCCATTACGCAAGCTCCCGACCCGGCCAAGGCTGCGGAAGCCATACTTGCTGAGATGGCTGCCGCGCTGTAACTAAAGAGAAAATCGGCCGGATGTGACGGGTCGAATTCGACCAGATCTTAGGGAGCCGCCGGCTTGATTGCCGCTCAATTTTACGAAACCAAGCAAGTTGGAATCGTACTGATCGAGCGCCACGAAGTGATAGACGTCCGCATGAACACCTTCAGGTAGGTCCGTCCGCATCCACACGTTGAACTGCTTGCTTACTTATTCCGGATCATTTGGCAGTGAGATCTGGGGCCAGCGGCTGCCCGGAGCGGTCCAAGCGGGACGTAAAATGAAAAGCCCGGCTTCGCGCCGGGCTCCCAATGCACTCACAACTTAATGTTTTGCTTAAAGTTTTTCGTAGAAGTCGCACGCGGAGCACGAGATATAGACGCCGCCAGGAATGCCGCGCTCGCGATCTTTCACGCGCTTGACGATGCGCGTGGGCTTGCTGCACTTGGGACAGTCAGTCGACTTCGTCGTATCCATTACTTTCTGGCGGTCGCCAGTCTTCGCAATCTTTGCCATGGGCTGTTTGGTTCTCCTCTTGGGATTGTCTCTGCACACGCACGCCAGAAGGCGGCGGCTTCAACGGCGCGGTCTGGTTGCTCGGCTAGGTTGGAAAGAACAAAGCAGAAGCGGGACTCGCTTACATAAGTCTACAACAGGCAAAGCTTTCACCCGGTAAATGCCAGCCACCAGCTCAATTCGGCTTGTTGAGAGGCTTGGTGGGATCCGGCGTGGGTGTAGGGTTGTCGTCGGAAAGGTCTGGAGCTTCTGTCTTGTCAGCCGTTTGCGGAGCGCGCGGGATCTTTGACGCGTCAGGATAGTCGTCGGTTTTCTGCTTGGGGAACTCCACCGGCTTCATGGCGCCCTCGGTGTTTCGATCGGGTCCCTGCGGCACGGCCTCACCGTCCTTGCGGAGACTTGGGGGAGCGGGCGCGGCCTGCTTGTCGGGATCGTAGCCGGCATCGCCGAGCGCAATCGTTTTCGTATGGCTGCTGGGGGGCTCGAGGGGGTCGCCGTCGGTACGCATCATTCCCTCGACTTCGTCCTTGGTGAAGATCTGCGGTGCCTGGCCAACCTTGGCCACCTCAACCCTGATCACGCGATTGCCATTAATGCGCACGAATTCAACCGGCTTAGGGGGGGCGCCATAGATCCACTCCTCAAATGGCATCTGGCCTTCCATCTCGCGGGTCTTCGATTGCGGCGCACCCATGGAGAAGAGCACCATGTCGGTACTCATGCCAACCATCACCTGATGGTTGAGGATGGCATCCTTGAGTTTGGGTGGCAGGGTGTCGGTAAAGGCCTGGATCGGCGTCTTGACGTCGAAGGAAATGAGCGGAGTCAAGCAGAGCCTTAACGTCGGAGCCGGTCAGTTCAGGAACCTGGTCTTTGAAGGTAAGGGTGAGACGCGCGCCCTGGGGTGTTTGGCCATCATCCTGTACGACGGGATTCATGACGCTGCCGGCGCCTATCTCGATATGCCGCAGGAAGCGGTGTTTTGCGTCGGGGCCGCCGTTGAGCATGAAGATGATCTTGTTGTGTTCGAACTTGAGGTCGGTGATGACCACGCGATCGCCCGGCTTGGCGCACAGGCCCTCGGACGTCACCATGTTCAAGTAGGGTTCGCCGGCGGGCTCAAGTTTGCCGTTCGCCACGAGTGTAAGTCCCTTATGTCCCTTGGGGAACGGGCGCATTGCAAAGCCCTGCTCCGCCTGCATGACGCGGATCAATTCGAGCCGGGTCTTGGCATCAAGTACGCTCTTGGTGAGCGGCACTTTTGTGGGCTCAATCTGTGAAAAGCGCCGATCGACTGTGCCGCCGCCAGAGCCGTTCTGAGGCCGACCCTTGGTGTCGATTGTGATGACCTGGGCACGAACGCCCGCGGCAGCCGTGAGAAGCAGCGAAAGGCCGCAGACTACCGCTGAGATGTTTTGAATTCCGGTCTTTTCGAGTGACAGCGACGAATTTGACGCGAGCGAATTGGCAGGTTTCATGGGGCCGATCTCCCCCTGGGTTGGAACAAGCATCGCGCACAGAGTCGAGAGACGCAAGTACGAATGTCAAATTCGCTTTCATCCGGTCCCTGAGTGCGTTCAGCAGGCCCCGCCCGTACTACTAAGTGGGAGTCATCCCGGAAACGTTTCGTTGCCTGATTCCTGGCCGGATGAGTCAGGATTCGGTGAAACCGGCGCCGGCGGTAGCGGCAGAATCTGGATAAGGCCGGGAGGAGCAGGATCAGCTGCAGGGCCCATGGCTGCATCATGTTGGCGACGCGCTGCGGCATCCAGATCCACCGGAATTCCGCCGGGAATGATCTCGGGCGTGTTGTAGCGGTAATCGAGTTCGCTGGTAGCGCTATAGACCAGCGGAACCAGAACAAGCAGCACCGCAAATGCCAGCCAACTGCCTTCCAGACCAAATCCGCCGCCCGTTAACCAGAATGGTCCCATGGGATCGCCCTGGACGACGGGAGAATGGCTGCTATCACCGCCAACCGCCAGGCCGAAGAGAAGCGCGCGGGTCGCCTTCCAGGCGAAATTGAGGCCCCAACTCACCCAAAGCGCGCGCGTCCGCAGGTATGCGGTGGACAACACGACAGCCAGCAAAAATGAAACGGCAATGCTGGCGCGGGTGGTTCCAGTGTGCAGGGCCTGGAGAAAGGCGTACAAGAGCGAAAAGCCGAGCACGGCCGCAGGCGAACCAACAGCCCTCGCAAGCCGCTGAAAGGCGTATCCGCGGAAGGCGATTTCTTCAGCGAGTGTGGCCAGGCCGAACAGCGCGAAGTTCACCAAGAGCCAGCCCCAGGAACTGATTCCGAGCGATAGGCGAATGGCAACGCCACCACCGATGGTCATGATCAGAACGCATACAAGGGCTGCCGCCCAACCCATGGCAAGGCCCATGGCCAGTTCGCGCGGCCAACCTGGACGGCGGGGCAGGCCCTGGGCGCTGATCGGGTGTTGCTGACGATTGAGCGCGTAGCCGATCCCGGAAGATCCCAATAAGAGAAGAAACACGAGCATGGCCTGCTCGACCAGGGGACGCCATTGGTCGGCGGACATGCCCCTGGCTCCGCGCGTGGCCAGCGCCCAAGCCAGGAAGTAATAAAACAACCCGGCCACAAACTGCGCGAAAGCGAGCAAACGGCCGTCGACACGGGGCTCGTTCATCGCCGCCCCGCTTCCGCCGGGCTGCAGAATGGCGCAGACGTATCACGTCCCGAACGATTCGTAGAGCAATCGGCCAAAAGCCTAACCTTCCGTGTAGAACTGGGCGATATTGCGGAACTTGGCCTGGCGCGCAGCGATCATGGCATCCACCGGCATTGCCCTGAGTTCCGTTATGTGCCGCTGCAGCGACTCTCCGAGAGTTGTAGCCGCGGCGGGCGGATCCACATGGGCACCTTCGGCCGGCTCGCGGATGATTTCATCCACGCAGCCCAGCTTGGAGATCTCGGGCGCCGAGATGCGCATGGCTTCGGCCGCCAACTGCTTTTGGTTGGCGTCGCGCCACATGATGGCCGCGCAGGACTCCGGCGTAATCACAAAGTAGAGCGCATTTTCGAGGATCAAGACGCGGTCGCTCACGGCCAGCGCCAGAGCGCCGCCAGAACCGCCCTCACCGGTGATGACGGAGATGGTGGGAACGCGCAAGCGGGACATCTCAAGGATGTTGCGGGCAATGGCCTCCGCCTGTCCCCGCTCTTCCGCTCCCAGGCCCGGATACGCACCGGGCAGGTCGATAAAGCTGACTACCGGCCGGTTGAATTTCTCCGCGATCCGCATGCAGCGAAGGGCCTTGCGGTAGCCTTCCGGATTGGGCATGCCGAAGTTGCGCCGAACACGCTCCTTGGTGCTGCCGCCCTTGCGATTGCCGATGACGAGGACTTCGTCGCCATTGAGACGAGCCATGCCGCATGCCACAGCTTCATCGTCGCCAAAGGCACGATCCCCGTGAATCTCGCTGAAATCAGTAAAGATCCGCTCGATAAAGTCCATGGGGTAGGGCCGTTGGGGATGGCGCGCCCGCTCAATTCTGATCCAGGCCGGCGAAACCTTTGGAGCCGGCGTAGGATTCCCTGATTCCTGTTCGCTCATTGACACCTTAAAGCTCCACCGACCCCAGGGCCGCCAGGCTCTCCAGTGATTCTAAGGTGCGAGGCTCATTGCGACAAATGGAAGTGATTGAAGCCACTAGAGCACCAGCGTCCACAGGAATACTCTCTCACAAGAGCGGTCAACTTGAGGCTCCCGCCGATTTGAGATTTCCAGGGCTAATCGCCGCATTTTTTGACAAATTGAGGGCGTGTTACAATCCTGCCATTTTCCAGATCCTCGCTTCTCCTTCAATCTTTTGCGCGTTGGTTTCATACAAATTTGCATGAATTGAGAGAGTCGCAATGGACGTCGAAACCGCGGTTGAACCTCAGACCATTCAGTCGACCGGTGCGATTTGGAGTCCGGCCTCCCGCGTCGCGTTCCGATTCTGCTTCGTCTATTTCGGCCTCTACTGCATCGGAACGCAGATTATCAACTCCGTCTTTGCAATCCCTAAAGTGGAAGTCCCGGACTGGGGCACGCTCTGGCCCATCCGCCCCTTCGTCTTCTGGGTTGGCGCGCATGTCTTTGGCGCGAAACCGCCTATGATCTATTCGGGCAGCGGGAGCGGCGACAAGACCTACGACTGGGTCCTGATGTTCTGCATGCTTGTAGCGTCGCTCCTGGCTACCGCGCTCTGGACCATTCTGGACAGAAAACACACCAGCTATCCGCAGCTCTTGAAGTGGTTCTGGCTCTTCCTGCGCTTTTGTGTGGCCGGCCAGATGTTTACCTACGGGTTGATCAAGATCTTCCCCTTGCAAATGCCATCGATCTCGCTCTACGCGCAGGTCGAGCCATTCGGCAACTTCTCGCCTATGGGCGTTCTGTGGTCCTCGATTTCGGCTACGCCTGCTTACGAAACTTTTGCGGGGTGCGCTGAATTTCTCGGCGGCCTGTTGCTCGTCTCTCCGCGGACAATCACGCTCGGAGCCCTTGTTTGCCTGGTGGATATGGTGCAGGTTTTTGTCCTGAACATGACCTATGACGTGCCGGTCAAGCTTCTCTCGTTTCACCTGATCCTGATGTCGCTCTTTCTGCTTTCGCCCGGATTTCCGAGACTTCTAAACTTCTTCATCCTGAATCGCCAGGCTGGGCCTTCAATCCATGAGCCATTGTTTGCATCGCTTCGCCGCCGCCGAATCGCTTCAAGTCTATTCGTTCTGCTGTGGGCATGGATGCTCGTGTGCAACGCCATTGGAGTCTGGGACAGTTGGCATCAGTACGGCAAGGGTGCTCCTAAACCTGCTCTCTACGGGATTTGGGACATCGAAGAGTACATGGTGAATGGACAATCTACCCAACTGTTGGTGACTAACAATGAAATCTGGCGCCGCATGATCTTTGAATATCCCGGGGTTCTTGAAGTGCAGGCGATGAACGACACGGTCAAGTTCTATTCGTCAGCTGTCTCCCTTGAGAAGAAGACTCTTTCCATCACCGACGGAAAAAGCAAGAATTGGAAATCGGACTTCACGATTACTCTTCCAACACCTGACACGATCGTTCTCGACGGCACCCTGGATGGACGCCGAGTTTCCCTTCATCTCCGGAAGATCGACCACACAAAATTTCTTCTCACCAGCCGCGGGTTCCATTGGGTGCAGGAATATCCTTTTAATCGATGACCATGACAACCGGGCGCCAATGAGCGCAGGAATCGAATTCCAAAACGTATCCTTTGGCACGCCCCAGGGGCGACTCCTTCTCGATCGGATTTCCTTCGAAGTGGGAGAAGGGACCACGACCGCGATTCTGGGCCGCAGCGGATCCGGAAAGACGACACTCCTGCGCACCGTAAACCGCATGTTGGAGGCGTCGTCGGGAGACGTGCTGGTCAGCGGCAAAAGCGTACAGACTGCGGACCTGATCGCGCTGCGGCGAGGCATTGGCTACGTGATCCAGGAGACTGGGCTGTTTCCGCACTTCAGCATTGAGCGCAATGTAGGCGTGGTGCTCGAAGCCAAAGGACGGCCCCAAGAAGAACGACAACGCCGCAGCCACGAACTGCTATCGGCGGTCGGACTTGATCCCACAAGCTTCGCAACCCGCTCGCCGCACCAACTCTCCGGCGGCCAGCGGCAGCGTGTCGGGCTTGCCCGCGCGCTGGCAGCGGAGCCCGCGGTTCTGCTCATGGATGAGCCCTTCGGAGCCCTTGATCCCCTCACCCGTGCGGAGATGCAGGACATGCTCCGAGATCTGCTCGGCAAGCTGCACAAGACGGTTCTGCTGGTGACACACGACCTGGACGAAGCGCTTTACCTGGCCGATCGCATCGTTCTGCTGAGCGAGGGCAAGCTGGTTGCGAATCTTGCGCCAGTTGAGTTTATGAAATCGCAGCAGCCCGAGATCGTCGGCTACGTTCAAGCCTTTCATCGTGGCGAACGACAAGCCGCACATGAAGGAGGCCGCGCATGAGCGGCGGCTTCTTTGCGCAATATGGCGGCGAAGTCGCTACGCTGACTTTCGAGCATCTTTGGCTCACCGGCGCGGCGATGCTGGCCGCGACCGCGATCGCCGTGCCGATGGGCATTGGTCTTACACGCTCGCCGCGCTGGGCGAGGCCAGTCATTGGAATTGCCAACGTGCTGCAGACCATTCCGTCGCTGGCGATGTTCGGGTTTCTTCTGCCCTTGCCGTGGCTGGGAGAACGAGCAGCGCGCATCGCGATTGTGGCACTGACGGCGTATGCCCTTCTTCCGATTCTGCGAAATACTTACACCGGCATTCGCGGTATCGACCCGGCGGTTGTCGAAGTGGCACGCGCCTTAGGGCTCACCGATTGGCAAAGGCTGATCAAGGTCGAGTTGCCGTTGGCCGCGTCGTTCATCCTTGCGGGCCTGAGAACGGCGACGGTCACCTGCGTGGGCATCGCAACGATAGCCGCGGCAGTGGGCGCGGGCGGCCTTGGCGAGCTGATCTTCCGCGGTGTCGCGTCGGTCGACAACCGGCTGGTACTGGCGGGGGCGATTCCCGCCGCGCTGCTGGCGTTGGTTGCCGACAGCGCCCTTGGCTTGCTCGAACGGTGGTTTAAGGCGCCGGCATGATCACTCGGTTTCCGCACCCAATTTGGGAGTTTATGCGCGTGACGTTGGCTGTTTTGCTCGGTGGAGCAGCCCTCGTCGCCATTTCTGCCTGTTCCCCGCCCCGGCCTGATCATCCCGTGGTGGGCGCGAAGAATTTCACTGAGCAGGTAGTGCTGGGCGAGCTCCTGGCGCAAGAGATCGAGGCCAAGTCCGGTCTGAAGGTGGAGCGCCGCTTCTACCTGGCCGGCAGCTACATCGCCAACCAGTCACTTATCGCCGGCCGCATTGACGCGTACGTCGAATACACCGGAACTGCGCTTACGGCAATCCTGAAGCAGCCACTGGATCGCGACCCTGATCGTGTTCTCGACACGGTTCGTCGCTTGTATGAGTCGCGGTTCCAGGTGGCGGCCGGACCGGCGTTGGGGTTTGAGAACACATTTGCCATGGTGATCCGCGGCGACGACGCCCGGAAACTTGGAGTGACCGCCCTTAGCCAGGCGGCACGTTACACACCGCAATGGAAGCTCGGAGTAGGCTACGAGTTCGAACAAAGACCGGATGGGCTGCCGGGACTGAGCGCTGCCTACGGGCTGAGGTTCGATGGAACACCGAGGACGATGGATCTTGGGCTTCTCTATCGCGCGCTGCAGGCTCACCAGGTGGATATGATCGCCGCCAACTCGACGGACGGCCCGATCCAGGCACTCGGCCTAACCGCGCTCGCCGACGACCGCCACTACTTTCCTCCTTACCAGGCGGTGCCATTGGTGCGGGAGGAGGCTCTGCGGCGCTGGCCTAAAATTCAGATCGCTTTGGACTCTCTAGCCGGAAAAATCAGTGCCGATGACATGCGTTCGATGAACGAAGCTGTCGATGGAAATCACCTTGATCCCGCGGACGTAGTGCGCGAGTTCCGCGCGCGGCGGGGCCTCTAGGCTAGCAGCGTTGAAAAGTTCATGCAGTGATTTACGTCACTCTAGTTTTCACCTGAAGAAAGCGCGCTAAGATCGACTAAACGAACGGCTTAAGTTGTGGAAAAGTGTTCCACGTGGAACACTTTTCCACAGATTGATGATTACTAACGTGATGCCCGGTAACTTCAATTCCTAGATCGACTAACGCGATGGTCCGATACATGAACGAGCGTATTTGCAAGCCGCGGCGAGACGGTGGAATCGAGCGCTTTTCTCTCGCAAAATGGCTTGTGAGTATTCATATTTCGGTGAGCCCTTTTAGGGCAGTTCTCATTTAGACAGCGACACGAGTCCTGCGACTCTTCCGGCAAGTCTGATCGGTTTGCTCGATGATTTTGCTTCCAGCGCGAATCTCGAGGCCCTAGGCTCCTCTCTTGCTAAGACAGCGAGCATCTTTGGCGTCTCCCCCACCGCCGTCATCGCGCTTTTTACGGGTTGACTTGTGACAGATACGGCTTGTGATGCCGGGTGCGCTTTCCATTTTTTGACTGACATTTTTCGTGTCTTGACATTTCTGAACTGAACCGTTCAGTATTGAATCTGTATTTTGGAGGGTCCTGCATGATTCGTGTTCAGAACCTCGTGAAGACCTTTGGCTCCTTTACCGCGGTGAACGATGTTTCGTTCGACGTGGCGGAAGGAGAGATCTTCGCCTTCCTCGGCCCAAACGGCGCGGGTAAAACCACCACAATCAAGATGTTAACGACGCTTCTTAAACCCACTTCTGGGAATATTCAACTGGACGGCCTCGATCCCCTCGTCCGCCAGAATGAAGCGCGCAAGCGATTCGGTATCGTGTTTCAGGATCCCAGCCTGGACGGAGACCTGACGGCCGCCGAAAACATGGAGATCCACGGTGTGCTCTACCATGTGCCGTCGAAGATTCGAAAGCACCGGACGGAAGAGCTGCTGAAGCTGTTCGAGCTGTGGGACCGACGCAACGACCAGGTAAAGAAGTTTTCGGGCGGGATGAAGCGTCGGCTGGAGATAGCGCGCGGGTTTCTGCACACACCGCGAATTCTCTTCCTGGACGAGCCAACCCTCGGACTCGATCCCCAGAGCCGCAACCAGCTCTGGACGCACGTCAAGAACGTGAATGAATCAGAGCGAGTGACGGTGTTTCTGACCACTCACTACATGGACGAGGCCGACCGCGTGGCCCATCGCATTGGGGTGATCGATCACGGCAAACTCGTCGCACAGGGTACGCCGGCGGCCATCAAGGAACAGACCGGGACCGCGACGCTGGAGGATGCATTCCTCAAGTTGACCGGCTCAACGATCCGCGATGAGAGCGCGGGTTCAGCCGACCAAATGCGACAGTTTGCCAAGATGTGGGGCGGAGGAAAACGATGAGCGCGATTTACATTTTGTGGTTACGGGAACTGAAGCGCTACACGCGCTCGCGAGCGCAGATTGTGGCGTCACTGGGGCAGCCGATTCTCTACCTGCTGGTGCTGGGATTTGGTCTCGGCCCCGTGTTCAAGCGTGCCGGCAACGGGAACTATCTCCAGTTTGTTGCCCCAGGCGTGATCGGCATGTCGGTCCTGTTCTCCTCCATCTTCTCGGGGCTGGGCCTGCTCTGGGATCGCCAGTTCGGCTTTCTGAAAGAGACGCTGGTTGCTCCGGTGTCGCGTCTCCAGATCATGGTTGGGAAAACGCTGGGCGGGGCCACGGTGGCGGTGATTCAGGGAACGCTGGTGATGTTGATTTGCATGCTTGCCGGATTCCGGCCCGCAAACTTTGCAATGATTCCGGCGGCCATGGGATTCATGGTGCTGATCGCCTTTCTGTTCGCGGCCCTGGGTATGGCCATCGGATCAGGCCTGCAGGACATGCAGGGATTTCAGCTCATCATGAATTTCCTCGTGATGCCGATCTACTTCCTGTCCGGAGCGCTCTTCCCTCTCACCGGCCTCGGGGTGGTTCTTGGCTACATAACGAAGGCCGATCCTCTTGCCTATGGAATTGACGGCATGCGCAACGTCTTCGGATCGCCACTGGCGGCGTTCGATCCGCGGGTGGATTTGCTCGTGCTGGTCGTGGTGGGAGCGGTCTTTGTCGTCTTCGGCGCGTGGCGCTTTAACAAGATCGAGGCCTGAGCTTGGTCCGTCCGCGAAGTCCCGAAGCACATGAGAAGGTGATTCATGCCGCGTTGGCGCTATTTGGCGAGCGCGGCATTGACGCCACAAGTATGGACGCAATTGCGCGCATTTCCGGTGTAAGCAAGGCGACCATCTACAACCACTGGGAGAACAAAGAGGCGCTGCTGCTGGAAGTGATGCTCTACATGAACGGGCTGGATCGCGAACCTGAGGATGTGGATACCGGCGACATGCAACGCGACCTGGCCACGGTGTTGAGTCGCAAGCCTCCGGATGAGTTTGATGAAGCGCGAGAGCGCATGATGCCAAGTCTTATTGCCTATTCTGCGCTGCACCAGGAGTTTGGGAAGGCGTGGCGGCATCGTGTGATGGAACCGCCTCGGCAGTGCCTCAAGCGCATATTGCGGCGAGGCATGGAGCGGGGCCTGTTGCCCCAGAACCTGGACCTGGAAGTGTCGATGGCGCTCCTGCTGGGGCCGATGCTTTACAAGCACGTCTTCCACCGAGAGGCCGGCGCGCCAATGAAGGACATTGGGCCGCAGGCCGCAGAGGCTTTTTGCCGCGCCTTTGGGCTGATCCAGAACTAGCGTGGCACCGGATCGTTCAGCGTCACGAGGTCTAAGTCGGCGTTAGTATTCCTCGGGCGGCCCATCCGGATCGATTGGGCCGACAGGCTGGGCAGCCACGGGTTCCTGCGGATGCAGGTCTTCAGGATCAGGCTCGTCAGGATCAAGCTCGCTGATCCTGTCGGGCTTTTTGGGGCTACTCACCATCGTTTCCTTCTCCAGTGACGGAGTTGGTTGCGGCGGGGGTGTTGGCTCAAGTTCTTTTGCCTCGGGCTCTTCCGATTCGGAGAAGTCTGTCGAGACGATAACCCGCGGCTTCCAGCACTGCGTGTGCGCGATCAACCTTTTTGCCAATCAGCAATGCGTCGGCGCGACTTGGCTTGGCTGCCGTGGCCATCCGGAAGAGAGCCGGCAGTTGCAGCCACCAGAGGAGTTGTTCAAACGGCTCCCGCACGAGATAGGTCTTTCCTTCGGAAAGGTGAGCGCCGGTCAGCCAGCGCACGTCGGGATCGCCCCAGAATTGCGGCGGAATAAGCAGGTCGTCCGCAGAATGCCTCGAAGTTTGAGCAGTCGGCGTCTTCGACGAGGCTTCTGAAGCGAGCGCTTCAGCGGCGGCGGCAAGAGATGACGTAGATGCTGCAGGCGCAGGTTCCCTGGCTCCGTTGCGCGATGAAGACGCTGCCACCGCAGCAATTGCATCTTGTGAAACGATCTCGGCCGTTGCGTTAGTCCCCTCATCTTGACTGACGGCCTTGGCAGCCTCGGCGGTGGCTTCAGCTGCCTCCAGGCAGGCGTCGCATTCAATCAGGAGCAACGCTTTGATGCGAGCTGCCGCGCGCCAACCCTCTTCACCCTCAAGTCCGAGTGCGTGGAAGGCCTGCGCGAGGGGTTCACGCAGCCGGAGACGATCGAACACGTCGACTGCCGACTGCTCGGGCCGAGTTGCATCAATCGCTTCCGCCGTCACCTGCAAAAGAATCCAGGCAAGTACCGGGCCCCAAAGGGCCGTGGACGGGCCCTGAGGATTAGCGTTTGGCAGCATGCGGCGGGCGCTGGCCGGCCATTTAACCGGGAAAAGCGCTTCCATCGAATGCAGGAGAGTGGCGCCCCTGACGAGTTTGCGGAATACGGGCGCCAATGAGGCTACGAGGGTCACATTGATGGCGCGGTCACCCCCGCTTCGCCGGGCCAACGCAGGCAGGGCTGTTGTCAGCAGCTGCGCGGCCGCCGACCATGCACGCTCGAAGAAGACGCTCTGTGACTTGCCGCTGCTCTTTCTCGCGGGGGCGCCAGCTATCTGCGCTGGCTCGGCCAGTTCAGCGAGCATGTGGACGAGGTGAGGATCGAGCGCGGCCCGCAATGCGTCGTGAACGGGCCGCAGTTCGAGATTCACGAGGGCGTCATCAAGGCTCGGCACGCCGCGGCCGCCAAGTTGGTCACACAGCCGGTCCCAGGGCTGGCTGGCGGAGGCATAGAGTTCGCGCCAATCCAGTAAGACGTGGCTCTGGTAGGCGTGGAGTTCAAGCCGAAGGCCACGATCGCCAATCTCACGGGCGCGACGGAGGTATTCGAGGCCAGTCAGAGAATCGCGGAACGACAGGATCGAGCCTGCGTCGTTGAGGCCAAGGCCCTCCCACAAAGAGCGCTGGCGAAGCTGTCCAGAGCCCTTGTCTGCATAGGCGGCCGACATGCGAATGGTGCCCTGGGTTGAGCCATAGACGTTGTTGTAGACAATCAGGGCTCGCTGGTCGTTGACGCGGTTCGAGTAGGCGTAGACGTTTTCGTCGACAGAGCCGGAGTCGTGGAAGAAGTCGTAGAGCAGGAAGTTGTAACTTTCCGCAAAGAGCCAGCGGCGCTTCAGCAGCGGCGCGATTTCGCGATCATGCCGCTCGATGAGCCACCCGTCCGGAGTCTCGTCGTAGCGCGGGCGATAGTACTCCATGCCGTACTTCTCGGTGTAGCCCTCGATTTGCCCGTGGCCGAACATGGGCAGACCGGGCAGGGTGGACATCATGACGGCTACGCCGAAAGACTTGTCGCCTTTACCGTACTGGTCAATGGCGGTGCGCTCGTCAGGGTTCGACATGAAGTTGACATAGCGCTTCATGATGTCGGGGTCGAATTCCAGCGTGTTCTTGAGAACCGAGCGGTATTTGGCATTGTCCTCGTCACGCGTCATTACCATGAATGCCGAGTTGTAGACGCGATGCATGCCGAGGGTGCGGACGAAGTAGCCTTCCATCAACCAGAAGGCCTCGGCGAGGAGAAGTGTTCCGGGTACTTCGGCCGCGACACGATCCACGACTTCGCGCCAGAATTCATCGGGCATAATGCGGTTGAATTCTTCGTCGCTCATGCTGTACTCGGCGCGCGATGGAATGGCGCCACTCGATCCGGGTCCAGGAAACCATAGGCGGTGGAAGTGGCGTTTGGCCAAAGTCATGGCCGCATCGAAGCGTATGACCGGAAAAAGGCGTGCCACGTGGAGGATGGTCTGGATTACCTGCTCGCGGACAGCTGGATTCAGGTAGTCGAGCTGGGCGGTGTCATTCCACGGAAAACTCGTGCCATCGTTGCCGTGGTAAATGTAACGGGTCTCGCCGCTCGATTTATCGCGACGCCGGAAGGTGACAGCGGCATCGGTTTGTGTGAAGTAATGATCGTCAATCTTGATTTCGACGCGGCCGTCGGCGGAGAGATCCGGGCCATCGTAGCTGTAGGCGGGGTAGGGCGACTCCCAGCGCCCAATGAACCAATCAGGGTGCTCAACCACCCACGGCGAGTCGATGCCCATGTGGTTGGGCACCATGTCACTGGCGAGACGGATTCCGTGACGGTAGGCACGATCCCTAAGGTTGATGTACGCCTGTTCTCCGCCCAGATCATCAGCGATGCGGTAATCGAACAGTGAATATGCTGACGCGACCGCATCCTGGTTGCCACAGAGAAGCTTGATTGTCTTGGAAGCGCGGCTGCGTTCCCACACGCCGATAAGCCAGAGCGTGTTGATGCCGCGATGCGCCAGCGTGGCAAGCTCTTCGTCGGGAATGTCGGACAGAATGCGGATGTGCCGGCTGAACTGCCTGCTGAGTTGATGAAGCCAAACGTAGGTGCTCTTGGCGATCATCACTGTGGTCGGCATCCACGCGGTATCGGGAGAGAATTTTTCGTATTCGTTGGCTGGATCGCCGAACGTAATTACGTCCGCGGTGCTGGCGATTGAAGGCCACTGCTGCTCTCCTCGTTCGCGACGGATGCGCGCGGCCTCTTCTGCTGCGGCTCGCGTCCGCGCCGCGTCAGGATTGAACTGCATCCAGATGGCCAGTTCTTCTTCGTGGAGAATTTCGCCTGCGATCAGCAGGAATCGCTCCAGTTCATCGCCCAGCAGCGGCTTCCATAGGTTCCGCAGAATCTCAAGCTGCTCGCGAAGAGACTTGGGCGCAGCCGTTGCGGGTCTGCGCAGCAGGTCGAGCAGGTTCATGGACTTGGCATTGGGCAACGGGATTAATGGACGGGTCGCGAAGTAGTCTGGAAACTGCTGCGTCACCTGGCGATACACTGTCTTTTCGGCCAGGCTCTTGTCCTGAAAAAGCTCTTCGAAGGGCTTGAAAGCCTCATTCTTATTGGCCGTCCAAAGAAGCAGAAGCTCTTCCATAGCGGCTTCCCGATGGGGCATGCCGTTAGAGGACTTTGCGAGCCATTGTTGCGGAGTATCATCGCCCCGAATGATGGTCGATCCCGGGAAATGCTCCACAAAGGTAAGAAGCATCTTGTCGAGTTCCTCGGGGCCCACCTGGGATCCGAACCATTGCAACGCATCGGCCATGACGCGGCTGTCAAATTGCTCGCGATAGCGCGCCATCAGCACATGGGTGGCCTCGTCAATCAACCCCATGGCATAGAGGGCGCCTGCGTGAACTGCCTGTTCCGGAAACTTCTCTGACTCGCGGACCTGGTTCATGCGATGCGCAAACGTGCGGCATGCAGCCATATTCGCAAAGACAACATTGCCGTTATAGGAAAAGAGAGTCTCGGGGAACTGATAGCGTTCCCGTGCGCTGCGCGAAATGTGGAATTCCATCGTAAGCACCCTGTTTCAGAATCAACTGCCGCGCCAGCCCGGATCCGTCGGTGCAGCTCGACGGGGCCGGTCAGACCGGGCACGGACCCCACCCGGTCAACGGTTCAAGTATCACCGATGCGGAACGGGAGGCCGGAAACAACCTTGTGTCGCCCGACCCCTTTGAGGCATGGGACTCGCATGGAGCCTAGTATCTCCAGCCCTTCGGTGTCTATGCTTCGATGCGGAAAGTCCGGCGGTTGTCGCTGGATAGTGCGGGCAGGCCAATGCGATAGGTTTCTGGCGGATGGTCGCCCGGGTTACTGCGCCAGGAGGGCGATGACAGCCACTGCGGCCCCAATGAAGAGGCTCATGCGATCTGTAAGAGCAAATACAACGGGATCCTCATTCAATTCGCCGCGCGACGCCAGCAACCAGACCCGGCAGAGCCAGAGTATGAGGAGAGGCATAACCAGCCATAACAGTCTCGGCTGGTGGTACAGGGCGATCACATCGAACCCACTGATGTAGTTGGCAAACACGACAACGGACGCAAAAGCACTGGCCGTACCAAAGCTCCGCATCTGCTCGAGGTCAGACAATTGATAGCCGCGGCCGTTCTTGGGCGACAGCCCGCCCTCAAGGGAATTCTGGAGCTCGGCGAACCGCTTGACGATGGCGAGAGATAGAAAAAGGAAGATGGAGAACCCCGAAAGCCAGTGAGAAATCGGCGTTGACGTCGCCGCACCGCCTGCCAGTAGACGTAGTGTATAAAGACCAGACAGAGCCAAAACATCCAACAGGACCATGCGCTTGAGGTAAAAGGAATAGGCGAGCGTGGACACAAAGTAAGCTGCCAGCCACGCCGTAAATGCCACTGGCAGGAACAGCAGACACGTCGCCGAAAGCAGAATGAGCAAGCCGCTCATTGCAAGGCCGCCCAGAACCGGAAGATCTCCCGCGGCAAAAGGCCGCATGCGCTTCTTCAGGTGATGCCGGTCGGCCTCCATGTCCAGCAGGTCATTCACAAGGTAGGTCCCTGACGCACAAAAGCTGAAGCAGAAAAACGCCAGAAGAGCGAGGCGCGCAACGTCCAAGTTCCACTTGTGCCCGAGTATGAAAGGCAAACAAATCAGGACATTCTTGGCCCATTGATGCACACGGATCGCACGGATCACACTCGGCCAGAAGGGCGCCCGATCGGTGAAGCAATGTTCGACTTTAATGTCCCGAGATCGGAGTGAGCCAAGCAGAGCGATACTCGGATTGGCGACCATTGGGGCCACGGATGCTGCCAGCAGTTCCAGGTCGGGCCTCGCGTTGCCGACATAATCAAAGTCGGAATTGTTGAAGAACTGGCGGAATTTCGCCAGTTTGGTTCTCCCCGTCAGATTGCTTGCCCCATCGCTGGCAAGAACGCCATCAAAAATTCCTAGATGGATAGCGACCTTTTCTGCCAGTTCGCGGTCCGCTCCCGTAGCAAGGTAAATTGGACGGCCTAGTTCGCGCTGACCGTGTAGATATTCAAGGAGCGCCTGGTTGTAGGGGAGTCGCGTTACGTCCAGAGCGACAGCGCGGGTCAAATGCGACTTCAGATTTGCCTTACCGCCGGCAAGCCATCCTGGCAAATGCACGACGGCCCGCGGATTTTTCCGCAGTAACAACATCAGGCTGTCATACAGCGTATCGACCTTGGTGAGAGTGCCGTCAAGATCCACGCATAGCGGCCGCTCTACAGCTGGTGCGCGGTCTCTGATGGCATAATTCATGGTCTCACCGGAGCTCTTTCGAAAATAATAGACAGTAGCTTGCGAGACGGCGAGCCGCATGCCAGGCGCTGAAATCCGCCCCTGGAAAGTCCGATTCTTGCCGTGCAAAATTGAGAACCCTGCGGGGTCGGCCAGTCTATGTTAGAACGTCCAGCACGTCAATTCAATACGCGCATCGTTCGACGACGCCGGCAAGCTCGGCCCATGGAGAGGACACGCATGGCAGAAGCTTACCTTTTTGCGCCAGGAAGCTTTGTCTATCGAAGCGAATGGACTGTGCCCGGATCTCCGTTCAGAGCTCGCTAACGTGCGCTAGAAGGGCGTACTGGCCGCCTGCTGGCACCTGCCGGAGAGCCGCCTCTATCGCGGAAAACTTCTTGAACCATGGTTCGGGAAGATAGAGAAAATACTCTGAGAGGCCGGGACGAAGTCCGGATGCGCTCACCATGTCTGCCGCAGAATTCAGCGAAAGAAGTTCGGCGTCGGCGTCGACGGGACAGCGACTCACAATCAAGCGCGTCACCGGATTGTAGGGGTTGTGTTCGATGATGCAGAACAGGCCCCCCGGGCGCAGAACTCGTCGAACTTCGCCGGTGAGCTCCGCACGCGCGTCAACCGCCACGTGGTGATAGACACAGACAGCCGTAACTAGATCGAACGAGTGCGAGGCGAAAGGCAATTTTGTGGGATGCGGCTGATTGTGCGTGGCGAAAGAGCGTCCGTATGAGAGCATCCCGGCTGATGGGTCGCATCCCGCAGCGTTCGCGAAATGGCTTCCGGCGAGTTCCAGGAACTCACCTCGCCCGCAACCGACGTCGAGCCAGGACAGCGATTCTGATTCTCGGCCAACCCTGCGAAGCATGCGATCGAGCACGAACCATTTTCGCCGGCAGAAGTGTAGCGCATCCGACGCGAAGCTCATTCGTAGAGGGTCGTCCAGAAGCTGGTCGTAGGACGAGGCGAAGTAGTCGAACTCCGCAACATTCAGTCTCTCAATGGCCGATTGGTTCATGTCTTTTCTCCAGGATCTGAAATCCATTCTGGCTGTAGATGGGGGTATATTGGTCGCGCAAATAGATCTCTAGCGGGACAAGATCGTCAGGGAGTTTCAAAGCTGCCGGGAAAACAAGCGCCAGCGACTTCTTTCTGAAGTTGGTATCCCACAAGACGTGTTTCACCTTGTGGGATTCAAGGACGTGAACTACTTCCTGTACCTCACTGGGCGTGTTGTATCCGGATTGCAGAATGCTGAAGCGGGTTGGATTTTCAGTTTGGGTAAGGAAATAGTACGAGGGGCAATAGGGGTACGCGAATATCTCCTCACCGGGAGTGAGGTTCGCGTTGAGCGCGGCGATCTCTTCGCCTCCTTGAAACATCGCCACCTTACCCACGCGAGTCGAGACCGTATGTGCGGTAAGAACGACCATTAGATTCAAAACGGCCAGCGTGAGACAGGATGCAGTGAGTACAACAAGGGCGAGACGCGGCAACAACCGCCCGCTCTCGCTGAGCAGTTGGATACTAACGATAATCAGAAGCGGTGATCCGAAGACGAGATGGACGATGTCTTTTCGGTGTAACTCCGAAAACCAGAGAGACAAGCCACAGAGCAGATAGAGCGAGATGTTCGCTGGTATCGGTCGCAGGCGGCCAAAGTAGATCTGCAGCGGCAATAAAGCGGGGAGCACAACGATATACAGAAATGGCGCCATAAGCAGACTTGCGAGGACAAATATGCCAATGGAACCCGCCGTGACAAGCGGCACACCTCTCCAATTGAAAGCAAATGTGCCGTACGCGTAGGGCACCTGATTGATGGCGCTGTAGTGCTGGAATGGCCATACGCAACTCGCGCGAATGAAGTCGACGACAGCGCCATGCACCGCAAAATACCCAAGGGCAAGTCCTACGATTGCGGTAAATCCAGCGACGACACCCCACAGAGCCGGGGCCGTGCGATGATGTCTTCGTTCCTGAATCCATAGCCATACCCCGACAGCAAGCAACAGCAACAGTCCTTTGGGCTGATGGACTATCGCGGTAAGAGCCGCGAGCGCGCCCGCTAGAACAAGCCAGCGCAAACGGGGCTCCTGGTGCCACCGGACTAGAAAGGCAACCATCAGCAATGCAAGACAGTTGCTGTCGATGTGATGGCTAATGCCGATGCCTAGGGAACTAAATCCCGTCACAACGATCAACATGAGCGGCAGGAGACGACGAAACGAACTCAAGTGTCCGCACAGCCAGTAGACAACGGCTCCGGTTGTCATCCAGGACAGGAACAGACATGCGCGCGTCGCAAAAAGGTTCACCCCAAGAGTCTTGTAGAAAGCTGCGAGCCAGTAGAAGGTTCCGGGGCCCATTACTTCCACAAAGTCTCGCGCGAACATCTGGCCGTGCAGAATGCGGGTCGCTCCGACGAGAAAGGTGCCTTCGTCTGTGCGCGGGAGCAAGACGCGCATGAAGGGGAGAAAGTAGATCGCGCAGCCCAGCATTACAAATACCAAACGAACATTACCTTTCTCCAGCAGCGACCGCTTTCCACCGTTGCAGCCGAACGCACGCCCTGTCAGGCTCACTTCCATACACACGATCCGTGGATTCGGCGTGTAGGATAGGACCCCTTCCACGGATCCTCTATCGTGTCCGGACTCGAGCAGGCTGGCCACTTATTCGTTCCTTAGCAGAATGCGGAATCCTTCCATGCTCGCGACTTGCTTGTATCGCGACTGAAGGTAGGGCTCAATGATTCGCGCCGTCTCAGGAATGGGTTGCACACCTGGAAACACTGCTTTGAAGATGCGGTCGTCGAACGATCCGTCCCAGATCACCCACTTAACGCGCCTCTGTTCCAGGGTATGGACCACTTCCTCAAACTCCGTCGCGGTGTTGTAGTTATAGACCAGGATGCTGAAGCGAGTGGGATTCTTAGTTGCGGTCAGGAAGTAATAGCCAGGGCAGTAAGGATAGAAGAATACCTCCTCGCCGGCACGGAAGTGCGCGTCCGCGTATCGGAGTAACGGTTCGGGTCGAAGTACACCTATGTTTCCCACCTTGGTGGACACCGATTTAGCGGTCACCGCCTGTAATAGGTTGACGATCATTAGGCAGGTGGCCGAAATAGCAACGACTTGCGTCGCTATTTGGGCGAGTCTTGCCTTGTGTTCGCCCAACAGGCCGACGCATACGACGAGGAGGAGGGGACAGCCAAAGGCCAGATGGTAAATATCCATGCGATGGATTTCAGATAGCCAGACAGCCCACCCGGCCAAAACACAGAGTAGGGTGCTTGGTTCGGCTGCCCTCGAACGCAATCCAGGGGCTGTCAGAAGAAGAACTGCGGGAATCAACGCCACGAGCATGAATGGCATGATGAGAACTGTGGCAAGAGCGATCGGCCATCCCGCTACCCTGCCCTGCAACGCCGCCCAATGATGCCAGTACTCGCTGAAGATACCGAGAGCATAAGGCACCCTGTTGACCGCGCCATAGTTTCGCGCCGGCCAAATAACATTCGCGTAAAAGAGCGACCACAAGGCCCCTTGGCTGAAGAAGTAGGCGCAAGCAGAAACCCCGACCGCGACAAATCCGAGCAGCACACGGCAGGAATTGGAGAGGCGGCTCGTTCGGAGAGAAGTTCCACAAAGGCACCAGGAGAGCAGGGCGACTAATAGTAGGGCCCCCTTCGGTTGATGAATCCAGGAAGTGACGCCGGCGAGCAGCCCAGCCGCATAGGGCAATAGAGGATAACGACGCTCCTCCCAAATAACAAGGCATACAACCGACAGAAGAGCGAACAAGTTGCTATCAACATGATGGCTCACGGAGGGCCATTGCATTCCAAACCAGATACCCGCCAGAACAAGACAAGGCAGGACGGCATTCCGCGAGCATACTCTTCGCGCAAGAAAGTAAGTACACAATGCGATGCCCAATGATGAGCAGAAGAGCCAGATTCGCGTGGCAAGAAATGTTATGCCAAAGGTCTTGAATAACAATGCCACAATATAGAAGGAACCGGGCCCCATCACCTCGAAGAAGTCCCGCGCAAACACATCGCCCTGAACTATCCGTTCCGCGCCGTAAATAAGCGTGCCTTCATTGCTATGAGGAAGCATGATGCGCATGAACGGCAGTAGGTAGAGGCTCGTAAATACAACAAAGACGACATAGGCGATCGTGGGATGGCACAATGCGCTCTGGGTACCTGACGCGCCTCCGACGCCGTCCGCCACAACTGTTGCAGGCAACTCAGAACCGGCCCTGTTCGCGGTCCCGACCGCTACTGTGAGCGAGAGTTTCACTCCCAGGTCTCCAGAATTCCACCCGAGCCTTGTCCGGCGACAGACGAGACCGATTGGCACCGAACCCAACCGAGCGGCAGTGCTGGCACATGTCGTGTCAATTCCAATAGATCCTGCAGGTCGCCATCCATCGCGATGAGCGCATCGCCGATGGCACACCTGATCCTGTTGAGGACCAACGGACAATTGCCAGACTCATTCAATAGTGAAATGACAATCGACGCCATTGACGACCTCACATGAGACATCTACTTTTCAAAACCGTCTTGATCGCGGAATGCCCCGTTATAGAGGGCTGCAAGGGGGAGTTGCAGGTGGAATTTGTGGCCGCCGACTGAAAGCCCGGGTACGGCCATAACCCCGGGCAGTTGCAACATGGATTGTGGCACTAGGCATTGTCAAGAGTGGTTGTGATGCTGGTCAAGAGACCGTTGATGGCGGTAGCAGCGCCCTTCAGCGTTGCAACTGCGGCGACGGAGATGAGTCCGACCACCAATGCATATTCAACAAGATCCTGACCGTCTTCACGCATGGTCAGCGTATGGAATTTCACGAGCAACTTCAGCAAAACATCGTTCATTGTGATCATCCTCGCGGTGTAAGTCCCCCTTCATTGCGGGGCTGTCAATACAGTTTGCAAGTAAGTGGCCATGTGCGTGGGCAATAGACGGGTTCGATAATCACGACTTACCTCAGATCGTTTTAGCCGCGTGTCTACGTCTGTTTACATTCACACAAACATCGTGATGCACTTCGTATACAAGCTATTGCTCGTCGCAGTTGGTAGAGCATTGCTACACAACATGCATTGCACCCATGTTCATACGCAATAACTTCATAACAGTCTCTGCGGAGATAGTGCGCAGGCCGGAAGCGTGGAAGACAATGCCCGATCGAGCTTGTACCTTGGGTCAACTAATCGGTGGCAACAGCGGCGATCAACTGGTGACTAATCAGGCTGCCTGAGCGGCGAGCGGCGCCGGAGACGAGGTCGATTACAGAATGAGCCGTAAACACAACGACATTCGACGCGGCGCCAGGGATTCCACAATCTTGATCACCGTACGACTTTTATTCAGATAGACAAGGTCGATGGGATAACGCATTCCCATGGCATGAACTGACCGGCAGGGATGATCCATAGCCCCTCGTGATCTTCTAACTCTGGGTACCCCAACAAGCCGCGGCGCCGATTCCAAGGCGTCTCCGCAATGAACACGTGCGTGGCTAGGGAGCTGTAGAGGCTTTGAATGAACACGCATACGTATCGGGCCGCGCGGCGGGCGACGAATATCTCGGCGCGACAGGATTCGATTCAGCAGGAGTCAAGGCACACATTCTCTAATAGGTTTATTGAGTTGAAGATCTAAAGGAGGCCATTACGCCTTGTTCACCCGAGAACCCATCGAGGACATCTGTTGTTCCTGGTCCTCGAGTGAGATCCGTTCTGCATGGCGATGACGAATATTGGCGGTAACACAAAGGGATACTGCCTCCAAGCACTGCGTCATCATGCGGCAAGCCCTCGTCCACAGTCGAGATGTTCTCGACCCTTTGGCCTCAGGAATGTCACACGTCATCAACACGTACAGAACAGCCGCAAATGCAAGCCCGTTACTAGTGAAAACAGCTAAACACTCAACATTCATTACGTACCTCGGGGGTAATCAGCCATGGGTATTACGGAGACGTTGAGCCGCCAGCAGCTGCAGGCATGAAGGATTGATCTGTGATGAGCGGCTTCTCGGGAGTTTGACTTTGAATCAGACTTTCGACTGGAACGCTCTTGGGAACGACGGCAACATTGCTGTTCCTCAGCAGTTTCGACTCGGGATGACTCATTGGCACATTAGAATTTGGGGCTAGGAAGGGCTCGGGCACGTTTAGCTCCGGCTCTGGCGAACCGGCGGGAATGGGGTCTACCAATTCGGGCGTCACCATAACAATCAGTTCCGTGTTAGCTTTGGTTCTCGACATTGACTGAAAGAACTTGCCGAGCACGGGAATATCGCCGATGAAGGGGATTTTCTGCAATGTGTCGGTCTCGCTGTTATCGAGCAAACCGCCAATTACAAACGTCTGACCTTCGTTCAATTCCACCTCGGTTTTGACCTTGCGGCTGCTGATCGCCGGTACTTGAAAGCCCGAGATCTGCACGGCGTTATTGAAATCGAGCGAGCTAACTTCGGGAGCGACCTGAAGACGAATCGTGCCGCGCATTGTGATGGTTGGAATGAAATTCAAGCGGATTCCAAATTCCTTGAACATGAGCGTGATGGTGGGACCGGAACCGCTTGCGCCTCCTTGAGCAACCGGATAGGGATACTCCCCACCAGCAAGAAAGCTCGCCTGCTTCCCATTCGCTGCAATCACGTTGGGCTGCGCTAGAACCTCGACTGCCCCACTCGTCTCCAGCGCTTTGATTGACGCTCCTGCTCCAAGGCCTGGAAAATAGGCAAGAGCATTCAACTCGTCAGAGAAAGTTGCGACTCCACCACCCTTGGAAAGCCCGGTTCCGCCACCTGACCCTCCCGAGAGTGATGGCGGCGAAAACTGCTGAGTGGTGAGCCCCCCAATAACGTTTCCCAGCCCGAGGCTGAAGAGATTTATCCCCAATGCCTTGGCCTTAGTCCTATCCACACTCGCAAATCGTACCTTGAGAAGAACCTGCTTCTCAGGGGCAGGCACATCAACGAAGAGCAGATTGACCACCTTGCCTGAAACTGCTGCAGATCCTGGCACCGGGCTCGCGGTGGCTTTGCCTGGATTTGGATCGGAGATACCCGTCGAGGCCAGTGCGGTGGAAGCGATCTGAACTGCGCGCTCCGATCCAGCCAAGTCGTGAACCCGGCCCCGAAGAAAGAGCGAGCCGTTGTCCAGTGTGGCTGTAATTGATTCGTCGGGAAATTCAAGTTGAAGCTCGCGCCGGACCGCTTCAATGCGACTATTCGCTCCCGAGTCGTCTGCCAGCACCGTAACATTGAAAATCTCGCGGTCGGTCCCGCGCTGCCACACGATCAGACTCGTTTGTCCCGCCGCCCTTCCATTGATAAGCACTTCTGTAGGGCTGATCACGCTGGCCTCGACAAGATCATTCAAGCCCGTGGAAATTCTCAGCACAGGATGCTCAAAGTCCATGACCATTGATTTGCCGGCTACAATTGAGACCGGACGCTCCGGCTTCTGACTGTCGTGCACAACAGTCTGCCCCAATGCGAAGGCAGCTTGGTTGCCTATCGAAAACAGCAGGACAGTCATGCTGAAGTAGCGGCAGAAAACTAGGCAAGCACTGTGGAGTTGTTTCATTGTCTCGCTCCCGCAACTGTAAACCTCGTGCTTCCTTTAGATCCATTCAGAACCTCCACCGTGTAGGAGTCCTGCCAAACTTTAGTTGGCTCCCGACGCACGATAGCTGGCGACGGCATTATTTCGTTTCCGTTGAACAGGCGCCCGATAGTGTTCCCCTTGACGCGCGCAATTTCTGTGTCGAGAGGATTTCTCAATACCAGCTGAATATGCGTTTGACTGCTGGCCAGACTTAGGCTCTCGGCCTGATCAGGCGTAACAAGCAAATTCACAACCTGTACCTGCTGTGGCTTGCCTTGGCCATCCACTTCGATATCAGTTCCGGCGGACTTCACCTCGATATTCTGCAGAAGAGTTCGCACCTGCGAGCCACCAGCGGCGACAGCGACCCCGCCGGGAGGAATACCGGATATCAACACATCCACGCGCATACCAGGAGTTACGAAGCCGGATACACCGACAACCTCATCGACCTTTACAGCGCAAACACGCATGCCATGAGGAATGGTGGCGGCCAGCCCTCCGCCCCCACCAACAGGCGCCAGTCTGCGTTCAAGGATGGGCTCACCCGTATAGATGTCCGACAGAACACCCCGTCCGATCGCGTTCTTGGCGTCCTGGATAGCACCCTCAAGCGGCGCACCAACTATCTCTACCGTCTTAAGATCATTTGCGGTAAGGATGGTGCCAATCTTAATGTTCGCCGCCGCAGCCACCACGACTGACCCCTTGGGGTGATTACCTGGAGTAAGACGGCTGGCAATGAGACGCGAGACAGTTAGCGTGGAGAGACCCGCAATTACAAAGGCCGTGAGAAGGATGGCGCCTGATCTTCGATTCATTGACAGTGATCCCATGCCCCTGCATTCTGCAATCCCTGTGCCACTTGAGTCGCGCACAGCGAATGCCAGAAATAAGCACTTATCAATACAGTCATCGCGGCCGTGTTGTCTTTTGTAGACAAATGCAGCATGCGTTCGTTGTCAGATGGACACAACACAAACGCCTCTACCGAAGAAGCCGGACCAACGGACGATACAGAGGGGAAGGTGGTGTGCCAGGGCCGAACGACGGCTCTTTACGTGGGGACGATGTCGCTTGGGAGAGACTATTGGATGATCGTCATGACCGCGGTACCCGTCAGCGTCGTACCGTGGGAACTCATATACGGCAGCGGGAAGGTAAGTACATAAGTAACTTGTACCTTAACCAGGCAATTCGGGCTGTTACTTCCACTTTGAGTGTCGCAATTTCCGCCAGTAGCGGTCCTACCCGACCAAGTAGTGGAAACACTCAGATTCGCAGCACGAAGCCCGCCCGGCACCACGCTTGCCACGTAGTTTGAGACGTCACTATTAGTTGCTGTGCAATTGACCGTCGATGTTGTAGCGCAGGCTACACCCTTCCATTCAGATCCCCGGACGATAGCGTAGCGAGCTCCATCGTTTGCCCCACTTGTAACAAAGTGTGCTGCGTACAGAACAAACGAGAGATAGATAATTCCAACGAACACGGTGAGCAATATGGGGAGACACAAAGTGAACTCAATGAGTTGGCCCCCGTCCGCGTCTTCGAGCAATCGCTTCAGTTGACACATACACCCTCATCCCCTAGAGCTCGATGCTTTGTCTGGTCTAATTGCCGCCAACACGTATTCGAGACTCGCTTCTAAAGGTCGACGCGGACGGCACTCCCGCGACCGAAATGATCGGCGAATAGGACGCGGTGACCGTTACATCGACATAGTTGACATAATTGGATGCGCAAGTCGGAGGTGTCCCGCACGAGGAAACGGCGGAGGTCCCATCAGAGCACTCGCACCCGTATGTCGCAGATGCCACGAATCCCGATAAATTGGCGGACCCATTTCGCGCGGCGCTCTTCATTCCAGCGACATCAGTGGAGTTGTGTGCACCGTAGAGGGCACCATCGTGCGCAGCACCGGAGAGCGCGATGCCGGTGTAGAAGGCCTCGCCGAGATCGACGGCGGCCGTAAGAACCAACAGCAGCATCGGAAGGGCCAATGCGAGCTCGACAAGACTCGAGCCCTCCTCCTTCCGTAACACGCCTGAAAGCAAAAAAGAGACACGCACTATAGTTCTCCTGACGATCACTGAATGAGGGTTGCATTGTCACCCTTCAACGGCGATCCGCCCTGAAGCGACGAGTAGTCATCACCGAAAGAGCTTGCGACTGCAACAGCGAGATTAATGTCCTTGGCAACCAGAATGTTGTAAGAGGAAGACCCGGCGCTGACACCGTAAGACACCGATGCACTCGGCAGATAAATGGCGCCCTGCAAGTCGCTCGCCGTGAGAAGATTGGCAAGAAATTGTCCACTTACTGTAACGCCCGACGCCTGGTAAAACAATATGCCCGTATATGTGCCACTGGAGGGCGCGATCAAGGCGACGTTGCCGAGGCTTAGAAGAGATCCGCCGCTTATCGGCTCAGTTATTGCGAAGCCGCCCGTTGGTCCTTCGTTGTAGAATGTAACTCCGTTGCCGTTAATATTGGTTATCAAACTGAGCGTGATTTTCAACCCACCGGTCGTGACGCCGAGAAACCCTGTAGCGTCCCGAAGGACGTAAGTGCCGGGGTTGAATGTGATGTTCGAAAGTAGAGCCGCTGTGATCGAGATACCGCCGCAATATACGCCGGGATTGAAGGTGACGTTTCCGCCGAGGGTGATATTGACCTGATGCGATGAACCGGTATAAGGCGACGACGTGCTCGTGCCACATGCGCTGTTTGCCTGAGCCGGGGCCGGCAGGTAGGCTAGAGGGTCGCGAGGCGTCGGAGCGGGTATGTTCGTTAAAGGGGTCGCTGTCGCCAGGCAGAGAAGCCCGCTGGTTCCGCCGGAAATCTGGATTCTCGGGGCATACAAGAAGGCTCCGACTACGCAAGTCAAAGCATTAGACGACGTTGATTCATCGACTATTCCGCATTTTGAGTTGACGATAACACCCGCAACGATCGTAATGGCCTGGCCGGTCGGATCCAATGCATAGATGCATGGTCCGCCGATACCATGCGCAGCTTCAGCACGCGCGGATACATTGATCGAGGTTACCCCCACAAAGCGCGCAAAGTAGGTGGATACCGCTTCCGTCACTTTCGCCTCGGCGTAGTTGCTCTTGCCACGGTTGGGATCACTTACATTGGAGCAGACCGGATTATTGATCGTCAGGGTAATTCCGGTCCCAGCCGTCCCGGAGCAATTCGTGAGCGTGGTTGTTGCGGCTAGCCCATTCTCCCTCAGTGCGCTTTGCGCCGCCGCTTGCATCGCCGCGCAATTGGTTGTGGCGCCGCATGTCCGAACTTCAATTGCCGCAGCCAACGCCGCTGCATCCGCCGCTTTTTGGAGGCTCCTCTTCACATACAGAACGTGGCCAAAGTCAACGGCAAGACCGAGGATTCCGAGCAGAAAGACCATCCACAGGGCTGTGGCAACGAGGATCGAACCACTCTCGTCCCCCTCTCTCCAACGGCTCTTCATTGCCTTCTAACTCCGATACTTTGGCGATAATTCCCCGAACGATTTGTTTCCCCGACCTAGTAATTGAACACTGGTCCTAATGATGTTAGGGACGGTATGAGCGAACCAAGAACGGTCATACCGTCCAAACCATTCAGTCGACGCGTGAACGCCGACGCTGGATGAGAACGCCCAGCATAACAACAAACAGAACGCCCGCGACGATTCGAACGATGGTCACATTGTCCATTTGTGCTCTCCTTTCACTTAGTGGTTGACAACGCCGCTCAGTGAATCCAGGATCTCCATGAGTGCTGGACCCAAGACGACAAGAAACAAGTTGGGGAAGATAAAAAGCGCAAGCGGAAACACAATCTTGATTCCCGCCTTCGCCGCCTGCTCTTCGAGTTGCTGAATGCGCTGAGTCCGCAAGGACTGCGAATACACCCGCAGACTGCGCGAAATGCTGGTGCCGAGTTGCTCGGACTGGATCAGCATCGAAGCGAGATAGCGCACGCTATCAACGCCAGTCCGCTCTGCCAGATGCTTCCATGCATCGGCTCTTGAACATCCGGCGCATTGCTCGAGCCGAACAACAGAGAACTCATCTGAGATGGCAGAGCGAGTACCGGCGATCTCCTCGGCTGCGCGAGAAAGTGCCAGATCCAGACTCAGGCCTGCTTCGACGCAGACCACAAGCAAGTCGAGCACGTCAGGGAGTGCGAGCCGGATCTGCCGCTTACGCGCCTTGATCCTTCTGGTCAGCCAGAAATCCGGACCGAGGAAACCAACTCCCAGCGCAACCAGGATGACCATGAAGTAATTCACGCTCGCGAGACCCGTTGACAGCGCGATGATGAGAAACAGAAGCATCAAAATGAACTTCGATCCATAGAATGTCTTTACCGCCGATCTTTCACGCAAGCCTGCTCGTATGAGTCTCTGTCGCAGAATCGAGACGTCCTTTTGCGATCTCGGCACAACGCTATCGAAGCGACTTACAAACATGCCAAGTGAGACTCCAGCCTGCTGCAACGGGCCACCCAGTCCGCGCCGTTCGTCAAGATCGTTGAATATGCTCGAGATTCGCGGCTTTTTTTCGCGGTTGAACAGAAAGAAACCGCCTGCGGAAATCAGCGCGAACATCGAACAGAATGTCAGTATCCCAATCATCTTTCCTCTCAGA
This sequence comes from uncultured Acidobacteriota bacterium, assembly GCA_963844515.1. Taxonomy (GTDB): domain Bacteria; phylum Acidobacteriota; class Terriglobia; order Terriglobales; family Acidobacteriaceae; genus Telmatobacter. The sequence goes on from CAWJOO010000003.1 coordinate 206,961, forward strand.
CGTCCAGTCGAATAATATTGCGAATCAAGATGCCGCCGACGACCATCATTACGGCGCCACCGCACAAGAGCTTCAGTCCGAGTTCACGTTTCCAAAGAAGGCTTTCGAGCCCGGGATTTATTGTGTAGAGCAAGATCAACAGCACGACCGGTAACAGCCCTATGACCCAGCCTGTCAGCCGACCTTGTGCGGTGTGGACCGACATCTGACGCTTGAGCCGGCCCCGTTCGCGAATTACGTCCGCGGTGTTGTTCAGTACCTCGGCAAGATTTCCTCCGGTTTCTTTCTGGACCAGCACCACCGTGGCGACGATACGCAGATCCTTCAAAGGGACGCGCGTCAACAAGTTCACCATCGCGTCCCTAAGATCTAGGCCGTAGTATTGTTCGCCGAAGCACATGCCTAACTCGCCACGAACCGGATCGTTTCCTTCACGCGCCGCCAATTCCAGAGCTGCATTGAAACTGTGCCCAGCCCGAAGAGCATTGACCATCAGATCCAGCGTCTTGGGCAACTCTTCGTTGAAGCGCGCGAACCGTTTGTTGCGACGGAGTATCAAGAACCCGAACGGCGAGACAGCCGTCGCGACCCCAATGGCCAGCGACGGTAACACCATTCCGGTGCGTAACAAGACGAGATAGTAAGGGACCACTCCACAAGCGATACACATCAACATCAGCTGACCCACGGTCCACTTCATCTGTGCCTGATAAATGAGCATGCGCAGACGCGGCGCCAGTTCCATCTTCTGGAGAAGCTGATTCATCCACGGAATGGCACTGTATTTCACCACCTTGCGCACATCATCGATCGCATGAGTTCGCCTAGATGGCGCGGCCGCATTGTCTGTCCTGGCTTTCGCAGGCCTGGGCCGAAACGCGGCAATCAGGATAAGTGCCGCCACCGCGAAGGCGCCCACGAAAACAATGATCGATATCATTTGCATCTCGAATTCTCTCTTGGTCTCAATTAACTTCCATGGACTTGTCAAACGTTGTCAGCGGAAGGTTTATACCAGCGATGCGAAGCTGTTCAAGGAATCTGGGGCGGATGCCTGTCGGCCGAAATACTCCACTCACCTTGCCGTTCAGTCCAATGCCAAGTTTTTGGAAGGTGAAGATATCCTGCATGCTGATCACGTTCTCTTCCATGCCGGTGATCTCAGAGATGCTCATCACTTTTCGCGAACCGTCACTCAGCCGGGCGACCTGAACTACGATCTTGATGGCAGAGGCAATTTGTTGTCTGACCGTCCTTTCCGGCAAATTCATGGTTGTCATTGCAACCATTGACTCCAGGCGGGTCAACGCGTCGCGCGCCGTGTTGGCGTGGATGGTCGCCATAGAGCCCTCGTGACCGGTATTCATGGCCTGTAACATATCGATGGCTTCGTCGCCGCGGACCTCACCGATGATTACGCGATCGGGACGCATCCGAAGGCTGTTAATGAGCAATTGGCGCTGCCGAATCGCGCCCTGCCCTTCGACGTTGGGAGGCCGCGTCTCAAGACGCACGATGTTTTCCTGGGCAAGCCTGAGCTCGGCGGCGTCCTCTATGGTGACAATGCGCTCGTTCTTCGGAATGGATTGCGAGAGGATATTGAGGAACGTCGTTTTGCCGGCGCCTGATCCGCCGGAAACGAGGATGCTGACGCGCGCGCGGACGGCAGCCGACAACAGTTCCATCATCTCCGGAGAAGCAGTATTCAATTCCTCTAGCTTGTTGGTGGTCATCGGGAAAGTTCCAAAGCGGCGAATCGATAGAGAAGGACCGTCGAGCGCCAGTGGAGGAATAATCGCATTGACCCGCGAACCATCGGGCAAACGACCGTCCACCATGGGCGAGGATTCATCAACGCGACGGCCGACCCGCGATACGATTCGATCGATGATCTGCAGCAGGTGACGATCATCCCGGAAAGAAGTGTTGACTCGTTCGAGTTTGCCTTGGCGCTCAACAAAGACGTGATCCTTGCCGTTGACCAGGATGTCGGAGATGGTTTCGTCACGAAGCAATGGCTCGAGAGGGCCCAACCCGAAGACCTCATCGAGCAACTCGAACTTGATGCTGGCCTGCTCGTCCCCGCTCAGCGGGACACGCTGCTCAGTGATGATTTCCTCAACTACGCCCGATACGGCTGCGCGCGCCTGCTTAGAATTGACGCGCGCCAGCTTCTCCAGATCGAGTTTGGAAATAAGGATGCGGTGAATCTCCGCACGGTACATTGGCAGCTTCAGCAGTTCCACGTTGATGAACTCCTAAGATCGAGATTGGGTAGGCGTTTGCCGTCGACGGATTGCAGCCCGACGGCACGGTTTGGCACCTCAGTGCCTATCGCACTCGACTCTGCGTCCAGGGCGAGATCCATCTTCGGCTCAGTGGTCGATTCAAACTTGTCTGACTTTTTCGTTACGCGGGAAAACCAGCCCCGGAAGCCGCCCGCTTTTTCCCTTGGCGGTTCAGGGGGCAGGCCGCAAGCCGCGCGCGCCATAGCCTCGATGTGCCTGGTGATGGAGGAATCGGATTCCACCACCGGTGCGGCAGTGTCCTGCATTCTGCGCGCGGCCTTATAGTCATTGGGAATCCCCCACGAAATCGGGTGGGACAGGGCTCGCGTCATCGCACCCTCACTCAGGTCGGCATCGCTGGGCTCATATCGGTTGAGCACAATCTCAAGCTTCGGCCCTCCAAGGCTCTGACATTGCGCGATAAGCTGGGTTGCATTGCGCAGCTCCGGGATCCCGCTCTGCGTGACGAGATACAGGATGGAGGTCTCTCTGTACTGCGTACAGCCGTTCGCTAGATCAAACTTCGATCCGGCATCGACCACTACGTTGTCGAAGTCCTGGCGAGCGACACACAGCAACCGATCGACGGCGTCAGCGGGAGCCAGATAAGCCGGAAACCTTCCAGGCGCCGGCAGCACGGCAAGCCCTGAACTGTGATGCGCCAGAAGCCTTGAAAGGAAAGTCGAGTCAACGCGGCTGTAATTCTGCAATGCATCGATCGTCGAGTACCGCGAGCTGACGCCCAGGTTCAGCGCAACGTCGCCTAGAGGCAGATCCATATCGATCAGCAGAGTTTTTTGTCCTGATTGCCTTGCAAGCGCGATCGCGAAGTTGCATGCTATGTTCGTCGTACCGGCGCCTCCCTTGGCGGCACAGAACACCATCAATCGTCCCTGGGCCTTCTTGGGCTCAAAAGGTCCCTGTTGCCGTAAGGCCACGCGCTGCAGCGCTTCCTGCAACTCCGTGCCCGCAAACGGCGGGTTCAGGAACTCGCGCGCTCCCAAACGTATGCATCGCATGAGCAGGTCCGAATGCGGAACCTCGGAGTCCGGCATCCTCGAATACACCATCACAGTCGAGTTGCTGCCGGCGCAGACTGCTCGAATAATCTCAACCGCATAATCATGATCGGAATCCAACTCGATCATGACAATGTCGTTCCTCAGTTCGATAAGGTTATTTACGTCTTGCACTCTTGGAGGGTAGGAGAGGAAAGGCAAGACCTGGCGGATTTGGCACTCACTGAGCGCATCAAGCAACGATGTGCGTAGGGATTCATCCGGCCCGATGACCGCTATGGAGAGCTGGCTTGTTACCGGCCTCCCAGAGAGAGACAACGAATTGTCGGCCTTGGGGTTCATGACCTGGTCATCTCCGAATCTTGAGTACCAATTGTGTTTTCTTTCCTCGATCCAATTTTTCTTACCTGACAAAGAACGAGATCAGCGTCCCAATCGCGATGGCGGGTGCATATGGCATTCGGCGCGCTCTGGGATTGGCAAGCACCAGTTCGGGATGCGGCACGATGCCGCGTCTGAAGAAGTGTCCAACGAGACTGCATGAGTTCCGAACGATTTCTCCCACAAAGTTTCCGCTGAGCGCCCAACCTAGAGCGAACACTCCACCAGCCAGCCCGGTAAGGACGAGGGCGTTAACAAGTTGACCAGGACCAATCCAGGCTCCAATGGCGGCACAGAGTTTCAGATCCCCCATTCCCAGAGCGCGAAGATAGGCGAGCACACCGCAGACCAACACTCCCAGGGCCATCCCGCGAAGGCTGCTGCCGGCGCCGGACCACCCACGTAGAAAGATAGATACGGCAAGCCCGCTGATCATGAACGGGAACACGAGCCAGTTGGGAATCTTGCGCGACCGAAAGTCCGTGATAGTGGCCACGAACACCGCCGCTACTGTGGGCCACCACGCCAATGCGTGCATCTTCTGGTTCCTCCGCAATCCTTCTGGCACGCTTAAGTGCACACCGCATTCCAAAGGAGCGGGTTCAACAAAACGTGTGCCTTAGGCACCCTGGGAAGGTCACCTGAAGCAAATCTGTTATCAAATGGCTACACGGATAGCGGAGCGTAGAAGTCGATCGTTATCGGCACTTACCCTGGTCGCGATTTGTTTTGCATCAACCTTCGTTCACACGAATCAGAGGGCCTGCAGTCTCACTATTTACCAACTGTCGTTCTATTCACTGTCTTACGTAGCCCAATTGAAACAATTTCGAAAGACAGGAGCCACGTAGAGTAACCTATTGCGGGCCGGGCCCGCATAGTGGCTCTTCGCAAAAAACTAGGGCTTCCACTGATACGCGTAGTGGCTTCGCTGAGGCGCCTGATTACCTTGGTTTCCTCTAAATTGTCATCTTATTTCAATAGGGGTGCACACTTGATGTATGTCAAGCACAGTGGAAGGATAGTGCTCCCATAATCACCGCAGAATTAACAACTCAAGACACTGGTCAATATCTCCAGGTTTCCTTCAGGGCCCTCACACTTGGTTGAATGGACAATTCTCCGTCCTCAAGTGCGGGCCTTGTTTCGTAACCAGTTGCTCTGAGCTCACGGGGGGTGTGGCGTGGCATGCTTAGCTCGATTTGTACTCCTATCCAACGATAAGGCTCTTCAGAGACAGCTCTCATTGGCACTGGGAGCAGAGGTCCTTCTCGAACGTACCGAAGCTGGTGCTCGACACTTACTCACATCTGGAGCGTGCCATGTCTGCATTCTTCATCTTAGTGAAGGCGGGCAATCGATCCCCAGCCGCATGGATTCAGCACGGCGAATGATCAACGCTGGTATCGAAGTATTCGTCGCTACAGATAAGGAACTTGAATGGTCGGCGATAGAGATTGTGCGAGTTGGAGCCAAAGGATACTTCCATATTGACGGACAATTCCGGACCCTGAAGAGTCAGCTTCTCGGGGCGTCCTACAATCCCATTCAGGTCTCTGGCGACGAATCAGGTTCGAAAAACCAATCGCGATTCGTTAAAGACACCGGCCTGATTGGATCGAGCCCAGGCATTCAGAATGTCGCGAAGATGATCCGCCTGGTTGCCGATCTCGACGCACCAGTGTTTATTCACGGTGAGACAGGCACTGGAAAAGAAGTCATCGCACGCGCCGTTCATCGGTGGGGATCACGAGCAGGGCGACCCTTCGTGGCGATCCCCTGCGGAGCGATTCCCGAGTCGCTTTTGGAGGCCGAGTTGTTTGGCCACGAAAAGGGGGCGTTCACGGGAACAGTGGGTGCAAGAAAGGGCAGTCTCGAAGAGGGCGCCGATGGAACTGTATTTTTCGACGAAATCGGCGAGTTGTCGCTTCCCGCCCAGGTCAAGTTTCTTCGCGTCCTGCAAGAATGCGAATTTCAGCGTCTGGGCAGCAGCCGACTGATTCCGATGCGTGCTCGTCCCATTTTTGCTACCCATCAGAATCTCGACGCCAAAGTTGCGGAAGGAGCCTTCCGCCAGGACCTTCTTTACCGCATCGATGTGGTGCGGATTACTGTCCCGCCCTTACGTGAGAGGCCGGAAGACATCCCCCTATTGGCTGACCATTTCCTGCAAATCTATTCCAGAAAATTTGGCCTCACGCTACCTGATCTGGACCCCGACACGGTGTCCCGTCTCCAGGACTACGCGTGGCCCGGCAATGTCCGCGAGTTGGAACACGCGATTCAGAGTGCGACCATCATGAGCCACGGCGAATTGATTCGACCTCATCACCTTCCAGAGCGATTGACGCGGGCTTCGGGGAATATTGTGGGGATCGACGGTCACTCGTCTGACGGCTCCTTCGATGAACAGCTGGCCAACTTTAAACTCAAGCTGGCTCAGGACGCGGTTCGACAGAACCGCGGAAGCAAGACTCTTGCGGCTCGGAGCCTCAGCATCTCGCGCCCATACCTTCATCGCCTTCTCCGCATTGAGAGTGAGGGCCATTTTGCGGATGAGTACAACTCGGGTGCGGAAGCGATATAGAATGCAATCGCATGCAAAGTAACCAGGGTATTCTTCGTAACGAGCGTTGAACTGGCGTTCCCCATTACGAAACAATGGGGCGGGCCGCCTCATCAACGTCTCGGCACTCTGTGCCGTCTGCCCGCTGACATGGAGAGGTCCTGCATGGCGCCTTGTGGATACCCTGTTGTCTCGCGAACCACGAGATGGGTATCGATCTTATGCTCGCGATCGGGACCGGTTCCTTCGAGATGGGCACGCAGCGCCATGACCGCGGCGCGCGCCAGATCATGTCGCGACATATGAATTGACGTTAGGGGTGGAATCGTAACCCTTGCCATGTGAATGTCATCAAATCCGATAACCGAGAGGTCATCCGGAACACTCAATCCGGCACGATAGGCCTTGTGAAGCACGCCGATCGCCGTCATGTCATTCGAGCACATTACTGCGGTGGGCACTTTGCCGCTGGTCAGGACTCGGTCCATGGCGGCAATGCCGCCCTCCAGTGTGTGATCGCCGTCCATGAGCCAATCCGGTTCAGGCGAAATGCCACACTCGCCCAACGCACTGGTAAATGCAGATAGCCTCGATTGCGCCGAATGCAGTCTTTTGGGACCTGCGATGAAGCCGATTTTGCGATGTCCCAGGGCGGCCAAATGCTGCACCCCCTGCCGTATGCCATGACGATAGTCAACCTTCAGCAGGCTGAAGCCGGGGCGATCCGGACCGACGTCCACGGTGACGATCGGAACATTGCGGTCGGCCAATTGGTCGAGCAGGGGCTCTTCAATACCGAACGTCATAATGGCGACGCCCTCGGCGTTGCGTTCGAGCATACGACGGATGCAGAGCGACATTCGACTGGGGTCGTAGTTGGTGGAACTGACCAGAATCTCGTAACCACTTTCTACAGCCACGTCTTCAAATCCTTGGATCAACTCGGGGAAGAACGGGTTTGTTATTTCAGAGACAATCAGGCCGAGCAGGCGGCTGCGACCAGACACCAGGGCGCGAGCCTGCGTATTGGGAAAGTAGTTGAGTTCGCGAATCGCTTCCCACACACGTTTCGCCATCTGAGCGTTCACGGTGGGAACGTTGTTGATGGTGCGAGAGACGGTGGCAATCGACACGCGAGCCCGCTTCGCCACAGCGTTGATGTCCATGCGTGCCGATTTCATCGCTGATCCAGTCTTTTTCAGCCTTCTAGTCGTCATCGAAGGATCCCTTTACAGTTTGCGGCAGCCCTGGAGAAGCTCTCCACCATTCCAGTCAAGGAATGAAGCATCCGATCCGACGGATGCTCGATTTGATCATATTTTTGAATCCGCACAATGGCTTATCAAAAACCAGCAAGAGCTGCTGCTTCCGAAAAGCCGCCTTGGCCCAATTGCGGTCAGTCCGAGGTTTGCCAAGAGAATGAGAAATCCTTTTCTCGGGATCTTGACCTAACTACGCTGCGGATCAAACCTTATCAACAGAAACCACCGAAGGTCGTGGCAGGTTTGTCGTACCGTCAAGTGGGCCCGCGAATGCCGACTTCCCTGTTGACCCGAGTCCTTCTTCAAATTTAACTCTAAAACGGTCACCCGGTTGCGGCGCCGAAGGGGTTTCGAACGATCTCATTTCCTCAAAACCGAGTAAACGCTTTACCGTTGCGGAAGCCACTGTCGTGAGCTATTATGGCGACCCATGAGAAAACGATGGCTCATTCTCCCACTCATAGGTTGCATATTCTCGACTTCGGTCCTCGGGTTCCAACAAACTTCGCTCAGCGTCCAAGTCGATCATCCGACCGGGAAGGTCAGCCCTATGTTCTACGGCCTCATGACCGAGGAAATTAACTTCTCTTATGATGGGGGGCTTTATGGCGAGCTGATCCGCGACCGTACTGTCGGTCCCGGGAGGAGGCCGCTTTTTCATTGGACCCAAGTAGTGCGAGGCGACTCAACGGTGAAAATTGCGGTCGACGATCACTCCGGCCCCAGCGCCGCCTTGGCGCGAAGCATCAAGGTTGTGGTCGAGTCGGCAAGCGAATTCGCTCCCGCAGGTGTTCAGAACGACGGTTACTGGGGAATGGCAGTCCGCCCGAACACCGCCTACACTGGTTCCTTTTATGCGAAGGCTGAGCCCGCCGACGTACCGGTCACCGTGAGCCTGGTCAATGATCAAACCGGAACGAGAGCAGCCAGCGCAACGATCACTGGGTTGACTGGAGAGTGGAAGCAGTACTCCTTCAAGCTCAAGACCGGAACTGTGCCTGCGTCAGCGAACAACCACATGGAACTTACGATTGCTCGCCCGGCAACAGTGTGGTTCGACCTGGTATCGCTGTTTCCCCCTACTTATCACGATCGCCCCAACGGCAACCGCATCGACTTGATGAATATGCTGGCTGCGATGCACCCGAAGTTCCTTCGTTTGCCGGGCGGCAACTATCTTGAGGGGGACCACATACCCGAGCGGTACCAGTGGAAGAATACGATTGGCCCGCTGGTTGATCGCCCCACCCATCCGAGCCCCTGGCGCTATCGATCTTCCGATGGAATGGGGCTGCTCGAATTTCTTGAGTGGTGCGAGGAGTTGAAGATCGAGCCCGTGCTCGCCGTATACGCGGGCTACTCGATGGCGCAGGAGCACGTGGAGCCGGGGCCGGACTTGGATCCATACATTCAAGATGCGCTGGAAGAGATTGAATACGTAACAGGAGACTCAAGCACAAAGTGGGGTGCTGAGCGAGCCAAGGATGGGCATCCGGCGCCGTTCCCCTTGCATTATGCGGAAATTGGAAATGAAGATTGGTTTGATCGATCGGGCTCCTACGACGGACGGTTCGCGCAATACTTCAAGGCATTCAAGCAACGCTACCCGGATTTGCAATTGATTGCGACGGCGCCGGTGAAGAGCGTAAAACCCGACGTGCTCGACGAGCACTTTTATATGTCAGCGGAAAAATCGTTTGCGGATGCCGGGCATTACGACCACGCAGACCGGAGCGGAGCGAAGATCTTTGTGGGGGAGTGGGCGACACGCGAGGGAGAGCCGACACCAAACCTGGGAGCGGCACTTGGAGACGCCGCGTGGATGACGGGCATGGAGCGCAACAGCGATATTGTGATTATGAACAGTTACGCGCCCCTGTTTGTGAACGTGAACCCAGGGGGCATGCAGTGGGAGTCTGATCTGATAGGCTACGACGCTCTCTCGAGCTATGGCTCGCCCAGTTATTGGGCCCAGGTGATGTTTGCAGGCCATGTTGGAACCGAAATAGTGGCCACCAGCCTCACCGATGGTGGACCGCGCATTTCAGTTTCAGCAACCCGCGATGAAACCAAACGAAAGCTCTACATCAAGATCGTAAATGGCGCGTCCGACGACAAACGTATTGCCATCACGCTGGACGGAGTATCTGCGGTGAAGGGACCGGCAAAGCTGGTCAGCATGAGCGGGAAGTCGCCTACCGCCACCAACACCATCGAGCATCCTGAGGCAATCAAACCAGTCGAGCATGTACTTGCGGTGCCAAGTCGAAAGTTCGAGCACACTTTTGACCGGTACTCGGTCAATGTTATCGAGCTTAGTTATTAGGCTGAGCTCCTGACTTATCCGCCTGCGGAGATACCGACTCCTCTGTCGGCCTGCCTTTGTCCTGGGCGGCCCTGAGCTTGCTCAAGATTGTGTCGTTCTCGGCCTTGTGCAGATTCCGCGTTTTCTGGAATTCAAGATTTGCCTGCGTCTTGTTCCCCATTGACTGATAGATGCGCGCCAGGCGCCAGTGTGGATTTGCGTCTTCAGGAATGAGCCGCGCGGCCTCTGTCAATTCACGGATTGCATCCTGGTTGCGGCCGCTGTCTGCGTACAGTATGCCGAGGTCAAGATGGGCCCTGCCAAGATGAGGGTCGATCTTCAGCGCCTGCTGAATCAATGGTCCGGCATCCGCAGCGTGGTTCGTCTGCATATCAGCATCTGCCAGGAAGGCAAGCGCCTGCGCGTTGTCCGGCACGTTTGCGAGCTCGGCCTGGAATTCACTCGCTGCCTCTTCAAACTGGTTCTGCGTCCACAGAAGGTATCCGAGCCCGAAATGTACGTTTGGCTCTTTTGGATCCGCTTTGACCGCGGCGCGGAACTGCTCGATTGCCCCGCCGGGATTCTGCATTTCATCCATCGCCTCGCCGGCCAGCATGTCGGCTTCAGCGGATTCGGCGTTGAGCGTCAGGATTTCGTGATAAGTATCCAGAACGCACTGGAACTGCCGCGACGAGAGACAGCTATGGGCGAGAAGGAGCCGGAACTGCAAATTCTGTTGATCATCAAGGGCTGCGGACTTCAGGTAAGGCACGGCAGCCGCGTACTCTCCGACCCCGTAATACGCCAGCCCCAGCAATGCGGTGACACGCTGGACGTCAGGCGAACCTTTTGGCTCACTCTTAAGGAGCGGAGCGAAGATTTGAATGGCCTGTTTTAATTCGCCGCCTTTGAATAGTGCGAGGCCGAGGTTCAGGCGCAGTCCGGGCATCTCCGGATTCTGCGCAAGAGCCTTGCGATAGAAAAGCACCGATTCCTTGAAGTGCTCCTGCCGGGCCTCAAGCAGGCCCATGTGAGCATAGGCCTCAGAGTCTCCTGGATGAAGCTTCAAGACAGCTCTCCAGGCGGCCTCTGACTCTGGGTACTTCCCTTGCTGCTCCAGAGCATATGCAGAATCGCGCTGACTGACGGTCGGCGGCGACTGCGAGGAACAGTGGAATGCGGCGATCCCGATAACTGCTGCGGTACAAATGTTGAATTGCAGATTTGCCTTCAATGAGATCTCCGTCTGCATTCTCGCTTGAGGCAACGCCAGACTGCAAGTGCCGAACCTGTCGGTCCAAAAGGAACGACGCGGCAGGTAGTCCCCTGCCGCGCCGCAAGGAAAGAATCAGCTGCTAGAACTTGAACTCTCCTCCCAACTGCAGGGTCCTGGGACCATAGTCGCTCGTGACATGTCCGAAGTTCGCATCGTGGTTGTTGAGGTTGATCCCCTGGGGGTTCACGTGATTGAAGGTGTTATAGGACTCGAAACGCAGTTCAACCCTCGGTCCCGCCTCTTTCGGGCTGAGTGCGATCGTTTTGAACAAAGAAAGGTTCCAATTAAAAATCCCCGGCCCAACTGCTGAGTCCTTGCCGGCATTTCCAAATCCCTGATTGGGGCCGCCGTTCCAGGGAGCCACGGGATCTGCGTATGAGGCGACACTGAACCACTGGTTGAACGTCTTGGGATACGTAACCTTTGAAACAAGGTTCGGGCGGTTGGTGCCGGCCGTTAGACCCAGAGTGTCAGAACCGGTGTAACGAACGAGGAGAGGCACACCCTTTTCCGCAACGGTGATGCCCGAGATGGACCAGCCACCGAGGATTTCGCGGGCGGCAAAGTTGGAGGTGTTGTTCTTGAAGAACGGAAGCGCGTAGATGTAGCTTACGTTCAGAATGTGGCGCCGATCAAAGCCGGTGTCGGACCCGCGATCGTATCTTGCATCGAATGGGTTCGAGAGGCCACCCAAATCGTTCTGGATCACCGAGATGTTGTGGGACCAGGTATACGCCACTTGCGTTGTAAGCCCGTGCCGGCTTTCCACTCGTAACCCGGCTTGCAGTGAATGGTAGTTGAAGTTGGTCTCGTTCTCTTCCTGGTTGATATTGGCGAATCCGGGAAAGATGCGAAGCTGGATTCGGAGTTTCGGTTGAGTATCGACAGTCGGCGACCCCTGCCGGCAGATCGAAGGGATTCGCGGCGTTGTTTGGATCGGTCAGAGGCAACGTGTTGATCTGCCGGTCGTTGTTCTGATCCCAGCCTGAGGAGCCGACGTACTGCACAACCGCAACAACAGAAGGGGCTACCGCTCGCTGAAGTCCGAAGCTCCAATCGGCTGTTCCGGGAGGCGGGTAGCTGTACTTGATGTTGGTGAGGCTCGAGGGGAAGCTGTTTTAGTGGTTTGTCCAGTGAGCGCGCTGGTGTTCGGGTTGGAGAAGTAGACGTTGTTGGCGGAAGGAATGTAAGCAAACGGCGGATTCAAAGCGGCGTTGTATACGTCATTTCCTTGAACTCGTTCAAAGAACATCCCGAAGCCACCCCGAAGTACAGTCCTCCCGTTTCCAAACATGTCGAGAGCAAAGCCGACTCGCGGCTCCCACGTGTTGTACCGGTTTTGAACATTGCCACGCGGGAAGCCGCCGACGCCTGCTTCTCGGATGCCGTTCAGATAAAACTTCTCGCTTCCTGTGGCACTGAAGGTGGAGAGAGACGCTGGAGTGAGCGTCCCGTCCGCCTGCACCGGATTGCCGAGCGAACGGTCGTAATCCGCCGCAACAAAATTGGAAAACTTATCGTAGCGCTCAAAGGCGTGCGGCAGACCGTCGAAGCGGAGGCCCAGGTTGAGCGTCAGGCGCGGAGTCACGTGCCAGTTGTCGTTGCCGTAGAATCCATAGTTGTTGTTGACCCAGTGCTTGCCGAACAGGAATTCCAACTGGTCGTAATACGAGGCGTCACCGAGCAGGAAATTGATATACGAGTCGCCGGAGAATGTACTCGAGTTGAATTGAACCACGCCGTTCGTGTTGTGCTGCAGTTGCTGATTCTTGTAGTCATGCAACCAGCTGAAGCCGAACTTGAATTGGTGGCGCCCCTTGGTCCAGGAAATATCGTCCCGGTATTCGAAGCCCTCGTATCCGTTCTTCCACGGGTAATAGCTTGGGCTCCAGTTCACATTCAACGGAGATCCAATCAGTTGAATTTCGGGCAGGCGGTGCATCAGGTTGTTGGCGTCCGGGAAGAAACTGGTTGCGGACCAGCCGCTGGGCTGTTCGAACTGGCCACCTCCGGGACCGGGAACGGGGGTCAGAGTGATCTTGTTGCCGCTGTAGAGGAATGCGGTTTCATTCAGCAGGTTGGGCGTATAAGTCTGGGTCAGCCGGATTACCGCCGAATACGACGGGTTGTTCATGGCGGTACCGACTGTCGGATAGGTGCTGTTTCCCCACAACGGCGGGTAATAATTTTGTGCCAACGTGTCGTGCAGGTAGTGTCCCATCAATTGAAATTTGCTGTTGATGGCGTGGTCGATGCGAACAATGTCCTCGCGAACATTAGTTGGCTGAGGGATGGACGCGATGTATTGAGTTCCGTTGTTGAAGTTCGGCTTTGGAAAGGTACCGGCGTTCACTTCGAGCACCGCATTCTGATCGATGAGGTTGGCTGGGATGACGTTACCCGGGAAAGGCTGCCCGGCCGTCAGGCCATCCGCTGCGTATAGGGAAAGTTTGGCCGGGTCGCTCGTGACTGGGACGATCGGCGCGACTCCCTTGGGTGGCGTATACGCAAGGTCTGCCCCAGCGGTGGGAAAGTTGTTCGCCAAGATCGCATTCTGTACCGACGGGGCGCTTCCCTGGATCAAGCGTCGCCATTCTTCGTTCCAGAAGAAAAAGGTCCGGTCACGGTTCTCGTTATAAACGTGAGGAATCCAAAGGGGCCCCCCGATATTCCCGCCCGGTTCGTTCAGTTGGAACTTCGATCGCGGCTTGCCGCCGGCTTTGGTGAAGTAATCGTTTGCGTTGTAAGCGGTATTGCGGTTGAATTCGTAGAGTTCGCCGTGGTAAGCGCGCGCTCCGGACTTGATGACCATGAGAATAGTCCCGCCGGATCCGATTCCGTAGTCGGGACTGTAATTGCTGTCTAAAGTTTGGAATTCGGCGATGGCGTTTTGCGAAGGCAGGTTCATGAAACACCCACCACAGCCGCGATCATTTTGTTCGCCGCCGTCGATCATGTAGATGTTGTGTGTGGTACGGGTCCCGTTGAAACTGATGCCGTTGGCGGACGTCAGCGCGTTGACGCCGCCGAATGGGGGAAGATTATTGGAGACTCCAAGGCCCAGCGCTGCGAGGGAGGTAATGTTGCGACCGTTAGTTGCGAGTTGCTCAACCTGCTGTCCGCTGATGAGGTTACTGACCTCGCTGGTCTCCGTCTGCACTTGCAACGCGTCAGCCGCCACCATGACCGTCTGGGTTTGGTTACCGACCGTCAGACTGATGTTCTCCTCGAGGGTTTGAGCCACGTTCACCACGATGCCGGTCTTCGAGTATTTCTGGAAGCCCTGAGCCGTAACACTTAGCGTGTAGGTCCCGATGCCTACGTTGGCGAAGCGGAAGGCACCTGCCGAATTGCTGGTGACTTGTCTTGTCTGGTTTGTGGCGGGATTTGTCAGAGAGAGTTCGGCGTTTGGTACAAGTGCGCCAGAGACATCATTCACTGTTCCGGTGATGGTGGCGTTGTCCTGGCACCACGCCTGGGGGGCCAGCACGAAAAGCAAGGCAGTGATTGCGAGCCAGAGCAGCGACGATCGGCTCTGGCACCTGTGTGACGCAGTCAGGGCGTGGTCAATGCGCCTGACTTCATTGGGCGAGATTTGGATTCCGAACCGCTTCATAAACTTTGCCTCCTGGGAAAACGCTTACTTCGCCGGCCACGGTCTAATAGTTGTTCTGATTACAAGTTTTCTCTTTTGAAGTACTGCGGCGTTCTCGAGCCTAACCAACTACTCCGCTTTGGCGCAGGTTCAAACTGACTCGAAACCTACGCAGAAGACCACGCAGGTGAATGAGTTTACTCGACACGTTAGTGCTGGAGAGCTGGGAGGAGGTGGTCACCCACATCCAAAAGGCACTTCAAAAACTCAACCAGAAGTTTGCAGGAAACTTCTCTGGTTTCGATCCGACATCTGGCAGGGTTCGTCTGTAGCTGGAAGCATTTCTTCATCCGAAGTTCCGGAGAAGCGAACTCCAAAGCCGGATTCGGGGAGAATTCTCAACCTGCTGATGCACCGTTGTCAAATGCGAGAATAGCCAACAAGTCTTTCAACGCGTGCACGCATTGATGCTCCTGTGGAGAATCCCTTTACTCACACGTTTAACCTCGAAGAAGAAGGATTGGCCGCGAGTAATCGATTTCTCTCGCACTCGCCAGCAACGTCGAGGATCTTCAGGCTGCTTCAATGACGGGCGGAAAGCTACTTTTTTGCCAGTTTGGACGACACGACACCGGCTCCTTCGCGAACTACATAGAACCGGTCTGCGGCGAGATTAGGAAGATGTTCTATCGCTCCATTCGGCCACAATACTTCGACATGATCGACTCGTCTATGGGCTCCCAGTCCGAAGTGAATGCGGAGATCGTGCTGCGACAGGTAACTACCCCCGCTCAGCACCTCTCCCAATTGGGTCAGATGCCCCGTAGTCGCCCGAACCCGTGCGTTGAGCGCCAGGCGGTTGCATTTCACACCTTCCAACTTAAAACTGATCCAATGGTTCTGGGCACCACCTTTCGGTTGCAGAATTATTGGACGGCCCACCAGGTTTTCGACCACCGCCTCAAGACGGCCGTCATTGAACAAATCTCCGACCGCCATGCCGCGACTGACTTGTGGGACCTGGACCGCCGGCCCAACACCATTGCTGATGTCATTGAAAGTGCCGTCGCGACGATTTTGTAGCAAGACCTTGGGCTCCTTGTACCGCGGCCCGTCAGGCACGGTGTCCACCTGTGGATACACATGGCCATTGACCACGAAGATGTCCGGCCAACCCGCATTCGCAAAATCTACAAATGCATCGCCCCATCCAACCCACCCTCGAGTACCCTTTGCAATTCCTGACGACATTGACGCATCGGTGAAAGTCAACCCTCCCTCATTGCGATACAACACTGCATACTCGTTGTCGAAGTGAGAGATCAGTATCGACATGCGGCCAGTGTGAAGATAGTCACCCAGGGCGACTCCCATGTTGGCTTGCGCAGTTCCGTTCTCGTTGAAGGCTACGCCTGAAGTGAAACCCTCCTCCGTAAATTTGCCTGTCCCGTCGCCCTTGTATAAGTAGTTAGGCTGGCCGTCGTTCGTGACCAGCAGATCGAGTTTCCCATCGCTGTCGAAATCCGTCCATATTGAAGTGAGGCCATATCGGTGTTCCTCGTCGCCCACACCCGACCTCTTCGAAATTTCGAGGAATGTTCCGTTTTTGTTGTTGTGATAAAGACTGTCAGGAGATCCATTCATGCCGCGTGGCCCGCATTGCACGTCAATCCCGACGTATTTGCATGTGTCCTTCGACCCAAACCCAGCCAAGTTGTGCAGATCGAAATCAACGTAATGCGAAACAAACAGATCTACCCAGCCGTCATTGTCAAAGTCGCCGAAGGAAGCTCCGGCCGCCCACAGATGATCGCCGCCTAACCCGGCATCGGTGGTCATATCGGTGAACGTATCGTTCCCGTTGTTCTTGTAGAGCACTACGCCGCCTAAGCAGGTCACCAGCAAATCCGGCCAGCCATCATTGTTGTAGTCACCTACGACTGCTCCCTGCGCCGAGCAAGGATACGCGACGCCCGCTCTGTCGGTAACGTCCGTGAAAGTGCCATCACGGTTGTTGTGGTAGAGGGCGCTGCGCGCCTTCTTACTCTCTAAAGCCATGGCAACACTCTGTGCATTAGTGAAATAGATATCCGGCCAGCCGTCGCGATCATAGTCAATCAACGCCACGCCGCCGCTCATCGATTCCACAATGTATTTTTGTTCGGGGCTGGAGACATGTTCAAATTTGATGCCGGTGGAATCGGTGATGTCGACCAGTTCCGGATAGGTGCCAAGGTATGCATTCACTGGCGCTGGCTGCCCCTGCTTACGGGGAACTTTTGGACTCGGAGTGGTGGAGGCAGTCACCGCTTGAAACCTGGAGCAAGCGAATGCGAGAAATAGCAAGACGAGGGAGCGCCGAATTCCCAAACCAAAACGCACAGAGAGGTTGGATTTGTATCGAAGCCCACCATATTGAGACCGACTCATCGTGGCACCTGATTAGTTGGATTCACCTTGTTCGCCCGTACTTCGCCCTGCTAACTTGGCGTGGTTATCGCGGCCTTTGGGACTACCTGATTCGGAATTGTGTCCGTTTCCCGCCGATGTCGCTCATGTGTCTGATCTAGCGATGATAGTGGCAAACAGAACATCGAGGAAGCGGCCGCCGAGACGGTTGCGCATTCTCTCCCTACCGATGATCCAGCCAGCCGCCCTTCCTGGGGAAGGTCATTGACCTGCAGTTGAACAACAAGACAGGTCGAGGCGAGCGTCGCATCTGAGACGGCCAGTCGGCCCGGATACCCGTTTCGCCCGAACGGCAGAAGGAGCCAGTTTGTCCTAAATCGCAGGTCGATTCCCTCTAACAACACCGGGCGAGAAACCAATGTAGAGCAAACTGGCGTCAAAGCATATGTTTTGAGTCTGGAGAGATTGCATGCTCAACGCATCCGATGCGCTGGTCGAACGCCTCCTTGCATGGGGAGTGGACACGATTTTTGGCTTGCCCGGGGACGGTATCAACGGAGTCTTCGAAGCCTTGCGAAAGCGGAAGGATGAACTTCGGTTTATTCACGTGCGTCATGAAGAGTCTGCGGCGTTTATGGCCTGCGCGTATGCGAAGTTCACTGGCAAACTGGGAGTATGTATCGCGACCTCGGGCCCCGGCGGTATTCATCTGTTGAATGGCCTATATGACGCGAAGATGGATCAGGCTCCTGTTCTGGCTATAACCGGCCTCCAGCACAGCGATCTGATCGGGACATTCATGCAGCAGGACGTAGCTCTGGACAAGCTCTTTATCGATGTTGCTGTCTACAACGAGAGGGTAATGAACGGCGCTCATATGGAGAGCGTGGCCGACCTGGCGATTCGAACAGCGCTAGCCTCGCGTGGGGTTGCGCACATTACGATTCCGGTCGATGTCCAGGTACAAGAGGTGAAAAAAGGGCGTTCTGAACGAAACCCGATTCATCACACTTCTTCAGTTCCCGCTTATTTCGACCAAGTCCCTGCGCTGTTGGAATTGGAACATGCAGCTGCCATTCTTAACACAGGAAAAAGGATAGCGATCCTCGCGGGACAAGGTGCCTTGCACGCTGCGCAGGAGTTGGAAGAGTTCGCCGAAACCCTCGGCGCCCCCATTATTAAGGCCCTGCTCGGAAAAGCAGCCGTTCCGGATGACAGTCCATACACAACTGGAGGCATTGGTCTTCTCGGGACCGAGCCGTCGCAGGACGCGATCGAAGATTGCGACACTCTTCTGATGGTAGGAACGTCGTTTCCCTATATCGAATTTCTCCCGGAGCCTGGCACGATCAAGTGTGTGCAAATCGATGTTGATCCTCAAAGGATCAGCCTGCGGCACCCCGTGGATGCAGGGCTTGTTGGAGATGCTAGAAAAACACTTCGTGCGCTACTTCCCCTCCTCAAGAAGCACGACAAAGGATTTCTTGAGAAGGCCCAGAAGGGCAAAGCCCGGTGGCAGAAACTGATGGAAGAGCGAGGAACTCTCCTGGACAAGCCGATGAAACCTCAATTGGTTGGCTGGGAACTGGGCAAGCGTATCCCCTCCAATGCCATCGTTGCATCCGACTCGGGAACGATTACGACCTGGTGGGCGCGTTGCGTACCCGCTCTGCGCGGTCAAAAGCACAGCTGCTCCGGAAATCTGGCGTCGATGGCGTGCGGTTTGCCCTACGCTATTGCGGCTGCGGTCGCCTATCCTGATCGACCTGTCTACTGCATCATCGGCGACGGCGGCCTGAGTATGCTGCTCGGCGAACTAATTACCGTCGCCGCGTACAAGCTCAATATCAAGATCATCGTCATCAAAAACAACACCCTCGGACAGATCAAATGGGAACAAATGGTCTTTCTTGGCAACCCAGAGTACGCCTGTGACCTATACCCTGCCGATTTCGTGACAATCGCGCGAGGGGCAGGAATCGATGCAATTCAAATTGCAGATCCTGCCACCTGCGGTCAGCAACTGGACAGTGTTCTTAGCCTTCCCGGGCCCGTCCTGATCGAGGCGGTCGTTGATCAATTCACCCCGCCTATGCCGGCAAAGATCAAGGCATCTCAGGCGCTCAAACTCGCAGAAGCCCTGATTCGAGGTGAGCCCAATCGCATGAAGATTGCCCTCACTACTGCGCACGATAAGGTGCGTGAACTGGTGTAACGCAGATGGTCGCGACACTCTTGCGTTGGCTTCGGCCTCTGGGCCTGGGGATCATGATTCCATCCCCCAGCATGGCTGCGAAGCCTTGCCGCCAATCGGTTTAGGCTAGTTTCCAGTTGAGGTCCGTTTTTGCCTTGGAATTCGCCGCTCCACAAGCGCGTCATCAAAAAGACATCGCTCCCTCTTCCGAGCCATACAGGGATCCTCTTGGGTTGCTTCACCCGGAGCAGCCCGGCAAGGGTGTCAATCCATTCGTTGACCAATGCAGGATGATCGTCCGTGATGTGATAGGTTCCCGCAGCTGCGCCTTCAATCGCAATGCCGTCGCCTCCGCCGCATCTGCAACATGGATCAGTGAGCCGATGAGTCTCATGACACATCCGATCGCTGATGTCTTCCTGCTTGGCTTTATTGCAGCAACGTGGCTGGTCGCGGCGCTCTTTTTCTTAAGTATTGGCGAGACGCCTGAGGTCCGTTTTTCCTTGGCGTTTGCTGCGTTTTTCGGAATACAAGGCATCGTTCACAGCGCGGTCCTTCTGCTCTCCCACCCAAACGAGGGAAATGCCTGGGTTGTTCCTAATGCGCTTGCTTTCAGTTCTGTCAGTACTCGGAGCGATCCTTGGAAGAATTCAGTCAAACCCTGAGAATTTAAATAGGAAGTTCTTGGGGTCGGTAGTCTCGAGCTTGCCCATCGGTCGGCCCCTTCGACCGGTGAGTTTGTGCTATTTGTGAGCGCCGAGTTAGCCACGTCTATGTGATTCCAGACGAAAGCTCTCCAATTGATTCGGATGCGAGATTGGCAGCCACCATTCCGAGAGGTTGTAAAGATGATGGCTTCAAGTGAAGACGCCGAAGCTGCGATTGTGAGCACACCTGACTCAAGAAAACAGACTCAAAATGCAGGCTGAGAAGCTTATTGTTCCCTTATTGTGCGCAGATTTCGTTGTCACTTTAGGTCCATAGACTCCGTAAGTTTGGAATTTGTGGCGGGGACGGCGGGGCTCGAACCCGCGCCCTCCTCTGCCCAATAAGGATTTTGCCTCATCGAGTGCATTGGCCTGATATCGCTCTTCGACCTTCGCACGAGGTACATAGCAGGCTCAAGCAGAATCCTCCGCTTCAAGAATCTTCTTTTATTGCAGCATGACCGCGGCCCTCAAAACCCTGTTTCAGGTATTCACCAGGGTTGGCCCCGACAACTCGCTTGAACGCCTTACTGAAGGCAGCGCCAGACTCATAACCGACCAAACGAGCGACGTCTATGAGCTTTGTGTCACGCTGCTTCAGTAGTTGCATCGCCTTCTGCATCCGCCAACCGGTTACATATTCCAGCGGCGTTTGTCCGAGTAGATCTTTAAAACGCGCTGCGAATACGGAGCGAGACATGCCCGCCGCCTCGGCCAGGGATTCGACCGTCCAGGGTGTATTCACTCTGTCGTGAATGGCACGCAGGGCGGTGCCCAGTTGAGGATCGAAAACGGCACGAAGCCATCCGTTGTTGCGTTCGGGTTCCGAGGCGAAATGCGCTCGGAGGACCTGGATAAACAGAACCTCGGCCAGCCGAGTCGCGACGACTTCAGATCCCGGCGCCTGTTCTGCCATTTCTGATGCCAGCGCCTGCAGTGTGCTGTGAAGAGCAAGCGTGCGTGCCTGATCGGCCTTGATGAGGATGAAGCTCGGCAATAACTGAGTGATCGGTTCCAGGCTGGCGCGATCGAAACTGAAGGACCCACAGACAACGGTCGTCGGCGCGCCACCCCCTCCACAATGAGCGACATTATTAATGAGAGCGATCTCGCCGGCGCTACTGGGACGTGTTCGCGTACTATCGCGCATAACAAACGAAGTCCCTCGGGCCAGCAAAATGCAATCTCCACCGGTGAGCGGCATCGGCTCCGCAATCCCTTCCACACTCAGCCAGCAACTGCCGCGCGAAAGCATGGCGAAGTGCGCCAAATCTGTGGGTGGAGTCTTTTTATCGGAAGGCGGCTGCTTCTCCCTTATGAAGCCCCACGGCGCTGTGGCTTCGAGCCTGTGCTGACCGAAAGCAGTTACGCGCATCGTTCTGAAGATGTCTGTTATCGGGTCCAATGTAACCCCCTGTTGGGACGAACAGGCAAAACATTAGGACTCTCGAGCAGTTCTCGTTCGCTGCCAAAGAATCAATACAACTGTACCGAATGCTACACACATTCCGAAGGGAGTAATTATGGGAAGGCTCGAAGGGAAAGTTGGAGTAATCACAGGCGGAAGCAGCGGGATTGGCCTGGCCACAGCCAAGCGCTTCGTGGAAGAAGGCGCCCACGTCGTGGTCACAGGGCGACGAGAGAAGGAGCTGAAAGAGGCCGCATCCCTTATAAAGAGAAACGTTACGACGGTCGTGAGCGACGTGTCGCGCTTGGAAGATCTGGACCGGCTCTATGCCGTCGTGAAAGAGAAACATGGTCGCATCGACATTCTGTTCGCGAACGCGGGCGCGGGAACAATCGCACCGCTCGCGCTGGCTAGTGAAGCCCATTTTGACCAGACTTTCGACGTGAACGTGAAGGGGCTGTTCTTCACCGTGCAGAAGGCCCTTCCCCTCTTCAAAGACGGCGGCTCGATCATCCTGAACTCCTCGGTCTCAAACGTGTTGGGGCTCCCAGGATTTACCGCCTACGCCGCCAGTAAGGCGGCTGTGCGCAACTTAGCGCGTGGCTGGACCATGGAGCTGAAAGACCGCAAGATCCGCGTCAATTCGATGAGCCCCGGAGCAATCGATACCCCAGCCTTGGCGACGACGACGGGCCTCACCGCGGAGCAGGCCGAGCAAGCGGTCGCCCAATTCACCTCGCAGATCCCAATGGGTCGCAGAGGCATGCCCGAGGAAATTGCGGCAGCAGTCTTGTTTCTCGCCTCTGATGAAAGTTCTTACATCACGGGCGTGGATCTCGCCGTCGATGGAGGCATGGCGCAGGTCTGACCTCGGCGCGGTTCCGTGGCTGGGCCGCCAGCCCCGGGACCATGCTTCTCAAAATTTGGTTCTAACACCACACCGGAGAACATTGTGAGCTACGCAATTGTAGGATTCGGCAAGATAGGCCAGGCGCTCGCCCGCGCCTTTGCCCGTAAGAACATCGAAGTCACTGTCGCGAGTCGCCGACCGCCCGAGGTGTTGGTGCCGCAGGCTCAGGCGATTGGACCCACGGTCATCGCCAAGTCGCTGCGGGATGCACTCGAAGCTGACACAATCATCTTGGCGGTCCCGTTCGGGGAACATCGCGAGATTGCGAAGGCCCTGTCGAACTGGAAGGGCAAGACAATCATCGATGCGATGAATTCGTTTCCAATTCCGCATGAGGAACTGGACAGTCTCCCGTCCTCCGCCTTCGTTGCGAAGTCGTTCACCGGCGCCAAGGTGGTGAAGGGTTTTAATCACTTGGGTGCGGCCATCCTGGCTACCGATCCGATCGTCGAGGGAGGCCACCGGGTCGTCTTTTTGTCCAGCGACGACGAGGACGCCATCGCTCCCGTGGCGGATTTGGCCAAACAACTCGGGTTCGCACCCATCAAGCTCGGAAAGTTCAACGAGGGAGGCGCGCTGGTGCACGCACGCGGCAAAACTTGGGGTCGGCTCATCTTCCAGGATTTGTTCAAGAAGAAGCAGTAATCGATCGTCCACCGTGTGATTTGACCATAGAAGGAAGATTCCGAAAGTCCGATTCGATCGGACACACTTGATGTAAGCGAAAAGGAGAGATTTCGATGAGCATCGAACAGAATGTCCAGACAGTGAAGAATTTTCTTACGTCGCTCGGCCGCCGCGATAAGCAAAGTTTGCTGGCATTGTCTACCGAAGATCTTGAGTGGATCATTCCGGGCGAGAACTGGCCGCTAGCCGGCACGCATCACGGGCACGCGGGATTGGAGAATTTACTTCAGCAGGCTAGCGAAACGATAGAAACTTCGTTCCCAGAGCCCCCCGAGTTCATAGCGCAGGGAGACCGCGTTCTGGTCGTCGGCATCGCTACCGGGAAAATCAAAACCACGAGTAAGCCGTTCGAGGACCAGTGGGTCTTCGACATTACCGTTCGAGACGGCAAACTTACGAAGATCCGGGAGTATATCGACACGCAAGCACTAGCGCGGGCCTCCGAGACCGCCGCGAGCCCCAGGCCATGAACCCGTCTCGACGCTTCATCATTGCAACCAGTCGCCTACGAAGCCCGGAGAAAGATGATCTCAATTAGTTCTGTCAACCGCATCTGCGCTTCGTTCTTCTTTGGATTTATCCGCGTAAAGTATGTGACCTTCGTCGCCGCGGATGGATCGAAAGTACTGAGCCAAAGCCATGACCGGCGAGCGCTCCCCGCTCCGTGTCTTCAGGCCGCACCTACAAACGCACAAAGTCTCGAAGGAGTTGCCCAATGAAAATCGTTTCAATTACCGCACGCTACCTGCTCGGTCTTCTGTTCACAGTATTTGGCCTAAACGGCTTTCTCCAATTCATCCACCAGCCGCCACGACGGAACCGCTGGCGCCCCAGTTCCTGGTAGCAGTCAGCGCCTCACACTTTGCTGTCTTCTTCTTCGCCGTCCAAGTGTTGGGGGGCTGCTGCTCCTCTCCGGCTATTTTGTTCCGCTTGTGTTGATTTTGCTCGCGGCAGAGTATAACATTCTGGCGTTTCATTTGATGTTCCTATCAGGTTCTGGTATCGGACCGGGATTGTTGGCCTGTGTCCTTTGGCTGTTGGTCTTCCTGCAATATCGTGCAAATTTCAACCGCGTCCTCTCCCCGAAGCCGGCGTCGCGGCCATAGGTGCCACTAAACTGTTTGAGAGGGCGCCATACTGAGGTTTTGAGTAGGTTTCACGCCCGTAAAGCGAGGAGTGTCCGCAATGGCCCCATGTGCTTCATGCCGCAGCACGTAGTAGTAACTCTCGTCGTAGCTCTTCAAAAGGGTGTTCTGATTGATGGGTAGAGCGGGAGGTCAGCAACAACTGGTGGGCAAGCAATACAGTAGCTTACTCTTGCTCGCATCTCGTCTGCCGCGGATGCTGCTAATCGAAACCAATGTGTTGGAGTTACTGATACCTCTGGTTGAGTGCGAGGTATTCATGGATGTAGGCAACCGCCATTCTGACCTCGCCGACGCCGCTGGCAATGGGTTTGCCGGAGCCGTGGCGGACATCACCTGCGCAAAAGATCCCGGGAATACTGGTCTCAAGTGCGAACGGCTCGCGGTCGTGGGACCGCGCGCGGAGGTCGCGGCCAGTACAGATGTAGCCGTTCGCGTCGCGATCGAGGGAAGCGGGAAGACATTCAGTGTTGGCGTCGGCTCCGATCATGATGAAGAGGGCCTTCGCTTCCCGTGTGCTGATAGATTCAGGATGGTCCGGCGGACGAGATGAGGTCGTGATCTGTTCCAGATGGTCTTCACCATGAACACTCATGACTTGCGCATAGAGCTCGACGCGAACGTTGGCTTTATCCTGGATCTGCTCGATGAGGTATTGCGACATGGTCTGGTTGAGTCCGGCTCCCCGGACGAGGATAATCACTTCGGCAGCATAGCCGTCATAGAAAACAGCAGCCTGTCCAGCGGAGTTGCCGCCCCGACGATGAAAACGCGCTTACCTGTCACGGGTATGCCGTCAAAGCGCGACGCGCCATAGATCAGTCCGCGGCCGAGCAGTCTATCGTGACCTTGAAACTGAAGCCGACGCCAGGAAACGCGTGTGGTGAGTAGAAGAACGTGTGCGCCGATGCGGTCTCCGCCAATCGAGGATGACGTAATGGTCGTCGTTGAGCGATTCGACTCGCTCGACCTTGCGAACGAATAGAGTCTCAACTCCGAAGTGCTGTGCCTGCTTCAAGGCGCGCTCGGTAAGCTCATCGCCAGAGATACCGGATGGGAATCCCAGGTAGTTTTCGATGCGTGAAGAGGTGACCGCCTGGCCTCCGGCAGCGAACCGCTCCACGAGCAAGACCGTCCTCACCACTCTCGGTGATCGGACGCCCAGGGAGTTCGCGAATAAAAGCGCAACTAGCCGCGCTCTCACTGCAACCTAAACAGATCGAAGACTAACACTGACTTGTTACAGAAAAACTCGGCCTTTCATACCCGCGCTACACTAACGAGCAACTTGGTACAAATCCACCGGGCAGTCCAGCCTCTCCCATCGTTCAGAAGTACTAACAGATGGTGAGCGCCCACTACTCGTTAATGCTGGTAAAAGCACGACTTCAGGACACCAGGATCGGTACCGCCGATTCCAGCCACCGAGCACGGACACTGCTGGTGTAGGTCGCATTATTGAAAGCCATCCCATTCGCGCCATACGCCACCGTCGCGGATCCGGAGAAGGTGCAGGTTCCTCCTTCAGCCGCGCAATAGGTGAATCCCGGTGGCCGACGGGTGAGGCTTGGTAGAAGCACGCCTTGAGCACACCAAAAGCGGGATCGGTACCGCCGAAGGCAGCCACGGTGCAAGGGGGCACTGCCGGTGAAGGCCTCATAGCCGAATGACTTGCTCGCGCCATTGGCTACATTCTTTTGCCCGGAGAAAGGACATGTTCCGCCTTCAGCCGCGCAACAGGTGAATCCCGGGCGCAACAGCTGAGGTTTGGTAGAAGCACCCCTTCACGAAACCGGGGGCTGGATCACTATTGCCGAACGCGGAAACCGTGCAAGATGTACTGTTGGTGAACGCTTTAAAGCCGAAAGCCCCGTTCACGCCAAACGCCACATTTTTTTGCCCGGAGAAGGAGCAGGTTCCGTTTTCAGCCGCAATAGGTGTATCCCGGGGGGCCGGTAGGAGTGCCGTCGTACACGGCGAGGGTCTGAGCGGGCGAACCGTTACTGGTATTAACTTCGAGTTGCGTTCCGGGGGGTTGGATGCCAGCCAATCGTCGAGAAATGAGGTGCCCGAAGATTGGTTGAGCAACTCATACACGGCATTGCGCCGATCGAGGAAATGCCAGTTTTGGTTGCTGTTGCTGGCGCATCCCCAGAGGGTTCTCGGGTTGCGCGGACTCTGACTTCCTCCGGTGTTATCCAGGCACAAGCCGGTTTGCGCATTGGATAGGCCGAACGTGCCGCTCCCCATGCTATGGACCGTCCATTCCTCGATGATCGAGCCGCTGTAGGTCCAGAGATCGGCCACGGTATTATCCGTTGTTCCCATCCGTAGTCGTCAATGCACAGGTTAACCGATACCAGATTCCTGAAGGCGTGCATTGTGGCGTCCGCAGGCACGTTGTTGAAGGTTTCGCTTGGATAGTATCCGCCGCATTGGCCGCCGCTGTCATAAGCGGAGGTCAACTCAAGAATGCTGGATCCGTCTGTGGCCGGCAAAAGCGATGAAGAGTAGGTTGGGCAGTAGTTGTCGTAGGCGTTGGATATCTGAACCGGCACGGTGATGGGAACCCAAATTCCGGAGTTGCCGTCGGAACCGAAGCAGTTTTCTCCGAAGCGCAAAACGCTCATATACGAAGTGAATGACCTTGCGGTATTGGGTGCTCTGAGGGCCTTCGCGGAGGTCGGTCGAAGCAATTCTTGCCTCGCCCTAGGGGTTGGCGCATTCCCGGAGGCTCGACGCGAATTTCGTTTTGCGCAAACAAGACTCATCGGATCAATCGCCACATTTCCCGAAAGGTACGGCGACAACCTCATCCAGATAGCGCTTGATATCCTCCGCCACAAGCGGGTGCCTCCCGCAGTCTATGCTCCGATTCAACTTATCACGCGGCAAAACATTGATAAGTACTACCCGAGCACCCTGTTTGCCAAGGCCGACAAAGAGCGGACGGCATAGCCTTTTGCTTTAATAGCTTGTTCATTCGCTGAGGATACTGGCCGTTGTCTTGGAGACACAGTACAAATCGCAGGCTCTTACCGACAGTGATCTATGGCACTAAATGTAGTCTGCAGACTTTGCAATATTCGCAACCTCAACAAGGGCCTCAATTTGTCGTTGCCCACTTGAAGAAGTCTACTGTGTATTTGCCGACAGGGTTGAAACTCGCGAGGCTAGACAATTGAAGATCACCGAAATCAAGCTTTATCGAATTACTTCTGGGAATCGTGGAGAAAAGGGAGCACGCTTCGGAGAATCACAATATTGGCGAGGGGGGTGGCAGACCGGCTCGCTCATCGCGAATCCAATGTCAGTCTACCCAAAGTATGCCGGAGTCCGTACATTGTGGATGGGCCCTGGGCAGGACCCTTACGCGATCGAAATCCGTACTGATGACGGCGTAACTGGCTGCGCCGTCAATTATGGCGGTGGCTACTTTTCATGCGCGGTGATTGAACAGCACTTCAAGAAATTTCTGATTGGACAAGATCCTTTCAACATTGAGCTGCTCTGGGATCAAATGTATCGTTCCACCATGCCGTACGGTCTCGGCGGGGTAACCGCGATGGCGATGAGCGGTGTGGACCTTGCGCTCTGGGACTTGGTGGGACGAGCGCTCAGTCAGCCTATGTATCGATTGTTGGGCGGCCAAACCAAGGAAACCATCCCCTGCTGCCACTACACATCCGGATAAGGTCTCCCAATGGAAGGATAGTGGCTTCATCGGGGTAAAGATTGCGGCCCCCTGGGGTGCCGCGGACGGTCGCGCGGGCTTCGCGAAGATGCAGAAATGTCTTGAAGACTGCCGAACCGCTTTGGGTGAGGAAATGGAATTGATGGTGGACTGTTACCTCTTCTGGGACATTGAGTTTGCATCCAGGCTGGCGGAGAGGGTGCACGATTACGACGTCAAATGGTTCGAGGATCCGTTGCAGAATGGCGCGGAACTCCGCTCGCGGATCAACCCCATTCAGGTCGCCATCGGGAACCTCGAATTTGACGTGAAAGCCTTCGCTGCAATTCTGGCGGCGCGGGCATGCGATTTGATTCAACCCGAGATGCAATGGTGCGGGGGACTCACGGCGGTTCGGCGGATCGCGGCCATGGCCAAGCCGTACGATGTCCCCGTCGTCCCACACGGCTCCGGAGTATACAACTATCACTTTGTGATATCGAATTTGAACTCCCATTCGCTGAGTATCTGTCGGTGGGGGGATGGGACCGAAGTGCGTCCCATTTTCGAGGCCATCATAGGGGAACCTCTCCCTGTTAACGGACACGTCAGTCTCGGTGCAAGCCCCGGATTCGGCGTTGAACTCAATCGCGAGCTGCTCGTCCCCATTGACTTCCAGACATCGAGGAGCGCCTTGTACAGGACAAGATTAAGTGCGGAGTCATCGGCGCAGGATGGTGGGCGACCTTTGCTCATATTCCGGCTTTGCTCGGTCATCCAGACGCCGAGTTGATCGCAATTCAAAAGCGAGATGGAGCACAAGCGCAAAAGGTTGCCGATGACTTCGGCATTCCGATCGCCTGCTCCAGCGCCTGCGAGCTCCTCGCCATTGACGGCCACCAGGCGGTCGTAGTCAGTAGCAGTCCACATCTCCATTACAAACATGCGTCTGCGGCTCTCGCATTGGGCAAGCATGTGCTGATCGAAAAGCCGATGACGCTGACGGTCGCTGAGGCTCAGGATCTGGTAGAGACCGCACAGCGAAACGGAACCCAGTTCCAGCTGCCCATGGCATTACACCGCGCACGCCCATGAGACTCAACGATTGGTCCGTAACGGAGACTTGGGCGAAGTACGCATGATAAGTGTGCTGATGACCAATCCAATCAGCCACCTCCTTCGCGGCAATGGGACCCAGCCGACTCACGCTACGCCGTACATGAATCCGCGTGAAGGGACCTATAGCGACCCCAAGGTTGCTGGCGGCGGTCAGATATACGCGCAAGTGTGTCATGCGGCGGCGTATCTTACATTTCTCACAGGCGCGCGGCCGACCGAAGTATTTGCACGCTTTCATAACGACGGCGAAGTGCTCGACATCTACGACGCACTAACACTTCAAATGGATGACAGTTCCATTGTGACCTTAGCCAGCACAGGCGCAACTAGCCTCAGTCGACGAGATTTCGAGGTGCGTTTATTCGGTACTAAGGCTATGCTTTTCCTGGACCTCTGGCGCGGAACGATGCAATTCGTACCGTTCCTTGGGGAGCCGGCGAACTACCCTGCACTTGCGGAAGATGAAATCTATCCTCACATGGCTCCGGCGTTGAATTTGATTGATTCAATTCGCAACCCGGATGCCAATCGGTCCCCTGCCAGTCTCGGAGTCGCTGCCATGGAAGTGATCGAGGCGGCCTGCCTTTCGGTAAAACAAGGTAATAATGTGCTGGTCTCTTCTCTTATGGAGCAACCCGCATGAGCGAAGTTTTGCTGCGTGGAATAACCTGGAACCACAGCAGAGCCTTACCGCCCGTCTTGGGAAGATGAATCAGTTTTCCGAAGGCCGCTCTACATGATCGATCACTAGAACCTTCAGAGGGGCTTTCCCAGGCTTCAGCTTCAGGCCCAGCTCATCCCCGACCGATTGCGTGAACGTAGGTCCTTGCGGATCAGAAGTAGGCACTTCCTGCGATACGCCCCCCGCAGGTCCTGTTCTGAATGTGCCAGGATCAGGCGCCCAGTCCAGCGTGAAGTCATATTTCCCGGTCAATCCCGTTTGATTTATGACTGGCCGGCCCAGTCTGCCAATCTGGAGAGAACTCGCTATCATCTCCATTGTGGTGTCTCGCGCTCCCATTAGCATCATCTGGTGCGGTTCAAATCGAGCCTCGACACCACCACACGTCGCCGGGTAGACATCGGGGCCCTTCAGGGCGGCTCCGCCAGGAGACGAGGTACCTAGGATACCCATTCCGGGGCGTGCAGTTACGCTGCAGGGAGGTCCCTCCTCGTGGTGGCGCAATTTTGGCCCGAGTTTCCCTGGCTCAACTAAAGACATCTCGAACACCGGAGTATCCCGCGTTTCGTAGTGCACTATCAGCCCAAACCGTTCCTTTAGGAGAGACTGCATCATAAGGCGCATCTGGTCTTTGGTTGGATTCTGTCCCGGCGCCCGTGCATGGATCTCATAGTTAGCCGTCGTGACCCACTTCGGCAGATGTGCATACATTGCCTCCCACTGTTCACGCGCCAGCTGGATTTTGTAGGCAAATTCGATGTAGCTTCCGAGCGGCGAGTCGGCGTTCAACAGCCCGCCAGTGTTTGCGTATGCGTCGTCCGGAATCAAGCGACAATTTGACGGCTCCAACGGTCCTGAATTCAATCGAACCGAAGCTACCTCGAACGCCATCTTGCCTCCCGCTGCCTGTTCCCAGTCCGGCTCATTCTGTGCTTGGCCAAGCCCAAGTCCAATCGGCGCGGCGACAGCAAGAACGGCCGAAGTGACAATGAGCAGCCGCTTGGACCGCGACATATATTTCCTCCTTTGAATCAGGACACGTAGAACGCCGCCGAGAATAATGGGAAAGCCTTCGTTTGTGCAAATATAATCGATAGTCGATATATCGAGTAACGACTATCGTCAATCCTTTCCGGCGGGTCAATCGCAGAGTGGCGCCGTCCCCTTTGGACTAACAAATGAGTTGCTCTGAGTTGTTTTGTCAAGGCCAATCGGTATTGCGGGTCGAGTCGTGGGCAATACGGAACTTTCTTTCGCCCCTCTGGGGATTGTTTCCGTATGGGCGGTCATCCATTCACATGGAAGGTGAAAGACGCTTTTGTATGATTAATACAGTTCTGCCTTGAGCGCTAGGCGCCGAGGCTGGCCTTGGGCGCAACAACCACGTTTATAGAAAGGCTCTCGATGTTCACGCGACAGCTAGTGCCATCGGTTAGACGCGTCGTAATCGTCTTTCTGATCTCGTTGTTGACACTTGGATGTGCCGGCGCGATCTATCAGTGGGTTGAGAGTCATCTTGACAGGCGGATGAATGTCGCTCCGGGGCAGCTTGTCGATATAGGCGGTTACCGTATCCACATCTATTGCGTGGGCGGAGGTTCTCCCACCGTCGTTCTTGATTCCGGATTGTCAGACTCCTCACTTTCTTGGTATAGAGTTCAGCCGGAGATTGCGAAATTCTCACGTGTGTGCGCATACGACCGCGCGGGTCTCGGCTGGAGCGATCCTAGTCCCAAGCCGCGAAACAGCAAAGTTTTCGCAGAGGAACTGCACACGCTCCTACACAATGCCGGAATTCCCGCTCCCTACGTTTTAGTTGGACATTCTATGGGTGGTTTCGACGTTCTTATCTATGCACGCATGTACAGTCTGGACGTGGCAGGCATGGTGCTCGTGGATTCACCACATCCTGACTTTGCTAATCGCCTGCCCGAACTCAGAACGGGACTTGCAGACTGGCGCCAACACTTGCGATGGCAACAATTGGCAATGCCATTTGGTATACCCCGACTCATGAGGTGGTGTGGAAATGGCCAACAGGAATTGCAGTCAAAGCTCCGCACGATCGAGTGCAATGAATCGAGATTGCGCGAAAGCATTGCGGAATGTTCAAGCATGTGGGGGGAAAGCGCCAGCCAGGCTCGATCAACGGTAACTCTTGGTGATATGCCTCTTGTTGTTCTTTCTGAAGATCCGGCTAAGAACGTGACGGAGTTTTTGCCAGTGTTTGAATGGGGTCAGCAAAATTTGATGCATCTGTCATCCCATAGCTCTCGAATCACTGCCATTGGAAGCGGCCATCAGATTCAAAGGGAAAGGCCGGATATGGTTGTCGCTGCCGTCCGGCGAATTGTTGAAGAGCGCAAGACTGTTGAAGCAAGTCTCTCTCACTGAGGCGAGGTGGGCAACCAAAACCCTGTTTTGGACGTGTGGCGGGCAAACCGGGATGTGAGCAAGAGCACGAGCCTTGGCGGAACCGGCCCGCGAACTGTAACCTCACTTGCGTGATCACTTCATTCTCGGAATGGCCAAATTGGTTACAGATTCTCGTCTTCGCGCCGCACGCCATCTATTGAGAGTCTCAACGTGGGTGTGTGGCCGAAGACCAACAAGGAATGGCAAAGATACGGAATCACAACCGAATCCAACGCTATCCCGGCATTCGAATCCACTCAGTACTACAAGTATCTTCCCTCATTGAGCCTTCAAATTCGGGTTGCATGAAACCCGGGAGGAACAACGAATGAATTTGAACTTTTGCAAGAGCGCCATTCTCCGCACCGCTATACCGCTCATCCTCCCTGCCGTCCCAATGCTTCTCGGTGCACAGCCCGCACTCGCCCAGACTATCAATCCTTTCCCTGGGAACCACGACGATCCTCAACATGAAGTCTGGACGCGGATTGCCATTCCTCCCGACCATCCGGCCAGCAATGTTGCGCAATGGCATATCGACTACGCCAAGCGCCAGATTGTTTGCGATGGCAACGGCGGCCACGACTGGCTGCGCTTCAACCATGAGTTCAGCAATTTCACCTTCCACGTGAAGTGGCGCTTTAAGCCGGTCACCACGGCGGAACCGAAGTACAACAGCGGCGTATTCTTCCGCAACGATCTTGACGGTTCCATCTGGCACCAAGCGCAGACATCGCTCGGCGGCGGCTACATCTTCGGCCTCACGCCAGTCGACGGCAAGCCGCAGAGTTTCAACCTGCGGAAAGAGATGAAGGCAAATCGCGTGAAGCCGGCAGGCCAGTGGAATGTCTTCGATATCCGGTGCGTCAGCGATACCTGCACGCTTGCGGTCAACGGGGAAGTCGTCAACACCACGAAAGTCGGTGTCAATAAAGGCTACGTTGGCCTCGAAGCTGAGGGCTATCCGATAGCATTCAAGGACATGAAACTGAAAGAACTGCCGTAATTCGTTGAAAGGTGCCGCATCCTAGGCGCGTCTTGGTTAAGTGCAGTTAGGGTAGTTCCTTAGTAGCTATATCTCGCGGAACCCACGATTCTGAGTGAATCGTGGGCTACACATGCATAACGAGTTCGTTATGTGCGGATCGGCGGTCATTAGACGCGAAGTGGCCGAATCGCTGATCGACAAATAAGATCAACGCAAGTTGCCGGAGGTTGGAGATTCAACGAGTTTCAGAGCAGTCGAGCAACACCGAAAGGTCAATTGGTTGGGGCACAGCCCGTCCGTGGAGGGTCGGCTCTTGGTTCCCCCTTTGGCTCTTGCTGCTCTGCGTCCCTGTTTACGCGATTGATCGTGACCGCAGTCTCGAGCAGCTCGACCACACCCGCTGGACCCATATGGAAGGAGCGCCGGGTGAAGTACGCGCGTTGGCCCAAACTACGGATGGCTATTTGTGGCTTGGGACGGCCACCGGATTGTTCCGTTTCGATGGAATTCAATTTGAACCCTACAAACCGCAATCCGGACGGCCCTTTCCACAGCGCAGTGTCGCTTCTCTATTCGCCGTTCCAGACGGAGGCCTATGGGTAAGTTATTGGTATGGAGGCGCCAGTTTTATTCAGAATGGAACAGTGACTGAGTACGGCAAGGAGGATGGCCTTCCTTCCAGTCAAGTGTTCGCCTTCGCGCGCGACCGGAAGGGGGCAGTTTGGATAGCCGCGGGGAAAGATGGGCTCGCTCGACTCGAGGGTTCACGTTGGAGAAAGATCGGCCCTGAATTGGGCTTCGGAGGGGCAGCCAACTCCGTTTTCGTGGATCACACCGGCACAGTTTGGGTCGGAACGCCAACCAGTGTCCTATATCTCGGTGATGGAGAAAGTCAGTTTAAGGTGGCGGCACAAGGCCTGGCAGCTGTTTACAACTTTGCCGAATCGCCCGACGGCGCATTGTGGATGGCAGAAACGGGCTACGGAGTACGACCTGTTCCGTTTCCAGGAAAAAGCCACAGCAGGCCTAGCCCGGCAATCTTTGTGGGATCTCTTGCAATCACATTTGACAAGCAAGGAAGTCTTTGGATTACCAGCTTAGGAGGTGGAATCCGTCGCGTTCCGGATCCACAGCATCTGCATCAATCGCAGATTAAGAGTCCATCTGCGTGGCAGTTCCACAATTCCGAGATCGAGGCATTCACGCAGAAAGAAGGTCTGACAAGCGATTACATATATAGCGTCCTCGAGGACCACGAAGGCAACGTATGGATCGGCACAAGCAGCGGGCTAGATCGATTCCGTGAGAGTCCCGTCGTTTCAGTGCCTCTTCAGCCAATTTCTTACCGCGGTGCTTTGCCGATTCCATCATTGAATTCTTTTACAACGAGTGCGCTGGCAGTGGGCGACGAAGGGGCGCTTTGGGCTGCCGGTATCGGACCACAGCTTCTGCTCGAGATTCAAAAGGACAGTATCGCGACACAACTGCGCGATCATCCCGCTGAATGCGCTTATCGTGATTCGAATGGAGTTGTCTGGTTTGCGACGCCGTATTCCGTCTTCCGCCTTTCGAACGAACGTTTGGATGCGATTGGTCAAAAGCAAGGAGCAATTGCGTACAACTACGCTGACGCAGTGCCTGCTGGGCATGGACTGACACTTCGCCGACACGATCTGCCAATAGCAGGTGGAATCACTCCAAATCCCCGACCGCGCGTTAAAGCTCTCACTGAGGACTCTTCAGGGAGGCTGTGGATATCGATGGAAGCCGGAACCTTTCGGTTAGAACAGGCCAGTTGGACCAGCCTCGAGAGCTTGGGCGGTCCACAGGGTACCGCAACTGCAGAATTCACGGATTCGCAGGGACGAATATGGTTCGGATTCGCGAATATGATCGCGATGCTGAATGGAGGCAGAGTCAGGGTTTTTTCAGGGAATGATGGTGTTCACGTCGGAGCAGTCACATCGATCCAGGCCAAAGGGGCGGAGATCTGGATTGGTGGTGAGTTTGGGCTCGAGTTTTTCGATGGCCGCCGATTTCAAGCGGTAAATCCTTCCGACGGTAGCGCCTTGGGCGGAGTGTCGGGGCTTGTTGCCGCTCCGAATGACGGTTTATGGTTCTCCGAAAATCAAGGGATCCGTCACATTCCCGAAGCTCAGTTTCGACAGTTAGAGTCCGGTAAAGTGAAAATCGAGACCTTCGGTGTGCTGGATGGCTTGACCGCAGACCTTAGGGGATCCCTCTCCTCGCCGTCGGCTGTGCAGACGACGGACGGTCGCATATGGTTTGCCACAACAACCGGGGTGGCTTGGATCAATCCGAAAAGGATTCTACGAAACGCGGTGCCTCCCCCCGTCTTCATCGAATCTGTGATTGCTAACGGCAGGAAATACGACACCTCAACATTATTGAAGTTGCCGCCTCGGGTCGCGAATTTACAAATAGGCTATACGGCTACAAGTCTCACTATCCCCGAACGGGTTCGCTTTCGCTATAAGCTCGACGGTCAAGACAAGGAGTGGCAGGATGCAGGGACGCGCCGGGAGGCTTTCTACACAAACCTCAACCCGGGATCCTATCAGTTTCGTGTGATTGCGTGTAACAACGACGGAGTATGGAATGAAGCCGGAACGGTGCTGCATTTTGATGTGCTGCCGGCTTTCTACCAAACGGTCGCATTCAGAATTCTTTGTGCTGTGACCCTTGTGGCGATTTTATGGTTGCTCTACCTGCTCCGGGTTCAGAGCATCGAGCAGCGTCATGTTGAACGCAATCGCGCCGAAGAAATGCTTCGTCATGCGCGGGCGGAACTTGCGCACATAAACCGCGTGAGCACCATGGGCGAATTGACGGCGTCGCTAGCACACGAAATCAAACAGCCGATCGGAGCAGCCGTCACAAATGCTGAAACGTGCTTACGATTGATCGATCGTCGTGAACCCGACCTTCCGGAGGCGCGAGAAGCTGCTTCTGAAATGATCAAGGATGCCAGACGCGCAGCCGACATCATCGAGCGTGTTCGATCCTTATTTCGAAAGGATTCTTCGCCCCGAGAGATGATAGACGTAAACGAGGTGATCCAAGAGATGGTCGTGATGCTGCAAAAGGAGGCAACTCGGCATTCCATTACCATGAGTACGGACCTTGCGAACGGGCTCATCAAGGTGATGGCGGATCGTGTGCAATTGCAACAGGCATTATTGAATCTCATGCTCAATGGCATTGAGGCAATGCCCGACACGACCGGTGAGCTCAGGATCAAGTCGCAGTTGCAGGAAGACGGCGAAGCCCTGATCTCGGTCAGCGATACCGGCGAGGGGCTGCCTGCTGGAAATGCCGACCAGATCTTCAGCGCGTTCTTTACAACCAAATCGCAAGGCACGGGCCTAGGGCTGGCGATCACTCGCTCGATTGTCGAGTCGCATGGCGGGCGCATCTGGGCCACCAAGAACTCTGGACCGGGAACAACGTTTCAGTTCACATTGCCAACAAGAGAGGACGCGGTCAGTTGACCTCAGGCGACTCATCTATCGTATTGATTGTCGACGATGATAGTCGCATGCGTGCGGCAATGCAGCGTCTATTGAAGACGGTCGGTCTGCGTTCCGAGTCTTTCGCTTCCCCGGAGGACTTTTTTCGGCATAAGCTCCCGAATGTTCCAAGTTGCCTTGTACTAGATTTGCGACTCCCCGGAATGAGCGGGTTGGAAGTCCAGAAAAAATTGATTGAGCTCGGAGTGCAAATCCCGATTATTTTCATCACTGGTCATGCGGACGTGCCAGTGACTGTGAAAGCGATGAAGTCTGGAGCGGTGGAATTTCTAACCAAACCTTTCCGAGATCAGGATCTCATCGATGCGATCCAGCAAGCTCTCAGGCGTGACTCCGACATGAGGCAGCAGCAAGAGGACATGACGGAATTGAAGGAACGCTACGCCAAGTTGACTGCGCGCGAGCGGGAGGTCATGCTTCTTATTGCTTCTGGCATGCTTACGAAGCAGGTAGCGTCAACCATGGGCACCACAGAAATCACTGTGACCGTTCATCGTGGGCAAGTGATGCACAAGATGCAGGCCAACTCCCCCGCCGAGCTGGGACGAATGGCTGAAAAGCTTAAGCTTCCGTCGGTCGATTAGGTTCGTCGCTCGCCATCCCGCACGAGCTCCCCTATATATATGTATGAGCCAACCTATGACTATTCATAATTGCGTGCTGCGGCGGGCTACGCGATCCTGTTCTTTATGGCATTGGAGAGTAAGGAAAAAATCGTCGCCATCATCGAAGACGATGAATCGTATCGAGTCGCCGTGCAGCGATTATTGAAATCGGCCGGTCTTCCAGTCCAGTCGTTTGAGTCCGCCGAGGCTTTCCTGAATTCCGGCCAGCAACATGAAACTGGGTGTTTGATAAGCGATATCAGAATGCCAGGAATGTCAGGGCTAGAGCTCCAGTCGA
This sequence comes from uncultured Acidobacteriota bacterium, assembly GCA_963844515.1. Lineage (GTDB taxonomy): Bacteria > Acidobacteriota > Terriglobia > Terriglobales > Acidobacteriaceae > Telmatobacter. The sequence goes on from CAWJOO010000003.1 coordinate 244,444, forward strand.
AGCTTAACCTCGATCATTGCTCCATACCGATTATTTTCATCACCGCACACGGGGACGAAAAGATGCGAATGCAGGCAATGCGAGGCGGCGCCGTGACATTTCTCACAAAGCCATTCAACGGCGAAGCTTTACTTAATTTCGTTCGTGTGGCCCTGAATAGTTGAGGGCTGGTCCTTTCCCCGGCACCGTTCGAGCGGAGGTCTATGTGGGCTCTTTCCAGAAACTTCGGCGTGATGAACAAGACGAAAGAGACCGTCAATTTGCCCAGATAGTGGGCAGTAGCCCTGCTCTGGAATCTGTCCTTGCGGAAGTTGAGCGCGTTGCCCCAACCGACTCCACCGTGCTGATCCTTGGAGAAACCGGCACCGGCAAGGAGTTAATTGCGCGCGCTGTTCACAATATAAGCACGCGCTGTGGACGGCCATTCGTGAAGCTAAACTGCGCAGCCATTCCCTTCGATCTGCTGGAGAGCGAGTTGTTTGGACACGAGCGAGGTGCTTTTACAGGGGCTGTAGCACAAAGGGTGGGCCGGTTTGAAATGGCGGATACAGGCACGCTCTTTTTGGATGAAATTGGAGACCTACCACTGGCTTTGCAACCTAAGCTGCTGCGGGTCCTACAGGAGCAGGAGTTCGAGCGGCTTGGGAGCGACCGTACACAGCGTATCAACATTCGCTTGGTGGCGGCCACTCATCGCGACCTGACCGAGATGGTCGCGCGAAACGAATTCCGCAGTGACCTTTACTATCGGCTGAACGTCTTTCCAGTGCAGGTGCCGCCCCTGCGGGAACGCTGCGATGATATACGGGAGTTGGTGCTGCACTTCGTAGAGGTATTCTCCAGGCGCATGGGGAAGCGAATTGAGCAGATTCCGCAACCAACGCTCGATGCGTTCTCTGCATACGAATGGCCCGGCAACATACGAGAACTCCAGAATCTGGTTGAACGCGCAGTGATCCGATCGGACAACGGAGTATTTCCTAATCCCCTCTCGGCATCAGAAGTTTCTAAGGGCTCTTCCATGCAACCTGATACGGGTCTCCCGTTGATCGCGGGATCCGACGTGGGAGCAGAATCGGGAGCTATGTTCAAGCAGGACTCCGCAGAATCACTTGATAATGTACAACGCCGGCATATTCTGCGAGTTCTCGAGAGAACCGGCTGGGTGATCAGCGGACCGAACGGTGCAGGAGCTTTGCTCGACGTCCATCCAAACACGCTTCGCAGTTTGATGGACAGGCTCGGAATTCAGTATCACGCAGTGCCACGCGCTCGGCGAGAACGCGAGTCATTGCGGCCCGGCGCGTGACACGCGCCGTTATTAACCCCAACTCAAGATTTTGGCTACGCGGGCGCCTGTCCCATCTCACCATGATTCGGCGGATGTCCAGTTGCCATCGCTAGATGGGCAATTGAGCAAATACCGACCCGGTGCGCATACCCCCTAGCAAGGCGACGACTGGACCACGATATGTCGTGAGCAACAGAAGTGATGCGGTTGGCGATTACGAAATGTCGGGAGTGATCCTTGACTCGCAATCGGCAACTGGTTTGCCAAGTCTGTGGGTCCGAAGAAGATAAGCAATCGGTACAGATATGCGGTCGATTGGCAAGGCGTTTGCAGTATCTGAGATCAGACGCATAGAGCAGTTAGCACAGTGCGTGAAGGACATCACCAACCTCCGAGGCATTCTCGGACATAAACGCGCTCGATTGCGAGCGTTATGAAAGGACATCATGAAAATCGTAGTAATTGGTGGTACGGGACTCATTGGATCGAAGCTCGTCAACAAGCTTCGGGAGCACGGAAATGAAGCTGTGGCCGCATCACCCAATAAGGGCGTCAACAGCATTACCGGCGAGGGGCTCGCAGAGGCGCTAAAGGGCGCTTCGGTAGTCGTCGATGTAACGAACTCTCCGTCATGGGAGGACGCAGAAGTGCTGAAATTCTTCGAGACGTCAACACGTAACCTTCTCTCCTTTGAAGCGGCCGCGGGCGTCAAACATCACGTTGCGCTATCCGTCGTTGGAACGGAACGCCTCGTCGCAAGCGGCTTCTTTCGTGCAAAGCTCGCGCAGGAGAACTTGATCAAAGCCTCCGACGTTCCCTACACGATCGTTCGCGCGACTCAGTTCTTCGAATTCGTCGAGAAAATCGTCGATTACTCCACGGGGGGCAATATTGTGCGCATGCCTCCAGCGCTGATTCAGCCGATGGCAGCAGATGATATAGCGAGTGCGCTTGCCAAGATCGCAACACACCCAGCCGTCGGAGGCACCGTGGAAATCGGAGGGCCAGAACAATTTCGCCTGGATGAATTGGCCCGTCTGTCCTTGGCTGCCCGCAGGGACCCGCGCGAGGTAGTCTCCGATCCGAATGGGCGGTATTACGGAATTGAGATAAGCGAGAAAGCGCTCCTCCCTGACAAGGACGCGCGACTCAGCGAAACCCGTTTCGAGACCTGGCTCACTCAGTCCGGCACGCAAGTTCCGAATGCGCAGCCGCAGCCCACAGGCGTCGCATCGTAACCGAGTACACAGAGGTTCAACATCGAAGCGCCGGGCGTCCTGGCCCACAATATCTCGTGCGGTACGACACCCGGCCCTGAAGTGGTAAGACACAGACGCGACGCCCGATCACGGCGTCTAAACGAGAGGTCTCTTCATGTCCGTAACAAAACTGATCCTTGGCCTGGCATTTCTTATGCCGGGTGCGCTGCTAGCACAGCACGCTAAGGTAACGCCGCTCCTGTCGAAAGACCTGACAAATCTTCCTGGTAAAGAAGGTCTAATGATCAGTGTGGAATATCCGCCAGGAAGCTCGGACCCAATACATCGCCACTTTGCGCATGCGTTTGTCTATGTGCTGGAAGGCTCGATCGTGATGCAGGTGAGAGGCGGAAAGGAAACAACTGTGTCAGCTGGTCAGACCTTTTACGAGGGTCCTGATGATGTCCACGTTGTTGGCCGAAACGCAAGCCAAACCGTACCGGCGAAATTCATCGTGTTCCTCGTCAAGGACAAAGGGGCTCCTGTGGTAGTACCCGCCAACTGAACCACAGTTGTGAGTAGCTCTGTCTGCGGTTCCTCGCGGACAAATGAATACATTCACAGCTACGGGTGGAAACAACACTCCACTAACCTAGTTCGCCCCGATTTGTTTACAACCTCAACTTTAAAGCTTATGCGCGCACGCAGGGGAGCGGAGTTTTCGCGATTTCTTCCGCTTGCCGCCGATGAAGGAGAATCGCAGTCAGTTGGAGGACCCGCGTGCGGCGCATAGGGCATTACGAATCGAGAAACGCGAATCACCAGGCATTTGATACGGACCAAAAGCCATTGATTGCATGTATTGGATGGGAAATGACATGAGCAGAATCGTTATTGTAGGCGGGGGGTATGCGGGGTTTTGTGCGGCTCTGGGGCTGGAAAGAAAGCTTGTGAAAGGTGATCAGGCTGAGGTCATTTTGATCGATCCTCGTCCCTACATGACTTACCAGCCCTTTCTTCCGGAGGTCCTGGCGGGTTCCATTGAGCCTCGGCATGCTCTGGTCTCGTTGCGAAAGAACCTACCGCGAACACGGGTCATCTCGGGTTCCGTGGTGGAAATTTCCCACGCTGATAAATCAGTAACTGTGCGCCCCTATGCGGGAGATGACTATGCTCTTTTCTATGACGTTATCGTGGTAACGGCCGGAGCGGTCACGCGCACGTTCCCAGGGGCCGGAGGCAAGCAAGAAGGGATTGGTCTGAAGCACGTAGAAGAAGCGGTTGCCATTCGCGATCGGCTCCTTGCTTCTTTTGACCGGGCCGCCGGATTGCCGCCTGGGCCTGAACGCAGGCGCCTTCTCACTGCAATCGTTGTCGGAGCCGGTTTTTCGGGAGTTGAAGGGTTTGGTGAACTGCTTTCCCTTGCGACATCTTTATTGCGCTACTATCCGGAATTGACACTGGAAGATCTTGATTTTCGCCTGGTACAGGCTGCTAACCGAATCATGCCCGAGGTATCAGAAAGAATCGCCGCTCATGTCGTCGAGTCGTTTGAAAGACGCGGGGCACGCGTTCATCTCAACACGCGCATCGTATCGGCTGTGAATGGCTGTGTAGTGTTGTCAACGGGCGAGGAGTTCGAAGCAAATATCATCGTCTGGACCGCCGGAAATGACGCGAATCCCATTATCGCCAAACGCACCGACCTTCCCGTTGACTCTCAAGGCTACCTCCTCGTTCGTGCTGACCTGCGGGTAGGCGCGGACGATCTTGCGATCATGGACGCTTGGGGAGCTGGAGACGCCGTCAATATGCCCGACATCTCTGGTGATTCGCCGAACGGTAAAGTTGTTCCGAACGCACAAAACGCCGTCCGACAAGGTCGTCTCTTAGCTACCAACATCGTGGCTTCCCTTCGCGGGAGACCAACGAGACAGTATCTTCATCACAACTTAGGAACAATCGCGACGCTCGGCATGGGAAGGGGCGCCTTCCAATCTGGGCGGATAGGATTTACCGGCTTCCCGGCTTGGCTGATCCATCGCGTCTATCACCTCTACGCAGTGCCAACATTCGAGCGGAAAGTCCGTGTGATGGCCGGTTGGTTGGCGAGCTTGCGTTTTGGTCGTGACATCGTTTCAGTCGAAGATGCACGGCATCCGCGCACTGCCTTTGTTCAACGCGGGATTCCTCAGAGCCACTCGACGTTTGATTGTGATGAGAGCACCGCGAGCGCGATGGTTGACGCTGCACGCACCATTTGACCGTCCGTTCGTACCCTCGTTGCCCTCGCTCTAGCTGTCCGTGGATCTCGGTCTTACACGAAGCCGATTGATTGATTTTCGCGTCCATGAAGCCTATATGGCGGCGCGACTTTGCGGAGTTCACCTCCAGCTGATATCCATCCGCGGGCCCAACGGATGGAACACACCACTAGGATCACTGGACACTGCGTGTCATCGCGAGTTGCTCTGAGTGCACGATCCGCATTTCCCAGCTGCTGCCGTTTCGTTCATTCGGGAAGTTGCTCGACTCTAGCAATGTAGCCAGGGTCTAACGAAGCACGATATGTCGTAAGAACACAACCTTCACCCGGCTGGATAACGATATGTCGGCACTTAGGCCGAACGTGTAAGCAATCCGATCGTGCCAGGCCCCTGGTTACATGCGGTTTAGCTATTAGCTGCGATTCTGATCGGTTTGGCATTCCGTTTGCATTCCGATGCTGCAGAAGGTAAATGCACTCGGCATTGCGCGGAAGGAAGGCATGATTTCCGCAGGCAAGTCGGAACACCGCCCCGAATCAGTTCCTGGAGGACAGAATGCCAGAGATGCGACAAACCGGTGGGGTTGGGGCTGTGGCCACCATGATCTTTTTGGACGACCTCAGTCGATGGGGCGGGTTCCTAAGGGCAGGGACAATGGCGACCAGAGTTTCGGATTCTACCTTCTACCAATCAACAGAAGAGCCGGTCGCAGCACCTTCCTCAAATACCTGCGCCCTTTGGCTGCGCTGGTTCGAGAACGAGGTCGAGGCGAAATACCAAGCGACCGCCGGCGGTCTGGAAATCATTGCCGATATTTTACGGAAAGCATTTGAGCAGCAGAAGTGTTCTGATTCTGACTTTTCCTTTTCCAACACGGTCGACAACTGCGGGTTCGGCAGCGATCCCTTTGTAGCCGCGACAGGGCAGAAAGAACATTTGAGACGGTATCTTGAGCAACTGGCTATGAGAATGGGACTCCAGCATCCTGATATCGCAGCATGTGCCGCTCTTGTCGTCATCGAACGAACAATTGTGCGGACTCAACTCACTGGAAGTTTGGAAGAGACTCAGACAGCACGGTTGCTCTTCCAATGTCTTCAGCACAGTTGATCCGGCCGGCAACGTGGGAAAGAGAGGAGTGCAATCAGAGATGAATAGCGAACGTAGGGTTTTAAGGAAGCATCAAGTAGTGCAAGCAATGATCTCGGCAACGTTGGGACTTATCCTCCTCGTCAACACGAATATCGAAATGGCAGTAGCACAGGCCGCACCGTCCAGCATTCAGAAGCTAACGTTGAGCGGAGCTATTGATCTGGCTGTCAAGCAAAATCTCGACATCCAGATCGCTAATATCGATGCCGCAAGAAAACAGCAGGAACTCCTAGGCGCGCGTTCTACGCTCCTTCCGCACGCAGGCTTCGATGCCAATGATGCAGTCACGCGGTATAACACAAAGGCAGTGCTAGGTGTACCTCTTAGGTTATGCCCATCTCACGAATACCCGTTCGCCTGGCTCATAGGCGATCCAGATGAGATGGGATACGAGATTCTATTTTCATTTTCTTCCCCGACAGAGAAAGAAAGATTCCTGGACCTCATCCGCTCAAACGATGATCTAGGAAAAGAATATGTCGACACCGATCTTATTCAGCCGGTGAAGGACGAGGTCCGAATTGCTCGACCTTTTTTAGAAGTGTTGCCACGGAGGGCATTGACCCGTGCCATCTTGGTTGCAACTACTGTTAGCGGTTCCATTCATCATTCCACCATCCAATGAGCGCAAGAATTTGCCAGTAACACTTCCCAAGACCTGCAATTGATTACAGCACCGGAAGTATTGCGTTTCTGAAATTGTGCCTTTTTCGCAGGCCTCAATGCTCCGTTCGGTTCCGGCGGCCATCTGAATATGCCCATTTGATGCTTTCCAAGCATTAACCTTGACGAAAGAGGTCTTGGACGCTTTTGAAATTTTGGCGCAATCTCTGAAATTATGAGTTCCAAAAAGGACTGCGCTATGCCAAGGACAAATGGTCCCAGTCGGAAAGCACCCGCATCGGTTGCGGTTGCGCCAATGGCCAAGACACTCCTTGCCAAGCGGCGCCAGGATACGATTCTCGGCAAGAAGCAGCCCGAACTGCTTCGCGCTCGGGCGCTTACTTTCAACGACCTTTGCGATGATGCGATCAAGCACAGTGAAGCAAAGAACAGCGAGAAACAAACCTACGAACTCCGTTTGCGAATCGAGCAGCTTCGCCCCGTGTTTGGATCGCGCTCGGCCGATTCCATCCGCAAGAACGAAGTTGTGGAGTGGCTGACGGAGCAGGCTGAGGAGCGCGAGTGGGCGTCCACGACCCGCAACCGCTGGCAAGCGACTTTTTCGCTGATCTTCCGGGTCGGAATGGATAACGAGAAGATCGAGCGGAACCCGGCGGCCCGCATCCGCAAGAAGGCGGAGGGGGCGTACGGGTCTCGACAGCCCTCGACGAAGCGAAGGTGCTTGATTACACGTGGCATTGCAACCGCCATACGTTTGCCAGTAGACTTGTTATGGCCGGAGTGGACCTGCGAACTATTGCAGAACTGCTTGGGCATAGGACACTTCAAATGGTCATGCGCTACTCACATCTCGCTCCGGAGCACCAGGCATCGGCTGTAGATCGGCTCGTTCCTGCCGGGGGACGAATGGTGACTAAATCGGCGACTGGCAAATTTGCAGTGAAAAATCCTAAACAAACCAAAACATTAAATCATTGAAAATAAATGAGTTAATGCGCGGAGAGGTGGCAGAGCCCGGTTGAATGCACCTGACTCGAAATCAGACATAGTCGCAAGGCTATCGGGAGTTCGAATCTCCCCCTCTCCGCCAGATCTTTGATTGCAAGCCAAACCGTCTCAAGACGACCGGTCAATGACCTTGCTGGTCAGCCTCGTCCGTTCCAGCAGCCCGATCACGCTTGCCGGCACCATCCTCCAAATCGAAAGCGGCATTGACCAGCGCAATGTGCGAGAAAGCCTGCGGGAAGTTTCCTACTAGACGCTTCCGCCGACTGTCATACTCCTCCGATAGCAGACCGAGGTCGTTGCAAAGCTTGAGGAGTCGCTCAAACAAGGCGCAGGCATCTTCCACTCTTCCAATCGCCTTGAGGCTGCTGACCATCCAGAAACTGCACGCAAGAAACACACCCTCTCCGGGCGGGAGACCATCGTTCGTCCGGGACGTGTTGTAGCGTAACACCAATCCGTCTGCCATCAGTTCTCGCTCGATTGTCTCAATTGTTGACTTCACGCGAGGATCGCTTCCGGGCAGAAAGCCTACCTGCGGCATAAGGAGCAATGCCGCATCGAGCTGATCTGAGCCATACGCCTGAACAAAGCAGCCTCGCTCCACATTGAAGCCTTTCTTGCAAATCTCCTCATGAATGGTGTCACGCAGTCGGCGCCATCGTTCCACCGGCGCGGTGTACTTGAGTTGCTCGGCAAGCTTCACGGCGCGATCGAATGCTACCCACGCCATCATTTTCGAATGGGTAAACTGCTGGGCGCCTCCTCGAGTCTCCCAGATTCCCTCATCCGGTTCCATCCAGATTTGCTCAAGGTGCTTGAGCAAGAGCGCCAACACTCTAAAGTCATCCTCGCCATGCGCGTTCATGCTCTTTTGCGCGTGAAAGAAGCAGTCCAACATTTCACCATAGATATCCAGCTGCACCTGTTTTGACGCGGCGTTGCCAATCCGGACGGGGCTGGAGTTCTCATAGCCGGGCAGCCAACCGACTTCCCATTCAACCAGTTGTCGTTCCCCCTTCAACCCATACATAATCTGAATCTGATCGGGACTTCCGGCCAGTGCACGTAATAGCCAATCCTGCCAAGCCGCGGCTTCCTCGTGGTACCCGGCATTGGCCAATGCAAGAAGAGTGAATGTTGTATCGCGAAGCCAGCAGTAGCGATAATCCCAGTTGCGCACGCCTCCAATCGACTCAGGAAGGGACGATGTGACCGCCGCGACGATGCCGCCCGTGGGTCGAAAAGTCATAGCCTTTAGGGTGATCAGAGAACGTTCGACAAGACCGCGGTACTTGCCGTGGTAGTTAAGTTGGGCTGACCAGGGAATCCAGAAATTCTGCGTGTCCATAAGCGCCTGCTCGGCGTCGATCGGATCGGGGTCGCTCTCGTGCGATAGACCGTAAGTAAGCGTGAACCATGCACGATCGCCCTTGCTTAACGTGAACTCCGCAACCGTCGTAAGATTCTCTCCGCGCACCGGAACAGCGGAATGAAGGATTGCGAGATTCGGACCGGCAACCGCGCGAACCCCATCGTCGATGCGGGTCACCCAAGGCACAGTGCGCCCATAATCGAACCGCAGTTTCAATTCCATTTGCAGCGGTACTGAACCGTCGACGCATTCCACAATCCGCACTACATCCGAGAAACGTTCGCGAATGGGCATAAAGTCGATGAGCCTCACAACCCCGTCTGCATGTTCGAAGGTGGTTTCGAGAATCAGGGTGTGATCCTGGTAGCGTCGCGTGGACTTCCATTCGCCCGCGGGCTGAATCTTCCAAAAGCCATTCTGCTCCGTGCCCAGCAGCGCGGCAAAACAGGCTTCAGAAGAGAAGTTGGGCCAGCAGAGCCAGTCGATCGATCCACGTTTGTCTATCAGGGCGGCGGTTTCGCAGTCTCCGATTAACGCGTAATCCTCAATTTTGGCGGGCATCGCTATTGCTCGCGATAGTTGCGCATCAGACCCCCATCCACCACAAAGGTTGAGCCCGTGATGTATGAAGCATCGTCCGAAACCAGGAATGCCGCGACTCCGGCCACATCATCCACGGTGCCCATGCGCCCAAGCGGGATATTAGCGAGCAGCGCATTGAGCTTCGGCTTGTCTGCAAGCAGAGACTTATTGATGGGTGTGTTGATTGCACCCGGAGCGATGTTGTTTATGGTGATGCCTAATGGGCCGAGTTCCACCGCCAGGTCGCGCATCATCATGCGCATCCCACCCTTGCTGCAGCAGTATGTAGCGAAGCCAGGAAACACCATGTCCTCATGCACCGAACTGATGTTCACCACACTGCCACGCTTACCGACATCGCGCAGCCGCCTGACAAAAGCCTGTGTGAGAAAGAACGGCCCGCGCAGATTGACTGCCATTACCTTGTCATAATCTTCCTCTAGCGTGTCCCAGAAGTCCGATTTCTTTTCCATGCCGGCGTTATTTACTAAAATGTCGGCCGAGCCGAACTTGTTCCAAGCCGCATCGACAAGGTCCTTCACGTCCTTCATATTCGTCACGTCGGCCTTAACTATTTGCCCCTCACCTCCGGTTTCCTCAATGGCACGCTCTGTCTCTTCGGCCCCTTCAGGCGTCCCCACATAGTCAACGATCACCTTTGCACCTTCGCATCCCAGGCGTTTGGCAATTCCCTGCCCGATTCCCGAGCTGGCCCCAGTTACTATGGCCACTTTTCCTTTCAAGCCACGCATGTTGTTCCCCTCAGTGCCTCGGTTGTAGGTGTTATCGCGCCCTGGTACTTCGCGACAAGAAAGAACGAATGATCAAGATCGAAATGATACACGCGCCATAAGCGGCGGCAATCGAATGCTCTTCCTTGGAATCTGCGAAGAAGGATTCTTCCTAACGAGCACCCACTAGGCGGCCTGGACCCTCGATACCTCCGCACGCTTCCATTCGAGTCGATTCGATTCCGCGATCGCTTGCCTGTTCGCATGCCAGAACCCGACGACATCGCGCACTGTCTCTTCCAGACTGCGACGGGCTCTCCACGAGGTATCGATACGGAACGGCCCATCCTCGAAGTTTGGCCTGGTCTCTTCGTTACCTCCGTTTTGTAGCGGGCCAATTTCCACGCTTCGATGACAGAAGCGTTCGATCAGCTGAATCATCTGCTCTACCGAAATTGTGTGTGGCGCAGCGCCGCTCAGATCGTATGCGTGACCCGCAGTTTTGCCTATATAAGCACGCGCGGCGAGTATGGCATTCACGGCGTCGGAAACATGCAGCACATTGTGCCAGCGGGACAGCCTCGCTGGAATCACCCAATTGCCGCTTGATAACAGGGAAAAGACTGCACGCGCGACCCAGTCCTGACCTTCGCCAAACTGGCGAGGGCCGGTGATGGTGTCACACCTCAAAAGCACTGTACGTAACCCGTAAAGCTGCGCGTAATCCTGCACGAGACGGTCGGACTTGGAACAAGGAAAGAGCGAGTCACAGACTGGGGAAGCCGTCCCCTGGCCCGTTCGCAATTGGTTTCCTACCGATGTGGAAATCACAATTGGATTGCGCCTCGATCGTCGAGCTCCCTCCAAAATGCTTGCCGTGCCCGGAAAGCTCGAATCAGAAGTCCCAGGAGGATTCTCGATTGAACTATCGTTGCGATCCAATTGATAAATCTCATCAACACGAGACGCCGCGTCGGCTAGTCGCGAACTCTGCCCGGGATCGCCATGAATTACGTCCAAACGGCCTGACCCCGCTTGACCCCGCAGCCATGTAACGTTGTGCGCGGCACCAGGTCTGGCAAGATCATCGAACAACGCAATACATGAGTCGGAGTGCGCGAGAAGGTGAGCCGCAAGATTTGCGCCAATGAACCCGGCGCCACCCGTGATGAGAACGTCGCATTTCGATTTCTGCGGTACGCGGAGCATAATTGCACCTGTTGGCATTCATCTGCCTCAAGATGAGATGCGGTTCGTTGTGAAAGCGGTTGATTCACAGAAAGTTCCGGAACACGCCTCGCAACAGCCGGAAAACTGTTCATCGCGTTGCCCGACCCAGCGCGCCAAGCATCGACGTCACAAGTGCCAAACCGCGGCGCGTGTCCTTATCGAACAGACGACGGAACAGTTGCCACATCGAGGGAGCATCCCTTTCCCCTTTATGCAACTGCATCACGGTACGCGCCTCCTGAGCAAGCTCCGAGATAGGGTCCGGATCGATGCTTCCTACCATCTTCCCAACCGCAATTACGTGGCGAAGCGCGTTTATTGCGACTGGGTCAGCCGCGTAATCCGCCAATTCGCCGATGATCATATCCCTCGCCCGGACAGCTCCGTGCAATGCGTCTAGAATCCCCTTCCGGTGTGCCTCGCCGAGCAAGTCGTAGGCCACTAAAAGGGCCTCCGCATGCTCCCGTGGGGCCTCGTCCAAGCGCCGCAGGAGTTCAGTCTTTGGGTCGGCTTTTTTGGGAACATAGGGAAGCGGATTCGCCATATCAGGTCCTTTCGGGTCCTAAATTTTTGTGGTCTCAATCCGCACCAGGCGGTCACCACGGTCCGTTCCGGGCATCGAGTAATCACTTCGCTTCCACTTGCGTTCAACTTCCACGCCCGACTGCGGAGTTGGGCGACCATGCCGAAAATTCTCCTTAGGCAATGGATTGCCCTGCTGCTCGCCGTGAAAAGTCAGGCTCACTGAAATCTCCTTGTACGCCGGGGTATGCGTGGCCCGATCCACATTTGATCCCGTAAGACGATTGACCGGTTGAACAATTGAATTCATCGGCATGTAAAGTTCGTCACCGGTCACTCGGTCAGTCACCACCACCGGGGCAGTTACCTCTCCATACAAACTTCGCAGGTGCACAACGCTGCCGTCTTTGAGCCCCTTTTTCTGGGCCAGTTCCGGGGAAACCTCAACCCAGTTTGTGGGTGTTATCTCGCTAAGTCCTTTGCTGTGATACGTCATCGAGCCTTGTTCGAAGTGCTCGAGCAGCCGGCCGTTGTTCAGGTGGTGGCAGTAATCGGCGGAAGTCTCTTCGCAAGGCTCTTCCCACACAATCGGATGAAACTTTGCCTTGCCGTCAGGGAACGGAAAGCTCTTCGTAAATAGAAGGGGCTCGTCGGTTCCATCCTTGGCAACCGGCCATTGCAGACTCTTATAGCCTTCCAGCCGGTCGTAGCGAACGCCGGCAAACAGGGGCGCAAGCGTTGCCGCCTCATCCATGATCTGCGACGGGTGCGAGTAGGTCCACCCCCCGCCCAGCCGATTCGCTATCTCCTGAATAATTTGCCAATCCGGCTTTGATTGACCCAGCGGCTCGAATGTCTTGTAAAGTCTCTGGATCCTCCGCTCCGTGCTCGTGAACGTGCCATCCTTTTCGAGCGATGGTGACGCGGGGAGAATCACGTCTGCAAAGCGCGCAGTCTCCGACAGGTTCACATCCTGCACGACCAAAAAGTCCAGCATCTGCAAGGCGGCGCGCACGTCGTTCTCATTGGCATCAGACGTGATAGTGTCCTCTCCCTTGATGTAGATCGACTTGAGCTTGCCTTCATGAATAGCGCGAATCATTTCGTGATTATCGAGGCCCTTGTGAGGTGGCAACTTCACGCCCCATGCTGCTTCAAACTTCCTGCGGATGGTTTCATCCTCTACATCCTGGTAGCCGGGGAATGTGTTAGGCATCGAGCCGAAATCGCTCGCGCCTTGCACATTGTTGTGCCCTCGCAGGGGAAAGGCCCCAGCGCCCGGGCGCATGTAATTCCCGGTCAGCAAGAGGAGGTTCGATATTGAAGTCGATGTATCAGAACCGCCGCAGTGTTGTGTTACTCCCATAGCCCACAGGATGCAGACGCCATCGGCCTTCACGATCTCCGATGCAACCTCTTTTAGCTTCTCTCCGGCAATTCCCGTTCGCATTTCCGCGAACTCAAGCGTGTACTGTTGTAGCGACTTCTTGTAATCCTCGAAACCGTTCACCCATTTGGCAACGAATTCAACCTTATGCCAATCCTGGTCGAGGATGTACTTTGCAATCGCGTTGAGCCAGACCGCGTCGGTAGAGGGTTGAGGATGAATGTAGATGTCCGCGCGCCTGGCCATCTCGTGTTTGCGAAGATCAGCCACTATCAGCCGCTGCCCGCGATGCTTGTGTGAGCGCTTCACACGTGTCGCCAGCACCGGATGGCTCTCGGCGGTATTCGACCCTATGATCAGAACCAATCCCGCCTTCTCAATATCCGCAATTGAGCCACTGTCGCCGCCATAACCTACAGTGCGCTTCAACCCCATGGTCGCAGGTGTCTGGCAGTAACGCGAACAATTGTCAATGTTGTTGGTGCCAATAACGGCCCGGGCCAGCTTCTGCATCAAGTAGCTTTCCTCGTTGGTGCACTTCGAGGAAGAGATAAAAGCCAATGCATCCGGCCCAAAGCGTTTTCGAATACTACTGAACTTCTCCTCGATCAGCGATAGAGCTTCGTGCCAGCTTGCCTCACGGAATGTCTCTCCGCCGGCGGGTAGTTTCGTACGAATGAGCGGGTAAAGGAGGCGATCATCGGCATTGATAAAGTCCCATGCAAATTTGCCCTTGACGCAAGTCGAAATGCCGTTAGCCGGACCTTCCGCAGGCTCAATCTTCAGAATGTGCCGGTCACGCGTCCACACGTCAAAGCTGCAGCCCACGCCGCAGTAGGTGCACACCGTTTTGGTGCGCTTGATTCGCGCCTCACGCATGGCAGCTTCGGATTTCGAGACAGCAAGGATTGGTCCATATCCGACCTCGGGCTCCAATGCCTTCACTGATTCGATCATGTGATCGAGCGTCTTTTGCGGCAGCCCCGTCAGATAGCCGGCGTGGCCCAGCATCGATTTCTCCATCAACGCATTGCACGGACACACTGTCACACAATGCCCGCAAGAAACGCACGAAGAGCCCGCAATCTGTTCCCCGCCGTCCCACAGCACGCGAGGATGAGTCGACTCCCAGTTGATCGTGAGCGTCTCGTTCACCTGTACGTTCTGGCACGCCTCCACGCACCGGCCGCACAAAATACACTGATCGGGGTCGTAGCGGTAGAACGGATTGCTGTGGTCCTGGTTGTACGGTTTGTGCCGGAAAGGGCGAACCTGGTGCTTCACATCGAGATGCTCGGTAGTGTTATGCACCGTGCAGTTACCGTTGTTGTTGTCGCAAACGGTGCAATACAATTCGTGATTCTGGAGGATCCGGTCAAATGCCTCGCGCTGTGCCCCATCGACGCGGCTCCCCTCCGTGATCACCTTCATGTTCGCCGTCACCTGCGTCGCGCAGGCCCGAACCAGCTTCCCATCCACTTCAACCATGCAAGTGTCGCAAGTCTGGATCGGCCCCATCTGCGGGTGGTAGCAGACCTGCGCCAGATGTCGTCCCGGCAAGGCGCGATTAATCACCTCCACCACGAGCTCGCCGTCGTTCGCAGGGGTCTCAATCCCGTCAACCGTTATGCGGATGTCGCGGCTCTGTTCTGATGGAGTGTTGAGGAGGCGCTTTGTGCTAGACATAGGCCGTTGGATGAACGAGCGCGATCAAACGTTATCCGCCAGGGTTTGGGTTGTCAACAACATACGATTCAGTTTCCATTCTGCGGCAAATCAAGGCACACCAAGCTCCATTCCTGCTGTGAGAGCTGGTACAGCAGGCTCCTGCAGGCGCCGCGTAAAATGTTGAAGAGGAGTTTCGGCCATTTATGAAATCGACCGTTCCCGCCGTAGAGCACGTCCACGGAAGCAAGGTCCTCACCAAGAACAAACACCTCATCCGGTGGGTTGAAAAAATCGCCGAACTCTGCCGCCCCGACTCCATTCACTGGGTGGACGGCTCCCAATCCGAATACGACTTCCTTTGCGACCGACTCGTGGCCTCCGGGACTTTCGCCCGCCTCAACCAGAAGCTGTGGCCCGGCTGCTTTTATGCCCGGTCCGTGCCAAGCGACGTGGCCCGCGTGGAAGACCGTACCTTCATCTGCTCTCTCTCAAAGGATGCCGCTGGCCCCACGAATAATTGGGAAGACCCCTTCGTTATGCGCCGGCGCCTGAAACAACTCTTCAAAGGCAGCATGAAGGGACGCACCATGTACGTGTTGCCGTTCAGCATGGGGCCTGTCGGGTCCCCTATGTCGGGAATCGGCGTCCAGCTCACGGACTCGCCCTATGCCGTTGTAAACATGCGCATCATGGCGCGCATCGGCGCACCGGTCTTCGCGGAGATCGATAAGGATGAAAAACGCGTTGTGCCTTGCGTCCACTCCGTGGGAATGCCGATCAAAGCTGGCGACCAGGACGTTCCCTGGCCCTGCAACGACACCAAATATATCGTCCATTTCCCTGAAACCCGCGAAATCTGGTCCTACGGATCAGGCTACGGAGGCAACGCCCTTCTCAGCAAGAAGTGTTTCGCGCTGCGGATCGCCTCCAACATCGCACGCGACGAAGGCTGGATGGCGGAGCACATGCTCATCCTCGGCGTTGAGGATCCTTCCGGGAAAAAGACCTACGTGGCTGCCGCATTTCCTTCCGCCTGTGGAAAAACCAACTTCGCCATGCTGATTCCACCCAAAGCCATGCATGGGTGGAAGGTCTGGACTGTCGGTGACGACATCGCCTGGATTCGCCCTGACGCCAACGGGAACCTGCGCGCGATCAACCCTGAAGCCGGGTTCTTCGGCGTCGCACCCGGCACCGGCAACAACACAAATCCCATGGCCATGGCTGCGCTGTCAAAGAACACCATCTTCACCAACGTCGCACTCACTCCCGACGGCGGCGTGTGGTGGGAGGGCATGACCGACGAACCGCCTGCCGTATGCGAAGACTGGCGCGGGGAACGTTGGACACCAGAGATTGCCAGAGAAACCGGCAGAACCGCGGCCCATCCAAATGGCCGCTTCACAGCGCCGGCTTCGCAATGTCCCATCATGGATCCGGAATGGGAATCGCCGGACGGCGTGCCTATTCAGGCCATCATCTTCGGCGGCCGCCGCTCTCATACCCTGCCGCTCGTCTACCAGGCCTTCAATTGGAGCAGCGGAGTCTACACCGGCGCCACCATGGGGTCGGAGACCACGGCGGCTGCCACCGGTGCAGTGGGCAAAGTGCGCCGCGATCCCATGGCGATGCTGCCCTTCTGCGGTTACCACATGGGCGATTATTTCCGGCACTGGCTCAAGATGCAGCGCGGACTTGACCATACCCCCCGTATCTTCCACGTCAACTGGTTCCGCAAGAACGCCGATGGCAAATTTCTCTGGCCCGGGTTCAGTGAAAACATGCGGGTACTCCGATGGATAACGGAACGCGTGCAAGGCCAGGCACACGGGCGTGAGACGGCCATCGGATGGGTACCTCGCTACGAGGACATCGACTGGTCCGGTCTCGATTTTCCAACTGAAACCTTCAATGAACTGATGGAGGTAGACCGCGCCGCATGGCGCCAGGAAGTCATCGGCCATGAAGGGCTTTTCATCGAACTCCATGACCATTTGCCGCCGGAAATGATTTACGAGCGCGAACTCCTCATCTGCCGGCTTTAACGGAATCCCGTGCCATTTCCCGGATGGCGACAACCGGATTTCTTGAGAATTCGCGGACTGGTCAAGTCAGACGTACTCTACCTGTGCCGAATTCACTATTGCCTTGACGAACATTTCGTTTATATTAAAGAGTTCCGCACCTCTTTGGAGCGGACCGCAAACCCACGGTTCGCTGGACGTAAAAAGACCTCGGCGGACACCGCACGAGGGCTCATTCCGTTTCACCGCTCAGCCGGCAGCAAGAACACTTTTTGAATTGCTGTACGCCAAAGCCTTGGTGGTCAACAGATGCGACCATCCGGGAGCGGCGAACTTGCAGGAACACCTGGCGGGCATACCGCTAGCTGAAACGCCGTAATCCAAGCCGCTTTTCATTGTTTGCAAAGGATCGCCTTTATGCCTTCTTCGCATCGCCGTATCCGTGTACCTGCACCTCAAGGCTTGTACCATCCACAGAACGAGCATGACGCTTGCGGCATGGGACTGGTGGCCAGCATCCGTGGCGAAAAGACCCACGACATCATCCGCAAGGGCCTTGAGCTTCTTATCAATCTCACCCATCGTGGCGCGGCTGGCTGCGACCCCGAAACCGGCGACGGCGCCGGAATCCTGATCCAGGTCCCTCACGTCTTTTTCGCCCGCGAGTGCGGTGAACTCGGCATGCAGCTTCCAGAAGCGGGCGCCTACGGCGTGGCCATGGTGTTTCTACCCGTAGACAAGCACAGTCGACTGCAATGCGAAGGTGTGATTGAGCGTATCGCTGGAGAGGAGGGTGCGGCGGTCATTGGCTGGCGCGACACCCCTGTCAATGGCGACGCCATCGGCCGCGAAGCTCGCGCGTCGCAACCATATATCGAACAGCTCTTCGTGCGCCGTCCCAGGGAAATGGATGAAGAACGCTTTGAACGCCTCCTCTATCGGATTCGCCGCCGCACGGAAAACGAAATTGGCGAGTCGGAGATCGATGGCAAGGAAGACTTCTACGTTCCCTCGTTCTCCTGTCGCACCATTGTCTACAAGGGCCTGATGCTGGCTCCGCAGATTGAAAAATTCTACTTTGAGCTTGCCAATCCGCTGGTCGCCAGTGCCCTCGCACTGGTTCACCAGCGCTTTTCCACAAATACATTTCCGAGTTGGAAGCTGGCCCATCCTTATCGCTATGTGGCACATAACGGCGAAATCAACACCATTCGCGGCAATGTGAGCTGGATGAATGCGCGCCAGTCGGTGCTGGGCAGCGCCCTGCACGGCGATCGGATTGACGATCTATTCCCCGTCATCATGCCAGGCGGCAGCGACTCCGCATCACTCGACAACGCCGTTGAGTTCCTCTATCAGTCGGGCCGTTCCATTGATCACGTGATGGCCATGCTCATTCCCGAGGCCTGGTCCGGCAATCCCGACATGGACGCGGAGAAACGCGCCTTCTACGAGTACCACGCTTCGCTCATGGAGCCGTGGGACGGCCCCGCCGCGATTGCCTTTACCGATGGTCGGGTCATCGGCGCCACCCTCGACCGCAACGGACTTCGCCCCGGCCGTTACATCGTCACCAAAGACGACCTCGTCGTGCTCGCGTCTGAAGCGGGTGTCATCGACGTACCTCCGCAGGACATTCGCAAGAAGGGCCGCCTGCAACCCGGCCGTATGTTCCTCGTCGATACAGTGCAGAAGCGCATCATCTCCGACGCTGAAATCAAGAAGCAACTTGCATCGCGGCAACCCTATGCAAAATGGCTTGACGAGCAGCAGGTCACACTGGATCATCTGCCCGAGCCTGCGCGGGTGATCGCGTCCAACCCGGAGACACTGCTTCGCCGCCAGCGAGCTTACGGTTACAGCGAAGAAGACCTTCGTATGCTGCTCGCACCCATGGGTGCAAAAGGCGAAGAACCGATCGGCTCAATGGGAACCGATACACCACTGGCCTGCCTCTCCGACCGCCCACAACCGCTCTTCAATTACTTCAAGCAGCTCTTTGCGCAGGTCACCAATCCGCCCATCGACCCCATTCGCGAAGAGATGGTGATGTCGCTCATCAGCTACATTGGCACCGAGCGCAACATCTTGAATGAGGCGCCGGACAACTGCCACACACTCAAGCTTCCGCACCCCATTCTGACCAATCGAGACCTCGAAAAGCTGCGCCGCGTATCGTCAGGAGACCTGCTGGCCACCACGCTGCCCGCGCTCTTCCGCGCAAAGGACGGCGAGGACGGCCTGAAGCACGCGCTCGATGATCTGGGTTCCCGAGCTTCTCTGGCCGTAAATTCCGGCTACACGCTGCTCATCATCTCTGATCGAGGCGTTGATCCGACCTATGCGCCCATCCCCAGCCTGCTGGCCATGGCTGCGGTTCACAATCGCCTCGTTCGCGAAAGGACCCGCACGCAAGTTGCACTCATCATCGAGAGCGGCGAGCCTCGCGAAGTAATGCACTTCGCTTTGCTGATAGGCTACGGCGCCAGTGCGGTCAATCCATACCTCGCCATTGAAACGCTGCATGACCTGAAGCGCCGCGGCCTGCTGCCACACGGAGTCACCGGCAACCAGGCTGAGAAGCACTTTATCAAGGCCATCAACAAAGGCCTGCTCAAAACCTTCTCGAAGATGGGCATCAGTACGTTGCAAAGCTATCGCGGCGCGCAAGTGTTCGAGGCGGTTGGCCTCAGCAAATCGCTGGCCGACGGCTACTTTTCCGGCACAGCGTCACGCATCGAAGGCATCGGTCTTGATGTGCTCGCGCGCGAAGCGCAGATGAAACACACCTACGCTTTCCAGCCGCTCACTGAATCTGAGACCGACTTGATGGTCGGCGGCGAATATCAATTCCGCGTAAACGGCGAATACCATCTGCTCAATCCGCAGACCATCAGCAAACTACAGCATGCAGTGCGCGCCAACAATCCCGCCACGTTCCAGGAATACACCGACCTGATCGATGATCAGAGCCGCAATCTGTGTACGCTGAGAAGTCTGCTCAAGTTCAAGTACGCTGAAGAGCCTATTTCCATCGATGAAGTTGAACCCGCAAAAGAAATCGTGAAGCGGTTCACCACCGGCGCAATGAGCTTTGGTTCTATCAGCGCGGAGGCACACGAAACACTGGCCATCGCCATGAACCGCCTCGGCGGCATGTCCAACACGGGTGAAGGCGGCGAAGACGAAGCCCGTTTCAAACCTGACGCCAACGGCGATTCTCGTCGCAGCGCCGTGAAGCAAGTGGCCAGCGGCCGCTTCGGTGTAACTACCAATTACCTCGTCAATGCAGACGAGCTTCAGATCAAAATGGCACAGGGCGCAAAACCCGGCGAGGGCGGCCAGCTACCCGGCCACAAAGTCGACGAGATCATTGCCAGGACGCGCCACTCGATTCCGGGTGTCGGGCTGATTTCGCCGCCACCGCATCACGACATCTACTCCATCGAAGACCTCGCGCAACTCATTTACGATCTCAAGAACGTAAACCCCAAGGCGCGCATCGCGGTAAAGCTTGTCTCCGAAGTCGGCGTGGGAACTGTGGCTGCGGGCGTGAGCAAGGCGCACGCGGACGTAGTACTCATATCGGGCGACAATGGTGGCACTGGCGCGTCGCCGCTGAGCTCCATCAAGCATGCCGGCCTGCCGTGGGAACTCGGCCTCGCGGAGACGCAACAGGTGCTGCTGCTCAACGACCTGCGCAGCCGCATTCGCGTGCAGACCGACGGCAAACTGCAGACGGGCCGCGACGTCGTTATCGCTGCTTTGCTTGGCGCGGAAGAGTTCGGTTTTGCCACGACGCCGCTCATCACGATGGGTTGTATCATGATGCGCAAATGCCACCTCAATACCTGCTCGGTTGGCATCGCCACACAGGATCCGGTGTTGCGGGCGCGCTTCACGGGTCAGCCCGAACACGTAGTCAACTTCTTCTTCTTCATCGCCGAGCAGGTCCGCGAATATATGGCCAAGCTTGGCTTCCGTACTGTCGATGAAATGGTGGGCCGCGTCGATCGCCTCGATGCCGCCAAGGCCGACGATCACTGGAAGGCCAAAGGCATCGACATCTCCCACATCCTCTACTCGCCCACCGTGCCCTCGCGTGTGGCGCGTCGCCGCATTAAAACGCAAGACCACGGACTCGACCAGGCACTTGATCACGCCTTGATTGAGAAGGCCGCCCCCGCACTTGAATCCGAAATTCCGGTCCGCGGAAGCTTCTCCATTCGCAATGTGCATCGCACTGTCGGCGCCATGCTGGGCGGCGAGATCGCCCGCCGCTACGGGTCTGCCGGGCTCCCTGACGCCACCATTCACTACAAGTTCACAGGCTCGGCCGGCCAAAGTTTCGGCGCTTTCGTCCCCAATGGTGTAACCCTCGAACTCGAAGGCGATTCGAACGATTATCTAGGCAAGGGACTCTCAGGCGGCCGCATCATTGCTTACCCGCCAAAGACGTCCAGCTTTCTTCCTGAAGAAAGCATCCTTGTCGGCAACGTTGTTCTCTATGGAGCTACCAGCGGGGAAGTCTTCCTGAATGGGATCGCCGGAGAGCGTTTTGCGGTCCGCAACTCGGGCGCCACTGCTGTTGTTGAGGGCGTGGGCGATCACGGTTGCGAATACATGACCAACGGCACGGTCGTAGTCATTGGCGCCACCGGCCGTAATTTTGGCGCGGGCATGAGCGGCGGCGTTGCTTATGTTTATGACGATGCCGGCGACTTCACGGCGCGCCGCTGCAACCAGGCATCCGTTGACCTGGAGCCGCTCGAGCGTGACGAGGACATCGCTCTCGTTCAAGGACTTCTCGAACGCCATCGCGACCTGACGGGCAGTCCGCGCGCCGCGTGGATCCTGGAGAATTGGGCCACAACGCGCCCCAATTTCATCAAGGTATTCCCGCACGAATATAAACGCGTGCTCGGTGTGGAGCGTGCCGAAAAAACATACAGCTCGCCAATCTCTTCGTCGCCTCTGGTAGGCGCAACCGAGGTGAACAATGGGTAAAGTTACCGGCTTTCTCGAAATTGAACGCGAACAAGCGACGCGCAGAGATCCTAAAGAGCGCATCAAGGACTGGTTCGAAATCTACGAACCGTTTCCCGAGGAAAAGCAGCGGCAACAGGGCGCGCGCTGCATGGACTGCGGCGTGCCCTTTTGTCATACCGGCTGCCCCGTCAACAACCTCATTCCAGACTGGAACGATCTTGCCTACAATGGCCGCTGGGAGGCAGCAATCCGCCGCCTGCACGCCACCAATAACTTCCCTGAGTTCACGGGCCGCATTTGCCCCGCCCCATGCGAAGCCGCGTGCGTGTTGGGTATTGACCAGCCACCAGTTTCTATCAAGCTCATGGAACGCAGCATCGTGGAGCGCGCCTGGGACGAGGGCTGGATTCGCCCCGAACCACCAGAGGTGAACACTGGCAAGCGCGTTGCCGTCGTCGGTAGCGGTCCCGCTGGTATGGCCGCGGCACAACAGCTTCGCCGCGCAGGGCACTCCGTCACCGTCTATGAGAAGAATGACCGTATCGGCGGTCTGATGCGTTACGGGATTCCAAACTTCAAACTTGAAAAGCACATCATCGATCGACGCATCGCACAAATGCGCGCTGAGGGAGTCACGTTCGTCACCAACGCACACGTGGGGGTAAACGTTCCAGTTGAAACTCTGACAAGTCACTACGACGCAATCCTTCTCACAGGAGGAGCCGAACAGCCACGCGATCTCAAAGCCCCTGGCCGCGAACTCAAGGGAATTCACTTTGCAATGGAATTTCTGCCCCAGCAGAACAAGCGCTGCGAAGGCGATCTAATCGACCCCTTTGGTGCGATCAGCGCCGAAGGAAAGCGCGTGCTCATTATTGGTGGCGGCGACACCGGTGCCGACTGCCTTGGCACCAGCCATCGCCAGGGCGCAAAGAGCGTGCACCAGTTCGAGATCATGCCCAAACCGCCTGAGAAGCGCGCCGCATCCACACCTTGGCCGCTCTGGCCCCTGCAACTCCGCACGGAAAGCGCGCACGAAGAGGGCGGCATTCGCGACTGGAGTGTCAACAGCATTCAGTTCACCGGCGACGAGCAGGGCAATGTGAAGCAGCTTCACGCTGTCCGCGTGGGTCCGCCGCCTAAGTTCGAACCAATCGCTGGCAGCGAGTTCACGCTCGATGTCGATCTCGTCCTGCTCGCCATGGGTTTCCTGGGCCCGGTACGCAATGGCATGATCGAGCAGCTTGGGCTCGCCGTTGACGGCCGGGGCAACGTGGCCACAACCAACTACAAAACCTCGGTTGACGGAATTTTTGCCGCCGGCGATATGCGACGTGGGCAATCCCTCGTGGTCTGGGCAATTGCGGAAGGACGTCAGGCTGCCGCGGCAGTCGATCAGTTCCTCGCGGCAAAGGCAGAACCCATTGCCCAGCGCCTCCGAGTAACTGCCTAGACCTTTGTAAACGAAGAATCGGCCTGTTGACGATTTTGCCAACAGGCCGTTCTTCCGTACGTCTTTTACAGTCGTCTCTTCGCTGGTTTTCTTACCACCACTCCATCATCCGCCCGCCCGTCACCTTGGCGGTTGATTCTGGCTTCAACGTCCGAACCAGCCATATCGGGCACTGGGCCAGTCGAACCAACTTCTCGGCAATGGACCCGAATACCTGCGGATACCATCCTGATACTCCGTGGGTTGAAAACACTAGCAGATCCACTTCCTCGCGCTCCACGACATCCAGGATCGTCGCGGCAACGTCGCTGCCGACTTCCACGATCACGGTGCAGGCAATCTTCTTCGCTTCCATTGCCGTCTTCGAGGTGGCAAAGCGTGCATCAGCGGCCTTTTTCTCCGTGTCAATTAGTGATTGCTGGCTGACGCTCTCCGGGAGCATCACGTTCGCGAATTCCGGAATCACGTGAAGCAGTGCCAGTTTGGCGCCGAACTTGACGGCCAACTCTGCTGCAACTTCCAGGGCTTCGTGCGACGATGGGCTGAAATCGACGGGGACCAGAATCTTGGTCGGGATGACACTCGCGTGGTCATCGTGGGTCATTGTATTCTCCTCTTCCAATCAAACACTCGGTAGATCAATTTTCAAATCGCGTTCATGGTATCAGGCGCTCCCAAAGCCCCGGCGTGACTCTGAACACATCGCCCGTATCTTGGCTCTGCGATGATAAGTTGATCCCTATGAGTTCTCCTACCGCCGACGTCCTCGGCGAAATCGGCCTTCCAACCCCAATACGCGAACTCGCCGCCCAGACCTGGGATACCATCATAGTCGGCGCAGGGCATAATGGACTCGCCTGTGCCGCCTACCTCTCGCGTGCAGGCCTGCGCGTCCTCGTCATAGAGAGCCGCACACGCATCGGCGGCGCCTGCACTATTGAAGAGCCGTTCCCCGGCGTGCGCATGTCCCCCTGCGCGTATCTCGCCGGCCTCCTCCATCCCATCATCGTCGACGAACTCGAACTGCCACGCCGCGGCTTCACCTGGACACCCGCCGTCAACGGCCTCTTTGTGCCGTTCCTCGACGGCACCAGCATCCAGCTTTGGGATGATGACATCCGCTGCGAAGACGAAGTTCGCGCCCTGGCGCCCGGCGACGTTGAAGGCTGGAAGGCCATGAACGATGTAATCCGCCGCCTCCGCGACACCCTGCGCCCACCCGGCTTCGCCGATCTCTGGCTTAACGACGCGCCCACGGCTGAGGATTACGAAGACCGCCTCGCCAACGACTCTGAAGCTCGTGCCTTGCTGTTCGATTGGTCCATGGCCGAATTCGTGGAACGCTACCTCACGGATGAGCGTCTGCAGATCGCCTATCTCGGTCAAGGCGTCATCGGCACCAATGCCAGCCCATTCGACCCCGGCACTGCTTCCATCCGCTTCCATCACGCATCCGGCCGGCTCGGCGGAATGCCGGGAATGTGGGGATACGTTCGCGGCGGCATGGGTATGGTCTCTTTCTATCTTTGCGACGCAGCCCGCGAAGCCGGTGCCTCGGTCATCTCCGGTGTGCCCGTTGCCGAAATCATTCCCGGCGAGTGTGTGCGCCTTGAATCAGGCGAGCGAATCACGGCCCGCACTATCATCTCCAATGCAGACCCTCGCCAGACGCTTCGCCTTCTCAACGCTGCCGCCGATCCGGCGTGGCGTGCGCGCATCGAGAGCGTTCCCATTGAAGGCTGCACTGTCAAACTCAACGTGCATCTCCATGAGCTACCCAACTTCACCGCCCGTCCCGGGACTGACAACCCTCATCACTACGGCCAGATCAATGCGCCCCTTACTAAAGAAGAATGGAAGGCCGGTTACGCCGCGGCACGTCGAGGCGAGCTCCCCGAACATCTTTGGTGCGAACTCTACTTTCAAAGCGTCCACGACAATACGGTCGCGCCCGCCGGTACCCATACCATGAGCGTATTCGCGCAATATGTTCCCTACAAATTCGCCCAGGGCGACTGGGACACACGCCGCGATGAAGTCCGCGCGCTCGCACTCAATTCCCTCGCCCGTTTCTGCTCCAATATCGATACCGCGGTCATCGACGCACAAGTCCTCGGGCCGCCCGACATCGAGAAAAAAGTCGGCCTGACCGGCGGCCATATTTTCCAGGGCGAGTGCCTGCCACCCTACATGTACTCCCGCCGGCTAACAGCGCGGACGCCCATGAAAGGCTTCTATCTTTGTGGCGCCTGTACGCATCCAGGAGGCTCCGTAATCGGCGTCAACGGCCGCAACGCCGCCATGGCCGTTCTCAAGGATCGCGTCACAATTTAGCTTTCATCGCCGGCCCGCCTCTGTTATTCTCCGCGCTACCCTTCGAGGAACGCCACATGGCCGCCGCCCCCGCGCTGAAACGAGGCATTCGGTTCCGCGATCTCTTGCTGTTCTACATCGTCAGCGGACTCAGCGTGCGCTGGACCGCGACCGCCGCAGCCGCCGGTCCCAGCATTCTTCTGGTCTGGGTCGCCGCGCTGCTGTTTTTCTTCGTACCGCTCGCCGCAAGCGTCATGGAGCTGTCGTCGCGTCATCCTGAAGAAGGCGGCCTCTATATCTGGACACGCGAAGCATTCGGCGACGCATCCGGCTTCCTGGCTGCGTGGATTTACTGGATGAGTAACCTGCCTTACTTCCCAGGCGTGCTCTATTTCGGTGCTGCATCATGCCTTTTTGCATTCGGCAACCACGCCAGGTCCCTTGTATCGAGCCCAGCTTACTACTCGACCTTCGCGCTCGTATGGCTTGCCATCATCACGCTGCTCAACATCCGCGGCGTCAACTACGGCAAGTGGCTCAACAACGTCAGCGCACTCGGCAGCATCATTCCGCTCTCTGCATTACTCATTCTCGCCGCGCTCTCTTATTCGCGCTTCGGTTCCGCAACTCATCTCTCGTTCGCCAGCCTCATCCCTCACTTGTCAATCGATAATGCCATTTTCTGGTCAGGTGTCTTCTTCGCGTTCGGGGGCGTTGAAGCCGGATCGTCTATGGGTGATGAAATTGAGAACCCGCGCCGTAACATCCCCTGGGCCATCCTCGTCGGCGGCAGCGTTCTGGCTATCGGCTATATCTCTGGCACATCCGCGCTACTTGTAGCCGCCCCCAGCACCTCGGTCGGAGGACCCGACGGTTTCGTCAACGGAATCCGCCTTCTCAGCGAACGCCTGGGCGTGGGCTGGATCGTCGCGGTCATCGCGCTCTTCCTGGGCTTGAACGCAGTCGGCGGGGCAGCGTCGTATCTCTCCTCTACCTCACGCCTGCCTTTCGTGGCGGGCATCGACCACTATCTGCCCTCCGTCTTCGGCCGAGTTCACCCGCGCTATCGAACACCGTGGGTAGCCATCGCAGCCTATGGTCTCGCTGGGATGCTTGTCGCTCTACTCGGCCAGGCGGGTGCAACTGTGCGCAACGCCTACCAAGTGCTCGTAAGCATGGCCGTCATCGCCTACTTCATTCCGTACCTGTTTGTCTTTGGCGCCATGATCCGACTGCAAAGTCGTCCCGCGCCGCGTGAAGCCCGCGGTGTTCCTGGCGGAAAACCCGTTGCTATCACGCTGGGAACGATCGGACTTCTCAGCACCACCGCCACCATTCTCCTGGCTTCGATCCCTGGCGCCGACGAGCCCAACAAGCCCCTCACCGTACTCAAGGTGATCGGCGGAACTTTCCTCATGATTGGGTCAGGTGCAGCCGTCTTCGCGCTCGAGCGGTCCCGCGCACGCCGGCGCCTTCTGCAGACAAAGTGACTTACACTCTGCCGCACATCAGGCGTTGCTGATCAATTTCCCCAGAATCGCGGTCCACTCTTCCAACTCATCCACCGGCACGCATTCGCGATCCGAATGGGCCGTGTGCATGTCGCCCGGCCCGATCACAATTACTTCGTCCGCCATGCGCGCCAGCCTGCTTGCCTCTGAACCAAAACTGATCCCGGTCATGCCGCCCACGGTGAGCGCCTCGAGCTTCTGCCGCAAGTTGCCTTCATCCCCCGGCCCGAATCCCGCCTCACAGCGGAGCAGTTCAACAACGATCCGGGATCCCTGATGCGCTGTCTGCATCTCTCGCGCAATCCGCTCGATCTCTGCCATTAACCTTTCCGGCGGATCGGCAGGAACAGGCCGCCACTCTACCAGAAACGAACACCTGCCCGGGACGATGTTCTTAGCCGAACCTCCCTCAATCACGCCCACATTCACGGTCGTATATGGCGGATCAAACAGCATGTCCATCCCCATTTGCGAACCAGATCCCAGTTCGTAGACCTGCTCTATCATTCGCGCTGAAATTCGAATGGCCGACAACCCTTCGCCTGGAAATGCAGAATGTGCCTCAGCGCCATGTACTGTGACGCGTGCGAGCCCGTATCCCTTGCCCGCAACTCCCGCTCGCAACCCGGTCGGCTCACTGACAATCGCCGCACTAACACGCGGGATACCGGCCTCCAACAGGCGCTCCATCCCCTTGCAACCAATCTCTTCATCCGCGGTCAGAATCAATGCGACACCTACATTGGTCTGCCGCGTCTCACTTGCGTCCAATGCCCCGAGGAAGCACGCCAGCGCGCCCTTCACATCGCACGCCCCGCATCCATGCAGAGAGCCGTCGCGTTCTTGCAGGTCCAGCGCCTCTGGCCAGCTTGCCGAATACGGCACCGTATCTGTGTGGCACACAAATGCCAGCTCAATCCGATCGTCCCAATTTGCCAGCACCGGCCGCGCAATCAAGTTCGCCTTCGAAACGCCATGCTCGTCCGAATATGGAAACAACTTCACGCACCAACTACGCCCCTCAATGAATTCCCGCACCCACTCAATCAAGGGCACATTCGAAACAGCTGAAGGAGTCGAGATCCGCACCAGTTCGCGGAGAATCTCTACCGCCTTCACGGGGTCACTTCCCTGCCCGCAATAAACACCCGCGGCCTCGCGGGCGCGGCGATGAAATAAGCCAGCTCTCGATAATCACCGAATTCATGAATCAGAAAATCCGCCTGCTTCCCTGCCTCTAGAGACCCCACTTGCCCGCCCATCCCCAAACTCCACGCCGCATTGATCGTCGCCGAAGTCAGCGCCTCCGCCGGCATCAATCCCATCTGCACGCAAGCCAGCGACAGCATGAACGGCATCGACGCCACAGGCGACGACCCCGGATTGAAGTCCGTCGCCAACACAATCCCGAGCCCCATCTCCACCATCTTCCGCGCCGGCGGATACTGCGTCCTCCCCAGCGCGAATACCGACCCGGGCAGCAGAACAGGCTGCACACCCGCATCGCGCAACAGCGCCAGTGTCTCCTCCGTGACTGTTTCCAGATGATCGGCCGTCGCCGCGCCAAGTTCCGCCGCCAGCGCCGCACCCGTCCCGGGCCGGAACTGCTCCGCATGCAGCCGCAGCCCCAGCCCATGCCGCTTCGCCGCCGTCAGCACCGCACGCGTCTCGTCTACCGTGAATGCATGATCGTCGCAGAACGCGTCGCAATACTTCGCCGCGCCGGCTGCCGCTACTTCCGGAATCAGGTCCTCCACAATCCACTGCACATATTCCACCCGGCCACCATTCTCGGGTGCCCCATCCTTCGCGCGGTTCTTTTGCGCGAAGGATGGGAGACCACTACGGCCGGTTCCGCGATCTTGAAACTCAGGCGGCACCGTGTGCGCCGCCAGCAGCGTAGGAACCATGCGCACCGGCCCCTCCGCGTTGAGCCGCGCAATCACGCGCAGCATGCGCAATTCCGTCTCGCGATCGAGGCCATACCCCGACTTCGCCTCGAGCGTTGTCGTTCCGCCGCGCAGCATCCAGTCGCGATTGCGCCGAGCCATCGCCAGCAAATCATCCTCGCCAGCCTCGCGCGTCACTTTCACCGTCCGCAAAATCCCGCCGCCCGCTGCCGCAATTTCCTGGTACGTCGCTCCGCCGATCCGCCGCTCAAACTCATCCGCGCGATTGCCCGCAAACACCAAGTGCGTGTGCGCATCTACAAACCCCGGCGTCACGCAACGCCCTTCCCCATCGATCACATGCGTTCCGGGCTCGACCTGCGATTTCAACTCCGCATACTTGCCCACCGCCACAATGCGATCGTCCTCAATCAGCATCGCCGCATCGGCAATGATTCCCAGTTCACGCAACTCGGCACTCACTCGCGGCCTCGACGGCCCTGAGAGCGTCACCAACTGCCCGATATTCACGATGCAAAGTTGCACAGAATTCCTGGATTGGAGCATTGATGGAGCTTCAACAGTCCTTTGGATCAAGCGTGACCAATCTATCGCTCAGTCTTTGCTGGATGTCACACCCTTCCATCGTTTCACCCGGAATAAAGAACGTGGATGGCTTTTTCGGATCGTAGTGAACCGCGAACGTCCTTCCATTCATCCGTTGGATCAATGAATG
Organism: uncultured Acidobacteriota bacterium; assembly: GCA_963844515.1. Taxonomy (GTDB): domain Bacteria; phylum Acidobacteriota; class Terriglobia; order Terriglobales; family Acidobacteriaceae; genus Telmatobacter. The sequence continues at coordinate 274,392 of CAWJOO010000003.1, forward strand.
GTCAGGACCGAGATTGGGCAACAGAGAAAATCGGCCGGAGTAATACTCCCCAGCAACAACGTATGAAAAGGCGAAACACGGAAGAGTAATGTCACCGCCCTTACCAGATGCAACAACTTCCATGTCTCCCGAGTGGACTGTCGCCTCGGTTGAAGGCCAGCTCTCGGCCTCTTGAACGTGCTTGTTTCGCCAAATCATCCTCCCAATGAAGAAGATTGGCACTGAAAGCAGAACCAAAAGTATTACCACGCCAAACGGGTCCATGCCGTCGCTTATCCTTCCGCCATCGGAATACGCACGCCCCGCTCCCGCGCCGTCTCCCGCGCCAGCTCATACCCCGCATCCGCATGCCGCGCCACGCCCAGCCCCGGATCGTTATTCAGCACCCGCCCAATCCTCTTCGCCGCGTTCTCCGTGCCATCCGCCACCGTCACCTGCCCCGCATGCAGGCTGTAGCCCATCCCCACGCCGCCGCCGTGATGGAAGCTAACCCACGTCGCCCCCGACGCCGTATTTAACAGCGCGTTCAGCACCGGCCAGTCCGCCACCGCATCGCTCCCATCCAGCATCTTCTCCGTCTCGCGATAAGGACTCGCCACGCTCCCCGTATCCAGATGATCGCGCCCAATCGCCACCGGCGCGCTCAGCTCGCCCTTGCGCACCAGATCGTTGATTGCCTCGCCCATCCGCGCCCGTTCGCCCAGGCCAAGCCAGCAAATCCGTGCCGGCAGTCCCTGAAACGCGAACCGTCCCCGCGCCAGCCTAAGCCATCGCGTCAGAATCTCGTTCTCCGGAAACAGTTCCAGGGCCAGCCTATCCGTGCGGTCAATGTCCTTCGCATCGCCCGACAACGCCACCCACCGAAACGGCCCTTGCCCCGTGCAGAACAGCGGCCGAATGTACTCCGGCACGAACCCCGGAATCAAAAATGCATCCGCGCATCCCGCATCAAACGCAAATCGCCGAATGTTGTTGCCGTAGTCGAACACCACCGCGCCTGCTCGTTGCAACGCAAGCATCGCGTCCACGTGCACCACCATCGACGCCGTAGATCGCCGCACATATTCCGCCGCATCACTCTCCCTCAGTGCAGCAGCCTCATCCAAAGACATCCCCTGCGGCACGTACCCATTCAGCGGATCATGCGCGCTGGTCTGGTCCGTCACCACATCCACTTGCACCCCACGTCGCACAATCTCCGGCAACACGTCGGCGCAATTCCCCACCAGCCCAACACTCAGCGCCCGGCCCTCACGACGCGCATCCTCGCTCAACTTCAGCGCCTCATCCAGATCGTCGCTAAGCACATCGCAATACCGCGTGTCCACCCGCCGCTGAATCCGGCTCCGGTCCACATCAATCGCCAGCACCACGCCGCCGTTCAGCGTCACGGAGAGCGGCTGCGCGCCGCCCATCCCCCCCATCCCGCCCGTCACCACAAGCTTGCCGGCCAGGCTTCCGCCAAAGTGCCTATCCGCAAGCGCGGCAAACGTCTGAAAAGTCCCCTGCAAAATCCCCTGCGTGCCGATGTAGATCCAGCTCCCCGCCGTCATCTGCCCGTACATCATCAGGCCTTTGCGGTCGAGCTCGTGAAAGTGTTCCCAATTCGCCCACTTTCCCACCAGGTTCGAATTCGCAATAATCACCCGCGGCGCCATGTCGTGTGTGGGAAACACTCCCACCGGCTTGCCGCTCTGCACCAGGAGCGTCTCCTCGTCGCCCAGCCGCTCCAGTTCGCGCACAATCGCGTGGAAGCAATCCCAGTTCCGCGCCGCCTTGCCAATCCCGCCGTACACCACCAGGTCCGCCGGCCGCTCCGCCACTTCGGGGTCGAGATTATTCATCAGGCAGCGCAGCGCCGCCTCCTGCTGCCAGCCCTTGCAGCGCAACGCATTGCCCCGCGGCGCTCGAATCACCGGACTCTCCACCACGCTCATCGTCCCTCCTCTACAAATCTCTTCTGCACCTCGCGATATATTTCGCGAATCTCGGTGTCCAGCGCGTGCCGCCCATCCTCAACCACCAGCCGCCCCGCCACCGCCACGTCGCGAATCGCCGCCCGCCCCAGCGCAAACACCGCCTGTGACGCCAGCGATGCCGCGTCCGTCCCCATCACCGCCACGTCATTCAAGTCGAACGTAAAAAAGTCCGCAGGCTCACCAACCGCCAACCTTCCACCGGGAAGTCTCATCGCACGATACCCCTCAGCCGTAGCCGACTGCAGCAGCCGATGCCCGATCTCCTGCCCTTGCAAGTTGTCCAGGATCCCACGCTCACGCTGCACCAGCCGCAGGTGATATTCGTTCTGCCGCGCATCTTCCAGAATGTCGATCTGCGCCTGACTGTCCGTCCCAAACGCCACGGGGATTCCCATCTGCGCAACCATATCCGCCGGGAACACGCCATCGCCCAGGTTGCGCTCCGTCGTCGGGCACGAACAGATCATGCTGCCCCTCGCCGCCACGCACTCAAATTCGTCCTCTGCCAGATGGATCGCATGCACCAGCGTTGTCCTGCTCGTCAGGACCTTGTGATCCGCCAACAGACGTACCGGCGTCACCCCGTACTCCGCAAAGCAGGCATCGTTCTCCGCCGGCTGCTCGCTGATGTGAATATGCAAGGCGAGATTCTCCCTTTTGGCGAATGCAGCAATCTCTTCTATCACCCGCAACGGCACAGCGCGCACACTATGCGGCGCCGCTCCCACCGTCACCAGGGCCTTCCCAGACTCATCCCCAATCAAGGCCTCAAGGTTTTGTAAATACCCTTCAGCCGTCTCGTAAAACCGCCTCTGCCCCTCATGCAGCTTCCGCTGAAATCCCGCCCTGAGATAAGCGCTTCGTAGCAAACAGATCCGAATCCCAACCGACTCCGCTGCTCGAATCACGGCCTTCGCCATCGTGTTGGCATCGATATACGGCCGCCCATCGAGGTCGTTATGCAGGTAGTGGAACTCCCCCACCGCCGTGATCCCCGCCGTCAGCATCTCCAGAAACGTCGCCCGCGCCACGTCGTACACATCCTCAGGCGACACAAATCCGGCCGCCCGATACATCTGCTCGCGCCACGTCCAGAACGTGTCGCCGCCACTGACGCGCCCCTCCGCCCGCCCCCGAAACAGCCTTTGAAATGTATGCGAATGAGCATTCGCCAGTCCCGGCAGCAGCGCCTTCCCCGCGAGCCTTACCATCTGCGCATCAGGTGCAGCCTCAGGCCGCACTACTCCCGCAACGGCCCCTGTCTCGTCAACCAGAAGCCCTGCGCCCTCGTGCGCGCGTCCCTCCGCATAGAGCAAATCAGGTAGAAAAAGTCGCAGCATTCCGTCTCCCGGCGGCTATCAGGATAGTACCGGGCCCCATACTCGTGCTGAAAGGTGGAATACCCTGCGAATCAACCCAGCCACATGTGATTCAAAGGCGGTAGCGGGCAAGTCGCATTCTTCCCCGGCTGGGCCGTGACTCCCGGGGCCCATTGCTCATGCGATTTCCGCGCTGATTCAGAGGCGGGCGATTCCGCCGACCTGCAACTTTTCAGTCAACGCCAAGCCCCCGGTTTCTGCGCTACACTCCAAGCATCCTGCATCAGAATTCGAAACACGCATTTCAGGATTGCTCAATTGGGGGTTCCAGTGTTGAAGGTCGTGAAACAACGCTTTCTTGCCCGGCTCGCCGTTTTCACCCTGGCTCTTGGACTCGGTGCCGCGGTTCATGCTCAGGTACCACATGCGCCGCACTTCCAAACCGACAAGAGGCTGGCTCAGGCCGCCGACATCACGTTCGAAAAAGGCGCGCATTCAAAATTGCCGCCGCACATCTCCACACTGCTGGGAATCTCCCAGGACCAGGAACGCCCGGTCATGCAGGGAGTCCTTCGCTCCGGAAGCGTGGTACAGGGGATCGATGTCTCAGTCACCAACAAGAGCGACATTGTTCTCTTTGTTGTCGATGAGGGTTCCGGCGACCAGACCTTCTATTTGACGTCACCGGAAGGCGCGTTAAAGCGCGTCGTTTCGGTCAAGGCGGGCGTGGGCAACGCGGTGCGACTCACACCTGAATTGCGTAAAGCCTTCGACAAGGAAAAGCAGTTTTGGATCGGGCGATTGCTCCCTTCCACCCCCAAAGCAAAATAATCGCAGCCCACTTTTATCGGTAACTTGAAGTAGTCCCGCCGATTTCAAACAGCTTTTGCGGCCACCGCCCGAAGTCATCCTGAATTCGAATTCCCCGGGCTTCTTTCTTTCAGACGCAGAAAACCTTGTTGCCAGAGTGATAGCCAAACAAGTCTCGACGTAAAAACCAGGATGTTCGCCCCTCGAGCCATCTTTAGTTCGATTTGCTCTCCGCAATCGGCAGCGTCACCCTGAACTCAGTCCGGCCGCGTCGCGACTCGAACTCGATCGCGCCGTCGTTGTGTCTTACCAATCGCCGCACAATATCCAGACCCAGCCCGATGCCCTGCCCCTGCGGCTTTGTCGTAAAGAACGGATCAAAGATGCGATCGCGAATCTCATCCGCCACGCCCGCTCCATCATCCACAACGCGAACCATCACTTTCTGATTGTCGCGGGACGCAGCCACTTCAACCTGGCCCCCAACCGCCACCGCGTCCAGTGCATTGTCAAGCAGGTTTCCCCACACCTGGTTCAGTTCGCCCGCAAATCCACGCACTTTGGGCAGGTCCGCTTCCAGGTTCAGCGTGACGACCACAGATTTCTCGCGCGCCTTCGAATTTAATACCGCTACGGTGTCTCCCAGGCTTCTGACCAGATCCACCGACCCAGCCACGTTCGCCTGATCCATCTGCGTAAAGCCCTTCACCGCCTTTACCAGGCTCGAAATGTGCGACGCAGAATCCTGAATCTTCGCCGTGAGATTCCGCACTGCACAACCCGCCGCCGCCCATCGCAATACCGCGTTCAAGGCTGGCCGTTCCACCGTCGCGGCAAGTTGTTCCAGCACCTCGAATGTCACTTCAGTATCGGCCAGCATGCCCGCGTTTGCCGTATCGAGCCCGCGTCTGGCTAGCCAATCGAACAGTGCCTCTTCACGATCAGACTGCTCCAGCGGCGACCGCTCCACCCCGCTTCCTTTCGCCAGGCACGCGTTGCGAACTGCTTCAACCGCCGCCATCTGCGTCTCGCTTAATCGCGCCGCGGCCAGGCCATGCGTCGCTTCTTCCGCGTCCTCAATACGCTGCTTGAGAATTGCGCCACAGCGCTCAATCGCCGACGCAGGATTGTTGAGTTCATGCGCCAGCCCCGCCGAGAGCTTGCCCAGAGAGATCATCTTTTCGTTTTGAAGATCGCTTGATGTAAATAGCCTGGCGCGATCAATCATGCTATGCACAAGGATTGATGTGAGCTCGAAACACTCCTGCGTCATCGCCATCAAATATTCCCGCGGAATTGCCAGCAATTCCACCGGTTCCAGCGCACTCGAGTTTCCCGGCGGAGCTGTCAGCCGCGAATACGGCAAGATGCCGGAGACATCTCCTCCACGCCACTCGATCACCTTGTTCAGCCCCGCCCCGCGATCGACAAACAAAGCCAGCCGACCGCATAGAATGATGTAAAGCGAGTCCACTTGGACCCCCTTTACACTCAGAACATCCCCCGTATTCAGTTTGCGAAGCGTTCCGTGCGCCGCAAGCCACTCCAGCTCCTTGCGGGGCGCGCCTCCCAGGGTCTTGTGGTCCGCTAACCGATCGACAAGATCCACTGATGTCACCGGGCGCCATCTCCTTGGTCAGAGTCAGAATGAGTTCCTAACAAAATAGCAGATGAGATTTCACCTGATGCAGGCTTTCAGCAAAGAGGTCCTCACATCGCACGCCAAGTGAATTTCTTCTCTATCTTGAAGAACCCCCCAGCCCAAGTGCCCACTAAGGCGTCGCTGCTCGTTGCTTCTCCGATTCGACAATCAGTTTTCTGAACTCCTCAACGGCAGGCACTCCCGGAGATCGCAGCGCGTCCTTCGCGATGTACCGCCACACCGCGGGACGGTCAAGCGCGTTGTCCGTCTTGCCGCGATACACCACAAACGTGTCCTGGGTCTCTCCCACTTCAACCTGCGGTCGTGGCCGTTCTGGTTGAGCATTCGTCGGGTCGCCCAATTGCGGCGCATTCCCCCTACGCCCGGCACCCGCAATTCCACCGTCCGTCGGTTCTACAATCACCGGGCGATTGTTGATCGGCACACCCGCAACCGTCGGCTGCGCAAGTTTTCCATTCCCTTTGCGAATCGAGATCACCAGGTCGGCACTGGAAACATCCGTCACAATCACGAAACGCCCCCAGTTCATGAGCGCCTTCTCCACATCTTCCTGCGCCGTGCGGTTCGCGTAGGGCGCGTCGAGCGCGATTCCCGCATCAGGATCGACAACCACCAGCACCGACCTCGCCTCCAGAATGTCCGTTGGCAGCACAGCCTTTTTCTTGTCCTTGCCGGCCGCCGCCACGCAGCAAATCAGCAACAGGAAAAACGCAAAACCCCTGCGATACCGCATCAAGCACCTCCCGTGATCGAAGCCAGTCTAGTCCATCGCAACCTCTTTGCGCTCGTATTGCAGGCGCCGCACAAGCGTTCGGGCAGGACGACGACATACGGTACTGAGCCTGTCCTATGCAGGCTCTCAGGTCCCCGCCTAAGTCCCTCAGGTTCAATCAGATCAGTTGCAATACTGCAAGCGGTCAGTGAATCACGCTGCCTTCAGCCCCGCGGCAACTTAAATTTGCCCCAACACCTCTAACACTGTAAGTAGAGCCATACGCTTTCCCCGCACTACCCTAGGAGTTCTTACGTGTCGTACCGGAGTAAGTTTTTCGCAGCCGTCCTTTGCGCGATGGCTGCCTCAGCCACCTGCCTTGGCCAGTCCTCCAGCTTCTCAGTCACTTCCTCCTCCGATAACCTGAATGCCACTTCGGGCTGGACTCCTAAAAATATCTACGCCATTGACATGAACAACGACGGAATTCCCGACCTCGTCCAGGATTACGCCTCGGCCGGTTCCCTCACCGGGGGTCTCAACGAATTCGGCGTCAGCCTCGCCAACGGCGACGGCACCTTCCGCCCCGCTATCATCACCAAGATGCCGCCCTTCGTCCCGGTAACGCCTTTAACCTTTGGCGACTTCAACGGTGACGGCAAGATAGACATCGCCCTCACCCTCTCCGGCAGGACCACCCTCGCCATCTATCTTGGCTACGGTGACGGCACCTTTGCCTCCCCGTGGTACTTCAACATGCCCTTCGCCCCAGGCGAAACCTTTGCGGGTGGGCCCCTCGTCGCTGCCGACTTCAATCACGACGGCAAGATGGACCTTGCTGTCGTTGCCGCCACAGCCGTCGGAACAACCCTCTACATCCTGCCAGGCGCAGGCACCGGCGTCTTCTCCACCGTACTGCCCATCTTCACCGCGCCCAACGGCAACACCCTTAACTCGACCGGGATCCAAAATATGTTCATAGGCGATTACGACTCCGACAACAACGCCGACATCGCTCTCACCATGACCCTTGGAGCTCCCACCGGTGGCACCGCAACCTCTACCATCTTCGTTCTCTACGGAGCAGGCAACTTCAGCTTCCTCAAGACCTCTCCCTACAGCCAGCCTGGCAGCATTTATCTGGGCTCTGGCGATCTCAACAGCGACGGATTCACTGACCTCTACGCTCTCGACGCCGCCAACTGCCGCCTTGAGACCTTCTATGCGCAGCCCGGTCGCACCTTCGCCGCCTACACCGCTCCCGTCCCCGCCGCCGCGTACAACGTCGACGCCTATCTCATGTCCGCCCTTGCCATGGCCGACTTCAACGACGACGGCCGCATGGATCTCGTCACCACCGTCGCGCAAAACGGCCAGGTCTACCTCGCCTTCTTCCTCGCCGCTTCGGCTCCCGGGCAATTCACAACACAAACCTGGAACATCGTCACCTATCCCCTCGTCAGCTACCAGACCGCTCCGGTTGTTGGCGATTTCAACCGCGATTCCAAGCCGGACTTCGCCTTCGTCCAGTACTTCTCTCCCGGCGGTGCCTCCATCTATGCCGGGTTGAACACATCCACGCTGGGGCTCTTCAGCAATTGCGACTACCCCGCCGCCAACCGCGGCGTCCACGTCTGCTCGCCGTCCGTCTCTTCCGCCGCCACCGTCAATTTCAACGCCACCGCCCACTCCTTCGGCGATCTCCGCAAAATGGAGCTCTGGGTCGACGGCAAAAAGCTGGCAGAGCAGCGCCACACCTGGGGAACCAACGCCTGGTTCAACTTCAGTTCATCCCTGGCCGCTGGCTCGCATCAGGCAACTGTCTTCTCCGCAAACGTTGACGGCACACTGTTGCAGAACACTTTCAACTTCGCCGTGCCATCAGCCTGCAGTGCGCCCGCGTCGGCTGGAGTTCATATCTGCGCCCCGGCCGGTTCCGCACATTCAGCCAGTCCGGTCACCGTGCAGGCCGCGTCAACCGTCAACGGAACCCTCTCGCGCATGGAAGTCTGGGTTGACTCCGCCAAGAGATACACCCAATTCGGCTCGGCCTCGCTATCTTCATCTTTCAACATGACTGCCGGCGCCCACACCATCACCGTCTACGCCGTCAACACCATTGGCACGGTGTGGTCTCAGGCAGTCTCGATCACCGTCCCCTAGCATTTCTGCCAGAAGCTCTCGACACTATCGATCTGGGCGGACCGGCATGCGCATTGTCATCAACCAGCGTTCACAAGCGAGTCGCTTGCGTGAAGTTGCTGAGCGCGATCGAGCGCGGCTTGAATGTTAGGCATCATGTTTTCGCGTCCCACATGATCGAGAAATCGAGGGGCGCTCAGGAGTCGCGAAGGCTGCTGCATCGCTCCGCACAAAAGCAATGTGCGGCCCGACGCGCTCAGCCTCTTCGCGAAAGACTCAATCGCATGAATCCCGGTACCGTCAATCGCTGTCATATTGCGCAGGCGCAGAATGACAACCACCTCGAACGCTTCAATATTCGCCGTGGCCTCCACCAGCTTCTCGGTCGTCCCGAAGAGGAACGGCCCGTGAATGCGCAGCAGCGTGACATACGGTGGAATGATACGTCCCTGCAGCACGTGCGGAAGACCGTCGCGAATATACTCATCGTCTACCGGGGCGACCGTTGTGGTATCCGCAACGCGATAAATGTAGAGCAGCGCGGCAAGACCCAGGCCTACCCCGACCGCCACCGTAAGGTCGGCGAACACTGTAAGCCCGAATGTGACCAGCCAGACTGAAATAGCCGCAAAATCGAGTTGCAGGATCGCGCCAATCTCGTTCCACTCACCCATGTTGTAGGCGACAATAAACAGCACCCCTGCCAGCGTCGCCAGAGGAATGTAGCTGGCCAGCGGAGCCGCAACAACAAGGATCAATAGCAGCGTAAACGCATGGACCATGCCCGAAACCGGCGAACGTGCGCCCGCGCGAATGTTGGTCGCAGTGCGGGCAATGGCGCCTGTTGCGGGGATGCCCCCGAAAACCGGCGATACCATGTTGGCGATGCCCTGGGCAATCAATTCGACGTTGGAGTTGTGCCGATCGCCTGTCATCCCATCCGCTACAACCGCCGACAGCATGCTCTCAAGCGCCGCCAGCAGCGCGACCGTGAATGCCGATGGAATGAGCGGCAAAATGTGCTCGGAGTGAAAGCTGGGAATCTCGAATGGCGGAAGCCCGCGCGGGATGCCGCCGAACTTGCTGCCGATCGTCTCCACCGGTAAATGCAGTAGCAGGGCCGCAATCGTGCACACCAGCACCGCAACAATCGAAGCAGGCACACGGCGCGTAAAGCGAGGAAGGATGAGGAGAATCGCCATCGTCGCCAGCCCGATCGCGACCGTTGCCCAATTGATGGTTTCGATCCGGCCCACAAGCAATTTCATGCGCGGCAGGAACTCGCTCGGCACAACGCCGGTGTGGAGACCGAGAAAGTCCTTGATCTGCGTTGACGCAATCAGAACCGCAATCCCGTTCGTGAACCCAACCACTACCATTCTTGGAATGAAACGCACGGCGGCGCCCAGCCCCGTCAGCCCCATGACCACCAGGATGATGCCCGCCATCAGCGTGACCAGCGCAAGGCCAGTCATTCCAAAGCGAGCCACAATGCCCGCCACGATGACGACGAAAGCTCCCGTCGGTCCGCCTATCTGCGTCCGCGAGCCTCCCAGCGCTGAAATGAGGAAACCAGCAACCACTGCTGTGTAAAGTCCTGCTTGAGGCGTAACTCCGGACGCAATGCCAAACGCCATGGCGAGCGGTAACGCAACCAGGCCCACCGTGATTCCGGCGACAAGATCGTGGAAGAAACACTGCTTGGTATAGCCACGCAAGGCCAAAACGGACTTGGGCAGATTCGGATTAGTTAGAGACATGAGATGCTGACTTCAATTTTACTCCGAGCCGGAGTTGCATCTGCGACAACCGCAGTGATCGCTGACATAGCGAGTCATAAACAGGAGATTTACAATGCCTCCCAAACAAGAAATCTGAAGTTCGCTGTAGTCATTTTTCTTTGGAAGGTCATTCGCCTTGAATATCAAGCGTCACCGCGGGCTGCCTGTTCTCTTCTCTTGCTGTGCCTTTTTGGCCTTGACCTCATGTGGAGGCGGAGGCGGATCTTCCATCACCACGCCGCCTGCCACGCCAACGATCACTTGGAGTTCTCCAGCGGCAATCACGTTCGGAGCAGCATTGAGCGCCACGCAGCTGAATGCCACCGCGAATTTTGCCGGCACATTTACATACTCGCCTGGCGTTGGAACCGTGCTGGCCGCCGGGACTCAAACTCTTTCGGCGACATTCACGCCATCCAACCCTACAAAGTCCACCACCGGGACCGCTTCCAATTCCATTGTGGTGAACAAGGCGGCGCCGAAGATTTCATGGGCTGCTCCCGCTGCCGTGGCTGCGGGAACCACCCTGAGCGCCACACAATTGAATGCGACTGCTGACGTCCCAGGTACGTTCACTTACTTGCCTGCAGCGGGAACAGTGCTGTCGACGCTGGGGCCGACCTCGTTATCGCTCACATTTACACCTACTGACAACCTCGACTACACCACAGCCACATCCCACGCCAGCGTCACCGTGATCAGCAGCGTACCCGCATACTCCTGGAGCAACGTAAAGGTTGTTGCCGGCGGTTACATTACCGGCCTCTATTTTCATCCCAAACAGCAAAACCTGATGTATGCCCGCACTGACGTTGGCGGAGCGTATCGATGGGGTCCCAACGACACGCAATGGGTTCCATTGCTTGACTTCACGTCGCGTTCCAACTGGTGGCAGATGGGCGTGGAAGCCATCGGCATGGATCCTACTGATCCCAACAAGCTCTACGTCGCAGTCGGCATGTATGCGAATGAAGACTGGGACGGCAATGGCGCGATGCTGGTGTCGAGCGATCAGGGCAAGACCTTCACCACCGTATCGCTGCCATTCAAGAACGGTTCGAATGACAGTGGGCGCAATACGGGCGAGCGCATTGCAGTCGATCCGAACCACCCCAGCACCGTGTACTTCGGAACGCGGCTCGCGGGCCTGCAAATCTCCACGGACTCGGGCGCAACCTGGAACCAGGTTACTGGCTTACCGGTGACTGCCACCGCCAATGGCACTGGCATTGTCTCTGTCCTGCCGATCCTGTCCAGCGGACCGTCAGGTTCCGTGAGCCCCGCCGTGTACGCGGCCGTAGCTGGAACCGGTGCAACGAAAAACAGCGTCACCGATCCGGTCGGCCTTTACGTCACCACAAATGGCGGTTCCGCAACAAGCGTCTGGACCGCAGTCGCTGGCCAACCTTCCTTCGCATCGGCAGCCACACCACTCGCGCCGCTGCAAGCACAGGTCGGGCCGAATGGGGCGCTTTACGTCCTGTACGGCGACCAGACTGGACCCGGCACCATGACGCAGAGCCAGTTGTGGAAGTTTGTTCCTTCCTCGAGTTGGACAACCGGCACCTGGACGCAGCTCACATTGCCGAATCAGACGCTCGCCATCAATATCTCAAATGGCTACGGCGGCCTTGCCGTCGATCCCAGCCATCCCGGCGCATTGCTGATCAGCACGCTTGATCAGTACTGGCCCACCGGCGATGTGGTGTACCGCTCGAACGACGACAGCGCAACCTGGCGCGATGTGAGCTCGATGCGAGGTCCCAGCCTGCCGTCCAGCGTCTCTCCGAATCTTGCGACGCGTGACGTATCGCTGTCGCCCTGGGTAGCGTTTGGAAACCCGCTTTCGATGGTGTCGACCGGAAACTGGCCGACGTCGATTGCAATCGATCCATTCAACGCTGATCACGCCATCTATGGCACCGGCCAGACGATCTGGTCTACGACGAACCTCACCAAGTCCGATCCGAGTTCGAGTTCCGCGGGAATCGTGGATTGGACCGTCGGCGCCAACGGTGTTGAAGAGACCGTCGTGGTTGGCTTATGGGCGCCTCCCAGCGGTAACACAATTCTGTTGAGCAATCTCGGGGACATCGCGGGGTTTGCTCACCAAACCCTCACCGTCAGCCCGGCGGCGAATCTGCAGCTGTCCAATCCGCGCGTCAATCCCGACTCGATGGACTTTGAGCAAGCGACTCCCACCACAGTCGTCCGCGTTACAAACGGCGCTACTCCCTTCGGAACCATTTCTACCGACGGCGGCGTTACGTGGACCGGTTTTTCGAGCATGCCCCCCGGCATGGCCAAGGGCGGCGGAAGCATTGCGATTGCTCCGAACGGCTCGTCCATCGTTTGGGCGCCCGTTGACACCGGGTCGGTCTGGTATTCGAAGAACCTTGGAGCGACCTGGACCGCGTCGACCGGGATCGCATCCCAGGCACAGGTTGTGAGCGACCGCGTGAACGCGGGCGTTTTCTACGGCTATTCCGGCGGAACGTTGACCATCAGCACCGACGGCGGAGCGACCTTCAGCGTGCTTCAGAACGGCCTGCCCGGCGGCACACTGACTGCTCTTCCCGACGCGCAGGGCGACTTGTGGCTGTCGGGCCAGACCAGCGGTTTGTATGCCAACACGGGCACGGCGACAACGCCGAACCTGACCGTTCTGGCGAGCGTGCAGGACGCGTACCATCTGGGCTTTGGTGCACCCGCGGCCGGGAACTCCAGCCCGGCGCTCTACCTGGACGGACAGGTCGGAGGCAATCCCGGCATCTACCGTTCCATCGACGGCGGAACGACCTGGGTACAGATCAACGACGCTGCGCACCAATGGGGACAACTCAATGGTCTCTGCGGCGACATGCGTACCTTCGGAACCGTGTACCTGGCGACCGGCGGCCGCGGCATCATCTGGGGAACCAGCACCAACTGAACCAGTTCCACGGCGCTTACGGAAACTGTTTGTGTTTGCTCTCAGAGGCCATTGAGCTTTGCTCGGCGCTCAGGGGCTTGGCGTAGACTTCCGCGGCCCGGGAGCGCGCGTAGTAGTTTTCGTGTCTTCCTTTCAGCTCATACCCTTGAGAGCGGTAGAGCCGGATCGCGGCATCGTTCTCCGCGTCCACATGCAGCCAGATCAACGCGGCTCCGACTGCGACGGCGGACTCTTCCAGCAGGCGAAGAAGTTCCAGCGCCACGCCTTGACGGCGAAACTGCGGTAACACTTCGATTGTCTGAATGTAGGCCGTTTCGTGTTTCGGCTCGAGCGCGAATTCCACAATGGCGAAGCCCGACATGCGGTCAGTTTCTTCCGCAATCCACGTCGCTGATTGCGGGTTTCCGATGAGTGACTTCATAAGACGGCGACCGAATCGAAACGGCGGCTGGAAGCAGACTTCCTCAATTGAGTAGAGTTGCTCGAAGTCGTCGGGTCGGTAGCGTCGGTAGTTCATTGCGGACATTCTATGAAATGGCGCTGGTTTCAACCTTTGGTTCGCGACGCTTTCTGCAGGTTCGGCCCATGCTATTGCCCCATTTTGCTGCGGAAGTGTTGCAAAAGGCACTTTCACACGCAAATAAAAAAACAGTCATGTTGATTAGTTTCATGCGATTGCACACCGAAAATGGGGGAATTTGTGCTCACCGTGATTTGGATCACAAAAGCAGTGGACAGTGGTGAACAGTGAGCAGGTGCGTAAGTGATGAAGTTGAGAGAGTGATGAAGTGATCAAGAGCGGCCGGCGGTGGCCGGAGTGAGTCACCGAGTCGGCGGGTTTTGCGCGATAGGTCAATGTTGCTTCTCCTCTCCGAGAGCCGTGTTCGTGTTCTTCGGTAAAGACCGATTTTGAGGCATGAAAAAGCCCCTGCCGGAGAGCGATCCGGAAGGGGCTTTACTTCACTCTTAAATCAAGTATGACAGGTTCAGTGAATTAATCCCTAATTCCGCGAAATATTTTTTCGCTTTGTTTTGTGTGGTTTGGGACGTTTTCCACAGGACGGGCACTTGACAAGATTTTGACTGGGACCAAGAACGGCGTACTGCTGAGCCTGCCCGATGAAGTCGGCAACCAGGGTGCCAGAGCCTTGAGATCAGAGCAAGTCGCAGGGGATGGGGAGCGGTTTAGAGCGAGGTGAGAAGCATACCTCAGGGGCTAAAGCCCACGCCGATGGGGATCGCTCATACCGGGGATAAATCCCCGGCCTACCGCCCGACCGAGTCAGGAGTGCCACCCTTAAGGCGCCCCACTCTTGAGGTGGGCATCCTTCAGTGGAGTCGACTACCAGGGTGCTTCTCGACAGGGTCGCTTTTAGTAGAGCCTGAAGTTGACGGCGATGGTGATCATGACCGGGACCGGGGTTCTGCCGTCCTTGAGGGCGGGCTTGAACTTGTATTTCCGGACCGCTTCAAGCGCCTTTTCGTCGAGACCCATGCCGAGCGGGCGAACCACACGCGGGTTGATGGGATTACCCTGCGCATCCACGATGAGAGTGATCATGACCTCGCCCTGATACTTGGCGCGACGAGCTTCGTCAGAGAACTCCGCTTCAGGAGTGATCAACGGTACCGGCGCGGAGACCTGGCCGCCTACGCGGAACACGCCGCCGCCGGTGTTGCCACCGGTTCCCGGACCATAGCCGTTGCCGCTACCCGAACCGAGCCCGCCACCGGAGCCTGTACCCATGCCACCGCCGGTTCCCTGTCCGTTTGAAGCCAGGGTGACGTTGGCCGAGCTGTGAACGCCGATGTTCGGAATATTGGGGTTATCAGGCAGCTTGATGTCCTGCTGCACCGCGATGGCCGAGTCGACTGCCAGCTTGGGTTTTTCGAGAATCGGGACCATGGGAGGCGTGACAGGGGCCTTGTCGAGCTTGGGAAGCTTGCCCTTGATGGGATCGATGATTTCATGCGATCCGCCACCACCACCGCCGCCGGCCTGTTGTGGAGACTTGGGAGCATCGAGCTTGAAGTCACCCACGTCGATGGTTGTGGTCTGGGTGGGAGGATTGATGTGCTGGATGATGGCCCGCGCGCCCATGAAAATGACGATGGCCAAAATGGCGCCATTGACCGCCGTAGCCGTTCCGACGGCCCAGGGATTGGTTTTGACGGCCATGCGGTCAGGGACCGGGATGGGGGTCGAAGTCAACACCAGGGGCGGAAGTTTGGGGGGGAAAAAGGCGTCGCGGATGCTCTCATAGAGCCCCGTCCAGATGGGCTTTTCTTCAAAAGCCTTCCCCAGAAAAGAGTCGAGTTCGTGCCCGTCTGTGCCGGAGCCGGCTGCCGGGACTTCAATTCCTGGCTGAGTCATAAGAGTGTTGCCATCATGACGGGAGGCTCCGCCTTCCGCTCGAACTGGGGACCGGTACGCTCTGCCCCGGTCCATCTTTCCATTATGCTCGACTGCGCCGAGATTTGTCCCGACCAATGGTCCTGGGGAGGAACCATGACCAGTACCGTTCTCGGAACCGCTGGTCGCGCGCTTAGGTTCGTCGCGCTCCAAAATGTCATATTCCGTTGGGTTGTGAGCTCCCATACACAATAGACGACATGGGGTGATAGTTGTTACCTAAAAATGATCTTCTGCGCCAGTTACACTAAAAATGAACGGTTTTTGACCCGTAATGGAGTGACGATGTCCCCTGCGCCGGAACTGAAGGCGACTTTGACCCTGCCTCAAACGACCTTCCCGATGAAGGCCAATCTGCCTCAAAATGAACCGCTTCGCCTGGAACGCTGGAAGCAAATGCGCCTCTATGACGAGTTGCGGACGGCCTGCGCCGGTCGTCCTCCGTACATTCTTCATGATGGCCCGCCTTACGCGAACGGGCCTATTCACCTGGGTCATGCGCTGAACAAAGGGCTTAAGGACTTTGTGGTCAAGTCCAAGACGATGAACGGCTATGATGCGCCCTACGTTCCGGGGTATGACTGCCATGGCCTTCCGATCGAGATCAAGGTGGACGAACAACTCGGGCGTCGAAAGCTCGAAATGCCGGCCCCTGAAGTTTTGGATGCATGCCGAGCGTATGCGCAAAAATATATCGATTTGCAGACTTCGCAGTTCGAGCGCATCGGCATTTTCGGGCGTTGGGAAGAGCCTTACAAGACGATGACTCGTCCTTACGAAGCGCGGACGCTTGAGGCCTTCTATGGTTTTCTTGAGAAAGGGTTTGTGTACCGGGGATTGAAGCCCGTGTACTGGTGCATCCACGACCGGACGGCGCTGGCCGATGCCGAGATTGAGTACGAGATGCATACCAGCCCGTCGATCTACGTGCGCTACAAGCTGACGTCAGATGCCGGCTCGCTCGATCCGGTACTGCCCGGGCGCGAGATTTATACGATCATCTGGACGACGACGCCGTGGACCTTGCCGGCATCGCTGGCGGTGGCGTTTCACCCGGATTTCGAGTATGTGGCGCTGGCGACTGCGGGTGACACTGGTCCGGGGCCGGTTTACATTGTTGCCGCGGAACTGGCGGCTTCGGTCATCGCGGCTTGCAAACTGGAGGGCGCGGAGGAAATTGCCCGGTTCAAGGGGAGCAAGCTGGAGCGGACAACGTTCCAGCACCCGTTTCTTGACAGGGAAATTCTTGGTGTTTTGGCCACCTACGTGACCGCTGATACCGGAACGGGCGCGGTGCATACGGCTCCGTCGCACGGTGCGGACGACTTTTACACCGGCCAGAAGTACGGTCTGAACCTGACGTGCGGTGTCGATGCGATGGGACGGATCCATGCGGATCCTGCGTCGTGGACGCTTGCGTCACCGGCTCCGTACGAGGGCAAGACGGTCTGGAAGGCGAATCCGATCATTGTCGCCATGCTGGAGGAACGCCGTGCGCTACTGGCCTCAGGCGATCTGAATCACTCGTACCCGCATTGCTGGCGCTGCCACAATCCAGTGATTTTTCGGGCCACGGAGCAATGGTTCATCGGCCTGGAGACGCCGGTGAAACGCAACGACGGCACGGAGACGACGTATCGCCAGCTTGCGATCGAGGAGATCGACAAGGTGGTGTGGGATCCGGGATGGGGCAAGGAGCGGATCACCAACATGATTGCCACGCGGCCGGACTGGTGCATCAGCCGGCAGCGCATCTGGGGCGTGCCCATCGCCGTGCTGATGTGCACGGGCTGCAATCTGCCGATCATCGATGCGGCGTTAAATCGCAAGGTCGTGGATTTGTTCGAGCGCGAAGGTGCGGAGGCGTGGCACACGACTGAAGTCTCGGCGCTGTTGCCTGAGGGCGCGAAATGTGCGCACTGCGGGAACCGGGAATTCCGCAAGGAAATGGACATCCTGGACGTGTGGTTCGATTCGGGAACCAGCTGGTCAGCGGTGTGTGAAGCGGACCCTCAGCTGCATGCGCTCTACACGAAGTTTCAGAAAGAAGACTCCGTTCCTGTGCTGTATCTCGAAGGCGGCGACCAGCATCGCGGGTGGTTCCATTCATCGCTGCTGACCAGCGTGGCGTTGCGCGGACGGGCGCCTTACTCGCATGTGGCCACGGCGGGATGGACGCTCGATGAGCAGGGCCGGGCGATGTCGAAGTCACTTGGCAACGGAGTAGATCCGGTAGATATTGCGGCGCGCATGGGCGGGGACATTGTGCGTCTGTGGGTGGCGTCAATTGATTTCCGTGAAGACATGGCGGCCAGCGAAAACCTGATGGCGCGCTGTGCCGATCTCTACCGCAAGCTGCGCAACACGTTCCGGTTTTTGCTGGGCAATCTGAATGGTTTTGATCCGGCTCGTGACCATGTTCCCGAGCATGAGTTGATGCCGCTGGATCGCTACATGCTGGCGCGCACGCGTGACCTGTCCGAAAAGATTCTCGGATGGTATGAGGCGTTTGAGTTTCATCGCGTTTATCACGCGGTGAACGAATTCGCGATTGTGGACTTAAGTTCGTTCTACCTGGATGTGCTGAAGGACCGCATGTACACGTTTGCGCCATCGAGTGTGGCACGGCGGTCCGCGCAGACGGTGCTTTGGAAGATCACTGAAGCGCTGGTGCGGCTCGTGGCTCCGGTTCTGAGCTTCACGGCCGATGAAGTGTGGGAGTATATGCCGGCGGTGGCAGGCCGCGAGAAGAGCGTGCATCTGGCGCTGTTCATGAAGCCGGATGAAGTGTTCTCGCAGGAGCCGGCAACGCTGCTTGAGGAATGGAAGAAGCTGTTTGAGGTTCGCGATGCGGCGCTGCGCGTCCTCGAAGAAGCGAGGCAAGCCAAGCGCATCGGCAAGGGGCTTGAGGCTGAGCTGGAGATTGCGGCGTCAGGAGAATTGGCGACGCTGCTCAAGAAGCATGCCGGCGGCCTGAAGGAGATCATCAACGTCTCCAAGGTAACGGTGGTAGACGGGCCTGAATTGACGATCACGGCATTGCCGGCGAGCGGCAGCAAATGCGCGCGCTGCTGGAACTTCATGCCGGAGGTTTCAGGCTACGGTGTGTGGCAAAACGTGTGCACCCGTTGCCAGACCGCCCTCAAGGAAATGAATATTGATCCGCCGCAGGAGGCAGTTGCTTGAGCTTCCCTTTCCCTCGAAGGCTGCCGTGGCTGCTGCTGATCTCAGTGGCAATCTTTATCGTCGACCGTCTCTCCAAGGTATGGGTATCGACGCACGTAGTACTGGGCGGAGCGATTCCGATTATTCCGCACGTGCTGCGCATTTCACATTGGACCAACGACGGCGCGGCATTTTCGCTGTTCGCGGATTCGGCGTCTCCGCATGCGGTGCGCTGGGGACTGGTCAGCTTCACGCTGCTGGCCGCGGCGGCCGTCCTGGTGGCGATGGTGCGGCTCGGCAGCCGGTTTACGCCGACGACCATTGCCCTTGCGCTCATTTTTGCGGGTGCTCTGGGAAATGTGCATGACCGCATCGCTTACGGGTCAGTGGTGGACTTCATCGAGGTGCACATCTTCAGCTATCACTTTCCTGACTTCAACTTGGCAGACAGTTCAGTGGTCACGGGAGCTTGCCTGTTGTTGCTGGATTCGCTGATAAGCCGCGAACATGGTGCAAAGATCGAGGATCAGAAAGCCGCGATCATGGATCAAAACGAGGCTTCTCACGGAAGTTGAGGGTTCGTTCTATTGACCGGACGTGCGATTGGGCATTTCATATGTGGTGTGAAGTTTCGTCACAACAATCCAGTGACTGGTCACGGAACGGAATACAAGTCTTTGCCGACCATGTTATCCAGTTGTATCTGGCCAAAAATGAACAGTTATCCTGCGTCTAATTCCATTTCGAAATGCATTCAGTTTCTATGCTCGCCGGGCCAGATTAATTTCCGCAATCTTTCAAAAGGACATCCCATGATTCGTTGCTCCAGGCCTAGAACGCGTGCGGCGGTCGCATCTGCCTTTGCATGTTTGCTTTTTACGCCGTATCGGTTCGCTGAAGGGCAGAGGCTTCCTCAAACCGTTGTCCCTGACCACTACGAGTTGAAGCTCACTCCCGACCTGAAGGCAGCGACGTTTTCCGGTGAGGAGCAGATTGATGTGGAGATGAAGGAGCCTTCCACCAGGATCACGCTCAATTCCACCGAGATCGAGTTCCAGGGCGCGACCATCAAGGCGGGTGGCAAGGAACAGAAGGCTACGATCTCTTCGGACAAGGAGAAGGAGCAGACGACTTTCACCGTGGCTGAGCCGATTCCGGCCGGCAAGGCGACGCTGTCGATTCACTATACGGGGATGCTGAACAACGAGCTTCGCGGGTTTTATTTATCGAAGACCGAGAAGCGGAATTATGCTGTCACCCAGTTTGAGTCGACCGATGCGCGACGGGCGTATCCGAGCTTCGACGAGCCGGCATTCAAGGCCACCTATGACGTGACGATGGTTGTGGACAAGGGCGACACCGTCATTTCGAACAGCCTGATCAAGAGCGACACACCGGGACCCGGCGATAACAAGCACACCATCGCATTCGATTCGACGCCAAAGATGTCGACCTACCTGGTGGCGTTTCTGGTGGGCGATTTTCAGTGCACGGGGGATGAGCAGGACGGCGTGAAGATCCGTGTCTGCTCGACGCCCGACAAGGTGGAGCTGACGCATTTTGGTGTCGAGATTGCCAAGTATGTTTTGCACTATTACAACAACTACTTCGGAATTCCCTACCCGCTGAAGAAACTTGATTTGATCGGGCTGCCCGATTTCGAAGCGGGCGCGATGGAGAACTTCGGCGCCATTACGTATCGCGAAACAGCGCTGCTGATCGACGCGAAGACGGCTTCAATTGGGGCGAAGAAGGAAGTGGCAAGCATCATTGCGCACGAGATGGCGCACCAGTGGTTCGGCGACCTGGTGACGATGCAGTGGTGGAATAATGTGTGGCTGAACGAAGGGTTCGCCACCTGGATGTCGAACAAGCCGGTGGCTGCCATGCATCCGGAGTGGAACTTCGACCAGGACGTGATCTCAGGCGAAAGCGATACGCTGAATCTGGATGCGCAGCCTACTACGCATGCGATCCGGGCCAAGGCCGAAACGCGCGAAGAGATCGAGCAGATGTTCGATGGCATCTCCTACGGCAAGGCCAGCGAAGTGCTTTTGACGGTGGAGAATTACCTGGGCGAGGAGACGTTCCGGAAGGGCGTGCATGCGTACCTGGCCGCGCA
Source organism: uncultured Acidobacteriota bacterium (assembly GCA_963844515.1). Taxonomy (GTDB): domain Bacteria; phylum Acidobacteriota; class Terriglobia; order Terriglobales; family Acidobacteriaceae; genus Telmatobacter. The sequence goes on from CAWJOO010000003.1 coordinate 295,430, forward strand.
CCTGTACGGCAACGCAACGGCGGAGGATTTCTGGAATGCTCTGACGACGACCAGCCATAAGCCGGTCGACAAGATCATGTCGAGCCTGGTGGGGCAACCTGGCGAGCCGATTCTCACTTTTGGCAAGCCGGCAGGAGATAGAGTTTCAGTTTCACAAAAGCGCTTCTTTCTCTCGCCCAGCAGCCAGGTGGATGCCGCGCAGAAATGGACGATTCCGGTTTGCTTCCGGACAGCCTCAGGGAACCAGACATGCGAATTGCTGACGCCGGGTGAGACGGAACTCCGCGCGCCCACTGCAGACTTGTTCTTCGCCAATGCGACCGGCAAGGGCTACTACCGCACCGAGTATCCCGCTGATGTGTATGCCAACATTGTTGCGCACGTCGAGACGGACTTGAAGCCCACGGAACGCATTAGCCTGATCGGCGATGAGTGGGCGCAGGTGCATGCGGGCAAGGCTACGGTCGGCGATTACATGAACCTGGTGAGCGCTGTGAAGGCGGACAAGAGCGCGACAGTTGTCGATACGGCGCTGGGCAATGTGGATCCGATCTACAGCCGCATTGCGTCTACGAAGCAGGAAAAGGAAGGGATTGCCGCCTGGCTTCGGACTACAGTTTCGCCGGAGTACGCCAAGCTCGGCCCCGCCACTGACATGGATACGCCCAACACGCGGGAAATGCGCGCCAGGCTTTTCGGCGTACTTGGCTATTACGGGAAGGATCCTGCGGTGCTCGCGCAAGCAAAGGAGATTGCCGGGAAGTATTTGGCGGATCCCGGATCTGTCGATGCGACGATGGGGCAGACGGCGCTGTCGATCGCTGCCCGCAACGGCAACGCGGAGATGTTCGACCAGTTGCAGAAGTTCTACGAATCGTCGAGCAATCCCGAACTCCAGGAAGGCGCCCTGCGGTTGCTGGCGCAGTTCGAGAATCCGGAACTGGAGAAGCGCTCGCTCGACTACGCTCTTTCCAGCAAGGTTCGCAGCCAGGACGCAGCCATCCAGTTTGCGATTGCGCTGCAAATTGACGCAACCCGCGATCTGGCGTGGCACTACATCCAGGACCACTGGGACGCCATTCATGCGGTGCTGACACCGGAGCTCGGAAACATTCTGGTTGGGTCGACCGGGGCGTTCTGCTCAGAAGACGCGCGTGAGCAAGTGCAGCAGTTTTTGTCGACGCACAAGGTGGCATCGGCAGACCGGGCCGCGAAACACGCCATTGAGCGCATCAACGGCTGCATTGAACTACGCAAGCTGCAGGAGCCAAACCTGCAGAAGTGGCTGGAGAAGCAAGGACACTAATTCCGAGCGGCGGACTACCTTGCGGTAAGCCTGGCTATCCGCCGCAACCCCTTCTCGCCGTTACACTGAAGACATGATTCGTGTCCTTCGACCCGTTCCGATCGAATCGATCAAACTGCTGGTCTTCGATCTGGATGGAACGCTGATCGACTCCGCGCGCGACCTGTGCAACAGTGTGAACGCGGCACTGGAGCATATGGGCCGGCCGCATCTCGACGACAACATCATCGCCAGTTTTGTCGGCAATGGCGCTGCCATGCTTGTTCGCCGGTCTCTTGCGGTGGAGAACGGCGTTTCTCCCGACGAAGTGCATGATGAAGAGCTTGCCACGGCGTACACGTTTTTCCTCGACCACTATCGCGAACACAAGCTGGACTTCACGTTCGCATACGACGGCGTGCGGGAGTCGCTTGCAGGCTTGAGCCGTTTCGCGGATGGTTCACCCCGGCAGATGGCTGTTTTGACCAACAAGCCGGTGCGGCCGGCGCGCGCCATTTGCGAGGGGCTGGGAATGGTTGACTACTTCTTCAGGATCTGCGGCGGCGATAGTTTTCCTCTCAAGAAGCCCGATCCCATGGGGTTGCGCTCCCTGATGGGCGAAGCAAATGTTCGTCCGAACCAGACGCTCATGATCGGCGACAGCAAGGTGGATGTCTTGACCGCCCGCAATGCGGGAGCGTGGAGCCTGGGATGCCTCTTCGGCTTTGGCCCCCAGAACCTGATGGAGGAGCCGCCGGATCTTATAGTGGACTCCGCGCTGGACTGGACGGCGATCATGAACCCTGCGAAAATTGATTCAGAAGATAAATGAACTTAGTCACGGTTGGGCCAAATCTGCACAAAGTGTCCTGATCGTCGACTGCGCCATCCGGAATGCGGACACCGTGCCGGAGACGTTCCTTCCCTTTGATTCGGTAGGCTACAGGCATTTGCAGGGCGGCTCCACGCGTTCTGCCCGGATGTAAACCTTTTCGCCCGTTCGTGAACCGCATTTTTGCGGCCTGTACGACGCGAATTTTGCTTTGGAGACCCTGATGGTTCGCTCTCTTGCTCTGGCTCTATTTCTTGCGCCTGCGGCCCTTTTCGCTACAAATCCCGCCGTTGCTACCCAGCCTCCATCTCCCCCGATTACCGGTGTAGTCGCTGATCCCACTGGCGCCATTGTGCCCGGGGCCGAGATCGATCTGCTGGATGCCAACGGTGAAATGGCAGGGAGTTTTCACTCCGGGGACGATGGCAGCTTCCAGGTCGTGCCTCCGCATTCAGGCAACTTCACGCTGGTAGTCTCCGAGCCGGGATTCGAAACTATAAAGACACCAGTTGTGATTGCCGCCCCGGTGGCTGCCGCCTCCGTTTCCGGGCCAAGCCGCGCGTTTGCAGCGCCTCTCCATATCGTTCTTCCCATCGCGGCCCTTTCTACAAATGTGCGGGTGAATGCGGACTCCAACGCCGACCTGACGTCTTCGGAGGACAACCAGGACGCATCGGTGATGAGTTCCACCGATCTGAAGCAGCTGCCGATTTTCGACAATGACTATGCAGGGGCCATGAGCGCATTCCTCGACGACAGCGCCACCGCAACCGGTGGTTCGGGACTCATCGTGGATGGCGTTGAAGCCAATCGCGCAACTGTATCCGCGTCGGCCGTGCAGGAAGTGCGTATCAACCAGGATCCCTACTCCGCCCAGTACTACTGGCCAGGCCGCGGCCAGATGGAAATCATCACCAAATCCGCAGCCGACAATTATCACGGCCAATTCAATTTCATGTTCCGCGATTCCGCCCTGAATGCGCAGAATGCGCTGGCGCCCGTGAAGCCCTCCGAACAGCGCCGCGTGTATGAAGGCCATGTGACCGGTCCGATTTTCTTCGCTCCCAAAAGCAGTTTCCTCGCTTCCTTCAATCGTTCGGAAGAGGACGTGGATGCTGTTGTCTTCGCCAATATGGCGCCCACGGCGCAAAACCCATCGGGGCATTTCCAAGCCAACGTGCCGGCGCCGACACGCGACACGGAATTCAGCGCGCGCGCCGCACACCAATTCAGTGACCGCCACTCTGCCTATGCCGAGTACAGCTATGAGAACTGGAATGGGCAGAACCAGGGCGTCGGCGGCCAGTCACTGGCAGAGGCGGGTTTCAACAACCGCTATCACGAAGACGATCTGAAATTCCACATCGACTCGACGCTATCGGCGAGCCTTCTTAATCAGTTCTCGATCGTCGCAGAGCATGACTTCAGCCACAACGTCAACGCGAATGAAGCGCCCCGCGTCGGCGTCGCAGGCTACTTCACCACCGGCTCCGCCCAGAACGACGCGCTCTCAACCGACTACAATCTGCGCATCTACGACATGATGTCGTGGACGCACGGCCGCCACTATGTAAAGTTTGGCGCGAGCGCCCCGCACATGAACCGCCGCGCATTCGATGACAACACCAACGCTCGCGGCGCGTACACATTTGGCCCGACGCTTGCGGCTGACGGCGTTACCGTGCTGACAACGGCGCTCGAGAACTACGAAAACAATCGCCCGTCAGGCTATTCCCAAAACTCAGGCGACGTTCACTTTGTTTACCACCAGCAGGAAGCGGGAGCGTTCATCCAGGACCAGTACAAGCTGAACACGCGCTTCTCCATCACGCCCGGCGTGCGCTACGACTGGCAGAACTTCCTATCCACCAAGCGGCTTGGATTCTCCCCGCGGGTATCCTTTGCCTGGGTTCTCGATGAGCACTCGAAGACTGTTCTTCGCGGCGGCGGAGGCATTTACTACGACCGAACAGGCTCCGGCTCGCTGCTCGACCTGGTTCGCTTCGAGGGCGCCCAGCCACGCCGGCATTCCGTGACGCTCTCGCTCCAACCCACCCAGGAGCCGGTCACGGGCTGCGTGCCCATTGGCAACTGCGTCAACATTGCCACCGCGCCAATTCAGCGCGTCGAGCTCTCCCCGAACCTCCGCATCCCTTACCAGATGCAATACGGTCTCTCCATTGAACGCCAACTCGGCGAGAAGGCAACCGGCATCATCAGTGTTTACTCCATGCGCGGCATCGGCACCTTCCGCTCCGTCGACATAAACGCTCCAACGCCACAATCCGGATACACGGAACGTCCTGATCCCACCTATGGCCGCGTCCGCCAGATGCAGCCTGCGGGCTTGCGCACTGGAACCGGAATGGACATCTCCTATCGCGGCCGGCTCAACAAGTACTTCACCGGCTGGGGCCGCTACACATGGTCCCACTATGAATCGAACACCGAGGGGATCGGCTGGTATCCGCAAAACCAGTACGCTCCTGATGCCGAGTGGGCAAATTCCAGCTTCGACCGTCGCCATCGCCTCGGAATGTATGCCATGTTCAATCCGGATAGCGTTCTGAACCTTTCCGCGGGCATCTTCGCCAACACCGGCCGCCCCTGGACTCCGACCACCGGAACCGATCCCTACGGAGACGATCTGTTCAACGCGCGCCCCGCAGGTGTTGGTCGCGACGCAGAGAACCTGCCTGCATACACCGATCTTGACCTGCGCTGGGGACATGATTTCGCCATCACTCCCAATAGGAATGAAGACTCGCCGCATGTTGGGTTTTCCGCCTCGGCTTTCAACATCCTGAACCACGAAAATGCGGCCGGGATCAACACAATCGTGACGTCTGCCGGATACGGCGAAGTGACCTCTGTGAGCGCGCCTCGACGGCTGCAGCTTGGCATGCGCTTTGAATTCTGAAAATTGCCCTATTTCCGAATTGAGGGCTAACAACGGAACGGCCGGGTTGCAGGATTGGGTCACCGTTAATCACAGACCGCTGTTCAAGACATCGTGTTTCTGCAGCGCGCGTTAGACTGTTTACGCGCCTTCCAGAGCCTTAGGGAACCAACCTTACGCGGTTCCCGTATCTGGAAGAAGGAGGCTTCATGCGCCCTCGTCTGCTGCTCATCACCCTGCTCAGCGTAGTTCTGGCCGCATGTGCTGTGCCAGCTCACGCCAGCCGAGACGCTGTCCAGTTTGGCAGCGACATTGACGTGGCGCCTGACAGCACCATTCACGACGCGGTGTGCTTTTTCTGCAGCGTCAACAATCGCGGTTCTGTCGACGGCGACATCGTGGTCTTCTTCGGTGATGTCCACATTGACGGACATGCCAATCACGACGTGGTTAACTTTTTCGGCAGCGTGCGGGCCTCCGACAATTCCAGCATCGGACAAGACCTGGTGAGCATGTTCGGCACGGTCCGCCTGGGTGAGAATGTTTCCGTCGGCAAAGACATGGTGGCGATGTTTGGGAGAGTGAGAAACGCTTCCACCATCACGGTTGGTGGCGATCGGGTTGTTCAACCGGCTTGGATCTTCTGGGGACCGCTTCTCATCTTCATCGTCGTCCTGGTCGTCATCGTAAGGGAGTTCCGCAGCTATCGTCGTCGTGTTTATCTGCGAGGGTATCCTTTTCCGCCGCAGTAATTCACTCTTAATGATCAGCCTCGCCTGAATCGATTCGACGGAGCCTGTTGATCGCCACTCGCCCTTTGCGTATCGTCATTCCCGGTGGCAGCGGCCAGGTCGGCGTGCTCCTGGCACATTACTTTCAGGACCGCGGCCACCACGTCACCGTACTCACGCGCGGTCCCTTTGCTGCTTCATGGAACACGGTGCATTGGGATGGCGAACATCTCGGCCCCTGGACCGAATATCTGGAAGGCGCCGACGTTTGCATCAACCTCGCCGGACGCAGTGTGAATTGCCGTTACACCCCTGCCAATCGCGAAGTCATCTACCACTCGCGCATCGATACCACCCAATTGCTCGGCGACGTAATCGCCACACTTGCCGATCCACCTAAGGTTTGGCTCAATGCCTCGACCGCCACCATCTACCGCCACGCGCTCGATCGGCCCATGGACGAATACACCGGCGAATTGGGCGGGAACGAAATGCTCACGCCAAGGCGCCACGTTCCCGAGACATGGAACTTTTCCATTCGCGTCGCCAAAGATTGGGAAGCTGCGTTCTTCGCGTCGGTCACGCCTCGAACGCGGAAAGTGGCGCTCCGCACTGCCATCGTAATGAGTCCGACCGCCGGCGGGGCCTTTGCGCTCATGCTAAATCTGGTTCGACTGAGCCTGGGAGGCACGCAGGGAAACGGCCGTCAGTTCGTTTCCTGGATTCACGGCCTCGACTTCGCGCGAGCCGTCGAATTTCTTATCGCAAGCGATCTCGAAGGCACAGTCAACGTAGCGTCGCCAAACCCGATCCCCAACCGCGAATTCATGGCAACTCTGCGTGAAGCGTGGGGCATGCCGAACGGCATTCCGGCCCCGTCACTGTTGCTCGAACTAGCCGCCGTGTTCATGCGGACCGAATCCGAACTGGTGCTCAAAAGCCGGAATGTGATCCCGGCGCGCCTGCTTCGCGAAGGCTTCGAATTTGAATTTCCCACGTGGAATGAGGCCGCCCTGGACCTGGTGCGGCAATATCGCCAGAGCTATTAGGTTTTTACTGAAGGCAACGCACGAGCTCTCAGTTCCCTGCCCTATTTCTTCGGAGTGATGTCCGTGACGGGCAGATCCCAGTGCGCAAGCAAAATCTCGAATCGACGCTGCTCTTCCCGCTTGTAGGTCGCTTGATCCGGCCACAACGCGTGAATCATGGCTTCTTCATCGGGATTGGCCGTTGTAGCAACGGTGGAATTCTTGAAGCGAATGGTGACCCGGTAATCCCATCGCCCGTCCTCGGTCGTGTGGTAGGCCGGCGACTCGATCTTCACACTGACCATGCGACCCGACGCTACCATCTTCTGGAGTAGCGGATAGTGGTTTTTCAAGAACAGGTCGAGGAACTCCTGCTGATGTCCCCATTGCACCTTGTAGTAGTACTCCACTGTGTAGGGCTGGTCGGCTCCGCCCTGCGGCGGTGCTCCTTGCGCCATGATCGGCACGGCCATCCACCCGGCCGCAAAGAAAAGAAGGACGACAAGCAGAGTCTTGCGCACGGAGCCTCCCAAAGCAGAACGATTAACCGATTGTATGCGTGGAGGCTCGAGCGCGGGCGTACCGGCGGCGGAGAATCAATCTTGGGAAAAGCCCGGACCCCCAGGGATAAAACCACCTGCAGTGTCCGGGCGTCACTGCAGAACCTGCACTTCAATAATTCACTGCTCTAAATATTTTCTAATTTCTATATGCACACTGTGCACGCTCGCCATTGACGAGCGGCCTGAAACCTCTCGGCTCGAAGGGTGACTTCGAGCCGCTTATTATGCGTTGGCGTAGCTGGCCAGGGCCGTGCGGCTGGGGATCTCCAACATGGATCCACGGAACGACACGAGCCTGCGGTGCCTGAAGTTGCTCAGGGTACGCGTCACCGTTTCGCGCGACGCACCGATGAATTCGCCGATCTCTTCATGCGTAAGCGAGAACCGCACGCGGCCGCCGCTTTCATTCGACTGGTCCGTCTCGCTCCAATCGAGCAACAGGCGGGCGAGCTTCTCAGGAGCGGAAGCAGAAAGTCCAACGGTACGCAGCTGATCGCAGGCCATCACCATCTGGCGGCTCAACTCTTCGGTCACGATCGGGTACACCTGGGGATGACGTGCAAGGTAGGCGAGAAATTCGCTGCGTCCCACATGTCCAACCTTCGCCGGGTACAGGGTCTCAGCCGTCATCTCGTAGCTATTGCCGGTGAGCGCGGAGGACAGTCCGAGGATGTCGCCCTTGCGCGCAATGCGCAAACTCAAGCGCTTGCCGTCGGTGGAATTGATCGACAGGCGAACCTCGCCCTCGAGAACAACGAAAACACCTCGCGATGCTTCCTTTTCTGCAAAGAGATTTACGTTGGGGCCGTAGGAGTGGGGAAACTCCATCGCAGCCCAGTCTTCCATTAGTGCCGGCGAGAGCTTTCTAAAAAACTCGCTCGTCCGCTGCACCTTATTCCCTCGGCAACCGCTAATGCTTTCTGTCGCTTCCAAGTTAGACCTCCGCTCTTCTATCGCCTCAGTTAATGTTCCTGAAATTCATCTGCTAGCCGAACAAATTGATCGCTCGCCGGGAAGGGGGAGAAAACTCTCTCCAGGTCCGTTTGAGCTCAGACACACCGGGCACCTAAGCAACTTTCAACTTCGGCCCTGCTCCTGTGTCATTTCCTGTATCGAAATTCGAAGCGTATGCTGGCCCGTCCTCTACCACGCCTTCCCAGAAGCTTTTCGGCGCGCCAAAAAACGGTGCTTGCAGTCTGTTACCCGTAGCAGATTGAAGGCAATGAAGATATTACAAAGTCTTACAAGAAAGAACCCCTGTGTGACAGAGTCGGCGGCATCGTCTGACGACGGCCCGTCACGAGACTACATATAGTCGCTTTGCTCGATTCCGAGCTTCCCAGGCTTACAGTTCAATGTGGTGTGCTTCAATTCCCGCTGTGCAACCGCCCCTTCGATCCCATCCCACAGTCCCCCGCATTCCGGTGCTGGCGCAGAACATGTGCGTCCAGTTGAATGAAGGATCAGACCGTGTGCGTTCTGCATTTCGACCTCTTGAAAACCGAAATTCTGAACGGAGACCGGGAAAAGGCAAGGTGGTACTCAATGCATTTGGGGCAATCTTGATCCTGGCTGAGGCGCCATGAAATATGCGTCTGATCCAGGAGAGTGAAGCCCGCTTGTGTGATTTCCTACAACGCACAATATTGTGTTCGGGCTTTGCTCGCAATACACCTTACGTGTTACGAAAGTGCTTAGTTGCTCCCAGTCAATGCAAAATGCCGGAGTTGCGGCCAAAACGGCCAATTTGGGGAAAGAAGTGAATGTTTGCTGCGCAAACTAAGGTAATCACACCGGTTTGACTTATGCAAGCACGATTGCACCATTTTTGGGGGAATCCTTCAAATCACCTTACGAAAGTCCACCGATTACCTGCACCTTCCGTCCCCTGCCCTGAATCCAAGCCACCACAGGAGACGGCAACACTTATGGCTGAGAAGATTGCATTTATCACTGGTGGCAACCGAGGCATTGGCTTTCAAACCGCGCTCGATCTGGGTTCCCTTCCTGAAATCAAGGTAGTAATCGGCTCGCGCAGCCTGAAACAAGGCCAGGAGGCCGTCGAAAAGCTGCGTGCCGCGGGCGTCGACGCGGAGGTAATCGAGTTTGAGGTCGTAAATCCGGCCCACCACAAAACCGCGTACGACTATTTCGAGTCCAGGTATGGTCGGCTCGACATTCTCGTCAACAATGCCGGAATGGCCGCCGGCACCTTTCCGGGCACAGGACCCGAACACAGTTCCACCACCGTAGACCTGGACCTGCTTCACAGGGTTTTCGACACCAATTTCTTTGCCCAGGTCGCAGTGACCCAGGCGCTGCTGCCGCTCATTCGCAAGAGCTCCGCCGGCCGGATCGTCAACCTTTCGAGCATTCTGGCTTCGCTGACCTTCCACGCTGATCCCAAATCGCCTATCTATCACGCCAAATCGTTCGCCTATGACGCGTCCAAGTCGGCGCTGAACGCTTTCACAATTCATCTGGCTTACGAACTTCGCGATACCAAGATCAAGGTCAATTCCGCCCACCCCGGCTGGGTTAAAACCGACATGGGCGGCGAACAGGCCCCCATGGAACTCACCGATGGTTCGAAGACCAGCGTTGCACTCGCCACCCTTTCCGCCGACGGCCCCACCGGCGGATTCTTCCACATGGGCCAACCTCTTCCCTGGTAGGAACTTCCAATCCCGTTGACTCAAGGTGAAGCAGGGCGGCTATTGTTGGTGATAGCCGCCCTGCTGTTCTACACTCCGAGCGAAACGCTGCGCAGGAAGGAACTCCCATGCGACATACGTGGGTCAAAGTCGTCGCTGCAATCGCCGTACTTCTTCTCCTCGTCCTCATCCTTGTGCCGTTCCTGGTGAATGGCGAAACGTTCCGGCCAGTTCTTGAAAGCAGGCTATCCGCCGCGCTGGGCCGCCAGGTAACACTGGGCCATCTCTCGTTTTCCCTGTTTTCGGGCAGCCTGGTGGCCGACAACATCGCCATCGCCGACGATCCTGCCTTCAGCACGTCCCCGTTCATCCAGGCAAAGCAGCTTAAGGTCGGAGTTGAGGTTCAACCCCTCATCTTCAACAAGCAAGTCCACATCACGGCCCTGAATATCGACGCGCCCGCGATCAACCTGGTTCAGAATCAGGCCGGCACGTGGAACTTCTCCTCGATCGGCAGCAGTACACCGCAGTCTGCGCAGCAGCCGTCAGGAACACCGGAGCTAAGCGTCGGCGAGTTGAAGATCACCAATGGCAGCGCCACAGTATCTTCAGTTCCAGCCACCGCCAAGCCATTCGTTTACTCCGGCGTCGGCCTGACCGTGAAACAGTTTGCCTTCACCAATAACTTTCCGTTCGATCTTTCCGCCACGCTGCCCGGCAATGGCACACTCAAGCTGAACGGAACAGCCGGACCGATCCCTCAGAAGGACGCGTCTGCCACCCCGGTTCATGCCGACCTGCATATCACGCATCTTGACCCCGTTGCAGCGGGAATCGTGGAAGCCAGCAAGGGTGTCTCGGGCATCGCAGACATCGACGCGCAAATCGAGTCGAATGGCACCCAGCTCACCAGCAACGGCAAAATCAAGGCTGAGCGCCTGCAGTTGTCCCGCGCCGGCTCGCCCGCTCCCCAACCGGTGAATGTCGATTACCAGATTTCGAGCGATCTGGTGGGCAGAACCGGCAAAGTCTCTCAACTCGCCCTTCATACCGGCTCGGTGGCGGCACACGTCACTGGCACCTATCGCATGACTCCGAAAGCGATTGTGCTCGACCTGCACCTCTCCGCTCCGAATTTGCCCATCGATCAGCTGGAGCAGCTGCTGCCCGCGGTTGGCGTCAAGGTTCCTGCCGGATCTTCGCTCCACGGCGGAACGCTCACTGCCAATCTCTCTATCTCCGGCCCCGCCACTGACACCACTCTGATGGGCCCAATCGAGATCGACAACACCAAGCTTGTGGGCTTTGACCTGGGTTCAAAAATCCAGGGCCTTAATCCGTTTGGTGGAACCGGCGGAGGAACGGACATCCAGAAACTTGCCGCGATGGTGGATTCCGCTCCGCAGCTGACCAGGATTTCGAACATCGATGCCAACCTTCCGCAGATCGGCACGGCTACGGGCTCCGGCACTGTCTCACCGGCGGGCGCGCTTGATTTCAACATGGTGGCGACATTGAGTTCGAACAATGCTGCCGGAGCCCTCGCGAACCAGGCCGTCAATACGGCGGTGAACCAGGTTCAGGGACTCATTGGCGGCTTCCTGCATCCCAACAGCAAACCAGCCGCCGCGGCGTCCACGAATCGCGGTATTCCGCTCACAGTGACTGGGACAACTACCAGCCCGGTGATTCGCGCCAATCTCCGCGCCATGTTCAAGTAGGAGCGAAGGTTTCCTTTCGCAAATAGTCGCAAAACAAACGCGCGGACAGCAGAGCCGCCCGCGCGTTCCATGCCGCTCGCGATTTCTTGCGAGTTGCTGACTACCTGCCGAACAGGTCTGACATCACCTTCACATTTTTATCCGCAGCGTGGTTGATCGGCTTCAGACCGAACCCTGCCTCGATGCTCTTCAGCAGCGAGAAGTGGTTGTAAGAGACGTTGCTGACCTTGCCGCCCTTGGAATAGTTGGTGTCTACGGTCAAAATCACCTGGTTGGGCAAGGAGCTGTAGTCGTTTTCGTCCCAGAGCAGAACGATGGCGTTCCTGCCTTCCTTCCATGCCTTCGAGCCCTTGATCGAGGTGATCAGCGTGGCCACGGCGGCGTCGCCCTGCGCGATGTCACTCTGCTCGTCTGAACATCCTGTGCCAACTTCGCTCGTACCGCGCGCGTGCTGGTCATGGCACTGGTTCGGCACGATGTAGGAGAAGTTTGGCGAGTGGCCGCTGGCCAGATCAGCATAGAGAGACCCGAGATCTGTGATCTGCTTCATGCTGAGGCCTGGAGTGGTGCCCTCTTCCACACTGGCGAAGTACACGAAGGGGTTGTGCTTCACGGCGTAAAGTTTCGGCAGGAACGGTTCCTTCTGAGTCACGCCGTTATCCGAGATCAATCCGTCGCTGTTGTTTACCTGGTCGGCGCCGTAGGGCGGAAGATTCTCTTCGTACGCCTTCCAGGTCAGACCCTTCTCCACAAGCTGGTCGGCAATGGTGATTCCGACCGTTGGGGCCGGATCAAACGGAGTGTTGTGAATCGGCTCGGCCGGCGTCCCCTCGTTGGTCGTGTCGACCGCGGGCGTCGCAGCGTCGATACCGCTTCCCGAAATCGGGCACGCGTTCAAAGTCGCGGTTTCATCCACAAACGTGGCCAGCGTGTTAATGCAGTCTGGTTCCGAAAGATGCCAGGCCGGTGAATTGTCATTCACAATGCCAAAGTTGGAGCCACCCACCGTCTCCAGATAGTTCGTCAAACTCGGATGACCCACAGCGAAGTAGTTGTTCGCCAGGTTGGCCGTGTGCGCATAGTTCGTAATAAACGGCGCGTTCGGATTGCCCAGGATCTGTGAAATGTGGTGATTCTCCATCATGATTACGTACACATGATCGAGATGCGGAATCGAGCGATGGTCATCTTCTTGGGCAACGGTAACGGCAGAAGTCATTGCGGTTACGCCGAGCAATAGGGCTGCTGTCTTCAAATTCATCGTGAGTTGACCTCCAGGGAAAGCGCTTCGTTGGCATTTTTGGGACGCGAGTTCGCAGCACACCTGCAGCGCAGATGCGGGCGCCCCAGCTTGTCAGGTTTGGATAGAGAATTCGTTAGCGACAGGGGGTTAGGAATCTCTCTATCCCGGCAGAACTATAGGCGGGGCAGGTGATCCCTTCGGTTACGATTCCGTTACGGCAACGTAAATTCTCATTGGCCCTGAATCGCGCCATGAATGCCGCCAAGCAAGCGCGCTCTTTATTGAAAATTAACGCGATCGGTGACGAGAGGAGCCACGCTTGTTACTGTGGCGCACTTCTGCAACTAAGTCGATTCAAGGCGCTTCGGCTGCGATGTCATCGTGGCGGAGGTGGCGAATGAGATTGAGTCGTGGATGGCCAGAGAGTGGCCGCATGCGGCGTGAGAGTTAACGGTGAATGTAGCCCTTATCGGATCAACGGCGTGCTGGCAAAGTCACTGATATTCAGTCGCGCGAAACGGCCCATCTACATCAAGCGCCTGGGCTCCGGCAGTTCCGTAAGCAATGCGCAGGCTCAACAGCAGAATGATCATGCCAAAAAATCCGCGCAGGGGATCGTGCATGTCCAGAAGCGGAGACGCAATGCCAAGCATGAGCAACTTGAGCGCGATGTCGCGAAGTTCCAGTTTCGGGCTCGCCTGACTCTGAAGGTTTGCGCTGGAGGCTTCCGCTTCGTTGATGGATCTTTGCTGCGAAATCTTCTCTTTATGATGCCTTAGTGTCGTTACGATCTTGATGGGAATCGCAGATGTGGAGATGGCGATGTACGCAAGCAGTACCGCCGCAATCTGGTAGCGCCGTCCCCCCATGCCGTTGGAGCCGATCAGAATAGCTTTGGCGACCAGCCAGCCGACCCCGAGGGCCACGAAGCCAAAGTAGAAACTGGTGGCGATGGCGAACGTGGCATAGAGAACCAGCCCCATGACCGCGGCCACCATTCCCAGACACAGTCCCCGTGAAAAGGCCGCGCGGCTATCCGCGGGCTGGCCTTCGCGCGATTCCCCAGCGCACTTCGCGCACGACACCTGGTTGTTCACCCTGTAGTAGTTGTCGAATATATTGCGGCTGCAGATTCGGCAGCGTCCGGCATTGCCGATCGATTCGTATTCAGCCGAGTCGAACGGGAGCGTGTCCCGCCCGAGCATGGCTGGCGTCAAAATTTCCTGGTCGTTCTGCATCTTGCCCGGGAGATTAGCACATGCTTCACAGCACAGGCGATGACACTAGTGACTGACCCTCTCCCCGAAAAGTTGGCCTCGGCCACAACACTTTCAGGGGATTGTCAGGAATCCATAGAGCAGCTCTTAAGCTGGATTCATCTGATCCGGATGCACGTCCCGCCTGAATCCGTGTCCCGTCACGAGTTACGAAAGCGGTATCGTTCGACCCATTAAGATGGATACGATGCATGGACTTAGACCTGGAATATTCAAGCTCTGTTCTCTCCTCCTTCTCGCGCTTTGCCTATCGCCGGCGTTGCGAGCCGAGTCGGAAAAACCTGCCGGTCACGAAATCTACGCCGGGTATAGCTTTCTTTCCAACTCTTTCAATGGAGTACCCGGGGCCCGCCAGCCTCTCAACGGATGGGACGCCTCCATCGCATTTGGCGCCTGGCACGGCATCCGTTTCAAAGCCGAAGCCTTCGGCTATAGCGGCACCAATCTCGGTGCCCCGCAAAGCCCTCTTTTCATCGTGGGTGGAGCGCAATATAGCCACAGCCTGGGACGGGAATCAATCTTCGTGGAGGGGCTCGCGGGCGACGTTGGACTCAATCGAGACTGGGGCGCCCACAAATCGCCCGGAGAAACAGCCTCATTTGCAACCGTCCTCGGCGGCGGTCTCGACACGCGAATCTCTAAGCGTTTCGCCTATCGCGTAAGTGGCGGCTTTGTGTACGAGAATATTGCCCTTCAGGGACCCAAGCCCCTCATTATTCCGTATCGCGTCCCGGGGCTGCCTAACTTCTTCGCTCGCATTTCAACAGGGATAATCTGGAGGTTCTAGGGTCCGCCGCCTGCCGCTATTAACAATAGACAGAGCCCCGTTCTCTTCCCGCCGCCGTCTAAAACCCAGCGTCCAAGTAAACTGGAACCTGAGGTATTTCGTGCGTTTTTCCATCAGCCTGTTGGTCATTGTCTGTGCTTGCGCGATTCATGGTCATGCCCAAACCAGCCCTTCACCGTCACCGGCGGAGACTCCACAAAGCAGCGCTCCTTCGCCAGCAGTCGCAGAGGCAGAAGGCCTGATCGCCAAGGCAGACTGGAAAGGTGCGGAAGCCAAGCTGGCCGCATGGCTCGCAACACATCCTGACGATGCGCGCGCCCTTTTCGACGCCGGTTACGCCGCTGACGCGCAGAACGAGCTCGACGATGCTGGAGCCTTCTACAGTCGTGCTGTGAAAGCCGACCCGAAGAGCTTTGAGGCCCACGTCTCGCTCGGACTTCTTTTGGCGCGGCAGGGCAAGCTTGACGAAGCACGGCCTGAGCTCGCCGCTGCCACTGAACTCGATCCCGCTGACGCCGGCCCCGCCATGAAAGCCCGTGCCTGGCGCGCCCTGGCGCAGATCGACCGGGGCAAGGATCCCGCGACAGCCTCGAATGATCTTCTTGAAGCCCTCAAGCTCTCACCTGAGACTCCGCGCGACACACTCCTGGCCGGTGAGCTGGCCGAAGCCTCCAATCAGCTGGATGCGGCAGAAGCAGCCTACCGACGGGTAATCGCAAAGGACGCAAAGAACGCCGAAGCCAACTCCGGCCTCGGCCATGTGTTGATCGCGCGCAAGCAGTATCCAGAAGCGGAAACCTTTCTCCGCGCTGCCCTCGAGCAGTCTCCTGACGATCCCACGCTTACCGCGGAACTTGCGACCGTACTCGCCGCACAGGACAAAGCCGAAGCGCTGCCTCTTCTTCAAAAGCTGCACGATGCTCATCCGACGGACGAAAATGTCACACGGATGCTGGCCGAGGTGCTGGCCGAGTCTGGAGACGCAGCCGGCTCAGATCACTACTACGCAGCTCTTCTCGCTGCCCATCCAAAGGACCCTGGCCTGCTGATTTCTCATGGGGAGAATCTGGTTCGTCAACTCAAGTTCAACGAGGCTTTTCAGATCTTCTCCAAGGCCACCGAGTTGGACCCCGCCGACCCCGAAGGCTGGAGCGGTCTGGCCTTCGCAGCTTCAAAAGTGAACCAACCCTCGATTGCACTACACGCTCTTACAATCCGATCAAAGTATCTTGCAGATAACGCATCTACATACTTCCTTTGGGCCACATCTTATGATACGTTGCGGGATCGACCAGCGGCAATTACGTACTACCATCACTTCCTGGAGGCAGCCGCAGGAAAGTTTCCCGATCAAGAATGGCAAGCCCGACAGCGACTCTCATTATTGGAAAAAAAGCCTTAGCCGGGCAAAAGTTGTAAATCTAGTTGCAGTTACCTGCCGCAGTGTTGACGAGCTGAACAAGAGACATTGCAATTACATTTTGCTTGCATATCCTCTTCAAAGCTCCTATATTCTCGGCCCAAGAGTGCACCTCGTTTCTAGACTCGGCGTGGGTACTGAAAGTGGATCAAATCGATCCAAATATCAGCTCACGGCACGGCACAAGTGTTCGTGCGGGGACTGGAAACCTAAACGAATGCCGCTATGGCGGAGGTTCGTAATGCGTATTGCCCCGGCTGGACTTTTAATATTCTGCGCACTCTCAATCCCCGCGTATGCGGCGTCGGTTGACGACAAGATTCCCGATCAGCAGTCCATCGATGCCCTTGAACAGCGCGCCACCACGGCTCAACCGAAAGAACAGTGCTTCC
The DNA here is from genome assembly GCA_963844515.1 of uncultured Acidobacteriota bacterium. Taxonomy (GTDB): domain Bacteria; phylum Acidobacteriota; class Terriglobia; order Terriglobales; family Acidobacteriaceae; genus Telmatobacter. The sequence continues at coordinate 312,262 of CAWJOO010000003.1, forward strand.
TCTACGCGCAGCTCGTTCACCAGATGATCGAACTGAGCGCACGGCAAATCGCCACCGGCGATGTCGAACGCGCCACCGGTTTGCTCAAGCGAGCCCAGGAGCTGACCCACCGCATTCACATGGCGCTGGCCGGCAACGATCGGAAGCTCAAGGATGCGCAGATTTTGCTCCGCCATACGGCGTTCCGGCTGAGTGAATTGCTTCACGAAGGCAGCTTCGAAGACCGTCCTCTCGTCGAGCAGACACTCGCAGGCCTGAATCAGGCGCAAAGCGAAGCCATGCTGCAGGTCTTCCGAAAATAGCACCTTAGTCGCTCGCGCTTCACATCGCGAATCATCCGCTTCACAACATCTGCTACCGACTTGTGCCGCAACGCCTTCGCGCCTGCTCTTTTCCATCACCTCTTGGCTGTGTTTCAATGGGACCCGTAGAGGGTCCCCGGCCATGCGTCCCTGCCGCTCGTTCCTGATTTCACTTGTCTTCCTTGGTGCCGCGAGCCTGATGCCCGCGCAAAAAGAGAAGCGCCAGCCTCTTAACGAGGTGCAGATCGACAAGATCCGCGAAGCAGGAGTTTTCCCCGACGAGCGCATTTCGCTCTACACCAAGTTCACTGACGAACACGCCGACACCATCAAGGGCCTCACCAACCGCCGCCAATCCGTTGCGCGCGGCAAGCGCATCGACGACGAGTTACTTGGACCTGACCGCCCTGATGGATGAACTCGGTGCGAATCTCGATCAGTACTCGGAACGAAAAGCGGATCTGCGCCCGGCCTTGAAAAAGCTCACCGAAGCCGCTCCACGCTGGCTGGGTATCTTGCGCGCTCTTGCTGGAGAGCCGGCCTTCGACGAGGCTCGAAAAGAGGCCATCGAAGCCGGAGAAGATCTGGCCGACGAAGCCAAGCGGCTCCTCACCGAGCAGTCCGCTTACTTTGAGATCCACAAAGAAGAAAAAGGCCAGGAACGAGCCGAGCCGAAGTAGGCTATCGGCTCAATCGCGCGTCACACATCTTTCTTGCGCATCGTGGTACCTTGGCTCTTGGTGGCATCCGAATTCATCCCTTTATTTCAGGAGGAGTATCGCGCGTTACGCCCGCGTGCGCCGATGCCCCCTATCTCTATTCGTTTCCGCCGCTTCGTTTCCCTGAACACAACCATTCGCCTGCGCGAAGGTCACATCCACGTCTCCCTCTCCGACATTCTCGAAGGAGCGCCCGAAGGAGTGATCCGGGCCATCGCCCACATCCTGCTGGCCAAGCTCTACAAGAAACCCATCGAGCCAACTCACAACCATCGCTACAAACGCTTTGCCTCCAGTGCTGCGGTGACGCGGCAAACAGAACTGGTCCGCAGCACCCGCGGAAGCAAACGCTACTTCGGGCCCGAGGGCCGCTTCTACAACCTCGAAGAAGTATTCGACTCGCTCAATTTGCGCTTCTTTGGCGGACTCCTGGGACGGCCGGAACTGACCTGGAGCGAGCACATGGCGAAGCGTTCCCTGGGCCACTATGACGCCGCGCACAACACCATCGTGGTCAGCCGCGTCTTCGACCGCCCTTCGAGCCCACGCTACGCCATCGAGTATCTGCTCTACCACGAGATGCTGCACCTGAAGCACCCGGTGAGGATGAAGGGAATCCGCCGCTGCGTGCATTCGCGCGAGTTCAAGGCGGAAGAGCAGCAGTTTCCCCAGCTTCAGGAAGCCCTGTCGTTCCTCAAGCGGCTCTAGCGCAATTCTTTCGCGTGTCTGTCGGAGCCAAATCCGCGGAACTCAGGCTGTCTTCTCGATGGCGATCGACGGCTCATCAACAGCCACTCTGCGGCGTGTCGAGGCCCAGAACAAAATCGCCGCGCCAGCCACAACCGATCCAATGCTGGCCAGTTGCGCATTCGACAACCCCCACAAAATGCGAGGATTGCGGCGCAGAAACTCCACCGAAAATCTTGCGATGCCACTCAGAATCAGGTATTCGCCGAGAACGCTTCCGGTGGGACGCGACTTGCCGCCGCGAAACCACAACCACGTTCCAATCAGCAATCCACCGCCAAGCTCATACAGCGGCGTGGGATGAACCGGAACGTACACCGGCTCAATGCCCTTCGGAAATGCCATCCCCCAGGGAAGCTTGGTCGGAATCCCGTAACAGCCATCTCCCGAAAGAAAGCAGCCGATGCGGCCAATTCCGTAACCGAACGCTGCGGCAGGCGATGCCAGGTCAAGTGTTCGCAACGCGCCGATCTTCGCAATCATCCCCTGAATCACCAACGCGGAGATGCCGGCCACCAGACCGCCGAACCACGCAAACCCGCCCGTATCCCACAGAACCCGCCAGCCTTGCTCCCGAAACTCTGATGGCGTATCGAAAACGTGCCAGAGCTTGGCCCCGATGACACCAGCGACCACTGTAATCGCCACCATGCCGACTGCATCTGCGGAGATGCCGGCCCGGCGAAAACTACGATCCATCACCAGGCCGCCCACCACCGCGGCCAGCCACAACATCAGCCCGAATGTGGGCACGCTCAACGATCCAATATGGATATACGGCAACATTCTTTTTCAGTATAGACGGCCCTCGCCAGCCGTAGATTCTGCCTGATCGGCGCGAATTTTCACAGCTGCCGCTTGCTTCCCTCCCCCGACTTCAGGCGATACTGAGTCATGGCCACCCTCATACGCCAGGGACTTCAGATCCTCTACACACGCCAGCAGATCGCCGATCGGGTTGCGGAGATGGGCGCGGAAATTACCCGTGATTTAAAAGGGGAGAAGCTCGTGATGGTCGGCGTGCTCAAAGGCGCCGCACCCTTTCTCGCAGACCTCGCCCGCGCGGTTGAAGTGGACGCAACCTTCGACTTTGTGGCTGTTTCCAGCTACGGCAAAGGCCAGCGCTCCTCCGGCGCCGTCAAGCTCATCAAGGATCTCGACGAGCCCGTCGAAGGCAAAAACGTGCTCATCGTCGAAGACATCCTGGACACCGGTCTGACTCTCGCCTACCTGCGCAAGATCATCCTGCAGCATCACCCCAAGTCATTGCGCATCGCGGCGCTCCTCGACAAACCTTCCCGCCGCATTGAAAAAATTGACGCGGACTACGTGGGCTTTTCAATCCCCAATCTCTTCGTCATCGGTTATGGCATGGACTACGCGGAACGCTACCGCAATCTCCCCGACATTTGCCTCATGACCCCGGACCATCCCGAATAGCCTCGGAGACACTCTTGCCCGAACACCCGCGAACTCCTTGTCAGCATGTATCGCGACTTCAACGCGCGCGCCATCGACTCCGTTCTGGCTCGCATGCATCCGAACGTCGAGTGGCCGAACGGCATGGAGGGCGGCTTCGTCTATGGAGTGCAAGGAGTCCGTGACTACTGGACCCGGCAATGGGCAATCCTCGACCCAAAGGTTGATCCGATCAGCATCGATCAGCACGAAACTGGAAGATGGGTGGTGGAAGTTCACCAGGTTGTTCACGATCGGGAGGGCAAATTGCTGCTGGACAAAGTCGTGCACCACGCTTATCGAATCGAAGACGGTTTGATCGTCCGCATGGACATCGAATAGACGATCCGGCCAGAATCACAAGCTGACAATCTTTTTCAGGAAGATGCGGAAACGGGAATCCCGAAAGCCGCATTTGCCGTCGAATGATGTGGCGGATATCACTTGGTCCCCATCTGAGCTGAGGTCTATACTCTTACCCCGGGACCAGAACGGAAGAGCGCCATGAGAGCGCTCAGCAGAAGGAGCAAGAAAAATGGCCGCAATTACCCCTATTTCCGAGTCAGATATTGAATTTGACCATGGCAGGTTTGATTCAGCAGCGTTTACATCTGAGACGCTGTCCAGCTGGCAAAATCTCGCTGCCGTAATCGATCACACGCTTCTAAAACCCGACGCCACCCGCGAACAGGTTGAGAACCTGTGCGATGAAGCGCTTCGCTACCGCTTTGCCTGCGCCATGGTCAATCCCGTTTGGGTGCCGGCCGCCGTTTCCGTGTTATCAGGCACGGGCATCCCTGTTGGCGTAGTCATCGGTTTTCCGCTTGGGAGCAACACTTCCCTCCACGCTTCGTCAGGAAGCCGCGGCACTCACCCGGCTCGGCGCGCGCGAGCTCGACATGGTCATTCCCGTCGGCCAGCTAAAGAGCGGCAACCATCACGCGGTGGAAAACACCATTCGCGCTGCCGCCTCCATGGCTCACCATCATGGCGCCATTCTTAAGGTCATCCTCGAAACATGTCTCTTGAACGTTGAAGAAAAACTGCGCGGAGCCGAAATCGCCATCAAGGCGGGCGCCGATTTTCTGAAAACATCCACGGGCTTCTCAACCGGTGGAGCCACCGCCCCTGACGTAGCCTTGCTGCGCGGCGTCGCCGGCGGCCGCTGTGGCGTAAAAGCGTCAGGAGGCATTCGCACCCTCGACGACGCACGCGTCATGCTCGATGCCGGCGCCAATCGCCTGGGCGCCTCCGCCAGCGTAGCCATCGTCCGCGAACTCGGAGCAGACTAGACCTGTTGCATGAATCAGGCTCTTCAAAGGACAACGCCTTAGAGCTTGCTGAGAAACGGCCCGGGGTGTAGGCCGGGGATTCATCCCCGGCAACAACGAGTGCAAGGCAACGCGGGCTTTAGCCCCTGGGGCATGCTTTTCGAGATTTTCGCTCATTCTGACTTTCAATCAGCTCTCGAGCCGTCAATTGATCTCAAATCAGATTTTGCCCTAACTGCTCGGCACCATCCCGCGCTGCTATCGTTGTCCTCATGCCCAAGGTCAACAGGAGCGTCTCTCGGTCTCAGCCTCGCCATCATCGCGCTTGCACCCCTTGTCGCCTTCAGCCAGGACTCGCCACTCCCTAAAGACCCGAAGCAACTCCTGCTTCTCGCCGTCAGGTCCAACAGTCTCGCGGCGACGGACATGCGCCCCTGGCATCTGAAAATCTCCTTCAAGCTTTTCGATCAGAAGGACTCCGAGCCGCAGCAAGGCGCCCTCGAAGAATTTTGGGCAAGCCCCCTGAAGGTAAAGCAGATCTACTCCGGTTCATCCTTCTCACAAGCCGATTACGTGACGGAGAAGGGTCGCTTCCGCAGCGGTGCGCAAACGAACCCACCCATTCTTCTATCGAGGCTCGAGGGACAATTCACTACGCCAGTATCGGCCAGTGAAAAACAGGTCGATCAATTGGTCGTTCAACGGGAGGAACGCAAGGATGGTGACGGCAACCTGGTTTGCGCAACCATCTCCGGGTATCAAACTCCGGCCGGAGTCCGTCCATTTCCCGCATTCTCCTACTGCCTGGAACCTAACAGGCCTGCACTGTTGCTAAGCGAGCCCGGTTCTCCCAATCCGGTCCAGTTCAGGCGTAACAACATCACCTCCTTTCAAGGGCGATTCGTCCCCGGCGATGTCGTGGTCGTTCAGGATGGAAAGAAGCTTCTGGAAGCCCACGTAGAGCAGCTCGAGCAGCTGGAGGAAATCAAGGAAGCCGACTTGACACCACCAGACGACGCCAAACCAGTTCCCCTGCGGGTCAACATCTCCGCCGGCGTAGCGGCGGGAATGATCCAGCAAAAGACAATCCCCGAGTATCCGGCCAACGCAAAAGCGGCGGGCGTCTCGGGAACGGTAGTCCTCCAAGTTCTCATCGGTAAGGACGGCCGCATCGCCGATCTGCACGTCATCGGAGGTCCTGGCGAGCTCCAGCGGGCGGCCGTCGATGCCGTGCGCACCTGGACATACAAGCCCTACCTCCTCAATGGCGCGCCCGTCGAAGTGAGTACGACCGTCAACGTTGTCTTCGCACTCAGCCATTAGGTCAAGCCAAGGCGGCCTTTTCCTCGTCCCCGGCTCCCAGTCCCTGGCCCCTTCCGCTATCATTTTCATTCGAATGCCAACTTCCCCTCCCCATCCCGAGTTTGAAGGCGACTACCGGCCCTCCGCCGGCACGCACCTCGACCCGCTAAACATTCGCGTGGAGCCGGCGGATCTCTCCTACCTGGTGCAGCTTTCTGACGCGCTCAATACCACGCTCGACCTGCAAACACTGCTGAATCGCACCTCGGAACTGGTGCGGGCCATCATTCAATACCGCATCTTCGCCATCTTTCTCCTCAACGACCGCACCCACGACCTGCGTATGCGCTTTCAGATCGGCCACACCCCAGAGGCCGAGCGCATGCGCTTTCCCATTGGCAAGGGAGTCGTTGGTCAGGTCGCCCTCACCCGGCAGCCCATGATGCTGAACGATGTGCAGGCGGAGCCCACGTACATCTCCGCGAATCCTGATGTCCGCTCCGAGCTGGCCGTGCCGCTCATCGCAAAAAACCGCCTCATCGGCGTCATGGACATCGAGAGCGAGCAGGCGGACTACTTCCGCCCTGAACACCTGCACTTGCTCTCTCTGACCGCGTCCCGCATTGCCCAGGCCATCGAAAATGCGCGTTTGTACAGCCGGGTGTCGCGCCAGGCCCGCACGCTCACGGTCCTCAATGAAATCTCCATCGAGCTGACGTCCATTCTTGACCTTGACCCGCTCCTTGAGCGCGTGGGCCAGTTGCTGCGACGCCTCATCGACTACCAGATGTTCACCGTCATGCTGCTCGATCCAAAAGGCGACACCCTCGTCACGCGCTACGCATGGCGCTTCGGCTACACCCATGCTCCCCGGCGGCGCATCCCCATCACCAGCGGGCTTGTCGGTGCGTCCGTTCGCGAGTGGCGCGTCGTCAACGTCCCCGATGTGCACCGCGACCCGCGCTATCTCGAAATGAACACCGAGACCCGCTCCGAGCTGATCGTGCCCCTGTTTTACAAAGGCCGCATCATTGGAGTTCTCGACCTGGAACACACGCGCACCGGCTATTTCAACGAAGAGCACGAGCGCATGCTCACCACGCTGGCGGCGCAAATCGCCATCGCCATTGAGAACGCGCGCCTCTACCAGGCGGTCCGCCGCCAGGAGCGGCAACTCGAGAAGGACATCGCGATGGCGCGCGAGGTCCAGTTGCGCCTGCTGCCCTCCGAGCCTCCGAAGCACGTCAACGCCGACCTGGCGGTGCGCTTTCTCCCCGCCCGCACCATCGGCGGCGACCTGTACGACTTTCTCGAGTACGGGGAAACTCAAAGCGCCCTTGTCCTCGGCGATGTGAGCGGCAAGGCTGCTCCTGCCGCGCTGTTTGCGGCGCTGGTAAGCGGCATCATGCGTTCCGCGGCTATTCAGCGCCTGGAGCCGCCCCAAATGCTGGCCCAGCTCAACGACGCCCTCCAGGAGCGGAAGCTCGATTCCCAGTACGTCACCATGCTCTTCGCCTTGTGGAATGACGATTCCCGCGTCCTGCAGGTGGCGAACTCGGGCGCGGTACAGCCCATTCTGTGTCGCTCAGGAAGCTCGACCGTGGTGAAGGCCGAAGGGTTCCCGCTCGGCATGTTCCCGGATGTCACGTACGACGAGCTGCGTATTGAGACGCAGCCCGGGGACGCTGTGGTATTCGTTTCGGACGGCATTCTGGACGCTGAAAATGCGCAGGACGAGATGTACGGCGACGAACGGCTCGCAAACATGCTCTGCTGCCATCGCGAGTCGTCCGCAGGCGACATCGCGGAAGCTATCCTGGCCGATGTCAGCCGCTTCCAGGACGGCCACGACCGATTCGACGACGAAACCATCATCGTCCTCAAAGTGCGGTGAGACGAGGGAATAGGGGACGAAGGCACAGGCGGGGCATTCGGGCGCGAAGCATCAGCCCGAGGGTCAAAGGCAAGAGAGAACAGGTATCAGGGTACGGGAGGAGTGGCCGTTCCTCTCACCGAGTTCCCTACTCCCTATTCCCTACTCCCTTCGTCCCTTGTCCAAAATCTTGTCAAGTGCCAGCCCTGTGGAAATCGCTGCAACCTCAACAAAACAAAGCGAAAATATTTCTGGCAAAATTAGGTATTAATTGTTCCAACCTGCCATACTTGTATTAGCAGTCAAGAAAGGCCCGCCCACCAGCGGGCCTTTTTCATTTGCACCACCAAGTTCGCAACAGGAGAAGCAAGGATGACCGACCACGCACAATCCGGGGCTCGCGGTCTTCCATTCCCTATTCCTTGCACTGTCCACTGTTCTCTGTCCTCTGTTCTCTGCTCTCTGCTCTCTGTTCTCTGTTCGCTGTTCTCTGCCTTTGTGATCCAAATCACGGTGAGCACAAATTCCCCCATTTTCGGGGTGCAATCCCATGAATCCAATCGCTTTGTCCGTTTTTTTTTTGCAACACCACCAACCCTACGGGAAAACAGGAGCACGAAAATGAGCACAGCCGAAGATCATCAACAAACCGGACCGCGGTTTTCTATTCCCTACTCCCTGCTCCCTACTCCCTGGTCTTCCCGTCCGTTAAACTCAATCCATCCCCGTCTCACGGAGCCCTTCTTGCATACCGCACTTGAAGAACGCATCATCCGGCCGGCCAGCAACGTCCTGGGATCCCTTCGCCTGCCTGGCGACAAATCGATCAGCCACCGCTACGGAATGCTTGCCGCTTTTGCCGAGGGCACTTCGCGGTTCACCAATTTCTCCACGGGCGCGGACTGCGCTTCGACGCTGAAGTGCATGGAGGCACTGGGCGCCACGGTAAGCAAGCGTGAGGGCGGAATCGTGGAAGTGACCGGTGTGGGCGGGCGGGTGACACCTGCCTCGCATGAACTCGATTGCGGCAACTCCGGGTCAACCATGCGCATGATCTCCGGCCTGCTCGCTCCCCAGGCGGGAACATTCACGCTCATCGGCGACGAGTCACTTTCGCGGCGGCCGATGGAACGCATCCGCAAGCCGCTGGCGGCGATGGGTGCTCACCTGATGCTGACGGAAGGCCATGCGCCGATCGTGATTGAAGGCGCTTCCCTTCAGGCGATTGACTACACTACGCCCGTGCCCAGCGCCCAGGTGAAGACCTGCGTGTTGCTGGCAGGCCTCCAGACTACCGGAATGACTACCGTGCGCGAGGCCGTCCGGACCCGCGACCACAGCGAACTGGCGTTGCGCGCCTTTGGCGCGGAACTGGAACGGTCGCTCGATTCGGTCTCGATTCGCGGCCCTCAGACTTTGCACGCCATTGAAGCAGCCGTTCCTGGCGACCTCTCTTCGGCGGCATTCTTTCTCTGCGCCGCCGCGCTGTTTCCGAACTCGGGCCTGGTTCTGGATTGGCTGGGACTCAACCCTACGCGCGCCGCCCTGCTTGACGTGTTGACGGCGCTGGGCGCGCATATCAGCGTCCTGAACCTGGAAGAAAAGAACGCTGAACTTGTGGGAACGGTGCAGGTTACCGGTCCCGCGGAAGGGCTTCGCTCCACGGCGATCACCGGCGCACTGGCCTCGCAACTCATCGACGAGTTGCCGGTGATTGCCGCCATCGCGCCTTACACCAGCGGGGGCATCCGTATTCGCGACGCCAAGGAACTGCGCGTGAAGGAATCAGACCGCATTGCGCTGGTGGCGAAAAATCTTCGTGCCATGGGTGCGGAGGTTGAGGAGTTTGAAGACGGGCTCGATGTGCCCGGCGGCCAGAGCCTGCACGGAGCCACGATTGATTCGGGCGGCGATCATCGCATTGCGATGGCTTTCAGCGTGGCTGCGCTGCGGGCGGAGGGCGAGACGCTGATACAAGGCGCCGAATCCGCAGCCATCAGCTTCCCGGAGTTTTTCGATCTGCTGGACCAGGTGGCGGAGCGGTAGCAATCGATTTGCTCGCCCCGAACACGGGAAAAGCCGCCAATGCGGGCGTCCCGGATTGTGAGCCAGCGTAGAGATGTAAATCCTGGGTTCTCAGACGACTTGCAACAGGATGTTGCTGCGCGTGCATCGTATCGGGGGACGCGGTTCGTCGAGAGTTGATGCTGATTCAAACCCCGAATTCCAGTGAGCGGGCACGGGCGCGCACGTCAAGAGCCCTGCGGTGGGGAATTCCTGTTGCCGTAGCCGCGGTTGTCATTCCGCTAATTATTGTTCAGTTGCTGATAGCGCGGGCTGGTCCAATCCTGAAGGGACGAGTGGTAGAGACACTGCGAGCCCGATTCGGCAGCGATGTAGAACTGGACAGCTTGCAGGTGACGGTCACTCACGGAATCGACGTGACGGGCGGCGGCCTGCGCATTCTTCCCCAGACGAGTTGCGGGCAGCCGGAGACAACAAGCCGGTGATCGCGATCGAGCATTTCGATTTTCACGCATCTCTGGCCGGATTGATTTTCAAGCCGACCCACGTGGGACGGGTGAATGTTCGCGGTCTGGCGATCAATGTGCCTCCGGCAAACCTGCGGCGGAAAGACTCTGGAAACAAGCGGCGCCTGGGCAAGGTAAAGATGCGGGTGGATGAGATTGTCTGCGACGACTCACAGTTGGTGATCGGCACAGATAAACCCGACAAAGACCCGCGCGTGTTTCTGCTGAAGCACGTAGTTTTGAGGGACCTGGGGCCGAACACAGGGTGGCCGTTCGATGCGGTCCTGACCAACCCGGTTCCCACCGGGAATATTCATGCGTCGGGAACATTTGGTCCGTGGGATATGGAGAGTCCGGGTGATTCCAAGGTGGAGGGCAAATACCTTTTTGAGCATGCGGACCTGAATACCATCAAAGGGCTGGGCGGCATGCTGAGGTCCACCGGCAATTTTGACGGCCAGCTTGATCGGATTGCTGTCCGTGGAAAAACGGAGGTTCCTGATTTCTCGCTGGACACGGCGAATCATCCCATGCCGCTCTTGACCGAGTTCGCGGCCATTGTGGATGGGACGAGCGGCGACACCTACCTGGAACAGATTGATGCGATGTTGGGCAAATCGAAATTCTCCTGCCAGGGTGCTGTGATCAATGTGAAAGGGCAGGGTCACAGGATCGATATAAAGACGGAGGTGCCCGATGGGGAGATCGCAGACTTTCTCGCACTTGCCGTAAAAACCAGCCCTGCGCCGACGACCGGCCGGCTGACGCTTCAAGCTGAGCTGCAAATCGCACCCGGCGAGGAGAGCGTGAGCCGGAAAATGACGATGCAGGGGTCGTTCACACTGCGGCAGATCCATTTCACGAATCCGATGATCGAGGACAAGGTTGACCTTCTAAGCCTGCGAGCGCAAGGAAAGACCGATGAACTGAAACCAGGAGCGCCGGACGTGACTTCGAGAATGACGGGACAGTTCTCAATGAGGAAGGGGCAGCTCGCGTTTTCGCGCCTCGACTATGCGCTACCCGGAGGCGACGTGCATCTGACGGGGAGCTACACGATGGACAGCCGGAAAATCGACTTCGTGGGGAAGGTGGAGACGGACGCGAAGATTTCAAAAATGGTGGCGTCGAAGTGGAAGAGATTCCTGCTCAAGGCTGTGGATCCGTTTTTCAGCAAGAATGGCAGGACTGTGATTCCGGTGAAAGTGTCTTCAGGCGAAGATGGGAAACCGAAGTTCGGGTTTCGATTCTGAGGGTATTCGCTTCTGGGCACTTTCACTGATTTGAAGAACCATCACGCGCGCAAACCCCTTCCTTAGGATCGTCGGATAACAGTGTTGAGGAGGTTTCCCGTCGCAATTTTGTCTCAGCGTTTGTTGTGTTTGTGGGTCTGGCTATGGCTGCCGACGTTTGCGGCGGCGCAGACTTCCCTGGTGTCTTCGCAAGCCAAGCAACAAGTGCCACTCAGTTTCGAGCGCGATCTGAATGGGGTTCCGGACGCTCCAACCGAGTATCACGGGATCAGCAGGGGGGAAAGGCTGAATTGGTTTGTGCATTCGACGGCGGGCGGGACAAGCCTTGTGGGAGGACTTTTCTCGGCGGGCCTGGGAACGGCGATTGACGGTCCTTCAGAATACGGTCCCCATTGGGAGGGATTTGGCAAGCGCTACGGCATGCGTCTGACGGGCATTTCCACCGGCAATGCAATCGAGGCTACTTTGGGAGCGAGCCTGGGTGAGGACCCACGTTACTTTCATACGATTCACAGACCTTTTGGATCGCGCGTCAAGAACATCGTCGATCTCACCTTTCGGGCTTACCGTATCGATGGCGAACGCCATCCAGCCTTTGCGAGGTACGCAGCCACGTTCGGCAACAATTTTCTCTCCAACACCTGGCGCGTTCAAAGCGAAGCCAATTGGCAGCATGCTCTTATCCGTACCGCCGAAGGTTTTGGAGGCCGCGCGCTTTCCAATGTCTTTAGAGAGTTTGCGCCAGAAGTCTTGAGGAAAATACGCCGGAAGCCCGATCCCTTTCCCCCTGACATCCACAATCCCTGAGTGCGCGGGGCAGCAGATGAACGCGGGAACCAAGTTGCGGCTGGGATGGAGCCCACCGTCGCGCCTCTATACTTCCAATCATGTCGTACACGTTTGGAGACCATGAGGAGGCAAGCCTCCGACTGCGCCGCCTCGCGGCAGTCTATGAACCTGAAACCCGCGGGTTGCTCAATCTGGTGCGCGATTCGAGTCAACCGCACACACATCGGCTGGCGGTTGACCTCGGCTGCGGGCCCGGTTGGACGACACAGTTGCTCGATGCCGTACTGAAACCGCAGCGAACGGTTGGGATGGATTCGTCGGAGCGGTTTGTTTCCGAGGCGCGCCTCAATTGCCCAACGCTGGAATTCCTGCAACATGACATTTTGCAGAGGCCGTTCCCGGTTGAAGCGGCAGATTTATTCCTGTGCCGTTTCTTACTGACGCATCTTCCTTCGCCGCGGACTGCCTTGACGGTTTGGGCCGACGCGGCAGCGCCTCAGGCCAAGCTGCTCATTCACGAAACGGCGTGGCTTGAATCCACTCACCCTGCATTGCGTCGTTACTACGAATTCGTTGGCGAAATGCAGCGGCATTATGGTCAGGAACTCAACGTGGGTGCCACCCTGGACGACAGCATTGCCGGGACGGGCTGGCAAGTGCTGCACAATCGGAACCTGGTTCTGGAAAAATCTGCGCGGGAAATGGCGCAGCTGCATTTGCCCAATCTGCGCACCTGGGGCCGAAACGAATTCGCTGCACAGGCCTTCGATCGCCTTGAGTTGGATGAATTGGAAGCGGATCTTGATTCGATCGCATCCGGGCACACTGATGCGGGAATCGTACGCAACGGCGCCAAGCAGATCGTCGCTGAACGCGTCTAAGGCGAGAATGTTAGGCGAACCGAGGAAAGGCTACTTCCAAATTGTCCGCCGCGATTTTGCTGCGCACTAAGTGGCGAAGGAAGCAATCGCCTTCTTCTCGTCATCGTACACATCAAAGACCGTATACAGCTTTGTAATCTGCATCAGGTCATGAACACGCTTGGTCAAGTTCAGGAGTTTCAATGAACCGCCGCGATTCTTGACCGATGTGTAAGCGGATGTCAATTCGCCGAGGCCGGCGCTGTCGATATAGGTCACTTCAGCCAGATTGAGCAGAATCTTGCGGGATCCATTTGCAAGCTGGTCTCGAATTTCATCACGAATGGAGGCGCTTGCCTCGCCTAAGGTGATTTGTCCGCTGAGATCGATGACGACGACCTCTTGTGCTTCACGCGTACGCATCTTCAAGCTCATAGTCGTTCTCCTCTGGCTTCAGATCGTGCTGATTGCGTGGCCAGCCTCGATGTGGAGTGTACAACATTGCTTCAAGATGAGAATTCCGGCCGCACAAGAGGAAAGGATTTGGGGCATCCGGGCGCTATTCCGTCCGGAGGACTCGCATGGGCGAAACGGACGCGGCTCGGGTTGCGGGAAGGAAGCTGGCCAGGATAGCGGCGGCCAGCAGAACGGCAGCGACCGAAAGGAAGGCGACGAAGTCGAGTGCCTGGACTCCGAACAGAAGGCTCTGCATGGCGCGGCCGACGAAATAGGCGCCGATCAGGCCAAGCCCGAGTCCGATAGCGGCGAGGATTACGCCGTCACGAATGATGAGGCTGACAACTCGATTGCGGGTGGCGCCGAGAGCCATGCGAAGGGCGATCTCGTGCGCGCGCTGGGCCACGGAAAACGACATGACGCCATAGATGCCGAGTCCGGCGAGGAACAGTGCCACAGCCGCGAAGCTGGTGAAGAGGACGAGCGTGAATCGCTGGTCGGACATGGATTCGGTCGACGATTTCGTCGAGGGTCTTGGGCTCAGCGAGAGCAACGCCGGAATCGACCTGGTGCACCGCGGCGGAGATGCTGTTGAGCATGGTGGAAGGGTTTTCAGACGTGCGCACGGCAAAGCCCGCCTGTGGCCAGGGGATCTGGTAGAAGGGGATGAGCATCTCCGGATTTTCATCGCGCTGATCGGCCGTGTGCACGTTGTGGTAGATCCCGACGATCTGCCACGGGATATAGCCGCCCAGCTTGGTAACGCCTGGAATCAGCTCCTCGACAAGCACGCGCTGACGAAAGGGATCTTTGCCCTTCAGGTATTTGTTCACGAAATCCTGATTGACCATGGCCACTTTGATGGTGGCTGGCGGTGTCCTGATCAGTGAAGCTACGTCCGGAGATGAGCTGAATGCCGAAGGCGTTGAAGTAATCCGGAGTGACCATGCCGAAGCGGGTGCCCGGGCGCTGCGACGGATCTGCGTAGGTCTGGCCGCCTTCGAGCATGAAGGGCATGCCGAAGCCCGCTCCGTAGGGCGGTTGGCCGGTCATTGCGGCTGTATGTTGCACGCCGGGAACAGCAGCGATGTGGGCGAGAATATCGCGGTAGTAGGCGGAGATGAGCTGAGGATCTTTGGAGCGGGTTTCCGGCACCGGCAGAAAGAAGTTGAGGACGTGGTCGGTTTTGATGCCGAGATCGACGTGGGCAAGATTCCAGAAGCTGTGAATGGTGAGGCCGGCGCCGGCGAGCAGAGCAAGGGCAAGCGCGAACTCGCCGATGACGAGAATACGCCGCACGAAATGCTTGCCGGCGCTGGTGCCGGCGCGTCCACCTTCTTTGAGTGTCTCGGCGGGATCGATGCGCGATGCATACCAGGCAGGAGCGGAGCCAGCCAGAAGTCCTGCCAGCGTGGTGGCGGCAAGGGTGAAGAGCAGGATTGGGATATTGAGGCGCAGATCGGCCTCGCTGGGCAGGGTGTTGCGCGGCATGGCGGCGATGAGGCCTTGCAGCATGGCGTAACCTACGCCGACTCCGAGAGCCCCGCCGACCAGAGCGAGGATCAGGCTTTCCGTAAGGAGCTGGGCGAAGATGGTGGTGCGGCC
The DNA here is from genome assembly GCA_963844515.1 of uncultured Acidobacteriota bacterium. Taxonomy (GTDB): domain Bacteria; phylum Acidobacteriota; class Terriglobia; order Terriglobales; family Acidobacteriaceae; genus Telmatobacter. The sequence goes on from CAWJOO010000003.1 coordinate 327,428, forward strand.
GGCGCCGAGTGCGCTGCGAACGGCCAGTTCCTTTTGTCGCGCCATGCCGCGCGCGAGCAGCAGATTGGCGACATTGACGCAGGCGATGAGCAGCACAAATCCAACTGCGCCCAGTAGTAGCCAGAGCATCTTGATGCGTTCTTTGGGCAGAAAGTCGTTCTTAAGTCCCTCGACATAGGAGCCCCAGCCCTTGTCACTCTTGGGATACATCTCGGCGATGTGGGCAGTGACGGAGTCCATGTTCTGCTGCGCCTGTTTGAGGGTGACGCCCGGTTTAAGGCGGCCCATGACGAGGAGCCAGTGGAAGTCGTGATTGACCTGTTCCGGCTTGAATACCAGGGGGACCGTGAGCTGCGCTTCCTGGCGATCGAAGATGCCGGGGCGCTGCACGCCAACCACGGTGTAGGGGTCGCCATCCATGCGCAGGGTGGTGCCGACGATTTTGGGATCCGCGCCGAGCTTGACCCACAGCTTATGGGTAAGGATAACGACGTGATCGCGCCCGGCTACGCCCTCTTCCGGTAAAAAGTAGCGGCCCATGAGGAGCGGCTCACCCATCATCTGGGGCATGCTGTAGGTCTCTCGAGTGCCATTGACGTACTCCGGCTTGTCTTTGGTGGCCAGGTTGAAGCTGGCGCCGGTCCAGGCGCAAAGATCCTGGAATACCGTGTTCTGCTGCTTCCAGTCGAGGAAGTCGCCTGCGGCAACTCCATTGTGATAGGTCTGGATTTTCGACCAGACCATCACGAGCTGATCGGGTTGCGGATAGGGCAGCGGAGCCAGGAGCGTCGCATAATCGACGGTAAAGATGGCGGTGTTGGCGCCGATGCCGATGGCCAACGTGAGCAGAACGGTGATGGTCAAGCCGGGGTTTCGGGCCAGCATACGGAGGCTGAAACGGACGTTCTGAAGCAGAGTCTGCATACCTGTCTCCCCTGATAACGCGTGTCGAAGCTGCTCCAACATTCTCGAAGAAATCACAGGGTCTGGCTCAGCTTTGTGACCAATGAATCGCAGGAATCAGCACTTCGGTCGATCTCGCAGCTCTTTCCGCATACTGCGGATCCCTTCCAGTGCGCGGCATTCCGCAAGAACGCCTTCCAACCGCGTTCTCTCCAACGGCTCTCTACTGGAATTGACGAATTGGAAAGGAAAACGCGCGAGTGCCCGATACAACTCGTCTCGAGTCGTTTCCGTACAGGACCGGGGCAAGCTTTTCTGCATGTCGGATTGTGCGCAGATGCTACGACTTCGCGGCGCGCTCCAATGCGGCGATGTCGAACTTGGTCATCTGCATCATGGCTTCCATGGCTTTGGGATGGCGAACCAGTTCCAGGATTTGCGCGGGGATGATTTGCCAGGAGAGCCCAAATTTATCTTTAAGCCAGCCGCATGCGACCTCGCTGCCACCTTCAGTGAGTTTTGCCCAGTAGTGGTCAATTTCCTGCTGAGTTTCACAGCGCACTACAAAGGAAACGGCGTCATTGAATTTGTGACCGGGACCACCGTTCATCGCCGTGAACTTCACGCCGTCAAGTTCAAAGGAAACCGTGAGCACCGCACCTGCGGGTGTGCTGGGAGTGTTGATGCTGCTGTTCATATGACCAAGCTTGCGGGAGTTGGGGAAGATGGAAACGTAGAAGTCAGCCGCTGCTTCGGCGTTCGAATCGAACCAGAGGAAAGGCGAAATTCGCGGGTAGTCCTGAAAGGAACTCATGAGCATCTCCAGGATCGATTTTATTATGGGCCGGGGCGTGCAGCCTCACCGCATTCAAATTCCTGGAGATCGCATGAAGAACTCCGTATGGCCTAACTGATTGTCGCCGCGTGCGCGACCGACTTTGGCCACGTTTGGCTGTTGACGCCTACATTTCAGGCCCATACAGTCGGCGCATGGCTAACCACGAATACCTCACCGACTACGATCAAATCGTCAATACGATGCAGATGTACATTGACGGAAGCAAACAAGGCAAGAGCGAATTGATGCGTCCTGCTTTCCACCCGGACGCTTCATTTTTCGGATACGCGGGAGATCAACTTGCTATCGGAACCCCGTTCCTTTTCGACTGGATCGACAAGAATGGTCCCGCAGACAAGATTGAGCCTCGCATGGTGAGTGTGGACGTTCTCGAATCTATCGCTGTGGTTCGGCTTGACGTCGCCGGTTGGTCCGGCAAGTTGGCTGGCGGTGGTGTTTACATGACCGATCTCTTCACGCTTCTCAAGACGCCGAGTGGGTGGAAGATCATCCAGAAGGCATTTCATTGGCATTCATGAGCACCCAGCTTGGCGGCGCAGCTTCTGATATAGTCTTCCGCGGGAGTCTTAGGATGCCTGAGCGGAACACTCCACAGAAGACGCTGGAATCCTGGAAGCAGATTGCCGGTTATCTGGACCGCAGTGAACGCACGGTGCGGCGCTGGGAAACGACCGAGGGGCTTCCAGTCCACCGCCGTGAGCATGAGAGGCAGGATACCGTCTTCGCCTTCAGGCACGAAATAGAGGCATGGAGCCGGTTGCGCACAAAATGCCCTACAGAAATCTCGACCGATGAAGGCGAGAACTTTTCCCCGGTCAAACCAACAACGAACGCCTATCTTGTCGAGCATGACGCGATCACCAACACCATGCACCGCTATATCGCAGGGGCCCGAGCAGGTGACGGAGATTTGATGCGTCCTGCTTTCCATGCTTCCGCAACCATCTCCGGCTACTGTCAAGGGGTGGAATATACCGGCTCGATCGAACACGTGTTCAAGTGGATAACCGGGAACGGACCGGCACCGAACATAAGTGCCCGCTTTGCACGCATTGAAATTATAGAGAGCATCGCTGTTGTTCATCTGGAAGTCGAACGCTGGTCTGGGAAGTTGGCGGGCGCCAACGCACGGGCTTCCGACGTGTTCACCTTGCTCAAGTGGAATCGCGAATGGAAGATCACGCATAAGCTATTTCACTGGCACGATCAATGATGCACCTTACCGTTCCGAACCTTACATCGTCCGAGTCAGCACCTAACCATCAGTGATCCATTCAACTTGCTTCCCGCACCAAAGCATCTTCAGCAATCTGCACTCTTCAAAGGCGCGGCTTAACCCAAAAACAAAGGCCCGGCGAAATTGCCGGACCTGTTGTTTTCATGCGGTTTTTCGAGCTATTGCCGATCGGCCGCGGGATGAGCGCGGTGTCAATTATTTGCAGTTGTTCCTCAGCACCGGCGCTCCATCCACCATAGTATCGATGCACGGAATCGCGCTCAAATATTCGTAGATCGCGCGGATATCGTGATCGGTCATGCTTTGAAACGTTGGCCAGGGCATCACCTGAAGGAAATCTCCATTGAACGGAGCGGGAACGCAGGTGCCATCCGGCGCTCCGGCGCAGGACGGATGGAGATGGTCATAATCCTTGCCGGTGCGCATCACGGTGAGGAACTGCTTGTAGCTCAACCCTCCGGCTGGCTTGCCGGTGCTGTCCGGTGTGAGGTTGCGGGAGTAGAGGTGCGCAAGTCCCGGGAACGGCCCGAAGTCGCTGCCGCCGGCCAGATAGGTTGCCGGATTTACTTGTCTCATTCCGTTGAATGGCCCATTGGGAGGACGCAGCAGGTAGGGATTTCCTGTGGGCACATACGCAGTCTGGTTGCTTGTGGTGTGGCAGCCGTTGCAGTCGGCCGAGGCGTTGACCAGGTAGCTGCCCAGTCCCACGAGAGCTTTGTTTTTGCCTTCAAGGTTGAGGGGAACGGGAGCAATGGAGAAGCCGATGGTGATCTTCGACTTGTCCTGTTCTTCATCTTCGCCAGCGTGAATGCGGGGCGTTTTGAGCGCCATGGTGAGAACAGCAATGGCAGTGATTGCCGCAGACATACCAAGCAAACTGAGCATTGGCCTGTTGGCTTTGTTGATTATCAATAACGCGAGTAGCCGTTTTCCGTTAAGCATATGACCTCCTGCAGGCCGCATGGCCCGAGCCGTGTGGGGAATTGTGTTGCGTGATTGTTACCCGAAGCGATTGGGACAGCCACCAACATTGCGGGGAATTCTAATATCGAGCGGGAAAGTTTCCAACCTGCTGCCGGACCGAACTATGCGGACCGGGCACCGATTGTGTCAACAGGAATTTATGATCGACAGTTCACAACGTGCCCTGGTCCTCAGGATCGCGCAGGGGCTTGAGTGCTTCGTACTTTGCACGATGCGCCTTCAGTTTCGCAATCAGGTTGGCGTCTCCCTGTTTTTCCGCGAGGGCAATGGCCTGATCGGCAGCGAGCTTGGCCCGGTCGAAGTGTCCGGCCTCAGCGTATGCCGCGGAGAGCGTGTCCAGCACCGGGATATCTTTCGACCCGGTCAAATCGCGAGCCCGCTCGGCCAGTGTCACGGCCTCCGGTCCATTGCGGATTACCGGTTCGGCGCTGGTTGCCATCAGGCTTGCCGCCAGGACCAGCACCGATACCCGATCAGGTTCATCATCCAGCGCCAACAACAGATGGGAAAGAGAATCCGAAGTCTTACCCTGAATATAGAAAGCTAATCCCAACCCCTCGTGCGCCTGAAAGTAGCGGGGGGCGATGCGAACGGAGTTCTTCCACGCTGCAATCGCTTCATCGACATTCCGCTCCCGCATCTGCGCCACGCCCATGACATAAAAGGCCTCGACGAATTCGGGATTCACCTCGGTGGCCTTCTTGAGGTAAGGAATTGCTTCCTTCGGCCTGCCGGCAATCGAATACGCGCCCCCCAGCGCAAAGTTCACGCGCGCGTCTTCCGGATCCATGGCGAGGGCTTTCTGCAAAGCATCGAATGCTCCCGTCCGGTCTCCTTTGATCTGCGCATTCGCCGCATCATCCATCAAGCGGTAGAAGTCGGAGGCCGGTGAGGCGATATCAAGAATGCCATCGGAAGGAATATTCACGAACTCAGGCAGGTTCACCGCGCGATTGGCGGCGGTTGAGTTGTCAATCAAGATGGGCGGCGAGTCGTTTCCGGCCGCATCGATATGGGTCAGATACATTTGCGTGTACGGCGAGCGGCTTTTTGAGGAAAACACCAGCCAGCGGCCGTTGGGAGAGAAGCTGTGCCAGGAGTTCATTAACGAAGTGTTGCAGCGCATGCGTCGCGCCACGCCGCCACTGGCAGGCACGATGAACAACTCGCTATCCGGGCGCATCAGTTGCGCATTGCGGCTTTTGACGAAGACTATCCAGCGGCCGTCGGGGGATATTTTGGGGAAGCTGTTGCTCATTCCATTGCTGGAAGCGCCCAGAATGGGCTCCGCAACGCCCCCCTTGCCGTCATTGAATGGAACACGGTACAGGCTGTACTGGATTTGCACTTCGTTGGGATCATTGGCTTCAACCGGAAGCGGCACACCTTCGGGATGGGGCTCCCTGGCCTCGGCGCGGGCAAACACAATGTATTTTCCATCCGGACTCCAGACTCCGTCGGTCTGTACGTAGTTCGGGTCATCGGCACCCGGCAATGGCTGCCTGCGCCCGGTTTCGCGGCTATACCAGGTGAGGATGCCGCGTGTTGGGTAAAAAACCTGCAGAAAGCGATAATCCTTGAAGTTGGTGACGAAGTAGGAACTGCCAATTGACTGGTCTCGGCCGGCAAATGTCGTGAGGACGTACTTTCCGTCCGGCGAAATTTGCGACATAAATCCCACCCGCGACTTCCCTACCTGCATATCCCGATTCCAGGAGACCGTGTCCTCGCTGCGGATGGCCATGTGTTGCTGGACCGGAACCACTGCGTACAGCCCCTTGTCATTGGACGGGCCATCTACATCCATGCCCATTGTCTTGCCGTTGGCAGAGAAGGAGTGGCAGTTGCCGCAGGTGTGAAGTCCGGTCATCAGCAACCGGCTCTCAGGTTTTGCAATATCGCGAAGCCTCCATTCAATCAGGTTCAACTGGTCCGGCGCCAGAGGCTGTACGACATCCTTGGCTCCTACAAAGGGCATGAGCGGCACATCGCGATAAAAGATGGGCGCATTGACCGGGTCACTTGAAGTGGTGAGGGTTACGCGGCCGTGACTCACCGCGCGGCCCGCAACATCGAGGCCGGTGAACTCGACGGTCGCCGGACGGCCGGCAGAATGCTTTTTGATCAGCAGCCAGGCATCGGCTTCGGGCTTCCAGGTATGCGCAGCAGATTGCTCCGGCGTCAAAAACGGCGGCTTGTTGACGGCGGAAACACAGCGAGGATCAATCTCGCCAAGCTTCATGCCTTCGCCGGCGGAGGTGACACGCAGCGATTTTGCATGATCGGCAAAATTGACGTCGATGCGCCATGATCGGGCCGAGGGCTGCGCATCGCGCCAGAGGAAGATGGGCGGAATGATGTCGGGAGGAAAGATCGCTGCATTCTGCGGATAATCGACACTAATGGAGGACTTGATGGACTCTGCCACATCTTGCGGTGTGACGCTGGTCATGTTCGCAGCAGCAAGAACTGCCCGTGCCTTCGAAAACGCGACATTGTGGATGAACGGCGCGAGAAGACCCGCAGCCCACAGAATCGGAACTCCTGCCGCCAACAATCGAACCGCCTTGCTGCGCGGCACAGTTTCTTTAGCGCGAATGCCACACCTCCGCTGTTTCAGCCGGGGTTCACCCGTTCCTGCTTTGCGCGCAGCCTGTTGACGTCCGCATCAAAACAGCGATGATTGCGGGCTTTCAGAATCGCCTGACTGTGAGGTGTTCTGGCGCTATGATACGCCCAGTTCTGGGAGTTTCGCCATCTGGAGCGCGGTCTTCGAACTCGCAGTTGTGATTGTCGTCACATGGTTGGTGTGGCGATTCATTGCCCGAAGATTGTTGTGCTCTAAAAATGCGCTTAAAAGCGAAAGGCCCGGCTGAATCGCCGGACCTTTTTGCTTTTGAGCCGTTACTGTTGTGGAGTGGCAGGAGGGGTTGTGGGCGCAACGCGCGTGTCCTTGGCGGGAACCAAGCCGGGGATCACGGGTGCCGTCTTTACATCGCCGGTGGCGGCATCGTTCAGGTTGATGCCATAGTGCTGCAGAGTTGAAGCCAGCATTTGATAAAAGGCCGCACGATCCTTGGCATAGAGGGCCTGGGCCGCAATCAGGTTGAACTCCGCGGTGGCCAGGGTACGCTGTTGTTGAAGCACCGATGCCGTCGTTGAGGCACCGAGCCCCAGCTTCTTTTGTTCCGCTTCCATGCTCTGGTTGTTAAAATCGCGGGCCGCGATGGCTGCCTGCACCTGGGCACGATCGTTGGTGAGCGCGAATTGCGCGTTGACCACCTGCATGCGGATCTGGGTGTAGAGCTGCTCGAGCCGCAATTCGGCCTGGCGGTATTCCATCAGCGAACGGGCCTGCACGCGACTGCGCCAGCTTGTTGCCGATGGGAATGTTGATGTTGAAACCGACACCCTTGTCAGGAGACGAGTTGTTGAACGCATCCTGAAGCGCCGGTGCCGTAGCCGCCGATGCTGGGAGGGCATGCACCGCCAAAGAAGCCGCAATTGAGTTTTGGGTTCACGGTACCGGATACGCCCGATCCGCTCAAGTACGCGAAGATATCCACCTGAGGAAGAAGCGCGTTGCGCGCGCCTTTCAGCGTGATCTCGTCATTACGCAGCGTCAGCACTGCCTGTTCGAGTTCGGGCCTCTGCTGGAAAGCAATCTGGACGAGTTGATCCACGGTCTGCTGCTCTTCGGGAATCGGGTCGAGGCTGACGCGGTCGGTGGGAATGATGGGAGCGGCCACCAAAGCCGGATCATTGAGGTTGCGGGCGATGGCCTGCTTGAGAACCTGTTGCTGATAGTTGAGGCTGCTTTGCGCGCTGATGAGTGCCTGCTTGTCGCCGGCGACCGTCGAGTCGGCGCTGACCACATCAAGCGGGGCCATAGTGCCGATCTCCAGCTGTTTTTTGACGTCGCTGTCGAGCTTGGTGCTCTGCTCGAGAGCTCGCTCCTTGGCCTGCACATCTTCGTATTCCTGCACGAGGCCCCAGTAAATGCTCTCCACCTGGTTGACGGTGTAGAGAATCTGGTTGCGGAACGAGGAGTCGGTGATGCGCCGGTTGTTCAGCGCCTGGTAGATGAAGCGCTTGTTGACCCAGATTCCCGCGCCCTGCAGCAGGTGTTGCGTCACCTGGGCTTTGAAGCTTGCGTTGTATTGGGGGCTGATAGGTTGTGACCGCATTCGTCGACGTGGACTTGCTGTTGTCCCATGTGAATTGGAACGCAGTGCCTGTGACAAACCCCTGGTTATATCCGAAGTTGTAGGTGTTGTTGGTGCTGTCGCCACCGGTAAAGAAGCTGCTGGATGGCTGAGTGGCGCGATCGAACTGCAGAGTACCCGTAACGTAGGGTTCGAGGCTTTCCGGCTGGGGCCCAGCTCCCGCTGTGCTGAGGGTCAGCCCGCCGGCACCGGAACCTGCGCCACCGGAACCTGCCGATGTTCCGCCGGGACCGCCGCCAGTGGACAGCGTTGCCTGCGAACCACTCAAGGTACCCGAAACGAGACCCGCGGGTGATCCCAACGGAGCCGCGCCGGTGCGAGTTCTCAGAAGGTCAGTATCCGCAATGTCGAGGTCGTAGCGGGCAATGGCGATGTCGTAGTTATTTTCGAGTGCAAGAGCCAGCGCATCGGAGAGACTGAGATAAATTTTGCCGTCTTTGACCAAGTCTGCAAGGCGCACGGAATTCACAAAACTGGCCTTGGGTATGCTGGTGGGCTTGAATGAATTGATGGGGTTACCCAGCAATCTCCCCGCCGGTTTGGAGAAATCGCGCTGCGAAGTGCGAAGGTTCAATGGTTCGGTCATCACGGGCGTCGGGGCGCCGGGAAGACTCGAGGCCTGCTTCTCTGAGGTGGTTGTTGCCGCAGCCTGTTGTGCAAATCCTGAAGGCACACCCGCAACCAGCGTAAGCATGACGGCCGCTACCGCGCGCAGGCGCATGGCGCCCGATCCCCTTGACTCAGTCGTGCCATTACTCTGTTGCTTAAACACACCGGTACCGTACAAATGCATGATTCCTCTCCAAGGTTCTGTTGAGGCATGTGGGGTGCCATTCATCAAGACGTACGGAGACCGTCTCCGGACGCAAAAACTCTCATTCTTCGGCGTTGAAGCCCGCGCCTCTTATCCCCTGAAACAGCCACATATTGGCTTGTACGTGCAGGGAGCGCAATTCGTTCCCGCCGTTCCCACCCGCTAAATCCAGAAAGATTGCGGAAAGCTGAGTATATCCCACGGATGGCTCCCAGAAGGGTGCCGGACAGGCATCGAGTACCCTGTTAAGAAATGGCTCAATTCGATCGAAATCAGTGAAGGAAATCTCTCAACCCGGACCCGAATCGCGTCCCAGTACCACCAACTGGAAGCTGACGCTGGCTTACGACGGCACGGATTATCACGGCTGGCAGATTCAACCCGGACATGTGACGGTCCAGGGAGAACTGCAGGCCGCTTTAGGACGCGTAACCGGGGAATCCCCCCTGCCCCAAGGCTCCGGGCGCACCGATGCGGGCGTTCATGCCCTAGGACAAGTGGCCAGCTTTGCGCTGCGGGCCGCGATTCCTGAGAACAACTTGCGGCGCGCGCTGAACCGGACGCTGCCGGCGGCAATTCGGGTGGTGGAAGCGCAATTTGTTGCTGAGTCCTTTCATGCGCGCCACTCCACCGTCGCCAAGACGTATGAGTACCGAGTTTTCCTGGAAAAGAAATCGAAGGGAGCGGTCGAGGTTGACCGGGGAGCTCTTTGTCCGCCTTTTCTTGCCCGTTATGTCTACGCGTATCCATGGCCGCTTGAATTTCAATCTCTTGAGACGGCAGCAAGGGCTTTTCTGGGAACGCACGACTTTTTGAGCTTTGCCGCCACCGACCCTGATGAGGCCACTCGGGAAACCGAGGCTGGGGACGAAGTTCAGGAATCGCGAACGGCGGTCCGCACTGTCTCTGGTTCCAACTGGCAAAAACGAACAATCGACGAAGGCGAGGTTTTTATTTACCAAGTGCGTGGAAACGGCTTTCTCCATCACATGGTGCGAAACCTGGTGGGCACCATGCTGGATGTGGGACGTGGCTATCGAAATGCAGAGGAGATTCCCGGCATGATTGCCGCAAAATCCCGTGCGGCCGCGGGACCTACTGCTCCGGCGCGGGGGCTTTTCCTGCACTCGGTGGAGTATGCGGAGCAGGTGCTTTCCAACAAGGATCGTCTCGACGAACACCGCCGGAGCTGACGTTCGGGTTTCGCTGCTAACCTGAAGAGGCCTATGCTGAAATTCTCGCGAACCTTGGCGTTTTCCCGCGTAACTTCAATCGCCTCACAGCGGCCCGTTCATGCTGCCTTTGCGTGGCTGCACGGGAATCCGAAGACGATGATGGACTGGCAGGCCCAGGTATGTGGTATTCCGGCACCTCCGTTCGGGGAGGAAGCTCGTGGTCATTGGCTGGCGGCACGGTTTCTCGAGATCGGCCTGGAGAAGATTCAGATTGACGGAGTCGGCAATGTTCTAGGCTATCTCCCGACGCCACATCTCAGTGCGGAGAGTACGGGTCCAATTGTTGTGGTTTCCGCGCACCTCGACACAGTTTTCCCGGCCGACACGGTGCTCAATCCGGTGGTACGCAACGTGGATGGAAACGACCGCCTCGACTGCCCCGGAGCCTGCGACAATTGCGCGGGCATTGCCGGACTCCTGGCCGTCGCCAAAGCAATTACAAGTTCTGGCATCGAACTCCCCTGCACACTGCTTTTTTTGGGGAACGTGGGCGAGGAGGGAGAAGGCGATCTTCGCGGGGTGCGGCACTTTTACGGGAATCAATTACTTGCTGGCCGAGTCGCCGCGCATATTGTTCTCGACGGAGCGGGAGCGGATTCAGCAGTAACGCAGGCGCTGGGAAGCCGGCGCTACCAGGTCACTGTTTCGGGGCCAGGCGGGCACAGCTTTACCGATGCGGGCACGCCAAATCCCATTGCGGCACTGGCCACCGCGCTAGTTTCCATCGCCGCCACTTCCCTTCCCGATGAGCCTCGCACCACGCTCAACCTCGGCACGATCCACGGAGGCACGAGCGTCAATTCGATTCCAGAGAGCGCGACTGCCTCGGTCGACTTTCGCTCGACCAGCATGGAAGAACTGGTTCGACTCGAAGTGGCATTGCATCGAGCCGTGGAAGACGCGGTGGATCACTGGAACGCGCGCGCCATCTCGTCGCGGGTTCGTGGTTCATTGACTTTCTCGATCTCGAAAATCGGAGACCGACCCGCAGCGCGCCTCGCAGAAGACTCGCCGATCCTCGAAACCCTACGGGCGGTGGACCGGCACCTGGGCCTGCAAACCGGGGTGCGTCTGGGCTCAACGGATGGCAACATCCCGCTCTCGCGAGGAGTAGCGGCCATTTCAATCGGTGCCGGAGGTGAAGGAGGCGGAGCGCACACGTTGCGCGAATGGTACTCAGCTCGAGATCGTGAAGTGGGCTTGAGGCGCGCGCTTTTGTTGACCCTTGTCACGGCGGAATGGGCGGCCGAACAGTAGGACTTTGATTTCAGCCTTTCGGGTGCGTCGAACCGAATCCTGCTCTGCTACACTCCGCGCATGCAGATTCCCTTTTTCGCTCTGGCCGCCTTGCTGGCGGCAGGTTCAGTTTGCATCGCTCAGACTCCACCACCCAGGCATGCGACAACCGCTCCCGCAAAATCTTCGTCCGCCGGATCGTCAGTGCCGGACCTTATTTACTTCAACGGCGTGATCTACACCGGCAATGGACTTGCCGAAGATAAACCGGAAACGGTTGAAGCGATTGCGATCGGCAATGGCAAAGTGCTGGCCGTGGGCACCACGAAAGAGATCAAACGCCTGGCCGGGCCCAAGACGAAAGTCCGCGACCTCGATTCCGCCAGAACAAGCAACTTCATTTTTCCAGGCTTCAATGATGCACACACACACCTTGGCGGGGCAGGACGTACCAAGACTGCGCTCGATCTGACCGGCGTCAGATCACTTGCCGAGATGGTAGACAAAACCAAGTCGTACTCCGGGAGCCTTTCCAATGGGCACTGGATCACCGGAGGCAACTGGGATCATACCCTGTGGCCGCAGAAAGTATTGCCAACGCGCCATGATCTGGACAAGGTGACAAGCGGCCATCCCGCATTCCTCGACCGCATCGATGGGCATATTGCCATCGTCAATTCGGCAGCGCTTGAAGCGGCGGGAATTACTGGCAAGACACAGATGCCGCAAGGGGGAGCCATTGACCTTGATGCAAACGGCGAACCGACCGGCATTTTGCGCGAGTCGGCAAAAGATCTTGTAGAGAAGGTAATTCCGCTTCCCACGACCGAGGAGCGCCGGCGTGCGGATGAATTGGCCATCGCGGATGCACTGGCACACGGCGTGACCAGCGTGCAGGACCTGAGTACGTGGGACGACTTTCTCGTCTTCGAGCAGATGGAAAAAGAAGGCAAGCTCCATTTGCGCATTAGCGAGTGGCTTCCGTTTGCAGCACCTCTGGATCAACTCAAGACGATGCGCGCGCACCACGATGTAAACGACCCCTTACTTCACACGGGCATGTTGAAGGGCTTTATGGATGGCTCGCTCGGCTCGCGCACTGCGGCCATGAAGGCGCCATTCGCCGATGATCCAGGCAACTCGGGTTTGCCGCAGTTCCAACAGGATGAACTGAACAAGATGGCAGTGGAGCGCTCGCGAGCAGGATTTCAACTTGGCTTTCACGCCATCGGCGATAAAGCTACTGCGATGGCACTTGAGGCTTTTTCACAGTCTGGTGTTTCCGTGAAGGCTCGAAATCGCGTGGAGCATGCGCAGGTGGTCGATCCCGCAGATATTCCGCGCTTCGCGAAACTTGGCGTGATCGCCAGCATGCAGCCCAATCATCTGCTCACAGATATGAACTGGGCGGAAGATCGTCTCGGTGCGAAACGAGCGGCGTATTCGTATGCGTGGAAAGCTTACCTTGATGCCGGGGTGAATCTTGCGTTCGGCACAGACTATCCCGTCGAACCAGTTACGCCATTCCGTGGCCTGTACGCAGCAGTTACGCGCGCGAATGAGAAAGGCACGAAGACATACTTCCCAGCGAACAAACTTACGCGGGGACAGGCGCTCTATGCCTACACGCAGGGCTCGGCGTTCGCTGAATTTGCGGAGGAGCGCAAGGGCAAGCTGACACCCGGATACGATGCGGACTTGGTTGTTGTGGACCGCGATCTTTATAAAGTGGAAGCGGCTGGGCTGCTCGAGACCAAGGTAGTACGAACCTTTGTTGATGGACGGGAAGTGTTCCCCTCCGAGGCCGTGGACCAATAATATTCATCCATCGTCACTCGTGAGGTTTTTCGGCCGCAAACTGAACGCGCTACAACTTTCTTCTCGTCAATCAGCATCCAATCACATGGTGTAATCCATCTGCAAGAAGCAGACACTCAAATAGATCCCGATAGAAGGTAGGCCCAGTGAAGATTTCCCCATGCGTTCCCCTGCTCTTTGCAATATTCTCCGTACCCGCCTTGGCAACTGTTACCGTCACCAGTCCCGTCTCAGGATCCACCGTCAACTCTCCGGTCAAATACACTGCCACTGCGACCGCCAGCACCTGCGCGCAAGGCGTGGCGGCCATGGGCATTTACGTCAACAATCAGCTTGTCTACACGGTTAATGCCGCTTCGCTCAATACCACCATTACGATGGCAAATGGGTCTGAGCATACGGTTGTGGAGGAGTGGGATCGCTGCGGGGGCGCCACTTTCACCACCGTGAATATCAACGTTGGCTCCGCTCCAACAACCACGGCTGTTACTGTGACCAGCCCAACGGCCGGGTCAACAGTTGCATCCCCGGTGCACTATGTAGCCAGCGCCACCACGGCCACCTGCGCAGGCGGCGTGGCTTCAATGGGTGTGTATGACAACAACAGCCTGGTGTTCACCTCAAACGGTCCTTCGCTGAATACATCGCTCACGATGACAAACGGCTCTCACCATACCGTTGTTGAAGAGTGGGATTACTGCGGCGGCGCTGCTTATACCACCGTAAACATTAACGTGGGCTCCGCGCCGACTCAGACGGCAGTCACGGTCACCAGCCCAGTTGCTGGAAGCACAGTGACGTCGCCCGTTCAGTTCGTTGCCAACGCCACCACGGCAACATGCGCGGGTGGCGTGTCTGCCATGGGCATCTACGTCAATGGAACACTGACCTACACGGCGAACAGCTCGTCAATCAACACTAGTCTTGCCATGGCAACCGGGCCCCAGCATACCGTGGTACAGGAGTGGGATTATTGCGGGGGCTCGACGTATACAATCGTCGATCTGACGGTGAAGCCGGTGCAGCCCGCGTCGGTGGCAATGACCGCTGACTCCAGCACCATCACCGCTGGCGGCTCCTCGTCCCTGGTGGTTACGGGGACGAATACGACTTCCCCTATAACCGTGACGGGATCGGATGGCTCGTCGAATTCGCTTCCCGCCGCGGGTGGAAAGCTCACAGTGAGTCCGACTACCACGACCACGTACACAGCGGAGGCCAGCGCTTCTACCGGCCCGCTCTCCACCACTGCGACGGTAACCGTGATTCCGGCTTCGAGCCTCAATGCCGTGAGTCACGTGATCTTCATGCTGCAGGAGAACCACAGCTTCGATAACTACTTCGGCATGTTGAATCCCTATCGCAAGGCAAACGGCTGGAGCGTTGGCGATGACGGCAAGGAGTATGACGTTGATGGCATCGACGACAAGCTAACCACGAGCAACCAGACCGATGAGGGAACGTCTTACGCGCTCTACAAATTTAGAACAACCTGTGTTGACGACATGAGCTCGTCGTGGCTGGAGAGCTACGGCGATGTAAGCCGCTGGGATGTACTCAGCACGCGTTCAATTTTTATGGATGGCTTCGTGCACATCGCGGAAGGATTTGCCAAGAGCTGTGCCAGCAGAGGCACATGCTCCGGCGCATTCACCGACACGACTGGCGAGCGGGCGATGGGCTACTACGACCAGAGTTTCCTGAACTACTACTACAACCTGGCGTCGCAATTCGCCGTTTCGGATCGCTGGTTCTCACCTGTCTCCAGCAAGAGTGTTCCGAACCGCATTGCCACCTTCACAGGCGGGACAACGCAGGGCCTGGTCTTTGATCCGGGCAATGACGATCACCTGCCGCAACTGAATATCAACAACATTTTCCAGGAACTCGACGCCTCGAATGTGTCTTGGAAGATTTACTATTCGACGACCCAGGGCTATTGCACAGCGGGTGATCCATGCGGTTCAGGAAATGCGAACTACCCTGACACAACGTTTGAGTCACTGAGCTACTCGTTCAAGTACATTTACCAGAATCCGAGTGGCGCCGCCTGCACCGGGACCACCAAGGCGTCCAGTGTGGTTGGCGATCCCACCAACTCGTTCTGCGTAGATCCAAACCACATTGCGCCTTTGACGACTTACTTCACCGACATCAAAAACAACACGTTGCCGGCGTTCTCATTCATCGAATCCGGATCGGGGCTGACCGATGAGCATCCGGGGTCCGATCAGTCCGTCCTCAACGGCCAATCCCAGGTTTCCACCATCATTAACGGGCTGATGACTAGCCCTTCGTGGAGCAGTTCGGTGTTCTTTCTGAGCTACGACGAGGGCGGCGGACCCTACGATCACGTACCCCCGGTCGCTGGTCACTCCAACCAGAACACCGCTGCAGCTCTGGGCGCCATCCCGGATATCTCAGCAATTTCCGTTAACCCTGACACCTTCAATCCGTGCGTTCCAGCCGGCGGCGTCCCCACGACACATTGCGACCTGACGACAGGCCAACCAGGCTCCAACGTCAACGACGCCCCAGCGAAGTTCGGTTTCGCCGCACAACTGGGATTCCGGGTGCCTAACATTGTGATTTCGCCGTTTACGCGCAAGCACTATGTTTCGCACATTCCCATGGATCACACGGCAATCATCAAGTTCGTTGAAAACAGATTCCTGGGAAGTGCGGCGCACTTGACGAATCGCGATGCAGCGCAACCCAGCCTGTTGGATTTCTTCGACTTCACTGCGAAGCCCTGGTTGACCCCACCCGCACTGCCGGCGCCTGCCACACCGACTTCGCTCGGCTTCAATCCTTGCTCGCCAACACTGATGGGACCGTAGTCAGCGTAATCGAGCGAGATTCAAAAGAAAGGCGCGGCCAGTTGCCGCGCCTTTCTTGCTTTGATTTGTGCTGGATGTTTGTTTGTTTTCCGGATAGACCTACGTCCAGTTTGAGATCGTTACGCCCAGGGCAACGGCCAGGGCTGGACGATGATGTGATTCGGGCTGCTGATCGAGTAAGGCGATCCGGGAGCCTCATGCGCCGCTGTCGGAGTAATGGTGAAAACGTGAAGCTTTCCTGATGCCTGGCTGATGGCATACAGGTGATTGTCATTGTCCCAGAACATCTGGTTGATTGGATCGGATGTCAACAGGCCCGTGAAATGCGTGATGGGACTAGCCCCATTAAAGTGGAAGATCTGTAGCCCTTCCTGCCCGGCAACCGCAAGCAATCTTCCCGAGGGAGCCATCTTCATGTCGTAGGGGTTGTAAATCAGGGTGGCAGGCATGTTGGCATAAGTGTTGGTCGTGTTGAGGTTTCCGTTGGCATCTGCCGTGTAAGAAGCAAGTTGAACGGGATCTGAGGTGCAGCCTGGAGGCATTCCGGGATACATGACAAACGCCACATGATTCGTCGTGTCTGCGGCTCCCAAGGCGGGAATATATCGGGTAAGCGATGGTGGTGTAGCCGGCAGATTGAAGCTTGAAGGAGTGCTAGTCAGCAACCCGTTGCTGTTCCGCTTGAACCCATAGATCGTGTAATACATGCAGGAATCGTTATTGCCAGAGTAAGCAAAGACGTTGTTGCCGATGAAGGTGGCGGGTGTGAAGTCGCCGGGGAAGTCTCCCGTGATAGCCACTCCCAGGTAGTTCAATCCTCCGGTCGCCTTGTCCACTGCGAAAGACGAGACTCCGGTGTTGGAGCAGTCGACGTTGTACTCCTGGATGTAGAGATCCGCCCCAGTGTGGTCGAAGTTGATTGATCCTGCGGCCCCGCACCCATTATTGGGCGTTGCGTAGTCTGTCGTCGTTGCGTAGGTGAGCGAGCCGTTCAATTCGATGTGATACGCGTTTATGTTTTGGTTGGATTGACTTGCGCCCATGAGGTACAAGCCATTTACCGCCATGCTGGCCACGTTTTCCTGAAAGGGCGAGCCCGGAACCGGCGTCAGTTTGCCATTTCCCCCTGCGGCATAAGCCACAACTTCATTGGTAGTCCCATTGGCCTGCGTGCTGGCCACATATACATAAGCCACGGTTGATTTCGCGGCGGCAGCATTCGCTCTTGCTTCTGGCCTTTGAGCAGAAACCTGGGCGAATGCCGCCGCCGCGCACACCGTGACACACGAGCAGACGTACCTGCTGCTGAACATGATTCATTTCTCCTTGGTTTAACAGTGGTAGCTCCCCAGCTGAAACGAGCGTTATGAGGAAGAGTGTTTATGCGTTTCTAACAACGATTTAAAAACGAACCTGACGACTAACAACAAAGCTGACGCGGAGCAACCTTGTAGGTCAGATGCGATGGCTACAGAAAGGTGGTTTCGCGGTAACTTCTACGAACGATCGTGGCGCCTACGACAAATGCCCAGCGACTGGAGAGGAGGGAGTACTTCAGTCCTACTGCCATAATTCGAATAGATGAGACTCCGCGCCTATCTTCTAATGCTGTTCGTCGTGGCCGTGTGGGGCTCGACCTTTGTGCTCATCAAGAGCGCACTGGCCGACGCAAGTCCCGCTGCCTTCAACCTGGCGAGGATGACGTTCGCTTTCCTCGTACTCGCGGCGGTATATCACCGTTCATGGCGCGGTATTCACCGCAAGCATCTTGCCGCTGGCGCACTCGTCGGCTTCTGCCTGGCCACGGGTTACCAGTTTCAGACAAAAGGATTGGTGCGTACCACGCCGTCCAAGTCCGCATTTATTACCGGCATGGTCGTCGTTCTGGTGCCCCTGCTTTCTTCAATTCCGGGGGTGAGACCGCCCGGCACCCGCGCTCTCCGCTGGAACGCCATCGTGGGAGCGGCACTCGGATTCATTGGAATCCTCTTACTTACCGCACCCACAGCCACGGGTAGTAGCGGAATCTCCAGACTGGTCCCTGACTTCTCATCCATCAATTTCGGTGACGTGCTCACATTCGGATGCGCCATCGGGTTCGCCTTTCACTGCATCGCGCTCAGCCACACGTCTCCGCGCATTGGTTTTCAGACACTGGCATTAATCCAGGTGGGCTCCTGCGCCGTATTTATGGCAATCAGCCTGCCCTTTATAGAAAAGCCGCACATTACCTGGACGCCGCGTCTACTTACGGCCCTGGTGATAGCCGCTGTCTTCGCCACCGCCGCCGCGTTCTCGATTCAGAGTTGGGCGCAATCGATACTTCCGTCGACGCATACGGCCCTGCTGCTGACAATGGAGCCGGTGTTTGCGTGGATCACTTCATTCCTGGTCACGGGTGAGCACCTCGGACCGCTTCCGGCAATCGGCGCACTTCTTATCCTTGCCGGCATCGCCATCACCGAATTGATCCCGCAGGCCCATGTCCCCACCGCTCACGAAGCGTGAATCGCTGGTCTAATCAGCCTGCCGTCTCCAACGAAATATCGTCCGCCGCCAGGTTCAACCGCATTTCATCTTGAGTGATGGAGATCTGGTCCGATTTGATATGCAAGCACAAAGTCTGTTCAACGATGTCCGCCGCCATATTTGGACCATCGACTCTACTAAACGCAGCTTTAAGTTGAAGCGCCGCTTCCCGAAAATGCGGCTTGGTGAGTACCTCTTGAACCGCTGCTCGCAGAGTTCGAACGGTCAATTTTCTGCGCGGAACCACCAGGCCAGCCCCATGAGCCTTTACGCGCGCCGCGACACCCGGTTGATCGTTGCCGAGCGGCACCGCCACAATCGGCACGCCTTCCGCCAGAGATTCGAGCACCGTATTCAAGCCGGCGTGCGTAATTACCAGCGCCGCGGGCTTTACGATCTCAAGTTGCGGCGCGTAGCCAACCACGATCGGCCCTCCAGGTAATGTGCCCAGTTGCGAAGGATCGAGCCCACCGCCCAGAGAAATGACAAGTTGCGCATGCAAACCTGCGCATGCCTCGGCGATGGTTTTGAAGATCGCTTCTGAGCCGTTCTGGAGCGTGCCCAGCGAAGCATACAGAAGCGGTCGTCCATCGAGCAGTTCCCAGGGAAACGCGACGGGGGGCCGCTGCTGGTGATCGACAAATGGACCCGTGTAATGGAGACAAGTTGACTTTTTAGGGACATCGAATTCCAGCGCTGCCGGCAGTTGTGCGATCTGAGCCAACGTCGAAAGCGCATCAGTCGCACGCCGAAATGGCCGCAGACCCCACGCACGCCGCTGCTCATTCACAAGACGGAAAATCGGCGACGCAACTCGCGATAACAGCCGAAATCCAAGTTCATTCCTTATCCGGCTCATCCAATCCAAGCCTGCCGGCCAGTCAAAGCAAAACGGAGGAATGCGGTCGTCTTGAATGAGCGGCGGAAACATGGCGATTGAGACAAACGGCAGCCCAAGGTGCTCCGCTACTGTACCGCCCATGTCGGCTTCGTCCACCAGTAGTGCGTCGACGTTTGCTGACCGGACCGCATCCGGACCGTCGCGCAGAATCATGCGTGCGGTATTCTTGACCCGCTCCACCGTGAAACGGAAGGTGGCCAGACCCTTAAGTTGGCCCAACTGTTCATCCAGCTTTCGCAGAGTTCCAAGCGGGTAGTCCTGCCGACCAATGAGATGGAACTCCACGCCGGCGGCCCGCACCCGCTGCTCCGTATCGGCGATACCGAAGATTACAACCTGGTGGCCGCGCCGCTGCAAGGCATGCGCCAGAGCCGTCATAGGATTGATATGCCCCGTACCGGGGAAGCAAAACGCACCAAATCTCGCCATGATTCAACCTCGATTGCTTTGATTTTCGGGGCCCGAAAGAAGAACGACATGATGGGGAAAGGTGGATTGGGCTCGATAGAGATTTTGAAACGGAATCAGGGCCGAAGCAAGGCAATTGTTCGAAGCCGGGTCAAGGTCTGTGACAAAGACCCCATGCCAGCGGGGCTAGAATGAATCAATTGCCTAT
Source organism: uncultured Acidobacteriota bacterium (assembly GCA_963844515.1). Taxonomy (GTDB): domain Bacteria; phylum Acidobacteriota; class Terriglobia; order Terriglobales; family Acidobacteriaceae; genus Telmatobacter. Next base: position 347,626 of record CAWJOO010000003.1, read on the forward strand.
GCCCGGAACTGGCGCCCTTCTACTTCTCGCGTTCGCATGCCTGGTCATCGGAGTTCTGCTGGTGCTGCTGCACCTCACGCGCCTTGGCTTCCTTGTGCGGAGCACCATACCTGATCGCCCACGGCGGCGGATGTTCCTGGCTTCCCTTTCATTTCTCATCACGTTCATGGGTGTGCGCTTGTTGGTGAGAATGATTGTGCTCAACCGAGGGCCGTTTGAGTGGGTCATGGTGCGCGGGCACCATATTCATCACCTTGTTTGGGGCATCATGATTCTGCTCCTGGTGGGCTACGGATGGCTGCTCGACCTTGGCCGCGCGCACTCTCCTCTCTCCATCTTTCTCAGCCGTCTCATGTCAATCAGTTACGGGGTCGGAGCGGCCCTGACGCTAGACGAGTTTGCGCTCTGGCTCAATTTGGAGCCCGATGCCTACTGGAGCCGACAGGGGCGCCTGAGCATTGACGCAGTCATCCTGTTCGGTGGCGTTCTCGCGGTTGGCGCGTGGGGCGCGCCCTTTTTCCGTGGCGTGCACAACATGTGGACAAAACATGGACTCTGGAGCAGAGAGGCTCAATCTGAAGGCGCTTTTCCTATTCGGCGCGTGCGGTTGCTTCGTCCGCGTAAAGTTCGGAAACGACCGCCGCATAACGCTCCGTGATCACGCGACGCTTTAGCTTCATGGAAGGCGTAAGCTCGCCCGAATCCTGAGTCCATTCATCGGGAACCAGGCGAAAGCGCTTGACGGTTTCAAAGTTAGCCAGGTTCACGTTGGCTTCCTTCACAATCTCAGCGTAGAGCGCTACCACTCTGGGATCGGCCACCAATTCGGCGCGAGTCCGAGCGACGACTCCATTCTGATGTGCCCATTGCTCCAGGGCTGCAAAATTGGGAGAAATGAGGGTCGAAATGAACTTATGCTTATCGCCTACGAGCGCGGCCTGAGCTACCAGAAGATTGGCTTTGAGCTTGTTCTCGATGGGCTGCGGAGCAACGAGTTTGCCTCCCGACGTCTTGAGAAGTTCCTTCTTGCGATCGGTAATGTAAAGAAAACCATCGCGGTCAAGATGGGCGATATCGCCGGTGCGGAAGAAGCCGTCCCCATCGAAGCACTCTGCATTAGCCTCCGACTTTTTCCAATATCCGGGAAAGATTGACGGTCCTCGGACCAGTAGTTCACCGTCTGCCGCAAACTTGAGTTCCACGTTGGGCAACGGACGGCCCACCGCTCCCATGCGCTGGCTCACAGGTGAATTCAGAGCGATCACGGGCGACGTTTCAGTGAGCCCGTAACCCTCCCAAACAGGAATCCCCACGGACGCGAACCACATAGCCGTGTCGACTCCCAGCGGAGCGCCGCCGGAAACAAAGACCTGGGCCCGGCCGCCAAACGCTTCCTGGACCTTTGCGAACACGAGCTTTTTGGCCAGCTTCCACATTCGGGATGTTGGCTGTCCCCCGCGGTAAACCACATGCGCATCTTTTGCACCGAGTTTTACGGCCATCGCCAACAAGCGTTTCTTCACGGGACTCAGGGACGCCCGGCGCTCCACTTCCTGGCGTATTTTTTCGTAGACCCGCGGCACTCCCACCAGCACAGTCGGTCTAACCTCTCGCATAGCCTGGGGAAGCTTTTCGAATCCTGGACAGTACGCAACCTGGGCGCCACAGCAGTACATTACGTAGTCCAGTGCGCGTGCGGTAATGTGCGACAAAGGCAGGAACGAAATGCAAGCGTCCTGAGGCCCGAATGAGAATTCACGGACAGCAAAGTTCTGGTTGCTGGCAATATTTCCATGGGTGAGCATAACGCCCTTGGGCTCGCCCGTGGTTCCCGAGGTGTAAATCAGAGTGGCCAGGTCCTCTGGCTTCACGCTCCGGGCAATAGCATCGAACTCCGCATCGCGCTGACTACCCAGGGTGTCGGCGTTCCCGATCAGTTCGCTGAATGGAGTGGAGCCAACCGGCGAGCCAACTCCATCCATGATGACGACGTGCTCTAGCTGCGTGCGAGCCTTTATGGCGGCCAGCTTGTCGAACTGTTGACGGGTGGAAACTACGGCGATTCGGCATCCGGCATCATGCAGCAAGACGGCGATCTGATCGGCGGTCAATGTGGGATAGATCGGCACATCGACGACGCCCAGAGAAAGAACAGCGAAATCGGTAATCGCCCATTCCCAGCGGTTTTCGCTGATTAGGCCGATGCGGTCGCCCTTTTGTGCACCCCAGCTGTTAAAGGCAAGAGCTACCGCACGGACCCTCTGATAGATCTGGTCCGATGAAATTGGCTGCCACCTTCCGAGTCCGTCTTGCCACAGAATGGCTTGCGGGTTGGCGGCGGAGGCCACGCGGAAAAACAGGTCATTAATGGTGGCAATGGGAGTCGTAGCTGTCATGAGATCCATTCAGGAGTTGGAGAAAGTTTCAGGCCTGAATCAATCGAGAGTGTATCAGTTTGGTTTGATTTCCAATTCCGGGGGTGCCGGCAATCGTGAAGATTTCCCTTTCAAATCTGCGAATTAGAGGTACACTTACTCCATAGACCAAATCAGATCCCGTAATTTCCTGAAGTCATAGACTTATGCGTAAAGGCACTCCAGTCGCCAAGCCATACCAGTTCAGTCCCCCGTCGACGTTTCGACTCGTTGCGGTCCAGATTTCGTGTCTGTCGGCGGCAGGGCTCATTGTGTTGGGTGCGCTGATTGCCTCTATTTTTCAACTAGTTGCTCAAGGGGCCACGGCTGAATGGATCGGCATGACCCTTAACCCCCTCATTGCGGCGGTAGGGTGTGGCGCAGGGCTGGCTTTTGCCATAGCGCGCCCTTCGCCGAGTCACATTGCCGCCAGCCGGGTACTTGCGTGTGCTGGCGCCATTTCGGCATTCTTCGCTCTTTTAACCAGGGTGCACGGATCATCCTCGGGTTACCTGACTCTATTCAACCCCGATCGTGCTCACCTACCGGCCGGCGCCATGCCACCTTTCGTTGCAGTTGCCTTCGTGATGCTTGCAGTGCTCCTTTGCCTGATTCGAAATTCCAAAGGAGTCGCTTCTATTGCTGCTGATTTCATTGCGTTCCTACTCGGAATATTGGCACTCGCAATGTTTTCCGCATGGCTCTTTAGAGTTACACACGTATTCGACACTGCCTACGTCGATCGAACGCCTCCCGCGGCGCTTTGCATCCTGGCCCTTTTGATCCTGGTCGCCTTCACAGTGCGAGCCCAATTCGGCGCCTTTGACATCCTGGTCGGCACCGGCATCGGCAGCCGTATCGCTCGAGTGCTTGCACCCGTTTTACTGACGCTGCCCTTTGTCCGCGAAGCCGGACGCGCGCGGATCATCCGCCTGCACCTGCTGCCCGAGCACTCCGAGGCAGCAATATTGGCAGCCATCGCCGCCATGCTCTCGCTCGGATTTCTCATGATGATCGCCCGGCATATTCGGCGCATGGAAGCAGAGATTCATAGACTGAGCCTTCGGGATGAGTTGACTGGCCTTTACAATCTCCGCGGGTTTCGCCTGCTGGCCGATCAGGCATTGCGGCTTGCGGTTCGTTCGCAACACCCCTTTTCGATTCTTTTCGTGGATCTTGATGGTCTCAAAGAGATCAACGACTCCCATGGCCATGCCGCGGGCTCAGAATTGCTGGTGGAAACCGCCAGCCTTCTTACCGCGAATTTCCGCGAAACAGACGTGGTGGCTCGTATCGGGGGGGATGAGTTTGCTGTCGCCGGCCAATTCAGCCGCAGCAGCATCTCGATCGCGGCGGACCGTCTCGAAGATGAAGCAGCCCGTACAAGGGTTGAAGCAGCAGGGGGCAAGAGCCTGAGTCTGAGCATTGGCTTTGCCACCACCACCGAGCATCAGCCCGTCTCGCTACAGGATTTGCTCGACCACGCCGATTTTGAAATGTATGAGGACAAGCGAAGAAAGAAGATGCAGGTCGCTCGGGCCTAGTGTCCTGGTATCAGGCTTGCGGTCTGGGCGTAAGCCGCACCAGCTTTTGGGAGTTCCCATCCCAATTTCGAAGCAAAGTTTCCGCGCGCCGGCTCGCTGTCTTCAGTAAATGCATTTTCACCAATTCATGAATTGACTGGCGAGTTTCGCCGTCCAACTCATCCCACGTTTGCGGTTGCAGAAAACCGCGATGGTAGTGACCGTTTGCAAGAAATTTTCCGTCTTCGTCGTAAATCCAGGCCAACCCGCCCGTCATTCCGGCTCCAAAATTAATGCCTGTCGACCCCAGCACAACCGCGAGGCCCCCGGTCATGTATTCACAGCCGTGGTCGCCTACGCCTTCCACGATCGCCAGGGCCCCGGAATTGCGAACGGCAAAGCGCTCGCCGGCGCGTCCTGCCGCATAGAGGGATCCAGCGGTCGCGCCGTACAGGGCTACATTTCCAAGCAAAGCATGCTGAGAACTATCTTCCGCAGCACGGCCGCGGGCGCGCAGAATGAGTTCGCCGCCGCTTAACCCCTTCCCGACAAAATCATTCGCCAGCCCATCGAGTTCAAGCGACATGCCGGAAATGGCAAATGCACCGAAGGACTGTCCTGCTACTCCCTTGAAGCGAAAGCTCAAATTCCCCGGAAACGCCGTCGGATTTTGCGCTCGATACAGCGAGAGTTCTCCAGCAATCCGCGCGCCGAGCGTGCGGTCTTCATTGGTAACCTGTGTCTCGATTTGGAAGGGCCGCCCTGCTTTTGTTGCTTCGAAAGCGGGAGTGAGCCACGCATCGTCGATGGGCGGATGAGGCTCAGGCCGATCGTTTCGCCCACCTTGCCAGCGGATCGCATCGTCCGCGGTCGCGACTGAAGAAGCCGCCAGCATCGACTCCAGGTTGAGCCCGGCATCGAAGCGCACCTGTTGCAGCAGATCGGTGCGGCCAGCAGCCGCGGCCAACGATGGCAAACCGAGTTTTGCCAGTAGCAGGCGAATTTCACCGGCAAGCTCTTCAAGGAAACGAACCACGTGTTCGGGCTTGCCACGGAATTTCGCGCGCAGTTCAGGGCGTTGCGTAGCGATCCCGGTAGGGCATGTATTCAGGTGGCACTGACGCGCCATGTCGCAACCGAGGGCGACGAGGATTGAGGTTCCGAAGGCGAATTCGTCGGCACCCAGGAGCGCTGCAATCACAATATCGCGTGCAGTACGGAGGCCGCCGTCGGTGCGGAGACGGACCCGCCCGCGCAGCCCGTTGTGCACCAGCACTTGCTGCGCTTCAGCCAATCCAAGCTCCCACGGATTTCCGGCATACTTGATGCTGGAAAGAGGAGATGCCCCGGTGCCTCCAGAGTTTCCTGCAATCACGATGTAGTCGGCATACGCCTTCGCGACACCGGCAGCAATTGTGCCCACGCCGCATCCTGAAACCAGCTTTACGCCGACTGCCGCCCGCGGATTCACTCGCTTCAAATCCCAAATGAGCTGCGCAAGATCTTCAATGGAATAGATGTCGTGGTGCGGAGGCGGCGAGATAAGCTGCATCCCGGGCTGTGCATGGCGAAGGCGGGCAATCAGTTCCGTAACTTTGTGCCCAGGGAGCTGGCCACCCTCGCCGGGCTTGGCTCCTTGCGCAACCTTGATCTCGAGCTCTTCGGCATTCGCCAGGTAGTCGGCCGTCACGCCGAATCGCGCACTCGCAACCTGCTTGATCTTGTTGTTGAGAAGCGAGGGCGCACCGTCGATCGGAGAATAAACCGCAGGATCCTCGCCACCTTCGCCAGTATTCGATCGCGCTCCCAGAGTGTTCATAGCCTGCGTAATAGTCTGGTGCGCTTCAGGAGAGAGCGAACCGAAAGACATGGCGCTGGCGATAAACGTCCGAGTGATGGCTGGTGCAGCTGCGACCGCATCGACCGCGAGTTCGGGTCCTGCCGGACGAATCTCGAGCAGGTCCCGCAAATATGAGGGCGCTGAATCGGCAGCCTGTGAAGCGAATGTGGTGAATGGCGCGAATGCCAGGGCCGTTCCCTGCTTGGTTGAACCCACAACCGTTTGCAGTGCCCGCACCGTGAGTGGCTGCCAGGCGTGCGACTCAGCCTCGTCTGCCTTGCGAAAACGCACAAAACCGTAATCCGGCAAATCTGCCGTTGGCGCTTCGTCCTGCGCGCTATCCAGTTCTTCGGCCTTAGCGGAGCCGCTGGACCAAAGCCTGCGCACGTACTTCTCGATTTCCTCAAATCCAATGCCGCCGATAGGCGCCGGCACTCCCGGAAAGCACTTGTCCACAACATGGTGCGACAAACCAATCGCATCAAACAGGTGGGCGCCTCGATAGCTATCCACGACACTGATACCCATCTTGGACATCACCTTGGCGAGTCCCAGTTCAAAGGCGTGCAGGACATTTTGCTCTCCCTGCTCAGCTTGAAGATGCCGTGCCGTTTCGAGGGCAAGCCAGGGACACACCGCACCCGCGCCCAGGCCCAGCAGCACAGCCACGTGATGAATTTCGCGGCAATCGCCGGCGTCAACGGCCAGGCCAACCTCTGCTCGCACACCGGCCTTCGTCAGTGCGTGATGCACAGCGCCAGTGGCCATTGCCATCGGCATGGGCAATGAATCCGGCGAAGCATCCCGGTCAGTAAGAACAAGCAGAGCCGCCCCATTGCCAACAAGTTCCACAGCGCGCGCGGCTAGGATGTCGACTGCCACTTCGAGCGAGCTATCCGCAGCAAAAACGCAGTGAAGAATCGCATGCGGCATCTTGGCCGATTGCGAGTGGTCACCGATTTTGAGGGCGTGCATCTGCGCCAAAGTGATCATGGGAGTACGCATTGACAGACCGGGCAGCGGCTCGCGCAACTCGAGGATGTGCGGCCATGGCCCAAGCCGCGTGTGCATCTTGATCACAACAGCTTCGCGAAGTGGATCGATGGGCGGATTGGTGACCTGCGCGAAGCGCTGGCGGAAAAACGCGTAGAGCGGCCGCGGAGCGCGCGCGAGCGGCGCAATCGCAGTATCGTCACCCATGGACCAGACCGCATCTTTGCCCTCCGCAGCCATCGGGGCAAGGATCATACGCACATCTTCCCGTGTATATCCAAAACGGTGGTGGAACCGGTTTAGCGCCGACTCCTCAATCTTGCCCGGCATGAAGTCAGAGTCTTCAAGCGGCGTGTCAGCGCGAATCAACTCTTCATAATTTCGCTTCTTATCGAAAATACGTAGGATCTCTTCATTCTCGAAAAAGCGATGAAACTCGAGATCGGCAACAATCATCTGCCCCGGCCCAAGGCGCCCACTATGCACGATGCGATCCGGGTCCATATCGACTAGCCCGGCTTCAGATCCGGCGACCACGAGGCCACGGTCGTCCACAGCAAACCGGCAGGGACGCAAGCCATTGCGATCGAGAATTGCCCCTACCTGAGCGCCGTCAGTGAATGCCAGAGCTGCGGGGCCATCCCAGGGTTCCATGCAGTCACCGCTGTATTGCAGAAACGACGAGGTATTTCCAGGATTCGCCGGCGGCACCAGCATCCGCACTGATTCGGCAACGGTACGGCCATTGTGCGAAAGCATCTCGACAATCTCATCGAGTGAGGTGGAGTCGGATCCACCTTCGCTCAACACTGGGTGCAGTTCGAGAGGCAGCGTAGCGGCACGTGCTTCCATGCGTGCGCGATTGCCCCAGATGGTGTTGATTTCACCATTGTGCGCCAATGTCCTCAGTGGCTGCGCGCGATCCCAGGATGGCAGTACGTTCGTGGCATAACGCTGGTGAAACAAGGCAAAAGGCGTCGTGAACTCGGGAGCAGCAAGGTCTGGATAGAAATCGGCCAGAAGGCGGCCGGCACACATGGCCTTGTACACCATTGTCTTCGAAGAAATGCCGGCCACGTATCCGGAGAGTTGGGAAGCCTCGAACTGCTTTCTCGCCAGAAAGAGACGGCGGTCGAAGTCCGCAGCGATCTCCGAAGTAATTAAAACGTGCCAGATCTCCGGCCGCGAGGAATTCGCGATCTCTCCCAGAACCTCAGGGCGCACGGGAACAGAACGCCAATTGAGTATTTGGCAATCTTGCGCGGCAAGCGCGCCCGCAATTTCAGAACGCTGCCCCGCATCCTCGGAGGGAAGGAACATCACCGCCAACCCCAGGGGAGACGAAGGGGGCAGTTCCACACCGGCTTGCGACAATAGCCATCTGCGGGGAATCGCCGTCGTCACCCCTACGCCATCGCTCGATTTTCCATCTGCAGCCACCGCGCCGCGATGCTCAAGACGCGAAAGTGCGGTCAACGCGTGGTTGAGAATTTCACGTGAAGATTCACCGGAAAGTTGCGCCACAAATCCTACGCCGCAGGAATCAAAGTCGAACCGAGGATCGATGAGTGTGCGTTCGAACGAGGTCTCCGCGGGAACGGGGTAGCTGCCTGACCTGGAGGCCGGCAAGTTCGTTCGAGTCTCGGAAAGATGGCGAAAGAAACCCATGAGTAACTATACGACCTTTGCAAGTGAATTCGGAGGCCAGTCTGCAAGACAGCGGAGCCTCATTGTGGGCCAGCATCGATTGATGAAGAAAAACCCATCAAATGCCCTTTGCATAGTTATACATTTCGTTGTATATTTATGCGAGCGCGGCCGCACGACTGCTGGCCGCGCTTTGCATTGCTCGAAAAGAAGAAGGATGGCGATTAAATATCAACGGCACAATGCGATACGGGAACTGGTGGCGAATTCCCTGGTGAGCAACCAGGATGAGCTTCGCCGCAAGTTGCGCCGCAGGGGATTTGAGGTTACGCAAGCCACCCTTTCGCGCGATATTCACGAACTACGGATTTCAAAGGGCCCGGGCGGATACGCGCTGCCGAATGGAAATGGCAATGGACACGGAGAGGCCGTCGAAGACGACGGACCGCCGACGGTTGCCGAAGTGATGGAGAGCTTTGGCCTGCGCGTGCGCAGGGCCATGAACCAGGTGATCGTACGAACCGTGATGGGCGGCGCGCAACCGGTGGCTGCTTCACTCGATTTCGAGGATTGGCCGGAGGTGGTCGGCACTATTGCAGGCGATGACACGGTACTGATCATTTGCCAGGATTCCCGCCACGCAACGGAAGTGGAAACCCGGCTGAGGACAATTTTGGCGTCATGAGCGGCACGGTTCAAACAGCAGTCATCGGAGTGACCGGGTACGCTGGGGCGGAACTCGCGCGGCTTCTTCTGCATCACCCGCGCCTGAAGAACAGGCCGCCGGTGTTTGCAGGCCGGGTCGATGAAAGGGATGCGGAGCGCGGCGGCGTCCCACTTGGCGAGATTCATCCTTCGCTCATTGACAGCAAGGGCGCTGGAAACATACGGCTACAGCCGTTTTCCTGGGAGTTGTTAGCCGACCTTGACGTGGAGGTTCTCTTTCTTGCGACTCCGCACGAGCAATCGCGGACCTGGGTCCCCGAAGCGCTGGCGCGCGGAATTCGCGTCATTGATTTGAGCGGCGCATGGCGGCTGAATCACGTTGCAAATCGTGCCGTTTACGCTTTTGAAGATGAAGGCTCAATGCAGGCTGAAGAGATTCAGGCCAAGTCTGTTTATGGAATGCCGGAGTTGCATCGCAAAACGATCTTCGACGCCAGGCTCGTGGCAAATCCCGGCTGTTATTCCACGTCCATCATCTTGGCTTTGAAGCCCCTGGTGGCAGCAGGGCTTGTCGATCTTGAACACGGCGTCGTGGCCGACTCAAAGAGCGGCGTGAGCGGAGCCGGTAAGGCACCCACCGCGAAGACACATTTCATGTATGCGGCCGACAATCTTTCCGCATACGGCGTTTTTACTCATCGCCACACCGGCGAGTTGCTTGAGCAGATAGGGATCAGCGCCGAGTCCATAGTTTTTACGCCGCATCTACTTCCCATTCCGCGAGGAATTCTATCAACGATTTATGTTCGATTATGCGGTGCGCAGGATCGCGCCGGAGTGATGCACGCTTATCGGAGCTTTTTTGCGCACAGTCCGATGGTGCGACTGCATGAACATGGATTGCCCCAGATTCAGCACGTCGTCAGAACGTGCTATGCCGACATTGGATTTCAACTGTCGCGGGACGGCACACGCGCGGTAATCGTAAGCTGCCTCGATAACCTGTTAAAGGGAGCATCCTCCCAGGCTGTGCAGAATCTAAACGTGATGCTCGGATGGGAAGAGTCGGAGGGCCTTGAATGAGGTACGTGGTTAAGCTTGGCGGGGCAGGCCTTGAAATTCCGGCGCTTCTCGAAGGGTCGATGCGAGCGATCGCCGAACTGGTGCGCGACGGCAACCAGGTTGCCGTGGTCCACGGTGGCGGAGTTCAACTCACACGTACGCTGAAGGCTCTCGGCAAGCAGAGCGAATTTGTGAATGGACTGCGCGTGACCGACGCGGAGACCCGGGATACAGCATTGATGGTGCTGGCAGGGAAAGTGAATAAGGGCCTCGTGGCCGCGCTGGGCTCTCTCGGTCAACCGGCAGTTGGGCTTTCCGGCGGCGATGGTCTTTTGTTTCGTGCGCGCAAGAAACGGACCATTCCGGATCTGGGTTTTGTGGGAGAGATTGCGGCGAGCGATCCGCGTTGGCTTGAGGCCATCTGGCAGTTGAATGGCGTTCCAGTGATTTCGTCGATGGCGCTTGGATTCGATGGCGAGTATTACAACGTGAACGCGGATGAAATGGCGGCTGCATGTGCGATCGCATGCCACGCAGATGCGCTGGTCTTTCTTACCGACGTGCCAGGGGTGCGTGGCGGCGATGGCAAGGTTTTGCGATGGCTTTCCATCGATCAGATTGCCGAGATGGCAAAGATGGCCATCATTTCCGGTGGAATGTTGCCTAAGCTTGGAGCTTGTCGGGAAGCGCTGTTGAACGGAGTGAAACGTGTGCGCATTCTGCCCGCGGAAGCTGCCAGTTCCCTTCCGGACCTTTGTAGCTCCCGTGTAGCGCACGGCACTGAAGTGATGGTGGCCTGAGGAGAAACGCATTGTCGAAGCTTGATCAAATTCGCGCAGCCGAGGCAAAGTTGCTGCTGTCTACCTATGAACGGAACCCCATTCTGTTTGTGGGTGGTGAGGGTGTTCACCTGATCGATGAGGACGGGCAAAGGTATCTCGATCTGCTCAGCGGAATCGGCGTTAACGCGCTTGGTTATGCCCATCCTGTCATTGAGCGAACCATCATCTCTCAGAGTCGCGCGCTCATTCACATTTCGAATCTGTTCTTTCACGAGGGCCAGGCGGAGTTGGCTTTGCGCCTTACTGAGCGAACCGGGCTTGATCGCGTGTTCTTTGCAAATACCGGCACCGAGGCCTGGGAAGGCGCGATGAAGCTGGCACGGGCTCACGCCGGATTGTTGCGGAGCGAAGGCAAGCAAATCGGTACAAAGTTTCTGGCCCTCGAACAGAGCTTTCACGGGCGGACGTTCGGGTCAGTGTCAACAACTCACAAGGCAAAGTATCGGGAACCGTTTGGGCCGGTAGTCCCCGGAGTCGAGTTTGTTCGCTTCAACGACGTCTCGGACCTCCGCGCGAAGTTTTCCAATGAAGTGTGCGCCGTTCTGGTCGAGTCGATTCAGGGCGAAGGCGGCGTACGACCGCTGACTCAGGAATTTCTCGCGGAAGCGCGCGCGCTCGCCACTTCCACTGGGGCGCTGCTAGTTATCGATGAGATTCAAGCTGGAATGGGCCGCACCGGGAAGTGGTGCGGCTATCAGCATTATGGAATCCGACCCGATGTGACCACGCTCGCGAAGCCTCTTGCAGGCGGCATTCCGCTCGGGGCCGTTATGTGTACCGAGGAAGCGGCGCGGGCAATCCACGCCGGCATGCATGGAACAACGTTCGGCGGTGGGCCGTTGGCCTGCGCGGTTGCCATTGCAGTCATAGAAACCATCGAGAGAGAGACCCTGCTGCAACGCGCAACCGAGATGGGGGAGTACTTCATAACGCAGCTTCGTTCCCTCGCCGCAAGGCATGAATGCATCAAGGATGTTCGCGGCAAGGGGTTGATGATCGGTGCAGAACTCGACTCAGCAGACCTCGCCAAGCTCACGGTGGCAGAAATGCTCAAGCGCCACATCATCATCAACTGCACCAGCGACACGGTTCTGCGCTTCCTGCCGCCTTACATCATCGAACGCTCGCACGTCGACACTGCCGTCGCAGCGCTCGATGAGATTTTTACTCAACATGCTGCCGCGTTCAGCGGCGCGCAAAACGCCCATGCTGCAGGAGGTCAACACCATGGCTAGCAAAGCAACCATCGAGCGCCGGGAATCTGCCGTGCCCGTTCAAAATGACCCCGAGATTCTCAACGCGGCCGCGCGTCTTGCCGGCGAAGATCTCTGCTCGATTGCGGACCTTTCGAGCGCCGAAGTCCGCGCCCTTCTCAAACTCGGCCACCACGTGAAGCACAACCCGCGCGAGTACCGCAATGCGCTCGATGCCAAGCAGATGGTGCTGATGTTTGAGAAGGCGAGCTTGCGCACGCGCCTGAGTTTTGAGACGGGATTCAGCACCATGGGTGGCAACGCCATCTTTGTCGATCAGACCAACTCGCCTCTGGGAGAGCGAGAATCTATTGCCGACGTGGCGCGCAATGTGGAGCGCTGGGTCGACCTCATCGTGTTACGAACCTATGCTCATGACACCATCACTGAGATGGCCGCCAATTCGCGTGTTCCGGTGATCAATGCTCTATCGGATTTCGAGCATCCATGCCAGGCATTGGCCGATTTCATGACTCTGGAAGAGCAGTTTGGCTCGGCTACCGGGCTGAACTTTACTTATGTTGGCGATGGCAACAACGTGTGCCACTCGCTTATGCTGACCGGTGCGCAACTTGGCACCAACGTCACTGTCGCTACGCCGCGCGGTTACTCTCCCGACATTGAAATCGTCACCAAGGCTCGCGAAATCGCGGAGTTGAACGGCTGCGAAGTGAAGCTCCTGCAAGACCCGCAGGCAGCCGTGGAGAATGCCGACGCCGTGTACACGGATGTTTGTGTGAGCATGGGCTTCGAGCACGAGTCCACTAAGCGCGCCCCCATCTTCCGGCCGTTCCAGGTAAATGAAGCACTAATGTCCAAAGCGCGGGAGAATGCTGTGTTTATGCATTGTTTGCCCGCACGCCGCAACGCCGAGGTTACAGACGCCGTGCTCGATGGCTCGCAATCCATTGTGTTTGATCAAGCCGAAAACCGCATGCACGCGCAGAAGGCATTGCTGCTGTTATTGCTCGGCGGCTTATCGAACGTGGAGAAATTCAACACCTAGCTACCAGCATTCAACTCTCAGCTCGATCATGGCGATCGGCGCTACCGCAGCCAGTTACCTCTAGCTGAACGCTTTAAGGATCCGTAAGCATGTCTGTAATTCTCGAATCCCTCCCGATCGGTGAAAAAGTAGGCATCGCCTTCTCCGGCGGGCTCGACACCTCCGCGGCGCTGCACTGGATGAAGCAAAAGGGGGCGCTCCCGTATTCCTACACTGCAAACCTTGGCCAGCCCGACGAAGCCGACTACGATGAGATTCCGCGCAAGGCTCTCGAATACGGCGCCGAAGTGGCCCGTCTGATTGACTGCCGCGGCCCGCTCGTCCGCGAAGGCATCGCGGCGCTGCAGGCCGGAGCCTTCCACATCAGCACCGCCGGTGTCACCTACTTCAACACCACTCCTATAGGCCGCGCCGTTACGGGCACAATGCTGGTCTCGGCCATGAAGGAGGATGACGTTCACGTCTGGGGCGACGGATCCACCTTCAAGGGCAATGACATCGAGCGCTTCTATCGCTACGGACTGCTGGTCAACCCTGATCTCAAGGTTTACAAGCCATGGCTCGACTCCGCCTTCATCGAGGAACTGGGCGGCCGCGCTGAAATGTCCGCGTTCATGCAGCGCTCCGGCTTCGCCTACAAAATGTCCGCCGAGAAGGCCTATTCCACCGACTCCAACATCCTGGGCGCAACCCACGAAGCAAAAGACCTGGAGCATCTCTCTTCTTCTATCAGGATCGTAGTTCCCATCATGGGAGTGGCATCCTGGCGGGATGATCTCGAGATCCCCCGCGAAGAGGTGACGGTCCGTTTTGAAGAGGGCTTCCCGGTGGCTCTCAACGGGAAACGTCTCGATGATCCTGTCGCTCTCCTGCTCGAAGCCAATAGCATTGGCGGCCGCCACGGTTTGGGAATGTCCGACCAGATTGAGAACAGAATCATTGAGGCCAAGAGCCGCGGTATCTACGAAGCGCCGGGCCTCGCTCTGCTCTACATCGCATACGAACGGCTGATTACCGGGATACACAACGAGGACACCATCGAGCAGTACCGCGAGAACGGCCGCAAACTTGGGCGCCTTCTCTATCAGGGCCGGTGGTTCGATCCTCAAGCCATCATGCTTCGTGAATCCGCTCAGCGCTGGGTCGCTAAACCTTTAACCGGTGAGGTCACGCTTGAACTGCGGCGCGGCAATGACTACTCGATCCTAAACACCGAGTCACCTAATCTCACCTTCCATCCCGAGCGCCTCAGCATGGAGAAGACTGAATCCGCCTTCTCTCCGCGCGATCGCATCGGCCAACTCACCATGCGCAATTTGGATATCACTGACACCCGCGCAAAACTCCTCACTTATGCCGCAACCGGCCTCCTTACTCTGAGCAAGAGTTCGGAGATGCCTCAGTTGAACAATGGTAAGGAGAAAAAATGACGTCGCCATTTGCACAGCAGAAGAAGCAATAGAGGAAACAGACACAATTCAATGTCGAACGAACAACAATCCGTGAAAATGTGGTCGGGTCGCTTTCGCGAACCACTCGATCCCGAGTTTGAACAGTGGCAGCGGTCCATTGTCTTTGATTGGCGGCTCCTCGACCATGAGATTGCAGCCAGCAAAGCGCATGCGTCCGCTCTTTGCACTGCGGGGATCCTCACCCAAAGTGAGACAGCCGAGGTGCGAAACGCTCTCGATACGATCGCGGCAGATCATGCATCGGTCGCGGGCAAGGCGGCTGTTCGCGACCATATTAGCGCTGAAGACATTCATCATTTCGTGGAACTTTCGCTGTCACAGCGGATCGGTTCGCTTGGTCTGAAGCTGCACACAGGCCGTAGCCGTAATGAGCAGATCGTCACTGACCTCCGCCTCTACGTTCGCCACCAGGTCGATTTGACAATTGAATCGCTGGCGGCGTGGGCCAGGTCCCTCGTTTCTCTCGCCCACAGTTCCGGCGACGCAGTGATGCCCAGCTATACCCATCTGCAGCGCGCGGAACCTGTGCTGGTGGCGCATTGGCTTCTTGCCTACGTAGAGATGCTGCTGCGGGATGCATCTCGTTTTCGTGACTGCTCGGCTCGCATGAATTTTTGTCCACTTGGTTCGGGAGCGGTTGCCGGTGCAACGCTCGCACTCGATCGAAACATCGCTGCGCACGAATTGGGGTTCACGTCGCCAACCTCCAATTCAATGGACGCAACCAGCGACCGAGATTTCGTGCTCGAGTATTTGCAGGCTCTGACATTTGTTGGATTGCACGCCAGCCGTTTTGCGGAGGAGATCACGCTCTTTGCCACTGCCGAATTCGGCTTTGTGAACCTGCCGGAAGCTTTCTCTACCGGCTCGAGCGCGATGCCGCAAAAGAAGAACCCAGATTTTACCGAGCTCTTGCGCGCGAAGGTCGGACGCATCCATGGCGCAGCCGAAGCTGTCACGCTGCAGCTGAAAGGCCTTCCCCTTGCTTACAATAAGGACATGCAAGAGACCCAGGAGCCGGTATTCGCAGTTGAATTCGTACCTCAGATGCTGAGCCTGGTGGCGCGCTTTACCGCTGCTCTTTCATTCAATTTCGCCCGAATGCATGCAGCGGCTCAATCGGGCTATCTCAATGCCATGGCTGCAGCGACCTATCTCGTCCATAAGGGGGTTCCTTTTCGCACCGCCCATGAAAAGATCGGCAATGCCGTTCGCTTTGCGCTGGAGAGAGGCGTCGAACTCGATCAACTCTCGCTTGTAGAGTTGCGCACATTCGGCACCGAATTCGAAGCCGATTTCTTCGACGCGATTGCTCTAACCGCAACGCTCGACTGTCACGACGTGATCGGCGGTACGGCGCACGCGCGCGTGCGACAGGCGCTTTCCATCGCTTCGGCGCGAATCGCCGCGCTTGTCGCGCCGGCACAGGAGGTGGTCCATGCTGGTTCGTAAAGCACGACTCCAGGACGCCTCCAACGTTTATGACCTGGTCAACTCCCTCTCTGGTGACGGGACACTGTTGAAGCGTCCCTTCGCCGAAATTTGCGAGAATATCCGCGATTTCACCGTAGCGGAATCTGATGGCGGGGTTTTTCTTGGGTGTGGCGCCCTGCATCTCTACGGGCCCCATTTGTCCGAGGTGCGCTCCATTGTCGTAAAGCCTGAGGCAAAGGGCCAGGGGTGCGGCGGCAGGATACTCAATGCGTTGATCGACGAAGCCGAAGACCATGGAATTGCCTCTGTTTGCCTCTTTACGCGTATTCCGGACTTCTTCTTCAAGTATGGATTCCGTACCGTGGAAGACAAGACAGAATTGCCCGACAAGATCTTCAAGGATTGTCAGGCGTGCCCACGGTTGCATCGATGCGACGAAGTGGCGATGGTGCGGGGACGCATCCCGCGCATGTCCATCCTGGGTCCGCGCGTCGAAGCGGAACAGCTCGTGCGCCTCGGCTAGCTCTTCCTTAGAATTGCCGCCGCAACAGCGGCCTGTCCATAACTGAGCCCACCGTCACCTGGGCTCACGCGACAGTGTTGAAGGACACGAAAACCGTAAGCCTCAAGGCCGGTACGGAGCAAACGGCTTAGCCTCCGGTTATGCATTACCCCCCCACTCATCGCAACGACATCGAGCCCAATTTCTGAGCGCGCCGCTATTGCTGCCTGGACAAAACCATTCGCAATCCCAGAGTGAAAGCGCGCCGCGACTTGCGACTTATCAATGCCAGAGTCGAGATCCGTCATCATTTGGTTCCAAAGTGACACGGTGCTTAGGCGCGCCGGCTCGGTGGGCCAGTTACCCGGAATAAAATCGATCGAATAGCCTTCGGTATTGTCCGGCTCATCGATTGCGGCCCCCTCGAGTTCAATCGCGGCCTGCGCTTCATAATCAACCTTGCACCGGCCCAGAATGACAGTCGCAGCAGCATCGAAGAGCCTCCCCACGCTCGATGTAAGCGGTGTGTTGATCTGCCGCTCGATCATGCGCAGCAGCAGCCGAACGTCCTTCTCCCTTGCCCCAAGACGCTTGAGGATGATCGGAGATGTCACATCCCACCCAACACCGCGCAAATGACCTAGCGCCATGCGCCAGGGTTCGCGGACCGCGGCATCCCCTCCCGCCATCGGCACATAGTCAAGATGCGCAAAGCGCTGGAATGCATCAAGCGTACACACCAACACTTCGCCACCCCAAATGCGGCCATCCGTGCCATATCCCGTGCCGTCGAGCGATAGCCCAATGACGGGCCCTTCCACTCCGTATTCAGCCATGCATGCGGCTATGTGCGCATGATGATGCTGCACGGGGATCAAGCGCAACCCGCGCTCCATCGCCCACGTCTGTGCCCAGGCGGTGGACATGTAGCCTGGATGAAGATCGTGCACCACCACTCCGGGCGAAATCTCGAACGTGCGCATCAGGTGAGCAAGGGACTCCTCAAAAAACGCCAATGCGGACAAGCTTTCCAGATCGCCCAAATGCTGGCTCTGAAACGCAAACCGCCCACGAGCCAGCGTAAAAACACTCTTGAGATGCCCGCCCACGGCCAACAGCGGCGGAGTTTCGATGGGGAAATCAATGCCGAGCGGAACATAACCCCGCGCTCGGCGGACAAGTTGTGGAGCACCATCTACAACCGCCGCAACCGAGTCATCACTTCGCTGCAGTATCTCGCGATCATGCAACAGAAATACGTCTGCAATATTTGCGAGTCGTGATAGCGCCTCATCGTTGTCAATCGCGATCGGCTCCTCGCTCAAATTGGCACTAGTCATCACCAGTGCTTGCACGCGTTCATTGACAAACAGAAGATGTTGCAACGGTGCGTAGGGCAGGAACAGACCAAGCCAAGGAATGCCCGGCGCTACCGATGACGCGATGGTATTACTACTCCGCAAACGCGCCAACACAATCGGTCTCGCTGTAGAAAGCAACAAAGCTTCATCGTCACCACTCAGTTCGCAGATCGCCCCCGCCGCCTCGATATCACGCACCATAACAGCGAGCGGTTTTCCATATCGACGCTTGCGCTCTCTGAGCCGCATCACCGCTTGCTCATTCGTGGCATCGACACTCAGGTGGAACCCGCCGATCCCCTTAATCGCCATAATCTGGCCCTCGATCAGGCGGTCGACACACTCGGCGATCGGATCGTCGGAAACAATGACATCACCATCAGTGCTCACGAGCCAGACATGCGGTCCGCATTCCCCGCATGCATTGGGTTGCGCGTGAAAGCGGCGATTCATCGGATCTTCGTACTCCGCCTGACATGCGGCGCACATAGGAAATACCGCCATTGAGGTCTGCGGGCGATCGTACGGAATACTGCGCGTTATAGTGAACCGCGGACCGCAGTTTGTGCAGTTCAGAAACGGATAGTGATAACGGCGATCGTGCGGATCAAGCAGCTCACGTAGACAATCAACGCAAGTCGCCGCGTCCGCTGGGATTCCGGTGCTGACGCGACCGAGTACCTGGCTCGACACGATCGCAAATCCCACTTCTCCGATAGCCGCGAGTTCGACCACGTCGATCGAATCGATCCGCGCCATCGGTGGAAACTCTGTACGCAGACGCATCAGGAACAGGGCGATTCCTTCGTCTGTTCCCTCAATCTCGATGATTACGCCATCCGTGTCGTTCCCGATCGATCCGGATATGTCTCCCTCGATAGCGAGGCGATAGACAAATGGCCGAAAACCGACTCCCTGTACCACGCCTCGCACTCGTACAGACTTTCGTTTTCGGCCCGTCACAGGTTTTGTCTTCACTTAATTTCGCCCTAGATGAGCAAGCATATCGTAAAGGCCTCGGTAACACTTATCCTCCTGATTTTCGATGGCCTTACGATACTTTGCCCCCATTCGCAACTCCTCATATGGGCAACCAAATGACAGCACTTGTCATTTAACTCAACAGCAGGAGACGCGCCTGTGCGTTTTCCTTGCATACTTTCAGCGGGTAACCCCCGCCAACAGCAGTTCCCCTTTGTTCCTAACGCGAGGAGAGAAAGCTTATGAAAAGACAATTGATGGTCATGACTGCGGTGCTGGGCGTTACAAGTCTGGGCTGGGCGGGCGATACACCCCGCGAGGCTACTACCGACCGCCTCGACAAGGCAGCTGGAGTGCTGCATCAGATTATGGTCGCCGAAGATAAGGGCATTCCAGAAGAAGTATTGGATCATGCCAAATGCATTGCCGTGGTGCCCCACATGGTCAAGGGTGGATTTGTGTTCGGGGCTGAAGGTGGCCGCGGCGTGGCGTCCTGCCGCACGGCCAACGGCTGGAGCGCACCCGCATTCTTCTCGATCGAAGGCGGAAGCTGGGGCCTGCAAATTGGTGTCGAGGGCATTGACCTGGTCATGGTCATTCAAAACGATAAGGGTATGGAACAACTGCTCAACAGCAAGTTCAAGATCGGCGCCGATGCGTCCGCCGCGGCCGGCCCCGTTGGACGCCATGCCTCCGCCAACACCGATTGGAAGATGGATGCCGAAATTCTGACCTATTCCCGTGCCAAGGGTGTATTCGCAGGGCTCACACTCAATGGTGCCGCGGTTCACGAAGACAAGGATTCCATGAAAGCCGTGTACGGCGAGGACGTTACCGAGCGCCAGGTTTTGATGGGCAAGGTTCCCCCCCCCGCTTCTGCTCACGCCTTTCTCGCCGCAGTGCGCGGCGCCAAGGCTCAAGCCAAGGCTGCGCAGTAAGATTGAGCATCTCGATTAACCTCAACCAAATCAGCGAACCAACCACCGATACCCCACCTCGCTTAGATCGAACGCGAAGTGGGGTATCGGATTTTCAGGGCTTATCCAATTCGCGTCAAACACGTCTTACACTGGTAGACTCGCTTCAAGATCATGGTCAATCTCACTCGTTGCGGTGTCCGCCGACTTCTCGAGATGTGCGCAATCGCTGTGCTTAGCGTTTCCAGCCTTCCGTCCCATTCGCAAAAAAATGATGCGGACGTGGTCAAAGGCATCGACGCGTCGGTCGCTTCGCGTGATGAGAACATTCTCGCCTACAACGTCACCGAACATTACGCCGTGTTTCGCAATCAAGACAAAGTGCATCCGGCGGCCGAAATGACCGTGAAAACGGCGTATCGAAGAGACAAAGGCAAGAGCTACACAGTCCTCAGTGAAAACGGCTCAGAGCTCATTCGCAAGCAGGTGCTTGCGCGGATGCTTGATAGTGAACGAAAAATTACGGAACCAACCAACCGCGCAAGCGCGCTTATTACTTCAGCTAATTACACTATGCACGTCAAAGGCAAAGAGGTCGTTGACGGCCGTGACTGCATTACGCTCGCAATCACTCCCCGGCGAAGTTCTCCCTATCTCATTCAGGGAGATATCTGGGTCGACGCACGGGATTACTCCATCGTGCAGCTGGAAGGAGTGACATCCAAAAGCCCGTCTGTCGTCGCAAGTACAACTCAAGTCACTCGGCATTATGCGGCAGTCGACGGGTTTCCCATGGCAACCCACGCCATCGCCACCGTGGGTAGCTGGCTTCTTGGCCAGACGGCGATCGAGATCGACTACAACGGCTACCAAATTGATATGCGCACCGGGCCCTGAGGACACGATCGACAGTCTGTGCGCCACGTGATGTTCAGCACCCGCGTCAAACCCTCCCTGCTCTATACTTCACAGGTGATGTTCATCCCCGGCGACTGGAAGCTCGATGCCGCGCTTGGCTCCTGCCTCGTCCTCGGATTGCGTCACGGATTCGACTACGATCACCTCGCCGCCATCTCTGACATCACCGCTGTCCAGCGCAATTGGAGAAGAGGAATGCGCCTTGGCATGACCTATGCGCTTGGCCACGCCTTCATGGTCGCCGCCCTGGGAATCACCGTCCTCCAACTCCATGTCGGCCTCCCTCAAGGCCTCGATCACTGGACCGAGCGCCTCATCGGTCTTACGCTCATCATCCTGGGCATCGGAGTCGTGGCCGGTATTCTGCGCAAAGACGTCCACGGACATAACCATAGTCGCATCGAGAGCCGCCTCGCCATCGCCATCAACGGCCTGCTATGGACCGTCTGGCGTGTACGCCACACTTGGAACCCCCAACTTGAGCAGCCTCAGCGCTTTCAGTGGATGTATACCGGAAAATCCGTCTTTCTGATCGGCGTTTTGCACGGCATAGGCGCGGAAACACCCAGCCAGCTTGCGTTGTTCTTTCTCGCAAAGAGTCTTGGCGGCACGGGCAATGGATTGATGGGCTTATTGGCCTTTTGCGTTGGCCTGGTGGCGATGAACGGACTCATGACCGCTTCCATCGGCGGCGCGTTCAATACCGGCGCGTTCCATCCCCGCTTCTTTCACGCCATTGCCTGGATGGGTGCCGCGTATAGCTTCATCATCGGGGTTATCTTCCTCTTTGGCATCTCCGACCGCCTGCCCCAACTCGGCTGAGTCCTGCGTTCACACAACCTTCGGCCAATTGGCCTTGCGCTTTCCCCTCAAGACGCCCAGAATGGTCCCACCATGCGGGATTTTCTGCCGCGCTCGTGACACTCATCACCGTGCACTTGACACCCTCGCTCCTACAACAACAGTAGGCCCGAAGGGCGGAGTTCAGCACATCCGAAAACTCCGCGCCCCGGGGCCGAGCAACTCCGGGAGGAACCGTGCCAGCATTCACACCTCCGCCGCTTCCGAGCGACGACAAACGATGGAAGATCGTGAACGGCACCATGCGTAAAAATGGCTTTGCCCGTCACGCACTTATTGAAACGCTTCACACCGTGCAGTCTTCGTTCGGATACCTCGACGACGATTCCATCCGCTTCGTAGCCCGTTCCCTGCGCGTTCCTCTCAGCCAGGCATACGGCGTCGTGACGTTCTACCACTACTTCAGCCTCAAGCCGCCCGGCAAGCACACCATGACCATCTGCACCGGCACTGCCTGCTACATCAAGGGAACCGACAAGTTGGTAGCCGCCGCTGAAAAACGCCTCGGCATTCCCCAGGGCCAGACCACCAAGGACGGCAAGATCAGTCTCATGACCGCGCGCTGTGTCGGCGCCTGCGGACGCGCACCGGTCGTATTAACCGACGGCGAGCTCCAAGGTCAGATGCCAGGTGACCAGATGATTGAGCAGTTGGAAAGGTGGGCGGTCGAATGAACCTCGAAGAACTGGAACAAATTGCCGAATCGGTTCGTCTCGAAAACGCCAAGTTCGACTATGAAGTCAATGTCTGCATGGGCACGGGCTGCCTCAGCCAGCACTCTGACAAGCTGAAGGAGGCCCTCACCACCGCGGTGGCTGCTTCCGGCAAACAGGTCCTCGTGCGCCGTACGGGTTGCATGGGCCTCTGCGCCGCCGGTCCGCTTGTGCTCGTCGATCCGCAAGAGATCCTCTATCAGCATGTAAAAGCCAACAACGCGCAGGAAGTCATAGCCAGCCTCGGGGGAGCGCCGGTAGCGACTCTGCAATGCGACCTTCGCGAGCACTTCGACCAGCAGGTACACGTCGTCCTTGAAAACTCCGGCCACATCGATCCCGAGCGGATCGAGGATTATATAGCGCGCGACGGATACCTCGCCCTCGTCAAGGTGCTCACCGAGATGGAGCCCAACGATGTGATCAAGGAGGTCACCGAAAGCGGTCTCCGCGGTCGCGGCGGCGGCGGCTACCCCACCGGCCTCAAGTGGGGCACGGTGGCCAAGGCCATCGGTGATCTCAAATACGTCATCTGCAACGGCGACGAAGGCGATCCTGGCGCATTCATGGATCGCAGCGTCCTCGAAAGCGATCCGCAGCGAGTGCTCGAAGGCATGGCCATCGCGGCCTACGCAGTTGGTGCCAGTAAGGGTTACATCTACGTTCGCGCCGAATATCCACTGGCGGTCGCACGCCTTCAGGCCTGCCTGCGCGACGCCCGACGGCGCGGCCTGCTGGGCAATAGCATTTGCAACACATCCTTCAACTTCGACGTGGAGATTCGACTCGGCGCCGGCGCCTTCGTCTGCGGCGAAGAAACCGCACTCATAGCCTCAATAGAAGGCAAACGCGGACAGCCCAAACCGCGCCCACCGTATCCAGCGGTCAGCGGTCTCTGGGGCAAACCCACGCTCATCAACAATGTTGAGACATTTGCGAATATCGCCCCGATTCTCCGCATGGGTGGCAAGAAATTCGGCGAAATCGGCACGGAGAAGAGCAAGGGAACCAAGGTCTTTGCTCTCACCGGCAAAATCACGAATACCGGCTTGGTTGAAGTGCCCATGGGCATGAAGCTCCGCCAAATCATCGAAGGCATCGGCGGCGGCGTTCCCGATGGCCACAAATTCAAGGCCGTGCAGACCGGCGGCCCCTCCGGAGGCTGCATCCCCGAGCAACTTCTCGATATCGAGGTCAGCTACGAGTCGCTCATTCAGGTCGGCTCCATGATGGGATCCGGCGGCATGATCGTGATGGATGACACCTCCTGCATGGTCAATGTCGCCCGCTTCTTTGTCGAGTTCTGCATGACCGAGTCCTGCGGCAAGTGCATCCCGTGCCGTGCCGGCACCGCCCAAATGTTCACCCTGCTCTCGCGAATCTGCGCCGGTTCAGGAACCATGGATGATCTCGACCTGCTCGTC
The DNA here is from genome assembly GCA_963844515.1 of uncultured Acidobacteriota bacterium. Lineage (GTDB taxonomy): Bacteria > Acidobacteriota > Terriglobia > Terriglobales > Acidobacteriaceae > Telmatobacter. The sequence goes on from CAWJOO010000003.1 coordinate 371,455, forward strand.
GATCTCTGCGGAACCATCAAGGAGACCAGCCTCTGTGGTCTGGGCATGACCGCGCCCAACCCGGTTCTCAGCACGCTTCGATACTTCAAAAACGAGTACATCGAGCACATCATTGGCAAACGTTGTCCAGCCGGCGTTTGCAATATTGAAGCGCCTTCGTCCGTCGAACCCGATTTGGAGGTGCTGGCATGAGCGCAGCAGCCGTAGACGTCAAAACACTGTTTATCGATGGCAAGAACGTAAGCGCCCGCGCCGGACAGACTATCCTCGAAGTCGCGCGCGAAAACGGCATCGAGATCCCCACCCTTTGTCACCTTGACGGGCTAAGCGATGTAGGCGCGTGCCGCATCTGCGTCGTGGAAGTCCAGGGCAGCCCCAAGCTCTTCCCGGCCTGCGTCACTTCGATCTTCGAGGGCATGGAAGTCACTACCCAATCCGAGCGTCTGCAAAAGCATCGCCGCACCCTCCTCGAGTTGTTGTTCGCCGAGCGCAATCACATCTGCTCCGTGTGCGTCTCCAACGGACATTGCGAATTGCAATCTCTGGCACAAAGCCAGGGCATGACCCACGTTCGCCTGCCCTATCGCAATCCCGAACTGCCCGTCGACGCCTCGCACGAGCGCTTCGTTCTCGACCAGAATCGCTGCATTCTTTGCACTCGTTGCGTTCGCGTCTGCGCCGAGATTGAAGGCGCGCACGTTTGGGACGTGATGGGCCGCGGCATCGACTCAATGGTTATCACTGACCTGCACGATCCCTGGGGCGATTCCAGCTGCACGCGCTGCGGCAAGTGCGTTCAGGTTTGCCCCACCGGAGCCCTGTTCGACAAGAGCAAGGTCGGCTCGGATCACCCCAAATATCCCGATTTCCTGCCCAACCTGAACATGATGAGGGAAGCCCAATGACCAACTTGCCGACCAAACTGAAACTGGCAACCGTATGGCTCGATGGATGTTCCGGCTGCCACATGTCCTTCCTCGACATGGATGAACGCCTTATCGAGCTGGCCGAACTTGTCGACCTGGTCTACAGCCCCATCGTCGATACCAAGGAATTTCCTGACGAAGTCGACATCGCCCTCGTCGAAGGCGCTGTGGCTTCGGTCGACGACGAGAAGAAGATTCGCAAGATTCGGGCTCATTCCAAGATGCTTGTCGCCATGGGCGATTGCGCCGTCGCAGGCAACGTCCCTTCGATGCGCAATCCCATCGGACCACAGGCCATCCTCGATCGCGCCTACATTGAGAACGTTAGTGCGCAGCCGCAGATCCCCTGCGTCGTCGTGCCCAAGCTGCTCAAGGTCGTCCGGCCCATCCACGAGTTCGTCAAAGTGGACATGTTCCTTCCGGGCTGCCCGCCATCGGCTGACACATTCCACACGGCGCTCGTTGCGCTCGTAACCGGCGGGCCGCTTGACATCCCCGCGCTCACCCGCTTCGGAGCATAAGAACCGAGCCTGACCAAGGAGCTCACGATGTCCCAGACCATCACTATCGATCCCGTCACACGCCTTGAAGGCCACGGCAAGATCACCATTCAGCTCAACGGCCAGGGCGAAGTCGAGGACGCGCATTTCCACGTCACCCAAGTTCGAGGCTTCGAGCGCTTCTCTGAGGGCCGCCCGTTTTACGAGATGCCCAGCCTGATGGCCCGCATCTGCGGCATCTGCCCCGTCTCGCACCTTATCGCCTCGGCCAAGGCATGCGAAGCCATCATGTCCGTGCGAATTCCGCATACGGCCGCGCAACTTCGCCGCATGTTGAACCTGGCGCAAATGGTGCAGTCGCACGCTCTCAGCTTCTTCTATCTTTCCTCGCCTGATCTCCTGCTGGGCATGGACTCGGATCCGAAACAGCGCCACATCTTCGGTGTAGTCGCGGCCAAACCAGACCTCGGCCGCGCCGGTGTAGCGTTGCGCCGGTTTGGGCAGCACATCATTGAACTGCTCGGCAACAAGCGCATTCATCCCGGATGGGTCATTCCGGGCGGCGTCACCGAACCGCTCGCCCCCGCCAAGCGCGACGAGATTCTAGCCATGCTGCCTGAAGCCTACGCCGGCATCAAGATGGCCCTCACCGCCTACAAGCAGATCGCCGACACCTTCCGCCCTGAGATTGAAGTTTTTGCCAACTTCCCTTCGCTCTACATGGGCCTGGTCAATGACGACGACTCCGTGGAGTTCACTGACGGCACACTTCGACTGATCGATGCTGCCGGCAACATGGTCGAAGACGGCATTACCTCGAGTCACTTTCCAAAGATCATCGGCGAGGCCGTCGAGCCTTACAGCTACACAAAGTTCGCCTACTACAAGCCTCTCGGATACCCCGAAGGCAGCTATCGTGTCGGCCCTCTCGCACGCCTCAACATTGCCAAAACCATGGGCACGCCGCTCGCAGACGTCGAACTGGCCGAGTTCAAGCAGATCGCCCCAGGCCCCGTGCAGAGCTCCTTCTATTACCATCACGCTCGCTTGGTCGACATCCTCTACGGCATCGAGAAAATCGAGCAGATCCTCACCGACCCGCTCATCCTCGACAAACATGTGCGTGCCACTGCCGGCGTCAATCGTCTAGAAGGCACAGGTCAGGCTGAAGCCCCGCGCGGCACGCTTCACCATCATTACAAAGTCGACGAAAATGGTCTCATCACCTGGGCTAACCTCGTGATCGCCACCGGCCAGAACAACAACGCCATGAACAAGGGCGTTCTGCAGGCCGCCAAGCACTATGTGAAGGATGGCAAATTCACTGAGGGCATTCTCAACCGCGTGGAGGCAGTAGTCCGCACCTTCGATCCTTGCCTGAGTTGCAGCACCCACGCCTTCGGCCAGATGCCGCTGGCGCTGACGCTGCTCAACGCCGACCGCGAAGTCGTTGACATTGTGATCCGTAACTAACCCGCACTTACGGAACAAGACGCGCCACAACCCTTCCCTGCCCCATCCTTTCCGCGCAGTTTGCGGAAAGGGTGGGAACCCACAAATCTCCTCGAGCCCGTCTCACCCCGATAGCATAGGCAAATGGAACCCACCAAGCCCCGCTGTCTCGTCCTCGCCTGCGGCAACACCCTCCGCAGCGACGACGGCGTCGGCCCCTGGCTCTGCGACTGGGCCGCAGACCGTTTCGCTTCAGATCCCAGGGTCTTCACCATCTCCCGCCAGCAATGGACTCCCGACCTCGCCCAAGACATCGCCAGTCGCCGAAGCCGTTCTCTTCATCGATTGTTCCGTCGCTTCGCCGCCGGGCGAAATCATTCTGACCGAAGTCGCACCCGCATCATCCAGCCCCGGCCTGGCCACCCACCACACCGGCGCTCCCGAGCTCCTCGCCTTGGCCCAGGATCTCTACGGCTCAATCCCGCGCACTTCCCTGCTCCTAACCATCGGCGCCGGCTCCACCGAACTAGGCGAAACCTTCAGTCCCGAGGTCACGCCGCCCTGCCCCAGAAGCCCAACAACTATCGAGAAGACAGTCAATGGCTTCATCAAAGCCAATTAACGCGCATACCCCGCCAGTTTGAACGAGTACGCATACTCGCCCTTCAACGCTTCGCGGATCACGATGCGCGCATTCCGCTCCGCCTGCACTTTGGCTCCCAAGCTCAGTTCGAACCGCCAAGCTGCGTGACTCGGCGCTCCCGGTTTCACTGGCAGATCCGCGATCGTGATCGTCGCTCCCTTCGGCTTCCCCAGCACCGTCACAAACAAATCCTCGCCCTTCCGCGTAAACCGCAGATCATCCCCCTCCGCGCTCTTCCCTTCCGCCTTCGTCCACGGCGTCGTATCGTAAATCGCCTCGCCATTCTGCTTCAGCCACGCGCCAAGTTCCTTCAGCCGCTCCATCTGCACCGGCGGAATCGTCCCATTCGCCTCCGGTCCCACGTCCAGCAGCAGGTTTCCATTCTTGCTTACAATGTCCACCAGCAGCGCGATCAACTCTCCCGGCGCGATCGTTTCCTTCTCCCCCTCGGCCCGGTTGTACCCGAACGACCTCCCCAGCCCGCGGCACTCCTCCCACTTCTTCTCGCTGATCTTGTCCAGCTTCGCGTATTCAGGCGACGTAAAATCCGCATGCTTCACGCCAAAACGGTCGTCGATCACCCCATCCGGTACCGCGTTGTAGTAATCCGCCTCAACCTGAAGCGGACGCCCAGTCTTCGGCCAGTCAATGTCGTTCCACAGCACCGCCGGATGATACCGCTCAATTAGTTCGTGAATCTGCGCAAACGCATAATTCCCGTAAGCCTGCGACTCCGGCTTCACCGCCTCGTAATCCTTTTCTGTCTCGATCGGCCCCGTATTAAATGTCCAGTCGTACCCACCTGAGTAATACAGGCCCATTTTCAATCCCTGCTTCTCCACCGCCTTGGTGAGATCGCCAACAATATCCCGCTCCGCCCGCAGCTTCTCCCTGGGCAGCGCCGGATTCGGATTGGCCGTCGTGCTCGGCCACAGCGTGAACCCCTCATGATGTTTGGTGGTCAGCACCACGTACCGTGCCCCGGCGTCCTTGAACACCTCTGCCATCACATCCGGATCCCACTTCTTCGATTCGCGATTGAACTCCGTCGCAAAGTCGTAATATCCAAAATTCGCCCCAAAATGTTCCTTGTGATACGCCTCCGTCGGCGACCCCGGAATTCGCAGCACATTCAAATACCACTCCGCATAGGGGTTGTACTTGATGTAATCCGCCGACGAAAAATCATGGTCAGGATGATTCAGCGGTGCCCAGCCCGGCACCGAATACAGGCCCCAGTGGATGAAGATCCCCAGCTTCGCCCCCGCATACCACGGCGGCAGCGGATGCCGATCGAGCGACTTCAGCGTCGGCTCATATTTCGTCGCCTCCTGCGCCCGCGCCCCCACTCCCACAGCCACCGCCGCCGCCATCACCACAAGCCGTATCAAGTTCCGCATCATTCAGTCTCCCTGGAAACGTTCCCACCGCATCATAGCCGCACCCCCCTCACCACACAAAAAAAGAGCGGCCGCACCCTCGCCGGGCGCAGCCGCATTCAATTTCAGTCGTTCAGCGTTCCTTAAAAAGCAGCCACCGTCTGGCGCAGACTATACGAGCTCAGCGTCTTGATATAGTTCCCGCGATCGAATGGCGACGTATCCGGTACAGATCTCCTGCTCAAACACCCGCGCGTAGCCGACAACGACGAGTACTCCCGCCGTTCCAGCCAATACTCCATATCCGCCAGGACACGTCCGATATGCTCAATTCCGTGAATATGCAGCGCTGACGCCATCATTGCTACGCTTCCGCCCGCCATCACCGACTTCAGCACATCTTCCGCCGTGTGCACGCCACCGGTAATCGCAATATCAGCTTTCGCGTGCCCAAACAGTATCGCTGCCCAGTGCAACCGCGGCAGTAATTCTGACGGTGTTGAAAAGTGCAGCGTTGGCCGCACTTCCATCGCCTCAATGTCGAAATCCGGTTGATAGAAGCGATTGAACAGCACCACGCCCGCAGCTCCCACATCATCCAGTCGACCCACCAGGTGCGGAAGACTCGTGAATGACTGCGACAGCTTCACCGCCACCGGCACCTTCACCGCGCGACACACGCTGTCCGTCAGTTCCAAAAGTTGCAATTCCAGTTCAGTTGAAGTCTGGCCGCGATGTGTGGCCAGCGCATACGTATTCAACTCGATAGCATCTGCCCCTGCCTGCTCCATCTCGCACGCAAAGCGAAGCCATCCGCCAGTCGTCGCTCCGTTCAAGCTCGCAATGATCGGAATCTTCGTCGCTTCCTTCGAACGCCGGATGTGCTCGAGGTAAACCTCGTGCGTCATGCGGTAGTCTTCCAGATCCGGCAGGTAGCCCAGCGACTCCGGAAACGACTCCGTCCCTCGCGACAAGTCCTCATCCAGCGCGCCCGACTCCAGCGCCAGCTGCTCCTCGAACAGCGACGTCATCACAATGGCCGCCGCACCCGAGTCCTCCATCCGCCTTACGTTGTCCAGCGACTCCGATAGCGGCGTCGACGACACAACCAGCGGCCCATTCAGCTTCAATCCCAGATAACTGGTCTTCAAATCAATCATTCCGCACCCCCGGCAATCACCGGCTCAAGTTTCTCCGCCGGCTTCTCCGGAGGAGCAATATTCGGCGTCTCGCCGCGGCCTGGCATCGCCGCCCTCGCCGAATACACACGCCACTGCCGCTCCACATCGTCCTGCGCGCCCTTCAACAGCTCCGCGGCCACCTCGGGATTGCTGCGCGCCAGCATCGTGTACCGCGCCTCGCGATACGTATATTCCTTCAGCCGGATCGACGGCGCCTTCGAATCCAGTTGGAACGGATTCTTGCCGCTCTCCCGCAGCTCCGGGTTGTAGCGCATCAGCGGCCAGTAGCCCGACTGCACCGCCAGCTTCTGCTGCTCCAGCCCATGCACCAGGTCGTATCCATGCGCAATGCAGCTCGAGTAGGCAATGATGATCGACGGCCCTTCGTGCGCTTCGGCTTCCTGGAAAGCCTTGACCACATGCGAGTCGTTGCCGCCCAGCGCCACCTGCGCCACGTACACCGAGCCGTAGCTCACCGCTTCCATGGCCAGATCCTTGCGGCTGTTCTGCTTGCCGCCGGCCGCAAACTTCGCCACCGCACCGCGCGGCGTCGCCTTCGATGCCTGCCCTCCGGTATTCGAGTACACCTCGGTATCCAGCACCAGCACGTTCACATTTTTGCCCGAACCCAGCACGTGATCCAGTCCGCCGAAGCCGATGTCGAACGCCCATCCATCGCCGCCCAGGATCCACACGCTCTTCCTTACCAGCGTGTCCGCAATCGCCATCAGGTTCTTCGCGTCGCTCGAGCCAACATCCGCCAGCTTCTCGCGCAGAATCTTCACCCGCTCGCGTTGCGCATTGATCTCCGGTCTCCGTCTTCTGCGGCGCGGTCAGCAGCGCATTGGCCAGTTCCTCGCCAACCGCTCCCGCCACCCGCGCCACCAGCATCTCCGCAAACGCCTTCTGCTGGTCCAGCGCCACCCGCATTCCGAATCCGAATTCCGCATTGTCTTCAAACAGTGAGTTCGCCCACGTCGGCCCGCGTCCCTGCGCGTTGCTGCAGTAGGGAGTCGTGGGCAAGTTGCCACCGTAGATCGACGAGCAGCCTGTCGCATTCGCCACATAAAGCCGATCACCAAACAACTGTGTCAGCAGCTTCACATAAGGAGTCTCGCCGCATCCCGCGCACGCACCACTGAACTCGAACAACGGTTGCAGCAGTTGCAAGTCCTTCACCTGCCCATGCGACAGCTTGCTGCGGTCCACCTCCGGCAGCCCCAGGAAGAACTCCCAGTTCTCCCGCTCCTGTTTGCGCAGCGGAGCCTGTTCCGCCATGTTGATGGCCTTGTGGCTCGCATCGCTCTTGCTCTTCACCGGGCACACTTCCACGCAAACCGCGCAGCCCGTGCAGTCTTCCGGAGCCACCTGCAGCGTATACCGCTCCTGCTCCATCCCCTTCCACTTCGGCTTCGCCCATTGGAAGCTCGCCGGAGCATCACTCGCAAGGTCGCCGCTGTACACCTTGGCGCGAATCACCGCATGCGGACACACCATCACGCACTTGCCGCACTGGATGCACAGGTCCTTGTCCCACACCGGGATCGACTGCGCAATATTGCGCTTCTCCCACTGTGCCGTGCCCGTCGGAAACGCTCCGCCCGCAGGAATCGCGCTCACCGGCAGCATGTCGCCGTGGCCAGAAGCAATCTGCCCCAGCACATCGTGCACAAACTTCGGAGCCTTGCTCGAAATCACGCCTTCGATATCGAACGCTGATGACGCCGCGCTCGGCAACTCCACCTTTTCAAGATGCGCCAGCGCCGCATCAACCGCCGCAAAGTTCTTCTGGACTACCGCCTCGCCGCGCTTGCCGTACGTCTTCTTGATGGCCTTCTTGATCTGCGCAATCGCTTCCTCGCGCGGCAACACGCCGCTGATCGCAAAGAAGCACGTCTGCATGATGGTGTTGATGCGCGTGCCCATCCCCGCCTCGCGCGCCACCGCGTAGCCGTCAATCACGTAGAAGTCGATCTTCTTGCGCAGAATCTCTTCCTGCGCGGTCATCGGCAGATGCTCCCAAACTTCAGCAGCCGAAAACGGCGAGTTCAGCAGGAACACCGCTCCCGGAATCGCAGCCTCCAGCACATTCATCTTTTCCAGGAAGCTGAAGTTGTGGCACGCCACAAAGCTCGCCTTCGAAATCAGGTAGCTCGACCGGATCGGCGTCGGCCCAAACCGCAGGTGCGACGTCGTCATCGACCCCGACTTCTTCGAGTCGTACACAAAGTAGCCCTGCGCGTAATTCTCCGTCTCGGTGCCGATAATCTTGATCGAATTCTTGTTCGCGCCCACCGTTCCATCGGATCCAAGCCCGTAGAACAGCGCCCGCACCGTCCGCGGATCCTCGGTCGAGAACGCCGGATCGTACGTCAAGCTCGTAAAGCTCACATCGTCATTGATGCCAATCGTGAAGTGATTCTTCGGAGCCGGCTTTGCCAGCTCGTCGTAGATGCCCTTCACCATCGCCGGCGTAAATTCCTTCGACGACAACCCATAGCGCCCGCCAATCACCGTCGGCTTCGCAAACGGCAGTGTCGCGGAATTCTCCGCCAGCACCGTCACGATGTCCTGGTACAGCGGCTCGCCCGCCCCGCCCGGCTCCTTGCAGCGATCCAGAACCGCAATCGACTTCACCGTCGCCGGCAGCGCCTTCAGGAAAGCCGAAGCATCGAACGGCCGATACAGCCGCACCTTCAGGATGCCAACCTTCTCGCCTTCGCGATTCATCGCGTCAACAGCCTCTTCGGCAGCCTCTGCGCCCGAGCCCATCATGATAATCACGCGCTCCGCATCAGCCGCGCCGTAGTAGTCAAACAGGCGATACGCGCGCCCCGTCTGCACCGCGAATCGGTCCATCACCTGCTGCACGATTCCCGGCACCGCCGCATGGAACGGCGAGCAAGCCTCCCTCGCCTGGAAGAACACATCAGGATTCTGCGCCGTCCCGCGAATGATCGGCCGATCCGGGCTCAATGCATTCTGCCGGAACTTGATAATGTGCTCATCGTGCACCATCGCGCGGATCGTCTCGTCGCTGATGGGCAGAATCTTGCCCACTTCATGCGAAGTTCTGAAACCATCAAAGAAATGAATGAAAGGAATCCGCGATTCCAGCGTCGCCGTCTGCGCAATCAGCGCCAGGTCAGCGCACTCTTGCACAGAATTCGAACACAGCATCGCCCACCCGGTCGCGCGGCAGGCCATCACGTCGCTGTGATCGCCAAAAATCGAGAGCGCATGAGTCGCCAGCGTTCTCGCCGTCACGTGCATCGTCGCCGGGGTCAGCTCACCGGCAATCTTGAACATGTTGGGAATCATCAGCAGCAAGCCCTGCGACGCCGTAAATGTGGTGCGCGAAAGCCCCGGCCTGCAAAGCTCCGTGCAGCGCGCCTGCAGCCCCGCCTTCGCTCTGCAGCTCTTCCACGATCGGCAATGCGCCCCAGATGTTCTTCTTGCCTTCCGAGCGCCACTGGTCCGCCCACTCCGCCATCGGTGACGACGGTGTAATCGGGTAGATCGCAACCACTTCGGCTAGTCGATAAGCAACCGAGGCGGCAGCCTCGTTCCCATCCATAATCACCATTTTTCCGGCCGTATCTTGTTGACTCATTCCATCTGCCTCACAGCGCGCTAGCGCGGTTTTCTCGCGATTCCCGCTGGCACGTTCATGGCCTGTCAAGCGGGCAAACTTTCGCTACCGTGAGTCTCTTCCCGACAACTGCCCCTAGCTGTGATACCCAACACATGGGACCCAGCCCATCCCGCATCGTGACACTCTTCTTACACGATGCGGCACCGCCGTCTACGCTCTTGGCCGGATTCAAGGCCAGCGTGATGGGAAGTGGGGCTGGCACAAAACCACTGCAGATCGCGAACATCCAAAAGTGACCTCAATCACATTCGATGGGCGGCCCACACGCGCAGTCTTCTCAGAATGGATCTTGATGTGTCAGCGTTCGTGGTCGAGCCGGAGTTGTTCGCCAAACTCCGGCCGCACGCGGTTCATCTGGAATGCCCCGAGGCCCGCAGGCTTTTCGGCCAGGGTGAGAATCCATCCGGACTCTACCTTCTCTTCAGCGGAGAAGCCACGATGATTTTGGAAAACGAGTACGGGGCTCCGCTGATCGTGACTTCAATTGCGCCCGGGTCCATTCTCGGTTTGCCGGCATTGGTGAGCGACAAGCCATATTCATTGACGGCAATCGCAAAGAGGGGCGCAAGGGTAGGCCACGTCGCCTGCGAGACTTTCTATTCCCTGCTGCAGAGCGAGCCGATGCTCGCCCTGATGGTTGTGCGCGTCCTGGCGTCCGAAGTGCGCAGTTCTCGAGTCGCCATCTCCGAGTTCAAAACATCATTCTGTCGCGAATAAGCTGTGGATCGCTGGTAAACCAAACCTCGCCAGCCCGATTGCCACCTGAATATCTCCCAAAATGGCCACAGCTACGTAACCTTCCTTACACCTCTCGCAAAGCCCTCCTCACAAAAGCAAACACATAGTCGTGATCCCCATCACTTTCACTAAATCACCGAATAGCAATACTGGCTTTACCTATAGGGAAAAAATGAGCCTCTAAACAATTAAAGGCCACCCGGTTTTTCTCGCGCGGGACCTCCGCGCTTTGTACTTCTCACCCTTGGATCTATCGAACGCGGAACCGCTTCGTGTCGACCAGACACCGATGTTCCCGCGCGTGCATCGTCATCATTCCGATTCATTCGAGGTGCCCATGAAAGTTACTCGTCGCGAATTTCTGAATTACTGCACCAGTTCTGCCGCTGCGCTCGGGCTTACCGCCACGCTCGCTCCGCTGCAGAAGGCGCTTGCTGCCACCAGCGGTCCTCCCATCGTATGGATCAAAGCCGCGGGATGCACGGGCTGTACCGTCTCCCTCGCCAACCGAATCTCCTCCACCGCCCCGGTCGATCTGGCCGACCTGCTCATTCATACCATCGACCTCGTCTATCACCCCACGCTCATGGGAGCGGCCGGCAGTTCCGCAGTACAACTGCTCCAGACCCTTCCCACCGGCAAATTCATCCTCGCTGTCGAGGGCGGCATTCCCACCCTCTACAACGGCAAAACCTGCACCATCTACACGCAGAACGGTGTCGATGTCACGGCCCTCGCCGCAGTCCAGCAACTCGCACCCAGGGCCCTGAAGGTGCTTTCCATCGGAACCTGCGCGTCATTCGGTGGAATGGCCGCCGCCAAGCCCAATCCCACGGCGATCAAGAGCGTCAGCGCGGCTACCGGCATCTCCACCATCAACATCCCCGGCTGCCCGCCGCATCCTGACTGGATCGTGTGGACCATCGCGCAACTGCTCTCCGGCGTCACGCCCACGCTCGACAGTTCCTCCCGCCCCACCACGCTCTACGGAAGAACCGTGCATAGCCAGTGTCCGCGGTCCAACAAATCCTGGGCCACCTCGCTCGCCTCCACCGGATTGTGCAACGGCAACCTCGGCTGCAAAGGCCGCCAGACTCACGCCGACTGCCCCACGCGCCTGTGGAACAACGAAGTGAACTGGTGTGTTGGATCCATGACGAGCAGCGGCAATGGCGCCGACTCGCTTTGCCAGGGCTGCACCGAACCTGGCTTCCCTGACAAGTACGCGCCCCTGTTCAGCACCGTCGGCGCAACTCCGTCAGGTCACAAGTCGGCCACCAAGCTTTCCTGCACCTCATGCCACACGAACGGCCGACCGGGCTGATTCTGAATTCGCAGCCGATTCGTTCCCTTACGAACTTTTGGAGATTGAGAAATGGCACAGATTACCATCGTTGATCCGGTAACCCGCATTGAAGGACACATGAAGGTGCAGGTCACCATTGATACCGTCAGCGGCAAGCAGCAAGTCACTGACGCGCAGTGCACCGGAACCCAGTTCCGTGGCTTTGAGAAAATCCTCGTGGGGCGCGACACCAAAGACGCTCCCTACATCACCCAGCGCATCTGCGGCGTCTGCCCCGTCTCGCACGCCACCGCCGCGGCCCTGGCCATCGAACACGCTGCGGGCATCACCGTTCCCACCAACGCCCGCATCCTCCGCAACCTCGTGCTTGGCGCCAACTTTATTCAGTCGCACATTCTGCACTTTTACCTGCTGGCAGCCCTCGACTACATCACTCCGCCCGCATCCGCTCCCTGGACGCCCACTTGGAACGTCGACCTGATGCGCAGCTCGTCGATGCAGCAGATCGTCACCAACTTCGTCACCGCCGTCACCATGCGGCGCCAGGCCCACGAAATGGCCGCCATCTTCGCCGGCAGAATGCCCGGCCTCTCCGCCATCCAGGCCGGCGGCTTCACCACCAAGCCCACCAGCAGCATGATCAGCAGCTTCAACGGATACCTCAACGACCTCATCAACTTCATCAACAATAACTATGTTCCCGATGTGCAGTTGCTTTCCAGCACCTACTCCGACTATCACCAGGTAGGCAAAGGACCCGGCAACCTCATCGCGTACGGCGTATTCGATCTGGACGGCAATACGAGCCCGCAGCGCCTGCTCAAGCGCGGCGTCGTCTACAACACCAACAACGCCTCGGTCCGCACCCTCTCCACTTCGAGCATTACTGAGAGCGTCACCAACTCCTGGTACGACAACTCCACCAACAATCTCAATCCCACCAAGGGCACCACGGTTACGGTCGATCCCGCCACCAAGACCAACGCATACTCATGGCTCAAGGCTCCGCGCTACAGCACCCATCCCTGCGAAGCCGGCCCACTGGCCCGCATGTGGATCAACGGCGACTATCGCCAGGGCATCTCCGTAATGGATCGCCACATGGCCCGCGCGCTTGAAACGCAGAAGATCGCCGACGCCATGCTCGACCTGGCTCGACCAGCTCACCGTAGGCGGGTCGGAGTACACGCCCGTCACAGCGCCCTTCAGCAAGGCGGGTGAAGGATTGACTGAAGCCCCCCGCGGCGCACTCGGCCACTGGATGTCCACAGCGGCCAGCACCACGCTCGCGCCCAATGGTATGGCCTCCATCGGCAACTACCAGATCATCACGCCAACCTGCTGGAACGCCTCGCCCAGGGACACAATCAATGTGCGCGGCCCCATGGAACAGGCTCTTATCGGCACCCCGGTCGCAATTGCAGCGCAGCCGGTCGAGGTCCTTCGCGTGGTCCACTCCTTCGATCCCTGCATGTCGTGCGCCGTGCACGTCATGCGGCCCGATGGAAAACCGGTAACCATCCTCAACGCCCAGGCCGAGTTCTAATCGTGCAAACGTTAATTCTCGGTATGGGCAATCTGCTGCTTTGCGATGAGGGTGTGGGCGTGCACGTCGCCCGCGCCCTCTCTCGCAGCGCAGCTCTTCCGCAAAACATCTCGCGTGGTAGAAGCCGGCACAGCATTTCTTGACGTCCTGCCCGACATCGAAAAAGCCGACCGCATTCTGCTCATCGATGCCATGGAGGGCGGCGGCGCCCCCGGCAGTGTCTACCGCGTCCCCTTCGATCAGTGCCTGCACCCTGACATGCTGGCCTCTCTCCACGGCTTCGATCTCTCCCGTGTCCTCTACATGGCGGGCAGCGATCGCACGCCCGAAGTAACGGTCTTCGGCATCGAACCCGCGCTCATCGAATGGGGCACCGAACTCTCCCCCACCATCCAGCGAGTCCTCCCCGCAGTCGAGCAAGCCATCCTGCACGAAATTCAACAATGAATTGCCTTCCCTCCCTTCACCACAACCCTGGGTGCCCCATGTCTCCCGGTTTTGGAGACATGGGATACCAAAAATCTCAACCGTCTTTGCCTTCCCTCCATTCACCACAACCCGAGGGTGCCCCATCCTAAGCGCGTCGTTGTCTCTCGCGCTTAGGGTGGGATACCACAAACCCACCCCAGAGTCTTGTCTTCTTGAGTGGAGTTTGGCGTTTCCTTGCCAAACGGAGTCGAACGATCCGCGCCTGTTCTTGCCTTTGCCTTTGCGATGCAAACTCACCACAACCCTGGGTGCCCCATGTCTCCCGGTTTTGGAGACATGGGATACCAATGCAGCCCACCGTAACTCGACCCACACCCGCCCACGCGCTCTCTCTACTTCATTGTTCCGTCTTTGTTCCCACTGGGCGCGTGAAGATAGTGCGGCGAGACTTGGGGTGCCGTTGCTGGCTCCAAATGATTGTGCGTTAAAAGAAACGTTCTGCGGTCAATCTCCGCGCGGAATTTGAGATCTAGATAAATGTCCGGCGATTCCTGCGTAGTGGTGAGACTTGTTGCCGGGCCTAAATAAAGCTTCGCGTCTTCAGCGAAATCCGAGAGCCATCCCTCAACGTTAGCCACCTGTTGCAATTGACAGCCCTGCGCCAGTAATTTTCCGTCACCCACGAACCCAACCTCGCTTTTCCTCCCACACCACAATGCGGGTGCCCCATCCTTTCACAGCCTCATCGTGAAAGGGTGGGAGACCACGAACCCAACCTCGCTTTTCCTCCCACACCACAATGCGGGTGCCCCATCCTTTCACAGCCTCATCGTGAAAGGGTGGGAGACCACGAACCCAACCTCGCTTTTCCTCCCACACCACAATGCGGGTGCCCCATCCTTTCACAGCCTCATCGTGAAAGGGTGGGAGACCACGAACCCCAACCTCGCTTTTCCTCCCACACCACAATGCGGGTGCCCCATCCTTTCACAGCCTCATCGTGAAAGGGTGGGAGACCACGAACCCAACCTCGCTTTTCCTCCCACACCACAATGCGGGTGCCCCATCCTTTCACAGCCTCACCGTGAAAGGGTGGGAGACCACGAACCAACCTCGCTTTCCCTCCCACACCACAGAGGCGGGTGCCCCATCCTTTCACGGCCTCATCGTGAAAGGGTGGGAGACCACGAACCCAACCTCGCTTTTCCTCCCACACCACAGAGGCGGGTGCCCCATCCTTTCACGGCCTCATCGTGAAAGGGTGGGAGACCACGAACCCAACCTCGCTTTTCCTCCCACACCACAATGCGGGTGCCCCATCCTTTCACAGCCTCACCGTGAAAGGGTGGGAGACCACGAACCCTGACGACGATCACAAGCGTGAAGGCTTTTCGCCTTGTAGAATTCCCCTGCCATGCCCACGGGTCTTGTTCGATATCAGAAAGCCGGGAACTTTCATTTCATAACCTTCAGTTGCTATCAACGACTCCCGCTGCTGAGCTGTGGCGAGGCTTACTGGGTCTTTGAGGAAGAGCTTGAGGCGGTCCGGCGCGCGCATGGGTTCGTCGTCGCCGGATACGTTCTCATGCCGGAGCACGTTCACTTGCTCGTGAACGAGCCTCCGGTTTCGCCCCTTTCACTGGTCATTCAGGTGTTGAAGCAGAAGACGTCACGAAAACTCAAAAGCAAGGGCGACCTGCGCTTCTGGCACACGCGCTACTATGACTTCAACGTCTGGACCCAGAAGAAACATGTTGAGAAGCTGCGGTACATGCATCGCAATCCAGTCACGCGTGGGTTGGTCGAGAAACCCGGAGATTGGCCGTGGTCAAGTTTCGTTCATTACGCGACGGGCGCTCTGAGCACCGTGGAGATCGAGTTGGAATGGGCCGCGCGCAGACGGGACCTCAACCAAACATTGGTGAACAGACAGTTCTGCAGCCCACCCTTCGCAAAGAACGCGAAGGATGGGGCACCCTCATTCTTGGACCTTGGACGAAAGTGAAAACTCGAAGAATGAGATACCGGCTCCTCCGGCACCCTCATCAGAAGGCGATAACGCCACCGAAAAAGCAATAGTCGAGTGAAATAGTGAAAAGAGCTTTTGTGTCGATAGTCGGATTTGTTATAGCGACTTCTTCCTCACACTAGTCGCCGCAAAATACCATCTGGTTTTTCTTCAAACTATCTCCGGGCTCCTTCTTTTCCCAGGCGGCATGATTACATCATTGCTTGTAAGAAGCGGCCCTTCGGTGGACTTGTCTTTATTGCGTCATTGATCGTCACCAACGTCATTGCCTATGGCCTGTTGGCGTTTTCTTCTTAGCCTTGGTGAAAAGGTCCGGGGAGAAGGTGGAGAACTATAGGCGGCTGGCCCACCCTCAACCACACCAGAGGAGCGGGTGCCCCATCCTTTCACAGTTTCATCGTGAAAGGGTGGGAGACCACAAACCCAACCCCGCTCAGAAGCCTCATCACCCTTGCACAGTCCTCTTCAACTGCGGGTGCCCCATCCTTTCACAGCCTCACCGTGAAAGGGTGGGAGACCACGAACCCCAACCTCGTTCAGAAGCCTCTGATCACCCTTCCACAGTCCTCTTCAACTGCGGGTGCCCCATCCTTTCACAGCCTCACCGTGAAAGGGTGGGAGACCACGAAACCCAACCTCGTTCAGAAGCTCTTGATTCACCCTTCCACAGTCCTCTTCAACTGCCCGCAAGCCGCGTAAATATCCCGCCCGCGCGGACGCCGCAGATAAGCCGCAACACCCTCTCCCGCCAGCGCTCGCCGAAATTCATCCACAGCCGCTCGCCTCAGGCATGGCGTAAGGAATCCCCGGCCCCGGATTCCACGCAATCAGGTTCACCTTCGCAGGCAATCCCGACCGCCGCACCAGCCGCGCCACTTCCCGCGCGTGCTCCGGCTTGTCCGTCACTCCGGCCAGCAGCACATACTCAAACGTGATCCGCTCGCGCGGCCGCAGCTTCACCCCTCGCACCGCATCGACAACCGCCTCGATCGGCCACTTGCGATTGATCGGCATGATCTCGCTGCGCACGGCGTCGTTGGGTGCATTCAGACTGATGGCAAGCTTCGGCCGAACCTCCGCCGGCTCCTCGGCGAATCGCAGAATGCCGGGAACAATGCCCGAAGTCGATACCGTCATGCGCTGCGGACTGAGTCCCACTTCCTCAACAAGCAATCGCACCGCCGCCATGAAGTTGTCGTAGTTCAGGAACGGCTCGCCCATCCCCATGAAAACCAGGTTCACGCGGTCGCGGCCGATCTCCACCTTCTGCCGATCCAGAACAGAAACCACTTGCCCGGCGATCTCCCCCGCAGACAGGTTGCGCTGCAGGCCAAGCTTCGCCGTCAGGCAGAACTGGCAGTTGACCGCGCAGCCCACCTGGCTGGAAACGCAGATCGTCGCCCGGTCCCAGCCTCGTCCCGCGCCCCTGGTCCCTGGTCCCTCGTCCGTCCTTCCTCCCTCGTCCTTGGCCCCAGCCTCGTCCGATCCATCTCCCGATTCGCCCTCGTCGCCCTCCGGCATCCAGACCGTCTCCACCGTGTCCGCCGAGCTCCCGCCATCCGGGGCACGTCCCTCTACCAGGTAGCGCTCCGTCCCGTCGACCGATTTGAAGACTTGGGCGATCCGCGGACGGCCAACCCGCCAGCCCAGCGAATCGAGCTTCTGCCGGAGTTCCTTCGAGAAGGTGGTAATCTCGCCAACTGACTCAATCCGTTGATGATAGAGCGCTTCCGCGAGCTGCTGCCCACGCCACGCGGGCTCCCCTGTTTCAACCACGCGCGTTACCAGTTCCGGCCGGCTGAGGCCGAACAGCGGCGACACCGTCGGAAGATCGGTTATCCTAGAGGGGACGAGTTGGGTGTACTTCGAGGCCACGCTTGGCTCAGCATAGAGCATTTGCGACACCCATGCAGCCTGCCCCTACTCGTTCCATCATCCAAGCCAGCAGTCGCCGGAACAGGCGACCCCGCTTGAAGATTCCTCAGTGCCGTCTGGCCTACAACTGAACCAAACCAGGTGAAAATGTCAATTGAACGCAATCTTCGCCGCACGGTGTTGCCAAATGGGCTTATCGTGCTCACCGAACGCATGGATTACATGCGCTCAGTGGCCATGGGCGTATGGATCAAGTCAGGATCGCGCGGCGAGGCCGTGGAGACCAACGGAATTTCCCACTTTGTCGAGCACATGGTGTTCAAGGGCACGCGCAACCGCTCCGCCCAGTTGATCGCGCGGGAGATGGACTCCATCGGCGGCAACCTCGACGCCTTCACAGGCAAGGAAACCATCTGCTTCAACGTGAAGTCGCTCGCCGACCACGTTCCCATCGCCCTCGACGTTCTGGCTGACCTGGTGCTGAATCCCGTATTTGCTTCCAGCGACATTGAGCGCGAACGCGGCGTGATTCTCGAAGAAATCAAGATCGACGAAGACAATCCCGATGTCCTGGTGCATGAGCTGTTCACGCAGAACTTCTGGAAGGACCATCCGCTCGGCAAGCCGATCCTGGGAACCACCGCAACTGTCGCCCGGCTCGATCAACCGAAGCTGCTCGACTACCACGGCGGACGCTTCCATTCTGGAAACATGGTTTTTTCGGCCGCGGGAAATCTGGAGCACGACCAGTTTGTTGAGGCCGTTGCCAGCAAGTTCGCCCCGCTTCAGGGAGGCGAGCCGCTCTCGGAGTTGCCGGCCCCGATTGCCGGTGCCCGCATCCTGCTGAAGAACAAGAAGGCCCTCGAACAGGTGCAAATCTGCCTGGGCGTTCCCGCACCCCCAATCACGGACGAGAACCGCTACGCAACCCTCATCCTCAACACCGTGCTCGGCGGCGGCATGAGCTCGCGCCTTTTCCAGACCATTCGCGAAGAGCGCGGCATGGCCTATTCGGTTTTCTCCGACCTCAGTCCTTATCGCGACACCGGCACTCTGTGTGTCTACGCCGGCACCTCCGCAGGCAAGGCGCTCGAATGCATCGACCTGATCATGGATGAGTTCAAGAAGCTGAAGCAGGAAGTTCTGCCTGACGAGGAGCTCACTCGCGCCAAGGATCAGCTCAAGGGCAACATCCTGATGGGGCTCGAGAGTTCGAACTCACGCATGGCCAACCTTGCGCGCCAGGAGATCTACTTCAGGCAATTCTTCTCGTCCGACGAGATCATTGCACGCATCGACGCCGTGACGGGCGAACAGGTGCAGGCCATGGCACAGCGGCTCTTCGATCCCGAGCGCATCGCCGTCACACTCCTGGGCCGCCTCGACGGCATCAAGATGACCCGCAAGCAACTGGTGTGTTGAAAGACTAGCTTTCAGCCATTAGCTCTCAGCTTCCAGTTCCTCCTAACGACGAAGGGCGCGCCATCGGCGCGCCCTTCCTGATTTCCTATTCCCTATTCCCTGCTCTTACACTTTTGCTTCAAGTCCGCTGATCACGTCAAAGAAGCGCTGATCGAGCCGGCGGTTAGTGGCAATCGCCTCCTTGATGGTGATGTCGGTAATGTCGGTTCCCTTGAGAACGGCGATGCGGCCCCACTTCTTCTCATGCACCATGTCGATGGCGTGCAGGCCGTAGCGCTGGCCCAGCAGGCGATCGTAGGCCGTGGGAACGCCGCCGCGCTGGGTGTGGCCCAGGTTCACGCTGCGGGTCTCAAATCCGGTCTTCTTCTCAATCAAGTCTGCCAGCGCTTCACCGATGCCGGAGAGGCGCGCGTGGCCGAATGAATCCACTTCCTTCGATCCGATGACCTGGCCGACTTCAGGAAGATGACAGCCTTCCGCGACCACGACGACGCCGTAGTGCTTGCCGTGGTCGTAGTTGTATTTGAGCAGCGCGCAGGTGTGGTCGATGTCGATTTCCTTCTCAGGAACCAGGACTACGTGCGCGCCGCCGGCCACGCCGGCGGCCATCGCGATCCAGCCCGCATCGCGTCCCATCACTTCAACCACAATGACGCGATTATGTGAATCGGCAGTGGTGTGAATGCGATCGATGGCTTCGGTGGCGATCATCACGGCGGTGTCATAGCCAAAGGTGGCGTCGGTGCCGTTGATATCGTTGTCGATGGTCTTGGGGACGCCGATGGCGTCAATGCCGTTTTCGCTGAGAAAGAGGGTGACGGATTGCGTGTCGTCGCCGCCCAGGGCAATGAGCGCGTCCACGTTGTTGGCCTTCAGCACTTCCTTCACCTTGTCGATGCCGCCGGGGATCTTTTTGACGTTGGTGCGCGAGGAGTGCAGGATGGTGCCGCCCTTGAGTTGAATGCCGTCGGTACTTTCGAGCGTGAGCGGAATAAAGTTGTTGTCGAGCACGCCGCGCCAGCCGTTCAAAAATCCGATGAACTCATCGCCGTAGTGGTTGATTCCCTTTTTCACTGCCGCGTAGATCACCGCATTCAATCCGGGGCAGTCGCCGCCGCCGGTCAACAGAGCAATTCGCATTGAAACCATCTCCTCAATTTTTTGTTTTGCGCCCGGTTGGGGTCGCCTGGAAATTCCCTGAATCTGGACGCCTTTTGTCCGTGCCCGCGAGGCCGGTTTCGACGCCTTAGCCAGTGTACTCTGCGGTCGTCAAGCGGAATCGTGATGGGGAGCACGACGTTCGACTACAAGTGAGCGGTAGTGGTATCCCATGTCTCCAACTTCGGAGACTGGGGCACCCAAGTTTTGTGGCACAACCACTGTTTTTGCTGCGGAAGTGTTGCAAAAGGCACTTTCACATGCAAATAAAAAAAACGGTCATGTTGAATGGTTTCATGGGATTGCACACCGAAAATGGGGGAATTTGTGCTCACCGTGATTTGGATCACAAGAGCAGTGGACAGTGGACAGTCAACAGTTGGCCGTGGGCAGTGGACAGTGAGCACGTGAAGGAGTGATGAAGTGAATGAGTGATGAAGGGATGAAGAAGACGGGGCCGGGATAGACAGATGGTGTTCAGAGATTGGGGGCTAAAGACCCGAAGGGTTTGGTTGGCGGCGGTCATCGACATGGCTGGCTCCTCAATCTTGTTGCAATGAAAAAAGCCCGCCGGTGTGGCGGGCTTTTGTTCGACTATTTCAAGTATGGCAGGTTCAGCGAATTAATACCTAATTCTGCGAAATATTTTTTCGCTTTGTTTTGTGTAATTTGGGACGTTTTCCACAGGGCTGGCACTTGACAACTTTTCAGACCGGGAAAAATTGCGCCTCCAACAGCCTTGTCGTCTTTCGGCTCTTCCGAGATGCGGAGCGCACCGCACTTCCTCATCTTTCGGGGGTCGCGTCCCATTTCGGTTTCGTCTCTTTTCCCCATTTTTGGGGATCCTGGTTGTGCATCTGCTCCATCTGTTTCGCCACGTCGGGGTGCTTATCCATGACGTGCTTCGTCATGGTCTTTACCATCTCGTCCCACGAATTGGCCGATAGCTTCGTATCGCATTTCCCGCCGAGTTCCTTGCATGTCATCTGTTTCATCGAACTCACCTCAAACCTGTTTCGACGGGCGCTGATGCGACGGCGTTGCTTCTTGAGGTGTTGTGCGGTCCCCACCCAGCCGTGTGCGGGAACTGCCGAAAGACAAAAGCAGGTCCCTCGGCTCCGCTGAAAAGCACTCCGGTCGGGATGACACTTCTCAAATTGATGACACTTTTTAATTGTGATGACACTTCTTAAATTGTGGGAGGGGTTGTGCGGGTTCCGGCCAGCCGTGTGCGGGAACTACCGAAAGACAAAAGCAGGTCCCTCGGCTCCGTTGAAAAGCACTCCGCTCGGGATGACACTTCTTAGTTGTGGAAACGAAACCCGAAATACAAAAGCGAGAACGACCGGAGGTGCTTAGTCGCCGGCGGGTTCTTCGGTAATGACGGGTAGACCCTGCATGCGCTGGCCGTAGAGGCGGATCAAGAGGCGGAGGTACTCCCAGGCGACTTTGAGGTTGGCTTTGCTGCAGCCAGCGGAACGGCGGCCGAATTCGAAGGGGATCTCGTCGACGGATGCTATGTGGCCGCGGACCAGGATCTCGAGGAGGAGTTTGAAGCCGGTGGGCTGGAACAAAACGTTTTCAACGCACTTGCGGCGCACGAAGAAGAAGCCCGACATGGGATCGTGGGCGCGAATGTAGGAACGCTGAAGGGGGTAGGTGACCCAGACCGCGGCGGCGGAGATGAGCTTGCGGATCGGGTTCCACGCGCCGATGCCGCCACCGTGGGCATAACGGCTGCCGATGACCAGATCATTTCCTTTGATGAGTCCCGCGATTAAAGACGGAATGAGTTCAGGAGGATGCTGAAGGTCAGCGTCCATAACACCGAGGATTGCGGCGTCAGTACATTGCCAACCGTGGAGGATGGCGCCGGAAAGCCCACGCTCGCCCTTTCGAACCAGCAGTCGAACCCGGGGGTCAACTTGCGTGATGGCGTTCACAAGTTCTTCAGTACCGTCGCAGCTATCGTCATCCACAATGAGGATTTCGTAGGGGACACCGGAGGCGTCAAGGGCTGACTGGGTCTTGGCTAAAAGGGTACGCAGGTTGTCTGCTTCGCGAAGGGTGGGGATGACGAGCGCGAGCTTGTCCTGGGCGCGACTCATGGAAAACAGGCGAGAAGGTTGCTGCGTTGCCTCGGGTTCCACCGGCATGTAGCATGGATCTACTGTTACGGATGACATCCTTAGCACGAGTAAATGGAGCTCCCGACGCTTGAGACGCGCCACCGTTGCGGCTAAACCCGTTCTATTGCTAGCATTTACCCTGCTCGGATTCCTGGTGATGGGGTACCATCCGGGCATTGAAGATGACGGGGTTTACCTGGCTGCGGTCAAGGCCGAGTTGCAACCTACTCTCTACCCCCATGATTCAGATTTTTTTCGCCTTCAATTGCAAGCTACAGTGTTTGACCGCTGGATGGCTACTTTCGTTGCGGTCACGCGGATGCCCGTACCATGGGTTGAACTTGGCTTCCAATTCCTGAGTCTATTCAGCATTTTATGGGCATGCTGGACCATCGCCCAGAAATTATTTCCAGAGCGACATGCGCAGTGTGCGGGAGTGGCGCTGGTCGCGGCGATGTTTACCTTGCCGGTGTCGGGCACAGCGCTCTATCTGGTGGATCAGCATTTGCACCCGCGGAGCATGGCAACGGCTTTGGTGCTTTTTGCAATTTGCCGGATTCTGGATCGAAAGGCATGGCAGGCAATTCCTCTTCTCCTGCTTGGGATGCTGTTGCACCCGATCATGGCGGCTCTGGGAATCTCATTTTGTCTGATCCTCACAGTCGTGTTGATGGAGCCGGCACCGGCGTGGGCGCGGTTCTGGAAGAGGTCGATGGCGGCGGCAGTGCCGATGGGCTGGATCTTCGATCCGCCATCAGCGACGTGGCGTGAGGCGCTGGCGACAAGGAGCTACTACTTTCTCTATCGCTGGAGCTGGTATGAGTGGCTGGGCGCGATTGCGCCTCTGATTTTGTTCTGGCTGCTGCATGTGTACGCGCGACGGCGGGGAGAAGCCCTGTTGGCGCGACTGGCACTGGCGGTGGTGATTTACGGGGTGTTTCAACAAACGGTGGCAATGGTGGTCCTGGGAGTGCCCGGCCTGGTGCGGCTGACGCCCATGCAGCCTATGCGCTTTCTGCACCTGGTGTACCTGGCGATGGCGCTGATGGCAGGATGCATGATGGGACGACACCTGCTGAAGGCGAGGGTGTGGCGGTGGGTGGTCTTCCTGCTGGCGATCAACGCCGCGATGTTTGCGCCGCAGAGGCTGCTGTTTGCGAGCAGTCCGCACGTGGAGATGCCGTGGATGCGGCCGGGAAATCCGTGGCTGCAGGCGTTCGACTGGATCCGCGGATATACGCCGGTCAATGCATATTTTGCGATGGACCCCTACTACCTTGAGGCGCATGGGGAGGATTATCACAGCTTTCGTGCGCTGGCGGAACGAAGCCAGCTGGCCGACGGAGTGAAGGATACGGCGGTGGTGACACAGGTGCCGCAGCTGGGGCCGGAGTGGTCGCGCGAGGTGCACGCAGTGGCGGGATGGAGCCATTTCAAGCTTGAGGATTTCGAGCGGTTGAAGACGCAATTTGGCGTGGACTGGGCGCTGGTTTCTTATCCAACGATCGCGGGGCTGGACTGCAAGTGGCACAATGATGCGCTGGCGGTTTGCCGGATTCCGTGATGTGTAAAGACCGCATAAGCATTTCCTGGCCGTCATTTTGCGCACAACGGCTTCATCATCGAAAATGAGAGAGTTGTGACAGCTTGCAATGGAAGGCGCGAGGAACGCATTTAGATGAAGCGCTCCCGATGAATATGCGGCCATGTTGAACCTGACCCAGCGATTGACGTTAGGGTGCACATTTCTCGCCGCGCTGACGGTGTGGCTGGGGATTCTTGCGCATCGGCCGCTGTCTGCTTCGGGATACGGGTGGATCGCCTGGGTACTTCCGGTGGCGGCGGTGGTGGCGGCGATTGTGACGATAGCGGCAGTGCTGCTGCCGATTCGCGGGTTGGCGCGCGACACGCGGCGGATTGCTCAGGGCGACCAGGAGCACCGGACGGATCGCACGGGGCGAGACAGCTTTGGCGAAATCGCAGCGGAGTTGAATCGGATTGCGGTGCGGCTCAGGGATCTGCGCGAGAGCGACGCGGGACGCCGGCAGATGGAGTTCCAGCTTTCGGACGCGGTACTGCAATCAATTTTCGAACCGATCATTGTGACGGACGCGAAGGGGCACCTGCTGAAGGTGAACCAGGCGGCGACGGAGTTACTGGGCGTGGCGGCGGGCGATCGCATGGCGCTGAATAACACGCCGGGCGGCGAGAAGATTTTGCGGACGATTCGCGACGCAGTGTCTTTGCAGAAGGCCGTTGCCGCGGAAGATGAAGCGGCGCTGCTGCCGTTACGCTTCGGCGACAACGAGCGGAGCTTCAGGCTGCGAACCACGCCGATGCGGGACTCGGAAGGACGGCTGCTGGGCACGGTAACGACGCTGGAAGACGTTACCTATTTGCAGAATACCGATCGGTTCAAGACGCAATTCATCACAGTGGCGAGCCGCAAGCTGCGCGATCCTCTGCTGCAACTGCGGCGGGGATTGTACGCGCTGGGCAAGGGATTTGCGGGAGAGTTGACGTCGTTGCAGGCGGAGCTGGTGGCGGCGGCGAGCGACGAGAGCCAGAAGCTCGACGACCTGATGAGCGACTTGATCGAGGTGGCGGAGATCGACACCGGCAAGCGGGAGATGAAGCTCGAAAACCTGCGGCCCATTGCCATTTTGCGCGAGGCCGTTGATCGCTATGCGGATGCGGCGCAGCAGAAGGGCGTTCATATTTCGCTGAAAGCGTTTGCGGATGTCTCGTTTATTCGCGCGGATCGAAGGGCGGTGCGATCGATCTTCGACAACCTGCTTACGAACGCGCTGAAGTTTTCGACTCCGGAAGGCGAGATTCTGGTTTCCGCGGAGGAGCACAAGAATTCTGTGCAGTTCACGGTGCGGGATTCGGGGCGCGGGATTGAGGCGGAGCGTCTGAATGCGATCTTCGATCGTTTCAATGCGTCGTCAGAGGCGGGGACTGGGATGGGGTTGGCGCTGGTGCGGCGCCTGGTGGAGTCGATGGGCGGCCAGATTGCGGTGGAGAGCCGGCTGGGGCACGGAACGACGTTCAAGTTCACGCTGCCGGTAGCGGCGGTAAACGAAATTCGCCACCCGGTTGAGGTGGGCTAATGGCCGAACTCAAGCTGGAACGCCGTGAGGAACAAGGCAAGCTGCGCATCTACATTGGCGCGGCGCCGGGCGTGGGCAAAACCTACGACATGGTCAACGATGCCTACTGCATGAAGTCGCAGGAAGGTATCGACCTTGTGATCGGGCTGGTGGAGACGCATGGGCGCAAGGAGACCGAGGATCGCATTCGCGATCTTGAACTGATTCCCCTGCGGGAGATTCCTTATCACGGCGTGACGTTGAAAGAGATGGATGTGGACGCGATTATCGCGCGGCATCCGCAGACGGTGGTAGTGGATGAGCTGGCGCATACGAATGTGCCGGGCAGCAAGAATCGCAAACGCTATGAGGATGTGATTGAGCTGCTGGAGGCGGGCATCAACGTGATGACCGCGGTGAATATTCAGCACCTGGAGACGCTGAACGATGCGGTGAACCGCTCCGCGAACACGACGATCCGCGAGACCGTGCCGGACAATTTTTTCAAGCGCGCGGATGAAGTGGTGAACGTTGACGTGACCGTGAACGAGTTGCGCAACCGGCTTCGGCAAGGAAAGATTTACGCGCCGGAAAAGGTGGAGCAGGCGCTGGCGAATTTTTTCCGGATTGGGAATCTGAATCTGCTGCGCGAGTTGTCGTTGCGCACCACGGCGGAACAGGTGAGCCGGCGGGAATCGGAGTACCGGCGCACCCAGGGGCTGGAACAGGCGACGGTGCCGGAAAAAGTGATGGTGTGTCTGAGCACGCGGCCGGGAACGGAGCGGTTGTTGCGCGTGGGCTCGCGTATTGCGGGGCGGCTGTCGACGGAGTGGTACGCGGTGTACGTGACGAAGCCCGACGACGACAAGGGGCATGGCGATCCTGACGCGCATCGACGGCTGGAAGACTATCAGCGAATGGCGCGCGACCTCGGCGCCAAGGTCGTGAATCTTGTCGACAAGAATGTGTCGGACGCTCTGATCCGGTTTGCGCAGCAGGAGAGCATATCGCATGTTGTGTTCGGACAGTCGGCGCGGTCGCGATTCGACATTCTGCTGCGGGGGTCGGTGTTGAACCGGTTCCTGTCAGAGGTGCGCGATGTGACGGTGCAGGTGGTGCCGATGCACAAGCCGATGCGCAAAGGGTAGTTATAGGTCGAGGCGTCGAAGGATCGAAGCTCAAATGCACTTAAATTCTCCGGGGACAACAGACCCATGATGGCTGGAATCGAAGGTTCAGGAGTAATTATGAACCGAATGATAAAGGCGTTTGCCCTACCCGTTCTGGCTTTGGGTCTTGCTGGAGTACCGGTAATGGCGCAGGAGCATCCTGACCAGGACCGGCACGACCGGGCACAGTCGCAGGATCGACATGATGGGGAATACCGACACCACGATGAATGGAAGCGGGGATCCCGGATCTCGCATGATGACTGGAATCGCGGCAATCAGGTGGACTACCGGTCCAACCATCTGCGTCGGCCGCCCGAGGGACACGAATGGCGCAATATTGACGGCAATTACGTAATGGCCGATCGGGATGGGACGATTGTTTCCGTGCGGCAGGCACCGCGTCATCACGATCGCGACCGTGATCATGACGAGCATCCGCGGTAAGGGTGCGCAAAAATCAGATTGTAAGGATGAATCCCGGATCTCGAAATGAGATCCGGGATTCGCTTTTTTGGGAACGCATGCTGCCGCCTTTGAAATGGAGCGACTTCCGCAATGCCGTGTAATTTGAATGCTTGCTTGCACTTACCCGGGTGTTACTCATGCAACTTTTGCACAAAAATAGTTGCAATTGGAACTTAGGTAACGCTATCTTTAGGCACGGAGGTACCCCACATGAAATTTCGCGGGGCCATGGTGGCCGCCGGGATTGCGCTGGGACTGTTTGCTATCGGCGTGATCCTTGCTAAGGAGCGGCCGGAACGAGATGAGGTTAAACCGCCCAGGCACCCCAACCTGGACGACGCCCAGAATCTCATCGATATGGCTTTTAACAAGATTTCCGCAGCACAGCAAGCCAACGAGTGGGACTGGGATGGGCACGCAGCACGAGCCAAAGAGCTGCTGGCGCAGGCAAATTATGAATTAAGACAGGCTGAAGAAGCCGGGAATCGCATTCGCAGACAGATCACTTTACTTTCCCCCCCGATCAATCAATCCAAAGTCAGGCAATCCAAAGTCAGGCAAGTCGAGCATCTCAATGCGCCTGGGCCCTATCGGCGCGTGAGTTAACTGACCGGCTCCCAGAGCCTGGTGCAGACTTTTCTCGAATCTGTCGTTTTCGCATTACTCGCAGAACACTTTGACCTTGGTGCTGTTCCCATCTTTTCCGTCAACGTCGACGGTCAGGTCCTCAAGGTGGTCAATCAGTTCTTCCAGATTTTCAGGCTTGATCTGGGAGAGTGTGATGGGCACGCCTTTGCGGCTGAGCGCCTCGTCAAGCTGTTCGTGTGCCTGCAAGGGAATGAGGCTGGCGAGGCGCACGCCGGCGCGCAGCAGTTGCATGGGCACGCGCACGTTGACGGTGGTCTGCCCTTTTAGTCCGGTCATGCCTTCGTCAGCTTCAACCAGGACGCGAAGATACTTGGCGCGGGTCTTGACGGTCGTTCCGCTGCTGGTGGTGGTGGTGAATTCCGGTCCCGCCGTGAAGGGTGTTGGGTCAAGGGCGGCAAGCAGCCGCTCGGCCTCATCCGCTGTGATTTTGCCGGCGGAAAGCAT
Organism: uncultured Acidobacteriota bacterium; assembly: GCA_963844515.1. Lineage (GTDB taxonomy): Bacteria > Acidobacteriota > Terriglobia > Terriglobales > Acidobacteriaceae > Telmatobacter. The sequence continues at coordinate 399,644 of CAWJOO010000003.1, forward strand.
GTCCAGTATCTGGCGTCGATTGTCGTTCATACGATTCCTCCCATTCTTTTGAAGCTGATGGATGCTGCGGTATGGAGTGCCTGGGCGCCCTGAGCGACGGCTCCGTGGAGCAGGTTGCCGAGGCTGCCGAGGTGGATGTGCGGGTGAGTCTGGATGAGGCAGACCGCGATCGAAAGAGCGGTGATCCAGAACCACTCGCGGGCTTCATGCCACGCCAGGACGAGGCGCTCGGCTTCAATTGCCGTCATTCGGCCCATGGCGATGAGCGACAGGATGGCGCGCCGTTCGTGGGTCATGGTCTCCTCCTTCCGAGGTTTTCTGTGTCAAGCAAGTGTTGCTGGTCAACGCGCCGTTCAAATGATCTTGACGCGCACGGTATTGCCTTCGGTGCGGACGTGGACGTCGGTTCCCGGCAGGCTGCAGATGAGCTCCCAGAAAGCGGCGATTGCGCGCCAGGGGCTGATGCGGTTCGCCCAGCTGACCACGACGACCACCAGCAGGAGAATCGGCGACAGGAGGATGACCGGTATCCAGAGCAGAAAGAGCGGCAGCCAAAGCCGGAGACTCCGCCAATGCGGGTAGTCAATTTGCACGACGGCGATGTTTGGTGTCATGACGGTTCCTTTCACGAGGCAGTTCCCTGCCCTCTACTTCATCTGTTCAAGAGCCTGGATGGCGTCTTGCGCACTGATCTCGCCGCGATTGAGGCGTTCCAAAACATCGGAACGGCCTTCGACGCGGACCTCGGCCGGAGAAGGCGCTGGGTCGACTTCAACAAATTCGAGCTGGCCGGCGATGCGGTTCAGCCGGCTCTTAATGGTGGGATAACTCACACCGAAAACCTGCTCCATCTCCTTAATGGAACCGTGGGAGCGAACGAAGGCAGTAATGAAGACCTGATCCTCGAGAGTGAGACGCGACAGCTGAGGAAGGATGAAAGCGCCTTCAACGGCAATTCCCTTATCCGGAATGCTGACGCGCTCGACGACCAGCGGGGCCCCTTGCGCGATGCGAAGCAATTCCTGCCACTCAGTACCGGTTTTGGTTTCGGAAGCCATGGTTAAGAGGTCCCTTTTCTTTCAACGACAAAACCACTGTAATTCAGTTTTTCAATAAATACAACATGTTTTCTTAATTTTATTAACAATGACCCCTAGATGCCTGGATTCTGCCTTTCTAAGGTTGTTGACTTCCTGTCAAATAGCTGGCAGGCAAAAGAAAACGAGCGATGGAAGATCCATCGCTCGTTAAAAACTACCCGGATTGTTAGCGGATTGCGGCGGAAATCAGACTCGTTCCATCCAGAAACTGCAGGGCATGACGTTGTGGTTGTCGATTGTGGGGGTGAAGACCTTCAACTCGGCGGGCATGCGGTCAAAGCTTCCCTGCCATCCGGGGAAAGCGGTACGTAGGATCTCCGGGTGGAAATGCTGCATGGCGCTGGAGGCCCACATGACCTTGAAGCTGGTGTTCAGCGACAGGAAAGCCTCAAGCATGTACTGCTCGCTCCAGAAGCAGAGGTTGGTCATGACGAACTTTTCGGGGTAGTCCAGCGGCGTAAAGATGTCGTGAACGTGCACGAGGACGCCGGGCGCGACATGCGGCAGGATGTGCAGGATTTCGTAGAGAACGTCGCTATCCATGGCCACAACGTGGCTGGAGTCGATGAAGAGAATGTCGCCTTTGCCGAGAGATTTGAATATCTCGAGAGGAACCTGTTGCACAGGCTTTTCAATCAGCGTGCTGAGACCTTTGAGTCCGTCCTTGAGGAAGGGCGCCGGGTAGGGCTCGATGCTGATGAGTTCACAGGGAAAGCCTTCGGCCTGGTTCTTGCGAATGGCGGTGGACATAACGAGGGTGCTGTTGCCGCTGCCGATCTCAATGATCCGCCTGGGCTTGCGCTGGCGAACGAACGAGTACGCAACTTCCGCGTCCACGCGTTCGAAGAATCCATTATTGAAGTGGAATTTGTGGGCGTCTCCGTTGGCCATCTCGGGAAACGTCCATTCCGGGGCGAAAGGTAGCAGATCTGTATTCAGCCGCTCGATTTGTTCCTGAAGCCGGAAATCGATACCGGCGCAGGGACGGGCAGCGGTCCAGTTCTTGTCGTGAAAGGACTTGAGCTTGGGCACGGGGAAATAGAAGTGTGAGGGAATGACGCTTACGCCCAACCCGCCCTGCACAGCCTGGAAAATGGAAGAGAGGGTCACGCGGACCGTGGAATTTCGCATGAGACTGCGCAAAGTGTGGCACCTCGGATGGGACACCGGAGCACTGCCTGCGCCATTTAGAACTGACACCAAGGCGTGCTCGGTTTGCTTGGGTAGATGCACACTCCCCGGTGTCGAGTTGCGTACCGGGCAGATTTGCGGATATCTAGAGCAAGAAAGGGACCAGATCAGTCAAATCTGCTCCTCTAACTACTCTAAATGAACAATTTGTTATGGAACTGTGAATGGTCTCAACCCTTCATTGGAGAAGAGTCCGGTGGGCGCGAGAACAGCAGCGGGCTGCGCGCGGAACATGTAGTGAATTGAGAATCCTGCCGAGCCTGTGGCGTAGTTGCGAGAGTTGTTGGCGCTGACGAACCCCCCGGCGAACCAATGAGGACCAATCTGGTATGAAACGTTGCCGCGCAGGTTGTAATTGGCACCTACGCTGGTAAGGGCGGGGAGAGCGGCGTTGTTAAGGCCGATTTCGCTGGCTTTCTGCCCGGCGAGCGGGAAGATCGGCGTGGAATCCTGTTGGAACGCCTGAACGCCGAGGCCGGTGAGAATTTCATAGTGCCATTTGGTCATGTAGTGACCGGACCAGGTGACAGGGATGTTGGCCAGGAAGTATGCCTGCGGGCTGAAGTAGCCGCCCATCCCGAAGGTGAATGCCTGCTCGTTGTGGGCGTAATGCATGCCGAAGAAGTTGGCGCCGATGCTGAGGTTGCCGTACTCGGGAATGGTCTTGACGCGCCAGTAAGCGCCGCCGGTTCCATCGAAGCGCGAATTGGTTTCGACCTGGTAACCGGTGAGGTATTGGCCGCCCACGCCGACGTAGAAGCCCGACATGGCGTCGCCGCGGGCATATTGGATGTTGGCCTGGTTGGCCATGACGCCACCCCAGATGGTGCCAGGAAAGCTCAGTGACGCCGTACCGGGATCGCGAAGGCCTGCGTAAGAGAGCTGCGTGTCTTTGACAGAATCGCGGCTGACGGTGAGGGTGAAGGGACCGTTGGCTGGCCGCCAGTTGCCGCGGGCATTCCAGTTGGAAACCAGGAAGCCAAGGGGCGTGTATCCGGCTGCTACGGCCAGGTGAGGAAAGGAAAGCTGGATTTCGCCCCCGACTCCGGCAGCGTTCTGTTGGGGTGGGGGGGTGGGGGTGGTGGTTGTGGTCCCGGTGGTGGGGCCGGTGTTGGTGTCTGTTCCCAGGGGCGTGGGAATGGTGACCAGCGAGCGGCCCGAGGTCGTGGATTCCTGGACGGTGATGATACTGGTGCCGTCTGCCTGGCCGGAATCGAGAAAGACCGGCTTGGCCACGATGGTGAAACGGGCGTGGTATCCGAGGGGAGCGGAGAACTCAAAGGGCGCTTCGAGGGAGGCGAGACGGTCGTAGCCGAGATCGCCGCTGCGGAAGTTGAAGGAGCCATCGCCGCCCATCCAGCCACTGTATCCGCTCTCGAGGGAGCGCAGCTGCTGCTCGGCTTCGTCGCGCGGGCTCACGACCTGGGGCTGACGCCGAACCTTGACCCAGGGGCCGCGAAGGGGCGGTAGATTGCGCTGTTCCAGTTCTTCATCGGAGATGCCGGGTTGAGCGGACGCGGGATTGGACTGGTCGGGCTGGGTTTCCGGCGGGGGAACGGGGGCACTCTGGTCAGTAGGCGCGGTAACGAGCGTAGGGACAGACTTGCCGGAACGCTTAGGTTTTTTCTCGCCCGGTGGTGGAGTCAGGTCTGTCGCGGGCGCGTTGGACTGAACGGGCTGCTGGGCAGGCGGTTGGGCGGCCGGCTGCGTCTGGTTCTGCTGCGACTTGGTGCGGTTCTGGGCCTTCTGGGCCGAATAAGCTCCAGTGGCGGCCTCCTGCGCAGATGGCGTGTATTGCGTGTCGCTCCAGACGGGGTGAACCTGAGACGTGTTATTGGCGGTCTGAGTTTGGTCCTGGCTGCCGTTGGCGGGGTTGGATGGAACGCTGATGGGAGAGTTGCCGAGGCTGCGAATCTGCGATGCTGAGCCTTGAGTCAACTGCCCGTCAGTTTGGTCCGCCAACTGAGCCTGAATGCTGGCCGCATTGGCATCCATGGGCTGCGGAGAAATGCGCAACGCCGGCTTTGAACCGGCGTCTGGCGGCCTGGAAGAAGACTGAGGCGACGGGATAAAGATGGGCGGCGGCTGCTGTTGCTGCGGCGCCGGGGGGGTGTCCGGAGACTGTGTGGGCGGAGCCGGATTGAATTGCGGAACCGTTTCGTCAGTTTGCGGAGCTTGCGGCTGGGTCTGTGGATCGGGCTGCTGCGTTTGCGGAAGGGGCAGCGGTACCTGCGGACTGGTTTGCTGTTGCTGCGGAACCGGCTGCGTAGTCTGCGGTGACGGAATCCAGACAGGCTGCTGCGGCACGGTCTGCGCTGGGATTCGAGGTGCAGGCTGGGCGGGCGCTGAGCTCTCGGTGGAGGTCACGCTCTCGTCCGTCGGCGGCAGGCTCATTTGGCCGCTGTAGCCAGGGTTTTGGGAATCATTGGATGTGGACTTGCGGCGACGCTTGTGGGTCGTCGTAGTCGCCCCTTGATCCGTCAGGGAGGGGCGTCGAAGAGCTGGAAGTCGAGGGGCGCGGGGCAGGCGGCGGTGCCGGCGCCACACGAGCCGACTGCGGCACAGCAAGCTGCGTCGTGCGTGGGGCGGTCGGAATGTCAGTTTGCCGGGCAACTGTGTTCTGCTGCTGATTGCCGATGACGACCGGAGCCGTGCCGAGGTAAGGATCAGGACCGTAGGCCGGGAGCGGGGGCAGCTTGACGGTCTTCGCGAAAGGCTCGGTGGCGCCTGCGTAGGCGGGATCCATCAAGCGGGCAAGGTCGCCAGCGGTGCGCGCGGTGTGAGGTTTGGTGTTGACGTCAGGATAAGCCAGGTCATGGGCGAGCCGGTCGGTCGGCGTTCCCTGCGGCATGGCGGCGATGGAGGCACGCCAGAAATCTGCCGCGCGCTGGTTATCGCCGCGGGCTTGCTCAAAACGAGCAGCCAGGCCCAGGACTTTGTAGTCCTGCGGATAGCGATCGAGGGCCTGACGAAGCCAGGATTCGGCTTGAGTCTTGTCTCCGGCGGAAAGAGCGGCGCCGATAGCACCCTGGAAGTCGGCGGCGCTGGCATCCTGCATGGGCAGGCTCTTGTAGATTGCTAGTGCACCGCGTGTTTCGCCGGTCTTCAGGTAACCGCCTGCGAGCACACGACGCACCTCGATGTTCTCAGGGAATGCGTTGGCCGCGGCTTCAAGTATCTCGACGGCACGATCGTTGTCTTCGTTGTCGATGGCGGTACCGGCGCGGCGGACGGCCCAGTTGGCCCAGATGGTCTGAATGGTCTCGCGCTGGGCGACGGTCAGGTCCTGCCGGCTGCCAAGGCGCATTAAGGCGGGATAGAGAGCGCGATCGTTCTTGGTGTTGTAGAGAATCCAGGCGTTCTGAATGGAGAGATCGGCGGGCTCCGCGGCGCCGAGCTGGGCGTAATGCCGCATCACGCGATTCATGTACTCAGTGGCGTGTGCGGTGTCGCCTGCCGCGGCGTAGAGGCTGGCTTCAGTCTGGACAAATTCGGGATCGGCGTCGAGCTGGGCACGGACCGATGTTGGAATATAAGCCAGTTCCTGCAGCGCCTCATTGGTGTGGTTGGTCGTCTGAAGCGTGGCGATCAAGCCCTTCCAGGCATCGATGCGATCGGGATGCGCGGTGAGCACCTGGCGGTAAATGGCGTAGGCCTGGTCAGTGTTGTTGCGCTGCAGATAGATGGCTGCGAGTTGCAGTTGCAATGGAATACTGGGCTGACCACCAGCGGCAATCTGCAGCTTGACGGAGCGCTCGAGGAGTCCCTGCGCGATGTCCGGCTGGTTGGCCTGCTGATAAATGGACCCGAGCATGGACAGGAAGCCGGGATCGCCGAGCGCAGCCTCATATGTGGCGGGCGGCATCTTCTCGACATCGCTGATGGCGTCGGCGTCGAGATTCATCTGGTGATGGGCGCTGACGAGGCCCATCCATGCAGGCAGATTGGCGCCGTCTTCCTGCAGGATGTTGGTGTACATCGTCGCAGCCTGATCGAAGCGATGCGACTCCATGAGGATGCCGGCATACTGCAGGCGGGTGTCCTGCTTGAGATTCGCGCCGTTGTCGGGGAACGGCAAAGCGAGCGCTTGTGAAAGCACGCGCTGCGCGTCAGCGGATCGGCCCTGGGCGCGGTAGATGGTGGCCAGGGTGCGGAGGTATTCAGGATCCCGCGTCATGCTTGTCTTGACGGCGGGTGGAAAGCGATTGGAGGTAGCGATTGCCTTGTCCGGCTGGCCATCGCGCGCATAAGCCAGGAACAGTCCGCGCCACGCGTCATTGTTCTTGGGCGAAATCTTGAGAATCTGCTCGTAAACGGCTGTGGCCTGCGTGTACTGCTGCTCTTTCGTGAGCAGGCCGGCGAGGCCGTTCAGTGCTTCGAGGCTGCGCGGACGCATGGCCAGCGCATCGCGATACTTCTGGCCCGCGACATCGAACTGGTTTTCGTCGAAGGCTGACGATGCTTCGCCCATGGTGTACCAGAAGCGAGAAGTAGCCAGGGCGCTTTCAACAACGGCGGCTTTGAATCCATTGGATTCGGCTTGAGTCAGGTAGCTGATGGCTCCGCTGAAGTTGTTTTGCTGCATGCGCAGAAAGCCCATGCCGGCAGCGACGCGGCCGTTGTTGGGGTCTTTCTGCAGCAAGGCCATGAAGCGCGACTGCGCATCATCGAGACGGTGCGCGTTCAAAGCGGCAAAGGCGGCACGCTCTTCCGCGTTCCGGGCGATGCCGGAGTTCATCTGCGACAGCTTCTGCTCGTCCTCTTTCAAGTGGCCGGCAATTTCCACATCCTGCGGATGCGTCTTCAGGTATTCGCGGAGTTGCCCAGCCGATGCCGGGTTGGCGGAGTTCCAGATAAGGGCCTGGCGAAGCGCCTGGCGCGCATTGGGATCCTGCGGATGGGCCTGCAGTATCTTGATTCCCTCTTCACGAGTGCTTCCCGCGTAGGTAAGCATGGTGCCAAGTTCAACCTGGTAGCGCGGGTCGCCAGGGTTGCGCGCCGATAGGGCGCGCATGGCGGTGATTGCCTGTTCCTTGCCGTTGGCTGTTCCGTAGAGCGTCTGGTAGTAAGCCATGGCTATGTCGCCGTCAGGAGGGCGATCGCCGTAGAGCTCGCGATAGACGCGCATCGCATCTTCGTTCTTACCCTGCCGGGCAAGCTCGCCGGCCTGGCGCAGGCGATCGTTCTGCGTGCGCGTACTGGTGAGCGCCTGGATCTTGGAAATATTAGGATCGGTCGGATTGATCGCACGCAGCTTGTTCAATGCCGCGTCTGACTCCTTCAGCGAACCGCTGAGCCGGTAATCGCGAGCAAGGCCGGCGAGCGCCTGGGCGTTCTTGGGATCTGAGAGCAAAATCTGCTGCCAGATCTGGATGGCCATGTCAGGACGGCCGCGCGACTCAAGAGCCTGCGCATTCGCCACCAGGATTTGCCTGGTGTGTTCGGGGTTGGCGGCGGGGGCATTCGGTTTTTGCGCGAAGCCCGGCTGAAACAGCAACGCCGAACATGCTGCTAAAACTGCGATTGTCCCCAGAACCCTGCGTACCGCCATCATTCCCTTGTCCACTCCACGTTCAGTTCCCCGTGCGCGCCAAATCGAAATCTGGCAGTCAAAAATCCGGTCGCAAACAAGACGAGATTCTGATCGTAATATGCGGGGTCTTTCCCGTACAAACCAGTCGAAGGATCGAGTTGTCCCCCCATCCTAACTCTTTGCTGCGCTGAAGTCTTACTCATATCCGGAAGGGCCTTCAGATAGGGCAATAGCGCCGCTGAAAAGCCTACCGGACCGTCCTGCTCCAGAGGTACGCCGTCGGCGTTCACCTTTTCAGGCGGAGCACCGTGGCTGGCGACGTAGGCGGCCATCCCAGAGATTGATCCGACCAGATCGGTGCGCGTCTTGCCCGCGCCGTCAAGCATGCCGGCCCAAAGGTAGGTGCGAATGGCGTCGTAGCTGCCCAACGCCGCAACCTGTGACTTGCCCGGCTGCAAAGCCAGAGGCCCAGCGGCAGGGTAGAACCCGTCGGTCGGCACATAATCCATCCAGTCCATGACGAAGCCGTGGCGAACGCTCTGCCGCAGAAGGCTGGGAATATTCATGGCGATGGCGCCCCAGGGCCCTGCCGGATCGACTTCCTGGAAGCGGTCAAATAGAAACAACGGGACGTAGCTCGGATTAACCATCCAGGTCTGGTTATGCACGAAAAGCGAGGTAGGGCCGGGCATAAGCATAATGCCGAAGCCAGGCAGTTCGGCCACTTCCTCTTTGGCAATCAAGGCCATCATCTGGCGCCCCAGCGTGGTGTAAGCGGGATTGTGCCAGAGGCGGCCGGCTTCAATGAGGGAATAAGCAATCCAGCAGTCGGAGTCGGCTGACGACTTCGGGTCGAGAAGTTTCCATTGACCGTCGGGCGCGCGGCCCCACAGCCATCCGGGAAGGTGCGTTCCCAGGTTAGCCGGCGGCAAGGTTGGTCTGGGTCCAGGCCAGAAGACGTTCGAAGTGGAGACGATCGTTTGCTGCCAGGGCGAAAAAGAGCGCGTAGCCTTGCCCCTCGGACACGGTGCGGCCGCCACCCTGGGGATCAACCACTCTTCCCTGCTCGTCTATAAAGTGCGCCGCATAGGCGTTCCACAGAGCCCAGGGGCCCTCCTTGCACCCGCCGCTCACGGCGCAAAGGACCAGCATGAAAATGAGGGGTAGTCGTTTTAGTGATCCACGAGGCCTCATCCGATTCAATTACTCCTCTATGTACTTCGCTTTATCCGGAGGGATACACGACCCCCACCGCACCGCCTGGATCGTTCCGGCTCCCTGCCCGGTGTACCGGAGGTGTGGATTCACAGCGAAATGCGAACTCCAGTTAGTTGATTCTTAGTCTTCTATCATTTTAAGGCGTGTTCTTGCCTTCTGGCGCAACCATTGCCGAGTCCAGATCGCCAGCAGGAATGCCAGAACCAAAACAACGACAGCGGCCAGCCATGGAACTTCCATGAACCAGAGCGTCAGGCGTGTCCACCATGGCAACAAACCTACGTGGTACACAGTTGCCCCGATCCGGAACGACTGAAAGCGAGTGCCGAGCAGCAATGAGACCGACCCCTGAATATCGCTGGCTTGCTGCACGTAAAGAAACGTCTGCATGAAGGGGTCAAATGTTGCCGCATCCTTCAGGTGGATGGCGACGACGCTCTTGCTGTCGGCTTTATCGAACGGAGACTCGATGCCTTCAATGATGGCGTCGGGACTTCCTGATGCGGTGAGATCCCCGGATTCGCTGTGCTCGTCGGACTGGATCTTCCACCACGCGTGGTGAATTGGGGCAAAGAATCCCTGTGTGTCATGGACCTGGATGCGGCCGCTGCGCAGCGCCACAGGCAGGTTTTCTTCCAGCTTGTCGAACCCAGGCTGGTCGTCGCCAGTGCCAATCACGAGAAAGTCATTTTTGGCGCCCGGCACCAATGTCTCAGGCCCGGCCACGGTTACCCGCAGGCCCGGGAAGCCGGTCTGGCGGCCCCAATGTCCCATGAGCGTGACGAACATCTCGATTTCCTGCTCGCTCGGAGTTGCAGGCAAAACCACGGTGGTTCCCGCCAGGTCCGCAAGTCGCGTGAAGGGGAAGCCGGCATTCGCGAAAATCTCAAGGTTCGGCATGGGAGCATAGTGCGGATAGCCGCGCAGATCAAGGAAGGTATCGCGAAGAACGGATCCTTGCATGTTGATCGGCGTGGTGTCCTGGCAGTTGCTCTTCTTGAGTAGCTGGAAGGTGAAATCGAAGGAAAGAGAATTGGAGAACGGCCTCAGGTTGACGACGGGCACGGGTACGTCAAGCTGCATCTTGCGCGATGCTTCCTGTCCGGGGACAAGCGGAACCGAGCCAAGGAACGCGTTGTTGACGCGAACCTGCATGCTCGAAATTGGGCCGATGGGAATCGAGTTATATCGATACGAGAGGCGCAGGATGGCGTTGGGGCGCTCAGAGTAGAAAATGTCGGGAGCAATGCGAAAGTAGACGTTGACCGGCGCGGAACCGTCGCCCTGCAGAGCATCGGCAGTTGAATAATCCCACAGCGCCACGGTCTGGTCCGTGCGAGCCCATCGCGGCGCGCCGTCTGGCTGCTGACGCGCGGGGAGGCTCAGGTTTTCAATGGTCGAAAGTGAACTTTGAATGAGATCGCTATGCAGCGCCACAGCCTGGGCCGCGGCCACTACCTGGTCAGGATCGGAACCCGCGACAACCAGAACTTTCCCCCACGGGTCGCTGGGATTTGTTCTCATGGCGACGGTGGGCTGAGTGAGGGCGGGCATGCCCAGTCCGGCGGGCATGTTTGAAGCATTGTCGGAGATCACCACGACGTTGCCCGGCGGCATTTCTCCAACCTTTACCGGGAAACGAACGGGGCGGCTCTCCGAAATGATGCCGAAGTAGCTGGTGATGATGCCGGCTGCTTGAATCGCCTTCGCCGAGGGCGCCGAACCAAACACAACTGGCACGCTCAGAGGCTGAACGATTGCAGGATCGAGAAACGGCAGCGGCAACTGCTTCAAGTCATCCGCCAGCGGGAGCAGATCACCCTGGATGTCAAGATACGTGTTGCGGTGAACACGGGACCACAGAGTGGTGTTGGCGGGGTCCTCGCACACCAGCACATAGTGCCCGATGAACTGCATGGTCAGCTCGTTGTGGTGGACCATCAGTTCCGCGGGAATGCTGAACTCGGCTTCCCCGGTCTGAGGCGATGTCGTGCCGGTATTGTTGGGAGTCGGTTCGATGGTTGCGAACAGAGTCCCGTTCATCATGAGCTTGATGTGGCTGAGCTGAGGAAGAAGGCTGGGAGAGAATGTGTAAAAAACGTGAATCTTGGCCGTGCGTGCGACGTGAGTTTGCGGCAGCGTGAAGTAGATGCTGTGGCTGCTGTCGATGCCGTGCATTTCAACCTGGGAAGATCCTGCATCCCCGAGGCTGAAGGTATCGCGAAACTGGCCTGGAGGAGCGGCTGGCAACGCCGCCTTGGCCGGGGCCGCGCCTGCCTGCTGCCCATCGGCATTGATAGCCGCCTGGGCGTGAAGGCGAGGTGAAGCAATCCCGAAGAGCACTGCCAGCGCCAGCATGGCGGCGGCAGCGGGGACCCGGACAGGCTTTTTCTTGGCCTTCTTCTGTGAGGTGAAAACACTTTGAAACGTAGTGACCAGGCCATGCATGGAGATATGGAAGATGCGGCCCATGCTGCGCAACACGTTATCGCTCTCTCGCGACTCGCCCCAACCCAGCCAGGAGTCAGCACGCGAGTACAGAACCATGGTCAGCACTTCCTGCTCGGCGATGGAGAGATTGTCGAACCTGACGCGTAGCAGCGTCCCTTCCGCCGACACCACGCTGGCGCGCAGTTCCTGGTTCCCATTCGGCATGGGAAATCCAAGATGCATCTCAGTTTTGGGCGCGACTTCGATGGGCTCAGAGAATCGGATACTCGTTCCGCCGGATGACATGTCGATGGTTTCGCCGGCGATCAGGCTTCCATCGGTCATGCGCGCCAAAACCGGTGTCACGATGGAGATTCGGACCGTCGTGCGCAGCTGCCGCATCTCGCGCGCCACGGCTGTTGTCACTCCCAGAATCACAACATTGAAGCAGCACCAGATCACGTTCATGATCACGGTGCCGGGACGGTCGCGATCCCAGATGAAATACCGCGGAACTGCGATCAGGATGCCGGCAATATTGAAAATCAGCAGGATCAGGAACGGTTGAGCGATTTTGCTGTCGAAGAATGTGCGCTTGACCACACCGCCCTTGGCCGTGACATTGAACTTGCCCAGCTTGGGATTGATCATCGCCATCACAGTTGGCAGCAGAATGTAAGGCGAGAGGACAGTCTCGTAGATCTCGTTCCAGAACGAGTGCCGATGCTCACCTTGAATCCGCGAGTTGGTCACGTTCGACAGGATCAAGTGAGGCAGCGCGTAGGCGAGAATGGCCGCCCAGTATCCCGGAACGTTGGTGTGCGACAGAATGAGATAGATCAGCGGCGCGCTGAGAAAGATCAAGCGCGGGATCGCGTAGAGGAAGTGGCACATCGCGTTGAAATAACAAAGGCGCTGGGCAAATTTAAGCCCCGGCGCGAAGAGCGGATTATCAGTCCGCAGAATCTGGATCATTCCGCGCGCCCATCGGATACGTTGCCCGACGTGGGCGGAAAGCCGCTCGGTGGCGAGACCGGCCGCCTGCGGAATGTTGATGTAGGCCGTGTTCCAGCCATTCATCTGCATGCGCAGCGATGTATGCGCGTCTTCCGTCACGGTCTCGACGGCAATGCCGCCAATTTCGTCAAGAGCGGTACGGCGCAGGATCGCGCAGGAACCACAGAAAAAGGTCGCGTTCCAGAAGTCGTTGCCGTCCTGCACGATTCCATAGAACAGCTCGCCTTCATTGGGAATGATGCGGAACTGCTGCAGGTTACGCTCGAACGGATCCGGCGAATAGAAATGGTGCGGCGTCTGCAGCATGGCCAGCTTGCGATCGCGCAGCATCCAGCCCATGGTCATCTGCATGAAACTGCGCGTGGGCACGTGATCGCAATCAAAGATCGCCACGAAAGGCGACTTCATGCTCTTGAGCGCCGTGTTGATGTTGCCGGCCTTGGCGTGCTTGTTGTCAGGACGAATCTTGTAACCGATGCCGGCTTCGAACGCGAACTGCTCGAACTCTTTGCGGCGGCCGTCATCAAGGATGTAGACGTGCAGCTTGTCGGCCGGCCAATCGATATTCAGCGCGCCGAGGGCTGTGTAACGAACCACGTCGAGGGGTTCGTTGTACGTCGGAATCAATACATCGACGTGAGGCCATTCCCTTTCGTCGTCAGGCAGAGCCACGGGAGCGCGGCGCAGCGGCCAGATGGTCTGAAAATAGCCCAGAAACAGAATGAAGAACGCATACATCTCAGCGAAAATCAGGCTCAGGATGAAGAACGCATCGAGCGCTCCCCAGTGATTGGCCGGATCGCGAAAAAACATGACTGTCCCTGAGATACGCCAATATCCGTACCGAAAGGTACAGAACATCGACATGATCATCAGGGTCAGCGTCACCAGGTAGGAATCAGAACTGCGCGCCACCGCCAGCGCCATCAACAAGGTGAGCAGTCCGCAGACCGCTTGCTGAGGCCATGTAAGAGGAAGGACCGCCAAAAAATAAAAAACTACGACTGCTAGCAGCAGGAAGATCATTCGCAGAAGCTTTGTAAGTAGATTTTCTCCTGCGCCGATATCCTGCCAGATGGCTGTTGCCGTCATCTCTCGCTCCACCGAACGCCGCGGAAGCCGTTGGTGGCGGGCGCAGCGAGGCTCTTGACCCAGCCGGCAAGCGCGCCGAAGTCCTCGGCGACTGACGAATTGGGTGCATAATCTACGACCGTCATTCCTTCTGCAAGGGCCTCGCTGACGGCCGGCGTGCGACGCAGCGCGAAGGGCAGAAGACGATCACCCAATTGCTCGCGCAGGACCTCTCGCACATCCAGATGAAGAGGAAGAGATGGGTCAAATTGATTAAGTATGTAAAACGGCATGATCGGCTGGCCGGTAGAGCTGACGTTGCGCTGAAAGAACGCATCGATGGAGCCGACACTAACCACGGAACTCATGTCCGGAATGACCGGAACCAGAATTGTTGGCGACATGCGCAGGACGCGGCGGGTGGTCGCACCCGAAGCAGTGGCAAGATCGACCATGACACGGCTGGCTGCGCGGCTGTTCCGGGAGATCTCCTGCGTCAAAGTTTCCTGCGGTGCGTTTTCCGGACCCAGGGTCTCAGGATCGACCGTGAGCATCTGGATGGGAGCGTCGCCGCTCACTCCCGGAGGCGTGAAGGTACGCAGTACGCCGGGGCGCTGATCGCGTGCGCCGAAGAAGAAAGGCAGAAGGCCGAAGGCCGCGGTGTCCACAAGCAGGACGCGCTCTCCGCGAGCCGACAGTGCCCGGCCAAGGGTTGCCACAAGACTGGTTTTGCCTACACCGCCTGCAAGAGAGAAAACCGCAAGAACAGGAGCGCGCGACGTAGGCGGCGCCTGCACTGCTTCTACAGGAGGCGTGTTGCCGGAGAAAACGCCCTTGAGCGCAAACCAGCGCGATGTCAGGCGGTCGCGGGAGCCCTGGAGTGTGTCATCGGGCGCTTGTTGAACTGGAGGGGGCGGTGCAACCTCGCTGCGGTCTGACATGAGCCATGCGGGGCGTGTGCCGTTTTCGCGCGGATCGGGGGGAGTCCAGGGGGCGCGGTTCTGCAAGTAGTGTTCCTCGCGGGCCGGTGCTGCATAGGCGGGTTGAGGCGCGGGCGCCGGCGTGTAAGCGGGTGGAGCGGATGTATACGACGGCTGCGAGGACATATAGTTCGTCGGAGCCGGCGTGTGCTGCAACTCGTTCGAGGGAAAATTCGGCTGAACCGGATGCTGGAGAGGCCCGCCGCTTGGAAAATTCGCGGCAGCCTGACTTTGCTGCGGTCCGCTCGGTAATCCGCTCGACTGATAGGCAGGCTGAGTCGGAGGCTGCGGAGGAACGTAAGCAGGAGCCGATGTGACCGGGGCTTGCTGCGCCGGGTAAGACGGTGGCACGTAAGGCGGGGCAGCCTGAGGTGCGTATGAGGGCGGAGGAACATAAGGTGGAGCGACTTGAGGATGCGACGCCTGCGACACGTCAAAGGACGGTGCCGCCGGTTGCCAGGAATACTGCGATGTCATGGGAGCAGGGGTGTTCTGAGCGGCATACGACGCTTGTTGAGAAGCCGCTTCGGCGGCCTGGCGTTCAGAACGGGCGGCGCTTTCCCGAGCCATCAAGTCAGCCTGGCGGACCGCTTCAGCATTGCGAGCGACTTCCGACGCGCGGAGAACTTCAGCGTTCTTCTGGGCTTCGGCTTCGTTCTGGGAACGGCGGCGTTCTGCGTCCATGGCTTCCTGTACCCGCTGGCGAGCCTTCTCGCGAGTCTGAGCCCGTGAGGCACTGAAATCCCGATACTTGGCCCCGTGCAAATTTGCCCATGAATATAAAGTGGCGACATCTTCCGGGGTTTCGTTCGGGTCGACAAGCGCTTTGCGATCAGTCATTTCCTCACCTTGGCCCTCCGCGAACGATTGTCTCGGTACTGCTTGCAATTTTCCTGTTGCGATAACAGCGAGCCGAGCGCCCGTCAGCAGAGAGGGTACACCTGTACCCGAATCCTATTGGCTAGCTGTTGTCAGAACAATAACACTTGAACGGTTTCGTTGATACCACTTTTGGGGTATGTCTCAAGCAAGGCACCGCTTCGAAATGTTCCACCCTGCACCGCCTTTTTCCCTGGCCGAATCCGCCCGAAAACAGCCCCCCGGCCCGAGACGGCAAACCCTATGCCCGCCGCTAGGAAATCGTGATGCTCACCGCCGGTAAAAGCTGGGCAGACGAGGACGCGCTTAAACGGCGAAAATGAATGTCGTGCCTGTTTTGCCGGGACATTCTGCATCCTCAGGCAGCACAACACAGCCATGAGCACTGAACCGGGGACGAGGCGCGAGGCTGCATGACTGCATCACGCGCACCGGGTGGCAGGAAGCTGGATATCAGAAGATTCAGGCGTGGACAGGCCAAAGCTCCCGCAGGTAGCTACGCGGATCAGTGGAGAGACTCGGAGCTGGCCTCCCTATGGGTATCAAAATGGTAACGGTAAGGCCGACAGCTTGCATTCAAGGCGGCGTGCAAAATCCAGAAGAGTACCTGCGAGTAACCAGGTTTCTGGTTACTCGAGCCGCCGCTTGAATCAACTTCCCCATTTCGCTCCAATTGAATGCAAGCAGTGCTCGGTGAGGTAAACTAAGGCAGCGGATGGTTGGATTCAGGGCGCTTCGGCTTTCCTCAGTTGCCCACCGGTGATTTCTTTCGTCTCACGTCGAAAGCCTCAGTTTGGTTTTCCGCTGGACGAGCTCGTAGCTCAGTTGGTAGAGCAACGCCCTTTTAAGGCGTGGGTCCTGGGTTCGAGTCCCAGCGAGCTCACCACCCCTTCCGCAGCCTCAGCACCCTTGTTTCCGGAGAAGAACCATGGATCCCTGCGAGGTTGCAGCGCTGTGGGAGGCGAATGCCGAAATTTGGACCCGCCACGTCCGATTAGGCTATGACGTCTATCGCGACGCCCTCAATACACCCGCATTCTTCGAAATCCTGCCTCCGGTCGACGGCTTGAGGGGACTCGATATCGGGTGCGGCGAAGGGGCGAATACCCGTCAGCTTGCCCGACGCGGCGCCCGCATGACCGCCATCGACATCGCGACCACTTTTGTCCACTATGCGCAGGAGGCCGAGTCCACCGAACCGGTCGCCATCCGCTACCAGGTCGCCGATGGCATGGCGCTTCCCTTCCCGGATGGATCGTTCGACTTTGTGACCGCATTCATGTCGCTGATGGACATGCCCGACCCCGGACTGGCGGTTCGAGAAGCGGCTCGCGTGACGCGCGCGGGCGGATTCTTTCAGTTCTCCATCCTGCACCCGTGCTTCGCGCCACCATTTCGGCGGACTCATCGCGACGCTGACGGAAAAACCCTTTCCGTCGAACTCGCCCGTTACTTCGACGGCATTGATGGCGAGCTCGACATCTGGCATTTCGGCACCGCGCCTGCCGAAGAGCGCGCCAGGGTCGAACCGTTTCGTACTCCCCGTTTTCATCGAACGCTCAGCCAGTGGGTCGAGTTTCTTGTCGCCGCCGGCCTCGTTATTGAACAGTTCGCCGAGCCCAGCGCCAGTGAAGAGGTTGCCGCCCGTGTGCATACGGTCGAGGACACACGGGTGGTGCCGCTGTTCCTCCATGTGCGAGCGCGAAAGCCAAAATAGATTGAAAGCGCTTCAGCCTTTGGCGCCATGCCCGTTGCAGTGCATCACGCCCAGAAACGCGCTCCACGGGCCAACCGCCTCGCGATACTGATGCGCGAGGACGCGAGCAAGCTGGTGGAGGTGGTTCGCGTCGTGCGCGGCCCAGGTTGCGAGCAGCTGGGAAAGCGTCACCGCCCCGAATGAGGGATGCCTGCCGCGCCGGGCCAGGTCTTCCGGCTTAAGTTTCAAGGCCGCCAATTCATCGAGGCTCTTCGCCCGCATTCGCGAGAAATCGTCCAGAACCTCGCCGACTTCCCTGCCTATGATCGCCTCTCGAAAGCCATCACGAGCGAACGGTGGAAGATCGCGCGAATCGCCGAATTCCAGGATGGATTTCACTCGCGGCATCCAGTCATCACGCTCGGCGTGTGCCAGGTGGCCGACGATCTCAATCGCACTCCATGTTCCATCGCCTTCGTTGCGTCGCGTCCACTCGTCCGGCAGGCCGCGCAGTAAGGCATCGATCGCTGCCGGCGTGCGGCGAAGCAGCGCGGTTGTGCTTTCCAAATTCTGTTCCATAGGGATTAAACGCTCCGGCCGCTCTGGTTAGCCTGGTCAATGACCGCGATCGCGTCCACCTCGATCAGGTAGCCGGGGGAGAGGCTTTCCACGCCGACCACCACGTCTGCCGGCTTGTGATCTCCGAACAGCGCTAACCGGGCCTCTTCGATGATGGGCAGGCATTCGTCGCGATTGTAATGGACAACGTAGATTGTGATTCTGCAGACATGCTCGGGCCGGGCGCCGGCAGCAGCAAGCGCGCGCCCCAGATTGCTAAACACCTGGCGCGCCTGAGCCCGAAGATCGCCATGGCCAACGAGCTTGCCGTGTATATCTTCGGGCTCCTGGCCCGAGACGAATACCAACTTGCTTCCCGTAGCGACGACGACCTGGCTGTAGGTTGCCGGAGTCGGCAGATCAAGAGGATTAATGCATTCGAGCGTCATCGAATCGGTCTCCTGCAACGGCGGCGGGAAATGGAAGCCTTAGCCGTCACACGGTGGGAACGAGAATCTGGGTGATCAGCTCATCCTCCGCCGTGGTGCGCGGATCATTGGCGTAGTTCTCAATGGCAAAATCGTCGCGAAGCTTGATTCCCAGCTCCTTCACCAGATCCCAGACACGTCCCGAAGCCTGCGGCAAAAGCCTGTAGGAACCAACGAGCGTAAAGCGGCTGTACTTGCCGCCCGCGAAGTGCTCGTAGGCCAAGCCTTCCGGCAGCTCGACGGGGGGAGCGTCCAGTCCGAACCCGGCGCGATACACGTTAGGCGGGCCCATCTTGTACAGGCTGGTATAGGCGATGATGCGATTCTGCTTCAGCACCTCGGACGAAAGCGCATGGGCCGCCTGCCACGCCGCGCCGGCGGTCTGCATGAAAGGGCCAGTTTTTTCGATGAAGACGTAGTGGGTTTCGGGCCAATTTACGATTTCCGGGGTCTCGGTCAGATTCAAAGTATTCTCCATTGAGGCAGATGTGGGTTGTCTGCCCCGGAACACCATAAATTGCCGCACCGAGGGCCCTCAAGCCGCGAGATGCAGGCCGGATAGCCTTGGACCTGAGTCGGGCGCGTCAGGCTGTGGGCTTGTCCGGCGCGGGCATGGTGGCCAGATAGCGTTGCGCGAACTGGTTGCCATAGTCTTCGAGCAATTCCTGGACCCTTTTAGGCTTGGGTGAGCGCACGATGAGTCCCGCATGATGGTGCTTCTTCATGCGGTAGACGATCTCCGGGGCGTCGAAGCTGCTCGTATCGGGATCCGCGGTCTGGGCGAGGCAGAGCACGCTACCCGCGTATTCTTCGTATTTCGCCGGCAGCACGTAGGGTTTGCCCAGCATGTGAGCCACTTCGATCCGCGCCCATTCCCGCCACAAGTTGATGCCGGTGGAAGCCTCCACGAGCTCGACGATAAAAGCTCCGCCTACGCGAGCAGCAACCTCAAGAAAATAGAAACGGCCGTCAACGTGAGCGCGAATGTATTCGGCGTGGGTGACTCCATGGATCATGCCCAGCGCCGGAACCAGCCGCTTGTTGAAATTGGTCAGTTCCCGCCATTCAGGACTTTTCCGATCAACCGTGCGCGTCGTGAAGACTCCGCCCTCGTGCATCACCTGCATGGGCGGCCGCCCGTATTGGTGAGCCACCGAGAAGACGACGCGGCCGTCACTCACAATCGAGTCCACGTGGAAAATGTCGCCGGGAACAAAGCGTTCCATCAGGAAATGGCTCTGGCGATCGCCCAGTTCGTCGAGGTTGCGCCAAAGCTGTTCGGGTTCCTGGATCTTACGAATGCCGAGCGCCGAGGCTTCAGCGCGCGGCTTCAACAGCCAGGGGCCGGGAACCGAAGACATGTAAGCGCGCAGGTCGTCGTAATTCAGCACGCGGCAGAACTCGGGGACTAAAAATCCTGCTTCCCGCGCGCCGGTGCGCATGGCCAGTTTGTCGCGATAGAAGGCCGTGATGCTCAGGTTCATGCCAGGCAGCCGCCAGTGCTCGCGGACTGCAGCCGCCGTTTCCTGGTCGAACTCATCGAGCGCCACTACGCGATCAAAACGGCGCTCGCGCGCCAGGTAGGAGACCGTGTTCAAGATCTGTTCGCGGGTCAGATTTTCGGGCATGCACGCCAGGTCTTCGAGACATTCGCGCGGCCAGTCGCTGTTTCGGTGTTTGTCGACGGTGAGAAGCGTCGGCCTCACGCCCAGGTTCGCGCACTGGCGAATAAAGTCCTGGCCCTTCTCGTACGAAGTGATACAGAGAATCCGTTCGATACTCTCGGCCATCGTCCCTCCCGGATGCTCGATGTGGACCACCAAATGTCGATAGTTCTACCATAGACCCGTTAGACTGAACCTAATCGAGTGACACGGGAACGCAATTAGCGATGGTGGCGGCAGGCTACAGAAACGCGTGTGCTGGGATGGTGCTGGGCGGCGTGTCAGCGTTCCTCACGTATCACATCCGGGGTCTGATCTTCATGGACCCGAATGCGGCCATGCGCGCCTTGAAGTCAGTCGCCTTCGCAATGGTGGTTCCCGGCCTGATCGCAGGCATGGTTTCCGGCAACTCGCGCGTGCTTGCCCCTCCGGTGATGGCGGGCATCAACTTCGTTTTCTGGTTTGGATTCGGTTGGCTGTTTGCAACTTTCATTACCAAGTTCATCAAGCTGCGGCGCGCCATCGCGGCGACGGGAGGGCCGGGCGACAGGTCTTCGTCGCTTGAGTCAAGGTGAAATAGCCAATGCTCTCAGCCGCTGCCATCACACGCCTCCAGGATGAACTTGTCACTCTTTGGCATCAAGGCGACGGCTTTGAAGCACCCGCCGGCGGCGACGCGTTTCTTGATCAGGTGGCCATGCAGCATCGCGCCAATTTCGAGCTTTGGCACATCGAGGATGAAGCGCGAAGGCCGGACGCAAGCAACGCGGAACTCGCGGATGTGAAGCGGCGGATCGATGCCACGAATCAGCGCCGCAATGATGCGGTGGAAATGCTGGATCGCGCCTTGCTGGAGTTTCTTGCGGGGCGGAATCTTCCCCAGGCCGCCGCCAGCCTTCACTCTGAGACGCCGGGGCTGATGATCGACCGCCTCTCCATCCTTTCGCTGAAGATCTACCACACGCGTCAGGAGGCCTGTCGCGACGACGCACCGGCCGGCCACGCAGAGCGAAACTGCGACCGGTTGGCTATTCTGGAGGAGCAGCGCGCTGACCTTGCGCACTGCCTCGACGGCCTGTGGAGCGA
The DNA here is from genome assembly GCA_963844515.1 of uncultured Acidobacteriota bacterium. Classification (GTDB taxonomy): domain Bacteria; phylum Acidobacteriota; class Terriglobia; order Terriglobales; family Acidobacteriaceae; genus Telmatobacter. The sequence goes on from CAWJOO010000003.1 coordinate 420,555, forward strand.
GATCCTTTCCGGGAACCGGCGTTTCAAGCTTTACCGGCAATTGAAAATGTACAACGATCCCGAGCTCAACCCGGCAATCTACGGAAAGGCCTCAAAGTAGCGGCAACTTTGGGGCTGCCATTGACGGATTGAAGGGTTCTGCGTATAAAGATGGCCTGAGCGACCAAATCTGGCAGGCGTAGTAAGTGTAAGGTGAAGGGACTGCTTTGATCAGATCAAGCGCCGGGTATACGACATGATGCAAGAGGCCAGAATGGCGGCGCCAAGCCGCAAAAAAGGTTCCACGGCGACAGCCAAACCAGCCGCACATCCCGGTACGGGGCCCGCGTTCCAGCATTATCAAGCGGCCGTCCAACTGGTTCAACAGGCTAAGTACGATAAGGCATTGGCTGCCCTCGAAAAGCTGCTGACAACCGCTCCTCCGGAATTGCGGGAGCGTTGCCGAATGTACATCAGCACGTGCCAAAGGCAGTTGGAGCGCCACAACCTGGCGTTTGCCACTCCCGAAGAACGATACGACTATGCCGTGTCGCAATTGAACGTGGGATTGTACGAAGAGGCGCGCGAGCAATTCAACGGCGTGGTATCGGACTTCCCCAATGCCGACTACGCGTACTACGGGCTCGCAGTCCTTGAGTGCATCACCAACCATCCTCAGGAGTGCCTGGCAAACCTGAACCACGCCATAGAGTTGAATCCCCGAAACCGGCTTCAGGCACGGACCGACAACGACTTCCAGGCCATGCTCGACGATCCCCGGTTTACGGAACTCCTCTACCCGGAAGTTCCGTAGGAGCAGCGTGAGTCCATCGAGATCCTTGAACCTGCAGGGTTCGGAGGAATTTTTGCACCAGGGTCGTCCCCCCGAACCACCCGCTGGCGTGCGTCCATTGCGCGTTGCCGCCATCGGTGGCGGCACTGGCCTGTCGACGCTTCTGCGTGGCCTGTGCAAGCATGTGACGCCTCCCGCCCAGCATTCGAGCGTTCGCGGTCAGGTGGCGGACCTCGCGGCCATTGTCACCGTCACCGACGACGGCGGCTCGTCCGGCAGACTCCGCAAGGACTTCAACATGCTGCCTCCGGGCGATCTGCGCAACTGCATGGTCGCCGTTAGTGAAGAGGGTGATCTGCTGGCCAAGCTCTTCGCACACAGGTTCCGTGCCGGCGATGGGCTCGAAGGCCACAACTTCGGCAACCTGTTTGTTGCCGCCCTCACTGAAATTACGGGAGACTTCGGACATGCCATCCAGCTCTCTTCTAAAATTCTGGCTACGCGCGGCAGCATCTACCCTGTAACCACGGCGAATGCCACGCTGATCGCGCGCATGGAAGATGGATCGCTGGTGCGCGGCGAAACCAACATCACTGCCAGCAAGCTGCGGATTGAAGAGCTCATGATCGATCCGCCCAATTCCCCGGCCACGCCGGAAGCGATTGAGGCTATCGAAAAGGCCGACCTGATCACCGTGGGGCCCGGCTCGCTCTACACATCGCTGATCACCAACCTGCTGGTGCAGGGCGTTCCCTCAGCCCTGGCGTCTGCCCGTGGCGTCCGGGTGTTCGTCTGCAACCTGATGACCCAGGCCAATGAAAGCCTGGGGCTAAGCGCATCCGAGCATATTGAGCGCATCTACGAGCACACGCGGGAACCAATATTCGACTATGCGCTGGTCAACACCACCGCCTTCAGCGCCGACACGCTGGCACGTTACGCAGCCGAGGGCGCGTCCCCGATTGAAGCCGATATCGACCGGGTTGAAGCGCTCGGTGTGCAATGCGTCGCGGGCGATTTCGCATTCGAGGGCAACGTCGTTCGCCACGACGCCGATCAAGTGACCGACGCTCTCCTGGCCCTGGGCAACAGACAATCTTCCGAATCGGACTAGCCCCAACAGCTCCGCAAAAGCGCTGCCCATCCCTCCGAAGCACGCGCCCTAGGACCCTCTGTCCTGACTAGGGATACTCCTAGTTCTCCATCCGAGTTGAGGACGGGTATTCTGCGCCATAGACTGTCATGGGCCCAGAAAAATCACGTCGACGTCCGATCGACAAAGCACGCCTGTTTTTCTTCCCTTGTCTTGCGACCCGTTCCGGGCGCTGCACCTCTCTCCGCCTTTTACACCCTTTCGAGAGAGAACTATGAACTCACATTCTCAAATCCTTGTCGTAGGCCGGGATCAAATGCTGCTGCAAACGCACAGGTTGATTCTGGGCACGTATTTTGACGTGGAGGCCGCGGGTCGCATGTCGGAGGCCGGATCGATCCTCTCCAAGCGCGACTTCGATGTCATTGTCTTGTGCGACACGCTTTCCGACGGGGAGTGCCGCCAGATCGCAGACCTGGTGCGCGATCAAAATCCGAAGCCGACCCTCTTCTCAATCCTAGGGCCGGGGAACAAAGACATCACCATGACCGTGGGGCGCAAGGTTCCCGGGGGGGCGCCGATGCAACTGCTGAAAGAATGTGCAAATGCCCTTGGCTATGACCTGCATGGCAAACAGCGCATGTTCTCGAACTGAACAACCCTTCGGATGGACCCGCTTTTTTGAGAGCGACCGAGATTCACCGTGCTTTGCTTTTCCGCGAAGTCCTCTTTGGTATGCTGAGTCGGCTCGTAATTCTCACCATCAGGGGGTCTCGTGAATAAGAGATCGTGTGCCGCCCTTGCCGGATTGTTGCTCATGCCGGTCGCTCTCCTCGCACAACAAGCACCCCAGGCCGCCACTGCGCCGCCAGCGAATCCCATCACCGTCAGCGAAAAAGGACTTTACTCGTTCTTGAGCAGTTCGGTGGTCCGCGCCGCGGCGAAAATGCCTGAAGAAAATTACTCCTTCAAGCCGACACCCGATGTGCGCTCTTTCGGCCAGCTCGTCGGGCACGTGGCTGACGCCAACTACAATTTCTGCTCGCAGGCTGCGGGCGATGCCAATCCAAACAAGGGCAGCATCGAGAAAACCAAGACATCGAAGGCCGATCTCGTCGCGGCCTTGAAGGACGCGGTGGCTTACTGCGGCAAATCCTTCGATGGCATGACCGATGCAAAAGGCAGCGAGATGATGCAGCTGTTCAGCTTCCACCTGGCCAAGCTGACCATTCTTTCGCTGAACACCGCCCACACCAATGAACACTACGGAAACATGGTGACCTACATGCGCTTGAAGGGCATTGTGCCGCCAACCAGTGAGAACGCGCCACCCGCACCAGGGGCGAAGTAGCAGCAGTTTCGGTTGGATTCCCATCCTTTCACAGCCTGTTTCATCGTGAATGGGTGGGAAGCCACGAAATCCCACCCTCCGCATCCGACCTTTCGCCTCGCCTCAGATCCGCAAAGAAACAGCGCAAACCTTGGGCCGCGCTCGATAGCGGTCCCGCGTCACAGCGCAAAGCATCGCCTCCTGCTAATGTGGCTCCAGATCACAACACCCCAGGGAGAGCGCATGAAAAGGACACTTGTCGCTGTATTTGGAATGATCCTCGTTTACGGGCTAACGGGTTGCAGCGTGGCAGCGCCCAACGCCGGTCACGAAGCGGTGTGGATGGAAAAGCCGCTCTTTTTCGGTCATGGCGGCGTCGACCAGACACCGGTCATGGCGGGTCGCGAGTATGGCGCCATCACCAGCGAGGCTATCGACGTTGACATGCTCCCGCAGCGCATCGACATGGAATTCGATGACATGATGACCAAGTCTGGCGTGCCGGTGAGCTTTCACGTAGTCGCGCAGTTCAAGGTCGTCGACCCTGTCAAGCTGGTAAGCCAATTCGGCGCAGACCGCGACGACAAAGGCGTCTGGGGCTTCTGGGGCCGAAACCTGGATCAGCCCTTGCGAACTGCGGTGCGCGACTCGGTTAAACAACGCGACATGCAGGAAATGGCAATCTCGCAGACCGCGGCAGACGCTGTTGGAAACGAAGTCTCGAGCGCCGCGATCCTGATCGTGCAGAAGCTCGGAGTGCCCATCCTTTTCACGGCTATCAACGTAGGCCGCGTAAATCCCCCCGACGCCATCAAGGACCAGCGGATTGCGACAGCAACCCAGGAACAGCGGGCCATCACCGAGCAGCAGACAAAGCTCGCGGAAGACCAGCGCAAGGCGGCCGAGCAAAGCCGCGCGGCAGCTGACAACGCATATCGCGAGGCCATGCAGCTTTCTCCCGATCAATTTCTCCAGCTTGAGCGGATCAAGATGCAGAGGGACGTGTGCGGGCATCAGGGCTCAACCTGCACCTTCTTCATCGGCGGAAACGTTACCCCTGTAAACGATGTCGGACGTCGATAGCGCATGCCCTCATTTCGTAAAAGCCGAATAGAGGCTTTCACTTTGATTCCGACCGTGGGAGCGTGAACGCTATGCTAGTCTTCGGACAAATGTTCCGATTGCCCGCATTTCTACTTGCTCGCCACCTGCTGTGCGGCGTTCAGTCAAGCACCCAGTCAGCCACCGCCATTCGAACCGCATAGTCCCAAGGATTTCTTCGATGCCGCTGCGCCCGCTTACAAATTCGAAGATCCGTCTCTGAAGCCCTGGCACCTGAAGGCGACTTACCAGATCTATAATCCGGATTCGGATTCCGTCCTCAGGGGTCAGGGTACATACGAGCACTGGTGGGTATCCCCAAATCTGTATCGCAATTCCTGGAGCCGTCCCGGAGTCACACACACCGACTGGCATACCGCCGATGGCAAACACGCCTATCGCGGTGAGGGGGTTCTCGATTATTTCGAATACGCGCTCCAGTCGGCGATTCTCTCTCCGCTGCCGGGCGAGACTGAACTTGATCCGTCGAAAGTCAGGCTTGAGCGGGAGAACGCTACTCTGGGCGGAGTCAAGCTGCCCTGCATCAAAGCGATTCCTCTCATGCCGATGCACGGGCGCATTCAGCAAGTTCCCCTTGGGCTGTTTCCAACCTATTGCTTTGACAACAAGCTCCCCGTTCTTCGAATCGAATTCTCGTGGGGATCCCTCGCGCTTGAGTTCAACAAGATCGTAAGGATGCAGGGCCGCGTCCTGCCTCGCGAGATTGCAATCTTCGAAGGCAAGCGCAAGATCCTCACGGCGACCGTTGACACCATCGAAGGCCTTTCAGCATCGGACGCGGCCCTGGTCCCGCCACCGGATCTGCCGACTTCAACCACGGGTAAAGTCCAGATTGTCGCTGGCCTGACTCAAGGCATGCTGGCGAAAAAACAGGTGCCCATCTATCCTCAAGACGCCAAGGATGCCCGCGTCTCCGGCAAAGTAATTCTGCAAGCCATCATCGGCCGGGACGGTGCAGTGCACGATCTTCGCATCCTGGAGACGCCGTGGCCCTCCCTTGCCGCTTCGGCTCTCTGGTCGGTTTCGCAATGGCGCTACAAGCCGTACCTGATTAATGGAGAACCCGTAGAGGTTGAGACCACCATCAACGTGATCTATGCGCTGGACTAACGGCTATTGTTCGCATTGAAAAGACTCAATGCTCGTTCGTTTGAGAAAGGGAGACTATGAAATACGCCTTCTTAGCAGTCATCCTCGCAACTACAACAACTACATTCGCATTTTCAGAGAAGCCAAGCGATTCCGCGGACTACACCGTGAGTGTTCATGTCCAGTCATCTCGAAAAATTACTGTGTGCGAGGGGCAGGGGTGCACCACAGAACAACATTTGATCGTCTTGATAGACACGAAGAAATTCGATTTGATGGAACTCGGTCGCCGGACGAATCTGATTCGGGTAGGCAACTACAAAGCGAAAATCGTGAAGGATGAGACGCCGGCCCCGTATGAATACCGTCGCGTCTACCAGATTCTTTTCCCAGACGGGAAGGCTTCGAGTTTTGAAGTTGTAGGCGAGGGTGATCTGGAATAACCTTCAAGCTCCGCCGAGACCTTCAGTCGGCACAACTTCCGGATTGGCTACCACTCGCACTATCATCTGTAAAATGCTCGATTCGGCCATCCGAACCATATCAATCGCAAGGCGTAGCCCAATTGTTGCCGCTGCGCTTTTTGAGAAGAAGGTTCAGATATGGAACTTTGCAAACGCTGAGCTGGTTTCTGAACTGGACACGGTGTTTCAATTCGGGGGCCGCCGGCTCACTCTCAGCCCCACTGGCGAATACTGCGTAGCAGCCCGTTTTCGGGCAGGGCAAAACGGCGGGGTGGTCTGCTATGAGACGAGGTCGGGTCGGAAGATCTGGCACCGTTCCGATTTGCGTCGAGTTCAGGGCGTCAAGTTCTCGGCTGCGAATGAAGCCATATGGTGTGAGGTCGAGGGCCAGCCCGTCCTATCGCTGGATATCAACACCGGTCTGACACTTGGCTCAATGAGAACAATCTGCGACGTCTTCGACAGCCCATTCACGCAACATATGCTACAGGAGCCACGCGGGCGGGACAGGGATCTGACCATTGTGGGTTCAAAGACGCTGCTCGTCCCGCGATCAACCTTCGCAATCCTCGATGCCACATTCAGCCCGGACGCACTTTGTTTGAGCGAGGCTAACGGTCCAGTCCGCTGTCTGAATCTTGAGACCGGGAAAGAAAGATGGCGGTATCAGCCGCCTGCGGGAAACCATGTTCTCCGGCTCTCCTATCAGGCTGATCAATCCTTTTATGGCGTTCAGTGGGCATACGAAGGTGGAGGCCCGAAGTTGCTGCTCCGGTTTTCACAGAGTACCGGTTCTGCAAGAAGTGTCTGTGATCTGAACACCTTTCCCGACGCTTTGGGTTTCGGGCCTGGGGAGGTGTTGTTGTCGTCTGGGGATGTCGTCTCCTTGTTCACAGGAGCGATCATTCGCCAGCTCGCTTTTCCCATGAAGGATTATCCCGACTCCGAGTCTGAAGCTAACGCGGGAGAGTAACCGCCAAAGGGGTGACCTTGCCTCTCTTTATCCGCATCATGACTCATTCGCTTCCAACCCATTCCCGCATCCAAGTCTTTGAGGTGAAGTGGGATGCGTGAAAGAATCGCCCTGGCGCTCGTGTTGGCCGGGCTCTTCGCTGCTGCAAACGGTTGCAAGAAACCGGTGGACAAGGCGGGCTTCATAGCCGCGATCAACAAGTCTTACGACGGTCGGCACGTGTGCCTCTGGCCCGAACCAACAAAGCTGCCCGCTCAGATCGATCCCACCAAAGACGAGAAGGTCCGCGACTTCGACGCCCTTACCAACGCCGGCCTTCTCAATCGTGAGTACGTGGAAAAGAAGGAACCTCACGCAGAGTTCATTCGGACCAATAAATACGATCTCTCCGACAAGGGTCACTCCGCCTGGACTGCCGAAGCCAACCAGCCCGGTTTGGGCAACTTCTGCTTCGGCCACTTCAACGTGACCGCCATCGAGAAGGCCACCCCCAACGATCCCTCCAACCCCACGCAATACATCGTCAAATACAGCTACGAGGTTGAAGGCATTCCCGGCTGGGCCCGCACCCCCGATTCGATGAGGGCCTTTCGCAAGATCGCTGCCGACACTTCCATCCAGTCGGCTACCGCCACCCTCGTCAAAGGCGCGAGCGGAGGCTGGGAAGTTGCACCTGCCCAACCCGCGCAATAGTCGATATCGACTAGACCCGCGGCTCGCATAAGTTCTCCTGTTTGAGCACGATCCAACTGGGCCTAAAATCCCTGCAGCGGAGAGCCTGCTCTCCGTTTCCAGGCCTCCGTCTGAGCTCGAATTGGCCCCACCGAGGCAGCGAAGGTGTAGGAGCGATACTGCATCTTTGTTATTGCGCCAGAGCAAGGAGCAGTGCATAATTCCCTTAACTCCCCATATTCCTAGGTGATCGTGGCCTATCGTATTTACAAAGTTATGCGCTGGGGCGCAATCGGCTCAGCGACGCTGGTCGTGTTGCTTTGCGGGTGCGCGATCTATTTTTCGCAACAATTCCTCGACGCCACGTCCTGGGTCAATCACAGCACCGCTGTCATCGGTGAAATTCGCAATACCCGCGCCCTGCTCGACAAGCTTGAGCCCTCCGGCGCACCTGGCTCGCATCCTTCTCTGAGCGTCTCCGCGGTTCTTGACCAGTTCGATCGCGTCGTCCAGCTCACCCGCGATAGCGCTTTCCAGCAGCAGAACGGGAGGGATTTCCGCACTCTCCTGACGCGCCAGGGTTATCCCAGCGGCCCCATCGACCTGCCCACCATCCAGGCCGCCCACAGCCTTCTGGGCAACATGCAGTCGGAAGAGTACAGGCTGCTCAGCGCGCGCATCCGCAGCCAGGTGGAAGCGTCTCGCTCCGCCGCCATCACCGCCTCCATCCTGTGCGGGTCGCTCCTCATTCTCGGGCTCGTCATTGGACTCGCCGCCCGCAAGGAGTTCAGGCTCCGCGAAAAGGCGGAAGCGACACTCCTGATCGAAAAGCAGGACCTTACCCGCTACTCCCGCGAACTGGCTCTTGTCTCCGCCGGCAGCGAGCTCATTCAGGCTGCCAACGACGAAGCGCAGTTGAACGCTGCCGTAGCCCAGATCATGGGAGAAATGCTGCCCGAATCCAGCGGCTACTTCGGCCTCGTCAGTCCGTCGAAGGACATGGTTGAGATCTGCTCATCCTGGGGCTCCGCAACCGCTCCCGAAGCCTTCCCGCCTACCGATTGCGTCGCCCTGCAGTTGGGCCGCAAGATTCACCGCGACGAGGCCCTGGTCCACCTTCCCTGCCGCCACATCAAAGGAAGCGGCGACAGTATCTGCCTGCCTTTGCGCAGTTCCACCGGGTTTCTCGGCATGATTCACGTTGAATCAGCCGACGCAATCTCCAGGAAGCGCGTTGAGTCCATCGGCTTGTTTGCGGCCCAGGTAACCCTCGGTCTCACGAATCTCCGCATGCGCGAAGCGCTGCGCAGCCAGTCCGTCCGTGATTCTCTTACCGGCCTCTTCAATCGCCGCTACTTCGACGAGACTCTGCAGCGCGAGATCGCCAGCTACCGCCGTGACGGGTCGCCGATCTCCATCCTCATGCTCGACCTGGACCACTTCAAGCGTGTCAACGATAGCTTCGGCCACGCCGCGGGCGACGACGCCCTCCGCTTCCTGGGCCGGCTGATGCGCTCGTCATTCCGCGAGAGCGACGTGATCTGCCGCTACGGCGGAGAGGAGTTTGCCGTCATTCTCCTCAACTCCGACCTCACCAGCGCCTACGCCAAGGCGGAAAGCTTCCGGCGCATCGTGGAGCAGGCCGACCTGAGTTGGAATGGCCGCGAAATCGGCCGCATGACAGCTTCAGTCGGGGTGGCGTGCTGCATCGAGTTCAGCGAGACGGACCAGATTGTTCAAGCCGCCGATGCCGCGCTCTACCAGGCCAAGCGCATGGGACGTAATTCAACCTGCGTGTGCAGCTCGATGCCGGTGCCGATGCCGGTGGTGAAAGCTCCATCTCACAGTGACGCACCATGGCCCGCCGCTAACGACACGGCGCTGACCAACCAGCGCTCCGTCAGCCCATTTTCGCGGGTACTTCCCATGAAGACTACGGGACGCCCGGTTTAGGGCTCAGCTACCGGCCTCAAGCTGGCATGAAGCGAGAGCTAGCCGGCCTTTGCTGCGCTGAGGCCCTCCACCAGTGCCTTCCACTCTTCTTCGAGCGTGGCGCGACGGAATGCGCCGGCGCGCTGGTACCAATACTCGGCGTTTGAGGCGGCGCCTTCCTTGCGGTGGAGATAGGCGTGGACGGCCATGCCTTCGGTGGTTTCCAGCTCATCGACGAGGGAATGAGCATGCTGCCAGTCGCCCTTGGCGTCCCACCAGAGCGCCGCGAGCGCGGGCCGTGTGCCCTGGGGAGGGGCTTCGGCTGCGAGCGATTTCTGAAAGTCTTGTGCGGTCATTTGGAATCTCCGTTCCAGGAATTCTTTTTACAGCATCCGGCACCGATTTAGGGCACTTACACGCACACACTGCAAATAAAAAAACGGTCAAGTGCTGTGGAGTGATGCGATTACACCCCAAAAATGGGGGAATTTGTGCTCACCGTGATTCAGATCACAAAAGCAGTGGACAGTGGACAGTAGACAGTAGGACAGAGGACAGAGGACAGTGGACAGTGAACAGGTGCGTAAGTGATGAAGTGAATGAGTGATGAAGTGATCGGCTTGCGGTGGGCGGAGTGAGTCATCGAGTCAGCGGGTTTTGGGCGATAGGTCATGTTGCTTCTCCTCTCCGGGAGCCGTGTTCGCGTTCTTCTGTAAGACCGAGTTTGAGGCATGAAAATGCCCCTGCCGGGGGCTCTCCGGAGGGGCTTTTTTTGAGTCTGTATTTAGTATGGCAGGTTCGTTGAATTAATCCCTAATTGCGCAAAGTTTTTTGCGCTGATTCTAAAGGGAGTTACAAAGTATTTTTCATTTTGCCTCTTGACAAGAATTTTCTGCGGGAATTTTCAGAGGGGACGTTGGTGCGATTCAAAACGTTATCTAAGGACGGGGTGGGTTCGTGGTTCAGAGGCTTTCGAAAGCCAGATTCTCCAGGTCCCGCTCAACCACCTGCGAGGACGTGCAGGGTCGCGGCGATCAGGCCGGGGATGTCGTGCGGATCGGCCTCGGCTGCCGGCTCCCATTTGAATTCGCGAAGGGTCTGGCTGGTGACGGGTCCGATTGAAATGGCTGGTACTGCAAAAAGAGGAAACGCAATGCGCGCCCGCTGCGCCGCGTCGGCCAGATGCGTGACACTGGATGAACTTGTGAAGGTCGCCGCGTCCAAGCTTCCCTTGAGCGCCTCGCGCAGCAATTCGGGAGCTTCTTCCGGCAATACGTTTTGATAGGCGTCGGCCACGTCCAGCTTTGCCCCGGCCTTGCGCAGCGCATCCGGGATCACGTCCCGCGCAACCGAAGCGCGCGCCAGCAGAATCCTTTTTCCGGCCAGTTGCCCGGTCAGCCCGCGAAGCAGGCTTTCGGCTACGTAGCTTTCCGGGACGAAGGTTACCTCGAGCCCTCCGGTTCGCAACGCGGCTGCAGTCGCTTCCCCGACAGCCGCAACCTGTGCGCCTCGCGCCGGCGCAAGATCGACCCCAAGGTCAGCCGCGCGCTCGGCTACCGCCCGCACGGTGTTAGCGCTGGTAAAGATGAACCAGTCGTATTGAGGTATTTGGTGGAGAGCCCGGTCAAGGTCCTTGAAGCTCTTCGGGGGGCCAATACCGAGCACTGGCACTTCAACGGGCTCCGCCCCAAGTGCTCGTAGACCATCGCTCAGTTTGCCTGCCTGGTGCGCCGCCCGGGTCACAAGAATGCGACGTCCGGACAACGGCAGGGTCATAGAGCCGCTTCGGCGCTGGTTTCTTCCGAAGCGCTGGTTTCCGAAACGCTGGTCCCTGCGGAAACGCTGGTTTCTTCTATCAGCTGAATGATGGATCCGGCGCCCGACTCGATCAGTTTTTGCGCCACCATTTTCCCCAGTGTTTCAGGATCGGTTTCAGCGCTGTCCGCGTTTTCGTGGATGCGGATTGTACGGCCTGTTGCGGGATCGGCGACCACACCAAATATCTCAACGGCAGCGTGATCCTGGCCGAGCATCCGGCAATGAATGCCGATGGGCACCTGGCATCCGCCGCCCAACGCAGCCAATGCGGCGCGCTCGGCCGTGACCGCATAGCGGGTGCCTGGATCATCGAGGAACTGAAGGGCTTCAATTGTCGTGGTGTCGCCGTCGCGCGTTTCAATGCCGAGAGATCCCTGTCCGGCAGCGGGGCAAAAATCCTGGGGCTCCATCCTCTGGCGAACCCAGTCGGTCTTCTCCAGTCGATCGAGTCCGGCGGCCGCCAGCAGGATCGCGTCCACCTGTCCCTCGCCCAGCTTGCGCAGGCGCGTATCGACGTTGCCACGAAATTCGACGGCTTCAATGTCGGGCCGGAGCGCCTTCAACTGCGCGCGTCGCCGCTGGCTGCTTGTGCCGACCACAGCTCCCTGCGGCAGAGAGGCAAGATCAGTGAACTTGACGGACACGAGCACATCACGCGGGTCCACGCGCGGGGGCGTGGCGGCCAATGCGAACCCTTCCGGCAATTGCGTGGGCAGATCCTTGAGAGAATGCACTGCGAGATCGACGCGGCCTTCGAGCAACGCCTCCTCAATCTCCTTGGTGAACATGCCCTTGGTGGTGCCGGATTGAGCCGCGACCTGGGCGAAGGTGACGGCCTGGAGGCGGTCGCCGGTGGTCTTGATGATTTCGATTTCGACGGTATGCCCCTGGGCTTTCAGCAGGGCCTCAATATGGTGGGCCTGCCACAAGGCGAGTTGGGAGCCACGGCTCCCGATGCGCAGGTTCATCGGCGGCCTGCCACGCTGGCTTGCTTCACGGGAACATCCTCCGGCGCGCGTGCAGACGCACCTGTCTGATTGCCACTGACGTTGCGAGTCGCATCGCCTTCCGATTCGGTCACGATTGCGGGATCCGGCACTGCGGGGAGCGACCACGTTTCGCAAAGGGCATCCATGCGGACAGAGTCGTTCTCGCGTGCGGCTTGCTTGAGGGCCTGCATGGGCGGATGGAGGAACTTGTTTACCAGTCCGCGTGTAAGTGCTTCGACCGCTTCCAACTGCTCCGCGGTCATGGTGCCAAGACGCGCCTGCATGCGGCGAAGTTCGCCCTGGCGCAGTTCTTCGGCCTGTCGCTGCAGCGCTACGATCGCGGGAGCCACGTTGACTGTTCGCTGCCGCTGGTGGAACCGCTCCACCTCGCCGGCAATCATCGACTCGGCATCGGCCGCGCTGCGGCTCCGCTCCTTCATGTGCGAAGCGGCAACCTGCTGCAGGTCGTCGATGTCGTAGACGAACAGGCCTTCAAGCTTGCCCATCGCCGGGTTTACGTCGCGCGGAACCGCAATGTCGATGAAGAACATGGGCCGGTTGCGGCGGCGATGCATGAAAGCCTGGCCGTGCTCGGGATTGAAGATGTGGTGCGGCGCTCCAGTCGAGGTCACGATGATGTCGGCCTCGGCAGCCGCTTCGTAGATCTTCTCGAAGGGAATGACCCGGCCCTTGAAGGGCTCCGCCATCTTGCGGGCGCGCTCCAGGGTGCGATTGGTAACGAGAATGGTCCCGGCGCCCTGCTGAATCAAGTGCCGCGCCGCCAGTTCGCTCATTTTGCCGGCGCCCACCAGGAAGACTGTGCGGCCTTGAAGGGACCCGAAGATCTTTCGGGCCATTTCCACCGCAACTGAGGCGATCGAAACCGAACTCGAGCCGATCTCGGTCTCGGTACGAACCTTTTTGGCGGCTGAGAAAGCGCTCTGCAGCAGGTGCTCCAACTGGCCGCCGACGGAACCGGATTCGCGGGCCACAGCGAAGGCTTCTTTCACCTGGCCAAGAATCTGCGGCTCGCCAACCACCATGGAGTCGAGGCTGGCGGCCACGCGGAACAGGTGCCGCACCGCGTTCTGGTCGCGATGCTGGTAGATGTGGCTGGCAAGCACTGAGCCGTCCAGCCCAAAGTGCCGGCTGAGGAATCCAGTCAGGTCGACATCATTTCCGTCGAGCGCGGTAATCAGTTCCACCCGGTTGCATGTGGAAACGATCATGCATTCCTGTACGCCGGGAATATCTGCCAGAGCCCGTGTGACTTCCGGCAAATCCTCCCGCGAGATCGCAATTTTTTCGCGAATTTCGATAGGCGCGGTTTTGTGGTTGACCCCCAATACGGACAATGTCATGGCGCACCGTACCTGTGCACGCTGCTGAGGGTGTTGGCGGCCCAGACGGCCAGCATCACCAGGAAGACGGCGCCGGAGAGGTAGGCGGCTTTGCGGCCGCGGAGGGCAGCGGTGGTGCGGACGAAGAGCAACAGCACGTAGACGGCCCACATGACGAACGAGGCGATGACTTTCGGATCGCGGAAATAGGCCGCGCCGAGGACGGTTTCCTGGGCCAGAACGGAGCCGATGACGAGGCCGACGGTCATGCACGGAAAGCCGAAAAGCAGCGTGGCGTGGGCTACGCGCTCAAGGGTGTCGAGCGGCGGAAGCCAGTCGCGCGATTTCCACCATGCGTCCTTTTCCGCAGTAAAGCGGGGCTTGGCCTTGATGCGGCGCTCCTGTACCAGGTAGAGGCCAGACGCCAGGATGCTGAAGCCGAGAGCGGCATAGGCGGCCAGAAGGGCGACGATGTGAGCCACCAGCCAGCTGATGCGCACGCCGGCCGACGGAAATACGTACTTTTCCGCGCCCAGAGAGGGTACAAACACGATGAAGAAGGTGACAGGTAAGGCAAAGATTCCGAGCGAGATAGCTCCGTAAAGCCACCAGACGAGGAAGAAGAGAGCGGCCACGACAAGTCCGAGCATCGACTCGGCTTCGCGGACTCCCACAGGGACCCAGCGATGCGCGAGGGCCAGCATCTCGACAACGGAAACCGCATGAAAGATGAGAGCGAGGCCGCCAAGATGGACACAAATGCTGCGCCAGCGCTCGCGGCTATGGAGCACGGCGGGAAACGCGGCAAAACTCGCTCCCGCGTATAGAAACACCGCCACTCGTAGCCAAAGTAAGTACATTCCGTTCTTTACCTTAAGGTGTCAACGATCAGTATACTGTGATCCAAATCACTCCGGGATCGTCAGAACTGTTTTGAACCAAGGCGGAACAGAGTGCGGCACAGGTGAAAGCAAGGGTGACCCGTCTTAAGGGTAACAGAGACGCGGGTTCGCGGGTCTCTCACAGACCCGGCTTCATCACTGCCAGACCGGCCTTTGACACCTGCACATCGTCTTCAGACTTGCCTCCGCTGAAGGCGACGATGATGAACCCTTTGTCGGTTTTCGCCACCACGCCGCCTTGCCAGCCAAACTCGCCGGTCATGGGGGTTAGTCCTGAGGTTCCGCTGTCTTTGGCGGTGCGCGCCATTTCGGAAGCTTTGGCATAGGCGATTCCAAGCAGATTGTTGCCCTTCTCGCCGGCTTTGCCGTCGGTCATGTGGCCGACGACCGCCATCTGAGACGACCAGCCCTCGATGGTTTCGCCGGGTGCGAAGGCAACGACGGCGACGCCGGAGATGTTCAATTCGGCGGCTTTGGCCTTCATGGCGGCCAAGGCGGCTTTTGCAGTGGAATCGAATTTCTTTGCGGCGACCGGCTTGGGTGATTTGGCGGCGGCAGGGCTGGCAGTGCTGGTTACAAGCAGAACAGAAACAATTACGCCGGCCATTAAGCGGACGATTCGTGACGTAGTACTTTCCAGGGGTCCCCGCATAGGTGCCATCCTCCGAGTGAACTGGCAGCAATTCTACTGTGTCAAAGCAAGCCCTCTCGACTGTTGATCGGAACGTGGTTCAAATGATGACGAAATCGCGTTGCCTTTGACTACCCTTTCAGCTTCCGGACCCGTTAGTCTTGAAGCCAGCGTGATCCGAGAAGAACCAGTCATCGAACCGGAGATTCCCCGTCCCGACGATTTCGCCGTGGAGGTACAGCCATCCGCCCAAACTGAGAAGGCGCCAGCGGAGTTGACGCCTTTCATGCGGCAGTGGACGGCGGCCAAGCGCGAGAATCCTGATGCGCTGTTGTTCTTCCGCATGGGCGATTTTTACGAGCTCTTTTACGACGACGCGGTGGTGGCTAGCCGCGAGCTGCAACTGACGCTGACGGCGCGCGATCGCGAACGCCAGGTGCCGATGTGCGGGGTGCCGTATCACTCGGTTGAGGGCTACCTGACGCGCCTGCTGCGGCGTGGCTTCCGCATCGCCATCTGCGAGCAGATGGAAGACCCCAAGCTCACCAAGAAGATAGTTCGGCGCGAAGTGACGCGCGTGCTCTCGCCGGGAACGGCGCTGGATTCAGCTCTCGGGCAGGAGCAGAACAACTTTCTGGCGGCTTATCTGGAGACGCGCGTCGACAAGAATCGCGCCCAAGGCGCTGTTTGTGCGGTGGCGCTGCTCGATATATCAACGGGAGAGTTCCGGACACTGGAGTTTGCCGGAGCCAACGCGCGCGCCCAGGCGGTGGACGCAATCCTGATGGCGGGGGCGAGCGAAGTGCTGCTGCCCACGAGCGCCGAAGTTCCCGCGGGGCTGGAGCGGATGGCAGCGAAGACCCGTGTTGAAGACTGGGTTTGGACGCATGATTTCGCTGTGCCTCTTGTAGAGCGGCAACTGAAGGTGCGGTCTCTCGAAGGATTCGGGCTGGTCGGCCACGAAGCCGCCGCCATTGCTGCCGGCGCGGTGCTGCACTACGTGCGGACCACGCAGAAGAACGAAGCGCTGCATATCGATTCGTCTGCGGTTCCAGGAGCACTCGACCGAGCTGGAACTTGACCAGGTGACGGTGCGAAATCTCGAACTGGTTGAGCCGCTGTTTGCCGGCCAGGACAATCGCGCTACGCTGTTCCACACTCTCGATGCGTGTTGCACGCCGATGGGCAAACGGATGCTGCGCGCCACGATTCTGCGGCCGCTGGTTGATGCGGCGGCCATCGAGGCGCGTTATGAGGCGGTGGGGGAAGCGCTGGGCGACCTGGTGCGGCGCGAAGAGATTCGCCGCGCCTTCGATGGCATGCTTGATCTGGAACGGCTGCTGGCGAGACTCTCGCTGGACTCCGCAGGGCCGCGCGATGTGCAGGCACTGGCATCGAGCATGGCGCGCCTGCCTGCTCTGAAAGCGGCGCTGCAGGCAATGCACGCGCCACTTTGGCGAAACCTTGCAGCGCGCCTCGACCCGCTCGAGGACATGACAACACGCATTGTGACAACACTGGTCGCGCAACCCCCGCTGACACTTGTGGATGGGGGCGCCGATGGCATTGGGTGTGGATGCGGAGCTCGATGATTTGCGCACGATATCGACTTCAGGGCGGCAGTCCATTGCTGCCATTGAAGATCGTGAACGGCAGCGCACCGGGATTGGTTCGCTGAAGGTTCGCTATAACTCGGTCTTTGGTTATTACATTGAGATCACCAAGAGTAACCTTGGGCTGGCTCCCGCGGACTACGAGCGCAAGCAGACCCTTGTAAATGCGGAGCGATTTACGACACCCGAGTTGAAAGAGTACGAGGTGAAGATCCTCACGGCGCACGATCGCTCTATCGAAATTGAAAAACGAATCTTCGCGGAACTGCAGGCGGTGCGTGCTGGAAGCTGCGGGCCGCATTCGAAGAGCATCGACGATTGTTGCGGAAGCTGATTTGCTGGCGAATTTCGCGCATCTTGCGGCGCTGCGCCGTTACGCGCGCCCACGCTTGACTGAAGAGCCGGTACTTGAAGCAGTGGCAGCGCGTCATCCTGTAATTGAGCAATGGATGGAAGAGACCCGTGAAGGTAGATTTATAGCCAACGATCTGTTTCTCAATTCGGGAGATAGCGGGCCGAGCCTGCTGCTGATAACCGGGCCTAACATGGGCGGCAAGAGCACTTATCTTCGCACCGCGGCCATGTTAGTGCTGATGGCGCAGATGGGTAGTTACGTTCCAGCGGATAGTATCCGCCTCGGACTCGCAGATCGTATCTACACGCGCATTGGAGCCAGCGACAATGTTGCCCGCGGGCGGTCGACCTTCATGGTGGAGATGACGGAGACGGCTACCATTCTGAACACCGCAACCCGCCGATCCCTGATTTTGCTGGACGAGATGGGGCGCGGGACCGCGACGTTCGATGGCCTGAGCCTGGCCTGGGCAACCGTCGAATATCTGCATGCGGAGTCTGGCGCGCGCACGCTGTTTGCCACGCACTATCACGAGTTGACGATGCTGGCTGAAAAACTGCCGCGCGTCCGCAACCTTCGCGTGGGCGTGAAAGATGCCGCCAGCGGCATCGTGTTTCTCCACACCATTGAACCCGGAGCGGCCAGCAAGAGTTATGGCATTGAGGTCGCGAAACTCGCCGGACTGCCGCCTGTCGTGATCGAACGGGCGCGACGCATCCTAAAGCAGCATGAAAAGCAGGAAAGGCAGAGTGTCCAGGTGGAAACTGCGCCGGAGCCGATGCAACTGACGATTTTCACTCCGTTGTCGCAGCGTATTGTTGACCGCATTGAGTCTTTGGATGTGAACGCATTGACGCCTTTGCAGGCTTTGAATCTGCTGGAGGAATTGCAGCAGGAACTGAAGGAAAAGCCATGACCGCAAACCTGCGTCACGCTGCGGGCGGCCTCCTCGTGGTCGGGCTCTCGGCGCCTGAATTGACCGGGCTGGAGCGTGCGTGGTTGCGCGTAGTTCGGCCAGCAGGGGTGATACTTTTTCGGCGCAACATTGTCGCCGCTCAACAGACGCGGCAACTCCTTGCGGAGTCAACGCAATTTTGCAGCCGCGCCCGCTTTCCGGTGCGTGGATGTGGAAGGTGGAACAGTCGACCGGCTTCGCGACGCGCTCGCGCCTATGCCTTCCGCGCAGGCTGTCGCGCAAGCAGCACGCCGCAGCAACGATCCATCGGTGGCTCGGACACATGGAGAGCTCATCGCACAAGGCGTGAAGGCGTTCGGCTTCAACGTGACGCTAGCGCCCGTGCTTGACCTGGCTCTGCCTGAATCAACCGCGGTAATGGGAAGCCGTTCGGCCGCGAATGATGCCGAGCAAGTGATCGGGTTCGCCCGTGAGTTTTTCGCGGGCCTGGCGGCACACGGCGTAGCGGGGTGCGGAAAGCACTATCCAGGCTTGGGTGGCGGCACGCTTGACTCGCACGCCGAGACACCGCAGATCCGTCGCAAGTGGGATGATTTGTGGCGCGACGATTTGGCGCCGTATCGCGCGCTGCACGCGGAGATGCCGATGGTGATGGTGAATCACGCCGCTTATCCCGACACGCCGAGTGAGAATCTGCCCGCGACCGCATCGACATTCTGGATTACCGAGGTGTTGCGCAAGCGGATTGGATATCGAGGGCTGATCTTTTCTGACGATATGGAGATGGGCGGCATTCTCAAATTCATGCCGATTGAAGAAGCGGCGGTTGCTGCGATTCGCGCGGGGATGGACACGCTGGAGATTTGTCACAGTCCGGAGTTGATTCTGCGGGCCTACGAAGGCCTGATGCACGAGGCGGAGAGCTCACCGACGTTTCGCCGGGAGCTGTTGCGGCGATCTGCGGATGCGGCGCGCAAGCGTGAAGTTCTGTTCGCCGCGGGTATATCCGAGGCTCTTGCGCCAGGCGAATTCGATGATCTGCGAACCCGCATTATGCGCTTTCGAGATCGGGTCATCAAGTTGGCCGGAGATGCCGTCACAATTTCAAATACTGAAGCTCGTTCCGTGGCGGAGACCGCTTGAAAAGCAAGACCATGATCGTCGCCGGTATCATGAGCGGCACTTCGGCGGATGGAGTGGACGTAGCGCTGGTACGCGTGGAGAAACGCGGCAGCAAGCCTTCAATCACCCTTCTCGCTCATGAAGGATTTCCGTATCCTGCAGCGTTGCGGCGTGCGGTATTGGGCGCGATGAACGCTTCTTCGATAGCGACTGCGGAGTTAGCGAGACTCAATTGGCGCTTGGGTATTGCATATGCTGAGGCGTGTTCGCACGACGATTAAAAAGCACCGCGTGAAGCTTGATCTGATTGGTTGCCACGGCCAGACGCTTTATCACCAGGGGCGGCCTGCGACATACGCCGGGCGGGCATTTGGCTGCACCTGGCAGGCGGGCGAAGCAGCGGTGCTGGCTCAGGAAATTAGTGTGCCGGTCGTGTCGAATTTTCGCCCTGCGGATATGGTTGCGGGCGGCCAGGGAGCGCCGCTTGTGCCGCTGCTTGATTACGTGATGTTCGCGGACCGCAAGCGCGGGCGTGTGCTGCAAAACATTGGCGGGATTGCGAATCTTACGGCGATTCCGGCGGGGGCCGGAGCTGATGCGGTGGTGGCGTTCGACACCGGGCCGGGCAACATGGTGATCGATGCGCTCGCACAGGAATTGTTTGGGAAGAAGTTTGATCGCAACGGTGCGATTGCCGCGCGCGGCGCAGTGCTGCAGGGTGTTCTCAAGGCGGAGTTGCGGAACAGGTATTTTGCCGCAAAGCCGCCGCGTACTGCGGGACGTGAGCAGTTTGGACATGATTATGCCGCGAGGTTTCTTGCCGCGTGCAGGCGTGCAGGCAGCAAAGACGAAGACGCTTTGGCCACGGCGACGGCGTTGACTGCCGAATCGATTGCGCAAAGCTACAAGGTGTTTGTTGCACCGTTGATGGGGGCGGGGCCGGTGGACTACGTGGTTTCTGGCGGCGGAGCGCGCAATGCAACTTTGATGGCAATGCTAAGTGCGCGGCTCGAGCCGATGGGATGCGAATTGGCTGCGAGCGGAGACTTCGGCATGCCGGTCGAAGCCAAGGAGGCGGCCGCATTCGCGCTGCTGGCGTGGTACACGTGGCATCGGCTGCCGGCAAACGTGCCTGCCGCCACGGGAGCAAAGCGAGCGGTGTTGCTTGGCCAGGTGACCTATGTTTAGGCCGGAAACGTGGGTCAGCCAGGGCACCCGATCGAATGCGGGGTTCATGAGCCTGGTGGGAATGGTGTTCAGAGCATGGCCGCTGATTGTGCTCGCGCCTGTTTTGTTGGGTGTTGCTTCGTGCCGATCAAGAGAGCGTGATCCAAACACGGTTGTGTTTCTGATAGAGAGCAGTCCGGCGAATCTCGATCCACGCGTGGGCACGGACGGCCAGTCGGAACACATCGACGAGTTGATCTTCGATGGGCTGGTTGCGCGCGATGCCAGCTTCCACTTCACACCGGCGCTGGCAGAAAGGTGGGAGCAGCCTGATCTCCTGACACTCGTCTTTCATCTACGAAGTGGGGTCCGCTTTCACGATGGCCGCCAGATGACTTCACGGGACGTCGTATTCAGCATCAAGTCCATGCGCGATGGAACCATCATCAGTCCCAAAGCCGCGACCTACGCGTCGATCGCGAGCATGGACGCACCTGACCCGCTTACCGTTATTTTTCATCTCCGCACGCCGGATAATTTTCTTTTGACTAACCTGTCCACGGGCGCGCTTGGCATTGTGCCTGAGAACAGCGGCAAGGAGTTTTGGCGCCATCCGGTCGGCACGGGGCCGTTTCGTTTTGTCAGCCAGCAGATTGATCAGGATGTAGTGATCGAACGAAATCCTCTGAGTTGGTCGGTGAAGCCGAAAATTCCGCGGGTTCGTTTTGCGGTCGTGCCAGATGCGATCACAGAGGCACTCGAATTGGAGAAAGGCTCGGGCGACGTGGCCATCAATTCCCTGCCCATGGATGCTCTTCCGGTGCTGGCGCAACGTCCTGATATCCGAATCGATGACGGGCCTGGCACGCAGATCCAGTACCTGGCATTCAATGTACGCGACTCATTGCTTAAGGACGCGCTTGTGCGGCGAGCGATTGCCTGCGCCATCGACCGCGATCTGCTGATAAGGACGTTGATGGGCGGCCACGCGCACCGTGCCGAGAGCCTTTTGCCTGAAGGCCATTGGGCATGGGCAGACAATGGACCACACTTTGGTTTCGATCCCGCGCGCGCTGAGCAATTGCTCGATCAGGCAGGATATCCACGCGGCTCTGACGGAGTGCGGCTCCGCCTGGTGATGAAGACGAGTTCAGCCGAAGACGTGCGGCTTCTCTCTGCGGTGTTGCAGCAACAACTGGCTCGCGTTGGCATTGCCCTCGATCTGCGCAGTTTTGAATTTGCGACGTTTTATTCCGATGTGACGCGTGGCGCATTTCAGCTCTATTCGCTGCGCTGGATTGGCGGCAATGAGCAGCCGGAGATCTTCAGCTACGCATTTTCTACTGCTCGCTTTACGCCCAAAGGCGCCAACCGCGGCCATTATTCCAATCCGCAACTGGATGCGCTGCTTGATGACGCGGCGCAGAGCCCGGATCAGCAGAAGCGCCGCGCCGACTATATACAGGCGCAGCAGATACTGGCAGGCGACTTACCGGCCATCAATCTCTGGTACCGCGATACGGTGGTCGTGCATAACAAGAGGCTCACCCATATTGTTCCGACTCCTTCAGGCAGCTTTGCCTTTTTGAATGCGGCCGAGCTGACGAACTAGGCACATTCAGGGTGCCAACCTTAAGGGGTCCTTAAAGCGGAGTCGGAACGGAAGTCACTCACTGCCCGCATTCAACTGAATCCAAATCAGTAACGTGAGGTTGACGGCAGTTTCATGCCCATTCAACCTTTTGACACGGTAGATCGTCTACCCGAATGTAGTCAGAACCAGATCCAGCCGCGAGTCGGTTGAAACGAACGAACATGATGAGGGATTCGGTGAAGCCATATTTCGTACATACACGGGCTTGCGCATTAGCCGTCGCCATCGCGATCGGCTGTTCAGCGTCGGCATGGGGACAGGCGGCAGCGCGATTCATGGGATCGATAACCGCCATTAACGGCAACACCATCACGGTGAAGACCGACGCCGGCGAACAGAAGCAAGTCGAAGTTCCTGCAGAGGCATCGCTCAAACGCATCGAGCCTGGGCAGAAGGACCTCAATTCTGCTGCCACTATGGCATTGACTGACCTTGCCGTCGGCGATCGCGTACTGGTCAAACTAGATCCCAACGCAACAAGCGCGACACCGCAGGCTGCTCTCGTGGTGGCGATCAAGCAGGCTGATGTTGCCAAGAAGCAGCAGGCGGACCGGGACGACTGGCAGAAGCGCGGTGTCGCCGGCCTGGTCAAGAGCGTTGATTCTTCCAGCGGTTCCATTGTCGTGACCACCGGTGCAGGGCCGACCGCGAAGACGGTCACGGTGAAGACCAGCAAGGCAACGACCCTCAAGCGGTACGCGCCGGGGTCTGTGCGATTTGCCGATGCTCAGCCTGCGCCGATTGACGCCATTCACTCGGGCGACCAGCTTCGCGCCCGTGGCAACAAGAATGCCGACGCCTCTCAAATTGACGCTGAAGATGTGGTCTCGGGAACCTTTCGCAATGTGGCTGGAACCATCTCCTCCATTGATCCAGCCGGTTCAACGATTGTCGTGAAGGACCTCGCTACGAAGAAGCAAGTCACGATCCATCTCACCGCTGATGCGCAAATGCGCAGGATTCCTGATCGAATGGCACAAATGCTCGCTGCACGGCTTAAGGGAACAATGCCTCCGGGCGGAGCAGGCGGCGGATTCCAGCAGAGGGCCGGAGGACAGGGTGGCGCAGCACCACCCGCGGGAGGGCCGCCAGCAGGTGGAGCGCCTGCTGGCAGCGGCTCTGGTCAGGGAGCGGGGTCGGCGCGGGCGGAGGTTCGGCGATCCCCAACGCATGCTCACGATGGCTCCCGCGATCAAGCTGGAGGAATTGCAAAAGGGTGAAGCCGTAATGATTGTCGCTACCGACGGCACAACCGAGGTGAACGCCATTACCCTGCTGGCCGGTGTGGAACCACTGCTCGAAGCACCTGCGGCCAGTAATCTGCTCTCCAATTGGAGCATGGGCGGCGGCGGGGCGGATGCCGGCGGCGGCGGTGGTGGAGGCGGACGGTAGTTTTCATTTTTTCGATTCAACAAAAACATAATGAGGAAAAACGTGTACTTACGATTGCAGCACTTTCACCGATTTCTGACAGCAGGGGTGATGGCCAGCGCCATCCTGATGTCTTCGACAGCCATCCTTCGTGCGCAAGCCCTGGTCAACCCAGCGGATGAAGGCGGTGGTCAGGCAGCGGACTCAGCCGCAACAGTAATTCTGCGCGGCCATATTACCGACCAGACTGGCGCGCTTATCCCCGGCGCGAAGATCACGATCGTTTCAGCCCAGGGCAAGGCAGTTGCCTCGTCAACAGCCGACTCCGCCGGCGCCTACGAGGTGCGCGGTCTCCCCGCTGGCTCTTATGTAGTGAAAGCTGATTTCGCGGGTTTCGCGCCGTTCCAGTCGCAGCCCATCGCGGTTACGGCCGGCCAGGCAAAGCGCGTTGATATTTCCATGGCGATCCAGGTGGAGCAGCAGAACGTGACGGTGACTGACGACTCGCCGACCGTCAATGTTGAAGCCACTGGGAACTCGAATTCCATCGTTCTCAAGGGCAAGGACCTCGAGGCACTGTCAGACGATCCCGATGAGCTTTCTAACGAATTGCAGGCTCTCGCCGGCCCTTCGGCAGGTCCGAATGGCGGGCAGATCTTCATCGATGGATTCTCGGGCGGGCAGCTTCCACCCAAGTCGGCAATCCGTGAGATCCGCATCAATCAGAATCCCTTTTCCGCTGACTATGACAAGCTTGGCTACGGCCGCATCGAGAATCTTGACCAAGCCCGGAACAGAAAAACTGCATGGCCAGTTTTTCATGATGGGGAACGACAAGCCCTTCAATACCGGCAATCCCTTCACGAAGGCTCTGCCCTCGTACTACAGCTATCAATTCAATGGCACGGTAAGCGGCGCGATCAACAAGAACGCCTCCTATTTTGTCAGCGCCGAGCGACGCAGCATTGAAAACGTGAACGCGTGGCTGATTCCCGACGCCGTACTGCAGGATAGCTCCGGCGCTTTTGTTGTGACCCCCGACTACGGCATCAATCTGCTGAACCAGCGCAACCGCGACAACGCATCGGCTCGTCTCGATTGGCAGCTTGGCGCCAAAAACACCTTCACGATACGTTACAGTTTCTGGAACGAAGCCGAAGCCGGCAACCTCAGCGCCGGTGCACTCCCGACCGGCGACCCACGAATCGAACACCGATCACACCGTTCAGATGAGCGATGCGATCGTAATCAACGATCACATGGTGAATGAAAGCCGCTTCCAATACGAGCGGCAAAACGAAAACCACTATCCTGACTCCACGGCGCGCACCATCTCGGTGATGGGCGACTTTCAGGCGGGTGGCTACACCGGCCAGGTCAGCCGCGATCACGCCACGAGGCTTGAGTTCCAGAATCTGACCACCATCAGCCACGGCGCTCACGCAATCAAGTTCGGAACCCGGCTGCGCGATGGCCGCGACGCCAACTTCACCAATTCCAACTTCAACGGCTCCGTCACTTTCGACAGTTTCCAAAACTATCAGGCAATGGCCAATGGGTTGGCGCAGGGGCAGTCGTTCAATTCTCTTGTGGACCAGGGATTCGGACCGATCGAAGCCAGCCAGACGTCAGGGCCGGAGTCGGCCGTGGCAAACATGTTCGACGCTGCCTTCTTTGCGCAGGATGACTGGAAAGTAAGCCGGCGACTGACAGTTTCCGGGGGCCTTCGATTCGAGGCGCAGAACCACATTTCCGATCACAACGACTGGGCGCCGCGCGCATCCCTTGCGTACGCTCTCGATGGCGGCAAAGGCAAGCAACCCAAGACTGTATTCCGCGCGGGTTATGGCATCTTCTACGACCGATTTGATGTGCGCAGTCTTATTACCGTGCAGCACCTTGGCGCGCAAAGCAAAACCGCGCAGACCAAGATCGTGCTGAACAATCCCACGTGCACGTCAACTGCAACATCGTTGGACACGATCGATCTTACGACCTGCCAGAGCAACGGCAGCGCAGCCACTACCGCCGATGCGCCCGTTCGCTACCAGGTCCCGAAATCTTTCCACTCGCCCTACACAGGCCAAGCCGGTCTGAGCCTTGAGCGGCAAATCAGCAAGGGCACCAGCGCCACCGTTACTTACTTGCATTCATTTGGCGCGCACCAACTTGTCACGATTAACGGAAATCAGCTTAATCCCCAGGGCGTCTATCCGCTTGATCCGCAGGGCGGATACATTTACGAATTTGATCCTGAGGCCGTGTTCAAGCAAGACCAGGTAATCACCAGCGTGAATGCGCGCGTGACCAAGAACTTGAGCCTGGTTGGTTTTTATACGCTCGGCTTTGCGAACAGCAATGGCGGCGCGGGTTCGAATGCTTCCAATGCATACGATCTCCGCCAGGATTACGGTCCGGCCACGTTCGTCTCGCGTAACCAGATCTTTTCGATGGCCAGCTACAACGGCCCATGGGGTCTGCGCTTCAATCCTTTCCTCATCGCGAATTCCGGCAAGCCGTTCAACATCGTGCTTCCGACGGATTCCGTCAACGGATTCTTCAACCAGCGCCCGACCTATGCAACGGCCGACACCCCGACCGAGGACCGCGTGACAACGCCATGGGGGGTGATGGACAAGACCGGCCAGACTGGATCGCTGATCCCGGCAAACGTGGGCCGGGGGCCTGCAGCCGTGGCTGTAAATCTGCGCATCAGCCGCGGGTTCGGGTTTGGGCCCGAGACGGGCGGATCGAACGCGCAAAACGGTGGACCCGGAGGGCCTGGTGGACCGGGTGGTGAACGGGGCGGGCCTGGTGGTGGCGGTGGAGGAGGCGGTGGCGGCGGGCGCGGCGGACCTCCCGGAGGCGGCCTTGGACCGGGCGGACTGGGCGGGGGACCCGGTGCGATGCGAGGAATGTTTGGCGGCGGGTCGAACCGCAAATATTCGCTGACTTTCAGCGCACAGGCTCTCAATCTGTTCAACAACATTGACTACGGCGGCCCCAACGGCACCATCGGCACGCCTCGCTTCAATCGTTCCACGACGCTGGCTGGTGGAATCTTCAGCACCGGATCCGCAGCGCGCCGGATATTTCTGCAGGCAACGTTCTCGTTTTAAGCTCGGCTAGAGAACACGAAAGGCCGGAGCAATTGCTTCGGCCTTTCGTGTTGTATCGCGAATTGGCTATTCCAAATTCAATTCGGAACCATAGAGTCGCTCCCATGCGTCGGCATTTCTATCCATACTGAATTGCTCAACAATGCGGCGACGTGCAGCCCGGCCCATTTGACCGCGTGCTGCCGAGGCTTCGCGCATCAGCTGAAGCATGCCGTTGGCCAGTGCGGCCGAATTTCCAGGTGACACGATCGTTCCGCAATCACCAATGAGTTCGCGCACACCGCCAACGTCCGTCGCAACCACGGGTTTTTCCATCGCCATGGCCTCTCCAAGTGCCAGCGGTATACCTTCCCAGGCAGAAGACAGCACAAACGCGTCCCCGGCATTGAATAATTGAACCAGGTCACGACGCATTCCCAGCCAACGGACTGATCGAGCCAGCCCGAGTTGACAAACTAATGCACGCATCTGTTCCGCGTACTTGCTCTTCCCTTCTCCGGCGACCCAGAGATGAGCGCGTGGTTCTTCATCACGAACCACGGAGAACGCGCGGAGCAGATTCTCGATATCCTTGGCGGGCACAATGCGCGACGCAGCAATCCAGAGGAACCTGTCGTCAGTATTCAATTGCGAGCGCTTTTGGTTTCGGTGAATCGCAACGGGCGTAAACTCATTCGCATCGATGCCATTTGCAATCGCGCCGCATTTTCGCCTTGGAACCGCGCCTGCTTCGACCATCTTCCTGGCCGCGGCCTCGCACACGGCTACCGTGCGGCGGCACAACGGGTCGCTGAGGCGGTACGCGACCATCCGAAGTCGGCCACCCTCGTACACATTGTGAATCGTGGAGACGACGCAAACGTCCGGCAGCGCGAGCTTGAGCATCCGTCCGAATATATTGCCATGAAAGTTATGGCAGTGCAGTAAATCCGCCTTGAACTCTCTTAACTCTCCTACGGCTCGTATCCAATTCGCGATCAAGCTCCAGAGACTCTTGCGCAGGTTGAGATGGACCACATTTACGGACGTTGCCCATTGCTCCCCGGCAGGCGGCGTCAACACCAAAATGATCACAATGTGTCCGCGAGCGCGCATCCGTTCGGCGAGCCCGACTACCTGCTTTTCGGCTCCCCCAATTCCCAGCGAATTTAGTAGGTAGGCAATGCGCATGGCTTCCTGCGGCCGCAAGTGCGACCGCAAGAGCATATCGCTGAGAGTGGGCTTGGCGATGTGACGACTGAACGTGTTCTAAGGAGTCATTGTCGGTTTTGCCGCGGTTGCATCAGCCGGTTGAGACGTCCAGTCGCGCGCAATGAACCAGTCAATCGCAAAGGCGCCCGGGCCAAGTATCAAAATCAGCAAGGCTGCGAACCAGTAGGTGTAAGGCGACGCGCCGTAAAAATCTTCAGGCTTTGAAAACATGTGGAAGAAATTGGTGCGATCGTCAGGCACTGACAAGTACGCCATCGTCATGTTGAGGAAAAGGACGAGCGAAACAAGCCTCGACCCGATTCCAAGCATGAATAGAAGTCCGCCAAAAAGTTCAATTGAACCCACAAGAGCGGCAGTAGCGAACGGAGCCGGAATCGCCAGCGTTGTGAAGAACTCGGCCACCTTACTCAGGTGAGTAAGCTTGCCCCAGCCATCCTGCATGAATTGCCAACCCCAATAAAACCTGATTGCAAGCAGCAAGGGGCTTTGCAGATAGCTGAGCACGAACGCGCTCCGCTTGTACCAAAGTCGAATGGCGTTGAGGATCTCGTGCATCAATTATCCTTCCTGATTTTGCAGCAACGATTCAAGATCCGGGGCGCAAATCCACCCCAACTCGGCCCACGTCGCGAACCATACCTGCACGCGACCAGCCCGCCGTGCATCAGGAATGCGTGAGTCGCTGAAAGCGACTTCCAATGCGGCCCCCAGCGGCTGCCCGGCGCGAATTGATTCGAGCATTTGAAATTCTTCTCGCTCCATGCGCCGATAGTAGACGCATAGATCCACGCGGTGCGCCGCAACCCAGACCGCGCGCCTGCGAAGCCTGGGCAGCTGCACGGGGGCGTCTTCGCCGCCCGCATGCTTGACACCGGCTTCGCTGGCCTGGCGTTTCTCGCCGCTGTGCAAAGCCTGCACAACCTCATCAGCAGCGTAGGTTAACGCCATGAGCCGAACGTGTGGCTGCACCGCCAGCCGAGAGTCACCATCAAGCGTGGCAATCTGCTCCAGCGTAAGCGGTGTGTTCTCGGGATTGTCGAACGCCTCAACGAATGCCCATTCGATTCGCGCTACGTCCACTGCAAGGGCGTGCCTCCGCCCCGCAAGTTGAGGATGGACTTCCAGCCACTCCACCAGTTTCGATCCAAGATTGCGAAGAGAAAATGATCGGCTTGGGTGCTCCGTAAGATAGGCAATGGACAGGGCATCAAACGCCTTCGCGCCTACCACGGCTCGCAGCGCTGGAAAGTCCTCCGCCAGTCCTCCCAACACGCGATACCAATATTGGCGGTTGTAGATCTCGAGGCGCTCAAACGGAGATAGCCGGCTGTTTGGCGCGATAAACTCCTGCGCCACGTCCGTCATCGCTCGGCCATCGGGTGCATGCGAACGCATCTCGTCGTCTGCCGTCAGCGGCATCATCACAGCCGCCGCCATGGCGCGCTGCAGGTCCTCAAGCGCCATTGCCTGTCGACTCACATGATCGGTTAAGGGTTCGCTCAATGGGTTGCTCCCGCAAGCGCATCGGCACCGCGATGCAGGTAGCGCTGAGCCTTCAGGGCCTCGGCGTGAACCTCATCAAAGCTGGGGATATGGTCGTCCCACTCCAGCAGGGTTGGCGTTGGCCCGCAACGCTCTATCGCCCGCGCATACAGTTCCCAGACAGGGTCGATCACTGGATGATCGTGGGTGTCCAGGATGTATTTCTCATACTTCGAATGTCCGGCAATATGAATCTGTGCCACTCGCTCGGCGGGAACCGCATTCACATAATCCATGCCGTTGAACTCGTGGTTCATTGACGACACGTAGATATTGTTCACATCCAGGAGAATTCCGCAGTCGGCGCGCTCCACCACTTCATTCAGAAATTCCCATTCCGTCATTTCGCTTGCCGTAAACGCGGCATAACTGCTCACATTTTCGACCGCAACCGGAATCTCCAGGTAATCCTGAACCATGCGCACGCGCTCGGTCGTGCGATGGACCGCTTCCCACGTGTATGGCAGCGGCAGCAGGTCGTGGGTATATGTTCCATCCACGCTCCCCCAGCACAGGTGATCGCTGAGCCAGGGCGTGTTTGTTTTTCGCACCAGCGTCTTCAACCGCTTCAAGTGCTCCGGATCAGGCGCGGTCACCGATCCAAAGTACATGGAAACACCGTGCTGCACGACCCGGTATTGCTCCAGGATTCGATCGAGCGTCGCCAGCGGACGCCCTGCATCGATCATGAAGTTTTCCGAGATGATCTCGAACCAGTCCACTACCGGCTTGCGGGAAAAAATGTGCTGGTAATGGGGAATGCGGAGTCCGATGCCGACACCGTGGTTCGAAAATGCGTTGAAGCGATTTTGCATGAATTCGAGTCCCAGAAAGACAGAAATTCCCTGGCAACCGGATCGACCGATCGCTCAGTATCTCTTTATACCCAAAAGTTAAGGGGATCAGCGGCCCAACGAGGTGAATTCCTTAAGCGGAAATTCAATCGCTGCCGCGGATCCCCCGCAATGCAATTAGATCGCCTTCGGCATCTTGGAGCCGTCGGTCGCGCAGCCGCCCTTGCCCTTGCAGCTGTTCTTTGCCTTGCAGCCGTTGTCGCTGCTCTTGCAGCCACCCTGGCCCTTACAATCGTTTTTGCCCTTACAGGAGTGCTTCGCGGGCTTGTCATCACCGGTAAGACGCAGGCCAACCTTGGCGGCCTTCACTGTGTGGCCGTTGGAAGAGGTTTGGCTGGCGTTGGCAACCGTGGTTCCGCCGATCAAGCCGGAAAGTGCAGCCGTCAGAAGCAGTGCATTCAGATTCTTCATTATTGACCTCGTTGGGGGTTATGGCGGATAGGCTCCGCGATTGTGGTCGGCACAGGCTTCCCGTTGGGTCATTCCTGCGCATTCCAAGCTCCTCACTGAGAGTGAGAACCTGCGCGAAAGGTTACAGGGAAACCCGCACGAATGAAAATGAAAATCTTTCGTCGGTCTCCCTGCACCATGAACGGGATTTATACCAGTTTGGATTGGCTGGTTGATAATTTCCTCAGCAGGTTTTCCCACCATGCCCCAGACTGACGACAAACTCGAGAATTCCTTGGCTGACAGAGGCGTAATTGAACCAAAGCCGGTACGCTTCCTGGGCGGGGCCAGTTTCCTCATTGCCCTGCTGCAAAGCCTTTGTACGGCGGTGTTAACCATCAGCGGCATCCGTGTCGCCATTGGACTTTCCGCGCTGGCTGCCGCCAGCGGGATCTATGCGCCAGCCCGCGGCTTTCACCAGGACGCCATCCGCATCCCCATGCTCCTCGTTGCCACTGCCGGATCTATCCTTAATCTGGCTGTGCTTGCCTGGATCCGTCACCTCCGCAACCGGCCGTCCGCACAATGGCGCCGCCGGGAGCTCACGACAAGGCAAAAGCGCTCGGAGCGTCTCCAGATCATCCTGGCCATAGTCACTTTGGTGCTAGTAGGTTTAGAGACGTGGACTCATGGCATGGTTCACCGGACCGGTACCCCGCCTCCGGGGTATCACGGGCGGGTTGGATAGGATCGGACAATTAATAAGAAGCCTCGAATCCACCACTCGATTGCAGCTCTTCATCGATCCTCGCATGCAGCCTGTCACTGAATCCGACAGGCAATTCGAAGACCCGATCATCGGCAATCAGCACCACTACGTTTCGGGTCGAGTCGAGCACTGCCGAACAGATCTCGCAGGTCTCAAGGTGTTTGTCGATGTGCGCACGCAGGTCCGCATCCACCTCGCCGTCAATATAGGCTGAGATGTGCTCCCAAACGTGTTTGCAATCGATCCTCATGAGCCCCACCCAAACATCCCTTTGCGCTTGGGTAAAAATCCCTTCAGCTTCGGCGCCAGCGTCTTCTGCAATAAGGCGCGTGCGCGGTGCAGCCGCACCTTCACCGATCCTTCCGTAATTCCCAGGGCCTGCGCGGTTTCCCGCACATCCATTTCTTCGATGTCCCGAAGCATCACGACGTTACGGTAAATCGCGGGCAGGCTTGCAACTGCGCTGCGCAATATCTCCCCTAATTCCTTCCGTTGCAGCTCTTCCAGCGGCACCTCGCGCCAACTGGTAAGGATGGCCGGCGTGTAATCGCCCGTTGTTTCGTCGGTCTCTGCGTCCAGTGAATCCTCTCGCCGCGAGGTCACTTTGCGCAGCCGTCCCAATCCCTCGTTGCGCGCGATGGACAACACCCATGTCCGAAATTGTGACTCGCCGCGAAACAACTTCAGGTTCTGGTAGACCTTGATCACGGTCTCCTGGGCCGCGTCTTCCGCGTCCGCCTCATTTCCCAGCAATGAAAGAAGGAGAAAATAAATCGACCGCTCACAGGGCCGAATGAGCTCGTGAAATATGTGTTTCTCACCCGCAAGAATGCGGCGAATGCATTCCGCCTCGAACTCCGGATTTGAGAGCGTCATCAAAGGGTTGGAGCTCGAATTGCAAACCATTAGTCTCGACTTGCAGACCATTAGTATTGAGGCGATTCTTATTTGAAACTATACATTCCTTGCAAAAGCCTCACCCAGAAGTGACGGCCAGTCGTCAGTCTCATGAACATTTCCGAACTTACTGGATTCTGCTGTCAAAAATGATACAGTTGGCTGTACACTCTGCACGAGGAGACCCATGGCCGGCGATATTCAACTTACTTGCAGCGATTGCGGACAAGATTTTACCTTCACCGCTGCTGATCAGGCGTTCTTCCAGGAGCGCGGCTACTCGACCCCGAAGCGTTGCAAGCCTTGCCGCATGGCAAAGAAAAACGATCAGGGGGGCGGGGGCGGTGGCGGCTACCGTTCGGCTCCGGCGCAGGGTACTCCTGTGATCTGTTCCGGGTGCGGTCAGCCCACAACCGTACCGTTTGAACCTCGCGGAGATCGCCCGGTCTTCTGCCGTGATTGCTACCAGGCTCGTAAAGGCAGCAGCGGCGGTGGCGGCGGTGCTGCCCGCTCACGCGGACGTTACTAAGTTCCTTCCGTGTCCGGTCCTTCCCCATAAGGGCCGGACGCAAATCCTCCCCAAAACCCTCAAGCATGACTCCATAGCGGCGTTTTATTTGTCTCTTTGTCCCTTTGGCGCATCTTGATCGGTTATGGTGTGTCGAAATCAACAGATGCGTACGAACCGACTCCTTCCCCTCTCGTTTTCGCAGCCACCCTGATCTTTGTGATTTCCAGCCGTTGCGCTCCGTCGCAACACGGCGGCACTGAAGCTGCGACCTCCGGCTGCGTATTGCGCATTCACGTGGATGGGTTCCGGAACACCAAAGGCAATCTGGGGACGGTCGTGTTCACATCGCCAGATGGATGGCCTGAGAACATCTCCAAGGCATACCGTACCGGCCCTGCAGCTATCGACCAGGCCAACCGTACTGCCCTCGCAGTGTGGGCGCACCTGCCTCCCGGAAATTACGCCATCGCCGCCATTCATGATGAAAATGGCAACGCCAAGCTCGACCGCAACATGTTTGGGATACCCAGGGAAGGCTTCGGCTTCGCCAACAATCCCCGCGTTGTCGTGAGCGCCCCATCATTCAGCAAGGCGCAGGTGCGGGTAGGTTGCCCCGCGACCGACGTGACGATTCATCTGCAGTACAAGTAAGGCGCTGCCTCGCATGGGGACCGCGGCGGTCTCTTCTGCGCGCCGATCTCCTACTTTTTCTCTCCAGCGTTGAACGCCGTCCAAGGCCCCGATGGCATATCCTTCAAGATCGGCTTGAGGTAGGCATATTCAGGATGCGCCGCCAAAAACTCCGCGGCATGAAAATCGTCTCCGCAAGGATGTCCCGCGTGCGCAATCAGCGACATCTTTTCCGCCATGTCCGAGTCAGCCACCTTGCCCGTAACCGCCCCGCCCGGATAGTACGGACCCCATTCCCACTCGGGAATCCCGCCCTTTACCTTGTCCACATGTCCGCAGAGCGAGCGTTCATCTGCCTGCACCTTGCCTGTATAGCTGTCGTCATGATCCGCCATGAACTGCTCAGCGAGTTCAACATCGATCCGCCCCTTGGAGTCGGCCATCTTCTTTTCCCAGGTCACGCGCCTGGCATTCTCTGAGGCTGCAAGGTCGTCAGCTTTGAAATCAGGCGCCTCATCTCTAATCAACTTGGGGTCGCGCGCAAAGTTCGAGCTCACAAAGTACCCGTCCTTCGCGCGCCACAGCGGCGTATTCTTTAGCCCCAGTTCCAGGTATCCGATCTCGCCTGTCTTGCGGTCTCCGATCAGCCAGTCATTTGCGTAGCCGCCGTTGTTCCCGTCCTTGATGATCGAGGCATATTCATCGATCGAACTCGCGTACTGCAGCGCCTTCCTTGACCGCACAAACTCTGGCTTCCCGTCTGGATCCCATCCCTCGAATTGTGTGATCGTCGTCTCTGTAACCAGCATGCCCGCATCATTCACCGCGAAATCATCCTGGCTGGTGATCACGCCCGGCTCGCCATCCATCAGCATGTGGTGCCCCTTGACCGGGACAACATCGAAAATGATGGTCCACCGCGCGCCCTCCGCATAACTCGACCAATTATTGTGCGCGATGACGATCTTGCCGCCCTTGGTGTAAGAGCCCGTTGCAATGAACGCCGAGCACCTTCCCTCCGGCAAAATATGCGGGGCATTCACTGCCTTCTCCCTCTTGTTCAGCCACGGGACGTAATACTGGGGCAGCTCAATTCCACCGTTGAGTGCCACGATGTCCCAGATGTCGAGCTTCACGCCTTTCGACTGCACACCCTTGGCAATCCCAGTCAGCTCCTGCTGGTACTCCGCTTCAATGTGCGGCCAAAGCATGGTGCGGGCGGCCTTGCGAAAGAATGCCCAATTGCGCTGTGTCGAATGCTCGCTTTCCAGCTTGATCACGCTCACCATGTCCGCGATCTCCGCCGATAGCAGCGCGCCATGCTGGAACCCGATCTGCTCCGGAGTTCCCTGCAGATGAACGAAAGTCCAGCCACCCTTTTCGAAGCGATATCCGGGATCGACAGCCGATGCGGTTTGCCCGCGCACGTCCCCAGCGGCGCCAAACATGAAGGCAATCAGAAATAGAAAAAAGGGCACACCGCGGGAAAGCAATCGATGCATGAATTTCCTCCAGAATGAGCTGACGATATCATGGCGAATCCCAAAGTGCCTTATCGACCCCGCACGGAGAGAAGGGATCGCGCGACCAAATAAAAACAGCCCACACCGATGGGGGGCAGGCCGTCGTGTCGAGGTCGAGACTCTACCGCTTCTTGGCAGCTTTGGCGGCCGGTTTCTTGGGCGCCGGCTTGGCCGGTTTGTGCGCCTTTGGTTTCGCGGTGACCTTGGCAGCAGGCAAAGCTTTCTTGGCCGACTTTGGAACCGATTTATGAGCTGGCTTGGCTGCGGGTTTCAACGCCGCATTCTTGACCGGAGCCTTGGCAGGCGGAGCGGCCTTCTTCGCCGGATGTGGAGGCGTCGCCTTGTGCTTCACAGGCACTGCTTTGGCAGGAGCGGCCTTCACCGGCGTGTGGGCCGTCGCCTTGGCGTGTGTGGCAGGCTTTGCCGCAGGCACCGGCTTCGCACTGTGCTTGTCGGCGGCCACCGGGTGCGGGGTCGGCTTGTGAGCGGGTTCGGCATGCGCGGCTTTCGCGGGCTTCGCATGCGCGGCCGGCTCCTTGGCCTGCTTGGCCGGCTTTCCGGCTTTGCCACGCTTCACCGGTGCAGGCTCATCCTCGTCATCGTCCGCTTCTTCTACCTTCTCGTCTTCATCGTCATCGTCATCATCGTCGCCGTCATCGACATCGAGGGCTATGTCGATCTTTGGCACGCCCAGCCCGATGTCGTCATCGTCACCGCCGCCCATATCGTCCAGGTCATCATCTCCGTCGGCTGCGTCCTCGGAATCCTCGTCCTCGTCGAAGTCTTTGACCTTCGGTTCCGCCCCGCGCTTGCCGCGCGTCCGCTTGATGGTGATCTGAGGCGGAGGAGCAGGCGGCGAATACGGCTCCAGGAAGGCGCGCATCTCTTCCGGCGTGGTCAACTTGCCATCAATCAGCTCCAGGAAGATGGCGTGCAGAATCTCGTTGTAATTGGGCAGCTCCGGACGAATCCGCATCTCCTGCATCAGGGCATACGGAATGCGCTGCTTGCACCTCCGGCCACACCTTCAGGAAGTTGTTATAGCGATCCTTGACAGCTGAATCCTTGGTTGTAAATCCAAGCCATAGAACAGCTTCCGGATCATAGCTCGTAAACAACTTGAAGGTTGCAGAGGGAGTGTTGTTTTCCTTCGACATCAAAACCTTGGCAAACCCCGACGCGAGGCTGTCCAGGCTGTTCCACTCCTCGACGAATCCCGGCCGCAACAACCCCTTCTTCAAACCCGCCAGGTCTTTGGGCGCCATTTTGGCAGTCAGCAGCTGCATCTGGGCCGCTGAAATGTCCGGGTGCACACCCTGCATCAGCAGCTCGACAACCAGTTCATGCAGCGCTTTCAGCTTGACCTCGTCGGCCTTTGCCACTGTCCACTGGGTGCAGAGCGCCTTCATCCAGCCTTCGGCCTCGAGCGCCTGCAGCACTTTCAGGCCATCGTCTTCGTGGCCAATCTGTTCCAGTTCCCGGCTTCGCGCCTCGGCGGACAGAGTACTGAATGACATCTTCACCCTTCGCATTTTCGTAGCGTGTCTGCGTCTTGGGGTCCAGTTCCCAACCCAGCCGCGTCCGGTACCTGGTCGCCCGGATCATCACAGAAGGATCTTCCAAAAACCCGTAATTTGAGACCAGCCGAAGAGCCCGCGCCTCAATATCCGCCACACCGTTCAGCGGATCCATCAGCAGGCCGTACGATCCCTCATTCAGGGAGATCGCCATGGCATTCACGGTGAAGTCGCGCCGACGGAGGTCATCTTGAATCGTCCCGAAATGGTAAGTCGGCTGCCCTGGCTTCTTGTACTCAATGGAATGAGTGCTTATCAGGTCCACCCGGACAGTGCCTGGAAAGCACAGGTAGAGTGTCTGTGAGGCAGCATCTTCACCCCAGACTTTGGCTCCCAGATTCTCTACTATTTTCTTGAACTTGAGAGCATTTCCATGAACTGCTACTTCAAGTTCGCGAACCGCGTGCCCGCTAGTCAGGTCTCGGACCGCGTCACCGGTCAGGAAAAGAATCATTTCCGCTTCACGTGCGGCCTCACGGAGCTGCCGAAGGGCATTTCGCTGGTCGGGTGAGAGCCGGTTTTCCAGAAGGTAGATGTAATCGGCCATTCCGTTTCCCTTGGTCTCCTTCCAAGTGCCTGATGCAGAACCGCTTACGGAGTGCCGGGCACACTTGCAAAGGTGTACCTTATCACAACTGGCTAGCCTTGGCTAGACTCCATCGATTGGGAAGTGCACTAAGAGAGGTTCACTTTCAAACGCGGTTCGCGCTGCCACAAATGGGACGCATGTTTCCCGGATTGGTTTCGTGTTAAGAATCTTAATGTTCCTTGGCAGACACTCCCTGTCTTCGCGAACATCGCCTCGTGCGACAATCCAATTCGATGGCCTCGCAGCGCAAGCCGGTGATTGTACGCAGGTTCTCCCGTGATTGGCTCGCGGGCTATGCGCCCACCACTTTTCCTGCCAGTGCGCCGGAACTCGAGATCCTCGATCAGAGTGGCAAAGTCCTCCGACTCGAATGGTCTGCAGTCAAGTGGGTCTGCTACGTCCGCGACCTTGTCGTCTCTCCCGCCGACCAGTCCAATCCAGAACGGCTCCTCCACAAGCGGTTTACCATCCGCCCCCGAACCGCCGGCCTCTGGCTGCGCATGGTCCTTCTCGACGGCGAAGATCTTGAAGGCCTGGCGTCAAACGATCGTTCGCTTATCGAGGGCAGCGGGTTGCTCCTCACCCCGCCGGATCAACGCTCGAACACCCAGCGGATCTTCGTACCTAGAACCGCCATCCAGTCCCTTGAAGTCGTCAGCCTCATCGGCGCGGGTCGCCGTCGCCCCGGGCCGGCCGAGCAGCCTGACCTGTTCGGTGGCGAAGGTACTGAAGAGTAAGGGAGAACCCCGTCGTAATCTGCCGCCCTCGGTCTCCGCCATCCGATCGGCCACGCCGTCCATTACAATCGCAACGATGAACCTAGGCGAACTGGCAACGCAGCTGGGTGCCACCCTCCACGGTGACGCTAACGTGGAAGTGACGGGCGTAAAAGGAATTGAGCTTGCTGGTCCGTCCGAAATAACCTTCGTTGCCAATCCCCGTTACACAGCCCTGGCCCGCACCACGAAAGCCGCCGCCGTTCTGGTTGAGCCCGAATTCCCCGAGATCGCCACCCCCACGCTCCGCATCAAGAATCCCTATCTGGCATTCTCGCGGGCGCTCGGGCTTTTCTACCAACCACCCGCTTACGCTCCGGGCGTTCACCCCACGGCGGTAATCGATCCCACCGCGGAAATCGGCGAAGACGCTCATATCGGAGCCTATGTCGTTGTTGGATCAGGGGTTCGGCTCGGCCCCCACGCAACGCTCCTGCCCCACGTCGTCCTCTACCCCGGTGTCCAGGCTGGCAGCCACCTGTTCGCCCACGCCCACTCTGTCGTTCGCGAGGGCTGCATCCTCGGCGATCACGTCACCCTGGAAAATGGCGCAATCATTGGCGCGGACGGCTTCGGTTTCGCGAAGAACGAGAAGGGCCATTGGGAGAAGATCCCTCAGTCCGGTCCCGTTCGACTGGGCGACCGCGTGGACGTCCAGGCCAACGCCTGCATCGACCGCGCCACAGTGGGTGCCACCGAAATCGGCGCCGGGGCGAAAATCGATAACCTCGTCCAGGTCGGCCATGGTTCCAAAGTTGGGGAAAACACCCTCGTCTGTGCCCAGGCGGGACTCGCAGGCTCCTCGGTCGTTGGCAGCAACGCCATCCTGGCCGGGCAGGCGGGCGTGGCTGGTCACTGCACCCTCGGCGACGGCGTGATCCTCACCGCCCAATCCGGAGTCTCCCACGACGTTCCAGCCGGGAAAATGATCTCAGGCTCCCCCGCCTTCGACAACCGTACTTGGCTCCGCGCCGTCACCCTCTTCCAGCGCCTGCCCGAACTGATCAAGCGACTCGACCGGCTGGAGAGGCGCGCCAACTTAAATTCAGAGGGAAAGCCGGAATGACTCCCAGACGCACGTTGCTCACTGGAATTGGGTTGGGAATGGGGCTCTCCGCCGGCCTGCTCCTCACCGGTTGCCGTTCTGCCCATGTTGAGGTGACGGTCGAGAACCGCACCGGGGGACCAATCCGCCTGCTGGAAGTGGACTATCCCAGCGCCAGTTTCGGCGCCGACAACATGACTACCGGGGCCACCTTGCACTATCGAATTCAATTGCAGGGTACCGGCCCTCTCAAAGTTCAGTACACTGGGGACAACAATCATCAGGCGCAGATTCAGGGCCCCGAACTTCAAGAGGGCCAGGAAGGCAAATTGGAAATAGTACTTGAGCCCGCCGACAAGGCAGAGTTCCATCCTCAAGTAACCATGCGTTAAGTGGATCACAGACCTCTAACAAGCTGAATCGCTTAAATTAGGTTCTCGCATGATCGTTCAACTCAAGCCGATCCCCCCCGATGAATGAACCTGGGGGTTGGAATGTGCTCATAAATCGGTTGCACATTCAAAGGTCATCACCCGCGATCAAACGGTCGGGCCCGGTTCTCCGTCCCGGTGTGCGTCTTTTTTTTCGACTTTTTGGCTGCTTCGCATTTTCGGCTGCCGCCACCGCCCTTGCAGGCCCGGCACTCCAAAACAACTCCGTCTGGGCTTCGAATGGCCTGCTCCTGTCGTACCTGCTCCTCGCCCCGCGGCGGAGATGGTTTGCTTACGCATCGGTAGGGTTGGTTGCCCAGATATTCGGCGGATACATCGCAGGCGGCGAGACCTGGTCGATCAACATCGCGCTGGCAATCCTGAACATCGCAGAAGTTATTCTGGCGGCATTTCTCCTCCGAACCCAGTCGGCACATCTTCCGAAGTTTACTGATCGTTCGTACCTGCTTCGATTCCTCGCATTCGCCATCGTCGGCGCTCCCGCCATCGTCGGCGCCGTGTTCTCCGTTATCGCCCATCAATGGGTGCACCAGCCCGTCTTCTTGAGCTTCCGTTATTGGTTCACGACGGATTCTCTCGGGTACGCGGTGGCCACGCCCGCCTTTGTCGCCATCTTCCGAGCTCGCTTCCGGAGAACACCGAAAGGAAGATGGAGTTGGCTCTGCCTGATCCTCCTTGTGCCGATCACCGCATTCGCGTTGAACCAGGCGCAACTGGCTGCCCTTTCCATCATCTGTTCCCTGCTGATCCTTATCCTGCTTCGCTTTGGATTGGGTTGGGCGTCCATGGCAACGCTGCTGGTCGCCCTCGTGTCAAACCTGTACATCACGCACGGACTGTTCAAGCTTTATCCATCCGGCGACGGTGCGAACCCCATCATTCACCTACAGGTGTTCCTGGCATCCATTCTCTTCACGTTGTATTCGGTATCCGTCGTCATCGAACGTCATCGCGTGGCTGAAAAAAAACTCCGCGAGATAGCGTATCTGCACCAGTTGGTGACGGAGAATTCGCGCGACGTCATCATCATTGCCGACTTCGATGGCAATCGCAGCTATGTCTCATCAGCCGCATCGACTCTGGGCGGATGGAGTCAGGAGGAGTTGCTTGGGTTGAACAGCATCGCGCTCCTCCATCCGGATGACCGAAAGGTCGCCGGCAAAGCAATTCGCGACATGCGCAATGGAGGGGACGGCGCCATCATTGAGTGCCGCGTCAAGAGAAAGGACGGCGTTTACATCTGGACTGAAGCCAGCCTTCGAACCATTCGGAACCCGCTCACAAATTCGCCCGTCGGGGTTCTAAACACTGTTCGTAACATCAGCGAGCGCAAGGTTGCCGAAGAGAAACTGCAGGCTGCCTATCGGACCATGGAGGGCATGGCCGCAATCGATGCGCTTA
Source organism: uncultured Acidobacteriota bacterium (assembly GCA_963844515.1). GTDB lineage: Bacteria > Acidobacteriota > Terriglobia > Terriglobales > Acidobacteriaceae > Telmatobacter. The sequence continues at coordinate 461,167 of CAWJOO010000003.1, forward strand.
CGGGGCTCGCCAATCGTAGAAGGCTTGATGAGTCCCTGGAAACGGAGTGGAGGCGCGCCATACGGGAACGCACGCCGCTGTCGATCGTCTTGATGGATGTCGACTCATTCAAGCTGTACAACGATACATACGGCCATTTGCGGGGCGACGCCTGTCTGAAAATCATTGCAGAGTCAGTGCGTGAAGGCGCGGGGAGGCGCGGCGACCTCGTAGCCCGATTCGGCGGCGAGGAATTCGCCGTCATCCTTCCCAACACGTCTGCCGAAGGCGCAGCCATTGTTGCGAATGCGATCTTCGCTGCGTTGCGCTCTCGGAACTTGACTCACACTGCCAGCCCCTTTGGCATTGTGACAATTTCCGCAGGCTGTGCCACAGTTATCCCCTACCTCGGACAGCCTGCTTCGGATCTGGTTGATCTGGCTGATCGCGCGCTCTACACCGCCAAAGACCGTGGGCGAAATCAGGTCTGCGCGGCACCAGCTTCCACTGGCTCTCGCCTGGAGCAAGACAACGCCATGCCACACGTCGAGTCATGACGTCCGTGTCTCTTTTAGACGGGCGAACGGTGCGTTTATCTCACCACGCTCTGGAAAAGCGGTGACCGCAGCAAGCTCGCAAAATCCGTATCCGACGCCGCGAAGTGCACCAGCAGCTTGCCGGAACTCGAACTTACGTCAGTATCCGCCAGCGCAGCCTTCTCCGACTCCGATCCGCTCATCTTGCGGTAGATGACTGCCGCATTCAGCAGAGACGACACAGTTGCCGCGGCAAACGCGTCGCCAGTCATGATCGTGAGGTCGAACTTCACGCCGTGCTGGAAATCCATGCCGTACCACGACACCATCAGGCGCTTGCGCACCGATTCAAAGTCTGTCACCGACCCAGCCTCGCCGAGCAGCTGCTTCATCATGGTCTGCGTGCCCTTCTGATCAAGAACACTCCACAAAGCCGCCGAATCCACGGAGCGCATCGCCTCCATCAGCGGCGAGTTGGTCAGCATGCTGCTGATGTTTCCGTCGCGCGCGTCGAGCGAAGCCTTTACCGCATCCGTGCCGCCGAAAACCATGGTCGACTGGTCAACGAAGCACAGAACCATCCCGGTCCTGCCCATCGGATAGATCTTGTTCGTGCCCACAAGCGACGGCTTCACGGCTCGTTTCTTGAAGTTGGCGAGAATATCCTGCACTGGAAACTGTCCCTGCGCGACACCCAGCGTGACAACCTCATCAGCGTCAGCCTTGGGCCGGAACAGCGCAAACGCCAACTGATCCACGTCGTGGTTGTCGTTCAGGCCTGACTTCCGCAGCGCCTCGTCGAACTGCTTCAGCTCAGGTGGCATCACGCGATCGCGTAAATCCATGGCCGTCGGCGAATTCTGCATCGCCCGGTAGTCGATCACCACCAGCTGCTGTACGTCCTTGGGGATGGCCCCGCGCGCGTCACCTGACAACTGCGAGGCATGACTTGAAACTGCAGTCGAAAGCAAAAAAGCGGAAACCAGGGCTGGAACTGAAAACTTCATGGTGCTTCTGAACAAGTTCTTCCTCCAGAACCGCGTCGTTTCGAATCAACAGTGAGACGATCTTCCCCGCGGAAGGTGCTCACGACGCGCGTTCCTTCTTAATAATTCTACCTTCTAACCGATTTGACACCGATTACCCAATAGAGTCGTTATCCTCGCCCTGGCCAAACCAGAGGGCTTTCCAGCCGCCGCTCCAGGACCTTCGCTGCCGGATCGAACTGTATTAATTGACGCATCCATTCGGATTCCCGCTCACACGCCGCCTCCGGAATCAGCCCGATCACTTCCCCTTCGACCGGCGCTGTCTTGTGCCGGAGAGCCAGCCTGGACACCTTCTCAAAGACCTGCGATATGGGCGAAGCTTTGAAATCAGTGATGTTCATGGAGAGCTGCGCCCGTCCGTGCGCGACGACACCCATGGCCTTCACGCCCTTCATGCCTCCGCCGGCAGCTCGCACCTCTTTGGCGATGGCCCGCACCAGGGCTACGTCGCTGGAATCAAAGTAGATGTTGTATGCAACAAGGAACTTACGGGCACCTACCGCGCATGCCCCGGCAGTCGGATGCAGTCCCGGTCCACCGACATCCGGACGCCGTGAAGCATCTTTCCGCGAGGCCTCGCGCAGTTCCTCAAACTGTCCCCGGCGCACATCCTCAAGATTTGCCCGATCCGGCCTGGCTGCCGCCGACTCGTAGAAGTAAACCGGCACCCCATGGCGCCGCCATATCTCCTGCCCCGCCTGCCTCGCCAGCAGGGCGCACTGTTCCAGCTTGATTCCCGAGATCGGCACGAACGGGATCACGTCTGCGGCTCCGATGCGCGGGTGCACGCCTCGCTGCACGGTCAGGTCGATCAATTCCGAAGCCTTCCCTGCCCCCCGCACCGCCGCTTCCACTACGGCCGCCGGCTCGCCAGCCACGGTAACCACTGACCGGTTGTGATCTGCGTCCATCGACCAGTCCAGCAAGTGCACGCCGTCCACGCACATGGCGGCCACAATTGCTTCCACCTTGCGCGCATCCCGGCCCTCTGAAAAATTCGGCACGCACTCGATGATTGGGCTGCTCACTGGATTCATCTTCCTGTCAATCTAAGCTGTCTGCTTTCAGCCGTCGGGTCTCAGAATTCGTGCTGAAAGCTGATAGCTCTCTTCACTTCCAAAACGTGTATCCCACCTGGATCTGGATGCTGGCGTTCACGCCGGGGTTATGGTCGCCCAGCGACGCCGAGGAGATATGTACGGCGTTCAAACCCAGGTCCACTGACCGCCGCGAACGCAAAAAGTAGTGAATGCCGATCCCGCCCTGTGGCGAGAAGTTCCAGACCGACGTTGCCCCCGGCGTTCCATGGGGAGCCAGCACGTCCGGGGGAAACTTGTGTGTCGTGTAAATCAGCCCGCCGGCACCCTGAAACCAGGGCTGCACTCGCTTCGATTTGGTCAGAAAGTTCCAGCGAAAGATGACCGGCATGATGCTCGCGCCGTAGTAGGTTCCTCCGCCAACCGGTGCAGAGTACGTGGCTCCATGGAAGGCGAATGTCTGGATGTGCGGAGCCGGTGTGTAGGCCTGCCAAAGCGGCATCACACTCCCGGCCAGTTGGAACTGGCCGCTCAGGATGCCAGCCTTGAGCACCGGCGTGAGCGTCTTGCCGACCTCAAATCCGCCCCAGAGGAAGTTGAAATCCGACCGGTCGCCAACACCCTTGCCCCAGTTGATAAACGGGCCCATCTCCCAACTGCGGTTGTAGCGGACTTCCTCAACCGGGCTGTTCGAGGGCAAGTTGGCCAGCGGCGAATGCGAACGACTATTCGTTTGAGCGTCGACCAAGGCAAACGCGGGAAAAATGAGACAAAACAACGCGAGCTTCCGAATCAAGATCACCCCTGTGTTTCGTTTCGCTTCGATCCTAGCCGGACCAAAGTGAAGATTCCATAGAAAAGGCCGCCGGATTGGGCGGCCCTTTCAGCAATGCTGCCGAACCACCCCTCAGCCCGCCACCTGCTCCATCTGCTCGGCGTCCATGTCGAAGTTCGAGTACACATTCTGTGTATCGTCGAAATCCTCCAGCGCCTCCAGCAGTCGCAACATTTGTTTGGCAGGGGCGTCTTCGAGCTTGGTGTAGGTCGAGGCAATCATCGTCACTTCATTCATCGCCGTGGGAATCTTCGCCGCCTTCACCGCGTTCAACACGGCTTCGTAGCTGGCCGGTTCGGTGATGATCTCCCAGGTGTCGCCTTCGTCGTTCAGGTCCTCGCCGCCGGCTTCGAGCACGATGTCCATCAACTTCTCTTCAGTAGCCGCCGACTTCTCCACCGCGATCAGGCCCTTCTTCGAGAACATGTGCAGAACCGAACCGCTCGAGCCCAGGTTGCCGCCGTTCTTTGAGAAGCAGTGCCGGATCTCGCTGACCGTGCGATTGCGGTTGTCGGTGAGCACTTCAATCACGACCGCCACGCCGCCTGGCCCGTAGCCCTCAAACGTGATCTCTTCGTAGTTCACGCCCTCAAGCTCGCCCGTGCCGCGCTGGATGGCTCGCTTGATGTTTTCCTGCGGCATGTTCTCGGCCTTCGCCGCCAGGATGGCCGTGCGCAGCCGTGGGTTGCCGTCAGGGTCTCCGCCGCCGCCTTTTGCCGCGATGGTGATTTCCTTGATCAGGCGTGTGAACGTCTTGCCGCGCTTCGCATCCAGCGCGCCCTTCTTGTGCTTGATTGTGGCCCATTTCGAATGGCCGGACATGGGAACCTCAGTATCGCTTGAAATGCCGGCGCCCAGCGATTCATGCCCGCTTCATGCGCCCGCCCCTGCGAGTATATCACCGCGAAGATTGACCCCAAATGACCCGTTTTCTGCCCTCAACGCCCACATTTCCGCTCCACTGGGCCACGGTGCTTCCCCACCAAATCAATACCCGAACCTCTCTGTAGGCGACATTCCACCCTTCGCCGTCGTATATAGAAGACAGCGGATTTCGAAGCCCGTCCAGGGCGCCAGGTTCAAACAAAGGTCTCCGCCGGTTCATCAGGAGCACACTTGAAGTACTTTCTATTTGCCTCAATCCTTGCGGCACTCACCTGCTCGACTGCCCGAGCGCAGGGGAACTACGAGATTCAGGTCTACGGATCTGAAACCGTGCCTCCGCGCAGCATGATGTTTGAAGTCCATTCCAACTTCACGGCGCAGGGTGATCGGCATCCCCCCGACGGCACCGCACCCACTCATCACGCCGAGCACGAGACGATCGAAATCACCCAGGGGCTTAATGACTGGTCCGAGGTCGGGTTTTACATCTTCACCAGCGAGCAGAGCGGCCTCGGCGCGCAATGGGTCGGCGACCACATCCGTCCCCGCGTCCGCGTACCCGACTCGTGGCGCTGGCCGGTAGGCGCCAGCCTCAGTATGGAGGTCGGCTATCAGCGCGCCCTCTTCTCGCCCGACACCTGGACATGGGAGATTCGCCCCATCGTCGACAAGCAGATGGGCCGCCTCTACTGGGCTGTTAACCCCGCCATGGAGCGCACCTGGCATGGCCCCGGCGTGCGGGAGGGCCTCGACTTCGCGCCCGGCGCGAAAGTCAGCTGGGACTTCAACAAGGTAGTCGCCGGCGGCATCGAGTACTACGCCGACTACGGCAATATCCGCGACATCGCGCCACTTCACAACCAGATGCAGCAAATCTTCCCGGCGATCGACCTCAATGTCTCACCCAAATGGGAGATCAATTTCGGCGTCGGCATTGGCCCGACCGCCGGGACCGATCGGTGGATCGTCAAGGGGATTATCGGCCGTCGTTTCGACTGGGGACGCTCGGCTAAGAACCCATAGCCGCATCAGCTGCCAGGGCGAAGCTTACGCCTTACTCGGCCTGTTCTTCATGAAAAAGCTGCTGACCCCATTGCCTGTCAAGCCAATCTGACATGATTGCTAGCATCGGGCCAAGGAGTCACCAGTGCAGGCCAAACCCAAGTTCGCGCCGAAGAAGATTCTGTTCGCGACTATCGGCTCGCTCGGCGATCTGCACCCGTGCCTCGCCCTGGCTCTGGAACTCAAACGCAGAGGCCATTCCCTCGCCATCGCCGCCACGCCTTTCTATCGTGAGAAAGTCGAGCAATTCGGCATCAAATTCATGCCTCTCAGGCCAGACTGGGATCCCACCAGCGGCGAACTCATCGCTCAGTGCGCAAACATGCGCCGCGGGCCTGAAGTCCTGCTTCGCAAGCTCGTCCTTCCGCACCTTCAAGACACCTATTCCGATCTAACCGCCGCCGTTCGCGGCGCTGACCTGATGGTCAGTGGCGAGCTCGTGTTTGCCGCCCCCCTGGTTGCCGAAAAGCTCAACCTGCGCTGGGCTTCGGTAAGTCTCTCCCCCTGCAGCTTTCTATCCGCACATGATCCATCCGTCCTCGTCAACATGCCTGAACTGATGCTGCTGCGCAACGCGGGAGTGTCCGTCAATCGAGCCATTCTCAACTTCAGTCGCTTGGTTCTTAAACCCTGGTGGAGCCCCGTTCGCGCCCTGCGCCACGCGGAAGGCCTGTCCCCAGGTCGCGACCCACTCCTTGATGACAAGTTCGCACCAGAATTGGTACTGGCGCTCTTTTCTTCGTGGCATGCCCGACCGCAGCCCGATTGGCCGCCGCAGACTATTCAGCCCGGCTACGCCTTTTTCGATCGGCCACACCACTCCGATCCAACTGACGCTCAACTGCAGCATTTCATCGCCGCTGGTGACGCCCCTATCGTCTTCACCCAGGGATCGACGGCCGTGCACCATCCCGGCGATTTCTACAAAATCAGTATCGAAGCTGTCCGCCAAATGGGTCACAGGGCGATTCTCATTGGCGCCGATCCCGCCACGGTGCCCGCCTCCCGCAACGTACTTGCCTTGCAATATGCGCCTTACTCTGAGGTCTTTCCCCATGCATCCGTCATCGTGCATCAGGGCGGCTCAGGAACAACCGGTCAGGCCATGCAGGCCGGCAGACCCATGCTGATTGTCCCCTTCGGATGGGATCAGCCCGACAACGCCGCCCGTATGGTCCGACAGGGACTCGCCCTCAGCCTCTCGCGCGAATCGTATTCCGCCGAGCGCGTTGCCCATGCTTTGACCCGGCTCATCGCCGAACCGCACTTCGAGAAGCACGCCGCTTTCGTGAAGAAACAAATGCAGGCGGAACACGGCGTCACTTCCGCCTGCAATGCGCTTGAAGACTTGGTCGCGCGCTAATCCCGCGGGCTCACGACACATCTCCGCCGCCGTTGTCGTCGAACCCGCCGCCAGCATCATCCACACCGCCGCCGTCATCAATCTGCACATCGTCTACGCTGTTGTCGTAGGCGGCTGAATCATCAGCAAGATTCTGGTCGTATCCGCCCTGCCCCAGATCCTCGTTGCTTTGAGTGGCGTAGTTCGCGTCCGACACGTTATAGCCCGCTTCCGGTGCCGCGTAGCTCGCGTCCGGAACGGTGTAGCTCGCATCGGACAACTGCGCTCCACCATCTCCGCCACCAACTCTGCCAAACTGATCGGCCGGTTGATGGAAATGCCCTTCGTCGCCGCCGCCGTCGAAGCGCTGCTCACCACCAAACATGCCGGTCGCGCCCTGAACACCTCCGCCGGCGCGATCTCCGTAGTAGTTGTTCACCACTGTCTCTTCCACCGGCCGTTCGAAACCACCGCCCATCCCCATTCCCGGACCCATGCCCAATCCGGCCATGCCGCCGCCGAATCCGCCAAAGCCGCCACCATACCCTCCGCCGTGGCCGAACCCATGCAGAATTGATTCCACGCCTTCAAACGCCAGCGCTCCCGCCGCCACACCCGCAGCCGTCTGCATCGCGCCCCGCATAAAGCTGGGTTGACCCACCGGAGCAGCCATGAACTGCGGCTGCTGCGGAGGCGGATAGTACTGTGTGTTGCTTGGCTGATAAGGAGGCGGGCCGGGCTGCTGGTACTGCGGTTGTTGGTATTGCGGGACCGGCTGATAGGGAGGCGCCTGCCCAGGCTGATAGGGCGGAGCCTGACCGCTCTGATTCGGCGGCGTTTGAGGCTGCAACTGCTGGACCGGTGGCTGCGGCGGCGCTGAATCGTGCCGGCCGAACAGGCTGCCGAGAAAACTCGTTGCATGTGCCGGTTGCGGGTTCGCCTGCGTCTGTTGCACCTGCTGCTGGAGCTGCGTTACCTGCGCCTTGGCCTGCTGCAACGCAATGTCCTGCACCAGCACCGTCTGCGCCATGATGTACAGCGCATCCGGGTTTGCACCAAGTTCACGGCCAAGCAGGTTTTCCGCGTCCGGGTCCTTCTCCTGCAACTGTGTCTGGTTGACGCGCTGCGCCAACGACATCAACATCTGTTGTTCCTGGGGAGTCACTCTGGAATTCCTCCGGCAGCAGCTACTGGGAACATGGGGCCGCTTCTCCCGATTGAGACGCAGGCCCGTTCCCAAAGTTGCCCTGCCGCCTCGTTGTACGCATTGAGCGGAAATGCGGTTCCAAATCTGAGCCTTCGCACTTCATAAAATCGGCGCTCACTAATCCAGTAATTGGATTTTCTGCCTTCTCTTCGCTCGCAATGTCAGCCACTGACATGACTTTGTGACGACCGTCACAAGCCAAAGTTCAATGGCTCTTTGGTCATTGATTTCCGGTTACCTTTTCGCTATCTTGCAAGAATCAATCCAGAGTTACTGATCGATTAGATCAACAGAGAGCCGCCGGGACGCAGCCCACGCGAGACGTGTGTCCCCTTGTCTCCCGCAAGCGAGATCTTGCACGACGACCAAGTGTGCTCGGAAGAATGGTTAGGGCCTTTTCATATGTATGCTCGCCACCCTATTTTTAATTTGGTGCTGCTAGTCTCAGCGGCGCCTGTATTTGCCGCAGTCACCGTTACAAGTCCCGCCAATGGCGCCACTGTCGCCACGCCTTTCACTCTCACCGCCGTCGCAACCCCATGCTCCAATCAAACCATCAGCGCCATGGGCTTTTCTTTCGATAGCAGTTCCAGCACCACAACCCTCTCCGGCGCATCGATGTCCGCCAGTGTTGTGGCTCCAACCGGCGCTCATATTCTCCACGTCAAATCATGGGGAAACCAAGGCGCCTCTTGTGTTACTAATGTAACCCTTAACGTTATTCCAGCGGCTACACCCGCATCTAGTTCGGCAACACCCGGAAGCAATGTAAACGTAAGTAATCCCGTAAGCGGCGCAACTGTTGGCTCGCCTTTCGCTCTTTCCGCCAGCGGCACGCAGTGTTCATCTCAGATCATCGGCGCCATGGGCTACTCGCTCGACAGCAGCGCCAACACCACCTTTGTCCTCGGATCCACGGTGAACGCCTCGGTCACGGCCGCAGCCGGCACGCACACCCTTCACGTCAAGTCGTGGGGAATCCTGGGCGGCGCATGCGTTAACGACGTCACCATCAACGTGGCCGCCACAACGCCTGTCGTTTCCGGTCCCACCATCCCCGCCAACGCCATTGCCGTAAAGGCAATCCAGAATCTGCCCACATGGAAGGCTGAATTCGACACCGGCACCGGTGGTGCCGCCATCTCCTCGGGCATCATGAATCTCCTCGCCAACCCCGCACTTAGCGGTTCTGCCCGGCAATTCATCACCAGCTACTCAAACTACGGCGGCGAACGATACTACACAAGCTTCGGAGCTGATACCACGTCAACCAACTTCGTATACGACACCCAGATATATCTAGCCAGTCCCATAAACAATATCGCCAATATAGAGATGGACATGAACCAGGTCATGCCCAATGGTCAAACTATCATCTACGGGTTCCAGTGCGACGGTTGGTCTCAGACGTGGGACTACACTGCCAACACCGGATCCTCTCCCGCCAGTTTCAACGACCAGTGGCTGCACACCAACCAATCCTGTAACCCGCAGAAATGGTCTCCCAACACCTGGCACCACATCCAGGTCAGTTACTCCCGCGATAATTCTGGCTACGTCACCTACAAATCCGTCTGGCTTGACGGCATCAAGCAAGACATCAACGTCACGGCCCCCTCCGCATTTGCTCTCGGCTGGGGTTCCTCACTTGTCACCAACCTGCAGATCGACGGCATGACCGGCTTGCCTGGAGCCGCAACCGTCTATCTCGACAACCTCACCGTCTACCGCTGGTAAGCAAGCTTTCCCTCCTCCAACCCAACGCAACGCAAAAAGCGAATGCGGAAAACCAACAAGGTTTTCCGCATTCGCTTTTACATCTCTGGATTCCGATTTGCCCAATTCTGTAACAGTCTCAATTGCTTCAGTGGGGAAGCCGGCTTTCGTCCCCCGCTAAACCTAGGCCATGGCGAACGCCCGAATCGTCTCCTTGCGCACGGTAAGACGCTCCACCAGATCCACTCTCACTTCGTATCCGCGTCCTGGAATATCCGGAATCTCAATCTCGCCCTTCGACGTCACCGTTACCTCGGGCTCGATGATGTCGTCTGCAAAGTATCGAGCCGATGCCGACACATCGCCCGGCAGCGTGAAATTCTCAAGCGACGCCAGTGCGATGTTATGCGACCGGCCCAACCCTGACTCCAGCATTCCGCCGCACCACACCGGCACTCCCCTCTCCATCGCCGCATTATGCACCGCAATGGCTTCTGAGAATCCGCCCACGCGTCCCAGCTTGATGTTGATAATCCGGCACGATCCCATCTCAATCGCCGCCAGCGCATCCCGCCGGTTGTGGATTGACTCGTCAAGGCAGATATCCGTCTTCAACTGTCTCTGCAGCATCGAGTGATAGAAGAAGTCGTCATGCCACAACGGCTGCTCGATCATCAGCATGTCGAACTGGTCGAAGCTCCGCAGCCGCTCTGCGTCATGCAGGCGATACGCCGAATTCGCGTCGCAGCTCAGCATGATGCTCGGCCAGCGATTCCGCACCCGTTCGAACACTTCTACGTCCCAGCCGGGCTTGCACTTCAGCTTGATCCTCTGATACCCGGCGGCCAGCTCCCGCTCAATAATCGCCAGCAGGTCCGGAATCGAGGCCTGGATCCCCAGCGACACGCCGCAGGGAATCACATCGCGCACGCCCCCCAGCAATCTGGACAGCGAAACGCCCTCGCGTTGTGCCTCCAAATCCCAGATCGCGTTCTCCAGCGCCGCCTTGGCCATTCGATTGCCGCGAACCAGCTTGAAAATCTTCGGGCAGCTGCCGCCATGCTCAACGTTTTCAGCGTTTGCAAGCATCGGCCCCAGGTCATTCAACATCACCTGCCAGGCGGTGTCGGTCGATTCCCCTGAGAAATAAGGCTTTTCGCCCGCTGTGCACTCACCCCAGCCCGTCAACCCCTCTGACTTCACTTCGGCCAGCAAAATCCGCCGGTCGCGCGTCACGCCAAAGCTGGTCTCGAACGGGCGCACCAAGGGTACCTGGAGTTCCCGCAGAATAATTCCGTCGATTCTCATAAGTTGGCAGTCCCTTGCAAAGTTTGGATGCCCTCTTCGTGCCAGGCAGGTGTACCCAGCTCAAAGACACCGTTTCCTTCTGCATCCCGTTCGAAGCCAAGTACGGCTAGTCCCCGGGAAAACGCTTGTTGAAACCTGTGGCGATTCTCCAACTGAACGGCAAGGGCACGATCGCGGTCGTGGTCGGAAGCTTTCCACTCATAGATGGAAGCCGGTACCGCGATTCGTTCCTCGATTGGCACTTCAACTGCCGTGCGTCCCGCCAAAATGTTTCTTACCCGTTCCGAGTCCAGATGCCACTCGGCTAACAGGCGATCGGTCGGTAAACCACCCTGCAGTCGAGAAGAGGATACACCATAAAAATTCTCCCGATAATGACGCACAACAGCACCCAGCTTGTGGATATTTAGGAAAGAATTTTTGATCTCCAACGGATCGAACGTCCACTCCATGTGGCGGATGCTGCGCGTAAGTGCCTCATTTCGTTGCGCTAATTTCAGTTGTGCGCCAATTCCCTGGTTGCGATATCCGTCCCTAACTGCAAGCATATGAGAGTGAAGATAGGGGCGCGCCTTTCCGTCGACAAATTTCTCGCCGCCCTTCACTCCCGGCAAAGACAGGGCGAATCCAACCATCGAATGTGCATCGCCAAACGCCTTTGCGCCATCGCCACGCGCCGTGCGGGTTTCGTCCCGCATGCCCTTTCCGGCCAGTTCCGAGTCGAACGCCCCAATCACCTGCCCGCCGGCCTTCTGCATCACCAGAAACGCCTTGCGTGGCATGATGTCCGTCGGGTCGTATCCCCACGTCTCCACCTGCAAATCCACGCAGGCTTGCAATTCCTCAAACCCCGCGCACTCCCGATACACAATCACGAGCGCGCCTCCGGACTCAGGTCCAGGAATTGATCAGTGTGTTCGGCCACACCCCCTACCTCGTCCGCGGATGTGTCATCCCCGGTTGACCACTTTTCAACGGAGCCAAGGGACCTGGCGTCATCAGCTTTCCCATCAGCAGGAAGCACCCCTTGTTCCCTGCCCTTGATCCGCATCTTCGCATTAGTCCAAAGCTCTTCAAGCTCCGCGGCCGACATCTCCTCCAATGGCCTTTCCGCCGCCAGTTCCATCTCTTTGAACCTCTCCCGGAACCGCAGATTGCACCCGCGCAATGCCATCTCCGCATCCACGCCCAGGTGCCGCGCCAGATTCACCACCGTGAACAGCAAGTCCCCCAACTCCGCCTCGATCTCCGTCTTCCGGCCGGCGGCAGCTTCAATCTCCAGCTCGGCAACCTCTTCCGCCACCTTGGGCAGCAAATCCCGCCAGTCTGGCCAGTCGAACCCCGCTTTCGCCGCCTTTGACCCCAGCTTGGCAGCTTCGGCCAGCGCCGGCATTGCCCTCTGCACACCGTCCAATCGCGACACAAACCCGCCAGTGCCTTGCGCCGGCACCGCTTTTTCCAGCGCCTTGATCTCTTCCCAATTCCGCAGCACCGCCGCCGCAGACCCCGCCACATCGGAATCCACATCCGCTACATTTCCCGCCGCCCGCGAAGCCTCTTCCCCAAACACGTGCGGATGCCGCCTTACCAGCTTCCGGTTCAGGTGATCCAGCACATCGCTAATGGTGAAATGCCCCTCGTTTGCGGCCATCTCCGCATAAAACAGCACCTGCAGCAGCAAGTCGCCCAGTTCTTCCGCCAGGTGGGGGAAATCCCGCCGCTCAATGGCGTCGAACACTTCGTAAGTCTCTTCCAGCGTGTATTTGCGGATGGTATCGAAGGTCTGTTCGCGATCCCAGGGACAGCCCTCTGGCGCGCGAAGCCGCGCCATAATCGCTGCGGATTGCTCAAAAAGGGATGCTGCTCGCACCGGGTCGGTCTGCGAGCTTGAGACTGGAACCTGATCTTTTTCCCTGTCGGGCCAGGAGTCCATGCAGTCTCATTCTAACCCGGCGCCGCCCTCGCACACGTGATCTGGCTCAGGTGCCGCCGCGTCCGTCTCAAATCGCGTTACCTTTCAGGCGAGTCACCGCTTCCCTGCGCCAGCAAACCCTCAGAAGCCATGTTCCACCCACCCTTTCCACAATCTCTCCGTCAAAAAGCCATTGGAACCCGCCTCCGTTGTGTTCCAATTTCCGAATTCTGACTGGGCCGCAAAATCCCGGTTTCGTTCCGGCCGATTCGCGCATCCCATTGAGCACCGGGCCTCCCGGTTTTCCTTTTTTTTCAGGAGGGCGTTCCATGCTTCCCAGGCTGCTTCCGCTCTGCTTCCTCTCCGGTGTTCTCGCGTCCGCCCAAAACCCTGCCCCGCCCCCGGGAATTTCGTATCCCAACCCGGATTTCGAACCACCTCCGGCCACCCCGGCAATCGTCCCCTCACCCAAATCGGCAAGTGCAGTCGCGGCCATACCCGCACCTCCTCCGCAGATCATGCTCTCCGAACAGGAACGCAACCAGGTCATCGCTGCAGTCTCATCCCGCCTCCAGCAGGCCTATGTCCTTCCTGACATGGCGCAGAAACTTGTCGCCACCCTCAAAGCCCATCAGGACATGGGTGACTACAACGACATCCGCGACAGCGCCGTCCTTGCCTCCCGGCTCACCATGGACCTGCAGTCCATCAGCCGCGATCGCCATCTGCGCGTCGAATTCTCCCAAACCAAACTTCCTCGCGAAGAGGGCGGCCCCAGCGCCGCCGAGGAAGAGCAATATCGCAAGGAGCTCGAACGCTCTAACTGCGGCTTCCAGCACGTTGAGATTCTTACCGGCAACATCGGCTACGTGCAGCTCAACTTCTTCGGCCCTTCCGACGTCTGCGGGACCGTCGCCGCGTCCGCCATGAAATTCGTCTCCCACGCCGACGCCATCATCTTCGACATGCGCCAGAACCACGGCGGCGACCCCGGCATGGTTGCGCTGCTCGCCTCCTACCTCTTCGATCACCGCACCCACCTCGACGACCTCTACAACCGTCCCGAGAACAAGACCACGCAATACTGGGCCACGCCGGAAAAAGTCTCTGACCGCATGCCCACCCAGCCCGTTTACGTGCTTACCTCGCGCATGAGTTTCTCCGGGGCCGAGCAGTTCTGTTACGACCTCCACAACCTGCGCCGAGCCACCCTCATCGGCGAGAAGACCGGCGGCGCCGCCCACCCCACCCGCAACCACCGCATCGGGGACCACTTCCTGCTTGCCACGCCTGAGTACCGCTACTTCAACTCCGTCACCCGCACTGACTGGGAAGGCGAAGGCGTCACCCCTGACGTCCCCGCTGCGCCGTGGAATGCCCTGGTGATCGCGGAAAGAATCGCGCTCGATCGCGTCCAGCACTCGACCGCCCAGCCCAACCTCACCACCACCGCCATGCGTTAGGGGAGGCAGATCGTACCGTGAAGTAGCGGGCTAACTCACCTGCTACATATGTAGTACATAGTGACTACGTCCCGCCCCGCAAACGTGTCATCCCGAGCGCAGTGTTTCTCAATGGAGCCGAGGGACCTGCTTTCTGTAGCAATGACTCTCCACACTCCCGCGCCTAATTGAGTCTCAAACTTCCCAGAAACACCGGGCACTCTATTCCCTGCTCCCTGTTCCCTCGCCCCCAATCCCTCGTCCCTGTTACCTTAAATTCCAATGCTCCGCATCCTGGGAACCATCTTCGCCGCACTGCTGGGCCTGGCCTTCGGCAGCTTCCTCAACGTGTGCCTCAGCCGATGGCCCGCCGATGAGAGCATCGTCTTCCCGCACTCCCACTGCCGTACCTGCCACCGCACCCTCAAGTGGTGGGAAAACATCCCCTTTTTCAGCTTTCTCGCCCTCCGTGGCCGCTGCCGTACCTGCGGCACCCGTATCCCGCGGCGCTACACGCTTGTTGAAGCCGCTGTCGGCATGCTCTGGGCCACCTGCGCGTGGCGCGCGCTTCCTGATATGAACGAACCCGCCCCAGCTATCTCGTTCTCTCTCGGATTTCTTCTCGGCGGCCTCGGCGTTGCCATCTTTCTCTGGATGCTGGTAGCCCTCGCTGTACTCGACGCGGAACATCTCTGGCTTCCCGACTTTCTGACCATCCCAGGCATCGTTCTGGGACTTCTCTTCCGCACCGGCGCAAAAATCCTCGGCAATCCCTACTTCAAACTCCCGCCGATGAAGGTGATCCTGCTCAACCTGGAATACATCGTCGCCGCCGCCGCCGTCATCCTTCTCATCCGTGGCGTCTACTGGCTCATTCGCCGTCAGGAAGGCATCGGCCTCGGCGACGCCAAACTCATGGCCATGCTCGCCGCGTGGCTAGGCCTGCCCGGCACCGCGCTCGCATTCTTCATCGGCGTCATCCTCGGAGCCCTCTTCGCCATTCCGCTATTGATTGCCAAACGCTCGGCCTCAGCGAAATTGCCATTGGGCACCTTCCTCTGCATCGGCGGCATCATCAGCGCGGTTTGGGGACCAGCCCATTCTCGCCACCTATCTCGCCTGGGCCGGCTTCTAATCGCCACCCGCACTCGCGACAACAAGCTATGCTTGCATCGCAAACCAGGAGGAGAAATGCCTTCTTCCAAAACAGATCCGCGCCGCATCACCGGTACGCTCTTCCCCCTCGTCGTACTCCTTGCCTCGATCCCCGCCATCGCTCAATCAATCCACCCAAAATCCATCCGCCTCGCCATCTGCCAGATCCTCGTCATCGACGGCGATCGCGAGGGCAACTTCCGCCGCATCGAATACGCACTCGATCAGGCCGAGTCCCAGCACGCGCAAATCGCCGTCTTCCCTGAAGTCATCCATCCTCGGCTGGGAAAATCCCGATGCCCACCACCTCGCCGCACCCATCCCGGGCGCCGACAGCGACCGCCTCGCCACCCTCGCCCGCAAACACGGCCTCATGATCGCCATCGGGCTCGACGAGAAAGATGGCGACAAGCTCTACGACTCCGCCATCCTCATCGACAAGACCGGCAAGCTGCTCTGGAAACACCGCAAGATCAACGTGCTCCCTGAGCTGATGACGCCGCCTTACTCACAAGGTCGCCCCGAAGACATCGGTACGGTCGACACCGAGTACGGCCGCATCGCCGTGCTCATCTGCGCCGATACTTTCACCGACGCGCTCGTCGAGCGCCTTAAGGCGCTCCACCCTGACCTGATGCTGGTGCCCTACGGCTGGGCAGCCACCAACGACCAGTGGCCCGGCCACTCCAGGGAACTCGAAGACCTGGTCCAGCGCCGCGCGGCCCTGGTCCGCTGCCCCATGGCCGGCGTTGATCTCGTCGGCGAAATGACCCACGGTCCCTGGGCAGGCTGGACCTACGGCGGATCCAGCTTCGTAGCCGACGGCACCGGCCACATCCTCTTCACCGCCCGCGACCGCGACACCGACATCCACGTCATCGACGTCGCCATTGGCTCACTCGCCGAAACGCAGCGATAATTCTTCCCAGTGACCCGCATTCGATTCCCGCAGTTCCAAAAGCCCACGCGGAAGAACTTCCTCCGCTACGCGCTCGTCTTCCTTCTTCTCGTCGTCGGCGTGTGCTGGTCCCTAGCCGCGCTAACCCTCGTCGCACTTCGCTTCATTGACCCGCCCACCACCGCCGTTCACGTCGAGCGCCGCATGCAGGCTTTCTTCAGCGGCAAGACCTATCAAAAGCGCTACGCCTTCCTGCCTCTCAGCCAGATTTCGCCCGATCTGCAACACGCCGTCGTAGACGCGGAAGACGGGCGTTTCTATCAGCACCACGGCTTCGACTGGCACGAGATCCAGATCGCCGCTGACGAAGATATGGAAGGCCGTCGCATGCGCGGTGCGTCCACCATCACCCAGCAACTGGTCAAAAACCTCTTCTTCGGGACCAGCCGCTCCATCCTCCGCAAGGGCGCGGAGTTCACCCTTGTACCTGTAGCCGAACTCGTCCTCGGCAAGCAACGCATCCTCGAGCTGTATCTGAACGTGGTTGAATGGGGCCCGGGCGTCTATGGAGCCGAGGCAGCCGCCCGCTACCACTATCGGATTTCCGCCCGCAAACTCGGCCGCGAACAGGCCGCGCGCCTCGCCGCAATCCTCCCCGCTCCCTTAAAGCGGCGCCCCGACCGCATGGACCGCTACAGCACCCTCATCCTCGAGCGCATGCGCCAAACGGGCTGGTAATCGCAAGCAATATCTCACCCAACCTGGGCGTCCCCGCATAAACGCCTTTCACCCCCGATTCCCCGTTCTTTGTCACCCGAATTCCTCTTGACACCGATTGCCAAGCTCCGCACAATCGTTGCCGCGCCCTTGTACGTCGTTGCGGCGTCTTCCCCGCTCCAGCCTGTCTGACCTGACAACTCGCTCGCCAACTTCAACCAGTGAGGAATTCCATGCATACACCTGGCTGTGTAGTTTTCAAGAATCTCCTCGTCGTGGGCGCCTTTGCCCTTGTCTCACTGCTGCCGGTCTCGGCACAACGCATCCGCGCGGATGCGGTGAAGAACGGCCATTTCCCTCAGGCCCTCGGCCACCTCGATGCCCGCCCCGACAAGTCCATCCACCACCTGCCCTCAACCAGCAACCAGGCCGGCCCGCGCTCCGGTGCCACAGCAGCAGCAAGACCGGCCAACCCACCCCGGCCCATCGTCTCTCCCTACCTGGTCCCAAGTTCGCGCAGCGGCTCAGTGAACTACGGCTTCCTGGTCGGCGACAACCCCTTCTCCGGCGGCGGCAACAAGAGCTCCTCGGTCAAGACCTTCATCGTTCCCATCGTCTTCAAGGTTCACCAGGTCGCAACCGACTTCTCCGTGGACCCCAGCGGCTTCCTGATCATGGCCGGAATCAAGAACCAGGACGCCACCTTCGACCCCACCCAGGCCGCGCCCGCCTGCCTCGGCAACAAGAACAACGTCCCCTTCACCCTCGCCGTTCAGTCGCCCATCTTTCAAAACACCCACTGGAACTGGGGCGGCACCGACCTTGGCAACGCTCAATACATCGATGCCTTCCAGCGCGCCAATTACTGGAATGCCGGCGAAGACCCCGGAGATTACCATCTCCACCTCAATACCCAGACGCTCCCCCCGGTGGTGATCGACTTCCCCGCGGGCACCGCCATTGGGCTGCCCCAGACAAGTTCGTTCCTCAGTTATTCCGAATGTGCACCCACCGTCCTCGTCGATTTCAACCTCTTTGACGAATACCTCGACTATGTCGTCATTCCGCAGCTGGCCTCCTCCTACGGCGTCAGCTCCGGCAACTTCACCATGTTCATCGCCGGAAACGCGCTCTGGGGTGCGGTCATCGGCCAGCTGCCCTACTTCGAGGCGCAAGCCGCCGGTTATCACAGCTTCGGCAGCATCGACCCTGCCCAGACCTACGGTGTCACCCAGTTCGGCGACGAAGCCTTCTGGACCTGGCCGGACGCCGTCCCCCTCTCGCACGAGGTCGCTGAGTGGGCAAACGACCCCACGGTCACTAATGACGTCCAGCTCTACAACACCAACGCTGCCTTCGACCCCACTGGGCCCGTTGCATGCCAGGGCAACTACGAAACCGGCGACGTCCTGTCGGGCTTCTTCATGCCCCCGGTCAAAGGGAGAAACGGCTACACCTACACACTCCAGGAACTGCCCTTCTTCTCCTATTTCTACGGTGGGCCTTCCATAGGCGTGAACGGCTGGTACTCGAACAACAACACCCTCACTACCGACGCCGGCCCCGCCTGCAGCCCGTTCTAAGTTGACCCGATGCCTTTTTCAATCGGACCGGCGCTATCCCGCCAGATTTAGCGCCGGTCTGCAAATTGCCCCAACGCCGCTCCTCAATCCCGAGCACCACTCTCATGGCATGTAGAACGGCTCCAATCAGGCGGGGACCGGGGCCCGGACCCTCCCTCCTCATTGAACCCTTACCAAAATTAACGTCGGACCGATTGACACCCTCCGGATTAAGTTGATATCAACATTACCGGCGCACTGCATCTTCCCCGTGCGTCCGCCAAGAAGGAGAATCCCCGCCATGTTCACTCCAAAAGGAAAATTCAGCTGGTACGAGATCATGACCAGCGATACCGCTGCAACCGGCAAGTTCTACTCGGACGTCGTGGGTTGGACGACCCAGGAAATGCCCTCCGGCGAAGGCGTCCCTTACACCACCTTCAATATCGGCAACGCGGGCATCGCCGGCATGCTGCAGATGGCCGGACACTCCGGTTGGATCGGCTACATCTCCGTCGACGATGTCGATGCGCATATCGAGAAAATCGTCGAAGCCGGCGGCAAACTCTGGAAGCCCGCCACCGACGTTCCCGGAATGCTTCGCTTCGCCGTCATGTCCGATCCCCAGGGCGCCGCCATCGTCGTCTTCACTCCCGATCCCGGAAATGCCATCGCCGCAACGCCCCGCGCCGCCTGCCCCCGGCACCATCGGGTGGCACGAGCTCTACACAACCGACCTCGAAGGCGGATTCGACTTCTACAACAAGCTCTTCGGCTGGACCAAGGTCACCGATATGGACATGGGGCCCATGGGCGTCTATCGCCTCTTCGATGAAGGCGATCACAAGGAAATGGGCGATGGCGGCATGATGACCAAGGCGCCCCACATTCCCGTCTCCTGCTGGGGCTTCTACTTCAACGTCGACTCCATCAAGGCAGCGGTGCAAGCGTGTGGAATCCGGCGGCGGCAAAGTTCTCAACGGCCCCATGCAGGTGCCCGGCGGCGGCTGGATCATTAACGGACAGGACCCTCAGGGCGCCATGTTCTCCCTGGTCAGCAACAAAGAATAAACGCACAGGTCCCTTTCAACCGAAGACCGGATCACGAGCCTCGTCGCCATGCTCCGGTCTTTGCTGCCTACGCACCTAGCATCGCGAACACGCAGTCTTACCAGCGCGAAATGGTCAGGTTGTCGATGTACACCGTACTCGCACCGGTCGCGCCAACTCCGTCCACCTGAAAATTGGTCACCAAAGCCGGGTGCCAGCCCAGAGCAAAAGCCGAGGGCACGGTCGCATTGATATCCTGCTCGGCGCCGTCAAGCCACACCGACTGGTAAATCACGTTGCCCGCATCATCGCGCGAGTAAGTTACCTGAACATGGTGCCAGGTCTCCGTGGTCCAATCGCGAGGATTGCAGGCAGCGGTGGAATGCAGCCAATGATCGATGAAAGCCGTGGGGGTTCCAGCATTTTCCGTGTAGTCCCAGGTGTTGGAGTACCCATCGCACTGGAAGCCGTAGATCACGGTCTGCCCGTTTGCCATCACCTGATTCATATCGAATTCGAGATTGCCGATTCCGTCAGAGGGCGCCGCCACATACACCCACGCATCGTAGAGGAAGTTCGTCGCCGTTACGTCCGACCCGAATGAGACGTGATACCGAACACCCCCGTAGTCGGTGTAGGAGGTATCGAACGACCGGGCCGATCCGCTCTGCGACGGGCTCGCCACCAGGTTCGTTAATCCCACTGATGTGCCGCTGCCGCTGGCGTCATCGTGGTCGGCCTGCCACATGGGTAGCGACTGAATACCGGAGATCGACACCGCATTGTACGGAAGGGTGGGCCCATTGGTCGTCGGTGCGCCAGACGCAGGCGGAACTGGCGCGGGCGGAGTTGGCGTGGCCGCGGCCGTCACCGTAATCGCCACCTTCGTATCGCAGATCGCTCCGTCGTTGCCCCAGGTCTTCACATGCAGCGTGTGCGCGCCTGTCACCGAAGCCACCTGCACGTTCAGAGCCGTGCCGTTCACAGCCGTCGCCGTGCCTCCATCGAGCGCGTAACCCATCGACGCGACCGTCTGCGACGAGCATGTCGTCGCGCTGGCTCTCAGCGTGAACGGCGAAGGCACGGAGGCTCCCCCAGCGGGACTCGCGATCTCGGTGTTGGTCGTATTCGCGGACGTCGACGGCGTCGACGAACCGGAACTCGCAGTGGATGGGGTCAGCTTTCCCGATCCGCAACCCACAAAGAAGAAAACCATTGCAACCAGTACAAAATTAAATAATTTCATCTAAATAGGGCCTTAGCTTTTTTCGAACGCGGAATCGCGCAACGAGCAGGACGCGCTCAGGCCGGACGAATGACCCGGCGATCGATCAGCTTTTTCAGAGGCTTGATTTAAAAGTAATCCAACCATCATGTGGCGACAAGCGGAACGGGTGCAACGAAAGTTGCAAGGACGCGAGGAATCAGTGGAAGAGGTCCAGCGGACCACACCTGCGGACTTGGTTCGAAGCCTGAATCCGGACTTCATCGCCGTTTCGGTAGCCATCCCACTGAGCAACCCTGTAGATTTGGCGCATGGCGCTCAAACGGATGGATAACATCGGAATCGTCGTCGATGACCTCGAATTGACGATTGGTTTCTTTCAAGAGCTCGGCCTTCACCTCGAAGGACGGGCCACGATCGAAGGAGAATGGGCAGGACGCGTCACCGGACTTGCGGGCCAGCGCGTCGAGATTGCCATGATGCGCACGCCAGACGGCCACAGCCGACTCGAGCTCTCCCGTTTCCTCACGCCGCCTGTCGTCGCGGATCACCGCAACGCCCCGGTGAACGCCCTGGGCTACCTCCGCGTCATGTTCGCGGTTGACGACATCGACGAGACGCTTGACCGGCTTCGCAAGCGCGGCGCCCAGCTCGTAGGCGAAGTGGTCCAGTATCAGGATTCGTATCGCCTCTGCTACATCCGCGGGCCCGAAGGGCTTCTCATCGGCCTTGCCCAGGAACTCAACTGAAGGCGATAGCCCGCCAACTCATAGCCGGTCGCTTTCTTCGTCGTCAGGTGATGGTTCGCGAGGAATTCTCTCTGCCGAGGCCACAGATCCAGGTGGTTCACGGAACGGTTCCACAGAGATGCGCTCGTAACACACTTCCAGCACCGTCAAGTCTTCTGTCCCGCCCGGCGCGTGGAGAACTACGCTGTCGCCCTCTGCCGACTTCATCAACGCCCGCCCCAGCGGTGACACCCAGCTGATGTGGTTCCGGTTGAGATCCACCTCGTCGGTGCCTACGATGCTCACCACTCGCTCCGCTCCCGCGGCATTGACATAGCGCACGGTCGCCCCGAAGAATGCCCTCGTCTTCGCCTGCCCCGCTCGCGGAGCTTCCGGGTCCACCACTTCCGCGGCTTCGATTCGCTTCGTGAGAAAGCGAATCCGCCCATCGATCTGCCGCAGCCGCCGCTTGCTGTATTGATAGTCCGCGTTTTCACTGCGATCGCCGTTGCTGGCCGCCCACGCCACCACCTCCGCCACCGCCGGGCGATCTCGGGTCAGCAGAAACCGGTGCTCATCTTTGAGGCGCTGCAGCCCGCTCGGCGTTATGTAGTTCTTGACTGGCGTCGAGGGCTCGTCCGCTTGTGGTCTTCTCGTAAACCCTTTCCGCATCTCGTAGTCCTCCCGGCGCCATTCCAGTAGGTGCCCCAATGAATGCAATCAACGCCGACGGAAAACACCGTAGGTCATCCACGTTCATGGGAGTTCATCTGCGGCCCTGACTGATTTTTTCACGTCTTCCAGCAATCCTATCCATCATCTCGGACAAAAACCCATCTTGCCTTCGAACGGGTCGAGTGCTCGATGAAAGCCGAGATGCCGCCAGGAAAAGACGTCGTTCAATGCGTCCCCCCGAACCAGAAATTCAACGACGTCCCCAGTCAGCCCTGGAGACAGGGTTGGCGTCGATTGGCAATTTTTGTGTGCCGTGACTTAAGGTCGAATAGAATTAGGAATTACCGCGACAATTTCTGGCTCTTCGGTTTGAAATCGATTGGCAGAGAAACTTGCGGAACATCCCAACTCCAATTTGTGGAAAGAACCAATCATGACCCAACACCGCGTCGCGAAACCCCTTGCCCTCGCAGCCCTGGCTATCCTAGTGCTTGCACAGCATCAGCTGGCACGCGCTGACAACCCTTCGCATCCCGCGCCGCAAGCGCCAAAGGCGGCTTCTGGGGCAAGTCAATCCAAGACGGATCCCCTGGCAGCCAACAGCGACTTCGCGGGTCTCACTCTAAGCGACGAGCAGAAGGCTCAGGTCGCCAAGATCCATGAGGAATCGAACTCCCATAGAGAACTGGTTGCGAAAGACACTAAGATGGGCCCGGAGCAGAAAGACGCCATGATCTCAGGCTACACACGTCTGGAATATGGCCAGATATTCAGAGTACTTACGCCCGAGCAACAAAGACAGGTCCGCCAAAAAATAGCCGCCAGAAAGGCGGCGGAACAAGCAAAGCAAAAAAAGCGCCCTCCTCAATAATCACTTCCCTTCCCGTTCCACTGACGGCCAGATCCGAAATCAGGCCGTCAACCCTTCCCTACCTGAAACGATTCAGCCGGTTATACCGCTGCCTGAAGCTTCAGCGAGCAGTCATTCTTGACGCGAACTACGGTTCCCGGCGCGCGTCGTGAATTCAGAATGCATGCGGGTATTTGATCCTGGGCATTCAATTCTCATGGATTCGGGATTACGACTATACCAGCCACCAAATCCAACCATGCGAGACCTTGCAGGAGTATCGGTGGCTTGCTTGCGAAACGTTTTGACCTTTCCCTGGATCACTCTCCCCGCAAACGCTTTCTGCATGAACTCCGATGGCCAGTCCGCAACATTTGTGACTCGCCAGGGATTTCCAGCGGAGGTGGATTTGGAAGGGGCGAGGATCGTTGTCCACGTTTATCACCTATCACCAGGATAGGAAACCAAATGGGCCGAGAAGATCTTCCAGGGAACAGTTCCCTGTATCTCGAAGACGGGTTCTGGAAACTGAATTGGGACAATCGTTCTGAGCTCGCAGATGGCGATGCGCTCGGTGCAGATTCGTCCCATGGACATCCAGTATGGATAGGTCTGGCGACCGGCCCCAAAGGGCTGAGCCGCGATGAAGCTCAGCAAATTGTCTGGCGGATGATCGTTTCACAGGCCCGGGCTCAAAAAGTCGCGCAACACAGTTCCATGACGTTGGGCGAGTTCGTCGAACAAAAATTCGTACCTGAATATGTCGCATCCAAAGGCTTCTCCGGCCGCATGCACTACCAGTCCATGCTCAAGCATGTTCTGCGGCCTGAAGAAGTCGACCGGGTATTCCGCACTCAGCCCAGAAGGCCGAAAGTAAGGCTCCGTTCGGTAGAGGACTGGCCCTACCTGGGGCACATTCCTCTTTGTGACATGCGCCCCGAATTCGTGCAAAACCTCGCGACGGTGGCTCTGTCTCGCGGTTATTCCAAGCAGACCGTCACACACATTCGCAATGTTGTGAATACCATCTTTTCCTACGCTCAGATGGAAATGTATTTCAGCGGAGCGAACCCTGCGGCAGCCATCAAACTGCCAAAGATAAACCGGCCGAGCCAGCCGCCTCTCGCCATTTCGGATGTGATCAAGCTCCTGGGATTGATGAGATACCCCGAGAAGGAAATGACGCTCTTCACGGTTCTCACGGGCATGACGGTCGCTGAAATCTGCGGCCTCCAGTGGAAGCGTATCAACCTTTCAGACCGGGACATCACGAACTGCGACGGAGAACCTGTCCCCGCGAAAACGATCCTGATTCGTGAAGAATGGATCCGAGGGCAGTTGGGTACCGTGTCAAAGAGGCGGTCGGGAAGCCTCAAGATTCCGCGTCCGTTGCTTCCCATTCTGACCAGGCTGAGCCGCAACCCAAAGTTCACCGGTTCGAACGACTTTGTCCTCACCTCGCGCAACGGCAGCCCTGTCAATCAGACAAACATCCTCACGCGCAGACTCAAGCCAATCGGGTTGGAGATGAATATCCCGAGCCTTTCCTGGCATATGATTCGCCGAATCCACAAAGACCTCGCAGGGGAATTCGGAGCAGGATTCCAGGATCGAATGACGGGCATGGCAAGAGCCGCATTTCTGAATGACTTCAAGGACAACGAACACGGGCGTGACAATGCTGAGGGTGAGCTGCCCTGGTAAATGCCGTCCTGCAACGGCAATTAAGCTGTAGCGCTGAGCTTCGCCACGTAGACCGGGTTCGGCCAGAAAAGGGTCTTCACGATTCGATAGCCGTCAGTCCCCGGAAATGGAAGCAGGTTCAGAACGACGATTCCGAAATTCCATTCGGCCAGCCACACACCGATTCTCGGAACGAAGAATGACGCGAACATCAGGACCAGGCTGGAAAGCGGGCCTGCCGCGGCGATTATGACATCGTGCAATGGCCTGCTCGCATATTGGCGGTGGGTATAGGCGCCCATGAACTTGATTCCAATTCCGTATACCTGGACTCCAAACAATCTCGCCACAGATGTATGCGCCAATTCGTGAATCAGCAGGCAAATGACCACAGACACGCCGCCGAACACACCATTTACATAACCAAGATCCCTGCAGCCCAAAGCCATGAAGGCTGCTATGAGGAGCCACCCTGATCGAGAAACCGAGAAAGCGCTGTGAGTACCGGTCGGCGACATGATCACCCTCGATGCGCGCGGGACTTTCACGTAAGTGAAGGACCCTTGCATGTCGTAAAGTTGCCACACACCCTCCGGGCATCTCTTGTTCCACCGCAAAGTCGTTGCAGTCGTTAGTCATCGAATCGCCAGAGCGGAGGTAATAAAGGAGTTAACCGCCTGTCAATAAACGACTTACATAAAAGCGAAATGACCCCGCTCCGCGCCATTTCCGGTCTTTGGCGACAAAAGTGATTAGAAAATATTAAGCTTCGCGGTCGATCGAGTGAGCCAAATCACCCCGACTCAGGGCACTTGAAACGCGCACGGATCGTCAAAAGTCACTGCGCTCTGCGAAAACGAATCGGCCGTAATCACTCGATCGAATGACGGTGCGACTCAGTTCTCAAGCATGACTTTTCACGATGGGGGGCCAGGACAGTGGCAGATTTGCCGTCAGCCGCGATGCAGAAGAGGACTCAATTGAGTGAAGGGATGCGTCCCTGGAGTTTCATTGACCCGGCAGCCTTAGCGACATCACGGTTCGCCATAAGGGATGGCTCGCAATAAATATAGGTTCTCTATTCACCCATGATTCAGAGGCGGAACTCAATCGATAGCGCTGTAGAAACCATAAAGATGCTCCAGGCCAAAAACATGCACCAACAAGGCCCCACGGTAACTCGCAGTTCGAGACTCGCAGCGGATTAGTCCGGGCCGCCCCTGGGAAGCGGCCTGGAATCGGTGAAAGGCTGGTTGCACCAACGCTACGACACCTGTAGACGCTGTTCGTAGTAGCGCAAGGTTACCTTTCTTCCCGAACTGTCAAACATGCGCGAGCGACGTAGGCCCAGCTTGTGGGCGAAGAAGCTCAGAGTTGTGCCGACTACTCCCCAGCCATATTTCACGCTTCTCTTGAAGCTGATCGAGGATGCATCATCTGCGTAGCGGGTCGGGCAGGACAACTCTCCGATTCGAAAATCGAACATGACAGCTTGCGCGACCATCTGGTTGTCAAAGACGAAATCATCGGAATTTTCGAGCAATGGAAGAGTTTGCAGAAGCTCACGCGAAAATGCCCGAAAGCCCGTGTGATATTCGGACAGCTTTACTCCCAGAAAGATGTTTTGAAATCCTGTGAGAATCCGATTCGAGACATATTTATACCGCGGCATCCCGCCCCTCAAAGCACCGCCGCCCAGAATTCGTGACGCCAGAACCATGTCATAGACGTCGCAAGCAACCATGCTTGCCATGGCGGTTACAAGTGCAGGCGTGTATTGGTAGTCCGGGTGCACCATCACGACGATGTCCGCACCCGCCGACAGCGCTTCACGATAGCAGGTCTGCTGATTTCGTCCATAGCCGTAGTTCCGGTCGTGTACAAAAGTACTCACACCCAACCTGTCTGATAAGGTTGCCGTCTCATCCCTGCTGGAATCGTCCACGAGTATGCGGATGTCGACCTCTTCCGGTAGCTCTCGGACTGTCCGTTCCAGGGTCTTCTCGGCGTTGTACGCCGGCATCACGACTGCTATCCGCTTTCCGTTTATCATGCTGTCACCTCGTCAATCCTTTATCTACTGTGTTTTGAATTTGACTCTGTATTCCTGCCGCGACGAGCGCTCTTCCGCTCTGATAAGGCATCAAGCGGCCTTGTACGTCGGGCTGCACTAGCCATACATTCCGATCGGAGTAATAGCGCATCAGTTCGTCGTTGTTTGCAGCGTCCATTTCCCGAGCCCAGACGACCTTTGAGCCATCAATATCAGCGGTGTTGTAAACCCACTCATCCATCGAGTTGTGGGTGGAGCTGTATCTCACAATAGCCAGCTGCTTACCGGGAAGCCGCTCCAGCTGACCCTCCACCTTGGCTCTATCGGCGCCAAAGTGATCGGGCCCATACCACATGCCGGCCCATTCGTTCACCGGCCACTCAACAATCCGCAGATGCAGCGGCCCAGCCCAAAGGCGTATCCCAGCCAACACACAGCATGCCACCACAGCGAAACGGCAAAATGCCAGTCCCACTGCTTGTCCACCGGGAGACCACACGCGGACATGACGCATGGCCTGCAGGCCAAGCGCATAGAAAACAGCCGTAAATGGCGCCAGATAATGCGGGATCAGGAATATCTCGATGAGCATTCCCGCCATTCCAACGAGCAGGCAAACAACCAGGAGACGAGTGCGTCGATCGCGAAGCACCTGCCGTAGCATGATCATCGGAAATAACAACAATGTCCCCGCATAGAACATAAGTGTCGCAACGACCTTGCCAAACGTGCCTGGCAAGAAGCCAGTAATGCTATGCATTTTATGGAAAGTCTTTAGCTCTTCATCGCGGTAAAAGTCCCGCATCGCCGCGTGCCGGTAGGCCGGCTCAGGGCGCTCGGACTGCCAGACATAGTAAGGTGCGATTGCATATGTGGCCCGATTGACCGTGTATGGAAGCGTCAGGGGATGACCAAACACGCGATAGTCATAGTAGGCCATCCACGATCCGGCAGCGATGATCATGGCCACCGGCAACGTGGCATACCGGATCAGCTGCACCCGAGTAGGCCGGTTCTTTCCAAACAAGAGCCAATGGCCGATGAAGACTGCGGCCGGAAGACAGACCAGCATGCCTTCGTAAGGTCGCGTAGTGGCGAGAATAATGATGCCTACCGCCATGCAAACGCTATAGCGAAGTCGAAGATTTCGAGTTAGTCGAGGAAGCGAGCCCAGGACGAGCGCTCCACCCAGGGCTGTAAGTAAGCCGCCCCCCGAATATGTATTGATCCAGTAACTGAACAGACCTATCCGCAATACCGCCAGCATGCCGCCGAGAAATGCCCAGGTAGCGGGAAGCCAGGCCTGCAGCATCCAGCAAATGGCGGCACACATAACTCCGTCCACTAACAGCAGGGCGAACCATGGATGTCCCAGGAATACCTTGCCGGCAGCCAGTAGAAGCCCCTGCGCCGGGAAATACATCGACATATACGACGGGTTCATTGTGATGTGGAATGATTCGAAGTGGCTCCACATCGCAGGGGTTGGATTTGTCAATTTCCCCGCGGCAAATGTATCAGCTGCCAGCAGGAAGCTGAAGTCATCGTTGACAAACGGCAACGGTATCGGAATCAGTGGGAGAATTGCAATGCGAAGGCCAATCGCGGTTATCCCCACAACCGCGACGGCCAGTCTCCGCTTTTGCGCAATTCGCTTAAGGAGCCACTCGACACGCGCGAACTGCCCAAATCCCAATCGAGGCAGGCAGAACGCCAGGCAAATCGCCATCAGCGCGCAGCCAATCTCAATCAACCCGAGCGTGAATGTCGATTCAGGATTAGAAGGTAATCTCATTTGCCTATGGCGGAGTGCTCAATAAATTTTAGCTATTAACAATGGAGTGAAAGCGATCTGCCGTCTGTGGCTCATGGCGTAAAGTCGAGCGAGATATCTTCACTCGATGTTAGTGGAACCAACGAACTGGGGAACGTAACAGGTAGCGTTCACCACGGCCACGTCCCCCCGGTTCAAGATGTGTGTAATTCTATGTCTGCCGGTTGTTTGGCAGGGTTTACATGCTGGAAGTCAATGTGGTGCCGAGTGAGGTAAAGGCCCCGTTAATTGCCCCTGCCAGCGAACCCATTCCCACCGTAGCCGCAAGCGCAATTAGTGCAACCACGAGTGCATACTCCACCAGGTCCTGGCCCTCTTCACGGGAGATGAGCTCCCGCAGTTTGTTGTTTAGAACAGCGATTCCGAAATGCATGTGACACTCCTCTTTAGTTATGGAAAACAAGTCAGTGGATAGAGCACGTCCTGGATCCCCAGTCACCAAAACGTGCCCACTGCCTCTTCGATGCGGGGACAATTTGCACCGCTCGCAGTTGCTGCTTTACCCGGATACTACATATCGGACGTCAGAGTGGTACCCAGGCTGGTGAACGCACCGTTGAGCGCCGTTGCCAGTCTCCCCATGCCAACCGTGGCGGCCAGCGCGATCAGAGCAACAACGAGCGCATACTCTACCAGGTCCTGACCTTCATCCTGAGACATCAGGTTTTGCATCTTGATATACATCCTAAGAATTCTGTCGTTCATTATGCATATTCTCCCCGTAAACAGATTTCCCAGCCTGGCTGGAATGCCTTCTTTGTTGCAAGTCAAATGCCATTTTCTCCGGACGAGCCGATATCGAAATATCAACAACTTACGAAATGGAGTAGTTCGAGCAAGTGTTCGCAGCAGTCCACAGCCAGGTATCAAGAGACGGCGTGAGTACACATTTTCGAGAAATCTCCAGTAGACCGCACTTAGGTAATCCCTAGTCAGGGAAGCGCTCAAGCCAGCGCCCCGATCACGCCCTCAACTGCAGAGTCTTTTGCCGATCGATCAATTCCTTCGGTCGTTCACTCGCATTTCCCAAGGTGATGTTGCTTCTCATATAGTTGCTGGGACGTCAATGCACTGCAATATCCCGCTGATCTATGTTCCTCTCCATCCTCGGCGCTCTCACCATCGTCGCTCTGTTGACCGCGATCCTCAGCAAGAGGATCGCCCCAATCGTTGCGCTGATTCTCTTTCCGGTGCTCGCCGCCCTCGCGGCCGGCTTCGGACTCAGGACAGGAAAATTCATGCTGGCCGGAATCGAAGGAATTTCCGGCGTGATCGGGATGTTTGTATTCGCGATTCTCTTTTTTGGAATCATGACCGATGCAGGAATGCTGCAGCCCTTCATTACGTGGCTCCTCAAGGCCATCGGCAGAAGGCCGTCACGAATCGTTCCCGGCACCGCGCTGCTGGCATTGCTTGTTCACCTCGACGGATCGGGAGCGGTGGCATTCCTGGTAACCATCCCCGCCGTGCTTCCTCTCTACAAGGAACTCGGCATCGACCGTCGAATTCTCGCGTGCGTGGTTTCCATGGCCGCGGGAGTGAATTTTCTTCCGTGGACCGGTCCCACGTTGCGCGCTTCCGCCGCCTTGCACATCACGGTTTCGAGCATCTTCGTTCCCATGATTGGTGTGCAGATCGTTGGCCTCATCTTTGTTTTCGCAGCTTCAACTGTTCTGGGAATTAGGGAGGAGCGTCGTTTACAGGGTCAACCGCTCGCCGGTGATCTCGTTGCGAGTGAGTCTCGACCGCCTGCACCTCCGAAGGTTCCCCGCTTTTTCCTCGTGAACGTTGGAATCACCATTGCGGTTCTTTCGGTGATGATCAGCGGC
Source organism: uncultured Acidobacteriota bacterium (assembly GCA_963844515.1). Taxonomy (GTDB): domain Bacteria; phylum Acidobacteriota; class Terriglobia; order Terriglobales; family Acidobacteriaceae; genus Telmatobacter. The sequence goes on from CAWJOO010000003.1 coordinate 491,736, forward strand.
AAGGTCGATCCCGTGGTTGCCTTCATGCTTGGAACCGTTGCAGCCCTGCTCCTCAACTTCCCCACACTCCAGGCGCAGCAGGAGCGGATTACTGCACACGCGCCTGCGGCCATTCTTATGGCCAGCATCCTTTTTGCGGCTGGTGCTTTTACAGGCATCATGAAGGGGTCAGGGATGATGAGCGCGATGGCCTCAACGACCGTGCAGCACCTGCCTCAGCACGGGCTTCGTTTTATTCCGCTTGTTCTCGGACTTGTTTCCATGCCACTCAGCCTGTTCTTCGATCCCGATTCGTTCTACTTCGGTGTTCTGCCGGTCCTCTCCGGAGCGACAACATCCGTCGGGATTCAACCGGTCACAATGGCCCATGCGGCATTGCTTGGAATGCACACCACGGGATTCCCGGTAAGCCCGCTGACGCCCGCCACATTTCTTGTCGTCGGCCTTTCCGAAATCACCCTTGCTCAACACCAGCGATTCACGATCCCATTTCTATTTGGCGCCTCATTGTTCATGACTGCCGCTGCCATCGTAATGGGGATCATCCCCCTCTAATGAAAACGGAGAGTGAGCCTTGAAAACCGTCAGAATAGGAGCGGGCGCGGGATATTCCGGGGACAGAATCGACCCTGCCGTTGAGTTGGCTGCCAAGGGGTCGATCTCGTACCTCGTCTTCGAGTGCCTGGCGGAGCGAACCATCGCGATTGCGCAAAAGGCGCGCCTGCTTGACCCATCCGCCGGTTTCGATCCCCTGCTTGAAGAACGATTGGAAGCCGTACTGCCTCTCTGCGTTGCAAACAGAATTCGAATCATCAGCAACATGGGAGCCGCCAATCCAATGGCAGCCGCCGCAAAAACTTGCGAAGTGGCACGCCGTCTGGGATACCGGGGACTGCGCATTGCAGCCGTCACAGGCGATGACGTGTTTTCTGGTCTTCAAACCGGAGTGGTCCCAAGCCAGTCGCACGAAGCCAATCTGCCCGGCCACGAGCGTTGGGTGTCCGCGAATGCGTACCTGGGGGCCGCCTCCATCATTGAGGCTTTGCGACGGGGTGCAGATATCGTGTTGACGGGCCGCGTCGCCGATCCTGCGCTCTTTCTCGCACCCTTGATTCACGAGTTCGGATGGTCGGTCGAGGACTGGGATGTTCTTGGCCAGGCCACAGTCGTCGGTCATCTTCTTGAATGCGCAGGGCAGCTTACCGGAGGATACTTCGCCGATCCCGGCTACAAGGATGTTCCGGATCTGGCTCACCTGGGCTTTCCAATTGCGGAAGTAACTGAGAATGGCGTGGCCGTCTTTTCCAAGGTTGAGGGCTCAGGCGGGCTCATCAACCGCGCCACCTGCACGGAACAACTTCTTTACGAAATCGAGAACCCTGCCTCGTACTTCACTCCGGACGTGATTGCCGATTTTTCGCAGGTTGCAATTGAAGAGGTGGGCATTGATCGTGTCCGCGTCTCCGGCGGCAAGGGACGTCCTCGTCCTGCCACATTGAAGGCCTCAATCGGCTTTCAAGACGGATATATCGGCGAAGGCCAGATCTCCTATGCCGGCCCCAATGCGATTCGCCGGGCTGAGCTTGCCCGGGACATTCTTACCGCGCGCCTCACCGGATCTGAAGTCTCTGATCTGCGCATCGACTTCATCGGCATCAATTCCATCCACGGCGCCCATCTCTCCAGGCACGCACCCGATCCTTATGAGGTCAGGCTTCGTGCGGCCGCCCGATCCGCCACTCGTCGATCGGCAGCGCGCATCCCAGGGGAAGTAGAAGCCCTCTACACCAACGGGCCGGCCGGCGGCGGCGGCGCTTCAGGCTCCGTGAAAGAAGTCATCGCCATGACATCGGCGCTCATTCCGCGCGAGTCAGTCCCGCACCATGTCCACCTCATGGAGTCTTGAAAATGCTTTTGAATCGATTGGCGCATTCTCGAACCGGCGACAAAGGCAACCTGGTGACAATCTCACTCATTGCTTATCGCCAGGAAGATTTCTACTTGATCGAGGAAATGGTTACCGCGCAGCGCGTTGCAGACCATTTTAAGCAGCTGATTGAAGGGCCGGTGATGCGATACAGCCTGCCGCACCTTGGAGCACTCAATTTCGTGCTCCGCCGGCCCGCATCCGACAACGTTACGCGCTCTCTTGCCCTGGATGCCCACGGCAAATGCCTGGGATCAGCACTGCTTGCGATGGATGTAGAACCTCGCGGCTGACACGCAGGAAATCCAAACGATGCTTACTCCTCGCGCAGCACCTCAAGAGGACGCAAGCCCAGGATTCGATAGCTCGCGATCCAACCGGTCGCTGTGGCAAGAAATGCCGTTCCCACGAGCGCGACGGCTGTCGCCAGCCATTCAATGTGGAATCCGACCTGCATTCTATGCAGAAGCACCCGGGTTAGCAGGTTGGCGAAAACTACGCCAACCGCGCCCGCCAGCAATCCAAGCACGCTGAACTCCACGCTGAATGTGCGCACAATACGCATCCGCGTCGCTCCCAGCGTCTTGAGTACCACGGCTTCACGCATACGGCGGAATCGCGTGCTGGCAATGGAGGAGGCCAGTATCGTCAGTCCCGCAAAGATGGAGAAGCCGGCTAGAAAGCGGATGACGAAAGTGATCTGGTCGACCACGGTTTCGATTCGCAAAAGCACATCGGCGATGTTGATCACCGTAACCGTGGGAAACGCAACAAACAGCGCGCGCTCCAGGGTTCCGAGCTGTTTGGGATCGATGTGAGCGCCGCCGTACCACGTGGCAGTTTCGCCCTTGAGCTGCCCGGAGGGTAATACGAAGGGCACGCGGCCACCAAGGTGCTGCTCGTCGGCGCGGTAGATGGCCGCGATGGTTAGCTTGTGAGTGCCCTGAACGGCGGTTGCCAATTCGACGGACGAACCAACCCCGAGATGAAGCCTCTGCGCAAACCCTTGCCCCACTGCGATTTGCTGCGCATTAGGGTCAGTCCACCATTTGCCTTGCAGAATCTTGTCGCCGGCAAGCACAGTATCTGACCACGTAAGCTGCGCATTTTCCAGCATCCCCATCGGCAGATGCTGGTCCTTGAGTTGGTCAAGCGGCTTCCCGTTGAGCGCGACGAACTGGCCGCGCACCACGGGCATCAATTCGAGCGGTTCTGTCACCCCCGACTGATGTGCGAAGAAATCGCGCACACCCGTAGATTCTTCTGTGGTGACATCGATAAGGAAGACGTTGGGCAGCTTGGGTGAGGCAGTTTCGCGAATCTCGCGAAGCAGCGCAGCCTGCATCAGGTAGACCGCAAGAATCAGCATCACACCCGTACCGAGCGAGGCAAGCACGGCGGCGGATTGATTGCCAGGACGATAGAGATTCGCCAGCCCGTGACGCAGCGACGACGGCAAATGGAGCCGCACGCGATTGAGCAGGAAACGTAACGTGCGCAGAGACCCCGCGGCCAATGCAAGCAACACCGCTAGAGCGCCCGCGAGTGCGACGGCAAACCACGTGCCGACAATTGCCGAGTCGGATAACGCCCATGCGATGCCGCCCAGGCATCCCAACACAACCAACGACAGGATCCATTGCAATCGACGATCCCAGAGCCGCGCAAAGTAACCGCCAATCCCCTCGGGCCCCGACTCCACCAGCCGTCGCAGCACCAGCACCGGGCGCACAGTCCGCACGTCTAGCAGCGGCGGCAAACAGAACAGCAGCGTCGTCAGAAGCCCGGTGCCTAGGCCCGCAGCAACCGACCGCCAGGGAAACTGCATAACCGTATGCACCGGAAGCAAGGTCCCAAAAACAGCCGGCAATGCCTCCATCACTCCCACTCCGGCAGCAACCCCCAGCAGTCCTCCTGCCAGCCCCAGCCCAAGCGTTTGCAGCAGAAAAATCCGCAACAAGTCGGACGAGCCTGCTCCCACCGCCTTCAAAATCGCCAACACATCCATGCGCGATTCAAGATGAGCATGCATCGCCATCGCCACCCCGATCGCCCCCAGCACCATCGCCACCAGGCAGATGAGGCTCAAGATCGCCGTTGCATGGTCCAAGCCCTGCGTAATCGACGGATTTCCCTCGCGATAGTCCATCACCTGGGCATCCGGGAGAGCCCCTTCCAGCTGCGTTCTGACGGACAAAGGAGTTACACCGGACGGAAGTATCGCCGGTAGCTTGAGCAGAAGGCGCCGGCTCGCACGGCTGCCTGCCGCGAGAAGACCAGTGGAATCAAGATTCGCTCTCGATACAAGAACCCGCGGACCCATTCCTGCCCCGGCACTGATCCGGTCGGGTTCCTGCTTGAGAACCGCGGTAATATGAAAATCTTTGCCACCGAGCCGGAGATCCTGCCCCACGTGCGCATTGAGCCGAATCAGGAACTCGTCCGCCACCACGATCCCGTCGCCGGTCAACGCCTGGCCCAGCGGCATGGCCGGCTCCAGCACCGCTCGGCCGTAGTACGGATATTGGGATGGATCGATTGCTTTAAGCGCGACGAGAATCGGCACCGGGTCAGGGGGAACCGATGCCATGGAAATGGTCTCAACCGCCCATGTCGATTGAGTTCCCGGAATCTTCTTCTCGATATCGGCAATTTTTGCTGTTTCCGCATCGGTCGGCTGGCGAAAGATGCGCGCGCTCAGATCGCCCGCCATCAGCGCGCGAGCCTCGGTCCCCAGGGTCCGGCGGAAGCTCTCGCTGAACCCGCGCACCCCAACCAGCGCCGCCACGCCAATGGCTACTGACAGCACCACGAATCCGAATTTTCCAGGGGCGGACTTCAGATCGCGCCACGCGATCGCGGTCGCGCGTTTCCAGCTGAGCGCACGCTTGCTGATCACCACGTCACCCATGGCGAGCCTGCTCGCCGGCGGCAACCGGCACTTGAGGCAACGTGTCTTCAACAACGCGGCCATCCCGCAGCACAATCTTACGATCAGCCGTGCTGGCCACCTCGGGATCGTGCGTCACGAGAACGAGCGTGGTTCCAGCGCGCTTGTTGTGCTCCAGAAGCAGATCCAGAATCATGCGGCCGTTTGTCGAATCAAGATTGCCCGTCGGCTCGTCGGCCATGATGATCGGCGGTTCCACCACAAACGCGCGCGCAATGGCCACGCGCTGCTGCTCACCGCCGGAAAGCTGCACCGGGTAGTGATCCATGCGCTCCGCCAGGCCCACAGATTGCAAAAGTTCCCGCGCCTTTTTGAGACCCGACCCTTCCGAGTTCAGCTCAAAGGGAAGCAGCACATTCTCAAGCGCCGTGAGCGTGGGGATAAGTTGGTACGACTGAAATACGAACCCGATCTTGCGGCCGCGCACCGCAGCCAGTTGTGCCTCGGCAAGATTGTGGATCGGCACCCCATCAAGCCATATCTCGCCGGAACTGGGCGAATCAAGCCCCGCAAGCAGGCCCAGCAGCGTGCTCTTGCCGCTGCCGCTCGCGCCCACAATGGCCACAAACTGCCCTGCCGGGATCGTCAGCGAAATGCCCTTGAGAATATCGACACGGCGCGCGCCGTTCTGAATCCACTTCTGTGCGTCCCGAACTTCAATCAATGGGTTTCTCCGAAAGGCAACAAATACTGAACAACGAACAGATTCCCGTGAATGAGAGACGAAGCGAAAAAGTCACCTGTATTCCTTGAAAGCCTTCGCCCTATTTTGGGCACAGAGAGGCTCTCGCCTGCTGTAACTCAATACGCTGATTCCCTGCCCTCGGTTCCCTGCGCCGCGCTTTTCACTGTCCACTCTCCGCTGTCCACTGTCCGCTGCAACTACACTATCTCTGTGGACGTTCGTCGAGGGGTTCTCGTTTCATTCCTGCTGCTCATTGTGGCGTTCCCGCTGTCTGCCGCGGATCGTCCCACGCTCATCTGCTTTGGTGACAGCATCACCGCGGGCTATGGAGTTGAGCCCGGCAAATCATTCCCTGACGCCTTGCAGCGCAAGCTGGATGCCGCCGGATATCACTACAAGGTCCTCAATCAAGGAACCAGCGGCGCCACCACAAAGGACGCCGTCGCGAACCTGCATGCAATTCTGCAGATGCATCCTGACGTGGTGATCGTCGAGTTCGGCGGCAACGATGGCCTTCGCGGACTACCGCCCGATCAGACCCGCCGCAATCTCGACACCGTGCTGACCGCACTCGAAGGCGCGCACATCAAAGTGCTGCTGGCGGGCATTACCCTGCCCCCCAACTATGGGCCGGACTACATCCACGCCTTCGAAACAAATTTTCGCGAACTAGCCGCAAAGCACCACACGGCGTTCGTGCCCATGATCTACAAAGACCTGGTGACAGTCCCCAACTCGATTCAGCCCGATGGCATCCATCCCACGGCCAAAGGCGCGGAGATCATCGCGGGCACGCTGTTGCCGGAGTTGAAACCCCTCCTGCGCAAATCCGCCCGCTAGCCCGGCGCATCACACGCTGACTTACCCCAGCACTACGGTCGGCTGAAACAACGTCCCGGCCACGCGCGTCGCAATCGCAAATAAATCGCGCTGGCTCGCAAACACTTTCACCATCGATGCGGACGTGAACTCAGGCAGGTTTACCTGGGCGCCATTGCGAATGCGGCCTATGGTCACCGCGTCTGCGGTCACTGACGGCATCGCAGGCAGCAGGCTCCGAGGATGAACACACAACGATTCGAGCGCTTCCACATTGCCTGCCAACTGACTGCAAGTCGGCAAGCGCGCGAGCCTCATCGAGCGTGAACACGCCGGCCTTCGTGCGGCGCAGGCTGCTCAAGTGGCCGCCACAACCAAGGTCCCGGCCAAGCTCGTGGGCGACTGACCGAACATAACCGCCGGCGCTGATGCTCATGGCAAACGTCGCTTCGTTCCCTTCAAGAGAGAGAATTTCGAACGACTCGATGCGAACCGAGGCGGGCTTGAGATCCACTTCCTTACCGGCGCGCGCCAATTTGTACGCAGGCGTGCCGGCAATCTTCTTGGCGGAATACGGCGGGGGCATCTGCTGCATCTCGCCCCGAAAACGCTCCGCCACCATACGCACCGCGATCGATCGTGAGTTGTGGCTCCATTTGCTCGCCCACCATCTCACCCTGCGCATCATAGGTATCGGTCGCGAACCCGAAGCGTATTGAACCTGTGTATGACTTTTCCGCGGAAGAGAAAAACTGCGCCAGCCGCGTGTATTTGCCCAGCAGAAGGGGAAGAACACCCGTGGCCATGGGGTCGAGTGTGCCGAGGTGGCCGATCGATTTTTCACCGGCAATCTTGCGCAGGCGGTTCACCACATCGTGGCTGGTAATGCCGCCTGGTTTATCGATGACCAACAACCCATTCACTCAACTAATCTAGCAGTACAAAACGCGGAGAGATCTCCCCAGCTACCGTCGGGCACTCAATCAAATGTTCACTGGCTGTCGCACCAGGGAGAGAAACTCCGCGCGAGTCTCTTTCTTCTGGAAGCACCCTACCATCGCCGACGTCACCGTCGATGAATTCTGCTTTTCGATGCCGCGCATCATCATGCACAGGTGCCGTGCCTCAATCACCACGCCTACGCCCTGCGGCGCAATAGCTTCCTGAATGGCATCCGCGATCTGCCGGGTCATGCGCTCCTGCACCTGAAGGCGGCGCGCGAAAACCTCAACCAGGCGCGCAATTTTGCTCAGCCCGATCACCTTGCCTTTGGGAATGTACGCCACATGCACCTTGCCGAAGAATGGCAGCATATGATGCTCGCACAGCGAGAACATCTCCACGTCCTTCACAATGACCATCTCGTCGTAGTCGACTTCGAACAGCGCTCCGCGCAAAATCTGATTGGGATCCTGCTCGTAACCCTTGGTAAGATACGCCATCGACTTTTCAACCCGCGAGGGAGTAGCCACCAGGCCGTCTCTATTAGGGTCTTCGCCAATGCGCGTGAGTATTTCGCGATACAGATCCTGCGTGCTGAAGTCCTTCAGGCTTGGAGTTCCAACCAATCCCTTGAGCGACGTCTTGTTCATAACTACTGCCTGCGCCATACTGCAATCCTTTCTTGCGATGCGAGAATTCAGCGCCGCCGCCTACCCTGCGATGGCGCCATCGAGTCTCGCGTCAAAGCACTGGAAGAAGTTGTTCTCCGTCTCCTCCACGCGCACGTATTCGAGATTCAACCGCGCAGATGAGCTGTCCCCTGTTCCCTTGAATTCGATATCGCGAATGCGATCGCTTAAAAGCCGAAATACCGCTCTGCACAGATTCTCGGTGGTCGGAACGGCTGCCGTAAACAACGGGTCAAGGTTCAAGTTGGCGTGGTCGAAACGATCGATCACTCCTGTGCGCACCATGGCATCAAGGTCAACCAGGTTCACCACCATCCCGGTATCGGGCGCAACCGGGCCGCCCACAAGCACCTCCACAACATAGTTGTGACCATGCCCGTTCGGGTTGTTGCATTTGCCGTACGCAATGCGATTCTCTTCCGTCGAGAGCGCATCGGAATGCAGCCGATGGCTCGCGCTCAGCGTATAACGGCGTCCGAAATATGCCTTCACGCTTCGCCTCGATACTCAGCAAAGATTTCCGCGGTTTCGTAAACACGTATCCGATCGAGTCTCGCGCCCCCGGCTGCGTCAATCGCCGGCTTCATGCGCCGCCACGCTGCAATAGCGATGTTTTCGCTGGTCGGGACAACAGTTGCGAAATCGGGCGCCTCGAGATTCAAGTGACGATGATCCCACGCCGTCATGATCTTCTCTTCAATCACATCTTTCAGCCACTTGAGATCGACGACGAATCCGGTCACCGGATCGGGATCCCCTGCCACGGTTACCTCGAGAGTGTAATTGTGGCCGTGACCATTCCGGTTTGAACAGCGGCCAAAAACCTGCTCATTCTTTTCCGCCGACCAACCATCGTTCCAGTAATAGTGCGAAGCGGAGAAAGTGGCCCGCCGTGTGAGAAAAATCATCAGGTGCCTCGTGCTTAATCAGACAGATGCGCGAAAACGCTCCCCCGGTTCAACGAAGGTGCTTTCGGTCTCCCTTCGCCTAATCCTACGGCTAAGCCCCGCATTCAGGAAACATTGATTCATCCGCTTGATTGATCGCGGACAGCCTTCAGATTTTTTGGCGCCGCACCACGACTTCCAAAGCCATGTCCTTGAATTGAAAAAACCGCAGCCTCACCCGCTTCGGCCATTCTGAAAAATTCGGAGACCTTGCATTCGTCCCTGCTCAAGTGGCGAGGTAAATCGTTTCTGCATGCCGGATTGCGGGATGTAAAAACTTCCGGAACAAGCTCATATCGCGTAAACTCGCGTAATTTTTACAATTGCCTGCGGAGAAATTTCATGATGCAAGTACTATTTACCGGGCTGCCTGAAGCAGACAATTTTTTTGCATTTTTTTCAATTGGATGGGTTGCCCAAGGGGGCTTGGCATGTAAGTATGGCGGTGTTGCTTCTTCTACAAGTTGCCTGATGCAAAATTTTGAAGGCAATGGGGAAAGCAGTTGAACGGATTCTGATTGATCGTCCGTTTGACAATCCCGCTGGGCTCTAAAATTTTGCAGTATCTCGCCTTGGCAGCAAGGCACGTCCTCCGCGTGCGCCAAAGTCGAGTAGGGAAGAAAGAGGTTGCTGAAACGGCTCCGCAAGCGAAACGCCGATCAGACCAGCCAAAAAACGTACAACCCCCTCCAGCGCCTCTCGTCAGGAGCACAGGAGATTTGTGTCGCGCATGCTCGCACGATGAGCGACAGCACGGTTCTTACAACTTTTACCGCACGCCGCTTCAAGTTTTCCTGATCCAACACTGAAATAGATGCGGGCCAGGAAAAAAGGTTGTTACCAAAAAAGGAACGCTCGTGACCGTAAACATTTTCAAACTTCGCGCGACTTCCGAATTGCTACTGATTTGACCGGCTCAAGACCAGGAAAAGATCACAATTTCACCTCTGAAGGTACCTGGATGAAGTTCCTTAAAGCTCTCACTCTCTCCTCCTGCATGCTTGGCATTGCCCTCCCGGCATGCGCGGCGATAACGGTCTACAGTCCCGCAAACGGCAGCACAGTAGGTTCACCTTTCACGCTGTATACGGTCGCGTCTCCCTGTTCCAATCAGCCCGTTACAGCCATGGGATACTCCTTCGATAACAGCACGCAGAATTGGGTCTATTCCGGAGCCCAGATGAATGGCCCGGTCACTGTTGCAGCGGGCGGCCACACGCTTCACGTGAAGGCGTGGGGTAACGCGGGCGCAGTGTGCGTCGCAGACGTTGCCATTACAGTAGGAGCCGCCTCAGCTTCGGCCGTACCAGCGAGTGCCCTCTCCAATGGCAATCTGCAGGCCATCAACCAGTGGGCCGGGGTTCATGATGCAGGCACACCAGGAACTTCGTCGGGTTGGACCGGAACACAAGCATCGCCTTCGCGCAGCGGCGTGGCGCGCGAATTTGCAACCAACTACACCAACTACGGCGGTGAGCGCTACACCATGCGCTTCGGCTCGGATGCCGTCGCCCAGAATTTCTTGTACGACACATGGATCTATATCGCAGGTACCAGTGCCGGTATCGCCAATATTGAGATGGATCTGAACCAGACCATGTCAAACGGCCAGACCGTGATCTACGGCTTTCAGTGCGATGGTTGGACGGGCACGTGGGATTACACGGCCAATTTGGGGTCTCCGACCAGTCCCGTTGACCGATGGGTTCACTCGTCACAAGGCTGCAACCCCAAAAACTGGTCGATCAATACCTGGCATCATGTTCAGGTTCAGTATTCGCGTGACACGGTCGGCAACGTCTTCTACAACTACGTGACGTTCGATGGAGTCCAGCAGTGGATCGGGATTAAAGCCATGTCCGCCTTTGCGCTCGGATGGGGACCAACGCTTCTTACCAACTTCCAGGTTGATGGATCAAATGCGGGCGGATCCTCGATTGTCTACCTCGACAATACGGTCGTGTACCGCTGGTAATGAAATAGTTCCACGGGGGAGAAAAAAAGGCCGTACCTACTGGGTGTAGGTGCGGCCTTTCCAATTTACCTGCTTGAGAATGCGATGCTGAAACCAGCTTCGATAGAGCAGGAAAACGAAGATCGGCAGCCCCAATGGCGCCAGGATGCAGTCTCGAAACGGAAAATTGGACTTGGCCACCCGCGCGTAAAAACGGACCAGCGTGCGCACCCAGAGCAAGGCCAGCAGCCAGCCGCCACCGAGCCACTGAAGACCGTGAGCGCTGAAACGCGCACTCCACAACTCCACGGCGAGAAAAGGCAGGCAAAATAACAGGATGAAATCGAGCGCCCGCCAAACCGCTAACGCGAGGGCGTTTTCGAAGAGCAATGCCAGGTTCTTCGTCCAGCCTTCCATCATGGCGCCCGTCGTCCGATACATGCGCGTGGAAACGGCATCGTCTGCGTAGCGAAAGCGGAGACCGATCTTGCGACGCTTGGCCAGAACCGCCAGCTCCACATCTTCAAGCACGCGATCGTGCACAGTCGCGTGACCGCCAAGCTGCCGATATGCCTCGCGTTCCACAAGAAGAAATTGACCGTTCGCAGCAGCGATTCGCTGGTTCGGGTCGGAGACCTTCGCCGGCGGATACGCCAGGGCAAGTTCGCAAAACACCAGCGGCATCAATGAGCGCTGCGTAAAGCCGGTCACAATCTGGCGCGGTGAGTAGCTCAGCATCCCCGCCTTGTGACGAGCTGCCTCATGCATTCCCCGGCGCAGATCGCCGGCCTCGTGAATCGTGTCGGCGTCGGTAAAGAGCAGCCACTTCCCTCTCGCCCCGCGCGCTGCCGCCCACACGGCATTCGCTTTGCCCGTCCAGCCCGCTTGCGGCTTCCCGGATCTCATCACTGCGACCCCGGGAAAGCTTCGCGCAATTTCCGCCGTGCGATCGCTGGAGTCGTCATCCACAACAATCAGTTCCCAGTCGCCGCCAAGTTCAAACAATTCTTCTGATTGACCCACCAGCGATTGCAGACAGGCGCCAATGCAATCCTCCTCATTCCGTGCCGGGACAATCACCGTCAGGTCGATGAGCGGGCTCGGCTCCGGCTGGTCATAGACAGTACCCGCCCGGGCGTGCCACTGGGGCGCTTCGCCAGGTTCGTCTGACAATCCGAGAACTGGCTTCCATTCATGGATTGGAGGATTTTCGGGAGGATCGTCTCGATCTTTCTTCATCAACCTGTAGTCTCTGGATTCCTGAGCTTTCGCTCCGTATTATAGGGATGTGTACTGCAAAAGTAGGATTCTGACTCTCGGGCTCGCTTTTATGGGTCTTGGGCTCCTTGCCGGTTGCAACCGCGGAGACCATCCGGCTCAGGTGGGCAGACTTGCCCCCGACTTTACCGTCAACGACGGATCGCGCACCGTCCATCTGGCCAGCTATCGCGGCAAAGTGGTGCTCCTCAACTTCTGGGCCAGTTGGTGCGGCCCCTGCATCCAGGAGACCCCGGGGCTCGAGGCACTGCACCATGAGCGCCCCGATATTGAGATTCTGGGCGTGAGCGTCGACGAGGACGCCGATGCCTACCAGAGCTTCCTGACACGCCACCGGGTGGACATAACGACCGTTCGGGACCCCCAGCAGACCGCGGCGAAACTTTACCACACCGACGGCTGGCCCGAGACGTACATCATCGACAAGGAAGGCGTCGTTCGCCGCAAGATCGTTGGCGATCCGGACTGGTTCAATCCCGAAATCAGGACCTACCTCAAAAACCTGTAGTCCAACTGGCCCCGGTTGGTTCCAACCCACCCAGTTGGTGCGTAACAGACCCCGATTGGGCGCAAAAGGCTTAGATTGAGTCCACTGACCCGGGTTGGCGCAACCAACCTTGCTTGGTTCCAACTGGCCCCGGTTGATTGCACCCGACCCCGGTGGGGGCAACCGACCCGTTTGGGTGCGACTGCCCCCGGTTGCCTCGTCTGCCCTGCCCCGCCCAACACCGGCGTGCACCATGCTTGCCAATGCTTGTTAGAATCGTTCCATGACCACCATGGACGTCGTTTTTCGCTACGGCGCGCAGCCGACCGAGGCAGTGCTGACGGCTCTCTCCGGAGCCAGGGAGGTCTATGGCATCCGCCGGCTGCAATTCGACCGCGAGAAGCAAACCCTTCTGGTTGAATACGATGCGACAAGGTTTTCAGCAGCCGTGGTCGCCAGCCTCATGCGCCGCGCCGGTCTCGATGTCGTCGAGGAAATGGCCCTGATTCCACCCCCTCCACCACCGCCCCCCGCTGCCCCACCCACCCCCCCGGCCTGAGTTTGCCATGTAAGTTGTCTACCCGATGAAGTGAGAGAGAGAATACAGAGGGAGCGCGATTCTGCCGTGACGCCGCGCTCAAATGAGGAGCTAGATTACACGACGTTTGGCGAACTTTCGATGATCATAGCTACGAATTGGGACATTTTTGGAAGTCTCTTCAGCAGTAAACGGGCGGTTGAAAGAGTGATGTCGAATCTGAACTCCCTACGCGGACCAATCGCCCACTGTAGTCCTCTGGCAGACGACGAAGTCGTCCGGTTGCAACTCGCAGTTCGTGACTGGTTTCGTTTGATGGGTGGCGCGCCCGGAGAGATTCGAACTCCCGACCCTCACGTTCGAAGCGTGATGCTCTATCCAACTAAGCTACGGGCGCGCAGTGCCTATCGTCGCACAGAAGGCAACCGTAGACGGGTTCCCGCGGAAAACAGATGTCAATGGTGCGCCCGGAGAGATTCGAACTCCCGACCCTCACATTCGTAGTGTGATGCTCTATCCAGCTGAGCTACAGGCGCACTTGGAAACCTAAACTACACCAATTCCGCAATCGACTAGCGCCGACCGGAACGTAGTTCCGAAGCCAATGGTGCGCCCGGAGAGATTCGAACTCCCGGCCTTTTGGTTCGTAGCCAAACGCTCTATCCAGCTGAGCTACGGGCGCTCTCGTTGACTTCTTAATAGTAACAAGATTTCTAGCGACCCGGAACAGTGCCGGAACGGTGATCTGAATTCCAAGAACCCCTACGAACACTCCTCCACGCCACCCTGAGACACCCGTTGTTAGATAGTTCCCAGCTTTTCCACATAGTTTGGTGCCGGAAGGATGTGTATGCTTCAGACACATCTTTCCAATCGGCCATGTTTTTGTACGTAAAGTAGGTTGCTAAATGTAGGCCTACCCTTTGAAATCTATGGCTTACAGGACACGATTTTGAAATAAGAAGGTTGTTCCATCGTTTGGAGGCGCTATTTATGCTGAAAATCGCTATTAAGTCCCATACAATCAATAACTTATGGATACGGCTGTTTACTGCGAAACAGTAGGCCGGAGGTTCGAATCCTTCCGGGCGCACCATTCAAGCACAACTCAAGAGCGCACCATTCAAGCACAACTCAAGGGCGCACCATTCAAGCACAACTCAAGGGAGCACCATTCAAGCCCAACTCAAGAGTGCACCGACTGCTGGATTGCCCGGGGGACCGCTGAATCGCATGGTGTTGAATGATCAGACTGGCTTTGGAGAATGAAAGGCAAACCAGTAGTACCTTCGCCAACAGAACAGGCAGCGAATCGGCCGGACGGCAAACATGCCGAGCAGTTCGTCGAAGGGGCGTGTTTCAGCCGGTTTGAACTTGACGGAGGCGCAGCGCGGGCACTGGCGGCGTATCCAGAGCATATGCGGAAGCCAATTCGGCCAATCCTGTTTCGTTGCACTCATTTTTTCATCCTTCACAGCCTGATCTATACAGTGTTCGACGGGCCCGATCCGGAGTGAGCGTCCAACCACTCCAGCATGCGCCGAATGCTTCCTGTCGCCAGCGCCATGCATGAATCCGCAGCCCCGTAATACAAGTGAACCGTGTCTCCATCGGCGCCTATTGTTTGTCCGCACGGGAAAACAACATCGCTCACGTCTCCGCCACGCTCATAGGGTGCTTCGGGACCAAACATCCAGGAGTCTCCCCGTTGCAGGCAGACCTCCGGCTTCGCCAAATCAAAGAGCGCCAGTCCCAGGCGATAGATGGATCCGGAGGCGGTATGGCGCACTCCGTGATAGATCGTGAGCCAACCCTTCGATGTCTCGATGGGAGGAGAGCACAGTCCGATCTTGTTCGCATCCCACCATCCGCCCCGTCGCGCCTCAAGAATGATCTTGTGATTTCCCCAGTGGTGCAGGTCAGGAGAATAGGAGATCCACATGTGTGCGCCCAGCGAGGTTACCGGCCGATGGATCATGGCCCAATAGCCGTTGATCCTGCGCGGCAGCAGCGCCGCATCCTTGTCCTCCGGCTGCATGATCACGCCAAATCGCTCAAAGGTTCTGAAATCCCTTGTCAGGGCCAGCGAGACACCCGGGCCGCCGCGAGAGAACGAGGTGTACGCAATCGCATACTGTTCCAGTTCAGGAACGTAGGTGATGCGTGGATCTTCGATGCCCCAGATCTCTTCAGGGAACTGGCGAGGATTTGCCTTGAGTGTGGGCTCTGGATCGATGCGCCAGCTATCGACGCCGTTTGCCGAGCGAGCGACACACAGATGGGAGATGCCGGTGCGCTCTTCTACCCTGCAAAGGAGCAAAGTATCTCCGTCAGGCAGCACGACAGCAGCGGCGTTGAAGACGCTGTTAATCGGGTAAGGCCAGTCTCGCCGGCTGAGAATCGGGTTGTCGGCGTGGCGCGTGAATAGAGGGAGATCGTTACAGGCGGGGGGAACTGCGGCGTCAAAGGAGACGGCCTCAGCCAACTGGCTTTTCGAGATTGTCAGGGTCAAAGATTAATGCTCATTTCGTGACTCAGTTCGTTTGAGGCTGGAACTTTGGCGGTCTGCATTTCAAGCAGAGCCATCAGGAACGAAAGCGTTGATTCCGCTCCCTGGTTTTCATTAACTCGATCGGGGTGAAGTCCGTCTTTGCAGCCGCCGGTTGCCGCGTCGTAAAGAGGAACATGAAGGTCGTTCTTTCCCAAGAACCAGCGGAATACCTGCTCCGCTTCTTCCAGCCAGCGCTCCTGGTGCGTGAGGCGGTACGTCTCAAGACAAGCGGAGATGGTGACACTGGCTTCAATCGGCTGCTGATCGAATCGCGCCTTCTCCTCGCCTTCCGTGAAAAACCCATTGGATCCGATTGGCACAAAAGCGCTGTTGTCTCCCCGATGCTGTGCCGCTGTAAGCCATTCCAGTGATTCGATACCGGCTGCCGTCATCTTCGCGTTACCACTTCTGAACCCGACCAGAATGAGCGCGTGCGGCAAGGTTGCATTCGAGTATGAGAGGGTCTTCTCAAACCAATGCCACTCTTCTGACCGAGTGTGGAGATAGATGACGAGCAGACGGTCGGCGAGCGCATTGCGAAAACCCTGAACAGTTCGATCGCCGGGAAACCAGTCGAGGTAAGCCTGAGCACCGAGAATTGCGAATGCCCAGGCCCGGGGGCTGGTGAATTTCAAAACTGCCGGCATGGCAGACTCGAACAATCGCCCAGCGGCACCGCGAAGGCCCGCGTTTTGTGAGTGGCCGAGTACGGTTCCCAAGGCCCAGAGTGCGCGCCCGTGGCTGTCTTCCGAGCCAACGTCTTCAAGCCATTTGCGTTCATAGCTGAGGAAATTCCTGAACCGCTTTCGATCGGCATCGAACGCGAGCCACAGGAAAGAGAGATAGCGGTGCGAGAGATCGGGGACTTCGGAGTTTTCATCATCGCCGCGCTCCGCTACCAGCGTGGAGACAATCAATGCACGTGCGTTGTCGTCGGTTGTATAACCTTCACGCGTATTGGCGACGGAAAAAATGGCGTGCTGCAACATGCCGGTATCGTCGGTCATGGCCAACAGGTGATCCATCTTCAGATCGGGGAGAATCTCAATCTGTTCTGCCGCGAATCTTGCATCTTCTTCCTGTTGCGCGGCACGCGGTTGCAAGGACCGCTCAAATCGCGCCCGCTGGAAACTTGCCATGTATGCCCTGGCAGTCTTCGGCCATGTGGTTTCGCGCGAGTGCAGGTAGGCTCGCTTGCGCATGGCGTGTCGTTCTGCTTCGTTGTCAAGCAGTGCGAGCACCGCTTCCGCGATCGCGCCGGGGCTCTCAAATGGGACAATGACGCCTCTCTTCTCCGCGAGCAATTCCCTGGCGTGCCAATACGGGGTGGAGATAATCGCCTTGCCTGCACCCAGCGCAATGGCGAGCGTGCCTGAGACAATCTGCGCTTCCTGCTTGTAGGGTGTGATGTAGATATCGGCGGCGCCCACGTGCTGCACAAGTTCATCAGAATTCACAAAACGATTGCTAAGCATCAGACTTGAAGAAACGCCCAACTCTTCTGCCAGAGCCCGCAGGCCATCGCGATAGCGCTCGCCTTCGCGACGCCTGATATGCGGATGGGTGACGCCAGAAACGATGTAAACGATGTTGGGGTGCCTGGCAAGAATTGCAGGGAGAGCACGAATGACGTTCTCAATACCCTTGTTCGGGGATAGCAAACCAAAGGTAAGCAGCACCGCTTTTCCTTCGGCGCCGAAGATGTCTTTGAAGTAGTTGGGATCGGTAAAGGGAAAATCGGGCACGCCGTGAGGAATCACATCGATTTTGCCAGACGGAACTGCGTACATGTCGCGCAGAAGCTGGGCCGCCAGGTCACTCATGGCGATCAGCCGATCGGAGAGTTGTGCGATCTCTTCAAGGACGATGCGCTGGTTGCGATCCGGCTCGCGAAGCACGGTGTGAAGCGTTGTGACGAGAGGCATTTTCAACCGGCGAAGCAGCGCGAGAATGTGGCCACCCGCCGGCCCACCGTAGATGCCATATTCGTGCTGCAGGCAAACGAGGTCATTTCCGTTGAAGTTGAGGAAATCGGCCGCTCGCTCATAGGAGGCTCGATCATCCTGCGTAAGTTCAAGACGCACCCGCTCTGGATAGTCGTAGTGCGAATCGGGATCGTTGACGGGGATTGCGAACAAGCGATCTGCGCCGTATTCAGCCGCAACCGCTGTACACAGGTCCGTTGTGAACGTGGCAATACCACACTCGCGCGGCAGGTAGTTCCCGATAAAGGCGATGCGCGTAGGTAGAGGCAGACTGCACTCTTTCTGGCGAGACGGAAGGTGTGATGGAGCGGGCGTCTTGGCATGCCTTGCGGAACCGTTCGTAGAGGGAGGGGACATTATCCGGGTCCTGCTTTCGGTTGGGTTTCGCAGAAGTCGCAATCAGGGCGAGCGGGGCGATGTTGACTCTTTGTAGCGATGTCAACGGGCGCGAAGTGCCTGGAGGCGAGCCTTGTCGTCAGAATCAAGTTGCGTTCGCTGCTGAATCCGGCGCCGGTGCACGGTCACGTTTGCGACATGGAAGCCCAGGTATTTCCTAACGTGAACAGAATCGAAGTCCGCTGCATTGGCATTTTTCGAAGTCGCGTTGAGCGCTCGACCCAAGGCCTGCTCAACTGCCTTAGCCAGGGTTCGCCCATACCCTCGCCTCGAACACGGGCCAGAAAGCCAGATAAAGTGCCAACCGGCCTGTCGGATCATGGTGTCAAACACAGAAGCCGGAATCTCTTCTACGTGCGTCCAGTGCTCGCCAAATGAAGTTCGCAGGGGATCCAGCGAGTTCGGCAGAACACAGCCGTTACGCAGGAAGACCGAATGCAGCATCAATCCGCAGCTCTTCTGAGGCTTGGGCGGGAAGGCAGAGCCTTGGCGGCCTTCGAATCAGCGGCCGGCAGGACCGGTTTGCCGGATGACGAATGATCGGCCGTAAAGTCCTGAAAGAACCCCATTGGTTTTGCGAGACCGCGGACCGATTCGCTGCCAGAAAACCCTGTCGCATCAGGCTGGCTCGCAGAAGCGAGCTGGACCTGATTCCGCTTGAGTCGCCGGGCGGCATAGTGATCGGCCAAATCGCGCTTTTTGATGAGCGCCATGAGTACTCCCATCGTTCTGTTTCGTACTTGAAAGTTGCTCGTCCGAAGCGAAGCAAGGAGTGCTGGAGGCGAGAAAGAGACCTACTGCTACTGGCTTGAGCATACGCCTAACCAGGATTCCGCGCTGTGGGGAGCGCTGAAGATGAGACGAGGCATGCGATCATCGACTCGCGAGGCCGTAATGGCAGGGGCGCCGGATTCTTCCGGGCGCACCAGTTAAACGTTGCTCAAATCAACTACATGGACTCCATTATTTATCCACCCGGTATTTGCCTACCCCGCGCTTTTGTGCCCGCCTACACCGAAAACATGCGTCGGGGAAGTGTGGGCGGTTATTCGGGAGGAACATCTAGAATGCGGGGCGGTGAGCGAAGCGGCATAGACTGACCACATCCTGGCTCTTTTGCAAGGAGGCTGGTCACGATTGCGATGGCCTTACTGTTTTGGGCCGTCGTGTTCGCTCTCGGGTTCTTGATAGGGTTTGCCTATCGCTGTTTCATAAGGAAACGCCAAGACGTAGATGGAAACACTAGTCCTATTTTGTCGTTCAAAGTAGCGATTTGTTACTCCCGAGTAAGCGGTGATAGTCCCAGAACAGGCAGACGCACAATGCCCGGGCCTAAAGGCCCTTGTTCACCCGACAGCCTTCAGGGGCCTGAAGGCCCCTGCTCCCTCCGGCGGTTCCGGTCGGATGTGACACCTCGGAATCAGCTGCGAAAAGCAGGTCCCTCGGCTTCGCTGAAATAGGGAGAGGAGAGGCCAGATTGCGTCGATGGTGGACAATACGGAAGAGCTGCGAAAAGCAGGTCCCTCCTACTCCGCTCTTTTGTGTTTGCCTGAAGACAGTTCTGCGCCCTCGTGATAACGGCTCCGAAAACATGAGTAGGGAAAGTATGGGCGGTGACTCTACCGGAAAACGAAACTTCAATGGCTTCGCCTCAATGAGTTCATTGGGGCATCTCATCAGTTGTCCGATAGCTTTTCGATGTGATCGATCACGAAGGTATCAACCGGGGCATTCTGCTTCACCAGCTTCAGGCCGATCTGCTTTTCCAGAGCGCCAGGTAGCGGCGGTAGACCAATTGTCTCTGAGGAATCAGCGTTCGGTTCGGCGCTGTCGGGTCCGAAGTCGAGCACGGCATCGTAGCGGCCTGCAAGCCCGGTCTTATCCACTACGGACAGCGGCAGCCCCAAGCCCAATGCGTCCGCGATCTGCTGCATCGTCAGATTGAGCAACTCCAGACGGTGCTCGCCGCCATGGCTCAACTCACGACCAAAAACGCCACAGCGCGCAGGGACCGCCGCATACGATGGATTCACATTTGGAAACTTCTTCTCGTCTATCTGAGATAAGGAGAGCGTGCAGGACGCGCCTTCAGGATGCGGCTTAAGTCCCAATCCATGCTTCGCCACCAGGAGTGCGTATACCTGCCCCTCGCGTTTCTCCATATGAGCAGCGAGCTGAAAACGATCTTCGAGCATCGAACGCACCATTTGGCGTATATCGTCGCGGCTCGGCTTGCCTTCGGCACGGGCATCGACAGTAAACCAGCTTTCTCTGGGACCACTTTGGCAGGGCCTCCCGCGCTTGACGCCTCGTTTGTGAACTGCGAAGGTCGAACGCAAAGTTGATCAACCACGGAAGCTGCACATTCCAGGAAAACAGACCACCTTGTGGAGGCGCTGCGTTACCAGCCGGGTTCAGGAAGTCAGCTCCTTTGAGAGGCAATTCCTGAGTGCTGGCTCGGACGGACGCAGCGTCAAATGCAAGCTTGTCGGCGCGGCTGGTCGGCGCACTGACCTGGCTATCGGCGGACTGCGTTTGAAGCACGGTCGTCATGCAGAACGCCAAGATCAAGGCTTTTTCAACTTTGGACGGATGAAAGAGCATCGTTTACCTCCCGCGTATGGATCGACTGGTTCGATGCGGATTGCGAGGCAACGCGAAGCCAGAGACTGACCCAGAATGAGACGGATGCTCGGTTTACACAGTGATCACGTGTGCTGTCAGCCATTGCCAAGAGGGCAAAATTGCGTATTGCGGTGAGTGGTGAACAACCAGGAAGCAACTGCGAAAAGCAGGTCCCTCGGCTTCGATGAAAAACGCTTCGCTCGGGACGACACCTCTGTAGGAAAGGGGGGCAACGTACACTGGGAGCAAACGAGCGGGTGCGGGAGAGGTCTTGAAGAAGAAGCAATGGATTGTTGGACTGGTGGTGCTGGCGGTCCTGGTGGCGCTGGTGATTTGGGGTCGAAGCCGGATTCACTTTGACTTCCCCGAATTCCGCGCGCAGGTAGCCATGGCGGACTGGTGGAAGATCCTGATCGCGCTGGGCTGCATTTATGTCGGCTACATTTTCCGGTCGGTGCGGTGGGCGCTGTTGCTTCGGCACAATCGCAAGGTGCCGGTGCTGTCGCTGGTGGGCACGCAGGTGATGGGGTTTACGGCGGTAGCGCTGATTGGGCGGGTGGCCGACCTGGTGCGGCCCTACCTGGTGGCGAAGAAGACGGGGATGGAGATCAGCTCGCAGATTGCGGTGTATATCGTAGAGCGGCTTTTTGACGCGGGGGCGATGGCGCTGATTGTGTCGATTGCCCTGCTGCAGGTTCCCGAGTCCGAGGTGATGAATGCAATCAACCATTCCGGGCATTTGGCGTCGTTGAACCAGAGCACCCCGTGGCTGGCGCCGTTTGTGTTTCGCTACGGCGGATTGGTGCTCACGCTGCTCGGGGCGTTGTTCCTGGTGGGAATCAGGGTGGGCGGCGAAGTGATCGCGCGGGTGTTCGAGAGCGTGTTTGGCGTGGTTTCACGCAAGCTTGGGCAGGCGGCGGGGCACAAGATCCGCACCTTCAGGACCGGGCTGGACACGATGCGGTCGTTTGGAGATTTTGCGGTTACGAGTTCCCTTTCGATCGGGATGTGGGCATTGATTGCCGGAGCCTACCTGGAAACGATGCGGGCGTTCACAGCCAGCCCGCAACTGGCGAACGTCGGGGTTGGGAAATGCGTTCTGCTCATGGTGGTCAGCGGTGGGGCGAGCGTGATCCAGCTGCCGGTGATTGGATGGTTCTCACAAATCGGTATCGTCATGCTGGCCATTGCGGGGATATTGGGGGCGGGCCATGAGGCCGCGACGGCGTGCGCGGCGATGCTGCTGCTGGTTACGTTCCTGGGGATTGTGCCGGTGGGTCTGATCTGGGCACAGGTGGAGAATGTGAGCCTGCGGAAGGTGACGGCGGAGAGCGAAGTGGCAGAAGGGACGAGTCTGTAGGCAGGGCTTTCCGGCTGACGACGACCGGGCAGTGCGATCGAGGAGCTGATTCAAGAATATCTCCGGTGCAGACGCTTAGGTTTATCTATTCAGCCGGATGCGCCGGGGCGTGTACCGGCTGTTTCGGAACAGGGGTCGGGAACGGCCTGAACCGGGTTGGACGGGCAATGGGGGCGGAAATAGCCAGGAACAGCTGCAAAATGGGCCGTTGGAGCCAATCTTCTATATAGTGGTTGGGAAAGGGACATTCATGACTGAGCCGGAGGAAAGCCGGAAGGAGCCATACCTGGTGGAGACCTGGCACCCGGAGCCCGCCCGAGGCGATCTCGCAGTGAAGCCCGAGGTAAGAGCAGAGATGCGAGCACCAGATATCCGTGAAGCAAAGGCGAAGGCAGTTGGATCTCCACTGCCGGCGGGGACATCTCGTCCCTCGCACGAAACTTTTTACCGCGCTGCGCCGCCGCAAGGCCGGGGCCTGTCCACGACGTCAGAGGATCATGGCATGCAGAGGGCGATGATGGGCGTCCTGAAGCAGGCGATGCCCTTTGTGCAGAAGCTGCTGCCGCTGATAGACGGCAACATAGCGACGGCGGTCGCAAACCTGTTTGCCAACCGGACGCACATGACGCCGCCGGCGCCACCCGTGGATCTGACACCGGTGCACACCCAGCTGACCGATCTGCATACGCAGCACCAGGAATTGCGGACGCAGATCATCGAACATACTTCCTCGTTGAAGCGCGTGGAAGATCAGCTGGACATGGTGCGCGAGGCGACGGATCGGAACACGCTGGAGCAGCAGGAGCTTATTGAGGATCTAAAGGCAGTTGGCAATAAGGTAAACCTGTTTGCGCTACTGCTTTTTGCGATGCTGATCGTGTCGCTGATATTGAATGTGATGCTTTTCCTGCATATCAAGCAGGTTTTTCCCTAGACCGGCGCGGGGTGACGGCGGTGCCCGGGCTGGAACCCACGGATGATTTAGAACAAAAGATTGGTTTAAACGGTGTAAGGTAGGAACGCAACCCTTTAACATTTCGCCAACAGAGGGAAACCCGGGGCGAGGGGCAGGCCCGACGCGCAGGCTCTCAGGAGGAGTTACGCGTGTGCGGCGGAGTCTTCGAGGAGAGAGATGCGCGCAGGGGCCAGCGCCGCGGCACAAGAGGACGGACAATCCACCGGCAAAGCCGGGGGACAGGGCGTTTCTTTGGTTTGGAACGTACTCACTCCTGGTGTTTTGCTTCTTGTGGTTGGGATCGAGCTTGGGGAGCGGCTGCACGAAGGCAGATTCAGCTACCTTGAGGGCGCGTTTGAGCTGGTGATTCTCCTGATCGCGGTGCGGCTGTGCTTCCTGCGAACGGCAAAAACGGATAACTCTTCCGACGCACACCGGCAAATCTTCGATTCCGCCGGCCCGATGGTTATTGCCATCGGCCTGGACGGGTTTATCACGCATATGAATCCGGCGGCGGAACGGCTGCTTGGCTACCATGCCGAGGAGCTGGTGGGGACGCCGAGAACGGCTGAGATTCTGGCGGTTGACGAGGGGCCGCGGTTGATCGGGGAGCTGCAACGGTTGAGCGGCGTGGAACCGAATCCCGACATGGGCCCGATGGAGCGACTGGCAACGCTGATGGGATCGGTGAGGAACCTTCCGCCGAGCCAGGCTCCGAGCTTCGAGGCGCAATTCCGGCGCAAGGATGGAACGACGTTTCCGGTGGGGCTTCATGTTTCGGCATTGCGCGATGAAGAGGGCGCGATGCAGGGACTGGTGGTGATGGCGCTGGACGTGAGCGCATCGATGCGGCAGGATCAGGCGTCACGCGAGTCGCAGGAGCGCTATCGCGATCTGTTTGAGAATTCGACCGAGATGATTGCCACGCTGAGCACGGCGGGGCGTTTTCTGTATGCGAATCCGGCGTGGAAGCGGAGCTTCGGAATCAGCCACACGACACTGATGGATTTGAACTCATTCGAGGAACTGTTCGGAGAAGAATGCCGCGCCGAGGTGGCTGCACTGTTTCGCCGCACGCTGGACGGAGAAATGATCGACCGCTCGCTGCTGCGAAACCACACGCTGGATGGGCGGGTTCTGGAGTTCGAACTGAGCCTGAGCCAGCGTCAGAAGGCGGGGAATCCGCTGGCGGTGCGGTGCCTGCTGCGCGATGTGACGCAACAAAAGCAGCGCGAGCACCGGTTGGCGCTGCAACTGGTGGTGAGCCAGATTGTGGGGGAGAACACGTCGCCTGAAGCCGCGGCTGCGCGGATTCTGGAAGCGATTTGCGTCTCGCAATCGTGGGACATGGCGGTGACCTGGGAAGTGCATACGGACGAAAAGCGCCTGGACTTTTGCACCGCATGGGGCGCCCCGGGATCTCACACAGAAGCGATTATCCAGGAGAGTATGGGGCGCTCTCTGGCTTTGGGAGCGGATTTGCCGGGCCGGGTGTGGCAGGAGGGGCGTCCATCATGGATCGCGGACCTGGCGTCGGTACGGCCGGACACCCGGACAGAGCTTGCGCGCCGGCACGAGATGGTATCGGGCTGGGCTGTGCCGGTGCGAGTGGGCAACCGTGTGCTGGCGGTGATGGAGTTCTACTCTCACCTGCGGCTGCGCGAGGATGGAGAAGCGCTGGCGGCGATTGAAACTGTGGCCGCCTCTCTGGGTCAGATGCTGGCGCGTTCCCGGGAGCGTGGCCGTGCCGATGAACTGTATCGGCAGCAGGAGATTCTGCTGGATTCAGTGGCCGACGGCATCTGCGGAATCGATCGGCATGGAATGGTGAGTTTTGCCAACCCTGCTGCCGGGCGGTTGCTGGGTGCGCCGGTAACGCGTCTGACGGGCAAGCCGATTCACGAGCTGCTGCATGGATCGGCGCGCTCCGGCAGCCACTGCGGTGAGGACTGTGCGTTGCGCAAGGCGACCTCACTCCAGGTAGCCACCGCGGGCGAGGACACGATCTTTCGCGCGGATGGGACGCCGGTTCCGGCTGAGTACTTCTTTACGCCGATCCTGGACCAGTCGCGATTTTCCGGCTCGGTGCTGAGCTTCCGCGACATCAGCCAGCGGTATGCGCTGGATCGGCTCAAGGACGAATTTATTTCCACGGTGAGCCACGAGCTGCGGACCCCATTGACGTCGATCCGGGGTGCGCTTGGATTGCTGACGTCTGGAATTCTTGGGCAGATTAACGACAAGGCCGCCAACCTGCTGCGGATTGCGGTGACGAACTCCGACCGGCTGGTGCGGCTGATCAACGACATTCTTGACCTGGAGCGGATTCAGAGCGGGCGCGAGCCGATCATGTTCCGGTCGATGCAGCTTTCTGAAGTGGTACGGCAGGCGATTGACGGCATGCAACCGGTAGCGGATGCGGCCGGAGTGCAGCTGATACACGATACGACGCAGGTGGAGATTTCGGGCGATCCTGACCGCCTGCTGCAAGTATTGACCAACCTGCTCTCGAACGCCGTGAAGTTTTCGCAGCCTGGGTCGGGCGTCTCGGTGATGATGCGGCCGGGGGGGACGGGCGTGACGCTTTCGGTAATCGACCAGGGGCGTGGAATCCCTGCCGACAAGCTGGAAGCGGTGTTCGGGCGATTCCAGCAAGTGGACGCGTCAGATTCGCGCCAGAAGGGTGGCAGTGGGCTGGGACTGGCCATTTGCCGGTCGATTGTGACGCAGCATTCGGGCCGGATCTGGGCAGAACGCAACCCGGTTCGGGGATCGACTTTCAGAGTATTTCTGCCATACGCGCCGGTTCAGACGAATGGGCTTCCCCTTGTGGAGCCTTTGGGACAGGGCACGGTGCTGCTGGCAGATTCGAACGATGCGACGCGAGCGATATTGGTGGACAAGTTGGCGCGCCACGGTTACCGGGTGAAGGAAGCCACGACGGTGGGCGAGACCCTGGCTGCGGCAAATGAAGGGGTGGAGGCGATCCTGGTGGACGGCTCGCTGGACGGCATGAATGGCTGGGAGATTCTACGACTCCTGCGGCGGCCCGAAGGGGAACGTCAAGTTCCAGTGGTGCTGCTGAGCGTCGCGAGCCAGAATCCGGCAGAGTTGCCCACTGAGGCCGAGGGATGGGTCACAAAGCCAGTTGAAGAAGATGCGCTGCTCAATGAATTGGCGCGGGTGTTATGCGGTCCGGGCGAGACAGCGCGAGTCCTGGTGATCGAGGACGATCTGGACCTTGCAAACGTGATCAAGGATGTGTTTTCACGAGATACCGTGGAAGTGACGATCGCCCACACGCGGCAGTCGGCTGTCGACGCGTGCTTCAAGATTCAGCCACATTTGCTGGTGCTGGATATCGGGCTACCCGACGGGGACGGATTCAACGTGGTGGACTGGCTCCGGCAGCAGAACGGACTGGCGAATCTTCCCCTGGTGGTGTATTCGGGACGTGAGTTGGGACAGGAAGAGCGGCGCCAATTGACGCTGGGTCCCACGCACTTCCTTACCAAAGCGCGTGTACAACCACAGCAGCTTGAAGCATTAGTCTTGACGTTGCTGCGCAATTCGCGTCAGATGTTGGAAGAGGCTCCCCCTATCGTGTCCGCCGACCGGAATCCATGACGATTCGGCTTGTCCAGAATTAATCCGCCATGCGCGTTGAATGGGGCGGGTTACAGACGGAAGGGCCAGTGAATCGAGGGCCGGAAGGATGTGACCTGTGGGCAGCCATTGGAGCAGTCATTATGTCTCACCGGATCCTGATCATCGACGATGAAGATGACATTCGTGAAGTGGCAGCGCTCAGCCTGGAGACCGTGGCGGGGTGGGACGTGGCTGTAGCCAGTTCTGGAGCCCAGGGATTAGTGCGCGCGGCGGAGTACAACCCGGACGCCATCCTGCTGGATGTGATGATGCCTGGAATGGACGGGCCCTCGACCTTTCGCGAGCTGCGGCGCAATCCGATTACGGCGGGGATTCCAGTGCTGCTACTGACCGCCAAGGTGCAAGGCAACGATCAGCGCCGGTTTGCCGACCTGGGCGTGGAAGCAATCCTGTTCAAGCCATTCGATCCCATGACGCTATCTACCCAAATCGCAGGAATACTAGGTTGGAATTAGACGAGGTATTTTCAGTGGACACCTCTCCACAACAATCCATGAGCGAGGCGATGGACCGCCTGTGGGACAAGTTTCTCCCCGAGATGGAGGAACGAGTTGCTTTGATCGAAGCTGCCAACCGGGCGCTGGCGGCGGACAAACTGTCGAATGATCAACGAAGCAAGTCGAATTCAGCGGCGCACAAACTGGCGGGCGTGCTGGGAACATTCGGGTTGACCAAGGGCACTGTCCTGGCGCGGGAAGCGGAACTGTTGTACGCGGGCGATATTGAGACCGATCCCGGTTCACTGGCCCGGCTGCAAGAGATTGTGAACCAGCTCAAGGCAATTATCGCGAGCCGCAAATAGCCAATTGGGAAGTGGTTCTCTGGAACGGCGTGCGTCTAGCTTTGCCAATTACACTCAGTTAAGGTGATTCGGCCCGATCCATCCTCGTCTCAGCTTGGCCTCAGCTTCGAGGAACCGCGCCCCCTGCGGCGAATCTGGCCAGTCCGCGAATTGGTGGGACGGGTTCGCGAACTGATTGAAGAGCGGTACGGCGATGTGTGGGTGGAAGGCGAGATTTCAAACTTCCGGCCTGCTCCATCCGGGCACCTTTACTTCACCTTGAAAGACGCCGATGCGCAGTTGCCGGTGGTGTTGTTCCGGCGGCAGGCTGTACTGCTGCGGTTTCGTCCGGAAGATGGACTGCACGTGCTGGTGCGCGGACGCGTCAGCGTGTATGACCAGCGCGGGCAGATGCAATTGGTAGCTGAAACGATGGAGCCGGTTGGCGCGGGCTCGCTGCAACTGGCGTTCGAGCAGTTGAAGGAAAAACTCAAGGCGGAGGGATTATTCGATGCGGAGCGCAAACGGCCGCTGCCGGCATTCCCGCGCACGGTTGGAATTATCACGTCGCCGACCGGGGCAGTGATTCGCGACTTTTTAAATATTGTGGGACGCCGTCACTCCGGGCTGAATGTGCTGCTTTGCGCAGCGTCGGTGCAAGGTGATTCCGCCGCAGGCGAGGTTGAGGCCGCGCTCAAATGTTTGAATGGTTCCGGACTGGTAGATGTGATTGTTTTGGCGCGCGGTGGCGGGTCGCTGGAGGATCTTGCGGCATTCAACAGCGAGCGTGTTGCGCGAGCGATTGCGGCGTCGAAGCTCCCGGTGGTGTCGGCCATTGGACATGAGACGGACTTTACGATTGCGGATTTCGTCGCCGATCTTCGTGCGCCAACTCCGTCGGCCGCGGCGGAGTTGATTACCGAGGCGCAACACAGGATTGCAGAGCACCTGGCGAACCAGTCGTCACGACTGGCGAGGGCGGCACATTTTCAGTTATTGCAGGCGCAGCAGAGATTCGGCAGCGTTCCAGTGAGCCGCGCGGAATCGCGAATGGCGACGATATTGCACCGGTTGGAGCAACGGCTGGACGACCGCGCTCAAGGGCTGGAGGAGTGTGTGACCGGACAGATACGACAACTGCAGCGGCATGTGGATGTCTTGTGCGCGGGGGTGCTGCGGCATGATCCCCGGCAAAGGCTGGCACACGCCCGGCAACACTTTGCGGCTGGAAGGACGCGGCTGGATCGAGCGATGGAGCGAATGCTGCACGAGGAAAAGGCTCGACTGCATTCGCTGATTGCGCGGCTCCATTCCCTGTCTCCCCTGGCGGTGTTGGAGCGCGGATACGCTCTTGTTCTCGATGAGCGGGGTGAGTTGGTTCGATCGGCGCAGCGAGTCATTCCCGGAGAACTGGTGTCCACACGATTGAGCGATGGAACGTTCACGAGCCGTGTAGAAAGCACCCCTACGGCAGACCAAAAGAAGAAACGAGCGAGATGAGTACAGTTATTGAACGAAAGCTTTTTGGCACAGATGGAATACGAGGCGTAGCAGGAATTGCGCCGCTGGATGCGACAACGGTTTTTGCGACGGGGCTGGCGCTGGGGCACTCGCTGCCGAAAATTGCGGCGGAACCGCGCGTGATCCTGGGTCGGGATACGCGCGAATCGAGCGGGTGGATAGCGGCGATGATGGCCGCGGGTTTACGGGAAGCGGGAGCGCAGGTGGAGAGCGCCGGCGTGGTGACGACTCCCGCAGTTGCGTTTCTGGCGCGCACGCATGGATTCGCTGCCGGCGTGGTGATTTCGGCTTCGCATAATCCGTGGCGGGATAACGGGATCAAGTTGTTCGGCGCGGATGGGTTCAAGCTTCCGGACGCGATGGAACTGGCGATGGAGGAAGAGATTCTGAGCCACGCACGTCTGGCCACGGCGCCCGATCCGTCGACAATCGCGCTCCTTGAAGACAATGCAGGGCTGCAGGCGGATTACATCCAGTTTCTGATTGACTCCGTGCCGGAGCTGAAGCTGGACGGGTTGCGAATTGTGGCCGATTGCGCGAATGGTGCTGCGGCGGCGATTGCGCCTGAGTTGTTTCGACGGCTGGGCGGTGAAGTAACCCTGCTGAATATCAGTCCCAACGGGCGCAATATCAACGACAAGTGCGGTGCGCTGCATCCGGAATGGGTGGCGCGCGAAGTGCAGCAGCGCGGAGCCGACGTGGGAGTGACATTTGATGGCGACGCGGATCGATGCATGCTGGCCGGCGCGAAGGGCAATGTGATCAACGGCGATGCAATTCTGCTGCTGACAGCGCGTGATCTGAAGGAGCGCGGCCTGTTGAGTGACGACCTGGTGGTGGCAACCACAATGTCGAACATGGGATTGGAAGCGGCACTGAAGCGGTCAGGGATCCGCATGCTTCGCGCGCCGGTGGGCGACCGCTACGTGCTTGAACAGATGCAGAAGAATCGCGCTGCGCTTGGAGGAGAGCAGTCGGGACACATTCTCTTCCCACACCTGGCGACGACCGGCGACGGACTATTAACGGCGTTGGTGGTGTTGGACCTGATCGTGCGAAGTGGCAAGAGCGTTGATGAATTGACTGCGGATCTGAAGGTTTTTCCTCAGGTAATTGTGAACGTGAAAGTGCGCGAGAAAAGGCCGCTCGAATCGATTCCAGCTGTGAAGGCGCGGATTCGTGAGGCGGAAGAGGAGTTGACCGATTCGGGGCGTGTGGTGATTCGCTACTCGGGCACAGAGGCGCTGGCGCGGGTGATGATTGAAGCGGAGAGCGAAGAGGCGATGCGCCGGCATGCTGAAGCGATCGCCGACGCGATTCGCGTGGAGTTGGGAGTCTAAGCGCGATTGGGACGACTCACTTGGTTCTAGCCGCGCAGAACAGCGGGCGGGTGGCTCAATGCCGACAGTTCTTCGTACAGGTCCTCGGGCAGTTTCAGCGCAGCGGCGGCAACGTTCTGTTCAAGGTGTGCGACCGAGGATGTGCCTGGTATGGGCAGAATGTTATTAGCACGCCTGAGTAGCCACGCAAGACCCACCTGCATAGGCGTTGCGTTCAATTGCCCCGCGACACGTTCGAGGGCTTCGTTGGCAAAACGCATTTGTGCCATTGGAGCCCACGGCATGAAGCCGATGCCGTTCAGTTCGCAGTAGTCCACAATGAAGTCGGATTCGCGATCGGCGAAGCTGTAGCGGTTCTGCACCGAAACAATGGGCACAATCTTGCGGGCTCGCTCGATGTGTTCGCGGGTTACGTTAGAGAGCGCAACATGGCGGATCTTGCCTTGTTCGCGCAACTTGGCAAGGGTCTCGACCGAGGCTTCGAACGAGACCGCCGGATCGGGGACGTGCAGTTGATACACGTCGATGCGATCGAGACGGAGGCGCTTGAGGCTCCCTTCGAGAGCCTGCGTAAGATGCGCCGGACTGGCATTGTGTGTCCACTGCGCGGGGCCGGGTCGCTCCCACCCACCTTTTGTGGCGATAACGAGATCAGCGGGATAGGGATGGAGCGCTTCCGCGATCAGTTCCTCAGATGTGTTGGGACCGTATGAATCCGCCGTGTCGATGAGATTTACGCCGAGTTCAACAGCACGACTAAGAGTTGCCAGTGCGGCCGGTTTATCCGCGGGCAAACCCCAAATTCCCTTCCCCGTGATGCGCATGGCACCGTAACCGAGGCGATTGACGACGAGATCGCCACCGAGGGTGAATGTGCCGGCTGCGGCCGCCGGCGCGGACTGAGTTGTTGTGTTCATTGAAAAACTCCCGGTCTGTGAGATGCGCGGATTTGCGAATCAGGCTCAACAGAGAGCGAGGTCCAAGTGCGCTTGAAACCTAAAGATCTCGCCAGTTGGGGCCAAAACCGAGATCCGCGACCAATGGGACATTGAGTTTAACCACGCCTTCCATCTCTTCGCGGACCAGAGAGGCGATCTCGTCTTTCTCTTCGCCTGGAACTTCGAAGAGCAGTTCATCGTGAACCTGGAGCACCATGCGTGTTTTCAGTTTGCGTTCGGCGAGTTTGCGGTCGAGGGCGATCATGGCGAGCTTGATGAGATCGGCGGCGGTGCCCTGCAACGGTGTGTTGACTGCTGTGCGTTCTGCGAATCCGCGGGAATTGGGGTTGCGGCTTTCGATGTCAGGGATGGGACGAATGCGCCCGAAGAGCGTGCGCACACTGCCTTCGCGGCGCGTAGCTTCGAGGGTCTTCTCAATGAATGTCTTCACGCCCTGGTAGCGGGCAAAGTAACGGTCGATGTAGGCACGAGCTTCAGCTTGCGGAATGCCTAATTGCGCCGCCAGGCCGAAAGGCGAGATGCCGTAGACGATGCCGAAGTTGACCGCCTTTGCGCGCGCTCGAGTTTCCTTGTCCATGGTCTCTGCCGGGACGCCGAAGACTTCACTGGCAGTGAGAGTATGAATGTCTTCGTCGTTCTGATAGGCACGCGTCAGGAGCGGGTCGCCGCTGAAGTGGGCGAGGAGACGCAGCTCGATTTGCGAGTAGTCGGCTGAGAGGAGTTGTTTGCCGGGTGCGGCTGTGAATGCGGCGCGGATTTCACGGCCCAGTTCGGTCTTGATGGGAATGTTCTGCAGATTCGGATTGACGGATGACAAGCGGCCTGTTGATGTGGCGGCGGCCTGAAAGGTGGTGTGTACGCGAGAGTCGGAGTCGGCCAGCAGCGGAAGTGCGTCAATGTAGTTGGATTTGAGCTTGGACAGATGCCGGTATTCGAGCACCAGGCGCGGGACTTCATGCTTTTCCGCCAGTTGTTCAAGCACATCCTGCGCAGTGGAAACAGTCTTGCCCTTGCCGTACTTAACGGGAGCCGGCAGGCCAAGGTGAGTAAAGAGGACCACGCCGAGTTGCTTGGGGGAATTGACGTTGAAGCGCTGCCCGGCAAGTTCGAAGATGCGCTCGCCGACACGTTCGAGTTCCGCAGCGAAGCGGGTGGAGAGACCACCGAGGACGCCCTTGTCGATGCGGACGCCAGTTTCTTCCATTCGATAAAGGACGGGCGCGAGGGGCAGATCGATCTTGGTGTAGACGCTGGTTACACCGCATTCCTCAACGTTGGTGCAAAGAGCCGGAACAAGGGCATGGATGATGGCCGCGGACGAGGTGAGGGATGCAGGAGGAGCGTGCCCGTGACGCGCGGCTACGTCAGCGATGGACTGCGTGGAGTGAGTGGGATTGAGAGCGTACGAGAGGAGCATGGTGTCGTCCACAGGGCCGCGAAGCTCAATCCCGTGCAGATGAAGAGCATGCATCGAAGTCTTTACATCGTGAACGCGCTTTGGGACTTTTGCATCTTCCAGAAGGCTTCTCAATTCAGGCGACATGAACAGAGAAAGACCGATTCCGGGTTCGGCACATACGCCGAGCATGCCGCGATTCTGCTTTTCGGCAGCCTCAGCAACGTCGAGGAGGCTGAGCATGGCAGGATGTTCGAGTTGCTCGTCATCGTCTTCCGCAGGCGGCGGTGCGGCATCAAGGGCAAAGGCAAAACCATTCGCGCGAGCGGCTGCAGAAGAACGCCGCGATCTGTTCTGCCGTAGGTTCCTCGATGAGTTCGAACCTGACTCCCTCGGCAGCAGGAGCGAGTTCCTTGAGCATGGATGTGAATTCGAGTTCGGTGAAGAGTTCGCGGCAGGCCTCGAGATCGGGCGCCAGCGTTTCCATCGCATGAAGGTCAAGCGCAATAGGGACATTGCAATCGATGGTGACAAGCTCCTTTGAAAGGAGAACGGCTTCTCGATTTTGCTGGAGCGATTCGCGGTACGTCTTGCGCTTCACTTCTTCGGCGCGATCAAGGACGGCCTCAACACTGCCGAATTCCTTGATGAGATCGACGCTTCCCTTGTCGCCAATTCCGGGTGCACCGGGGATGTTGTCGATGGTGTCGCCACGCAGGGCCATGACGTCCACTACTTTTTCAGGAGGGACACCCAGGACCTCGGTGACCTTGGCGGCGTCGAGGATGAGATTGTCCTTCTGGGGATTGAGGACTTTCACGCGCTCGTTGACCAGTTGCATCATGTCCTTATCGCCCGAGACTATGAAGACGTCGTAGCCCTGCTCTGAGGCCCGGCATGAGAGGGTGCCGATCACGTCGTCTGCTTCAAAGCCCTCGGCCTCGAGAATGGGGATATGGAAGGCTTCCAAAGAGCGACGAATGTAGGGGATCTGACGGGCGAGGTCCTCTGGCATCGACTCGCGCTTGGCTTTGTATCCCTCGTATCCGATCTCTTCGAAGCATTGAGTCTTTGAATTCCACTTACGCAGGAATCCGATGTCCTTGGCGCGGTCGTCCCTGAAGACCTTGCCGCTCACGTCGAAGACCGCCGCGAAGTACTGGGGCGAAAAATCCTGGCGGAGCTTTTTGATCATGTTTACGAAGACGTAGATGGCCGCGGTAGGCAAGCCGGAGCGCGTGGACATGGGCCGCGAACGCTGCATGGCGTGGTAGGCGCGGAAGATGAACGACATGGTGTCGAGCAGGAAGACGGGCGGCTTGGTTTCGGCGGGCACGGTACAGAGTTTAACAGCGCGGACGCCGGGCTTGGTTCAGGCCAGGAACATGCAGTCGCCATAGCTGAAAAACCGATAGCGTTGTTCGACGGCGTAACGGTAGGCGGCAAGGATGTGTTCGCGTCCGGCAAAAGCGCTCACCAGCATGAGCAGGCTCGATTGCGGGAGGTGGAAATTGGTGAGGAGTCCGCTAACAAGTCGGAATTGGAATCCCGGGGAGATGAAGATTTCCGTTGAGCCGGAATGCCCGGAGAGCGGTGTTCCAGCAGCTTCGCGAGCACAGTGCTCGATGGTTCGTACAGCGGTTGTGCCGACGGCAATGATGCGGCGGCGCTCGGACACGGCCCGATTGAGGGCGTCGGCAGTCTCCGCGCTCAGGGTATAGCGCTCGCGGTGAAGACGAACCTCGTCGACCCGCTCGACGCGCAGTGGAGCGAAGGTTCCGAGTCCAACATGCAATGTCACCCGGGCGATTTCAATTTCTCGTGCGGCGAGCGTCTCAAGAATCTGCGGCGTGAAGTGAAGGCCGGCAGTTGGAGCGGCAACGGAGCCAGGCTCGTGCGAGTAGACGGTCTGGTACCTATCGCGATCCGTCGCTGCATCGTCTCTGTGAATATAGGGTGGCAGGGGGATGTGGCCGATTCGCTCGAGCGAGCCGTAGAAGTCACTGACAGGCTCAAAGCGCAACAGGCGGTCACCGAACTTGCCACGCTCGATGACTTCAGCGCGAAGCTCGATGGCGCCCGAAGGCGAGGGAAAGACGAGGATTTCGCCGATTGCAATCTTGCGGCCGGGACGAACGAGGGCATGCCACTCGTTTTCGCCGGCGGGCTCTGTGAGCATGACTTCGATGCGGCCGGTAGGCGCTTCTTTTTCGCGGCGAAGAGTACGCCGGGCAAAGAGGCGCGCAGGAATGACACGGCTGTCGTTGAGGACGAGCAGATCTCCTGGTTTGAGCAGGTTTGGAAGGTCAATGAAGGCCGAATCGCGGAGCAAGCCGGATTCCCGGTCAACAACAAGCATGCGGCTCGCGCCACGCTCCACCGGCGGCTGCTGCGCGATGAGTTCTTCGGGAAGGTGGAAGTCGAAATCGGAGACCCGGAGAGACTGATTGGGATCGATCGCTTCGTTCATGGCCGGCCCTGTCTTAGATGCTCGAGGGCGCGCATCCGGGCTCGTTCGATCGCGGCGTTCAACTCTAGTCGAACCGATTCAAATTCATTTGCCGGGAGATCGCCCGGAACATGGGTATATCGGACCCAGCTCACGATAATGCGCGTGAAAGGCTTGGGCACAAGAAAGCGATCCCAGGAACTGATAACCCAGGCGCGCTCGGGTTGAAGGTGAAATGCGCCGATGGGAGTTCCGGTAAGTTGTGCCAATTTGATGGGTCCCATCTTGGTTTGATAGATGGGTCCGCGCGGTCCGTCGGCAGTGAAGATAGCCGGCGTGCCACGCTCCAGCACGCGCTTGAGGCCAAGCAGTCCTTCGCCGCCGGCACGCGAGCTCGACCCGCGAACAGCGCCGAATCCGAAGAGACGCAGTGTTCTGGTGATGAGTTCGCCGTCAAAGCTGCGGCTGATAAGGATGACCGCTTTTGTATGGCGGAAATAGAGCGCGCAAGGCAACACGCATTGGTGCCAGAAGCAGTAAATCTCGCCCCCGGTCTTCTGGCCAAAAACGACGGGCGTTACGCCTTCTTCGGCAATGACTTCGTAGCGCCATGTAAGGCCCACGAGCCGGAACAACGTCCAGACGAGAGGGGGAACGATAGCCAGAACAATGCGCTGGCCGAACGTAAACCTTGAGCTGGAGCGGGCGGACACTGCATTGATTTTAGCGGGTGGCTCGCAGCCGGAAGATCTTTTCCGCCGGCTGCTGAGACTTGCTAACTGTAGCGCAGCCAACGCAGGAGTTCAGGCAGTGTCGCGCGCTTGCCGTACATCAGGATCCCGACACGGTAGAGACGGGAGGATACCCAGAGCACCGCGTAGATACTGACGACCATGATGGCGATGGAGACGGCAAATTGCCAGGCAGGCGGCGTTTGCGATCCCATGCGGAGCATCATGATGATAGGTGCCGTGGCCGGGAACAGCGAGGCTGCGATGGACCAGATTGAGTTGGGGTCGTTGATGACCAGCCAGATGAGCGAGAAGCTGAGCCAGATGGGCAGGGCGGCCAGCGGGGTGTACATCTGCAACTCCTGCTCGGTTTCGCAGGAGGCAGCGAGGCCCGCGAAGAGCGATGCGTACAGCAGATAGCCGAGAATGAAGTAGACGGGGAACAGTATTCCTTCTACCCACGAGAAGTGCACGGCAAGCTGCCCCGAAATCAACGGTGTTGCAAGGGCTGAACTGGCCAATGCAGCGCCCACAACCACCCATATTCCGATCTGCGTGAGACCCACGGCTCCCACACCGATCAATTTGCCCCCAAGCAGATCAGCGGGCTGCGCTATCGAAAGCATCACCTCGAAGATTCGCGAAGTCTTCTCCTGAATGATGGACCGGGCCACGTTCATGCCATAGATCATGGTTGTCATGGACAGGAGCAAGGCCATGAAGTAGCCCTTGAAGTAAGAGCCGAAGCCGCTGCTCTTAACTTCGTTGCCCTTCTGGTCGACCTGGAGGGTGTCGATCGATACATCTTTCAGCAATGCGTCAATATCGGCCTGGCTCATGCCACGAGAGTTCATGCGCTCGATTGCGAGAGCATGGTTCAAGGCGGAAGCCAAGGCGGCTGGAAACGACAATGTCTCCAGACGACTGCGAGATGTAGCTCGCGGTCGTAACGCCGCTGGCCGATGTGTCGATCCAAAGCAGGCCATCGACAGACTTACCACGCACCTTGTCGACGAGCCCAGGGCGATCGCTCACGGATGCGGGAGCGACCAGGTCAGCCGTGGTCTTGGCATCCTTATCCTTCATCAATTCGTTGCGGACATCATTGGCCAACGCCGCGGCAGGCGCCGCGATAATCACGTGTTTACCCACGCCAGAACCGCGTCCGGAAAGGTAAGCAATGAAGATGACAAGAGCGAAGAGGACGGGGACAAGGATCGTCGATATTCTGAATGCGCGGCCGCGGATCTGCTCGAGGTATTCTCGCCTGGCTACCAGCAAAAGGTTACGCATCGGCTTTGCCTCCCACGGTCTGGATGAAAATTTCTTCGAGTGAAGGCTCGACCAATTCAAAGCGATAGATTGTCGCAGCCGCAGCGGCTTCATGCAGGAGCTTCTGCGCGTTTCCATGCGGGTGAAGGCGAATCTCCGCATGCCCGGAGAAGTTTTTGGCCTCGGCAATCTCGGCGCTGTTCAAGAAACCGGCGTCGCCGTCAAATTCCACAATGACCCGGTTGCGTTCGTACCGCGACTTGATCTCGCGCATTTTGCCTTCGAGAACGGCCTGCCCCTTATTCACAAGGCAGATGGAGTCGCAGAGCTTCTCGACCTGGTCCATGCGGTGCGTTGAGAACAGGATTGCTTTACCCTGTTCCTTCAATTCAATGAGGGTGCGCTCCAGCAGAGTCGCGTTGACGGGATCGAGACCCGAGAATGGCTCATCCATCACGATGAGGCCCGGATCGTGCAATAGAGCTGAAATGAATTGAATCTTCTGCTGCATGCCCTTGGAGAGCTCGTCAGTCTTTTTTTGCAGGGAGTCGGCGATTTCAAGGCGCTTTGCCCAACTTACTGAGCGGTTGCGCGCCTCATCAGAAGTCAGGCCATGGAGTTCGCCGAAGAAGACGAGCTGGTCGATGACTTTCATCTTCTTGTAGAGCCCGCGCTCTTCAGGAAGGTAGCCAACCCGCTCGAGGCTCTTACGGTCGAATGGCTTGCCGAAGAGGCTTACACGGCCAGAGTCGGGCATGGTGATTCCCATCATCATGCGAATGGAACTGGTCTTCCCTGCACCGTTGGGTCCGAGGAGCCCGAACATCTGGCCCGCTTCGATTGAAAGACTGAGGTTATTGACGGCAAGTTTGTTCTCGTAGGCCTTGGTTACTCCTGCGAGTTCGACGACTGGCATGCATTCTCCCGGAGCACGTTTGCGTGCTCAGATTCGACTTTCGGGTGACAAACTGCGAGCAGTTTAGCAAATGGTTCGCGGACAAAATTCTGCTTGAATGAAAATACGAACCAAGTCGTCCTGAAGTTCCCATTAGGGTACTTTGAGGTCCTTTGGATCGAATAACCCTTAGCACTACGCAAGTTTCATTTCGTCCGGATTCCAGTTGACCACCTGGCTGCGTTCAATGCTGAGGTTGGAAAGCAGGGCCGCTCCGGCCGCACGATATCCGAAGACGGCATCTTCGACGGGCTGCTGCCGGGAGCGAACCGAGGCAAAGAAGTTCTTGAAGTGGTCGTAGCTATCGGAGTAGCCCTTGGGAGCGACAAATTTTTCCGACCCAGCGAGCTCCTGCTTGCCACCATGCGGCGGGTACTTCTTGTTGTAGTCAGCCATGAATTGCCGCTGCATGGCCTCAGGGAAGGTATTGATGGTGTACCCCGGGGCAGCCTCGCGAGGGACCCGGTTCAGAGTAAGGCCGGTCCAGCCGATTTCGAAACTACCCTCCGAGCCGGTGAAGACAAGACTCTCGCTCTCCTCGCCGCCGTCGACGAAATTGACGCGCAGGCTGAGATTGAATCCTTCACGGTAGTCGAACAGTCCGAGCATCACATCATGCGCATCGCGGCCGTCATTCCAGTAACGGATTGCCCCCGTTGCCATGCCCCGTGTGGGACCGTGCGATCCCGTGATGAAGTGTGTACCGGAAAAGAGATGGACGAAAAGGTCGCCGGCGACCCCGCTTCCGTAAGCCTTCCACTTGCGCCATTGGAAAAACTGCTCGGCGCTGAAAGGAATCTTAGGTGCCGTGCCAAGAAAGCGCGTCCAGTCGCATGTTTCAGGCGAAGCATCGGGTGGAACCGTGTAGTTCCACGCACCCATGGCCGAGTTGCGGTCCCAGTATGCAGTTACCATGTTGAGCTTGCCGATAGCGCCGGAGGCGAGCAATTCCTTGGCCTTGGCGTACACAAGCGAACTGACGCGCTGGCTGCCGATTTGCAGAATGCGTTTTGTGGATCGGGCGGTCTCAATCATTTCCGGGCCGTCGGCATAGAGATGAATCATGGGCTTTTCGCAGTAGACGTCCTTGCCGGCCTTCATGGCGTCGACTGAAGCCTGTTTGTGCCAATGATCGGGA
Source organism: uncultured Acidobacteriota bacterium (assembly GCA_963844515.1). Classification (GTDB taxonomy): domain Bacteria; phylum Acidobacteriota; class Terriglobia; order Terriglobales; family Acidobacteriaceae; genus Telmatobacter. The sequence goes on from CAWJOO010000003.1 coordinate 531,035, forward strand.
GTGCCGATGATGACTGCATCAATGTCTTTGCGGGCCAGAATTTCGTTGTAATCGCGGGTGGTAAAGATGTCGTCGCCCCAAATTTCCTTCGAGCGCACCAGGCGGCCGTCGTAACAGTCTGCCACGGCAACGAGCTTCACTCCGGGAACCTCGACGGCCGTTTTTGTGTCGCCCATCCCTTGTCCGCCGGCGCCTATCAAGGCGATCTGGATATGGTCGTTCGCCGCAACCGGTTTCGCCTGGTCAGCCTGGACGAGTTCCGACTCAGCCGCCTTCAGAAGATGCATTCCCGGCATCAGGGTTGCGGCCGACGTGGCTCCCGCGGCGCGCAAAAAATTCCTTCGATTCCAAATATTCAGAAGCCCTCCAGAAGACGCAGAAATTGCCGTAGATAACCATACAGCAGAACTCTTGTCTTATAGATGAGCCCAGGACATTGTCGAGTGCAGGCGGCATCAATCATCTCTGCCCGGTTGAATTATCATTCGGCTACATCGAGGGAAGGCGACGAAGATGAAAACGAAGAGTGAGAAATGCCGAGAGCGAGCCAGGGCCAAGGGACCATCCCAATACCTTGGCAGCCTTCTGGTGGTTATCGGAATCTTGATGGGCACGGGCGCGGTCTGGGGGCACCATGGACTGGCCGCCTTCGACACCACACACACGGTGAGAATGGACGGGACTGTAACGGATTTCCAGTTCATCAACCCGCACGCCTTTATCTTTGCCGACATGACGGATGAAAAAGGCAAGAAGGCGAATTGGCGACTGGAACTCGGCAGTCTGGGCATGCTGAGCAAGTACGCGGGTTGGACAGCGACGACAGTTAAGCGCGGCGACCGGATCAGGGTGCAGGGATTTCTGGCGAAAGACGGTTCTCCCTACCTGTCTGTGGGACGAATCTGGCTGCCAGACGGGCGGTCACTGGAAGGCAAGCCCTAGTGACGGCCGAAGTACCTGAGATCTTCAAGTGGCTCGAACAATCGCCGCTGGGCGCAAACGTTCGGGAATCTCTTTGGTTATTTCCCGCCATCGAAACGCTGCATCTGCTCGCGATGTCGCTCTTGCTAAGCACCATTGGCGCCCTTGATCTCCGGCTGATGGGTCTGGCTCTTAAGCGCATTCGCGTCTCGGAGTTGTCGAAAAGGATATTTCCGTGGGCATGGAGTGCATTTGCCATCCAGATAGTCACCGGGCTGCTTCTGTTCTGCTCTGAAGCAACGCGGATGGCGGTCAACCCGGCATTCCGCACCAAGCTGGCTCTCATCGGCCTGGCCGGTCTTCACGCCGCCGTGTTTCGCTGGATTGCGTGCCGGGACATGCCGGAATGGGATGTTGAGCGCTCGACGCCGGTCCGCGCCAAGATCGCAGGAATTGTCTCGATCCTGCTGTGGGTGGGTGTGGTTGCCGCCGGGCGCTGGATAGGATTTGTTTAGCACGGCATATCAACCCGGAGCCCACCGTGGCGGGAATAGGCCTTACGCGTCTTGATGTTACCTTTCTATCGGCTTGATCTCACGGTAACCATGGCAACCTCATTTCTACCGGGTCAACAAAGTGTGGCAACTCACACGAAACAGAGACATAAACATCGAAAGGTGATGTAGCTCACATTTTTTGACCTATCTGGATGGGAAGATACGCCCTGTGAACTTTGACTCCTCCGCATTCGTTGCCGACCAGGAATTAGTCCGGGCCCTCCGCGAGCGCGCGAAGGTTGTGGATTGCAAACAGGACCGCATTCTCTTCAGGCAGGGAGATCATCCCACTGGCCTTTACATCGTGTGCGGCGGCGAAGTCCTTATGACAATGCAATCGTCCGCCGGCGATGAGGTTGTTTCCTTTGCTTCGGAGCCTGGTTCTTTACTTGGGCTGCCGGGAGTTGTAGGAAACTCTCCCTATTCACTGTCTGCCTACGCCAAAGCCGGCGCTGATGTGTACTTTGTTAACCGGGAAGAGTTTTCGTCGCTCATGATCAGCGATCCCTCTCTGGCTGTGTTGATTTTAAAGGTTTTGGCTAACGAAGTTCGTTCCGCGCGCAGGGCAATCACCGGGAAGTAAAGCGGGAAAGGGTCGGAGTCACGGAATATTTCGGTATTGGCGACTCTTGGCAGCCAACTTCTGACTGCAGGGACCCCATCTAGTAGCATCCCTATTGTGCCCGGCCTTGACACCCAGGTGAAGTTTGTACGCGGCGTAGGGCCGCGGGTGGCAGAGATATTGGCTGCCAAGGGCATTGCCACCGCTGAAGACCTGCTCTACCACCTTCCTTTCCGTTACGAAGACCGACAGAATCCGCGGAGCCTGGACGAATTGAAGCCCGGCGAAATGGCCAGCGTCATCGCGGAGGTGCGGGGTGCGCTCCTGATGCGGACTCGCAAGATGCCGCTGTTCGAACTAACCCTGGGTCAGGGACGGCTGGCTATGAAGTGCCTTTGGTTTCACGGCAGCTACCTGGAGGGGAAATTCCGGGCCGGTCAGACAGTCGCCGTCTACGGGAAGGTCGAACCGTCGCGTTCCAGCAACAATCTCAAAATGGTCCAGCCACAATTCGAGGTGCTGCCTGACTCCAGTGACGATGCGGAGACTCGTCTTCTTGAAGTCGGTCGAATAACGCCGGTCTACGAGTCTCTGGGCGGTTCAAAGCTGGCATCCCGTTGGCAGCGGAAGGTGATCTTCCACTTGCTGGAAGGGGCGAAAGGTGCGGTGCCGGAGTGCCTCCCTGCCGCGATGCTGGAGCGCCTGGAGCTGCCGAATCGCGAAACTGCACTCTGCCATGTGCATTTTCCGCCCGAAAACACCTCTCTGGATCGACTACAGAGTTGGGAGACACCAGCCCATCGACGGCTGATCTTCGAGGAGTTGTTCTTTCTCGAACTTGGGCTGGAGTTGAAGCGCCGTCGTATGCGGGAGCGGGCTGGAGTCGCCTTTGCAACCACTGAAAAGGTGAGAGAGGCCATCAGGGAGGTACTGCCCTTTCATCCTACGACGGCCCAGAAGCGCACGTTGGGGGAGATCGTTGCCGACATGCGCCAACCAAGTCCAATGCGGCGTCTGCTGCAGGGGGATGTGGGATCGGGAAAGACGATCGTAGCGCTTCAAGCCATGCTGGTGGCGATGGAGAACGGCTACCAGGCAGCGCTGATGGCGCCGACAGAGATCCTGGCAACGCAGCACTTTCTGGCGGCTCGAAAGCTGCTGGAGCGGTCGAGCCGCAAGTATAGGATCGTCCTTCTGACCGGTTCTCAGGATGAGGATCGCAAGCGAACAAACCGAGGGCTGATCAATCGGGGCGATGCGCACCTGGTGATTGGGACGCATGCGCTGATTGAAGAGAAGGTGGAGTTTGATCGGCTGGGGCTCGTAGTCGTGGACGAGCAGCATCGCTTTGGAGTGATGCAGCGGTTTCGAATGATGAAAAAGCCCAATCAAGCCGAACCCGACGTTTTAGTGATGACTGCAACACCGATTCCGCGAACTTTGGCGCTTTCGCTCTACGGAGACCTGGACGTGAGCGTGCTGGATGAGTTGCCGCCAGGGCGTACCCCCATCGTCACACGTCGGGTCACAGGGGAACGCGCGACGGAGGTTTGGGACTTCGTACGCAAACAGGCAGGGATGGGAAGGCAGGCATACATCGTCTACCCGGTAATCGAGGGGGCAACGGACGACCAGCCGGAGTTGGACTTCTCGCGCGATGATGCAGGGCCCGCGCAAGTTCAGTCCGGAGGCTCTGCACTGAATGGGGCGCCGGCCATCCGGGTGAGGAAAGGCAAGACGGGCGAACTCTTTCCAGGTGCATCACAGGAAGCGAGCCGAAAGGGGAAATCAGGTTTGAAGTCAGCAGTGGAGATGTACGAGAAGCTCCGCAACGGGCCGCTCTCCGGACTGCGCGTCGGTTTGCTGCACGGCCGTCTCGATCCTGATGAAAAGGAAGTGATCATGCGGCGCTTTCAACGCGGCGAGATCGACGTGCTGGTGGCCACCACGGTGATTGAAGTGGGCGTTGATGTCCCGAACGCTACGGTGATGGTGGTGGAGCACGCAGAGCGGTTTGGATTGGCCCAGTTGCATCAACTGCGTGGCCGCGTGGGCCGTGGAGCGGCAAAGAGCTATTGCGTCCTGATGACCGGCGAGCGAGTTTCAGAACAAGGCGATGAGAGGTTGAACGCCATGGTGAGAACCCAGGATGGGTTTGAGCTTGCGGAACTGGACTTGCGGATGCGGGGACCGGGCGAGTTTTTTGGGACGCGACAGGCAGGACTGCCCGACTTCCGGGTGGCAAACCTAGTGAGGGATCGCGAGATTCTGGAGCTTGCAAAGTCGGAGGCTGCAAAGTTTGCAAATGCGGCCTCAGGTAGCCAGGAAGGCACAGAATCCGAGCGAGCGCGTGTCTGGTCGAGGCTCAAGGATGCCTGGCAACGACGGTATGGACTTGTTGAAGCGGGATGAGTGCTGGCTTATTGGGTAGTCAGCGGGCATCTATCCGGATTCTGTTCCGTCCCACGCCGTTCTAACTGCACGGATAAAAGGCCAACGGATTCGTCGTCTGGCTGGGAAAGGTTTGAACTTCCAGGTCGACGCTGGCGATTTCGTCCCCGCAGTCGCCGTGGTGATTGTGGGTGCATTGACAAAGTTCCGTGAGGCGGACATGACCGTTCTGGCTCAATTCGATCCCGGCGGCTATCAGGACGCTGTAAATATCAATGCAGGCCTGGCGTTCAAATTCAAAGAGCACGTTGATGGTGCCGTTGTCGCTGGCGCCCCGGCTTAATACCCATCCGCCGCAGCCGATGATCGCGCCCGTGAGTGTGCGTATCAAGCGGGATGGTTCAACAACAGAGACCGCCTTCATTTCGAGGACCCAGGGCACCGTCGTCGATCTTGCCGGAGTATGCTTTGCGGCACTTCGAACCTCACTTCCGCTTTATCGGAGACCTGCCACGGGTGTTTACACCCTGTTCAAGAGTCGAACATTCCCTGCCCGGGCATGGAACAGGCTCGCGCCCCGCCGCGTTCAGGAGAGATATTCGGAAACTTTCGCAGGTAATTTGGTTGATCGAGGATTGTGAAAGGCTGCTTCGTGTTTTGAGGAATCTTAAATGAGGTAACTTGATTCATAAGATGATTATTGGGACGGGAATCGACGTCGTTGATATCGAACGAATCAAGCATTCCGTGGAACGTTTTGGAGATCGATTTTTGAACCGTGTCTATACGGCGGAGGAGAAGGCATACTGCCTGCGCAAGCGAAATTCCGCGGAGAGCTTTGCGGCGCGATTCGCGGCAAAGGAAGCGGCAGCCAAAGCTCTGGGAACCGGCATCAGTCAGGGTGTGAGCTGGCTCGAGATTGAGGTTGTCCGCGAACCGGGTGGACGGCCTTCGATCACGTTCCACGGCCGGGCGCTGGAAAAAGCGCGGAGCCTGGGGGCGATGGCGGCGGCACTTTCACTCACCCACACCGGAAGCCTGGCAATGGCCAGTGTGGTCCTGGAGGGTGAAGGTTGAAAAAACGGGGGGTCTGCTATCCTCAAAGGCAATGCGGTAAGTTGAAGCATTATCAGGAATTTCCCGAGACTCGCGAGATTTCGTCGCATCTTACAGCTGGGGCAGGTCCGGTACTTCGTCGCCTCTCCAAGCTATTCTTTTAGTGCTGCAGGCTAACCGCAAGGGGAGCATAGTGCCAAGCCGAAAAGAGATTCAGTGGTCACAACTGAAAGTGGGAATTCTGGTCCTCGTGGCCGTGGCCGTACTCATCGGTCTGGTGTTCTTGATGTCGGGATCGACCGGCGGCCTGTTCTCACACAAGCTCAAGCTTCGGACGTATTTCGGGAACGCCTCGGGCCTCAAGGGCGGAGCGCCGGTCACGCTGGAAGGGGTAACGATCGGCAATGTGACAAAGATCCGCATCGTTCCCGCGCGCAATCCGACTCCCGTTGAAGTGACCATTCAGGTGGGCGAAAAGTCGATCTACGCTCTGCACACCGATTCCACGGCCTCGATTGCGCAAGCCGGAGTACTTGGCGACAGCTACGTGGATATTTCGTCAGAGACAGCCAAGGGGCCACAGCCGCCCAACAATGCGGAACTCGCGGCGCGCAACGTTCCCAGCATCCAGGCAGTGGTGGATACCAGCCAGGAAGCGCTGCAGAAGGCGACCGTGGTAATGGGCAAGGTCAATGTTCTGATCGACACCCTCAACTCAAAGAAGGGCACCGCCGGGCTGTTTCTGAACGATCCCCAACTCTACAACAAGGCCACGAAGCTGCTAAGCAACGCCGAAGCCATTACCAATAGCTTGAGCGAGGGGAAGGGTACTCTCGGCAAGCTTCTCACTGATGAGTCCATATACACGAAGCTGAATGCAACGGTGGACCGCCTCAATACCATTTCCGAATCGCTGGCGGCGGGACATGGCTCAGCGGGCAAACTGCTGCACGACGAGACTCTCTACAACAATCTGAATGCCGCGGTGGAGAACACAAACAAGCTGCTTGAAGGGATCAACTCCGGGAAGGGTGCGCTGGGCAAGCTGTCCCAGGATCCCGCGTTCGCACAGAAGATGGACGAGACGCTTACCAGCCTCGACACGCTGCTGAAGGGCATCAACGATGGCAAGGGCACGCTGGGTCAGCTTGCCGTCAATCGCTCGCTCTTCGATCACGCTGACCAGACCATGGACCAGGCACAGGGCCTTGTGAAGGACATTCGCGGGAATCCCAAGAAGTATCTGGTCATCCATCTGAAGATCTTCTGATGGCGGCGTCCGACAGCCGGATTTGACGATTTAGCGGAACGGGCCGCCTGATTCTCGCGTATTCTCCAACTTCGGAGGTCAGTGTGCGCTCGATTGTTTTGAAAATAGTGGGTGTTTGCCTGCTTGCTGGAGTCTCTTCCCTGTCCTTGCTGTATTCCCCGAAACCGGTGTGCGCAGCGGCTGCATTTGTACCGTCCTATACCGCCGAGGGCGACATGAGACCGCCCACAGACTATCGCGAATGGGTTTTTCTCACCGCAGGAATCGACATGAGCTATAACCCCAAAGCGACGGTGGCGGATCATTCCATGTTCGACAATGTGTTTGTGAATCCCGAAGCATACCGTTCTTTTCTCGCTACCGGAACCTGGCCGGACAAGACGGTCATGGTTCTGGAGTCGCGAGGCGCCCGCAACAAGGGGTCGATCAACCAACGCGGTCATTTCCAAAGTACGGAGTTGAGTGGCCTGGAAGTGCACGTGAAGGATGAAGCTCGGTTTCCGGGCAAATGGGCGTTCTTCGATTTCGATTCCCTGGCGAAAAACGGAAAGCTATTTCCTTCGACCGCGGAATGCTACAAGTGCCACGCAGACGCATGCCGCCGTGGATACTACGTTTGTCCAGTTCTATCCCACGCTGCTGCCCATTGCGCAGGAAAAGAAGACGCTGAATCAGGCCTATCTCAAGGAAGAATCGGATGAAGCTGCGAAGAAATAGTTATTCAATAGCTGAACCGCGATAGACTTGCCAAAACTCAATAAAACCCTTCAGACGTACCACCTGGAAGTAGTCGCTTGCGATGAAATAAAGGATCGAAACGATGATCCATTCAATGTGCAAAGCACCAGCTCCCACTTGCTCACCGAAGGGGATGAGCACCGAAGAGAAAACCATGGCCAGTACGAGCAGAGCAAGTTTGACGATGCCCATGACGAGATTGATTTCGACGAGCTTGCTGGTGAATGGCTTTCCCAGCTTGAGGCTCCTTGCGAGAGCGGCGGCGGGGCTGCAGCCTTCAAGCAGGACGAGCATTGGAGCGATAGCAACAGCCCAGCTGACGAAGGCCCACAGCGTGAAAAACCCAAGCGTCAGAAAAATCACCCACATGGTGTAGCCAACGAGGTCGGGTTCTTCGCCGGTGCCAATATGAGTGGCGGCAGCCCAACCGACGGAGCGGAACCAGGCCCAGCCGGTGAGAGCGAGCACGCCGAGCCACGCGGCCTGGAGCGCAATCAATGCCACGGGGCGGAATGGGATGCGTGGCTGCATGCGCTTGATGACAAGATTGCGGCCCACCCCGGAAAGAACAATCCATGCGATCGCGGCGACGGGCGCGAGCCACACAAGCACGCCAAGAATGTGCGGGCGATATGCATCCCAGGCCGCTGCCAGCTTGATGGATGAAACCCACGGGTTTCCGGGGTCGAGCCCATTGAGGCCAGTCGACTCGGGCGGCAATGCAGTGAGGATGTGGTGCGATTCAATCCAGCACGCCACAAGCAACGGGGCGCCGAAGAGCCATCGCCATGCGACTTCGATTCCAGTGAGCGACGGGCGCGTAAACACCCATCCCATCTGCCCAACCACGGACTGGGTGCCACGCAAAGGTCCTGTGCTCATGCTACCTAACGACAAGATTCACCGTCTTGCCTGGAACGACGATGACCTTGGCGACGGTCTTGCCCGCGATTCGGCTTTGGATTTTTTCGTTCGCCATGGCGGCAGCCTCTAGCACGCTCGCCGCCGAGCCCGCGGGAACGCGAGCAACTGCTACGAGTTTGCCGTTGATCTGCACCGGAATTTCCAGTTCGTCTTCGCGGGCAAGGTCAGCATTGCTTTTTGGCCACGGAGCTGCGCAGGACTGCACCCTGACTTCCAAGTTCCTCCCACAGCTCGGCCGCGATATAGGGCGCAAATGGAGCGAGCATCAGCACCAGGTTGGCGAGAAGTTCGCGCATCACCGACGCACTGACTTCGCCTGCAGCGAGCTGTGCGTCGGCGGACTGGATTTCATTGACCAATTCCATAATGGCCGCAACACAGGTATTGAAGTGCCAGCGCCCTTCAAAGTCCTGAGTAATTTTGGCAATGGTCTGGTGGAGTTTGCGAAGCAGCTTCAGCGACAATCCGGAGGGCGAAGCAGATGCGCCCGATGCTGTCCGAGCGATGGGCGCGTACTTCACCACCAGGCGATAGACGCGGCCCAGAAAGCGGCTGACACCCGCAACGCCGTCTTCCTGCCAGTCGAGGTCTCGATCGGGCGGAGCCGCAAACAAGGCGTACATGCGGGTTGCGTCCGCGCCGTAGCGGTTAACCATGTCGTCGGGCGAAACCACGTTGCCCTTCGACTTGGACATCTTGGCACCGTCCTTGATGACCATGCCCTGCGTAAATAGGCGCTTCGCCGGCTCATCATTCGTAATGAGGCCGAGATCACGCATGACCCGCGTCCAGAAACGCGAGTAGATCAGGTGCAGGATCGCGTGCTCCACGCCCCCAATGTACTGGTCGATGGGAAACCAATACCTGGCGATCGCCGGATCGAACGGAGCGGTCGAGTTTTTCGCGTCCGTATAGCGGTAGAAGTACCAACTGGAGTCGACGAAGGTGTCCATGGTGTCCGTCTCCCGCCGCGCCGGACCACCGCACTTGGGGCACGTGACGTTCACGAACTCGGGGACACGGCCGAGCGGCGAGCCGCCCTGCTGCGTAATTTCGACCTGCTCCGGCAGAAGCACGGGAAGCTGGTCGTCGGGCACCGGGACGATTCCGTCACGCTCGCAGTGAATCATCGGGATAGGCGTGCCCCAGTAGCGCTGGCGGCTTACACCCCAGTCCTTCAGCCGGAACGTGACCGTGCCTTCTCCAAAGCCCTTCTCCGCTGCGATCTGCTGCAGCTTCTTCTGCGCATCTTCGCAGCTGAGCCCGCTGAACTCGCCGGAGTTGATCAAAATACCGTCTTCGGAGAGATACGGGAGCTCAGGCTCTTCGGCAGCGGGATCGGCAGGCGCAATGACACGTCTGACTGGAATCGCGTATTTCGTCGCAAACTCGAAGTCGCGATCATCGTGACCTGGCACGCTCATGATGGCGCCTGTACCGTAGTCCGAGAGAACGTAGTTTGCCACCCAGATCGGCACAAGTTCGCCGCTGTAGGGGTTCACGGCGAAGTGGCCAGTGGGTACGCCGTGCTTTTCGATCGCCCCCACATCGCCCGCCTCGCGAGCACTCTTTTGCTCCTCGAGAAGCTTCGCAACCTGTGCCTTGAGGCCTGAATCACTCGCCGCCAATGCGACTACGAGCGAGTGCTCGGGTGCCAGCTGAACGCTGGTTGCGCCGAAAATGGTGTCGACGCGCGTGGTGAAGACGCGGATCTTTTCTGGCCGGTTTTCGACGCCGAACTCCACCTCGGTGCCAGCGCTGCGGCCAATCCAGTTGCGCTGCATGGTGCGAACTTTCTCAGGCCAGCTATCAAGTTTGTCCAGGCCGTCAAGAAGCTCCTGCGCATAGGTCGTGATCCGGAAGAACCACTGTTCCAGATCGCGCTGCTCGACAAGCGTGTCCTCGTGACGCCAGCAGCGGCCGTCGATAACCTGCTCATTGGCAAGAACCGTGGCACACTCCGGGCACCAGTTCACTTTGCTCTTTTTGCGGTACACCAGCCCTCGCTCGTACATCCGCAAAAAGAACCACTGATTCCAGCGGTAGTAATCGGGCAGGCAGGTAGTGACTTCCGTCGACCAGTCAAAGCCCATGCCCAGAAGCTGAAATTGCCGTTTCATGCCGGCGATATTTGAGAGGGTCCATTCGCGCGGGGGGGTGTTATTTTTCAGTGCCGCGTTCTCCGCGGGCAGGCCAAACGCGTCCCACCCCATGGGGTGAAGCACGTTGTAGCCACGCATCCACATGTGCCGCGCGAGGGCGTCGCCAATCGAATAATTGCGGACATGGCCCATGTGCAGCTGGCCGCTCGGATAGGGCAGCATTTCCAACACGTAGTACTTGGGCTTGCCGCTGGTAACCGGGTCAGCTGCATAGTGCGCGGGATCTGCGGCCCAGCGCTCTTGCCATTTGGGTTCGATTGTTGCCGGTACGTACCGAATCTCTTTGTCTTCCGCCATAACCTCTTAGTGTAACCGGCAAAGGTATCCTGGCCTTCTTGTCGGCCCCCTCGACACGCCCAAACAACCAGGTTTTACCATCACCTTTTCGGTCGCGACTCCGGCGGAACGAGCCCCGCAACCCGGTAGTACACGACCAGCTGCCCATAGTGCTCGCCGGAGTGCTCGACGAACCCCCACGCGAAGTCGCCGACATGAACCTGCTGCTTTGAAAATGGATCGACAAACAGATCGTTAAGCCCGGCATCTCCTTTGCTCTTGATCAGGTCTGCTCCATCTTGGAAAGACTTCCGCACATAATCGACCACGGCAGCCTTTGTCTTGAAGTCGGTTCGTTTGGGATCGCCCTCCGGGGCCTTTTGGCCCTTGGCGGGATTGATGAAGAAGTAATTTCCACCGGCCGCGTGTAACAGCTGCTCGGCGAAACTGCGCTGTGCCGGAGTGGGCTTGGAATCGTATTTGTCTTCGGGCATGTCTTCCGCCATGGCAGTGAGCTTTCGCCCGATGTCGTTCCACGCATCCAAAAGGGCCTGCGAAGGGCCCGGCGGCGGTTTGGGAGCGGCGTCCTTGGTTGGTGCCTGGGCCAGCACAGGCATCGTAAAGAAAACCGCGGACAACAACAGGGGCAGGGCCTTCGACAAAACAGTCATAGCAACCTCCAAAAATTTCAACTTCGAACGGCGAGACAATCCTACCGCGGAGGAGAGCCTGTCGCGGATTTTCTTCCGCTCCCTTGTAACACCAGGCTCGTCAGCGCGCGTACATTTCGCTCTTCATCGCCTTCGTCGTCGACCGGCGTCTCTGCAATGAAGGCGGAATGCGCAAAGCGCGGGTCGTTGAGCAGACGGCGAAAGCTTTCAATGCCAATGGTTCCCTGCCCGATGTGCTCATGGCGGTCAAGCTTGGAGCCGCGCGCCGCCTTGGCGTCATTGCAATGCCATACGCGAACGGAGTCAAATCCGACAGTTGATGCGATCCGGTCCATAGTCTCTGTGTAGCCGGACTCACTCACGATGTCGTATCCAGCCACATGCGTATGGCAAGTATCGAGACAGACCGCGACAGGCGCGTGGTTACGAAGCAATGCGACAAGCTCGGCAACCTGGTCAAAGCTCCCACCCAGCGAACATTCGGCGCCGGCAGTGTTCTCAATAAGAATCGTGAATGGTGTCCCTTGCCATGGCAACCCTTCAATCGCCTTTTCAATGGATTCTGCAGCCAGTTTGAGTCCCTCGTGGCGCGTCAAGCCCTTCCACGATCCCGGGTGCAGCACCAGGTATTCGGCGCCAAGAGCCATGGCGCGCTCCATCTCACCGCGGAAGGCTTCGACGCTCTTGCGCCGAACATCCTCCGTCTGGCTGCAGACATTGACCAGATAGCTCGTATGAATGACCAGTGGCCCGACGTCGTGCTCTGCGCGCAGCTCGCGCATCCGTTTGGCTTGCAGCGGGTCGACCTTCGGCGAGCGCCACATGCGCGGACTCGAGGAGAAAATCTGAAACGTATTGGCGCCTATTTCCCGCGCACGCAATACGGCATTGGAAGCGCCACCTGATGTGCCGATGTGTATTCCGATCCGTTTTGTCATTTTGCTAGTCTAGTCGTCGTCATCGACCTTGGATTTCTTCTTCGAACGCGTCAGGATCATTGCCGGCACTGGTCTTTCCCCCATGGCGTCCTTCCACAAGATCACGTTGAGTTTCTGGGCGTCGGCATGATCGGCGTGCCGGAAATCCATCTTCATACTGTCCTCTGCGCCCGGTGCAGTCTTCTTGTTTGCTGTGTAGATGAGATTGTTGTCTCGATTCATTGTGTCAGCAGCGAATGCGGGTTGATCACCCGGCCCGGTAAATAACGGGGAGACGATCGAACTGAACGCATCATTGTTGTTCATAGGCGGCAGCCCCAGGAGCGTCTCCATGGTGCGAACAAAGCTGACAGTCGAGTAGAAGCGGCTATCTACAACGGGAGTCCCATTTGATCCGTGCGGCGCGTACTTGCTGATAACGAGACCGATGCTGCGATGGGCGTCCACATGGTCGGCGCCATTCTGCGCATCGTCTTCAAGAATAAAGAAGGCGGTCGAGTCCCAAAATGGGGAGTGCGAAATCGCTTCAACGGCACGCCCGACAGCCAGGTCGTTATCGGCAACAGAGGCTTTGGGAGTCGGGCCGCCCGGGCGCGTGCCTGCGGTGTGGTCATTGCCAAGGCGAAGCAGGATGAACTCGGGCATCGTATCTTTGCCCTGTTCCTTATCCGCAAGCCAGCCTTTCAAATGTCGCATGAAAATATCCACGCGGATCTGGTCGGGAACAAAGAGCTCAAAGTCGGGTGCTTCCGTAGCAAAGTGGCCTATCAATTCCGGCTTGGTTGCCGTATTGGCAGCAATCAAAGGAATGGGCCACGGCCATTTGTTTGTTCCGCCGCCCCATTCTTCCGGGATTGCCTCCCCGGGCGCGATGGATTTGCGCGCACACGCCTTGCTCGGCATTTGCGGCCCTTCCTGCGGATTGGATGGCATATGTGCCGCCATCGCATCCGTGCAGAAGATAGTGGAGATGAATTCGCCAAAGTGATAGTAGGTCTTGTGGTGCTTGGAAAGGTCGCCCCACAAATAGCCGCTCGACGGCTCGTTGACATCGGGGATCTTCTGCAGGATGGGGTAACCGTTCGCGACGGCACCTTCAAAGTCGTAGTTGCGTTCCCCGCCCCGGTAGGCCTGCTGCCACGACTTTTCAAGATAGTCAGACCCAATGGCCGCGTTCGACCACACATGCCCGTCGCCCGAAACCTCACCCGAGTCAAAGAAGTTATCAAGCACGCCGAATTGCAGCGCTAGCTTGTGCAGGTTGGGCGTCGTGTCCGCACCGTACATGGTCAGGCTCGGGTCTCCATTACCCACTTTTTTGCCGTTCAATGCAAGGTCGCCAAATACCTGATCGTAGGTCCGGTTCTCCTTGATGATGTAAATCACGTGCTTGATGGGATTGCCCTTCGATCCGGGGAATGAAATCTTCTCCGCTGCTGCCTTCATGCGGTTTGATTCAAGGACCGTCTCGGTATAGTGGGCGAGATTTTTTTCGAACTCTGTCGGGTCGAGTACCGCAAGTGAACCGTACAGAAGCGTCGCGATGTAGGTGCTTGAGGAGTCGTGCCCAGCCGGCTGGCCCGGTACCTGCTTTTGGGGCATATTGTTCGGTCCGGTACCGTGACCTTTGGCCGTCGCCAGGTAAAGCTTGCCGCCGGAGAATGCCATGGAAAACGGCATCCACTCCGTGGGTACAAACCCGGTTGGCTCGATGAACCCCTCCTGCGGCTTCTTGCCGTTGAGCTTGCTGGTGTCAAGCACGGCTACGGCGTCACTTGCAGCATTGGCGACATACAGGCGGCGGCCATCGGCGTTCAGAGCAATCGCCACCGGTTCTGCGCCGAAATAACTCTGTCCCGGCAGGCGCGTATCAAAGTAACCCTTGACGCCAAAGGCGCCGGCGCCAATGTTAACGGCGGCCACGGTATCGCGATTCTCAAGCGCAACATACAGCGTTTTCGCATCGGGCGACAAAGCAAAGGCGCACGGATGGGTTCCGGGGGCGATGGGACTCCACGGCTTGAGCAAAGGGAGCTTGCGGCCAATGGTCATCTTCGCCAAATCGAGTTCCACGATTTCCGAAGCATTCCATAGCGCAACGAAGGCCCGCTGCCCGTCCGGCGTCGCCGCGATTGCGATGGGGTAGACGCCCGGGACCGTATTGCTCTCGGCCAGGTCAAAGCGATGATCGATGGCGCCGCTGCCAGGATCGACGACCAGCACATCATCCGAAAAGTTGCCGGCGACCAGCAACTTGTCCGCTCCGTTCAAGCTGACAAGTGCTATATCGGCTGGAAATGGAATCCCTTTGTCACCATCCATTTCACCCACCAGGCGAGTCTTATGGCCGGGAGCGAGTTGCTGGAGGGGAAACTTGATAAAGCGCTCGGGAGCGATCTTGCCGTCGGTGAAGCTGTAGACCACGATGCCATTGCCCGTATCGCCTTCATGCTCGCCGGCCGGGTCGGTAAGTGAGCCCATGCTGGCATAGAGATGACTACCGTCGCGGCTGAAGGCGAGGCCGGAATAGAGGGTCTGCTTTGCGACGCGCGCAGGGGTGCGGTCATCCGGAAAGTCGGCCAGCGTGCCGCCTTGCGTATCGAAGACCGCAATCGACTGTTCGTACTTCGACTCGAAGGTGCCGTAGCCATCATTCACCGTAACGATGTAGCGATGATCAGGCGAAACCACCATCGTGGTGGGCAGGCTGTTGAGGCGCTGCGGGTGTCCGGGAATCTCGCCGACGAGTTGCTTGCTGGTGGGGAGATCCGTACTCTGCGCGATGAGGAAGTTGGCGCAGAGGGTAAGAGCCGATAGAGAGAGCGGCAAGACAGCCTTCAAAGTCATGCCAACACCCTACCAAATAACGGCTCGAGGGCGCGTTACAACCGTGTAACGGTCCGCAGCGCGGAAGAGTGATGCTCCGCAAAAGGCTTTTGAGATTTGGCTGCGATAATATCCGCATGCAAAAGGTTTTCATGGCGGAAAAGTTGTGGGACGGCAAGGGTGTCATTCAGCATCCGATCGTGACTACCGAGGATGGCGTGATTCGGGCCATCGAAAGCATGGATACGAGCGAAGTTCCCGCCGGAGCTTTGGTCCGCAATTTTGCGGGAAACACGCTGGCGCCGTCCTTTTTCGATGTCCACATTCATGGATCCGCGGGACACGATGTCATGGAGGCAACTCCACACGCCCTTCAGACGATGGGCGCCTTTCTCGCCAAACACGGCACCGGAGCTTACCTGGCGACCACCGTAACTGCCCCCATCGACCCGACTTTACGCTCGCTCAGTGAGCTGGCGAAATTGATCCAGCAGGGACCTGAAGGGCTTCAGGCATGGCCGGTGGGGATTCACCTGGAAGGGCCATTCCTATCTCATGAAAAACGCGGAGTTCATCCTCCGGCTTTGTTGCGAGCGCCCGACATCAGACTCTTTGATCGGATGTTCGAAGCCGCCGAAGGGCAAGCGCGGTTGATCACACTGGCACCCGAGTTGGAAGGCGCTCTCGAGTTGGCCGCGCATGCAGCGTCACGCGGTGTGCGGGTCTCACTCGGGCATTCGAACGCAACCGCCCAACGAGCGCGGTCGGCCATCGCCGCCGGTGCCACGAGCGCCACGCATACCTTTAACGCGATGCGCGCTCTGGATCATCGCGAGCCCGGAATTCTCGGGACGGTGCTCACCACAGACTGCCTGTACGCCGAACTAATCTGCGATGGCATTCACAATGCTCCTGAAATGGTTCGGCTCTGGTGGAAAGCCAAAGGACCCGAGCGGGCACTCCTTGTGACCGATGCGATGAGCGCTGCCGGTATGCCCGACGGCAAATATCAACTCGGAGGATTTGCGGTGGAATTGGCCAACGGACGGGCCGAGGCAAATGGGGTCCTGGCCGGAAGCGTGCTGACGCTTGATCGCGCACTTAGCTTGTTGATCGAGTTCACCGGAGCCAGAGTCGAGGATGGCTTGCGGGCCCTCACTTCGAATCCAGCGGCTATGACAGGGCTCCATGATCGGGCGGGTTCACTCGACGCCGGCCAGCCTGCAAATTTCGTTGCAATCGACAGCAAAGGGACGTTGGTAGCATCGATTCACGGTGGAACCGTAGTAACTGGCTGATCGTCAGACTGCGACTTCCGCCATTCGCTGCGCTCGCCACACTGCCCCTTCAATCGCATTCACTTCATGCTCCAGAATAGGCATGGCGGGCGCTGCCGTACGCAGTTCTGCGTAAAACCCCTCCCTGACCATCTGCGACTTGCCGATTACGCTCCCGATCCACGCCACGGGAACTTCCCTGGTGAGATTGTGCTTGCGGCGCAATTTATCCCGGACAAGCAGGACAAACCCGGCCAAGTCGGAAGCAGCCTGTTTTACTACGCCCAGGGCCACCGGGTCGCCTTCCTCCGCAAGTTGGCAAATGGCGGGCGCCAGAGCCGCAAAGTCAGGTCCTGGTGTGCTGTCGCCGAGGTTCACAAGCTCATCAATGGTCGGAGTTCGCCAAATGCGGCCCACCACTTCGAGAATGCGCGTCGGCTCTTCGCGGTCATGGGCATTGAGAGCTCGACGAATCGCGTGCAGCCCTATCCAGTATCCGGAACCTTCATCACCCAGGCGCGAACTCCATCCGCCGGCGCTTTCTCGACCGCCATCAGGTGCGCGGCCAATGCTGTTGGTCCCCGTACCGGCAATCTGAAGAATGCCGGGGCCACCTTTGAAGGCTGCGTCGAGGGCAATCACTTCGTCGCCCACAACCTCTGATCGCTCCACGCCGAAGTCGGTAAAGACTGTCTTGATCCACTCAGGTACGCCAGGCATACTGGCGCTTGCCACGCCTGCGGATCCGGCACGAACCCCCGTGACCCCAGCCTGCTTATAGACCTCGGCCAGCAGCGCACGTAGATTCTGCTCGGCTGCGGCTGCCCCAACGCGTAGCCTCTTGATAGAACCGCTTTCCGCGAATGCGAGAACTCTATTTTCGTCGACGATGGAAGCGCGTGTGCGTGTTCCGCCTCCGTCGATGCCCAGTACAACTGCGCTCATGGTTTCGTTGGCTCCGGAGTTTTTTGATCGGGTGAATCCGCCGGCGCGATCTCGCCGCCATTATCGCGCAAAGTGCCTGCAAGAATATTTAAGCTTCCGTCGTTCTTGGCTGGCGTGAGACCAAGCATATGCGCCATCCACGAATACAGGTTCACATTTGCAAATGGTGCAACGGTTTTTCCGGGGAGAATATCAGGGCCCGCGGCAAAGAAGCTCGCTTTCATTTGCGGCATCGTTTGCGGATCGAATCCATGCGCGCCAGCGTTGGGCGCGGCATCCGGTTTATCAGGCGGCGGCTCGTGCGCTCGGATGGCATAGGGCCCGGTAGGAATGATTACCGGATCACCTTCTCGAACACTCTGGTTGTAGTGCAGCCCCGCCGGTACAGCTTTGCGACGGTACGCTACGAATTGAGATGACGCCTGTTTGAGCTTGTTGTACACACGCACGCGGTCTTCTTCCGTCTTCCCGTAAAGCAACGGCCCGACCGTTTCAAAGCCTGTAAGGTCAGCGAATTTGTCCAGCGTAATCCAAGGACCTTCAACCTTCGCCATACCGTGATCGCTCACAACCACTAGATCGATTGGCAAATGTGTAGCATCGAGCGCAGCCTTCAGCTTCGCGATCATGCCATCCAACTTCAGCACGGCTTTCTTTGTCTCCGGGGCATCGGGGCCAAATTGATGGCCCTCGTGATCGGGTTCCGGATAGTAGATGGTGATGAAGTGAGGGCGATCGGCGTCGGGCAGCTTGAGTAAAGCCGTAGCATCGTCGATACGCGCCTGTTCCACTTCGTCCGTGGCCTGGGTCTTACTATCGAATTTTGCGTACCAGGTTGGACGATGCCCGGCGATCTCGGCTTCTGAACCGGGCCAGAAAATACACGCCGTGCGCATACCCTGACCTTCCGCCAGGCTCCAGAGCGGCACGCCCGAGTACCAGCTTCCATCAGTCACTGCCGCAGACTCACTCATACCGTACTTGGCTTGCTTCGTCTCATCGTAGAAGCTGTTCGCAACAAGCCCGTGGTGTTCGGGATAAAGTCCTGTGACAATCGTGTAGTGATTGGGAAACGTGAGCGATGGAAAACTGGGAAGCATGCCTTGAGGAGCCCAAACACCCCGTTTTCCCAGGGCGAGCAAATGCGTGGCGCCGTCGCGCTTGGCGTAGTCCCACCGGAATCCGTCGAGAGAGACCAGCACAAGATAGTGAGCCTTCTGCGCGGCAGCCGAATTCGGCCCATTGTCGGTGTGAATCAGGGGCAGAGCGGAGCTGAGGGCAGGCTCCTGAGCCCACGTGCCGTGGCATAACGCCAGAAGAAAAACCGCTGAGGCCGCCCGCTGGAATCTCTTGAATCGCATCCACTTCCCCTCGAAAGAAGCTTATCGTACCGGTGTGGCAGCCCGGTCCCATTTAGAACGACGTGATTGATCGGCGCATGCCCTGAAAATTGTGGAGCATGCTGCGAAATCGCTCAGTTCCCGTTGATACGGCCCTGCCCCACATCATTTGCAAGAACCTCCCGTAGGCAATCGATTGACTGAGCACCACGTTCGGCTTCGTCGAACACTTCCGATATGGCAATCCGGTTTCCGGAGCGCAGTTGAGATGTGGCGGCGCCTGGGTGATGGTTTCGATCGGCAATCCGGCATACCAGAGCCCCGCCGATCTCGGCTTCGATACCCAATTCGTCACCATCTTTGTGGAGGATGTGGAGGCCCATTTTGCGAAAACACGAGCCGCGGGCGCAAAAATAGTAGAGGAATTGAACGGAACCATCTACGGCGAACTCCAGTACCGCGTCGAAGATATCGAAGGCCACAAATGGCTTTTCTCGCGACATATTCGAGACGTCGATCCGGCAGATTGGGGAGCAAGTTTGGCGCCGGGGTTGTGATTTGACGTGACGTTTGCAGTTCAACCCCCTCGGACCAAATAATGCCCGCATTTCCCGCGAAGAACCGCCCGGAAATGGCTCCGCAAATGCCTGATAAATTTCCTTGCGCGCTCACCAATTTCTTATGTTACAGTCAGTAACACTATGGCGAGTAACACTCAAGTCGAGCACGATCCAGCAGAACTCGGAGAACTGGAACGCGAAATTCTTTCGATCGTCTGGCGATTGGGTGTCGCGACCGCGGAGCAGGCACGGGAAGAACTGGGACGGCCGTTGAAGGACTCGACCATCCGCACCGTCTTGCGGCGCCTCGAAGAAAAGGGCTATCTAACGCACTCCACGGACAATCGCACGTTTGTCTACCGTTCTGCCGAGTCGCGGCAAAAAGTGGCTGGGCGCGCTGTACAGCGCATCGTGGACTGGTTCTGTGAGGGAAGCGTCGAAGCCCTGCTCGTTGGCATGGTTGACTCTGAGGTCCTCGATCGCGGCGAATTGCAACGGCTGGCAGATCGCATCGCAGCCGCACAAAAAAGCGCGGGCAACTCTGCGAAGAAGGAGGCAAGCCAATGACGTCTTCTTTTCTCATCTTCAGCTGGCCAGTCACGCTGATCGACGCCGCGATCCGGTCATTGCTTATGGCCGCAGCCGTGGGTGCGGGCTTGCGCGTGCTTCGCGTGAACAGCGTGAAGGCTCGCAAGGTCGCATGGGTTCTTGTCCTCACCGGGGCCATGTTCATGCCCCTCCTTGCGCCGTTGGCTCAGAACCAGGCGTGGCTGCCAATCAGGGCGGCAGTTGTCCCCGTCCGGGCGTGGCTCGACCAGATCGCAGAGTTGCGCCAGGGCCCGCAGAAACACATCACGATTCCGTCAGGTTCAATCGCAAATGCGTCTGTTGGCAGCAAAACGATCCAATACACAAGTGATCCAGTCGTTCAGACGCCAGAATCACCAGTAGTGAGCAGCGATCACTTCCCTGCCCCTTCGATCTCGGTCGATCATTCCGGCCAAACCACCGCCGCAGTCCATCCCCCAGTCCGAAAGCTCCCCTCTCTGAGCCTGGGCCAACTCAGTATCCTCGTCTACTTCGCGATCGTCGGCGCGCTGCTACTTCGCCTGACCTTCGGGTTGGTCGCGGCAGTCCGACTTTGGGCCGGTGCTGAAATTGTTCAATGCGAACTGGACAATCCCACCGGATTGCGCGTGCGCGCCAGCCGCGCTGTGTCTTCGCCCGTGACCGTGGGATCCGGCATTTTGCTTCCCGCGCGATACAACTGCTGGGACACAGAAAAACTGCGCATCGTGCTCGCCCATGAGAGCTCGCACGTGCGGCAGGGAGACTTCTATCTACAAATTTGCGCTGCGATCTATGCAGCCTTGTTCTGGTTTAGCCCTCTGGGCTGGTGGCTGAAACGCACCTTGTGTGATCTGAGTGAGGCCATCAGCGATGGCGAGGCCGTGAGCCACGCCGCGAGTCATGCTTCCTATGCTCAGATTCTGCTCGAATTCGCGGCCATGCCGCGCACAACCAGAATTGGAGTTGCTATGGCACGTGAAGGCAGATTGAGTCATCGCATTGAACGGCTTCTCGACGAGAGCAGATTCCGCACCGCATTTGCGGGTGGACGTGGACGTATTTTTATCGCCGCGCTCCTGGCGCCCCTCGCCCTTTTTGCGGCAACATCCCTCATTCGCGTCCAGGCTGCGGGCCAGACGCCAGCCCCCCGCCGCACCCACGGCCCCCACGGCACCTGACCTCCCAACTACCCCGGAAGCCGCACTTGCCCCTGAGCCACCCCCGGCGCCAAGTGGCGGGGCGATCATGGGCGTTCCGCCCGCCGCACCCGGCATACCGGCTACGCCAGGCACCCCCGCCGCACTTCCGGCACCTGCGACACCGGCTCTCACCGGTACGCCTGGATTGCCCCCACCGCCGCCGGGCACAGCATTCGGAATCGGTGCACGAACGGGTGCAGGTGAGGCCTACTCCATCGCCATGGCGCAGGCGGATGCGCGATCGGCCCGTGGGCGCAGAAGCAGTTCCTCCTACTCATCGAATGGAAATCAGTTCTCCTACTCGTACTCCGACGGCGGCGAAGTCCTACGCATTGATAAGCGGGAACGACAAAGACCATGTTCAATTCGCCGGCGATTGGGTGGAAGGTCGTCGTGAAGAGTTGAAAAAGGCCCGCAGCATGGCGCACGGAGACTTTCTCTGGTTCACCCGAAACGGCAAGTCCTATGTCATTGACGACCCATCCACGGTCGCTCAATTGATGGCCATGTACAAGCCGATGGAGGATCTTGGCCGTCAGCAGGAGGAGTTGGGGCGCCAGCAGGAAGAGTTCGGGCAGCAGCAGGAGAAGATGGCGGAACGAATGACCCAGGCCACAATTCCGACGCCCGACCTCACCAAGGAAATGGCCGAACTCAACGCCGCCGTCGCGGAATTGAATGCAGCCAAAGGAAAGACCGTTACTCAAGAACAGCTAGCCGAACTCGAGGGGAAGCTCGGGGAAGTGCAAGGAAAGATTGGCGAGCTGCAAGGTGAAATGGGCGCCCATCAAGGGGAAATCGGTCGAATTGCAAGGCAAGCTCGGCGCGCAGCAAGGCGAGTTGGGAGCAAAGCAGGGTCGCATCGGCGAGGAACAGGGCCGCATCGCTCAGTGAGGCCGACCGCAAGGTAAAGTCCGTCATCGACCAGAGCCTCAAAAACGGAAAAGCTCGCCCGGTCCAGTAGCCGGCAAGAACGTCCTTCATCCTAAGGAGCGAGACGACACAAATCGTCTCGTTCCTTTTTTGCGCTCGCTATTTGCGAAGAAGATTTTTGGCGATGAAGAACACGTTGGCTGGACGCTCGGCCAGTCGACGCATGAAGTACGGATACCACTCCCGGCCAAACGGAATGTACACGCGCATGTTGTAGCCTTCGTCCACCAGTTGGCGTTGCAGGTCGCGGCGCACGCCGTACAGCATTTGAAATTCGTAACGGCCCGAATCAATTCCGTGCTGGTGAGCGAAGGCTTTTGCTGCGGTAAGCATCGCGACATCGTGCGTGGCGATCCCATGATAGACAGGACTGTCGAGGAGCATGCAGGTTAACCGCACGTAGTTCGCGTCAACGTCGTCCTTGCGCGGGAATGCGACCTCTGCCGGCTCCTTGTACGCGCCCTTGCAGAGGCGAATGCGGACGCCCTCAGCCAGGAGCTGTTCAATGTCTGCCTGTGAACGATAAAGGTATGACTGGATGACCGTACCGATTGCTCCCCGCAGCCCGGGACGAGCATGGATGCGTCGCACGATATCCAGCGTCACCTGGGTCAGCGACGAGTCCTCCATATCAATGCGCACAAACGTTCCGCAGGATCGTGCGTGCTCGGTGAGATTCTCAGCGATGCCTTCGGCAAGCTCGCTCGATAGCCCCAGCCCCATCTGCGTGAGTTTCACACTGACGTTGGCATTCAGCTTGCGCGCGGCAATCGCGTCAAGCAGCCGGTGGTAAATCTCCGCTGCCTTGTGCGCTTCATGTTCCGAGGTAACGCTTTCGCCCAGTGAATCGAGTGAAACCGCCATTCCCTGCTTGTTGACGGCCTCCGCCACGCGCAGAGCGTCCTCAGTCTCCATTCCTGCCACGAATCGGGAACTGAGACGAGTGCCGATCGCCGAACGCTCGCCGAAGCGGCGCATGTTGCGGTTGCGAGAGAGCGCGATAAACGCGGAACGAAGCAGGGACATAGTGCGACTCTATCGGTGGAAGGCTCTGAAGAATTTTCGACCGTAAAGTCAATTTTCTCATACCAAGGTGCAATGCCCAAGTAACGTAAGACCCGTGCATCGAGGATCGATGTCTCGAGGTACAGACACGCGAACGGCGCCCAGTTTCAGCTAGACGCCGTTCAATTCTCCTTCAGCCTGTTACGCCGGCTGAAGTTCGCGTTTGCCGGGCTTGTTGTCAGGCTTCTCGGTGACCGGGCCATGCGTTTCCGCGGTCGGCGGAGGCGGTGCATCGCCAATGCGTTTTGAATAAGTGCACACTACCTGGGCTTGCGGTTCCGGCACCGCTCTCTTCCCGCGTTTCTTGGGTGCGGACGCTTCCTCTTCTGCCACTCGCTTCTTGTTTGGGCATTCGAGGAAGATGCCGTCCTTCAGCGTCTTCTCCAGCAGATATGCATTGCCACACTCGGGACACTTTTGCGGAACCGGCTTGTAGTTCGAAGTGAAATCGCACTTCGGATAGTTTGTACATCCCCAGAACATATTGCCGCGCTTTGCCTTGCGCTCGGCAATATCCCCAGTGCCGCACTTGGGACACTTAAGACCCTCAATGATGTTCTGCTTGACGTACTTGCACTTTGGATACCCTGAGCACGAAACAAACTCTCCGTAGGCGCCCTGGCGCAGGACCAGCGGCTTGCCGCATTGAGGGCAGTCTTCGCCGGTTGGTTGCGGTGCGGACTGTTTTTGCTGCTGTTTCTGGCTAAGTTTGCGAAACGTCTTGCAGGGAGGATCCTCGTTGTAGCCCGGGCACGACATGAACATGCCGAAAGGCCCGCGCCGAAGCACCATCACGCGGCCGCAGTTCTCGCAATACTCTTCCTGCTCTCCCGCATCCTGCGCCTCGGGAGTGTTCAGGTCAGGCTTGTTGGCCGTGTTCTCCTTGGTAAAGGTGCAGCTCGTCGGATCTTTCTTGTTGTACGCCGAGCACGCAAAGAAGCTGCCGAACTTGCCCCATTTCAGCAATAGTGGAGATCCGCACAGGTCGCACTTCTCGTCGGTCTTCACCTCCATGCGCTTGATGTCGCGCATGGTCTTGTCCGCGTCTTTTAACTCCTCAGCAAAGTGGTCGTAGAAGCCGTTCAGCAAATCCGTCCACTTCTCCTTGCCCTCTTCAATATCGTCGAGCTCCTCTTCCAGCCGGGCCGTGTACTTGGGGTCAAAAATGTACGGGAAGCTCTCCACCAGCAAATCGCAGACCACCATGCCAATTTCAGTCGGGAAAAACCGTCCCGTAATCTTGGTGACGTACTCGCGATCCTGAATCGTGCTGATGATCGATGCATAAGTTGAAGGGCGTCCTATGCCACGCTCTTCCAGAACCTTGACGAGCGAAGCTTCGTTGTAGCGCGGCGGAGGCGAAGTGAAGTGGTCTTCGTGCTCGAGCTTTTCGAGCGCAAGCGCTTTCACTCCATCCAGGCTGGGCAACTTGTTCTTCGACTCGTCGTCCTCGTCGCCCTTTTCTTCCACAAGTTCATAAACCTTAAGGAAGCCATCAAAACGCAACACCGATCCGCTCACACGGAAGTCATAAGTCTTGCCCGTTTTCGCTGAAACTGCTGCGATCTTCGCGGTCGTGACGTCAAAGATGGCGGGCATCATCTGGGAAGCCACAAACCGCTGCCAGATCAGACGGTAAAGCCGCAACTGCTCGTCGCTAAGATACTTTGCGATCGACTCTGGGGTGCGCGAAGCATCCGTTGGGCGAATGGCTTCGTGTGCATCCTGCGCATCTTTTTTGCCCTTGTACTCATTGGGCGTCGCAGGCAGATACTGCGGGCCAAGATTCTTCCCAATCCACTCGCGGACACCTTGCTTCGCATCGGGTGATACACGAGGCGAATCGGTACGCATGTAGGTAATCAGGCCCGTTGTTCCTTCAGGGCCGAGGTCAACGCCTTCGTACAAGCGCTGCGCAACGCCCATTGTGCGGCGCACGTTGAAGCCAAGTTTTCCAGCCGCATCTCTTTGCAGCTGGCTGGTAATAAACGGCGCCAGCGGCCGTCGCTGCTGTTCACGCGATTGCACAGAGGCAAGAGACCACTTTGCGCTCTCAAGTGCCGCAAGCACTTCATCCATCGATTTCTTGTCAGGCAGCGCATTGGCGATGAATTGGTCTTTGCCGTCCTTGTCCTTGCCGTTAGCCACACGTACGGGCTCGCCATCGATACCGATGAAGCGCGCCTTCAGCTTCTTCTCAGCTTCCTTCTCAGCGTGCAGAAATGCGTCAAGAGTCCAGTATTCGAGCGGCTGAAAAGCTCCAATCTCCCGCTCCCGCTCAACGATGAGCCGCACGGCTACAGTCTGCACTCGACCCGCCGACAGGCCGCGTCGGACCTTGTCCCACAGCAGCGGTGAAATCTGATATCCAACCAGGCGATCCAGAACCCGGCGCGTCTGTTGCGCGTCCACCAGATTCTGATCCACGTCACGGGCGTGCTCAAACGCCTCCTGCACGGCCTTCTTGGTGATCTCGTTGAAGGTGACGCGGCGAATCTTTTTTCTTTCCTTGGCTGACGTGCCCAGTTGCAGCGCGAGGTGGTACGCGATCGCTTCGCCTTCGCGGTCAGGGTCAGGCGCCAGAAAAATCTCATCAGCCTTCGCCGCCGCCTTCTTCAGCTGACCGACAACCTTCTCCTTGCCTGGAGTCACAATCAGGGTCGGCTCAAATGTTCGATTTTCGAGTTCCACGCCGATGTCGTTTTTGGGCAGGTCCATAATGTGCCCGACCGAAGCCAGCACCTCGAAGCCTTTACCCAGATATTTTTCAATCGTCTTTGCCTTTGCCGGCGATTCGACGATCACAAGTGATTTGGTCATTGCCATCCTTATTACTGTGTCTCCGCTTTGGCCTGTTGGACTCGCTTGCGGAGTTTCCGTTTCATTCTGATTACAGTTTGCAACCTAAAGATTCCTGCCGGCCCATTCGTGACCCGGGTCGATCCATTCAATCTAAATTGGCCGCGAAACTTGGAAGCTATCACGGAAGGCGTGGTCTTTTCCACTTTTTCGCCAAATATAGCAGGCGGCCACTTCCCAAGACTCTACGCGCAAATCCGCTTTTAGTGCGCGAAATCTGATTTCATCCGGGCGATTCGTCGCTGACTTGATTGGTTCCGGTCTAGAGCGTCCGCACGTAGTTTTTCCCTGGCAACTGCCGAACGCGACCCGCAATCTCCAGCTCAAAGAGAGCTGTAAACACCTCAGAAGAAGTCAATTGCGTCTCAAGAGTCTCGAGAACCTCATCGATCTGCAACGACTCGTCCGATCGCAGAATCTCTAGCACCATCGATTCTTCAGGGCGCAGCGTCAAATCAGTCAAGAGAGATGCTTGAGATACAGACTTAGATTCAGAGCCGGCTTCCATTTCCAGTTCGCAGCGCATGTTTGAAGGCAAATCTTCCCAAACATCTTCCCACGTCGCCACCAGCTTTGCGCCCTGTTTTATCAACGTGTTAGGAGTCCAGGAGTTCTTGCTGGTCACATTTCCCGGCACGGCGAAAAGATCGCGATTCTGTTCGGCCGCGCAGCGCGCCGTAACGCGAGTGCCCGAGTTTTCCGCTGCCTCCACCACCAGCACCGCAATACTGACACCGCTGAGAATGCGATTACGGCGCGGAAAGTTCTGCGGCGCCGGAAAAGTGCCCAGCGGCACTTCGCTCAAAATTGCGCCGCCCGCGGCCAGAATGTCTTCGCTCAGCTTCTTGTTCTCCTTCGGATACACGACGTCAATCCCTGTGCCCCAAACTGCAACTGTGGGCATCCGCGCCGCGAGTGCGCCTTTATGTGCGCACGTGTCGATGCCGCGAGCCATTCCGCTCACCACCAGCAATCGCCGGGCCGCCAAATCGCGCGCCAGCATCTCCGCGACACCTGAACCATACGGAGAAGGATGCCTGGTTCCTACAATGGCAATAGACGGACGCGCGAGCAGGCTCGGCTCCCCGCGCAGCCAGAGCACTGGTGGCGGATCGTAGATTTCCCGCAGTCGTTCCGGATACATCGGACTGCTATACGTAACCACCTTGGCGCCCATCGCATCAAGGGCAGCCCACTCCCCTTCGGCGGCTCGCCTTCCTTTGCCATCGAAGAAGTATTGCGCAGCTCCGGCACTGAGTTGCAATGCCTCCAACTCAGTAAGTGAAAGCTCGAAGATCTGGCTTGGCGTGTCTAGCTTCTTGACAGCCTCGAGTATGCGCCGTGGTCCAAGCCCCGGCGTGAGCGTCAGCGCAAGCCACGCCAGTTCATCTTCCACATTACGAGTCGCGCTTTGGGGTACAGCCGATTTTGTAGTGCTGTTCATATTCAATTGCACGGGCCAGCTCCTGGACGCAACGCCAGTCGCCGGACCAAAACTCCACGTTCTGAATCGGGATCTTGTATTGCTGTTTTGCCGACACCTTATTCCCGCACAAAACGAAAGTCAAGGTCATGCAACACACCCTCGGCAAAGGCTCCGGCCAAACGCCCTGCGTCACAAACAAGGGAGATCCGGATCATTGGCCCTGGCAATTAAACTAGAAGCGTGCCTCTCCATTCCCAGACCCCACTCCGCGTCGCAGCGATACGCTTTCTCAATCCAGCGCCGCTGATGTGGGACTTTGAACACGGTGCCCTTTCCAGCGAGTTGGAAGAGCACTATCGCATTGACTGGATGTTCCCCTCGGAATGCGCAGATCGATTGGCGGCAGGAACCGCCGACATCGGGTTGGTGCCGATTGCCGCCCTCGCCCAGAATCCCGACTCTTCGCATCATGCCGGGCTGCACCATTGCTTCGAAGGACTACGTTCGTTCTCTTCTTCTCGTGCGCCGCGCCAATCGTCCGCTGTCGGAGATCCGTACCGTGGCCGCCGATACTGCGAGCCGAACCACCATCGCCTACAGCCATATCCTGTTCCACAAGTGGGGTAACAACGCCGCGCAGTTCATTCCCATGGGTGCCGATCTTGATGCGATGCTCGATCGAGCCGATGCCGCAATCGTGATTGGCGACCCCGCCTTATTCGCCCTCGAAGAGCGCGCCAATCGCAGCGAACGCCATGAAGAAGAACTGGTTTACCACGACATCGCCCATGAATGGCGCGCTCTCACTGGTCTTCCCTTTGTTTCCGCAGTGTGGGCCGCGCGCGCAGAAATTCCCGTCGAATCAATCGCGTACGACTTCATTCAATCGCGAGACCATGGACTCGAAAACATCAACACACTTGCCACCGAGTGGTCGCGAAAGTTGCCTCTCGCCGAGAGCACCATCCGGCGATACCTCAGCGAGAACATTCACTATGTCCTTGACCCCGAATACATAGAGGGAATGCGCGGATTCTTCAAAGAGGCCGCTGCCGCCGGCGTGCTGCCCGAGTACGACCTCGCACTCTGAGCAGCAACCGGCAGGCACAATCAATTCCCTTGTTGGACCGCTACTTGCGCACGAAGCGCTACGGTAGGTGTGTCATATAGCACGCGCCATTGGTGTTTTGCGTCGGCGGGCTGGGCGGCGTCATCCATGGCGGATTCACGAAATCGAAGAACTCCGTCATGTCCGATCTGCGCCGCATCCCGCTTGGTCAGCGCCGGCACATTGAAGCGAGTTTCAATCAGCTTAAGGATCGCAGTCGAATCGGCAATCGTGTGCGATACGTAATTCTTCTTCGTAAATGGCGAGACAACGATCAGCGGCACGCGATAACCCGTGTAGGTAAAGTCGCAAATCGGCCCCGTGGAAGTCGTGCAAACATCACCCGGATGCATGTCGACCGGCTTGATGCCATCCGGACTCACCGTCGGCTGCGGCGGTACGTGATCGTAGAGCCCGCCGTATTCGTCATAAGTGAGAATGAAGGCCGAATCCTTCCAGGACGGGCTCTGCATCAGCCCATTGATGAGCGATGAGACAAAGTTGGCTCCGCGTCTGGATATTCGTCGGCACCGCGTCCGAGGTAGATGGATGTTCATCCGTTCCAGCATCCGTCGCCGGCTCTATCAGTGCCACCTGGGGCAAGCGTCCCGTTCTGAACATCGGTGAAGTATTGCGAGATCGGGCGCAATGTTCTGTGGATACGTGGTCGGAATCGTCTGCCCGAACGCGAAGTTTTGCACGTAGGTCAGGGGCAGCAGGCACTTCGGATCGTACGGCGGCCCCGCACAGCCACTCCCCGTCGGATCCACGTAAATCTTCCAGGTGATTCCCGCAGTCTGCAGTTCTTCAAAGATGGTCGGCGCCGTCAACAGCGCGGAGTCCTGAGCGTTCGGTCCGTTCGGGTATACGCGTCCCTGTGACGTGGCTGCGATCATGATACTCGCGATTCGGTGACGTCCGCGTCATCGCCGGATGGAACCACCGGTCTGATGTCGCGAAATTCGACGCCATGAAGTAGTAGTAGTTCAGGTCGCTGCCGTCGTAGTAGCCCATGGCGCGAATGCCGTTCACATCGGTAAATGGGCGGAACGTTGTTGCGCGCATCGTGAGCCGCCGCGTATACAAATCCATCCAGCGTCGGCGGATACAGCCCCAACTGATCGCCGAAATTCCAGTCGACGTGGCTCTCGTTCCACGACGGACTCGTGTTCTCCGTGCATTCCGTCTTCAGATGGTATGAAGTAACGGGATTGCTCTGTGTCGAAGATGCAATCGCTCGGAGGCGGCGCGCGGGATCGCATCCCGGGATTCGACGGCGCGGGTCCGTTCAGCGGTGCCTGCTCCGGTAGTGGGATTGAATTGCGCCAGTCCGTCAAATGACTGATCGGGATATCCGTTTTGCGCCCAATAACCGCGCAGCGCTCCAAAGTAGTGATCGAACGAACGATTCTCCTGCGCCAGGTACACAATGTGATTGAGTGCCGATAGATTGGCCGGCGCGCCCGCAGTGAATGTTGCAGTTACTGATGTCGCAGCGGTCAACGTCACGCTGCACGTGCTGGTGCCTGTGCAACCCCCGCCTGACCATCCACCAAACGTCGATCCGTTGCTCGGATTTGCCGTAAGCGTCACCACCGTTCCACTCGGGAAGCTGGCGTTGCACGTTGTTCCGCAGCTGATGCCCGCAGGGGCGCTGCTGACGACACCCGACCCGGTGCCGGTCGTCGCTACGGTCAACTGAACTGCCGGTGGGGCAGTGGTATCAAACGTTGCAGTCACTGTCGTGTTGGCAGTCGGCGTAAAGCTGCAGGTGCTCGTTCCCGTGCACGCTCCCGACCAACCGGTAAATGTAGATCCGGCACTCGGAACTGCGGTGAGAGCCACCGCTGAACCACTCGGGAAGCTGGCGCTGCACGTCGCGCCGCAATTGATGCCCGCGGGTGAACTCGTGACGATGCCCGAACCGGTTCCGGCCGCCTGAACGCTCACCTGAACGGTGCTGGCAGTAGCAGTGTTGAATGTCGCCGTTACCGAAGCATTGCTAGATGCCATGATGCTGCAGCTGCCGGTCCCGCTGCACGCACCGGACCAGCCGGCAAATGTCGAAGTGGCGTTCGGCGTTGCCGTAAGCGTGACTGCGGTTCCGACAGCGAAGCTCGCGGCGCACGTGGAGCCGCAACTGATACCAGCCGGGCTGCTGCTGACCGTACCACCGCCCGTACCGGCAGCAACTACGCTCACTTGAATTGGTGCGGGAGTTGTTCCACGATTGGAGCCGCAACCAGCAACCACGAACACAATGATTGCGAGGCTAAGAAAGCAGAAAACGGACTTCAGTATTGGCATAAGATGCAAGGACTCTCTCAAAGCGAACTGGCACCCCATTTGATGCCCTGCTCCGTCCGGATGTTGCTCTGTGGACTAATGTCCTAGTAAGCGATCGTGAATCGGCGACGCTCATTTTGCGGGTTTTCAAGCTCATCCACAAGTGCGATCGCAAAATCTTCCATGGAGATGCGGCTTGTCCCGCGCGCATCCGCAATCAACTCGTCAATGCCGAGCCGAAACTTGCCTGTGCGTTCTCCAGGCTCGAAAAATGCCGCGGGACTGAAACAAGTCCAATTAATGTTGGACGCACGAGCCATCTCAAGGGCATCACGATGTGCGATGGCAATGCCTTTCCATTGTTCTGGCAAATGACCGCTATCGATTAGCGAGACACCCGGCGCCACTTCGAGCGACCCCGCGCCCCCGACAAAGAGGAATCGTGGTACACCGCTCTGTTTTGCTCCTTCGAGAAGATGTTGCGTTGCCGTCAACAACTTTTCTGGATCTCCAGGGCCGGGACCATAGGCACTGACCAGCGCATCGGAACCCGAGGCTGCGGCCGTGACTCCAGCTACATCATTCACATCGCCTGATATCACAAAGAGCCCGTCCCGCGACTCGAGTTTGCTGCCTTCGCGAACGACCGCCTTCACATGGTGGCCACGATGCAGAAGTTCGCCAAGGATGCGGCTGCCAGCCTGGCCTGTTGCGCCAAACAACGTTACTTTCATCCGTATTCTCCGATGGGCTGAACTCTCTGCCCAGTGATCGATTGTTGGTCGCGCCCAGGCGATTCACAAACATCGCGGACTACGATCTCAAGGCAATCCCCGCTCATATTTGCAGTTTGATCAACAAGGATGCTTGCGATGTATCGGTTCGTGCCGATTCGGCATCGACGAAACGATCAAACCGCACCGCCAGGGGCGGGCGGGGCCTAAGAACGGCACCGGTTGAGATCCTCTTGAGGGCCGACAGATCGTACTCAAATTTCCCAGCGCAAGAGCGCGGTGCCGACCGTAAACCCCGCACCCACGGCCGCCAGCAGCACCAGGTCGCCCTTCTTCAGTTTGCCCTGTTCCACCGCGGTCTCCATTGCCAATGGAATCGTACCCGCGGACGTGTTGCCGTATTTGTCGATATTGATGATGACGCGCTCGGGATCCATACCAAGCCGGTCGGCCGTCGAGGTGATGATTCTCTTGTTCGCCTGGTGCGGAATGAAACAACCAAGGTCTGAACCAGTCACTCCATTGCGCTCCAGCAGTTTGGTCGTGGCCTCTGCCATCTTGCGAACAGCAAACTTGTAAACCGCCTGGCCGTCCTGGTGGATGAAATGCATCTTCTTGTCGATAGTCTCGTGCGTGCTCGGATTGAGGCTGCCACCGGCGGGCAGATTCAGCGATACGCCGCCCGATCCGTCAATCTCATGCACAAAATCAATCATGCCGATCTCGCCTTCTTCAGCAGGCTCAATCAACACTGCTCCGCCGCCGTCACCAAACAACACGCAGGTCGCGCGATCGGTGTAGTCGGTCATGCGAGTGTTGGCGTCCGCTCCGCAGACCAGCACCTTGGAATGCGCGCCGCTCTCCACCAACTTGACGCCTGCCTGCAGCGCGAATACGAACCCTGAGCACCCGGCTGAGACGTCGAATCCCCACGCTCCCGTGGCCCCGATCTTGTCTTGCACCAGGCAGGCCGTCGAAGGAAACATCATGTCCGGCGTAACAGTCCCAACGATGATGACTTCAACTTGCTTGGCCTCAATTCCCCTCACCGCGAGACACTTCTTCGCGGCTTCCACGCACATGTCGCTGGTCCCTTTTCCCTTGGCCAGAACGTGGCGCTCGCGGATGCCCGTCCGATCCAGAATCCACTGGTCGTTGGTGTCGACCATCTTCTCTAAATCCTTGTTTGTGAGAACCTGCGGCGGAACATAGGTGCCGAGCGCAGTAATCTTGGCGCGCCGGCCCACTACGGGACGAACGTTGAGGGTCAATGCTTTTCTCCTGTAAGCGCGAATTTCAGCCGCGCGAACTTAAGTCGTGCGAACTCAGGCCGTGGCACCCGGCTCAGCGCCCATCGATACAACCAGCTAAGGGAACCGCACGCGGTCGGACAAGCCCATTCCGTGAGCACGGCAGATGCGGTCATGCGCGATTCCTTGTGAACTTCAATAGTTGACAGCGCCCCCGAGCGCCAATCAAAAAAGTACCGGGTGACCTACTGCGCCCGTACTAGCCCGTTACCGTTGCTTCCTTCCGGACCTGGCGGGATTGGCGGGATTACGTCGCGTAGGACCCGGCACTAATTGATTTTACCATCTCGTCTGGCAGCAAATTCTCGAGCGCCATTTGCAATTTCCGTACACCGAATAGAGACGCTTGCGTATACTTTTTGCTGCAACTTCAACCCACATTTTTGAGGTGTCCAGTGAGGACTCTCGTTCTAGGTTTCGCGATTCTGCTTTGCGCTTCTTCCGTTGCATGGGCCCAGGAACCGACGCCGGCGGGCAAGAAGGAATCAGAAGGCTTGAACGCAGAAATCGTCAGCGCCCGCAAAGCCACCGCCGAAAAGAGATTTGTAGATTCTGAAGCGATGATGTCGAAAGTCACCGTCTCAAAACCCCACCCTCATTCTTCCCTGGGTGGAACTGGGTCTGGCGCAACTGGGACTCAAAAAGTATCCGGAGGCCGAAAACAGTTTCAAGATGGCCCTGGGCATCGATCCCGAATCAGTTCGACGCGCGCACACGGATGATTTCTACCAGACCAGCGACAAGGCGACCGAAGTTGCTGCATCCGCAACAAGAAACTCTCGAAACGCAGTCGGCGGCAGCGCCAATAACGCGCAAAGCCGCACCCCTGACATTAAGGGTGTCTCCTGGGCGAGCCTCGGAGAAATTTATGCTCACCAGGGCAAGGTCAAAGAAGCGGAAACTGCTTTCGACAACGCCGCCGCGGCATTCCCCGTCCAGGCCGCACAATACCGTCGCAATGAGACCATCATTTTCTTCCAGGTCGGCAACGCCGATGCCCAGTTTGCAGCAGCCCAGAAGGCTATTGCCCTGGATCCAACCCGCGCGGCGCTGTATTACTTCGAGGGCCAGGCGCTGGTGCTGAAAGCCACTATCGATTCCGCAACCCAAAAGATGCTGCTTCCGCCTGGATGCGCCGAAGCTTATCAGAAGTATCTTGAACTGGAGCCGAACGGGCCCTATGCGGCAGATGCGAAAGGCGTTCTGACCGGAGCTGGCCTTCCGCTCAAAGCAGGAAAAAAGTGAAGTTGATAGAATGAAAGTGTGAGCAAAGTTCCCCAACCCACGGCTCCTACCGTGGGCTTTATTTCGTTAGGCTGCCCTAAAAACCTCGTCGACTCTGAAGTGATGATGGGCTTGCTGGATCGCGCCGGCGCGCGGCTGACCGCCCGCCCGGAAGACGCCCAGATTCTGGTCGTAAACACCTGCAGCTTCATCGATTCGGCCAAGCAGGAGTCAGTGGACACGATCCTGGAGATGGCTCGCCACAAAACCGAGGGCAAAGCCACCAGGCTCATCGTCGCGGGATGCCTGGTGGAGCGCTACCGCGACGAGATCCGCAAGAACATTCCGGAAGTCGATGCGGTCGTCGGTACCGGCGAGTTGGAATCCATCCTGGAAGCTGCGGGAATCGTCCGCCAGCCAGCAATACTGTCGCCCTTCAACATTCTGAGCAGTTCCAGTGTTGCGGAAACGCGTTCGGGACAAGAGTCGCTCTCTGGCACTCATAAACACGAAGCGATCGTGTTCCGCCCGGAAGGCGATCTGCGGGAACAGCAGGGACGCTTCCGCCGCGATGACTGGCAGGGCGCCGCGCACATGCTGCCCACCTACCTCTACGACGAGAACACACCGCGCCTGCTCGCCACTGGCCGTACATCGGCTTACATCAAGATTGCGGAAGGATGCGACCATCCCTGCACGTTCTGCGTGATTCCCAACCTTCGCGGCAAGTTCCGCTCGCGCCGCTTTGAGTCGGTTGTTGCCGAGGCACAGCAACTGGTTGCGCGCGGTGTGCAGGAGATTACGCTCATCGGGCAGGACACGACTTGCTATGGCGAAGACCTCGGCATCAAGGACGGACTCGCGCAACTGCTCGATACCCTGGCGCAGATCGAAGGCGTGCGCTGGCTGCGCTTCCTTTACGCCTATCCCAATCGCATCACTGGCCGCCTGCTGGAGACGATCGCGAAGCACGACAACATCTGCAAGTACCTCGATGTGCCGCTGCAGCACGCTTCGCCACAAGTGCTGAAGACCATGAAGCGCGGCGCAGGCGCTGAAATCTTTCTGAAGACGCTGGACAAGGTGCGCGCCGCCGTTCCTGGCATTGCGCTGCGGACGTCATTCATCGTCGGCTTTCCCGGTGAGACGGCGGAAGACATCACGGTGCTCGAGGATTTCGTGACCGAAGCCAAGTTCGATTGGCTCGGCGTCTTCACGTACTCCGACGAGGAAGGCTCAGGAGCTTTTGCCTACGATGGCAAGTTGCCGAAGCGCACCATCGAAGCGCGCAAGCGCCGCCTGATGAAGCTGCAGCAGGGCATTTCAAAGCGCGCCAAGCAGCAATGGGTTGGCCGCGAAGTGGTTGTGCTGGCCGAAGGCGAGAGCGAAGAGACGCCTCTATTGTGGGAAGGCCGCACGCAGTTCCACGCGCCGGAGATCGACGGCAAGGTCTACATCAACGACTTTGGCGATCTCGACGCGCTCGAAAAGGGCCGCTTCTATCGCGCGGAGATTACGGAAGCCCACGATTACGATGTCGTGGCGCGCATCGTTTCTGCTGCATTCTGAGCGAAAGAGGCTTCATTTCGCCGATTTTCGCCATTCTTATGCCTCAAAAGGCGAAGAAACGGCGCACTACATAGGGGGGGTGGGGGGTGTCTCCTTCTCCCTTACTGCGCCGGCGTCTTTGAAAGCTCCGCCTGCCCGAAGGCGAAGCGGGATTCTGCCGACACTGACCCAGCATCGAGTATGACCCCCTGCTTGCAAGCCGATCTGTATTGGCGATCACAGGACTGGCGGCCGGTATCGAGGTCCGCTCTGTTCGAATCTGCCACGGCCGGTCCGGAAATTCGACAACCGAATCGCAAGCGTTTTTGAGTTGGAACCTGGTCTCATCAAGGCGCATCTAGGACCCCAGGTCGTTGAGGTGTTCCTCAATGCACTGAACGCTCAACGTCCATGGAAGCTGCCAGAACCGAAAGCTATAGAGCGCAGTCCACCCGTTGGAATGGGCGATTTTTTCTTTGGTGCTCACGGTCTCGAAAGGGTTCTTGTCTGTGCAGACCGCGATGAACGTACTATAAGTACCTTTTCCTCCGTTACGCGAGCCCAGAGTGCTGTCAAAGATGAGCACCCTGATTCCGTTCTTCTCCCCTTCTATAAAATTCCACGCTCGGGTGATGGTATTCCATGGATTGCCTCTAACTTGGAAGGAAGTTGGTAATGGACGGTGGTTTTTTGGAAGATACAGGATGTGTGGTTGGCCTTCCCTAAACTGGAAGTCCAGTTTAAGTGCGAGAGCTCGCATCGCCGCTGCTCGATATTGATACAAAAGTTTGATTCCAATGAAGCACAGCGAGAGCGCAACCAGGGCGATCAGATATCCATCTAAATGCCTCATCCGGTGAATTATAGGAGAATTCGGACCTGCTTCGGCCCTTCACCGCCGATGGGGAAGTTACGAAACACAGGAGGACCATCTTCCCACGAGGCCTACGTGAATCAGCCGTGCTTGTCTTAACTTGCTTTGAACCGAGGCAGCAGAGTCAGCGCATTGTTACGGCCGATGCGCTCGAGATCGTCTGCCGAAAAACCGAGCTGCAGAATGCCTTCAGCCGTTTCGGCGAGGGGCACGAAGGGATTATCGCTGCCAAACAGGATCTGCGTGGTTGGTACCAGACTCTTGAGTGCTGCAATCGCTGGTCCATAGGCAGTACCGGCGATATCGTAATGGTGGCGTTTCAGTTCGTATTCGATTCCGTTGGGCGCCATTTCGGCGATATTCTTCGGACCATATTGGTGCATGCGACCCAACAGCATCGGCACGTTGCCGCCCGCGTGGGTAAAGATGAAACGAATGTCCTTGAATCTCGCAAATGTTCCAGTAAACAGCAGATTCGTAACCGCCCTGGCGGTATCTTGCGGGACTTCAATGAGTATGGGAGAAACATCAGGAAGCAATGTTCGACAGCACAGCGGTGTTGTGGGATGCACAAACACAACGGCCTTGCGTCGGTTGAGCTCTTCAAACACTGGCTGGTAATCGGGGTGTCCCAACCACTTATCGTCGTAGCTGGTCGCCAATTCGATCCCATCTGCCTTGAGTGCGCTATACGCGTACTCGATTTCGCGCAGGCTGGCCTCCGTATCTGGGAGGGGAATTATGGCAAACAGGCCGAAGCGCTCTGGGTGACTTCGCACCAGATCGGCCGTGTATTCGTTCACCCGGCGTGCCGTGCGCGCCGCGGCCTGCGGGTCTCCAAACCAGTAGGCAGACACCGAGAGAGATAAAACAGCGATCTCTATACCATATTTGTCCATCGCTGCTACCGACTGCTCCGGAGTCCAGTTCGAGTAAGCGGGGTTAATCCGACCACCGCCCGCGGCTGCGATTCGATCACGATTTTCAGCGAGGTAAAAGGGTGGGACGACGTGATGATGCACATCGATCCGGCGCCGCTTCGAGCTGGAAGCCGTCTGCGCGATCAATTCACCGACCGGTGCAACGGAGGTTAGACCGAGCGCTGCAACCGTTTTGAGAAACTCTCGTCTGGAACGACCATATGTTTCGGATGGAGAGCTGTTTACCCGATCTCGGCCCGCAATGGTGCTGGGACCATCGACATGTCGGTTCGCCACGGGACTTTCCTCCGCATGATTTCAAAGGGCCAAGTCTATCAGCGAAATGCTCAAACAGTCGCTTCTACAGTCCGCCGGAAGTCACTGGACACCTCTTTGAGGCAGGAAGTTAGGTGGAGGATCGATGAGTTGGACCAGCCGTAATTCCTTCCGCTCTCTTCTTCGATCGTGGTGGTATCGCCGTCTGGGCCTGTCTACCTTTGCCTGCTGGCCTTTGTATACTTGACGCGGATTCGAACTTACCATCATCGGCTTCACAGGCTGGCGAAAGATGCCTGGATTTGGGCGAAAAGGTCGAAAGGCGTACCTCAGGGGCTAAAAGCCCGCGTTGATTTGGCGGGTCGATGCCGGGATGAATCCCGGGCCTACCGCCCGAACGAGTTTTTTCTCAGCCCGTTCAACACTTGGAGGCGCATTGCAGGATTTTCGCAGGGACTTTTTGAAGATGGCCGGCCTTTCCGTGGCCGGGGGCGCTACTTCCCTTCTCCGCAACGCTCCGCTTGCTGCGCAGGCAGGCGCTGTCGCCACCGGCGAGCGCCCTGTGTATTTTGATGTGCGCCGTTTTGGCGCGAAGGGAGACGGCATCACGGTTGACTCGACGGCGATCAATGCCGCCATTGATGCGGCGGCGAACGTGGGCGGCGGAACGGTGATCTTTCCGGCCGGCGTCTACGCAAGCTTTTCCATCCATCTCAAGAGCAACGTGGCGCTCTTTCTCCAGCAAGGCGCGACCATTCTTGCGGCGCCCACTCCGTATGACGGTCTGGCAACCGGCGGCTACGACGCTGCCGAACCGCAGGGCGTGTGGGAGCCCTACCAGGACTACGGCCACAACCACTGGCACAACAGCCTGATCTGGGGCGAGAACATTCATGACTTCGGGATTTTCGGGCCGGGCCTGATCTGGGGCAAGGGTCTGAGCCGGGGCCACGACGAGAAGGTGCTGCCTAACACGACAGCGCGCGGCGTGGCTAACAAGGCCATCGCGCTCAAGAATTGCCGCAACGTGATACTGAGCGACTTTTCGATTTTGCAGGGCGGCTGGTTCGGCATTCTCGCAACCGGCGTGGATAACATGACGATCGACAATCTCAAGATCGACACCAACCGCGACGGCATGGACATTGATTGCTGCCGCAACGTGAGAGTGTCGAATTGCACGGTGAATTCACCGTGGGACGATGGCATTTGCCCGAAGAGCTCGTTTGCGCTTGGATACGCGCGGCCCACCGAAAACCTCACCATTACGAATTGCTACGTGACCGGGATCTACGAACTGGGTTCTGTCCTCGACGGTACGTGGAAGGCAATGCAGCCAGGAAAGCGCGCGTGGGGCACGGGGCGGATCAAGCTGGGCACAGAATCGAACGGCGGATTCAAGAATGTAACCATCTCCAACTGCGTGTTTGAAAGCTGCCGTGGCTTTGCTCTAGAGACCGTTGACGGCGCGATTTGCGAAGACATTACGTTCACGGGCATTGCGATGAGAAACGTGAACACCGCGCCGATTTTTCTGCGCCTGGGAGCACGACTGCGCGGACCGAAGCCTGAGACCGTCGTGGGTTCGATCAAACGCGTGCTCATCAGCAATGTGACTAGTTCAAATGCGGACATGATGCCGTCGATCATTGCGGGCATCAAGGGACATGCGATCGAGGACCTGAAGATCAGCGACCTCTATTTGCAGCAGGTGGGAGGCGGCGCGGAAGAGATGGCGCAGATTGAGCCGCCGGAGAAGGCCGATGCCTATCCCGAGCCGACCATGTTCGGAGATTTGCCGGCAACGGGCTTCTTTGTGCGGCACGCGAAGAATGTGGAGTTCAGCAATGTGGAGATTGCTACGAGGAATTCCGACGCGCGGCCCGCGTTTCATTTCGAAGATGTGGAAGGCACCGACCTGTTCCGGATGCGCTTCCCCGAGCGCAAAAAGAGCAATCAGATTCGGTTGAAAGGTGTCTCTGATTTCCGCGTTTTTGGCTGCCAGCATTTTCCGGACAAGGCCCTGGAGCAGGCAGAGGACAAGCTGGTGTAGTGACTGGCGAATACCACGCAACAATTTGACGGTTACGGAATGAGCGTGAGAAATGCCGACCCGTATCCGTTGAGAGTAACCGCGATGCGGGGACTCGGCGCTATTCCCGTGCCGGTTGGCCCATTTGTCGTGTTTGTCGTTGCGTCAATCGCGAGCAAGCTGGCGGAACCGAATGTGCCGAAGCTCGACGTATCGACGATGACGGTGCGCGGATCACCGGCGCCGTTGTTGTCAGCAGGCGCGTGAACCGCATGATCGACGATCATGACGTGCACCCGGCCATCGGCTGAACGCGTGGCCAGAGTCTCGATGGACATGGTGTCAGACGAAGTGACGGAGAGAATGTCGGGATCGGGAGAGCCGGGCGTCGACGGAAATGTATTGATGAGCGTGCGATCAACCCAGTAGCTGAGATAGGTGGCGCTGGCCGAATCCACTTCTCCATACTGCTTGTCCGCCGCGTACGACCAGTGGTAGAGGGCGCGATTGCCTGCCTTGCCCAACAGCGAAAACACATAAGGGCGCCATGCGGCAAAGAATGCGCTGGTACCTCGCTGATCGGTGACAAAGGTCTTGCCGGGATTGCAAATGCTCTTCCCCGTGCCATCGGAGAAATCGGCGTTGACGTTATTTTCAGTGACCCACACCTGGGTGTTCGCAAGGTCGGGCCGAGTTGCCAGGCGTCTTGTAGAAGTAGTCGATGTTCTGTGCAAAGACGGGCACCTGGACAAACAGGTTGGCGTCGGTGTCGGTCTGATTGCATGTCCCGTAAAAGTGTGTGGAGAGCACATCCACCTGGGTGTTGACCCCACCGGCATTAGCGGCTGCGAGGAATGTGGGAAGGGATTGCATGGGATCGCCCGACCCTCCCGAAGCGAGACCATAGTCGGAGAGTTCGATCGCCGATATCTTGATTGTTGGATCAACTGCCAGCATTGCCGGGACGGTCGCGTTGTAGAGCGTCACGTATTCAGCGGCGGTAAGGCCGTTGATGTTGTATTCGTTGAAGATGCCCCACCAGGTGATGGGGTAGTTGCCGGGCGACTGAAAATGCTTTGCGCCGACATCGAAGCCACCCTTATTGTAATAGCGCACGAGGTTGGCGGCGTAAGCCGCGAAGTCCCTTGCATGGGCGGCCACCAGCAGGCGGCCCTGGCTGTCGCACATCCAGGCCGGGGCAGTGCCGATCTGAAACTCCGGGCTGTGATCACCGGAAGCAAGAACGGGCTCCGCGGTGGTGTCGAGAATCGTGAAGTCCCAGTCTGCGGATGTGCCGGTATTCGACACCATGGGCACGCCGCCGGCGATAACCTGCATGCGGTTGTGCTGGGCGCCTAGATTGGTTAGTTCCTGCTCGCGCGCGGTGATGGTGGCCCCGGTTCCGAATATCTGCCCGGTGTATTGGAAGATCTGGAAGGACGTGGCCATGAATTGCTTCAGCTTGCCCTGAACGCCAAGGGTGGTGTCGACGATGGGTGCCGATCTTGACCACCGGGGCAACAACGAGCGAGAACGATGATGACACTGTCTGTCCGGCTGATGACACGGTGACTGTGGGCGTGTAGGAGCCGGTGGTGGCCGCACTAGACGCTGAGAAGGAGATGGTGCCGGAGGGATTTGTATCCGAAGCGGAATAGGTTTCCTGGATCAGCGCCGGCAGATTGGAGAAAGTCACCTGTGCCGTTTCACTGGTCGATGTAATGGTGATCTGGGCATGTACCGTTGAGCCATCCTGGGGCAGCACAATGGGCGACGGCTGCAGCGTCACAGTGATGGGGTTTTGCGTGCCGGGTGTTTTGCTGCCGGAACCGCAGCCGGTCGCGAAAACGAGCGCGATTCCAGCAACGACGATCCCGAATAAGCGGCCGACAGGCCTGGCACGGAACATGAATTTCCCCGCTAAGATAGCCCTGATCCAATGGCGAGATTAGAGCATACCAGCAGGTTGGCGCGGTGATCTGTACCACAAATGGGGCTGACTGCGTTTCGGGCCTGACGCGGGGGCGAAGCTAGTCGATGACGGCATTGCCGTCCTGGGTGTGAATCGACAGAGGGACACCGCCGCCGT
Organism: uncultured Acidobacteriota bacterium; assembly: GCA_963844515.1. Classification (GTDB taxonomy): domain Bacteria; phylum Acidobacteriota; class Terriglobia; order Terriglobales; family Acidobacteriaceae; genus Telmatobacter. Next base: position 572,902 of record CAWJOO010000003.1, read on the forward strand.
TGAGGCGTCCGCGAATGCTGTGTCCGGAATCGCCCTTCGAGTTGTAACCGTCCATCACGATCGGCAGCTTGCAATTGATGTGGCCATCGCCGGAACGGATCTCGAGGTCAGCGGCAAGGTTGCGGGGCAGATGGACGTTCACACTGCCATCGGAGCTCTCAATACGTGACGCGGAAGACAGTTGCGAGCCATCAGCGAGTGTCAGCTCCAAGCCTCCATCGGAGGTGTGGACGTCGACGCCGGTGAACTTGCCATCAATATGAACCTGCCCGTCGGAGGAACGGGACTCCAGGGTGCCTGAGGCATTGTGCACGCGGATAGAGCCGTCGCTCGAAACAAGGTGAAGGGCGCCACCCACGTCAGCCACGTCCAATGAGCCATCACTGGTTTTCAGCCGGACATTGCCCTGCAATCCGTAGACCTTCAGACCGCCGTCGGAGGTCCGGCCTTCAAGGTCGATGGTGGCGGGCGTCTCGACGGTCACATGTGGCTCGTGACGGTTGCCCATGGTCACGTGGACTGAAAATGAGTGTTTCTCGCGCAGTTCGAACTCGACATGGTCGGCAGACTGGAATTCCGTGATGGTGTAGTCAGAGGATCGCCGATCGTTCCATTCCACGCGGACACGAATCTCGTGACAATCGCCACAGGAACGGACTTCAGTGGATGCGTCGCCGGTTGTGAATGTGAGGGATGGCTTTGCGGAAACAGAATATGTCTTCTGCCAGTCGGAGTCGGCGGCATGGGCCAGGGGCGCAACCGAGAAAATCGTGAAGGCGGCAAGCGCAAGACCGGGCAGGCGGAGCAATTCCATGGGGGTATCCTCTGCCGTTTTCATACGGAAAGAGAGAGCCCGCAGTTCCGTGGAACTGCGGGCTCTTAATCAGCGAAGGTGAAGGCCCTTTACTCTTCGGGCAGAACCAGGAAGGGGCCGGGGCCGCTTTGAGGGGAGCCACCTGCGAAAGCGGTCTGGCTCAACACGGCTGGCCCAACCTCCCAACGCGGTGACGGCAGCTCCGGCATGGGCTTGGCCTGGAAGAGCTTCTTGCATTGGCGGGCTGTCCAGCGAGCCGACCTTTTGGCCTTCTTGCGGCGTGCGCTGTCGGTCGAAATCCCTGTGCCTGCATACATTTGGCGGTAAAGCTTCGACAGGAACATGAAGGCGATCCGGGCACCCAGGTTGGGCGTGCAGGCAGAACGCTTCCAGATCGACGGCCAGTTGTAGAACCGGTCCCACACTTTCTGCGTGCGCTCCTTGATCTCCTCGGAACTCATGGTGGGGTGGGGGGTGAACATCTTGGGCCGGATTTCGGTGGGAATCAGCCAATAGCGCGTGATCGGAATGTCGCCCACCATGGTGGGATTTACGGACTGTTCCTTCTCCCAGCGAGTGAAGTCAACCGTTCCGGGGAAGGGGGTCATCATCACAAACTGGGCAAAGGTGACGCCCGCCTTCATGGCCATTTCGACGGTGGCGTCGAAGGTTGCGGGCTTATCGGTCGGCAATCCGAAGATGAAGGAGCCGAGCACGTGCACGCCATGTTTCTTGAAGGTCTGGAGCTGCTTTGCGAGGGCTTCGCCGGAGTAGTTCCAATCCTTGAAAACCGCCTTCAGGCCTTCGGGAGTTACCGCTTCCACGCCGACCAGCGCACCTTTGATGTTGGCCTTGCGCATGGCGTCCAGGTAGTCGGTGTCTTCCCCTGCTTCCATGGTGATCTGGGTAAAGAACACCATGTCTTTGGGCAGCTTGGCCAGCTCTTCCATCAGTTGGAAGCGCTCGTTCCGGATGGCGGTGAGCTCTTCCACCTTGGCGAGATTGTTCTGTTCGCGGGCCAGACGCAGATCTGTAAGCGTGACGGGGTAAAAATTGTCGTCGGCCAGGGCAACAAACCTGAAGCCGAGTCGCCGCAGCGAGACGATCTCGTCGATCACACTTTGAAACTTGCGTTGGCGAGGCTTCTGTCCGTCAGTCCGCCATACGCTGCAGAAAGAGCAATGCTTGGGGCAGCCGCGAATGGTTTGCACGGAGGCCCACATATACTTCTTCGGGTCCATGAGGTCCCAGCGAGCAGCCAGGAATTGGGAGCCTTCGATGCGTCCGCCTTCGTAGATTCGCTCTGGCTTGCCGGCAAGACAATCGGCAACAACCTTGCTCCAGACTACGTCGCCATCGCCTTTGACGGCAGCGTGTCCTTCGCCGCGGTCGAGCGCTTCCTCCGGAAACAAAGTGGCATGGATTCCGCCGTACACAACCCACGCTCCGCGTGCACGCGCCATCTTGCCCACGGCATAGCCGCGCAACGCATTGCCGGTGTGAACGCTGATGCCCACGATATCGCCTGGCTGAATGGATTCAGGAGCAATCTGCTCGAGAGATTCATCCACAAGAATGGGGGTGCCGGCGGACTCGGGTGTAGCAGCCGCGAGCACAAACAGCCAGCGAGGGGTAATAACAGCCGTGCCGAAGGAATTGTCGCTTGGATTGACCAGATGAACGCTCAACGCTCCTGCCTTTCGACGTGCCTAGAAAGCCGTTAGGAGTGCATGTATGCGAGAGCGTCTGCGGGGTGGGCGCGATTGCCTGCCGAGAGCCGACCTGAATGGCTTCGCCATCACTATACGCTTGGGTCATTTCGAAAACAACCCGGAAGATTACCGGTTTCTCGCATCGCCAAGCATGTTCAAAAATGCCCCGGTTTTGAGTGACAGTCCGTCTTCCCAGTCTGGGGGACACCTGCCCGAGCGGCGACGGGGTCTTATGTTCCTGCAGTTTCTAACCTTATATCATCGGGGCCGTGGCTGGCCGCCCTCAACATGACATCAAGCCGTAAAACCTGAGCGTCACAGGGCTCGGCTGCACTCCTCCACTGGAATCGGGACCTGCTCGACAATCTCCAGGCCGAAGCCCTCGAGCGCCGGAACGTGCATGGGAGTATTCGAGAGGAGACGTATCCGATGGATTCCCAGGTCTGAAAGGATCTGGCCACCGAGGCCGATGGCGCGCAGGATACGCCCTGATCTGTCCTGGGCTCCTTCGCGAGCGCGAAGTTGTTTGTGAAGCAGCAGACGGGCGGGATCATCCGGGTCGACCGCCGAAGGAGCGACGACGCCGCCGGCTGCGAACGCCGCCGTAAACGGGTGCGCATCCGCGGTCCCCGGCTCGATTTCGAATCCTCTTGAGGTGTTGTGTAGATACAGGATTGCTCCGCAGCCCGCTTCGGCGATCATGCGCATGGATTGATCAAGAGTTTCGCGACAGTGGCAATCGGCCCCGAAGACATCGCCGGCGGTGCACCGGGTATGCACACGCACCAACACGGGGTGATTACACGGCGGACGATGGTTTGCCTGCCCCGGAAGCCCTGAGGGTCCGCCTGAGAACGCCGGACAGCCGCCGGGGCACAGGTCTCCGCGCACCAGCGCCAGGTGACTTTCGCCCCCATTGACCTCTGACTCGTATGCGATCATGCGGAATTCACCGTATCGCGTGTCGATCCTGGATTCACCGGCGCGCACGATATATCGCTCATTCCGCAGGCGATAGCGGATAAGCTCGGCAACCGTGAGGATCCGCATCTTGTGCTCTTTACAGAAAGTGATCAGGTCAGGGATCCGCGCCATTTCCCCGTCGTCGCGCATAACCTCGCAAATCACCCCGGAAGGATTTAGTCCAGCCATGCGGGCAAGATCGACGGAAGCCTCAGTCTGGCCAGCGCGAACCAGGACTCCCCCGCGGCGAGCGCGCAGGGGGAAGATGTGGCCGGGGCGGGCCAAGTCGGCCGCAGTCGATTTGGGATCGATGGCGGTCCGGATTGTGTGCGCGCGATCGGCGGCAGAGATCCCGGTCGTCACGCCTTCCCGGGCTTCAATCGTCTCAGTGAAGGCCGTACCAAAGCGCGAGGAGTTCTGTTGTGTCATGGGGAACAGGCGCAGGTAGTCGGCACGCTCCTCGGTTAGCGTCAGGCAGATCAGGCCCCTGCCGTAGCGGGCCATAAAATTGATAGCTTCGGGCGTAACATGCTCAGCAGCCAGGGTGAGGTCGCCCTCGTTCTCGCGGTCTTCATCGTCGACAACAACCACCATGCGACCCGCTCGAATCTCGTCGAGTGCGCCGGGAACATCGGTGAATGGACTTTCGTTGCGTGCGAGACTGGCTCATCGGATGGACTTATTGTCGCGCAATCCGGCTACAAAGGGCAAAATCCCGTTAGAACCTGCCGGAGACAAACATTTCTGGCCCAAAGCAAAAGCGCCGCACAAGGCGGCGCTTTTGCAGAATGGGACCGAGTAGGGGCTTACAACGTCGACTCAATCTCGAAGCCCCATGCTTCCAGAAGAGCTTCGGGAATGTACTTGGAATTCTTGTTACGACGAGCCCACTCCCTTAGGCGAGTGGACCGGATGTATTGGTCCGGGGTGAGCTTGAACTCCTTCACAATCTGCTCGAAGGAAGTTACGGTGGGCACAACGGGGCCGATGGGCTCCGGCTTGCCCCAATTCGGATTTCCACGACGCTTTGCCATTGGGTGTCCTTAAGAGGGGTAAATTTGATCTCCTCGGACGCGCGCTCGGGGGTAGCTGCAACTGAGTCCTGAGGCTTTCGTTCACTGCTTCCTATTTTAGGGATATTTTCTTCAAAAATCAATAGTTATTCAGTGCAATTATGGTGCATCCGCCTAACTTTATCGAAAAGTGGGCAAGCAAGCATCTGTTTGCAAAGTCAAAGACTTAGAACTCCGATACCGTTTACATCTAAAACGCCCTTGCCGGCAGGTGCGTTTTGTGATGGCAGGATGGATGTTATGACGACAATCATACGTTTTGGAGCCATCGGTGCGGCTCTTCTCTGGGTCGGAGCAGCCGCTGGCGCCGTAGAACTAAGAGTCAGCCGCGATGCTCTCCAACGAACCCTCCAGCACCAACTATTCAATGGCCCTAACGGACGTTACTACTTGAAGGGATCCGCCAAGAGCGGTTGCTTCGTCTATGCCGAGGATCCTGAAGTTCGGTTCGAGCACGACCGGATCGTGGTCCGAATGAAGACCCATGCCAGAGTTGGCACCAGTTTGCGTGGCGCCTGCATGGGGGTTTCCCTGGCACCCATCTCCGAGGTTTCGCTGGCGCCCGATGGCGAAGGCGAAACCCTGGGCTTCCGCGATGCGCGCCTTGAGCGAATCAGTGAACAGCGCGAGCTGAACTTCCTGCTCGCACCATTCCTGAACCACACGGTCCCCTCGAACATGAAAGTGAACGCGGCGGAGCTTCTGCGCAAGGCTCTGGAAGGATCAACCGCGACATCCGGCTACAAGGTTACGCTCGACCGCCTCAAGATTCACTCCATTCGGATCCAGAGCGAGGACGTGGTGATCGATGTCGACGGAGATTTGAGCGTTAAGTGAAAATTTATTAAGTGGAAACTTAGTTCCCCGACTGCAGGCCGGTCAGGAACTCTCGAACCGCGGCCAGGAATTCAGCCGGGCTGTCGACGTGAACGTTATGACCGCCCGGCACGATCTTTAGCTGCGAATGCGGTCTGCGTTTCACCATCTCCTGCAGATGGATTGGATCGGACACCCGGCTCTCACTTCCGCGGATGACAAGCGCGGGACAGCTCGATGCCAGCCAGTCATGCCAATGGTCCCCGTTCAATTCTCGTTGGGATCGCACCATATCCTCAGGTTCGAAGGCAAGGTGCCAACCGGACTCGCCCTGGCGAATCGATTCCTTCAGATAGGGCAAAAATCGTGGTCCGATCTTTTTAGCGAGTTCTTCATAGGTCTTGAACATCCCGCTCCATGCAAGGCAAAAGGTGATGTCATCGGTGATCACGACTCCTATGTCTTCAATGATCATCGCGCTCACACATTCCGGCCATGCCGATGCAAATTGGTAGGCGTTCGCACCACCCAGCGAGTTCCCAAGCAGGACAGCCCTCCGGATCTCAAGATGATCGAGCAGCGTTTTGAGGTCATCCAGGTAATCCTGTCGCGAGTAAGTAGGAGCGTGGTCTGAGTAGCCATGCCCCCGCTGGTCGAGTGCTATGACCCTCCAGTCCGGCACAAGCGAGTTTGCCAATGGCGCATATGTCGCCCCTTCCAGAAAATGCGAGTGAAGCGCTACCAGGGCCGGACCATCACCGCCTGTATCAAGATAGGAAAGAGTCAATCCGCCGCTTTTGAATGCCCGTCTCGTCAAGCACATCTCTCTATGATCCAAAACCCACAGTTGATTTTAACCAGGCGAGGGAAGCACACGAAACACGCGTTGATCCGCATGCCCGCCGATCGACGTTAGACTGAGTAACGGCGGGAAGAGCTGTCCAAATCCCGAAAGGAATGTTCATGCGTCATTTTTCATTGACTGGATTTGGCGCGGTGGTCGCGTTGCTGGATTGCGCCATTGGAGTTCGCGGTCAGAAGACAACCTCTCCCTATGATGCCGTGAATCCGTTCATTGGCACTTCCGGCGGCAGGAACACATTCCCGGGCGCGACGCTTCCCTTCGGAATGGCGCAGTTGAGCCCCGACACGAATGCGGACGCCTGGTACAAGTTCGACGAGCAATCAATTCGCGGCTTCAGCCTTACCCACATCAGCGGCGCGGGATGCTCACTCTACGGCGACTTCGGTGTGACCAGTGCGCCAACACCGGGTACCGCGGGATACAACCCGAGCGCGTTCCACACGTAGACGCCAGAAGTTGCGCCGAGATCGTCGTTGCCGGGGACGCCGTCGGGCGTTGTCTTGAACGTTTCCTTGCCATCGGCACTCCGATGTTCCCCAAGGCGACGCTGCAGCTCTCCGCGGGACACACACTCACGATCACGCGCAATGGCGACGGCATTTATGTGAAGAACGTCTGGCTTGATGGAAAACCCGAACCCGACCAACTGGTTGCCGCTTGCCAAGCTTCACCCGGGCATTACGTGGCTCGAATTCACCACTCAAACTGAGCCCGACAAGAGCCGGAGAACACGGGTGGAAGATCGCCTGCCATCACCGCGCTAGGGCAAGGTCACTTTCCTGTTTGCGCCGCGTTCTGCTGCCTTCGGGCCAGCGCCAGTTGCGACACCATTGCCGCTTCATCCTTGCGATTCAACTGTGTCAGAACATCTGCAAGTTTCTGCGCCACTTCATAAGAGTCGGGATTGGTGTTGAGCCCATCCTCCAGCACACGACGCGCATCGTCGAGCTTGCCGCTCTTCTCGTACGCCGCACTGAGATTCAACGCCTGCTCCTCGTTACGCTGAGCTGCCAGCCGCGGCGTGTCCAGCAAATCGATCATGCCTTGATAGTCGCCAGTCGACAGCAGGTCGGTGGAGAGCGCGTCGAGCACCGTGGAGTCCTCCGGATCAAATGCGAGCGCCATCCTCCATTGGGCCTCCGCCTCCGCGGTTGCCTGCGTCGAATCGAGCGCCGTCGCCAGGAGCACGTGAATCTTGACGTCGCGATAGCCCAGCCTCTCCGCCTCCCGCAGCGATGGAATGGCTTCCTTCGTATCACCGGAGAGATACAGGCTCGCGCCAAATTCAAAGACCACGTGCGGCAGGTCGGGCTGCGCCCCATCGGTTTGCAAGGAGCTGCCGAATGCATCCGCGGCACACGCATATTGCTCGTGATCGGCGAACCAGACACCCAGATCGTTCAGGACGGCCGCGGTCGGCTTCTCACGAAGCCTGGCCTTCATTTCAACGGGCGGTATGCATGTCGGTTCAGCGCCTGCGGCACAAATCGCGCTGCAACAGACCAGGGCTGCTGCCCCAAACACCCAAGGTAGGGAGCGCGGTGCGATCATCGTTGGCTGGTCCCGCCCGCCTTGATCACGCCCGTAGACTGTGCGTTCGCATGGCGCGTGGCTTCATCCGCAACATCAACCTTGATGTCATCTATCCCGTCCGGAGAGATATTCACGAACTCCGGGATGTTCACCGCCCGGTTGGCAGCCGTTGCATTGTCAATCAGGATGGCCGGACTGTCATTGCCTTCGGCGTCGATGTGGGTGAGATACATTTGCGTGTACGGCGAACGCGCCTTCGACGAAAAGACCAGCCAACGGCCATTCGGCGAAAAGCTGTGCCATGAATTCATCAGCCTTGTGTTCGCTCGTAGACGTCGTGCCGTACCGCCCTGAAATGGCACGATGTAGAGCTGGCTGTCAGGCCGCATCAGTTGCCCGTTCTTGCATTGCACAAAAACAATCCACTTGCCATCGGGCGAAATCTTGGGGAAGTTGTTGCTCATCCCGTTCTGCGATGCGCCTTCGATTCGCTGAGGCGTGCCGCCCTTGCCCTCGTTGAAGGGCATCCGGTACAGGTCGTACTGGATCTGTGTCTCGCTCTCATCGAGCGCGTGCAGCGCGGCAGGCTGGCCCCTGGGACGCGGATCACGGGCCTCGGCACGCGCAAACACGATCCATCTGCCATCGTGGCTCCACACGCCGTCGGTCTGTACATACTTTGGATCATCAGCGCCCGGCAGCGGATGGCGCAGCCCATCGTTGCGATCGTAGTACTCCAGGATGCCGCGCGTCGGATAAAACACCTGCAGGAAGCGGTAGTCCAGAAAATTGGTTACGTAGTAGCTGTCAATCATGCTCTTCACCGTTGGACCGGCAAAGGTGCTGAGCACATAGCGACTATTGGGTGAAACCTGCGACATGAAGCCGACGCGCACTTTGCCCACGGTTCCATCAGTGTTCCAGTGCAGCATGTCCTTGCTGGCCACGGTCATGTGTTTCTGGACTGGAACCACCGCGTAAAGGCCTTTGTCGTTGGCTGGCCCATCGATGTCCATGCCGAATGTCTTGCCATCGGGCGAAAACGAGTGGCAGTTGGCGCAGGTCGGCATGTCCTTCAGCACCGTGTGGCTCTCGGGCTTGCGAATATCACGAAGGCGCCAGTGAATGAGTGGAATCGAAGACGTTGCAAGGGGTGATACGACGCCATTTACCCCGGCACTCGGCATCAGGGGCACGTCGCGATAGAAGATGGGAGCGCCCACCTCATCTTTCGAAGTTGTGAAAGTGGCGCGCGATTGCGACCAGGGGATCTGCCCGTCACGAAAGCCCGTAATCGATAAAGACGCCGGGCCATTGACCGAGTGCGCCTGGATCACCGACCACACCGTTACATCGGGAGTCCAGGTCCAGGTGGCGGCCTGCTGCGCGTTCAGCTTAGGTGGCTGGTTCGAGTCGCTCACGGCCTGGGGATCAATTTCGCCCAGTCGCATCCGCTCACCATTTGTAGTCACATGAATCGGCTGTGATCCATCGGCAAATGAAATATCAATCGTCCACGACACCCCGGCCGCGTCGCGCCACAGAAACGTTGGCGGCGTGATGCCTGGCGGAAAAATTGATGCAGGCTCGGGATAGTCGATCGAAATGGGCAGTAGCGTCTTCTGCGACTCAGTAGCGGCGAATGCCTGGCCTGAGGGATGCAGAAGTCGATGCGGCGTCGTACACAGCCAAACGAATACCAATACCGATGAGACCGATGCGGCGGTTGTCCAAAACCTGCGGGGAAGGAACGATGTGAAACCGGAAAACAATTCGCCTCCGTGGAGTTGGCACTTGCCTGCTGCGAACGCGCTGAAAACTTCGATAGAAAAATGATAGGCGCCGGATCATAGCCCCATGCTCCAGCGCCGCTGGCTTACTGGCCCTTCGTGGCTTGTGCCGCCGAGAGCACCAACTGTTGTTGATCGGCAATCACAACCTTTTGGTAGAAATCGCGCAAGGGCACATATTGTTTGGCATCGAGCAGGGTGAAAGCGCGAGCCAAAACGCGTGCGGTGGTCACCGAGTTGGGCTCAACCTTAGACTTCAATTGGTAGGCCGCGTTTTCTTCCCACTTCATCACGGTGTCTTCGGGCTTGCCTTCAACTTCGTACCCCGCAGGAAGTTCGTACGTAATCTGTTCCTGCTCTTGCGCCGGATAACGCATGTCGATCGGAAGAGTGCGGTCATCTGCGGCCGGAAACGGATTTGTTTCCTTACCTTCAAAAAACGCCCGCGGCAAAATCATTCTGCTCCCGGCGTTGCTGTTGAGTGCTCCCGATAACGGCACAATCGCCAGCAGCTGTTTGTTCGAATCATCGAGATAGGCAACGTGATCCACTTTGGCAGTCACTCCCTGGGGCACTTCGCTGGCAATCTCTTTTTCGATTGCATCCCTGGCCGCATCGGGTCCCGCGTGGATAGCCATTTGGCGGTAATAGATAGCCTGCTGCCCGAGAAACGCGACCTTGAGAGTACCGGAAATCGCGCCGTTCGAAGTGAATTTCACAGTGCCCACATGAAGAACCGAGTTGTCCGTGTTCTTCTGCAGGGGTGTGAGAATCGTTTCGATCTTCCCATTCACCAGCGCAATGCCGCCCGCGCCCGCGTGCGCCCAATGCAGAGTCTGGAAAGGTGCCATCTTGGTGCCAGGATCGACTGTTATCTCTTTACCCGCGATCTCGAGGGTAATCACCACCGTGTCCAACTGATCGGCGCTCAGCAGGTTCGCTGAAAAAATGCGGCGGCTGCGGCTGGCAATGCGTTCCGGTCGGGCATTAATCCCGGCTATCCGCGCCATTGCGAGATAAAGAAACGCGATCTGATTGCTGGTTCCCTTCTTGTCGTCGAGCACTTTCTCCACGTGCCCAGCGGGCACCCATTCGCTGCCTATGCCAGGTTCCCCGTCTGAAGTGAAGTCAGTATTTTCCAGTTTTTGCACCGCTTCATAGAGCTTCTTGGCCTTATCGATTGGTTCTGGCGCGCCCGTGCAAAGTTCCGCAACCGTCTGCTTCAACCCGGGAGTCGGTTCAATGTACTGATTCAGTCCCTTGGTCCAGTAGCCCATATCCTTCTGCCAGAAATCCTTCACATCAGGCGTCGGCGTGTAGAAGAAGCGAACCCCGTAGGCCAGGTTCGCGGCGGGCGGCCCGAATGCCTCATTTGGAAATGCCGGAATATCCACGAGTTCCAGCGAATACCTGCCCGACGCTTCCTGACGGACGGACTTTCCGGGCGGCAGTATCGCCGTACTGCGTACATCGGTCATCGCCTGTCCGTGCGGATCGGTGAGCGCACTGTTCGTCCGTCCGGCAGAGCCCGCATTCCTATTGCGTTCGGGCGAAAACTCCTCGGCAGGTGTGAAGGCAAAGTGCGCCTTGTGCGTAAAGTACTGCTTCTGGATCTCCCAGTCCGGGGGCCTGTCGAATCGGTCGTACCGAATCTGGTAGCGATACTCCAGGATGCTGCCGACCTCGACGCTCGGCAGGGTGAAGCTTAGATCATTGACCTGATTTCGGCCGCGCTTTACTGTCAGCAGATCGGCCGGAGACCCCGTAAGAGGCACCACCGTCCCGTCGGCGTGAATGGTCCTTCCTTCGATTGCGGCAACCTCCGTCTTCACGTTGAATGAATCGGTATCATTCGGCATGTCCTCGCCAAGATGATTCGCATCCGGAGCGTCCCAGTGGTTGGCCGTTCCCGATCCCATCCGGCTGGAGTTGTCGCCGGTCGCGTGGAACACAAAGCTGCGCACATAGGAAATGTGAACGGTCGCCGCTTCCTTGCCTTTCTCCGTCAAAACCTTTACCCGCGCATAAACCGTCGTAAAGTGATGCGGATCGTCTGAGGCTTCTTCTCGATACATAAAGACCGCGTCGGCGCCGGGAGCCTTCGGATCTGATGTCATGCTAAGTTCTTCTTTTGGAGGCGCTTGGAACTGACCAAACGAGACAATCGGCACTGCTCCACCAAGCAGCAGAAGCGCAAGTGGCATATAACGGCGCATAACAATTCTCCCTGGGATAACTGCATAAAGGACGCTTGCGAGGGCGTCGTGAGTTTCAGAAGAGAGTACGAGTCGAATTTTACGCCTGTTTTCGAATTCGACTTCAGGCTTGAATTCCGGAGAGCGAATCGTCCCCGAACGGTAGACAAGTTTCGCCCCCCTCCGGTTAGGGTCAACTTCATGTGCACCAATGGGATCGATCACCAGCGAGTCGGCTCATTGAGGCGGCCGCGAGCGTCATCTGCGAATGCAACACTCCAGATCATGGCTGTTGTATTCTGGCAGCCGGAGACGTATCGGATGGGGATTCTGCGCGGACCGGGAACCAGAGGGCTTCTGCTTGCAGCCTGTCTAGGTCTGGCGGGAACGGCACATGCCGCCTGCAATGGCCCTCAGGCTCTCATTGCCCAGTTCCGCGCCCATGTCACCGCGGAGAACGCCTTCACGCTCGGCAGTTGGTATGCCAGCCACCAGCAATTCGATTGTGCGGTGGACACTTTTCGAGCCGGCCTCAAGACCGATCCGAAATCGGCGCAGTTGCACTACCTCGTCGGCCTCGCGCTATTTGAAGGCCAGCACACCGCAGATGCCGTTCCGGAGCTTGTGAAATCCGTCGAACTCGCGCCCAGCGAGTTGCCGCCCCGCCTGCTGCTGGCTTCGGTGTACGAAAGAAGCGGAAAATCCGCTGAGGCCGAAGAGCAATGGAAACTTGCGCTGCACGTCGATCCCAAATCAGAGATCGCACTTGAAGGCCTCGCCACCGATTTCATTGCGCGTGAAGACTACGCCGACGCCGTCAAGCTACTGCATTCAGCGCCGCGCACCGAAAAGCTCGCCATCAAGCTCTCTCAAGCTTTGGGGTTGCTCAACTACGTTGACGAAGCCGCTGTCGTGCTCAATCAGGCCATGCAGCAGAACCCTGATTCCCTGCCCCTGGCAAACGCAATGACCGTAGTACTCGTCAAGCAGCGGAAATATCAGGAGGCCACCAAACTCCTCGAAAAGACTGTTGCTGCTCACCCGTCGGATCAAAATGCCCAGGTGCAGCTGTTCCGCCTGCTTGTGTTGACAAATCACATCAACCAGGCGCGCCCCATGGGACCGAAGCTGCTCGCGGAACGTCCCAAGGATCCTGAAGTCCTCTATTTGAATGGACTGATCCAACGCTCAGTCGGCGAATACGCGCAGGCCAAAACGCTTCTCGAACAAGCCGTCGCCATCGAGCCCAATTTCTACAACTCCCGATACAACCTGGGCATGGTGCTGGTGTTTTTGCATGAGTGGCCCGAGGCAAAAATCCAGCTTGAAAAGGCTATCGAACTCGGCGCGCCACAACCGGAAGTGCACTTCGAGCTGGCAAAGGCTCTTCGCGGCCTGGGAGAATCCGAGCTCGCGAATGAGGAGTTGAAGAAATACCAACAGATCAAGAAGGACGATGAGGCCGTACTCGAAGCCTCAGAGGCCGCCTCCCAGGGCGATAAGGAGCTCGACGACGGCAAGATCAAGGAAGCTCTCGGCCACTATCACGATGCTGCAGATGGCCAGCCCTCAAATGCGAGCTACCGTTTCAAGCTTGCCGTTGCCATGAATCGCGCCGGAGACACCGCGGGTGAGCGTGAGCAGTTGGAGCAGGCGGTGAAGCTCGATCCAAAACTCGCGGGGGCCCAGAATGCCCTTGGCTATCTCTTGAGCCGCGGCGGTGACGTAAAAGGTGCTGTGGATCACTTCAAGATGGCCGTCGAAGCCGCTCCCGGCTGGACGGACGCGTGGATCAATCTCGCCGCCGAGCTTGCCGTTGGATCGCACTTCCCTGAGGCCCGCCAGGCAGTGACAAAAGCTCTTGAACTCGATCCCGGTAACTCCCAGGCTAAAGAACTGAGTGATCGGCTGGCCCGTGACCCGGCGGCAAAGGTCGAGCATCCCTGAGCGCCGATCCCCAGTGCCATTCTGGCGTTTGCTGCGTCTCTTTGCCGATGGCACAATGAAGAAGCCCGCAACATGAAGAAGCCGGACCCTATCTCCCGCTGGACACGGCGGAATCTGCTGCGTACCGCGCCTGCCCTCTGTGCCTCGGCCCTGTTGCCGAAGTTCCTGGCGGGCGAACAGGCGCACGCTCCGGCCAAACCGTCATTAGCAGCGCCGCGCCCCTTCTCCACTTTCACCGACGTTGCCAAAAGCGCCGGCCTCACCGCCAAGATGTACTACGGCGTTCCCGAAGCCGTTACTTACATCGTTGAGGAGATGGGCGGCGGATGCGCATTCTTCGACTACGACAACGACGGCTGGATGGACATCTTCATCCTCGGCGGCCGAACGCTGGAAGGAATTCCTGAAGGCGCGTCAAACCGGCTCTACAACAACAATCGCGACGGCACATTCAAAGACGTAACGAAAGAGGCCGGCCTTTGGGATGCCGGCTGGGCCGTAGGCGTTGTGCGTGGGCGACTACAACAACGACGGCTACGAAGATCTCTTCGTCACTTACTACGGCCAGAACAAGCTTTATCGCAACAACGGCAACGGCACATTTACCGATGTCACTGAAGGATGCTGACCTGCTGCATGAAGGCATCCGGTTCGGCGCCGGCTGCACCTTCATCGACTACAACCGTGACGGCCTGCTCGATCTCTTCGTGTCCAACTATGTGGACATTGACCTGGCTCACGCCGCCAAGCCCAGCCTCGACATCCTCAACTGCAATTACGAAGGCGTTCCCGTCGCCTGCGGGCCCAAGGGCCTCAAAGCTCCGCCCCAGTTCCTCTATCGCAACAATGGCGACGGCACCTTCACCGACGTCTCGAGGGAATCAGGCATCGCGTCATTTCGCGGATCATACGGCCTGACTGCGGTAGCCTTCGATGCCGACGAAGACGGCTGGCCGGACATATTCGTCGCCTGCGACACAACTTCAAGCCTCCTTCTCCTCAACAACCACGACGGCACCTTTCGCGAAGAAGGCCTGATGCGCGGCGTGGCCATCAGCCCCGAGGGCATGGATATGGCCGGAATGGGCGTCGGCATCGGCGATTACGATCTTGACGGCCACCTCGATATCGTCAAGACTCATTTCCAGCTCCAGCCTACCGGCCTCTATCACAACATTGGCAAAGGCGAATTTGAAGACAACGCCCATGAGGCCGGCATCTGCCGGCGAGCGAACCTATGTGAGCTGGGGCGCCGGCATTGTGGATCTGGACAACGACGGCCATCCCGATCTCTTCTGGGTTACCGGCAACGTCTATGCAGAAGTGGAGCGGATCAATCCCAAATTCCCCTACAAGGGTCCCCGCATCCTCTATCGCAATCGCGGCAACGGAACCTTCGAACGTGTCCTCGACGGGGCCGGGGCCGACCTGAACGCCCGGCACGTCAGCCGCGGATGTGCCTTCGGCGACTTCGATAACGACGGCGACCTGGACATCGTCATCATGAACCAGAACGACCCGCCTACCCTGCTCCGCAATGACAGCCCACGAGGAAAATCACTGGGTCAAGGTCCGCCTCGAAGGCACCAAAAGCAACCGCAGCGCCATCGGAGCGCGCGTGCTGGTTCATTACGGGGGAAAACTGCAGGCCCAGGCGGTGATGAGCCAGGCCAGCTATATGTCTTTCAACGACCCCCGTCTGCACTTCGGACTTGGTGCCGGAAAGTCCGTCGATATCGAGGTGCATTGGCCCTCCGGAATCGTCGAAAAATACGCCGGTCAAACTGCCAACCGGCTGGTCACCATCCTGGAAGGAAAAGGGATCGTGCCGGGACGTCCATTTTCGAAATCTGAGGGGCCAACTCCGCTCGGGAACACGAAGCCTCTCCCCTAAGTCCAGCTTTCCAAGCTATTTAGAATCAGTGATTCCCCTCACATACAAAACAGCGATCTGAGCCACAAGCTAAAGGCCAAATGCAATACTCCGCTTGCCCGCGGCATAGTGTCCCATCGGACCGAGATGTTTGCTTGATTGATTCTGCTGATAGCGAAACCGTTTTACTTGCGGTTGGCAGGCAAAAAACTGCTTGCCCATCGATGCTTCGGTGTGATATCGATACCGAGGTTCACCAAAATAGCTCTTGGACGCGTTGAATTTCAGCGATTTGAGATTCTCCTCAGATTTCCAGGAGCTCTTACCATTACGCTTCAACCGGTAGTACTGATTCAGGAGGCTTACAAGATGTACCCATCCCACACAGAAGGATCGTCACGATCCTATTTGTCCAACTGGTTGCGGCGGCTGCCTTGGCTGCTCATACCAATCATTGCTCTGTCGTTCACCATGGCCAACGCACAACAACTCACCGGCACGCTGAGCGGTATCGCAACGGATCAAACCGATGCCCGCGATCCCCGGAGCAAGCGTTACGATCAAGAACGACGCCACCGGCGACAATCGGTCGACCAAGGCCGATAGCTCGGGATTCTTCTCGGTCACGGCTTTGATTCCTGGCACCTACACAGTCGAGATTTCGGCCAAGGGATTTGCCTCCTGGGAAGGAAACAGGGATCGTCCTGAACCAGGGCGATAGCCGTACGATTCCGAACATCCACCTGAAGATCAGTTCTGAAACGACGGCAGTTACGGTCATCTCCGGCGCCGGACGCGGAAGTCCCGACAGATACAGCCGAAGTCAGCGCGACCCTGAACAACGAGCTGGTTGACTCGGCTACTCTCACCGGCCGCAACGCCGCCGAGCTCATCAAGATGATGCCCGGTGTCACATTCAATAACGGTGGCGGCGCGGGCTCCGGATACAACAGCCAGGTCACCGGCACCAACAACGGTCCGGCCGGCAGCTTCTCGGCCAACGGCACCCAGCCCTACGGCTCAACCGACGTTTATTCTCGACGGCGCCAACCTGATCGATCCGGGCAACGCCGGAACGCAGGTTGCCAACATCAACCAGGACATGACGGACAGCGTCAAGTACCTGTCGGCCTCCTACGGCGCTGAGTATGCGAAGGGCCCGGCGGTTCTGCAGGCCTTCTCCAAGAGCGGCGGCCAGAAGTTCCATGGCGAAGCTTACCTCTATGCCCGCAACACCGGGCATTGGCTATGCCAACGATTGGAACAACAAGGCCAACCAGATCGCCGCTGCAGAAGCGCCAACGCGATCCGTCGATTATTGCGAAACGAACACGCTCACGCCGCAGAGCTTCTACTACATCGGCGGCAACATCGGCGGTCCGATTTTCTTCCCGCACTTCAACAAGCAACCACGACAAGCTGTTCTTCTGGGGCTGGCTACGAGTACATGATCCAGCACCCCTACAATGCGCCCGAAGGAAATGAACGTTCCCACCAGCGCGCTGGCACCCGCTACCAAAGGCGACTTCGGGCAACGCGAAGGCGACTTCCGAACATCGGCGTCGCTCCCGATGTCATTAAGACCTATTCGCCAACCTACGCGATGCCCTGCAACAATGACGGCGGCATGGGCAGAAGGTTGCAACGCGAGTATTTCTCCGTGGATGACCGGCAACCCAGGATTTCAGTGACCTCTCAGCGTACTTCGACCCTACGGACAAATCCTTGACGACTTGAACCCGCTCGCAAATCAGACCCCGAACAAGACCAACGGCTGGAACAACTACGCCTTCTCGCCCAGCACACCGCAGAATCGCTGGGAAGCTACGGGAAAGGTCACCTACTCGTTCAACGACAACAACAAGCTGTGGGGCTCGTACGCTATGCAGGAAGAGACTGACGCCCATCCGCTTTCCATCTGGTGGGCACCAGACTGGACCATCCCGTATCCGTCAGAACCGATCGGGAAGGAAACCGCTCACGTCTACCTGGCTAACTACACCCACGTGTTCAACCCCACGACGACCAATGAGTTCGTTTTCGCGTATCCGAAGTTCGTCAACAACAACAGCCTGTCTAATCCGGCCGCGTCCAGCCGTGCCAAGCTCGGTTTCCCGGCTGGAGAGCATCTTCGGAGCCGCCAAGACCGATCAGATCCCGAACTCGACCGGTGGCTGGAACTCCGGCCTGACTGAAATCAACGAGTTTGATTTCAACAGCGGAATCTACGGCAAGGGAACCTTCGGCAAGACATCAAAGGCGCCTTCGATTGCTGATACGTTCACCAAGATCGTCTCTTCTCACTCCGTGAAGGCTGGCTTCTACTGGGATGCGCAGGAGAACCTCCAGGCCAACGGCAGTCCAATTAACGGCAACTACGACTTCGAGAACCTGGGGCTACAACACCACTCAGAACCTGACCCTTGATCGCTTGATGGGCCGTGTCCAGAACTACAGCGAACAAAACACCGACAAGGTTCCGGACATCATCTGGCACCAATGGTCGCTCTGGGCGCAGGACTCGTGGAAAGCCAACCGCAAGCTGACATTGAACATCGGTCTCCGTGCCGATCACATGGGCCAGTGGTACGACAAGATCGGCGGGACCCAGGTTTGGGATCCAGGCGAGCTACGACAACACTGCCAACGCGGGTCCGAACACCGGGCTGCTTTGGCACGCGATCAACTCGAAGATTCCGACCTCGGGATTCAAGAGCAACCTGTTCCTTTATAACCCGCGCCTCGGCGCCGCCTATGACGTCTTTGGCACCGGCAGAACCGTCGTCCGCGCCGGATTCGGCACCTATCGTTACCAGGTATCCGGTAACGACGCCGGCGCTGCAATGAACGGCCCTCTGGGATCGTTCAGCTACGGCACCGGCAATGAAGGTATCAATGGCTTCTATGGCTATGGAATAGCGGGTGGCGTCATTTGCGTGACGCCTGACAGCTCCGGGTTGGCTAACAACTGCGCAGCTAACGGCACCCGGCAGCTCAAGGTTCCTTCGGGCGTGAACCAGAACCATGCCGACGTCCGTGCCAACAAGCAGGGCGACGACAAGCTGCCCTATGCGGATACTTACAGCTTCGGCGTGGCGCAGGCTCTGCCCAGCCATACCGTTGCCGAGATCTCGTACGTTGGCAGTTTGGGCCGCAACCAGTTCCTGAATGGCGGGAATGGCCACATTCAGGATCTCAACCCGGTCGCGTATGGCGCGTTCTTCACGCCGGATCCGACAACGGCAACTTACTGGAATACCGCATCCGATTGCGGCGAACTGCGCAGGACCCCTGCAAGGGCGCGAACGCGAACGACTGGCGTCCGCTGAACAACTACGGCCACGTTTTCCTCCAGACGCACGGTGGATATGCCAACTACAACTCACTGCAGGTTTCCGCACAGAAGCAGTCTGGCAACCTCTACATGTTCACCAACTTCACCTTCGGCAAGGTGCTGGGCACCCGCGACGGTTCCACCTCCAACGGAAACGGCAACGGGCCGGTCGTCAACCCGTTCGATCTGGGCGACAACTACGGACCGCTGGAGTATGACCACACCAAGGTCTTCAACTTCTCGGCGAGCTACAAGCTGCCCAAGCCGATCCACAACAACGCAATCCTGGGCCAGATCATCAACGGCTGGCAGCTCTCCAACTACACGACCTATCAGGACGGAGCGCCTTACCAGACGACGTCGCCCAACATGAACATGGACTACCACCAGTACCTAGTGCGCGGACAACGATCCTAATGCCGCATGCAGTGGGCAAAACAGCGGGTACGACGATCAACACGACGATCACTCAGCCCATCCCGGCATCAACGTCGGGCGGCAACACCACGAATTCCGATCAACACCAGCACCTTCTACGGAAGCAACCAGTACGAGAATGGCCTCCAGCCGGTACTCGTCTGCGATCCGCGTAAGGGTCTGAAGTCCGGTCAATACTTCAACCCCAACTGCTTCGTCGCGCCGCTGCCGCCAACCGCAACCTCGTTCGGACAAATGGGTCAGACCATCTGGCCTTACATCCGCACGCCGCACTATTTCGGAAGCGATCTGGCCATCTTCAAGGCCTTCCGCGTCACCGATTCGCAGCGTTTCGAAGTCCGCGTATCGGCCACCAACTGGCTCAACCATCCGAACGCACAGTTCGGTCTGGCCGGCAATGCTGACAACCAGCTCGTGTTCAACGGTCTCAGCACGCAGCTCCAGTTTGACCCACAACAGCCAAACTGCCACTACCGGTATTCCGCAGAACAAGGTCGGATATCGCTGGATGCAGTTCACAGCCAAGTACTACTTCTGATTCGTTTCAGAGGGTGCAAAACCGAGGGGGTGGCTCAATGCCACCCCCTCACTATTTCTCGCAACTCTGAATCTCGGATTCGCCGACAATTCGGCTTGAGTTCGAATAGCTAATGAATTTCCCTATGGCATTTCGATGACTACTTCTTGAGCGCCTTCTGCTTCATCTCCATATCGTGCGCCACGGCTCGTTCGCGCTTCGCATCCTCAGGGCGTTTCATCTCGGAATACACTTGCGCAAGCACCCAGTGCGGTTCCGACCACTTGGGCTCGCTCTTGACCAGATCTTCAAGGATCGACAGCGCATCAGCGAACTTGCCAGTCTGGTCTCTTAGCCTCGCCATCTGCACGCGAGTGAGTGGGTCGTCCGGGTGGAGTTGGAATGCCAACTCCAGTAGAGCTTTTGCGTTTTCTGTATCGCCTTCCTTCAAGCGCATCGCTCCCAAATCTCGATTCGCCACGAAGTCCATCGGGTTCGCTCGCAACGCTGCTTGAAACGCAATCGCCGCTGCAGGATAGTCCAACATCGCATATCGCGCCTGCCCTGCCATCGTCTGGAGCCCTGGAAGGCCAGGATTCAGGGCAATCGCAGCATCCAGGTCGGCACGGGCCAGCACCATTTCGTCGCGATAATACCTGGCTGTTCCGGCAACAACCCATGCCTCTGCGGAGTTCTTTGCCTTCGCCAGTTTCTCCATCTTCGGAAGCCCCTCGTCCTGCTTGCCCGAAGAAATCAACGCGTAGGCATACACGTACTCAAATCCGAAATCATCTTCGTGGCCAGGCTCGAGAGGGCTCAGCAAGGCGGCGGCATCCGCCTCTCTGCCTAGTTTGTTGTACGTGTAGGCAAGCAGAATCGCCGTTTGCAAATCCGAAGGATGTGCCGCACGCAAGACTTCCAGGTGCACTCGCGCATTTCTGAGGTCGCCCTTCTGGTAATACGCCTTGGCCAGGTTTCCTCTTGCTTGCTCATTCTGAGGATTGGCATCGAGTGCGCGGGAATCTTCTGCAATAGCCTCGTCGACTTGCCCCGCTGCCAGCAGCGCTCCCCCCAGCCCTACCTGCGCATCAATCAGGTCCGGCCGCAGCGCCAGCGCCTTGCGATAGTCCTCAATTGCTGTTTTCAGATCTCCTGATTGCTGAGCCGCAACCGCGCTTTGCACGAGCGCCTCGGCTCCCTGAGAAGGCTGATTTGCCGGAGACTGCCCCCGCGCGCCTGTGACCTGCGCATACATCACCGAGTTCAACAGCAGTGTGGTCAACAGGTGCATCGCCCTCAGAATAGAACACCCGCATTCAAATCAACCCAAAGAGTACAATCCACACAAGGGGGTGGCTTACCGCCATCCCCTCTTTTTATGCTGCGCAAGCCCGCCTTCATACTTCTAAATCTCTCTGTTCTGCTCTCGCTGGCTGCGGGCTACCCCACGCCCGCGACCGCCCGACAGAATCCCGGAGCAATAGCAAATCCGCTCGTCTCACAGCATCCCTCAACCGGCACGCAGCCCGCCTCTCCCATCCGTTTCGAAGTGAAGTCGCTTCCCTTCCAACTCGACAGCAGCCAAACCGACGCCAAGAATGTTCCCGAGAGCATGGCCGGCGGAGTAGCGGTCTTCGATTACAACGGCGACGGCCGTCCTGACATCTTCTTCACCAACGGCGCCGACATTGCTACCCTCAAAAAATCCTCCGCCAAGTACTCCAACCGCCTCTTCCGCAACGATGGCAATGGGAAATTCACTGACGTCACCACCGAAGCTGGCCTCGTGGGAAACGGATTCGACATCGGCGTAGCCATCGGCGACTTACGACAACGATGGCCATCCCGACATTTTCGTCGCCGGAGTTCACGGCAACACCCTCTACCACAACAACGGCAACGGCACCTTCACCGACATCACAAAGAAAGCCGGCCTCGACAGTCAGTCGATCCCGACTACGGCCCTCTCTGGGCAGTCGCCGCCGCATGGGTCGACGTCAACAACGACGGCCTCCTCGATCTCTTCGTCGTCAACTATCTGCAGTGGGAATATTCACCACAGCCCAAGTGCTCGTCGAGAAAGTCGCTGAATACTGCCACCCCCGCTACTACAAGGGCCTGCCCAACCAGCTCTTTCTCAACCAGGGCAACGGCACATTCAAAGACGTCTCGAAGGAATGGGGTATCCGCGATCACATCGGCAAAGGCATGGGCGTCGCGTGGCCGACTACGACTCCGATGGCAAGCCTGACCTCTTCGTCACCAACGACGCCGGGTACAACTTTCTCTTCCATCACCTCGGCAACAAATTACGAAGAGGTCGCCTTCCAGACCAAACGTCGCCCTCGCTGAAGACGGCGCCTTCATCTCCGGTATGGGCACTCGACTTCCGCGACATCAACAACGACGGCTATCCCTGACATCGGCTACGTCGCGCTCAATACCCAGACCTTTCCCATCTATCTCAACACCGGCAAAGGCGACTTCACTGAGGTCACAGCACCCAGCGGCATGCGCGCGCTTTCGCATGGGCATGGCTGGCTTCGGCGCCGCGCTTCTACGACTTTGATAACGATGGCTGGAAAGACCTCTTCGTTACCCGCGGCCATGTCACATCCGTCTGGCCTCGCCGGGCAGCAAAGTTGCCCAGCCCAACACCGTCTTCCGCAATCTTGGCGCAAGCGGCAAGTGGGCTGCCTATACCGCGGAAGCCGGATTCGCTGACGACACCGCGGCACGCCATCGCGGCTGCGCCCTGGGCGATTTCGACGGCGACGGCCGCATCGACATCGTCGCCACCAGCCTCGATCACAAAGCCGAACTCTGGATGAATCGCAGCCCCAAAGCCGGCCACTGGCTCGACATCGCCCTCACAGGTGTCAAAACCAATCGCGACGGCATCGGCGCGCGCATCAAGGTGGTCACAAAGGCGGGCACGCAGTACAACCACCAGACATCAAGCGTCTGCTACGCATCTTCAAGCCTCGGCCCGGTGCACTTCGGACTGGGCGACGAAACCAAAGCGCTCAAGGTCGAGATCACCTGGCCCAGCGGCATCGTTCAAACGCTCGAAAACGTCAAGGCCGATCAGACCATCAAAGTCACTGAGGCCATGCCCCCGCCAAAATAATCGAGCAACGCATATTCCCTACTTGGGCGGCCCCTGCTTCTGCTGCTTCGCCTCGATCTGCTGCACAATGTCGCGCTCCCGCTTCCCATCGTCGGGCCGGTGCAGCTTGTAGTAAATAGCCGCCAGCTCAATATGCGGATCCAGCCAGTTTGGGTCGGCTTTCTCCAGGCCCTCCAGCGTCGCCGCAGCATCCGCAAGCTTTCCCGTCATTCCATTCAGCTTGGCCATCTGCAACTGTGCCTGAGGCATGTTCGGCTGCAGTTGCATCGCCAGTTCCAAGAGCGGCCGCGCGTTGTCCAGATCACGCTGCTTTAGCCTCATGGTCCCCAGGTACAAATTCGCCGTAAAGTCCTTGGGATCCTGTTTGAGCGCCGTTTCAAATGCGGGCAGCGCCGCATCGGAATCGCCAAGAGCATCGCGCGCCTGCCCCACCATCGTCTGCAATCCCGGAAACTCCGGACTGATCTTTACGGCCGCTTCTAAGTCGGTGCGCGCTTCATGAAACTCCCGCCGGTGCAGCCGCGCCTCTCCCGCAATCACCCACGCATCAATTGAATTTGTCGCTTGCGCAGACTTCTCCATGCGCGGCAATCCTTCGGCCGCCTTGCCCGACTCAATCAGCGCATACGCCAGCACATATTCAAAATCGGGGTTTCCCGCAAGCTTCGACTCCATCGGCGTCAGCATTGCGATCGCTTCCCCGGCCTTGCCCGCTTTCACCTCGCAATAGCCCAGCAGCATGGCCGCACTCAGGTCGCCGGGCCGCGCTGCATGCACTGCAGTAAACTCCGCTTGCGCATGACTCCAATCGCCCTTTTTGTAGTACGCCAGCGCCAGGTTCATGCGCACCGCCGCCTTGTCTGGCGCGTTCACCAGGGCCTTGGTATCTTCGCGAATTGCTCCGTCAAAATCACCCGCCGCAGCCAGGGCGGCACCCAGGTTGGCTCGCGCTTCCACCATGCCGGGCATAATCTCCAGCGCCTTGCGATAGTCCTCAATCGCGCTTCTCACATCGCCCTTCTGCTGTGCGGCGATGCCCTTGCGCAGCAACTCGTCTGCAGCGGCCGTGGGCGCCTTGTCCGCAGACTGCCCAAGTGCCTTTCCGCCGCAAACGCCGGCAAAACCGCACAACGGCGCGATCAGCCAGAGCGCAACAAACAGCCGGTGACGGGAGAGCATACGTACAAGGATAATGCACCCGCAAATCCCTCATACCGTCGGACCCTCAGCCCTTGAATCACGCCTCATGGAACCCACCCTAAAAAACACTTTCTTCAACTTCGCTCAAAGTCCTACAATGGCGCCGCTCACCAACTCTGACTATTCATGAATCGAAAAATTTATCGCGTTCCTACACTCTGGAACCTCACCCTATTTTGTTTGGCCGCCCTGACTTCCGCGACGGGGCAGGCGCCTCCTTCCGCGTCACAGCCTGCTGTCAAACCATTGGCTGCAGGAGCATCGGCCGCAGCACCGTTCGTTTCGCCCATTCGCTTTGATTGGAAGACCCTGCCCTTTCGTCTTGAAAGCGACGAAAGCCAGTCCCGCAATGCGCCGGAAACAATGGCCGGGGGCATCGCAGTCTTCGACTACAACGGCGACGGCCTGCCTGACATCTTCTTTGCCAATGGCGCCGACCTCGCCACGATCAAGAAGTCGTCAACGAAATACTCCAACCGTCTCTTCCGCAACGACGGCAGCGGCTCTTTCACTGACGTCACCGCTGCAGGCGGGCCTCGCCGGCACCGGCTTCGACATCGGCGTTGCCGTCGGCGACTACGACAATGACGGTCATCCTGATCTGTTCGTCGCCGGGGTGCATGGCAACGATCTCTTCCACAACAACGGCGACGGCACCTTTACTGACGTGACAAAGAATGCTGGCCTCGACCATTGGAACGATCCCGAATATGGCCCCATATGGTCGGTAGCCGCTGCATGGGTCGACGTCAACAACGACGGCCTCCTCGATCTCTTCGTCGTGAACTACCTGCAGTGGGCCTTTGACACCAAGCCGCTCTGCGTCGTCGACAACACACCCGAGTATTGCCACCCGCGTTTCTACAAAGGTGTACCGAATCAACTCTTCCTCAACCAGGGAAACGGCATATTCAAAGATGTCTCAAAGGAATGGGGCATCCGCGAGCATGTCGGCAAAGGCATGGGCGTGGGGGTCGCTGATTTCGATCTGGACGGCAAGCCTGACCTGTTCGTCACCAACGACTCAGAGTACGACTTCCTCTTCCGCAACACCGGCAGCAAGTTTGAAGAAGTCTCCTTTCAGACCAACACCGCGCTGCCTGAAGAAGGATCCTTCATTTCCGGCATGGGTCTCGACTTCCGCGACTTCAACGACGACGGGTACCCCGACATCATTTACGTCGCCCTCAACAAGCAGACCTTTCCCGTCCTCCAGAACACCGGCAACGGCGACTTCAAGGAGGTTACTGCTTCCAGCGGCATGGGCCAACGCAGCCTCAGCATGGCGGGATTCGGCGATGGCCTCTACGACTTCGACAACGATGGCAAAAAGGACCTCTTCGTCTCCCGCGGGCACGTCTCCGCCACTCATCCACCAGGAGCAGACGTCAAGCAGCCCAACACCGTCTTCCACAACCAAAAAGGCGGCAAGTGGGAACCGCTGACTGAAGAAGCCGGCTTCGTTCCCGACTCCGCCGCCCGCCACCGCGGCTGTGCCTTCGGCGACTTCGACGGCGACGGTCGAGTCGACATCGTTGTAACCTCAATGGACGCACCCGCAGAACTCTGGATGAACCGCAGCCCCAACTCCGGCCACTGGCTCGATTTCGCGCTCCACGGCGTCAAAAGCAATCGCGACGGAATCGGCACCCGCATCAAGGTGGTCAGCCCCTCAGGCATCCACCACAACCACCAGACCTCCAGCGTCTGCTACGCCTCATCTAGCCTCGGACCTGTCCACTTCGGCCTCGGCCCGGATACCGCTGCTACCGAAGTCGATATCATCTGGCCCAGCGGCATCGTTCAGAAGCTGGAAAACGTCCACGCCGACCAGATCGTCAAAGTCACCGAACCCGCCCCACCACAAATCGAACCCAAACCCTGACCAGCCCTCGATACCTGGATTTGTTTTCCTGAGCGAAGTCGAAGGATCTGCGGTTGTTCTTGCCTTGCCTTTCTCCCCAAAGCAAAACCCTGGGTGCCCCAGGTTGGATTTTCAGACCTGGGACACCGACACCCTCAACCAGGCAACGGGCCTTTGAGTCCTTCATGTGTGCTGGATCACAGCCCAACCACTCCCGAACCCGCCATCCTAGAACTCGGATTCCCCAATAAGGGAGGGCAACGGGATGAATCGGGCAAACATCGCAGCCTGCGCGCTAGCCCTGACGGCAGCAGCGGGCCTACTCTCAGGCCCCCCCATCCGTGTTCTCGCCGGCCAGCAGGAAACTCGCCCCATCCCCGAATGGGCCCGCGCCGTCTCCATGTACGCCCCCGCCTCGTCCGCTCCCAATGAGATCATCATCGACGTCCCAGCCAACAACACCATCTACCCGCCCGACATCATTCCGCCCCAATTCGCAGTGGCGCGACGACAACCCCGCCGCCACCACCTGGCGCATCGAAATCCTTTTCGCCAACGGCCACCCCATCCGCATCTGGTCAAACGGTGAAAAGCTCCAGATCGGCGAACTCGACACGGCCCTCGATCGGTTACGTACCCCCCACCCTGACGCCTGAACAGCTTCAGATGCACACCTGGCGCCCCGACGACCGCACCTGGGCCACCATCAAGCAGCACTCCGTCGAGTCCCCTGCCACCGTCGTCATCAGCGGCTACGTCTCCCAGCACGACCGCACCCCCGTCTCCACCATGCGCGCCACCATCTCGACCTCGCGCGACCCCGTCGGCGCTCCCATCTTCTATCGTGACGTCCCCCTCATCCCGCCCGCGCCGGAAACCGAGCAGCGCGGCGTCATCAAGCCACTTCCCGACTCCGTCCTGCCCAAAATCAAATGGCAGCTCCGCTATATCAACCGAGCCGCAAAGCAAGGTCATGATGACCAATCTCCCCACCTGCGGCAATTGCCACTCCTTCTCGCGAGACGGCAAAACCCTCGGGATCGACGTCGACGGCCCCGCCAACGACAAGGGACTTTACGCCCTCGTCCCCCTCAAGAAAGTCAGCACCATCACCAACGACTATCTCCTTCGCTGGAGTTCCTTCTCTGAAGAACACGCGCCAGAAGCGCTTCGGCTTCATGAGCCAGGTCTCGCCCGACGGCAAATTCGTCGTCAACTCCATCGACGTCCCCCACGCCCACGGCATCCGCGTCCTCGATCGCCTCTACAACGGCTTCTATCCCGACTACGGATTCGGCCAGGTCTTCTATCCCACCCGCGGCGTCCTCGCCTGGTACAGCAAGGACACCGGCAAGCTTCAGCCTCTTCCCGGCGCCGACGATCCCGCTTTCGTTCAGACGTCCGCCTTCTGGGTCCCGACGGCAAGTACCTCGTCTACTCCCGTGCCGCCGCCCGCGATCCCTATCCCCCCGGCTACCAGCGCTCCCTCTACGCCAACGATCCCAACGAGACCCAGATCCAATACGACCTCTACGCATCCCTTTCAACGACGGCCGAGGCGGCACGCCCGAGCGCGTCCGTGGGCGCCTCAGAAAACGGCATGAGCAACAACTTCCCCAAGGTCTCGCCCGACGGCAAATGGATCGTCTTCGTGCAATGCAAAAACGGCCTGCTCATGCGTCCCGACAGCAAGCTCTACATCGTGCCATTCGACGGCGGCGAAGCGCGTCCACTCGAATCCAACCTGCCCGTCATGAACTCCTGGCACACCTGGTCGCCCAATGGCCGCTGGCTCGCCTTCTCCTCAAAGAGCCCGTCCCTCTACACGCACCTCTACCTCACACACATCGACGTCGACAGGCCACGCCAGCCCGCCGGTCCTCGTGGAAAACGCCACGGCCTCCAATCGCGCCGTCAACATTCCTGAATTCGTCAACCTCGGCACTGAAGCCCTCGACCACATCGAAACTCCCGCCATCGATTTCTACCGCGAGTTCGACCTCGCCCAGCAACTTCAGGACGAGCACAAGTACGAAGCCGCCGTCCCCGCCTGGAAGGTCGCCGCTGCCAAGGATCCCACCGATGCGCGCCCCCTCAACAACATGGGCGTGGCTCTCGCCGCCACCGGCAAGACCGCTGAGGCCATCGACGCCTACCAGCGCTCCCTTGCCATGAATCCACGACAGCTCGCAGACCCACAACAACCTCGGCAGCGCCCTCGCCGAAGCCGGCAAGTTCGACGAAGCACTGACGCAGATCCAGAAAGCCATCGAGCTAAACCCCGACAACGGCGCCGCCCACATCAATCGCGGCCACATCCTCGAAGTCATAGGCGGCCATCGCGACGAAGCCATAGCTCGAACTCCAGCCGGCATCGAACTCGCGCCCGAAATCCTCTGACGGCCACAACATCTACGGTGTCATCCTCGCCCGCGAAGGCCAAGCTGGACGAAGCCATCGCCGAACTTCAGCAAGCCGTCGACCTCGCGCCCCGCTCGGCGAGTGCCACTTCAACCTCGGCCGCGCCTTCGCCGCCAGCAACCGTTTTACTGAGGCCCTGCCGCACTTTGAGGCCGCCGCCACCCTCACCAGCAACCGCGAGCCCGCCATTCTCCAGATGCTCGCCGCCATGTACTCTGAGACCGGCAAGTTTCAGACCGCCATCGACACCGCTCAGCGCGCCCTCGACATTGCCATCGAGCGCAACGACACCGAACTGGCCACCACCCTCCGCGCCAACGTGTCGCGCTATCAGCGCCAGCTTCAGCAAGCCTCTGCACCAGGTCAAAATTAGCAATTGAGATGGTGCAGGTCAGGCAAGATCGGGGCCTCAAGGGCAGCACGCACAGCGCAAGCGGCTGCCCTCACGACCGCATATCAAATCAATAAATAGTGCGCCTATCGAAACAAAGGGTGCTCTACAAACGACGGCATCGGGTCCGACTCGAATTTCAGAATTTCACTCTGTTTGTAGTCGTATTCCTTGCCACAGGTATCGCACCGCACGCTTATGCGCGGCTCCGCAATCGGCAGAGAGCAAAATGAATCGGTTTCGCCCAGCAGAATTCTGTGCCCAAACCAGATGTTCTGGTGCTCATGAAAATGCTTGTTCTTGCAAACCACAACCCAGAAATACTGCCTGTCTTCCCATTCCGACATGTGCAAATCCCCCTCGCGCAAACCCGTGAGAGAAACGGGAGCGCGGTCCGACAAAAGGCCCCAGGCTTCATCGATCGAACATGAGAGAACCATGCAAATGAAAAATTCCGCAGCGATACAGGCCCGACCTGAATCATAGGCCGGCTTCGCACAAAATGTTGTCACTGGAATGTAATTTCAGATCTACGACCCGTAGTCATGACCAGAGGAAGACAAGCCCTGCTCCTCAACGAACCGGTAACTGCCGTGCGAGTCGTAGTTAATCCCATGCTTCGCCTTCAATTCCTGAATATGCTGACACGGAATCCCTTTCATCGCAACGGTCGCGGCGAACATTCCACCTTGACCCCGCCCGCGCTCGCGCACCGAGAAGAATAGTCACTGCTCGCATCCCTGATTTGAATGGTGAGCCTCGAATTGCCTTCCCAGTGAATATCCGACGGCTCGACCGATGCCCACTCCCCCGAATAGACCGTCTTGCTACGCAACCCATGCGCCCAGTAAAGCTCCACCTGGGTACTTCCGCCCGTCGCGCCCTCATCCAGATTCTCAATCCTCACCGCCATACTCCTTGACGGCGAATAGATCGGCGCTGAGTGACCCGAGCATCCTGAACCGGCCCACAGAAGCAAGGTGACAAGCAAGCCCAGAAGGGCCGATCCCGAAGCCGCGATCCGCACAATCACCCTCAACAACGGCACGGGCACTTTCCGCGCCAGCCTCAGACCAAACACGCCCCCAACCACCATCAGCAAGGCGAGGATCAGCCATCCCGCCAGCCACCAATTGAAGAGAATCATGCGACATCATCCCACATCGAAACTGCGGCCTCTAGTTCCCCATTCCCAGGGTTCGTTTGTCACCCACCTCACAAATTTGTTAAGATAACCAAACACATGCCCCGCGCCATCCATAGCCGGTCCTGTTGTTGCCTGTCGAACATCGTCGACGGGTGTCCTCGCTAATCTCTGATCCATAAGCACTTATTGATCCAGATGACGCACCCGCCGCTGAATTGGCCGGACGCGTCTCTTATTTTTCCGCATCGGCCATCCAGCAACCTAATCCAAGAGGTCTGTATGCCGATCACCGAGCAACAAAGCTCCCCATCCCGCGAAACACTCTCGTCACCCAGGCTCAGCCACCTGAAGCTCCTCGAGGCCGAGAGCATCGCCATCTTCCGTGAAGTCGCCTCCGAGTTTGAGCGCCCCGTCATGCTCTACTCCATCGGCAAGGACTCCTCCGTCATGCTGCGCCTCGCGCAGAAGGCCTTCTTCCCCGGCCCCATTCCCTTCCCGCTCCTTCATATTGATACCGGCTTCAAATTCGCCGAGATGCTCACCTTCCGCGATGAAATGGCGCGCTCCATCGGCGCCGAACTTCTCGTCTGGCGCAACGAGTCCGCCATCGCCGCCGGCACCAACCCCATCGCCCTCGATACCAAGCGCTGCTGCGGCCTCCTCAAGACCCAGGCGCTCCTCGACGGCCTCCGCCACTACAACTTCGACGCAGCTTTCGGCGGCGCCCGCCGCGATGAAGAAAAATCCCGCGCCAAGGAGCGCATCTACTCCTTCCGCGACGAAGCCGGCCAGTGGGACCCCAAAAACCAGCGCCCCGAGCTCTGGAACCTCTACAACGGCCGCATCCACTCCGGCGAATCCATCCGCGTCTTCCCTCTCTCCAACTGGACCGAGATGGACGTCTGGCAATACATCCACGCGGAAAACATCCCCATCGTCGATCTCTACTTCGCCAAGGAACGCCCCATGTACGTTCGTCCCTTGCCCGGCGGACAGGATATGCTCCTCCCCATCGAGCAGGACTTCGTCGCGCGCATCGGCGAGAAACCCCAGATGGTCATGTCGCGCCTCCGCTCGCTCGGCTGCACGCCCTGCACCGGCGCCATCCGTTCCAACGCCACAACCCTCCCTGACATCATCGAGGAGCTCCTGGCCTTCCGCACCTCCGAGCGCGCCAACCGTATCATCGACCACGACCAGGAAGGCTCCATGGAGATCAAAAAGCGGGAGGGCTACTTCTAGCCATGAGTCCACTCTTTGTTTGCTTCTCTGCATTTCCGGAGGGAGCAGGGGCCTTTAGGCCCCTGAACCGACCGCAGATTGAATCCGGCTTTAGCCGCGGGCCCTTCATAAAACGCTTTGTAACAGGGCACGACTTTAGTCGTGCCGTAACTGCCGCGAAAAATTTGTGGGCTTTAGCCCCTGAGGCATGCTTTTCGGGCCTCTCCCAGATTCAGGCCGGGTGCCCCACCCTCGCGACGTCTTTGTGTTTGTCGCTAGGGTGGGATACCACGAACCTCAACCAACACTCCACGGAGAAGACCAATAAATGATCGTCGCCGAAAACTTCTCCATCACCGAATTCCTCGCCGAAGAGCGCGAGAAAGACCTCCTCCGCTTCTCCACCGCCGGCTCCGTCGACGACGGCAAATCCACCCTCATCGGCCGCCTGCTCTACGACACGCAATCCGTCTACGAAGACCAGGTCAAGTCCATCGAGGGCAAAGGCACCACCGCCCCCGGCCAGATCGACTTCGCGCTCCTCACCGACGGCCTCCGCGCCGAGCGCGAACAAGGCATCACCATCGACGTCGCCTACCGCTACTTCTCCACGCCGCGCCGCAAATTCATCATCGCGGACACGCCGGGCCACGAGCAGTACACGCGCAACATGGCCACCGGCTCATCCACCGCCGATGCCACAGTCGTCCTCATCGACGCCGGCAAAGGCGTCCTCGTGCAATCGCGCCGCCACGCCTACATCGCGTCTCTGCTCCGCGTGCGCCACCTCATCGTCGCCGTCAACAAGATGGACCTCATCGGCTACGACGAAGCCACCTTCCGCTCCATCGAAACTGACTTCCGCAAAGTCCTCGATCAAATCGCAGAAGACACCGGCAACCCCGTCGACGCCATCTTCGTTCCCGTCAGCGCGCTCAAGGGCGACAACATCGTCCACAAAACCGCATGCGCATGCCGTGGTACACCGGCCCTTCTCTGCTCGAATTACTCGAGCAGCTCCCGCGCTCGCAGGACACCGCCGGCGAGCCCTTCCGCTTCCCCGTGCAGCGCGTCACGCGCCCTGACCACACCTTCCGCGGCTTCGCCGGTCAAATCGCCTCCGGCACCGTCCGCCCCGGCGACGCCATCACCGTCCTGCCCTCCGGCCGCACCGCCGTCGTCGAGCGCATCGTCACCTGGGACGGCGACCTCGCCGAAGCCTACGCGCCGCTCTCCGTCACCCTCGTCCTCGATCGCGAGATCGACATCAGCCGCGGCGACCTCATCGCCACCGCCGACGAGCCCGGCCGCTTCACCAACCACGTCAAGGCTTCCCTCGTGTGGATGAATCAGACTCCCCTCGAGCTCAACCGGCGCTACCTGCTCAAGCACACCAGCCAGCTCGTACCCGCCGTCGTAGCCTCCATCGACCACCGCACCAACGTGGCCACGCTTGCCCACGAGTCCACCGCCACGCTTGAGATGAACGCCATCGGCGTCGTCAACCTCGTGCTCCTGCGCCCCGCCGCCTTCGATCGCTACGCGCTCAATCGCACCACCGGCGCATTCATCCTCATTGACGCCGAGACCAACAGCACCGTCGCCGCCGGCATGGTCACCGGCACCTCGCACTCATCCGACTCTGAAGAGAGCCAGGACACCGGCTCATGGGGCCCCGTAACTCCCGGCGAACGCGAATCGCGCTGGGGCCACCGCGGAGCCGTCCTCGAGCTCACCGGCCCCGTCTCGTTGGTCGACTCCATCGAGCGCTCCCTCTTCACCGTCGGTGTCGTCTCCGTCCGCATCGACTCCGAAGTCGAGCCCTACCGCTCCAGCCGTTCTCTCCTGCAGACCGTCATCGACCTGCAGACCAAGGCCGGCTTCCTTGTCCTCCTCCGGCACTCGGGCGACGACAGCATCCTCATCGCCAAGTCTGAAGGTCAGGAAATCTTCCTCGAAACCGGGGAGACCATGAAAGCCGTCTCCACCATCCACCAGCTTCTCCACCGCACCGGCGTCTTCACATCCTCTGAACAGGCAGGTCTCTAAATGAGCACAATCGAAATCGGCACCGACGGAACGTCAGGCATTCAGAACGCGGGAATCGAAAGCATTCAGGAAGCAGTCGCCTCGCGCATCGCAGCCGTTCGCAGCGCCCTCGCCGCGGAGATCACCGGCGCAGGCGACGTCTGCCTCACCTGCAGCTTCCAGGCCGAAGACGTGCTCCTCACCAAGCTCGCCCTCGAACTCGATCCTAAGATCCCTGTCCTCTTCCTCGATACCGGCTATCACTTCAAGCAGACCTACGAGTACCGCGACCAGATCGCTCGCGACTGGAATCTCAATCTCATCAACCTGCTCCCCGAGAAGACCGTCGAGGAACAGGAGAACGAGCGCGGCCTTCTCTATCGCACCTCGCCCGACCAGTGCTGCAAGCTACGCAAGGTCGAGCCGCTCTTCAAGGCCGTCGCCAACTACCGCGTCTGGATCACCGGCCTCCGCCGCGAGCAGGCCCGCAGCCGCACCGCCCTTGAAGAGTCCGCCATGTTCACGCTGCCCGCGGGCAAGCAGGTACTCAAGCTCGCGCCCCTCGCCAACTGGACCACCCGCGACACCTGGTACGCCTGCCAGCAGTTCAACATCCCCCTGCTGCCTCTTTACGACCAGGGCTACACGTCCATCGGCTGCGAGCCATGCACCTCGCTCCCCACTGACCCCAACGATCCCCGCTCCGGCCGCTGGGCCGGGCAAAAGGTGGAGTGCGGCATCCACATTCAGGCCGCGCCATCAACCAACTAGTTCGAGTTAGGAAACGGTTATGCCTTACATCCTCGGATTCCTGATCGCCATGTTTATCGCGCTCACCGGTGTGGGCGCGGGAACCATCACGGTGCCCGTGCTGGTTCTGTTTCTCGGCGTTCCGGCATCCATTGCCGTCGGCATCGGACTCATGTTCTCAGCCGCCGTCAAGCTCATTCTCATTCCCGCGCAAATCGTCCGCGGCAACGTGGCGTGGAAGACCCTAGGCTTCATGCTCCTCGGCGGCGCGCCGGGAGTGATCATCGGCTCCATGTTTCTCAAGCACCTCATCACCGCCAACGCGCAGAACCTGCTCAACGCCCTGCTCGGCGCCATCCTCGTGACCACCGCCATCTCGCAGCTCATCTTCCACTTCCGCAATGCAAAGCGCAGTGAGGAAGCCCCCGACCGCAGCCACTGGATGCCCTGGCTCATGTTCCCCGTCGGCGCTGAAGTCGGCTTCTCATCCGCCGGCGCGGGCGCGCTCGGCTCCGCGGCCCTGCTCTCGCTCACCACGCTCAGCCCCGCGCAGGTCGTCGGAACCGACATCGCCTTCGGCTTCCTCGTGTCACTCATTGGAAGCGGCGCGCACTGGTTCTCGCAGGGCGCCAACACTGACCTCTTGTTGAAGCTCGTTGCCGGGGGCGTCTTCGGCGCGATAGCGGGGACCATGCTGAGCGTCAAGGTCCCACGCCGGCCGCTGCGGCTGGCGCTTTGGATTTGGCTGCTGATCCTGGGAGGCCAGTTCCTGATCACCAGCGTCAAAGCGCCCGCCGCCACGCCGAAGGAAACTGCCAGCCACGTTAAGCAACGTTGAGTTCAGTCACCCTACCCGCGACAGCCTCACGATCGCAGCATCAACCGCATCCTTCATAATGAACAGGGTATTTTTCAATCTTTTTTGGAGAATGCGATATTGTTCCAGCGCTTCTCGCCGTTTGCCGGAAAGCTCCAGAAGATTCGCCTTAATGAAATCGTGTTCAAGATTCCGTTGTTGTTCGTCGCGACGCTCGTCGAGCCCCCTGTCGTCCAACCATAAATAAGTCGGCCAGGCTTCATCCCCTGGCACAGCGGACAGCGACTCCGTCATCCCGTCATGATCCGCCGCGTGGAAACCGAAGCAAGAATCGCGAGCAGCGGACTTGTATCCATCGTCAAGAGATTCACCATTCTTGCGCATCTCATTCGCGACCCTCATCAGTTCAACTCTCGCGTCTTTTATATCGCGATGGCCCAGACTGCTGAATTGCAGTTTTCGCACCAAAGGACGCGCCTTGCCCGTCGCAACCGCTGTATTGAAATGTTGAACCGCCTCCGCAAAGTTTCCTCCGTTGTGCAGCATCCAGTAGCCCATCATGGCGTGCGCGTACACGTTCGTCGGATCCTCAGTCAGCGCCGCGCGAAAATTTTGCGCGGCGAGCGGGCCATCCTCACGCTGTGCAATGTTCTCGTTGAGCAAATGCGCCCAGCCAATATGCGCATGCACATCCGCCGCCTGCGTTCCCTTGCTCCGCGTCAGGCCCGCGTCAAGAATCGCCATGATCTGATCAATTCGCGCAGCTGCAATTTCAGCCGAGTTCTGACCGGGAACATGAAAATCTTCGCTCCACAGCATCGCCGTGTTCAACTGCTCATCCAGCGCCGGCCGATAACCGGAGTCGGCCTTGAGAATCTCTCCATACGTTTGAATCGCCGCCTGGTACTCTCCCTGCTTAATCTGACCCTGCGCCAGCGCCATCTTTCCCTGCAGTTCCGCCTTCTGCCGTTGATGATTTCGAAACCAGCTCACACCCCCGGCAAGACTGGCGAACAAGCCGATGAGCGCGCTGATCCCGCCAACCCAGCTCATCACCACGGGCCACGCCTTCTTCACGCTTGCCTCAGCCTTTTGAATCTCCTCTTCCATCTATCGCTCCGAGGAATGAAATCTATCGCGGATCCACCAGCCCCATGGCCATCATTCCCAACGCAGTAATACTGGGCAGGAAAAAATATTCTCCTCCGCGCAGTTCCACAAAATCAGGAAGATTGCTGCAAATAAACGGTGGATTCGCCGCGCTGCGATCGCCCTGCACCATAAACCTGCCATGCCCCCCGTGACTGCCCAGCAGCATATCTTTGTCATTTCCCAGGCGCGCATCATTGCCATACTGAATCCACTGCTGCTGGACAAATTCAAACTGGCGCGCGATGCTCGCATTCAACGCCATGAAGATCACCCCGCGCTCCTCTTTGTCCGACACCGGCTCATCTTCCCCTGCAAATCGCCCGTACGGCAAACCGCGTCGCGTAATGCGCCGGCGATTGATCAGCCTGCCATTGAACCCAAACGCGTCACGCGGATGCACGCGGCGAATGTGCGCTCCCATAGGACACCGCGTGCCTTCGCCATCCGCGCCATACGTGAAGTTCGTGCTCCGCTTTGGATCCTGCGCGATCGAAGAGTCCGCATGATCAGGCGAAAGCTCAATCGGCGTTCCATCGCGCCAGCGGCCAACGAACTTCGCGGCCAGCTTTTCCTTGCCACCCGCGTACATCGCACCCTGCTGATCGAGATAGGCGCGAAATGTTCCGAGATTCTGGTGCAGCTTGCGATACACCATGAACGTGCCGTTGCTCGCAAAAAGATGCGGCACAGGGGCTACCGGCAACTCGCCCGCCTCGTCCGCGTAGCCCAGCAGCAGTTCGCCCGTCGCCAGCGGCGCCCACGTCCCATCGGGCAGCAATTTCCCCTGTCCCGGTTGCGAACTCCGCTCCACGCCCACGTAGTCAGGATTGCCAAATCCATCGGTATAGCCAAAGTGTTCCTTGGTGGTCGGCTTGCCGTTGATCACTACCGACGAAGCGTCCTGCGAGGCCAGCACGGCACCACCACCCGTTTCATCGAGAATTGAAACAATCGCTCTGCATCGCACTTCCAGCGCCTCCGGCGTCATCCCGTTCACGCCGATCCACGCATGCACATTGTCGTCGCGCCATACGTCATCCCAATGCTCGGGAGCGTTCACGCCGCAGTCGCCCAGTATCTCGGCGCGATGCCGCATGCCCTGCTGAAACTCCACCGGAAAGGTCAGCAGCGTTGCGTCAGGAAGTTCCAGGCGCTGCAGTCCCCGATGCGTGAACCCAATATTCACTGTGCTCTCGGGCTTGCCTCCGTCCCATCGCTGGCCGGTTGTTATCTCGCTCAGCAGGCGGCCAATCATCTTGCGGGCCCGCGCCGCGCTATCTAATCGCACAAAAAGATAGCGGGCCACCGGCATGTTATAGCCCCGCAGCACAAAGCCCTGAATATCGGTCTCGTTGAGCTTACTCATTTCGACCGCCTGTCTTCATTTCACGATGCGGGCCCATCGAGCCCGGCCTGGGTACCGGCTGCGCCTTAAGACGAGTTACGAACTTCACAAACTCGCGTTGCAGCGCGGCTGCATCCATTCCCTGGTGCGTTGCAATGAAATCGGCAACCGCGGTCTGCGTCTGCAATGCCCGCAATGTCTCGCTCACTGACTTGTCGTTCACCGCCGCAAAAAAGAAGGTGGTATCCAGTTGGCATGCCTTCATGTAGTCAATAAATGCCTGCCGGTTGCGCGCGCCTGGGTAACCAACGCAGTGCTGCCAAATCGCGTCCAGGTGCTCCGGAACCTTGTCGGCAAGTCCCCCGAGATAATCGTCCAGGTCGCCATCCAGGTTCGACTCAAACACCAGGTACTTCGACTTCAAGTGCTCCTCGCACGCGGGCATTCCTACATAGATCACGTCATCCATTACCACCAGCCGCGCCAGGTGCGTGCCCGGCGCCTTCGCGAAAGGGCTGCCCTCACGCGTATCAAGCTGCGCCAGGTAAGCGCGGATCTGCAGATCGTGAGAGGGCGTCGCCTTCTCATCGTCGATGATGGGCGAAAGAATCGTAAGTCCGTAAACGCTGCCGTTCTTGTTGGGCATCGGTCTTCTCTATCCGGCGATGGGCGCTTCGCCTGTCTCGCCGAGGTGCGCTTGAATCTGCAAAACAAAGTTGAGGTACGCATCCGCAAACTCCTGCGGCGTGCATCGCTCCGCCTGCCGTTCCAACTGATCCAGCGAGTCCTGCACAATATGTGCAGACTTCACATCGTTGGCCGTGGCATGGGGATACGCGGTGTAGTAATAGTCCGTATCGAACTGCACGCGGGCTATGTACTCCTTGAATAAAGTCACCGGCACCGAGCCGGGAAACTTTTCACTCCATCGCCACACCAGGTTCAGGCCTTTGCTCAGCACGGCGGAGAAGGCATCAATGTACTGGTTCCACGTGCCATTGAAATTGCTGAAGAACAGAAGGTAGTCGTACTTCAGCTCTTCCCTCTCCTGCCCTTTCCCCAGGAACGGAAATCCGTTGCGCGGCAGAACCACCCATCGAGCAAACTCGATGAAGGACAAGTCAACCAGGTCTTTCTGAAGCGGCTTGATGTGTCCCAGCAGAAAGAAAAATCCGCGCAGAATCCACGTCTTCCATGGCTTCATGGGAGTAATGGCATTCATCGCGTAGACCTTGCCGTTGATGTTGCTCATGTGACCTCGGATGGAGGGAACAGTGACACAGACCGGGGTTTGCTTTCGTCTCTATTATCGCGCGCGCTCAGCCGGCGACGTTCTAACTTCGTTGTCGTTCTTAACCTACTCGCAGAAAAACTCGGTCGGGGTTGGCCGGGATTAATAGTGGCGCGGAGCTGATTCTGCTAATCAGTCGCACAATCAAAGGACCGCATCCTGGCGACTTGTTTCTGCCCCAGGAGTGGAAAACTACAAGCTCTCTCCTACTTAAGATGTGTCATCCCGAGCGGAGTGCGCCGGGGGCCCCGCGGACAGGTCTTAGTCCGTGGGGTGGTTGAACGGAGCCGAGGGACCTGCTTCTTCCCTTCGGCGCATTTGCACATTTCGCTCAAACCCTTCTCAGCAAAATCGTGGAGAAACGAGCCAGCAAATTATCCCACAAATGGCTGCAAACCCACACAACACACCAGCCGCCAGCTCCGCCCTCAAGCAAGTGTGTAACCTGGGTCGAACGGCGTTTCGTTCGAATCTGTCGTGTCAAACCACCGCAGGGAAAGAATGTCCACCGGATCCGTCAATCCGTGCGTAAGCAGATTCGGAAGCACCTCAAGCACGCCATGGTCAATAAGGTCCTTGTATAAGTCCATGTCCGATTCGAACAAAACGCACGCCACGCCATCAATCGTTTTCAGATCCGCGGTGTTTTGATGAAACGTGAGCTGTACGTTGGAGTATTCATAAACGGTCTGCTTGTAACTGAGCGTGGCGCCGGGATGAAGGGACCCTGGATTCTTTCCCTCCGCAAATCCCCCGTCTTTCGAGGCGCCTTGCACAGCCGGAATCATGGCCGGATCGATATAGGCAAAAAATCGATCCTGGGCAAACTTGAAATCCCACCGGATCTCCTTCACATAATCCAGAGGAGTCTTTCCAGAACCGATCCCAATTCCGTTCATCGCGGCAATCAGAGTTCAGGAAACACGCCAGCGCCGCGGGTTTGCTCGTCTGCAAATCAATGTACCGCTTCATCGCCGCCGCATCGTCCGCAACGCCCAGCCCCAGGTACTGCGCCGCTATTGAATACTTTAACTTCAGCTCAGCCCACGGCCGAAAAACCAATTTTGCAGGAACCGGAATCAACATGAATTTCAAAACCTTGTGAACCTTGGGATCTGCCTTGATAAAGTCCCCGGTTCCGCGGTATCCCTTCACCAGAGGGTCACCGTGTAATCGTCCCCCGGTCCATCGAAGAATTGAAGGTCGAGCTGAATCACCGGCCCCTTCACTCAGTTGGTCCGATTGATTCCCCGCTGTTCCTCACTTCAAGCAGAACTTCCATCTCCTCGGCAACCGGCTGTTCAGCGCCGTCATAGAGCACGATCGTCGCGCGTGCTACAGTTTCCTTCGCCATAGAACCTCCCGCAACACCGTTCCGTTACGTGCCCGCTAGTTTGGCGCAGCCCCGGCAGCGTTCTGGTCGAGATCCGCGGACACGTAGCGAATCAACGATTCGAGCAGCGCCGCGCGAGGATATGTCGTCTTGTCCATCTGGGAGCGGATAGTTGCGTCGGTTGATTTGTCGAACGGCAGCGCGATCGCAAAGTGGTCCGCCAGTGCGGCGCCCAGATACTTCGCGCCCGGCACAACCGCGTCGTCTCTCAGCAGCTGGCCATCTTCATCGCCGCCGTACGCCGACAGCATCCGCCACGTCTCCAGCAACGCTTTCGAAGTAGTGGATTGATCGGCCTTCCCGATGATCGAGTACGTGGGCACCACCGGATTTGGATGGGCGGTGAGAAATGCCCGGCGCGTCTCACGTTTGAGGCTCCTGAAGCCCGTGGCCAGATCGCCCTGGCAGCTCTTGATCGGATTCATCTTCATGTACTTCTCGGTGATTTGCGGCAGCAGGTCCGCAATGGGAGATCCACCCGAGGCGCCGGCCACGCTGATGAACGCTGCCACCTGGTCGGTAATGCCCGTCTCCTGCGCCAGGGCGGTCTGAATATCCGGCCCACCCTTGCTGTAGCCCACCAAAATGAACTTCTTTCCGTCTGACGCCTGATGCGACCGCAGATAGTCGCCAATCATCTTGGCGTTCGACTCGCTTGAATCGTTGGGCACTTGCAGCAGAGCCACGTCCAGTCCGTACTGCTTCTTCAATACCTCCTGCCCCTCCTGAAACGCCGGCGTGTCCGACACGCAAGAGCTCATGATCCCGGGCACGATGAGGACACGGTACTTGGTGGACATGCTTGCCAGCTTGAGATCTTCCTTCCCCGGCGAGTCGATATAGCGGGAGCACGGACCCCACTGGTTTGCAGCGTCGTTGGTCTGTTTGAGCACCGAGCAGAAAACGTCGCCAAATGCCGTCGACACGTTGCCAGTCGCGGAGGCCAGATACACAAGCAGCGTGCGTCCATCAGAGCTGAACTCCGAACCGGTAGCCGTTTTTGCGTCGAGCACCGGGTCGGCAGGAGTAATGTAGTCGGTCTTGATGACCATGCCGGTCTGCATGAGACTGTCGCGAATGTAGTCGCGCTCTCCGTCAGTCTTTGGATCGATTTTGTGCGTCACGCCGTTGTTGCGCTGGTCGCGATCGAATCCAATATCGTGGGTTCCCGCGCCGATCCAAACTGTTCGCCCGCCGACTTCAAACGGCGCCTTCCAGATGCGGAAGTGATGACGCGATGCCACCACCCGCAGTGGGTCGGCCTGCGCGTAGCCGAAATCCTGCCCGCGGCCATAGAGCCGCAGTTCGCTCATGGGCAGCGTCACGTAAGCCTCTTTGGAGAGGCTGGCAAGCAGGCCGCGCACGATGGCTTCCTTGTCGCTGCGATCGACAACCACCCAGCCCGCTGCCTTCAGCGCCGCCTGCACCTGTTCCTGTGATCCGATCAGGACAAAGTTGGTGCGATCACCCGCCGCTCCGTTGGGGTCGCTGACGCGCCGCGGAACGGAATCGATGAGGTTTTGCGGAAACGCCGTTACTTTGACTGGTGCAGCCGCCACCGCAGGCGCCGCCGACACGGTCTTGGTGATGGTGACGTGGTACGACCCGGTCGCCGAATCCATCGAGGCGTGGTTGATGACGATGT
The DNA here is from genome assembly GCA_963844515.1 of uncultured Acidobacteriota bacterium. Lineage (GTDB taxonomy): Bacteria > Acidobacteriota > Terriglobia > Terriglobales > Acidobacteriaceae > Telmatobacter. The sequence continues at coordinate 614,567 of CAWJOO010000003.1, forward strand.
ACAGACGGCCGGTGACGAGTGCCTTGCTCTCACTCTGGGGTCCCACAAGGAACGGCCGCGCGGCGTCGCCCGATCCGATGCGGGCCACTAATGCTCCGCGCCCGGCGTCGTTGAATTGCATCACGCGGAGCAGATCCATGAAGCCGCGCGACAGGCCTTCAGGGCCGCTGACCTGAGTTGAGTTGGCGAACTGTACCTGGCCGGTGGCGGCGATTCGCACCGAATCGCCGGCGTTGAGTTCGACACCGGTGTCGAGCCACCCGTCGGAGGGTTGCACGTCTACGGTGCGATTTTGCGCAGTCAGCGGCGCAACCAGCAGTAAGCAGAGAAGCGCTACCCGGATCATGGTCGTCTCCTTGCGATTGCAACGACACTATACCGCCTGGGGCGCTTTGCCGCGGATTTCTACGGGCTGGAATGCTTGATTTTGACCTTATTGATGCGGATATGCAGCAAAAAGTGTCCGTTTGCGGACAATTTTGCGAAATAAAAAACGGTCAAGTTGATTGGTTGCATGGGGTTGCACGGCTTTTTGGGGGGAATTTGCGCTCACCGTGATTTGAATCACCATGAGCGGTCAACAGGCGACGGAAGTCGGGCGACAGAGGGCTCTCCACGAAGACTGGCGAAGGACATTGGCGGTTCGGCATGGCGGGCTCCTGTTCTGGTCCGGGTAGGCTCTGGGTATGCTCCGGGTAATGGTGGAATGGCGGTTGATGGATTTGTGGCCAAATGCGAAACGCCCGCCGGTTGGGCGGGCGTTTCTCGATTGCTAATACAAGTATGGCAGGTTCGGAGAATTAATCCCTAACGAAACGGGTCATTTTCGACATTTATTTTTGGCGTGGAAGACCAATGACAGCAACGGGTTGGATGGGTTTTCCGAGTTTTCCACAGGGAGAGGGGGGCTTGACAACTTTTTGGAGCGGCCGGGATATGCTCTCGCGAATTTGGGCTCAGGTCAGCATTGCCGGGACCACATTCTTGGCCTTGCAGGGGACACATTCCTATTGGGGATCGATCTGGTCCGGTGAACTACGCGGAAGAAGGGCGGACCAGGCGGTGTAGTAGATATCTGCCACATATGTAGTACCGGTCCCTAAGACAGCACCGATTCATAAGGCCGGTGGACGCTCGGGCGAGCGTCCACCGGGTGAGGTGAGAACGGCAGAGTCCCCGGCCTGCCATCATCGGTGGCGCGGCCTATCGTCCTCGTCCGTTGTGGAATTGGGTCTCCCGTTTGTGGCTAGAGGCGCCCCGGTTGTGAAGGTGAAGTTGTAGCGTTGCAGGCGATTGTCAATGTTGGAGGCAAAGAACGTGGCGTGGTGGGTGCCGGGCGCGAAGGTGGAACTGAGGGTGAAGTATCCATGCTGACCCCACGTGTGGTGCTGTTCGCTCAGCTTGATTCCGTCAACCCAGAGTTCGATTTTGCGCAGCTGACCGTAGGAGTTGGCAGCGACGCCGAACGTTGCCGTGGATCCGCTGACTGTTCCAGGGGCGCAGACGTTGAAGCCCTCGCCGGCCCTGGGGTACATGCACGGGCCGAACCAGCCCGAGGATGCCTGGTTCACTTCGGCGACCAGGTAGGACGGGAAGTCCTGCGGCGGGCTTCCGTAGTTGGGGCTCTGGTTGAGGGCGATGTCGGGTTTGAGGAAGCTGCCGCTGAATAAGCCGGCGATGGGCGCGCTGACTTCGTTGTAGGTCGTGGTCAGCGGGACCGTCTGCGCGGTGAATTGTCCGGGGTTGCCGGTGGCGAGGAAGAATTCTACGTTGGACTGGGCGACGGCCTGATTCCAGGCCATCACGGCCAGGTCCATGCGGCCATCACCGTTGAAGTCGCCGAGCGTGAACTGCGACATGTAGTTGGCTGCGTCGCTCGAAGAGCCGGCCGGATTGGCGCCGGAGAGGGTGAGGAAGTAGCTCGAGAAGGTGCGCGCGGAGTTGCCGTAGAAGACGCCGAGTTGTTGAATGCCAGCGAAGCCGTTGAGACCGTAAAGGTCGGTGTAGCCGTCGCTGTTCAGATCGCCGCTTCCGAGGATGAACGGCGATTGGGCGATGTACGGCGTGGTGTCGTCGAAGGTGAAATCGCTGTTGCCGTAGAGGACATGCACGGTGGTGATGGGTTCACCGTTAACGCCGCTCACGTAGGTTGTGGCAGCGATGTCGGCTTTACCGTCGGAGTCGTAGTCGCCCACCAAGGTTTGAAAGACGGGTTGGAAGCCCGGACCGTCAAGCAGGTCACGAGGATTGCTGACGCCGCCGGAGCCATCACCCTGGAGCACGAAGAGAGCGCTGGTGGTGGAAACTTTGCCACTGGTGAAGTCGGTGGCCCATGCGACCAGATCCAATTTGCCGTCGGAGTTGAAGTCGGCCGCCTGGGCGCCGCCCTCAGTGAACGTCAGGCCAGTGGGCAGGGCAATGGTGGAGATTCTGGGCAGTTGGAATGTGCCGTCACCGTTACCGAGGTAGACGGCAATCTGGGCAGTACGGTCGAGCACTACCGCGATATCGACGATGCCGTCGTTATTGAAATCTCCAGTAGCCATGGGGTTGATGCCGATGGGACTACCCGACGCGACGAGGTAGCGGACGGGCGGCCTGAAGGTGCCGTCGCCGTTGGCAAGACTCACGGTGAAGCCGGGCGTGGAAAGGCCGGTGTCCTGAAGGATGTCAGTGATTCCGTCGTTGTTGAGGTCGACTGCGTATAGGGTTGCGGGCGTATTTCCAGCGGTAGTTGTAATTCCGGAGAAGCTGACGGGGGCTTGCGCGGCGCATACGAGCGCTGCCTCCGAGAGACACAAGGCGAGGGACAAGGTCCTGAGATGCTGCATAAAAATAGAGACACTCCTGCAGGTGGTGATGTATTCGTTAGAAGGGATAAGGGAGGTCGGTGGTTGCTTTGCGATACAGAGTAGGGAGCAGGGAGTAGGGAATAGGGACCAGGGATTCGTCATAAAGTTTCCCGCAATGTCCAGCTTGCAATCGCGGCGCAGCGAATCAGCAGGCGGTCCCGGCCGGCGGGGGCCGAAGAGGCTACGGAAAAACTCGATTTTTGGGCCAGCAAGATCTTGCCGGGGCTAAAGCCAATTCCCTTTCTTGGCTTCCGCGGCACGACTGAAAGTGGCGCCCTGCCGCAAAAGCAAGTTCTCGAACCTGTTCGGATTCAGGAGAGAACAAAATGCTCTGTGATTTCCGTGCTGATTTTGTGCTGCCTCGGGCCGCCAAGACCGTGGGTACGGATTGACTGCGACCGAAACTTCCGCATCGGCGGTAATACACCCAGAACGAAACACGTGAGAGCATAGAGAGAATGACATTGGTTCTGAATATTGCCGTCATCGCGCTTAAGATCATCGCTGGGGCGCTCATCGTTGCCCTATGGGCCTACGGCCTGTATGTGCGCGGTGGCTACAGCAAGCGCAATCACAAAGCTCGAGTCCAAACTCTCTTCTCTGGCGACAAGTAGGCCACGAATTCAAGCTGATCCACTGGGTTGCTGTTGAGTTGAGGCGACTCGTAAATTACTACTTGTGCAACAGGGCAACCGCCGGTCTTGATCAACTGGTCACTGACGAGTGGGCGGTCATACACTCAGATCGCACTCCCTAATGCAATAACTGCGGTGTCGGAGTAAAATCAGGACTGCTTCCGAGAAGTCAATTTCTGATTCAGGTGTGCATTGAGAACCTCTGGTTTCTTATGTCTCATTCTGTTCGCCGCCGCTTCGTGCGGCACAGTGGCCCAGTCCGCTACCACTACTCAACCCGGTCCCGCTGAACCCAAACGATCACAAGACTGGTTTCGTCGTGCCAGCGAGCGCATGACGTTGCGCTCGCCTGGGTCGAAGCCATTTCACCTCAGGGTCAGGTTCCATGCATTCGCGGGTGAAGAACTACTTACTCCGGGCGAAAAAACGCAGTTCATTACCGGTGACGGCACATATGACGAGACATGGTTGGAACCACACCATTGGCGACGCGAAGTAACTCTGGCTGACTACCATGCAGTGGAAGCGGAGTCGAACGGTATACGGAAAATGAACTCGTCCTCAGACTACGAGCCAAGCCGCGTGTTGATGTTGGTCGATTTTCTCTTTACGCCGATTGGGGAAGACCTCACCGATGTATCGCTTCGGGCAACGAATTGGAAGATCGATCATGTCTCCAATGGTGCTCTCTCGCTTGTCCGGCTAAGCAAGGTAATGTTTGCAGACCAGCGGGCCGAATACGCCGATTCGTACTACTTTTCGCCCAACGGCGACCTCGCGATGAATAACGTTGGTGGTGTCGTCGCCGTGTGGTCCGACACTCTCCCCTATGAAGGGAAGGTTGTGGCGAAGCACCTGACAGTCAAATGCGGAGAACGAAAGCTGTTGAGTGCTGATATCTCAGTTGAGTCCGTTGATCGTCAGGCTTCGGGCAGCGTCGATCTAACTGGAGAAACAGCCAACCCTGGTATGACACTGAGGAGGCTTTACAGGCCAGAGGTCAAAATGCCCGATTCTTTTTCTAGGATGAACAACCCCATTTTCGCATTGGGTGCCCCGTCCTCGGCCTTCGTCGTTACCGGTGTCTTGGACCGAACCGGAGTTTATAGGGAAGTGGAAGTGCTCCTTGCCCCGGATCTCACAAACGCACTCGCGGTCCTCCATGCTATTCGAACGACGCAAGGTAAACCAGCGACTGTGAACCACGCTCCGTGCGAGTACGTCATGCATTGGCAGTTCCTGTGAGGAGTGGATTGCTGCAAGCGAAACTTCACCACATGCTCCGGTCGGTCGAGTAGCCCCGGGGAGTTTCACCCCGAGGCTCTCACAGATCCGTACGTGACACTCTCGCGTCATACGGCTCTTCATGGCTCAGCTTGTCTCTTGCGAGAGCAAGCCCTCTCGGGAGGAAAGGGCTCTTCCTGGTTTCCCAGTTGGCCATGCCCTCCGTCGAGCCATGTCATCCTCTTCGCTCCCCGTCCGTTACAGACGCTTCAACGCTACTACAGGATGATCCGCCATCTTCAAGTGCATCGATATTTCCCTTTCGTGGGTCGCACTTATAGGTTTTCTCTTAGCATCACTTGAAGACTTCCCATGTTCCATCTAACCGCCTCCTTGGCAAGCTCAGGCCACCTCTCATGCCGGATGCCGCTTCGCCCGTAAACAGGTTTCGTCGGAGCTTATCCCGCGGCCACAACCAAACCGCGGTTTTGACATCATCTAATAGGTTTCGACACTTCAACGGTGGTTCCCTTGCGGTCCTCTTCTTGCCTGACACCTAACCCGGTCAATGCCGAGCCTTTTCCTTCCGCGCTCACGACCATGGCTTTGGGCCACAGCCGCCGAAGGTGGTTTGGAACCCGCTCCTGTAAGCCGGTCCCGAGGGGCCTTCCCTCATCGGTTAAACAGTTGCGCACGTTCCGCCCTTGCGAGCTTCGCGTGCTCATGGCGCACGATTGTGGCCCACTCGTCAGTATGCCTTCTGTTCGCCCGACCGATGCTGTCATCGAAAGTCCCGGCAACGGGTAAGGGATGAGGTGGGATAATCGCTTCCATCGATTGCGAGGGGCTGATGAAGCGGACGGTCTGGATTGCCTGCGTTCTTCTGTTTGCGACAGCGGAGGGTCAATGCAAATCCAAAGACAAGCTGGGACCGGACTTGAGCGGTAGTTGGCCCACAACAATGACGATGATGGCTCTTGAGGATGCCGGGGTACTCCAGCACACAGAAGTAGACGTGACGGCGACCCGAACGAGGCGATTAGCTTCGGAGCGCCTGAGCAAGTACATGTGGCATCAACTCTACTTCGTGACGTTCAGACTCAACAACGGCGACACTGTGTCGGCGATCGCAGACATCGACTACTCGCCGATCGCAGACATGAACATGGGGCCAATTGTTTACGCCGTATCCAAGACCCTACAGCCGGATGGAAAGCCCGAACCACCAAAACGATAGCGGTGTTCCTGCTTGGACGAGGTTCTTCTCTTCGGTTCCGGTCGGGTGGTGGACCACTCTTCCCCAACGGCAGTCTAGGCCCTCATTTCTCATCTCCCGCTTCTCGGGTATAAAGCTGCGTCCGACACAACTCGAACGGCGGAAGCGCCACTTTTTCCACCATTCACTTGGAAGCGGTAAGCCCCGGAGTCTGACGGGCATTTCCTCGATGAGGCGCTCGTAGCCGTCGTCCTCCTCGGTAACCTCGACGCAGCGATTGTCGTTTGTCCCTTCAATCAGCAAGCGGATTTGGTCAACAGAAAAAAATCGCGTTTATAGGCGATCACACTTGTCACTTCGTTCCACGTAAGTAGAAATGTCTCGGTGCTTTCTCCCCGCTGCACTATCTGCGTGAGGCCGGTTTCATCGCAGCGGACCGAATATTTAGCTGCTTGCTGCCTGACATTTGAGAACCAGCTCCGAATTGCATTCAGCGTGCGCATCGACACTCATCTTAACCCTGCTCGTTCACCAAGGTCCCGAGTTGTGGACAATGGGGAAATTTCGTGGTGCTTGCATCGCAGAGGCAACCGCAGATCCCTCACTGCGTTCGGGATGACAGCGAAGTTGGGTAAAGTGGGTGGCGAAGTCTGAGCGGATGGGTTGGGGGACGGAGCGCGAAAGGGCCGCTCCGAAGAGCGGCCCATGGTGGTGCTTAGTTGTACAGGTTGCGATTACGCCGGGCTGGGTGAGCCTTCAGGGAAACCGGAGCTTCCGCGGCTCTCGGGCTTGAGGACTTGCTGGCCACCGCTGCCGCCGCTATCGCTGGGTGATGCCAGGATAGAGCGCATGGGGGGCAGGTCCTTGCCTTCGATGAGGAGGCGTACTTCTTCGGCGTCGATGGTCTCGCGCTCGAGGAGGGCGGCTGCGATGCGATGCATGGCGTCCTGGTGAGCGTTGAGGATCACGTTGGCCGACTGGTAGGCTTCGTCGATGAGGCGGCGGACTTCGAGGTCGATCTGGCGGGCAGTCTCTTCGCTGAAGTCGCGGTGCTGGGCGATCTCGCGGCCAAGGAAGATCTGCTCTTCCTTCTTGCCGAAGGTGAGAGGGCCGAGGCGGCTCATGCCGAACTCGCAGACCATGCGGCGGGCGAGGTCGGTTGCCGTTTCAATGTCAGAACCGGCGCCGGTGGACATCTGGTTGAGGAAGATCTCCTCAGCCACACGGCCGCCGTATGCGGTTGCGAGACGGGTTTCAAGGTACTCGCGGGTGTAGTTGTGGCGATCGTCAGGCAGGTAGACGGTGACGCCGAGCGCCATGCCGCGCGGGATGATGGTGACCTTGTGGATGGGGTCAGAGTGGTCGCGAATGAATGAGACCAGCGCGTGACCGGCTTCGTGATAGGCGGTGACCCGCTTCTCTTCGTCGGTCAGGAGCATGGACTTGCGCTCGGCGCCCATGAGGACCTTGTCCTTGGCGGTTTCGAAGTCGTACATGGTGACTTGCTTGCGATTGAGGCGCGCGCCGTTGAGGGCGGCCTCGTTCACCATGTTGGCGAGATCGGCACCGGAGAAGCCTGGTGTTCCGCGGGCGAGGACGTTGAGGTTCACGTCGTCGGCTACGGGGACCTTCTTGACGTGGACGCGAAGGACTTCTTCGCGGCCACGAACGTCGGGGAGTCCGACTACGACGCGGCGATCGAAACGGCCGGGGCGCAGCAGGGCGGGGTCGAGCACGTCAGGGCGGTTGGTGGCGGCGACGAGGATGACGCCGTCGTTCGATTCGAAGCCGTCCATTTCGACGAGGAGCTGGTTGAGGGTCTGCTCACGCTCATCGTGACCGCCGCCGAGGCCGGCACCGCGATGGCGGCCGACGGCATCGATTTCGTCGATGAAGATGATGCAGGGAGCGTTTTTCTTGCCCTGCTCGAAGAGGTCGCGAACGCGGCTTGCGCCGACGCCGACGAACATCTCAACGAAGTCAGAACCGGAGATGGAGAAGAACGGCACGTTGGCTTCGCCGGCGACTGCGCGGGCGAGGAGGGTCTTGCCGGTTCCGGGAGGTCCGACGAGCAGGACGCCCTTGGGGATTCTTCCGCCGAGCTTTTGGAACTTCTGCGGCTCGCGCAGGTACTCGATGATTTCCTTCAGCTCTTCCTTGGCTTCATCCACACCGGCCACGTCTTTGAACGTGACTTTCTTTTGCTGCATGGAGAGCAGGCGGGCGCGGCTCTTGCCGAACGACAGCGCCTTGTTGCCGCCGGACTGCATTTGCCGGAGCATGAAGAACCAGATGGCACCGATGAGGACGAAGGGACCGACGTTGAACAGGATGGGCAGAAGCATGTTGTTCTGCGGATCCTTGATGGTGAAGTTCACGCTGGCCGCGAGCATGGCCTTCTTGAGCTCTTCGTAGTTGGCGCCGACGTTGGTGTGGAACTGGGTATTGGAGCCTTTGAGCTTGCCGTGGAGATCGGAACCCTGGATGGTGGCTTCCTGCACCTGGCCGGCCGCAATCTTGGCTGACAGGTCGGAGTAGGAGATCTCCTGGTCCTTACCGCCCAGACCGCTCGTGCCTTTTGACACGACCGTCCACAGCATAAGCAGACAGATGAGGATGAAGACCCAGAACATGATAGTTTTTACGGTTGAATTCACCAGGACTCCTCTTTTCCCGGCGGGGGAAGATCCTAAGGACCTCGTACCGCCTACACACCCTTTAAGACGCCTGCGACCCCCCTCAAGTCACAGAATGTTCTATGGTTCGCGAGGGGAGACAAAACAAGCGAACCGCCCGGATGAGCAGTAGGTTAAATTGTACTCCCAACCTGACCAAACTTACATCGTCTCGCTGATCGAAAAATGGGGCAGGGATTGCCGGGGCAGGAACGGGCGGTCTCCGTCGTATGCCGTTGCGTGGCCGCAACTTCGGGCTGATCACAGTTGGGTGACGGTGATTTCGATCCCATGGCCGGGTTCGACGGAGACACCCTGCATCCAGACAATCCTGCCGCCGAGTTCGACGACTGGCCATTTGGCGCGGGCGGCTCCGACGACTTTCATACGCTCGAGTACTTCCTTTACTTTTTTGGGGCCGCTGGAGTGGCGAAGGTGGACGCGATCGCCTGGTTTCCAGGGGCGGAGGGTGGCGGAGGCATGAGTTGGCGAAGGAGATTGGATGCGGAGATGGAGGCGGTAGGGGGGTGCGGTGATTTCGCCGGGGACCGGAGAGCGTGAACTCGGTTCGGAGGTTGGTGTCGGCCGGGTGGGGGAGGCCGGGTGCGGCGTGAACGGAGAGGCGGAGTTCGCGATGGGTGCGTTCGCCACGGAGGCCTCCCGCGGCCTCGAGATTTTTGGCCGGCGCGTCCGGAGATGGCGAGGGCGCGAAGGGCTTCGGTGGCGCGGAAGTCGGGAGCAAAGCCAAGCTGTTCAGCGGCATAGCGCAGGATGCGGCGCTGCAGGGCGGGCTTGAGGGCGGCGAAGGGGGTGAGGTCGAGGGCGATGCCTTCAGAGGCGGCACGGCCTCCGCCGCGGACGGGGCGGCCGGGGAGGACGACGTTGGCGGCGATGCGCGCGACCTCGTCGGACCAGAAGACTTCTTCGTCGTGGGCGAGTTCAGCCATCTGGGAGAGGTGCTCGCGGAGGCGGGGGTTCCAGGTTTCGAGGAGCGGGAGCAGTTCGCGACGGATGCGGTTGCGGGTAAAGGCGAGTTGTCGGTTGGAGGAGTCTTCGCGCCAGGGCTGGTTGAGGGAATTCAAGTAGGCTTCGACTTCAGTGCGGGTGGTGGCGAGGAGGGGGCGGAGGATGCGGCCTTCGGGGTGCTCGACGGCGGGATGGATGCCGCTGAGACCTTCGGTCCAGGCGCCGCGAAGGATTTTGGCGAGCACGGTTTCGGCCTGATCGTCGGAGGTGTGGGCGGTGGCGACGGCGTCGGCGAGACCGCTTGACATCAATTGGCGGAACCATTGGTAGCGCAGGCGGCGGGCGGCTTCTTCGATAGATTCGGCGGATTTTCGGGAAGCGGGATCGGCGGCAGCGAGGGCGGTAGTGTCGACTTTATCGGTGTGAAAGGGGATCTCGAGTTGGGCTGCGAGGGCCGCGACGAACGACCGGTCGGCATCGGCCTCCTCACCGCGAAGGCCGTGATGAAGGTGGGCAACACTGAGGACCAGGCCAAGTTCCCTGCTCTGCGATGCGAGGGCGCGGAGGAGAGCGACGGAGTCCGCGCCGCCGGAGACACCGACTGCCAGGCGCAGGCCGGGACGGAGCAGGTTTGTGTCGAGGGTGAGTTTAGGCTTCGCGGCAGGGGGCACGTGAAAATGATACGGCGCGCGTGAGGGATAAGGCGGTTCGGAAATACACTGGGCACATGTTGCAGACACGGATGGCGGTGTTTGAGGATGCGGCGCTGATTGCCGATCACCGCAAGGCGATGTTCGCCGACATGGGCAGGAGTACGGAGGATGTGCTGGAGACGATGCGGCGCAACTGCGTGCCGTGGCTGGAGCGGGTGATTGTCGAGGGCAAGTATTTTGGGTGGATCACGTACGACGGCGAGAGGCCGGTGGCTTCCGCTGGATTGATGCTTCTGGACTGGCCGCCGGGGCCGTTCGACCCGGTGGGTGAGCAGCGGGGCTACATATTAAATGTGTACGTGGATCGGGGCTATCGGCGGCGGGGGCTGGCCCGGGAGCTTGTGATGATGTGCATGGCGGAGTCGCGCGCGGCGAGGCATCCGGGTGATGTCGCTGCATGCCTCAAAGGAGGGCAGGCCGCTGTACGAGAAGCTGGGATTCAGCGCGACGAACGAGATGCATCTCCGGGATCCGTTCGACGACCTGCAGCGTTAGGCGCGAACCGCGTGCGCAGCGTGTAGCGATGTATACTCCACCAGTTATGCAAGTTTTTGCGATACTTCCTGCTGCCGGGTTGGGGACGCGGATGGCGGGACCCCAGCCAAAACAATTTCTCGCGCTCGATGGCGTGCCGATCCTGGTGCACTCGTTAAGGGCCTTTGCCGCGGTGCCGCGGGTGACGCGAATTGTGGTAGCGGTGCGGAAGACCGAGATCGATCGTGTGCAAGCCCAGGTGACGGAAAACGGATTTGACGGGCACGTGGACGTGGTGGAGGGCGGGGACAACCGGCAGGAGTCGGTGGCGCATGCGCTGGCTGTGATCAAGGCTGATCCTGACGACGTGGTTCTGGTGCATGACGCGGTTCGTCCGCTGATTGATGCAGCAACGATTGAGCGGACGATTGATGCGGTGATTGAACACGGTGCGGCGATTGTGGGGATGCCGGCGATTGACACCATCAAGCAGGTGGAGCGGAAGGCGCACGGGGCGCTGGTGGTTTCGACGATTCCGCGCGAGTTTATCGTGATGGCGCAGACGCCGCAGGGATTCAAGTTCAGCGTGCTGCAGAGCGCTTTTGCCGAGGCGACGGCGGACGGGTTTGTGGGCACCGATGAGGCATCGGTGGTGGAACGCGCGGGGCACCCGGTTGCGGTAGTCCCCGGTTCTCACGTTAATCTGAAGATCACCCAGCCGGGCGATTTGGAATTGGCGGAGTTTTATCTGCACCAGCGCGCGCGGTGAGTGAGACAGGGATAACCTTGTGGGGACGGGCTTCGGCTCGGGCTCAGCAAGAGCGAGGCAATTGAGGACTGCTCCGAAGGGGATGGCCCAGTTGAAGCGCTCCGCATTTAAATCTATCGTTTACTGGAAACCATGAACACACGCATCGGATTTGGCTGGGATTCGCACGCATTCAAGCCGGGTGTGCCGCTACGCATCGGCGGCATGACCATCGACCACCCGGAAGGGCTGGCCGGCCACTCCGACGGGGATGTACTGCTGCACGCGGTGACGGATGCGCTATTGGGGGCCGTGGCCGCCGGCGATATCGGAACCTTTTTTCCTCCGGGCGATGAACGCTGGAAGGACGCCGACTCGGCAATCTTCCTGAAACTGGCGATGGAGGAGCTGGAGCATGCCCGCTATCGCATCGTGAATATCGACATCACGCTGGTGCTGACGGCTCCGAAGATCGGGCCGATCGCGGGGGAGATGCGTTCGCGGGTCGCCGACCTTCTGGGCGTGGACATGGACCAGGTGAGCATCAAGGCCAAGACGCCTGAGGGCATGAACCTGGATCACGTGGCACAGTGCCATGCGGTGGCGCTGGTGGAACGCGCGCTGGATGAAGACGATCTCCGGAGCATGAGCGCGGTGATCGAGAGCCAGCGGCAGCTTGAGGATGTGGTTGAAGACCTGTTGAGCCAGGTGCACGGGGTGCCGAAGAAGCGGACCGTGGAGCCGATCTTCGATACGGATGACATTACGTAAGTGCGAGAATCCGGCTTCCGGGTCTATTGACGGGCTTTCCACGTGATGTAGAGGCCCCAAGCGGCCAGAGTGCAGCCATCGCGAATTGTGCCGTCGAACATCATCTGTTCAAACTCAGAGATGAGCACGCGATGCAAGACGAGGTCGTGCTCTTCCTCATCCCGGTTGGTTCCCCCCGGGGAAAGACCCGTAGCCAGGAATACATGCTGCTTCTGGCGGGTGAAGCCGTAGGCGATCCACAAACACCCGAGGTAGGCCATGTGGCCGGCGTGGAGTCCTGTCTCCTCCTGCAACTCGCCGCGCGCGAGTTCCTCCGGATCATCGACCTCCATTTCCCATCCACCCTGGGGCAGTTCAATGGCTTGCGCCTGGATGGTGTAGCGGAACTGCTCGACCAACCAGATGCTGTCGCCGTCGATGGGCAGAATGATGGCGGCATCGTCTTTGTCGACCACGCCATAGATACCCTTTTTGCCGTTGGAGCGGAGGATGTTGTCTTCGCGCAGCCGCATCCAGCGATTGCGATAGATTTCGCGGCTGGACACGGTGGTAATGGACGGAACTGGAGCGCTCTCGCTCCCGGTACCTGGGGGTTTCACAGCTATAGTGTGCCACGGCAAGTTTGCAGCTTCGTGAGGGCGCGGGGAACACATTCCACTTCGGAAGGTGCGCGCGGCTTGCTTTGAGGCCGAACCGGAGTAACCGAGGACCGGCAGAATTCACCCCGCGGAGATGCGGCTCGGCGTAGAATTTCTGACAACTGATTTCTCCCGCAGAATTTGTGTTGTAAATCGCTTTGGGAGATCGCCGTGAGTGCCATTCGAAGCAAACATCAGAGAGTTTGAGAATCAAACCGATGAAAAACTTACCGTTTTACGGGCTACTTCTTTTTCTTGCGTTGCCAGGTTCGGGCCAGACAGTAACAAATGCGCCGCCCGCGGCCCCCCAGGCGCCGGCCGGGGCACCATCCACTGCCGGGACTCCAGCCCCGAATCCGCTCCAGGCGCCTTCGGTTACCACCAATGTCGACGAGGTCTCGCTGGATCTGGTGGTTCACGACAAGAAGCGGCATCTGATCAAGGATCTGAAGCCTGAGGACATCGCCGTCACGGACAACGGCACTCCGGTCAAGCTGCACGATTTTCACCTGATAAGGGGAGAAGGCGGGCGGGGACACATGGTGACGCTCGTGTTCGACCGCTTTATGGGGCAGATGGCCAAGAGCGCGGGCATCGCCGGGCAAAAGGTGTTGAAGGCGCTGCCGACCGAGGGATACTCGGTTGCGGTGATGGACTTTGCGGGGCGGCTTCGACTTCTGCAGGGTTTTACGCAGGATCGCAAGCTGGCGGCAGAAGCGGCGACCCTGGCCACGGCGAGCGATACGACCTCGCTGGAATCAACGCACAGCCAGGGCGTGAACATTGTTACTGACAAGACGGAGCCGGGGCGAGCGAAGGTTGTGGCGCAGGCGGAGAAGGACCTGATCTCGATTGCACGATCGGGGGTGGACTCCGCGGGTCGGCATGCGGGAGTGGAAGAGCGCGCACGGGCGCAGATTCTGCTGGCGGCTCTGGAAGACGGGCCGCGCATCGCGCTGGAGCAGCACGCGTCGCGTTCATTGGCCGCTCTGCTGGCGCTGGTGAAGGCACAACAGCGAGCCGGCGACCGGAAGGCGATTATCTACTTCACACAGAACCGGCAGATGGACTCAGCCGCGAAGGAGATGGTGAAGTCGATCACGGCGGCCGCGACCAAGGCGGGAGTGACCATCTACACAGTGGACCTGGATGCGATGAACTCGTCGGGCCAGTATCAGCGGGACAACGCGCGAGCCACAGCCAAGGCACCTTTCGAGCCGGGGGTCGATGTGATCGGTGTGGGACCCAATGGTCCGGTGACGGTGCCGCGTATGCAGCAGGAGGCTGGCACGCCGATTGCCGGGACACCAGGTCCTCAAGGCAATGTGTGGGGTCCGCAGCAAGACATTCAGGTGATGACGGACTTTATGCGCAGCCAGACGGAACACAATCCACTGGGCGACGTGAAAAGCCCGATGGCCGACCTGGCGGAGAACACGGGTGGCGGCTATATCGACGCCGACGGCAGCCTGAAGAAGCCGCTGGAGCAGATGGTCGAGGACCTTACAACGTATTACCAGGCCAGCTACACGCCTCCAATCACGGAATACGACGGGAGCTTCCGGACGATCGCTGTGAAGCCGCTTCGCAAGGACCTCAGGGTGCAGTCGAAGAGCGGTTACTACGCGGTAGCACCGGGCGCCGAAGCGGGAACGCGGCCGTTTGAGGTGCCGCTGCTCAAGATTCTTGGCGGTACGCAGATTCCAAGCGACTTCAAGTTTCGTGCGGCAGTTTTGAAATTTGGCGACATGGCCGATGGCAACACCAACACGCTGGCCGTAGAGGTTCCGATTTCAGTGCTCGATACCAAGGAGGATGTGCACACGAACCTGTATTCGGCGCATGCTTCGATCGTGGCGCAGATCAAGGACAAGAACGGCGTCGTGGTGGAGCACTTTGCGGATGACTTTACGAAACGCGGCGCGCTGGAAACGCTGGATCGCGACCACACCACGGCTATTACCATGCAACGGCATTTTGTAGCGGTGCCGGGAACCTATACGGCGGAGGTCGTTGTTCAGGATCGGAGTAACGACAAGGCCTCAGCGCAGCGAATCAATTTTGAGGTCAAGAGTGCGCCGGGTGCGCTGGCTTTGAGCGACATGGTTCTGGTACGCAAGATGGATGCGATGCACGATGACGATGACGATCCAACTGAGCCGCTGCGCTATGAGACAAACAGGGTCACGGCGAACATTTCAGACGAGCTGCCCGCGAGCGCTAAAGGGGTTTCGCTTTTCTTCATCCTTCATCCCGATGTTTCAGTGAAGGAAGCTCCAACACTTGAGATGGAAGTGATTCACAATGGCAACCCGGGTCGACGCACACCGCTACCAATGAAGCTGGGGACCGCGGAGGGCCCGATTCCTTATCTAGCGAGGTTCGGATCGAATGCGCTGCCGCCGGGCGACTACGAGATCAAGGCATATCTGAACCAGGGCGGGAAGACGACTGCGCAATCGATGGCGTTCAGCGTGGAAAGCGACGGCACAAGCGCTGCTCCGGAAATGGCCAAGAACGGGCCGGAGAAAGCCAGTGGAACGGCGACAATTGCGGCGGCAGCGTCAACGAGCGATTTGAAGCTGCCGGGACAGCTGGCTATCACGGCGCCTACCACGGCCATTCCTCCGATGGCCAAGGAAGAAGCCCGGCAACTGGCCGATGATGCGCGGAAACGCGCTGTGGACTACACAGATTCATTGCCCAACTTCATGTGTATCGAAGTGACGAACCGGTCTATCGATTCGAGCGGAAGCGGGCGCTGGAAGCTGAAAGACAACATTGTGGAGATGTTGCGCTATCGCGACAAGCAGGAGACCCGGACCACGCTGGAGGTGAACGGCAAATCCGATAGCACCAACCATGCGGCGATGAAAGGCGCGCTGTCGGAAGGCGAGTTTGGCGGATTTCTGCGCCTTGTGTTCAGCGAGAAGTCCAAAGCGGATTTCCAGTGGAAGGAAACGGACGAGTTGAACGGCGGTACCGTGCAGGTCTACGACTATCGCGTGGAGAAATCCAACTCGATGTTCGGCATTGTGGGGACCAACGGCCGTGAACTGATCGCGGGATTTCATGGGCAGGTATTCATTGACAGCGCAACGAGGAGCGTGCGGCGGATTACGCTGGAAGCTGACGATCTGCCGGAATCTTTCTCGACGCACTCGTCACGGATGACCGTGGATTACGACTACATTGCCATCAATGGGCACGACTACCTGCTGCCCGTGAGCGCGCAGATGCGACTGGTAATTGGAAGGCGACAGGTGGTGCTGAACACGATTGAGTTCCGCAACTATCGGCGCTTTGGTTCCAACATGCGGATCCTGGGATACAAGCCTGTGGACGAGCAGGTGAAGCCTTGAGGGTCGGGACGACGGGGAAGTTATCGATCCCGAAGCCGGAAGGTGCGTAGACGTCCGACCAGCGAGGCTGGACCGGTGACAGAGAGATGCACCAGGTTTCCTTCGTAGGCGCGACTATGGATGATCATGCCGCCTTCGATGGCGGCGAGAACTCCGCCTTCATGCTGCGGGATGCGCAGATCCGCGTCGATCAGGGGATCAGAGTGCAAGGCTTCGTCGATGGCGGTCAAGAGGGCGTCAATTCCCTCCCCCGTGTGCGCCGAGACCGGGACTTCGCGACCGGAGAGCGCCTGGGCCTGGGGACGCGAGGCCAGACCTTCGCGCTGGTGTTCATCGAGGAGGTCGATCTTGTTCAGGACTTCAATGCGCGGCTTGGACAGAGCTCCGAGTTCTGCCAGCACCGTTTCCACCTGCGATTTTTGCTCTTCACCGTAGGTCGAGGCAGCGTCGCGTACGTGAAGGAGCACCTCGGCTTGTTCCACTTCTTCAAGTGTGGCGCGAAAGCTGGTAACAAGGGTGTGGGGCAGATTGCGAATGAAGCCTACCGTGTCGGAGATGAGAACTTTGCGACGGCTGGGAAGCTCGATGGCACGCAACTTGGGATCAAGGGTGGCGAACATGCGTGAGGACTCGAGAACATGGCCGCCCGTAATGCGGTTGAAGAGCGTGCTTTTACCGGCGTTGGTGTAACCGACCAAGGCGACGGTGGGCACGGGTACGGCCTCGCGCCGCTGGCGCTGCTGGCGGCGAACGCGGCGGACTGAATCGAGGTTGAGCTTGAGATGGTCAATGCGGCTCTGGATTCGACGGCGGTCGGTTTCGAGCTGCGTTTCGCCGGGTCCGCGAGTGCCGATGCCGCCGCCAAGCTGGGACATGGCTTTACCGCGTCCGGTGAGGCGAGGAAGCATGTATTCGAGCTGCGCAAGCTCGACTTGAAGCTGGCCTTCGCGGGTTCGGGCGTGGCGGGCAAAGATGTCGAGGATGAGCTGGGTGCGGTCGAGAACGCGGCAAGGAAGGGCGCGTTCGAGATTGCGCAATTGTGTTGGTGAAAGATCGTGATCGAAGAGGACCAGATCCGCCTCAGTTGAAGCAGCAACGGCCGCGATCTCTTCGACTTTTCCGGCCCCAATGAGAGTGGCGGGATCAGGCTTGACGCGCCGCTGCAGGATTTCAGCAGCGATTTCAGCGCCGGCGCTCGAGACCAACTCACGGAATTCTGCGAGGGACTCTTCAGCGTCGAGTGCTGTGGACTGGGGGCCGGGAGCGGGGGTAGCGAGGCGCAGCAGCGCGGGTGCGGTCCCGTCGTCGACCTGGACGTCAGGGCGCACTGCCGCGCGCGCGCCGGCTACTCCAGCACGTTTGCTCGGGGAGCGAACCGCGAGGTCAACTCCCACCAGGATGGCTCTTTCCGGAGTGGCGCTCCCGGGACGTGAACTCTTCTCAGGAGATTGCATGCGACTACCGGTCAGGGCGTTCCCGCGCCGATCAACTTCCAATCGAGACAGCTCCGCGTGTGCCATCGCCAGTCCCCGTCGCGGGGGCCGATGAGGGCACGCCTACAGGAGCCGGGCCAAGACCCGTATGCATCCCCGGGGCACGATGTTCGCCGTGCAGGACGCTACGATTGCTGACTACTGTAGATATCGCATGTTTGAAGATCAATTGCTCCTGGCTGTTGTTTTCCAGGAGGACAGAGTACTTATCGAAGGACCGAATCTTACCGGTAAGCTTGACGCCGCTGACCAGATAAATGGTTATGGGGGTTTTGTCCTTCCGTACCGTATTCAGGAAAGTGTCCTGAATATTTTGTGCCGGCTTGTTTTCCATGATGCCGATCTCCGCATTCTCTAACAGGTTGGATGTTGCGCAATTTCAATTCGTATACAAAACAAAGGAACGGGCACGGCTCCGGAAGTCCCGGGAAACCGTCAAAATCCCGCAATGTGATAACAATAGAACGGTCAAGCGAGCTTTTCAACTCCACGATCGGGGTAGAAAGGCAAACCGTTGAATCTACACGCTCAACATGTCTTCCAGATGGATGCGGCAAGCGTGCAGATGTTTGCGTGATCCAGCAGCAATTTGACTCTCAGTCGACCGAAACGTGTGCCATTCGGGACGGAGAGGGCCGCTGTTTTGCGTGTCGGATCCTACTCAACCGGTCTTTTGATCCGCTGATTGGGATGAGCCATCCGGCGTCTTTCCCATTTAGAATCAAGCCTGCATGAAATGTCCATACTGCGGATTTGCCCAGGATCGGGTGGTGGATTCGCGCGAGAGCAAGGAAGCCGACTCCATTCGGCGGCGCCGGGAGTGCGAGCGCTGCAATCGTCGTTTTACGACGTATGAGCGGATCGATGAGATTCCTTACATGGTGGTGAAGAAGGACGGCCGCCGCGAGCGATTCGACCGGCAAAAGGTGCTGAGCGGGCTGCTCGGGCCTGCGAAAAGCGCCCGGTTGCCTCGAGCAAGCTGGAAGCGATTGTGGATGCCACGGAGACCTTCCTGGTGGACGCCCCGGAGCGGGAACGCAGTACGCGCGAAATCGGCGAACTGATCATGGACCACCTCAAGGGGATCGATACGGTCGCGTACATTCGATTTGCGAGCGTTTATCGCGACTTCAAGGATGTGCGGGAATTCAAGGAAGAGTTGGAAGGGTTGCTGGAAGGGCATAAAAAGCAGGGACCAGGGATCAGGGATCAGGGACCTGGGAAGACGAAGTAGCGTCCAAAGAGCGATAGGAAGTCGGAGAGTTCATGTCTGAGACAAAGACGCACAAAATCACGCTGATTCCTGGCGACGGGATTGGGCCGGAAGTGACGCAAGCCGTGGTGCGCATTCTGGAAGCGACTGGCGTG
The DNA here is from genome assembly GCA_963844515.1 of uncultured Acidobacteriota bacterium. Taxonomy (GTDB): domain Bacteria; phylum Acidobacteriota; class Terriglobia; order Terriglobales; family Acidobacteriaceae; genus Telmatobacter. The sequence goes on from CAWJOO010000003.1 coordinate 633,702, forward strand.
AAGTTTGAATGGGACCGGTATGCCGCGGGGGCTGAGGCTTTTGAGATTTTCGGCGAGTATATTCCGCAGGCGCTTTACGATTCGATCGAGCACAACAAGGTGGCGCTCAAGGGCCCGGTGACGACACCGATCGGCGGCGGATTCAAGAGCATCAACGTCACCCTGCGGAAGAAATTCGATCTCTTCGCGAACTTCAGGCCGATCAAGAACCTTCCCGGGCTGGAGTCGAAATGGCCGGGCGTGGACCTGATCATCGTGCGCGAAAACACCGAGGGCGAATACGTGGGCCTGGAGCATGAAGTGGTGCCGGGCGTGGTGGAAAGCATCAAGGTGATTACGGAGAAGGGCTCGACGCGCATCGCCAAGTTTGCCTTTGAATATGCGCGCAAGCACGGCCGCAAGAAGATTCATTCCATTCACAAGGCCAACATCATGAAGCTCTCCGATGGGCTGTTTTTGCGCTGCGCGCGCAAGGTGGCGGAGGGGTTCCCGGAAATCTTCTACGGGGAGCACATCATCGACAACACCTGTATGCAATTGGTGATGAATCCATACCAGTACGACACTTTGCTGCTCGAGAACCTGTACGGCGACATTGTGAGCGACTTGTGCGCGGCCTTTGTGGGTGGACTCGGGCTGGTTCCGGGAGCAAATCTGGGCATTGATTGCGCGATCTTCGAAGCGGTGCATGGATCGGCGCCGGACATTGCGGGCAAAGACGTAGCCAACCCGACCGCGCTGCTGCAGTCGGCGGTCCTGATGCTGCGTCATCTTGATGAAGAGGCGGCGGCAGACCGGGTGCACAAGGCGCTCGAACTTGTGTATACCGAGCGCAAGATCCTGACGCGCGACGTGGGCGGGACGTGCGGCACTACACAGTTCGCCGATGCAGTGCTTGCGGCAATGGGGTGAAACCAGGGACTAGGGACCGGGGACCAGGGACTAGCGGAGCAAAGCGTCATGCATTATTTGCTGTTTTACGAAGTGGGCGAGGATTACGTGGAGCGCCGCGCGGAGTTTCGCAGTCAACACCTGGCCATGGCATGGGAAGCGAGCGATCGCGGCGAGTTGTTGCTGGGCGGGGCGCTCGCCAAGCCGGTAGATGGCGCCATTCTTTTGTTCAGGGGCGACTCGCCCGAGGTAGCCGAGAACTTTGCCCGGGCAGATCCCTATGTCCTTAGCGGGATTGTGAAAAGCTGGCGTGTTCGCGAGTGGACCACCGTGGCCGGTGAGCATTGCGCAGTACCTGTCTGGCCCGGCGCTCAATAGCTGAGACTCTTCATCTCATCATCGACGCGCAGAAGTTCCCACCGCTGCAGAGCAATCGGCAGGTTTCCGTTCAGCCACACAAAGTCGTGAAATTTTTGAAGGTTGAAGTCTCTGCCTTGTTTCTGGCGCGCCTCCTGCATCATTTTCACAATTTGAAGCTTGCCGGCCAGGTAGGAGATTTTCTGTCCGGGGGCTTCGTTCATTTCCACCACTTCAGTGTGCGCGCTGGCAGGGCTCATGGGCACGTTCTGTTCGAGAAATGCCGCGGCCTGATCCTGCGTGAATCCGCCGAGGGCCACTTTCACGTCAGCAATCACGCGCAGAGCGCGCAGGCGCGCCTGGTTATAGACGATCTCGCGGGTGTGAGGGCTGTCGTCATAGAGGCCCGATTGCAGCATCATCTCCTCGGCATAGAAGCCAATGCCTTCGTTCGCGCTCGAGTCGTAGAAGTGGCGGCGAATGGGATCGGGATTTTTCCATGAGATGCAGAGTTGCCCGTAATGCCCCACCGTCCCTTCGTGCACGATGGAAAGGCGAGGGTCCTTGCTGTCTCCCAACCAGAAATAACCAGCCGATGCTGATGGCGGCTCGACATAGCGAATGCCATCCTGGTCAAGGCGCGCCGGCCCGGTGAAGTCGTCGGCTTCCACGAAGTCGCCGAGTGGAGCGAGGTAAGGCGGCATGGGGCGAAGCGTGTAATGATGCAGCCACGACGGCAGCGTCAGAATCGCATGCTGCGCAACGAATACGCGGACCTGGCTTTCCTGCTTCTGATTGCGAGCAACAAACTCCTCCGTGGTCGCGCTCATCACCAGCGGCGGCACGTCTCGATTGCGATTCGACTCGAGTTCTTCGAAGGCGACGGAACGCCTCCATTCCAATTCCGCCTCCGCCACCAGCTCTTCGGGCGTCAATGGAATCAGAGCCACATTGCGCAGGAACCAAACATAGTGCTCGCGACCCATGGCTGTCTGTTCCGGCAACGAAGGCAGAGCCTTTTGGAGCCACGACCGGAACTCTTCGAGAGCCGTCGCTGCCCGGTCGGCCGAAGCCTGCCAATCCGCGGCGGGGATGGTTGTTGCCGGCGGCAGAGCCTTGGCCACCTGACCCAGCTTTGGGCGAACCTCAGCGAGAGAGTCAATGGCCAGCCGCGCAAAGGGTGCTGGAGGCGCAACAAGTGTATGCTGCGCCGCGAGAAGCGTCTGCGGAATCGCGTTCAATCGCGCGAGGATTTCGTGGCTTTGCTCGTCGGTGAATGGAGCGGGAGTCGTGAGCGCCTCTGCAACGGGCGTCAGGGTCTGCTCGATGTAAAAGTTCGGATCCTTCTGCCAGCGCCTGGTGACATCGAGTTCCCAATGCAGCCGTGCAAGGGCCGAACCGAGCAGGCGGTGATCGACCTGGAGTGAGATGGAGGCGTGCGCATTGTCCAGACGTTTCCAGCGCTGGTCAAATGCTGCCAGCTCTTTCCGCTGCCGATCGACTCCGGATACGGACCAATCGTGCTGCGCCCCCAATGGCCGCTCCATGCGAGGCACATCGTCGCTTGTATACGGCGCGGTACGCGCGCGCCAGGCCCACAAGTCGGTCGACAATTTCTGATCCGAGTCCGCCTCCATCTGCGAAAATGCGGCCGGCCAGAATACCAGGGACAGAACGATCGCCGACAGAATGCACTTGCCCATTGAGAAGTCCTTTGTCGAAAACGGGAACTGGTCTGAAGACGGGGGTGAAGTGGGTTGGAGAGGCCCGGTTCGTACGGCTACCAATCTGGTACGGGCGGCGCGAATCATCTGGACCCGCCCTCTCGAGCGACGGGGAATCTGATTACCATAGCATTGCCCCTGAGCAGATTGGAGAAGTGAACTACTTCTCCTGTACACTGGAGTGTTTACAAAGCCATGCAAACCAAACATCCAATCGGCATACTGGGCGCGACCGGCATGGTCGGCCAACGCTTCATTCAACTGCTTGAAAACCATCCGTGGTTCGAGGTGGCGTGGTTGGCCGCCAGCGATCGGTCAAGCGGAAAGGTGTATGGCGAGGCCGCCAAATGGCGCCTGGATACACCAATGCCCGAGCGCATTGCGCGCATGACCGTCTCGCCGGCCGATCCAGTAGGAGCGCCGAAGGTTATCTTTGCCGCGCTTGACGCGGACATTGCGCGCGATATGGAACCGAAATTTGCTGCGGCCGGATGCGCGGTGATTTCAAACTCAAGCGCATTTCGCATGGATGCCAGCGTTCCCCTGGTCATTCCAGAGGTGAATGCCGATCATTTGCACCTGATTGAAGAGCAGTCGTGGCGCAAGGAGTCGGGTGGATACATGGTCACCAATCCCAACTGCTCGGCGATTGGGCTGGTGCTGGCGCTCAAGCCCATTGAAGAGCATTTTGGGATCGAACAGATATTTGTCACCACCATGCAGGCTGTCTCAGGCGCGGGATACCCCGGCGTGCCTTCGATGGACATTCTGGGCAACGTGGTGCCGTACATCAAGAGCGAAGAAGAAAAGATGGAAGCCGAGACGCTCAAGTTGCTTGGCCGTTTTGAAGGGCACGGGATCAAGCCGCTCGGTGCCCGCATGAGCGCGCACTGCAATCGCGTGGCAGTCGAGGACGGGCATACCGAAAGCGTGTCGATCAAGCTGGCGAAGCCGGCCACGCGCGAAGAGATGCTGGCTGCATGGGCGGAGTTCAAGCCGCTGGCCGGGCAGAAACTGCCCATGGCGCCGGAACAGCCGATTGAATTTGCGCCGCAGGATGACCGTCCCCAGCCGCGGCTCGACAAGAATCGCGGACGTGGGATGGGCGTGACCGTTGGGCGTTTGCGCCCATGCGGATTGCTTGACTGGAAGTTCACCGTACTTTCGCACAACACTATCCGCGGCGCTGCGGGAGCTGCGATTCTGAATGCAGAATTGCTGGCGAGCCTGGGCAAGCTGGAGCCGGTTGCGGAAGCCGCCGTGCGCGCATAGAAGAAATTCGTCACAAGAGAAAAATGAGAATGAGCGCATGAGTCTGGTGGTCATGAAATTTGGCGGTACGTCGGTTGAAGACCCGGCCGCCATTGGGCGCACGGCGGCAATCGTCGCGGGGCGCGTCGCGTCGGGCAAGATGCCTGTTGTTATTGTCAGCGCCATGGCCAAGGTGACTGACCAGCTTTTGCGATGCGCCACGGCTGCGGCACAGGGCGATCGCACCGGCGCACTGGCTATCAGTTCGCGCCTTCGTTCGCGGCATCGCGATACCGCTGCAGCGCTGGTCAAGGATCAGAATGAGTCAGTCGTCCTGATCAACTGGATTGATCAGAAATTCGATCAGCTGGACGAAGTACTGCGCGGGCTGGCCGCGATTCTTGAGTTGACGCCGCGCATTTCGGACTTGATAGTGAGCTACGGTGAGCGGTTGTCAAGCCGGATGATTGCGGCTGCATTCTGCGAGCGCGGCATCGACGCTGTTCATCTTGACGCGCGCGACATCATCATCACAGACTCGCAGTTTCAGAAGGCCATCCCCATCGATTCCGTAATCGAGATGCGGACCGCGGAAAAGGTGCGGCCGCTTTTGAACGAAGGCAAGGTTCCAGTGATGGGCGGGTTTATCGGATCAAACGAAGCCGGCATCACCACGACGCTGGGGCGCGGCGGCTCTGATTTTACGGGTGCGCTCGTGGGCGGAGCCATGCACGCCGATGCGATCGAAATCTGGACGGACGTTGACGGCATCATGACAAGCGATCCGCGCGTGTGTCCCGATGCGCTGCGCGTGAAGGTCATCAGTTTTGAGGAAGCCGCCGAGTTGGCCTATTTCGGCGCCAAGGTGCTGCACCCGGCAACCATTCTTCCGGCGGTGAAGAAGAACATTCCGGTGCTGGTGCTCAACAGCCGCAACCCCTCCAATGAGGGCACGCGCATCATCTCGCTCGCGCCGCATTGCAACAGCCCGTTCAAGTCGATCGCAGTCAAGAAAAAGCTGAGCATCATTGATGTGGTGGCGAGCCGCATGCTGATGACGCATGGCTACCTCAAGGCCATCTTCGACATATTCGACAAGCATCAGTGTCCTGTCGACATGGTTTCAACGAGTGAAGTATCGGTTTCTCTGACTGTTGATTCGAATGACAAGCTGCCGGCCATTGCGGCCGACCTGAGCAAGCTGGCCGACGTGAAGTACGAAGGCAAAAAGGCGCTGGTATGCCTCGTTGGAGAAGACATTCGCGGACAGAATGGCATGGCCGCTCAAGTATTCACGGCGGTTCGCCACATCAACGTACGCATGATTTCGCAGGGCGCAAGCGAAATCAACATGAGTTTCATGATTGACGAAGAAGACGCGGATGAAGCGGTTCGCTCGCTTCATGCGGCATTCTTCCAGAATCCGGATCCTACCATCTTTGATGTGGAGGCGCGGAAGCAGATTACCGCGAACAGTGCACAGTGAACAGCGAGCTTGCCGCCAGTCCTTCACTGTTTCAATGTGACGCCGTCGATTCCCTTCCTTCCCTGGCCACTATCCTGCCCACTGACTACTGATCGCTGTTGACCGGAGTTTCCATGCTCTTCCTCGTTCTCGGTAAAGGTAAGACCGGCAGCCTGGTTGCCGAAATTGCGCATGATCGTGGTCATGGCGTGCGCACTCTTGATATCTACGAAAACAAGGGTGCTTCGGCGATCACGGGCCCCACGCTGGCGGGGGTGGACGTGGTGATCGATTTCACCAGCCCTGAAGCGGCGGTGGAGAATATGCGTGCGGTTCTGGCGCTGGGGTACCGCATTGTTGTTGGAACCACCGGGTGGTATTCGCAGCTCGACGCCATGAAGGCGATCGCCGAGCGGCGCGGCGGTTCCCTGCTTTACGGCACCAATTTTTCCATCGGAGTGCAGAAGCTGTTCCGGATGACGGCGGAGTTGGCAAAGCTCGAAGGCTACAAGTTTTCGATTTCAGAGACGCATCACACGTCTAAAGTCGATGCTCCCTCAGGAACGGCGCTCACGCTCAAGGAGATCATTCAGAGCGCCCGTCCCGGAGTTGAGGTGGAGATTACCTCACACCGTGTGGGCGATGCCAAGGGTGAGCACGTGGTGACGGCACAGAGTGATGTGGATGTGCTGGAGCTTCGTCATGACGCGAATAGCCGCCGCGGATTTGCATTGGGCGCGGTACGCGCTGCAGAGTGGCTGGCGATGCAGAAATCGGGCGTGTGGGATTTCCGCGCGATCTCAGATCAGTTGTGACAAGAAGATGAACCTCGCTGACTCTCCAATCTTGCGCCCGGCACTCGCCAGCGATATTCCGCTTATCGCCTCTCTGGAAGGGCGGCCTGAAGCCCGCAGCTTTGTGGGGCAATGGTCTGAAGAGCGTCACCGGCGCACATTTTCCAGTGAGGACGCTCGCTACTTTGTGAGCGAACTGGATTCAGGCGCGATTGGCGCCTATGCGATTCTTCGTGGAATTGGAGAGCCCTCTCGATCCATCGAGTTGAAACGGATCGTCGTTGCCACGCCGGGCAGAGGCCTGGGCCGGCAAATCCTGAAACAGTTGCAGAAGATCGTGTTCGGCGAATTCAACGCACACCGTCTGTACCTCGATGTGTTTGAGGACAACGCTCGCGCACGGCACCTCTACGAGAGCCTGGGATTCGTCTACGAAGGAGTCATGCGAGAAGCCGGCGAGCGGGGAGAACAGTTTGTTTCGTTGCACTTAATGTCGATGCTTGATCGCGAGTATCGAGCTGTGACAGGATTGACCGCCCCGGTCTCGCCGACGTTATAAACTAGCATGTCATGGAAACAACTGGTTGCGGGACCGCGATCGTTACGCCGTTCTCCGCAGATGGATCGATCGATGAAGAGGCGCTCCGCGCGCTGGTGAATTGGCAGATTCACGCGGGCATCGACTTTATCGTGGCATGCGGATCGACAGGCGAGGCCGCCACCCTCGACGAAGACGAGTGGTTGAATGCAGTTCGGATCGTGGTGGATGCGGCTGCCGACCGGGTCCCTGTGTGGGCCGGCTGCACGCACAATTCGACTCGCACGCTGCTGCGGCTGGCTGGGATGGTGCGCCAGATTCGCGGCATAAGCGCGATTCTTTCGGCGAATCCTTATTACAACAAGCCCACTCAGGAAGGCCAGTTCCAACACTTTTTGGCGCTGGCCAGGGCCGTTAATCCGCTGCCAGTCTGCCTTTATAACGTGCCCGGGCGCACGGCCGCCAACCTTGAACCGGAGACGGTCGTCCGCCTCGCCGAGAACGCGCCCAACATTCAAGCGATCAAAGAAGCCAGCGGCAAGCTGCCGCAGATTGCGCAGTTGGTTCACTATGTGCCGAAGGGTTTCAAAATCTTCTCGGGCGACGACAACCTGGCGCTCGCCTCGATCGGCATAGGCGCACACGGGCTCATCAGCGTCGCGTCCAATGAAGCTCCAGCGGAAGTGCGCCGTATGATTCGCTGTGCCCTAACCAACGACTGGCTCGAAGCGCGCGACATCGAGCGCCGTCTGACCCGGCTCTTCGAAGCAAACTTCTGGGAATCGAACCCTGCGCCCGTGAAGACGATCCTGAACATGATGGGGAAATGCAGCGATGCCGTCCGCCTGCCACTGGTTACGCCCATGCCTGCGACCCGCGCAAAACTGGAGCGTCTCGCCGGCGAACTGGGCCTTCTTAAGTTCGTGCCCGTCGAAGGCGATCTCGGGATGTACTAGGACGGCCGACGCGGCGGCAAGTTGAATTCTTTTGACAAATTTTGAGTTCGTGTCGAAATGGGCGTCTCCCCGGCGTCATGGAAGTGACGGCGCAATTTCGCCGACTTCATTCCATCACGGAGGTTTCACCATGCAATATCTCCTGGCTCTTTACGTTGACGAAGCTGGCTGGGGCGCAATGACCCCGGAACAACAGAAACAAGGCACCGCTGCCTACATGGCCTACAGCGAAGCCCTTAGCCAGGCTGGGGCGCTCAAGGGTTCCAATCGGTTGAAGCCCAGCACCACCGCCACCACGGTGCGCGTGACCGATGGCAAGTCGCAGGTACTTGACGGCCCATTTGCGGACACAAAGGAACAGCTGGCCGGGTATTTCCTCATTGATGTTCCTGATCTGGATTCGGCTTTGTCCTGGGCGGCCCGGTGTCCGGCAGCGCACCATGGCATCGTTGAAGTGCGTGCAATCTGGAGCATGTAAATCTCCGCTCACCCGGCGCGCGGCCTTCCTTCGCCGCGCGCCGGGACCGGGAGCGGACTCTACCCGCGCGGCGCGCTGATTCGAAATGATGAGCATTCCAGAATCTAACCATCAGGCGCACGCTGCGGCAGAGGCAGCCGCGCGGCACAGCTACGGGAAGCTGGTTGCGTTCCTGGCGTCGCGGTGCGGCGATGTGGCAGCGGCCGAAGATGCCCTCTCTGAGGCCTTCGCAACGGCGTTATCGGACTGGCCTGAACACGGCACTCCGGCAAACCCTGAAGGATGGCTACTCACGGCTGCCCGCCGCAAGCTGATTGACGCGCATCGGCGAACACGTCCTGAGGCGGGACCGGACGCGCTGGATGCGATTGCCGACCTTGACCAATCTCCAGAACAGCGCGAATTGCCGGATCGGCGACTTGGGCTGCTGTTTGCGTGTGCCCATCCCGCGATTGATCTGGGGATTCGAGCGCCTCTGATGCTCCAGGTGGTACTGGGTCTCGATGCGGCCCGCATCGCGTCGGCGTTTCTCATGTCTCCTACTGCAATGGGACAGCGGCTGGTTCGCGCCAAGAACAAGATCCGCATGGCGGCCATTCCCTTCCGGATCCCAGGACCGGCGGAGATGGGGGAAAGGCTGGAGACAGTGCTTGACGCGATCTACGCTGCATTTGCGGAGGGCTGGCTCGATGCGGCCGGCACCGATGCAGGGCGTCGCGATCTGGCAGAAGAGGCGATTTTTCTGGGAGCCATGGTCGTCGAGTTGCTGCCAGAAGAACCCGAGGCGCTGGGGCTGCTTGCCTTGATGCTCTACGCGGAATCCCGGCGGAAAGCCCGGCGCAGTTCAGATGGCGAATACATCCCCCTGGCCGAGCAGGATACGGCGCTTTGGGAAGCTGGACTGATCGCCCAGGCGGAGTTGGCACTGCGTCGTGCCGGGTCCCTGGGCGCGATTGGACGCTACCAGCTGGAGGCCGCCATCCAGTCGGCGCACGTGGAACGCCGTCGCAGTGGAACCTCAAACTGGCAGGCCCTGGTGGCACTGTACGATGGCCTGGTTGCAATCACGGGTTCACCGGTGGCCGCACTGAACCGCGCGCTGGCCGTGGCGGAGATTCAAGGCTCTGAGGCTGGCCTCAGAGAGCTTGATTTGGTGCGCGCCGACCCGCGAATCTCGGAATATCAGCCCTACTGGGCCGCCCGAGCCGAATTATTGGCTAGAATTGGCGCCAATCCAGAGTCTCGCCATGCGTATGAGATCGCGATCGGCCTTGAACGCGACCCTTCGATGCGGCAATACCTCGACCGCCGGAGATTGGCGCTTCCCTGAAATGCTTTCGACCGATCGCACCCGGTTCGCGAAAGAGCAGGATCAAAACCAGTCTGGCAGAGTGTGCCGGACTTGAAGTTGCCCGCTTGAGGAGGAGTTTGCCTGACCGTTGAGCTGTGAAACCAACTACGGTCAAGCAGTTGTTTGCGTTCCGCTGAAAATCAGAGAATTAAGTAGAAGAATGGATTGCAAAAGTTTGATTTTAGGGAACTTAAAGATGACACGTTAGGAAGAGACGACTGCGACCCGGAGGGGCGTACAGTCTTGTATGTCGGGATTCCCGACCTGCTGTGAGCCCTCTCCGTGCGAGTTCCGCCGGGTCAGGATGCTTTACCGCGAAGTTCCTGCTCGGCACGATACCAATCCTCTTCGTGCTGTCCGTGCCTGTGGCCACGCTCTTTCCAATAGAGATGTGCCAGCCTGGCAACTTCATCGTGTGGAAGAGAGGGTTGATGGGATACCGTGCTGTGGTTCGCAGGGGAGCCATGGTTGATTTGTGTTACGGGATCGGCGCTAAGCGGTTCGGCTGATTTTTTTGCTGCAGCTTTCCGCGGTTTGGCCGCTGTCTTCGTCTTCTTGATTGTCTCAGTCATTCATACCTCCAAAGGATTGAAGCTAACGAAATAGCTTTCTCCTCAAGGATACAAAAAGTGGATGCCCGACCAGAAGCCCCAATTTGGAATCCGCACCACGGAGGTAAAAGGAACCGTTGCCCGAGGAGTTCCCGGCAGATTTGAGCAAAGTGATCCGAATCACTCGGTTAGGTGCGCCCCCGCACAGAGGGTACCTCGAGATTGGTGACATTCTTCATGGTTGCGAGGTACCGCCATGCAGGATGCCGCCATGAACCGTTGGACCCATCCCAGTGTGATCCTCCTGGCTACCGACCTGAGCGACCTTGACCGGCTGATGCCGTTTGCGACGGATCAAGCCCTGCAGACCGGGGCAAGCTTGATTCTCTTTCATGTAATTGCCCCCACCGAGGCCCTTGCGGCCGATTTGGCAGGAATGCCTTACTATGACCCCGCAGGCGTTCTGGACGCGGCGGGAAGAATTCTTGAATTATGTTGCGACACTGCTCGCAAGCACAATATTTTGTGCAATGGAGTGGTTCGTGAAGGGGTCGTCTTCAAGCAAATTTTGGATGCGGCTCACCAGTTCAATGTAGACCGCATTATTCTTGGCACACGGAGCCGGAGCAAGCTGAGCAAGTTGCTTCTCGGTTCAGTGGCAGAGCAGGTGCTGCGCTCGGTCAACCTCCCGGTCATAACCGTGGGACCCGAGGCCCGTCTCCCGGTGGGGAGCAACCACGACAAAGTCGTGTTGCACGCCACCACACTCAGAGAGGCCTCTCGCCCGAGCGCAGCGCTTGCCTGCCGTGTCGCGTCCACTCTTCACGCAAAACTGGCCCTGCTTCACGTACTCCCTCGCACTGACGGAGTCGAGCAGAAAGGCGCACCGAGCGTGCAGGACGCGACGGCCATCGACGAGTTGCGCTCGCTTGCAGCCGCCACGGCAGAGGGATGTCCAGTGTGCGTAGAACCCCATGTAGCGCATGGGAATCCTGCCATTGAGATCCTGGCGGAAGCCGATCAACTGCGCGCAACATTGATTGTCCTGGGATCTACCACGCGTTCAGGGCTCCAGAACCTGGCTCGCGACAGAACTGTATACAAGGTCCTGGCCCATGCGCATTGTCCTGTGATGAGCTTGCGGGAAAAGCCGCTCAAGGATGAAGAGACCCTGATCGCACGCATGGCGATGCAGTCGTAGCGGACAATACTCTAGATTCAAGAGGGGTCGCTGCGTTAGGCGGTGAGGCGCTCGAGCTGGTCAGGCTTTGTGATCGTCAGGCTGGCACCCTTGATCTGGATCCACTGATCGCGTCGGAACTGGTTGAGCAGCCGCGTAACGGTCTCACGAGAAGTTCCTGCCATGTTGGCAATTTCCTCGTGGGTTAGCGCCATGGTGAAGCGAATCTCAGCTTTGTTGTCTGTCTTGTTACTTGAGGCCGAACGACCCCAGTCAAGCAGGAGACGGGCCAAACGGCCCGCTGCGGAACCGGAAAGAGCAAGGCGCTTGGCATCGTGGAACACCGTCAGGTATTCACCTGACAACGACTGCGCTGCGTGCATGCTGGCAATACCGTGGCGACCGAGGAAGTCAATAAACTCCTGCTTGCGTACCGTCTTCACCTGGCAGGGCTCGATTGCTTCAGCAGTCACTTCATGGGGAACGTTGGCGAGCACGGCGCTCAGGCCCATCACATCGCCAGGGCCAGCAATCTTGAGAATCATCGTCTTGCCGTCGCGGGAGGTGGAAGAAATCTTTACGTGTCCAAAACAGATGACGAACACGTTGCGCGCCGCATCCCCTTCGTTGAAAAGCTTGGCGCCGCGCGCATGGCTCATCATGATGCCGATCCCATCGTAATCTTGCAGCGCCTCCGGGGTGAGATTGCAAAACATCCGCAGATGACGATGCTCGCAATTAATACAATCTTCCGGGGGGTGATGCGGATGGAATGTCGACATGATGTATTGAGGAAAGTATAGCGCACTTTCGTATACGGCAAGTCAACAAGTCGTCGATCGATAGTGATTTTGCTGTTTGGAACAGACCGCGGACCTGCAGGTTGGCCACACGGCTTCGAGCAGGATCAACCGGTTACGCGTTGCGTGAACTCTTTCTTGCTCGCACAACTTTAGTTTGACTGCTAAATCGATAACCTCGTGAAACCTCACGCGCCAGCTCTTCAAGAAGGCGCATGCGAAGTGGCGGATAGTTTTGAAAGGCCTCCTGGAGAGTTTTGATGGGCAACATGAGAAGAGAACCTGGGGTCTGGGCAATCAGCGAGAACGTGTGATGTAGATCACCAAGAGCAGCAGACAACTCCACCAGATCGCCGGGACGCGCTGTGCCAAGTACAATTCGCGTATCCAGGCGCTCCGTTCGTCGCTGTAACTGCCCGGAAACGACAAGGTAGAGCCCCTCGCAGGCAGATGTCTGACGGAATATTGCCTGTCCGGTATCAAAGTTAAGGCACTGGGCAGAGGCAGTGAGCAAGATGCCGGTCTCCGGCGGACAGGCCAATAGCTCGGCCACCGAATGTGCCTCGACTGCGTCAACACGTGCGAACTTCGCCTGTGACTGCATTGACTTCTCTCCCATCAAGGCCCTTCTGACAAGGACTGGTTTCGAGCTCATCCAGTTGATCAACTGATCGCCACTGAAACCCTCGACTCTTGATCGGTTTGGATCCATTCCGCCATGGCTGGAACACACAACACCGGTACGCGAGAAGTGGACAGCAGATCGAAAGCGGTTCCGTGAGGTCCTCGGGACTCGCTTTTGCGTTTGACTCCAACCACAAGAATGCTGGGCCCGTATTGCGCGATGGACTGATTCAGGGCGTCAGCAGGATGCCCATCCTTGACGATGCATCGCACCGAAAGGCCGCTGTCAGTCTTGATGCCGAATTTCTGCAGCGTCGTAGCGCAGGGATTTAGAAACGCCGACGCTTCTGCCGCCGTGCGCGCGTGGACAACAATCAGGGTCCGCTTGAAGGTCAAAGCCAGGGAGCTGGCCGCGCTCACGGCAGACTCGAGAGATTCATTTCGATCCATTGCCAGCAATACAGGACCGCCGGGAGTCGGCCGATTTTCACCGGCATTCCAGTCTGCCGCAACCGCCAAGACAGGACACGGAGCCAGACGCACCAACTGCTCGGCGATGGTGCCAACCGCGACCGGCCCGGCCCCACAATGCCCGCGCGTTCCCAACACGACGAGACCGGCGCCATACTGTCGGATCACATCAAGCAACATCTGCACGACTGCACCCTGGCGCACTTCGGTGTGGCTATGAATGCCTTCCTGCAGAAGGTCAGCGCTCATTGCATCCAGTTTTGTTCGGGCCGCCTCCGTCAATTTCGAAAGAACCCTGCCCGGGACACCTTCAATCGCCACGTACTCGATGGGGTCGAGACCGTGTGCGAGAACAATTCGAGCGCCATACGCCAGCGCGAGTTTTCGAGCGTACTCCATCGCAGCTTCAGACACTCCTTCAAGGTCTGTCGCCACGACAATCGTCTTCATGCTTCCGGCAAAGCTCATCATGCCTCCAGGGCTCTTGATCGCGCAATTCGCACGACACACTTCCCTATTGTTTTTCGAGTCTGCGCTTTGCGTTCGATGCCAGGCAGTGACACCATTCACCTGACGGTGTGATCTAGATCACCAATTCAACGCGGCCTATTGCTGCAAGCACAATCGGGATGGAAGCGGTCCGTCAGCTGCGACCGCAACTGGGGAGAGGATATGAATTCGACACCCGCTCGGTGGCACTCCTACTATCCTTCATGCGATTGAGCGGGGTACGGCCCGACGCCTACCGAGTTTCGAGGTTTTTGTTGCGGGCTGCTGCGACCTATGGCTGACTGCCGGTGCCCTTGGCGCGTGACGTCAGGTCCTTCAAAATAAATTCACGGATCAGGTTTCCGACGGCAGTCGCGCCGGTCGCGCCCAAGCCATTCAAGAACGTCAGTCTCACGCCGCGATCCTCCTCAGGGTAGTAGAGATTTGAGAGCGCGCCCGCTGCGAGATTGCCCAGGATGCTTGAGTAGTTGGGCATGCGCCGCCCGCTATCGCCGCGCGTGATAACCGCGGCCGACATTGCATAAAGCGCACGCGAGGGTGCGCTGCCGGTTCCCTTATAGAAATAGCGCGGATCCTGATGAAAGATTGACGGAAAGACAGCGCGTCCCAGGAAGTCTCCTGCGGCTTGATTGGCGAGCGCGGCGCCGTATCGCTTACCATAGCCCTCAAGGCAGCAGCCATAAGCGGGAAAAATGCCCTTGTACTGCTCCGCTCCTGCGATGCCAGCCACCTCCAGGAAAAATACCGGATCGATAAGCGATCTGCCGATCAGCTTGTACTTCTGCTTGGCCAGCATCGGGGGCGCATTCCAGTCATACGAACTGTAGAAATTAGGAATCACACTCAGGACGCGCTGCTGCTCCGCGATGTGCACCTGCTCTTCGGCCAGTTCTTCTTTGTCACCATTCACGGTTACGCTGGCGGTGGTTGCGGCGATGCCGAGCACAATCTTTGGTACGAGACGCGCTTCGCCTTCATGCAGTACCACCGGGCTCGAAACGAATGTGCTCATGTCTGTGCCGGTCACTGTGAGCTTGTAGGTCCCGGGAGGCAACCCCGCAAAACTGAATTCTCCACTGCCGCCGGATTCGGCAGAACGTTGCGCGGTTCCGGAAAGCCGGATGTGCGCGCCTTGCACCACCGATCCATTGGTATCGAGCACTGTACCGGAGATTGTTCCCGGGCCGGTTGGCTGTACGGTATTCGCCGCGGGTGGGTTTTGCTGTACGCCCGCGACCTGGGGTAAACCGGGCTCGGGCGCGTCGGGAAAGACACTCGTTTCGACAACTTCAGGCACGACACCCTGCGCGTCCGTGGGAATGGCCCCCAACGCGAGTGTTAGAAACGAAACTGATAAAAGATATAGACGAATGTATCGCTCCAGCAAAATTCTCTCTCTCTTGGACTCCAGACTGCTGCAGGGGTCCTATTGAGGGATGCAAATTAGCGCGATATCGTCGTACGGGCTAAGCGATGAATACGCGGTCCGAGGAAGGAGGAATAGCTCGTGAACGCCCACGTCACTGAAAGCACACCGCTTTGAGCACTTTGTCAGATTTTGATAAAAATCTTCTTCTTGTACAACCAATACAGAATGAGCCAGTAGGCAACCAAAGTCAGTGATCCCATGAATAGTGGCTCAATCGAACTACCGAGAATATTCAGAACCTTCATCCCAAGATGAATCTTGAAACTGTTTTGAATGAACTCTTCCCAGAGATGCGCAATCAGGTAGGCAGCGATTGAATTTGTGCCAACAACAACCAGCGGAAACGCGAGGCGCCGATGATTCTTGAGGTCGACGATCCACGAAAATGCACTCAGGAACAGCAGGCAAACTCCGCCGCTGAAGAGCGTCCACGACGGTGTCCAGATGCGCTTGACGATCGGACAAATTCCAGTGAAATGACAGACAAGACCGAGGGCAATCAGTGCCGAGGCGGCAACCAACAATCGGCGGAAAGGAATGCTTGGAGCGGCTTCGTGATACCACCGGCCCGCGATCACGCCGAGGAGCATGGTGCCGAGAGTTGGAATGAAGCTCAAAGTCAGATAGCCGCCGCCATTGAAGGTAAACGTCGATGTGCGGGAAAGAGATTCAGGAACCAGACATCGAATGCCTGGCCCAAATTACTGTTCTTGTTCCAGTGAGAAGCGAAGCCGCTGTAGAGATGCCCTGGCCAGTTTGGTGGCACGCCGACAGCTGCGTAGTTAAATCCGGGTCCTGGTGCCGGATAGAGCGCCCACGCCAGCCAGTACCCAAACAGAATCGCGGCGAATGTTATCCACTGCCAACGGGGACGAACAAAGGTCAGCAGAAACGCGAATGTGTAGCCGAGACCAATTTGTGTGAGCGTGTCCTCAAAGGTGAAGTAAGTGATTGGTCCAGCCGTGGAGCGCAGAAAGATTCCCAGCGCAACTAACAGCACGCTCCGCCACATGGTGTGGAAGAGCATCTTCGCAAAGCTCTCGCCCTTGCGCTGCCGGCTGCGAATTGAATAGGGCAGGGCGACTCCAGCCAGGAAGGTAAATCCCGGCTGAATCGTGTCGTGGAGGCTCATGCCCGCCCACTCCACATGCGACTGGTTGAAGGCAAGGAATTGCCACACAGGGTTGCCAGGGAAGGAGCGTGCCACGTCAGCGAAACGCAGCACTTCACCCATCATCAGCAGCATCACAAGGCCACGGTAGGCATCCACCGCAAGGTTGCGCTGAACGGGAGGCGCAAATGCGCTGGATGCAGGGCTCTCTCGTTTGCTCGATGAAGTTTCGCTACTCGCTACTGGCACATGCGCTCCCCGTCAGGAGCTCCCGGGCAGGAACTCCGACGTCACCAAGTTTAGTCAAACCACAGTATGCCGGGCGTCCTTCGATGATCAAGGGGATTCGAGACTTTCGGGTAACGGCGCAAAATATGCTACTGCCGGAGGCTGCGCAGCGCGGGATAGAGCTTCCGCCACCTCGCATAGCCCGCCCGGTAGGCAGCCATGTCCTGAAGCTCGGGCTCAATGCGCTGCGCCACTTCAATGGCCTGACCACAGGCCCTGTCGAGATCGGCCCAGTGACCAATTCCAACGCCTGCCATCAGAGCGCAACCAAAGGCGCCGCCTTCTTCCGCAGTCAGCACTTCGACGGAGTGTCCGTACACGCCGGCCTGGATCCGCCGCCAGAGGGGTCCACGAGCACCCCCGCCCCCCAGCCGAATACCTCTCACCGGTATTCCCAACTCCGCAAAGAGCGTGAAGGTGTCCTGCAACGAATACGCTACACCTTCCAAAACTGCGCGCATAAAATGCGCGGCAGTGTGCCCCGCGCTGATGCCGGTGAATGCCGCGCGCACTTCAGGATCAAGATGCGGGGTACGCTCGCCCAGCAAGTATGGCGCCCACTCGAGGCCCTCACTGCCCGGCGCCACTCTTGCCGCACTATCCGTAAGGGCGTCGTAGGTTTGCCCGGGGAAAAATGTGTTGCGCAACCACTGAAAGCTCAGACCGGCCGATTGCGTCACGCCCATGACGTGCCAGACACCCGGTACTGCGTGACAGAAGGTATGCAGCCGGCCCTTTGGATCCTTCGTCGGATCGGCAGTCGCCGCAAATACAACGCCCGACGTACCGATGGTCGCGGACACGGAGCCGGGCTGGAGAATACCCATTCCAACCGCTCCAGCACCCTGGTCGCCCGCTCCAGCAACAACCGGCGTTCCCGCTTTCAGGCCCGTCAACCCCGCGGCTGTTTCGGTCATCTTCGCGCACACTTCAGGCGACTCGTACACGGTCGGCAGCCAGCTTTCCGGGATGCCCGCAGCCTCGGCCACTTCCTTCGACCAGCGTCGATGGGTCACATCCAGCAAGAGCGTGCCGGAGGCTTCTTGCACATCGATTGCAAACTCGCCAGTAAGCCGGTAGCGCACATAGTCTTTCGGACACATCACGTGCCGCGTCTTCGCGAAGATCTCCGGCTCGTGCGTCTTGACCCACAACAATTTCGTAAGCGTGAAGTTGGGCAGTGCAGGGTTGCAAGTGAGTTCAATCAGTTTTTCGTAGCCGATCTTTTCGTGCAGCCAGTCGCATTCCGGCTGGGTGCGGGTATCGCACCAGATGAGCGATGGCCGCAGCACCGCGCCGTTTTCGTCCAGCATGACGGCGCCGTGCATCTGGCCGGTCAGGCCAATGGCGGCGATTGGCTGACGCGGTTCGGGAGCGGCTGCGATCGCCTGGCGAATCGCTTCCTGTGCTGCGCGCCACCAGTCTTCGGGATCCTGTTCGGCCCAACCCGGGTGCGGCGTGCGGAAGGGTGCGTGCTCGCTCGAAGCCCCGCTGACCAGCCTTCCGTCCGCATTCACCACAACAGCCCGTGTTCCGCCCGTACCCACATCCATTCCCAGAAACCACATAGCCTCTACTCCCCTGTCCTAAATCGCTTTTCTTAAGCGCTCGCAGCATATCAGCTTTGCCATCGCGCGCAATGGCCATCCTACTTGTCGACGGCTTGTTCGGAGAAGCGTTGCCCCGGGGCATTCCTGTTCGCGAAACAGCCTCCCCAACCTGCCCACAGATCGGATACACTCCTCGCACCGCATCTGTTCTGTTCCCGACAGGACAGGTTTGGTGTGTTTGTTCCCCAACATTCTTCTTCCCGATGCAACTCATTGTACTCAACTGAAGGAACGAAATTGACTGCGTCCGCACCCTGCCCCGATCACATTCTTCAAACCGGCTTCGCCTTCTGGGCCTCGAAAACTCTCCTCAGCGCCGTCGAGATGGAGGTCTTCACCGAACTTGCCAAGCGGCCCGGAAGAGCTCGAGTCGCTGACCGGCCGCCTCGGCCTCCATCCGCGCTCCGTCGCGCGACTTCCTCGACACGCTGGTTGCGCTGGGATTTCTCGAGCGCAACGACGGCGAGTATCCAACACCCCGTCGACACGATCTCTTTCTCGACAAGCACAAGCCTTCCTACATCGGCGGCATGCTCGAGATGGCCAACCAGCGCCTCTATCCTCACTGGAGCAACCTCACCACCGCCCTGCGCACCGGAGCACGCAAAACGAAGCGAAGGGCCCGGCGACCCGATATCTTCGGCGCGCTCTACGCCGACCCGCGCGGCTCAAGGCTTTCCTGCGCGCGCATGACGGGCGTCAGCCGCGGCGCCAATATGGCCATCGCCGCGCAATTTCCCTGGGCGAAGTACAAGACCGCTGCCGATTGCGGCACGGCGCAGGGCGACCTGATCGTGCAGGTCGCGCTCAAAAATCCGCACCTCACCGGCATCGGCTTCGACCTGCCCGAAGTGGCTCCGATCTTTGAGGAATACGTCGAGGAGAACGGCCTTGTCTTCGCGCGTCAAGTTTCAACCGCGGCAGTTTCTTCACCGATCCTCTGCCAAAAGCCGACGTCATCATGATGGGCCACATCCTGCACGACTGGAACCTCGACAGAAAAGAAGATGCTCATTCGCAAGGCGTACGAGGCGCTTCCGCAAGGAGGCGCCTTCATCGCCTACGACGCCATCATCGACGACGACCGCACGAAGAACGCCTTCGGCCTGCTGATGAGCCTGAACATGCTCATTGAAACGCCCGGCGGTTTCGACTACACCGGCGCCGACTGCATTGGCTGGATGAAGGAAGCCGGCTTCCGCGAGACCCGCGTCGAGCACCTGGTGGGCCCCGACTCCATGGTGGTCGGAATCAAGTAGAACGATGGTCGAGTGCCTATTACCTCTCTGGAAACCGGAATTGGGTAGGCACTCGAACGATCCCGCGCGTATCGCATTGCGGCATCTTGCTCCGGCCTGTGATCTCACGCACAGTTCAGCCAACGGCAACGCAGCGAGAATGAACTCGTCAGCCGGATAAACTATCGTTGATGCCGGCCAGGAGAACATTCAGCATGAGCGATCTCGCCCCTCTCGCAGAAGCCGTTGCCGTCGATCCCTTGGTAGGCCATCCAGCCGACTACCATGTCTTTCACAAGTTTCTGGAGCGCTGCAAGAATCTGCCGGCCATCACCACTGCGGTCGTGTGGCCGCAATCGGATGTTGCCCTGAAGGGCACGTGGAAGCTGCCGGCGCCGGCCTTATTGAGCCGACGATCATCGGCGACGAACCTGAAATCAAGGCCCTTGCCGCGCAAATGGGGGTCGACATCAGCGCCTACCCCATCCTTCAGGCGGACACGGAAGGAAGGCCGCCGAACTCGGCGTGGCCATGTGCCGCAGCGGCAATGCCCAGGCCATGATGAAGGGTAGTCTGCATACCGACGAGCTGATGAAGGTGGCCATGCAGCGCGACACCGGTCTGCGCACCTCGCGCCGCATCTCTCACGTCTTTGTGATGGACACGCCGGCCTACCCGCGCACCCTGCTGATCACTGACGCTGCCATCAACATCACGCCCGAACTCGAAGACAAGGTCCACATCGTGCAGAACGCTATCGACCTGGCACACGCACTCGGCATTCCCGAGCCCAAAGTCGCTCTGCTCTCGGCGGTCGAGACCGTGAATCCCAAGATCAAGTCCACACTTGACGCTGCCGCACTGTGCAAGATGGCCGATCGCGGCCAGATCACGGGCGGCATTCTCGACGGACCTCTGGCCTTCGACACGGCCGTCAGCGCCAAGGCAGCGGCCATCAAGAAGCTGATCGCCCGTCGCCGGCCAGGCCGACATTCTTGTGGTGCCGGATCTCGAAAGCGGCAACATGCTCGCGAAGCAGCTTGAATACCTGGGCGGCGCACAACTCGCTGGTATCGTGCTCGGCGCCCGCGTTCCCACCATCCTCACCAGCCGCGCCGACTCCGCCGAGACCCGACTCACCAGCTGCGCTGTCGCCGTGCTGCTGCACTATGCGGCACATCCAGGAGAAGTTTAGTCAGAGTTTCATCTCACTGAATGCGGCGCCGAACCTGAAGACCCCAGGCGGCGCCGCTTCTCCTTTTCGTGCGACATCGCAAGAAGAATCAAAGACCTTCCGCCCTGCATCATAGTAGCGTGCGGGATACAGGCGCTTCGTTCGGAACCTGCACTCCGGCATGCGCCGGCTGCCTGCAAAAGGAGAAATTTATGGCGACAGAAACGACTCCGCAATGCCAATGTGACTGCTCCCGGCGCGCTTCTACCAGAGGATGTTCAGAAGGCATTGCCGGAGCTCTCAACCCTTTGCTTGCCGATCGTGTTCGCCCTTTACATCAAGACCAAGAATTTCCACTGGCATATGAGCGGTCCTCACTTCCGCGACTACCATCTGCTGCTGGACGATCAGGCGGACCAAGATCTTCGCCATTAGCGATGACGTCGCGGAGCGCGTGCGCAAGATTGGCAGCGCACGACGCTACGCTCGATTGGAGAGATTTCGAAGCTGAAACGAATCTGAGATAACGACAAAGCCAGGACGTGATCGCGGCACCTGCATATGCTGCTGTGAGCTCTAGAAGCCGACAACCGTACGCTGGCGGAGCAGCCTGCGCGCTGCGCACGAAGTCACAGAGTGAAGCGAGGTGACTACGCCACTACCAGCTTTATTGAAAACTGGATCGACCAAGCAGAACGACGGGCCTGGTTCCTCTACGAAGCCACTCGCTAGTCGTTGAGTCTTGTGTACTAGAAAGAATTGAGGGCGGCCGTCTGATATGGCCGCCCTTTTTAATGTCGTCTAACCACTGAGCTTCCCTGATCTTTAATCCATCGCCATGCTTAGCTGGTGACGAACATCGGCACCGCGTATCCAGAAGATCACATCGGTCGCAATATTCGAAGCGTGGTCCGCAATCCGTTCCAGCGAGCGCGAGACGAAGAGTCCGTTCATTGCCTGCTGTGTCTTCTTCGGGTTGTCTTGAATGAGCTGAAGAAGTTCGATGTGCGCCCGGCGGTTAATGCGATCGACCTCGTCATCCATCTCGCGTACTGAGTCAGCGAGGCGCGCATCTCCCTCGAGCAAGGACTGAATCGCCGATCGAATCATACGGCTCGCGCACTCGCCCATGGCTTCAAAATCCACAGGTAGCTCGGAAGGATCGACCTCCAACACCTCGCGTGTGCGGCGGGCAATCGCGACCGACTGATCGCCGATACGTTCCAGGTCCCCGTTGATTTTGATTACGGCCAGGATAAAGCGAAGATCAATGGCCATCGGCTGCTCGCGCGATAGCAGTACGTAAGCCATCTCATCCAGTTCACGCTGGGCGGTATTGATGGCGGTCTCATTCTGGCGGACGTACTGGCAGAGGCCCGAATCGCGCTGCAGATACGCGTCCACCGCCGACTCCTGTGCCTGCTGCGCCAGGGCAGCCATGGCGAGGAGTTTGTCTTTCAGCTCGGCGAGCTGTTGTTGAAAATGGATACGCGGCACGACTGACTCCTTCCTAGCGATTGTGCATCATGCTATGTTACACGGCAGAGAAAATCTGTGCTGTTTGCCACTCTTGTTACAACCTGTGAGTCTCAGATCCCCGATGACTTGATCATTGTTAGACGAACCGCGGTGCCATTCGATGGTCTACCGCGCGACTGAAGATGCGGAACAATCCAGATTCATCTCATGTTGATGTTTGAACCGGCAGACAATGCTTGCTTACAGGATGCCTATTTTAGGCATCGTTGTTATCAGCCCAATTGGTCCGCATAGCCGGCAATATCTGGGTCGTCACCCGCGCCTGTACTGAAAATCAACTTCACGAACACAGTTTTGGGGGCGCTTGCTACCGCCGTTTACGGTACTGTCCCCGCCACGAAGGTAGCGTTTCGACGTCCTCGGGCGCATCCCATCGCAGTCGCTTGGGGACCGCACGAGGAATATCTTTTTCGCGCTCTCTCTCGGTAGTCTCCACAATTGGTTTCGGGGGGAGAAATTCCGGCTTGGCCCTCACCGACGCGGCATCAGGAGCAAGCATTTCGCCCGCGTCCCTCATCGGCGAGATGTCGATTGGCTCTGCGTAGACCGAGCGCTCTTGATTTCGCTCGAACCCACCGTCCAAGTCCTGCCGATCGTGGTGCTCCGACTCGGTGTTCAGTGCTTTCAGCCCGAGCGACACCAGCAGGTTCCGCAATCCTCCCAGCCGCGATGCCGCGCTGTAGGGTAGATCATCCCCTTCATTAGCCGGAAGACTCTGGTCTGGCGACCGCGAAGTTGATTGGACAGATGTGGACGGAGTGACTTCCGCTACCCGGTATGTCTGGGTCGGAGGTGAAACTGGTGTTTGAGCCGTTGCTCGCGACTCCGCCGGAAAATCAGCAGAAAAAGTTGTGGGACGAGAAGGGCCTGGCGTTGCGGATTGTTTTCCGAACATGCCCGTTACGGCGGCTGATCCGGCATTACCCCACCTGGGTGGAATCGAGAAATCAGGGGCGACCGACTTGGCGGTAGTTCGTTCAGCTGCGATCGTCGGCCTCACGGGCTCAGCCGTGTGACCTGAAGCCCCGGTAGGATTGGCGGTGGTGCGCGCTTCGACCGTTGTGGGCTGCGAAACAGCAGGTTTTGGCCGCTCACTTGGCGTGGGCGAAACATACTGCGGCGGTGGCGGGTCGGAGGTGCGCGAAGCTGTTGCCGAGGGCGGCGCAGTTCTCTTTGTCTCACGGCCACGCGGTACCTGGGAGGCCACCGGTGGTCCAGCGGGGCGAACGGGGGCTGCCTCAGGTTGCTGCGGAGTCGACTCAGCGACTGGAGGATTGATCGTCGGTACACTCGCCGCCGCGCGGGCGCTCCCGATGTCGCTTTGCATCGGTTCGACTGCCGGTTCCGGCGTGATGAATCGATGCGCACTGTACGCCGGCTGTGGGCTTGACTGCCGCGCCGGAAAAATCGGTTCACGGGCGGGTTCGGGCTTCACAAAGCGCCCCGAATAGTCGTCAGGATCAGGCTCGATATCTCGTGGGCGCGCTGTTGCGGTCGGCTTAACGATTGTCTCGGGCGGGACGCTACGATCCTTGATGAACGGAACGTCAGTCTCTACTTTCCGTTGTGACACAACGGCAGGCTCTTCAAAGGCCTCGGGCACAGGTTCGGCTTTTGAGTGCGCCCTTGATGCGCGGGCTTCGGTGCGTGTCTGGCGCTGCGATTGTGGCGTCTGCGCACTCCGGGCGTTGCTGCGCGAGGATGAACGTGCTTGCGCATGAAGGTGTTGCTCAACCGCCCTGACCGAGTCGCGGAAAGAGACGTTTGCCTTGCTTAATGAGACGCGATTCAGAACGAACCCAACTGCCGAAACCTCGAGCCTGTGCAGAGTCCTTGCCAACTCACGCAACTGCGTGCGCGTAGTTACCCCCGACTCGATCACAACAATCGCGGAATCCACAAATCTTGCCAGATACTCGGTCTCTCCGGAAACCAGCAGCGGTGCAGTATCTGTAACCACGATGCTGTCGCCGGCAGTCACGTCGGCCATCTGCTGCAGAAGGGCTGTCGATCGAGTCCCTCTCGGTGCCGCCACCAGGTCTGTGCTTTCAGACGAACCACCGGCTGTCTCGGCCGGACCCATCCCTGAAGCATCAACCAGAACCGTCTCGCGGCCCATGGCCTGCAACATGTCTGTAACGCGCGTTGTCACGGTCGTTACACCGGCTCCAGGTGCTACTCCTGTGAAGATGCAACTCTTCAACGCGCCTTCGTGATAAGCGTGCTCCACGGCCGCGGCGAGCCGGAGCATGTACTCCTCTGAAACTCCTGCGCTCACCTCGTGAAAGTCAGGCAGCATTGCCATGGGAGCGTAGCCGAGGATCCGCTCCACGTCTTTGCCGATATAAATCCGGGGATCCGCGTTATGGGCCACCAGCGCAGCGCCCAATGCCAGCACCAGTCCCAGCATCAGGATGATCAGCGCGTTTCGGAACATTTTGGCGTGATCTGGATTGAGAGGAGGATTCGCAGCCGACGCAACGTACACGGCACCCGGCGCGTTATTTTCCATTGTGAGGTTGCGAAACTGCTCGTCAACCACCGCGAAACGGTTTTGCAAACGAACGATATCCGTTGCCAGTTCATTGGATCGCTGCAGCTTCGGCGTCGCCGAGCCCGCTGTCCCGGTCAATTGCGCTAATTGCGAATTCAGTTTTGCCTCAACGCCCGATGTGCGTTCAAGATCATTCTTCAATCGCTGCTGAATATGGGCTGAGGCCTTGTCGCGGAGTTCCTTCGTGATCGCCTCGATCGAGGTATTGATCTTGGCCAGTTCTTCCGTGTTCTGCTTGAATTGCGGATGATTCGGAGTAAGGTTGGCCATCTGCGAGATCAGGTCAGAGCGACGCTTGTTCAAAGCGGTCTTCATGCTCACCATGCCCGCATCCGCAGACACAATTTCATCGGCTTCCGCATCCAATGCGGCAGTTGATGTACCTGTTTTGGCCACACTGGTCAGCCGTGCCGCTGCTTCATCATTGGCAGTACGCGCCTTCACCAACTCAGAGCGAACGGCAGCAATCTGCTCATCGTAGGGGTCGGGGGTGTTGCCCGCCACGGCAGCGATTCCCAACTTCTTGTTCAGGTCTTCCTGCTCCGAACGATCAGATACAAGCTCTTTCAAAATGCGATCGCGTTCTTCCCGCAGCAGTTCAATACGCTGGGTGTCGCCGGACCGCAGCTCACGAGTGGCGCTCTCGATAAAACTCGCCGCCACGGCGTTGGCCATCTTGGCAGATTGCGGGGCGGTAGTTGCTTTCGCGGTAATCGAAATCTGATAGGACGCCCCGACACGCACAACTTCGACCGCTCGATCTAATCGCGCTACAGCGGCCTGCTCGGTCTCTGAAGTTTCTTGCCAGCCAGGCAGCCTATGCACGGCCCCGAGGAGCACATCAGGCCGCGTGACATTGTGGATTTGCTGCTGGATGTACGACTCGTAGGTATTTGCGTCGTAGGGCCAGCGCTGCGTGGGGCCATTGTCCATCAAACGCGGCGGGGCCGGCTGCACGTAGACCAGGCTCTCGGCTGTGAAGTGATTCCAGCTCTTCGCAACATAAGCTGCAGTGAGTAACAGCGCCGCTGCGAAGATGCCGATCGCCAGTTTGCGATGAAGCTGCAGACTTCGCAGAATGTCCAATTGGAAAAACGTCTGGTGGGGATTCGTCGGAGGAACGGCTCTCGCCGAAACATCTGATGTTTCGAGCGGCATTCCCCCGGGCTGAAGGCCGTCTGGGAATCCGCGACTTGGGCGCAGTCCGTTCATAGCACCCCAGCGTAGGACATCACCATGGCCATCTGCGTCATCGGGTTCAGGCGTTCAAGGTAGTATGTCGCTCTCGAAAAGCCCGTCTGCGGAACGTAGATGATCTCTCCAGGCTTAAGGGTGATCTCAAGATTCTTGGCCGGATTGAGCAGGTCGTTGAACGAGATGGTCCGCGTGGCTCCGCCAGCGGGGTCAACGATCTGAATATGCGGCCTGGCTCCTGCCTTGTCGGTGATTCCGCCAGCGGACGCCAACACGCTGGCCAGGGATGTATTGGCAGTCAACGGAACGGCGCCAGGGTGCTGCACTTCGCCGAGCACAGAAACAAAGCGGGCTGCCGGATCGGGAATATAGATCACATCATCACGCCGAAGCCGCAAATCTGCCATTGGGTTTCCTGAGTCGATCAACGACCTCAGTTGGACCCAAAGAACCTTGTCACTGCCACGATAGATTGCACACTGGTCGGGAATTTGAGGCCGCTTGTCAGGGCCGGCTGTCGGCAAGCCTCCACGCGTGATCGCTTCCAGCAAAGTAGGAACGCCGTCGAACAACATCGGGCCAGGATGATCGACAGCTCCCAGCAGAAGCACGCGATTGGCCGTGTATTTGGTGACCGTCACCTGAGACGCAAGATTGGCGTAGAAACCAGCAAGGCCACTCTCAATGGCTTTGGCTGCTTCTCCGCGGGTGAGGCCGGCAAGCATGATTTCACCAGCGAGAGGCAACGTAATGCGCCCATCCGGACCCACCACGAGCTTGGCTTGCAGGTCTGTCCGTCCGGCAAAATCGACTGTGATCTCATCGCCCTTGCCCAGTCGATATTCCTCATCCGCCGCAGGCTCAAACTTGCGCAATTCTTCAAGTGGATTAGGCTTCAACTGCGGGGTGGCAGATCCAGGAAGGTCATCGGCCTTCACTGCAGCGGAGGGCGCATCGACGTTCGATGGTGCGTCGGTCTGCGCGCCGGCCATGACTGAGGCCGCGCTCACGAGAAACGCAAAAGCTAACGAATTATAGAAATGCCGGTTCATGGTTCTTCGCCTACATCTAGAAGACCCGCCAATTCCAGCGGATTGCTGAAGAATTCCCGGCCCCGCATGATTCGCATCGATAGCAACGGGGAAAGGCGAATCGTTTTACATTCAAGCCGTTGGAGCTCTTGCTCCTTTAACTGTAAAGTCTCGGAAACGACGACCTACACGAGGCCGGCGTACACGCATGCCCAGCCGGCGGGGATTCATCCTTCTCAGGCTATGGGACTTTGCTCCGGCGCAATATCCCACTAAATGGGGAGTAGTAAATACCACACTTTGGTAACCACGAGTTGAATGACCACCTAGACCTTATATACGGTGTAGAGGGTCAATGGCAGCAGGAATCGCTGTTCACCGGGTGAGCATTCCCAAGAGAAACACCCCTGTATTGGCTGGAACCGATGCAAACTTATCCGTCACGTAGCATTTGCCGGCGTTAAATGACAGCGGACTTCCCTGTCCGCCGTCGACGCCCCCCATGACCTTGGTGTAGCAATATTGGGCTGGATTGCCGAAACTGTGGGATCCCGGACCACTTCCCCCCGTGACATCCGGTCCTTGCGCCGGATAAGGCAGCGTACCCCACCAAGCCGGCTTGGCTCCCTGATAAAACGATGCCGGAAGGGTATGGGGCAGTCCGGAAGCCCAAATCGTCGTCTTTCCCAGGTTTTCGTAGTTTCCGTGCAGCAATTGGTGAGCCGAGTTCCCTTCCAGGTGACAGGGCGCCACGCCCCCGCCGCACCCCGTCCCCAGGCCGTCGTCGCCTTCACTTCCGTAGCCGAATGTCCATAGTTGGGCCGCGTTGTAAGTCCGGACCGCCGGATACTCCACGCTCGAGCTTTGCGGAATTAGTTTGGTCCCGATGGCAAGAGCCTGCATCTGAGAGCTGCCCATCAGGTTGCCGAGGAAGTTGTTCCGCTGGGACAGGTAGGAAACCTGCACGGCACGGGCGGCCTGATATCCGTAATAGCCGTTCTTTCCCGAACAACTTACGGTGCCACGTCCGGATGAAGGAGCGCACACGTGATTCGTTCCAACAAACCAGTTGCGAAAAGCAGTAGTTTCGCTTGAACTTCCCCACACGGAGTCCGCGTAGAACTGGGTCATCACGTTGCCTTCCACGAGATTGAACTGTGGATGAGCTCCGTGGTAGTCCAGGCCGCCGATCACGACATTGGGCGATCCGCTGTCGAATTCACCGGTGGTGTAGTTGTAGGAGATCACGTTTCCGGCCGCTCCCCATTGCAGCATCACTGCCACATGCGTCCGCTCAATGATGTTGTTCTCCACCAGGCTTGCTGTTGTCTTCAGCACCAGCTTTACATCGGAATCGTAGGTTCCAGGTGTGTGAAGATAGGCATTCGAAAAATAGCTGTCCCGAACCTCATCGTGGAAACCCCATGAAACCGCCACGTGATCGCCATTGGCATAGTTGGACTCAACAGCCGTGATCCAGCAGTACGCACACTGGTCCATGGCGAAGTTTGCGCCATATGCCGTGTTATTCCCCTTTACCTGCAAATTTTCGACGCCCGCGTAACTGGCGGACATGCTGAAGGGAACAGCAATCGGAGAATGACTATATGCGGTGTAGAGCGCGGGAAAAATAGTGACAACATTGCCACTCACTGCTGTCACCTGGACAATCTGGCCGCGCGCGTAGGCGCCAGTTGCGGTCCAGCCACCGTCGCACCAGTTACAGTTTCCTCCGCTTCCCGCCGACGTCACATAGCTGGAGTCGTTCGTCTCTGTGACCACCAGGTATTTGCCCACACTCACACCCAGCATGCTGCCAAGTGATATTTGGGTTGAGCCGGAAGCTGCGCCGCCGCTGATCACACGAGGCTGCAGCGACGGTGATCCGGATCCCAGCAGAACAACGGCTTCGCCGCTACCCGTGGCGTTCAGAATGGTCTTGTCTGCACCGGCGCCCCGAAGCGTGACGTTTGATGGCACGCGCAAGGTACCTGAGATGGTGTAGGTGCCGGCAGCGAGTGACACCGTTCGGCCGCTCGGGCAGGATGCAAGTGCCGCGTTGATCGTCGATACCGTCGCAGTAGACGTCAGCTGCGCACAAAACGTCGTTCGGGCGGGAATCGTTCCGACTCCGGTGCCCGACCAGTCAATCGCCTGGCCCGGCAACAGGAACGAAGCCCACGTCTGCGCACTTCCGAGCGTAGAACCGATAACCAATACTGCGACCGCAACAAATAACTTAAATATTTTCACAATGCCCCCTCTATGCCGGTCGGCAATCTTATGCAACCACGAGGTGGCGCCTCGCAAGCAGCCGATCGACCAGTCCAAAATATTCATGCTGCCTGACATCCCAGTTATTCTGTGCAATAAAATCCGCGCTGCAAGCACGTAACTCTGCCCGTCTCTCCGGGTGCTCAATCAGCAAGCGGATCTTGTCAGCCAGGTCTTGGGCGTTGCCGGACTCGAAAAACTGTACGATTCGATCGTTAAAGTAATACTCGTCAATCTTCGTTCTTGACGCCAGCACCGGGACGTTCATTGCCATGAATTCCATGACTTTAGTACTGAAGGCTTCGTTGCCGAAGGAGTCAGCGCGTTTGGGCACGATGCCGAGATCAATCGTGGCCATGATTTCCGCAACCTTCTCCATGGGAACCAGCCCTGAGAGCACAACCCGATCCTCCAGGCCCCGTTCCCGAATCATTTGCTTCAGGTTCTCTCTTTCCGCACCATCGCCGATTAACTGCAGTCTCAGCCCTCTGAAACGATCGCGAAGAAGTGCGACCGCCTCGATCGCGATATCCAGCCCCTGATGCCAACTCAGCGTACCCGGATAGCACATCACAAATTCATCGGCGGTGCGTTCGGGCCCTCCGCGTCGGGAAAAAATCGCCGGGTCAGGGTAGTTGATGATCGCGGTGCATTTCTCGGGGCGTACCGATCGCTGTGTCAGCTTGTCGTACCAAAGATGATTGGCAATGATCGCGTGATGTGAATAGGCGATAGACAGGCGCTCCAGCATCACCAGCGTTTTGAAGATCAGCGAACCTTCGCTCACCTTGAACTTGCTGGCGTAAAACTCCGGCACAATATCGTGGATATCGAGGATCACCCGCGCACCCATCAGTCGCGGCACAATTGTGGCAAACACTTCGAAGTCCGGCACGGAGTGAACATGAATCAAATCGTAGGGTTCGCGAAATTGCCTTAGGGCGAGAAACCACGCCGAGCGGAAGAAGAACAACAGCAGCTTGATCAAATAACTAAAAGGCCCGGACTCGTCGATCACACGGGTCTGAATTCGAAAGACACGCACGCCCCGAATCATCTCAAACGCGGGTTGGCCGTCACGTGCCAGCGCAATGGCATCCACCTGGTCTCCGCGCCGCACAAGCGCTTCGGCGTACCGCCGCACCCGGTTGTCCGCATCGTAGAAGGTGTAGGCGAGCATGCAGGCTTTCATAGAGGCGGCGTTTGAACTCCCGATCGGCGCTATAGGCGTGAGTAGAGATATCCCATAGTGACTAGATCATTTAGGGAGAGCCGCGGCAATTGCACCTAAGCGACCTCCACTCCCCCGGTCGGGTGATTGGACTCTACGGAGGCCGGGCGGCTCTTGCCTCGCAACTCGGCGACGAGCCTTAGAATCCGGCGAAGGGGCTCGGTGCCGCCATGAAGAAGCACTACCGCAGCGACATACAAGAGGCCGAAGACCGCAGTCACGCACACTATGCGGATGGCCGCTCCCAAGCCATTTGGCAACGCCGCCAGCGACGTAAGATTGCGACTCGCGAAGAACGTCACCGTTCCAGCCAGCATGGATGCCACCACGTAGCGCCACACCGCGTCCATCACAAGGCTCACGTGCAAATCAATGGGCTTGCCTGCGTACCACATTCCCGGAATGAGCAGCGCCCAGTATGACACGCACCAGGCAACAGCGATGCCCTGTGGCCCATACGGCAGCCCAAAAAGAAACATCACAATCGTGACCGACCACTCTACGATGCTCCACAGAAACCACCGGTCAGCGCGGCCGATTGATACGTGGATCCATCCATGAATGTAATACACGATCATGACCCCGATGCCGGGAGCAAAGTAGGTAAAGATCACTCCGGCTGGTCCCCAATTCGGCCCCAGAAGCAGCCTGATCAGGTCCTTGCCCACCAGCGTCAGATCACCTGCCAGCCCCATCCCGATAAACGACATCACCGCAACCGCGCCCAGAACATATCGAGTGTACTGCGGGCGATCATCACGCACGCGACTCAGCGCTGATACCGCCACGTTAGAGGTGGCGGACACAAGTTGACTGGCCGAGAGTGCGAACAGGTCATAGGCCTTCTTGTAGAACCCCAGAGGAAGCGCGCCGAATCGCCAACCCACCAGCAGGTTATCTGCGTTACGGGCAAAGTAGTTGAGACTGAATCGAGCACTGATATGGGATGCGAACTTCAACGCCTCGGCACTTCCCGAGCGACGTCGCGGAGGTCCAGGCATCCAGGGGCACAGGATCCAAACCCCGATGGTCGTGCTGATGGCCAGTGCACATGCACCCATCACAAACGACCAGTATCCCCATCCGGCCTTCGCGAACACAATAGAAGTGGTGACTCCAAACGCGCGGGCGACAATGTCGTTCTTTGCCAGTGTTGCAAAGCGCATGGCACGCCGTAGCAAGGCCGCGTGGATGGTGGGAAGAGACGTGAGAATTACCGTGACAGAAAACCCCGCGGTGAGCCGCGTCAGTGAGCTTTCTCCGTAGAACCTCGCAATCAGCGGTCCCGTTGCGGCGAATCCAACCATGAGCAAAGCGCCGATTCCGATGTTTATCCAAAACAGCGTGCTCGCCAGATTGTGGGTAACTTCCTTACGCTGCAAAATTGAATCGATGAACCCATTCATGGGCCCATTCATCAGCAAAAGGCTGAATGTAGTGACCATTGTGGCCAAGCCGACATCCCGTGGTGTCAACAAGCGGCCCAACACAACAGTCGCCACAATCTGGATCGCGAGCGCGATTCCGCCCGATAGAACGGTCACACCCGCGCCACGCACCGCCATACGCCGCAGCGCGTGCCCACCGCCTGGCACTGACGGAGCAAACGCTCCATTGACGTCAAATGGCCTCAACCCTGCACCTGATTGGAGATCTTTTCCAATTCTACCTTTTTCATTTATTGCAAGACCCGCAATCGCCGTCTTGGCACGGCCTGCCGCAATGGGAAGTCAGTCATACCCTGGGCGTTCGGCATGGAGTCCAGCGGTACCGCAACCGTCGCCAGCAGAAAACCAATCCAAACGGGGCTCATCATACGGAAACCCGCTTCGGTGCAGCTGTAAATCAATCCGCAGATCAAGAACGCTAGACGCAGGCGCCCCGCTGCCGGGTCCCTTCGATATAAGTCGATTCCGCTGCGATAACCGGTGACGATCAGAAGCCCCAGTAGAGTCAGACCCACCCAGCCCAGGTTGAGATAGAGCTCGAGGTAGCCATTGTGCGCCTCTTCAATTCCCACCTGGCTTAAGCTCCAAACTGACTGCAGCCGGTTCCCCATCCAGAAGCTTTCGAACCCCGTGCCAAGGATTGGATTGATATGCTGCGCCAGGACCGCCGCCCAAATCTGCGTCCTTCCTGTTAGCGTCGAGTTGCGACCAAGGGATTGCAACATCGACCCGCCTGTATCCAGGAACAGGGCAAACAGCGCAACGCCAGCCGCACCGGCCATTGGCAGAAACATAGCGGCTGGTCTCTGTTCCATCCACCGGGTTGACGCCAACACCATAACCGCGCCGGCGAGTCCGAAGCACGATAGAGACGTCATCGAGTCGGCCTTCAAAATCAGCCAAACCGCAATGGCAATTAGAGTTCCATGCGCGAGGAGCACCCGCATCCGGTTAGGTCGCGCACGGTCCTGAAACGCGCCCAAAAATGTCCATAACGATCCCAGTCCGCAGAACATGCTGGTTACGCCGAGCAGGTTCTTGAACGTCGTCACGCCGAAATACATGGTTACGCGGTCGACAGGGTCATAACTGCTGCCCATGGACGGGAAAAAAAGGATGAACAAGACGGACAGCGGAAGCAGCACAAATCCCACGCGTTCAAACAAACGCCGGATCGCCAGCGCCGGGCGCGGGTCTGTAAGCACCAGCAAGATCATCGAAAGGTCACCCACTGCCTTGACCCAGCGCTTGACCGCGACGCCCGGGGAGTCTGCCCACGCTATGCTCAATCCGCAATAAAAGAAGAAAAGCAGAACGGGCAGATTGGCTTGAAGGAATGGCTTCACGCGAACCCAGCGGCGATTCAGTGTCAACACTGCAAGCACCAGGAGCACCGCGTAGTAAGCCGCATCCAGTGGGCTGCCTTCGGTATATCGGTCCTCTAAAGTGATTTCACGGTTGATATGCAGCCACATCGACACGGGCCGTGAAGACACGATCAGCAGCCACGCGATTGGGATCCACAACCCCGCAGAAGTGCGTTCGCCCTTTTCCTTTTCAAGGTAGAAAAGCCCGGCAATCAATGCCAAAGTCAGAACTGCTGCAACCGCGCTCATGCAGCATCAATGAAGAGACGGTGAATATGCTCGAGATTCAGGATCTTGTGAATCGACGGCGTGTTGGTCACTTCACCTTTCAGGTGACGGTCCACCATCTCCTCCACGGCGTTCCGGTTCAGATACGGCCTGGAGAGAGTGCGGGGGTCCAGAAGCATTTCGCGAACGTAACTGGAAAGTTCGTTCCGATACCACAGACCGAAGTGGGCGAATTTGTGCAGTCCCAGGAACTGCCTTTCCAGCGATCGGCCAAGAAGGCTGCGATCGAGCTTCGCAAGCCAGCGCGGGTCGCCGAATTCGAACGCGTACTCGGCGCGCATGGTCAGGCGATGAAGCATCTGGCTGGCCTCTCCGGCAATCTTACCCGGCCTACCCGCAAAACCAAGATCGGTTCGAATCCGGCGCAACTTCGGATCGCCATCTTCAATCAGTTGCACCCGCAAATCATTGTTGGTCAGTGTCGATGCAGGAGCGCGATACAACAGGCGGATCAGATCGTTATCAATGAAGGGCGTCCGCAGTGTCACCTGCGACAATTCCACCGCCATCAATCCGTGATAAAACCAAGCCGTTTGCTTGGTTGTTGCCGTGGTGAGGGCATGCCCGTCCATGCATCGCGCATACGTGTCAGGCGTTGCCATGATGTGGGTCAGAAACTCAGGGCTGAACAGATCTGCATCCGGGGTTGTTGGCCGAAATACTGTCTTGTGACGCAGCACCTGGTCACCGCAGTTACCCGACATCCGGATTGGGGCAACCTGCCGGACAAGCTCGTTGGCATAGAGATCCGCGGCATGTTGCACGCCGGCGCAGCCATCCCCAAGGTAAACGGCTCGTTCGGCATACGTTGAGAACTTGCCGAGAAAATCGTCGCCGACAGGGATCACTTGGTGCACTTGCCCGCAAAGGGCGGCCACGCGTCTTGCTATTCGCACGTCGCGGTTATCCTGGTGCGTGCTTCCGAAGGTATAGCAGGGCAGGCTCTCCGGCTCAGGCTTCTGCCATGCCAGGATCATTCGAGTATCGAGACCACCCGTCAATGAAAGTCCCACATTTTTTGGATTGGAAAAGAAACTCGGGAGGTTAGTGCCGAAAGTCTCTCTTACCTCGTTGTAGTACTCCTCATCATCCATGATGGGCTGGTTCTCCCACTCTTGGACGTCGAAGTAGAGGCTCCTGCTCTCCAACTCACCCCTGCGGAAAACCCACGCTGAGGCGCAGGGCAAAAAGCATACCCCTTTGAAAAGTGTCCGATTTTCCAGCGTGCAACCGCACGATATCAATTCACCCATTCCCTGCGGATCAATCTCCCTCAGCTCAGGTCGTACCGCAAGAAGTGCCTTGGCCTCTGCCGCAAAGTAGAATCCATCCCTTGCCTCGTGATAATAAAGCCTTCGCATTCCGTGCCGGTCGTTGAAAAGCGTGACCGTGCTCTCACGGCGATCTGCCAGCAGTCCCTGAAACTGTCCGTTCAATCCTGCCGGGAAGTTCGGATCGTCCTCCGCGAGATGAATAAGGTGGGAGTTCAGGCCGGGCTTCACTGTGTGCCCATGGTCTCTCAATTCCTGCACAGTACCGGGTTTCGCAAACTCGTCGCCCGAAAACAACAGAGCCTTATCACGCGCCTCGTTGAATTGCGGCATATCCCCACAAAATGCTTCTTCGCGTTCGATCCATCCCACATACAAGCCGAGTTCTTTGTCGATCCAGGTTCCGCTCACATAGAACGACTCGTGACGCATCGAATCCAGCATGCGCCACAACTCTGCAACCGCTCGTGCTTGCGGCATTTTCGTGATGATCCCTACGATTCCTGGCATATCGTCTCTATCTCTAACTAATCAGCTGCGGTTGCTCGGGTTAAGTGCTCGCCTTCGCCGATTGACTCGACCGGTTGTACCATTTGCTGCGAAGATCCCGCAGCTTTTCTCCCATGTCATCGGGTAGCCGGTCCACAAACCGATGATGAAGCCCAAGTTTCAACGCCACTCGTCCCCATACCGTAAGCGGCACGTAATACCGAGGCAGGTCGACGCGAACAAATGCGTTGCGCTCCTTGAAATCAGTCAGATTGTCCCGGTCCCGCGTTCCGTAAGCGAAATGCGAATAGACGAGATTTCGGATTCCGCGATTTGCGCACGCCCTGACCGCGTGCGCCACCAATGCGTTTGTGGGCGCCTTGTCACGATGGCAAATCTTGGAAACGATGTTCATCAGTCCAGCTTGCTGACCGGCTTCATCGGACACCATCCTGATAAACCCGATCAGTTCCTCGCCCACATAGGCGCCAATGTAGGTGCTGTATTCGAGATACGTTGCAGCCTCGCGATACACCGTCTCAACACTCTTGCCAAAATGCGGATATGGCCGCCCTTGCCGCACGGGAGTCTCGTTATAAATCTCCCAGATACCGCGCACGAGTTCCTCTCCAAATGGAACCTCGCGAAGAACGACGCCTTTCTTCTCGGCTTGCTTGGCCTTGTTTCTGGCTTTGAAGCCAATCTGCTTATCCCACCATTCCTCAAACGTTGAAATCGGGAGAACGGCCAGATTCTCCCACTCCATCGGAAAGGCATACTTCGGTTTCGTTTCCCCAATCGTCTGTGTAAACGTGAACAGATCGATGCGCTGTCCGCAGGAACGCAACGCCTCAATCATCGCCAGCGGATCGGTCAAGAAGTGATACATGTCGGCATCAAGCCGTGCAATTCGGACCAGCCCCCCTGACACTCTGATCTCTTTGTCGCAAACCCGCATTTTCTCGCTCCACTAGTGGTGCATTCAGCTAAGAGTTATAGATCTGTTTACTCGCTTACGTATTCTTCGCGGATCGGATTAATCTTCATAGCTCGCAAAAGTTTGCCCGCATGATCGCAAATCTTGACCAGCAATGTCATAAAGTGGCTCTGGCCGGCCAACAACGACAGCGGCAAAATGATGATGTACAGCGATACCGCAACAACCGATTTTGCCAGCTTGCGCGGACCACAATCTGGTTGCATCGCCGCATTTGCGCCCTGCAGCAGCGCCTTGCGTATGTAGTACAACCGCGTCCACCGCGACGGTGGAATCACTTCGTAAACGGCCGCCTCGGAGCACCACACAAACCGGCGCCCTTCTTCGATCTTCCGGCGGAAAAAGTCCTGATCCTCTCCAGCCTGAAACTCAGGTCGGAACGGCATCGGGTCATTCAACACGATCTCGCGCTTCATCAACACGTTCCCTGTCCGCGACTCCTTCCACTCCACCTGCATTCCTGTCGGATTCACGCGACGGTCATAAAGGCTGCTCTTCTTCAGCCAGCGCGGAGGCTCCTCGTCAAAGTGCCGCTTCACAGGCCCGAGAACACCATCCACGCGGTATCGTCTGCAGGTCACCAGTAGAATCTTGAGCCACTCGGCAATCGGAAACTCATCGTCGTCAATCAGTGCGAGATAGTCTCCCTCCGCATTGGCAACGACGGCATTGCGAGCCCGCGCGATCCCTCGCGTCGGCTCGGCGCAATACTTAACGGAGACGCCAAGGGATTTCGCAACCTTCTCCACCGTCGACTTCGCAGATCCCTCGGGATCGTTGTCGGCAACCACTATCGAGTAGGTGAACAATCCACCGGTATCCTGACGGTCCAGATCCTTCAGCAACCGCTTCAACGGCTCGGCTCTCTTGTACGTGCAGATGCACACGCAAATATGCGGCAGGCTCTTCTCTTCCGCCTCCGGCACCGTCTTGATCTCGATAGCTGCCCGGGGCGCAGGCTGCGTAAATCGGCTTTGCGATCCGCTCTTCCCACGCAGTAAATACCCCCGGGCCACGATCAAATCAGGCACCAGTCTGGCCAGACCGCCAGTAGTGAGGAATCGATGTTCATCGGCTCGCGCCGGATGAGTCTCAATCTCCACGTTGTGACAGCGCGCCAGCTCGGATATGTGGTTCAGCCTTGTTTGCGCGGTCGGAAGCAGATCAAAGAAGTAGTCCGCAATCTGATGACGCTTAGCCAGCAGTTCGTCTTCGACGCGACGAAACCACCGGTTAACACGCCGCTTTTCTCCAATCGCGAAGGAAAGATTCCTGCGCACGATCGCCCTTCTCGGCATGAGTCCTTGAATCAATACGTTTGAGCACAAGTGCATGTGATGGTGACCGTCAAGGCGGTTGGGAGGGGCTCCAAAAATCCGCTCGTACTCCTCTATCTGGCGCCGCACCACGTACTCAAATGAATTCCTCAGCCCGGGGTGAAACATGATGGGGGCATAGCGGT
This sequence comes from uncultured Acidobacteriota bacterium, assembly GCA_963844515.1. Lineage (GTDB taxonomy): Bacteria > Acidobacteriota > Terriglobia > Terriglobales > Acidobacteriaceae > Telmatobacter. The sequence continues at coordinate 671,638 of CAWJOO010000003.1, forward strand.
GAGAACGAAGGAACCGCGCGATACTCCGCTGATGTTCCACCAACTGCGGAGAAATCGCCCTGCCCGTGAAAGGCGTCGTGAAATTCAAGTGCAGGCCGGTATCGACATAGTTTTCACGCGCCATCTCGGCCGCACGCTCCGACGCCTCCATGAACACCATGGCACTCACCGAGGACACCACGTCGTGCCGAATGCAATCTAAAATGCGTTTCGTGACCTCGAGATTCCAGCCCCAGTCATCCGCGTTGATAATCGCCACCGCATCTTGCGACGCATCGTCTCTCACGTGAGAATCGATCGAATCGGCCATCTCGTCGATGGGCTGTTCCTGTTCCTCCCGCAGATTGTCAGCGCTCAAGTGCATTCTGTTCCTATTCTTTATGCCGTCCAGACCTTAGCGGGATACTTTGCTCGTCACCTGGGGATTGTATTCTCTGTTCTTTTGCCGCGACGTCTTCCGGGTAAGCACGTCAGCGAGATGATGCATCTGCTCCTTGCGGCGATAAGCCCTCAATTCCGCTGAAACCGGCCTCTCCGCTCGCTTGAACGCCGCCCACAGATAGCCCGCAATGAGTGCCATTCCGCGAACGATCCGTGGCTTCTTCGTCATCTGGTACATCCCCCGCAAAATCTCCCACAGCGGGTGATTGCCAATCGCGTAGTCACGCTTGCCCAGGATGAATCTGGCCGCGATCGGCCCGCCCTGCGCGGTTCCAATTACGCGATGATGCAGGCATATCTTGTCGGTAAAGGTGCGTGTCTTCCAGCCCTTCATCCGCGCGGTCAGAGCGGCAATGGTATCGATCGCCCCTCCCTTTGAGGGGATATATCCGCCGATCTCTTCGTAGCACTTGCGACGAAATACCTGGCACGCGCCCGACACATGCTCCACGCTCACAAAGCGGTAGTCGTACATTTCGCTTGTCGTGTCCTTGTACGGCGTCCCCACGATTCCCAACTCGGGATGAACGGCCAGCTTCTTCAACAGGTATTCGAAGTAATCGCTCTCAAACGTGATATCCGCATCGAGACATGCAATCACTTCGTACGGCAAATCCTGCAGGCGTTCCAGTCCCGCGCGAATCGCCAACGCCTTGCCGCCAAAATGACGTTCAGTACGGGGAGGCATGCGCACCAGTTCAATCCAGTCGTGCACCGCGGTATACAGACTTACCAACTCATCGGTTCCATCGGTTGAACCATCGCTGACAATAATCCAGCGCAACGGACGCACCGTCTGCGCCGATACTGCGCGGATCGTGGCTTCAATCAGGCGCGCTTCGTTCCGCGCCGGCGTGACAAGGGCATAGGCCGGCAGCGATGCGGCTTCACCGGAGAACCGCTTCGTTGACCCTCCGGTAATCGACCAACGCCTGGGCTCGCATTAGCGCACCTTCACCGTCAGCGTCGATTCAGCAGCTTCCATTCGTTCAGTCGACATGCGACCGCAGAACCCCTTCACTGCATCGACAACCCGAGCCTGCTGCTCCGCCGTCAACTGCGGAAACATGGGTAGTGAGACAATCTCCGTCGCCAGACGCTCCGTCACCGGAAATGCGTCTGCTCCATACTCCATACCCACATACGCCTTCTGCATGTGCAGCGGAATCGGATAGTGAATGCCGGTTCCAATCCCAGCGTTCTTCAAGTGCTCCATCAGTCCGTCGCGGTCCGCCACGCGCACCACGTAGAGGTGAAATACCGAGCGCGACCAGGCGGGTTCAATCGGTGTCAGAATCGCCGTCTCCGCCGCGATCATCAGGTTATAGTTCGCCGCGAGCTCCCTGCGCCGCGAATTCCAGCCCTCCAGGTGCGGCAGTTTGGCGTGCAGAAATGCAGCTTGAATCGTGTCCAGGCGCCCGTTGTATCCCTCAATATCGTGGTGATACTTTTTCGCCTGCCCGTGATCGCGCAGCATCTTCATCTTGCTTGCAATCGCGGCATCATTGGTCGTTGCCGCTCCCGCTTCGCCCAGCGCTCCCAGGTTCTTTCCCGGATAAAAGCTGAAAGCCGCCGCGCGTCCCACTGATCCGGCCCGCAACCAGCGCTTCTGCCTGCGCGAAAAATACTCCGCCCCATGTGCCTGGCACGCATCTTCCACCACAGTCAAACCGAACGCTTCAGCAAGACCCTGAATGCCGTCCATATCAGCCATCTGCCCGTAGAGGTGCACCGGGACCACAGCCGTCACCGGACGCCCGCTGCGCAGGCTGATCAGCTTCCCTGCCCCGTCGCGCGTGCATTGCACGGTCAGATAGGTCTCGAGCGCCTCAACCGACATGTTGCAGGTGCTCTCGTCCACATCCACAAACTCGGGCAGCGCGCCAGCCTGCGAAATCGCCTCGGTCGTGGCAATGAATGTGTTAGGAACCGTCAACACCACATCGCCATTGCCAATGCCGCATGCCATCAGCGCAAAACGCAACGCGTCAGTGCCGCTGTTAACGGCCACTGCGTGTTCGGTGTGGCAGAACTTCGCGAAATCCCTTTCAAAACTCTCCACGGGCGACCCGCCCACAAAGCTCGCTGTTTGCAGGCACGCACGAAACGCGCTCACCAGCTCCTGTTCCATCTCCACATGTGGCGTAATCAGGTCAAGAAACGGCACCGGCGCCGGCTCAGTTGTCTCCGGCTTCATCATTCGCATCACGCGCGCCGGGTTCCCAGCCACCACCGCGTTGGCAGGCACATCCTTCGTTACCACGCTGCCCGCGCCCACAATCGCGTTCTCGCCTACCTTGACATTCGAGAGAATGGTCGCCCCTGAACCGATGGACGCGCCTTTGCCGATCACCGTGCGCTCCACTTTCCAATCCGCCTCGGTCTGCATGCTGCCGTCGCTGTTGGTCGCACGAGGATAGCGGTCGTTGATGAACATCACTCCATGACCGATGAAGACGTTGTCCTGGATTTCCACGCCCTCGCACACAAAGCTGTGGCTGGAAATTTTGCAGTTGCTGCCCACTGTAGCGTTCTTCTGAATCTCAACGAATGCGCCAATCTTCGTCCCATCGCCTACCGTGCAGCCATAAAGGTTGATGAACTTGGACAGTCGCACGTCCTTGCCAAGCTTCACATCCTCCGCAATGCAGTTGTACGTAGTCATAGGTAGACTTGGGCGCCCCTCTTCGCCAGTGATTCTGTTGCCGCCTCCAGCATCTTCACCACACGCAGTCCGGCGCGGCCATCGTTGAACGGATCGTTTCCCGTCTCGATGCACTCCACAAAGTACTTCATCTCCTGCTGCAGCGCTTCCACCGGTTCCAGTCGCGGAGCCCACATATCGCCGGAGCGATAGTTCACCAGCAGCTTGTATATTCCTTCCTGGGTTGTGGTGTTTACACCGCGATCGTAAACACGCAGCTTTTCATCAGCCACCAGGTCGTTCCACACCACCATCCTCTTTTCGCCGCCAATCAGCGTCATGCGCACTTTCACAGGAGAAAGCCAGTTCACGTTGATGTGCGCGATCACCTTGTTCGGGAAATACAGCGTCATGTAAGCCACATCTTCGTGTTCGTTCAAATGCTTTTCGCCCGTGGCGGAAACCGCCTCCGGATTCCCCTGGATGATGTAGTCCATGATGGCCAGATCGTGCGGCGCCAGGTCCCACAACACATTCACATCGTGCTGCAACAAGCCCAGGTTCACGCGCGTCGAATCGTAGTAGTAGAGATTGCCCAGCGATCCGTCGTCCACCATCTCCTTCATCTTCCGCACCGCTCCGGTAAACAGGAAGGTGTGGTCGACCATGATCTTCAGATTGCGCTGCTCCGCCAGCGCCACCAATTCCTCGCCTTGTGAGGACTGGATTGTGAAGGGCTTCTCCACAAATACGTGCTTGCCGTTCATCAGAGATGCCTTGGCAAGCTCATAGTGCGTCCACACCGGGGAAACGATGGCAACGGCGTCAATCTTGGTTGAGGTAACAATCTCGCACGGATTGGCAGTTACATGAACCGACGGGTAGGCCCGCTGCGCGCGTTGTCTTGCCGCGGCGTCCATGTCCGCAATGGAAATTACGCGCGAGCCTTCCAGGTTCGTAAGATTCCTTACGACATTCGGTCCCCAGTAACCGTATCCAATCACGCCAAAATTCACTTCAATCGACCATTCTTAAGTTATGGAGAACCAATGATTGGGCTCAGATGGGCCCATAAGAAAAGCGGGGAATTACTGCATGGAGTTAAAAGCAAAACCGGCTGAGCGGAAACCGCGCAGCCGGTTAGGCTCAATACGCACCGGAACCTTTAATCACTGCCTTAGGTGTCATCAGCAGAATTTTCAAATCCAGCCACAGGGACCACGTGGTTGCATACCGCAGATCCAGACGAACCATTTCGTCGAACTTGACCCGGCTGCGGCCCATCACCTGCCACAGACCGGTAATGCCCGGCTTCGCTTCAAGAATGCGCCGGCGATGCCACGTCTGGTACGCCGCCAGTTCATAAGGAATCGGAGGCCGGGGACCAACTAATGACATCTCCCCCATAAGAACATTAATGATTTGCGGCAGCTCGTCCAGGCTCGTGCGCCGCAATAACTTGCCAATTGCTGTAATACGGCGATCGTTGGTGAGCTTGTATACACCCGGGCCCTCGGTGTTGGTCGGCTGAGCCTGGTTCCTGATCAGCTTTACGACATAGTCCCGGTGCACGCTGCAATCGTTCTGAACAAACATGGAGCGGAACTTCAGCACCCTGAACGGGCGGCCGTACTGGCCAACGCGGTCCTGCTTGAAGAAAACCGGCCCCTTCGAGGTCAGCTTGATGGCCGCGGCAATGCCCAGAAACACGGGCGACAACGCCGCCAGTCCCAATGCGCTCACCATAACGTCCAGGCTCCGCTTCACCAGAAGCAGCGTCTTCTTGCGCTTGCCGGGCTCCATTAGATCTGGGTAGAGCGCGGTGTTGGTCGGGCCCTTGGGTCCCGAGTGCTCCCAGTCATCCGGGAAGAAATGAAAGGAAAGATTCACCTGGTTGAACTGGTCGAAAGTCAGTTCGTCGCGCAGCATCCCGCTGATCCGGTTCAAGATCGTGGTGAGGATCAGGTGCTTGTCGTTCAACAGGAGTGCCGTGAACATCACTCCAAGCGTCTCCCCGTCTCGATACCAGCCAATAAGGTCAGTATCCCTGCTGCATTCCATCAGCACGGTGATCATGGTTTCGAGTACGTGTTTGCTGTCCTTGGACTCGGGATGACTTCCCACGTCCACCAGCATCAGCAAAAACGGCTCCTGTGAACGTTCGCTCCGTCTTTCGTTCCAGAGCGATCATCCTCTTGAAGCTTTTCTCGACAAAGACTTCTCGTTCCCCGACCGTTCCCGGATCGGTAAACGGATTTTCCAAGGCAGCTATATTGTCAATGCGCAACGATCTCACGACCTACGCCTCACATTCCCACAAGCTAATAACGCTCCATCTCACGTTTCGCGGATGAATGCGTGGAATTTCTCTCAATTAACGCGCGCGAAGCTGATTCGGTGGAAAACAAACATTCCGCCCTTTTAAGCCACTTCCCAATGCCGGGAACCCTCCAGCACAAGTGCGCCCACAAACACAACTCTTTGATATGGCTCGATCATAGGATCGCCCGGGAATGGGCACAATGACCCGTTCGTGCTAAGGGAATTGCCAAAGGTATCTCCCCGGTTACCCGACGGGCGGGCGCCGTGACTCCGGAGCGCGAATCGCATTTGAGACTCGCTAACATCAATAGGATCAATCGTATACCGGCCCCAAACTGCCCGCGCGGCTCGTAATCGGGGAAATTATTTGTTGCAACAACTACCCTCTCTCGTGCATCCTTTCTTCAGGGTCATCGCGACCTCATTTCGTAAACTTCGCGCGGCGAGATTTGAGCCATGCTTTTGGCTGCCCCGCCCAAGAATCAAAACTTCGACTTTTGAAAGGAAATTCATGAAACGTCTCGCTCTTGCGTTCGGGCTCATGACCGTTGCGGCTCCCTTTATGGGAGCGCAAACCTCCACCTGGGCCGTCGATCCGGCTCACAGCGAAGTCGATTTCACTGTCCGCCACATGAGCGTCTCCAACGTTCACGGACGAATCGGCGGCATCACCGGCAACGTGGTGCTCAACGAGAGCGATGCCACCAAGTCCACTGTTTCTGTCACGATAGACATGACCACCGAGGATACTGGCGTCGCACCCCGTGACAACGATGTCAAGAGCGCCAATCTCTTCGACGTGGCCAAGTTTCCCACCGCCACATTCACCAGCACCAAGGTCACAAAGAACGGTATGAACCTCAAGGTGGCTGGAAACTTCACCCTGCACGGCGTCACCAGGCCGGTTGAACTCGACGTCGAAGGCCCGAGCGCGCCTATGCCGGGAATGGATAAAAAGCCGCATTCCGGGTTTTCCGCGACCACCACCATCAACCGCAAGGATTTCGGGGTCGGACCCAACTATCCCGATGGCGTCGTCAGCGACGCAATCAAGCTCACCATCGATCTTGAAGTAGTCAAGCAGTAACGATTCCCTCTGAACAGCGGGCGGCCGCCAGCAAGTTGTTCACTGGCCCGCCCGGCCAGGCCATTCGCTCACCATCTGGAGTTCTTTTGCCCGAATTACAGCGCGAAATCGCCCAGCAGCGCCCTTTCTCCAGCCTTGCGGAGGAAGCCCTCCTGAATCTCATGCGCACCGCCGATTGCGCCACTCGGTCCATGCAGCGGGCCACCCGGAAATGGGGCATCACGTCCACCCAGTACAACGTGCTGCGCATCTTGCGCGGGGCCCAGCCTGAGGGACTTACGTGCTCAGCGATTGGCGATCGGATGATCACGGCCGACCCTGACATTACGCGACTGCTGGCCCGCCTAAAGACCCTCAAGCTCATCCGTCAGCAGCGCGACAAGCGGGACCGGCGCGTGATCTGGACGCACATTTCTACAGCCGGCATGGAATTGCTGTCGGAGATGGATCCTGTAATTCAGACGTTCCCGGGGAACATTCTTGGCCACTTGAACGAGACGGAACTCGCGGAGTTCGTCCGGCTTCTCGAGTTGGCGCGCGTTCATTGCAAGGACGCAGGAACGCCTCTAACCTGCAACGGCAACGGACACGAAGACGCAATTTCCTGCGACGGAACCGCCAAGGCAGGCTGAGAATGTACGAGGGTTATGAAAGGGCGACTGCGAGAACGGTCGCTAGCGGGCTACCCGCGCAACGACTTCTTCATCCGAATCCGACTGGATGATCTTGTTGTGCAGGCAGTAGAGAGCCAGTTCAAGCCGGTCGCTTACCCCCAGCTTGTCGTAGATCTTGCGCAGATAGTTCTTGATCACCTGCTCCGTGGTGCCCAGCTGGAATGCGATTTCCTTATTCCGCTTGCCCTGCGTAATGCAGGTAATGATCGACATCTCTTTGGGCGACAGCCTGGGCTGGGTGCGAGGGCTTACCAGGGACGCTGCCTGCGCTCGGTAAGCTTCAATCACCCATGTAACCGACTGGTTGTCGATCCAGGTCTCGCCTGCTGCAATCCGGCGCACACAACGCACAAGGAGATCAGGTGAAATCGACCGCGAAATGATGCCCCGCACGCCGCGCCGGTAAAGATCGACGGTGTGATTCTCGTCCGTCGACACCGCCTGAATGATCAACTTAACATCCGGAGCCACGCGCAAAATATCAGGGATTGCATTCGCGGAACCCGCCAGAAGTGAGCCTTCCAACAGCACGACATCCGTGGGATATCTCTCAATCGCGGCCCGCAGATTCTCAAGAGAATCAGCCTGCGCCACCACACGCAGATCGTCTTCCAATGCAAAGATTTTGCGAATTCCTACGCGATAAATAGCCTGCGAGTCCGCAAGAATAATGCGGATCGCGCCAGCCTTGGCGTGCGCGTCAATAGGCTCTACGCCTGGGGAGTCGTCCAATGTATCCATAACCTGCTTAAGGAGCACCCAGAACTAAACTGCTACTGCTCCACAAATTGATATTCGTCAATTGTGGCGGCAACATGAGACTGGGACTGGCTCATGGAGCAGCGTACCACACGTCCGTGACAATCTACCAGCACATCATGTGGGGTACCCAGCACGCCACCGGGCATGCGCAGCGAGAAATGGATCCCTTCGCCGACCTTCAACGGGCTGCTCATTTCAAACAGTACGCCGCTCGCGGAAACGTTCCTGGTCAGCGCCGTGTGTTCCGCAGTTCCAGCCGAAACCACAACCGGAAGCGTGAGCGGAAACCGCACTGCGCAACGCACTTCCGAGCCCTTATCCGATGTAGCGCCATTCGGCACTACACTCAGTCCCGCGTTCATTTCTTCATTCATAATTAGCGTATTTCCGACCTCTGCATGGATCACTCTAGACGAGAAACGGTCTAAATCCTAGGAACGAAAGTTTCAAATATGGTAACCGTGTCAATACCCAACTTAGTACACACCCATACCACCCTTTAGTTTGGATCCATTGTGTCCGCGATCACAATTGAGCTCCAATGGCGGTGCCTTTATACGGTTTACAAGCTGGGTCCCCGTTTCCCTATACTGAACGCGGAGCACGCCGCATGGACAACGCAACAATTGCCCGTCTGCTGGAGCAGACCGCAGATCTAATGGAGATTGATGGCAGCGACAGCTTTCGTATTCGCAGCTACCGTCGCGCAGCCGAGGCTGTGGAACAGACCACTGTCGATATCGCGGAAGCCTCCCACGACACGGCACGCCTGCTGGAAATCCCCGGAATCGGCAAGAGCATGGCCGCCAATCTTAAAGCCATTGCCGGAACCGGGACCATGCCTGTTCGTGAAGAGCTGATCGCCAAATATGGCTCCAGCATTCTGGAACTGATGAAGTTGCCTGGCATGGGCCCGAAAACCATTGCATTGTTCTGGTCGGCGGCGAAGATCACCAGCATTGATCAGCTCGCTGCCGCGATCGAATCCGGCGCCCTGGCTGAATTGCCGCGCATGGGGCAGAAGCAGATCGAAAAGATCAAAAAAGGCATCGAGGACTATCGCCGCAGCGCCGGGCGCTTTCGCATTGACCAGGCCCAGGAAGAAGCTGACCGCCTGGAACTCTATCTGCTCGCTTTTCCTGGTTTTGAGCGCGTCACTCCGGCGGGATCTCTGCGCCGCGGCCGCGAAACCGCCGGCGACCTCGACCTGCTTGTGACCGGACCGGCCTGCGCGCCACAGCAGACGGCGTCCGCGGTCGACTACGTGGCCGCTTATCCCGGCATTGCCGATCTTATTGTCAAAGGCGAGAACAAGGTCAGCTTTCATCTTGCCGGCGGCATGCAGGTGGACGTGCGCCTGCTGCCATCGGAAAGTTATGGCGCGGCCCTACAGTACTTCACCGGCTCGAAGGCACACAACGTGATCCTTCGCCAGCGGGCGCTCAAGATGGGCTACACGCTCAGCGAGTGGTCCCTCGCCCGCCTAGATGACGAATCGGTCGTCGCCGCCGCGACTGAGGAAGAGATCTACGCGGCTCTGGGCATGGACTGGATGCCTCCCGAGCTCCGCGAAAGCCTCGGCGAGATTGAAGCCGCAGCCGCTCATTCCCTTCCCCGCCTGATTACCGAAGCGGATTTGCGCGGCGACGTGCACATGCACACTCACGCCTCGGATGGCCACAACTCCATCCGCGAGATGGCGGAGGCCGCCCTCGCCCTGGGCTACCAATACATCGCCATCACCGACCACTCGAAGGCGCTGGCCATGATCAACGGGCTCGACGAGAAGCGCGCGCTCGAGCATATGCTCCGCATCCGCGAAGTGGAGCGCGAGATGGAAGGCCGCATCCGTATCTTCACGGGCATTGAGGTCGACATTCTTTCCGATGGCGCGCTCGATCTCGACGATGAAGTGCTGGCACAGCTGGACATCGTCATTGCCAGCATCCACAGCCGCTTCGATCAGAGCCGCGAAGAGACCACGGCGCGCGTACTGCGCGCCATCGAGAACCCCAACGTGCGCATCCTCGGCCATCCGACGGGCCGCCAGATCCTGCGCCGCGAGCCGATTGCCATCGATCTCGGCGCGGTCATGCGCAGAGCCGCCGTACTTGGCGTTGCGATGGAGCACAACGCGGCGCCAGAACGGCTCGATCTGAGCGACCGCGACCTGCGACTGGCAAAAGAACTGGGCTGCAAGATTGTGATCAACACCGACGCGCACTACACGCAGACTCTCGGCAAAATGAATTACGGCATCCGCCAATTACGGCGCGCGTGGCTCGAGCCCAAAGACGTGCTCAATACGCTGGGGCCGGATGAGTTTCTGGCCGCGTTGCGTCCGCGGACGCATGCCGCCGCGGCGCGATAGCGTGGGAGGGACTGGGGGATCAAGGGACTGCGACTCCCCGGGACCCGGAGAAAACGCCCTCGTCTTCTGCGGCCGAAGTGTTGTTGCACAAGAAGCTGGGAGAACACCCCCACCCCCTCCCCCCTTGTGCCCTTATTTTGGTGCAATCGAGGGAATGAAGCGGTTAGGAACCAGTTCAAACCGTCATTGAAGACACCCTTGCAATATGCACTTTACCCAGAGGCTTTCGTGGCGGGCTGTATCGGCGATCACAGGCGGTTCCGCTTTTCTCTCCAATTACTTGAGGACCTCCATTGAATGAGCCGCTATGATTCCCGCATGCTCTCGCTCCGGGATTCGCTGCGCAAAGCCCTGCCCGTTCTGTTGCTATTCGCAGCGCCGCCCGCGATCGCCCAACCGGCCGCGCCAAACAGCCCCATCGAAATAATTCAGTGGCGCTCGGGATTGTCGGAGATCAACGAGGGCTGGGCCACGCGCGAAGGTGACGACCCCCGCTGGGCACAGAAGGGATTCGACGACAGCAATTGGAAGCAGGTGGATATCGAAGACATGGGCCCGGCGCAGCCCGGCTCACGCTGGTTTCGCAAACACATCAACCTCGGGCCCGACCACCCAAACGTCCGACTACTGCTGGAGGGCGGCGACGGAACCTACGAGCTCTTCGTGAACGGCGCCCGCGTGGAGGGGCCGAGGCTGCGATCTGCTTTCGCTGTGACTCGGCCTGTAGAGCGCGTTTTCGATTTGAGCAACGACACTGGCGACTTTGTGCTCGCGCTGCGAACACGCGCTCCTGCCAATTACGCTGCGTATCATCTACCCCTGTTTCTTTCCCTTACCCTGGGGATGCCCACCGCCATTGAATATGAGCGGCAGGCCCTCGAGAGCCAGCGCATGTACGCGTTGATACCATCGCTGGCAATCACCCTGCTGCTGATTGCGATGGGCCTGGGCAGTTTGGGGCTCTACCTCAACCAGCACGGGCAGCGTGAGTATCTCTTTCTCGGTCTCCTTCTCGTAAGCTGGGGAGTCGCCAACTGCTTTTGGATCCCGCAGCAGGAGGGAATCCTCCCCACTTCAGCGAACTTCTGGGTCGCCGATCCGCTCATCTTCGTTTTCAGCATCCTGCAAATCGAGTTCACATTCAGCTTCGCGCGGGTCAGGCCCAGCCGCCTGTGGCGTGCGTATGAACTTGCCCTCCTGGCACCGTGGCTGCTGATTCCCGCGGTCTGGACGGGACATCTTTCATTCGATCTGTATGCCTTGATCGAGGCGGTGGCGATTCTGCCCGCAGGTTTGCTCCTTCCCGTGCTGCTATTTGTCTGGTACCGGAGAGGGAACCGGGAGGCGGGCTGGCTGATACTACCAAGTCTTTTGCCTACCGTTACGCTGTTTCTTTTCGATCTGGGCGGAGCCTTCGCCAGCATGTTTGGATGGTCTCAGTTCGCGGTCCTGCTCCAACCGGTCCCGGTGGGCCCGGCGCAGTTCCAGATTGGCGATCTTGGAGACCTTACATTTTTGTTCGCAATCGCTTTTGTGATGTTCTTTCGCTTCACCCGCGTGAGCCGCGAGCAGGCGCGCTCCGCCGCCGAACTCAACGCCGCGCGCGAGATCCAGCAGCGCCTCGTGCCCGCTTCGCTGCCGCACGTTCCCGGTTACACAATCGAGGCTGCGTATCTCCCGGCGCAGGAAGTCGGCGGTGACTTCTACCAGATCCTCTCCCAGGCTGACGGCGCCACGCTCATCGTTGTCGGGGATGTCAGCGGCAAGGGTCTAAAAGCCGCCATGACCGGCGCACTCGCCATTGGCGCGCTGCGTACGCTCAGTTCGGAAGGGCTGGCCCCCGCCGCCTTGCTCTCCCGGCTTAACCAGCAACTGCTGCAAACTCAGGACACCGGCTTCGTCACCTGCCTATGCGCGCGAATCAACAATTCCGGCCGGGTCTTCGTTGCCAACGCCGGTCATTTGTCGCCCTATCGCAACGGCTCTGAAGTCCCCGTCGAATCCGGCCTTCCTCTCGGCATCGCCGCGGAGGCTGCATACACTGAAGCGTTTCTGCAGCTCAACCCTGAAGACAGCCTCACGCTTCTCTCCGACGGCGTCCTCGAGGCCCGCAGCGCCACCGGCGAACTACTTGGTTTCGATCGCACCCGCGAACTCAGCACCCAATCCGCCGCCTCCATCGCAAAGGCGGCCCAGGCTTTTGGTCAGGAAGACGACATAACTGTCCTCACCGTCCGTTTTTCTCGCAGCATTCGGAACCTCTAAGTAGACTTGGCCACCCCTCGTGCCGATGCCTGATTTCACGGGCGCAATTAAGAAAATGAATTACTGAACAACTGTCTGAATGGCTCGGGGCATCCCAGTCATCGCCGCACTACGTCTGCGTTCGATGTGCAGGGCGGCAATGGAGAAACTCGATGAAGGACAATGCTGAATCTCGTGACAGCAACACCGGAACACAGGGAAACACTCAGTCCGACAGCAGCACTCAAAAGGGATCGCAGTTCGCCAACCAGGGCAGCGGGGGCAATCGACCCGGCCCGTCCACCGGCCGGCCCGACGACAAGAACCAGCCAGGGCAATCCGGCGCGAGCGGCACACAGCAGTCGGGAAGCAACGCCGGTCAGCACTCCCACGCCGGCAGCACCGGAACGAGCGGCGGCCAAATCTCTCCCCAGACACAGGACACCGCAAATGCCGGTCGCGGCCAAGGTGGATCCGGCTCAGGTTCCACCAACAAAGGCAGCCAGAAACCCTGATCCTACCCGCAGCCGAATTTCCTATAAATCACTTCACGAACCGTCGCTAAATCATAGATACATTTAGAAAAGACCCACGCCCCTGACGAGGGCGTGGGTCTTTAGATGCGCTTTCTGACATTGCCCGGATCCCGACAGAAAGCCTTCGAGTAGCTCCGTAACGCCATAAATATTCTGCGAATTTGCTTCGCCTTTCGGCCGTTTCCGGGGCTATCATCTCGCCATGAGTCTGCTCCAGCAAAACCCTTCAGAGATTGATACCGCCCTTCCGGGCGAAGAGTTGACCAAGGGATCCGGCCATCTTATTTGGGCTACAGTCATCGCCGCGGTCGTTGTTTCCGTTGCTATCGCAATTTACGTGATTGCCGGCCAAAAGCCTCCAGCCTCTACGGGTGAGATCAATCATGCCGTGGCTCACTTCATGCACAGTGAGACGCCCAGTTTCGATGCTAACGGTGCTCCCAAGCCCAAGGAAGAGTTCGACCAGATTCTCCTTTTCACGCACGTCAAGCTGCATAACCAGAGCAAGCAGCCTCTTTTCCTGCGGCAGATCATGGCCAATGTCACACTGCCGGACGGTATTCACTCCAGTTACGCAGCCACGCCCACGGATTACGAACGTCTGTTTGCCGCGTATAAGGATCTCGCGCCGCTGCACGGAAAGCCTATCGCCATTGAAGAAACGATCGCTCCCGGAGACGGCTTTGAAGGCGACTTCCTTTCCGCGTTCCGCATGTCCAAGGCAGACTGGCAGAAGCGTACGGGGCTCGATTATAGCGTCAGCTTCCGCTATCAGCCGGAGCTGAAGCTCACTCTAACTACACCGCTCGTTGAACAATAAAAGATTACTCGTCATTCGTTTTCAACTCGGCCTGCTCATGTTCGAAATCGAACATACGGGAGGCCGAATGGACACCTTAGCTAACAACACTCCTCTTAAATCACTTGTAATCAGCCATAGAGTCCTGTCCGGTGTGGCCCCGGGCATGCATCGTCACATGGCGACATCTGCACGCGGAGGAAATGCCCTTGCTCGCTGATCTCAGATTCGCTTTACGCCAGTTGCGCAAGTCGCCTGGCTTCACGGCAACAGCCGTTATTACTCTGGCTCTCGGCATCGGCGCGAATACCGCTATCTTTACTCTCCTCGACTCGATCATGCTGCGCCCGCTCCCGTTCCCGCAGCAGGACCGGCTGATGCGCATTAATTACGGCGGCGGCCAGACCGACGGCGAGAACGGATTCTTTCCCAAGGGGTGGCTCCGTGCCATCGGCCAGAGCTCCTCCACCTTCGCCTCCGTCAGCGGCTTCGGGCCCAACGCCGAGGCTAATGTCGGCGATGCTTCCTCCGCTCGCCGCGTTTTTGGCGCGGAAGTGATGGCCAATGCCTTCGACACACTGGATATTCACCCGGTCGCGGGGCGCTTCTTCACACCCGATGACGGCATCGCGGGCCACGATCCCGTTGTCGTCTTAAGCTACGGCTACTGGCAGCAGCAGTACGGCGCCAGCCCGGAGGTCATCGGCCAGACCATTCGCATCGACGGCATTTCCCGCCGCATTGCCGGCGTCATGCCGGCGGGTGTCCGCTTTCCCTACGTGGACACTGAGTTTGTCATCCCTGTCACCTTCCAGAGCGGCAATGTCTTTGATCCCTGGACTACGTTCGACCTGCGTGGGATCGGGCGCCTGAAGTCTGGAGCGACACCGCAACAGGCTCAAACGGAACTCAACCGGCTGCAACGCATCCTGCTTCCGCAGTTCCCTTTCCGCATGCCCGACATCTGGGCATCTGAAATGACGGTCGTACCGCTGCTGGAAGCCCAGGTGGGGGCCATGCGTCCGCGCCTGCTGCTGCTGTTCGCGGCCGTCGGGCTTATTCTGCTCATTGCCTGCGCCAACGTGGCCAACCTCATGCTGGCCCGCGCCGCCGGCCGAGAGCGCGAGATCGCCATTCGCGGTGCCCTAGGAGCCTCCGCCACTCGACTGGTCCGTCAACTGCTCTGCGAGAGCATGGTGCTGGGCGCGATTGGGGGAGGCGTCGGAATGGCCTCCGCCGCCGTCAGCCTGAAGGCCTTGATCACATTTCTGCCCGCCGACACCCCTCGTCTCGCCGACGTTTCCCTGCGCTGGCCGGTTTTCGTCTTCGCCGCGGTTACTTCTCTCATCACGGGATTTCTCTTCGGACTCATCCCCGCCCTGCAGATGTCCCGCCGCGAACTGCGCGATGGGCTCCAGTCGGGAAGCCGCGGTGTTGCCGGCCGCACCGGTCAGTTCCGCACCTCGATGCTTCTCGTCGTTGGGCAGATCGGGCTTTCCGTGGTGGTGCTCACCTTCGCCGGACTCATGCTGCACAGTCTCTGGAGCCTCTCCCAGGTCGATCCCGGATTCCGTCCCGAGCGCGTCGTGACTGCTGAAGTTGCCCTGGACGCCACCGCCTGCCAGACCAAGGGTCATTGCAACGGGTTCTTTCAAACTCTGCTCGAACGCCTCCATAGCTCTCCGGGCGTGCAAAGCGTTGCCATGGCCGATTCCCTTCCCCTCAGCGCCCAGCAAGGCAACTACGCCTACGACGCCGAGAATCATCCCCGCGACTCGCGCGAAGGGGCAAAAATCGCCACCAGCCGAACCGTTTCGCCGGGCTACTTCTCCACCTTGGGATTGACCCTGGTCCGCGGCCGCCTGCTGAACGATCAGGATCTTTCCGGCTCCAGCCGCGCCGTTGTCATCAACCAGAGCATGGCCGATCGGCTCTGGCCTCACCAGGACCCGCTGGGCAAACACCTTATCAACGTGGCCGACGAGCCCTCGCCCGCTGTGTGGGTCTCCGATCACGCCGTCACAGTCGTCGGCATTGTCAACAACACCCACGAGGGCGGCCTTGCCGGCAGCTTCGGCGATGAGCTCTATCTGCCGCTAACGCCGGCGCGCGAACGGCCTGTTCTCTATGTCCTGATGCGCTCGCAGGCAACCGCCCAGGTAGCCGCCGGCGAGTTGCGCAATATAGTCGCCGACCTAAATCCCGCTGTGCCGGTCACGCGCATCCGCTCTATGAATGATGTGGTGGCCGCAACCCAGGCTTCTTCGCGCTCCATCACCATTCTGCTTCTGGCATTCGGGGTTCTCGCGCTTGCCATCGGCAGCGTCGGTGTCTACAGCCTCATTGCGTACATCGTCAGCTGGCGAATTCGGGAAATCGGTATTCGCCTCGCACTGGGAGCGCAGCGGTGGCAGATCATTCAAGCCATCGTTCGCCAAAGCCTGATGCTCGCCGCAGGCGGATCATTTGCCGGCCTGGTCACCGCCGCTGCATTGGGCAAATTGCTTCGCGGCTTTCTCTTCGACGTGAAAGCCGTCGACCCCATTACCTACAGCGCTGTCCCGCTGTTGATGATCGCTCTGGCGGTAATTGCGGCGTGGATCCCGGCTCGCCGAGCCGCCGCCGTCGATCCCATCAAGACCCTGCGTATGGAATAATCGAACGCGATCAAGCGAAGGCCCGGCTCAGCGCCGGGCCTTCATTTTGCTTCTTATTCCCTAATCCCTATTTTTCTGTTTTTTTCACGCCACAGGATGATTCAGAATCTCCGCCAGCGCCGACAGCCTGGCCGCATCTGCCGGTGTCTTCGCCGCGCTTGAATCCAAGCCCGTAGTCATCGTCTTCAACTTCGCCACGCTCTTGGCGCTTAAGTGCGACCTGTCTGCGCTCTTGATTGCCCTTTCCAAATCAGCAATCTGCTTTGCCGGCAGCGCCTGCGACCGCGCCAGTTGATCGAGATACGCCTTTGCCACCACCATCTTGGCTGGCCACTCGATCTTCTGCTGGTTCTGCACGTTCAATTCGGCAACCTTAACTGCTTTGGCAGCGTCGATTTCGTTTTGTGTCAGAAGCTTTGTCGGCGTCAGTTGAAATACATCGAGCCCGCGCGCAATCTCCGAGCCGTAGATCGATCCGTTGTACCAATACGCCGACCAGTCCCCGCCCAACACAAGCATCTTGGGATCAATCGGACCACGGTCGAAGTATGCAATCTCTGTCGGGTGAGCCGCATCGGTAAAGTCCATCACCGAAATGCCGCCCTGGTACCACGCCTGCACTTCGATGTCGCGACCCGGCACGGGAATCAGCGAGCCGTTGTGCGCCACGCAGTTTTCCGTATCGCCCTGCGCTGACGGCAGCTTGTAATACGAAGCCAGACTCAGCTTGTTGTCCTTGAGATTGAAGATGGCATCCGCACCCCACTTGTTGGGATCCGTTGCGCGGCACCGCGCGCCCAGACCGCCGCCCCACTCATCCGTGTACACCACTTTCGACCCGTCATTTGAGAACGACGCCGAATGCCAGTACGAATAGTTGGGATCGTTTACCGCGTCCACGCGCTTGGGATTCACGGGGTCCTTGATGTCCAGCAGAATGCCGTTACCCGAGCAGGCGCCCGCCGCCAGCCCAATCGCCGCGTACACGGTAATATCGTGGCACTGGTTGGTGTCCGCCGGCTTCTCAGCGCCCTTGTCGTGGCTGCCGCCATTGTTCAATCCGTTCAGCGCGCCGGTACGCGGATCGATAAACACACGGGGGTGCGACACCATCTGCGCATCCTGTGGCCGCGCCACTGGCACCTTGATCACATCAATGCGAAACAGCGCCGTGTTCGGATCCTTGTCCGGCGTCGCACCCGAGCAGCCCTCGAGTTCCTCCGGCTGTCTTACAAACGACGTGCCCGACACGTAGATATAAACATTATCCTTGTCGTTCGGATCAACCACCAGCGTGTGCGTATGCGATCCGCGGCACGTCTGCACAGCCGCCACCTGCCTGGGATTTTTGATGTCCGAAATATCGAAGATGCGCACCCCACGGAAGCGGTCCTTCTGCGCTGCCGGCAACCTGCGCTCCTTCTCGTGTCCGGCAGCGGGCGGCGGCTCCGGCGGAAATCCCTGCGACCCGCAATCAATCCTGCCGTTCGGCATCTCAACTGACATGAACATCAGGTTTTTGTACACCGACACATCGCCCTGCCCACCCGGGCACACCATCGACGTCAACAGCGATGTCTTCGCGGGGTTGGAAATGTCGTAGATGTTTACGCCGTAGAAATTCCCCTGGAACAGATGATTGCCTTGAAATGCAAAATCGGAATTCGCGAACGCAAGCTGCGCTATCACCATCTGCATCGGCTTCGACATCTTTGCGGGATCGCCAACACCCAACTGTTGGAGCGTCTTCTGTACCATCGGATCATCCGGCGAAGTTGCGGTGATCTGAAACGCGTTCGGCTTCTTCAAAAATGCGACATGCTTCAGCCCCATTGCTGCTTCGCCCGCGTCGTACATGCCGGGCTTCAACTTCGCTCGCGGATCGTTTGTATCCGAGCCCGTCATCCCTGCGGGCAGGGGCGGAGCCGCTTTCGGCGCAAACGGATCTCCCTCTTCATCATCGCCCTTCTTTGCAGGCGCAGCAGGTGCCTGGGCCGCCGGAGCCTGCGCTTGCGGCGCAGCGTCCGGTTTCTGTTCCTGCCCATGCGTCAGGCTTGTACCTGCGCACAAAACAATCGCGGTCACTGCGGCCACTGGCAAATTCTTCAAGATTGATTTCAACGCGCCTCCTCCAACATTTTCTGCATGATCTTCATCTCGGCCTTCTGGCCGTTGTCTACATCCGTCGCAAAGTCGAAAATCTCGGCATCCTGCCCTGCGCCAGCGGTATTGAACAAATCGTTCACCATCACCAGGGCACCACCATGGTGCTGAATCATCCCACTCAAAAACAGCCGGTCGAACTCCGCGTCCCGCGCAGCTTTCAGTGCCGTCATCTGCTCCGGCGTCAGCATGCCCGGCATCGGTGCCATCGGCTTCCCGTCCATGCCCATATCGGGCATCCCGGGCATCCCCGCCGCAGCGGGCATACTCATTGAGGTGGCCTGCCCCCGCACTGCCAGCCACCGCTGCATCATCGCAATCTCATCTGCCTGCGACCGGCTGATCTTCGCGCCCAGCGCGCGCACACCTTTGTTCTCGGTATGCGACGGGATCAGCGCCGTCATTTCGACCGCCTGGGAGTGATGCATGATCATCCCCTGCATAAACTCGACATCGGCGGTCGACAACGGCGGTAAGTTCGCATGAGTGTCTGGGGGCAACGTCCTGGTAGGCTCACCCGGGGCTCCCGGCTGCACCACAACGGGCGCGGCCGCCGACCCGCTCTGTTGAGCGTGCGCCAATTTGGGGCATAGGCCCGCACCAATGCCAACGGCCAGCAGCAAGCCAAGCAGCAACGCAGCCTTCAGCCCAATCTCAGATTGTTGTTTTAAGGGGAAGCAGCAAATTGTCAACTTCAATGCGAAGGGTCCATTTCCAGTTTTTTAACGCTATCACGGTTGACAAGCGACGTGAAGACTCCAACCTGCGCGTTCGGCTCTCCGTTTACTGATGCACGATCGCTTTCAGCTCACGAATTGTATGCTCCACTTCGCTGTCGGATGTATAAAAATGCGGCGCAATGCGAATGCCTGCTCCAGGCCGATAATCCACCAGGATCTGTCGCCGTCCCAGTTCCGCCGTTACCTCGCGCCCGTTCGGCACATCGATAATCACCACACCGCCGCGTGCTTCCGGATCACGCGGACTCCTGACCACCAGTCCCGCCTCATCCGCCAGCGCAATCATCATCTGGGTCTGCCGCATTGACTTCGCACGAATCGGCACCACGCCGATCTCGTTCACAATTTCGTAGCCCGAGCGCGCCGAATACATCGCGGGCACATTCGCTGTTCCGTTCAGAAAACGATGCATATCCGGCGCATACTCAATCGGCCCATTCGCAAATTCAAATGGATGCGCATGAGCCGCCCATCCGGTTGCCGCCGGCCTCAACCTGGCATCCAGATCCGGTCTCACATACAGATACCCCGCACCCGGCCCGCCCAGCAACCACTTCACCGATCCGCCCGTCGCAAAGTCCACTCCCAGCTCTGTCACATTCATCGGCACAATCCCCGCAGACTGGTAGAGGTCCGCGAAAACATAAGCACCCAATTCGTGCGCCCGTTTTGTAATCGCCTCCAGGTCAATTAGCGCCGAGCTGCGAAACGCCACGTGCGAAATACTTACCAGCTGTGTCTCTTCATCAATCGCATCCAGGATTTTCTCGAGCGGCACCGTCATGCCGTCTTCTGATCCCACCGCGACAATCCGCGCACCCTGCCGCTCCAATCCGTAATAAATGTATTCGTTCGACGGAAAATTCAGCCCATCCGTCACCAGCTTGTGACGCCGGCCTCTCCAGTCAAAACACGACGCCACAATCGTCTGGCATATCGACACATTTTGATGCATCGCCACGCGCCCCGGCGCCGCCCCAATGATTCGCCCAATCAGATCGCCGCACGTCAGCGGCATTTCCCACCAACCCTCTTCCCACGCCCGTATCCCGCGTGTCGCCCACGTATCCGTGAACTCCTTGAGCGCCGTTGCGGTGCGTCGAGGCATCGGGCCCAGCGAATGGCTGATCATGTAAGTCGTGTGCTCCAGTATGGGAAACTCCGCGCGCCACTTCAGCAGCGGATCCTTCGCAATCTCCGCCTCGCCGATCAAACCCAACCCGCTCGTCACACTCATAGGGTCACCGTCTCCTCTTCCGCCGGCGTGGCACTCTTCAGCCCTCGCCGGCGGCCAATTGCGTACGCTACGCTCAGCACTGTCAGAAACGGCACACCATAAATCAACGTTGGTTTGAACGTATCGGCGAACAATGTCGTCACCAACGCAGCCGACATCAGCACCACGCCCAGCACGCTGGTCCACGGATAACCCCACATGCGAAACGTCAGAACCTCGCCAGCATGCGCCCGCCGAAAATACAAGTGCGTCACAAAAATCATCAGCCACGTAAACAGCGGCCCGAACATCGATATGGCCAGCATCACTAAAAACGAGCTCTCGCGATATCGCACGCTCAACACCGCTGCCAGCCCGATCCCCAGCGTTGAGGCGAGAAGCGCCGCCAGCGGCACGCCATGTCGCGTCACCGTCCCCAGTACCCGCGGCGCATAGCCCCCGCGCGCAAGGGAGAACAGCATCCGTGACGTGATGTACAACTGGCTGTTCATCGCCGAGAGCGCCGCAATCAGAATCACGAAATTCACCACGCCCGCGGCCCCGCGAATATGCGTACTCTGCATCACCGTTACAAATGGAGACTGCGCTGCCCCTGACGCCAGCGTCGGCCACGGCACAATCGCCAGCATCAGCGCCAGCGTCAGCACATAGAACAGCGCCAGGCGCACCATTGTCGCGCGAAACGCCTGCGTAATCGCCTTGTGCGGATCCTTGGCTTCGCCCGCCGCAATCGCAATCATCTCAATCGAGAAGTAGCTGAACAGCGAAACCAGAACCGCCAGCCACATGCCCCAGACACCCTTCGCGAAAAACCCACCGAACGCAACGTAGTTATGAAAGCCAATCGCAGCGCCACTTGCCCCAACCGCGCTGCCCGCCACCACCCCATGCCGCGCCGTCGCGATCAGCCAGGTCCCCAGCACTAGGAACACACAGATCGCCAACACCTTCATCGCGGAAAACACATACTCCACCGCGCCAAATAGCCGCACGTTGGCGGCGTTCACCGCCACCATGGCCACGCTGAAGCCCGCAATCCACCACCATCCCGGCACACCCGGAAACCAGAACCGCATGTACACAGCGACCGCTGTCACCTCTGTGCCCAGCGCCAGCACCACACCCGCCCAATACGCAAACCTCACCAGGAACCCCGCCAACGGCGCCACGTAAAACTCCGCCCAGGCGCCAAACGAACCCGACGTCGGATGCGCCACCGTCATCTCCGCCATGCAACCCATCAGAAGCAGCGTAATCAAGGCGCCAATCATGTAGCTCACCAACACCGCCGGTCCCGCGAGCCCAATCGCGAATCCCGAACCCAGGAACAGTCCCGTCCCAATCGCCCCGCCAATCGCAATCATCGAGAGCTGTCCTGCCGTCAGCGTGCGCCGCAGCCCCTGCTCACGCTCCGTGATCGCGTCAAACTTCTGCGGCATTTTGCCGGCCCCGGGCGGGTTGGCCGGAGTGGTCTTCGTCATCCCATAAATGTACCCTGAGCCAGATGGATATTCTCTCCCGCCCTGTCCTGCCCCCCGACCACCGCATCCCCTACGGCCCCGACCCGTTCCAGTTCGGCGACCTTTGGCTCCCCACAGCCCGCGCGCACCAACCCTGCCCCATCGTCGTCTTCTTTCATGGAGGCTGGTGGAAATCGGCCTACGACCTCGGTTACGCAGGCTATCTTTGCGCCGCGCTCAAGCGTGAAGGCATAGGTGTCTGGTCCGTCGAATACCGCCGCGTCGGCTCAACCGGAGGCGGCTGGCCCAACACATTTCACGATGCAGGCGCGGGCCTCGACTTCCTCTCGACGGTCGCCCGAAAATATCCCCTTGACCTCGGGCGCATCGTCACCATGGGTCACTCTGCCGGAGGTCACCTGGCCCTCTGGGTCGCCGGCCGCAATCACATTCCCGCAAGCAGCGAACTCCATCAACCCCGGCCGCAACTCCCATTGCAGGCCGCCATCGCGCTCGCTGGAGCCGTCGATCTGCGTCTCCTTATCGACCTCGCCAGCAGCGATCTCCCCAACGGCCTCTTCGCCCACGATCGCGACGAAGTCCACGCCCTCATGGGCGGCACTCCACAAGAGGTCCCCGCGCGCTATCAGTCCGCCAACCCCGGCGATCTGCTACCTCTTCAATGTCCTCAAATCCTGATCCAGGGTACCGACGATGATCAGATTCCACCCACGCTGCCCAGTCGGTTCGCCCAGCTTTCACAGCACGCAGGCTCGCAGGCCACGGTCGCAATCATCCCCAACGCCGACCACCTCGACGTCGTCGACCCCACCAGCGCCGCGTGGCCCACCGTCCTCGCCCACATTAAATCCGTCATCGCACCCCGGCCCTGATTTCTTGACTAATGGAGCGCGATCAGGCTCACAATAATTGAGTGTGGAACCGTAAGAGCACCCCCCCGGCACTCATCGAGGAGACGCCAAATATCTGTTTCCTATAACAACAAGGCCCTGGCGACGAGCTGAGCCTCTGATTTTCTGGTCCCTCAGTTGCTTTGTCCCTGCTTTTTCAGCGGTTCCAGCAGCGGCGCAACAGGCGACTCGCCCTCAATGTTTGGCAGAAACCGCGCGGCGATTCTTGCTTTGGCTGCCTGCTCAAATGCGAATCCGAAACCGAGCAGCCGTGCCTCGCTCCACGCCGGACCCATGATCGACAGCCCTACCGGAAGCCCCATCACCGCACCCATGGGAACGGTGAGGTGGGGATATCCTGCAACTGCCGCGAGTCCCCCGGCCCCTCCTCCGCTAATCTGGTCGCCGTTTGCCGCATCGATCTTCCACGCAGGCGGCATGGTCGGGCACACCAGAGCGTCCAAGTGATCCTTTGCAAGCAGGGCGTCGATGCCGTCCTGTCCGGCCAGGCGCAGCGACAATGCGCGCGCCTTCTTATAGTCGGCATCGTCAAGCCCCTTGGTCGCCTCCGCCTTGATGAAGGTTTCCTGCCCAAACAATGCGAGTTCCCGATCCGCATGGGATTGATTGAACGCGATGAGATCGGCAAGAGTCCGTGACTTCACAGCCGGTGGCGTGGTTGCAAGATACGCATTGAGCCCCGCCTTGAATTCAGTATTGAGCACCAGCCCCTCCGCCTCGCCGATCTTCTCGTGATCCTTCAGTTCAGCGATTTCGACAAGCGTGGCCCCCTGCGTCTTCAAAACCGACAGGGCCTGTTCAAACACTTTGTCCGTCGCCGCCGACCACCCACTGGCGAAGCGCAACACGCCGATTCGAGCACCCTTTAGTGCATCTGGTTTCAGGGCGGCAAGATAATCCGCAATATGCGCGTCCGCGTCTTTCGTCGCCGCATCGTCGGGATCCGAACCCGCGATCGCCTTGAGCACTCGAGCGGCAGTCGTCACATCCGTTGTGATCGGACCCGCGGTGTCCTGACTCACACTGATGGGCACAATGCGGCTACGGCTAACCAATCCAACCGTGGGCTTAAGCCCCACCACGCCATTGATCGCCGCCGGACAAGTGATGGATCCGTCCGTCTCGGTGCCGATTGCCGCCTCCACCTCTCCCGCCGCCACCGCTGCGGCGCTCCCGGAAGATGAGCCGCAAGGATCGCGATCCAGCGCGAATGGATTCCGCGTCTGGCCGCCTACCCCACTCCAACCGGAAATCGACGCGCTCGACCGAATGTTGGCCCATTCAGATAAGTTCGTCTTGCCGAGGATCACAGCACCGGCGGCACGCAATCGCGCCACCAGCGGCGCATCGCGATGGGTCACGTTGTCGACCAGCGCCATGCTGCCAGCCGTCGTGGGCAGGGGCCCGTCCGCTTCAATATTGTCTTTGAGCAGAATCGCGTAGCCGTAGAGAGGACCGGGCAGCCCACCCTTCTTATCGATGCCCCGCGCCTGGTCCAGCGCCGTAGGGTCCAGCGCAATTACAGCGTGAACTCGAGGATCGATCCCTTGCACCCGCGCAATCGCGGCCTTAGTAGCCGACTCCGCCGTCTGAGCCGGTTTTGCGGCCGCTGTTTGAGCAAAGCCCTGGCCTGCATTTCGATTAACCGCCGGCAACACAGCAGCCAGCGCCACGGTGATCAGGATTCGTTTCGCGGTCATCGCCGCATTCTACAACGGCACTCCTCACGCTGAGACAATGCACGCAAAGATCAGCCGCTCATCAAGCGGACAAGCAAAAGGCCCGGCATTAAGCCGAGCCTTTGCTCTTTTTCGCTTTCCACTTCTTCACTCGTCACTGCCCCACCGGCGGCGGCGCGGGCGCGCCCTTCGGCGTCGACAGATAACCCGTGATCTGGTTCTTCGAGCCAATCGCGTTCACCACAATCTCGTACAACCCCGGATCCTTACCGCTATAAAACTGCAGTGGCTCATTCACGTTGCGGTCCTTCTTTTCGTACCGCTTATCGTCCGCGTAAACCACCAGCGTGAACTTGTTCTTTTTCTGGTCGGTCTTCTTCAATTCCAGGCTGACCGTGCCCACCGGCTTCTTATCGCCCTTCGCAAGAGTGAACTCGTAGTAGGTACGATCACCCTTGTGCTTCAGCACCTCAAGCTCGTCGTGGTTCCGCGCAATGAGGCTGGAGTGATCGCTCAAATCCCCCTTCATTGACTGCAGCTGCCCGATGGCTCCCGCAAGATCGGTCTGCGCCTTGCCCAGGTCCGTCTTCACCCCGCCCACATCGGTCTTCACATTGGAAACGTCAGATGCCACCGCGCTCACTTGCTGAGCCGTCTGCTTCTGCGCGTTTTCCAGGCGACGATTCTCCGCCGCTTCCCGCGCAATAATCTGTTCCGCCCGCGCGTCCATCTGCTTCTGCGTCAGGCCCAGGCTCTTGCCCAGTTCGTCAGCCGTCACCCGCAGCCTGGCATCGGTCTCCCGCAGGTTCGCAGCCAGCTCCACGTTTCGCTGCTTGGCCAGATCCAGTTCCGTCTGCTGCGTCGTTATTTTGCCGCTCAGTGTGTAGGCCCACACCAGCGAACCCACCGCGCTCAGCAACGCAATCGCAATGGCCGCCAGAAGTGCTCCGGAATACGAACGGGGAATATTGTCTGAATCACTCATAGATCGCTTTCTTCTCCTTGGCGGCCTGTCGATCAAGCCGCTCCGTTAGGCAGTGTCGTTTCCCGGTATCGGCTTTCCCTGGCAGTCTTTCTCGTTTAGACGTGTGGAACTCCGGGGTGTTTGAGCCAAGTCCCGCAGCCACGGACCTTCAAGTAACGTGACCTTCACCTGACTGCCGTGTCTGCTCGGGAAACTACAGATTATAGGAGGAAGCCCGGGTTTTGTGGAAAAACCTTTCACCATACTTTGCACCACGCCCGCTACACTTCCCACCACGCGGTTCGCATGTCCGTGACAATCAGGGAACCGCTAAGTTATAAAGAACTTTGATCCATTTCCGGCTCCGGGGCCCTTGTACGCCCGGATTTGTTGCCGAAATCAATCCAAAATACTTAACGAGAAAAAGAGGGAGATCCAAAGCACATGTCGACTGCTGTTGTGGGGAAGGGCCTGGAAGGCATTGTTGCGGCAAACTCCGGAATCTGCTGGATCGATGGCGACGCGGGCGTGCTCGCGTATCGTGGCATCGATATTCATGAATTGGCCGAGAATTCCAGCTTCGAGGAGTCAACGTATCTCCTCTGGAATGGACACCTGCCCAACCTCCTCGCCTTGCGTGAGTTCCAGCAGCAGCTGGCCCTGGCCCGCGAGCTCGACATGCGCATTATCGACATGCTCCGCACTTTCCCCAAGTCCGCAACGCCCATGGAGGTTTTGCGAACTACGGTCTCGGCGCTCAGCTTTTATGATGCCGACGAGAAGGACAACTCCCACGACGCCAATGTCCGCAAAGCCTACAACCTGACCGCCCAGATCGCCATGATCGTGGCCATTTACGACCGCATCCGCAAGGGCCTCGACATTATCCCGCCCGATCGTTCCCTCAGCCACTCGGCCAACTTTCTCTGGATGCTTAACGGCGTGAAGCCCTCCGACACCGCCACCCGCACCCTGGATATCGCCCTCATTCTTCACGCCGACCACGAGCTGAACGCCTCCACCTTCGCTGCGCGCGTTATCGCCGCCACCCTCTCTGACATCCACTCCGCCATCACCGGCGCCATCGGCGCGCTCAAAGGCCCGCTCCACGGCGGCGCCAACGAGGGAGTGATGCGCCTGCTCCACACCATCGACAAAGCGGGAGTCGATCCAGTCGAGTACGTAAAGGGTATGCTGGCGGCCAAGCAGAAGATCTCAGGCTTCGGCCACCGCGTTTACAAGACTGAAGACCCTCGTGCCACCCACCTGCGAAAGATGAGCGAGCAACTCGGCCGCGACTCCGGTCAGCCCAAGTGGTACGAAATGTCGCGCGCCATCGAGCTGCACATCAACAGAGACAAGAAGCTCAACGCCAACGTCGACTTCTACTCCGCCTCGACCTACGCAACTCTGGGTATCGATATCGACCTCTACACGCCGATCTTCGCTGTGAGCCGCATCGCCGGCTGGGCCGCCCACGTCATCGAGCAGCTCGACGACAACCGCCTGATCCGCCCCCGCGCCGAGTACATCGGACCCGAGTACCCCCAGCACTGGATCCCCATCGCTGAGCGCGGATAAGCTTTATTGCGTCAGGGCACGACCCCGCGTCGTGCCCGAAAAACTCTCTAAATCAAAGCTCGTTGGCTTCTTCCGGCCAATTGCGGGATCGCGCCCTTTCGAACCTGAACCCTCGGTGTCATCGTCACTACCCAATCTTGGTCGAGTTTTGCGGGCATGCTCATGCTCATCTTCTTGACAGCGCACGGGCTCATGAATACAGATGGAGATCGTCGAATTGCGACTCTGCCGGCGGGTTATGTGAAGAGCCGAAGTGGGCGTCTTTCATGACTCCGGACTTCCAAAGGAAAATTGGATGACAACGACAAAACCTCTTCAAATCCTCGCACTGGCTTCGTCTGTGCTCGTGGGAGCCGTATTGTGGAGCGCGAAGATTGGCGCTGCCGAACTACAATCCGCCGCAGACAACGGCACTGGCAATTCGGCGCCCGTCAAGTTAGATCGGCTCGATCCCTCTATCGATCGCATCGTTCCGGCTGACGCCAAAATCGAGCGTATTGCCACCGGGTTTACCTGGGTCGAGGGACCGGTCTGGGCGGCAGACAGTCTGTTTTTCGCTGACATTCCAGGCAACAATATCCGCAGGTGGACCTCGGCCTCAGGAGTAAGTACATTTCTCAAGCCCAGCGGCTACAAGGAGGCGAAAAAATACGACGGCCCTGAGCCCGGTTCCAACGGAATGACACTCGATCCGCGCGGCCGCCTTACGGTCGCAGGACATGCTCAGCGCGATGTGTACAGGCTTGAATCTCTCAAGCCGGACGCCGAGATTACCGTCCTCGCTGATGAATACCAGGGCAAGCGCCTCAATAGCCCCAACGACCTCGTTTACAAATCCGATGGCTCGCTCTACTTCACTGATCCGCCCTATGGTCTTGCGACTCAGAAAGACGATGATCCCGAAAAGCAGCTCAAGGTAAACGGCGTCTATCGAATTCCCCGGGCGCTCGAACAGAAGGCCGGTGCCCCGCCCGCGCGCGACGCACTGCAGCAATTGGTGACTGACCTTACGCGCCCCAACGGAATTGCATTCTCCCCCGACGAGAAGTATTTGTACGTGAATAACTCGGAACCGAAGAAGATCTGGATGCGCTACCGCGTGAAACCCGACGGGACACTAACCGAACCGAAGCTTTTTTACGATGCGACCTCGGACAAGCGCCCCGGATCGCCGGACGGCATGAAGGTCGATAAAGAGGGAAATATCTACAGCACCGGTCCTGGCGGCGTATGGATATTCTCGCCTGAAGGCAAGCCGCTGGGGACCATACTATTCGACGAGAAAACAGCCAACCTGACATGGGCGGGGCCCGATCACAAGATGCTTTACATCACCGCAAGCAGCAGCGTCTATCGCGTCCATCTCAATATCGAAGGGGCACCGTTAACGCGAACCCGTTAGTTGATCCCAGTTGCAAGTGCGGTTACTCAGGGACCTGCCTCCATGTGGGATCCCGTCTGGCTCCTACTCCAGCCCGCCATATACACTTGCTCCCTCAGTGGAGAAACGGGCTCAATGATTACTCGACGTGACTTCCTTCGCACCGGCGTCATCTCCTCGGCCGCGGTCCTTCCTTTGCATTCAGCCTCCGCCCCGCTCCATGCTGGAGCGGCACCCGCCGCCGATACACCACCGACCGATCTCATCACTCTCCCGTCGCGTCTTCCCGCCGCCACCGCCCCGGGACCTTGGCAGAAGCGCGTCCGCCGCGTCGGTCAAACCAACATGACCGAGCACGACCCCGCCGTTATGGACGTCGATGCCTGGGCCGATTACTGGCATTCCGTTAAAGCCGACATCGTCTTCGTCAGCGTCACAGGCATCCTCGCGTTCTACCCATCCAAGGTTCCCTTCCATCGCCATGGCAAGTTCCTCAACAACCGCGATTTCTTCGGCGAATGCGTCGCCGCCGCCAGGAAGCGCGGCATGCGCGTCGTCGCCCGCATGAGTCCCGACCTCAACTGGGACGACGCACTGAAGGCGCACCCCGAGTGGGCCATGCGCCACAAAGACGGCTCCGCTCAATTCAGCGGCGAAGAACCGCGCCTCTTCAAAACCTGCATGTTTTCCACTTACATGGACGACTACATGCCCGCCATCATTCGCGAGGTCAACACGCAGTACGATGTCGACTGTTTCTACGCCAACGGCTGGCCGCCACTCGGCAGCCTGCCGGAATGCCACTGCGCCATCTGCGCCAATCTCCCGCCGTCATCAACACCGGCCTACTGGCGCGCCTTCACCGATCGCGTCCTCTCTCTGTGGACCCGCTACGACGCCCTCGCCAAGGAGAAAAAGCCCGACAGCTTCTTCTTCGCCAACTCCGGCGGAAACGTACGCGGCGGCCCCAACCTCGACCGCCTCGGCAAAACCCTCGCCTGGTTTCAAGCTGACAATCAGGGCCGCACCTACGAAGAACCCGCCATCTGGGGCTGCAGCCTGCAAGGCCGCGTGTGCAACGCCGTGCTCGATGGCAAATTCGCAGCCAACGTCACCGCCGCTTATTCCACCGGCAATCCAGGCTGGCGCAATCTCTCCAAAAACCCTGAAGAAGCCCGCATGTGGCTCAGCCAAACCTCGGCCAGCGGTATGGTGCCTTACTTCCATTTCGTGGGCGCGGAGACCGGCCGCGGCGAAGATCTGCGCTGGCACAAAGTCGGAGCCGACTACTTCGATTGGACAGCCCGCCACGACGCTCATCTAGCCACCGGCCGTTCCATTGCCAACATCGGCGTCGTCATCGGACAGGGCACACAACTGCTCTACCCCGGCCCAAAAACGTCGCACTGGCGCGCCTACATGCAGGAGACCACGCAGGGCATCTATGAAGCTCTCCTGAGAGGCCGCTTTGCCTTCGACTTCGTCCATGAAGATCGCCTTGAGCCGCAGCGTCTCGCCAAATATCGTGCTCTGCTGCTTCCCAACGTGGCCATGCTCAGCGACCGCCAATGCGACCAACTTCGCGCCTACGCCCACGCCGGCGGATCGCTCATGGCGAGCTTCGAAACCAGCCTTTACGATGAAAATCTGAATCCCCGCGCCGACTTCGGCCTCGCCGATCTATTCGGCGCCAGCAAGTCCGGCGACGCCATCGGCACTAACGGCAATCCCTACTACGCACGCATCGCCGATGCAACGTCGCAACATCCCATCCTCAACGGCTTCGCCGGCACCAACTGGCTTCCGGGCGCGCAAAATCGCGTCCCCCTCAAGCCTGTGCAGGATCCTCTCCTCACCGTCGTTCCGGGCTTTGTGCGCTATCCCCCTGAGCTAGCCTATCCTCCCGTCTCGCACACATCAGAGCCCGCCGTCGTGCTGCGCGAATCAGGCTCGAGCCGCACCGCATGGCTCGCAGGTGATGTCGAGCGCACCTATTGGATCACCGGCCACGGCGACCTCCTGCGCCTGCTCCACAACACCATCCGCTGGGTCACGCACAATGAGTCTCCTGTCTCCGTCAACGGCCCCGGCTTCCTCGAAATGTTCTTCTGGGAGACGCGCCCCGGCTACGCCCTCCACCTGCTCAATTACTCCAACGCCAACGCCTTTCACGGCTGGTTGCAGTCGGTCGACGCCGTCGCCGAGCAGCGCATCTCCATCAAACTTCCCGCAGGCGTCCGCGTTAAATCAGTTGAACTCCTCAAAGCCGAACATCCCGTCCCGTTTAAGTTCGAAGACCAATTCCTCCATTTCATCGTCCCCTCCGTCGGAGACTACGAAATAGCCGCCATCATGACCAACTAAGGTTGTTAGTTACGGATGCGTCGAATCAGATAGGGCATCCGTCCTAATCTGGACCTAGTCGAGTGGATCTGGCTCGGGCAAGAGAGAGTTCCATTCTCCCTTCAATTCCTTCTGCTTGGTTCATTTGGTCGCCCGCCGGCAAATGTAAACGTTTAGAACAATCAAAACTTGCAGATATTGACGATAGGTTGACCAAAGTCAATTTCAGTTGTCAACGAGCCATCCTACTCTTGGTCAGTTTTGAGTAAGTGTGGCGGTTGATATGTTCTGTTTGATATTGATGTCAATTATCGCAGTGTTCCATTTAGACGAGCTGGCGCTACGCCACAGCCCCCACGCTCATCGTCACAAATCCATGTGTGGTAGTTTCACGCCAGGCGAGTCGACCTTCACTGATCCAGATGGAACACCATTTCCGTCGCGCTGAGTGATCTAACGCCTCATTGAAATACGCTTGGCTCCCCATCCCCGGTCAGTTGAGAAGCCCCTGAAGCGTGGGCAGTCGCCTCGGAACAGCGAATTTCGCAAATCATGACGGCAGAATCGTATTCAAGCTTTTGCGGTCGTGTTAGATTTCGCTCTGCCTTCTTCCCGCCAATGCCCTCAAAAACTGACGCCCGTCCATCCTGTACTTGAACGCCTTGCGTCCGTCGATGAAAACAACGGGAACCTCATCGTTGAACTTTTCCCGTCAATTCGGCATCGAGATCGATGTCCACCTCGCGCCATTGGAAGTCGGCATCACCCTGAACTTGCGTCAATGTCTCTTTGACGATGTCGCAGAGATGACAACCCTTGCGCGAATAGACAATCACGTCATGCATATGGCGATTGTAGTCGTGAGACGACGAATTCCGCAGCGCAACGGCCCCGCGCACTCAGGACGATCCCGCGGTCGAGCGTATCCGCAGAAAAGCGTCCCCCAATCAAAAAAGAATAAACATAAATATTCTTCCTAACCACAGGGGCATTGTCCGATCTAATACGCGCATGGGAAATAACGACCACGCGATGGTCCGGGCGGTTCTGGCCGGAGACAAAGACGCCTACGGCGTTCTCGTCGCGCGTCACGGAGAAAGTATGTTTCGCGTGGCATATCGCATTACCGAGAATGAGCACGACGCGGAAGAGATAGTCCAGGAGACATTTCTTCGCGGCTACCGCAGTCTTGCCGACTTCGATGCCCGATCCGATTTCCGCACCTGGATCTACCGGATTGCGGTCAACTGCGCGTTGCAGTTGCTGAAGAAACGCAAGTCAGAAGCCGCCGTCCCAATCGCCGAAGAGTTTGATGCGGAGCGCCCCGGCATTCAATTGAGAGATCGCAATGCCGGACCCGAGCGAATTCTGCTTGACCGGGAGATCGAACACCGGAGACACGCGGCCATGGAGAAGATGACGGAGGATGAGCGGCTCGCCTTTGTCTTGAGACATCTAGAAGGCCGCACCACCGATGAAATTGCGGCCGTACTCGAGGTGACGCCGAACAATGCCAAGCAAGCGGTCTTTCGCGCGGTTCAAAAGATGCGCCGCTCATTGGCGCCCCTGTGGGTGAAGTCATGAACCACTTAACTGAAGAACAACTCGTCGCGCACTACTTTTCCGACGACACAAACCGTGTCGTGGTTGAAACGCACCTTCGCATCTGCAGCCGGTGCGAACAGGCTTACGAAGAGATTTCCAATGTCCTCTCGGTCCGTGCACCGGAGCCGCCGGCCCGCGAACCAGACTATGGAAAGCAACTCTGGAAGTCCATCCAGGCGCCACTCCGGCCGTACCCCAAAGTGCCGAAGAGCAGTTACTTTTCGTGGCCTGGCCTTGTGCTTGCTACCGCCTGCTTGCTGGGTCTCGTCGCGGCATTCTTTGTCGGAGCCGTTTGGCAGCGGTTGCGCACCTATCCACCACGGGCAGCCATCTCGGCCCAGGCGAAGGAGCGCGTCGTTCTCTTCATACTTGACGATCATCTCGACCGCTCCGAGCGCCTGCTTGTGCAACTCAGTCACGCTGACGGACAGAACGGCGATCCCGATCATTCGCTCCAGTCCGAGGCGCGGCAGCTGCTGCCTGACAACCGGCTTTACCGCCAGGCGATCTCCGGCAGCAACGATCCCATGATGACCGCGGCGTTGGACCACCTCGAACGCGTCCTTCTCGAAGTCGCGAATTCGCCTGACAAGTTGAACAGTGCCGAAATAGCGCGCATCGAGCAGCAGATGAACACGGATTCCCTGCTGTTTCAGATCCGGGTACTTCGCGCAAAAACTTCGCGGCAGGAACCGAAGCCTGAACTTTCTCGAAAAGGAGCATCGATCTAAATGAAAACGAATCGATGGATTTATATCTTTGGACTGTGCGGAGTTCTCGCGCTCTCCACGTCCCCGGCTGCAAGATCCGCCGCACTGATCTACGATGAGGCGCCGCTCGCAGATGACACGCACGAAGATCAGCTCTATTCCGACGCAACCAAGGCCATCAATGAGGCCCGATGGTCTGACGCCGAACCGCTGCTCGATCAGGTGTTAAGCCTGCACGGCCGCAGAGCGGATGCAGCTGTCTACTGGAAGGCCTACGTCAAGACCAAGGAGAGCCGCCCTTCTGAAGCTCTCGAGGCCTGCGCGAATCTGCGCCAGAATTATCCGCAAAGCACGTGGCTAAAGGACTGCAGCGCGCTCGAAATCGAGATTCGCGGCAAGAGCGGCAATCCCGTTCAGCCTCAAGCAGAGCAGGACGAAGAGCTCAAGCTCCTGGCATTGAACTCGATCATGCAGGGCGACAACGCCAACGCGCTGCCCATTCTCCAGCAAATATTGGAAGGCCAGCATTCCCAACGGCTCAAGGAGCGCGCCCTTTTCGTTCTCGCACAGAATCAATCGAAGCAGGCGCAGGAACTGCTGGGCCAGATTGTCAGTGGCGAGAAGGATCCCAACCTGCAAATCAAGGCAATCCGCCTCCTTGCCGCGGCGCAGGGATCAAACTCGGCTACGATGCTTGGAAACATCTACAGCAAGACCTCCGATTCCGCGGTGAAACGGGCTGTGTTGGACTCCTACCTCGTTATGAACGACCCGGAGAAGTTGCTGCAGGTGGCACAACATGAATCCGACCCTCAACTCGCGCGGCATGCGATTTCGGAGCTCGGGGCGATGGGCGCAGTCTCGCGCCTGACTGAGTTCTACAAGTCAACCTCCAGCAAGGAACTCAAAGCGTCCATCATCAACTCGTATGTCGCCGCGGGCAGCAAGGGTGCGGAGGCATTGGGAGCCATCGCCTCCAGCGAACAGGATCCGGAACTGCGGCGCAAGGCCATCCGCAATATGGGGCCCAACGGCGGGACTTCTTCCGTACCGGCGCTTCTGGCCATCTACTCCAAAAGCAATGACGAGGAAACCAAGAAGGCCGTGACGGACGCTTTATTCGTGGCCGGCGCTGCTCATGATCTTGTCACCCTGGCGCGCAACGAGAAAGACCCCGCGGCGAAGAGAAACATCGTCGGCAAGCTTGCCGTCATGCACAACAAAGAAGCCACCGACTACATGGTGGAACTTCTCAACAAATAGGAGGGCGATCATGAAACGAGCGATCATTGCATTCCTGCTTCTCGCAATCGCGACGGCGTTGCTGGCGCAGCAGCCCAGGGTCAGCGATGCGCAATTCAAAACCGAGCCGGCGGAGCAGAATCTCGCTGCAACGGTCGATCGCGTGCGTCACTCGAACGACCAGCTTTGGCTCGGGTACGAGGTTCCCGCTCTGCCCGGCACCCATTTGTCCACATGTTCCGATTGGTCTGATTCCTCGCAATCCGATGATGGATGCTGCGGTGAGTACCGCCTGGAAGACGAGCGCGGCATGCATAGCGTCAACAATGGACAGGCCGCACAGAATGTTGATGTCCTTCTGCGATTCGATAAGGGTAACGCCGTCAAAGTAAGATCAGTTCCGGCCGGATGTCACCTCAACGCCGGCGGCGTCAACTTCGCTTGGATCACCGGGGTCAAGCCGGAAGAAAGTATTGCCTTCCTCGTCGGCCTGGTCAATCAGCCATCGCAGAGGTCCCAAAGTCATGGAGGGATCGCTCGTCTCAATCAGCTATCATGCCGCGCCTGAAGCTACCCGCTCGCTCGAACAGATTGCCTCGTCCTCGTTGTCCGAACATACACGGGAACAGGCCGCATTCTGGCTCGGCGTCCAGCGCGGGCACGACGGTTTTGTGGCTCTGAAATCCCTTGAAAATAAAAACGCAGATGATGCACGATTCCGTGAAAAACTCGCATTCGATTTCTCCCAGAACTCCGATCCCAGCGCGGAGGACGAACTGCTTCACATGGCCAAGTTCGACTCCGAGGCCAAGGTCCGCGGGCAGGCCCTCTTCTGGATCGCGCAAAAGGCCGGCAAACACGCA
The DNA here is from genome assembly GCA_963844515.1 of uncultured Acidobacteriota bacterium. Classification (GTDB taxonomy): domain Bacteria; phylum Acidobacteriota; class Terriglobia; order Terriglobales; family Acidobacteriaceae; genus Telmatobacter. The sequence goes on from CAWJOO010000003.1 coordinate 707,075, forward strand.
ACCGCGGCACTCAATGACGCCATTCAGAATGACCCTGAAACCGATGTGAAAAAGAAGGCTGTCTTTGCCCTGAGCCAGTTGCCCAAAGACGAGAGCGTCCCGCAGCTCATTCACGTCGCCGACACAAACGCCAATCTGACGGTTCGCAAAGAGGCATTCTTCTGGCTAGGTCAATCCCAGGATCCTCGCGCCCTGGCCTATCTCGAACAGATCCTCAAGAAATAGACTCCTCAGAGCTCGCGTCAAATTGCCCTGGCGACGAAGGCGGCGACCGCTCCTACGCAAGAGGTTCAAGTTTGGATAAGACCGTGGGGAGAAACTCCGCGACCGTCGGATGGATATGCATGGCGCGCTGTACCACCGTGTACGGCGCCTTCGCATACATCACGTCCAGCAAGACCTGAACAACTTCATCGCCGCCGGTTCCAAGAATTGCAGCACCAAGAATCTGTTTTGTTTCTTTGTCCACCGTGACCTTGATGAATCCCTGTTTTTCGCCCTTCTCAATGGCCCTGCCCACTTTACTCATCGGATGTTTCACCGTGAGCGCCGCGCGCCCCGTCTTGCGTATCTCCGCGTCCGTCATGCCGCACCGCCCCAGCGGCGGATCGGTAAACAAGCCGTACGTCCGGATTCGGTCTGACACGCGGCGATGATCCGCGTTGAGCAGATTATCGGCCACAATCTCGTAGTCGTTGTAAGCAGTGTGCGTAAAGCCGCCTTGCCCATTGCAGTCGCCCAGTGCCCAGGTCCCCGGCACATTCGTTTGCAATTGATCGTCAACGATAATGTAGCCTCGTTCATCCGTTGCAATTCCGGCCCGGTCCAGGCCCAGGTCGTGCGTGTTAGGTGTACGTCCCACCGCTAGAAGAACATGACTGCCTGGCACTTCCCGCGGATCGTCGGAACACTCCATGCCCACTGCGATACCGCTGTCGCGCTTTGCCAGTGATATGCATTTCGCGTTCAGTCGAACCCCTATCCCCTCAAGCTCCAAAATCTTTTGCACGGCTTCTGAAACATCTTCGTCTTCGCGTCCAATCAGGCGCGGTCCCATCTCTACAATCGTGACCTCGCTCCCGAAGCGGCGATACATCTGCGCGAATTCCAGCCCAATGTAACTGCCGCCCACGATGACCAGGCGCTCCGGCAGAAAATCGACATCGATCATGGACGAGTTGGTGAAAAATGGCACGTCGTGAATCCCCGGAAACGCGGGAATGGTGGCCCGGCCGCCAACGTTGATGAATATCTTGTCGGCCTCCAGCACCTCATCGTTGACAAGCACAGAACGCGACGATTCGAAGCGAGCATGGCCCTGAATCACCGTGCAATTCTTGAGCCCTCGCAGCCATTCCTCTACGCCCTTGTTCGACCGTCCCGAAATTTCATCCTTGCGCGCTTTCACGCGTTTCATATCGACGCGCACATCGCCGTTAACATCAAAACCATATTCCGCGCCCCGGCGCGCAAGGTGTGCCGCGTGAGCACTCGCAACCAGCGTCTTGGTCGGTATGCATCCCGTATTCACGCATGTGCCGCCAAACTTCTGGCGTTCAATAATGGCCACGGCCATACCTGCCGTCGCCAACCGCGCAGCCAATGACGGGCCTGCCTGCCCGGTCCCGATAACAATTGCATCAAAATGCCGCGACACTAGCCACCTCCTCTAATGAAGATCGCAGATCACCCTGGGGCAGCGCACAAATGCATCGTCATCTCGCGCATGCGGCCCATGACAATCACCCGTCGTCTGCCTTCAACACGGGTTCGCGACGGCTCGGTGAAATCCCGCAAAGGGCCTTGGTTTGCTGAGGGAATCCATTCGTCCCCTTGGCGTTGAGGTTGTTTGGTTGTTGCTCTTCTTGACGTTCAAGACACATATAGTCCGTGTCACTGTGCTGCGGTGCGAAGGTTTCGCTTGGCAGCGAATCTCAGGAACCTTTCGGATAGGCCGTGTTAGAAGTAACGGACTGGGGAAAGCCAACACCAACATTTTCAACCGCGAGGCGGATTGCCAATGCTTTCTGCACCCGGAATCAGAACTGGGACAGGCAACCTCGCGAAAGTCCTGTGATTCTTTTCCTGTGGGGTCACGACTTGAGGTTCTTCCTGCTTGTGGCGCAAGTTCTGTCACCTAGCAGACATTCGGCTGTCGGAATCAGCCGAACTGAGCCGTAACTTATCTATCGATAATCATATCTTCGATTTACTGTCTTTGCGCTAGAGCAAATATGAAAACTAAATGAACAAGTCTTCATAAATTGTCAACTAAAACTTACAACTATTGAAGTGAGGGCAAACATCTCATCCGCCAGCAGAGATGAGTTTAGGGATCATTACTGCTAACAGCAATCGCAGTAACGATTTACTTGAGCGCATTTCAAGAGTAGAAGCCATTCCCTCCACCGGTCGCCGAAGTCGCGGATGCCGAGGTGCGCATCCGAAGGCGGACTTGTGCATGGCCGCGGTTTCAGCTCATGAGGCGCTGACGAAGACGTAGGAGAAGTTGAATGCAAACCCTGACCTCGCATCGGTTCGAGCTTCGATTCTCCGCTCTTGATCATGACCAGAACCCGCTATCTGTGGGATCCGAAATAAACGCTCTTATCCTCGCCTACGGGCACCAACCGCAACCTCCCTCACTCAACCCTCGGAGAACGAAGATGAAAGCAGCCCTGAGATTGCTAACTTGCCTCGCCTTCACTTTTGGCGTGGTCCTTTCAGCGCAGTCAACCCAAACCTTTAACTTCGCGGTACCCACATCGTGCGGAGTTTACTCGGTCAACAACACCTGTTCGCTACAGATCATCACTCCAAGCGGCAACAACGGGCTCTTCTACGAGCCGCGCTGGAACAACAACTTCGCCTACTTATATTTCGCGCCAGGTGACGGCACTCTTGACCTTGGTTACGCAACCGTAGACAGCGTGACTACCACGCTCATCTCCACCGCAAACAACGGGAAGGCGCCCAATACGCAGGGATACATCGGCACGGCAAAATACTCCGAGAAAACCACATTTCATCAACAGAGCGGCAACCCGGTCATATTCACCGGTTCCACGGCCATTCAGTACACGACCACAACGCAGTGTTGCTCCAGTGGTCGCGGTCCCAGTCAGCATTCGGTCTGGACCATCACTGGCGGCACGGTCAAGGTAACGCAATAGCGAGTCAAAGCGCGGCTGGGCAACTGGCCGCGCTGGATGTCGCATAAGGCCGTTCCCTCGGTCCCCAAAAATCTTGTCAATAGCTGATCCTGTGGAAAACTCCGCAAACTGTTGAATCGAAACGGAAAAAATATTTCTGAAAATTAGGGATTAATTCACCGAACCTGCCATACTTAAATTAGCGATCAAGAAACGCCCGCCAAATCGGCGGGCGTTTTGCGTTTCAAATCAGCTTAGGAGCAAAGATGGAGCACGTCTCACACAAACTGGTAGCGGGAAGCCTACCCTGGTCCCAGTCACTGGTCCCTGCTCACCGTGATCTAAATCACGGTGAGCAAGAATTCCCCCCGTTTCGGTGTGCAATCCCATGAAACCAATAAACTTGACCGTTTTTTTATTTGCATGCGAAAGTGGCTTTTTCACCACTTTCGCAGCACAAGGGGGTAGGGGTCGCGTTTATTCACAACGAATGGAAGTCATCGGATTAATCCGTGCGGAGCGAAGCGCTGGAAGCAATGATGCGGCGCTGGCAATCAGCGCCAGGGCCAGGATGGAGCCCGCAAAGACCCACGGATCGCGCGCCGATGTCCCATACAGGAAGGTGGCCAGCACACGCGATGCAAGCAAGGCGGCAATCAGCCCCAATGCGGTGCCGGCGAGTGCCACCCTGGCGTTTTGCAGAAAGACCATCGCCACCACCTGCGTACGTCGGGCGCCCAAAGCCATGCGAATGCCGATCTCGCTGGTGCGGCGCGCGGTACTGTAGGCGAGCGTCCCGTACAGCCCAACCGCGGTTACGATCAACGCACACAAAGCAAAGAAGACGGCCAGCAGCGCCATAGTGCGCTCGGCGCTGAGCGAGTCATCGACCGTGACCGACATGGGAGTAAGCACAGGTGCGGGAATTCCTGGCGCCATACCCATGGCCAGCGACCGCGCCGCGTCCGCCAGCGGACCGGCAGGCCCGGCGCTCCGAATCACTACGTTGTAGGAAGGCCCCTGCTGACCATCGTCTTGCGTCATGGGCAGATAGGCTGTCGGCGGCGCGGGCGATCGCAATTCCTCATACTTTGCGTCGCCCACCACGCCCACCACCTGGTACTGCACGTCGCCTTTACGGTCGCGTTTGCTGATGAATTGACCAACAGGGTTGCCGTCGGGAAAGAGGACTTTGGCTGCGGCCTGGTTGATGATGGCCTTAAGGCCGGTCGAAGGAGTGTCGGCCCAGGTAAAGTCGCGCCCGAAGAGAATGGGAATGCCCATGGTCCTGAAGTATTCCGGCGCAACGCTGTTGTGATAGACGTCGTGGGTTTTGCCGGAACCCACGGAGATATCCTCATCCCAGGTGTAGTGAGTGAACGGGACCATGCGCGCAAAGCTCACGCCGGTCACGGCTGGCTGGCGGCGCAGTCCGTCTTCCAGTTGCCGATAAAACTGGATCAGAGCCTCACCCTTCAACTGCTGCTTGTCCATGCTGAGCGAGACATTGTCGAGGCCCTGGGGGTTGAACCCCGCGCCGGACAGATATAAGCGCACCAGGCTGGAGGCGAGAAGGCCTGCGCCTACCACCAGCATGAGGGCAAGCCCGACTTCGGCGGCCATCATGATCCTGGGCAGGACGCGTCTGCGCTCGTGCGCCATAGTGGTGTGCTGTCCGCTTTTGATTTGTTCATTGAGGCCGCGCGAAGTGGCCTGAAGGGCCGGAACCAACCCTACGAGCAGCGCGGCAACGATGGCCGCAAGGGCCGCAAAGGCAAAGACGCGAATATCCAGTGAAGTATCAACATGCGTCTCGCCCTCATTGCCCAGCAGCAGGATGGTGAGGGACTTGCTGACCAGTGGAGAAACCGCCAGGCCGGCCAAGGTGCCCACGACCGCGATCAACAAGCTCTCGACGAGCAACTGCTGCATCAGCCTGCGGCGGGTGGCCCCGAGAGCAAGGCGGGCAGCCAGTTCAGGTTGACGGGCCGCGCCGCGCGCCATAAGCAGGCTGGCGAGGTTCATGCAGGCAAGCAGCAGGATGCCGCCGCACATGGCAAAGACGGCCCCAAGTGGCTTGCGAAACAACAGACGGACGTAGGTGAACCCGGCCGACCCATTCTCGGCAGTGAAATGAATCTGCCGTCTTTCGATGTCGGCAAACATTTTTGGATCAGGCGCGGCCTCATGGACCACCGCGCTGGAAGCCGCGCTAACCTGCGCATTGGCCTGCTGCAATGTTGTCCCTGGCTGCAGGCGGCCAATGACAGTGAGCCACCAGGCATGAATTCCGGCGTCGGTAAGATTGCGGGAGCCGTCGAGGGTGCGTTCCAGGGCCATCGGAACGAAGATATCGGGCCGTTGCAGCGGGTCAGCTCCTATAAACCGCTTAGGCATGACACCGACGACCGAGAAGACGACGTTGTCGATCTGCAGCTTCTGCCCGATCACATTGGGAGAGCGGTTAAACCAGCGTTGCCAGAACGATTCGCTGATGACGGCGCCAAATCCGGCGGGATTACCGCCCTTCTGATCATCCGTGGTGGTAAGCGTGCGGCCCAGCAATGGCGAGGTCTGCAAGCGTATTGAAGAACTCGCCGCTCACCAATTGACCAGACACGGTTTCGGTTTGGCTGGTGCCTTTCAGCTCGAACTTCCTGCGATCGAATGCGATGACTTGAGAGAAGACCTCGTGACGGTGTTCGAACGCGCGGAACAGGGGCTCAGAGAAGCTGTAGTTGATATTGGGATTTCCCATGTTGATTCCGAGCACGGCAAGGCGGCCGCTGTCGGGAACGGGCAGAGGCCTCAACAGGAGCCCATTAACCATGGAGAATACCGTGGTATTCGCGCCGACCCCGAGAGCGATCGTAAGTACCGCAACGGCGGTAAATCCGGGTGACTTGCGGAGTACGCGGATGGAGAATTTTATGTCGCGGCCGAGATTCTCCAGGGTGCGAAATTGCCAAAGCTCTCGGAGGCGCTCATGCCAGCGGCTGGCATTTCCAAAGGAGCGGCGAGCCTGCGCTTCTGCTTCCGGCTTCGATACTCCCTGGCGCAGCAGCTTCTCTTGAATCATGGACTGATGAAACGCGAGTTCGTCGGCCATGTCGTGGTCGAGGCGCCGTTTTTGAAGCAGCGCTTTCAAGCGAAGCAGAAATTCGTGCAGATTCTGAGCCATAGCTGATCTCCAACCGCGATCTTCAGGATGCTTGCATTACAAATGCGACAGCCGACGACAGGCGCGCCCAGCGCTGCGCCTCTACGTTGAGCTTTTTGTGGCCTTCAGCAGTGAGGTCGTAGAATTTCGCGCGGCGGTTGTTGTCGGATGTGCCCCATTTGGACTTGAGCAAGCCGCGCAATTCCATCCGGTGCAGAGCCGGATAGAGGGCGCCCTCTTCCACCTTCAACATCTGCTGTGAGGTTTGCTGAATCCACTCCGCCACACTGTAGCCATGCAAAGGACCGCGAAGGAGAGCTTTGAGGATCAGCATCTCCAGCGTGCCCTGAATCAATTCACCTGAATCTTCGACTTGTCCCATAAGCACCTTATGGGAAGGTTAAACAAGGCGGCGGTTCTTGTCAACGGATCTGCGATTCCCTGTTTTGGAGAGTCTTGGGCGATGTCACTCAAATTGCGGGAGAATTTCAGCCGATTGCCGCGAAGACCAGCTGGCGAAAATCAGAGCTCAAAAAAGGTCTGGTGAAAAGCCGCAGACGATAGGTATCTGGATACCTTCAATCGTCTGCGGCGAATTCCGATCAGGCTCAATTTCAACCCAGTCACGAGAGTCGCTAAGGGATGGTGTAGGCCTTTGCCGACAGGTTGCTGTTGGTGTGAGCGGGAGATGCGGCGACGGCGATCACGGTCTCAGAGGTGCTGATGGCGATGGGCGCGGTATAGAGGGTCGAAGAGGTGGTCGGAATGGTTCCGTTGGTGGTGTAGTAGATCGACGCACCCGCAGTGGAATCAGTGAGAGTAAGCAGTTGTGGCGTGGTGTAGTGGCCGCCAGCCAGGCTGAAGGACGGCGAGGCCGTCTGCGGTAGTGGATTGTAGGTGTACGCCTTGGAACTTATGGGGCTGAGCGAGAATCCCGGTGCGATGGCTGCGGCTTCCACGGTCTCGGTTGAGGCAATGGAAATGGGCGTTGAGTAGACGGTTGAGCTCGCTGTCGGCGCGGTTCCATTGGTGGTGTAGTGGATGACCGCGCCTGCGGTGGTGTCAGTCAGTGTGAGGCTCTGCGGCGTGTTGTAGGTACCGCCGGCCAGGCTGAAGCGGGGCGCGGCGGCAGGCGAAAGCGCCACGAAGACGTAGGACTTCGAACTGATATGGCTTTGCGAGAATCCGGGTGCAAGCGCGATGGCTTCCACGGTGCCGCTGGCGTTGATGGAGATGGCGCTGGAATAAACGGTAGACGATGTGGAGGGAGTGGAACCGGCAGGAGTGTAGGTGTAATAGATGACCGCGCCGGGTGTTGAATCGGTGAGGATCAAAGAGTGTGGTGTGTTGTAAGTGCCACCCGCAAGGTTGAAGACAGGCGCCGCGGTGAGGCCGCCGCCGACCGTAATTGCGGAGCTGGTGCCTTTGAACCCGACATTCACCGTGCCCGTCGCGCTGAGTGTCTGGGCGCCAGCGGTGTGCAATACCACGCCAGAAAATGTGTGTACCCCTGCATCTCCGGCGGAGAAGGTGTAATCGGCCGGCAGCGTTGCCGAACCGTCCGTGCTGGTGAAGTGAATCGTTCCGAGATACGAACTGAGATTCCCGGCAGCGCTGTCCTTTGTCTGCACGGTCACGTTGAACGACGAGCCGGAAACGACGCTTGCTGGCGCTGCAAGGGCAAAAGATACTGGTCCCACGGCGCACCCGTTTTGCAAATTCGACCATTCCGTTTGCACGGTATATCCGTCGGCCGTACCCTGAACGGCGTTGCAGATGTCGCCAATCTCACCGTCGTTGTTGTTGTTGTCATACCAGGCCAGGGGCGGCGCGAAGGTTGGCGCGATCCCTACCGCGGCATCCGTGATTGTTTCGGCGTACTCGTGGCTTGCCACCGAGGTGTAGTTATTGAAGGCTGTCGACCCACCGCATCCGGTAAAGCAGCCGCTGGGGGATTGCATATCGGGCTGCACACCATAGAGGATGTTCTGGTTACTAACGAGTGGAATTGTTGAGTGGTACGCGCAGAAGCCCCCTGTTTCGCAACTGGATATGCTGCCGGTGGTGATGGTAACGCCTGGCGGGAAGTAGATCATGTAAAGCGTGTCAGCCTGGCCGGTGGCGTCGAAAGTGGGGGCCGGGAGTGCGCTGGCATTGATTTGTGCTAGCAACTCCGTCTGGATCTGCGAGTCAGTAATCGTGCCTCCGCTGATTGGCACAGTCGGCGAAATGATGTAGCTGCCGATGAAGGCGTTCGACCCGCCGCGCTGGATGATTTGATCGCCCGTAGTGCCGCCGCCGCTTACGCCGAGCGTGCTGTACTCGCTCAGCATGTCCATGTAAGTTCCGTTGGTGATGGCTGAGAAGAAGCCCGGCAATCCGGTGCTCAAGGCGGGAAGATACGCACCATTTCCGTAGTAGACGACCACAACATTGATGCTTGATACGACTGGTCCACCGTAGTAGGTGAGGTGAGCCCCCGGGGGGCCGGCGACGATGGCGGAAGCGTTGAGAGGACTTGATGATTGCGGGCGATCGTCCTTGGGAACGTCATGCCGGAAGTGGAGCGGGAATGTGCGAATGTTGGAGGTCTGCGCCGGGTCGGCGACGAGTTGCTGCGCTACTGACCTGGGAGCAGTTCCGCCGAGCATGGTGAGGGTGATGGCGCTGATGGTGGCAAAGCTTGCAAGTTTGCCTGGGCTCTTCAAGCCAAGTGCACAAGCTCTCCTGTCTTTCTTGAAAACGCAAAATGCTGAATGCTGCATCTTCCGGCCTCCGGAATACAGTGCATGAGTTGAATTGAGTGAACGGAATCAGAAAGCGAGAGAGTGGCCCTGCGACCGAAGAGCTACCTGGGGGGCTTCGGTTGAGACAGAAGGAGCTTGGGCCTTCTCAAACGTGCGAGAAAGCGGAATAGCGAATGGAGAATAGGGTTCTATTACAGCTCTGTCAAGCGGGAAGTTTGAATGCGTACCGGGAGGCATAACACGGCGCGGGGAAATGAGGAACGGTGGAGCGGTCCAGCGCAGGAGTAGCGCTGGACCGTTCGTCGATCAGTTTGCGGGACTGGTGGAAGGCTGTGAGGCGGCGGTCTCTACGAGTTTTTGCAGCGCCGGCAGGAAGACGAAACGGACGAGGGCGGATGGTTTTTCGGCATCGGCGATGACGGCCTTTTGACCGTCGACCCAGCCAGCAGGCGGAGCGGTGTGCATGTCGAGAAAGGCGAGCGCTTCAAGGCCGGCCTGCGCCAGGGCGCCGAGCTGATGGGCGCGGGCGGCGGCGTCAGAGAGACGGGGGGAACGGCTGGTCCAGGCTTGGATGACGGGCGCGGCCTGCTGCCAGGATTCGAAACGATGACGGAGTTGAATGGCAGCCACGGCGGAATTGGAGCCGGCGGCATGATTGATGACGGCATCAATTTCATGCGCGATTTCCTGACGTAGCGGGAGGATCGGCTACGACGGCGTCAACGAGGCGATCGAGTGAGGTGTAGGAGTCGGTGTGCTGCGTGTCTTCGCGATCGCCGAAGCTGACGGGTTCAAGGACGGACGCGAAGGTATCAATGGCCTCAGGATGGGCGGATCCGGCGAGATTGCGGCGAAGCTTTTGAGGGCCGGAAATATGGTTAAGGCCGACGTCTTCAAGTTCAAGGGAAGCGATGCGCAGGCGGCGATACATGTCGGCAACGTCGCGATCGGACTGGGGAGACCAGAAGCGTTCCGCAATGGCGAGGGTGCGGGGCCATACGCGAGAGTCGATTGTGGCGTACTCGATTTGCTCGGACCACATGCAGACTTCGCCGCCGAGGATGAGCTTTTGCTGATCGGGAGTGAGCTTGGTATCAGCGGGGACGGGGTCGGCGAGGAACATTTCTTCAGAGGTCTTTTGGGCGTCGAGATAGTAGGGCGCTGAGAGGATGCCGGTGTAGCCCTGGGTAGTGCCGAGCGAGAGAGATTCGACGCCGCGCCAGCTCTGGACCATGATGTCCTTGGGCAGCGTGGGGTTGAGGATTTCATCCCAGCCAACCATCTTCTTGTGGTGCTTGGCGACAATTTCAAGAAGGCGCTGATTGAAGTAAGCCTGGAGCTCGGGCGATGTCTTGAAGCCCTTCTTGTCCATGAAGGCCTTGATGCGGGGATTGGCGAGCCAGGCCTTGCCTTCGGTTTCGTCGCCACCGATGTGGAAGTAGGCGTCGGGGAAGATGTCAGCCATCTCGCCGATAAAAGTATCGATGAACTTGTAGGTCTTCTCGTTGCTGGGATCGAGCTCAGCGCGGAGGGCGCCGTAGGTGATGGGCAGTTCTTTGAGGTCTTCACCGGAGCCGTATTCGGGATAGGCGAGTATGGTGCTGGAGCTGTGGCCGGGCATGTCGAATTCGGGCACGACACGGATGCCGCGAGCCCGGGCGTAGGCGACGACTTGGCGGAGTTCGTCCTGCGAGTAGAAGAGGCCGCGGGAGGCCACCTCAGTGAGCCGGGGGAACTTTTTGCTTTCGGCACGGAAGGCCTCGTCGTCGCTGAGGTGCCAGTGGAACACGTTGAGTTTGCCGATGGCCATTGCGTCGAGGGTGTGCTCGATTTCTTCGATCGGCTCGAAGTGGCGAATGGAGTCAAGCATGTAGCCGCGCCAGGGGAAGCGGGGCGAGTCGTCAATGGTGATGACGGGGACGTGACAGGCGCCGCTGTCGATGGTGACGAGTTGCAGAAAGGTCTCCATGGCATGCATCGCGCCGACATCGGTGGCAGCAGTGACGGTGGCCTGGGTTGCGGAGACGGCGAGCTTGTAGGACTCGTCTTCTTCGACTCCCTGGATGGCGGCACCGGGGCCAGCGACCTGGATGGAGAGGAGCACGGGATCGGACGCGGCGGCGGTGTGCTGCATGCGGCGGATATCGCCGCACTGGCGATCGAGACGCACGAGGAATCGATCAAACGCGGCGTCGAGGCGTGCGTCATGAGAGCCGCTGAAGCCGGCATGGAAATGGGTACTGAGCGCGAGAGAGCCCTGGCCGGGCTGCATGGAACTAGGCAGCGGCATGAGGTGAAGCGGGGTCTGCTGCGCACCTGCGCCTACGGAGACGGTCGCGAAGAGAAGGGCGAGTGCGGAGTTACGAGGGATTGAGAAGGTGCGAATGACATTGATACAGACGCTCTGATTGTGTGCGCTCACAGACACCCCGGATGGATTTACTGTTCGCATAAGATTTTCGCTTGCCGGCGTGGCTGAGCGCAACGTGACGTTTGCAAGGTTGGGAATTCTGATAGGTTTTCACGAAGGGGTGCTGAGGATTAATGGGGAAGCTGTGGCGGTACACGCGTGTCGGTGCTGTGTTGCTGGCGGTTGGGGTGGGGCCGGCGTGTGCTCAGCAACGGGCGCAGGCGCGGAATGGCGAGACGGCGAGGCTGCATGCTGTTCTTGATCCCCTGATGGAAAAGGCGGTCGCGGATCAGACGATTCCGGGCGGAGTACTGCTGATTGGGCATCGCGGACGGGTGGTGTATCGCAAGGCGTTTGGATGGCGTGCGCTTGAGCCGGCACGGGAAACGATGACGGTGGACACGATCTTCGACCTGGCTTCGCTGACCAAGTGCGTGGCGACCACAACGGCGGTGATGAAGTTGTTTCAGGAAGGGCGCGTGCGGCTGAACGATCCGGTGGCGGCGTATCTGCCGGAATTTGCGCAGAACGGGAAGCAGGACATTACGGTGCGCGAATTGCTGACGCACTATTCGGGACTGGCTCCGGATCTGGACATGAGCACACCGTGGAGCGGGCGGGATTCGGGGTTCAAAATGGCGATGGAACAAAAGCCCGCGCATCCGCCGGGGACCAGGTTTGAGTACAGCGATCTCAATTTTGAGGTGCTGGGGTTCCTGGTGGAACGTTTGGCGGGGATGCCGCTGAATGAGTATGTGGAGCGGGCGGTGTTTGCGCCGCTGGGCATGAGGCATACGCGTTTTCTGCCGCCTGCAGACTGGATGCCGCGAATTGCGCCGACGCAGTATGACGAGGGTGGGCACATGCTGCGAGGTGTGGTGCACGATCCGACGGCGCGGCGCATGGGTGGGGTGGCAGGACACGCAGGCTTGTTTTCGACCGCGGATGATCTTGCGATATTTGCGCAGGGCTTGTTGGGCATATCAAAACTGTTTCAGTCGCGGGTGTTGAGCGCGGCGACGGTGGAGAAGATGACAACGCCCCAAACCCCGGCCAATGGTGCGAGCGTGCGCGGACTGGGGTGGGACATTGATTCGCCATTTGCGAGCAATCGCGGGGAGTTGTTGCCGGTGGGTTCGTTCGGGCATACGGGATTCACGGGAACTTCAATGTGGATCGATCCGGTAACCGATACCTATATTTTGCTGCTTACCAATGCTGTGCATCCGCGGGGCGGGAAGTCTGTGGTGTCATTGCGGTCAAGGGTGGCGACGGCTGTTATTCAGGGGCTGGCGTTGTCAGTTGGAGAGGGCCAGAAACTGCGGCTGGCGCGCATCACCGGTTACAACGAGTCGCTGATGACGGCGCGTCGATTTGAGCATCGCAACGGAGCCGTGAAGGTGGGAATTGACGTGTTGGAGAGCCACGATTTTCGCGAGCTTCATCCCGACAAAGGTCATGCGGTGAAGGTGGGTTTGATCACGAATCAGACTGGAGTGGATGCGCGCGGTATGCGAACCGCGGATGTGCTGGCGCATGCGGCGGGCGTGAAGCTGGCGGCGATCTTCAGCCCGGAACACGGCATTGACGGCAACGCGGATACGACGGTTATTGCGGATACGAGTGATGCGGCGACCGGAGCGCCGGTCTACAGCGTGTATGGCGGCAGCGATGCGAAACGGAGGCCAGATCCAGCGATTGTTGCGGGACTTGATGTGCTGGTGTTCGACATTGCGGATGTGGGCGTGCACTTCTATACCTACGAGAGCACGCTGGGATATTTCCTGGAGGGGGCAGCGAAGAGCGGCAAGGAGATTGTGGTGCTCGATCGCCCCAACCCGATCAACGGCGCGTTTGTACAGGGGCCGGTGGCGGATGCGGGACGTGAGTCGTTCGTTGGTTATTGGCAGACGCCGGTGCGGCACGGCATGACGATGGGCGAGTTGGCGCGGATGTTCAATGCGGAACGCGGCATTAACGCGAAGCTGAACGTGGTGCAGATGGAGGGGTGGATGCGCGGCGACTGGTTCGACTCAACGGGGACGGCCTGGATCAATCCTTCGCCGAACATGCGCAGCCTCACGGAGGCAACGCTGTATCCGGGGATCGGGATGATTGAAACCTCGAATATTTCGGTGGGGCGAGGGACAGATACTCCGTTTGAAGTGGTTGGCGCGCCGTGGGTGAATGCGATCGAGCTTGCGCACTATCTAAATTCGCGGGAGATAAGTGGTGTGCGAATTGTCCCCGTGCACTTTACGCCCACGAGCGCCGTATACGCGCACGAAGATTGTGGCGGAATCAACGTAGTGGTGACTGATCGGAATGCGCTCGATGGACCGGAATTGGGGATCGAGATCGCAGCAGCGTTGATGGCGTTGTATCCGGACAAGTACAAAATTGAAGGTATTGACACGCTGATGCTGAATCGGGCCGGTCTCGAAGCGCTCAAGCGCGGTGAAGATCCGCGACGAATCGCGGAAGGATGGCGCGAGGGCATGGAGCGATTCGAGACGATTCGCTCGAAGTATTTGATCTATTGATCAATCCTCGAGCACGGGAATGTCAACGCTCGTTAGAAATAGGTCTGCACAAGGTCAATCACGTTGTATTGAGAGTCGACGACTGGCAATGTGCGCCACTTGTCGAACGTGAGACAGGGGTGGCAGATGTCGAAGGCGATCATGTCGCCGACCTGCAAGTCGTCGTCCGGCTCGATGCGCAGATAGGCATGCTGGTCCATCATCTTGGTGACTTCCCAATGAGACGCAGCGGGCCCAGGTGCTGATGTGCCAGGGCGGTATTGCAAAGCGGGAACAGGAAAGCCGGAATCGAAGGCGGCGTCGCGTTTCCCCATGCCGATGATGGCGCGTGAGGGCTCGGGGATCGACTGAACGCAGGCCCAGAGATGCAACGCCGGCATGAGTTCTGAATGCATGCGATGAGCAACGGGATTGGTGCGCTGCATGCGCTCATGAGCCTTGCGGTAGGCTCCGACGTCGTGAGTGAGATAGCAGCCGGGACGCAGGACAATATCGACCACGTCGCCAAAGCCAGCGCTGGTAAATTCCTCGGCAACTATGTCAAACCAGGCGGACCCGGCGCCTGAAAGGATAGGTTTCCCATTGAAACGACTCTGTGTCAGAAGCTCGCGGGTGACACCGCAAGCCCGCTGCAGGAAGGCTCGAATCGTAAGTTCATTATCGAGGACTCCCTCATAGATTTCGACTCCGCTTAGCAGGAGAACGCCCTTCCATCGCCCAATGGCGTCGAGCACCGAACGGAGTTGCTCATCGTTGCGGACACCGGTACGGCCACCTTCAACACCCAATTCAAGCAACACGTTGACCGGGGAGCCGGTCCTTGAGAAGAACTCACCGAGTTGATCGACCAGCGCGACCGAATCGACCAAGGAATAAAAGGCGAAGCCCTTATCCTGAAGCAGGCGCGCAATGATGGCCATGTTCTGCTTGCCAACCAATTGATTGGCCATGAGGACGCGCCGCACGCCATGCTCGTGCGCAACCAGGGTCTGGTGCGCGGTGGCCAATGTGATTCCCCAAGCACCGCCATCTAGCTGCATCTGAAAAAGCTGCGGAGCCATGGTGGTTTTGCCGTGCGGCGCGAGGAGAACTCCATACTCCGCGATGAAGTTCCGCATCCAGTCGCGATTGTGGAGCAGGCGATCGTGATATAGGACCGCTGATGGCAGGCTCAGATCTTCGCGCAGGAGATTCCACCCGCGACGCGCCAGATCGGCGGGCAAATGGGCACCATCGAAAGAGCCCAGCCCCTTGTTCAACGGGCCGATCAAGTCTGCAAGCCGGGCATGGTCGCCAGTGGTCAATGGATAGGCCTCCGTTGTTGGATTGCGGCTGCGTCGGCGCGAAGCACGCTTCACCCGGACTAGTCTATTCTGAACGGGCCCGCCATGTTGAATTGCGACACCATGATACGAAACGCGCGCGTGCTGGACGGCAGCGGAGGCGATGCCGAGGCCCTCGACATTGCTGTCCGCGAGGGCCGCATTGTGGAGCTTGGTCCTTCACTGGCGGCGAGTACGTCGGTGTCGATCGATGCGGAGGGACTGGTACTGGCGCCAGGATTCATCGATACGCACACGCACGACGATACCAGCGTGATTGAAACGCCGGAGATGCTGCCGAAATTGTCGCAGGGCGTGACCACGGTGATTGTGGGCAACTGCGGCATCAGCGCGGCGCCTGTTCGGTTGAAGGGTGATCCGCCCGACCCGATGAATCTCCTTGGGAAAGCAGCCTATTTCCGCTATCCAACATTTTCGAGTTACGTGGATGCGATCCTAAAGGCTCGGCCATCGGTCAATGTGGCCGCCCTTGCCGGCCATACTGCCCTGCGCAACAACCACATGGATCGGTTGGATCGCGAAGCAACATTCTCAGAAATCGACGCCATGAGGGCGGACCTCAAGGAGGCTCTCGACGCGGGAGCGATTGGGCTAAGCACGGGACTCGCTTATGCCTCGGCGAACGCAGCCTCGTCGGCTGAAGTTAGTGCGCTTGCATTGATGTTGCAAGATGCCGGCGCGGTCTATACGACACACATGCGCACTGAGGCTGAAGGAGTTCTCGATGCGATGCAGGAAGCATTTGCGGTCGGCCGCTCGGCCGGAGCGCCCGTGGTGATTTCACATCTTAAATGCGCGGGCATTGCAAACTGGGGACGGAGCGGCGAAGTCCTTGAAGCGCTTGATACGGCACGCGCATTGCAGCAGGTGAGTTGCGATTGCTATCCGTATGCGGCGGGGTCGAGCACGCTGGATCTGAAGCAGGTGGATCCACGCGTTCAGATCACAATTACGTGGAGTACTGCGTATCCGCAGTTTTCCGGCAAATCGCTGGCGAGCATTGCCGAGGGTTGGGGCGTATCTCATCTTGATGCGGCAAAACAATTGCAGCCGGCTGGCGCAATTTATCACAGCATTTCCGAGAGCGATATGCGACGTATCCTGGCGCACCCCGCCACGATGATCGGGTCTGACGGATTGCCGCACGATGCGCATCCTCATCCGCGATTGTGGGGAACATTTCCGCGCGTGCTGGGCCGTTATAGCCGCGAAGAAAAATTGTTTTCGCTGGCGGAAGCAGTGCACAAAATGACTGGAATGCCTGCGCAACGGTTTGGACTCACGGATCGCGGATTGATCAAACCGGGTTTCGCGGCCGACCTGGTTTTGTTCGATCCCGAAGTGGTGATTGACACGGCGACGTTTGCAGATCCGGTGCGTCCGGCAAAAGGGATCTCTCACGTTTGGGTGAATGGAATGCTTTCGTGCACCGCAGACGGCCCAACCGGCAATCGTGCTGGACGTTTTTTATCGCGGCGACAAGCAGGATATGAGCATGACTCGACGATAGGACGCGAGGTCACCCCAAACGCATGATTGATCCCCACAGCGTCTTTTTACTTGTCTGCACATTCGCTGCTGTCGTGGGGCTGATCCTTCTGGTGGCAGTCTTCAAGCTCAACCCATTCCTGAGCCTGTTTCTCGCTTCCCTTTCGATTGCGGTGGCTGCGGGCATGCCGCTGTCGACGGTGATTCACTCCTTCGAGGCTGGAGTGGGAGGCACGCTCGGACACATTGCTGTGGTTGTCGCGCTGGGCACCATGCTCGGCAAGATGATGGCGGAGTCGGGCGGCGCTACCGCGGTTGCGAACACGCTGATTCGATGGTTTGGGGAAAAGCGCGTGCCATGGGCCATGATGCTGATCGGCTTCGTGATCGGATTACCAGTGTTCTTTGAGGTCGGCTTCGTGCTGCTGATCCCGATTGCCTTCACCGTGGCGCGTCGAACGAAGACTTCGCTGATACTTGTTTGCCTGCCGCTTGTCGCGGGCCTCTCGGTTGTGCACGGACTGGTGCCGCCCCATCCGGCAGCGCTTCTCGCCACCACTATTTACCACGCCGACGTGGGTCGCACGATTCTTTATGGGCTGCTGGTTGGCTTGCCGACCGCTGTGATCGCAGGGCCGCTCTATGCGAAGTTCATCGCGCGCTTCGTGCATATTCCGGATGAAAATCCTATGACCGCGGAGTTTGTGGATCATGGCACAGAGCAAAAGTTGCCGGGATTTGGCCTTACGCTGTTCACGATCCTGCTGCCGGTTGGACTGATGATGATGGGCAGCTGGGCGGATAGTTTTTCGATGCCCGGCGGCGCGACCAACCAGGTACTGCACCTGGTTGGCAACGACGATATGGCGCTACTGATCGGCGTGCTTCTCAGTTTCTTCACGCTGGGCAAGCTCAGCGGCTTCACGCGAGAAACCATTCTGCGTTTCAGCAACGAGTGCCTTGCCCCCACCGCGACCATCACCCTGCTGGTGGGCGCGGGCGGCGGATTCGGACGGATACTGCAGGACAGCGGCGTTTCGCAGGCGCTGGTTGCGATTGCCTTGCAGACGCACGTGCCGGTGCTGCTGCTGGCCTGGCTGCTTGCGGCGCTCATGCGGCTGTCCACGGGATCGGCGACCGTTGCCATGACAACGGCAGCCGGGATCGTTGCGCCCATTGCGATGCACTCGGGGAGCGGCCCGCGGCCCGAGTTGCTCGCGATCGCTACGGGTGCCGGTTCGCTCATCTTCTCGCACGTAAACGACGGCGGGTTCTGGCTGGTCAAGGAATATCTCAACATGAGCGTGACGGAAACCATGAAGACCTGGTCAGTTTGCGAGACCATCATCTCAGTTACGGCGCTGGTGTTCGTGGTGGGAATTTCGCTGGTTATGTGACGCCAAGATAGTCCTCCCCGGCGTGAGTTCCTCCCCTGTCGGGATGCTAGACTGACCGTATGAAATACAGCCATTTTACTGGCCAGCAACTCACTTCTGGACTGGCTATCATAGTGGGCTGCTTCGCCCTTAATCCCATCGCCGTACAAGCCCAGACCGGTTCTCAGGCAGCAACTCCGCAGACGGGAGAGGCGTCGCAGACGGCGTCAGTCTGCGAGCCTGCGACTCTCGGGTCTCCCTACATTACGGTTGATAGCTGGATCTACCCGGCGGTTCTTCGGCTCTACTCGCTAGGTTTCATCGATCATGTGTTTCTGGGCATGCGGCCATGGACGCGTGCCAGTGTAGCTCGCATGCTTGAAGATGCCGGTGACCGGTTGCAGGATGCGCCGGATGGTCCATTGACGGAAGAGGGCCAGGAGCTTTACAAGGCGCTGCAACACGAACTGTCGGCTGACATGTCAGGGCCCTGCCTGCGTTACCAGGGGCACACGAGGATTGAATCGGTGTACTCGGTTTTCAGAGGCATGTCGGGGACACCCCTTCGCGACAGTTTTCATCTTGGTTCAACCGTGATCAATGATTACGGCCGGCCGTACCAACATGGGCTCAACAACTACACGGGACTGAGCGGCTACGCGACGGCCGGCCCGTTCACGTTTTACGCGCGCGGCGAATTCCAGGGGGCGCCATCGGGCACCGGATATTCCCAGGCGCTGGCGCAAACTCTCTCACTTTCCCTGGATGGCATCCCTTTCACTGACCTCGCAACTAACATCCCCTACACGCAGGACACTATCCCGCTGGGGCCAATTGGAACCACCGCGACTGGACGCGTGATGGAAGCATACGTCTCAGCGCACTTCCTGAGTCACGAGGTTTCATTCGGGAAGCACGATTTGTGGCTTGGGCCCGCTCAGGGCGCATCATTCGCCTACTCGAACAACGCGGAAAACATCTACGCGTTCCAGATCAACCGTGTCGAGCCACTTCGGGTTCCGCTGTTGTCGCGTCTCACCGGGCCGTTTCGGTACGACTTTCTGGTCGGTAGCCTGCAGGGCCACACGTTCGTCCCCGACCCGGCGTATCCCGCTAATCCTGCTGCGCCCAACGTTCTCAACCCTGGAAATCCCTGGGTCCATGTCGAAAAGATCAGCTTCCGTCCGACAGACAATCTCGAATTCGGGTTCGAACGCACGGCCATCTGGGGCGGCAAGGGACACGGGCCAATCAACCTGCACTCGTTTCTGAAGAGCTTCTTCAGTTTCCAGAACGTCACTGCCTCGGAGAAATTCGGCCGCGATGACCCTGGCGCACGATTCGGTTCGTTTGATTTCTCGTACCGGCTGCCGTTTGTCCGGAATTGGCTCACACTCTACACCGACGGCGAAGTGCACGATGACGTCTCACCGATCGATGCCCCGCGGCGGGCTGCATGGCGGCCTGGACTGTATCTCTCGCACGTCCCCGGGGTACCGAAGCTGGACGCACGCGTGGAAGTGGCGTGGACCGACCCGCCGATTCAGACCAGCAATGGCGGACACTTCATGTACTGGGAGAGCATCCAGAAGCAAGGTTATACCAACAAAGGACAACTCTTCGGAGACTGGATTGGCCGCGAAGACAAGGGCGGCCAGGCGTGGCTAACCTATCATCTGAGCGGCAACGAGTGGATCCAGGTGAACGCGCGCAACCAGAAGGCGGCCAAGGATTTCATTGAAGCGTCACGGAACGAGCAATATGGAACCACGCTGAACGATATCGGGGTCCAGGTGGTGAAGCGGATTCGGCCTGACCTTGAGGTGAACGGCAGCTTCAATCTGGAACACTATAAGGCGCCGATTTATCTGCCAGGGCAGCAGACCGTAACGACGACCAATGTGCAGCTCACCTGGTTTCCGAGCCGCAAGATCAGCTTCTAATGATTGCTAGCTACGGCACGATGGCGCGGAGGATTCGATGAACGTGATCGAGGGCGCAAAACGCATGCAGCGCTCCGGGCGTGCACTGGCGATCATCGCCTTGAGCACATTTGCTTTCTGCGCCATCGCAGCCGCGGTGTATGCGTTCCTGCCCTCTTATCTTCATGTTTCTGAGGTCTTCAGGATTGTGCTGCCGCTGCTGGTAACCGTAATCTGGTTCTGCTCTGTGGCTATCGCCGTAGGCGGCATTCTCTGGATCGGCGGGTGGATACTGGAAGGGTTCTTCCATCACACCCACTGAAGACTCCGAATTGACACAATCCACGCGCCCATCCTGGCTGCCCCCATATATCCCTGAATTGCAGGGGCTGCGCGGGATCGCGGTGCTGGCAGTGGTGGTTTACCATTCGCACCCACGCCTCGTGGGGACGTGGGTATACCCCGCGTCGCTGTGGGGATGGGCGGGCGTGAACCTGTTTTTCGTGCTCTCGGGATTCCTGATCACATCAATCCTGCTCGAAGCACGTGGCAAGCCGCACTACTTCCGCAATTTTTACGGACGGCGCGCGCTGCGCATCTGGCCGGTCTATTTGCTGGTGCTCGTAATCTGCTATTTGAATGCGCCCTGGTTTGTGGGGCTGCCGGTTGGACAGGCAATTCGCACAGCTCCCTGGTGGGCTTACCTGCTGTTTGTGCAGAACCTTTTTCACCTCGTACTGCCCCCTGTGCTTGGGCCCACGTGGTCGCTGGCCATTGAGGAGCAGTATTACTTCATTTGGGCTCCTGTGGTGCGAGCGCTCGAACGGCCCTGGGCACTTGTCCTCTTGCTGATTTCCGCAATGATCGCGTCACCGCTTTTCCGTATGAGTCACGAATCGTGGATCACGCCAACCCATACGCTGACGCACCTTGACGGCATTGCAATGGGAAGCCTGCTTGCAATCGCGCAATATACCCTCGTGGTGCCAAGGAGGGTATGGCTGACCTTAGGGCTCTGTGGCGTGGTGGTGGGCTTCATCGCGGCAGCGACGGTAGCAGGCGGGACTGCATGGCTCGATACTGCTCTAGCTATTGGATTTGGCGGCACGGTGCTGGCCAGCATTTCCTCCACGGGCTCAAAAAATCCGCTCAATGCCGTGCTCCGCAGCGGTCCGTTGCCCTATCTCGGAAAGATCAGCTACGGAATGTACTTAATCCACATTATGGTGTTTGTTTACTTTGGTTGGTTTGACCGGATTATGGATGCGTACGGGATTGCCGGGAATATGGCCGTAGTTGTGTTCCGACTGGTTGTTTCGGTGGCAGGAGCAAGCCTGCTCTGGTATGGGTTCGAATCGCGCATCCTCAAGCTCAAACGCCATTTCACGCGATGAAACGAACGAATAATCAATTTTCTCAATCTTTGATTTCTCCGGATTGTGACATCAATCACCCCCGACAGGTTCGGGCCGCTGCTAGGCTGAAGAGGACCGCAGATTATGCGGGAGGTGAACCGTGAGTGAAGCGACTGCCCTCCAGACGATTAGCACGGAAAACCAACATGCCAACCCCCTGACCACTCAAGAAGTTGAGATGATGAACGCCTACTGGCGTGCCGCCAACTATCTTTCCGTTGGCCAGATCTATCTGAAAGACAATCCCCTGCTCGAACGTCCACTAACGCTGGACGATGTGAAGCCGCGTTTGCTTGGACACTGGGGCACAACGCCTGGCCTGAACTTCCTTTACGTGCATTGGAATCGGCTGATCCGCGAACGTGACCTGAACATGATGTTCGTAATCGGCCCGGGGCACGGCGGCCCGGGCTTGGTGGCCAACACGTATCTGGAGGGATCGTACACTGAGGTTTATCCGCATATCGAACAAAATAAAGACGGAATCAAGCGTCTTTTCCGTCAATTCAGCTGGCCTTATGGCATACCGAGCCACGTGGCACCTGAAACCCCTGGATCCATCCACGAAGGTGGAGAACTGGGTTACTCGCTGGTGCACGCGTTTGGCGCGGCGTTCGACAATCCTGACCTTGTGGTGGCCTGTGTCGTAGGCGACGGCGAGGCCGAAACCGGACCGCTGGCGACGAGTTGGCACGGAAACAAATTCCTCAATCCGGCAACGGACGGAGCGGTGTTGCCGATCCTGCATTTGAACGGGTACAAGATCGCCAATCCCACGCTCCTGGCTCGCATTCCTCATGCGGAGCTTGAAGAGCTCATGCGTGGCTATGGCTACGAACCATTCACGCTGGAGGGAGACGATCCGGCGACAATGCACCAGAAGGCTGCGGCGATTTTCGACACGATCTTCGATCGCATTGCTGCCATCCAGCAGGCGGCCCGCATTGAGGGCTCAACGGAGCGACCGCACTGGCCCATGCTGATCATGCGCACGCCCAAAGGCTGGACCGGACCGAAGTTTGTTGACGGCAAGCCTGTGGAGAATACGTGGCGCGCGCACCAGGTGCCGTTCGCCGAATTGCGCGAGAAGCCCGACCACCTGAAGCTGCTGGAAGACTGGATGCGCAGTTACAAGCCCGAGGAGTTGTTTGACGAGAAGGGGGCATTCCGGGAGGAAATTGCCGAGCTCGCGCCGAAGGGCCGGCGTCGCATGGGCATGAATCCGCACGCTAACGGGGGGCTGTTGTTGCAACCGCTGCGCGTGCCGAATTTCCGCGATTTCGCAGTGACCATCAAGGGTCGCGGCCGAACAGAAGCCGAGTCGACACGGGTGCTGGGCAAACTGCTGCACGGCGTGATGCAGGCTAATCTCGACCATCGCAACTTTCGCGTGGTGGGTCCCGATGAGACGGCGAGCAATCGCATTGGCGACGTGATCAAGGGAACGGGAAAGACGTGGATGGCCGAAACGTTGCCGGTGGATGAAGATCTTTCACAGACCGGCCGCGTGATGGAAATTTTGAGCGAGCACATGTGCCAGGGATGGCTCGAAGGCTACCTGCTCACGGGCCGGCACGGCTTCTTCTCCTGCTACGAAGCTTTCATCCACATCATCGATTCCATGGTGAACCAGCACGCCAAGTGGCTCAAGGTGACGCGCGGAATCCCGTGGCGCAAGCCGATTGCATCCTTGAACTACCTGCTGAGTTCGCTGGTGTGGCGGCAGGATCATAACGGGTTTAGCCATCAAGATCCCGGTTTCATCGATCACCTGCTCAACAAAAAGTCTGACGTGGTGAGAATTTATCTGCCACCGGATGCGAACACCCTGCTGTCGGTTGGAGACCACTGCTTGCGTAGCCGCAACTACATCAACCTGATCGTAGCCGGCAAGCAGCCCGCGCCGCAGTGGCTCACAATCGAAGAAGCGATTGCGCATTGCACGGCGGGCGTGGGCGAGTGGAAGTGGGCGTCCGATGAAGGCGAGCCGGATGTGGTGATGGCGTGCTGCGGCGATGTGCCGACCATGGAAGCGCTGGCGGCCGTGACGCTGCTGCGCGAACGCGTTCCTGACATTCGTATCCGCGTGGTCAATGTCGTAGACTTGATGGCTCTTCAGCCACAATCGGAGCATCCACACGGACTGCCCGACGAAGAATTCGACCTACTCTTTACCAAGAACAAGCCAGTGATCTTCGCGTTCCATGGCTATCCTTATGCGATTCACAGGCTCACCTACCGGCGGCGCAATCATGACAACATTCACGTGCGCGGCTACAAGGAAGAGGGCACCACGACCACGCCATTCGACATGTGTGTGCTCAATAACATTGACCGCTTCCAGTTGACGCTGGACGCGATAACGCGCGTGCCGCGTTTGGCGCCGCATGTGGAAGCCGCGAGGCAGTGGTACTCGGAACAGATTCAACGCCACAAGCTTTATGTGGCGGAACATGGCGACGATTTGCCGGATGTGCGCGACTGGCAGTGGCCCGAGAGCCGGTAGCGAACGGGTCTGTTGCCGGTCGTGGTATTCCATCATGGGCATGCTCTGCCGCTATCGAGCATGCCCCTAACCCCAGCTTGCATGCTGGATCGTTTTGAAATAGGCAAGAGGCTTTCGAATTCATGGCAGCGTTCCCGGTCCTGGTTTTAAACAGCGGTTCTTCTTCGATAAAGTTTGGCATTTATGAAACGGCCGAGGGCCAGCGCACGAAGCTGTTCGAGGGCGCGGTAGACGGCATTGGCACTGATCTTGGCAAGTTCTGGCTCAAGGACGCGACCGGTAAAAAGCTGATCGATCAAACGCCCGCTCTGCCGACGCGCGCCGTGGCCTTTGGCATGGTGACCGACAAGCTGTTGTCGGGCGAATTCCCTGCCCCGGCTGCGATTGGCCACCGCATGGTGTGCGGCGGGCCAACTGTGCTGGAGAACCAGATCATCACGCCGGACCTGATTGACGAGATGGAGCGGTACACCGCATTCGCTCCCCTGCATACGCCCATCGCGGTGTTCATTATGCGCGAGGCGCTGCGACTGTTTCCGGGCGTGCCCAATTTTGTGTGCCTCGATTCGTACTTCCATCGCACCATGCCGGAAGTGGTGACGCATATGCCCATTCCGGCGGAGTATGTGGAGATGGGCGTGCGGCGTTTTGGAGCGCATGGCATTTCCTACGAATCGATCGTGCACCAGCTTCAGCCGAACGTCCCTGAGAAATTGATCGTGGCGCATCTGGGCAACGGAGCCTCTATTTCGGCAATTCGCAAGGGAATTTGCGTCGATACCTCGATGGGATTGACTCCGACCGGCGGCATCATCAGCGGCACGCGCACGGGCGACATCGATCCCGGCGTCCTGCTGTTTATACTGCGCAAGATTGCGGAGACCGCGAAAAGCGCCTCAGAGGCCGCGGACAAGCTCGAGGTTGTGGCCAGCAAGAAGGCCGGTCTGCTGGGCGTGAGCGAATTGTCAAACGACATGCGTGATCTGCGCGAGGCGATCAAAGACGGCAATGCAAAAGCGCGCCTTGCTGTAGATAAATTTGTGTGGACGATTCAGAAGTGGATCGGCGGGTTTGTCGCGGAGTTGGGCGGCCTCGACATGATGGTATTTACCGGCGGGATCGGCGAGAACGACATCGATTCGCGCGCGGAGATTTGTTCAGGCCTTGAGACGCTGGGCATGGTGCTGGACGTGAATCGCAACAACGTACGAGGCGAGGCGACGATTTCGGCAAATGGGTCCCCGGTCACAGTGCGTGTGATTCCACCGGCTGAAGACCTCATCATCGTCAACCACGTGTTGCGAATGGTCAGCGACCGCCTCAGATTTCAAACCGAAAGTTAGGGCTGTCCCGCACGCACTATTCTCCACACCGTGCACTACCGGGAATGTGCAGGTATCTCGATCGAAGGCGCCTTGATCTACACTGGTAGGTTGGAGTTTTGTTCATGCCATCTGCGGCAATACCGGTCCACCAGCAAAGTCTTCCCTCGCTCGCGCTGCGGCGCTTCGCGTGGGGCGTGCTGGCATATTTCATCGCCGTCATTCTGTGGGGAAGCCTGGTGCGCGCCACCGGCTCGGGCGCAGGATGCGGCGATCACTGGCCGTTATGCAACGGCACGGTGATGCAGCACTCGCCCCGTGTGGACACGATGATCGAGTTTACGCATCGGCTCACAAGCGGGCTGTCGTTCTTCTCCGCGGTGGGGCTGATGGTGTGGACGTTTCTTGGAACGACTCGGGGACATCTTGCCCGCGCGGCATCGATTGCTGCCGTCAGCTTCACTCTTGTTGAGGCTATTCTAGGCGCGCTCCTGGTGAAGCTCGGGTTGACGGCGCAGAGTCAGTCGCCGCTGCGAGCTCCCTACCTGGCGTTGCATCTGACCAATACGCTGCTGCTGCTGGCAGCCCTGACGCTGGCCGCGCACCTGCTCGACAGGCAGAACGGCTATACCAGCAAGACGATCCGCCTGGAAGCGCCGATTGGCGCGATCGCCGCGATCTTTGTTGTGTTGGTGGTTGGAGTAACGGGCTCGCTTGCCGCGCTTGGAGACACCTTGTTTCCGGCGACGTCACTGGGTGCGGCGCTGACTCAGGATTTTTCGGCAACCAGCGGCTGGCTGGTGCGCTGGCGCTGGACGCATCCGACGGTCGCGCTCTTTGCAAGCGTGTTTCTAGTGTGGCTGTTAATGCGGGCGCGCAGACGTACGGCCAACTGGGACAATCGCGGACTATCTGTTCTGGTGCTGGCGCTGTTGGCTGCGCAATACGTACTGGGTTTGATGGACGTGCTCATGCTAGCGCCGACGTGGCTGCAGATCGCGCACCTGCTTGGGGCCGACGTCCTTTGGGCGGCACTCGTAGTGCTGACCGCGCGCGTGACGCTGGAACCAGTGAGGGCTAGACATTAGGACTGAGGGACTGATAAATCCAATCCCATGGTCCGACGATGTCCAGAGTTTTTCTAACTCCTGAACCCTGCCCCTTTCTTACTTCACCAGGACGCCGGCTACTGGATAGAAATCTCCGTTCGCGCTGGCTTCAACCACGGGCAACGTTGGAGTTGCCGTGAGCCATTCTATCTTTCCGTCGCGGAGGATTACTGTGTCTTCAGCCTTGCCGCCACGAATGCTGGGATTCCACGCGAAGGCCTGGTTGTTCACAACAATCTGAGTGCCGTTCGGCGTTGCAACCCACTCGCGCTCGCCATATCCGGTGGGGCCGCCCTGGTGGTGGAAGCGTTCTTCACCGGGGAAGCCCTCGTCCGCGTAGGCAGATTGTGCAACACGAAACAACTCGGCTGATGTGGCTCCGACACGCGACGCGGCAAGCAAGGCGGCATTTACGTTGGCTGCGGATTGAAAGCGCTCGGCTAGCCCACTGGGCAGGGGGCCGAAATGCACAAAGCGCGTGATGGAGACAGCGAGTCCCCATTTGCGCGTGCACAAATTTAACATTCCGTAGTTCTTGAGACGGTTACCGCGCGCAACCGCGTGCTTGTATTTGTAAATACGCTCGTCGACAGCGTAGAGGTAAACGGAAGGCAGGATGCCTCGGCGAAGCAGGTTGGCAGCCGTGATGGCTTCGAGATCGTATTCGGTAAGACCGGGTTCAACCACTTGCAATGATTCGACAGTGGCTGCGGCGGTCTGCGAGCCCAACCATTGGTAACGGGCGATTTCGGCCTCGGAGAGTGATTGGCGCAGGGGGTATAGATTGGCCGGCGCAGTACCGGGAAAGGGCGTGTCAGAAGCAAGCGGGCCGCCCGCAAGCTTTTCCGCCGTCTGCAGCGTTTCGTCCGCGTACCAGGGGAAGATAATGGGCTCGAAATCCAGGCCGCCGAATTCCTCATCGTGGAGGCGCGGCGCTTCGTTCTCAGTTGTGAAGTAATAGCGCTTGCCTTCGGCCGTCACAAGAATTGACGCAACGCCCGTTTCGCCGGGTGTAAGCACACGCAGCTCGACCGCGCCGCCCGTAACCCAGGCAACGTTTTCATTGCGGCGAATAAGGACTCCGCCAAGCTTCTGCGACTTCAACCACTCGACCAGCTTTTGATGCTTCGATTCGAGTTCGTCATTCCAGGCGGATTGCGTGACGATGGTTTCGCCGTTTTTCTCGAGGCTCTTGTTGATTCGGTTTCCCATTGTGGCTTTCCTCTCAAGTGTTGCAGAAATAAAGAAGGGCGTTGACAAAGGCTCGTCAACGCCCAGTCATCTGTTCCTTCAAGCTAGTCTTCGAGCTCGGGGTGGTAGTAGCTCTCCCAGCCCATGTAGCGGACCGCGGCTTCGTGCACGGCCTTGGACACGTCACTAAAGTTGGCAGCAACATGGTGCTCAAACGCCTCGCGGCAGATGTACTTCAGCAGTTTCTGCAGCTTCGGAATCTCGGCCACGCCTGCGCCGCCGAAGGTTTCGAGCGGATCGTCGGTGAATTTTCCCGGGCCGGTGTAACCACGAATCACGCCTCGGCGATCATCCGTGGAGAATCGCGCGTAGCTCATTGCCCCCGCCTTCACGCGCCCAACGCAGGTACCGAAAGTGTTAAGTTTGCCCACGGTGCCCGCGATGATCTCCTGGTAGTCCATCTTCACATCTTTGAAGAAGTGCTTGGGCAGATTGGAGCAGTGGAAGCAGACGCACTTGTTTGGATCGCTGCCGTAATTGTTGTTCCAGTCGAGCAGCGCGCTTGGCGTTCCGCTGGCCAGCGCCAGCATGTACATCGAGAGCACGCCGGGCACATCAACTTCGCACGCCGATGGGATGAGGTCGTTGCTCATCATGCTCATCACCGTGCAAGGCACTACGCCGAAATACTCCTCCATCGATGTCCAGCATTGAACGGCACTGATGGTGCAGTGGGTCTGCTTCATCCAGGTCTCGATGACCGCTCCGAGCTTGGCCATCTTGAGGAGCGCTTCGTCGGGGATTCCCTGCGTCGAAACATACCCCTTGATCGCGGCCAGCTTCGCCTGCGCGAAGTCATCGTTGTCCTTCATCTTGTTGATGCGGCCGAAGACTTCAGACAGGTCGAGCGTCTCGACCGAGATGCCGCTGGTCTCAAGAAGTCGCTCGGAGTAGCGCACGGTATTGAAAGCAGTGGGACGCGCGCCTATGGCGCCAATCTTGAGGTTCTTGAGGCCCTTTACGATGCGGCAGACGGCCGAGAACCACTCGAGATCGGCCTTGAATTCAGCCGAGTCGACGGCCTCAGTGTGCAGCGTGGTGAGCGAGTACTTGATCCCATACTGCATCATGTTGTTGCACGCGCTCATCTTGCCGCAGAAGCTGTCGCGACGCACCGCGATCGTCATATTCTCGGAGCGATCGGGGGTGGCTTGCACAAGGACAGGCACCTTAAGGCCCGAAAGGCGAATGGCGTCGACAATGCCGCGCTCTTCGCCGAAGTTTGGGAGAGTGACAATGATGCCGTCAATCTCATCGGCGTGCTTCTTGAACAACTCCGCGCACCGCAGAGATTCATCGTAGGTTTCGACCGCCCCGTATTTCGATTCCTCGGGTCCGAGGACGATTGCTTTGGCTCCGACACCTTGAAGCGCAGAGAGGATTTCTTCACGGCCGGTCTTGGCCAGATGATCAGGAAAGAATCCGCGATTGCCTACGACGATCCCGAAGGTCATCGTTCGTTTTTTGGCTGACATAACAGTAATACTCCTTCAATTCCGCAGTGAATTATTCGTTGCGGCCCGGGCGAAAACGGAGGCCGTAAAAGAGGCCCAGGGCGAGCATCAGTGCGCCCCACCAGACGGACGCGTGATAGTTGGCTATGGCCATTTCCGGCAGGGTGAGCTCGTACAGCCCGTAGCCGAGGATAATCGCGCCGTAGACGGTAAGCAGAACACCGATGAAGAACCAGATTGATATGTGTCCCGAATGCATGGTTATCCTCCTTACCAGAAGTAAACGTTGAGAGCGACAAAGATGACGATGGCAATGGCCGTCCAGAAGTACTCGCTCTTGTAAATCGGAACGGGCTCCTCGGTGGGCAGCGGGGTTGCCCCGTACACCACGCCGGCAAGCTCAGAGAGGGGCCGCGGCTTGGTGCAGAGGCTGACGATCACGTTCACGCCGACCGATGTGATCACAGACCAGAGGGCACGGTACATGTTCTCGGCCATGTCTTTGGCGTCCGGCGAGATGGCGACGAAGCGCAACGCGGACGGGTCGGCCTTGACCCAGGCCCAGAGACCAATCGAGGTCAATGTGCCCATCAGCAGGCCCCAGAATCCTCCGGCCTTCGTGGCGCGCGGCCAGAACATGCCCAACAGAACCACGCCGAGGAGGGGAGAGATGAAGAAGCTGAATAACGCCTGCACGTAGTCCATGATGCCCGCTGCGTTCATCACCAGGTAGGCTGCGCCAATGGATATGAGCACGCCGACTATGGTCACGATGCGGCCGACAAGAACGTAGTGCTCGTCCTTGGCCTTCTTGACGATGTGGGGCTGGTAGATGTCGTAGGTGAAGATGGCCGTAAAGGCGCTGACGTTACCGGCCATGCCGCTCATGAATCCGGCGATGAGTGCGGTGATGCCCAGCCCGAGCAGGCCCGGTCCCAGGTAGCGGACCATCATCAACGGCAGCACTTCGTTATAACTGTGCAGGCCTGAGCCTGGGTGCGCGGCAACTACGTTCTCGCCCACCAGGTGCATCAGACTGCCGTCGCCGTTGGTGCAGGACGACAAGTCCGAGCAGGCCGGGAAGAATGACGATGAAGGGAACGGCCATCTTGAAGAACGAGCCGATCACCGGCGCCAACCGGGCTGAGCGCAATGAATTGGCCGCGAGCACGCGCTGGACAACAAGAAAATCCGTAGTCCAGTAACCAAAGCTGATCGCGAATCCGAGGCCAAAGAGGATGCCGGTCCAGTGAATGCCCATGGGATTGTCGGCAAAGTGCCCCATGCTGCGCCACATGTGGGTGTAATCGCCGGGAGCGGTCGCCCCGGTAGCAATGTTGTGGGCCAGGCGAGCCTTGAATCCACTCCAGCCGCCGGTCTCGATGAGTCCGAGGATGGGCACCAGGAGTGCGCCGCCCCAAATGAGAACAAACTGAAGCACCTCGTTGAAGATGGCCGAACGCAGGCCGCCGAGTGCAACATACGCGGCAACGGCCAGCGAACTGATGAAGATGGAGAAGTTGAGATCCCACCCGAGGACAATCTTCATCACTTCAGCCATCGCGAACATGTTCACGCCGCTCATCAGCACAGTCATGAAGGCGAAGGAGACGGCTGCCACAGTGCTCGATCCCTGTCCGTACCGTAGTTTCAGGTAACCCGGCACCGAGTGCGTCTTGCAAACGTAGTAAAACGGCATCATGACCATGCCCAGGAAGAGCATGGCCGGAATGGCGCCCACCCAGTACCAGTGCGCCGCCAGGATGCCATATTGGTACGCCGAGCCCGCCCAGCCCATCAATTCGAGCGATCCAAGGTTGGCAGAGACGAAGCTCAACCCGGCGATCCAGGCGGTCATCTCGCGACCGGCCATGAAGAACTCTTCGCTGGTGTTGGCCTGGCCCTTCAAGTAAAAGCCAATCCAGATCACCATGACGAAGTAAATAACAATCACGGCGATGTCGAGGGCGTTGAGATGCGCCAGCGAGGCTGTGCTAAAGACGAACGCCATGGCCTTGGATGAAGGCGCAACTGCGGCCGAGAGGTTTGGGACGAGTCCGAACATGAGTCACCTGAGAGTGAGGCTGCGCCCTGGGATTGCTTGTGGGACGTTCGCCCCTAAGTAAATGGGTTTACTCCACGATTTGTCAAGCGGCAAAATCGTTTCTTGCCGACTCGCGGCAGGCACTTTGCCACCGGTTCGAATGTCGTGAATCCGGAGGACACAAGCTGCGCCTGAAGACGTTTGCCGAAGCAGTGTACAGGCTTTCGCGCAACATGCGCTATGTCGGACCGGAAAGACGCTAATCCGGAGCTCCAGACTCGCGAAGAAACTTCACGGTGGCGTTCTCTTCGCCGGGAAACAGGCGAGCGTATCCGAGCGGCGTGCATTCCACAAACTCTTCAGGACGTTCATAGTGACCGGGTAGCCTGGCGCGCACTCCCAAATCAGCACCGCTCTCCACCAAATATTTCGTCATAGCCAGCCCATAGTCAAAAAACTGGCTGACAGCGTGAAAGATCGGTGTCTGGCCGCCCACTCCTGCCCCGTCGACCGCGGCCCGCGCATTAATTTCAGCTCCATGAGCCAGCAGCAGGCTGGCGGCCTTTAAATTGCCATACTCCGCCGCGAGATGAAGGAGGGTTCCGCCGGTCAATAGCAACCTTCGCTTGCCGGTCGATCCGAAGTCGAGTTCTGGAAACTGTCTGCGCACCAGTTCAGGATCGGCGTCAATCTGCGAGTTGAGCACATTCAGCCTGCCGCGAAGCAGATCAAGCATTCCCGGCACGTTCCGCCGCGTGGCTCCTCCAGCCGTCACCAGGATGTCAATGCACTGGCTCAGTCGTGCAGAGCGTGAGTACGTTCCGATCACGTAATCGAGCGGCGAATCATGACCGCGACGCTCGGGAATTTGCGGGTCCGCCCCGTGATCGAGCAGCCATTTCAGCGCCAGCGGAGCCAACGTCTCGCACGGAGCAAACAGAATGGGGAAATGCCCGTTCCATTCTGCATTCACATCGGCGCCGTTGCGCACCAGCAGTTCCATCATGGGGATACGCTGATCCACCAGCGCAGCCCGCATCAGAGGGCCATCGCCCCCCTGGTGCACATCAGACCCGTGGTCGATCATCCATTGCGCCATCGCTAGGCGGGTTGCGCCGGGCGCCTCCCATGGAATCCTGCACTCGGCAACCCAAGTCAGCGGACCATTCTTTCCGTAACCCAGCGGAGCGGCGTGCAAGCCCGGATTCCGCGTCATAAGTGTACGGACGCCGCCAAAATCATTGGTGTCGATGGCGTGCTTGAGCTTGCCCACCTCTTCCAATGAGTCCACGTACTCCTTGAGCCGTGGCCAATTGGCAAAACCATACTGGCGTGCGATCTGGAACTGCGCCTCAGTAAGCGACACGGCATGACCGGCCTTGTGTAGTTCCCAGGCCTGGTCCTTCAGATGGCGGAGATTGGGGCGATCGGGGAGAGGGCGAGACACTTGGCGGACACGTTTCGGCATAAGCCTCCTTTCGTCATGCCCGTTGTCCGCCTGATCGGGCCGAAAGAAGGTGCGACCTTACAAAATTCAAAGGGCTGGGCTTAAAGCCCTTTCCGCGGACCGGATGCGTCCCTCACGCTTGCCGAGAATCGTAGCAGAAGTACGGTTCTCCAGAGAAATCAGCTTCTTGAACGCAATTTCCTTATGCGTTTCCCTCTTGTTTTCCGCGCCTCCACGGGCTAACTTGGCTCATGGGCCCCCTTTTTCCCCTGCGCCCGTAGCCCTGACCGACCATTTTTTCGGTAAGCAGCCTTCATCTCGCCGTTTTCGCCCGCTCTATAAAGGAGAGATCCCTCATGCAGATGCCTCTCGATTTCGCAGTCAGCAACGGCTTTTCGCGCCGATCCTTCTTCCGCTATGCCGCAGGCGCATCGGCGCTCGCCTCCATGCCCATCCTCACGGAAGCACACCTTGCCATGGCAGCTCGGCCGCACTTTGCCGACCCCAACAAGGGCATTCACATTGACGCCAATGAGAATCCCCTTGGCCCATCGGACGCAGCCCGCCAGGCCATGATCGACATCGTTCCCCGCGGCGGCCGCTACCTGATGAACCTCCAGGAAGAGGTCGAGGCAATATTCGCCAGGCAGGAAGGCCTCGCCCCGGAAAACGTCCGCGCCTTCGCAGGCTCCAGTGACCCGCTCCACTTTACGGTGCTTGCCAATACCAGCGCAGACCGCCCACTGGTGGTTGCCGATCCTGGCTATGAGGCGCCCATGTGGGCTGCCAAAGCCGGCGGCGCTTCGGTCATCAAAGTTCCACTCGCTGATCCGGGAGGCGCAGCCAAGCACGACATCAAAGCAATGCTTGCTGCTTCTACCAATCCCGGCGTGATCTACATCTGTAATCCCAACAACCCGACGGGAACCTGTACGCCCCGCGAAGAGATTGAATATGCAGTGGGTCACGCACCCAAAGGCTCGGTCTTGCTGATTGACGAAGCCTACATTCACCTCTGCGACGAGCCCCGCTCGCTCGATTTCGTCAAGGAAGGCAAGGACGTCGTCGTCCTTCGTACCTTCTCCAAGCTCTACGGCATGGCCGGCGTTCGCATGGGCTTTGCCATCGGGAAACCTGAGCTGCTCAAGAAGCTGGACTACTTCGGCGACAATTCCCTGCCCATCACCGCGCTTGCCGCGGCCAAAGCCAGCTTGCTCGATGCGGACCTGGTGGCAACCCGCAAAAAGATCATCGGCGATGTGCGTAAGGATAATCTTGCATGGTGCAAAACCCAGGGTTATGCGGTCACGCCATCTGAGAGCAACTGCTTCATGCTCGACACCAAGCGGCCCGGTAAAGATGTTCTCGCCGCCATGGCAGCCAAGGACATTTACATCGGCCGCATCTGGCCGGCGTGGCCCACCCAGGTGCGAATCACCGTCGGCACTGACAAGGAAATGATGGCCTTCCGCAAGGCGTTCACCGAAGTGATGTCGGGATCGACGGCCGGTCTGAGCATGCCTGCGCGTAAGATGAGCCTCCGCGAACGACCCTTCGAGAACGCATAAAAAACAGTGACCAATCATCAGCAGAAAGCCCTCACCACTCGTGAGGGCTTTTTCATGTGCGCAAGCTAGACTTGGAAAATCCATGGAAGATCTGACACTCATCGCGCCGCCCTCGACGCTCCCTTCAATTTTGCAAGAGACTGAGCGCATGGGGTTCGCCATGCCATCTGAACCGCTCATTGGCGCACTTCTCCGTGTTCTGGCAGCATCAAAACCGGCCGGACGCTTTCTCGAATTAGGAACGGGAACCGGAATAGCAACGGCATGGCTGCTTTCCGGCATGAGCCGCGACTCCACACTTGTCAGTGTCGACAATGACCTGAAAATGCAAAATATTGCGGCGCAAATACTGGGAAGTGACAACCGCCTGCAACTCGTAAATCAGGATGGGATGGATTACTTATCAGAGCAGCCGGCGATGTCATTTGACATGGTCTTCGCCGATGCCATGCCCGGAAAATACGACGGGGTGTCCCTGTCATTGGGTGTCGTAAAGCCCGGCGGCTTCTGGATTGGAGATGACCTGCTCCCACAACCGAACTGGCCTGAAGGCCATGCGTCGAGAATCCCGCTGCTTCTGAACGAACTCGCAAGTCAGCCGGAGTTTGTAATCTTGCCTCTGACCTGGGCGAGTGGCGCCGTAGTCGCCGTTCGCAAGCCCGGCGTCACTCCCTAGCGAGGGCTTCTTTCTTACTGAAGACTCGCTCCTAGTTCCCCGGCCCTGCCGAAGCAACCGAAGCCTACTTCCAGTTCTTGCCCGGCCGCGCGGTCTCCCACATTTGCTGGCCAATCTCATCGAACAGCCCCTGGCGATCTTTGTCCACAAAATACAAGTCAAAGTGGGTACGGTCGGGCACATAGGTGAAATGTGCATCGGCGCCCAGGCGTTTGAGGAGAGCGTCCATTTTGTGCGCAGGGCCATCGAGATAGAACGTGTCGGCCGTGCCCACGTAAACGTGGATACGTCCCTTCAAGGCCGGCGCCAACTCAGCCCAATGTGTCTCCACGATGTGCGCGAGATCGTAGTGATCGTGCCAGTATGCAACCACGTCAGGATGCACGTCGCCGGTCACGCGATCGAACATCTGCTCCGGCTCTCCGCCCCTCCCTTTCGGCGAGAACACCCAGTCAAACGACGAGATCTGGCCGCCGTAAGGTCCCAACGCAGTTTCGAGCCGCGCAAGATCCTCAAATGTAGCCATCACTTTGCCCTTGTCTCGGAAGATTGGATATGGCGAGCCATCCTGTTTGCGGTAAACATTGGCGTGCGATGCATAGAGATCGATGCCCGTGAAATCGTGAAAGTCGCTGGGGTCCGGCGAAGTAGACCATGTGCCGCCAAACACTTTCGGGTAGTTGATCTGCAACTGCAGCGTCGCCCATCCGCCGCTTGAGTGCCCGTTGAGCAAACGCCCCGACGGCTTTGCATCCATCCGATACTTCGACTCAAGATAGGGAATGAACTCCTTGGTGAGGGCTGTTCCCCACGGCCCGTTGTTAACCGAGTCGATAAACTCGTGTGTCCCCTGCGGGCACGATTCATCAAGCATCACCCAGATCATGGGCGGCATTTTGCCGTCCTTCATGCGGTCGCGAATGCGCAGGCCGGAGATCAAGGCGCCACTCAAGTCGCCGCCGAAGCCATGCGTCCAGTATGCGGTGGGATAGGTTTCCGACTTGTGCTCCGCATAGCCCGGAGGCAGAATCACCCACGCTCCAATCTTCGTCGAACGGCCCCAGAACCGCGTCAACAGCGGGCTCTCGAACTCCTGCAGTTGCGCAACGTCAGGCGTCGCGCTGTCTTTCGCTTTGGCAAGCATCGCCGCCTGCTGCGGGTTTGCTTCCGGATGATGATCGAGCACAAGCTCCGGTTCAGTCGCCGCGCCAGGCTTCCACTCGGCAATCGGAACGACCGGGCTGATCCAGTCTTCCGGCGTGCGCTCTCTGTAGTTATAGTTGTGATCCACGTCCAGAACGGCCTGCACTTCATACGCGCCGGCGCTGATCTCCGAGAAGAGCTTGGGATAGGCAATTTCGTCGGCATCCACTTCGACAGAGGCGCCGGGAGCCAGGTCGTGAATCTCACGCGCGCATACAAAGGACTCCGCCGCATCCGCCGCATTAAATTCGCTCATGCTCACTTCCTTGTCGCCTGAACCGGCCTTCATGAAGATGAGCAAACGGCCACTGATGGGCGCGCCAACATTTTGCGCCGCCTGAACGCGAAAGAAGGTGTGCCGGCTCTGAGGGATCTGCGCGTGGATATGAGCCGATGCAATTACAAGAGAAATGAGCACAGGGCGGCACACCGCGAGCCGGGAAAAACGAACAACCATGCTGGCCTCCGTTGTTGACATCGGCGATCATATCAACCAGCCGAAGGATCCGCATCGGCCCGGCATCTCAAATCGAAAAAATCTGGCGGGATGACCCATTCGATGCGAGAATACCGGCACATCGCGGAGGGCGGGGACATGTTTCGAAAATTTGCTGGATTGGCATTGATTGTCCTCTGCGTTGGCTGCACATCCCATGCTCCGTCCCCATCGCCTGGCTCAAATCATGCCACTCCGGCTCCCGGCCAGGAGCAGAAGCCGGCCGCAGTCTCCTCACCGCCAGAGCAACCAAAAAACGCGGTTGAGCCGGCAAGAAAGCCACCCATCCCGGCTCCCATTCATAGGCCCCCGCAAACTCCACAGTTGGCCGTCGATCCGGAAGTCGCTTGGTACGCAAAGCTCAAGAGCGGCAAGTTGAAGCAATTCGTGCCACCTACCATGCAGTGGAAGGTCCCGGCCACCGTGACGGTTGTGGTTGGGGGAGAGGCTGCCGATACCTCGTCGGCCTTGCCCAATGCCAACGGCTCCGCCACCATCAAAGTGGCTCGGCAAATGAAGGTAATGGTTATTTGCCCTGACAATCCAGACGAATTCGTCATCGTCCCGGAGCCGGGCACCACTGAAGTTCAATACGTCCCCGAGGACGGAACCACAACCTGGCACTGGAGTGTGACGCCTCGCTACACCGGCAAGAGTCAGAAACTCGCTATCCGGGCATGGGTCATCTATCCCGGCACTCAAAACGCCCAACGCGAACTGCCTGTTTACACGGCCGTGGTCGACGTGCACGTTCCGAGTTTTGGTGAATGCCTCAAGCGCCTCTTTGAAGGCGATCCGGACTACTGGCTCAAATACGGCCTGCCCGGAGGGGCTGGCTTTGTCTTCATGAGCGGAGCCGTCACAGCGATCTGGAAATGGCTGCGGAGAAAGAAGGTAGGTTCCACACCGAAACCTGTCGACCCATAAACCTTAGCTTGCCAGCGCCGCCTTAACAGCTTCGCTCACCAGCCGGCCCTCGGCGCGCAGACCGTCAGCCTGCAACCTGGCCTGCACACGCTTGATCACCAGTCCCATCTCTTTCGGTGTCGGCTTCTGGCCCGCTTCGGCAGTTTGCGCCGCGATCGCCTCATCCACCAACGCACGCAGCCCGGCCTCATCCAGAGCCTTGGGCA
The DNA here is from genome assembly GCA_963844515.1 of uncultured Acidobacteriota bacterium. Classification (GTDB taxonomy): domain Bacteria; phylum Acidobacteriota; class Terriglobia; order Terriglobales; family Acidobacteriaceae; genus Telmatobacter. Next base: position 744,840 of record CAWJOO010000003.1, read on the forward strand.
GGAACTCCTCGATTACCACGATTTCCGCAGCTTCCTTCGCGGCCAGCTCAGGCCGATTGCCCTTGGTGAACAGGTCAATTGAGTCGCGCCGCTGCTTGATCATCGTCGCCAGCGATTGCTGTTCTTCCGCTGCGCTGAGCGGCGCCCGCTTCTCGATCGATTTATTCTTGAGCGCGGTCATGATCAGGCGCAGGGTTCCGGTCCGTTCCGCATCGTGAGCCTTCATTGCGGTGATCATCTGCTTGCTGATAATTGCTTCCAGTGCGCCCGCGTCCATGATGAAACCTCTTCCTCGTCAGATCCCGTCTCAAGTGTAATTCGTACCTCTTGAGAGATCAGCAGGACCTGCGCGATCTGTGGCGACGATTCTTAACGCACAGTTCGATCCAGTTGCGCCAGCCAGATCTTTCCGCCGACCCATGCGGCAGGAAGGCCCACAAGGGCGACCGCGATCGCATACCAATGAGCGCCTTGGGTCATCGGATTATTCCAGGTCACAAACACTCCGAGCGTTCCAATTGCCAGCCCGATGAGAGCGCCAACAAATGCATGGAGCATTGGCCGATAGGGAGCGATTCGAGCCGTGATGTAACTGCCCCCAATGGAAAAGAGGGTGCGATACGCAAGGGCGATTACGAGCAGCCTGTCAGGCATTCTCTGGCCCAGGGCAGGAAAGATTCCCACCTTGTTCAACACCACGTCCGTAACCGTGGATAAAGCGGCCACAAACACAAAACCTGCGAAAATCGCCAAAATACTGCGGCCAATCCTCATAGCACCTCGCGGAGAACGCCTCAAGAGTGCCACATTGCTCGATGCTGGGACAAGCCGCAATGCTTTCAAGCGCTTCCATGCGCCCCACACCCGGGCTCGCATCCTAGTGAAGAGACCATCTCCCCTTTTCTAGCCTCCTTGCAATTCACATAAATCACATAATTGTGTATTATGTGATCAGAAGACCGACGTGCAGTCTGCTGCTTGTCAGTCCCCCGAGGAGATCCTATGATCCGCAAAGTTCGCCTTTATACCCCCGGACCCACCCCCCTCCTTCCAGCCGCTCAATTCGCCATGGCCGCTGCGGACATGCACCACCGCACCCCGGAATTCCGCGCCCTCTATCAAAAGGTCCTGGCCCAGTTGAAAGTCTTTGTCGGCACCAGGAATGACGTGCTCCTGCTTTCCTCCTCGGGCACGGGCGCCATGGAGGCTTCCGTATCGAACCTGACCTCGCCGGGCGACAAAACCCTGGTGCTCACCGCCGGTAAGTTTGGCGAGCGCTGGACCAGTTTGCTCAAGGCCTTCGGCTGCGAACCGGAAGTCGTAACGGCTCCGTACGGCGAGACGTTCGATCTGGCCGACCGTGAAGGCCGCCATCAAGCCAGGCATCAAAGCAGTCTTCATGCAGGCCACGGAAACCTCCACCGCCGTTCGCCACGACGTTGAAGCCATCGCGAAAATCATCAAGGAAAACGCCCCCGACGCGCTTCTGGTCGTCGACGGCATCACCGGACTCGGCACCACGCACTTTGACGTGGACGGCTGGGGCATCGACATCCTCATCGGCGGGTCGCAGAAGGCTGTGATGATCCCGCCGGGTCTTGCCTACCTCTCGGTGAGCGACAAAGCCTGGGCGGCCATGGAGACGTCAAAGAATCCACGCTATTATTTCGATCTTCGCAAAGAGCGCAAGAACGCCGTCAAGGGTGAGAGCGCCTATACTCCCGCCGTGGCGTTGGTTGCCGGACTCGGCGCCGCGCTCGACTACATCGCCGGTCAGGCAGGCGGCGACCTCGAGAAGGGCCGCATCGCGCTGGTCGACAACGCGCAGGTAAACGCCGCTGCCACGCGCGCCGGCCTTACCGCGCTCGGCTTCACGCTCTTCGCACCCACCGCTCCCGCCGCGGCCGCTACCGCCGTCGCCGTTCCTGAAGGCATGGACTCCGGCGACGTGGTCAAAGCCCTCAAGTCGCGTTTCGCGCTCGGTCACCGCCAACGGCCAGGGCGAGATGCAGGGCAAGATCTTCCGCGTCGCGCATCTCGGTTTCTTCGACTATCTCGACACCGTCGCCCTCCTCGGCGCCATGGAGCACATCGCGAAGGACACGCTCAAGATGCCGGTCGCGTACGGCCAGGCCGTGGCGGCGGCGCAGCAGGTGTTTGCAGAGTCAGTGAAGCAGCGCACAGTGAACAGGCGGCAGCGGCATTGCAGTATCGCAACTTCGTGAGCGCTCGTAATTGTGCACTGTTCACTGCCCACTGTTCACTGTCTTCGAGGTCCCCATGCCTGAACTCGTCGTTCGGCGAAAAACTCGTGATCGCACGCAAGCAGCTCGACCTCTTCCAGTACCAGATGGCCGAGCGGCTGGGCGTGCATCCCAACTCCATCTGGAAGTACGAGCGCGGCGAAGGCAAGCCCCACGCCGCCGTCCTGCGCATGTTCGACCTGCTTTGCGAAAAGGAAGGCGTCCGTTTCGACGAATACACGTCCGCGGCTGCGGACAAGGGAGAAGCGATGAAGATTGTTCTGGCGGAAAAGGTGTCGCCGGCCACGCTGGCCGTGTTTGCGGCCGAGCCCGGCTGGGAAGTGGTGACGCACGACAAGCTTGCCAATGGCCATCTGGCGGGCTGCATGCCGCGCTCCGGATGCCGACGCCCTTGTCGTCCGCTCCGCCGTGCAGGTGGACGATGCGCTGATGGAGACACGCGCCGAAGCTCCGCGTCATCGGCCGCGCCGGCGTGGGCGTGGACAACATCGATGCCGAAGCCGCCACACGCCGCGGCATCGTGGTGATGAACACGCCGGGCGCCAACGCCGTCGCCGTCGCCGAACTCACCATCGGCCTCATGCTGGCACTGGCCCGCAAGCTGCCCGCTGCCAATACCTCCATGCACGCCGGCAAATGGGAGAAGAAATCTCTGCAGGGCGCTGAGCTCAAGGGCAAGACACTCGGCATTCTTGGCCTTGGCCGAATCGGGCTTGAAGTAGCGACGCGCGCCGCGGGTTTCGGCCTCGAAATCATCGGCAGCGATCCGTTCGTCTCCGCCGCGGTCGCCCGCGAAAACGGCATCCGCCTCGTCACTCTCGACGAACTGATCGCCGGTTCCGACTACCTCACTCTGCATGTCGGCCTCACCCCGCAGACAGCCGGGATCATCAATGCGCAAGTACGCTCGCATCCATGAAGAAGGGCGTTCGGATCATCAACTGCGCGCGCGGCGAACTGGTCGAAGATGCGGCGCTCGCGGATGCGCTCAAGTCCGGCCACGTGGCGGGCGCGGCGCTCGACGTATTCACCGTAGAGCCGCCAAAGGATTCGCCGTTACTTCGGCCTCGACAACGTGATTCTTACGCCGCACATCGCCGGTTCCACGGCGCGAAGCACAGGAAGCCGTCGGCATCCAGATCGCGCGCCAGGTCCGCGACTATCTCAAGCTCGGCGTGGTGCAGAACGCCGTCAATCTGCCGTCGCTCAGCCATGAAGAGTACGTCCAGCTTGCGCCCTACATCGATCTGGCGGGCCGCCTGGGCGCGTTCCTCAGCCAGACCGGCAAGGGCGGCATCGAGGCGGTCCAGATCTTCTATAGCGGCTTGCTCACGGAGGCGAAGACCGACCTGGTGCGCAACTCCGCCATTGCCGGCATGCTGCAGGGACTCGGAGAACGTGAACCGCATCAACGCCGCCGCGGTCGCGGAGGAGCGCGGCATTCGCGTGCATGAGGAGAAGCAGAACGGCCAGCGCGGCGGCGCAGCCACCATGCTCGCAGTCGAGCTGCATTCCGCCGCCGGCACCAGCCACGCCACGGCCACGGTCATTCACGGCGAACAGCCGCGGCTGCTGGAGTTCGACGGCATCGACGTCGAAGCGCCGCTCGAGGGCAATCTGCTCGTCTGCCGCAACCTCGACGTGCCCGGCGTCATCGGCAAGATCGGAACCATCCTCGGCGAACACGGCGTCAACATCGCCAACTTCGCCCTGGGCCGCGATCGCTCCGGCATTCAGCCGGTGAAGGCGCTCGCCGTGGTTCAGGTTGACGCGCCGGTGTCAGACACAGTGCTGCGCGCGCTGCTGCAGATCGAAGCCATCCTCGAGGTAAAGCTGGTCACGCTTCCTGAAGCTGGGAAGTAGCAGCTACCGCTCTCTGCCGGGCCCCTTCGTACCTTGAAGGGGTCCCCGGGAAAACCGCCTGCAGTTCCCTCTCCTTCCCGCATGCCCGGACTGCACCTATTAATTCATTCTCTATTCCGACATGACGGGTTAGAATTCTCGCGTCTTTCAAGGGTACCTTTTCGCCGCGTTCAGCGGTACTTTCCCCTGGATCTTCAAGTTTCCTTAACGCAATCTTCGGAGGACTACCCATGCGCCAGAAATTCAGAGCTTCTGCTACTCTCGCATTCACACTAACGATCGGGGCGTGCCTGGCTCACGCTGACACATGCGAACAACTAATGGGTCCAAAGGGCCACAACCTCTCGTACGCCGCTTTGAAAGCAGCGCTTCATCAGGTTGTCCCAGCCAACTCGCCCACAACTACTCCTAACGGTGGGCTCGGCTTTCCCATGTGGCTCACTCTCGTGGATGGAAGCGGACGCGTTTGCGTCGTAGTCACGTCCCTGGACGGAACCAAGAATAACGCCAGTGCCACTGGCGACATCTGGCTTGGAAGCCGCGTCATCTCCGCACAGAAGGCGAATACGGCGAACGCTTTCAGCACCGGCCTGCTGGCGCTTTCAACCGCAAATCTCTACGCAGCCGTGCAACCGGGTGGAAGTCTGTTCGGCCTCCAGGAGAGCAACCCCGTGAATGCAGCCCAGGCCTACGATGGCAACGCTGAAAATTTTGGCATGGCCAACGACCCGCTGGTCGGCAATCGTATCGGCGGCGTGAATGTCTTCGGGGGCGGCTTGGCGCTTTACTTCGGCGGGCGTAAGGTGGGCGCCATCGGAGTCTCGGGCGACACCTCCTGTACCGATCACGTGGTTGCCTGGAAGGTACGCGCCCTGGTCGGAGGAGGTACGGTGCCAACCTTTGGCAACTTCGACAAGATGATCCAGGACATCACCTACGACCCGGCGACTGGCCTCGTCAGCAAGGCCAGTACCAGCGGATTCGGTCATCCCACCTGCCTCAACAACCCGACCGCCTCAAACGACGGCGGATCGATCGTTCGCTAGGGCTTCCTTGTCGCCATGGGGGTGACGCGCGATTTTCAGGCCGCAGGATTGTCCAAAATAGCCGCGTCACCCCATTACCCCCTTGTGTCCCAGCCAGCAGCGCAGGTATGCCACCTGTCCCAGGTGATAAGTCTCGTGGATAGCCAGGAAATTGACTATCCCGCTTACCTTGCCGTCAGCGCTGGGCGGCCCCTGTGTGGCAGGCTTTCCAAGTACTTCCTCTGAAGCGTTTTCCAGGGCGCTGGCCAGCACGCCTGAAACCTCGGTCCAGGCGTCCATGATGGTCTGCTGAGACGGATATCCCGTGGACTCGTCCAGCTTTTGGCCGCGCGCAAACGCTCCCAGCCACGGTGTGGACCAGTCGGTCCCAAGCCGACCCAGAAGAGCTTTCCGGGCCCAGATCACGTGGCCCACGATCCAAGCCACGTGGTTTGTGCAATCGTTGGGACGCTTGTGCCACTCCTCTTCCGACAGGTCCTTCACGGAATCGAAAAGAAGCTTGTCATTAAATCGATAGTTCTGGGCTGCACCTTCAATTACGGCTGGAACGGGCATTAGGGCTCCTCCGGATGATCAATTCGAATGCTTGATCGAATACGCCACAGCTGCGACGTGGGTCAAGCACTGGTTTGTGAAATTCGGCCGTTTCCTCGGAAAGTGGTCATGGGAGGCTATTGCCGGACATGTTTTCAAGGGAGTACCATCTCTAAACGCGGATCACTTCCCCCAAGCGGTTCGCAGGAGGTTAAGGAATGACTAGTGTTGAAACCGAGCCTTCCGGCATCGAGAGCTCGATTCAGAGAGTTGATCCTCAGGCAACGGCGGCCGACCTGCCGTTGAATCAAGGGCAGATCGATCAGCTCCACGCCATCGCCCAGGAACTTATTGCGGAATCGTCAATCGAACGCCACGGACCGGAGACCTGGTTGGACCGCCGCGGGGCGGTTGTTTTGTTCGTCGGACCCAGTGGCACAGGGAAAAAGACGGCCTCCAAAGCGCTTGCGCGGGAGCTCGGCTCGCAGGTCATCCGCTTGATGCTGGTTGACGTGTTCAGCAAATATATCGGCGAAACCGAAAAGAATCTGGAAGCGGTGTTTCATGCGGCCACCAACGCCGGCGCCCTCATCCTGTTTGACGAAGCCGATGCCTTGTTCGACAAGCGATCAGATGTGAAGGACAGTCACAGCCGTTATGCGCCGATCGACGCTGACTGGCTGGTGCGCCGAATTGAGGCCTATCCCGGGTTGGTCATCCTGGGTTGCATCCAGCTTCCCTCCCATTGGAAAAACATGAGTCGCGTGGTTCACTTCGGACCTTTGGCCGAAGGCAAAAGCTAGAGTCAGGTTCAAGACAGCGCGACCGGCGAAACAAACTCATTCGGACTCTTGCAATAGAAAATGGCGCCCTTCGGGGCGCCATTGTTGTTTCCTGATCTTGACAACCTGCTATGCGCGGCTCAAATAAGCCCCTTCACTGGTGTCCACGCGAATCTTTTCGCCCTCGTTGATGAACGACGGCACCTGCACTACCAGCCCGGTCTCGAGCTTGGCCGGCTTGGTCACGCTGGAAGCAGTAGCCGACTTCAGCCCCGGCTCCGTCTCCACCACCGTCAACTCCACGGCGCTCGGCAAGTCGATACCCACGGCCTGGCCATCGTAATAGCTCACCTTGATGTTCAGGTTCGGCGTCAGGTACTCAACCGCATCGCCAAGTGTCGAGCCCTTCAGCACCGTCTGCTCGTAATCCTCGGGATTCATGAAGTAGTAGTCGTCACCATCGGCATAGAGAAAGTCCATCCCGATCTCGTCTACCACCACGCGCTCGATGGCGTCTGCCGAGCGGAAGCGATGCTCGAACATCGCACCCGACTTGAGGTTGCGGAGCTTGGCCTGGATGAAGGCGCGCAGGTTGCCCGGAGTGCGATGCTCCACCTTGAATACCTGGTGCAGCTGCTCGTTGTGCTTGATGATCATGCCGGGACGCATTTGTGTGGCGGGAATCGCCATAGAAGAGGAACTCCTTACTGATTTGCGCTCAATGCGCAAGAAATGTCGGCATTAGCCCATCTCTCATTGTAGCTTACGGTGAATTGAGACGAGATTCGGGCAGTCACGAAGAGTGAGGACTATGGGCTTGCAAAGCCTATCCTAGCTGTAAACGTCGCATTCGTCCCTGCTGCACAGGAGCGTCAGCTGCGTGGTGATCTGGGATCGCAATTCGAGCAGTTCCCCCACCAGCGCCTCGCTCTTCTTCGTCTGCCCGTCGATCTTCCACCCCGATGCCTTCTGCGCCAGGCGATGGGACTGACAGTGAAGTACTTCAAGCTCGCGAACCGCAGGGAAGGCCCCTCTCGGGCCAAGCTTTTCGCTCTGCAGCCAGAATCCGAACCTCGATCGCTTCTCGTCCAATTCCGGGGGATTCGGCGATTCGTCCCTCAGGAACCGCACCACGGCCCGCACCCAGGCGCCTTGCTCCACTTCAGCCGTCAACATCGGCCAGTCCAGAGGGCTTAATGGGACCACGTTTGTCCAGCTTGGATCCGGGCTCCAGTTCGTATACCAGGGAAAGAGCGCGTCCGCCGGCATCGGTCGAGCGATGCCATAGCCCTGCCCCACTTCGCAACCAAGCTTCAGCAGCACCACGCCGTGTCCAACAGACTCCACACCCTCGGCCACCGGCATCCGCCGGAACGCCGTCGCCAGGCCCATCACGCCCTGCAGAATCGCAAGATCTTCAGGATCGTCGAGCATGTCGCGTACAAAGCTCTGGTCGATCTTCAAGATCCCCGCCGGCAATCTCTTTAGATACGTCAGCGAAGAGTAGCCGGTACCGAAATCGTCGATCGCTACGCGCATTCCCATCTGGTTGCAAGCCTGAATCACATCGGAAACCCTGGCCACATCGCGCAACGCGCTGCTTTCCAGTACTTCCAATTCAAGCAACGAGGGGCTAACCAGGGGATGTCGTTCCAGCAACATGCTCAGCCGCTCGATGAAATTTTCCTGCTCCAGCTGCTTGGCGCTTACGTTCACGCTGACACGCAAACTGTGTCCAGACTGAATCCACGTCTCCACCTGCGCGAGCGCGGTATTGATAACCCAGTCACCCACGTCAATCGCCAGCGGGTCGTCTTCAATCACCGGCAGAAACGCGGCAGGCGAAAGCACGCCACGCTGCGGGTGCCGCCAGCGAATGAGTGCCTCTGCTCCCACCAGTTCGCCTGTGGCCATGTTGACCTTGGGCTGGTAATAAAGTTCGAATTCTCCGGCGTTGAGCGCTTGTCGGATCCGCGCAAGTTCTTCGTGACGCCCGCGCACCGTGTGGTCGCGCACCGGATCAAAAACGTGATAGCAACCCTTGCCGGCAAGCTTGGCCTCATACATCGCCTGGTCGGCCTGGCGCAGAAGCTGATCCCCGTCCACGTCCTGATTCTGAGGATAGAAAGTCGCGCCCGCGGTAGCCGAAATGTGCAATTCGTGGCCCATAACCGAATGGGCTTCTCCTGCGGCTTGCAGCAGACGGTCAAGCACTGCCGTTGCCGACGCCGTATTGGCAAGGTCCGGTAAGATCGCCACAAACTCATCGCCGCCAAGGCGTCCCAGTGTGTCGCCGTCTCGCAGGACATGCTTCATGCGGCCCGCCACACTCAGCAGCAAGGCGTCCGCTGTTTCCTTGCCCTCAAGGTCATTCACTGTCTTGAAGTTGTCCAGGTCAAGATGAATGACGGCCAGCGTTCGATTTGATTCGCGTGCCGCTGTCATGGCATAGCGCAGGCGATCGCCCACAAGAGAGCGATTTGGCAAGCCCGTGAGCGCGTCGTAGTGAGCAATGAGCTCGAGCTTCTGCTGTTGCTCCTTGATCGGCGTCATGTCGAAGAACAGCGAAACGTAATACTGCGGCTCCCCGGCTGGGCTCCGCACGGTTGTAATGGTCACGCTCGCCGGGAAGGTTCGCCCGTCCTTGGCGCGATTCCACAATTCGCCGTGCCACCGCCCGGCCTGCAGCACAGAGCGGCTCATCTCTCCATAGAATGATTCGTCATGGTGTTCGGACTTTAGAAGCTCAACGTGCTTGCCGACGCTCTCGTCTCGGCCGTAGCCGGTCATTCGGGTAAACGCATCGTTGATCTCGAGAATGGATCCGTTCAGGTCGGTAACCACGATCGCCTCGGTGGCATGATCGAAGACACTCGCCGCAAGCTGCAGTCGCTGCTCCGCCTCCTTGACCGCCGTAATGTCTTCGAGAAACGAAATGATGCCGCCGACTTCCCCGTCATCTCCTCGCCAGGGAAGCACCTCCCAGCGCTTCCATTCCGCCGAGCCATCTCGGCCTTCGAATCGATCTTCATCGCATTTCTGCACTTCGCCTGCGAATCCGCGGCGGTGGATTTCCTTGTACCTTTCCGGTGCATTCGGAAACAAGTCGTAATGGCATTTGCCCAGAACCTCTTCTCCAGGAATACCCCTGATCTCCAGCCAGCGACGGCTTACCGCCAGGTAGCGCATCTCGCGGTCGAACATGGCCAACCCCACAGGCGCATGTTCAATGAGCATCTGCAAACGCTCTTTGGTCTTGCGCAGTGTCGCTTCCATCTCCTTGCGCTGCGTAATGTCCTCGACTGATCCGCGCATGAACAAAGGCGTGCCATCGTTTCCACGATCGATACGACCCAGGCCGTGTACCCACCGAACCGCTCCATCTTTCCTGCGAGCTATCCGGTATTCCATGTTGAACAGCCGCCCTGGCACCTCCAGGATGGAGTTCAAATATGCGGTGATGCGATCGCGGTCCCCAGGATGAATCAGGCTCTTCCACCCCTCCAGATCGCGGGGATAGGACTTGTCGATCCCAAAAACCTCATCCAGTGTTGCCGACGTAGAAATCACATCGCGGCGCATGTCAAAGATGTACGTGCCGGTGCGCTGGGCGTTGTCCGATTCCTCTACCTTTTCTTCGGATCGAACATGCGTCGTCATGTCGCTGGTCGTCGCAAAAAGCCCAAGGACCGTGCCCGATTTATCCGTCACCGGACGATACTGCGCGTTGACCCAGACCGTTTCTCCCGCCCGCGCGACTTCATGCAAAACTTCGTGCGATGTGCGACCGGCAAGAACATGTTTCTCGGCCGCGTAGAACTTGTCTGCATCTGCCTCAGGCAGAAAATCGTAGTCGGTCAGTCCCACCAGTTCGCGTCCGTTCAGATAGAAATCAATCGGCTTGCGAAAGCTCTTGCTGGCCGCCATGAAAACGTGATTCGAGTTTTTGAAGAACATCTGTTCGTTGGAATGCTCCACCATCGTGGACAGATGATCCGGATCATTCTGGAACAGGTCATCCCGCGTGCCTCCGGCGCTCCGCAGCCTCAGGCTCAATACGGTCCTTGAATCCTCTTCGAATTTCTTGAAGTTGAATTGAAGACAGCGAATGCGTCCGCCGCCATGGCGAATACGGAGAACACCACTTCCCGAGTGCAACTGGCCAACGGGAGAATAGATCTCCTTGGCGATATCGGCATCGTGCAGATGTATTCGCTCTAGAAGACTTACACTCCCCGAGAGAAATTCCTCGGCCGCAAATCCCAGCAACTCATCAACCGGCCCTCGAATCGATTCGAGCGCAGCGACGGGCGTCAGACTGTATCTAATCTCCGCTTCTTGCTTAATCGTGCCTGGAATCATGCTCTTCAACTCGTGAGTCGGCGATCGTCGATCGCGCAGGCTGGACGTCCGAGCTGCGCTGTTGATTCCTTACCATTTCTATCTATGAACCTGAGCAAGCATACTTCAGGTCGGCTCTGCGAGTGGCTCCCCCGTCAGTCCTGCAGGTAACTCCAAAGTTGCAGGTTGCGGCTCATTTGGCTCGCGCAGCCCCAATGGACTACGATTGCCCCCGTTACGCTCTTCTCTCATCCTCGATCAGGAGCATCCATGCGAGTATCACGAACGCTGTTTCTGGCCTTCTCGATCCTGCTGCTGTCGGCCCTTTCGGCTCCGCTTGAAACTCGCGCCCAGGCAGCTCCGGCCGTTCCTGCGGACGCAACTTACGTCAACGCCCATTCGCCCGTCGAAGCTCGCGTCGCGGACCTGCTCAGCCGCATGACACTTGAAGAGAAGGCTTCCATGCTCGCAGGCTCGGGCTGGATGGAGTCCATGCCGATCGAGCGGCTCGGCATCCCTGCCATCAAGATGGCGGACGGACCCATGGGGGTGCGTTCCTGGGCGGGCAGCTCGGCCATCACCAGTTCCGCGAATCCCCCCGCCAAAGTCGAATCCACTTCCTTCCCCGCGGGTATTGCCATGGCCGCTACTTGGGACTTCCCCCTGGTGCAGCGCGAAGGCCGCGCTATCGCCCAGGAAGTCAAAGCTCTTGGGCGAGACATGATCCTTGGACCAACCGTAAACATCAATCGCGTGCCGTTGTGGGGCCGCAACTTCGAGGGCTACGGAGAAGATCCCTATCTGACCAGTTGGCTGGGCGTCGCCTACATAAGAGGAGTGCAGGGCGAGGGCGTCATCCCCAGCGTCAAGCACTTCGTCGCCAATAATGAGGAGTTTGAGCGCCACCGCATCGATGCCCACATCAGCGAGCGAGCGCTCCACGAAATCTATCTGCCCGCTTTCAAAACCGCCGTCAAGAATGGCGGCGTGTGGACCGTGATGTCCTCCTACAACAAGGTCAATGGCGTGCACGCGGCAGAGAGCATGCCCCTGCTTCACGATGTGCTTCTGAACGAATTCGGCTTCAAGGGGTTCGTGATCTCCGATTGGGGCAGCACCTACTCCACAGTGCCCACCGTGAACGCAGGCATGGACCTCGAAATGCCGGGCGGCCCACCGATGGTGAAGTGGTTGGCGCGGCCTGAAACGCAGAAAGCGGGCAACGGCGATGGCTGGCTCACCGCGGACAAGGTCCTCGCCGAAGTCAAGGCCGGCCATATCACCGAGGCCACACTCAACGACAACGTCAGCCGCATCCTTCGCATCATCTTCAAGAGCGGCATCTTCGATCACCCCCACACCGCCGGCGGCGAAGTCGACAACGCGGAACAACGCGCACTCGCTCGCGAGGCCGCAACGGAAGGCATCGTACTTCTTAGAAACGAAGGCGCGATTCTCCCTCTCGATTCCGCCAAAATCCATTCCATCGCGGTTATCGGACCGAACGCTGCCGTGGCACGCACCGGCGGGGGCGGCAGTTCGCTCGTACGCCCCAAAAGTGCCGTAGCTCCCCTCGACGGCATCAGGGAACGCGCCGGGAAAGACATCAAAGTCACCTATGCGCTCGGTGTCGGCATGGAAGGCGAAAACCCCGCCGACGACACGCCCGAAGCCCGCGCCAAATCCATCAAGGAAGCCGCCGCGGCTGCCGCACAATCTGACGTAGCCGTGGTTGTAGTCGGCCGTTACAACAAGATCGAGTCCGAGGGCTTTGACCTCAAGACGATGGATCTACCAGCGGGACAGGACGATCTCCTCGAGGCCGTTGAAAAGGCAAACCCGCACACCATCGTCGTGCTCAACACCGGCGACCCCGTCACTATCAAAAAAGACATAGTGCAGGCCGCGGCGCTCCTCGACATGTTCTACGACGGTGAGGAAGGCGGCAATGCCCTCGCAGCCATTCTGTTTGGCGACGCCAACCCCAGCGGCAAGCTACCCTTCACGATGCCCAAACGCTTTGAAGATTCACCGGCCTACGGACACTATCCCGGCAACAACCTCAAGGTCGACTATGACGAGGGCATCTACGTCGGTTATCGCTACTACGACACCAAAAACGTCGAGCCCGCGTTCCCCTTCGGCTACGGCCTCAGCTACACCAGGTTCGAATACAGCGGCTTGCACGTTGCGCCGGTCGCCGAGGTCGGAAGCGGTTCGGAGACGGCTCATGTCTTCAGCGCCACCGTCCTGGTCAAAAACACCGGCACCCGCGCCGGCGCTGAAGTCGTCCAGCTCTACATCCACGACTTCCATAACAAGATCGATCGCCCCATCCACGAACTCAAAGGATTTCGCCGCATCCCCCTCAATCCGGGCGAGACCAAACTCGTGCACTTCACAATCGATCGCGACTCGCTCTCCTACTGGGACCCGGTAAAGAAGAACTGGGTCGCCAATCCCGGCGCCTACGAAGTCCAGGTGGGATCCTCCTCCCGCGACATCCGCCAGAGCGCCCCTCTGACCCTCCGCTAATCACATCACCAGGCCAACGGCAGATCAGGCGAGGCCTCTCGTCACTTCTGCGCTTTTCACGGAGCATGAGTCATAGCTTCTTGTCTGCCCATCGGGTGAATCTCGAAGTAATCCCGGGTCTCCTCTCCGACACATATTTGCTCACCGATTCTGCTTGTCTCAGTCTCTCGAACAAACCGATACTCATTGAGACTTGGTTTTCCCTGCGGTTCAATCAAGAACATACGTCTCTGGCGGCCCAGGCTAGTCGCCGTTTCACTGAAAAAGGGGGTGCGCTCATGACCGATCTCCTCGCTGATATCCGCCACGCCGTACGGATGTTCTGGAAAAACCCGGCCTTCACCATCGCTGTTCTTGCTGCCCTGGCTCTCGGCATCGGTGCCGATACCGCCATATTCTCCGTCGTCAATGCGGTCCTGCTTAAACCGCTCACCTACCCCGACCCCGAACGTATCGTCCAGTTTCTCAACACCTCTCGCGAGGGTGGTGAATTCCCCGGTGCCTCCGCGACCAAGTTCCACATCTGGCAGGAGCAATCCGGCGTTGTTCAGGACGTTGCGGCATATGATTTCAGCGGCAAAGGCCTCAATCTCACGGGAACGGTCCCCGAACAGGTCCATGGCGTCCACGTAAGCGAAGCCTATTTCCGCCTGTTTGGCGCGCGCACCATCCTGGGCCGTACGTTCACCGCGCAGGAAGACATGCCCCACGGTGGCAATCTCGTCGTGCTGAGTTACGGCTTCTGGAAACGCAAATTCGGCGCCGACCCTCATATCATTGGCCACACCATCTCACTCAGCGGGGAACCCTTTACCATCCTTGGCGTCACCGGCCAGGAATTCGAATCCGACCCCGCCGCGGATCTCTGGCTGCCGTTCCAATTTCCGCCCAACTCCACCGACCAGGCACACTACTTTACTGCCGCCGGGCGCCTCAAGCCCGGTGTCAGCCTGAGCCAGGCTAACGCGCAACTCAAGCTTGCCTACAATGAATTCAGACGCCGCTATCCTGACGCCGACCCAAACAGCAGTTTCAGTACTAAACCGCTCAAGGACGTCATCGTTGGCGACATCCGCAAATCCCTGATCATCCTGATCGGCGCCGTGAGCTTCGTCCTGCTCATTGCCTGCGCCAATGTCGCCAACCTCCTCATGGTCCGTGCGGCCGGGCGCAAGCGCGAGTTCGCCATCCGGGCGGCAATGGGTGCGCGCCGAACCCGCCTGATCTGCCAGCTCCTCACTGAGAGCATTCTGCTTGCGCTGGCGGGCGGCGCGCTCGGTCTCGGCCTTGGGTTCGTCGGAGTCCGATGGCTCCTCTCTGTTCGCCCAGGCGCCATTCCCCGCATCGGCGAAGATGGTGCCGGAGTCTCCATCGACTGGCGGGTTGCTCTCTTTACCATCGGCGTTTCCGTTTTGACCGGCATTCTCTTCGGCCTCTTTCCCGCCTTTGGCGCCTCACGCCCTGACCTGGCCGCCACGATGAATGAAGGAGGCAGCCGAAGCGGCTTTGGCCTGCGTCAGAGCAAGGCTCGCTCCCTGCTGATTGTCTCTGAAGTTGGCCTCGCCCTGGTCCTCGTCATCGGAGCAGGACTGCTCATCCGCACCTTCATCGCCCTGCGCATGGTCCACCCCGGCTTCGACGGGCATAACGTCATCACGATGGAAATCGCCCTGAACGGCCCGCGCTTCGAGAAGACTGCAGGCGTAGGACAGGTTGTGCATGATAGCCGCGATCGCATCGGCGCCATCCCGGGGGTGGAGGAAGTTGCAGTCAGCAACACGCTGCCTCTCGATGGCGGATTTGGTCTGCCCTTCATCATCGTGGGCCGCCCACTCAAGGGGCCCTCCACGGGCGGCGCTGAATGGAAGGCCACTTCACCCGGCTACTTCAACGCCCTGCATGTTCCCATCCTGCGCGGCCGCGACTTCACCGTGAGCGACGTGGGCGGCGCGCCGCTCGTGGTCATCATCAGCGACGCCCTGGCCAAGGCAAATTGGAAGAAGGGCGAAGATCCCATTGGACAGCAGCTCCTTATTGGAAAAGGCGTAGGCCCCGAATTCGAAGAACCCGCCCGCACCATCATCGGGATCGTCGGCGACGTGCACGATGGCGCCCTCGACCAACCGGCCGACCCGGTGATGATCATCCCTCTCGCCCAGATGTCCGACGGCATCACCAAGCTCAACTCCCACGTGGGCCCGATCTCGTGGATCATTCGCACGCGCAACGATCCTCACCAGTTCATACCGGCAGTCACTGAGCAGCTCCGCGTCGCCAGCGGCGGCTTCCCCGTCGCCCACATACGCACCATGGACGAAATCACTATCCGCTCCACGGCGCGTCAGGACTTCAACATGCTGCTGTTGTCGATCTTCGGATTCTCAGCGCTCATGCTCGCCGCAATCGGCATTTACGGACTCATGGCATACAGCGTGGCGCAGAGGGTGCGCGAGATCGGCATCCGCATGGCTCTTGGCGCTGACCGCAACCGTATTCGGAATATGGTGGTCTGGCAGGGTATGCGTCTCGCGATGGCTGGAGTGATTCTCGGTGTCGCCGCGGCATTCGCCCTCACCCGCCTTATCGCCAGCTCTCTATATGGAGTCAAGAGCTGGGATCCGGCAGTATTCATCCTCGTCCCGGCCCTGCTCAGCCTTGTAGCCCTGGGAGCTACATGGATGCCCGCTTTGCGGGCTTCCCGGCTTGATCCCATGCAGGCGCTCAGGCTCGACTGAGTCTGCGCCTGCAAACTCTTAGCTTCAGGTGCAGCCCGTCTCGACTCACCGAGCTTGCATCCGAAGAAAGTCTCTACCGAAGATGGAAATGAAAAATAAATGGCCCGGATCGCACATGCGGTCCGGGCCATTTTCTATTCCCTGCCGTCTATCTCGGCGCTTCGTACGGTTCAACCCGCAACATGTCGGAAAGGATCCCCCGCTCCTGCTGCGAAAACTGCCCCTGGTACCTCGCCGAATTCAACACAATCGAGCGCTGATCCGGCGGCACCGCCCGCAAATCACGGAACGCGTTCTTCATCACCGATTGCCGATCCCCCGGCAACGTCGTCCACTGCCGCGCCGAGCGATTCACCCTCATCCGGTCCTCTGGCGACAGCCGCTCCATCATCTCCGCCCGCGCCAGTCGCCGTTCCCGAACCGTGTCTGGCATCTTGTTTACGTTGTTCAGCTGATTGACCAGCCGCTGCTGTTCACCCTGAGGCAGCCGCTTGAAGCTCGGATCCGTGCGCAACTGCTGCTCCTGGTTCTGCACCGGCTGATTCCTGTGCTCGTTCAGCCACGACTGCAAATGTCCCGGCGGCGCAAAATTATTTGTCGGATACCCCGGCAGCGCCGGCCGCACCGTACCAGTTCCCGGATACGCAGGCCGCGTCCCGCTTGGCTGATTCAGATACGGGCTCACAGGCTCGGGCCGCGTCGGCACATTATTCGCTCGTCCCTGCGGAGCCATCGGCCTGTTCTGCGGGGTCAGCTGCTGATACTGCAGCCGCTGCCCATTCTGAGGCGACTGTTGACGAACCTGCGGATTCATCGGCCGCATCTGCTGCTGCCTGCCGCGATCCTGGTTTCCACGTTCCGGATTCCCGCGCGGCTGACTATTACTTCGCGGAGCCTGTTGGTGCGACGGAGCAGAGCGCGGAGCCTGTGCCGGATGGGACCCTTGGTTGCCATGCTGCTGGCCCCCAGCCCCCATCGCCGGGAGACACAACAACACCGCTACCGCATACACCGCGGCCCGGCGCGTCGCTGTCGCCCTTTGCATGCCCATCATCGCCCTTGCCCCCGTACTACCCGGCACCTCTTGCTAGGCCGGATCTGCTAATCCTTGGTCCCTTAGTCCCTTAGTCCCTTAGTCCCTAGTCCCTAGTCCCTTAGTCCCTTAGTCCCTGCTAATTCTCATCACCCGACATCACTTCCAACTGGTCCAGCACCTGGGAATTATCATCCAGCGTCTGCAGGTCATGCACCACCGCAGTATCTTTCGGAGCTGCCGGAGGTGCCTGCAAATACACGTCCAGATAAGCGCCGCCGCCCACCAGCAGGCACAGCGTCAAAGCCATTGCCGCCAGCGGACGCGCATGCATCCGTTGACCAAACGTCATCCTGGCTTTGAATCGCTCCAGCCAGCTTGCCGGCGCCGCCTGCTTTTCCTCCTGCAGGCGGGCATGAAACCTCGTCATGAAATACGGATTCGGTTCGGGCGCCTCCCACCCATCCAATGCCGTCATCGTCGCGCGCAACTCGTCCAGCTCGCCGCGGCAGCCCTCACACGACTCCACATGCGCCTTCACAGTCGCCGACGCCGCTTCCGGCTCCAGCAGCAACTCCGCCAGCTTCGTCTCCATTCCCGCGCACATGTTGTTATTCGTTTTCATCACAACCCACCCCACTTCTCCATCTGTCTTCGAGCTTTTCTTAGTCCCTAGCCCCTCGTGCTTTTCAAGTCCCCTGGTCCCTCAGTCCCTGCATTTCTGTTCCTTGGTCCCTATTCCCTGGTCCCTGCTCTTTAGACGAATTCCTTCAACCTGTCGCGCAGCGTCTGATATGCCCTGAACAGCAGCGACTTGGTCGCCGACTCGCTCAGCTTCAGCACATCCCCAATCTGCTTGTAATCCAGCCCCTGGTACTTGTGCATCAGTACCGCCGTCCGTTGCCGCTCCGGCAGGGCCATCACATGCTTCCGGATCGCCCCCATCCGTTCATCGCGCAGCAATCGCTGCTCAATGTTCGGCTCGTCGTCGGCAACCTCGGGCGTCGTGCCCGTCTCTTCATCCGGCACGTCCAGGTACACATTCTGTGCCGCCCGTTCGTGCTTCGTATCGCGCGCGTGGTTGACCGCCAGGTTCGTGGCAATCCTGTACAGCCACGTCGTAAACTTCGCCTCGGCCCGGTAACTCTCCCGCGAACGATACACGCGCAGAAAAACCTCCTGCGCCAATTCCTCAGCAACCGCCTGGTTATGCACCATCCGGTAAAGAAAACTGATCATCGGACGGTGGTATTTCTGCACCAGGTAGTCAAACCCTGACTCTTCCCCTGCTGCCACCCGCAGCATAATCGCCGCATCGCTGGTCGGATCCTCAGCCGCGGAACCCGCTACAAGCGTTCCGACCCGTCCTTCCGGCATACCTGCCTTGGGCCGTCCAAGTCCCGGGCTTTCGAGGACCAGCGTTGCCATATCCTCTTCAACCCTGTCGTTCCCGGGATGTTGCGCGTTTTCGTCACTTTCCGTGACAGAATCTTCATCCTCGCCATCGCCCGAACCCGGCCCGTCCGGCCCTGCTTCCGGCCCCTGCGCAACCTTGCGTCCGGAACCGCCGCCCGGCCTGTTCCCCGCCCCGCCCGGCCCAACCTCAGGCTCGCTTCCAAACGCCCAGACACCCGCAGTCCCGGCGCCAAGCAGCCCCGCTTCCCCCATGGGAAATGACCCCGCTCTCCCCATCGAGAAGAGCGCCGTCACCCGCCGGATTGGCTTGCTTGAAAACAACATTCGAACCGAGATCAGTCTCCATTGGCCCTGAAGCGCTAACGCTCCTTGTTAGGAAGCCGAAATGGCCTCCGCCGTTCTCCCCAACTCACCGCATTTTACCGGCGTTACCATCCAACTTCATTCCTGACATCTCCGCCACCCTTGCCGGCCAGCCCCTCATGCGGAAAACCCGGGAACCCGGCTCTCGGCCCCGATCGGCCCCCGGTACTCTCGGCTCCCGGGACTCTCAGCCCGTGACCCGGAACTTCCGGCTCTGGCCCCGGCACTCTCGAGCCGCTGACCCCGCGACTCTCGGCCCCTGCCCCCGGGACTCTCGGGCCGTGGGCACGGCACTCTCGAGTTGGTAGGCCGGGGATTCATCCCCGGTGTTACGCGATCCAAAGATCAACGGGCTTCAGCCCCTGGGGTATGCCAATCCGGCCTCGTCCTGTCCTCGGAAACCATCGCCGACCGGCCAGCGCTCCCACGCCGCCACGCCCCGCCAATCCATCGCCGAACCTTGGCCGCCAAGCTCCGCAAGTGTTACTCTAACCTACGGGAACCCCCTCCGGCGCACCCCGCGCCTACCCCCTTCTCAGGGGCGCTTAACTCAGCGGTAGAGTGCCACCTTCACACGGTGGAAGTCGCAGGTTCGAATCCTGCAGCGCCCACCAAAAACCAACTATCACCTGTCTTCACTTCCCCAGTCTTCACTCAAAGATGGTCACGATCCTGGCAAGCACTTCTTCCATGATGGGTTCAGGCAGAGAATCCACCTTCCGCCCGTGGCGCGCGCCAAGATCGAGCACGCGGGGCTGATCGCACCTGACAATGCCGGTCGTCTGAATGCCGGAAATTGGCACGGCGAATCCCCTTCGACGAGCGAAATCGCCACCGCTCGTGATCGGGCAAACAACGGGCAGCCTGGTCGCCTGGTTGAACTCCGTAGCGGAAACAATGACGACCGGCCAACTTCCCTGCTGCTCATGCCCCAGGGTCGGGTCGAGCGATACCAGGTAAATGTCTCCCCGCTTCATAGCAGTTCGGCGCCCGCCGCGGAACCATTGACCCACTCACGTTCTTCTTCGGTATCGGGGTGCGAATAGTCCGACGCAGCCAGCAGCTTCTTGAGCGTGTAGTGGGGCCGCGGTTTCGGATTGACGACCAGCCGCCCGTTCGCGATCGCCACACCAACCGTCGTACCAGCTTCCAGTTGCAGCTGCTCAAGAAACGCCGGAGGCACAACCAACATGATCGACCCTCCGACTTTACGCAAGGTAGTCCTGTACATAAGCACCTCAAGTTATATCTTAGTATAATTTTTCACGCGGCGGGAGGTGCCCCTTGAAAGTCGCCGGAAGAACTCGTTCGGGCGGTAGGACCGAGACTTATCCGGCAGGCCCGGGATTCATCCCGGGCCTAAGCAATGCAATATCAATGCCTGCTGGTCAATATCACCGCGGGCTAGTAGTGATGGGTTTCAACCCATCCATTTATCCCCTGAGGTATGCTTTTCCGGCATTTCACCCAGACTCCTGCCTTCCTCCGCACCTCGTTCAGCCGGAGGGAGCAGGGACCTTCAGGTCCCTGAATACTGCAATCGCCTATATTCAAAGAACTCGGCGCAGTGTATGACACGTACGAATCACAAATTCAAGCGTTGCAGCCTTATATACAAGCGATGAAGCATGCTCAAGAGATCCATTGAAGATTGCGTTGGTAAAGGTCGTGTGCTGTCCTGCCTGACGTTGCTTTATTCAGCGATTGACATCTTGCTTACAATCGAGAAGCGGGCGAACAAAGGCACGCGGCATTCTTTCGTGCGTTGGGTTGACTCGTATATGCTCCCCAATGACGCGTTCCAGTTCTCAGCATTGGACCTGTATGCAGCGAGATGTGGAATCATCCATTTATTCAGTGGCGACTCGGATCTTAGCCGAAAGGGTCAAGCGAAAAGATCGTCTACGCATGGGGAACCGCAAGTGTTGATTCATTGCGCCAAGTTGGGAAGGTACTCGGGCGCAGAGAGATCAGCGTGCACGTTCGTGATCTTATCAATGGATTCGAAAAGGCAGTTGTCAGATACCGTTGACGACGTTGCGGATCATCCGCACCAGCATAGGCACTTTTGCCAATCCATTGGTGATGGCTGGTAGGTGTTGACTCGTCGGCATTCGAGCAGTTTCTTACAATGGATCAGACCCTAACGGGGTTCATCCGTCCCGGTTTGCAATGATAGGCCACTATCCCATGAACAAGCCCACACTGATAGCGATCTCAGTAACGAGCATCCAAACTGAGCCCTATTTCCACGGCGGGAGAATGGCTCAAAGTGCGAACATCGAAGGTAAATCAAGCGATGCCAATGCTTGCTTTTCCATGAAGACAGGTTTGCTGAACGATGAACAGCTTCGCCGCTGCGAATTGCTAAAACTTCACGGTTTTACCGTAGTCGAATTGCCCGACGATCCGAGGTATCGGTATAGAGGCGATAACGCCTGGATTGATGCGATGATCCGCAAAGCTTTGGATCGAATTGCAACACGGTACGAGGACAAAGAGGGAGTGGAGCAAGTGCATAGGTACGATCCTGAATTTGCCGAGAAAGTTCTAGCTAAAGTTAACGAGCATTTCCCCACGCCTGTTCAAGTAAATGAACTGAAACATTTCTTCGATGAAGAGCCAAGCGATGACAAGTTGCTTTTGGCGTTAGATGGCCTTCTGTGCGAGGGATTCATCGAGGGGCTGCCGATGCGTGAGCACACATCAGGACACCGCAGCCTCTTGACGATGGCAAACATCAAGATAACGAAGGAAGGCCGCCAGCATCTCTCCCCCCAGCACCGAAGATTGATCGTGCCGTTTCGAACTTCACTTTCAATGCGCCAGTCGGGAAGGTGTACAGCAATTCAGTGGATCAATCGACCAGCAACTTCACGATCACTCTGCCGAATCTCCAAGACATAGATCGTATTTCAGAGGGGCATCCTGAATTGCAGGCTGCCGCCCAAGAGATTCGCAACGCGCAGCATGGCACAAGCGCGTTAGATAGGTTTCTAAAATGGGCGGGGATAGTGAGTTCCATTGAAGGGCTTGCCGAAAAGGTTTATCAACATTATCCGCAAATCTCCGCATTGATCGGACACGCGGCACTATCGATCCAGCGTTTCAGGCAACAGTAAGAGCAAGAGCTTCAATTCACCCCAGCACCTTGTCCAGAATCATCCGCGCCAATGGTGATGGAAGCCGAAATGGTCGAGGCCAGCCTCGGCGACGGCCGTCGTGATATCCGGCTTCTCTCGCCAGCCGCACCGCCGCATGGCCCGCCGCCAGCCCTAACCGCACCCTTCCCTTCTTTTACTGCGCCCACCCACCAAAAATTCTCGCTTGCACCCAATTCTCGCGGCATACCATGAGGCATGCCGTCGCAGCCCAGCCGCCCGTCCATCCTCCTGCGGTTTGCCCCGTGGGTCGCCATCATCATCGTTGCCATCGTGGCCTACCACGTGGTGGGCCTGGTCGATCAAAGATCATTCAGAGACCTCAACGACAGCAATCAGGAATACATCAGTTCCACCGGCCTCAATCAATGCCTCAGCAAGATCCCCGCAGGCGAATCGATTACCGCCGATCAGATGAAAAGCTGCCTCCAGGCCTCCAAAACCACGGCGCAGGTGTTTGATGAATCGCTCAAGCCCCGCATCGAGGAACTCAAGTGGCTGCTCACCATCATCGCCACCATCGGCGGGTTCTTTGCGATCGCCCAGGGCGCGGCGTCGTGGTTCTCCGCCCAGATCTACACCAGGCAGGCGGAGGAAGGCCTCAAAGCTATCACCGCCGCCCAGGAAGCCATCAAGGCCAAATACCCTCTCTTCGAACATGTCGAGTCCATCCGCAAAGAAGCCATCGCCGCCTTGAACAATGTGTTCACGGCCGCTTCAAAAGCGCCCGACTCATGGGCCGGAAACACCGAAGCCCTGGACTGGGAAGACAACCTGTTTCGAATACTGGGGGTGGAAGCGCGTCAGAAGCTTCTCTCCGTGGAGAGCTTCACTTCCATTGACCTTGATCCCGCCTTCAGCGCCGATGAGCACGCCGACATCCTCCGCAAGTTTTCTCTCTTTTACCGGGCCAAGTATCTGTATGAAGACAGCGTGACCGAGGGTTCGTTCGACGATCTCGAACGTGCCGAGGCTTACCTCATCCTTGCCAGCCAGAAAAAACCCGACTTCACCATCAAGAACGATCTGGGCTCGCTCTACGGCACCATCTTTTCCTCGATCAAGCGGAAGCGCCCCGAGGACCGGGCGGATGCGGAAGATTATCTCTCGAAGTCGGAGACCGCCTTCCGCCAGAGCTTGCGAATTGAGCCGGATCAGCAGCGGGCCCATTACAGTCTTGGCGTCATCTCCGGCCGCCATCGCAAGCAATATCGTGAGGCCGTTGCGGAACTTGAACAGGCCCTGCAACGCGACGTCTGGCAGCGCGAACGATCCGACTACATGCTGACCATCATGTACTACAACATGGCCTGCTACCAGTCGCGCCTGCTCCAGGAAGCCTTGAAGGGCGCGGCCCCCGTATCCGTAAGCCAGGCTCAACCGGTCATCCTCTATCTTGGCAAGGCCGCGGGCCAGTCCTACGTGAGAAAGGACATTATCAAGAGGGATTATGAAGATAATGTTCAAGGTGACTTCACGGGCCTGCTCAAGATGGCGGCGCCGGAACTGAAAGCAAAACTAGGCGAACTTCGCGCCACGCTGGAAAGCAATGCTGACCGCGCAGAGTATGCCATCAAGTCCAGAAACACGAAAGCCTCGACCGCTCCTCAATCCCTGCGAGGAGCCTTAGCCGAGGCTGCAAAGTTGATCAGGAATGCCCTGACCGGAAAATCCTAGATGTTTGGAGGATTTCTGATGCTTAGAGAATTTCTCCGCCCCTCATGGTGTTCTCCCTTCTCAAACAAACTCATTTTACATCGAATCGAACTCTGCGTCCATGAGATTGAAGCACCCATCGACGCCGCAATGACTGAACCCAACCCGCATTCTTTGTAAGAGATGCTTCCGCCAGGTCGAAAGTTTCAACCGCCGCCCGATCCCACGACGCGGTCCAGAATCATCCTCGCCAGCGCGACGGAAGCAGCAACGGTCGAACTCAGCCGCGGCGAGGGCCGGCTGATTTCCGGATCCCTCGCCAGGCGAACCGCTGCGATGATGGCTGCCGCAATCACCAGGGTAGAGGCGAACCGGTCACGACGCCGCTGCTCCGCTTCCATACGCGCTCCTTCAGCCTCATCGCGCGCTACCGCGCGCCGCATCACCCCCACGGCCGAACCTCATTACGACCGCGTCGCGCCAGCAGAAGCTGCGACAGCCTGCCGCGAAAGATCTCACTGGGGAGATACTTGCGGCGCTCGCCGCACAGCGCGCACTGCGCCACGATCCAGGAGTCGGGCAGGGTTCCCACCGGTGCCGGAATGTTCTCCCCGCACCCTTTGCAGCGCACCGTGAAATCGCAAACCCGCGCCGGCTCCGGACCAAACATGCAGCCAGTATAGGCGAACAAAAAGCGAAATAATCCACAACCCGAATGAAACTGCGAGATCTACGAAATTCTATTTCCACGGCCAGTGGCCCGTTCAGCTGTGGTCCGTTCATCAGTGCCTCAGAAGCTGCCATCAGTGACTCAGAAGCTGTGCCCCGTTCATCCCAGCTTCATCGGGATGAGCGGGTCCTGATCGCCACGCAGCGCCTCCAATCTCAGGCCCTCGAAAACTGCCCTGTGGAAATCTTGTCAAGAGGCAAAAATGAAAATAGTTTGTAACTCCCTTTAGAATCAGCGCAAAATACTTTACTCCAATTAGGGATTAATTCAACGAACCTGCCATACTTAAAGTATTCACACGAATAAGGCGAGTTACCCAGTGTGCGCCGTGCGTTCTTACCGGCCCATGCGCCGACCCTCGTCCTGGGTTCTTTGACAACCAATCTCACCCCGCCACCGACAACGCGAGTCCCTTAGCACTCAGTCCCTTAGTCCCTCAGCCCTGCTCCTGGTCCCTCCTGCCTCTGTGATCCACATCACGGTGAGCGAAAATTCCCCCATTTTCGGTGTGCAATCGCAACAATCCAATCAACTTGATCGTTTTTTTTTGCGCGCGTGCGCGCCCCTACGGGAAATTCGCAGAGCAGAAACTGCCGGGAACCGGCACCCGGCTATTTCAACTCGGCTTTGAATTCGTACGTTCCCGAAACCAGCTTGACTCCGCCTGCGCCGTCGGGGCCGGGAGCAGGCATCATGCTGCCCTCGTAGCTGCTTGCCGCCTTCAGATGCGAGGCTGCAAGGTCGGCGTCGCTCAGCCAGCCGGTGGTATTGGCGGGAATCGTGACATGCCAGATCCCCGTGCCGCCATCCACCTTCCAATCCGAATGAATGGTTCCGTAGGCCGAGGGGTAGTTGAAGTCGACCGAACCCAGCTTCGCGCTCAAGACCGGGTGCAGCATGATGGTATGGAATCCCGGGTCAAGGGTCGACGCGTCCACCCCGGCGGCGTAGCGGTAGATCCAATCCGCGACGGCGCCATAGGCATAGTGGTTGTAGGAGTTCATGCTGGGGTCGGACTTCATCTGGTCACCGTTCCAGCGCTCCCAGGTGGTGGTTGCGCCGCGCTCAATCAGGTACAGCCAGGACGGATACTCGGTGTTGAGCAGGAGCTTGTAGGCCACATCAGCGTGGCCCGTCTTCGTGAGTTCCTCGAGCAGATAGGGTGTCCCGAGGAATCCCGTACCCAGCAGACCGTGATTGGCCTCGATCTTGTCCACCAGTTTTTGTGCCGCTTTCGCGCGCAGTGAATCCGGGAGAAGGTTCATGTGCAGCGCCACCACGTATCCGGTCTGGGTGTCTTCCGCACCGCCCGCGGTGGGATGATTTCTCTCGCCGAATTCGGTCTCGCTGCGATCCGCGCCCGGAATGAACCCGTCATCGTGCACGAAGTTCTTTTGGAACGCGGCCCGAATCTTCTCGAAGAGCTGCGAGTACTTCTGTTCGTCGCCGGTGCGGCCCGTTGCGTGAGCCATCTGGCGGAGAAGATCGGCATCGTAAGCCCAGCCTGAGGTGGCAATCAGCGTCTGGTTGGTCTTGCCCTCCGGTGAAAGCCAATCTCCGAAGCCAATTCCCTGCTCCTTCACCCACAGGCCGTCAGGATTCGCCGCATCGATGCCGTCGACATACTTCGTCATCGCGTCCCAGTTCTCGTCGACGATGCGGGTATCGCCTGTCTGCAGCCACGACGTCCATGGAATGATGACACCCGCGTCGCTCCAGCCTGCGCCCCAACCTGCGTTTTCTTTTACTGTGCCGGGCGAATAGATCCCGTACATCGACGTGCCGACCTGCGTTCCGCGCATTTCAGCGCCGAACTTCCGCGAGAACGCGGTCAGGTCCATGTTGTAGCTGGCGGTGCGCCAGAAGACCTGGGCGTCGGCCATCCAGCCAAGGCGCTCGTCGCGCTGCGGGCAATCGGTGGGAATGCCGACGAAGTTCGAACGCTGCCCCCAGACGATATTGCTCCAGAGTTGGTTGACCATCTTGCTGCCGGTCGTAAGCTGGGCCGCGAACGGGGCGTTGGTATGAATGACCTCCGCCGTCATGGCGTCTTTGGCGGGGGCAGTTGGGAGGCCGGAGATCTCCGCGTAGCGAAATCCGTGGAACGTGAACTGCGGCGTGAACTCCTCCACCCGCTGCCGGAAAGGATGAAGTGATCGGTGGCTTTCGCGGTGCGCAGGTTGTCGGTGTAGAGGGTGCCGTCGTCGTTGAGGATCTCGGAGAATCGCACCTGAACGTCGGTGCCCTTCGGCCCGGTCACGCGCAAACGCTCCACGCCGGCAAGGTTCTGGCCGAAATCGAATACGTAAACGCCGGGCTTGGGCTGATTCACAGACTTGGCCGCTATCTCTCGCTCTTTCCGAATGGGCTGGTATTCCTGGGCTTCGATCTTGACCGCGGCAGGACTAATCGCGATTGCAGGTGACCAGTCGTCGTTCTTTCCTGCCATGGTGAAACCCGCGAGCGTTTTCGTCGCCTGGCGCGAATCCTGAGTTTCGCCGTCGTAGAGCTCCGATTGCAGGATGTGCGAAGTGCGGGCGCGCCAGGTTGCATCGGTGGACACCCATTCCACGCTGCCGTCGGAGTGCTCAATCCTAAGTTGCGCACGAAGCGATGGAGGCGTGACGCCGTAGTTGTTCGGCTGCTGGAACCACTCGAGCGGGGTCTCGTACCAGCCTGGCGCGAGCAATGCCCCAATGGCATTTTCCGCATTTGCATTCAGCAGCGAAGTTACATCGTATGCCTGGTAGACCACGCGTTCGCGATAGTCCGTCCAGCCGGGGGCCAGAACGTCGTCGCTGACACGCTTGCCGTTAAGGAACATCTCGTACGATCCAAGGGCTGTGGAATAGAGCCGCGCCGATTTGATGGGTTTGCCGATTTTGAAGGAATGGCGCAGCGCCTTGACGGAATCGGGAATCCAGGGATGTCCAAGCGGTGGCTCGCGCGATCCAGTCGGCTGTTTCCACTCGTCGGCAGATTTCCATGCGGAATCGTCAAAGCCTGGCTGCTCCCAGCCAGCAGCCGCTGAGGCCGCGCATTTCCACCCGGCCTGACTTGCAAACACCGCGGTTGATCCATCGGCGTATTCCACGAACAGCGTGGCGATCATGGGCGCCGCATCGTTTTTTGTGGGCGTGTACCGCACCGTTTCAAGTGCCACCAAATTTGCGCCGGCTTTCAAGATGGATGTCACGTCCGCGCGCACAAATTTCTTCCACGGCATTTGCCGCCAGGCCGGAAACGGGGAGGCCTGAAGGACTTGTTTCCCATTTACCCAGGCGGCCACGGTATCTTGACCGGTGGCGTAGAGCGTGGCCGACTTCACCGCCTTATCGACGTTGACCGCGGCGCGGTAAGCAATCTTCGTCTCCGAATCTTTTTCCGTATTCAACGCCGCCTGATCAGGACTGGCAATCCATGCGGCGGGGGCTTTGCGGACGGCAGCTTCTTCAACGGTTTCGTATCCGATCCAGTCTGCCTTCCATGCATCCTGGCTCATGAGGCCCGTTTCAAACCAGCTTGGAGCGCTGGCTGTGTAGGGTTTGCCGTCCGCACCCCAGACCTTCACCGTCCACCAATAGCGCGTTGAGGCCTTCAAGGCGGGCCCGGCATATTTAACATTCAGCGACTGCCAGGATTCGACGCGGCCGCTTGTCCAGACGTCAGCGGGACTTTGTTTGAGCTGTTCCGGACTGGAGGCGACGCTCACCTGGTAGGCGGTTTGCTTCGCGCCGCGGGCTGGGTCTTTCAATTGCCATGAAAAACTCGGAGACGGGTTGTCGATCCCCAGCGGGTTCACGAGGTTGTTGACCTGCAGTTCGACCGGGCCGGTGCGGGTGGCGCTCTGCGCCATCGTTGGCGCGGCGGTCATCATCATTCCAACCAACAGGCAAAAGATCCATTTCAAGCCAAATCCCCTACGATCGCGCATTCCGGTCTCTCCAGGTTTTCAATTCGCCGTCCGAAGCGGCATTCGTCCGCGCTCAACGCCAACGATGACAGAAACATTTTGCCTTTTGAAATTATGGAACCCGACCCAAGGCTGTCAAAGGCTTTCGGAGCGACGCGCGCTCAACTCGCGCATACGGCTCGCCGGATAGAATCGAACCATGGCTCTTCGCCTATTCGCCGCCACAACCAGCCAGGGCAAACTGCGCGATTTTCGCACCGCTGCCGCGACCTATTCAATCGACATCGAGGCCATTCCGGGCCTCAGCACCATTTTCGCTCCAGAGGAAACCGGCGCCACTTTCATCGCCAACGCGACTCTCAAGGCCGTCTACTACTCTCGCTTTGCCGGCGGGCATCTGGTTGTGGCCGACGACTCCGGCCTGGAAGTGGACGCGCTGAATGGCGACCCGGGCGTGCGTTCCGCTCGATTTGCAGCGGATGCCGGACTGACTGACTCGCCCGACGCTGCGGAGGACAACACCGACGTGTGGAACAACATGGTTCTGCTGCAACGGATGGCAACCGTCCCAGCGGGCCAGCGCGCCGCCAGGTATCACTGTGTCCTGGTAGCAGCCCGCGATGGCGACGTGGTCTGTTCGGCGGACGGAACGGTGGAAGGAACCATTCTTGAAGCGCCTCGCGGGACCGGTGGTTTCGGCTACGATCCGCTCTTCTATTTGCCAGAACTTGATAAGACAATGGCCGAAATCGATCTTGAAACGAAGCTGTCGCTCAGCCATCGCGGCCGTGCGCTGAAGAATCTGTTAGCAAGCCTGGGCGTTGAATCTCCTCGGTAATCTGCCTGGGATCGCCGATTGAGTGATTTGATTGGGCAATCAATTCTGCGGCCCCATTCGACCTAATGAGACGCCAGCAGGTTGCTGGCTTGACGATACTTGCACGGGTTCCGAATAATGCATGGGGCACCCTGCGCTGCAACTTCGTCCCTCATACTGAAACGATTTGTTGCGCGGCGCCCATCGGAACCCAGGTCGCTACCCAGATCCAGGAGCTCTAATCCTCATGGCCACTGCCCAAAATCCTGCCGCCCCCAAGCTGAGGGGCGGCGTACAGCCACTCCGCGCCGGCCAGGGAACATCCTTTATCTGGCGTCGGCTGCACTCGCTGCTTGGCATCGTACCCATCGGCGCCTTCCTCCTCGAGCATTTGCTGTCCAATTTCGAGGCTCTCAATGGACCGATGGCCTATGCAGCCCAGGTGAAGTTCCTCAATTCCCTGCCCCTTGTGCGGGTTCTCGAATGGACATTCATCTTTATTCCGATCCTCTATCACGGCATTTATGGGGTCTATATCTGGCTGCGCGGAAGATCAAATGTGGTGTATTACCCCTACGCGGGTAATTGGCTGTATGTGGCCCAGCGCTGGACGGGCATCATCGCCTTCGCGTACATCGTGCAACACGTTCTGCGGCAGCGGTTCCTCGGGGCGGATCTCCCGAATAACCCTGGCATGGCATTTGCCAAGGTGCAGCACGAGCTCTCCAATCCGATCATGCTCGCGGTCTACGTGATTGCCATGATTGCGATCTGCTGGCATTTCGCTTACGGCATCTGGCTGTTCGCAGCCAAGTGGGGCATCACATCGGGCGAGACCGCCCGCCGCCGTTTTGGCTGGGCGTGCCTGGCATTCGGCGTGGTGATCACTCTGTTCGGGCTGGCGAGCATCTGGGCCTTTATCGAGCCCAAGTATCAGAACACACCGGATGACGTGCCTATAACGATGGTCGTTGCCCCTCCGGTCGCTCATCTCACTTAAACTCGGAGGCGCTCATGTCCCTTACCGAATCTACAAAGCCGCGCATCGAGTACAAAGCCTTTCAGGAGATCGTGCCCGAATTTGCCACCAGCATGGCAGCCATCACCCATGCGCTCAGGAAGTCCAGCATCGAACCGGAACTTCGGGAGTTGATCAAGATCCGTGCATCGCAGTTGAACGGGTGCGCCTTCTGCGTGCAGTTCCACCTGAACGACGCGCGCAAGATCAACGTGCCCGCGGCCAAGCTCGATCTGCTCGCCGCATGGCGTGAAGCGGGCATTTATTCGGCGCGTGAGTGCGCCGCTCTCGACTGGACCGAGCGCGTCACTCTCATGGCAAACCATCACATCGACGACGCCGCCTACGACGCGCTCAAGCCGCACTTCAGCGAGCGCGAAATCGCATTGCTCACCGTCGCGGTGAGCCAGATCAATGCCTGGAATCGGGTTGCAGCGCCTTTGCGCTTCACGCCGCCGATTCCGCAACCTGTGAACGAAACAAAGGAACCCGCAACTGTCTCGTCGTAGCGACCGGGATCGAGTTTTGAGTCCCCGAAAGGATTCGTAAGGAATGGCATCACCCAGAATCATCGTGGTTGGCGGAGGCTTGGCGGGGCTTGCAGCGGTCATCAAGATTGCGGAGGCCGGTGGCAACGTCGACCTGTTCTCGATCGTCCCGGTCAAGCGTTCCCATTCGGTTTGCGCACAAGGTGGCATCAACGCCGCCAAGAATTTGAAGGGCGAGGGTGACACCACCGCTCAGCACTTTGATGACACTATCTACGGCGGCGACTTTCTTGCGAATCAGACGCCGGTGAAGGCCATGTGCGAGGCTGCGCCCGCGATTATCGATCTTCTCGATCGCATGGGCGTACCCTTCAATCGCACTCCCGAGGGACTGCTGGACTTTCGCCGCTTTGGCGGCACGCTCTACCATCGCACCGCGTTCGCCGGCGCCACAACTGGTCAGCAGCTTCTTTATGCGCTTGATGAGCAGGTGCGCCGCTACGAGTCGGAAGGCAAGGTCAAGAAGTACGAGGGATGGGAATTCCTTTCGGCCATCCTCGATTCGAAGGGAGTTTGCCGTGGCATTACTGCTCTCGATCTGCGCACAATGGAACTCCGCGCGTTTCCGGCCGATGCCATCATTTTGGCCACCGGCGGAATCGGAGCTATCTTCGGCAAGAGCACCAATTCGGTGGTATGCACTGGATCCGCCCAGGCCGCAGTTTTCCAACAGGGCGCGTACTACGCCAACGGCGAATTCATCCAGGTTCACCCGACATCGATCCCCGGCGAAGACAAGCTTCGGCTCATGTCGGAGTCGGCTCGTGGTGAAGGCGGCCGCGTGTGGGTTCCCCGCACGGCTGGGGACAAGCGCCCCTTCAAGCAGATTCCCGAATCCGAGCGCCTCTACTTTCTCGAAGAGTGGTACCCGAAGTACGGCAACCTGGTGCCGCGCGATGTAGCGACACGCGCCATCCATAAGATTGTCTACGAGCATGGACTGGGTATCGACGGCCAGCCGATGGTGTATCTCGATCTGACGCACATCGATCGTGAGACGCTGAACCGCAAGCTCGAAGGGATCCTCGAGATTTACGAGAAGTTTGTTGGTGATGATCCGCGCGAAGTGCCGATGAAGATCTTTCCGGGCATGCACTACACAATGGGCGGCCTGTGGGTGGACTTCAACCAGATGACCAACATTCCGGGCGTTTTTGCGGCCGGCGAGTGCGAGTACCAGTACCACGGCGCAAACCGCCTCGGCGCTAACTCGCTGGTCAGTTGCATCCACGGAGGATTTGTCTCCGGCCCCATCGCACTGAAATACGCAAAGAATCTTCCGGCTGCCGAAGGGGACGGCGGAGCAGCGGCAGAGATCTCCCGCCAGGCCGAGATCAACAAGGCGCTCATTCATAACGAAGGGACTGAGAATCCTTTCCGCCTCTGGCGCGAGCTTGGCGCCGCGATGACTGAGTACGCCACCGTCATCCGCTACAACAAGGGTTTGAAACAGGCAGACGAGAAGATCGTTGAGCTTCTGGAGCGGTACGACAAGGTGAATCTCGCTGACAAAAGTCAGTGGGCCAACACCAGCTTCGCCTTCGCCCGTCAGCTCAAGAACATGCTGGAGTTATCTCGCGTGGTCGCTCAAGGGGCGCTGCTCCGCGATGAATCGCGCGGCGCGCACTACAAGCCCGACTTTCCAGACCGCAATGACGAAAAGTTCCTCAAGACCACCAAGGCCAGCTTTACCGGTTCGATCGAGGGCCCGAAGTTCGAGTACGAAGAAGTGGATACACAGTGGATCAAACCACGGCCGCGCCGTTATGACGCTGCGAAATAGATCTACAGGCGTCTTGAGAGGTGCCCGGCCTTAAACTCGCCGATGCCATTCAGGAAGTCATCCGCACCACAGGTGAGCACGAAAGGGACCATGGCAAATAAAACCGTAGCTTTTGAGATCAAGCGTCAGGCCGGCCCCGACGCACCCGCAGTCTGGGAGAAGTTCGATTTGGAGTGGCGCCCGGGCATGAACGTGATCTCCGCAATGATGGAGATCGCAGCCAACCCTGTGACTGCAGATGGGCGCGGCACCACGCCGATTACTTACGACTCGAATTGCCTGGAGGAGATCTGCGGCTCATGCGCCATGCGCATCAATGGGAAGGCCCGCATGGCCTGCTCGGCTCTCGTCGATAATCTTGAGCAGCCCATCAAGGTTGAACCGCTGTCCAAATTCCCGCTCGTGCGCGATCTTTCGGTGGACCGTTCCGTATTGTTCGAAAATCTCAAGGCTGTTAAGGCCTGGATCCCCGTGGACGGAACTTACGATCTCGGATCCGGACCGCGAGTTTTCCCCCAGCAGCAGGAAGTCAATTACCCACTCTCCAATTGCATCTCGTGCTGCTGCTGCATGGAAGTCTGCCCGCAGTTCAATGACGCTACGGGGTTCGTGGGCGCCGCCACCATCGCCCAGGTGAAGCTCTTCAACAACCATCCCAACGGGCAAGGTCTTCAAGGAAGAGCGACTTCGCGCGCTGGCCGGCGACGGTGGTGTTCAGGAATGCGGTTACGCGCAGAACTGCGTCGAAGTCTGCCCTAAAGGCATTCCATTGACCGACGCAATCTCTGACGTTGGGCGCGATGTTCTGGTTCAGAAGGCCAAGGACTTCCTCCGCAGTTAGTTTTTGTGATCTAACTCCGAATGAGAGGCTCCCGTCCGGGAGCCTTTTCATCTTCCGAAAGCCCGGTTGCTTTGTGGCAAGGGCCTCATGGCATCCTTATGTCCGAGTTGACACAATGGATAAACCTCGCAGTGACTCGCATTTCTATCGATTGCGAAACGGAACAAACGCCGTCTAACGCAATCGCCGTTCTTCAAGCGCAAGTCTTTCCTTTCGCATTCAATGGATGGAGCCCGAATGGAGATCGCGTCAGGCAGCGAGACTTTCCAAAACAGGAACCCGAACCGGGTAACTCCTTGCGTCGGCTCTCGACTCCAGAAAATAATCGATCGCATTTACGACAAATATAAAGATATCGATGACGGCACAGTTGCAACCTATATCCCGGAACTTGGGAAAGCTAATCCGAAAGATTTTGGCATCTGCCTGGCGACGGTGGATGGCCAGGTATTTACTGCGGGTGACTGGGACCGGGAATTTACGATTCAGTCCATGTGCAAGCCATTTGCCTTTCAGCTGGCACTTGAAAAGCACGGCACTGAAGAGACATTGAAGCACGTAGGCGTCGAACCTAGCGGAGAGGCGTTCAATTCCATTGAACTCGACCAGAAGTCTGGTCGACCATTCAATCCCATGGTGAACGCGGGCGCCATAGCGGTCGCTTCGCTCATCAAACGAAGCCCTGTGGAGATGGGCATTAGTGACTTTGTTGAGCGGATGGGAAAGGCGGCCGGCCGCGAGCTGAGAATCGACCAGTCCGTGTTGGCATCGGAGACCGCCACCGGCAATCGAAATCGAGCGATTGCCTACATGCTGTTGAATTCAGGTGTCATCGACGATGAAGTGCAGGAATCGCTGCATCAGTACTTCGCGCAGTGTTCGATGTTGGTTAATTGCAAAGACCTGGCAATGATGGGAGCCACAATGGCGAACATCGGAAATCAACCAGTAACCGGCGATACCGTTTTTGATTTCCAACACATTAAATACGTGATGGCGGTGATGTTCAGTTGCGGCCTCTATGACTATGCAGGAAACTGGGCATTTGAGGTCGGCGTCCCGGCTAAGAGCGGTGTCTCGGGAGGGATATTCGCTGTGCTGAATCGGCAACTCGGCATCGGCGTGTATTCGCCCAAACTCGATGCCCAGGGCAATAGCGTTCGAGGCATTTTGGCATGCAAGGAACTGGCCAGCCTTCTTGGACTTCACGCATTCGAATTCAGCAACGTCGGTTCAAGCTTCATGCAGTGGCTTCTGTAGATTTATTGACTGGCCAAACTTCGACTGCCTGGAACGCCGGAGAGGTTGATATGCTCTGCCCTCAAAGGACCATCCATACCTTCACGATTACGAGATCGGCATAACGTTCCGCGGAGCCCACGAATATGGACCGCTCAAGCCACTCGTATGATCCGTCGAAAGGCTGGAATCGAGGCGTGGTTCTGAAGTAATACTCGCGCGGATCGACTCGCTCGCCTGAGGCGATTCTTTCCAGCACCCCCGGCGGGCCGTGACGAGTTCCCTGATTGCGCACCTCGATACGAACGCCATCATCAGTCTCAAGAACATAGTGAGCGTCAACGCGCGTGATGCCGTCGGGGAGAACCAACTGCCAGTCAGCCCCGCCTGCCAGAACTCGACCGGACAAACGAGGCCCGCTGAAGGTACCACCAGTTATTGGAACCATACGGCGGACGCCCGACGTTGTTCGACCTATCTCGGCAGTCGCACCGATATCAACTCTCAACTCGAGGACGAACTCCAAACCCGGAGCACAAAGTTCTCCGGCCATTATTCTGTTCCCCAGACTTCCCTTGCGGTCTCCGCGACCAACTTAAGTTTGGCCCATTGATCGTCTTCGCTCAGGAGATTGCCATCCATCGTTGACGCAAATCCGCACTGCGGGCTCAGGGCCAGTTGCTCGAGGGGGAGCACCTTTGAGGCTTCATTGATTCTGCGAAGCAAATCCTCCTTGCGTTCAAGCGCCGCATGTTTAGTGCTCACCATGCCCAACACTACGATTTTTCCTTTTGGAACGAACCTGAGTGGCTCGAACGTACCGGAACGCTCATCGTCATATTCCAGAAGAAACCGATCGACGGCCAACTCGTGGAACAGGCGCTCTGCAATGGCATCATAGCCGCCCTCGGCATACCAGTGGCTCCGGTTATTGCCTCGACAGAGGTGGATTCCCAGTGTGATACCAGCCGGACGTGCTGCCGCAAAGCAGGCATTGTCAGCATTCAGAGAAGCGGTCAACATTTGCGCCGGATTAACCCGCAACTCGGTTTCCATCCACGCTGTCCATTTGGGGTCAAGATAGTAACTGTATCTCGGTGCATCGATCTGGAGATACGATATGCCGCTGTTAGCGAAGGATTGGATGTCCTGGGCCATGATGTCCGTAATGGCACTTAGTAATGCAGTGGGATGACCATACACTGAGTCGGTGATTCCGTATTTGAACGAGATAGCGGGGAACTGTGTGGCGCTCGGCATGGTGACTTTGATTGGACCCGGAGCATGTTCACGGAGGAACGGGAGTTCATGCCCCGTGAGAGGCTGACGCTGCTTCAGGGTCGACGTGACGATGCCATTGATGCTGCTGACAGCTGACGAGTCAGTCTCCGCCTTCTTCGAGGTCTCGTTCCAGGTGCGTTGAACGGATCCCCTGAAGTCGAAACCGTCGACGGCATCGGTAAAATCGCTCATGAAGTTACTCCGTCGATATTCACCGTCGGTAATGATGTCGAGTCCAACCTCCTTCTGCTTTTCAAAGACGCGAAGAATATGGCGATCTTCGAGTGCACGTAATTCATCGCTGGGTAGCTTGGAACGGCGAGCTTCAAGCAACTCAGCGGGACGCAACAAGCTCCCCACTTGATCGGCGCGGTAGGTTGATGTCATATGTCCAATCCTTTCCCGAACATCGTGCTAGATCACTACGTTCCCGAGACTAAGCGCACCACTTTGGAGGGCAGGAAGGCAAGTCTTCAACAAGTCGGATCGGCCGACACGTGAAACATGTGTTCCCACGTTGATGGCGGCAACGACCCGATTGTTGCGGCTGCGTACGGGCACCGCCATAGACCGCAGTCCTGCCTCGAGTTCCTCATCCACGATGGCATAACCGTCTTTACGAGCCCGAAGAATTTCTTTCCTCAGAAGCGGTAATCTGGTGATCGTTTTCGGCGTGAAGGCCTTTGGCTTCAGATTGCGAAGGTATGCGTCAAGGTCCGGGTCGGGCAAAGCGGCGAGCAAAACCCGGCCCATCGACGTGCAGTATGCCGGCAGGCGACTGCCCACTGAGAGCCCAGCCGCAAGCACACGAGTCGCAGCCGAGCGCGCGACATACACGATCTGTCCCCCATCAAGCATGCTCATTGAGGAGGACTCATGCAACAACTCCGTGATTCGTTCGAGAACCGGACGGGCGGCCTCAATCATTGACGAGGATGAGAGATAGGAGAAGCTGAGGCGTAGCACCTGTGTCTTCAGCCGGTAGACCTGCCGAGAGTGTTCAACGTAACCGAGAAGTTCAAGGGTGATGAGTATGCGTCGTATAGATGCCCGCGAAAGCCCGATGGATTGTGATATCTCAATGATGCTGCGACCATCCTGGTGACCTTCAAAGCTCTCGATCACCCGCAGGCCTCGCGCCAGGGAGAGGACAAAATCCGGATTACCCGCTTGCACCGCGAATTCGTCACTCTGCGCAGATCTTTCGGGTTTGGCGGGTTTCCTGCGTTTGATCATCACAGAGTCTCTCTGATGGGCGATTATCGCACATCTTGTACAAACTGGCATCTTCGCGTAATAATGCTGCGGGCGGTGACTTCGGGAGGCGGAATGGCTGAGTGGATGACCCTGGCAGAGGCAATTACCGCCAATGTTCACGATGGGAACTCGATAGCGATGGAAGGCTTTACCCATCTCATTCCATTTGCCGCCGGCCATGAAATTATCCGTCAAAAACTGCGCAATCTGTCACTGATACGGATGACCCCCGATCTGATTTATGACCAGATGATCGGAGCGGGGTGCGCTTCAAAACTCACTTTCTCGTGGGGCGGAAACCCGGGCGTTGGCTCTCTTCATCGGTTTCGCGACGCGGTGGAGAATGAGTGGCCCAATCCTCTCGCAATTGAGGAGCGGAGTCACAGTGACCTGGCAAACGCCTATGTGGCCGGAGCGGCAAACATCCCTTTCGCTGTATTACGGGGATACACGGGGTCCGATTTCCCACGCGTGAATTCTCAAATCCGATCGATCACTTGCCCGTTCACAGGCGAAGTGTTGGCAGCCACACCCGCGGTGCGACCCGATGTAGCGGTGATCCACGCACAAAAGGCCGACTGGAAGGGCAATGTTCTGCTTTGGGGAATTCTCGGCGTCCAGAAAGAGGCCGCGCTGTCAGCGAAGCGCAGCATTGTTACCGTGGAGGAGCGGGTTCGGAACCTTGAGGCTCCGCCAAACGCGTGCATACTTCCCCATTGGGTCGTGACCTCAGTCTGCGAAGTACCACAGGGGGCAACGCCTTCCTATGCGCACGGTTACTACGAACGCGACAACATTTTCTATCGTGCCTGGGACCGGATTTCCCGGGAGCGTGAGATATTTAGCGCATGGCTTGGCCATCACGTACTGGGAACAGAAGACTTCAAGCAATACTTGAAATTGCAGCGGGATCCGCAGGTGCAGGCGGCTTATCAATGAGCCAGGCATACACATCCGAGGAGATGATGACAATAACCGCGGCGCGAATGCTTCGCAATGGTGCGGTTTGCTTTGTCGGGATCGGATTGCCTTCTACGGCTGCAAATCTTGCCAGGCTCACGCATGCCCCAGAGGCTGTTCTCATCTACGAGTCTGGACCAATCGGCGCAAAACCATCAGTTTTGCCACTTTCGATCGGCGATGGCAATCTTGCTGAGACTGCCGACACGGTCGTATCTACTCCAGAAATATTCCGCTACTGGCTCCAGGGTGGAAGGGTTGACGTCGGATTTCTTGGTGCGGCACAGCTTGACCGGTTTGCGAACATCAACACCACAGTCGTTGGGCCATACAACAAGCCAAAGGTCCGGCTTCCGGGAGCGGGTGGCGCTCCTGAGATAAGCTCTTCTGCCAAGGAAGTCCTGATCATTGTGAAGCAATCGAAACGGACCTTCGTGAACAAACTGGATTTTGTCACATCCGTCGGCTTTCTCACAGGTGGAAACGCTCGCGAATCTGCAGGCCTACCCGGTAAGGGGCCTACCGCCGTCATCACTGATCTGTGCATGTTGCGGCCTGATCCGGTCACGCGAGAGCTACGGGTAGCAAGCATCCACCCTGGTGTAAGTCGGGACACGATTGTCGCCAGCACCGGATGGGAGATTAGCTTTGTTGACAATTGCGAGGAGACCCCAACTCCAACCGCCCCCGAACTCCAGACGCTCCGCGAATTGAAAGCACGTACTGCGGTTGCGCATGGCGCATTGGGGGATGCCGAATGAGATCGGCTTTCATCTGTGATGCCGTGCGCACACCTATCGGTAGATACGGCGGAGCCCTTTCAAAGATACGGACTGATGATCTTGCTTCACTCCCAATCAGGGAGTTGAAGAAGCGCCACTCGAGGATTGATTGGGAAGCGTTAGACGACGTGATACTCGGCTGCGCTAATCAAGCCGGTGAGGACAATCGCAATGTGGCGAGGATGGCGCTCTTGTTAGCTGGGCTGCCTGAATCTGTTCCAGGTGTCACAATGAATCGGCTGTGTGGTTCGGGGATGGACGCCGTTGGCACCGCAGCGCGAGCGATCCAAAGCGGAGAAGCAGACTTCATGATCGCCGGCGGAGCGGAGTCAATGTCGCGAGCACCGTTTGTCATGGGCAAGGCTGAATCTGCGTTTCAACGAACCGTCGAAACGCACGACACCACGATCGGTTGGCGATTTGTAAATCCGAAGATGCGGGAGCTCTACGGAGTGGATTCAATGCCGGAAACGGGCGAAAACGTGGCTCGTGAGTGCAAAGTCGAGCGCGAGGCCCAGGATGCTTTTGCGTGGCGGAGCCAGATGCGCACGGCCAAAGCTCTTAAGGAGGGCTTCTTTGCAGAAGAGATCGTTCCGGTGGAAGTCCACGATCAGAAACGACCCGCACTCGTTTCGCTGGACGAACATCCACGGCCTGACACGACTCGCGAAAAACTTGAGCAACTCAAGCCGCTCTTCACTGGCGGAACTGTAACCGCAGGAAATGCCTCTGGTGTTAACGACGGGGCGGCCGCCATGATTCTTGCTTCGGAAGAAGCGATTGGCCTGCACGGCCTTCGTCCCCGGGCGCGCATCCTAGGCATGGCAACGGCTGGGGTGGCGCCACGCACTATGGGACTCGGCCCTGTTCCCGCCACACAAAAACTATTGACTCGCCTCCACATGAAGTTGGGCGACTTCGATTGGATCCAGTTGAATGAAGCATTCGCCAGCCAATCGCTAGCTTGCCTTCGCCAACTCGGACTGCCTGAGGATGCCGAGCATGTGAATTCAACAGGCGGCGCTATTGCGTTGGGGCATCCACTTGGAATGAGCGGGGCGCGACTCGCGATGACGGCGGCTCATCAATTGGAGCGGTTTGGCGGGAGATTTGCGCTCGCCACGATGTGCGTCGGGGTGGGCCAAGGTATCGCGCTGGCGATGGAGACAATTTGAATCGAGACATTTTCAATCCGTCCATGGTGGAACTGGCAGTGCCCGGCACACAGCCCGAATACCACTTTCCTCCCTATGTGTCGTCAATTGCGCGTTCACCGCGCATGCCGCTTGTCTTGCTGCCTGAGACACTAACGGAAAGGACCGGACCAAGGTTCGGGCACGGATTGATTCGTGAGCATGACAATGATCTAACAGCACAACATGCCGGCCAGCCGATAGGAGAGCGAATTGCGGTCCATGGCCGAGTTCTTGATGAAGACGGCCGGCCGATACGCGGTGCGTTAGTAGAGGTCTGGCAGGCAAATGCCGCGGGACGTTATCGGCACAGGGTGGATACGTATGACGCTCCACTGGACCCGAATTTTTCAGGCGGTGGCCGCATGTTGACTGATGACGAGGGACGCTATTGCTTCAAAACGATCAAGCCGGGCCCCTATCCTTGGGGAAATCACCACAATGCCTGGCGTCCTTCGCACATTCACTTCTCGATATTTGGGTCAGGCATCCTCTCGCGCCTGGTAACACAAATGTACTTCCCCGGGGACCCCTTACATGCGCTCGATCCCATCTTCAACTGCGTTCCGGACTATGCAGCGCGGCAACGGTTGGTTTCGCGGCTTGATATGGAACGATCTGAGGCGAACTATTTGCTGGCTTATACCTGGGATATCGTACTGCGCGGAAGAAACGAGACTCTGTTCGAAAAGGCAGCTCGATAAATGGACGACAGCCCGCACATTCCTGCTAGTTCACAGACCGTCGGACCGTACTTCCGCATTGGTCTTGAGACCCTGATCGAGAGGACACCGACGGGAACGCACGAGACACCGAACATGATTGAGCTGCGTGGCCGGGTTTTGGACCGAGACGGCGCGCCCATTACTGATGCCATGCTCGAATTCTGGAGCGCCGTGACTGTCGCTGGTGATTCGACTGGGGACTTAAAAGAGAACGATTTTCCGGCAGGTTTCAGACGTACGATGACAGACAGCGCTGGTTCATTTTCCGTTTTCATAGAGCGGCCTGCCAAAATACAACTGACCGAAGAAACTGTTGCAGCACCCCATTTCATGGTTCTTGTTTTCGCGCGCGGCTTGCTTCGGCACCTACTCTCGCGTGTCTATCTTGGAGGCGAGAAATCAAATGACGCCGACCCGTTGCTGACACAAATTTCCGAAGGTCGACGCGCCACGTTGATTGCGCGCCGAGATGAGAATCACGAGGGTCAATACTCTTGGGACGTGATTCTGCAGGGAGTTGGTGAGACCGTGTTCTTTGCCTGGTAGAGAGTTGAGTTAGTTCGCATGAGCACCGAAGAAATGAACTCGTTTCTGTTCTCGACGCCAGAGATGGGGCGCGTGTTTTCAGATGCAGGGCAGTTGCGCGCCATGGCCCGCTTTGAGTGGGCCCTGGTCTATGCATTGGAACGCAGCGGGCGGGCGGAAGCCGGCTCGGCGGCAGTGTTGGAACTGTTTCTAGAGGCTGATTTCGTCGATAGAGATGCACTAAGCAGAGAAGGGGCTCTCTCTGGAAACATCGCCATTCCATTTGTTCGACAGCTCACCGCAGCCGTGGTGGCACGGAGCGAGGCTGCCGCGCGTTCCGTCCATTTGGGCGCGACGAGCCAGGATGTATTGGACACGGCCCTCGTATTGCAAATGCGGGATGGGATAAACATCCTTGAAGCAGCAATGGCTCGGCTTGACGCAGCTTTGGTTGATCCGATAAGGCAGTACAAGGACACAGTCATGCTGGGGCGGACTTGGCTACAGGCAGGCCCTCCAACCACGCTCGGGTTGAAACTTGCCGGGACCCTGGCCGCGCTAAGGCGAGACCGGGAGCGCATTCGCGCTGAAAGTCATCGAACGCTTATGCTGCAGTTTGGCGGGGCAGTGGGGACACTGGCATCCCTGGGAGAAGCCGGAAGCGCGATCTCAACCGAACTGGCGCGGCTTCTCGATCTCAACGAACCTTTATTGCCGTGGCATACACAACGTGACAGTTTGGTTGCGATGGTTCAGGTGCTCGCAGTTCTGACTGGGACTCTCGCGAAATTTGGGCGCGACATCGCATTGTTGATGCAAGGTGAAGTAGGTGAAGTGTCGGAAGGCGGCCTTGACGGGCACGGTGGCTCGTCAACAATGCCGCACAAACACAATCCAGTTTTAAGTGCAGCCTTGATCGCGATCCATGCAAAGATGCCTGGGTTAGCGGCGACGATGCTGTACGCAATGCCTCAGGAGCACGAGCGTGGACTCGGTCTATGGCAGTCCGAATGGGGTATCGCATCGGAGGCTTTCCAACTGGCATCGGCTTCGCTCGCCCATGCAATCGAACTTGCGGAAGCGCTGCTTGTCAATGCAGAACGGATGCGCGCGAACATCGGGTTAACGCTTGGCTTGCCGCTGGCGGAAGCCGTGAGTACGGCACTGGCACCACTGATGGGGCGCCTCGCTGCTCACGAGCTTTTGCGAGAGGCCACGGAACGAGCCGTCGCCGATAATCGTCCCTTGTCCGATGTTCTCAAACAGTTACCCGCAATTAAAGCTCACCTGAGTGACGCGGAGATCGATGAGCTGCTCGGCGCCGTCAACTATCTCGGCAGCGCGCAACGATTCATCGCGCGTGTTTTAGGAGACGAAGATGCCTGTAACTGAAATTGGCGGGACGTCTCTCTATTTTGAAATTAGTGGAAACATGCGTGGGCCTCTCCTGGTCCTGGCTAACTCACTAGGGTCGAGTCTGCGAATGTGGGATAAGGTTCTGCCAGCATTCGAGAGAGGGTATAGGGTCCTTCGATTCGACATGCGCGGACACGGAAAGAGCACGTTATCGCCAGAGCCTTTCAAAATCGAGCACTTGGCACACGATGTTTTACACCTCCTCGATACGGTGGAAACCGACCGGGCCCACATATGCGGGTTGTCGCTGGGTGGACTCGTTGCTCTCTGGCTCGGAATCAACGCGCCAGAACGGATAAATGGGCTGGTTCTTGCGAATACGGCCGCGCGTATCGGAAGTCGCGACATGTGGGACCAGCGGATCGTATCCGCGCGAGAGGCGGGGATGGAGTCGTTGGCGGTCACTATTCGGGAGAGATGGTTCACCGCATCGTATCGAGCGGACCATCCAGAGGAGATGGAGCAGATCCGACAAATGATCGTGGCAACAGATCCTGACGGCTATGCTGCATGTTGCGAGGTCCTTCGGGATACTGACCTGCGAGACCATGCGCATCTCGTCGAGGCGCCGACCCTCGTAATCACCGGGACCCATGATCCGGCGACACCGCCAATTGAGGGACGTACTCTGCATGCGGCAATGGCGCACTCCACCTATCTGGAGTTGAATGCATCGCACTTGTCGGCGTGGGAGGGTAGCAGTCAGTTCGGTGAGGCAGTCTCGCAACATCTGGCAGCAGGGGAGGCAGTGAATGGATGAAACAGAACGGCACAACGCAGGCATGTCGGTAAGACGAGCCGTACTTGGTGACGCCCATGTGGATCGTGCCGAAGCTGCGCAGAGCGATCTGGACGGCGACTTCCAGGATCTAATAACCCGTTATGCGTGGGGAGAGATCTGGACGCGTCCCGGGCTGCCGCGACACACTCGCAGCCTCCTCACAATCGGGCTCATGATCGCGCTAAATCGGGGGGACGAATTGCGCCTGCACCTGCGTGCTGCTGCGAATAACGGCGTGACCGAGGAAGAGATTCGCGAAGTGTTGATGCACTGCGCGATCTATTGCGGCATTCCTTCCGCAAACTCGGCTTTCCATGCGGCACGAGAGATTCTGAACGAGCAAAACCCGACAGGATAGCCAATAGACGATGGCGCGGTTCGAAACTCAAGTCGGTATTGTTGGAGCCGGTCCCGCGGGACTGATGCTCTCGCATTTGCTGCACCTCAAGGGAATCCACTCGATTGTGCTCGAGGCAAAGCCGCGTGTCTACTGCGAGGAAAGAATGAGGGCTGGAGTCCTAGAGCACACCAGCGTACAGATGCTGCGCCTAGCCGGGCTTGGTGAACGCCTCGAACGCGACGGGATGCGGCATGAAGGAATCGAACTTGGACTGAACGGAGTGCGTCACAGGATTTCGTTTCTGGAGTTGACCGGCAAGTGCGTGACTGTCTATGGGCAGCAAGAAGTTGTAAAGGATCTGATTGCAAGGCGCCTCGCTGACGACGGCGACCTGCGCTTCGAATGCGGTGATGTCTCAATTGAAGGTATCGCCACAAATAGGCCGCAGATCCTGGTGAACCGAAAGGGACAAGTTGATGAAATCTGCTGCGAATACATCGCGGGCTGCGATGGATTCCACGGAATCTCCAGAACAACTTTCCCTCGCGGTGCACTGAACATCTACGAGCAGGAGTATCCATTTGCCTGGCTCGGTGTTCTGGCTGAGGCCCCTCCTTCGCAGGAAGAGCTTGTATACATGCATCATGAGCGAGGTTTCGCCCTGTACAGCATGCGGTCGCCTAAGATCACACGGCTTTACCTGCAGTGCGCGCCAGACGAGGATATTGCGCAA
This sequence comes from uncultured Acidobacteriota bacterium, assembly GCA_963844515.1. GTDB lineage: Bacteria > Acidobacteriota > Terriglobia > Terriglobales > Acidobacteriaceae > Telmatobacter. The sequence goes on from CAWJOO010000003.1 coordinate 789,451, forward strand.
TGGAGTGATGATCGTATCTGGAGCGAACTACATGCGCGTTTGAAATGCGCTGACGGGTGGGAGCCGAAGCAAGGCAGGATTCTTCAAAAAAGTGTGACAGGAATGCGCAGTTTCGTTGCTGAACCACTTCAATTCGGGCACCTGTTTTTGGCTGGAGATGCCGCGCATATAGTGCCACCCACGGGCGCAAAAGGGATGAACCTTGCGTTTGCCGATGTGCACCATCTTGCCAACGCCCTTGAAGCGTTTTACCGAGATGGTGATAGCCGAAGGCTGGCGAGCTATTCGAATACTTGTCTGAAACGCATTTGGAAAGCTCAACGGTTCTCGTGGTGGATGACGTCATTGCTGCACAGGTTTGAGAATCACTCCGCGTTCGATCACAAAAGACAACTTGCGGAATTGGAATATGTAATGAGCTCGCGTGCAGCGGCAACCTCGCTTGCTGAGAACTATGTGGGTTTGCCGCTGGACGAAGGTTGATCCAACCGTTGAAGCGCGATGGCGTGACTGAGCAGCGGCGCCTCCAGATACCTGGGCATTTCTCGCGGGAGAGTGCCCCGGTGACAGTTGCGCCTTTTTTGCCGAGCGGTTACCGCAGCTCCGGACGCTCAGGACCCAGGTTCGACTTGATTGTGACTGATCCTTCACTGAGGCCCTCAGTCTGCGCCTTTACAGTGATAGGTCCGCCCTGCCTTGTGCTTCGCACTACCACGAGCGCGCGGCCCTGAAACATTTTGCGCCGATCGCCCTGATATGAGGCTTCATCTTGCCCGTCGCCATTGCCGACTGCCGCGATCACGCCTGGTCCGCTGATTGAGAAGTGGACATCCTGATCTGCATCTGTCCGTAGACGGCCATCCCTATCCACGGCTTCAACCGCGATAAACGAGAGGTCCTGTCCGTCGGCCCGAAGAACGGTGCGATCCGCGGTTAGGCGAAGTGTTGTGGCGTTGCCGGCAGTGACCAGAATGCTTTCTGCCACGGGCCGATCTCCTCGCATGCCTACTGCCTTCAGCTTGCCAGCCGCGTAGGGTACCGAAAACGACGCTTTAAATTCTTCGTCGCGCGTCGTTGGCTTTTCTCCAATCAGTTTGTCATTCAGGAACAAGCGGACCTTTTCTGCCCCAGAGTATACCTCCACCTGCAGTTCCTTTCCTTCTTGCCCCTGCCAATTCCAGCTGGGCATTGTTGGATATGTCGCCCAGCCCGTGGCAATGATCTTCTTTCCATCGGGTTCAGGAAGACGGACCGTAGCGTAGACCCGGTCGCCGCCATTCCACAAGATATCGCGATAGTAGGACTGCGGCTTTCGATAGCCGGTCAAGTCAAGATCGCCGCAGGCCGCAGCATGCCACGGATAGCCGTGAAACATGATCGCCATAGCCGCTTTCGTCGCTGGGTCTGAGGCGCTTTGAGCCATTGAAGCGTTGATGTCCACTCCATTCGCCATTCCCAAAAACATTTTGTCGACAACGGACGTGGTCATCATCGCGCCCATGATTTGATTGCCGATCTGCGCCTGTTCGGGAGTGCCATACGACCATGCACCGATCCCGGATTCGCCGAGGTAATCCATGGACGTCCAGGCGAAATCACCTAAAACGAATGCATTTTCCTGTGAGATCTTCCACAACGGAAACGCCTTCGCCGGAAAGGACTCAGTCGTGAGCATGATCCGCTTGGGTAGCAGGCGATGATCCTCAGCGTAGGTTGGAAGGATGTTGTAGTTGTAACCGGCAATGTCGAGCATTGAAAACACGGCTTGCGCGTTCGGTTCCGTGGTGGTGCCGGGAAACGCCAGCGTGAGCGGCCGCGAAGTATCGAGCGATCGCATCTGATCCACCAACTGCTTGCCGAGATCTTTACCTTGTTCCACTTCCAACTCGGGGATCTCATTCCCGATTCCCCAAATCACGATGGAAGGATGGTTTCTATCTCGTAGCACCATGGACGAGATATCCCTCTTCCACCACTCGTCAAAGTCAGTACCGTAATCAAACTTCGCTTTGTGCGCCCTCCATGTATCGAATGGCTCATCCAATACAAGCAAGCCAAGGCGATCGCACGCATCGAGAAAAGCGGGCGAGGGCGGATTGTGTGCTGTTCGTACTGCGTTGTGCCCAGCGGCCTTCAGCAGTTCGACCTTACGTTCCTCGGCACGATCGAAGGCGGCTGCGCCAAGCGGCCCGTTATCATGATGAACGCTGCCGCCTGTGAGCTTGATCGCCTTTCCATTGAGCAGCAGACCATTGTCGGCTGACCAGGAGAGTGAGCGAATACCGAATGGCGTTGTCACCTGATCGATGATTTTGCCATGTTTCAATATCTTGGAAACAGCGCTATATAAAGTGGGTGAAGCAGGGGACCACAAGACGGCCTTGGAGACAGTGATCATCTGCATCGCTTCTGATTCGTTTCCTGGGGCTATAGACAGGTCCGATTTCGCTGTGCCCGCCTCATGTCCCGCGCGATCATACAAAGTTGTCTCGATTACGACGCTGGTCGATTCAGGGGATTCGTTTGCGACCATGGTCTGAATCGCGACTGACGCCGACTCATCCGAAATCTTGGGTGAGGTAACGAAGACTCCCCAACGCGGCACATGCGTGGGATCGGTTACGACAACCCGGACGTGACGGTAGATGCCTGATCCGCTGTACCAGCGGCTGTTGGGTTGCGCGGAGTTGTCAACGCGTACAGCCAGCACATTTCTGCCTGTAAAATCAAGCTGCTTCGACAGATCGAAAGAGAAGCCGGTGTACCCATAAGGATGAGTGCCCAGCTTCTGACCGTTCAAATATACGGTTGCGTCCTTGTATACCCCGTCAAATTCGATGCTCACAAGTTTTCCCCGCCAAACAACAGGAGCGCGGAACGTTTTGCGGTACCAGCCTACTCCAGCCGGGTAGAAACCGCCTCCGGAGCCGGTTGGATTGTCCTTGTTGGGCCGACCTTCAATGCTCCAGTCGTGTGGCAGATCTACCGATCGCCATGAGCTGTCTTCAAATGAGGGATCTGCCGCGCCGCTGAGGTCGCCAAGCGCAAACTTCCAGCCAAAATCCGCCGCCAACTCCAACCTGGGCGTGTTCGGCTCAGCAGCAATCGCCAGATTGGGTGACATCAAAATCAGGCCAGCGCAAACAGCAAACATGAATCTCGGACGCAGGATCATGAAGACCTCTTTCTAGTGTTGGTTCGACGTTTCACTCGATCGGCAGGTCCGGAAGCTATTGAGTGCTTGGGAGCGGCCAGACCGAACACAATGATGCGAATTGTTTCTCGGAACAATCGGTCGATCGGCTGACCGTATTCCAATTCGACTTTCTTTCCCAATGAGGCCAGACGCCGCTGCGCTCCAATCACTGCATTAATAACAGCGTGCAGCGTGAAGTTGGGTTCCAGGTCAGAGCGGAGCGAGCCGTCTGCGATCCCTTCGCGGATCAACTTGCGAAACGCCTTGAAGCCCTGATCATGAATGCTGCCCTCCAAGGTCAGAAGTCGCTCAGCAGGCCAGTCCCTCGCGTACATGGCATCGAATTGGGCCATGAAGCGAATTCTCGCCTGGTTGCTTGAGAGTTCTTCGGCCATGAAATTGAGTAACGCGGTGATTTTAGCGAGTCCGCTCGCAGCGCCCTCGAGGCTTTTCTTTGCACCGGCGGCAGCTTCCGAGAGCACATCTCCGAGAATCGCCCATACGATGTCATCCTTATTGGAGAAGTACTGATACATGGTGGATGGGCGAAGTCCACTTGCGGTCGTCAGATCGGCCATCGTGGTTCGGTCGATTCCCAACTCGTCAAATAGTTTTTCGGCTGCATCGAGAATGCGACGGCGCTGCCGCTCCCTGTGAGCGTGATACGTGATCTTCGGTTCTGCATTTTTTCCGGGCATTGGGCGATCGGGTTACAAATTCGAAGTACATAGTCGAATTTGTAGCCCTGATACGGATTAGCCTAGAGACTCCCGGCAAGAATTGTCAATCTATAAATTAGAGCTCGATAGCTTTAGAAGGGTAGAGCGGTGCCCTTTAGATTTGGCCTGCGGCATTGCACTATTCAGGGTCGTTCGTGAAACTCCTGCACGGTCGGCCAGAAATTGCTCTACCAGTTGTTGACGTGGCCCCGACTAACTCCTAGCTGTCGCTTGCCGCCTTTGCTTGCCGCCTTGTCCGCGCCATAGTAGGCCAAAAAGATGTCTACGGCATGTTCAACATCAGTTCTCCAGGGTTACGAGCTTCGCGTTCTTCTGCGCTTTGATCACCAGTTCCGCGGCAAGCAGGCACTGGTCCTGATCTTGCGCGTTGTGTGTGCGATTTACGATATCGGCGACAAAGTCCGCTCCGAATGGAAGAGGCATTTGATTGCAATCGATAAAACGAGCCTCTTTGTTATCGACGAGGAAGAGGTTGTTACCCTGCTTCTTGACAGCCACGTCGGTGTATTTGCGCACTTCGATATATCCGTTAGTCCCGAGGATGAAAAGCCGGCCATCGCCCCATGTTCCCAAGCCGTCGGGAGTGAACCAGTCCAGTCGCACATAACCCAGACCACGATCCCCGCGAAGCACCATGTCGCCGAAGTCTTGAAATCGGGGACGATCGGGATGGCGCACGTTTGCAATTTGCGACTCCACGACTTCAGCACGTTTCGACCCAGTGTAATAGAGGAATTGATCTACCTGGTGTGATCCGATGTCGCACAGGATTCCGCCGTATTGATCAGGATTCCAAAACCACTCGGGCCGGCCGGTTCCTCCGCCCGCGTCGCCGTGCCCCTGCACAACCTGGTGGGGCGCGATGTTGATGGTCTGAATGACTTTGCCGATGGCGCCCTGCTGCACCAGTTTCCCCGCATACACTGCGGCCTTCACTTCCAAACGCTCTGAGTACATGATGGCGTAGATCCGCTTGGTTTCAGCGATGGTGTCGCGCACTTCGGCAAGTTGCTCGAGAGTCGTGACACCCGGCTTGTCAGATAAAAAGTCCTTGCCGTGCTTCATCACCTTGATGCCTAGCGGAGCGCGCTCGTTGGCAACTTGCGAACTTAAAACCAGTTGAATTGAAGGATCGTTGAGGATCTCCTCCTGCGTCTTGACAATCTTGGCGCTAGGAAATCTTTTGGTGAAGATCTCAAGCTTGTCCCGCTCCTGGCCCCAGACAGTTGCCAGTTCTCCCCCGCCGCGCTGGACCGCCCCCACCATCCCGTAAATGTGGTCGTGGCTCATGCCGCACACCGCAAACTTAATATGGTTCCTGGGCGCTTCTTCCGCTGCCTGCGGGAGCACTGCGTCTTCGACGACGGCACCCTCAGGGCCTTCCGCGGCCAACGCATCTTGGGATAGTCCGCCAAGCATGGCGATGGACCCCATGAGACCAGCATGTTTTAGAAATTCCCGACGACCGCTACTTTTATCGTTCATGATTCCTCCACAGTTCCAGAAGCCACCTGGAGCGAACTCCGCCAAGAAATCTGGCGGCTATCGATAGCAATAGAGACGCACCCTGTAGATCTTACCCTGTGCTAGATTAGATGCGTATAACTTCAACGCCTGCCCTGCGAGGTTTCGTCGCCGTTCATTCGTCTCCTCGGTATCCACGCGTCGTTCTCAAAGAATTCCTCGTCAATGCTCTCAATTCCGACGATCGGCGGCCCGGGCTTTTCCGTCATGAATGTCACCTGGGCATCACCACTGCCGGCGACCTGGAATTCATTCGAATCGGCTTGAATGAAGATGGTAGCCAGCTTCCCCTCCTGCGATTCAATCGTCCCATGCCACGGGCATCAATATCGTATCTGCGTGCATTGCTGCAAGCCGGAGCCAAACGGGATTCAGATATTCAACACTGGAGGAACTCGCGTTATGCAACTCTCCTCCGTGGATTAAAAAAGGGCCTGCCGTCGACGACCAGGTGGGCCGTAGTTCCGTGCCTTTCGATGTGGGGCCCGGAAGTGCCACTTGGCGTTTGCTCACTGCCATGCACTACGACTGCCGTGGATATAAGTAGGAAGAACCCCGCCAAACGATGCACAATGCAGCTCCTCTTCACATAAAAGCGTACTCAATGATTCTTGCTCCGATCGCTTCGGCATCCTTGTTGAAGCGTCGGAACTCCGATTCCATAGATAGGTGCTCCGACAAGTTCACCATAATGCCAATCGATTCGCCGAGCTGAAATCTGCCAATACGGGACATTGATCAGGAAATCCTCAACCTAACATCCATCGTAGTGGTTTGTTTGGCGCACTTGATCCAGACAGCATGATCGACCCGTTCGACTGTCTCTTGATTGGCGAACGCTTTCCATCCACCTCCACCCAGGACATTGCCTTGGCAGTTTCTGCATCCAAGGCGATTTCCACTCTCCAATCCCCAGCACATGAGGGAGCATACCAGCCTTCATAGCCTATTTCGGTCTTCGCCACTCCCACCAGCAGAGAATCGAAGCGATATGATTTCGGCGGAATATCCAGGCTCATCTTTAGCCCGCTTTCGGTGAATTCAATGCCCAGGAGCTTACTTGCACCATATAGAAAGCACGCATGGGCGTGGAGGTTAAGGACGGGAAAATCAGTGCCGTGAAAAAACGGCTCATTCGCGGCCCCGCCTGGGTGCTTGCTCAAAGGCGAATTATAGGAGTCATTCCCGCTCCACACGCCGTACCAGAGATCGGGATAACTCTCTGCATGGCACGCAAGCGAGTTTCGTTTCCACTCATCCCATGCGATGACCGGATCGACGCGCGCCATGGCCCATACGAGAGTCTGATTTAGGGATGGCCAAATCGCTCCCAACTCCAAAGTACCGACATTGGCTCCTCCGGCAGCCTGCATGTCGGGCCCTCGCTCATCTGTGCGGTTCCGAGAGGTCCTCTTCGAAGCAAGCGGTTGATCGTATGGAGCAGTTCGCGGCTTTGAGCGTCGGTGGTTGCGCCGGCCAGGATTGCCCAGGGTTGAGGCTCAATCCACAAAGTCGTCTCTCCGAGCCAACCGAGCTTGGACCCCAGCCACGCGCGCCTGAACCATTTGCCGTTCCACTGTTCGCGAGTCGCACTGCGATGTTGTTCCGCACTGGCGCGGACCTCTCGGGCCAGCGCGGAGCTATTACGGGAGTAGTCAAGCATGTTTGCATACTGCTCAAATACCCACGCCGCCATCGCGGAATTCAGGACACTCTCGCTGGTTTCAATGCACTCCTTCATTTCGGAATGTGCCCAGGTATAGATCAGCCCATCGTTCCAGTCGTCTACCAGCATCCGCATTACGCCATGCTGCCCAACTCCAACATTGGCTACCTGATGCCGATAACAGCGTTCAAGCAAGTTCCCAACGTGTTCGGTGCGGCCGGTGGTCGCCGAGAGTCGCGCGGGGATCTGTTCGTTGAGGAACTCCACATCGCGTGTTGCCAGCACATACTCGCTCGCCGTCCACAGCAACCACAACGGCAAATCACTCGCCTTGTCGGAGAGCATGGGAGCGACGACGCCGTGGCCCACGATTCCATACGGAAGAGACCCGTCGTCCCGCACCTCCTTAAGGGTGTAGCGCACAATGCTCCTGACGATGTCCGGGTCGCTGAACACAAACGGCAAGCAATGTTGAAGTGGATCGCGTGGTGCCCCCTGGAACCCCATGGTGTACTGGTAAAAGCCATTCTGGTTCAATATGTGTTCGCCGAAGAAATCGTCGTACGTCTGGCTGCTTCTCAAGTAATAGTGGTTCCACGTTGCTTCGCGCTTGATCCAGGGCTCTGCAGGCACATCAAACCGCATCCCGTGCCCCTTCCACTCATCGCTTGAACTCTTCAGCATCGAGGGTGCCGATCGTTTGTACTTGGCGATCAACTGATCGAGTGAGAAACCACGCGGAAGGTATCCGTAGACAAAGAACAGCGTGTGCGATTCCCTTGAACCGAGGCGGACCGTTCGCTCCAGCAGCAACCCAGCATGTGCCCCGTTCTCCTCGAGGCTGTCACCAAGACCATGTTTCAACCCCCCGGGATTTGATGGGCCCCCCATACCGAAGAAGGAACTCGCGCGAGAACTGAACCCCGGTAGCTGGTCCGTCTAGCGAGACCAGGAATGTTTGCGGGATTTCCAGACTCTCGAACTCTGTTTCCGGTCTCAGATCGTCCACTGCGGAATAAAACCCATACGGGTCTGCCCGCAACGCGGCCTTTCCCCGCTCCCACGCGGCCTCCTCTTCGGCCGAACGTCCAGTAAAAAGCTTTGACTCGAGTAATCCCCGTCCTCCGCCAATTTGTGTCACATGATGACTGAACCTGCGTCCAAGGTCACGTCGCCACTCCATCTGTGTGTGCTTTCCAACCATTCCCTCAATGGCCGCACGAAAGGAGAACTGGAATGGCTGACATCCCCAATACTCAACCCAACGGAAAGTTGCGGGGATTTCGGAAAGGTTGGTGACCGTAACCTGCGAGATAAGCACAGGATCATCTCCAAAGGGCGCTGAGATGACCTGATCTACGGCGCAAGTCTTCCCTCTCACTTTCTTTCTGTAATAGCCGATACCAAAAATGCGCTCGAAGTCACGGTTGCTTCCATCGTAGTAGGTGCTGAGCGTCTCCTCGCCGGCTGTCAGATACCCGAAACCGCCTCCAAACTGGCTCATCTCCGGATCGAAGTTGTTGAGTATCTTAGGGCAGCCCTCGTCCTGCCGCACGCGCACATGTCCGAAGTTCGACGCGAGAGCCGTTATCCGATCGTTGCCCACCTGGTGTATATGTTCAGTGGAACCTAATATGCCGGGCTGCACGTCGGTAACGGCGCGAGAATCGGTTGTCTGATTGATGGTGTAACGAAACGCGGGCAGCCCGAATTCGTCTTCAATCCAAGTGCCGAAATGTCCGGACCCATACGTCGCAGACATGGTTGCGCCCGTCTTGGGCTCAAATTGCCATACGTCGGAGCCAATCAATTTTCCGGTGATAGCCAGCCCCACTGTGCCTCGTACGAATTCTCTTCGATTTGATTTCATATGTGCCCCTGAGTCGACCTTCGGGTTCAGTGAACTCGACGGCCCTTTCGGCGATCACTTCACACGGCAGATTTGAACACACCGTGGAGCACCGGCAACAGGAGATATCATTTGGGTCAGGACCTAAGTTCAGGAATGGTGCCCTCTTGGATAACTCTCGAAACGCGACGAGAAACAGTTACTACTCCCACATTCTCAAAACAGCCCTGATGGTCGTTGTAGTCCTTTTTCTGAACCGGGCGTCTGCGCAGGTAGAATTTGTCACGCCAACTATCGGCAATGTCGGAATCCTTCTAGAGCCGACGCGCCCCGCCGTTTACCTGCCCAACAGCATGGTCCGCGTATATCCCATTCGTGTCGATGCGATGGACGATCGAATTCAATCGTTTCCGCTGACTATAAGTTCCCACCGCCAGCCAGAGTTGTTCAGTATCATGCCCGGCAAAGACGGGGCCCCGGCTGCATATGATCTGGAAGAGACCACGCCTTATTACTACTCCACGCGCTTCGACGAATCCCTGATTCAGACTGAGTTTTCTCCCACAGAGCGCTGCGGCTATTTCCGGTTTACGTTTGCCAGCGGAGACCCTTCTCTCGTGCTTGCCAACCGTCAGCACGGTATCTTGCACGTGGAACAAAGCGGTGCGGTAACTGGTGAAGAAGTCATTGGAGACTTGAAAACGTTCATCTACGGAGAATTCAGCGCTCCTGTCAAGATTCGATCTGAAGAATCGGACGGCAAAGGACGGTTGTTCGCAACGGGCAGGGGGGCGGTGCTCGAGTTTCGATACGGTGTTTCATTCATCAGTGTTGAGCAGGCCGAGAAAAACCTTCGGCACGAAATTGCGAAGTGGGGTTTTGATCGCGTAAAGGAAGCAGCCAGGACACGATGGAACGAGACCCTCGGCCGTATCGCCGTGGAAGGCGGAACTGATGCGCAGCGTCGTGTTTTCTACACCGCGCTTTATCGCTGCTTTGAGCGGATGATCAATATCAGTGAAGACGGCCAATACTACAGTGCCTTCGACCGCAAAGTGCACCAAGACCCGCGCCCATTTTACGTGGACAACTGGCTGTGGGACACTTTCCGCGCGCTCGAGCCGCTCCAGACGCTGCTCAATCCTGACGTGCAGGCAGACAAGATCCAGTCCTACGTGCGGATGTATCAGCAATCAGGCATCATGCCAACGTTTGCAATTGCGTCGGGAAACCTCGCCTGTATGAATGGCAATCATGCCGCGCCGTGGTTTGCCGATGCCTGGTTCAAGGGCGTGCGCAACTTCGATCTGGAAACCGCATACGATGGCGTCCGTAACCGGTCATTGCGTGACACCCTGCTTCCGTGGCGGCTCGGTCCCAAGGGGCCGCTCGACGATTTTTACGCGGCTCACGGTTATATGCCAGCACTCCGACCCGGAGAAAAAGAGACAGACTCGCGGGTCCATCCCTTTGAAAAGCGCCAGCCTGTTCCCGTCACCCTCGAAAACAGTCTTGACGACTGGGAGATCGCGCAGCTTGCGCGTGCCCTCCATAAATCTGACGACGAGAAGCTCTTCCTCAATCGCGCCGTCAACTACAAGAACCTTTTCCGAGCCGACACCGCTCTCATGTGGCCAAAAGATGAGGCTGGCCAATGGATTGAGCCACTCGACCCGAAATTCGATGGCGGCATGGGCGGACGCGACTATTACGACGAGAATAACGGCTATACGTACACGTGGGATGTTGCCCAGGACTTCAACGGGCTAATTACGCTGATGGGCGGCACAGCAAAGGCAGAAGCAAATCTGGACCGGCTCTTCCGCGAGCCACTGGGGCGCTCAAAGTATGAGTTTCAGGGAAAATTCCCCGATTCCACATCAATGGTTGGACAGTACTCGATGGGCAACGAGCCGAGCCTTGCAATTCCCTACATCTATAACCGCCTCGGCGCCCCCTGGAAGGCCCAAAAGCGCGTGCGCATGTTGCTGGACTCCTTTTTCACTGACACCCTTCAGGGCATTCCAGGAGACGAAGATGGAGGCGGCATGAGCGCATTCGTGGTGTTCTCGATGCTGGGCTTCTATCCCGTAACCCCCGGCATCCCTGTTTACGATGTGGGCAGCCCCATATTCGACAAAGCGACCATTCATCTCAAAAATGGCAAAGATTTCGTCATCATCGCTCGCAACACTTCGCGTGACAACAAGTACGTCCAGAGCATCCGCCTCAATGGCCAACCGCTTGCTCAGGTATGGTTCCGTCATGCTGATATTGCAAACGGAGGGAGGTTGGAACTAACGATGGGCAGTACTCCCAACGCAGATTTGGGGCGTGCCCCCGAGTCTTTCCCCCCGGATTCCCTCTCGGTCAAACCTGAGAATTTTTTGCACTAATGCGAAATGGACTTCCATGAATTCGATTCCGTCATGGCACATGGGAGCCTCAGTTTCCCCTGGTTGTTGCTTGCGTCGCGCTGGGGATCGAACCGGTGTACGCTATGCCTCCGGGTTGCTCATTGGGCGATGGAAGCACATCGTATAGCGGTTGAGCCGGCGTCGCCTCCAGATTGTTGTTAGAAACCGAAATCGCAAGTATCTTGATCTTGTCGTTTTGCGGCAGCTTGATCGTCTTGGCGCCGGCAGGTACGTCAATCGCGTATCCAAATAGATACGAATAGGCGTAGGTTACGTTCTTTCCGCCTGCGTCGTGGTGATGATCGCAATACCACGCCAGCGGAGCGCGCTTTATGTAACCTCGTCTCAGCCCCGTGATCTCACCGTAATTAGCATGATCGACATCGAGCTTGGTCCCAGCCCATTGCCGGTCGTCCCACTGGCCAATGAAACCGCTCCAATCCTGAATCGTCAACTCAACCGGCTTTCCGCCAACGTTAAACGTCGCCTTCTGGTCACCATTTGCCGACGCAGCCAGTAGATAAGCGCGATTGAATCCGCCACTAACAGGAAGCTCAATCGTTTGCCCATTCGCGGTCACCGCATTTGACACCCCAGTCTTCGCCTGCGCCAGTTTGAAATGCACGTCATTGAAAATGACTTCCGCAGGCAGCATTTCCGCAGGCAGTGCGTTCCCCTTTCCGTCGAAGCCGGCTTCGGCATGCTGGCCGTCATTGCTCGCAGTCGCCGCATCGTACGATAGCGCAATCGGCATCGATCGCATCGGTGCAACCTTAGCCGGAGGCGCAGCCAGTCGCACGGCAAATGTGCGTGGTTGAAATGCACTGAACGATGTAACCAGGGCGCCACCGCTCACATTTGCAGAACCCACAGGCTGTTCCTGCCCGTTCACTTCCCTTGCCGCCGTGAGCGATGCTGCGAATGAGACCCGAACATCGTGCTGGGGCTTGCCGTCGAGTTCCACTAAACGAACGATCACTGTCATCGCCCTTTTCCGCTTTCTTCACGGCCAGCACACGAATGCGCGGGTTGTTCACTTTCAGCAGCGAGAAAGATCGCCCCAGTGCTCCTTCATGCTTTGAAGTTTCGAAGGCAATCAGTGGAGTATTCAGGCGCTGTGCCTGCCAGTCTGTCTGGGAATCGCGCCATCCCCCAAGGTGGCCAGTAATTCCGTACACAAACTCATGATGCCCAAGATCCTGCGTCGCCTGGTCTGGATACCCGCCGCGCGCTCCGGGGGTGCGAATCAACGTCAATCGAATGGTGTGGTCATCTGGTTTATCCGAGCCGTTTTTGCAATCGGTCAAAATTGTCGCGCCATACCCTCCGCTCATGTCGGTCAGGTCGATCCACTGGTGCGACGGCACCTCGAACTTCTTCGGCTCTGCCGTTGGCCGTTGAATGGTCCCAATATCCCAGTTGTAGGTCGCCATCTGGTTCGATGCTGCGAGCGGGAAGACCGCTTTGAGGTTCGATTCGCGCGTATTCCAGTCAATTACATTGCCAAACTCAACGCGCCTTCCTGCATCTCCCGCTGAAAGTGCGATCGTTTGCACAAATCGGGACCCCGCGGTTTCGCGCGAGACTTCAATGGAGATACGCGCCGGACCCTTTTCGACGATTCGGACTTTCGCGGGGCCGCCTACGAATTCTTTTGGTGCGGCTTGCTCCTGATCCCAGTCCATGTTCCATGCCGGCCATTGCTTTGGATTGTCGTAGGAAATTGCGAGCCGCGCCGGAGCCGATAGAAGTTCCCTGTTGAGTTTCTTGTCGATGATGCTCGCCACATCTCCGTCATCATTGATCTTCACCCGGTAATACTCGTTCTCCAGCGAACTGTCCGAAACCTTGAGGTGCGAGTCACGCGCGGCCGGTCCCGCACCAGGGTGTATGTCGTAGACGGTATAGCCGACCGAAGGCACACTTGCCAGGAAAATCACCTTGCCATCCGACATTTGTGCGGGTACCTCCTTGCCGTCCGGGTCCGTTACATGCAAGGCCCTAGGCGATCCTCCAGGGAAACTGACTTTCGCTTCAACAAGGTCCTCGCGCGCAACATTCAAAGGGTTGTAAACAACTAGCGGCACACCTGCCGTGGCGGTATTCAACGCCGCTGCGATACCCTCGGTCGCATCGGTGAGAACATCTGCGAACTGATTCATTGCGATCACATCGTCGTTCCACGCGAATTCATACGACCGGGGCGTTGCGGTTCCAGCGGCAAGATCGTGGAAATGCGCACCCATCGCGAGTGTCCATGCGTCATTCAATCGCTCAATAGGATAGGGGCGCGCACCCAGCCACGCGGCGGCGATCGAGGACTTCTCAGCCTCATCCGCAAGTACTTCGGTCTTGCGGATCCAGCGCTTCTGGTAGGCCTGGGACGTGAGAGAGCCGGCAGAATGATTGGTCAATTCCATCTCACCCGTGTAGCGCGGTAACTGTGCCTCTTCACTCGGAGTAATGTCCAGAAACATCTGATCGGCAGTTGCCGAGACCACGTGGACCGGACCGTTGCCGACGCTGACCTCGGGCCAATCCGGATGTGGTTGCCGGCGCGGGAAGAATTGCCCCGCCGGCGGAAGGCTTGCATTTCCTTTCGTCACAATTGCTTCGAGCCGCTTCACGGATTCTTCATCCGGGGATCCGCCGATATCCCCCGTGCCGTAGTAGTGATAGTCCGCGAACACGCCAGTAATCTTGCCGTCATTCTCGACACGGGCGGCCCAGTCACCTTGGAATCTGCGCAGATCGCTCTCCCTCTCTTCCATGGCCAGCGACTCACTTTTGTCTCTCAGAAGACGCAATTCCTGTACGTCCTTCGCATCGACGGCTTTCCCGTCCAACCGCGCCTGCGCCATCCGGTGCTGTACCTCGCCGATCTTAGTCTGCAAATCCGCTTGCGCGGTGTCGGGCGCCAGGCCCGGCAGCGGGCTACTAAGGTCTGTTTCGATCCCCCCGCTATACGAGCCAGGATTGATGCCCGCAAGCACGCTCTCCCCATCGGGACCAACCCAAACCCCTACGTTGAACGGCGTTCCCTCCGGAGTCTTCTCGCGCGATTCCAGCCCGCCTCCTGGCGCCGACGAACCCCAGGTCAGTTTTTGCGTCGAGAATCCCTTAACCCCGGAGTGGGCAAGAATCGTTGGCAGAGACGCGGGAAACCCGAAACAATCCGGCAGCATGTATTCCGCACTGGCCTTGCCCAGTTCCTTTCGAAACCAGTCATTTCCGTAAAGTATCTGCCGAATGATGGCTTCCGCACTGGGTGCGTTCACGTCGCCCTCTTCCATCGAGGAACCAGCCGGAAACCACCGTCCTTCATTTACGTACTTCTTGACACGCGCGAAATCGTCAGGAAAATACTCCTTCATGAAGCGATATCGATTCGCACCGCTGAAGTTGAAAATGTAGTGCGGGTATTTCTCGAAGAGGCTGAAATTGTCCTCCATGGTTTTACGAATGTATTCGTCGATAACCTGCGGATATTCCCAGCGCCATTCCGTGTCGAGGTGCGCATATCCCACCGCATACAATGTGGGCTCTTTGCGCAGATCAGGCGAGTTTGTCTGCGCGCGGAGTGCACAAGTTGTAAAGAAAACTGCCAGTGAAGCAAGAAAGATTACTGGGCTGGAATTCCGCATGGCAAATCTCCTGTAGGCGGGCGATCAGTAGGCATTACTTGTGTTCAGCGTTGTTTGGCGGCGGGTTTGGGACTTTAGAGGATGACTGAGTGCCGTTGAGTTTCTCGCATAATGCAAATTCCTGTTGCGCGCGGTCGGTCAAACCTTCTTTGCGAAGAATTTGCGCCAGTTTGTAGTGGAGCGCCGAAACGTTGGGAGCGAGTTTAACCGCCGTTTCCAATTCGGCTTGGGCGTCGGGAAAGTTGCTCATTGTTAGGTAAGTCTTGCCAAGCTCCTCGTGCGCAGTGGGATTATTTGGAGAGAGCGCGACAGCCTTCACCAGGTACGGAAGGGCTTCTTCGCTCTTGCGATCATCGGCAAGAATTACACCGAGGTTTAAGAAGGGCTGCGCGTCGGCAGGAGCATCGCCCTGCCATTGGATCGCCATCTGAAATGCAGCACGAGCTCGGTTATGGTCATTGAGCTCTTTCCATGACAAACCGATGTTGTTCTCCGCTTCCACGAATTTGGGATGCAGAGTCAAAGCATGCTCAAAGTTCGAAATCGCCGCAGCATATTCGTTCTGGTTGTACTTGGTGCGGCCAAGAAGATACCACGCGTCTGCATCGTTGGGTGTTTCAGCGACCACCTGCGAGAACCACTTGTCTGCATCTTCATAATCGCCCAGCATCACATAGTCGCCGGCCACAATCTTCAACTCATCGGCGCGTGGGCGGCGGATCTTCGCGCCCGCCGTAAATTCTTCCAACGACTCTTTGGGCCTTTGCCCACGAAATAGCGCGTAACCCAACAGGAAATGTGCATCGGCGGACGATGGATTTGCTGTCAGATAGCTGCGAAGGATGGCCTCAGGCTCGTGGATCTTTCCTTGATCCAGTTGTGAGCGTGCTTCAGCAAGGGCGTCTGCCGGCGCCTGTCCCAAGGCCGAAACAGCGCACACGGAAGCGATAATGACATGACGCATTCCTCTATAAACCCTGGCATTCATCGACGTGACGTCGCACCAGCCGATCTCCAGTTTGCGGCGCATGATCATTGTGCTTTGTTCTTGATGGCATTTGCATCATTCGCCTGCCCTGCCACCGCTGCGCTGGCCTCTCGCTGAAGCTTGCCGTAGGTTTGCATTTCTGTCTGTGCCTCGGCACTCTTGCCCTGTGCCCGGTACACCGCGGCGAGAAGAAAATGAATGGTGGGCTCGCGCGGGCTTTCGTTCACAGCCATCAAGAGATCAGGGAGCGCCTCTGCGTGTTTTCCAAGCCTGACAAGTGAGCGCGCCCGATCCACGCGCGCCTGCATCAGCGTGGGACAGCGTTCAATAACGCGATTCAGTTCAGTGAACGCCTCGTCGTTGGAATCATTCGCCTCAAGTATCGCATTGGCCAATTTCCAGCGCGCGATGCAGTTATTGGGATCGTTAGCCAATTCCGCGCGAAATTCCGTCTGCGCAGACTGCCACTTGCCCATGTTCCAGAACGCATCTCCCATATGCATGTGCGTCCCAGGCATCTGCGGCGCTTTGTCGATGGCCTTCTTGAATTCGACCAATGCCAGATCGTAGTTGTGCATGCTTTCGTCGATCTCTCCGGCAATTTCGTGCGCCACGACTGAGTCGGGATCGATCTCGTTGATTTTTGTCAGCGCATTCTCGGAGAGTTGGAGGTAGGTTTTTCCGAGTAGATACCAGGCCTCCTGGTTTTTAGGATTGCGCGCCAGAAAAGTATTCAAGCGCGATGTAGCCTCCTGGAGTTTCTTGGCGCTGATCAGAATGTGAACCAGAACCATTTCTACCTGGTCGTCCGTGGGATTGGCGTGAAGCGCACTCTCGAGCAGGGGCTCCGCTTTCTCATTCTTTCCCAACTGGAAATAGCTCATGCCGAGCATCGCAGCGGCGCTTGGCATGTTTGGGTTCAGTTCCATCCCTCGCTGCAGAATCTCGATAGCGTGGGTGTAGTCATGCTCGTCGAAATAGATCATGCCGAGATTGTTGTACGCGGGGGCCAGGTGGGGCGCCAGTTTGATGATGGCCCTGTATTTCTCGATCGCACTCGCAGCATTCCCGCTCTTCCGGGCGGCACTGGCCTGGTTGTAGAGGTTTTGCACTTGGGGCGTGACTTCGTCGCCTGACTGCAGAGAGATTGCGAACGGCGCAAATAAAACGAGTATCAACAACAGCAGAAAGCATTGAGCCCATTGATACGAAATTGCAGGCACGCCCATCCTCATGGCAAGTGATTATAGTTGATCGAAAACTCGCTGACATGCCAGCAAAAGGTCAACGCGCGGGCAGGCTGGAAAAAGGATGCCGGGTTGCCTGAGGCAACCCGGCGAAGGTCAGGAGACCTACATTTGTTGCAAACCAAGAGACAAAGTACTCCAACAAATCAAAATTCCACTCGGAAACTGACTTGCCCTTGTCGATTTGAAATATTCGACCCTTGCGACGTTACCTGCCCAAATGTGCTGTCGCTTATGTTGTTATCGGGTCCGTTAAACTGCGTTCGGTTGAATGCGTTGAAGTAATCCACCGAGAGAATTGCCTTCCATCGCTCGCCCATGAAGAACTTTTTCTTAGCATTGAAGGCCTCCAGCGCCAAGGGAGCGTTCCTCATTCCACCGTAGTTCCTTTTCGCGTTGCCAATTACGTACTGGGATGGGGTCTTGGTAAAGGCAGCGGGGTTATACATCTGCGCGGTACCAATCTTGCCGGTGAAGTAGTCGCGCACCTTGCTGTAGGAAGCGGTTTTCAGACTCACTGATTCGTTCCGATCCGGGCGTTGGAAGCCGTTGGGGAATGGTGAACCGTTCTCACCGGGCCCGTTCACCGTCCCTGATTCGTAGTCCAGGATCCAGCCGACCTGCCACCCGCCTACCAGGTTGCCTAGCTTGTGATTATTGACAAATTGCTTGCCGGGACCAATCGGAAGTTCGTAGGTGCCGCTGGCTTTCAGCGTCTGCGGCTCATCTGCATTGGAGATCGCCCACTCCGGCTTCTGGTTGTACTTGTTGATGCCGCCCGCCGTGAAGCTGGAGAATCCGCTGCTCGTGTTATCCATCAGACGAGACAGGGTGTAGCCAGCCAGGAACGACAAGCCGTTGGAGAAGCGCTTTTCGACTTCGATCTGAGCGCCTTGGTAATACGTGGTCCCATAGCCCTCAAAATTGTTGAAGATGTTTGAATACTGTGGATAGGGCACGAGTGCCTGGGCGAGTGTCGCAGATCCGCCGAAATCATCCACAAATGTTGGATATGGCAGGGGAACACCATCCAGGCTGGTTTGACCTGGCGCGAACGTATCGGCCAATTGAGAGCCGAATTGAGCATCGTACTTTGGATCCATCTGGTTGATCTTGTTTATCTGGCTGGGCAAGTGAATGATACGGTTACCCACCCATGCGGCGGTCACGAACATGTTATAGGGCAGTTCGCGCTGCAAGTTGATATTCCATTGTTGACTATAGGGAGCGTAGCCGTCCTTCTTCTTGCTGAACGCGTTGATCTGGGTGCCAGCACCTAGCGAGGGGCTGAACGGAGTGGGGCTAACGGCGGGAATGCTGTTGGAATCCCAACTGCCGAAGGATGAAGTAAAGCTCCCCGTTGTTCCCCGTGTGAACGAACCGGTCAGCAAGTTACCGTAGTTGACGGCGACCTTGTTGGTGCCGTATTCATAGGCGCCGCCGTCAAGAAATGCGACGTCCACTCCGCCCTGCACAACCATCTTCCTGCTCAATTGATAAGCGAAGCCCAAGCGAGGACCAAAATGGTTGTAGTGAATGTCGCCACGGCTAAACCCCGCGCATCCGTCACAGCTGCCAAATTTGCTGGCCGCACCCGGAATATCGCCATTCGGGAATTTTCCGGGATTGTCCTGATTAAAGAAGACAATCAGGTCGTGATTCTCCGTGAACGGCGCCTGGATATCCCAGCGAAGGCCAACATTCAGTGTAAGCCTGGGAGACAGCTTGATATCGTCCTGGATGTAAGGGGACAGCGCCCAGTTGCGCAGTTCCAACTCCTGGGAGTTGCTGCGATTTGCCGAATCCGGAAGACCGAGAAGGAAACTGGCAAACGCGTTGCCATATTTACCGAAATTCGGATCACTCGGATTCTGCACGGAGGTTTGTGAGTTACTGAAGTTGAAATGTCCGCCCTCGGTCTGCTCTTCGTTGTCGTCCTGGTAAGCACGACGGAACTCAGCGCCGATGTTGAAGGTGTTTCGTCCCTTTGTCCAGAGCCAGTTGTTCACGAGAGCGATTCCGAGTTTACGATTAATCGACTGGAACCACGAACCGCTCGTGCCCCAACAGGTGTAGGTTCGGCCGTTATTGCACTGGTCGCTGTTTGGTCCAAAGGTTATGTTGGGTGGAATGTTCTCGTTAGTTACCGCGCCAAAGGTAGCCCCCTTGGTGATATTGAACTGGTTATTGATTTCGCCGATCCAGCCTATTCCGGCGGTCATCACCAGGTGCGGAGAGAATGTGTTGCTGTAGTTCAGCAGGAAAACACTGCCCAGGGAGGGCTCAGCCTTCTGACTATTTAGCGGATTGGGTGCAAGCACCAGCGGATGGTAGTCGAAACTGTGGGTGCTGTAGCTGTTGCGCCACTGGCTGTAGTGGATACTCTGCGTTGGCGTAAGCGTCTGGTCAATGACGAATCCCCACACGTGTTGAATGATTGGATTGATGAAGGGTGCGAAGCTCTTGTTGCTGAGCAAGCCGCCCTGGACCCGAGCCTGGGCGGTCGGGATCGGGAATGAACGGCAGGATTGACGAGGAAAGGGCGCTGATTCGTCCTGCGGGAATGACATTTCCAGGGAACGGCTGACCCGTCTGGGGATCATAGATCGGGATCAGGTCGCCATTGGCGTCCAGGAGATCGCTGAAATTGCCCGTCTTCTCCAGAGCCGTCGGCACTGTGGAAACATCGGTATCCTCGTTGTTCTGCTTGTACCACTCCTGGCTGTAGTGGCCGAACGTCTTGTTGCGACCGTCATAGACATGCGGGATCCGGATAGGGCCGCCAATGCTGAAACCGTAGTTGTTCTCATGATCCGTCGGTGGAGTATTTTTGCCACCCCACGCGGGCCCATTGAAAAAGCCCACTGAATCGAAGAGACTGTTGCGATTAATCTCGAACAAGTCGCCGTGATACGAGTTGGTCCCGGACTTCATCTGATAGGTAAGCGCGCCCTGTCCAAGGCCGAACTGCGCGGAGAAGGTCGACTTTTCAACACGAAATTCCTGCACCAACTCGAATGGCGGGTTGAAATTCGTTGTGTATCCTTCGGTTTCCGGCTGAGGAGCGGGGATACCGTTATAGACGATCTCCTGTTCAAAATCAACACCACCGCTGACGCGATGGGAGAATGTATTACCGGTGGTTCCCGGCGCCGTGAACTGAAGTTGATCAACCTGTCGGCCGCGCCCTGAAACCTCTTCAGGAAGTGCTGCGACAACCACCGGCTCGAGCGTGCTTCCCAGTTCAGGTTGAGTCGTGTTGAGGGCGATCTGGTCGGCCGTCACTTGAACCGTTTCGGTTTCGGCTCCCGCTGACAAGACAACGTCGAGAGTGGCAACCGTACTGACCTCAACCGTAACGTTTTCCTGCACTGCCTTCTTGAATCCGGATGCTTCAGCCGTCACGTTGTAACTACCGGGGTTGAGGCCTTTGAATGAATACGTTCCCGCGCTGCTCGATACGGTGCGGCTCGCGACCGACGTGCCTACGTTGGTCACAGTTACCTTCGCGTTCGGCACGACGGCGCCGCTTGTGTCAGTGATCGTACCGGTTATGCCAGCACTGGCCTGCCCCGAAACAGTATGCGGGGCCAATAATGCCAAGCATGCGATTAAGAATCCAACGGCAATTGATCGATTTCGAAATGCCCGAAACGTTCTGTGTGTCTCCTCAAGAATGTGTGCAGGGATCACTGTGTCTCCTTATAGCGCTTCATGGGGGGATTGAAGTCGTGATTTCGGACCGTCGATTTCGGTGGGACGGGGAAGAGAGGTTTGAAATCCGACTTTTTGTTTGGCCTTCATGGAATCGATACCATGAGATATGGAATCGATACCATTTCGCGCAACTATACTTTTCGAGAAACCATGGTGTCAAGTGGAATTTAGGTCACTAAACCCTGATATTTCAGGGTTCAATCGCGTCAAACACAAAGACAGAATCTTCCTCTAACGAGGCTCACGCGGGGACGAGCTTCGGAAAAATGATCCCTTAAATCACTTGTTGAGCCGTGTGACCGGTTGAATGACGCGTCAAAACGTGAGTCGATTTCGCTTACTGATCTCAAATCGACGCCACGCTCCTAAGTACAGTTTTACTTGGCACTTTGAGAGGAAGTGCTAAGCACGAGTGGTTCATCAACCTGAATCTGCTGGTCTACCTTGATATTGTTCAAGGTCTGCACAATTCCGCTCGGCCAACGAACTTCGATGCTGGATATGGCGAGACAGTTGCCTAGTCCAAAATGTGCGCGCGGATCACTCGCTGAGAGATAACTCCCCGACGTCGTCACGGTCACCCATTGTGACCCGTCCGACGTAACCAGCTTGATAACGGCGCCAACCCCGTCACGATTGCTCTTGTGGCCGACGAGGCGCAGCGCGATCCAATGATTGGAGGTCGCAGTCTCGTTGTGAAGCATGTGGACTTCTCCTCCATTGGTTGTGACAACCGCATCCATACGTCCGTCGTTATCAATGTCGCCGATCGCCAACCCGCGCCCGACCCACCCTTCGTGAAAAATGGCGCTCGAAACCCCGGAGATGTCCACGAACTTTCCACGATCATTTCGCGCCAGCAACACAGCCTCGCGATAGTGGAGTTGGGGAGACACGAGGTCTATGTTGTCCATATCGTGGCCCTGCGCGACCAGCAAATCCTTCCAGCCATCGTTGTCGTAATCGACAAATCTGACCCCCCAACCCGAGTGAGGAAGTGTGATACCTCCTAATCCGCTGATGAGGGAGGCATAGTCAAAAGTCCCGTCATGATTATTGTGATAGAGCGCGTATCGCTGATTGGCAAGGTCGGTCACAACAATGTCCGGCCAGCCATCGTTGTCATAGTCGGCAAAATCCACGCCCATCCCAGCGTAGGTCTGCCCTTCGGAGTTGACGGCTGTCTCCGATTCGAGGCCAACTTCTTCGAACATTCCGTCTGCCTTTTGATGCATCAGAAACTCGGGCATGGAATCATTCGCGATGTATATATCGCTGCGCCCGTCTTTGTCGTAGTCCGCGATGGCAATCCCCAGCGCTTTAGCCGGCTTGTCCAGACCCAGTTTGTGCGCTTCCTCGGTGAAGCGCCCATTGCCTTCGTTGTGGTACACCAGCATGCTGATGGGCGGAAAAACATCGGGATGACAGACACTTCGATATCCCTCACGATGCTCTCCGCACCACACATCGTTCCAATCCCAGGTCACATAACGCTCGACGACCAAGTCAAGGAGGCCGTCGTTATCGAGATCGATCCAGGCGGCCGAAGTAGACCACCCGCTGCCGACGACACCGGCCTTTTCAGTGACGTCGGTAAAAGTACAGTCGCCGTTGTTATGGTAAAGGCGATTCGATCCGTAGGCGGTCACAAACAGGTCTTCATTGCCATCGTTGTCATAATCGGCGACGGCGACACCCATTCCATACCCAATGCCCTTCAGCCCGGATTTCTCAGTAATGTCCTCAAATGTTCCATCACCTTTTTGGTGAAACATGCGATTCCAGTCCTGCGGCGAACTCTTCTGCGGAACAAATCCCGGCGTTGTGGGATCAGAATAGGGAGCCCCGTTGACGAGAAACAGGTCGAGTCGACCGTCATTGTCGCAATCGAAGAGCGCGACTCCAGACCCCATGGTTTCGAGCAGATATTTGCGGCTTGTGTGCTGCGCCTGGTGCTGGAAATGCACTCCAGCCTTCTGCGTTATATCTTTGAAGCTGCCCGGAACAATGGCTTGGGACGGCGCGGGGGAAGGATGCTGCGAACGCGTCGCAGGAGACTGCGAGCCAACTGTCGTTGAGCATCCCAGAACACACCATGCAAACAGGCCGGCTTGCAACATTGACCTCAAACGCATCAAGGTTTGCCCCCTGAAGCGGCAGGCGGCGTAGAGCATGGCTGTCCGCCGCACAAAGCGCCCGAAATGCCACGGCCCTCAGTAATGGTGAAGATGCGATCGATTGCAGGCAGTTTCACCGACTCTTTCGCACCCGATGGCCAGTGAATCTCGGCAGTGCCCGCATCAGTCGCATTCCCCAGCCCGAAGTGCGGCCTCTGATCGTTGCTCGATACGTAGCTTCCGCCGCTCAGCACATCCTGCCTCTGTCGCATACCGTTTGCCGAAAGAAGTACGGTTGCACCCACGGCGTCGCGCGCGCTCCGCGAACCTCCCACCAGTTTCAGTTCCACCCAGTGGTCTTGATTCGAACTGACGTTCCTCAAAAGAACCGGTGGACCTTCGATTTGACTGATAACCACGTCGACCTTTCCGTCGTTGAAGAGATCCCCAAAAGCCGCCCCGCGTCCGGAAATAATCTGTGCCAACCCCGAGCCTTTCACCGCCGGAACCTCTTCAAATTTGCCGCTACCAACATTACGAAAGAGGAGGGGGCGCTGGCGGTACGACGTTCCCCAATCCAACCGGTCCGCAGCAGGGTAGATGTGCCCATTCACAAACAGCAAGTCGAGCCAGCCATCATTGTCGAAGTCAATAAAACCAGCTCCCCATCCGAGAAAAGGGATAGATGTTTTTCCAATTCCCGAGCGCATCGATGTCTCGGTAAAATTTGCCTTGCCGTCGTTATGAAACAGGAGCTTGGGCTCGTCTGAAAAATCGCTGATCGCGAAATCCACCAGGCCATTGTTCAAATAGTCGCCGACAGCTAGGCCCATGGCCGCAACTTCATGACCATCTTCGTTCAGCCCGAATCCCGAAGCATAGCTCGCGTCGTCAAATGTCCCATCGCCGCGATTGATATACAAATAGCTCAACGTGGAGTCGTCGGCCACCACAAGATCAACTTTGCCGTCGTTGTTCACATCCACAAATACCGGCGTAAATCCGTAGTAGCGATTCGTCTCATCAGAAACACCGGCCTTCGCGCTTACGTCGGTAAACGTGCCGTCGCCGTTGTTGTGAAATAGATGGTCCGGTTCTCCTTCGATATTCTTTGGGCCGCACATTACCGGCTCGCCGCGGAACTCGCAATAGGAGAATCCCACCGCTTTCGTCTTTTCATAGGGCAAGTTGTCGCGGTCGAAATGAACGTATCCGGTGACAAACAGGTCCAGGCGGCCGTCGCCGTCGTAATCACCCCACGTTCCTCCCGCAGACCAGTTTCCCAGCGTAATTCCTGCCCGTTCGGCGACGTCGCTAAACGTGCTGTCGTGATTGTTGCGATATAAGCGGTTCTTGCCAAGGTTGCTCACAAAGATGTCGGGCCAGCCGTCGTTATCAAAGTCGGCTATTGCCACGCCGAAGCCCCAGCGATCATTTGTGACGCCCGCTTTCGCCGCAACATCAGTAAATGTGCCGTCACGATTGTTATGAAACAAAGCCGCATGGGGTGATTCCTGGTTGCCATCGAGCGCGTTGAAATTGGATCCATTTACCAAATAGATGTCGAGCCACCCGTCGTTGTCGTAGTCGATCAGCCCGACACCCGAACCATTCACATCGCAGATCAACCCCTTGTCTTTCGCGCCCATGGTGTGATTCCAGCCATCGAGCCCCGCCGCTTTCGTAACATCTTCGAAGACCACTGGCCCAGAATCGACGAATCCTGACGCGGTAACGGGCGCTTTCCGCGGGGTGTTTGCCGGCTTTCCCTTCCCTGCCACTCTGCCGGAAGTATCTTGCGCCCACTCCTGCTTCGATTGCAGGACACAGCACAAGATGACGGTGGCGAGCACGCAAGCAACCGAGTTGCGAGATTGCGCCAACGAATGTCTCATTGAATTTGATCTGATCGCCAGTTTAGATTCGCTTCTTGATACGACAAACAATTCAGGATCTCGAATGCCGGCGTGTCTTTGCCGCATCGCAATCGCAAAGGAGCCGGGATCATTCTACAACCTGCATTCCTTACATGAACGAGAAGGGCGGCATTGAAACGAAATCGCTGAGCCAAATCAAACGAGATGAGCGGAACAACCGCATGAGATGCGGCGAATGAGCTGCGTATCAAGCAGTACTCGCCGCGTCCGCGTGGTCCGAGGGATCCCGCCACTTTTCGGCGATCCCGAGAACTTCTCAAACAGAAGCTCCGCAGCAACTCGTCCGATTTCTTCAACCGGTTGCTGCACGACGCTCACCGAGGGACGAAGGGTCGTGGACAGCTCAAAATCGTCAAAACCCAGTAAGGCAATGGGCTTTGGCATCGTAACGTTCAGCTTCTGTAGAACCTCAAAAGCATAAATCGTTGTGCTGTTTTTCAGAGTGAAGAACGCATCCGGACAATTCGGCCCGGCGAGCAAGCTCTCGATAGCGTATTCCGCCGATCTATAATCCTTGATCGATGTGTTCACCGTGCAAGGCAATCCCGCTGCGCTGACTGCCGCCCGGTAACCGCGAATACGCTCGTGGATTGTGAAAAGCGTGGTTTCTCCCGTGAGACACACAATCCGTTCGCAGCCATGCTCCACCAGGTGCTGGGTAGCTGACCGCGCTCCCTTGAAATTATCCGTAACCACCGACGAAACCGACGAATTGAACAAGGGTCGATCGATGGCCACGATGGGGATGGAAAGCCGGTTCACGAGATTGCACAATGCCTGGCTTCGAGAATTGGCCGGCGCAATCAGAAGCCCATCGACGCGGTGGCTGATAAGCACCTTGAGATTCTCAATCTCGGTGTGAGGATCATTCTGGGTCGCGGTCACGATGAGCAGCGAGTCGTTAGCGCGAACCACCGCTTGAGCGGCTTCAGCACAGCTTGAGAAGAATGGATCGGCGAGACTGGGAATCATCAGCCCAATGGTTCTGGTCCGATCTCCCTTGAGCACGCGAGCAGCTTGGTTGGGCTGGTAACCTAATGCCTCAATGACCCGGCGCACGCGCGCAAGCGTTTTGGGGCTGACGCGATCCCCACCATTGATGACTCGGGACACGGTGGTGTTGCCGACCCCTGCTTGTCGTGCCACCTCGCTCAGAGTCGGATGCGTGCTCTTTTTCATTGATTCATTGTGCGACTGAAGCTGCTCAAAGCAGTACCACGAGTCTAAGCGACATTTGTGTGTCCTTACAAATGTAGCCAAAAATAATTGAAAACTGGCGTTCGGGACCGATTTTTCGTCAAAGCAGGCGCAGTTCGATCTCCGACTCGGCAGAGCACGAGAGAAGCCGGCCGATCCAGACTGATACGCCCTAGGGCATGCTTTCACCGCTCTGCGAGCGGGTTTGGCATACTCGAGCAAGAAGGCACCAACTCAAGTTAAACAAAGCAGAAAACCAGGAAGCGCTCAACCAGCCAGATCATTGACTGCGGCGAGCACCTCGCTTACAACCAGTTGCACGTCGTCTTCCGTTGTGCGGTGATTCACGACGCATGCTCTTAGAGAAAATTTGCCGCCAATCATGGCATTGGAGATGTAAACGCGTCCGCGGCGAACTACCCGGCTCAATATTGCCTGGTTCAGCGCATTCAGATCTCCGCTCCCGTCTGCATATCGGAAGCACACCGCACTCAGTGCGACCGGGGCAAGCCTCTGTAATCTTCTTTCAGCATCAATGGAAACTGCCAAAACTCTGGCAAGGCGAAGGTCTTCAAGAATTGATTCCTGAAATGCGCGGAGCCCATGGTATCGCAGCGATAACCACAGCGCCAGCGCTCTGAACGGTCTTGAAAGTTCCATCGATTCCTCGAAGAATGCAAAACCTTCGATCGGATCATCTGAGAGAGCGCGTGCGTATTCTCCCGAGTGTGCAAAGGCTTGCCGTGCAGCTGATGGATCCCGGTAAAGCAGGCAGCCGCACCCGGTTGGTTGATAGAGCCATTTGTGAGGATCAAGAGATAGCGAGTCCGCACGCGCCAATCCTTGAAATGCGTCTGGAATGGCCAGCGACGCCAGCGCGCCGTATGCCCCATCAATGTGCAGCCAGAGCCCAAATTCCTCGCAAATGTCAGCTATTTCTGACAATGGGTCAATGCTGCCGGTCGCCGTCGTTCCTGCGCTTGCAACCACCGCTATGGGCACCTTGCCGTTCCGCAAGTCAAGCAAGATCGCACGACGAAGCTCTTCCGTTTGCATTTGAAATGCCTCATCGACTGCAATGAGCCTGACCCCATCATGCCCCAGCCCCAGCAAAGCCGCAGCTTTCGGAATCGACATGTGCGCTTCTGTCGAGCAGTAAATAACGCCGCTTCTCACCCCGGTTCGATTTGCGGGCGCCTTGGCTTCCCGGGCCATACACAAACCCATAAGGTTTGCAGATGAGCCCCCGAGGGTGAGGCTGCCGTTAAAGCCCATGCAGCCGACTGCGTTTGCCAGCCAGCGAATGACTGTCCGCTCAATACTGATTGCGGCCGGCGCCGATCGCCAGGCTGCGGCATTCTGATGCAACACGCTTGCCGCAAACTCCCCAAGGGACCCTACAGGCTCGCCTGATCCGAAGACATACCCGAAGAATCGTGGGGAAGCAGGACGCGAACAATCAAACACCTCCGGTAACGAATCGATGGCAGCAGCGCCCATGCCGTCCAGGGGGAGATCGCCCCCGAACAAGTGCTCAGTCTGTTGTCCGCTGATTTTGGAAGGGTAGGAAGGAAGTTGAGGAAGTCTTGCGAGGTGCTCGGCGGTGAAATCGGCAAGATTGTGCGCAAGGAAACGAAAAGTCTCGGGAGGCAATGACAAGCGTCGCATACTGAATTGACCTCATCTTACATGGTTCTTCGCTATGGCACGCGATGCTCAGCGAGCACCTTTCACAGGGCAAAGGGCGCAAGTTTCGCTGGCTGGTTCAAGGAACTTCGGCCAGCGGATTCTCCAGTTCGATCAGCGGGTTGTGCTCCTAGCAGTACCCACTGACGGAGATTGCTTTGCTCGAAAATCCGCTTCAGCTTGCAATGACGCGGCACACCGCCGCTGCTAGAAATTCTACTTCCGCCGGAATCGAAATTCCGTGCCAATTGCCTCCATGACTTGGCGGTCCAGCACTTGGGTGGCCCGGGCGAAAACGATCGTTTCCTCGACGAGGATATGGTCGGAATACAGTTGCTTGAGGTGCGCCGTCTGCAGAAGCAACTCCTGCGTTTCCTCGGGTCCGAGTCCAGCCGATTCGATCCAGCTTGAATAGAGGCGCTCGACTGATTCATGAAGATCGCTTGCAATTTGGTGATCTAACTCCAGCCTGTCGATTTCTTCCAAAGAATCTGCTGCGCATTTGCGAAGCCGAGGAAAAAGCGACTCCTCCTCGTCTACCGTATGGCGCCGTCCACCAGATCGAAAGTATTGCAGTGCCGCTTGCACCGCACCACGCTCCTCGTCGGTTAATCTCCTGCCTTGCGCACGGCCGGCCGCCACGCAGAGAATGCCGAGAAAGCTCTCGATCCTTCTGTGGCAATCTTTGAGCATGCCAATCGGGTCATCAAACCCACTGTCGGGCTTTGCACCAATCTGAATCGCCATTGATTTCTCCTCAGTCCGCTCTATTGATTGTCGCCGATTCAGCTGGACACGAGGCAACCAACGGGACTTCCACGGTGGTCGAAGAACAGAGCCGAAGGTTGGGCTTGTCCCGACGCGAGCACTTCGCTCGCCACAACCCACTGTTCTCCGTCGTATGAATGTCCGCCGGTGATCGAATGCCGGAACGATTGAGTGATGCCAGGTTTTTGAATGCTGCACTATACTCTCCACTATCGAAGGAAGGAGCCGATTGCGAGTGCCGAAGATCTATCCAAACCAACCGGATCCTTATGCCATAGTGAGGCGCAAGCCTGCTCAACTCATGTCCTCAATCGGATTGGTTTCCGCGGGAGTATTGTTTTGCGCGCCGATGGGCTGCCATTCCGGCCAGTCGACAGGCATGGTCACGCACGGCACGCAGCATCTTGATTTCAATCAGGATGTGCAGCCGATCCTCGCCAGCAACTGCTTCAGTTGTCACGGGCCCGACCCCGAGATGCGCAAAGCCAGCCTGCGGCTGGACCTCGAGGAATCAGCCTTCCGCAGGCGCCCCGGCCATCCCGACGCGATTGTTCCAGGTCATCCTGAAAAGAGCGAACTCATCAAGCGCATCGAATCCCACGACCCGCACCACCTGATGCCGCAGAATGCGCAGGGCGAGGCCAAGCCGATGAAGGCCGCGGACATTGCCATCCTGCGAGAGTGGATCAGCGAAGGCGCCGTCTACCGCCCACATTGGGCCTTTGAGAAGCCCAGCAAGCCACCACCGCCGGCGATTGCCGATGCCGCCGATTGGGGCAACGGTCCTATCGATCGATTCATTCTGGCGCGGCTCCGGAAGGAGGGCCTCAAGCCCTCGCCGGAAGCTGACAAGGCAACGCTGATTCGCCGTGTCACGCTGGACCTGACGGGCCTGTTGCCCACACCAGCCGAGGCGCGAGCCTTTGAGAATGACAAGTCGCCGCAAGCCTATGAACACCTTGTGGATGGGCTGCTGGCGCGGCCGGCCTACGGCGAGCACCGCGCCCGCTACTGGCTGGACTACGCGCGCTACGCCGACACTTACGGCATTCACCTCGACAACAGCCGCGATATCTGGCCTTACCGCGACTACGTGATCCGGTCGTTCAACAGCAACAAACCGTTCGATCAGTTCGCCATGGAGCAGATCGCCGGAGATCTTATGGCGGCGAAGAACCTCGACCCGCTCATCGCCAGCGGATACATTCGCCTGGGCGTGAGCAGCAACGAGGGTGGCGCTATTCCGGAAGAGCTGCGTGCCAACATCGCCAGGGAGCGCGCCGAGGCCTATGGCGCGACATTCATGGGGCTCACTGTCGGCTGCGCTGTTTGCCACGATCACAAGTACGATCCGACCACGCAGAAGGATTTTTATGCGCTGACCGCGTTCTTCAACAACATCGAGGAGAAGCCATTCAACGGCGACCGGCCTGTGTGGACGCCGATGGCGCGCATTCCCAAAGCGCAGAATCAAGGCGCGTACAACAACGTTCTGGCCAGGCGATCAGAACTGACGGGTCAACTCGCTTCTCTGCGTTCGCAGGAGCGGAAACTGATTCCCCGCTGGATTACGTCGCGGCAGCGCATCCCGCAATCGGTTTCTTCCGACAACCTGGTGTTGCGGCTCCGCCTGGATGAGGGCGGCGGCGAGGAATTGCGCAACAGCGCTCTACATCCGCAGCAGGCCAGTTTTCCGATTGGGAAGTTCAAGCCGCAATGGGGTGAGACCACCTGGCTTTGGCCCGACTTCCGGATGGACGCCAGCACCCACATCCTCCTTGGACAAACCGGCGACTATGAAGGCAATCAGTCCTTCTCATCAGGCGGATGGTTTATGGTCCGTTCCGCGCCCAACTACACCCTGAATAACGCAACCGGCGCTCTACTTTCCAGGATGGATACCAGTCAGCACAATCGCGGCTGGGATCTCTCGATCGAGAAAGGGATCGTCAGCGTAGAGCTCGTCAACGAGGGGCCCAAGGACCTCAAAATTCTCACGAAGACCGAGGTCAAGAAGCCCGTCGCGGAGAAGGAAGCTTTCGAGTATCCGACTCCGGTCGATCTCACCCCGAAGGATCTTGCGCCCAACAAGCCGCCAGAGAAAAAGACTCCCAAGAAGCCGGAAGCCAAGAAAGAAGTTGTAAAAGCCGAAGCGCCCAAGACCCCGAAGCCTGCAGAGGACACCACGCGCTGGGTTGGAATCAAGGTTTCGACCATCGAACCGCTGCCCGTCGACGGTCACTGGAGACATGTCTTCTTTACATACGACGGCTCGGGCAAAGCATCAGGCGTCCGGATTTATGTCGACGGTGCGCCGATTCGGACGACAGTGGCGATGGACACGCTTGATCAGAAATCCATCCGGACGCAAGTTCCGATGCAACTCGGTTGGCGATATCCAGATGCCGATCCGGCACGCGAGACTCGCTACCAGGATATTCGCTTGTATGGCCGCGCCTTGACGGCCGACGAAGTCGAGCGCCTGCCATTCGCAGACTATGCAGCGGAAGTCATTAGCCATCCTGCCGACAAATGGAGCCTGGATGAAGCTCATGCTGTAAGCGAGTTCTACTTCAACTACGTCGATCAATCTGCGATCGCTCTCGAGAATCAGATCCGCGGGTTGAATGCCCAGCTAGACAAGCTGTCGGAAGGCGGCGATCTGACGATGGTCTCCTGGGAGCGGCCTTCGATTGCCTATGCCAACGTCTTGACGCGAGGTGTGTATTCGGCCCGCACTGAGCGGGTGGAAGCGAACACGCCACATTATCTACCCGCCCTGCCCGCAGACCAGACACGCAACCGGCTGGCTCTGGCCAAATGGACGGTGAGTCCTGACAATCCGCTGACAGCACGTGTCACGGTGAACCGCATGTGGAACGAAATCTTCGGGACTGGCCTGGTCGAAACAACTGAAGACTTCGGCATCATGGGCGCGCGCCCGTCACATCCCGAACTGCTCGACTGGCTGGCCGCCGAATTCCGCGACAGCGGATGGAACGTCAAGCATATGTACAAGCTGATGGTCATGTCAGCTGCTTACCGGCAGAGCGCAAAATCGACACCCGAGCAGCTCCTGAAGGACTCGAAGAATTTGCTTCTGGCCCACGGGCCGCGCTTCCGCTTGGACGCCGAGACCCTGCGCGATATTGCGCTCCAATCAAGCGGCCTGCTGGCGAATAAAATCGGCGGGCCCAGCGCAAAGCCCTACCAGCCGGCGAATATCTGGGAGCAGGGCCACAATGCGAGCGATACGCGGCATTACATACAGGATCACGGCGTCAGCCTCTACCGGCGCAGCATGTACAGCTACTGGAAACGCATGGCCATGATGCCCGATATGGACGCCTTTGACGCGACTATGCGCGATGTGGTTTGCACGCGCAGGCAACGTACCGATACACCCCTGCAGGCATTGGTGACCATGAACGATGTGCAATGGGTCGAGGCCGCGCGCTCGCTTGCCGAACGAGTGATCAAGGAAGGCGGCCACAGCTCCCAGCATCGCATTCAGCTGATGGCCGACATTTTGCTCGCGCATGACCCGCCCGCTCCAATGGCGGCCGTGCTTGAGAATTCGCTGGCGCAGATGGAAAAACTCTATGCGGCCGATCCTAAGGCCGCCCAGAAATTGGTCAGCGTGGGCGAGAAAAAGAGCGACCCATCTATCCCGGCGCCCGAGTTGGCAGCCTGGACCATGGTGGCGAGCGAAATGCTAAATCTGGACGAGACGATTACCAAATAGATGAGGGACCACGAATGAAGCAGCATCCTCTCTGCACCGATACAGAACGCGAACCCGACGTCATGAATCTTGCCGTTCCCGCTGGCATGAAACGCGAATGGGCGGAATTGCAAACTCGGCGCCACTTCCTCGGACGCACGGGAAAAGTGCTGGGATGGGCGGCCATGGCAAGCCTGATGGGAGACCGCGCCCTCCGCGGCGACACGTCCGGGCAGCAAGCCACGAAAGGCGAGCCAGGAGTCCAAGGGGCAGCGCTCAAGATGCCGCACTTCGCTCCCAAGGCCAAGCGGGCGATTTATCTCTTCATGTCCGGCGGTCCGCCGCAGATCGATCTGCTGGACTATAAGCCGAATCTGGCCGCGCTTTACGACAAAGACATTCCCGACTCCGTGCGCGGCGGCCAGCAGTTGACCGGCATGACCGCCGGACAGGCGCGCTTTCCAATCGCACCCTCGCACTGGGCATTCAAACGCTATGGGAAGACGGGCACCTGGATCAGCGATCTGCTGCCAAATACGGCGCGCATCGTCGATGATCTCGCCATTATCAAATCCACCAACACCGAGGCCATCAATCATGAGCCGGCCATCATGCTCATGAACACGGGCAATATGAATGCCGGCAAGCCGTGCCTCGGCTCATGGCTGGCCTACGGTCTCGGCAGCATGAACGACAATTTACCCACTTTCATGGTCTTGCAAAGCAAGTTGAACATGAAAGAGGACAATCAACCCGTCTCGTCGCGGTTGTGGGGCAGCGGATTCCTGTCCTCCGAATTTGCCGGCGTGGGATTGCGGTCGCAGGGCGATCCAGTTCTTTATCTCAGCGACCCCGATGGCGTAAGCCACGAGGCGCGCCGCAAGATGCTCGATGCAGTCCATACCATCAATCAGCAGATTTCCTCGGAGTTGGGCGATCCTGAGACTCACGCCCGCATCGCCCAATACGAGATGGCTTACCGGATGCAAACTTCGGTGCCTGAGCTCACCGATCTGAGCAAAGAGCCAAAGTCGACCTGGGACTTGTATGGGCCTGACGCCCGAGAGCCGGGCACGTTTGCCTACAACTGCCTCATGGCCCGCCGCATGGCCGAACGCGGCGTGCGCTTCACGCAAGTCTACAAGCGCGGCTGGGATGTGCACGGCAACGTAACCGGCACACTACCGATCCTTTGCCAGGAGACGGACCAGGCCTGCTACGCCCTGGTCGCCGACCTTAAACAGCGTGGCCTGCTCGACGACACGCTCGTTATCTGGGCGGGCGAGTTTGGCCGCACTGTCTACAGCCAGGGAGGCCTGACTCCCGAAAACTACGGCCGCGATCACCATCCCCGCTGCTTTACTACCTGGATGACCGGCGGCGGCGTCCGAACCGGCATCACTTATGGCGAAACTGACGAGTACAGCTACAACGTGGTCAAGGATCCAGTCACGGTGCGCGATTTCAACGCAACCATCCTGCATTGCCTTGGCATTGACCACAACAAGCTGACCTACAAATTTCAAGGGCTCGATCAAAAGCTCACGGGCCCTACTCCGGCCAGCATTGTTCCAGGTCTGCTCGCGTAAAGAATTACAAACGAATCGGCTGCCACATGCGGGCGCACAGAGCAAGGTTGACAGGATGATGATTCCAAGTCTGGGTTCGAGGCACTTACCGCGACCCGGACCAACACTCGCTCGTTTATTCGGGATAGCCCTTATGTCGCGCAGGGGCTAAATGCCGCAGTTTATCCGGATTGCGCACTACATAGAAAGCTCGAATCACGCCGTCCTCAATTTCGAACGCCGTCGTCTGCACTGGTCCCTCGGGTGCGTCTACGATGACACCGGGCAAGCCATTGATGATTGCAAACCGAGGCTTGAAGTCTTCGCGCCACCATGCATCTGGGCGTTTGCGTGTGACCTCTACCAGGAACTGCGCCACGCGATCGCGGCCATCGATTGCCTTGAGCGCCGCCCGCACCTTGCCACCACCGTCCGTCACGACATGCACGTCGCTCGCGAGCATCTGCGTCAGCCGATTGAGATCGCCCGCCTGGGTTGCCGCCGCGAATGCGGATAAGAGCTGAGCATGTTTCGCATCGATCTCGTCCGAGCGCGTCGGCGGGCTCCCGCCGCGGGGTCGCGCTGCGCGCACGTGGGCACGTGCGCGTGCGGCGAGTTGCCGGCACGCTGCCTCGCCCCGATTCAGCGCCGTGGCCACTTCGCTGAAGGAGAAATCAAACACATCATGCAACAGGAATGCGGCGCGCTCGAGCGGCGACAATCGGTCGAGCGTCAAGAGCAGAGCAATGGACAAATCCTCGGCAAGCTCGGTGCGGCTGTCGGGCGAGAGCGCCGCTGTGTCTACAACCGGCTCAGGCAGCCACGGGCCGACGTACTCCTCGCGCCGCGCGCGCGCCGACGTCAACATGTCCAGACAAATTCGCGCCGTTGTGGTCATGAGAAATGCCTTCGGATCCAATACCCTTTCGCGGTCGGTCGCATGCCAGCGCAGATATGTCTCCTGCACCGCGTCCTCGGCGTCGGCCATCGACCCTAGCATCCGGTATGCGAGACCGAGCAGCCGGCGGCGGTACGGCTCGAAGCTCTCGGCGGGGTTCGACATTGCGTTCGTTGAACTCACGTCGTTCGCCCCGGCTCTGCGGCGGTGCGGCGAAAACGGTCTAGAGCCAGCCCGCCGAGGGCCATGGCAATCAGCCCCAGCACGAGCCCCGCTGCGCCTCCGACCACTCCATTGCCGGTGCCGGGACCGCCGTTGGCAACAGCCAAATTCAGCCAGCCATTGAATGCGGCGATTAGGCCCGCCGTCAGGGCCACGATGGCTCCGAGTCGCCCGGAAGCGCTGCCGAAACGACTGGAGGGCCGGCCCAGAGCCACCCCTCCGATGACCACGCCGACCAGCGCCAGCCCAGCGACCATCGTGGCCCAGAGCCGCCTTGGGGTTAAGCCTTGAACCGTGGTGGCGGCTGGCTGGGAAACGTGCGCAACCACCAGCACGAGATGTACAAGCCCTCCGAACAGGGCCGCAACAGCCAGAGCGGCAAGGATGATAGCGAATGTGCGTTTCATCGGCTTTCGCACCTCCAGTTTCCAATGGTGGGACGGGATAGGGCTTCGGAATGTGACATGGCCGCCAGCAAGAGGTGTAATAAGACTCCTCCCTCCGCTTCATGTCCTGTGGTTTGGTTAGATGTAGTCGAACAAACACATAAAGCCGAAGTCCATGTGGAGTTGCTGATGGCAGTGAAACAAAGTGAGCCCTGGGTTGTTTGCGACGAAATCGATCTCCACCTCTTGATATCCGTTGACCATCACTACATCCTTCATTAATCCAGACATCGGCTGGCCGGCAAACCGCGTCACCTCAAAGCTGTGACGGTGCAGGTGGACGGGGTGGATGTCATCGCTGGCGTTCTTCAAGCGAAGGCGATAACGCTTCCCCTCCCGTAGATGGAACATCGGCTTCGCCGTCATTTGGTCCATCGGATATGACACTCCGTTGATCGTCCACTGATTGAAGCCGTCCATAGCAGCGTTCTGCTTCGCAAAGACCATCTCGAAGGTCTCATCCGGCTGTGTAACAGTTGCCGCCGCGCTGCCAAAGTGCGCGTAGTTCCACTTGAAGGGCTTCGGCGCGATCCATTGCGGCTTGCCTTTGTAGCCTGCATACTCCACAACGATTCCCATGCCGTGCTTCCGGTCATCGTCGGAGAGATCGCCCATCACCCAGACTCCCGGATGGTTCATCTCGACGATTGCGGAGATGCGCTCCGCAGTGCCCAGCCAGAGGCCTGGAACGCGAACCTGCTTGGGAAGCGGATTTCCATCCATTGCAACTATGTTGAAAGTGTGGCCCGGCAGGGCGAGACTGCGGATCTCTCCGGCACTCCCATTGAGCACATGAAACAGGACGCGCTCGCCTTGCTTCACGCGAATTGGCTCACCATGCCCGAGCATCTTTCCGTTGATCGTGAATGAGTCATAGCCAACTTCGTAACCATGCTGCATGCCCTTTGCCAGCGAAGCCTTCATGGACGTCTCGCCGGCATCCTTCAGTACGGGAATCGTCTGCGCCGGCGATAGGAAATCCATCGCCATATCGCCACCGCGGCTGAGTGTGGGCTGAAACTCTTTCATCGTGAGAAAGACCTCGCGATCGTAGCGCCCGGGGTTCTCTTTCGGCTCGATGTAAACAGGTCCAACCAACCCGCTGTACTGACCTGCCGCCAGATCCGCACCCGCTCGCACGTGGGTGTGGTAGAAACGGAAACCCGACGGGCCAGGAACAAAGGAGAGCCGCCTGCTGCCATGCGGGGCGATGAAGGGTGTGCCCTCTTCGCCGGAGCCGTCCACGTCGGTGCCTATAAATTGGCCGTGCCAATGCAACTGCTCGGGGACATCAGTTTCATTGTGAATATCGACTGTGACCCTTTGCCCCTCCTTCATCCGAAGCAATGGTCCGGGAAACTGGCCGTTGTACGTCGTCACGGATACGATGCGCTTGGGAGCGATCTCCAGCGGAGTGGTCGCTATCTTCAGTGTGTAATCGGCCTTCGTGTCCGGTGCGCCGGCCGAGGCCATTTGGCCAACGAGGGGGCGCATGCCACGTGCCCAGGATCCTCCTGCGATCGCTCCCGCCGTCTTAAGAAAGTTGCGGCGAGAAACAAGGAATTGCGTCATGACCGTATCCCTTCTGCAAGATTCAAGCGCTTCTCATCTTACTCTGTGCACGGCGGGATCTGGGGTGCCTCGCCTCACGCCCTTACGGTCGGATTCGCGGCGGCAATGGTGTTCGCAATCGGCCCGCGCATCCTGCCCCATTTCGCTGGGATTCAGAACATTCTTCAGCAAAGGCCTCATCTTCTTCCGCTTGCTGTTCCTTCAGACGGTGTGTGTGTTGCGTGTCTCGTCGGAGCGTGTGGCATATGAAGGCCTGGTCTCCTTCTGGCGAGTGCTCCCCATTTCGGGAACGCTGGAGCTATCAGGAGTGTTGCTCTTCGCCACGAATCTGGCACTCACTTTTCTCGTTGGCCGACCAGAATTTGCCGTGAACACCCCTGATCAACGGATTGTTGCGCAGTTGCGCGCATCTCGGCGCGAAGCACATACCTGCCTTAATTCCTGCCCTCCGGCGCTTCTCCCGGGTGCGCCCAATCGTAGGCTGCGCCCAGCCAAGAATGGGTGGGCATAGCTTCGTCAAGATGGGGGAGGAGAGCCCAGATTCCAATAAGCGCGAGGCCTACAAGATTCGGGAACAATAGTGGAGCCATTGGCGGAGCGCCGTTGACCAGTTTCTCGAACAAGTTGTGACCTGGTTCGACAAGATTTGCCTGAACATGAAACCAGAATCCCAGTAAGCCGACGAGAGCCTGCGACAGCATAACGATAAGACAGACATCCATATATCGACGAGTGACGGTATGTACGAGCGGAACAATCAGGAAACCGGTTGCGAGTGCTGACGATATCACCGGAATCCATTCTGTCCTTGCGAAGAATCCGTTTGACGCATGGTCGGTCAGGGACAGTACAAAATTTCCGAAGAATCCGCCGAGCGCCAACAGGATCACCCATCGCGCCCATTCCGAGGTTCGAGCGCCCACCATCCGGTTCACTAGCAACAGAAAACCAAGTCCGGTATACGCCAGCGGGGCGGCAAATGGAGCTGCATAGGTGAGACTCTTCAGGGTTCGATCAAGAAAGAAGCGGCTCTCCAAGTGATAGAGAACTCCCCCCAGGCCAACCAGCACAGCAAGCCAGCCAACCATGTATCCAACATCGCGCCAGGGAGATTCGAAGTTTCCGACCCAACGCAAGGCGATCAGAATGGCTAACACCACCGGCGCTCCGAGGGAAAAGTAGAGCGGAATGTACTCAGCGGCCTTCTGAAAATGATTGACTGAGTGAGCAATGTAGATATCCGCAGCAAGTATTGCCAGATTTGCGGTCACAAAAAGCTCAACCCAAATCTGAGGATCGCGCGCCCACCGAAGGCGTCTGTCGACGATAATTCTTTGTAGTTGGAGAAGCGCCTTACTTGTGTGCATGCTCCCTCCGCAGTTCGTCGGCTTCGTGTTGAAGCTCGATCGTCTTCGAGAGCAACTCGTAGTTGCCGTGCCACTGTACAAAATCTGCTCCACCCATGAACGCGCCATGCTTTGATGTTCGGCCGTCATAGTGCCAGAGATTGAAGT
This sequence comes from uncultured Acidobacteriota bacterium, assembly GCA_963844515.1. Taxonomy (GTDB): domain Bacteria; phylum Acidobacteriota; class Terriglobia; order Terriglobales; family Acidobacteriaceae; genus Telmatobacter. Next base: position 828,088 of record CAWJOO010000003.1, read on the forward strand.
AAGTGAAGTCGATCGTATGTGTAAAGGGCGGCCCCGACAGTGAACCATCCTTGCGAAGGTCATCCATGATTGCTTTGGCAGTGAGAATCCGCGCGTTCGTGCTTTGAACAACTTCCTCGCCCTGGCTGTAAACCCGATCGACCAGAGGTTGGGTGTGACATTGGGTGCAGACTTGCTTCATGTTGAACTGGGCTTGCAGGTAGTTCGGGCGATGAGTCGTCACCGCATCCGCGAGATACCAGCCAAGCCTGTCGGATGGATTGTGGGTGACCTTTAGCCCATTGATGCCGCTCATGTGGCAGGTCGCGCAAGTGGGAACGAACATATCCCGTGTTGTAAGTGTGCTTGGGTCTGCATCGAGCTTCTGCAGATTGCGCTGAGCTGCGAACATCACGCCATGCTTCGACTCGTTGTAGATCTCCACCTGGGAATGGTCGGGCCCCATATGGCACTGGCCGCAGGTTGAGGGCAGTCGGGCGAGAGCAACTGAACTCGTATGCCGCGAATGGCACTGAGTACAGGTCCCGATTGTCCCATCGTCATTGGGCTTGCCGACGGCATGGCATTGTTCGCAACCTGAGGTTGCCGCGGGATGCCCTTCCGGAAGCACCAGAGGATTAGGTGGCCGCCTCGAGCCGCCGGGTTGAAACTGCTCACTGAAGGAAACCTGTTCCGGGCTTAGGCCCTTCTCGCCATGAACTGCCGCCCAACTGGGTGCAGCATGGCGACTCTGCAGGAATTCCTGGTAAATACCTTCGTGACAGGACCGGCAATTGCCGGCAGTCAGGCGGGCACTGATGACAAATCCATGATGATCGACTTTCTGCTGACCGTGGCCCGGTTGATGGCAGTCGAGGCAATTCACGCCCTTCTTTGCATGGGCGGACATCTCGTATTCGTGGACAACCGAATACTGGAGGCGCGCATGACACTCAGCGCACTTTCCTGAGGCCCGAACGAAGTCGGCAGTGGGCTGCGCCGTCTCTACGCTCGGACGCTGCCGATTGACAAGAAAGGCGGACACAATCAGCGCAAACGCAATGACGACTGCGAGGAAAACCGAGCGAAATGACATGCTTTGCAACCTCTGAGTCCCAGAAACAACGAGATGCTGCCTAAGGAAGGCGAATTTCGTTCATATGACGGGCATTGGCAACTTTAGCAGGAACCAACGCAAACCGGCTTCCGCTTCTCAATGAATTCTGGCTGAACCTATAGTGACTCCTTTGACAGATTAGGAGGCTCGCGAGCTGCCCTAAATCACACTCCGGACCTCGCCTTGTTGCGAGACTCTAGTTCTCGAAATGTGATCGTTTTCACAAAGTTGTGACTTAGGCCCTGCGTTCAGTTTGCAAATTCGTTAACTTGGCTTCATCGCAGCCGGCGACGGATCAGGATGCGACCTGCTTTTCATCTTTCAATTGAGGGACGATCATGTTGTACAAACGCTTTTGGTCGGTTTTGGCCATCGTTATCCTCGGATCCTTTGCCGTACTCGACAGTGTCGGGCGGAAAATGATCAGCGAAGCTCCTCCCATCCCAGATGTCTACACGACTGATGGCCAATTACTGTTCTCCGGCAGCTCGATCACAGATCCAGTACTCTCTCTACGGCTATCTATACGAAGGCTGTCTTAATACACATCCCTGTGATAGCGGTGTTCCTCTTTCATCCCATGGACATACTCTTCGGCTGCGTGCGATGACATTCCACCGTACTTCTCGACGATCGCATGCAGCGCCGCGTGCACGTCCTTGGCCATGCGGGATGCATCGCCACACACGTAGACGTTGGCACCATCCTGCAACCAGCTCCAAAACTGCGAGGCCTGCTCCATCATCTTGTCTTGCACATACACTTTATCCGCCTGATCGCGAGAAAACGCGGTGTCAAGCCGCGTCAGGTGACCATCTGCACGCATGGCCTCGAGTTCTTCGCGATATAAGAAATTGGTCTTCTCGTTGCGTTCGCCGAAGAACAGCCAATTTTTGCCATTCGCACCAAGAGCACGACGCTCGTGCAGGAATGCGCGAAACGGCGCGACGCCTGTACCGGGGCCGATCATAATGATGGGGGCGTCGGGCTTGGGCAACCTGAATTTCTTGTTTGGTTGGATGTAGATGGGCAAGCTGTCGGCAATCGCAGCACGATCGGCGAACAGCGTTGAGCAAACTCCGCCGCGTTCTCGGTTATGCGAGCTGTAACGAACGACTGCGACCGTGGTGTGAATCTCACCGACATGCGCCACCGGGCTCGAAGAAATGGAATAGAGTCGCGGCGTAAGTTTCGGAAGCATGGCGACCAAATCTGCGGGATCCTCAATCACACCCGGAAACTCCAGCAACAGATCAACGAGGCCGCGATCGAAGACGTATGCGTCAAGCTGTGCACGGTGATCCGGTGCCATCAACTCGATCAGGCGCGCGCACTTTCCAAGAACGGCATATTCATTGACTGTTTTACGGTTGAGGCGCGTGATCTGCAGATGATTCGTCAACGCATCGTGAAGAGTGGTAGTGCCTGCCTTGCCGCACAGCACCTGCTCGTTGCCATTGAACCGCAGTGACTGCAGGATCTCAGTGACCAGGCTTGCATCGTTGTGAGGGATAACAGCGCAGGAGTCGCCCGCTTCGTATTGAATGCCCGTACCTTCAATCGAAAATGCAAGATGCAGCGTAGCCTTTGTGGAATCTCGATGGGCAAGGTTCTTCTTGTCCACAATCGTGGCCAGTGCGGGGTTTTCACGCGAAGGGATTTGAACAGAATGCGGATTAGTCCGTGAGGAGTCATCCACCACACTTTCCGAGACTGATCCTTGAAGTGAGCTTGTTTCTGCGGGATTCGGTCTCAGTGAATGGGCCTCTCGCCTCGTGGCGCTCTCGCGGAGCCGTGGCATCAACGCAGATTTCCATTGCTCAAAGGGTTCATTCACGTCAACATCACAATCAACCCGATTGCAGAGGCGGTTCGCTCCTAACCCAGCAAGCTTTGTATCAAGCTCGCTTCCAAACTTGCAGAAGTGCTCATAGTGACGATCGCCAAGCGCTAGCACTGCATAAGAGAGATTTTCGAAACGAGGAAAGTGCTCAAGACAAAGTTGCTCGTAAAACGGCTGCACACCGTCAGGGGCATCGCCATCGCCGTAAGTACTGGCTATGAGAAGAGCGTATCTCTCGGCGGCCAGGGCCGCCGAAGTGTAACCTACCAGCGTCGAAACTGCGGGCGCGTGACCCTGAGCCTTCAGTTCCTTGGCAAGTTTGCGTGCCAGTCCTTCCGCTGTGCCGGATTGCGAGGCATAGAGCACCGCGACCCGGTGCGATGACTTGCTCGACGCGTTCACTTCCGCGGGTCTTGCTGAAAAGATTCCCGCCAGCATGCCATTGAGCCACGCTCGCTGCTCGGGCGTGAACGGCGCATTGTCTGGGATGAACGGAATATCGACGGACACGGCTACACCTGCTCCCTTGCAGCACAAAGCGATTGAAGGTCCTCAATGCTGTGTCTGCGGCTGAACTCAAGAAACGATTCCTGTGAATCGTGGCGCTCGGTGTACGCTGCGAACAGCCTCTCCAGTATCGGCGGCAGCTCACTGAATGGGATAGACGCAATCAACTCACGCGCGAGTCCCCTGTCCTGGTCAGAACCGCCCCCAATGACAATCTGATAGCCTTCAGCGCCATTCACCTTTGTGCCAAGAAGACCGATGTCGCCGATGTAATGCTGTGCGCACGAGTGAGGACAGCCGGTTACGTGCAGATTTACAGGCTGGTCGATCTTGAACCGGGCATCCAGAAGACCCGCAAGTTGGAGGGCATGAGCCTTTGTGTCCGTGGCTGCATATTTGCAGCCGCGATTTCCGGTGCAAGCTACCGTTCCGCGCAACACTGTTCCTGCTGACCAGTCCAAACCTGCTGCATGAATGTCTGCAAGAGCCGCTTCCAGCCGGTCTTTGGGAATATTAGGGATCAACACATTTTGCCACACGGTAAGGCGCAATTCACCGGTGCCGAATCTGCCTGCGACATCGGCGAGCGCAAGCATCTGTGCCACAGGGAGACGGCCAACCGGGACCGAGACGCCGATGTAATGCAGACCTGCCTGCTTCTGAGGATGGACTCCAATGTGACCTGCGCGGTCGATCGGATTACGCGGCTCACAGCGTTCCGCCGGATAGCGCATTAGAGGAAATGCCAGCCGTTTCTCTGTCTCCGCAATGAATCGATCCACGCCCCAGCGATCCACGAGGTACTTTAACCGCGCCTTCTTGCGATCAGTTCGATCGCCATTTTCAGAGAAGACGCGAATCATCGCTGCGGCGACAGCCACTGTCTGTTCCGGAAGCAACAACAGGCCACAGTCGGTAGCGAACTGCTTGTGTCCCGTGATTCCGCAAAGCAGGACCCGGAAATACACTCCGGCGGGAACGTCGCTTCCCTCGCCTACGCGGGTTGCGATAAAGCCTATGTCGTTTGTATCTGCGACAACGCTGATTGCGCCGCCGTTATCGAAGGCCACGTTGAATTTGCGCGGAAGGCCATACATGTCGCGCGAATTCAGAATGTAATGATGGAGTGCATCTGCGAGCGGCGCGACGTCGTACAGTTCGGTCGGATCGACGCCCGGCAATCGGGGAGGCCGTTATGTTGCGAATGTTGTCGGCGCCAGATCCGCGCGAGGTCAATCCCAGCCATTGCAGCTTGTTGAGAACTCGAACTATGTTTTTCGGCTGAAATTCGCGGATCTGCAGGTTAGCGCGGGTCGTGATGTCTGCTCGCGCAGAACCCCACTCAGCCGCCATTGCCGCCAGGCCACGCATTTGGTGTCCGGTGAGAGTTCCTCCCGGGACTCGAAGCCGCAGCATGAACGAATCCTGTGCCGGAGCAACATAAAAGAGACCATGAAATTTGAAGCGAAAGAGATCGTCCGGGGCGGGTGCGCGGTTCTCATTGGCATGCGCAATCAGTTTGTCCCAGATATCGAGCGGATTCTCTTCATGTTTCCAGATCTCCTCTCTGCAAAGGTCGGAAACCGAGGTTCCGAAGTATGTCTCCTCCTCTTTGTCCCCATTGTTGCCTGCGGCGAGAGCGGCATCGGCCGTGATGAGCCCTGCGGCGGTATGACCTGCAAACGGTTTTTCCCGTTCCGCGGCAGCGCTGAAAAAGCCCAGGAGGTATTGCTTTTGCTCATCGGTAAATTCCCGCGACTTGAGAGATTCCAGGAGTTCCATGGCGAATGTCCTTCCGTGAGCTCTCGGTCAGAGAAACCGCCGAGTCGCTCATTTGCTGCGGAGTCGCGCATGAAAGCGCAAAACCGCGCAGAGATTGAATGCCGCATACGATGCGGAGAATTCAAGGCTCATCGCGGAGCATGGAAGTGCTGGAATTTGCTTGGAGCAGACCCGAACACGGCTTGGTGCCGGGAGGACATGGGAGGAGACAGCACTGTCTCACTCGTAGGCTTATGCTACCTCAACTCTCCTGTTGCATACAAGAAAGTTGATTCGATGGGTCTCCTCAGCGAGGTTCACAGCCTTGGAAGAATTATTAGCCTTTTGTGCCGGGGTTTCGCGAGCCGGCGCTTTGCCAGGGTCGCCAAGGCGGCTCTTGCGAAGATCCTCGTTGAGGATAATTGCTTCGGCGATCTCGCGCATGGATTTGCGTCGCTGCCGGCTTTCACGCTGCATGGCCTTGTAGGCCGAATCTTCATCAAGGCCGAAATCGCGCTGTAAAACACCTTTGGCTCGTTCGATGTGTTTGCGTGATTCAAGACGATCAGAAAGTTGCAGATTCTCCGTTTCAAGCCGGGCTCTCTCCAGTTCGGCCCCTACGAGATGACCCGCCGTCGTGAGCAAACGAACTTCACTCTCCGAGTGATAATAGGGTCTTCTATGCTGCAGGTTGATGACGCCGACAAGCTTGCTGCGGCACAGGATTGGCACAGAAAGAAACGCCTCGAAGGTGTCTTCGGGCAGGTCAGGGAATCGCTTGAATCGTGGATCCTGCAAGGCCTTGGCGGGAATTGCAACGGGCTCACTGATGCCACCCAACCCATCCGGTGATTCCTTGCCCCAGCCAGATCCCAAGATGATCCACGACGTCAGCATGAGGATTCTTGGAAGCACGAAGGACGAGTTGATCGTTCTCAAGCACGTACACAAAACATGAATCGCAACTGATCACCGAACAGGCAAAGTCGACAATACGATTCAGCACCGTATGGAGAGAGTCCGATGCCGCCATCTGGTTTCCGAGTTGGTGCAGCAGGTCAACGGGGGAAAGCGGCACCTGTCCGGCAGCCGTAGAAGGCTGTTCGCTTTTCAGCAGCGGGCTGACCGGCGGTGCCGGGGTCGGAGATACATGCAGAGCGGCGGCGGAGCGCTTTTGCTCTAATAGTGCGGCGGCATTCAGCGCCATCTCATTGATCAGAAAGCCCATTTTAGATTGCGTCGGCTCATAATCCGGCTGCAAGTCCATACGCGGCGAGCCCTTCGGTCGTGCTGGGTCCGATGGAGCCGATAACCGTAGAACGAAAGCCTTCGTGGAGTGCGTCGGTGTATCCCATGCGCTCCGCAATGAGAAAGAGATGCGTAACCTGCGCGGCATTCATGAACAACACCACGTCAATGTGTCCATGAGCAAGCGCCAGAACAGCTTCCCGCAAAGGCTGAACGTCTTCCGGTAGTGCCCATTGATAGACAAGCAGGCGGGTAATGGAGATGCTCTTCTCCGCGAGCGCCGTAAGAAGTTCAGGATTGGAAGTACCGTACTCCTGTACCGCTATATTCATGCCTTGCAGTGCAGGGCCAATTTTTGCCTCCAGTGCAACCATCAAAGAGCGCCACGTAAAAGGCTCGGGGGCGACCACTGCGATTGGAATTTGCAGTTCGCGGAGAGCCGTGGATGACTTCGGTCCGCGTGCCGCGATCTTTGCCGAACGCAATGCAGTCAGAAATGTTTCACGATCGTAATGCTCAGAGACGATCTTTACCAGGGACCGCACGCCCACCCCGGTGGTGAAGATGACCAGATCGAAGGCACCGCGCATCAAGGCTTCAGCAAATTCGAGAATGGGATAATTTGACTCGAGCGGAATCTCACGCATGGCGGGGGCAGTCAGCGGTTCGCCCCCATAAGTGCGGATTAACTTCGCGACTTCGACCGACCGTCGCGATTCGAGGGAAAGAACCCGCAAACCGCCAAAGTTCGCCCCGGGCATTTTGTCTCTCCGACTGGCAATTGCAAAGTGACCAAACTGGATAAGTAGAGCCGACGGGCAGCTAGAGGAAATCAAAGCAGGTGCTCACATGAACAATTCGACGCTTGAAATTTTCGCCGAATTGAGCCTATGTTAACACCCTCCATCGTGACGCTTAGAAGACAATGCGCGAAGTAAGCGAGAGGCCGTGGTTGTAGGAATGATAATGCGAAACAGCAATCTGCTCACCTACACCGAATGCCAACGCAAGCCTGTTGTTCGACTCCGTCATGAATTTTATTTTGCTGACCATAAGGCCGGGCGATACAAAGGCCTGCACCTTGCCGTCGTTGGGACCTCCACGGAAGAAGGTCGAATTACACTCGATCTCTGGCCAAAAGATCTTCCCCACTTTCCGCTGTATGACTGAGTTCCAACTCACAGGCCGCCCCAAAGTTCGCGTGTGGCCCGTCGGCAGCGACTCGGATGCGGCTGTTTGAATGTCGAATCGGCCAAAGCCTTTCCCGAGATAAACAGTCGGTGAGAGCGTCCCATCTGATGTTCCATTCTTGTAGCTTCCTGTTGGAGCGGTGGCCGCAATTCCCGCGCTGATCGAATAGGAGCGGTGCTCTTCGTTTGAAGCCAAAAAGCGATACTTTAACAGTACAGAGAGATCACTAGCACCGTCGAGAGCCTTCGAAGTGTTGTGCTGAATATATGCGGGCGCGTTAAGATCAACCTCCATCCTATACCACGGGATGAGATCCACTCCCTTACTTCCGCCGTAGTTCCAGGTCGTGGTATGAGTGCCGGTGTATTGCCGGATGAAGTCTGTGCGCAACAGCTGAACGATCCCGGAAGTCGGCGTGAAGATTGGAACACCCCAGGACGGCTGCTTCGCTGATGTGGCCCGTACACGATTTTCCCACGAAGTGAAGAAATTGCTTTGAGCAGATGAAGCTTCAGAACTTAAAACAGACAGACAGATAAGGGCAAAAAAGAAATTACGCATAGTCTTTGACCTCGATTCATGGAATGAAATGCGTCAGGTGAAGTCGCTGCATGATGCGACGCAATCGATACGCGGCGCACAACTGCGGCAACTCTAAAGACTGGAACTTGTGATGTGGGAGACGCAGCATCGGAGTGCGCCGTAGAGGCGAAGAGTGGACCGTGGTTGGCTACTCTTGCCGCGAGTCCGCTCTTATCGAACGCCTTCAGCACGTCAGGGTGCCGGAAGGGAAAGAGAATTGCTTAAATCCTGATTAACACGTATTAAAGCAACAAAGCAATAAAGGAGTCATGAGGATTTATGGATTTCTACATCTTATAACCCAATGAAACCTTGTCGGCGCTTTCCTCTTGCGCTCAATCTTGTTTGCCGTTATGCTCAGACGCAATCACTCTCCGCGGGGCGAGTTTTTAAGACGCTCTGCTCGAATTCGATCAGCTCCGTATGCTGGTCCCTCTCTATTCAGAATGAGTGATCTCTTGTCGGCTCCGCGAAGAGCCTGGCTTAATCGCCTAAAACGAAACCGAATCGTTCCGGGTCACTTGCGCCTGGAAGCGGCGATCCTCTGCTTGTGGTCGCATCTCGCGATGATGTCTCTTCGCATCTAGTCATCAATCCTGCGCATCAATGGAGCCATCCATGGAACTACCCCTACTCGAACGCACTCAGGCAGGCGATGCCGCATTTTGCCTGACGACGGCGACGGAAACTCCTGATGGACTAATTTCCTCATTGTGCGGCGTGGGGTCAAATCCCTCGTTGCCATTGCCACCAGGCCCTGGGGAACAATATCGCTTTCACTTCGACATGACTAAGTGCATTGGGTGCAAGTGCTGTGTCGTGGCGTGCAATGAACAAAATGGAAACCCTGCGGATATTCTCTGGCGTCGGGTCGGCGAGATTGAGGGAGGAGTTTATCCCGACACACTCCGGCACTATCTCTCGATGGGCTGCAATCACTGTCTGGAACCGACCTGCATGACGGGATGCCCCGTAGATGCATATTCAAAAGACGCCGTCACTGGCATTGTGCGTCACAATGCAGACTCCTGCATCGGATGTCAGTACTGCACTTGGAATTGTTCCTATGGCGTACCGCAATACAATCCTGAGCGCGGCGTCGTTGGCAAGTGCGATATGTGTTACGGCAGGCTGACTCAAGGGCAACAACCTGCATGCGCCTTCGCTTGTCCTGAAGACGCAATTCGCATTGAGACGGTCCGAACGGCAGAGTGGCGCGAAGAATATCGTTCCGGCGCAAACTCTCCCGGAATGCCCTCCGCGGATGACAGCCTTTCAACAACCCGAATCACACTTCCGACGCGCTTGCCCCGTGACGTGCGCAAGGTCGATCAGTATCGCCTGCGACTCGAGCAGCCGCATTGGCCCTTGATCGTAATGACGGTGCTGACGCAGCTCTCGGCCGGCGCGTTCACCTCCATCTGGCTCCTTGAGATTCTCAGCCGGCACATACATCGCTCTGCCTCTTTGGTCGCATTGTGCGTTGCCGTTCTGGCCTTGTGTGCCTCCACCCTCCATCTGGGCCGACCCATCCATGCAATGCGTGCGTTGAAGATGTGGCGTCGCTCGTGGCTCAGCCGCGAAGTGCTGATGTTCACGCTCTTCGCAGGTACCGCAACTGCGTACTCATTGACGCTGTGGCTTGGCTTGAGTACAAGCGTACTGCTCGGCGGAGTTACATCTCTGTTCGGATTGGCCGGCGTTTACGCGAGTGCTCGCCTGTACCTCGTTCCGGGCCGCCCCGCCTGGAACTCTCCGTTCACGGTCGCGGAGTTTCTTCTTACCGCAGCCCTGCTTGGCTCAGCCAGCGCGAACGTCTTGAATGACGCATCTTCTTTCACTCGATCGGCCACAGCGCTCTCCGGCTTTGTCACGCTCCTGACTGCGGGCTTTAGGATGCTCTGGCTCGAACGATCGAGCGTCCATGAACTGCGCGGAGCTTTCCGTCTTCTCACCACGGTTCTATCTGGCCTTCTGTCGTGGCGCGTTTGTGCACTGGTCACGGGCTTGTTCCTGCTGCAATTTGCGCGCACCCGCTGGACAGCTATTCCAGTCGCTGCTGTGTTAGTTGCCGGCGAATTCACCGCCCGCTATCTCTTCTTCGTCAGTGTCGTTCCGACGAATATGGCCACCGAATACCTGGCAGCGGAGGCCGCATGAGTCTGCGCGAATGGCTGGAACGGAAGAGCGGAATTGACATTCGTTCCGAGCAATACAGTTACGGTGAGGATCCAGTTCTTGGATACTCGGCGATAGCCAAACACGCCGAACGCTGGGTCAATAGCACCTGCGGATATTGTTCAGTTGGTTGCGGCATGCAACTGGGTGTGCGCGCCGGCAAAGTTGTCAGCGTAAGAGGCAATCCTGATCATCCGGTGAACCTTGGCAAGCTCTGCCCTAAAGGCCTGGCAGAGCACTACGCCATCGAAGCCGACGATCGTGCAAAGTATCCGTTGCTCCGCAAGAACGGAGAACTGACGCGCGTGGGTTGGGATGAAGCTCTCGACACTCTCGTCGAAAAGTTCCGCTCTGTTCAGAGCAAACATGGACCAGATTCCCTTGGAGTCATTAGCACGGGGCAATTGGTCACGGAAGAATTCTATGCACTAGGGAAGCTTGTCCAGCTTGGCTTCGGCACGCGCAACTATGACGGCAATACCACACTCTGCATGTCCACCGCGGTGGCTGGCTATAAACGATCATTCGGTAGCGATGGCCCGCCGGGCGCTTACGCAGATCTTGAGGTGGCCGATGTCATCTTGCTCATCGGCGCGAACATTGCCGAGAATCACCCAATCCTCTGCTCGCGCCTTGAAGCCAATGCAGGCAAGATCCTCATCGTTGCGGATCCTCGCGTCACCAAGACTGCGATGATGGCAGACGTTTATCTTCCCTTGCGGCCCAGATCTGATCTGGCTTTAATCAATACCATCGCCCGCATCCTGATTGACGAGAAGCTTTACAACAAGGAATACGTCGAACGGCACACCTCCGGCTTCGATGAGCTTCGCCAATCGTTAGCACATTGCACCCTGGAATATGGGACGGAAATCACCGGGCTTTCATCCGAACTAATTCACAAAACTGCCCTCCTCTACGGTAAGGCAAAGTCTGCGTTCATTGGTTGGACGATGGGTGTTAACCACAGCACAAAGGGCACCGAGACGGTGAACGCCATCAATAATCTCGCGCTGCTCACGGGAAACATAGGGCGCGCAGGCGCATCGCCATTTTCTATTACTGGACAGTGCAACGCGATGGGGACGCGCGAAGCCGGATTCTCATCGAGCCTCCCCGGTTATCGCTCCTTCGAATCTGAAGATGACCGCCGACATCTGGCACAGTTGTGGAAGATCCCCGTCGAGCGCATTCCCACAAAACGCGGCCTCGCCTACCCCGATATCATCGAAGCCGCCGTAGCCCGAAAGATTCGCGCGCTCTGGATCATCGGAACCAATCCCCTGGTCTCGTTTCCCAACATCGACGTCCTTAAACATGGGCTGGCAAATCTGGATTTTCTAGTGGTACAGGATGGGTTCCGTCCCACTCCCACAACCGAATTGGCGGACCTCGTGTTGCCGGCGGCGATCTGGGGCGAGAAAGAAGGCACCTACACAAACTCCGAACGTCGCGTCAGCAAGGTAAATTTTGCAACAGCACCTCCGGGTGAAGCAAGAAGTGACTTCCATATTTTCCTGTCCATCGCCGACCGGCTTGGTTGTCGCCAGGAGCTCTTTCCCGATTGGACCGGCCCTGTAGACGCATTCGCCGAATGGCGTCGTGTTTCGGACGGGCGACTCTGCGACTACTCCGGCATCACCTACTCGGCGCTTGATGAGAACGGCGGAATTCAGTGGCCGTTCCCGAAAGGCTCCTCGAACCCAACCGCTCCACGCCGACTTTACACCGATGGAAAATTCGAAACCGATGATGGCCGCGCCAGAATGCTGCCGACGGAGTGGGCTCCCTTTCCCGAACAACCGAACAAGGAATTTCCTTTCGTTCTGAATACAGGACGCACTGTGGAACACTGGCATACTCGCACGAAAACTGGCGGCATCTCAATTCTGCAACGCATGTCGCCTCGCGCCTGGCTCGAGATGAATCCGATCGATGCCGAAAGGTTAAAGTTAAGACCTCACGATCGCGTCGAAGTGATTTCTCCGCGGGGCCGCGTGAGCAAGGTTGAGCTACGGATTACCGAGATCGTCGCTCCAGGACAAGTCTTCCTTCCATTTCACTTTGTCGAAAGCAATGCGAATCAATTGACCCAGAGTGCATTTGATCCGATCTCCCGCGAACCCAACTACAAACAGTGCTCCGTACGCATTGAACGTAGCTTGCAGAATGCAAAATCCCGATCCTGACATTCGCAGTCCCCGATTCAAATTCCTGCTGGAGGTTTACAAATGGACAAGAAATCCTTTGCCCAAAGCGGTCACCTGCCCACACTATTTTCCGCATTTCTCTATTTTGACGTCAGCTTCATGGTGTGGGTCCTCTTCGGGCCGATGACGCCGTTCATCGCCGATCAGATGCACCTATCGGCCACACAAAAGGGTTTGCTGACAGCAATTCCGTTGCTCGGCGGCTCTTTTTTTAGGCCGATTCTGGGCCTGCTGGCCGATCGAATCGGTGGTCGGCGCGCTGGGCTGACCGGACTCGCACTGACGTTGGTGCCTCTGATTCTCGGTTGGCACTACGCAAGCACGCTTTGGCATCTTTATCTCATCGGCTTTCTTTTGGGGATTGCCGGTGCCAGCTTCGCGGTCGCGCTGCCGCTAGCCGGCCGGTGGTTCCCCCCGAGCATCAGGGCCTGGCCATGGGCATTGCTGGCGCGGGCAACTCAGGAACGCTGATTGCAACCTTCTTTGGCCCTCGACTCGCCCAGCATTACGGCTGGCACTTTGTGTTCGGTCTCGCGCTGTTTCCCATCGCACTCGTCCTTTTAGCATTCTTCTTGCTGGCGAGGAACAGTCCTTCCAAGTCGGCCCCGAAGCCGTGGGGCAAGTATGCGCAGGTGCTCATTCAGGCGGATACCTGGAAGCTCTGCTTTCTCTACAGCCTTACCTTTGGTGGGTTTGTTGGTTTGGCAAGTTTTCTATCGGTCTTCTTTCACGATCAATACCACCTGACAAAAGTGCAAGCAGGAGACTTTACAACAGTGGTGGTGTTAGCTGGCAGCTTTTTGCGTCCGGTCGGCGGCTGGCTCGCGGACAAGATCGGAGGGTTCCGGCTCCTGCTCACGCTTTTCTCCATTGCTGCAATCTGCCTTGTCACTATCAGCACTCTTCCGTCGATTCTAGTTGTCGTGCCTGTTCTGTTTCTGCTGATGGGGATGCTCGGCATGGGTAATGGAGCTATCTTCCAGATCGCGCCCCAGCGCTTCTCGGCTGACATTGAACTCATCACAGGGATCGTTGGCGCCGCGGGTGGCCTGGGCGGCTTCTTTCTCCCATCCGCACTTGGCGCGCTGAAAGATTTATCGGGAAGCTACGGAACCGGACTGGTTTGCTTTGCGGTTGTAATGTTTGGCAGCGTCCTGCTTCTTCTTGAGTTTGGAGTTCAATGGAAATCAACCTGGCCGATTGCAGCTCTCAATCGCACCAAGGTATTCGGCTACCGACGTTCTCGACCGGCTAGTTTGGGCGAGGCGGGAATTCCATGCGAGACAGCCAACGCTGGAGAATAAGAAGCCGGAATTGACGTCTATGTGTTTTGGGAATTGCTCGAAGTTACCGGATTTCTCGCGGACAATAAGGGTTCCGATTCAGGTTTCGATCTCCGAAGTGATTGGGAGAACGCCCTCGTGCTCAAGTTCCGAATACGCCTTGGCGACTGTGTTGTGACTTGTGACGATCTGCTCGCTCTGTTGGCAACAGTTTGACGCTACAAATGCCGCAGGCGGAGCCGCTCACCGCGACAGAAGAGGGTCGGCAAAGCCCAATGCCGTTCCTCTTCACCCGCGATCCTGGCGAAAAAGGGATAGCGTCGCCCTCTTTTTTCCCGTACCATCAGGCCTTCCCTTCGGAGGCCTGATGACAGAAGCGCAGATCCTCTCCCTTGTTTCCACATTGCAGCCGCATTTCCATGGACAGCTCCTCGCACCCTCTCACGAGCAGTACTCCACGGCTCGCCGTATCTGGAACGGAATGATCGACCGACAGCCCGCACTCATTGCCCGCTGCGCTTCGCAGCACGACGTCGCCTCAGCCATCAAGCTCGCCCGCGCGGAAGGCCTGCAGGTCAGCGTTCGCAGCGGTGGGCACGGCGTCGCCGGACTCGCCGTCTGTCAGGATGGCCTCATGATCGACCTCTCGCCCATGAAGGCCATCCATGTCGATCCCGCGAAGCGCGAGGCTGTCGCTGATTCCGGCGTCCTCTGGGGTGAATTGGACCGCGCCACCGAAGCACATGCGCTCGCCACCACCGGCGGCCAGGTCTCGCACACCGGCATCGCCGGTCTCACCCTCGGCGGCGGACTAGGCTACCTCATGAGCAAGTACGGAGCCGTATGTGACAACCTGCTTTCAGTCGATCTCGTCACCGCGAACGGCGAACTCGTCACCGCCAGCGACGAACAAAATCCGGATCTCTTCTGGGCAGTCCGCGGCGCCGGAGCTAACTTCGGCGTAGCCACCTCCTTCCGCTATCGCCTCCATCCACTCAATGGAGTCCTCGCTGGTTTCATCCTCCATCTCCGTGACCGTGCCGAAGACTTCATTGCCTTTTACAGCGATTTCCTCAAGAACACACCCGACGAGCTCGACACCACTCTGGCATTCTTTCACCTGCCCGATGGCACTCCGGTCGTGGGCGCCAACGTTGTCTATGCCGGCCCCGTCGAAGAAGGCGAGAAGGTCCTCGCCCCGTTGCGCGCCTTCGGGCCGCCGATCGCCGATCTCGTGCAGCCCATGGCCTACACCGCCATCCAGAGCGCGCTCGATGCCGCCGTCCCCGCCGGCTCCCGCTACTACTGGAAATCCAATTTCGTCGATACCATCACTCCTGACCTGACAAGCGTTCTCCGTCAAGGTGCCAACGCCGCTCCTTCCCCGTTCTCAATGGTTCTGCTCTTCGAGATCAAGGGTGCCATTCAGCGTGTCGCGCGCGACGCCATGGCCTTCGACCACCGCGACCACAATTTTGAGATGTCCATCATCGCTCAGTGGCAGAAGCCCGAACACGACGCACTGAACATTCAGTGGGCGCGCAATTTATGGACCGCCGCCCAACCCTACGTCTCCTCTGCCGTCTACGCCAACCACATGACGGCCGACGAAACCCCGGAACGCGTGCGCTCTGCCTATGGTGCGGCTAAATTCGATCGTCTCTCCCGCCTCAAAGCGAAATACGATCCGGACAACGTCTTCTGTAGAAACCACAACATCCCACCCGCCCAGACTGACTCTCGGTGAGTGCTTTGGCCCGTTCTTGCCAAGTGAAATGTGAGATCGCTCTCTGCGAGTCAAGACTGGCCAAACTTGTCAGAACCGCCGTTTCGAGCGAGCCGTCGATGCCTTTCCGTTGCTTCTAAGTCCGGCCATGGCCTGCCCAAATATTCCATCCACAACCTTCTCGGTGATGGGGCCGGTCTGGATTTGCAAGCGATAGTAGAGTGGGCGTAAAGCATGTCGATAGCTGCAACAAGAAACTGATTCAGGAAAGCAGGCTCAAAATGCGGGTCCGATTGCGCGCGGGAATTTAGGCGGCATCGATCGCGACTACCTTGCCCTCGCGGAGCGCCTTGATATCGCGCATCGGTGGCTGGCCAAAGAACCGGCTATACTCGCGATTGAACTGGCTTACACTTTCGTATCCCACCTCGTAGGCCGCACTTGTCGCGTCAACACCATCCTTCAGCATTCGCTCCCGTGCAACACGCAAGCGGAGATGCTTTTGATACTGAAGTGGGCTCATCGCAGTCAAAGCTCTGAACTGATGATGGAGCGTCGAGACCCCCATGCGCGCAATCTCGGCGAGTTCCTCCATGCGCAGCGGCTTCGCGTAGTTTGTGCTCAGCCACGCGATGGCCTTCGCTGCTCTCTGGCTCAGATTCCCGGACGTCGCGATTGCCCGAAGTCGCTCTCCCTGCGGGGTCCGAAGAATGCGGTAGATAATCTCTCGCTCGATCAGGTGTTCAAGGAAAGGAATATCCTCCGGCGTATCGAGCAAATCCACCAGACGTATCGCAGCACTGACGAGTCCGGTTGTTGTTTGTCCCACGGCAAGACCCCGCCGCTCGGTTGGACCCGTCGATTCAGGCAGATCCTCCCTGCTTACAACCTCACGGACCATTTGCATATCAAGCTTCAGGCGCATCGCGAGTTGGGGCACCGCCTCCGAGGCTTCAATTATCTGGCTCTGCACCGGCACATCGATGGAGGCAACCAGGAATGAGGATTCATCGCACCGGTATTCGACTCCTCCAATGTTGATCCGCTTTCTCCCCTGTACGAAGACCGATACGCTGGGCTCAACCGATGCCATATAGCAGGGGGTGCAGGCGGTCTGGCGGAATAGCGACAGACCTCGCACGGCGGTCACATTCTCACCGAGCGATGGAGTATGGACGGCGATTCTCTCCGCCAAATCCCTCCGCATCTCTGTGAGTGTCGGCTTGCTTCGTGTAGATTTTGGATTCGTTTTGGGCATCGGTCTCTTCTCGTCCTAGGTTGAAAGCGTACTACCGAATCAGCCACAAATTCTCGAAAAACGAAGATCCAAACAGGATTAGGCAAAAGATTGGCAGGATCGGGAAAGCGTCTGGAGAGCGTCTTCGGCTATTTCTGAAGATGCATGATTTTTCTTCCCTTAACTCAAACCGAATCGACCTCCAAACAGACCTGGAGTGCAGTTGGTTCAATGGCGCTGTGCGTGGCCTTGCTGATTGCCTCCGAGTTCATGCCGGTCAGCCTGCTAACTCCGATCGCTCACGACTTACATGCGAGTGAAGGTGCCGCTGGCCAGGCTATTTCGATCTCCGGCCTCTTCGCCGTCGTGACGAGCTTGCTGATTGCAACAGTCGCGAGCCGTTTCGACCGTCGCCATGTCCTGATGGGCTTGACGGGAATCATGCTGGTTTCGCTAGTCCTGATTGCCGAAGCGCCGAACTTCCTGTTTTTGATGACTGCACGCGCACTTCTGGGCATAGTGATCGGTGGATTCTGGTCATTGGCAACCGCCACCGTGATGCGGCTCGTCCCTGAAGAGGCGATTCCGAAGGCTCTGGGTATCGTTTACACAGGCAACGCGGTCGCCACAGCGTTTGCTGCTCCAATTGGAAGCTACCTGGGCGGTATCATCGGTTGGCGCGGCGTCTTCTGGGCCCTGGCACCTATAACCGTTGTGAATCTGATATGGCAATGGATCAGTTTGCCCCAGATGCCTCCGCAGGCTGCGAATCCAGTTGGGAAACTCTTCTGCCTGCTGAAGAGGCCTAATGTTGCCTTCGCGATGCTCGGCGTCATGTTGACCTTCTCCGGCGCCTTCGCGACCTTCACCTACCTGCGACCGTTCCTCGAAACCTACACTCGCGTCAGTGTGCCTCAACTGTCTCTTCTCTTGCTGGGACTGGGGCTTGCTGGATTCTTTGGCACCTACGCAGCCAGCGCACTGGCGGGCCGTCATCTCTACCGGCTGTTGATGGGGCTGCCTCTGATTCTCGGCGGCGTCACGCTCGTCCTTCTGGCGGTTCGGTACCACATCTGGGAAGTTGCCGCCGCGATGATCGCTTGGGGCGCAGTGAATTCGGCGATTCCCGTGTGCTGGTCGACGTGGCTCACCAAGGGGATCAGCGACGAACCGGAAAGCGGTGGCGGATTGTTGGTAGGCGGAATCCAAATGTCCATCATGCTGGGTGCGGCATTTGGCGGATTGCTCCTCGATCACATTTCAGCCGCCGCGACGCTGGTTGGAGGCACGCTACTTTTAGTTCTTGCGTCGCCCATGGTTGGCAATGGCAATCGCATCAGACCGGATTCAGTCGTTGAAGCCGGAAGCAACTCCAGTTTCATCGATTTCGGATCCGCTGCATTGTGAATGCGAGTCGGAAATTGCGGGCGGACATTGGAATCAGGCATTCAAGCAGTTGCAACTGTGAAAGGCGGAAGCTCCGAATGAAGATGCTGCTCTCAATCTGCGCAGCCGTCCTTATGGTCGGCTTGGGTGCACTATCCGGGCATGCGCAATCCGGCAACAGCGACCGCGATCATTTGATCGGCGCGTGGAGGCTGGTAGAGCTCGATCAGCCTGGCCCGGACGGAACGCTCAACCGAATCGACAGTTCCGGGATGTTTGTCTTTACACGCGATGGGCACTTGTCAGTCCAGGTGATGGACCGAGTGCCGAAACAACAGGTGACGCCGGCCGGGCCTGAACAGTATTCGCAAGGTGGATACGAGGCTTCGTATGGGAGCTATACGGTGGACGAGCAAGCGCATACTTTCACTTTTCACGTCGAGGGCGCGCTGGTCCGCAGCCTGATCGGCAAGGACTTGTTGCGGGCCTTCGAGATTTCAGGGAACCGGATGATTGTGAAATCTGCCCGGCCCGATGAGCATTGGCGCGTGGTGTGGGAACGCTACTCGAATCCGGAATCCAAATAAGAAGGAGGCAATCGATGCAGAAGCGCGTATTGGGCAGGAGTGGGCTTGAGGTATCGGCGCTGGGGTTGGGATGCATGGGCATGAGCTGGTCCTACGGGCCGCCGAAAGATAAGCGGGAGATGATTGCGCTCCTGCGTGTTGCGGTCGAACGCGGCATCACCTTCTTCGACACGGCCGAGGTCTATGGCCCACTCGAAAATGAGGTACTTCTCGGAGAAGCGCTCGCGCCCTTCCACGGCCAGGTTGTGATTGCAACCAAGTTCGGGTGGGCGCCGAATCCGGGCGACACCAACCGGTGGAACGCGCTGAACAGCCGTCCAGAGCACATCAAACAGGTTGCCGAAGCATCGTTGAAACGGCTGCGCGTCGATGCGATTGATCTCTTCTATCAACACCGCGTCGATCCCGAGGTGCCCATTGAAGATGTTGCCGGCGCGGTGAAGGAACTGATTGCACAGGGTAAGGTGAAACACTTCGGCCTCTCGGAGGCGGGGGCTCAGACCATTCGTCGCGCGCATGCGGTGCAACCGGTGGCAGCGCTGCAAAGTGAGTACTCGCTCTTCTGGCGACAGCCCGAAGCTGAGATCCTTCCAACGCTTGAGGAACTGGGGATCGGGTTCGTGCCGTTCAGCCCTCTCGGCAAAGGATTTCTTACGGGCGCAATCACGGCGGAGACCAAGTTCGACAGCATGGACTTCCGCAGCACAGTTCCCCGGTTCAGCGAAGAGAATCGCAAAGCAAACCAGGTGCTGGTGGACATGGTGACCGGGTTCGCCGCGCAGAAGAAGGTCACCCCCGGCCAAATTGCCCTCGCCTGGCTCCTGGCTCAGAAACCGTGGATCGTGCCTATCCCTGGCACTACGAAGCTCAATCGGCTCGAAGAGAACATCAGGGCCACCAACGTCGAGTTGACTGCGGATGATCTGGCCGCAATTGACAGAGCCTCTGCCGGCATCGAGATCGTCGGCGCACGGTACACGGCATTTCACGAGAGCCTGGTTGGCCGGTGAAGCCTGCGCCAAGCGATGAATCAGTTGGCGGAAATGGAGCATACGCGATGGCCAAATCTTCAATACTTCACTCTGCGCTGACACCCCACGATATTCAGGCAGTATCACCGGCTCTTGCGAACTATACACAACAGTCGATTGGTGAAGATCTCTGACAGAAGTGCTGGTTACCGGCGCTAATCGAGGTATCGGCCTCGCGATCACCCGCCAGCTTGCGAAAAGAAGTTCGGCTGGCGCACCTCCGGCACACGTACTCGACTCTTTTGAGAAGCGTCGGTACAGAGTTCAAGGTAATGCAGGAACTCTTGCAGCACTCCTCACTGCGATCGACGCCCGATGTCGATACCCAGGCCATTACGCCGCGAAGCAGGCTGTCCAAGCCGCAGTCATGTCGCTTGTTTTCTCTCCCCAAGCGGAATCGCAATCGCGTGCGTAGTTCTGGAGGCCGGGGAAACCAGCAACCTTATATATAGGGCCAATGAAATCGGGGTGCAAAAGGGCCACATTCTGTGGCTCTTTTGCACCCCAATTGATTCCGCCAATTCCAAATAACCCTCTTGGAATGTATGGCGGGGACGACGGGGCTCGAACCCGCGACCTCTGCCGTGACAGGGCAGCGCTCTGACCAACTGAGCTACGTCCCCAGATTGTTTTTCAACAACTTGGTTATACGTCACATAGAATCAAGCGCTTCGCAGCTATTCGCTATTTTTTTCTACCATTTCGCTGCTGTGGACTCAATTTTGAGCCACCAAATCAGCCAACCAACAACGAAATTAAGTTTATCAGATGAGGCCCTCCTATCGGAATCCGATAAGAATCATCCCAGAGCACTCCACGACACAGGTTCTCGAGGCGAATGCCGGTCTCGCCACGGGGGAACGCCGTGACGAGACCGGCAGGGATTTACTTCAGGGCGGAGGTACTGGTCTGGGCCGAGCCGTAGACTTCGCGATAGGTTTGGACCGCTGCATCTTCGGAGGGGAGCCTTAGCCCGTCGGTGAAGCGATTGAAGCCTGCAAAGCTGCAGGTCTGCATCAGGACGTCCAACGCGCCCTGTTCCCCGAACTCAGCGCGAAGGGTTTGGTAATCGGCGTCGGTCATGGAAGAAGGATCGGTAGCGAGCTTGCGGGCGAAGAGAACGGCGGTACACGTTCCTGCGGCGTAAGAGCGTCGTCATCCTTTTTCATCTCCATCAGCTTGTTCATGGAGACGCCGAGTTTGCGCAGGCCGAGCACCTGATGCAGCGTGCAGTAGCGGCATCCGTTGGCCAGCGAAACGGCAAACGAAACCTGTAGCTGGGTTTCGCGGCTGATCACCCACGATTGCCGAGCCGTGGTCCCAAAGGTCATCCAGGCGTTGGCTAAATCGGGACAGCGCATGAGCGCCCGCATCGAATTCGCGAAGCCGATTCCCCAACCATTGGAGGGAGTCTTGGGATCCTTCATGGCAGCGAGCCGCTCGCTGGTGGCTTTCATTTCGCCATCGGAGATCAGGCCGACGCGGGCAGCGGGGGATCGGTCGCGACCTGCGGCTCAACGGCGGGCGAATCGAGCACCCAGGTTTCGACGGAAGATTGAGGGCTTCGGCGAAGCGATCAAGGTAATTGAAGATGCAGACGGTCATGGTCATCTCGACGATCTGCGAGTCGTTGTAGGAACCGCGTACTTGAGCGAATTCGCCATCGCTAATACCGTGGACGCCGCGGGTGAGCCCCTCGGCATACTGCAGCGCGAGCCGGTTAGCGGGCTCCAGGGGTTCGAAGTTGCCGGATTGGATGGCGGCGAGGATTTCGCGGCCCCGGTTGGTGGTGCGGAGGTAGCGCTCCATATGCGCGACCACGTAGGGGCTGTCGTGCATCTGGGCCATGCGCAAGCCCATGCCCAACTTGACTTCCGGTTCGATGTCGCCGCCGTAGAGGAGCGACTTCATGATGTGCGCAAAGGCGGCGGGAACGCCGGGCATCGGGGCCATGGCGCGCAGGTAGTTGGGGACGTGGCTGGCTGCCAGCGGGTTGAGGCTTTCAATCCCATTGAAGGCTTCAGCGGATTCTGGCGCAAGCGAGATCCGCGCGGTGGCGGTGATTCTCTTTCGCGCCTGATCTTGAAGATCTGACAGTGAAATCGTTGGAATGTTCCCCGCGTCCGAAGCCGCTGCCCGAAGTGCAGGCGACAGCGAAAGACAGAGGAGTACAGCGAGAGATGCGAAGAGTCGAGTGTTCTTCATGTTCTTCCTCAAAAGCTGAATTTGACGCTGGCTTGCAAAGTGCGGGGATCGAAGGCACGCGTGGACTTGCCGAAGATGGAAGTGGTCGAATAGGTTCCGTCGGACTTGAGGGCCAGGGAAAGGTCCGGGTTCGGCAGGTAGAGATTGACCTTGTTGATCACGTTGAATGCTTCAAAACGAAGTTGCATCTGCGAGCGGTTCCATGAATGGAGAAGCGGCGAACCAGTGCCATGTCTCCGTTGATCTGGTGCGGTCCACGATAGGTGAAGCGTCCCAGGGTTCCAACTTGTCCCAACGCCGGCGTAGGGAAGGCACTGGGACTGAACAAGCCCTTGAGGAATCCGCTCTGGCTGAAGGAAGAGGGTACGGTGCCGGCGCGGGAGCATTGGGACGATCGTAGTATCCGCTGAAGATCGCGCCGCCGCCGTCGAGGTTATAATCGCCGCCGATGTTGGCAAGCGTGCCCGTGGAGCACACTCCATTCGAGGGCACAGGGGTAAACGAACCGTTGTCGTCGCACTTCAGGTTAGCGGGGGCGCCGTTCCACACGGAGAAGGGACGACCGGACTGCACAGCGGTAATGGTCGATATCTGCCAGTGGTTAGCAATGACTGCGAGGACAGGTGGGCCGTTTCACCGGGTTCGGCGCCCAAGCGATGGATGCGGTGAAACGCTGTGGAATATCGAACATGGAATGGCCGCGCTCGCAACGCAGGCAGCTAATGTCTTCAGCGCCTTTGGCCGGCTCGGAGGCGTCGGTGAACTGGCCGGGCTGGGTGATTAGAATCCGTATCGAGCCACTTGGAGAAGCGATAGTTTGCCTGAAGAGTGAGAACTCTGGCCCAAGTTGTGGCGAACCTCCACGGTACCCGCGTTATAGCTGGAGGAGACGCCGTTGGTGACCCATGAGAGTGCCGAAGTTGGAATTGACTCGGCGAAGCTTGCCGAAATGCGCCGGATTGAGCAGGTCATCCTTGACGCGATTGATGTCGTCGAGACGCTCGAGGTTGACGCCGGTGGTTCCGACGTAGCCGAGTTCGACGACCCAGTTTTTGGCGAACTCGTGATCGACGTTCAAGAACCAGCTCTCGCTGTACTGCGTCTTGATGGTTGGATTGACGACGAAGCCTGTGATCTGCAGACCCGGCACTCCGCCCTGCGCATTCAAACCGCGCGCGAACTGCGCGGGATTGAGGGGGACAGGGATGTCGTACAGGATCTGGGTCCCGATGCCTTGGGCGGGGCTGAGCACGCCCTGGATGGCGTCGGGCGGTAGAGCGCGCGCACCTGCAATGGACTGTCCATGGTGCGGCTGGAAGGCGAGACTGACGCCCGCGCGGATTGAGGTTTTGCCGTTGCCAAAGGGTCATAGGCGAATCCAACGCGGGGAGAGAAGTTGAGCTTTTGCGGCGTGTACAACCGCTTCACACGTCCCACTGCCCCGGTGGCAAGCCGCTCTTCAAAGGTGTCTCCGGTTCCTGGTATGAACGAGGAGAAGCAGGCCATGTTTTTCCGAGGCGGCGCCGAAGTAATCGTGGCGAAGGCCAAGGTTGAGGGTGAGGTGCGAATTGAGTTTCCAATCGTCCTGAAAGAACAATCCGCTCTCATAGACGGTGAAGTCTCGGGGGAATCCGGTGGGAATGCCCGTAAACGGATTGACAGTGAGTGTTTGCGAGAAAGGATTATCCTGTGCGAAGTCGAGCGCGGTTCTGAAAAAAAACGCGCCGGAAGTAGGTGGCGAAAGCGAGAGACCCTTGAAGATCTTTCTGAATTCGCCGCCCGTGCGGATGAGATGCCGGCCGCGTTGGATGCTGACAGTGTCGCGCCACTCATAGGTGCGGAGGTGAGTGCCGTTCTTGAAGATGTCGCCGAACGGAGCGGTGATGCCGGTAATGGTGATCTGCGGAACGACCGCGTTGCTTTTCGCCCACCTCGGTGTTGACGACGAGGAACGAGAAGCGCGCATCATTAACAACCTTGTTGAAGACGTGGACGTGGCCAAGGTTGGCGTCTCCGAAGAAACCGTTAAATGGACCCAGGTAACCGCGAACCGCTTCACCCAGTGTGGCGGCTTGCGAACTGTATCCGCCGTTGTCGTACTCGTTCTCGGAGATCCAGCGCCCGCTGAGCTTGTCCTTTCCGCTGTTGAAGGAGTGGTCCAGTTTGCCCAGGTACTGATCGGCGGTTTGGTAGTCGCCGAGGACTACGGCGGCGGTCGCCAATTCCGGAATCGGCGAGCTCTGCCCAGGAGGTGTGAAGTCGACTTCGCCGGAGTACTTCTGTCCGTTGGTTCCGGCGAGCGGGGCCGGCGCGGGATGCGATTTCAGCAGACCGCCGCCACGCCTGAGGGCGCGGTGGTGATGATGAAGTTGGCAAACTCGGGGGTCTCCACCTGAAACCGCAGGGCCTGGCCCGAGGCATTACGGGTGCCTTCGTACGAAGCGAAGAAGAAGGTCTTGTCTTTGAAGATAGGCCCGCCGATGACCCCTCCGAACTGATTGAAGGTGAGAGGCGTCGCGCGGGTTGCAAAGTAGTTGCGCGCGTTGGCGTCGGAATTGCGAAGAAATTCCCAGACTCTCCCGTGGAACTCATTTGTTCCCGACTTTGTACGCAGGTTCACCACCGAACCATTGCCGCGGCCGAATTCGGCGGAGAAGTTGCCCGTCTGCACCTGGACCTCCTCCACGGATTCGAGCGTCGGCACGATGGCCGGCTCGCCAGTGTTGTTCGGATTCGTGTCCATCGAGCCATCGAGAACAAAGTTGTTGCCGCGATAGCGATTGCCGTTGACGGTGACAACGGGGGAGTTGGAGAGCTTGGTGGAACTGGCATTGCCGGGCACTGCCGCTGCTCCCGCGCTGAGGCGGGTGAGGCCGGTGATGTCCCGCTGCGGAACGGGCAGATCGTTGAGCTGATCCTGCGCGATGGTGTCGGAGAGTCGCGCATCGCTGGCAACTGCGACTTTGGCCTGATCGGCCGAGACCAGGACGACCTCATTGGCTCCGCCCACTTCCAATCGCACATTGAGCTCAGTGGTCTGGCCGACTTTGAGCTGCAGATCTTTCTGCCGGAATACCTTGAATCCGGGGGCCGAAACCGAAACCGTGTAAGCGCCCGGGGGAAGTTCGGGCATGACAAACGCGCCGCGATCGTCGGTGGCACCGCTGCGGGTTTGTCCTGTGTCCTCGTTCTTTGCTTCGACGGGTGAGCCGGTAATGAGCTTGCCTCCGGCATCCGTCACAACGCCTTTGAGAGTAGCCTCAGTCAATTGCGCCGACAGCGAGGTGACAAGCAGCGACAACACTGCGCCTGTGAGCCCAGCGCGGGCAAGAATCCTCCAAAACATGAATGCTCCTAAGTCTTTGCTGCGATGTAGGGGGGCTCAGTTAGCCTGCCGAGGACGCAAGCCGGGGAAATGGCCTGGCGCCGGGGGTTTGTGTATCTATTGGCGGAGTCTAGAGAATCGATACGGGCATCGTCGTCACCCGAAAGGCGGAGCGGATCATCACTCGTTAGATGGAAGAAGTAACTGTTGGAATCGAGTTGACTGCTGCGCACAGGCCAATGCGCTCATCCAAGTAACGGTCGGTGAGGAGTTCGGACAGCTCTTCGACCAGCGACGCTTCCCGTGCAGGGTCCAGTTCCAGCCTGGCAGTCGTGGCGCGTATTTCCCCTGTCCAGTCCAGCCGCCAATCCCAGAGATTCCAGTACGGTTCAATGCAAGTCGAGGCTCGGAACAATACCAGCGTATGAAATGCTCCATTGCGAACTTGTAGTTTCTTCTTGAGTGGGGAGAACTCAGGCTGTTTAGTACTGCAGATTTTGCATGATCGAGATCTGGGAGCTTCAAAAAGACCTTGCGGCAGCATGGCCTTTTGTTCTTTTTGTGCATGAGAGCGGCCTCCATGCCTGCGACATGCACAAAATAGACCTGGAGAAGGAAATCCGGCCTTGAAAAGTGCATAAGCGATAATGCATTCATTGACTTAAGTGAAAGGAATGCCATGGTTCGGGACCACAGGACACACAAAGCCCACGAAGTACACGAGCTACGCCTGGATATTCGAGATTCCGGGGACGATGTGGAGCCAGCGGGCATGGGGACGACCAAACAGACGATGAAAGGGAATAAGGGCTTCAAAATGCCGAAAAGCTCCAGGCCATCCAGACGATATGTTGTGCATTTCTTGTGGCTGCTTCTCGTGTCCACAACTGCGTGCTTCGGCGCTGCGCCGATGGGATGGAATTCCTGGAATAGTTTCGCCAACATCGTGAATTCCCAGATCGTTCAGGAACAGGCCAAAGCTTTGGCCTCAAACGGCATGAAAGAAGCCGGCTACGAATACGTCGTCATCGACGAAGGATGGTGGTTGGGAGCACGCGATGCCTCCGGCAACATCGTGGTCGATCCCAAACAGTGGCCTGCCATTCAGCCCGGCCAGAAAGCTGGCGATATGTCCAACATCGCCGCATACATTCACAGCCTGGGACTGAAGGCCGGCATCTACACCGACGCCGGTCGTGACGGATGCAGCATGGGCCCCGACTCCGGCCCGAAGATTATGAATACCGGCAGCGAGGGTCACTATGACCAGGACTTCCTGCAGTTTTCGAAGTGGGGTTTCGACTACGTCAAGGTTGACTGGTGCGGCGGCTACAAGGAGGGGCGGTCTGGCGCGACGCAGTACGCGCAGGTTGCCCACGCCATTCAGAAGGCGGAAAAGATCACTGGCCGGAATTTGTATTTCTCCATTTGCGAGTGGGGCAGCCAGAATCCCTGGTTCTGGGGGCCGGGCGTCGGAGGAATCGAAAGCACCATATGGCGCACCGGTGGCGACATCATTCCTCCGATTGTGGAGAGCCTGCATGATCCCGAACACGAAAAACGAGTGATCACCGCAGGCAACGTACTGTATTCGTTCGATGCGGGGTTGCATCCGGAAGCTCAGCACACCGGCTATTACAACGACCTCGACATGATGGTTATGGGCATGCGCGGCATGACCGATTCCCTGGATCGGGTCCACATGGGTTTGTGGGCGATTTCGAGCGCTCCTCTGATGGTTGGCTCTGACCTGACGCGTCTTTCTCCAGCTACCTTGTCGCTGTTGACCAATCGAGAAGCACTCGCGATTCATAATGACGCGTACGGATTACAGCCGATCAAAGTCGACGAGCCCACGCCTGGGGTCCAGATCTGGGTAAAACCAATGGCAATGGCCGGCCGGCGTGCGATTGGGATATTGAATCGCACCGACGCCTCAACCCAAGTGAAAATCAATTGGGAGAAGCTGGGCCTGAGAGGCACTCCAAAATCGCTGCGCGACGTCTGGAACGGACAGAATGTCGAAACCGCTAATGGCGCGATCACAGTTTCGGCGCATGAGCTCGCGTTCATGGTTGTGGATGGTGACGATAAGTCCCCGGAAGAGTATTCCGCGAGGGGAGACACCATCACCGGCATTAAGGCGACCGGTGGGCCGACTTTTGCACGACTCCAATATACAAATAGCTCTGGTCACGTGCTCGTCGTCCCGGTCAAAAGCACATCAGGGTTGTTTACTGCGCTCGCACTCCCTCCAACCGTTGGATCGGAAGCTGGCGCGATTGGCCTAATTCTGCCCCATGGAACAGCCGACCTCTTGTTCGACCACCAACCGATAGCGGTCCGCAAGCTGGACGTATATGCCTGGTGAGAGGGAGCGGGCGATCGAACACGCACACTGACGTAAAACCGGCGGCGGTTCTTCGGGGCGGCGCCCGAGGTTGATCCGGTGAACTGCGGCCGACGAGTTGCTGCCCTAACATCGAGTGGTTGTAGATGCCCTTTTGCGCAAAACGCCAGCTTTGCCTTCAGCACTCCCCTTGCATCTCCCCCCTGTGCGTGAAATCATCGCCACGATCCGCTATGCGATTGAAATCCCTCATCCTAATCGCTGTTCGTCTCCCTGACGGTCCTGCCGGCTTGCGGGCAATCCATCGACTCCGATAGCAGCCGGGTCCCGATGAGCACGCTGCAGGGTCCCTGGCGCTTCCACGCAGGCGACGACCCGTCGTGGTCCAGCCCCACCTTCGACGACTCCTCCTGGTCCCTGCTCATCGCCGGCAAGCCCTGGTCCCAGCAGGGCTATAGCGGTTACGGCGGCGTCGCCTGGTATCGCCTGCGCGTGACTCTTCCCGCTCACCAAGGCCCCCTCGCCCTTAATCTGCCTTACGTGGAAAACAGCTGCGAGGTCTTCTCCAACGGCCGCCTAATCGGCCACATCGGATCGCTTCCGCCAAGCCCGGCCTTCTACATTCAGTACAACTCTCTCTTCCCAATTCCCGCTGAAGCCGTCTCCTCGGGCCATCCCCTGCAACTTGCCATCCGCGTATGGCTCAATCCCGTGTACGCGGGCTACAACTCCGGCGGACTCACCACCGTTCCCCGCATTGGCAATGCCGCCGTCCTCGAAGACTGGCGCCAGCTCCAGATCCATGACAGATTCTGGCGCAATGCCGCTCGCGTCGCTGACGTCGCCATCAATATCTTCACCGCCCTCGCCGGTATTGGTCTCTTCTTCCTCCGCCGCCGCGAGCGCGAATACCTTTGGTGGGGTGTCAGCCAGGCTTTCTGGGCCGCCTACGCTGGAATCAGTCTCGTCGCCAATTTCTTTCCCACGCACTACAACACCGCCGTCATCACCTCGGTGGCGGTCAACATACTCGCCTATTACCTGCAATTTGTCTTTTATGTCCTGCTGCTGCATCAGCGGCGAGGGCGTCTCTTCTGGATCGCTGTTCTGTCCACCGTTTTCGCCGGCGTTATTAACCTCGGCCTCACCTTTGGTTTCGCTCGAAGTGCGGGAATGCCGACTCTGAGTTCTGCCCTCACTATCCTCACCCAGGGCTGTATAGTTGGCATCCTCGCAATAGGCGAGCGCCGCCGCGTGCGGGACGCCGCCATCCTCCTGATCCCTAACTGCGTCATGCTGGCCTGCAACGTCCTTCAGGGGATCGCATCACTGCCCCAGCTTTACGCCCAACCATGGGCCGGCTGGATACGCCTGCTCCTTTCCCGCACCATTGCGTGGCCCTTCAGCCTGGGAGCGTTCCAACTCGTTGGCGACCTGGAGATGCTCGCCGTGCTGGTCATCCTTGTCCGCCGCTACGCCCGCAGCCGTCAGGACGAGGAACGCCTCGAGTCGGAGCTCGAAGCCGCCCGCGCCGTCCAGAAGGTCCTGATCCCCACCGAGGTCCCCTCCATCCCGGGCTTCTCCGTCGAAACCGTCTACCAACCCGCCTCCCAGGTAGGAGGCGACTTCTTCCAGGTCATCCCGCTCCCCGCAGGCGGCGCGCTCATCGCCATCGGCGACGTCAGCGGCAAAGGGATGCCCGCCGCCATGACCGTGTCCCTGCTGGTGGGCACGCTGCGCACCCTCGCGTACTACACACAATCCCCCGGCGAGATTCTCACGGCCATGAACCGTCGCATGCTTGCCCGCAGCCAGGGGGGCTTCACTACCTGCCTGGTCCTGCGGCTCGACTTCAGCGGCGCGCTGACGATCGCCAACGCCGGCCACATCGCCCCCTACCTTGACGGTTGCGAAGTCGAGATGGAGAACGGACTGCCCCTGGGACTGGCGGAATCCGCGGCCTACTCCGAGGTCAAGATCCAACTCGCCGCCGAGACCCAGCTCACCTTGCTCACCGATGGCGTGGTGGAGGCTCGCAATGGACGCGGGGAGTTGCTTGGCTTCGAGCGCGCGCGCGAGCTCTCGATCCAGCCCGCCCACGATGTAGCGCTGGCCGCCCAGTCCTTCGGCCAGGAGGACGACATCACAGTTCTCACCCTCTGCATGTCGCCCGCTTCAATTGCGGCTTGATTTCCGCGCACAGGAGGCTGGCTCTCATTCTGACCAGTACGCAACGTCACCTCCGTGAGCGACTCGGCGATAATGCATACGTTCCGATTCGCCACGATCCCCGAGCGGTTTAGTGAACTGACGGGTGTTTACTTATCAACTCACTCCTGCGCAAGTTGGAATCCCATGGGTCATTTACGCTATGTCGACCGTAAAGTCGACCTCGGATCGACGGGCCGCAGGCCCCAAAGCTGGAGTTCGCAAGGTGCCCGTAGCTTGAGTTCCCCGCGATCGGAGGTGTGGATACCTTGCGTCAACGACGATTACCTCACGTGTGCCGTCAAGATCGAAATGCAATTGAATGAAGTAATGAAATCTAGGCACTCGGAAAGTATTTTGTCCATGCCGCTTCACATGCCGTTCTGCTCACTGTCGAGAGGTCATGTTATCCTCTCGCCCGCGCCAAGCTGAGGTAGATTCATCTTCCTGGCCAGCGCCGGCCATCGCGCACTCGCTCGCAAGCTCTCGGCAAGAGGACATGCCAGATACAGGGGAGCCAGAAAATGCCCCTGCTCCATGGCGCGCTCCATCCAGTCCGCCGCTTGCTCAGTTTCCCCCAGAAGGAAGTGGTAGGTCGCAAACCCGAGCGGGGCGCCGAAAGTACGCCCATCTCCGAGTTGGGCAAGTAGCCCTTTCGTCCTGGTATCGTCGCCGTCCATGAACTTGAGCAGCCCGGCCAGCGCTCCGATTGCTTCCGAATTCCCCGGCGTCAAAGCGTAGGCTTTCTCCGCGGTGGCCAGCGCCTCTGGATACATCCCTTGTGTCGCATAGCACCGGGTGAGCCAGTACCAGACGGGTACGAAACGATCCTCGACTTCATGTACGCCGGCAAACTCTGCCATCGCCTCTGCCTGTTGGCCGCGCACGTATAGACTGATGGCCAGAGCGAAACGCAGGAAGGCGTTGATGGGATCAAGTTGCAGGGCGCGTTTCAGGGACTCTTCTACCGGGAGCCACTGTCCACCAGGTCGGAGGCATGAGTGCCCGCAGCGCCACCAGACAAGCGGCGACACGGGCAATTGAGCAGTGGCCAGACGGAACTCCCGCTCTGCCTCCATCCAATCGTAATCACCCAGAGCTGCCAACATCCCCAACGCGGCGTGGGCATCCGGCGCGGACGAATCCAGTGCCAGCGCCTTGTGTGCGGCCGCACGTGCCAGCGAAGCCGCCTGCTTCGCCGGCAGAAAACTATACAACGACTCATCGATGTAGATTTGCGCCAGCATCGCATACGAGAGCGCGAATTTCGGGTCGAGCTCGATGGCTTGTTCCAAATACTTCTTGGCGCGGGAAACTGCCTCGGGCGACGGGATCGCAATCCAGTGCTGCGCCTTGAGAAACGCTTCGTAGGCCGCCAGATTCGGCTGATAGCGGGCAAAGGAGCGATCCCCGGGGAAGAGCCTGCCCTGCAGCGCCGTCGCGATGGATTGGGCGATCTCGTCCTGCACAGCGAATATGTCAGCGATATCGCGGTCGTATCGCTCCGACCACAGGTGGCTACCATCCTTTGCAGTGATTAACTGCGCGGTAACGCGAATCCGGCTATTCGCTCTCCTTACGCTGCCTTCCAGAATGTGGTTCACGCCGAGGGCTTCTGCAATTCTCCTGATGTCGACGTTCTGACCTCTGAACGCAAAAGCCGAGGTGCGGGCAATCACCTTCAGGCCGTAGATCCTGGCGAGCGCATTGATGATCTCCTCCGAGAGCCCGTCACTGAAGTACTCCTGTTCCTTGTCGTCGCTCAAATTGGCGAACGGCAGAACAGCAATCGACGCGGCCCCATCGGCGGAATCCTCGGCGTATGGCAGCGCGGATTCCAAAGCCATCTGGCCGCAGGCGATTTTGCCATCTGAGTCGACCGAAGGCACGCCAGGCGGATGTTCGACCTCCGCGATGAACCGATACCCGCGGCGCGGCAGAGTCTCGACGAAGCGCGGGCTCTCCGCGGAATCGCCGAGGACCTCGCGGATCTTGTTGACGGCGGTGTTGAGGTTGCGCTCGGCGTCAACGAACGTGTCCGGCCAGAGTCGCGTTTGCAACTCTTCCCGCGTCACGACGTCGCCGGGGCGTTCCAGCAAGATGGCGAGCACATGAAACGGCTGCCCACTGAACTTCAGCTTCACGCCGTTCTTGCGCAGCTCTCCCGTGCGCACGTCTGCTTCGAACGCGCCGAAGCGTACAAGCCGGGGACGGGATTGCGCTCCAGCCATTGGGGAACCTTCCTTGCGTTCGAAGCTGCCTTGCTGTTCCTCGTTCAAGTTAAGAGCCAACTATTCCAAGTTAAACAATTACGGCCAGTTAAGCCGATCAACATCTTTTCCATATTTCATTGACCTGGATTCTACCTCCAATCCATTGAGGTAGCCAGATATAGCCGCCAATGTTGGCTTCGGCTCGCACCCCGCGAGCGGAGGCCGACATGAAATTCTCATCGCTCTCGATTTTCCACCGTGTTCTTCTCGCCACCGCAATTGCCTTCCCAGCCATTTCCAGCCAGGCGGAAACGCGCTGCCCTGGTAACGTCGTTAGCCTTAAGCCGCGATTGGTCGCCGGGGCCTTGCTGGTGATTCCCGTGAAGATCAACCAGACCGGACCGTTTGATTTCATGGTCGACACCGGCAGCCAGGTCAACGTGATCGACCCCGCCCTCGCGGCCCAGTTGAACCTGAAATCGCAAGGCACGGTCGGCATGATCGGCACCGTCACCTACTCCCAGGCGTCCATCGGGGTATTGGATTCGTTGCAGGCAGGCTCACACCTGATGTTGAAGCCTCTGGTGGCGGTTCGGGATCTGGGTCCGATTCAGGCGGCAGACCCACGGATTCGGGGTGTCCTTGGAGAGAACTTCCTCGCCCACCTCGACGTGCTGATCGACTATGGGCGCGGACTGCTCTGCCTCGATGAGTCGAACGTGATGGAAAAATACCTTCACGGCGAACGGGTTCCGCTGGTGACTCCGAAACACCCCGAAACAGACATGCCGTTCTCTCGGCGCCTCGTTGTTTCAGTCCATCTCTCCGATACGGGAAACCGGCCGGTCCTGCTGCAGGTTGACTCCGGCAGCGACGGCCCGATTCTGTACGCGAGCAACCGGGCTTTGGAACAGCCGCTGCTCAAGCGAGCCAAACTTCAGGGGCCGGAGGTAAGCGATGCGCGCAGGGCGTTCGCCGTCCTGCCGCCGCAGGACATGAGGGTTGGGAGTCGCATGGTTCGGGGAGTTCCTTTCGTGACTCCAGCGAACGGATCGCAGAATGTTCCCGATCGTGAGGAGGACGGGATATTGGCTACAGTGCTTTTTCAACGCGTATACATCAGCCACTCAGGTCACTTCATCATTTTCAACCCAAACTAACTCGAGGACGCCAGCGCCATGCGTGCGCTACCCCGGATGTACCTCAAAATTCGGCAGTGCCCCGCGGTCTTCCCTGCTGCAAATGTCAAACGTTGCCTTCAGGGCGACGCACGTTCCAACTCCGAAAACCCTCGAATCAGGCATGGGCGATTTAGCGTGAATCCAAAAGGGCCTCTGCGGCATGAGAGGTTCTCGTTATTCATCACATACTATGGTTAGAAAGGTGGCTAGACGAGTGCCCGCAGACCGTATTAGCGACGCTATGCCGTGGCCGAGGAGACGTACAAATGAGACGCTCGCTGTTCTCTGTGCTGCTGGTGTCGCTAGCCTCGTTGTCGCTTTTACACTGCGGGGTCCCTGGCCTCCATGCCCAGACCTTCAACCCACAAACCGGATGCGAGCCCGTCGCCTCCCTCGACGGCCTCTGGCGATTTCATACCGGAGACAATCCCGCATGGGCGGACCCGAATTTCGACGATTCGCGATGGCCTCTGCTCCGCTCCGATGAGGCTTGGAGCCAGCAGGGCTACAAGAACTATGGCGGATTCGCATGGTATCGCTTCACGGTCGCGGTGCCTCAGGGCAGTAGGAACTGGTCCATCTACTTAGGACCCATGGAAACCGGCTATCAGCTTTTCGTCGACGGACGTCTCGCCGGTTCATTCGGCCCAATCCTCAATTCTCGGAACTACGCCGCTTCAAGCCGCGCCTTTGCCATATATCCGGCCGCCGCCTCAGGCCCGCGTACGTTTCATATTGCCATCCGCGCCTGGCACACTCCCGTCTGGGCGGATTATTCGCCGGGAGGGTTTTTCGGTAGCAGCTATTTCGGAGACTCCAGCCTCATCGCGCAACGTGCGGAGACGGACAGATCGCTTCAGTGGAACGGGCTCGTCGATGAATTTACCTATGCCGTGCTCGGCACGCTCGTCGGCCTCGTCATGCTCGTCTTGTTTTTAATCCACCGCGAAGAACGTGAATATCTATGGTTCGCACTGCTTCTACTGGCGAACGCGATAGACATGGGGTTAAGCATCAGCCGGGTACTTGCTCTGATCCCTCTACCGGTCTTTGATTTCATCGATGGCTCAGTGCAAGCGGCTGCTCTCTTTGCCGCCTTGGCTTTTTTCTCCGTTGTGCTGCGCGCTCCGCGGTCCAGAACCTGGTGGCTCGTCGCCGCCCTGTTGTTCATCAGTCCCCCAATGGTCTTTCTTTATGTCTTCAATATCAGCTCCGTGGCAATCGCCGGCCTGTATGTCACGCTGGCTATGCTCCCTGCCACCGTCTGGATTCTCGTAACCCTGATGAAGCGGGCACTCCAACGCGATCGCGACGCGCTCATCCTGCTAGTTCCCACCCTTCTCTGGCAAGCATTTCCCTTTATCGACAGCATCCTCCTCATCACGTGGCAACTGGGCTGGCAGCGTTGGGCGTCACACTGGGTTTTCCCATTGCTAACCAAACCGTTCGTGCTGATGCCTGGTCCCGCCGTCGGTACAATGTTCATCTTTGCCCTTCTACTTTTTCTGATTCGACGCTTCTCACTGGCCCGGCAGGAGGAAACGCGCCTTTCAAGTGAATTCGAGTCTGCCCGCAACATTCAATCGCTGCTCTTTCCGGCAAAGTCGCCCGTTACCCCCGGTTTTGCCATCGAAAGCGTTTACCTTCCCGCCAGTGAAGTGGGCGGTGACTTCTTCCAGATCATGCCTGCCAACGATGGCTCTCTGCTCGTTGTCGCCGGAGACGTCAGCGGCAAGGGCCTCAAAGCTGCAATGACCGTTGGCGCCATCATCGGCTCGCTGCGCGGCTGCCCGGTGCGAAAACCCGCCGAAGTCCTCGCTCACCTCAACCGAGTTCTCGACGGCCAAATAACAGGCTTCGTCACCTGTACTGCCGCGCTTATCGCCTCCAACGGCAACATGGCCCTCGCCAACGCCGGAAACCTCTCACCCTACCACAATGGGCAAGAACTAAATGTTGAATCCGGCCTGCCACTTGGCATCACGCGGGATGCCTGCTACTCCGAAATCACATTCCAGCTCAATCCAAACGACCGCCTCACCTTTGTGTCGGATGGAGTCGTAGAAGCCACTAATGAACGTCGCGAACTCTTCGGCTTTCCACCGAACCCAGGCCATCAGCACCCACTCCGCCAGCGCCATCGCCGCAGCCGCAAAGCAATTCGGCCAGCACGACGACATCACGGTACTTACCCTCACGTTCACACCCTCTCTGCAAGCATCCCTCGCATAAAAAGACGATCCTGGTTTTCCGGTGACTCCTCATATCCGCAGCCGTCGCCCTTCGACTGGCAGCATCGACTCTCCTACTGAACCCCAGCCGGCACCGAGTTCAATGAGTGCGAATGGAACTCGGTAGAGAACAACATGCGTCACGACCAAACAACAAACGTCCTCTGATAATCGCATCTAAATAGTCCAGGAATAGGTCAGGAGGTCACACGATGAAGGTATTCCTGGCAGGAGCTACAGGAGCAGTCGGTAAGAGATTGGTGCCACTTCTGGTTTCCAGTGGTCATCACGTTGTGGCGACAACGCGAAGCAGTGAGAAGGTGAAGAGCCTACGCGATGCTGGTGTCGAAGCGGTCGTCCTCGATGGCTTGGATCGCAATGCCGTTGTCTCGAGCGTCAAAGCGGCCCGTCCCGAGGTGATCGTTCATCAAATGACTGCGCTCGCCTCGATGCGGAGTTTGAAGAAGTTCGACGATGAATTTGCACTCACAAATCGCCTTCGAACTGAAGGCACGGACTATCTCTTGGAAGCAGCGCGGGCGGCGGGCACGCGGAAGATCCTCGTTCAAAGCTACGCGGGCTGGCCCAGCATTCGTGAAGGAAGCCGCGTCAAGACCGAGGACGATCCGCTTGATCCCAATCCGCCCAAGACGATGACTCAGACACTCAGTGGGATCCGTTATCTTGAATCGACTATTGGTTCCGCTTCCGACATAGAAGGAGTCGTCCTTCGCTTCGGCAGCTTCTACGGGCCGGGAACCTCTATTAGCCCAGGAGGGGAAATTGTCGAAGCAGTTCGTCGACGCAAATTTCCCGTAGTTGGGCGCGGAACCGGCGTATGGTCGTTTATCCACATGGATGACGTAGCGATCGCAACGAAGCTTGCAATCGAACGCGCCAAACCAGGTGTTTACAACATCGTAGACGACGAGCCCGCGGAGGTCTCGGTGTGGCTTCCAGACTTGGCTCAAGCGATCAAAGCGAAGCCCCCTCACCACATTCCAGCCTGGCTCGGTCGGCTGATCATTGGCGACGCGGGAATATCGATGATGACTAAAATCCGGGGAGCCTCAAATGCAAAGGCAAAGCAATCGCTAGGCTGGCAGCCAATTTACACGAGTTGGAGAGATGGATTTCGGAGGGGATTCACCGACAACTCGACCACCAGAACGGCACCGAATTCACGAGGATGAAAGTCGGAACTTGGATTGGAGCCACTACGTCCCCATTTTTGTAATGCTACTTTCGGGATTGTGGATATGGAGACGGCACCTTTCGCCGACGAAACCTGTCCCGAAGCTCTGTTTCTCCTGGAGCACGAATGGCGATCCGATCGTTTTCCTCCATGGAAACCCGACGGCCTCTTACTTGTGGCGCACTATCCTCTAACCAGGGATTAGGCCGCAGCTAGATGCTTAGCGAGCAATTTCGCGCCTGCTGCCGATCGGGACGGCTGATGAAGCGTGTATTCATGAAGCGCTTCTTTCAAACCAATAGTCCAGCCATCCGTCTGACCCTTTTCCAAAGTCGCCTTCAAAGCCGCCGTCGCCTCGCAGCCCGGAAAGATCACCTGTCCCCGATCCGGGTACTACAAACCATGTCGCCGTGATCTTTCCGTTCTCGACTGTTTCCTTACCTTGAAGCACGAAGGTGCCCTGGCGTCTGCCCAGTTTTCCGACGAATCGTTGCATGCTGACCATGCTCGCGGATTTATCGTCACGTTGGACCTGTAAAGCCCGAACCGATGATTCGCCATCGATATCGCCTAAGAACTTTTCGCTTATTTGACGAACTCATCCGCAAAGACCTGCAGCACGTGGTCCGCGATGGAGCCCAAGCCTTCTCCTGCCAGATTGAAGTACGAGTGCTGCGTGAAGTTGAACGGAGTGGCTCGTTCTGTTTTCGCCTCAAGGTGGACGATGAGCTTGTTGTCGGCAGTCACCGTGTACGTGAGCTGCACATGAACCGCGCCGGGATATCCCTCTTCGCCATCGAGGCTGGTGCGCAGAAAGACAAGCGAGGGGTCGCAGTTTTCGTTTCGCTTTGCCTCCACGCTCCAAATCTTCCTATCGAATCCTAGCGTTCCGCCATGAAGATGGTTTGGCCCGTCGTTGCGCACAAGCTCGTAGGATCGGCCGTCCAGCGTGAAGGTTCCATTGCTGATCCTGCCGGCAACGCGACCAATGGCTGCACCGAAGTACGCACGGCTCTCAAGGTAGGGTTCTATGTCGCTGAAACCGAGAACGACGTCATCGAGTCGCCCATCGCGGCCGGGAACCAGAAGGCGGGTGATGATTGCGCCATAGGAGATGGCCTCGATCTGCATTCCGCCGGCGCCCGTCACGGTCCAAGCCTCGATTGGCTGACCGCCAGAGGCAATTCCGAAGTGCCGCGACGCAATTTCCGATTCAGGGGGAAGCTTCATGTTTCTCAGCTAAAGGAGCGAGCGCACAATTCTGTCCTGTCCAGTTATAACCGAAAATTTGTGGACAGTTTGCCGGCAATCAGAAACTCACCACTGTGCGGCTTTTGCAATGGTTGCAGGTCAATCACCGTTGAACGGAGAGGAGATCGTTTTTTGCCTGCTGCATTGTTATATCGGGCGGTAGCGGTTTAAAGTCGCTTTTCACATCGTCTTCCTGTTCAGAGATGGAGTGGAAGATCAGTGCGTGTCCTTGAATATGAATATGAGTTTCGGTGATCTGCCAGACGCCATTCCCGGTCTGGCGGCGTTCCACATCGAACGTGCCACCCGCATCGAGCGATCCCAGCAGCCCGCCTAGAATTTTTACATCCCGAATAAGTTTGCCTTTCAAACTTGCGATTCGGTGTTGCCGGGTATCCACCAGCATGTCGCCTTCCATGGCAGCGAACACGCGAGCCTCGAGATCGGGCGGATGGAAGTTTGGATCGGGTTTGAAGTGAAGCACGGTATTGCTTCCCTGCGCACCTTCATTGGTCCAGATGAAGGCCTTGGGAAGCATTTGCAGCATTTCGGTAGCCTGCTTGTCGTCGTGCTGTGCGCTTTTGCGCTCTTTGGTCTGCGTACCTTCATCGGCCAGATAAGCGTCGAGACGATGGCGTTGCTCATGCGGAGAGAGTGTTTGCCCGTCAATCTCAACCACGCGCCGCAGATTGCCGTTCATGGTCTCGGCTACCCACTGTTTTACCGGATGCTCCGACTTCTGATCGTTTTCAAAATACAGCCAGTGGGAGTGATCGGCTTCATCCTTAGCGAGCTCATTCGTCACGGCTTGCTGCACAGTCTGTTGAGCGTCGTCACCCGACGCGAAAGCGAGTGCCGTACCAAGAACGATCGACAGCAACAACCAGGAAATCTTTCTGCGCATGATCAGTCTCCGGAAAGTCCGGGCCATGATCTTGAAGCAGCCCAATTATTTAGATGCGCGTTTGGGAGTGCGCGGAAGGGGCTGGCGGATCTGGCCAGAATGAGGCCGCTATGGCACCGCTAGAATGGAGGGGCGGCGTTATTTCAAGGAATTTTCCCGAAGGCGCCTCAGGAGCGAGAGTCATGTCCCCTTCCCCGTTGTCCCCGAGCGATATCCAAACACGGCTGCAGTCACTTGATTCGTGGAAAATTGAGAACGGCGAGCTGGTGCGCACGTTTTCATTCGCAGACTTTCGGGCCGCGCTGGCATTTGTGAACCAGGTTGGAGAACTGGCTGAAGCCGCGGGCCATCACCCTGACATCGACATCCGCTATAACAAGGTCCGGTTGGCGCTTGTTACGCATGACGCGGGCGGACTGACGACAAATGATTTCGAGATGGCGGGGAAGATCAACGGGCTGCACAAGCCTTAACGCTGGCCCGTCAATTGCCGGCTCCGACAGCGATGCATAGCCGGGACGGCGGGAGTGCGCCTCACGCAATGGGCTCGAGGCGCGCGCTGAAGTGCCGCAGGAAGGGCGCCTCGTAGGTGATACGCATTCCCCGAATCGAGGCGCGATTCCTCCAGACTTCGAGGATGACTTCGACCAGGTAGTCGATGTGGCTCTGCGTGTAGACCCGGCGCGGGATGGCGAGGCGTACCAAGTCCATTTGCGCGGCTCCGGCAAACATGAGGGTGCCGATCTCGACGGAGCGCACTCCTCCCTCAAGGTAGAGTTCTGCGGCGAGCGCGACACCGGGAAACTGCTCGGCAGGGATGTGAGGTAAAAATCCTCGCGCATCAAGATAGATGGCATGGCCGCCGGGAGGCTGAACGATGGGAACGCCTTGTTCAGCGATATGGTCGCCGAGGTACGCGGTTGATGCGATCCGATAGCGCAGGTAGTCCACCTCGAGCGCCTCCTGCACTCCCACGGCGATGGCCTCGAGGTCTCGTCCGGCCAAGCCACCGTAAGTAGGAAACCCCTCCGTCAAGATCAGGAGATCCGTCTGCTGCTGCGCGAGAAGGTCGTCATTGGTGCAGAGGAAACCGCCAATGTTCGCCATGCCGTCTTTTTTCGCGGACATCGTGCAGCCGTCGCCCAGGCGGAACATTTCCTGGGCAATTTCTTTCGGAGATCGGTCAGCGTAACCGGGCTCGCGCAATCTGATGAACCAGGCATTCTCTGCGAATCGGCAAGCGTCAAAATAGAGCGGGATGCGATGCCGTCGGCAAACCTCGCTCACCTGCCGCGCGTTTTCCATGGAAACCGGCTGGCCGCCTCCGGAATTATTCGTCACCGTAAGCATGACCAGCGGAATTCGCTCGCGACCGACGCGCTCTATCAGGGCTTCCAAGGCAGCCACATCCATATTGCCCTTGAATGGGTGCCGCAGCGCCGGTTGCCGACCCTCGGGCATCAACAGATCCACGGCTTCCGCGCCGGTGAATTCCACGTTGGCGCGCGTGGTGTCGAAGTGCGTATTGTTGGGCACCACATCGCCCTTTTTGCATGTCACACCAAAGAGAATGCGCTCCGCCGCGCGCCCCTGGTGGGTGGGGATAACGTGCTTGAACCCAAAGATGTCCTGGATCGAGTTGCGGAACCGGTCGAAGCTGCGGCTGCCTGCATAGCTTTCGTCGCCTTCCATGATGGCGGCCCACTGATGAGTGGACATGGCTCCTGTTCCGGAGTCGGTCAGCAGGTCAATGAGCACATCGTCAGCGTGGAGGAGAAAAAGATTATGGTGGGCCGCCTTAAGAAGCTGCTCGCGCTGTTGGCGTGTGGTCCAGCGGATCGGTTCCACGCTCTTGATGCGGAACGGTTCAATGATTGTTTTAACCGG
This sequence comes from uncultured Acidobacteriota bacterium, assembly GCA_963844515.1. Classification (GTDB taxonomy): domain Bacteria; phylum Acidobacteriota; class Terriglobia; order Terriglobales; family Acidobacteriaceae; genus Telmatobacter. The sequence goes on from CAWJOO010000003.1 coordinate 868,904, forward strand.
CATGTTTATCCCTTCCGGCGTGGCCGCCGGGTTGCAGAACTACTGTACATTGCGCGGATGGGAGGAGGTTGAACAGAATGCCAGCATTGGAAGCGATTCGCTTCTCGAGATTATCCGTGCAGGTTACTTCCTGTTTCGTTCATGGTGATTGCGGTGTTCCTGGATCTGCGGTAGACATTGGCGACCGAGAGCGTCCAAAACGGAACCAGATCAACGCCGGGAACGAGTTTCGCAAAGAACGACGGCAGAAATTCCCAATGCCAGCCAAGGAAGTACGCCAGCAACGCGCCGACCGCCACATCGAGAAAATCATCCGCCGGCGATGCGGCGCCGGTAATAAACAGGGGAAAGACGATAATTTGGAGCGCATCGGCAATCAGCGCCAGGACCATGGCGGCCCTGAAGCGTGAGCGTTCCGAGATGGTCAGGTCACGGATCATTGCGACTGCTTCTATTTTCGCGCATAACGTGCCATGCACTCCTATATTTCGCTTCTGAGCGAAACCGGGCTTGGTCAGTTTGCAGCAAAAGCTCTCGCGACACAGCAACGTTGCCGCGCTCGTGCCCTGTATGGGGGCATCAGTGCCACTACCAACCCAAGCCGGAGGGTACCAATCCCAGGTTGTGCAACTGATTGATTCGACAGCACAATTGTCTGCGGAAGCTTGGCGGGATCCGGTCGGGAAGGACGGTCACCGTTCAATCGCAACTCCAGGGTAACGAATGAGAAAGGGGCGGGTTGCCCAGCATCCGCCCAGGTTCACGCTCTATTCCTGATCGAGCAGACTTGTCTGAGCAAAGAGCGAAGTATCGTGCTCTTACTCCCCAATTCCGCTGTGGGCCTTCTGCTCACAACTTGGTCTGCGAGGTCAATCGTCGCCCTCACGGTACGACGGTTCGCGTATTTTGCCGATCTCCACAACGTATGACTCATCTGGCGAGACTGCGGGGCAAGGATTAAGTAGAAATGCAGGAGACGAGGATCTCGAATGCCTGACCCTCTGAGAACCAGCGCTGTTTTACGTGTGATGACGCCGCGACAGTTCAATCTCAGATCTTCTCTAACGTAATATGAATCGCATACTCCGAGGCCTTGTGGCCAGTCACAGAAAACCCGAGTGCGCGTAGATCCAAACCATGAAAAAGCAATTCACCCTGGCCAAGGACAACGGGCACAGACGCAATGTGAAGCGAGTCAATCAATCCAGCCTGCAAATACTGACGCACTGTCGACACCCCGCCTCCGATCTTGACGTCTTTCGTCCCCGCAGCCTTCTTCGCGCGTTCCAGTGCCTCATTGATTCCTCCCGTAACAAAGTAAAAGGTCGTGCCGCCCTCCATTTCGACAGGCTCGCGTTCGTAGTGCGTCAAAACGAATGTTGGCGCATGATAGGGCGGGTTCTCTCCCCACCAGCCCTTCCATGAATCGTCCGGCCACGGACCGCGCACTGGACCAAACATGTTGCGGCCGAGAATAAAAGCTCCGAAGTTGTCCATCGCCCGACCAGCGAATTCATCGTCGATATCCCCAACCGATCCGCCGCCATCACCGTGCATTGAGCTGAACGTATGGGTGTGAAAAAACCACTGGAAGACCTCGGTCCCACGTTTGCCAATTGGATCGCTCAGACTTTGCTCGATTCCCGCGCTGAAACCATCCAACGAAACACCGAATCCTGCGACCCTGATTTTTTGCATTTTTCCATTCTCCTGATTTCCGTACTGGATGTTTGCCTCTTGCCGGCGCTGGGGTTAACCACTTCGCAGAGGATCGGAGTAGCGCCGTCTCACTGCTGGCTGGTGCATTTCGGAGTAAGTATGCGCCTCACCACCGAGACGGAAGGCCCCTTTGTCCATCGATCAGCTTCACTCTTAACGGGAATTGGGTTTTTCGAGCGAAGTCTTCACTGCTCTTGTTAACGCCTCCGCGATTTCATCTTGAACCATCACAGTATAGTGCCATGGACGATCGTAGGTTTCGGACCACACAACGTATCCAGTGTCGGCGTGAATAAGTCGAGCTGCCACTCGTACCCGAGCACCAGACTTGCGCACACTCCCATCAAGAACATACGCAACGCCCAGCTTACTCGCGACCACTGAAACCGGAATCTGCTTGTCTCTGAAATAGAACGACGAAGTAGGAGACGGCACGCTCAAGCCTGGAACCTTACTCAGTTGATCGATCACTTCCTCTGTCATGCCGTCAGTAAATTCTCCTTGCTTCATCCCTTCCGTAAGATCCAGAAAAGGCAGCACCGCCACAGAATTCTGCGGGGGAGAAGCACTGACAGCTGCTTCCTGATGTTGTGAAGTCGGTGCTTTGCTATGAAGCAGGAGAAGCCAGGCACTGATGCCCAATCCCGCGCACACGACCGCGCAGATGGCCAACAGGAAGTTGGCCGAACGGTTCTTTGTGGGCCTTTCAATCTGAGTCGCAACCGAAGGCGGGACTTGCGGAGCCCCGGTTACGTGAACGACGCGCGCCGGGGCAATTGCATCGTCGCAGCGAGCGACTGCGGCTATCATCCTATAACCCCGACGAGGCACGGTTGCAATGTATTTGGGTTGTTTTGCATCGTCGCCCAGGAGACGACGGAGCGACATCACTGATTGATAGACCGAGTCCGGGGTTACGGTGACTCCGTTCCAGACGTGATTGAGCAACGAATCAATGCTGACTGTCTCCCCCGCGTGGTTGGCCAGAAATAAAAGCAGTTCCATGGCCCTGAGATCCAACTGAGTGGTCTCGTCACCTCGTGAAATCTCACCGGAAACCGGATCAACACGCCAATCGCCGATACAAAGGATTGTGCCAATCGCTCGTTCCATAGGGAGATTCAGAATTCTTCAGCGAGTTTCAGCCCAGAATCAGAACTTTTCTGAAGCCTATCAACTATGGTAATCCCTGTCGCACGGCAATAGCGAATGACCGGTTTTAGAAGGGAGTACGTCGATCGATGGACGGCTTTGGCAAGGGACCATTTCAAATAGGAGATGCGCTACGAGCAATCACGGTTGGCGGACTGATCGCCGGAGGACTGGATCTTACGCAAGCTTGCATCCTGTTCGGATCGCACGTGCCGCTCGTGGTCGCCGCCGGTCTACGGGGGCCCGGGGCGCTTCATGGCGGCGCAGCTACCTACGTGCTGGGTGTGCTGTTGCATTTTTTTATCGTGCTAACAGCAGCCTCTGTTTACTACGCAGCAAGCCGCAGGCTGGAATTTCTAAAGTGGCATCCGTTGATCTGCGGTTTGTTCTTTGGCATCGCGGTGGAGCTGGTCATGAGCTACGTCGTCTTGCCCCTCTCGGCCCTTCACGAAAAAGGCCCCTACGAGTTGCACGACGTACTCGTCGGTTTGTTGGTGCACATGTTCGTGATTGGACTCCCAATCTCCTTTAGTGTGCGGCGGTTTGCGAAGTAGACAGCGAAAGCCAATGATGCAGACGATTCACAATCAGGCGCTTCCTTTCCGGGCGGAAGTCCGGCAGTTGCAAATTCCGCTGCCGTCGTGCGACTTTGGCTTGTCCCACGTTCATCGATTCAGCTCTGCGCCGTTCGTTCCTCTCTAGCCGTCCCAATGTCTGATTGTTGCATTCGGCGATTCCGTCATAGACGGCCACGGCGCCGCAATGGATGCCGGCGGCAGTTGGCGGAGTGATCTCGCTCGCCGCCGGGGGACTACGCGTGAGGGCTCTAAATTCGCCGTTGTGAACGCGGGTATTCTTCTCGACCCAACCGTATTTTGCCTCGCCAACTCCGCGCGAAATAGCCGCTCCCGAGCATCCAAATAGTCTTTGTACCCTGCGGGATCTATGAACGGGTTTGCGGTACCAGCACGAAGTTTCGGAAACTTGGTTTCCAGGTTGTAATAGTCTCCGTGTGCGCCCAGGAACACATCGCAGTGCAGTGAACGCAGTACGCGGAATGTCTTCTCATAGTCGGCAGCGATCTGCGGATACGCGGTATTGTTCACGAGGTTGTATCCCGGATTCACATTCGGACTGCCCACAATCACGACATCGTAGGTGTTTCCACCATCCTTCACCTTCATCGTCCAGGTTGTGCAGCCTTTAGTGTGCCCTGGCGTGAGATGCGCGGTCAGGACAGTTTCGCCCAGCTTAACCGTATCGCCGTCATGCAGCACGCGATCTACCTTCGCCTGGGCGTAAAGCATATCAGGCTCGTTCCCGTAGAAAAAATCCTTTCTCCCACCCGACTCGACTACCGGCACGTCCGCGTCCATCACCTCATACGCAGCTCCGGTCAATTGCTTAATCCGCGCCGCGCCTGCGTCGTGATCGAAATGCGCATGGCTGATCAGGAGGACCTTAATATCAGCGAAGCGAAATCCGAGCTTCTCAACGCTTTGCTGGATCATCGGTACGGAGTCTTCCAGTCCCGCGTTGATGAGAATGTCGCCTTCAGAAGTTGTGATCAGATAGATTCCAAGGCTCTTGCTTCCCACGAAATAAATGTTGCCGATTACGCGATGCGCCGGGAACGGCTGGAGATAAGTCGATCGCTCCGGCAACGCAGATTGCGCCATTTGGGCGTGAATGCACGTAACCAGAGCAGCAAAGAAGAATACGAGAAGGGCCGTGCCGCGTCTCTTCAAATCACCTCCAGTAACGAGACTCTGCTGAACGAGGAACATTCGTGGTTCCGAAATTGCCACTTTTCAGTCATTCGGTACAACAGCCTCCGGAGTCACATCAACTCATCCAGTTTGCTGGGCGCGGAATCGGAACCATCAGGTTGCTCCGCGCCTGATCCTAGAGGCATTCGCCCTCGGCATCGCGAATCAGTCCGTGTTGCGTTACGACTTCACCAGTCCATCCGGAGCTAGAACTGGTACTTCGCAGCGAGTTGCAGTTGCCGCATTGATGCCGTGCTGGTGATGCGGCCGAAGGTGGAAGAACTCAGGGTCAAATTGGGTGTCCCCCAGTTTGGGTGATTGAGTGCGTTGAACGCCTCAAAGCGAATGGATAGCTGGTGCTTCTCGTTGTAGGGCATCGAGAACTCCTTGTGCAGCGAGGCATCCAGGTTCGTTAGGCCAGGCCCCGTGAAGCTTCCGCGCCTGACAGTTCCGAAGAAACCGGGCGCGGCGGAAACGTAGGCAGCCTTGTTAATCCAGGTGTTCAGCGATCTCGCGCTTCCGTGAGAGGTACGGGCTATCCCGGTTGGATTGGGCCGATCGAAGTTGCCGCCGGCATTTGCGATACTGGCATTGTCGGCGCCGAGCAGAGGAGTGGCGACGGCGCCGGTCTGGTGAGTGAAGATGCCGCCCACCTGCCAACCGCCGATGAGTGCATTCAGGAGTTTGTTATTCACCGGCACGAGTTTGCCGGGTCCGAATAGGAAGTTCGTAAAGCGCCGAGCCAACAATGCGGTTGCGAACATCGAACGCGGAAGGGCCGTACTCGCATGGGATGCAGCGGTTGTCCTGCGGAAACAGATCGTCGTTCCCCTGGTTGCGGATTCCGCTTGTATCGTCAAGGGATTTGCTCCGAAGGTGTACGAGGCGATTACGTTGAGGCCGTTGCTGAAGCGCCGGGTTGCTTTGACGCTGAAGGCGTTGTAATTGCCCGTGCCCTCGTCGTGGACATATTGGATGGCCCCCATGTTCGCGAAAGGTGTCCGGGACGCGACTGAGGTTGCGGCGCCATTGCCGATGTACCCATAAGGAGTGGCTGAATTGGCATTCATGAACCCATAAAGATGACGGCTCAGTGCGCCCTGGTATCCCAGCCTCGAACGACCAGTTCTGCCCGACCTGCTGCTGGATATTGAGCAGGAACTGCTCGGCTGTACGTGGTTTTGTGGCTGGCGGCGTCGACGAACGCCGTAGACGGAGGGAGATTGGAGATGGCGCCGCTGCCACGCCGGGTGCTGCGTTGGCCCAGGTCAGGTTGGAATTGCCGTAGGGCGCCGTCGAGTCAGCATTGGTAAACGTGACACGCCCGGCGATGTTGCGCGCCATGTCGAAGTACGCATTGCCGATGTCCTGGGTGTAGAAGATGCCGTAGCCGGCACGAATGACCAGCTTGGCGTTCGGCGAGTAGGAGATTCCGAACCGCGGCGCAAAGTTCAGGTACTGTGTGTATCAGGAGCGGACCATTGGGCAGAATGCCGTTGCTGCAAACCGGCGGCGGACCTAGGGGTGTCTGTCCATCGGATCGAAAGGCCCTGATACACATCTGCAGGGTCGCAGTTGCCCTGCCGGACATAGTAGGGCCATTGGCTCTGCGGGTATGGTGGTGCTGGTGTGCACCCATCTGCCGGCATACACCGGAATCGCCACGTTGAAGTTATTGCCAAAGGTATCGTTCCACGGAGGAGTCAGTTCGTACCTGAGGCCTGCGGAAATGGTGAGATTTGGCAGGAGCTTGTACGTGTCGTCGACGTAGTACGCCTGCACGTTGCGCACGTAGTTCGCATTCGCCACGGCGACCGCAACCGTCGACTGATACAGATCGCCGAGCAGGAAGTCGGCGAGCGCGTCGCCCTGAGACAGCGTGACGTTTCCCGGCGTGCCCGATTCCAGCGCGGTAGCAAGGGGCTGAGAGCTGAACTGCCCGCGCGAAAACTGGTTGCCCAGCTGGTTGAAGGTCTGCCGGTTGTACTCGAAGCCGAGCCGCAGCGAGTGCTTGCCCCGAATCCAGGAGACGTTATCGACAATCTGCCACGTGGGATCGGTCACGACATAGGGGCCATCGCCGCCGCGATCCCCAAAACCGCTCCAGATGCTCTTGTGTCGTACCCGCAGGTCCTGAACTGAAGGACAATGCTCGGGATACCCCAGGTTGAAGGAGCACCCGCCGTTCAGGCCCGGGATATCTTGAGGCCGGTCGACCACGTCGGTTCGTGAACGCCGACAGCAGACCGGTCGAATTGTAGAAGTGAGTGTAGCCAAACCGCGCTTCGTTGACGATGTGCGGGCGTAAGGGTCCAGGTGTTGGAACCCATGTACTGGTAGTAGTTCGTAACGGTCTTGCTGCCCGCTCCCAGCAGACCCGTGGATAGGAGGTTTTCGTTCCCTGAGCTGTAGCGAAAAGCCCACTGCGATCGCTGCGGACTGGTAGTAGTCTCCGCGGACCGTCAGGCTCTGCCGATCCTGCGGCGAGCTGGTGGAGTACGAGTAGTTGCGCGACCACCTGTCCCGTTGCAGCGTAGTCGGTGGCTGGTCGCTTGTCCCAAGGTATTTCAGCAGGGCCGTGGAAGATCGGGCTCGATTCTGATCAGCAGGAATGGTGTTGTTCGGGAAAGGGGTCCTTCCCAGGCCATTGGCGTCTCCGGTTGCGGGATCGTAGATTGTGACCGGAGCTCCGGCAGCGGTGGTGTAGCCCTGGAAGTTGCCGCCCGCCATGCGCGGCCGTGGGTACAGTTGCCGAGCCCTTGGCCGATGGTGCGGATGTTCCTCCATTCGTCGTCGACCATGAAGAAGAACTTGTCTCTTGCCGTTGTAAATTTTCGGGATCCGGATGGGGCCATCGAGTTCGAATCCGAAGTCATTCCACTTGTAGGGAAACACCTTGGGAGGGGCAGCATTGTAAGGGAAGAAATAGGGATTTGCGTCGGCCAGGTTGTTGCGGATGAAGTCGTACAGGCTGCCGTGATAGGTGTTGGTGCCGCTCTTGCTGACGCACGTTGACCTGCGACGCCTCGTGACCGAACTCCGCCGAATAGACGCCCGTCTGCACCTTGAACTCCTGAATGCCGTCGAGGGAGGGCAGGCCGATATAGGTGTTGAAGTCGGGATCGGTATTGTTCACGCCGTCCAGCGTGTAGTAGTCGAACATGATGCGCTGGCCGCCGACCGCGATCGATTGGCTGGCGCGCTCGCCGCCGAGGCGGCTCCTGCCTGGCCCGATGCCTGGTGAAAGCGTATTGACGTTCGACGAGAGGGCCACCAGTCCAAGGTAGTTCCTGCCATTCAGAGGCAGCTCGTTCACGGCCTTATTGTCAATGACAGTGCCGAGAGTGGCGTTTTCTGCCTGTAGAAGTGTGCCGGTTGCTTCCACCACTACCGATTGCGTCACGGCGCCGACCTGAAGGCTTAAATTCAGTCGAATCGATTGTTGGACCTGGACCTGTACGTTATTCGCCGATTCGCTCATAAATCCGGCGGCCTTGGCCGTAAGGGTGTAGACACCGACGGGAACCTCGGCGAAGGTGTACTCGCCCGCCCCGGTTGTGAGCGTCGTGCGTTCCGTCCCGGTACCCACATTTTTGAGCGTGATGCTTGCGTCGGGAACAATGGCTCCAGTCTGGTCAGAAACGTGCCCTGAGATCGTCCCCGCCGTCTGCGCGGTCATATTTGACGCTGACAATATCGCGAGGGCGAACGTAATGATGCAGCAGGTAAGAAGCGAATTGAAACGCCCGCGGCTATTGATTGACCTCGCCGTTGTTTTCAGACGACCGTGAGACGTTTCCCCGTCCTGGAGACTTGAAGAAAGGGAAGGAGTACTGCGCCGATACCCGGTTACCCCACTGACAAAGTTTTTCAATATGGTCGACCTCCTGAGAGCTGCATGAGCAGCATCTTTGATTGGGTTACAACTGCTGCCACGCGTTCGCGACTCAGGAAGCTGAATCGCTTTGGTTCAAAGAACGTCCATTTTTGATACCCCCGCCAAAAAGTTCGCGAGGAGGTGCTTGCACATGCCCCGGTCACTCCGAATCGCGTTTTGGGGAAATCAAATTGTTGATTCGTCCCACGCACTGAAGGCAGAACCTCGAGGTTCCGTAAACCGATTGTTCGGGTCATTTTTGACACGGCACACCGGGCTGAATGGCCCCCATGCCAAGGAGAAGGAGACGCTCGCCACATTCGCAAAGGCAACGTTGATTCGGGTACCGTGCAAGCAAACTTGGTCTGTTGACTTATATTCGTTAACAGCTTAGAAATGGAGTACATTACCGTCCGAACGCAGTACATTACATCTGCAATCAATGAACCAGGGGGAACCGATGGAGAATTCGGTTGAGGAGGTCAACTCTCCCGATAGGCAGGATGGTTCCGGAGTCATATCGGCGTCAGAAGTCCGAAAGACCTTGACTGCGATCCTGGAAAGTGCCCCTTTTCGCTCCAGCCTGCAGATTCAGAAATTGCTTCAATACATCGTTACCGAGACTCTGGCTGGGCGCGCTGAAACTCTCAAGGAAAGAATTATCGGCGCGAACATTTTTGACAAACGCTCTGACTACGACACAAATCAAGATCCGATCGTTCGATTGAGAGTTGCCGAAGTCAGAAAACGTCTTGCGGTGTACTATCAGACGGCCCGCGAGGAACCCGTACTCATTAGCATCCCTTCGGGCTCTTTTAGAGCCGTCTTTTCGCGGGCACAAACGAGTCTAGTTCAAGGGCCGGCGCAGACTCCGCCGCAGGTTGAGCCGATACCCCGCCGGGTACTCCCGGGGGTTGAAGAACCTTCCCCTAAGGTGTCGCTCCCGAGTTTCCGAATTCGCAGATGGTGGATCGCGATAGCTGCATCGCTGGTGATCATAACCCTGGCAGTGTTTCATTACTCCCCAACTCCCGAGCAGCGCGCCTTCGATCAATTCTGGTCGCCGGTCCTGAATAACTCCGACACGATCTTGATCGGCATGGGAAATAACCCACTCTATGAGCCGACTCTCGCATTTGAGGATGAGTATTTCAAGGACCACTCCGCGAGCCAATATAAGGACATGGGACTCCATCCGTCGGTCCCCATACCAGCAGGAACCAAGATTGATGGGAAGTATCTCCGCCCCGCCGAGAACACCTACCTTACTATTGGCGATCTCATGGCACTATCAGACGTCGAATACATGCTGGCGCGTCGGAATAGAAGGCTGGACATTCGGTTTGTGAACGATTTGACCTTTGGAGACCTTCGCCAAAGCCCCGCAATCTTGATTGGTGCGCACAACAACATCTGGACGCTGAGCATGACTGAGAATCTCCGCTTTGGTTTCAGAGGACATAGCGCCATCGTGGACCATTTCGACCCTCAAAAGAGCTGGACCGCCAACTCCGATCGCTCAGAGACATACGCAATCGCTGCTCGAATTATGAATTCATGGAACAGCAAGGTAGTTATCGTGGTTGGGGGGGTCGGGTACTCCGCGACGCGCGCTGCGGCGGACTTCATCACTGACCCGCGCGCCATCTCAAAACTGGCAAAGTCTCTTCCAAAGGGGTGGGAAAGCAAGAGCATCGAGGTTGTCCTCCATACAACCGTAAAGAATCAGATTCCGAACGCTCCAGACGTTGTCGCCGCCTACTGCTGGTAGAGTCACCTCTGGTCTTTGTCTCTGTTCCTCCAGCCACTCTCCCATCGGCATAGACCAGATGGAGCTTATGGATCCATCGTTGGCGATCGTGAATGAACTGGTTGTCTCCGTCTTATTCAACAAACGTTGTCACATGCTTGACGGGGGCGTCCCTGCCACAGGATGAGGGCAGTTCATTGCCCCTTGCTGGGATCGAGCACCGAAGCCGGGGTTGCCGAATATAGAAGATCACGAAGCTTTTTCCCTTCACTTCTGGCAACAAGAGGCAGCTTCACATTGAGGCCGCGCCGAGCTTCTCATCGAATCGCCTCGCTTGCGGAATGAAGTTCATTTGTTCTGCCCGTCACGTCGGTAATTCGTGGCGCGATGCCATGCCGCGAGGACTACACGGCCTATCGACTGAACCTGGAAAACCATTCAGCTCATCGACGCACAAGAGTGAGTGTCAGAAAAGTCCCGAAGGGCAGGTCACGAGATCTGGTCACACGGATCGATTGACTGATTACTAAAGGTCTACAACTTTTGTGCAGATTGCCCGGGAAAGCGATTGCTCAATCAGCATTCGCGCCGATAATCAGTTGTAAGGAAAGCTATCACTTCGACGTCTCAAGGCCATCCTATGATCCTAAGGATGGGGTGTGCCTTTTTTGAGGAGATCGTGATTTATTCACCCAATTTCCGACCGACACGCATTTCGGGTTTTCGAGCACGCCTGGTCTATCTCAGTGCCGTCGCCGGCTTGTTCCTCCTCGCGAGTACGGCGTCGTGCCAACGTTTGCAGGCCAGGCTTTTTGACCAACGGGACGGACTTGGGAACCCTTCGATCACGGCGCTGGTCCAGGATGGCGCTGGTTATCTCTGGGTGGGCTCGCAGAACGGACTTTTCCGCTACGACGGCAGCTACTTCCGTGAATTTGGAAGAGCCGATGGCTTTCACTCCCCGAACATCTCCAACCTGCTCGTGGACACGTCCGGCACTCTTTGGGCAGGTTCGCGAGAAGGCCTCTATTACTGGGATGGCCAGGTCTTTCATGAGCTCCTCTACCAGGGCACGAGTCTGCATGTCGGCATGAATTCGATGCTCGCCTCTTCCCGTTCGGGTGAGGTGATTCTGATGTCGAATGCGGGCCCGCTATCAATCACGTTCGACCCAGCGTCCCGCCAATGGACGGCACAGCCGTACGGCAAGGTCCATCCCGGATTTCCCGCTTTGGACGATCCCAACGGCGTGGCGCTCGACGCCGAGCAGCATCTATGGTTCGGATCTGGCAACGCCATTTGCATGTATGGTCCAACCGGGGTACGCACGTACGCCGCGTCGCAAGGAGTTCCGTCGGATTTCTATGTGTCTATGTTCCGCGCCAAAAACGGACAGATGTGGGCGCGTGGGCGCAAGCATGTTGTGACGTGGCGGCCTGGGGACACGATGGTTCGCGACCTGACCCCCTACTTTCCTACAGACATCAATACTGTCTCCCGCCGCTTCTCTGAAGACGGCTTCGGCAACATTCTTGCCCCCACCGCAAGCGGGTTCGCCACGTGGAACGGCTTGCAATGGTCCGAAACCAAGTCCACTACCGCGGGCTCGATTGACGGAGCGACGGCTTTGCTCACCGACCGCGAGGGTGCGGTCTGGATCGGCACCCCAACTTCGGGCCTCCTGCAGACGCTCGGTTACCGCCGATGGGAGAACTACGGGGTGGAAGAAGGACTTCATGCGCCGGCAGTTTTCGGCATTGTAAAAGACTCAAGCGGATTGATATGGTTCGGCGACGACATGGGTGCGAACACGCTCCGGTCGGGGAGTGGGCCACATGCGGAGACTCCCGCCCGAGCAGGAGGTGGCGCGACCCAAAGCCTGGCCGCTGATCGCGTGGGGGGCATGTGGATAGCCTCGACTCTCGGCAGTATCGTCCACATGAATGCGCATCACGCGGTGGACATGCGCATCTCTCAGGATACGTATAACTACCGCATCCGCGTTGACAACCGGGGAACCCTCTGGGCTGGTACCGCATCCGGGCTATTCACCGCGAGCTGCGTTCCGCATCGTCCCTGCACTCCGCGACCCACCCCGGTCCCAACCGCCACCAAAGTTAATGACTTTATCTTCGACCGCGACGAAGCGGGTCGTGGGAACCATGTTTCAAGCGTCTGGATGGTGGGGAATCACGGGCTCGATCATCTGGTGGGCGGCAGCCTCACACATATTGAGGTTCCCGATGTTCCCAACCGTTTCGATCTGATTGCGCCTGCGCCTGACGGCTCTCTGTGGCTGGCGGGAATTGCACCCGGAGTGATTCGCGTCCGCATCGCGGGCGATAAGGCCGTCATCGCCGAACGGCATACGCGGCCCGCGCTCACTTCGGATTACATCGAGTTTATGGACACCGATCATCTCGGACGGCTTTGGCTCGGCACCGATCATGGCGTCAACGTCATCAGCCAGGGGGCCATCTACAGCGTCACAGATGAGGATGGCCTGATCTGGAACGACACGGACGGCAAATCTTTCTTCGAGGATTCTGACGGTTCAATCTGGATCGGCACTGGAAAGGGACTTTCGCATCTTCTCGACCCTGCCGCGGTCATTGTGCGCCAACCATTCGCTGCCAGAATTGAGCCTCTTCGCTATGATGATTCGACGATTGGCGGACGGTCCGCACCGTGGAACGGCGGTACGGCAGAGCTTCGATTCAGCGGGGGCACTTTCAGAGGTAATCGCTCGCTCCTATATCACTACTGGCTCGAAGGATTCGATAGTCATGAGATTGTAACGAGGACACCCTTTGTCCGCTTCCAAAAACTGCCACCGGGCTCTTTTACCCTGCATGTCGTGGTTGAAGATCCGGCCCGGCACGCCTTTTCTTCACTGGCGTCGTATCGATTTACGCTCACCGCGCCGTGGTGGCGTACGCAGTCGTTTTATCTCCTGCTGGGAATGGTCGGGTTGGGGTTCGTGGTGCTCGCTTGGCGCCAGAGCTACCGCGCGCTACTTCATCAGCGTCAGAAATTGCAGCGCCTTGTGGACGAACGCACGCAGGAGCTAAAGGAGTTGGCAACCCACGACGGCCTCACCCATCTCCTCAATCGGAGCGCCATTCTCTCCGCGCTTGCCGCCGAATGCAAACAGGCACGCGAACAGAATGCCGGCGTGTGTATCGCCCTCATCGACCTGGACCACTTCAAGGAAGTGAACGACACATTCGGTCATCCGGCTGGGGACGAAGTATTGCGACAGACAGCTGCACGTCTTGCTGGGGCCGTGCGCAATACCGATGCGTTGGGACGGTACGGCGGTGAGGAATTCCTCATTATCTTCCGAGATGTTCCACAAGAGTGCGCGCTGGAACGGTGCGAAGATATCCGCCAATCGCTCTCGAGCGAGCCAATTGTATTCGGACAACAAGAGCTCAACATCACCTGCAGCATAGGCCTCGCCTGGAGCCGGGCCGAAGATGATGCTGTTACCAATCTGCTAACCCGGGCCGACCACGCCATGTACGAAGCCAAAGCCAAGGGCCGCAACCGCGTGGTATTCAGACTGGCCGTCCACGCTTAAGAGCCCTTTCCAGGGCAGCGATCGCTTAGGGTCATACTATCGAGCGAGCTCAACTCACGTCGTGTTCGTTGCTTGAGCCGCGCTGACGTCACAACTTTGAAGAAAGGGACCGTTCGGAACTTCCCCTCGGAAGAGAGCGACCAGCGAGAGTCCGCCTGTGGGGAAATACCTACGATTCATAGCTGCATTTCTCCCCCTCGAGGATTGCTATGTGGCAGACAAGAATCGATCCGCACATAACGACTGCACATCACTGGCATCGGAAGTTCCGAGCATCTTCACTGTCCCCGCTCCCTGTGTACTGGGCGTGTTTAGGATAGGCGCACAGCGGGCGGCTTCGGCCCGCGAATGCTTTCCCTGTCGCTATTACCTCATCCGGCGCAGTTCCCTTCTCTACCCAATTCACCATGGCGCTCAACATGTCGAAACTGTCGAGGGCCGGGCCGCCGCCGCAATGCCCCATACCCGGCACGAGGAACATCCGGCCCCACTGGGAAACTTTGTCTGCGCCGCCGTTGGCCGGCGCCAGGGATTGGTAGTACCCGAGCGTATCGAGAGGCGAGAACCACGGATCGCTGTCCCCGTGAAACAACAGAAGTTTGCCACCGCTGCCTGAGAACGTCGACAAGTTTGTCGACGCCGGTTCGACGAGCGGATCGGAAGCGTGTAGCGCTTCCTTGTCAACGTCGATGTCGGTCGCGGTCGTATATGGTCCGAAGAGTCCGTTCTTGCCCAATGCGAGAAGACCGGGTGCGAAGCCCTGCGCCGTAATGCCCGCATCGTATAAGAAGCCAGGATAGACCTGCGTTCCGTATGCGTTCTTCGGTCCTGCAAACGCCTTCTTGATAGCTGCAATCTTCTCTCGGGGGATGCATCCCTCGCTCTGGCCAGCCTTGCAGGCCAACATCGCTGGATCGAAATCGCAGCCGAGCGGATCGAAGATCATCCCGTCCGCCACGCCGTCGCGCGCATCACACGTCTTCATGAGCGTATCCATGAATAGCTTGCGATCGCGGTCAGAGAGCAGCTTCTCGATCTGCGGCCTGCCGGATTCTTCCTTCGGCGCCGCCTGGTTGTAGGCCACCGGAATCCACTTGCCGATTGCGAGGTTCGATAGCCCCGTACGCATTGCCGGATCACCCGAGACAATGCCGTTGAACACTGTGGGATAGCGCTGCGAAAGAATCATGCCTTCGCGGCCTCCGGTCGAGCAACCGACAAAGTACGAGTACGACGCAGGCTTCGCGTAGTAGTGGGCAATGATCTGCTTTGCCACCGCGGCGACCTCGGCGTTAGCCTCGAAGGCGAAATCGAGATAGGCCTGCTGATCGCGCATGAACGAAAAGTCAAACGCGACCGTTCTTTGCCTTGTGTCCCGTATCCGTGCTCGCCACCGCGAATCCCTGCGCCAAGGCCGGCTTCTCGCCGGTATAGGACGCCCCCATCGGATAGGCGACCACACCGTTGCCCCCGCCGCCGCCTTGCATCATGAAATCACCGTTCCAAACTGTCTTCTCGGGCAGAGCCAGCGCAAACCCGATTCCGAACTCTTCGCCGTCAGCCCCGTTGCGGCGATTGATGACGCCATCAACGCGACAATGTGTCGGCAAAGGGCCCGTGCTGGGAGCGCCGGGATAGGGCGGCGGGACGGTGGTTCCGGCGGGAACAGGTGCGGCCTTTGTGATTTCGACCCCCTCGATCTTGAGCTGAGTGACATCCCCGCAGGAGGTCGTAGACTCTGCCTGCACCACAGAGACGAAACACCACGTCATCATTGCTATCAATAAGAGCTTCGGTTGCTTCATACTTCGCCGCCATTTCCAAAAGAAAGTTCCAACCCCGATTGGGGTCCAAGTGCCAGCCATGTCCAATCACCTTGTACGAATCGTCCCCGTCATTTCACCCGGAGTTACCGGATCGCTACCTGCAATGCTAGCGGCATTCAGCCGTGAAGCAGAGGTTCTTGATTGAAGAACGGGATGACATGGTTTTGAAACCGGTCGGCTACCGCGCTGGTGTGGGTGCCCGGGTAGATTTCGAAGTGTTGGCGATCCCGTACTTGTCCAGAATGTCGTGCAACTTGGCCGTGTCGGTGCGTAGTCCATCCTGATCGCCCACGTCAATTGAGATGGCGCGATACTGGCGCAGACTTCCGATGTACTGGTCGATGAAGGCCAGGGGCGCATTTGCGGCCCACCTTGCCAGGACATCCGGCTGAGACGCTCCATCCTTCATGGGCAGATCGAGATAGAGCGGCGGATTCTTCGGATCAGGCGACCAGGCTGCCGCTGTCGCAAGTTGGGCGCGTTCAAAGAATGCCAGCTTGGCGGAGTCTTCCGCCGTCTTAACTGACTCCAGTTTCTTCTCGAGCTCCGGGTTTACGGGGCCGGCCGGTCGAGCCGACATACAACATGGGCTCATGATGTAAAGGCTGCCGAACACATCAGGATGTTTCATGCCGATGCGGGAGGCGCCGTAGCCGCCCATTGAGTGGCCCACCAAGCCGCGGCTCATCCGATCGGCAATCGTCCGGTAGTGTGCGTCGATGTAGGCAACCACGTCGTGCGAGACGAAATTCTCAAAGTCGCCGGTGGTGACCGAACTCGAATACATCGACCCATTGTGCATGGTCTTCGAATCGGGCAGGACGACGATCATCTCTTTCGCACCTTGGGCAAACGCGCCCTCGATGGTCTGCGGCACGTGAATTTCACCACTCCATTGCTGGGCTCCAATTGAATATCCGTGCAGGGCGTACACGACCGGATATCTCCGGGACTTTTCACTGGCATAGCCTGGCGGCAGGAAGACGATCACCTCGCGGTCAACTGCGTCGCCTTCCAGATTGCCTTCGAGTGCCGTGCCGTGGATTTTGATGTGCTCAACCGCGACCGGCTTGGCGCCCTCGACAATCGGAGGTACTATCGTCTGCACCTGTGCCAAGAGGCTGGTCCCGGCGGCAATGGCAAGAGTGAATATGGCCTCGCAAGAAAGTCTGATGATCCTCATGGTTTTCCTCTCAAGATGCTTAGTTATTGCATCGGAAACTTTCCGTGCCTGGACTGCGGCAGTTGACTAGTCAGTGTTACATTGCTGCCGCGTTGTAGGGAATTGCGGCAAGCCCAGCCCAAGTCCATCGCGCTGGCGAAAGGTTGTCAGGGTTCAAACGAAATGACCGTAACCGATTTTGGCTGAAGTGTCAGTCGTAATTGCCATCTTTTACGTTTGCGGAAACTGGCTTGGGCACAACGGCGCCGGGGGCCGCGAATGTGTTTACGCTGTCGACGGCGGGCGCAGTGAGCGTCTCTCCCTTGACGGTCTTCGCTGTCGCACCGGCAATCTCCGCGTCGATTTCAACCGCCATTGCAGGGTCGAGGTTTGTGATTTCGAGCCAGACTTTGCCGGATGCGTCCCTGGCTGCGAGAGCGTCCACGCGCGGAAGAGTGACGGCGCCGTTCACGTAGTTGCCGGCGTCGAATGTGACCGGAACAAACGTTGCATCCTGGAACGGCAGATACATCTTGAAGAGGTAGTAGGTTGGAGTGAGAACCATTTTCTCTTTGTCGGTGAGAATCATGGCCTGCAGCACGTTGATCATCTGGGCGATGTTTGCCATGCGCACGCGATCGGCGTGACGAGCGAAGATGTTCAGATTCAGAGACGCCAGGATCGCGTCTCGCAGGCTGTTTTGCTGAACCAGGAAACTCGGATTTGAACCAGGTAGAGGCGCATGCCAGGCGCCCCACTCATCCACCACTAACGCAACCTTTTTTTGCGGGTCATACTTGTCCATGACGGCCTCCTGCTTGCGCAGGAACTCTTCCATGAACAGGGTCGACTTCAGCGTCTTGTCATAATCAGCTTCACCGAAGCCCTCAGAGGCCGTCGAGGGAGGCCATCCATTCGGAACCGTGTACCAGTGGACGGAGAGACCATCGATATCCCAGGCCCAACTGTGATGCTGCCAGGTCTTCATGATGGCCTCTGTCCATTCGGTCTCGGGAATGCCAGGACCAACAGCGATCTTGAGCATGTGGTTGGCGCCCTTTTGGGAGGGATTGTCGTTCTCCACGAAGCGGCTGTAGATTCGCATCTGGCTCGCGTAGTAATCCGCCGTCATGCCGCCGCCGCAGTCCCAACTCTCATTCCCGATTCCGAGAAACCCCACCCTATACGCGTCGGGATGCCCATTGGCCGCGCGCTCCTTTGCCAGCGCCGTTGGCTGCGCGTCGGTCATGTACTGCAGCCATTCGGCGGCTTCCTGCGGAGTTCCAGATCCGACGTTCACTGAGACATAAGCCTGGCTGCCGATCTGCTGGATGAAATCCATGAATTCGTCAGTGCCAAAGGCATTGGTGTCGACCACGCCGCCCCACGCGGAGTTCAGCGTCGCGGGCCGCTGTTTGGCTGGGCCGATCCCCTTCCGCCAGTGGTACTGGTCGGCAAAACAGCCTCCCGGCCAGCGAACATCGGGCACCTTCAGAGCCCTAAGCGCATTCACGACATCATTGCGGATACCCCGCGTATTCGGGATTGGCGAGTCCGGGCCTACCCAGATGCCTTCATAGAGTCCGTGCCCCAGATTCTCCGCAAATTGGCCGAACAGATTGCGATCGATCTTTGCCCCGGCCTTCGACGCGTCAATAGAGAGATGGATAGCGTTGTCTGCAGCCATCAAAGGTGCAGCCGAAAAGAGCGCCAGCAAGCCTAACATTGCAAGAACACGACGCGCCACGCAAGCCTCCGCGAAGCCGGGCGGCAATCGAGTGCAACGGCCTCAACGTGCTCTTCGATCCGGCTCGAAGTTTTCGGCCGCCGTTCTCGTATTCCGTTCCGGAATTCTCGACTATACACAGGACAAGCTGCGGCAAACAAGTCAAATAAATCGCTTTATTCTTGCCGACTGACCGATTACCATGCTCATGGCCGAAGTGGGCAGAGCGATCCGGCTCCAAGGCCGCTTGCCACTCGGATCTGGTTCGCGCGGAGGTGCGCTATGAAACTGATTGGATTTGCGATGCTCCTGGCAACAAGCTTCTGTTTTGCGCAAGGGGCGGATGACTTCAAACCCGCGACGTCGAATGTTTTGGACGCGCAATATCCCAAGGTCGACAGCAACTCCCGCGTCCAGATCCACTTCAAAGCGCCCGACGCGGCGAAGGTCAAGCTGAATTTCTGGAGCGGGCCGAAGGTGGACATGGAGAAGCAGGCGGACGGCGTCTGGACCGTCACAACTCCGCCCATGGCTCCCGGGCTTCACTACTACGTGCTGGTTGTCGACGGCGCGGAAGTGAGCGATCCGGCCAGTACCGCGTACTTTGGCGGAAGCAAGTGGGCCAGCGCGGTGGAAGTGCCCGAAGCCGGAGCGGACTATTACCTGCCCAAAGATGTTCCGCACGGGCAGGTACGCGAAATTTGGTACCACTCCAGCGTGACGGGCACCTGGCGGCACGCGGTCGTTTACCTGCCGCCGGACTACGACGGGCAGACAAAGACGCGGTATCCGGTGCTTTATCTCCAGCACGGCGGCGGCGAGGACGAGTCAGGTTGGATCAGGCAAGGCAAAGCGAATTTCATTCTCGACAATTTGATTGCGAGCGGAAGCACCAAGCCGATGATTATCGTGATGGCGAATGGTTACGCGACCCGCGCCGGTTATACACCACCCGACCTGACAGGAAAGCCGTTCGGCTCGCCGGAGTTTCTCAAGGTGATGCAGGAGCGGATGGGCGCTTTCGAAGACGATATGACGCAGGCGCTGATTCCGTTTATCGAAAAGACCTTCCGGACGGTTCCCGATCGCGATCACCGCGCTATGGCAGGGCTCTCGATGGGTGGCATGCAGACGTTTCAGGTAACGTTCAATCATCTTGACACCTTCTCCTACATTGGCGGATTCAGCGGCGCGGCCAACGTCTTCGCGATGGGCGGCAAGCTGGACACGAAGACCGCATTCAATGGAGCCATGGCCGACCCGGATACCTTCGCGAAGCGGGTGCATCTGCTGTGGATTGGTGTGGGGACCAAAGAACCGGAACGAATGAAGTCGGGACTGGAGAGTCTGCACACGACCCTTGATGAAGGGAAGATCCAGCACGTGTTTTACGAGTCGCCAGATACCGATCACGAATGGCAAACATGGCGCCGCGATCTGAAGGATTTCGCGCCGCGGCTCTTCCAGGCGGGAAGCCATCCGGTCGTGGCCGCGCGGTAGGGCGACCAGGAAGACCGCTAATGTGAACTGGGCGGCCTGCATGTTGATCGGCATGCGGGCCGGTTCTTTGGAAAATCGGCGCCAGAACGGCCGTGCTTCCGCAGAGATGAAAGAGTGCCTCCATCCAGATGACGCGAATCGCGAAGCTGACTGCAATTGCGGGCTTTTTATTCTTGCTGGCGCACAGCAGCTTGACTGCTTGCGCGCAGTCTGCCGATGCTCGCGAGGTGCTTTGGTATCGGACCCCGGCGCCCGTCTGGGATCACGCTCTTCCCATCGGCAACGGCCGTCTTGGCGCCATGGTCTTCGGCGGCGCAAACTCGGGCCCGAACAACGGAGACCTGCAGGCGTCCCCCAAAAATGTTCCTCTGATGGATGGCTCGCAGACCTCCGGTGCAGACGAGCACCTGCAATTGAATGAGTCGTCGCTCTGGCAGGGTAGCCGCGCAAATCGCCTCAACCCGCAGGCACATCAGGCCTTTCCTGAAATCCGCAAACTGCTTCTCGCGTCCAACGGACTCGACGGCACAAAGATCTCCGCCGCAGAGAAACTCGCGCAGCAGGACATGATCGGCATCCCCGCAGGCATGCCCGGCTACACCTCCCTCGGCGATCTCTACCTGCGTTCGTCAAGCTCCGCAACCATCTCCGATTACCGCCGCCAACTCGACCTCGACACCGGAATCGTGCGCGTCACTTATACGATGAACGGCGTCCGCTATGTCCGCGAAGTGTTCGCCTCCGTTCCCGACGAAGTGATCGTTGTGCGCCTCACCGCCGACAAAAAAGGCGCCATCGGCTTCCAGGCGGACATGGATCGCCCCGCCGATTTCAGCGTCCGAACACGCGGTCAGGACACCCTCGTTCTTCGCGAGGGAGCCGACCACAACGATCAGATTCGGTTTGCCGGTGAAGCGCTTGTCATTCCAACCGGTGGCAGCGTTCATGCGGAAGACTCGAAGATCGTAGTCACCGGCGCTGACCAGGTCACCATCCTCATTGCTGCTTCCACGGACTTCAAAGGCGGACCGTTTGCCGGCGGCGATCCTGAGGCCCAATGCGAACACGTGCTCGCGAAGGCAAAGGCGCGCACCGCCGACGCAATTCTGGTCAGGCAGCAGGCCGTCTACCAGCCCGTCTTCCGGCGCATGGCCCTTCATCTCGGCGTCACGCCAGGCGTAAACAGCGACCTTCCCACGGATGAGCGCATCAAGCGCGTAAGTGCCGGCGCAGACGATCTTGGGCTACAGGAACTCTACTTCCAGTTTGCCCGCTACCTGCTCATCGGTTCCTCCCGCCCTGATGGCATGCCGGCGAATCTGCAGGGACTCTGGGCCGCAGGAATCAACAACCCATGGGGCTCGAAATACACCATCAACATCAACACGGAGATGAACTATTGGCTCGCGGAACCGGCCGGCCTCGGCGAGTCCACCTTGCCACTCATCAACCTGATCGACATGGTCCGCTCCCCTGCCAGCGGCACCGGAACCCAGGTTGCTGAACAATACTATGGTGCGCACGGATTCGTGATTCATCACAACACTGACCTGTGGGGAGACGCCGACCCGATCGACGGCTATCAGTGGGGCATCTGGCCCATGGGCGGCGCGTGGCTCTCGCTTCATGCGTGGGACCACTACGCGTTCACCCTCGACAAAGAGTTCCTGCGCGACCGCGCGTGGCCCATCCTGCATGACGCGTCGCTCTTCTTTCTCGACTACCTCGTAGACGACGGCTCAGGCCACCTCGTGACCGGACCCTCGATCTCTCCGGAGAACCGCTATCGTTTGCCCGATGGAAGCGATCACTCGTTGACCATGGCGCCCACCATGGACATCGAGATCCTGCGCGAGTTATTCACCCGCACCCTCGATGCGGGCCGCATCCTGGGCAACGACGCCGCCTTCCTCAAGCAGGTTGAAGACGCCCGCGGCAAGCTGCCACCCTTCGCTGTCGGCAAGAATGGCCAATTGCAGGAGTGGCAGCGGGACTATGACGAGCCGGAACCCGGTCATCGCCACATTTCACATCTCTGGGCCCTCTTCCCCGGCACCCAGATCTCGCTCGAACACACGCCCGATCTCGCCAAAGCCGCACGCACATCCCTTGAGCGGCGACTCACCGCGGGCGGCGGTCAAACCGGATGGTCCCGCGCCTGGGTCGTCAATTACTGGGATCATCTGCACGACGGCAAGCAGGCCTATGACTGCCTTCAGGTCATGATTCGCCAGTCAACATTTCCCAACATGATGGATACCCACCCGCCCGGAGTCTTCCAGATCGACGGCAATCTCGGAGCGGCAAACGGGATGCTGGAGGCGCTGGTTCAGTCGCGATGGATGCCCGATGCGACGGAGATCGACTTGCTTCCTGCTCGGCCGGAGCAGTGGAATCAAGGCTCTATCGAAGGCATCCATGTTCGCGGAGGAGCGGTTCTCGATCTGAGCTGGAAGCAGGGCAAAGTCGTCACTCTGAAGATGTCCACAAAGAGCGGTCAGGGATTCCGCTTGATACCGCCGCAAGGCCAGTCAGTTTCCAGCATCCGCTCCTCGGACTCAAAATTGTTAATCGCGGGTCCGGACGGTATCATTCACACGAAAAGTGACGGCGTCTACACCGTCACATTCCACTAAATTCACGGCAATCGGCCCGGCTCCGTTGTTCTCGTTCAAGTGGGCTCCATGGCTAAAGAGATTGACTTCTCAGCCCGCGTTTCACCCGGAGGAATCGAAATGAAGAAGTGCATTACGCGAATGATGCAGGGAATTGTCCTTGGAACCGGAGCGTTTTTCTATGCCTTCCCTGTGCAGGTTGCGGTCGCTCAGGATGCGGCGGCTCTTCCATACTTGGATACCAATTTGTCACCCGAGCAACGGGCTGCCGACCTCGTTCATCGCATGACACTTGCGGAAAAAGCCACGCAAATGCAGAACAGCTCCGCCGCTGTTAAGCGTCTCAATATTCCTGCCTACCAATGGTGGAGCGAGGCGCTCCACGGAGTCATCAATCAGGGAGTAACCGAGTATCCGGAGCCTGTTGGCCTGGCTGCCACCTTCGACGCTCCGGCAATCCACGCCATGGCGGGCCAGATCGGCATTGAGGGGCGCATCAAGCACGTGCAAAACGTGCGTGAGGGACACACAGGCATCATGGGCGGCCTGGATTTCTGGTCCCCTAACCTGAACATCTTCCGGGACCCGCGCTGGGGCCGCGGCCAGGAAACGTACGGCGAAGATCCGTTCCTCACCGGCCGCATGGGCGTCGCTTACGTCAGCGGATTGCAGGGAGACGATCCCAACTACTACCTCGCGATTGCCACACCAAAACACTACGCCGTGCACAGCGGACCCGAGCCCACGCGCCATTTTGCTGATGTTGACGTCAGCAAGCACGACGAGTTGGATACCTACGAGCCCGCATTCCGCGCGGCCATCGTGGAAGGCAAAGCCGGTTCGGTCATGTGCGCTTACAACGCCATCAACGGGGAACCGGCGTGCGCCAGCCAGTTCCTTCTGCAGGACCAACTGCGCGGCAAATGGGGCTTCAAGGGATATGTGGTTTCAGACTGCGACGCGGTCCTCGACATTGCCGCCCATCATCGCTATCGGCCGACCCAGGCTCAAGGCGCGGCCATCTCCGTCATCCGGGGCATGGACAACGAGTGCGTCAACTCTTTGAGGTTCGGCGAGCCGGCCGACAAAGCCTATGTCGACGCGGTGCAGCAAGGCTACCTGCCTGAGAGCACGCTCGACACGGCGCTGATTCGCCTGTTCACCGCTCGCATCAAGCTCGGCATGTTCGATCCGCCTGAGATGGTTCCCTACACCAAGATCGACGAGAAGGAGCTGGATAGCGCCCAACATCGCGCATTGGCCCGCAAGCTCGCCAACGAGTCCATGGTGCTGCTCAAGAACGACGGCATTCTCCCCATTAAACCTGAGATCAAGAAGATTGCGGTCGTCGGCCCGTTGGCTGATCAAACCAGGGTCCTGCTCGGCAATTACGCTGGCAGGCCGACACATAGCGTCTCCGTGCTCGATGGCCTCAAGGCCGAGTTTCCAAACGCCAAGATTAACTACATCTCGGGAATTCAATTTCTGCGCAACGACGGCGATCCGGTCCCGGATTCTGCGCTCACAACGCCCGACGGCAAGCCTGGCCTGAACGCTGAGTACAGCGAGACCATGGGCCGGCCCGGCGCCGCATCGAACGCGAACCCGCTCGCCACCCGCACCGAACCGACAGTGAATCTCACCGACAAGAACCTGCCATCGGAACTTGCGGGAAAGAAGACGATCGGTGTGCATTGGACAGGCTCCATCACCGCAGCGGAAACCGGCGATTATCTGATCGGCGTGCGCGGCGTAGGCTTCGGCAGGTTGACGATTGAGGGCAAACAAGTCGCAATGCTGGTCGCCTACGATGAAGTGGAAGCGTCCACCGGCCGCGTTCACCTGATGAAGGGCCAGAAAGCCGAGTTGAGCCTGAACTACGGCATCCAGTCCGGCAACCCTCACGCAGAACTCATTTGGACCAAGGTTAACGATGCGCCTTCGCCTGAGGCCATTGCGGCGGCCAAGAACGCCGACATCGTGATCGCCGTCGTCGGCATTACCAGCCGCCTCGAAGGCGAGGAAATGCCGGTGACCTTGCCCGGATTCCTGGGCGGAGATCGCACCAGCATCGATCTTCCCGAACCGGAAGAAGCGCTGGTTGAAGCTGTGGCTGCCACCGGCAAACCGCTCGTCGTGGTCCTGACGAACGGCAGCGCCCTCGGCGTGAACTGGATCAACGAGCACGCCAATGCGGTTCTAGAGGCCTGGTACCCCGGCGAAGAGGGCGGCGCGGCGGTTGCTGAAACGCTGAGCGGAAAGAACAATCCAGCGGGCCGGTTGCCGGTCACCTTTTACAAGGACGTGAACCAGCTGCCCCACTTTGAAGACTACGAGATGACGAACCGGACCTACCGGTATTTCAAAGGCAAGCCGCTCTACCCATTCGGTTACGGGCTCAGCTACACAATATTCAAATACGGCGACCTGAGCATACCCACGCAGCCAGTGGCTGCGGGCCAGCCTGTCGGCGCTGATGCGACAGTGACCAACAGCGGCAAAGTCGCTGGAGACGAGGTTGTCCAGCTATATCTCAAGTTCCCCGGGGTCAAAGGCGCTCCCCTGATCGCTCTCCGTGGATTCCAGCGCATTCATCTCGAACCAGGTGCGAGCCAAAAAGTTCATTTTGAATTGAAGGACCGCGATATGGGAATGGTGACTGAGGAGGGTCATCCGATCATCGCTCAAGGCGAATACACAATCAGCATTGGGGGAGGTCAGCCCGATACCGCTGCGCAAGGAGTGAATGGGCACTTTCAGATTAGGAACCAGATCGACTTGCCGGAATGATCAGGTGGGAACCGCGGGGGAGCAAGGCGCTAGACGCCGATCTCGCGCCCTCCTCCATGACGGCCATACGCGTAACACGAAAGGGCGCCAATCGCGGGATGGGCGCAGCGCTCCTGGCCCCTGCAGATCACTCAATCAGATCCGCCTGCATTGGGCCGAGAATCAAAGTCTCATCGAATACGCGGCTGCTGATGATTCCCTTCTTGACGCCTCGGATGGGGATTCTCTTCTCTTCACCAGTTGTATTTACATAGAGCGTTCGGCCATCAACAATCCTTGCGAACACCCCCTCTGGGGTCTTTGGACCCGGTTGAATTCCCGCAACGCCGTAGAGGTAGTTCAGCAACGGTCCTATAGCGGAAGGATTCGATTCCGTAGCCAGATAGATCGCGTTTCCTTTGCCGAATTTGTTGATCGTGACGGCGGGGGAATGGTCTGCCGTATTGGTGAATCGCGCGATGACCTTGGCTGTGGACGGCTCAAGCACTTCATAGCGATGTACCTTGGTCTCGATCGAGTCGCTACCCAACTGGTAACTCAGTGCCGCCGCGTCATAGAAGGCGTTTGTCTTCAGTCCGAAGACATCGCCCAAACGGCCTGGTAGCGGCATATCGAACCATTGCCCGTGTTCGTCAACTTTGGCTGAAAACGCCGTCATCAGAACAGTACCACCACTGCTCACATAGGCGCGGAGGGCATTCGCACTCGCGGCGTCCATTACGTAATCGGCCGGCACAATGACCATCTTGTAGGGTGAGAGACTGTCGTGGCCAATGTTGATGATTGCCGTATCAATGTTTGCGCGGAACAGAGGTTCAAACGCTCCTTGCACCTGTTCCGTGTATGAAGGCTTGAAGTATTGGCGCGTCGTATTGGAGGGACCGTTCGGGTTGGAATCAATGAATGAATCGAAGGAGTACGCGATAGCCACTTCCGGATGCGTATAGTGTGGAAATCCGAGTTTCGAAAGCCGCTTGAATTCCGAAGCGATGTGCGCGAACTCATCCACTTTCCAGGAGGGTGTGCCGTCGTGGTCGACGAGCCCGAAGAGCGCCTGCTCCTCTCCACCGAGATGACTGTTGAAGGTCCATGCGAGGGTCCCCTGTGAGCCCATCATCAGCCCGAGATACGCGTACATCCGGCTTCGCCCCGGCGTTCCATAGTAACCCCCACCACCTGCGGTAAATTCGTTGAACCAGATAGGAGTGGCCAGGGCGCCTTTTGTCATTAATGCCCCAAACGCGCCACTGACGGGGTCACCGGGGTAGAGGCCTTCGGCCCCGAATGACACGTAAGACCTATACGTAGCGAGATAGTCGAAGCCGCGCCTCGATGCCGTATCCCACAGGTTTGAGATCGATGGAACTTCTGGCATATTGCGGCGGCGAATTGCATCGAGATCCTCGAGCCGGGCCACCGTAACGTCGGACCAATAGCGGTGGAGGTCCAGATAGCGTTCGGAGGGTCCGGGCCCGTTTGCGAGCGGCAAGTCAACGTCGTCGAAGCTTTTCAACCTGCGCGACCATCGTTGCGTCGCCCAGACCTTGTTGAGTTCTTCGATGGTTCCGTACTTCTTCTTCAGCCAGCCGATAAATCGCTGCCGATCCGCTTCTGAATACGACATGAACCCGTTTCCTATTTCGTTGTCGTAACCGACCGCGATCACGGCTGGATGATGCGCGTAGCGTTTCATAAGCGTGTCCGCGAGAATTCCCACTTCGCGCACGTAATTTGGATCGCTGATGTTGTCCATGTAGCGCTCCGCCGGCGGAAGGCGCGTTCCGTTCTCGCTAACAATATCGACGCCAGGGTGTGCACGATGCAGCCAGATGGGCGCAGGCAAGCCGGGAATATCCAAGATCACCCGAATTCCGTTGGCCTGCATTTTGTCCATGATCGGGTCAAACCATTCGAAGTCGAATTTGCCTTGTTCAGGTTCAAAAGAGTCCCATGACAAGTCCCCCATGCGCACCACATTGAATCCCGCGTGCTTCATGATGGCGATATCGCGATCGATCTGCTCGGGCGTGCGATCGATAGGCTGATAGCACGTCCCCACAAAGAGTTGTCCGGGCCCGGGCCACTGGGGATGCGTGGGCAGATCTTGTGGACTTGAAACAATGCTGAGAGCGAAGGCAAACATCATGCATAGTGCGAACCGCTTCAATGGCGTACTCCAAATCTCGGGAAGAATGGCTCATCGGTTCTTCTTCGTGCTGATCTCATGCAAACGGCATCGATCGATGTCATCGTCTGCAAACGTTGGTGAGGTCGCGCTCACAGGAGCAGGCAACCGTCGCTCATACTAGCTATTTGCTTCCATTGCCGCGTGCCAAATTGACCAGCACGATGTCATTGCTGTTCATTGGAACCGTGAACTCGACAGTACCGTCTGTTCGGGTACGCACAACCTTATCCGTCTCAGGAAGATCACGTGTCAGTTCGTTCAGGTGCGCGACCTGCGCTGCGGTCAGTTCCTTGGGAGAACCCATCTCAAGGTAGGCCGTATACGCATCGTTAGCATGATAACCGGCCCGATGTACTTCCAGCCGGTAGTCGGCATTTGGAGCCAGATGCGTCCACTGCAATTGCACGGGCGCCGCAGGATGTGAGAGGACAGGCTTGGTGTAAAAGGGCCTATCGCTGACCTTCTGATCTGGCTGTTCGTAGTCCCAGATCACTGCCACCACGTTGCCCTCTTTTGTGGATAACATAGCCTGGGGATCGCTCGCGATGAGGTTGTCTCCCTGCAGCGCGTGAAGATACTTGTAAGCGAAGAAGGCTGGCTTGCGAATGCCTTGCGGAGTCAGGAGCCCGAATCCGCCTTGGAACGGAGCCGTCGGCGGTCCTGGCTCCTCGAATAGATCGGTGAAGGTCCAGTAGCTCATTCCCTGCAGCAATCCCTGACTGCCTTTGAGCTTGCTGAGGATGTACGGACCACTGATGTAAGAATCGTGCACCGAGTCGCGTGGCGTATAGCTTGTACTCCATTCAGTGAAGTACAGCGGAAGTCCCGGAAATGCAGAAGCCGAAATCTCCTTCCGAACGCGCCTAATGTCGCCCAGGATCGCATCCGGCGATGGGGAAAGCTTCGTGTCGCCGACACCGTTTTCATCGAGGAAGCCGCCATCGACGCCGTACGTATGTGTGGTCACGAAGTCGACTGCAGACTCGCTCTGCTTCACGTGCGCCAGGAACTCGGGGACCCATGCAGCTCCAGCAGTACTGGGCCCGCCGACCTTCAAAGCGGGGTCGATGGACTTGATGGTTTTAGCGGTCAGATCGTACAGCTCGAAGTACGCCTTCTGATCTGCCCCCTCGAAGAAGCCCGAGAGGTTGGGCTCGTTCCACACCTCGAAGAACCACGAGCGCACTTCCTCTTGTCCGTAGCGCGTTTCAATATGGCGGACGAACCCATCGATCAGGTCGCGCCACCCATCCAACTTCGGGTGCGACGTGTTGCCCTGCCAATAGAAGATGCTGTTCTCGGATGTAGCGAGCGCCTTCGGCGTAAACCCGAGTTCCACGAACGGTTTGATGTGACCTGTCAGCAAGTCGTCGTAGAGCTGGTCGATCTTGGTCCAATTGTAGACAGTCCTATCGTTCTCGATCTTAACGGTCCCCAGTACGTCATGAAAGATCGCGTGGAACCGGATGTAGCGAAAGCCAAGCTCGTCCGTAATGACTTTGAGTTGCGCCTGGCTATCATCGCGAATCAAGGTGCCCGGAAAATCGGAGCCCACGGAAAGATCGAAGAAGCGATCGACCGAGCCTGCCGAATCCTTGACGTTCACGACGATGGATCTTGGTTGGGCCGTTTGCGCTTGAGCCGCAGGATTGAGCAACGTAAAGGCCGGCGTGCGGTTCGCCTGGCGATTCACCTTGGCCCGCACGGGGCTGCCATTGCCTATGGGCTGAACTGCTTCGACAGAAGCCTACCGCGCTGCTTTGCCGCGCGCCGAAGTCCCGGCGTTTGTGTGAAAGCTACGGTCAAGGCTGAAATAGGAGATCTTGGCTACTCTTTCCGAGAGCCCGGGAGCGAGGAGGAGAGTTCCATGGTCTAGGCCGGCCAGGATCTGTATTGCCGGGGGAGTTTCCTTGGGGGGATTACCAGGATGCCGCCAAAGTAGCGGCGGCGTGGGCGAAATTCCATTTTAAGAATGATCGATTTCTTCAAATTTCTGGACAAGTTAATCATTTTGCTGTAAATTTCCTTCACAACGGCTGGAAAGGAAGTTCAAATCCCCAAAAGGCCGTACTAGACGTTTTAACCGGCGGACCTTTCCACAGACCCCTGCCTCCGCACGGTAAAGAGCCTAAGTCGAGCACTGCTCGGCTAACCAACTGCGCCAATTTTTGTGAGGTCTCAATGAGAAAAGGAATATTCGGGATTATCGTGGGCTGCGCGATTGGCCTGCTTGCATGTGTACCCGTCATCCATGGCCAGACTGTCACTGGCAACATCACGGGAGAAGTGACCGATCAGAGCGGTGCGGTTGTTACTGGCGCGCAAGTGCTGGCGCATAACGTCGAAACGGGAGTGGATAGCCCGGGCACGACAGATTCCGCTGGCGCTTACACCATCCGCTTCCTGGCGCCAGGGCATTACACCGTCACAGTTCAAGCTAAGGGCTTCAAGACAGCCCAGGTGCCGGAGTTCACTCTGGAAGTGCTTCAGACCGCCAAGTTCAATGTGGCACTCACCGTCGGCGGTGAGTCGGCCTCAGTCGAGATATCCGCGGCCGCGGCTCCCATCCTGGACACGACCGATTACACCCTGAGCAGCACGTTTACAGAGAACACCATCTCCAACTTCCCGCTGAACGGGCTGGACTTCAGCGCTCTCACTCTCTACGTGCCGGGTGCGACGAGCACCTACGGAAATACAGGTACAACTCAGATCGAGCGCGACACCTACTACAGCGATTCCGTGAACATGAACGGGAACCGCGCACAGGCCAATAACTACACGCTTGAAGGGATCGATATGAACGAGACCTTCAACAACGAGATTGCGTACAGCCCCGCCCCGGCAGCGCTCGGCGAAGTGAAGGTGCTCACTGCAAACACACCGGCCGAGTTTGGCAACGTGAATGGCGCAGGCGTGGTGAGTGTACTCAAGAGCGGCACCAACCACTTTCACGGATCAGCGTACGCCTATGTGCAGGACTACCGGTTGAATGCAAACAGCTGGCAGAACGATAACCATGCTGGAACAGACGCGGACCCGATCATCCCCATCAATCCGTTTTCACAGGATCAGTTCGGCGGCACGTTCGGCGGACCGCTTCTGCATAACAAGCTCTTCTTCTTCGTGGATTACCTGGGTTCGCGGTATCACAAGGGTGGAATTGGCACCGTGAGTGTTTTGACCGCAAAGATGCGGACCGGCGACTTTTCAGAACTGTTGTCGGGCAGCTCGCCGATTCAGATCTATGACACGCTGAACAACAACGCACCCTACACGAACAACCAAGGGGTTCCCATTCTCAACCCCGTCGCGCAGTTCCTGATTGCGAACTCCACACTGTATCCACTGCCAAATGCGACGCCGACCGATGGCATTGCGGCAAATAACTACCAGGCTCATACGAGGAACTTCAAGGCAAACAACCAGGGTGACATCAAAATCGACTACAGCATGAGCTCGCGCGACAAGTTCAGCGGATTCTATGCGATGTCAACCGCATATGACGGAACCACGCCGGTACTGCCCATCAGCTTCAACGGTCCGAATCTCTATCCCACCAAGCTGACCGGCGCAAACTGGGTGCATACGTTCTCGCCATCGCTGGTGAACTCGGCGCGCATCGGTTTTACGCGGACGGTTTGGGCGACGAACTTCTCGGTCGATTCGACGGGACAGTTTGGCAACGCTGGTGATACGAAGGTGGGAATAACATTTCCCAACCAAACGCTCCCAGGCTACACATACCAGAACATCAGTGGAGGCATCTTTGCCGGAGGCAATCCCGTCCAGGGAGGCGGATTGATCGACAATACTTACAGCTACATTGACTCGCTGAGCTGGCAGAAGAGCCGTCACTACTTCACCTTCGGCACGTCTTGGTTGCGGTACCAGAACAACTATCCAACCGCGAACAACTCTGGGTATCTGGGTTCGCTGAGTTACAACGGCAACTATACGATGGACTCGAACACGCAGGCCGGCGGTTACGGCGGGGCGGACTTCCTGCTTGGCCGCGTCAGCGGGGTCTCCGCTACGCTGGCCAGCGTGAATGTGGGCCAGAGGCAATGGCGCGTGGGCACGTACTTTAATGATGATTTCAAGCTGATGTCGAACTTGACCATCAGCTACGGCTTCCGCTACGAGTTGGACGAGCCATGGGTAGAACAGAACAACAAGACCGGCAATATCGACGAAGCGACCGGTCAGCTGATCTACGCGCACAAAGTTCCCGCGGGAGCACCCGCGGGGGCCGGGATCTGCAAGAATCGCGGCTGCTATAACTGGAGCTTTCACCAGATTATGCCGCGTTTCGGTTTTGCGTACCAGCCCAACAGCCGATCGGTTGTGCGCGCTGGTTACAGCGC
Organism: uncultured Acidobacteriota bacterium; assembly: GCA_963844515.1. Taxonomy (GTDB): domain Bacteria; phylum Acidobacteriota; class Terriglobia; order Terriglobales; family Acidobacteriaceae; genus Telmatobacter. The sequence continues at coordinate 900,928 of CAWJOO010000003.1, forward strand.
CACCAGCTTCTTCGAGGGCAACTCCTCTAACCAGCGCCTGACATCAATGACGCCGTTCATCCAGGCCATCAACTTCAATCTCACGCAACCTTCCGGCACCAACGTTCCCACGCCGCTCACCACGCAGGATGCTTTCAATCAGACGGCTACCAGCGGCGGCACGTATAACGTGTATCCGCAGAACATGCAGCCGGCTTACATTCACAACTACAACCTCACGCTGGAGTATGCCCTCACACACTTGCTCTCTCTGCAGATTGGTTACGTTGGTGAGAGCGGCCAGCATATTGAGGACTACGGCAATCTGAACCAGTGGAAGACGCCGGGCGACCCGACTTCCGCGCCCTTCTATAACAACCAGTACATTGGCTGCCAGACGGCCGCGGCCACGCAGATCTGCTCGAACGGCCTGCTGGTAACTGAATCCCGCGCCATGATGAATTACAACGGGCTGCAGGCGGTTCTGCGGCAGCGGGTGTCAAACACAGGGCTTGAGTACACGCTGAACTACACGTATTCAAAGTCAATGACAAATGCCGTGGGCAACTACGGGCTTAACGTCTCCGGCTACAATGCTGACCCGGGCTTCTCGAATTACTACGACAGCCACGCGGACTACGGTCCGGCAGGGTCAGACATTAAGCACAACATCTCGGGTACCGCGGTTTATGCGCTCCCTTTCGGACACGGAAAAAGATATCTTGCGAACTCTGGCCGCGTGTTGGATGAGACCCTTGGCGGTTGGAAACTGACGGCGGCGGGCGTATCTTACTCCGGTTTCCCAGGCACGGTCACTACGAACGTAAGCAGCAACGTGCAAAGCTATGGCCAGGAGCGCGCAAACCTGGTTCGTCCGCTTCACATTCACCATCGCACCATCAACCAATGGTTTGGCGATGATCCTTCGGCTCAACCGTTCCTGGCGGACGGATCTCCAAACCCACAATCAGCGTTTCAGGATCCGGCGCAGGGCACCTTCGGCACCTCGACCAACGGCTCAATTCGCGGGCCAGGATTTCATGACGTTGACATGTCGATCATCAAGGATTTCCGGATATTTGGTGAGCACTTTGTCGGCTTCCAATTCGATGCCTTCAATGCTTTCAACATCGTCAGCTACGGAAATCCGGGAACAAACATCGATAGCTCCAACTGGGGACAGATTGCGCAACAGAATGCGATTCGCTCCGTAGAGCGTCATCTGCAATTCTCACTGAAGTACACCTTCTAAACCTTGAGGCTGCCGCAGGCACTCGCGGCAGCCTGTTTTATGGCGGATGTACCTCTGCAGACTCTTAAAGAGCCGTCTGTTCGCAAAACCCAACTCCGGCACAGGAAAATAGGCACATACATCATGGACCTGGAAATTTGTGTCGATTCGATTGAATCGGCCATCGCCGCGGCGGGAGGCGGCGCGAAGAGAATCGAGTTGTGCAGCGCCCTGAGTGAGGGCGGCATCACGCCGAGCATTGGTCTGATTGCCGCAGTTCGCGCTGCGATCGTAATTGAAATGTTCGTGATCATTCGGCCCCGTGGAGGAAACTTCGTTTACACGGAGCAGGAACTGAACGTGATGATGCAGGATATTGCTGAAGCCAAGGCGCGCAAAGTCGACGGCGTCGTGCTGGGCGTGCTTACTGAAGCGGGCTGCGTAGACATCACGAGAATGCGAACCTTGATTGACTCAGCCCGACCGCTGCAGGTGACCTTCCACCGCGCATTCGATATCTGCAAGGACCTCGATCGCGCTCTGGAGGACGTAATCGCCAGCGGAGCGGATCGCATCCTTACCTCGGGCGGCAAGGCTGATGCTATGCGGGGGGCGGCAAAGATTGCGCGGTTGCAAAAGAAGGCCGGCGATCGTATCCGCATCATGGCTGGGGGTGGCATCCGTGTCTCCAACGTGCACTCCCTGGCACTGAAAACCGGCGTTCACGAGGTGCATACATCGCTGAGTAGGGATGTTGTCGCCAAGCCTTCTGACGGCGGTGCCGAATTTGGCTTGCACCCAACCGGCCGCAGAATTTTCCGCGTGCTGCAGCAAGACGTACAGGCTTTCAAGTCCGCTCTCGACTCCGTGACGATAGAATCTGGGTTGGGTACACCCAAACAATAGGCCCGGTTTGGCCGCTTTCTCAAATCTGGCGCGTCTACCTCTATGTCCTCCAAGACGGATAAACGAGCGAAGGAGATTCTGCAGCTTCTGCTGAACCACGGCAGGGCCTCAGTCGACGACCTGACGTCTGCGCTGGGAACGTCGCCCGCCAGCATTCGCCGAGATCTGATTCGTCTGGAAAGCAATGGACTGGTGACGCGCACGCACGGCGGCGCCATGCTGTCAGCAAACGGCAGTCCCGTCTACGAACCGTTTCGTTTTGACGCTTCGTTCCAGATACGCGAAGACCGATTCGCCTCAGAGAAACAGCGCATTGCCAAGGCAGCGGCAGCGCTGATCCAGGAAAACGAGACAATCGGCTTCGCCGCTGGAACGACGACTACGCTGGTGGCGCGGCAACTACTGCATCGCCGCAACATCCACGTCATTACCAATGCCGTGAATATCGGGATGGAACTCAGCTCAAGCGCGCGTCTTGAAACGATGATTACCGGTGGCAATCTGCGCTGGGTCGGAGCGTTTTCGCTGGTGGGGCCGGCGGCTATTGAGGCGCTCGCAGTAGTAGTGATGGATCGGCTTTTTTTGAGCGCCACCGGGGTGGATGTCGGCTACGGCGCAACGCTCATTCAGCCAGACGAAGCTGCCGTTTTTCGCGCCATGGCGCGGCAGGCACGCCAAATCATCGTGGTCGCCGACTCAAGCAAGGTGGGCCGCATTAGCCCCGCAGTGGTGTGTCCTGCTAACGAGATCGACCTGTTGATTACCGACCATGGAATTTCGGATGAAGCAGCCGCAGCTTTCGCGAAAGCCAACGTGAAGATTCTCGTAGTCTGACAGCACGCACGGCGTCCCAGCTTTTTGTCTCCTGCATCTCTCAGCGCCAGCGCCGCTTCGGTGGGCGAGAAACGGTGTGTCTTCGCTGCTTCGTCCAAGAGACGACCTCCCGTAAGTCTTCTGGGAAATGCTCGGTTCGATCTTCTTCTCCCCTACTCTTCTTTGCAGACAACTTCAGTGGATTGATCACGCACTTGCAGCAGCGTGACACGGCGATGGCGGCAATCTCTCGCGCGCCTTATGGCAAGCCGGCCATGTACGCAAAGCAAATGGGCTCGAATTCAGGTGGCTGTCGCCGGGCGGAACGGCTTTCAACTTTCGAGAACTACGCTTCGTTTTTTCCTGAACAGGCGGCGAGCAAGAAGGCCTTCTCTAACTCCAGCGCAGGATCCAAAAAGGAACGGGACACTCTGGAGTGCGCATCTTCTTCAAGGATACCTAGTGGCATTCGCGCGCGCGGCATCGATCTAGTGAACACAGCGTACACTATGTCGACCCAACACCTAAGGGCCGAGACGAAAGGAGCTGGGTAACAATTCTGGGTGAAACGTCACGATGAGTACCAACAAACGTATCGCCCGGACGCGTTTACCGGCGACCGCCTTGCCGCTGCAGCCTAGAAGGCGATACTTAAGACACGTAAGCTCGCTGCCCAGCTTCTGAGCATCCAAGGATGGCCGGTGGATCATTAGCTACACGTGTTTTAAAGGCCGGTTGAGAACGCCATTGTGAAGCCATTTTCAAATCAAAGCGAATAGGCGCACGGTGGATATCAAACGGTCGCGAAAGCTTACCTTAAATGGAAACGATGGAACCAACATGGATTGTGAAATCCTGCGTTGGGGGTTCGATTTCGGCCAACAAACGTACAGTCAGAGCATTCGCAGCAGACGGATGTTGCAAAATCCGCATCCAATCTTCAAAGGGTTAGTTTTGCCCGTTTCGCACTTCGCACCTTGTCTTCGGAGCCGATCCCCACTTGGCCAACAAAGAAATCGCTATCAAACACTTCGGCACGCTGAGTGGACGGACGCTAGGCGCAGAGAACTTCCTTGCCGCGATCATCGCATCATCGGACGACGCCATTATCAGCAAAGACCTCCAAGGCGTCATCAATACGTGGAACGAAGGAGCTCGGCGCATCTTCGGCTACGAATCCGAAGAGATGGTCGGTCAACCGATTCTGCGCCTCATTCCAGTGGAGCTTTACCATGAGGAAGACTTTATTCTGGGTCAAATTCGCGCTGGCAAGCGAGTTGAGCACTTCGAAACGACCAGGGTAAGAAAGAACGGAGAAAGATTTCCAATATCCGTTACCATATCGCCAATCAGGGATGACAGCGGGACAATTATCGGCGCTTCAAAAATCGCGCGCGATATTTCTGACCGTCGCCGCGCGGATGAAAGCCGTTTCCGGTTGGCTGCTATCGTCGACTCAGCTGACGACGCCATTATCAGCAAGAATCTGGATGGAATCATCACAAGCTGGAATAAAGGAGCTCGGCATCTCTTTGGCTATGAGGAAGAAGAGATCGTTGGTCAGTCGATTTTGCGCCTGATACCCGAAAATCTTCAGCACGAAGAAGAGGAAATACTACGGAAACTCAGAGCTGGCGACAAAATCGAGCACTACGAAACGACGCGCGTCGGTAAGAGCGGCGAACTCCACGAAGTGTCCGTCACAATTTCTCCAATCCGCAACAGCAGTGGACAAGTGATTGGAGCATCGAAGATCGCGCGAGACGTCTCCGATCGAAAAAAAGTTGAGCGTTTGGCAATCGAAGCAGAGAAGATTGCTACAACCGGACGGATGGCCGCCGCAATCGCTCACGAGATCAACAACCCACTCGCATCGGTACTGAACTTGATCTTCCTTGCCCGTCAGGACGGATTTTCGAAACAGGAGATCCGAGATTATCTGGTTACGGCAGAGAGTGAGCTTGAGCGAGTCTCCCATATCGCTCGACAGACTCTCGGTTACTACAGGGACACAGGGTCGCCTTCGGAGGTCCACCTGAGGGATCTGATGGAAAACGTGCTCACTGTATATCGGAGCAAACTGCGCGCCCATAGCATCGAGGTCGACACCAGATATGACGATCTAAGGAAGCTTAGCGTTCGGCCCGGCGAAATCATTCAGGTTTTCTCGAACATAGTAGCAAATGCGATTGATGCCATGCCGCAAGGAGGGAAATTGTCGATCTGGATGACTCAAGCAATGACGGCCGAACGACACGGCATGCAAGTTCTCGTGAATGACACCGGCCACGGCATTCGGCGCGAGCATCTCGCTAAGGTCTTCGAACCATTTTTTACGACGAGGGGAAATCTTGGAACGGGAATTGGACTTTGGGTAGCCAAACAGCTTGTCGAACGGCATGGCGGCAATATTTCTATATCAAGTAGTACCGAGCGGAGTGATAGTGGCACCAGGGTCATCCTCTACCTTCCTTTTAAGGGTCCAGAAATTGAGACCCATCAGGCTCTTAAATCCGAGGCGATCCAATGACGCTCGGTTCGAGCCTTTGTCTCGGTGATCAAGATCCGCAGCATCTTGCCTATATCCGGCTGGCCGGGTCTGAAGCCGAAGGACGTGTCGCGGCACAACCGAAGATCCTTGTGGTCGATGATGAAAGGCTCCTTGCGGATACTACGACTGCAATTCTTGGCCGCGCAGGATTCATTGCAAAAACCGCCTATGATGGCTTTGGAGCGCTGGAAGTGATGGCGTCCTTTCATCCGGACTATCTCCTCACTGACATCATGATGCCGGCCATGAATGGAGTCGAACTGGCGATCGCGGCCACAAAGATGTATCCGACGACGAAAATAATGTTGTTTTCCGGACAGGCCGGCATCAGTGAGATTCTGGAAAAGAGCAAATTGGAAGGATTCGAGTTTCAGTTGTTGGCTAAACCGGTTCATCCATCCAAGCTCGTCGAGGGCCTCAAACGGCTGGGCAACCGTTGAATCGTTAGACCCCCCGTTCAAGGTGAACGCCGAACTCTGGGAGCCAGTTCTTCTCCACGCTTGCCTTAAATTTGAATCGGAGATCTCTCACGTAACCGGGTTGCATCGGAGGTACGGACAGCGGCACAGTTTGGTAAGCATCTCCACGGTCTAAATTGCGGCCAGCATGCGGTAGCACTCGTGGAGCTGCAGCGAATGCAAGCACCCGTAGCGGAACTTTCGACCGGAATTGCTGAGGTGACCAAAACCTATCTCTTTCTCTTGGTGGGTTGGATCAGGGTGCCGGTCACATGAGTACCAGCGGCCAGGATATCCCTCGAGAGGGATGGATCATCCACGGCCCGAGCTAGCTGCAACGTTCCGATGAGAAGACCCAAAGTACAGATGGCGATCTCATGTGCCTTGGGTCCCTTGGGCATATCTGGCAATTGCTTTTCTATGGCATTCAAAAGCCTTTTCACACTCTCGGTGTAGACATGCCGCGTATCCGGCTGCTGGCGCGAAATCTCAGGAAGAAGCGCGGCCGAAGGCCGTAGGCTCTGGGGGAGAGTTTGCGGCCTTCGACACCCTAAATACGCTGAGGAAATTCAATAGCCGAGAGGTGACGGCGATCACATCGCGGACCCGACGGCCCGCCTGAGTAACGATCACTGTTCTGGAACACAAGAGCCTTACTAGCGCTGCCTAAAATTGGCACAAAAATCCTTTTCAGAATCTACTGGCTGACTAACCCATCTATCTGTTGCGGGATATATTCCGTAAACGAGTCGCACCGATTTCTTTTGCAGGGTTGTCGGTTGCACAGAAAGAAAGTAATCAAAGCGCACAGTTACGTCAGCGCACAGGACAACGTATGGTGCTGGCGGCAACAATCCACTTAAACATGCATCCGTTTGGCTATCTCCTCCATGATCAATTTCTGACGTAACTGGGATCGGCTGGTCCTCTTCTGCGTCCGGTGAACTAAACGTGAACTTTCCGTCTTGATCTTGTCTCTCGAAGACATTTTTGATCATGCCTTCATCGGAAGACCGTGAGAACCTAATTTTGCAAGTAACGCGATGCTTGGCCGAGATAGAGTATGAGGACCCATTCATAATCGTAAAAGTGGTGAATGACGGGTCTGTTCCAAGCGGTAAGTTAGGCTGAATTGTCAGATGATTAAAGACATCATCACGCTCAAACTGGCCCTTCGTAACCCACACCCAATACTCGCAAGCGGCACAACCGAGAATGATCAATAACGATATTGAGGCGCTCCATCCCCACAAATTAATAGCCGCTTGCTTTGATAACTGTTCATCGCGTCTTAGTCTTCTCGTCTTGAGAAGAGCTCTCTTTTCACGCAGAAGAGCCGATTCTATCCAGTGAGCAGCCGCCCAAATACCTGCAATCGCGAAGAGCGAGTAACCAAGGTTCCATTGCTGGAGCCCAATGACGCTCACGGCAGCACCGACTATAAGCGCGCCAACGACCGAAAAGAAATTCCAATTTAAGATGTACAGGACGAACCGAGAAATGTCCTCTCCCATGCGCGAAAACCTCTCGGACAGAAAACCTCGAACTCTGTATGAAGAGGATATTCCCGCGTGAAGCTGCTGGCGCGAGAAATCCAACATTCTGGGGTGTTGCGAGACGGTATTCCAACCGGTACTCGCATTGGGACTTCAAAGAAAGCAGGCTGCGGATCGCCCCCCCCTGTCAAGTCAAGGATATAGAGCGATACCGGGGCAAGGGGCTTCTCCCTACCGGCAATTCCAGAAACCGGAATCCTAGCTGGCCCAATCGGACGGCACTATTTACAACCCCAGTTGATACCTCACTCCACTCGCGTAGCCCTTGAACACGAAGCCAAATCGCTTCTAGTTTGACAGCTAGTTTCTGAGGGGGTCTAAGGCGCGGAAGACCTGAGAACTTGGAGCACTACGACAGTATTGGGGTACAAGCGGAGTACTTATAGATTTATCCCTGTAAAATACTGATTATAAACATAGATTGGCTCCTGAGGTAGGACTCGAACCTACAACCCTTCGGTTAACAGGGGAAAATTAGCGCTCGCAGGGCGTTGCATGGCATTGCATCAATATTGATTATAAAAGAGTTATTGACTAACTACTTGCATTGAGTCGCACTCGCTCGGTGCCTTTCTCAGAGATCGTCGAAGATGCCCTCGTCTATTTGAAGGAGCACAAAGCCTCTTATCCAGGTGACCGCTCAACAGTGAACAAGCTTCTCCCGGTCTTTGGCACTACAGCTGTTGAGGACATAACGCCCAGATGATCAAAGCTTACCTTGATGAGCGAAGCGATCTGACCAAGACGACGATCAACCGCTACCGGGGAACGCTCTCTATGATCTTTCAAGAGGCCATCCGGAACGGCAAGGCGAAGGCCAACCCTGCTAGGCTCGTGCGGCTCTACCGAGAGGACAACGGTCGGGTTCGCTTCATCACCTATCCGGAGGAAGAAATCATCAGGGGCATCATTCGCCAGCGGTGTCCCATTCATGAACCGGAATTTACCTTAGCGCTCGAAACGGGAATGCGGCGTGGGGAGTTATATGCACTTGAATGGGACCGCGTCGATTTCGAACACCGACAACTAATCTTGCTCAAAACGAAAAATGGAACGGCGCGCGTGGTGATTCTCACTGCGGCCGCGGTGTCCGCATTGGAGCAACTCTGGAGGCGGCGAAACATGGGATCTCCAAAAGTTTGTTTGACTCGATACGGTAAACCCATGATTTCCCAGCGTGCCTGGTTCGAGCTTGTGATGGAGGAAGCCACGGAGTTGAATGCGTCATTGAAAGACGTGACTTGGCACATTTTTCGGCACACTTACATCTCTCGCTTGGTGATGGCTGGCGTAGATCTCCGAACGGTACAGGAACTAGCCGGCCATAAGGACATCAAAATGACAACCCGATATGCCCACCTCGCGCCGGCGCACAAACTAGCTGCCGTAGACCGGCTTGCCGGATATCGAATGGAGCAAGAGAAGGCAGAGGCAAAGAGGACTTCCGGCTTGAGGCTTGTAGCGACCTAACAAGCGCACCAGAGATCATTGTCTTGCGGTTTGAAAACGAAAACAACACTCCGAGGGCTTCGCGTTTTAAGTCCTATTATTCGCGTTCATGCACTTCCCTGCACCGAATTGCACAGCGCGGAATAAGAACTTCATCCTAAACGCGTCGAAAGGAACCGAACGTCAGCCGGCAGCCGCAGTGCGGTGAGAGGGACCTGTTTGCCATACATGCCCCAATTGACTTCGGGAACCTCTTGAATGACTACGTAGACCGTCACCGGGTTGCCAGTTGACTCCGCGTGCTGTTCAAGAGAGATCCGGTACCGAGTGACTACGGTCTTGTTGAACGCTAGTCTCGGTTCCGAACAGTACCACTCGATGAATTCTCTGATCGCGTGGTCGTATGTTCGCTGAGAGCTCGGGGAAGTCAGGCTGTTCAGAACGGCAGACTTCGACTGCTCGAGATCGGGGAGCTTAAGGACGGACTTGGGCGCTCGTTTACGCTTCATCTTGCTCTTCGCCATAGAAACGGCCTCCAATCGCCGTGGCAAACAGCATGATCTGCTTCTCAATCTTGCGCCCTAGCGCGTTTACGGGTATCTATATCGATCTGCCGCGTTTCTATTTGCCCATCTGCGCACGGATTCCATCCAAGATGCACTCGAGTCCGAAGTCGAACGCGCCGGCGACGCTTCGACTGCTTGCTCCCGAACGGAAAATATCGAGGGCAATCGGGTATCGCTCGGGTTTCTGCTCCAGCGTGCGAATCAACTCGCGGAACCTTTTCTGTGCCGCGTGATTGCTTCGACTCGCAGACTGGAACGTAGCGTGACCTCGGACGTGTCCAATGATGGTGAAAAACGCATAGTATCTCTTCTTGGGCTCCAGGCCAGACTCCGCCAACATAGCCAGCGCAGCTTCCATCCACGCAAGTTCATTCGGTCCCATGGGACTTTGCCGCGTCGTCGTGGCCTCCAGAAACCATGGATGATCCTGATAAATTGCCAGGCAGCGCTTACCCCATTCCTTGAGACGTTTACTCCACGGCAGCGACGGCTTGCCGAAATGAAGGGACGAATCAGCCACAGAGTCAATCATCAGCGCAATCAGTTCAGCCTTCCCCGGGAAATAGCGATAGAGCGCCATTGTTGTCAGGCCGATCTCCCGCGAGAGTCTTTGCATCGTTAATCCAGCCATGCCCTCCTGGTCCACAAGACGGATGGCAATCCGCGCAATCTGTGCCCGGCTGAGCGATGGCTTGGGCCCGCGAGTCGGAGCGGATTTTTCGACCATGGTTGATTTTGATCGGCTAGATGTTGGCATGCGTCGCTACCATATTTCTTATCTTATCGAACGCTTTCTCGAAAGTCGTATGATCATTTCTTGCGTCGCGGGTTAACTGTGTATTGTATACACAGTTATGGAATACCCCATTTCGTGGATCGCCTGCGCAATTGTCCTGGTCTCAATCGTGTTTTTGCCCGCCGCGTTTCTCGTTCATCGAAAGCTGCGTCAGGAGAAGATAGCGGCCAAGCTGAAGATCAACAGTGCCCTGAGGATCGATGAGGAACAATTCGTCCGGATCGGCGGCATCGATCAGTGGATCTCTGTCCGCGGAGAGGATCGCGCCGCCTTCCGGTGGATCGACCGTTCCCACTTGCGGAAGTTCGTGTTGACCTCTTTAGGAAAACTTTAGATAGTTTTCAGGACTTCATTAGATGCCTAGCGATACGTTCCCTTAAGGGTGTCAGCCGGCCCCTGAAGACCTAGAAGGAAGGCGCAAGGTGCTTGGAGAACAGCTCACTTTGATTGTGATTGGCATTCCGTGCGTAGGGTTCATGCTCTACGTGTTCGTCAACCTGAGCCGCGACGCAAGAGGAGGTGGACGGCGAATATCGAAGGCCACACGCCTTTACGAGTGAACCACAGAAATGAGTTCCATGCTCTTGAATCCCCATGGAAAATGGAGGCCAACTTCGGAAAATTCTGCGAAATTGGTGCGACGAACAGGGCTTCGATCTGAAGTACCCTGGGGTGCGTGCATACTCGGTTTGGACCAGGGAGCCTGATGATGTGGAAAATCGTCAGAGTTATGGCTCGGAAGGTGCGCGGAGCAGGTCCCGAAATAAGATCGAACGGGCACTTGCGTTGCATCGACGCGGAGAATTGCGCCAGGACGGACTGGTACTCGTTTCGGCGTCGAATCGAATGGAGATCTCTTGGCGTGCACGCGAAGTTCATCCTGGGATCGCGAGCGGCCTGCCATGAAATGAATTCGATGTTCGTCGCTCAATGCGTTGCCGATACCAACGCGGCGATATCGAGGCTATTTGGTTCCTTTCCACACGTGGACGCAATCCAGGTCCGAGTGTTGGCGGCGAGTACAGATCAAGCAATTATGAGCGGAACTGTTTATCGGGCGTCATTATATAACATTTCTGCACGACTCTCAATCGGGATGAGGTTACGGACAGTTGGTGTGGCCTATCACTCTGACGGATTTCAATTCGAGGTATTGGATGCTTCCAGCGCGAGTTGCAACGAACTGTCTTTTCCTCGGGGCAATTGATGTTCAAATTGTCCATGACCCGTATGGGGCGCAGTGGTACTCCCAGATGGTCTGATGAACCACTATCCCGCATCGATGGTAGCTTCTATCGTGCCTTTGGCAGCATTCAATGTCGCTTGGGTGTCGCGCGCAATTTTGCCTTTCGCGAAGAAGTTGAGGAGCTTGCCTTTCAGAGTTTCCGTCGAGTAGTAGTGGCTAATCTCCACCTTAGTTGTTTGCGGTCCGAGTTCTTGGAACGTCGTTTCCACTCTGTAATCGCTGAGAATCTTGCTGATACCGAATGTGTCCTCCGGCAGTACCGTGACGATCTTCTGCATCGGGGTGATTTCGATGTCCTTCTCGGTGCAGGTGTGCTTCCCGCCAGAAAGATGACACTGATATGACGCGCCAGGCTCGCGGAAGTTCTTGCCAGAAAGAAGATCGACCTTGGTCACCCTCGGATGGAACTCCGGGATCCTTCTGAGATCCATGCTGAACGACCACACTACTTCCAAAGGCGCGTTGATGATGACTTCCTGCTTGGATCGGAACGGTGGCTGCAATTCTTGCCTCCAAATTGATAGGCGACCTTTCGTCTGAGTCGCGCGGACTTTACCAATCGCGGCACTAAGGTCTTGTTGCGGCCAACCTGTCCGTGCCTGATGTTCGCAGAGATCACCCCGCCTGCGGAACCTGTGCGGCTAGGGAAACAGCCGCTCCACCGCTCAATGGCGGAGTGTACTGTCGACCCCGGTCTTGCTCCTGTTCTCGCGGCTGACCGCCATCATTTCCGTTTCGATTCCGGACTCCTCATCGTACCGTTCGGGCGGGCTGAGGCGTACGGCCTTCTCCAACCGACTTCTCTCATCTTTGGAACTTGCAAAAAAGAGGGACCGCTCGCGGGTATCTGCCGCCGAAGAGAGTTCAGAAGGATCGCTAATCCTTTCCTCTCAATAGGAAGCTGGCGTCAGGCTCTTCTCGAACTCCAATGCATCTTGCCAGAAAAGCCGCGCTATCTGTGATGTGTGGCCAGCATCATCAGAAGAAACAGGAGGATCGGAGCCGCCGCTAAGGCAACATACAGCAGAATGTTCTTGGACCAAATCGCTGTCTTGTTATTCACATCGCTGGGCCTCTTGCGCTCGCCAACAACGACATCCTGCAGGTGAGAAAGGTCGTAAGCAAGTTTTTGGGCGCTGGGATAGCGACGCACGGGCGCGTCCTCCAACGCACGGTAAATGACTTCCTGCATCTCCGGGGTAATCGAGGGCTCGATCTTACGCGGCGCAGGGATATTCTTAACCGATCGCGCAATGATATGCGCCAGAGACTTGTCATTACCAAATGGCTGCTTGCCGGTCACCATTTCATAGAGGATTGCGCCGATGGAGTAGACATCGCTGCGAGCATCGCAACGAAGCCCCTTTATTTCTTCCGGCGAAGCGTAGCTTATCGTTTCCAGTTCACGTGCCAAGTTGGTGAACGTGATGCGACTGGCCGAAACTTGCGAAGCGAGCCCGAAGTTGATGAGCTTGATGTGGTCGTTGCAATCGACCATGACATGCCCCGGCCGCAAGTCCCGATGAACGACGCCGTACGAATGAATATAGGCCACCGCCTCGCAAATGCCGATGGCAATATGGGTGGCGCGGCTCTGGGGTAGCCTGCCTTGCTCGGCAAGAATATCCCGGAGCGGACGGCCATCAATCCACTCCATCACGATGTAGTCCCGGCTGTGGTGCTCAGCGGGCAAAATCTTCATGACCCTTGGGTGGTTTAGCTTCTGGCCGATCTCCTGCTCGCGGCGGAATCGTTCGTAGAATACGGGGTCCAATTCCAATTCAGCGCGTGGCACCTTGATGGCAACAACTGTCCGATCCTTCAGATCGGTCCCCCGAAAGATCGACGCATGGCTGCCGGTGGCGACAAGGTCATCGATGCGGTAGTGATCGAGTTGGTCGCCCACAGATATTTCTTTCATACGTTAAGCCGCTCAGCGGTTGTTCCGCGGTTGCCGGTTTTCAGCTGCATATTCCCTCGAGAGAAGAGACCTTTCATGCCCGCCATCTTTCTACGCTCCTTGGTCGGCTACTGACTCAATCCAGAGTGATTTGAACCATTGGGGGGGGATTGAAGGAGCGCCTCATACATTGCAAACTCCATGTCCTTATCGTCTTGTGCGCATTTGATGTGAAATGCCCAACGCAACGCAAGCGGCGTAAGCAAGGTTGTAAGAAGAACAACGGAAACCATGACTGCGACCTCCGGCTCTCGAAATACGCCGGATGCGGCCCCCATCGCGGTCACGATCAAGCCGACCTCGCCACGAGAAACCATGCCGCAGCCGACGCGGAAGCTCCGAACCAAACCCATCCCGCGCCCCAGGGCAGCCACGCCGCATCCTAGCAATTTGCTGACAACCGCCACCAGGAAGATAGCCCCGAGCAAAAGCCAGTGTCCACCGAGAGAGCGGAAATTACTCGACAGTCCGATGGAAACAAAGAACAGCGGAATCAGTAGACCGTGTCCAATGGCATAAAACGTCCGCTCGATGTCGGCCTTGTATTCGGACCCTGCGAAGACATAACCAAGTAAGTAGGCACCAGTAATTCCTGCAACGCTTCCAAGCCATTCTGCTGCGATGGCGTAAACCAGAACCAGAGCCAGAATACAGCTAGTTACGGATTCGGTGGCGGAGAGCTTGCGCAATTGAAGGATAAGAGGATCGAGCCAACGCTGTGCCGCACCATAGGAGACCGCAAAAAAGACCGCCACACAAACCGCGATGAGCGACATTTGAACCAACAGGGGATGGTTCGCCGCAGTTTCTGAATGCACTCTCAACCAGTTGGAGGCCAAGGCGGCTAAACCAAAGGAATCGGCTGTGCCAGTTGTTGCGGATGCCGCAAGGAACGCAAGAACAAACAGGCCCATTACGTCGTCGATGACCGCGGCGCCGAGAATGACTGATGCCTCGGGTGACGACATCTTTCCAGCGTCCATCAGGGTTCTGGCTGAAATGGAAACGCTGGTCGCCGTCAATGCGCCACCGAGGAAGAGCGCGCTGTTCCAGGGCAGGCCAAGAGCATGCGCGGCGCCGGCACCCAGGAAGAACGGCCAGATGACTCCCGACAAGGCAACCAGGAATGCGGTAACGCTCGCCTCGCGCATGCGTTCGATATCCGTTTCCAGGCCGGCAATGAACATCAGTACGAGCCCGCCGACCTGCGCCAACATCAGGAACGCCTTTGTGGCCTGTCCTCCCTGGAAGAGGCTGATGTGCATCAGATCGAATGCGCCTGGACCTGCGGCCACACCAACCAGGAGTTCCCCTAGAATTGCAGGTATACCGAAACGCGTACAGAGGGAAGCCGCAAACTTGCTTGCGGGAAGGAGGATGGCAATGAGAAGAGCCAATTGCAGAGTTGGGGGCATCCTCTCCTACTCGGTTCCCGCAAATACGGGCGTGCCGTTCTGTTTCTTAGGCCCACGGCGACCAAAGACACGGGACAGCAAACCTGTATAGCCGCCGCGTTCAATGCCTTCACGTAACATGGTGCGAATCGTGGCTGCCTGTCTGCGAGCCAGCTCCGATTGAGCGGCGTTGGCAGCAAGGAGAGACGCCTCATGGGTTTCTTCTGCGGCTCTTTGGCAGATGCGCAGGCGCATGAGCAGCTCGCCATACTTCAATCGGGCGATAAAACATTCAGGCGCTTGTTCAGCCGCAATGCGCAATTCCTCGAGAGCCTCTTGAGCCTGTAGGTTAACCGATAGAGCCATGCCGAGCAGCACTCTTATCTCTGCAATGTTGGGGTCCCTCTCGACTGCAGTGCGCAATTCCGCAATCAAGTTGAGACACTCATGTGGCTCAAGCACGCGTGGATCGCGAAACATTCGGAACAGCTGTTGGGAGGCATCAGGGGGTAGTCCAGCCGGCAGAACTGCAGTTTCGGCTTTGCTCTTTGCCAACGCCATAAAGTCTGTTTGGTGGTTGATTGCATCGGTCTGGAGCGTTTTCATTTCAATTTCCTCGAAAACAGGCTGGCCCTGAAAAAAGGGGCAGCAGGGCGTTGGCAGATATTGCCCTGCTGCACAGGAGAATTCCCTTGAAACCCTCAGACAAGAGCTACTTTTTCCGCGGCGAGCAAGAAGTCGGGCTCCGGTACAAAGACGAACTCCGGATAACCGAGTTGACCCATCTCGGGGATGTCAAGTCCTGCGATCTCAGTTTCCGCGGAGACTCGTTGACCCACGACCGCGTCGAGAACCCAATTGAGGACGAATGTGAGGCTGAAGATGAATCCCACCAGAGTTGCAATTCCAACTAACTGGGCAACGAGTTGGCTTGCGTCACCGTAAAAGAGTCCAGTCACAGAGCCAGTGACACCGTTCCACGAGCCTCCGTAGTTGCTGGTACCATCGGCGAACAATCCTACTGAGAGGACACCCCAAAGGCCGCATGTTCCGTGAACGGAGATTGCTCCGACTGGATCATCGACCTTGAGCGTGTTCTCAATGAAACTCACGCTGACGCATACCAGAACACCGGCAATGAATCCGATGATGGCGCTGGCAGTTGGGTTTACGAAACCGCTAGGTGCTGTGATCGCCACCAGGCCCGCCAGCAATCCGTTTGCGCTCATCGAAGCGTCCGGTTTGCCCTTCAACGACCACATATAGAGTAGTGCGCCGAAAGTGCCGGTACAGCCGGCGAGCATCGTATTCACCGCGACAGAACCAATACGCAAACATCCTGCTCCGGATGCTCCAAGCGTGCTTCCGGGGTTGAATCCGAACCACCCGAAGGCGAGGATAAAGCAACCTATCAGGACCGCCGACATGTCGTGGCCAATGATGGCATTGCTAGAACCGTCGCGATTGAACTTACCAATACGTGGCCCGATGATCATCGCCATCGCCAAGGCGCTCAATCCGCCCACTGCGTGCACGACTCCGGATCCGGCGAAATCGGAATACCCTTTGCCGAGTCCAAGATTGGTGCCGAGTTGCGCGAGCCATCCACCACCCCATGCCCAGTTGGCGAAGAGCGGGTAGGTAAGCGCGCCCATCAAGACCGATGAGATAGAGAAGGTCAGAAACTTCCAACGCTCAGCGCATGCACCTGTAACAATGGTCAACGCTGTATCCATGAAGACCATTTGGAACAGGAATATGACCATGACGCCGACGTCATAAGAGTGTCCGGAGAGGAACATCCCATTCTGTCCAAAAAGTCCCCAGGTCTTGCCGAACAGTGAAAGCGTATGCTCACCGTTCAGTGGTTGCAGTCCGCCGAGATTTCCGTTCCCGGCAGCGCCGCCCATCTGAATCGCGAAGCCCATGATCCAGTAAGCGAACAGACCACAACCGTACACAAAGAAGTTCATCATGTAGGTGTGGTTTGCGTTTTTGACCCTGCATAATCCGGCCTCCACCATTGCGAATCCGGCCTGCATGAACATAACGAGGAAGCCGCAGACCAGGGTCCAGGTAAAGTTGATGCCGATTTTGTTTTGACCCACCTGGTTGGCCACATCGCCAAGCGTCAGGCCGGTCTTGGCATCGCCGACGGGCACGTCACTCACAGTTCCGGTGATCGCGCCTCCGGGATCGCCATTGGCGAGTGTGGCGGTGGTGGGTGCCTTCCCAGCGGCATCCTTCAACTCGGCTGCAGACGGTGGTGACGCAGAGTCTGCCCGAGCCACGAGCACTGCGCTAGACATCAACAAAACGATCGTGATGGCGCAGATACAAGATGCAAAGCGAACAATTTTCATCGATTCAACTCCATAGTGGGTTTTTGATCGGCTTATTGGAATGCCAGCTTCGGACGTTCAAGCCTTCCAGATTGCGTTCTTATTGGCCGCTATCGGCAGGACGATCAGAATGCCAACCAGCGATACTGCAAGCCCGAGTAGAGTCGTGATCATTCTTCCGGAGACGCTAGGCGTCAAATGCAGACCGAAAAGGACGATGAGCCACCCCCCCAACGCCGCGCAGATCCCACCAAGCTTCATGACGGCAGGTTGAGAGCCTTCCGCCGTTTTGCCTTCGAAGGGCTTGATCTTTGCGAAGGAAAGCCCGGAGTAGGCGATGAGGATCATGCCTACACCAAGCGCGAATTTACCGCCGCCGGACGCAAAACCCGCAATCCCTGCGGCAGTAGTTGTCAGACCCACCATGAAGATCGTGAATGCCTTGCCCTGTGATTTTGTTGCTGCCATAAGTGCCCTCCCTTGATTGAGTTCGAAATTCCTCGATGCAAAACCGGATGGTCACCAACTGGACCGTGGACGCCCCTCTAGGACACCTGAAGAAAGACTGAACTGAAAGCCACAAAGCCTTGCTCGCATGGTGATAGAAGCAACTCGTTCAGACACCAGATTGGCGCGATCCACGCTGCCCGTCATCATTAACTCAAGCTGCCCGCAGGAATCTCCGCGAAACATGCGAAGTTCTGCCCTCAATACCGCCGGAAATGACTTGAAGATCGTATCCCGCAACGTGAGCGCGTCCTTCAATGCCTGGAGAGTCTGATTCTCCTCGGCCAGCCGGCTCGGAAGATCCCTATCCCACAAGTCGAGAGGTCGCATCAACCAATCGCACTCCAATGAATCCGGTTTCCATTCGACACGAAGCAAATTCACAGGTTCACGTGAGAACTCCCCGAGACGCAACTTTTTGTGCGCAGTTCGCACAAACTTAGCGGCATCGCGGAAGACAATCATCCCCGTCGAAGAATCTCTCGAGTCGGATGTTGCGTGGGAAGTGCCAGGAATACGACGAACTGTGCAAGGGCTGTTAACTCAGCGATCATCGGAGCACCTCTCTGGAGCCGCACGAGAATAAGAATCAGCACGATCGAACACCATTGCCAGCGAGTACGGCGCAGCCGCTCCAACCTATCGCTCAACGCGAATAGAGAGCTCGGCGCAGTTCGGACGCTTTCCAAAGATGTAGCACGAGCCCGAAAGCAGGCTACTGCGAAGAAGCCCGAAAGCAACAACTCAACAAGAAGCGCCTGAGTACCCAATGTTCCTCCCGATTGATACACGCCTTCGATCTCGGCATAATGCTTGCCGACAGACCATTCTTCTCTTCAAAAATTGTGATGGAACGCCCCGCTCGATCTCAAGGGTTAGTTCCAGTTACCGCATCGGTCCAGAGTTCCCTAAAAACGAGTTCGGCAATCAATAGCAGGTCAGTCTGGTAGTCCGATTGCCGTCGGTTATGGGTGGAGACTAATGCCAAGGATGGTGATTCGCAAGCTATCCTTTGGTATGGTTCCTCGGTTTTCCATAAGGGCCGCATAAGGAAATTGAAATAATCTCGTCGTGTGAGCAAGTCCTCCCAATCTAGGACGCCCTTATCCTCTCCGACATCTTCACCAGATCGGCGAGCGAGTTTGCCTGCATCTTAACCATCACCTGTCCCCGGTGTAGCTTCACCGTGACAATGCTGATTTCCAGTGCCTCACCTATCTCTCTGTTTGTCATGCCGTCTGTTACGAGTTGCATCACTTGACGCTCACGCGGAGTCAGCGTCTCCAATCGGGCTAAGATCGATTCTTCGAGCGTTCGCGCGTTCCGGAAGGCATGATCTCTCGCAAATGCCTCGCGGATTGCCTGCAACAGTTCTTCATCCTGGAATGGCTTCGTCAGGAATTCAACAGCACCGGTTTTTAAAGCCTTCCGCACCATCGGTACATCTCCGTGCGCGGTCATGATGATGACGGCTATTGATAGCCCAGTCTCAGCGAGTAGACTCTGCAGTTCCATTCCGCTCATGCCCGGCAAGCGCACGTCAAGCACCACGCACCCGGCCATGTCAGGTGTCCAAGCGTCAAGGAAGGTCTCTGCCGAAGAATAGTGCCGGGTGGCGAGACCTGCTGACTCAAGGAGGTCACAAAGTGCCTCACAAATTGAGGAATCATCATCAACGACAAACACCGTTTGTTCGGAAATGGCTTGCGATGTTTCGACGCTCATTTCGCATTCACTCCCAGGGAAAATTGGAAAACCGATCAGATATCTAATGCGTCAGCCCAGATGCGCCCGTCGTGCGATTCGATAACACTGCGACATATCACATATTCACGGATCATAAACCAGCACTCAGGACAAATGGGCCTGCCCTCGATACGATGCCGAACAGGATTGCGATGGATTTGTCGAGTTGCGGCCGTCGATTTCTGGTGCCCTATGCGTGTTCTTTTTAGTGCCACGCAAAAATCCCCGCCGATAGTCGAGAAAATGCCCATAGGAGCCTAAATCCTGCAAACCTCAGGCGGAACAACCTACCTATACTTGTGCAGCACAACGCTGCTGGCGACGAACAACTCCCGCCACCAGCATCCGAGTCCAGGACGCGAAGGGCGCTGGCAAAAGCAACAGCGCGACTCTCACACGCCTCGCAGCCCCTCGTACCTCGTTCACGTGAACGTGTAATGTTTGGGCATCTCCGGGAGAAACATGAATTTTCTCCGCTGGGTTCCTTCACTCCCCGCAGATTGCATAGATCAGCTGATCAGCTCCGTGCGCATGTTGTGGCACTTGAAATTCGGCGGGGTATTCGTACGCCAGCGTGGTGACCGAAATGCCGCGCTTCGGATCGAAATCTCGCAGAAGACTGGCCTGTCGCATTATCGATACATTATGGCACGTACCATTCTTGCGCCACCCTATTAATTGGATCATGATGGTCGCGTGATTGAACATACCGAACTCAGTAACTACAACATAATTGGATTTGTAACTATTGTTGATATACAGCGAGCGAAGAGCTTCTACGGGGACACTCTGGGACTGCGCCTCGTAAGTGTAGAGCCTCCGTTCGCACTGGTCCTCGATGCAAACGGAATCATGCTCCGTCTGGGGATGGGCAAGCAACTTCCGCCAGCATACGCCGTAGCATTTTTTATGCATGAATACGCGCACTCTTTCGTTGCCTGGGCCACCGGCTGGAAAGCGAATCCGTTCGCATTGAACTACGCGCACCCGACGCTCAAGGTTTTCCTGATGCAGATGAGCATCAACCAGAACGTCGATGAGGGCCCTATCTTTGCGGGCGGACACGGGCCTATCGCCGCGATCATCGCTGCAGCAGGGATTGTCATCGGAAACGGGCCGGTCCGGGCGAGAGCGCGAAGTCGACATAGAGACGATTATCAACGCTCTGCGTTTACTGAAACACTCCTAGTATCGAGTCGGCTAGGATCTGTCTATTACCTCCTAAATAAGCGCCACGATTTGTCGGGATGCTAGCGCGTT
>CAWJOO010000004.1:0-959759 GCA_963844515.1 uncultured Acidobacteriota bacterium
TGAATCACTGAGTCGATGGCCATCGCGTCAGATGCCGACGTGGCGACGGCTACAAACCTCTCCCAGGTTTGTCGATGAGACGTAGTGCGGACTTGCGCGGACTGAGCACTCCCCCCGGCACCCCCAGCATGCTCTGCACAGAGGACTGTCGGATCACCGGCTCATGCATCGCCGCGGCATGCGATACCAGCGGGACATGCCCTGTCGTCTCATCTGGTTGAAATGCAGGATACGCGTTGGCTGGAAGAAGATCAGCGGTCCCCAAATGTTGAGCCGCAAGAATGCGATCCATTCCCGCCAGTGACAGTTGCCGATGACTGCGCAGAAAATTGGAGAGATGAGACTGCCTGAATCCGGTTTGACGTGCCAGCAACGAGACGCTTAGTGTGCCTCGCTGTATTCTCCGCACGATTTCAAGGCGGAGGCGCTCTTGCATCTGAGAAAAATTCATTGTGGATTGTTTGCCACCAGCAATGGAGCAGAAGAGTCCGTAATTTCTGCAAGCAATTCAATAAGGCCCCGTTTCCCCTTATATTGAGCACTTGCCCGATACATCATTGACTGCATAAGCGAATATCTACTCCGCGCGTTGACGCAGAAGATACGCGCCCCTAGATTGTGAGTAACTTACTCGCACACGATAAGGGAGAAACCGGCGCAAACGTTCTATTACGAACGTACTGCCCAGGTGTTCTTTCATGACTTCCTGCCTTCATCAGGCCCTGCCGGATGCAACCCGGCAGCATTGATTGACGGACTATTGGTGCGAGATTCCAGACTCTGCGCGGTGATGAGCATGAATATCCAACAGGGAAATCAGCCTGGACTCCTCCATTGGGACAGCAGAATTCCGAGAAGTAGTTCGGGCTGCCCATTGCCCCGGCAGAAAATGAATCCAAGAAAAAATTGCCGGGATTGCCAGCGATCACGGAGAAGCCACGATGGACTTGCGCGTGCAATTGAAGGTTTGCGAGGGGTGCGGTTGTCTTTGGTACCGGGCCCAGAATCATAGAGGTGTTTACTGCCTTGGATGTGACACGAGACTCAAGCAGTTTCCAACCGTTCAGAGCCGGCAGCGGCGAGGACGAAAGTCCGAAAAGCCCCTAATCACTATCTGGGCAGTCGCTGAAGGCGCCGGGGGATTGGAATGAGCGCCGCCCTGCAACTTCCCGGAATATGGGCGGCAGCCACGAGATTGGCAGTCTGCCGCGCGGTCGGCAACAAGGAAGATCAGCAAAGCGAACTGGAAACCAAGGAAGATCCGGCAGTCGAGAAGCAGCCGGTAATTACCCTGGCGTTCTACCGGAAGCACACAGAGAACATTCTGCGACGTTACTTGTACGCTTCCATGCTGGTCGGGCGGGCGCCTTCCATCCTCGATCATCCAGTGGCGCGCGGATGGGCGAGCAGCCGGCCGGTCCGCACCTTCGAGGAGGCAGTTAATTTTGTCCTTGATATTGAGCGTTGCCTTTCTAAGCTAGGTTCTCTGGACCGTTGTCTCCTGAGCCGCATCGTTCTCCAGGAGTACACCGTTGGCGAGGTATCAACCATGCTTGGCATTAACGTTAATACCGCGGCGGTCAAGCTGTCAGTGGCGGTGGACAAGCTTACGGAGATCCTGTTGAAAGCGGATTTACTCGTCTTACCGCATTAATCCCTGCGGACAGGCGGCGGAGTGCCACGGCGCTCCGCCGTTCCTGCGCTTGAGTCAATCAGGCCCTCCCACCGGCGGAAGTCGGCTGTCTGCTATGGTGGTTTCGTCTAATGAACCATGGTGGCCAGCTATTCTGCAGCCCCCGGAGAATGAATGATGCCCATGCCCGCTCGGCGCCTGATATTTGCATCCTGCCTTTCCCTATTGGCGTGCTCCGTCCTTGTTGCTCAAGAACCTGTTCCCAAGCCCACCACCGCAGAGGAAGCTCCGAACCGTGACAGCAGCTTTATCGACGCGCAGGGGACGGCGCATGTCACACGCGTGGTTCCGGTGCCGGAAGCTCTGAGCCCCGAGGCACAGAAGTCCCTTAGTCGCGTCGAGCCGGACCAGGGGCCTCCCCAATCGCTGGCCGACCGCCGCAAGTCAACCGACGCCTACACGGCCCGCGCACGCGACGAGTGGACCAAGATTTGCCCTGTCACCATTGAAGAACGCACTATCGCGGAAGTACCGGTGCGGGTGGTCACTCCGCCCAATATCCAGCCAGGCAATCACGACAGAATTCTGCTGAACCTGCATGGCGGCGGCTTTAACTCTGACTCCGGCTCCTACACCGAGTCGATTCCGATCGCCAGCTACACAGGAATCAAGGTGATTGCGGTTCTCTACCGACTTGCGCCGGAGTATCCGTTCCCGGCTGCGGTTGATGACTCCGTGGCCGTCTATAAGGAATTGCTCAAGGCCTACAGGCCGCAGCACATCGTAATGTACGGCACGTCAGCAGGAGCGATCCTTACTGCGGAAGTGGCGGTAAAGCTCAAGCAACTGGGACTTCCGGAGCCGGCCGGCCTGGGAGTTTTCAGCGGCATGGGTGACTTCGCGCGCCCCGGCGACTCCATTTCGATGTACGCATTGCGCGGGCTGTCAGGGCATCTCGATCCACCTGAAAAAGGTGCGCACGATCCGTTCTACGTAGGCTCTACCGATCCCAGAGAGCCGGTACTTTCCCCCGTCTTCGCCGACCTGAAAGGTATGCCGCCTACTCTCTTTGTCACCAGCGGGCGCGATCTGCTTCTCAGCGGTACGGTCAACCTGCAGCGGGCGTTTCTCAACGCCGGAGTCGACGCTCGTCTGGTGGTGTACGACGCACTGCCGCATGCATTCTGGTATGACCCCAAGCTGCCCGAGGCTATTGAGGCCAACCGCTTGATGGCCGACTTTATGATCAAAACTCTGACGACTAGGCCCGCGGTGCCTTCCGACACTCAGAAAACAGACAAATAGAAAATGCGGGCGGAAGCAATGTGCTTCCGCCCGCGTGACCGCTTTCAGCCACTACCAAACACGGCAGGCGTTGCTGGGTTGCATTGGCTGGCCTGCTTTGCAATTGAACGCTGTACCGAATTCCGACATGTTGCGTACCACACCTTTTACCCGAAACTCGTCCGGGGAGTGCGGGTTGGTTTGTACCTGCATCTTGGCCGCTTCGGGACGCAGTTCACCACACCAGTTCTGCGCGTAGGCGAGAAAGAACTGCTGCTCTGGCGTGAAACCGTCGGTCTTCTCTTCTAGGTTGATGTTTTTCCGCTTGGCGTCAGCGAGCAGGGCCATATAGGCAAGGCGAATCCCGCCGTTGTCCGCCGTATTCTCTCCCAGCGTGAGCTTTCCGTTGACGTGCGTGCCACCCTCGACCGTGAAATCGCCATACTCTTTCACTTCGCAATCGGCTTTAGCGTCGAATTTCTTGCCGTCTTCCGCCGTCCACCAATCCGCAAGGTTGCCGCTGCCGTCAAACTGGCGGCCCTGGTCGTCGAACCCATGCGTCAGCTCATGCCCTACCACCGCGCCAATATGGCCGTAGTTCACAGCATCGGATTCAGACGCACCGTAAAATGGCGGCTGCAGAATGCCGGCCGGGAAGTTGATGTCGTTCATGCTGGGGTTGTAGTAGGCATTCACCGTCGGCGGGCTCATGCCGAACTCGCCGCGATCGACGGGCTTGCCGATCTTGTTGATCTGACGGTGCGCTCTCAAACTCCTCAGCGCGCACCGCGTTGCCCAGCGCATCCCCGCGTACTACCTTCAGGCTTGAGTAATCGCGCCACTTGTCTGGATAGCCAATCTTGTTAGCGATGGCATGCAGCTTCTCCTTGGCCTTGACCCGGGTCTCCGGGCTCATCCATTCGAGCGTATCGATGTCCTTTTCCATTGAAGCTTCAATGTCGCGCACCATTTGCTGCGTGGCAGCTTTGCTCGAGGGTGGGAAACTCTTCGCAGCGTACACCTGGCCCAGGGCTTCGCCAAGCGCACCATCGGTGGCCGCAACGCAGCGCTTCCAGCGAGCGCGTTGCACCTGCCGCCCGCTCAAAACCTTGCCATTAAACGCGAACTGCTCGTTGTCCAGGTCCTCCGGAAGCGCGGTGCTCGGCGTGCCGTTGATGACCTGCCACTTCAGATAAGCCTTGATCGTATCGAGCGAAGTTGACTCGATGATCGTGTTCAGGCCCTTGAAGAACGGTGGGTGGGTCACATTGACCTCGGTAATCGAGGGAGCGTCCATGCCTTTTAGAAAGGCATTCCAGTCAAAAGCCGGTGCCAGCGCCTCGGCTTCCGCAATGGGCATAAGGTGATAAATGTTCTTCGGATCGCGCTGTGACGTAACGTCGAGCGAGTTCTTTGCCAGCGCGGTCTCGAGCTCCATGATCGCCTTGGAGTCCGCTGTGGCCTTATCGTCAGGCTCGCCCAGAAGCTTGAGCATCTTCGCGATGTGTTCCACGTACTGCTGGCGGATCTTCTCGTCGTCCGCACCGGTGCGCAGGTAATAGTCGCGCTCCGGCAGACCCAGTCCAGCCTGATCGAGCGCCGCAATCTGCTTGCGCGCATCCTTGAAGTCCTGCTGCTCGCCAAAGCTCAAAAAAGCGTTCACAAAGATAAGCTGATCGTGCGCGAGCAATGCTGGAAGCTCGCCTTTGCTGGCCAGGGCGTTGATCTTGTCGAGTTCCGGCTGCAGGGGCTTCAATCCCTGCTTATTGATCGCATCCGTGTCCAGGCAGGAGGCGTAGTAATCGCCAATCTTCTGCTCGCTGGGCGTGCGGCTTGCATCGTTCGCCGAAGCCTTGTCGAGAATCTCGTGCAGCGCCTTCTCGTTCTCTTCCGCAAGAAGATAGAAGTTGCCATAACCTGCCCGGTCGGCGGGAATGGGATAGAGCTTGGCGAAGTTGCCACAGGCGTACTGATAAAAGTCCGTGCAGGGGTCAGCCGTCTTGTCGACAAAAGCCGTGTTGAGGCCCTTGATTTCGCCCTTGGGGGTAGCGGTTCCAGAGGTTTGTGCACTGGCCAGTGCCGCGGCGACGGTCAACAGAACCACCGGCAGCGCAATTGAAGTTTTCGAGTGTCTCATCGATCTCCTCCCGTGATGCGGGAATGAATTGGATTAGGGTTCGCGAACTCTTCCGGTCAAACACAATCGAACGCCGGCACTCTGATTGGTGCAGCAACTTTTGATCGGAACAAAGTCAGCCGCTAGTGTAAATCGCGGCACCATGGACGCGCCGGGATGACGCTTTGAAGGGGTCAGTGGCTTCGCGGCGCGTAGGTTTGCGGCCACCACCCTGAGCAAACGGCTTTTGATTTCCATCCTGGTCAGGGTTGGCCGGCCACATTTTGTATTTGACACAGAGTACTCTATATAGTAGAGTGATCTGTGTACGAGCTTTGATGGTTTTCAAAAGCAGGCTCACAACGAAGGAGAGACGAGATGGAAGCTGAAAATCGAGAACTTAGTGAACGGATTGAACTCATCCAAAGCATGATTGCCGAGGGACGCCGGACAACCGCGCACTGGAGTTGGACCAGCGTCTTGTGGGGATTCGCGTATCTTGCGGCAATGTCCTGGTCAGCATGGGGTTCGCACAAGGTGTGGGCATGGCCCGTATGCGTAGCGGCTGCATTGGTTGTGATGGCGATCGGGGTTTCGGGGAACCGGAGCCGGGGTAGCCACGAAAAGCATCCTGAGACCACGCTTGGCCGGGCGATTGGATCTGTCTGGATGGGGCTTGGAGTCTCGATGATGCTGTTGATCCCGGCGTTGGGCATCTCTGGACGATTGGGCGATGTGCATGTTTTTATCGCCATCGTTGCCTCGTTTCTGGGGTTGGCCAATGGCGCGTGCGGCCTGATGCTGCGTTGGAAAGCCCAGATCGCCTGCGCGGCCCTATGGTGGACCGCCTCAGTTGCCTGCTTGTTTGGCAGCGAGAACCAGGCAGTGATCATTTTCCTGGTGGCCATCTTCCTCTGCCTGATCGTGTTCGGGTTTTATGGCATGCTCCTGGAGTCCCGCGAGCGCCGACAGAGGAGTGCGGTCCATGCCTGAGATGCCTGAACTGAACCCAGTCATTCACGGGAAGGTGCGGCTGGCGCTGCTGGCGCTTCTCGTGGGCGTGGACGAGGCCGAATTCACTTGGCTTCGCGCCAAGACCGGTTCGACGGACGGCAACCTTGGCGCGCAGCTTTTGAAACTGGAAGAGGCTGGCTATGTGTCCATGGACAAGCGATTCGTGCTGCGCAAGCCACAAACGGTCTATCGCATCACAGAGCGAGGCCGCGAGGCGTTGACTGAGTACGTGCAGGCCTTGAAACAGTTGCTCGGCGCGGCGATCGAAGCCTGAATACTCGTTCAAGAATCCTGACATTGGATCCTCCGTTTCATTGCCTCTTCATCCGATATTGGCCCTCAATAGCGCAACTTAAATCGCGATCTAACGTTCCAAGGTGGGAGGAGTAACTGCATGAAACTCTCCCGAAGCTTGCTGATCCCTGTTTTTGGTCTGATGATGGCTGCTGTGAACCCTGGACGCTCCGGTGCGTCCCCCATACCCGCGCAGCCCGAGGCTTTTGGGCAGGACAGGGGATGGGAAGAACCGCCGCGCGAATTTAACGAAGCGCAGCGGCGTGGATTCCACGATGGGATGGAGGGTGCGCACCGCGACTTCGATAACCACCGCCGACCCGACTTCAACAATCGCGACGAGTATCGCGATCCGCACATCGAGCGCGGACTGCGCGACGCGTATCGCGCGGGCTTCCGGCGCGGTTATGAAACGGCAGCTTCACACTTGTGGGGTTCACCCCAGCAATTACCACCGCCGCCACCTCCGGTAGAGGAACGCCGCGAAGGGGAAGGTTGGGGTATGCGCAGTCTGGACAACGATGCGGAGCGGGCCGGCTATCGCGAAGGTGCGGAGGAAGCTCGCAAGGACTTCCAGTCCCAGCGGCGGCCAGATCCTGACGACCACCGGGAATACCGCCAGCCACCCGTTCCACCACAGTTGGTGGACGAATACCGCGAGGGCTTTATGCGCGGATACGAGGTGACCCGTTCGCAGCTGGTCGGCGAACCCTCCTGGCAGGAACGGGGTGACCCGGATCGCTGGGAAGCGCCCAACGCCTACTCCGAGGCCGAGCGTCGCGGATTTCATGACGGCATCGTAGGAGCGCGTCGCGATCGCGACAACAATCGCCGCCCCAACGTTGCCAATCGCGATGAATACCGCGATCCTCACATGCCCGACCAACTCAAGCATGAGTACCGCGAAGGCTTCCGCCACGGCTACGAGATGGCTGCAGCGCGGCTCTGGGGTGGTCAGTAAACATCACGAACCGGGCTGTTTCGAGGCTCAGAATGAGTGGCTCGGAACAGCCCTTTTTTCTGCTTTGAATGGCGGCGCCGGCCGGCTCCAGAGACTGTCGCACACGACGCATGATTCCCAGGTAATAAGCAAGGTTGTGAATGGAGTTGAGGGTGCCGGAGAGCGCTTCCCCCGCCTGCATCAGGTGCCGGAGGTAAGCGCGCGAATAACGGCGGCAAACCATGCAATCGCAATTTGGATCGGGCGGTCCCTGGTCTTCGGCGAACTGTTTGTTCTTGATGGTGATGCGGCCTTCGCTGGTGAACAGCAGACCATGGCGTGCAGCGCGCGTCGGCAACACGCAATCCATCATGTCGACCCCCATCCGGGCGTACAGCTCAATCTCGTCGGGATAGCCGACGCCCATCACGTAGCGCGGCTTGTCTTTTGGCAGCATAGGCAGAACCTCGGAGATCATCTCCAGAGTGAGGTCGCGCGGCTCGCCCACGCTTAAGCCCCCAATGGCATAGCCATCGAAGTCCATTTCGATGAGTCGTTCCGCGCTCTCGCGACGCAGATCGCGATACATGCCGCCCTGCACGATTCCAAACAGCGATTGAGTACGACCCGGAAAATCGCCCGCCCACGGCACCTCGTGCTGATTGGCCCGGAAATGCATCAGGGACCGCTGCGCCCAGGCCATCGTCAGCCGCAGGCTCTCTTCCGCGCGGGTGCGGTCGGCCGGGATATTCCGTGCACTCGTCGAACGCCATCGCAATGTCGGCGCCAAGCGCAATCTGGACGTCCATCGAGTGCTCCGGCGTAAAGAAGTGGCTGCTCCCGTCCAGATGGGATCGAAATCGCACGCCTTCGTCGGTAACCTTGCGCAGCTGACTCAGGGAAAAGACCTGGAAACCCCCTGAATCCGTCAACATAGCCCTTGGCCAGCTGATAAACCGGTGCAGCCCTCCCATCCGCCGAATCACCTCGTGCCCCGGCCTCAGGTAAAGATGATAGGTATTACCGAGGATGATCTGGGCGCCGAGGGATTCGAGAGTGTCCTGGGGAACAGCTTTGACGGTGCCGGCGGTGCCCACGGGCATAAATACCGGTGTTTCAACGGTTTGGTGGGGTAGAAGAAGCTGGCCGCGGCGGCCGCCCTCGGGGGTGCTGTTGAGCTGGGTGAAGGTGAGGGCCACAGAACGATCTTAAAGCGCACAACGGGTGTCATGCTATTTGCCAGATTCACCGATGCGCAGTTGAATGCCGGCCCGGGCGCCGCGGCGTGTACCCAGAGTCGTGGTCGGCGTTTTTGAAACTTCAATGGTGCGGTCGAGGAGATTTTCGCCGGCGGCGAAGATCTGTAAGTGCTTGCCGAGATCGTGCGAAGCATACGCGTCAAGGCGGAAGTAGCCGTGGAGCAGGCTGGCGTTGGCGTCGTCGTCGAATTGATGTCCACTGATGCGGCTCTGCAGGCTGAGGGTGCCCAGCCGTGGCCGGAACGCCCGCACATTGAGAGTGCCAAGGTTGCGCGCGACCGCCGGAATCCAGTTGCCCAGATCCTGCGAACCTCGCGTGACCGTGGCGTGCGCGTATTGATAGCCTCCGTCAAGGGCAAGCCACCTGCGCGGCGCGACTTCAAAATCCATAGAAATGCCGCGGCTTTCAATCTGACCCAGGTTCTCGCGCATCAGCAGAATGGGGGATGAGTTGGGGTTGAGGGTGACCGCCGTGATGGGGCGGTTGACTTGGGTATCAAACCAACTGGTGCGGACCGTCCCCCATTTGCGTTCGAACGCCACGCCAAACTCCCAGCCCGTGGCGCGCTCGCTTTTCAGCAGGCCGTTGGGCTTGGTGAGCTGGTTGCCAACCTGCGTGGAGCGGTAGAGTTCGCTGGGACTGGGTGCGCGGAAGGCGCGGAAGCCGGACGCCGAGATGGCCCAGTGAGCGCCAAGCTTGCGCGAGATCCCGAGGCGCGGATCGAAAACGGCCTGATCGAACTCCGGGGGCTGCGCGGCGGTGGGTGTCCCCGTCGAGCCGGTGAACTGCACCTGGTGGCCGTCATAGTTCTGAAACCAGTCCTCGCGCGCTGAGCCGGTAATCGTCCACGCGCCGTGAACCCACATCAACTCGGCGTAGAGGCCGGAGTCGCGCTGATGAACGCTCAGGTTGGTCAGCACTCCGGTTGCGCCAAAGGTCTGCTCGCGATCCCATACGCGGACATCGTGGACGTCAGCACCTGCGACAAGCAGCAGCCCGAGCGAAAGAGGCTGATTCCAATGAGCGGCCGCGCCAAGCTCGTTGTTAGGGATGACGGCGAAACGGGAAGGCGCCTCGCCGCAGCGATACGAGCAGGTGGGGTTGTCCGAGTTGGGCGTGTTCAGGATGGAGGAGAAGGTCTGATGATAGCTCTCGGTCGAGCCATACACGCGGAGGCCAGCGGTGGCGTCATGAGGCCCCTGCCAGTCGGCGCCAGTCGAATAGCGCCAGAGGCGGGTGCGGTTCTTCTGGTACACCGTGCCGTTGGCGCGGTTCTCGTTGAGTCCGTTCAGGCGCGCGAAGAGGCGCAGCGGCTGCAGATCATGCTCAATCAGGACCATGCCATTCTGCGCGTGAACACTGGAGATAGAATCGACCGGACCGCGCTGCCAGGGAGCTTCCTGAATAAAGCCGTCGGTGCCTAAAGCACCACCCGCGAGCACCGCGCCCCAGGGGCCGTGTTTTCCCTGGGCCAGCATGCTTTCGTCAAAGGTACCCAGGCCGCCGTAACTGGACCGGACCTCCGCGAGCGTCGATGCGGGGCGCGCGAGGTGCACGTTGAGCACGCCGCCGATGGCGCTGGAGCCGTAGAGATCGCTGGCGCCGCCACGGACCACCTCGACGCTGCGGACCGCGAGTTCCGGCTGCTCATCCCAATGAATCCAGTCACCCAGGGGATCATTGAGCGGCACGTCATCCGACGTGACCAGCGTGCGGCTGGCCGAAGTTGACCCCAGAGCGCGGAGGCTAATGCCCTGTGAGGTGGGGTTGGCCACCAGTGAACTGGACCGGCGAAAGAGTTCGACCCCGGGAAGTTGCCTCACCTGGCCGTCCATAGTGATGGCCGCCGCACTCTGCAAGTCGGTTTGACTGAGGAGGCGTGTGGTGACGGGACTTTGGAGATCGCCGAGCGGCGTGCGATAAGCCGTGACCGTGACCCGTTCCGCGGCCCCCGCAGGCTCCAGACGGACGGTCGCGTCGGCACTGAGCGCGAGCGACTGTGAAGCGAAGCCCTCCGCTTCTACGTGGAGTTGGCAGGGCGCTACGCAGGCGACGGACAAGCGGCCATCAGCCCCAGTCTGGCCCAAAGAACGGCCGGCGGAGTCGGTGACCACAGCTGATGAAAGCGCCGCACCCGCAGAATCTTCAACGGTCAGAGTCAGCGGAGCCTGGGCGCAGAGGCGGGGTATCGCCGACACCACAAGGGCCAACGCGCCAATGATCGCTTTGGAGGGGAAGCACTGCATGGTTCGCGACGCGGGGCCCGTTGCGCAAGTCTTGAAGCAATTGTGTCACGCTGCGCTGACGGGAGACGACAACCATCTGGGGAGCAATCTCTTGAAGCGGGACGAGAACGAACGCTCGCTCGGCAAGCCGAGGGTGGGGGATGTCGAGATTGGAGTGGTGAAGCACGAGGCTTCCAAAGAGCAGAATGTCGAGGTCGAGGGTACGCGGGCCGTTTTGCACGCCTATGGCACGGTTGCGGCCGAATTCGCGCTCGATGTCGAGCAGGGCCTCAATGAGTGCCGCAGGGGAAAGGCCGGTTTCAAGAGCAATGACAGCGTTAATGAAGCGGGGCTGATCCGCAAATCCCACCGGCTCCGTTGAGTAGAGAGACGACCGACAGACCACCCGGCCGAGTGAATTCAGGCGATCGGCGGCGGCGGCCAGCGTGGCCTCAGGCAGACCCGCGGGACCGGGGATGTTGGCGCCCATCCCTATGTAAGCTGTCTGCATGATTCAAGGGTAGCGCGTCGGGGGCAGGGGTTGGGCACAGAGGGACTGAGAGACAGAGGGACTCACAGATTTTCTGCGCTCTTCGATCTACTGAATCAAGCGAGTAGTTGCCTGCTCGTACGTTGCACCTTGTGTAACAGGGCGCGGACGGTAGTACTCAACCGGTTACTGACGAGTAGGCAGTGACTGGACCGGAACATTCCCTCTGGTTGGCGTTCGTGCTTTCCAATGGGCATCCGCCCGTCAGAACGCACTAAACGTCTGATCGAGCGGGCCAAAGATTTTCTCCGAAAATGCACTCCAACTGTCAAAAACTCTCACAACGCCGTCTGTGTCGCCCATAGTGACGAGTCTGTACATTTCCTCAAACGTTTCCATTGTTGCGAGATGCAACTGATTGCGCCTGCTGTCGTCGAGGTATCGAATTGCCGAGTCAAAATCTGAAAGGCG
Source organism: uncultured Acidobacteriota bacterium (assembly GCA_963844515.1). Lineage (GTDB taxonomy): Bacteria > Acidobacteriota > Terriglobia > Terriglobales > Acidobacteriaceae > Telmatobacter. The sequence goes on from CAWJOO010000004.1 coordinate 11,728, forward strand.
CAGGTAGCAAAGATATCTGACCCATATTGGATAATGCCCCTTTATTTGGCGTGCATCCAAGTACACTATGAGATCAGTGGCTGACCTTACGTTTGACATATCCGCGACATAAGAATCGACGGCTTGCTCGCACTCCTCTTGAGTATCTCTCGTGAGAGAGCAATGGACGACTCTATCGCCTAAAGCCCAGGTAATAAATTCGTGCCTATCGAACGCAGGGAGAATGAATGTCGAAATATAGGTATCTAAAGGCGACCCTACGACTACAAATCCGGAGACAATATCCCTATTGCGAAATCCAAGCCACCCACCCTTGCCCAAAGAAATAAACCCTTGTTTCTTAAGAAAGGCGGATATCTGCCTGCGCTTTTTTGATGCTCCCAACGCTTTACGCGCTAAGGGAATCAAGCTTTGGTTGAGAACAGTCATTTAAAGGTCCCCTCGGATATTTCACAAATGGGCGCATTACGTGTAAGTGCAAATAGTAGTTCACACCGTGGACACCGGGCGCGCCTGCACGTTCCCACGCATACCACTGTGATCGGTAAACCTTCTCCGAATTCTACGTCCATTTTTTATATTCGGGCTGTATCGTGGACAATCCGTACTTTACCAAGCGGTAAAGTACGTGTAGCGGGTCACTCGGGCGCAAGCATCATAAATGCAAGCCGGTGAAATCGCCCGGAGTTGCAATCTTCTTGATCTTGCTCCGAGTCGTCAATCCTTTGCGAAAGCGAACGGGGTCGGCGTTGTACCCCTCAAAGGTCAACCGTGCGTTGGTTCCGACAACCTCGATGGACCCAATCTTGACATTTTCGGCATACTCTACCTGTTCCCAAGGGATGACAACCTTTCGTCGCCACCACCAATGGCACTCTACCCCGAACTTATCTGTGACGATTGTCTTGGGCCAGCCAAAGAGAAAGGACAGCACGATGCCCACACCGAGCAGGTTTAGCCACCATTCAGCCTGAGCGCCTTGCTGAAACAGAAGTGCTGCAGCGCCAGTGCTCCTCCACCCAAGAGTAACTTGAACAACAGTGATCCGCTGAAGATCAGCTTCTTGCCTCGTGTCGCGGCTCTTCGAAGCCGAGCTTCAAGAAACACTACTGACCATCCCGAGTAGACTGCCGGTGTCAGCCACCAGTCATATGCCACATCCGCTCCCTCTTCGATCAAATTGACATGATAGGCCAACCTGACCCGCGCCAGCATGTCAAAACGTCAATGACGAGTGGTCGAGTAGCCCCGGGGAGTTTCACCCCGAGGCTCTCACAGATCCGTACGTGACACTCTCGCGTCATACGGCTCTTCATGGCTCAGCTTGTCTCTTGCGAGAGCAAGCCCTCTCGGGAGGAAAGGGCTCTTCCTGGTTTCCCAGTTGGCCATGCCCTCCGTCGAGCCATGTCATCCTCTTCGCTCCCCGTCCGTTACAGACGCTTCAACGCTACTACAGGATGATCCGCCATCTTCAAGTGCATCGATATTTCCCTTTCGTGGGTCGCACTTATAGGTTTTCTCTTAGCATCACTTGAAGACTTCCCATGTTCCATCTAACCGCCTCCTTGGCAAGCTCAGGCCACCTCTCATGCCGGATGCCGCTTCGCCCGTAAACAGGTTTCGTCGGAGCTTATCCCGCGGCCACAACCAAACCGCGGTTTTGACATCATCTAATAGGTTTCGACACTTCAACGGTGGTTCCCTTGCGGTCCTCTTCTTGCCTGACACCTAACCCGGTCAATGCCGAGCCTTTTCCTTCCGCGCTCACGACCATGGCTTTGGGCCACAGCCGCCGAAGGTGGTTTGGAACCCGCTCCTGTAAGCCGGTCCCGAGGGGCCTTCCCTCATCGGTTAAACAGTTGCGCACGTTCCGCCCTTGCGAGCTTCGCGTGCTCATGGCGCACAGTCGTGGCCCACTCGTAAATTGCTACTCGTCCAACACTCCGGCCCCAACACCCGCTCATCGCGATGATGACCGCGATGAACGGGGCACGGCTTTCTCATGGCTCATCGTAAATTTTTGGGACCGATGAGCGGGCCATTCCGATCAGTGGAGCCAATTAATGCCCGGAGTAGTTTCTTGGCGCGCCTACACCCGTGCATACATCCCACGCAGAATTGGCCCGAAACCCTGCGTAGAGACCGCAGGCGCCATAGTTCACGTCCTTGAAGGTGCCTGAGGGCTGGGAGCCGTAAAGATCCGCGAGTGCGGCGGCACTTGACGCAAAAAACCGTCCAGACTGATTCATAATCGCGGCCATTAATGGCGTAGCCACACTTGTTCCACCCAGTATGTACCAGGCGGAGTAACCGTTGTTGGGGCTTGGGGCATATACCCACACGCCGGTATCCGGGTTGGAATCCAAGGCAACATCGGGAATCCCCCGGTTAGGGAATCGTTGACCGCTGGAAGTCGTGGGCGGAGGATTACCGGCCATTCCGTACTGAATATCGTCTCCCACTTTGTTCTGATAAGGCGGGCCCGCTTCGTAATGGCTGACACCGCCACCGGCTTCTGGCCATGTGACCTCATTGACAAAATTGCCAGTGGTGTACTGGCGCGCTGTCGAGGTCCCGCCAACGCACACAACATTCTGCGACGTACAGGGATAACTGGTGCCTGGAACATCACCCGAGGCGGCAAAATAGACGACACCGGGAGTTGTGAAAACCGAGTCATAGGAAGTCTCGCCGGAAAACTCGCTTCCACCCCAGCTCATCGAGACTTCGCCTTTTCCCGTGCTTCCCGAGGGACACTTCGTCGTCTCACCGCACGCGATGAGATTGCTCGCCACCTGGACCGCGGGAATTAGATCGGAATAGTAGGGCGAGTTGGCTTCCACCAGGTAGATCTTTGCGTTGGGCGCCATCGCGTGGGCGTACTCGATGTCGAGCGCTTCTTCTATCTCCCATCCGCCCGTGGGGTCGACCGGCGGTTTGGAACCGGAGGCGTAGACCACCTCCAAATCCGACGCTGAAAACGGAATGCCGAATTGGGCGGAGAAGGCCTCAAGGTCTGCAACCGCGGTTGGGTCGTCATAGGCATCCACAATCGCAATCGCATTGTAGCCACTCGACGGTGTGTTGGTTGTCTTGTTGGGATTGCAATTCGAGATGGGAGCTACAACGTGATAGATGCATGCAAGCGATTGGGGCGTCTCAAAGAAATAGCCTCCGTAGGGCGGCAGCGCATTCGGTTGAGCTTTTGTAGCCGTCTTGAACGTCATGTAACGCACGTTGGTGTGGCTGCGCACGCCCAGATCGGTTGGTTTGACCAGGCTCGACGCGGGGATGACAAGTGAACTGAGGCCTTCTTGTGAAGTGAGGAGTTGTTGAAGTTGTTGCACTAACTGCTGAAGTAGCGATCCCAGACCTGGAAGCCCTTGGGCCGGCGCTGACAGCGGGGTGAGGAGCAGGATTGCGGCTAGCACGGCAACTTTAATTGCCGGCGCAGCAATGTTCCCTTTACTGGCGGAAGTTTGCGGATGTCTGAAAACAAAACGACGCATTGGGGAATCCTCCTTGGTGTTCGAGTTGCCGGGGGCAATTGGGCATCCATTGGCTGGAATTCAGTCCATAGCCTCCCGGGACAATTTGAAGTAACCAAGGACAAAGCACCTTCAGGCCCAACGCCTCCCGGCGCAGGCAAATAGATCCAAAACGCAGCGAAATACCGCTTACCGAGCGGACAGACAGTACCTCGCGGAGTCGAGACTGCAAGTCGCAAGACGATATCTTGCTGTTTTCGAGCAGTCTGGAGAATGCAGGAACGGATAAGAACACTACAGGGTTGTTACACGCCATGACTTAGAGCAATGTCAGGCAGAATGTTATGACCGTATGAGGCAAACATTCCTTGATCTAGAGGGGGCCTAGAGCATGGGTTTCGAATAGGATGCTAACTTGGATTTCGCGCGTTGGATAAGCAAGCGTCCAGTTCCATTGCGTTAGATAGAAATGTAAGAAGAGTTCGTCCTTTGAGAGCTTGCTTGAAATACAGAGGAACAAGCGGCTTGACGCGAAGTGCGATCAGTCAGCGCACTCGTCACATCTCCTGGTGACCACCGGCACATGCGTCCTCCCGAGAACCGGCACATACTTCATCACTGGTCCCTGGAACCGGGGTAGACGTGTCTCTCACCAGTTCTCGGAACACAAGGGAGGAGAAGGAAGGCACCCCCTCCCCCTACCTATGTAGCAGAATCTTCGCCTGGGTAGATCGGGCAAGCCACATGGATTCAATTGCTTACAGGCGCACCGTTCATACAACCTTCGCTAAATGTATATCCATGTGTATCCGGAGCCCGCGGAAGGAGGTCGGTAGATGAAAGTCGCCAAATGGGGACACAGCCTTGCCGTCCGTCTTCCAGCCTCCCTGGCCTTCGAACTCGGCCTCAGGGAAGGTGATGAGATCGAACTGGTTCGCAATCCTGACGGTGCATTTGAAGTCTCTTCCGAGGACGCGCGCAGGAGAGCCATCGAGAACAGGCGCGCACTCCGCCTCGCTCCTCTGCAACGCTACATGTTCATCGGCGACGAGCCATGAATTCGCGCCAGTTCGTGCTCGCTCCTCCCGTTCCGCGCTCCGCTCCCCGTGGTGCAGCGGCGGAGGGGGTTCTGCTAGCATCTCTCTTCGGAGAGCATTGAGAATGGACGCTATGAATAACGCAGGCCTCGGGGCCCGTCGCAACGAAGATATCGCACTCGATCTGTTGAAATTTGTGGCCGGCGTGGCCAACGTGGGACGAACCAGCTCATCATCGACCGGCTTTATTGCTGCCGGCGGCGCTAAACCGGACGATCACGTTACGGAATTGCTGGACCTCTACGGCCGCTGCCTGAAAGCTGTGGAAGGCAAGGGAGCGGCGAAATAAGCAGGCCTCCCCAAGATAGCAATTCAAGAGACAGCCGCTCCAAGCTGCGTGTGGCGGTTGCGGGAGCTGGAGCCTTTGGCCGCAATCATCTTCGCGTCTATCGCGAGCTGGAAAACGCCCGCGCCGGGGTGGAGCTCGTTGCTGCCGTCGAGCCAAACCCGGGCAGCTCCGCCGAAGCCGAAGAGGGCTATGGAATCCCTGTTTTTCAGACGGTCGATGAACTGCTGCGGGCTGATCTGCGCCTCGACGCGGCCTCCGTCGCCGTGCCAACGGTGCATCATCACGCCGTAGCCTCGCAGCTGCTGGATGCAGGGCTGGACCTGCTGGTGGAGAAGCCGCTGGCGGCCTCACTAACCGAGGCCGATGAACTGGTGGCTCTGGCCGAGCGCAAGGGGCGCATTCTTCAGCCTGGTCACCTGGAGCGATTCAATCCCGCCGTGCTGGCGATTCAGCCGCGCCTGCGCCGGCCGATGTTCTTTGAAGCCCACCGCTTGTCTATCTTTACTCCGCGCTCGCTGGATGTCGATGTAGTGCTGGACCTGATGATCCACGACCTGGACATCGTGCTCACATTTGCGCATTCACCCGTGCGCGAGGTGCGCGCCGTGGGACTGCCGATCCTGTCGCCGAAGGTGGATATCGCCAATGTGCGCGTGGAATTCGAGTCGGGTTGCGTGGCGAACTTTACAGCGTCGCGCGTGTCGACGGAGCGGGTGCGCAAGCTCAGATTCTTTGAGCCGCGGCAGTATGTGTCGATCGACTATGCGCGGCGCGATCTGCTGGTGATCAAGCTGGATTCGGGCGTGCCGGGTAACCTGCCACCGGAGATTGCGGCGCTGATCGCCTCGGGCAAAGTGGATCCGGCCACGCTGGCGAAACTTGCGGCGGCGGGCGGATCGCCCAACCCGGGCCTCTCTTTTGCCAAGCCGGAAATCATCGACGGCGAACCGCTGCGGTTGGAGATTGAGTCGTTTCTGGAGTCGGTGAGGACACGGTGCGAGCCCCATGTCACGGCGAAGCAGGGACGCGATGCGCTGGCGCTGGCGCTGGAGATTCAGGAAACTATGGTGGCGCACGCACACCGGGCGGGGCTGGGAGACTTCTTCGAGGCGAGTGCTTGACGCCGGTTGAACAGCGAGCCTACTGCGCGACAACTTCGATCCCGCTCACGGTGGCGTAGCCTTCCACAGGAACGAAGCTCAGCAGCAGCTTTCCCTGGGCGTTGGGCACCAGTCCAACCGACCGCCGCACAACAACATCGCCCTGACCAGCCTCGCGGGCCACGTCGAAGTCCTGCAATAAGGCCTTGCCATTGCAGAAAACGTTGAAGACGTGGGGCGTGGGTCCCGCGTCCGCGCCGGGGCCGGGCGGCCACTCGCCGTGGCGGACGGCAAAGTACAGAGTGACCGCGTATTTTCCCGGAGCGGCGGGGATCGCATAGGAGAAGTTTCCCCAGCGCTCTGAATCGAACAGTTCGGGATCGTCAGTGCCCTTGACGGGATGCGCGTACGTAACCAGCTGGCCGCCTTCGAAGTAGGCATCGGGACTCCACCAATGGCTGTCATTAGAGTAGTAGGGTGTCTGCCGCGCAAGAACGCGCACAGGGCGCATCCGGCCTCGCATGCCGGGCAGTATCTCGATTGCTGAGAGCATCGCCGTCGTGCCCGGCTCCGAGACGAATTCAAGATGCAAATAACTATCAGAGGCGGGAGAGATATCCGGAAAAACCTTCACATCGGCGGTTCCGCTTGCGCCCGCATCGGCCGCCACGTCAAATCGGGCCAGCAGAACCTTGCCATTGGCGCGCACGGTCATGAGGCGATTGCCTTCTCCGCCGGTGCCCGTCGATTCGGGACCGTACGCTATCTCGGCAAAGTGCAGCCGCAGTTCGTAAAGGCCGGGCTTGAGGGGAATGTTATAAGTGAACTCGCCCTGGCGGCTGGTGCGGTAGAAGGCCGGGTCCTGGGTCCGGCCGATGTGTTGGACGTCAGCCCGCACAGGAGAGCCTCCCGTAAAGTTCGTGTCGGCGCTCCACAGCTTGCCGGCATGATCGACCAGCGCGCGAGTGGCGCCACAGAGAATGCGTACCTCTTCGCCCGTGGGCAGACCGACCTGCATCTCCGCTGGAAGGCTGGCCGGAGCCGCGATGATGGCGGGTGTGGATTGCAGCCGCGGGTGGCGAAGCATCCGCCAAGTGACTAAGGAAACCAGGAGCAGCCCGAATGTGACGAGGATGAGTACGACGTCGCGCCTGTGAATCTCGAAGGGCAAAGCATCAGGCAGTGCTGCGGCGACCGGCGGCGGGAGATCTGGAATCTCGGAAACCACAGACTCGGGCGCATTGCCGGTGCGAACGAAGTCCGGTACGTATTGGCCTAGCGGGATAGTGATCTGGAGGCTGTGGCTAGCTCCATTACCGGCGTAGTACTCCGCCAGGCGCTTTCGGAGGCGATTGGCCTCGACGCGAACAATGGAGTCGGAGTCCTGGTCGAATCCGGACCCGCGAGCGAACACCTCGACGCCGATTGAGTACTCCTTGACCTGGCTCGTTTCGCCTGCAAAGAGTTTCTCGCATAAATAGGACAGCAGATGCGCCAGCTTGGGAGCCCGTACGAACGGCGGCGAGCTGAGAACGGCGCTGAGTTCAGCCCGCTCCTGCTCGAAATCGACCGACATTGAACTTGCGACGGTCATATGTTTTCCATATTTGGAACATCGCGATTGTAGCGCTACTGCTGATCGATCGGCTGTGTTAACGGTGAATCCGATTGCGGGAGCCGGGGTTAAATGTCGTTTAACCCCGTCGCTTTCCTGACGCTCCGCCGCTAACGGTCAGAGTCAACCGACGCTGTGGGCAAGAGTGCCGGCGAGATGGCTGATGATGTAACGCCAACGAAACGGCCAGGTAGCAGGTATAGCGTTGTGGGCTCGCAAATTCGGCACTTTACTGGAACCAGAATCAACCGGTGCCTGAGGCGGCAACAGAGTCAACCAGGCCGGGAACGAAATGGAGCCAATGGAGGTGCATCATGAGGAGACATGCTTTGATCATAGGATTGACGGCGCTGGCGATGAGCGCGACAGCCTCAGCCAGAACAAATCTCACCGCAGACCTGCCAAAGACTGAGCAGATCCGTGTCGCTGAAACAGCGGAACTGAAGGGTGATCTGTCGCGCATCCATGAAGAGTTTGGGCCCGCCGTCAATTACTATCGGACGGCGCTCCGGGCGATGCCGTCAAACGCCAAACTCCAAAACAAGCTGGGAATCACGTATCTACAGATGGGAAACCGTGGGGCGGCGCGCAAAGCGTTTGCCCAGGCCATCAAATATGATCCGCAATTCGCGAACGCGACTCAACAATATGGGCGCGGTGCAATACCTCGACAAGAAGTACAAGCCTGCGATTCGTTACCTGAAGCAGGCCCTGGCATTGGATGAGGGCAATGCATCCGCGCACCTCAACATGGCGGAGTGCTGGGCGGGGCTGGGCGAAATGGATCGCGCCATGACCGAATATGCGCGCGCCCTGGAGTTGAATGCCGACATCCTGAGCGGGGGCCCTGACGGCGTGGCGGTGCGTGTCAACACGCCTGAGCAGCGCGCCCGGGTTGACTACCTGCTGGCCAAGGCGTACGCGAAGCGCGGGAACCTCGAAGGCGCCCTCGAATACCTCCGGCGGGCCAAGAACAACCACTTCGCTGATTTGGCCAAGGTATACGAAGACCAGGCATTTGCGGGACTGTGGGCAGATCCGCAACTGCAGAAGATCGTGAAGCGATAACCCTCCAGGTCGCGGATCGATGAGGCGCCTCGCGAACGGAAGGCCGCGAGGCGCTTTCGCGTCTTCATATTTGCGTTCATCCTGAGGGCTCACAGACCGAGATCGGTCAACCTCGGATGATCGTCGGGGCGGCGCCCAAGCGGCCAGCGATAGAGGCGCTGTTCTTCCCGGATGAGCAGGTCGTTGATGCTGGCATGGCGACGGATCATCAAGCCTTCCGCATTAAATTCCCAGTTTTCGTTGCCGTAGGAGCGCCACCACTTCCCTGCCGCGTCGTGCGATTCATACGCGAATCGAACCGCAATGCGCGCGTCGTCAAACGCCCACAACTCCTTGATGAGGCGGTACTCCAGCTCACGAGCCCACTTGCGGGTGAGGAAACCAACAATCTCTGCGCGGCCGTTGACAAATTCGGAGCGATTGCGCCAGACGCTGTCAGGCGAGTAGGCCAGCGAGACGCGTTCGGGATCGCGCGTGTTCCATGCGTCCTCGGCGGCGCGGACTTTGCGAGTGGCCGATTCGCGGGTAAATGGGGGAACTATCGGATTCATCTTGTCTCCGTGCGGCCGCCAAAATGCAACGCGCACCCTCACCATTTTAGGACTGTGGTGGTGGTGGGCGAGAATGAGTTCATGACCAATGCACCTGCCGCCCGCACAGTCGATGTAGTTATTCTGGGCGCAGGTGCGGCCGGCCTCATGTGCGCGGCCACCGCGGTGCAGCGTGGACGGCAGGTTGCGCTCCTGGAACACAATACTCAATCAGGCCGCAAGATTCTCATCTCCGGCGGCGGACGCTGTAACTTCACCAATATCCACTGTGCGCCAGACAAGTTTCTCTCTGAGAATCCGCATTTCGCCAAGTCTGCGTTGGCGCTCTACCAGCCGCAGCATTTTCTGGAACTGGTAAATCAATATCGGATTCCCTGGCACGAAAAGACACTGGGGCAACTGTTCTGCGATCACAGCGCGCGCGCAATTTTGGATATGCTGCTGGCGGAGTGTGAACGCGGCCCCGGCGTATTCGAGCTGGTGCTGAGTGCGCGCGGAATCAGCGTTGAGCGCGACGATAGCGAATTTGTCGTGACCAGTTCTCAAGGGCAGTTTCGCGGCAAAGCCCTGGTGGTCGCGACGGGCGGGTTGTCGATCCCGAAGATGGGCGCGACCGGGCTGGGCTATGAGCTGGCGCGACAATTCGGTTTGCGCATGATTGAGCCGCGGCCGGCGCTTGTGCCGCTCATTCTCGGCGGGAATCGAGGGGCGATGGACTGAGTTAGCCGGCGTGTCCACAGAAGTGATTGCCTGGGCAGCGGACAGACGCGCAGGCAAGAATGCAGGGAAGAAGCCGAATCCCAAATTCAGAGAAAAGATGCTGGTGACGCATCGCGGGCTCAGCGGACCTGCGGTACTGCAGGCGTCGTCGTATTGGCGGCCAGGGCAGACACTGGTGGTCGATTTCGCGCCGTCGCATGGAACGGCGAATGGGCTGCTGGCGCCGCTGCTCGAGAAGGGTGCGCGCCGGGATGATGCTGCGTTTAAACAAGCACTACGGGCGGTGCTGCCGCAACGGCTTGCCCATCACATTGCGGAAACGGGAGCTTCCGATGGCTGGTCGAATGAAGCTCTGGAGCACGCAGAGCGAAGGCTGCATGCGTGGGAGTTTCATCCTGCCGGCACTGAAGGTTTCGAGAAGGCAGAGGTAACGGCAGGCGGTGTTAACACAGACGATCTCAACGCCCGCACGATGGAGGCGCGGGCTGTTCCAGGGCTGTTTTTCATTGGAGAAGCAGTCGATGTTACGGGACATCTGGGCGGGTTCAACTTTCAGTGGGCATGGGCTTCGGGCGTCGCCGCGGGACGTGCAGTGTGACAGCACAACGGCGTAAAGATGCGTGAACCGCGATCCTGCGGACGAGCGAAACGCGCAGCGTATGATCGATCTCGCTGAGATGCTTCGCCGTAGATTCGTCCAGGCAAGCTGGATGATTCAAGCGGCGCGCTGGCGTACCTTCACAACTCGCAAAATCAGGAGCCTTTCTCGCATGAGATTCATCCGCCGTTTTTCTGCTCTGGGAGTTCTCCCGGGCGTGCTCCCTGTCCTACTTTTCTGCTCCGCAATGGTTCCCGCGCGTGCAGCGTCGCCGGCCGCGTCGGCTCCTGCAACGTGGGTTGGGACCTGGGCAACGTCGCCGTTTGGCGGCGATCCGTGGCACACCATTCCGACGATGGTTGACTCGACGCTCCGCGAAATTGTGCACACTTCAATCGCAGGCAAAGAGTTGCGCGTACGATTTACCAACGAATTCGGCAAGGAGCCACTGCGCATTGACGCGGCCACGGTTGCGCTCAGTGCCGGCGGCGGCAGCATCGATCCGGCCTCGATGCACAATCTCACGTTTGGCGGGAGCCCTTCGATCGTGGTGCCGCCGGGCGCTCTTGCTGTGAGCGATCCAGTCACGATGGATACGCCTGCGCTTGCTGATCTCGCCATCAGCTTTTTCCTGCCTCTACAGCAAGTCAGCGATGTGTCAGTACATAGCGGCGCCAATCAGGACAATTACATTCAGACGGGTAACGAAGTCGCTGCTCCGGCGCTTTCATCGGCCAAGGTTACGCCATCGTGGTTTTTCCTGAAAGGTGTGGATGTGCGGCCCCTGGATGCGCATGCCGCCGCAGTGGTGGCGTTTGGTGATTCAATCACCGACGGAGCCTATGCCGCCGAAAACAAGAACGAGCGCTGGCCCGACTACCTTGCAGTGCGGCTGCACAACAATCCTTCGACGGCGAATCTGTCCGTCCTGAATCAAGGCATCGGCGGCAACTGCGTCCTGATCCACTGTGTCGGCGTGAATGCACTGGCGCGATTCGATCGCGATGTGCTGGCTCAGCCCGGCGTGAAATACGTAATTGTGCTGGAGAGCATCAACGACATTGGCACGCTGCACAACCCCAACGAGCCCGACTACAAGTTGACGGCCGAGGATTTGGAGCAGGGGCTTGCGCAGATTGTGGCGCGGTCCCACGAGCAGGGTATCAAGGTTTTCGGAGCGACGCTTGTTCCCTACAAGGGCGCGGGCTACTTTACGGACAAGGGCGAGAAGATCCGCGAAGATGTGAATACGTGGATTCGCACCAGCGGGGTATTCGACGGCGTCATCGACTTCGACAAGGCGACGAGCGATCCGGCAAACCCGCTTCAGTTTCTGCCCAAGTACGATAGCGGCGACCACCTGCATCCACAGGGAACTGGCTATGCTGCTATGGCGGATTCGATCGATTTGAGCCTGTTCAAGTAGGGACTTCTTCAGCTGTGGGAATGGAGGGGCGACGCTTGCCGTGCCCCTCTTCGCTCTACGAAGCCAAACGTCAAAGATTGTGGACGAAATCGATGATGGCCTTCGCGCACGCGCGAGGCTCCCGTTGAAGGATGAGGTGAGGGCCGTCGATTTCTACGAGCTTCGCTTCCCGACTGCAGCGAAGTATTTCTGTCGAGCATGCTGCGCCCACCAGCCGATCCCGCTTCGCCTTTACGTAAAGGATGGGAATGTGAATCTTACGCAGTTCTTCGCGAACATCGCAGGAGAGAACCTGCTTCAAACGATCGGCACGAACGCGGGGAGATACCGTTTGCACGCCCTGTAGGACAGAGGTCACCAGGTGATTGCTGGCGTCTCTTCCCGCAAGCAACCACTTCACACCCGATTCACCCGGTTCAAACTTGAGCAACTGCGGCGCCAACAGCGAGGCGAGGATTCGACTGACTCCGCGAAGAGGACTGGACGCAAATCCAGCACAGAGAACCAGGCCGCACAAATTACCTTCGGCCGACGCTGCGATCTTGATTGCAATGGGAGTCGAAAACGACTCGGCGATCAATACAATCCGTGGCCCTTCGGGCATGGCGGCCCGAACCAGGGGCAGAATATCTGCATAAGAGCTCAAATGGATCGGATATCGAACCACGATTCGCTCCAAACCCGAAGGCACTTCGGCGAGGAAATCGTCGAAGAGCACTCCCGTGCCATCGAGGCCGGGCAGACACACGGGTATGGGCTGGATCTTGGCCACGGTTGAGTGAGCCCATGGTACGGCATTCGTTGTGGAGGGGACGAAACGAACGCTACTCGGCCGGGACGACGGGCTTCTTCGGGGGCGCGAGAATGAAGCCTTTTCGGACTAGGGCGAATCCCTGCTGCGGAAGTTCAGCCTGCATCAGGTGATTTTCCGAATCGGCAAAAAGCTCGGTTGGCGCGCCAGCGATGGTTGCCACCAGGTGGTGAACGGGGATTGGCTTTCCGTCGAGCGTGCCTTGCTCGTCGGCATAAGTTGCCAGTTGAATGGGCTGAACGGAGCCTGCCTGCCTGGGAATGATGGCCCACAATTCTCGATTGCCCTGCGCAGCAGCGAGCGTCAGCAGCGTTTCGAGGCCGCCCGGATCGAAATCCGCAAGGAACACGGCTGTTTCATGGGCATCGAGGCGGCTGGTTGAGGCATGCCCATTGGCCGAAATGTTGAGCAGAAACTGGGCGCCATCCGGCTTGCCGATCACATTGGCGGCCGATCCATTCACGGTGCCGCTCAGCAGCACATGCATCAGGTGTTCATTTTTGTCGAGCCGCTCGGTCTTTGACAGGGCGTAGTCGAGTCCCTGCATTTTGATGCTGACCGAAGAAGTCGAATCGAACCCGGCTGCCTGGGGATTGGTCTGGAAACTGGCTGTGCCGACAGGATGGCCATTCTGGCTGACGTTGAAGTCGCCAGACTGAGCATTCGCCCTTGCGCCGGGAGTCAAGGCAAGGAATACGGCAAGCGAGAGAGACACAGCGAACGTATACGGCATGTTCATCCGTATTGATAGACCGCACTTTGTAGGAAATGGTTGCGGTGGGCGGGCGGGGACACAGAACGGGCGGTAGGCACTCGGCCTCCGCCCGATCCTCTCTACAGATTTTCGTGCTGTTTTACTTCTTCGCAGTGGCGAAGCGCTTGTTCACTTCCGCCCAGTTGACTACGTTCCACCACGCGGCAAGGTAGTCAGGGCGCTTGTTCTGGTACTTCAGGTAGTAGGCGTGCTCCCAGACGTCGTTGCCGAGGATGGGGTAGAGACCCTGCGACAGCGGCGAATCCTGGTTGGCCGTGGTGATGACCTTCAGTTTGCCACCCTGGATGACGAGCCAGCCCCAGCCGGAGCCGAACTGCTTGGCCGTGGTTTCATTGAAGGTTTTTTTGAACGCGTCAAAGTCGCCGAAATCGGCCTTGATCTGGTCAGCGATGGGGCCGCTGGGCGCTCCGCCTCCGGGTCCCATGATGGTCCAGAACATGGAGTGATTGGAGTGGCCGCCGCCATTGTTGCGGACTACACCACGGATGTCTTCGGGAACCGCATTGAGATCGGTGATCAGGTCGTCGACCGATTTTCCGGCGAGGTCAGGATGTTTCTCCAGCGCGGCATTCACATTCGTGATGTAAGTCTGGTGATGCTTGTCGTGGTGGAGCTTCATGGTTTCGGCATCGATGTACGGCTCGAGCGCCGCGTAGTCGTAAGGAAGCGGTGGAAGTTCGTATGCCATGTGGGGAAATCTCCTCCGTTGAAAATTGTAAAGGGTTAGGCCGAGGGCCGAAGATGGGCCCGCTAGTCGTAGAAATGCCGATCAGGCGAGTTTGAACATCATCATCCCGGTGGATGCTTGGAAGCAGGGAGAGGATTCTCCCAGCTTGTTTCGAAGTCGCGAAACTTTAACGCGGCTGAGGTCATCAAGACACAGTACGATCAATCCTGCGACCTCCCCGTCGCCCCCACCAAGGCTAAATGAACGATCAGCCCCTCTATCGTTGGCTTACACTGCAAGGCGAAGCTCCAGGTGCGCCTGGACTGGCCCCGCGCTGGACCTCCGCTGTCAAGGACGCGGTAGGCACGGCATATTCCGCCTCCTGCCGGCTCTGGTTCACCTGTTCGCACGGCATTGTGAACGAGGTCTATCATCCCACGATCGACCGGCCGCAGGTGCGCGACATGGAGTTCCTCATCACGGATGGGGAGACATTTACCCACGAGGAAAAGCGCGACCTGCTCTCTTCCTTCGAGTACATCCATTCTGAAGCGCTCGGGATTCGTTACATCAACCGCGATCCTGACGGGCGCTACACGCTCATCAAGGAGATCATCTGCGATCCGCACCACTCGGTTTTGCTGGTGCACGGGCGGATTGAGGCTGAACCGGCTCTTTTGGCGAAGCTGAAAATTTACGCGCTGCTGGCGCCGCATCTCGATGGCGGCGGCGCCGGAAATTCGGCTCGGGCGATCGATGTGGCGGGCTATCGCATGCTGCTGGCGTGGAAGAACCAGTGGTCGCTGGCGATGGGCGTGAGTTGCGGTTTCTCACGGGTCAGCTGCGGATTCGTTGGCGCCAGCGACGGCTTTCACGACCTTGTAGACGATCACCAGATGAACTGGGAGTACGGATCGGCCACCAACGGGAACATCGCTCTGATGGGTGAGTTGGATATTGCATGCGCGCACAATGTGCCGGCAGGAGAGGCGAGTGCCCGCGAGTTCACCGTGGCAATTGGCATTGGCGCCACTCAGCATACGTCGCTGCAAAAAACGGTGACCGCGCTTGCCATGCCTTATGCGCAGCATCGCACGCGCTACATCGAGCAATGGAAACGGGCTGCCAATCCGGAGTGGCTCGGAGTTAAATCGCAGGACGGGGGCATGCTGCTGCGGACCAGCCATAACCTGCTCCTGGCTCACGAAGACAAGACCTACTCGGGTGCATTCGTCGCCTCCGCTTCCATTCCGTGGGGACAGGCAAAGGGCGACGATGATCTGGGCGGCTATCACCTGGTGTGGACCCGCGACATGGTGCAGACGGCGTCCGCGCTGCTGGCGTGTGGGCGCGCGGAAACCGCTCGCCGTGCGCTCGTTTACCTTGCGTGCACGCAGCAGCCAGACGGCGGATTTGCACAAAATTTCTGGGTGGACGGCCGGCCCTACTGGACGGGCACTCAGCTCGATGAAGTTGCGTTTCCGGTCATCCTGGCCTGGCGCCTGTGGAAAGCCGACGGTCTCGGCGAAATGAATATATTTCCCTTCGTCGAGCGCGCTGCTGGATTCCTGGTGAAGAAGGCGCCCATCACCCATCAGGATCGCTGGGAAGAAAACGCGGGTTACTCGCCGTCAACACTAGCCGCCGTTGTGACTGCGCTCATTTGTGCCGCGGAGATCACTCGCGCTCATTTCGGCGATGAGCGCGCTGAATTCCTTGAGGACTTTGCGGACTGGATTGAAGGACACCTCGAAGACTGGCTGGTCACCAACGATGGGGTCTTGCTGCCGGAGGTAAAACGCCATTACATGCGCGTGCGGCCACCCGAGACCGGCGAAGCTTACTGGTGCGAGGGCTGCGGCAAGGAGATGATTCACATCAACAATCGACCACCGGGCGAACGCCAGGATTTTGAAGCGCGAGAGGTCATCGATGGCGGATTTCTCGAGTTGGTTCGCTATGGCGTTCGTCGCGCTGATGACCCGCTGGTGATCGACTCGCTCAAGGTGGTGGACGCGGTATTGAAACGCGACCTGCCCCAAGGTCCGGGGTGGTTGCGATACAACCACGATGGTTACGGCGACGGGCCTAATGGCGAACCGTTTCGGAGCCATGGCCAGGGGCGGGTTTGGCCCCTGCTGACCGGCGAGCGTGCTCATTACGAACTCGCCGCCGGAAAAGACATTGCCCCCCTGGTGAGGAGCTACGAGCTGTTCGCCACCAAGGGGCAATTGATGCCGGAACAGCTTTGGGATCAGGAGAATCTGCCCGATCGCGGGCTGCGCAAAGGCGGCCCGGCCGGCTCCGCCACTCCGCTCGTGTGGGCCCACGCTGAATACCTGAAATTGCTTCGGTCGGCGCTGGACGGCAAGGTGTTTGATCGGGTGGACCCGGTTTTCGAGCGCTTTTGCACCACGGACGGCCGCCGGCGCGTAAACCACAATGTGGAGGTTTTCAGCCTTCGCCGGCCCATTCAAAGAGTAGACGCCGGGGACACGCTGCGCATCCTAGATGCGGAACGATTTGAAATTGTGTGGTCAACGGACGGCTGGCAAACGGTGCAGACTGACCCTTCTCATGATTGGGGAAGCGCTGGATTTAGCGCCGACATCCACGCAGGCTCCGAGCCCAGCCAGATATCATTTACCTTGCGGTGGCCGGACGCGAACCGCTGGCTTGGTTACAATGTAGCGATTGAGATTGTATCCAGGTAAATGCATTTACCACGGGAAATTCCAAGCACCACCCGAAAGGAAGCAGTATGACGACGAGCCCTGCGAGCCTCTCCCTCGATCAGTTATCCATTGACACATTGCGGCTGCTCGCCGTGGACGCAGTACAGAAGGCGAACAGCGGCCATCCCGGCGCCCCGCTCGGTTGCGCGCCGATCGCTTACCTGCTGTACCACAAGCTTATGAAGCACAATCCGACTCACTTCAAGTGGGCGGATCGCGATCGCTTCGTTCTCTCCAACGGGCACGCTTCAGCGCTTCTTTATTCCTCGCTGTTCCTGTCGGGATACAAAGTCACGATGGATGATCTGAAGTCGTTCCGCCAATGGCACTCGAAGACGCCGGGGCATCCGGAGTCAGGCGAGACGGAGGGCGTGGAAGTGACGACTGGTCCCCTTGGCCAGGGATTCGGCATGGCCGTGGGCATGGCTATTGCGGAGAAGCATCTCGCTGCCGTGTACAACAAGCCGGGATTTGAAATTGTCGATCATCACACCTACGTGTTGTGCGGCGATGGCGACCTGATGGAAGGAATTTCGCACGAGGCCGCCTCTCTGGCGGGCACATTGGGCCTTGGGCAAACTGATTGTGCTTTATGACGACAACCTCATCTCCCTTGATGGACCGACCGAGTTGAGCTTTACCGAAGACGTGCTGAAGCGCTTTGACGCCTATCACTGGCACACCCAACGGGTCTCCGACGGCAACGATCTCGAAGCGATTGAAGCCGCGATTGAAGCGGCCAAGGCGGAGACGGGCAGGCCGTCAATGATCGCAGTGCGCACGGTGATCGGCTATGGCAGCCCCAAGGCCGGCACGAAAAACGTGCATGGCGAAGCGCTGGGTGCCGCGGATACTGCCGCCACGAAGAAGTTCTTTGGATTCCCCGAGGATCAGAGCTTCTACGTTCCTGATGATGCTCTCAAGAACTGGCGTACAGCGATTGACAGAGGCCAGGCTGCTGAAGCCGAGTGGAACAAACTCTTCGATGCCTACGCCAAGGAGAATCCCGAACTTGCGGAGCAGTTCAAGCGGGCCAAGGAGAACAAGCGCAAGGCGGGCTGGGAGAAGGCGCTTCCTTCCTTCCCGGCAGGCAAGCCGGTTGCGACTCGAAACGCCGGCGGCACAATCATGAATGCCATTGCTGAAGTGGTGCCCGAGTTGTTCGGGGGCGCGGCTGATCTTACTTCGTCGACCAAGACGATCTTCAAGCCAGGCGCGAATTTTCATCAAGACCCAGCAGGCCGCAACGTGTTCTTCGGCGTTCGCGAGTTCGCCATGTGCGCTGCAGTAAACGGCATGGCCGCACATGAGGGCCTGGTTCCCTTTGGTTCCACATTCTTTACATTCTCCGACTATTGCAAGCCTGCGATTCGCCTTGCGGCGCTGTCGCGTGCTCATTCGATTTTTGTATTCACGCATGATTCCGTCGGCCTGGGCGAGGATGGCCCGACGCACCAGCCCATCGAGCACTTGATGATGTTGCGTGCCGTGCCCGACCTCACCGACTATCGGCCCGCCGATGCCAACGAAACCGCGGCCTGCTGGCGGCTGGCACTCGAGCGCAATGGAGCGAGCTTCTTCGCCCTCAGCCGCCAGGACCTGCCGGTAATCGACGCGACGAAGGTTGATGTTTACGGCGGTGTGAGCAAGGGTGCTTACGTGCTTGAAGATGTCCAGGACCCGCAAATCATATTCATCAGCACCGGCTCTGAAGTCGCGCCGTGCATCGAGGCAAAGAAGACGCTTGAAGGGGAAGGTATCCGCGCTCGCGTGGTCAGCATGCCGAGCTGGGAGATCTTCGGCGAGCAATCGGACGCATACCGGGCAAGCGTACTGCCAGCCGGCGTACCGAAGCTTGCAGTTGAAGCCGGTTCGCCCCTGGGATGGTGGAAGTATGTTGGGCAGGACGGCGATGTCATCGGGCTCGATCGCTACGGCGCATCGGCTCCAGGGCCAGTCGTGCTTGAGAAGCTGGGCTTCACAGCGCCAAGCATCGTGGAGAGGGCCAAAGCATTATTGAACCGGAAGCGCAGCTAACCGCGAACGCGGCGACACTGCCTTCACAACACTCCCGCAGTTTGAATCGAAGTACCAGCCCAGAGGCGTTGATGTTCCCCTTCGACGTGATCCTCTTCGATGTCGGCGGAGTGCTGCTCACCAACGGGTGGGACCACCGCGAGCGTGCCCGTGTGTTGGAAGCTTTCCAACTTGACCGGGCCGCATTCGAGGCGCGCCACACTGAACCTTACGACGCCTGGGAACGTGACAAGATTACGGCGCGGCAATACCTGGACGCCACTCTGTTCTACGAACCGCGGAACTTCAGCGCCGACGAGTTTCTGACGGCAATTTTTGAACAGTCGGAACTTCTGCCCGACAGCGGTTTCGGCATCCTTCAAGAATTGGCCGCATCTGGTAATTGCATGCTGGGATGTCTCAACAACGAAGCTCGCGAACCGAATGAGTTCCGTTTCGCAAAATTCGGACTTCGCGACTACTTTGAGGTTGCGCTCAGTTCCTGCTATGTGGGCATGCGCAAGCCTCAACCGGACATCTATCGGCGCGCGATTGACATACTGGGTAAACCCTCCAATCGGATCCTGTTTATCGACGATCGCAGGGAAAATGCAGAAGCCGCCGAAGCGGCGGGCATGCAGACGATTCGCTTTGAAGGCGCCGCAACGCTGCGGCGTGGGTTGGAAACACGCGGCGTTCTATAAGGATTTGGGAAGGGAGACACAATGCAACTCGGTTTAATAGGCCTGGGAAAGATGGGCGGCAACATGGCGGAGCGGCTGCGGCTGGGCGGCCATCAGGTAATCGGCTTTGACTTCAATGCCGATGCGGTGCAGAAGCTTACGGCGTCCGGCAATGTCGGCGTTACTTCACTTGAAGACATGGCCAGGAAGTTCACCGCCCGCAAGGCGATCTGGATCATGGTGCCGCAGGGCAAGCCGGTCGATGAAACCATCGCCCATCTGGAGCCGCTTCTGAATCCGGGTGACATTCTCATTGATGGCGGCAACTCCAACTACAAGGATTCGCAACGCCACTACAAGGAAGTCACGGCCAAGGGTTTTCAGTTCGTAGACGTAGGCACATCGGGCGGCGTATGGGGCTTGAAAGAGGGCTACAGCATGATGATCGGCGGCGACAAGGAAGCCGTGGATTATCTGCGTCCCATCTTTGAAACTCTGGCGCCCGCGGCAGACAAGGGCTGGGGTCACGTGGGCCCGGCCGGCGCAGGTCACTTCGTCAAGATGGTGCACAACGGGATCGAGTACGGCATGATGCAGGCCTACGCCGAGGGCTTCACCATCCTGGAGAAGAAGGAAGAAATGCATCTCGATCTGGCGCAGATTTCACAGATCTGGCGCGTCGGTAGCGTGGTGCGCAGCTGGCTGCTTGACCTGACCGCCGACGCGCTATCAAAGAACCCGAAACTTGACGGGCTCGAAGCGTATGTTGCCGATTCGGGTGAGGGACGCTGGACCGTGTTCGAAGCTATCGACCTCAACGTCTCCGCGCCGATTATCACGGAGTCGCTTATCCGGCGCATTCGTTCGCGCGAAGAGAACAACTTTACTGACCGCATGCTGGCGATTATGCGCAACGCATTCGGCGGTCACGCGGTCAAAAAAGACTAGGGAACCAGTGGTCAGTGATGAGTATCCATTGGACGTGCGAGCTTGACGTCGCTACTGAGTACTGATCGCTGGCCACTCCGCTCTGTCCACTTTTCATTGCCCACAGTTTACTGACTCAGGAGACGCTCCATGGCAACCGTGCAGATGAAGATTCATCCCGACGATCTATCCCAGGTTCAGCATGCCAACGAGAGAATTCCCAACCCTGGGGTCATGGTGATCTTTGGTGCCTCGGGCGACCTGACCAAGCGCAAGCTCCTCCCGGCCCTCTTTCACCTGGAACAATCGGGGCTGCTACCGAAGAACTTCGAAATAGTCGGCGTTGCGCGCCGCCCGATTGGTGACGAGTTCGCCAAGGACATGCGCGAGGGCATCGTCGAGTTTGGCGGTGTCGACAACAGCGATCCCAAGCTTGAAGAGTTCGTCAAAAAGATCAGCTACTTTCCGTTGACCTTCGACGATGCGGCGGGCTATGCAGGTCTCAAGGTGGAGCTCGATCGCATTGCGAAGGAGAAGGGCATCGGCGACGACCGCCTCTTTTATCTCGCCACTGCTCCCGAGTTTTTTGCGTCGATCATCGAGAATCTGGGCAGCCAGGGCATGGCCGAGAATGGCGACGCACGGATCGGCGTCGTCATTGAGAAGCCGTTCGGCCATGATCTTGATTCCGCGCGTGAACTCAACCATCAGGTCAACGCCGTCTTCCACGAGAACCAGGTCTTCCGCATCGACCATTACCTGGGCAAAGAGACCGTTCAGAATATTTTGGTCTTCCGATTCGCCAACGGTATCTTCGAGCCCATCTGGAATCGCAATTACATCGAATCCGTGCAGATAACGGCAGCCGAATCCATCGGCATCGAAGGCCGCGGGCCCTTTTATGAGAAGGCCGGCGCGCTTCGTGACGTACTGCAAAACCACGTGATGGAGCTGCTGAGTTTTATCGCCATGGAACCTCCTTCGAGTTTCGACTCGGAGGCGGTGCGCAGGGAAAAAGTGAAGGTGTGGCAGGCCATTCCGAGCGTGCCGATCCTGAACGCCGTGCGCGGTCAGTACGGGCCCGGCATCGTGGAAGGCAAGCGCGTGATCGGCTATCGCGATGAGGAGCGTGTCAATCCCGAGTCAAGCACGGAAACTTTCGCCGCCGTTCAGCTGCAGATTGAGAACTGGCGCTGGGCGGGAGTTCCCTTCTACCTTCGCGCCGGCAAGCGCATGAAAAAGCGCGCCACGGAAATCACCATCCAGTTCAAGCAGCCGCCGCTGCTGATTTTCAACCGCATGCAGTCTACCGGCCCCTGCAACGAGATCCAGCCCAACCTGATCACCATCCGCATTCAACCCGACGACGGCATCGCGCTGCGTTTTGGAGCTAAAGTTCCGAACACACCGGGTATGGCCGTTTGCCCGGTCAACATGGATTTTGATTATGCGCAGGCGTTCGGCCAATCGCGCGCCAATGGTTACGAGCGACTGCTTGCTCGACGCGATGCTGGGCGATCAGACGCTCTTCTCGCACCGTGACGGGGTCGAAGTCAACTGGGCTCTCTACACCCCGATCCTGCAGGCGTGGGCAGCAAAGACTCCTGAAGTCTTCCCGAACTACTTTGCGGGAACATGGGGCCCGGAATGCGCCGAGCGGTTGCTTGAACGTAGCGGCCACACCTGGCGAAACAACCTGGGGAAACCGGAGTAAGACAGGGACAAAGGGCGAGGAGTGGACAAGTCCGGCGTGCCCGGCTTGGCGGCGGGACACTCTATCGGTCTTGCGGTTGGCTCCCTATTCCCGTACCACTTTCACAAAGATTCCGTCGGGTAGTTCGCCTTCCAGCACGTGCACCACTCCGTCCTTCACGTAGCCCTCCAGCACCTGGCGGGGCGGTTTAGAGGCGCTGCCGGCTGCGGGATGGCCTGGCTTGGAGTTTGGGGCCTTGGCGTAGGCATTTGCGGCGACGGGGCCTGTGGCGCCACCGGGCTTCTTTCCCATTCCGCGGTCCATGGCCTCGTTGGCTAGCTTGTCGGCTTCCTTGTTCCCGCCGCGCAGGGTGTGGCCCATTTCAAACTTCTCGAGCTGTCGGGACAGCTGTTTAGCCTCTTCCCACAAGGGGCGCAGGCCGGGACTGGCCACCTTGTACTGGCCCTTCATCTGCTTCACCATGAGCTCCGAGTCCGACACCACCTTGAGTCGTTTGTAGCCATGTTCCAGCGCCCATTTGAGGCAGGCCAGAAGGCCAGCATACTCGGCGTAATTGTTGGTTTGAACGCCCAGAAACTCGCTCAGGCGGGCCACCACGCGGCCATGGCTATCTTCAACCACGGCACCGAATCCGGCCGGCCCGGGATTGCCCCGGGATCCGCCATCACAATGCGCTGTCAGGCCGTCGTTTTTGTCGGCTTTAGAGGGAGCCGGATGCTCTTCAAACAGGTTGCCAGTCATCCGTTCCAGTCTATCGGCTCGGCCACCCAGTAACCCTCTTGATCCCGCTCACAATTCTGGAGCGGTCGCGTCCATCTGATTGAAGCTGTTTGCGATCCTTCGTTCCCGGGAGCGGCGAATTTCATGGCAACAGACGCGGTCCCTTACCCAGTTCCGGCGCCAACATCGGCAATAGCATTCCCATGGTCCCCTGCGCGAGCGGTACAATCCACCCCAAGGGTGGACACAGGAGTGGCTGCAACCAGGGCGATGGATAAACCCGACCGCGGGCAGGATCGACTGGAATCTCGGGCGCCTGAAACGGAACTGATCCGTGAGGCGCAGGCGGGGTCGCGGGTGGCGTTTGACGCGCTGGTCAAGCAATATGAGCAGCAGGTCCTCCGGCTGGCTCTTCACCTTACCGGCAGCGAGCACGACGCCGAAGATATCTACCAGGAAGCCTTCTTGAAGGCTTACCGGTACATCGGAAATTTCCGCTTTGAGTGCTCCTTTTACACCTGGATCTACCGCATAGTCACCAACTTATGCCTTGACCAGCTCCGCAGGCGCAAAACGCGCCGCGAAGACCAGGCCGTGATCGTAGATCACTCCGGCGACGAGATTGACATGCTGGCCTCAGTCTCAGACGAGCGGTCATTTTCGAATCCCGCTCGTGAGCTCGACCGCAAGGTGCTCGGCATCAGGATTCAGGAAGCTCTCAGCAAGCTCACCCCCCGCGAACGCATGGTTTTTGAACTGAAGCACTACCAGGGTCTCCGCCTGCGCACCATTGGAGAAATGCTCAATACGACAGAAGAAACCGCCAAAAATACTCTATTCAGAGCGACCAAAAAATTGAGATCGCAACTGGCGGGCCTGAGGAAGTGAAGCAGGCATCGAAACATTTTTTGAGGCTGGAAGGACGTTTGATATGAACTGCGAATTGGCACACGAGCGTATCGTGATGGCCGCCTACGGCGAGCTGCCCGATGACGCAACCCACGAACTCGAAAGGCATCTGGCCACCTGCGCCGCATGCGGCCAGGAACGCGAGCAAATGTGGGCGTTGAAGTTACTATCTGACGCATATCCGATCGAAGAACCAGATGCGAATCTTGTCGCCCGGTCACGGATCCGGTTGGAAGAGGCCATTGACGCGCTCCCTCCCACCCGCTGGTTTGAGCGCGTGCTGCAGAAGATTCGCAACAACGCGGCCAGTTTGCAGTCGGCGCCCATTGCGGCATCGTTACTGCTGATCATCGGCGGAGGGGCCGGGAGCCTGGGCGGATACTTTGTGTCTCAGAGCCACGCCGCCCGTAATCCTGAAACGGCCCAGATATCGAGCTTGCCGGTCAAGGAAATTGGAACGGTCGACGGAGAGATTGCCAGCATTTCCAGCATTGAGCGGCAGCCGAACAGCGAGTTGGTTGCCGTCCATTACAACCAGATTGTTCCCCGGGAGATTCACGGCACTCTCGACGATCGGGAGATTCGCAGACTCCTGATGCTGGCATCGGAATACGGCGCATCGACAGGCATTCGCGGCGACTCAGTCGGTCTGCTGGCGTCTGAATGCCGGGCTGGGCATGAATGCCAGGCCGCAGGCATCCGCGAGGCGCTCATGGTGTCTTTGCGGTATGATCGCGACGCTGGCGTGCGTCTGCAGGCGTTGGACGGTCTACAGCCTTATGTAGCGGAAGATCTTCGGGTGCGGGATGCAGTTCTCGAGTCACTGCTCAATGACAGTGACCCGCATATTCGCACCGAAGCAATCAGCATTCTGGGGCCGGTGGAAGCCGATACCAGTGTGCGACAAGTCTTGCGATCGGTGGCAAGTTCCGACCGCAACCCCAGAATCCGGTTGGCATCCCGGCAAGTTTTGAGCCGGGTACCGGAATTTCAGTAAATTTATATCGCCTGGTGAACGCACCGCACGATCAAAGAGTGCGTGCCGGGCAGAAACGCAAGAGAGGAAGCAATGAAGTACTTTTCGAGGCCTTACAAAACCATCGGAGCCGCCATGCTGTTGGGGCTGACTGCGGGCTGGCTCGCAGCTCCGCCCGGCGCAACGGCGCAGACCACATTTTCGCACTTCATGCAGCAGATCAATCCCCTGCTGTCTCACCCTCCGGGTTATCTTGGCGTTCTGGTTTCCGATGTCGACAATGACACTGCGGCCAAGCAGCGCTTGAAGGACCTGAAGGGCGCTGTAATCACGCTTATCGACCACGATGCTCCTGCCGGGCAGAAGGGCCTCCGCGTCAATGACGTGGTGCTCTCGGTCAACGGGCAAACTGTCGAAGGAGCGGAACCGTTCAGCCGCATGCTGCGCGAAATTCCGGCCGGCCACAAGGTCACCCTCGTGATCAGCCGCGATGGCGCGCCCCAGACGTTCACCCTTCAGCTCGTGGACCGCAAGGTGATGGAGCACGATGTCTGGAGGGCCATGGACGAGAACGGGGCCATTCCACCGCCGCCCTCGGGAATGGGAATTGTTTCCGGTGGAGGCGAGGGGTGGAGCCTCCAGCATGTGTCGCCGTTCGGCAGCAGCCTGAAGGTTGGCGCGCTGGTGGAACCACTCACCGCGCAGATGGCCGACTATCTCGGTCTCCCGAGCGGAGTCATGGTCAAGCAGGTCTCCCGCAAGAGTGAAGCGGCGGTGGCCGGCCTCAAACAATACGACGTGATCCTGAGAGTGGGCGCTGAGACCATTCAAACAACCGCCGACTGGGACCGCGCGCTGCATGCCAATGCCGATCACCAGGTCCAGGTGGTCGTGCTGCGGGAACGCAAGCAACAAACGTTCAACCTCCAGGTTGACTCCAAGCATCACAACTAGCCGACCAGACAGCCAGCTTTCCGCTGATACAGAGGGCACCCGAATTCCGGGTGCCCTTTGCTTTTTGGCGGCTTCCGTTGGCTCCGGAGTAAGCAACTTCCAAACCTGAGCATCCAACCGCCCAGAGGATGATCTTGGCAATAGCTCTCAAGCAATTGGAAGCCTACCGCGTCGCATTCGGTGATGGCGTCGAGCTTCGCAAAAGTTCACCGCATGCAACAGAGTTTTGTGAGGACAAGAAGAGGTCGCGCCAGGAGTTGAAAAAACTGCGGGAGCAGATCAATGAGTTGGCCCAAATCCTCGCTATCGAGAACCGTCGGTCTCTCCTGATCGTTCTCCAGGGAATGGACGCCTCCGGTAAGGATGGGACGATAAAAAGGGTCTTCACCGGCGTCAATCCTCAGTTTTGCCGTGTCGTGTCGTTCAAGGAACCGGACCGTGAAGAGCGCGATCACGATTATCTTTGGCGCGTCTACCGGGCGCTTCCCGCAAAGGGCGAACTCGTCGTCTTTAATCGCTCGCACTATGAAGACGTGATCGCGCTTAAGGCGCGTGGCGTGATCTCAACGCGGGAGGCTCACATGCGTCTCCGGCAGATTGGCGACGTAGAGCGCGCATGGAGCGAAAACGGCATCGTGATCCGCAAGCTCTTCCTGCACATCAGCCGTGAAGAACAGACAAGCCGGTTCAAGGCCCGCCTCGACAATCCCCGAAAGCATTGGAAACTGCAGGAATCAGATTTCGCCGACCGCACAATGTGGCCAAAGTTTCAGTCCGCTTATGAGGAGGCGCTAACCCGTACTTCGACTCTCAATTCGCCCTGGTATATCATCCCCGCGGATCACAAATGGTATCGGGATTTGGCCGTTGCGGCCATCGTGCTCTACACGCTTAAAGAGATGCGCCCACGCATTCCCAAGCCCCACCTTGACCTGAAACGATTCCAACTCTAACGCGAAGCTTGGGAGCCGGACTGGCGCTCCAGCCGCAGTTCTTCCATGACCGATTGGATCAGCGTCTTGGCGCCTTCCATCCCTGCAAGAACCGCCTGAAGATCAAGCGCCGGTTTTGACGGGTTTCGGCTGGAGCTGCAGTAAACGCCATGCTGCCCCACCATAATCAACGAGTCAGTCAGCAGGTCCAGCGCCACCGCCAGCCGGCCGCGTTCCAGCCCCATCATGAACTCGTGCTGCTCCAGTTCCGACTTCTTCTCATCAAAAACACTCATAGGTCCAGCCTATCGCAAGCGCTGGACCCATGTTTGTCGCGGAGCCGTCCGGTTACATGCTGAACCTCTTCATGAAGGACGCGTCCAGGCCTAATTCGGAGATTGGATCAGTCTTGAATTCTTCCTGTTCCACAAAGTAATGCTTGAGACTGGATGCCAGCGCAAAAATCGGATGGTAGTCCGGATACCCGCGCCCCATCACCACCGAGTGATAGTTGCCGTCGCTGCCCCTTGACATGCATTTCACGTGCAGCATCTGAATGCGCTGCGGGATCACCTTGAGATATTCAATTGGATTACGTCCGGCTGCGACTACCCAGCCGCAATCCATCTCAAAGGCGACCAATTTAGGATCGGTCCGCTTGATCAGCTGGTCGTAGAAGACGACACCGTTTTCCTTGTCGAACTCACCCATGTGATTGTGGTATCCAAACTGCATCCCCGCGGACTTCACCTTGGCGCCAATGCGATTAAATTCATCCGAAACCCAATTCCAGTCATCGAGCGTCATGGCTCCCTTGGCCTCCGGATCACGATGCATGGGCGAGGAACAGATCATGTACTGCAGCCCTATCTTTTTCCCGTACTCGATCAGCTCGTCTTCGCTCTTCTTCAACAGCGGCAGCGGGTGATGCGTGCTGACGCAGTGCAGACCTGCCTGATCCATGGCAGTCTTCCACTCGGCGGCGGTCTTGTTGTAATACCCCGCGGCTTCGACTTCCTTGTAACCAGCTTTGGCCAATTGCACCAGCGTGCCGTCAAAATCCTTGGGAAGCAGTTCGCGAACCGAGTAAAGCTGCAGGCCGATGGGAAAGGGCAACGGAGAGGCGGACAGTTTTCCCGCACCTGCGCAGGCTGCCGCGGTAATCACACCGGAAGTCTTCAAGAAATCTCTACGCGAGGAAACCGTCATCGACACATTCTCCCTTGACTCAGTTGTCAGCTCTTGATGGTCTGCGAGGCAGCGTCCCAGTTGGCAACGCCGCGATGGAAGTACGAGTGATTTGCCATGTGGCATGCAACTGCCGCATTATGCCCGAAAACTTCGTCCTCGATGACGTGCTCTCTGGTTTCCACGGCATGAAAGAAGTTCGCCAGGTGATCGGCGGTGTCGTCGTACCCCTGGGGCGCCGTGAACGTTTCGGCTGATCCCGGGGCGGCGGGCTGTTCAGGATGCGCCGCATGCCATTCATCGAAGTAGCGCTTCTTCGCCTCTGCGGTCCAGCCATTCAGAGAATACCCTTCCGGCTGAAGGCGCGTGTCCTGTGGAGCAACAGTTAGGGAATTTCCGTTGATTGTCAGGGTCGCTTCCCGACCATAGAAGACGGTCGGCTCGTTGGAGTAATTGTTCTGATTACAGTGCAGGCTCACGGTCACTCCAGGGTAGTCATAGAGCGTGGCGAGCAGGTCGGGATAGTCGCGGCCATCTTTGAAATGGGTCAGGCTACCACTCGAGTAAGCACGGCTGGGAATCGTATTGATGCCGCTCACGCACTGCACCCCTGATATCAGGTGGACAAACAGATCACCCGCCAAGCCTTCACCGTAATCCGCAAAACATCGCCAGCGGAAGAAACGCGCCGCATCAAACGGATGTTGCGGGGCATCACGCAGCCACGTTGCCCAGTCTATAGTTTCAGGAGAAGCGTCCGGCGCAATGGGATAGACCCAGGCGCCCGATGGTGAATTGCGATCGGTGTGGCTTTCGATCAGCGTGACCTCTCCCAGTTTTCCTGATTTGTAGATCTCCGCAGCTTTCTTGTAAACAATGTTGCTCACCCGCTGGCTACCCGCGGCAAAGATACGCTTGTTCTTCTGGACAGCCGCCACCATCGCCGCCCCGTCTTCAACGTTGTGCGACATGGGCTTTTCGCAATACACGTCTTTGCCCGCGTCGATACAGTCGAGCACCACACGTTTATGCTGAAAGTCCGCGACCGCCACCACCACTGCGTCCACATCTTTCCGGTCGAGCAGGG
The DNA here is from genome assembly GCA_963844515.1 of uncultured Acidobacteriota bacterium. Classification (GTDB taxonomy): domain Bacteria; phylum Acidobacteriota; class Terriglobia; order Terriglobales; family Acidobacteriaceae; genus Telmatobacter. The sequence goes on from CAWJOO010000004.1 coordinate 40,774, forward strand.
AGCGATAGTCGCGCGTGGTTGGAACATCGGCGCCATACGCTTCCTGGCCGGCTTTTTGATGCATCGTGTAGAGGTCGGCGGTTCCTACACACTCCGCAGTCGTTACCTTGCGAGCCGAGCGCAGCAGATCGCATCCTCGAATCCCGGTGCCGATCGAGACAAAACGAATCTTGCGGCCTGTGGAAGGCGGCTCCTGCGGACGCAACACCTCCGCCTGCAACATGCCGGTGTCGGCGGCTACTCCGCCAGCCGCAGCCACGGCAGTACCCAAACGCACAAAATCTCTGCGTGAAATAGAACGCATCATCCCCACCCTCATTGCGTGCACGCAATTCTCGCTTGCCACGGCAGGCGCTGTAAAGAAAGGGACGGACTGCGAGTGCGCTCAAAGAGCGGCAGGCAGTCGTTGTCGAAGTTTCGCTCGACCAGTACTATGGGCAGCGAGCCATCGAAGGAATTTTGCGCTACTGAAAGGCCACCTACTGAAATGCGATGCGGATCGAGATCGAAGAGCAGGCTTGGTGCAGGGCAATTTTTCCGCTCAATCATCGCCTTATGGTGGATCGCCGGCGCGGCAGTTTGCGGCGCTCAGTCGAGTCCGAAACAGCCTCCCATTCCCGATCTCGGACCCAACGTGCTCGTCTTCAGCCCTGACCTTGCGCCCGCAGCGATGCAGCAGCAGATTGACAAGATCTACGCAGTGCAGCAGCACAACGAATTCGGCACCGAACGGAATGCCGTCCTGTTTCTTCCCGGCGAATATCACATCGATGTTCCGGTGGGCTTCTACACCCAGGTCATTGGACTCGGTGCTTCGCCCGATGCCGTGCATATCACCGGCAACGTGCACGCCGATGCCAGCTTGCCTCGCAACAATGCCACGTGCACGTTCTGGAGGGCGGCAGAAGGATTCTCTGTCACCCCGACAGGCGGCACCATGCAATGGGCTGTATCGCAGGCGATCGCCTTTCGACGCATGCACGTGCTCGGAAACCTGGTGTTGCACCAGGACCATGGCTGGGCCAGCGGAGGCTGGATCTCCGATTCGCTCATCGACGGAACGGTGGACTCCGGCTCGCAGCAGCAATGGCTGTCGCGCAACACGGAATGGACCAACTGGACGGGATCCAACTGGAACATGGTGTTCGTCGGCGTCAACCATCCTCCATCCGGCGATTGGCCTGCGCCGCCTTACACCAAGATCGCGGATACGCCCGTCATCCGCGAAAAGCCCTTTCTCCACGTCGACAAGCAAGGCCACTGGAATATTGTGGTGCCGGAATTGAGAACCAACAGCTCCGGGTATTACCTGGCACGGTGGCGCCACTCCCGGTCGCTCAATCCCGCTCGATCGCTTCTACATCGCTCGTCCGGGCGACAGGGCCGCCGCGATAAACGCGCAGGTCGCTCATGGCAAGCATTTGCTGTTCACGCCCGGGATCTACGAGTTGGAGGAACCCATCCGCATTACGCGGCCCAACACCGTGGTTATGGGCCTTGGATTCGCCACGCTGAAGCCGGTCAACGGAACCGCCGCCATGATCACCGGCGATGAAGACGGAATCATCCTTGCCGGGCTTCTCATCGATGCTGGCGAGACAAAATCACCGGTGCTGCTTCAAGTTGGCTCGGAGGGCACCCGAACAAGCCACGCCAAAAACCCCATCTCACTGCACGACGTCTTCTTTCGTGTGGGCGGCGCCGGGGTTGGCCGCGCGCAGGTGAATCTGCTCGTCAACGCCAACGACACCCTGATTGATCACACATGGATCTGGCGCGCCGATCACGGCAAAGGCGTGGGATGGGATCAGAACCTGAGCCAGAATGGCCTGATCGTCAATGGAGACCGGGTCACTGCCTACGGACTTTTTGTGGAACACCATCAGCAATATCAGGTTCTGTGGAACGGTGAGGTGGGCCGGACGTTCTTCTACCAGTCGGAGATTCCCTACGATCCGCCTGACCAAGGCAGTTTCACCAGCGCACCCGGCACCAACGGATGGGCGTCCTACAAAGTGGCCGACAAAGTCGCAGTGCATGAGGCGTGGGGCCTCGGCGTCTACAGCGTCTTTCGCAAGCCCAATGTGGTGCTCACGCGCGCCATTGAAGTGCCCGCCAAGCCGAGAGTGCGGTTCCACCACGCCATGACCATCGCCCTCGACGACAAGGGCGAAATCACGCACGTAATCAACGACACCGGAAGCGCCGCCATTCCCAAACCACGCTCCACCCCGCGAGTAACGGAGTTTCCATGAACGAATCCATGTCAAGGAAGCACTTCGCGGTGTCGTGAAACAATAGGCCTGTAAACGCCATGACCCAAGACACCGACCCGGAAAATCACCCCGCTCCCGAAGCAGCTCCCGAAGTCGAAGAGCCCGGCCCAACCACGGCACCGCTTGCGGAAGGCTCCGCCGAACCTGCGTTCGACGAGTTTCAGACGGCTGCGCAATCTGACGAAACCCTCGTCGAACCGGCATCTGACCCCGCGCCGCCACCGGCTCCGAAAGCTGAACTGAGCGCAGAGCCTACTGTGGGCGAGGCCTTGGCGACTGCGCCGACGGCTGAGCTCGTGGCCGCTCCGTTGGCGAAACCCGCTCCCAGGCCGGCGCCTCCGGTCGAAGCCGACCCTGAGCCGGTGGAGAGTTTCGCGGACGTTCTCGCCCAGTTTGAGAAAGCTCACCCCAAGCGGCCTCGTTCTGAAGGTGGCCCGTCGCAGATTCAGGCCACGGTCATCTCCGTGACCGCCGATCAGGTCTTTCTCGACGTCGGCTACAAGATTGAGGGCGTGCTGCCACGCACAGCGTTCGAGAACAACGCCGATAAGGTCAGCTCCGGCCAGACGTTCCCCGTTTCGATTACCGGCCGCAATGAAGAAGGCTACTACTCGCTTTCCCGTTTCAAGGTGGCGCAGCCCAAGGATTGGACCGCCCTCGAGCAGGCCTTCGCCGAGAAGATCGCGGTAGCCGGAACCGTCACGGGCGTCGTCAAGGGTGGCGCGACCGTTGATGTCGGCATGCGCGCCTTCATGCCGGCCAGCCGCAGCGGCACGCGCGATGCAGCGGAACTCGAAGCTCTCGTAGGTCAGCAGATCACCTGCCGCATCACCAAGCTCGACGTTGCCGACGAGGACCTGGTAGTCGATCGCCGCGTGGTTCTTGAGGAGCAGGCACAGGTTGCGGCTGAGGGCCGCTACTTATCCATCAAGCCGGGAGACGTTCTGTCCGGCACCGTCCGCAGCCTCATGCCGTATGGAGCCTTCCTCGATCTTGGCGGTCTCGACGGCCTTCTCCACGTGAGCGACATCGCCTGGACCCGCATCAGCAAGCCGGAAGATGTGCTGACGGTGGGCCAGAAGCTTGAGGTCAAAATCCTCAAGATCGATCCCGGATACCCGCAAAATCTCACTGGGCCTCAAGCAACTTCAACCCGAACCGTGGGAAACCGCGACAGACCGTTTCCAGGTCGGCCAGCGCATCAGCGGAACCGTGACCCGCGTGGCGGAGTTCGGCGCGTTTGTCGAGCTCGAGCCGGGGATTGAAGGCCTGATCCACGTTTCCGAGATGTCGTGGGGCAAGAAGGTTCGCCTGGCCTCAGATTTGTTGAAAGCGGGCGAGCGCGTCGACGCCGTCATTCTTTCCATCAAGCCCGAAGAGCGGCGCATCTCGCTCGGACTCAAACAGACATTGACCGATCCATGGTCTGAAGTGGCACAGAAATTCCCCGTGGGTGCGCAGGTCCAGGGACCCGTTACCAAGATCATGGCATTCGGCGCGTTTGTGCAGATCGCCGACGGCGTGGAAGGAATGGTCCATATCAGCGAGATCGTTGCCGACCGCCGCCTGCATCATCCGTCCGACGTGTTGCGTGCGGGCCAGGTTGTGGAGGCGCAGGTGCTTGCCGTTGACAGCGCCAAACGCCAGATCAAGCTCAGCATGAAGCAGCTCATCCCGACCAGCATCGACGAGTACATTGCCGAACACAAAGTGGGCGATAAGGTTTCCGGCCGTGTCGTTGATGCGTCCCCTGCGATTGTTGAGTTGGGTGAAGGGATTCGCGCCGTGTGTCGCACGACTTCCCTCCAGGCCGCCTTTTCCACCCCTGAAGCCGAAACGAAAGCCGATCTCTCGTCCCTTTCCTCGTTGCTCCAGGCGCGCTGGAAAGGCGCTGTCGCCGCTCCCAGCACCAAACCTGAACCATTGCAGCCCGGCCAGATCCGCAGCTTCAAGATCGTCAAGCTGAACGCCGATGCCAAGCAGATTGAAGTGGAACTGGCCTGACGGGATGCTGTCTGAAATAGAGAAGGGCGCCATCGCGGCGCCCTTCTTTGTGTCTAATAACGATCACTCAACCTCAGGCCACTTTAGCCAGCAAGCCAAGCTCTTCGCATCGGTCGCAATTCCCGCAAGGGCCCTTATAGTCGTCTCCAAAATACTGCAGGAGACACTCACGGCGGCAGCGGCGGCACTCGGCGAATTGCTGCATCTGCTGCAGGCGCCGCTTGCGGAGGTCCTTGTGAAACTGCTGGTGATGTTCCGCTTCTTCAATCACCTCGGAGAGCGGCTGATTGGTCGTTGCTTTCAGATCGCCGTTCTCCAGGTGCGCCACAGCGCCGGTCTCTTCCAGTTTGTGAAGCAACCCGACAAGCTTCCGTGCATTGAATTTGCTGGCAACGCATAATTCTTCGCGCGTCATGGCGCCTTTGTGTTTCACCAATGCGTTGTAAACCGCCTCAAGCGCGGATGAATCCACGTGAGCGGTCCCCGTCTTGAAGCTCTGCGAAGAGATGTCCTGAGGACGGTAGAACAGCACGGCCTCCGCCGGCTCGCCATCGCGACCCGCACGTCCAATCTCCTGGTAATAAGCATCGAGCGAGTCGCTCACGTCGGCGTGATACACAAAGCGGATATCCGGCTTGTCCACGCCCATTCCAAAGGCGTTGGTAGCCACGATTACCGGCACGTCGCCATTCATGAACTTGTTCTGAATCTCCTCGCGGTCTTTCGACTTCATACCGCCGTGGTAACAAACGGCCTCGACGCCAAGCTGCTGCAAATCGGCTGCGATGGTCTCAGCGTTCTTGTGCGTCGAGACGTAGACAATGCCGGGCTTGTCTGCAAATTCCACGCGCCGCAGCAGCGACTGATACTTCTCGTCCTTGGTGGAGAAAAGGTCGACGCGCAGTGAGATGTTCGGGCGGTCGAAACCATGGACGAAAATACGCGGATCCTGCAATCCAAGACGCGTAACAATCTCGGTGCGCACTTCCTTTGACGCCGTTGCCGTCATGGCCAGCACCGGCGGATGGCCAAGCGCTTCAATCACGTGAGAAAGGCCCAGATAGTCGGGACGAAAATCGTGGCCCCACTGGCTGATGCAATGCGCTTCATCGATGGCGATCAGCGACACGTTTGCATTCTTGAGTCGCTCGATCGTCTCCGGCTTCCGCAGTTGCTCAGGAGCCAAAAAGATGTACTCCACGTTGCCCGCTTCAATCTGCGCCAGGGTCTCATCGCGTTCGCTCGCGGACAAAGTCGAATTGACCACGGCCGTTGCGTCCAATTGGCTAGCCTGGATAGCGTCCGCCTGGTCCTTTTGCAGGGCAATCAGCGGCGACACAATGACAGTCGCGCCTTCGAGCAGCGCGCCCGCGAGCTGGTATACGGCCGACTTGCCTGAACCCGTAGGCTGCACAAGCAATGTGTCGCGACCTTCCATCAACGACTGAATCGCTTCGCGTTGACCAGGTCGTAAAGAGGGAAATCCAAGTAGCTTTTTCGCCACGGCGGCAATTTCGATGGGCTTGCGGGAAGTTTTAGACATAGGGTTTGTGGTCGCAGGAACCGGGATGCGCTTGAGATCGATGCAGGACGGTCTCGGACCCTTGTTGAGACGCAGAAATTGCATGAGATGATGCTTTGCGTGCCGCGAATTCGCGTCCACGCTCGTTGCTGAGCGATAGCAGTACCTGCCGATCGGCCTCGCAGCCATGTTGCCGCCATACGCCCCGCCATGTTTGACTTAAGCCGAAAGCGGGGCATACATGAACTACGTCCTTGCACTGGACCAGGGCACTACCAGTTCGCGCGCCATTCTCTTTGATCAAGCGGGCGCCATTGCGGCGGTTGCGCAAAAGGAATTCACGCAGTTCTATCCGCAGTCGGGCTGGGTCGAACACGACCCCATGGAAATCCTTACCAGCCAGATGGCCTGCGCGGTGGAAGCGCTGGGCAAGGTGAGCGCCCGGCCGCGCGATCTCGCAGCCATCGGCATTACCAATCAGCGCGAAACCGTCGTGATCTGGGAACGCGCCACGGGCAAGCCCATCCATCCCGCCATCGTCTGGCAGGACCGCCGAACTGCCGCATTTTGCAGCGACCTCGAGAACAGCGGAGCGGGCGAGAACATCAGCAACCGAACAGGCCTCGTTATCGATCCATACTTCTCGGCCACCAAGATTCACTGGATCCTCGAAAACGTGCCTGGCGCACGAGCGCAAGCTGAGCGCGGAGAGTTGGCGTTCGGCACCGTAGACAGTTGGTTGATCTGGCATCTGACCAGTGGCGCGCGGCACGTGACCGACGTGACCAACGCATCCCGCACACTGTTGTTCAACGTGGTCGATGGCAAGTGGGATCCGGAATTGCTTCGCATCTTCGATATTCCGGAGAGCCTTCTCCCGGAGGTCGTCTGGTCGAGCCAGCGTGTCGGTGAGGTCACAACCTCGCTTGGCCTCGGCGGCGTGTCCATCGCCGGAATCGCCGGCGATCAACAGGCAGCGCTCTTCGGCCAACTTTGCTGGAGTCCCGGTGAAGCCAAAAACACCTACGGCACAGGCTGCTTTCTGCTGCAGAACATCGGCACGGAATTCAAGCGCTCCAGGCACAAGCTCATCACCACCATCGCCGCCAGCGCCCAGCAACGGCTCGAATATGCGTTCGAGGGAAGCGTCTTCATCGGCGGTGCGGTGGTGCAGTGGCTGCGCGATAACCTACGCCTCATCGGCTCGTCGGCAGAGGTTGAAGCGCTCGCGGCGGGCGAGGCGGACACGGGCGGCGTGGTGTTCGTGCCGGCGTTCGTGGGGCTGGGCGCACCGCACTGGGACCCGCATGCAGGCGGCCTGCTCATCGGACTGCGCCGCGACACGCGCCCAGGACACATAGCGCGCGCTGCACTCGAGAGCATCGCCTTCCAGGTTGCAGACGTACTTGAGGCCGTTAAGAGTGAGACGAGTTCGCCCCTGGCTGCGTTACGCGTCGACGGTGGCGCGGCCGTCAACGACCTGCTCATGCAGTTCCAGGCAGATATCTTGAACGTTCCCGTGGTCCGGCCGCGCGTGACTGAGACAACCGCGCTCGGCGCCGCGTATCTTGCAGGCCTGGCCACGGGATTCTGGGGCAGCCCGGACGACCTTCGCGCCAAACGTCAGGACGATGTGCGCTTCGAACCGAAGATGGCCGAAGCGGAGTCTGCCACGCGGCGAGCACGCTGGCATAAGGCGGTTGAACGGTCAAAGGCCTGGACTGAGTAGATTCCGAGGATAACGATGAAGCGCGAAGATATGGTTCGCAACCTGCGCGAGCGAAAGCAGCCGTGGGACATTGCGGTGATTGGCGGCGGCGCCACCGGCATGGGCGTTGCGGTAGACGCTGCGGCGCGGGGCTTTGACGTTGTCCTGGTGGAGGCGCACGACTTCGGCAAGGGCACCAGCAGCCGCTCCACCAAGCTCGTGCACGGCGGCGTCCGCTACCTGGAGCAAGGCAACGTATCGCTGGTCATGTCCGCTCTCAAAGAGCGCGGGCTGCTTCGCCAGAATGCGCCGCACCTCGTCCACGATCTTGCCTTTGTCGTGCCCAATTACTCCTGGTGGGAAGCGCCGTTCTACGGCATCGGCCTCAAGCTCTATGACCTTCTCGCCGGCAAGTACGGCTTTGGAGCATCGCGTCTGCTCTCGAAAGAGGAAACGCTGGAGCGGCTTCCTTCGCTGGAGCCCGAGGAGTTGCGCGGCGGAGTGGTCTACTACGACGGCCAGTTTGACGACGCCCGCCTGCTGATCCACCTGGCAATGACGGCGGCAGATCAGGGCGCGACACTGATGAATTACTGCCCTGCGACTGGCCTCCTGCGCGATGCCGATGGCTACGTGAATGGCCTGACAGCGCGCGATGAAGAGTCCGGCGAAGAGTTCACCATCAACGCGCGCATCGTGGTAAACGCGACTGGCGTGTTCACTGACTCGGTAAGGCGGATGGCGGACCCTGCAGCCGAGCAACTGGTCGTCACCAGCCAGGGCATTCATCTCGTCTTCGAACCCAGTTTTCTTCGCAGCGAAACGGCGCTCATGGTTCCGAAGACCAGCGACGGTCGCGTGCTGTTTGTGATTCCGTGGCACGGACACGCCGTGGCCGGAACGACGGACACTCCCGTCGATGCACCAAGCCTGGAGCCGCGAGCCCTTGACGAAGAGATTGATTTCATTCTTGAGACCGCGGGCCGCTACCTGAGCCGCCCGCCGACGCGCGCGGACGTGCTCAGCGTTTACGTGGGACTGCGGCCGCTGGTAAAGGGCGACGGAAAGACGTCAGCACTTTCGCGCGATCACGTCATCGACGTGGACCGCTCCGGCCTGCTTACGATTACCGGCGGCAAGTGGACTACTTATCGGCACATGGCCGAAGACTGCGTGGACCATGCCATCACGCTTGGCAAGCTGCGCGACGAGCCCTGCCTGACGAAGAACCTTCGCATCCACGGCTATATCGAAAACTCAAGCGAGCTTGGCGATCTCGAGGTCTACGGAGCGGATGCCGAGAAGATCAAGGCCCTCGCTGCCGCAGATCCGGAGTTGGGCAAGCGTTTGCATCCGGCGCTGCCCGTGATCGGCGCGGAGATAGTGTGGTCGGCACGCGAGGAGATGGCGCGCACCGTTGAAGATGCCCTGGCGCGCAGAACGCGAGCGCTCTTCCTGAACGCCAGCGCCGCCACGGAGATGGCCGCAGCTGCATCAAATCTGATGGCTCGGGAATTGAATCGCGATGGCGATTGGGCCATCTCACAGACCAGCGCGTTCTGCGAGTTGGCGCAGCAATACTGGGTCAAGTAGCAGGATCAAATTACCGGGTTAAGCGATTGGGAGGTCCGAATGGCAGCACAGTGTACGCATGTTGCAGACGCACGTTAAGAAGGTCAAGCCGCAGAGTAAGGGTTGCGAAGAATGCCTCAAGATGGGCGACACGTGGGTTCACCTGCGGATGTGCCTGGAATGCGGCCACGTTGGCTGTTGCGACTCGTCGAAGAACCGGCACGCAACAGCGCATTTTCGTGCCACCCAGCACCCGATCGTCAAGTCGGCGGAGCGCGGCGAGGACTGGAGCTGGTGCTACATCGATGAGGTCTTTCTTTAACCGCGAGCGATCCGGAAGCCGCCTGACGCTTTCGATGGATATACATTAAGCGAAGGTCTTATGAACGATCGGCTCATAACTTATTGATTTTATTTATGTTGATGAAAAGGCCGAGGCGAAGATTGTGCTACATAGGTAGGGGGGTGGGGGGTGGCCCTCTTTCCCTTTCGATTCACGGAATCCAGGAACAACTCTCCCTCTGGATCCGTGAACCATTGATGAAGTATGCGGCCGGCTTGGGGTTTGGCGTGTAGCGGCGGTCACGGGCGGCGGTGATAAGAGGCCCGGGTACACATTTGCTGCCAGAATCTTTGGGAAAAAATCGAAAGTTCAACCGCAGACAGTTGGGTGATCCGACTTGGGCGAAACTTCCGAATTGCCCACAACTCGGGCGGAACATTTGAACATTTTAGGGCTAAGATCAAGCCTGACCATTTAGGCCGTTCCGCGTGGCAGAAGGGAGGGACATGGGGACAAGCAGGAGATCATTCTTAATCACGTGCATCGCCCAGGTAGTCGGGTCGATTTTGATCGTCAGCGCGCAGGTAGTTCTTTCCCTACGACAGCGTATTCCGAAGCCTGATCCCAAGAAATACGCCTCCATCAAAGACGGGAGTCAGTGGAAAAATCCATATCTTATTGTTGGACCTGAGGGGATCGAAATTATTGTCGGCGTGACAAGGGACGGGCGCAGAATCTCTCTTGATTCCGTCGTGAAGGCCTTAGAGAGCTTGCCTGACTCGGCTTGGCCGTATGGGCTGGTAGTTGCAGTATCAGAGAATGGTATTGTCTCACCGGCGACGACGGGAGACCCTCAGACTGATGCAGGCCAGTCAGCTAGGGCTGATCAGGCTTCTCAAGCAACAAGGAATTGCAGTAGACCTCATCGGCCTAGCTGGCTACGAATACTTCCACTTTGTGGCGGGTCGTTAGAATCGCTCATCACAGCCCTCATTAACCGTATGGCTAGCGAATGACCGACCGACTCGGCAATAACGTCCCTCAGGGGCTAAAGCCCAGTGCTTTTTTTTGTGACTGTGGCGGCCCGACTGAAGTCGTGCCCTTGTTACAAAACTCTGCGATGGTGGTGTAATAATCGTCTTTGCGGAAGTTTCGCGGCTTCGTTCGGTGCGGACATGGAAGTCGCGCAGCAGCCGCTAGGAAGCCGGCGCTACTCTCGCTTCGAATCTGGCGACTGACCGCCGATGCGGAAGTTTCGAAAACAGCCGCAGATCCTTCGACTCCGCTGCGCTACGCTCAGGAAAAACGGGCTGAGAAGGTTCGTGGTATCCCACCCTAACGACAAAAACAAAGACGTCGTTAGGATGGGGCACCCTCGATTCGCAGCGAGTTCACCTCGCTGAAAACAACCACAAAAGCAAACAGCCCCTTCGACTCCCCTGACCGGGGCGACTTTATTGCACCTGTCCGATGTACACGCCGAACGGCGGGAGTTGCACGGCATCGAGTGATGCGGGATCGGTTCCGCCGGGTGACTTCAGCAGCGTTTTGGCTTGGCTGCCCTTGAGTACTCCACCGCCTGCCGTTAGATTCACTTTCTGCGGCTCTGCGGTGAAGTTGCACGACACGACCACCTGCGAACCGTCCGTGCCTTTCCGCATCCAGCTCAGGACATTTGCATTCGACTCGTCCAACATCACGTTGTCGCCGCTTGCCAGCGTTGCATTCGACTTCTTCAGCGTGATCAGCTTCCGGTACCAGTCCAAAAGGGAATCGTGCTCCTTTTCCTCCGCGCTCACATTCAACGTTGTGTAGGAGGGAGGAACTGGAAGCCACGGCCTGGTTTTTGAAAAGCCGGCGTTGGTTGTGGCGTTCCATTGCATCGGCGTGCGCTCGCCGTCGCGGCCCTTTTCCTTCGGCCAGCCAGTCAGCCCGACTGGATCCTTCACGTCCTCTTTGCGCGTCGGCGGCGTGGTCTTCATTCCGATTTCGTCGCCGTAGTAGAACAACGCGGCGCCGCGGCTTGCAAACAGCATTGCGGCGATCATGCGCTGGATGTCGGTGTCATGAGTTCCATCGCCGTAGCGCGCGTCCAGGCGCGGGTTGTCATGGTTGTCGAACACCACCAGAGGAATGTTGCCGTCCAGTTTGGTCTCAGCATCATTCAGCTTCTGCCGGAACGTATCCACATCGAGCTTGTTGATAAACCCGATCTGCGTATCCATGGGCAGCTGGAACTCCGGCTTGCCGGGAGGCCCGTATTGCTTGGCCAGCTCCGCGATATTGGGCAAGTACGTTTCGCCAACGAAGACGCGCGTTCCCGGAAACGCGTCGGGCTTGAACTGATCCGCCACCGCACGCATCTCCTGGACCACGACGTGTGTCTCGGGCAGGTTGCTGGTCATGGTTTCGTATAACGCGACGTCGCCATACGCGTTCAGGAACGACTTTCCGTTTTTGTCTTTTTGAATTTCCTCGTCACGCAGCTCCGGATCTTCGAAGAGCGTCGGGATAGCGTCAAACCGGAATCCGCCCACACCCTTCTTCAGCCAGAAACGAATGATGTCCTTGAATGCCTCGTGCACCTTGGGATTGTTCCAGTTCAGATCGGGCTGTTGAATATAAAACTTGTGGTAATAAAACTGCCGGGTCTTCTCGTCCCACTCCCACGCAGAGTGTCCAAAGTCCGACTGCCAGTTGTTGGGCGGCACACCCTTGTCTGTCGCGGTCTCACCTTTGCCATCGTGCCAGACGTACCAGTCGCGGTATGGATTTGCTTTCGACGAGCGTGATTCCAGAAACCACTTGTGCTTGTCCGACGAGTGATTCATGACCATATCCATCAGGATGCGGATATGGTGCTTGTTGGCTTCGGCCACCAGCTTGTCGAAGTCGGCCATGGTTCCGTATTGCGGATCGATGGCCTCGTAATCGGAGATGTCGTATCCAAAATCCACTTGCGGGGACGGATAAATTGGCGAGAGCCAGACGGCGTCGATTCCCAGCTTCTGCAAGTAATCGAGGTGGGCGGTGATGCCGTTGAGGTCGCCGATCCCATCACCGTTTGAGTCCTGGAAACTGCGCGGGTAGATCTCGTAGATCACCGCGTTTTTCCACCAGTTTTCGAGGTTGGGATTGGAAGCGGCGGCCGATGCTTGAGCGCTTCCTTCAGAGGTATTTTGCCCGTGCGCAGCCATTGCGCTCATCCCCAAAATGAGGACGAGTCCGCAGGCCGCCATGCGTTTGGTCCAGTGCATTGCGGTCTCCTGTTGTGTGTGCCCGTAGCTCGTGGATTCGGCAACGGTGTAACGGGAGAAAACTATCACATTGCACAGGGATTTGGCAGAAGTTGTGAGGTGTAACACGGGTGCTCGAGGTCTAGTGATGTTTGTCGCCCGGCTTCTCCGGAGACGTTTCTTTCATCCTGCCGAAATCGACGCCAAATTCGGGCGCATCGCGCGAGCCGCGCACATGAATGGGAGCGAGAGTCCCTGATCCATCCTTGCGAAAGTAGCGATCAACCGGCTTAAGCAGGAAGCCTTTCCAGCCACCAACCATTTGTGAAACGGTGGCCTCCAGGCGCGCTGTTCCCGCGAAATTCATCTTGCCATCCAGCGAGTACTTGCCGGCCAACGCGATAGCCGCACCGGGAACGGTGTAGCGGAGATCGGGAAGGGCAATGACCCCGTGGTCAAGATGAAAGCTTCCCTCCATCTCCGAGCGAATGCTGTTCGGATCGGCACTCTTTATTTCTCCGGGATGCCCCTGGCCGCGCAAGCTCAATTCCAGAATTTTGTCCTGAATTTTTGGGCTTGTGAACTGCGCATTTGTCAGCTTGAAATTGCCATCCAGCTTCATGCGCATGTGCACCGGCTCCGCACCGGGCGGGATGTGGAGCGTTGCGATTGCGGCGATATTTCCGGTCAACAGAGGAGCTGGCGAGTGGCTCACCAGGCGCATGAAATCCTGCAAGTTTCCGTGATCAATGTCCACCTTGAGATCAATCACGTGACCTTGCCGTGCCGGGGTCACGGCGGACATGGGAACGGGCGTGGACATGACTGCTTTGCCTGCCGCCGGCTTGCCCGGAATCCTGTCAGCTGCAGCGGAGGTCACCAATTCAGGTTGCGGCGTTCCCGTTGGAGTAAATACTCGCACCACTTTCCCCCGCGTGGTAAAGTGCGACTGACCCAGGGTCGCATCCACGGGCTCGAGCCACGTGTCCCCGTCGGTTCCATCTACGCGGGCGTGGAATTTTGCATGCAAAGGCAGCGAATTGCCGAAACTCGGGAGGCGAAAATCGGGGACGTCCGATTCACCATCCACGGCCATCTGCCGCAGCGTCCCCGCATAGGTTCCACTTGACGCCAGAATGCCGGCGATCCCGTTGAACACACTCAGGTCCGCATGCTCGAAGTGATATTTGCCGCTCACCGGCGACTCGCCGGGATCCTCCACTAACCACGGTCCAAAACTGCCTGAGGCATTGATCAAACCCTTGGGTCGAGGATTTGTCAGCTCAGCCTCAAAATCCATCGGCTTCCCGGCGGCGAGATGCATCAGCTTCAAGTGGGCGATCTCAAACTCGAGGGGGACCTTATTTGGCTTGTCCGTCTCCAGAGTCAGGTCTGCTCCTTCGCAGATCACGCGATCGACGGTGATGTTCGCCAGCGCGCCGGGCTGTCCGGGAGCCGGTGAATGCCCGGGAGGAGAATCCAGGGCCGAATTGAGTCCTGTTTGTTTGTCTCGCTCGGACTTGGGAGGAACTTCGATCAAGAGCTTCTTCAGCCGCACTTCGCGAATGCGGAGATGCTGTGTCATCTCGTAGCGCAAGGGCACGTGAAAACTGAACTCGCCCAGGTCGATCAGTGGTTTCGATTGCACCGCAATCTCCAGCGGGTGATCTCCACCTTCGCGATGCGGGGGCCAGATCCGCAATCCGCGGCCTGTGGCCCACATACCCCATTCACCTTCAGCCCCGTGTTGAACCGAGACATGAAAGTAGGCCAGCTCGACACGCGTGTGAAAGCGCTGCTGCAGTCCGGCCACAATGCGTTCCCGCATGAACGGCTCAAAACGCCGGGCCACAATCGCAAGAACTGCGGCAGTGACCGCCAGGACTACGAACAGAGATCCGGACACCCACCAAATCCAGCGGTTTCGCCGCCAGAAGGACCGTCGCACGACAGGTACGGTGTTCAGTGGTCCGCCCGGTGTATTCACAGTCTCCTCGCCCATTGCACCCATTACCCTGCCTCTTCACAGCGACCGCACGTATCTTCCCTGGCGGCAAGACCGTGATTTCTCGGACCTTCCACGGTTAGATGCGGGGCGTGAGTCCACGCGATGCCGGGCATCCCGATCAGTTCAACAGGCGGCCCAGCGGCCGACCGCGATGGACTGCGCCAAGGGCAGCGCAAAGAGCTTCGGGGCTCCTGAGTGTTAGACTTCATTCCACAGTGAATCCGCTGGTTGAGAAGCTGGTAAAACTTCAATCCGTCGAATTGGAACGCGCCCGGGTGACGCAGAATTACCGTGCTCTCCCGGCCGAAATCGCCCAGGCTGAGGCCACTCTGACTAAGGCGCAGGCCGACGCAGCCGCTCTCTCTGACGCATTGTCGCGCGAAGACACGCTGCGCACGCGCCTGGAGCGTGACATCACCCAGCATCGCCAGCGAGTTCAGCGGCTCCGTGCGCAACGCGACAACGTGACCACACCCGCCCAAGCTGAAGCACTGGAGCACGAACTTACGTTTGCCGAGAGCGAAATTGAGCGTCTTGAAAACGAAGAGTTGGCCAGCATGGAGCGCACCGAGGCGCACGAGGTTTCTCTCGCGCAAGCGCGCGCCCACGTCGAAACCATGGCGGGCGCCCTCGACAAAACGCGCGAACGCGTAGCCCAACGCCAGCATGAACTGGCCAGGGAACAGGGAACTCTGCAATCCGAGCGTGAAGCTGTCCGTCGTGAGATTGAACCCGACTGGCTCAACCGCTTCGACCGCCTCTTCGCTTCTCGCGGAACAGCCATGTCTCGCGCCGACCACCAGCAATGCACTGTCTGCAGCATGGGAATTCGTCCCCAGATGTGGAACCAGGTTCGCGAAGGCGAGTTGCTCACCTGCGATAGCTGCGGCCGCATGCTTTACTGGGACCCGACAATGGTGCCCGCCAAAGAGCCTGAGGCCGAACCTGCCCGCAATGCCGCGCCGCCCGCAATTCCCAAGCCTCGGCGCGTGACCGGGTGACGGGTCCGCGATAAACGGGACATCCTGCTAATCTTTCCTGTCAGCGCTTCGACAATAACTACATCGATTGAGGAGTTTCCCGCGTGCGCCGCATCTGCGTAGACATGGACGAGGTCATAGCCGACACACTCTCCGAACATCTGCGCCGCTATAACCAGGAATTCGACGAAAGCATTACGCCGGACGACCTCACCGGTAAAGGGCTTTGGGAGGTCACGCCACACGATCGGCAACAGCAACTCCGGGCTTTTCTTGATGCCGAGGACTTCTTTGAAGACCTGCCCCTGATGCCCGACGCGCAGAAAATTCTCAAATCTCTCACCGCCCGCTTTGAGATTTTTATTGCGACGTCGGCCATGACCGTTCCAAATTCGCTTGGTCCCAAGTATCGCTGGCTGCAGCGACACTTTTCATTTATCCCGCCTACCAACTACGTCTTTTGCGGCAATAAGCACATACTCCGCGCCGATTACCTCATCGACGACCTGCCCCGCAATCTGAAACACTTTGAAGGCCATGGCCTGCTTTACACCGCGCCCCACAATCGCAATGTCACAGGATTTACGCGCGTGAACGACTGGCAGGAAGTTGCCGGCTTCTTCGCAGCCGTCATCGACTGACTCGAAAACTCAAACGCTACTCTTCAAACGGCATTTCGCGGCGGGGCGCAACATCTCCACGCACTCGATCGCGCGGCCCCTGGAACTGCACCACGATCGCCGCGATGAGTGAAATCGCGGTCAGCAACAAGCCGATCACCACCAGAGGGATTCCCACCAGGACCGGGGCACCGGTGGTCGTAATATCAATCGTAAGTTTGCAGCCTGACAGAGGATACCCGAAGTTCGCTCCAGTCGTGCCGTTGCAATTTGCAAAGAGTAACCAGACGCCTGCTCCCAGAAACAGCACCGCAGCAATCATCAAGCGACCCAGCTTCATGTGAAGTCCTCCTCGGCGTAATTCTCTGTTTCATGTGACGGCGAATCGCAACGTTCGGTTCGTGAGGCCGCATTTGTCATTCACGCCAATAACTCAATTAGGGCCCCCGCCCACCGTGCCGGTCCACACCTGTTCCACAATCAGCCACTCTCCGCTCTTTTGATGCCGATATACCGTCAGATAACTTCCGCTTGACTCGTGCCGTTTCCCGGTTCCGCGCATCACCATCGTCTCCTGATAGGTTCCCGAGTCGTACGCCAGATCACCTGAGATCTCCACGCGCATTGATGTAAATTTCAGGTCGCTGTCGAACGCCTTGGTGACGGTCTCGAACAAATCCTTCAGGGCAGCCTTTCCCTTGATGCGCGATCCTTCCGGGGACAGAAACTCCGCGTCTTCCGCGTACTCAGCAAGCGAAGCCTCCAGGCGTTTCTCATGCAGATTCCGCGCCCAATCCTCGCGCAGCTTCAGAAATCCATCGTCACCCGATGACTGCATCACCAACGACAGCATCAAAACCGCTTTGATCATGTCCGCAGAATACCGCGGTCAGGTCTTGCCCAGGACGCCTCACCGTCCAAAGTCGTCAACTCGGTGGTCGCCTTCCCGTTGTTAAACCAAGGAGAGACTCCCTTGCGCAATCACCTGTACCACTTTGCAGCCGCCATCGCCATCCTGACTGGAACCTTTCTGAACTCAGGAGCGCAGACTCCCTGGCCTCTTCCGGAGCTGGCCGCGCATCCGCTTGCGTCTTTCGCGATCCCTGATACTTTCTCTCCTCCCGCGCAGACCGAAACCTCCAACGATCCTGTCGCTGACCCACGCGCCATCGTTACGCTCGGCAACGCGCGCTTCACCGTGCTCACGTCACAACTCATTCGCATGGAGTGGGCGGCCGATGGCAAATTTGAAGATCACGCCAGCCTGGTCTTCATCAACCGCCGCATGCCTGTTCCACGCATTGAAAAAACTCAATCAGACGATAAGAGCCGGCTCACCATCAAGACCGCCGCGCTCACGCTGACTTACACCCCTGGTGCAGCCAACAAAGCAGGTAATGATGGTCGCTTTACGGGCGAAAACCTGTCCATCAGCCTGGATGCAGGAAAGCGTTTTTCCATCTGGCGCCCCGGCACGGTCGATCAGCAAAACCTTTTCGGCACCGCGCGCACCCTCGATGGAGCCACCGGCGATAAGACCAAGGAGCCCATTGAGCCCGGCCTCATTTCCCGCGCGGGCTGGGCAGTTGTGGATGACTCTACCCGTCCCCTTTTTGACTCCGCCGACTTCTCCTTCAGACAAGGGGAAAACAGCCCGTGGCCGTGGGTGATCGAGCGCCCCGCCGGCGATCGTCAGGACTGGTACTTCTTCGGCTACGGCCTGCAGTTCAAGCACGCCCTCGGCGATTATGTCCGTGTCGCGGGACGCATCCCGTTGCCTCCCCGTTTCGCCTTTGGCGCATGGTGGTCCCGCTACTGGGCCTACTCCGACCAGGAAATTGAAGAGATCATCCGCGGCTTCCACGAGAACGACGTCCCTCTCGACGTCTTCGTGATCGATATGGACTGGCACCCTACCTTTGGCATGAACTACACCACGCTTGACGCCTCCGGCCACTCCAAGGGTTGGACCGGTTACACGTGGAACAATCTGCTCTTCCCTGACCCCGATCAGTTCCTCACGCGCCTGCACGCCAATTCGCTCAAGACCAGCCTCAACCTTCACCCCGCTTCGGGCATTCAGCCGTGGGAAGAGCACTATCCCGAGATGGCCAAGGCGATGGGAGTTGATCCCGCAACCAAGGAGTACATCCCTTTCGACATCACGGACAAAAAGTTCGCCACCAACTATTTCCGCCTCATTCTCCACCCGCTCGAGAAGGAGGGTATCGACTTCTGGTGGCTTGATTGGCAGCAGGAAAAAACCACAAAGATGGAGGGCGTCAATCCCACCTGGTGGCTTAACTATGTTCATTTCACTGACCAGCAGCGTGAAGGCCACCGACCGCTGCTCTTCCATCGCTGGGGTGGGCTCGGCAATCACCGCTACCAGATCGGCTTTTCCGGCGATACCGTCTCCGTCTGGTCTTCGCTCGCCTTCCAGCCCTGGTTCACCGCCACCGCTGCCAATGTAGGCTATGCGTACTGGTCGCATGACATCGGCGGCCATATGCCCGGCGCGGTCGACCCGGAACTCTTCACGCGGTGGGTCGAATTCGGTGCTTTCAGCCCCATTCTGCGCACCCATACCACCAAGAACCCTGACTCCGAACGCCGCGTCTGGGCATACCCTGAGCCCTACTCGTCGATACTCCGTTCCACCTTCCAGCTTCGCTACGCGCTGCAGCCCTACATCTACACCGAGGCGCGCCGCACTTACGACACGGGCGTGGCGTTCTTTCGTCCTCTCTATTACGACTGGCCTTCCGATTCCCACACCTACGACGCCAAGGGAGAATACGTCTTCGGCGAACAGATGCTTGTCGCGCCAGTCGTCACCGCAGCCGACAAGGTCACCGGCCTCGCCGAGGAAGACGTCTACCTCCCGGAAGGGAACTGGATCGAGTGGCCAACCGGCAAGCATCTGGCCGGCTTTGCCACCGTGCACCGCAGCTTCTCGATTGACCAGACGCCCGTGTATCTGAAGGAAGGCGCGATTGTCCCAATGCAGCCGCCGATGACCCACACCGGCCAGCGGCCCGTTGACCCCCTCCTCATCAACGTTTGGCCGCTCGCGCCCAAGGCGATCTCAACCTACTCCATCTACGAGGATTCCGGCGTCTCCGTTGATTACCAGCACGGCGTTTTTGCGCACACTCCGATCAAAGCCAGTCGAGTTGACGACACGTTGCGCGTCGAGATCGGCCCGGTCGAAGGCAGCTTCCCCGGCATGATCCACAACCGTTCCTACGAGCTTCGCCTCCCCGCCGACTGGCCCCCGGATCATGTCACCGTCAACGGCGCCCCAATCACTCACGCTGGCCCCGCCGGCAAAAGCGGTTGGACCTACGAGGGCAACACACTCACCACCGTCATTCCGGTCAACGCCAGCGCCGTCGAAAGCCGCATCACCATCGAAGTTCATCGCACCGCCGCTCTTGCCGCTCGTCGAAGCGACCTCGATGGATTCCCCGGCGCCATGACTCGCCTGCGTGCCTCATACGACGCCATGCACCAGACATGGCCGGTCTCCTCGCCCCCGGACGTCCTCGTCGATGCCATGGAGTCCGGCGACCGTCTTGGCTATCATCCCGAGAGAGCCGCCGAAGAACTCACTCACTTCCGCGAGGTACTGCCCAAGGCCCAAACCGCTCTCGACGAAATCGCCAAGGACTTCGCGCAGCGCATGGATGACTATGCCAAGCGCATGAGCGAAACCAACTGGCGCCCTGAAGATATGGATGCCCAGAAGCAGCACCGCATCGACTCCCTCGCCAAGGCTCAGAAGCAGTTGGCCGACGCCGGCAAGTAGCTGCGCCCTCCCGGACTTCTAACCCTTCCAATGCCCTATTCATCTCGCGACTGCAGCGAGAGATGAGAGGGATACGGCGAAGGGCGGCCGGAATCTCATGTGGCACAATGGCCTTCTCCGGAGGTCTGCTTGATCCCCTCGCCCTGTGTCTCTCTGCGTCTCCAAATCGTCCCGGTCGCTGCCCTTTTTGTGTCACTTCTCACGCCTGGCGCCTTACTTGCCCAATCCGGCGGATTCACGATCGAACAGGCGTTGAGCGCTCCATTCACGCAAGAGCTTGTGGCCGCGCCTGCGAAGAACCGGCTTGCATGGGTAGCCAACATCGGCGGCCGGCGCAACTTGTGGGTCGCCGAGCCCGCCGCTCACGGCGCCGGATATACCTCCCGCCAGGTCACGCATTACACAGAAGACGACGGCCAGGAAATCAGCACGCCCGCGTGGACCCCCGACGCCGCGTCGCTGGTCTTCGTCCGCGGCGACGGCACCCAAGGCGATGGGCATCCCGTGCCGAATCCTGCCTGGTTTCCTAAGGGCGCACAGCAACAGATCTGGATGGTGAACGCTGAAGGCGGTGAACCCCGCCTCTTAAGCGATGGTTCCGAACCGACAGTCGCGCCAGACGGCAAGATGCTTGCTTTCACAACCAAGGGACAAGTCTGGTCTCTCCGCCTTGACGACCCCAAGGCAAAGCCTGAACAACTTCTCCAAACGCGTGGCGCAGCTCGCGATCTCCGCTGGTCCCCCGACAGCACCCGAGTCGCCTTCGTGAGCGATCGCGACGATCACAGCTTCATCGCCGTCTATTCCTTCGTATCCAAAGGGATCACCTACTTAGACCCGTCCACCGATCTCGATAATTCCCCTGTCTGGTCGCCCGACTCGCACCGCATCGCCTTCCTCCGCACGCCCGGTGACAAGAATGCGCTGCTGTTTGTGCCCCACCGCTCCGCGCTTCCCTGGTCGATTCGGGTCGCCGACGCCGACACTGGCAAATCGCGCGAGATCTGGCGAGCCGACGAAGGCCCGGGCAGCGCTTTCCGAGAAATCGCCTCGGCCGATCAGCTGTATTGGGCTGCGGAGAGATCGCATCGTTTTTCCGTGGGAGGGCGATGGCTGGCTGCACTTTTACGGCTTGCCGGCGAACGGGGGCGCCGCAACGCTCCTCACCCCGGGCGAGTTCGAAGTTGAGCATGCCTCACTCAGCGCCGACCGCAAAACGCTCGTCTTTGACTCCAACCAGAATGACATCGATCGGCGCCATATCTGGAAGCTATCGTTTGCGGGCGCCGATGCCCCCGCCGCTCCAGACCCGATTACTTCTGGCGAAGGCATCGAGACCCAGCCGGTCGTTGCCAGCGACAACCACACCATCATTGTCCTCCGCTCCGACACCCACACGCCGATTCGAGCCGCAGTTGTCTCCGGTAACGAGATCAAGGACCTTGCGCCCCAGGCCATCCCGACCGACTTTCCCGGCGCAAGCTTTGTCACTCCGCAACAGGTCATCTTCACTTCCGCGGACGGACTGCGTATCCACGGCCAGCTTTTCCTGCCTCCCGACCTTCACCCCGGCGAACATCGCCCGGCGGCCGTGTTTTTCCATGGCGGCAGCCAGCGCCAAATGCTCCTCGGCTGGCACTACATGGAGTACTACTCCAATGCCTATGCGATGAATCAGTACCTCGCCAGCAAGGGCTACATCGTCCTCGCAGCAAATTATCGGAGCGGTATCGGCTACGGCCTCAACTTCCGCGAAGCGCTGAATTACGGGGCCAGCGGGGCCAGTGAATTCAACGACGTAATAGGCGCCGGCCTCTACTTGCGCAGCCGCCCCGACGTCGATCCCGCGCGCATTGCCAGCTGGGGCGGCAGCTACGGCGGCTACCTCACGGCGCTCGCGCTTTCCCGAGCCTCCGACTTGTTCGCAGCCGGCGTTGACATGCATGGCGTCCACGACTGGAACCTCGAAATGCCCACCTTCGTGTCCAATTACGACCCAAAGGAGCGCGCCGAAATCGCCCGCGTCGCCCTGGCGTCCTCGCCCATGTCGTCCATCAGCACATGGCGCTCCCCCGTTCTCCTGATCCACGGCGACGACGACCGCAACGTTCCCTTTGCCGAAACGGTGCAGCTTGTAGAGGCGCTACGCCGCCAGAAGGTTGATTTTGAAGAGCTTATTTTCCCAGATGAGATCCACGATTTCCTCCTCCGCCGGGACTGGGTACGCGCGTACAGTGCTAGCGCAGATTTTTTGTCCCGCAAACTGGCCAAATCGACAGACACCCAGCATTCCCAGTGACTTGAGCGCCGGGATGGCGACCAACCGAAAAGCCGGTTTTCACGATGAACGCTATAATCGCTCCCATGGCTGTACCAGCATCCAGCGCAGCACCCGAAACGGCTGACGTCCCGGTCCACCCCGAGGCCGTACAACTGGAAATCGCGGAAAAGCTGCGTGCCCTCGAAGCGAGACTGGCCCAGTCTGAAAGGCTCATGGTGGCGTACTCAGGAGGCGTCGACTCCGCCTTCCTGGCTGCCGTCGCGCACCGCGTGCTCGGCGAGCGCCTGCTGGCCGTTCTGGCGGATTCTCCCTCGCTCGCACGCCGCGACATGCAGCAGGCCATCGAGTTCGCAGCAGCACGCGGCATCCCGCTCCAGGTCATTCAGACCGAAGAGCTGGACAAGCCCGAATACCAGAAGAACGACGCCAATCGGTGCTTCCACTGCAAGACCGAGCTCTTCACCGGCATGCAGGCCCTTGGCGCCAAACTCGGCTTTGACCAGATCGCCTACGGCATGAACGCCGACGACACCCGCGACTATCGCCCCGGCCAGCGAGCAGCACAGCAGCACGAGGTTCTCGCACCGCTTGCCGATGCCGGCATGACCAAGAATGACGTTCGCACTCTGGCCAAGGCCGCCGGTTACACGCTCTGGGACCGCCCCGCCGCGCCTTGTCTTGTCGAGCCGCGTCGAATATGGCCGCGAAGTTACCCGCGAAGTGCTTGAGCAGGTGGAAGCGGCCGAAGAAGCAGTCCGCGCCCTCGGCTTCCGCGAGTTCCGCGTTCGCCACCACGGCAACCTGGCCCGCGTCGAAATCGCCCGCACCGAGATGGCGAAAGCCCTGGACATTCCCACCCTCGACGCCATCACTGCCGCGCTTCGCAAGGCCGGCTATCAATACGTGACGCTCGACGCCAGCGGCTTCCGCTCCGGCTCGCTCAATGCTGTGCTTCCCGCCGAAGTTCTGTTGCGCCGCGGGGCGTAGTAGGGCTGGTCCGTTTCGGCCACGTATTTGCGCTACACTCCCGTTGTGCACGAATCAGACGCAGACATTCCGCACCGGAACAAGATCCACGATGAGATCCTCAAAGGCGCCGAGGAAATCAACCGGCTTCATCGCCGACTACACGAGGCTTTCAAGTCCCGCGACGCGAACGAGGCTGCGCACTTGGAGTGGAAACAACCGCCGCCGAGTTGCGCGCCCGGTATCACTTACTCGCGTTCCCGTTTGGTTTTGACGAAGAGCAGTTTTTTGCTGTATTGAACAGGAATGACCGCGGAGTGGTTGAATGGGCCGTAAGCTTTCTTGAAGCGCGTCCGCATTTCTTCCGATCAGGCTACGTTTGGACGAAACTGCTGCGCCGGCCGAAACATGTCGAACTTTCAATTGAACAGCAGCAGCGATTCGACAACGTACTTAGCCGCTATCGTGATTGGAGGGCTCGAAGCCGAAGCCGGCCTTCCCCGTCCGCAATTTAGAATCACAAAGCATGCGTATTGCATATCTTGACTGCTTCTCAGGCATCAGCGGCGACATGCTGCTCGGCGCGCTTGTCGACTCCGGCGTCTCCCTAGACAAACTCGCCGCCGTCGCCGAATCCCTAAGCGTGGGCGCGCGCCTGGAAGCTCGCAAAGTCATGCGCGGCGGCCTCGCTGGCACCAAGGTGGATGTTCTCTGCGGCGAAGCTGGCGTCACGGCTGAGCAAGCACCATCAGCGCACACCCACACACATGAGGGCGACTCCAGGCCGCACGCCCACGCACCTCACCGGCACCTCTCGTCCATCCTCAAAATCATCGCCGCAGCGCCGCTTTCCGACGCAGTCAAAACCCGCGCCACCCGCGCCTTCCGACTCCTCGGCGAAGCCGAAGCCGCCATCCACTCTATCCCCATCGAGCGCGTCCATTTCCACGAAGTCGGAGCGGTCGACACCATCGTCGACATTGTCTGTGCGGCTGCGGGAGCCGAATTTCTCGGGGTTGATCGCTGGGTCGCCTCGCCCCTCAACGTCGGGAGCGGCACCGTCGAATGCGCTCACGGCACGCTTCCGGTTCCCGCGCCTGCCACGCTAGCGCTAATCGGCAACGCACCGATCTACTCCGCCGGCCTTGCGATGGAGCGCGTCACCCCCACCGGCGCAGCCATCCTCCGCATGCTCGACGTCCAGTACGGCCCGCTCCCCGCCATGCGCCCCCTTTCTTCCGGATACGGCGCAGGCGGCCGCGACACCCCCGGCCAAGCCAACCTACTCCGCCTCATCGTCGGGGATTCCGTTCAGGAGAGCGCAGAAGCTTCTGCCACGGAACAGATCGCCATCCTCGAAACCGTGATCGACGATTCCACGCCCCAAGTCCTCGCCTACGTCTCCGACCTCCTTCTCCAATCCGGCGCCTGGGACGTCTACCGCATCCCGGTGCAGATGAAAAAAGGCCGCAGCGGCGTGCAATTCACCGTCCTCTGCCACCCCGACCGCCTCGCTGCCCTGCGCGATATTCTCTTCCGCGAAACCACCACCATCGGCGCGCACTGGCGTATCGAAAGCAAGATGGCGCTGCACCGCGAGTTCGCGCACGTCGAAACGCAGTGGGGCCTGGTGCATATCAAGATCGCCCGCAACGCTGAAGGCGTCGTCACCAACGCAAGCCCTGAATACGAGGACTGCCGCCGCATCGCCGAGCAGCACGCGATCCCCTTGAAGCAGGTCATGCTCGAAGCCGCACGCGTTTATTTCGAACAAATCCTGACCGCACGATCTCAGTCCGCGAAGACCGCGAACGCCGCCCAATCCGAACTCAAATAGGAAGAAACATGGACCGCACTCAGATCGAATCCCTGCTCACCGAAGTCCGCGAAGGCCGAACCGAAGTCTCCGACGCCCTCGATCGCCTGCGCGACCTTCCGTTTGAAGACATGGGCTTCGCCAAGCTCGACCACCACCGGCCCCTGCGCACCGGCATGCCCGAGGTCATCTTCTCCTCCGGCAAAACCATCGACCACGTTGCGCAGATTTTCGCCCGCATGGCAAAGCACGGCGGCAACGTTCTCGCCACCCGCGCCAGCCGCATTTACTACGAGGCCGTCCTGGCCGCCGAGCCCCGCGCCATCTTCCACGAAACCGCCCGGTGCATCACCCTTGAGCAGGCCCCCGCACCCGCCGGCAAAGGAACCATCGCCGTCGTCTGCGCGGGCACCAGCGATCTCCCCATTGCCGAGGAAGCCGCAGTCACGGCCCGCCTCATGGGCAACACCGTCGATCTGATCGCCGACGTCGGCGTGGCCGGCATCCACCGCCTGCTCGCCCAGCGCACTTCGCTCCAGTCCGCGCGCGTGCTCATCGTCTGCGCTGGTATGGAGGGTGCCCTGCCCACCGTCGTCGGGGGCCTGGTCAACGCTCCGGTTCTGGCAGTCCCCACAAGTGTCGGTTATGGAGCCAGCTTCGGGGGCCTCGCCGCCCTGTTAGGCATGCTCAACACGTGCTCCCCCAACGTCTGCACGGTCAACATCGACAACGGCTTCGGGGCCGCCTGCATCGCCACGCTCATCAATCGGCTGTAGCGCCTGTTCTACCAGCGGTACACGGTGAGGTTGTCAAGAAACGCCACGGCGGATCCGAGCGGTCCGGAACCGTCGATTTGAAAGTTCGTCACAAGCGCCGGTTCCCAGCCCAGAGCGAATGACGACGGAACCGTCGTATTCAAGTCCTGCTCCATTCCATCCAGCCAGACTGACTTGTAAGTCACGTTTCCCGCGTCGTCCCGTTCGTATGAAAGCTGCACATGATGCCAGGCGTCCGGTGCCCAGTTCCGCGGATTGCAGGTGGCTTTCGAATGCAACCACTGATCGGCAAACAGCGCGGGTGTCCCTGCGTTCTGGGTGTAATCCCAGGTACCACTCCAACCATCGCACTGGATACCGAAGATCACTGTCCGCCCATCAGCCAGCACCTGGTTCATGTCCAGTTCAATGTTCCCGATTCCGCTTGTTGGGCTTTGCAGATACACCCAGCCGTCGTAGAGGAAGTTCGTGGCCGACGAGTCACCATCAAAGGCCACCGAATACCGCTCCCCGCCCCAATTCGAATAGTCCGTCATGAATTGACGGCCCGATCCGCTCCGTGAAGGCGCGTTCACCACGCTCATTGCACCCGCCGAAGCGTTTCCTGTGGCTACATCATGCATTGCTTTCCAGCGAGGCAACGCCTGGATGTCGCTCACTACCTTCGCATCCATCGGAACCAGCGACAACGGAGAAGCAATCGCCCTGGTCCATCGGTAGACGGTCAAGTGATCCAGATACACGGTCGAACTAGCGGATTGACCGGCCCCGTCTATCTGGAAGTTGGTGAGAAGGACCGAGGAGTCCCACCCAAGGGCGAATGCCGAGGATGCAGTCACGTTCAAATCCTGCTTCGCCGCGTCGAGCCATACCGATTCGTAAGTCACGTTTCCAAGATCATCACGCGCGTAAAGAATTTGCACGTGGTGCCATGCATTCTCACCCCAGCTTGCCGGATCGCAGGTAGCCGCGGCTGGCGCCCACTCGTCAGAAAAGGCCTCCGGCGAGCCCACATTCCGTGTGTACTCCCACAATCCTGTCGAACCATTGCACCGCACTCCGTAAATCACGGTCTGACCGTTGGGAATCACCTGGTTCATCTCGAACTCCAGCTTTCCCACGTTGTCCGCGGGACTCGCCAGGTAGACCCACGCGTCGTACAGAAAATCGGTTGCCGCCCGGTCCGTCCCGAAAGATACGTAGTACCGTTCCCCGGCAAGATCTGTGGTGTCCGTCAGAAACTGGCGCCCGACGCCGCTGAGCGAGGGTGCACTTGCCAGGTCCGTCGTCCCCCGCGATTGCCCTGACCCGGTCGCTGCATCCTTCACGGCATACCAGTCCGGAAGGGCCTGGATATCCCGAATCGCCGTCGCCCCCATGGGAATAAAGGGCGCTGACGAAGGCACTACGTTGATGGGCACATCCGTCACGCAGGGCGTCCCGCCCTCGCCCCACGACTTCACGTGCAGGGTGTGAGCGCCAAGCGCAGCCGTGGCGTGAGCGCTCATCACGGTGCCTCGCATAATCGTAGTGTTGGGGCTGTCGTCGATGGAGTAACCCATGGCGGCTATCCGCTGGGTGGTGCAGTCGGATGCGATTGCATCGACCGCGAAAGGCGACACCACCGCAGCGGAATTTTTCGGGTTGTTTACGGTGACTTCGGCGAAGGCTGGCACGATACACCCCGCCAGCAGGAAAACACTGAGGAAAATTTTCATTGAGATGCCCCTGACCAGCTCGCTGAGCGAGGTCGGACGGCTTGCAAGACCCTCTTGCCGGAAGCACGCTCGACTCGCCACAAAGGGCGGCTTGGCGGGGAATGCCTCGCGATGGATCTACTCGATCCGGATTGTCAGGATTATTATTTGCGTCCCGGGAGGGCCGCTTGTTCTAGATCAAGGAGCGGAAATACGGTTTATCCGCTCCTCGCCGACGGTATCACTTTCGGCCTGAAGGGATGCCCCCAGTCACCGACTGCGGATCAACACCGCAGTTGCGTCGTCTGTGTACTTCGATCCCGCGCCAAACGCTTGCACCTCTTCGATCAGTCCGTTGACGCACGCCTCCGGATCGTGGAAGTGCTGAACCAACCGCGCCGGCCCATACTCTTCCTCCGTCGCGTTCATCGCCTCCGTGATCCCATCGGTGTAGAGCAGCACCTGCATCCCCGGCTTGAGATCCACCGTCTGCTCTGGATACGTCGATCGCGCCAACCCCAACGGCAATCCTGTATCCACGTCAAGAAACGCACAATGCCCATTCACAAGCAGGGGCCGCGGATGCCCGGCGCTTGCAAACGTTACCTGCCGCGCTTTCGCATCCAGCACTCCATACACCATGGTCACAAATTTTCCGCTGGGAAAGTCCTCGAGCAGTGTCCGATTCAACTGCTCCAGAGTCGCGCCCGGCGATGCATGAAGCCGGGCAATCGACCGCAGCAGCGCGCGAGTCGCCGACATCAGAAGCGCCGCCGGCAAGCCCTTCCCTGACACATCCGCCAGCGCAATCCCATAACGCTCGTCACCCAGGTCGATAAAGTCGAACCAGTCGCCGGCCACCGCGCCCGCCGGATGCCACGCCGTCTCAAACGCGAATCCCGGAATCAGCGGCGTCGGCTTCAGGAAAATCGCCTGCTGCATCGCCCGGGCCTCCTTCGACTCCCGTTCCATCCGCTCTCGCTCTTCGCGCTCCTTCCGGAACACTCGCGCGTTCTCCACTGCAATCGCCACGTGCCCGGCAATCGCCTCCAGCACGACGAGCTGGTCTTCTGAGAACGCGTCGAGCTGATCGGAATCAACGCACAATACTCCGATGACTTGTCCCGCCGTCTTCAGAGGAATCGTCACCTCCGAGCGCGTATCCGGCTCGCAGCCAATGTAGTAGGGGTCGCGCAGTACATCGGGCGCATAGCGCATAGTGCCCGCCGCTGCCGTGTGTCCCACCATACCCTCCGCACCAACTTTCAGGCGGCTGCCCCTCTTGTGCACAGTGCAACCCCGTACACCGTGCAACACCATCTCGTCGACGCCTTCCTCCGCCCGGAGCCAAACCGCCACTTCCACGTTGCCAATTGTTGTGGCAATGTCGTTGACCACCCGCTCCAGCAGCGCATCCAGCTCCAGCGTCGATGCAATCAGATGCGTCGCACGCTGCAGTTTCATCAAAACCTGCGTGAATTCACACGATAATTGCATGAATTCCGGAGCCAATCCCCGCGCGGGAATACCAGCGTTCAAGGTCGCCATACACACTCCCGTTAACCCACGACGTGGGCTTACTACTTCATCGGATGTCCAGAGGAGGTCTCCGATGCAAAACCGCGTGTCCAATTTTCTTTACAGTCGCCAGCGGGGCAAAAGCTGCTCTATGCGAACATGCAGTTATCCCTTTTTTCCGCACCGCGGAGGTAGATTGTCACCATGATGTTCACCAGGCGCCTCCGCGATGGCGTTCGTCGCGGGGAAATCACTTGCAGCGTTCGCATCTGGATGAGTCCCCGGGTCCGGCTCGGAGCTCGTTATCGCATGGAGGAAGGCGAAATCGAGATTGATTCCATCGACCAGATCGGCTTTCCAGACATTACTCCGGAGCTCGCTCGCCAATCAGGATTTCTCGGCGTCCTCGATCTGCTCAAGATCGCAAAGCACGGCAAAGGCGAGAACATTTATCTCGTCCGCTTCCATTACATCCCGCCGCGTCCATCGAAATCCTCATCAACCGCCCGAAAGCCTTCCGGCACTCACAAATCGTGATCCAGCCGACCCGTCGCCGCCGTCTTCCCGTACCACAATCCCGAATTCTTTACCGTGCGCTTCTGGTCACGGAAGTCCACATAGGTCAGCCCATACCGCTGCGTAAATCCATCCGCCCATTCGAAGTTGTCGAGAAGGGTCCAGGCATGAAACGAGCGCACCTTCGCTCCATCCGCAATGGCCCGCGCAAGCTCCGCCAGTTCGTCACGGAAGAAGTTGATGCGTCGCGTATCTGGCACATGTCCGCCATCTTTTTCGTACGGCGTGTCCAGATAGCCGCATCCGCTCTCCGTGATCTCGATGATCGGATGGTCATACTCGCGCGTGATCTGCATCACCAGGTCATAGATGCCCCGCGGAAATATCTCCAGGTTGCCCTCGGTCAACGGAAATTCTGTCGGCATCACGCCAAGGGCTTGGGTGTAATGGTCAGGGCCGCCTGCTGTATCCTGCGTCTCCGTTGCAAGGCTTCCACCTGCTTGCTGATACGCGCTGCTGGCGTCTGACACAATCCTCCGCGAGTAGTAATGGAACCCAACCCAGTCCAGCGGCGCCTTCATCAACTTCTCATCGCCAGCCTTGAAGCCCATCTCTTCGTACGGCGTCTCGCCCACAAACGCATTGGGATATTTTCCTTTCATCGCCGCCTCAAGCAAGAACACGTTATGAAAGGCGTGGTAGCGCGCAGTCGCGGCGCGATCCTTCTCGCTGTCTGTCCTGGGATACGCTGGCGCCATGCCGTATGCGCTACCCACCGTGGCTTTGGAAGACGCAGCCTTGATCGACCGCAATGCCTCTCCCTGCGCAAGAGCCGTCGTATGCAGCCCTTTCAGAAATTCTGTGTACACCGCCCGGCCCGGAGGAAAGACGCCCACCCCATAGCCCAGGTTGGTAAACGTCCACGGCATATTGAACGGCGCCCATACCGTAATGCGGTCTCCAAGATGTTTTGCCAGGATCCCCGCATAATCCGCGAAGTATCCGGCAAGATCGCGATTCGGCCACCCTCCGCGATCCTCGAGGGCCTGCGGCATATCCCAGTGATACAGCGTGCAAAAGGGTCGAATGCCGGCTGCCAGCATCGTGTCGACAACCCGGCTGTAATGGTCGAGTCCTTTCTGATTCGCAGGCCCCGTTCCGGTTGGCTGGATGCGCGGCCACGAAATCGAAAACCGGTAGCTCTTCTGATTCAGGCTCTTGAGGATCGCAATGTCTTCTGCATACCGGTGGTAGTGATCGCAGGCTACGTCGCCGGTCGTCCCCCCTTTGATCTTTCCTGGAGTATGGCTGAAGCGGTCCCAGTTCGATTCACCCTTGCCATCCTCGTTCCACGCGCCTTCTACCTGGTACGCAGCGGTGGCCATCCCCCACAAAAACCCCTCGGGGAAATGCGCGCTCGAGAGATTGGTTGGCGCAGACCCCGCAGGCAAAGCGTTCAGAGGCGCTTCGACAGCCAACCCGCCTTTCGGCAGCATTGATCCCGCGCCCAATGCGACCGAACGAGCAAGAAAACTTCTGCGATCCATACGTCGAGCCCTCCCGGCACAATATTCCGTTCTGATTCAGCGAGAATACTACGCGAAGTTGGGAGAGGTTCGCCGTTCGTCCGGGCCACTCAACGGTCCCGTTGCCGGCCTTCATCGTGATCCCGGCGCCACCACGTGATGCCCATCACTGTTGCGAACGCCAATCAAAGCCAATCATGTTTTCTAGCACCGGAAATCGCATTGGGACCCGTTCAGCGGGTCACATCCCCTGTTTTGCCGTCGCGTCAGCCTCTGCGCTGTCACTTTTCGTTTCAGTCGGCGCAGGGTCATCCGCTGCATGCGCTCGTTTGCGCTGAGGAGAGAACTTGGCACAGTCCCGATTGCCTCTGGTGCGTCGCCTCTCGCAGATTCTCTTTCTGATGCTCTTCATCGGCCTGCTCATATTCACCTCGATGCGCCCCGTCTCGGGCGGCACTACGGAAATCCATCTACGCGCTCCGGTCCGTCTTTTCTTTCTGCTCGATCCGCTCGTCGCCGTCACCAATGCTCTCGCCGGACACGCCCTTTATCGCGGCCTCCTCCTTAGCCTCGTCATACTCATCCCCACGCTATTTCTTGGCCGCTTCTTTTGCGGATGGATGTGCCCCATGGGCACCCTCCAACATTGGGTCGGCAGCATGCCTTCGAATTCCAAACGCGGCAAGGGTCGCATTGAATCCAACCGCTACAAACGCTGGCAGACAGCAAAGTACGTCGTTCTCCTCGCCGGACTCGTCGCTGCCTGCTTCGGATCCATGATCATCGGCGTCCTCGATCCCTTCAGTCTCCTCGTCCGCTCCATCGGCCTGGCTATCCTGCCCGCCTTCAACGTGGCCGTTCGCGCCCTCCTGGCGCCGATGGAACGCAGTCACATCGCTACAGTCCACTCCATGGGCACCACGCTCCATCGCTTCCTGCAAGCCACGGTTCTCGACTTCCGCGGGGTCCACTTCGCGCAATCACTCGTTCTCGGCATCCTCTTTCTGCTCATCCTTTTCGCCAGTCTGCGGATAACCCGCATCTGGTGTCGCTCCCTCTGCCCGCTCGGGGCGCTCCTCGGTGTTGTTTCGCGTTTCTCCCTTTTCGGGCTGCATAAGGACGAGTCTGCCTGCAATCGCTGCAACCGTTGCCTGCTCCATTGCCAGGGCGGCGACGACCCCATCGGCGGCGTGCCGTGGCACAAATCCGAATGCCTGATGTGCATGAACTGCGTAGGATCCTGCCCTGATCACGCCCTCGCCTTCCGCTTCTTCCGCCCCGGGCTCACCAGGAAGAACGAAACTCCCTTCCCTGATCTCACCCGCCGCACGACGATCGCCGGACTCGCCGCTGGAGCCGCTGCTGTCCCGCTCCTCCGTGTCAACGTAGGTCTCGGCAAGGGCCGCCACGAGCGGCTACTGCGCCCTCCCGGCTCGCTCGATGAATCTGACTTCCTTGGGCGCTGCATTCGCTGCGGAGAGTGCATGAAGGTCTGCCCCAATAACGCCATTCATCCCACGCTCGACCAGGCCGGTCTCGAAGGTCTCTGGACACCCACACTCGTTCCTCGCATCGGTTACTGCGAACCAAGCTGCGTACTCTGTTCTGAAGTTTGCCCAACTGGCGCAATCTGGCAGATCACTCCGCAAGAGAAGGGCTGGGTAGCCGGAGCCGCTTCAGCCTCCCAAACGTCGGCGCAGCGCGTTCGTCTTGGCACGGCCTTCTACGACCGAGGCCGCTGCCTGCCCTGGGCTGAAGCCACCGACTGCATTGTTTGCGAAGAGTGGTGTCCCGTTTCGCCCAAGGCGATCTACGTGCAGGAGGCCGACGTGATCGATTCCCATGGCGAGGTCAAGCGCCTCAAGCAGCCGCGCGTCGATCCCAGCCGCTGTGTCGGTTGCGGTGCATGCGAGTATGCATGCCCGCTCCAGGAGCGCCCCGCCGTCTACGTCACCAGCATCGGCGAAAGCCGCAGCCCCAACAGCCAGATTCTGCTAAGCCGAAAGTAAGGAGTTCACAATCGTGATTCGCTTTTCTCACCTTCTAAAACCTCTGGTTGCCATGGTCGTTCTCGCCGTCGTCGCAATCTCCGGCTGCAAAAGTGCGCCGCGCAATGCGTTCCCCGCCTCCGGCGAAATCTCCGGCTGGCAGAAGACCACCGACACGCGCGTCTTTAAATCCCAGGATCTTTGGCAATACATCGACGGCGACTCCGAGCAATACCTGAAGGCCGGCGTCGTCTCAACCTCAACCTCCGATTACAGGTTTCAGGATCACCTCGAAGCCGTCGTTGACGTGCACACAATGCGCGACGCAGACGGAGCCAGCAAGATCCTTGAGGTGAGCCGCAGTGGGGATGCGCGTTCCGTGCAACTCGGCGACTCGGGATTTGCCTACACCCAGAGCGTTGCATTTCGCAAGGGCCCCTATCTTGTTCGCATCGTCGCCTACCAGCCCTTGCCTGAGACCGCTCAGGCTCTGATCGCCCTCGCCCATGGCGTGGAAGCAAAGCTTTAATCCGCGGAGCCTGTTCCGCCACCACGAGTGACAAGGAGAGCCGCTATGAAGAATCGCCGTGAGTTCATCCAGCAAGCCGCCACCAGTGCTGTAATAACCAGCACCGCTCTGATCAGTGCGGAAGGCACTCTGGCATTCGCAAAGAAAACAGGGAAGCCCGCCCTCGATGATCGATCCAGGGTCGTCATCGCAAGGGACCCACAGTTGCATGACGCCTTTCGCCAACCCGTCGATTCACGTCTCCAAGCGCTGCTCGATCGCGCCATCGCGACGTATACCGGACTCCCGAAGTCCACCGATTCCTGGAAGCAGATCATTGGCAACGCCAAGGTCATCGGCATCAAGACCAACGGCCTCGGCGGCAAAGGCATCTCCTCGCATGCTGCCCTGGTTCACCACATCGCCGCACGTTTGCAGTCGGCCGGCATTCAGTCCGGCAACATCATCATCTGGGATCGCAACTCCCGCGACTTGCAGGCCTGCGGATTCACCATCGCCA
The DNA here is from genome assembly GCA_963844515.1 of uncultured Acidobacteriota bacterium. Taxonomy (GTDB): domain Bacteria; phylum Acidobacteriota; class Terriglobia; order Terriglobales; family Acidobacteriaceae; genus Telmatobacter. Next base: position 74,906 of record CAWJOO010000004.1, read on the forward strand.
CCGACCCGGCCAGCGTCCGGTGCTTCGGCTCCGACGTCTCAGGCTATGAAGATGCTCCCGAGTCTTATGGCACCGCTCGTATTCGCCTCTCCAAAATCCTGGCTCAGTGCGACATGGTTATTGGCGTCCCCATCCTCAAGGACCACAGTATGGCCGGCGTCACCTTCGCCATGAAGAACATGTACGGAGTCGTCGACCGCCCCCAGGATCTGCACGCCGATGGATGTTGCCCCGCGGTTGCCGACCTCAATTGCATCCCCGCTATTCGCCAGAAGGTGCGCTTCACAATCGGTGACGCAATCTCGTCCGTTTACGATGGCGGCCCAGGCTTCCGCCCCGAACGACTCTGGTACCCCAATGCCCTCATTATCGGGGAAGATCGCGTAGCCCTTGATCACACCGCATGGCAGCTCCTCGATCAGAAGCGGGTTGAAGCCGGCCTGCCAAAATTTGAAGAGGCCGGGCGCGCACCGCGCTACATCGCCGTCGCCGCAGACAAAGACCATAACCTGGGCACCAACGACCCCACCCGCATCCACCTGATGGAGGTCTAACGCCTCAACCCGAACCCAGGATTTAGATCTCGTATCGCCAACAAACGGCGGGTGCCCCAGGTCTCGATTTTGAGATCTGGGATCGCACGAACCTCAACTTGAATCGGGAATCGACCATGTCCGCCAAGAGCACAGACAGTCAAACCACGAACGACCCAATCACCCGCCGCGAAGCCATGCTTCAAATTCTCCGCACAGGCGGCATCGCCGCGGCGGCCGCAGGCAGTGGCTACTGGCTAAGCACCCGAAGTGCCCGTCCCGTTCCGGCTGCTCCTGAACAAGCCCGACGCGACCACCGCGTCGCCGCCAATTCCGCGCTCCCCGTCATGTCCGTCGCCCACAACGGCGAACCCCGCGCCCTCGTCCAACAGGCAATTGCGGACATCGGCGGCATCCAGCGCTTCATCTCCCCCGGCGACGTCGTCGTCCTCAAACCCAACATCGCCTGGGACCGAACCCCGGAGCAGGCCGCCAACACCAACCCTGAACTCGTCGCCGAAGTCGTGCGTCAATGCTGGCAGGCTCGCGCCAAACGCATCATCGTTGCTGACGTAAGTTGCAATGAGCCCCGCCGCTGCTTCCAGCGCTCCGGCATTCAGGCCGCCGCCCTCGCTGAAGGCGCTGAAGTCATCCTTCCCGATCCCGAACTATTCCGCGAGGTCGACCTTGGCGGCGTAGTCCTCAAATCATGGCCCGTCTTCACGCCGTTCCTGGAAGCCGACAAGGTCATCAACCTTCCCATCGCCAAGCACCACGGCCTCACCGGCGCCACACTCAGCATGAAGAACTGGTACGGCATCCTTGGCGGCGAGCGCAACCGCCTCCATCAGCAAATCCACCAAAGCCTCGTCGATCTCGCCGCGTTCATGCTACCCACACTCACCATCATGGATTGCTATCGAATCCTGATCCGCAACGGTCCCACAGGCGGCAACCTCGAAGATGTCGCTCTCAAGACGCACTGTCCTCGCCAGCACGGACCCCGTCGCCTGGACACGTACGTCGCCCAGGCATACTGGAAGCTGGATCCAACCCACCTACCATATCTGCAAATGGCGCAAGATCGCGGCCTCGGCACCACGTTCTACGACACTCTGAATGTGAAATTCACCAAGCTCGCCTAGATCAATCCGCCGGCGTTTCTATTGCGGCTTGGGCTGCCCCTGAGGCGGCGTCGAAGGCTTCGCGGGCGCTGGCTTTGCCGGCGTGGCACTTCCCGGCGGCGTTACGGGTGCAGGCTTTGCAGCAGTCCCTGGCGTGGTAGTCGGCGTTCCCGTCGGCTTCTTAGTCGTCGGCTTCTTCTTCACAGGGGTAGCGGGCTTGCACGGAACCGGCGCGGGCACGGCGTTTGCCTTGGCCTGCAAGTCAGCCCTCGCCGACTTCAGCGCCCCTTGCAGATCCACTACCTGCTTTTCCTGCACCGCCGCCTGCGTCTGCAGGAGATCGTCCTGCGCCAGACGTGCCTGATTCAGCTGAAGCATCGACTGTTGCAGCGCGCCCAACTGGTCAGGGGGACCCGACACCCGCGCCGCCTCCTCCACCCGCAGCAACACATCGTAGAACGCATCCAGATGCTTCATCAGCGGTAGCACCTGGCTCAGCGACTGCGGCGCCGCATCCGCCGCCGTCATCAGTGGCGGAACATTCGTCTGCAAGTCCTTCAGCAACGACTCCACATGTTCGCCCGCCTCATCGCGCACCGACCCCTTCTTCCACTTGTCCAACTTCAGCGCGTTCAGCGTGTTCTGCACCGTCGTCAACGATGGCTTCAGCAACGACGATGGCGTATTTACCGGCATCGCCCCGCCCGCGCCCCCGTCCGGGGTGGAACCCGGCCCGGCGCCCTGGGTCTGCCCGGCTGGCGGAGCCGCCAACCCGCCCGGCTGCCCGTAAACCGTCCCACCGGCTACCGCCAGCGTCAATATCAAAGCTGCTTGAGAAATCTGCATGGTTCGCTCTCTTGAATCAGGGCGCCCCGGCAATCCGAAGACCGCCAGCCGATCGCCCATCTTTCAGTCGCAATTGTTTCTTGGATGCCATCCGCCACCGCAGGAATTCTTCTATTCTTGGCCTGGCCCTATGCCACCCATTCTCCACCGCGCATCACCGGCTCGGCCTCACCCGTTGCCGTGATTCCGTCGATATCCAGCGCCGCCGACCCAATCATCCAGTCCACGTGAATCAGGCTGTCGTTCGCGCCCTTGGCCGTCAGCTCCGCCGGAGTCAGCTTGTCTCCATCCTTCAGACAGCTCGTATATGCCTGACCCAGCGCGATATGGCTCGCCGCATTCTCGTCAAACAGCGTGTTGTAAAACAGCAACCCGCTCGACGCAATCGGCGACGAGTGCGGCACCAGCGCCACCTCGCCCAGCCGCCTCGCCCCGTCATCGGTAGAAATCAGCTTCTCCAGCACTTCCAGCCCGCGCGTCGCGTGCGCCTCCACGATGCGCCCCGCCTCAAACCGCACCCGGATTCCTTCAATCATCGTCCCGCTATACGACAAGGGCTTCGATGCCGTCACGATTCCATCCGCCCGATCCTTATGCGGCGTAGTGAAAATCTCCTCCGTCGGCATATTCGGGATACAGTACAGCCCGTTCCCCGCCGTCGTCCCTCCGCCCATCCACAGGTGATCGTCCGCCAGTCCCAGCCTGAAATCCGTTCCCGGTCCCTTGTACTGCAGCGCTGAATATCGCTTCCCATTCATCAGCGCCGCGCGCCGCAGAAGCCCGGCATCGTGTTCCTTCCACGCCGCCACCGGATCCTCACGGTCTACTCGCGTCGTCCGGAAAATCGCCTCCCACAGCGAAGCCAGCGCCACCTCCGGCGTCTCTTCGGGAAACATCGCCGCAGCCCACGCCGGTGTCGCACTGGCCACGATCGTCCAGTTGATCTCGTGCCTCGTAATCAGCTCCAGTGCCGGCCGGTAAGCCTTTGAAACCGCACGGTTCGCCCGCCCCACCTTTTCCGGGTCTTCATTCGACAGCAACAACGGACTCGCTCCCGTTATCGCCAGCCGCGCAGCCCCGCTGCGGAACGCCGTACCCATGCCGTCGTATAACCACCCGGCCGCCTTGTCGAACGCGTCATCCGGTGCGTGGCGATAGCGCATCAGCGCCGTCTCATCGTCCGCGTACAGAGTCGTCACCAGGGACGCCCCGGCCTTGTAGGCCTGCTCCGTGATCTTTCTCGCCAGCGGCACAGCGTCCAGCGGAGCCGTCATCACCAGCTCTTGCCCTTTGCCCAGCCCGAGCCCGACCTCAATCGCCACCCGCGCCAATTGATCCAGCTTCTGCTCAAACGAAACATCCTGCGCCAACGTCGCCATATCGCTTCTTACCTTTAGGGGAATTTGATTCCTCAGATTTCTCTGGGCGAGACCACGAACATACCCAATCGCCAACTCTAATCCTTGTACGGATGCGTCATTCTAATTTCCCGCGCATTCTCAACAGATGTGTCATCCCGAGCGAAGTGCTTTTCAACGGAGCCGAGGGACCTGCTTTTACGCGTGCATCCCTAACCAAGACACTTGGGCGCCCCGGATCGCGATTCCGAGGCCCAGGTTACCTCGAACCTGATCGCCTAGTTCAAACACCGCCCCATACCGCACCCCGACTCCTGCATGCAACAGGCACCCTCACCACAAGCCGGCCCGCTCATCTCACCGCGTCCCGTAATCGCACCCGCGCCACCGCTGATCAACCTCTTCACACCGCCGCCGCATTCCGGGCAATCCGCAACCTCGGGATCTGACATCTTCTGCCGCCGCTCAAAATGCTCGCCGCAGCTCTCGCAACAATACTCATACGCAGGCATCTGAACCGCTCCTCCCGCAATGCTTCCTCCTCGCGATTATACGTTTTGATCCACGATCCGGCGCCTCTGCTGGTGTCTCTGTAGCCTCCTCCCAAGTCGTCCGGAAAGACTCACTGACATTGTCCGCAGCTCACCGGATGAACTGCTACGACTTCCATATCGGCCCCAGCCCCTAAGGACCTTGGCTTCGTCACCAAGTCTCACGTCTCCACGTGTTGCGCGCGTGTGATTGAATGGAGAGTCCTGAAACATGGGTCCCCGCCCGTTCCGGAACCCGTCCCTCTGGAGAAGCCCCTTGAAATCGTCGCGCCGAACCTTTCTGCAGTCCAGCGCCGCCGTCGCCGCCATCGCCGCCGCTCGCCCGGGCAGTCTATTTGCCGCCGCGGCCCCCAAGGCCCTCGCATGGTTCAACTACGGAGACATCGAACTCCTCGATGGCCCCCTGCGCCACCAGTTCGATGCCAACCACGCTGCTTACTCCTCCCTCAATGAGGACAGCCTTCTCAAGCCCTTTCGCCAGCGCGCCGGTATCCCCGCTCCCGGCGAAGATATGGGCGGATGGTACAGCTGGGCTCCCATAGCCGACATCGACAAGCGCCCCAACAACGGCTTCGCCCCCTGCCACTCGTTTGGCCAATACCTCTCCGGACTATCCCGTGCCTACGCCGCCACCGGCAACAAAGCCACCCAGGCCAAAGTCCACCGTCTGGTTCGCGAATTCGCACCCGCCATCACTCCCCATTTCTGGGACGAGCACCGTTTCCCCGCCTACACCTACGACAAACTCTGCATTGGCCTCATTGACGCCCAGAAGTTCACCAAGGCGCCGGACGCCTTCAAAATCCTCGACAAGACTCTCGACTCCGTTCAGGCCCACCTGCCCCCGGGCGGCATCTCCCGCGATGCCCAGTACGCTCGACCTCACAGCAATGAATCTTTTTGCTGGGATGAACCCTACACCCTCGGCGAAAACGCCTTCATCGCCTCCAAACGCGGCGCCGGCCAACGCTACCATGACCTCGCCGTCAAGTTCCTGCCCAACGACTGGTACTTCGATCCCCTCGCCGCAGGTCAGAATGTTCTCCCCGGCAAGCACGCCTACAGCCATGTCAACTGTATGAGTTCCGCCATGCAGGCGTACTTCACGCTCGGCGATGAAAAGTATCTCCGTGCTGCCCGCAACGGCTTCGATTTTCTGCACAATACCCAAAGCTTTGCCACCGGCGGCTGGGGTCCCGAAGAGAACTTCCGTGTGCCCGGCAGCGGCGAGGTCGGCGAAAGCCTCGCCAAAACCCACTCCAGCTTCGAAACCCCCTGCGGCTCCTATGCCCACTTCAAGCTCACCCGCTATCTCATCCGCGCCACCGGCGACTCACACTATGGCGACAGCATGGAACGGGTTCTCTACAACTGCATCGCCGGCGCCAAGCCGCTCTCCCACGACGGCCACGGGTTCTACTACTCCGACTACAACAACGATGGATCGAAGGTCTACCACCCTTACAAGTGGCACTGTTGCACCGGGACCTTCTCCCAGGTCACCGCCGACTACGGCCTCAGCAGCTACTTCCGTGACCGCGAAGGCATCTACGTCAATCTCTACGTGCCCAGCCGCGTCAAGTGGTCACGCCTCGGCGATCGTGTCGTGCTCACCCAGCACACCACCTATCCGCACAACCCGTCCACGCAGATTGCCGTTACCACCGACAAGACTAGCGCCTTCCGTGTCTCCTTGCGCATCCCCGCCTGGTCGGGACCCAAAACCACCATCGCTGTCAATGGCGTTCGCGTCGCCTCCGGCCCCGAGCCCGGCAAGTTCTACGCCCTCGACCGCGCCTGGAAGACCGGCGACCACATTGAAGTCGAGTTCGATATGCCCACTACGCTGGAGCCCGTCGACCCACAACACCCCAGCGTTCTTGCCCCCGTCCACGGCCCGTCTAGCCCTCTTCGCAGTCGGCAATGTACCCAAGACCCTTCGCCGCCAGGACCTGCTAGCCATCACCCAGGTCGCGCCCGGCTCCGCCGACTGGCAGGCCAAGACCGACACCGGCATCCTCACGCTCCGCCCCTTCACCGCCATCAAAGACGAGCACTACCGCCTCTACCACGATCTGCCATCGTGATGGGTCAGGAGCTGTCTTTCCTCCACCCCGGTACGACGGTGGGCATGCCCAGGTACGGCGCGTCCTCTGTTCTTGCGGCTAATGGGTACAGCAAACGCGGTCAACCGCACTGCCCACTGGCTACCCGCGACCTCGAAAGGCTCCTCTCTTGCCCAACTCGATTCAGGACCAGTTCGGCCAAATCGACATCTATGTCTTCGACCAGATCCTGCGCGGCAATCTTCGCCCCGGCATGCGCATCCTCGACGCCGGCTGCGGCTATGGACGCAACCTCGTTCATCTGCTCCGCGAAGGCTGCCAGATTTTCGCGGTTGATCAGAATGCCGAAGGCGTAGAACACGTCCGCCGGCTCTCCGACTCGCTCAATACCGGCCTACCCCCAGAAAACTTTCAGGTCGCACCCATCGAGCGCATGCCCTTTCCAGACCAGTTCGCCGACGCCGTTCTCTGCTCCTCGGTACTTCATTTCTCTCGCGACGAAGACCACTTCCGCGCCATGCTGGCTGAACTCTGGCGCGTCCTGCGCCCCGGCGGCCTGCTCTTCACCCGCCTCGGCTCCCGCATCGGCATGGACTTCCCCCGACTGCAGGGCAATCACTTCCAGATGCCCGACGGCTCCCGCTGGTTCCTCGTCGACGAAGACATGCTCCTCGACCTCACCGACGAACTCAACGCCGTCCTGGTCGACCCGCTGAAGACCACCATCGTCCAGGACCTCCGCTGCATGACCACCTGGGTCCTCCGCAAACGCACGAGCTGATCAAAACGTCAGCAAGGAGCAACGGAGGGAGCAGGGGCCTTCAGGCCCCTGAACAGCGCCAGTTCAAGCCCTCGGCCTTTAGGCCCGGCGTCCCCAGCAGTCGACGACCCTGAGCCCAGTCGAAAACGCAGAAGTCAAGGAGAGGGCTCGAAGGGTCGCTTTTGCACTTGCAGTTTCAATCGCGTCCCCTTACTCCCTCAGACGCAGGAGCGCAAACAAATAGGCCGCCATTGCCAGTACGGAGCTCAGCGCCCGAACATGATTCCATGCTGTCCAGCCGGCAAGAAAACGCGCCCAGAATACGGCGCCCTCCACGCTGGCTGCGTCCATCCGCGCCAGCGCGTTATTCAGCGGAATATTGAAAATCGCGGTAGTGCCGAAAGCACCCGCAAGATAGAGCAAGCTTCCGAGCAGGAGGAATCCGCTGCCCCGCTGCGACCACGATGCAAGTGCGTAGACCGCCAGAGCAACGCACATCAAGGTACTCCCAAACAGGAGCGTCATAAAAAGCGGCGTCACAGCTTTTACGTTGACCGACTGCATCGCAGCGATCCCCTGGGGCGGCGCAAGGGCTGCAAGGGCTGGCATCACAAAGCTCGAAAAAGCGAAAAATACGCCAGCCATAAGCCCGGTGCCAATCACCGCCGCGATCGTCGCACCCCAGGCCAGTTGTTTGAGTAATGGAGACGCCATTCAAATCACCCTCAGCCGCATGATACCCACGCCGCGCGCCGAAAGTCCTTCCTGGCCCGCACCAACTCACCATGAAACACGCGACCGCGAGAAGAAGCTAGACTGGTCTTCAACCTTCTCCTCGGTGGTCTCCCCATGATGAAAGCACCGTCTGCAGTAGTCTCTGGCCTGGGTGTAGCACTTTGCATTACCGCCGCCGCTCAATCAAAGCCGTCGCCCCTCGCGCCCTACATCAAGGAGAACGCCCCCACTCTGGTCCTCGAGCACGTTCGCATCATCGACGGCACCGGCGCGGCTCCGCGCGAAGACATGTCCATCGAGATCGCAGGCGGCCGCATCACCGCTATCCATGGAGACACTGCACCCAGCTCCAATCCCGGCAATGCCAAGGTCCTCGACCTTACCGGAAAAACCGTCATTCCCGGCCTCGTCGGCATGCACGAGCATCTCTTCTATCCATTGCCGAACGCTCCCGCCGACGGCCTCGCTCTTTACGGCGAAGCCGCCGACAGCGCTCCGCGCCTCTATCTCGCCGGCGGCGTCACCACCGCTCGCACCGGCGGCAGCCTCGAACCCTACACCGACCTCGAATTGCGCAAGGCTATCGACGCGGGCAAGACCCCAGGGCCCAAACTCGATGTCACCGGTCCCTACCTCGAAGGCCAGGGCACGTTCGCGATCCAGATGCATCAGCTCACCGGCCCCGACGACGCCGCGCGCACCGTCGACTTCTGGGCTGCCGAAGGCGTCACCTCTTTCAAGGCCTACAACTTCCTCACCGCCGACGAGCTAAAAACCGCGATCGATCACGCCCACGCTCACGGCCTCAAGCTCACTGGCCACCTGTGTTCCATCGGCTTCCGCCAGGCAGCCTCCCTCGGCATCGACAACCTCGAGCACGGTCTCGAAGTCGACACCGAATTCTTTCCCGGCAAAAAGCCCGACGAGTGCCCCGGCTTCCGCGCCAACCTTGCCTTCATTGAGAAGACCCTCGACGTTGAAGGTCCCGAGGTGCGCGAAACCATCAAACAACTCGTCGACCACCACGTCGCCATCACCTCCACGCTGGCCATCTTTGAGACCTTCATTCCCGGCCGCCCGCCTATGGAGCGGGAAAATGCCGCCCTCAAAACCCTGAAGTCCGAAGCCGCAAAGGACTACCTCAGCGGCCGCGCCAATATACTCGAGCGCGGCTTCAGCGAAAAGCTGCTGAAAAAAGAAATGCTCTTCGAACGTGAGTTTGTCGCCGCCGGCGGCCTGCTGATGGCCGGGTGCGATCCCACCGGCTACGGCGGCGTCCTTCCCGGCTTCGGCGACCAGCGCAACCTGGAGCTGCTCGTCGAGGCCGGCTTCACCCCCGTCGAAGCAATCCAGATCGCTACCCTCAACGGCGCGCGATACATGGGCAAGGAGTCCGCCATCGGGTCCATCGAAACGGGCAAAGCTGCCGACCTCGTGATTCTGGATGGCAATCCCGCGGAGAAAATCGAGAGCGTCGAGAAAGTCGAGATGGTCTTCAAGGACGGCGTTGGCTACGACCCCGCCGCCCTCATTCGCTCGGTAAGCGGCGTCGTCGGCGCGCGCTGAAGACTGCGCTTCCCGAACCACCGCCGGATAGATCACCCAGCCAACAGCATTTCGAGAGCAGTCTCAAGGCACCCGTCCACGCGCCTTTTTCCTGGCGCATGGGCTCGATGATCTAAGGCGCGAAGCGCAGTGGCTCCGCCGCAGGTGGCAGTTGACCTCACCGCGGGTGGCAGTTGACCTCACCGCAGGTGGCAGTTGGCCCCACCGCAGGTGGTTAGGGGCGGTCGTAGAAGCGGAAGAACAAGGACGGCTTTGCGGCGGGTTCCGCCTTGGCGACCAGCTCCGATTCCTGGCTCGCGCTGAGTGGGGTAAAGTCGCGGGCCAGCTGAACATTTTGCTCGAGCTGGCCAATGTTGTCGCAGCCGATGATGATGGTGCTCACGGGCTTCGACAGCGTGTAGTAGACCGCTTCCTTCATGGTCAGCGTACCGGGGTTCGTGGTCTGGATGGTCATGCCTTCCCACGAGTGCTTCTGCTGCTCGACGGGTGGCGGGTTCCAGGACGAAAGCAGGCGGCCACGGCCGGGAATCTTCATGCCAATAATGCCCATCTGCTTTTCGACCGCAAGCGGCAACAGTTTTTCGTTGAAGCTGTAGTGGTGCTGGTCGGCGGCGTTCATCGCCATCAGGATGCAATCGAAGTCGTGGCGGTGGATGCACTCCATCAGCGCGTCCGGGCGATAGTGGCCGGTGATACCGAGGTGGCGAACTACTTTTTGCTGCTGCATTTCCAGCAGGGCTTCCATGGCGCCGCCCTTGGCGAAGATCTCATCTACGTCATGTTGCGTACCCACGTCGTGCAGCTGCCACAGGTCGATGTGGTCGGTGTCGAGCAACTCCAGCGACTTGTCGATCATGCGCATCGAGGCGTCACGGGTGCGCTCCTTGGTTTTGGTGGCGAGGAAAGCTTCATTGCGGCGCCTGGCCATCACCTTTCCCACGTACTGCTCGGACCAGCGCTCGGGGCCTCCGTAGATCGACGAGGTGTCAATGTAGTTGACGCCAAGGTCGAGGGCGCGCTCGATGATGGGGACGGCGGTGTCGAAGTTGTTGGCCTTCTCGAGAGCAGCCTGTCCGCCCAGAGAGAAGATGCCAACCTTGTAGCCGGTCTTGCCCAGGTTGCGGGTGGGCATGGCTTTGAGCGTCACCGGATTGGTGGGCAGCGGCGGCATGTCTTTCTTCGTTTCGGCCAGGATCGCGCTGGGGGCAACCAGTGCGGCGGCCACGGCCCCGCCGGCCTTCAGGAAATCACGACGGCCGTGTTGCCGCACCTTCAATGTCTCGGGTGAGGATTCGCTCATAGCACTCTCCGTTGGGCTGAAATGGACGGAATCATCATAAACCTCGCAGGGTTGCGGGGGCTGTGACAGTTGATTCATTGGACTTGCACGCCAAATTGCAAAATAAAAAAAACGGGTTAGCTGTTTGAACTGAGTGAGTTACGAGGTGAAATGGGGGGAATTTTTGCTCACCGTGATTTAAATCACAGTGGGCAGTGAACAACGGAGCGACAGACAGCAGTACGGGAAGCGAGAGAGCGAAAAAGCGAGGGATGATCACGAGAACAGAACGACAGCTACTGAGTACGGGCGCGATGGCTCTGGATGCGGTCACGGTCTCTCCTCTCCGGTCCTGAAATGCCAGGCCCTGAAATGCGAAAACCCGCCTTGTGGGCGGGCAGTTGGAAGTCTGCGATATTTTGTCGTTAATTCAAGTATGGCAGGTTGGATGAATTAATCCCTAATTTCTGAAAAATAATTTTCGCCGTGGAATGAGCGGCTTGCAACGTTTTCCACAGGACCGGCTATTGACAAGATTTTTGAGCGAGTCTGCAGGGCGGTTTCAAGAGGTGGCTTCAGGGGCGGCATTGAGTTGTCACCGCCAACTGTGTCGCGGGTCACCGGGGCCAGGATTTTCCCTGCCTATAGTTAACTAAAATTTGGGATGGGGAGCGCACCGGTTGGCAGATGCCGGTGCACGAGACTCATTCAGGACGTAGGGCACTGATGCACGTTCAGCCGCGCCTGATCGGAATCTTCCTCATCGCTTTCCTGACGCTTCCAGACGCCCTGCAACTTGCCCAATATTCGACGCCCGACGGACCTCACTCCTGTTGCGTACGAAAATACAAAATCTGTTTCTGCAACGGGACTCGGCAACCTGGTTTCTGGCCAACCCGTTCCGACTGTCCTCTTCGACTCGGGGCAATCACAGCTCCAAAGATTTCCAGTCTTAGAACCGAGCGCTTCGGAACGGGGTTTGGGCTTGCGAAGCGACCTTCAGTCAGAACGCCGTCGCCGGTGGCTCCGACCTGTTCGTCATGTATGCGCAATCTCGACCGAAGTCCTCCAGCGGGCCTCTGTTCTCACCGAGTCGCCCGACTTCTATCCGTTGAGATCTGAGTAACCCAATTCTCCTCGAGATGGCGGGCACCCTTTTAATGCTTTTTCTCTTATTGAACGAATGTGAGCGGTCGAAATGAATCCCAGAATATTGTTCGTGTCTGCCTTGGTTCTCTCAGGGCTCGTCCTGTGCGGGTCTGCCCAGAACTCTCCGTCCTCCGCAAGCAATAGCCAGGCGCCTGCGATCAAAGCCGATCGGACTGAAACGCCTGTTCGCGTGTCGCTCAGCGGAAGAGTTTCCGATCCATCCGGCGCCGTCGTTTCCGGCGCCACCGTAAAGGTGACCAACCGCAGCAACGGCGAGGTCATCAGCATCACCTCGGGAGAGAGTGGCGAATTCAGCGCCCAAGACCTCTCGGCGGGTAATTACGACATTATCGTGAGTTACCCGGGGTTCACCCCGTTTTCGAAGACCAATGTGACCATGATTCCGTACCAAGCGCAGGTGATGGATTTCGTACTCCAGCTGTCCGGGGTGAACGAGCAGACGACCGTGACCGCGAAAGCTCCGGCAGGCGAAGGGGCTTTGGAGACGAGCCCGACGAATTCGCACGAAGTGCTTGAGATTCGCGAAGTACGCGAGAGCTCCGCCAAAGACATGGGGGAGGCGATCTCAAACCTCGATGGCGTTTGGAAAGTGCGCAAGGCTGGAATCGCCAACGATGTGGTCATTCGAGGATTCCAGCAAGGGAACATCGATGTTCTGATCGATGGAATGCGAGTCTATGAAGCTTGTCCGAGCCAAATGGATCCGGCCGCATACCATGTGGACTTTGCGGAAGTTGACAAGGTCGACGTGACCAAAGGGCCTTTCGACACACGCAACCAGGGAAGCCTGGGAGGGACAGTCAACGTGGTCAGCCGAATGCCCGGGTCCGGCGTGCTTCTCACTCCAAACTTCGCAACCGGCTCATTCGGTTTTTACAATCCGTCTGTCGTTGCTTCAGGGTCGAAACGATTGATGCACAGTTTAGGCGGGTACTCGTACCGTCGCGGAGATCCGTTCGTCAGCGGTTCCGGGCATGATTTCACGTACTATGCCAACTTCACCCCGGCCGGCGCAAACAACGCGGCATTCGACAGCAGGACGGTATGGACGCGAAACACGATTGATCTTGCGCACAACCAGCACCTGACGCTGTCATACGGAAATCAGGCCGATGGTTTGACTCTCTACCCGACGTTGAAAATGGATGCGCTTTACAACAACAGCCATCGGATCGACGGGAACTGGAACCTTAGCCAATTGACGGGCGTGGTGAAGGCGGTGACCGCTCAGGCATATTTTTCGCAAGTGGTTCAGTGGATGACAGACCATTTCCGCACCACGGGGGGGAGCGGGACACTCGGATATGGGATGGGCACGATGGCCGGCACACGAACACTGGGCGGCCGCATTGAAGCTGAAATGCCGAACATGATTGCAGGAGTTGAACTCTACGATCGGGGCTGGAGCGCCTACAACTATCAATTCCAGATGGCTACCAAGTCGTACCTTGGGCAGAAGTCACTCGCCGATGTTCGCATGATTGTCGCCGGTATTTACTCCCAATACAGCCACACTTTCGGAAAAGCGTTTATTACTGCGGGGGGACGACTGGACACCGGTGCGAGCGCGGCACTCAACAAGAGCGTCAACACCGATCTTTACTGGGCCTACAACAGCACCCGCTCTACGAGCGCATCGGACGTGAATCCGTCAGCGAATGTGAAGGTGGCGTACTTGTTGCCCCGGGGAATAGAGCTGTTCGCCGGCGTGGGAAGCAATGTGCGGCTGCCTGATCCTGAAGAGCGGTACTACGGATTGAAATCGATGGGCCGGGACTGGGTAGGCAATCCTTTGCTGCAGCCAACGCGCAACAGCGAGGGAGACCTTGGGTTCACATACCGCTCGCGCTATGTTTCGATACGACCCACCGCGTTCTACAGCGCACTATCGAACTTTGTCGCGGTAACAAAGGAACGGAAGGTGAATCCAACGCCAGGAATCATGAATTCGACCGCGCTGTCCTATCAGGGTGTCGATGCGAAGCTCTACGGTGGCGAGTTTTCTTACAGCGTGGAATTCACTCGATCCCTTCTTTTCTCGGGTGGCGTATCGTACACACGCGGCACCCATGCAGCGAAAACTTCGGAGGGAATGCCCGGGGGCGATCTGGCGGAAATTCCGCCCCTTAAATCGCGGGCCTCGCTGCGCTACGGCACCGGCTTGTTCTTTGGCGAGATCAATGGACTTGCGGGAGGCCGTCAGGACAAGGTCGATGTGCTCTTGAATGAGCAACCGACACCCGGGTACGGGATATTCGGTGTGAAAGGGGGGCTTCACACCAAGAATTGGAACTTATCAGCCGGTGGGGAGAACCTGGCAAACCGCTTTTACTACGAGCATCTCTCCTTCGTTCGCGATCCGGATCGGCTTGGTATCCGCATACCCGAACCGGGGAGAGCCTTCTATCTGAATCTGTCTGTCAATCTGTTTGGGTTGGTGCACCGGGATTAGGCCTTCGGTGCTTGTGAAAGGCGCTGGTTACCGAACCGGCCGGGAGGAATCATTCAGGTTGATGCGGAACCGGGACGTAGGCTGTGCGGTACGTCAATTGCACGCCTTTGAATCTCTTTTTCGCTTTGCCAACTAGTTTTACGGTCAACTTATGGCGCCTGCTGTCGAGGGATGCCGGCTGGAATCCGAGTTCATAGCGGAAATGGAGTTGCTCAAGGATCTTCTTCAGACTGCCGGCATAGTCATGCGTCGCGGCGCGGAAATATCGACCGCCAGTACTGGTCGCGATGTAGCCCGCGATTGCTCCTTGTTCGCCACCCGCCCAGCTCCGACTCCTTATCTTCGGAGACCGTGAATCCGCAAGGCCGTATGCGATGGCGGAAGTTTGTAGCAGCTTGTCAACGACAGCGTCTGCTTCACCTCGAGGCATGGCGCTGTAATCGCCATAAAGGAAGACGACGAGCGGAAGGGTGTCGCGCGGCAGTGAGCGCGTGGCGTCGACGATGAGTTGCAGGGTCTTCTGCAATGCAAGCTCTCCGGTCCTGTCGTGCTTGAATTCACCGGCGGGCGCGGCGGCCAGCACCTGTTCCAGGGAAGATGTGGCCTGCGCGACGTCACTTGTCGGCATCATGTCGAGCCTTGAATCGCCGTTGTCGCACCAGTGAGCAACGGCCACGGTGTCTTGTTTCTCAAGGTCTTTCAAGGCGGGTTCGAAGAGGCTGATCTCTCCAGTAAACAGACCTGAGCCCTCTGCTTCCCAACCCGGCATTTTGCACTGCACGATGAACCAAAGCGCGAGAGGCCGGGCGCCAGTGCCAACGTCAAATGTCTTGATCGAGACGGGATGGCCGTCGTCGAAGACCTGGAGATCGTCCTTCGACAAACGACTCTCCGGGCGTCCACCCTGGGAACTCAGAGCCACCACATCGACGAGCACGAGGTTGGTTGAAATACGCAAGATCGTTTCCGGGGAATGGGGAGTTTGAGGAACGCGCGGAACCTGCTGGGCCTTGGCGGCAATTGCAACGGCGATCAAAAAGACTAAAGCAGATGGAAAGCGCATTCGGCTCGATCCCTGTCCATAAGCCACACTTATCGCCACTCGATCAAAAGACTGGCGATGAGTGACACATACGGGGGGTTGGTGTGGGGAGTTCCTGACAACACTCTGTTTTGTGACGGATGGGTAGGCAGATTGCGGTTTCGCGACAATCCAGGCTCACACAAGCGGATTCCTTTGCTCCGTTGGAAAAACTCTCCGCTCGAAATGGCACATGGTTTTCGGAGACGGGGAGATGTAATTGATTCATTATAATAAAGTTACGCTGAATAGTATTCTCACCGAATCGCGTATAAATATTTACTTGACGACATACACTGTACGTTATACAGTATGTGAAGTACAGTGTACGGGGTACAGCATGACAGTTGCTGAAAATGTGTTCGAAAACCTTCGCCTGGAGTTAAGGCGGGGGTGTTTGACGCTGGCGGTTCTGGCGCAGCTGCGGCAGGAGCATTACGGATACACGCTGCGCAAGGCACTGACGGAACGCGGGCTGGCCATCGATGAGAGCACGCTCTATCCGCTGCTGCGGCGCCTGGAGACGCAGGGGCTGCTGGTGAGCGAGTGGCGCGAAGAGGAGAAGCGGAACAAGCGCTTCTATCGCCTGTCACCGGAGGGGCAAACGATGTTCACCCAACTTCGGGATGAGTGGAACGCGATCAACGCTTCCATTCACAACATCATGTGAAGACGAACATTCTCTAAACCGGCGCGGATGGACGCGCACAAGAAGGACAATGCCATGGAACTTCTCGATCGTTATCTGCTGGCGGTACGGAAGCACCTGCCTCTCGCGAGGCAGGCCGACATTATTGCCGAACTCCGGGCCAACCTGGAGGCGCAACTTGAGGAACAGGAGAGCGAGCTGGGGCGGCCTCTGACTGAGGGTGAGGCGATTGACTGGCTGAAGCGCCTGGGGCCTCCGATGGTGATGGCGGCGCGGTATCAACCGCCGCGGTACCTGATTGGGCCCACCATATTTCCGACTTACTGGATGATTTTGCGGCTGGCGGTGCTGTGGGCGTCGGTAGCGTGGGCGGTGGCGACAGGGGTGCGAATGGTTGCGGAGTCGCATGGTCCCGATTGGCTGGCACACGCGCTGTGGGGATATCCCGGCGTGCTGGCCGCTACGGTTGCGTGGGTGACGGGTGCTTTTGCGGCGCTGGAATATGTCGCGATGCACTATCCGAACGTGATTCCAGGCCACATTACGAACTCTCCGGCGTGGTCGCCAACGTCCCTGCCTCCACTGGAGAAGGACGACCGGCCGGGGAAACGGCGGACGTTCGCGACGGCGGTAGCGGAGGTAGTGGTGGAGTTTGCGCTGCTGATCTGGCTGCTGCTGATTCCGCGGTATCCAGTGATGCTGATGGGGCCGGGAGCAGCATATCTGGAACATTCGGCGATCCGGCTGGCGCATATTGCGGTGGAGTTTTTCTGGGTGATTGTGGTGTTCAACGTCGTGCAACTGGCTTGGCACGGCTATAACCTGCTGAGCGGCAACTGGGAAGTGAGAAGCGTGACCCAGAAGCTGGCAACCAAGGCGATGGGGGTGGTGCCGACCCTGCTTCTGCTGACGGCGCCCGGACATGTCTTCCTGGAAGCGAACCCGGACGAGGCCTCGCGGATGCCGGCAGGCCTTGACCTGGTGTGGCTGAATCACCAGCTCTACACAGGCGTGATGCTGTTGTCGATGCTCGTAGTGCTGCAGCTGGCGTGGGAGATCTGGAAGGTCAGCACGCGTCCGCGAGCGCCCCATGTTGCAGCGGTGCTGTGAAGGGTGGGAGAAAGTTGTCGCCA
The DNA here is from genome assembly GCA_963844515.1 of uncultured Acidobacteriota bacterium. Lineage (GTDB taxonomy): Bacteria > Acidobacteriota > Terriglobia > Terriglobales > Acidobacteriaceae > Telmatobacter. Next base: position 92,209 of record CAWJOO010000004.1, read on the forward strand.
ATGAATTGCTGCGCCGGATAGACTCCTCTTCTTTGTGAATTGATTTAACCGAAGGGGTTCAGAACGCGATGGGTGCATGCAGCGGAGTTGGGTTTGTTTGGCGAACGATCATTTGGGCGGGTGTGGTGTCGGTTGTGCTGATGGGGATCGCGAGAGAGATTTATGCGCAGGCCGTTCCGCCGGCGCTTGAGTCGCAACCGGCTGGGCCGCCGCAGACCGGATCGCAGGGGCAGAAGCTCATCGGGATGCCGAAGTTTCATGACCCGGCACCGTACACCTTCGACGACCATGGCGGGTTCAAGCAGATCTTCGACGGCAAGAGTTTTGCCGGGTGGGATGCGGATACGACGATCTGGCGCGTGGATGACGGCTTGATGGTGGGCGAGACGCTGCAGGGCAAGCCGAAGGGGAATAACTACATTGTGTATCGCGGCGACAAGGCGCGGGATTTCGATCTGAAGCTGCGCATGAAGATTGAAAAGGGCGGTGGAGGCGGGATTCAATATCGCAGCGTAACGGGCGTGCCGTGGACGAGGGGGCAGCCGGAGGGATTGCCGCCGTACGACTTGAAGTTCATGATGACGGGGCCGCAAGCGGACTTCTGGTTTCCGGTGACGGCGTCTACATCGATTTTCACGGGCCAGTGGTACTCGGAAAACACGATGCAGGGAATCCTCGCGTATCGCGGGCAGGTGACGCAATCGTTGCCGGGAGAGACCAATCGGCTGGTGGCGCGCATTGGGGATATTGAGGCGCTGGGCGGATACGTGAAGGTGAACGAGTGGAACGAGTACGAGGTGATTGCGCGCGGCGGCGTGATGATGCACATCATGAACGGGCAGTTGATGGCGGTGTTCATCGATGACAACAAGGACTCGGTGAACAACCAGGCGGGGCTGATCGGGTTCGAGATTGAAAGCGAGCCGTGCAAGATTTCAGTCAAGGATATCTGGCTGCGGAAATTTGATTAAGTGAATGGCAGGATCGGCGAGACCGGCCGGGGCCATCGTTAACACGGATGGGGGAGCTCACGATGTTTACGTCGAAGCCGATTGGATTTGTGCGCAGCCAGTATACGAACACCAGCGACGTGCCGCGCGGATTAGGTGCCAGGCACGAAGCGGAGGGCACGCTGGAAATTCTGCGCGAGTTTGAGGCGGGGCTGCTGGATATCGAGGGGTTTTCGCATTTGTTTGTTATCTGGGAATTCGATCGCTCGGAAGGAGTCGAGCTGACGGGTCCGTCGCCGATGGATAACAAAGTGCACGGGGTGTTCGCGTCGCGATCACCGTTCCGGCCGAATCCGATTGCGCTCACGGTGGTGGAATTGCTGGAGAGGGATGGATGCACGTTGCGTGTGCGGGGGCTGGACATGCTGGATGGAACGCCGGTGCTGGATATCAAGCCGTATTTGACGAGCATTCCGATGGAGAAGTTGAAGCGGGGATGGCTGGTGGAGGCGGAGAAGGCGAAGGGGTAGGCCGCGTTTAGAAATTGAATGTAGAGGGGCCGCTCCGGGTGGGAGCGGCCCTTGTTTTGTTGGCAGGGACTGGCGCGCGATCTCGGGTCGGGCCGACGAAAATGGCTGAACTAAGAAGCGCCTGGGCCGGCCACCTGTTTCAATTGGGGATTTCCGCCGCGTTGACGCCGGTCTGCAAGAGCCTGGCAGAATCGTAGATCGTTACGCCATGACGGCGAGGGGCGATGAAGCCCTCGTCTCCCCACTGACAGAGAATGCGGCTCACGGTAAACAGGGTTGTGCCGATCATCTGGGCCAGCTCTTCGCGAGAGAGGTACACTTCCACTCCTCCAGCAACGGGTACGCCGATTTTTTCGGCGAGCCTGGTGAGGGCAAACGACAACCGCGCGGCTACCTTTTCCGTGGCGATCTCGCGGAAGCGCTGCTCGAGTTCAACCAACTGCACGTAGAGCATCCGATTAATGTTGACGCTGATCTGCGGGTATCTTCGAATGATTGCTTGAAATCGGGAATCGTCCCATGTCAGTGCCTGGCAATGCAACATTGCGCGCGCGGAACAAGCGTGGCGGTGGCCGGGCATTTCATTGGGAATGCCGACCGACTCACGAGGCCCGTTCATCCAGAGCAGCGCTTCTTGCCCGGATGCGCTGACCTGGGTGGTTTTGACGATGCCGGAATGGAGGAGAATGTGGTTGCGCACGGGATGTCCCTGCATGAACAGGATCTCGTCCGGCGCATAGTCCACCAGGCGCGCGGAGAGGGCGATTTCCTTGCACTGCCCGAGCGGGATGTCAGCAAAGAGGGCTGAATTGCCCATCAGGTGGATCTGGCGTGCCGCTTCTGATTCTGGCCCAGACAGATGTAACGTGCGTTGCCGGATGTCCAGCACGTGCGCTTGCAGCATGGTTATTTGACCCCTGAGAACTAGTGAATGCGACACGCATCGCGCCTCGAAGTGTGCGAGGTTAGGAGCGAAGTCAGATTGAATGGGGTGGTTGGGGGATGGCCACGAAAGGAACCCATTCGACAAGATAGATATGGAACTATGGAAGCTGTACCCAAGGCATCAGTTCCTGGACCAGTCGTCTCAGTCCAAAAATCTAAGGGGCACTTCAAGTACTAACACACCATGCCCGGAAACACTGAGCAACATTGCTCACATTCCTCAAATACTCATCCTCTGGTTACTAGAGCTTGAGTACCGATGAGGAGCGGGGGAAAACTAGCGAGGAAGGCTAGACGCACCAAGGGGAGTGGAGGTGCCCATCCACAACTCAAAGACATGCGGCGGAGCGCATCCGGATTTCAGATATCTCTGCGTCAGATCCTGTTTCTGGATTGGTGAGATCCCAGACTGTGCGAGTGCAGTGATGATATTGGCGGCCCTGGCGTCGTTGTCAGGGTTGAAGTAGTAGCGAAGCTGATTGACAGCCGGGCCCTGATCGATGCGCTGAACGCCCTGAATTGGCCACGTCAGGTGATTCGCCAACGCCCTGGCGAGACTCTTGCCGCGATCGAGTTGCTCCGTGCTGTTGGCAACCTGGATGTAGAGGCCGTCGGGATTTGCTGTGCATTGGGTCTTTTGCTGTTCACGCCCAGCTTCGGCGGCTCGTTGCACAAGCGCGGCCTGCTCGGGAAACTGATTTGAAAGCTGCTGGATGGAAAGCTGCAGATCGATGGGGGCCTGAGAGTCCTTGGTCTCGGCGATGTAAACTTCGAGGCCTATCTTGACCTCATTGGGCTTGTCACTGGTGAGCAGGGGTAAAAGGGCAGTGAGGTTGGAGTACTGTTTCTGGGCATTGTCGAAGGTTCTCTGATCCTGATCGCGTTTCAGTTGGGCATCTCGTGTGGCCTGATCGCTTTTGTCCTTTTCGATGGTGTAGAGAGCGCCGACCGCACCAATCACCAGCGGGACCAGAATGCCCGCAATCTTGGAGAGACGGTCGAGAGTGAGATCGAGGCTCGACGAGGTTGATTCAGCCATGGGGCGCTCCGCACGTGTCGCGACAACAGACCCAACTGTAGATGACGCATGCCTGTCATTCAAGACATTCGCGAAAGGCGCGGTGAATGCCAGCGGTGACGCGGTGTCACAAATGCACAAAGGCCGCTCCGGTGGGAGCAGCCTTTGTGTTTCCTGAGAGAACCAGATTGGAAAAGCAGGCGAAAGTGGTTCAGCTGCTTAGTCGTCGCCGGCTACCGGCTCTGCGGGCTGATGGCGGTTGATGGGCGACGCGGCGTTGTTGGAAGCGGGGCGGATTGAATCCAGGCTGACCAGGCCCTCGATGGGCTTCTCGCCAAGAACCTGCTCGCGATAGAGCTTGGCCATGCGGGCGTTTTCGGCGTCCTGCTTTACCTTCTCGGTGGCGGTCAGATTGCGGGCGCGAAGCTTTTCTTCGCGGGCGTTCTTGGCGATGCCGAGGTTGTCGAGGGTATGGTTGGCTTCAGAGTTGACGTGCTCCATGTTGAGCACCAGTTCGTGGCCGACGTTGGTCATGCCGACCTTTTTGCCGCCGGCGAAGATTTCGTGACGGCCGTGCTCTTCATACCACTTGGTGAGGGTGGCGGTCATGTGCATCTTCTCGATGATGTTTCTCCAGCCCACGCCGGTGTTGTACGCGCAAAAGCTGATTTCGCCTTCCTGCGTGGCGTAAGGGATGATGCACTGCTCGGTGCGGCGGAAGTCGTAGTTGAACAGATCCTGGAACCACATGCCGGCGATGAAGAGGAAGTTCCAGCGATCGGAACGGCGCTTCTCGATGTCCTTCATGGTGCGGTCGCCCTTGACGGAGCCGTAGTCCTTGCCGGTGGCGTTGAAGGTCTTATCCATCTTCTTGAGCATGTCGCTGATCTTGAAGTGGGTGGGCGACTGGAATGGATCGTAGTTGCGCAGAAGCGCGAGCCCGAAACCGACGACGGAGAGCCACTTGCCGCGGGCCGCGTCGTTGACCTTGGCAAGATCCTTGGCCACCTGGTTCATGTTGAGGAACGCGGTGACAGGAGCGGCTTCCTTGGTTTCCTTGTCGATCATGAGCGCCATGCCAATACCGCAGTTGGGGTGGCATCCGCAGGAGAGCTGGCCCCACTCGGCGGTGGGCCCGTGCACCAGATCCGCCCAGTCAGAGAAGGTGGACATGAAGCTGATGGGGAACCAGTCGCGCTCCGGAACGCCAAGGCCAACCTGGTTCTTGACGTCATGCGCCATGTGCGAAAGGGTGTAACGCTGGGCGACGCGGCGCTCTTCGGAGATATCTTCGTCGCGGCCGGTAAAGCTGACCGGCTGGAAGCTGAGGAAGCTGATCTTCTTGGGGTTGTCGAGCGCGAACTCGATGATGCGGCCGACCTGCTCGTTATTGATGCCGTTGATGATGGTAGTGACAGGAACGATATCGACGCCGGCTTCATGCAGATTGTTGATGGCTTGGAGCTTTACGTCGAACAGGTTACCGACCTTGCGGTGCGAGTTGGCAGCGTTACCGATGCCGTCGAACTGAAGGTAGACGTAACGGAGGCCGGCTTCAGCTGCAGCGCGGCAGAGTTCCTTGGACTTGGCGAACTCAATGCCATTCGACGCGGCCTGGACCGAGTTGTAGCCAACCTTGCGCGAGTAGGCCACAGCGTCAAGGAAGTAAGGCGACAGCGTGGGCTCGCCACCGGAGAACTGGACGCTCATCTGCCGCTTGGGCTTGATGGTGATGGCGTTGTCCAGCATGGTCTTGATCTCTTCCCAGGTGAGTTCGTGCACAAAGCCGACCTGGTTGGCATCCATGAAGCACGGATCGCACATCATGTTGCAGCGGTTGGTGAGGTCGATGGTGAGTACCGAGCCGCGGCCGTGCGTAACGGTGGATGTGCCGTGATTGTGCAGCTTCTCGTCGCCTGCGCCGTGAGCGCGGATATCGCGGCCCGGGAAGCTCTCTTCGAGGTGCTTGAAGAAGGCGGTGTCGATGGACATCACGTCTTCAAAGTGGCCGTGCTTGGGGCAGTCCTTCACCATCAGGATCTTGCCGTCGCGCTCGATGATCTGGGCCTTGATTTCGCCCACCTTCTCATTGAGAAGGACTTCGTGCGGTAGCTTGCCATCGAGGATCTGCTTGCGGATTTCGGGCACGCACTTGGGGCAGAGGGAGTCGGTGGTACGCGGCCAGCCCAGCGGCGGTTTTTCCTTCTCGTAGGACTTGAGGAGGGGCTTCTCGCTCCATTTGGGCGTAAAGGACGGGTTCGGGCTGATGCGGTTGAACCGTTCGAATACGGCCCAGGCTCCCTTGGCCGCGTATACGGCGGCTTTTTCAGCGTACTTTGTCGCTTTTGCCATGATGTTGCGATCTCCTTTGAACTGTTGAGCTAATGTGTCGCCGGCGAGTGGTTGCGTGCCCCGGCAGCCTGCAGCGTCCGCGATTGGGGAAGCTGGAGGCGAATTGCGCACTTTCAGGCTATTTGGTGAGGCTCGTCAATCCAACTTGGGCACAGCGAACGGGGAAATATTGGGTTGAACGGCGAGGATTGGGGTGTGAACGGGAGGGCGGGCGAGGCGTGACGCAGATTGGAAGTGATTGGCGGAGCAGCCACTTAGATCGCCGGTGGGCTTACTGGCTGCTGCCGTTGTTCATGGTTTCCCTAATGGCGACCTGGTTGATGATCCTTTGAATGATCACGATCTGAACGTGAATGTGGCTGGCCACATCGGGCAGGAATTCACTGACAATGTTGCCAATGGGGGCGGAGGCAAGAGCAATTCCGTAGCGCTGAGCACTGGCGCTCGGCATTCGTTTCGCGTTCCGGAACGTAGAGGTTGGCGATAGCGTCGTCAAACCCGAAGCCGACCAGGTTGGCGTAGTTGGGCATTCCCTTGCCGTTGTCCCCCTGGGTCCAGAGGACCTGCAGGAGTGAGTGTCCAATGCGGCGCGGAATGCTGGCGTGCTCCATGCGGTGGTAGTGGGGATCCTGATGGACGATAGAAGGGATGAGGAACGTGCCGAAGAATTCTCCGGTCATGTCCTCAGTGAAGCTGACGCCGAAATACCGGCCGAAACCGCGCATACCCGGACCGTAGTCGGAATGGCTGTCCGCGCCGACGGCGATGGCTGCGTCTCCTCCGATGGTGATGAGGTTGAAGGGATCTGCCAGGTTGCGAACGGCCAGCCACGCCTTGTCGCCGGGTGTGAGTGGCTTGTCCTGAGGGCCGTTTACGAAGCGCTGGTACCAATTGAGACGGCGCCGGGTACAAGGGACCGTCGCAGGATGAACGCCGGGAGCGCTGGTGCCGGTGCCGGGATAGAGCAAGGCGGCGGGCGGCGCCGAAACAGGCTTGCCCGAACTCAAGGTTTGGGGCGGACAGGGATTCGGCTGGGGCGTGGGGCTGGAAGAGGGGTTTTGAGGCTCTGGCGCGTCGGGAAGGATAGCTTCCGCAATTTGCAAATCGGGTTGCTGGGCGCGAATATCACCTGGCAGAATGACCGCGGATATCGGAAACAGAAAAGCGGCGGCGAGGGCGATGCGCCGCGGTCGCAGTTTGGCGAGACTGTTCCATCCTGGGGACTGTTGCTTGATTTGCCCTCCAAGTTAGCCAAGTGGCCCTATGAGTTGAGATGACAGCGGGATAGAGATGTATGGCCGGAAATCCGAGATCGCACGGAAACCGGGGACGCGAACGACGGCAACAGCGAGTTTGTGCTTGTTGGTGGGACGGCGCAAACGAGGGGATGGTCTCTGAGTCACTGGCGACGGAAAGTTGAAATTATAGGCGTAGTAACGTTATTAACCGATGGGGCACGTTGCGTCGGACGTGACATTGACGCGGAATCCGCATCCTCAGAGACTGAGATTGTGTTGTCTCGAACGAGATGACCGTCGAGGTACTTTGCCATGAGCACACCGCCTCCGCCGGGACCGCAGTCGGACCCCCCGCCACCCAATGACTTCGGAAGACGCATCGAAGAAGCCATGGAACTGATCCAGATGGAACTGCGCCACGCCATCGCCTATGTGAATGACGCGGTGGTACCGCAGGTGCGGCGAGAATCGATCTCAGCCATGCGTTCTGTGGCCGATACCCTTCACGGGCTGGCGGACCGATTCGATAAAAGCAAGACGCCCGGCGCCCCATCGAAAGGACCGCAACCCTGAGCGAAGCATTGCAAATGTGGGCTCCGGTTGCGCGCCGTAGAGCCGGATGGGCTGCGGTGTTCCTGGCGGCAGGACTGGCTGGCTGCGGGCATCACAAGCAATCTTCAAAGGCCCCGCCGATGGCTCCGCCTATTGAGACGGAGCAGGCCGAGGCACCTTCTGCACCTCTGAACATTCCTCCGGCGCGGCCCCCGCAAACATCGCGGATTCCTCCCACGCCCGTTCCCTCCGGGGGCGTCACCGCGGAAGACATTCGCTTCGTGAACACGCATCCGCCGATTCAAACGGAGGTGGGACTGGCAACGTGGTACAGCGCACCTTACAAGGGCCGGAAGGCAGCCAACGGAGAGGTTTTTGACGACGCCGCCCTGACGGCCGCGCATCGCACTCTTCCCATGGGGTCGTTAATCGTGGTGACGAATCTCAAGACCGGCCAGTGGTCGGCGATGCGCATTACCGACCGTGGACCGTTTGTGGACGGGCGCATTCTGGACCTTACGATTGCTTCTGCCAAGGCCACCGGGGTTTATAGGGCGGGCTTGGTGCGGGTGCGGGTAGATGTGTACCAGACACCGAAGCCGATAGAGACTGGCGGTCGGTGGTGCGTACAGATTGGGGCCTTTCATGATGAGGACCTTGCTCTCAAACTGAAGGCTCAATTGCAGAGCCGATATCCCGACGCGAGCGTTATTGAATTCTCAGGAACGGATAGCTACTGGGTAAGGATCCGTCCTCAAGGAGATAACCGCCATTTGGCAGAGACGATTGCAAGCCGATTGCGGCCCGCTGAGGGCGAGGCGTTTTTGACCCGGCTAGATTAGAAGACGAAACGCAGTCCATTCTGATTGAATGTTTGTCCTGCGCCTGTTCTAAGTACCCACTTCAATTCGAGCTGGTTTTTACTTCGTGGCCAGTGGCGGTGCGAGTCCAGTGCTGCTGGTCGATGGAGTACTCCTGGCGATAGTCGATGGTGGTGGGTGACGACCAGACGTTGACGACCCGGAAGTACGTCGTCTTGCCGTCGTCGGTGCTTGACCACGGAAACGTCCAGGTATTGCCTTCGACGACCAGTGTGCCGGAACCAGGTGCGCCGCCGTCCGTTGGAATCTGATAGCTCGTGCAGGTGTGATCGGGCTTGGCGCAGGTGAAAACAATCAGCACCTTGGGGTCTCCATCGACGATCTGGCGGCAGGCAACATACTGACCACTCTTCCAGCAGTCGTTGTGGAGAATTGTGGCTTCATGGCCAGCTTTGCTGTACGGCGAATCGACGCGGTCGATTTCGATCTTCCACGTGCCGGCGTAAGCCCACAGTGTGTCCGCTGTCGGTGCCGAATTGGCGGTCGGGGTGGCCGTAGGCGTGGTGTGCGCGGGTGTCGCGGACGACTGGGCGCCCAAGCTGGAGCACGTGAGAAGTGCGGTTAGAGAAAGTACCTGAATGGTCCGCGGCATAGGATTTCGGCCTCCATTCGATTCGCCCGATTGTTCGATGATTGCATGAGCGCGATGAAATCTGATCCAGAGAACTCAATCTGGTGGTCATCGACTGTCTTGCCGGAATACGATCCCTGCCAATCCTTTGGCCGGATGATCCGCTTTGATGGGCGTGATTGTGGAGCGTTGAAGAAGACGCAACAAGCTCATCAGAAACAATACTGCGGTGAAAGCGGTGGCGAGCTAAGTTTCCAGGGCCAGCATCGCGGCGAGTAACGCGGTTCGCGGGGCAAGGTGTTCGAGAAGAACGGACTCATGAAGGGCGTGGGCACCTTCACCGACGGCGCCCATGCCGTCGAGTGTCGGAACACCGAGGGCCGACGTGAAGTTGCCGTCGGAGGCGCCCCCGGTAGAAGCTTCGTCAAGTTCAATGCCGAGTTCTGCTGCGAGGAGACGGGCACGTCGATAGAGAGCAACGGTTCCTCGCGTGCGCTCCATGGGCGGCCGATTGATGCCGCCAGTTACGATCAGGGAACAGCGGCCGTCCGCGGGCTTGAGGGTTGAAAATTTGCGCGTGACGCGGGGACCATCGGCTTTTCGAGCGATGCGCACGTCAACCTCAGCCCAGGCTTCGGCAGGAATCACGTTGGTCTTGGATCCGCCACCGGCCAAACCGACCGTCACGGTCAGACCGCGTTTGAGATCAGTCCAGCCGCTTACGATCTCAATGACACGAGCCAGTTCGCGGAGGGCGCTCGCACCTTTCTCAAAATCGACACCTGCGTGCGCGGCGATGCCTTTGACCTCCACTCTCCAATTACCGGTTCCCTTGCGTGCCGTCTTGTAGGCAAGTCCCTGCGCCGGCTCGAGAACGAAAACGGCAGCGCACTCGGCGGCCAGGCGCTCCGTGATGGGGCGAGAAACGGGGCTGCCGATCTCCTCGTCGCTGTTCAGCAGGAGAACGATCTCGCGATTGAGCAAACTGGCTTCGGCGAGCATTTCAATGGCGATGAAAGCCATCGACACTCCAACCTTCATGTCGAGAGTGCCGGGCCCCCAAAGGCGTCCGTCGGCAATGCGGCACGGCATGGTCTTGAGCGTTCCGAGAGGCCATACGGTGTCAATGTGGCCAAGAAGCAAGACAGGTTTTGCAGCGGAGGAGCGAAAGCGGGGTCCGAAGCGGGCTTCAATGACGTCGCCATACTGACGCTGGCGGTGGATTTTGACCCGGCCACCAAGAGCCTTGGCATGACCGGCAGTAAGTTCGCCGCAGGAGTCCACAGCAGATTTGTCATCGGACGGAGATTCTATTCGAACAAGCCTCTGGATCAAGTCCAGGAGTGCAGCCTCTTTGCGGCGGGCGCCGGCCAGAAGGGCGCGCATGGCCACGGGTTGATCCGGCATGGAATTAGTGCGCAAAGCTTCTCCTCAACCAGCAGGATGCAGAGATTCTAGCGCGTGCACGCGTCAGGAAGCATGCACTCAGCGGCCTGGAATCAAAAAGGGCGATAATTGGGAGAAGACCGTCGCCAGTAAGCGTAAGGAAACCGTAAACTTGCTCGAAAAGCGCGGCTTACCGGCGCAGACTGTGGCAAAAATGCCACGCTCGAGTTTTCACGGTTTGCGTCTAACCTAGCAGTACGCCCCCGGTCCTGGAGTGTCCTTAGGAGCAGATATTTGGCTCAACCCGCCCATTTGGAACAAACCATAGCAGCACCCCTGGAAGTCTCAGGCGTTGGGCTCCATTCTGGGGCACCTGTGAAGATGCGGATGCTGCCGGCTCCCGCCGGGTCAGGAATCGTTTTTCGCCGGACCGATCTGGACAATTTCGAAATTCCCGCCAATGGCCGGAACGTGGCAAAAGTGAGTTATGCCACGAGCCTGATGCGACAGGGTGTGCTGATTTCTACGACTGAGCACCTGTTGTCGGCCCTGATCGGGATGGGCGTAGACAACGTGATTGTCGAGCTCGACAACCTGGAATTGCCCATCCTGGACGGTAGCGCGCTGCCGTATGTCGAGGCATTCTTGAGTGTCGGAATCCGGACGCAGCGACGTCGCCGCGAGTACATCCGGGTATTGCGACCCGTGGAAGTGCGCGAGGGTGACAAATTCATCGGTGTTTATCCCGGAAGCGGATATCGCATCGACTATGCCATCGACTTCCCGGCACCCATCGGTAAACAAAGTACTTACGTTGACCTTGCGGCTGAAGACTACGGCACCGCAATCGCGCCTGCGCGGACGTTTGGATACAAGGCCGATGAGCAGCGGCTGCGCGATATGGGCCTGATCCGTGGCGCCGGCCCCGAGAATGCGATCATTTTGGGTCCGCAAGGACCAGAAAATGGCCCGCTTCGGTTCTTCGACGAGTATGTGCGCCACAAGGTGCTGGACCTGATCGGCGACCTGGCACTGGCCGGCCGGCGGATCGAAGGCCACGTGGTGGCAGAGCGTGCCGGGCATGCCATGCATACCGCCCTGGTTTCGAGGCTCATGAAGGACCGTTCCGCCTGGGAACTGGCCCGGATCGCGGTGGAAACCACCGAATCCTCCGCGGGAGAATTTCCAGACGCGCGCTTGTCCTCCGCGGTGCTGCAAGGAGCATAGATTAATCTCAGCCGCAAATCCCATTACCCATGTATTCGAAAGTAATCTAGAGGAGAGGGATATCTTGTTCCGCAGCAATGGGGCGACGGGGCAATCGAATAGACTCGAGCCTTCAAACCATTTCTTTTCACTCCGCCCCAGGTAACATCTGGTTTGAGTCATCGGTACCTCCGCGGAGTGTAAACGTAACGCAACGCCCGCTCGCAGGGTTCATACTTCAAATGCGCCGTATTAGCGGCGGGATCAGATGATCCGCCATTGATGGGGTCCCGCGAGCGATAAAGGCGGGGAATTTCAACCTAAAGCCGAGCTTGTGGAGAGGCGGGGATCAGGAATGCACGCAGAAAGACGTTCGCCAATTTTTAGAATTCCACTCATATTACTGACGTTGGCGAACATGGCACTCCTGGGGTACCGGCTCTGGCCTTGGAGCCAGGTTACCTCGCTGCCGGGAAATGGCGCCACCGGAATTGACCCCGCAGTCGGTATGGTGGGGTATCTCCTGGTATCCATCTGGATTGGAAGCGCACGCGATGACAGCGCCAGGAAGTGCCTTTTCACGTCGGGAATCATTGGAGTTTTCGCAGGACTCCTCCTATCGGGCGCGATGATTCTGGCGGGCAGGCCCGGAGCAGACGACCCGTCGCAGTCACCGTTCCCACGCTATGCATTGATGGGCCTGACGCTGGTGCTTTGGGGAGTCGCAGGGAGCCGGGGCAAACGCGCTGGATACCAGGGCGGATTCGCAATGCTTTGCTCGATTTGGTGCGCGATGGTGACGTGCCTCATCACATTCGGAACGATGGTTGCGGGATCGTTTTATTCGCTGGCGCCAGGTCAGACCGCAGATCCGTGGAAACAATACCAGGGACTGGCAATCGGGTCAGAAGCCACCCAGGCGCTGGTGCACACGCTGCTCATCGCTACCGGATATTTGCTGCTGGGACCGCTGGTGGCGGCCATCGCGGGGCTTGTGTTCGCCGGATTCACCAAGGCGAAGCCTGAATAAGCGGGACTGATCTCAGACGAGAAATCAAGCAAACAGAATGCACATCGGAGATGCGCAATCGTAGCTCTTGCCCTGATCGGAGAGTGCACCTGTTTCAGGATTTCGCGCAAAGACGCTCAGTTGGCTGGAATTCTGGTTGGCCACGAGCATCCACTTCTCTGTTGGGTCGAGGGTGAAGTTGCGAGGCGTCTTGCCGCCGCAGCTGGTTTTTCCCATGGGCGCGAGCGCGCCGCTAGTGGGGTCGGCCTTGCAGCTGAAGAGATAGTCGTCGCCGCGATTTGCGAAATAGACGTATCGGCCGTCGCGGGAGATCACGGTATCGCAGCCAGTGGATACGCCATGTGACGCCTCGGGATTGAGGTCGATTGTGGATTGTGCCGTGAGGCTGCCGTCGGCCTTGTTCCACTTGAGCACGGTGACGCTCGAGTTGAGTTCGTTCATGCAATAAGCGGTAGTGCCGTTGGGGTGGAAGTGCAGAGTGCGCGGACCAGCACCGGGCTTGGATTGGTAGGTGCCTGCGGCGGTCAGATTCGCCGTCGCCGCGTTGAGCTTGTAGATGTGAATGCAGTCTCCGCCGAGGTCGTTGATGTAGGCGAAGCGATTGTCTGGTGAGAACGACGCAAAGTGCGCGTGCGCGGCTTCCTGACGGTCCGGATTGGGTCCGTGCTGAGTGTAGTGTTCGGTCCAGACGGCAGGACTGAGCTGACCGTTAGTGATTTTGAAGCTGGCGGCAGAGCCCCCGCCGTAGTCGGCAGATAGAAGAACGTGACCGGTGTGGTCGAGCCCTACATGGCATGTTCCTTTGGCTGCCGAGTTCTGACCTGAAACTTCAGTGAGCTTGCCATTGGCGACCGCGTAACTGGCGACGGCACCGGTGGGCTTGCCGTTGTACGAGTCAACTTCCGACGCGGCGAAGATGAATTTGCGGTCCGGGGAGTAAGTAATCCAGTCGACGTTGCTGAGCTTGGCGGCGACGCCGGCGGGCGTGAGCTCCGCCGTGGCTGGATTCCAGTCAAATGCGAGAATGCCATCGGGTGTGTTGGACCCGATGAAGACCCGCTGGCGCGACGTGGCGCTGAGCGAACGCGAGGCTGCAGTGGCAACCGTGACGGCGGAGGCAGTTTGGAGAAACGTGCGGCGCGTGAAGTTTCGCATAGCAGAAGCGATTGTCGCCGATGGCCCCGTGGGTGCGCTACACGGGCCTCCGCAATTGCACATTCGTGCTGCCCGAAGGGTTTTTGGGGTGGGCCGGAAGCCAGTGTTAGACCTTCGCCGATCCGCGGGTTTGCGAATCGGCAAACTGGGCCCAGTCTCGCTCAGTCTGTGCCGCGGCCATCGGGTTTGCTGGTCCGCGACTGTATTCAGCGGCCGAGCGAGAAGATCACTGTGATGGTGGTTTCGACTTCGACCGGCTCGCCGTCGAGCATGTACGGGCGGTAGCGCCATTGCTTCACGGCATCGATGGCGGCCTGCTGGAGCATGGGAGAACCGCTGACCACGCGAAGGTTTTCGATGGTGCCGAACTTGGAGATGATGGCCTGCAATTCGACTCGGCCTTCTGTTCGGGAAGCTCTGGCAATCGGCGGGTAGAGAGGGAGAGTCTTCTGGATCAGCAGCCCGGCGGCGACTCCTGAGGAGATGTGCGGCGGCCCTTCGGGCCGGACCTCAGGCTTAACAAGAGTTGGGGCTCCGGAGCGAAAGGGGTTCCCATCCGGAATACCCATAGGATCGTTCATGGACAGTAGTTGCGTAACTCCGAGAATGGTTTCGGATCCAGTTTCTTGCCCGAGCCCCTTCGGGAGCTGGCGCGGAACTGTGAGTTGTGGTCCCATCGTATCGCTGGTGCGGCGAGACACGCGCGTTACCTCTTGCTGGCGAGACGCTTCCTGAGGTGGTGGCGGGGTTGTCAGCAGAATTGTCATGAGTTTGCCCGGCAACGCTTCCGGATAGATGAGTGGGATGAGTATCAGCGCGACCAACACTGATCCGTTAAGAACAAATGTGGCGATCATCCAGCGGCGGCTGCGGGTGCGAATTCTGCCTGTGGATTCGAAGGTGGAGTCTTCAAACATGGCGTGCCTCCCGAGTGTGAAGTCAGCCGCCCCGCCCGGGAGTACGAATTTGCACGCAAGCGAGCGAGGCGCTCGCGGCGCTGATCAGGGCGCCGGGAGCGGGGCCTGACGCACTCCGCACATCCCGATCGGAACCACTGTGCTTGTGTAGACACCGATGCGCGGTGAACTGTTCCCGCAAGAAGAGAAATATCCTGCGGCGTGCCGCACATGCCGTGCGATACACTCCAGTGCATCGACCGGGAACCCGGCGGAGAACTCCATGAAATTGCTTCGATTGTTTGTGTTTGTATTAGCCGCAATCCACATCTCAAGCGCGCAGGAGGCAGCACAGCTCACAGCACCAAGCTCTGAGGCCACGCTGCATTACATCCACGCTGCATGGGATACGCTGACACGTTCGATGACCGATTGCCACTCCCTGGTGGACATCAAGGTCACAGCCAATCCGATTCTCTATCTGCCCGCGGGCATGCCCGTTCCTGAGAGCGTGAAAGCGCTCACGGAGAAATGCGGCGTGAAGGTGGAGAGCCTTCCGCGGCACATTGAGAAATTGGGCGACGTGGACCCGTTGGAGTTGCCGGACGAGGGGCTGCTCTATCTGCCGGAACCTTACGTGGTGCCAGGCGGGCGTTTCAATGAGATGTATGGCTGGGACAGCTTTTTCATCCTGCTGGGGCTCGAAGCCGACCATCGCGAGGCATTGGCGAAGGGGACTGTCGACAACTTCCTGTTCGAGATAGAGAACTACGGAAGCGTGTTGAATGCGAATCGGACGTATTACCTTACGCGGTCGCAGCCGCCATTTTTGACGTCGATGATTCTTGCGGTTTACGAGAATCCGGCAAGCTTTGCGCAAACACCCGAAGGACGCGCGGAAGCGCGGAAGTGGCTGGAACATGCCTACAAACTGGCCGAAAAGGACCACGCCACGTGGGACCGGCCGGAGCATGCCGCAGGCACGACGGGACTGGCGCGGTACTTCGACTACGGCAAGGGCCCGGTGCCGGAGATGGCGGACGATAGCACGTATTATCCCGACGTGATTCGATGGCTCCTCGCGCATCCGCATTCTGGTGGAGAAGGCTACCTGGTGAAGGGTTCGGAGCATCCCGATGCCGCGGAGACGCAGCGCCTTAAGCAGACCAGTTGCGATGTGAATGCGGGCCACGTATGCATGCGGGCGTGGGCTGACGGGTATCGATTGAGCAAGGATTTCTATCTTGCTGATCGCGCGATGCGTGAGTCGGGGTTCGATCCGAGTAATCGGTTCGGGCCGTTCTCAGGCGAGACGCATCACTTTGCGCCGGTGTGCCTGAACAGCCTGCTTTATCGTTATGAGCGCGACCTGTCGCATATCGCGCACGTGCTCGGGATGCCCAAGGATGCGGCAAAGTGGGATCGGCGTGCGGTAGCGCGGAATGCAGCAATTCACCGCTATTTGTGGCGTGCGAAGGAGGGTGTGTTTGCCGACTACGACTACATCCATGGACGGCCGGACACGTACGCCTACATCTCGTCGCTTTATCCACTTTGGGCGAGCGTTGCCACGCGTGAAGAAGCAAAGCAGGTGGTGGCAAAGCTGAACCTTTTCGAGCGGCCGGGCGGCCTTTCCATGAGTAACACGGACACCGGATTACAGTGGGACGAGCCGTTCGGTTGGGCTCCGACAAACTGGATCGGCGTGGCAGGTCTTGAGACCGCGGGGTTTCACGACGATGCGGCGCGGATTGCAAAGCATTTTGACGAAACGGTGGACGAGGGCTTTGCTCACGACGGCACGATTCGCGAAAAGTACAACGTGGTATCGAGGAGCGCGGACGTGCACATCGCCACGGGATACAAGCACAACGAGATTGGGTTCGGTTGGACAAACTCGATTTACCTGAAAATGAAGGGAATCATGGAAAAGCCGTCTACGGTGGCGGCGAGTTCGAACTAAGACAGTGCGAAGAAGCTGGAAGCGAAAATGGTGCTGCCAGGCGGAAGGACGCATGGCAGCCCTTTTTGCGTCACGTTTTGTTGTCCGGTGATGGATATGATGACTCGAGGGCCTGAGAGGTGGAATGGGAGACAAGAGCGCGGTTGCCGCAGGGCTGGACAGTGAAGGAAAGGGAAAGGGCGGCAAGACTAAAACGAGCGAGACACCCTTTGAGGCTGTGGCCGGCATCTGCTCAGTACTGGTGGTGGGATTATTCATCCTCACGTTTCTGGCACAAAACTTTGTAATCCCTTCCGGTTCGATGGAGCACACCCTCATGGTGGGTGATCACCTGCTGGTCGACCGAATCACGTTTTCAGAGCCGGCGAAGTGGATGCCGCTGATTCATGCGCGGGAGCCCAAACGCGGGGACATAGTGGTGTTTTATAGGCCGTTGCCGCAACCCGAACCGGATGAGGATGGGAATCCGAAATACGACATCCTGGTGAAGCGCTTGATCGGACTACCCGGCGACCACATTCATTTGCACGACGCCGTGGTTTACGTGAACGGCGTGGCGCAACCGCAGCCTCCCGAGGGGCTGGATACGCCAGTTTCCTCGCCGGCGCAGCAGGAGTTTCTCGATGAGTTTCCGGCCGTGGTGCCGACAGTTGAAGACGATCATGGCGCGTTGACGTCGTGGGTGGTGGAGTTACCGACTCACATCGAGAATGGCGAGTTGGTGGTGCCGCCCGGCAAATACTTCATGATGGGCGATCATCGCCACGGCAGCCTGGATTCGCGCTTCTGGGGGCTTGTGCCGCGGGAGAACATGATAGGCCGGCCGCTCTTCAATTACTGGTCATTCAAGGCTCCCGATGGCGAGTACCAGAAAACGGGTTTAGTGACCCGGATTGCCTGGATGGGACATGTGGCGTTGCACTTTTTCAAAGATACGCGGTGGAAAAGGACTTTGACGCGGGTGAAGTGATCGCGGGTCACGGACCCTACCGGTTTCGAGAGAAACAGTACCAGCTCGTCACATTTCATTGGCTCGAGGTCACGCCAGAAAAATATCTCTAAGAAAGTTGTCGGGCGCTGTCGATTCCGGCTGCGCCTGTTCGACGTATCAGTGAAACCGGAAGAGAGCCCCGGGCTCACCGGTCCAAAACACAAGGAGAGATTTCCCATGCGATTTCTGAGCATTTACAAAACACCTGAACGGACCACCCCCCCAAGCCCCGAGGAAATGGTGCGGATGGGCAAGTTTATTGAAGAGGGCATGAAGGCTAGCTGGCTGCTGGGCACGGAAGGCTGCATGCCGAGCGCCCTGGGGGCGCGAATCCGCGCCAACAAGGGCCAGATCACTGTTTCGGATGGGCCATTCACCGAGTCGAAGGAGGTTGTGGGCGGCTTCGCGCTGCTTGAAGCGCCGTCGAAAGCGGCGGCCATCGATCTCGTGCGGCAGTTTCTGGAGTTCACTGGCGAGGGTGAGTGCGAGCTGCGCCAGCTATACGACTCCAGTAGCATGGACACCTGCGTCGGGGCCGAGGCCGCCGAAACGGTGGGGCTGCGCAAGTAAACCGCAAGAATAAACACACAAGTTGAACCCAGGAGACATAAACATGAAGTTCATGGTGATTGTGAAAGCGACGAAGGAGTCAGAGGCTGGCGAACTCCCTGACCCCAAGCTGCTTGCCGAAATGGGCAAGTTTAACGAAGAGCTGGTAAAGGCGGGTGTCATGCTGGCCGGCGAGGGCCTGCAATCAAGTTCGAAAGGTGCGCGAGTTCGGTTTTCGGGCACGACGCGCACGGTGGTGGACGGTCCATTTGCAGAAACCAAAGAGTTGATCGCAGGCTTCTGGCTTTGGCAGGTGCGGTCAAAAGAAGAGGCGATCGAGTGGGTGAAACGGTGCCCGAATCCGATGCATAGCGACTCTGAAATCGAGATTCGACAGGTGTTCGAGCTGGAGGACTTCGCCCCGGTGATGACAGATGAGATCCGCGAGCAGGAAGAGCGGCTGCGGGCTCAGCTGGCACAGAAATAACTTCAGATTGCTGTTCAGTGGCACGACGTGATGTGATCGGAAGGAATGACTCCTTCCGATTCTCATCGCGCGGTGGACGCAATCTGGAAGATGGAGGCCGCCAGGGTCATCGGCGCTCTGACGCGCATTGTGCGCGACGTGGGTTTGGCTGAAGATCTGGCGCAAGAGGCATTGCTGGCGGCTCTGCAGCAATGGCCCGAATCGGGCATTCCTTCCACTCCGGGTGCATGGCTGATGACGACGGCCAAGCGTCGCGCCATCGACTACTTTCGGCACCAGTCACTGAGCGCTGCCAAGCAGGAAGAGCTGGCGCATACTGTGGCGGCACTTGAGCAGACTGCGCCGGATCTCGATGGAAAACTTGATGACCCTATCGGCGACGATCTCCTACGGCTAATTTTTATTTCCTGTCACCCTGTGCTGGCGCCAGAGAGCCGCGCAGCGCTTACCCTTCGAGTCGTGGGAGGGTTGACCACAGATGAAATTGCGCGCTCGTTTCTGGCGACGGAGCCGACGATTGCACAACGGATCGTGCGTGCGAAACGGACGCTCGCGCAGAAACAGATTCCCTTTGAAGTGCCACGAGGTTCCGAATTGGAGGCGCGCCTGGATTCGGTCCTCGAGGTGATCTACCTCATCTTCAACGAGGGATATTCCGCAACTGCGGGGCAGGATCTGATGCGCACCTCTTTGTGCGACGAAGCCCTGCGTCTGGGAAGAGTCCTGGCGGAACTGGAACCGCGAGAGCCCGAGGTTCACGGGCTGGTGGCATTGATGGAGATTCAGGCATCTCGGGCGCGAGCGCGTGTGAGCGCGTCCGGCGAGGCAATTCTGCTGATGGATCAGAATCGTGCGCGATGGGATCGGCTGTTAATTCGGCGCGGGCTGTCGGCACTGGAGCGGGCCGAGAGGCTCGGCACCGCCAGGGGCCCTTATCGGCTCCAGGCGGAGATCGCGGCGTGCCATGCGCGCGCACTGACTGCAGCAGACACCGATTGGCGACGGATCGTGTCTCTTTACGGCGAACTGGCGGCAATCATGCCGTCGCCAGTGATCGAGCTGAATCGCGCAGTCGCAGTAAGCATGGCAGATGGCCCGCAGACAGCTCTGGAATTGCTGGACCCCCTGATGCGGGAGCCCTTGATGAAGAACTATCACCTGCTGCCCAGCGTGCGCGGGGATATGTTGGCACGTCTCGGGCGTCACGTTGAGGCTGCGGCGGAGTTCCAACGTGCGGCCACAATGACGCGGAACGATCGGGAGCAAGAGCTGCTGTTGAACCGTGCCCGGGCAAGCGTGGCTGCCGCTGAATTTCAGTAGTACAAGGGCCCGGCTTTCCGGCAATTGAAGCATCGATAGCGGTGGTTCATCGACTTCCAGAGGGCGGTGCATGTTTGACAGATGTTGGCGTTTCTGAAGATCCCTCGATTGACTTGCGGTCGATGTCGGCGGTGCCGATGCGACCGCCATCCGCGGTCTCGAGGACAACCCGGATGCTTTCCGTCTTGGGCGGGACCAGGGCGGTCAAGCGTACGCGCATTTCATCATTCAACTTGTCAGGATCTTCTGCGGTAGATTGCAGGTTGAGCTTCTCGAATTTCCAGGCGAGGATCTTCTTTTTGCCCGACAAGCTGGTGACCGCCATGATGAGATTCGCGGCCTTCTTGCCGTCGGACGTCGCCAGCCAGCCGAGATTCTTGGGAACAATGTGAACGGTGAACTGAGCGCTGTGCGCCTGCGGCTCCCGCAGTACATCAGAAACTCGAAGAGAGATGGCAGTGAAAGGCAATGTCGAGCTTGCCGCGTGCGTAATGTTCAAGACTGTTTTCTGCTGTGGGTCAACAGGGTCGCTTTTGTTGAAGGCGAAGTAGCCCTCCTTGGTAATGGCGCGCAGGCCGGGAGCATGCACGTTGACGCGGATGCGCCGGTACTTCCCGTCCATGTTGTGATCGGTCGGCTGATACGTCAGGGTGAAGTAGTGGGCTCCAAGTTGGCGCGACTCGCCAATCTCGCTGTCGATATCGTTACGGTTGTAGAAGAGAGCGCCGCCGGTCTGACGGGCAAAGAGTGCGAAGTTCACATCCCCCGTGCTGACACGATTATTGCCAACGTTGGACGAACGGTCATCGGCGTCCGGTGAGCCCAGGGTAAGTGAGGAATTCGATGTCTTCATGGCTGGAAAGACCACGAACAGGCTGATTCGACTATCCACCAGCAAGTCGACGGAGCTTTGAACGAATGGTTTCCACTTGTCCAACATTGGCCCATAAGCAGCACGGCTTAGGCTGGGGCCGCCGGGGCCGATCCAGAAAACGTTCTTTCGACCCGGAACGCCGATATTCTGCACCGCGATCTCAATGAGAGCCGAGATGGATTGCTGAGCTCTCTCGCCGTTGAAATCAGGGTGCGCCAACTTGTATGGAACTGCAGGCTGAACCTGATCGACGGTCGACAACAGGTCCGCCCTGCTGCGCGTGTAACCCTGCACCATCTCCATTGAGTTGTTGCCCAGCAGCAGGATCTCCGCCGGAGAATCGAGTGTCTCCGGCTGCGACTGAAGGTAGGCTCGCATCGCCTGCCGGCCGCGCTCAAAATCGTCGAGCGCTGAGTTCAGGCGATCAAGCACGAAGATGGACGCGGGGGCATGACCGTCCGGATCGTCCTCCTTGGAGTCCGCCGTCATGACATGTTCCTGGGGAGACTCGAACGAGAAGATGCGTTGCGACTTTCCGTCCTCACTGATCGTGAAGTCGTCTTTGCCGAGACCGTTGGTCACCGGCTTTCCCTTCTTGTCGAGGACGGTTACATCCAGAAAAACCAGGGTGGAGGTGATGCGAAGTGATGGGGAATCAGAATCGTTTGGTTGGGTTTGAGTGGAAACGGGTTGGCAGCGACAGAAAAGCAGGAGAGCGGCGAGCGGCAAGGCAGGGAGAGTGCGCATATTTACCTGGAAATTTGGCTTTGGCGACCTGAACGTTCGGGGGAAGTGCTGTTCAAATCAAATGACGCACGGTCATGCGAATCGCTTGGCACGATCGACGTGATGATCCATTGTCTCCTGAGTCTCGGCAGTCGGCAACGGATGAGGTTGAGATTTGGTTAATAAGATAATCTTGGCCAGGAGCGGCTTCAGGCTGGCCCGAATTTCTCCCTGACGAATGCCAGAGCCTCTTCAGAGGTCGAGATAATGCCCTCGAGTTGCGCGTCTTCGATGACCTGAAGGATCTCCTTGAATCTTGGGCCGGGTTGATAGCCGGCGGCAATGAGTTCGCGCCCGGTCAGAATCGGCGCGGGCCGGACTGCTTCTTCGGGCATGGCACGATAGCGTTCGCTCACGAAGTCGTAAATGTCCAGGTTGGCGTGGGCGGCGAGGCAGTCCATGCGGTGCAGCGCCAGGTGTTCTTCGAAGTCGGGCAGGCGGAAGAACCGTTTGAGCGTCGACGACTTCATGCGGGGGGCGTCAGCAAACCGCATGTGGTTATCGATGAGCGCGAGGATCTGGCGTGTGTCTTCGTTGGAGAAGCGAAAGCGTCGCAGGATTTCCGCGCCCATGGCGACACCCACCTCGACATGGCCGTCGAACCGGATGCGGTCCGGTGCGACACGAAAGGTGGGCGGCTTGCCTACATCGTGAAGCAGCGCCCCCCAGGCGAGGGTCCCGGCGCAGCCTGGCTTGAGCTGCTCCAGCAGTAAGAGCGTATGGATGAAAACATCGCCTTCCGGGTGAAACTGTGGCGGCTGGGCCACGCCTTTCATGCGGCTGATCTCGGGCAACACCTGGACGAGAAGATCGGTTTCGTCGAGGAGCTCAATTGCGCGGCGGGCGTTGCCTTCCGTGAGCATCTTGGTAATCTCGTCGCGGATGCGCTCGCGGCTCACCGCGGTAATGCGCGCCGCGAGGTGCCGCATGGCTGCAAAGGTTGCCGGCTCGAGGGTGAAGCCGAATCGGGCGGCGAAGCGAACGGCTCGAAGGAGACGCAGTTGGTCCTCCTGAAAGCGGCGTTGCGGGTCGCCGATGGCGCGAATGATCCCTGCATCGAGATCAGCGAGGCCGCCGACGTAATCAACCAGACCTTCACGGGCAGCCGCCATTGGATTCTTCGAGGAGTCGACGAGCGCGTTCGGATCGAGCAGCAGGCCGTTGATCGTGAAATCGCGCCTCTGCACATCCTCGCGTGCGCTGCTCGTGTAACGGACTGCGTCGGGGTGACGACCATCAAGGTACGCGCCGTCAGAGCGAAATGTAGCCACTTCGGTGGCCGCCTTCGATGCCGCCAAATCTGACTCGGTGATCGGAGAAGCGACAGCCGCACGGCACGGATCGGCTACGAGAACAACACCGAAATGTGCGCCCACGGCAAAGGTACGGCGAAAGAGGCCCATGACAATGTCGGGAGTGGCGGAGGTGGCGACGTCGTAGTCGACGGGATCGCGGCCGAGAAGCAGGTCGCGCACACAGCCGCCGGCCAGGTAGGCTTCATGGCCTTCGGCGCGCAAGGTTTCGACAATGCTGAGGGCGGCTTCGAATTGGTAACACTCGGGCGGCATGCGTCTCCTAGTCCATTGTCCATCCAAACCGCGGCTCAGGATGGGCGAGCGCGGTTTTGAGGCGAACTTGGGGAATCGCATGGCGTGAGATGGCCTGCATGTGCTTATAATTCGTCCGCATCAAGCTCCCATCTCCGGCTGGATATTTCCCGCAGAGTCAGAGCGGACGGATCAGACAAGGACACGAAAGTATGTGTGGAATCGCAGGAATTTTCTCACGCCGCGAGACGGTATCGATGGCAAGACTGGAGCTGGCCACCCAGGCGTTGTATCACCGCGGCCCCGACGGGCAGGGGCACTGGCGTTCGACAGACGGAAGAGTAGGACTGGGGCATACCCGGTTGAGCATCATCGACCTGCATACCGGGGATCAGCCCATCGCCAGCGAAGATGAACGCATACACATTGTCGTGAACGGCGAATTCTACGGATACGAAGCGATCCGGCGTGAATTGGAAGGCCGAGGTCATCGGCTTCGCACCAAAACCGACAGCGAAATCGCAGTGCATCTCTACGAAGACTTCGGGCTTCAGTTTCTGCAGCATTTGCGTGGCGAGTTCGCAATGGTGTTGTGGGATGAGAACCGGCGCAGGCTGGTGGCGGCAAGGGATCGATTCGGCATCAAGCCACTGTTTTATGCATGGCGCGACGACGCGCTCTATCTTGCTTCAGAGGTCAAGGCGCTGTTCGCGGCAGGAATTCCGGCGCGCTGGGATGAAGAGAGTGTGTATCACTCGGTTTCGTTTGGTGGCCACCAGATGCGCACGTTGTTCGATGGCGTGTTCCAGGTTCCTCCGGGGCACTTTCTGATCGCGTCGGAAAAACACGTGCAGGTGAGCCGATATTGGGACTTCGACTATCCGAGGGCCGATGCCGCGACGCCGCGGCTCACTGACGACGATTACGCGGCGCAGTTCCGGCACGAGATGGAAGAATCGGTGCGGATCAGGCTGCGCGCGGATGTGCCGGTGGGCGTGTACCTGAGCGGAGGCCTGGATTCGTGCTCGGTACTGGGGCTTGCGGCCAAGCACCATGCTGAACCTATACGCGCCTTCACACTCACATTTGAAGACGCGGCCTACGACGAAGGACCGATCGCAAAGGAAATGGCGGCGCTTGCGGGGGCCGAGTTCAATCCGATCCCGATACGGCAGCGCGATCTCGCGGACAACTTCTCCGATGCGATTACTCAGGCTGAGACGCTTTGCTTCAATGCGCACGGGGTTGCGAAATATGTGCTGAGCCGGGCCGTGCGCAACGCCGGTTACAAGGTGGTGCTCACGGGTGAAGGCTCTGACGAGATTCTTGGCGGATATCCGCATTTTCGGCGCGACATGCTGCTTTACAACCGCGATGGGCAGGACCCGGAAGCGATCAAAGAACTGCTGACGTGGCTCGATGACCACAACGGAGTGTCGCGCGGCTTGCTGCTGCCGGATGGCGATTGCGGCCCGCTGGATAGTGTGCAGCGTGTACTTGGATATGTTCCCTCGTGGATTGAGACGTTCTCTTCGCGCGCGATGAAGATGCAACCGCTGCTCGCTACGGACTTCCGGGAGCGGTTCGCACGCCAACTGGGCACGTACGCGATTCTGGACGACACGGATCTGCGGGGACAACTGGCGGGACGCGATCCCCTTAACCAGTCGCTCTATCTATGGTCGAAGACGGTGATGGCCGGGTACATCCTCACTATGCTGGGCGACCGCATGGAGATGGGGCATTCGATCGAGGGGCGCGTGCCGTTTCTCGACCACAAGCTGGTGGAATTGATCGCGTCACAACCGGTGAACCAGAAGATTCGAGGGATGACTGAAAAATTTGTCCTGCGGGAGGCGGTCCGCGACGTGATCAGCGATACCGTCTATCGGAGGCAGAAACACCCGTTCCTGAGCCCGCCGGCAACGCTGAGCCCCGACGGTACCTTCAGCTCGTTTGTGCAGGATACGCTGCGCGGACAGGCGTTTCGATCGATGCCGTTCTTCGACCAGGGGCAAGTAAAGATGCTGCTGGACCGGCTGCCAACGATGGACGTGGGCGCCAGAACGGCCAACGACCAGGTATTGATGCATCTGGTGAGCATGGCCGTACTGCAGGAGAGGCTGGAAATATCGACGGGCGCGAGCACGGAAGCGGGGGCGGACCTGTCTGTGACGGCCCATTAGACTGAAAGGATGGGCGGACGGGGCCTGATTCTCGGTATTGAAAGCTCGTGCGATGAGACTGCGGCAGCCGTGGTGGAGCGCGGCGCTCGAACGCTCTCTTCCGTTGTGGCTTCGCAGATTGCCACGCATGCACGCTATGGCGGGGTGGTGCCGGAGCTGGCCAGCCGCGAGCATTTGCGGGCAATTGTGCCGGTAGTGCGGGCCGCCCTGGCTGAGGCCGGTGTGGGGCTCGACGATCTGGATGCGATTGCGGTGACGTCCGGTCCGGGGCTGGCCGGAGCGCTGCTTGTCGGCATCACTTATGCGAAGGCGTTGGCGTTTGCGCGCGAGCTGCCAGTCATCGCGGTGAATCACCTGGAGGGGCATATTCATGCGGTGCTCCTTCAAGAGCGCGAATCTTTGCCGGTCGGGGGTAAGTTTTCCAGCCGAATCAGTCGGCTCTGGCATTGGTGGTTTCAGGTGGGCACACGCACCTCTACCTCGCGCAGCCCACTGACGGGACTTGGTCGTACAAGCTAATCGGGCGGACACTGGACGATGCGGCGGGCGAAGCCTACGACAAGGTGGCGAAGCTGCTGGGGCTGGGCTATCCCGGGGGGCCGTGGATCGACGCTCTGGCGCGGTTCGGCGACCCCAAAGCGGTGCCGTTTGCTTTCTCTCAGATCAAGACGAAGCTGCATCTGGCCGGAAAGGCTCCTCGCACCAAGGCCGCGAAGACCGCGCCTATCGCCAATCTCGACCCACATTTTCTGTTCTCATTTTCGGGGATCAAGACCGCGGTTCTGCGGTACGTCGAGCTTCACGGTCTTCGCGAAGGCGTGACCGAACGCATTGCGGCAATGCTGTCGGGAGCGCGGCCTCCAAAGACGAAAGAAGAGGCGTTGGCGCTGTGCCCGCAAGCGGTGCTGGACCTTGTGGCAAGTTTCCAGCATGCAGTGGTCGGTGACCTGATGAAGAAGACGTTTGCAGCCGCGGAATCGTTGGGGGCGAAACGCATCCTGATCACGGGCGGGGTAGCGGCAAACCGTGAACTGCGGGAGCGGTTCACGGCGGAGGCGCCACGCCATGGGGTGGGGCTGGCTTTCCCTACGCTCGCCTTGTCTACAGACAACGCGGCGATGATCGCTGCAGCCGCCTGGCCCCGGTTTTTGGCTGGTGAGTTTGCCGACAGCGCCCTCTCAGCCGATCCTTCGCTGGCGCTGGGTCGTTAGCGCTCCGAACCTTTTGAATGTCCTCCACTGCTACAATCGAAAAGGCCCGAAACGGCCGATCTTGATTGACGAGCAAGCCGTAGATCGAATGACACTTCGCCTGTTCAATACTCTCTCGGGACAACTGGATGAATTGGTCCCCGCGGACGGCGCGGAGTTGCGCATGTACGCCTGTGGGCCCACCGTGTATGACTACGGGCACATCGGGAACTTCAGGACGTTTCTCGAAATCGACGTTCTGCGGCGGTTTCTGAAGCTGACCGGCACGCGCGTGCGCCACGTAATGAACATTACGGATGTGGACGACAAGATCATCCGCAATGCCGCGGCGGCGGGAATTCCAATTGGCGAATACACGCCAAAGTTCGTGGACGCATTCTTCGAGGACCTCGAGTCCCTGCGCGTGGAGCGGCCGGAAGCGATTGCGCGCGCCACGGAGCACATCGACAAGATGGTGGAGTTGATCCAGAAGCTCGCGGCTGTTGGCGCGGCCTACCAGGTTGAGGACGGCAGCTGGTACTTCCGGCTGGCGGCGTTTCCCGAGTACGGCAAGCTGAGCAAGAAAGACCTGAGCGGCATGGAAGATGGCGCCCGCGTGGATGTGGATGAGTACGAGAAGGACTCGGCACGCGACTTCGCGCTTTGGAAGTCCGCGAAACCCGGCGAGACCTCGTGGGAGACCGCGATTGGACGGGGCCGGCCGGGATGGCATATCGAGTGCTCGGCGATGGCCATGGAGTACCTGGGCGAGAGCTTCGACCTGCATGCGGGCGGCGAAGATCTGATGTTTCCGCACCACGAGAACGAGATTGCGCAGAGCGAAAGCGTAACGCACAAGCCGCTGGCGCGTCACTGGATGCATGTCCGGTTTCTGCTCGTCGACGGAAAGAAGATGTCGAAGAGCGAGGGGAATTTCTACACTCTTCGCGACCTCCTGCTGAAGGGCTACAAGGCTTCGGCGATCCGAATGGCATTGATTTCCGTCCCTTACCGGCATCAGCTCAATTTCACGTTTGACGGACTGACAGAAGCGACGAACGCCATCGACCGGCTGCGCACGTTTCATCAGCGGTTGTCGCAGGCAACGTTTGCACCAGGGGAAAGCGAGGCCGTCCAGGTCGCCGCCCATAAGGCGCGAGCCGAGTATTTTGCGGCAATGGCGAACGATCTGAATACCGCTGAGGCGCGCGCCCCGATCTTCGACCTGCTGCGCTTGGCAAATACGGCGATCGACAAGGGACAGTTCCTCGCCGGCGATCGTGATGCAGTGCTCAAGGTGCTCGACGGATTTCGATGCAGTGTTCGATGTGATTGCGGACCGCGATGCGGAGCCGACGAAGCGCGCGCTTGCGTGGGCAGAGCAGGCGGGACGCCAGGCAGATGTAGCACCCGAGTTGCTGGCACGCGTGGCGTTCAGCGATAACGATATCGAAAAGCTCGTGGCGGAGCGCACGCAAGCCAAGAAGTTGCGCAATTTTGCGCGTGCCGATCAGATCCGCAATGAACTTCTCGACAAAGGTGTGGTAATTGAAGACTCGAAGGATGGTGTCAGGTGGAAGCGGAAATAATTGATCGGCGTTCCCACTGCGACTCTTCCCCCTTAACATGCCGACAATCTACAAAAACATTAGCTGGAGGTCCATTCCCCCATGGAAGCAAATGAAGCAGGCGAGCTGAAGGAACACGCGGAGCATGTTGCGCACGATACCTCCATGCGCCCGGTCGCGTTCACAATGAGTTTGCTGGCGGTGCTCGTGGCTGTGACTACCGTGTTGGGGCATCGCACCCATACAGAAGCGGTGCTGGACCAGAACCGCGCAACAGATCAGTGGAACGAATACCAGGCCAAAAAAATTCGCTCGTATAACACCAGCCTTCAGGCAGATTTGATGAGCGTACTTGCGATCGACAAGGAAGCGGCTTCAAAGCTTGTCAAGGGATACGCCGACCACCAGGTGAAATGGAATCAGGATTTGAAGGAATCCGCAGAAAAAGCCGACGACCTGGAGAAGCAGGTAGACAAAGCCGAGGCGCGTGCCAGCCGCTTCGATCTGGGAGAGGCCCTGCTTGAGATCGGCTTGGTAGTTACCTCCGTGACACTTTTGACGAAGAGCCGGATGTATTGGTACTTCGGAATTGTGTTTGCGATCGTGGGGATCGCGTCTGCAGCATCGGCATTCCTGCCTCAGTAATCGCGCCCGGGACCAAGCTACCCGCCATCACCAGTCGAATGAGTGAACGATGGTAGACTGGCCGCGCCATGCGAACCTTCATTCTTTCGGCCTTCCTGTTGACGTCCTGCGCTGCTCTCACTTCGCAAACTCCTGCTGCCCCCGCCGCGGCGGCACACTCGTATTCAACTAATCTGGGATTCACGTATGACCTTCCGAGCGAATGGGAAGTCATCGACACGCAGGCAAATTTGAACCAGGCTCGACAGCAGGCAGCTGAAAGTGCGACGTCAGAAGAAGCCAGGAAGGGGCTTGCCTGCGTCCAAATGGGGTTGACGGCGCGCCATGGAGGCTCGGTCATCGTGGACGTGGCACTGCCGTTCGATTGCTTCGGACAACAACTCTCGGAGAAAGACCTGCCTGGTTTCGGCGAAGGCGCGTCTCAGGGCTTGAAGCAGAGCTTTGAAATCGCCGAGCCGGTCTATGGGACCTACGCGCTCGGAAATCATAACCTGTGGATCGAGCGTGTAAAAGGAACACCCAAGGGGCAAGCGGGCTCGGCAATGACAATCGAGATCACATGCGCGGTCTTGAAGAAAGCCGCTGTTTGCTGGATGGCCATGGCAGCCGACGATCCAGGCCTCCAGACGTTCGAACATGCTGTGGTTACGCTGGATGGCGATGCCCCCGCCGCACTCGTGCCGGCCACGGCTTTCAACAAGAAGCCGGAATAAATCCGATGATTGCCGTCATACAGGTTGCCGCACTTCCGTTTGAGGAGCCCGCGGATTTGTCTTGACCCGGGCGGTCGTCAGCAGAAAAACCGCGACGAGAACAGCGGGCATACCGATATATTCGGCGGGTTCGGGGCGCTCACGCAACAAGACGACGCCGAGCAGAACCGCCACAACTGGATTGACGTAAGCGTAAGAAGCTACCTTGGCGACGGGCACGTGCTCAATCAGATAGATATACGCGGAGTACCCAAGCAGCGAACCACCAGTGATGAGATACGCAAGTGATCCAGCCGCCGCGAGGTTGAAATGGAACTCGGGCCATTGGCCGAGCGCTGTGCCGATCAGCTCACTTGCAGCACCGGCGGCAATCATCTGCCAGGCCGCGGCGACAAAGCTGTTAACGGGGAGACGCGCTCGGCGGGAAAGCAGACTGCCGCCTGCCCAGGCCAAGGCGCCTGCCAGAAGCACAGCGAGTGCGATGACGCGGGTGCGGTCGGCCGAAATGCCGTTTCGGAGAGTGGGCCAAACAAGTGCGGCAAGGCCCGCAAACCCCAATGAAATGCCGAGCCAGCCCCGGAGGGGCAGAGGCTCGCCCCCGGGAAGAAACATCTCGATGAGGGCAACGTAGACCGGAACGATGGCGACCACGAGCGAGGCCATGCCACTCGGGACTGTCCGTTCAGCGTAAACGAGGCCCACATTACCGGCGCCCAGCAACAACAGGCCAATGAGGCCCAGCGTCAACATCTCTTTGCGCGGCCAGATCAGTCGCAGCCCACGCACCTTGCACCACGCCAGAAGTAGCGCTCCGGCAATGAGAAAACGTGTGCCGGAAAGCAGAAAAGCCGGCATTTGCGCAACGCCGACACGAATTGCGGTGTACGTGGATCCCCAAAAAAAGTAGACACTCGCGAAAGCCAGGATGATCGTGGCAGTAGTCGCGGACTTTTGGATTGAGTGCGAAACGGTGGCGTCAGGTGGAGTCATGAACTGCCTTCATGGTAGCTTTTGAGGCTGCATT
Source organism: uncultured Acidobacteriota bacterium (assembly GCA_963844515.1). Lineage (GTDB taxonomy): Bacteria > Acidobacteriota > Terriglobia > Terriglobales > Acidobacteriaceae > Telmatobacter. The sequence goes on from CAWJOO010000004.1 coordinate 122,762, forward strand.
CCGCCTCCCGGATCTTGCTCGGTTGCGCGTGACTCGTTTCCTTGGCTGAGCAAATGCGTGGAAAATCGATCAAATCTCGTGCTATCCTGCCCCAAGCGGAGTTCCCATGCAAAAGCACGCGATTTACGGTTCAGAACGGATACCAGCCTCCCGGCGGTGGTCCCGTTCACGCGACCGTTTTATCTGCCCTCGGCGCCATTTGCGCGTGCTGCCGACCCGCACTCGACCTAGCCTCTTCGGCGGCGATTAGTTCAGGACCGCCGAAGATCCTCGCCTGCTTACCGGGTACTTCAAACCCGGACACGTTGAATGATCCGCTATTGAAAGGATCCGCGGCTGCGGTCTATGCAGGGCTGCAGCCCTTACCTACCGAGGAGATATGTCGATGACCAAGCAGGAAATGCACGCCCAATACGGACCTAAACTAGTTACACCCCTCCCCGGTCCCAAGGCCCGCGCCGCCGTTGAGGCCGATGACCGCCTGATTTCTCCCAGCTACACGCGCTCCTACCCGCTGGTGGCAAAGAGTGGGCGCGGCATTCGCATCGTGGATGTGGATGGAAATGAGTTCATCGATTTCGCCGCCGGCATCGCGGTCACTTCAACTGGCCACTGCCATCCAGAGGTTGTAGCCGCCATTCAGAAGCAGGCTGCCGAACTCATTCACATCTCCGGAACAGACTTTTACAACGAACCTCTGACAGACCTGGCGGAGCGCTTGTCAGCGGTCGCACCCATGCCCGGGCCACATCGCTTCTTCTACGGCAACTCCGGTGCCGAGGCGATTGAGTGCGCACTGAAGCTCGCTCGCTATCACACGGGCCGCCAGCAAGTGATTTCCTTCTTCGGAGCATTTCACGGCCGCACCATGGGCGCCCTTTCGTTGACTGGATCAAAGCCCCAACAGAAGCGCCGATTCTCTCCGTTGGTGCCGGGCGTCACGCACGTCCGCTACCCCTACGAGTATCGCGGATGCAGCGGCGGACCGCAGGAAAAAGAAGCATTCGCGATGGGCTGCGCGCGCTTCATCGAGGAGAAGCTCTTCAAGACGACCATCGCTCCTGAAGAAGTCGCTGCCATCTTCGTCGAGCCCATCCAGGGCGAGGGCGGTTACGTCGTGGCGCCAGACAACTTCCTGCACGAACTGCGCGCCATCTGCAACCGTCACGGAATTCTCCTGGTCGTTGATGAAGTTCAGTCAGGTGCTGGCCGCACCGGAAAATGGTGGGCCATCGAGCACTCCGGCGTGGAGCCCGACATGGTTTGCATGGCCAAGGGCATTGCCAGCGGCATGCCTCTCGGTGTCTGCATGACAAAGGCAAGCATCATGAACTGGGTGCCGGGATCGCACGCCTCTACGTTTGGCGGCAATCCGATCTCCCTGGCAGCAGCAATTGCCACCATGAATGTTTTGGAACGCGAAGGCATCGCCAACGCCGCCCTCGTGGGTGGCAAGATGCTCGAGCGACTGAAAGGCTGGGAGACCACGCACCCGCTCGTGGGTGAAGTGCGCGGGCGCGGCCTCATGATCGGAATTGAACTGGTTAAAGACAAGCAGACCCGCGAGCCTGCGACTGCGCTGCGCAATCGCGTCGAAACTCTTGCATTCGAGCGCGGATTGATGATCCTTGGCTGCGGCGAAACCAGCATTCGCCTGTGTCCCCCGCTGATCCTCAAGGAAGAAGAGGCGACAGTTGCGCTCGACATCCTTGAAGAAGCACTAACCAATGTGGAGCAGGAGTATGCGCGGGCGGGCGAAATGGAGATGGCCGGCGCATAGCTTCCCATTTTTTCTGGAGCAAAGTGGGCCGGGGCGCAACGCCTCGGCCCTTCTCTTTTCATCGGCAGTGATGGCGGACATTTGCGCAGCACGAACGATGAGCGCAGAATGGTGTGCCATGGGGCTCAGGCAATTGAGAATTTCCGTGCTGGAGCGAGCGCTGGCTGGTTTGAATCGTCTCGGGCGAAGCCGTGTTGCAGAGATGCCGGCCCACCTGATGACGGGCCTGAGCGGCGAAGATGCCGCGTTCTTCTATCTGCGGCGCAAAGGCTACACGGTCGTAGCGCGGAGATGGTCTGCCGGCAATGTGCCCGGGGACGTTGATCTGATTGCCTGGCAGGGTCCGATGCTTTGCTTCATCGAGGTAAAGACACGCACTGCGCACGACATGCAACCGGCCGAGGCAGCCGTCGATCGGCACAAACAGTTCGTGTTGCAAAGATTGGCGCGAGCCTACATGCGGCAGCTACCACAGGCAGAATCGCCGCAATCGCGATTCGACGTGCTCAGCGTTTACCTGGTGCCGGGGCAGAAGCAGGAGATCATTCACTTCGAAAACGCGTTCCGATGGACCGGTCAGCGCGAACCGTAAATCACGCAAGTCGATCAGCCCTTCGCGTCTTCAAACTCTTCGTGCCACGCCATCTGGATGGCCTCAAGCCGTCCTTCATTTGACTTGGCTGGATCATCGGCGAAGCCTTCGAGTTCGACCACATGACGATGCAAATCAGTGAAACGCACCGTAAGTGGATCAAGGTCCGGATATTTCTCCTGCAATTGAATGCCAATTTCTTCGGCGTCGGTCCAATGAATTTCGCGGGGCATGATTCTCCTCGTTACGTCAGTGCGGTTCGCACCATTCCTTCAGCCACAGATTGAATGCGAATTGCTCGGCGGCCTACTTGTTTTCAGCCATGGCGAGAGGCTTGCCCTCGGAAGTGTAGTTGCGATTCCATTTGGGAATCTCAACAACATAGTCGCCGGGCTTCGTGATCACGGCCTGGCACCCGAGCCGCGAATTCAGCTGCTGATCCGCAGCCATGTCCATGCGGTCCAGCTCATCGTCATCAGCGGGAGTGATGCCTTCCTGGTCCTTGATCCACAAGTGGCACGTGGTGCACGCGCATACGCCGCCGCAAGCATGGTCGAGAAAAATATTGAAGTTCTCGGCGACATCAAGAAACGACATGGGCTTGCCGTGGTGATCATAGGGCATGGTGCCGAACTCGAACTCGACCGTCTTGCCTTCGGGCATGAACGTGACGCGCACCAGCTTGTCGGCGGGAATGTTCTTGTTCGTCGTTTCGCTCATAAAGCTCCTATCGCTCCGATTGCGTCCTGTTGAGAAGGGCTCTTTTGACCGCAGCCTTGCGGTTTGAAAATGCGTTTGCCTGAAGGCGGGTTGGCCTCTAATTTCGACGCAGGACGGATGGGGCGCGGCGTGAATCCGCCTCCACAATTCGGGCAGCGGCCGCCAAGTCTCTTCGCAACGCACTCACTGCAAAACGTGCATTCGAACGAGCAGATCATCGCGTCGATAGCGGAGGGCGGCAACGCTTTGTCACAGCACTCACAATTGGGTCGAAGCTCAAGCATTTCCAAACCCTCCCGACAATCCTGCTTCAAACATCCCGTCGATTAGCCACGAAGCCGACTACTTGAACTCCGCGGGAGCCATCGGATGCGGCGCCGTCAATTCATCGCCGAGCTCTTCTCCCGCAGCGTCCATGGTCTTGCCCCGGATTGCCGTCGACACCGCCGCTTCCATCATCAGTTCCGCAAAACGACGCGTTGCATGATCCAACGCCAGCGTTGCCTGACGAATTCCCGCATGATCTTCCCCGAACTTCACTGCGGCAAGATGGTCGCGGGCCGCAGCTATCGCGGACTGCTCTTCCCCGCGCAATTGATTCCACGCCGGACTCTCCGGAGCCCGCTCGACTGCAGCAAGAATCGTCTCCGCCTCATTGCGAGCCTCAATCAGCAACCGCTTGTTGAAGTCCTCCTCAGCGTGATCGAACGAGTCAAGAATCATGCCCTCGACCTGCTCATCGGTGAGCCCGTACGTCGGCTTTACTTCAATCTGCGCGGCCTTCCCCGATCGCTGCTCGCGCGCCGACACATGCAGAATCCCGTCCGCATCGATAAGGAATTTCACTTCGATACGCGGCAATCCAGCCGACATCGGCGGAATACCCTTGAGATCGAAACGCGCCAGCGACCGGCAGTCCGCCGCAAGTTCCCGCTCGCCCTGCACGACGTGAATCGCCACATTCGTTTGCCCATCAACACCGGTAGTGAAATGCTCGGTCGCCGACGCCGGAATGGTCGAGTTACGTTGAATAATCTTCGCCACCGTTCCGCCCAGCGCTTCAATCCCCAACGACAGCGGCGTCACATCCAGCAGCAACAATTCCTCAGTCGCCTTCGACGACCCCGCAAGAATGTCCGCCTGCACCGCTGCGCCCAGCGCCACCACTTCGTCGGGATTCAATTCGATGTGCGGCTTTTTACCGCGCGCGCCCAGGTGGAAAAGATCATCCACAAGCTGACGCACTGATGGAATCCGCGTCGACCCGCCCACCAGCACGACTTCATCAATCTGCTCTGGAATCACTTCCGCATCCAGCATCGCCTGCTTGCAGGGCGCCGCGGTTCGCTCAAGTACCGGTTCGATCAGTTGCTCAAAAACTGCACGCGGAATCTCGCGTTGATAACGATCGCCGTTCGGCAATTCAATGTCGAAGTGCGCGGCCGGCTCGCTGGACAAGCGAATCTTCGCGTCAATCGCCGCCTTGCGCACGGCCTGCACGGCACCCGGGTGCGCGCGCAAATCCACGCCGTGCTCCGCGTGAATTTCATCCAGTGCAATGGCAACCAGCAGATTGTCGATGTCGTCGCCGCCAAGGTGCGTATCGCCATTCGTCGACTGCACTTCAAAGATGCCGTCGCGCAGCTTGAGAATCGAAATATCGAATGTGCCGCCGCCCAGATCGTAAACCGCAATGGTCCCAACCTTCGCGCGATCCAGCCCATACGCAAGCGCGGCTGCCGTTGGCTCGTTCACAAGCCGCAGCACCTCAAGACCGGCCATGCGCCCCGCATCCTTGGTGGCTTGCCGCTGCGCATCGTTGAAGTAGGCGGGCACCGTGATTACGGCCTGCGTAACCGGCGAGCCGAAAAATCTCTCCGCATTGCGCTTGAGCTGACGCAGAATGTACGCGGAAATCTCTGGCGGCGTGAACTTCATTTCGCCAAGCTGGATGCGCGGAACCTCTCCCTCTTCGACATCGTCCGCCAGTCGAAACGGAAACAGCCTCAGTTCGCTTTGTATTTCGGAAAGGCCACGGCCCATCAGGCGCTTCACTGAATAGATCACGCGCTCGGGTGTCTCGATCAGTGCCCTGCGCGCGCTGTTGCCCACCGTCACCGTGGGACGGCCGCCTTCCGCGGCAATCGGATCGAGAGCCACCACCGACGGCACCAGGTTCGAGCCGTCGACGCCGGGAATGACCACCGGCTTGTCGCCCTCCATGTATGCGACCAGGGAATTCGTCGTTCCCAGGTCAATGCCTACTACGCGTCCATCCGCCATGCTGTCTGATCAGGCTCCCATGGTCTCGCTTACTTCGCGGACCAGATTGCTGAGATAGCGCCGCCGGTCGAGCAGTGCCACCATGGTTTTTTGCGCCACCTGTCGAGCGGCCTCGTCGCCGTTATCCCACGCGGTCCACTGCGCATGCAGTTCGCCATCGACATCCGCCTGCAAGCCTTCGAACTTTGCCTTGGCATCGGAAAGGCTCTTCGCAAGAACTGGATCATCCTCACCCGAGGCACGCGCCATGCGCATCTCCTCAAGCTGCATGTTCAGGTCAAACACTTCTTCCAGCAGATCGGCCGGAGCGCGCGAAGCACCCATGTCATTTTTTGGGCGATCCTTCCCGCTGAATTCCTCGCCAATTTCCGCGCCGTGCAGCTTCAGCAGATATTGCGTGCGGCGCAGCGGATCACGCAGTGTGCGATAGGCATCGTTGAGCAGAGCGGTATCCGCCAGGCTCCACTCCTTCTCGCTCTCCGTCGCACGCGCAAAACGATCCGGATGCAGTTTGCGGCTCAGGCGATGAAATTCCGTCTCCAGCGCCGCTAGATCCAGATTCAAACGAGGCTCAAGCGAAAAAACAGAGTAGTAATTGCCCCCAATAGGTGGTTGAATCTTGCTGCAGTTGGGGCAGAACAGGGTGGATTCATTGTGGGCAACCGAACAAGACCAGCACGCCACGGGAACAGCGGAATCGAGCACCTCAAACATGTCTCAACCTAACTTGCATGCACAACTCAAGAGAACGAAGATCCGCACCCGCAGGATCGCGTAGAGTTCGGATTGATGAAATTAAAACCCTGCCGCATCAGCGTCTCTTCATAGTCGAGCGTCATGCCATGCAGATAGAGGAACGATTTGGGATCGACGAACACACGCACGCCGTCGAATTCATAAACCCGATCGCGCTCGCGTGGCTGCGAATCAAACTTGATCGAATACGAAAGCCCCGAGCAGCCGCCGCCCATCACGCCCAGGCGCAAGCCGCCCTCTTCAGGCGAGACGCCTTCCTTGGCCATCGCCACGCGGATCTTTTTCACGGCGCGCTCCGTCACCTGCAGGGCCTGGCCGGGCGCACTCTGCGTCGCCATCTTCGGCGGCGCCACAGCCGCGCCTTCCGCCGGCTTCGATTCGATATTCACAAAGTTCGACATACTTCCCTTCCAGTTCGCATCCCACGGGACCAACGTCCCTTGCTTAAAACTCATCCGGGCAGCAGGACCCTGTCGAGCGGTAAAACTCTTTCAAGCTGTAAAACTCTTTCGGACGGCAAAACTCTATCGAGTGGCAAAACTCTTTCGGGCGGTAGGCCGGGATTCATCCCCGGCAATAACCCGCACAACCCAACGCAGGCGGTAGGGATGGGTTTCAACCCATCCACTTATCCCCTGAGGTCTGCTTCTCGGGAATGTCGCCCGAAATCGAGTCCATCTTCCGCACGCGCTTAGCTTGCGGCAACCTGCGCGTGCGCCGTTTCCGCCGCTTCCGCAACGCCGTTCTTCTTCTTCCAGTCGCCGATGGCGGCCTTGATCGCATCCTCCGCCAGCACCGAACAGTGAATCTTCACCGGAGGAAGCGAAAGCTCCTTCACAATGTCGGTGTTCTTGATCGCGAGCGCCTCATCCACCTTGCGGCCCTTGATCCACTCGGTCGCAAGCGAAGAGCTCGCAATCGCCGACCCGCAGCCGAAGGTCTTGAACTTGGCTTCTTCAATCACCTGCGTCTCCGGGTTCACGCGAATCTGCAAACGCATCACGTCGCCGCACTCAGGCGCGCCAACCAGGCCCGTGCCTACTTCGGCCGAGCTCTTGTCAAGCGTGCCCACGTTCCGCGGATTGTTGTAGTGATCTACTACCTTGTCGCTGTATGCCATGGTGCCGAACTCCTTCTGCGGGGAAGCCGCAATTCACTCCGTTTGATTCGGCAGGATCGCCCACCGATGCTCCTGAAATCTCCAAAGAGGGCCGGGTTTCAAGGGAATATCGGGTTCTTCTATTCCCTATTCCCTGGTCCCTGTTCCCTGCCTTAATGCGCTTGCCACTCGATCTTGGTGAGATCAATGCCTTCTTTCACCATCTCGTACAGCGGCGACAACTCACGCAATTTCTTCACAATATCGATGACCTTCGCAGCCACGTAATCCACTTCAGCCTGGGTGTTGAAACGGCCCAATCCGAATCGAATGGAACTGTGCGCCACATCGTCGCCGAGGCCCAGGGCCTTGAGCACGTAACTGGGTTCCAGCGTCGCCGAAGTGCAGGCGGATCCACTCGAAACCGCTACGTCGTTAATGCCCATCAGCAGCGACTCACCCTCGACGTAAACAAAGCTCATGTTCAGGTTGCCGGGAAGGCGATGCTCCCACGAGCCGTTCACGTGAACGTAGTCCAGTTCCGACTCCAGCTTGGCCTTCAGGCCATCACGCAGCCCGCGAAGATAAGCCGCCTCGCTCTCCATCTCGTTGTAGGCAATCTCGCAGGCCTTGCCAAATCCCGCGATTCCGGGCACGTTGAGGGTGCCCGAACGCATGCCGCGCTCGTGGCCGCCGCCGTCAATCTGAGCGGCAATCTGCACACGCGGGTTGCGGCGACGCACATAAAGCGCGCCCACGCCCTTCGGTCCGTACAGCTTGTGCGCCGTGATCGACATAACATCAATGTTGTCGGCAATCACGTTCACCGGAACCTTGCCGATCGCCTGCACACCGTCGGTGTGGAAGATCACGTTCTTCTCATGGCAGATCTTGCCAATCTCGCGGATGGGCTGCAGCACGCCAATCTCGTTGTTGGCGGCCATGATCGAAACCAGAATCGTCTTATCGTCGATGGCGCGCTTCAAGTCCTCAAGATCGATCAAGCCCATCAGCCTTAACAGGCAAGTAGGTTACCCGGTAGCCGTATTTCTCAAGGCGCTTGCAGGTGTCGAGAACCGCCTTATGTTCAGTCACTTGCGTGATAATGTGGTTGCCGCGCTCGCGGTACATCTCCGCGATGCCCTTGATCGCCAGGTTGTTGCTCTCGGTGGCGCCGGAGGTAAAAATGATCTCCTTCGCGGTGGCGCCAATCAGCTTGGCAATCTGCTCGCGAGCCGTCTCGACCGCTTGTTCGGCTTCCCATCCAAACGCATGGTTGCGGCTCGCCGCATTGCCAAACTTGGCGGTGAAGTAGGGCATCATCGCTTCCAGCACCCGTGGGTCGAGGGGGCTGGTCGCGTGATTATCCATATAAATGGGCAGGTTGACGCCCGCCGGTACTTCCACTTGGCTCAAAACTGTGCTCATTGCATCTCCGTCCTTGATTGCTGCCTGCCGTCTGTGCGTCGCGCTCGACGGGAATGTTTGGTTCGCAAAAGTGCCTTCGCTACAAACTCAATGTCACAAGCCGTTGCACCGCGGAATTTCCCGCCGCTCTGCCGGGCTCCTCGGCCAGGTCCTGAATGCTGATGCTCTTCAGCACGCCGATGATGGTCTCGTTCACCCGTGCCAGAGGCTCTTTGATGGTGCAGCTCGGCGTGAGGTCGCAGCCCTTCGCGCCTTTCGTGCACGACGTAATAAACAGCGGCCCGTCAATGGCGTGAATCACCTCAAAAGCCGAAATCTCCCGCGCATCGCGAGACAGCGCATAACCGCCGTTCATGCCGGCGTGCGACCGCAACAATCCCGTCTTGGTCATCCGCTGCAGAATCTTGGCCAGCAGCTGCGCCGGGATACCGTACGCATCGGCAATGTCCTTGGCACTGAGCGCAGGCGTCTCCGGGTGCTCGGCCAGATACTTCAAGGCCATCAACCCGTAATCCGCCTTTTTTGTGAGCTTGAGCATTGGAATATCCGACTTGTTAGGTCCGTATTCAGTATACGACCAAATATGTCCGGGATTCAACCGGGCCACCCCGAACCGTCTCCCGCTTGAGCGTCCCAAAATAAGAAAGTATGTGCCCCATTCATCGCAGCCTCATCGCGATGAGTGGGTCCGCAACCCCCTGAAAGACAGTCTGTGCCCCATTCAAATGTTTAATGGTCTGTGCCCCATTCATCGCAGCTTCATCGCGATGAGTGGGCCGCAACCCCCTGAAAGACAGTCTGTGCCCATTCAAAGAAGGTCTGTGCCCCATTCATCGCAGCTTCATCGCGATGAGTGGGCCGCAACACCTGAAAATGGAGATAGTTATGGTCGGGGTGGAACCGCCCAGCCGGCATCGGCTGTGACCAAAGTGCCGCGTAAAAATACGCTGACATTGAAATATTCAACGAAAACCCGTTTTCTTTTGAATTCAAGATAGTTACAATCTGGCGCTAAGAGCACGTTCGACAGTGAGGAAAAGGTGGAAACGTCTGGGCACAGCGCTCGGACCATCCGCGGCCCTCCGGAAGCCAGATCTTCACTTCCGGACACGATAAAATCTCCCTTCAAGTCGTTCTTAAATGCAACACAGGATTGGGGTTCATCTACACAGTTGTCGGCTCGCAAAAAAGGGCCTGTCGGAAAGCAACAAAGAGGAAAGAATTAAAATCAAACGGACCAAGACTCAACTCTGACACCATGGCGACCGTCTGCAAACACCCGCGAGTGCGCATTGTCTCCAGGCACGAAGACATTGAATTTGTCGAATGCCTGGAGTGTGGCGAAGTCTTTGATTCCGAAGAGTTTCGTGATATGGAAATCGAAGAAGCCGCCGAACCTGAAGAGGCCGAAGCGGACTCCTGAAACCTGGGTTCCGAATTTAACCTCTGCCATCCAAGCCGATTCCTCGCCTAGTGCCCCGGTGCGCCGGGTGGGACGCTGGCGTTGGAGTGAGGCCCTGCCCGTCGGGATACGGTCCACGCGTAGTGGAGACCGGACGCGATCGTCAGCACCACCGTGGCGTCAAGCGCCAGGCTGCGCGACAAGACCACCCATCGATCACCGTCAATTTGGAGAAGCAGAACAAGAGCCACTGCGGCAACCTGCGCCACGGTACTCGCTTTCCCGAAGAAAGATGGCTTGAATTCGCGCCTGCCAATAGCCGCGTACAGCAGGGCGGAAACCATGAGAATTCCCAGATCACGCCCGAACACCAAAGCGGTTATCCGGGTTGGAATCAGGTTCATATGAGTCAAAACCAGGAACAAGGTGCTGAGCAGAAGCTTGTCTGCAACCGGATCCAGATACTGACCTAAAACGGTGCGCTGCTTCAGGATGCGGGCCAGACCCCCATCGAGGGCATCCGTCAGACCCGCCACGATAAACAAAATGAAGCTGAGCTGAAACCGCCGTTCCAGGATGGCGGAGACGAGAAACGGCGCAAGGCAAATCCGCGAGACCGTCAGCAGATTCGGCATTGTCCGCAGGGGATTAAATCGCGCACTCGGAGTGTCAGTCATGGCAAGCGCAGGCGACGAGCTTCAGCAGCAACCACATCTCCCGGTTCTCTGCCCCGGAAGGCTAAATCCAGAAGATACCTGGAGGGTACGCGTCGTAAACAAGGATGGTACATCATGACCGATTCATGACCGAAACGATCGACATTTGCTCCGTCAGTCGATCCTGTTTGCTCCGTCGGTCGATCCTGTTTGCTCCGTCGGTCGATCCTGTTAAACTACTCGACGGGGACGGTTTCCTTGCGGCTGGTTTTCCGGGTGCGTCATCGACCGATTCAGCCAGATTAACGGCCAACAGTCACGGCCAAAGCAGCCCAAAGGCCAAAACAGCCCAACGGCTGACGGCAAAAGGCTAAAACAGCCGAACAGCCCGCGAGGAAGTCAACTCAGTTCTTCATCACCACGCAGGCGCGTAGCTCAGTTGGTTAGAGCGCTTCCTTGACACGGAAGAGGTCGCTGGTTCGAATCCAGTCGTGCCTACCATTTCTGGAATAATCAGGCGACCGGAGGAAGGCTTCTTCCCGCTCGGAATCTGTGTGTTCTGAACGGCGGTTGTTCCAACGACTTTTGGTTGGTGTTTCCTCTTCTTCTGCTTGACGAACCTGCTTGCATGGGGCTTGTCTTTCCTGTATTGTCCATTTTCAGTTCCCCCCTCGTACGCCCCCCATACTCTAGCTCGCAGGAAGCTCTAACAAATGGCTGCGGTCCTTAAGAAGATTGCCCTCGGGCTAGCGATGATCCTTGCGTCGGCGGCTATCCTCCTCTATTCGGATATAGATTCCCGCAAAGCGAATGCGGTGAACAGCGCGAACGGCTCACGCCCGCTGAAGGTGGCCATCGTGCAGCAGACGTCGATTCCTGCGCTCGACGACGGTTTGGCGGGAGCAATTGAGGCGCTGAAAGAGCGAGGATATGCGGACGGCGGCCGGATGGCTCTCCGCCAGTACAACGCGCAGGGGGACATCACCACCGGGAACGCGATTGCCAAGGAAGTGACCAGCGGGGACTTTGACCTGGTTTTTACCTTGTCGACGGTCAGTCTGCAGACGGTGGCAAATGCGAACCGATTCGCCACTCCGCCGCGGCGGCACGTATTTGCTCTATCGAGCGATCCTTACGCTGCAGGGGTGGGAATCAGCCGGGAGAACCACTCGATCCACCCGCCCTACATGACGGGGGTGGGAAGTCTTGCCCCGGTAGAAGACATCTTCAGAATGGCAAAACAGGTTCACCCATCGTTGACCCGTGTGGGTCTGGTTTGGGATCCGTCGGAAACAAATTCAGTGGTCACCACCAAGCTCGCACGAGCCGTATGCGCGACGCTTGGAATCACCCTGGTGGAGGCTCCTGCAGAGAATTCGACGGCGGTACCGGAGGCCACTGCATCTCTGCTGTCCCGCAATGTTCAGGCCATCTGGATCAGCCCGGATCTTGTGGCGTCGCATGGTCTGGATTTGATTGTGAGCAAAGCGAGAGGGGCCAGGATTCCGGTGTTCACGTCACTTCCTCGCACCAATCCTAGCGGCGCCTTGTTCGAGCTCGGCGCAAACTACAAGGCTATTGGCCATGTTGCCGGCGAACTCGCGGCGGATGTTCTCGACGGGCACGATCCGGCAACGATTCCGGTAGACAACTTTATGCCCATTACGCTGCAGGTGGATCGACGGGCTTCGAAAAATCTGCGGGAGAATTGGCAACTGCCCGAGGCCCTTATCAAGCGCGCCAATGTTGTGGTGGATGAGACCGGTAGGCACGTTAACGATCATCCCTACGTCGCGGACAATTCCGACTCGAAGAGCGCCGCACAGGCGGGGGGTCCAAGCGCAAAATGAGTTCGCCTCGATTGACTTCAAAAACTTCCCGAGAAGTGGGAGCCTGCTGATGGAAATCACGCACCATCCGGGGGCAGGAACGCTGGAGTTACGCCTAACGGGACGCATTGATGCGACCTGGGCGGAACACTTGAGCGCCAACATCGAGAAGGCCGTGCGCGGCGGAAATCATCAGATCGTTTTGAACTTTGCCGGCGTTGATTACATAAGCTCGCTTGGGCTGCGCGTGATCATCCTGCAGTACAAGCTGCTCAAGTCGGTCAATGGAACGCTGAAGGTCAGCCATCCCAACGAATTCTGCCGGAACATCTTTACCACGGTGGGTCTCAGTGAACTGCTTGTGGAGGATGAGGTTGAAGCAACTGTTCCCGCGGCCGAGCGCAATCCCACGCAAACAATTGGCGGAGCCACGTACCAGGTTTTCCCACAATCAGTTCGCCGTCCGCTGGCATGCACGCTCCTTGGGAAGCCGGAACGACTAGGGACGACGGGGTTCAGCAAGGAAGATTGCCGGCCGCTCACGTTTGACGGCAGCTCGTTCGGGCTGGGGCTGGGGGCATTCGGAGAAAGCTTCGCAGATTGTGAAGGCCGTTTTGGCGAGTTTCTGGCGGCAGGCGGATGCGCCATTTCACTGCCGACTGGCGAGTCGCATTCGCTGCCGGACTTCGTGGTTGAAGAAGGCGGGCTCGTTCCGCGCGTTGAGGCGCTCTATGCGCTGACATGCGCTGGCGACTTCTCCGCAATGGTGAGATTTGACGCGCTGCAGGGCGGGCCGGGGAAGATTGGGCTTTCAGAACTGGTGCTGTCTTTGATGGAACTGGCAGGTGCTGACGCAGTGGGCTTTGTTGCGCTTGCCGAAGCTGCCGGGGTGGTGGGCACGAGCCTGCGCAAATCTCCGGCCGGACAGGCCCTTCCCCATGCGCTACCCGCTGTGCGGGAATGGCTTTCGTTTACGTCAGAGCGGACGACAGAAAAGAGCCTGTGCCTGCTGGTTGGAATTGCGGGCCGCAACCTGCCGGCGGATACGGCGCCCTTTGTGCGTCCCATCAAGGCCGACTCAACGGTGCTGTCGCACATTCACGCGGCATCGTTTCCTTATCGGCCGGTGCCTCGCGGAGAGTTGCCGTTTGGGGCGACAGTTGCCAACACGCTTTCAGTATCGACACCCGCAGCGGTCCTGCACCTGATGGCGGATACGCGGCCGTTTGAAGGCGTGGGTGAAACGGACCTGGCACGAGGCGCCTGCTGGATGGGGCCACTGACAGCGATCGCACGAGGATGAGACGCGCATGACACTGCTGATTGGCGCTCTAACGCTGGGATTGATCCTTGCACTACTCGCACTCGGCGTGTACGTGAGCTTTCGCATCTTCAACATTCCCGATATGACCGCGGAAGGCACGGTGACGCTGGGCGCTTCTGTTGCCGCCGCGCTGATGGTCCACGGCATTAATCCGGTGGTCGCCACCGCCGCAGCCGCAATTGCCGGCATGCTGGCTGGCGCCATCACCGGCGTTCTCGCGACGAAGTGCAGAATCAATGCGCTGCTCAGCGGCATCCTGGTGATGACCGGACTTTACAGCGTCAACCTCCATGTCATGGGCCGGAGCAATCTGCCTTTGCTGGAAGTGAAGACGCTGGCAACCTATGCGGAGGAGTTTGGCACGAGCATCTTTGCAGGCAGCGCCGACCTCGACGTGGCGGGTTGGGCGGTCAGCGTGCGCGATGCATCGATTCTGTTGAGCGTACTGATTTTTGTTGTCGCCGCCTGTGTGCTGCTCTACTTCTTTTTCCGCACCAACATGGGCACGGCGATGCGCGCCACCGGAGACAGCCCGGACATGATCCGCGCGCTCGGCGTGAGCGTGGACAACTCGACGATCTTCGGGCTGGCCATGTCGAACGGCCTCATCGCTCTCTGCGGTGCGATGATCGCGCAGTATCAAGGCTTCGCCGATGTGCAGATGGGAATCGGCATGGTGGTGCTGGGTATTGCCAGCGTGATTATTGGCGAGGCGCTGGTAGGCACCCGCGCGGTGGGCCTCCTGATCACCGGAACCGTCATGGGCTCGGTACTGTTTCGCATGCTGGTAGCGATCGCTTTGCGCTGGGGACTCAGCCCCAACGATCTCAAACTCATCACCGCGGTGTTTGTTTTTGCCGCACTCGTTTTGCCTAACCTGGTGAGCCGCATGAAGACCAGGCAGATGCGGCGCCGCGACATCGCCAAGGTGGCCTGAACCTATGCTGGAGATTAACGCATATCCAAGACGTTCAATCCGGGCACACCGAACGAGGTGAGGGCGCTCACGGATGTTTCTCTCGTGCTGCCCACGGGCACATTCCTCATCGTCATCGGCACCAATGGGTCAGGCAAGTCGACGATGCTGAATGCGGTTGCCGGCACTTTCATTGTGGATACCGGCAGCATCTCCATTGCGGGCCAGACGATCACGAGTTGGCCGGAGCATCGCCGCGCCAAGCTGATCGGCCGCGTTTTTCAGGATCCATTCAAGGGCACGGCGCCAACCATGTCCATCGCCGAGAACCTCGTCCTGGCTTCGCACCGCGGTAAATCCAGGGGCCTGGGCATTGCCGTCAATCGCCGCGTAAAGGCCGATCTTCGCGACCGCATCCGGCCGCTCAACATGGGACTCGAAGATCGACTCGACAATCCCATCGGCAGCCTCTCCGGCGGTCAGCGCCAGGCACTGACGCTGCTGATGGCCTCATGGCTCAAGCCGGAGCTTTTGCTGTTGGACGAGCATACTGCGGCGCTCGATCCCAAGACCGCCGACCAGGTCATCCGGCTGACTCACGAGATCATTCAGCGCGATCGGCTGACGACGCTCATGGTCACGCACTCCATGCAACAGGCAGTGAATCTTGGCGATCGCATCGTAATGATGCACAAAGGCCGAATCCTGCATGACCTGCAGGAGAGCGAGCGCGCTCGTGTGCGTCCTGAGGATTTGCTGAAGCGATTTGAAGACGTTCGCAGGCGTGAACAACTGGATGGAGCAGTGGCCGAAATGCTGGCAAGTAATTACGTTTGACCATACCGAACCCCGGAGGAATCGAAATGACGAAAGCATCCATTACACGCCGCACCATGCTCGTTCAATCTGCAGCGGGCGCCCTTGCTATTGCGGGCTGCAGGAGAATTCCGTCCGGGACAGGGGGATCGGGAGGAAGCGGGCATTTGAAAATTGGCCATGTGTACTTCGCTCCCGAAGAGGGCGTGGATCTCTGCATCAAGGGACTCTACGATGGCCTGAAGGAGCAGGGTTTTGAGAAGGGACAGAACCTGGAGGTTTTAAGCGCACATGCCCAGGGCGAGATTTCGAACATCCCAATGCTTGTGCAGAACTTCCTAAGTCAGAACGTTGATCTGATTGTCACCATGACCACCCCATGCTTGACTGCGGCGTGTACCCTGGCACGGAACAAGCGCGTGGTGTTCACCTATTGTTATGACCCCATAGCGGCGGGGGCAGGCAAAACATCCTCTGATCATCTGCCGAACATTACCGGAGTCGGTTCGTTTCCGCCCGTGGCAGACACGGTCGATCTTATCCAGAAGCTGGTGCCCGGCGTTAAAGCGGTGGCAACTGTATACAACACCTCTGAAGCAAACTCGATGAAGGTCATCAGCGTGGCAAGGGAAATCTTCAAGAAGAAGGGCATCAAGCTTGAAGAAGTGACTGCAACCAACACCAGCGAAGTGTTCCAGTCAGCGCAGGTGGCATGCTACCGGAAGGTGCAGGCGATGTGGGTCACAGGCGACAACACGGCTCTTCAGGGCTTTGATGGAATTGTGAAAGCAACGAAGAGCGCCAAGGTTCCGCTGTTTATCAATGATCCGGAATTCACGGCACGCGGAGCCGTGGCATGTGTCGGGCTGGGCTGGTATCCGGCAGGAAAGGCGGGTGGGGTGCTGGCGGCACGCGTTCTCCGTGGCGAAGACCCTCGCAATATTCCATTTCAGGAAGTGGCGATGCAGAAGCTGGTGCTCAACCAGGAAGTTGCCAAGAGTCTTGGAATTGTGTTCCCGGCTGATGTTCTTGAGGCTGCAACGAAGGCTTGATCTAGGTTTTGGCCTGCGCTGGAGTGATCTCGAATATTCTCGCTGTCCGCTTTCGCGAGAGGTTCGATAATCTCTCGTGCTTCTCTAAAACCCTGGCTGGCAGGGGAAATATCAAAAGCCACGAGTTCTATCTTTTCAAGTCGAAGCAGTGATTCAGCCATGCCTCGAACCGTATCCCGCCGGGCGCCACTAGCCACAATTTCCCGATACAGTTTCTCCCTACAGCCGCCGACTCACGAGCCTTATCGAACGTACCTGTATAGGCGAATTCCTCCGTTTTGCAACCATTTACCACTTCTAGCACCGCCAGCCAAAACTTTGCGCCCCGATGACCAGTCACTCCGGACGCGAAGTTTGCCCGAGTTCAGATGCTGCAATTTATCAATGATTCAATACGAATCATATGTCTTTATATTGACCAACCGAGTCCATTTATATAAATTCGAGATTGTGACGTCAGGCAGCCCTTTTGATCCCTGAAGTTCCATATCCCCGATTCACATTCTGTGTTGGCCCCAGACTCATCTCCGGAGATCGCATGAGGCATCTGCAGATTTTGTGCGGAATTTTGTTCGTGATGGTTGGCATGACTTCGGCAACTGCACAAATCGCCGCAGACCTCAGGGGACGTGTGATCGACGCTTCCGGATCAGGCATCGGCGTGGCAGACGTTGAAGTGACCAATTCGCAGACAAATGTGCGCCTGCGAACGACATCCTCTGACTCGGGCGATTATTCATTCACGAATCTCAATCCAGGGTTGTATCAGTTAGATGTCTCGGCCAATGGCTTTGAGCACCTTACCCGGACCAACATTACTGCGGTCGTGGGGCAAACCGTCACGGCGGATTTGATCTTGCGAGTGGGAGGGAGCCAGCAGACTGTGAAGGTGACGGACGCTCAGGCCCTGCTCCAATTCACCACGAGCAACATTGAGACGAACATCGCTGGGCCCACCGTCATGGCAATGCCATTGAACACGCGCAATTTTGTGCAGCTTGCCACGCTCGCGCCCGGGGTGGAGCTCCCACCCGGCACCTTGCTGCCACGCATCAACGGGGGCCGGCCGCGTACTAATGAGTACCTCTACGATGGGATCTCCGCTCTTCAGCCCGAACCGGGCCAAGTGGCATTCTTCCCGATCCTTGACGATATCCAGGAGTTCACCATCGAAGCCAATAATGTCCCGGCTGAATTTGGCCGCTTCAACGGCGGCGTGGTGAATGTGGCCTCGCGTTCAGGATCAAATTCATTTCACGGCAGTCTTTTTGAATTCTTCCGCAATGAGGAATTGAACGCCCGGAATTTTTTTGCTTCGCCCGCAGCTCGAAAGCCCGAATACAGAAGGAATCTTTATGGAGGAACCATAGGCGGTCCGGTGATTTCGGATCATCTTTTCTTCTTTGGTGACTATCAAGGCGTAAAGCAGTTGATTGGAGTGACACGGATATCGACAATACCCACAGTCGCCGAGCGGAAGGGGATTTTTACCGGCGTTTCGCGCATCTTCGATCCCGCTTCTACAACCGTTGTGAATGGCGCGACGGTGAGGACGGAGTTTCCAAACGATGTGATTAACACCCCCTTTGACCCCGTGGCTCAGGCGCTGCTGTCTCGGTTCCCGACCCCAACCAACCTGACAGCCAAGGCAAACAACTACACGCGGACCGCAAACGATTCCGACCACCAGAATCAATTCGACTTTCGGGTAGATGGCGCGGCGGGCAGCCATGATGAGGCGTTTGGCAGATATTCGTATTTCAACGATATCGAGCAGCCGGTTACTCCGTTACCGGATGGAAGTGGCGCTATCACCGGTTCTGTTCTTGGAACGGGCGGAGTGGTCGGTCTGTCAAATGTCCTTGGACAGCAACTGGTAGCGAATGAAACGCATGTTTTCTCTCCGCATTTCCTAAACGATTTCCGGGCAGGTTATACGCGGCGTGGAAACACGATCAACGGAACCGCCCTGGGAGATACTGCCTCATCGTCGCTGGGAATTCCGGGCATACCAACCAACGCAGCTTTCAGCAACGCCTTGCCGCTGTTCACATTTACGGGTTTCCAGCAACTTGGTCCATCCGCGGGAACTTTCTCGCAATATCAGACGGCCGTGTGGCAAATGGTTGACACAACGAGTTGGACGCGCGGGCGGCACTCGGTAAAAGGTGGACTTGATTTCCGTTGGTATCAGCTGAATGCGGTGGCCCCGCCGAATCCGACCGGATCATTTGCATTCACAACCACAGGCACGGACCAGCAAGGCGTGACCAACAGCGGTAACTCGATTGCCAGCTTTCTTCTCGGCCAGGTAGACACATTTCAGATAGATCTGCAGCAGGGAAAAATGCGCCCTCGCGACCAGATTGAGGAATACTTCGTTCAAGACGACTGGAAGGTGACGAATCGGCTGACGCTCAACATTGGCGCGCGCTGGACCCTGCACATGCCATCGATAGAGAAGAACAACCAGGGTGCGGTCTTCAATCTTTCAACCCAGCAGCTCGACTATCTCGGCAAGAACGGCTATTCGCGGAGCGCTCGCGAACTGCACTACGGCAATGTTGCGCCCCGATTGGGATTCGCTTTCGCGGTAACCCCAAAAACTGTGGCCCGTTCGGGATTCGGAATTGTGTTCATCGACCAGTCGGGTATCACGACCCCGTTTACCACACCGCAATTTCCTTTCATCCAAAATGTGCAGCAAAAGACCCAGGACAACTTGCGCGCGGCATTCGCCTTGTCAAATGGCCCGTCCGTATCGCCAATCCCATTGACTCCCGACGCCGGCCTCGGGCAGAGCGTCTATACCGTGAAGCGCAGTGCGGGCTCCGGCTATGTCGAGCAGTGGAACCTCGCCCTTCAACGCGCCATCACAACAAACTTGTCAGTCGAGTTTGCCTATGTGGGTTCGCATATTGTTCACGTGGGGATACCCGATTCCAATCTCAATCAGCTGACGGCAGCAGAGCTCGCGGACGGGCCGGCGCTTTTGAAGACTGTCCCCAACCCCTTTTATGGGCAGATCCCGTCATCGAGTTCGCTTGGCGGCAAGAACATTACCCGGGCGCAGCTCCTGAAGCCCTATCCACGATTTCAGAACATCGCTACTTACCGGAATAACAGCGGAACAACGAACTACAACGCGGTTGAGATGAAGGTGGAGGAGCGGCTCGCTCACGGCATCTCATTCCTTTTCGCCTACACGCACTCAAAGTTGATTGATGACGCTTCTTCGGTGTTTTCAACGACGGTTTTGTCGTCGCCGAACTCAAGCAGCCTGGTGGCAGCGGACACCTATCGTCCCGCGCTGGAGCGCGATGCGTCGAGCGGTGACATGCCCAACGTCACGTCATTCAGCGGCATATACGATCTACCCGCGGGGCGCGGACATCAATTCGCGACCAGCGGATTTCTCAATTCCGCGCTGGGCGGATGGTCAGTAAATGCCATCGTGTCGCTGCAATCGGGGATGCCGGTTACTGTAACGCAGGCAACAAACAATAATTCGTTCGCGGGGTTTGTGCTGCAAAGACCTAACCTGATCGGAAAGCCGAATCTTTCTCCGAGCGATCGTAATCCAGCACGTTTCTTCAACACGTCTGCGTTCTCGACGGCGCCGCAGTTCACCATCGGTTCGGCATCCAGAAATCCAGTCCGCGGTCCGGCGTATCGCGACCTGGACTTCGCGTTGGTCAAAAACATGACATTGTTGCGCGAGGCCTCCGTGGAATTCCGGGCGGAAATGTTCAATGTCACCAACACGCCGGCATTTGCTCAACCTAATGGAAGTTTCGGGGCTGCCGCGTTTGGCTCTATAACGGGCACAACCACTGATCCGCGGGTGGTGCAGGTGGCAATTCGGATCACGCGCTAAGGATGGTCTTAGATTGTGGAACTCTTAAATTCTTGATTCGGCTGCCCAGATCGCAATTTACAAAGCTCAAAGTTAAAAAAATCCAAAAGAGGGATTGCCAAAATGGTTGCCTACAGGGTCTGAAATGCTAAAATCAGTTCATACCTTGGTCGACTAGTACAAAGATAAGGACCCCCAGAGATTCCACCGCCAAGAACGGCACGAGGAATCAATCAGTTCAGGAAGCTTTATTGAACACGTTCGGGCTCCTGCGGTCCTGATTCTTATCAAATAGAACTCCTCTTCCTTGCGTCACTGTTTCCCTCAAAAACCTGATTCACATTCCAATGGAATTGCGCGGACTCATGCTCCGTGCAGGGAGGTAGTTTTGATATTAGAGATGAATGATGTGGTCCCCGAGGCGGTAAAAGAAGCAGAACGTTGCCGTCGTGAAGCTTCCGAGATGATCGCCAAGAACCCCGATCAATATGCATCTTTGGTCGGGCAACCGTCCGGTTGGTGCGTTGTCACAGAGAAGGGATTCTGGAAAAGGTCCTTTCACGGCCATCACGAAGAGAGCCTGCTTCGCGAACGAATTCAGCACGGGCACAAGGTTATTCTTACGGTCGGGATCGTCGCGGATCCAAGAGTATCCGTCACGTCCCAAAATCATGTGGCAACGGTACACGTGTCAGACCAATGCAAGCTGCCGGGAGAAAAACTGGCCGTGCTCACTGCCCACGCCAAGCTCCATGCCGCGTCGGCGATGTTCCGCTAACTCGAACCTGCCGGCGTGAGTCGTGGGAGAATCGAACGCTCAACCCGCGTCACGAGTACATCACTTTCTTCGACAGTCTCTCTGCCGCGCACTCGTCTCTCCTTCTGGCGAGTGCGCGGCCAGAATCGATCGCCGTTGACCAACTCACTCTGGGCCATCAAGTCTAGTTTGCCTTGACGAGTTTGTGCGCCTGCCAGTGACTCGTCCGGGCGTCCGAAACCCGACTCCCTCTCCTGCCTCCGCAAGAAATCTCGCCACCAGTGACGAGTTCGACCCTGATCCCTGGTCGTTGGCCGCGACTTCCACGTTGAGCCCGCTAGAAACTGCAATAGAATAAAAACTCCTGTTCGGATATCCCAACGCCAGGCCCAGGGGGCTTCAACTGACTCCCCAAAAAGGGGGCCGGCGTATTCGCCGAACGATCTAACTCGGTTCTGAGGAGTGCCTGGATGGAACCAGCAGAGAAAGAGATGCGCGCAGCGCTTTCTGAGCTTCTGCCGCCCCTCACAGACAATGCAGCCGCAATTGAATCTGACCGCTGTCTGTTCTGTTACGACGCGCCGTGCACTCATGCCTGTCCGACTCACATCGATATTCCAGGGTTCATCAAGCGGATCGCAACAGGAAATCTGCGCGGGTCGGCCCAGGTTATCTACGCGTCGAATCTGCTTGGCGCAACATGTGCCAGGGTGTGTCCGGTGCAGGAACTATGCGAAGGCGCTTGCGTGCTGGGCTCCGACCATAAGCCGATTGCGATTGGCCGGTTGCAGCGGCATGCGATGGATTTTGCGCGAGACCACGGTGTTACTCCGGCGATGAGCGCCAGTCGGACAAACCATCGCATTGGGATCATCGGTGCCGGCCCAGCAGGGCTCTCGTGCGCTGGTGAATTGGTTCGACGCGGGCACTCCGTAACCATATTCGAGAAGCGGAGCCTCGCGGGTGGTCTCTCAACCTATGGAATAATCGGCTTGCGCGAGCCAATGGAAGTGGCCCTCGACGAGGCGCGCATGATTCAGGGGCTGGGAGTTGAGATCCGCAGCGGTCTGGAATTTGGTAAGGACGTTTCCCTTCCCGAGCTTCAGCGTGAGTTCGGGGCCATCGTTCTGAGTGTCGGATTGGGTCGAACACCGCAGTTGGGAGTCGAAGGCGAAGAAGCGATCATCGACGGACTTGAGTTCATTGAAGCAAGCAAGACCAGCCCTGAAACGTTAAGGATTGGCAGTAATGTACTCGTAATTGGCGCGGGGAACACTGCGATCGATTGTGCAACGATTGCCAGGCGACTGGGCAGGGGGCGCGTCACGATGGTGTACCGCCGCACGGAAAACGAAATGACCTGCTACGAACACGAGTACCGCTTTGCGCGCGAAGAAGGAATCGAGTTTCGATTTCTGACCCAGCCTTCGCGCGTCGTTCTAGCAGACAAGCGGCCGGTCGGTCTTGAGTGCCTTCAAGTAAAGCTCGGCTCACCCGATCGTTCAGGACGGCCTGCACCTTCCACTCTGGCGGGGTCGGAATTCATTTTGGAATCTGATCAGATCATCAAGGCGGTCGGCCAACAGAAGCCAACTCTCGCGGACCTTCTGAACTTGCGTACCGCGAACGGCTATGTCTCTGTCGACGCGGAATTCGAGACAAGTCTCGCGGGCGTGTATGCCATTGGCGACTGCGTTCGATCTCATGGCTCCGCATCGACCGTGATGGCGGTCCAGGACGGCAAGCTTGCAGCCGCGGCCATCAGCCGCAGATTGAAAGAGCAGCCCGCAACAACACAGGCAGGATGAAATGGCAGATTTGCGCATAGATTTCGCTGGCATTAAATCGCCGAACCCTTTCTGGCTGGCCTCAGCTCCCCCAACCAATTCGGGAGCGCAAGTCCACAAGGCCTTTGAGGCTGGGTGGGGAGGCGCGGTCTGGAAGACGATAGGCGCTCCCGTTCTGAATGTTTCGAATCGATATGGCGCCTGGCATTTCGGAAGACAGCGCATGCTGGCCATCAACAATGTTGAGTTGATCTCTGATCGTCCGCTGGAGGTGAACCTTCGCGAAATTGCCGAAGTCAAGAGGGCATGGCCGGATCGCGCCGTCATTGTGTCTGCGATGGTTATGTCGAAGTCCGAGGCATGGCACGACATCGTAAAGAAAATTGAGGACACCGGGGCCGACGGGATCGAACTGAACTACGGCTGTCCCCATGGGATGAGTGAACGCGGAATGGGATCAGCCGTCGGACAGGTTCCTGAGTATTGCGAACAGATTTCGCGATGGGTCATGGAATCGGCGAAGATTCCGGTGATCATGAAGCTGACGCCCAATGTGACGAATATCGTTCTTCCCGCTCGCGCCGGAGTGGCGGCGGGAGTGAACGGGCTATCGCTCATCAACACAATCAACTCAATTATTGGCGTCGATCTTGATTCGCTTGAGATTACGCCGAATATCGGCGGCAAAGGCGGTCACGGTGGATACGCTGGTCCGGTTGTGAAGCCAGTCGCGCTCAACATGCTCGCTTCACTCGGGACAGACGACTTGATTTCACAGTCCGGCCTGCCGATTTCCGGCATGGGCGGCATTACCACATGGAAGGATGCGGCAGAGTTCCTGCTCCTCGGCGCTTCCAGTCTCCAGGTCTGCACGGCGGTCATGCACTACGGGTTTCGGATCATTGACGATCTGTGCGATGGCCTGTCGAACTGGATGGATGAAAAGGGATTCAAGACCGTTGCGGAAGTCGTGGGGAAGAGCCTGCATCGTGTCTCGGAATTCAAGGACTTCGATCTGTCGTATCGGGTTGTAGCGAGGATCGACGCGGATAAGTGCATCAAGTGCAATTTGTGCTACGTAGCCTGCAATGACGCTGCCCACCAATGCATTGATCTGGTCTCGCCCGGTGGAGCCGCAACCTCGCCATACGCATACGACGTCCGCTCAAGCGGCAAAGTCGAAGCAATTGAGAACCGCCCACAGCCGGCCGTTCGCGAAGAAGATTGCGTGGGCTGCAGGCTTTGCTATAACGTTTGCCCGGTGGATGACTGTATTTCTATGGTTGAAGTGCCTTCGGGGCGTCCGTCGATGACCTGGAGCGAACTCTCTGAGCAGCAATCCCCTGTCACCGACGATTGGGAAGCAATGAAAGCCTGGCGGGAAAAGTCAGGAATTCACATTCATTGATGAGAGCGTATCGTCATAGGAACGGAGACCGGATTAACCCCATGGGACTGCTTATCAAAGGTGGAGAGATCGTCACGGCGGAGAGCCGATACTTCAACGACATTCTCGTGGAGAATGAGGTCATCAGCGCGATCGGGCGTGATCTTGATGTGCCACCAGACACCGAGGTTGTGGATGCGGCCGGAAAGCTGGTCTTTCCAGGATTCATCGATCCTCACGTTCACATCCATCTTCCGTTTATGGCCACGTTCGCCAAGGATACGCATGCAACGGCGAGCCAGGCTGCCTTGATTGGCGGCACTACTACCTTCATCGAGATGTGTTGCCCTTCCCGAAACGAAGATGCTCTCGAGGGCTACCACCTCTGGAAACAAAAGGCGGAAGGCAACAGCGCCAGCGACTACGCCTTTCATATGTCGGTTACTCGCTACGATTCCAAGACCGAATCGCACCTCCGAGAGATTGTTCGTGACGGGACCGCGTCATTCAAAATTTTTCTGGCCTATAAGAATTTCTTCGGCGTCGATGATGAGGAGATGTTCCGCACTCTGACCCTTGCTGCTGAACTGGGGGTCATTACCACCGCCCACTGTGAGAATGCCGAGTTGGTGAGCCAGTTGCAGCAAGTTCTGCTTGCTGAAGGAAAAACCGGTCCCGAATGGCATGAGCCGTCTCGACCCGAGACTGTGGAAGCCGAGGGGACTAACCGATTTGCTACCTTCCTCGAGCAAACCAATGCCACGGGTTACGTGGTGCATCTGTCTTGCGCTCCGGCACTACGCGCCGCAGTTGAGGCCAAGTTGCGTGGAGTGAAGATTTCAATTGAATCCGTGCTGCCTCACTTCCTGCTCGACAAATCGTACGCGGAACGAAAAGGGATTGAAGGCATGAAGCACGTCATGTCGCCGCCGCTGCGTGACAAACGCAATCTGTCCTCGCTTTGGAATGCGCTTGACGCGGGGCTCATCGACACGGTTGGCACGGATCATTGCCCATTCGACACAGAGCAGAAGCTCCTTGGTGCAAATGCGTTCACCCAAATCCCGAATGGAATCCCGGGCCTTGAAGAACGGGTCGAATCTGATGTGGACCTACGGCGTGAAACGAGGGAAGGTCGATATCCATCGCTTCGTTGATGCGCTTAGTACGCGCCCGGCACGCATATTCGGGCTTGCTCCCAGAAAAGGGATGATCGCGATCGGATCCGACGCGGATTTAGTCGTGTTCGATCCGGATTTTCGAGGTACGATTTCTGCCAGCACGCAGCACACCAATAACAACTACAGCGGCTTTGAGGGATTCGCGATTGAGGGCCGGCCGCAAGTTGTTACCGTGCGAGGCGCAATACAGGTCCGGGATGGCGAGTTCATTGGACAGGCCGATCGAGGCCGGATGCTTCGGCGCGAACCGCAGCACTTCAAGAGTGAGGCAAGCCATGCCCGTTGACGCCGAACTTGCAATTGATCTTTTGAAGGAGCTTCGTGACCTGACTGCAAACGAGCATGGCGCTCAACGACTTGCCTGGAGTCCAATCTGGCTCAAGGCTCGCGAGTGGTTCCAGGCCAAACTCAAGAAGCTGCCAGTCGAACACCACCTGGATGCCGCAGGAAACAGTTGGTCCACTTTGCCGGGGACCTCTCCTGCCACACTGATCCTCGGCAGCCATCTGGACTCTGTTCCTAATGGCGGTTGGCTCGACGGCGCCCTTGGAGTACTGGCGGCCTTCGTGGTGCTGAGCCGTATCACCCAGGAATTCGACGGAAAGCCTCCAATTACAATTCGCCTCGTTGATTGGGCGGATGAGGAAGGCGCACGCTTCGGACGAAGTCTCTTTGGCTCGTCGGCGTTTGCTGGTACGCACTCGATTGAACAGGATCGAGGCCGGACTGACGCAACCGGAATCCGACTCGAAGATGCCGTGGCCGCGTGCGGAGTCTCGATCGATTCGATCGGCGATGCGCAACGCGAACGCAGGAACGCCGCGGCCTACCTCGAATTGCACATCGAACAGGGCCCGGTCCTCGAGAAATTGGCCCTCCCATTAGGCGCCGTTCTCGGCACCAAGGGGGTTGAGCGGCATGCCATCACTTTTCACGGTCAAGAAGCACATTCGGGCTCAACGCCCATGGGAGGGCGTCGTGATGCTTTGGCGGCGGCAGCGAAGCTGGCACTTGAGATTCGCCCCATTGCCATGCAGTTTCCCGACGCGGTGTGCACAATGGGGAGCGTCAAGACTTACCCGGGGATTGTGACAGCCATTGTTGGACGTTGTGAAACTACCCTCGATCAGCGCGATCTCGATGCGGGCGTTCTTGCCACCATGTACCGTACAGCCCAGGAGAAAAGCCGACGGTTCGCTTTGGAAGAGGGCTGTACTGTCGAGTGGTCGCGCATCTGGAATATCGCTCCAGAACCTTTCCACCCGGATTTGATTGGTCTCTGTGAAGAGGCAATCTATGAAACGGCTGGAACGAGCCACCGGATGCCTTCTGGTCCGTTACACGACGCTGCAGAAGTGTCCCGTTCCGGTATACCCACAGTGATGATGTTTGTTCAATCGCTCAAGGGAATCAGTCACAACAAGATAGAAGACACGCGCGAAGACTACCTTCGCCAGGCCATCACCGCATTCGATCGCCTGGCATCGAAAACCATTGCATGGATTGCAGCGCAGCCACCGAATTGGAAATCGTCATGAGCCTTTCTGAAATCGTCGGGACCACAACTGTCTCGCACTGGATCAATGGGAGGTCCATTGCCTCCACTTCCGGGCGCACCGGCGACATCTACAATCCCGCCACCGGCAAGACAATCGGTCAGGTCGCGTTTGCTTCCACAGAAGAGGTTGATCAAGCGGTTGCGGCGGCCAAAGCCGCGTTTACGAGCTGGCGGTCCACGCCGCTTTCCCGCCGCGCTGAAGTAATGTTTCGGCTGCGCGATCTTATAGCTCAAAACCGCCAGCGCATTGCGGAAGTCCTGACCCGCGAGAACGGCAAGACGACGTCCGACGCGCTCGGCGAAGTGGCCCGTGCCCTGGAAAATGTGGAGTTTGCGTGCGGGGTTCCGAATCTGCTTAAGGGTGGCTACTCGGAGCAGGCGAGCCAGGGGGTGGATGTCTACCAAATCCGCCAGCCCCTTGGTGTCGTTGCGGGAATCACGCCATTCAATTTTCCCGCCATGGTGCCTTTGTGGATGCTTTCGAATGCGATCGCGTGCGGCAATTGTTTCGTGCTGAAACCTTCAGAGAAGGTGCCGTCGGCAAGCATCATGATTGCGGAGCTTGTGCGCGAAGCCGGCGTACCGGATGGGGTTCTCAATCTGGTGCAGGGCGACAAGGTGGCGGTCGATCGCCTGCTGGAGCATCCTGACATTAAGGCAATCAGTTTCGTTGGATCGACGGCGGTGGCGAAATCGATCTACGAAACCGCCACCAGAAAGGGAAAGCGCGTCCAGGCGCTGGGCGGCGCCAAAAATCACATGCTGGTTCTGCCGGATGCAGATATCGCCATGGCGGCTGACGCCGCTGTTTCCGCGGCGTACGGCGCTGCCGGTGAGCGGTGCATGGCAATCTCCGTTGTTGTAGCTGTCGGCGATGTCGCTGATCCGCTCATCGCGGCCATTCGAGAACGAGCGGCAAAAATCGCCGTCGGTTCGGGCTTCGATACAAAGAGCCAAATGGGACCACTGATCACGCGCGAGCACCGCGACCGAGTTGCTTCTCATCTCGATCGTGCCGTTCAGGAAGGCGCGACCCTGGCGTTTGATGGGCGAAGCGAATCGTCTGCCCCGGCGGATGGATTCTTCCTTCCACCTGCGCTGCTCGATCGTGTCGAGCCAGGTATGGCTTGCTACGACCAGGAGATATTTGGCCCTGTTCTCAGCGTAGTCCGGGTGAAGTCGTATGCGGATGCGCTGCGATTGATCAACGACAATCCTTATGGAAACGGCACCGCTATCTTCACGCGCGACGGCGGCGCTGCCCGCCAGTTCCAATTCGACGTAGAGGTTGGCATGGTGGGCATCAATGTACCCATCCCAGTACCGGTGTCTTATTACAGCTTCGGCGGGTGGAAGTCTTCCTTGTTCGGCGACCTGCACATGTACGGCCCAGAAGGTGTGCAGTTTTACACGCGCGCCAAGGTGGTCACGAGCCGGTGGCCCGATCCGGGTTCAAGCAAGGTCGACCTGGGATTTCCGCAAGTCCGCTAGGGCGCTATCATCGAAGACTCGCCTCAATGCATTCCGCCTCTCTTCAGTCGATTGTCACGACTTTCATAGACTGTTCGCGCAGCGTTGCTGGAGCCATGGCTTTCATGAAGAACAAGTAGAGCCCTCCCGCCACAAAGAATCCGACAAACCACGCATAGTCGTAAAGAAAACGCAGAGGCGGCGAAGCGAGCCCCAGCAGCGCAATGCCAATACCCGCAGCGAGCGCTAGGATCGCGCGCGGGTTAAATCCTTTTGAATAGTGATAAACCCCTTCGCGGTGATAGAGAGAATTGACGTCGAGCTCCGTTCCGCGGATCAGAAAATAGTCACACACCATGATCCCGGCCACAGGGCCAAGCAGAGCGGAATAGCCGATGAGCCAGCCGAATATGTAGCTGTCGGGTGTGGCCAAAAGCTTCCAGGGACACATGGCAAGCCCGAGAAATCCCGTAATCAGCCCTCCGGTGCGATAGCTGATCAGCCTCGGATAGAGGTTCGAAAAGTCGTTTGATGGCGAAACAACATTTGCGCCGATGTTTACGTTCAAGGTTGCAATGAGAATCGCGATCAGTGCCACGAACGCCACCACAGGCTGATGAAACTCACCGATCAGCGTAATTGGATTCCAGATGGGATGGCCGAAAAGAACCGCTGACGCCGACGTCACGGAGATTCCGACAAAGGTGTAAAGGGTCATGGCCACGGGGAGTCCGAACGCCTGCCCTACAGCCTGCGCATTCTGCGATTTTGAATAGCGAGTGAAGTCTGGAATATTCAGTGCCAGGGTCGCCCAGTATCCGACCATTGCCGTGAGCGATGGAAAGAACGCTCCCAGGAATTCCCGGGTGGAATGAAATTGGCTTGGCGTGGAAAGCATTGAACCGAAGCTGCCCGCCTTGATGCGCACCCAGATCAGAAGAGCCGCTGCCATCACAAACATGAATGGGGCCCCGAAGGCTTGAAGGTGCCGAATGGACTCGACTCCGCGCCAGACGATGACCATATTGAGGATCCAGAAACCGAGGAAAGACGCCCAGCGAACGACATCAGAATCAGCGGTAGCCGGCCAGATTACACCCAACATGGAATGGATCGCAGTGCCGCCGATCCAGGATTGAATTCCAAACCACCCGCAGGCAACAATCGCGCGAAGAATGGCAGGAATATTGGCGCCCCGCACTCCAAATGGAGCGCGAATGAAGACAGGAAAAGGAATTCCGTATTTGGCGCCCGCATGTGCATTCAGCAGCATCGGAATCAGCACGATCAGATTTCCAAGCAGTACGGTGGCCAACGCTTGCTTCCAGTCCATCCCTTTCGCGATCAAAGACGAAGCTAACTGATAAGTAGTGATCTCCATGGACATGGAAAACCAGAGAGCGATGTAGTTGTAGGTCCCCCAGGTTCTCTGGGCACTGCCGGTTGGGGAGAGGTCATTGTTGGAGAGAGACGGATCGTAGGTGCTCACACAGGGTCCTCTGACTAGCAGTATGCACGTTTCCTAAATGAAGTCCAGAAGCTGTGCAAAGTAAGCGCCGATGGCAACCACAAAAATGTGGGGAGGCCCGATTTTTCGACATCCTTTTCGATCAATTTGTCTAATCCGCGCAGCGCGAAGACAATAGCAGGGCGGGAGATTCCAAGATGGATCTTGCACGGTCAACTTCGATTGCGTCGATTGTATTTGGAGTGGCGAGTGGACTGCTTGCTCAAGGACAGGGGGCCGGGCAGCCGTCTGTTTCGAATCAAGTTTCCGCCCGTGCATCGATCGACGCGCGACAGAAGGCAGGCGATGGATCCTCAGAAGCTATCGCAGCACTGCACAAGGCGTTTGCGAACCCTCCCGACGACAGCCGGATCATGATGCGCTGGTGGTGGTTTGGACCGTCTGCGAGCAAGCCGGAATTGCAGCGCGAACTGGAGCAGATGAAGGCGGCCGGCATTGGGGGAGTGGAGATTGCGACTCTTTATCCATTGGCGCTTGACGACGCTTCATCGGGTTTCCATAACTACTCATTCCTGTCGGACGAACATATTGACAATCTGCGCTTTGCCGCCGAACAAGCGCGCAAGCTTGGGCTGCGGGTGGACGTAACGCTTGGAAGCGGATGGCCGTTTGGCGGACCTCACATTCCGATCACGCAGGCTGCGGGAGAGTTGCGCGTTGAAGCAGTGCCCGTTCTAGGCGCTCAATCGTCGGTGGCCGTTCCCGCATTGGAATCGGGAGAACGGGTCATAGCCGCCTTTGTCGTGCCGAGTGAGGGAGCAAATCTTCAACTGAAGAACGCGAGCATGTTGCCTCCGCCAGCGGGTCCGCGCGTCAGCCTGCCTGAGAACACCAGCGGAGATCGCACCATAGTGTTTTTTATTTCAAGCAGGACCGGCATGATGGTTAAGCGACCTGCGCAGGGCGCGGCGGGTTTTGTGTTGGACCACTATGACAGTGCCGCCACTCAAAATCATTTACGGGCAGTTGGCGACCGGCTTCTGTCGGCCTTCGGCGACCATCCACCTTATGCGGTGTTCAGCGACAGCCTGGAAGACTATGGTTCCGACTGGACCCCGGACCTGCTTGCCGAGTTTCAGCGGAGACGCGGATATGACCTCACTCCGTTGTTACCTGCATTGATTGAAGACATTGGACTGGAGACCGGGGGCATTCGCCACGACTGGGGCCAGACACTCACAGAGCTTGCCAACGAGAATTTTCTTGAGCCCATGCATAAATGGGCTCGCGATCACCACACATTGCTTCGCTCGCAAACGTACGGGTTTCCACCGGTCACACTTTCAAGCAACCGGTTCGAAGATCTACCCGAGGGCGAAGGCAAGGCAACGGTCAATATGTGGCGTGAATTTTCTGACACGAGGTGGGCAGCATCGGCAGGACACCTGTTCAATCATCCAGTCATATCCTCAGAAACGTGGACGTGGCTTCATTCGCCCGCCTTTCGCGCCACACCACTCGACATGAAAGCGGAAGCCGATCTCCACTTTCTGCAAGGCATCAATCAGCTAGTTGGCCACGGCTGGCCCTATTCGCCGGAATCAGCGGGCGAGCCCGGATGGAGAATGTACGCAGCCGCAGCACTTGACGCGCACAATCCATGGTTTCTCGTGATGCCCGATTTGACGGGCTATCTGCAGCGCGTGAGCTTTGCGCTACGACAAGGCAAGCCTGCCAACGATGTCGCACTTCTATTGCCCAACGATGATGTGTGGTCTTCATTCAAGGCGCGAATCCAGAAGAATCGCCCTGCCACTTCGATTGGCGGATTTGACGAAACTGGTTCAAATATCACGATGGATGAATCGACACCGGCGTTCCTTGGATCCGAAGTAATTCCTCAAATCCTCGACGCCGGATTCAATTTCGATTTCATTGATGCAGATGCTATCAATACAGTGGGGATTCCATACAAGATTCTCATCCTTCCCGGAATCGACCGTATTCCTGTTCCGAGCTACGAGAAGATCGTCGACTTTGCTCGTCGCGGAGGAATTGTAGTCGCGACGAAACGACTTCCATCGACTTCGCCGGGCCATCGCGACGAGGTTGCGATCTCAAAACGGATTCAAGAGCTATCTGATGCTCTATTCCACGGCAAGATTGGAACGGCCCACTTCGTTTCAGACGAGCACAAACTTGGTGAGTCCCTTGTGTCATGGATGCATCCCGACTTTGGGGTGGCTCCTCACACGCCGGAAATCGGGTTCATTCATCGCGAGCTCGAGACCGGGGACCTGTATTTTGTGGTCAACACGAGTAATGTGCCGCGCAGCGTTGAGGCGAACTTCGGTTCTGCTGCAACGCACGCAGAAATGTGGGATCCCTTCACTGGAAAAACCACTGGGGTGTCGAGACCGGAAAAGATCCACCTCGACCTGCAGCCCTACGAATCGCGCACCTTTTTCTTTTCAAGCACGGGATTGAGCTCGGTGGCCGACGCGCCGCATTCCCCAGGTACCGGCACTGACATCTCCCACGACTGGCGGGTAACTTTCGGATCAGATGAAGATTTGATCGAGATGCCGAATCTGATTTCCTGGCATGAGAATAAGAAGCTTCAGAACTATTCGGGCCTGGCTACCTATCGAAAATCAATTGAAGTTGCAGACGGTAATTTGGGCCCAGGAAAATCTGTGCTGTTGGACTTCGGAGTGGGAACCCCGGTCAAGAGTTCCGAGGGCCAGCCGCGTTTCAACATGTGGGCCTACCTCGATAGTCCAGTGCGCGAAGCGGCGCAGGTCTTTGTTAACGATCGACTGGCGGGATGTGTTTGGCATCCCCCATTTCAAGTGGAAATCGGACCTTACCTTAAGCCGGGCAAGAACGATCTTCGCATTGTGGTGGGAAACACCGCTGTTAACCAGCTCTCCGGGACGTCGATGCCGACCTATCGACTGCTCTACGACCGCTACGGTGTCGAATTCATCCCGCAGGATATGAGCGGCCTTAGGCCAATCCCGTCGGGCCTTATGGGGCCAGTTACGCTCATAACCGGTAGTTCAAAGTAACTCTTTTGCCGGATCGGATTTAGGCCGTTACCGCGTCCTTCTTCTTTGCCAAGCGATATTGCGCTTCTCGAACATCGCACATTCGACACTCCCTTGTTTTGAACCACTCTGCATGGGATTGAATGCTGGCTGCCCACGTCTTCGACGAGCTTGGTCAAGACACTCTGGGCGTGTTGACCCGCGGGAGTCGTGATTGCTAGACTGTGAATGCGGGGTGGAGCAGCCCGGTAGCTCGTTGGGCTCATAACCCAAAGGTCGCTGGTTCAAATCCAGCCCCCGCAACCAATAAAATCAATGGTTTATAGGGATCGGAGAGCAGGTTGCGCAGGTCCAAAAAGGTCCATTAAGCCAGTTCCGTTCTTGAACCCTCGAAAAGACTGCCATTGGCAGTCTTTTTTCAGTTTCTGGCGACTTCTTGAGAGACATTGTTGGCTGGTACCGGCAGCGCCATTCGAACTACCTTGCTGTTCGCGTCCCGTTTCGACTGCATCAGCGCGTTTCCATAGTCGTTCATCGTTGTGCTGATTTGCGCATGTCGCATCAGCCGCTGTTGAGCGCCTATGGGGGCTCCTGTTGCATCAAGCCAGGCACGATAGGTGTGACGGAACGAGTGCCAGCCGACTGCCTCCAGTCCCAGTTTGCGACCCGCAGGAGCAATGTAGTCCTGCTGAATAGGTCCAGAATGGAAGCATTGATCCGTCACGTGACTGGGAAATACCCAATCTCCAGCTGTCTTCCGGCAGTGGGCCTTCCAACTCTGAAGCAGAGCAGCGAATTCAGGATCCAGCGGAAGCTCGTCTTCAGAGCATTCTGTCTTCACCCGCCCGATGCGCCCATTGACGGCCTTCACCTTCACTGACAAGGTCAGGCGATCGAAGTCAACGCGGCTCCAACGCAAAGCGAGAATCTCGCTCACCCGGAGACCCGTGCAGATTGCCACAGTAACCATGGTTCGATACGGGTCCGGAAGTGACGAGATAAGGGCAGCACATTGCTCAGCAGTCAGGACGGTTGGCTTCCTAGTCCGTTTGCTGATGCCCTTCACACGGACTAGTTGAATTGGATTCCGATCGATCGGAATCAGTTCCCACAACATAGCCTTCTCAAAGAGCTGATGCATCAACGCCTTGATATGCGCCTTGGTCTTGGGCGCCACATTCAAGTCTCGTAGCCAATTCTGCACCGCGGCCGGCTTCACACCCGAAATGGGAGTTTTACCCCATCTCGGACGAAGGTGGACCTTGATCATCGAGAGATACGCGTACGCGGTAGAGGACTCCACAACATCCTCGTCGAACTTTTCGTTCTCTTCGATCGTGCCGATCGATCGTGACCGATTCTTCGCTGAGAGAAGCTTCTCGTCAGAAATGAATTTGTCGATCAGGACGCCGAAAGTAGGAGCCAGCGGCAATGATTCTTCCCGGTTGGCCCTGCTCCGGTGCTCTTCGGCTGCTTTCATTGCCTGGGATCGAGTCTTAATCTTATCGGCAGGGCCGAGTATCAAGCTCATGCGGACGCTGTTCCCCTGGGGGCCAGTTTCGCGCCAGCGGTAAACCCAGACAGCCGGACCGCGAGACCGCGGACTCAATTCCACGGTCCCATATTGATAGCGTGTTCGCCTCATTACTTCGTGTCCTTCCCGTCAGGCGAACACGGACGGCGAACCGAGTGTACCTTGCCGCGAAGCCATGAGTCCAACTCCGACGGATAGAACTTCCAGGTCCGGCGGCGCACTCCGGAAGCGGGATGGGCCGGTATCTCTCCAGCCCTTGCCATTCGTTCGACTGTCTTGGGATGGAACCCGATGTAATTGGCTGCCTCTCGAGTGGTGAGGGGCAGCTCGTAGCCGAGACGCTGAGCGCGCCGGCGTTCGATAAATCGCGTCAAGTCGTGACCGGTTGGTGAAATGGTCTCAGTAAGGGTGTGAGACCGTCGGTTGGTGATTGAGTGCAAGAATCTTCTCCTTATGAGGAGGCCGGGTTCGCCCGGCACTCATAAGGAGCCCGCGTGACGGCGGACTCTGAATTTGGCTTCAGACCGGCGAGACTCGCGGTCGACAGCAAGACCGGCACTGTTGGGCCAACTCAGCACAAGCTTCCTTGGTGATCTTCTAATTTTCCGGCGCATCAATTCCTCACGACCATGGATTAAATCCCCTCTAGACCCTTTTGTCACAGGACCCGCGCCACTTTTTAGGAGCGGTTGGAAGATGGCCGCACCTCAATCTTGTGGGCCGCCCTGCAGTCCTTCGGGTGATTCGGATATGCCAACCTTTTATGCAACTAATTCTTGACTGCCCTCAACCCGCGCCCTCGCCTGGTTTGGCAGTCTTTTTCAGATTCTGACATTCAACTCGTAACTACCAAAAGCGTCTAGAAGATTTTCTATTGGGCTGAAGCTCATACCAATAGGTGCAAACCCCTACGCTAATAGTTCAATCTCACGATGCGGAATTCTGATCCCTGGAGACCGACCTTCAACCTTTGTGTGGTCTCCTCAAATCCTTTCCATCGACCATATCCACAAATCCAGCGCGGAGTGACTCGCTGCGACTCGATGCAATTTGGATTATTGGCACTAAAGTCTGACCGCAATAGCCTTCAATAGAATCCGCCTTCCGGCTTCATTGATCCAAAACCGCCGACACGTCGTGCCACGATTAATGAGGCCGGTTAGTGGATTGAGCGGACGCCGGCTAGGTCCCAGAAATGCTTCCATCTTAGGATCCATCACCAGGAACGGTGGTGAATCTGCGGCGAGAAAACGCAAGATCGGTTACGGGCGTTTCTCTTGGTCCTTCGTTGGACGGGCATGCGGATCGGGGACTTCGTGCAGCTCGAAGACGCGAAGATCGTGGCCGGCCAGATCACGATTCGCACGACAAAGACGGGACAACGCGTTTCCATTCCCCTGCACCCCGAGGCACACGCGGCGCTCGAAAAAATCAAGAACGGGAATCGGTTTTATCTCTGGTCGGGGAAAGGCACGCTGAAGAGCGCGGTGTCAGCCTGGGAACGGACGATGAAGCGGCTGTACAAGATCTGCGGATTCCGGGCGCACTGTCATCGGTTCCGGCACAATCTTGCAACTGAATTGTTAGCGAAAGGGATTCCGATTTCAGAGGTCGCGTCGAATTAAGGCAATAGCGCGAAGATGGTCGAAAAGGTTTATGGGCAGTGGTGCAAAGTGCGAGCCGATTCCCTGAACGAAATGGTGAATGCGACGTGGTGATGAGCAATTTTGAACAGACAACGACGCGCTTGGGGATTAATGTATCGCGATATGTCGTGTGCGGTCATGGTGCAACTCCTCAACAAATTAGACACCGTTCGGGAGGAGCAAAGCCATGTGCATTCAAATGAGGACGGTCGCGGTAAGGCGAAACGCCTGAGGGCAATTGAGGCGTTTCTCGTGCTTCACGAGCAGACCTGTCCAAGGTGCCGGCAGATACATTCGGGCGGCACACAATTCATCAAGAGTTCAAGTCGCAGGGGATTCTAGGAAGCCGCGCGGGCGTCAATTGGTTCGTCTAAAATGACGCCTAGGTATAGCGACACGCATGGACAAACCCCTGGACGGCCTGTGGATCATCAATACGGAAGCGAAAACGGTGTATGCGAGCGACCACATGGCCGAAATCTTGGGCACCACTCCGTCGGAAATGAAAGGTCAACCCTCGTTTGACTACCTCTTTCCCGAAGACGTAGCTGCCGCGCAGCGCCTTTTCGATTTCAAAAAGGCTGGAAATCCAGCGCCGTTCCGCTTCCGGCTCCGGCGGAAAGACGGAAGTGCTATTTGGGTTGATGTACAGGGAACCCCTCTTTACAACGCAGCTGGCGTATTTAATGGGATCGTTGGGACATTTACGGTTTCACCGGGCGAGATTGCCGCGACAGAATGACAAGCAAACCTGTGCGACGTGCCTGCACATGAATCCGGGGGCAAACAATTCGCTGAGTCGCCGTCAGGCAACGAAAACGTTATCATCCGGCATCGAACTTTAGGCATGGCTTTGGACCGCAGTTCATACTCCTCCACGGGTGTACTCAATTCTTTCCGGAAAACTCTGGCGAAGCTGCAGGACCAGGCCGTAACCGATGCTGATCGCGTCGTCGTCACAGAATTCGAGCGGCTTCTAGCTGAACTTGAGGCAAAGACTGGGTTAGCGGACGGCGAATCAAGAGTTGCCTGATTATTCTGGAGTGGTTCCTAAATCCAGGTATAGGTCCCGTCCACTTTCTCTATGCGGTAACGCCCGCGTCCAGGTTTTCTGGCGTGGTGCTGGAAGTCTTCTGCATTAACTCCGAAAGCTTTACCGCCCTGTGGGTTGAGTTCCAATGTGGAGCAGGCGAGCCAGTGCAAAGTCAGCGTGTCTCCCTGTGACATTTTCTTCGTAAGGTCGGTGAATAGTTCATCTAAATTAGCCTCTTCACCGTCAGGAACCCCGAAGACTTGCGCATCATTTCCCCAATATGCTCTGTTGAGCTTGGACTCGCTATTGGCGGTCCAGGCAGCTGGCTGACCGGAAATCTCCATATTCGGACACGTAGAAAATTCGCCGATCACCCGCTCGCTCTGCGTGTAGCTGCCCTGTAGGATCTTGTCTTCCATGTCCGTCATGAGGTTCTTCGCAAAGTGCGTATAGAAAA
The DNA here is from genome assembly GCA_963844515.1 of uncultured Acidobacteriota bacterium. Lineage (GTDB taxonomy): Bacteria > Acidobacteriota > Terriglobia > Terriglobales > Acidobacteriaceae > Telmatobacter. The sequence continues at coordinate 160,599 of CAWJOO010000004.1, forward strand.
CCACACTGACTCCCCGGGGTGTCTGTGTGTAGCCGAAGGATGGTTTCCAGCCGCCGTGACCGCTGAGAAATAGATTTGCTTGCGGCATCGCGTTTCCTCCAGAATGCTAATCGTTGAACTTCCAGGCATTTCGAAGGATGCTCGCAGAATCGACCGAAAATGTAAAGTTATTTGAACCGATTTTCCTGAGATGAAATTTCTTTTCGAAATTCGGCAGAGAGAAGCCGTGACCTTACTCGTGTGCTTGAGTTTCGCCGATCGTTTTGCTCGATCGGAAGCGGTCAACGGAACGGGTCTGTTTGTCGCCTCCCGTATTACCCTTCGCGTCCGCTATAAAAACGAAAAAACCTTTCAACTTCCAACCAGTAGACCTTGCGGGAGAACTGGCGGGAATGTGAAAGGTTGCAAGATCTTTCTGCTTTATGAAGTCACCTTCATTAAAGCAAACGTATAGAATCGCGCAAGTGCTCGCCCCGTGGATAGCCGTCGCGAATGATAGCTGGGTACAATCCGAAAATTCAACCAGAAATCTCAATGGATAAATGCCGTGTCTTCGGGGTTACAAACATGAGTATGCTCAAACTCTTCGAGATCGGACTCTAGTGGCTGGCGCGTTATGATGCGGAAGCAATAAGGATAGATCGAGTCGAACGTGCCATCTGAGTTTTTACGATGTGCGAAGAATTGAAACACCTGATGCGCGGGCGCGCTCTCGAAGTTCTCTTCCATTTTCCGGATAAAATCATCAGACTTTAGAAAATGTTTCAAGCAAAACAATGATACGTAGGGCGTTACTGAACGGGACGTTCTTTGGCCGCCTCCTCAATGTAGCGGGCGTCCTCCTGGCTGCAACGATGCGCCCTTTCAGATTTCTCTAGATGTAGTTCCGATTGTTCGTGGGAGATTGTCCGGTAGCAATATGGGCAGATCGAATCGAAGGTGCCGTCAAGATTGCGCAGATGTGGGAAAAATGGTTTTTGCGGCTGTTGCCTCACGGCCATGTAGTTCTCCGTTCGATCCTTTAAAGTCAATTTTGGAACTGATGCTTCAAGGCTATTGGCACTCGGATGGCTGTTTCAACTAGGAAAAACCCCTGTCTTCTGATTGATTTCGTTACCGAATAAATGCTCGTCTCGATTTAAACGTTTTCATTCAGGACAGACCCCCTGGGATTTGCGGCGCTTGCTATTAGGCAACGAAATTCAGACGAGAAAACATGAGAATGAGTCCCCGGCATCGAACGCGGAAAACGGGGACAGCTTATGCAAAATGAAATAGGAACAGAGGGACACCCGGAATGGGGTATCAAATCGTGACCCTTGGTGGGAGTGCAAGTGGAACGATCGAAAATATGATCAAGATCTCGACGGCGCTGGGCGAGATGCCAGAGTTCGTCCGAATATCGTGATTTGGAAAGAACCGGCGTCGCAAAGGACGCAGCAGCAGCAGCCAAATACCCTACACCCAGGGAAGCAATCGTTTGCAACCACCCTCCTAAGGTTAGGAGCGTAACAGTCCCAATGGGACTATGTACGCCGATTAGGATGGAAAAAACTGCACTATTGGGGCATCACACGCCGTTCGATTCCGCGATCGTCCGCAGTTTGTCAATTAGTGAGCAATCGCCAGTCCACTCGCGACGCCGATTAGTCCTCAAATGTCGGCATATCGACGGGAATCCTGTTTCGAAGCGCAAGTGCGCGATCACTGGATGCTAGGGCGTTTTCATTACCTATCTGTATCTCGGCGGATAAATGTCATTCAATGAGCACGTTGGCCCTCTGTTTTCCCTAATCGAGGATATTTAATAGGCATTCTTGATGAATACAACCCAGGTTCCTTGGCATCCTTCAAAACGCTCCACGTCTTGGAGGCCGAGACCCTACGCCGAGCGTTGTCGCTTTTTCATTTCTTTTCTGTGCCATCTTCTCCGCGGCGGAGGCACCTGCGCCCAGTTCACACAGCACTAGTCCGCGCAACTTCGATGCGTGGTACCTGGGTGCCCGGGTAATGCTCGGTCCCAAGTGGCTGTAGCCTTCGAGATCTTTAGAGTTCTTCGGCGGCAACGGACGCCTGCAGGTCGCCTGGTCTACGGCTATTGATGTCCTTGCAAAACAGCGCGAGGGCAGCCACGGCTGCCACAAGAGTTAACCAAGAGAAGACCTCTTTCAGCGAAAGACCAGCCTGAAAAAGCAAACCTCCCCCGAAAACGCCGGCTATCCCTCCGACGCGTCCGACACCGAGCATCCAGGCCACCCCGGAGGCTCTCCCATAAGTGGGATAAAACGCAGCCGCCAAAACTGGCATCGACGTTTGCGCGCCATTCATTGCAAGGCCCGCAAAGAAGGTGGCGAAGAGCAAAGACCCGAAGTGCATCGTTGAGCACGCCAGAACGACCAGAAGAACGGCCGTCAGGAGGTACGCGGCACTCACGACCTGTGTGGCGTTCACGCGCCCCATTAACCAGCCACAAAGAGTCGCGCCGATGATGCCCCCGAGTGGGAACAGCGCCGTCGCCACTGCCGCTTGACTGACCGAGTATCCGGCACCGCGCACAAAGGTCGGCATCCAACTGGTCAGCAGATAGTAAAGAAGAAGACCCATGAAGTAGGTTAGCCACAGCATCAGCGTTCCCACGAGAAGCCTGGATTCAAACATGACCTTCAATGGCAACCTGTCCTGGCCGTTCTTGGATTCAGCGGTTTTGAAGCTGCTTGCTTCATTGATCTTGCGGAGTGCCTCAGATTCTCTTCCTGAGATTTGCCGCAGAGCGGACTTAATCCTCTCCGGGGGATAATCCCGTACGACCATGAAACCAATTGACTCAGGCAACAGAGTGAGCGGTACTACCAGAACCAGCGGGACAGCCCCGCCGGCCATGAAGACAAGGCGCCAACCGTGGCCATGAAGGACCCATGCGGTGACGAAACCCGCAGCGGACGCTCCGAGCGGAAACCCGCAGAACATTAGGTTCAAGAGGAGAGCGCGCCTTTTCGCGGGCACATATTCCGAAGCAAGGGTGATGCAGTTCGGCATCGCAGCGCCAATCCCAAGTCCGGTCATGAATCGATAGACGGACAAGGAGTACAAACTTGCGGATGATGCCGAGAGCAGGCTACCAATGCCACAGAGCGCAACCGAGATCAAGAGCAAGCGCCTGCGGCCGTACCTATCAGCGAGGGGGCCAGCGACTAGTGCGCCAAATGCCAGCCCGATCAATGAAGCAGCCAGTACCGATCCCAGTGACGCTTTCGAAATCGACAACTCATGGCTGAGAGCGGGGGCGACAAAGGCCATGACCGCAGTGTGGAAACCGTCTATCACAAGCACCAGGAAGCAAAGAGTCAGGATCAGCCATTGGGCGAGGACCATCCTCCGTTCATCGACAAACCCCTGAATATCGAAGAACTCTTCTCGGTCTTTCTGGTCTGGCTGGAACAATGAACACCTCTCTCTTGCCGTCTTCGCCAATCCCTAAAGACTGACAATTTCTAACAAGCCGAATTTGCCTTCATGCGTTTAGCTCGATTGATCACAAGAGCCAGAAATACGAAGGTTGAGGCTCTCTTGTATGGAACGATAGCAACTTTGAGCTCCAATTTAGTCGTCGGGCAATTTCGTGAAGTCGATTGGCAACTCAAGCGCAGGTAATGACACCTGGATCCAACCAAAGAATTGTGCAGTTGAATGGTTGTTACTCGCTTCCTGTTAGTACTGAAATCAGAGCCGCTATCAGTGCATCAAGTTGTTGTTGTGTGAGATTGCTGCCTATTGATTCGCCACGACTTTTTTCGATGAGTGCACGATCGCCAAATCACTCGTCAACGGCAGATTAGTCCTGACTAGTCGGCATGGCGACTGGAATCTCGCGAGCTGACGCACCTCGGGATCGGCGTTGCCATGCGCGTTTTTCATTACTAATCCCGCGCTCAACGAACACCCGTTCTTCGCAACAAATCTGTACATCAGAGCTTAATCGAAACTGATTGCCATTTGTGCCGACCATCGCATATTCTTCCGCTATCTACTGGACTGCTGGTCACCCCTATTCCAACCGGATTTGATTGTGTTGCGCCGATTAAGGACTTCCTCGTCACACCGCTTGAGTGCGCGGAAGACAGAATGGAAATCCGCGGAAGAAATTCCGATACCAACGAAATGAAAGCTTAAGATGAGGCTCTCGACCCAGACATCACAGCTGTCCTGGACGTGTTTCGCGCTGTTAGCCGTGGCTGGAGCGTGGGCCCAACAGACTCGCCCCGCGAATCCGCCCCCGAAGCTAGACGCCGCTCTCACGCGCAGTAGTTTCACCGCCAAGGGGCTGCACTACGAAGAGGACCTGACCGACTTGTTTGACGGGAACTTTGCGGACGTCACTCTTGATCGCGGAAGCCTGGTGTTCAGTCAATTGTTTGAGATGTACCTGGAGGCGTACTCGCATTCCTGCAAGGCTTCCCTCCCTTCCAACAAAGTAGAGATGACCACGCAGGTCTGCAATGATCCACCAGCCCCGATACGTGGACCCGATGAGCCCGAGCCGCTGCCACACGCGTGCATGACATGGAAAACGGTCAGTCTGGGTTGGGCCAAGCCCGCTTTATACGCCGCCAAAAAACGATTTGACGCCGAACAGTCAGTCAACCAGGTGAAGAACATGGTTGGCTCGATAAAAAATATCATGCGGCCGGTCGCCGACATAGTTCAAGTCCAGGCCGACACAGACGCCCTGGTTCACCTCAACGCTTGCGACGGTCCCGGCCTCAAACGTTTCGAGGACAACCTCGCCCTCTTCTCGCTGGGGAAGCAGGCCCTCCTCCTCCCCGGTGAGCCAGCGCCGACAGCCCGGAAGGTTCTATCCGCCGGCGTACTGGCCAATTCCGACTACAATCGCCTGGTTGAGGATCTGATTGCCGATCAGGCGAGGGCGTGGAGGGTCAATCGCTACGTGCCCGGCAGCACCACTCTCGGAATTGTGGGGCACGATCCGAGGGGCCAGCCATCGCAGATCCGGGCGAAGTATTTTTATACATCGCCTCTTCAATCCGGGCGCACCCAAGGATCGGTGACGGTGACCTTCACCGATGGAATGCCCGCGTGCATTTATTTTTCCGATGCGCCGAGCGAATGTCAGACGCCCGACCGCAGGATCGTAAGCAGATACTCGAGTGGTGGTTATGTAGACGCAAACGCTGCTCAAGCGAAGGCCGATGCGGAGGCCCGCGCCGGAGTCTACATCTGTGTTCCCGACGATCTGCTCGCCGAGTGGAGAAACCCGGCTCCGGACAGCAAAATGGCGGCCTTCCGACACCGGATCCTGAGGGACCCGTTCTTCGACGGACACGCCGACTTGCCCGACAAAGATAAAAGCAATTGGATTACCGTGCATTCCAGCGCCTATGGCAACTGGAGTCCCGGGGGCCCGTTCCACGGCGCGATCACAATCACTGATGGCGGGAGTTGTGCCGTGGGACACCGCGAGTTCCTCGCACGCAACTCACCCGACGCGTACCCCGTGAAGACATCTTCAGAACCGCCTGCAATAGCGCCGGGAGGGCGAAGAAGCCGCTTTCCAAACACGCAAGATGCAGGCCGTCCGCGCTGACGGCGAGACCCTCGCCTAATCGCTAAGCGCAAAACATCGTACCGAGGAGAAGCGAAAGAACAAGAAATCGATTCCCTGCTCGATCGCGTGAGAAACGACTTTGGGAGTCAAGATTGATAACGACGGAATATACTGGGAAACTACTTTTGCTTTGGCGGCATTCCTATGAATCGACGAGAATTCATCCACACCGCTGCCCTCGGGTTGGCTGCGGTCGCCGTAGCGCCCGCGCAACAGTACGACCGCGACAAACGCCGGCGAGTCGGTTTGATCGGTTGTGGATGGTATGGAAAATCGGATCTGTTCCGGCTGGTGCAGGTATCGCCGGTCGAGATTGTCTCTTTATGCGACGTCGATTCGCAGATGCTCTCGAACGCCGCTGACATGTCCGCCGCCCGGCAGCGTTCCAGGAAGAGGCCTCGCACCTACTCCGACTATCGAGAAATGCTTGCTGAGAAAGATCTGGACCTGGTGCTGATTGCACCGCCCGACCACTGGCATGCCCTGATCATGATTGAAGCCGCAGAGTCTGGGGTGGACATCTATGTTCAGAAACCGATCAGCCGCGACGTTGTGGAAGGCAAGGCCATGCTAGCCGCTGCCCGCCGCAACAATCGCGTTGTCCAGGTTGGTCTGCAACGCCGTAGCACGCCTCACCTGGTCGAGGCAAAAGAGCGCATCATCGAAGAGGGTAAGCTCGGGAAGATTGCGCTGGTTGAGATCTACTGCTACTACCACATGCGCGCGACGGAAACCCCGCCTGATTCCGCGCCGCCCGCGAATCTGGATTACGATGCCTGGACCGGTCCTGCTCCAATGCGGCCTTATAACAGCCTGGTTCACCCCCGCGGCTGGCGCGCGTTTATGGAGTATGGGAACGGCATTATGGGTGACATGTGCGTCCATATGCTGGACACGACACGGTGGATGCTCGGATTGGGCTGGCCGACGAAGATTGACTCCACCGGTGGAATCTTTGTCGACAAGAAGAGCAAGGCCAACATTTCCGATACCCAGACGGCCACCTTCGATTTCCAGGATCTTCGAGTGGTGTGGCAGCACCGCAGTTGGGGCGAGGCGCCAGATCCAAAGTATCCATGGGGCGCAACATTCTATGGCGACAAAGGAACGCTAAAGTTGAGCGTGATGGGATATGACTTTGTTCCCTTTGGCGGCGGACAACCTGTTCATAAAGACGTTACCTACGAGCTGGAACAATACCCGGAAGACAAGACTGAACAGGAACTCGAGAAACACGTCGCACCCGCCATCCGGCATCATATGCAGAACTTTCTTGCCTCGATCGACGCGCGCAGCCGTCCGGTATCCGACATCGAGCAGGGCTACATTTCAACCGCGTCGTGCATTTTGGCGAACAACTCGATGAAGCTGGGCCGAAGCCTGACGTGGGATCCAGAGAAGCAACTCGTGATCGGAGATTCCGAGGCAAATGCACTGTTGCGCCAGGAATATCGAGCGCCTTACACGCATCCCGCAGCTTAGGACGACATTTTCGCTTGGCCGATTACAGGCTTCGCGAACAAGTGTTTTCCGATGGATTCGCTACAACTTGCTCGACGAAGCAGTGGATTACCAAGTCGTTCATCGTTCGACCCTATTTACTCCCGGAAAGTCGGCTTCTCGCCGGTAAAACTCGCCGGAAGAGATCGTCGCGCGCCTTTCCCAACAGCCGCGTTCCGTCCGGCAACTCGCCTCGAAACCTACGGAGGGGTTGATCTCTGACTGGCGGATCCGGCAAAAAGAAGGAGATTCCCGTCCGGACCCTGGAAGACGAACGTTTGGGCCCCACGGCTGCTCCTTCAACAACTGCTGAACGGCCCTATCCGCACGATATTGAGATCCAAAATGCCTGTCGACGGGTCTCTCAGATGACGACAACGGAGTTTTCCGGTACCGATCCGCATGATACTGCTCCGAAGGACCCTAGCGGCTGGCTGATTGCCGACCTTAGACGCGATAAAGGACATTTTCGTGCGCAATCTTCCAAATCTCATCTCGGTTGGCTCCTCAGGTAGGACTCAATCCACAGCTCAACGTATTTTCAACAAGATGGAAGGCAACGGAGGCATCTAAGACGATGTTCGGTCATGCAAGAGACTAACGGCAAGTGATTGGCAGGTTCCCGGCTTGCCCATCAAGCGCCGTGGGCGCAGAGAAGAAGGTTGATTCCGTGATCTGACCGTTCAGTGTTTCGTTGGGTTCCGTATTGCATCGCGCCCAGCGCGTCATTTTCTAGAAGGATTCGCGGACGAATGTCCTACCGAATGGCAGGAGCCAAGCAAAGGAGAGGGTATGCGGCTTTCCCACGACTTAGGTAAATGCCTAAGCCTTACTGCGAGGAAGCAAATGGACGCTTCTCATTCCCCTCTCAGTTCTGATTTGTAGATCGACCGGGCCCGAATTCGTACAATAATGAAGTAACGGCGCATCGGAATCGATCTGCCTGAAGTACTTCCGCACGATCACGACCAATAAAGCAGCGACGGACAGATATGCACGGAAGCAGCGCACGTTTGTGAGGGGCTCGACCTAGCGTCCGCGCTCCATCCCAAATGCCGAAGTGGTGTCCCAGATATTCAGTTCCGCTCTGCCAATTATTCGCAGCTCGTCCTTTGTCGATTACGCGGATTTGCGTCCGCGAAACGGCATCAAAGCAATTGTTCGTTCCAATTGCTGAGTCTACGTGCCACGGAACAAGCGTCTCGATCGCAGTTAAACTAGATCTGCTTGTATTGCCGGAATGGAGAGGCTGTGTCGACAGAACCTGGAATGTCCTTTGGAGAATTTTCTCCTGCCCTCAATGAGCTGTCGCGTGAGGTGCTGCTGGCAATCTCACCTACCGGCGAGATACTCTCATGGGACCCCAAGGTCGAGTCCCTCTTTGGTTATTCGAGAGAATTCTGCGTGGGGCGCTCGTTCGACGCGCTCTTTACGCCTGAAAAACATCGCCCGGAGATCCAGCGATCCATCGAGCACGCGGTGGATACAGGGTCCACCAACTTACGTTCTTTTTCTCGAAGAGAAGATGGCGCGATTGTCGAGGTGCTGCTCTGTATGCACTCCGTGCTGGACGATGTGGGGAAGTCTCGTTATATTGCGGTGAGCCAAACAGTCATCTCCTTTCCGGAAGCAGGAAACAAAGATCCGGGCGCGGACTTGAAATTTCGAGGGCTGCTGGAAGCGGCCCCTGACGCAATGGTGGTGGTCGACCAGGACGGGCGAATCGTTCTTGCCAATCACCAAATGGAAAAGCTGTGCGGGTATACCCGAGACGAGTTGGCGGGGAAAACCGTCGAAACTCTCGTTCCCGAACGTTTCAGACGTAACCATCCTGGGCATCGCGGGGCTTATTTCGGCGATCCGCGCACACGCCCTATGGGGGCCGGACTAGATCTTTTTGCTGTCCGCAAGGACGGCAGCGAGTTTCCGGCGGAGATCAGTCTTGCCCCGATCGAAACAGAAAGCGGAGTCTTTGCCACGGCCGCGGTTCGCGACATCACGGAAAGAAAGAAAATCGAAGCGAAGTTTCGCGGCTTTCTGGAAGCGGCTCCCGATGCGGTAGTTATCGTCAATCGTTTAGGGCAAATTGTTCTCATCAACACCCAGACGGAAAAGATCTTTGGCTACCAGCGCCAGGATTTGCTGGGGCAGCGAGTGGAAGTGCTGGTGCCGGAACGGTTTCGCGGGGGCCATCCGGGACACCGGGGCGGCTATTTCCACGATCCCAAGGTGCGCGCGATGGGTTCGGGACTGGAACTTTACGGTCTTCGCAAAGACGGAAGCGAATTTCCGGTGGAGATCAGCTTAAGCCCGCTCGAAACCGAAGATGGCGTGCTGGTTTCGGCCGCAATTCGCGACAGCACAGAGCGCAACAAGATCGAGGCAAAGTTCCGGGGGTTCCTCGAGGCCGCGCCTGATGCGGTCGTGATCGTCAATAAAGAAGGCAAAATTGTTCTGGTAAATTCTCAAACAGAGAAACTGTTCGGCTACGATCGAACCGCTCTGCTATCGCAACGAGTCGAAATGTTAGTCCCGGAGCGCTACAGAGGCAGGCACCCAGGGCATCGCGAGGGGTTTTTCAACGAGCCCAAAACCCGTTCCATGGGATCGGGTCTAGAGCTCTACGGCCTGCGCAGCGATAAGACCGAATTTCCAGTTGAAATCAGCTTAAGTCCGCTCGAAACCGAAGAGGGCGTGCTTGTATCAGCGGCTATTCGGGACATTACGGAGAGAAAGAAGTCAGAGGACAGATTTCGCGGCCTCCTCGAATCCGCTCCGGACGCGATGGTCATTGTGGGGCCGCTGGGAAAGATTTCTCTCGTCAATGCCCAGACAGAGACTCTGTTCGGGTATAGCCGTGAAGAGATGGTCGGGATGACTGTGGACAATCTTGTTCCGGAGCGATACCGCAGCAATCACCCTACGCATAGAACCAACTACTTCGGATCTCCTAAGCCGCGCCCGATGGGCGCCGGCCTTCCTCTGTTTGCGCTGCGGAAAGATGGCACGGAGTTTCCAGCCGAGATCAGTTTGAGTCCAATCGACACGCCGGAAGGGCCGCTGGTGACGGCCGCCATTCGGGACATCACGGACCGGAGGCGACTGGAAGAGATCCGAAGAAAGAGCCTGGAAATGGAGGAGCAGAATCGGCGGGTCGAACTCGAAGAGCAAAACAAACGGATGCAGGAGGCCAATCGGCTCAAGAGCGAGTTTGTAGCCAACATGTCTCACGAGCTGCGTACGCCGCTCAATTCCGTTATCGGTTTCTCGGAGATGATGTATACGGGAAAACTAGGCCCCGTTTCTGAGAGCCACAAGGAGTATCTTGGGGATATTTTGACCAGCTCCCGTCACCTCCTGCAACTCATCAACGACGTCCTTGACTTGGCCAAGGTTGAATCCGGCAAGATTGAATTTCGTCCCGAAAAAGTGGACTTGGCGAAGACAGTTTCAGAGGTTCGGGATATCCTCCGTGGTCTCGCTTCCGAGAAACGTACTCAAGTGGAAACCGCGTACGAGGGAGACCTGTCCTCAATCGAGACAGACCCTGGCAAGCTGAAGCAGATTCTTTACAACTATCTGTCGAATGCTATTAAATTCACCCCGGATGAGGGACGCGTCATCGTCCGGGCGAAAGCGGAAGGTTCGGACTTCTTTCGCATAGAGGTGGAAGACACTGGGATCGGGGTCAGGAAAGAAGACCTCCACCGGCTCTTTGTGGAGTTCCAGCAGCTGGATGCAGGTACGGCGAAGAGGTACGCCGGCACCGGGTTGGGTCTTGCGTTGACCAAGCGGATTGTAGAGGCCCAAGGCGGGGAGGTGGGTCTGATGAGTGAAGTCGGCCGAGGCAGTTTGTTCTACGCTCTCCTTCCTCAACGTCCTGGACCGGCATTGAAGGAGGCGGAAGACCTGACTCTGAGCGGAGGCGGGAGTGGCAAATGAAAAGATACTGATTGTAGATGACAATCCTGCGAACCTGAAGCTGGCGCGGGTCCTTCTGACCATCGAGGGTTATGAGGTTCAGGTGGCCAACGATGCCGAGCAGGCATTGAAAGGGCTCGAAAGCTGGAAGCCACGCCTCATCCTGATGGATATCCAGCTCCCCGGCATGGATGGACTCACGCTGACCAGGCACCTGAAGAACAATCCCGAGACTGAAGACATCGTGATTGTTGCTTTGACCGCATACGCCATGAAAGGCGATGAAGAGAGGGCCAAGGCGGCGGGATGCGATGACTATATAGCCAAGCCTATTAACACTGAAACTCTGCCTAGAGTCTTAGCGGGGCATTTAGCCGGGAGACCGTGATGAAACCCGTATTCATCCTTGTCGTCGAAGACAATCCTACGGGCAGGAAATTAATCCGGGTGGCCCTTGAGCTGGAGGGCTTCCAGGTCATGGAGGCCGGCGACGGTTTTTCCGCCCTGGCCCAAATGCGGAATAAACTCCCCGATCTGATCGTCCAGGACCTCAAGCTTCCGGATATGGACGGCCTGGAACTGACCCGCTTGCTGCGGGAGATTGCCGGGAACACCAGAATTCCTATTATTGCGCTCTCGGGCTTTCGTCTCTCGCTGGAGGATGCGCGGGGAGAACCGATTCCATATGACGATTATCTTTTCAAGCCAATCCAGCCCTCTCATCTCATCGAAGTAATTCGCAAGCTCATTCCCGGTGAGGATTCTGAGGTTGCGGGAAAGGAGCCGGAAGCCGGTAAACGAATTCTTATCGTGGACGATGACCCGATGCAGATCAAGCTCATGAAGCTCCGGCTGCACCAACTGGGTTTCGAGGTCGCCTCTGCTCCGAATGCGGGTGAGGGCCTGAAGGCAGCGGAATCGGCTCCGCCAGATCTGATACTTTCCGACATTCTCATGCCGGACATCGACGGTTTCAAATTCTGCATGAAAGTGCGCCGCCATCCTACGCTCTCCCATGTACCGATCATTCTGATGTCCGCTCATTATAGGCAAGACCTCGATACCAAGCTCGCGAAAGACGCGGGCGCCAACGAACTGGTCATGCGCACACCGGACTCCGGCAATGTAATCGAAGCGATTTGGAGGACGCTCCAGTCTGAAGCAACGCAAGCAGCTGCCCCCCGCGATTCAGTGGCGTTGGCAGAGGACCACTTATCGCGTGTTACCAACCAATTGCAGCAGCAGGTTGCCGCGAACGCAGCGCTTGCCGAGAAATGCGCCTTGCAGTCCGCGCAGATCTCCATCATTGGCGGAGTTGCCGATGCGTTGGTTAAGAGCGTAAGTCTGGGACGCACCCTCTACGAAGTGCTCTCGTCTTGCCTGGATGCGGGTGGCATTTCAAAAGGGGCTATTTACCGCCTTGACGCTGCCGGAAAGCTGGTGGTTTTTCGGGCGGTTGGCTTTTCGGATTCGGAGACGTTTCATCTCCAGGATGCATTTGGCTATGGAAAATTGCTTGAGCAGGTTGTCAGCGGAAAACCTGTTCTTCTATCCCAGCATATGAGTACCACCGGGGTCGCGATCTTCTGCAGCCGATCCGGCATCCGCTCAGCCGTTCTGATTCCCATATTTTCCGCGAGTCGTTGTTCCGGGGCGCTTCTTCTGGGTTCTATTGCAACCGACGTAGTGGAAGCCGATATCCTCGCTTTCGGACGCGCCATTTCGGGTTACTTTGGGCAGGCATTGGAACTCGAGACCTCCTTTGAGGCACTGCGCCAGAATCAGGCGGAATTTCAGACTCTGGCAAATTCGGTTTCCCAACTAGTATGGATGGCAGACGCCGACGGAGCGCTTTTCTGGTACAACCAGCGCTGGTACGACTATACCGGGACTCAGCCGGAACAGATGCTAGGTTGGGGTTGGCAGTCCGTGCACGATCCCCTTGTCCTTCCAACGATATTGGAGCGCTGGTCGTTGTCGCTCAAGAGCGGGGAGCCATTCGAGATGACCTTTCCTCTTCGAGGCCGCGATGGATTGTACCGCCCTTTCCTGACGCGCGTCACACCTATGCATGACGGGAATGGGAAAGTAGTTCGCTGGTTTGGCACAAATACCGACGTTAGCGCGCAGATTCATAATGAAGAGGAGCTACGGCAGAGCCAGGAGCGGCTTCATGCAGCCTTGATCGCCTCGGATACCGGCACATTTCAATGGGATCCGATAGCGGACAAGTTTCTGGTGTTTGACGAGAATCTAAGGAATTTGTTCGGACTGTCTCCAGAGGAACATGTTAGCACTACCGAAGATTTCATAGCCCGAGTGCATCCGGGCGACCGCTCAGCCGTAAGATCGGCAACCGAGGCCTGCCGCAGTGGCGCTGACTTTGAACTGGAATACCGGATCGTTCTTGGGAGTGGAGACGTCCGGTGGCTTTACGGTCGCGGGAGAATGGATCGAGGGATTGGGCGGGGAGCCGATCTGGTGGGTGCCGCAACTGACATTTCACATCGGAAGCAGGGAGAAGAAGTACGGCAACGGCTTGCCGCTATCGTTCAATCGTCCGACGACGCCATTATCAGTAAAGACTTAAACGGCATTGTCGTAAGTTGGAATGCGGGCGCGGAAGCCATGTTTGGATACACGGCGGACGAAATGATGGGCCAGTCTCTTAGCCTGATCGTTGTTCCGGAATTGCGCGATAACGAGCGGGAGTTTCTGGAGACGATCGCAGCCGGCCAGAGCGTCCATCACTTTCAAACGGTGCGCATAAGGCGGGACAAACAACGAATTGACGTATTGTTGACTTTCTGCCCGGTAAAAGACGAGGCCGGACAGATCATTGGCAGCGCCGAGATTGTTCGAGATATCACTCAGCTCAAGACGGCCGAGCGCGCTATGGTCACCACAGAGAAGCTCGCCTCAGTGGGGCGCCTCGCAGCAACCATGGCCCATGAAATCAATAATCCCCTCGAAGCTGTGACCAACCTGATTTATCTGGCCAGGACTTGCACTGATCCGGAATTTATACGCAAGCATCTTTTATCGGCGGAAGAGGAATTGGCTCGCGTTGCTCTATTGACGAAACAAACCCTGAGCTTCTATCGCGATACAAGAGGAATCGCTTCAACGAAAGTCGGGTCTTTGCTGACCGAACTGCTCCCGGTATTTGCTTCGAGAACACGCAACAGGAAAATTGAGATCAAGCGGGAGTTTAGGAACGATCCTGAAATAGTCGCGGTGCCCGGTGAAATCCGTCAGCTCCTGTCAAACATTGTTGGCAATAGCATCGACGCCGTCGGCGATGAGGGAATAATTCGAATACGCGTATCAACTGCCACCGAGTGGAATTGTGGGTGTAGGCTTGGGGTCCGAGTTACCGTGCTCGATTCTGGCCCCGGTATTCCACCCGCAGTCCGGCCAAAGCTCTTTGAACCCTTCTTTACAACCAAGAAAGATGTCGGGAACGGCCTTGGTCTGTGGGCATGCAAGAGCATTGTAGAAAAGCACAGCGGAAAGATTTCTGTAAAGAGTAGCGTCAAATCGGGTAGCAATTGGACGGCCTTCTCAGTCTTTCTGCCGCTGTCACCCACGCGTGGCCAAGATGGAACTCAGGCGTTAGAGGTCGCATACTCAAATGGGAATCCTAGCGGCTAGTGAATGAGAAATCGACGATCTTTCGAATGACAACTTGAAAGAAATGCTTGTTTAGGATCGCACGGATTCCTCCTCCATATTTGGAAGTGGCGCCAGACCAAAGAATCCCGCAGTATTGAAGAATACAAGCGCCGAAGCTCTCTCCGGTTGCCTCTCCTAGTCGAACCCCCAGTCAGGTTCGTTTCTGGTAGGTAGAAGGTGTGAAACTCTTCAAGCTGTCGACGCCAGCAGCCGTTTGTCGATTCTGATGGAAACATCTCTATCGATCGACATCGCCCAGGATCCATATACTACCGGAACACTGGACCTGGGCCCGGCGCATCGGAACGGGCATCTTCGTGGGGACGCGGTGTTTTGTTAGGGGCGAGACTAAGGAAGAAGAGCGCCGTAGCAAAGCGGCGCTATGCTTGAGAGCATAAGAGGTCAGGGGCGGGAAAAGGGGTAGAAGGAAATCGATTCTCAATCCAACCAATCACCGTTCCGGACCCAATTTAAAGGTCATCTGTAGGACAGTTCTAACACTTATCCAATACGGCTTTTTCCCTATGGGAAGAAAGTTCTAAATTCATGCTTTTTCATCTGTTTGTCTATACTAGAGCGGGAAAATGTATAGGTGAAAACCCCTATTTTTACCCGTTAAATGGCAAGAAATCGTGCGAAACGGGCGTTTCTCACTTTTAATCGACAAAAATGGTCAGGTAAAGTTGAAAGCGGAAATTTTGCCAATTCCGAAGCCGGAGCCGGGCGGAAAACGACTGGTTTTCATCCTGCTGCTCATGAGCACTTTCGAGCCCCTGGTTCACAGGAAGCGCGCGCAGAAACCACTCCAAAAATGGAGAAATCATCGGGCCAGTTCCCGGTAGCAAAACCTGGCGCAAGCAATGCTCTGGCGCCCTCAGCGTGTCTGCGATCTCGATATCGGGGCGGTCTACCCCCTATTGGAGTCTGTGCCGGGATGGTAGCAACGTAATGCGTATGGGGTGATCGGGCATTCTCGTCTCGGTCTCCCGGAAATGACGCACAACCGGGACTGATGGTGGAACCAGGCTCAGAGATTTGAAAAGAAAAACTGGACAGCTGTATTTTCTGTTTTCCAGACTTAGAGCAAAAAACTCTATAGGTGAAAACACCTGGTGCTGCCGGTCAAGTAACAAGGAAACGCATGAAAAAGCAGTACCCCCGATCATCGAGCAACAACGTCGGTGAGCCGGTCTCGGGCGCGGGCGCGTGAGGTTTTGGTTGCTGGCAGGACGAAGAGACCTGGTCATCCATCCTGATCCCCGAGTCCCTGGTCTGCTTCACCCGGTTCAGGATCTTCTCGTACTCGATGCGCAGTTGGGTGTTGTCTCCGATCTCTCCGGAGAGCTTTTGCCTGACGTTGTTGTACTGGCGGGAGTAGGGAGCAACATCGCCCAGGATCGACATCTTGTAGATGTCGGGGTAATCTTCGGGGTTGATGTCCTTGAGTTCAGGATGAAGAGCGGCATAGCCTGCTCCTGGCAGGCGGGCATAGCCGTCATCGGTCTTGACGTAGGGATCACCAACGTGGAAGTTGGTGTAGTAATCGTCTCCCGGTATCCAGGATGGCATGTTGTTCGGTACTTCGTTGGCCTGGGGAGCGAAGTCTTCCCGTTGCACCATACGACGGAATGGTTCGGTATATCCGAACATCTCATCGAGGCCGGGGTTGGGAGCCATGCCGGCGCCGAGCTCCCGTTCGTAATAGCGGCGGGAGATCGAATCCATCTGTCTGGATCCCTGGAAGAAGACTTCCTTGCCCTTATCATGATCGGGGAAGATGGCCTGGCTTTGGTAGGCAACGCCTCTGAGTAGATACTCATCCTGTAGTTCATCCCCGGCTCCCGGTCGAATCCTTGACATGGCGCCCTTTTCAGGAGTACTGAGTATATGAGTAGACAATTTCCAGAACCGACCCTAACTAACCCACAGATCGCCGACATCACCCGCCGCTTGTGGACTCGCATCTTCGCCGAGGGCATCCAGAAGGCGCGACTGGCCATCGGGCGATCTATCGAAGAGACGGCCCGGCTGGCAGGCATGGAGCTGTCCGAGTGGATGGCGCTTGAGGCTGGAGGCCTGCTTCCCCAGACCTCGGAACAGATCATGGCGATCGCCGGAGCTCTCGAGATGAGCTACCAGCGGCTGGCCAACTTCGTCCTGCTCTGCTGGGCGGCCTGGGAGAGCTGAGATCGGGCCGCGGCTGGCGGCCAGTACTCATAACCGTATACCCTCAACTCCGAGAGGAGAGGGGGTGAAAACCATCAAGAAAACACCAATGCCAGGAGCCAAACGCTTGAACGTCAATCTTCCAATCGAACTTCACAACTCATTCAAGGCAGCGGCTGCAGCCAGGGGCGACAACATGACGGATGTGCTGCTCGACTTTATCCAGACCTATGTCGACAAGTTCGGCGGCATCTCACCGAAGAAGGGCAAGCGCGGATGAAGCGCGCTGCCCTTTACCTCCGGGTCTCAACCCTTGATCAGCACCCGGAGACCCAACTTCATGACCTTCGCCAGTTGGCTTGGCAGCGCGGCTATCAGATCGTAGCCGAGTTTACAGACCGGATCTCCGGAACCAAAGCCAAGCGACCAGGGCTCGATCAGTTGATGACTGGAGCCCGCCGCGGCCAGTTCGATGTCGTTCTGGTCTGGGCGTCGGATCGGATCGCACGGTCAGTGAAGCACTTTCTCGACGTGCTCGATGAACTGAACCGGTTCGGCCTCGAGTTCGTCAGCTTCAGAGAACAGATCGATACCGGTGGCCCGCTGGGCCGCGCAATCGTCGTCATCATCGGAGCCATCGCCGAGCTCGAACGCAACCTTATTATCGAGCGGGTCCGCGCCGGCATGCGGAGGGCCCGCCTCGAAGGCCGGCACATAGGCCGTAACCCGCTGGCTCTCGACCATGCAGCCATCCATCGCGATCGCGCTCATGGACAGAGTCTGCGCAATATCGCCAAAACGCATCGCATCTCGACAGCAACCGTGCAACGCGTACTCAAGCACCTCAAGGCCGAGGATCAAAACCTCATCAACCTCCAGTGACAAAAGGCATCAAAACCAGCCCCTCCTAAACCCCACAAAATCAACGGCCGGATCACCACAATCCGGCCGTGACAAAACCTGTACCTTGTAACACACTCCAGCAACTTCAAGGCCCAATTCTTTCCATAGGCATGATCCGGCCTATTCTGACCCGAGCGAATTACTGAACACTGGCCGACTTCACAGTACCGATCCCTTGTTCATTTGGTGTAATTGCGATTCAAGGCTCGCGAAATTCGGCACAGAGAGCAAGACGCGGCTCCATTTCCCCGATACCAGCCTCGGTTAGAGACGTAAATCAAAAGTAGTCGGTCATTCTTCAAAGCGGTATCCGACACCTCGCACGCTAATGAGATAGCGCGGCGCCGTGGGATGGTCTTCAATTTTCTTGCGCAAGGAGACAACATGATTATCAATTACACGGTCAGTCACTGAAACCGCTTTTCCCCACACTTCATCCAAAAGTCGATCACGAGTGAGCACACGACCTCGATTTCGCACCAGGACAGTGAGGAGTTTAAGCTCTGTTGTCGTCGTTTCCAGCCGGCGATTGTCGCGACGCAATTCAAAGCGAGACAGATCGAGGGTGAACGAACCGAATTGAAAGATGACCTCGTCGCCAACCGACGAATTGTGCGAATTTGCGCGTCGAAGCAGGGCGCGGATTCGCGCGCGAAGTTCGCGAGGGCTGAATGGTTTGGTCACGTAATCATCTGCTCCGACATCGAGACCAACGACTTTGTCTGCGTCATGTGCCTTTGCGGTGAGTAGAAGGATTGGTGTATTTACTCCAGAGCGCCTTAAGTCGCGGCACACCTCGAGCCCATCCTTGGTCGGCAACATGACGTCAAGCAATATCAAATCGAAGTCTCTCAACGCGTGCTCGATCCAGTGCGAGCATGCCATCGAAGACTACGACGACTTCGTGGCCTTCAGTCTGCAGGTCTAACTTGAGACCGAATGCTATTCCGTCTTCATCTTCAACCACAAGGATCTTTGCCATACAAATGTCGATCTCATTCCTTGACCAACGGAAAAACAACAGTAAACGTGCTACCGATCCCAACCTCGCTCTGAAGGTGGATATCACCGCCCATCGCGTCGCAAATCTGCTTGGCCATTGCCAGACCTATGCCTGTTCCCTTTATTCCCGCCTTCTTGGCAGCACTTCCTCGAATAAAAACGCTGAAATATCGCACGCTGATCCGTCGGGTCGATGCCCATTCCGCGGTCACGTACAGATAGCGATACCATCTGATTCTCAATCGCGCCTGTAACCCATATTTGCCTATTCTTTGGAGAATACTTAACTGCATTTTCAAGCAGGTTGCGAATGATACGGCGAACTGCCTCTTCATCGGATTTTATCAAAGCCGATTTTGGCTTTAGATCAAGTTCAATATCGAACCCCATCGCCTCGGCCTGTTCGCTAAACTCCGCCACAACGGTCCTCACAATCTGAAAAGCGTCGCAATTGATCAGTCGATAATGGCTCGTGCCAGATTCGATTTGACCAAAGTCAAGCAGATCCTCTACGAGATTTTGCAGTCGCTTCGTCTCCCGACCCAGATACAGAAAGCTTTGTCGCCGTCAGTGCTTCGTCAGGGATTCGATCATCTGTAAGCAAATCCGTGATGGTTCTGATGGTCGTCAAAGGCGAGCGGAATTCGTGACTAACAGCGGCAACGAAATCTGACTGGATCTGGGCACGCTTTGCATCGAGTTCGATGAGGTGATTTCGTCGAACAGACATTCGCAGTCGATGAAGCAGTAGTAAGGCAAGGATAGCTGCGAGCGGAAGGTCGACAAGTTGTGCGACGGAGAACTGTGCATCAAGGACAGTCCAGCTGTGCACCCGCTGCTCGATCAGATTCTCGTTCGCGATAGCTCTAATTGCAAAGAGGACGACAGCCGGTAACATCAAAGAGTCTTCGAAAGTCAGGCGACGCACACCGGGGAAAGCCGCCCAAAACAGCAAGATGATAAACATCAGACGGAGGACGAAAGATAGGCCATCGAATCCTGAAGAAGATCCAAATATTACGAGTCGCACGTTGGTAATGATATGAATCAACGTCAGGAGCCGATCCGGCAAGTGTCCATATTGCTTTCTCACGCCCAAACCACATCGACCAAACTACTAGCCAGACAAGATACACAAGCGGCCAGAGGAAGCAGTGCACGATGATTCTGTCTTCGAGGATGCTCAACCCCAGTTGCGCTTTGACAACAAAGGATCCCAATTCGGAGGAAATTGCCATAAGAGCCAACGCGACTCCCATCCAAACGTAGACGCGATCTGAATTTGCAAACATAGTGAAGCTAAATGCCAAGATGGCCAAAAGTGAAAACGCGCCGGCGCAGACAATGAGCGGCTGCTGAGAAGCAATCAGATTTCCCCTGCTCCTCTCGTAGTCAAGTTGAATCTCATCTGCAGTACCCAAGATGGGTTTTGAGCGAAGCCCGCCGGGCTCATACGAGGTCGACAAAGTACCGGGCCCCATCCATACTCGAATCGCGAAAACCAAGGGATACAGGGTGCCGGTAGAGCTTCTTGAAGGGGGAACATAGAAGGCGGTGTATGGTGGTGGGTTGTCATAGGTGGTTGGCTTACCTCCTTTGAAATCGCCAAAGTGTCCGACCAAAGTGCCATTCAAAAATAGTTGGTATGCGTCCTCTACCCGATCCGGAGGAGCTATTGCAAGCCACTGAGCTTGTGTGTGAAGTCTCACAACGACCCGGACGCGGTACCAAGCGTAGCCCCAATATCCGGCATGCCCCCTGGCTGTCCAGCCGGGTATGTATGCATGCTCGCGAGCGCCAGGGTAGTCTGTCCAATTATTCGGCCAGAGGGTCAAGGTCTCCCAAGCGCTGTCATCGAAATCTGCGTCAGCCCAAAGAGGCGCCCTGGTGGCAGGATTCCACGGCGAATCACCGACACAGAACTTCCATTGCCAGTACAAAGGCGTGGGACCGAACTCTTTAATGTCAATGCCTTGCCGGTCTGGTTCAGCCGCTACCGCAGAAAGGCACAAAATGCTCGTGGCAACTGCAATCAGAATGTATTGGACAAGATTCGTACGCTTCACAGACAGGTGCCAGTACTCGGCGTCTCAGAAATACGGATTGAGTGACGCGTTTGATTTTGCTTCATGATCCCATCGTCTCTGAGAGAGAAGTATCGAACCAGGAGCTGGGATCTCGACTTTGAACTAAACGACAAAGCGCAGAAGAAATCGTACACCCCCTGGCAAGCCATCCGCCAAGCACCCACACGGCCAGTAGCGGAGCCCGCGCTGAGCGAGCGCCTCTCTTTAAGAGCCGGTTTCACAAACTCAGCATATGCGTCACTTGTCATCTACAAATCAGATTTGTGTCAGATTTCAGTCAAGAAACAAGAGATGAGAGTGGCGTAAAAACACCTTGCGCAGACTTGCGAGAGAACTCCACAACCTTGGCGAAGCTGCCTCGGGATCCCATTGTATTTCCAATTGTCAGCGGAACCAGACGAAATCTTTACGTAGCTCAAACGAATTTCGCATTTTCTGCTGATACTTCGGTGGGACTCTTCTGGTGCCAGAGAAGCTGAATCTGTTTTCGACTGTCAACAAGATCAAGCCGGGGTTGCTTCACTTTCCTTCGCACAACGAAAAATGCAAATTGGTCACGAGCTGACCCGGTCCCCAACAATCCTGTGATTCTAGAGGAGAAGGTGCCTATGACGTCCGCAACTCGAAATCTCCTGAAGACGATATTAGTCGTTTCTGCATTCGCGATGATTGCGCTCCCGGCGAGCGCCACTTTCGCAGGCAAAAACGGCCGGATCACCTTTGTCGGTGATCAGAGTGGAACTTACCAGCTATACACCATCAATCCCGATGGCACCGATCCAGTGCAACTCACCAATCTCCCGCCCACCAGCAATGGCGTTTGGACACCGGCCTTCTCACCCAATGGGCGGCAGATCACCTTTTCTCATGACATGACGGGAAATCTTGAACTTTACGTCATCAACGAGGATGGCACTGGTCTCAGACAACTGACGAACTCGGACGGTACCGGAAAGCTCTTCGCTCGCTGGTCCCCCAATGGACAGTGGCTCGTGCTGGCCAGGTTCAGAGATATTCAGCAATCCATCAGTTTGATGCGATCGGATGGCAGCGGTCCAATATCAGACCTGATCTCGCTGCCCTGGAATGTGTATCAACCGACTTTCACCCCCGACGGCGAAGAGATCCTGTTTGGCAGTGAGGAGGGAGGCCTGATCTCCGCCGTCTGGTCAATGAAGCTCGATGGATCTCACAGGAGAAGGCTAACCGACGCTGAGATCGAGGCGGGCGGGCCTGACGTATCTCCCGACGGCCAACATGTGGCTTTCTACAGCCAGCAAAATACGCCCCGACCCGCCCGGGTCTTCGTCATGGACATTCGCGGTCAGGAAGTGACCCAGTTGACTTCAGGAGCACTTGCATCGATCTCCCCAACCTATTCTCCGGACGGAAAGAAGATCGCTTATCAGAGTGGACCCTCCCTGGAGGAAAGCGGAAATCTCTTCATCATGAATGTCGACGGTTCGCACAAACGAGAAATTGCTGGGAGCCTGGTGCGTCCAGCGAACTGCTTCATCGGCAATTGTGTCACCCCTGCCTGGGGCGCGAAGCCTCCCGAGTAATAGCGAGGCACGTTGGACAAAGACACACATCGAGATCTACAGAGCCAACCCTACTGTTCAAAGGAGAATCGCTATGAATCTCAGGCAAAGCTTTCGGCTTCTCATCGCGGGCGTCTTGTTAGTTACGGCCATCCCCTCATTTGCAAGTTATCCGGGCAGGAACGGGAGAATCGCCTTCATTAGTGGCCCCGATGTCTTCACCATGAACCCCGACGGAAGCAACGTCAAACAGCTCACCGACCTAGGCCCCAATAACGGCGCCTACTTTGAATCATGGTCTCCTGATGGCAAGCAGATCGCCTTCACCGAATATCCAGCTCCGGATTTCGTGGGTCAACTCTGGATCATGAATGCCGACGGCAGCAACCAGCGCCAGATCTTTCCCGAGGCTAACTTTGATCAGGAAAGGCCCAGCTTCACGCCAGATGGCAGTGCCGTGCTGTTCACTCGGTGCCGTCTCGACATCGAAGCATGCGCAATCTATCGCGTTGGAACAAACGGCCAGAGCTTGGCGGCGATTACAAACTATGACTTGGGCATATCAGATTATTCTCCGGAGCATTCCCCGGTCGGACGGGACATTGCTTTCACCGGCGGTGGTCGAGAGGGCATCATCTGCGCGTTGTTTCTCCTGAATTCCGACGGCGTGACACTCGACCGCCTCACCCCGGCTCCGCTCTCCGCGCGCCAGCCCGATTGGTCGCCAGATGGACGCAAGCTTGCCTTTTCAACCCACTGCAGCAACCCGCAAAACGAAGAAATCTGGATTGTGAACAGAGACGGAGAAGGGATCCATCGCTTGACTGAGAATGGCGATGACTATCTAAGCGGGCCCCATGACTTCCATCCCTCCTTCTCACCGCAAGGGGATGCCATCGTGTTCGAGCGCGATGCTCCCGACTTTTCGACCTCTGGCATCTTCGTGATGAACGCGGATGGCAGTTCCTGCAAGCGGTTGGTCTCATTGCGGCCGACGCATCGCTCAAGCCTTTCAAACGCGCGTGAAATCAAGCCCGGAATAGGGGCCGCCAGAATACGTCGCCACCTACGTGAGGTTGAACAAGGTGGTGGCTTGCCTCAGTGGGGTGTTGCGTCAAATTAGCGGGTCAAGGCTTCAACTATTCGTGAGCCAACTCAGGTAACGAGAGGAGGACATCATGTTGATGAGCAAAGCAGACACTCGCCGTATGGTTTCATTTGCATTTTGGATATACGCATGCGCGTTGACCTTCGCGCCGAGCGCCATAGCAAGCGGAGGAAAGAACGGCAAGATAGCCTTCGTTGGAAACTACACCGGGACCAGTCAGATCTACACCATCAATCCCGATGGAACAGAACTGTTTCAGGTCACAAACCTTCCGCAACCAAGTGATCCATTTGCCCTTGAGATGGATTTTTCGCCGGATGGCGACCGCATCCTGTTCCCCCACGACATGACTGGCGCGCTCGAGCTATACACCGTTAACGTCGACGGCACCGACTTGACGCAGGTTACGCACGACAGCTTGTTTCATGCGGCTCCGCATTGGTCCCCGGATGGCAGCCATATCGTGTTTTCGACTCCAGGCAAATATGGTCTTTTGATGATCGCGACCATCCGCGCGGATGGGACGGGCATGTCACTTCTGAGCACGCCGGTCTGGGACAGCCTTGGCGCGACGTATACCAACGATGGCAAGCACATTGTCTTCTCGAGTGAGCAGGAAGGACTCGTCTCGGCCATTTGGATTATGGATACAGATGGGAAACATCAGCGTCGCCTGACCGCAGCAGAACTAGAGGCCGGACCTCTGGACGTATCGTCAGACCGAAACGGAGTGGTCTTCTACACACATCAGGACACGCCCAAGTTCACAAGCATTTTCAAAATCAATATCGATGGAAGCGGACTTACCCGCCTCACATCCGACGGGCACATGGACACCTTGCCGGTGTTCTCGCCGGATGGGCAGAAGATTCTCTATATGACCGATCGGCTGTCACCCGGAACGTTCGATATTTTCGTCATGAATGACGACGGTACACACAAGAGGCTAATCGTTCACGATGCCTTCTACCCCTCCTGGGGGCGAAAGCCCGACGATCAACCGGACGCTGCGGATTCAGGTAGCGTTTAGAGCAAGTCTGCTCGAAGCGTCGAATCGAACAAAATAATTCGAGGCAAGAAACTTCCCGCTTGTCACAGTCATAGTTGCACTGACTCCGGCCTCAAGTTTGGCTCCCGTTGGGACTTGATGTCGCACGATCACCCCACAACCACGCCTGATTCAGATTGGAGACGAACATGAGGCTATCTCGACCGGTAAGGTTTACGAAGATCGTGCTATTGAGTGCTGCGTCCGCAATTCCGTGTTACGCGCAGGACATAAGTCAACTCAGGCAGTCTCACCATGAGCCAAGATACGAAGTCACAGATCTCGGAACGTTCGGAGGATCGAATAGCTATTACTTCTTGCCAATCGGTACCAGCCTGAGCGGTGATGGCAGAGTTGCCGGTGCTGCCGATACGATCGCGTCTGACACCGACGTTCCCTGTTTCGGAAATGCCTGCTTAGCCGTACACGCCTTCGAGTGGAATCGAAGCCACTTAAATGACCTCGGAGTTCTTCCGGGAGGGGCGAATAGTGCTGCGATTTACATCAATGACTCGGGACAGATCGCTGGTTTTGCGGACAATGGCAAAGTCGATCCTTTTACCGGCGCTCCCGACCTTGTTGCGGTCGCGTGGGATCGCGGGAACATGATCGACATCGGGACGTTTGGCGGCTCGTTTAGCTTTCCCAACGCGATTAACCAGCGCGGTGAGATTGTGGGCGTGGCACTCGATGCCGTCCCCGACACTTTCTCCATGATGGGACTGGGAACCAGAACTCATGCTTTTCTCTGGCGCAACGGAAACCTGCGCGACCTTGGAACGATGGGCGGCACCGATTCCTGGGCTGCATACATCAATGACCGCGGTGAAGTTGCCGGATGGTCGTACACGGACACAACCGTCCATCCCGCCACCGGCGTGCCCACTCAACACCCGTTTATCTGGGAGCGCGGACGCTTTCGTGATCTCGGGACCTTGGGTGGCACCTATGCCGTAGTAGCGTCGTACGGAAATTCTGGTGGAGGCGCGATCAACAACCGTGGCCAGGTTGCGGGCACTTCAAATCTGAGTGGCGACGAAAATTGGCACCCGTATTTGTGGTCCGAGGGAAGAATGACTGACCTTGGCACACTGGGCGGTCCAAATGGTGAAGCCTATTGGATCAACGAGAACGGTGATGTTGTGGGACGTGCGGATGTGGCTGGAGGTAAGGAGCATCACGCTTTTCTCTGGCGTACGGGAAGGATGATTGACCTGGGCGCTGCCCCGGGATGGCCCTGCAGCACGGCACTCGCTGAGAATTCGCGCGGTGAAGTCATTATCGATACCGGAATCTGTGGCGTGGGGGGAGGGCCAGGTATGGTGTGGCGCGATGGAAAATCGTATGACCTGAACACCCTTATCCCCACCGACTTGCCATTCGCTATAGGAGATCTGTTCTCTATCGACGATCGAGGAGATATCGCTGCGGTCGGAGTCTTTCCGAATGGCGATATTCACGATCTACTGCTCGTTCCCTCCCGCGAAGAGTAAGCCACGATCCAACGCAACCAATCCCGACGCTGCAAACGGAGGTAACGAATGGCCACGCGGACAAAGCATACGGTTCTAGAATTCGGGGTCGCCTTCTTGACGATTGCAATCTCAGCAAGCTGCGGCGCCCAACTCGTGCAATATGACAACTTCAACTCGAACCATATCAATCCCTCTAAGTGGAGTGGAGTACAGGGATACGATCCTGACCTACGGGAGCCGTTCGTCAGTCATTTCGGGAAAAGGATCATGGCGTTTTGCACTTATCGCAAACTGCCTATTCATCGACGGTCGATGACTCTGGCGGTAGCGGTGGCTTATTCGGTCTGGCGTTTTCGAACCCCGAGGCTATCACCGAGGCATCGTTCATCGTTCGCGTAAACAAGGCAGAGACTGGAATCTGCTCAAGCAACGATTCTCCAATTGTGACGGATGCGGAATTCCGCGGGAGCTTTTTCAACACTGAGACCTCGCCAACCACGCAAGCCGGAAATGTGGTCGCTTTGATTGACGTCGAGCGCGATCAATCGACCGTCGGCTCTTCGCTGACCGTTGCTGGATCCTACGCGCGATGCGACGATCAGTTCTGCTCCAGTCAAACCCTGTTGGATTACCAGGTTCTCGGGTCTGTCCATTTCGGCGATGACGCGAGACTTCGAATCAAGTGGGATCAGTTGGGCCACCGATTTATCTTTCAGCTGAATCATGATCCCGAAGTCGCATCAAACTACACAATCCCAGATTCCTCACCCGCAACCGCACCATCCAAGGCGATCAATTGGCGCGGGTGGTACCGCACTGCTCGACTGCACCCCGCCCGTTCGCATCCATCGACGCGTCGTTCCGGGCCGTATACGTGAATCCATAGCTTTCCATTATCAGATCGGTGCCACCGCTGGGAGGCCACTTAGCAGAAAAGCCGCCTTTCCGAACAAGTGGAAAGTGAAGGTTGGCTCACCTTTGCAGAAACATCAAGTCGCTCATTGACCTTTGCTTATGGGTTGTTTTGCGGACTAGTACAGATAAACGCCCTTTGCTCTCGAAAGTCCACGGTCGACTGATCAAGGGTAAACTCTTCTTCGCAGGCCAATAGGCCGGATCATGCCTATGGAAAGAATTGGGCCTTGAAGTTGCTGGAGTGTGTTACAAGGTACAGGTTTTGTCACGGCCGGATTGTGGTGATCCGGCCGTTGATTTTGTGGGGTTTAGGAGGGGCTGGTTTTGATGCCTTTTGTCACTGGAGGTTGATGAGGTTTTGATCCTCGGCCTTGAGGTGCTTGAGTACGCGTTGCACGGTTGCTGTCGAGATGCGATGCGTTTTGGCGATATTGCGCAGACTCTGTCCATGAGCGCGATCGCGATGGATGGCTGCATGGTCGAGAGCCAGCGGGTTACGGCCTATGTGCCGGCCTTCGAGGCGGGCCCTCCGCATGCCGGCGCGGACCCGCTCGATAATAAGGTTGCGTTCGAGCTCGGCGATGGCTCCGATGATGACGACGATTGCGCGGCCCAGCGGGCCACCGGTATCGATCTGTTCTCTGAAGCTGACGAACTCGAGGCCGAACCGGTTCAGTTCATCGAGCACGTCGAGAAAGTGCTTCACTGACCGTGCGATCCGATCCGACGCCCAGACCAGAACGACATCGAACTGGCCGCGGCGGGCTCCAGTCATCAACTGATCGAGCCCTGGTCGCTTGGCTTTGGTTCCGGAGATCCGGTCTGTAAACTCGGCTACGATCTGATAGCCGCGCTGCCAAGCCAACTGGCGAAGGTCATGAAGTTGGGTCTCCGGGTGCTGATCAAGGGTTGAGACCCGGAGGTAAAGGGCAGCGCGCTTCATCCGCGCTTGCCCTTCTTCGGTGAGATGCCGCCGAACTTGTCGACATAGGTCTGGATAAAGTCGAGCAGCACATCCGTCATGTTGTCGCCCCTGGCTGCAGCCGCTGCCTTGAATGAGTTGTGAAGTTCGATTGGAAGATTGACGTTCAAGCGTTTGGCTCCTGGCATTGGTGTTTTCTTGATGGTTTTCACCCCCTCTCCTCTCGGAGTTGAGGGTATACGGTTATGAGTACTGGCCGCCAGCCGCGGCCCGATCTCAGCTCTCCCAGGCCGCCCAGCAGAGCAGGACGAAGTTGGCCAGCCGCTGGTAGCTCATCTCGAGAGCTCCGGCGATCGCCATGATCTGTTCCGAGGTCTGGGGAAGCAGGCCTCCAGCCTCAAGCGCCATCCACTCGGACAGCTCCATGCCTGCCAGCCGGGCCGTCTCTTCGATAGATCGCCCGATGGCCAGTCGCGCCTTCTGGATGCCCTCGGCGAAGATGCGAGTCCACAAGCGGCGGGTGATGTCGGCGATCTGTGGGTTAGTTAGGGTCGGTTCTGGAAATTGTCTACTCATATACTCAGTACTCCTGAAAAGGGCGCCATGTCAAGGATTCGACCGGGAGCCGGGGATGAACTACAGGATGAGTATCTACTCAGAGGCGTTGCCTACCAAAGCCAGGCCATCTTCCCCGATCATGATAAGGGCAAGGAAGTCTTCTTCCAGGGATCCAGACAGATGGATTCGATCTCCCGCCGCTATTACGAACGGGAGCTCGGCGCCGGCATGGCTCCCAACCCCGGCCTCGATGAGATGTTCGGATATACCGAACCATTCCGTCGTATGGTGCAACGGGAAGACTTCGCTCCCCAGGCCAACGAAGTACCGAACAACATGCCATCCTGGATACCGGGAGACGATTACTACACCAACTTCCACGTTGGTGATCCCTACGTCAAGACCGATGACGGCTATGCCCGCCTGCCAGGAGCAGGCTATGCCGCTCTTCATCCTGAACTCAAGGACATCAACCCCGAAGATTACCCCGACATCTACAAGATGTCGATCCTGGGCGATGTTGCTCCCTACTCCCGCCAGTACAACAACGTCAGGCAAAAGCTCTCCGGAGAGATCGGAGACAACACCCAACTGCGCATCGAGTACGAGAAGATCCTGAACCGGGTGAAGCAGACCAGGGACTCGGGGATCAGGATGGATGACCAGGTCTCTTCGTCCTGCCAGCAACCAAAACCTCACGCGCCCGCGCCCGAGACCGGCTCACCGACGTTGTTGCTCGATGATCGGGGGTACTGCTTTTTCATGCGTTTCCTTGTTACTTGACCGGCAGCACCAGGTGTTTTCACCTATAGAGTTTTTTGCTCTAAGTCTGGAAAACAGAAAATACAGCTCTCCAGTTTTTCTTTTCCAAATCTCTGAGCCTGGTTCCACCGTCAGTCCCGGTTGTGCGTCATTTCCGGGAGACCGAGACGAGAATGCCCCATCACCAAATACGCATTACGTTGCTACCATCCCGGCACAGACTCCAATAGGGTGGTAGACCGCCCCGATATCGAGATCGCAGACACGCTGAGGGTGTCAGGGCATTGCTTGCGCCAGGTTTTGCCACCGGGAACTGGCCCGATGATTTCTCCATTTTTGGAGTGGTTTCTGCGCGCGCTTCCTGTGAACCAGGGGCTCGAAAGTGCTCTTGAGCAGCAGGATGAAAACCAGTCGTTTTCCGCCCGGCTCCGGCTTCGGAAATGGCAAAATTTCCGCTTTCAACTTTACTTGACCATTTTTGTCGATTAAAAGTGAGAAACGCCCGTTTCGCACGATTTCTTGCCATTTAACGGGTAAAAATAGGGGTTTTCACCTATACATTTTCCCGCTCTAGTATAGACAAACAGATGAAAAAGCATGAATTTAGAACTTTCTTCCCATAGGGAAAAAGCCGAGATATCTATGGCGCTCTTCTTCTTAGTCATGCCCCAAACAAAACACCGCGTCCCCACGAAGATGCCCGTTCCAATGCGCCGGGCCAATTCGCGATCGTCAAATAGGATGTGGCCACCCAGACCATACACCCACTAGGTGGTAGAACACCCCTGATTGCTGGATGCGGGTTAAGTTGGCCAGCACCGTAGCCTCAGCCAAAAGCTCTCAACCACTTACTCCCGGCCGTTCTATCTGAGAATACAAAGATGAGTTCGTCATCGCCATCAAGGTCCGTATCCAGCAATTGGATGTAAGTTGCTAATGGTGAAAAAAAAGTACTCCGATCCCCCGAGAAACCATAACGAGGTTGGCTGCTGGCATTCGGCCACATTGGGGAGCGCCCGAAACATGACTTCCGTGACCCTTAGGAAGACACTGGCAGTTCGCACGGTGATGAGCGCGAACAATTTCGTCAATTCGCTCGTGGGTTGCCGGGCTTCGGCATTGGACGTTCGGGCTGCTCGGTCAAGCCGTGAGCGGTAGGGAGTAGACACTCCGCGATTGCGGTTCGGGTATTCGCCGACGCCGGTTTGGCGAGCGCCCAATGGTATTGCGCCTTTTTCTTTCGCGAGATCGACGGGTTAAGGTAGAGCCTCCGTGTTGCTAATCTGGATGCGGCCCAGGCGACGCCGAAAGATAGGCACCGTTCCCATTTCGGCCTCTCCCGCCGGTCTAGAATCATCTACGCTTCGTTGAAGGCGCGGATGAATGACTTCATATGTCAGGCCCCACATAAGGATGCCCAGTGACAGAAGACATGGAATCGATAGGAATGCGAGAAGGCTCAAAGTCTGACTCCGATCCATGAGGGAGTGTTCATCGTCCCTCATGCTCTAAATTGACCCGGTTCTGCCACAATAAGTCAGAAAACTATTAGACCGATTGTCCAGAATCAAGTTTGGATTGTAATCGTGCGCCCAGGCTCCATTTGATGCGAGGAAGATTCCGTAAACGGATGTCTGCCCGCGTCTTAGATCTGTGTGTGATCTCGATCTGTCCGGTGAACACCAAATCGCCATTACTTCTGAATGTCTGATCGCGTCATCGAGACGGCGGCAATTTTGTAATCGCGAAGGGATTTCCAACCAGTGTGGGAAGCGTGAGAGGCCCGCCACTAAATCTAAAATCTCATGTGCAGGCGTAGACCGAAGCTGCGCTCAGGTGCGATCGCATTTCCTGAGAAAAGGCCGCCAAAATCAAGCACGTTCAGCCGATTGTTCAAATTGTCGCCATCTGCCTGGAAGAGCATCGTAAGACGTTTGCTCTTGTAGATCTCAGAGCCGACCGAGACACTTGTCGCGAAAGTCGGAAGGATCCTGGCGCGCTCGAAGTTAATACGACTGATTACCTTTGGCCCATACTGAGCCAGAGCATCCGCCATATCGCCGTTATACGCAAAGGGCAGTCCCGATCCATAGCTCACACCGGAAGCCATCCAGAGACGAGGCGCAATCTGATATCGAAAACGGGTTCGCACCGTATTCCGTTGGTCCTGTGAGGCCGGAAAGTGCCCGGCAAGCTGAGTCGCTGCGGAGCCGGAGTTGCTCCCAAGAAAGAGGCCGCCAGTAACCGGGTACCAGACGTTGCCGACCATGTATGAGTAGCTGGCGAAGCCGGAGAGTCCTCTCAGATGAACCAGCGAAAGCGTTCCTTCCGCTCCATAAATCGCTGACTTGTTGAAGGCGATTGGATAGCTCACGCCGGAATTCAAGAGTTGATCGTCGTCGGCGAAGTTCTTCACGTCCCGGCGGTACAGGTTCACACCAACGCTTATCCGGTCGGCAAACGCCTTGGTCAGCCCACCTTCGTAGTAGTTCCCCCGGGATGGTTGAACTGGTAGGCGCAGAAACTGCTCGTTCAGCGCACCGATCTGGGTTGAACTTGAGATCAGGATGTTATCGAACGACGGGGTTTGGTAGATTCGATCGAGCGAAGCATGCAGCACCATATTCAACGACGGAAGATAACGCCCAACAGAAAGCCGCGGGCTGAGAGCGTTCTGATTGAGTAACAATTGATAGTGGTCCCAGCGCAGGCCCGCACTGACCGTCCACTTGCCTAGACGGATCAGGTCCTCCATGAAGCTGGACTGCTCCAGATCGGGACGGTCCTCAAGGAAACGCAGGCTCGCACGCGTGCCAGGGTCGAACTGCGTTGGATCGGTAATGAGGTAGCGGAAGTTTTCATGCAGAAAGGTAGCATCCGATTCAACGCCCCGCCTTGAATTCTTGATTACCGTGGTGGAGCGAATACGTAGCCTTGAAATAACCTTCGCGAAAATCATTTCGCTGCAGGGCGAGGATCGGAGTCGATTTCTGATTGGAGTTGAGTTCGCTGGCATTGTCCCGCACCATCCCCGCAAGCGTGCCGATGCTGTCCGCCGAGAAGATGTGTTGATAGCTGACCGTTCCAATGATTTCGAAATTCTCGCCTGTCTGCAGCTGGCCAGCCTCCTCCTGCACTATTTCATTGGGAACCTCATAGCGGGAGAGCCCTCGGCGGATACTAAAACCCAACCGGTCCTTGTCAGTCAGGTCTCTTTCGTAACGGGTGGAAAAGTCCCCGGTGGTCCCGCGGTTGGTGTAGTTTTCGGGCACCACGGGATTCAAATAGTGGGCTGACATGCTTCCAGACCCGATTGCGCCAACGGTGTTCTTTCCCCACATATCCTGTAGTCGTGCATACGAGAAACGAGTATCGTAGCTACCGCCGCCTAAGACCACTTGTCCGTGCAGACCGGGCATCCGTCTCACGGCTAGTGTTGAGCTCGACCACTCCGCCCATCTTTCGTCCATATTCAGCAGGAAAACCGGAGGTATAAACGCTCACCGATTCCAGATTGTCGGCCTCGATTTCCGGACCAAAACCTGGTGATCGATTGTCGGTCAGAGGAATTCCGTCGATCACAAACTGCGTCTGGTACTCCGAGCCCCGCGGATGCAGGACCGCATTGCCCTCATACAGCCAGCCGGGTTGGGAGCTGACCAGGTCTTGCACCGATCGGCCAGGCAGGGACCCGGCCCTCGTCCGAATCTGCTCGGAACCAATCTGCATAACCGACGAGGTGCGGTGCGGATCGATCAGCGGCGCCGAACTTACATCGACCGAAGTCTTCACCGGAGCGAGTGCAAGCGTAATCAACTGCTCGGCGGGGATCGCCGATCTTACTTCGACGGTCCTCGTATTCTCGGTAAAACCCTCCTTCTCTACATGGACCAGATAAATGCCATAGGGCAGGATCTTGATGTCCGTTTCTCCTGCATCTCCGGTGGTGAACAAACTCCGGTAATGGTTTCCTTCACTCGAGACCGTAACCGAAGCTTTGATCCCCAATCCGGCCGCGTCCGTCACCCTCAGACGAAGCTCTCCGGTGTTCACTTGAGCGAACACAGGGCACGAAGGCCCAATTGCCATAAGCGAAACCAACATGGTTGCAAACGAAAGAATGGACATTGAAGCAGGCCGCGGCTGCAGAGTTCCCGACGCCATCATAAAGGCATACTTTCCAAGGCAACTAGCTCGGAGCGGGAGTTCCGCGTTCTTTTTTGTTCCGGTAGCAAAAGCTAAAACGGCAGCGAGAAAGTCCAGAATCTGTTGAATGTCGACCGGCTTGGAGAGGATGGGAATAGCGAGATTTTCGCCTCGCAGACGTTTCCCTACGGAAGGATCAGAAACGGTTATCGCGTCTCCAAGCAGGAGGACCTTAGTGGCCGGATGGATGTCCAGGATCAACGAGACAAGGCTGATCCCTTCGGCGGAGTCTAGTGGCAGGGCAATGATCACGGCGTCGGGCAGGTTCAGACGACACCATACGATTGCTTCCGCTGCAGTGTAAACGTGTGCAGCGTCATAACCATTCAGTCGGAGGATGGTCTTCAGCGTCTTCGAGGTAGGGTCGCTGTCGACGTGAAGAACGATCTTACGCTTGGAAAGATCTGCCATTCACAACTTCCTTTGTGGAGTTGGCGCGGGTCGGGTCAGTCTGTTTTTGGATCTCGCGAGGAGCGTCGAAGCGTGAGTGAGCGTTGACCTGTTGGGAACGTGATGAGAATAGGGCTTGCAAGATCAGTGGAGAAGTCTTTGGTGATGTGGACCGAGACGTAGAGTTTCTGAGGTGTTCGCTCCCCGCGGCACAGCGAATTGAACAACCGAATCCAGTGAATCATCTAGACAGGGCCTCCTGGAAACAACCGCGAATGTGGCATTCGCGGGTAATTCAGGTACAGGGAAATGCGCCTCGGGGCAGCTTCACCGGCTCATAATGTTATTTGCGAAAAGGCTTGCGGGCAGGCGGAAGTCCCAGCGCCGTCCAGATGGGAACGCGGGCCATGTCTCCGCACTCCCGGCAGCGGACCGGGAGGCGAAGAATCAGCAACCTGGGAATGTCAGTGACACGCACCCTAGAACGCCGGAATCTCGGTGAACCGCAGTTCGCACAATTCAAGAGCAGGCCTCAGGCGAACGTGCGCATCTAGAAGGTGTAAATGCGGCTCTACAGGTTGCCAAGGAATGGGGTTGTTCAGTCAGCATGGGATTATTTCGAGGTGTACATAGACCTTCTCAGCAGTGTCTCCACTGAGACACTACCACTTTTCCGACTTTCGCCGTTTGACGCCCCTACTTTGGGTTATTTCGCCGAGCTGATCGCGACCGAAGAGGTCAGCTGGAACATCCGTCGCTGCTGAAGCGGAACCGCGAGCACATTGTACGCGCGCAGAGACTCGACTATGCCTGGGTCATTTCGCTGGAGCGAGACTCGATGCTGATGGAGCGACTGACGCGGTTGAGAACGGTACCCGGAGTTGTCTTTTAGCTGGTTGCGTACGGTATTGACGGCGATATTGCACTCTTTGTCAATCTGATGGCGACTCTTCTTTGCTTTCTTGAGCGCTGTCGCCCCGCGCAGCAACTTGAAGCCATCGACCTTGGACGAGCATTCTAGGGAGGGAAGGGTGATCAAAACATTGAGTGGAGTCCGCGTTGCGGAGAATGAGGAAATCTGAGTCGACACACTCAGTCTTCCCGTCACACTAAACAACGTCGCACCAATGCGAGCATCCGAGGACACAATTCTTTCTCTAGTCGGGTTACATAACGTCTCTTTGACGTTGGCCTCGATATTCCAACGCGGCATTCCAATGCGGCGACATTTAAGGTCCCGATCGGTCCGTCGGACAGATTAAGCACCTTCTTACGCGCAGGTCCACTGCAGGTCCAATAGCCAATCCCTCTGATTCCTTTCAACGACTTACTGTACCGGTCCGTGTTCGCTAACTCGTTGAAAATACGTTTGTTTATGCCCTCATAACCCAAAGGTCGCTGGTTCAAATCCAGCCCCCGCAACCAATTAAATCAATAACTTAAGCGGACCCTTGGGGTATTTGAGGGCGCAATAAGACGCGCCCTGGAAAATCCGCATGCGCCATCGTGCACCATAAGCCTATTGGAATGTGTGGCTGATTGCCCGCACCGAACAACATACAGGCATCGGATCATTGGGGACGTATGTCTCGGGTGTAGAGGCGCTCTACGCGGAGCAAACAGCCAAAAGCGCCCGAACGCTTGGAGAGCCCGTTAGCTATCCCTGGGGCTTGCGAAACTTCAGCGTGCTCGATCTTGAAGGAAATAGAATTACGTTCTCGCAGACATTCGAGTGAACCCGTTCGGCACCGTCTCGAAATCTGGAGACAGAAGGCAGCAACTAACGAGTGGGGCTTCCAACTGCGCAAATACACTCTGGCGCGAATTGACTTGCGATCCACTCTGATTGGAATCTGGCCTGACCACCGAACGCATCCAATGGCGCAGGACAGTTGAAGAGAACTATGCCCAATTCTCAGACTTTACCTCCAGCCCAGGAACTTGCATCCGCCAATCAGGCCAACTATCCCAACGAAAGCGCAGAGTATCGAGTGGCCCGCAACGTGCTCCTCGCCGAAGAAATCGAACTGCGGCGCCACGTTGAGCGCGTCGCAGTTCGTCGGCGCGCGCTGCCGCCCGGTGGCAAGCTTGCCCAGGACTTCGAACTTGTCTCCGAAGCGGGTCCGACTCGCTTCTCAGCTCTTTTCGGGGACAAGGAAACCCTGATGGTTTACAGCATGATGTTCGGTCCGCAGCGCCAGGGACCATATCCCTCATGCACCTCCTTCCTCAGCGCATGGAATGGGGTAGCAGTCAACTTACGTGAGCGCGTTGCCATCGCGGTAACTGCCCGTTCGCCGATAGAGCGCCTCCTGCAGTACGAGCGGCAACGCGCTTTCGCCAACCTTCCGTTCGTGTTCGATCTCACGGGCGATTACACGCGCTCTTATGTCAGTGTCGAGGACGCGGATATTCCCGGCTTTAGTGTGTTCAGTCGCTCCGACGGAGCCGTCAGGCATTTTTACAGCGGCGAAATGAGCGGCGCTATGGCCGATCCTGGACAAGATCCGCGTGGTGCGCCTGACCTTGATCCCCTCTGGCTGATGCTGGATTTGACTCCCTCTGGCCGCGGTACCGACTGGTACCCCAAGCTTGAGTACGGGCACAAATGACAACGCATCGCCGACCAGCCACGTGTGAATTCAAGAGCCGCGCAACTCCCGAGAATGGGGCAGGGATTGTCTGCCTGTTGCGCGGTTCTGCGATTCGCAAAGCGGTCTGCGGGCGTGATTCGCACCGGAGGAACGCTGGTGACCATCGCCGGCCCGACTGAGGCGCGACCCACTGACGGCCTGACTATCGACTTCGTCGTAGTGCCCGATCGCGCCCAATTGAGTGAGCTGGTCCGCGGGTTCGGAATGGTCGTCTGCGGACAAACATCGGGGACGTGGTTGCCCTCGACGATGCCGTTACCGCCTTCAACCGGGCCGAGCGCATCAGGGGAAAGACGATCATCCGCGTTCATCCGTGAGGATCGGCACTCGTGCGCGTGCTGCTCAAGGATGACTGGGTAGTCTATGCCAAGCGATGGTCGCCGCATAAGCTTTCGGTGGAACGAGTACGCGCACGGCAACAAGCAGCGCATCATGACGCTGGCCGCGAGCGAGTTCCTGAGCCGCTTCTGCCAACATGTGCTGCCCAGAGGCTTCGTTCGCATCCGCCACTTCAGCTATCTCGCCAACACACGCCGGGCCGCTCTCATCGCGCTAGCTCGCCAGCAGCCTGCTTGCCAGCCTCCAACAAGTTCGCAACTCATCAATTCTCCGTTAGCTGCCTGGCGTTGCCCACGCTGTGGAGCTAACATGAACATCGGACCTAACCTCACCGCGAAACACCTGGCATTTCGATGCGATCTTCCCGACACCTCCTGAGTCCATCTCCATCCAAACGCTCGCGAGGACGCTCTACCGACACGTCACGCCCGACGGCGGGATCAGGCAGGACGGCGAGAAGCTTCTCGCACGAAGCGCCCGACAGCTTGGAAACGATACGATGGGGGAAGGACTTGGCAATGGAAGGCAGGATCATGCAGCGGTTCGTGAAAGCACTCGCACTGGCCATTGTGGCGCTGCCGGCAGCGACGCAGGCGCAGGTGCCGGATACCATCCTATACGGCGTCGCCTATTATGACGAGTACACGCCGGTCGACCGCGTCGATGAGGACGCGCGGATGATGAAAGCGGCAGGGATCAGTGTCGTCCGCATCGCGGAGTCAACATGGGGAACACTGGAACCGCAGCCCGGGATCTTCGATTTCAGCCATGTCGATCGCATGCTCGCCGCGATGCATAAGCAGGGCATCAAGGTGATCGTCGGAACGCCCACCTATGCGGTGCCGACATGGCTGGCGCGGCAGCATCCCAACGTGCTCGTTGTCCGCCCCGACGGAGTACGCGCGCAATATGGCGTCCGGCAGAACATGGACATCACCGATCCCGACTACCGTGCTGCGGCCGAGCGGGTGATCGTCGCGCTGGTGGACCATGTGAAGGATCATCCTGCGGTGATCGGCTACCAGCTCGACAACGAGACCAAGCCCTATAACACCAGCGGCCCTGCGGTGCAGGCGGCGTTTGTCCGGTCGGTAAGGGCGCAATGGCCGAGCCTCGATGCACTGAACAAGGCGTGGGGCCTTGATTACTGGTCGAACCGGATCAACCGGTGGGAGGACTTCCCGTCTACCAACGGCTCGATCAACGCCAGCATGTCCAACGCCTTCGCCGCCTACCAGCGCAGCCTCGTCACCGACTTCCTGACGTGGCAGGCCAAGCTCGTGCGCGCCCATGCCCGGCCCGGCCAGTTCATGACGCAGAACTTCGACCTGGGCTGGCGTGATGGTTCCTATGGCATCCAGCCGGAAGTCGACCACTGGAAGGCGGGCCGGCCGCTCGATATCGCCGGCATCGACATCTATCATCCAACCCAGGACAAGCTGACCGGCGCGGAGATCGCCTTTGGTGGCGACGAGGCCCGCTCGATCCGCAATGGACAGAATTATCTTTTGATGGAAACCGAGGCGCAGGGTTTCCCGCAATGGACGCCCTATCCGGGACAACTTCGTCTTCAGGCGTTCAGCCATCTCGCCTCGGGCGCGCAGATGGTCGAATACTGGCACTGGGCGACCACCGCCAACGCGGCCGAGACCTACTGGCGCGGGCTGCTGTCGCAGGACTACAAGCCCAATGCGGAGTATGAGGAGGCAAAGGTGATCGGCGCCGAGATCGCTCGCCTCGGCCCGAAGCTGGCAGGAATGACGAAGCACAACCAGGTCGCCGTCTATGTCAGCAACGCCGCCCAGACCGCCTTCAATTCGTTCAAGCCGGCAAGCATAGAGTACAACCAGGTGCTGCGCCCCTTCTACGATGCACTCTATCGGATCAATGTCGAGGCCGACATCCTGTCGCCCGACAGCACGCAGAAGCTCGACGATTACAAGCTCATCGTTGTGCCTGCGCTTTACGCGGCCAGCGACGCCGAGATCGCGCGGCTGAATGACTACGCCAAGCGCGGCGGCCACCTGCTCTACACATTCAAAAGCGGATTTTCGGACGAGAACACAAAGGTCCGCTATGCCGCACAGCCGGGTGCGATCGCCGAAGCGGCGGGCGTCACCTATCAAGAGTTCACGATCCCCGTCGGGGTCACACTGGCGGGCAATCCGTTCGGGGTTTCGGATGCCGAGAACGCGCCGCGCTGGTGGATGGAGATGTTGAAGCCCACCACCGCCGAGGTGGTGGCGCGCTATCAGCATCCGTCATGGCCGGCTGCCGCCGCGATGACCCGCAACCACTGGGGCAACGGCGAGGTCAGCTACGTCGGCTTTATGCCGAGCGACGCGCTGGCCGAGAAGATCGTCGCCGCCGAGGTCACGCGTGCAGGTGTCGTGTCATCGGTTGCGGGCGTGCAATTCCCGCTGATCGTGCGCGGCGGCACATTGAAGAACGGCCACACGGTCCGCTACGTGCTCAACTATTCCGCTGTGCCACAGCACATGGCGGCTCCCGCCGCAGGCACTGAACTGCTGCATGGGCGCAAGGTGTCGCGTGGCGGACCGATCGACCTTGCCGCGTGGGACGTCGCCATCATCGAGGAAGATGGACGATCCGACTGATACAGCGCCACCTCGCTTAGCGTACGCTCGCTAAAGATTGTGCGATGTCCCCAGCATCACCACGATCGGCATCCAGGCACTCTACTCCACGAACATCCTGGCCGAGATTGGGATGGTGGTCCGTCTACCCTAAAGTTTGTTATCGGCGGCGATCTCATCGACGCAGGGCCAAAAAAGGGCCAATAAGGCATGCACCAGGCTGAAGTTGAAGAAAGGATGCCTCTGGCAGCCTTTTTCAGTTTCCAGGAGTTTCGGCCCTCTCCTCCGTTTCGGGCGACAGCCGGAGCGCTCTGCGAACGACCTTGCTGTTCGCCTCGCGTTCGGCCTCCATTAAAGCCGTCCCATACACATTCATGGTCGTGCCAATCTGTGCATGGCGCATCAGCTTCAGTTGCACCCCGATCGGAGCGCCCGTATCGTCCAGCCACGTCCGGTAAAGGTGACGGAAGGTGTGCCACCCCACTCCCTTCAGTCCGAGCCTCTCGGCTGCCGGGGATGTAGTCCTGCTGAATGAGGCTGGCATGAAAGCAACGGTCGGTAACGGGACTGGGAAAAACCCGATCGCCTCATCGATGCAGCGGAGCAGCCTTTCTATCGCATTTTGCTCATGACGCTCTATGGCACTGGAGCGCGCCGCATCGAAGCCGCACATCTGAAGGTCGGTGACATCGACAGCAAGCGGATGGTGGTTCACATCCATGGTGGTAAGGGGAACCGCGATCGCGATGTGATGTTGAGTCAGACTCTGCTCGATGCACTTCGCGATTACTGGCGTGGACTTCGTCGCAAGCCGACCGAGTGGCTGTTCCCCGGCAACCGTTGGCATACGGGAACACGGCCGATCACGACTAAGGTCGTCTGGGATGCATGTCAACACGATTCCTAAACTCTGGCGCTTTTACAGGTACTAACTCTGTGAGATGTGGTGTATTCAGTTTCGAGTTGACTGCGGAGGCCCCGGGGACCAGCCACATTTCTCGTACCTCTCAGAAAGTGAGTTTTGCCGCAAGTTGAAAAGCGCGCGGCCCGCCGGAGCCGAAGACTCCGCCGGCGGTGGAGACCGGCGTACCGAATCTCGATGAGAAGGTGGGATTATTCTGGTCCGGCGAGAGCGCATTGGCAAAGCCGGAGTAGTTGAGATTGCTGACGCCGAGAATATTGGTCACGTTGAAGATGTTGAAGGCTTCGCCCATCAGGTTGAGGGTCGCGTGCTCGCCGATTTTGATGGACCGGTCGAGGCGGAAATCGAAAGAGCTGAAGCTGTCGTTGAATCGAGCGTGATCGCTAACTTGAGGCAGCATGACGTTAGCGTTGGCGCTGGCTTCAAAGACCCCACCCGCAGCATTGGTGCTGGCGATGAAGGCGTTGAGCTGATGCGCATTGTGGAACTGGCGTCCGCCGGCATTGCGCTGCATGGTGGGGACGCGCTCGCTGCCGTCGGGAAGAAGGATATCCATGGGCACGCCGGATGCGATGGTGCAGATGGGCGCGAAGTGGAATTTCCACGGCAGATTGCCAAGGCCTGAAAGCACCAGGCGATGGCGTTGATCATTGGGCGGGGGCCCGTACTCGCGTTGAAGATTGGTGGGATCGATGGGCGAGTATTCAAACGGAATCTGGTCGTCGTTTGCGTAGTTGAATGATTTGCCAAGCGTGTATGCTGCATCGAATTCGCCAAGCTTGTTAAGGCGCTGACGCGCGCTGACCCACAGGGCATCGTACTTGGTGTTCACCGCGGACTCGAGGTCGGTGACGTTGTCCGGTCCCTGCGTGTCGGGATTGAAGACGGTGCCGACCGGCCGGCCGATGATGAATCGCGTGCCGAGGTTGTGCACGCCGTCAATTTTCACCAGCAGGCCAGGCCGATCTGCTTTTCGATTCCCAGGTTGAACTGCTGAATCATGGGGTTCCGCATGTGGTTGCTGATGACATCGATGCCCGCTGCTCCGGCGCCGGTGAAGAGGAAGCCGCCGAACGGGTTCGAGAGCACTTCAGGGGCTCCGGAACGAACGTGCCATC
The DNA here is from genome assembly GCA_963844515.1 of uncultured Acidobacteriota bacterium. Taxonomy (GTDB): domain Bacteria; phylum Acidobacteriota; class Terriglobia; order Terriglobales; family Acidobacteriaceae; genus Telmatobacter. Next base: position 202,031 of record CAWJOO010000004.1, read on the forward strand.
CTGATTCAGGTAGATTGGCATGCCACTCGGGTCGGTAATGACGTTGCCCGCGCTTACGTTGAGCGCGAGCGCGCGGCCGTCGAAGCCTTTTTCGAGCGACATGATCTCAAGCGTGATGCGGTCGTAATAGACGCCGTAGCCGCCGTGGAGGCTGAAGTTGGGATTGAATGCAAAGTTGAAGCCGACGCGCGGCGCCCAGTTATTGAAGTCGCGGTGCCGCGAGCCCTGATAGAACGACTGCACGATGGGATTGCGATTTCCATACCAGCTGAGGTTGTTGAGATTGGAATCCATTTCCCAGCGCAGGCCAAGATTGAGGGTGAGATTCTTCAGCGCCTTCCAGTCATCCTGACCAAAGAAAGCGAAGTGGAAGTTATCGTTGTTGGATAGGGTGAGCGGGCGCGTGGGCGTGGAACTGCGCAGTCCGACCGCGAAGAGCAGATCGTCGTCGTTCACCTTGCCGTCCTCGTTGCGGTCGAAGTCGGGAAAGTCTTCAACAGCCTGAATATTGCCCTGCTGGAAGACGCCGAGGTTGAAGTCGGCATCAACGGCCTGAACCTCGCCGCCGAAGCTGAGAGTGTGGTTATGGTGCGACCAACTGAGAGTGTCATCGCCCTGCAGCCGAAATTGCAGCGTCTGCTGCGGCACGCGATACGTAGCGCCGTCATCGAGGTCAGGGTAGGTGATTTGCGGCGCGATGGATGTGGGGGCCGTGGTGTTGATGAAATTGTTGTCAGCAAAACTAAGGCGATTGACGACCGAGGGCGTGAAGATATGCACCCAATCGGCTGTCGAGCCCCTGAAGATGATTGACGGCCGTCTGCCGGTAGGCCGCAGTTCCAAGCGCGCGGTCGAGCGAGCTCTGGCTCAGGTCGTCTTCAAGCTCAAGTGACTCACGAAAACCTATGCGGTCGTGTTCTCTTACTTGCCAGTCAAGCCGCTCGGTGGTGAGGAAATCATGCAACGGCGCGGTTGAGAAGACGCGGTTGATGGTCTGATGCTGCGTATCGCGAACGCCTACAAGGTCGGCGCCGAGTTGCTGGCGATCTTCCAACGCGACAAACCACCAGGCTTTGTCATTACGGATAGGACCGCCGATGTCGGCTGCATACTGCTGGCGATGAAATGTGGGGCTAAGGCCCGGCACAGGCTGATACGTGGCAGGGAGACCCTCAAGAGACTTGTCGCGCTCGTAAATGGCGAGGCCGCCATGAAGGTGATTCGACCCTTGCTTGGTGACCACGTTGATGACCGTGGAACCGGAGCGGCCCAGGCCCGCGGAGAATCGGTTGGTGGCAATTTGAAATTCCTGCACGGCGTCTTGCGGAATGTTGACGAGTGATCCGCCCACTGCGTCGTCGTTGTTGTCGCCTCCATCGATGGTGACGTTGCCGCCGCGGCCGGTCTGGCCCGCAGACGATATGACAACCGTGTGTTCCTTGGTGGGATCGAAGTTGGGCGCCGGCGCATTGCCGGGAACGAGATAGGCAAGCTCAAGATAGTTGCGGCCGTTGAGCGGGAGAGTCTCGATCTGGCGGGCGCCTATGACTCCTCCGAGGTCGGAGCTTGTGGTATCGACGCTTTGCTGCGCGCCCGCGGTGACTTCAACCGTTGTGTGGCTTTCAGCGACGGCGAGTTGCACGGAAACACTGAGGGTCTGGCCAACCGCGAGGTTGATGGACTGGCGTGAGTTGCCAAACCCCGAAGGCACCGAGGTGGATAACGTGTAGCTTGCAGCCTCAAGCTGGGTGAAGGAAAACACACCATCATCTTGAGTAGTGAAAGTACGTACAGTGCCCTGCGCAACACTGGTCAGGCTGACAGTCGCCCGCGCAACAGATTTGCCGGATGGATCGGTGACTGTGCCTCTGACGCTGCCCGTGGCAGCTTGTTGCGCTTGAAGCGCGGGGAAAGACAAAAGAGCGGCCAAGAATGATCCGAAGATCACTCTACCGAGCATTGATTTGCGCACAACATCCTCCATACCACTGACCTCAAAAATGAGCAGGGGCCATTCTTCCTGGGGTGATTGATTTTCTGGGATTGGCCTCATGGGGACGATACGGAGTCAGGCAGAGCAAGAGCATCGCCCTTTAAGAGGACTTTTGTATCCATCGAAGGATGGAGAGCCTCACTCCTATTGCCCCGGCACAGACGCCTTGATGGCTTGAGCCAGGTCATCGGGATGGAATCCGAAGGGGCCGGGTTTGCTCTTATAGAGAACGCGTCCGCCCTGGCCGATCAGGTAGAGCCTGTCAGGCCAACCGGTGTAAGCCGACTCGACCTGATTGTCGATGCCGTCAACCAGCGCTGGAAACTTAATGCCCAACTTCCGCACGCACGCGCCGGCGACAAACGCTCGCTCCAAGTCATCCTTAGGACTACTGAAGAGCACCTTGTCGCGCACGTTGGACCGCATCTGCCAAACATCAGTTGGATGCGCTTCAAGGATATAGACCGCGTAGAAGCCGATCTTGTCGCGATACTGCTCGGCGAGCTTGTTCAGGGCGGGAACCTCCCGCCGGAATGGCGGTCACGTATAGCTGCCGAACACCAGGACAACCGGCCTGTCTGCCCAGAGTGAAGCGAGATCGGTGGCAGAATGGTCTTCCAGCTTTTTCACAGTCAGTCCCGGAGCTGAGTCGCCAACGTTCAACTGGCCCTTGCGCGCACGCATCCACAACGTTTCAAAGGGGAGCACGAAGTAGGCGGGCATGGGCATCCTGGCCATCACGTGGCCGAAGACTTCAGGCGGCTGATGCATGGCCCAGTTCACATAGACCACAAGGCACAGCCAGCAGGCGAAACAGAGGGTCCCGATGCTCAGAACCCACTTCCAAACGCGCTTCTTGGTTGTGCCGTTCATAACTCTCCTACTTCGTTAGCCCATTCATTTCGAGGTAACCCTGCGGTGCAATCCCGAAGGCGTCGGCCACGCGATTGAAGAAAGCAAACATCGCCGTGATGTAGACGCGCCTCCGCGATCTGCGGTTCTGTCCAGCCATGATCGCGCAGCTTCTGCACATCTTCAGTCGTCGTGCGATAGGCGGCTTCGGTGACCTTGGTGACGTAATCAAGCAGCGCACGTTCCGCAGGGCTCAGGCCAGCTGCGTCCAGCTTGCCCTCCGCAAGAGCCTTTACGGTCTCAGTTTCTGCTCCCTGAACACGCAGGAAGTAAGCATGCGAGTCCAGTCAATAGGGACAGCGATTGAGCCACGATACCCAGCTCGCGATGGCTTCCTTGGTTTTGCGGTCGAGATGGCCATGGGAAAAATGAACGGTGTCACTGAACTGCATTACCTGGCGAAGAAAGTCGGGGCGATGGCTGAAGCACTTCAGGATTCCGGGCACCAGTTGGCGGCCTGACTTGGCGCGCCACTCGTCGTATACCTTGGCAACCTCGCCGGTTGCGTCGCGATCTTCGATGAGCTTGATTTTGGTTTCGTGGTCAGGCATCGGAGGAACACTTCTCCCGGTGAACTAGCCAGCAATATAGCATGAGCCGGGGGGAGGGCGCATCCAACTCTTCACCGCTAAGAACCATGGAGTTGAAGGGCCTTAGAGGACCAGGCGCTGGTCGCCCTGCTTGCGGGTGATGCGCTGGCGGTCGAGGTATTCAAGCAACGGAATCGCATATTTGCGGGAGAGCCCGGTGATCTGCTTGAAATGGGCGACATCAATGAGACTGCCACGCAGAGGGGCAAATTGTTCGGCGAGTAGCCTGAGCGCGCGGGAGTGGATAAACAAATCATCGCTACCCATGCGGACAATTGTCTTTTCGCGCTGCAGCACCGTGATGATGCGGCGTATTTCGGGTTCTTTGAGATTGAGCCGCTGTGCGAGTTCCGAAGCCAGCGGAGACGCAAGACCGGCCGCCTCATATGCCTGGGCGACCGCCGCCTTTGACTGGTCACATTCGACTGAGGATTGATTCGCATCTTCATAACCCGACACCATCTCCTCGCGAATTGTTGCCCTTCGATCTCGTACCAGCGTTGTCAAGACCACGTCGAAGACGAGTCGGGTCAGGCCGGTCTGACTGCGCAGTTCGGAGCGCTTAATGGCGTCTTTGCTTTTCTCCAAGCGGGAGAGTGCCGCGCTCGTGGCGACGCTGAAGCTTTCACGGCTGATGAGCAGCTCGCCAGGTAACAACAGCAATTCACCCGATTCGAGCGCAGGGCCTGAGTTGCGTGCGGATCGCCTCCATAGTCAAGCCAGTTTCGGAGGAGAGCGTTCTGAGAGCGATGCCGTTTGCGTTGCGGCGAATTACGCGCAGCGCCATTTGTTGTGCTGGCGCGGCGCACCTCAACTGCTCGAGCCATGCAAGTGTTTCGGCCTTTCGCTGGCGCGGCAAGGGATGGGTGTCGAGGACCACCCCTCCCCCGATGGTGCCGGCAGGCAAGGGTTGGCGCAGAACAAATCGGTCGCCGGGAACCAGCACGATCGGCTCGGCGAGCTTGATGCGCGCAATGCGGGCCGTTCCGGGCTGCGTGGCCTCATAACCGTATAGAAAGACTGCTTGCCATCGTCTCAGAAGTGAGCGCGTGGAAGTGAATGCTGGCGCGATGTTTCAATGCCGGCGCACTCTCCAGGAGGTTAATCTCGGCATCAATGGTATCGACGGCGGAGAGCGTCTGTGGTGCAACAAGGGTCTGCCCGCGATGGATTTCAGATACGTCCATGCCGGAAAGATTTACGGCGACTCGTGATCCGGCTAGTGAGGAATCGACCGACTGGCCGTGTGTTTGCAGGCCGCGGACACGGACTGCGCGACCAAGCGGTTCAAGTTGCAAGTGCCTGGCCTTCCTGGATAGTATCCTGAGAGAAGCGTTCCGGTAACGACGGTGCCAAAACCCTTCATCACAAAGGACCGGTCGAGCGGCATGCGCAACAAGGCGTCGTGAATTCTCGAGTTGCGTGCGCATGGCGAGATGGAGCAGCTCAGCCTTCAGTAGCATCGAGCCCCTCTCCGGTCGCAGCGCTCACCGGCAATACCGCGCGGCTGTCCTTTTCAAGGAATGTTCCCTTGCAGAAACTCTCGAACGGAGTGAATGACCTGCAGCAGATCCGCTGCACTGACAGCGTCGGACTTGGTGATGACGGTGATGCCCCGCTTGATGCCGAGCAGCTCGCAGATGGCCAGATGCTCGACCGTCTGCGGCATGACTGCCTTCATCCGCCGCGATGACGAGCATGACGGCGGGAACGCAGCCGGTTCCGGCGAGCATATTGCGGATGAAGAGGCTGTGGCCGGGAACGTCGACAAAGCTGATGCGGAAGCGCTGAGCCGTCAGGCGCCTGCACGTCGAACGAAGCAAATCCAAGGTCGATCGTGATGCCGCGCCGCTTCTCTTCGGGCAGACGGTCTGTGTCGATGCCGGTAAGGGCGCGAACCAGTGTTGTTTTTCCATGATCGATGTGACCCGCGGTTCCGATGACGATGGATCTGGGCATATTTGTCATTCACAAAGACTGCAAGCGAAGATCGGGCATTCTTGAAGTCACAGACTGCTCAAGAGCGTTGCGAGATCCGCGTCGAAATGAACGGGTACTGTGCGCAGATCCAGCAGAACCGTGTCGTCAGCAATGCGGCCGACGATCGGGGGATCGAGGCCGCGGAGTGCCGCCAGCAGTTCTGCAGCAGTGCGAGAAACATGCCGCAGAGATAATGCGCAACTTGGCAGGGATGCCTTCGGGGCGGTTCCTCCCCCGATCAGGCTTTCGACCGGCACCACATCGAGGTGAAGATTCGACGACACAATCTCACCAGCGATCTTGCTGCATCGGCGCATGATTTCTTCGGGTCGGATACTGAGCATCCGCTCCACCGGAATCGACGACGGTGCGTCGGAGAGGTGCTCCAACAAGGTTGCCTCCAGTGCGGCGTAGGTCAGCTTATCCACGCGGAAGGCCCTGAGCAGGGGATTCTTGCGGATGCGCGCGATCAGCTCTCGTTTGCCAACGAGAATGCCGCATTGCGGACCGCCGAGTAGCTTATCCCCGCTTGCTGCGATGAGATCGACGCCGCTGGCAAATGACTGAATCAGGCTGGGCTCGCCGTTGACGCCAAAACGCTCGAGTGAGGAGACAGGCCCGTGCCTTGATCTTCAAAGAGTGGTATGCCTGCGCGCTTTGAAAGCGATACGAGTTCCTGCAGCAGGGGTCGCTCGGCAAATCCTTCGATGCTGAAGTTTGATTGATGTACGCGAAGCAGGAGGCCAGTTGCAGGTCCCAGCGCGTGCTCGTAGTCGGCGAGGCGTGTGCGATTCGTGGTGCCGACTTCCTTCAGGATTGCGCCGGACTTCTCCATGATTTCGGGGATGCGGAATCCGCCTCCGATCTCAACAAGTTCTCCGCGCGAAACGATGACTTCAGACTTCTCAGCAAGGGAGTTCAGCGCGAGAAAAGTCGCGGCTGCGCAGTTGTTTATGATAATGACGCCATACAACTCCGGTTCCACGGGCTCAGCGGCCAACCCTTGCAGTACGCGCAGAACAAGCGACTCAACATGGACGTCTCTTCGGCTTCGCACACCTGTATTCGAGATCGAATTCAAGATTGCAGTAGTCCTGCCCGATTTCTACCACGTGCCGCAAGGCGGCATCGCTCAAAGGCGCGCGACCCAGATTCGTGTGGAGGATTACGCCGGTCGCATTGATCACCGGGCGAAGAGAGTACTGTCGATGCGATGTGAACCACTCTCCGATCTCGTCCGGCAACTGATCAATGCTTTTTTGCAGGCTGCTCTCCGTGTGCTGGCCGGAGGATATTTCGAGGCGCAAGTTGGCAAGGACTTGGCGAGCCGCGAACAACAACGCGTTTCGCGAATTCGAACGGAGAAGGGTTTGACATGCGGGTGTCAAGAGCATGTCGTTCACAGACGGCAGCATGCGGAAGAGCCGCCGGTTTATCTCGTTCCGTTCCAAATTTTCTAAGGCCATGTTTGAGCAATCCTTTTTCAGAGTAACCGGTCACCGCAGAACAATAGCCGCTGCACCAGAACTTTCAGCGAACGGACCGAATACGCGTCCAATAATGGCGGCAGGTATTCCAGCTTCCCGCAGTGAAACAACCAATCTCTCCGCATCCGCTGACGCAACCGAAATGAGCAGACCGCCCGATGTTTGCGGGTCGTAAAGCAACGCGCGGAGGTCATCCGGTATCTGGCTCTCCGGAGAATCGGCGACCAGGCACTCCGCGAATTCGCGATTGGAAAGCAGACCTCCGGGAATAGCGCCGGCTCGAACAGCATCCAGGGCTCCGATCAATCAGCGGCACCCGACCCGTATCGATTTCCAGCGCGACGCCGCTTCCGAGTGCCATTTCGCGACCATGCCCCATCAGTCCAAAACCAGTGATATCCGTAATCGCGTGAACGCCAGTGCAGGCAGTCGCAAGAACCGCAGCCTTCATGTTGAGAGTTGTCATTGAACCGATGGCCCGCTCAACCCAAATCGGCTCTGACTTGCCCTGCTTGAGGGCAGTGGTAATCACCCCGGTACCGATGGGCTTGGTGAGAATCAGGCTGTCGCCGACAACCGCTCCGGTGTTGGTGAAAACATGTTCTGGATCGATGAGTCCTGTGACAGCGTAGCCAAACTTCATCTCGGCGTCGCGCACAGAGTGGCCGCCGACAACGGTGCAGCCCGCTTCAGCCATCTTCGAAAGGCCGCCTCGCATGATCTGCTCGAGAATCGCCAAATCCGCGTCTTGTGGAAAGCAAACAACCGCAAGGGCAGTCAGAGGCCGGCCGCCCATCGCATAAACGTCGCTCAAAGCGTTCGTAGCCGCGATCTGGCCGAACGCAAATGGGTCATCGACCAGAGGGGTGAAGAAGTCGATGGTCTGTACCAGTGCCTGGCCTGGACCGATGCGGTAAATACCCGCGTCGTCTGAAGTGTCGAAACCAACAAGCAAATCGGGATTCGTCTGCACCGGCAGCGCGGACAGCACCTGCCGCAGTGAGCCGGCGGGGAGCTTGCTGGCGCAGCCACCCGCTTTCACTTGCTGGGTCAAGCGGACATTTTCATGAATACTCAAAGTTGATTCCTTCGTTCGACCGGCAATTGGGGAGTGGCATGTAACATGAACGATGTGACGCGAGAGAACGTCAGCAATACGGAAGTGCTTAGGCTCCGGTGATCCTCCCGGTCTTCAAAACCGGCGGTCGTCCTTAACGGGCGACGGTGTGTTCGACTCACACGCGCTTCCGCCAGCATACAGCTCTCCTGAACGCGCCGGGACGCAAGCGGTCGCCTGACTCAGCATCGTTTCATGCCGCTGCAAATCCCGCATCCATCTTGAGTTGGGGATGGGTTTCAGAAGATTTGGGTCGAAACGGGAGTTGGATCGGGCCTAGTGCCTGTAGATGCCGCTATCCGGGTGGTAGTGTTGCCAGTCGAACCAGTAATCCTTCAGGCCATAGATTCGCGCAAGACACTGTCCTTTCAATTCGCCGCTGAGCGCGCATCCGTCGAAACTCCATTCGGTCAGGGAAACGGACTCGAACAACGCCCATGGGTCGCTCCCTTTAGCTCCGCCACGACCGTAAAACTCAATCGTGTTTCCCGCGAGAGACCGCGAGAAGACCCGCACGGTCAGGCCGACACATAGATTCCAAAACATCGATCTGGCTTGCGGCACGCCGGATGGTCTTCTGGTTCCGGTATCGCAAACACAAGCATCTTGGTAAACGAGGAAGGCAGGAGTTGGACTGGGGAGAAGTCCGGGAGATGCTGTTTCGGGGTCGGCTGGGGATGTTAACCGGCACGATTCAGGCTCCGGCGCGGGCTTCAAAGTTGTGAGTGGGAAAATCAGGTGAAATCAGTGGGGATCACTGAATCCCCAACGCTCCACAATGAGTTACGAACCGCGAGACTGGGTTTTCGACTGGCCTCCCTTCCGATCAGCCACATGTCCGAGTTGGGTGTTTTTCCGCCCACCGAAGCGAGCACACTACTCGTAGACACTTGCCGATTTCTATCTTGCCCCAGCGATCTCTTCAACGGGAGAGTCAGAGAGAGCGGCAGTCACAACAGGATCAGAAGACGCGATCGAAATGGAACGATCGTCATAACGTGGAAGCAGAAACATCAGCAAACAAGGAATGAAAGCGGGCAACGCCAGTAACTGAATGCTGACCGGGCGATAGGAGCCCATGCTGTCGAATATATGACCGACCACAAGCGGCCCAGTAGCGCCACCAATCGCATAAGCGGTCCAAGTCATGGCGTACAGAGTCGAGAGCCGCTTCAGGCCAAAGTAGCGGCTGAGCAAATAGGGAGTAATGTCTCCCTCGCTTCCCATGCTGAAGCCGATCAACGAGGCTGCCACCAAGCCGGCCGTCAACGTATGGGCGACGGATAGAAGCACAATCCCGATGACCGTCATCAGCAGCATCATCTGTGATACCCGAGGCCCGAAAAAGCGGTCGAGAAAGATTCCGGTGAGAACTCTGCCAATGATGCCGGTAGCACCAATGATCGAGACGGCGTAGGCGGCACCCTGTGTTGACACGCCCCGATCGGTCAGCAACGGCGATAAATGGGCGATCGCTCCATTGATGCTGACAGCGTAGAGGCAGACGGTCACCGCAATGATCCAGAAGATTCTGCTCCGAAGGGCAAAAGCAACACCATGGCCCGAATCTCGTAGTGTTGGCTCGCTCGAATGAGCCCTGGGCTGCTCGCGGGCGAAGCGAGCCGCCAATGGAAATCCAAAGACGAAAGCAAGCAGGCCGAGGACGACATATGCAGCACGCCAACCATAGTGAGTAATGGCCGACTGCGCAACCACCGGAAGGAGCATGGCTCCGCACCCGCCGCCCGCAAGCATGATGGAGAGTGCGAGGCCACGTCTGCGGTTGAACCAGGTAGAGATGGCTCGTGAGTAGCCCAAATACGCAGTTCCGTTACCTACGACCCCAATGATGAAGTAGGCCAAATAAAAGTGAACCAAGTGCGGGGTGAGCCAGGCGAGGGAAACGTAAGCTGCAGAGAAGACGACTATGCATGGCAGAATGACGCGCCGCGGACCGAACCTATCGAGGAGAAAACCCAGACCCGGCGATGCTGCGGCCAACGTTAGCGCAGAGATGCTGAAGGCCGCCGACATCGCCTCCCGATGCCAGCCAAACGTGACGGAAAGCGGCTTAACAAACAGCCCAAATGTGTAGGGAACCACAGCCGCAAAGCTGACCATGACGCCGAAGAATCCAGCCAGAACGACCTTCCAGCCGGAATATGAGAGGCTTGACTCCAAGCAAAGGGGTGGAGGCGCTGTCCGCGATGTCTGGTTCATTTGCCTCTTTCACCTCGTTGCTTGTTGGTGATTGTTCAACATAAGGCGCGCACCGTCCCCGCAGTTGACGGCGGCGCGCACGCCAGCCTAGAAGAGAATTTTCAGTGCGAATTGTGTGAGCCGTGGAGGCGAGGCCTGAAGAACCCTACCGAAGTTCGTCGAGGATATGTCCGCGATGGGTAGCCCGAAGTTCGCGTGATTGGCAACGTTGAACGACTCGGCCCGAAATTGCAGGTGAAGGCGCTCGGTGAGAGTGAAGTTCTTCATCGCGGATAGGTCGACGTCTGCATAACCGGGACCGCGAACTGCATTGCGACTTTCATTGCCAAATTGCCCAGCCTGTGTCTGCGGATTGAGACGTTGGAACGGAGCCTTGGAGACCCACTGGTTCACGGTATGTGGGCCCAGATTTGGATTGCCGATCAAGTTTGGACGACTGGCGAAGAATCCGGAGATGGGCGGAGCGGATGCCTGCAATGAGACATTGGCGCTGTCGTAAACCGTGAACGGAGTGGGTGAATTGGCACTGGCGATGGCATTGAGTTGCCAGCCGTCCAGGAGCACTTTCCGGACGCCCTGAGTCTTGTGCGCGAAGGGGATCTCCCAACTTGCGCTGGCGACGAGCCGGTGTCTTGCGTCGAAGATCGACGGTCCATGTTCCGCTTTCAGATCGAAGGGATTTTGCGCGAGGTCGTTTTCGCCGCTGAGCGGTTTCGCGGAGGAGCCCTGCAGATTCATCGAAGAAAGGTAGTCGAGTGTCTTCGACAGCCAATAGGAGACGTTGAATCCCAGCCCGTTTATGTACTGGCGAGAGAGGCTCAATTGTCCCGCATGATATGTCGAGTTCTGACCGTAGGTGAGTTCAGCGATTGTTGCAAACTGGCACGGACCGCTCGAGGGGCAGTTTGCATGAACGCGCCGACGGTCAGCGTTTTGCGCGGTTGCACCGGGCCCATACACAGCGGGGTTCGCATCGATATTCCGCGGAAGGTGCGTACCCTTGGTTCCGACATACCTGACTTCGAGTACATAGCTTCTGGCTAGCTCTCTCTGGACAGACAGGTTCCAATCCTGCGCATTGGAAGGCCGTGCTTTCGTATCCATCACGAAAGGAGTCGACGGACTGAGAAAGGTGTTTGGGGTGGGTATTGCCACGTCGCTGTAAGGAGCGGAGAAATTGAGAGTGGGCGGAGTGATCTGCTCAAACTGGGCCCACGGAAGAGAACTTATCGGTCCTTGTGACGTTACGCCGGACCCATTTGCAAAGGGGTCATAAAAGATTCCGTACGAAGACCTGATCGACCATCGTGCCTGCCCAGTCGGATCCCAAACAAATCCTACTCTTGGCATGAAGCCCTTGTAGTAACTGCGGGCGATTCCTCTGGACACTCCGGGGTCGCCGGGAAATAGAACACCAGTGGGAGCATTTGGCATGACGTGGGACTGAACACCGGGAATGAACGCATTCAAGCGGTTCCGCGTCTCAGTATTCGGGTTGATGATTTCGTACCGCATTCCATAGTTAATCGCCAGCTTTCTCGTAGTCCGCCATTCATCCTGAAAGTAGGTTCCCATCCCCCAGTTGCGGACATAGCGGGTGAAGTCGCCGCGCCCTTGATAGAAGACGACCGGGGCACCGAGCAGCAGGTTCGCGAAGGCGTCATTCGTGGGGAACGACGAAGCAAAGATGAAGAAGGCATTCGGCGCGATCGACTGGAAGAGATTCATCTGATTCCGTCGAAATTCACCACCTACCTTGATGGAGTGATTTCCGTGAAACCACGAGAAACCGTCGTGAACCTCAAAGGTGTTTTGGACTGAGGTCCGAGGGCCAGTAATTGCGCCGCCAATCGGAGAGTAGCCGGAGAGATTGAAGAATGGCGGCCCCTGCCCGATCGACGAAGCGGAATCGTAGTCAAATCCAAGGGCCCGTGGCGGTGTTTTGTTCAGCCGCTGGTCGAAGAGGAACTGGTATCGGAAAAATGAGGCTTCAAAGGAATTGACCATCGATGAGGAGAGCAGGAATGTGTTCGATCCTACAATCGAGTGGGCGGCGAAATCGTCTCGGGTCGGAAATCCAGGAAGATCAGAGCCGCGAACAGACACGGGGTTGATGTTATAGCCGGTGAAATAGGAATACCGGCTGAAGTATTGGCTCTTTGCGGACTGATGCACGTCAATCCGAAGGCCCGCCTGATCATCGTCGTTAGTACCGACCACCGTTGCAGTGTAGACCGATGGGGTTACGTTGCCTGAGGGGTAGAGCTTTGCAACATTGACCGCGATGGGATTGAATGCGATGGGCGGTATTTGATTGTCCGGAAAGGGTACTCCGCCGGCTGCAAAATTGATGAGAGGATGACCGATCCCAGAGAAGTCACCATGCTTTTCGGCATCTGTGGGTACGGTGGCGGAGGTGGTAATGCCTTGCCTGTTACGAAAGCCCTCGAAGTATGAGAAGAAGAAGACACGATCGGTTCGGATTGGTCCGCCCGCTGTTGCTCCGAACTGGTTCTGCTTCAGCGGCTCAACTGTCGATGAAAAATAGTTGCGTGTATCAAGTGCATCATTGCGAAAAAACTCGTAGGCGGTGCCATGCACCTGGTTCCCACCAGCGCGCGTAACGACGCTAGTCGTGGATCCGGTATTGGTTCCATATTCCGGTGGGGCCGTATTAGTAAGGATGCGAAACTCAGCGATGGCGTCGATTGGGATCTTGAGGGCGAATCCGCCGTCCATTCGATTCACGTTTTGCACACCGTCAAGCAGAAAGTTGTTCCCTTCAGGGCGCTGACCGTTCACTGCATACGATTGACCGGCACGAAGGGATCCTCCCTCAGTTGCCAAACCTGCGGAAAGAGGAGCGACGCCAGCTTGCAGCAATCCTAACTGCGCAAAGTTTCTTCCGTTCAGTGGCAGATCGAGGACTTCTCTGCCGCTAATTTCCTTTCCGAGGGTATTCGTCGATGTATCGATCGTCGTCAGCGTATCGCTCACTGCAACCGATTCCGTAACTGAGGCAAGACCCAACGGAATGTCGATTCGGCTGGTTTGGCTGACGGTGATGTCAATGGGAGAATCGGAGAAATGCGCGAATCCTGGAGCATCTACCGTTAGCGAGTAGTGACCGACACTGAGCTCGACGAGTCGATAGAAACCTTCGGCGTCCGACTTCTGACTGCGAATGGCATTCGTTTCGATGTTCTTGAGCTGAATGGTTGCGTTTGCCACGGGGGAGCCGCTTTTATCGGTCAGACGCCCTTCGAGTGAGCCGGTTGCATCCTGGGCTCTGATGATGGCGGGCAATAACAGCATCAATATTGCGAGGTTGAAGAGTTGCGACAAAGCCCGATACGAGCAGAGAGACTTGAGACTCTTTTGGGGAAGAGTTACTTTCATGGTTTGGCCTCGAGGTCGTGATGGATGCATCGCGGAGAACGACGCAGATCTTCCGTGGCTGCTGCGAGATCCGCTATCGCGACCGTAGACGGAACGGTAGCGGGTAACGAGCATGCCGTCTTCAATACTTGGTTGGAGGCCTGTATCAACCGATGGGAGGACGCGCTGCAGAAGAATTCCTACAGCTTCTTCTGCGTGGCCTGAGTGCTGACGTCTGCCGATTCGAGGCGCTGCGCCATAGTGGCGAGAAGCTTCGGCCGCACGTTCGGACGCGTCCAAGGACATACTGCGATGCAAATTCCACACGAGGCCGATTCTGCAAAGTACGGAGGGCACTTATCGAAGTCGACGTACCAGCGCTCGACGCCGCGCACCATTTCCTTGTGTTCCGAGATTGCACCTGGGGGACACTCCCTCGTGCACATCTGGCAAGTCTTGCAGAATCATTACTACCAAAGCGATCGTGGCCCGTCGCAACCAATGGCATGTCTGTGGTTACGCCCGCCAGGCGCACTCCCGAACCACACTGTCTGCTGATAATGGAACCGTGCTTTCCGAGCATCCCCCAAGCCAGACGCAATAGCCGGTGGAATCAGAAGGAGAGCACTTGCTGATGGTCCGAGATACGCATCGGCGTTGTACCTTGCGATCGAATCCAATTGGCGAGCGCGTAGGAAGCTCGCGTGCCGCGCGCATACTGGCCACCGACATCGGTGACGCCGGCGCTGTTGCTTTCATCAGAAGGACCCTGCTTGAGCTGTTCATAATTGTGAGCGACTGCGAACACGATTACCCACGGCTCATCGATAGCCTAGCCTTCGAAGACATAGAGCGAGTCCGTCGGCGCGATACCGACTGCATCGGCCCCGTGGGAAAGCACGAATGCAGTTGCCTCGATGCTGAATTGTTGAGCCGACAATTGATTGTTCACGCGCAACAGGAAGCATTTCAGGATGGTTGTAAGCGGCCTGAAAGGCAGCTGCTGCGACAGGACACTTCCTCGAACTTTGCCGCGCGACGTTTTGCAGGTTACCCCACGGATGCTGATCTGGCGGATGCCAGAACAATGGCGATGCCCGTCGAGGGCTTGTCTCTCCCACCCCGTTGATAGGGTTACCCGAAACCTTGAGCAGCGCGAGCGTCTCAGGCTTGGGGACATAGCGTTTACGTTTTAAACTTTCTGGTTCGAGCCCTTCTGCCACACTTCATCTCCGCTTCAAACCAGCTCACTGGACGTGAATGCCTGGGACATTGCCATCTCAGTAACCGCCGAGTACCCGTGCTCAACGATCTCAACGGCTCTGGCGCGGTGAATTTCCGGATCGGAAGGCGCGCATGTCCCCAGGCCGTCGACGTAGCGATTGCACATTCAGAACACTGCCGCGATCAATACCGTGTCATGAGTCTCTCGATCGGTGGCTCCTTCTTGACGGGCATTGGCAATGTCTTACGTCGACACGAGCTTCCCGTCCTGCTGCATCTTGCCCGCGATGTCGAGCAAAGCCTTCAACTTCGGGGACACATCCGCATTCAGCCAGTCCGTCTTGATTTTCTCCACTAATGCCTTGCCGTTTTCGAGCTGGACCGCAGCGACGGCGCCATGAATAGTTTGGCAGAAGAAGCAATCGTTGCGCCGGGAGACGTGAGTCGCAATCAGTTCTCGTTCACCCCGTGTCAGCGTACTCTCACCGCGGAGGAGGATATTGACCAATTCGTTGATAGGCGCGGCGGCTTCTGGCCGAAAGGTCATGGGCCCAACAATGCCGGGGAATTCCCGTCCGAGATCGGGAGCGACTGGAAGCTTGATGTGTGCCATTTGGCGAATACTCCTTCATGTACCTGAGCAAATGACAAGACTCGGAATGTTTCGTCATTGCTCCCCTCACCAACCGAGTTCAGCTGCAGCGAGCGCTGTTCCTTCGACTCGCGTGCGAATCTTTCTGAACGCTGTCTCCCGAGCCGTGGACATATCGTCGGCGAAAGGTGCGAAGCCACAGTCATCCGTAGTTCCCAGTTGCTCCTTTGACAGGAACGATGCGGCTTCGAGAACTCGATCGCGGACTTGAGCCGCGGTCTCGACCTCTGGGTTAATCGGATCGATTACACCCACGAAGATGCGTTGTTGCGAATCCACGAGTGCGCTTATTAGCCGCAACATGCGTTTCTTGTCAGGCTCGCTTGCCATTTGCAGATAGAAACGGCCTACGTTCATTTTGAAAAGATCCGGAAGGAATGTTGCGTAGTCGACGTCCGCGCTGTGGGTCGAATCGTGATCTCCGCCCGGGCAGACATGCACCCCAATCTTGCGACGCTCCTCGTCAGAAAAGCGGTCGAGTACCCGATTGTTGAGTGCGACGAAGCTCCGCAGCAGGGCGCCGGAGGGATCAAGTTTCAACGAGAGCCGCCCCTCGGTGAAGTCGACCTGAACACACACGGCTCCCGCAGCTAGGGAACCCCGTATGTCCGCCTCGGCCTCATCAATAAGGTCAGAGATAAAATCCTCACGCGAATAGTCGGGGAGGCCATCGCCTGGATAGAGAAGGCTTAACGCGGAGGCGGATATGACTGCCTGCTTTACGGGCCGTCTAGTGTAACCGCGGGCCGCCTTCGTATAGCTATCAGCGTGAATTGCGTATCGGAATGGCCCTCTGGTAAGTCGAGGCAACTGGCGTTGATGGCCGTCAGCGAACGGGATGATAACACCGTCGGGCGCCAGATTCAGCGAACCCGTAAGAGGATAGGTAGCAAAGCTGGGCTTTGTCTGTTCACCGTCAGTTATCACGGGCGATTCGGTTTGTTCAAGACGAATGATCGTCTCGCCCAGCGCTTCTTCGTAAAGTCGCTTCAGCTCGTTGGCGGCAATGCCGCCGGTCGCGTGAGACTTGATCGCCTCAACCAATTGGGGCGGGCGGGGAACGCTTCCAATTTGTTCGGTCGGAATCGCCATCCGCGAAGTGTAGCAACGCAATGTGCTGACAATGGTCCACCAAAAGGATGAGTCGCGACGCAGTCATGGGTTTTTGATTCGATGAGGATCACTTCAAAATCTCACACCGGGCACATACCGGATCATGAGTTGAATGCAGCGGGTGACAAGGTCCTGCCATTCTTTCGCTTCCGCGAACTGTCATTCTGGATACCGAGCAGATTCAGAAACGGCGTTGTGCACATGGTAGTTACCAGGGCCATAACGACCAGCATGGTGAAGAGCGTAGGCGAAAATACGCCTACTCTGTAACCGATATTGAGGACTATCAACTCCACGAGTCCTCGTGTGTTGAGCAGCGCCCCGAGGGCCAGAGAATCCCGCCAAGATTGCCCCGTCCAGCGCGCTGCGGCAGTCGCTCCGCCGACCTTCCCGACCGTGGCAGCCAGAAGAACAATTCCGGACCAAGCCCACATGCTTGGCTTGTCCAACAGATCGAGCCGCGTGCGCATGCCTGTAAGGGCGAAAAACAACGGGAGCAGCAGAACCGAAACCAGCATCTCGAGGCGCACACGCAGTGTTTCCTGCCATGAGTTGTGACGGGGAAAACATACACCGGCCAGGAAGGCCCCGAAGAGCGGATGAAGTCCGAGCGCATCGGTTGTTGCCGCTGAGGCGAAGGCGAATGTGACCATGACGGCAAGCAGTTCGATAGAAAGGTCGCGACTATCTCGCCACCGGATGAGTCGCGCGGCGAGCGGCCGAACTACTCCAATCATCACGACCAAGTAGATCGCCAGCCCGACTAAGCGAATCATCACGGATAACGGGCCACCTCCAACACCGACTAATGCCAGAGCGAGGGCCAGGAGTATCCACGCAACCAGGTCATCCACCGCGGCACAAGTGATGGCTGTCGCTCCTAACTTGGTGCCTTGGATTCCCCGCTCTTCAAGGATGCGTGCGAGTACGGGAAACGCTGTGATGCTCATAGCAATGCCTAGAAACAGCACAAACGGCAAGCTTCCGATTCCTTGCGGGGCAAAGCGAGTGCGCAGAGGATGGGCCAGAAGAACCCCGATCGCAAACAGCGCCAGAATACTCAGCGTGCTGGATAACGCCGCGGTGGCGCGTTGGCGGTAAAGGTGTTCGATATTCACTTCTGTCCCGATTAGAAACAGAAAAAGAATGAGCCCTACCGTGGATAAAATCTCGAACGACGCCATGGAGGATGGAGGAAACAGCCCACTTTCAGCCGTGGGCGCCAACCGGCCGAAAACCGAGGGGCCCAAAAGAATCCCGCCCACAATCTCCCCGATGACTCGCGATTGGCCGAGTCGGCGAGCCACGGAACCGCAGGCCAGCGTCACGAGTATGACGACCGGGATCTGGATGAGGAGGGACATCGTCACCAATCCGATTGAGTGTTGATGCAAGTGCTAGGTAATCCTTATATCAAGCCGCATCCGAATCGCGTTCCCCACCTTTCGATGGATGCGCGAAGTTGAGCTGCAGGTGATGATTCAAGCTTCGGCTTCCCTGTCCCCTTCATCGCAAAGAACTTGGAGACCTGCGACGCATGGCGAGTCCTATCCACGAGCCTGCCTTGGTGTACGACGCAACAACAGTGCAAGAAGAACCAAGGACAAGAAGCGCCCTCGTCGTCAACCTGACCATCGCGCTTTTTGTCTGGGTGATATGGTTGGTCTTCGGAGGCCGCCTCGCAATCCACCACCTGATTGCGGACTGGAGAGTCGCTCTTACCATGGTCTTCGGTTCCATGGTCGGCGGCGGCACCAGCGAAGGCGGAGGAGCCATCGCCTTTCCCATCTTCACGAAACTGCTCCACATCGCTCCGTATGACGCCCGAAATTTCTCCCTGGCAATCCAGAGCGTGGGCATGGGTTCCGCGACGCTCAGCATCCTCTATCTCCGCATCCCGATTGAACGGCGGGCGCTCCTCTACGCCGGGATTCCCGGTGTGCTTGGTGTCGTTTTCGGCGCCTACTTCGTTGCGCCCTTTGTTCCGCCGGTCATTGTGCGTACTTCGTTTACAGTGCTTGTGAGCAGTCTGGGCGTAGCCCTGTTGCTGGTAAATCGCGAGAAGAGCGTGTCGAGGAATGCGCGCATGCCGATCTTCGGGCCGGGCGAGAAAAGCATTCTAATCGCAGCTGGGTTTGCGGGTGGCGTGGTAAGCGCATTGGTCGGAACCGGGGTGAACTCGGTTGCCTTCATGGTGATGGTGCTGCTGTTCCGCATCAACGAGAAGATCGTCACGCCGACCACAGTCATTCTGATGACGATGGTGACCATCCCGGGTTTCCTGTTGCATGTCTTCGTCCTGAAAGACTTTTCGACGGCCGTGATGGGTTATTGGCTGGCCGCCGTGCCGGTCGTCGCGGTTGGAGCGCCCCTGGGAGCTCTGATTTGCTCCCACATGAAGCGGCACGCCATTGTCCTCCTTCTTCTGTTCCTCATCGCTCTTGAGTTCTTGAGCACGTTGCTGCTGGTCCCCATGTCACGGCCAGTGCTCTTGGCCTCACTGGCAACGCTAGCGGTATGTGGGTCAGTCGATTGGGCTATGAGCCGATCGACAAGGTATCGCCCGGTTAGCCTGAGCCCCGCGATCCTGGAGTCTGAATCCGAAGCTTAAGGGGCATTTCCCTCCCACTTCTCCCCATTTACCTCTCTTGATTCAACCTTTCGATGGATGCCGCTCTTTGTAGCGTTCCTGTAGCGTTGCCGTGCAGTGTTCCGCGCCTCCACGCGGCGCTTGGTATTTCAAGTACCTTATGGCTGACGAGAGGCTGGACCACAACCCGGAATTCCTGGCCGATGTTGTCGTTATCGGCGGCGGTCTTGCCGGTCAGGCAGCTGCGATTCACCTCGCGCGTAGCGGCCTGCGGGTGGTGTGTCTGGAGCAACGTGAGTCGTTCCCCCAGATTATTGGCGAGTCTCTCGACTGGTCCGCCCCCCAACTTTTTGCGCAACTCGGTTTGACAATGGAGGAACTGGTGGCCTCCAGTGCAGCCACCTATAAACGCCACATCACCGTTGTTACAACTGACGGCTCTCGAGAAGAATTCCTTCCTGGCGCATGGCTTGCCGAGCGCCCCTGGAATGTGGAAGTGCGCACTCTGCACCTCGATCGCCAGCAGGTGCATCAACGGCTCAAAGTGTCGGCGCAAGCTCACGGAACCCTCACGCTGCACGAGCGAGTGGTTGGATTCGAGATTCGCGATCGTCGAATCCGGAGCATAACCACTTCGGAAGGCCGCTCGATTCGAGCCCCATGGTTTATCGACGCGTCCGGCGCTGCCGCCAGCTTGCTAGGTAGGGAGTTCAAGTTGTCATCGGTCGCCTACGGGCCGCGGAAGGTGGCACTGTGGGCGCACTTTCCTACAAAGGATTGGGTAGAGGGAACCACGCTCTACATGCTCAGCCCGGCTAGCGAGTACATGGACTGGATCTGGGAAATTCCCATCCAGCCTGGCGTCAGTAGCATCGGATATGTCGCGCCCGGATCGAGAGTCAAGGTTCAACGCGCCAGCGGCCTGACAAATGAGGAGGTGCTTGCTGGACAGATGCAGAAGTTCTCGCGCCTGGGATCTCTCGTCAAGAAGAACCCTCGCCAGCGCGTCGCGGTCACGTCGTTTCTCTGCCGCACGTACAAAGGCGTTTGCGGGCCGAACTGGATCATCATCGGAGAAGCTGCTTCGCAGTCTGATCCAATTACCGGTAACGGCGTGACGGCGGCGCTGCGCCACGCCGCGGAGTCTGCCAGCTTGGTTTGCAAGTATCGGGAAAGAGAGAGTATTCCTGCGCTCGCGAGAGTGGCTTACAACATTCGAGTCATGGGCGTCGGTCGCTACTTCAATAGCCTCATCGAGAAGATGTTTTACGAAACTCACCTTCGCGCACGATTGGGACTATTCGGCATCGCTCGCGCTTACACTGTTCCCGCATGGCTGGCTAACCTCATGTACTCCCGCTTGCGTCCCAAGCGTCTTCTCGGAACCGCTATCTTTTGTTCGTCCCTGGTAGCACTGCGGGCGACGGTATGGTTGGCATCGCGACTCAGCCGTTTCTTTGCTCCGCGATCCGGTACCTCACCGCAACGGCGCGATGAGAGAAAGGAGCAGCGCCATGCATTGCAAGCTCCAAGGTAAGGGCCATGCCATTCTCTTCATCCATGGCATGCCTACCAACCACAATCTCTGGGACGAGGTGATTGGACGGCTTTCATGCAGTCATCGTTGCTTCGCCGTCGACCTGCCGGGCATGGGTGATACGCCCTTTGCACCCTACGGCGGAGATTATCTCGATCGCATGGCAACGCAGATAGAACAGCTTCGCATTCAGAATGGCGTAACAAATTGGCACGTTGTTGGACACGACGGCGGCTCGGCGATCGCCGTTCACTACGCCAGCCGTTTTGGGCGCAATGTGGCGTGTCTTGTTCTCTTGTCGCCGGCAATCTTTCCCGATCTGAAGCCCTTCTACCTTCTCAATCCCCTCCGCAAGCAGTTGCTTGGAGAAGTAGTCGCTCCGCTCGTTCACTTCGTCTTTTGGCAAATTGCCATGCGGCGGGCGATAGATGCCAAGGCTAATCGAGCCTTGCTGCGCGCGTTTCGCAAACCCTTTTCCGGAATCGCGGGCGCCTGGCGATTCATGCGATTGGTGCGCTGGGGAAGGCCTGAAGAGGTGCTAGGTGGAATCCCGGCCATACTTCCTGAACTATCGATGCCTACGCTGGTTTTGCACGGAACGCGTGATGTTTTGCCCGCTTCCTTCGCTGAGCGAGCGGCCTCACTCATCCCAAACTCGACTCTTGCCACGCTCGATGCGGGACATTTTGTTCCCATTGAGAGTCCAATCGAAGTCGCTAACTGCGTTCGCAGGTTCTTTCTCAACAACCATGAAACAAGCCCTCTTCCGACTCAAATCCTCAAGACAA
Source organism: uncultured Acidobacteriota bacterium (assembly GCA_963844515.1). GTDB lineage: Bacteria > Acidobacteriota > Terriglobia > Terriglobales > Acidobacteriaceae > Telmatobacter. Next base: position 223,612 of record CAWJOO010000004.1, read on the forward strand.
GAAAACGCGCACCTATCCCGCCAAGGGTGGCGGCGCGGGCTTCGACCAGCGAAATGGAAAGAGCAGCTACAACAGCCTCTTAACCTCTTATGACCTGCAACTACGACCTCGCCCTTGCATCGACTTGCGCGCCGTCGGCTCAGATGGCCGTTGCCGCGTCTCCGCTTCGTCTCGGTCGGGCCCGGTATCGTTCCACGAGGGCCCCTGTTGCCGCAGGCGGGCTAGGCGCCGGGCTCAAATAACAAAGGGCCAACCCCAGGGCCAATTAGGATTTCCTACACGTCTTTTTCAGCAACTTGCGGATGCCGTCTATGTTCGCTAACTCGTTGAAAATACGCTTTTTTGAAGCTCTCATAACCCAAAGGTCGCTGGTTCGAAATCCTACCCCAGCAACCAATAAAATCAACAACTTAAACGGACACTTGGGGATTTTGAGGGCACAATAAGATGTGCCCGGGAAAATTCCGCTCCTCCCAGCGCCCTGTGTCTCGCCAAAAACTTCCGAGCCGAGAAATCGCATGGCACTTGGTGCACAACGCGATCGGCTCTTGCAGTTGATGCTGTTCGATGGTTTGCGTCTGCGCCCGCGCTGACGGATATTTTGCTGGATGAGAAAGCAGTCATAAGCACCCCCGCATACGTAAAGGAGCGTCTCGAGTAGTGCGCCGGAACTAGGGAGAAGTCCGAAGCCCCAAGTCTCGAGTTCGCGCCGATGAAATTTCGGTCAAGCGCGCTCGACGTGATGGGTGATCGCTCAACCATTTTTCCCGTCGCCCTGATTCCCGCAAATCGACCAGGCGTGATTCCCAAAATTCCTGGGAACGCTATGGATAACGACCCAGGACGCGCACCCTACAGAACGCTCAGTCTGGCTAGGCTTTCGGTGGGCCGCCGAGATGAGATCGGCAGCATACTTGTTGCCAATGCGCACCAAGTACAGCCTTTCCGCGACCAATGAACTCAACAGCTTCTTGCAAATGACCTGTTAGAATCAGCTTCTTAAACTTTGATCGATAAGGAGGCTGCTCGCTGTGGAAGAGCCGCAAATATATGCCCGGCTGGAAGGGATATTCCAAGATGTTTTCGATGAAGATTCGATCATCGTAGCTCCTCAGTTGTCTGCCACGGACGTTGATGGCTGGGATAGCCTCGCGCATATTCGGCTTATCCTCACTGTGGAAAAGGCTTTCAAAATCAAGTTTTCTACGTCCGAGATCGGCAAACTTCAAAACGTGGGGGACTTGGTCGCGCTGATCAAAGCACGGTCCTAGACCGGTCAATCACCTCTCGACCTACAGGCCCCATATAAAATTGCCCCACCGGCAACAACGGATTCTCAATCGTTGCTCCGATCAATCCACGGCTTTGACAACATTTCAAGACGTTTGCTTCTCGCCGGCTCAATATGACCGACCCTCTCTTCGGAGATCTGTAAAGCATGGACGGTACCCTAACGGATGAACTTGCTTTATTCGGAATTGCAATGGTTGCCGAGTGCGCCTGAAGAGTTTTCCGGGCGGCTGAAGGCTTTGAAGAGTGCCGACGGCCCCTTGGGGTGCGAACTACAGGCGCTTTCGTCGCACGCCTTAGACTTGAACCAGCTCACCAAGCTGGCGAAGGTCATCGACAAGGCGCGCTCGGACGGTAGGTCCCTGGATCCGCTCGTACCATTCCGGCTTGCGCTGCTGAGTAACTCGACCGTGGATATGGTCGTACCAGCCCTCATTGCGACCGCAGCCCGGCATGGGATCGCCCTCGAAGTGATCCAGCCTCCTTACGATCAGGTGAGGCAGGAGGCCCTGACCCCCGATTCGACAGTGAATCGCTCAAATCCCGACGCGGTGCTGCTTGCAATTGATTATCGGGCGCTGCCGTTAAGACTTTCCCTGGGAGATGCCGAGGCTTCGTCCGCCACTATACAAGGCGTCATCGGCTACTTGCAGGCGCTTCGCGATGGAATCAAGGTCAATTCCGATACCGTATGCATCTTTCAAAACTTCGCTCCGCCCGTGGAGGCGCTGTTTGGTAGCCTTGACCGCGCGCTGCCTGGAACGCTAAGAAGTCTCATCGACGGAATCAATCGCGAGTTGTCCGAACATATTCTTGGCTCGGGGGATGTCCTACTGGATGTGGCTGGGCTGGCAGAGACAGTCGGGCTGGCCGACTGGCATAACACCCAGTTATGGAACTTGGCCAAGTTTTCTTTCTCAGACGAATTGATCCCCCTCTATGCCGATCATGTGGCCCGCACGATTGCAGCCCTGCGCGGTAAAAGCGGAAAAGTCCTGGTCCTCGATCTCGATAACACCGTTTGGGGCGGAGTCATCGGCGACGATGGGCTTGAGGGCATTAAAGTGGCACAGGGTGATGCGCACGGTGAAGCGCACCTTACGGTGCAGCGCCTTGCACTCGATCTGCGCCTGCGCGGTATTGTACTGGCTGTCTGTTCAAAGAACACGGACGAGGTGGCGCGCGAGCCCTTTAAAAGGCATCCTGAGATGCTGCTGAGGCTGGAGCACATCGCTGTATTCCAGGCAAACTGGAATGACAAAGCCACCAACATACAAGCCATCGCCGAAGAACTCTCCCTCGGACTGGATTCGATGGTATTTCTCGATGACAACCCCGTCGAACGTGGGCTGGTACGCAAAGTGCTTCCTCAAGTACGCGTGCCAGAGTTGCCGGAGGAGCCGGCATTCTATGCAAGAACGCTGGCGGCGGGCGGCTATTTTGAGTCAGTGGCCTTTGCCACCGAAGACCTCAAGCGGGCGGGCTTCTATCAGGACAACGCCAAGCGCGCCACCCTGCAAAAGCAAGTGGGCGGCGTCGATGCCTACCTGGCGTCGCTCGACATGACCATCACTTTCCAGCCCTTCGACGCCACCGGTCGCGCGCGCATCGTGCAGCTCATCAACAAGTCCAATCAGTACAACCTAACCACTCGCCGCTACACTGAGCCGGAAGTTGCCGCTACCGAAAACGATCCGGCCGTCTTCACTCTCCAGGTTCGGCTGGCGGACATTTTCGGTGATAACGGTATGATCAGCGCGGTGATTTGCCGCCCCGGAGAAGCAGGTGTCTGGGAAATTGATACATGGCTGATGAGTTGCCGCGTTCTGGGGCGCAAAGTGGAACACATGGTGCTGCGCCAAATCATTGAGCACGCACGCATGGCGGGAATTCTTAAACTTATAGGCACTTACCGTCCGACAGATAGAAACAACCTAGTTGTCGATCATTACTCCAAGCTGGGATTTACAAAAGTAAATGGCGAAGACTCCGGACCAACTCAGTGGGAGCTGCTCGTCGACGTCGCAGCCCCGGAGAGCGCGCCGATGAAGACCATTTCGTTAGGCTTTATAGTGCCCGTGGAGAAATCTCTCGTATGACAATCTCCCTGGGGGGCAATACGAACTCAATTAAAGAAACTAAGCTGCCGCGACTAGATTACGTACGTTTACCATTGCTCGGCCTGCTTACAATAGTACTTATCCTCTGTTCCACGGAGTTACTTGCGCGGCGCTTTTTCCCGATGTCTGAAAAGCTCGGCGAAGCCTGTATGGTTTTCGATGATCCAACTACCGGCGCTCGGGGAATTCCGAATTCTGTTTGCTGGGACAAACTGCCGGATACTGAGTTGACGGAATACCATTTCAATGGCTGCGGACATCGCACAAATCTGCCGTGTGGGCCCAAGCCTGTTGGGACTTACAGAATCGTCATGGTCGGTTCATCCCTCGCCACAGGAATGCGATTGCCGATTGAGAAGACCTTTGCCGTCCTGCTGCCCGCGGAACTGTCGCGACGCACCGGGCGCAAAATTGACGTCTACAACGAAGGCATGCCATGGCGATCGCCTGCGGTATTCGCCTCCCATTTCACAGATATCCTCGCACCCCAGCCGGATATGATCCTGTGGATTGTGACAGGGCTGGATATTGGCGAGGGTACGCATGTCTCAAAACAGGTTGCGCCACAACAAGGAACGGCGGCCTATTTCCCAGCAACCGGCAAATCAATGACCTCCTGGGCGTTCGCCAAGCAACGCCTGAAGATTGGCCTTGACTCCGCTTCACGCACAATACAAGATCTCAAACAAAAGCAGCGAACCGGCCCCATGCTTAAATATTTCCTCTACCAGAGCCAAAGCCAGTATCTGAAGGCTTACCTCATGCGGGGAAATGACACCGAATTCCTGAAAGCCAATCCAAATTCGGCATGGCATGACCATATGAAGCAGCTTGAAGTGACCGCAGCAAGAATGGAGGTTCAGGCACGGGCAGCTGGCGTGCCCTTGGTGGTTGTGCTGCTTCCCATTCGCTCCCAGGCCGCGATGATATCCATGGGCACGTGGCCAGCAGGTTATGACCCCTTCAGATCAGACAGCGATTTACGAGATATTATTATACGTTCCGGAGCTACATATCTGGATATCTTGCCGGACTTTCGCGCCCTGCCGGATTCGGAGAGGGAGTACTTTCCGATTGATACACATTTAAATGCAAGCGGAAATGCACTTATCTCTTCCTTGCTTGCGAAAGAGATGACAAGCGGCGCCATCCCTGCCCTTCGGGTGGAACCGAATCACGCATCGTCATCGAGTAACAACAAATGATGGATGCGGCGTCCTATCAATTCCTGGCCTTTGGGCTGTCGGTTGCATTTGTCGCAAATCTCACACGGCATAGCGCGTGGAGATCTCTTGTGCTTTTCGTTGCCAGCGTCTCCTTTTTACTCGTGCTGGCCCATAATCCGCTGTTATTGGCTCCGCTCTTTGGGTTCCTTCTTTTAGGCTACACGGCAATTGTCCTGCGCGAGCGTGGAGTACCTCTCTCCTTAGCCGGGAGCAGCGTGGTAATAATCTTCGCCTATATCTGGCTGAAGAAATATACTTTCCTGCCGCAAGCCATGTATCTCCACGTCCCGTACTTCATGCTGGGGCTTTCCTATATCTTTTTCCGTGTGCTTCATCTCGTGATTGAGGCGGGAGACAGGAGTGAAAAGCAGCACATCGGACTTGGCGCCTATCTTCTCTACACGCTGAACTTCACCACGCTTATCTCCGGTCCCATTCAGCGCTATGAGGAATTCTCTCGCGACCAGTTTGCTGACGCGCCTCTCCCCCTGGGCCCCCGCGTTGTCGGCTTCCAATTGGAGCGCATCGTCCGCGGCTTCTTCAAGGTTAACGTGCTCGCCATGCTCTTCGACATCGTGCGCGTCGACGCACAGGCACAACTGTCGTATCAGTTGCCCTTGCCGCTCAAAATGTATGCCGTATTCCGTCTTATAGTCGCGTACCCGCTCTTTCTGTACGCCAACTTCTCAGGCTACATCGACATCGTCATCGCCCTTGCACGACTCATGCGACTACGCTTGCCGGAGAACTTCGACCGGCCTTTCTCTGCGTCGTCCGTGCTGGACTTTTGGAATCGGTGGCACATGACGCTTTCCAATTGGCTGAAGACCTACCTCTACAATCCCCTCCTTCTAGCGCTCATGCGACGCATGTCATCAACGGCGGTGGACCCGCTGCTGGGTGTCTTGTGCTTCTTTGTCACGTTCTTCCTGATCGGGGTGTGGCACGGACGTACTTCGGAGTTCATCATGTTCGGTGTCCTCACAGGAGGAGGGATGTCAATCAATAAGCTGTGGCAGCTAGGGCTGATGCGCCGCTTGGGCAGGAAAGGATACAAGGCGCTGGCGGCAAATACCGTCTATCTAGCTTTTGGAAGGGGACTCAACTTCACATGGTTCGGCTTCACGTTCTTCTGGTTCGGGAACAGTTGGAAGCAGATAGAGAGGGTATTCTCCGCTCTGGCCGTTATTCAATGGCTTGTCGTCTGGCTGGCGGTTTGGTTTAGCGCGACGGCTGTACTGGCGCTATGGGAATGGCTCCGGGTGACGCTGCTATCGATCAAAACCGTTGAGGGGCCCGTGCTCACCAGCCGCTACGCGCGTATTGCGTATGCATCCGCGCTGGGTCTAGCGGCTTTTGTCATGACTATTCTGCTAAACCAGCCCGCTCCGGGAATTGTCTACAGGGCATTTTAGGCAATCTGGCCGAGTGCTCTGGGCAGCATGCGAACGAGCCTGGCTACGGAGTCTTCCCATTCCTCCCCGACGGCGTTCAGGTATCTGTCAGGACTCTAGCAGCTCAACGAGAAGATTCGCTTCCGTCATCAGCCAGGCAACCTCCCGCATTCCGAAAGCCACCGCCGGGACAGGGCCACTTATCAAGACCGATCCTTGCTCAGAAAGGTGGTGCACAGCGGCTTTCATATCGGCAACCTGATAGCAGACATGATAAGGCCCGCCCCCCTTCTTGAGGGTGCCATCAATGGGAGAATTTGGCCCGAGAGGAGCGACCAACTCCATCAGCGTGTCGCCTTCGCCTCGCGTGAGAAAGCAGACGGATACATTTTGAATAGGATCGTCGAAAGGGCCCGATTCTAATTCGTAGGCGAAAAGGTTCTTATAGACTGGGATGGCCTTGGGTAGGTTTCGGACGGCTATCCCAACATGGTGAAGGGTAAACCTTTGCATCGGCGGTATTCTCCCAGCGCAACATTTGAGCAGGAACTGGCCTATTTCTAAGTTACCTTGCTTCCTCCCCCTCCTTACACTTTCGTGAGCAGATTTGAGTGAATCCACACTCTTAATTGCCCGCAAAGTGGCTGCTATACTCAGTGGGAGTGGACGAGCCATGACCGGTGAAGCCCAAGTAGTCATGGTTATCAACTAAGGAGCGTCGGTAAACATGGATGATTCGGCAGGCCTTTATCTTGACCTTCTGAAGCGTTCGCTCACCAACACAATTTTCGAAAGTGAGCCCGACATTGATGACGACGAGTTCCGGTTCACGATGGATTTCACTGCCCATTATGTGAATTCAAACGCCATTTCCATGCTTCCGCTTGCTCGGATCGAAAACATCAGGAGCTGCATTGAGAACATCCTGCAGAACGGCGTGCCGGGAGATTTAATCGAGACCGGGGTCTGGCGCGGCGGCGCTTCCATCTTCATGCGCGGCGTGTTGAAGGCCCATGGAGTCCTCGATCGGCTGGTATGGGTGGCCGACTCCTTCGAGGGACTCCCGGAACCCGACCCGGACAGGTTCCCGCTCGAAGCCAAGGTACAGTCAGGGCCCGTGATGCAAAAGGCATATCACAATTTCGCTGTTGGTTTGGAAGAAGTGAAGCGAAACTTTGAGGCCTACGGACTGCTAGACGATCAAGTTAAGTTCCTTAAGGGCTGGTTCAAGGACTCGCTCCCAAAAGCACCCATCGGAACTCTGTCCCTCATGCGCCTCGACGGCGACTTTTACGAATCGACAAGAGATAGCTTGAGATATTTGTACGACAAGCTCTCAATTGGGGGGGTCGTCATCATCGATGACTACGGAGAGGATTCTTGGACTTATTGTCGAAAGGCAGTGGACGAATTCCGAACCGAGCGGCACATCGTTGATCCGCTTCTCTCTGTCGATTCAAAATGCTTTTACTGGCAGCGCACCTGAATTCCACAATCTGAAAATGTGGACCTAATTTCTGATCCCGCGCTCATTATGCACTCCTACACTTTCTGGGTATGGTAGTCGAAACGGGGCTTGCAATTCGGCTCTGTCTCCGCCCATCTAATCGGCGTGGCCAGTATCGTGCAAGTGCTCAACGCGCTCTTTCTGCATGAGCCCATGGGCCAGCGCCCGTACCGAGGCTTGGCGATCCTACGCGGATGCGGGCGCGGCCTTCTGTCCCCTCCACTCCTGCTTTACGCGGCGTCCTTCGAGGTCAGAAGGGTTCTAAAATCGTCCTCTAGCGCCGACCATATTTACCATTAACTTGGCGCATACGTTCCCAAAGCACTGCACACTGAAGGTGCCATGAAAGATTAGACAGCATCTTCTTCACCCTCCCGAATCAGTTCGGAAACGATCCACCAGGACAATCCGCCATAGAATTGAAAACGGGACCCGCAAATCAGGGCGCAAGATAGAGCGCAGTTCGCAAGGCGGTTGTGCATCTTATGGTTTCGAAAAGGTGTTTCGGCATCATCTGCGCCCAGCGCTGTTCGGCATACACCCAACGAATCAAATTCCAATTGACTGAATGAACTTGCCGAGTGAAGGTGGCGGCAGGACGCCGCAACGCCGAAGTTGACTGTCACATGTTGAACTGGGCCATCGCCAACGTCCTTAATCAAATCCGGCAGAACCTCGGAGGTGAGATATGCCGCTTCGAAATTTGCCCGCGCTGCCCAATCGCTCGTCTCCTTCTCCACTGGAGAGTTCCAGGATTTCCTTACCACTGCGGCCTACGCCGACGTTGCGTGATTGGGTAATCCATCTGATCGAAACCAAGTTCGCGCGGCCGCGTTCGCTGCGCGAATTTCGTTCCGATGCGGATTAACACCCCAATGTTATTCGGCAGTATTCGTCGCTAAAGTATTTGCGGCTGCATAAAAGACAGCCAAGCGTCCTATGTCCTCGGTGAAACGATCAGGGTTGGTCGACTGGTTGATCGTTGCTGTCGAAGGAGCGTTGCTAAACAGCCGAAGTTCCACTTCCAGCAAGGAGGTACCAAGAAGCGTTGACTGGGATTCAACGCCTAAGTGGGCGATAAACCAACCGCGCACCAGAGAGCACGGTAACCTGTTCGTGATCGCTTGGTTGCGGCTGGAATTCTTCTACTCGTCGCGAAGCGCTGCGATTGGATTGATACGCGATGCTCGTAGGGCCGGCATCCAACTGGCCAGTAGCGCAGTGACCGCTACCGCCAGGGTGATGCGCCCAAACCAGCGATCATCGCCTCCGCCTCTGTCTCCGCCCGTTGTTCTACCGCTGTATCGAAGACCGACAAACCAAAGACACCGGCGGCCGTCCCCTTGTCCGCACTCCGAACCGATAGCTCCGCGTTAACCTTTGCGCCGGGTGTGTAAGAAGCCGCGAGACCCTTGACGCTGGCGCTCAGCGAGTGATCTTCGGGATAGAGAACGGACCGTGCCGCGCCGTCTCGTTCCCCATACCAGCGGCGCTCCCGTCCCTGATCGCGCAGATTGTAAGCTCGCAGTGTGGCGAGACCACGGAAGAGGGGATTCGCCGGAATGGAGAATGGCTGGTCATTGCCGCCTATCCGGATCTGCCAATGCCCCACAACCGCTGTCTCCGAAAGGACGTCGATGTCCACGCTGGTGCCGGGCTTCGCGTGGATGATTCCTTCGACAGGTTGCCCAGGCCGCATGAGCGTATGCGCCATAGAGAGCCAGATTCCTTCGCTCGCGCCCGTCCATAATTGGTCGTCAAAGTGGGAGACTCTGCCTCCGGAATCGCGTGCCGTGACGCGAATATTCGGCCTGCTATTTTCGCCCCTGGTTCCTTTTGACCGAAAGTGAAGCGTCACCTTGGCGAGCCCATAGCGGTTCGTTTTCACCGTCATGGCTCTGGTTGCACGCGACTGCGCATCCATCCAATCCAACGTCACCCGGCACGGCGCAGGCGCCCCGTCGGCAAATGCTGTCGAGATCAGGTGCTCTCCCTCCCGCTCGCTCGATCCGATTGGGTTGAGGTAGATGTGGACGGGCTCTTTAGTCAGCCGCACCGCGAAGTTGCGCGGCTCGGTCCGGCCGGTTGATGCATCCGTCACCATCGCCCGGTACTTCACATCGCGGTAGCGCTCCCAACTGCTGCCCCTGAGGTGCTCGAATTCATCCGCCACCTTCAGCGTGAGCGTGGCCTCGCCGCTTGCGTCGAGTTGTGCCTTGTCCTCAACGTCCTTGGGCTGGTCGTAGCTCCCTGTCTTCGGGTTCCACTCCGCGTTGTCGCGCGCACCAGGCGCACACTGCCGGCGGCGACCGGCTTGCCGAAGAGGTATCCCGCATGAATCACTACCTTCGGTTCTTCGCCCGCAAGATAGAAGGCGCGGTCAGGCGTAGCCGTCACGCTGAACTCCGGTAGCTCATAGCGCTGGATGCGCACCTGTTGCGTCAAATCGCAGCCCGCGCCCGTCACGTTATCCAGGTTGAACCGTACTTCGTAGTCTCCAGTCGGAGTCTGTTCGGTCGTCTTCCAGCCGTAGGCCACAATTCCGAAACGGTTTGTCCTCACTGCGGCTTCGACAAGAGTCTTGTTGTCGGGGTCCGCGACGGTCACTGTGACAGGTTCATCCGCGGCGACGTGGCCGCCGTCTCTGAAGGCCAGCCCACGAACATGGAAAGTCTCTCCCAGCTTGTGCAGGGGTTTGTCCATCTCCGTGTGCAAACTCCCCAGATCCAGCACGTCCACGTCTCCAGTCACTGAGTCTTGGACCAGCGCTCCGCCCTCTCCTGCGAGCGTGCCTTCCACCGTCAGACTTAGCGAATCGCCCGGTTCGCCCAGGGACGGAAAGGTCAAAATCGCCTCTCCGTTTCGTCCGGTCGTTGCCACACGCGTAAAGCTCTTTTTGTTGGATTTGTCTTCGTCATCAGAGAGTGTCGCCTTGAGGTTGGCTCCAGGCAGAGCTTTGCCGGTCACTGGATTGACGGCAAAGACGCGCCCGCTTAACGCGTGGCTTGCGCGATCATCTTGGGGTAGGCAATCGCAGTTCCATTAGATTGGCGGTTATCGCTCCAACCGAAGCACTCCATGCGAACCCTCGTTCCCGTCCCCTTCGACGCGATATCCAATGCGGTATCAGCCGATGTCTTCCTCGCGAAAGCCGCGTGCGTCCTTGGGCCAGGGAAGAATTGCCGACGTCGCACGGCCATTGGCGCTCACCGCCGCAGCCACCTCGCTGCTTCGCACATCCTTGGGAGAGGCGAGCCAAATAACGACTCTAGCCCCCAGGGCCTAGCGCCGCAGTCAACTGCAACGTCCCGCGAATCGTATCCTTCTCATGCGTCGCTTTGGCCCCGGCCTCCAGCACCTGCGGGACAGCTGCTTCAGTCCCGGACAGCGGGCGGTGTTGGACTCCTGAGACTTGGCCGAATGAACCCAAGGCAAATTGCAGAAACGAAGCAAGTAAGACTGCACGCCGGATCATGGCTAGCCATCTTAGCACAGAACAATTCCCGCCCGACTGAGCTTGTTATACGCATCGTGTAAATCGTTTCTTGAAGAGTAGACGGATTCGATACGCTTTAGCTCTCGAGTTATGTGGATTGCTTTCAAGGCCTTCTCCAGAGCATCGCATCAAACATCCGCTCCTACTCCAAGACAACGTGAGGCAACCCTTCGCACCGTAACCAATTTTCTGTTCGTGGCGACGCCAGACTAAACCTTTCTCCGAATGGCGCCGGTGTTGTCGTCGACCCAATCTGGGTGATCTCGCAGGACCACGGTAGCGTAGCGGCTATCATCTGAGAAGCATTTGGGGACCTCAAGGATCTCATCCATGCTGCAGCGGCGTTCAATTCCCAAGACAGCTCTCCTTTTCGCACTGATATTTTTCGCCGTAGTGTCGGCCGTCTGGTGGCGGGATCTCAGCCGGCGGCGCTTGGTGGTTTCCGCGAAAGAGATTACGCTACCGGCTGACGGCGCCTTGCATCGTGCAATCGAATTACGCCTCGCAGGTGGTGGGGGGGCGCCGGCTGCGGAGGACGTAACGGCGGAGGGAGTGCGCTCGCGGATCGTCGAGGGAGCGAATGGCACAGACGTTGCTATGGTGTTTTCGCCGGTGAATCCCGGGGTGAGCCGTCTCGTTCTCAGGTACCGTGACAAACATACCGCGGTCCTTATCCATTTTGCTGACTACGCGAGCGACCGCTTCGAGGATGGCACGCCGGATTTTTTGCGTCTGCATACAGCAGCAGACCGCGCGTCGTTCCGAGGCTGGTTTACCGCGCTGGCGGATACGGCTGCGGCACTTGCTCCTGAGCGCTTGCCTAAGGAGATCAACGACTGCGCTGCGCTCTTGCGCTGGTGTTATCGTGGAGCGCTACATGCGCACGACGAGACTTGGCAGTCGACGATGCCTCTGGACTCGCTGCCTCCGTTGCCGTCCATCGAGCAGTATGCTTACCCGCTTACACCGCTCGGCGCAAATCTCTTTCGGGCTCGCGCGGGAAGCTATCAAGCTGGGGACGCGGGCAATGGGGGCTTCGCGCAGTTTGCCGACGCGAAGACGCTTTGGCAGAGAAATACATTCTTCCTAACCCGCAATGTAGCTGCCGCTCGTCCGGGCGACCTTCTCTTCTATCGGCAATTGGAGCAAAACTCGCCCTTCCACTCCATGATCCTCACCGGAAGAGCTCACGACTGGGTGGTCTACCACACCGGTCCCACAGCCACCGGACTCGGCGAAGTGAGACGGGTGGCGCTGAATGACTTGATCCACCATCCAGACAGCCGTTGGCGGCCGCTATCACAGAACAGCAACTTCCTGGGCGTGTATCGTTGGAATATTCTCCAAGAGGACCTTCGATGAGGCTGACCGGTATCCGTTTGGCGGTCTTGTTCCTGCTCACGGCGGTAGCTTCTCGCGGCGCCGCATTTGCTGACGGACCCGTCGTCTCCTTCAATTTGAGCACCAGCAAATCCTTTGCCCCAGGCGAGGAGCCAACGTTTCACCTTTACACGCACAATGTGGATGCGTTGGAATTTCGCGTCTATCGCGTCAATGATCCTGTGAAGTTCATAGAGAACCTGCGGGAGCTTCATTCCTTTGGGACCGAAGCGAGTTTGCTTGGAAGCGAGCAGACTGACGAACGCACTTACCTCGAAAGGTTCCACGACTGGAAGGCTGGCCTCTGGAATGAAATACGCGACTTCTTCCGGGGGCAGTTCTCCCAGGCGACTCGTCACCTGATCCGCGATCGCCGGGGTTCTATCATCCGCCACAGCCGCATCCTGAGCGCGGCCGAATTCGCACAGATTCCGGTCCTCAACCAGTCGCAACTGGTGTCGCGCTGGCGTCTTCAAGTGCCATCCACTTTCATCTCCGATCACGCCAAGCTGGTTGCGCCGAAATTGCCTGCCGGGCTCTATCTGTTAGAGGCGACCGATGGCCGCTACAAGGCCTATACGCTGCTGATGGTGACACAGATGGCGCTGGTTACGCGGACCACGGCGGGCCACGTGATGGCGTTCGCGGTCGATCGGGCCACCGGCCAGCCTATCGAAGGCGCAAAGGTTGACGCGGGCGTTGGCCAGAAACTTATGGCGACCGCTGTCACCGATGCAGGCGGCACAGCGCAACTCGCGGTGCCGGCAGATAAATCATCGCCGGATAACTTTTGGGTGGTAGCCGGGAAGGGGAGTGAGTTCGCGGCCTCAACGCCCGGGGGCTGGGCTTTAAACATGTCCGGCGGCGGCAAATACGTGGGCTACGTCTTCACGGAGCGTCCGGTGTATCGCCCAACACACACCGTGCATTGGAAGGCGATCGTGAGAGCGCGAGAGGGCAACCTGCTTGTCTTGCCGAGGGGCGACGCGGTTCGCGTAAAGATCTCGGATGGCAGCGACAAGCTGGTCTTCGACCGAACGATGCCACTCTCTGCTGCCGGCGAAGTCTCGGGCGACTTGGTCCTACCCAAGGACGCCGCGCTGGGATATTACTCTCTGACTGTGACCGACTCCGCCAGCAGTGAAGAGAATCAATACGGAGGGATCGCGTGCGGCTTCCATGTTGAGGATTACCGCAAGCCCGAGTATCGCGTGATGGTGAAGCCAGCGCAGAAGCGCGTGCTGCAAGGCGCGACCATGGCCGTCACCATCGACTCGCGATATTTCTTCGGCGAGCCGGTAGCGAATGCAAAGGTGAAGTACAGGGTCTACCATGCGCGCCACTATTGGTGGGGCGAAGACAGCGACGACGATACACCGTCTTCCGCAACGGACGCCGACGCCGGAGATGCGGACCAGTCAGAGTACGCGGGAGATGAGGAGGCCGAGAAGACTGGCAAGCTGAACGCCGACGGCATCCTGGTGATCCAGGTGCCGACCCGGCCCGAAGCGGCAGGCTCCGCGCATCCTGATTTGGACTACACGGTGGAGGCCGGAGTCACGGATGCCGCCAATCGCGAAATCACCGGGCGAGCGCGCTTCCTGGCGACCTACGGCACATTCCGCGTCCACGTAGAGCCCGTGAATTACGCGGTGCGTGCGGGCGAGCAGGCAAAGTTCCGCGTCGACCACGACCGACTACGAAGACAAGCCGGTCAGCGCGCCCGTCCATGTGCAGCTGGTGTTTCATCACTGGCAGAACGGAAAGACCGAAACGCTTCAAGGGCCCGCGGTTGACGTCACGACGGATGCCACCGGCCAGGCTGAGGGGTCGATCGCCGTCGGCACACCGCAGTACAGCAGCGCGGAGATCGAGGCTACTGCGTCGCCTGTGCAGCCCGGCACGCGCAGTCCTGTCGATGAGAGCTATCTGTGGATCATGGGCGCCAATGAGGTCGGCTGGGACTCCAGCATGGAGACCACCCAGATCGTCGCTGACAAGAAGACGTATGCGCCCGGGGAGACGGCGCACCTGAGCATCGTCTCCCAGGCCAGCGGGTTCCATGCGCTGGTCCTCGTGGAAGGGGATGCACTGCTGAAGCGCGAGACGATGCACTCAACCGGCGGCACGCTCTCGTTCGACCTGCCCATCACCGCCGGAGGCCATGCCGAACCTCACGGTCACGGTGCTCTTCATGCAAAACAGCACGCTCTACCAGGCCACGAAGATCATCAAGGTTCCGCCCGCTCAGCAGCGACTGCAGGTGCAGATCACGCCGGCAAAAGATGTCCTTCAGCCGCAGCAGAGTGTCGCCTACGATGTATTCACGCGCGACGCTTCAGGCAAACCGGCGAGTGCGGACGTGAGCTTCGGCGTGGTCGACGAGGCCATCTACTCGCTCTATCCTGATATCAGCGGCGACATGATCGGTGTGTTGTATCCGCTGAGATCGATTCAAGCTTCCGTCGACACGTCGCTCGACTATTACTTCAGCGGCGAGGCCGGCGACAAATCGCCGATGCTGGCCATGCGCGAGGCTCGGTATCGTCCCCAGCTGGCGCAGGTAAAACCAGGCAATGAGGCCAAGCCGCGCGTGCGGAAAGCATTCCCGGATACCGCCTTCTGGGCGCCCAATGTGCACACCGACGCGACAGGCCACGCGCACGTCACGCTTCACGTTCCCCGACTCGCTGACGACATGGCGCACCACCGTCCATGCGATCACCGCGGACACGAAGGCGGGGTCCGCGATCAACCGCGTGCTGGTGCGCAAGAATGTCATCGTGCGCATGGGCACACCGCGCTTCATGATCAAGGGCGACGAGATCACGCTTCCAGTGATCGTACACAACTACCTCGACACCTCCGCTACCGGCAAAGGTTTCTCTGAAGGTGGGGGCCTGGATACGATCGATGGCTCAGAGCAGTCTGTTGTCATCGCCAGCAAGGGAGAAGCGACCGTGCCGTGGCGATTGCGTGCATCGCAGGTGGGCACGGCCACGCTGACCGCATCGGCCATTGCGGATGAGGATTCAGACGCGCTGGAAACAAGCTTTCCGGTCAACCCGGCGGGAGTTGCGGAGACGATTGCCCAGAGCGGAGTGATCGCCCAGAAGCGAATCAGAAGCCACCGCGAAGATTGTCTTCCCAACCAACACGGACCTTGCGGCCCACAGCCTGCGCGTGGAGGTAAGCTCGTCGATCGCCGGCTCGCTGATTCCAGCGCTCGCCTACCTGACGACCTACCCGTACGGCTGCACCGAACAAACCATGTCCAGCTACCTGCCGAACGTCATCGTGGCGGAGACGCTCAGCCGCCTCAAAGGCGCCAGCGGCGTGGATGAGGCCGACCTGACGGCCAAGATGCAGGCGGGCCTCGAACGCTTGAAAGACTATCAGCACGAAGACGGCGGATGGGGCTGGTGGAAGGAAGATGAGAGCCGCGTCTCGATGACCGCGTATGTGGTCGGCGGCCTTGGCCAGGGCGCTCGATTCGCCAAGCTCTCATGGCCCATCAGTACATGCTCAATGCAAGGTAAGGCCTATCTGCAGAAGGCGCTCGAAGAGCATCCGAAGATGCGTCCGGAGCTGCGCGCGGCAGTGGTTTTCGCGCTCGCCGAGTCCGACGAGAAATCGCTAGGTCCCCAGCTTGATCAACTATGGGCACGCCGCGCGGATTTGCAGCCGGAAGCGCTGGCGATGACCGGGCTCGCCATGCTGGACGTGCATGACCCGCGTGCCACGCAGGTCGCGGCGCTGCTCGCGTCCAAGGCCGACCGCCAGGGCGATCTGGTCTCCTGGAAGGGCTCGTATCTTCCGCTGCTCGATGACGACAGAGCGACGATACCGAAGCCACGGCCTATGCGGTGCGGCTCCTGGCGAAGGTCGACCCGAGTCAGCCGCTGCTGCCCGGCGCGGCGCAATGGCTGATGCTCGCGCGGGACGGCGGCGTTTGGTGGGATTCGACCGAACAAACCGCGATGGTGCTGTTTGGACTGGTCGACTATCTGGCCGCCTCGCACGAACTGGAGTCGGATTTCGTAGTGCAAGTACTCGTCAACGACCGCGCGGCGGGAGAGCGCCACTTCACCGCCGCAGACGCGCAGAGCGGAGCCTCGCTGACCATCGAAGTGGATGCGGCACAGCTTCAACCTGGCGCAAACGGCGTCCGCATCGTTCGGCGCGGAGGCAGCGGCCGCGCTTACTGGTCAGTGCGCGGGCAGTACTTCTCCACCGATAAGAGCGACTTCCAGGCGGGTACCATGTCGCTGAATCTCACCCGCGACTACTTCAAGCTGCAGCCAGTGCAAAAGGACGGCAAGATCGTCTACTCCCTCAGCCCCTTGAACGGAACCGCCCAGGTTGGCGATGTGCTGGCCGTCCATGAGGCCATCAACGGCTCGCCCATGCGCTACCTGCTGCTCGAAGACCCCATCCCAGCGGGCGCCGAGTTCGTTCAGAACGAGGCCAGCTACCCAATCGATCAGCGGCCCGGAGGCTGGTACGACTGGTTCACGCGGCGAGAGTTCCACGACGATCATGCCGCGTTCTTCGCCAGCGACTTCACCGGCCGGCAGGAGATCTTCTACATGGTTCGCGTGGTGAATCCGGGCAGCTTCCAGATCAGCCCCGCACGCGTGCAGCCCATGTACCAGCACGGAGTGCAGGCAACGAGCGACAGCCTCCCGCTCCGCGTACCGCAAACCACACCGCAGGCAGGAGGTCCGCAATGACGATGAAAATTCCTCCGGTCTGGAGAGACGCCCTGGCGCTGCTCAGCGTTCGCCTTGTCCTGGCCCAACTGGGTCTCGTCGCCGGCGTCTTCCTGTTCTTTCTGCTGTGGCTCCGGCTGCCGGATGCGAGCATCCTGGAAGTGGCTGGCTCAGGCCTGCTGGCCTTGCTTATTGTTGCTGCCGCCGGCGTGGGAGAGAGCCGGCTGATTCTCGGTCTTGCCGGCCGCCCGCGCACGCGGGGCAGATTCGTCCGCGGCACACTGCTATTGCTCGCGGGCGTTGCGCTCTGGTTAGCGTGGGGCGCGCTGGCTCGCACACGTAAGCAGCAATGACCCGCTGCGCGCAGGCTACTTGAATTCCAAAGCTCCCCACCAGCTTCGGCATCTGCTCACCTTCGAGCACATCCTGCTCTGGCTCGGATGGATGTGGAACGCAATCAGGTGGTTTGGGGCGGGCCTCCTGGCATCCATCATCGTTCCGTCAGTTGCCGGCGGACATCCTATTCGAGCGACGCTCGTTGCGGTCCGTTCGCGATCTTTCTGGCTCACGCTCTTCGTTGGCACCCTCGTCGCCACGCTCTTCACGGCCGCGCTGATGGACTGGATGCCTCTTTATGGGCTCTGGGCGGAAATGTTCAGTCTCGGTCCTCCGCCTGACCGTTGCCGTGCTATTCGACGGGATCATCGCGTGCTGGCTCCTGGCTACCTTGGCAGTGTGCGTCCGGCGAGCAGACTACGGCTATGCCACGCCAGCAGGCGGGCCAGACGACAGCCAGCCGCGGACCGTCGAAACGCCATAGCGCGCAATCAAGGCTCTTACCCGGGCTGCTGCCGCCCGATGCGCTCGTTCGCTGGCAGCCCACGAATCTTCAGACGTGAGAGCCCTCTCGATCTCATTCGTTGACAAGGACGATGTAGATCCCTCTGCTTCCCCTGCCAACACCTCAACCAGCCCCTCCCTCAGCCAGAGCGGAGCACGTTTGCTCGCTTCGCTTTCGACCAGGACATGCAGCATCTCGTGCAGCAAGGTAGCGGATGAACTCAGCCCGTGCTTTACTAGCACAGACTCTGGCTGCAGCACGATGGTATTGCTACGTGTGCTGGCGAGTGCCCATCCGGGCTGCGCGGTCATTTGACGAAACAGTTCGGTGGTCGGCGCAAGAACGATCTGCGGCGCAATCGCCTTATGCGGCGGGAATCGTCGCAGCGCATCGTTCCATGCCCGCTGAACTGACTTTCCCCTGGCCGCCTCCTGAACTGAGGACGGGAGACCAGTAGATCGCAGTGTGATAGAGCCAAAGTGTGTCTCGTGCCAGCCTTCATCGTGCGGCGTGATACGTACTGCCGTGCCTGGAAAGTAGAAGGACAGAATAGCCCTGGCGTCGCTGCCCTCGGAGGCCATCTCGGTAGCTCCCAACTGACAGAGTCCCACCCCGTGTCCATGACCATGGCCGTCGAAGACCAGGGTTCCGTTGCGCAACTCGAGTTCGTAGGCGTCGCTGCGGAGGCGGTTCCAACCTAGTGCGCGACCGACGGCGAAGCGTAGCGAACTTGCCGCAATCAACGACTCAGCGCCTTTGTCACCGGTGAAGACGATCCGGAGTGCTCGATGGGACGGACTTCGATTGCTGACACGAGCCGCCACGATCTTGTCCGGAATGCGCCAACCCTCAGCTTTAGCAATCGCCACAAAGTCCGTCAGTGGAATTTCGGCATGCCAAGCTTCGGTACCGCGTCGCGGGCAATAAGGGTCCCGATGGCCCTGAAGATAGGGGAGACCATGCAGGTTAGGCCAGACGACTTCCCCATCTTCTGTAAGGCCGCCGCAGCTTTGGCTAAAAAAGACCTCCGCGCGACGAGCATCGAACCAGAGCGTCTCACCCGCTGTCATCTGCACAGCCTGCTCGATGGCAGGCGATACCGGCCCCAGCCGCATGGCCTGGCATTGCGTGCTGTCACACAAGTCTGCGGGCAGTTGGCCCGATTGTGCTGTGAAATGATTGCCATTAAGCGCATACGTTCGCGTGACAATCGCTAAGGCTTGCAACGATTGCGTCGGTTCGTTCGGAGCCGCCTCGGATTTGAGCACTGCCGCGACGTACCGTTCGCTGGGTAATGTCAGTACTACTTGCAAATCCACGCTTTGTCTGCTCGCGCGCACGTGCCACAGGCCGGCCGCAGTTTGGCTGTCGCCGCTCTTGTCGTCCTCGACACGTAGCATGCCACCGGCAAAGGTCTCAGTTGGTGCCGTGAGATGAAGAGGCTGCGAAAGCTTCCTGTGGGCGCACCGCGGGCAAGAGGCGATCCATGCATTCGCGCCGACAGGGGTCATAGTCAAAGAGCGAACTGTGCGGGCAGAAAATAGTGCGACGGAGACATCGCGAGCAGCGGTTTCCGGCACCGACGCCGCAGGCGATGTGGGCACAGCTGCGAGCAGGGGCACGCAGAACAGCAGGGCTCGCGCGCTCTTCACCGGGCTGCCTTTTCGGGACCAAAGTTCGCGAGGAATCTTTGCGCCCAATTCAGCCGCAGTGCCTCCATCGCCATGCGGCACATAGACGACGATTACCAGCCGGTTTGGAATCGCCCCTGCAAACCACCCGTGCGTCCATGCCTCGCCCGGATCGCTCGCGGTCCCCGTCTTCCCCAGGATGACTATTCCCGGGACCGCCGCTGGGCGCGCCATTCCATAAGTCACCGAGCCCCGCAGTCCCCGCAACACAACTTTATCTGCCGGTGCATGCGCAAGCAGTTCGCGATAGGCGTGCGCCAGTTGCAGAGGAGACGCAGTAATCCCCCACAGTCCGAGAACGGCGAGTTGTCGCTCTTCCAAGCTACTCCCGGTCATCGGCTTGTGAGGTAGATCCAACTGTCGCAATGCGGCATCGAGCTCCTCCCCTGAAAACCGTCTCCCCATCTCTGCGAACCAGGTATTGCACGACTCGGCCAAGGCGCGTTCAGCCGTGAAGACGGGTTGGTCAGCCGGGTGCGTGCAAGGCAATGCATGACCGGCAATGTTTAGGTTGCGCCGGCAGTAGGCTTCCGTGTCCGCACGCAAAACCCCATGCTCAAGCGCATACTCCAGCAGCAGAGGCTTGATAGCAGAGCCCAGCAAAGCTGAGCGTTGCTTACCCGCCTGAGCCAGCGCAGCACCTGTCGCCTGGTCCAGCACTACGCCCGAAGCCTGCGTGCCGTTTAGCGCCCGCAGCAGCGCGTCAGCGAGTGGAAACTGCTGCGCGTGCAGTGACGACGCAAGGAGGATCAGCAGACTGAATGAAAGCCACGATCTTCGCCGAACTACGCTCGTTTGCAACTCCTGCATTATCAATCAGGACCTCGTGGCACCTATCGACGCTGTTTTGGAAGTCCCGCTACGCGCCGAATTGCCTCGGCTTAAATTTGGTGTTGAGTGGTTAGAATTGACACTTCGGATGAATGACTGGCAACTCTGCAGCTACCACCTACAAAACTTTGGACCTGCCCAGCATATCGAACTCCGCGACAAGTTGGAGCCGTTCAGCGGATTAGGCGGCAAACTGCGGGAGACCGTCGAGAAATCACCCAACGCAAAGATTGTGTAGCTGGGTAGGTTCCGCCAGCACGCTTGGCAATCTTCGCTTGTGAGACGCTCAGGTTCGTTTAGCCGAGTAGAAGTCTCTGTGCGCCACTTGCATTCGCCGAACAGAAATGTTCGTCGTCGACTTCGGCCATGAAGTCAATCTCTCAGTGTGACCATCTCGACTCCAGTAGCGGGCCATTTGTCGGACGTTGGGGCCGAGGCGCTGTTGTGCGTTCCGTCGGGGCCATTGGCCGAATATGTCTTCGAAAACCGACCGGCGTATGCATTCGGGCAGTCGCGGGGCTACCTATCCAGCGCAGACCGAAGCCGGGCGGGGGAACTGGAAGCGCTGGCGAATGCGCAACGCCTCCGTTACCAAGGGCTTTGACTGCTGACGGCCAGCGAAGCCAGATTGGAGGACCGTGGCTCGGACTATTTGCTTAGTTTCTCGACGACTCGATACGTTCCAGCTGTTACTGCCCAGTCCCCGAGAGTGTCACCACCTGTTGGCTGGTCACTGCTGAGTCGGTAAACGTCAGAGTTCCGGTCGCGGGTCCGGTCGCCGTGGGCGAGAAGGTCACACCCACTGTGCAACCTTTTCCGGCGCCAATGCTCGCGCCGCAGGTGTTGCTCGACACCGCGAATCCTGTGCTCGCGCTAACGGATGCAATCGTAAGAGCAATGCCCAGGTGGTTCGTCAAGGTTACGGTTTTCGCAGAGCTTTTGGCTCCCATTTTCACCGTGCCGAAACTGATGGAGGTGGAGGAAAAGGTTACTGGGTCGCTACCGGTTCCCGACAGGCTCACAGTTTGAGGACCGGTAATGGCGCCGTCGGTAAATGTCAACGTCCCCGTAGCTGCGCCAATGGCAACTGGCGAGAAGGTGAGGCCCACTGTGCAGGTCTTCCCTGCCAAGACGCTCGAGCCGCAAGTGTTGCTGGCTATGGCGAACGGTCCGCTAGGCGCGATGCTCGAGATGCTTAACACCGTTGCCAGGTGGTTGGTCAAGGTCACCGTTTTGGCGGCGCTGGTATTGCCCGCGACGGTGGTGCTGAAGTTCAGACTTGTTACCGAAAGTGTCACCGGGGCGCCGCCGGTTCCGGACAGGCTCACCGTTTGAGGAGTCGTGACCGCGCTATCGGCGATCGACAACATTCCTGTAGTTACGCCAATGGCTACTGGCGAGAAGGTCACCCCCACGGTGCAGGTCTTCCCGGCCAGGACGCTTGAACCGCAAGTGTTGCTGGATACGGCGAACGGTCCGCTCACCCCGATGCTCGTGAAGTTTAGGGCACTTGCCTGATTATTAGTCAATGTCACTGTTTTAGCCGCGCTTGTACTGCCGGCGACGGTAGCGCTGAAGCTCAGACTCGTTACAGAAAGCGTCACGGGCGCAATGCCGGTTCCCGAAAGATTCACCGTTTGAGAATTGGTAACCGCGCTATCGGTGAACGTCAACGTTCCTGTAGCTGCGCCAGCGGCTACTGGCGAAAAGGTAACGCTCACTGTGCAGGTCGCACCTGTTGCGACACCCGCGATGCAAGTATTGCTGGCCACGGCGAATGGCCCGCTCACAGCGACACTACTCACGGTCAGCACGGTGTTCAGGTGATTCGTAAGCGTAACCGTGCTTGTGGGGGTCGCTTGCAAAACAACATTACCGAAGCTCAAGCTGGTCGGCGAAAACGTGACCGGCGCACTGCCGGTCCCGGAAAGCGTAACCGTCTGAGTTCCCGCATTGTCGGTAATCGCGATGCTGCCGGTAACGGCTCCAACCAAGGTCGGCACGAACGATACCTGGATGGTGCAGGATGCGGCGGGTGTCATAGGGCCGCTGCAATTATTGGTCTGGCTAAATGGCCCTGTGACCGCCACATTTGAAACCTGCAGCGGCCCACTTCCGTTGCTGAGCACTGTGATGGTCCGCGCCGCACTCGTTGTCCCCGCGACCTGCGCCGAAAAGGAAAGGGACGTCGGCGTAACCGAAGCGTGCGGAGTAGTGCCGGTGCCGTTGAGGGGAATTGTTTGCGAGGAGCCTGAGTTATAGGAATCGTCGACGACATTCAGGGATCCGGACACCGGACCGACGGCAGTTGGCACAAACGAAACGCTAACACTGCAACTGGTCCCAGCGACAAGAACCGAAGAGCAATCATCGGTTTGTGAGAATACTCCGGATGTGGAGATACTCAAGCTATTGATCGGGCTACCGCCGAAGTTCGTGACTGTGATCGTTTGGGGAGAGCTGGCCGAGTTGACGTTCTGCGAAAAAGCCAGCGAAGACGGGCTGAAACTGATCGCAGAGGGGCGCGGCGCCGGCAGCGGAGCGGGTGTCGCGCCATACACGTAATAGGGGCCGGCGCCGCTCGTCAGTCCGTTTCCGGAGGTGACAACCTGCGTCATATTGTCGACGATTTGCACCCCTCCGCCTCCCACCAGCACCAGTCCTCCCGAATCGATTGCGATGCTGTGAGGACGTGCGCCACTACCTAAAGAAACAGAAGTCCAATTGGCTCCCGACATGTCATCGACGCGAACGACGGAGGCGGTGGGAGTGCTGGCGTCGGCAACGTAAATCCGACCGGCGCTATCCACGGCAACCCCCACAGGGCTCGTAAACGAGAATATGTAAGTGCCGCCGACAGGCGACTGCGTCAATGTGGTCCAATTCTTTCCGGTCAGATCGTCCATGCGAACGATGCGGTTATTGCCTGCATCGGCAACGTAAATTGAGCCCAGCGCGTCGAACGCAACGGCTGTTGAATACTGGGCGAACTGACCGATACCGGACCCGACGCCTGTCGCTGCTACGCTCCAGTTGGTGCCGTTCATATCATCGAGACGCACCAGGCGAAGGTTGCCTGTATCCATCACGTAGATCTTGCCCGCGGCATCGACACTGATGGCATTGGGATTGTTGAATTGTCCATCGCCGCTGCCATAGGTGCCATACGTGGTCCAGTTCGTGCCTGTAATATCATCGATACGGACGATGCGGGAGTTGTAAGTATCAGCGACATAAATTCGGCCCGAAGAATCTAGCGCAATACCATAGGCGCCAGAGAACTGCCCCATGCCGCCGCCCTGCGTTCCATACGTTGTCAGGTTCGTGCCGTCCAAGTCATCCGAACGTACCAGTTGGCCAGTATTCGAAAAATACAGCGGCGTATACGCCGAGTTAAATGCGGTGGACCCGTTACCGATCTCGGTCGCCGTCGATGAAATCTGAGTAGTTTTGCCATTAATGGCTTGCGGGATGCCATTGAGAATCAGGGTGCCGCGAAACGCCCCCTGGAATGTATAGCTACAGGTCACCTTTCTGCCCGCACCTGCGCAACTTTCCACCAGAGAACTGCTCGTGAAGGTGGCATTAATTGCCATACTTTCGTCCGAGGATAGAAAAGTGAGAGTGGAACCGCTGATGTTCAGGGCGCCCGGCGGATTGGTCACCATACTGCCAGTGTTTGAAAATCCGCCCTGATCCAAGTGCGGCGGATAGGAAACCGGAGCGTTCACGGCCAATTTGGCCGCCGACGTATGGGTGATCCCGCTGGATCCAGTACTGGCTCCAGTAATCGTTAGAGTATAGATTCCTGGGGGCGTCGTGGTGCTTGTCGTAACATTCAGCGTGCTACTGCCTGCACCGCCGCTAAGTATATTCTGGCTGAACGATGCGGTGGCGTCCCCTGGCAAGCCGCCTACACTCAAAGCGAGATCGTCGGTGAAACCTGGCACCGGCGTTGACGAGACGATGTAGTTAGTAGGATTGCCTTGTGTAACATACTGCGACGCGGGCGAGACAGAGAGTGCGAAACCTACCGGGCTGACGAGCAGAGTTACAGTCGCGGAAAGGGTGAGGTTGGGATCGGTGCTGGTCGCGGTGATCGTAATTGGATAACTGCCGAACTGTGAATTAAATGTCGTTGCGATGTTCAGCGTACTCGTCCAGGATCCACCCGAGACCGAGGCCGGACTGAACGTGGCGCTCGCATCCGGAGGAAATCCGCTGGCGCTCAAACTGACAGGAGCGGAAAATCCCTGCAACGGGGTCACAGTGACCTCGTAACTGGCCGCACCGCCCTGAACCACGGCTTGCGAAGATGGCGACGCCGAGAAAAGGAAATCCCCGGAAGGGTTGACATAAGAGAGTGCGCACATCCCGTTCTGCGCATTCAGCCAGTTCTGCTGAATCAGGTAATCGCGTCCGCCGAGGTGCATGTTCGTCTCGGAGCCATTGCTCGCTGTACCGATGACCCCGAAGGTCCACGCGCATTTGTCGGCGTTTTCCTCGCCACTGCCGTCGTACCAGGCGTTTAGATCGGGATCCGTGGCCGTCTCCTCCAACTCGTGCGCGATCACCGAAACCATCGCGTCCGCTCCCGGGTCCCCGTTCGGGCTATTGCTGGTCTGCACGGAACATTTGGCCAGAGATGCGCCTGAAGCATTTCCCACGAACGCGTACTTGACGTCCCAGGTCGTGTCTCCACTCAGGAAGTCGCCGTGGTTGTGCCATCCGCAATATGCGGTTAGAAACCCTGAAGTCTCACTTACTCCGGGAGCGGTCAGCACAAAGTAGACGCCATTGGGATCCGGCGTGCCGCCGAACTGGGCCAATGCGGTGGCCACAATATTGGCGATATCGCTGTCCGACAGGGAAGTACTGGTTCCTGCCACCGTGGTCTGTCCCGCAAATGTCACAGCGTTAGGAACACCGCCGGTCGTGTCGCTATAGGTTGTGTTGATGTTAAAGTAACTGGAACCGCCTACGCTACTGATGAAGTCGGTGAGGATCGGAGGGCCGGTTGGATCTTGCCCATTCCAGTCACCGTACCAGATGTAATAGGCATTAATCGTATGTAGTACCGGCCCGCCGTTGTAATTAATACCGTTGCCGGTGGTGACGGCGCCCAAGGGGGCTTTCGGTTGGGTCTCCCGAATTCTATCGCCACGGCCATTGGGCCGTACGTCATGCTTCTGGCCTCCCCACCCATCTTCTGCACAGGCCAAGGTAAACAAAACACCGCAAGCCAGCACACAGCCGGCCAATAGAGAAAATTGCTTGCGCATGACCCCTCCCTTGGTACTTCGCTTTCTGTACAAGGTTCTTACGTAGGTGCAAAGGGCCCGGCAACCAACTTCACTTACACGCTAATTGGTCTCACCTCAGGTTCAAAAGGGGCGGCAATCCAGTCAGTTACATTGGTTGGCAAATTGTGTGAGCGGAATCCAGTGGGATACAACGAGCAGGGATCGTCGAAGGGGGATGGCACACGGGAAATGCTGTTGCATTCGTGGCGCCTTCGAAAGACTGCAAGTTGATTGGGAAAATATTCCGCTTATCGTTGCTCTTTGTCAAGTAGAGAGGTTATTTTCTGCTGGAAGAATGTCTGCTCTTGAGAGCGCTTGAAAATAACTGGTCCTGATCGAGCGTAGATTGTCGAGAATCTGCTCTCGGCCTCTCGTTTTGCTTTTGTAGTTGTCCGGCTCTAGCCGCAAGACACAGGTCTTCGATGCGCAGATGGCGACACTCACGAAGCAGCGCGGCCCCACCATGCCTTTCAGGGCTTACTTATAGTCATATAAGTTGGACGGCGGGTTAGTCACGAGTAAGTTATGCCACAAGTTGGTGCGGATAACTTGTTCCTTAGGATTCGGTTGACTTCAGACCACTGCATTGAGGCCACAAACCCTCTGGCCTCTTTCTAGCCCCATTTTGCAGCTGTGTATGCGTCGCGCATGGCCAAAGACGTGCGCGCAGTCTTTTGCCAGATCGTGGAGGAACAGGGTCCAATGTCCGCCGCGCGACGGAGGAATACGTCAGTTCCGATAAATATAATATCGTCATGATAGCAACGTTTATTGACGTGTCACAGCAAATCCGATCGTCGTGCGGGGCCACGACGAAAAGGGGCAACTATCAGACGGCGCGCTCGTCCATGCGCAATGACATGCGGCGAAGCCTCTTGCCCGTGGCCGCAAACACCGCATTCGCAATCGCGGGACCTGTCGGCCATACCGCAGCTTCGCCCAGCCCATACGGATCGTCATGGGCATCCACGAAGTGCGTCTCTAGCGCCGGCGTCTCGGGCATGCGCAGCACGCTGTAGTCATCAAAGTTCTGCTGTTCGGCAGCGCCGTCGCGAATCGTGATCTCTTCCTTTAGAACCGCGCTCAGGGTGAACATCATTCCGCCCTCGAGTTGCGAACGGGCGCCAATGGGATTCACCACCTGGCCGCAGTCCACCCCCATCACCAGCCGATCGACGCGAATATTGTCGTGATCAACGGTAACCTCCGCCACCTCGCTCAGGTAGGCGTAGGTGGTCGTGCAGGCAATACCACGTCCCCGATTCGGCCCCAGCGGCTTGCCCCATCCGGCCTTTTCGGCCACCAGGTCGAGAACCTTCACCAGGCGCGTCGGATCAGGCGCGGGGCCTTCGTCGCCCGCTGTTTTGGGGCGCGGAATGGGAGGCAGTTGTAAGAGGCGCTTGCGAAATTGATATGGATCCTGCCCCCCCGCATGCGCAAGCTCGTCGATGAAGCACTCCACTATGAAGCCGTTGAACCAGTTCTCAACGGAGCGCCACCACGCCCGCGGAACTGAGCTTGTGATCGGCGTGAACTTGGTGCGAATGTGCGGAACGGGTACGGAATCGGAGGAGGCAGTTCTTCTCCATTGAGCTTGTACTCGAGCGCCTTTCAGCCCTGCATCGCCGCCCAGGTCGATTTCGCCACCACGGCGACTCCCCCGGCGGCAAACACGCGATGCCCGCGGGCGGAAATCGCGAAGACCTGCAGCACACCAGGAACAGCCAGCGCCTTGGTCGCGTCGAACTGCGCAGGCCTTCCGCCAAACGTGGGACACCGCGCGATGACCGCATACACCATCTCCGGAACCCGTACGTCCAGGCCGAACTGTGCCGTGCCGGTACATTTGTCAGGAATGTCCAGATGCGGCGTCTCCTTCCCTATCAGAGTGAACGTCGCCGGATCCTTCAGCTTCACTGTCTTCGCATCCGGACACGGTATTGCGCACGCTTGCGGGACCAGTTGTCCGTACGTCAGCTTGCGCCCCGAAGCCTCATGGACCACTTCGCTCTTCGCGGTCGTGCATTCTTGCTCAGGACCTTCCATGCGCGCGCCGCCGCGGAAATCATTGTCAATCGCACCTGCGCCCCGGCGCGGCGCAACGGCAGATAGTTTGACCTCACGCTGCCGCTTCCTCCTGTGCCCAGGCTCAACTCCGACTGCACTACCGTCACGCGCTCCCAATCCAGGTCGGCCTCCTCGGCCAGCAGCATGGGCAGTGACGTGAACACCCCCTGCCCATCTCCGACCGCGCCAGCACCAGTTCCGTGCTGTTGTCGGCCTTCACGTGGATCCACGCATTGAACGGATTATCCTTGCTCGTCACCGCGCCGGGTGTGTCCTGCCCGACGGCGCGCAGCGTGAATCCCACCACAAACGTCCCGCCGGCCAAAGCCGCCGACGTGCCAAGAAAGCTCCTCCGGCAGATATTCACGACTTCATCTCCTCGGCGGCCCGATGAATCGCCTTGCGGATACGGAAGTACGTTGCGTACCGGCAAATGTTTCCGGCCATCGCGTCATCGATGGGGCGTTGTGGCCAGCAGAGCCGCGGCTGACATGATCTGTCCTGACTGGCAGTAGCCGCATTGCGGCACTTGCTCCGCGATCCAGGCTCTCTGCACCGCGTGAAGGCCGTTCTGCCCGAGCCCTTCGATGGTGACCACTGACAGACTTGCCGCGCTGGCAATCGAAGTCTGGCACGACCGCACGGCCTGGCCGTTCATGTGCACCGTGCACGCGCCGCACATCCCAATCCCGCAACCGTACTTGGTCCCGTTGACTCAAGAAGGTCGCGCAAAACCCACAGAAGGGGTATTTCGCTATCAGCGTCAACGGAGCGCGATTGGCCGTTAACTTGCAGTGTGTAATGGGGTATCTTCTGACCTCGAATACAGCCTTGCCCCTGAACACGGAAAATGCGATCACTATGCAGCGAACGGAAGGAACCGAGCAGTCAAGCGCGCCGAGAATCCCATCGGCGCTTCCTCAGTTGCGAGTCGCCGCCAGCAGGCTCTGCCGGCCCACCTTGCTCACCCGCAGCCGATGGCCGCTGTGCAGAACAATTGCGCTCTCGCTCTTTCCCTCGCGAACAATCTCCCCAACGTGATTGATGTTGACAATGGCGGAGCGATAGCGGTGATTCCCCACCATTCCCACAGAATGAGGCCGTAAATCAACAAAGGTACGTGCGCATTTGAGCCACACTCGATGGCTGTTCCCAACGAGAGGACGAGTGAGGCAGCGGCAATGATCAGGGGGCCGCTGGAGAAGATGCGGCCCAGGTGGTGCCGAGCCAATTCAGGGGAGCGTACCAAAGGGGTTCCGGAATGAGCCGGGGCAACGGTGAAAGAAGTCATTCTGTTCCTCGCGAAGGGGTGCGTGCATCCGGAACCGAAGTAGTGCGATTGCAAATCGAACTTGCTCGGGACAGGGTTACACTCGGACCCTTCTGCCGGCGAGAGCATTCCGGCAGAGCTGGGAATTTTGCAGGGAACCGCCTCAATGGGACTGCGACTCAACGAGGAACTAGCCGCGTGCCCGTAAAAACCATCATTAAGCTTCAAGGAATGAGCCCTTCTGTGGGGCTCAGAGTTCCTGCATGGCGTCGAGTAGAAATAGCGAATCGAAGCTACACGGCAGAAAATGCAAATCTTGTGCACAAATTCAGGTCAATAGACGGGCCTGCAAATGACCGCAAACTCTCCCGATGGGAGAAGAATGTTCTTCATTTATTGATTGGCTTAATACGCGGAAGGCAAGCGGGTCGAATAGGGGTGACCCAAAATCGCTCCCCGCGGTATGCGCGGCATGTTAGGTTGGGGCAAAGGAGCAGTTCCCAATCTATGCTGACCCGAATCAGAGTGTGCCTTCTCTTGGCCTTGACCTCCGGCCAAAGCCTTTTCTGCGCCGATTTTGCCATGAAGGTGACCGACAAGAACTACCTCGACACTCAAGGTTTCAGCGTATTTCTCTACGACAGCACCTACCATCCCGTGTTCGTGGACCAGAAGAACACGGCCATGGAGATGATTCTCCATGGCCAGCGCATCGCTACAAACGGCGATGTGCGCCTGATGCCGACGCCCGAGCAGTGGGACCTGGTGGCGACCCTCAAAGGGCGACACGCCGACAAGGCGAGCAACCGGCTCACCGCCGACCTCGCGTTTCCGACCTTCGATTTGAGCTACACGCTTGAAGTGGCGGCGGAACAAGGCGGTGTGAGGGTCAGCATTAATCTCGACAAGCCGCTCCCGGAGAAACTGGCCGGGCGGGCGGGTTTCAACGTGGAGTTCCTGCCTTCGATCTACATGGGCAAGACTTACCTGGTGGACGGAACCAAAGCCGGCATCTTTCCGCGAACGCCAAACGATCCGATGGTGAAGGTGTTACCGCTAGCCGATGAGCCGAAGAAGGCTTACTACCTGGAAGACTGGGACAAAGCAAAGGGATATACACAGCCGCTACCTTTCGCCGAGGGCAAGAGCATCACCCTGGGGGTCGATGACGCGCTGGCGCGGATCAACGTCAAGTCGGATACCGCCGACTTGATGCTGTTCGATGGTCGTGACCGCGCACAGAACGGCTGGTTTGTGTTGCGTTCGCTGATCCCTTCGGGCAAGACCACAGGCGCCATCGTGTGGCACATCAGGCCGGACGTGATTCCGAACTGGACGCGGCCGCCGATGATCGCTCACAGCCAGGTGGGTTATGCGCCGGGTTTCCAAAAGGTGGCGGTCATCGAGCTCGATCCGAAGTTTGAGGCCCCAAAGACTGCGAAGGTGCTGCGCCTAATGGAGGACGGATCGTACAAGCAAGTGTTCGAGGGCCCCATCACGCCATCAACGCCCTGGCTGCGATACGTCTATTCGAAATTCAATTTCACTTCGATCAAGGACCCGGGCCTTTACGTGATCGAGTACGCAAACCAGCGGACGGCGCCCTTCCCCATCTCCAACGACGCTTACGCGAACATCTGGCAGGACAGCCTCGACCATCACATCGCGGTGCAGATGGATCACGTTTCCGTTCGCGAAGGCTATCGTGTGTGGCACGCTGCTTCGCATCTGGACGACGCACGCCTGGCGCCGGTGGTTGGCGAGCAGTTCGACGGCTGGAATCAAGCCACGGCAACCGACGGAAAGTACAAAGGGGGCGATCACATTCCCGGGATGAACGTGGGTGGTTGGTATGATGCCGGCGACTTCGACCTCGAGGAGCCTGCGCAACTAAACGTGATTCAGAGTCTGGCACTCGCATATCGCGAATTCAACCTCAAGTACGACGAGCTCACGGTGGATGAAGGCACGCATGAAGTTGAGATGCATCGCCCCGATGGCGTCCCGGACACGGTGCAGCAAGTCAAGCACGGTGCTCTGCTCATCCTGGCGCAGTTCCACAACATCGGCCACGCGATCCGCGGCACGCATGAGCCGGACCTGCGCCAGTACACGCATCTGGGCGACGGAGCGTCGAAGACCGACGGCCGCATCTATGACCCGACGCTTGCTCCGAACGAAGTGAAGGGCGACTACTCCGGCAAGCCGGACGACCGCTGGATCTTCTCCACGAACAACCCGTTTTTCCAGTGGAACGCCATCGCAGCGCTGGCCGCATCGGCGGATGTGCTGAAAGGCTATGAAGACGCACTCGCGAAAGACTGTCTCGAAACCGCGATCAAAGCATGGAACGATGAGAAGGCTCACCCAACGCAGAACCCATCCGGCGGCGGCCTAGGCGGAGCAGCTCCCGCAGGCGCTCCCGGAGGTGGCGTGCTCGCTGCCTCTCAGGGTGCGGTGTCCGGCGCTCCGGCAAGCCCCGGCGCGACCAGCGCACCAGCAGCTCCCGCAGCTCCTCCGGCCGGCCGTGCCGCGTTTAGCGTTACCCAGGACTGGGCTGCGGCTCTGGAATTGACCATCGCCACCAATGGCGCCGAACCCTACAAGTCCCGCCTGAAGGAGTTGTTCCCTCAGGTAATCACCCCGCAGCAGATGGGTTTCCGCGGTTGGACGGCAGTCCGTGCCTTGCCTTATCTGGACGCGAGCGCGAAAGATCAACTGCGGGAAGCGGTGAAGACATACATGGCAGGCCTTGACAAGCAGTTGGACGCCACCCCGTTCGGCGTGCCCCCCAGCTTGGGCACCTGGGGCGGATCAGGCGCAGTAGTCGACATGGCCATCCGGATGTATTTTCTGCACAAAGCGTTTCCCGATCTTGTCGGACCCGAGTACACACTGCGCGCCGTCAACTACATTCTCGGCACGCACCCGGTATCCAGCACTTCGTATGTCGCCGGCGTCGGTACTGTCTCAAAGATCAAAACGTACAGCAACAACCGCGCCGACAATGCTTACATTCCTGGCGCCGTGATTCCGGGATACATCATCATCAAGCCCGATTTCCCAGAGTGCATCGACGACTTCGGATTCCTCTGGTTCGAGGATGAAGCCGTGGTGGCCGGGTCTGCGAGTTGGGTCGTAGCCGGGAACGCGGCGGACGCCGTCACCAAAGAATCGAAGTGAGCGCCCAACGGGCCGCGACCTTCCAACACACCCGGTTCTCTCTATTGGTTCGTTCCAGAGAAACGGGACGCTCTGTTTCATCGCCCCAAGATGGTGCGAAATCTGCATCGTCAGCGTGTCGCTCCAATACCGCCGCCGAGGCAGCAAGGCAAATCACGCTCGAACTCCGGGCTGAAACGACACAGAGGCCGTATCGGCGGCCTCTGTGTTTTTTGAAAGGTAAGATGAGGAATCAGAAGTCGAGCCGCAGGCCTAACTGCATCCTCCGAAATGCGTGGGAGCCTAGGGTGCTCGCGTAATATCCAAAGCCGCCGTATGTTAGCGCATTCCCGAAGGTGCCGTTATAGTACGAGCCGGCATCGAAGCGGGCACTGTTTGTGACGTTATAGACCTCCCAGGCGAACTTCAGGCGAGCTCTTTCACCAAGACCCCAGTCCTTTGCCAAAGACGAGTCGATATTGAAGACGCCGTCGGAACGGAACTTGTTCCGCTCACCGGCTTCTCCGGGGTATGGCAGGCGCATGGGGGAGCCTGTGTAACACACCGTTCTGGATCTCTTGGTCATTTGCAAATACCTGCGGCGACCCGTTCTCCATGTGCTTGTGCGTCTTCACGGTCCCTGTGACGACCGCGAACGCCTGATCTTCCCAACTCGTGGTCCATCCCGGCTCGATCACCGAGAAGGGAAGACCGCTTGACCACCGGCCGAGGCCCGCCCATTGCCACCCACCCCAGATGGCATTCCCAAGTCTTGCCGGAACTTGCCAGGAAAGTCTTACCGGCGCCAAACGGCATGACGTATACCCAGTCGCCGGAGATGAGGTGCTTGGTGTCGAAGTCAGAGGTGCCGCGGCTTAACCTGGGGTTCCAGGTGTTCTGAATTCCTCCGTAGGAGGTGTTGGAGCGCTCAGTATCCGAGCCCATGTCTATGGAGTGCGAAAGCGTGTAACTGAGATCGAGAGTGAGCCCGTGCTGCGAGGGATGGCGGAGTGTGAACTGTCCGGCGTTGTAGTAACTGTTTCCGATTGACGAGAGAGCGATGAGTGAACTGAACTGCGGATTCCAGAACACAGAGCCATTGGGACAACCGTAGAAGCAGCGGAAGTCGATGTCGTAAATCGCCCCGGTTTCGCCGTACGAGTAGCGTTGGTTCGCCCATTCGTTGTTGTAGATAGCGTCCGTGGCGCTCTCCCCGTTGAAGTCGAGGTTCTGCATCTGCGGAAAGACATCCTCAAAATATGGAATGGTTTGGATATGCTGCAGATTTCCGTCGCAAAGGAAGGCAGGAGCCACCCAACTGGTCAGAAGCCTTGGACATCTGGGTTCCCGCGGTGAAGTAATCTCCCGCGCCCTTGGGATCGTTGTAATTCACGGGCTCGGCGAGATCGAGTTGCTGGAACAGATGACGGCCAATTCGCCCGACGTATGCTGAATCGAGCAGGAATCCGCCGGGCAGTTCACGTTGGATGGACAGATTGAAAGCCTGCACATAGGGCGTCTTGATGTGGTTGTCGATGCCCCAGTTGATGCCAAACGTCCCATCGGGCACGGCGTAGGGATAAGTCTGGGTATCCGGTGCAGCAGGGACGGGCAGATTCGGCAGATCGTTCGGGACCGGTGAAGCGGGGCGCCGTATTGAAGTTCACTGTGTTCGGCGGGGCTGTTGAAACTGCGAAGAGAGACCGAATGATCCAAGGCTGCTGAAGCGGCTCGACAGTGCTTCGCCGAAATGATCGAAGTAGATGCCGTAGCCGGTTCGGATGGAAGTCTTTGCATCGGGCGAATAGACGATGGCGAGTCGAGGCGCAATGTTGAGCTTCTGTTTAGGCCAAAATGCCGGCTGGTTGTTCACTTTTCCGACCGGCGCGAACAGCAGGTCGGGCTCATAGACCGCTCCTCTCGCGGCCGCCTCGCCCCGCTTTTCAAACCAGTCGTGCATGTCAACGGTGGGAGCTATCTCCTGCCCCTTGGTTTCATAAGGGGTTTGCAGGATGGTGTGGCGAAGACCGAATGTCAAGGTGAGATTCTGTCTCATCCGCCACGAATCCTGAAGAAAATATTCGAATTCATTGGCCTTGAAATGCCTGGTAACAAATGAGCCGTCAGGAAGCAGAGTGGCGCTGGTTTTACCGCTCACGACGTAGTTGTTGCTGGAGTCTTGTTCCGCGACATCGCCGACGATGGTGGCGTACATCTGATCGAAGGCCGTCTCGTTTTGTCCTATGGCCGGCAATCCCAACGTTGTGGGATCGGGGCTACCCCTGGAACTCAGGTAGGACGGATTGGTATTGGCGCCGTTGTAGGAGTTGGTGTCGTTGGCGGAGTTGCTTTGAATCAGACGCCAATTGCCGCCTGACCGAGATGGTGTGATTCTTTCGATTCCAGCTGACGGTGTCATCAATGGTGTTGAGAGGGATACTGACGATGGCACTGCGAGTCTGGGCTGTTGGCTGACTCAAGAACCGCACCGTCACGTAATCGCCCTTGCCAATGCCGGCGCTGGAGTAGCCCTGGCGAATGAACCCGTACCGAAGATCGTTGACGATATTCGAGGTGGGAGTCCATGTGTGGCCGATCGCCAGCCCCTTGGTATTGTCCTCAAGAAATTGCGATGCGGGCTGCCCGGGAAAGTTTTCGGGGCCAACAGCAGTATCTTTCTGAAGATTCCCTCGAACGAAGATGTGATTTGATTTGTTGGGTGTGTAGTCAATTTTTCCAATGTTTGTGTTGAGTGAGCTGGGCGCAGGGGAACTGAAACTATATGACCCGAAGTTGACGCCGTCTCCCGCTGCAAGAACTGTGGCTGCGGGTTCCTTGGAGAGATACGCCAGCATTGCTGCATCCACTCCAGGCGTGGTGCACTGTGTGCAATTGGAGTCCAAGCTGGGCGATCTGCTGCGATGTCAGCATTTGAACGTTTCCATTGACGTCGGTGTAGCCAATTTGTCCCTGGAGGAACGTCGCAGACGGAGTAATTGCCGATACTGTTTGATTCGTTGCAAGACGTTGCCCTTCGTAGTTGTAAAAGAAGAACAGCTTGTCTCGCAGGACTGGCCCACCAACACTACCGCCAAAGGTATTTACGATGTACTTGGTCGGGCGGTTCGCTTCGCCCGTCGCGGCTTGTTGGTTTTTGATGAACCAATCATTGGCGACCATATTCGATGGACGATTGTATTCATACAATGAACCATGCACCTTGTTTGTGCCACTCTTCGTTATCAGCGAAACCTGCGCGCCGGAGGAACGGCCTGCATCGGCATTTCCGTTCGAGGTGGTAACCCGAAATTCCTCGGTTGAATCAAGTGTTGAGCGGAGAACACCATTGAACGCATACCCGTTAATTTGGTCGTTGTCGTCGACGCCATCCAGAGTAACGTTCCCCTGATCAGATCGAGCGCCCGAAACCGCTCCTTGCCTGCTATCGAGAAACGACGGCGTGGATTTGTCGATCAAGTTGGCTGTCTCGCCCAGGTATAGTGCTCCCGGCTGCAAGCTCAACAATGAGATAGGATCGCGGCCATCCAGCGGCATCGCTTCAATGGTGGAGTTACCCACGGCATTGCCAATTGTCGCATCAGACGTATTCAGAGTCTGGGCTAACGCGCTCACATCGACAGTTTCATTGCTTGCCTGAATCGTCAAAATGAAATTGATGGTCGCCGGCTGATTCACAAGCAGTTCCGCAATCTTTGATTGCTCGCCAAAACCTGCCGAGCTCACCGTTATTGTGTATTTGGCAGGCGGTATTTGCGGGAAGATGTAATTCCCATCACTTTCCGTTACGGCGCTGAATGTTGTGCCATTTGCCTTGTCAACAATGATTACTTTTGCTCCCGGAACAAGCGGCAGCGGATGGATCTTTGATCGTTCCGCGCAGTGAGGTGCTTGCGATCTGGCCGAAGGAGAAGTGAACTGCAAGGACGATGCAGAAAAGCATCCATCCCGGATGGGATCGTTTCACGGCTTGCCTCCAAAGTGAAAGCTTCGTCAATCGTTCGTGAAAACGATCTTACTTTTTCGAAAAGGTGCCCGGTGATGATGGCAAACGTCATAAACGGCACTCTGTCCCTACAACTCAACTGTTCGTCTCACCAAGAGAACCATTCATGTCATAATCTGCTGTCTATGAATCGTCGGCGGTGTGATTGCCTTGCCAGTGGATATTCGCGATAAAGCAACCAACTTCGTCAGTCCACTTTCGAATTCAAGCTATGTCTCATCCTGCAGCGGAGGGCACGATAGAGTGTCTACGACTAGAACGTCCCGAGCCCGACGACTACAGTCGCGTTGTTCTGAGGGAATCCGTCATGCGCATCTGGGTGACGCCTCTCATTGGGACTAGCTTCGATACCGTTCGCATTATGCGAATTGAAAGTGGAAGAGGGCAGCCGAAGAAGAGCAGACCCTCAAGGCGTAGCCCGCTCGCGCGGAAGCGTCCACGCAAACATTACCCCGCCGCTTCCGGTCACCAGATATTGCCGGCCATCGAGTTCATAAGTCATAGGGGATGTTTGTATTGGGGCGCCGGTCTGAGAGTGCCAAAGGGTTTTGCCTTCCGTCGTCGACAATGCCAGAATATTTCCCGTCGAATCGCCAGTGAAGGTCAGTCCCGCATCGGTAGTGAGCACACCAGCGCCCGACCCGCCTTCGCCCACTTCGTGGCTCCAGCGAATGCTGCCCGATTGGTAATCAATGGCTTCGATTACGCCTTTTCCCCAAAGGCCGTAATCGGCGCCAGCCCAACCGTACGCGCCATCCTCAGGCTTGGCGAAGTAGACGCTGTAGCTGGGATGCGCGTCGACAATGAACAACCCGGTCTTTGGATCGAAACTCGGCGAACGGTAGTTGGTCAAGCCGCCCTCGTCGGGGGCAATCAACCTTCCATCACGCTTGGGGTCTTTGTCTGGGTTCGGAATGGGGCGTCCGTCTTTGTCGACCCCAAGTGCCCAGTTAGTTGGCCCATAAGGCGTGGTCAAAAGGCTCTTCCCGTTGGTGCGGTCAAGAACGAAGAAGTAGCCGTTGCGTGAACTCTGCATCAGCATCTTCCTTGGCTCTCCGTGAAACGTTCCGTTCACCAAAACTGGCGTTTCCACAGCATCCCAGTCATGCGTATCGTGAGGCGACGCGGAAAATCCCCAGGCCAGCCTGCCCGAGTCGGGGTTTAACGCCACAATACTGCAGGTCCACGTGTTGTCTCCCGGTCTCACCGTGCCATTCAATACAGGCGTCGGATTGCCGGTGCCCCAGTAGACGAGGTTCAGTTCGGGATCGTAGGTACCCGTCATCCACGTCATACCGCCCGTGGTAGCGTTAGGTGTGCCGGCACGCGGAGTCGCGAGCCACTGCCATTGCACCGCCCCGCTCTCGGGGTCGAAGGACCGCAACAGGCCGGGAATATTGTCCAAGTCACCGCCCACTCCGACTATCACGTGATCTTTCACCACAAGCGGGGCCATAGTGGACCAGTATCCCTGCTTGACGTCCGCGATCACCTTATCCCAGCGAAGTGTCCCGTCTTTGGCATTGAGCGAAAGTAGATGCGCGTCGGGAGTGGTGAAGTAAATCCATCCTTTGTAAATGGCAACGCCACGGTGCCCAATGTGTTCGCCTGTTGTAGTGGGATGATTGAAATGCCAAACCATGTGTCCCGAACGCGCGTCTACCGCCCACACGTTGTCTGGAACCGTAAAGTAAAGAACTCCATCTACGAGCAGTGGCGAAGACTTGATAGCCGCAGGCTGATTTGTCTGAAACGCCCACGCAAGCCCGAGAGAGTTTACATTGGATGGCGCAATCTGGGTGAGTTGGCTGTGACGCTGGCCGGAATAATCTCCGTGGTAGAGTGGCCAACTGTCGGAGGATGGATGCTCAAGCACGGGGGAGTCCAATTCCTGCCCAGCTAACACGCGCGAGCCTGAAGCCTTCGCAAGAATTGCGAAGGCGACAAATGCCGTGACGAGTCGGAACATTCTCATAGGAACAGGAACCTGCTAGCAGTACGTGGAGAGTTTCTCAACCGCATTCATTCGATCTCGGGAGCCATAAGGATGATGGTGTCGTCGCCTGCGGATTTCGCATTGTGTGATTTGCCTTTGATGTGACATCGACGGGAAAGCCGATCTGGTGCGCGATTCTGCTTCAAGTTAGTCCGGTGAGAAGTCTAGTTGCAATCCCCGCAGGAGGCAAGACCAGCCCATTAGCTGATCATAGATCAACCCAGATTTACGAATCGCTAAAGCAGTCGATTTTCAAGCCGGCGTCAGGAAGGGCAGTAAGAATTGGGATCCCGGAGGTGGCTAAGTTCGGGCGCGTACGTGAATGTGCCATTGCCGTTGCCGAGCATGACTTCGTAATTATCGTCATCCTCGTTCGTAATCACGAGATCGGCAGTTCCATCATTGTTGAAGTCCGCGATTGCCACATGGAATTCCTTTCCACGCTTCGGCAACTCAAATGACCACTTGAACCGGAAAGTCCCGTCGCCCGCGCCGAGGAGGATTACGGCTGAATTCGAGCGAACATCAGAGATTACAAGATCAAGATCCCCGCTTTTGGTAAAGTGGCCCGCCGCGATGGACGCCACTGACCCGAATGTCGCAATCTTGCCCGTACCCTCCATTTTTCCCGTGCCGTCGCCCAGAAACTCCAAAATCCCGCCACCGCCTTCTCCCACAAGCACGTCTAGGTTGCCGTCTCTATTAAAGTCCCCAACTAGCAACTCGCGGGGATCTCCGTCGACCAAGTTATGGGAGGCAACATTTCTGAACGTGCCATCTACCTGGCCAAGTAGCACAGTAAGAAAATGCTGCCCCGAGTCTCTTCCGCCGGTCGCCTCCACCATGTCGGCAATTCCGTCACGGTTGAAGTCGCCCGTGGATATCAAATCGACGCCTTCGTCATCCTCACCGGGTGAAGCCCAGGAGTTGCCCTCACTTGAAAGTCCCACGTCCGCTAAGACCGCTTTCGCGGGGTCGGCGTGTGCTGTCGCAATCGTAATGACAGCAGCCAAAGCGACCGGAAAGTACACGGGATTCAAGAAAATAGCTCCTATTTAAATCTTAACTCGTAAACATCCCGCCGACTCACCGCCGTCCGTTTATGGCAATTTTAGGGAAACCCGCGAAATACAACCGCTGAACCGGCAACACATGGGTTTTGACAACCTCCCCAACTCTGGGTGGGGCCAAGACAATATGCTGCATGAGACGAAGCGGCTCTCGGTGAACGAGAGCCTTCAGGAAAGCACAACCTGTATGCTGGCGGAAGGGGATGTGAGTCGAACGCACGGTCGCGTGCCGCTCATGGGTGGGCTCTGGACCCTGTTCGGGTCAGACCCGCATTGGTTTTTGCGAGTCGCTTGAGCGTGAAGACGATCTGAGACAGGATTCGTTCGATCGTACCCACGGAACCGCGGCCGCGCCGCAAATAATTTACTCGAAAAAGGCTTCGAACGGCCGCGCACTCGCACTCAACGTAAGCGCGGGAAACGGCATCACCGACACGAGTGGCATGCCAATCGACCTCGGACAGGATGGCACCTTCGTCCCTGGAGCACCTGAAGTCCTGAAGTGCTGTCGGATCCCTTCGACGGCATAATCTTAACCAGCGCTGGAGCAGCGGGCATCGACGCAATCAGCAACCAAATGCGAGACCACTTCCGCGTAGTATGGATATCCTTCTGACCGACGCCGGCTAGCGCGTCCCCACCGGCGGAGTCTTGGGTTTCGGCGGCCCAACTGCGCTCCAACTGGCAGCGAATCTGGCCATCTTAGCGATACTCGATTACGCTGCCGGCTCCACAAACCAGCCTCAGCAAATTCAAGTCTGAATGATAGGGCTCAGAAAGATGCCGCGACCGATCATGCCAGCCCTCCTCGCACTAGACTGGACGTCGAAACTCTCGGTTCTTCGGGATTCCCGCGGTTGCTCTTCCAAGTTCGGAAGCATGCTCATTCGGGCGGTATGTAGCTCAATGACCGCTTTGAGAACTTTCTTCCGGATCCGGCTTGACACTCTCATCGATCCATTCATTACACGTGAAACCGTGGCTGTCGAGACTCCAGCCAGAGTTGCGACATCTTTAACCGTCGGTCTGACGTTATCCGAGGCCGGCGAGTCGCCCGGAGGTGCTGACCGGTCCCCCACAATGGTCCCGGCTATCCAGATCGTTGCCATCTCGTTTGACAAAGGCTTGCGCGATGGGCTCCGCCTTCTGAAGTTTGGACCTCATTCGACCTCCAGGCCAGCATCTTCGACATCTTCCCATTTCCTCGTCTTTAACGACCGACCCGCAAGACGATTCGCCTCGCGATGCCGTTGTTTAGAGTATTCGCAGAACGCGGCGAGGAGACAGCACC
Organism: uncultured Acidobacteriota bacterium; assembly: GCA_963844515.1. GTDB lineage: Bacteria > Acidobacteriota > Terriglobia > Terriglobales > Acidobacteriaceae > Telmatobacter. The sequence goes on from CAWJOO010000004.1 coordinate 264,283, forward strand.
ACACGGTCGAGAATCTTTCTACGACCTTTTCTTCAATCACTCATGTCGCCCGAGTGATTCCTCGCGAGCTATTCTGTCTGCACGCGATAATCCTCAGTTGGGGGTGCCGGATGGCTTATCAATCTTCCGATTCAAGGGAATGGGTCTTCCAAAATCGGGAGTTCCGTCGGGCTTCCAACTGAAGGGTTGTGCTCGTGGCGACCTGTCGCGTCCGCAACCTTGGCCCGGCGCCGAATTCGCGTGGTACAGGATCCAGTCCTCTTTTTGATCCGGCGACTTGAAGAAGGTGTTGTGGCCCGGTCCATAGACAGACGCTTCAGGCGATTGCCAGAATACCGGCTTGTTCGACTTGACCCACGCTAAGGGATCGAGGAGATCGCTATCTTCAGATGCTGTCAACAAGCCGAGTTCGTAGTAGTCAGTCCAGCAGCCGCTCGCCGAGTAGATCAGCATGATCTTGCCACCATGGCGGAGAATCTCAGGGCCTTCGTTCACATCAACATGAGGAATCTCATCGATTTGATTTGGTTTGGCCAGGTCTCCGACCTTTTCCCAAGGCAATTCCGGTGTAGAGATGACAACTGGTTTGCTACCGAGCGTCCAAGGGTTTTCGAGCTTGCTTATGAAGATCTTTTGAGACCCATTGACAGGCCCATCCCAGCCCGACCAAACAGCGAACGTTTGGCCCTTGTTCTCAAAAACACTCGGATCGATCGCCCACCGGTCTTGTGGACCCGATAACTTGCCCTTCATTTGCCATGAGCCCGTCCACGGATCGGCCGAACTATTCTCCAACACCCAAATCCGATGCGACTCATTCGATCCAGCGTCCGCGGCGAAGTATATATACCAGCGGCTGGCCAAATGATGCAGCTCGGGAGCCCAGATCTCGTGCGAATAAGGTCCAGAAGCTGGTGGCGTCCAAACCACCTTTGTCTCTGCATGCTCCAGGTCCGTGATATCCCGCGTCTTCCAGATCGTCAGGTTTGTCCCGGTTGAATTCATGTAGTAATAGTTCCCTTGCCATTGAATCACCCAGGGATCCGCCCCCCTTCGTAGCAAAGGATTGGTAAAGGTCCTTGAGCCGTCCTGACCCGAGACCTGGGTCGCGATAAAAAGTGCACCTAACAGCGATAAGGAGAGAGAAAGCTGTCGCGAGCTAATTATCATATCTTGCTACATCTCCATTTGAAGTCCAGTCAAGTCAGCTCGACGAATCGTACAGACCCTGCCTGGCAACCTACCATCCCTGGCAAAATTTAACGGATTTGAAGCGGAACCTCGATCACCACAACGCTTGCATTCGGAAATGTGTAGCTGAGGTCTCCGACGAAATGCAGCTTGTGGCTCTCTGGCACAATTTGCGTTGGGTCTTGCTCGTCATTTTCAGAAAGAATGCTTTCCGCTTGAATGATGGTTACATTGGCATCGCCGTTTGCAACTCCCAGGGATCGCAGATCGATAGACGCCTTTTCCGGCCGGGAAAGATGTCGGTTCACGCAAAACAAGAAAAGCCTGGATCCGTCTTCTGATACGGCGGCAACCGTATCGAGATAAGGAACATTGGAGATCTCGGGCAGTCGAGTGATGCCCCTCGAGATAGAGTAGGTTGGTGAATCGGAGGAAACCGCCAGTAGGGTGTGCGGTTGCGCATTGGCAAACGAGCGTAAAACCCAATAGGCGGGAGCTCCGTAGACCTGCTCCCTCCTTTTCCAGATGCCTCCGAATTCCAAGATTCCCGTCATGTCCGATACGTCGATTATGTCGCTGTTGCGCATCAGCATATTCAGGAAGCCCCCAGCGAAGAGGCCTCCGCCCATATTTCTGAAGTGTGGTCCAGAGTGAGAATCGGATACTATCAGCCACTCAGTGAAAGCCACGCGAACGTCTTTGTGTCCAGCTTCCTCGGCCTGTTTCTTGATCGTGCGCATTCGATCAGTGAGACCCCAAGGCAAAGCGAGTGTCGCCATCGTACGGAAGTCATTGGAAGGGTGCGCAAGTTGCACACGATCGGTTACCACGAAGTGAGTAGAAAGGTAATTGAAACTACCCTCTGGATTCTTGAGCTGCCGCGCATTCCAATCGGAGAAGGAGTCTTCATCTCCACCGGTTGCAATCAGGCGGCTGCCGGGATCCACCTTGCGAACAGCTTCACTCGTTGCCAGCGTAACTGCCGCAATACGCTCCGGTGAAGGATAGCCAACCTGGAAGTCACCCCATAGCTCGTTGCCCATCTCCCACAACAAACCGCCCTTGTGGTTTGCCCAATGGCTATTCACATAGGCCACCCAGTCGGCGGCTTGCGCAGAAGTGCCCGTACCAAGGTTGAGGGCGATTTGCGGTTGAGCACCAATGAGTTCGCAGAATTTAAGAAACTCGTCAGTGCCGAAGGTGTTGTACTCCGGGATGCCCCAGGACAAATTGACTTTGCTCACGCGCGAATCGAGGGGGCCGACGCCGTCTTTCCAGTCATAGGCAGAAGTGAAGTTTCCACCGAAGCGGACGATTGGCGAATGCAAATCTCGCGCCATTGCAATGACATCCGGATCCATGCCATCTATGGCATCGGACGGCATGAGTGACACATTGTCAATAAGCGCACGACTATCATTGGAGAGCGACACGACGAGGTCTACCGGCTCGAGAGGCGCAACTTCGTATGTTTTCAGGTGTAACTCGAACGGAAGTTTCTTCCAGTCTGTTGAATCAGCTTGGATGTCCGCGGCCACCAGTGTCTGTTCCGGGTGGGCATGCCGGCGAAGAGAAACGCTTATCGGTTCCTGCCCTCGAATCCGTTTGATCCATATAGAGCCTTTATAAGACAGCTCTCGATGAACGGGCAGATACACCTGCTGCAACACACCAACTTCTTTGCCAGGTAATGCCATGAGGAGCAACGACTGTCCGGAATTGGCCGCATCTCCCCGCACAGGCGAGTAGCGGTTTCCCTGCAACGGATCCAGAGGTTGCCATGGAAGAGGTAAACCGAGCGAAGATGCCCTTCGAAGTTCAGGATGCTCCTGCATGAGACCCGCGACATTGCCCGCCGACCAGAGACCCTCTTCGAACGACGGGTTCTCCACCACGTCTGCCCACAAGCCACCGTAGGTGGAGTGGCCGATTGGTTCCAGGAAGCTGCCAAACAGCATTGCGGGAATCATTTGAACTTGCGGCGGGCGAGTAACACGCAAATGGATCGGCTCAGTCGTTGCACCTGCGGTTGACTCTGTCATCTGCGCGAATGCTTGAGAGACAACAAGGCTCGCTGCGAATGCGAAGCATACGAATCTTGTGAGCGAAATTGAGAAAGGTCCAGGAGCGAAACGCATTGTCGGGCCTCTTCTAGCGCATGAAGGAACAGCAGAGGAATCAAAGGAACAGAGGAACTCGCCTTTAAGACGACACGTTCGCAAATTTGCGCCGGTTGAAGTTCTGTGATCTTGGCCGTAAATCGAGAGTGAATGATGTAGGAATGACTAGGATGCGAGCGGAGAGTCTTGGCGAGGGCGAAGTCGTGGAGATTTCGCCCTGCCAAAAATGATGAACCGCCGTATCGTGCGCTCGATTAGAACTCGAAACGTCCGGTTAGCTGGATATTTCTGGGCCCGTCGATCGTACCCGTTGGAACGCCGTAAAAGCGGTCATATGGCTGAGTGCTCGGTGTCGCAAACACGTGCCGGTTGAACGCATTAAGCATCTCAACCTTGAAAATAAAGGTAAGACCTTCGGTGATCGGAGTCTTCTTCAGGAAGCTGAAGTCTTCATTGAAATAACGGAAGTTCCGGATTTCGCCCGTGACGCGGGGAACGTTTCCGAATAAATATCCTCCATTATCGCAAGTTGGACAAGTTCCAACATCGCCAAGCGCTTTGGCGCGGAGACGTCGATTGTCAAATGTATTCTGGTCACTCAATGCCGGGGCGTTCTGGAGCGCCGCGTATCCAGGGTTATCTGACTCTCCGTTGACCGTTGTTGGAATCAACAAACCATTGAAGATTGAATCAACGTTGGGATCCGGGCCAGGAAGACTGTTCCCGTTCTTGAGCTCTCGGAATGGATCCAGCTTCCCATTTCTCCGGGCGTTGCTGGAGAGCGACGTACCTGGGAGCCGGGTGAAGTTTATGCAGTTATCCCATCCTGGAATACCGCTTGCGCAGCCGAACGTAAATGGCTCGCCAGACTGATATCGCTGAACGCCACCGAGTTCAAACCCGCTGACGAGAGCCCTAACAAGTGGATTGCCACCGCTCAAGAATTTCTGATTTCTTCCAAATGGCAGTTGATACAGGTAGCTGACTACAAAGGTATTTGGGATGTCCTGGTTCGAAATCGCCTTTTGGCTTTTGGAACTGAACGGATCTTGTTCCTGCTGAACACCATTGGTCACGTTGATGATGGAGTCAGCGTTCGTGATCGTTTTTGACCAGGTGTAGGATGCTTGCAGGTTGAGCCCCTGAGAGAACCGCCTCTCCACGCTTGCAACAAGCGCCTCATAGGAAGAGTGGCCGACGTTTTGCAGGCAGCAATCAGTTGCGATGAAGGCATACTGCGGGAACGGACGCAGCGCCTGCTGCACCTGACCATTGAAGGCAGAATAGGGCAGCCCGACGCTGTTGCTCGCAAGGTCATGGCTGACTAGCGCATCGCCCCGCGCGAAGTTCGACTTCGGCATGTTGTTGATGTTTTCTTCCTGAGATTTCAAATGTGCGCCAGCGTTGCCAATGTAACCGATCGTCATGATCATGTCCTTGGTCAACTCCTGCTGTACCTGCATGTTCCACTGGTTGAGCATGCCGGGACGCCCATAGGAAGCCTTAACGAAATTCCCGAATGGGGTTGGCGCGTTTGCGTTTCCGTTGTCGAATTGGCCAGGGTCCAGATTGATGCCGACCGTGTAAGCAGGCAGCCCATTGTCGATGCTGAAGGCAGGATCGAATCCATCAGAACCAAAACTCACGTTTGCGGTGTAGCCAGTCCGCGTGTCGCCACCGAAATCGCTGTATTGTAACGGCGCATACAGGGTGGCAAATCCGCCGCGCACAACGGTCTTTCCGGCGAGCCAGGGGGGCGTGTAGGCAAAACCGACACGTGGTCCAATGTCCTTCCACCAGGTATCGGCCCAACGCTTGTTGCATTTGTCACAATTAGACGCAAAGACAAGAGCGCCGGGAGTTCCGGTCTTGGGGTCGATGGCCGTCTCGCTGAAGTTCGACGTGTCGTTGTACTTTTCCTTTCGTGGGCGATCAACGTCGTACCGCAAGCCAAGATTCAACACCAGGTTTTTGGTCAGCTTAAAGTCATCCTGCAAAAAGCCAGAATAGTAGTCCTGTATCCACTGTGCCTGATGAAACGGAATGGTCGCGCCACCAAAGTCCGCAGTTCCGAGGAGGAGGCTTGCAAATCCGTTGCCGGTACCGTTTTGATACGCGCCGGTCTGAGATGCCTTTGTTTCCGCACCCTGAAAGCTGAAGTTACCGTTGATCCCGCCTTTCGAGATGCTCGAATATTGCTGATAGCGGTAATCGATGCCGAATTTGAAACTGTTGCGTCCATGCTGCCAGCTCACCGAATCGTTGAGCCGGATGCCGTTATCAACGTTGTCGTCGTTTTGATTGCGGCTGATGTCGCTATAGCCACCAATCGAAAAATGAGGCAAGCCAGTAGTGATGTTTCCGATGCCTAGTTGTTCTGCATAGTTAATTCCGCTAAGGGCCTCAAACGAGCCATTGATCGAATTGGTCCGATTGGTACCAATGTTGAGGTGATTCAGCAGGTTGGGAGTGATGACATAGTCCCAGCCACCACGACCGAAGTGGGTGATGAAGTCCTGCACTTGCGTCGCATAATCTGCCGGCCCGGGATACGCACGGTTTGTTGGATTGTTGCGCGTGTTTTCACGGGTGTTATACGACCCCCATATGCTATTTTTCTGGTTAATGGTGTCATCGATACGGATGGTGTACGTGGTGTTGTTAACCGGCGATGAAGAGGTTAGCGTGTAGTTGTTGTTGATCGAGCCGTTCGTCGGACTCGGATATAGCGCGGCCACTGCGCTTCCGACCTTGCTAAATCGACCCTGAGGAATCACATTGAAGTCGGCAGGAAATGGTCCTGTAGCGCTAGTCGGTGCAGTTCCGAAGGGCAGCCGGCAGCGAACCCCGTTGACTGTTTGAGTTGTTGCGGGGTCAAATATCTCACCAAAAAAGATTGGCTTGCCGTCACAAGGATTGATCTGGCCAGTGGCGCCGTTGATGAGCTGATCCTGGAAGTTGCCGCTGCGTTCCGCCGTTGTAGGAACCGAACTCGTGAATTGCCCCCCAAGGGTTTGGCGATATTGTTCCCAAGCGAAAAAGAAAAATGTCCTGTCACGGCCGTTGTAAAGATGCGGAACTCTAACCGGCCCGCCGAGGCTGCCGCCGTAATCGTTCTTCTTGTCTGTGCCGCGATTGAAATTCTTCTCTTGTGGATCATTTATGGATTGGTAATAGGCCTTTTTCCCGTTATTGAACCAATCGTTTGCGTTCAAAGCTTCGTTGCGGAAGATGTCGAAGATGGTGCCGTGAAATTGGTTCTTTCCGCTCTTCGTTACAAAATTTTCGATACCACCTGTGGTTCGACCAAACTCCGCTGCGGGAGTCGATGTTGTGACCTTGAATTCTGACACGGCCTCAACCGAAGGTGCAGTCTCGTCAAACGACGATCCATTTTCCGTGCGGATCACGGAAGCGCCATCAAGGAGAATCTCGTTGCCGAAGTTCTGGCCGCCACCTAACTTGTTGATGAAGATACCGTTGCTGCTGTTCGATGATCCGGGGCCCGTGGTGCCGGGAATCAGGAACACGAAAGCTTCAGGCGAGCGCATCGCACCAACGCCACCGAGTGCCAGGGGCAAGTCGACGATCTGTCTGGTCGTGACCGTGCCACCCACGTCCGACGATTGCGTTTCGATGGATGGCAGATCGGATTGAACGGTTATCGTCTCATCGGCACCACCCGCGCTGAGTGTGATCTCGAAGGCGGTTGTCGAACCCACACGAACCTCAACCCCTTTGTTCACGGTGGACTTGAAGCCGGTGGCTGTGGTGGTGAGGGTATAACGACCCAGTGGAACCGAAGGAAAGCGGTAAGCGCCGACCGAAGAAGAGATCGCGCTGAAAACCGCGCCCGTATCCTCGCTCTTGGCGGTCACAGTTGCATTGGGTATCACAGCCCCTGACGCATCAAGGACATTGCCAGCGATTTCGCCCTGTGTTGTCTGAGCCTTCGCGACGGTCCCAAAGAGAAACAGGGCAAAACACAGCATTGTCACTCGGGTGAGCCGAGTGATTGCGCAGAATTTCACTTTTGCCTCCGGAATGTACCACTCGGCGCCCTATTTTTTAAGATCTCTTGGTCTTTCGATCGGGCGGCTGATTTGAAGGGGTGCAACTAAATTCGGTCGTACTAGCGGTCTTCAGACAGGACCGCGATGAGTTTCGGTCATTGAAGTGACAGTTGTCAATCCATCTAGCTAGAAAAAACTCCGCCAGAGGGATGACTAAACCGGCTTTGGCGGGTCAGGCTATTGCCGTCTCAAATTACTTCGGTATCGCTGGTGACGAACCTGAACGCTGTCCTTCTTCCATCGTCGCGGAGCTAGTTCCATACAAATCTGAACTCATTTTTAATTCGGTTTTTGCGCGTTCTGCAAGACCAGCCCTGCGATAAATCTGGCTGAGTTCATAGTGAAGACTGGGACTCTTCGGTTCCAGGGACACGGCCCTCTCCATTTGCTCTCGCGCCAGATCATCATGATGCGTTCCGACGTAGGCCTTGGACAGCTCCTCGTGGCATCTGCTGTTCGAGGGTGATAGCGCCACTGCCTTCCGTAGAGGGGCAATAGCCTCATCGAAGCGCATTCTCGTGTTCAGAAAGGCTCCCAGATTGAGCAGAGGCTGCTCCGATGGATGACGCGACTCCTTCTGGGCGTCGATTGCTCGGAGGTAGGCAGCCAGCGCTTCGTCCGGCCGATTCTGAGCCTCGTACGATAGGCCAAGGTTATTGAGTGCTCTCGACTCCCGAGGATTCAAGGCAATCACTCGCCCAAAATCTCGTTCAGCTTCTCCGAAGTTTCCCACATGCATCTGCGCGCGGCCAAGGTCGTACCACGCTTCCGTATTGGAGGGATCTGTTCCCACTGCGTGGCTCAACCACTTGATGGCATCGCTGTAGTCGTCCAACAAGACATAGTCCAGAGCCACCAGCCTGAGATCCTCCGGACGTGGCGCGGAGATCGCCGCAGCGCGAGTAAAAAGCTCCAGTGACTCTTTCGGCTTGTTTTCGCGTTCCAGCACGTAACCCAGCAGATACAACCCCTGGTAGGAACGCGCATCCTGCCCGATGTAGGCGCGGATCACGCGCTCTGCAGCCCCAAAATCGCCCAAGTTCGCAAGAGATCTTGCTTGCATCAAGAGTGCATCGGTGCGACGGGAGGCAGGATGATCACGTCCACTGTTCGCAACTTTCGCAAAAAGTTGAGCTGCCATCCGGAAGTGCTTTAGCTCATAGGCGTGCTTTGCCTCTCCATATGTGGTTGTCACTTGGGACAGACCCTCTAGCGCGGCGAAGAACAAGCACAATATGAGCGTCGCCATGCGCAGCATTCGCGCCGATGCTAGGTGATATCTGTCACGGACTGGCCTATTCGTCCTCACCCCTACTTCTCATTTCCGTTCCGACGCGGAATCCGGCGTCCCGCGACCAGTCAGCTGCCTGATCAAATCCACCTCATGTTGCCGGTAGGGCGTATAGTCTTGGCGAAAAATCTCATGAAACCACACTGTGGGCTGTCGCCGCACGTATGGATTCTCCCAGGAGTCCCACGGAAAATACGTTTGAGTCTTTCCGGCAACGAAACCCCAGTTGATCGCGCCAACTTTGTATTTCTTGGCGATTGGGAGCGAACCGTCAAACGTACTTCCGGCTCCACGCGCCATGTACTCCGTACAAATGATGGGACGATGTTGACCTTGAAGTTCCACGATTCGCGCTTCAAACTCCTCAGGCCATCCATAATTATGAAATGAAATCACATCGGACTCCGCTAACTGAATCTTTGTCGTCGCGCTCTCTTTCGCGGGGTCCGACCAATCCCCCGTCCACACACCACTGGTGAGAGGCTGGTTCGGGTGGACCGACCGTGCCCATTGGAATGCTTTTGGGAGCAATTCATTCACACGTTTTACCTTGGCGGGAACGTCCGCACTCAGGTCACCACCGCCATTGTCGGGCTCGTTCCAAATATCCCAGCCAAGGATGCGGTCATCCTTCGCAAAGGCTCCCACAATACCCTCGACATACTCTCGCAGCTTCGATTCGTAGGCGGTATCCAGGAGCTCTCGTTTCCCGGGACTTTGTACCCAGCCGGAGTTATGAACCCCCGGAATCGGAGGGTGCTGCGGTCCAAGATGAGGATCAGTCTCCCAACAGGAATCGAACAGCACCAGCAGCGGTTTGATATGGTGCTTCGCGGCAATCGCCAAAAACGTATCCAAACGCTTCTTGAATCCCTCTGGATCCTGCTGCCAGAGCTGATCCTGCAGAAATACTCGCATCGTATTCATGCCAATGGATTCGGCAAGGCCCAATTCCTTGTCGTTCAATGAAGCATTAAAGGTCGCGGCCTGAAACATTTCCAGTTCATTGATCGCATCCGACGTGAATGTAGTCAGAGCCAACAAGCCAAGGCTGCTGGGCATACCATTCATTCGCCTTCTCTTCTGACCAACGGCCAGACAAAGTCTGCCCGAGGGAGGCTATCGAATAAATCATGACAAAGGTGAACACGAGAGCCATTTTCAGAATCGAGAGTGGTCTCGGAAGATGCGTTATTGCAGAGTCAGTAAGCATAGCGACCTAAACGATACATCATTGACCGACGCAAGCCTGAGTCAGGTGGGGGAGGGACGCCGCTCCTTCTACTGCGATAGTATCGAATGTTGGTGTGCGCATGAAGGCAAAACGACGACTTGAAATGGCTTTTGCTGTAACGTGCGCAGTCGCCATTTTTCCAGCCTTGGGTCAGGACGCAAGAGTTGAGGACGCGTTTCGTCGTGGGGCAACTGCAATGCACGACGGACACACACAAGAGGCGGAAGCGGCATTTCGTGAGGCTGTTCGACTGGGGCCAACGCTTGCAATTACGCATCTTGATCTTGGCCTGGTACTCGGACGTGAAGGGAAACTGGATGAAGCAATTGTCTCCCTGACCGAAGCCTTGCGTCTCGATCCTGGGATTGAGGGTGGCCACCTCTTCAAAGGCATCTTTCTGCACCAATCAAATCGGCAGGAGGAGGCCCGGACGGAATTGCAAAAGGAAATCGATCAGCATCCTTCCAATGCCGAGGCCCTCACATGGCTTGGCATGGTGGAGTTGGCAGCCGGCCATCCCGAGAAGGCCGTCGCGCCGTTTGATCGTGCCGCCGAATTGCAACCGAACGATCCGAACCTACTCGAGTTTCGCGGACGAGCTCACAATCTCGTTGCGCGCGACAGTTACGCCCGAATGGCCCGCCTTGATCCCACTAGTTGGCATGTTCACCGCGTCCAGGCTGAAATATTTGCAGACGAGGGAAAGCACACCGAGGCTATCGCCGAGTACGAAACCGCCATCAAGCTTCAGGACCGCAATCCTGATCTGTACGAAGGGGTCGGCGACGAGTACCGGAAACTGAACCAGCTGGATGCCGCGAAACGCGCATATTCCAAAGAGTTGGAACTCAGTCCGCAGAATGCCGTTGCGATGTATGACTTGGGCAGCACCTACATTGAACTCGGCGACAATGCTGCAGGCGTGCCGCTGTTGCAGGCAATGATCAAGGTGTACCCTGGATCACCCGTCGCTGAATACTACCTCGGCCGCGGCCTCGCTGCAGACGGCAAGGATTCTGAGGCTGTCACTTGGCTGGAGCAAAGCGCCCGCGGCGATTCCGGAGGTGAAGTGGGGAAGCGCTCCTATTATGAACTGGGGCGCGTATATCGAAGACTTCAGCGCCCTGTTGACGCCCAAAAAGCGGTTGCCGAATACAACCGACGCCGCGAGGCGAAGGAACAATCAGACGCCAAACAAGTTGAAGATTGGCAAAAACTGGCCGGCCCTGCGCCTGGCGTCCCCGCGAACTGAAGCACCAGCGCCACATTCCTCGGTAAGAGGTTGACCAGCCATTGAGAGTACGGGCGCGGCTATGAATGCCGCGTCGCCTGATTACTTGGGACTTCGATGCGACTCGGAGCGGTGCGATGGCGGAGACTTGCTCTGTGCACACGTCGCGCAAATTTGTCCGGTGACGCCTTTGCCTTGTTCAATCGTAAAGATACTATCCACGCCAGGAAGCTTTACCGCTTCCATCGCGCCGCCGGGCCATCGTATCTTTACTTCGTCAACTTTGGTGTCGCCACCAAGGCCAAAGTGGACTCGCTGGTCGTTCGACGAAATGAAGCTCCCTCCACTCAACACGTCGCCGCGCTGGCGGGCTCCATTGTGGGTTAGGTAGGCGGTAGCCCCCACGGCATCCTTCGGTACCTTCCTCCCCCCTACGAGTCTCAATTCCACCCAGTTTCCCCGGTCGCTGTTCACGTTGCGCAACAGCGTTGGTGGTCCGTCGATTGGGTTGATTACGACATCAATTTTCCCGTCGTTAAACAGATCGCCAAATGCCGCGCCTCGTCCCGGTGTAACAACCGCAAGACCGGTCCCTTTCACCGGAGCCACGTAAGCGAACTTCCGGCCATCCAGGTTGTGGAATAGTAACGTTCGCTCAGCAAATGTGGTTCCCCAATCAGTTTTATCGACCTCCGGATAGACATGCCCGTTAATCAACATCAGATCCAACAACCCATCGTTGTCGTAGTCGAGAAATCCAGTTCCCCAGCCTACAAAAGGTATTCCGATTTCGGCCTCGCCTGACGGATAGCTCACATCTGTAAAGTTTACGTCTCCATCGTTCCGGTATAAGACCTTGTAGTCGTCGGAGAAGTCAGTATTGAAAAGACTCAGCCTGCCCTTGTTCTGATAATCGCCAATCGCTACGCCCATTGACGCCGTCTCGCGGCCATCTTGATTCAGAGCATACCCCGACGGGTAACTCGCGTCTTCGAATGTTCCATCACCCTTGTTGATGTACAGGTAGTTCGGAGTGGAATCGTTTGCCACAACCAGGTCGACCTTGCCGTCGTCATTGAGGTCGGCAAATATTGCAGTGAAGCCGTAGTAGCGATTGGGATCGCTGACGCCCGCCTTCACGCTGACGTCCGTGAAAGTACCATTGCCATTGTTATGAAATAGGTGATCGGGTTCCCCCTTAAGCCCTCTCGGCCCACACATTACGTTGACGCCGCGGAACTGGCAATTCGAAAATGCCACGGATTTTGAACCCGGAATGGGCGGGTCGTCTAAGTTGTAATGCACATACCCGGAAACAAAGAGGTCAAGATTCCCGTCGCCATCGTAATCTCCGAACGTGGCTCCGGCTGACCAATTTCCCAGTGTGACTCCGGCCTTCTCGCCCAGGTCCGTAAATGTTCCGTTGTGATTATTGTGATAGAGGCGGTTCTTTCCGTAATTCGCTATAAACAAGTCCGGCCAGCCATCGTTGTCGTAATCGCCGATCGCTACACCAAATCCCCATCGATCGTTGGTCACACCCGCCTTGACAGCGACATTTGTGAACGTCCCGTCATGGTTGTTGTGAAACAGCGCCGCGTGGGGAGGTTCCTCCTCCCCACTCATGGCTGGGTATGTCGACCCATTGACAAGATAGATATCGAGCCATCCGTCGTTGTCATAGTCAATCAGACCTACGCCCGAACCATCGGCCTCGATGATGAATTTCTTTTCCGGGGTGCCCATCACATGGCGCCACTCAGAAAGCCCGGCTTCCTTCGTCACGTCCTTGAAAACGACAGGGCCGTCGTTCACGAAACCTCCCGCAGTGATTGGACGGTGCTCCGGGTCATAGACTGGTGCGAAAGTTCCCCCGGTACTGTTACCCCCAGAACTCATACCTGACCTCTGCGCTCCGGAAGCCGGGTTTGGACCTGTGTTAGATGGTTTGGAGGCTTGACCTGATAACCGCAGACTTACGGCGATCACGACCATAAACAAAAAGAGCCAAGAAGCTTTTGTCAGCCTGACCGAGGACCGCCGCCCGCTATTGAATGTTCTTGATTGTCACTTGTCTTAAGCTACACATCCGAAGCCTGGACGACAATTCGCAAAGGATTCGCTGCTCGCGCTCAAGCAAGCTCGATCCGGTAAAATGAAGATTGCCGTGATTTCACTTGTGTTTCAGTGGGACCTCACCGAGCGAGTCATTGAGTTGCCGGTGTTTCGATGACTTCTCGTTCGCGGCGTCCGCCAAGTTCTTTGCGGTTTCCAGTTCATGCCGCGATTCTTCCGACCTTCCCAGGCGGCCGAGTGTCAACCCCAGGTAATAGTGGCCGGTCTGAAAATCCGAAGCGGCGGCAGTCGCGCGCTTCAGATAGTCCAATGCCTTTTCGTACTTCTTTTCCTTGAAGTAGGTCTCACCGAGCCCGGTCAGTGCGCCGCCGTGTTCCGGATTTCGGTTCAGTGTCTTCTCAAAATTAGCAATAGCCTCATCGAAGTTCCCTTCCTGCATCGCCATGTCCCCAAGTTGGTAGTACGCTTCCGTCTGTACCGGTTTCAACACAATCGATCGCTGAAACTCAGCCCGCGCCTTGTCGTACTGAACGCCGAGTTGGTAAATACGTCCAATGCCATAGTGGGCGCTCGCGTCTTCCGAATGGATCTTGAGATAGGCGATCATCTCTTTCTCGGCCGCGCTCAGTTGCCCAAGATCCATCTTTACCCGCGCAGATGCGTACCAAACTCGGGAATCCTCCGGATCTAACTGTTCTGCGACTTGCAGGGAAGCATCCGCATCCTTGTAAAGCTGCATCTGGTCTTCGAGAACGCCCAGATCATACTGAAGCCGGGCGTTGCGCGGCGCAAAATCTTTGGCTCGAAGAAGACCCCGCAATGCTTCCTCCAAGTTGCCTTCAGCTCGAGCCTTCAACGCCAGTCGTTCACTGCTTGCAACTTCGCCCTCTTGAGCGACTAAATTTCCTGGTGTCCGGGCCAGAATGGACTCATAGGCCTCGCGGGCACTCTCTGCTTCACCGGCTTTCAAAAGTGCAGCAGCGTCCTCGACATCTTTGGTTTCAGGACCTTGCTGGCAGGCAGCGCGTAAACCCGGCAATGGCAAGATCGTGAGGAACGCAACAGCGAACAATGTGGGAATCGACATCGTAATAAGGCGTTTCGAACTCGGCCATCATTTTAGCAGCGAGCTTCATTCACCATCGTGATACATAGGAAGGGACTGCCGGTCCTTACTTATGAGCAGGCTCAGTGGACGGTGTCGCCGCCTCAGAGATTTCCAGTATCTGATTGGCTTTCACATTGTTGAGTATCTGGAGAATCCCGCTGGGCCAGTGAATCTCGATTTTCCCGGTCACAGTGTCTTTTCCGAGTCCAAAATGCACTCGGGGATCGCTCGCAGAAAGATAGCCACTTGCCGTTGTGACCGAAACCCACTGCGGCCCCGTCGATGTCACAACCTTCACCACTGCGCCGATACCATCGCGATTGCTCTTGTGTCCCACCAGTTTAAGAGTGATCCAATTGTTTGAAGTCTCAGTCTCATTGTGAAGAACGTGAGCTGGTCCGCCATTCGTTGTTACCACGGCGTCAATTCGGCCATCATTGTCAATATCCCCGATAGCCATTCCACGGCCCACCCATGCCTCATGAAAGATGCTGCCCGACATCGCGGAAACATCTACAAAGCGTTTTCCAGTATTGCGGGCCAAAAGCATGGGTTCACGATAGCGGAGTTGGGGATAACTCTTTTCGACAGTGTCCAGGTCGTGCCCTTGCGCAATAAGGAGATCTTTCCATCCGTCGTTGTCGTAGTCGATGAATCGAACGCTCCATCCGGAATGGAGGCGGGTCATCGCTCCCACTCCGCTCTTGAAACTTGCATAGTCGAACTGCAACCCTCCTTCGTTGTGATAAATGGAGTACATCTGATTAGCGAGGTCGGTGACCACCAGGTCAGGAAGGCCGTCGTTGTCGTAGTCGGAAAAATCGACGCCCATCCCTGCATAGGTGCGACCGTCGCCATCCACAGCAGCGCCGGACAAGAGGCCCACCTCTTCAAATGTCCCGTCGCCGCGATTGTGGAAGAGGAACTCAACCATCGAGTCGTTTGCGACAAAAATGTCGGGCCAGCCGTCGCCGTCGCAATCGGCGATCGCAATCCCAAGAGCCTTCGCCGGTTTGCTTAGGCCCGCTTTTTCCGCAACTTCCTTGAATCGGCCACTCCCTTCGTTGTGATACACGAGCATGGAAATTGGCTGAAAAACATCGGGATGACAATATCCGCGATTGTCCGGGTTTCCGCAAAACAGATCGTCCCAGTCCCACTTAACGTAACGCAATACCACGAGATCGAGCAGCCCGTCCCTGTCCAGATCGGCCCAGGCCGCACTGGAGGACCAACCGGTCCCTCCTACACCAGCCTTCTCCGTCACGTCGCTGAATGTGCAGTCACCGTTGTTGCGGTAGAGGCGATTGCCGCCATAGCCGGTTACATAAATATCCTCGTATCCATCATTGTCAAAGTCGGCAACCGCCGCACCCATCCCGTATCCGACGCCTTGCAATCCGGCCTTCTCGGTAACATCTTCAAACGTTCCATCCTTCTTTTGCCGATACATCCGATTCCAGAATTCTGGCCCGCTCTTTTGCGGAATCGTACCTTTAGGCGTAGGGTCGGAAAAAGGCGCGCCGTTCACAACAAAGATGTCCAGGCGCCCATCGTTATCGCAATCGAACAATCCTACGCCCGACCCCATTGTCTCGATCAAATATTTCCTGGAAGTATGGGGGGCCTGATGAATGAAATGGATGCCCGTCCCAGGGGTAATGTCCACAAACTTTCCTGGCCGCTCCGCACTCGCCGGCGCGGTCGCGCTCGAACCTGCCTGTGTGGCTAAGGGGGCCTGTGCCGACAAAGGCACGCCAACGATGAGTAACGCCGCGCTGCACACCACGACGGACTGCACCCACGGCCCCCATATCAGTTCACGCGTCATCCTAATAAGACCTCGCGCAAAAGCGCCGGCAACCCGCATATTAAGCTCGGTTCTGGATTGCTCAACTGCGTTCGAATAAACATCCGCTTGGGTTTTTATCCATTGGTCATCGAACCATCGAGATATAGTTGACCGCCAACTGAGACTTTGGCGCGGGTTTTCCAGGCAACCGTTGGGCGAATGCTTCCATGTCATTGTAATAGTTGCCACCACCCCGAAACGGTGACCATGCTGTGTCGTTCGGATTTTGGAAACACAGCCAGGCAGAAAAATGAGGGCGACTTGGAGTCTGATTGCCAAGCGCCCTCGCAGGTCCTGCCATTACTGCTCGCCGGTATTCGGCGTTCGCGGAAGAGCGCGCGGCAGACCATGCCGGGCACACCCACAACGAAATCAAGCCGTTGACGAATCGGCGCGTCGAAGCGAAACGGATTGCGTCGTCAGCAACATGCCCGGGGCACAGCACAATTCTTGAAGGTTTATTTTGCCCACACGCGACGGGAAGACCCTGATCACTGTCGCGACTGATAATAGGGCTTGTTCCAATGTCGGCGCATAGTCCGAACGGACTATTGAGGATCCGCATTTGAGTCCAGAGAGAACTCCCACGGCCATGGGTCCGAGGACCGTTTCCTTTCAGGATCCGCAGAAAAGCAGTCGGCGCCGCCATACTTCCGAATCGGCCGAAACGCCGGATCCAATTGGAGCTCTTCAGCAACCCTACGGAACGGTAACGGACCAGCGGATGCGATTTTCAGTCCGGCGCATTACCTTTATAGATCTTCCGGCAGCAGGATGCCCCGAGAGAGACAGAAACTTACCGCCTCAGTCCGGCCGGCGACTTCGAGTTTGCTAAATATGTTTTGAGCATGATTCTTGATCGTGCTGGATGAGACCTTAAGAGCGCTGGCTATCTCACGATTGGTGAGGCCGCGTGCGAGCAGTCGCAGGACATCCATCTCACGCTCCGTCAATCGCCCCAATGTACCGCGGGCAGCAAACTGTCTCTCAATCGATTTCGGCAACCAGCGTTTGCCGGCGCGCACAGTTCGGATGGCATCCAAGAGATGATTGAGATCAAGGTCCTTCATGATGTATCCCAGAGCACCCGCCTCCAGCACTTGAAATGTTTCTTCCTCGACTTGGTAACTCGTCACAATCAGTATTCGGGCTTTTGGAAATTCCCTGCAAATTGATCGCACCACCTCAACCCCAGCCTTTTGTGGCATGCGTAAGTCAAGAAGCAGCACGTCGGGTTTGAGTTCCCGGTATCGCTTGATCGCCGCGTCACCATCGGAGACTTCACCGACTACTTCGAAACCAGGCTCGGAGCTTATAAGGCTCCGGATTCCGATGCGGTACACGAGATGATCATCCGCAACTAGAATTCTCACGCGATTTGAATCCCCCTCTCTACTTTGCGGAGAAACTGAATTTGGATCAAACCTCTTCGTCGTCATGCGTCTACTCTGAGACGCATTAGAGTTCCGCCAGATGCCGACTCCAATATGAGATTGGAGCCGATTGCGGCTGAACGTTCGTGCATTCCTGTCAGCCCGAAATGGCCGTCATTCGGTCCCGGGGCACGAGTTGGATCAAACCCTATGCCATTGTCCTCAACTTCCAACACCACTTCTCTCCTCCCATAGCAGATATTTACCGTAATTTGGGTTGCGCTAGAGTGCCGAATTGCATTCGCAATTGCTTCCTGCCCGATGCGAACCATGTTATTGACCACCTCGTAGGAAAGTGCGGTGGGCTCGCCGGACACATGTTGTTCAATCACAATTCCGGCTGAAGCCCCCATCTTCGAAATACAGTTGGAGATGAGTACATGGAGGCTCTCATTTCTGGACAAAGAATGAAGAATGTCAATGGAGAGATGCGATTCGTTTCGGCTGTGACGTGCCAGATTTAGTGCTTCTCGCAAGAAAGCCTTGCTTTGGGCGGGATCTCGTGTGATGGTTCGCTCCGCTGCTTCCAATTGCAAGGTCATTCCGGCGAATGCTTGGGCCAGGGTATCGTGAATATCTCGCGCGATGTTAGCACGCTCCTCCGCAACCGCTCGATAGCGCGAGTGGTTTAGCCGAGCGTAGAGATTCATGGAGACTAGCAAGAAAATGACCACTAACCCAACAAGCAATATGATGTGAGTGCGGGTCCACCACGACGGACCCTCAACAAGTTCAACGTCCTGCGGAGAACGAAGCTCAAGCGTGAATGCTTCATCACGGGCACCATTGGGTTGATGATTCACAAATAGAATGCCGGTAAGGCGTAGCCGAGCCCCCGGCTGCATGAAGCTTGCCGGCAAATCGTCTTCAATTTTGCCGTTGGGCAGGATCGCCGCGAAGGTCTGGTAGCCGCCTCGAAAGTGTAGCCGAACCCCTGTCAGGCCTGCAGGGACCGCATCCACCAGTTCTGCCTCCGTTTGCACGAGGGAAAGCTCGTTCTCTCCATCGGCAGCCTTGTCCGGAGTGATGGACAATGGGAGGGGTGTTGAGCCTCCCCACAGGCGGCGCATTTGGCCTTCCATCGCCGGCCGGCGCGAGACGATCGTCATGTGACCTGTAACTTCAATTTCGTCCCCCAGAGCAATCAGCACTGCCTGCGCAGGCTCGACTTCAGTCGCGCCAGTGCGGTCCTCAATCACAATCTGGTGGCCATTCAGGATAACTATTCCGCGCACGACGACAGGCACAGGCTGAGTCGACGAGTTGGCGGCCTGGATAGCAGACTCAATTGACCGAAGTCCAGGTAGGTGCGCATCCGCGCCAGCCTCTCGAACTGAATACGAATAGGCCAATGCCAGGACCAGCAACAGTAACCAGGGCCCATGTTTACGGCGTTGCATTTGGTTGCGCTCCTCCAAACGAAACATGGATACGGTTGAGCAGGATCAATATACTTAAGTCGCGAGCCATGCGATACCAGTTCTGGAATACCCTCACTAAGGCGGCGTTGGTGGTCTTGGGACTTGCCCTCGTAGTAGGTGTTGGCTTCCTCTTTCGCTCTGAGTTCGGCCGCTTTCAACACTCCTACACGAAAGGCCTCAACGGCTGGCGGCCGATCAGTGGTCGTTGGACCTCGCAAGCCAATGTGCTATCGAATACCAACTACGGCCGGGGCGACATGCTGATCGCTGAACACTCGAGCGGCGGCGACTATGGCGTTTCAGCCGACGTGCGTTTCGATATTCTATTTCCGGAAACGCACTATGGAGACGCGGGGCTAGTGATTCGTGCGACCGATCCCGAACCTGGTGTGGACTCATATATGGGATATTACGCGGGCTTAAGACCCAACGATCAAGCCCTGATCCTGGGGCGCGCAAGCTACGACTGGCGCGAATTGGCGGCGACTAAACTCGCCACCCCAGTCTCAACCGGCACGTGGTATCACCTTGAATTAATTGCCCAGGGATGCAAGCTCTCCGCGGTTGTTTCATCCGCAGATGGCCACCCTGGCACGCGTCTCGATTATCAAGACGATCACTGCCTCAGTCACGGATTGGCTGGCCTTCGCTCATTCTATGCCCAGGCCTCCTGGCGCAATGTGCAGATCACGCCGAAATAGAATCAAGCGGCCTTACATCGACGCTTTGCGCAAGATTCTGAGGACCTCGTTTGTTCCGAGGTTTGCCCGGTCGACGATCTGCACCGGAAGCTGCGTAGAGGAGGAACTTGCTTTGGATCCGGAGATGGCTGTTCGCATTGCCTGCATCGAACGCGCTCCCAGATCAATGGGATTGCTAATCACGAGAGCATCAATTCTTCCCTCCCGCAGCGCGGTCAGTTCGCCATTCTCTTCAGAAACACCAATCAACACGGGCCTCTTCTTCAGGCCCGGGTCAAAAACATTGGCGACGGCATGGGTGGAAAATACGTCTGTAGTAAATATGCCCCGAATATTGGGGTGTTCCGTCATAAGATCCAAGACGGCCTGGCGGCTTCGAGCCCAGTCCGAGAGCCCGTACCTCACGCTCACCAGCTTGACCCCCGGAATATGCGCGATCTCGGTTTCAAATCCTTTTTCGATCAGAGAATCATTCTCGACAGTTGGGCTGATACCGACAATTCCAACTTCACCCTTCCCGCCGATCGATGAGATGAGGCGTCTGCCCGCCAGTCTGCCTGCCTCCTCCTCATCCCAGCCAATGAAGGCCGCATAATCATTGACCGACAATGCGATGGGAGCTCCTACGATCACAACGGGAATATTGGCGCGCGCTGCCTTTCGAAGTACAGATGTAAGAACCAACTGATGCGATGGTGAGACAATGATCCCCTGCACATGCCTGGAAATTGCCTCCTCCACCATGTGCGCCTGTTCGGTGTAGTCTGTGACTGATTGTGGAGCGGCGAGTTCCACGTGATATCCCTCAGACGCCGCCGCGGACTTCACTTCGTGATTGAAATACTCCCAATACTCGACTCCACCCGTGGGCGTAATCACCACGATCGTTGGCGGCTGCCTTTTGCCGCATCCGGGCGCGAGGCTGGCGACCAGGGCCAGCATTAACCTGAACCGCGTCGCTGATTTTTGAAACATTCTGAACCCTTCGCCTTTCACGCGCTCCTCGTCAGTATTCCCGTCTGTGCATGCCACATTAGCACCTTCATAGGGTTCCTCAGGTACGCGTGACGGATACAGAGTGCCAGGGGTGAAGCAGGCCGCCCTTTTGTGCATGGCGCGCCGAACTCTTCATTTGAAGTGTCCAATGTTTTTCCTTAAGTCAATAGCGATTGAGTATCTGCGAATGTGACTTCATGGACCGGCAGAAACGGATTTGTCATTCTTGAGTTTGGCGGCCTGCGCAAATTCAATTGCGGCTTTTTCTTTCATCCCCTCGCGCCGATAGACTCGTCCAAGAAGGAAATGAAACGATGCATTCTCTGGTGCAAGAGCGACCGTTTGTTCGAACTCAAGCTGAGCTTTATCAAAGCGTTCCTGCTGCATGTGAACTTTTCCCAGTTGGTCCCAAATCTTGGGGTCCTTCGGAGCAATGGCAACGGCTTGCTGTAAGAGGCGCTCGGCTTCCTCCAGGCTTCCGTTGCGGGTCAGCATGGTGGCCAAATTGAGCATGGGTTGCTCGCTCGGGCGATTAGCTCCCTTTTGCCACTCAAGCGCGGTTCGATAAGCGGCAATAGCATCATCGTCGCGATTCAGACTTTCATAGGTCAAAGCCAGATTGTCTTCCACCTTTACGCTGTGAGGCGCGAGAGCCAACGCTTTCTGAAAGGATTCGACCGCCGAAAGAAATTTCTGAAGCGTATATTGAATACGTCCCAAGCCATACCACGTATCGGGATCCTGCGCGTTCATTTGTGCGGACCGCTGCATCCACCGCTCCGCATCAGCATAGTCATCTAAGAGGACATAGTCCTCGGCGACATATCGTAGTTCCTGAAACGAAGGGGGACGGAGTTCTGCGGCGCGCGTATATTCGGTCAGCGACGCCTTGGGGTCATCGAGGCGAAGTAGCGAGTAAGCAAGCAGATAATACGCATCAGCCGAGGTCGAGTTTTCGCGCAAGTAGGCTTCCAGCTGAGCCTTTGCGCGTTTGTAGTCTGATTTCGCAATCGCGCTTCGCGCATCGTCTAGCAAGTGATCAGATTCTGCGGCAACAACTGACGTGGTAGAACTAGTCCGTTCCAGAACATTGCCTCTCAATTGATAGCCGTGCGCACTCAAGAGTAGTAACGCAGCGAGTCTGATCGCATGGCTTGAATGGCTCATTGCTCGTCTGTAGCGCTCCCGTTGTTGCTTCTAGCCGTGGAAGTCTCGTGTCCCTACCTACACCACAGTACTACCACGGCCCAAACCGAATTAAATTGGCACACTACCTATTTCGCCGAGCGCCCTGCTCCTTGATGGAAAACTTCGCGCCGCAACCAGCCAGTTTACTGAGGTTATTCTCCACGAACAACTGGCTGTTTCGCGCTGCTCCATTCGTTGAAAGAGCCGTCGTACATTGCGGCGTCCAAGCCAATGTAACGCGCCAGCATGTAAATATACGAGGCCTGCAAGCCGACTTCGCAATACGAGACGGCCTTCTTCTTTCCCGTAACCCCGGCCGCAGTAAATATCTGCTGAATTTGTTCCGGCGATTTCAGCAACGGCTCTTTCTCGCTGACCAGCGCATTCTCCCAGTAGAACGACTCAGCGCCGCGCAGGTGACCATTGCGATATCGCTTCGACGGGCGAGCGTCAACGATCACAACGCTGTTTTCCGGACCGTCAACCAGTTTCCTCATGTAATCCATCTTCGCGACGATCTCGGGATGCACATGGACTGTCAGGCTGCCAGGTTTCGCGTCGCTGGTCTGCGTCGAGGTGGGCCGCTTTTCGCGAGTCCACTGATCAAGGCCACCATCGAGCATCGCGGCCTGGTTGCCGTGCCCCAGGTAGTCCATAGTGAAAAAGAGACGGGTTGCCATCGGATCCCAATCAGGCGAGTAATACACTACGCGGGAGTCGTCCCCAATGCCTATTTGCTCCAGGTTCTTCTTCAGTTGCTCTGGCGGCAGCAGTTCGGTTCCGGGCGGGGTCTGAGCGGTGGCGAATTTGTCCATCGAGAAGTATCGGGCGCCTGGGATATGTTGCGCGAGATAGTCGTTGCTCATCATGGCCGATATGCACGATCACCAGGTTGGCGTCAGACAGGTGGTCAGCCAGCCATTGAGTGGACACAACCAGTTCGGGGTGAGCAGGACCGGCCCCTGCGGAACTTTTTGACGCGGCGCCTGCAGCGATACTGACAACGCTCACAAGCAAGACCGCGACGACGTTCGAGAACATGGAAAAGCGCTTCATGTCATTTCCTCCATCCGCTCAGATGGTTCATTGATGAGTAGTGCTGGTGTGCTCCGGAGCCGGAGAAGTCACGAGGACATTGCCTGCCGTGCGAACCCATTCGTAGACGGAGCCGTCGTACATGGCAGCCCGGTATCCCAGGTACTTCGCGACGAAATACGTAAATGACGACTGCATGCCGGTGCGGCAATAAGTGACAACCGACTTGCCCGGGCCGGCCCCGGCGAGCGTGAATTGTTGTTGCAATTCTTCGGACGCCAAGCAGCTGCGGATTTGCGTCGGACCGAATCAACTTTTTCCAATACAGGCTTTGCGAGCCCGCAATGTGCCCTGCCTGGGGTATCGATTCGGAATTCACGATGCCGGTGTGTTCGGCCGTTGGCCTTGCATCGAGCAACACGTAATCCGAAGCCCCCTTGCTGACACCGAGACTCAGTTGGCGCATTTCAGCCGTACTGACCAGAATGTCTGGATGAACGTGTGGGTTGAACTCCGCGCGAGCAACGGGTGGTTCTTCCTTCGACGTCCTTCGCGATTCCGCAATCCACGCTTTCAAACCTCCGTCGAGTAGCGCCGCCCGATCTCCAAGCCCGAGGTAGTCGAGCGTGAAGTAGGCGCGCGCCGCCAGGACGCCTCCGGCGTCGCCGGTCAGCACTACGCGCGATCGCTCGCCCACTCCCAGGCTTTCGAACGTCGCCTGCAGATCCGCGACCGAAGGAAGTTCATTCAGCGAGTCCTTGCGCTGCTCCACCAACTCGTCAAGCCGGACAAAACGTGAGCCCGGTATGTGTCCGGAATCGAACTGGCTCTCGATCGCGCGCCGATGTACAGGACAATCAGGTCGCGGTCATTCAGGTGTCGCTCAAGCCATGCAGTCGATACCAGCATCTCCGAGCGCACTGACGGCCGGTTGTTCTCTGGCGCGGAAATGCGTTGAAACGCATGGGCTCAGGATCGCGGCCCCAATCAACGGAAGCGCCGCCTTGCTTGTCACACCATTCAGCATCGCTTCCTCTTCGGGCATGATTTCACTCGGCCCTCAGCAACACGACCGGATCGAGTTTGGCAATTCGGGTCAGCGGCACGAACGATGAAGCCGCCGCCACAGCGATCAGCAATGCTGATGAAACCGTGAAGGTGATTGCGTCGCGAGGCGCGATACCGGAGATGATGTGCGACATCGAAGTTGACATCAACCAGGCGGCGCCAAATCCCGTCCCCAACCCGATCGTCATGAGAACCAGCACTTGTTTCATCATGGACAGGATGACGGAGCTTAGGCGTCGCACCCAGCGCCAGCCGCACGCCGATCTCATGTTTCCGTTCTCCCACGGTGAGCGCCATCATCCCGCTGATGCCGGACGCCGTGATACACAACGCAATCACCGCGAAAACACTTAGGAGGATCGCGGTCGTGCGCCGCGATGCAAGCCATTCATTGCGCACTTGCATCATCGGACGCACATCCGCCACCACGGCACTCGGATCGATGTCATGCGCGATCCACCTAAGCTGCGCTCCGAGTTCCGGAGAGGTCTGCGGACTCCGGATAACCACGCTCATTGCAGCTTGAGGCGACTCGGCGAGCGACCCATACACCTCATCGACGGGCTCCTGATCGAGACCGATGATGCCGGATGTCGCTCACCACTCCGACAATCGAAAGCCATTTGCCAGGCGAGACGGCAATCTGCTTACCCACCGCGTTGCCATCCGGCCAGTAGTGGTTGGCCAGGTGCTGGTTGACGACCACAACCGGCTGCGCTGTGTTCGTGTCCTGCTCGTTGAAATCGCGGCCGGCCAGGATGCGTAGCGCCCAGCGTGCGGAAGTAATCCGGTGTCACGATCCGGATCACCGGAGGGCTGGGCCTGGTTTCGCTGTGCTGGATGGCCTTTGGCTTCGCGAACCTCGATCGGCACAGGTCCGATCCGACGTGGCGTCATGCAGCGGTATCGTGCTTGCCAGCCCGGCTGACTCCACTCCGGGCATGCCGTCGTATGCGCTCGAGTAAGCTGCTTGAAGAATTCCTGGTGCGTTCCATTCAAAATGTAGATCCGCGCAGTCAGGACCCCGCTCGGTTGGAATCCTGCATCGACGCGCTCCAGGTGGAGCACAGTACGCAGCGCCAGCCCGGCCCCGACCAGCAAGAATCACGCAAAACGCAAGCTGAGCCGCAACCAGCGCGCCGCGAGTCTTCGAACTGATTCGACTCGGACACGTTCACATTGCCTCTCTCCATGGTGAACAGGCGGTAAGTAAGCGCACTCCGATTGACGGCACCAGGCCGATCACAACTCCACACGCCAGCGACAGCAGAAAGCAGAAAGCGATTGCCTCCGGCGTAAAGCTGAGTTGTGAGGCAAGGCTGGTGAATTTCGATGTAAAACTCACCAGCAGTCCCACGCTCCAATACGCCAGCACCAGCCCGGCTATGCCGCCCAAGATCGCGAGCATGATCCCTTCCGTAATCATGCCTCGCAGGATTCGGCTTCGACCCGCCCCGAGGATCGTTCGAACCGCCAGCTCGCGGGTGCGCGCCAGCATTCGCGAAACCATGATTCCCGTTACGTTCGCGCATGCCAGCAGCAACAGCAGGCCCACCGCCGCAGCGAGGACGATCAGCACGGGCCGAATATCGTGTGAGAGCTCTTCATGCACCGGCCGCAACCCGATCTCATAGCCCTTCGCACTCGGATAATCATCCGGGTACGCGACTTGCAGACGCTTGGCAATCTGGTTGAGATCGGCTTGCGCCTCGGCCAGCGTTACTCCTGGCTTGAGCGTCGCATACACGTTCATCATGTGCCACGAGCGTTCAGTGCAGCGCATGCTCCCCGGAACGCGTAGGGCATGCCACGGTGGGCATGTACACGTCCACTTCCGATGGAAACTGCGGAATCGGTGGCAGAATACCCACGACGACATGCTCTTTGTCGTTCATGGAAAACTTCTGGCCAACCACGTTGGGATCGCCGCCGAAGCTTTTCTGCCAGAAGTTGTAGCTGAGTATCAGCACAGGACGCGCATTCGGCCGTGTCGTCCTCATCCATAAACGTGCGGCCGTAGAGCGGCGTTCACTCCAAGTATGCGGAAAAAGTTTGCCGAAACCACTCCCGTATCCACGCGCACCGGCTCTCGCCCGCCAAGCAGGCTGAACGTCATCTCGTGGAATTCGACCACCGCATCCAGGGTGTGATTCTGCGAACGATAGTCTTCGATTTCCTTTACGGAGAACCCCATGTTCTCCACGCCGATCCCGGGCCTTCGCTGTTGCAGATGGATCAGGTGATTGCCGCCGGAAAACGGTAGAGGCTGGATCAGAATTGCATTCGCCGGCCAGAAAGGCGGCAGTACTCGCCCCGATTGCCATTCCGAGAATCGCGATCACCACGATCGTGAACGAAAAATCCTTTCGCATCAGGCGCAGTGCGTAGTCCGCGTCCTGGAACAGGATCTCCCGATGCTCCCGGAATGCCGTGGCAATCAGGCCGCAGCACGTGTCCCAGAAGAACCGGGCATACGCCAGGCGGCCTGCATCTCGCGCATCCCGCTGCTGGTCGCGGAACAGTGACCGCATCTCACCCGCGAAACGATCCTGAAAGTCCGTCGGAAGCAGGCGCAGGAAGCGCGCCAAATAACCGGTCTGGTCCGGCGCTGTGCATCGATTCTGGTTCGCATGTCACCTCAGGCGTTTTGCGGGCCCAGAACGTTCTTCAGCCGCGCCAGGGCCAATACGCGTTCCATCCGCTCAGCTTCAGCTTCGGCCACCGCCTTGCCCAGCTTCGTCAGGCGATAGTAGCGGCGGCGCTGGTCGTCCAGGCTGAAGTCCGGGCGCTGCCTGCGACTCTTCAATCATGGCGTCTTCAAGCAGCCGCTTGATGATGCCGTACAGCGTGCCCGTGCTCAGATTGACTTCGTTGTCGGTCCTTCGCGCAATCTCCTTGCTGATGACGTAACCGTGCTTCTCGCCATCGGCGAGCGCCAGCAGGACATGGAACAGAGCCGGCGTCAGCGGCAAATAGGATTCAACTGTTCGTTTCTTGCCCAATGTGATCACCCTTCATTCGCGCCGCGTTGCGCTATCTGCATCGCAATCCCGCGGCGCTCGTCATATTCCCGTTGCATTCACATGTCATACGGTGTACTACTACGCAATCACGACATATATGCTCGTCTGCGGAGCTGAGTCAAGAGAAAAATGGAGGCTTCCATGAATTTGCTGCTTCCCCTTGCAATCGGAGCAATGATCGGAATCATTTCGGGGATGATTGGATTGGGGGGCGCCATCTTCCTGATCCCGATCCTGGTGTACGGCTACGGCATGGATCAGAAGAGCGCGCAAGGAACCTCGCTCGCAACACTGCTTCTCCCAATCGGCGCACTGGCATTCTGGAAATACTACAGCGCGGGGCACGTCAACCTGAGGCTGGCCGGGCTACTGGCCGTCGGTTTTTTTGTTGGTGGCTACTTCGGGGGCACCTTCGCACAGCTCGCAACCGGACTGCAACTCAGGCGCATCTTCGCCGTGTGCCTGGCCGGGATTGCCATAAAGATGTTCCTGCAGAAGTGACGTGCACCATACTTCTTTCAACTATTAATCGAATGAAGTGGGCGCACAAATACGCTAAGGCATTTTTGCGAAGGTTGCCTGGCTTGAGGGTATTCGAACTTGGAGAATTGTTCCTCTCGTTGGCTTGGAGCGCACGTCGATCGTTCCGCCATGCGCCTCGATCGCCCACTTTGCAATTGCTAATCCTAATCCCGCGCCGCCAGCTTCCCTGCTGCGGGCCTCATCTATACGGTAGAACCGGTCGAACACATGCGCTCGCTCGCTCTCCGGAATTCCGGGTCCTTGATCTTCAACAGAAAGTTCGACCATCGCGGGATCGTTGCCATCATTGGCGACTAGCGTCCAACGGACGCGAATCTCGCCGCCAGCAGGAGAATATTTGACCGCATTGTCCAGAAGGTTTGTCAGCGCCATGCGCAGGAAGCTTCGATCTGCCTCCACCTGCACACTCGAATCCCCCTCCAGTGATATTGACTGCGCTTTTTCTTCTGCCAAGACACATACAACGAGGACTGTTTCCTCGACGAGGCTGGAGAGCGAAAATTCTGATCGTTGAAGTTTGATCTCTCCGGACTCCGCATGCGCGATTGTAAGCAGTGTATCAACCATCGAGCTGAGCCTCGTCACTTCCTCAAGCATGCTTCCAATGATGTCCTGATATTCGGCAGAATTCTGCCTAGATTGAAGGCCGACCTCGCCAACGATGCGCATAGAGGCGAGGGGGGTCCTCAACTCATGCGAAACATCAGATGTGAAGCGTTTTAACTTCACGAATGATTCTTCCAGACGCTCCAGCAAGCCGTTGAGCACCCGCGCCATATGCCCGAATTCGTCATTGGGATTTTCAATCGGAATGCGTTGGCTCAGACTACTCGCAGTGATCCTTTCCGTCAGCCGAGCCATATCTCTGAGAGGATTCATTGCCTTTCTCGCCATGCGATCGCCGGTAAGCCCGGCAGCGAACAATGCTAGGGGCATGGCAAAGGCAAGACTTTCCAGAAACTCAAAAACATGGAGCCGCAGCGGCGCGGTACTGTACGCCACTCTCATTAGTAGCGGTGTACCGTTGTAGAGATGAAGATGGCTCACCGCCAGGACGCGGGTGCCGTCGGGGAGGTCGAGCTGTCGGGCAAAATACTGGATCGTGAATTCGCCTTTGAGTGGCGTCCCTCCGAGTTCTTGACCTTTAAGCCGCTCATTGCGGAACAGGACTTCACCTTGCTCGTTCAAGACTTCCATCAAACGGTCGAGCAGTAACCTTGATTCAGGATGCCCATGGTAGTCCTCACGAAGTAATAAGCGGCCGTCCTGTGTGAAGTAGAGCAGGCCCTCGACCGTTTCCAAATCTTGCACTTCTGCGTAATAGAGTTGAGCGCTAAGTTGCCAATAGTGCAGGAAGCAGGCGCCGCAAATGAACAGGGCGAGGACGAGACTAAAGATTGCCATGTACCAAAGCGTCAAACGCGTGCGGATCGACCTCGGTCTGAAATGCACTTAAGCTTCCTCCGACTTTCGCAGGACGAATCCAACGCCGCGAACGGTATGGAGAAGCTTTACAGGGAACGGATCGTCGAGTTTACGCCGGATTCGCGCAATGTGCACATCGATTACGTTATCCAAGGTTGTGTAGCGCACTGGAGACTTCCAGACATCACGCGCAATCATCTCGCGCGAAACGACAGTACCGCGATTCGTAAGCAAATACTCGAGTAACTCAAATTCCCTAGCGGTGAGGTCCAAGTGGGCATCTCCTCGTACCGCCGAATGGGCATTCAACTCCATCCGAAGATCTGCCAACTGGAGAATCGACGGAGTTTCGGGTTTCGCTCGCCGCTGCAGTGCACGAATGCGCGCCAGAAGTTCAGGGAATGCAAACGGCTTGACGAGGTAGTCATCCGCTCCGGCATCAAGGCCTCGCACTCGATCATCCAGCGACCCTTTCGACGTTAGAACCAGCACCGGTGTCCTCAGACCATCGCGCCGCACTCCGCGAAGAATTTCGAGGCCGCTCGAACCGGGCAACATCAAATCGAGCAGAATAATGTCGAATGTGGCTTCATGAAGACAACGCGTCCCCGCTTCACCGGAATTTGCGATAGTTGTTTGATATTCATTCGCGCGTAGCCCGTCGGCAATCGCGGTCGCAAGCTTTATCTCGTCTTCAACGATGAGTACACGCGTCATGCTAAGGCAACTGACCTGAAGGTTGAGGGACATTCGACTCTCTAACAATTGGGCCTAACTTAAAGAAAGCCATCGGATCACATTTACTGGAATTGAAGATTCTCAAATGATTCACGATAGATGATCGAATAGATTCGAAGATTCTATCGCAAATGCAGAGGTGCTGCTAGACCTGCGGAGTTGACATCTGTCCTTGTTCGTCCGCCGCCCGCCCCAATTTAATCGTTGCCAGGGATTTACACCGGCCTTGCCCAAGAATTTCCGTCAGAGTAGAGAAGCCAAAGAAACCTCAGGAAAACTTCAGAATCTCTTAAGGGTGACGGAGCTCGAATCTTGCGACAATGGTCTTCCCCAACCTTTTCTCCTGCGGACTTTTCGCGACCTTTGCTTTTCGGTTTGGGATCATGTCTTGGATATGCGCACCTAGTTCCTACTGCCTTGAATTAGCCGTCAGGTGACCCGAGGCGCAGCATTGCCTGGAAGAGTAAACGCGTCGACTCTTTCTGCGTAAGGTCCTAGCCTCGACCGAATGTTGTGTTACCTCGAGCACTTGGCACGAGGTCCGCCTGTTCTTTGCCCGCTTACGGATAACTCGCGAGAAAGGAATACTGTTCATGAGTGAAAGACAAGTGCATCGAAGGTTTACCGATGCCGATAGGGGCCTGGCGCTGCAGCTTTTTAAGGAGTGCGACAACATTTCGCAATTGTCGCGGGAACTCGGAATCCCCCGACAACTCCTTTATCAGTGGCGAGCTCGATTTGATCGGGCCAAGGTTCAAGCACGTTCGGCGTCAACGATCCAGTACCGCGAAGATCAAGAACTTCTGCACGTCATTCGGGCTCTAGCCGAGACAGTTCAGGAGATCGCTTGCCTTCGTACATCCTTGCAGCAATCGTCGACTTTGAACCAAGCAACGTCGGACTTGGGGCGATCGAAATAAAGCGAGCCTTTGTTCCGCGAGTCGTCGACAAGTATCGATTCTCGCTCATGCTTCCCTGTCCGCGGGACAGACACCCGGAACCGGCGCCATTCGGGGAACTGTAGTCGATCCGGCGGGCAATC
This sequence comes from uncultured Acidobacteriota bacterium, assembly GCA_963844515.1. Classification (GTDB taxonomy): domain Bacteria; phylum Acidobacteriota; class Terriglobia; order Terriglobales; family Acidobacteriaceae; genus Telmatobacter. The sequence goes on from CAWJOO010000004.1 coordinate 295,072, forward strand.
CCGTTCCCGAAGTGCAGGTCACGTTCGTCAATGTGGCTACCTGCGTTGTTCAGCGGGCAAGTGCACAAGACACGCCACTCATTTCCGGAGGAGGCGGATTCGTCACCAGCACGAATGGTGGCAATACGACCTACATTCCGGTGATTTCCCCACTCTTAGCGGCGCCACTCGGCAATCACGTCCTCGTGGAGAGCCGCGCTACGATCCTCGATTCATGGTTCCCCAAAGGAGGAGGTCAGCACGGTTACAAGAGCGATTCATTTGTCGGCTTGAACTATTTGCAGGCTGATTTCATGGTCGCGCCCAAGCTGACGCTCGTCGCAGGAGATTTTTTGACTCCTTTTGGAACATTCAACGAACGCCTCAACCCGATCTGGATCAACAATTTTGAAGATGCTCCTCTGATTTACAGCCTCGGAATCATGAATACAGGCTCGAGCGTTGGCGGTATGCTTCGCGGCTCGCTAGCCTCCTCATCCCATGCTTCCCTGGACTATGCAGCCTACTTCTCTGCTACCAGCACAAACGAGCAGTTCAACGCGGTGAGATCGAGTGGTGGAAGGGCAAGCATCTATTTCCCTGAGATGCGACTGGAGGCAGGCGCATCATTCGGCCGTCTCTTGCAGGGCACCTCAGCCAACTACATTGGGACGCACCTTTGGTGGGAGCCAACTGATTCTCATCTGCGGCTGCGATCTGAATACGCACATGGCCCGCATGCTCAGGGATACTGGGCTGAAGCGGACTACCGATTGGCGCGATTCGGGGGCGAAGAGAGCTTCGCGGGCCGAATGGAACCCATTTTCCGTATTCAGCAGACGTTTCGCAACCAGGCCGACTCTTCCGATGGATTGCCTTCCGCCGATACAAAACGAGTCGATTTTGGCTTCGACTATCGTCTACCCCATGAAGTGCGGATCAATAGTAGCTACTCGCGCCAATTCTCATCAACCGGCAATCGAAACATCTGGCTGACAGGCGTTGTCTACAGATTCTTGTTTCCTGCATGGAAGGGAAAATGACCAAAACCGTTTCATTGATACTGGCCGTATTTGTTCTCCTCGTCCTTCTGCCAATAAGTGCACAGAACGGAACAGGGTCTGCACCATCAAATCGATCCCACTCCCGAACGGCAAGAACCGACACAACGAGCGAAGGAGAGCGTCTCTTCAAGCAAAATTGTTCGCGTTGCCACGATGCGCCCAAGAGCCTCTCTCCGCACATTACCGGAACGGTTCTCCGCCACATGCGGATTCGAGCGTCTCTGAATGAGAAAGACGAGCGAGAAATATTGCGCTTCTTGAACCCTTAACAACAGGTTGTCTTGGGTCGAGAGCTTATTCTTGTCCCGCCGCAATTACAAAGCAGTGACATCCTTCTGACAACTGGGCGCGGTCGAAACACTTACCGTTCTCCTGTCGGAATAGCGTTGCCCGACAGGAGGCTTCGATGCGTAACACCTTCAATTGCTGGCGCCTTTCAGCGCTCGTGACGATCTCACTCGGTCTGGTCTCCGCTACTGCCACTCCGGCCGTCGCGCAGCATTACAAGCAAACCGATCTCGTTTCCGATCAATCAGGCGTGGCAACTTTCATGGACCCCAATTTGGTAAACCCATGGGGGCTCTCCCGCTCTTCCGGGAGTCCCTGGTGGGTCTCGGATAACGGGACCGGACTTTCCACTCTCTATGACGGCACGGGAGCTGCGAAAGCTCTTGTTGTGACAGTGCCAACTGGCGACTCAAGCATCAGTAACACCGGTACACCCACCGGAACTGTTTTTAACGGCGGCACAGGATTTGCCTTGGCCGCAGGCAAGCCGGCACTGTTCATGTTTGTAACCGAAGATGGCACGATCTCAGGCTGGAATCCCGGCGTCGATCCCACAAATGCCGTGATCATGGTGAACACGAAAAGCGAGTCTGTCTTCAAGGGAGCCGCGCTCGCGTCTACGACAACACGATCGGGAGCCACTGCCACCTTTCTCTATGCTGCCGACTTCAGGCGAGGTCGGGTTCAAGTCTACGACTCTGCTTTCCATCGCGTCTCGGAGATGGAAGATGCTTTTCGAGACGAGGACATACCGGACGGCTTCGCTCCTTTCAACATTCAGAACATCGGAGGAGACCTCTACGTAACTTTTGCAAAGCAGGACGCAAAGAAGCATGACGAGGTTGACGGAGCGGGGCTCGGATACGTTGCTGTGTTTACTCCTTCCGGCCGACTTGTGAGACGTTTTGAACACGGTGCTTGGCTGAACGGCCCATGGGCGCTGGCACTCGCACCGGGCGATTTTGGCATTTACAGTCACGACCTGCTGGTGGGCCAGTTCGGTTCTGGCAACATCGCTGTCTACGACCCCGCCACCGGTCGCTTCAAGGGCCTACTGCAGGATGTAACTGGCAATCCCATTACGATTGATGGCCTTTGGGCGCTGTCTTTTGGCAGTGGCGGCGGTTCAGGTTCTGCAACTAGCCTTTACTTTTCAGCGGGCTCCGACGGCGAGCAGCATGGCCTCTTCGGGACCGTTACCCCCATCGAGAACGCCATCGGCAACCAGCAGTAGACTTCCGGTTTCGTCCTTCGGGCGCGTGATTTCGATGGCTTCGCGCGCCTTTTTTTTCAATTCAACCCACGAATGGATTCTTCTTCAGATAACTGAACCGGTCTCGGGCAGGCATCAAATTCTCATGTCTACCATCCCCAATACTCAACCATTGATTTCGGTGGTGGGCAGTAGCCTTGCGATGTGGTATGCTTCCGCAACCCGATTTAGAGTCGAAGGCTTCGACTCGGCAAACTCACAGTCCGCTTGTACCCTTCGAATGTCACCGGATTGTCATTTTTTGGAAACTCTCACGATCGTGACTAAAGGGCGGGGCGAGAATTAAGCCATGATCAAAGAATTGGGTGTTGTGGCTGGGGAAGCCGGGGATACGCAATCTGCCAACGAGTTGGGCACTATTCTCGTGATCGAAGACGATCCGCGGATGCAGAAGGTTCTCCAACGAATGTTCTCAGCTGAGAACTATGACGTTCTGCGGGCTGGCGACGGGAAGACCGGTCTCGAGCTCTTCCAGACCCGTCGGCCGGTTGCCGTTGTACTCGATCTGATCCTCCCTCAGATTTCAGGACGCGAACTATGCCAGCAGTTCAAGTCAATATCGCCTGACACTCCGGTAATTGTTGTGAGCGCGATCGCTGAGGTGGTCGACAAAGTTCTCCTGCTGGAACTGGGCGCTGATGATTATGTGACCAAGCCTTTCAGCCCCCGCGAACTGACCGCACGCGTCCAGGCTGCAATTCGCCGCCGCCGCAGATCCGTGCCGGCGACGGCGTATCGCTTTGGGGATTGCGAAGTTGACTTCAAGAAGATGACTGCGAATCGTGCCGGAGGGGCGATTGGACTGACTTCCCACGAATTCAAGCTCCTCAAATTCTTTGTTGATCACGCGGAACGGGTGCTGAGCCGGGAGGAGTTGCTCAATGAAGTCTGGGGATACAACTGCTACCCCACTACCCGAACTGTGGATAACCAGATTCTTAAACTGCGCCAAAAGTTAGAACCCGACCCCTCAAATCCTCATCATTTCCTGACAATCTATGGGGCGGGATACAAGTTCGTTCCCTGATCTCGATGGCGGAAATAGGGTCAATCAGACATTCGGAAGCATCGACCGTCCTGTCTGACGGCAATCAGGGACTACGCACCCGCGTTCTTCTGATCCTGGCGACTGCTTTCATCATTGCGGGCACAACCCTGGTCAGCCTCCTTGCTATCCGGCAACCGATCCAGAACCTGGTGGTCCGGAACGCATCTTCCGACCTGATGCACTCCGTCGCCACATTTGAAAGCATGCAGGGGCAGCAACTTGCCGCGCTTGATCGCGAAACTGCTCTGCTGGCGGATCTACCGAGCCTCAAGGCGCTCATGACCACCAGCGATCAGCGAACCATCGAAGATGGCGCAGTGGAATTCTGGAAGGTGAGCGGCGAAGATCTATTTGCACTCGCTGACCGGGATGGGCGGATCATGGCTGCTTTCATCTCGGGTTCCGCGGCAGACCCGGGAGTGCGAGATGAATTGCAGTCGTTCCTTGCGGGCAATCACAGCACCTACACGATCAACCGCAAGGGGCTATTTGGATGTTCGGTGCGACCGCTGTACTTCGGCACCGAGGCGCAGGGCACAGTACTTGGATACGTGGTCAGTGGTTTCGCCATTGACCATCAAGCAGTTCAACAATTGAGCAGCGCAACCAATGTGGAAGCGGCATTCCAATCGCGCGATCGCATCCTTGCAAGCTCACTCTCCCGGAATCTTGAAGTAAACCTAGCATCTCTTGCTCTGTCCGACGCTGGAAGAGAAAGGGGTTCATTCAAGATTGTGATGGGAGGAGAAGATTATCTCGTGGTGTCCCGCGATCTCCCCTCTAGCGGTTCAGTACCGCTGAAACTGATTGAGCTTAAATCTCTGGAGCCGGAAGAGCGATCGATTCGCGAAATAGATCGCCTGGTCCTATTAGCCGGCGCGCTGGCATTGGCCTTCGGCTCGGGGCTAATGATGGTTTTATCCCGGTTTGTTACGGGGCCCCTTGAACAGCTTGCGGAGGGAGTTCATGCCTTCGCAATTGGAGACAGCGCCCATCTTCTACCGCATCGAGGGACGAGAGAGGTTCGTGAATTGAGTGCGGCATTTGCGGGCATGAGGCGTGAAATTCTCCACGCGAACCAAGCTCTGCTGGAGTCTGAACGGCTGGCTACGATTGGACGAATGGCAAGTTCGGTGTCTCATGACCTCCGCCATTACCTGGCAGCGGTCTACGCGAACTCGGAATTTCTTGCGTCCGGCAAGCTGACTGAAGCAGAGCGCAATGAAATTCTGGGCGAGGTTCGGAGCGCCGTAAATGGCACCACCGAATTGCTTGAATCTCTTCTGATTTTCAGCCGATCCGGGCCGGGAATCCGCCGGTCGTACCAATCTGTTTCTGCCCTCATTGAAAGGGCCGTGGGAATGGTGCACTCACACCCTGACGCCGCCGGTGTCAAGCTGACGGTGAGGGATATTGATAATTCTGATTGTGGCGCAGTTGTAGATGCAAAACAGATAGAACGAGCTGTCTACAACCTGATTTTGAACGCATGTCAAGCACCCCGGCTGGGCGATGTTGCCCCGACCGTGGTGATTAAAGTCCGGGCGCTCGAGCCCGACATTGTGATCGAAGTGATCGACAATGGAAATGGAGTACCGACGGGAATTCGAAGTACGTTGTTCGAGCCGTTTGTGAGTGAAGGAAAACAGAAGGGATCGGGTCTTGGGCTGACGCTCACTCAGTGCATCGCAGCGGAGCACGGCGGAAACGTCGTACTGGCGAGCAGCCGCCCAGGCGAGACCATCTTTCGGATGACAGTTGGGCGAAGCATCGATCATACTGCAGGCATGAATCTGAACCGAAGCGAATTGGGCACGTTATGAGACCGGGAATGTGTGGCCTGCAAATTGATCATCGGCGTGTCCGTAAGACGCCGCTTTTGACCACGTCGGCTATCTTCATCACAGTGACCCTGATCTCTTCGTACCGTGCGCACGCTCAGGATGATATTGGTGAGCGCATCCGACGCCTGAGTGAAGCGATGGTTCGCGTTCAGAACCAAATTGACGAATCACAGCGCCAGCTCAAGGATATCCAGCAACAGCTTGCGGCAATACGAGGGGAAAACGGTAGCGCCGCCCCTTCTTCATCAGCCGAGGGAGCTACCGCTGCCTCGCAACTCTCCGCCGCAGTCGATGAGTTGCGCGAAAGGCAATTAATTCTGGAGAGTCAAGTTGCCACCCAGGAACAGACGAAGGTGGAAAGCTCTTCAAAATACCCGGTCAGAATAAGCGGAATGATTCTAATGAACGGTTTTGTCAACACTGGCAAGGTTGATTCGGCGCCCACTCCGTCGATTGCGCTTGGCGGGCCCGGAACCTCCGGGGCCACTATCCGGCAAACGATCCTTGGACTGGATCTGCGCGGACCTCATATTTTCGGAGCGAGTAGCCGGGCCGATATTCGCATGGACTTTGACGGCTCTGTGTCTTCAGGTAGCACTTACGGAGCCGAAGCATTCGGGCTGGCCCGGCTGCGGACCGCCCACGCCGAACTCAATTGGGAACGTACCCGGGCTTTCTTCTCGCTCGACAAACCCCTGATTAGTCCGAAAGCGCCTGACTCTATCACAGCCGTTTCGGTACCCGCATTGGCATGGTCCGGTAACCTTTGGACGTGGAACCCTCAGTTGGGAATTGGGCATGATATCGGTTTCGGCGGGTTAGGCGAACTGAAAGCTCAAGTGGCCCTCATTGCGGTGACCGATCCGCCTGCGCTTTTTGCGTCATCGCCGTCCCTTTCCTACACTCCTCCATCGAGTGCTGAACAGAGCAGGTGGCCCGGCGTCGAGGCAACCGTAAATCTTGTAGATCTGAAGACGGAAAACGGACGGCTTCTGGGCGTGGGAGGGCTGTTCGCTCCCCATAATGCTTCCAGCTTCGGTAAATTCGATTCGTGGGCTGCGACTGTCAACTTCGCTTTGCCGTTCGGACAGAGAACGCGATTGAGCGGAAGCGGATATCGAGGACTAGGTCTTGGTGGACTTGGTGAGGGGGCATACAAGGATTTTGCTTATCGCACAACATTGACTGACATTTACTTCCGGGCGCTGGACGATTTTGGTGGATGGGGTCAATGGAAGCAAATCGCGAACGAGCGGCTTGAATTCAATGGTGCGTTTGGAATTGATAACGTACCGGGGCATCAACTCCGTCCTTTTGCCCTTCGCACGACGGGCGGTCTGTACGACCTCGCTCGTAATCGGACGTTTACGGGCAACGTAATTTATAGCCCAAGTTCTTACATTCTTCTTTCCCTGGAGTACCGCCGAATCTTGTCGTCCTTTGTGAACTCTTCAACTCAATCGAGTGACGTAATTGGCATTGCCGCGGGGTACAAATTCTAGGCATGCGAAAAGCCTCCCCCTTTCTGCGGAATTGTACGTTGATGTTTCTCGTCGGCATTTCAGCGCACTCCGCTACCCCCAGAAATGCCCAGACGGACGATATCGACGCAGAAGCTCGAATTGAGTTGCAGGCTCAAAAAGGAAATGCCCAGGCGACCACAGCCGTTGTCTGGCTCAAACCACTAGGCGTCAGTAGCGCGATTCAGCCGCGTGCGCCAGGCCGCTTTGCGTTGCTGCAGAAGAAACGTACGTTTACGCCACACATTCTCGTCATTCCCGTGGGCAGCACAGTGTCCTTTCCGAATGCAGATCCGTTCTTTCACAACGTCTTTTCGTTGTTCAATGGTAAGCGGTTCGATTTAGGCCTATACGAAGCTGGCGCATCGAAAGATGTTGTATTTTCGAGAGAAGGCGTATCGTACATTTTCTGCAATATCCATCCGGAGATGAGCGCGGTGATCTTGTCGCTTTCGACGCCATATTTCTCCACGGGGGAAACCGGCCGACTCTTCAAGCTTAAGATTCCCGAGGGAGACTATGAACTGCACGTTTGGGTCGAAGGTCTGCCTCAGCCGTCTCTCGACCTGTTGACCCGGAAAGTTCACTTCGCGCGAGGAGAAACAAATTCTGCGGTCATTGACACAAGTAGTTTGCCTATGCAGTCTCGAGACCATTTAAATAAATTCGGTCAGCCATATGAAAAAGACTCGACCTCGGTCTATTAAGACCAGAATTGAATGACCCTTCATTTTGGCGAGCATGCACCTATCACACAAACCAATGGTGTGAAGACGGTGTCAATGTGACCAGTCTGCCAAAAGTCATCGTCTACGTTCCAGCGTCGGAGTGGAGCGAGTGGAAAGAAAAAGACTCGATAACTTATGAAGGGATTCCTGCCAGAATGCGCGATGCCATTCGTATTCCGCATGTGACTTCAAATCGCCGTGAATCAGAACAAGCTCTGTGCGCTCAAAGTCGCCGTTAAGACGAACCATCACAGTGCTTGGAGGCGAATCGGAGGACAACCCATTCGTCCAGGTGAAGTGCAACTTGCTCCGCCTGCGAGAGAGGTAGTCGCCGTAAATGCTTGCGTTGCGACCGGATCCTTCTGAGATGTCAATCCGAAAGCACTTCTCCGCGGTCGATACTCTAAGTGCCTGTCGGCTCGCTCCAGGAAGCGTAATCCACGCTTCCATATACTCTGGTAGTGTAAGAGCCTGAAAGATTCTTTGCCGGTCCGCATTCATCTTTGCAGTTAACGACAGCAGAAAATCATCTTGCCAGTAACGATGATGGTGATGCGTTGAGCGAGTGGGAAGAAATGGCCGCTGCGCGAGAGAATGGGCACTCATATAAAGGACCTCGCATGGTTCCTTGCAAGTGCCCTTCCTTTTCGTGCTCACATCAAGGTTTGTGACGGCATGACGCTTCAGGTGACCAGACGAGTATCTGGTCGGGCGGTCTGCAAAAGGCGCGCTTTTCGCATGCGAGGCTTAGACGCGTTTCCTTCTTGATATTGGATTTTATGTAGATATGAATCCGTGTTTCTGTAATCGGGGACAAATAGCAGCCGGACGTGACGAATCGCCAAGATAAGTATTTGAGATGACGGAAATTACTTAAGAGATCAAGCTAGAAAGCGCGATTCATTGCAGAATTTGGGATATCGCTATGCCCCGATCAGTTTCTGAATCCGCGATCGATAGCTTCGGCTCATTGCAATTTTTTCTCCGGTCACCATCACGACTGTGGAGTCGCCATCAGGCTCATTCTTGACTTCCTTCACATAGTGAAGATTCACAATGAATGAGCGATGCACACGCAAGAAGCTTTTGGGGTCAAGTCGCATCTCCATGTGCCCGATAGCCTCTCGAAGCAGATGTGATTCACTCCCGGCGCAAACACGAACGTAGTTTTCTTCCGCCTCGATCCAGCGGATATCGTCGACTGGCAGAAAGAGGATGCGGCCGCGCGATTTGAATACCATGCGCGTAGTGTATGGGGCGACATTCAATTCCACGGCAGGTTCTGCCGCGTCTTGATTGTGCGATGCCAGGTGGTCTCGAACACGCTGAACGGCCGACATCAAGCGCTCGGGCGTAAACGGCTTCAGGAGATAGTCGATCGCGTGAATCTCGAACGCCTTCACCGCGTACTTGTCATAGGCGGTGATAAAGACAATGTGCGGGAGCACTCCGGCCCCGTTTGTGGACAACGAGTGCACTACGTCGAATCCATCCATGTCGGGCATTCGGATGTCGAGGAAAAGCAATTGCGGCTTGGCGATATTTACAAGTTGAATCGCTTCCGCAGCCGTGGCGCATTCACCCACGATGTCAATGTCTTCCACCTCCCGCAGCAAATGGCGCAGCTTCTGCCGTGCGAGAACTTCATCGTCTGCGAGGGCCGTTCTAATCATTGGGTTCCGAATCGCGTGATCGTCTGTGTTGCGTTTGGTGAAAACTGAAGGGGGAGCAGGACCGTAACCTCAACGTGGGTTGGGTCTGTCTCCTCCAGCGCGCAGGATGATTGGGTGCCGTAGTGCAGGTTCAATCGGCTCTTGATATTGCTCAATCCAATGCCATGGCCACCCGTGCGATTTCCTCCTCCCGGATTGAGCCCGATCCCGCTATTCTTCACGCTTACTTTCATCTGCTCGCCGTGTCTCCGGACGTCCACCACAAGGGTGCCGTGCGACTCCATCTTCGACAACCCGTGAACATATGCATTCTCAACGATGGGCTGCAGCAGCATGGTCGGGACAAGTGCGTCGTACAGCTCTGGGTCAAACCATACGGTTTGTTCTACTCGATCGGCGTATCTGCGCCCCTGCATCGACAGGTACAGTTCAACGAACTCCACCTCTTCGCGCAAAGAAATGAGCTGCGCTTCGCCATGTTCCAAGGACATACGCATCAGACAGCTCAGTTGTTCCAACATGGTATCCGCAGCGTCGATATCAATCCGCATCAAGCTTGAAATGCTGTTCATCGTGTTAAAGAGAAAATGCGGATTCAGCTGCATCCGAAGGGCGGCAATCCTGGCATTGGCGAGCTGAATCTCCAGTTCACTCTTCTCCGTCTCATGCTGACGATATCGCTGGTAGTATCCTATTCCGCGAAACAAGAAGAACGAGCACCAAAAGATGAGCATGTTGTTCAACAACTCGGCATAGACATAGACTGATAGCCTTTGCCAGTAGGACATCGCCGGATGATTCAGGGGCAGATTTGGAAACAAAAGCACGAATGTCATCTGCTGCGCAAGGCTTACGATGACGCTAAGTGGAAGAAAGAAGACGAGCGTTGTAATAATGCTCGCAGATTGAACTTGCCGGCGAAGGAATCGCCACAACATCCATGAAAGGGTGCCCCACGCCCAGAACTGGAAGCCCCATGATTCGAAAAAGATGGGCGCCCGCGCGTGATATCCAATGTGACGAAGACTCACCCATTCCTGAAATGCAAAAAGAAGTCCTACAGCAATTGACGCACTGATAAAGATGGCCGGCTTCATGAAGACCGGATCGCTATGCTTGTCTGTCACGGTCGCCATTCTCTTGAGGAGTCCTCGCCTGGATTGGATTTCGGTTTGATTCAGGGCATCGCGCGCGGCCCAACAGCTGTCCCGGTATCAAACGGGGTGTTGAGCAATCGTCCTGCGTGGACGCCCATCTCCGGCGATTCCAGTGCAAAAGCCGGAAATTCAGTCCGGTCTTCACCGTTTTCGAACAAGTATTCAAGCTTGAGTTGATGTTTGTTGAACCATTGGCCCGCATCAACATCAAGACTCTGCATCTGCGCCTGCGTCAATTCTGAGGAGAGCGTCTTGAAATCGACCGACAGAAGTTTGGCGGCTGCATTTTCGCTCTGGAGCAACGCTATACGAAAGTGAACGTAGGCCGCCGAGAGATCTTTGGGCATCTTGTAACCATCTCGAGCCATAATTCCAAGCACGACGGAAGACTTCCAATAGCCGGCGCCAGCAGCCGATTCCAATGCCGTCTTAGCTTCATCAGGCGCCCTTGCGATGTCTGGATTTAACACAAGAAACAACCCGAGTTGGTGAAATGCGGGGACAAATCCAGCCTTGGCTGATTCTCGCAGCAATTTGGCTACCCGCTCTTTGCTTGGTCGGCCATCTTCGCTTGCAATCATTAAGGCCAGGTTGTGCTTCGAGCGTGCATCATGGAGTTTGGATCCGATCTCGTACCAGCGCCTGGCTTCGACAAGATTCTTTTGCACACCCTTGCCGTAGTAGTACAACGTGCCCATGTAGCAAGCTCCGGGTCCATATCCTTTTTCTGCAGCTTCCTGGAAATACTTGGCGGCGAGAGAATCGTCCTCGCGAACTCCTGTTCCCCAGAGGTACGCCACCCCCAGGTTCACCTTCGCGCTCATCAGGCCGCCGGCGATCGCACGTTCAAACCAACGCACCGCTCGAGCCGGATCTCGAACCACACCGATCCCGGCCATGTAGAAGTATCCAATCTGACGCTCCGCCGCTGGATCGCCCGAGTTAGCTGCCTTTTCATACCAATAGGCGGCTTGCTTCTCATCGCGCTCCACTCCACGGCCCATAAAATACGCGGCACCCAGTTCGATTTCTTCCTGAACGGAACCTCTTTCCGCGGCGGCCTGGATGTGAGGAATATCAGGACTCACTGCCCAGACAAGATATGGGCTTCCAATGATGACGGCTCCCAGTCCAAGTATCAGGAGGGTGAGAGCAGAGACAAATCGCTGGTTGTGGAGATTACTCATGATTCCCCCGATCTATTGAGAGTGCGGGGCCCGGAACTCCTAAGATTGGGAACGAGTGGGCACCATGGCTTACTTGACTAGCAGATTAATAAACAGTCACCACCGGCCACCGCGGATTTGGGGTTTCCGAAGTAGTCCCGATGCATCCCTGCCTCACATGCGACTCCACTCGTCATGGCTGTGGCACTGCTCGTCACAATTTCTGATTTGCAAAATAAGTCGAGGTACAGCGGCCACAAACCGCTGCACCTCGCATAGAGAATCCTAGAACCTGATTTTTCCGCCTAACTCAATTCTCCTTCTATCGATCCCCGAGAAAACGGTGTTCGTCTGTCCCCCGCCATTCGGGTTGTAGAGAGTATTTCCGAATGACCCTCCGGTGTCCGCGAAGCTACCGCCGTCGATGCTTGTTCCAGGAGTGCCCAGGAATTGCCGGTTCATCACGTTGTACGCGGTGCCACGAGTTTCAATCGTGATTCGATCATTCAACTTCCAGTTCTTCAAGACCGCGAGGTTCATGTTGTTGATAGTTTGGCCGCGTTGCTGGTTTCTCCCACCCCCGGCAAATGGCGTGCCGTAGTACTGCGCGGAGACATCGTCGTTGCGGATCCAATGCATGTCCTGCTTGTTCACAGGAGAGCCCGTGTAGTAGTTCACAATGCCGCAATCACCCGCCGTCGGATCGGTGCACATACCAACCGTATCGAATGGGGCTCTGCGATTGTTCAGAATGGGCCGGCAGGTCGTTGATCCCGATGTCTCTGATGGATCGCAAAGCAACGTGTCGTCCGCGGGGTTCTCGAGGACGGTGTAGGGCTGGCCACTGGCATAACGCCAAACTGGATTTACCTGCCATCCACCGAAGACCCTGTCGGCCAGAGAGCCCGAAGCTGCCATTCGCGGTAATTCGAAGATCATGTAAATAGAGGCTAGTTGTGGATAGTCCAATCCACTCACCCCGCGCTCAGCGCGAGTCAAATCGAATGGGCTTTGCGAGAAATTGGTCGTGTTGCCGCCACTGAACGTCGCGTAGATCTCGCTCACGTTGTCAATGTTCTTGCTCCACGTGTAGCTGGCGCCGGCCGTAATCCCGTGCCAGTGCTCGATGCTCAGCCGCGATTGCAGACTGTTGTAATTCGAATATCCGGTGTTGCCGAGCGTAATGAGAACTGTCCGATCGCAATCTGCAAAGCCGAGGGTTGCGCCAGGAGTATTCGGCGTTGTGCAGGGTGTGAGGCCGGAAGGAATGACGCTCTTGAATCCTGCCTGAACCAGTGGACCAAGGGCAGGATTGCCATTTCGATTTTGAAGCAATCCGACGCCATGGTTTCCCAGATAGCGAACTTCGCCAACGATATGGCTTGTGATCGCCTGCTGAATTCCAAGTGTCCACTGCTCCGTGTAGGGGTTGTGGAGATTGGGATCGACATTGGATTGCGCTCGGAACCCCGGGTCACCTCCGAGAGGCACTTGCGGATTGATGGCCGTCCGCAGCGAAGCGGCTGAACCGTCGGCGGGAACGCAACTATTGCAACTTTGCAGCGCCGCAAAGTTGACAGTGGGCGTGCTCTGCGCAATGTTGGCAAAGGGGTTGTTGAAGGTTGAATCGTACCCGATGTGAAACCCACCGCGAACGATCATGGGGTTGCGGCCATGGGTGGATGGCTGCCATGAGAACCCGACCACAGGGCCGAGATTTCGCTTTGCGATCGGCAGCGACTGAGCCGTCCTTAAGCTGAGGGGAAGTGACGTATCCCAAAATGCAGTCGAGGCGTTCGATTCGCGCTTCGCGGTGTAATTGTGCAGGCCATTGATCGGCTCAGTCTGCAACTCGTATCGGAGGCCTAATGACAAGGTGAGTTGAGGCGTGGCCTTGAAGTCATCTTGCGCGTAAGCTGCGAAAGAGTTAAATGTGAGCGGATACGCGGAAGGGCCATCTGCGTACAATGTCAGTTCCGGATTACTCTGAATGAACGCATCAAAGCTGGTAAATGTCAGATATCCGTTAAGGTAAGGAATTCCGAAGTCGGTCTCGGGAAAATGACTGAAATCGCCCCCGAACTTGATCGAATGCCGGCCCATCTGCCACGTCGCGTTGTCCTGAAGTTGCGAGCTATCGACGACTCTTCCTTGGGGCCACGCTGCGTTCTGTTCGCCGATGGGCAGATCGGTGGAATCGGCAAAATTGATTCGTATGGGGCAACCAGCCAGGATATTCGCGTCGGTGCAACTGGGGAATCCGCCACCGCCAAATCCGATGGTGGAATGCGAATAGTTGTATCTGACCTGGTTAAACAAGTGCTGCGTAAATGTGTGGGTCCAGTCTGCACCTACGTAGTGACTTGTTCCGCCCACATCCACGAACCCGCCTGTGACCGCCTCAGCAGGAGGGAAATAGTTGAGATCGTAGGAAAAGCCCTTCTGATAGATGTATCTGCCGAAGATGCGGTCGCGCGATGACAACTGATAGTCAATGCGCGCCATCGCTTCGTCGTCATTGAAAGGCGATTTGATTGTCCTCCGTGCGGAAGCAAACTCGATTGGCACTCCAAGAACATCCACTGTTGAAGGTGCGCCAAATGTAAGGTTTCCAGCCTTCAAACTCGCGGGGCCAATCGCCGCCAGTGCAGAGACCGCCGGGTTATTCGGAAATGCCGCCTGCAGTTCCTGGATGCCAGCGGGAGTGGGCGTTACTAGTGGATTTGAAGAAGAGGGTGTTGCCCCGGTCCGCGTGTGCTCAAAGTTTCCAGAACCGAAGAACCAAAGTTTGTCGCGCTTGATGGGGCCGCCTGCTGTACCACCCCAACGGTTATCCACAAAGCGTGGGATGGAGGGCGCAAGGCAACCCGTCGAGGGGCTAACTCCCTTCGCGCAATAACCAAACAGCGTGCTTTTCTCCTGGTTTGCCAGCGAGTCGGCCCAACTGCCGTTGTAGAACTCGAAGGCAGTGCCGTGGAACTTGTTGTCTCCCGATTTTGTGATGTAATTTACCACGGCTCCGCTGTTTCTTCCGTACTCGGCGCTTTCTGAAGTGATGATCTGCACTTCAGCTATCGCATCAGCGTTTCCGAAAAATACATTGGGGCCGCCAATATTTGTGTCGTTGTTCGCCTGTCCGTCCAATTGGAAGTTGTTATTCCGATCGCGAATTCCATTCGTCGAGAATTCAGCGCCATTGTTATTGGTGAATACGTTTCCTCCGGACGGCGCCACGCCCGGCGTGAGCATCGCCACAAAGTCAAATCCATTGCCAATGGGAAGATCGGCGGTTTTCTCGGTGTCAAACTCCTGGCTGATTTGTACTGAGTCCGGCTGTAACAATGCGCTCGCCGCCTCGACCGTGACCGCCTCCGACGCTCCGATACTGAGAGTCAGTGCGCCGATGGGCGTGGCTTTCCCAGTCTGTACAAGCACGTTCTCGATTCTCTCTCCTACGAACCCAGGCGCTTCGATCTTGAGTGTGTAGTTTCCAATGGGCAGTCCGGGAAGTTGAAATGTTCCAGCCGATCCCGTCTTAACGATTGCTGTTGAATTTGTTCCTGCCTGCACCGCCGTAATCGTTGCATCCTGTATCAGAGCGCCACTCGGATCCTGGACTGATCCTATGATCGAGCCAGTCACAATTCCTTGACTCCACATCCGGGTAAACGACAGAAGCGTCAACAGAAATAGGAAGGCTAAGTTCACTCGGCTGATTTGCATAATTTTTTGCTCCTGATCTACCGCATTTGTAGGGCAGGTGCATTTCCGGCACCAGTCGGTGGATTCGGGTCAACTAAGTGACGGGACGCATGACACGGGGACGAGACGCGTTGATTCCGGGGGCGGGTCCCTTCATTCGAATAGCTGCATCCCTGCACGCGGCGAGATGGTCTGCAGAAAAAATGAACGACCATTCCGATGTATGACCTTCCATATTGCGTGACGAATGGCATCTTTGCGGGTTGATTCGAGCGCGGCCATGGTCAAGATGCCAGACTGAGGCGAGCGTCCTTGCTTGGTTCCTACACTTACTCGTATTAGCGAAAAAATCCGCCCGCGGAGGCAAAGCCGAGGTGTCCGCTTTCGGACAGGAAAGCCGAAAGTGGACAGTCTTTATTTCTCCGCCAAGTTGAGGTTCGCCTTAAGCTCTTGAAACTAAGACACATTCATCCGTGGGAGGATTGGCAAGCTATTTGCCCCTAACAAGGGCAGCGGGTCCCCTGCTTCATCGCTAATTCCTCTATTCAAATAAGCCAGGTGAGAGACTCAGATGATCCAGACGCTGATTGCGGACGACGAACTTCTCGCTCGACACAAACTACGCCAGCTCCTGCGCGAAGAACCCGGGATTGAGGTCGTGGGAGAAGGCTGTTCCGCTTCCGACACCGCTGAGCTGCTGCGGGCCACAACACCACAACTCCTGTTCCTTGATGTTCGAATGCCGGGCATGGATGGACTGGAATTTATGGCCGAGCTCCAACGCAAAACCGATGGACCTGTGCCTCGCGTCGTTCTGACTACCGCATATGATCATTACGCGCTGCGAGCGTTCGAGCTGAACGTGGTGGATTACCTCCTCAAGCCCTTTACGGCGGAGAGACTGCACTCAGCAGTCGAACGCGCGCGTGAGCAGATCCGATCTGTGGAGAAATCGCCAGACCGAGCCGTCCCCTCCCGCGAAGCCACATCCTCCAAGTACACCTCGCGCATTATCTTCAAATCACGGGGACGAATTCTATTTCTTCCAGTTTCTGATATTCGATGGATAAGCGCAGAAGAGAACTACGTGCGTATTTGCACGGCAAACGAAACACATCTCCTGCGGGAAACCATGGCTTCGATGGAGCAGCGCTTGGACCCTCAGCGCTTTCTACGAGTCCATCGATCAGCGATTGTGAACCTTCACTACGTTAAAGAGGTTCGTACCGAGTCGAAGGGTGACTTCATTGTCCATCTCGTTAACGGGCAGAAGCTATCTATGAGCCGGAGCTACCATGCGCGGATCGGCGATCTGCTGAGTCGTGCATAGCGGCGGATTGCTTGGACATCTCAATCTCATAGGGCCTGTCAGGCTCACGTCGGCCAAAATTGGCGGCGAAACCGGATCAACCCCCTCGAAGCAACTCGCTGTTGGATGGCGTAAAATTAGACAAGCAGCACGAACCATTGGTTCCGGTTCGCATCCTGCGGCCTTGCTTGCACATCTAACGAAGCGGGTCTCAGTGGGGGCGTCACGGTTTCGACGGGATCGATTGCGGCATAGGAGGCATGTCGGGGTGTGGGCACCCGTAATCGCCTGCAAAACTAAAGTTGCCAACAATAATCTGGCACTTGCTGCTTAATTAACTAAGCAGCCGTCTCTCGCGGTTTCGCCTATGGACTGCGAATCGGACGTCATTCAGTAGGCTGGCAGTTGCGGCTCGGTCCGTGTCGTGTCTGCGAGATCATCGGACTAGCTTCAGGCGCATCTTGTCCGTTCTGAGTGTCTGAGGCAAAAACATGCGGAACCGGACTGAGCATGGACTCTCCTGGCTGACAGCGATTTCGGACGCGGGTTCGACTCCCGCCGCCTCCACCAATTAATCCTATGTACCTGAGCTCATTTCTTCCAATATTGTCCAGTGGAGGGACCCAACAGATTCTTCTATCACGGACAGTCGCCGTTCGCGCGTGGGTTAGATGCTGTGCCGAAATGCACCGCATTGGAAGCGGCCTGCCAATCTTCCTGTCAGGTCTTTGACTTGTATAGACCCGGTTGTGATGTGCTTGCGGTACGACTCAATCAGCGTGACCATCGGCCGTCGAATTGCGCTGCCAGTCCGAAAATGGCCTGTGGGGATGCGCGGCAACCTGCGCTGGGGAAGCTTGCGTCACCCCATTCGGCAGGACATTCTTGCTTGCTCTTCGACATAACCCTCTCCTGTTCCAAAATACGATTCATCCACAGCAGCAGGTCTGTTATCCGACCATGCAACTTCCTATCAAACGGCCTACCTGAGGTTTGGTCGCGCAACCGGCATTTGTTTCGACAAGAGGTTGCCTAAATGATCGCCCTTCATCACCGCTACGCCCTTCTGAATAGGCCCCGGGGCACACCGCTACCATCGTGCGTAGGAGAATTCAGTACGCTATAATATCAATGATTTCATAGTGAAGGCCTCGTGGCACTTTACCCAGAATACGCGGCAGGTCTTGCCGCCCAGCCCGAGGTGGTCGGTTGATCGATTTTGGGCAACGGCTTTTCCGGCGATTGCTGCCTCTCCAACACAAATCAAACGTGGATGATCGGACCCGCGGAGCCGAAAGGATCCGGCGCGTGCTGCTTACGGGTGGAATCGCGACGATTGCGCGCGTCGTGCAGATTTGCACCTCGCTCGTTACAGTTCCCCTCACGCTGAAGTATCTGGGGAATGAACGATTCGGCCTTTGGATGACCGTCAGTTCGGTACTGGCGATGGCCTCATTTGCGGATTTTGGCGTGGGTAATGGTGTGCTGAACACTGTCGCGAAGGCCTACGGAAAAGATGACTTGGATGGAGTCAGGGCGGCTGTATCGAGCGGATTCGCCATTCTCGGTTCCATCTCATTTGTCCTATTGGCAGCGTTTTATTCTCTGTATTTCTTAATAGACTGGGGTAATTTCTTTCGAGTTGCATCGGCCCAAGCTCGATCAGAGGCGGGACCAGTTCTCGCGGTCTTTGCCACCTGCCTTGCGCTTAACATTTCCCTGGACGTAGTTCAGCGGGTTCAACTGGGTCTTCAACAAGGATATCGCTACAGCATATGGCAACTGTGTGGAAGCCTGATGGGTTTTTTTGGAGTATTGTGCGGCATCTGGCTACACGTAACACTGCCGACGCTGGTTTTGGCTATCGCCGGCGCGCCAATATGTGCGACCCTCCTCAATGCGCTCCACTTTTTCGGGTTCGCACGTCCCGATTTAAGACCAAGTCGGAAGCTTATTTCCAACCAGGCAATTTCGCAAATTGCGCGGCTAGGTGGGCTGTTTTTCGTTCTTCAGGTCGTCGTGTCGATATCCTATTCTGCAGACAACTTCATCATTGCACGCACGCTTGGCGCCATAAATGTGCCAGAATATTCGATCCCTCAACGAATGTTTGCACTCATTACTATGATTTCTGGAATGCTGGTCGCTCCCCTTTGGCCGGCATATGGCGAGGCAATCTCCCGAGGTGACGTCAGCTGGGTGCGACACACATTGAGGACTTCGCTGATATCCGTTCTAGTGGTCAGTTCGATAACATCTTGTCTTGTTCTGCTCCTCTCCCAGACCCTAATCCACTGGTGGGTGGGCGAACGCATTCATCCTCCCTTCCTTCTCCTCCTTGGGCTCGCAGTTTGGAGCGTACTGTCGTGCTGCGGTGATGCCGTTGCTAGCTTCATGAATGGCGCTGAGATCATACGGTTTCAAGTGATAGTCGCCTCCGTTTTTGGGGCCGGGTGCGTGATAACGAAGGTGATCCTTGTGCAGCACTTAGGGATCACGGGCGTCCCTTGGGCAACCATCATTTCGTATGTAGTATTGACTGCTTTGCCCTGCGCCTTATACCTTCCTCATTTCGTCCGGCATTTGGATAAGGGAAATGCATTCCGTTGAGGGTGTAGATGCCATGTACAGGCGAGGAGGGATCCGATTGATCGTTATCGAATTTGTTGGACAGTCGGGTCCATCCTGTGAAAATCAGAATAGTGGCTAACCGGTAAAAAACAGAAGAGACGGCTGTTCTCTTTAACCGGTAACAGCTACCGGGACAATTCCTGAAAGTCGCTTTCGAGTAGACTAGGCCGACAAAATAAGGAGTTAACTAGTCGGGCAACCTTAAGCCGGTTAGCTAATTGGAACAAACGGTGACTCTTGGGCTCTTTGGTGAATAGATGATACGAGCCGACCGATAGCAGGTGACATCCGAAACGAGCAGCCAAAAGGCCGAGGGATCTCTTTGTATAGAAGGCAATATGCTGACCACTCCTCGGAACGTAGTACCACCAATCAGACAGCCGTGGCGGCGAGTCTGGCAGGAGGCAAGTTGAGGTAAGGACATTCCCGGACAGGACCATGAGTTTCTCAAGTTCGGAGACCGGGTCAACCAGGTGCTCCAGAACTTCGAACGCGGTGAGAATATCAAAGGTATCACCTTCGTGACATTCGAACCCTCGGGCATAATCATTCACTGCATGGAGATCCGCCCAAAAGAAATTAAAACCTCTGTCCCTCATCAGCCGTACCAGGATTCCATGTCCGGCGCCATAGTCAACGCCCTTCCCCGCTCTCGGAAAGAGCAGATTGATCACTGCGGACGTGATCTCGCAATTCAGAAGATTACGTTGCATTATTCCGACGTCTTGGCGGGCGATTGCGGTGGAGTAAGCCTCCTCCAGCCAGTATGGCTCTTCAGTCTGCATGAATCCGCACTCTTTGCAGCGAAAGTATTGGACGCGGTACTTCTTGAGAATATCTGTTTCTCCAAAGTATTCTGATGGTCCATCGCATACTTTGCATCTCGCGGGAAATGGTTCTGTTTCTGAGAATTTACGATTCATATGGCCAAATGTTCTTCGCGAAGTGCAGATTGGCGAACCCAGTAAGTTGGGCATCGTGAGAACTACCCCAAACGTCGTAGCCGCGATCCAGAAGGAGTTTCACAGGGTAAGTGCCGTCTTGGCCGGAGATGCTACAAATCAGTGTCCCTTCGCACATTCATCATACTTCCTGTCGCTTTGTCGCGGAAGCTAATTGGCGCTTCTGCTTGGACAGCAGGGCGCAACTCTGGTAGAGGGCCTGAAACTTGACCACTGCGTCATCGATCGAATAATGCGATAGTACCAAAGCTCCCTTTTTGATCAGATCTTGCCGCACTTCCGGGGCATCCAAAATATTTTTCATAAGCACTGAAAGTTCTTTGGGCGAATCTGGGTCAAAATAAAGGGCACCGTCTTTTGCTACCTCGGGCAAGGTGGTTGCGTTTGAAGAAAGCACGGCGAGACCCATGTGGAACGCTTCGAGAATGGGGAGGCCGAAGCCCTCGAACTTGCTTGGGAACACCATCGCGGTGGCGGCGATGAATATCGCTTGCAGTTCCGCAGGCGTCACAAAACCTAAGAAATGAACCTGCCTGGCGATACCAAGATCCCGTGCGAGCCCATCAAGAGTCAGCCGGTAATCCGTCGACGATCCAGTGAAAAAGACGTGCATCTCGATACCGTACTCTTTCTTCAGGATATTGAGTGCGCCAAAAATGACCTCGTGATTCTTGTGGGGCCAACTCGCGGCTGGATAGAAAAAGAAGCGACTTGGGAGGGCATATTTTGCAACTGTGGCTTGAATTTCTTCCAATGATGGTTTTTGGTATGCATCGAATACCGATCCCCACGGAACCACAACGACTTTATCCGCCTGGATCGGATAGTGACTGATGAGATCCTGTTTGGTCCACTCAGTCTGTACACAAACATATGAAGCCTGATCGCAGAATGCGCGATACAGTCTTTCGCGTTGGGCAAATTCAAACGGCGTAAAAAACTGGGGATGGTGTAGGTGTTGCAAATCCCACGGCTGGTATATTGTGGGCAGCCCGGTCAGATAGCCCATTTGCGTCGGGAAATGGACGACATCAAATTGTCGGGATTCCACGTAGCCGTCTGACATAGGAATGTGAAGTGTGCCCCGTCGCAACTTCTTCCAAATGAAATGAAGGGGCGCGACGCCTCGCAACTTTCTAATCGCAGAGTAGACTCTTGATTCTGGAACGCATTCCAATCTGCACTGACCGTAAACATAGGGGAACAACCACCCTTTCATGCTCTCACGAACGACGAAAGTGTATTCCTGGTCTGCAGCACTTGCATCGGAAAGCGCCTTGGCTAGCGCAAATGTCGCCGTCCCGATACCTTGTTGAAAATCTGTGATTCTGCAATCAATTGCGATGCGCAGTTTGTCAGCCATTCGCTTTTGTGAAGCCTTCTCTCAAGTGAAAGTTTACATCGGTCAGACCCTTGGCTTCATAGACTAGAATGGTGTATACAATTGGCGACTGACCGACATCCCGACGGCCGGGCTGTCGCCCGCAGATACGGCTGACTTCAAAGTGTCCGGTCGTGCGCAATTCTACTGGAAACTCCGCACCACGATCATAAGGATTCCAACAGGACGGATGCCACGAGATCCGCAGATGATGATCCGGCGATAAGTTCAGGAATGCTTGCCATGGATAAACTTTTTGCTCCCAAATTCGGAGGAAAGCGGCTCAAGTGTCCCCAAACGCTCGACACATTGAACAGACCACTCGTATCGATCATCACCGTTGTTCTGAATGGCGCTAAAGAACTGGAATCGTCTATTCGCAGCGTTATCCACTCACATGTGAAGAACGTCGAGTACATCATCATAGACGGCGGATCCACTGACGGAACCCTCGCCGTGTTGGACGAATACGAGGACTCAATTGACTATTGGCTAAGCGAACCAGATCGCGGAATTTATGATGCCCTGAACAAGGCGATTGCCTCAGCTCGCGGCCGGTGGGTATGCATCCTGGGCTCGGACGACACTGTGTCGAGCACGTTTGCATTGGCTGCAGAGTACCTAAAAGATGAATGCACAATCTATTACGGAGATGTTTTCATGATCGGGTCGAAAAGGAGATATGACGGCCCCTTTAGTCCATGGAAACTATCGCGCCGCAACATCTGCCAGCAGGCAATCTTCTATCCCCGGTCAGTGTTTGAGTGTTACCAATTCAACCTAAAATATCCAATACTTGCCGACTGGGAATTCAACCTTCGCTGCTTCCACGACGCGCAGTATCGGTTCCAGTACATACCTGTTGTTGTCGCCAACTACAACGACATCACCGGGAGGAGTTCGGGGACACGTGACAGACAATTCCTGCTTGATCATGACAACCTAATTCGAGAGTATCTACCATGGCGGTATTATCATTTACATCGGCTCAAAAAGTTCGCTCGCGCATCTATTAGCCTTGTGAGAGGCGGCAAATGAGTCATGCCGAGTTCATTGGGCTTATCAACGAAGCTCCCATCACTTACATGATCACCCTGATTTTGGTAGTTACACTGTATCTCTTCATTTTACGAAGACATCTACATTCGGTTTTCCATCCACTCTTTCTGGCCACCGTCTATGGCGCACTCGCCGGCACAGATGTCATTTTTCTTTGGTTGCGGCGACAAATCGACGTGAGCTTCCTCTGCCAATTCATAGTTACCGAAGTGGCATTTTTTGTCGGAATCTTGTTCTTCAAGCCGCTAAAAGGCCACGGCCAGATGAAAGCGGATTCTGGCTTGCAGAAACGT
The DNA here is from genome assembly GCA_963844515.1 of uncultured Acidobacteriota bacterium. GTDB lineage: Bacteria > Acidobacteriota > Terriglobia > Terriglobales > Acidobacteriaceae > Telmatobacter. Next base: position 318,149 of record CAWJOO010000004.1, read on the forward strand.
CATCTCGTGCTGTTGTCAGGTGGAGATCGACCATTGCTTGGAATTTTGTATGTTATATCTTCGGTCACTTTTCTGGTGACACAGGCAATAACCTATGGCGCCCGAGGCATTCCACTTTTCTACGATAGTAGGCTTGAATACTATTCGATAGGGGGCGGCATAGGTACCCTGGATCGGATACTCAATGTCACGTGGTTCATCAGTTGCTACCTCCTAATTTACCGATTGGCGAGCAAGGCGCAAATGGAGGGATGGCCCCGAGTGCTGGACTTATTTGTCGGGGTTGCGCTCGTTTCATCGGCTGTATTATCAGGATCCAAGTCAAGTTTCATATCGATTGTGTTTGCAATATATTATTTCCGCTTTTTTCACCGCGAGGAAGACACATTCCGTAGCAGTGATAAGCTTTTATCCAAATTGCAAAAGATGACAATTGTATTCGCGGTCGCTGCGACGGTTCTCGTAATTGGTGTGCAGGGTGCTACCACAAACCCTTCGGTATGGATAGCCACGCTCGCAGTTCGATTTGCATCATTTGGCGATGTATTCTTCATGGCCTACCCGTCCCACGTTATCGATGCAATTCCTGGCAGGGGCGGATTTCTTGCTGTCTTCGGAACCTTGTTAGCGATGTTTAGAATTGTCCCGTATGAAGCCATACCGGAACCTCTGGGATTCGTTCTCCATCGAATGATTTACGGTTTCGATTCCTTCGAGGGGCCGAACGCACGACATAACGTGTTTGGGTTAGTTTTTTTTGGCGAGATAGGATGTGTGCTCTATTCACTTATCATTGGAATGATAGTCAGCTTCATTCGCAATCGAGTTCCCAAGTTTATCCGGCCAGGCACCGCAATTGAGCCTGTTTTCGCATTTCTTGCAATTTCGTGCGTCGGACTTAGCACCGATCTTGTGTTGGTGATGAAAGATGTCGGAAGCGTCATTCTTGTGATTCCATTCCTGTTCGCAACCGGGATTCTCGTATACTGTGCGGCCGGCCGCAGGCCCGATTCGGAGTATGACCACGCCGGGAAACTTTAGCATGTGGACTTACCATGGGTTATCGAGCCTATTTAGAGGCGAGAGGTCATTTCTCTAGCATCGGACGTGGTCAAGTTGAGCTTCTTTCAAGCAAAGTAGGCTTGATGCGTCTCCCCTCACAGTCAAGGGAAAGGGAACGTTATCGGTCAGACATCGTGTTCAGTGCACTAGAGGCAGCTGGCTGGAACACAGGGGGGAATCCTTCTGCAGGAGCGGATTGATTTTCGTGCGGTCGATTTTTGGAATGCAAGGCATCATGAACTGTTATGTCATCGTTCTAAACTGGAATGGCTGGAGGGACACCATTGAGTGCCTGGAGTCGGTGTTTCGCCTGAAGAACTCAGGGTTCCGTGTCATAGTCTGCGACAACGCCTCATCCGACGCGTCGCTTTCTCAAATTAAGAGGTGGGCGGCAGGCGAAATAGACGCGGGGTGCGCCAACCCGCAGCTGTCTCGATTTATCGACCCGCCTGTCTCTAAGCCGATTCGATATGTTGAATTGACTCGTGTGGAGGCGGAGTCTGGGTCCGCAAGCTATGATGCACCACTCATCCTTGTGCAGACTGGGGGAAATCTCGGATTTGCTGGCGGAAATAATGTCGGAGCACGATATGCGCTATCTGATCCGTCTTGCAATTTCTGTTGGTTCTTAAACAATGATACGGTTGTGGACCCCGATGCACTTTCAGCAATGGTGGACTTGATGACGCAACAGCCAGCGATTGGCCTATGCGGCTCACTGAACCTCTCCTACTACAACCCATCGCACGTTCAAGCGGAAGGGGGTAAATCCTATTCTCCTTGGACGGCGAGAGTGTATTCGCCCCCGTCGCGAACCGTCGATGAACTGGGCTCGAATCCCATTCCCATTGATTATGTCCAGGGATCTTCGATGCTATCCAGCCGGGTGTTTCTGGAGGATGTCGGTCTCATGGAGGAATCCTATTTCCTTTACTTTGAGGAACTCGATTGGGCCATGCGTGCTAAGAAAGCGTTCAAGCTTGGGTATGCTCGGGAGAGTGCGTGTACCCACAAAGAAGGCGCGTCGATTGGCACACACAGTAACCGCGCGAATCGCAGTATTCTTTCCGACCAATATCTTTCACGCAACAGGGTGCTCTTCACAAGGCAATTTGCGCCATGGGCCCTCCCGTCGGTGGTGGGGTCAGTAACCCTTGCGGCTGCTTATCGTCTTTTGTTAGGTGACCCGAAACGTGCAAGAGCAATGTTCTCATTCATGCTGCGGGGATTAACTGAGAGTACCTCAACGAAGAAAAACATATTGGGGGAGAAGTGAGAACTACCTTTCCCCTTTCTCCCTTTCTTGAGTTTTTTGCGCGCGTCGCAAACCCATCTGCCTCCCCGTTCTCAGGGTGGAACTCATGTGAAAGGTGGAGGGTTCAAATAAACGGCATCATTTCGACCATGACTGAGAGACGCTTCTCCGAGCTGTGAATTGGGTAACACGGGCCGATCCCATTTGGCGCAGGAGTGTCATTAGTCGAGATCCTTGACGCTTGGGAGATCTTGTCGGCAATATCGCCCCGGTAGCTGATGGATTGCAATAGGCCGCACCGTCCCCACAGGTCTCGGGCAAAGCGGAACTGCGTGCCACGAGCGCCTGGACATCCACAGGTCATCGCCTCCATCGGCGGAAGTCCGAATCCTTCGTAATAGGAAGGATATACAAAAAGCGCCGCATTTTCGTACAGGGAGCGTAGCTCTCCATCGGAAACAAAACCGAGCTTAACGACGCCTTCGCCAGTAACGCTGTTTTCAGATCCGAAAAGGCGCTTATTGCTCCCACCAGCAATCGCGAGCTTCATACCATTGAAGTCCACCATCGCCCAAGCCTTGCGCAGACCCTCAAAATTCTTATTTATGCTCTGGGAACTGACACCGAGCACGTCTTGACCTTTCACCAGTCCTGCCTTAGAGAGAATTGTGGGGTCTGCGGCCACATCTAAAAGGTAATTACAGACCGGGGCTACCACTTTTATTTTTTCGGTCGGATTGAATAATGACGATGGAGTTCTTGCCTGGAGAAGTCTGAATCTGTGAATACGGGGTTACAAGAAAAACCTAGAGCGCGAAACACAAAGAAACAATAGACTCTGAACCCGATGGAGTATTGCTGGGGAGCCGCGGCTGCGGATGGGCCGTGGATGGTCACTGCTTGGCGCATCTTCAAAATTGGGGCTGCCGCATACGGGCTAAACAGGAGCGTCCCTCGTGCTCGAAAGGGTAGCTCAAATTGTTCCCAAAGCCTCCCGTTTGTGGAGCTACACTCAACTTTGATGTGCCGATAGCTTGGATTATGAATCATAACTCGCGGCGCTATCACTCGAACTGAATAGCGCGCTCGATCGATCCATCCTTCCTCAAGACCTTGGTCCAATCCGCGAACAATTTCGGTTGCGTACCGCTGCACGCCAGTCGTCGGCTGCGATAAGAATTTGCCATTTATGGTTAGAGTCTTCACTAAGGTAGCCTTCACTCAGATTAGCATGCGACGAGAGCCCCGACGCGCGTTGCGTTTTGGGTCTAAAGATGAGATGAAAGCAAAGGGTCATTCTAGTTAAGCAATTGGATCTGAGTATTTGCAGGCGGGAAAGCGCAAAATTGCCGAGGTCGGAGTATGCCACCCGTGATAAGCTGAGACATCTGGAATGGACGACGATCAATTGACTCTCGGAGCAGAAGACTCGATCCACCTCCTCCGATCACGAGAAACATGATTACCGCATACATCGTTTTGTATAACACTCCAAAAGATCAACTCAATCGACTTCTAGAGTCGATTGAGCAATCATCAGTAGTGCCACATGTGTATCTGGTTGACAATTCGCCGGTTGCTGCGAATATCCCGAACCTCGACCCGTCCCGTATAACCTACATCAAAACGGACAAGAACAGGGGCTACGGTAGCGGACATAATGTTGCCTTGCGAAGAGTCCTGAATCCTAAGATTTCATTTCATATTGAATCCAGACACCCGGTTTGGGCCCGAGGAACTTGAGAAGATGATCTCATTCTTGCGCCAAAATAGAGATGTAGGTCAACTCATGCCCAAGGTGGTATACGACGACGGAAATTTACAGTATTTATGCAAGCTGATCCCAACCCCTATTGACCTCTTCCTAAGGCGATTTGGATGGCTTCCCTTTAGGTCTCATTTGCGGAAAAAGATGGATGAGTTTGAGCTACGATTCACAGGCTACGACCGTGTAATGGATGTTCCATATCTCTCAGGTTGTTTTATGCTTTTCAGTGTTGCGGCGTTGAGAAAAGTCGGATTATTTGATGAGCAGTTCTTCATGTATCCTGAAGATATCGACATGACAAGGCGAATGAATGCGAAGTATCGCACTGTGTTTTTCCCGGGGGCAACGATCGTTCACGATCACGCTCGAGAGTCCTATAAGACTAGACGGTCGCTGTTCATTCATGCCGGGAATATAATTAGATACTTTAATAAATGGGGATGGGTTTTTGACCCGGAACGGGCTCGGTGAATAGAGAGACACTTCGAAAACTTACGTTGTGAACGCGGATCAGAGTAATACCCCCTGTCTCTTGTCCCCGGCAACTTCACCCAGCGATCGCCCTGCTTGGCAAAGTAGGGGCCGGAGATACATACCCTGTTTCTCAGTTTCCTGGCCTCGTGTATTCTGCCGAACCACACCGGGCCGTCATCTGCTCCGTCCATAAGTATTCCAAATATCGTTCGCCAGGCGGTTCGGTTTGTGAAGAAGAGAAATTCCGAAGGTATTTCAGTTTGAAATAGAGTTCAGGATTATCCCTGAAGCGGTGCCAAGAGGCCTGCAACAGAGCAGCACAAATGCCGATGAGAAATCCGATCGCTGTGCCCACAATTATCAGTAGCCGCCGTTTGGGGGATGAACGTTTGTCGGGGGGAACGGCTGCGTCCACGATCTGTACGAGAGGTCCCTGTTTTGCCTCATCAAGCTTCGCGAGTTCGTACTGCCGGGAAAGAATTCGAAGAGGGTCTCGCCGTATTTCACCTCGCGTAGCTTGCGTGCGTATTCGACGCCTGCTTCGGGAACTCGCCTTTTGGGCACCATTAGGGCGGCGTCGGCGGAATTGTCAGAGCCTTCCAACTTGATGAGTTGGGCACGCAACCCTTCAAGTTCCCGTTGAGCTTGAACCACCTGCGAGTTCTCGCCGGTCGCGAATGTGCTCATTAATTGGATTTGTACCTCTTTTTCTGCGATCTGTGCGCGGAGGGATGCTGCCGTTTCTATTAGCGCGCGTGCCTGGCTGTCGAGTTCAATTAGTCCAGTTTTTTGTTGAGTCAACTTCAGAGCTTCTTCGGCGCTAGCTAAGCTGTTCTTCGCCTGTTCGAGTTGTTTCTCGAAGAAGAAGCGGCGCTGCGACGCCTCTGTGATGGCAAGATGCTCAATTAGTTTTCGAAACTGGTCGATATAACCATTGGCGAGGTCGGCGGCTCGGTTAGGATCGCGGTCCTCTACCGAAATATGGATCAGGCCATCTTTTCCACTGGCGCCCACTATCGCATATTTTTCAATGCCTTGCGGGCATCGGAAAGATACTTCTTGTCATACTCCTGCATCAGGCCGAAACGCTGAACCATGGATTCTTCAACGGTGCGGCTCTTCAGCATGGCAACGTACATGTCATTTGGGTTCTTTAGCCCGAGACTGCCAGCTGCAAGGGCGGCCATCCCCCCGCTCAGGTTCCCAAACTGTGAAACGAACGCGACCGCCATTGAAGAGTCCTGTTGCGTAGGTAACAGGCTAACGCTTGCCGTGTAGCGTTTGGGTAGTACCAGCGAGACGATACCCGCCAAGATAGCAAAGACCGCTGTAACGGACAGAATGGTTTTCTTCCATTCGGCAAGAACGATCAAAACATCAAGCCAAGAAATCTCACCCTCTCGCGGATCTCGCCTGAAGGCTAGTGAGGCGGGAACAGGATCGACGTGCTCTCGCGGATCGGAAAGCGACACATCCGTTGGCATGTCATCCTCCGGAGCATGTATTGGCTATATTGCTTCTTCATTCTACAGGCAGAAGATTCCCACGAATTCCTGTACGAGATCTGTCTATCGGCAAACTGAGGGGCTTCGATTGAAGCGAGCCGTTGCCCGATGGTTGGCCGAGCCTTTTCCCAAAACTTCACCCTGGACTGTGGGCCGCTTCACCGTCTCGAATAACGCGGAATTTCCTTTGGGCCCCCAGTTTATTGGAAGGTTTCACGACCAGTAGCATGTAAGTTGTCGCGTTCCGTCTCCACTTGGACGAAAACATCGACCGGGCAATTGTTGATCTCGAAAAGTGTAGATTCCCATCGTTTCGGTCATTGTCTTACAATGACTGTGTGAGCAACAGTCCAGTTTGCCAACCCGTCTTGATACTCGGAGGGTCAGGTTTTATCGGTTCACATCTGACCGGGTCACTGACCGGGCAGGGGATTCAGGTTCCGCATTGGCGACCGAAACACGAGTGGTGCCTTCCCGCATTTGTGGGCGAAGTGCGAAGTAACAAAAGTGGAGACCTTTCGCCAGCTAGCCTTAGGTGCATCCGCAATAATTAACTTGGCTGCGAGCATGTGATGATGTTGGGCCCCTTTCGCGATATCGGGAAGTAAACGTGGAGGGGGCATCCCAAGTTTGCAGGGCCGCTCGCGAAACGAACGTTCAAAAAATCATTTTTACCAGCAGCGTTGCCGTGTACGGGTTTCACTCGAGTGCTGTCGACGAGAATGGTCCTTTCGAGCCATTCAACGAATACGGCAAGACCAAGTTGCAGGCCGAAGCCGTCTATCGCGCATGGGCAGAGGAAGATCCGGACCGTACCCTTAATTGTCCGACCGACGGTAGTGTTTGGGGAAGGGAACCGCGGAAACGTCTACAACCTGCTGCGGCAAATCGCAGATGGCAGGTTCTTCATGGTAGGATCCGGGACTAACGTGAAATCAATGGCGTATGTCGGGAACCTCGCTGCCTTTCTCTCACATTCGCTTACGCTTGGCCCTGGCGTACGCATTGCCAACTATGTAGATGGCCCCGACATGAATACCCTTGAACTGATCGCACATATTCATCGTTGTCTCAGCCGATCCGGGACCGGGCGGAGAGTCCCGAAGAGCGTTGCTATGGCTGGGGGACATCTACTGGATGCGATAGCTCGGCTGTCTGGACGTACTTTCCCGATCAGCGCTATTCAGGTCGAAAGTTTTGCGAGACAACTCAATTCAAGGCGGATCAAGTCCGGCCTCTTGGGCTTCAGGCCCCCCTATACCTTGGCTGAGGGATTGGCGCGTACTGTGGATTACGAATTTCGGGATCGACTTATCAATGCGGCTGATGGAACGAGCGGAACTTCACCCCATCTGGCAAAAATTGACCAATTCTAGGATCAAAGCGAAGGTGTGATTCGCCATTGTTTGCCTGCACGGCGGAAAGTCCTTTTTTTCACACCCAACCGTCGACACCCACTTCTAGACGGCTGAAGCGGGCGCTCGTTCGGACATCTCCCTGTAGAATGGAGTCTGTTCCATTTCACTTTGTGATGAACAGGAACACATGTCTCCCGAAACAATGCATTCCGAACTCCAAGAACCTTCGGACTCCCTGAATCCTCGATCAGGCGGCAAATCAGGGCTTGGCGCAGAAACCGAGATTTCTGTCCTTGATATTCTCATGGTAGCTGCTCAACGGAAACGCACTATCCTTCGGACGACGGCCTATTTTGCGGCGGTCGCGGTCATAGTCTCGATCATCTTACCTACGCGTTATACCGCTTCTGTATCGTTATTGCCCCCACAACAAAACTCCTCGCTGGGTTCTTCGTTTCTCGCCCAGATGGGAAATCTAGGGGGCGTGGCAGCACTAGCTGGGGGCAGCCTGGGCCTCAAGAACCCGAACGATATGTACGTCGCGATGCTGAAGAGCCGAACCGTAGAAGACGGCATGATCGCGCAATTTGGGTTGATGCAGGAATACGACAAGCGCTACCTGTCGGATGCCCGAAAGATGTTAGAGCAAAAGGTATCAGTGGACGGAACCGGCAAAGATGGCCTGATTCGCATTTCGGTGGAAGACCACGATCCGAAGAGAGCTGCCGAGGCCTCGCGAATGGCTACATTGGCCAGTTTCGAAAGCTTTCTGAACACTTGGCAATCACCGAAGCCTCCCAACGAAGGCTGTTTTTCGAACGCCAATTAGAAGAGGCCAAGAACAACCTTGCAGCTTCCGAAGAGTCCCTCAAAACTACTGAACAAACGACCGGGTTGATCCAGCTCGATAGCCAGGCGCGCGCGCTCATCGAATCGGCTGCTGCTCTCCGCGCGCAGATTGCCGCCAAGGAAGTGCAAATTCAATCGCTGCAAACATTCGCAACCAGTGAGAATTCTCAAATTGTCCGAGCCGAGCAGGAACTGGCGAGCCTGCGTGCTCAATTGGCGAGACTCGGCGGATCGGAGACTGGGGGCGATGAGCTAATGGTTCCCAAGGGCAAAGTTCCTGAGGCGGGCTTGGAGTACGTGCGAAAACTTCGCGACGTAAAATATTACGAAACTATATTTGGGATCATCGCTCGTCAGTTTGAAGTCGCCAAATTGGATGAAGCGAAGCAGGGAGCAATTATTCAGGTCGTTGACTCGGCAGTTCCTCCCGACAAGCGTTCATTCCCTAAGAGAACTCTTATCGTCTTAGGAGCTACCGCCTTCGGTTTCTTTGCGGGCTGCTTCCTCGCGTTCTATCAGAACGGTCTTGAACGAATGAAGAAGGATCCTATCAGACACAACAAGTGGATGTCGTTCCGCGAAACCTTGCCGTTTAATCGCACCAAGTAATCCAGAATCTCAGCGAAAGGGCAGAATCTCAGCGAAGGGCAGAATCTCCGCGCCGCGGAGATTCTGCCTCAGATGCTGCATGAACCTGGTAGCGTACCTACGGTTGCGGCACAAAAGTGTACGCCTTGGAACTGACGGGGCTGATGTCATATCCATTCGCAACTGCCACCGCCTGCACCACCTCAGTGGAGTCGATGGTGATGGGGCCGGTGTAGAGCTGGCGCGAAGGGAGATCAGAAGCATCGTCGCTGGCAGGTGAAACGCCGTCGGTGGTGAAGTAGATCGTGGCACCCGGCGTGGAGCTGGTCAGCACCAGCGTTTGAGCGGAACTATAGGTTCCTCCGGCCAGGCTGAAGTAGGGCGCGGTTGCCACCCTGTCCGGGTCGATCTGGTAGGCCTTGGAGTCTGCGAGCTCAGGCTGTGCCCCGGCGCCATGGCAACGGCCTTCAGGATCATCGAGGTCCTGATTGCGATTGCCCCGGTGTAAACCGTGGAAGCGGTCGTCGGCGTGGCTCCATTGGTGGTGAAGTAGATGGTCGCACCCGGGGTGGCGTCAGTGAGCAAAAGCATCTGAGCTGAGTAGTATTCGCCGCCCGCCAGGCTGAAATAAGGTGCCGCTGTCTGGGTCGACGGCGCAATCACGTAGGATTTGGAGCTTACTGCACTCTGCGAGAAACCCGGGGCACTCGCAATTGCTTCCACGATCCCCGTGGTGGCAATGGTGATCGGACCGTGATAAACGGCGGAAGAAGCCGTCGGAACAGCTCCGCCCGCGGTGTAGGTGTAGTGAATCACAGCATCCGGTGTTGAATCGGTGAGAACGAGTGTCTGCGTGGTGCCGTAGGTACCGCCGGCCAGACGGAAGAAGGGAGAAGCAGCTGGAGGTCCGATGGTAAAGTTCTTCGCACTTTCCGACAATCCGCCACCGGGACTCGGATTCATAACGTTCACTACGACCGTCCCGGCGACCGAAAGACTGACTGCCGGGATTTGGGCCAGCAACTGGCTGCCACTGACGTAGGTCGTGGGGAGACCGGCACCGTTCCACTCGATGGTCGAAGTCGGCAGGAAGTTCGATCCGCTCACCGTTAGAGTCAACCCGGCATGCCCAACAGTGGTGCCGGCGGGACTCAGAGAGGTGACGGTGGGCGCAGAATTTTCTACATCGAAAACCTGGACGGCCGAAGCGCCGCCACCGGGATTGGAGTTGAATACGGAGATAGTCGCCTTGCCGGCGCCCGCAAGGCTCGAAGCCGGCACGGTGGCGGTAAGTTGATTGGCATGGGAGTACCTTGTCTCGAGCGCATTTCCATTCCACCGAACGATCGAACCAGGTACAAAATTGGCACCCTTGACGGTCAGGGTCAGCGTAGAGGCGCCGACGCGGGCTTTGACGGGAAAGACACCCGTTAGTGCCGGGGCAGGATTGTGGACCGGGAAGGAAACGGCATCTGAGCTACCCGCGTCGCCTGCCGTCGTGAGAACAGTAATGGGAAATGTTCCGGCCTTCTCCACGTAGGAAGCGGGAACATGGACAACAAGTTGACTGTTGCTGATGAAGGTCGTGGGGAGCTCGGTACCATTCCACTGCACTACCGATTTCCCGTTCGACTTAACAAAATTGGAGCCATTCACCTTGAGTGTGAAGGCCTGACCACCGGCAGGCTTGGACGCCGGGGATACGGAAGTGACTGACGGCGATGGCAGCAGGCAAACCCCAGAGCACCGAGTCGTGAGGTTGTAGGTTCCTGTGTTCATCCCGGAACAATCACCCACTAGAACGGTGTAATTTCCGGATGCCGGCAGCGAGATGCGATTGAGCTGCGCGTGCGATCCGCCGCAAGTCGCGCTTTGCGGCGAACTCAGCAGCGCGCCGTCCGGTCCAAACACCCGGATTTTCGGGCCCAGGCTACCACTTGTCGAGGCCGCACTAAGGTCGACAACGTCATGCGCTGTTCCTGCGAATGTGTAGGTATCGCGGTATGCGGAGGCATTGATCAGGCTGTTCTGCTCTTCGCCCCACAGAATGCCAAGGGCTCCGTCTGGATTCTTCGTCTTCTGCACGAAAAGAGAGTAGTTGCCGGAATTTGCAGATTCACGGTCGCCAATCTCCACGACATATACGCCGTCCGCGCTCGATGGCAAGCTGATCTCATCCATCTCCAGGGATTTGATGGAGACTCCAGCACTGCTTTTTGACGCAATCACCGTTCCGTCAGAAGTAAGAAGCACGACCTTCGGTCCCATGTTGCCGTTTGTCACTGCAACGGTAAGGTGAACCACATCTCCGGCGTTGCCGGTGAAAACATAACGGTTGGTCTGCGCACCCGAAGTGATCGCACCCGTGGAAGCCGTTCCAAGGGGAACGCGAGCGGTCTCACAAATCATTGAAGGGACGATGGCTATACAAAAAGCAAAAGCAGTCAACCGTTGAGTGGCCGGCTTCATCTGAACAATTCCTCTCACAGACAATGAAAGTGGGCAGTCTTTTCACCATGGGGGCTACTGGTCTGCTGATCGTTGACTTGGGTCAAATGCTGGGTTTTAGGGGCTCACACCAAAGTGTGATTTACTTCGAAATGGTTCGCTTGCTCGCGGCTTCTCAGGTGATTTGGGTGACGGCTCAACCGGATGACAGAAGCTCGCCCTTGAGCTCGTCGGCGTCATCTTCACTACTGGAAATGGGAGCTGAGGTCCTGAACAGCCCTATTGTCTACTCCGTGCGAGCGACGTTGCAAGAAGATTCAATCGAGATGGCGTGCCTGACCACGGAAGATTCAACTTACATTTGGCCATTGGATGCTTGCACGTTGGCTGGCAGAATTAACCGGATTTGACCAGCCAGCTCTTAACCAGAAATAGGCTCTCAAAATCTCTGCATGCCAGAAAGCAAACATTGTTCAACGCCTGGAACCGGAGAGGATTTGCCGGTCTGCCTGGTTCACCCATGCTGCTTTTTTGAGAACGCAACCTCGGATAGCTTGGACTCCAGAAATCCAAGAACCCGCTCACTGGACCAGCGTCGTGTGGCGTAGTCGAGTGCGCGAGTTCCAAAAAGTGCGAGATCACCGGCCTTTAGATATTGAATGGCCGAGAGCAATGCCTGCGGATTTTCAGGTTCCACAACGAGACCGGCTGCAGACTCCTCAATTGTGCGCGCAACCTCACTGTTGTTGTTGACTGACGCTATCACCGGACATCCGGATGCGAGGTAGGTGACCGTTTTTGAAGGGAACACCATATCAGATACTGATTTTTGCTGCGTGACGAGGCAGATATCGCTGGCCTTTAGAAACCCTCGAAATTCGGCCGAATCCAGCAGCGGTAAAAAGCGGAGATTATCGAGCTTCATCTCTTGCGCGCGTTGCTGAATCTTGCTTCGCACCGCCCCGTCACCGACGATCAGAAATACCACGGATCGATCGTTTCGATTCAGGGCGGCAACATCGAGAATGACATCGAGCCCCTGCTTTACACCCATGTTTCCGCTATGACTGACGATGAATTTGTCTTCCAGTGAGTACTTGGATCGAAAGGCGCGGCCTTCTTCCGATGAAATGGTCGCCAGTGAGGTGTCTGATCGCGGCTCAAAGAGGGCCGTCTTCGATTCAGGCACGCCTTTTTCGACAATTCTCCGCTGCATCCCAGTAGTTATGGTGCTCACCAACGCAGCGTGGCGATAGGCCATCCGCTCAACCTTGTACATAATGTTCAGTACTGGTTTGGGCAGCATTCCGAGTTCCGCTGCGGCGTCCGGCTGCAGATCCTCGACATCGAATACATAAGGAATTCTCCACAGGCGGCTAAGACAATATGCATTGAACGCCAGCCCAAGAGGGGGCGAAACAACAAGAAGAACATCAGGCTTTGGCTGAAACAGGGCGCGAAACAGGGATGTGACGATAAAGCTGGCTTCATGCAAAACGCGCTTCAGTGACGTGACCTTGGCGGGAATGTAGGCGTAACTGCGGAGAATGCGGACACTGTTGCGAAACTCGCTTGACATCAACTTGCCGGCATATCGCTGTGCGACTTTCCATTCAGGGTAGTAGGGAAATGTTGTGCATACGGTGACCTGGTGCCCTGAGGACGCTAGATGCTCCGCCCGATACGTACTGAATGCGCCAATTCCAGTTTCTTCCGGCCAGTAGTTGATTCCCAGCATCAGAATGCGCATTGATATCCCCGATCAAGAAATGGCATCGCTCCCCTTGAATGAATCAACGATTTAAATTGGCTAATCAGCATTGGGGCACACTCGAGAGAGGCCGCGCTTCGAGGCCCGGAATCTTGTACCGCAAAGGTCCAGATGACACAAAGGCTGCCAGACTTGTCCGGAAGCCAGTCGGTACGTGAGCATTCGCGGATTGTGGAGGTTTGAATTGAGGGCAGGGTAGGCTGGGTTCGCAACATGATCTCTGAACTCAGCGTAGATGCGCAGACAGGGCCAGCGCAAGATCGGGTTCCTAACTCACTCGATCCCAAATTCAGCGGCCGATTCGCGCATCCAAGGCACGGGTGAGCTCATAGGAATTTGAATTAGGCTCGGAAGCCACTCCGACGCGCAGCATGATCTCCCGGCTCACCGATGGGTCGGAGCTGAGTGCTGCGTAAGCTCTGCCGATGTGTCGATAGAGAATGCGGCTCTGTTCATCTTCAAGCATGACGACGACTGCCTGCACGCGGTGCAGACGCGAAACTTCTTTCGGAAGACTCTTCAACTGCTGCACAGCATCGGCCACCTTGTTGGCGCGAACCATTCTCTCCGCCGATTGAAGAGCCGCATCCGCCTGCCGCAGGGCGGCTTCCCGCGAACTCGAAGCCTGGTTCATCAACATACGCAGGGTGGAGTCCTCTGATTCCGAAAGGGCATTCTGCAATAGGGCGATTGCTTCGTCGAATGCTCCCTGTTCCATGAGGTGTTGCGCGTGGCCGAGAGTGTTCCTTTTCAATTGCTCGCGGCTGTGCTCTGCTTCCTCACTGCGCGCGAACTGAAGCAACGCCGAGACTTCATCGCCAGCGAGATTCTCTGCCTGGCATGCCTCGAGGATATGAACTGCATCTGTGTAGCGGGCGGCCTTCAGGGCCTCATCTGCTCTTGCAAGATAGTCGCCTTTGCGCTCCTCCACGGAGAGTTGCTGAATGCGCTCGTTGAGGCGCGCCTCAAGAGACAGTAGCCGCTCGTCTGTTGGAAGATGTTGCCGTGATCGACGAACAAGTTCCAGAGCCTCGCGGGGACTAAGATCCCGGCAGGACTGGATGGTGCTTTCGACGAGCCGATTGTTCTCCATCTCCCTGAGGCGACGCTCAACCTGGGCGTTGAGCCGGACCAGTGCAGGCTCCGAAGTCATCATCACCATCGCCTGCCGGATGTCGCGAACGCATAGCTGGACCTGCTCGATCGAATTTGCCAGGGAGGCCTGCTCCTCGAGCCGCGCGATCAGACCCTTGCGCCGATTCTGCTCGAATCCAGCATTCGCGTCCGCCCGAAGAATCTGAATTTCCGTTTCCGAGGGACTGAGCTCCTCTACGCGCGCGAGCGCTTCGAGCGCACGCTCAAAGCTTCTGCCTTGAAGGTGACGTCGCGCATCGTCAAGAAGAGTCCTGGCTTGTGCCTTGCGCTGTACCTGCTCGGCCTCGGCGACAAGGGAGCTGCACAGGGAAATGAGTTTTGAGTTCGCCCTGTCGACATTAAGAGCGTCCTGGGCTGATGCAATTGCAGATTGATAGTCGCCCTTTCTGCGAGCGCTATCCACCCTTCGAACCAGTTCGTCAATCTGCTCCTTCTTCTTCTTCTCTTCCTTGGTTTTCTCCAAGAGAGCAAGAAGTTGAGCGTTGTTTGCATCAAGGGCGAGTCCTTCTTTCAGAACCGATATACCGTCGTCAAACTCCCGGTTTCTGAGCGAGTCCTCGGCCTGCTGCCGAATCTGATCCAATCTTTCATCGCGCTGTCTCCTCACCAACTGCTTCTGAACCTCGGAGAGCAATTCGCGCGCTTCGGTGTGCCGGCTCTGAACCTTGAGCACCTGCTGCAGCAGAATGCGAGCACGAGTTAAATCGCGAACTTCAATGAGTTGCCGCGCCCTGGGAACCAGGTCAACCACTTCCTGCTGGCGCAGATCCTCGATTACAGAATCAATGTCGGCAGCCATCTCTTCTGCTGTCTGGTAGCGATCGTCGGGAGACTTGGCCAGCGATCGATCAACAATCGCCTCTACACCGTGAGGGATAAAATCGCAAAGCGTTGAAAGGGGGGGATGGGGCTCGCTCATGATCTTCTGCATGAGTACGAAGTCCTCGCCCGAAAATGGAAGCTGCCCAGCCAGGAGCTGATAAAGAACTACTCCGATTGAAAAGATGTCTGATCGTGCATCAATGAACTTGTCCTTCAAACGCTCGGGGGCGATGTAAGGGACCGTACCAACAATGTGTCCTGTGCGGGTGAGGCTCAGTTCCTGACTCCGCTTCTCAAGCCGCGCGATGCCAAAATCAAGAAGTTTCGAGCATCCATCAGGCTGAACGAATATATTGGCCGGCTTCACATCGCGGTGAATCACATTGTTGGCGTGCGCGTAGCCGAGAGCCGCACACATTTCTCCCACGATCCTCAGTCGGTCCATCACCGTGAGGGGGCTGTTGTCCCGGATGAGCTTTTCGAGGGAATCGCCTTCGACACGTTCCATCACAATGTACGGAATGCTGTTCTCTTCTCCGAGGTCGTAGACAATGACAATGTGCGGATGCTTGAGCCGGGCGGTCTTTCGGCCTTCTTCGTAGAAGCGGGCAAGCATCTCTGGATCTTCAGCCACTCCTCTTGTGAGAGTCTTGATCGCCACTTCGCGGCCGAGTTGATTATCCAGCGCCCGATACACAACGCCCATGCCGCCGCGGCCAAGAACTTCCATGACCACATACTTGCCGATACGCTTCAACTCATCGGGCTTGTCATTCCTGTTCGAGTCCAACGGGCACCTTCCTGGTCGAGTTCAACGCGCTCTCCAAAACCGATTTCAGTATCCGGTGCACAATTTCGCACTCAGTTTGTCGAGGCGCTTGCCGGCCTGGCCATTCCTTGTTCAAGCGGAGGAGGTTGCTTGGAAGGTGCACGAAGCTCGTTTGGGAAGCTCTGGAAATTGAACTGCTCTTTCAGGAATCCTTCCGAATGCTCGCGTTCGATCAACTGGTCAGCGGGTGCGACGCTGAGATAGCGCATGTAAGCTTCACCGGCATCGTCAGTGTACCCGTCGTGTTCGCGCCGTTGCCCATCCTCATACACCTTGTGCGGAAGTTCGACGATCTTGTCCCGGATCTTCTGAATCAACTCTTCGCGCGCTGTATTTTCCAGCACATTTTGTAGTTCTTCCCGGTCGGGGATAGTGCCTTGGTTCTTGACCTTGTTCGTATCCTCGGCTTTTACCTCGCTGAGAACGACGAATTGCTTCCGCTCTTCTTTGGCCACCTGAACCGGTTCGCCCTTCTGGCTCCCAAAGTTGTCGTCGATACGGAACTGCAGGACAATCCGATTGATCACGCTATACGTGGTCTTCTTGTAGGTGTAGGGGCGGATCAGGTCTTCAGTGTGATTCTTGGGAGTTGAATCCATCTGCGCCCGGAGTGTATCCACCTTTTTTTGAGCGGTGGCGACGCTGTTGTTGGCATCACCTACGGCCTTCTTGTTTCCCTTCGTTTGCGCTCCTTGAAGCGCGGCTTGTGCCGTGTGGAGTTCGTCCATTGCGGAATCGTACTGCCTGCTCAGCTTGCTCCACTCTTCACTGGGGATGTCGTGAGTGCCGATCAGGTAGTTTGAATCGACTGACTCCACGGTGGGTGGAAGGGAGATGTTGTGTTCCAGGACGTCACCTGCAATCACAAAGTCAGGATCAACGTCAGGATGCGTTGCATCTCCGGAGCGAATGATCTTTACTGGCATGCCTGCCACATCGAGGCCGGCCGCGATTGCACTTTCCATCTGACTTGCAAAGCCTTCACTCTGGCGTTGCGACGTCTGGTCACGGAATTGAACACGAATGGATAGCTTGGAATGCATTTCGTGCGCAATTGCAGCCACCTTCATTTGATCGCGCACTGCTTCGAGGTTCGCCGCCTTGTAGGCTTCTGCTTCCTTCAGATAAGCCCAGCCGATTTCTGTGCCGGAGCCCAGAGGTTTTTGCAGACTGTGCTTGGCGCGATCGAGGAACCACGCGCTCAGTTCGTCGCTCAGGTTTTGAATCCTAACCTGAAATCCCTGTTTCGCAGTTTCGTCAGGGGTCAGATCGTAAGCGCGCCCCAGATATTTGTACGCGCTTTCGACGGCCTTCTCGTCTCCGATCCCTTTGATTGTGTCGTAGAGCTGCGCGATGTCCTTGGCTTTATCGGATGCGGCCGTGACATAGTCCGGGGTAAGGCGAACGATGTCCTCTTTCACAATGCCCTGTTGACGATCCGGCAGGCTGGTCAAGACTTCGTAGGCAGGAATGATGTCGTGCTGGGTTTCGAAGTTCTTGCTCTTCTCAAGAGCAGCCTTTGCCGCCTCATCATCCTGCGCAGCCGCATATTCCTTCTGCGCATTCTGGAGCGCGGTACGGGCATCCGGGGTTTCTTTTGCCTTTAGCGCGCTCTGGTAGGCCGCAATGGCTTTCTGCCAATCTTTCGTCGCATCCAGTTCCTGCGCTTGCACGAAATAAGCGTCGTATGCGGCGTCAAAAATGCCAGCGATACGAGGCTCCTCACTGACAAATCCGCGGAACGGTTGAATCGTCTTGATCGCCTCATCCCAGCTCTTTTTATCAGCCGCGGACTGCGCGGTGTGGATGGCGGCTTCGATGGCGTCGCTCTCGTGTTTCAGGTCAGACTGCAGTTTGCCAAGCACAGATACAGTTGGATCGATCGAAGCGACCCCTGCGGCGAACCCATTGGCATTCTTCAAATGGACGTATCCCACTGAAGACGCTGCAAGGGCAGTCCGGTACGCCGCAAGTTCGCTTTGCGACCTGTCAATTAGTTTCTGGAGCGCAGTATGGATTTCGTTTGCAAGCTTCACTTCCCCGTCAGAGCCAGGGCGGAGCGAATGTGCAAGAGTTTGCTGAGAAAGAGCGTTCTTGAGATCTGAGTAGGACGGTGTGGGACTGGACTCGGACGACAGATAAGTTTTGAGCGCGGCGTCGCCGGCGTCAACGCTGAGCGAGGCGAGTGACTGCTTTGCCACATCCGTATGGGGCGCCGCGGGATACTTTTCGAGATACTTCTGCCATCCCGCCTGGCTGCCAATCCGTTCTGCGAGCAGAAAATCGGCCTTCTCCGCGTCTGGCGCGGGAATAAATACGAGTTTGACGCCCTTCTTGATGGGCTGCAACGCCGCAGCATCGGCCGCGGCCTCAACAAGTGCGCGCCCTCTCAGATCGGCCATGTCGGCCATTGCGGCTGCAGTGAACGTCGCGTTGTGCTCGAACTTCACACCTTCAGGTACGACACACGTCGCGGCACTGTCTGAGGAACCATAGCGCAGCACGCCATTCTGGTCCCGGTTCAGAATCCCCCCGGCTGCTATCGTCAGCTTGGGCATCTTGTTGTAGGCAGACTTGTCGATCGAACCAGCCTCAAAAGATGCGCAGTTTCGGAGTTCCAGCTTGCCGTTGATCAACACTTCAGCAAGCTGCACGTAGGCCGGGCCCGAGGGTCCGTCATACAGTTCGATCGCGTTAAGCGAGGGGCTCTTTGCATGAGCGGCTGGACACAGGATACCCAGGCCGATGATTGCCACCGCCAATAATGCACGGACCGGAGTCTCAAAGACGCCTTCCGGCTTCACAACTTCTACGGATGTCATACATTCCCCTTGAGTTCGATCGGACAGGCGGTCCCCCCCGGGCCGCCCACCATGTAGGTACTCGATAGTCTTACGAAGTTGCGATCCGGGCAGTTTCTCGCCTGCAGGGGACTGGCTGAGGTACCTGAAATGGCGCCCTTTGCGGCCGCTTGCTCTGGCTGCTAAAATACCACCTCCCCCGGCATGGCGCAATAAATTTGCTTTCGGGCGCACCGGGGCTGAGAAGGGGCGTCACCCAGGCACTATGACTAACCTAGACAAGGATCGAGTGCCAGCAGAGACGCTCGGACGTGCCTCTGTTCTCAGATCGCCCGAATCGTCGGCGCGAACCGGCATGGTCAGTGCCTGCTTGTGGAGCGCTCCCTCTAAACGATTGGACTGCCGCTACTCGAAAAGCAATTCACCGCTCCTGACCCTGGTGCTGGATGTAATCCGCTCTTCAGGTGGGGTTCCGGCCGCGGAGCAAGCTGATTTTCTGACCGCTGGATTCCCTGACGCCATGTCCGGGTTGCTCTGTGCCAGGCGCATCCAATGGGCAATCGAGGGACTTATCGAATCGGAAGCGTTCAAAAACTGCGCTGCCGCGATGTTGGTGGACTGTGCTGACGGACCGGTAAATTCAGTCGCGCCATCGAATCGCGAGTTATCTTCGAGTCTGGATGGCGACGGATCTGCAAAAGGGCAGATCTTGGTCAGTCATCGTGCGTGTGAGTTAGTTGAAGGGTTGCCGGGGGTAACCCTCGAGGATGTGACGGGGAAGAATCTTCGGCGCTGGTCTCTAAAACCGCTTCCCGGATCATCCACCTTTGGATCGGACGAGCAGGCGATCCTGGCTATGATCCGATCCGCAGGCCGCGTCGATCCACTGTCGGCCAGTTCAACGCAGTCCAGGCCCGCTCCCACACCAAATTTTCAACCTCAGGAAATCCCGGAACAGCCCGTCCGTTCGACCAGGACGTTCGCTGAACCACGGGTTGAGGATGATCCACCGGCTGGCCGGAAGTTTCCGCTTATTCCCATACTGATCGGATCGGCAGCAGTGATCTTGATCGGAATCGCGTTGCTATTCGTGTTCAATCGCAAAGCTCCGGTGCAGAGTGCAGTTCCCGTGCAAGGTGCAGTTCCAGTTCAAGGCACAGCGACCAATTCAACGCAGCCGGCGAATAGCGCGCGACCCGCGCGAGCTGAGCCCCATTCCAAGTCACCGTCTCTCCTCGATCGGTTCACACCCAAAAAGGCCGTAAAGGTGGAATCCCCCCCGGTACCGGCTCCAGTCGAGTCACACTGCGATCTCACTGCTGAAGACATCCAGAGGTCGCTTGAGCGGGCTGACCGTTACACGCACGGCGGCGACCTGTCCAACGCCAAAGCCGCCTACTTACACGTTCTGGGCTGCCCGGCAGCGCGAGAAAAAGCCCAGGAGGGTCTCATTCGAATCCAGCGAATGGCGGCTCAAAACGGTTCTCCCGAACCATAGAAAATCCGCAGTGACTCCAATCGGGCGCTCGGCGCAACAAATGAGTCGCCCTTACGGATATCAAGTTGACATTTGCGATGCCATAAGATACTTTGCAATACAAAGTGAGGGCCGCGTGACCGACCTTAACAAGGCGCTGGGCGATATCAACAGTATTCGAAGGCAAATGGCCCGCAGCACGGAGTTTCGGGGTTATGGCCCAGCCACGTTGGCGGCAACTGGACTCGTCGCCGTCTCGGCCGCGGGAGCGCAAGCAAAATGGGTTACGGATCCGCTCACCCACGTTCCGATCTACCTGGCGATCTGGATATCGACTGCCATTGTGTCTGCAGCCTTGATCGCCACTCAGATGTACGCTCGCACGCGCCGCATCCACACCGGCATGGCCGATGAGATGATCCGCATGGCGGCAGAACAATTTCTTCCTTCGGCCGCCGCGGGTGCTCTGGTCACAATTGTCCTCTTCGAATATGTTCCGTCCGCACTGTGGATGCTGCCCGGATTGTGGCAAATCACTTTCAGTCTCGGCGTATTTGCATCCTGCCGATTCCTCCCAAGGCCCATGGTCGCAGCCGGCATCTGGTATCTCGCCACTGGCCTGTTTTGTCTAGCGCTCGGCGATGCGCGGGCGTTCTCTCCATGGATGATGGGCTTGCCCTATGGTGCAGGACAGTTGCTGGTTGCTGCGGTTCTGCTCTTCAATCGCCCGGAGGTCGAAGATGAAAGCTAAGGCTCCATCTGACGAAGGGCGTTTTGCCTACGAAGGACTTGACCGCGTGATTCACGAGCGTGCACGACTCAGCGTGCTCACATCGCTCATTACTCATCCCAAAGGAGTCACGTTTGGAGATCTCAAACAGCTTTGCTCGCTGACGGATGGGAATCTGAACCGACACCTGCGAGTGCTTGAAGAAGCAAGGATGGTCGAGATTGCAAAAGGGCATGATCGCAATCGCCCGCTGACCATCTGCCGTATTACCGCTTCGGGCCACAAACGCTATCTGGAATATCTCTCGACCCTTGAGCAAGTCGTTCGCGACGCGGCCTCCGGCGCCAAAGACAGTGCCAAGCCCGGACTCTTAGCGAACGTTCCCGCCTTCAAGGCTTAAAATTTTTTGCCCTTTAACTTTGCAGCGCAAAGTTGACGAATTCGACAGGAGAAGTTCATTGAGCGACATTACGACCCTGCAGTCAGGATTCCAATCCAGGATTCAATCCCGATCGATGGGTGTAAAACTCATCGTGGTTTGCGCCATGGCGCTGGTCATGAGCATACCGGCCTTCTTTGTCGAAGGTCTGGTTGAGGACCGAACCAAGCGGGCCGAGGACGTGGTCCGCGACGTGAGCGGGCACGTCGGCGGCCAACAGTCCTTTCTCGGACCAACCCTCGCCATCCCGTACACCATCCCGCCTCAATCGTCCTCTGACAGCCCACGCCACGGGATGTACCTGGTGTTTCCCACGAGTGCGTCGGCCAAGGTCAAGACAGCCACAGAAGAGCGGCGCCGATCGCTTTTCAAGGTTCCTGTCTTTCAAGCCGACATGAAGCTTGAGGGAACATTCGATCTGACTGGAGTGCCGGCTGCGGCGCCGCATGGCGCTGAGATGGACTGGTCACGATCGGAGATTGTCGTCGGCGTGAGCGACGCCCGGGGAGCTCTGGCGGATGCGACTCTCACGGTCAATGGCAAGACATCGACCCTTGCGCCGGCTCAGATCGCAGACAACATGTCGTTTGGCGCGACTGAATCCTCGCACATCAGGTTGTCGCTCTTCGGCTCATCTGCTGCGTTTTTTGCCAAGCCCGACGCACAATTCAACGTCTCCTCTGTATTGCGGTTTTCCGGAGCACAACGGATTGCTCTCCTTGCGTACGGGAAAACAACACACCTCTCAGTCGAGGGCGACTGGCCGAGTCCGGGATTCGATGGCGGTTTTTTGCCGGTCAACCGCAGCCTTTCCCCGCACGGATTCTCCGCGGAATGGTCCGTGCCATTTATTGCTCGCGGAGTTCGCGCCGAAGGCACATCCGACTCCGTCACCGGACTTGACGGCACCGCGCTCGGTGTCTCGTTCATAGAAGTTGCCGATCCTTATCAATCGGTAAACCGAGCTCTGAAGTATGTGCCCCTCTTCCTGGGCATGATCTTCCTGTCCTTCTTCATTTTTGAAGTCACAACCGGCAAACGCGTTCACCCCGCGCAATACGTCCTTGTCGGGATTGCGCAAATGATCTTCTATCTTCTGTTGCTCTCGCTCGCCGAGCGCATCGGATTTGATTTTGGATTTCTCGTTGCCGGTGCAGCCAGCGTGGCATTGCTTTCGGCCAATACGGGCTGGGTATTTTCGAGTCGCGCGCAAGCATTGCGTGCCCTGGCCATCTTTACGCTGTTGTACGGCCTGATCTATGTGCTGTTGCGCCTCGAAGACAACGCTCTGTTGATCGGTGCGATCGCAAGCTTCGTAGCCGTCGCTGCAGCCATGTACTTCACTCGCTCCATCGATTGGTACAGTTCGATTCCGACACCCGACGGTGCGAACTCAGGCAAGATCTCCGGTGTCTCCTCATAGACCAACCGCATTACACAGACGTTTGCCAGGAGTGACAATCTGATGGAATCTCATTCGAAAAGAGGGCTGCACGTTGCCATCATCATGGATGGAAACGGGCGCTGGGCCACACGGCGCGGCTTGCCGCGGGTCGCCGGCCACCGCGTCGGCCTCGGAACGGCGCGCCGCATCGTTGAACACGCTCCCGACATTGGCATTTCGTGTCTCACGCTGTACGCATTTTCCGCCGACAATTGGCGACGACCCGCGCCGGAAGTTGCAAGCATCTTCTGGCTGCTGCGTGCATTCCTTCGGCTGGAAACGGAGCAAATGCGCCGGCGGGGTGCAAGGCTGCAAGTCATCGGCCGGCGCGACCGCCTGCCGCAGAAAGTGCTCTCCGTCATTGAGAACTCAGAGGCCGCAACGGCTTCGGGCCACCGCCTCCATCTGCGCGTCGCTATCGATTATTCGTCGCGCGACTCAATCGTTCGAGCCGCATGCGGATCAAACCAGTCATCAACGCTTTCACCTGAATGCCTTCGCCCCATCCTTATGGAAGCGCTCACAGCCGAAAGCGGTGACGTTGACCTGCTCATTCGCACTGGCGGAGAGAAACGCCTGTCTGATTTCCTGCTGTGGGAATCGGCCTATGCTGAATTGCTCTTCACAGACCAGATGTGGCCCGACTTTGACGAGGCTGATCTCGATGAAGCAGTCAAGGAGTTCCAGCGTCGCGAGCGTCGCTTCGGTGCTGTCCCTGACTCCGCGACCTTCAGTGAGACGCTGGCGTGATCAGCCTCGGGCCTCGACATGTCAAGGAAGGGGAACTGCTCTGGTGTCTTCCATGTCGCAAATCAATCACGTCCGCTGCATACGCATCTGCCTCGCCGTTTTTATCATCGGCCTGCTCCTGAGCGGAATAACTGCATTCCCGCTGCAGTCGGAACTTCATTGGCTTGTTCGATCACTGCGCGACGGGACATTTCTGTCCGCCTCTGAATCCGCTCATCTCCTTCCGTGGCTCGAAAGAGTTGATGGCGCGCTCGCGGATACAAACGCCAAATATCCGTTCCTGGCCTATGGCACGGACTGGCTGGCATTCGCACACATCGTCATCGCCGCTGCTTTTATCGGCCCGCTCATTGAGCCAGTACGCAACAAATGGATGATCACATTCGGTCTGATCGCATGTGCCGGAGTCGTACCGCTCGCCCTTATCGCAGGACCGATCCGCGGCATTCCTCTTCCATGGCGATTCATTGATTGCAGCTTCGGCGTATGCGGCAGCGTCCCTCTTGTGATCTGCAAACGGTCGATCCGTTCACTCGAGAAACGTCGCTCGTGCGAATCTGCACCGACCTGTTAGGCCTTGACCCTGGCAAGCTTGGTCACGCGCCCAGTTCGATTCCAGTCGGAGATGTAGATATCTCCGCTCGGATCGACAAAGCATCCGTGCGCGGCACTGAATGACGTGGCGCCAATGGCTTGCGGGTCGACGTCATAATTCGCCCACTGAGCCCTTTGCGCATTGTCGCCCAGAAACGCCACCGTTGCGTTGTCTTTGTCGAGAACAACCACACGTCCCTCCAGTTCCGAAACTACCGCATAGTCGCCGTGGAAACTCACCTGGCATGGCCGTCTCAAATGCTGCGCAATGGTGCGAACGAACTTGCCATCAAAATCAAAATGGCACAGCCGGCGATTCTCGCGGTCGCATACCAGCAACAGCGGCTGATCGTAACGCGTATCGACAGCCAATCCGTGACTGCAATCGAACAAGCCGTCTGTCTTTCCCTTGCCGGCATAGCTCGTCATGTACTGACCCTTACGATCAAATCGAAAAATCCTCGAGTCTCCGTAGCCATTCGCGATAAGAACTGAACCATCAGGACCGGGAACGGCCGCGGTCAGGCGCCATTCATTCGGTGCCTTGAATCCTGCCTCTGATGGAGCGGTGATGCGTAGAACAACACTTCCATCCGGCTTCATCTTGATGAACAGCCAGTTTTCCTTTGGCGTTCCCTTCTGCACCGTCGCGTAAAAATACTCTTCTCCGGACTCAACCGCATGAACCATTGAATGGACCTCCGGAAAGTCCGTTGCAATGTTTCGTACGAAGGAGCCGTCGGAACCGTAGACCAGCACTCCCGTATTGCTTTGCGTACTTACGTAAATGTGACCGGCGTTGTCCCGTGCAACGGCGCCGTGCGTTCCCCCAAACGTGACGCCCGCAGGCGGCTTACCCCAGTTTGCGACAACATCGAATGTCCATTCGCCGTTGCCGGTACGTAACTCCGGACATGCTCCTTTGGCACTGGCGCTCGCAGTTTGCGCACCTGCCGTAGATGGCGTCAAGGCGGCCAGCACTGTAGCCCCACCAACTGCAACAAAACCGCGACGGCTCATCGAACTCTCCTCGTTGACTTTCTGATTCTGGTTCATTGAGTACTCCTTGCATTAGCTTGCGGGTCGCCGCCTGGTGCGGGCTGTGCCGGGGTGTTGAAGAGATAGATGTGATGAAGATTTTTCATCGAAGTGAGAGCGGCCACAGAAGCCTGATCCACCTTTGTCTCGCTGAGATTCAAGTAGATCAATTGCGAAAGGGGAGCGAGCTTCGCAAGCCCATTGCCGGTAACTGTGGTTCCTTCGAGATGAAGCGCGCGCAAGGTGCGTGAATTTGCTCAACTCATCAAAGCTTGCGTCCGTCACGTTTGTTCGCGCCAGATTTGCTTCGACGACATACGGTGCGAATTTCTCGAACTCCGCAAGTTGAGCATCTCCAAAGCTGGCGGCTGCGTCCACTGTGTTCAAAATGAGGCCATCCGAGGGCTGAGATGAAAACGGCAACAGCTTCGCGCCCTGTGATTGCGCCATTTTCTGGATCTCCGGCATTAGCGAACGATAGTCGCCTACCGGTTGAATCGGCGGATCACTGGGCTTTCGGTCGATTGGAGCACCTGCCACCGTCGCAGCCTCTGGCGAAGCTCCCTCGTCAATCCAGGATCTGATGCGTGCAATCTCCTCTGGCTTCAATGGCGGCTTCCCCTCGGCGGGCATGAAATGCTTGTTGTCCGTTGGAAGGGTGACCCTCTCGATCAACAAACTCTTCTGTGCATTGTGAGGAGTAATGACGGGGCCGTCTTTGCCACCCTTCATCAATAACGCATATGAGTCGAGCCGAAGGCCGCCCTCCGTCTTGCTCGCCCCGTGGCACCCAACGCAGTTGGCGTCAAGAATCGGGTGAATCTGTTTCCCGTAAAACGAATTGGCGTCCGTTGCTGAGCCGCTAAATGGAGCCAATCGCTTGAGTGTCGCGGGCATGTACTGCGTGAGGTAGGTGCTCCCGTGAGTAATCGTGCCGCCCTGGTGTGTTGTCCACAGCATCGCAAATAGAACGCCAACCAACAACACCGGATATGCATTCACTCCAAATCCGGTAAAACGTGGCGATCGCGCTAAGAGACAAAACAGCAGACCGATCGCGAGTACAATTCCGCCCCACATGTGCCGATCCACCGTAACTCCAGTGTCTCCGCTTCCGTAGGCGAGTGTGTAACCGAGAAAAAGGGCGACAAAACAGCCAATTGTCGCCAGCACCAGCACAAATCCCGCGGCCTCTCGCAAAGCAGGCCGAAACCTGCCGGCAATTTCCAGCAGCGGCACCAGCAAGACCAGGCCGATGGGGATATGCACTGCCAGGGGATGAAACCGCCCTATGAATTGCAGCCAATCCGCGTGCCGTGAACCGTCGAGCTTGATTAACTCCGGCATCAGCAACAAGGCTGCGCTAGTAGCTGCGACGGTAATCCAAACGGCCCGTTGCGAACGACTCGTTGTCAGCTGTTCATCTTGAGCGCCTTTGGCACTCTTCAAATCGATCACGCCAGCAACCCGTTAACAACACTTGCCGGCGTGGGACCGGTAAGCTTCTGCTCCAGGCCTTGAAACTTGTAGGTGAACTTGTTGTGGTCAATGCCCAGGCAGTGCAGAATCGTAGCATTGAAATCACGAACGTGCACAGGATCCTTGACCACGTTGTAGCTGTAATCGTCCGTCTCGCCGTAAGAGATCCCAGGTCGCGCGCCCCCGCCTGTCATCCACGTAGTAAAACAGCGCGGGTGGTGATCGCGCCCGTAGTTCTCCGCGGTCAATCCGCCCTGGCTGTAGACGGTTCGCCCAAACTCCCCTCCCCAGATCACAAGCGTGTCGTCTAACAGGCCGCGCCGTTTTAGGTCAGTGACCAGCGCATAACAAGCGCGATCAGTCTCCTGGCACAGAATCGGAAGCATGCCGGTTACGTTGTCATGCACATCCCATCCACGCTTGTAGATTTGGGTAAAGCGCACTCCACGCTCGGCCATGCGTCGTGCCAGCAGGCAGTTGTACGAAAATGTGCCGGGCTCCTTGGCATCGGCTCCGTAAAGATCCCACGTGGACTGAGGCTCCTTGCTCAGATCGGTAAGTTCCGGCACCGAGGCCTGCATGCGATAGGCCATCTCGTACTGCGCAATGCGCGCATTCGTCTCCGGGTCGCCAATCTCTTCCGCCGTCTGCCTGTTAATCTCTTCTACCGCGTCCAGCATCTGGCGTCGGACTTCGCGATCCACGCCCTGCGGATCAGCGAGGTAAAGCACGGGATCGCCTCCTGATCGCAATCCAACCCCGGCATACTCCGATGACAAAAATCCGCTGCTCCATAAACGAGATGAAACCGGCTGGTTGTTCTCCTTCGCATTCACTTTTGTTTGCAGAACAATGAACGTGGGAAGGTTGTCATTCATGCTTCCCAGGCCGTACGAAAGCCACGAGCCCAGGCAGGGCTTTCCTGCATTCATGTTCCCCGTGTTCACCAGCATGATGGCCGGCTCATGATTGATCGCATCGGTATTGGTCGACTTGATGATCGTCAGATCATCGACCATGCGCGACGTGTAAGGCAGCAGTTCACTCACCCATGTTCCGGACTTGCCATACTGATTGAACTTCCAATGTGACGGCGCGATCGGAAAATGTGCCTGCCCCGCTGTCATACCGGTCAGTTGCTGGCTCCCGCGAACCGAGTCCGGAATATCCTTGTTGAACAACGCCGCCAGGTTCGGCTTATAGTCGAGCAGGTCAATCTGCGGTGGCCCTCCCGACATGAACAGATAAATAGCGCGCTTTGCCTTGGGCGCAAAATGGGGAAGCGTCAAACCCTCGCGAGCCGTTGCCGTCTGACTTCCTTTGGCGTTTCCACTCGCATCGCCGCGAAGCGCAGCTTCTCCAAACAGGCTCGCCATCGCGGCCCACCCCAGCACTTTCCCTGACCTGCCCAGAAACCGGCGTCGCGTCTCAAGGGCAGCCCACTCCCGCTTCAGTCCGGCAGGGATCGGCAAATCGACGACGCTATCGTTCCGTTCGCGGTCAGTACACAGGGGATGCTGCTTCATCTCAACTCCTCGGCTACTTCGAAAGCGTTTCATCCAGGTTGAGCATTTCACTGGCAACCATCGTCCATGCGGCTAGCTCTGCCTCGGGAATCGACGGATCCCGCTTCTTTTCGCCTACCTCAACAAGTTGGTGCGCCAGCCTTCGGGTCTGCGCTATAGTGGTCGCGCATTTTCTTGAGCGAGTCTTCCAATACGCTCGCCATGCGCGGCGACGGATCATGAGCCAGCAGGATCTCGCTCATGAGAGCAATTCGCTGTTCCGGCTGCCTGCCGCCTTCTTTCATCACCCGTTGCGCAAGCGCCCGCGCTGCCTCCACCCATTGTTCGTCGTTCATCGTGACAAGGGCCTGCAACGGAGTATCTGTACGTTGACGCCGCGTGCAAACCACATCACGTACCGGGGCGTCGAAGGCATCCATGTTTGGCGGCGATGCCATCCTCTTCCAGTACGTGTACATGCTCCGGCGATAAAGCGACTCTCCGTGGTCCTGCTTGTAAATCAGCGTGTCGCTCGTCGGATAACTGACTTGCTCCCACACGTTGGCTGGCTGATACGGCTTCACGCTGGGACCGCCGATCTTTTCCGCCAGCATCCCGCTCGTTTGCAGCGCGATATCGCGCAGCATCTCCGCATCCATGCGGAAACGCGGACCGTGCGACAAAAGCAGATTTCTTGGATCCTTTGCAAGTTGTGCGGGTGTTGAAAAGCCTCTCTGCCGATAGGCGGACGACATCACCATCAGCTTGTACATGTGCTTGATGTTCCATCTGCTCTCACGGAACTCAACTGCAAGCCAGTCAAGCAATTCGGGATTTACCGGCCGCTGCCCCATGATGCCGAAATCATCGGTGGTCTCCACAAGCCCAGTTCCAAACAATTCGGCCCACATCCGATTCACGGTGACCCGTGCTGTCAGTGGATTCTCAGCGCTCACCGTCCACTTCGCCAGTGCCAGCCGGTTATGCGGTTCATCCTTCTTCAGCGGCGGCAGGTAATGCGGCGTGCTCGCCTCCACCCGCTCCGTACGAGCCGAGTACACGCCGCGCGTCAGCACGCTGGCATATGCGAGCGATGGCTTCTCCCACGAGACCTGCGTCAGATCGCCGCCATCGGAGAGCCTGTCGAGTTGCGCATTCAGCTTTGCGCTCTCAATTTTGGTTGCGATGAATGACTCATCAACCGTATTGAGGTAGAACTCGCTCACCGCATGCCACTGATCCGCATTCCACGTCGACGTCGGCCTGGTACTAAGCTCCGCGACATAGTCTTCCAACGGCATCCGTTTCGCTTCATCCTGCGCGAGCGCTCGCGCATAGAGCCGGATGTCCTGGTAGCGCACCTCCTTCGCCGGAGTCGCGTCGGGATGGCGCCATCCAAGCTGCATGGGCGCCTGTGTGCGGATCGTCTGGCCGTGGAGAGTGTCCGAATCCACTTTCGTTGGTACCACGACACCATTCACGTAGATCTTTACTCCGGAAGCGCGACCCGACCCGTCATACGTGAAGAAAATGTGCTTCCATTCGCCATCAAGCGGAAGAGGATCGACCGCTGACACTTTCATCGCAACCAATGGCGTATCGTCCTTCGCCATTTCAGGTTGTGCAGGCTTCGGTGCCTTCGTCTTTTCTTCCTTCTTTGGCGCGGGTTTCTTCAAGTCCTGCAGCTTGACGGCCGTAAGCTCTTTCTTGGTCAGATCCTGCGGCGTTGGATAGTGGAATGGCTCCTTTGCCTCGGGTGGCTTCTTTTCCTTCGGGTCCTTTGCCTTGCCGCCCTCCTTCGGCGATTCATTTACCAGATCGACGCTCAGAATTCCGCCCTTGATGGCAAGATCCCAGCCTCGGTTGTGCTGAGTCGTATCCATCTTCGAAATCAATGCTCCTGATGAGCTTCCCACCGGATAGTTCGGCGCCGAGCGGAACATGAACCACCCACCCGTTGAAAACGCCTGCGTGGCGTCATAGTCGCCTGCCTGCCCCAGGATCACGCGCGTATTCGACTGCATCCGGAAATCGGGCCAGAGCCACGTTGTCTCCCCCCACTCCGGCTTGGACATCGTGGTGTGAAAACTCGGCGGATTTGCGCCCGGTGCGCTGTTCTTCAGTTCCTCCCCGCTGCCCTCGTCCAGCCGCAGGCGAACCATCAGCTTATCCGTAGATACCGCCTGCGGCGGTTGCTTTCGCGACTCAAGCCAATGCTGAACAAGCTCCTTCGCATGTATGCGCATCGCGCGCTGACGGCTTTCGAGCTCAATCCGCTTCGCCAGCACTTCATCGTATGCGCGCTCGTTTTGCGACCTCGGAATACGCACCACCGGCGCCCACACCGGCCTGTCGTCGTTGAAAGGCTTCTCATCAATGTTTCCGAAAAATGCACTCAGCGCGTAGAAGTCCTTCTGCGTCGTGGGATCGAACTTGTGATCATGGCAGACCGCGCAGCCCACCGTGAGACCCATAAATGTAGCGCCGAACGCCTCAGTACGTTCCCGCGCCATGTTCACGCGCAATTCCTCCGGGATCGTTCCCCCTTCGTTGCTGCTCACGCCCAGGCGGATATAACCGCTTGCGATCAGGGGATCGAGGCTTCGCGCCGGCATCATGTCGCCGGCAATCTGTTCCATTGCGAATTGATCGAAGGGCTTGTTGTTGTTGAATGCACGTATCACGTAGTCGCGATACGGCCAGATGTCGCGGCTGTTGTCGAAGTGCAATCCGTAGGTGTCGGAGTATCGCGCGTAATCGAGCCAATACCTCGCCCGCTGTTCCCCGAAGGTGGCCCTGGACATCAGGCCGTCCACCATGTGCTCATACGCCTCCGCTGACGTGTCATTCACAAAGGCAGCGACTTCGGCAGGCGTCGGCAGCAATCCCGTCAAATCAAGGGTTACGCGACGGATCAGCGTTCTCTTGTCCGCCTCGGGCGAAGGCTGCAGGCCCTCCCGCGTCATACGCGCCAGAATGAATCGATCAATCGGCGTCTTCGCCCAGTCCCCGTTTGTGGTTGGGACCGCGGGCCTCGCCGGGACTTCAAATGCCCAATGCGGACGATAGACCGCGCCTTGCTCGACCCACTCTTTCAGGATCGCGATCTCTTCCGGCTTCATGGGCCTGGCTTCGCCTTCTGTGGTCTGCGGCATCAGATGGTGTGGATCCGTCGACTCGATCCGCTTGATGAGCTCACTTCGTTCCGGATGTCCCGGCACAATCGCGTCAGGATGCCCCTGCCGTTTCTTCATCGCCCACTCGGCCAGGTCAAGCCTCAAGCCGGCTTTGCGCATTTCGGGATCGGGACCATGACAGCTGAAACAACGGCTCGCAAGAATCGGCTGCACATCCAGGTTGAAGTCCACGTGACGCTTCGCCTGAGCGTCCTTCTCGTGGCATCCCATAATTGGCGCCGCCACTACCCCGGCGAACATCAAGAGAATTGCCGAATGGGCGCGCAGAAATCTACGTTGTGCTGGCTTGAACTCCATGAACGGCTTGACCAGACTTGTAACCAAGGGGGAAGTGTCCTCTTGAACGCCCGGGACGTGCGACCAGGTGCGTATGCCCGTCGAACTTCTTTGGCGGCATCCCGCACATCACGTTCCGATATCGGAAAAGTTTGCCATCCGGCAACGATGATTGTCCATAGAGCCCGGGCTCAGGTCGGACGCCATGCAGCCCTTGTCCCGGTCGCTGCGTGCGGAACGCATTGGAATGAGCATCATGTACACTTTTTAAGCGGAATTGGCCGACTCAGAATCACCGTTCGAAGGGAAGCGAGACCTCTCTATGCAGTGGGAAAACAGCATCGTTGCGCAACTGCGGTGGTCTCATCCAATCGAAAATCTCGAGGCCAAACAGCGCGTTGGCGAGATTCTCGCCAGTAAGGTAAACGACGGCGATGTAATAGGGTTCGGCTCGGGTTCCACGTCTTTCATCGCCATCCAGGCCATTGCCGCCACGCTGAAGCAGAAGAAGATCTCCTGCACCGCCATCCCTACGTCGCAAGAGGTTTCATTCGCCTGTGCGGCTCTCGGCATCCCCACTTTGTCTCTTGTTGACGCGCGGCCGTCCTGGGCGTTCGATGGAGCGGATGAGGTAGATCCGGACAAGAATCTGATCAAGGGCCGCGGCGGGGCCATGTTTAAGGAAAAGCTGATCATCGACAGTTCCCCGAAAAGCTACATCCTTGTCGACCGCTCCAAGCTTGTCTCGCGGCTGGGCGAAAAATTCCCCATCCCCATTGAGGTCGCTCCCACCGCCGTCAGCCACGTCTCTGACAAGCTCTACAAGCTTGGCGCTACCAAGCTCGAACTCCGCCTCGGCGAGGGAAAAGACGGTCCCGTCATTACAGAAAGCTGCAATCTGATCATCGACGCCAGGTTCGATCACATTGAGCCAGGCCTCGAAGGCTCCATCAAAGGGATCTGCGGCGTGATCGAGTCGGGCCTGTTCCAGGGAAGGGACCTGGAGATATTGGTGTCGGAGTCGAAGTAGGGTTACGCCGTTGCCTGCATTACCTGGTTGGCAGCCCGAGCCGGTTCATGCCTTTCTTTCGCTCAATTCGGCACCTGCTAGTATCAGATTTGAGGTGCGGACTTGGGGCGCGCCGGAAGCGAATTCTTCCTAGGAATCCAGCCGGCGATGTTTTGTGCGCCCATTTCGGACTTTGTCACAAAGCGCATCTTGATCCAAAAGAAGCGAATACCGGCCCGGAAACATCTAGCCGTCGCCATCTTTGCGGTGGCGCTTATCGCCCTCTTGGCAGGTCCCGCGCGAACGCACGCACAGGAACCCCCGTTGTCGTTCGATGACCTGGCATCTCGCGCCGCCACCGCGCGCAATCAAGAGAACATGCCCCTCGCCGTTGAGCTCTACGGCAAAGCTGAGCAACTGAAGCCCGACTGGGCCGAAGGCTGGTTCTACCTGGGCCTGCTGCAATACCAGGGCAATCAATTTCCCCAAGCCATCGACGCCTTCAACCACCTGCTTCAACTTCAGCCCACGGCCTTGCCGGCGATGGCCTTGCGGGGACTTTGCGAGTTCGAGACCGGCGCCTACGACGATTCCCTTCGTGACCTGGATCAGGCTGTAGCGCACGGCGCGGCAAACGAGCCTCACAACGAGCAAATCATCCGCTTTCACCTCGCCGAGTTGCTGGCCCATGCGGGCCGCTTTCAGGACGCCCTTGACCAGTACAAGGTCTTCGCTACCAAACGTTTCGACGCCCCCGATCTCTTTGTAAATATTGGGCTTGCGGGCATGCGGGTTGCGACCTTTCCCAAAGACGTCCCTGCTTCGGATCGCGAGTTCTATGGCGCAGTTGGCCAGGCCGGATACACCCTGCTGGCGGAGGAAAGCGATCATGGCGATGAATTGTTCCGCCAACTTTTCGCGCGCTATCCCAGCACGCAGAATCTTCACCTTTTCTACGGCTTTCTGCTCTTCCCACACGATGCCCCTCTTGCGGTCGACCAGTTCCGCAACGAAGTCACCCTCTTTCCCGGCAATGAGACGGCCCACGACATGCTCGCCTTTACTCTCATGATCGCCGGGCGTTATACCGAGGCTCTGCCTGAGGCCGAGCATGCCTATAACGCCGCCCCAGACATGGAAATGGCACAGCTTGCCCTGGGCCGCTCGCTGGCGGAAACCGGTGACGTCAAGCGCGGAACCGACCTCCTGAACCAGGTTCTGCAAAAGGACCCCAACAATATGGAAGCCCACCTGGGACTCGTGTCCATCTACTCCCGAACCGGAAGAAGGGAGGACGCCTATCGTGAGCGCATGCTTTGCCTCAGCCTCCCCAAGTAGCTCACGGTATCGTCGCGGTGCAGCGTACCGTTTCGCCCTGCTGTTCCTGCTGATTGCCGCAGCCTCAGAAACATGTCCCACTCTCGCTCAAACCACAAAAGCCGCGGCAGCTCCCGTTACATGCGCAACGTGTCATGTGGGAGTTGCTGCCCACTATGCGATGGCGCCCATGCGACATGCCATGGAACCTCAGGGCTCAGACCCCGCCCTCAACGCCCATCCCAACCTCACATCGCAGATCGGCAATTACTCGTACAGCGTGCAAACCAAGGGTGGCCAGAGCACTTACACCGTCTCTGACAGCACGGGTTCCATGACGATGCCGATCCGCTGGATCTTCGGCCAGCACTCCCAGACCTGGGTCTTTGAGAAGGATGGCCACCTCTACGAGAGCCTCGTCAGCTACTACCCTCGCGACAATACCCTTGCGACCACTCCTGGAGACCAGAAGGTCACACCGAAGAACCTGACGGAAGCGATGGGTCGCGAACTGTCTTTGTGGGAAAGCCGCAGCTGCTTTAATTGCCACGCAACGGGCATCGTCCCCGGCGAGAAGATGGTGATCGAGAAGCTCACCCCAGGCTTGGATTGCGAGCGCTGCCACGAAGGCGCGCAACAGCATCTGACGGACGCCGCGCACGACAACTTCAAGACTCTCCCCAAATCGCTGAAGAAACTGGACGCCGAAGAGATCTCGAATTTCTGCGGCCAATGCCATCGCAGCTGGGATACAGTGGCCCGCAATCATTCGCGCGGACCTGCCTTTGTGCGCTTTCAGCCTTACCGTCTTGGCAACAGCAAATGCTTCATCGGCAGCGATAAGCGCATCAGCTGCCTCGCATGCCATGACCCGCATCAACAGGTCAATCGCGATCTGACCTATTACGATTCCAAGTGCCTTGCGTGCCACACCGCCCGCCAAGACGCCGTCCGCTACCGCCGCGAGCGTGAAGGTCTGCAGCGTGGCCAGGAACAATTGCATCAGCTGCCACATGCCCAAGGTCGAACTGCCTGGAGGGCACGCACAGTTCACTGATCATGAGATTCGCATAGCGCGCGCCGGCGACCCTTACCCAAACTAGGCTGTGCGTTGGAACGCGGTCTCGAGTTTTGACGCCGGCGGTCTTCGCACTTTTTGCGCTCACCGGCCTGCAGGCGCATACTGCCTACATTGGCAGTGCTGATTCCCGTTCACCCGGCGCGGCCAAATGCAGCGAAAGTTTGATCTCACACGAGGATCGAAATCCCTTTGGATCGATCTCGATCGTGAGGCGTCTAAATTGAACGGACCGGTAGCCGGATCATGGCTGGACCGGAGGAGGCCCCAAATGCCTGCAGCTCATCCCCTTCCCCTGACGCTTGGGGAACTGCGCACCAGCCATCTTTTCCCGGAATCGCTGCTTTCGGTCCGTACCGTAAAAGACGAGATGCGCAGCAATCTCATCTCTCTGCTGCAGGCCGGCCACGCAATTTTCCCGGGAATTGTCGGCTACGAGGACACCGTCGTCCCGCAGATCGTGAACGCCGTTCTCTCCAAGCAGAACTTCATCCTGCTCGGACTGCGCGGCCAGGCCAAGAGCCGCATCCTGCGAGCGCTGACTGGCTTACTCGACGAACGGCTCCCTTACGTGGCCGGCTGCGAGATCCGCGACAATCCTTACGATCCCCTCTGCAAGCGGTGTCGTGATCTGATAGCGGAACGAGGTGACGCCACGCCGATTGCCTACGTGTCGCGCGCTGACCGTTACGTGGAGAAACTCGCCACGCCGGACGTCACCGTCGCTGACCTCATTGGCGACCTCGACCCCATCAAGGCAGCCCGCGGATCGCAGGATCTTTCTTCCGAACTCACCATGCATTTCGGACTGCTGCCGCGCGCCAATCGCGGCATCTTCGCCATCAACGAGCTGCCTGATCTTGCTGGAAAAATTCAGGTCGCGCTGTTCAACATCATGCAGGAAGGCGACGTCCAGATTAAGGGCTATCCCGTCCGCCTTGAGCTCGACCTTGCACTCGTCTTCAGCGCCAACCCCGAGGATTACACCGCGCGCGGCAAAATTATCACGCCTCTCAAGGATCGCATCGGCTCGGAGATTCGCACCCACTATCCAGAAACCCTGGAGCAGGGAATCGCCATCACATCGCAGGAAGCCTGGCAGATCCGCAGTCAGTCCGCCATCGAAATCCCGCAGTACGTTCGCGAAGTGGTGGAGCAGATCGCTTTTTCGGCGCGCGACGACAAGAAAGTCGACAAGCGCAGCGGCGTCAGCCAGCGACTTCCGATCGCCACGATGGAACTGGTTATTTCAAATGCCGAGCGCCGCGCTCTCACTTCTGGCGAAAGCGTCGCGCTGCCGCGCGTCAGCGATATCTATGCCGCGATGCCTGGAATCACCGGCAAGCTCGAGTTGGAATACGAAGGCGAAATGCGCGGCGCGGACACGGTCGTCCAGGACCTCATCCACACTGCCGTCGGCAAGATTTACGATCGCTACTTTTCGGGCGTCGACACCGAGCAAATCGAGCTCTGGTTCAATCTTGGCGGCACCGTCAAGTTCGATGACAACCAACCCGCAGCCGCGGCGCTCGCCGATCTCAAGGAAATTCAAGGACTGTTCGAAAAGCTCACCACGCTCGATGTCAAAGCCTCCGACTCGGCACCGAAGGTGGTCGCCGCGGCGGAGTTTCTACTTGAAGGCCTCGTGGCGCATCGCAAGCTGAGCCGCAGCGAGGAGCACGGCTTCGCCGCCCCTGAAAGCACCGGTCGAAAACAGGAAAAACAGAAGATGGAAGTTGAGTACGACGACTGGCAGCGCAATCGCCGCAATCGCCGCGGCGGCCTTAACTAGATCGTCAACTGTCGCTCGACCCCATTGAGGTTGATCTCTTATGAAGCGCACTCGCTACACCAAATACAATGGCGACCTCGCCTCCGAAATTGACCTCGAAGAGCTGCTGCAGGCGCTGTCGGACTATCTCCTGGACTCTGGCTACTACGACCCCTACTCGCGCTTCCAGGAACTCGATCACGACATGGAGAGTCTTCGCGAAGCGTTGCGCCGTGTGCTCGAATCCGGCGAATTTCTCGATCAGCAAATGCAGGAAAAGCTCGACTCCATGGCCTCCGATGGAAGCCTCGACGACCTCATCGAAAAACTGCTCGAGCGGCTCGAAGGCCAGAATTACATCTCGTCGTCGCAGCCCAACGGCTCCGTCGACCCCGCGCAGGCAGCGGGCCAGAACGGCCCAGCCGGCAACCCGCGTTTTGAGGTCACCGACAAAAGCCTCGACTTTCTCGGCTTCAAGACGCTGCGCGATCTGCTCGGTTCGCTCGGCAAATCGAGCTACGGCCGGCATGACACACGCCACTTCGCCACAGGCATCGAGTCCAGCGGCGCATCTCGACGGTACGAATTCGGCGACGTGCTCAACCTCGATACAACCGCGACGCTCACGTCGGCGATCGCCCGCGAAGGCATTGGCCTGCCGCTGAATCTCGAGTATGACGATCTGCAGGTCCACCAATGCGAGTACCAGAGTTCATGCGCGACCGTCGTGATGCTCGACTGCTCGCACTCCATGATCTTGTACGGCGAGGATCGCTTCACGCCCGCCAAGCGGGTTGCGATGGCGCTCTCGCATCTCATCCGGACGCAGTATCCCGGCGACTCGCTGTCCCTCGTGCTCTTCCACGACTCAGCCGAGGAGCTTCCGGTCTCACACATTGCCCGCGTCAAGGTTGGTCCGTGGCACACCAACACGCGTGAAGGCCTGCGGGTCGCGCAGCGCGTCCTGGCCCGCCAGCGCAAGGACATGAAGCAGATCGTGATGATCACGGACGGCAAACCGTCCGCGCTCACGCTCCCCGACGGCCGCATCTACAAGAATCCCTACGGCCTTGATCCGCTTGTCGTCAGCGAGACTCTCGAAGAAGTCGCCCGCTGCAAACGATCGAACATCATGATCAACACCTTCATGCTGGCGCAGGACTTCGAGCTTATCCGCTTTGTGCACAAGGTATCGGAGATGTGCCGCGGCAAAGCTTACTTCACCAGCCCCGATCGACTGGGCGAATACCTGCTGATGGACTACATGCAGCGCAAGTCACAAACCATCCATTGAGCCGCCAAAGCTGAGAAAAGCGAATGACCGGCGAATGAATTGGCTGGAATGTCGAACAAATGGTGCAGGAGGGGGAGGGGGGTAGGGTCCTCTCCGGACAGGCGCGAAGGTTTTCTCCGCGCGTTGAGTGCGAAACCCTAACACCGTTGCCCTGGGTCACCAGAGTGAGTATGCGTCAAGCGTCGAGCACACTCTGTGCGACACATCACTTCATGCTGTTCACGGAATTGCCGATGTGAGAGAGGCTGCTGGCCTCTCGATTATTCTGTGAACCATGGCACCTCGGCCCCTCCTTCTTGCACTTGCCATAACCTATGTCATTTCCAGCGCAACGGCGCAGCAGCCGGATCGTGCACTCGCGTATCGCGGCGAGCAGCCGGTGCACGCGCAGCACGGCATGGTGGTGAGCGTTCACCACCTGGCTTCCGATGCTGGGTTGAAGATCCTGCAGGCAGGCGGCAATGCCGTAGATGCCGCTGTGGCAACGGGCTTCGCGCTCGCTGTCGTCCATCCCATTGCGGGAAATCTCGGCGGCGGCGGGTTCCTTCTACTCCGCACGCACGACGGCAGAACCACATTCATCGATTATCGCGAGAAGGCTCCGCTGGCGGCCACTGAGACCATGTATCAGGACGCCAAGGGCAACATCATCCCGGACGACAGCCTCATTGGGTATCGCTCTATTGCAACCCCCGGGTCCGTCGCAGGCATGGCGTACGCCGAGCGCAAGTACGGCAAACTCGGCCTCGCCCGAGTCATGGCTCCGGCCATCGCGCTCGCGACAGAGGGCTTTCAACTCACGGCAGAAGAAGCGGCGGAACTGCACGACTCCGACCTCAGCCGCTTCGCCGACTCCAAACATATTTTTCAACGCGACGGCAACTTCTACAAAGCGGGAGAAACGTTTAAGCAACCTGAATTGGCTCGCACCCTCCAGCGCATTGCCGCCAATCCTGACGATCTCTATCACGGGGCCATGGCGCAGGAGCTCGTCAACGATCTCAAGAAGGGTGGAGCGCTCCTTACTCTCGATGACCTTGCGCAATTCAGCGTTGTCGAGCGCCGACCCATCATAGGCAGCTTTCACGACTACACGATCATCAGCGCGCCACCGCCATCGTCCGGCGGCGTTGTGCTGCTGAGCACCCTGAATATGCTGGAGAGCTACGACCTCTCCAAACTCGGTGATCGCTCTCCTCAGTGGATTCACCTCGTCTCTGAAGCCTACCGCCGCGCCTTCATGGATCGCGCCGAGTATCTTGGCGATCCCGACTACAACAACATGCCGGTTCAGGAACTCACTTCGAAGAAGTATGCGGCAGCGTGGCGCGCTTCTATCACAACGGGCAAGGCCACGCCGAGCACAACCCTCAAGCGACCTTCGGGCTATCTTCCACCCGCGCCATCAGGTTCCGGCCAACGCCGCGAGTCGCCCGACACCACGCACTACTCCGTTGTCGATAGCCAGGGCGATGCCGTTTCCGTCACCACCACGCTGAACAACAACTTTGGTTCGGATGTCACCGCGGGCTCGCTCGGATTCCTGCTCAATGACGAGATGGACGACTTCGCGGCGAAGGTGGGCGCACCGAACATGTACGGCCTCATCCAGGGACCTGCCGATGCGATTGCCCCGGGCAAGCGGCCCCTCAGCGCCATGACACCGACAATCGTTCTTCAAAATGGGAAACTGCGCTTCGTGCTGGGCTCGCCGGGTGGCCCGCGCATTATCAGCACGGTGGCAAACATCTTTCTTTCCGCCGGATTGGGCGGCCTCAATATTCAGGAAGCGGTCGACGCACCGCGCTTCCATCACCAATATCTGCCTGACACGCTCTACCTTGAGCCAGGCTTCTCCGCTTCAACGCTGGCTGCCCTTCGCGCAGAGGGCTATTCCACTTTCGTGAAAGACGGGCATTGGTCTAATGGCGAGTGCATCGCCATCGATCCTGCCACCGGCGAACTGCTCGGGGGGCAGGACCATCGCAGCCACTATGGCAAGGCTGCCGGATACTGATGATCTCCGTGGACGATTCATGCAAAGATTCGATGAAGCTGACCCTAAACGTCCATCCGGGCGAACTATCCATCGTTCGCCTGGCTCCGGGCGACCCTCTTCCCGCATGGCTCGACCTGGCCGCCCGGCCGGTCGTGTCTGTCACGTTTGGCGCCAACGAGCTTTCGGTTGTCTGCCCGACGCATCTTGTGCCGCCCGGTCATCGCACGGAAGGGCCGTG
The DNA here is from genome assembly GCA_963844515.1 of uncultured Acidobacteriota bacterium. Taxonomy (GTDB): domain Bacteria; phylum Acidobacteriota; class Terriglobia; order Terriglobales; family Acidobacteriaceae; genus Telmatobacter. The sequence goes on from CAWJOO010000004.1 coordinate 358,469, forward strand.
GCGTGCCTTCGAAATCGTGGGTCCCATTGACTTCGCGCTCACCGGCGTCCTGGCATCGGTGCTTAACCCACTGGCTGCTGCGGGGCTCAGCATCTTTGCTGTTTCCACGTACGACACCGACTGGATTCTCGTCCGGGCAGGCAAATTCTCAGCCGCGCAGGCCATACTCGCCGATCACTTTCAAATTCAGCAGCACTAGAACGCTGGATTCAACCCGGAACAACACAGTCCAAGCATCTCCAGCAACGCCTCAACACTTCTTAAGGAATTCCCGCTTGATTATCGATCCCATGCCCTGCTAAAACGTTTACGCTACGCGTAAACGCGTTTGCAATGCAGTTTGCAAGACCCAGGAGTTTCCACGATGAAAGGTATAACTCGTCGCTTATTTGGCAAGACTGTTGCCGCCTCCGCTGCCACGGCTCTCTCCGGAATCACGCTTCCTAAAGTTGCTTTCGCCCAGCCCGAAGGTGACCACCTCCGCTATCGCTATCCCAAGGGCTTCCAATGGGGATGCTCCACGGCGGCCTACCAGGTGGAAGGCGGCGCCAAGGACGGCGGCCGCGGCCCCTCGCTATGGGACACGTTCTCTCATACACCGGGCAAGACTCACAATGGCGATACCGGCGACGTGGCCAGCGACTCCTACCACCTCTACAAAGACGACGTGCAGTTGATGAAGAATCTGGGTGTACAGACCTACCGCATGTCCATCTCCTGGTCGCGAGTCTTCCCCAACGGCGCCGGTGCACCGAATCCAGAAGGCGTTGATTACTACAGCAAGGTAGTTGACGAGTTGCTCGCCAATCACATCACGCCCTACATCACGCTCTTCCATTGGGATACCCCCGCCGCGCTACCGGGTGGCTGGCAGAATCGCGATACATCAAAGGCGTTTGGCGAGTATGCGGCCTACATCACAAAGAAACTCGGTGACCGCGTCAACCACTGGATGACCACAAACGAGTTCGTCTGCTTTACGGATCTGGGCTATCAGATTGGCCAGTTCGCGCCCGGCCTCAAGCTGCCTCCCGCGCAGGTCAATCAGATCCGCCACCACGCTGTTCTCGCCCATGGACTCGCCGTGCAGGCTATCCGCGCCAACACCCCATCCGGCACGCAGGTTGGTCTCGCGGAAAACGCTACCGTCTTTTGCCCGGTTATCGAAACTCCTGAGCACATCGAAGCTACCCGTCGGGCCACGCGCGTTGAGAACGCCCAGTTCCTGACGGCTCTCATGGAAGGCAAGTACATTGACGAGTATCTCCAGCGCGAGGGTGCGAACGCTCCCAAGGTTGAGGCCGGTGACATGCAGGCCATTGGCAGCAAGCTGGACTTTGTCGGTCTCAACATCTACACGCCGCAGTACGTCCGCGCCGCAGACAATCCTCAGAAATACGTGGTGGAGAACTACCCCGAGTCCTATCCTCATATGTGGTCGCCGTGGCTCACGATGGGGCCCGAGTGCATCTACTGGGGTGTCCGTAACGTGTGCGATTTGTGGAAGATACCACAGATCTACATCACCGAGAACGGCACGTCTTCCTCCGACGTTCCGGCACCGGACGGTCACGTTGGCGATACCGACCGCATCATGTACCTGCGCAACCATCTTGCGAATCTGCATCGCGCAATCGCGGAGGGATATCCCGTGAAGGGGTATTTCCTGTGGAGCTTGATGGATAATTTCGAGTGGGCCGACGGGTACAGCAAGCGTTTTGGACTCCATTACGTTGATTTCAAAACCCAGAAGCGGACCCCTAAGCTGAGCGCTGAGTGGTACAAAAACGTAATTGAACAGAACGCGGTGCTCTAGGTTTCCGGATCCCGGTTCGAAACCGGATTAGCGGACGATTCACGCCCGGCAGCAATCCCGGGTTTGCGGTCCAGTATCGTTGACCTTGGGCCGCAAACCCGGTAAACTACTCTAGTTTGGCGATTCCTGCCTGTCGTCGTGGAGCCAGACGCTCGCTTTGAGAGGAAATCTTTCGAGCTTGAGCGTACCGCGGCGCAGAAGTTTCCGCCCGAGCTATTTGAGATTTGAGAGCGCATCCGCCAAAGGCGCATGCTGCTCTGGAGGCTTTATGTACGCTGTTCTAAGCACCGGTGGGAAGCAGTATCGTGTCGCTCCGGGCGACGTTGTGAAGATTGAGTCGGTTCCCTCGTCCGAAAACAAGACCATCGAGTTCAGCAGCGTCCTGGCTGTATCCGGTGATTCGGGCATGGTGAAGCCCGGATCGGCCACCATCACCGCCGAGGTGCTGGGCGAAGGACGCGGCGACAAGATCCTGGTCTTCCATCTGAAGCGGAAGAAGCAGTACAAGAAGATGCAGGGACATCGGCAGAATTTCACCGAGGTCCGGATCAAGTCCATCGTGGCCGACGGCGTGACCTACACCGCGAAGTAACATTCGGCCATCAGCTCTCCGCCTTTTGATGGCGAGAGTGGAGTTGGTTAAGGATTACGAACTGAGAGCTGACAGCCAACCGCTGCAGCAACGATTCAAGAGGAGTCAGGACCATGGCACATAAAAAGGGTGGAGGCAGTTCAACAAACGGACGTGACTCCAATGCACAGCGGCTGGGCGTTAAGGCCTTTGGCGGAGAACTGGTAACTGGCGGTTCGATCATCGTCCGCCAGCGCGGCACAAAGATCAAGCCGGGCGTCAATGTCGGTATCGGGTCCGACGACACGCTCTTTGCGAAGGTGACGGGGCGCGTGAAGTTTGCCGATCGCGGCAACCACGGCCGATTCGCCTCAATCGAGCCGATCGCAGCAGAATAAGACTTCGTATCTGGAATGAAAAGCCGCGGCCATGGCCGCGGCTTTTTCGCGCCTGCGAGGGAGATGACTGGGCGCCTTATTTTGAGGGCTGATTTTAGTAAGGGCAGACGAGATCGATTCCTGGAACCTGATTCCGGAGGTAGTCCTGCCAGCGGGTTGGAAATCGATATCAATACATAAATAATTTCGTCCGTTGACAGTCACATTGACCTGCCGATACACTCCCCCTCGATTGAACCAAGGAGCCTGTAGATGGGGATGAGGTCGATTTCGATGTGTGTTCGGTGGACGAAGGGCGCGATATTCTCCCTGATGCTTGGTGCAACCGTCGCCGGAGCTCAGGGCACTACGGACAAGTTGAAAAGCGGCTTCGAGAACCCGCCCGAAAGCGCGCGTCCACGTGTCTGGTGGCACTGGATGAACGGCAATATCACCAAAGAGGGCATCAAGCTCGACCTGGAATGGATGCAACGCGCGGGTCTCGGCGGCTTTCAGAACTTTGACGCGTCCATGATGACACCCAAAGTCGTCGATAAGCGCCTGGCGTACATGACCCCGGAGTGGAAGGACGCATTCAAGTATGCGACCACGCTTGCTGATCAGTTAGGTCTTGAAGAGGCCATCGCCGGATCTCCTGGCTGGAGCGAGACCGGCGGCCCCTGGGTTCCCGCCAAAGAGGCGATGAAAAAATATGTGTGGAGCGAAATTCGGGTAGAAGGCGGCAAGCCTTTCTCTGGAAAGCTTCCACATCCGCCGTCCAATACCGGTGCATTCCAGAACCTCGGAATTGAGGATCTGGGCGACATGCTCGGAGGCGGATTCAAGGCTCCGGAGTATTACTCGGACTCGGCGGTTGTTGCGTACAAGGTTGCAGAAACGGATGTTCCCCTCGAAAGCCTAAATCCGAAGATCACTCCCAGCAGCGGGAGCATCGATCCGGCGTTACTCACAGACGGTGACCTTGTTGCCACGGTTGCGCTCCCCATTGCCAAGGAGGTCGGCGACAAGGCCTGGATTCAGTACGAATTTGCCCAGCCCCAGACGATTCGAGCTATGACCATAGTCGCGGGCAAGAGAAATCCCATGGATGCCTTCCTTCCGGCTACGGGCGAAAGTGGCAAGGCGCTCGAGGCGAGTGACGATGGCCAAAATTATCATGTGGTAGTGGATGTTCCCAAGAGCGGCGCAACGGAACACACACTCTCATTTGCACCGGTAACTGCCAAATTCTTTCGCGTCACCTTCAAGACACAGGCGACTCCTGCGAATCCCCTAGCGGACTTTGGGACGCCTACTCCGCCACCGCCAACCAACCACCTGATTTCAGAGTTGGTGTTGCATCCTGGGGCGCGCGTCAATCGCTTTGAAGAGAAGGCGGCCTTCAACCCTGTCTTCGATGTCTACGACATGGCCAGCCCCGATTTCACTTCACAGGACGCTATCAAAAAACCGGACGTGATTGACCTCACCGGCAAGATGCATCCGGATGGCTCGTTGGACTGGACCCCGCCCGCCGGCACCTGGGTAATTCTCCGCATGGGTTGCTCGCTGCTCGGTATTACAAACCATCCTGCCACGGCCGAAGCCACTGGTCTCGAAGTCGACAAACTGAACGCTGACTACGTAAAGAACTACATGAATGGCTACCTCGACAGCTACAAGGAGACGGTTGGCCCCGACCTGATAGGCAAGCGCGGCATTCGTTTCGTGATCACAGATAGCTGGGAGGCAGGCGCGCAAAACTGGACTGACGACATGATTGACAGGTTCAAGAAGCGCCGGGGCTACGATCCGACGCCGTGGCTCCCGGTCCTTACCGGCCGCGTAGTCGAGAGTGCCAAGGCCAGCGATCAGTTTCTCTGGGATCTTCGCAAGACGATCGCGGACCTGACTGCCGATGAACATTATGGCCAGGTGCAGGCTTCATTGAAAGAACGCGGCATGGGCCACTATGGTGAATCCCATGAATCTGGCCGGACCTTTATTGCCGACGGCATGGAGGTCAAGAAGCTTGACGATATTCCCATGAGCGCGATGTGGGTCCAGAAGCCGGGTGTGTTCAAGCCGACCTTCGGCTATAACGCAGACGATCGCGAATCGGCCTCGGTCGCCCACATCTACGGTCAGAATATTGCCGCGGCCGAATCGATGACGTCTTGCGATTCGACGACGGCGTGGGCGTGGTCCCCCGGCACACTCAAGCCAACCGCCGACCAGGAGTTCCTCAACGGCATCAATCGATTCGTGATTCACGAGTCCGCCCATCAACCTCTGATCGACAAGGCGCCGGGCCTCACGCTGGGCCCTTGCGGGCAGTGGTTCAATCGCAATGAGACGTGGGCGGAGCAGGCCATCGTGTGGACGAAGTACCTTGCACGCAATTCGTTTCTTCTGCAGCAGGGCAGGTTCGCGGCCGACGTGATTTATTTCTATGGCGAAGATTCGAACATTACGGCTGAGTTCGCCAACGCCTCACCCGATGTTCCTGCAGGCTACAACTTCGACTACATCAACGCCGACGGACTGATCCATGACCTGAGCGTCAGCGGAGGAAACATCACGACGAAGTCCGGCATGAGCTATCGACTCCTGGCCCTGGACAGGTACAGCAAGCACATGTCGCTTCCGGTGCTGCGCGCGCTTCACAAGCTGGTCGAAGAGGGTGCTATGGTTGCGGGCGAGAAGCCCGTTGGCACACCGAGCCTTTCTGATGATGCCGCCGAATTCCAAAAGCTCAATGACCAATTATTCGGCTCTGGAAGCGGTGTGCAGAACGTGGGCAAAGGAAAAGTCTATGCAGGCCAGAATGCCGAGGCCGCTTTAAAGGCGATGAGCGTAGCGCCCGACTTCGACTACGTCAAGCCCGCCAATGGTCAGGCAGTCGAGTTTGTCCATCGCAAGCTGGCGGACGCTGATCTCTACTTCGTCGACAATCGCGGCGATAGCGAATCAACACTCGACGCCACGTTCCGAGTGAGCGGCAAAGTGCCGGAGCTTTGGTACTCGGAAACTGGTAAGACTGCTCCCGTCTCGTTCAAGATCGCCGACGGGCGTACGACTGTTCCATTGCGCTTCGAGCCTTGGGGCAGCGTATTTGTCGTGTTCCGCAAGCCCACCACGGAAACCACCCACACCGTCCCCAAAGCCAACGAGACGCAACTCGCGACAGTTGATGGGCCCTGGAGCCTTGCATTCCAGACCGGCCGCGGCGCGCCAACGTCGCCCATTAACCTCGAGAAGCTCATCTCGTGGCACGAAAGCAGTGACAACGGAGTGAAGTACTTTTCCGGGACCGGCACTTATACCAAGACCATCCAGGCTCCGTCCGCTTGGTTCAAGAAGGACTCGACGCTTTGGATTGATCTTGGCGACGTAAAGAACATTGCCATTGTCACCGTAAATGGGAAGGAGCTTGGCACAGTCTGGCATGCTCCTTATCGGGTCGATGCCAGCGCTGCTCTCAAGCCGGGCGCCAACGAGATCGCCGTGAAAGTAATCAACGCTTGGGTGAACCGCCTGATTGGCGATTTGCAGCCGGACGCGACAACCAAATACACGTTCTCGGCGTGGCCGGCGTACAAGAAGGACTCGCCGCTGCTACCGTCCGGTCTGATTGGCCCTGTGGCGATCATTCAGGAGTCATCACGATAGTGGGCGATTGGCGGTCAAGACTCCCATCCATCGAGTAATTCGGCCCCTAAACAGCGCATGGCCCGGATCCATTGCGGATCCGGGCCATTGCTTTTCCAGCTCCCCCGAGCAAGAACTTGATTAACTGGCTTTCGACTCGCTCTCTTTCAGATTGCGGGTCAGAACCTTTTCGACCACCTTCTCCACGTCGGTAAGGAAGAAGCTGTTGGCGGTCTGCGGTACGGCGATATTGGCGCCCTTGTGGCCGAGAGCCGAGGCAATCTCGTTCCAACGATAGATTGTGGAGTTGGCCGCGACCACCAGGGGCCTGCGCACTGGTTCGGGGAGTGCCGCGTAGGCTACCCACACACCCAGAGCGAGCAGAATCAGCGCCTGCTGAACATACTGGAATGGCTCATTGAGCGACGAATTGGTCTTGATCAGAGCGGCTGCGACGAAATCATTGGCTGCCAGCACACCGAACCCAACCGCTATTCCGAAGGCGAAATCGCGAATGGGGAGTTGGAGGGCGCTCATGCTGAGGCAGAGGAAGGCCAGCAGGCAAAGTTCCAAAATGCTCACAGAGCGCATCAAGCCGAAGGCGATGTCGCTAATGATCAGGATGCCACGATGTGCGAAAGAAACGGTAGTCAGACTCAGAATCACTGAAACTACAGCCGCCCAGCGGAAGATCACCACGCCGAAGCGCACCAGGCCGGAGAAGGCTGAAAGTGCAGAGCGAAAAACCTCGAGGCAAACGAAGAAGAGGACGACGGCGCTGGCGATATAGACCGACCAGTAGGCAAAGAAATAGGCTACGAAGCAGTAGTCATTGAACCAGTGCTGGGCTTGGCCAAAAAGGAGGACAAGCAGGACCGGCATCGAGAATACGCGGAGGGCGAGATAGGTGCTCATCGCCGGAAAGCGCTTCTGCAGGTTCTTGGTCCAAAAGAAGTAACCAAGGGAAGCCCAGAGCAGAAACTCGACTACGCTCATCACCGACATTGCGAAGTTCAAAGGCATAGGAGGACGTCCGCCAATTCGAGAGTGACCTCAGAATAGCGCCGTTTCTCCCTTGACTCAAAGGGAAAAGTGCTTAAGGCTGTAGCACTTTTGTGTAATTACCACCGATGACCGGAATCTATTTGGGTCCGGATTGAGTGGGGCACGTTGGAACGTGGGGGCCGCATGCCGGGATTGGCATGGCCGAAGACACGGCCTGATGGCTGGCAATCATGTGGGTGGTGGAAGACGAAACGGTAGCAGCAGCGGCGCCGGCGATTACCACAGACAGAGCGAAAATCCGAACGACAAGTTTCATAATCAGTTACCCCTCGGAAAGATTTCTGTTGACTCGGGATGGCCCCCCGGTCACCTACGAATACTAGCCGAAGCTTTGCCGGTAAATCCATCTATTTCAGTGTTATTGGCGATAATTTTTGCGGTAACAGTACTAACGTAATTGCTAACTCATGTAACCGCGCGGTGGTAACCGATGTGTGATGACTTCCACGAAAGGGTTACGAGGCCTGAACGTGCTAAAATAAGCACAGGCAAATTGGCCCATAGCCCTCAATTTTTCAAGCGGTTAATCCCAGCAGTCGAGGTAGCCGGTGAGGTGATCCCGGACCGCATTACCCTGAGGGCGGGACCGAAAGCCGAAATGGAAACCTATGGCGACTGAAACCATCCCTTTTCCCGAAGACGTGAACCCAAAGAACGGCTACACCGGCGAAAACATCAAGATCCTCGAAGGCCTCGAGGCGGTTCGCCTGCGTCCGGCTATGTACATCGGCTCGACCGGCGAGATGGGGCTGCATCACCTGGTTTACGAGGTGGTGGACAATTCCGTCGACGAAGCGCTTGCCGGTTATGCGAAGAAAGTGGATGTGATCATCCACGTCGACAATTCGATCACCGTGGTTGACGACGGCCGCGGAATTCCGGTGGACATGATGACTCTTCCGGACGGATCGAAGATGCCGGCGGTGCAGGTGGTGCTGACCAAGCTGCATGCGGGCGGCAAGTTTGATGCCTCCAATTACAAAGTGTCCGGCGGCCTCCACGGGGTAGGCGTGAGCTGCGTAAACGCACTTAGCCAGGAATTCAATGTCGAAATCTGGCGGGACGACCACACCTGGGAGATGGATTTCAGCTGCGGACTGCCGGTGAGCGAATTACGCAAGGTGGGTACCAGCAAAAAGAAGGGGACGAAGATTCACTTCCTGCCCGACAAGACCATCTTTGCCGTGACCGAGTACAACTACGACACGCTGGCGCAGCGGCTTCGCGAACTCGCCTTTCTGAACAAGGGGCTTGAGATCACGCTGACGGACGAGCGGACGAGCGATCCGAAAACGGGCGAATCCAAGCGCACCGAGTTTCGCTATGCGGGCGGCATCGCGGAGTTCGTCAAGCATCTGAACCGTGGCAAGACCGTGTTGCATGAAAAGCCCATCGTGATGGAAGCAGCGCGCGACGGGGTGGAGATCGATATCGCTCTCCAGTACAACGACAGCTATTCCGAATCCGTGTTCAGTTTCGCCAACAACATCAACACGGTTGACGGCGGATCGCACCTCTCGGGATTCCGTACCTCGCTGACTCGCACCATCAATGCCATCGGGCAATCGCTGGGGCTATTCAAGGATCTGAAAGAAAACCTGAGCGGCGACGACGTACGCGAAGGCCTGGTGGCTGTGGTGAGCGTAAAGCTGCCGCAGCCGCAGTTTGAAGGCCAGACCAAGGGCAAGCTCAACTCCGACATCGCGGGCAACGTGCAGGCATTTGTGAATGAGCGCCTGGGAATGTTCCTCGAACAGAACCCGCCAATAGCCAAGCGGATCATCAACAAGGCAATCGAAGCGGCACGTGCCCGCGAAGCTGCTCGCAAGGCTCGCGATCTGACGCGGCGCAAGGGTGCGATGGAAGGCGGAGGACTGCCAGGCAAGCTGGCGGACTGTTCCGAACGCAATCCTGATCGCTGCGAGTTGTACCTCGTCGAGGGTGAATCGGCAGGCGGGACGGCAAAGCAGGGCCGCGATCGGCGCTTCCAGGCCATTCTGCCGCTGAAGGGCAAAATCCTCAACGTGGAGAAGGCCCGCTACGACAAGATGCTCGGACACGAGGAAATTCGCGCCATGATTACGGCGCTGGGCTGCGGCATCGGCAAGGATGACTTTGATGTCTCTAAACTCCGCTACGGCAAGATCATCCTGATGACGGACGCCGACGTCGACGGCTCGCACATCCGCACGCTGCTGCTCACGTTCTTTTTCCGCCACATGACGGAGCTGATCAAGCGCGACAACATCTATATCGCGCAGCCGCCGCTTTACAAGATCAAGAAGGGCCGTTTCGAGCAGTACATCAAGGATGATCGTGAATTCGTAAAAGTGATGGTGAAACGCGCCTCGGAAGGCATCATCGTGCGCCATGGCGAGAATGCCAGCAAGATCGAGGGCGTCGATCTGACCCGCTTCATGGGATTTCTGAACGAGTATCTCGCCTTTGTGGAGAAGGTCGATAAGCGCATCCGCAATGAGAAACTCACTGAGCTTCTGGCGCGCGCTGAGTTGGTGCATCGTTCCGACTTCGCGTCGAAGAGCGAGAATGATATTCCGGAAAAGGTGGCTGCGCTGTATCAGCAACTGACCGCGGTATCTGCAGAATTCCAAATTAAGGTCCACGCACCCGTTCAGGACGAAGAGCATCACACGTGGTCGATCTGCATGACCGACTCGCAGGGAGCGACGCGCTGCATCGACTGGACGCTGGTATCGAGCCCCGAATTTCGGCAGATGATGTCGAAGTATTCGCAGATTAAGGAATACCTGGAGCCGCCGTTCCTGATCGAATTCGCGCCCAAGACGCCGGCCTCAGCCGCGGAAGCCAAGGCTGAGGAAGAAGAGCCCGATGCCGAGGGCGCCCCGTCTCCAGGTAGCGTGGAAACTCGCGCCGAGACAAAGGCCGGCCGCGGATCGAAGATTCCGCGGGAACCGGTAGAGAAGCAGACGGCACGCGAGCTCTTCAACTACATCGTGGATCAAGGCAAAAAAGACTACCAGGTACAGCGTTACAAGGGTCTCGGCGAAATGACCTCGACGCAGCTCTGGGAAACGACAATGGACCCGGAGCGGCGCACGCTGCTTTCGGTAAAGCTCGAAGATATTGCCGAGACTGAGGCAATTTTCACCACGCTCATGGGCGAGGATGTTGAAGCCCGCCGTAAATTCATTGAAGACAACGCACTTGACGTAAAGAATCTGGACATCTAAAAGACATGTGGGGGATCCTGCGGAATGCTTGATTGGCATTCCACGGGGACCCCCATTTTGCCGTTCCCCGAAAATCCCCCAAGGAAGGATCAGGCACATGAATCCCTATTCAAGGTATCTCCCTCTTACAGCAGCGTTTGCAGCCGTTTTGACGTTAGGCGGGTGCCACTCGAGTTCCAGCAATGCCCCGAATCAACCTACCGCTAGTTCGCCGGATCAGCCGCAAGCGACACAACCGGCAACCGGGGCTCCAGCCGGGGCGGCGACCACGGCGAAAGCTCCGGCACCTCCGCCTCCTCCGGCGGCGATCAACCTTCCAGAGGGGACCCAGATTCGCGTCCGGCTCGACCAGGGATTGAGTTCCAAAGACGCCCAGGCGGGCGAAACCTTCCAGGCCACGGTTGCCGACGACGTAACAGTCCGCGGCGAGACAGTGATTGCCAAGGGCGCGCGGGCCGACGGCACGGTGGTTGACGCCAAGGCGTTGGGCCGCTTCAAGGGTGGAGCTCTTCTGGCAGTCAAGCTTGATCGCGTTCACTCGCGCTGGGGCACGTATCCCGTCGAGACTGCCACCATTTCGAAGGCCGAGCAAGGTAAGGGCAAGCGCAGCGCGGGCTTTATCGGCGGCGGCGCAGGTCTTGGCGCGCTGATCGGCGGCCTGGCTGGCGGCGGCAAAGGAGCGGCGATCGGAGCACTGGCCGGCGGCGGCGCGGGCACGGCCGGGACGGCTTTCACCGGCAACAAGCAGATCGTGCTGCCGGCCGAAAGCATCCTGACATTCAAACTCGAGCGGCCCATCCGCATTGTCGAGCGCGGGCGCGGAGACTCGACATCAGATCCGAACGCGGATCCCGCACTCCAACCGCGCTAAGCACGCGGCACAGATCGCGGTCGCGTCCAATCACTGGATTGGACGCGCCCGCGTGGTTTGAAACCCCTTCCTTCAGATCCCGTTAGAATGTGAGAGTGATGGACCTGGTGCAGATCGCGCCTTTGCGCAAAGCCCCGGCGCCGAAGCCAGAGTGGCTTAAGGCGCGTGCGCCGGTTGGCGAAAACTTCCATGAGCTCAAGCGTCTCGCCCGCTCGCTGGGCCTGCATACTGTCTGCGAGAGCGCGCAGTGCCCCAATATCGGCGAGTGCTGGCATCACAAGACCGCGACCTTCATGATGCTCGGCAACCTTTGCACGCGACGCTGCGGATTTTGCGCGGTACCCAAAGGCCGCCCTGAGCCCATCGATTTTGACGAGCCGCGTCGCGTGGCCGAAGCAGTGGCTGCGTTGGGCCTTCAACACGCGGTCATCACCAGCGTGAATCGCGATGACAACCTGGTCGGCGGAGCCAAAGCCTTTGCCATGGTCATCGAGGAAATTCGCAAGCAGGCGCCCGGCTGCCGGGTGGAAGTCCTGATCCCGGATTTCCAGGGCAACCAGGAGGCGATTCGCGTCGTAGTTGAAGCGCGACCCGAGGTGCTCAATCACAATACCGAGTCAGTGCCCAGGCTCTATCGCGTGGTGCGCTCCGGTGCGCGCTACGAACGAACGCTTGAATTGCTTCGCTATGCCAAAGAACTGAATCCCGCCGGAATTACGAAGTCAGGCGTCATGGTTGGTATCGGTGAAGAGACCACCGAGTTGCTGGATGTGTTCCGCGATCTTGCTGCGGTTCATTGCGACATTCTCACCATCGGTCAATACCTGCGCCCTTCACGTGATCATTTGCCCATGACGCGCCTTTACACGCCCCGCGAATTTGCCGAACTCAAGACCGAAGCTCAGAAAATGGGATTTCGACACGTGGAGAGCGGGCCCCTGGTGCGGTCAAGCTATCATGCGCACGAGCAGGCGGCGTCGACCAACCAGGTCCCAGTGCTTATCTGAGCGGCTCCGATTGATCGAACTACCGCTACAGAAAATCGTGAAGGGCGAATCGATGCACCACGTTTAGAGAATCCCCCTCGATTCGGAAAGGCTCGTATATGAAACGGAATCAACTATTTCGTGTTGCTCTGCTTCAAGCGGCGTTGCTTTGCCTCTCCGCTTCCCTGATTGCCCAGGGCCCTCCGGGCCATGATCGCGATAATCCGCCGCCCGGGCACGGCGGGATGCCGCCTGGACAAGCCAAAAAACACGATCGCGACCTGCCCCCGGGTCAGGCAAAAAAGTATGGTGACGACCGGCGACACCTTCCTCCGGGACAGGCCAAGAAATACTTCCGCGAGGAAGACCGCGATCACTACTACTCTTACTATCGCGGCGATGCGGATCGCTGGCGCAGCCGCAGACGTCCGGTCTTCGAGATAGGAGCCTACATTCCGAGTGGATACGTGGTGAAACCAATGCCGCAAACCTACTGGGTCAACGTGGCGCCCCCGCCTCCACCCGGCTACCGCTACGGCTATTGCGGCGGCTACGTGGTTGCTTACAATCCGGCTACCCGCGTGGTCGCGGATGTGCTGGACATCGTCGCCGCCACTCGCTCGCGATAGCGAGATCCTGCATCCCTCGCGCCGATTGACCGTGCTTCAGTCCCCGGCCGGCAACGGTAGCAACGCCTCCACATGCATGGATGGCGCAACCTTCGCGGCCACGCGCATGATCGCGAGAACGGTAATGTCGTCGTTCTGGCCGAACTCCTGCGCACGCTCCGCAACCGATGCTGCCGAGCCCTTCGCGATGGCAGCCGTGCGGTCAAAGCCGAACAGCTCACCCGACTTGCTGCGCGCCTCGGGAACGCCGTCCGTCACCAGCATCAGCTGCTCGCCCTCGCCCAGTCGAAACGTCGTCTCGGGGTAGTCTCCAGGGGCAAGCCCCAGCGGCAGCGCCGGGGGTGTCTCCACCTCTCGGCCCTGCAGATACGGCGCCAGGTGCCCGGCATTCGCAACCGTGACCGTGCCGCCCGGATCCACGCGCAGGGCGAGGCAGGTGGTGAATCCTCCCTGGCTGCGCCCCATCATGCGCTCGTTCAGCACAGAAAGAATCTCGCCCGGGCTTTGGGTTATTGCCACCAGGGTGCGAATCGAACCCACCAGCAGGCTCACCGCCATAGCCGCCGGCGTGCCCTTTCCGCTCACGTCGCCGATCAGGACAAGGACCCCGCCGCTTTGCGCCGGAAGAATCTGGAAGAAATCGCCGCCCACCTGCTGCGCCGGACGGTATTCGCTCTCCACGGCGAAGCCGGCGATCACGGGCATTGCTTCGGGAATCAGCACACGCTGCACCTGCCGCGCCTGCTCGATCTCCAGCCGCAACAGCACGCTTTCCCGCTGGCCGCGAATGAAACGCCGCGCCATCAGCACCGATACGATCACGAGCATGGACAAAGCAGCGAGGGACCCGACCGTGACTGTCATAGCTCCAAGACGAAGCAGCAGAGGGACATGCAAAACAGTCAAGTCCTCCTGATAGGACCTGAAAATCAACAGCACGATGGGCGCCAGTGCCAGCCAGCCATCGGCGGCGCGCTTACGCATACCCCGATACGTGATACCCAGCAGGAGCACACCGGGTATTAGCCTCAGCACGACCGTAACTGGAACCAGCCACGCTGTCGCAGCCACCGGAACCAATGTCCCCAGGATGGGTGGCCGAACCAGCGCCATGCCGAACATCAGGCATGCGGTCATGGTGAAGACGATCCGCGCAATCCGGCGCCTGCTCTCCAACTCAAACCAGTATGCCCAGAACACTGCCCACAGGCACAGTCCCATGGGAACCAGAACTACGTCCAGAAGCACGGTCTCCTGCATCATGGGGATGATGGGGTTGTAGTACCCGGCGGTAGTCACTGCCGTACCAAGAAAATTCGCGGAACACGCCACTCCCAGCCACAGGTATGCCTGCTCGCGGCGATCGAACCAGTACAGCGTGAACCCAAGCAGTATGCCAAGAAACAGGAATAACGCGACCAGAAGATTGCCGATCTCCGTCCGGTTCACGGAGTCCCACGCCAGACGCAACATAGTCTCGATTGCGGTGGATTCGCCGAGGATCGGCGGTCCGTGCAGCCCGCCCGTTTCATCCGAAACCAGCGGTGTGGAAATATCCATCCAGACGCGGATGGCAATGGTGATCGTCCCGCCGTGCACCGCCGCTGGCAGTTCATAGGACTGCGGCTCGGCATTGTAAAAGGTCACGGAATTGCCGTTGAACCGGCCAAACGCGCCAACCTGTTGGCCATTGACGAAGACCTGATAAGCGTCGTCGAAGTTCATCGGCATGGTCATCGCCAGCCGTTGCGTCTGGGATTCGTTGTTTTCCAACTGAACCTTCAGACGGTACCAGGCAAAGCCGGTCAACTTGGGATACCCGTGCGTGGTCCAGCCAGGAACGAACCCGCTCGTGCCGATGATTGGGTCGTAGGAACCTTCAGGCGGAGTCAGGTCCAGGGCACCCCAGCCCGAGTCATCGAACCCGGGGCTCGCCCACGCCGGGTCATCGCCGGGATGGAATCGCCATGGGCCGCTCAGCACCAGCACCGCATCGCCGATCGTACCCTTCATCACGCCTGGCTGGGTCCCTGCCGCAGCGACGCCATAGAGCGGGGAGAGCAGGAAAAAAATAGCAAAGCACAGCGGGCCCAGGACCAGGCCGATCCTTCTGAAGGACATGAAACGTCTCCAAGGCGCGCCGGGGAAGCGGCAGGGGTCAGAAATCTTCCTGCATTCTACGTCGACGGCAAAATCCTGCGGACTGTTTTTCGCAAAGATGCCCATTTGATGTCGGCACCAAAGTGCTTTTGTCGGCTTTGAGGCTGGAGAACCAGACCAGGGCGTGCCAGATGACCCACGCCGCGGTTGTAAAATAGCCGTTGGCATCAAGCAGTTGCGAGGATAAAGCGATGGCAGTCTCGACTATGGCCGGCATTCCGGCACTCAAGGAACTCTCCAGCGACCTGAAGCGTCGGATGGATCAGGCAGTAGCGGCGTTTCAGGCCAACCTGGCATCAGTGCGCACCGGCCGGGCCAGCGTGCACATTCTTGACTCGGTCAAGGTGGACTACTACGGCACGCCCACGCCGATCAGCCAGCTTGCTCAAGTTTCTGCGCCCGAAGCTCAGTTGATCTTGATTCAGCCCTGGGACCCGACGGTGGTTAAGGAAATCGAGAAGGCTCTCCAGACCTCTGACCTTGGCTTCAATCCGCAATCCGACGGCAAGGTGATCCGTGTACCCGTGCCGCCCATGACCGAGGAACGCCGCCGTGATGTGGTGAAACACCTCAACCGCGTGCTCGAAGAGCAACGCACCGCCGTCCGCAACGTGCGCCGCGACGGCAATGATGCCCTCAAGAAGATGGCCAAGGACAAGAAGATCAGCGAAGACGAAGAGAAGCGCTCCATGGAAGAAGTGCAGAAAATGACGGACGAAGAGATTCGCCGTATGGAAGAGATGTCGAAGCGCAAGGAAGTTGAAGTCATGCAGGTGTGATTGGTTGATCCGTCAAGCAAAACAAGGCCGTGCAGGGAATGCTCCCCAGCACGGCCTTTTTCATTGACGTTCAATTTCCTGGAAGACGCAAAGCAGGGTTCGGAGCTTGCTATCTCGCGATCAGAAACATCACCCAGCTCAGAACGATGGCAGCCCCCACAAACAGGACAAAACAATATGCGCCGTAGCGGACCATCCTCCGGGTCGTGTCACGCTGCGTGATGCCAAACACGATTGAGGCGCAAAGAGCAAACAGCACTACAGCGGTAAAGTGGGATGGCCGCAGCATCAGGACGACTTCCTCCCGGTGCGAAGATTGTGCGCATCAACTGCCGAGATCACGTTGAGCAGGCCCGCGACAACGATGAATCGTGTGCCGTAGTCGCCAGTCGTCACCTGCACCTGGTCCGCTCCAAGCCCCATCGTCCGGCTCAAAAAGTAAAGCAGCCCATTACCCAGATCGCCCACCAGGCCCAGGAGATCGAGAATGTCGTGTGCGTTCGCATAGAGCTTGCCGTTCATGCCAAGACCAAGCGCGAACATGCCCACGATTGACACAGCGAGCAGCGCACCCCGTCCCCACTTGCGGAGCAGGAAGTGTCCCGCGCCCGGAATCAACCATCCCGCGACGAGGGGTAAATAGACGAACCCCTGGCTGGAGGGATTGCGCGGCGCAGCGCCGGTTCTGATCTGGGGAGTTGCCATTCCTGAATTGACTATATCGCAGCAGGCCAACGGAAAGGGAACTGCAAAAGCTCAGTATCAGGCCAGGTTGATCAAGGCTATTTCGGAGTCTTGGGCTGCGGTGTCTTGTCCTTCGGCTCTTCGCCATCTACCGAGACGATCTTCATGGTAGATCCGAACTGCTTGTAATCGGTGTACTTGATCACGTCGCGCATGTGAACGTCGTCGGCCGCGTAGCCATGACCGCCGGCGAAGTGCAGTACGCCCTCGCCCTTGGTGTAAACAGGAAACCAGTAATGGCCGTCAACCTGGGCGCGCCAGGTCATAAAAGGCGGATGCAGATCCTCGCTGCCCTTGCGCGTGTCGTCAGGAACCATGCGCCCGTTGGTCACCACGATTTGCAGGTCAGTCGAATCCACCCAGATGCGCCCCAGCAGATAGCGCTTGTTCTTGAGAATTTGCTTGGGACTGACATCGAAGACGTAGCAATCCACTTCGTCGACCTTCTGCTTGCCCACGTATTTGATGTCGTATGCCGTGATCTCCTGGGAGGTCAGCACAAACGGATAACCGTGCTGGATGTCCTGCATATCGGACGGCGACATCATGACTCGCTGCAGCGTGCTTTCGGGCGCGTATACGGTCTTCTCGGTTCTCTTCCCGTCGGGGGCGAAGATAACATCATCGACCTCGTACCACTCGCCATCCACCTTGTTGTCGTCGTCAATGGTCTGGACGCGCGCAAGTCGTCGATAGGTGTAGTGGTTCAGCGCCTCCTGGAACTCTGATTCCTTGGCGGCGAATTTCTTGATGATCTCCTCGGGTTGCATCGTCGGGGGCTCTATGTCCATCTTGCCGAACCCGGCGTCGAGCGCCATCGGTGTGAACGAGTCCTTCTCCTGCGCATACACAGCCGGCACGGTCAGCAAAGCAGCCAGCAGTGCGGCACCCCATCGTATCCCAGTCTGAATTACCAAAACTCTCTCCGATAGCTTGATATTTGAGCCGAGTGGAATCGCTCCCACTAAGCACTGAAGTAAGCCCACCTACAACCTTAGACGCATGGACCCCTCCGACAGGGTGCCGTGAGAATGGAAACGGGAATCCCTGTCCTGGGATACCCGATTTCAGCGCTTTTAACGCATCTCGCTTCCAACCTTCAGGGCGAGAGAAGGGACCTCGGGTTCCATGCAAGATTGGTATCAGATGCCGGCATTGTTTCTGACAGCACTTCTGCTGCCGGCGTTCGGGTACCTCTATTGGCGCACCAGGGACACCCGCAACCTGCTGTGGTTTCTTGCCTTCCTGGTTCTCGTCATACGCATGCTTCTTTTATATCCGGTGCACGCATCGGATTTCATGGAGGGCAGTCCAGCGTGGATTGCCGCCACTGGCCAGGCTCTCGGAATGCTCGGTGCCGGCCTTTTCCTTGGTTCTCTCTCGCCTCTCTCTTTTCGGATTGGAAAAGTCCGAATTCTCTACGTCATTCCCTTCACAATACCGCTGATTGCGTACGCCATCCTCTCGCACGGGTTGTTCCACCACAAGCATCCAGAAGGCTTGATGTACTGGGTTTTTCCCGCGCTGGGAACCGATTTCAATTGTGATCGGGCTCTTTTGGGACCGCGCCAAGGTAGAACTGCCGAATTGGGTCGGCACCACCGCGTGCCTGTTCTTCGGCTGCTTCGCCCTGTGGTTTTACTTCCATAACGGCTTATATTGGCCCCTCATACTGGCTGAGTCCGGCATTCATGTGGTGACAGCCCTCCTTGTGATTTGGAGCTTCAGACGGCCGTCCCCGGGCGTGATCATCAGCTGTCTTGGATTCATTGCCTGGTCATTGCCGATCCTGCTGATCATCCCCGAGTCTCACATCCCGATCGTCAACCTTATCCTGGGGCGGATCATCATCATGGCCAAGGTGGGCACGGCTCTCGGTCTCATTATTCTGTCCCTCGAGAACGAACTGCGCACCAACCTTGCGGCCGGTGAACGCGAACGCCGCGCACGGCGTGAATTGGTCGCGTACCACGGCCTTGTGCTGTCTCGCCGTCGCCTTGAGGACTTTGACCAGCAAGGTGTTGAAATCTGCCAAACGGTCGTGGCCCACAGCCGCTTTACCCGCGCAGCCCTCCTTCTGCTCCAACCCAGCGGTGCGTATCGTCTTGCCGGTGCAGCGGGCTTCGGCGGCGCGACCGCGAAGGCGCTGCATTCGCTGGCAGGGCGGATTCCGGTAACTGGCTTTCTGGCACCCGGCTCGGTACCAGGTGCCGTGGATGGCAGCCAGACTCTGCGAGTGAATCTCGAGCCGTGGATGGTACCAGGCGATGATCTGCGACGCCTGAATTGCACATCGCTGTTGGCTGTACCCATGCACGGTCAGGCAGGCACCGAGGGTGCATTGCTGCTGGATGGAATGCGCCGCGACCAGGATCAGGATCCTCTCCGTGCCGACGACCTGGTCCCCATTGAGATGCTCACGTCTCGGCTTCAGTCGGTCCGAAGCCAGACGCGCATGCTGGAGAAACTCATTGATTCAGAAAAGTTTGCGGGACTTGGCCAGCTGGCCGGAAATGTCACCCAGCAGCTGAACAATCCGCTGACCGTGGTTCTGGGATATGCATCGTTGCTTGAGGACGCACCCCGCCTTGACGCCCTTGAACACAAAGCGGTTGATTCCATCCTGGCGGCTGCACGGGCCATGCGCTCAACGCTTGAGAGCCTGCAAAGGGTAGCCCGCTCGCCTGCCGGTCAACTCACCGCCGTCTCTGTCACCGAGCTTCTGGCAGACATGGAACGACTGCACCGGTCCGAGTTTCTGCACCGCTCGATCGATTTCCGGCTGAAAATTTCTCCGGACCTGCCGCGAGTCTTATGTCAGGAGCAACAACTGCGCCAGGCCGTGCTTCATTGCCTGCAATTCGCCATGGAGGCCGTGGAGAATGTCGAAGCGGAGAGTGAGCGCCTCGTTCGACTCGAGGCTGCCTACGACTCTGCCGACGTGCAGATCACGGTGTCGCATACCGGCCCGGGATTTGAGCAGCCGGGAAGGGCTTTCGACCCCTTCACCCCCCCGCGCTCCGGCTCGGGTGAAACTGCGGGATTAGGCCTGAGTCTTTGCGCAACCATCGTGCGCGACAACCGCGGCCATGCCTCGGCGGTTAACCTTGAGCCCCGCGGCGCCGCCATCCACCTCGAATTCCCGGCGGCATAGCCCGATTCAATACCCATTCGTTTGGTAAGCCGATTCCCATCTGGCGGGCCTTCCCATCTCGACACATCCCAGAAGGCGCGAGATAGCCCTCGGACTAGACCGTGGCCAGAAAGTCGATGATCCTCTGCGGGTCAACAGGCTTGGCGAAGATGGGGAAGTCCTGGTTCGCCTCGATCGATTCGCTGAGAAGCCTCGAGGCCGCTAATGGGTCCGCCAGGAACACCACCTTGCGCTGCGGCTGGCCGCTTATGATTCGCGTGGCAAATTGCATTCCGTCCACGGACTCGGTCGTCAGGTCGGCAATCACCACGTCTGGCCAATTCAGACGGCACCAGACGAGCGCCTCCGCTGCGGTGTACACGTGTATGGCGTCATAATTGTAGATTCTGAGGATCGCAGTCAGTGTCTTGGCGGCGGTCGTGTCGCCGTCGACGTGTAGGACTTTCGGGTGGTGAGTAGGCTTATGCATTTGCTTCTGTCCTGGTGAAGCTATTGCGGCGCACGATCACTGGGTTCATTGCGACAATCAGCCGGTTCGATTGACCCTGAAAGCCTAGGTCGGAGATGACAACATTGTAATTTAACTCTTGATGGGTGTGCCAGCGCACCATCGTTATTTTGTGCCTGAAGCTGTAATCCCCGGCGTCATTCTCGCGTCAAATGCGAAATGCGCGCTGATCGCTGGCGGAGTCCCACAAGAACAAAAATCAGCCCTTAACGGCAAGAAGGGCAATCGCCTAAGCAGACTAGGGCTGCGGAGAGGCCGATGTCATTTTTGAGGATCTGCCAAGCCACCACGCTTTGGTGAACTTCCAGTGGATGTAGACGGAGTGATTGAGGTGCAGCAGCAATCCCTCCCGTCCGTCCAGGAACCCCAGACGAAAGAAGTAGTTATAGACAAACGTCGCCCCCGGATTCAACACCGCATTCCAGACGAACGCCGGGAGAGACCGGCTGGTTCGACCCTTGGCTGCCAGCAGGTGCGCTATCTCAGAGCTGTAGCGGTTCATATGCTCGAGGTAGACGGTCAGATCCGGGTAGGCGTAGTGCAGCATGTCACCCTTCAACTTGCCGCGATGCCCCTCGAACTGCGGTGTTGCGTGCGGGCCCACTCCCTCGCTCAGACGAGCCGAACCGCGCCGGAAAAGCCTTAACTTGTGATCCGGGTAGAAGCCGCCGTGACGCATCCAGCGCCCCATGATCAAGTTGAGGCGGGGAATCCAGTAAGCACCGAACTTCGGTTCACTCGCCAGCGTCTGCCGAATTTCCTCCTGAAGTGCCTGCGTCAGCACTTCGTCGGCGTCGAGAAGCAGAATCCAGTCACAGGTACACAGGTCGAGCGCCACGTTCTTCTGCTCGCCGTGGCCGCCGAACGCGTGGTACGAAGTTTTGGCGCCGAAGGATTGCGCAATCTCGATCGTGCGGTCCTTTGACCCCGAATCGACCACGATGATCTCGTCGGCCCACTTTACGCTTTCCAGCGTACGTGGCAGATTCGCCTCTTCATTCATGGCGATCATGGCAACCGACAGCGTTTTGCGCATTTGAACGCAGGATAAACCAACAGCCGTCAACCCGTTCCCGCCGGCCACTTAAGGCGATCGAATCTGTTCGCGTCCTGCGGCCCGGAATCAGTTTGCGGAGGGGCTTTCTGCGTGGTCGACCGTGACAACCTCAATCGCATCTTTCGCTGAAACCAGTTTGAGCCCGAGTTGCTCCTGAATCAGTGTCAGAAGCGATGGACCGTCCGGTTCCAGGATGGCTTTTGCGGCCGATTTCAAGGTGATGTCGTAGATGCCCTGAATGCCGGTGCGATCCACAACGGGCAGGTCGATCCCGCGAAGCTGGGTCAGTTGCTGGGCGAATTCGCCCATGGACACATTTGCGAAAACAAAGCCGCCATCAACGACTCGCGGAAGCGATTCCTTCGGGTACGAGGATGGAAGCGTATCGGCCTTGTTCGCCGGCAGCCTGGGGCCATCCTTGGCCACTACCAGTTCGTAGACCGTGGTTCGCTTTTCCTCGCGGTGCACCTGGACCCTGAACCTTGTGGCCAGAAGATCCTGAAGCATCAGCCTGAGCGCGCTGACCGGTTCCCGTTCACTCGCCCTGGCACGAATGTCATAGCGCAGGCCCTCCAGGATGTGTGTCCCCTGCACTTGATAGTCCTGCAGGCCATAAGCCCACTGCACTATCTCGCGGAGATCGACATTGCGCATCATCAGCCCATCATCAGAGGATTCAATTTCAGAGCGTGAACTCCCTTCTCCACCCGGCTCATGAATTGCCGGCCTTATCGATGCCACCTCGAACGCAATGGGCCGTGCGGACGGCGACTGACCACACCCCGGTACCGTCATTTCAGTCCCGGCAATGACCACAGCCAATACGAAAAGGCTGTTGAGCCGCCCATCGCGGTTGCAGCACTTCATGAACGAAATCGTACCTGATCCCGTGAAAGCCCTCCGAGGGTATCCCGTCGTTTTCATCCCATCATCATGAACAGGTCGGGGCTCCTGAGCCATCAAAGTCTTCTCTACCCGCCAAACTCCGCCATCATCCAATAAACCAACGTGGAGATCAAAATGCGCGCCTTTAGCTTGGTTTTGTGGATCATCCTTTGCCAGGCCGTGGGCATCCTCGGTGCTCGATGGACTGCACCCGAGATTCCCGCCTGGTACGCCACCCTCGTCAAGCCATCCTTCAACCCGCCAGGCTGGATATTTGGACCGGTCTGGACCTTTCTTTACCTGCTGATGGCCATCGCTGCCTGGCGGGTCACGGGGTCAGCTCCCTCACCCCTTCGAACCGTCGCCCTCAGCCTCTTCGCAGTCCAGTTGACGCTCAACCTTGCCTGGTCCTGGATATTCTTCAGCCGACATGCGCTCTGGGCAGGGTTCGCTGACATCGTCCTTATGTGGCTGGCGATCGGGGCCACAACCATCGCCTTTGCCCGCATCTCCTCAATGGCGGCGGGACTCATGATGCCCTACTGGGCCTGGGTCACCTTCGCTACCCTCCTGAACTGGTCAATCGCGCGCCTCAACAGTCGCTGATGCTGCCCCAATACTCAACATTCATCGCAAAACGGCCATCTCAAAATTACTACTTGGTAAACATCCGCCGACGCCCGGCACGGCCGGCCCGCCACCCGTTTCAATTCTTCCTTGACGGCCTCTTCCTTCCAGCGGATACTCAACCTAACAATCACAAAATCCGGATCGTCTTTCGATCCTTAAATCGAACACCAGGCGTGTGTCGGCGTTTTTATATTTCTTAACGGCGCCCTGTCTGATCCCCAACCGGTAGCTGGCGGTCAATGGCCAGCATCGGCAGGAGTATTTATATGTCAGTAGTTGAGATACAGAAAATCTCCAATCTTTCATTCGCACAGCGTCTTCGTGCTCACGTTGCCATCGCCCGGCTTGATCGCTCCATCAACAATCTCTTCGTCGTTCCCGGAATCCTGATACCGCTCAACGCCATGGCTGGCCGGCTCGATCGGCAAATCATCATCCGGCTGGGCCTGGCCGCGCTCGCCGTCACCCTTATTACCTGCAGCAATTACGTCCTCAACGAACTCCTCGATGCGCCTATTGACCGGCTGCACCCCGTCAAGCGCAATCGGGCCGCTGCCCTTGGCCTCGTCGTTCCATGGATGGGATATGCCCAATGGCTCGCCATGATGGCCGCGGGCGTAGGCATCGGCCTTCTCGTCTCGCCGCTCTTCGCTTTTACCGCCATGGTGCTCTGGGTCATGGGTTGCGTATACAACATGCCCCCCGTGCGCACCCGCGATATCGCCTTTCTCGACGTGCTCACCAAGTCTCTCAACAATCCCTTGCGCATGTTGCTCGGATGGTACGCGGTCACCAGCGTTCTATTGCCTCCGGTTTCGCTCCTGCTCTGCTGCTGGATGATCAGCTGCTACTTCGTCGCCCTCCAGCGATTCAGCGAGCTCTCTGAAATTCGAAGCGGAAGGGTAACCAGTGCGTCTCGCTCTTCCTCCCGCAACTACACACCGGAATCGTTGCTCGCCTCCGCTCTCTTCTACGCATCAGCCGCCATGCTCTGCCTCGGCGCGTTCATCATGGCGTACCGCATCGAACTCATCCTTGCTTTCCCATTGGTGGCGCTCACCATGGCCCTTTTTTGCAGGCTTGCTTTCAAAACCAGTTCGTCCGCACAAAGGCTGGTGACGTTCTACCGCGATCCACTCGTCCTCTCATCGCTCTCCGCCACCGCCATCGTCTTCGTTGTCCTTCTCTTCGTACGTGTCCCGCAGCTCGAACGCCTTGTCAGTCCTCCTCGGCTGGGTGCCGCCTCATCAGGTATCCCCACCGAGCTCCAGCAAGTCGTCGATCGGTAAGCGGAGCCTGGCTGCCCCGCCAGTTATCCAGGCACTCAGGGCCGCAATGGGGCCGGCCTGTTCTGAAGGGCAGGCTTCTCCATTGCATGTCATGTACACGATTCAGTTCCGTCTGGGTCCTATGCCCTTGTAACCATGCGGGGGCTCTCTGCAAATTCACTGCAAGGCACTTCGTCCGCCTTGTTGGTGCCCCATGCCTGCGAGTGCCGTGAGTAACTTGAAAGTGGCTCGCATGGCTATGGTTTTCGGGTCGCGCACTTATCCCTGCGACACACATACGCCGCATTTTTATTCGTGCTTGCGGCAACGCAACGAACATTCCCTCGAACAGGCGCTTACTTCTGGTGTGACTTTCTTCACGTTACCTGGGTTGTATTTCCGCTACCCCAAACGAGTCGTTGCCAAACCGGACGAGGGATTCTCGGCTTCATTCAAACGGGCGTAACGTTCATGTATCGCTGGGGGGAACCAGCACCGGGAGCTGAAAAATGCAGGTGTTGTGCAAGAGAAGTAACAACGCTGTGGAGACTAGTTGCAGCGTGTGTGGACAAGGATTTGTACTCTTCTGGGAACGTCAGACAAAGATGGAGAAAGCTGCGGCAATGCGGGAAGTCGCGAAGACACTGCGCGGCCATCACAATCTGAACGATGGGCCTGGGGCTCATCCTGACAGAGGTTTTCTAGTACCGGAGTGGAATGGTCCTATTGCTTTTTCCGGCGCTGCGATTTTAGGCAATGCACCCAGTTGGGCTCTTTAAGGCATCTCACTTTGCAGATTTTGTTCCTGCGGGGGCAAGCAGAAGTAGCAAGAAGAGAGGCGGACGCCAAAGGGAACAACCGCCCTTTTCCGCATTTCGAAATAGAAAGACCGGCTGGACCACTGGCGTAGTGCGATGAAACGCCGATAACAAAAGTAAGTCCACCGATATCGCTTGGAAAGCAGCTCATCAGGTTCTCACCGTAGCCTCACCGCACGTCGAGACCTTTCCTGCAATCCGCGTTGTATTCCGATGCTGGACGGCGACTACACCCTTCGTGGTCATCGCCTCCGGCATCGTTCTCTTTTGGAGCGAATTTTCCGGTGCCCCGCAATTCCCACCCAACCGCAATTAAATTAGGACCTACCTTCGAAATTGCCACCCAACTTAGAATGGTTCGCCGGCTCGGTCGCAAAAATGATCAACGCCTCTCATCAATCCCAGCCTGCTCCGCAAACAGAAAGGGCCGGGAGTCGCCTCCCAGCCCCTGCCGGTCTTGCTAGATTCTGCCGGAATCCGGCCTAAGGTTTAGAGAGGCTGCACGTCGGCAGCCTGCCATCCCTTGGGCCCCTTCACCACGTTGAACTGCACGGCTTGACCTTCTTGCAGGCTCTTAAAACCACTAGAGTTGATCGCAGAGTAATGCACGAAGACATCTTCACCGTTCTGACGCGAGATGAAGCCGAAGCCCTTCGCGTCATTAAACCACTTCACAGTACCTTGTTCCATTTGGTCGTGTTTCCTGATTTGAATTGCGCTGGATGAATCGGGGACCACTGGCAGAATCTTGCTTGGTTGGGCGAGTTACTGCTCACGCCCGGTTCGACTCTAACGCTAGGGTGATTGTACCATCCTTGTAAACAATCCCGTACCTAAATTCTTCGTCATCTAGCCGATTTTCGAAATTGCACCGTCCCCGCAAGAGCCCGGGAATCAGCCTCCTGCAGCGTTCCCCTTCTGTGATAGGGTGAAGGGTCGCCATGCAACCGGATCCCCTTCCCGGCCTCCTAGCACGCGCTTACGAGCGCCTGGGCGAGCAGTTCGCCCACCTCCCCGATGCACCCGGTCCTGGCATTCCAACGCCGGCTGTGGCTGCCGTGCTCGACGAAACCGCCCGTCGTCTGGGTGACAACTATCCCTACTTTCATCCCATGTATGCAGGCCAGATGCTCAAGCCGCCGCACCCAGTTGCGCGCGCCGCCTACGCATTGGCCATGGCGATCAACCCCAACAACCACGCTCGCGACGGTGGCCGCGCCAGCTCCGAAATGGAAGTCGAAGCCGTAGCCGAAATCGCCGGGATGTTCGGCTGGAGCAAGGACGGCTACCTGGGCCACCTGACCTCCAGTGGGACATTCGCCAATCTTGAGGCCCTGTGGATCGCCGGCCTCTCTGCTCCGGGCAAGCGAATCCTCGCCTCGGAACAGGCGCACTACACGCACAGCCGTATCTCCTCGGTTCTCAAGCTCGATTTCGCCTCAGTCGCATCGGATTCCCTCGGGCGAATGGACCTCGAGGCGCTCGAGACGGAGCTGCGGAAGGGAGATGTCGGCACGGTCGTCGTCACGCTTGGTACTACCGCCCTTGGAGCGGTCGATCCCCTCGATCAGATTCTGGGGCTTCAGAGCCGCTACTCGTTCCGCATTCACGTCGACGGCGCGTATGGGGGGTACTTCAAACTGATTCCCGGTTCGCTCAACGAGCCGGCGCGCCGTGCCTACGCCGCAATCCACCAGGCCGACTCGATTGTGGTCGATCCCCACAAGCACGGCCTTCAGCCCTACGGCTGCGGCTGCATCCTCTTCAGAGACCCGGCCGTCGGGCGCTTTTACAAACACGACTCCCCCTACACCTACTTCACATCGAAGGAGCTTCACCTCGGCGAGATCAGCCTGGAATGCTCCCGGGCGGGAGCCTCGGCGGTGGCACTGTGGGCCACCCAGCAACTTTTGCCTCTCACACCCCATGGTGATTTCGCCAAAGGGCTGGCCGCGGGCCGGCGCGCCGCGCTCGAGCTTGACCGCCGCCTGCGGGGAGATTCTGGCAGCCGGTTTGTCACCCTCCCGGTCGGTGCTCCGGAACTGGATATTGTGGTCTGGAAGGTCCGTTCGGCCAGCGCGGAAGATGCATCCAACTGTGCACAAAGAATCTTTGCGGCCTGTGCTACGCGGAATCTGCACCTGGCCCTTGTACAATTGCCGACATGCTGGTTTGAACTTACAGACAATCCAGCCCGTCAATCTAAAAACAGGGAGTTCGTCACCTGTCTTCGCTCCGTCCTGATGAAGCCCGAGCATGAGTGCTGGCTGGAGCGCATATGGACCGAGTTTGAGGCTGCCAGCCAGGATGTGCTGGTCTCCTAGGGGAAAACCATGGCGGAGCGGACCAGCGTTATTTCGAGCAATAAAGAAAACGTTGTCATCCGTGTGGGTTCGTGTGCAATCTCTGTCCTTCCCGAGTTTGGCGGAAAAATCGCCTCTATTCAATTAGATGGGCACGAACTGCTCCAGGCTGCTTTGGCGCCCGTAGGGCCTCGGACTCACGACATGCCTTTTGACGCCGGCGATGCCAGTGGGTGGGATGAATGCCTTCCCTCAGTGGCGGACTGCACCGTCTCAACAGCCTCCGGCAGCGCGCATATTCCCGATCACGGCGACTTGTGGCGGATCGCCTGGCAGCAGCTAGACAGCGATTCTGACGAATCCTCGATCGCCCTCCGCGCCACCTGTTTTTCTCTTCCGCTCGAACTCGAGCGCAAGGTCACACTGTCCGAAACCATCAGGGGCTATCGCCTCAATGTCACCTACAAGCTGACGAGTTTTGGCAGAAACCCGGTCCCATGGTCCTGGGCTGCACACCCGCTTTTCGTCGTGGCACCCGGGGATCGCATTGTCCTGCCCCCGACCATCACCGCTCTTCGCCTGGAAGGCTCCGGCGACAATCGCCTGGGGAGAAACGGCGACTCCGTGTCCTGGCCCATCGCCAGCCTTGCCGGTGGTGGAACCACTGATCTGTCCGTGGCCCAGGCTCCCGACTCAGCCATCGGTGACAAACTCTTTGCCGGACCTCTTTCCCCTGACGAAAATTGGTGTGCGCTGGTGCGACCCTCCGCCCGCGTCCGCATTCGCTTCAACTTCAACCCGGCGGAAAATCCTTACATAGGACTATGGATTTGCTATGGCGGGTGGCCTGATCGCCCCGGCCCCAAGCAGACCTGCGTTGCACTTGAACCCGCCACCGCCCCCGTCGACTCTCTGGCCCTTGCCGGCCCCTGGTCGCGGGTGCTGGAACCCGGAAAATCGGCATCGTGGAAAATGCACGTCGATCTTGAAACTCTTTAATTGGAGCTATATGCACGATCCTGTAGCTTTGCGCTCGATGCACCTGACCCGCTTCGGCGCGATCCCTGACGCATTTGCCGCACCGGGCAGGGTGAATCTCATCGGGGAGCACACCGACTACGCCGAGGGCTTCGTGATGCCCGCGGCGATCGACTTTGCCACCTTGGCAGGCATATCGCCGCGCACCGACGGCAAAGTGGTGCTCTACGCCGAAAACTACGGCGACGAGCGTGTTTACGACGCGGCGGATCTACCCAGCCATCGTTCCGGTCATTGGAGCGACTACCCGCTGGGCGTTCTGTCCATCTTTGCCTCCGAAGGCCACACCATCCCGGGATTCAGTTTGAGCCTGTGGGGCGATGTTCCGCTTGGTTCCGGACTTTCGAGCTCTGCGGCGGTGGAAGTGGCCACGGCAGTGGCAGTCGAGTCGCTGCTGGGCATCCAGTATCCGGGACCCGTGCTTGCGCGGCTCTGCCAGCGCTCTGAGAACGAATTTGTCGGCTCGAGCTGCGGGATCATGGACCAATTCATTTCCGCCAATGGCGCCAAGGACCACGCTCTCCTTCTCGATTGCCGCGACCTCAGCTTCAAACTTGCGCCCATACCCGGTGATGTGGCCCTGGTGATTGCCAATACGATGGTGAGCCACGCCGTGACGGGAGGCGAGTACACCAGCCGCCGCGCCCAGGTGGAAGAGGCCGCCGCGACCATCGCCAAGCATCGACCCGAAGTCCGGTTTCTGCGCGACGCCACATCCGAGGACCTGGTGAAGTGGGGCCACGAGATGAGCCCCGAGGCGCTCAAGCGCGCCCGCCACGTGATCACTGAAAATTTGCGCACGGTGGCCGCCGCGGATGCCCTGATTCAAAACAACATGAAGGAACTGGGTCGGCTGATGGCCGAAGCGCACCAGAGTTACAGCAAAGATTTTGAAGCCAGCTGTCCGGAAGCCGACGCCATGGTGGAACTGGCGCAGGACCTGCCCGGCCTGATCGGCGCGCGCCTGACCGGTGGCGGATTCGGGGGATGCACCGTGAACCTGGTGCAAATGGACAAGGCCAGCGAATTCGCAAAATCACTCGGCGACCGGTACTCCAAGGCCATTGGGATCGCTCCGCAAATCCACATTTGTCGTGCATCGGGGGGCGCACATCGAGTCGAATAGAGCATCAAAGTACGCAGGAATTCACTGCAGCCGCCTCGAGCTGTTGATCGGATAAAACGTTTGACCGTTGTTCCTCGATTTCATGAAATTGACCGGTTTCCACAATTGGGTAAGCCGGCTGGGCCATTCCATTCCGGAATCTTTTCATTTGAGAATTTCCATGTTTGGGAGCGTTTCTTGCTAAAATCGGCTGGACCTCCTCCGATTGTTTAAAGCAGTACGCCTTCCCGGTGTCTTCTGCCGTTATCCAAGGTGAAGCTGGTTGGCGCGCCCGACAGCACACCGGAGGCCTTTAGGTAAATCATGCACTCGACAACCATGAAGCCTTTTACGTACGAATCTTTCCCCTCTTCCGGACAAGTCGCTTATTTCTCGATGGAGATCGCGATCAATCCGTCGATGCCCACCTACTCGGGTGGGCTTGGAGTTTTAGCCGGCGACACCTTGCGTTCCGCAGCCGACCTGGGTGTTCCGCTGGTCGCCTTCACGCTTCTGCACCGCAAAGGGTATTTCAAGCAGCACATTGATGGAGGCGGCGCACAGTCAGAAGAAGTGCAGGGATGGAACCCGGCCGACTTCTGCACTGAGGAACCTGCGCGCGCCACGGTTGTGGTTGAGGATCGGACCGTCACCATTCGGGCCTGGCGCTACGACATGGTGGGCCGCGCCGGCCATATTGTGCCCATCTATTTGCTGGACACCGATATTGACGGGAATTCGGGCTGGGACCGCGGCCTTACCGACCACCTGTACGGCGGAGACACCAATTACCGCCTCCAGCAGGAGATTGTTCTGGGCATGGGTGGCGTGCGCATGGCCAATGCCCTGGGCAAGCATGTAAACGTGTATCACATGAATGAGGGCCATGCCGCGCTGCTGACCCTCGCTCTTCTGGAGAGCCAACTGGGCGGCGGTCCGCTGGGTGCGGCCACTGATACCGATCTGCAGGTGGTGCGCAACAAGTGCGTCTTTACCACGCACACGCCGGTGCCGGCGGGTCACGATCGATTCTCAACGGAGCAGACCATCCGCATTCTGGGCGGCGAGCGTACTTCGCGGCTGCAGAAGCTGGACTGTTTCAAGGACGGGCTGCTGAATATGACGCTGCTGGCGCTGCGCTTTTCGCGTTATGCCAATGGCGTGGCCATGCAGCACGGCAAAGTGTCCCGCGAAATGTTCCCGGAGTTCACTATCGACTCCATCACCAACGGGGTGCACGCGCCGACATGGGTTTCAGAGCCCGTGCAGAGAATGCTGGATGACCATATTCCGGGCTGGCGTCGCGACAATCTTTTCCTGCGCAATGCCATTGACCTGCCGGTGAGCGCGATGCAAACGGCGCACGCGCGCGCCAAGGAAGAATTGCTGGCCGAAGTAGGATCGCGCACCGGCCTGGTGCTGAATCCCGCCGTGCTGACGCTGGGCTTTGCTCGCCGCGTTGCCACTTACAAGCGCGCCAACCTGATGTTTACGGATCCGGAACGCCTGGTGCGGATCGCGGAAGCTGCCGGCGGCCTGCAGATTATCTACGCGGGGAAGGCACACCCCCAAGATGAACCGGGGAAGGCGTTGATCCGCGAAGTGGTGGACAAGGCGCACGCGCTCAACAACAAGCTGCTGCAGATTGTGTATCTCGAGAACTACGCGTGGGACCTGGGTGCGTTGCTGACAGCGGGTGTGGACGTGTGGGTGAACACCCCCAAGCGACCCTACGAGGCTTCCGGCACCAGCGGAATGAAGGCGGCGCTCAACGGCGTGCCCAGCCTGTCGATCCTTGATGGCTGGTGGATTGAAGGCTGCATTGAGGGCGTGACCGGGTGGGCGATTGAAGACGGCGCGACCGACGGCGATGAGGCTCTGTCGCTCTATCACAAGCTGGAGTCGGCAGTGGTTCCGATGTATCTGAAGTCGCCGGAGAAGTGGGCCCAGATTATGCGCACGACGCTGGCGTTCAACGGGTCATATTTCAACACCAATCGCATGGTGAAGCAGTACACTCGCAACGCATACTATCCTCTGCAGCTGGTGGAGAATGTGCGTGAAGAAGTCGCGAGATTTTGCCCCGATGCAGATGGGTAACAGGTAAAGCAGCGGGATTGGCTAAAGGGTGCGGGCTTCGGCCCGCACCCTTTTCATTTGGTCCGAAATCAGAGGGTACCGATGCACCAACTTACTCGGCTGCGGTGGCAGTAGTCTCCGAACCTCGCGGGACACAGGAGCCCTGCCACCCACGGTCCACATTGCCAGAAAAGCCACGACAGGACTGAAAGACCCACAATGCGCACGAGCAATGTGACACATTCTATGCGATGAATCGTTTCCAGGTAACTTGCCCCAAGGGTCGAGGGTGCCCCCGGATAGCGTGTAGTGGTGAGCTGAAAACAAGTACTGCGGGACGTAGCTCACATCAACTAATGCATATGCCGCGTGCATAACGGCCAAGGCGCGGCTCGCCAGTAGCACGATCTCATCTCGGGACACCGGATTCCTCCTGTGAATTCAGAAGGGTGATCATAATTCAGCCATCGGTGGTAAGTGAGGCTTCCTGGGGCCGGTGATGCCACTTCCATAGCCGATCGGCAATGGGATTTGAGTGGACTCGAATTTGGATCGAGAACGTTTTGACCGGCAAGCTTCTCAGAATGTGAGCTTTCGCCGCGGCTCTCCCTTCAGTTTAATGCGTCGTTTCATGGCCGAGGAGCGTCTCTTAGACGTACGAGAAAATCCTTCCGCAAGATCGTGTGCTAGTTCCGGTCTTCATCTACCATGGTAGATTCACTTGGATTTGGAAAAGACCCTTGCGGGTTAGCCGCCGGGTCTGAGCGCAGCCGGACGGGCCATTCTTCATTTTCTGCATCCTGATCCGGCGTTGCGAGCTCTTGGCCCGATCGACTCAGCACTGGAGCGAGAACCAACCCTATGATGTGGATTGTTCGGCTTGCGCTAAGGCGGCCATACACTTTTGTCGTCTTCGCGCTTTTGATTCTGATTCTCGGCGTCTATTCGATTGAATCGATGCCGACGGATATCTTTCCCAACATCGATATCCCCATCGCCACGGTTGTATGGAATTACAGCGGCCTATCTGCCGAGCAGATGGCCAACCGCATCGTCTCACCCAGCGAACGCGCCATGACCACGACGGTCAACGACATCGAGCACATCGAGTCGCAGTCGTTCAACGGCGTTGCCGTCATCAAGGTGTTCTTCCAGCCTCGCGTCAACATTGCCAACTCCGTAGCCCAGGTGACCTCGGTGAGTCAGGGCATTGTGCGCCAGCTGCCTCCGGGCACGAATCCGCCGTTCATCATCCAGTACAACGCCTCGAGTGTGCCCGTGCTTCAACTCGGACTCGCCGGCCTGGGGCTCGACGAACAGAAGCTGTTCGACCTTGGTCAAAACACCATCCGCACGCAGCTCGCGACAGTGGAAGGTGCGCAGAGCCCCTATCCCTTCGGCGGCAAGCAGCGGCAGATCCAGGTTGACCTGGACCTGCACGCGCTGCAGGCCAGGGGACTCTCGCCGGCTGACGTGGTGAACGCCGTCAACGCGCAAAACGTGATTGCGCCGTCGGGCACGATGAAGATCGATCGCTTCGAATATGCGGTGGAAACCAACTCGACTCCGTCGATCGTCGAGGAGTTGAACAACCTGCCGATCCGCACTTCGAACGGCGCAATTATCTATATTCACGATGTGGCTCACGTGCGGGACGGCAGCCCGCCGCAAACCAACATCGTCCGCGTCGACGGTCGCCGGGCCATCCTGATGAACATCATGAAGACGGGATCGGCCTCGACGCTCGACATCATCAAGGGCGTGCGCTCCAAGATTGACGGCGTGCGTGGTCAGCTGCCTCCCGAACTCAAGATATCCGCTCTCAGCGACCAGTCGATCTTCGTAAAGGGCGCGATTACCGGCGTCGTGCGCGAGGGCATCATCGCTGCGTGCCTTACGGGCGTGATGATCCTGATCTTTCTTGGCAGCTGGCGCTCCACGCTCATCATCGCGGTTTCCATTCCTCTGTCGATTCTCTGCTCGCTTGCTGCCCTGGCTGCGCTGGGCGAAACCATCAACATCATGACGCTCGGCGGTCTGGCGCTGGCAGTCGGCATCCTGGTGGACGACGCAACGGTGGAGATTGAAAACATCAACCGCAATCTTGAAGCGGGCAAGGAGATTGAGCAGGCCATCCTGGACGGCGCCGCGCAGATTGCCACGCCTGCGCTGGTGTCGACGCTTGCCATCTGCATCGTGTTTGTGCCCATGTTCTTCCTGAGCGGGGTGGCGAAATATCTGTTCGTGCCCATGGCGGAATCCGTGGTGTTCGCCATGATGGCCAGCTATCTGCTCTCGCGTACCGTGGTGCCCACCATGGCACGGTACCTTCTCCACGAGCATGATGAAGCCGAGGCCGAGAAGCGCAAGTCCAGCCGCAATCCGTTTACTCGTTTTCAGCTGGGCTTCGAAGCGAACTTTGAAAAAATCCGCATCGGCTACTTGCGCTTTCTTACGCTGGCGGTCGATCACGCCGGGGTATTCCTGGTTCTGTTTGCGGTATTCGCGCTGGCGTCCGCAGGCGGTCTGACGTTCTTTCTTGGCGAAGACTTCTTTCCCGTCTGTCGATGCCGGCAGCTTCAAGATTCACGTGCGCGCCCACACCGGCACGCGTATTGAAGAGACGGCCGCGCTGTGCGATGCCATTGATGCCACGATCCGGCGAAACATTCCCCAAAGCGAAATCGTCAACATCGTCGACAACATCGGCCTGCCCTATTCCGGCCTTAATCTTTCCTATTCGACTTCGGCGCCGATCGGCCCGTCGGATGCCGATATCCAGGTTCAGCTAAGCGCGAAGCACCACCCCACCGAGCCATATGTGAACCACCTGAGAGAAGTGCTCGCACACGAATATCCGGGTGTCACCTTCTACGTGCTGCCGGTCGACATCGTCACGCAAATCCTCAACTTTGGCCTGGCCGCGCCCATCGACCTTCAGATTGTTGGACCGAATCTTCAGGCCAATCGCGCGCTCGCCGAAAAGATGCTCGATGAAGTGCGCTATGTGCCCGGTGCCACTGATGCGCGCATTCAGCAGCCATTCGATCAGCCGCGAATGACTGTAAACGTCGATCGCACGCGCGCGCAGTCCGTTGGACTCACGCAGCAAAATGTTGCGCAGTCGATTCTCATCGCACTCAGCGGCAGCTTCCAGACAGCCCCGAACTTCTTTCTCGATCCACGCAACGGTGTCAGCTACAGCATTGCCACCCAAAGCCCGCAGTACCGGCTCGATACGATGTCAGACCTGCAAAGTCTGCCCATTTCCGGCGCGAACACTACCCAGTCGGCTCAGAATGCCGGACCCGGGGGCAGCCTGACTAGTATTTCTTCCGGCTCCGGGCCTGGCTCAATGCGTTCCGTGCAGATCCTGGGCAACGTCGCTACAGTCGTTCCCGGCACAGAGCTCGGCACGGTGAGCCACTACGATGTGCAACCCGTGATCGATATTTTCACCAACGTCAACGGCACTGACCTGGGTACGGTAACCCGCGCCATCGAGAAAATTCGGGACCGCCATGAGAAAGACAAGCCCCGCGGTTCGAGCTTCATTCTTCGCGGTCAGAGCGAGACGATGTACAAGTCCTACATCGGACTCATCGGCGGACTGGCGATGTCGATCCTGCTGGTGTACCTGCTTATCGTAGTCAACTTTCAATCGTGGCTTGACCCATTCCTTATCATCTCGGCCCTTCCTGCCGCACTGGCAGGGATTGCGTGGTTTCTGTTCCTTACTGATACTCGTCTGAGCGTGCCCGCGCTCACCGGCGCCATCATGTGCATGGGCGTTGCCACCGCCAACTCCATCCTGGTGGTAAGTTTTGCGCGCGAGCAGCTTGACATTCTGGTTGGCGATGCTCGCAAGGCCGCGCTCAATGCCGGCTTCGTCCGTTTCAGGCCGGTGCTCATGACCGCATTGGCCATGATCATCGGCATGGTACCCATGGCGCTCGGACTTGGTGAAGGCGGCGAGCAGAACGCGCCCCTAGGCCGCGCCGTCATTGGTGGATTGCTGCTGGCCACCGTCGCTACCCTGTTCTTTGTACCTGCCTTCTTCGCCGTCATGCATGGCTGGCTCGAGCGTCGCAAGCGCGCCCACGCCACACCTTCGACCACGACGTTTGACGAGTTCGAACAGCATCCGGAGTAATTGCTTATGACCAGTAAATCGTCTCAACCGCAACCCGCGCCCAACAATCATGAGAGTGCTCCCGACCATCCGGCCATTAACGGCCGCAAGGCATCGGTCGCGTTGATCATCGTGGGTGTGGTTGTGGTGGGCCTCGCGCTCTACGGTGTATGGAAGCGCCATCACAACGATGACGTGCTGGCTGAAACTACCCAGCGCGACGCAGCTCCCACCGTGATTGCTTTGCCCGCCAAGGCAGGTGCGCGTTCAGATAGTTTCCAACTCCCCGGCAATGTCACGGCATGGAGCGATGCCCCGATTTATGCACGCACCTCCGGCTACCTGACCAGGTGGTATTTCGACATTGGCGCTCGCGTGAAGAAGGGTGCGCTGCTCGCGGAGATATCCGCGCCTGAACTCGACCAGCAGTTGGCGCAGGCTGAAGCCGATCTCAGTACTGCTGAAGCAAACGCCACGAATGCGAAGAATCAGGCTGACCGCTATACGGGTCTTCTCGCGTCCGACGCCGTTTCCAAGCAGGACACGGAGACGTTTGTGACCCAGGCTGCATCGACATCTTCCGCCGTCAAATCTGCTCAGGCCAACGTTGAGCGCCTTAAGCAGCTCCAGATCTTCGAAAAGATCTACGCGCCATTCGATGGCGTTGTTACCGCGCGCAATGTTGACAATGGGCAGCTCATCAACCAGGGCGCTGCCAATGAGCTTTTCCATCTGCAATCGCTCGGCACCCTGCGCGTGTACGTCAACATTCCTGAGATCTATACGGCGTCCATCAAGCGTGGGCAGAAGGTCGCACTCACATTTCCGCAGTTCCCCGGGCGAGACTTCAACGGCACCTTTGTGCGTAGCGCCGATTCCATCGATCCCGGCAATCGCACGCTCCTCATTGAGATCGATGTGGACAATCGCAAGGGCGAATTAATGCCAGGTTCGCTTGCGCAGGTTCATTTCAAAACCCAGGCCGCGGAACAGACCTACATCGTGCCTGCCTCAGCGCTCATCTTCCGCAGCCAGGGGATTCGTCTGGGGACCGTCGTCAATGGAAATACAGCTCATCTTGTACCGATTACGATCGGGCAGGATAACGGAGCCACCGTCGAGATCATCGCTGGCCTCGGCCCCAATGATCGAGTGATTCAGGATCCGCCTGACTCGATCATCGAAGGAGAGAAGCTGACTGTCGAAACGCCTAACCCGCAGAACGAACAACAGGCCCCGGTCAGCCCTCAACCCGAGAAGCCTGGCGGGAAACCGACGAACGGAGGCAAGCAGTAGACATGCCTTCCGCGTCAAAATTTTCCGGTGCTCCAGGCTCGCGCTTGTTAATCGGCACAAGGGTGGGATGGCAATCCCGTGCGCTCGCCGGCTTTTGCGTGCTCGTTTTCATTGCCGGATGCAAACCTGTTGGTCCTAACTACAGCAAGCCCGGCTACACCGCGCCGGCCGCATACAAGGAGACGGGGGCTCCGTCCGTCACTCCTCCGCCCTCGCCCGTTAACGGCTCATGGAAACCAGCTTCGCCTTCTGATGGAATGCTCCGCGGAAAGTGGTGGGAACTCTATAACGATCCACAGTTAAATCAGCTTGAAGAACGCATCGCCACCAACAACCAGGCTCTGCGCCAAGCCGTCGAAAATTACCTCGCCGCGCGCGACCAGATCCTGGCTGTCCGGTCGAATCTTTTCCCCAGCCTGTCAATCACCCCGAGCCTCACCCACACCCACTCATCAGGCAATCGGCCGCTGGTTTCTTCCACCACCAAGTCCGGCTACAACGACTTCTCTCTCGCCGGGCAAGGCGGCTGGGAGCCAGACTTCTGGGGTCGAGTGCGCCGCAACGTGGAGGCCGCGCAGAACACCGCGCAGGCAGATTCGGCCGATGTTGCCAATGTCGACCTGGCACTCCATGCCGAGCTTGCGTCCGACTACTTCCAGCTTCGTGGTCTCGACTCGCAGATACATCTGCTCAAGCGCACCGTCGCCGACCTCGAGCATCAACTCGACCTCACGCAGCGCCGTTTGGCAGGCGGGGTGGCAACCAAGGTCGAAGAGGCCCAAGCCCAGACCCAGCTGGAAACTGTTCGCGCCCAGCTTGTGGACGTGAGTGTGGCGCGCGCGCAGTTTGAGCATGCCGTCGGCACTATCGCCACCTACAACCTGTCTGAGTTCAGCATCCCGTTTTCTCCTCTCGATCTGCCGCTGCCCAAGGTGCCCATCGGCGTGCCATCGCAACTGCTCGAGCGCCGGCCCGACATCGCTGCGCAGGAACGCTTGACCGCCGCCGCCAATGCGCGCATCGGCATCGCCATTGCTGCCTACTACCCCACCATCAGTCTCTCCGGTTCCGGTGGATTCGAGAGCACGCACGGCGGCACATGGATCCAGGGCCCCAGTGCGCTTTGGTCTCTCGGCGCGCAGGCCACTGAGTTGCTCTTCGATGCCGGCCAGCGCCACGCATTGACCGACCAGGCGCGTCACCAGTACGAGGCACAGGCCGCCGCCTACAAAAACACCATCTACTCCGCCTTCCAGGATGTAGAAGACAACCTCTCCCAGTTGCGCGTCCTCGATCAGGAGAATGTCGTCGAGCAGCGTGCGGTAACCGCGGCACAGCACTCGTTTGACCTCTCGCAAAACCGCTACAAGGGCGGAGTCACCAGCTATCTTGAGGTGCTGACCGCGGAGACCGCGCTCATCAGCAACCAGCGCACCCTTACTGACCTGCAGGCGCGACAGTTCGCCGCGTCTGTGCAGCTCATCCGCGCGCTCGGCGGCGGGTGGGATACAAGCCAGTTACCGAAGTAGAAAGAGCCCGCGCCGGGACACCCTGAGGTGCTTCGCGTTTAATGGAGTGAGGACGCGAGGAACACCATGTCATCCGAAGAAACCAAAGCACCACGGCAGCACGCCTATACTGGGCCTGCCTTGCCGCAACTGCCGGAACCAAGCCACGCCGAGCGCACGCGCACTCTGCTCTCGCTGGCAACCGTGGGAACCTTGTCGTCGGTTTCCCGTAAGCACGCAGGATTCCCGTTTGGATCCTTGATGCCTTATGCGCTCGATTCCGCCGGCCGCCCCATCTTCCTCATCAGCAACATGGCCATGCACACACAGAACCTGAAGGCCGATCCGCGCTGTAGTTTATTCGTGAGCCAGGCCAGTGCAGACGGCGACCCGCTTGGGTCCGCGCGCGCCACCCTGATCGGAAACGCTCAGCCAGTCCATAAGGCCAACGACTTGGCATCGGTCCGCGAAACGTACCTCGCCCGACACCCCAACAGCCGCTACTGGGTCGACTTCGCCGACTTCAGCTTCTTCCGCCTTCAATCGATCGACGTCTACTACGTTGGCGGATTTGGGGTCATGGGATGGGTCGAGGCCGAGGATTATCAGAAGGCTGTCCCCGATCCGCTCGCCGAGGTCGCTCCCGGCATCCTCGCCCACATGAATGCCGACCACGTCGATTCCATGATCCAGTTGGCACGCGCGCATGCTCAGATCCACGCAACTGAAGCAACCATGACTTCGATCGACCGTCTCGGCTTTCATCTCCGCCTGAAGACCGCCGAAGGCATGAAAGGCACTCGCATCAACTTCCCCCGCGAGGTCACCAACTCGAAAGAGACAAGAGAAGTGCTCGTCGCGATGGTCCGGCAACAGCCCAATATAGCTTAACGACTAATTTTCTAGTTGACGCCACACCTCAAGCTAACTAAATTACTAGTAGACCGTCTGAAGGGACAGGCCGCTGTCTGACGGGTCCGAAGAACAGAAAATGCCGCCCAAACGCTCCATCACGCTCACGCCCGCCGAACTCCGGCTCATGAAGGTCCTGTGGACCCGCGGCGAGTCGGCTGTGTCGGACATGGTGACGGCGACGGCCGATGATGGCCCCCTGGCCTACACTTCGGTCCTCACCACGATTCGGATCCTTGAGCAAAAAGGCTACGTCGACCACCGCCAGGAGGGCCGCGCCTTCCTCTACAGTGCCTGCATAGGCGAACAGGAAGCTAGTCGCTCCGAAGTTCGACACGTGCTGCAGCGCTTCTTCGGGAACTCCCGCGAGCGCCTGCTGCTTTCCCTTCTCGGCGACGACGAGATCACCCCCGACGAACTGCGCCGTCTGAAAGAAGCCATCGCCACCGTTCCCGACGATGAGGAAGAGGAGGTTGCGGGATGAACGAGCTCTTCACCCTCTTTTCTATGGTTTCTGCGCAGGCTACCGGTGCCCTCGTATCCGCCGTCTGGCAGGGAACCTTGTTGGCCGCGCTGGTGGTCGTCTGCCTCCGCCTGTTCCCGAGCCTCAGCGCTGCCGCCCGCTCCATCATCTGGCTCAACGTGTTTATTTTGCTGGCGTTGCTGCACCTGCTGCCGTTCGTGACGGGCAATGCGGCCGCCCCGCACCTGGCATCGCACGCCCTCCAACTCGATCTTCGCTGGAGCCTTGCGGTGGGCCTTATCTGGCTCGCGCTTTCCGGTTATCGCGCCGTGCAGCTGGTCGTGAGCGCCATCCATCTGCACGCGCTCGCAGGCCGTGCCACGCCGGTTGAAGCTGCGGCCGATCTCGATCAGCTTTTACTGGCCCCGGCCAAACGCCGCGTGCAATTGTGCTCTTCAGATGAAGTCGCACGACCCAGCGTTCTTGGCTTCTTCCGTCCTCGCATCCTGATGCCGCCGGTCCTGCTTGAGGGCCTGGCTGCTGCCGAGCTTCGCCAGGTTGTGATCCACGAAATGGAGCACCTGCACCGCGGCGACGACTGGACTAACTTGCTGCAAAAGCTCGCGCTTGTCCTGTTCCCGCTCAACCCGGCGCTCCTGTGGGTGGAACATCGCCTCTGTGCCGAGCGCGAACTGGCCTGCGACGACCGCGTACTCCGTTCCGGTTCCGGCCGCAAGGCTTACGCGCTTTGCCTTACGCACCTGGCTGAGTACTCGCTGGTCCGCCGCGGTTTCTCGCTGGTGCTGGGAGCCTGGGAGCGCCGTCCGGAGCTGGTACGCCGCGTCCATCGCATTCTCACGCAGCCCGCGCGCAGCATGGGCCGCAAGCCCGCCATCGCCGTCTGCGCCACCCTCATTGCCGGAACGCTCGGCGGCACTCTTACCCTCGCGCATGCGCCCGAATTTGTCAGCTTTGTCCCGCCGATCGACAGGTCACAACAGGCTCAGACCCTCCCCCAGCTTGACCCTGCTGACGTAGGCCGCGCTCTCGGCGGGACGCCGCAAATGGTTAAGGCAATCGTGCCTGAGCAGACCCGCCAGCCCGTAGAGACGGCCAAGATCGTTCGCGCCAAAATGAAGGGCAAGTGCCATCGTCTGCCGCAGCTTCAACCAGTTCAGCTCGCCGCGCTCAGAACGCCGCCTCAGCCCGACACTGCTCTTTTCTCCGCGCACGCCGTCATGGTCATGACCGAGTGGACTGAAATGCAGAATTCAGCTCGCGCGGCTTACGCCGTCGCCCGGGATCGGGAGTTTCACCGGCCCAACGTCGTGCAAGCGGTCTATTTGGTCCGCACACCCGACGGCTGGCTGATCATCAAGATCTAACAACGGTTTTGGTGCAGGACATCGCACCTCACTTCAAAACGGAAGAATCAACAATTCGGAGAAAATGTCCCATGACTGGATCAACTAATCAATTAGTAGATGCTGTGAAGAGATTCTCTGCGCCGGCTGCAGTGGCCGGGGCTTTCGCCTTGGGCGCAGCCCTGTTTGTCGGCCACGGACATGTTCACGCGGCAGTTGCCGCCATGCCGCTCGATGACAACAGCGTCTCCGCCCTCACCGCGCTCGACCGCGCCATGGAAGCAGTCGCCTCCAAGGTGACGCCGGCCGTGGTCAACGTCGCCGTCACCTCGCATGGCGGCGGAGAGGGAGAGGACGGCGAAGAGGGTGGCCGCCACATGCAGCAGCTGCCCCCCGAGTTCCGCCGGTTCTTCGGCCCGATGGTGCCTCAAATGCCTCAGGGGCAACAGATCGAGCACGGCATAGGCTCGGGAATCATTGTTTCACCGGACGGCTACATCGTCACCAACAACCACGTGGTTGACGGCGCAACGCAGATCCGTGTCACCCTCAATGACCGCCGTGTCTTCACCGCCAAGGTCATCGGGACTGACAAGCTGACCGACCTCGCCGTGGTAAAGATCGACGCCACAGACCTACCCACCGTGGCCTGGGGAGACTCCACCAAGCTTGAGCCGGGCCAGACCGTGCTCGCCTTCGGCAGCCCCTTCGGCTACTTCCAGTTTTCGGTCACGCGCGGCATCGTCAGCGCGGTCAATCGTCCCAATCCGTACTCGAACGATGCCCGCAAGCCTGGCGGCTACATCCAGACCGACGCGGCCATCAACCCCGGCAACTCCGGCGGCCCGCTGGTTGACGCTCGCGGTGAACTTGTCGGCATCAACACCTTCATCATCTCCGACAGCGGCTCCTTCCAGGGTGCCGGCTTCGCCATCCCCTCGCAGATTGTTCGCTCGACCACCGACCAGATCATCAAACATGGCCACGTGGACCACGGCTATCTCGGCATCAACATCAACGACGTAACTCCGGCCAACGCGCAGTTCTTCAACATGAAGGAAGCCTCCGGCGCCATCGTAGCCCAGGTTTCGCCTGACTCCCCGGCCAGCAAAGGTGGCCTCAAGCAGGGTGACGTGGTCACTGAAGTCAACGGCCAGAAGGTGACGAACGGCAGCGCCCTTCAGATGGCCATCAGCCAGATGTCGCCCGGAAACGCGATCAAACTCGGCATCGTCCGGGAAGGCAAGCCTATGTCGCTTGACCTCACGGTGGGCCAGTTCCACGCCAAAACTGAAGAAGCTGCAAATGAAAACCCTACCGCCAGGCAGAAGGGAAAGATCGGTGTTGCCGTCGGCAATCTTGACGACCAGGTTCGCCAGCAATTCAACGTGCCTGATCAAGTCAAGGGCGTTGTGGTGCAGGATGTGCGGCCTGGCAGTCCCGCGGACGACGCCGGCCTGCAACCCGGCGATGTAATTCAGGAAGTGAACCGCAAGCCTGCTGGCGATCCCAACCAATTCGCCAGCGCCGTTCACGGTGCCCCGGCAGAGAAAGACATCCTGCTTCTCGTATGGTCAAGGGGCAACGCGAGCTATCGCACCGTTCGCCCCGACCAGAGCGTGGCTCAGTCTGACACCAACGAGTAGTTCTGCTGGAGTCCCGAGCGCGGGAAGGGCGCTCGGGACGTGCGCCTCAGCATAAACGGAAGCCCATCCTTCGGACAGCCTGATCGCTGGAAGGGTGGGAATACCGTTTCCGGGCGCCTGGTAACGACCTGATCGGGCAGATACGGCATTGACTAGCCAACGCCAACGGGTTCTACACTCTCTCGTTCAACGTTCCCGGTGCGGAACACCCCGACGAATATCACAACCTCAGAGTGATTACTCACCAAACCCGGCCTGATCGCGCGCACCAACGGCGGCTACGATGATCAGCCCCTGCCGGTTGAGCCCGGAACGCTGCTGAGGCTGCTTCCGGATCTTCGCAGTTGCCATTTCCACAGTCCGACGGGGACCTGCGGGCAGATAGTTCATTCCGCCCTCGGATGAGCATTTGCTTCGAATGTTCGCCAATATTTACGAAAGCAGACATTTTTCTGGGATTATTTTGCTCTTGGTTTTCGATTCCTTCCTGTATTGTTGACTTCTCGCAAACATTTCCAAAACCC
The DNA here is from genome assembly GCA_963844515.1 of uncultured Acidobacteriota bacterium. Taxonomy (GTDB): domain Bacteria; phylum Acidobacteriota; class Terriglobia; order Terriglobales; family Acidobacteriaceae; genus Telmatobacter. Next base: position 402,020 of record CAWJOO010000004.1, read on the forward strand.
CAGACAATTCAGGTTCCCAAGTAGAAAAACATGCCCGAACAGAACTCCGACTCTGAGAGCCGTACGTGTATCGAAGGCTATGCTCGCCTCCTCACCCAGGTAGCGAGTGGCGTCCTCGACGGATTGCAATGCCCTGAGTGCGACCAGCGATCTGTTTCTGTCTGTTTCACTCCTCATCATGCCAATGAATATCGAAGCTGGTTTATCTGCACCAGCTGCGATTTCCGCTCGCGCACGCACAACAGAACGCGTGTCGCGACCGATCGCGTAAAACCAGGGATTGAGAACCGGAGTCCTTACAACCTTCCGGCGAGCATCTTCAAGCGCACCGGTCCGCGCCTGGGCTAACGTTTCGCCGCTCGACTCACCCCGTGGTCCATTCCTCCCCCGGGCTCCCGGTCATCCGGGACCTCGCGATCAATGCTCACTGCCGCTTTAGAACACTGTGCGATATCGCGCGGGTCGCAATATTCCGCTTCTTACGTCCGGTATCCGACACAAAGCACTAGGGATGTCCCTAGGTCTGGCAGTTTGTGGCCTGTGCTATTTTCGGGTGCATTGTGGATACTCCACCTCCGCTGCTCGCCAAAGTCCGGCTGCGCAACCGTGTGGACGTGTATCTCGTCGTTGACGTGAATAAAGAACTCGGCGTCGTGGAGTTGATTTCCATCACCGGCACGCAGCACACGATTCCCTACGTCCCAATCACGGCAATCCGAGAACTCGTCGAGCCGCCGCCTGACCACGTCTAGTCTGCTGACCCACCCCCTACCTGAATTCCGTTCCATACTTCAGCGCGACCGCCTTAATCCGCTCGCGCGTAAACTGCTTTGGGGCGACTCCCGGTGGATTGCAGGTCTCGCGAAAAAATCCATCCAGTCCTGAAGGCGCAACAATCCACAGAAAAAGCAATTCATGATCAGGATTCATAAAGCCATGCCACGAATTCCTCGGAATGAAGATCGTTGCGCCCTTCGCGATCGGATGCTGCACGTCGTTTAGTGTGAAAACGCCGCTGCCTTCCAACACGTAAAACGATTCGTCCATCTGAAAATGCCGATGGATCGGTATGCCGGTGCCCGCCTTCACCTGCTGTGTTCCCAACGCCAGCCTGTCAGAGCCAGTTGCGCCACTCACCTTGATGAAGATATTTCCACCATCGCGAAAATGAATGAGATGTTCACCCTCATCGCTGCCTAGCAAATATCCCTTCCCCTCTGCGGCCTGCGCCTCGATCGCGCTGTGCGGCAACGCTTGGCTGATGCCCAGCCCTCCCACACCCAGAAGGAACGCTCGGCGATTCTGCTCAAACCCATCCATGAACCCCTCCGCTCTTCACGGTTTCCGAATTCAGTGAGGATACCAGCCCAAATCGTTCCCCGCGTGCTGTACATTTCTCTCATCCGGATTGGGCCATTCGCTCGCAAGGAGCAACATGTCTGACGAAATATACGACAAGCTGAAAGATCTATCGCGAAGAGACTTCCTCCGCGCCGGCAGCCTCACCGCCGTTGGCCTCGGCATGCCGTCACTCGAAGCCGAATCCGCCAAGCCCCACGCGTCCAGCATGATCGGCGTACCCTACACGGCGGCGGAACCCATAATCGGCATCATCGGCACTGGCGGCCGCGGCACCAACCTGCTTGAAAACCTCCTCGCCGCCGACGTAAAAGTCCTCGCCCTCTGCGACGTCGTCAAAGAAAAGGCCGAGCACGCCCAATCGCTCGTCGTCAAAGCCGGGCAGCCCTCGCCCGAGCTCTACACAAACGGCGATCACGCTTTTGAATCCCTCGTGGCCCGCGACGATATCAACCTCGTCATCAGCGCAACGCCCTGGAACTGGCACGTTGAAATGGCCGTCGCCGCTATGAAGCACGGCAAGCACGCCATGGTTGAAGTCCCCGCCGCCACCACCATCGAAGACTGCTGGAAACTCGTCGATACGTCGGAGCGGACGCGCCGCCACTGCACCATGCTCGAGAACTGCTGCTACGGCTACAACGAGACCCTTATCCTGCGCATGATCCACGCCGGCCTCTTCGGCGATCTTCTCTATGGAGAAGGCGCCTACATCCACGATCTCCGCGACGAGCTCTTCTCCGACAAAGGCGAAGGCCTCTGGCGCCGCACCGCGCACACCCTCCGCAACGGCAACCTCTATCCCACCCACGGCCTCGGCCCCGTCGCGAACTACATGGGCATCCAGCGCGGCGACCGCTTCGATTACATGGTCTCAGTCAGTACTCCGCAGCGCGGTCTCGACGCCTACCGTAAGGAAAAAATCCCCTCATCCGATCCGCGCTGGGCCGAGCACTACATCAACGGCGACATGAACACGTCCATTATCAAAACCGCCAAGGGCCTCACTCTCACCCTCAAGCACGACACCGTCAACCCGCATCCCTACGACCGAATCAACGCCATCGCGGGCACCAAAGGCGCATTCGCTGACTACCCTCCGCGCATCTACTTCGACGGCCAGGCGGGCGGCGAAAAATGGGGCAGCATCGACGACTTCAAGGAGCACCAGCACCCGCTCTGGAAACAGGAAGGCGAGATCGCCAAAAAGCTCGGCGGCCACGGCGGCATGGACTACATCATGCTCTACCGCCTCCTGCAATGCATGCGCCAGGGCCTCGTCCCCGACATGGATGTCTACGACGCCGCCATGTGGTCAGCACCCGGCCCGTTGAGCCGAGCCTCCATCGCAAGCGGCAGCGCCCCCGCCAAGTTCCCAGATTTCACCCGCGGAAAATGGCAGGAGCGCTCCGCCTCGCAGATCGCCACGCAGAGTTGACTTTGCCTGCGAGTTCCACCACTGTCGCGGTGCTGGAATCTGCGTAGCCATCCCGGCGCGCGCCCTCCGCCACTCCCAATTTGCGGTTCAACCGAAAGTGAGATTCGATCCACCCAAAAGGAGCTGGTCGATGAATGTGAATGAATTACAGGCAGACTACAACAGCGGAGGATCAACCTGGACCAAACACGGAGCCGACGGGTTGGCGCCCAACTCCATCCAGTACGATCTCGATGGCAACGCCGGGCACCACATCACGGTGTTCCATAACGCAGTGGGCGAAATTACCGGCATCCACTACACCATTCGCAATGCCGAGAACACCCTTTTTCATATGTACTACTACAAGGACAACAACACCTATTCCGTCGACTTTCAGGGCACGCGCAATCCAAAAACCATCGACACGGGCGTCATCCTGACGCGTCTCGCCGGCTGGTGCCTGGCTTCCCTCTATTCGGCAAATGCGAACACAGGGAAAATAACTAACTTGAAGGCATTCCAGACCAGGATCGCAGACCTCGAAAAAGATGTCCCCAAGGCACAAAAGACCAAGAAAGGCATCCGGCTCGACCTGACCGGCGGTGGCGGTCGTCGCTACTAGGCAGGATTCGCCCATGGCTGTCCTGCACCTTCTCAACTACGGCTCTCGCTTATCAGACCGGAAGCCTGAGCACCGCCAGCGTTGGAGGAAAACTTCCAACGCCTCATCCCCCTTCGCGCATCACTGAGTGAGGTTCGCCAGACAGAGCCCGAAACTCCGGCAACAGTCGCCGTCATGACCAGCATCAACATCGACAGAACCGGCGCCAGAACCCACACCTGGAATGGCGGCGACCCGATCGTTGACAACTCATTGGTGAATACCCGCAGGGCAGCGACTGAGATCAGTGTGCCAATCAAAATGCCGCCGAAGGCCAGTTGCCCAATCTCTTTGATCGTCAAGATGAAAATATGGTGGCGTTGCGCTCCCAGCGCGATGCGAACAGCCAGTTCCCGTCGACGCCGGCGTTCCGTGTCGCTCTGAACACTGAGCAGGCCGAAAATACTCAGTACCAGCGCAGTGAGAGTCGAGGTCGCAAAGATAAGCCTTGCGATGCGCAACGGCGCGAATCCGGATTCCACCAGCCGCGTATCCAATGGCGTTATCAAGGGTGAAGCCGGGTCATTCCCAGGAACCGACTTTATCCGGCCATGCAGTTGACCCATCACGTCGCGGTTCCACATTTGCGATCGAATCAGGAGGGTCCTGCTGCCTGGATCTTCCTGCCACATGGGAAAGTAGATCGCGGGTTCTGCATGCTGTTCAAAAGTGCCGAGCTGCTGGGAGCTGACAATTCCGATAATCTCCGTGCGAACACCGCTGTCATCAATAACTGCGGTGCCCAGCGCGCTGCCGCCGAAATATAAATCGGCAGCTTCCTGATTGATCACGCCCAGATGGCGGCACTCGCCGGCAAACCCGTGATCAGGAAACCACTGGCCGGCGATCAACGAAAGCCCTAAAGCGCGAAAATAGCCAGGCGATACAAAATTGCTGTTCATCTCAATGCTTGTGGAGGAGGCCGTGAGTGGCGCGCGAAAACGAGCCCCGGCAATCCCGCCGCGCATCAACGAATTCGAATCGCTGTAATAAATTGTCGCCGCGTGGCGATTGCCCTTCGAACCGCCGGACCTTCTTCTCACCGCGCCAACAATCTCAACAGGAGCACCGCCTGGGTCCTGAATGGTCATGCCGACCGTCTCCGGTCCAAAGAGCTTCGCCGCCGCCTCTTCGTCAACCACGGCAACATGGCAGGATTGAGCCAGTATCCCGAACGGACGCCCCCAGAGTGGTTGTTCCTCCAGGGAGCCCTTCGAACTTGTCAGTCCGGCGATGTCGAACTGCACATCCCGCAGCGGGCTTGTTGGCGATTGAACTCGAAACGACCTCCACGCCGGCAGACTCCCGGGAATGAGCGTCGTCCATGCGAGTGGGGATAATTTGGGTATCGACTTTACGGTCTCCTCGACACCTTGAAAGTAGCCTGTGTCATCGGGCAAACCTTGGGATCGAACAGTTGCCAGAACCAGGTTGCCAACGCCGTGCCCGGCCGTGGTCCTGATGAGTTCATGGAAGCGCTCGAACAGAACCGTCGTGAAAATCGTCAACATACAGCAGATTGTGATTTGCCCAATCACCAGAATTGATCGGAACCGCACAACCGCTGTCGAGGGTAAGCCGCTCTCGCGCCGCAATACGTTCCATGGGCGATCCGTGGTTGTGGCAAGTATCGGCACAAATCCGCAAGCAATGATGACTCCGACGCAAACCAGCGAGGACAACAGGATCGAGTCAATACGCGGCGTAAACACGAGCCGCTCCGCGTCCTCCGCAAAGAGCAGGCTGGGCAGCACACGCGCCGTTCCCATGGCCAGCAATAGGCCCAAAGCGCCGCCGACGAGCGAAACTACCACGCAGTCTGACAGCACCTCCATCATCAAGTCGCTCCGCGACGCTCCGAGCGCCACTTTGATTGACATCATGTGGATTCGCCGCAAAGCCCGCCCCAGCAGCAGGGCAGCAACCACGCAGCAGGCAACAAGGAATACGGCCATCGAGGCGAACTCGAGCATGGAGCCAATTTGTGAGAGGCCCCTGGCCATGGTTGGCGAAGCGCCACTGAAAGGCGCCAGGAGAATTCCCTCCGAATCACCGAACTGGCGGATATTTCGTTGTGCTTCGCCAATCGAAACGCCATCGCGAAGACGGGCCAGAACCCATACATCCCGCGCGTTTTGATCTTGATCCGGAAAGCTCGTCGCCGGTATTGGTGTCCAGAGGTCAACGGTCTGGTCGCGATACAGGCCTTCCAGGCGGTCTGGAGCGATGCCCGTGATCGGCAGTTTTGCGTTCTTGATTCGAATTTGTTGCCCGACGACGCCGACAGTCTCCCCAAATTCTCTTTGCCGAAGGCGGCGGCTGAGAATTGCGCCAGCGTTCTGCGGCAAACCCAAAGCGTTGGCCAGGTTCGGCATGACGGCGGCCACAATCGCGATCTGCGAATGATCGCCGAGCCAGACGTCTTCCGGCGCGATTCTAGCCCCATCGATCCAAACGAACGCATCCCCAACCAGCCCGTCTTTGCGGCTCCGTAGCACTTGAAACTGGCGCCGGGTAAGCGGACCCGCCGCGTGTGTCTTGTCTTGCGCAAAGATCGAAACAATGCGCTCCTCATCCGTCGCGCGTGAATTGGGATGGATCAGCCCCTGCACGAATCCGAAGACGGTGACGTTGCTCCCAACTCCAAGCGCAATCGTCAACAACAGGACGAGCGAAAGCCGCGGCGTGCGGGCAAACGCCCTGGCGGAGTCACGAATTGTCAGCAGCCCTCTGGCGAATGCCACCGTTTTGATTCTCCGAAAGAAAATTACTCCGTCTCATTCCATGCAGTTCCTGAACCATATTCCCCAAGTGCGTTCTTACCTCGAATTGCCAGATGGCGGCCAATAGGGATAGCGCCCCAAAGACTTCATTCCCCAATCAATAGCGGATGTGGGCGTCTCGCGCAGTGTTCAATTTCGGACGCTCTCGTCCGATACCGAACCAACTCTTTCATGGAGAGCGGCGCATCTGCTGCCGGCCACCGAGGCCAAATCTTCGTTTGCTGATGGCCTTCAGAATCTTTATACCTATTTCCGTGGTGCGCCTCGCGCTCCCTGAAGTGTCCCGCCGGGCATGAGCAATTCGGGAGCCCTGCTTCCATGCGTAGAGGAGGTTGGGCAGATGAACAGTTTTGTCTGGATCGAAAACCTGGGCCGTGATTTTCGTTTCGGCTTCCGCCAGATTATGCGCAGCCCGGGATTTGCCACTATCGCAATCTTCACGCTGGCACTCGGCATTGGCGCGAACGCCGCAATATTCAGCCTCGTGGATGCGATCATCCTTCGGCCCTTGCCTTATCCAAGCCCGGAACAACTGATTGGGCTGGGGCAATGGAGGAACCAGGCAGGCGAGGGCTATGTGCAGACTGGCGTGTCCGCGCCCAACATGGTCGACATCGCAAGGCAGGCGAAGATTTTCCAAAAGGTGGGCTACTATCGCTGGTCAGGATTCAACATAACCGAAAGCAATCGGCCGGAGACCGTGACGGGCATCAAGACGTCCATCGATCTGTTGCCGATGTTCGGCATACAGCCCCTCATGGGCCGTTTGTTTACGCCCGACGAGATGGAGCCCGGCCACGACCAGGTCGTCGTGATCGGTCATCGCCTGTGGCAGGAGCGATACGGCGCCGACCCCGGCATTCTCGGCAAGACCATTGATCTGGATCAGCGGCGTTACACCATTGCCGGTGTAATGCCTGCCAACTTTCGCTTCACTTGGGATCAGGAGATGGACGTGTTTGTGCCGCTGGCGCTCACTCCTGACGAGCGGAGCGAGGCGGCGCGCGCCACCTCGCGCGACCTGCAGGCGCAGGGCCGTCTGCAGCCGGGCGTCAGCGTCAAGCAGGCGCAGTCTGCAATGGACACACTAGCCGCGAATCTTGAGGCGCAATATCCGCAGGCCAACAAGGGCTGGGGCATCAAGGTGGAACCGCTGCATGCCGCATATCACCGCCAGATGACTACGCCGCTGCTGATCATGTCGGGAGCGGTGCTGTTCGTGCTGTTGATTGCGTGCGCGAACGTGGCCAACCTGCTGCTGACGCGCGCCACGGGCCGCAGACGCGAAATTGCGGTTCGTGTTGCGATTGGAGCGAACCGGGGTCGCCTGGTGGTTCAGATGTTGACCGAAAGCGTGCTGCTGTCGGTCGCGGGAGGAGCGCTGGGGCTGGCACTTGCTTACGTGTGCGATCGCCTGCTGACCTTCGAGATGACCCGCTACCAACGCTTCAGCGTGCCGAATGCGAGCGTGATCAGCATCGACTGGCGCGTTCTCATCTACGCCGCAGTTGTGACCCTGGGCACGGGAATCATCTTTGGCCTGGCGCCGGCGTTGACCGCATCGAGAACCAATCTCAACGAATCGCTGAAAGCAGGCGGCGCGAGTTCGTCCGCAGATACGGGCCGGCGCCGTCTGCGCAACGGACTGGTGATTTCAGAAATTGCGCTGGCCCTGGTGCTGCTTTGCGGAGCGGGGTTGCTGGTGAGAACCTTTATGCGCCTCATGCAGGTTGACCTGGGCATCGACCCTACGAACGTCGTGACCATGGGCATCGATCTGCCGCAGTACAAATACGCCATCCCTATCCAACAGACGCTCTTCTTCCGGCAACTCCTGCAGCGGGTGGGCAGCGCGCCGGGAGTCAAGTCCGCTGGAATTGAGCAACCGGGTTCTACGGTTTTCTTTCGGCCTGAAGGCCATCCTCCGGTCGCGCCAGGGCAGGAGCCAACTGCCCGTCTCAATATTGTTTCAACGGGAGACTTCAGTGCCATGGGCATCGGCATGGCCGCAGGGCGAGAGTTTCTTGAGAGCGATGCTGCCGGTTCGGCGCCCGTGGCCATGATCAGTGAAACGGTGTCACGCCGATATTGGCCGCATGCCAATCCCCTGGGAAACCATTTCACCATTCTGGTGCACGTTTACTCCGGGCAGAACGCCGGCACCACGCAGTCGCTCAGGATCGTGGGCGTGGTGAAGGATCGCCGCGGGTCTGACCTGTGGGAACCGCGACCTGACATTTACGTGCCCTTCGAGCAGCACCCAATCTCATGGGCCGTTCTCAACGTTCGAACCGCCGTTCCGCCCATGACCGTTGTGCCGTCGATTCGAGAAGCCGTATTGGCTCTCGACAAGGAGCAGCCGCTCAACGACATCATGCTGCTCAGTGAGGAGGTGGCGCAGACGTATGGCACTCTTCGCTTTCCCATGATGCTGGTTTGGATCTTCGCGGCCCTGGCGCTGGTGCTGTCCGCCATCGGCATCTTCGGAGTGATGTCGTACGCAGTGAGCCGCCGCACGCAGGAACTCGCCATCCGCATGGCCCTGGGCGCAGACCGGCGAACGGTGTTGCGACTGGTGTTGCGCGAGGGGCTGGGCGTGACACTCATTGGTGTGTCGATCGGCCTGGCGGCAGCACTGGGACTGAGCCGCGTCATGGCAGGTTACGTGTACGGCATCAAGTCCACTGACCCGCTCACTTACATTGCTGCCGCTGTGCTGCTCACGCTCGTAGCGCTCGCGGCATGCTGCATCCCGGCAGGCCGGGCGATGCAGGTCGAGCCCACTCGTGCGTTGAGGATCGAGTGATCTGCCTCTTAAGTATCCAATAGGCTATACATTGCTCTCATGCGAATCAAGATCGCTGCAATACTGATTCTCACCACGGTCCTCTCGGCCTCCGCACAGCGGCCGTCCGCGCCCGTAAAAGCAGACTCCATCCTCATCCTCAAGAAAGATCACCTTCTCGAACTGCTCTCCGCCGGCAAAGTAATCCGCTCCTACAAAGTCGCACTCGGCTCCGGCGGTCTCGCGCCCAAAGATCGCCAGGGCGATGGCCGCACCCCCGAAGGTCATTACGTCATCGACAACCGCAACGCCGCCAGCCACTATCACAAGGCGCTTCACGTCTCCTACCCCAACCCCGACGATCGCAGGCGAGCCGCCCGCCTCGGCGTCGCCCCCGGCGGTGACATCATGATTCACGGCCTGCCCAACGGCAAGGGATACATCGGCGCCGCCCACCAAATCTACGACTGGACCCTCGGCTGCATCGCCGTCACCGACCAGGAAATCGACGAGATCTGGACCCTCGTGCCCACCGGCACCCCCGTCGAAATTCGCCCCTGATATCGATCGAAAACTTCCTCCCTCGCAATCCCCAGGAAGACGCATTACTTCCGGAAAGTCAAACCGAAATTCTTTGCGCTGCGGCAAGCAAAAATTTAAAAATCAGGCGCAAAATGTCCCTAATAGATCAACCCGCAAGGGGCATTGCATGTCTGCCCCCTGCTAGGCTTCGGCGAATATGCCGTGCCGCTGTAAGGCCTGGACCGTTCCCGCCCCCGAGGGATGCTGGCCGCACCTCGGAGGACTGTCATGACGGGATCCATCTGGACCGACCTGCTGCTCTTTGCTGTCTTCATCGCGATCCTTTCCATTGGCGTGTTCCGCCTGGACACGATCATCACAGCCTCCCGCCCCAAACCCGAAGAACCGCCAAGGAAGCTGTGCTCAACGGACAATTCCGGAAAAATCATCCTTCTCGATCCTGACGGACGCCGTTCCCGTCGCCGTAAAAGCGCCTGACCTTGAACCTCCGTCGCCACTCTCTTGTCTAGGCGTCGGAAACGGATTGCCAGACCGGATCAACCCAGGACCTTGATCCGGTCACTCCGCGGGGCGGGAAACCGCCCCGCGTTGAGACCCTCAAAATCTTGTCAAGCCCCTGTGGAAAACGGCCCTTTGCAAATCTTGTCAAGAGGCAAAAATGAAAATACTTTGTAACTCCCTTTAGAATCAACGCAAAAAACTTTGCTCCAATTAGGGATTAATTCGACGAACCTGCCATACTTAAAGTATTCACACGAATAAGGCGAGTTACCCAGTGTGCGCCGTGCGTTCTTACCGGCCCATGCGCCGACCCTCGTCCTGGGTTATTTGACAACCAATCTTACCTCCCCACCGACAACGGGAGTCCCTTAGTCCCTTAGTCCCTAGCCCTTAGTCCCTGGTCCCTGGTCCCTGGTCCCTGGTCCCTGGTCCCTTATAGCCCCTGCCTCTGTGATCCACATCACGGTGAGCACAAATTCCCCCATTTTCGGTGTGCAATCGCATGAATCCAATCAACATCGCCGTTTTTTATTTGCATGCGAAAGTGTGTTTTTCACCGCTTGGTGTGCAAATCCACGGGAGCAGTTTCCAACCAGCTCCGCAATATAGATTGTTAGCCGGTTCAAGCGATAAACATGCTGATGTCGCAAATTGGGTGATCTAAATCACAACAAACGATTTCCGTGGCGCGTAGATTCTATTCAGATTTAAAAGCCGCTTCCCTCAGCATCGACGCATCCAAACCTCACCATATTGGCTGGAGTAAGCTGGCACTAGAAAGATCAGGGGAAGGCGCATGCGGGTAGCGATCATTGGAGGCGGCATCGCAGGATTGGCGGCTGCGTATGAGCTCGAAAAAGCCCATGCCGAAGACCCGTCGATTGAGTACACGCTCTTTGAATCGCGCAATCGGCTGGGCGGATCCATGGCCAGCCAGATCGTGGGCGGCTCCGTGCTGGAGTGCGGCCCTGACTCGTTCCTGACCGAAAAAACGGCCGCCGCGGAACTCTGCCGCGAGCTTGGCCTGGGCCAGGACCTGTTGCCCTCCAACGACGCCGCGCGCAAGACCTACATCGTAGTGAAGAATCGCCTCGTAGCGCTGCCAGACGGTCTCATGTTCCTGGTGCCTACCAAGCTGGTTCCAACCGCGCTGTCGCCCCTCTTCAGCCTCGGCACCAAGATCCGGATGGGACTGGAGCTGCTGCATCCGCCGCGGCCCAGCGAAGAAGACGAGAGCGTGGCCGCGATGGTGAAGCGGCATTTCGGGCAGGAGGCGGTTGATCGCCTCGCCGATCCGCTGCTGTCGGGAATCTATGGCGGAGACGCCGCGCAACTCAGCGCTCGCACGGTATTGCCCAAGCTGGTGGAGATGGAAGCCGAGCATGGCTCTCTCACCCGCGGCATGCTGGCTGCGCACAAGAAAATGCGCGAAGCCATGGCAGCGCGCATTGCTGCCGACCCCAGCGTCCTCAGCACCAACGGAAATGGCAAGCCGCCGGCGCCCCGCGGGATATTCACAACCCTGCGCGGCGGCCTGCAGCAACTTGTCGACGCCATTACCTCGAAGCTGAATCCGCAGTCGGTTCGGCTCAACACATCGGTAGCCGCGCTGCAGAGAACCAGCAGTGGCTGGCGCGTGACGTCGGATGGCGTGACCGAAAACTACGACGCAGTCATCGCGGCTTCGCCAGCATGGGCTGCCGGCAAGCTCCTGAGCACCGTTGATGCGGATCTCTCGCACGAGCTGGAGAGCATTCCTTACTCGTCGTCGATCACGGTGAACCTGATCTTCAACGAGGCAGACCTCGGAGAGCTCCCGGAGGGCTTCGGATTCCTGGTACCGGCAAGCTCGGGCCGCGGGATGCTGGCGTGCACGTTTGCGCATCGCAAGTTCATTGGGCGGACTGCTCCGGGCAAGGCAGTTCTGCGCGCGTTCCTGGGCGGCATGAACCAGGAAGCGATGATGGACGAGCCGGACAACGTTCTTATCGCCACGGTTCGCCGCGAGTTGACCGAGATCCTGGGCCGAACGGTGATCGGGCCGCACATCGAACCGGAGCACGTGCAGGTGAATCGCTGGCGGCGGTCGATGGCGCAGTACGCCGTGGGACACCAGGACCGCATGAAGCGAATCAACGAGCGCGTTGCGGCACTCCCCGGGCTGGCGCTGGCCGGAAACGCCTACGACGGCATCGGCATTCCGGACTGCATCCGGCTGGGCAAACAGGCTGTCAAGCGCCTGGTGGCCGCGCAGGTTCCGCTGCACGCCGGGTACTGACCCATCCCTTCCTGACTCATCGCCGGACTATTGCGCCGGAACCACCGGCAGGATCAGCGCGCTGGGATGAGCCGCGTCGTGCAGGACCGTGTTGTTGGCCTTCACGAACTCCGAGCTTGTGGCCGCGTCCTTGCCCGTGTTGAGGTTGCGATCGAAGCGCGGGAAGTTGCTGCTTGAAACTTCAAGCCGGATGCGGTGGCCCTTCAGGAAGACGTTGCTGGTGGCCCACATGTCGATCTTGTACTCGTAAACCTTTCCCGGCTCAATCGGCTTCGCTTCGGTTGTCGACTCGCGGAAGCGGGCTCTCAGGATGCCCTCGGTGAGATTGATGGCTTTGCCGTCAGGCCACACATCGACAAGTTTGGCGGTGAAGTCGGTATCGACCGTTGACGACTGAGCAAAGAGATCGAGCGTTACGGGGCCGGTGACTTCCGTATCCTGCTCGAGCGGTGGCGTCGAGTAGATGAGGACGTCGGAGCGGGCTTCGACTTCCTTCTGATCGCGCGGGCCGGGCGCGAGGTGGTTGCCATCGCAGCACAGCGGGCCTCCGACAGTCGGGACTGGATTCGCAGGATCGTAAGTGAACGTATCGGCCGCCGCTTTCGTTGACGCAGTCGGAGCAAGAACTCCGTTCCCGCTTGAGCTGTTCGCGGTTCCATTTGTCGATTGCAGAAAGTATTTCGTCTCCCTGGCGCGCTCGAGCGGCCACGAGTCCTCGTAGCGCCACTCGTTCTTGCCCATCACGAAGATCTTTACCGGCTTGCCGTTGGCGAATTCGTTCTGCTTGCCGAGGAAGAGATAGTCGTACCAGTCGAGGATGACGTCGTTCTCGTTGAACGGCGCGCTGGGGCCGAAGTCGACGCTGCCGACGGTTTGCCCCGAGCCGGAGTGGCCGCCGATGGCGACAAGCAAGTGCTGGCCCTTGCGCGCATCGTCGTTGCCGGCGTGGGCATGGATGCCGATGTAGTTGCGCAGCGAGCCGCCGAGGAAGATGTCGTACCAGGCGGCGACGGTCAGCGCCGGAACCTGGATGTTCTGGAAGTTCTCCTCGATCGACCATTGCTTCCAGTAGTCGTCATAGAGCGGATGGCTGAGCCAGTCGAGGAAGTACGGCGCGAGGTCTGACGTAGTCGCCGGCGCGCCGGGATCAAGGTGCGTGTTGAAGAGCGGATACTGCGTGAGCGGCAAGACGGTGTCGCCCTTCACTGCATTGGTGGCGGCCTCAATCCTGCGGGACAGAGTGTTCTGGGCGAGACCAGAGGTCCACGACTCGTTGAACCACTGCTCGAACGCGCCGCCCTGGTAGGTCCAGTTCTCGTGGTAGTTGCTGGCGGTGACGATGGGGCAGATTCCGGCGAGGTGCGGCGGATGCGCGATGGCGGCGAGCATCTGGGTGGCGCCGACGTAGGAGCCGGAGAACATGCCGACCTTGCCGTTCGAGTGGGGCAGCGCGGCGGCCCACTCCACGGCGTCGTAGCCGTCGTTCGACTCGTACTTGAAGGGATACCAGTCGCCTTCGGAGGCATAGCGCCCGCGGGTGTCCTGCGTGATGACCATGAAGCCGCGCTTGGCGCCATTCAGCCCGATCGGCGACATGTTGTCCTTGTTGTAGGGAGTGCGCGTGAGCAGAACGGGGAACGGGCCCTCGCCGGCGGGGCGGTAGATGTCGGCGCGCAGCGTGACGCCGTCGCGGGTCTTCATGGCCACGTTGCGTTCAACGATGGGGGCGGTCTGGGATCGCGCTGAAAGACCGGCAGCAACGGACAACACGGCAAGAACGAAGAAGCGGAGCGATTTTTGGCGCACGGATTTCCCTCGGGGCGGAAGCCGAGTGCCATTGTAGCGGTTGGTCCTTCGAGCAAAGGGATGGGAGTTCAAGCCGCGTCATACCAGATGCACGCGCTCGTAAGAAAGGCCCTTAACTTTCGCCATTTCAAGTGCGCGATACATTCGCTGGGAAATGATTATCAGCGGACAGGGTCTAAGAAGATTCCGTCCCTGCCCGAAGAGCGCAGAGGTGATTGCAATATCGGAGCCGTCCCATGCGTCCCGGCGCAAGTACACCTCGGAGAGAAACATCGTCACCATCGAGTGACCAAGCTGACATTGCCAACTTAGTTGCGAAGGGGCAAACGGGTCCCTACCCATCTTTGTGTTTTCGGCCAGCCAGCCTACCGTGCTGGCGACTCGCAGTTGCTGCCAGGCGGCGGACGGCCTGGTTGGATTTCTGAGATCGAAGACCGGTCGGAACTCAGCCCCGGTCAACTGGTTTTCAGTGACGGTTTGAACAAACCGCGAAGAGACAACCCACTCCACCCACGCGATTGTTTCCGAAATGTCCTTGTGCTGGGGTACCCTGCGGAGATCAAGAATCAGGTCTGAGGCCTGTCTCCCCAAGTTGCAGTAAGGACAAAGGGTCTCATAAATGGTGCCGCATTCCTCACCCGATGGCTCGAAGTGCGGGACAATTGTGAGCCTTAGCAATTCGGCGCTTTGCAAATCTTCCTTTGTATACTTCCGAAGAAATCGACCGATTCCGAAGTCGGAATAACCGTGTATGCCTCGGTCTCTCTTGGCATTGATGAAGCGGCGGATATCATCAAATGCCGCGGATCCGGAAGGCACACGCGCTTCAACGCACTCCGTTCCCTCAATACCACTTGGTCTACCAACGGGCTTCGTAGCGTTTGGGAATCGAGATTTCAGGAAAGAAACTAGCTCGCCTTGATTCAATATTTCCGACGCCCGCACGCAAACATACTCGGTCATTTTCTTCCCGCAATTTCAAAAAGGTCTTCCCTGATTGGAGCAGAGAAGGGGCGACGAAGCGAAGGATTTTGTCGCGCGCGGAATTCCTCTGGGCGAAAGCCGAGTGTCATTGTAGCGCTTGGGTCGCGGGGCTGGGGAGCGGCTTTTTGGTCGGAGTGAGGCCAGAGCGTGTGGTGAATGGTGTTCAGGGAGACAGTGGCTTCCGCGTCGGCGGTGATTCACCGGAAAGCAGTAATACTCAAGTTTCGTGGGCTGCACGCACTCAGTGACGGGTGTACTAATCCTGACATGCACTGGAAACGAGGACTTTTGCTCGCCGGGCTCAATCTGGCCGCAGCGGCGTCGATGATCACGTTGATGGAATCCCGAGATGCTCGATACGTGATTGAAAGAGAGACCAACAAAGGTCAATCAGTCGCTCGCGGTACGGTTCTTGTGCGGGTTGGTTTGGGTCGCTTGACGCATCCGCGATTGCTCGTAGTTCAGGAAGAAGAAACAGTCACCTTCTCTCCTTGCGGCGAATGGGTTCACTATCCTGTGCAGGTTGAAGTGGTGCGCTTCGGCAATATGCCAGCCTCTGCGTTAGCGGGATGGCGTTTGGATTGCCGACCGCTATGGACTCTCTCTGGTCGGATACTAGGCGAAGTGGAGACAGCGCCAAACGAGCGCGGCTTGCGTCTGCAAAAGCGGGTCGATATTGGGTTGGGTGTGTTGATCTTTGTGCAGTGGATGATTGTTGACGGCTTGCCTCTGACAGGCCCCCGGTGTTTCTGGTGTGATCCCGGCGCATTCATTACGATCTGCACTCTAGTTGCTTCTGGCCTCGCAATGAATCACGCTATCGAAGGCTTGGCTCGGTTTCCCGCCCTGTTCGCGGGTCTAGCGTGGTTGCTTTGGCTCGTAATGCTGATCTGGAGGGGAACGCTCCTTGCCTGGCGTTCGTTGATCAAGTTCCGAAGGACGGCTGCGAACCTCCAAGCCTGAATAGCGGGTGAGTGGTGGACAAGGGGGAAGTAACTGCAACAAGCAGGTCCCTCGGCTCCGCTGAAAACGCTTCGCTCGGGATGACACCTCTGTGAGAATGGGAGGGAGGACAGGTTGCGGTCGAATCTTGGGCGACACTGTGAAGCTCGTGATCAGCGCGAGCGCAATCGACAGTTTTAGTCGCTCCGAAGGAATCCTCATAGTTTCACGGGACGGATAAACAAACGACGAATCACTTTGTCGCAACGATCAAAGCCTCGCCGAAAGGAATGCCACTTTCTC
This sequence comes from uncultured Acidobacteriota bacterium, assembly GCA_963844515.1. Taxonomy (GTDB): domain Bacteria; phylum Acidobacteriota; class Terriglobia; order Terriglobales; family Acidobacteriaceae; genus Telmatobacter. The sequence goes on from CAWJOO010000004.1 coordinate 418,385, forward strand.
AAGTCCTGAGCGAGTCGTGGACGATCCGTACTCGACCAAGCGGTAAAGTACGTGTCGCGGTCACTTGCACCCGATCTATCGGAAATGCGCTCTCCTTGTTGCAGTGACGCGCTTGAGCACGATGGCCCAAAGCAGAATCTGGCCGCCGAGGTACCAGATGAGGCCCGCGAATAAGTAGATGGTGAACCCAGGCAGAATTCCGTTGAGATGTGGGAAATCGGTGTCTCCCGGATTGAGCCAGAAGCGTAAAGCGAATCCTGCGACTGCGTAGTGAAGGATTTGAAAAACAATCACGATTGCCGGTCCGTGCTTCCAATGACGCAGTATGATCGCCAATATTCCCCATTGGAATGGACTTACGAAGACACCATCTTGCAGTCCCGGTAAGAAAGAAGTTGCGCTCACTTGCGCGAGAAACGGTGCGCTCGCTACATCGAGTAGTAGATAGGAGCCGTGACCGAATCCGGCCAGAAACGACGCCCAAATGAAGAGCACGATCCCGTACAGGAAGAACGAGATCACCTGGAATCTTGCGAGCATATCTTTGAACTCGATACGAGATTAGTCATCGGGAGCGAATGCTGGCAAATCAGTCAATCAACGCATTCTGGTTGAGTCGCGGACGACTCGGAGGTAACTGCGAAAAGCAGGCCCCTCGGCTCCGCTGAAAAGCGCTTCGCTCGGGATGACAAGATTTTTGATATATGATGACAAATTTTAGAGATGTGATGACAGAAATCTTGGATATGTGAGGGATGAAAGGACAAGAACAACTGCGGATCCTTCGGCTTCACCGCGCACTGGCGCGGTTCCGTTCAGGGTGACAAGACTTTGGTTGGGGATGATTTTGGATGGGGATGGATTCGCGGTATCCCACCCTAACGACAAGTACAAAGACGTCGTTAGGATGGGGCACCCTCGGGTCGCGGTTGGGTAAGAAAAAGCAAGGGCAAGAACAGCCGCAGATCCTTCACTCCGTTCAGGAAGACACTGCATGGGAGGGTGGGGGGTGCCATCTTTGGGCGGTGGACGCTTGGTAAGCAATGGAGAAGTTATACTTTCGCGGACAGATTCCACTCATCGATGCGGGCAGCCGGGCCAGCAGCAGGGGCGCCGCATCCCTTCTTTCAGCTCCGAGCAGACTCTTTCGACATGCTGCCGCCTGGTCTCTTCCTTCTTGACGGAGATGGTCCAGCAGATCCACTCATTGCGCGCGAGCGGGGTTATGTCTTCCCACGCCGCCCGCGCCTTGGCGTCAGATGCGAGCGCTTTTCGGAGATCGGCCGGGAGGTCATGGACGACTCCTTCGGAGATTCGAACGGTTGCCATATTGAGTCTCGCTTGAGCTGAGATTTCGCGCACGGCCTTTGTCGGGTATCTCTTGTTCCGCAGGCACACAAATTTTAAATGAAGTTCATCCGTCGCCTAAAAGGGGCGGTTTTGCTCGACGAGGCGTTGATCCGCTGCGGGCGAGCAAGTCAGATGGCGATTGGGCGCATCGAACCCTGCGGAGGCGTCCGTATGAACGTTGAACTTGTGCAGGAGCTACTGGATGAATTGGGTTCGTCTCTCGAGAGCCTGGAGACCCAACAGGGCGCCCTGATGCAATTCCTGAAAGACAACGGCACCCTCACCGAGGAACAGTTCGCTCCGTACCTGGAGGAAGCGGGGAAGATCAGCAGCGTCCGGTGGCGTGCTGCGCGGATACGCCTGGAGAGCCTGATTTCCGCGGAAAGAGACGAAGAGGAGAGGCGCGCGGAAGAGGAGAAGCGCCAAGCGGGCGCGGGAAAAGCGCCTGGTCAAAATCAGGACCGGGAAGGAAAGACCGACGCCGGTATAGAAAGCGTGGGCGGGACGCCGCAGGGCGATGAAGCCAAGGCTAACCAGGAAGTCGAAGGCGCAAGCGAGTCCCCTGAAAACGGCGACCAGCGAGCTAAATCAACGAGCGAAAGCACGGACCCAAAAGCCGCGACGACCCGCGAATGAATTTGGTTTCGTGGTGTCCCAGGTCTGAAAATCCAGAGCTGGGGCACCCCTCTCTGGTGGCAAGTAGAGTTCCCCAGAAGCGGGAGAGCGGCGTGGTCAGTAGACTGTCGCGGCGCCGGGCGAGGCGGCGGGGGTCTTCGAAAATGCGCGCGGTTACCACGCCGAAGAGGAAGCCGCCGATGTGGGCGAGGTAGGCTACGCCTCCGGTTTTGACTTGCGCGACCATGCCGACGTGGAAGAGCTGCATGAGGAACCAGAAGCCGATGAGGAGCGCGGCGGGGATAAACGTGACTCGAAAAAAGATGAGCAGGAAGACGACGGTCTTGATGCGGTCGCGCGGATAGGTAACGATGAATGCGCCCATGACGGCGGCGATGGCTCCGCTGGCGCCGAGGGCGGGAACGCGCGAAAGCGGATCGCCGAGGATCTGGGCCATCATGGCCACAATGCCTCCGGCTAGATAGAAGGCGAGAAAGCGGAATCCGCCCATGGCGTCTTCAATCTCGCGGCCGAAGGCCCAGAGATAGACCATGTTGCCGATGATGTGCATCCAGCTGGCGTGCATGAACATGGAGGTGACGAGTCGTGATGCAGGGCCTGGCCGTGAACGATGCGGACGGGTATCGCGGACCAGACGTAGACGAACCGATCGCCGTAGGTGAGCTCCTGGAAGAACACGAATGCGTTGAGGATGACGATGCAACAGCGTGACAATGGCAAACTGGCGCAGGACGCCGGGACGCGTCGCCGAGAGGGATGAAGCCTCCCATTTACATGCCGCCCTTGCCGAGCAGGATACCGATGCCGTAGGTGACGGCGCCTTCGACTGCGCCGATGATGGTCATTTCAAGCCCGGAGGCCCACCACGAGCGCACGGTGATGAGGCTCTTGGCGGCGCCGACGGCGAAGTGCGCGATCAGGGAGACGATGGCCGCGGCGATGACGGCGGGCAAGCCCTGCATGAAGAAGAACGGGATGATGGGGATCATGGCGCCGACCGCCGTCGAGAGCGCGCCGGAGGTGGCGGAGACCATGGGGTTCGAGAGCGCCTCTTCCGAGGCTCCGAGGCGCTCGCCGGCAAGCGCGCGCAGCATCTGCTCGGGATCGCGGGCGATGTGGTCGACGACGTGGAAGGCGTCTTCTTCCGGAAGGCCTTTGACCTGGTAGTAGAGCGAGAGCAGTTCGCGCGCTTCGGCGGGCGTTCATCTGGATGGCGTCGCGTTCGCGGGCGAGTTCGGCGTGGTAGATTTCGCGCTCGCTTTTGGCGGCGAGGTACGCGCCGGAGCCCATGGAGAGCGCAGAGGCGATCATGCCGGAGAGGCCGGCGAGGAGAACGAATTTGGCTTCGCCGGCGGTGGCGCCGGAGACGCCGGAGACGATGCCGAAGATGGCGCCGAGGCCGTCGTTGACGCCGTAGATGGCGTCGCCGATCCAGCTGCCGGCCTGCTTGCGGCCTTCGTTGCGCTTGGCGAGCAGCTCTTCGAGGACTGCCTTGGGGTCGACCTTGGGAGCGCCTGGCAGGCGGCGGCGTAGTGCCCGCGCAGCAGGGAGCCAAGCTCGTGGTGGTGATCTTTCTCGTCTTCGATGACGTGGTTGAGGATGTCGATGGAGCCGTCGTCTCCGAGTTCCTTGAGCTGCGTACCGTAGTTGGCGATGTGGCGGCTTTCTTCGATTTCAAGACGGCGGAGGGCCATGCGGACGCCGCCGGCGCGGTTGGCGAGGGAGTCAGCCTCGCCGTGTGGAGAGCCTTTGTAGACGGGCTCGGGTGCCGCCCAGCTCCATGATGCGGCCGTGCCCAGAGGGCTGCGTGTTCCTCATTCGGCGATGGCGAGGTGGCGCAGGACATGGGCGCGGACGGGGTCGGTGTCGCGGTCGGCGAGGGCCTGGTAGGTGTGGTAGCCCTCCATCTCGGCCTGCCAATTGGCTTCGAGGGCGGCAAGAACCTTGCTCAGGCGAGCTCCGGTCAGCGTGTTTGTGGCCAAATCAATCTCCTTGCTGAAACTTGAGGATAGCCGAAATTCGACCATCATGCGTGTATCACAGGGATCAAGGTCGGCTGGCACCTTCCCATTTGCCGGGTTTCCCGTATAGTGTTGTGGGCAGCAAATCAGCGGGACCAGGACAGACTTATGCCTGCCTTTGCAACGGGGCTGGCAACCCGAGGATCTGCGCTGAGTGGTCTGACAGGCACCACACCCTTACCGGGGCGGACTTTCTTGAGGAACAGGGGAACCAACCTCACATGGCAACACGATCAACACCGACATCGGCGACATCGAACGACGCCCAGCTATCTTGGCCCATTCATTACGGTCGCGTCGCTGTTCTTCATTTTCGGGTTCATTACCAACCTGAACATGGCACTGGTGCCTCATTTGCGGAAATCTTCGACCTGCCGCTACGCGTGGGCCATGCTGGCCGAATCGGCCTTCTTCCTGGCATACTTCGTTTTCTCCTCGCCGACGTCGAAGCTGATTGAGACCATCGGCTACAAGACGGACGATGGTGGTTTCGCTGTTCATCCAGGTGGTGGGCTGCCTGTTGTTTGTGCCTGCGGCGAAGATGGTGGGCTTTCCGTTGTTTCTGACGGCGGTATTCATGGTGGGAGCAGGCGTAACTGCGTTGCAGACTGCGGCCAATCCGTATGTGGCGATTCTCGGACCTGAGCACAGCGCTCCGGTCCGCCTGAACCTGGCGCAGGCGCTCAATTCGCTTGGCGGCACCATTGCGCCATGGGTTGCAGGCGTCTGTCTGACGGCCGCGGTTCTACATCCTGACCGATCCCTTGCAGAGCGTCGCGGACCAGCACGCATACCAGGTCGGCATTGCGGATACGGTGCGCGTACCTTACATCGCCATCGCGGCGGCCTTGTCATCCTCGGAATTGCGGTAATGTTCATGCATCTGCCGCACATTCACGCAGACGCAGGAATTCCGGCCCGGCTAAAGAAGGCGATCCGATCCTTGAGCCGCAGCATCTGGAGCTACCGGCACACGGTGCTCGGCGCGATTGGCATCTTTGTCTATGTCGGTGTCGAGGTTGGACTGGCGTCGATCATGCGGTCAACTTATTTCAAGACGCAGGGCTGGGCAGCCTGAAGACGGCAGTCGTACCTGGTGTCGTTCTATTGGCTGCGGCGCGCTGATCGGCCGTCTGCTTGGGTCGTGGAATCCTGACCAAGGTCAAGTCAGGCAAGCTGCTTGGCATCTTCGGCTTTGCCGCGGCACCTGCTGGTTGTCATTTCCATGTTCACCACGGGCACGTACGCGATTGGAGCATCGTCTCTGCGGATTCTTCAACTCCATCATGTTCCCCAATATTTTCGCCCTGGGAATCGCGGGATCTGGGGCCGATGACCAGCAAGGGATCGGGACTGATCATGACCGCGGTGGTTGGCGGAGCGATCATTCCGGTGCTGATCGGATACCTTGTCGACCACACCAGCTACCAGATTGCACTGCTCGTGCCAGTGCTCTGCTATCTCTACATCGCCTACTATGGCTTTGTCGGATCTAAACCTACGCGGACAGTTACAGCGTAACCGAACGGCATTCTTACACTCTTCATCGCCTACTACGGGCTATGGGGGTCCAAGCCAACGCGGACTGTGCAAGCGTAGGCTGGATCAGCTGTACAAACTGAGGGCCCTCCGGCAACCGTCGGAGGGCCTTCGCACGTTCGGGGCAGCTAGTGGCTTGAGGCCTGGTTGATAAGTCAGAGGCGGGGGGTTAGCGCTTCGACATGGCGTGCAGCTTGAGGACGGTGTTCCAGTTGCGTCCGGTGCCAATGACGCCTATGGCGCGGTCGAGCGGCTTGCCGGTGAATTTTGTCTCGCCGGCGCCTTCGGGGAAGTGGAAGTAGAGCGTGTCGCCGGCCAGGTGGAAGCGGTCGCGGCGCGCCGGATAGCGGGCCACGATGGCGTCGAGGGCGGCTTTGGCTCCCGGCAATGCCTGTCCTGCGAGGAAGGATGCGTGGACCCTGGCGCCGTCTGCGGCGGCCTCCGCCGCAAATGGATTCGCATCAATCACGCGACCGAGTTCCTGGTGGGTGCGCAGAATAACGCCCACTGACGCGCCGGTGTGCTTCTCGAGCGCCGTGGTCAATGCGCGCGTGATGGCCGGAGCTTTTCCGGGTGCGTCGAAGACCGCGTTGCCGCTCTGGATGTAGGTTTCCACGTTGGCGTAGCCGAGGTCCTTGAGCAGCACCCGAAGGTCTGCCATGGCAAGCTTTCCGGTTCCGCCCACGTTGACTGCGCGCAACAGAGCAATAAAGGTTTGCATGCCGCTCTCCATCGCCCGATGGCGATGTTCACGAGTGTAGCGGAGACAAGCGCGGACTGGATGAGATCGCGAAGGTCGCAACTCTCTGCTACAGTCGCTTTGAAGTGATCAGCCTTTCCACTTTTCGGCAATGGTTCCCTGCGCGCAGTCTGCTGGATTCCGTTCGGCGGCGCCTTGCCGAGGTGTGGCAGCGAGGCTCTTCCCGGCCTCAGCGAACGCATCCTTTCGATCGGAAGCATGGTGTAGACACGAGCGGGTTGCTCTATGCCGATTCGCTCACCACGGGTCACCCCAACGACATCGGCAGCGAAGGCTACTACGCGACTGCCCCGTCACTGTTTTACGGCGCGATTGCACTCTGGCAAATAAGCCTCTACGGCTTGACGATTGCGAACTACACGCTCATCGATCTGGGCTGCGGAAAGGGCCGCGTGCTGATGATGGCATCGGAGTATCCATTCCGCGCGATCGTGGGTGTTGAGCTGAACCCGAAGCTGGCTGCGCGCGCTGGGCGAAATGTAAAGAAGTGGATGCGCAAGCCGAGGGCGTGCCGTGCAGTGAGCGCGGTGGAGGGCGATGTGCTTGATCTGCCGATGCCGGATGGCCCGCTGGTGCTCGTCGTCTTCAACTCATTCGACCGCGAAATGGTGAGAAGACTACTCGAACGGCTGGTGGAGAAGTCCCATACGCGAACGGCGCCGATCGATCTGATCTACATTCATGCCGAGCACGACAACCTGGTGCGGCAGTTCGCCGGCATTGAGCGCCTGGCCGACGAGAACATTCCGTTCAGCCCCGAAGACGCTTCGGCAGACGCGTTCCAGGTAAGCGTGGATCAGTGCTGCGTGTATCGACTGGCGGGGCGGATGCTACCAGGGCGCATGCAATAAGGAGAGCGCGACCTAAGTCGCGTTCGCTTTCTACTCCCTATTCCCTAGTGCCTATTCCCTGTTCGTCACGGATAAATCCTATGCAGCGTGCGCGCGAACGGAATGGTCTCACGCACGTGATCAAGGCCGCAGACCCAAGCGACTAGCCGCTCGATGCCCATGCCAAAGCCGGCGTGGGGCACGCTGCCGTAACGGCGCAGGTCGAGATACCACTGGAAAGATTCAAGCGGCAGGCCATGCGCTTCAATGCGGCTCTTGAGCAGGTCGTAGCTGGCCACGCGTTGCGAGCCGCCAATGACTTCGCCGTAGCCTTCGGGTGCGAGCACGTCGAGACAGAGCGCGAAGGTTGGATCCGCCGGATCTGGCTCCATGTAGAAAGCTTTCACCGCGGCCGGATAGCGATGCACCATGACGGGCTTGTCGAACTGCTGTGTGAGCCAGGTTTCATCCGGTGACCCGAAGTCGTTGCCGTACTCGAAGGGGTTTTCGAGGTGGCCGTCAACGTGGGCCTGCTGGAGCATTTTGGCCGCTTCGTCGTAGCGCAGGCGCGGGAAGGGCGGGACGATCGTTCTCCAGTTTGGCGACATCGCGGCCGATCACCTCTAACTCCGGCCGCGCGATTCTTCAGCACGCTCTGCACGATGTAGGAGATGTAGTTTTCGGCCAGCTCCATCAGGCCATCGAGATCGCAATAGGCAACCTCTGGTTCCACCATCCAGAACTCCGTGAGGTGACGGCGCGTCTTTGATTTTTCCGCGCGGAAGGTGGGACCGAAGCTGTAGACCTTGCCCAGTGCCAGCGCCGTCGACTCGATGTAGAGCTGTCCGGATTGCGTGAGAAACGCGGGTTCGCCGAAGTAGTCAACGGGGAACAGCGTGGAGGTGCCCTCGCAGGCCGCGGGCGTCAGGATCGGCGGATCGGTGCGGATGAAGCCATTGTTGTCGAAATACTCGGCGGCGGCCCGCATGATCTCGGCGCGAACGCGCAGAATCGCCGACTGACGCGGAGACCGCACCCAGAGATGGCGATGCTCCATCAGGAATTCGACGCCGTGTTCCTTGAGCGAAATGGGATACGGATCGGACTCGGGTACGCGCTGCACGACGTTGATGTCTTCGACGTCGAGCTCAAATCCTCCAGGTGCGCGCTTGTCGGCGCGAACCTTGCCGGTGACGATGACGGAGGACTCCTGCGTGAGACCTTTGAGCGACTCGAAGACTTCCGCCGGCACGCTCTTGATATGGGCCACGCCCTGCACTGTTCCCGTGCCGTCCCGGAAGATGGGAAACAGCAGCTTGCCGCTCTCGCGCAGGTTGTAGAGCCAACCGCGCAGGGTAACGGACTGGCCTTCATGCTGCCCGAGCGTTGCGATAGTGGCGAGAGGGGCGGGCGTCCTGGCTTCGATCTGCGGTGTTTCGGCAGTAGTTGCGGCGGATTCTTCAGGCATAGTGCGTTTATTCCCTCGAGAGCAGCCTGGCCGGACTCTCCCAGCGTGGCTTGACTCTCTAGGATAACGCCGCGGGCGGACTCGGCCTGCTATCCATCGCTGGCTGCATCCTGACCGTGTGGTTTATCGTCCAAAGCGTATGGGCAATCAAGTGAATGTGCCGCGTCCCGCTCCGGAAGCGGAGGAGATTTACCGCCGCTGGATCTCGTTTCTCGACGACGAGTTCACCCGGCACCAGGCGCCTGAGCGCCGCGCCGAGATCGTGCGCGACCAGTTGTATCAGCTTTACCTGGGACGCCCGCACGGCGGGAAGCTGAATCTGACGCTTACCAGCGAGCTGCCCGGCAACGTGATGAGCCTTTCAATGGATCCGGACAACATGACGCTGGAGGCGGAGCATTTCCAGGAGGCCGACCATGCGGAGCTCGACAAGCGCAAGCCGCTCTTATGGTTCTGGCAGATGTTCGACCGATCGCCGATTGGGCTGAATCACTGGCTGGGACTGCGTTTCCGGTGCATGCTCGGCCGCCATCTCTTTGCCCACATGGGAACGGGCGTGCGCATCTTTCACGGCGTAGAGCTTTGTTACGGTTACAAGCTGCGGATCGGCGACGGCGTCGTCATCCGGCAGCGGGCCATGCTGCACGACCGCGGCGGCATCAACATCGGGGAGCACGCCATCATAGGCTCCTACGCACGCGTCTACTCGCACACCTACGATCCCGACGACTACGACAAGGTCACGCTGGTTCCCACCGAAATTGGCGCAGGGGCGCGCATCGGCAGCCACTCCATCGTGCACGGTGGCTCGAATATCGGCCCACGCGAGATTGTGGGAGAGTTCCCGGCAACCCGCAACTAAGGTTGCATGCTAACCTGAGTTTTCCGACCACAGGAGAATGTGTTGCAGGCTACCCCTACTGACTTTGTTGTCGCGTTATTTGAATTCGTGCTGCTCGTCTTCTCACTCAGCGTGCATGAGTGCGCGCACGCCTGGACGGCCTCCTTGCTTGGCGACCAGACCGCCCGGCTTCAGGGCCGCGTAACGCTGAACCCCATCTATCACATAGACCCGATCGGCACGCTGATCATTCCGGGGCTGGCGATCTTCGGATCCCTGTTTGGCATGGGCGGATTTCTCATTGGCTGGGCCAAGCCGACGCCGGTCATCACCAGGAATTTCAAGAAGATTGTCCGTGACGACGTGCTGACCACGCTGGCGGGGCCAGCTTCGAACCTGATGCTGGCGCTCATGGGCTTTCTCGGGCTGGCGGCAATCGTCAAATTTCAGGGCCATTTGCCCGACGCCGAAGCCGTGATGACAAACGTTCAGGCGCTTTTTATCCTCTGCCGCCTGAGCGTCCTGGTAAACCTGGCCTTGTTTTTCTTCAATCTGCTGCCCTTGCCTCCGCTGGACGGAAGCCGCATCCTGCGACACTTTCTCCCCTACAACTGGATTTCCGCTTACGACGGCATGGGGATGTTCAGCTTCATCCTGATGATCTTCGCGGGCGGCCCGATTGTGCGCTTCCTGATGTCGCCTACGCTGGCGCTGGTGCAGTTTGCGCTGAACAGCCTGCAAGGCGGCTGATCTCCGGCTGCCAATTGGAGGTTTTGGAGCGGCTCCGATAGACCTCGATTTGCCCGGTACAATGAAGCGAGCCAATCCCGCTGATTTGCGCGTGACTTTGGCTCTATTTTCCCGGCGATCCCTCCGGAACTGACAGGCACAATGGCAGAACTGAACTCCATCTCCCGCCCGCGCGTTCTAAGCGGGATGCGCCCCACGGGCAAGCTGCATCTGGGCAACTACATGGGCGCCCTGGCTAACTGGGTCAAGCTGCAGGACTCGTACGAGTGCTACTTCTTTATCGCCGACTGGCACGCGCTGACCACCGATTACGCCGATCCCTCGAACGTGCTCGCCAATACGCAGGAAGTGATTCTCGACTTCCTGGCGGCCGGGCTCGATCCGCAGCGGTCGGTTCTTTTTGTCCAGAGCCACGTGCCGCAGCACGCGGAGTTGCACCTGCTGTTGAGCATGATTACCTCTTTGGGCTGGCTGGAACGGGTTCCAAGCTACAAGGAGCAGCAGGAAAACCTGCTCGGCAAGGACCTGACGACCTACGGATTTCTCGGCTATCCCTTGCTGCAGGCTGCGGACATTCTGATCTATCAACCTCAGTTCGTTCCCGTGGGCCAGGACCAGGTTGCGCATGTGGAGCTGACCCGCGAGGTCGCCCGGCGCTTCAACCAGTTCTACAAACTTGAGGGCCAGGAAGTTCTGCCGGAACCGAGAGAACTCCTGACGCCCTCCCCCAAGTTACCTGGGACAGATGGCCGGAAGATGTCGAAGAGCTACGGAAACACGATCCTGTTGAGCGACCCGGAACCGGAACTGCGTAAAAAGCTCAAGACCATGGTCACGGACCCTGCGCGTGTCCGACGGACGGACCCCGGCGATCCTGACAAGTGCCCCGTGGGCGACCTGCACAAGGTGTTTTCATCACCGGAAACACTCGGCAAGGTCTATGAAGGCTGCCGGTCCGCGGGGATCGGGTGCATCGAATGCAAAGGATGGGCAGCCGATGCGCTGGTCCAGGTGCTGGCCCCCATTCAGGAGCGGCGGGCCAGTTACAGTGAATCCGATGTGAAGAATATTCTGGAAGAAGGCAAGGCGAGGGCACAGAGTCGCGCTGAGCAGACCATGGTCCAGGTGCGGGCTGCCATGCAGTTGGCGCCGGCGCCCAAGGCGGTGTAGTAAAGAATGAAACAAGCCCACAATTCGGCCCTTGAAGTTGAGAACGCTCCCGCTACTGCCCCGGTTCGCGAACCGGAGCCTGGCCCGGCACCAGTTACCGACCCGGAGCCAAATCCCGACCCCACGCCCGACTCGCCGGATCCTGAGCCCGACCGCAATCCTGATCCCGGTCCACCGGCCGGTCCCGACCCCGATCCCGATGTTCTGCCCCGCACCGATCCTCCGGCCGAACCGGATGCGGCGCCGATCAAGGCTCAAGGCGAGCACAATATCCGCTGGATTGTCACCCGCACCCGAGGCGCAACCAAACGCGCCCGAAGTGCTTGTACTGACGTCCAGGCCTGTTCCGACGGAGAAGGCGGCCGCGAAACCCATTTCCAAGCCGAAAAAGCAGGAAGAGGAAGCCTTTTCGCCCTTCGACATCATGGTCGGCCAGGTCTACGATGGGCCGCTGGACCTGCTGCTCGACCTGATCCGCAAACAGGACATCGACATCTACGACATCCCTATCGCCCGGATCACGGCGCAGTTTCTGGCCTACGTGAATCAGCTCAAGGCCAGCGACGTGGATGTGGCCGGCGAGTTCATCTACACGGCGTCGCTTCTGATTCACATCAAGAGCAAGATGCTGTTGCCCCGCATGCCCGTAGGTCCGGACGACGTGCCCGAAGATCCCCGGCGCGAGCTGGTGGAGCGGCTGCTGGAGCACGAACGTTTCAAGAATGCCGCCCAGATGCTTCAGCAAAAGCAGATGCTGGAAGCCGCCACCTGGTCAAATCCCGGCGTCAAGGAATTCAAGGGCGATGCCGCCGCGGAGCCTGAAGTGGCTGCGGATACGACCGACCTTGTCCGCATCTTCCGGGAAATCATCGATCGCGCCCGGAGGCGCCCAACCTTCAACGTGCAGGACGATGCCGTCACTGTCGGCCAGATGATCCAGTTCCTCGGCCGACGCCTCACCATGGAAGACAAGCCGGTTGCCCTGCGCAAGTTGCTGAGCCACTCCAAGTCCGAGCGCGCGCTGGTGGCCATGTTCCTGGCATTGCTTGAGTTGGTGCGGTTGCAGGCAGTGCTGCTCCGCCAGGACAGCGCCTTCAGCGAGATCTTCATCAAGAAGAACACCGAGTTCGACGCCGTGATGAACGAGGGCATGGCTGCCCGTGACGACTGGCGCTAGACTACAGATCACCCAAGTTAAAACAAATGTTATAATTAGATAACAGGAGGCGATATGGCGACAACCCTGAAAGTCATTGCCATTGGAAACTCGCAAGGGATCATACTGCCCAAGGAGACCCTGGCTCGCTTCAACGTCCAAAAGGGAGACAATCTCTATCTAACTGAGAGCCCTGCCGGGATGCGACTTGCTCCCTATGACGAAGAATTCGCGACGCAGATGGAAGCAGCGCGCGAAATCATGCGTGAGAACCGGGATGTATTGAAACGACTCGCAGAATGAGTGAGCCGGTCTGGGTTCGGCAGGATGTAGTGCTGGCGATGCACGAAGAGACCCTCAAGGAGCATGGCGGACCCGAGGGAGTGCGCGATCTGGGCTTGCTCGAATCGGCGTTAGCCCGACCAAAAAACCTGTACGCTTACTCTGAGGAGCAGCCACCCTTAACCCGGCTTGCCGCTGCATATGCCAAAGGCATCATTGCGAATCATCCATTTGTAGATGGAAATAAACGAACCGCGTTTACTGTCTCACTGACATTCTTGCTGCTGAACGGGTGCATCGTTACAGCCTCGAAGGAAGACCGCGTTCTTACTTTTTGGAGTGTTGCGGAAGGAAGTTTAAGCGAAGAGCAGCTTGCCAACTGGTTTGAGCGGAACACCGCTCCTCGCTAGACTGCGGAATCGATTATTTAGGCGCTAAGAGCTATCGTTGAGGCCCGCTCCACCCGGGGCGGTATGGGCGTTGCCGTGCTTACTCCAATGTTTTTGGAAATCATGCCGCTTACTGAAGCGGGCGCCGACTGGCGTTCAATGAGCTCCTGGATGCGTTCCGGTGAAAAGCGCCAGGTCGAAGGAAGCGATCCGACTTCCAGCTTGCCGTCGCTGGTCGTCCATTCATACAGTTCGTGCAGCGCGCAATGGCCGGTCCGCTCCGAGGCTATACGCATTTCGGCGGCGATTTCATTGGGGAACGCAAGATAAATCCGTGGCAGCTGATTGATCGCCACCCCTTCAAATTGCACCATGCAGCAGATCGTTTTTGATCCCTGGCTGTCCATCCAGAAGTCAATCGCGCTTCTGCAGTCGATGTTCTTTGCGCCGGGCTCCGGGCCGCGCCGCGCGAAGCTCTGAGGGAGATTCCAACGCCCGTCGTCGCTTGCTTTCACGGAAACCTTGATCAGGTTGCCGGCGCGTGTTACTGCGAAGTCATACCAGGGTTTGTCGCGACCTGATTGCACCAGTACGTCAAAACCACAACGGGCAAATTGGGCGGCGGCAATCCCCTCGGCGCCGATCGAAATCGGCCAGGAGGAGGGTTTCGTGGTGGGGGGAGCTATCATCGCGTTCTCTCCTTGAGCGTAGTCCGGGGCGGTCCTCCGTCCTCGGGACTCAGAACTCAACACGATCAGAGAAAAGGAGTACGCCCGAGGTCAATATTTATCTGCAGAGATTCACCCAGTGGTGGATTCTCTGTGGACCGAATGCAGCCGGACCCCTCCGCGCCCATTCGGGAAACTCTTCATATTCTGATCAAGTACTGATATTTATCTGCCGTTTTCCAGACTTTGTATGTGAGTTATGTCACTCAAGTTGAAATCGCTTTACCTGCATCGAAATTCTTCCCCGCGTCAGGCAGCGTTCTCAGTTAACAAAGCCTTAATGCCTCATTCACATCCGCCGTGTATCCGTTGCTGAGTCTGGCAATTTGCTTCCCCGCGCTTACCGGACTGAACCCCAATCCCCCATCTGGAGCTTCCCCATGGCTGATCTTGCGACAACCGTTGACGCGCCTCATTCCGGCGCATCCCTCCTAGACAAGAAAAAAAAGATGCCAGGCTGGGTAAGCGGCGCCATCGTCCTCGTAGCCCTGGTCGGCGGCCTCGGATACATCGGCTTCCACGTCGCTGGCGACCTGGGCAGCACTTCTCTGGGCAGCATCTGGCCCTATCTTCTTCTCGGCGTTGCGCTCCTGATCGCCCTGGGATTCGAGTTCGTGAACGGATTTCATGACACCGCCAATGCGGTTGCCACCGTCATCTACACGCACTCGCTCGATCCAAATATCGCCGTGGTCTGGTCTGGATTATGCAATCTGGTCGGCGTTCTTACTTCGGCGGGAGGTGTGGCCTTCACCATCATCACGCTGCTTCCCGTTGAGCTGATTCTCAAAGTCAGTTCCGGCGCAGGCTTCGCCATGGTGTTCGCCCTGCTCATTGCCGCTATCCTCTGGAACCTCGGCACGTGGTGGCTGGGCCTGCCTGCCTCAAGCACGCACACTATGACCGGTTCCATCATTGGCGTGGGCCTTGCCAACCAGCTCATGGCGTCCGGCGCGGGGGGTACCTCGGGGGTCGACTGGGAACAGGCCACCAAGGTCTTCAAAGTTCTGCTGATTTCGCCCATCGTCGGTTTCGGATGCGCTGCCCTTCTCTTCCTCCTCTCGAAGGCGCTGATTAAAGTACCCGGCATTCTACGAGGCGCCCAAGGACAACACGCCGCCGCCTTTCCCCATCCGCGCGCTTCTGGTGCTCACCTGCACCGGCGTCAGCTTCTTCCACGGCTCCAATGATGGCCAGAAGGGCATGGGGCTCATCATGTTGATCCTCATCGGCACCGTGCCCGCCGCCTATGCCTTGAATCACGCCGTGACGCCGCATGACATCCAGGACTTCATCGCCGCTTCCGAGCAGGCCGTTTCGATCGTGGATCGCCACGTCGACAGGAACGCTATCCTCGGATCGGATCCGCGTGAAGAACTGACCATCTACCTTCAGACCAAAAAGGTGCATCCTGCCACCATGACGGCCCTGCGCGAACTGATTCGTGACACCGAAGGCGCGGTAAAGGCCTACGGCGACTACAAAGCTGTCCCTTCCAGCATGCAGTCCAACGTCCGCAACGACATGTACGTGACCAGCGAAACGCTGCGCATCCTCGCCAAGAACCACCAGGGCGATTTCACCAGGGACGACAGCGCCGCGCTCGACAACTACAAGAGGAAGGTGGACAAAGCGACCAAGTTCATCCCCAGCTGGGTGAAGGTGGCAGTGGCCCTGGCGCTGGGATTGGGCACGATGGTGGGCTGGAAGCGCATTGTGGTTACAGTGGGCGAGAAGATTGGCAAGGAGCACCTGACCTACGCCCAGGGCGCCACCGCCGAGCTCGTCGCGATGGGCACCATCTGGGCTGCCGACAACTTCGGCCTGCCCGTCAGTACCACCCACGTTCTGAGCTCAGGAGTCGCCGGCACCATGGCCGCGAACAAGAGCGGACTGCAGCTATCAACCATCCGCAATATCGCGGCTGCCTGGGTCTTCACCCTGCCTGCTGCCGCCCTTCTGTCCGGTCTGCTGTTCGCGCTGTTCCGCACCATCCACCCCAACTAGACCGTTCCGGTCTGGTCAAAAACTTCGTCATCATCCGGGCCGTCCGAGGAATCGGACGGCCCCGCTTTTTGACGCCGCCCCGGCGTCGGCATGAGACGAGGCCCGAGAGTGACCCCGAAGTACGTCCGTAGTGCGCAGCCGGGCCCCGCTTCCGGTACCATACTTGAGGTGCCAATAACGGAATGAGTCTGAAAGCCAAGCTGGAAGCAGTGATTTACGCCGCGGAAGAGCCCGTCACGCTGACGCAGCTCGCCACCCTGTTTGCCGGGGACGCGCTGGAATGGAAGGCTGCCCAACAGGCCGCCGCCGCTGAACAAACCGCGGAAGTGGCCGGTGAAAACCCCGATCAGCCGCCGCCTTTGCTCGCAGAGGGCCTCGAATACCTTGGTCTCGAGCAGACACCCGAGGTCTACGCCGACGAAAATGCGCTAGCGGCGACATCTGAGATGCCTGCCGAGAGCGAAGTCGTGGCGCCCGCCGAACCTCCTGCCGCTGACACCGTGGAACAATCGGCAGACACTCTGGCCGACATCCCTTCAGGCGAAGCAGCTGCCTCCTCGGCCGATATCGAAGCCGAGGCCAAGCGCCAGGCCCGGTTGCGCGATCGGGAGATCAAGGGTGTCTTGAAACAGCTACTCGACGAGCTGATTGCGGAGTACGCTTCAGATCGCCGTGGACTTGAGATTCGCGAGATCGCTGGCGGCTACCGCATGGCGACCAAGCCCGAGTGCCATGACGCCGTACGGCTCTTCGTCAAGAGCCTCAAACCGCCGATGAAGCTCTCGCTGCCGGCGCTTGAAACCCTGGCCGTTGTGGCCTACAAACAACCGGTCACCGCGCCTGAAGTCAGCGAGATCCGAGGCGTGGAGACAGGTGGCGTCCTGGGGTCCCTGCTGGCTCGCAAGCTCATTGCCACCGCTGGCCGCAAACAGGTAATCGGGCGCCCCATCCTCTACAAGACCACCAAGGAATTCCTGCTGCGCTTCGGGTTGAAGGACCTCGCCGAACTTCCGTCAATGGAAGAATTCGAGAAGATGGCTACGGCTGAGATTGAAGAGCTGGAGCCGGAGGTCGGTGGCTGCCGATGCCGCGCAGTCTGAGGCGGAGCTCGAAGACAATTCCCCCAGCGGCGAAGAGCTTGCCGAAGGGGCAGAAGAGATGGAAGCCGCGTCTGCTCCGGCCCCCGTATCTGAAGTAGAACAAGCGGCGTCATCAGAGCCGTCTGCCTCATCAAACCAGCCAGAACCTTCGGCAGACACCCCGGTTGACTCTGCGGGAACCGAAGCTGCTCCGGAACCATCCGCAGGCAACATTGCCCTGCCTGCCGAGCCGCACGAAGAAATCGAGACCGTTCCCCATGCCGAAAAAGATCAAGAAGAGCGCTGAAGCGGAAGCCGCGAAACCTGAGCCAGAATCGTCCGCAAAAGCCGAAGCGGGCGCTCCCGAGTCCCAGTCTGCCGAGCAGGAAGACGCGCCAAAGAAGAAAGCATCAGCCGCCAAAAAGGCTGCACCCAGGAAGTCAGCCGCGAAAAAAGCGCCGGCAAAGAAAGCATCCTCGAAGTCGGCCGCGCGCACGGCAGAGGCGGAGCTGGACATTGAAGCCGCGCATCGCATGCAGGACGAAAGCCCCGCCACGCCCGAAGGCGGAGCTGCCGAGGCCGCCGCCCAGGCTGCGGACACCTTTGAAGATGCCGCGCAGTCGAACGATGCCGGAGCTGTCAATCAACTGGCCATCGAAACGGACGCCGAAGCTGCCGAAGTCGCTGCGGATTCTGATGAAGCCGATGATGAAGAGGGGGACTTCGAACCCGCCCCCCGTCCCCCGGCAAAGATGGAGCGGCTGCAGAAGATCCTGGCGCAGGCCGGAATAGCCAGCCGCCGCCACGCTGAAGAGTTGATCACGGAAGGCCGCGTACAGGTGAATGGCAAGATCGTCACCGAACTGGGCTCCAAGGCCGACAGGAATCGCGATCACATCCGCGTCGATGGCAAACTGCTGCAGGGCGCCGAGCGCCTTCGCTACTTTGTGCTGAACAAGCCGCGTGGATTTGTTACCACAGTGAGCGATCCTGAAGGCCGGCCAACGGTCATGCAGTTCTTCTCCAAGATGGGCGAGCGGCTCTACCCGGTGGGACGCCTCGACTACCTGAGCGAAGGTCTGCTGCTGATCACCAACGACGGCGAGCTGGCCAACAAGCTCACCAAGGCCGCTTCCGCTGTTGAGAAGACGTACCTTGTGAAGGTGAGCGGGCAGCCGACCGAAGAGCAGCTTGAGACCCTTCGCGCCGGCATCAGCATCGATCGCGGCAAACCCGGCGAGGGTCGCGTGCGCACGTCGCCGGCACGCATCCGCCAGGTGCGTGTGGGTGAGAATCCCTGGTACGAAGTAGTGCTGATTGAAGGACGCAATCGCGAGCTGCGCAAGATGTTCGACGAGATCGGCCACTTTGTAGAGAAGATTCGCCGCGTTGGGTATGGCCCGCTGATCCTGGACCAGGAGCCCGGCAGCCTGCGCGAACTGGACGAGCAAGAGCTGAAAATGCTGCGCCTGGCAGCGGATGGGAAATGGAAGCCGAAACGGATCAAGTCGACCGCAATGCTACCCAGGGAAGCTGGCCGTACGGTTGATCCCGAAGCCACCAAAACAAGACCCGGCAAGCCCTTCCTGCCGGTAAGAGGGCGCGGGCCGGAGCGTGGTTCCGATCGGGGCTCAGACCGCGGACAAGACCGCCCCCGGCCTGAAGCTCGCACCGGTAGCTCGGGCCGAGGCTTCGTTCCCAAAACTGGCGGAACCGGCCAGGATCGCCCACGCACGCAGGACCGTGGCTTCACACCGCGGACGGATGATCGCGGGCAACGCCGCAATGCCGGCAGCACATTTGGCCGGCCGCAGGCGGGCGGCGAGCGCAAGCCGTTCTCGCGGCCTCCAGCCGATCGCACCGAAGGCAGAACCTTCTCCAAACCTCCTGCTAATCGGGGCGAGGGTCGAGGATTCTCCAAGCCGCCCGTCAATCGAGGTGAAGGCCGAGGCTTTGCCAAGCCACCGGTTGATCGAGGCGGCGATCGCCGCAGCTTTTCCCGGCCCCCGGCTACAGGGCGCAGGGCCGCGCCCCTTCCGCGAGCGTCCCGCAACCGGTGGAACCGACAAGCCGCGCTTTGAGCGGCCGGCGTTCCCGAGCCGTCCTCGCAGAGCCGAAGGCACTGGATTTGAGGACCGCAAACCATTTAAATCGCGCCCTGATCGTCCCGCTGACCGAAGCGCTGCCCGCCCAACTTCTCGCCCCACTGATCGTCCCACTCGCGGCGGACAGGGTTCCGATCAGCGCTTTGGTCCGCGGCCCGGAAAACCAGCGGGCAGTAGTTTCGGTGGAGACCGCCGGCGACCACCCCAGGGAGCGGGCAGGCCCTTCACCCCTAGGCCCGAAGGCCGTTCAGGCGAGAAACCGAGCTTTCCTCCCCGCCGCGAAGGCGCACCGTCGTTCCGCGGCACGGCCAGACCACCCGCCGGAGGCCGCGCAGGATTTACTTCCAGCGGCATTCCGCGGCCCGGTGGACCCAGGCCATCCTCAAAAGGACCAGTGCGCTCGGGGTTTCAGGATCGCGGAGCCGGAAGCGGTGGCGCGCGCCCAGGCGGCGGGAGACCCAGCAGCGCGCCACGAGCGGGCAGCAATGGCTCGTCGCGGCCGAACAGCTTCAAAGGCAAGCCGGGCGGCAAGCCCGGCGGCGGTTTTGGCCGCAAGAGGACGTAGCATTTTTGGAGGAGATCGCAACGGGCTGCCTCCGGCGATGAAAATGGGCTTTTCCCATCCAAGACCTGATTGGGTAGGAGACCATCTTCTGTTACCGGAGATCGACCTCGCGCATCTGTAAGAGCATGAGCATTGAGAAAGCGACATTTGGCGCGGGATGTTTCTGGGGCGTGGAAACGGCGTTTGCCGCATTGCCGGGCGTAACCGCCACCGCGGTCGGTTACGAAGGTGGATCGGTGGACAGGCCGACGTACAAAGACGTGTGCACCGACACCACCGGTCACGCCGAAGTAGTCGAGCTCGACTTCGACAACGAGAAGATCGGCTACGAACAGCTGCTGGACGCCTTCTTCGAACTGCATGACCCCACCACCATGAATCGCCAGGGCCCCGACTGGGGCACGCAATACCGGTCTGCCATCTTCTTCCACTCTCCCGAGCAGGAAGCAAAGGCCAAAGCCAAGATCGACCAGCTCACTAGCGAAGGCCGCTTCAAGCCCAAGCGCATCGTCACCAAGGTGGAGCCCGCCCAGACCTTCTGGCGCGCCGAGGAATACCACCAGCGCTACCTCGAAAAGCGCGGCCAGGCCAGCTGCCACATCTAAGGACCGGGGCTAGTCATAGGAGAAGCAGAACTGGTTGTCATCCTTCCCAGTCATCTGGCAGACCTGGGGCGACACCCAGAGCGATGGGCACGCACTCGGCGATCACCGCCAAGCCCCATATCCAGATGTTCAACCGGCGAACATATGGCAGATACCAGGCAATCACCGCGCAATGGAGGGCAAACATCGGCGCAACTCTTACCCACAACCATCTCGCACTTAAATAGGCCCGCAGAACACTGAGAACAATCGCAAACGGAAGAACCGACAAGGCGAGCCGGAAAATTAGATCAAACGCCGGATACCGGATGGCGATCAGGGCCGCGATCGCTCCGGTCGCCATCAAGGCAACATGTACCCGCCAACCGCGTTGAAAGCCGAATCCCATTCCCCGCATCGTATCTGATTTCCGGGTCTTCCACTCCCAGTTGCCTTCCACTCCCTGCCCGTCGTGACGACGGGCACAGGATGCCAGTTCCTACCGGCGCATACTCAATCTGGCGGATCAGGACAGAATCGCGTTTTCTGTCCTGATCAGCTGGTGATTTTTGAGAACGTACCCCCCACCCCCCCTATGTAGTTCGCACTTTCTTCGCCTTTGTAACTTGAAACGGGCGTATCTGGCGAAGCTACGGTCCGAAACGGTCCTCAGTTCTCTCGTTCCGCTAAACTGGCCAAGGAATGCCGCACACAATCGCACAGGCCATTGAATGGCTGACGACCGCGCTCGCCGTGGCCGGAATGGGCTACTTCCTCGCCGCGCTCATCGCGGCCTATATCTTTCTCGCCCAACGAGTTCCAGGCGCCGAGAACTTCGCTCCCGGCGTCTCCATTCTCAAATCCCTCAAGGGCGTCGATCTCGGCATGCTCGACGCCTTCCGCAGCCATTGCAATCAGGATTACGCCGGCCAGTTCGAGCTCCTCTTCGGCGTCTCGTCGCTGGACGATCCCGCCGCAGCCGCGGTCGCCGAGCTCCAGCGCGAGTTTCCAGCCAGCGCCATCCGCCTCATCGAGTGCCCGCAGCGTCTTGGCACCAACGGCAAAGTCAGCACTCTCGCCCAACTCGCGCCCTTGGCGCAGCACGACCATCTCCTCATCAACGACTCCGACATCACGGTTTCTCCGCGCTATCTCACGCGCGTCATGGCGCACTTCGCGCCTCCAAACTCCAAAGGCCGGAACCAGCGTCCAGTTGGACTGGTCACTGCGCTCTATCGTGGCCGTGCTCACGGCACCTTCACGTCCCGGCTTGAGGCCCTTGGCATCGCCACCGACTTCCAGCCCAGCGTGCTGCTATCGCGCTGGATCGAGGGCGGCCTGCGCTACGGCCTGGGCTCAACGCTGGCCGTGAGCCGCGAAGCACTCGAAGCCATGGGCGGCCTCGCCGTGCTGGTCGATCATCTAGCCGACGATTACGAACTCGGCGTTCGCGCCTACAAGGCGGGATACGCTATCGCCCTCAGCTCCGAAGCCGTCGAGACCAGCGTTCCAGGCTATCGCTGGCGCGGATTTGTTGACCATCAGCTGCGCTGGTTCCGCACCGTCCGCGACGCGCGTCCCGGCGGCTACGTAGGACTGGTGTTTACCCACGGGCTCTGCTGGGCCTTGCTCAACGTGCTGGCCAGCGGCGCCAGCCCTGTGAGCCTCTGGATCCTGGCCATGAGCTTCTTCCTGCGGCTCACGCTCGCCATGACGGTTGGCGCCCGCATGCTGGCAGACCACGACGTACTCCCCAACCTGTGGCTCCTGCCGATCCGCGACGTTGTGGCGATGGGCCTCTGGATCGCGGGATTCGCCGGCAACACCATCGTCTGGCGCGGGGAGCGATTCATCGTCAAAAACGGCAAGCTCATCCCCGTTTAGCCGATCTCCGCACTCATCGCCGCCTGCTTCGCGTCTAACTGAGAGCGGTCTGACAACCCGAAGCACCCGAAGGCCTGCTTGACCTGCACAGTTGACGCAGGGCAGAAATCGGGCGACGATGGGTCACCTGCATCGGAATTGGGCTCTCGACAAACCCTTTTTGAAACGACAGGAATTCGGGTCGCAAGGGTCCTTAGACTTTCATTCTCCCGAGGTGACTAAATGCAATCGCCGGGCACTCCACAGAGGCGCAGCAGGCCAGCTGTCTTGATTTCGGTCGCCGCGCACGGGGCACTCTTCGCGAGTCTCCTGGTTCTGAGTGCGCGCGCCAAATTGCATGTCGTTCAACCGGGGAACCAGAAAATCTTTGCCGGCATCCAAGTCGCGGGCGGCTCGCATGCCACTCGCCTGACTCTTCCTCCCGCGCTCACTACCGTCGAGGCGCGCAAGCCCGCCAAAGAGCCGCCGGACGCAAAAAAACCTGCCGCGCCCATTCATCATGTGCCGCCAGTGAAATCAGCCGGCGGCACTGCTGCGGCAGCCCATCAAACCAGCAATGGCAGCGGTGATGCGGCCCAGGGTGACGGAAGCGATGCTCAGAACGCGGATCCGGCTTTCCCGGTCTTCGCACCCAAGCCGCCCGTGACTGACCGCAAGCTGCTGCCCGATTCGCAGCGTGAAATCGTGGTCGACGTGAACGTGAACGCCGCCGGCGAAGTGACGGCCGCAAGCTTGGTGAAGAGCATGGGCAACGTCCTCGACCAGATTGTGCTCGACACGGTGAAGACATGGCGCTTCCATCCGGCTACTGTCAACGGCAGTCCTGTGGCCTCACAGGCTGAACTGATCTTCCCGTTCAATCCCAGCTATCCGATCACGCCGGCGTAACGCACCGCGCGCTGTCCTGAAAGGATCGTGCTTTCCCAGGTCTCAAAATCGAGCTGGGCACCGGGGCGTGAGGGAGAACCAGTGGGGGCCGAATAGCGACCGCAACGCTCGGGATGCTATTGTGAGTCCCAAATGCCCTTCGTCACCACAACAGAAGCGGGCGTGCCCATCCAGGGACCTTCGGCCACACTCATCTACGATGACTGGTATCCAGCGCTGCGCACTGATCGGCTGCGCAAGAACAAGCTGGCGACGGCAATGCTGCTCGATATTCCGCTGGTGCTGGGGCGGCGCAATGACGGCCGCGTCTTTGCCATGCGCGACAGTTGCCCGCATCGCGGCATTCCGCTCAGCGAGGGCTGGTTCGACGGCAATCGTGTGACATGCCGCTATCACGGATGGGAATTCGAGCCATGCAGCGGGCAATGCGAACTGATCCCTTCGCTCTCCAGCCACGATCGCCTTGACGCCACACGAATCTATGCAAGCGCGTTTCCTTGCGAGGAGCGCGACGGCCATGCGTGGGTCTATGTTCCCGGTCCAGGCAGCGGCAGAAAGGCAGACAGTGCCGAACTCAGGCCTGTGCCGGATTTGGCCAAGTTCGGCCCGCGCTATCGCAGCGCATTTCTCACCGCCGACCTGCCCTGCAACGTGGATCACGGCATCATCGGCCTGATGGATCCGGCGCACGGCCCTTTCGTGCATCAGGCGTGGTGGTGGCGATCGCGCGCCAGCATCCGCGAAAAGACCAAGCGCTTCGAGCCCATTCCTGAAGGCTTCCGCATGAGCGCGCACGCGCCCAGCGGCAACTCCGCGCCTTACAAACTGCTCGGCGTGTACGGACAGCCCATTGAAACCACCATCGACTTCATCCTGCCCAATCGACGGACGGAAACAATCCGCTGCGGCGACAAGTGGTTCTCTTCGCTCACGACGGTCACGCCCGTGACGAGCTCAACTTGCCGCATCGATGTGATCGCGGCGTGGAACGTTTTCTATCACGTGCCATTCGTCACACCGATTGCAAAGTTCTTTGGCGCCAAGTTCGTCAGGCAGGACCAGGTCACGATGATTCAGCAGGCTCAAGGCCTTCGCCACAATCCCAGCCTCATGTTGATTGACGACGCCGACAAGCCCGCCAAGTGGTACTTCGCACTCAAGCAGGCGCGCCTCGAATCGCAGCTTGGAGCCGCGCCAAAACATCCCATGGACGGCCCTTTGGAACTTCACTGGCGGAGTTGACGATCCCTCAACGGCTTCACTGGTTTTCCTTATCAGGAGCAACAACAATGAAGATCCGCATCGCGGTTGCGTTGGCGCTACTCGCCTTTCCCAGGATGCAATTCGCCCAGAGGGCTCCGCATGTCGAGGACACGATCGCGGGCATCACGGTGGGCAAAAGTACACTTGCTGACGTGCAAAAGAAATTTGGCGCCAGGTTGATCGTGGATGAGGGGCGACACGCGGTCAAATTGGATGGGCAATGCGAGGTGTTCTTCGATCTGGAATCGGAAGACTCGAAGAGCCCGAGCAGCCACGTCACGAATATTGAATTAGCAAATCTCGGCAAGGGGGCTGAGCGCGGATCGCCGTGCGACCAATTCTCTACAGCGCATGAATTGAAGCTTTCGAGTTCTCCCGATGCTATCGAGGGTATTTACGGCGTGTCCATCACCTTGCCACGCGATCGCTTGACCGTGGACAAATTCTCAAACGAATCACTCTGCGAAGACCGTCACAAGCATGCCTTCACTGCCAGGACCATGTTTGTTGAATGGCTGACCGGGACGAAGGTGATTCAGCGCATCTCCACAAGCATTGAAGCGGCCAATTGCGATGATTTGCGAGCGACGAGAAAAACGGTGCTCGGTCCCCAGTGGGACACTCGACAATCCGTCACAGACATCGAGACAGGCTTATGCGCGTTCGGCCAACTCTGCAAGCAATCGCGGTTCGAGGTGCCAAGTGGAGGCAGCGAATAGATGAAGCTTGCTTGGATATCGGGTCCAATCTGCGATCGTCGTGAATGCGCATCGCTTCACAGGCTGTGTACGAGGATCTAGCAACCTGGCGGGCAAGTCAACGGCTCGGGCGACGCCGATGGGACGGCTGGGCCGAAATACAGGAGCAATTGCTGCAAGACGACGGAGTAAGTAAAAGCAATCCAAGGATGCGAAAAGCCCTAAAATCGGGAGCGGCTGGCCACAACGCCAGGAATGCGACGGCTAGGCAGTCGTCGAGCGTGGACATGATCAGGTAGGGCGTCTGAGCTGCAACCTGCACGGCCGAACGAGTTGAGGGAACAGCCTCTCGATGAGCGGCGCTGCCGGCGTCCAAGTATGAAATCAACCGTCATGGCGTGGACATGGGGCCATTTCGCTGGCCTGAAAAGTCGGAGACCTTATACGACCTCCGAAATCCGCCTTGAATACCGCGAGAAGTTTGATGACAAGGCTACCCGTTGCGCCCCAATTCTGGCGACACGTTTACAACGGCACGGCTGCAGAGCCGCAGTTGGCGGTCAATCGCCCGTCGTCACGACGGAGAGATCCTGGGCCTGGATTGTCGTTGTGTCAATCGAGAGCAAGCGGCCGAGTTCAGAGAAGTCCTTGTCCCAGCGCGGCCGGTCTTCGGGCACCAACGACGTCAGCGCGTAACTCGCGGAGCGCATAATCTCATACCAGATATTCTGCGCCTGCCAAAGGTTGAGCTCGAACGGCAACTCGACAAGAGTCTTCGCCAGGTTCAGGGCACGGTCGAGCATTTCCAGCGATCCGGAAGACATCTGCAGCTCTACCATGGCGCGCTTCATGCGCTGATCCGCAATGTAGGAGAGGGTCGCCGTCTCCAGTTGAACCTGGTCTGCCCTGGCCAGGGAAAGAAACGATCGCAACAGGGCCTGGTCGATCGGATCGCCTTCAAGCGCGCGTCGCAGGCCGGCGTTCACAGCAAACCCCGCAGCCAGCGTAAGCGCGGGAGGCTTGGGCAAACCGGCCTGCGAAAGATAGTGCAGGAGGCTGGCGTGATCCTCGTAAATAGTGGTGAGAGAGTTCTCAATGTTCCAAAGGGTGGCGTTGAGAATCAGCTTCACAATGCGCCGCTGCTCGTCTGTAAACAGCGACGTGAGCGAGTAATCCACATGCCCGTAGTAACGGTCGAGAATGCGAATCACTTCAGGGAAATCCGCGCGCAGGACATGTTCAGAGGCCTGCGCCATGAATGTCTCGAAATTTGTTGCGTCCGCATCAGCGTATGTCTTGACAGCGGCGGTAATATTCTGGTCGCCGAAGTGCAGTACCGCAAAACTGAAGCTCTGCTGCTCCCCGGTGATGGTGCTTGTGATGCGCACGCGTCCCACCGCGAGGCGTCCTCGCCCTGAGGTAAAGGTGTCGTAGGAGAGCCGCCGCACGGCGTAACAGAACAGTTCAGTGTCCTCGGCGTAGGAGGAAAAGATGGAGCTGATGGCGTAGTGGGCCGCTACCTGTTCCAGGCCTAGTTGGAGCGCGCCAACCTTCACCTTGTAAATTCGCGCTCCATCTCCGGCCTTCGGGTCATTGGAACGCGCCAGGACGATATTCCCCAGGAATGACGCCTCCAACCCAGCAACCTGCATGCCAAACAGCGTGTGCGCCAGCTGCAGCACGCGGGCCGCATAGGCAATGATCTGGACTGTCTCAATGCCGGAGATATCGTCAAAGAACCATCCGCAGCTTGTGTACATCAACTGCGCGTGGCGTTGCATTTCCATCAACTCAAGCGCGCGCACGCGCTCGACATCGTTCAGGCGATGATGCTGATGCTCGCGCAAAAAGTGGTCGACGGTTTCAGAATTGCGGTCGAGCACGACTTCGATGTACGCGTCGCGCGCCATCCATACGTCCTTGAAGAGCTTGACGCCCTCCTGCTCGGTGAACGGAATCAGCGTGTCGCGCAAGTCGTCGAGCGCTTTGCGCAAGGGAGCGCGCCACGCCTGGTTCCAGCCTGCGCGTCCTCCGTTGCAGCCACAGTCGGAACGCCACCGCTCCACGCCGTGCACGCAGCTCCACGAAGTTTCCTCAACAATCTGGCACTCGTGGTCCGGCGCGAACTGCGCAAGAAAACTGCCGTAGTTGGTGAGTTTGACAACCTTATCCTGCTCCAGAAGGCGGAGGGCATACGCCAGCGCCATTTCGCCATGCTTGTGGTGATGGCCATACGATTCTCCATCCGTTGCCACGTGCGCAAGCTGCGGCTGCGCGTTATCGCGAAAACCGGACGTCACCCGTGACGCGAGATTATCGCCTGAATTCAGCAATCCTTCGAAGGCAATGGCACGCGACGCCGGACCGTCATAAAAGAAGATGGCCATTGACACGCCTGACTCGAAGCGGATCAGATACGGGCGCGTGGTATCCACATTTGCATTCGGCGTGTTGGTCCAGTCATCTCCATTTTTCAGCGAGCGAATACGCTTGCATTGGTGCGGCGCCAGGACAGTAAATTTGATGCCGTGTTGCGCAAGCAGTTCCAGGCTCTCGGTATCGGCAGCCGTTTCCGCCAGCCACATTCCCTCAGGCGGGACTCCGTAGTGCGACTGGTAGTCTGCAATGCCCCAGCGGATCTGCGTGATCTTGTCGCGGCGATTCGCGAGCGGCATAATGACGTGGTTGTACACCTGCGCCATCGCGGAGCTGTGGCCTTTGAAATTCTTGCGGCTACGGCGCTCGCCATCCAGAATCATCCGATACGTGCGCGGCGCGTTGTCTCTTACCCAGCTCAACAGCGTGGGGCCAAAGTTGAAGCTCATGCGCGCGTAGTTATTCACAATACGCGTGATGTGATTCTTGGTATTGACCATGCGTGCGGCGCCATTGGTGGCGTAGCATTCCGCGCAGATGCGCTCGTTCCAGTCGTGATACGGAGCGGCCGAGTCCTGGGTCTCGACGGTCTCAAGCCAGGGGTTTTCACGCGGGGGCTGATAGAAGTGGCCGTGAATGCAGACGAAGCGCTTGATCGGAGCCATGCAATATTTCCTTGCGGCGGGCGTGACAAAGCGATCCCGAGCGCATTCGATTATTGTAAGGGGCGCATCCTGCAACGCTTTGAGATGCTATTCAGGTGGTCAGCACGACTCCGCGGTTTTGGACAGATCGCAGGCCCGCCATAAGTACCAGCTGGCTACGGAACGAAATGGCTTCCACCGCATTCCGCGCTTGAACACCACGTCCGGCTTGGGCAGATCTTCAGCCGTCATGGGCCGGGATTTCGGGACCCGCATGAACGTAAGCGCGTACCCCTTGCGTACTCCATAATCTGTAACCGGCAACACATCGGGGCGACCCATTCGGAAGATCAGGAGCATCTCCACGGTCCACGGGCCGATGCCGCGCACTTCGGTCAGCCGTTCCACAATGTCAGCGTCGGGCATCTTCTTGATTGCCGCATGCGACGGCACGGTTCCGTCCAGCGTCTTGGCCGCGAGATCCTTCATCGCCTTGATTTTGTTGCCCGACACGCCGGCGGCGCGCAGCCTCTCGTCGGGGGTATCGATCAGTGCCTGCGGGGATGGGTCGCCGTGAAAATACTCGCGCACGCGCCGGTGAATAGTAGCCGCGGCTTTGCCGTGCAGCTGTTGATACAAGATCGACTCAAGCAATGATTCGAAGGGCGACGGCGCCGAATCGAGGCGCAGACCGAATTCACCGACACGGTCAATAAGGACGCCCAGCTTGGGGTCGCGCAGTTTGAGATGGGCAAGCGCCTCTTGCGCATCGTAGGGCAATTTGCGGCTCCGGCCGTCGTGGATCATAGACGAACAGTGTACCGTGGGGAGCCTGTCCAAGCCGGCCTCAGAGCCGCGTGAATCAGCCCCGAAATGCTTGCCAACCTGACGTCCGCCGCCATCAACTTGTACCATCAGGACGTACGAAATCACCAGGAGCGGTCAACCATGAAGATGCGACCGGGTACGCAAACTGGATTTCTGCTGTGCGGCAAGGAATGGAACGAGGGCGAAGCGCTGGATGTTCGGTCTCCCTGGGACCAGGGCCTCGTGGGCCGAGTCACCATAGCCACTCGCGCTGATGCACGGCAGGCCGTCAACCACGCTATCGCAAGCATCCGCCGCACCCGCGCGCTGCCTCGCTGGAAGCGCCGCGAAATCCTCGAAGACGTGACCGCCGCGCTGATCGAACAAAAAGAACGGTTCGCCCACCTCATCGTGGCGGAAGCCGGTAAACCGCTTCGTCACGCACGCACTGAAGTGGACCGCGCCGTGCTCACGTTCAAGACCGCCGCCGAAGAAGTGGCCCGCCTTGGCGGTGAAACAATTCCACTCGATCTCACTCAGGGGAATGAAGGACGCTGGGCGTTGGTGCAGCGCTTTCCAATCGGCCCGGTGCTGGCCATCACTCCTTCCAATTTTCCGCTGAACCTTGTCGCGCACAAGGTGGCTCCCGCGCTCGCCGCCGGGTGCCCCATCATCCTCAAACCCGCGCCGCAGACGCCATTCACCGCCCTCGCGCTAGGCGAACTTGTGCTCAAGGCCGGCTGGCCGCAGGAAGCCCTCGCCATCCTGCCGCTCTCAAACGCAGATACCGCGTGGCTGGCTGAAAAGGAAGATCGGATCAAGCTCATTTCCTTTACAGGCTCGGCAAAAGTAGGCTGGGAGCTCAAGGCGCACTCCGGCCGCAAGCGCGTTCTGCTGGAGCTTGGCAACAACTCCGCTCTGATCATTCACAATGACTGGCCTGATCTTGACGACGCTGCAGTACGCACCGCCCACGCAGCTTTCGGCCATGCCGGCCAGTCCTGCATCAGCGTTCAGCGGGTCTACGTTCAGCGCAGCGTTTTCCAGACATTTCTCTGGAAGCTGGTGGAAGTGGCGGCCAAGCTCGTAGTCGGCGATCCCGAAGACGAAATGACGGAAGTAGGGCCGCTCATTCGTGCCAGCGAAGCCGACCGCGTCGAAGAGTGGATCAAGGAGGCCATAGACGGCGGCGCCAAGCTCATTCAAGGCGGCGAACGCAAAGGCTCAATCATTCAGCCGACCGTCCTCACTGGCACAAAGTCCGGGATGCGGATTCGCGATGAAGAGGTCTTTGGCCCCGTCGTCCTGGTTGAGCCCTATGAAGATTTTGAAGAAGCTTTGGCCGAGGTGAATCACTCGCGCTACGGGCTGCAAGCCGGCCTTCTCACACGAGACGCCGGCCGTATTCTCACGGCATTCCGCGAGCTCGAGGTCGGCGGCCTCATCGTGGGTGATACGCCCAGCTGGCGTTTGGACCCCATGCCTTACGGCGGCGTGAAAGATTCCGGCCTGGGTCGTGAAGGCATTCGCTCCGCCATTGAGGAGATGACCGAGCCGCGCATGCTGGTGATGACCGGGATTTCCTGATCGCGAATTGGCGCCCGGAATTCAGCTCGAATACAGATTCGTGTTCACAAACTCATTGCGCAGCTTGCCAGACTTATCGTGCTCCGCGACCAGGGCCTTGAATTCCCCCAGCTTCGTATAGCGACTTTGCAACTTTTCGGGAGCCATCGTAAATAGCTTGCCCCAATGCGGCCGGGGCCCGAACGGCTCCAGTGCAGCTTCGATGTGCGGCAGAACTTCACGCACCGCCGGCCACTCCGGTTTCCACGTAAAATGAATCGCCAGCGACAAGCGCTCGTTGGCCATACTCATCCACAACCGGTCCGCGGCGATCGTGCGAAGTTCCGTGATGAACAAGTGCGGCGTGATCATGTCGCGCAGCTTCTCCACCGCCAGAATCGCCTCGTATCCGCGATCGAACGGCACAAAGTACTCGGACTGCAATTCCTGCCCGCTGGAGGGCGTAAAGTTCATGCGGAAGTGTGGCAGCCGCTCGTACCATGGCCCTGGAATCCCCTGCTGCTCGGTGCAGTTCTCCGCCGCATGATCGGCAAGCGGATGCATCTTCTTCGCGGCCAGCCTGGCGCCGAAGAATTCCGCCTTCCATTTGTTCGCATCGCCCGCCGCCAAACGCCGTTTGACCCATACCTGCGTTGCCTTGTGCTGCTGCCAGTCCGTGAACAAACTTACGCTGTATCCACTGGCGAAGATCTCTTCCAGGTTGTTCTGCAGCTGGTCGAAGGACAAATCCATGTACACCGACTGCGCCACCTGGTAGGTCGGCTGCACGTCGAGCGTCACACTTGTGACTACGCCCACCACTCCTAGCCCAACGACTGTACCGCGAAACTTCTCGCCGTCTTTCTCGCGGGACAGCCGCGCGACTTCGCCCTCGGCGGTCACCAGTTCCAGGGCGGAGACGGCAGTCGCCAGGTTGCCGTTGTGCAGTCCCGATCCATGTGTCGCCGTTGAGCACGCACCTGCCACTGATATATGAGGCAGGGAAGCAAGATTGTGCAGAGCGAATCCGCGCGCATCAATCACAGATGCCACGTCGCCGTAGCGAACGCCAGCGCCCACGGTCACCGTCCGGGCTTTTTCGTCGAGCGTGATTCCGTTTAGCCGTTTCAGCGAAATCTGGTTGTACTTGCTGTCGGCAATCGCGTTGAACGAGTGGCGTGTCCCCAGCGCGCGCAGCTTCTCGCAGCTCTTTACGACGTGACGTACCTCGTCGACATTCGCGGGCGAGTGCACGTGATCCGTGCTGAAGGTCAAATTGCCTGCCCAGTTTGTGCGCGGCTCAGCCTGCGCCTGTCCCCACGCGTCCGGCAACATGCTCGCAGTCACAAACCCTCCCGACACCTTCAGAAATTCTCGCTTGTTCATTGAATCTGCTCTCCGCATTCAGGATGATCCACTTCAATGCCGCGTCCGTGGCGTCCGCAGGCAGCAAAAGCGGCTCCCTTGCGTCGCGCCGATTATAAGGACTTTACGCATCCCGCGTCTCCGCCAGGTCTGGTCGTCAAGAAACAACTCTTTCGGTCGCTTCTCCGCGCCCCGACCGTCTACGATATCTGCATGGATCTCGGCCTTAAGGACAAAGTCATCATCGTCACCGGCGGCGGCGCGGGCATTGGCGCCGGCATCACGCGTGCATGCCTCGATGAGGGTGCGCAAGTCGTCGTGCTTAGCCGCCTTTCGGAAAACGTGCAGCATTTCATGGCTGAACTCGAAACCAACAAGCAGCCCTGTACGCTCATTGAAGCGCACCTTGAAGACACCGCCCAATGCCAGAAGGCCATCGCCACAATCGAGGGCCAATTCGGCGCCATCGATGGCCTGGTCAACAACGCGGGTGTCAACGATGGAGTGGGCCTGGAGCACGGAACTGTGGAAGGCTTTGTCGCCAGCCTGCAGAAGAACCTGCTTCACTACTACGCCCTGGCGCACTATGCCTTGCCGGCGCTCAAGCGGTCGCAAGGTTCCATCGTCAACATCAGCTCCAAAGTAGCCCTTACGGGGCAGGGGAATACATCAGGTTACGCCGCCAGCAAAGGAGCCCAGCTCGCCCTTACCCGGGAGTGGGCCGCGGAGTTACTGCCCTACGGAATTCGCGTCAACGCCGTGCTGCCGGCGGAAGTGATGACCCCTCTTTATCGTCGCTGGCTGGACACCCTGGGCGATCCCGAGGCGAAACTCAAGATGATCACAGATAAGATTCCCCTTGGCCGCCGAATGACACTGTCGTCTGAAATTGCTGCGGCTACGGTATTCCTGTTGTCACCTACCCAGTCGGGACACACCACCGGACAGCATCTGATTGTCGACGGAGGCTATGTTCACCTCGACCGCGCTTTGACTTAGCCTGCTTTGCGACCGGCTTCCAGGGATTCATTTGCTGTGCTTTGCTCGGGCATGCGCCTTGGCCAGAACACGGTAAACCGGGCACCTTCTCCGGCCTTCGACTCGGCCTCGATGGTGCCCCCGTGGCGGCCCACCAGCTGCTTCACCAGCCACAGGCCCATCCCGTTTCCGTGGTCGCCCTTGGTGCTTGCACCGAACTGAAACAGCTTGGGCATCACCTCAGGGGGAATCCCGGCCCCCTCATCTGCGACCACGAGGCGTACGTCGTTCAAGCGGCCCTCCAAGGACACCGTCACCTTGGCGCCTCGACGGGAAATGGCTTCAATCGCATTCCTCACTAGATTCAACAGCACTTGCCGGGTTTCTACTGCATAGCCGAATACCTTGCAGTCGCCCTGGTGAGTCATTTCCAACTCAACTCCCCGCTGCCGCAGCGTTGGCCCCAGGAGGAATCGCACCGCCTCAACGGAGGAGATCAGGTCCACCATCTCCGGATCTCGGCTCTGGCGGAAGAATCCAAGTGTTGATCGAGTCAGGCTTTCGATTCGTTTGACTTCGTCGGACGACTGTTGGGCCAGGCCGGCGAGTTCCGGCGTAATCCCCGGTGTCACCTGCATCAGGAATAGAAGGTTCTGAATGGCGGCCAGCGGGTTGTTGATCTCGTGGGTCACAACCGCTGACATCCGGTTCCACTCTTCCAGCTTGCGGGCCGCCAGCAGGCTGTCTTCGGCTTTTGCCCGCTCGTTTTCGGCATTGCTCAGCCGTCTCGCGTAGTCGTTGATCCCGAACCCAAGGTCGGCCGCCTTGCGGGTAAACTGGACAGCGACGTATGCCGATAAACCCGCCGTAATGATGTTCGTCCACGCGTCTACCCAGAACACCGGGATCCACGTTGTGATCACTTCGAGCAGGTGGGTTGATCCGCACGCGACGATGAATAGACCGAAACCGATCAAAAAGAACGCCCAATCGCGTTTGATCGCTCCATTGGTCTTGCGGGCGAGATAGAAAAGTGTGGCGCAAATACTGAAATAGCTGAGGAATGTGATCCCGTTGGTGATCACCATGGTCCAGATCAGCTGTTGATCCTGGCTCCAGCACACCGCATGCGGCATAAGGGACGGAGTCATGGGGAATCGGCCTCGCAGACACACTGCTTTTTAACGGCACGAGAGAAAGACAAGGTCTCAGGCAGGGATTCAAAAGGTGTGCCTGCATGCAGACCGAATCGCGGTACTCGCGGAGGTCTTGTCTTCAACTTCCATTCGAGCGATGCGTTTACGCCGCGCGTGAGCAGCGCATTGGCAACAAAGACTTTGTATCAGCGGTCGCCCCCGCGGAGCAAGCGCGGAGTAAATTCGCTTTGACAACAGGTCCATCGACCGACAATATCGGAGTTTGAACCACGACTGATGCATTCGTATCTATCGAAGCGCGGCGCTCGCAGTGGGTGGGCAGCGCTTTTAGGCTGCCGGTGAGATACGGCGAGTACGCGACCGGTCTTGCCTCCGCTGCCGAGAATGCGCGGGAAAGGATGGTGGGGGGGGCGAGGCGAAGCAGGCTAGTGTTCGGCTGGAAAGCAAGTTCGATACCGATTTCGAATGCTTACCCATTGAGCAGGTCCGAAGGGTGACGGATACTTTGCGGAAGGCAAAAAAGCGCCCCTCGGTAAGTCCCGCCTGGATTCATCCAGGTCTGGCAAACGGAGGGGCGAGGAGCCGCAATCACAAGAAAATGCGCTTTGGACAAGGATGTAAAGAACGGGAAACCCGGTCCGGACACACCTGCTGCCGCTCATTTTCTGGACCGAGTGTGACTATAAAAGTGACCTCAGCGGGTAAAAAGGTTCCATCGGGTACCAAAACTCGAGTATTACCAGTAACCCTTTTCAATCTCGATATTTAATCCAACCTGGACAAGTGGTAAACCCCCACGTATTATACGCGGTACGATCATTGTGTAATCCGGAATTGGCCTGTAGAACTTGGCTACTTGATTAGCTGCTGTGACTGACGTTGATACTGGCTGCTGTTATTGGCCAAGATTTGGACGAGCGACTGGGGAAATACCGAAAGAGCGCAAGAGCTTAATCCCATCGCGACATGGTCGTGCTGTCTCACTCGAAATCTGTTTGATGTTCTCGCCGCAAGGAGACCGAAATGCCCGCAGGGCAGAAATCTGCCTCTGAAGACTCAGAGGCGAAACCGCTGATTGAGACGCCGCGCATTCGCGAGCAGCTCGAGCGGCTTTTAATCCATCCCCTGTTTGCCAACAGCAAGCGCTACCCCGCGCTCCTGGCTTATGCCGTGGAGCAGACTCTCCTTGGCAATGCGTCCGAGCTGAAGGAGCGCAGCATTGGCGTCGAGGTCTTCGGCAGGATTCCGACTTACGATGCGAACTCCGACCCAGTGGTGCGCATTACTGCTGGGGAGGTGCGCAAGCGTCTTACCCAGTACTACTACGACCCCGCGCATCGCGGTGAACTGATCGTTGAACTTCCTACCGGCTCCTATGTCCCGGTATTTCGTGAACCGGAGCGCGCTCCAGAACCGGAACCGATCATCACCCTTATCGAACCTGCCGGGGAGATTGAACCGGCCCTTCCACCGCAATCATCGCGCTTGTGGAGGCTGAGGTGGGTCTTGGCTGCCGGGGTGGCAGTCATGTTGGTGGTGACCGGCGCGGCTGGCTTGCTGGCGGGCTATCGCTACCACAACGATCCCCCTGCGCCCTCAAACATCGATCGGTTCTGGGCGCCTGTGACCTCAAGCCTGAACGCGACCACCTTCTGCCTGGGCGAGCCGGCGAAGAACATCGATGTGGGTTCTATCAACTCGATGGAGACGACAACGCCGACAAATCCCAAACCCGAGCCTTTGTACTTCCGGCTTCACTACTCGGGAAACCTCGCCCTGGCCGACGTGATTACGTTGACGCGGACGGTAGCCGCCCTGGCGTCCCGCCGCAAGGCCTTTCGGGTGGTGCCCGCCTCAGAGGCGACGTTCGGCCAATTGCGGGAGGGGCCTTTCGTTCTCATAGGAGCATTCGACAACATTTGGACGCTACGGGTCACGCAAAAGCTCCGCTTCGGCTTCGAGTCGAAGGACGGGGTGGCCCTGCTGGTAGATCGCAACAGCAAGACAAAAACTACGTGGGCAACGGCCTGGGATCTTCCCTACCAGAAGCTGTCGCGCGACTATGCGATCGTGGCTCGTATCCACGACAAGACGACCGGCCAGCCCGTAATTATTGCGGCCGGCATTTCCGAAGAAGGGACGGAGGCCGCGGGCGAAATTCTCTACAACCCGGAGTATCTCAATTCGCTGCTTGCCAAGGCTCCTTCTGATTGGGAACAGAAGAACATGGAAGCGGTAATCGAGACGCAGGTCATTGAGGGCCACCCGGGCCCGCCAAACATTCTCGCCGTCGAAACCTGGTAGTGAGTTCTAACTCGGGACCGATGGTCTAACGAGAATACAAGAGGCATTTGGAAAGTTAGGATTCCTTCTTGCTCTTGGACTTCTGCGCAGCCCAGCGCCTGCGCTGCGCATCGGCAATCCGCTTACGCGCTTCCGGGCTAAGAACGCGAGACTTCTTTAACTTCTTGGCTGGCGCCGTCTTGGTCTTCCGTTGTGGCACGCTAATAGAGCTAGCACCGCCACCGGCCAGCAGCTTCCTGACCTGTGTCAGACGTGCAATTTCAGCATCGATTTGGGAGAGTATTGATTCAATCTGCATAGGCTACAGAATAGACCATGAATATGCACCTTGGCGACCAACAGTTCTTCTATTACATCGACAATGTTGTGAAAGCCGAACTTAGTTGGGTGATTTTGGGAGCACCACTAACAGAGCGAGCATGAGCGAAACGGGAGCGGCTTCTAACTCCGTGCGGTCTGATTAGGCTGCAACATCTACGGGAAAGGATGCTTCATTGCAGTGCCAACAACTTGGCGCGGTTCAATCCGTCCATGTTCCAAATTTGCAACAAGATTTGATGTCTCCGCAGGGGAAGGATCGGTTAGAGAGATGTGTGATTGGCGTTGTCCAACTGCATTGCCGAAACCTGCGCGCTCATCATACTCAACTGCCACATTTGCGAGCCTACCTCTGTATTGAGCTCAACACCTGAAGCAACGCGCTCGCGAAATTGTGATGACCAACGCCCATCATTTACTTGACTCCGGAAAAGGCGCTCGCGGCCTCATGCACCAGGCAGCATGACAATAACTTGACACCGTCATTTTCTTGAAGGGGTCGTGTCAATCAAGAGAACTTGCGCTGTCAGCCTGCGCTTCTTCCGCACTCAGTGTTTACGCGAACAGCGGGAATTGACGCGAGGCCTGTCTCAATGCCTGTTGCAATCGCGAGGCCGATAACTTCTAGGCACAAACAAAGGGACAGGCGCTCGGCCTGTCCCCATACGCTGCTTAATTACTGGCCCAGATACTCGACGTGGACGTAAGTACCGAGGCGAGGATTGTAGGCAAGGTAAAACCCGGGATGATCGGGATCGTCATAGATGATGATGTCATCCGAGTCCCAGAGCCATCCATCTACATATGGCCGGTCCCAAGGTGCTATCATCCAAAACCAATTGTTGAACCGGAAACGATCGGGATCACCACCACCGAGGTGCCATACGTGCCGCGGGCCGAAGCCGCCGGACCAGCGACCGTGTTCCCACGGATGATCCACATGGTAGTGTGGATCATCACGTCCGCCATCGTGGCCAACCCAGACTCTGCCGCGATCGACGTGAGGGGCGTTGGGATGATCAGGTTGATCTCGGTAGTCCCTCCGTTGGTCGTCGCGATGGTCGCCCTGATCGTGGTGCTCATCGCCGCGAGGTTGTGAGGGTGGTGCTTGATGATTGTTGTTGCCGTGGGATGGCTGCGGTCCTCGAGCGGGCGGCGGATGTTGCTGACCACGATCGTGTCCGCCGTGTCCATGGTCGTCCCCTTGCTGGGCGAACACCGGTACTCCCACGACCAGTAATGCCGATAGTGCGATGTGCGCTGCGCGCATAGGTTCCTCCCGGATGCCCGAGTGCGCGACTAACATCGCAAGCAGACAACCTACACCTTGCACATTGGATGCAACCCGCGGGAGGGAGCGAAGTTGCTCACCCAGATAGAGTAATGAGGGCACTTTCCGGTCCGACAGAGAAGGCGCTCGACCTTGTTCAGGCAACTACAGGGGACGGATGGCGACGCCACGCATAGAGAGGAAAGTGGTTAGCCATGTCGGATACTTCACTGCGAATACGATCGAGTGCTACATCATCGTTGCGCTGCTCGAGTGCCTGTGCAATCCACTTGGCCACCTGGCGCATTTCCTGCTCTTTCATGCCGCGCGTTGTGAGCGCAGGCGTGCCGATGCGGATACCGGAGGGCTTGAGCGGAGGATTCACGTCGTAAGGAATGGCATTCTTGTTGACCGTGATACCGGCCTTGCCGAGGGCGAGTTCGGCTTCGGATCCGAGAATGCCCTTCGCGAATACATCGACGAGAATAAGGTGGTTGTCAGTACCGCCCGAGACGAGGCGGTAGCCGGCCTCCTGCATGCCTTGGGCAAGCGCCTGGCAGTTAGTAACGATTTGGCGTGCGTAGGCGCGGAAGTCAGGACGGAGCGCCTCACCAAACGCTACAGCCTTGGCGGCGATGATATGCACCAGCGGGCCGCCTTGCTGGCCGGGAAAGACCGATTTATCGACGGCGGTAGCAAGATCTTTGCCGCACAAGATGAGGCCGGCGCGAGGGCCGCGCAGTGTTTTGTGCGTGGTGGTGGTGGTGATGTGGGCATGCTTGACCGGCGAAGGATGCGCGCCACCGGCGACCAGACCGGCAATGTGTGCCATGTCGAAGATATAGACCGCGCCGACTTTATCAGCAATCGCGCGCATGCGCGCGAAGTCCCAGAGTCGCGGATAGGCACTGCCGCCTCCAATGATGACCTTGGGCTTTTCGCGGACGGCGGTGGCTTCAAGCTCGTCGTAATCAATGATCTCGGTATCCCGGCGAACTGAGTAGAACGTGGTGCGATAAAGCTTGCCGCTGAAGCTGAGTTTGTGACCGTGAGTGAGGTGCCCACCGTGGGCCAGATCAAGGCCCAGGATGGTGTCGCCAGCCTGCAATACAGACATGTACGCTGCCGCATTCGCCTGTGAGCCTGAGTGCGGCTGCACGTTGGCGTGCTCAGAGCCGAAGATCTTCATGGCGCGATCGCGAGCCAGGTTTTCGACTACGTCAGTGTATTCGCAGCCGCCGTAATAGCGACGGCCGGGATAGCCTTCGGCATACTTGTTGGTGAAGACCGAGCCTGCGGCCTCAAGCACAGCTTCAGAGACGAAGTTTTCACTGGCGATCATCTCCAGCCCCTCGTGCTGGCGGAGAGTTTCCTGTTCAAGGGCGGCGGCAACTTCCGGATCGGCTTGGGCGAGGGGGAGAGTCATGCGATCGGTCATGTAAGAATTCTAGCCGGTTTTTTGGCTCAGGGATGCAATGGCGTTTTTCGGAGGAGGAAATCGCTTCAAGGAAACAAGCGGATTTGCAATACCCGTTGGTAATCTTGCCGCCGACTCCAAAGTGCCTAGACTGGTTGCTATGAAATTTAAGTGTCTTATGTTAACTATTGCGGCATTATGCATGTCTTTTGTAGCAAATACACAGTCGGCGGGGATCGACGCCGGGCTGCTTGCAAAAGCGACTGGCGGCGAACCAGCAGCCCAGGTCGCGGTGGGCGAAAAATACGCTGCTGGCGTGGAAGTGCCGCAGGATCTGAAACAAGCGGCAACCTGGTATCGCAAGGCGGCGGACCAGGGAAGCGCAGCTGGGGAATTACACCTGGCAGACCTCTATCGCGACGGCCGCGGCGTTACACGCGACACGGTGCAGGCGGCGCAGTGGTATCTCAAGGCGGCTGAGCAGGGAGATGTCAGCGCGCAGGGTACGCTCGCCATGCTTTATGTAATGGGAGTGGGCGTGCCCAAGAGCGACGGAGAAGCCTACTACTGGCTCGATCTTGCCGCTGCGGTCAAGTCGCCAAAACAGGATCAATACGCCGCCAATCGGCAAAACGTTGGCACGCGCATCACCATGGATGAACTACAGGCCGTGCAGGAACGCGCTACAAAGTGGAAGTCTGAGCATCCGCGTTGAGATCCGGTTCACTGCGCGTTATCGACTGACGATGCGCTGAGCTGCTGCGATCACCTTGCCTGAGTGCGGATCGATGGCGAAGACCACCAGGCGAAGACCTCCAGCGTTTGTTGTAGATTCAATCCGCATGCTGAAGATCTGGCCGTCACCGCTGCATTTGAGTTCGTGCAGCACGCGCACGACAGCAACATGATGTAGCGTGCGACCGGCGTTTTCGCCACGAGCCACTTCAGAATGCGTAGCGTCTTCCGCAAGTGCGGCATACCAGCGCGCTTTCCCACCATCTGGGGCGTTCTTCAGCGAGAAGACCGCTTTGCCGTTCTGCAGGCTCGGATCAACAATCTCGACTGAAAGCTTTGTCGACGAAGCTGCTTTTTGTACCGCGTGAGTCAGTGTCTTGATGTCGCTGCCCACAAACTGTTCCTCTCCGTCGACAACCATCTGCGGCGTGTAGACCGAATTCAATCCAAAGCGTGCGGAATAATCCTGCTGCCGCGTGTCCATCTCGTCAAAAGAGAATGGATCGCGCCAGCCCTGATGATTCCAATACGTCACGTGTTCGCTAAGAACGATGGCCATCGCGCCAGGCACAAACTGCGTGGAATCCAGGCGCTGGAGTAACGCATCTGCGGGCGGGCAATCCGAGCAACCTTCCGACGTAAACAGTTCCACCAGTACCGGTGTGGGCCTGGTGGCATCGGCCGCGGCAAACGCACGATTGTCATGAGCCCCTAACGCTATGCCGACGGCAATCACGACTCTCGGCAACCAAAGACGCGCGACGCTGGTCAGTTTCAATCGAGTAAATCTCATGCCTATCCGATCAAGTAGGATCATCGAAAGTTACGCCGAATTTCTGACGATTCAAAATCGACGTGCAACTTTCCTGCGTTTAGGGCCCGCGCGAGCGAAATAAATAAGATGACGGACATAAATAGGCAATTTCGAGAATTGATGTACGGCCGGTATGCTGAACGCATGACCGGCCTCCGTGTTTTACGGCCCCTTTTGACCTTCGCCGTTGGTTCTCTCGCTGCAAGTCTGTTCGCGGCAAGCGCCCAGAAGCAGGTTCATCCTGAACGTGTCAGCATTACTCCGGAGTTGGTTACAGCTGGGTCGCCGGAGTTGATCCGAGTATCGGCGCCGCTCGCGGAATCCATTGACGGCGAATGGCTCGGGCACAAGTTCGAGTTCTTTCGTCTGCACGGCGGCGAGTGGATAGCGCTTGCTGGGGTCGATGTGGAAGCGCCGATCGGTCCGTCGACGTTGCACATCACGGAGACGAAACGTGGCGAGAAGATCGATCGCAGTGAGCAGATCGTCATTCGCGTCGCACGTTATCGTACGGGGACACTCAGCGTGGCGCCGAAGTTTGTCGAGCCTGGACCTGACGCACTCAAGGAAATTGAAGAGCAAAGCAAGCTGAAGGCGAAGGTCTTCGCGGCCAGCGCAGCGGAGCCCCTCTGGCGCGGAGATTTTCACGCTCCGGTGAACGCGCAGGCAACGGACAGCTTTGGCACTCGCCGCATGTTCAACAAGAGGCTCGCAAGCATCCACAAGGGCGCCGATTTTCACGCCGCGATGGGAACGCCGGTCCATGCAGGCAATAGTGGTGTGGTGGTGCTGGCACGGCCTCTCTATTACGAGGGCAATTGCGTGATCATCGATCACGGCATGGGCCTGTTCACACTGTCAATGCACTTCAGTCGTATCGACGTGCGCGAGGGTCAGCGTGTGAACAAAGGCGATGTGCTGGGATTGAGTGGAGCCACCGGCCGCGTAACCGGTCCTCATTTACATTGGGCCGTACGCTGGGAAGGCGCGTATCTCGATCCCCTCAAGCTGCTCAAGCTCGATCTGAGTGGACTGCATTAGCTTTTTAAGAAAACTACTTGGCGTCTTCTGTCTGAATTCATTCGGAGTACGAGTTGGTGAAGCACTACTCTGGATTCTTGATTGCGCATGCGGCATCGGGACACAGGCGATCGGCTTTGCGCAGTCTTCGATGAAGTGCGCTGGCGCTCTCCAACGGGGAGCGGATTCTATCAGCCCATCGTCATTGCCAGAAATAAGAGGATTTGATCTAGTCTGCTGAGACCGGCGTCGTCAGACTAGCGCGAGAGCATCTCTTCACGAGCGTTGCTGGCTATCGAGTCTGCGGCCCCACCGTTCGCGGCCCACTCTGTGCGCAGTTGCTTGAACGCACGATAGACAAAGGAACCCATATACCATCCGTCGATGTATTTGTATGGCGTTTCCCCCGTGGTGTAGTGGCCGCAGGGCAACACGCGCGGCTCAAAGTTCACGTTATAGCGACGAAACGCATCGACAACCTGCAGCGAGTATTCACGCGGGAAGGTGAGATCATAGAGTGCGTACACCAGCAGCACTTGTTTCTTCGATCCTTCGGCAGCCGGTCCGGCGAACTTGTCGTAATAGCTAATCGGGCTGACGGCTGACCACAATGCCCGCAACCGCTCCTGCGTAAGACCGGCCTCGGCAAGCCCCTGCCGAATGTGACGCGTGCTTTGCCCCGCCCACACCACGTCGCCAAACGAGGTGGATGCATGGTTGAATGCATTCACTCGAATGCGCTTGTCATGCGCGCTGGCAAGGAATGTGTAACACGAGCCGAGACTCGTACCCAGCACGCCGAAGTGCTGATAACCCTGCTCTTCAAGCCAGTCAATGCAACAGCGAATGTCCACCACCGCCTGCCGGCAAGCCGAGAGGGTGCGTCCGATGTTGGCGCTGACTGCGTAGTCGCTGCGCTCCAGTTCCGTTGGTCGGCGAATGTCGTGATAGGGCTTGGAAAGCCGCAATGCCGAAATGCCCATGCGGTTGAAAATCGTGCACAGCGCGTTGTGGCTGAATGCATCGGCGTTCCACTGCGGCAACACCACGATGGCCTGCCTGGGTCGCGAAGGATCTTTATGCGGAGGCGCCGGAAACCACCGTGCATTGACAAGATCGTTCTCCGGATAGGGGGTGCGCTCCGGACTTGTAAAGCGTAAGTACTGTGCGCGCGCGATCTCGCCGTTCTCAGCTTGGCGTCGTAACGCCGCATCCTGCGCCATCGTCTCCGGACGAACATTGGTCGGAAAGAGCTGCGGGTAACGGTCCTCGAGACGGAAATCCGCGGGCCGCTCATAGCCGAAGTATTCGTCGCTGTGCTGGATGAGAATCTGATTGATCCGCTTCATCATTGCTTCCGGCGCGGCTTCATTGTTCTCAGCCTGTTGCAATTCAGCCAAGCCGAGCTTGTGCTCGCGAAGGAACGGCTCAATCCAGTGAAAACCCCATTCCAGAGGTCGCACCACGCGATTCTCATCGCGCGTGGTCAGCTTCGTCTCCCACCTGTACATCCAGCTCGCGTAGCTCTTCTTCAGCATTGTATGTTTCAAGTTTATCAGCGCCTCAGTCTTTTGCGTCGTTGCAGGCTCATGAATCCCTTGCGACCAACTCCTGAATCGCAGCGCGATAGGATGATGAGATGGATCGAAGTACTCGTTTCGAGGCGTTAGATGCACCGCAGCGCGTAGCGTTCTTCGGTGGCAGCTTCGACCCTCCACATCTCGGCCATCTTGCGATTGCCCGCGCCGCACGCGACGGCCTCAAGCTCGACAAAGTCCTGTTTGCGCCAGTGGGTGCGCAGCCACTCAAGCCGCTCGGATCCACAGCTGCATTTGAAGATCGCGTGGCCATGACGCGCCTTGCGATTGCCGAAGAACCCGGCTTTGCTCTTTCCCTGCTTGATGCACCGGATCCTGACGGGAAACCCAACTACACTCTCGAGACTCTCGAGCCGGCTGCGTGCCGGGCTAGGGTCCCAGGCCGCACTTTTTTGCCTGATGGGCGCCGACTCG
The DNA here is from genome assembly GCA_963844515.1 of uncultured Acidobacteriota bacterium. Lineage (GTDB taxonomy): Bacteria > Acidobacteriota > Terriglobia > Terriglobales > Acidobacteriaceae > Telmatobacter. The sequence goes on from CAWJOO010000004.1 coordinate 462,161, forward strand.
TTCGTGAGTCTGCGGAAATGGCGCGGGTCGGCGGACATCCCATTTGCCGCAACATTGATAGTTGCTTCGCGGCCGGGACTGCGTCTCGATGATCTCAGCGGATTGCTGGGAAACGAACTCTCGCTAGTTCCCGCTGAGCTACCGGCCCAGTTTGAGCGAACCGGCGTCGATCTGCGCGCTTACGAAATCCGGGAACCGGTGGGCCGTACGGCGCCCTTTTACCTTCTGCCAGGCCTCGATATCGAAATCAGCGCGTCGGCTATTCGCCTCCAGGCGCAGCAGAACCCTTCCGCGGCGCGCGAGCCAGCCCTGGTGCCGCCAGCGGTGAGCGAATATATCCGCGCTAGAGGGTTATACCGGTAGCGCTCCTTGCTCGCTGTTCCTGTTAACGACTACGATGGAGCTCGGAGAACCTTTGCAACAAATGCCGACCAACAAGGCACTTCAGCATACGCGCACGCTCGTTCAGGCTGCAGCCGCAGCCTGCGAAGACAAGAAAGCGGAAGACACCCGCATCCTGGCACTCGATCCGATGGACTCCGGACTTTCCGACTTTTTCCTGGTTACTTCCGCCACCAACGACCGCCAGGCTGTGGCCATTGCCGATGAGATCGAGCACCGCCTCAAGAAGGACTTCGGCGTCTTTCCCAACTCCGTCGAAGGCCGCAAACACGGCGAATGGATCCTGCTGGATTACGTGGACTTTGTCGTTCACGTTTTTTTGGCGGAGCGCCGCGCGTTTTACGACATTGAGCGACTGCGCAAATCCGCGCGCCCGTTTACACCTTCTGAGTTTGACGAGGAGCTGAAAGCGGCGCTTGCTGAGAAGACTCGCGCGGTACGCAGTAAGGCAGCTTCCCAGATCGAACCCGCCGTTCGTGCGAAGGGAACAAGCGCGAAGACCGCTAGCAAGAAACCAAAGAAGGCGGCATCGAAGTCCCTGCCTAAGGCCGCCGCAAAGAAGACGGCGATGAAAGCCCCTGCAAAGAAGGCTGCCGTCAAGAAGCCCGCGCCTAAAAAAGCAGTGACAATTAAAAAGGCCCGCGCAAAGCATTGAATCTGCGCTGATGCGCCTAGGCAAGCAAGATCGCGCTAACTCGACAACTTGATTTCGCAAGTAATAAGGGCGTCCCAGGTGGGACGCCCTTATCTATTTGCATTCCGATTACTGGTTTAGAAGGTGAAGTTAGCCTTCAACTGGATCAGTCGAGGTGAAGCGTCGCCACCCAGGAAGGATCCGAGGATCGAGGTTGGCGGGTTGACCGTGGTTTGAATTGTCCTATGCCCCAGGCCCCGTTATTCCATATCGTTTTTGGCTGACCGAAGTTGGGATGGTTGAACACATTGAAGAACTGAACGCCGAGCTGCACCTTGGCAGATTCCCACTTTGGCAACTGCAATCGTCTTCGCGGCATCCAGATCCGAATCGGTGTAGTTGGGTCCGAACAGCTGATTTCGCCGTTGTTGACCGAACCCGTCACGGATCCTGAAGCCGGTAGGCAGTGAAGAAGTTGGCGGAATCACACGGAGTTCCGTCATGTCCCGGCGTGGCTGGCCCCGCCGCAATGGGTGTCATAGCCTCCTTTCTGGGTCTGCATGCCGAGGATTGAGCCGGCATAATTCGCGGGTGTTGAAGAATCGATGTAGCTGTACGGAAGCCCGGTGCTGTGGAAGGCCGTGCCCGCGAACGTCCACCCGTCGGTCAGCACTTTGGGGCCGCCGAAGTGAGGAATGTTCAGAACGTAGCTGCCGCTGACATAATGACGGATATCGTAGTCCGAGTTTCCGTAGTTCTGGTCAGGTCATAGGGATTGAAAGGGTTGACCGGATTGAGGCCGAAGGCATCGAACCCGCCGTTCGAGATCTCGTCCAGCGCGTGACTGTAGGCGTAATTGAGCTGTAACGGTCAGAACCTTGCCCCGACGCGCCGCCGATACCACAACGCCGTTGTAGTTGGAGTTGGCACCGCTGTACACGCGATTCACCTGACCCAAATTGTCGGTTGGCGCGTTGGCAGGAAGCGTGTCAAAGCCGAATGCGTTCACACCGCCGTCAACCACCGGCTCGTGGTAGCCGTGATTGCCCACGTAGCTCGCCGATAACACCACTTTGCCGGTAACCTGCTGTTCGACCGCGAGGCTGTATTCCTCGTAGGTCGGGTACTTGATGCTCCGCGCCGCGGTGGTGAAGGCGGGCGGGACAAACCCGGGGACAGACGCCGACAGTTGATCGAAGCTGGATCCGCCATTGAACCCTGCCACAAAACCTGCGTTCGAGTTCGCAACCGCCTCTGCTCCGCTGCCCGGCAGAGTGGGGTCCACAAGGTAATGGCCGCCCTTCAGGTAGAACTGCACGTTGTTCGGCGCGTTATTCAGAAGACTGCTCCCGATCTGCGCAGGGAAGCTGTCAGAGAACATGCCGAAGCCGGCTCGCACGGTGGTCTTCGAGTTTGCGCCGAACGGCTGATAGGCAATGCCGATGCGTGGTTCATACGACAGCATCTGCAGGTCGTGAAATGCCTGGTGCTTTCCAACATTGATGATCTGGTTGTACGGCGTGCTGGTGCTCGTGCTGGCCGCCACGCTGAAGAAATCTCCCGACAGATCGGCAAAACAATTCGTGATGCAGATCGGGTTGGAATCATGTTCGAAGCGCAAACCTGCCGTAACCGTCAAGCTGGGTGCGATCTTCCACTGGTCCTGGATATACCAGCCCATCGTGTACACCGCCACCGGCTGTGTGGGCCGACTCGGGAAGCTCTGGCGATAGCGCGTCAAATATCCCGACTTGAATGCTGCGTCGGTCGTATAGGCCTCCGGGGTTGTCGCGCGCACTGAGGGGCTATAGTCGGTTACGTCGTCGCGACGCATCGTCCAGCCGAACTTCAAGGAATGACGTCCGCGCGTCCAGCTCACGTCGTCCTGGAATTGGTAGCCGGTTACATTCCGCCCCTGTGGGAAAACGTAATTCTCCCCTCCGATGAATCCCGCATTCGTGTTCTGACCAAGCACGCCTCCCAGGAACACGATACCCGCCGGGTAGATCGCATTCCCCTTTGCCTGGTTCGCGTTGGAGAAAATCGCCCGGTAGTACGTGGCAGCGAACAGAAACTGATTTGTTGCGCTGGGACTGAACGTATGCGTTTCGTTGAGCTGGCCTTCATACTGCGGCTGAGCGCTGTCAACGTTGTAAATCGGGTCTAAGACGCTAGTGAACGTCGCCTGCAGGCCCTTGTCCAGCTTGAAATGACCGTAGAGGTTGTCCTTTGACGTGAGGACCTGGTCGATCCGCCCGCTCATCAGATACTCGTGCGTGAAATTGCCCGCAGTGCCATTGAACGTGACAAAATCGCCCGTTGCGGGAGTGCCGGCTTGAGAGTCGCCGTCGTCATAGGGCGTCGCGTTCTTGTAGCCCGGAGCATTGTTGTAGACATTGAAGAGATTCTGGTACAGCGGGATTTCCGCTGCGGGGATGGTTGCGAGCGCCTCAGCTTGATATTGAGCACTCGGTGCGTATACTGTAGCGCGTGTTGGAAGCACGACCCGCAAGCCTTCGTAGTTGTAGAAGAAGAAGGTCTTGTCGCGACGGATCGGCCCGCCAGCCGCGGCCGCCCATTGATTCACATTGTCAAAGCTTCGCGGGCTGCCGGAGTTTTTGTTGAACCAGCTGTTGGCGTTCATCACCCGCCCGTTCCACCAGTACGTCGCGTTGCCGTGGAACTTGTTCGCTCCGGAACGGCTGATCTCGTTCACTTGCGCTCCGCCCATTCCGCCAAAGGTCGCGTCATACGCGTTGGTGATTACACTCACTTCGGAGATGTCGTTGTTTCCAAGCAGAAGATTGGTCGCGCCGGAGTTGTTCACGTTCAGATACGGATCGTTCTCATATCCGCCGTTCACCGTATATGTGTTCGATGTACCGGGCAGGCCGAAGACGGAGAAGTTGCCGTATCCGCTTTGCGTATTCATCACCGCGCCGGGAGTGGTTTGCGCAATAAACGTCAGATCGTTTCCAGGATTCGGAAGGGATTGAATCTCCTCCATCTCGAAACTGGTGCTCATTTGTGCATTGTCGGTATGCAACAAGGGCTCGGAGCTTGTCACCTCAACAGTCTGAATACCCTGGCCGACGGTCAATCTCACATCGCCCTGGGTGATCTGGCCCGTCGCAACTGTCACATTCACCGTGGACGATTGAAACCCAGCCGCCGCTACTGAAACGGAATATTTACCCGGCTTCAACAGAGGAAAGCGATATGCGCCCGTGTCGCCCGTCGTCGAGACACTTGCCGCTCCCGTATCCTCGTTTTTCAGCGTCACAGTGGCATTCGTCACTACGGCGCCCGAAGAGTCGGTCACCGTGCCCACGATATCGCCGGAAATGTTGGACTGGCCGTATGCTGCCGGGGCGAGGCTGACCGCGACGTAGCCGGCGCCAATCAGCAGGCCCATTGCAAGCAACGCGCTCTTAAGTTGGAAAATTCGCATTGACTCCTCCAAGATCTGTAGGAACGAAACCCTTAGCGGGAAATGCCGTTCCGTTTGTTTTTCTTCACTCGGTCTGGGCTCGAACCCGACCTGCCTGTTGAAGTGCTAGAAGATCACCCGTTAGGGGAACGATTAGGCCTTCTATGAAGATGAACCGCTCGATCTGTCTCGCCTTGTCGACGGCACGCATCTCGCCGTGCCTGGGGAAAAACAAAGCGAACCACCCGGTGAGGCATGCATGACTGTTGCCACTCCTATTCATTAAGAGCTCCAGCTGACTAAGTGCCTAATTCCAAAGCGCGATGTGAATTCTTTACGGAATTGGTCAATTATCCAAATTCTATGAAAATCGGGATAAGTTGGTGGAAATATACTGAAAACGGGCACGATCTCCGTTTTTTGGGGAGTCAGCAAATTTTTCCGATTTGCTTGCTATTCTCCGTAGTGTGCATCTCACCCTCGCCCACATCGGTGCCCGCTTTCCAGCCGGCGACGATTTCGAAAAGCTATCCCAGCTCTACCTCCAGCGCATATCCCCTTTCGCCAAGTGCGAAACTGCCGCATTTCGTTCCGAAACTGTCTTGTTTGAGTCACTCGAACGTCAGCCGGGACGAAGTCCAGCAAAATTGGTTCTCCTTGACAGCCGCGGACGCCAAATGACATCGGAGACTTTTGCCGCCTGGCTTGGTTCCCGACGCGATGAAGGTGCGCAACGCATCGTTTTTGCCATCGGACCGGCTAGCGGTTGGTCGGAGGAAGCGCGCCAAAAGGCTTACCTTCTTTTTTCGCTCGGACCCCTGACTTTTGCTCACGCTCTGGCACGCGTGGTCATCGCCGAACAGCTCTACCGCGCCTTCACGATACTTGCCGGCCATCCCTACCACACGGGACATTAACCCCCGCCCGATCTTCCCCAACACCGGCGGTCTCACCCTGTAATCTGAATATCAGCGGCCTTAGCGGCAAAGTTTTGTCCACTGTTCGCCGTCGTCTGTCCCCGTCCTTTTTATGACCGAATCACGTCGCGGAATCATTCTCATCAATACCGGCCCCGGCAAGGGCAAAACCACGGCTGCGCTGGGAACAGCGCTTCGCGCCGTCGGCAATGGCATGCGCGTGCTCATGCTTCAATTCCTCAAAGGGTCATGGCATTACGGCGAACTCGACGCCGTGCAATCCTTCGGCGAGAATTTCGTGCTCAAACAGATGGGTCGTGGCTTCGTGAAGATTGGCGGCGCCGAAACCGACCCTGAAGACATCCGCATGGTGGAAGCCGCATGGGCAGAGGCGCGGGACGCCATCATGTCCGGTGACTGGGATCTCGTGGTGCTTGATGAAATCAATTACGCCATCGGATATGGCATGCTCGATCCCGCGCTTGTGGCAGAGACTCTGCGCGCCCGACCCGAAATGGTCAATGTCATTCTCACCGGACGCAACGCACACCCCGTGCTGGTTGAATTAGCCGATACGGTTACCGAAATGCGCGAAGTGAAGCACGCCTACCAAAAAGGAATTCTCGCCCAGCGCGGAATAGAATATTAGTTGGCTGTTCGCAATGGCGCTTGGCCATGCGTAGCCCTGATCGCATGTTTTTGAAGTGAGGTTCGATGTCCTGGTTCAAACGAGAAAGCGGCGATTACGAGTCCGGGCAGCCGGGTCCCGAACCAGCCGACAGTAAGCGGGTCCGCACCGACGGCCTTTGGGTCAAGTGTCTTGGCTGTCGGCAGGCAATCTGGAAGGCCGACCTGGCCGCTAATCTCAATGTCTGTCCGAAGTGCCAACATCATTTCAAGCTCGGCGCCCGGCAACGCATCGAACTCCTGCTGGAGCCCGGTTACGAGTTAGTCGATGGCGGCCTGCGCTCCACTGATCCTCTCAACTTTACTGATGTGAAGCCCTACAAGGCTCGCCTCCGCAAAGCCCAGGAAGAGACCGGCCTCGACGACGCAATCCTCAACGCGGTCGGCAAGCTCGACGCGCACGATGTTGTGATCAGCGCCATGGAATACAGCTTCATCGGCGGATCCATGGGCGCGGTGGTCGGAGAAACAATAGCGCGCGCCGTCGATCGTGCGCGCATCGGCCGCAAGCCCCTCATCGTTATCGCCGCATCCGGCGGCGCTCGCATGATGGAAGGCGTGGTGAGCCTGATGCAGATGGCGAAAATTTCAACTGCACTCGCCCAGCTTGATGACGCGAAGGTGCCCTATATCTGCGTCCTCACCGATCCCACGACCGGCGGCGTCACCGCCAGCTTCGCCATGCTGGGGGATCTCAACATCGCAGAACCGGGCGCACTCATCGGCTTTGCCGGCCCCCGCGTGATCGAGCAGACCATCCGTCAAAAACTACCTGAAGGATTTCAGCGCTCCGAGTTTCTACTCGACAAGGGCTTCCTCGACGCAGTCGTCCATCGCCGCGATCTGAAGAGCTACATCTCGCGCGCGCTTGACTTTCTCAAACTCTGAGAGTAACGAGCGGGATCGTTTTAGCGTAGCCGCCCAATTTTTGCAACTGCGAGTAATGAGCCGTTCTACTGCAGCGAATTATCATGAGAAGCGCCGGGGCAGCTATCTGGTCCCCGATCAATCTAGCCACAAATGCAAATACAAAGGGCCACGGCTTGCGAGCCGTGGCCCTTTGTAGCGTGCGATCGATTAGAAAATCACTTTGGCTACGAGTTGCATTGATCGAGAATTGTTCGAAAAGACCGACTCTGGGTGGTTGAAGGTCGGTTGCCCGGGTATCAGGAAATTGTGTGTTGCGCCATCGGTATAACCGAGGGAGTTGATATTGTTGACCGACCCGGGTAGATACTGCGAGTGATTAAGCACATTCCAGGCTTGAGCTTGGAATTCAAACTTGAAGCGTTCTCCGAAGCTGAAGCGCTTAGGGCAGTCACATCGAAGTTGTCAATCGGGCGAATCGGCAGAGTGTTGCGGCTCGACGTGGGCAGCGTTCCCGCTCCTGCGGCGACGTAGTAGGCCGTAGGATCGTTGGCGTAGTATCCAACGACAGCGTTGTTAAGGGTCGGATCCTTGATTGCTGTTACGCCTGAGGAAGTACCCTTGACTCCGGCCTTGTTGATGAACACGCGATCACCCGCAGCGTCTCCATTTAGATTTGCATCCACGTTGGATTGGACCGTGGCGTATTCCGGCGACTGGTAGGTATAAACAGGAGCAATTTCCCAGTTTCCGAGTGCGTTCCTCTCCAGCCACGAGCCACTCTTGAAGAAGGGTAGGTCGTAAACAATGGCGACCGTCAGGCGGTGAGTGTGGTCGAGAGCGGACCGCGAGTAATCACCACCCACGTTGCGAAAATCCTCTGGACGACGGGGAGTGAGATAGGGGGAGAACACGTCTGCCGTAGCGTTGTCCATAGTCTTGCTCCAGGTATAGGCCCCATTTAACAGCCAGCCCCTGGTGAATCTGCGGGTTAACTGCAATGCAAGGCCGTTGTAGTCGGATTGCGACCAGGGCTCGAACGCGACAATTGAAGAAGAACCGAAACCGGCATCTTTGAAGGCGGGAACGAACGAAGGCCGATTCGTCTTCAACTGGGGCAGCGTGAGTGCGTCCGGCGTGACAATCGTAGTGGGCTCGAAGAAGACCGGTAGCTTGTTTGTCGGGGAAACCTGGCTTTGTCTATTAATCCGGTTTTGGGTGGACAGATGAATGCCACGGGTTCCGACATAGCGCACTTCAGCCGTGTAGTCCTTTCCGAACGTACGTTCGATTCCAAGACTCCAGTTTTCAGCGTAGGGCAATTTCTGATCGGGAACAAATGACGTCGTCAGAGCTCGCTGAGTTTCCAGATCGGGGATGGTCACATTCTCTGGGAGGCCACCGCCAGCGAGAAATCCCGGAACTCCGGCAGTCTGCACGTCCTCGGTGACCTGATATTGCGGTGCTGCGGAAAGGATTCCGAGGTTGTCGTAAAGAACGTCAAAACCCATGCCGAATCCGCCGCGCACGACAGTATTCGCATCAGTACTATACGCAAATCCAAAACGAGGAACAATGTTCCGCTTCTGAACCTTGGGGACCGAAATGTGATGAGCCCGGGGACGCTGGCGGCAGAGTTGGCCTTTTGTTGCTGCTCACCAATCGGGACTGTTGTCAGTTCATAGCGGGCACCGAGATTCAGAGTAAGCGCGCGGGTGACATGAAAATCATCCTGGAAGTATGCGTACGCAACTTTCTGATTTCCGTAGTAGGTGGGGCTGACACCAGGTGCCGTGGCGTTGCGCTCGCCGAAAGTATCTGGCGAAAGATCCTGAAGGTAAAACTCCAGACTCGACCACTCGTAGTCCCCACGCACTCTTTGCACGAACTGCTGGGGCGAGATCACGTCGCGGAATTCGAATCCGGTCTTCATGGTGTGTCTGCCCTTGTTCCAAATGAGCGATTCAGATCCCTCGTAGGTGTTTTGAATCGTTCCCTGGGGGCCATTCGGATCGGGGCCGATATTGACGCCATTGAGGTCGTCGATCGTGATGTTGGGGAATACCTTCATCCCCGGAAATTGGCCGGGTGCGAGGGTCACGTTGTAGTAGCGGTTATACCCAAGCCGAAATTCGCTGGTAAGACTTGGGCTGAACGTATGGAACTCCGAGAGGGTGAAGAGATGAAAGTAGCTCGGAGCTGGGGCCCAGAAACTTTGGAACGTTGCTGAAGCGTCGAGGCCGATGGAATTGTTGTACATGTAACGGGCGCGCAGGCTGTCCTTGGCGCCGATGGTGTAATCAAGAGAGTTGATGGATCGCTTATTGTTTGTGTAAGAACCGGAGACCACGCCAACGTCACCGATCGCAACATCCTGACCGGAGACCGTAACGCTGGAGGGGCAAATCGGGTCGTCTGCGCCGGCTTGTGACGCGGCCACTGGACTGTACTTCTTGAATACGGCCAGATTATTTGCAACTACTCCCGAGGCATTTCCCAATGCGGTGAAGCCGGCTGCCGTCGGCGCGCAAAAGCTGGCAGTGGCGCCCGGGAAACCCTGAGGTTGCTGTTCGTAATTGGAGAAGAAGAACAACCTGTTGCGCAGGATCGGCCCGCCGACCTGGCCACCAAAACGGTTGTCGTCATAACGCGGCGCGACTACATTCGCATTGCCCTGGGCGCGTGCTGTCGACGCGTCAATGGCGTTGAGGTTCCGGTTCTGGAAGTACTCGTAGGCGACGCCATGGAAGTGATTTGTGCCGCTTTTGATGATCTGGTTGAACTGTCCGGCGTTGGAATGCCCGTACTCAGCTGAAAAAACATTCTGCAACACTGTGAACTCGCCAACCGCATCGTTGGGCACGTAGACCAGAGGACCGGTGACAGACTTGTTGTTGTTGTCAATGCCCTCGATCGAGTAATTATCCGCACGCGGACGTTGCCCGCCAACCGAAGGTCCCGTACCGGCGCCGACGGCACCGCTCGACGCGACTCCCGGAACCAGCAGCGAAAGGTTCAAAACTCCGTTCCCAACCGAGGCCGTCGGGAAGTTCTTCAGCTCTTCGGTTTCAAACGACGTCTGCAACTGGACGGTTGTGGTGTCCAGAACAGCCGTCGCTTCGGCTGAGACTTCTACATTTGTTGCCGCGCTCGCGACGCCCAGCTCCAGCTTCGCTGTTGAAGTGCTGTTCAACACCACTTGGAAGCCCTTCAATGTGAAGGACGCAAAGCCCGTCGCAGAAGCCGTAATGTCGTACCGGCCGCCCTGCAGGTTGGGAATGTGGAAGTCACCAACCGTGTTGGCTTTTACAGCCGTCACTACGCCCGTTTCATTGTTCTTTGCGCTGACGTCAGCGTTCGGGACGGCGGCACCACTCTTGTCGGTGACCGTGCCGACAACGTCACCGCTTGTCGCCTGTGCCCAGGCCGAGGGCCCACAGGCGAGGAGAAGCAGGGCAAGACCGGATACCAGAAGCCAGTTGAATACACGCGTGCGAGAGTGGGGCATAGGACGATCTCCTCGTAATGTGCTCAAAGCGTTTGGGAAAAACAAAGCCCGAAAGGAAGGATGAAGCCAAAAGCAGATGTACCGCTATATGCAATCGCGGGGCCACATTTTTTCTATTCATCACCCTGTCAGGCCGGTTCGTCACAAATTCGACTGTAAATTTATGAAGACACGTGAGATGAATCACTAAAACATTCGTCTAAGTTTGCCGTTCCTCGACACATATATTCTGGGATATTCACAGCTAATATATGGAAAGTCATATTTATAACCCGATTTTCACTGAAATATGGATCGAAGTTGCCGCGTTTCTGACACTTCCACTCTCGTCAAACGCGATTATGCGTGCATAAAGAACATCCATTGAGCGTCATGCAGACTTCGCGAAACCACGTCCAAGTTTGGCCCTCCAATTGCAAAACTCCTCTGTGTTGGCGTGCAACTTCGCGACCCCCTGGCGCCTGAAGACCAAAAAAAGAGGGGCATGCGATGCAAGTCTGCACCGCGGGCTGTTTCAGTCGGCGGCCGACAACCCAATCTCAACGCAGTTTCTGGAGATACCCTTGAACTCACATAGGCGAATTCTTTCCGCGATTCTGATGCTGTTCTTCAGCATCGTTGTTGCCAATGCCCAGACCTCAAATGGCACCGTCATCGGTGCAATTACCGATGGCACAGGGGGCGCGATCGTGGGCGCCACCGTCACCATCACCTCCGCCGACAATGGCGCCGTCAGGAGCACGACTACCAACCAGGACGGCACGTACCGCATCGAGTCGGTTCTGGCTGGCGTGTACAGCATCTCCGCCGCCGCTCCCGGCTTCGAAACGACGGTGAACAAGGGGCAACAGGTGCCCAGTTCCACCATCGTCACCGTCAGCCTTGTGCTCAAGGTTGGCCAGGCCTCTGACAAGGTGGAGGTTACCGCCGACAATGCCGTGCTGAATACCGACAACGGTCAGTTGAGCGGAACGATCGGCGAACTTGAGATCAGCAGCCTTCCCATCGCCAGCCTGAACCCGTACGAGCTCGCTCTGACCTTGCCGGGTGTCATCAACACTCAGGCTGGTGGACTGTCCAATGGCGTCGACTTCAACGTCGGCGGCGGCCGCCCCCGCGCCAATAACTTCTTGATCGAAGGTCAGGATAACAACGACGCAGGCATTCAGGGCCAGGGTCTCCAGCCTGGCAACGATGAAGCTGTCAAGGAAGTCACCATCATTGAGAACGCCTACACCGCCGAATACGGCCATGGCGCAGGTTCCGTTTCCAACCTGATCTACAAGAGCGGCACCAACCAGTTCCACGGCGCCGTCTACGAGCGCCTGCAGAATTCCTCGCTCGACGCCATCGACCACAACGACGCTTACTTCGGCGTGACCACCAAGGCAAAGTATCGCGAGAACATGCCGGGCTTCCGCATCGGCGGCCCCGTGCTCAAGAACAAGGTCTTCGGGTTTGCTTCTTACCAGTGGGACATCAACCGCTCCACCGCCAACCTCGATACGCTTACCTTGCCTACGGCGAGCGGTCTGGCTGTGTTGCAGCAGTACACCTCAAACCCGCGCATCGCCAACCTCATCAAGGCTTTTGGCGGCTTGGTCGGTGTCCTTCCCACCTGCGATCCCAACGACCCAATTGCTCCATCCCTTCGCCAATTCCGCTGGGTCCTGATCCCGTTACCGGCGTCGATCGCGGCATCGTCGAAATGGGCAACGTGAAGCGCAATCTCGGCGCCAGCTTTGATGCTCCCGAGTTGGACCTCAAGGGCGACTACATCGCCAGCGACAAGGACACCCTTACCCTTCGCTACATCCACACTCGCTTTACCGCTCCTTTTGACGTCTTCAACTTCGGCGGCCAGCTTCCCGGCTTTGATACTGACCAAGATGGCACCTCGCAAAACGCCGGCATCGTCGAGACTCACATCTTCTCGCCGCATGTCGTCAACGAGTTCCGCGCCTCCTACGGCCGCATCGGCTTTGCTTTCGGACTCCCGGCCAGCACCCTTGCCAACCCTCTTTACAACACCCCGGCGTTGCCATCAGCGGCATGACCGGCTATGGTATTCCGGCCGGCACCATCCCGCAAGGGCGGTTTCATTCGACTTACCAGTTGCAGGACGCCATCAGCTGGACCAAGGGCAAGCACTTCTTCAAGTTCGGAACAGACCTTTCCGACACCCGCGTGAAGGATCAGGTTCCCTTCAACTTCTACGGTAACCTCAACTTCGCAAGCGACACTAAGCTCACCACCGTACCGGACCCCAACGGCGGCACGCAGCAGGTTCGCTATCGCGGCCTAGCCAACTACATGGACGACTTCGGCGGCCCCAGCGCCACCGTCAATCAGCAGTTCGGCAGCCCCATCTCCCAGCCCCGCCTGTTCAGCCAGAATTACTTCGGGCAGGACACCTACCGGCCCATCCCTACCCTCTCGCTCGACCTGGGCTTCCGTTACGAGTACAACGGCGCTCCGTTCAATGCAGTGGGCACTCCCTATCCCGCTATGGATCAGTCCCAGATCGCCTGCTTCCCGCTCGATCCGGGCGCAAACTGCCATACCAAGCAGCTTGCTGATGGCAGCGAGTGGGGACCACGCGCCGGCATTGCCTGGAGCCCGACTCTCCTCGGACAGCACAAGACCGTCATCCGCACCGGCTTCGGCGTCTTCTATGACGTGGTCTTCACCAACATCATTGACAACATCCAGGCCACTGCTCCCAACGCCGCATCGCCAATCATCACCAGCAGCACCTCGGCCAACGGCGGACGTGGAACGGCGAACTGGTTTGAGCAATTCGCCAACCTGAACCCCAAGGCCAAGGCCACCAACCTCTCCGAACCTATCGCTCAACACCTGCTCTCGCCACGCACCATGCACTGGAACCTCAACGTCGAACAGGAACTGCCCTGGGCGACCACCTTCCAGGTCGGCTACGTCGGTGAGCGCGGCGAGCACCTGTTCGGCAACACCAACATCAATCCCTTCGTCGGCCAGTACGAGTTCGGCGGACTTCGCGTCGTCCCGAACCGCGGCCAGATCGTCCTCCGCGACAACTCCGGCGACTCGGAATACACCGGCCTCTGGACTGAGGTCGACCACAAATTCAATCATGATTTCCTGTTCCGCGCCTCCTACACTCTGGGCAAGGGCATGGATGACACATCGGAAATCTTCACGTTCAACAACTCGTCCTCCTATCAGTTCAGCCAGTACCCCACGCCGCGCGGCACCACCGACTGGGGTCCGTCTGCCTATGACGTCCGTCATCGCCTGGTCCTCTCCTACATCTGGACGCCCGCGCGTATGGCACACCGAAGGCGGCATGAAGTTGATCGGCAATGTGGTCAATCACTGGGCAGTCGCCGGCGTCACGCAGTTCCAGTCCGGCAACACTGAAAACGTCGAGAACGGCTTTGACGTCGACGGAGATGGCATCGGCAACGATCGCCCGATCCTCGGCAACAAGAAGGCGCCTCTCGCCACCTACGCGGTAGACAACGGATGGTTTACGGGCGTCTCGGACGGCACGCTGTGCTCCGGCCCCAGCTTCTGGAACACCGGCGACGACTGTCACGTAGTGTCACCCGATTCCGTCCACTGGATCGTCCCCAGCTTCGACGTGCATCCCAGGAACCCCATCGGGCGCCACTCGATGTACAGCCCCGGCTTCCAGCAGTGGGACATCAACATCCAGCGTTCGTTCAAGATGACCGAGCGAGTCACCTTCGACTTCCGTGGCGAGCTCTTCAACGCGTTCAACCACGGAAACTTCGGTATTGAGAACACCACTCTCGCCACCGGCGTTGCCACTGACCAATTCAACGACAACGGGACCAACTTCTTCGCGGATCCGGCCCCCACGGTCGCCGGCCACCGCCACGCCCGCCTCTACGCCCGCATCTGGTTCTAAACCTGCTCCGGTTTCAACACCACGGGCGGTCCCTCGGGACCGCCCGTTTTCTTTGGTCCCCGGCAACAGGAGATGGGCCAATGTTAGATGGAAACCCCGTCCAAGCCCTGCTAGGGCAGGAGACCAGATCCCAAACCCAATGAACCCACGTCGCTCTGTCCCTCCCCTCAGTCCCTCAGTCCCTCAGTCCCTCAGTCCCTCAGTCCCTCGAATGTTCTAGACTGATCCCTTTGAGCCGGAACCCAAGGACGACACAATGCCAAAGAGCATCCGCTGGACGCTTCTGCTTCTTGCCGCGCTTCTTTCGTTCCACTCCGCAATCACCGCCCAAACCCCGGTTCACCTTCCACCCTTCTCCTCCATTGAGCCCTTCGCCTTTGAATCGACCGGCCCCGTTATCCGCTCCCACACTGAGGCGTTGAAGCCCTTCACCGTCGCCGGCGAACAGGGCGTCCTCCTCGGCCAGCAGGACGGCACCTTCGAAGCTTGGGTCTTCCCCGTCAAGATCCTCTCTCACTTCACCATCGAGGCCAACGTCGAGGGCTACTCCGTCCCCATCGACGTCAACCAGCAATCCGCCGAAATCGAAGTCCGCCCCGACCGCACCATCATCACGTACTCCCACATTGCCTTCACCGTCCACCAGATCATGTTCTCGCCCAACGCCACGGAGCCCGGCACCGGCCCCATCGTCCTCTTTCAATTCGACTGCCTCCACCCCACCGACTTCACGTTCCGCTTCACCCCCAACCTCCAGTTCATGTGGCCCATGCGTAACGAGGGCGTGCCCGGCGTCGAGTGGGTCACCCCCCACGCCCCCATGCAGGCCGGCGATTCCCGCGAGGAGAACGACAAGTCAGGCCTGGCCACGTCTGGCTATTACGTCCTCCACTCCGACTACCCCGACCTCGCCGCCGCCGTCGCCATCCCTGGCGCTACAGCCGGCATTCTCGCCCCCTACCAGGAGCGCCCCCAGGTCCACCCCGTCGAGCTCAAGCTCCACATCGATCCCGCCCGCGATCACGGCCGCCTCTATCCACTGCTCATGGCCATCGGCACCCGCCCCTCCACCGCCAACAGCGACGACCTTTTCCGGGTGCTGCGGAATTCCGACTGGAACATCTACCCCCGCTATCAGATCCACGCCGACAGCTACAAAAAGCTCCTCGCCAACTCCGTCTCCATCGACACCCCTGACAAGTCCCTCAACGAAGCCTTCCAGTGGGCCGTCGTCTCCATCGAGCAACTCAAGGCCAAACCCTGGGTGCCCGACTCCGGCCCCGGAAACCCAAAAGGGGTCGCAGATCCCGAAACCGCCCTCGTCGCCGGCTACTACGCCTCCGGCGACTCCGCCCGCCCCGGCTTCGGCTGGTTCTTCGGCCGCGACTCCCTCTACACCCTCTACGCCGTCAACGGCTACGGCGACTTCGCCCTCGCCAAATCCGAGCTCGAATTCCTGATCCACCGCCAGCGCCCGGACGGCAAGATCATGCACGAGTACTCGCAGACCGCCGCAGCCATTGACTGGCGCGCCTTCCCCTACATGTACGCGGCCGCCGACTCCACCCCGCTCTTCCTCCTTGCCACCCTCGACTACGTGCGCTCGAGCGGCGACACCGCCTTCCTAACCGCCAACCGTGAAGCCATCGAGAAGGCGTGGGAGTTCGAGACCAGCCACTCCCCCGACGCGGCGCACGGCGGCAACGGCATCTACACCAACGAGCAGGGCACCGGCTGGGTCGAAAGCTGGCCCGGCGGCATGCCCCATCAGGAGATCTACCTCGCCCTCCTGGACCAGCAGGCTTCCGCCGCGATGGCGCAGATTGAAGACCTGCTCCACGACGCCGCGAAGTCGCAAGCCGCGAAATCCCGCGCCGAATCCGTCGCCAAAACCATCAACGACCAGTTCTACGACGCCGACAAACACTGCTACGCCTTCAGCCGCAACAAGGACGGCTCCCTCGACCGCACCACGACGGTCTATCCCGCCCTAGCCTGGTGGTCCGAATCGCCGGACAACCCAGGCCGGCACTGCACAAGCCGGAACCAGCCAGCCCGACGGCTCCCATTCCATCCTCCAGCACCCCGAAGGCTGTCTCCAGCAGCTGGCCGCCCACACCCTCAACACCGACTGGGGCCTCCGCGACGTCAGCAATGAAGAGAA
Organism: uncultured Acidobacteriota bacterium; assembly: GCA_963844515.1. Taxonomy (GTDB): domain Bacteria; phylum Acidobacteriota; class Terriglobia; order Terriglobales; family Acidobacteriaceae; genus Telmatobacter. The sequence continues at coordinate 478,686 of CAWJOO010000004.1, forward strand.
AATCTACGACGGCATGAGCTATCACCAGGGCAGCGTCTGGCCGCTCTTCACCGGCTGGGCCGCCCTGGCCGAGTACCGCGGCGACCAGCCCTTAGCCGGCTACCAGATGCTCATGGAGAACGCCAACCTCACCAAGGCCCAGGACCTCGGCGCCGTCACCGAGCTATTCAGCGGCGACTTCAACGTCCCCTTCGGGCGCAGCACCAGCCACCAGCTCTGGTCGAGCGCCATGGTGATCACGCCAATCCTGCGCGGCCTCTTCGGCATCTCCATCGACGCCCAGTCCAAAACCATCACCGTCAACCCCCACCTCCCGGCCGGCTGGGACGCATGCCGCCATCGAACATCTCCAGCTTCCTGGCGGGACAACGTCGCTCTACCTCCAAAGATCAGCGAGCCACCTCGAGAGTCTATGCGAGTTTCAGCACAGGCAACGGCGATGATTGGCGCCTTCGGAGCGATGAGACCGGATCATCGCTAGGCCCGGTGAGGACCTTCAGAGCGCCAGAAGTACTCGTACTTCGCCACGGCAGGGCATCCGAATTCAGATGCCGCGATCCAGGCTGGACGATGTCCATCGCGAGACGAACCTGATCGACGCCGTTCGCCGCCACTCCGAATCGACCGACACTGCCCGGGGCGCGAACGCGAAAGTTCCGGGTGCTGCAACTTCCGAGTACGGCAACCACAGATCTCAAACTCACAATCGAGGGACAGGCGGACAGCGAGCGGCATTCATCAGCCTTGATTCGCAACGGTCCATTTGTTCCGAAGGTGCTCATCAGAATCTCCTGCGGAAATGCCGCAGTCTCGTTTCGGTCCTGCGACGCCGACCCTCTCGCGTGCAGTTCCTATCCACTCACATTTCATTTTCCCCCCGGCGAAGGCTGGAAAACCATCACCGTCACCCTGACCTGGTAAGCCTTTCGCCAGCCGCGCCACAAAAGCTCCGTGCCCCATCTTTGCGGCTTTTTTCTGCCGCAAGGGTGGGAGACCACAAACGCTCGCACCGCCGCGATTCGTTTTTGTTTTTCCTATTCCCTGTTCCCTATTCCCTGGTCCCTATTCCCTATTCCCTGCTTTTCCAGTCCCTAGTGCCCTAGTCCCTCTCATTCCATTTCCATTTACACTCGACCATTCCCCGCGCTATCCTCGCCCCACGATGGCTGCTTCCTCAACCGTCTCCCAAATCTCTGTCTCCCGCACTGAAGCCGAGCGCACCGCCGCGCCACTCGCTGCTCGTCCGCATCACCCACTGGGTCACGGTGGTTTCCTTCTTCGCCCTGCTCATTACCGGCGTGGAGCTGATCATCTCCCACCCGCGCTTCTACTGGGGTGAGACCGGCAACTCGGGGACGACGCCCCTGTTCTCCTTCCACATCCCCGCGTCGCGCGACACCGTGCCCACGGGCTACAACTACACCATGCCCGACCAGAACGGCTGGAGCCGCTACCTCCACTTTGAGGCCGCCTGGGTCCTGGTCATCACGGCCCTGATCTACGGGTTCGCCAGCCTGCTCAACGGCCACTTCCGCCGGAACCTGCTTCCCGCGCCGAACCAGCGAAGCGGGCACGCGGTTCGGGCCGTGTTTGCCCGGTACTTCCGCCGCGGGCCGCCCGGTGAGGACGAATCCCGCTCCTACAACGTGGTCCAGCGGTTGAGTTACCTGCTGGTGATCTTCGTTCTGTTTCCGCTCATCATCCTCGACCGGGCTGGCTCTGTCTCCCGAGCTTCAACGCCGCATTCCCGATCGTGGTCAACTCGTTCGGTGGCCGGCAGTCGGCAAGGACATTGCATTTCTTCATCACCGACCTGCTCGTCATTTTCCTCATCGTTCACGTGGTCATGATTGCGCTGGCCGGCTTCTGGAGCCGCAACAGGGCCATGATCACCGGTTACATCAAGTCCCAACCTTCTGAAACTAAGGAGCGCGTATGAGCGCGATTACCCGCCGCAAGCTCATCACCACCGGCGTTGTGGCCGTGGCGGGCGTTGCCGGCCTTTCCGCCGCCGACCGCATCGCCCGGCGCTACGGCCTAATCCCGCCTGACGGTGGCACAATCTACGGCCCCGGCGAAACACTCACTTACGCCGCCCAGCGGCTCCTGACCCGGCACTCGATGGCGCGGGAGTTTCCGCGCAGCATGATTTCCGAGAAGCCCTTTGGCAACGAGCTCGGCAAGCCCACTGATGCGTTCAAGCGGCACCAGGCCGCCGGCTTTGCCGACTGGAAGCTCGACGTGGGCGGAATGGTGGCTCGTCCCACCTCGTTTTCACTCTCCGACCTGAAGAGCCCTTCCCACCCACAGCCAGATCACCGAGGTGGTTTGCGAGGAGGGCTGGTCCTACGTTGCCGAGTGGCTCGGCACACCGCTGTCCGGCGTACTTCAGGAAGTCGGCGTTCATCCGCAGGCGCGCTACGTTGTGTACTACTCCATCGAGCCCGACTGGTGGGAGAGCGTCGATATGGCCGACGCGCTGCACCCCCAGACGTTCCTGACGATGGGAATGAACAACGGCAACTTGCCGGTGCAATTTGGCGGGCCGTTGCGGCTGCGCGTGCCGCGGCAGTTGGGGTACAAGAGCGTGAAATTCATCAACAGAATTGTAGTGACAGACTCCATGAAGAAGTTCGGCAAGGGGCTGGGTTCTGCATCGCCCGAAGCTGGTTATGCGTGGTTTGCAGGAATCTAGTATCGCGCGAGGATTGCAATGCATCGCGAGACGGAGATCGTACCCAAAACTGGCGAGCGTAAGCCGACACCCGAGGAGACTGCTGGCGCTGGCGACGGCGGTGACCGCATCAAATGCCCGCATTGCAAGTGGGCGCCAGCCTCGCATCACCTGTGGATGTGCTCGTGCCGGCGCATGTGGCACACTTTCGATACGGGTGGAATATGTCCCAAATGCCTGCTGCAATGGATGCATACCCAGTGCCCGACGTGCCACCTTTGGTCGGCGCATTCGGAGTGGTATCCGAAAGACTGAGCCCGCTTAATCTCTCCGCTCTCTGATTCGAACTTTACTTGCCCGTGTAGTCCTTGAAGAGCTCCGGGAACTGGTGTTTGAGCGCCTGAATCTTGGGGCGATCGCAAACCAGGATGTAGGGATTGTCGGGGTTGTGCAGGGCGTAGTCCTGGTGATAGGACTCGGCGTCGTAAAAGCCCTTGAGTGGCACAACCTGGGTGACGATGGGTTTGGGGAAGGCGTGGGCGGCGTCAAGCTGCGCGATGTAGGCCTGGGCGAGCCGCCGCTGCTCGTCGTTTTCAAAGAAGATGGCCGAGCGGTAGGAAGACCCCACATCCGGACCCTGGCGATTGAGCTGCGTGGGGTCGTGTGCCACGGAGAAAAAGACACGAAGAAGCTGGCCGTAGGTGATGACGGAGGGGTCGTAGACCACCTTGACGGACTCGGCGTGACCCGTGGCCTCGGTTCCAACCTGGTAGTACGTGGCGGTGTCGGCGGAGCCTCCCGAGTAGCCCGCAGTGGTGTCGATGACGCCCTTCACGCGTTCAAAGACGGACTGAATACCCCAGAAGCAGCCACCCGCGAAAACTGCTTCCTGCTTGGCGGAGGTGTGAGCCAGGGGAGCGTCTGTTGTAGGCGCAGGGATAGCGGGACGCCCAGCAGCGCTGACCTGGGTATAGATTCCATATCCGAGCAGAATCACAAGCACAAGACCGATAATTTGCGGAAAGCGCTGGACTACCATGAGGACCCTCCGTGCGCCGCGGGTGCGGACCCGGCATGTGTGAGATGTTAGTGGTGCGAAAAGGTTACGGCTGCGGAATCTTGTCGTCTTTTGATCCGCTGCAAGAGTACGAGGCTTCGCCGGAATATGGATTTAAGGCCAAAGCAGCGGCAATTTGCGGAGCTTTCGGGGCATAGTGTCATCCCATGGAGAAACGGGATAAAGCGCGAGCTGAGAGGTCGGAGGTAAGGCGTGAGCAAGGTCTTGGTCACTGGCGGATCGGGATTTATTGGGAGCCACTGCATTCTGCAACTGCTGGCGGCAGGGCATGAGGTGCGAACCACGGTGCGCAACCTGAGCCGTGAGGCAGACGTACGCGCGATGTTGAAGAGAGGCGGCGCGGAAACAGGTGAAAGGTTGTCATTTGTGGCCGCAGATTTGACCCGGGATGAGGGCTGGACGGCAGCGGTGTCAGGATGCGAATTTGTGCAGCATGTGGCATCGCCCTTTCCAGCGGGTGTGCCGAAACATGAGAACGACCTGATTATTCCCGCGCGGGAAGGAGCGCTCAGAGTGCTGCGCGCGAGCCGGGATGCGGGCGTGAAGCGCGTGGTTCTGACCTCGTCGTATGCCGCGATCGGGTATGGTAGGGATCCGTTGGATCGCCCATTTGACGAGCGCGACTGGTCCGATCCGAATTCGGATATTGGCGCCTATGCGAAGTCGAAGACGCTGGCGGAGCGGGCGGCTTGGGATTTCATTCAGCGGGAAGGCGGAGGGTTGGAGCTGGCGGTAGTGAACCCGGTTGGGGTCTTCGGGCCCGTGCTCAGCATGGACTATTCGACCTCGATCCTGATTGTGCAGAAGATGCTGGACGGAGCGCTTCCGGGGGTCCCGAAGATCTGGTTTGGGGCAGTGGATGTGCGAGATGTGGCAGACCTGCACCTTCGAGCCATGACCCAGGCCGGGGCGGCAGGCGAGCGATTTCTGGCGGTGGCAGGCGATTTCCTTGCGTTTGTCGAAATCACTGCCATCTTGAAAAGAAACCTCGGAGACGCGGCCAGGAAGGTGCCAACCCGGGAGCTGCCGAATTTTGTGGTGCGGCTGGCGGCGCTTGCCGATCAGTCCGTGAGGCTGATTCTGCCGGAGTTGGGGAAAAAGAAGAACGGAACCAGCGCAAAGGCGATACGGATGCTGGGCTGGAATCCGCGGTCGGCAGAGGAGTCGATTGTGGCTACCGCGAAGAGCTTGCTGCAACTGCGCGCGAACGCCGCGTGAAATCAACCTGAAATTATCCAGTGAGAACGCTCACTCTTCACAGCGCGCGGGGATCAGACAGCGGCGACTACCGCGGCTCGATTTGCGCGCGCAACCCGTTGCGCGGCAAACCAGATAACTCCAATCGCGCCAACTAGAAAAATTACGTTCCCCGCCCGCACACTCGCGTCCAGCCCTCCCACGGCAGGGTGCTGCAGAAATGCATGCCAGCCATAGGCCAGCGCGGCGCCGGCACCAAGGGCCAGCTGGTGTGCAAGTCCCAATGCACCCTTGCGTGCCCACACTGCCACCACCAGCAGCATTCCCACAATCAGGCCGATCAGCGCCGCCACTGCGCCCCATCCCCAGCGCATGGGAACGAGCATTGCGCCTGAAGCAAACGCAAGCGCAATCAATCCGAGAATCCAGGGCGAAGGCGCGAGCCGGTGAGCCGCATACCTGCGCCTGACACGCACTTTGAAAGCCAGCGCGATCAACAAAATAATTGCGATCGCAGCTCCGGCAAATTGCCGCGTCGAAGCCATGTAATGATCCTGCTTATACCCCATCAACGTGGTCGCCGTTGCTCCAAACAGGAACACAATGGCCACGACACTCAACCCGGCTCGCCCCAGCCAGGGTGTTTGCGCCCGATCGGGCACGCACGCTTCAATCAAAGCAATCGGCGTGGAAATGCTCCAGATCCCATGCACCATCAGCATCCACAGGGTCCACCACGCACCGATGCCCAATGACGGAATATACGCAGGCGCAAGCAGTCCAAGATTGAGTTTGAGATAGTTCTGGTTGAAAAGCGATTGCGTGGTAAACGCCTCTTCAACAATTGCATACGCCATTCCCAGCACGAGAATGCTCGGCCACCCGCGGCCCGTTCTGCGTACAATTTCGCGAATCAGAAGCGCCCCACCGCCATACATGGGCGCCAGAACCACCAGGGCCGGCAGCAGTTTGATGGGCAGATTCCCGAGCAGAAACTCCGCCACCAGCGGCGCCGCCAACACCAGGGCCAGTGCCGGCCAAATCCCTCGTCGCACCTTCTGCGGCCCTTCGATGACCTTGCCTGGCAGATTCTCAGCCTGTTCCATTGCTGCACTCCAAATGGTGCAATTCAAACGCGCGACCTAGAATAGCATCGTCCCAGTAAGTGGCTCTTCCGCGTATGGCACTCCCGCGTTCGGACATTCGGAAAAGCGCTTCCTAAATCGATGGGCTGCCCTGAAAATGGTGCGACCCTCGTGGGAGCGAGCCCGGACGGAACCACATAGATAAATGCTGCGTATATAGGATCATGGCGTGCGTTGGTACATTAAGCTGGAGCGTTGCGGGGCTGGGGAGTTGGCCGGAACCGTCGCGGCGCGGAGTGGATCCCGGAAAAGGGGTCAACGCGCGGCCGGTAGCGGCCCGACAGGCTTATGCCGGCGAGGCGACAGGACCAGGCCGCCCTGGGGAACAAGGTCGCGGCCAGCGGAGCGCTCGCGGGGGCGAGACAGCCCGGCATTCTGATACAACCCGTGCGATGCGCGGGGAGGTGAGGCCACTGGAAGTCGATTGGTCCCAAACCGTGCGGCGTTGCATGGATGGCGACTCGGGCGCATGGGCTGAATTGGTCCGCACCCATCATCGGCGTGTCTACGGACTCTGTTACAGGTTTACCGGCTCTCCGGCAGATGCCGAAGATCTAACCCAGGACGTCTTTCTCAAGATCTACTCCAACCTGGCGAGCTTCGACACCACCCGCGGCAGCCTGCAGGTGTGGATCACTACGATGACACGCAACCTGCTGGTGGATAATTTCCGCCGCACAAAAAATCAGCGGGCCACTGGTTCGCTGGACGATGGTTGGGATCAAACAGAAGAGCTGAAGCCAATTGACCGGCTGATGGCTCAGGGCCCCTCGCCGCACGAGATGGCGGCACGCAAGGAATTGGAAAAAATGGTGCAGGCAGCGCTCGCGCATGTCTCCGTGGAGCTGCGGGAGGCCGTCATACTAAGGGATTTGCAGGACATGGACTATAAAGAAATCGCCCAGGTGCTGGGCATACCGGAGGGGACGGTCAAATCCCGCATTAGCAGAGGCCGGGCGGAACTAGCGCGGTTGCTGGAACGTAATCAACGGGAGGTGATGTAACATGGCCGACCGCATTCACATACCGAGTTCCCCAGCCTGCGGGCAATGGGAAACGCTGTTGGCCGATGCGCTGGATGGTCTGCTGCGAGCGGAAGATGAAGCGACCTTTTCAAGCCACATGGCGAATTGCCCGGCGTGCACCGGATTGTTTGACGAGGCACGGCGGGGCCGGGAGTGGCTGGAGTTTCTCTCCGTGGAACCAGAGGTGCCCGGCGGACTGCTGGATAAGATCCTGGCCCAGACGGGGCCGGGACAGACGGCGGGCTTCGGACTGGTTGGCGACGATAATCTGCAGCCGGCAACGCCGGGCGGAATTCCTCTGGGCAAGGGGCGGCCGACTTCGGTGCCAGCGTGGCAGCGCCCGGGCTTCATGGGATTTGTACGGCGCTTTGCCGAGCCGCGGCTGATGATGACAGCGGCAATGGCCTTCTTCTCGATCGCCCTGACCATGAACCTGACGGGCGTGAAGCTGAGCAGCCTTAAGGTTTCTGACTTGAAGCCTTCTTCACTTCGGTCCCTCGTTCAGCGGCGGTTGACGATGGCATCGACGCCCATCATTCGCTACTACGACAATCTCCGCCTGGTGTATGAAGTGCAGTCCCGGGTGCGGGAACTGCGGCGCAATACGGAAGACACAAGCCAGCCGAAGCAGAAGCAATCCGGTCAGCCATCCGGGGGGCCTGGAGAATCGAAACAGACTCCCAAACCAAAGGACGGAGGGTCCAAGGTGGACCCTCCCCAGCAATCGGTGAGCCCATCGCTTATCGATCCGGACTACCTGGAGAGCCAACTCGACATTGATGAACGGCCCGCGCATTCCGGCGGCTCCGCGAAAGCAATACGGGGAAGGAGCACAGTATGGACTGCGTAAATCACAGCGGTGTGACCGCTACAGCCTTTTGCCAGAATTGCGGCAAGGCTCTTTGCCCCAACTGCGTACGACACGGCGCAGCAGGACAGATCCTGTGCGAGCCATGCTTCATCGCATGGCAGACGATGCCCAATCCCTTTGTCGCCCCACCAGTGGGAGTGCCCAACCCTTCCGCAGCCGCAGTCCTCGGACTGATCCCGGGCGTGGGCGCGATGTACAACGGACAGTTCTTCAAGGGCCTGATCCACGTAGTGATCTTCGCCGTGCTGATCAGCATCACGGAGCACTACGGTATCTTCGGCCTGTTTATTGCAGCCTGGATCCTGTACCAGTCGTTTGAAGCGTTCCACACAGCCAAGGCCCGCCGAGATGGCTTGCCGCTTCCTGACCCGCTCGGCCTGAACGAAGTGGGCAACTGGCTGAACCTGGGCACAAAACACACCCCAGGCCAGCCGGGAGTTGGCAATTTCGGAATGGGCGGACCAGGGATGCCGGGGCCGGGGACGCCGGGACAGGGCATGCCACCACAGGGAGGGCCAGGGCCGATGAGCGGCGGAGCCTACCAGGCGCCGTACGCCGGGACTTACCAGCCCCCTTTTGCCGGACAGCCTCCCTACACCGGCGCCTATCAGCCGCCGTATCCGCCGCCTCCAGGGTTCATCGACCCAAATGCACCGCCGGTACCGCCAATTCCACCCGGTCCGTGGCGGCGTAAGGAACCCATTGGCGCCATCATCCTGATCGGCATTGGAATTCTGTTGCTGATTGGACAGGTAGATCGGGAAATCTTCAGGTTCACATGGCCGCTTCTTCTAATCGGCCTTGGCGTCTGGCTTGTCTATCGCCAGTTGGGTCACACAAAGGGGGGTCCCAAATGAGCCGTTATATTCTGATTCGCCGCCTGCGCGGTCCGGCCTTTCTGCTGCTGGTGGGTGTGATTGCCCTGCTGCACCAGGCCGACGTCCTGAGCTGGGGACATGCGTGGCCACTGTTCCTGATTCTCGCGGGCGTCCTGCTCTTGGCGGAGCGCGCTGCCCTGGCTACTGAAGGGTATCCGCCTTATCCCGGAACCGGCGCACCGTATCAAGGCCCTTACCAGGGATCGCCCTATCAGGCTCCGGGGGAACCGGTTGCTCCCGCGGTATCGGGAACATCCATTGTGCCGGCGTCGCATGACGATTACGAAGGACGCGGAGGGCAGTCATGAGCAGCGTACCTCCTTACACACCCCCAGGGGGCGGCGCGCCGCCCCCTTACGATCCCAAGATGCAATGGCGCGTGTACCGCGAGCAACAAAAAGCCGCTTGGCGGGCGCAGCGCGATTCATGGAAAGCCCAGCGGCATGCCTACAGGGCCGGCGGGGCATACGATTACACACCGCGCGTTCCCTCCATCGTTGGTCCGCTCATCCTGGTGGGCGTTGGCGTTATCGCTCTCCTGATGTACGCAGGCAAGATTGACTCCAGCCAGTTCTGGTCGTGGTACGCAAAGTGGTGGCCGCTGCTCCTGATTTGTGCGGGCCTTGCCATGCTTGGCGAGTGGGCGATCGACCTGAAACGGGAGACACCGGTGCGACGCGGTGGAAACTTCGTAGGCATCCTGATCCTCCTGGCGATCGTGGGCGTGGTCTCCGCATGGAGCCATAATCACTGGAACGAGATGCACACCGGCTGGGGCGAACATGACGACTTCTTCAACATGTTTGGTCGACCCCAACATGACCAGGACCAGCAGGTGCTGAATACAACGGTGCCCGGCAACGCCGTTATTGAGATTCAGAATCCACGCGGTGACGTGAGCGTGACCGCGGGCGACGGAAACACCGTGCAGGTGGAAGCGCACGAAGTGGCCTATGCCCAGTCCGACAGCGAGGCAAAGAAGATCTTCTCCGCCGAGGCCGCCCACGTTACGGTCACCGGTAGCACGGTGCTTGTGAAGTCAGAAGGTCACGACAACGGCCGCCTGGACCTTCGCGTAACCGTGCCAAAATCGGCGCGGGTCACAACAACAGCCGGCCGCGGCGACGTGACGGCAGCGGGGCTCAGCAATGGCGTCACCATCACCGCGGCGCACGGCGACATTCATCTGAACACCATCGCCGGTTCGGTGCAGGTGCACTTTTCAACCGACAAGGGTGATTTTTCAGCGCACCAGATCACCGGGGATGTAACCGCCGACGGACGCTGCAATGACCTGACCCTCTCCGAAGTGAAGGGCAAGATCACGGTGAGCGGCGACCTGTTCGGCACCGTCCACATGGAAAACCTGTCCGGGCCCGTGCATCTGCACACCTCGGTGACGGATATGCAGTTCGGCGAATTGCCGGGCGACATGACGCTCGATCCCGAAGATCTCCGCGTTACTGAGGCCAAAGGCCCTGTGCGGGTAACCACGCACTCCAAGAACGTTGAACTCACCCAGATCTACGGCGACACCTACGTGGAAGATCGCGATGGAAACATCTCGATTTCGCCCGCCGGACCGTTCAGCGTGCAGGCCACCAGCAGCAGCGGCAACGCTGACGTCGAGATCACCCTGCCGCCGAACGCTTCCGCATCGGTTGAAGGCCGCACGCACAATGGCGACATCGTTTCGGATTTTCCGCTGACGATTGATGGCGATGAGAGCAAGACGGTGACCGGCAAGATCGGTGGAGGCAGTTCGAAGATTGCCGTAGTCACCGCCGTAGGTGATGTTCGCATCAAGAAGGGGTCGGGATTTCCGCCCACTCCGCCTTCGGTTTCTCTGAATGCTCCGATACCCCCACCCCCCGCCAACGCTCCGCATCTGAAGGCGCCGAAGACTCCGCCTGCCGAGCCTGTAACGCAGTAAGGCAGCAGACAGACAACAGAAGTCAATTAACTGAAGCGGCGAGGCAACGGCCTCGCCGCTTCTGCTTGATTTGGTACGCGCACCCTCCACGCGCATATCATCGGCGCAACTCACCGTCGGCCAGTACTCCGGCGATTTCGGGTCAATTCTCATTGCAAAATAAATTCGGCAGGCCCTATTCTTGCCAGCGAGCCGCTGCTCCCAAAATCGCCGTCCTCGGAGCCACGCCCAAGGAGCCGACATGAACCGACGCAAATTCATGGTCGCCACAGGATTTTTACTGGGTGCCTCCCGCGCTTTGCCCTCCTCGCTGAGGCTCGCTGATGCCTCTACTGAACCTCCGCTGGAGTCGCCATCGGCCTTTGCCGATTGGGATGCAGTACGGGCGCAATTCAGCCTCGATCGGACGAAGATCAACATGGCCTGCCTTTGGCATGCCTCCCATCCAAAGCCCGTGCGGGATGCGATCGAGCGGCACCGTAAGGGGCTGGATGAATGCCCGTCGGATTACTTCCATGAAAACGCGCCGCGGCTGGAGGCCGAGGTTCGCGCCGCCGCGGCCGATTATCTACGCGCGAAGTCCAACGAAGTTGCCTTGACGGGATCGACGACGGAAGGACTGGCAACGATTTACGCCGGCCTGAAGCTGCGACCCGGGCAAGAGATCCTGTCGACCGAACAAGATCACATCATGACGAAGAATTCGCTGCGGCTTCGCGCCGAAAGGACGGGCGCCACAGTCAAGACCATCTCGCTCTACGAACGCAGCGACACCGTCACCGAGGATCAGTTGGTCGACTCCGTGGTGCAGGCTGTCAATGACAAGACGAAAGTCGTCGCCATTACCTGGGTACAATCCGCAACCGGCGTAAAGATGCCGGTTGCGCAGGTTGCTCATGCCATCACTCGTTTGAACGCAGCGCGCGCCGAGCACGGACCAGATACTTCTGTGTGTCGATGGCGTTCACGGATTTGGTGTCGAGGACTTCGAGATTTCGGGCCTCGGTTGTGACTTCTTCATCGCTGGCTGTCATAAGTGGATCTTCGGGCCGCGCGGAACAGGACTGGTTTGGGGAAAGCCGCAAGCGTGGCGAGAAGTGATTGCCACCATTCCGACCAATGACCAGCTTTGGACTCATTTGCCGCAAGAACAGTTGACGCCTGCCTCGTTAATGACCCCGGGAGGTTTTCATACCTTCGAGCATCGCTGGGCGCTCCCGGAAGCATTCCGCTTTCACAGTCAGATCGGCAAAGCCAAAGTTGCTGCACGCATCCGTGCACTCAACACGCAATGCAAGGAGGGCCTGGCGAAGATGCCGCACGTGCAGTTGCAGACTCCCATGTCTGAGAAGCTGTCCGCGGGCATGGTCTGCTTCGAGGTGAAGGGACTCGCGCCGGAGCAGACGGTTGCGCGTCTGAAAGAAAAAGGGATTGTCGGCTCCACAACACCGCCTTACAAGTACGAGTACCCACGCGTCACTCCGAGCCTGTGGAACACGCCCGAAGAAGTCGACACGACCCTTCGCGCGATTCATGGGCTGGGATAGCCTCGGGTTGGCAGCCATTCGACAGCCGTACCAGAAATGCCCAGCTTTGACGCCCGCCGCGCACGGCCCTTTCTTCGAACCTGCAACAACCCAGTTGCCCGGTGACGCCGTCACCTTGCCCGGCTGCCGACAATGTCTTTCTTCAGGATCAGGAGCGTGCCAACGCCATAAGTAGCAATAGCCGCCGCATACGTTCTGCCCTCATACCTGCGATCTGCACTCCGCAGCAGAACCCCCGAATGCGCGCGTATGGCTCCAGATATTGGACTTTCTTGGTTTGAAACGACAATCCACCTGCCTCAAAGGTCAGGTTGACTCTCTCGTCCCGCCCCGCCTTTTCCCGCCGCGTCACGGGCTTATCACCATCGCCCGTGATCCCGGGCACGTTCCTAAGTCGTCGTACCGGCACATACTCTACTCGGGTTTCCGGAACCCAGGGGGATTTGCGCCTCTGCGGCTTCGGGAACCGGAAAAAGGAGGGCACCCCCACCCCCCCACTATGTAGCAGATTGTTCGCCCAAGCAAATTAAGCAACCTGTTTATTTATCAACAATTTAGACGGTTCCCGTTCATCCAGCCTTCGCCTTTTGTATATCCATCATATTACCCGTGCGAAGTGCCGTCAGGCTGCGAAGGCGAAATCAGCCATCAGCGGAAGATGGTCTGAGGCGAACAGTGCCTTGCGGCTGCGCCACAACTTCGTGTCCACCAGGCGCAGCGGCGGCTCGTAGTAGCAGTGGTCGAGTGAGAGCAGTGGCAGAATTCCCGGAAAGGTACGCGGAGATCGGCCGGCGTGCTGAGGACGGAGCGTCTTGAACTCGTTGCGAAGCAGGCGCGTGGTCAGGCCATGCGTCCACTCGTTGAAGTCGCCCAGCACCAGGCGCGGGCCGCGCAGACCCGGCTGGCAAAGCACATCGGGATTCATCAGCTTGCGAGCCTGAAAGCGCCGCTCCATGTGCCCAGTGCCAAGGTGAACATTGAAAAGGTGAACGACGCTGCCGGACGCGATCTCAATCTCGGTTTGGAAGACGCCGCGCGGCTCGCGGTTGCGGCGTGACAGGTCGTGATTGCGCGTGGCGAGCACCGGGAAGCGCGAAAGCGTCAGGTTTCCATACGCGCCGCCGCGGTACTCGCGGTTCGAGCCAAAAGAACAGTTGAAGCCGGGCAGGGCGCGCTCAATTTCCCGGGCCTGGTCGTAATTCGCCTGGCCGTCGGTCACGTTCATCACTTCCTGCAGGCAAAGGATGTCGGCTTCGAGCTCAAGCACGACTTCAACAATGCGCTCGGGCACAATGCGCATATCGAATCCGCGCGCCTTGTGGGTGTTATAGGTAACAATGCGAAATTGTTTATCCATTATTGCTGCCGCTCGATCACCCAGCCTAACAGCTCGGTGGCTCTTTCCGTGACAGGCCGGTGGCGCCAGTCATCGAGAGTGACGCGGTGGCTCTGCAAAAGGTCATCAGTATTGTCGGCAGCAAGGCGAAGGGCAACGGCGGGATCACGCACGGCGAGATTCACCTCATCATTGATGCCGAAAGAGCGATTATCGAAGTTTGTGGAGCCTACAACCGCCCAGAGCTCATCAACGATCAGCACCTTGGCGTGAATCATCGATGGCTGATATTCGTAGACTTCCGCGCCTGCCTTGAGCAGTTCACCGTAGCCCCCGCGACTGGTGCTGCGCGTGAGCATGTGGTCGCTCCTGGTGCCGGGAACAAGGATCTGCACCTTGACTCCGCGTTCGACTGCCTGGCACAGCTCGCGCATCAGGCTCTTGTCGGGCAGAAAGTAAGGCGTCGTTATCGAGATACTCCGCCGCGCCGAGGCCAGCAGCAATTGCATGAGAATCCGGGCGCGCGTCGATCCGCCTACAGTTGGAGTGCTGTTGATCACCAGCGAAGTCGTTGGATCCGGACAGTCGATCTGCGGAAAGTAGGCCTCGCCCACCAGCAGCTCGCCGGAGGATTGGAGCCAGTTCTCAGCAAAGGTCGACTGCAGGTTAGGCACGGCCTCGCCTTCGACCCGGACAAAAGTATCACGCCAGCCGGGCTTGCCCTTCGCGCCGTGGAACCACTGATCAGCAACGCCCGCTCCGCCTATGAACCCAACTTTGCCGTCGACGATAACCAGCTCGCGGTGGGTGCGGTTGTCCAGGCGGGTCAGGCGATACCACGCGATGCTGTTATAGCGGCACACTCTGCCACCGGCCTCAATCAACGGACGAAAGAACGACTTGCGAGCGCCGAGGCTGCCGAAGGCGTCCAGGTTCAGGTTGATTTGGACGCCGGCGCGAGCCCTCTCGGTCAGAACCTCGACATACTGGCGCGCGATCTCGCTCTTCTGGAAAACATAAGCCTCTAGATTTACGCTTCGCTGGGCCGATCGAAAGGCATCGAGAATTGCCGGATAAAACGACGGCCCATTGGTGAGCACATCCAGCTTGCCGGTCCGATTGGCGACGGCATCTACGAGAGATTCAAGCAGAAAGAGGAATTGACGCGAGTCATTCGGGGGGAGCTCTTCTGCGCCCGTGATCTTGTACCGCGGCATGGGCGCGACGAGGCCTGAAAGCAGAAACATCGTTACCAGCGCCAGAGCGATGGCGCCTACGACGACCCAGCCGGTGGGCAGGGTGATGGCGAGACAGAGAACCACGCGAGCCTTCCATTTCGGAGATTGGGAAGCGCCTGCGCAATAACTCGCGGCGAATTCCGGCTGCACGTGAATATTAGATGCTGAGGGTAGAGGATGGAGCGGTCTGAAACGGCTCGGCCCCGAAGGCCGCGTGAAACGGCAGCCTTCGGGACGGTATTGGGTGGGGGGTTTGCGGAATTTAATGTACCGAACTCGGAACCAAGGCAACCTGGCCGAATGTCACAGCCTTCCCGGTTACTCGCCGCGGATAACGTGCTGGGGCCTGTCAACCGAGTCATGCGACTTCTTGTCGATTCTGCCCGTTACCAACGAGTTGTAACGAATGTCGCGAAGAGCAAAGCCGTCCTCGGTACGGTCGAACCGCATCGCCACTCCCGTTGTGCCGGGGTCCGCGTCGCCAGGCCCGATAAGCCAGTTGTACGACTTGCCACCGTCGCGGTTCGTCAGAACCACGATGTCGCGGCCTTGGCTGCGGTCGACCGAATAATCGCCGGCTGGAAGAGTATTGCCGGAGACGGTGAACGCGAAGGGAACATGGAGAACTGCCGCCGAGGCAGCCTGAGGCGTTACAGCTGCTGCTACCGCAAGTACCGGTGTCAGAAAGAGAGAGTGAAGGGAAAGCCGCATGTTTGTTTCCTCCTACGAACCCAACACTACCCATCTCCAAAAAGTAAGTTGTCAACTTTCCGTCTAGAAACTGTTAAGCTTTCCAGCCTTCCCGGGCACTTCATCAGACGCATCGGTTCAGTTGAAGACGATTCGAAATTGGCGTCGATCGAAAGCACACTGCAAGGCGCCGTCGTCATTGAGAAGACGGCGCCTTCCGATCCAAAATGTCGACGTGAAATCGAAACGACTCTACGTTACAGACGTGAGCCCTTCGTGAAGTTCGCGGTGAATGGAGGTGCGTTCCCGCGGAGGAAGTTTCGCCGCGATGCGGAGAGCGTCATGAAGCAGATCGGCCGCGACCGGGTGCGACTGATGGCCGATGGCGTGTTGTGCGGCGGATTGGAGCGCCCGCACCGCACCGAGCCAGTTGCCGGCCGCCTCATAGTGCGTGGCCATCTCTCGCGCGACTTGCTCTTCTCGACCGGCGAACAATGAGGCCAGGCCTTGCGCCACGCGATTGTGGCGCTCTGAGCGGCGAGCGAGCGCCTGGCGCTGGTAAAGCACTTCGCGATAAAGGCCATGCGCGAACACATAGAATGCGGACACCGAGCCGTCCGGAAGCTCGTCGTATCCGGCGCGTCGAACGAATGACAGCCTGCGCGCCAGGGCATCAAATGACTCTTCAACACTGGCCGAGTTCTCGTTGAGCGCGGCCGCCACGCCCCAGGCGGGGAAGGCAACGGTAAACAGGCTTGCCGCCTCCAGCAGGGATTGCTCCGTTGACGCGAGGGCCTGCACTTCAAGCTCGATCATCTTGGCCAGTTCGTCGGGGACGGCCGGTTCGAGCTTGTCGACGGGCTGGCTGAGTTCCCAGCACGCGTTATCGCCGGATTCGACGCGGACCAGCAGTCCCTGCGCGCAGAGATGCCTCACCAGCGCGAGCACAAAGAGCGGATTGCCTTCGGAGTGGCGATGCACAAAGCTGGAAAGATCGACGGGGACGTCCTGCTGCGCGAGCGCGGAAGCAAGGAGTTCGCGCACGGCGGATTTCCCCAGCGGTTCGAGGAGAATCTCCGCGCATTGACGGCGCAAGGCGAGGTCCTGCTTGAGCACGCGAAGGGGATGCTCCATGGCGGGATGTTCTGAATTCACGATGGCGAGGACCAGGAGGCGCGCCGGAGCACGACGTCTTGCCAGAGCCGAGATGAGGCCGAGAGTCGATTCGTCAGCCCAATGCAGGTCATCGAAGATGAGGATCAGGGGGCGCTGAACGGCGATCTCTTCGAGCGCGGCACACAACTCCCCGGGGCCGCGGGGCGCGGATGCCGAAGCCTCTTGTCGTCCCAGGGCGGCGAGCCATGCCGGCGCCAGGCGCATCAGGGATGTGCAAACCTGATCGCAGTCAGGGGATGAACAAAGAGCGGCCAGGGCTTCCATCACCGGGTAATACTCCTCGCGATGCGCAACGCCCTGTACGCACTGTCCGCGGGCGATAGTCACGCGGGTTGAGGGATCGAGGCTGCGACAGAACGAGTCCACCAGGGCGGTCTTGCCAATGCCCGCGTCGCCGCAGAGAAAGACAATCTGGCGGCGGCCGTCCTGCGCAAGCTGTAAGAGAGCATTGAGCGACGCAAGCTCCTCGGCGCGTCCCACGATCTTCGGAATATCCTTCTCCGCCTCAACGGCATTGACGCCGTCCGCAACGGGCGCGACAAAGCAGTACCCGCGCTTGGGCAAAGACTGGATAAACCGAGGCTGGCGCGCATCATCCCCAAGCAGCTTGCGCAGTTCGAGCACGTAAGTCCGCAGTACCTGCGGCTGCACGTAGGTTTCCGGCCAGAGAGCATCCAGCAGCTCGTCGTGGGTCACCAGACGGCCAGGGTTTTCTACCAGGTAACGAAGCACGGCAAAGGGCTTCGGCGGGAGCGCGAGCTGCGCTCCGTTCTGCCAAACGCATTGATTTGAGGTGTCTAGGGCGAAGCCGCCGAACCGCTTCATGGAAGATGCACCTTTCCTCGACTCGATGATCAACATCAGCGGATTGGCCACGCAGAAAGGTTGGGTCAGGCAGTTTTTTGACTTATGAAGTTCCGTAGTTGCCGTTAAACCCAGGGAATTGACGATTCCGCTCCACACTTGTTAAAGTCTGAGGCAGACAGTCTTCATGTTAATTGCTCGTGGCGGTAATGGAGGATTCTGCTCCGCTTCAAATTGGACTAATTGCCGGCGATTCCGGTGTATGTTATTTTCGTTTGGTACCTCGCGAGTCCACGCCTTGTACCTAACAAGTGGACTCTACCTGCACTCGCTGGCTTCTGATGAGTGTGGATGGAGGCGTTCAGAAGCACGCCGGGAAGGTGTGCCTGCGCCTCAAGAACGCGCCCGCCTTCCCATTTGCCTCCCACCTCAACACCGAAGGAGCGAAGCCATGGGTGAAACCACGCAGCATCACGCGATCAACTATGTTGAGTTCTTCACCACCGACATCGAGAAGACGAAGCAGTTCTATGGGAAGGCGTTTGGCTGGAGCTTTCAGGACTGGGGCCCGGACTACATCAGCTTCGACAAAGCCGCGGCAGGCATTGACGGCGGTTTTCGGACCGGAGATGAGGCGGGGAAGACCGGGGCGGGCGCACCGCTGATCGTGCTCTATTCGAAGGACTTAAAGGCGACTGAGGATGCGATAGTGGCGGCCGGCGGTGCAATTGTGGTCCCGCCTTTCGATTTTCCGGGTGGACGGCGGTTCCACTTTTCCGATGGCGTGGGGAATGTGCTGGCAGTCTGGTCGGAGTAAGAAGCAGGGAATAGGGACCAGGGAATAGGGAATAGAAAAGCCCGGGTCCGAAAGTAGGACTCGGGCCATCTGATTTCCGTTCAGTCCGCGGGAGGCGGCGGGAGCAGAGGGCGGCGATTGTTTAGCTCGTCGCGCACCAGCGTCAGGCCCAGAATGCAGCGCTCGAACCAGTCTGAGAGACGGCTGAAAAGCGGCGCTTCCTGCTCGTATTCGAACAGGTTGAACTGGCTCACAATGTAATAGCTCTCCTTGCCGGTCTGAACCAGTTCCTGCAGAGAAGGATGGTTGCGACGGCGGCGACGCCAGGGTTCAACCGCTTCCGGATACATGCCGGCGACGAACAACGCGTAATCGCCGATGTGCTTACGGACCATGCGCTCGGCATCGAAGGAGGGCGCGGAGCCGTTGACCGGATCCGATGCGTCGATGAGCGATTGAAGCTCAGCGATGGGACGGCCCATTTCGTCGCGGAATTTGTAGAGCTTGTCAGAGCGGGAGAATTCGGTGAGCAGGTGAGCCACGTAGCCGGTCACATCGGGATCGTGCAGGCCGAGCTTGCCTTCGTAGCTGTTGCGTACAGCCTGGTGGAAGAACTGTTCGAGCGGATTGGTCTGCGGTTGCATAGGGACCTCCATCGAGCGAATCCCTTAGGAAGCGCTCTGTAGAGCATCGTGGAACCACTGTGCTCCCAGCCGTGCGCCAGGACGTTGCCCCAGCGCAAAGCCTATTTACATAGCTTTGACAAAGAGAGTACCGGAATTGTTGCGTGGGTCAAGAGGCGGACCCGAGTTAATTGGCAATGTGTGTCTGAGACTGCAAAGCGCGCGACCAGGTTTGGAGCGCGCGCCATAAATCTGAGCGTAAGAGAATCAAACGACTTGCTTAATCTAATTAGTGATGCTGTTCAACCGGATTGATCAACCAAACTGAGGCGCCATGGCGAGACGCTTGCCAAGCTCTTCGCGAACCAGGGCCAGGCCGAGAACGTAGCGCTCGAACTGCTCGGAGAGCCGCGCGAACAGCGGAGCTTCTTTCTTGTACTCGAATACGTTGAACTGGCTGACGACGTAGTAGCTTTCCTTGCCCGCCTGAATGAGTTCGCCGAGTGACGGGTGGCGCGAAGGACCGCTGTAGTCGGTGTCGAGAGCTTCAGGAACCATGCCCGCGACGAACAGGGCGTAGTCGCCAATGTATTTGCGCATGTTGCGCTCGGCGTCGAACGAAGGCGCACTGCCGTAGACCGGATCAGACGCGCGGATCATGGCCACGAGTTCTTCAATCGGATGACCAACGGCCGGACGCGAGAGGAAGAGGCTGCCCTCTTCGGAAAAGCTGCACAGAACACGCGCCACGTAGCCGGTAAGTTCAGGATCGTTCAGGCCAAGCTTGCCGTCGAAGATGGTGGCTACTTCGTGCTGGAAGAAGGGTTCGAGAGGGTGAGCCTGGGTCTGCATAATATAACTCCGTCTAAGCACACGGTGATTGGAGCGTGAAGTCCCGGTTGCAACGTGCGCAGCGCGAGACTTGCAGCCCGGCCATGCTTAAAAAAAAGGTGCTTGCTATTTGTTGAGAGTTTACAGGGACGGTAAATAAATGCAAGTGATTTGGGTCACCTGCTGGGGGTAAAAGGGATAGCACTTCTGCGGTATCGACCAAGGCGCGTTTCTGGGGTCTGAAACCGACGGTCTGAATGATCGTTCTGAACTTTTTTTGGCGTTTCGCGTAATCTCTGCATCCCCCCGCGCTTCCCCGTGCGGATTAGAGAGTAGAAGCGAAGACCATGGCCCATGATTGGCAACCGGATCTTGAACGTCTCCTGGATGAGCATCAGTCGATGGTATTTTCATTGGCTCTGCGCATGACGGGCGATCGTGGGCTGGCGGAAGAGATCGCACAGGACGTGTTTCTGGAGCTGGACGAGCACATGGGGAAGATGAAATCACCGGATCATGCTCGCTTCTGGCTGCGGCAGGTAACCATGAATCGCACGACCGATGCGCTGCGGCGCCGCAAGGTACGGGGCATGGATCTCTGGGTGGAACTGGACGAAGGGCATGGGCTGGGAGCGGAAGAGCGGTTATCGGCGGTAGGCACGCGGCTGGAAAACCTGCTGACGACGCTGCCGGAAGCGCAACGGGCCGCCTTGATTCTCCGCTACCAGGAGGACATGCTGCCGGAAGAGATTGCGGCCGCGCTGGACGCGCCGGTGGCGACGATTAAGAGTCATTTGCAGCGCGGGCTGAAGCTGCTGCGCTCCAAGGCAACGTGCCATTTGAGGGAGTTTATCCGTGGGGCATGAAGAGATGGACTTTGAAAAGGAACTGGCGCAGGCGCTGGTACGCCGGCCTGCTCCGCCGAGCCTGAAGAGACGGGTAATGGAACGGCGAGGACAACGTCGCAAGCCACAGCAGTTGGTGTGGATGCGGCTGGCCGCGGCGCTGCTGATTGTGGCGCTGCTGGGCGGCGCCGTCCGGCTGGGAATTCAACGGCAGGAAGAGCGGCGGCGAGGGGAAGAGGCGCGGCGGCAGGTGATGCTGGCGCTGCGCATTACGGGGCGGGCATTGAACCAGGTGAACACGAGGCTCGCGGCTCACGACCGCGGAGGAGAATGAGGGTTATGTCGATGCGAAGCAGTCTTTTGCAATTGGGTGCGCTGGTGTTGGGCGCTGCGGCCGTAGCGGCCGCGCAGGACTCGCCGCAGCTTCTGCCGCCGGCCATGGAGAAAGAGCTGGCAGCGCGCGCCTCCGATGTGACCGAGGTGACGCTGGGCAAAAACATGCTGGGCTTCGCCGCCAAGTTCATGAATGGCAAGGATGAGGACGATGCCGCGACGCGGAAGCTGATTGAAGGGTTGCAGGGCATCTACGTCCGGTCGTACGAGTTCGACAAGGATGGCGAGTACTCCACGGAACAGATTGAGCAGCTGCGCAAGACGTTCGAAACCAGCGAGTGGTCGCCCATTGTGCATGAACACGAGCGCAAGAGCCACGAGAGTACCGATGTGATGGTGAAACTGGTGAACGGCGAGAACCACGGCATGTTTGTGCTGGAGGCCGAACCGAGAGAGCTGACCATTGTTCTGATCCTTGGCCCCATCAAGATGGAAGATCTTGGGAAGTTGAAGGGACTCGGAGGCCTGGGCGCGCTGGGCGATCTGCAAAAAGATATGAAGGACATCAAGGCGAAAGACAAGAAGGGAGGCGGGGCATGAGGCGATTCGTTTTTGTCCTGGTAGCGTTTGTGGCATTGCTTGTACCAGTGGCCGTTTTGGCTGGCAGCGGGCAAGGCGGATTCAACGGCGTTGTGCGCAGCCTGGAGATCAAGTATCACGCACGAGCCACGCGCATTCCCTTCATGGGCCTGATCAGTTTTGTCGCTCGCAGGGCTACCCAAAACGGCGTGAGCGATATGCACGTGGCGGAGTTCGATGACTTCTCCGAGCCTATGGACGGCGAGGAGCTGAACCAGATGGTGGAGCAGAAGCTGGGGCCGGAGTGGGAGCGCGTTGTACGCGAGACGCACCGGAACGGCAATGAGCAGACGCTGATCTTCATGCATCCCGAGGGCGGGCGAATGGGGTTGTTTGTGCTGGATGCGAGCGGCCGCGAACTGGACGTGGTTCAAGTGTCGGTTGATCCCGACCACTTGAGCGGCAAGCTCGATGAGTACCGTCATCACGCGCATCACAACGAGGGCGACTAAGGCCCGGAGCCTGCCTTCGAGCTAAGCAATCCCCTTTCGGCGCGTACCACAAACGCTATATCCCGCGGTATTGCGCCTTCATAAAATCGATGCAACATGGGGAGCACCGTCCCACCGCAACCGTCGGGCTATCGCGGAAGGCTTGCGCCTTCGCCGACCGGGTATCTGCATGTGGGGCATGCGCGCACCTTCTGGACAGCGTGGCAGCGGGCGCGCGACGCCGGCGGCACGCTGGTGATGCGAATGGAAGACCTGGATCCGGATCGTAGCCGGTCCCAATATGTCGAGGCTACGTACGAGGATCTGAAGTGGCTGGGCATTCGCTGGCAGGAGGGACCGGACAAAGGCGGGCCGTTCGGACCGTACATCCAGAGCAGGCGGCGCAACCTTTACCTGGAGACATGGCGAAGACTGCATCGCGGCGGCTTTCTGTTTCCGTGCCGTTGCTCGCGAAAAGACCTGGAGTCCGCGCTGGGAGCGCCGCACGAGTCGGCCGCGCACTCGGCGGGCAAGGTGGAAGGACTCGGCGATGAACCAATCTATCCCGGCACATGCCGCAGGAATTTCAGCTTTGCACCGCAATTGCCCGGACCTACGCGGCAGGAGATGGAGTCGCCTGACGGGCTCAACTGGCGCTTTCGGGTGCCGGAAGGCGAAGTGATCGAGTTCGACGACCTGAACCTGGGACGGAAACGATATGTTGCAGGCGAAGACTTCGGCGACTTCGTGGTTTGGCGTCGTGACGGAACGCCGAGCTATCAGCTGGCATGCGTCGCTGACGACACCGCCATGCAAATCACTGAAGTCGTTCGCGGCGCCGATCTGCTGAAGTCGACCGCGCGGCAGATCCTGCTGTATCGCGCATTGGGCATTCCGCAGCCGAAGTGGTTTCATTGCCGCCTGGTGCTCGACCAATGGGGCCGAAGGCTGGCCAAGCGCAACGCAGCGCTGAGTCTGCAGGCACTGCGACAGCGGGGCGTAACGCCGATGAATATTCTTGCGGCGGATCTGCCGCGCAGCGCATAACTTCCCGTTATTTCACTTGAGACTTGTTCCTACACCGGCGGCGGATTGCGCTCAGGGTAGTTGCGCTGGTGCCAGTAGGGATAAACGGGCGTGACGGCGCTGGCCGCGTCGAGCTTCGCGACCTGCTCCGTGGTAAGTTTCCAGCCGATTGCGCCAAGATTTTGCCGAAGCTGCTCCTCGTTGCGTGCGCCGAGAATGATGGATGAAACCGTGGGACGCTGCAGCAGCCAGTTGAGAGCGATCTGCGGAACTGTCTTGCCGGTCTCCTTTGCGACTTCATCGATGGCGTCGATCACGTTGTAGAGATATTCGTCGGGCATCTGCGGACCGGCGTCGGCGGTCTTGTGCAGGCGGCTTTGCTCGGGCAGAGGCTGTCCGCGCCGGATCTTGCCGGTGAGGCGTCCCCAGCCAAGCGGGCTCCAGACGAGGGCGCCGACTTTCTGGTCGATACCAAGCGGCATCAGCTCCCACTCGAAGTCTCGGCCTACCAGCGAGTAGTAGGTCTGCTGCGCCACGAAGCGTGTCCAGCCGTAGCGGTCAGCAATGGCGAGCGACTTCATCAGCTGCCATCCGGAGAAGTTGGAACAGGCAATGTAGCGGACCTTGCCGTCGCGCACGAAGATGTTGAGTGTCTCCTGCACCTCTTCAATGGGCGTGAGGGCGTCGAAGCCGTGCAGGTGGTAGATGTCGACGTAGTCGGTGTTGAGGCGACGCAGGCTGGCTTCAAGCGCGCGCGTGAGGGCATAGCGCGAGGTTCCGCGATCGTTGGGGCCGGGGCCTGTGGGGAAGTAGGCCTTGGTAGAGATCAGAACCTGGTCGCGGCGGCCGTTAACGGCCTCCCCCAGCACTTCCTCCGAGCGGCCGTCGGAGTAGCCGTTGGCGGTATCGAAGAGGTTGATGCCGGCTTCGAGGCAGATGTCGATCAGGCCGCGGGCTTCGGCGACTTCAGTGCTTCCCCAGGCCTGAAAGAATTCGTTGGTGCCGCCGAACGTGGCGGCGCCAAAACTGAGAGCGGACACTTTGAGGCCGGAGCCTCCGAGAAGACGGTATTCCATGGGGCTTTGGATGCGCGAAGGCCTCAGCGGATGCAGTGCTTGAGACTCAGAGTTGTTGCAAGAATTCCTCG
Source organism: uncultured Acidobacteriota bacterium (assembly GCA_963844515.1). GTDB lineage: Bacteria > Acidobacteriota > Terriglobia > Terriglobales > Acidobacteriaceae > Telmatobacter. The sequence continues at coordinate 502,949 of CAWJOO010000004.1, forward strand.
AGCGGAATGCCTGCGGTTCTGATGAGGCTTCGCAAAGTTCCAGGGGCGAGTTCAGGGTGTTGTGGAACCGTCAGATTGACGCGAACTCCAGTCTTCGTCATTAACGACGTGACTTCCGACTTGGCCGCGAACTTCCCAGTCAAACTTTTGGAAGGCCTTGACGGCCTGCTTGCCGGAGATGTTCGCGAGCTTGCCCATGTATTCGCCTCTATTTCATGGTATGCACAAAGTCGCGACGATGAAATGGAGGATAAGTCGGAAGAACTCGGAAAACGTGACCGAGGTGAGAAAAGGGCCTCTAGATCGCGACGACGACCGGAGTCTGGTCGCTGGGAAGCGCCTGCGCGGCCTTTTGATCTTCGGCCCAAAGCCATGCTGTGATGGCTTCTTTGATATTGGCGAGCGCATCCTGTTCTGTTTTTCCCTGGGAGATGCAGCCGGGCAGGGCGGGGCATTCGGCCACAATCCATCCATCTTCGTCGGGTGTCAGAACGACATGAAACATCATGGTTGGAGGCTCCAGGACCTCCGTTGGATGAGTCCTACTCGAAGTTTATACTCCAATCGCTCGATCTCGATGTAGCAGTCGGTCAGCAGCCCCGCATCGCTTGCCACGCCGATGCATTGAGGGCGTTTAGACTTAAAGGTTATGAGCACATTGAAAGCCGTGCGCGGGACGCGCGATCTTTTGCCGCCGGAGACAGCGCTGTGGAACCGCATTGAGGCGACCGCGCGCGCGGTGTTTGCCCGCTACAATTTCGGTGAAATTCGTACGCCTGTCTTCGAGGACACGGCGCTGTTTGCGCGCGGCGTGGGCGAAGAGACCGACATCGTGTCCAAGGAGATGTACACGTGGGAGGATCGGGCGCGGGCGCAGAGTGAGAAGACCCAGACGCTCACCTTGCGGCCGGAGAACACGGCGGGCGTGGTGCGCGCGTACATCGAGCACAAGCTGGGCGAAACAGGGCAGTTGCAGAAGCTTTATTACATTGGGCCGCAGTTTCGGCGCGAGCGGCCGCAGAAGGGGCGTTACCGGCAGTTCTCGCAGATTGGCGCGGAGGTGATCGGGCCGCCGTCCTCGGGAAGCGAGAGCCCGTTGCGAGATGCGGAAGTGCTGGAGATGCTGGCGACGCTGCTGGACGAACTCGGCATCACGGGCTGGACGCTGCACATCAACTCCGTCGGGTCATCAGCTGACCGTGCCCGTTATAACGAGACGCTGCGGGAGGCGCTGATTCCGCTTGCCCCGAAGATGTGCGTGGATTGCCAGCGCCGCGCGGTGACGAACCCGCTGCGGGTTCTGGACTGCAAGGTGCCGGAAGATCAGCCGATCATTGAGACGCTGCCCAAGATTGTCGACTCGCTCGATGAGGAGTCGAAGAAACATTTCGCGGCGGTCACAGCGGCGCTGGATGCGGCCGGCGTGCCGTACACGCGCAATCACCGGCTGGTGCGGGGCCTGGACTACTACACCCGCACGACCTTTGAATTCACCCACGGCGGTCTGGGCGCGCAGAATGCGTTACTGGGCGGTGGGCGGTACGACGGGCTCAGCGAGGCGATCGGCGGCCCCAAGGCGCCGGGCATCGGCTTTGCCATGGGCGAGGACCGGCTCGTCCTGACCCTCATGGCCGAGAAGGAGTTAGCCCCACCGCAGGTGGACGCCTACATTGCTCCGCTTGGCGAGGGAATGAACCCGGCTGCCCTGGCGCTGGCACAGGAGCTGCGCCGGGCGGGGCTGACCGTTGAGCTTGGCGAAGGCAGCTTCCGGCTGAAGAAGTCATTCGAGGCGGCCGAAAAGGGATCGCGGAAGATCGTCATCCTGGGCGAAGACGAGCTGGCATCCGGTATTCTGACAGTGAAAGACTTCTCCACTGGCATACAAACCAAGGTTCCGCGTGCGGAGCTGGCGGCGATTCTCGCTGCACCCGCAAACGCGTAGAAGGAACAGCAAGTGCTTGACTTTTTAGGAACACTCGAACGAACGCACATGTGCGGTGAATTGCGGGCCGCGGACGCCGGTCAACCTGTTGTCGTGATGGGCTGGGTAAACCGGCGCCGCGACCACGGAAACCTCATCTTCCTCGACCTGCGCGACCGGACAGGAATTTGCCAGGTGGTGCTCGACAAAGAGCTAACGCCGGACGGCCACCTGAAGGGCGAGCAGGTACGGCCGGAATACGTAGTCGCCGCCGTCGGAAAGGTCAGGCTGCGTTCTCAAGACGCCATTAATCCCAAGATGCCTACCGGCGAAATAGAGATTGAATCGACAGAACTGCGGGTGCTGAACGACACGCGCCTGGCACCGTTTTCTCCCGCCGATGAAGCCATCCAGAATGAGGAGACGCGGCTCAAATACCGCTTCATCGACCTGCGCCGGATTGAGATGCAGCGCAACTTCCGGGTGCGGCATGAGATCACGCGGGCCATCCGCGAAAGCATGAGCGCACAGGGATTTCTGGAGATCGAGACGCCCATCCTGAACAAGTCCACGCCAGAAGGGGCGCGCGATTTCCTGGTGCCGAGCCGGGTGAATCCGGGCAAGTTTTACGCATTACCGCAGTCGCCGCAGATTTTCAAACAGCTGCTGATGATTTCGGGGTTCGACCGCTACTTCCAGATTGCACGCTGCTTCCGCGATGAAGATCTTCGCGCCGACCGGCAGCTTGAATTTACCCAGGTTGACCTGGAGATGAGTTTCCCGCGCCAGGAAACCGTGTTTGGCGTGGTGGAGAAGTTTCTGGTTGCTGCTTTTGCTGCGGCCGGAGTTACCCTGCCGGCACCGTTCCCGCGCATCACGTACGACGAGTCAATGCGGCAATACGGCACCGACAAGCCGGACTTGCGCCTGCCAGGGCTGACGGATGTTCGCTCTGCATTCAGCGACGACAACCTGGCCACGCTTCAGATCGATCCGGCGCTGCCGGTGGTGGCATTTCGCATTCCGAATGTGGGGGAGCTGAGCCGCAAGGAACGGGAAGACAACCATCCCATGTTCGACAAGAACAAGGGCGCAAAGTTTATTGACGACTTCAAGCGACTGGCCAAGGGTTTCCCGGAAGCAGCGGCCAAGGTGCGGGAGCTGGCAGGCGCGGCGGAAGCGGATTTCGTGATCATCGTAGCCGGCGATCCGGCCCACCACATCAAGGCGAGCGACACCAAGTTTGAAGGCAGGCTGAGCGAGCGCGAGATCAACGTGTACGCGGCGGCGGGAAACTTCCGCACTGAACTGGCCAAGAAGTATGCGGACCGGCATAACGCATTTGGCGTGACGGAGCGCGTAGTGGCTGAGGCCGAGCCCCCAGGTCGCAACAGCGCTGGAAAGGCGATTGATGGCAGTGCGGCCTTTCATCCCATCTGGATCGTTGATTTTCCGATGTTCGAATATGACCTGGGCCTGGGCAAGTGGATGCCTGCGCATCATCCGTTCACGGCTCCGCACGAGGCGGACATGGCCAACCTGGTGATCCGATCCGGCCAGCGTGCGCGCCAACTGCTATGACCTGGCGATGAACGGGCTGGAGCTCGGATCAGGCTCGATTCGTATCCACCGGAAAGATGTGCAGCAGCAGATTTTCAACTCATTAGGCATGAGTGAAGAAGAAGCCAAGGCGCGGTTTGGGTTCTTCCTGGATGCGCTGGAGTACGGAACGCCTCCGCATGGTGGCATCGCCCTGGGGCTGGATCGAATCGTGATGCTGCTGGCCGGTGCGCCGAGCCTGCGCGAGGTAATTGCGTTCCCGAAGACGGCAAAGGCGATCGACCTGATGGCCGATGCGCCCACGAACGTGACGGAACAACAGTTGAAGGAACTGCATGTGCGGGTAGTGCTGAAGGGGTGATTCCGGCCAGAGCGGTTACTGGTCCAATTCAGCGAAGAGCTCGCCGAGGACAACGCGGATCGGTGTGTTTGGCACGTTAAGTTCGCCAGTGACCTCTTCGAGGCTTGCGCCGGTGTGCCGGTAAGCCAATCGCCTCTCAGGATCGATGATCCAGATGTTTTCGACTCCAAAGCTCCGATATTCCTCGGCTTGGGCCTGCATGGCGGTAAACCTATCTTCAGGCGACAGGATTTCAATGGCAATCAGAGGAGCGCTGGTGACGTAGCGCTCGAATTTGTCGTCTGGGCGTGTCACCAAGACATCGGGGACCCGGAAACGTCTCGACTGAGTCTGTGTCCGCAGTTCACGAAAGACCTCTACTCCCCATTCTGTTCGCTTAATGGCAAAAAGTACCGTGAGATACCGCTGGATGATGGAGTGATCTTTCTCACCCAAGCTCCGTTCCTCGATGCGTCCGTCCACGAACTCGCGGTCGGGGCTCCAGCTCGTGCGCAGGTATTCGCGCACGGTCCAGAGTTCTTCCGGAATGGGTTGAGTCGCCATGGGATGATTATGCTCCCAAATTACGTCACCCGCCAGACCACAGGCTGAGTATGAACGGTTCTGATGGGTCGCCGTAAATGCAAGATCCTAAAGATGTCTAGTCAGTATCGTTTTCGGAGGCGCCTTCTTCTTCGCCTTCTACCGAGATACGGAGGGAGCGCAACCATTCGCGGTCGTTCTGGTTGAACGGGACATCGCCTTCCGCATCTTCCTCACCGGTCTCGGAATCCTTCGTCACTTCATTCAGGCCGATTGTGGCCTCAAGCATGAGCAGGACGTCGAACCCATGTTTTCGGATGTCCTGGACTACGCCGGCAATCTGTTCGCTTTCGATAACCGACTCGTGAATTGCCTCCCCCAGCTGTTGAATAAGTTCGCGCAAACGGGATGTCAAGGGTACCTCCAAGGGGGCGGCCAGCGCGAAAATAGGCGCGGGAAGCGAATTCTGATTTTATTTACCTTAATGCGACAGCGAGGGAAGGGCAACTGACCGGATCAATCAAACCGTGAATCTTGCGCCAGGACCTTCGCTGCTACCATCATAGACGGGATGAGACCGCAGACCGTTGGCAGAGTGTTGGGGGTGGGGCTTCGCGTGGCAGGACGGCTTGCCGGGCAGCGGCTGGCCGGATCCGGAGCCAATTCGAGTGCTCGAACGGCACGGCCGGTCACGGTTCCCGGAGTGGGTGGGCCGGCTGTTCAAAGAAATGCGGGACGACAAGCCGGAAAGGTAACCGCCAATGTTGGGCGGGGAATAGGGGGCTTTGTCCGTCCATTTACCCGCGTCGGCGGCATCATTATGCTCGAAGTGACGGGCGTCTTCTTCCTGCTCTTCGTGCTCGTCTTCGGACAGATGGTCTGGCGTTCGCGCTTGAGTTACGCGCATGGACCGGATCACCAGAAATTCCTGGTCGCGGCTGCGCTCATGCTTGTGTTTCTTTACCTTAGCGTCAGTTCATTCTGGCGCGCCCGGCGGAAATAGCCCTCTAAGCTGCGCTCGAGGCGCTGGCATTCACGGGCGTTACCATATGCAGCATCTGACGAAGTTGCTGGCTGGCACGGTCCAGGGTGATCAGGACATCCAGTTCTTCGTCACACTGCGCCAGACGCCGTTCGAGCATCCTGTCGTAGGCGCTGTCAACCGACAGCCCGATCTCAGAGCAATCCATGCTGGCCCAGAGTTCATCGATAAGGGAGACCTTCTGATCAAAGGTCAGGGAAGACATCTGATGCTGGTTTAGGATCGACATGACGGCAAGTGTACTTAAGAGATTGTTGGCGTGCACGTTACCAAGGTTCATACAACTTCGGGACGCCTGTCTGCAGCTCGTCCGAGTTGGCGTCTATGGCCAAACGGACGGGCGGTCATATCAGAGGCTTGTTGGGATTGCGCACCAGCCGCCACACACCCAGAGCGATGGCGACCAGACCTAGACCATAGGCCAGCCACGCCTTCTCTCCAGTATGAATCAACCATCCGCGATAGATGGCGAAGATGCCGACGGCAAACATCATGACTCCGCGAAATACGTTCATCTGCCCTAATCTCCAGACCTCTGTTCACTCCATCGTAAGCCTGTCCATTGCGGTTTGACCGGTACAGAGTCCAATCCCTATCGTGGTGAAGTAAGCCGCGCGAGACATGAATCTTTGCAGGCTTTCAACGAGAGGACTATTCATGACTACCCCGACCGCTCCTGTTGTCCCGACCCTCAAAAAAACCGCCTTGAATGCTACGCACCGATCCTTGAAGGCCCGTATGGTCGACTTCGGCGGCTGGGACATGCCGGTGGAGTATCCGGGAAACGGGGGCGGGTTGATTGCAGAGCATTTGGCGGTGCGAACAGGTGTCGGCCTCTTCGATGTGAGCCACATGGGCGAGATCCAGTTTCGCGGACCGGGCGCGCTGGATGCGGTGCAGCACATCACGATGAATGACGCCTCGAAGCTCAAGGACGGGCAGGCGCACTATTCGGCATTGCTAACGCCGCAGGGTACCTTTGTCGACGACATCCTAGTCCACCGGCTTGGCGACAACGACTACCTGCTGGTGGTGAATGCGGGCACAAAGGACAAGGATTATGCGTGGATCCGCAGCCAGGTGGGCGCGCGATCCGGCATTCACATCAGCGACTACTCGCAGTACTACTCGCAATTGGCGGTACAGGGACCGCGAGCGCTCGAAACACTGCAAAAGCTGACCAAGGTGGACCTGGCGGGCATCAAGAATTACTGGTTCACCTGGGGGACAGTTGCGGGTATTCCGAATGTGTTGATCGCACGTACCGGCTATTCCGGCGAGGACGGGTTTGAGGTTTACATTCCTTCCGATGAGCCGACCAGCGTGAAAGTTTGGGATGCGCTGATGGAAGCCGGCGCGGAATTCGGCATACGGCCTTGCGGGCTGGGTGCGCGAAATACACTACGTCTCGAAGCCGGCATGAGCTTATATGGTCACGAGATTTCAGAAGACGTGAACGTGCTGGAAGGCGGATTGGATCGCTGGCTAAAGCTCGAGAAGGGCGAATTCATCGGCCGCGAGGCATTGCAGACGGTGCAGGCTTCCGGCGGTCCGAAGCGCAAGATCGTTGGCCTGGAGATGCTGGATCGCGGAATTGGGCGTGACGGCTACCCGGTGCTCGACCTGGATGGCAAAGAGGTGGGCATAGTCACATCTGGGTCGCCTGCTCCGTTTCTCAAGACCAATATCGCAATGGCACTGGTTCCGGCAGAAATCGCGGCCAGCGGGAGTGATCTGCTGGTCCAGGTTCGCGGAAATCGGGTGCGGGCCAAGCAGGTTTCACTGCCGTTCTACAAGCGGCCCAGGAAGTAGGTCTGGCGATTGAACCTGATTGAGAAGCGTGGCGCCGGATGTGCCGGCACAAGATCAAAAGGTCGAGTCACGTCGCCAAACTGCCGCGTCGAAGGTGTGCTGGCAGTCGTACCCTTCGCTGCTGTAGAGTTCGATCGCGCGGGCGTTGGCTTCGGTCACAGTGAGGGAGACTTCGCTCAGGCCCTGCCGCAATAAGGCACTCGCGGCCATACCCAACAACATTCTGCCCAATCCACGGCGGCGGTATTGCGGGCGCACGCAGAGTTGCGTAATGTGCCCGCTGGTGTTGCTGACGCGTGAACCGAGAACGAGTCCCACAATATCGCGGGTGCTGCGCTCCATGATGATGTGCGATACCTGGGGTGAAAATGTGCCGCATCCTGAATAACGCACGATGTTGTGCAGAAAGCGCAGTGAGCCGTGCGCCGAACGGTACTGGTCGTTGATTACGCTGTCTGGGTGCTCGGCATATGCCTCTGAAATCAGGCGGCCGGCGGCGTTGAGGTCATCGTCGCGCCAAACGCGCATTTCCAGCTCCGGGGGCAGGTCGGGATGGGAAGAAGATGGAATTCCCGCCAGCTTCTGCACCATGAATAGTCGCCGGTAGATTTCGAAGCCAGCTTCGCGGAAGGCAGCGGCGTGAGCGCCCGATGGGTGTAGCAAGAGCTGCGATTCAATGCGATCCACGTGAGGAGAATTCTGCAGAGTCTCAAAGAGATGGCGCAACAGGGTCAGCTCAATCTCAAGAGCCGTCTGGGGCCGTTCGCGATCCAGAAGGTTGCCGTTCAACCGATCGTGGGGAACGGCAAACACATCCCCGATGACCGCCTTGGTTTCCTCATAAACACAGAATGCATAGCCCGTAACCCTGCCGGAATCGACAGCGGCATAACCGGGAAGCATGCGGCTATCGAGATATTGCATCAGAAGACGGGCCGACGTGCGGTAGTCCCAATGCAGGCGCTCCTGCCACACATCCCCCTCGACCTCCAGGAGTGGCCGAAGGAGCGGAGCGGTGAAGTGCCGCAAATCGAGAATCTCAAGGGAAACGCCGGGTGTCATGTCCCTCCAGACGCGGCCGCTTCCGCCACAAAGGGTTGCGGAACGGACGCCGTGTTTCTCCGCCTGGGGTGGTGATTCGCTCTATTTACCTTTGGCCGTTCCATACTCTTGCAGTGCAATGGGATGCGAATGCCTTCCGGTTACTGTGCCACGACTGGGCGCGGTACGCAACATGCGCCGTTAGCGGGCGCCTACTAAATAGACTTCCAAGCCCTGTTCCGGCCAACTGAACACCTCCTCATAATGCCGCCCCTCGAGGTATTCCTGAAGGGCAGCAGGCGTGTGAAGGTCGACACCATTGCGGCCGGTGACGCGGGCCACCAAAAGGTGTTGTTCGGCTGGAACGCCGGTCTCTTCATAGTTTGCTACTTCATGATTTCGATAGAACGCCAGGCCATATTCGACATCGCGGCGCACACGAAAGACTGCGATCGTTTCATTGCCAGGCGCAATGCCGGCGAGCCGGTCGGCCAACGGACGCGCTGAATACGACCGGTCGACGAGACGAATGACGCGTTTTGTGGCGGTGATTGCGGGGATTCCGAAGATCGGCCCCACTCCATACAGAAACAACACCAGGACCATCAGCACGCCGGATGTGACCAGCCGCAGTCGCGCCACTCCAAATCCATTCACGACGATCACAATCAACAGGGCTGCCCCGGCGGCAGCAACCAAGGCCACCACCATGGGCCGCGTTGGCGGCATGTCCGGACCGTGCGCCACAAACCATGGCAGCAACAGCGCAAACATGGTCATGATGCCTGCAAAAGCGGCGTGCCCGCCGAGTTCCCACCGGTTTAATCCTGGTCCGCGACGGCGAAACAGATAATCTCCTGTGAGGATGGTGATGGGCGGTATGGAAGGCAGAATATATCCCGGCAGTTTTGATTGCGAGAAGGAGAAGAAGATGATCGGAATCAGCGTCCAGAGCACGAGAAACTCGGGGAAAGCATCGCCTGGCTGAGGCTCTTTCAGCTTTTGATTATTCGCGTGGCGCAACCGCCACTCCCCAACCGACGTTTTAATGCCATCCCACAATGCCCGGCCCGCGATCACCGTCCACGGCATCACACCCAGGACGACAACTACGACGTAATACCAGAACGGCTGCCTGTGCTGGAATCGGTTGGTGGCGAAGCGCGCCAGGTTGTGCTCGAGGAAGAATTCACGGAAGAACGTCGGGTTCTGGTGCTGGACGGCGATGAACCAGGGGAGCACGATAGCGAAATACAACAGCACACCAGGCCACCAGAACGATCGCTTGAGAATCGACCACTCCTTGCGCAACGCAGCGAACGACGCCACGATCATGAAGGCGAGGAAGGGAGCCACAGGCCCCTTGGCAAGTGTGGCAACACCGGTGAAGAAGTAGATATCGAACAGCCAGAACTTAGAGTCAGTCTCATACCAGGCGTACCAGCCCAGCAGCCCGATGCACAATGGTGCAGCCATCTGCATGTCAGTGGACGCGCCCCGCGCAAAGCCGATGATCGCCGCGCATCCTACAGTGATCAATGCAGCATCAAGATGTCCGCCTCGTCGGAACCGCCTCATGTGCAGGTAAATAAGAGCCGCCATGATGAAGGCGAAACTCGACGAAGGCACGCGCGCACTCCAATCGTGCACACCGAATTCCTGAAAGACAAACATGGCCCGCCAGTAGTAGAGCGCGGGCTTCTCGAGCCAGGGGTGACCGTAGAGAAAAGGTGTGACGCAGGCGCCGAGCTTTCCCTTCAGCGTATGCGCTGAGTCGAACTGGTCCAGCATCTCGTGGGCGATTTGCGCGTAGCGCGGTTCATCTGCGCCGACCAGCCCGAGTCCGTCTCCTCCCAGATACGGAGTTTCACCATAGGTGATAAAGAAGATGGCAAAGACAAGAAACACGGCCGCTTCGGCAACAGAAGCCCACGTTGGCAGCCGTCTACGCCTATGCTCAGGCGAAACCGGTACGGATGGTTCCGTGAAAGTCTCCACTTCGAGAGGTTCTCCAACCCGCGAGATCGACGTCTACCTTTCGAACAGCGCTGCAATGGGCGTGCGCAATAGGGGACTGTTGCGGTCCGCCGGAAGACCCATACCCTGCCATTTCTGACGAGGTGTCATCTCGACAGCACAAGGCTAACAGATCGTCCACAGCCTCCTGACAATCAGCTTTCAGCAACCCTGGCGCGCAACTCCCCGAGTATCTGCTCAAGAGCGCGTGAGAGCGGACCTTCCAACGTGACCCCGGCTGCATTTTCATGTCCGCCACCACCGAGTTTGACGGCGATTCCCGCCACATCGAGACGGCCCTTGCTGCGCAAACTGAGGCGGATGATACCTTCAGGCAATTCGCGCAGGAAGGCTGCGGCCTCAACGCCTGCTACAGATATGGCGTAATTCACAATGCCTTCGCAGTCTTCTTCGGCGGCGCAGGTTCGCACCATGTCCTGATGTGTCACCCACAACCATGCCAGCCGTCCTTCGCGCTTCAAATTGCTGAGGGCAGCTCCCAGCAGCAGTAAACGTGCCGCGGGGGTCGAGAAATAAATGTCGCGCGCAATTCGGACGGGATCAGCTCCGGCAAGCGTCAGCTCCTCAGCCAACGCGAACGTTGAAGGCCTCGTGCCGCCGTAGCAGAATCCGCCGGTATCGGTGAGGACCGTGGTGTAGAGACATGTGGCCATCTCCTGCGTTACCGTGCCGCCCGCCTCTTTTGCGAGCCGGTGCACCAGCTCGCCCACGCTGGCCGCTTCGCGATCGATCCAATTGAGGTGGCCGAATTCGCGGGCGCTGGTGTGATGGTCGATATTGATCAGGAAGAACGGCTCAAGCCCACGTAGTCTGGCACGTTCCAGACCATCGCACTCCAGAAGGATCACTGCATCATAGGGCCCATGGACGCGCATGGCGCAGCGAATTCCTTCGGCACCGGGCAGCTCACGATACACATTGGGGATGCGGTCTGCGGTCACCAGGTCAGGCCGCTTGCCCATCTGCTCGAGGAGCATGCCCATGGCAAGCATCGATCCCACCGCATCACCGTCCGGGCGCGAATGGGAGCAGACGAGAAAGCGTTCGCCACGCCGAATCACGTCCAGAATGGCGTCAATCGCCTTCCGTTGGACAGGATCCGTGGTTCGTGAGAGCCCGTTGGCATGATTGTGCGGAGTTTCAGCTTTTACGGACGGACCTTGAGCTGGTACCGGGTTCGGCTCAATTGGATTCATGCGCCTATTCGACCCGAACTTTCTGCCGCTTTCGAGACCGGTCCATCAGCTCATCAATGCGGGCCTGGAAGCGCCCTGACCGGTCCGCGAAGAACGCCAGCTCCGGAACGTGACGTACCCCCATTCGTTCCTTCAATTCGAACCGAATGTAGCCCTTGGCGGCTTCAAGGCCGGCAACAGTGTCCTCTTCAGCCTGGGCAATATCAGAAACTGCGCCGTCAAGAGCCACATATACGCGCGCCGACTTGCCGCCCGGATTCAGCACCACTTCGCTGACATAACAGAAGGCGATCCGAGGATCCGAAAGCTCGCCCTCGATCATCGCTCCAATCTCCTCGCGCAGGGTTTCCGCCACACGATCCTGGTGGTGTTTCCGACCTCTGTGTTCCGGCATCGACAGCGACCCCTCCCTGGGGCGGATACCCGGCGCCCGAACGGCAATTCTCGCACAGCCACAGGTAAACCACTCAGGATACCAGAGGCGCGGGTGTAAATCCCCGGGCCTCAAACAGGGGCACCATGAAGTTGGACTCGGAGCGGAAGGATACCGTGCCTGAGCCGCGGAGTGTGTGCAACTCTGATCGGTTCCCGCAAGTATCCAACTGATATTCTTATGCCGTGATTGATTGCACCAGCACTACGGCGGAACGACGCCACTATGCCGCAGTTGCTCTTCTGCCCACCATGTTCATAATCCTTTCCCTGGCGGGTTGTCGCAGGGAAGAACAGGCCGTTGTGGGCGTGGCGCAAAATGCGGCGCAGGCCGAGCACAAGGTCCAGGCAGCCGTAACGGAGCGCGACCGCGAGCGCAACCAGATGGCCAGAATTCCCCTGCCTACGAAGAGTCAATATGTTAATGTGCACGAACGGGGAGATTGGGCAAATCCCTTTATCAGCGTCGACGCAAACTACCTCGACCTGCGCGTGACCATGGCCGATGCGAATCCGAGTCCGGTCGGCGAAGGAAGCATGCTGCGCCCGGAGGCCGCCCGGAGGCAGGAGGTGCAAATTCAGCCGTCGGATCTGGCCGAAGCGTTAATGGCGCTGCCCGCGGGCGCTTGGAAGTATGGCCGCGTTGTAGCGATCAGCGAGTCACCGCTGGCTGACCGCAAGAAACGCGCCGTGGTTAGACGCAATGTTGAGGTTGCGATTCAGAAACTGAACGATCTCGGGATCATCGTCGAGGAATGGCCGACCCGTTAACAGCCACCAGTTCAACTTCGGAACGGTGAAGCCGGTACTCCCTTGAGCGCGCTCTGCGGAGCCATCGGCATATTGCACACGCGCACTCCGGTGGCGGCAAAGATGGCATTGCCGATGGCTGGCGCTACGCCAATGAGGCCAATCTCGCCGGCGCCTGCCGCGGGAAGGTCCTTGCGATCGAGAAGCACAATATCAATTTGCGGCGTATCAGCGAAGCGAGGCAGGCGATAGCGCGCGAACTGCGGATTGACTATGCGCCCGTCGCCGAAAAGAATAGCCTCAAAGAGAGCTCCGCCCAGCGCCTGCACGATTCCTCCAACATTTTGATTGCGCAGGCCATTGGGATTTACGACGGCGCCAGATTCCCAGGCTTGCGTGATTCTGATGACACGGAGAGTCTTGTCCGCATCGATCTCCACCTCCGCACACGTCGCCATGTAGCCGCCCTTGTCCGTGCCGCATGAGATCCCAAATCCGCGCCCGGCCGCGGACTTGGCGTTGGCCCAACCGAACTTATCTGCGGCAGAGCGCAACACCGCGCGCAATCGTTCATTACTCAGATTTTTCAAGCGGAATTCAAGTGGATCCATGCCCACGGAATGCGCCAATGCGTCCATGTGGGATTCACGCGCGAAGTTGTTGGCGGTGCCTGCAAGTGCCCGATACGACCCCTGGCGTAGCGGCGTCTTCGCTGGATGGTACTCGATATGCTGATTGGGAACGTCGTATGGTGTGCCAATGGTGGCGCTGCCGGAGTTGTAATTGTGATGCTCCCAGGCAACCAGCGTCCCATCATGACGGACGCCTGCCCGAATCTTGATCAGCGCTGCTGGCCGCAGATATGCCCAAGTAAACTCCTCGCGCCGCGTCCACACTAACTTGACGGGCTTGCCCACGGCCTTCGCCAGTCGCGCCGCTTCTGCTGCTGCTTCGCCGCTATGCTTACCGCCGTAGCCGCTGCCCATGTCGGGGTGGATGACGCGCACCTGCGATTCCGGAATCCCGAATCGTTGCGCGAGCTCCTCACGGACACCGAACGGGCGTTGCGTGCCAGTCCATACGGTGAGCCTGCCGTCATTCCACTCCGCGACAGCAGCGCGTGGTTCGAGAGGTGCGTGAGCGATGTACTGCACAGTGTACCGTTCCTCGAGCTTGATGTCGGCGCCACGTATTCCTTCATCCACTGATCCGGTTTCGTGTTCCGGCCGGCTCCGCTCGCTGTCCTCGGGATTGTTCAGCAAATATTCGAACAGATTTTCGTTCGAAGGCTGCGGAGGCACATCCCAGTCTGCGCTGATCGAGCCGACCGCGCGATGAGCTGTGAATGCGTCGGGAGCCACAACGCCGATGAAGTCGCCGTCGCGCACTACTTTCACGCCTGGTAGCTTTTCGGCGTCGCTGGTTTTTGCCGAGATCAGCTTCGCGTGAAATCCCTCCGCGCGCAGCACCGCGCCGAACAGCATGCCTGGACGCACAATGTCGGATGGGTACTTGTGCTTGCCGGTTACGAAAGCACGACCATTGGCTTTAGGGATTGCGGTTCCGGCAACTTGCCAGTCCTGAGCCGCAGTCAGGCGTTGGTCGCCGGTGACTACTTTCGTAATCTTCTCGCCACGTGTCAGCTCACCGTAGGTGATGGAGCGCGATCCGTGGATATCGACGATTTTGCCATCTGCTGCTTTCAAGCCTGCTTCATCAACCTTCCAATGCTGTGCGGCCTGTTCAAGCAGGGTCTGCCTAGCCGCGGCGGCCATGGTGCGCAGGCGCGGCGCCATGTCAGGCGTACTGCGGCTACCGAAAGTGCCCATGTCCCATGGCACCAGATCGGTGTCACCCATGACCATATCGATTGAGTCAAAAGGAATGTGCAGCTCTTCGGCGACCTGCTGCGCGAGCGAAGTGCGAATATTCTGTCCGACTTCCACTTTCCCTGTGAAGACTGTCACGCGCCCGCCGGTACCGATATGGAGCCAGGAACCAATGTCGGTCGGAGCCTCATGCCCGCGAAATCCGCGGCCCGATTCCTGCTGTGCCAGGCCGGCCTTCTCCCCGAAAATCACCAGCAGCCCAGCGCCGAGTCCTTTAAGGAAATCGCGACGATCAATGTTCATGTTTGACGGATCAAGGGCGGCAATTTCGCGAGTACTCATCGCCTGCCTCCCTGTGTTGAAGCCTGTGCCGCGCGTTTCACTGCATCCACAATCCGCGGATAGGTTCCGCAGCGACAGATGTTTCCATTCATCGCAGTAGCGATCTCCTGTTCAGTGGGGTCGGGTCGTTCGCTCAAGAGAGATGTCGCGGCCAGGATCATGCCCGACGTGCAGAATCCGCATTGAAACGCTTCTTCCTCGAGAAAGGCCTGCTGCACTGCGCTGAGCTTGCCGTCTTGCTCCAGCCCTTCAATAGTTACGATCTTCGCGTCGACAACAGAGGCAACCGGCGTCTGGCAGGATCGTACCGCATGCCCGTTCGCAAGCACTGTGCACGCGCCACATTGACCCTCGCCGCAACCGTACTTGGTTCCTGTAAGGTCCAGCCGATCGCGTAACACAGACAGCAGCGTCTCCTGCTCTGAGGCGTTCACCCGAAGCCGGGCCCCGTTGACATTGAGGACGTATTCCATATTCAAACTCCCGCGCGATCATGCGCGCGTCAATCAGGGAACATGATAGCGAATTCCGTGTTCGGCCCCCGCGCCGGTCGCCGACTCAACTAGCGGATTCAGGTTGTGTAGGATTACCGTGAGCTTTTAAGGGAGGCTACTGTGCCTTTGTTCTCTGGGTTCTCTGCATCACGTCGAAAGCTCCTCCGTCAATCCGCGATTGCGGGGGCTGCCTGTTCGATGCCCTCACTGGGGCGCGCGTTGACCGTGGCGTCACAGGATTCTCCGGTTGTCAGAACCCGTACTCCTCTCGCACCCGCAGTTTTCACCCCGCTTCCGCTTGGGTCTATTCGTCCGGCGGGATGGCTGCGGTCACAGCTCCAGATTCAAGCGAATGGTTTGGGCGGACATCTAGACGAGACGTGGGCCGATGTGGGACCGAACAGCGGATGGCTCGGCGGCACGGGTGAATCCTGGGAACGCGGCCCATATTTTCTGGATGGTTTGCTGCCCCTGGCGTGGCTTCTGGACGACGAGCGCCTCAAGGCAAAGGCGCAGCGATTCATTGAGTGGACGCTTGCCCACCAGGCGCCGAATGGCATGATTGGGCCTTCGTCAAACAATGACTGGTGGCCTCGCTTCGTGATACTCAAAGCCTTGACGCAATACCACGACGCCACTGGAGACCCGCGCGTTCTGCCATTGATGGAAGCGTATTTCCGCCATCAACTCGACGAGCTGCCATCGCGCCCCCTTCGCGACTGGGGACGTTTTCGCTGGCAGGATGAGTTGCTGAGTGTCGTCTGGCTATACAACCGCACGGGCTCGCCGTTTCTGCTTGATCTCGCGCGGCTGCTGCACGCCCAGGGGTACGACTGGATCGCGCAGTTTGCTGATTTCCCATACAAGGAGAAGATCACGGCCGAGTTCATCAAACTCAACGAAGGCGGCGGCCTCAAGGACTTGGCTCTGGCCACGCATGGCGTCAACAACGGCCAGGCCATCAAGACCGGCCCGGTCTGGTCGCTCGTCTCCGGCACAATGTCTGATCGCACCGCCATCCACAAGATGATTGCCGAACTCGATCGCTATCACGGCCTGCCTAACGGTATGTTTTCGTGCGACGAACATCTTTCAGGCCGCGACCCTTCGCAGGGCTCGGAGCTCTGTACCGTTGTTGAGTTCATGTTCTCGCTCGAACAGTCCATCGCAATCACTGGCGATGCCTCGCTCGGTGATCGTCTAGAGCGCCTTGCCTTCAATGCGCTGCCTGGCACTTTCACTGATGACATGTGGGCGCACCAGTACAACCAGGAACCTAATCAAGTGGAGTGCAGTCTGCATCACAAACCATGGGTCAGCGACGGCCCGGAGTCCAATCTCTATGGCCTCGAACCTAACTTTGGTTGCTGCACTGCGAACTTTCATCAAGGCTGGCCGAAGTTCGCCGCAAGCCTGTTTATGCGGAGCGGTGCGAGAGAGAGCGAAGATGGGCTTGCCGCCATTGCCTATGCTCCTTGTGAGATGCGTACTCGCGTTCGTGGCACCGCAGTCCGTGTCGTCGAAGAGACGGAGTATCCGTTTAAGGGAAACATACAGATCATGTTGAACCCGGCGTCGCCGTTGCGCTTCCCGCTGCAGATGCGTATTCCCGCGTGGGCTGAAGGCACGATTCTCCTGGTCAACGGTGCTCCGGAAGCTAGTCCTGCGACGGGCGGGTTCGCGAGGATTGAACGCACCTGGAAAGCGGGGGACAAAGTTGAATTGAAATTTCCGATGCAGCCGCGCGTTTCGCGCTGGTTCAATGACTCCATCGCAGTTGAGCGCGGTCCCTTGGTTTTTTCATACGGGATCAATGAAAACTGGGTCAAGCTTCGCGAGCGCGGCATGACGAACGACTGGCAGGTATTCCCTGCAAGCGCATGGAACTATGCACTGGACGTCGATGTGACTAATCCTGCCAGGAGCCTTGAAGTGACTGAAGGAGACATAGGTGCCATCCCATTCTCCCGAAACAGCGCCGGGGTGCGGATCAGCGCAAAGGCACGCAAGGTCGACCCTTGGCGTGCTGAAGACGGCGTAGCCAACACGTTGCCGCAAAGCCCCGTAACCACGGATCAGCCGGTCGAGACGATTACTCTGATCCCCTATGCGGCCGCCAAACTGCGCATTACGGCATTTCCATTGACCAAGAGCGGTCAGAGTTCATAAGACTGTTTCCACTTATATGAAATCGGATTTGGCGAGCTGGGCCGGCGCGAACTCTTCGTCGTTCGCGAAAGCTTGTACGAATATTCTCGCCGGGCCCACTTCATTTTGACAGCATTGGTGCTGGTGGCCGCTCAAGCCGCGGCGGAGTAGTCCGAAGTTTGATTTGAAGCATCAGAGCCGTGCTGTTTAACCATTTTGTTATAGATACCCATCAAAAGAAATGGTGCTGCCCATTGACCCACAAATAGCGACTCATGCTTTTTATTTGAAAGCTGCAATGCGATTGACACGGCCATTGAACCAAGCGCCAGCCCAAGATAAAGACTCGATGGAGCCTGCGAAGTTACCTTCTCAATTGCGGAAGTCACCTGGTCTTCACGAGCTTCACCTTTGCTCACACGATAATCCGACATATTCAACACTCCTAGCGATACGAGATCGCATGTGGTGTGATGCGAGAAGTTGTAGGACGGAAGGAGGCACTGTAAAAGCGGTCGGGTTAGCAACAGGACTTGTTCCGTTGTTTTCATTGTGCCGAAATCTAACTCCGAAAATGCCGCGCTATCAATATGCGGTTATCAACTTGACGACGGAATCTCACTTGCGTGAGGACAGCTCTATCACCCGTGCGCGCTCCACCGCGGCCTCCTGTCTCCGGCCCTGTCTGTCGTATGCGAGTGCCAGCTGGGCATGCGGGTCGGCAAACGTGGGGTCCGCTGCGATCGACTCCTCGTATCGCGAAATCGCGTCGGCAATCTGGCCTTTCAGCAGCATCTGATTCCCGGCATTGAGCGCGAAAGTCGCGCGTTGTCGATTCACTGCTGCACGGCTCAAGTCAGCGCTCTGTTTTCGATATTCCGCCGCGCCGTGACGCAATTCCGTGACTTGTTTACGAAGTTGCTCGGCCTTAGCAGTGTCACCTGATGACTCTGCCGTTTCCGCTTGCGTTGAGAACGCTGCCGCCTCATCCGCCAGGACTCCGGCGAGCGTGACTAATGGTCCCGGCTGACCCGGCTGCAGAGGAATCGCTTTCTCCAGCGCCTCGCGAGACTCTTCAAAGCGCCCGTCCTGCTTCAGTGTGCTGCCTAGAATCGCCCACGCGTTGCCGTTGTCGGGCCGAAGAATGACGGCCTTCTTCAATTCGGTCACGGCATCGCTCAGCTTACCCATCTGCATGTAGAGAATGCCGAGCGTATACGGCGGATCTTCAAGCGAGGGATCCATTTCGCCGGCCTTGGCGAGCTCAGTTGCGGCGTCACTCAATTTGTCCTTGAACTTGTAGGCAAGGCCGAGATCGTAATGCAATTGAGGGTCGTTCGGATCGAGTACAAGCGCCGCCTTGAAATCCTCGATGGCTTCGTCAAACGCCGATAGCTGAATGTTGGCGACGCCTTGGTCTTTCAAAATCGTCGGGTTCTTTGGATTTTCCGCTCGTGCCCGCGCCAGGTACGGTAACGCCTCCTTCGCCTTACCAGTCAGCGTCATGGCCAAGCCCAGGTTCGCAAGTACATCAGGATTATGCGGCTCCAATTCGAGCGCTTTGTCGAACCACCGGATGGCTTCCTGCTGCCGCCCCTCTCTCTGCAGCGCCATGGCCAAATCGGCGGCCCCGCCGGGCAATTTCGGATTCAGTTCGATAGCTCGCGACAAGGCGTCGAGAGCCGCTTCATCCTGACCCGCCGCTGCCAGCGTGCGACCAAATTCAGCAAGCCCCAGCGGGTCAGGAGGATCATGCCTGGCGAGCGGCTCCAGGGCCTGCAATGAGGCGGCGGTGTCCTGCTGACGGCGCAAAAGGATTCCAAGATGGATACGTGCCGGGGCGTACGATCCATCCTCCGCTACCGCCTTTTCGAAGGAACTGCGCGCGTCGTCCCATTTCTCCAACTGCGCTTCGGTTGTCCCAATGGCGTCGTCAAGATCCGCGCGCGGGCCGGTGAGTTTCTCTTCTGCTTGAAACTGCGACAGCGCATCCGCGAGTCTGCTCACCGCGGCCAGGGCGCGTGCATAGTTGTCGTAGATGCCGGCACCAAGTGTATCTTTCGATTCCCGCACGGCTGCCCCGAAGTGCGGAATAGCTTTTGCAGCTTGACCTCCCTGTGTGTATGCGACCGCGAGGTTCGAATCGATGTCCGCATCATTTGGTTTGAGGCGAGCAGCCTCTTCCAGCTGGGTGATTGCCTGTGTCGTTATTCCGAGTTCTAGCAGAACCACGCCAAGCGCTTCGTGACCTTCGGCCACGCGTGGTGCCAGTCGGGTAACCTTTGTAAATTCGGCACGCGCTGCCTCCATATTGCCGGCGGCACGCGCTGCAGTCCCTGCGCGAAAAGCAGCGCTGGCCTGCTCAGCCGCTCTTGCCTGCGCGAGTGCCGCCTGCGTCGTAGACCCCACCCCGACCAGTGCCAATGCCAGACTCACAGCTGTAGGAAATTGAAACCGCATCGCCCTACTTACCCACGGCTTTGGGGTCATCCTTGTGCTGGATGTCCACCACGATCTTGAACTCGCGATTTGCTTCGGCCACCTGGCCCGTCGCCTTATATGCCTGACCCAGCAGATTGTGTGTAATGTAATTCGATGGATCCATCTTTTCCGCGTGCGTCAAATAATGCAGAGCCTGGATCGGCTGTTTCAGCTTCAGGAGAGTTTGTCCCAGCAGGATGTACGGTCCGGTCGCTCCCGGCTCGAGAAGAACCGCGCGATTCAGCGCTGTCTGCGCGTCGGAATACTGTCCAATGCGCAGGTAAGCGTCACCCAAACGGTCGTACACGTCGCCTTCCAGCGGGTTGATCTTGCGCTCAGCCTCCAACTCCTGGATGGCCCCGACAACGTCGCCGCGCGCCAATGCCGCTTCTCCCAGAAGTTCATGGGCAAGCGGCAAGCTCGGATTCAACTCCAGTGCTTTCGTTGCTTGCGCTGCTGCCTGATCGCGGAACTCCCGGCGGAGAAATAGCCTCCCAGCAAGGAGGTATGCCTCCGCCGAATCCCCTGCGAAGCCGTATTGTGTCGCAAATGCATGACGGGCGTCGTCATAACGCGACACGTCTGAGTAACAGAGTCCCAACACGTACTCCGGTTCTACGTTGGTGTGTTCTACCTTTGCAAGCTTTGCCTTTTCCAGGTATGGAAGAGCCTCCGCCGGATGTCCAAGCCGGAACAGGCTCACGCCCTCCATCTCCGTGGCCTCGCGATCATCCGCGTCCTGTGCGATGGCTTTCTTGAATGCCTCAGCAGCATCGGCGAGGTGATCTTTTTCGTAGTGAATCATTCCGAGCAATCGTTCGACTCCTGCTGGAACGGGCGTTTGCGCAGCAAGCTGATTCAACACGTTCAGGGCTTGATCCAGACGGCCCTTGGCAGCCATCTGTTGAGCGTCTTCGAAAGTTGAAGCGGCAACAGCGGAGTCGCCAATTGCCACCCCTGGCGCCTGCCCGTTGAGAGTGAGAGAACCTAGGCACAAGAACATCACCGCAACTGAACTGCGAAGCATAGGAAGGCCTAACGAAAGTGTAGTTCGCAGCCTGGGTCAACGCCAATCGGGTGTTGGCGGGCACCGTCTGCACAAATGAAAGAGGGGGAGCTTTGGCTCCCCCCCCGGTTGTGGTTGTTGGCGGCTCCTCGCAAATTAGAACTGGACGCGAAGAGAAAACTCGAGCTGACGCGGTCCGCAGCTGGCGCCGGGCTGATCGCAGCCCTGCCCTTGGCCGGTAATCGATCCGGCATTATCGCCCGCCTTGGCAGAGTTTCCGCCGAGGACGTCGTTGCTGGGGTTACCCGCTGTGATGTGGTTGAAGGCGTTGAAGGCGTCCATGCGGAACTTGATCGCCACGCTCTCCCAAATCGAGAACGTCTTGCTGAGGTTCATGTCAGAGGTCCAGAAGCTGGGACCCGTGTACGTGTTGCCGCCGGCGTTGCCGATTTTGTCCAGCCCCGGGAAGGAGAAGACGCCGCCTGTCCTGGGCTGGGCTTTGAAGAAGCTGCGGCTACGCGTTTTGGGATCAAACGAAGTGAGGTTGGTCTTCATGTGACCGTGCGCATTCGGACGGCAAGGCGCCGAACTGGAGCCGGTTACTTCGGTGCAGTCCTTTACGTCTGACGTCCCGGGGGCGAACTGGCCGAAGCCAGGAGTCCACGGCAGGCCGCCGGCCAGGGTGAAGGTGCCGGAGATCTGGTAGCCGCCTACGATCAAGTCTGTGATGCGGTTGGCATCCTTCAGTAGATCTTTGCCTTTGCCGAAAGGAAGATCATAGCTGCCGTAGAGGGTGACCTGTTGACGGCGAACGTTGCTGTCGCGGATGTGGGTGACCGTGTGGCTCCACGTCCAGAAGTTATTCTGGTCGGCAAAAGCGCTGGCCCATTGGTAGTTGGCATTGATGTTGAGGCCGTGTTTCATCGTCTGCCCCAGCGTTACTTGCAGGGCGTCGAACTTGGTGTTTTGGTCGTCACCGTAGTAGGAGATACCGCTGGTCCAGCCGCACATGCCTGATTTGAGGTTGGCGTCGCTCCCGACGTTCGGGTTCACGTAGGCGGGGTCTTTGCAGGCTGCCAGGCTTCCGCCATAGTAGCGCTGTAACAGTTTAGGATCCTTGACGCCGCCTGAGTATCCGTCGGGGAGCACTCCCCCAAGACCATTCGGATCCCAGTTAAGGGGCTGGCCGGTGACGCTGTATTGCGCCGGCAGGAACAAGGCCGCTTCGTTCGGGAAGGTGTTGTTCTGGGCGCTGTCCCCCAGTGTATGGGTTCCCTTGTTGGCAACGTAGGCAACTGTTAGGTTAGTCGACGGCGTAAGTGCGCGCTGCACGCTCAGGTTCCAGGCATCGATGGTGGGGAAATGCAGCGGGTTGGGCCGCGCCTTCGATTGAATCTGGTAGCCGGGGTTGGGCAGCAGGCCATTGGAGGGTATGGCCAGCAAAGCGTCAGCGCTCGGCGGACCCACTGCGAAGTCAACAGCGGTTGAGGTGATTCCAGCCCGGCG
Source organism: uncultured Acidobacteriota bacterium (assembly GCA_963844515.1). Classification (GTDB taxonomy): domain Bacteria; phylum Acidobacteriota; class Terriglobia; order Terriglobales; family Acidobacteriaceae; genus Telmatobacter. Next base: position 525,429 of record CAWJOO010000004.1, read on the forward strand.
TGTCACGTTCTGGTTGGCCAGAATGGGCAGGTTCTGCGTCACCACGTGTCCGAAGATCGACCCGAATACGCCCAGGTCAAAGCTGCGTCCGTAGCCGGCGCGGATCACTGTTTTGGGGTCGAGCTGGTAGGTGACGCCAATGCGAGGCGCCAGCCCCTTCACTTTCTCGGTTTTCCAGCCCATGCTGAGGTTGTTGCTGCCGTAGCCGGCAACGTGCAGGTAGCCGTCAGCCAGGTTCAACAAGGCGCCGTTGCCCTTTTGGTTGACCGCTTCCGGGGTGTAGACCTCCCAGCGCAGGCCGAGGTTCATTTGCAGCTTTTGGGTGACGCGCCAGGAGTCCTGGCCGTAGAAGTAAAGGCGCTTCTGCGATTCCTTGGCATTGGTTGAGACCGAGACGTAGCGGTTGAAGCTGTCCGACTGGCCGACCATGAAGCTGGCCCAGGCTTGTCCGCCCGTGCCGTTATTCGAGGTCTGGTTGGAAGACATGTTGAACAGTCCGGAGCGGTCGTTATCGGAGGGAACGCGTAGGTTGTTGGCGAAACGCAGGTCAACACCCACCTTGAGGGTGTGGTTGCCCAGGACTTTGGTCCAATTGTTAACAAACTGGAGTTGGGATTCCTTCTCGGTGAGCGGGCAGTTGCAGCGGCCGATATTCAGGCCGGCGCCGATGTGCGACGTACCCGGGCCCGAGGGTATCTGCCATCCGGGTGCGCCTGAGGTGAAGTAGCTGCCGGTGTTGATGCCGGGGATACCGATGGTAGTGGCAAAAGAGTCGCCCTGATCGTACTTGGCCGTGGTGATGTTGTAGCGATAGTAGCCAATGCGCCAATCGGTAAGCAGGTTGGAGTTGAGAGCGATGTCCATACCTGTGGCCAGGCTGTCGTTGTTTCCCTTGGAGCTGCCCGAGAGGCCGCCGGTGCCGAAGCCGGGTCCGCCCGCCGCGCCGTACATGGCCTTGCCCGATAGGGTATCAGTGAACTTGGAGTAGCGGCCGAAGGCGTGCATCTTCTCGTTAATGGTGTAGTCGCCGCGAACCGTCCACGAATCGGCATTCAAGAGACCGCTGCCGGATCCGCCGAAGTTGTTGCCAATGCCCAGGCCCTTGGGGTCGGTAGGCGATGCGCCGTTGTTGGGCGCGTAGGGCTCCATCAGCTTCATGATTGCCAAAGCGGGAGCCGAGAGCTTAGAGGCGGGGATCACGCTATTGGCGAACTGAACGGGAGCCAGACCGGAGTTGTCGTAGATTGGGGTCTCCGCAACCGTCGTGTACTCGCTGAAGTCGCAACCAGCCACGCCGCCGGCAAAGGGAGCTTCTTCACCCAGGCAGCTCTTCACAAGGTGCGCGGTCGGAACCGTGTCGCTGTTGGTCGTGCCGACTTTGGATCGGATGCCTTCGTAGTTACCGAAGAAGAAGGCCCTGTCCCTGAGGACCGGACCGCCGATGGAGCCGCCGATGCGGTTCTTGAGGCCTGCCGGAATTCCGGCGGCGTTGTAGGGGTTGCGAGCCAGATTTGCATTGCCGGTACGGAAATCGTAGGCGCTGCCATGAAACTTGTTGGTGCCTGACCGGGTCTGCGCGGTAACCACTGAGGAGACGGCCTTGCCTAGTTCCGCGTCAAAGTTCTGCGTGGTGATCTTGGTTTCAGTAACGGCATCGAGGGCAGGATTGATAACGATAATTCCCAGAATGGGGTCCTGGTTATCGGTGCCGTCCAGCTCGAAGGCCGTTCCGCCGAAGGCCTGGCCATCCACCATGATCTGTCGGGAACCTTGCGGATCTTCAGTGGCCGCGTGTGACCAACCGAGAAGCTGGGCTCCGGGGAGCAAGAGCTGAAGCGAGGTGAAGTTCTGGTCGGCAACCGGCAGCGAGGAAACCTGTTGCTGATTGAATACCGTGGAAACGTCGGCGCGGTCGGTCTTGAGAGCCGGTTGGTCATCCGCACTCACTTCCACTGTTTCAGTGCTGCCGCCGATGTCCATCATCGGATCAATGCGCGGCGCGGTATCAGCCTGAACGGTAACACCCTTGGTTTCAAAGGACTTGAAGCCCTTCGCTGTGACCTTGATGTCGTACACGTCTGGAATGAGGTGAGGAACGCTGTAGTCGCCGGATCCGTTGGAAGTGACCGTAACAACAGTCCCCTTCGTTACGTCGGTCACGGTGACTGTGGCATCGGGTACGGCTGCCCCGCTCTTGTCGGTCACGGTGCCGAATATCGACCCATATACCGATTGTGCTCTTGCAGGCGCAAGAATCACCAAGCTCGCGCAGGCGAATAACGCCAGCACGAGGGCTGTGCGAATCATCTTGTTCATGCGGTCTCCTGAAGCTGCTTTCGTTTTTTTTTGTGAACTTATGTGGTACTGCCGGCCGGTTAGTGTTCCAGCCGTCTTGCAAGGCTAGCCCGCCACATTGACGAGGTCGCGAAGTGGTCGAGGAAGCCGCGTCTCAAGTGAAACTTAGACAGAAGCTCAAATAGCATTCCCCGAAGTAAATCGAAAAGATATCCAATGTGCAACCACACTGTCAACGTTCATTTTGAGCCCGGATGGCAAACAGAGGGCGAAGTTTGCCGATAGGAACTTGGAAACCGTTACATTGGCTTACGCCTTTTTTCTCATAAGGTTGCAGGAAATCAGAATGCCTGCTGGAGATATCGCCTTAAAAAGCGATTTATCACCTTGAGGAGGACGGATAAGGCTCCGCAAACCTACGCTCATCTCCGATTGAATGAAGACGTTTTCAGCATTTGAACCCGCTAAACCCTGCGTTCGTCTCATGAGCCTTACTAATTAACCCTGGCTAAACTGCGGTCAGCTTGTTTATCGGGATCGCAGTGTTCTTTTCTATCTATCCCTGGATGACCGCGGCGTATGACTGGTTTGGCCTTCGATCTAGAATGAGTCAACGCAGAGAATGCGGTTTGGTCAGAGAAGTTGACCGCAACTCGTCAAGGTCCGCACCGGCAGTGTTCGCATGCTTCTCGATCTCGCAAAGGCGCTCTCGTTCTTCACCTGTATCGTGGTGATTTACCACGCTGCAATCCAGACGTTCTTCGTCCCGGGCGGTCGCTGGGAAGAACGTCTGGCTTTGGCCCTCTTCAAACTCGCTCTGGCCGCCTGCGTCTGCTTTCTCAGCGGAATGGTTTTCACCTGGCCTTCTCGTGGCAATCCCGATCGCGGCATGGCTCTCACCTCCACATTGCCCGTCCGCTTCTTCTTATGGTCTTCAGCCGCGATCGCCGCTCTGTTTCTCAGCTCCTGGTTTCTCGGCGATCTGATGCAGCAAGCCGCGCCCTTCATCTCCAGTCGAACCATACAGAGATTCTGAAATCGTAGGCGATTCTTGGTCAAAGCAAATTCAAATGCGTCAGGGAACCGTCCGGAGAACTATCTCGTAATCCTTCACCATGGACGAGTTCCGTATCTCGCAAAACGTCGCGACACAAATAGACAAGAGCGTGGAGTTGTGGAAACGATCAGCCGTGGCATGGCTGCATACCAGCCGACGATATACGCCAGCTGAACAGCGCACACGCGAACAGGAGTACGACCTCGCATTGCACGATGTGGAGCGCCATGCGAAGCAAGCGACCCGTTTCGCGCCAGAGGAAACGCAGCGGCGACTCATCGCCTCCTTTGCAAGATTTGCGGCTGCGGCCCTTGACATTGCCGACCCCGCCGTCACACTCATCACAGACAAATTTCTCCCCGTGGGCACCGACCTGGCGCGATGGGCTCGCCGCTTCGATCCGAACCTCGGTACAACCGACATCGTTCAGGCTTGCCGCAATGCCTGGACCGCATGCGGTATGCAGCCACTGCTCGGCGCGCCGCTGGTCCTCACGCCGGGCATTCTCGGCTACAGCCTGCTTTATCCTTACAGCGACAATTACCTGGATCAGCGCCGCATTTCGCGAGATGACAAGCTTCGCTTCAGCGAACGGTTTCGCAGGCGTCTTCGTGGCGAAGCGATCTCCCCTCTAGGGGAACAAGAAGCCTCCATTTGGTCTCTCGTGTCTCTCATCGAATCCCAATTCAACAGATCCCGTTTCCCCGGCGTGTTCCAGGCTCTGCTCTCCATTCACAATGCGCAGGAAGAGAGTCTTGCGCAGCTACATTCCGGCGACCGCTGTGATGAAGGCGAGATTCTGCGAATCAGTTGTTTCAAAGGTGGTACATCGGTACTTGCCGACGCCTTCCTTGTCCACGGCATACTCACGGCGCAGCAAAATCAATTCGCGTTCGACTGGGGCGTGCTATTACAACTCGGCGATGATCTCCAGGATATTCACGAAGACATTGAGCGCGGCTCAACAACACTATTCACACGTGCCATTCGAGACCGCAAGCCGCTCGACGGTTTGGCCCTGCAGCTTCTCAACTTCGGTGATACCGTCGCGGCGGAAATGGATGCCCTACCCCACGGCAGCGCCATACACAAGTCTCTGCTGCGCATGAGCTGGCGTTCTCTCGTGCTGATGGCCGTGGCCCAGTCACAGGAATACTTCACCCCTGCATTGCTCGCAGACCTCGAGCCTTGTTCGCCATTTCGCTTTGGTTTTTTGCGCGCACGCCGCAAGAAACTCGAAGGAAAATCCGGCATTTTCCAACGTCTCTTTCAAATCATCTTGTCGGGTGACGAGAAACCAGCATTTCAGCTTCCGTCACCTCGAATTCGACAAGGTTATCCGCTCATTCCGTCGACGGCACTCGCGCCCGACCTCACTGCGTAGGCGAGCCGCACTTATCGCAGCACCTGCACGCAAGACAACACCAGCAAGATCGCCACGAGATCCTCAGTCAATGCCGCCGGGAAATCCCGTCGAAACGCCGCAGCCAGCCTCGCTCGTGCTGCCGCTCCAACCAGCGTTCCGGCCACCGCGCCAAGCGCGCCAAGTATGGTCATCAACACGATCGCATTTCGCGACGCACCAATCGTCGCCCCGCACAACGCGCCGCTGATAATGCGCGCAATGAACGGACCCGCTGCTTTGCGGCTCGGGGTAGACGGCAGCTTATCAGCGATTAACTCCCCGATCGCCAGCACTGTAAAAATGATGGGAGTGTATCGATACCCCATGAACGCGAGCGGGGTTTGGCCTACATTCAAAATGCCCGCCCACGCGGCCCAGCTCACCCCACACGGAGCCAGCATCGAACGCATACCGGCCACAATTCCAAACACCACCGCGCATAGAACGGCCATCGAATCCCCCTGCGCTGCGCGGATGAGACACATCCGCATCAGCCTTTCTTTTTCGCTGTCAGCTCTTCGTTCTTCAGGATCTTGCCGCCCTCTTCAATTACGTAGAGCCGGTTCGCTTCAAGGTCCTTCAGAGCATCCACTGTACCGGAGGGCCAATGGATCTCCACTTCGTCCGCCTTTTTAGCCTCGCCCAATCCAAAGTGAATTCGTAAATCGCTCGCCGAGTAATACCCATTGCAACTACGCACTTCCTCAACTTGCACGAGCGGCGTTCCTGCCTTCGCGGTGAGCACCGGCGTTCCCGTCTGCGCCACCACTTTAATGCGCGCACCAATCCCTGTGCGGTTCGACTTCTTACCCACCAGCCGAATCTTGATCCAACTCCGGTTGAGCTTTGAATCGCATCTCAGAAGCTGCGGCACCGCGTTCACGCAATTCACCACGGCATCCAAGTCGCCATCATTGTCGTAGTCGCCTACGGCAAACCCGCGCGCTCTCGCCGCTGCCGTAATTCCTGTGCCGCCGGTAAGACTCACATCTTCAAATTGTCCGTTTCGCAAATTGCGATAGAGATACTTCCGCTCGGCATACGCCGCATCAACCTGCGTTCCATCCACCTCGGGGTACACGTGCCCATTCGACACCAGGATGTCGAGCCACCCATCGTTGTCGATGTCAATAAAGCTCACGCCCCATCCGAGCAGCCGCGTGTTCATGCCAAGGCCGGCCTGATAAGTACGGTCGTCAAACGATCCGTCCCCGATATTCATGTAGAGCGAATCGGTGTCGCCGGCAAAGTTTGTCTTCACAATATCCGGGAGCCCGTCCCGGTTGTAGTCGCCGATCGAAACACCCATGCCTGCCTGCGGTTTGCCGTCGGGGGAGTACGCCACCCCAGCTTCGATCGCCTGATCCTTGAACGTACCATCTTTCTGATTAACGTAGAGCGTCGCGGATGTTGAATCGTTCGCGACATAAATATCGGGCCACCCGTCACCATCAAGATCGGCCACCGCACAACTCAATGCGTACGTCCCCAGCGTGCCCCACATGCCGGCGCGCTGGCTCACGTCTTCAAATGTGCCGTCGCCCTTGTTGTGGTAGAGCAGATTCTTCCCGCCATCAAGCCCCGGCGGTCCACAGGCAACGACAATCCCTTTGTAGGTGCAGTTCGCATCCTCGGGCAACGGCGTCTTCTTCAAATCCAGATCGATATAGTTCCCTACAAACAGGTCGAGATTTCCGTCCTTGTCGTAATCAAGAAAACTGCACCCGGAATTCCAACGCAACCGGTCCTGCAGCAGTCCTGCTTCCTTGGTCACGTCAGTAAATGTGCCGCCGTTATTGCGGAACAGCGCATTCTGTCCGTAGTACGTGATAAACAGATCGTTCCATCCGTCGTTGTTGTAGTCGCCAACACACACCGCCTGGCCCCACCCGCTGCGCGCCAATCCAGCCTTCATCGTGACATCGGTAAATGTGCCGTCGCGATTGTTCTTGAACAGATGACAAACCGGCTCGTGCCCCTTAGAAAAGCCTTCGAGACGCCATCCATTGACCAGGAAGATGTCGAGCCAATCGTCCTGGTCGTAGTCAAAGAACGCCGCACCGCAGCCCGTAGTTTCGAGCAGATATTTATTGCGATGTTCGCCGCCGAAGATGGTCTCGACGGTAAGACCCGCTTCCTTCGCCACATCCACAAACTGCACGCCCAGCGGCGTTCCCGTCACCGGCGATGCGGTTCCTTTGGGCGCGGGCCGCGCCGGAGCCTCGTACGACTGCCGCGAATTCCCGGTAGGCTTTTGCGGCGATCGCCTGCCCCAGCAGGGGACGAGCCAGGCTCAGCACATCCTGCAGTGACAGCACCATCGCAGTCCGCGACAACGACTTCAAAAAACCACGACGATTCAAACCCAATGCGCGTCTCCCAGGCACGCCGCTCGCCCTTCCGGGATTCGAAGCTGCCCAAGCCCCGAGTATAAAGGGCCGGTGATAAACTCCTCTCTCCCGGGAGAATCGCCATGAACCTTGTGATTGCCAACGTTTCGAAGCTGATCCCGCATGCACCGTTTCGTGCCGCGGTGCGCGCCATTCAAAAGCAGGTTACAAATCACTTCAAGCCCGAATGGGGCTGTGGCGCGCAACTTAAGCCGATCATCATCTCCATCGGTGCCAGAAAGGCGCCCATCCAGAGTTCCGCTGACGCGATTCTCTATCTCGGCGATTCTTCCAGCGATCCAACCATCGGCGTCGAGGATGCGTACGGTTATCACGCGGCCAACAACAAGGGCATTCCCTACGGCTTTGTGTACCTGGATATCTGCGCTTCCTCAAAGGAGTCGTGGACCTGCACGCTTTCCCATGAAGTGATCGAGTTGCTCGGCGATCCCGACGCCGTCCTCACCGTCACCGGCCCTTCGCCCAAAAGCGCTACGGGAACGGTCTACTACGATCTGGAATTGTGCGACCCCACACAGGGCGACACCTACAAGATCGACGGCGTCGAAGTATCAAACTTTGTGGGGCGGCATTACTTCGGAATGTCCGGCGGAAGCGGCCGCACCAACCATCTCAACAAGCGCCTGAAGCCATTTGGTGTGCGGCCAGGAGGCTACCTGCAATACGAACTCAGCGGCAAGGCCCACCAGATCTACGGCAGCCGTATCACCGAGGAGCACAAGGCCGCTAAACGGAAGATGGCGCGCATTCGCCGCAACGCTCGGCGGGAAGGGCGGCTCTCCGCCTGAACAATCACGTTACGCCGTTCGGGCCCGTTCCCGCCGCATAGGTGGCAGTAGGTACAAGAGGAGCGAAACCGCAAGCATTTCCGGTGCGTGGCCCAAATGCCGGAAATCTAACCCGATGCCTACTCGCCCGCGTGCGCCGCCGGCGGGCCACTTCGTCCTTCCATCCGCGAAGTCACTGCCATCGTCTCGCCTCCTTGCGTGGGAAAGATGCGCTCACCCAGCGCGGATCCCATCACATCGAGCACGGTACTCAATCCGCGCGAATGCTCTTCAAGCAGTGCTTCGAACTCGGTGCCATAGCTCTGTCTCCACCTTTTCGGATACAGCTGCGTTTGCGTCATCGTTGAACCGTACCCAGCAACTTAGAAAAATTCCATGAATACGCCATAAACGCCCGTTGAATCTCCCCTCATTGTGACCGGCGCGTCTCAAGGCGGCGAGCCGGGTGGTCCATCCACCACCCACCCGCATTTTTCCGCGCACTGCGTCCAATCACTAGCCCCAACACGGAGTACGATTCGGCCATGAAAAAGTGCGGTATCTCTGCTCTCCTGTTTTTGGCCTTTGCTCTCGCTGCCCACAGTCAGAACCAGCCAGACCCTTCCCGCCTCACCATTCAGCCGCTCCTTGGCTTCGAGCAGCAAGCTGATGGGCCGTCCCCCACCGGTTGGTTCGGCGGCCCGGTCGGAAGCATCCTTGCTGATAACCAGATCGTCCACTCAGGTAAATGGGCTGCGCGCATTGAGCGCAGCGCCAGCACCGCCGAGTCGTTCTCGACCATGACCAAAAGCATTCCCGTTGACTTTGCGGGAAACACCATCGAATTCCACGGTTTCCTGCGCCTCAAGGACGTGAGCGGCTTCGCCGGTCTCTGGATGCGCGAGGATGGCGAGAACGGCGAGACGCTGCAGTTCGACAATATGCAGGGTCAGGGTCTCAAGGGTACCCACGAGTGGGCCGAATACGCCATCAAACTCCCCCTCGATTCTGCTGCCCGCAAGCTCTTCTTTGGTGTCTTGATCGAGGGCACCGGTTCCGTCTGGGTCGACGATCTTGAGTTCATCGTCGACGGCAAGCCCATCGCTGAGGCACCCGCCCCTCCTCCGCGCCCCACCACGCCTCTCGATACCGACCACGAATTCGACACCGGCTCGAAAATCCATCTCGATGCGCTCACTCCAACACAAATCGAGAACCTCGCTACCCTCGCCCGTGTTTGGGGTTTCCTCAAGTACCACCATCCCGCTGTCGCCTCGGGCACGCGCCAATGGGACTACGACCTCTTCCGCATTCTGCCCGCCGTCCTCGCCGCACCGGATCGTCCTCACGCCAACAATGTCCTCCTCAGCTGGATCGATTCCCTGGGCCACGTCCCGGCCTGCAAGCCTTGCGCGCAGTTATCCCTCAACAGCATTGATGTCAAACCCGACATCGACTGGATCCACGACCAGCTCCGGCTTGGCCCGCCGCTCGTCGACCGCCTCGAGCAGATTTATGCCAACCGGCCGCCGAAAGACCAGTACTACGTCTCCCTGATGCCCGGTGTCGGCAACCCGCGCTTCGACCACGAGCTCTCTTACGCCGGCATCGCGCTCCCTGATTCCGGCTTCCAGCTTCTCGCCCTCTTCCGCTGGTGGAACATCTTTCAATACTGGGCGCCCGATCGCGTCGTTGCTGCGCAGGACTGGCCCGCCGTTCTCATCGACTTCATCCCCAAGCTTGCCCTCGCCAAAGACAAGGACGCCTACACCCTCGCCATGATGGAATTGATCGCAAAGGCCAACGACACCCACGCCGGCCTGACGAACGGTGGAACCTTCCTGCCACCCACCGGCGCCTGCATGCTTCCTGTCTCCGTTCGGCTCATCGACGGCATCCCCGTCGTTGCTGACTTCGCCGTCAAAGACACCACCCAAACCGCCGCTTTTCGCCTTGGAGACGTCCTCGAAAGCCTCGACGGCGTCCCCCTGTCCAGCCTCATCGATAGCTGGGCCCCGCACTACGGCGGGTCGAACCAGGCCGCTCGCTACAGAAGCATGGCGATCCTCCTCACCCGGGGTGCCTGCGGCCCCGCCCAGGTCCAGTTGCGTCGCGACGGCCATCCCCTCCAAATCACTGCCACTCGCCTTCCGGAAAAGGGCATGGAGATTCTGAGGTGGCACGACCTCCCCGGCGACACCTTCCGCCTCCTTTCCCCTGACATCGCCTATCTCAAGCTTTCCACCGTCAAAGCGGCAGACGTCCCCGGCTACATCGGGCGCGCCAGGAAAACCAAAGGTCTCATCGTCGATATTCGCAATTACCCTTCGGATTTCATGCCCTTCGTACTCGGCTCGCTCCTCGTCTCTGGGAAGACACCTTTCGTCACCTTCACCAATGCCGATCTTGCCAATCCCGGAGCGTTCCGCTTCGCCACCACAATCTCCATCAACCCAACTCAGCCACACTACAACGGCAAAGTCGTCATCCTGGTCGACGAAGCCAGCGTCAGCCAGGCCGAATACACCGCCATGGCCCTTCGCTCCGCGCCTAACGCCATCGTCGTTGGAAGCACCACCGCCGGCGCCGACGGCAACGTCTCTAACATTCCGCTTCCGGGTGCGCTCCAGACCGGGATCAGCGGCCTCGGCGTCTTCTATCCGGACCACCGCCCCACCCAGCGCATCGGCATCGTGCCTGACGTCATCGCGAAGCCAAGTGTTGCCGGCATTGCCGCCGGTCGGGACGAGGTGCTGGAAACCGCTATCCGACAGATCCTCGGCCCCGCCGTTCCACAGCCCGAAATCGAGCACCTCGCCAAGCCGTCGACTTCCGCTCCAGCTCCCGTCAATTGATCTGCGGTTGCTCTTGCCTTTGTTCTTTGCAAATGAACCAAAACCGCCGGGTGCCCCACCCTCGCGACGTCTTTGTTGTTGTCGCTAGGTGGGACTGCACAACCTCCCACTCGGCGAGTTCATCTCCTAAACTCTTAGTTGACAAATCGCCGAGCATGGGACTAATCTCCTAATTCATTAGGAGACGTTCCCTTGAAGCGATCTGACAAAACCGGCCTCACCAAGCTCGAACTCGAATTGATGCAGGTGATCTGGCGCCTCGGCAGCGGCTCAGTCAACGCCGTGCAGGCGGAACTCGACCGACCGCTCGCCTACACCACGGTCCAAACCATGCTGAACATTCTGGAACGCAAGGGGAAGCTTCGCCGCGAACTCGAGGGCCGCGCTTACGTCTACTCCGCGAAGGTCACTGAAGCCAGGGCCTTGGGACAGGGTGTCAGCGATCTCATCGACCGCATGTTCGGAGGATCGAGCGAAGAACTCGTCATGAGCCTGCTGAAGAACCGGCAAATCGACGCCAAACGCCTGGCCAAGCTCACCAAGCGATTCAACGAGGAGGCGAAAGAATCATGACCAACATCGAATCCTTCATCCTTTCGTACCTCGCGAATGCGGCATGGCAACTGCCGTTGCTGTTTGCTGCGGGATGGGTGGCTGCGCGAGCCCTGCGACGGTTCGGCGCAGGAGTAGAGCACCGCGTATGGGTCGGCGTGTTGCTGCTGGAGGCGCTCCTGCCTGCCGTCTCGAGCTTTCCATGGGACTTGCTCCGCTCGCTCCTGGTGTGGGCGCCCACTCCAATCAACATCGAACCGCATGTATCCGTCGCAATGGGTGCAGGCACAGCGTGGACCGGCGCTTTTCTTCCGGCTTGGCTACTTGCCACTGTCGCAACTGGCTATTCGCTCTTTACTTCGTATTTCTCCGCACGTTTTTTGTGGAGGCTGCGCAAGATCCACCATCTTCGGCGCGGAGCGACCGACCTGACACTCACTGGCAATCCGGCACAATGCTGGGTTCAATGCGAGGAGCGCTTTGGGATCGAAGGTGCGGCTCTTGGTACTTCATCGCAGGTGTTTGGACCTGTCACGATCGGGATCGCGCACAAGATGGTTTTGCTGCCGGCCAACATCATCTCCAGCCTGGCAGAGACCGAGATCCGCGCCGCGATCGGCCACGAATTCGCGCACATGCGTCGCAACGACTTCGCAAAGAACCTCGCCTACGAACTGTTCTCCCTGCCGGTAAGCTTTCACCCCTTCTTGTCGATGACCCGCATGCGCATCACGGAATCCCGCGAGATGGTGTGCGACCAGATGGCTGCGGAATTCGAAGAACGTCATGACTACGCACGATCGCTGTTGCGGCTGGCATCGCTGCTCGTCGAAGGGACGCCAACCCGAACTCCACACGCTATCGGAATTTTCGATACCACAACCTTTGAAAGGAGAATTATGCGACTTGCTCAGAAACCAATCCGGCTGTCTCTTGTCCAACGGTTCGCGGTTGTGACAGGCAGCGTTCTTCTGTGCGCAGGCATTTGTGCCTCAACCCTGGCTCTTGGCCTCCACGTAGATGCCATGTCGGCCGGTGACGAACACCACTCTGCCTCCCCAAACCAACCGGTTGATGTGAAGCCGGATGTCATGCAGGCCCATATCGAGCACAAGGTGCCCCCCGTCTATCCAGTCGATGCCAAAAAGGCACGAATCCAGGGCACGGTGAAGCTCGATGCCGTGATCAGCAAGACCGGCGATGTGGAACAACTCAAGGTCATTTCGGGCCCCAAAGAACTGCAACAGTCGTCACTCGACGCAGTCCGTCAATGGACCTACAAGCCATTTCTGTCAAACGGAAGCGCAGTCGATGTCAGGACTACCGTCAACATCAACTACACCCTTCAAAAGTGAGGAAAGCCGAATGGGGCGGGTTCGCAAACCGCCCCGCAAACCCGTCTCAGGCAATCGCGCGTATTGTACCTCGTAAACTATTGATAATAAATGGTTTATAGACGATTACGACGACTTTCCTGCCAGCTGCTCGAGGAGCGTATCGAAATCCTCCAGCTTGGCGTACTCGATAATCACTTTGCCCCGCCCTTTGTGATCGTCGATTGTCACTTTCAAACCGAGCGACCGCTGAAGCTGCTCACGCACTTCACGCACGTTGGGATCTTCATAGGTCTCCGGCTTTGGTGCCTTCTCCGTCCGCTCCGGGTTTAACTGCGCCTGAACCCAAGCCTCCATTTGGCGCACGGAAAGCCCCTTCGACAGCACCAACGACACCGCTTGATCCATCTCATGAGGATCGCGCAGCGCCAGAATCGCCTTGGCATGCCCGAAGCTGATGTCGCCGGATTCCAGCCGGTTTTGCGCAAAAAGCGGCAGCTTCAACAAACGCAGGAAATTGCCGACGCTCGCGCGGTCCTTGCCGGTACGGGTGGCAATCTGCTCCTGGGTCATGTGGAACTCTCTCCCCAGTCGCTCGAAGGCTCGCGCCTGTTCCATCGGGTTCAGGTCGGACCGCTGTAGATTCTCGACGATGGTGATCTCCATCGCCTGCTCGTCGGAGACTTGGCGAAGAATGGCCGGAATGGTCGTCTTCTTCGCCAGCATCGAGGCTCGCCAGCGTCGCTCGCCGGCAATCAGCTGGAATCGCCCATTTGCCTGCGGGCGAACCAGGATCGGCTGCACCACGCCATTTGCGGTAATGGAAGCAGCCAGCTCGGCCAGCTCGGCCGGGTCAAGAAGACTGCGGGTCTGATATGGATTGCGGTCGATCGCCTCTACCGATATTTCGCGCGGTTTGCCCCCTTCCCCTTCTGTTCCTGAACTGGAAGGCTCCACAGCTTTTGTGGGAACGCGAGGCAGCAGAGAATCAAGGCCCTTGCCCAAAGCGCGGCGTTTTGAATCCGGGGTTGTGGCGATACTCATCGCTTCAAGTCCTCTGCCCGGGCAGCAAGCCGGGATTTCTTTCATTATGAATCGGCAAAAATACCCTTTTGGGGCGAGTTAAATCAGGTGTACGGCCAGAAATGCACTTTCGGAGTCTTGTCGGGCTTCGGAGTCTGTGCGGCTTTGCGCTTGACACTACGGGGGCTCTCCATCTGATTCCGGGCCAGAAACTCACCCGCCAGCTCGAAATAGGCCTCAGTGCCTTTAGATCGTGGGTCGTAGAGCGCTACCGGTTTCCCATGGCTTGGAGCCTCCGCCAGTCGCACGTTGCGGGGAATAACCGTATTGAAAAGACGTTCCTTGAAATACTCGCGCAGCGTAGCCGTAACCTGCTGGGCCAGGTTGGTGCGATCGTCGTACATCGTCAAAAGCACGCCCTCGATGGTCACATGGGGATTAAACGCCTCCCGGACCCTTTCCAGCGTGGAAATCAGCTCGGAAACACCCTCAAGAGCGAAATATTCCGCCTGCATGGTGACGATCAGTGAATTTGCCGCGGCTAAAACGTTGAGAGTGAGCAGATCGAGGGCAGGCGGGCAGTCCAGGATCACCACTTCGTAGGACCGGCTGACCGTTGCCAAGGCCCGCGTGAGGCGCAAAGCCCGGTCATTGGCATTGGCAAGCTCGATATTGGCGCCCGTCAGGTTCTTTGAACCCGGAAGAATGCTGAGATTGTCGATGCCGGAAGGCATAATGACCTGCGACGCCGGAGAATGGCCCATGAGCACGTCATAAATGGAATGCCGGTCGTCATCTCGCTGGATTCCCAGCCCGGAAGTCGCATTCGCCTGGGGATCGCAGTCCACCAATAGCACCTTCACCCCCTCAATCGCGAGGCAGGCGGAAAGGTTGATGGCGGTCGTAGTTTTACCAACACCGCCTTTTTGGTTCACGATCCCGACGATTTTTCCCATTGGTATTCAGGTTAATGGCAGCAAGTGATTTCGGGCAGGAATTGTGGCTGTGGACAATCCGTACAACCTGTGGAAAGCTTCCGCGCGGCTTCGCAAGCGGATCGAAGCAAGTCACAATGGTTCATATATTTGGAGATGACAAGCCACAGCCGGGGAATTTTGAGCGCTAACAGTACGGAATGTGGAAAAGTTACGGTTTTGGTGTTCCACGTGGAACAATGTGCGGCTCAATTTGAGATTGCGTCCACGTTAGTTCCGGCTAGCATGCGGCAATGTGGGTGGGATCGAACAAATGCAATGTTCCACGTGGAACATTGCCGGAAGCAAGACTCTCAATTGCCCGAGTGTACAGCGGCCAACTTTTGACCTAACAAGAGAATACGTTCCGACGCACCAGGCAAAGGCTGGCTCGCGGACCATGAAAACGTTCCTGCGACCCACTTCATGACTGCCGTTTCCTCGGACTTGGTCGTTAGCAACGCAAGGTAACCGCCTGCTACGGTCAACCCGCTCGCCGCGGTCACCGCCGAACCCATTCGATCGACCGCTCTCAGAGCCACACAATCAAATCGCTCTGCCAGCGTCTCAGCCCGGCCTCCGAAGATCTTGGCGTTCAAATCCAGCACCCGCATGGCCTCGTGCAGGAAAGCGGCCTTCTTTCCTTGCGATTCAGCCAATGTCACGGCGAACTCCGGACGGCACAACGCGATTGGAATGCCCGGAAAGCCCGCTCCCGAACCGAAATCGAGCAAAGTGCCAATTCCTTCGGGAAGAAGGCGTGCGCAGGCGATTGATTCTACGAAATGGCGTCGCAAAATCCCATCGGCATCCCGGACTGCCGTCAGGTTCATGCGGGCGTTCCAGCGCATCAGGACAGTTGCATACGCTCCGAAACGATCAGATAGCGCAGAATCCAGCGGCATCTGGCCAAGTTCGGCCAAAATTTCGTTCAATCGTTGCCCAAGCTCTCGAGATTCCTCGGATTGGGCGAGGTGGTCCGTCATACCGAAGCGACGGATTCGCGTGCCGGCTGCGGGCGCCAGCTCTCCGCCTCATGAACGAACGCGGCAAAGAGGGCACGCGAAAATGCGCTACTCGCGTAAGTCCGCTCGGGATGCCACTGGACGCCGACAACGAAGTGATCCTCGGAGTTAAGCTCAACCGCCTCAATAACATCGTCTTCCGGAGAAGTCGCCGTCACACGAAGATTGTCTCCCGCGACCTTTACCGCCTGGTGATGACTCGAATTCACAAAGACAGGCAGCCGGGGTGGGGGTATCAGCTTCTCGAGGCGAGAGCCGGCAACGATACGAAGCTGGTGAGCCTCGTCAATTTGCCTTCCGGGAGCATGATTGACGGTTGATTTGCCAGTAGCGGGAAGATCTTGAACCAAGGAACCATTCCGCCACACGCAGAGGCTCTGAATGCCGTAACAAATTGCTAGAACGGGCTTTCGGAGGTTGAATGCGTCCTGCAGCAGGAGTTCATCGACTGCGGCGCGGGCCGGATCGGCTTCATCGCATTCCGGAATACGTTCCTCGCCGTAAATCTGGGGATCGACATCATACCGGCTGCCCGGCAGCAATACTCCATTGGCGCTTGCCAGCAGTTTGGCCACGATCGCCGGCCGCTCTCCAAGGGGGATCAGCAGGATTGTGGCGCCTGTCGATTGCAGCGCCTGAATGTATTGCGGAAGGGTACGCCCGTTGTAGGCATGGTCAAGAGAGGAAGGTTCGGGGATGGCTATCTTCACGGTCATCCAGTCTATTATGGCCTGTCAACGCCTGTCCGACGCTGTTTTGCGGGGAAGAGATTCAAGCCGTCTCTCCTGAACACAGAGGCTGGGCCGAAAGCATTTCCGCGATGCGATTGCGAACCAACTGCGTCAGCTCCTCGGTCTGGCGCATTGTCATCCCAACGGTCTCGATGGGTTCGCCAATCATCATGTCCACGTCGCAGGGGAAGAAGTGGGAATGATGGATTGGAAGCAGATCGTAGACGCCATTGAGGGCAATGGGCACGACCGGAACCTGGGCCCGGATTGCCAGGAATGCCGCACCCGCCATGAAGTCCTTGATCTCGCCATCGGGCGTCCGGGACCCTTCCGGGAAGACGAACAGGGGCATTCCCGCCCTTAGCGCTTTGACGCCCGCGCTCAAACTGGTGAGGGCTGCGCGCGGGTTATCGGAGTCCACCGCGATCTGCCCGGATCGAGCTAAGTACCATCCTATGAATGGCATAGACCAAAGATTCTTCTTCGCCAGGATGCGGAATTGAAAGGGCAGATTGGCAAAAATTACCGGCGTGTCCATGTACGAAGTGTGATTGGCCGCGTACACAGCGACAGGATGCTTCTTCAGATTCTCGGTTCCGTCGATTGTGAGTCGGGCACCGGAGACGGCCACGCAGACTCGCGCCCAAGCCTGGGCGATGCGATGCTGTGTTCGCCCTGTCTTCGCCCACAACGATGCGACCAAGGCCGCCGTCCCGAAGACTCCTGTAACAAGAAAGAACAGAGGAGCCTGGAAGATGTTGCTGCGCCAGCGGAGCAGACGCGGCATAGGATCGGGCCGCTGTCTCATGTCTGGGCGCCTGCAGCGGCAACAGAGCGCTCAAAGAGCATGTGACGCGCGTCGCCAACAAGGTAGACGGACCCGGAGATCACGACCACGCCCCCAGTCCCGATTTCCTTTGCGGTATCGAGAGCAGCCGGAACGGAATCGGCAACGAGGGCGACGGTTCCTGTTGTCTCGGCCGCGGCAACGAGGTCAGGCATCGTGGCGGCCCGAAGACTCGCGATGGGCGCAAAGATCACGCGATCAAAAATGGGAAAAAGAATCTGCGCCATTTCGAGGAGCGGCTTGTCTCGCAGGCAACTGAAAACAAGCGTCTTGGGCTTCCCGGCAAATTCGGTGTCGAAGCGCTCGCGGAGTCCTGCGCGCAATGCCCACGCACCGGCGGGATTGTGGGCAACGTCGAGGACCCAGTCAATGCCACTCATTTTCAGCCGTTCCAGCCGGCCGGGCCATCGAGTCGCGCGAATCCCTTCAGCAATGGTGGCGGGGGTGATCGGGAAGGCGTGTTGCTCCGCCAGTTCAACAGCCGCCGCAATTGCCAGGGCGATGTTGCGGTGCTGGTGAGCGCCGGTCAGCGGCGAATTCACCTCGATTTCCGTACCCATCACCTCGACGGCATAAGCGGCAGACGTACTGATCCCGATGGCAGGCATGAACGGGGTCGCACTCACGCCGCGAACTTCAAGCTCAACGGCTACCTCGCCGATGGCCTGGTTGGCTTCAGGATGCTGCGGGAGCGTCACAAGCGCGCCGTGGCGTCGCATGATGCCGGCCTTCTCACGGGTAATGGCGGCGATGGAGGAACCAAGCCACTCCATGTGGTCGAGCGAGATATCGGTGATCACAGACAGCAGCGGGTCAACGATGTTGGTAGCATCCAGGCGGCCGCCCATACCCACTTCGAGGACCGCGACCTCCACATGCTGCTCGGCAAAGTGAAGGAAGCCGATGGCCGTGAGCATCTCGAAGAAGCTCGGCATCTGGGCCAGCGCCCCCGCCGCAATCAACTTCTCTGACGCTGTGCGCACGTCGAAGAAGTGCCGCGCGAAATCCTGGTCTGTGATTTCGTCGTCGTTTACGCGAATGCGTTCATTCACCCGCTCGAGGTGCGGTGAAGTGTAAAGCCCGGTGCGCATACCCGAAGCAATCAGGATGGAAGAAAGAGTGGCGGCCGTAGAACCCTTGCCATTGGTCCCCGCGATGAGCACGCTCTTGAAGAGCTTCTGCGGCGTGCCGAGTTCCTCGAGCAGGATGCCAATTTCCGCAAGAGAAAACTTACGGCGCGGCACTCCGGGGCGGGTATAGAGCTCCGGAGCCATCGCGTTCAATTCTTCAATAGCCGCCGCATAAGACATGGAAACTCAAGTATAGAAGACCGTCATGTTAGCCGGCGCAAGAATGGGCCTATCCTCGCGGTCAAATAGTGAGAGGCAAGCAGCGCATCTTCGCTGATGGGTCAACAGGCTTTGTGGCGACCGATTATCGAGACAGCGGTAGCGATTGCGAGCTCATGGATTGAACCCTGAATCAGCGACACAAACTATCCAAGTCCAAGGCCAGCTTCGGACGAGGCGGCATCGGCAGTCCCCGAGCCTGCATCGCGGCTTCCAGCAGGTCCGGGCCAGCGGGGGTCGTGGGGTCGAGGGAGTTGCTGTAAAAGGGGTCCTTCTCGGCCTCCTCGAGGGTGACGAAGCTGAAGCCTTTGTTCTGATAGACCCCGATGAGGTGCGGCAGCATGCGGGCATCGAACGCCCCCACATGCATCAGCAGCACGTAGGGAATGTCGTGCCCGAAGAGCGCTTTCGCCATGTGGCGTCGAAAATCGGCGTCGGCCGCGGCGGCGTCAAGGTAACTGGTCTCGAGCTGTTCGATGGCGCCGGTATCTTTCCTGGCAACGCAGCGCGCATAGGGCTCGTTCCACATGTAGTCGCCGAAGCTCATGGTGACGGCGGCGATGCGATAGCGGTGGGCAGCCAGAAATTGCCGTGCCGCCGCCCGCTTCTCCGGTGTATCTCCCTCAGCCAGGAAGGGATAACGGAGCCAGTGCCAGTCGCTCCCCGCGGCGTACTTCTCCAGAACAGGCTCGTTCTTCAGAACGTCGGCTTCCCACTCCTCGAGTGATGCGGTATTGAGGTTCATGTGCGACCAGGCATGGTTGCCAAGCGGGAAACCGGCATCACGCCAGTCTTTCAGCACCGACACGGATTCGGGCTCCCGCTCGAGCGCCGCGCCGTTCACGAATCCATATGCCGGCGGAAGGTGTTGCGCCTGCATCGCTTCAATAATCCGGTGGCCGATGCCCAGGCGCAGCTCTCCAGCGGGCAGCGGCCCATGGGCGGGCACGTCGTCCCAGGTAAAGGCAATCTGCTGCGCACGTGCATTGTTGCAGGCAAAGAAAATAAAGAGGCCGCCGAGGCAGATCCGCAACAAGCGCGAGCTGATCATGAAGTGAATCCTCATACCAAGCAAAAATAATTCGTCTGACGCAATGGTACGACCGGCTGGCTGGCTGCGAGGTGGCCGCTCAGGCTCAGGACCAGTCTGAGGCCAATTTCGATCCCCGGATTTCCTCATGACAACCGGCCCGGTGTGGAAGGCGTGGAAACCACGTCCTCTGTGAATCGCGAGTACATCCGATCCCCTTCATTCATGCACGTGTGGACGCCCTTTGCACAAAACCCGCTTGTCATCCACAGGGGTATTCGCAACGCCTGTTGAAGCAGTGGGAAACATGCCCCGTTTAACAGCCCAACCGGCGGCTTTTCCAATTGTCCTGAAACCCACAGCCGAGATTTGGAAATCTCTCACCTCGGTTAAGAATCAACTCATCAGGCACTTCGTCCGCTTTTCCACTTTTCCTGCCACAACTACGGAGACTACGGTAAGTGTTCTTATCTCTCACACACCTTTCCTCAGTTCCCGTCGCGCAGTTCTGAGGCGAGTCAAGCAGGCGCCTCAGCCGCGTGCTTTTTGCCCGATCCCAGCTTGGCCTGTGGCTCTCGCCAATCGAAGGTGCCGAATGCCTGCTGACGCATTTCCCAGATTGATGACCGGTTTTCCACGCACGCGTTTGCGCGAAAGATGCATACAATCAATGCAGAAGCTACAACCGCCGTTCCCGGCCGGGGCTCTGGTGTTGTATTGTTTGGCCAGCGAGCAGCGCTTCTGGGGCGCAATTTTCGGGGCCGGGTTTGAGCTTCTGGACCATGCGGAGCTTGAGGCCGCGGGGGCGGTCAGCGAGAGGTGGGTCATGTCGATGGTGGAAACTGAAGTTGTGCAACCGACCGCGCAGGGGGCAGCGATGGAGATTACGGTAAGCCGCCAGGAACTGGTGAGGGAGCTGACCGCGACACAGAGCGTAGTGGAGCGCAAAACCACCATCCCGATACTCTCGAATTTTCTGATCGAAGCCGACGGCGAGCGGCTCAACATCACGGCGACCGACCTCGATCAGGCCATCCGCACCAGCGCCGCGGTCAAGGTCAAGAAGCCCGGCTCATGCACCATTCCCGGCCCGCAAACTTTACGACTACATTAAGCTGCTTCCCGATGGCGACATCTCCATCAAGCTGCTTGAAAACCACTGGGTGCAGATCCGCTCCGGCCGCTCCAACACGAAGATGGTCGGCATGGCGCGAGCCAACTATCCCCAGGTTCCGGAATTTCCCACGGTGGCCGTCACCACCATTTCTGTCGAAGCGCTGAAGACGCTCATCGCCCGCACGATCTTTGCCATCTCCAACGAAGAGTCGCGCTACACGCTGAACGGCGCGCTCATGGTGTTGAAGGCCGAGTCGATCGCGATGGTGGCGACAGACGGGCATCGCCTGTCGTTCGTCGAGAAGCCTGGCGAGACGCTGGCCGGCATCAGCGGCGAAAAGCGCGTGCTGGTCCCGCGCAAGGCCCTCCAGGAACTACAGGCGCTGTTGTCAAATACCAGCGCTGAGACCGTCGAATTCGCCGATGATGAGCACACGCTGTTCTTTCGCGTTGGCCATCGCACGCTCAGTTCGCGCAAGCTTTCGGGTCAGTTCCCCAATTACGAGGCAGTCATGCCGCGGGATAACACCAAGTTTGCCGTGGTGCGGTCGAGCGAGCTTTCCGCTGCTATCCAGCGCGTGGCGCAGTTTGCCGACGAGCGGTCTGGAGCGATCCGCCTGCGGCTCGAAGGAAATGAACTGAAGATCAGCTCGTCGTCAACAGAGTCGGGCGAGTCGGAAGACACCATCGATACGCCGTATTCAAGCGACCCGATCATGGTTGGCTTCAACTCCGGTTACATTCTCGACTTCCTCAAGGCTCTCGGCAACGAAGGCGAAGTGCGGCTGGAATTCAAGGACTCGCAAAGCGCCGGCCAGATGCGCCCGGAAGATCCGGATGCCGAATATCGCTCCCGCTATGTGCTGATGCCCATGAGGATCTGAGACTATCCTCATCGTCACTGCCTCACCGCGCCGCCAATCGAGTCGAGTTCGGCAACTACTTCGGGGCTCAGTTCCAGAGCCGCGGCACTGAGATTCTCGCGCAGATGCGAAACAGACGACGTTCCCGGAATCAGCAGAACGTTAGGTGCGCGCTGCAGTAGCCATGCGAGCGCCACCTGCATGGATGAAGCACCCAGGGCTGCCGCCGTCTTGTCGAGCTCCGACGACTGGAGGGGTGTAAATCCACCCAGCGGAAAGAATGGAACATAAGCGATGCCTGCGGCCGCGAGATCCTGAATGAGGTCATCATCGCTTCGCTGCGCCACGTTGTAATAGTTCTGAATGCAGACGATCTTCGCAATCTTCTGTGCTTCCACCAACTGCGCGGGATTTACGTTGCTTAACCCAAGATGGCGAATCAATCCTTGTTGCTGCAACTCGGCAAGCACGGTCAGCGGCGCTTCAATTGATCCATCTGAAGGCCCTGTTATTCCGCCTACACGCAGATTCACCACGTCGAGCGTGTCCAACCTAAGGTTGCGCAGATTGTCGTGAATGCCGTCCACGATTTCCTGCTTTGAAAGCGCATGAATCCACGACTTGTCATCGCCTCGCCGCGCGCCGATCTTGGTTACGATTACCAACCCATCTGGATACGGATGCAGGGCCGTTTTGATGATCTGGTTCGTCACGTGCGGCCCATAAAAGTCGCTCGTGTCGATGTGATTCACTCCGCTTGCTACCGCTTCCCTTAGCACCGCAACTGCCGCGTCCATATCGCGCGGCGGACCCCACACTTGCGGCCCTGCAAGCTGCATCGCCCCGTAGCCCATGCGGTGCACGCTCAATGAAGTGCCGGGGAATGTAAACGTCCCTCCAAGCTCAGTTTGATTCTTCATTCTCTTCTCCTCTTGGTCACCGCCCTTTTGAGACGGTCAGGTCAACCTGTGATTAGATGAAGAAAGCTTCAGGTTAGGAGTTCGCATTTGCCGCAGCACTCCCGGGTAGCCTTAAACCCTCGTAAAACGCCGGTTCAAGCGCGTTCGACCGCCAGCGTTACCGCTATCCTCGACGCAACTGTTCAGGTTTTGCTCAGCGAGGGCAAGTCGCGGCTCACAACAACAAGGGTGGCCTTGCGCGCGGGCGTGTCTGTGGGAACTCTATACCAGTACTTTCCCAACAAGAGTGCAATGTTGCAAGCAACGTTAAAACGACACATTGACCAGGTTCATGAGGCCGTCGATCGCGTCTGCCTTGAACAGCGCGGCAACACGCTTCAGCAAATGGCGACTGCTCTCATTCAAGCATTTCTCGCCGCCAAAATGAGAAATCCCAAGGCAAGCGTTGCCATGTATTCGGTAAGTTCTGACGTGGATGGCGCAAAGATCGCCAAATTCCTGGATATCCGGTCCAACAAAGCGATCGCTAAAATGCTCGCCAGTTCATGCGAGCCGATTGGCAAGAATCCGCAACTCGTCGCCTCCATCCTCATGGGAGCGCTGGGTGGCGTAAGCCGCAGGCTTCTTGAGTCTGGCGCGCCTGAAAAAGAAATCGATAGCGTGCGTCAGGAACTGATCCTCTTCGTATCCTCATATCTCAACGCCTGTTCGGCGCGGGAACGATAATTGCCAGAATCGCGCCGCGCGATTCCAAGCCCACGCGGCATGAACTGCCCCCGTTATAGTGTTCTCGTGCCTGTTCCTGCAGTGGTTCCTGCCACTCCTGTCGTCATGTCTCGTTCGCGTTGCCGGAGGTTGTCTCAATGAAACTGCTCGCCAAGCTGAATCTCGTTCTCATCCTTGTCTTTTCGCTCGGAATGATTCTCATCGCCTACTTCGCGCGCAACTTTCTCATGGACGACGCGAGACAGCAGGTGCTGCAACAGTCCCAGCTCATGGCAGCCAGCGCCAGCGCAACCAAGGATTACACCGACCAGGAGGTGAGTCCCGCACTTCAGCAAAGCCCGCAGCATGATTCGACATTTCTGCCGCAGACCATTCCCTTCTATGCCGCCAACGTTACCTTCAAACGCATGCGCGCAACCTATCCCGAATACGTCTTGCGCGAAGCGGCCCTCAACCCAACCAACCTCGATGATCGTGCGGCGGACTGGGAAGCCGATCTCATTGGCTACTTTCGCAACAATCCCGGACAACATCAGTATGTCGGCGAACGTCCCACGCCAACTGGCCCCATGCTCTATGCGGCCACGCCCATCGTAACGTCGCCAGGCTGCCTCTCATGCCACAGTGATCCCTCGCTTGCTCCCAAGGCCATGCTCACGCACTATGGCAACGATCACGGCTTTGGCTGGAAGACCAATGAAATAGTCGGCGCGCAAATCGTCTCAGTCCCCATGTCGGTCGCCATTGAAAAAGCCAACAGCGGATTCCGAAGCCTGCTCATCAGTCTCGGAGCCATCTTCCTTTTTACGATCGGCCTCATGGATGCGGCGGTCTACACCATCGTGATCCGTCCACTGCGTCGCGTCTCGCGCAATGCCGACATCATCAGCAAAGGTGATATTGATCTTCCGCCTCTGGAAGTCAGGGGTGGAGATGAAATCGCGGAAGTCACCTCATCCTTCAATCGCATGCAAACCAGCCTGATCAAGGCATTCGAAATGCTCAATGGCTGATCTGGCGTGGTCGCAGAGTGTATGGGACACGCTGTTTGCTACTTGCGTCCCCTCAAGAAAGCGGCTCGGTCGGCCTCATTCGATATCTGCCTGGCTGCCTCGCGATAAATAAACTCAAGATCGTTGGACTGCGCCGTCAGCTTCTTCATCACGATCCTCGCCACCGGCCCAATGTACTCCGCCAGCCGCCGGGTAATCTCCTCCAGTGTGAGGTTCTGCTGGCCGCTCGAAGACGAGTGCTTACCACCAAGTGATGTGTTGAAGAGCCGCGCTGCCACATGCGCCGCCGGCAATGGCGTCGTTGCGGTCAAGCTTTCCACAGCCCCCGCGGACGCGGGTTGCAGCGCGCCTAGAAACTCCTCGGCATTCACGAAGCGCTTTGCCGGATCCTTCGCGAGTGAGCGCATGATCGCATCGGAGATCCGCATCGGCACTATCGGCGCAATCACGTGCGGCGCCACCGGAATCCTGTTCACGTGCCCCATCATGATCTCGTAGTTGTTGGCGCCGGTTATCGGCAGCAGCCCCGTAATCAGTTCGTACAGCGTCACGCCAACTGAATACAAATCCGACAACGAGGTGGCTTTCGCGCCGTTGATCTGTTCCGGCGACATATAGTTCACCGAACCCAGAAGATATCCCGCACTCGTTAACTCGCTACCCTGCCCCGTCAGCGCGATACCGAAATCCAGCACTTTCACGGCGCCGTCATTCGTAATCATGATGTTTGATGGTTTGATATCGCGATGCACAACGCCCAACCTATGCGCATACGCCAGCGCCTGCAGTACCTGCGTCATGTACCCCAACGCCTCGGGCAGCGTGATCGGCGCCTTCATTCGTCGCTCGCGCAACGTCTCGCCCTGGATCAGCTCCATCACCATTGCCAGCTGGCTTGCGTTATAGAAGGCCGTATGCAGCTGCGCAATGTTCTGGTGGCTTAAGGTCGCAAGCGTCCGCACCTCGCGGCGAAACCGCTCCACCATTTCCGGCGCTCCAGATTGATCCGGCAGCAGAATCTTCATCGCCTCATGGCGCTGCGAAATGAGATGGCGCACCTCGTACACGGCGCCCAGCCCGCCGGCACCAAGCGGCCGCAGAATCTCGTAATCGCCCACCATCTGTCCCGGTTCAAATGCCATCGCGCCCGCGTGGCCCCCTTGTCCAGCGCAGCCTTATAATCAGCCGCAGCCCCCTGATTCAGTCCTTCCCGTCCGGTACACCTGATCATAAAGCCTTCTCACCCGCAAAAATGATTCATCATGGTTCTCCTCATCGTGCAGGTTATTGGACTTGGTTTGGTGCGCACCGCGTGTGGATATCTCCGGATGCGCTTAGAAGATCATCCACCAAGCCGTGAGTTATCATTGCTGCCGCAACCGAAACGGAGTTTTCCATGCCCCCCATCTCCAGACGCGCTTTGCTCAAGAAAGCCCCCATTGCTGCCGCTTCCATGAGTCTGCTCACTGCAATGCCCGAACTACTTCGCGCCGAGTCTCTCGCCGGCGCACCCGGCATCCAGCTCTACACCGTCGGGAAAGAACTTGCTGAGGACATGCCCGGAACGCTCGCCAAGCTCGCCGCCATTGGATACAAGAAAGTCGAAAGCGCGGGCTTTGCCGGGAAATCGGCAGCAGAGTTTCGCAAGGCCCTCGATGATGCCGGCATCAAATGTCCAAGCTCGCACCTGTTCCCTGGTTCCAACCTCACCACGCAGCAATACTTTGAAGCGGTGAAATCGGTGGGATCGGAATACATTGTCTCAAGTGTCACTTTCAAGCCAACCACGCCGATCAAGAGCGCCGATGACTATGTCAAGATGATCGCGGCCTTGACTGAGGATGACTACAAGAAGATGGCGGGGGAACTGAACACGATGGCATCCCAGGCCAAGACCGCTGGGCTTCAATTCGCGTACCACAACCACAACATGGAGTTCCGCAAGTGGTCTGACGGTAAAACGTCCTACGACATTCTCATGTCCGAGACTGACCCGGCACTGGTTAAGATCGAACTCGACTGCGGCTGGTGCGATCTCGGCGGATACTCGCCTGTCGAGATCTTCAAAAAATATCCCGGACGCGTCCGCATGCTTCACATCAAGGACTTCGTGTCCGTCCCCCACCCCATCACGACTCTCGATCCAGCCAAAGATCCCGAGTCCACCGAGCTGGGCAAAGGCCACATCGATTACCGGCCCATCCTGGCCGCGGCGCCCGCCGCCGGAGTCGAAAACATCTTCGTCGAGCAAGAACCGCCTTACGTGAAATTCACGCCCTTCGAGGCCGCCAAAGTCGACTTCGACTACCTGCGCTCCATTGCGTGAACGTTCTCCGCAATCGGCGGCTACACGTAGAAAAAGATGCGGCAGGGGTCTGAGCCCCTGCCGTCATGCCGCAACAAACTTCATCGCAACTGAATTCATACAGTATCGCAACCCGGTTGGCTGGGGCCCATCAGTGAAGACGTGTCCCAGGTGCCCGTCACACAACCGGCAGCTTACCGCGGTTCGCACCACCATCAGGCTTCCGTCCGGCGACTCCACCACGTTTTCCGCGGCAATAGGCTCCCAAAAGCTCGGCCAGCCCGTTCCAGAATCAAACTTCGCGGCGGATGAAAAGAGGGGCAAATCACATCCGGCGCAGGTGAAGATCCCCCGCCGGTGCTCTTCCAGCAACGCTCCCGTGAACGGGCGCTCTGTATCTGCGTGCCGCATCACCCAGTACGCATCGCGCCCCAGACGCCGCCGCCACTCGTCGTCACTCAACGCCAGTCGCGGGCCTGTCGTCCGGCCAGTCTCTTGCCCGTCCGCGCTAAACCGCACCACCGTCACGATGCGCGGTCCCTCCTCCGCCGTCAGGGGACGCGCTGCCGCAACTGTCGCTCGCCGAATCCCCCAGAACGCCAACCCGCTCGCCGCTGCCGCCCCGCCAAAGATGAATGCTCTTCGGGTCCGCTCGCCACGCCGTTCTGCCGCGGCCGACTGCGCGTCACCAGGTGTCACCGCCCGCAACGTGAATTCCTGTCCCAAACCAAACCTCCGGGCGAAACTAGCTCCACCCATCGACCCACATTTGACTCAACAGCGTTCGCACTGGTTACACAATGCTTTCGCATGTGCATGCCATCAAAAGCCGGAGAGCCGCCAAATCGTACGGAGAAAAAGGGTGGATCGACGACTGCAATTCGATGGGCTGCTCCGCCTCTACATGACACAATGAACTCGTTGTCGTGCATACGCTTGCCTTAGTCCCGGTCCTCGTCTTCGCCTCAGCAGCCCAGGCTGCCAGCTTCAACTGCGCCAAGGCCACAACTCCGCAGGAAAGAGCCATCTGCGCTTCGCCTCAATTGAGCGCCATGGACGATCGCATGGTTTCCGAATACAAGGCGGCCTTGGCTGCGACCCCAGCCGATCTGGCCGCGCTAGTGAGTCAGGACCAGCGCGATTGGCTCAAGCGTGTCCCTCTCTATTGCCCGGATCCCCAGCCGCCCAACGCTAACCCAATGCCCGCATGCCTCACGCAAACCTACAAAACCCGCATCGACGCATTGCAAAAGTTGATCTCGCGCCGCGGCGGGATCACCTTTGTGGGTCGAACCATCACGCGCATCGTCAGAGAAGAAGTTGGCGCTGTCGCTCCCACTCAGATCATGCCTGGTTACGGTACTCTCTCCGCCAGTTGGCCAATAGCTGCTTCGCCTGCCCCGGAGTGGCAGGCCTGGAACAAGGCGGTCCGCGCTGCCGCCCTGCGAATTCTCTCGCCCGCCCAGAAACCCGGCGCTCGTGATTCATCCGCCGACTGGGCGGCAGAGCCGGGTGACGATAACACGATTGACGTAAGAATCGAAATGCTGAGCCCCACTCTCATCACCGCCCTTGTCGATGGATGGTCGTGGCGCGGCGCCCATCCGTCCGAAACTTCAATTCAACTGAACTGGCTTCTTAAGGAACGACGCGAGCTGCAACCGCCGGACCTCTTCCTTCCTGCTTCACACTGGAAGTCCTACCTGCAATCCCGATGCAATCGCTTTCTGCACCGCACCCTCGATTCAGGAGCGAGTGGAAATTACGAGACATACGAGCCCAATGGGCAAATGGCAAAAACACTTCGTGAGATCGTCGCCAATCCGCGAAACTGGCAACTCGACCAACACGGACTCTCCATCGTGTTCCAGGACTATGCTGTCGCCCCGCGAGTCGCCCACCCGGGCCCGCTCCTCATCCCATGGCCGGACCTGAAACCGTACCTGAATTCGAAATTCGCAATTCCCGAATAGAACCCCACAACTAACTCGATTGTTCTAAACTCCAAGTCTTTCGTTTCATCCGAGATGAATCAGGAATCCCCGCTCGTCTCATCGCAATCCAACCAAAAGCACGTTCATCCCCAAGGAGCCATCTCACCAATGACCATGACGGCCGCTGAAGTCGAACAGTTCAAGCACGCCCCCGCCGTGAAGGGCGTCATTCCGGAAATCCTGAACCGCTGGAGCCCACGTTCGTTCTCTGACCGTCCAGTCAGCACTGACGACCTGCATACCCTGTTCGAAGCAGCCCACTGGGCCGCGTCTTCATACAACGAGCAGCCGTGGCGGTTCCTGGTGGGTACTCACGGCTCCGAGACCTACAACAAAATCTTCTCCTCGCTCGCGGAAATGAATCAGCTTTGGGCGAAAACCGCTCCGGTCCTGATCCTCGGCGCTGCCAAAACCACGTTCTCCCACAACAACGCCCCTAATGCTGTCGCTCTCTATGACCTTGGCGCCGCCGCCGCTACATTCTGTTACCAGGCCACTGCCCTTGGCCTGCACACCCACCAGATGGGTGGCTTTGACCGCGACATCGCCCGCAAGGCCTTCAACGTGCCCGACGACTTCATCCTCGGCGCCGTCATCGCGCTCGGCTACCGCGGAGATCCATCCGTCCTCACCGTCCCCTACATGGTCGAGCAGGAAACCGGCCTTCGCACCCGCAAGCCTCTCAGTGACATCGTCTTCTCGGCGTGGAACCAACCTGCCGAGCTCGGATAACTGCCTGACCGCGCCCTCATTTTCAGCGACCGCTACTCATCACTCCGAAGCGCCAGCAGCAGAATCGTTCCAGGAGGAAGCACGAGATCACGGTCTGTGCTGGTGATCCTGGCGCTGCACCGCGGACCGCCCTGAGGGTCAAGTTTCAGACTCTTGAATCCGAGCACGCTTCCCGGACGCAGAAATGTAGGCTCTGCCGGGTTCAGCTTCGCATCGTATCCACTTCTCGAGGCCACTGTGTCTCCGATGTTGCGAGCCCCCCCTTGAACCTCCGTCGGCGTCGCGTCATGCGCCATCGCCTGCTCGCCAGGTGGCGCGGCGACTGCCATGACGATCAGCTTCATTGGTTTCTTGTCGCGACCCACGCAATCGGCCGCATTGAACTCGAGCGACAGCTCCGACTTACCGCCGTCTTTTAACGACGACGCGGCGGTCACTGTGCCATAGATTGGAGCGCCCACAATCATGCGGCATCCGGGAAAATCCATTTCGTAGATCGAATTCACCCACAGCTTTTTGCCGGCCTTCTGGCGGCGTGCTTCCAGCCCTCCCGTCACCTTCGCCTCAATTGTGGTCTTGATCGGAATTTCGCTGCTGGAGATGGCCGGACATGAACCCTGTATCTCGTCATTTGCCGGCCCGGGAGGTGCCGGTGGAACCTGGACCACCGGTTTCTGTTGTCCCGTCGTTTCCTGGCTCAATAGCGGCATCGAGAAGCAAATCAGCAGCGCCGGAACATATACAACCCGCAGCAAGGCATCAAGGAATCTCCGGCCTGGTCTCATAAAGCTCCTCCGGCTACCTGTCAGAATTCACTCCGGAGTATACCTGCAGGGTTCTTCGTCCTCCCGGGCCGAATGCACACACCGCATCGCGATCACTTCCATATAGCCTCGGGAATGATATTCTTGCGCGTCGTCTCAAAGTACGAGGAGGATGGCGTGAGAAAAAGGATCATTCTGGCGATCGCGGGTTTGGCACTACTGGCGGGGTGCGGGAGCCAGGGAGATAAACCAGCCGGCACTCCGGCTCAAACCAAATGGAAGGGCGATCCCTACCGGCTTGCATTTGACGCAAAAGCGACCAAGCCCAACCCCAAGGGCATCACCATTCCGGCCGTTACATTCACCGCGAACCCTGAAGCGCTGGAGAGTAGAGTGCTTCTCGTGATGCGATTCAGTGCTCCACCTGCTAAAGACCAGGAGCCGGTCGCGCACCGCATGATCGGCTCTCCGGTTGATATTCATGGAGAAGAGGGATCCCTTCCCGCGGACTACATGGACAGGGCAAGCAAGGGTCTGGAGGAGTACCTCGGCGCGTATTGCGTTCAGGGGAAAGTAGACCTCTCCCTGGCGCTCGCCCGGTCGTCGCTCAATCCCCAGGCAGGAGATGCTGAAGTGGATGCAAAGCGTTTGTCAGACTGGCTGCCGACTCAGGTTGTGGCGGCCAAGAATCACCATCCGAAGTGCTAAACAGCGGCAGCCTGCAACGTTGCAGGCTGCACAGTCCCACGAGTCCCTTGTCAGCACATCTGAATCGCGAACGGCTATCGGATCAGGCTTGGGAACTACTGGAAAGATGTTTCCGCGAGGACAGCCTCTTCATCGGAAGCCGCTACCTCATTCGAATCAACTTTCTTCTTTCCGTTCGCGCCGCGAGGCTGGTACTTCACCGTGGGCCAATGCTGTTCCGGTACCCACTGCCCTTTTACCTGCGTCGCCCCAACCATTGCGCCGCAAACCGCGCATGGGTGATTCGCCCACTGACTCCTGTCTCTGTTTTTGCTGATTAACTCTATTAGTTCGTCGCTGAAGCGCCCTTCGCAGGGCTTTACCGGTATTGGCATGATGCTCCGTGAATTCGTTCGAAATCGAGTGCCGCAACACTCCTGTGAGGTTAGATGCCGTGCATGGGCTGTTGACCCGTTTTTTTCTCACTAACGTACCGGATCCGGCGAAACCCCCTGCGAGAGTTCTCATCCAGGCAATGCCCAAACGTTCTCTGTAACTCCCATGTCTGGAGATGGTTGCGTGTTGCCTCGCTTAAGCCCCCAGGCTTGCCCATCTGCGTTGCTCGCTATTCCTCATCTCCCGACTCCGGCATATTCCCTGGCGCCTTATCCAAATCAATCTCCGGCTTTCCCGCTCCCTTCAACAACCTGTTCAACGCCGGCAGATCCTTCGCGACAAATCCCTTCCACCGCGGAATTGCCTCGCGCGCTTCTTCCGTCGCAGTCGCTGCGGACGCAAGCAGCGTCGCAGTCGGAGGCTCATCAGCCTGGTCCAGCTCCGTGTACAACTGCCGCGCCTCCCCCGACAAATCATCCAGCCCGGGCTCACCCTTGTCTGGCCCGGCCTTCTTATCCGACTCACCGCCTTCCAGCAAAGCCTTCACCTTCGCTGCAAACGGCGCCAGCTGCTCTTTCAACGACGCATTATCCGGCGACTCCAACTGCTCCTCTACTGAATGCGCCGCCAGATCGTCCTTGGCAAGCTCATCCATCAACTCCACCATCTTCACCTGCTCCCCATGCAGCTTCTCCAGTGCCACAGCTGGCGTCTTCACGCGCGGATCCATCTTCACAGTCAGCGCTTGTGTCTCGCTCTTTCCGCCCGCAGTCAGCCTGACGGTGTAAGTTCCCGCCGTCACCAGGGGTCCCAAAGGCACACGCGGGGTCCGGTGCGGTACCGCCGAGATTGGATATTCGTAGTGAGCCGCCATCGGCCTCGTCGCGCGCAAATCCCAAACCCAGCGATGCATCCCCGGCGTTGTCGGCAACGGTCCATGCACCATCGGCCAGTACGCCGGAATCAGGTCCTTCCCCATCTCTTCGGCATCAGGAGCCACCGGATCGTTGCTCGTGTATTTCCGAATCACCTTCCCGCCCTTGTCCAGAATCTCCAGCATCACCGGCCCGCTCACGCCCTCGGGAAGCGCGTAATCCACCAGCGCCCCATCCGGCGGATTCTCCCCCATCGGCTCATCCGCGGGCAGTGGCGTGTCCGTGTAGTTGTCGCGACGCACGCGCCACGCTGCCGCAGGCTTCAACAGCATCGTGGTCGCTCTGCCCTTTGCAGCAGCAAGCTCCCGCAGCGGCGCAATATCGTCCAGCACCCAGAACGACCTTCCGTGCGTGGCCACAACCAGGTCATCCTCGTGAATCAACAAATCGCGCATCGACGAATGCGGCAAATTGTATTCGAGCGATTTCCAGTTGGCGCCATCGTCGAACGAAGTCCACACCGCCCGCTCCGTCGCCGCAAACAGCAGCCCCGGCTGCACCGGATCGGCCCTCACCGCATTCACGGGCGCATTCTCCGGCAGCCCCGCCGCAATTGACACCCACGTTTTGCCGCCATCGTGCGTCCTGAATGCATACGGTTTCAGATCGTCAATGCGCAACCGGCTGATCGACATGTACGCCGAGTCATCGTCAAATCGCGACGCATCAATCTGCGTCACCTTGCTCCACGGCGTAATCCCTGGCGGCGTGATGTTCGTCCAGTGCGCCCCGCCATCGCGCGTAATCCACACCAGCCCATCGTCCGTGCCTGCCCAGATCGTCTTCGCGTTTTTGTACGAGGCCGCGACTGCGTAGATCGCGCCGCGCCGCTTCGCCTGATCTTCAGGCTTCAACGCCGGCAGAGAAGCAGGTTGGCCCGAGTGCTCCTGGCTCAAATCCGGGCTGATCGTCTCCCACGTGTGCCCGTAGTTCGTGGTCTTGAACAAGTGATTCGCCGCGTAATACATCACATGCGGATCAACCGGCGAAAACAGAATCGGCTCCGTCCGTTCCGCGCGAAAATCCTTCTTCCGCAACGGCAGCGGTGTCACATTCTGCACCTCGCCCGTCACCATGTCGTAGCGCGACACTTCTGTCCGCCCTGCCCCGTACACAATCTCCGGATGCAGTGGATCCGGCGCCGCGTAGCCATACTCGATAATTCCCGCGGGGTGCCACTCGCGAAACGTGATTGCGCCGTCATTCCCGCGTGTCGACGTGCAAACCGACCCGCTCTCCTGTTGCCCCGCGCACACCTGGTAGGGAAACGTGTTCGTCGCCGCCACGTGGTAAAGCTGCGCTGTCGGCTGGTTGTACCAGGAGCTCCACGTCTCCCCGCCGTTTACCGTCACAATCGCGCCCTGGTCGCTCACCACTAAGAGGATTTTGGGGTTCACCGGATTGATCCAGATGTTCTGGTAGTCATCACCGCCGGGTGCTCCACGCAGGCTCATCCACGTCTTGCCGCCATCAGTCGAGCGCACCGTAACAATGCTTGCGCTGTACACCACATCCGGATTCAGCGGATCCACCGCCGGCACCGGCAGATCGCCGCCGCCAATCTTCATTGCCGGCCGCGCGTCGTCCGTTATCTTCCGCCACGTCTCGCCCGCATCGTCTGAGCGATACACGCCCAGTCCCGCCGCGCTCGCATAGCCGCTCTCCGCCTTGGTTGCAAGCGTCGCGTACAGCCGCTGAGTGTCGCTCGCCGCCACTGCCACGTTGATCTGGACCAGCCCCTCCGGCAAGCCGTTCTTCAGCTGCTTCCAAGTCGTCCCGCCGTCAGTCGACTT
The DNA here is from genome assembly GCA_963844515.1 of uncultured Acidobacteriota bacterium. Classification (GTDB taxonomy): domain Bacteria; phylum Acidobacteriota; class Terriglobia; order Terriglobales; family Acidobacteriaceae; genus Telmatobacter. The sequence continues at coordinate 559,328 of CAWJOO010000004.1, forward strand.
GAAGAGCCCTCCGCCGGCACCCGCGTACTGGTTGCCGTCTTCCCACGGACCCAGCGTGTCCTCCCACATTGAGGCGTACACCACCTGCGGATTCTTCGGATCGAGCACCACACCGGATCCGCCCACGCGATCCCCCTTGTCTCCATTGGCGCCTAGCACCTTCTCCCAGGTCTTTCCGCCATCTTCCGAACGATAGATCCCCCGCTCCGTATTCGCGCCGTAGGGATGCCCCAGCACCGCCGCGATCAACTTGTTGGGATTCGTGGGATCTACCACCAGCGCCGGAATCTGTTGTCCATCACGCAGTCCCAGGTGCTCCCACGTCTTGCCTCCGTCTCCCGACCGGTAAATGCCATCGCCCACACTCAGGTCCGGCCGATGCAGCCCCTCGCCGCTGGCCACGTAGATCACGTTGCTGTCCGAAGGCGCCACCGCGATCGCCCCCACACTCTGCGTCTCCTGTGAATCGAAAATGGGGTTCCACGTCCGCCCGTAGTCAGTCGACTTCCACACTCCGCCGTTCACCTGCCCAATGAAGAACACGTTGGGTTGAAGGGGAATCCCCGTCGCCGCCCGCGTCCGTCCCCCGCGAAACGGTCCGATCATCCGCCAATGCATCTCCGGCATCATGCCTGTCCCCGCAACTGAAGCCGTTTCCTGTCCCTCCACGCGAGCAGCGGGAAGAACCATCGCCAACAGGCCAACGACAAAAAGGAGAAGAGTGGGAAATCCAACACGTCGAGTCATAGCGCACATTGTAGGCGACCGAGGGGTGCCCCAGAGCCTGTCCTGAGCGTAGTCGAAGGATCTCGACTTTCAGACCTGGGATACCTCGAACCTTCCTGGTCCGTCGATCGCTTCCCAACCTTCTAGATGTAGGATCGTTACTCGGCAATCCGCCTCAACGAAATAGACAGGGAAGTGCCATGGGATACGCAATCGGAATCGTCCTTGCCATACTTGTATCTTTGTTTGCGCGGTGGGCGAAGTTCGATCGCGACGGTGCTTTCTATCCAACAGTGCTTATTGTGGTTGCCCTCTTCTATGTCCTGTTCGCGGTCATGGGAGGCTCCCGTCAAGCTCTCGTTATCGAATCCATCTTCATGATTGCCTTCTTGGTCGCCGCCGCCGTCGGGTTCAGGTTCAATCTTTGGATAGTCGCGGCGGCGCTCGTGGGCCATGGCGTTTTCGACTTCTTTCATAGCCGCATCGTGACAAATCCCGGCGTCCCCGCCTGGTGGCCGGCTTTCTGCATGTCGTATGACGTCTGCGCGGGAGTGTGTCTCGCCTGGATACTAAGTCGATCGGATCAGCGGACCGTCGTCCAACCATGAGGTCCACCGAAACGGCGGAAGGTTGGAACGGGAGAACGTTGTGTCTCAAGGAACAGAATGATTTTGACTCAGACGGTCCGGGCGGACCTGTGCTTCAGCCTCACACTTACTGCGAACAAACCATCTATCATGGCCTTAAGTAACATTACTAAGTTGAGTAATTGGGCGTACTATCCTCGCGTAACCGCAGATAGCACCTTGTCTCCATCCCCGGGGGTCAACGGTATGAAGCATCTTGGATACATCGTCACTTTAATCCTGTGGGTATTGCTGGCCATCGGCAGCCCCACGCGCGGACTGGCTCAGGAAGTCAATTCCGCCGTCCGTCCCGCTCTCGCTTCCCAGGTGATTACCGTGACCGTCACGGATATGCTGCGGTCCAGGCATGGCGTGGAAACCGACGTCTTGATTGCTCGAGCGGTCGGCTTTCCCAATGACACGTGCGACGTGATCACCACGTTCGACGTGATCCAAAAGTACGAGTTACGGCAAACCTGGACCAAGGTCAAGCAGAGGCTTGATATCGTCGTCAACGGAACCGCATATCCTGCGAAGTTTCGAGATATCGGAGCCTATCCTCTCGGATTGAATCTCGCCTGCATCGATTTTGATTCCCCACTCCTCCACGCAGGCCTGAAGATTCCCGTTCTGCCTCTGGAAGACGAGTCAGCGGGCCTCGCTTCGGCGTCTTATGACAACGACGAAGTATTCAAAATCAATCCGGGAACCCCCCTCCTGAATAAACGGGGTGAAATCTCTTCCGTACTTGTCGCCACCACCAATGGCGAATTGGAATTTGCATCCGCCAGAGACATTCGCACCTTCCTCAAGGTTGCGGCAAACGCAGCCCGATAGCCTGCCGTTCCTCAAGCCCCGTCCCTGGGCGGCATCACAATAGACTCGCGTAAATGCCAAATTGAGCCTTTGCAGCCGTCTGCGGCCAGGTTCTCGCCGTACTCACGCCAATACTCCGACACCCCCATCCCCCACCCCGAATTTACCCCCGATTCATTCTCCTATTGACATCCTGTACGAAGGACACCACACTCATACAGACGTTCGATAGGGCACATGGGCCACTGTAGTTCTCGCGAGGCACAATGCCCTGCAGGCAACGTAGGGGACAGTTGATGAGTCTGAGGTCTCGCATCGCCAGCTTCGTGCGCAATCTCCTTCGCAAGCCTCATGTTGAAAGCCAGCTCGACGACGAAGTCCGCGCCTACGTAGACCTCATCACCGACGAACGCATCGCCGCGGGCATGTCCGCCACCGAAGCTCGCCGCACCGCGCTGGCGGATGCGGGCGGCATGGAACAGGTCAAGCAGTCGGTTCGCGACCATCGCGCCGGCACCAGCTTTGAGACCTTTTGGCAGGACCTGCGATTCAGCATCCGGCAGTTGCGTCGCAGCCCCGGCTTCACCATCGCCGCGGTTACGGCCCTGGCCCTCGGCATCGGCGCCAATACTGCCATCTTTTCAGTGGTCAACACCGTGCTCCTCAAGCCGCTCTCCTACCCCGACGCCGACCGCATGGTGCAGTTCCTGGCTCCCTCGGCGTTGCTGGCTAACAATCTCATGTGCGTCCGCGAGCTTCACGCCTATCAACGGCAGACCAGCGTCTTTCAGGAGGTCGCCGCATACGATATCGCGGGCCCCGGTTTCAATCTCGCCGGAGATCGTCCCGAACAGCTTCACGGCATTCACGTCACGGAAAGCTATTTCCGCCTCTTCGGCGCGCCCGTCCTGCTGGGCCGCACCTTCACCCCCCAGGAAGACCTGCCCAACGGCGGCAGGCTGGTGGTTCTCAGCTACGGGCTCTGGCAGCGAAAATTCAGCGGCGACAAATCCATCGTCGGCCGTTCCATCACCCTGGGCAGCGATCCCTACACCGTGATCGGCGTCCTGGGCAAAGAGTTCCGCTCTGACCCCGAAGCCGATATCTGGCTGCCCTTTCAGTTCGACCCCGCCAGCACTGACGGAAATCTCTTCTTCCGCGTCACTGCCCGTCTCCGGCCCGGCGTCACTCTCGCGCAGGCCAACGCCCAGCTCAAGCTTGCCGTTGCGCAGTATCGTCGCGACTTCCCGGATACAGATCCCAATCAACAGTTCATCGTTGGGCAGTTGCGCGACAGCATCGTGGGCGACGTGCGCAATTCGCTCCTTGTTCTGCTGGGCGCGGTCAGCCTGGTGCTTCTCATCGCCTGCGCCAATGTGGCCAATCTGCTGCTCGTGCGCGCCACAGGACGCAAGCGCGAACTTGCCATCCGCTCCGCTCTTGGAGCCGGTCGCGCGCGCATCATGCGTCAACTGCTTACTGAAAGTGTGCTGCTCTCCATCACCGGCGGCGTTCTCGGACTCGCACTTGGCTTTCTCGGCGTGCGCGCTCTGCTGGCCGTCAGTCCAGCCGGGTTGCCGCGCGTCGGACAAAACGGTTCGACCATCGGCGTCGATTGGCGTGTGCTTGGCTTCACCCTCGCTGTATCGCTTTTCACCGGCATTCTCTTTGGCCTTTTCCCCGCCTTCACCGCTTCACGCTCTGACCTCAACTCGACTCTGAAAGAAGGCGGCAGCCGTTCAGGCACAGGATTTCGTCAGGGCAAGGCTCGCTCTCTGCTCGTAATCACTGAGGTTTCGCTGGCGCTGGTGCTGCTCATTGGCTCCGGACTTCTTATCCGCACGCTGGTCGCACTGCGTGGTGTCGGGCCGGGATTCGACACCCGCAACGTTCTCACCATGGAAATGTCTCTGAACGGCCAGCGCTACCAGAAGGCAGCCGGGGTGGCACAACTCCTGCGCGACGGCCACGACCGGCTAAGCCGGCTTCCGGAGGTTGAGGCCTCAGCCGCCGCATACTGGCTGCCCAATGACGTGGAGGACGCGCTTGGCTTCCAGATCGTCGGGCGGCGAGTGGAGAAGGATTGCTGCGTGAGTGCCTGGATGAGCATCACGCCCGACTATCTCAAGCTCTTCAAAACGCCCGTCCTTCGCGGACGCGGCTTTACTGAAAACGACAAAGCGGGAACAAACCCCGTGGCCCTGATCAACGAGGGGCTGGCCCGGCAACTCTGGCCCAACCAGGAGCCCATCGGCCAGCACGTCGCTATCGGCGAACCTGGGTCGCCTCCCGGATTCTCGCGAGAGATTGTTGGATTGGTCGCCGACACCCACAATCACGGCATCGGCGTCCCGCCCGATCCTATGATGATGGTTCCCATCGTCCAGGTACCGGATAACTACACAGCTGCCTACTCTGATATCCAGCCACTCTTCTGGGTAGTGCGCACGCACGGCGATCCGCGCCAGTCGGTTGACGCCATCTCCGAGCAGTTACGCCTCGCCAGCGGAGGCTTTCCCGTGGCCCACATTCGCACCATGGACGAGGTCATGGGCGGCGCCACTGCCCGTCAGAGTTTCAACATGATGCTGCTCACCATCTTCGGCGCCATTGCATTGTTTCTGGCCGCCATTGGCATCTATGGCCTCATGGCCTATTCCGTCGCGCAGCGTACCCAGGAGATGGGCATTCGCATCGCCCTGGGTGCGGACCGGTTCGCCATACGTAAGCTCGTGGTCTGGAATGGCATGAAACTGGCCATTCTGGGCGTGGTGCTGGGGATGGCCGCTTCATTCGGACTTACGCGATTGATCGCGACCTTCCTGTTCGGCGTAAAGCCATGGGATCCGGCGGTCTTCATCGCCGTGCCGTTCATGCTGGCCGTGGTCGCGCTGATGGCGGTATGGCTGCCGGCCCGCCGCGCCTCCGGAGTCGACCCCATGCAGGCCCTCCGCGCGGAGTGACCTTCGAAGGCCGGACACTTTCCCGGCCCGCCTCCCCACAAAAGTCCGGCGCCCCACGTCCTCATCCTGTCTTGGCTCACCTGGGTATGAGGCCACGCTGGACTCTGGCGGCGGTGCAGTCTGAGGATCTACATTTGTTCTTGCCGTTCCCTCTTTGCGCGGCGTGCGGCACCATCAGAGGGCACCCCAGGTCTTAAAACTGAAACCTGGTATGCCTCTCACATATAAAGGGCTGGTTGCTAACCAGCGAAGAGAAACCGGCGTCTTCGATTATGGGGATATCTGCGTGCGCAAAGTGGCACTCGTTCTGGCGTTTTTCGGATCGGCACTCTCTGCATCGGCCTCCAAAAGTATCTCTGTTGCCGAGTTGGCGCAGAGGTTGGCCTCCGATCGCGGCAAACCGGATGTCGAGGTCGCCCAGCAATTGTCAGAGTTCGAGTTGACGGAGCGGCTGAGCGCAACCACCCTGGCAAGACTGGAAAAGAATTCTCCCGGAACCAGGACCTCGCAGGAGTTGAAGATTCTGGCCGATCAGTCGGCCTTCCTGTTGCCGCCAGCCGCAGAGATTCCCCAGATGGCAGCGCCGGATCTAACGGCGCAAAAAAAGATGATGGGACTGGTCGTGAACTATGTCAGCAAGACCATCCACAAGTTACCCAACTTCTACGCAACGAGGGTAACAACCCACTTTGAAGAAACGCCACAGGTTCAAACGGGAACCAGTCCAATTCCGTATCGGCCTCTACATGAAACCAACTCCCTGAACCTGACCGTGCTGTATCGAGATGGTCAGGAGGTAGTGGATACGGGAAAGGGTAAGCCGAAGTCCTCGAAACAGCAGGAAGAGGGACTCAGGGACTGGGGAGTTTTTGGCCCGATTCTCAGCACCGTATTCCTTGACGCGGCAAAGAGCAATCTGAGCTGGAGCCACTGGGAACTGACTCCGGCCGGGACACAGGCCGTATTCCGCTACGCGGTACCGCTGGAAAAATCGCACTACCGTGTGAATTATTGCTGCATCACGCCCCTTGACCGCATTGTCGGCTATCGCGGTGAGATCGCGGTCGATCCACATGAGGGGTCAATTCTTCGCTTGACCGTCCAGGCAGACCTCAAGAGCTCCGATCCTATTTCGAGGGCGGACATCATGGTGGAATACGGCCCGGTCGAAATCGGCGGTCAGTCCTACATCTGCGCAACCAGGAGTGTCGCTCTCTCGACTGCACTCTCCGCGAGTAACTTCATCGTTGGAGACCACGCAGTTGTCGGGAGCGTAGCTCCGAGCCCACCCCAGAAACTCCTCAATGATGTTGCCTTCGAGCAGTACCACATTTTTCGGTCGGCCTCGCGCATCGTCACCGGAGACGAAGGAAAGGAACAGAGCGGGCCTCCCGCGGCACCATCGGCGAGCGCCATTCCCGCTGAGCAACAGTCGGCTCTCCCTCCTTCACAACCAGCCGAAAATACCGAAGATCGGACCACAACACCCGGCTCAAACTCTCCTGCCGCACCCGCGCAAGATCGCCCCGCGGAGCAGGCGGCTGCGCTTGCGCCCACACTCCCAGCAAGAACGGAACCGGATGGGGAAACCAAGGCGCCTCTCATCGATCAAGCTCCTCTGCTCAAGACGACAACCCACGAAGTCGTAGTTGATGTGGTTGTCACCAAACGTGATGGCGAGCCGGCGCTCGGCCTCGGCAAGCAGGATTTCGAGATCAGAGAAAATGGCAAGCCGCAGGAGATCTCGTTTTTTGAAGAGCACAGCAGGAACAGCGCTGTCCCGAGCACGCCGCCGGAGATGCCGGACATGCCGGCCGGCACACGCACGAATGTTCCACCGGCCCCGCCGGGCGACGCCGTCAATGTCCTGCTGATCGACACCCTGAATACCGACATGCAGGATCAGGAATATGTGCGCAGCCAGGTTGTGGACTTCCTTGGCAAAATGCAGCCGGGGCCGCGCATGGCAGTCTTTATGCTTGGCTCGAAACTTCGCTGCCTGCAGGGTTTCACATCCGATACTTCCGCCCTTCTGGCGGCGCTTAAAGATCAGCTTAACGGCTTGAAAAACCAGAAGAGCGCGCTGCTTCAAACGCGCAGCGATCGCGCCGGCAACGACGACGCTCTCGCAATGCTCCTGACGATGCAGGCTTCGCCGGCTGCCGTCGCGGGCTTCCAAGACGCGTTGGCTGACGCCGGCTCACGCGACATGGGCGCCCGTGCCTCGATGACATTCGAGGCACTGATGTATTTGGGGCACTACTTGTCCGGCGTACCGGGGCGCAAGAATCTCATCTGGTTCGCGGGTTACTTTCCCGTGGCTCTCTTTCCTACCGCGGGCCAGGTTGCCCAACTGCGGCAGAATCGCAGTGTCCCTGCCTATTCGGAACGCGTGAAGAGAACAGCCGATCTCTTTACCCTTTCCCAGATCGCGGTCTATCCCATCAGCGCCGAAGGCATGATGGTCGAACACATCGGCGAGGCCGATTCCGCGGGTCCAGGCATCGCCGGAGGCATGGGCCACATTGGCAGCCAGCCCGACTCCGCTCTCTCTCCGTACAGTGCGGCGGCGAATGCGCGTGTCGGCACCATTCACGAGATGGAGCAGCTCGCCGCCTCAACCGGCGGCAAGGCCTTTTACAACGGCAACGATCTCAATGCGGCATTGCGGCACGCCCTCGACGACGGGTCCAGCTATTACACAATCGGCTATTCCCCGGCGGACAGAAGGATGGATGGGAGCTATCGGCAGATCGAGGTCAAGTTGCTGCATGGTAAGGAAAAGCTGGCATATCGCCAGGGTTACAACGCGGACAGCGGTCCGGCACCGCCCGCTCAATCCAAGGTTGATCCCCTGGCGCCGCTGCTGCAACTTGGACTGCCTGCGGCGACCGGCATCTTGTACGGAGCTCACGCCGGGCCGTCCGCAGTTCAACCATCATCCGATGAAGATCGAGCCGGCCAGAATCCGAACCTTAAAGGTCCCGTCACCCGCTTTACGGTGGATTTCACCATTCGCGGCCAGGACATCGTCCTCAATCAGGACTCAACAGGTGCCAGGAGCTGCAAATTCGTGGTTGCCTTGAAGGCGTATGGTCCCGACGGAAGCGCCCTGAACTGGCAAGGCCACGAAGAAACCGTGAACATCAAGCCGGAACAGTTGGACTCGGTTCGAAAGAATGGGATACCGGTTCATCTGGACATCGATGTGCCAACTGCGGGAGTCATCCATCTGGTGACCGCCGTGTATGACCTGGATAGCGGCATCGCCGGGACGCTGGAAATTCCCTTGCAAGTTGGCCCCGGGAGAGACACGTCTCAACCGGGCGAGCCCAGGCATCCGTGACTCCTCCCGCCGACCCCTCAAAAAAGTTGTCAAGCCCTCTCCCTGTGGAAAACGCCCTAAACGATTGATTTCATGGAGAAAATTAATTTTCAAAAATTAGGTATTAATTCGAGGGACCTGCCATACTTAATTCAGGCTCAGAAAAAGCCCCTCCGGACGCGGAGGGGCTTTTGCATTTCAGGTGTCAATTTCCTTTGGCGAGCTTGTCTCAGAAAGGAGTCTCCTGATCGAGACAGCTCATGACAAAAGATCCGGAGACCCGCTGTCTCAGATGTCCTTAACCCGGCATTGTCACTCTCCGGGTCGCATTTTCACTCTTCACTTTTCACTCAAACGTGATTCAAATCACGGTGAGCGCAAATTCCCCCATTTTCGGGGTGCAATCGCATCAATCCAAAGCACATGACCGTTTTTTTATTTGGTGTGAAAGTGCCCTACGTAGAAAAAAGCTCTCCGGGAGGCAATCCCGGAGAGCGACGAGAAAGGCAAAGTCAGTAACGCTGTAGAAAGTCCGGATCGACGGGGTTCTCGAAAAGCGAAGCGTCGCGGGTCACAATTGTCAGGCCTGAAGGGGTGACGAAGTAGCGTCGCTTGTCCTCAACCTGGTCGTAGCCAATCACCGTTCCCTCGGGAATGTGCACGTCGCGATCGATAATCGCCCGCTTGATGCGGCAGTGGCGGCCAATATTCACGTGGGAGAAGATGATGCTCGCATCCACATCGGAGTAAGAGTTGACGCGCACGTCCTGGGAAACCACGGAGTTTGAAACCGAGGCGCCCGAGATAATGACGCCGGCGGTGATGACGGAGTTGATGGCGGCGCCGGTGCGGCCCGGTTCGCCGAAGACGAACTTGGCCGGCGGATACTGCCGAACCCGGGTGCGGATGGGCCAGTTGCGGTCGTACAGGTTGAAGACCGGCGATACGGAGCAGAGATCCATGTTCGCGTCGTAGTAGGCGTCCAGGGTGCCCACGTCGCGCCAGTAGAGAGCCTGGCCCTTCTTGTTTTCGTCCACGAAGCTGTAGGCCATCATCTTCTTCTTGCCCAGCATGGCGGGCAGGATGTTGTGGCCAAAGTCGTGTTTCGAGTCCGGATCCTCGGCGTCGGCAATCAGGGCCTTCAGCAGCACCTCGGTGTTGAAGATGTAAATGCCCATGGAAGCATCGACAGAATCCGGGTTGAACGGCGAGCGGAAAGACGTGGACTGGGGCTTCTCCTGGAAGCCAAGCACCTCGCCCTTGGAGGCCACTTCAACCACGCCGAACCGGGAGACCTCATCGGGCGGAATCGGCAGGGTAGCCAGCGTGACCTCGGCGTTGGTCTCCTTGTGGTACTCCAGCATCCGGCTGTAGTTCATCTTGTAGATGTGGTCGCCGGAGAGAATGATCATGTGCTTCGGCTGTTCGCTGCCGATGGAATAGATGTTCTGGTAGACGGCATCCGCGGTGCCCATGTACCAGTTGGCGCCGGTGCGCTGCATCGGCGGAAGGAGTTCAAAGAATTCGCCCAGTTCCGACGCCACAATGCCGGTCCAGCCTTCGCGGACGTGGCGATTGAGGGAGAGGGCCTTGTACTGGGTAAGGATGAAGACCTTGCGCAAGCCGGAATTGATGCAATTGGAAAGCGTGATGTCGATGATGCGGTAGTGCCCGCCAAAGGGAACGGCTGGTTTGGCCCGATCGCGGGTCAGCGGAAAGAGTCGCTCTCCGGCGCCGCCCGCCAGCAACACTCCAAGGGTGTCTTTCATATCCGTATAGACCTGCCTTCGTTCTCTCTGATGTTGAATTCAGCTTTGATGTGTAGCTGGATGCCGCTATCTGGTACTGGTTCCCGCAGAGCGATGATCGTCGCCACAAGGCCCTGAACGGCGAAGGATACCACAGCGCAATGAACCGTAAGTCTATTCAGGCGCAGGCGTATTTGTCACCCCGATTTTGATGATTTGATCCGGCTTAGTGCCGAAAGCGGAGGCGCGCACAAACAGGAACGCCGGGAACGAGTCCCGGCGCGTGTGCCTGATGGTATTAGGTTCAGCGCTTTTTCTTGAAGCGATATTCGACGCCCACGGAGATGGCGAAGTTGATGTCGATCTGCTTGGTTTTGGGGCCGTAGTTAATACCGTAATCGGTGAGGATGGCGTCAGGGGTGATGCGGAAGACCCAGCGCGGCGAGCGGTTCAAGTCCATGTGGCCACCCATGATGACAGCTGGAGCGATCTGGTTGTTGTAGAAGCCAACCACGGATGGCGAATGGCTGCGGAGGTCCTTCTCAAACTGGCCGTAGGCGCCGCCGCCCAGGACGTGGGCCGTAAGGGCGCCGTGCTTGTTGTGGGGCCCGAGATATTCCAGGCCGCCGACAAAGAGGTACTGGGCGATATAGGGGCCCTGGATGCTGAAGGGGTTGGGCGCTGCGCCGCTGGTGCCGACGTAGCCGCGTCCGGAGCCTTCAATGCCGAAGCGCCGGGTGAGCCAGTACGAAGCGCTGATATTGAGACCGCCGAGATTAGAGCCCTGCAGCAGGTTTGGACCGGCCTTGATGTGGTCATAGGCCAACCCGACGGACAGATCGTAGCGGTTGTCGTAACGGATGTTGGCCAGAGGATCGATAGCGATGTAGGAGGGCGAGGGACCCGTGGTGGGCGCCTGTACCTTGGACGGGGTCTGCGAAGATGACTGACTGGCCTGGGCGTGCATTCGGGGGCCCGCACACAGAGAGAGCGCAGCAACGGCAAGAGAAGCGGTAAAACTTACTGGAAAACGCATCGATTTCAAGATTACAGGACCGCTCCCAAGGCGGACAACGCGGGAAGAGTAGTTTGACACCTGAAAATCAGACGGCCAGAAGAGTTTACGGTGAGCAGGACTCGGCCCAACTGCCGTAAAGGAGATAGCGGACAGTCTTGAGAACCTCCAACGCACGCGCGGAGTCTTGCACAACGGCGGATTGCGGCTGAATAGGCGGCGCCACGTGCATGTGCCAGGCGAAGGGAAAGTGGGAGAAGACCATCCCGGCTCGGTGGGTGTGGATGGGGCTGGTGATGACTTCGGCGGAACGCCATCCATGAGCCTTCATGATGCGAGCGGAGTAGCAGGCGTTGTGAATGGTGTCATTCGATTCAGACTCGATGACGATGGCGGAGTCGGGCACGCCCTGCGCCTGGGCGACGTGCGCCATGACCACGGCTTGAGCGTAGGCACGGCCGTCGGTGCCGCCGGAGAAGATCATGCGCGGTGCGATGCCGCGCCCGTATTCGCGGACGGCTTCAGAGACGCGGGACAGCATGGTGGGCCGAGGGTTGCCGTCACTGTCAGCCGGGGAGCCCAGGACGATGAGGGTGTCAAAGCGGGACGCGTCGGAATTGCCCTTTGGGGCGAAGACGAGGGAGACAGCGGCCCAGGAAAAACTGATGAAAAGGAAACCGAGAACCGAGAGGGTGGAGACGGTGCGCCAGCCAAGGCGGCGGCGCCTCGCAGGCTTGCGGCGAGCGGCGGGGCGGCCGGCAGGCCGCCGGCGGGGAGACTGGCTGCGGAGCTGATTCGGGGTTGATGGCAATCGCGTCTCCAGCCTCCAGTTTAGTGAGGTGAGGCGCGGAGGTCACAAACGGGTGCCTTAAGCGTTAAGGTGCCTTAAGAGCTAATCGGGGCCCGGCGTCCTACTGTACGTTGAGAGTCACTATTCCAGAACTGCTTACCTGGTGAGCTTGAGGCGAAATCACGGGTGATGTTTTGCCTCCTCCGCAACCTGCCGTGGTGCCGACTACCGCTGAAGCCCCAATCACAATCAGCACGACTGCGATGCGACGGGTGCGTCCCCTCTTGCCGAAACCGGCAAAGAAGATCAGCGTTGGCATGAAGAAGAGCCAGGCTGTTGCTACTCCCGGGAACGTTTCGGTGAACACAGCGACAATTTGATAGGTCCCGGAGGGCGTTGTGGAGGACGTAGCAATCGTGAGCGTCGATGAAAGATAGGAACAGGTTGTCCCCGCCGGAAGGTTCAGACAGGTCACGGTCACGTTGGACGCCGACGCAGGCAACGTCACGGGATAGGTTGCTGTGGCACCTGCCGCGACCGTAGCGGCGGCTGCCTTAAAGACCGGCTGAGAGGCAGATCCGGCACTGGTATCGATCTCGAGAGGGAAGGCATTGGAGCTGCCACCGCCGGCCGCGGTAGTATGCACGGTCACTGTCGCAATCCCGCTTCGCGCCAGATCAGACGCAGGAACCTGTGCGGAAAGGCTGGTCGAACTGACAAACTTCGTCGCCAATGGATCGGCACCCAAATATACCGTCGCATTCGGATCAAAGCCGGAACCGCTGACCGTAAGAGTGATTGCACCGGCAGAAACGTTCGTAAAAGGCGGTGAGAGGCTTTGAACTGCGGGGAGTGGAACAATGGAGTACGTCGCTGCGGCCACGGTACTGGCGAGGTAGTTAGGCGCCACGGCTAGAGCCTGGAGAGTCTGGGTGGATGACACCGAAACAGGGCCGACATATGCGTTTGAATTGATCGACGGCAAACTTCCGTCGGTGGTGTAGTAGATGACGGCGCCGGGTGTGCTGTCAGTAATCGAAACTGCCTGTGTGTAGTGATAGGCGCCAGCCGCGATGCTAAACCTTGGTGCCGCGGAGTTGATTGCGAGAATGGTGAGAGTCCCGCTCTTTTGCGAAACGCTGTAGTTTGAAAGCCTGTGTTGCGGATCGACCAGTGACGGGGTAATTGTGAACTTGCCTGGTGCGCTGGAAGCGGTGGCCGCGGTTGTGAACTGCGCTGAAATCCCGTCCGCGGGAAGGGTTCCGGAGATAGTCCCATCAAGATTGGGTATTGGATCGCCGAAGTTGATGGATTTGTCATTCCCGGAGACAGAGAGCGGAGCCGGCGTTACCGACAGTACGTTGCTACGAAATGAGAATTGGTAATTGTTGGAATTAAGCGTTCCGGCTGAAGGAAGAATGATGTAACTTCCAACCTCTCTCTGTGCACCCGCTTTGAAATCCATGCCGTTGGAGGGGCTCTGAGCCAGTACCGCTTGATAGGGAATGGGCTCGTTGAAGTTCCAAATGTCTGGATATCCCAGAGCATTACCGGCTACCGATCGGGCAACATAAGTGCCCTCTGCAATGCGCCCCGCGAGATTGAGATGAGTTCCATCGTCAGCGTACGCCGGATTTTGCCGGCGAGGATTGGCCGGGTCTGCGTAAACGGAGTCAAAGTCAAGCACGCGCGGGTAAGTTGCGCGTATCCAGGCATTGATCGAGTTGCGAGTGGCCTCGGCACCATCGTTCGAAAGAGAAAATGCAAAGGGACCGATAGTCGCTATAACTGGGATGGCTCCGTCGGCTTTCGACAAGTCGGCCATGGCGGAGATGGATTGCTCTATCTGAACGAGGGTCCGGCCCTGACTGATGTCATTTGTTCCGCAAGCAATAATCGCGTACTCAGCGTTAGCGTCGAGGATTGAGGAGGCGTCAGTTGGCCACCGCGCGAGGATCTGGTCGCATCGCTGGCCACCCGCTCCCCGGTTATAAACAGGAACATTCAACAGCGAAGAGGCAACGACAGTCCAACTGGAACAGCCAGCCGGATCAACAGCCGTGCAGTCATATTGCGTCAGACTGTCACCCATCGCGACCACACCACGCTTTTCAGTATTTGTTGGCTCGATCTGAAAGCCGCCAACGTAGAGATCGGCGGGACCGCTCTGCCGAAAACCAGGGGCCAATGGATCGCCAAACTCGTTGTTGTCTCCAAGAAAGAGCCAATAAAACCGGTCGCTACCGATGCCGAGGCCCAGCGGTACCGTGGGGTCGTCGCCGCAATCAAGCGTCCTGTTAGCAGTCCCGGCGCAGCGAAAAACAACTCTTTCAGGGTTTGAACCGATGCCTGTGGGCCCCCATGAATGGGATGAACCAGTAATCAAGTATCTGTGCCAATAAAGTTGATCGCCTGGAGTATTGGAGACGGCGTAGAAGCTTAATAGATACTCCATGCCCGGGTAGACTATCGGCATCGGAAGCGCATTGATGGACGAGGATATGCTGCTGTAGAAATTTCCGCCCGACACGATATGGGATAACTGAATCCCATTCCATTGACGGGAGGTTCCGTCGGGTTGAAATAGCCAGGAACTGTATGGATGCGCAGTGGGGTCTTCAGTAAATTGCCAAAGGTTCTGAACCTTTTGGGGAGCACTGAGCGCGGGTTGACCCGAAAGAGCGGTTGCGGTATCTCCGTTGGTGAATCCTAGATACTGGAATGTAAATACCGGGTCATTTGTCCCGTAAGTCTTTGTCTGCCCATCAGCCTGCACCTGGAGCTCTGGAAGCGCGCTCTGCGCCAAAGCGCATGACGGGGAAACGCAGATCGCGGACGCCTGCAAAAGGGCGATTCCAAGGGAGAGGGACGTGCGTAGCCTGGCTACTGTCTTCAAGGCAATCATCGAGCGAAACAAGGATTTCTTCCAGCCAGACTATCCCCATCGATTCTGAAATTGATGGGCACTTGGCTGCGCTCGCAGCTGATTCGTAGTCTGGTATTTGTTCTATCTTAACAGATTCCGCGTAATTCGGCTCCTGCCGGCAGGCCGCAAACGCGTTCTAAGACAGGCGCTTTGCATCCACTCCCGGATCCCCGGTCTGGGCATTGAGCGAGAACCGGGCACGGCGGGGCGGCGGCCAGCTGCGACGGATAGCTGTTTGGCACCGTTTGCCCGGAACGAAACGCCGGTGACACTAGCGCGGGCCGGGGTATTGGGGACCTTGACACTGGACGTCGACTTTGCGGGTGTTGCCGCCGGATTCGCGGTCCATGAGCCAGATGTAGGTGTCGAGGCTGTGCCAGCAGGCGAGGTCGGTCTTCACGGTGTCGAAGGGTGAGAGCACCTCGAGGTCGAGGCCGACGTGGTCGAAGGGGAAGAACGGCACCTTGGGGACGACGTCAGGGCGGTGATGGATGCGGAAGGTGTTGGGAACAATCGAATCGTAGATGTGCTGGAACATCATTTCACCGACGCGCGGGCTGGCATAGGTGTAGGACGCGACGGATTTGCAGCCGCTGTTGAGGCCGGCATCCAGGGCGAGCAGGGTGGCGATGGCCGCGCCGAGGCTGTGGCCGGTGATGGTGACACGGGAGATGCCGCCGGCGCCGACGAGAGCGGTGATGGTGTCGATGACGGTGGGTGAATTGGGGTCGTCACCCGCGCGCAGGGAGCGGTAGATGGCAGTGAAGCCGTCCTCGACCAGGCCGCCTCCGGCGTGGATGGGATTGGGCACGAAGAGGAAGGCCGCATCGTGGATCCACTCGAGGATGGTGACGGTGCCGCGGATGGCGACGACGAGCTCGCCGGAAGGGGATTTAGCGATGTAGCCAAATGTGACGACTTCGCCGGTGTGGGGGCTGGCGTCGGTGGCGAGCTCGTAGCCGTAGATGGGCAGAACAAAGTCGTATCCGGCGGCTTTGATCTGGGCTTTGATGTCGTCGGTGTATGGCTGAGAGGGGGCGACTTTGTAGGCGATGCCGACGAGTTCGGCGTAGCAGATGGCAAGTTTCCAGTTGATGGCGGGCATGGAATCCTCCTGGGGGCGGGGCAGGGCAATTATGCACCGGGCGGCAGGGGGAAAGACAGGGGCCAATGGCCAGGGGGAAGGGGGACAGGTGGTGCCTGGACCGAAGGCAAGGAAAGGCATGCCTCAGGGGCTGAAGCCCCGGTCCTCACGCGCGTGCGGATGTCAGGGCTAAAGCCCTGACCTACCAGCCCTGTCCTCCCAGGCTTGTCCTCCCAGGCTTGACCTGCCAGGCTTGTCCTACCAGCCCTGTCCTCCCAGGCTTGACCTGCCAGGCTTGATCGACAGCGCCGATCTCCGCGTATGAGACAGCGGAATTGGGGCTCAGCGTTTTTCGGAGGTGGAGTAGGCGACGGCGCCGCTGAGCACGGCGATGAGAGCCAGAACCGCGACGATGAGGGCGGTGAGCCCGAGCGGTGACTGGAACTGAGCGGGCACCAGAGCTTCAAAATGGAAGGCTTCAAGATGGAGTGACCTGGGGAAATCCGTTAGCCAGGCCAGGCCCTGCTTTGACTGCCATGCGAGGAAGACAACGGCGGCGATGAGGCTGAGGCCGACGGCGAAGATCTGGGCACCGAAGAACGGGCGCTGGAGGCGTTCAATGGCGGAGTTACGGCGGCGGAGCTGGGCACGCCACCACAGGACGCCGGGGGCTTCGAGACGAGGGGCTGCAGCGGTCTGAGCGCTTATGCGGTCCTGGCGGAAGGCCTGGGTGAGCAGCACGAGCTGGGCGCAGGATTGGCAATCGGAGGCATGGGCGCGGAGGTCGGGCGTGGCCGCAGCGGGCCAGCTGCCGCGCTCAAGCAGGCTCTTGATTTCGGAATGGCGGGCGCAGGTGCGGAACGGCATCGATGTTTTCATTCAGGCCTCGCTTCCGTAGGACTTGGATGCTGGTTCCTGATGGTGGACCCAGGGTCCGTGAGCAGGCGGGCCATTTGGCGGCGGGCTCGGAAGAGCAGGAGACGGATGCTGGCGGAGGCGAGGCCGGTGATCGCAGCGATTTCAGAGTGGGAATAGCCCTCGGCATACGCAAGCCATAGCAACTGGCGGGCGCGGGGGCGAAGCTGCGAGAGGGCGGGGCCTAGGGTGAACGCGGAGTCGGCCTGGGCGCAGGCGTCGGCAGAGAGACAGGAACGGTTCCGGGACGTCGTCGATGGAAGCGTGACGGGGACGGCGCCAATGGTCGCGGAGCAGGTTGGTGGCGATCCGAAACAGATAGCGTCGGGAGGCGACTTCGCCGTCAGTGGGGGCGTCGGCGGCGAGGAAGCGGATGAAGCTTTCCTGGAGAAGATCGTCGGCCAGGGCGGGGTCGCCGGAGGTGCGCGCGAGGTAGGCCCAGAGAGGGCGCGCAGACCTCTCGTAGAAGCCGGCAAAGGCATCGCTATCCATGTGCGTACAGGCGAGAGTGGGTGCGTCGCCTGTGAGCGGATGCGGGATGGCGGATTCGAGCGGCATGGGCCTTTGCTTTCTCACGATACGCGTCTTTGGGGGCCTTTGGTTCGCGCTTTTTTGTGGATCGTGCTTTCCCAGGTCTGAGAACCCAGACCTGGAGCACCCGGCCTTGTTGCGAATCGCGGATTGGGATCACGGACGCAGGTCGAAACGGGATTGGCTCCCGGGCGGCGGCATGAGGCCGAGGCGGGTAGCGAGAGCCCACGTCATGCCGGCGGAGAGGATGAAGCCGATGCCGGGCATGAGGATGAGGACGCCGAGTACGCGCATGGGTACTTCGAAGTCGGGGCCGGCATTGCGGAGGAGGAGAAAGCCGATACCGAGGAGGATCAGCACAGTGCCGATCTGGATAGGGTTGAGCACACGTGCAACGGCATTGGGCATGCGTTGGCCGTTGTCCATGGCGATGGGGATGGGGGCGGCTTCAAGGAATCGCTTTCCGGCGTCGGTTTCCATGTAGGCGGCGAGCTCCTGGCTGTTGCTGAACCTCTCAATGAGCTTGGCGTGGACGTCGCTCTGCATCTTGAAGGTGCGGCTCCAGCGGCGGTTATCCACGAACACGCGGATGGCCCAGATGGCAGCGCAGAGAGCCGCGATGAAGGAAAGCAGCGGGGGCGCGTCACTGAGGAGCTCGTCAAAGCCGGTGCGTCGGGACTGCATGCGATAGACCTCGGGCCATACGGCGCGCTCGAGGGCTTCGTCGCGGCCACCGTCCTCGGGATTCAGATGGGTGAAGAGGTAGAAGTCGGGGTTGCGGGCCACCTCAGGATGCGCAGTGAGGAACTCGGCAAGCTGCGGATTTTCGCGTTCAACGTAGGCCTGGTCGGAGAGCAGGGTAGGGTCATGGGAGACCACAGTTGTGAGGGTGGGGCTGAGGCGCAGTATCTCAATGAGCTGGCGCTGGGTGCTGGCGACATCCTTGTTCGTGGGAACGGGGGTGCTGACGGCGCCAGGCTGAGCCGGAGCGTGCGCCGGCGCTGCCGCGTGAGCCGGCGCGGCGGGATGCGCGGGCGCCTGCGCGAAGGTTGCGAGCGGCAGAGCGATGAGTGCGAGAAGGCAAGGCAGCAGGATGCGGCGGTTATGCATGATTCGTTCCCTCGTTTGGAAGAGCGATGTGCAGTCTTCTGACTCCACAACGAGAGAGGCTGGAGATTGGTTAACAGGCCCGCGGGAAGGAACCGGTCTACAGGTTGGAGGAAGAGTCAGGGTTTATCATCGCTGAGGGTGTGGCCGGGGTGTGCTGTCTCCTGCTGTGCAGTGGGGTTTGCGGTTTTGGTTACGATCCGCAAATCCTTCGACTCCGGTCAGGATGACAACCTCGGAGAGATGCTCCTGCAGATTCACGAACAAATTCTTTGGAAACGGACTTTTGATGCGAGCGAAGACAGCGGTGGTGCTGGGCGCCCAGTGGGGCGATGAGGGCAAGGGCAAGATTGTGGATGTGCTGAGCGAGCGCTTCAGCGCGGTGGCTCGGTACGCCGGCGGGCATAACGCCGGGCACACCGTGATCATTCACGGGCAGAAGTTTGTGCTGCAGCTGATTCCGTGCGGAGTGCTGCGGCCGGGCTGCAAGGGCGTGATCGGCAACGGCGTGGTGCTGGATCCGATTGCGTTCCTGAAGGAAGTTGCCAAGCTCCGCGACCTGGGCGTGGATGTGGATGGGGCGCTGAAGGTATCGAACCGCGCGCAGGTAATTTTGCCGTATCACCGAATGATCGAGCTGGCGGCGGAGAGCGCACCAGGGCGCAAGAAGATTGGTACGACCAGCCGCGGGATCGGTCCAGCGTATGAGGACAAGATGTCGCGCTCGGGACTCCGCATTGTGGACCTGATGCGTCCGGATTTGCTGAAGACGCACATTGAGGCGGCGTGCGCGGAGAAGAACGCAATTGTGAAGGCGCTATTCGGGACGGGGACCGATCCGTTGGACCCGGCGAAGATGTTTGACGAGTACGCCGCGGCGGCGGAGCAGGTGCGGCCATTCGTGGCGGACACGGGCCGACTGCTGAACGGGATTTTGCGCGAAGGCGGTAGCGTGATGTTCGAGGGCGCCCAGGGAACCATGCTGGACATTGACCACGGGACGTATCCGTTTGTGACGTCGTCAAGCGCGACGGCGGGCGGTGCGTCGACGGGAACAGGTGTAGGTCCGACGGCGATTGGGACGGTGATCGCCGTGACCAAGGCTTACGTGACCCGCGTGGGCGAAGGGCCGTTCCCGACCGAGATTCATGAGGCGGTGGGCGACCATCTGCGGGCGCGCGGGAATGAGTACGGTGCGGTGACGGGAAGGCCGCGGCGGTGCGGGTGGCTTGATATTCCGCTGCTCAGATACTCGAACCAGGTGAACGGCGCGGAATGGCTTGTCATTACCAAGATGGATGTAATGGATGAGTTGGAGGAGATTCCGATCTGCGTGGGATATGACGTGGATGGGAAAGTTTCCGACGAGATTCCGGCAGACGTGCAGGGCCTGGAGCGGGTCAAGCCGGTGTACACAAAGCTGAAAGGTTGGCGTACATCAACCGAGGGAATTACAGAATTTGATAGGCTTCCCGCTGCGGCGCGCGAATATTTGCGGTTCCAGGAACGCGAGAGCGGGGCGAAGATCGGAATGGTGTCCACCGGTCCCGATCGCGATCAGACGATGCTGTTGCCGGAATTTGCGGCGACGTTGGACGCTATGAGCGCTGGGGCCTGAAGCGAGTCCGCCACGCATGGAGATAGAGGGGTTTTTGGATGGTCAGTTTTTTGGTTCGGATGACGTTTACGCCTGAAGATCGGCTGGAGATTGCGGAGATTTTGCGGGCGCTGACGCTGGCATCGCGGGCTGAGCCCGGATGCGTGACGTACGTTCCTCACCGGGTTGAGGGCGAGCCGGATATGGTGCTGATCTACGAGCAATATGTGGATGAGGCGGCGGCGGACGCGCACCGGGCATCGGCGCACTTCAAGAAGTACGCGGTGGGCGGACTTTACCAGCGAATGAAAGAGCGGTCGCGGGAAGACCTGGTGGCGCTGGTTTAGCGAAATCCCTCGTAGGCTTTCCTTGCGCATAAGCAGGCGTCAAACCAGCGGAAAGGCTGGAATGTTCTCGGAAACGGTCCTCGCGGCGGTCTTTTTAACTTGCGACGGTTGACCGCCGGATATTTTTAGGGCTACCATCCGAGACGCGCTTATGCCCCACAACCTTGACCTGTTCTCATTTCGCCGGAACTGCCAGGCGACGCTCCTTATCGCGTTGTCATTGACCGCATGGGGTGCGCAGGCCAAGCCCGGGACACCGGGGATGCCGCGGGCCGAGCGCCACGAGAGTAAACACGAGATCGATCAGCTGGAGCAAAACTGGCGTGACGCAATTCTGCACCGCAACGTGCAGGCCATGAACGCTCTGCTAGCCGATGATTACATTGCGATTACGGCCAACGGCACCTTGCTGTCGAAGGACGAGACTCTGGCCAGCCTGAAGTCAGGGACGATCCACCTCGACGCCATCGATTTTTCCGATCGCAAGGTGAGATTTTACGGTCAGACGGCGCTGGTGACTTCACGGGCTGAAGTGGCTGGGAGCACGGGAGACGGCGACTTGCAAGGCAGCTATCGCTATACCCGCGTCTACGTGAAGGACGCCAAAGGCAACTGGAAGATAGTCAGCTTTGAGGCGAGCCGAATTCGCGAACCCGGAGAGCGCAAGTAGCCCGCGGGTCAACGAGAGGCCGAGCCCGCGGCAGTCGGGGGTTTTCGAGCAAGCTAAAAAAATCGTGACGTGTCCCAAATGCGGAATAAAGCTACGAATTGCCTATTTATCCAGCAAATCCCTACAACTTCGGTTTTCCCCCACGTTACAGACGATTGTTTCGGCAGCGCTGGCGCTTGTTCTGTCACAAGCTGCATACGGGCGTCCACCCTATACTTTCGAAAGTTCCCCCCAACTCGAATTGAGTTCGTTCTTCAAGCCTTTAGAGGGAAGAGCGATCTCAAAGGTGATCGTTACGTGTGAGTTTCGGGCGGGCGCGATTCGGGAGTTGATCCGAGGGCGCAGCGACCCGATCCTGTACGGGAAGTGGGGCTCGATTTTATGGACGCGCAACAACTCCGTTTGCTAAAGGCGGCGGCACTCCTATTTCTGACTGCAGGTCTTCTGGGACTGCTGCTTTCGGCAACTATCTCGACTCGCTACATGGATACCCTCCCGAGGGGGCCTGTCCCTGAGGAAATGCGAATGACTCCGCGAAACATCAACGGAGTCGTAGTGTACGAGACCGTCGAGGAGCACGAGAGGCAGTCGCTGATTGAGTATGGGTCGACTGGAACCTTTGTTTTGGGGATCTTCCTGGGTCTTGTGTACATGCGTCAATGGGGCGTCGAACATCTGATTTGCGACGAGGACGAAGACTACGCCGAGGATGCATCGTAATGGCCGCTCAAGCGGTTGTTTGAAGTCCCTTCCGATTCTCTAGAATAGGACGATGCCGGAACTGCCTGAAGTAGAAACAATTGCCCGCGGAGTGGATGTGCGGGTACGCGGCGACCGCATTGCGGAAGTGTGGTTCAGCTCGCATCGTCAGCCGTTCAAGACACCTCCCGACCGCCAGGCAAAAGGCCTAGAAGGCAAGACTATTTTGGCGGTTCATCGCACGGGCAAGCACATTGTCTGCGAGCTGGCGAGTTCCGCCGACGACAGTTTGGGCGTGCAGGCCGCTGAGGCCCAGTGGATAGTTCATCTGGGCATGACGGGGCGACTGTTGGTGACCACTCCGGACGCGCCTGTCGCGCCGCATACGCACGCGCGGCTTCGCCTCGAGAGTGGGCGAGAGTTGCGGTTTGTGGATGCGCGGCGATTCGGGCGACTGGAGTATCGGGAGCTGCACCGGGCCGAGTCGTTTGCCGGGGCCGGGTTGGAGCCGCTCACCGTGAGGCCGGCTGAGTTCGCGGTAGTGTTTAAGGGTCGAAAATTGGCGATCAAGGCGGCGCTGCTCAATCAATCCCTGCTAACCGGCGTAGGAAACATATATGCGGACGAGAGCCTGTTTCGGGCGGGAATCCGCCCACGCAAGGCGGCTGGTCGGCTGACGCGGGTGGAATTGGAAAAACTGAGGCGCGCGCTCGTGGAAGTGCTGGAGCATGCGATTCAGCTGGGCGGATCGTCAGTGTCAGACTATGTGGACGCAGACGGCGTGAAGGGATTCTTTCAATTGGAGCATTGTGTTTATCAGCGAACGGGCGAGCCATGCCGACGTTGCGGGACGCCGATTCGCAGGGTGATTGTGGGGGGCCGGAGCACGCATTTCTGCCCGGTATGCCAGCGTTGAGTTACTGTTTTTGGAAGATTTCTGGTAATCCGACTTCCAGAATCCGGCGCCATTTTCGTGGTGGGGTTCCCAAGTGTTTGAAAACAGGACTGCGACCAAACGGCCCGGCGATTGCATACTGGAAGGGTGCCAGTGATGTAGAGGCTGCAGGAAGCGATTCCGGCAAGCCCAGGAAAACAGGGGACCGGTTAGAGCTACCGCCAACGAGCGGACCCAAACGGGACAAGCCAAGCCGGAACCTGTGGATAAGCAACGACGGCCAAGATCGTCGGGCACGTATCTTTTCGGGAGGCCAGTGACTGCGCGGAATCGCCAAGCGCCACTCTAACGAGTGGCGCTTTGTGATTTCTGGACGAGTTTTGGGGTCATGGGAACCTTGAGAGTAAGCGGCGTGTCCCAGAAGTTGTAGTCACAGGTCACTTGCAAGCGAGGCCCCTCCGCTGTAGTATCAGATTTGCTGATCCAGCGGTTGACGCGAGCCCCGTGAAGGGTTGAGGTAGCTCGCCGCTGACTAGGAAAATTCGCACGCGAATCGCAGCCAGCTGCGACCGGCGAAATCTCCCCATTGGAAAGGCATCACTAAAGGAATCACGGGCGGAGCTCGAGCAACGCTGACCGCCGCTTGGGGCCTGTTGCGAGATCCGGGTGCGGCGTGCGTAAAGAGCCAGGGAAAAAGGGGCGACTGAGCACATCACATGTGACCACCGGATACGGGGCGCATTCAGTCCGGAAGAGATTTTGAAGGGTAAGGTTCTTCACAGAAGAATCGCCCGACGGTCACACTTCAGCGAAGGTGTTTTTGACGGAAAAGAGTCCAAAGTACATTGCGGAATAAGTTTCGCAACGCTGCGATCAAGTCTGTTACCTCGACTGAGGTACGGGACGTTGTTGTATCCATTCCCGACATGGAGCGACGACATACACGAGGAAAGCGGCGCCATTGAACGACGCGGCTGATCCGGAAGAGCAATGCATCCAACAGTAAAGTGCCAGGAAGTGCACGCATGACGACAGAACCGACCCAGCCCCAGCCAGAACTGGGGCCGAGCCCGGCCAACGGCCAGGGCCAGTCACAGGGGCATCGGCGCCGCCGGCGCCGCCGCAAGAATAAATCGACTCATGCCGGAGCGCCCCAGGCGCAGCAGGGCCAACCACCGCAGCCAGCGCAAGCGCAAACGCCGCCCGCGCCCCAGGCACAGGCTCCCGCGCCGCCCAGGGCTCAGGCTCACCAGCAGCAGTCCAGGCAGGGAGGCGGAGGCCAGGGCGGTCGAAAGAAGAAAAAGTTTTTTCAGAAGGGCTCGGGTGCACCGCCGCCATCGCCGGGCAACAGTATCTCCGGTCCTCCGCCGGGAAAGCGTAAGGGCAAGCAGCGCGGCCCGCGCGAGTTTGTAGGACCGATGGACCATAGCTATCGTGTTGCGAACGGCAATATTGCCGACGGTCCGGCTTCGACGATCCAGATTACAAGCAACGGTCATAGCAACTACTATCCGGATGCCTACCAGGCGCCGGTAGCAGCGGCGCCAGTACGTCTTGACGCGCCCACGCGGATCTTCTGCTTCATTGATGATCTGTTCTTCCTGGCCAAGATTCAGGAATCGGCACGCAAACTGGGTGTGAAAGTTGAGTTTGTGAAGGGCGACAAGGAAGTGGTCACGCGTCTGTGCGATACGCCAGAGGGCGAGCGCCCGCGTTTATTGGTGTTCGACCTGAACAATGCCAATGCCAAGCCTCTGACGTTGATTCCCAAATTCAAAACGAAGTTCAAGAAGGCGACTTCGATCATTGGATTTCTCTCTCACCTGCAAGGAGATTTGAAGATGAAGGCGACTGAAGCGGGGTGCGACACCGTGATGCCGCGATCGGCTTTCTCGCAAAGCTTGCCTAACTTGTTGCGACGCTACGGAATGGAAGAGGAAGAGGAATACATTCCGCAGCCGGTGTAGGGAACAGGGAATAGGGAATAGAAAAACCAACGAGCGCACCGCGTTAGCGGTGCGCTCGTTTATTGTCTGAGAACCGGTTGATCATTGAAGGCCTGGCAGAAAAGCGACGACGGCGCCATCCTAATAATCGCGGGCTTTCTGTTTATTCCCTATTCCCCTCATCCGGGAGGCCAGGTGAGATGACGGCCTCCGAGCACGTGGACGTGGAGATGGTCTACGGTTTGGCCACCGTCTGGGCCGGTGTTGATTACGACACGATAGCCATTGGACAAACCCTTCTCGCGAGCAATTGCAGCGGCAGAGGAAAGAAGCTGGCCGAGCAACTCGGAGTGACTGCTGGTCGCATGCGCAACGCTGGCGACATGCTCGCGCGGGACGACGAGAAAGTGGGTCGGTGCCTGGGGGTTGATGTCAGAGAACGCAACGCAATGTTCGTTCTGATACACGAGCTTGACAGGAATGGTTCCCGCGACAATTTTGCAAAACAAGCAGTCCATATCGGGATCAGTGTACAGGACCGCATTTTAAGGGGAGGACAACTTTGCGGAATTGTGAATCATCCTAACGGGCGAGCGGTAAACGCACTTATCCCGGAGGCAACATGCATCTTTCACTTCCCTCAAAGTTTTTGATCCGCAGCCTTGCATTGTTGGGATTGCTGGCAGCATTTGTGTGCCCCCCGCACACGGCGGCGCAGACCGCGGTTGCACTGCAAGCTGGGGAGCAGGATCACATTGTGACTCCGCAGGCGCTGCAACAGCAGGCGGTTCAGGTAACAGCGACACGGCAGAAGAACATCGATACGCTGACGAACCTTCTTGGCACACCTACCGCGCAGAAAGCCATGCACGACGCTAAGGTTGATCCGGTGCAGGTGAAGAATGCAATTCCTACGCTGAGTGATGACGAGCTGGCAAATTTGTCAGGCCGGGTAACCAAGGCGCAAAGCGACCTGTCAGCAGGCATTCTCGGCACCGGAATGTTCACACTCATCATTCTGGTAGTGATCCTTATCATTATCGTCATCGCAATACGCTAATGGTGCACGGCAAGTACGGATGGCTGGCTGGAGTTCTGATCGCGGCGGGGGCGCTGGCGCAGGCACCCGCCGCCGTCTGGCTTGATGTCCCGTTCGTGCATCAGCCTGCGGAGGGATGTGGAGCCGCATCCATCGCCATGGTGATGCAGTATTGGGCTACGCAGCAGAAGGTGCAACCTGCGCAGGACAGCGACGTTGGCAGGATTCAACAGGCGCTGTATTCCGCCAAAGACCACGGCATTCCCGCTTCGGCCATACAGCGCTATCTTGCCGAGCATGGCTTTCGCGTGTTTGCTATCAATGGCAAGTGGAGCGATCTTGAAGAGCAGTTGAGCAAAGGGCGTCCGCTGATTGTGGCTCTTCGTCCTGAGTATCAGCGTCAGTTGCACTACGTGGTGATTGACGGCGCGGATTCGTCGCGCGCTCTGGTGACGATGAATGATCCGGGAGAGAGAAAGCTGCTGACAGAGGAGCGAGCAAGATTCGAGAAAGACTGGAGCGCAACTCAAAACTGGATGCTGCTGGCTGTACCCGAGTCGGCGCAATCGCGCTGATTGTACTGTTGGGCATGGCGATTCTCGGGATGGCTGCGTCAGCGCAATGTACCGCAACGGGCTCTGCTGTCGATGATGCATACGGCAAGCGCGACTGGGACGAAGTCGTACGCCTGCTGCGAGCGCAGGGCCTGCGTACGGGGCAGGCCAAGTTCGAACTCGGCATGGCGCTCGGCCATCTGGGGCGATTTGACGAAGCGCGCGTTGCATTATTGGACGGTCGGCGCGCGTGTCCGCAGCAGATGCGCTTCGATGTCGAACTGGCGGGCGTGGTGTTTCAGCAAAAACGGTATGCCGAGGCCGCGGCCTGGCTACGGCGCGGATTGCGAATGAACGCGCACGATGCCTACGCGCTGGACTTTTCCGGGACCGTGTACTACGTGATGGGCAATGTGCCGGCGGCCCTGAAGTTCTGGAATCGAGTGGGTAAGCCCTATGTGGAACAGTTGCGATTTGATCAGAATCTGCATGTGCATCGGCTCATCGTAGATCGCGCCTTTGCGTTTGCACCTGCACAACTGTTGAAGCTGAGCGAATATCAGGCGACTGTGGCGCGCCTCAACGGCCAGGGAATTTTTCAGACCTACAGTATCGGATTGAGTGCGCAGACAAATGGCAACTTCGATGTGGATCTGCATGCCATTGAGCGCAATGGATTCGGCAACGGTTGGGCCCAGTCCTTGTTGGCAATCTTTGGCGGCTTGCCCTACGAGACCATCTATCCGAGTTACTACAACATTGGCGGCGGTGCGATGAACGTCGATTCATTGTTGCGGTGGGATGCTCAAAAGCGTCGCGCGTGGATAGAGGTTTCAGCGCCGCTGCGAAAGATGCCACGGCGGCGATGGCGGATTGCAGCGGACGAGCGCGGCGAGAACTGGGTTGTGAGGAAGTCGTTTACCGGAGTGGCTCCCGCCCTGGGCTCGGTTCATGTGAGCCGCGAAGTATTGAGGGGAACGGTCGAGGAGTTTCGGACTGGACGGCTGACGTGGTCTACCGGTGGAGAAATCTCACATCGTGCATTCACTGGGATCACGCAGGGTTCGGCGCTCACTTCGCAAATGGTGAGCGGAGGTTGGCAGGCGAAGAACCTGAGTGCAGTCGACTATCGATTGCTGGATTTTCCGGAGCGGCGTTTCTGGATCACGACGGGCGCGACCTCGGAACTGGCGCGCTTGTGGTCGAGGCCCGCAAAGCTTTACGAGAAGCTGCAAGGGTCTGAGCGTCTGCGTTGGTTTCCGCAGGCTACCGGCGATGTGTACGAAGTGGAGCAGCGGATACGCGCGGGCAAGACGTTTGGCGCGGCGCCTTTCGACGAGTTGTGGATGCTGGGAGTGGAGCGAGACAACGAGTTGTGGCTGCGCGGGTTGATTGGCACGCGTGATCGACGCAAGGGCAGCGCACCTCTTGGCAACAGCTACTTTCTTGCGAACAACGACTTCTATCGGCAGGTATATGACAACGGGCTCTTCAGCGTAAAAGCGGGACCTTTACTGGATGTGGGGCGCATGGGTTCGCCAACCTTGGGACTGGCAACGCACGACTGGATGGTGGCCGCAGGCGCCCAGACAAAGCTCACGGTGCTGGGTACAGGCATCGTGCTGACTTACGGACGTGATCTGCGCGCAGGAACAAACGCGTTCTACGCGACTGTGGCAAAGCGGTTCTGAATTAGTGACTGCTTGCCAGTCGATGGAGGCGTTCGCTGACGTTCCAGAAGGCGCGGCTATCGTGGTACGCAGCCTTCCAGATTGAGCCCTTGTCTATTGTGAGGGGTTTGCCCTCAGCTGTGGTTAGGTTGTAGAGGCCGCGGTATTGCCCATCGATGGTCTGCTGCTGGATAAAGCGCCACTGCTCGAGAAAGCGTTGGAAGTAGACAGGGTTTTGTTTACCGTAGCGATCGTGCATCAGCAGCAGCGCGTTGAGGCCTTCGGCCTGGACCCACCATTCCTTTGACGTGTCCTCGGGCTTGCCGAAGGTAGTGCCATGTTGGAAGAAGCCGCCATTCGTCGCGTCCCAACCGTAGGCAAGCGCGTGGTCGACGAGCAGTTTGGCCATGCGTTCCGTGGCTGCGTCGGCGGTGTGATGCAGCAACTCGTCCGTCTCGAGCATGAGGTATGCGGTCTCGACATCGTGGCCGTATGAATCGTGATCGGGTATCGGCTGCCAAGCGTTGGTGAAGTAGAGATTCATGACGCCAGGCTCGACGCTGATCTTGTCGCGCACGATGGCGAGCATTTCTTCAAGGCGCGCGCGCAGCGTGGGATCGGGCCACGATTTGTACAACTCGGTGAATGCTTCAAGCAGATGGATGTGGGTGTTCATCGACTTGTAGCCGATGGGGCCGATGACGTTGCCCTCGGCCTGACCGCTGGGCGCGTTGGGAATTACCGGTGTGCCATCGCGAGCGAGCCATTCAAAGTATCCGCCGTGCTCGGAATCGTGTGCGTGCTTGTCAGTCCACGCGAAGCCCCGCTTTGCGAGTTCGAGAGCATTGGAATCGTGCGTCGCCTGGTACGCGGCAGCGGCGCCATAGATGCAGAAGCCGACGCCGTAGAGATCCTTGTGATCAGTGAACTGCGGCGTGATGTGACCCTCATCGTCGAGGCCCCAATAAAATCCACCGTACTGCTTGTCCCACATCACATTTTGCAGATAGTCAACACCGTGGCGGACGATGGGGAGGAAGGCGTCCTTCTCGAGCGGATCGCGAAGAGCGACTTGCGCGGCGGCCCATGTCATCCGGCCCTGGAAGACGGAGAATTTTCCGTCACTGGGGAGTACTTGCCAGTCTCGCGCGAAGTGTGAATGAAAGCCGCCGTGCTGTTTGTCGACGGAGAGCGGGAACCAGAGGTTGAGAACGTCGTTGTGTAGAACGTTCTCGACCTCGCCGGCAAGCTTGAGGTAGGTTTCCCGCGTTGGCGGAGTTGATGATGTCGGCTGCTGCGCACAAATGGCAGCAGACGAAAATATGAGGGCAAGAAGCGTGCGCTTGATCTGCAACGGCGTGTGCCTTTCAGAGAGAGCGACTCGCGGGCAATGGTAGCAGGAGCGATGGGTGGAGTTGCGCAGTCGCAGAACCAGGCAGTCAGGCGGCGCGTTCTTCTGATTGCCGACTGGACTTCGATGGCCAAAGCAGCCGGAGCGCGTCGACATGAAGGAGGAGAGCAATGAGGCCACCGAGTGCCGTGCACCACGCGCGGCGATGCGCAATGACGGAGCCGGGAATCTCGTTGAGCGAGAGTAGAAAGACGATGTAACCGGTGAGGGCCGTCGAAAACAGGCCGTAGTTCACGGCGTTGGTTGCAAAGGCGAGTAACGCGAAGGTTGCGCATATGGTCGCGAGAATCTCAGGGCGCGGCACGACATGTGCAATGAAGAGGCTGCCCAGCCATGCACCGGCCAACGTGCCGAGGATACGCCCGGTGGCGCGGGTGAATGTGTCGCCGACGCCGGGCCGTTGCACCAGCAACGCAGTCATGGGGATCCAGTATCCCGATTGGATGCCGAGGCGGCGATAGACCTCAGTGGCAGCGAGGGTGGTGAGCAGCAGACGAAGCGAGTAGCCGAACGCCTCGTGGCCGGAGATGGTGGGGAGAAAGGTTGGCAGCTGGCGCAGTCGTTGCGCGATGGCCCAGTCTTCTTCATAGACCGAGTTGAAAACCGAAGTTGCGAAGGTAAGGATGTCCTTGCGGAGGTCGGGCATGAGGCGCAGGCCCGCCGATGTGCAGAGCAATTGAACGATGCCCCCGGCGGCGATAAGGCCAGCTCGATCAAGGGCGCCCCTGGTTCCGGCGGGGAATGCGGAGGCAACAATCATGGCGACGAAGGCCTGCTGCCCGACCCAAGCCACACCGGCATTGCGGGTGCTGAGGACGCCGTAGATGACCGCGGAGCTGCCGGCGGCAACCAGCAGCCAGTAGTCGTGATGTCCGGCCACGGTGCCGGCCAGGGCAGCGGTTGAGGTGGCAAAGACCGCGGCGAACATGGGGATTAGTCGCGAGTCGGCGATCTTCTGGTTGGCGCCGAACCCGACTGTGAATGCGCCTCCGCCGGCGATCAATCCCCCGCCGGGATGGCCGGCGAGAATTCCCGCGAAGAGGCAGACCGCAACGGCGGCGGCGCTTACGAGGGGAAGGCGGAGCTGAAACTCACACCATTGAAAGGTGTAGAGTTCGGCGAGGAAATGGGGATGCGGATCTGGGGCGCACGGGGACTCGTTGGCGGGGGAAGCCATCGCTTTCATTATGATGCAGGGCCTGCCCCTTGGCGCGAGCAGGCGAGGAAGCGAATGTCAGGATTTCGAGATCTTCGCCGAAGAAAGTTACTTCGCTAGTGTCCGTCGGCCCTCATTAACTGGTGTGATCGAGGACAATCTTCCAGCCCTGCGGGCTTTTTCGCCAAACCAGCGAGAAGATGCCGTCGTCCTTTTTTGCATCGCCTTTTTCTGTGCGCTCAAGGTGGAAGCGGCCCGTGACCACCGCGAATTCCGTCTTGCCGCAGGTGCTTGGCAGCAGGCGCACCTCAAGATCATTGAATGTAAGGGTGCCCATCTGCGCGGGGTTGCTGTAGGACTTCTGGTAGCGCTCGAGTATCGGCCGAAACCCCTTGCCGATTGAGGCGCCGATGAAGGTAGTGTCGGGAGAGTCCTCATAGCCCTGCATGAACGCAGGGATGTCAGCGCCGTTCCAGGCAGCGACCTGGGCGGTGAGGGCGGCGCGGATGGCGGCTTCTTCGGCCACCTGCGGTGGGGCAGGCGTCGCCTGAGCGGCGAGGGTGGAACTGGCAACCAGCAGAGTCAGTGCAAATAGAGGGGTACGCAATATGGACCTCCTGGGCTCAAGAAATTCTGCGATCAGCTTACAATGAAGGTATGCCAGCCGCTCTTGCAGAATCGCCATTTCGCGTGGTGCACACGGTCTGCTCCCACGACTGCCCGGATTCCTGCGGGGTGCGGGTCACGGTCGATGCTAGTGGCAGAGCGATCAAAGTACAGGGCGATCCAACCCATCCAGTGACGCAGGGATTCCTATGCGGGAAGGTCGCCAAGTATCTCGATCGCGTGTATGCTCCTGATCGGATTCTGTTTCCGCTGCGACGAAGGCAGGGGGCGCGAAGGGGCCACGGGCCCGCGGGCAGCGAGCACGAAGCGTTTGAGCGCGTGAGCTGGGATGAAGCGCTGGAAGCGATTGCTGCGCGGCTGAAGGAGACGGCGGATCGCTACGGGCCGGAATCGATTCTGCCCTACAGCTACGCGGGCACGATCGGCGTGCTGGGATATGGCTCGATGGACCGTCGCTTCTTTCATCGGCTTGGCGCCAGCCAGCTCGCCCGCACGATCTGCGCCGAGGCGGGCGGCCAGGCGTGGAAGCTCGTCTACGGAAAAAAGCTGGGCACGCCGACTGAGGACTTCAAGCTCGCCAAGCTGATTCTTGCCTGGGGCGGGAACATTCACGGCAACAACATCCATCTGTGGCCGATGGTGGAACAGGCGCGGCGCAAGGGCGCCCGGCTTATCGTGATCGATCCGTATCGCACGCGCACGGCGGCGCTGGCTGACTGGCACATTGCCATCCGGCCTGGCACGGACGCGGCGCTGGCGCTGGGGATGATGAACGTGATTCTGCGCGAAGGGCTGGAAGATCGCGCGTACATTGACGCGATGACGCATGGCTTTGAGCAGCTTGCGGAACGCGTCCGTGATTACACACCGGAGCGCGTTGCCTCGTGGACGGGCATGACACCGGGCGAGGTGGAGCAACTGGCTCGCGAGTACGCGAACACGACGCCTGCTGCTTTGCGGATGAATTACGGTGTGCAACGCGGTGAGTATGGCGGGACAGCTGCGCGCGCCATTGCGATGCTTCCGGCGCTGACAGGAGCGTGGAAACATCGCGGAGGTGGCGGACAGTTGTCGACGTCCGGTGCGTTTGCCTGGGATTCGCACGCTCTTGAGAGGCCGGACTTGGCATTGAGTTCGCCGCTCAGGCGCCTGGCTCGCACAGTGAATATGTCGGCGCTCGGGCAGGCGTTGACAGAGTTGGGACAATCGAAGGAAAGTGGCACAGATTCGTCGAACGACGGGCCTGCGGTGCATGCGCTCTTTGTGTACAACTCGAATCCTGGCGCCGTGGCGCCGAACCACAACGCAGTGGTGCGGGGATTGAAGCGCGGCGATCTGTTTACGGTAGTGCACGATTTGTTTTTCACGGATACTACCGATTATGCGGACTACATTCTGCCCGCGACCACGTTCCTCGAACACACCGATATCCAGGGCGCGTACGGACACTACTTTGTGCAGCTGTCGAAGCAGGCGATTGAGCCGCCGGGCGAGGCACGATCGAATGTGTGGCTGTTCGGGCAGCTGGCGCAGCGCATGGGATTCGACGGAGCCGTGTTTTCGCGATACGCCGGAGGAAATGATTCGGCAGGCACTGGCGATTGGTGCCGACGGGCATTCGACGAATGCCGCGATGGAACACATCACAGTGGAGGCGCTTGAAGAAAAGGGCCACGTTCCACTTGCCTTCCACCTTGAGCCGGAGTCGAAGCCATTTCAGCCGTATGTCAGCGGGACCCTGCCAACGCCATCAGGGAAGGTCGAGTTCTACTCCGAGGCGCTTGCTGCGCAGGGTCTTGATCCACTGCCCGCTTTTGTGGCGCCGGTGGAATCGCGATGGAGCGAGAGGAGCGAAGCGGTATCCGCTTGAGTTCCTGAGCCGCAAGAACGACAACTACATGAACTCCACGTTTGCGAATCTCGACGGCCACCGCAAGATGGAAACACGGACAAGCCGGAAGCTGGAGATTCATCCATTGGACGCGGAGGCGCGAGGGATCAACGATGGCGACGAAGTGCGCGTGTTCAACGATCGCGGCTGGATCCATCTGACGGCGATGATGAACGGCGACTTGCCGGCGGGTGTGGTGGCGGGGCGATTGGACTGGGCGAAGCTGACGCCTGACGGAGTGAACGTGAATGTGTTGACAAGCGAACGCTTGACCGACATCGGCGCGGCAGCGACGTTCTATTCAACGCTGGTGGAAGTGGCGAGAACCCAAGAGCCCGAAGCGCCCAACTGACGATGTTCTCAACCAAACATTTTTCAACCAAGTGAAGATATGACGGATCGTTCTGCTCCATTCAACCTGCGCCTCGCAACAGAGGACGACATTCCTGCGCTGCATGCCTTGATTGAAGCTTCAATCCGCGGCCTGCAGGCGAACGACTACACGCAGGCGCAGATGGAAGGCGCGCTGGGCACAGTGCTGGGGCTCGATACGCAATTGATTGCGGATCGAACCTACTTCATCGCCGAAGTCTCCGAGAGCGCCGAATCGCCGGCTGAACTCGCCGGTTGCGGCGGTTGGTCGAAGCGCAAGACCCTGTTTGGCGCAGATCGAGGGCCGGGGCGAGCGCCAGACCTCCTCGACCCCGCAGTCGACGCAGCCAAAGTGCGAGCCATCTTTGTTCATCCGCAGTTTGCGAGGCGCGGGTTAGGCTCGTTGATTCTGGCAACGGTGGAGAACGCGGCGCGTGAAGCCGGTTTTCGCATCTTTGAAATGGGCTCGACTTTAACGGGCGTGCCTCTCTATCGGCTGAAAGGCTATGTCGAGGTGGAGCGCATCGCGGTGCCACTGTGGAATGGCGAGGCGCTGCCCGTAGTGAAAATGGTGAAAGACGCTTAGCGGGCGATGTCGCCGACTTCACAATCGGCGTACACGCGGCGCTGCTAGAATGCACGGCATGGAAACCGTCCAGTACAACCTGCCGCAAGATCGCATTCCGCGCACCTGGTACAACATCGCCGCCGACCTGCCCACGCCGCCGGCGCCGCCGCTGCATCCCGGCACGCTGCAGCCGATTGGGCCAGACGATCTGGCGCCGCTGTTTCCGATGGCGCTGATCATGCAGGAGGTGAGCACGGAGCGGGAGATCGAGATTCCCGATCCGGTGCGCCAGGTGTACGCGCAGTGGCGGCCGTCTCCGTTGTTTCGCGCGCGCCGTCTGGAGAAGGCGCTCGATACGCCGGCGAAGATCTACTACAAGTACGAGGGTGTGAGCCCGGCCGGCTCGCACAAGCCAAACACCGCGGTGGCGCAGGCCTACTACAACAAGGTGGAAGGCACGAAGCGGCTGGCGACGGAGACGGGCGCGGGCCAGTGGGGCTCGTCGCTGGCGATGGCGTGCGCGTTCTTCGGTCTCGAATGCAAGGTCTTCATGGTGCGCGTGAGCTACAACCAGAAGCCCTACCGGCGCGCGCTGATGGAGGCGTTCGGCGCCAGTGTTACGGCGAGCCCGAGCATGGAGACGGAGTCCGGCCGGGCGATCTTCGCGCAGAATCCCGACACGAACGGTTCGCTGGGCATTGCCATTCAGCGAGGCCGTTGAGGTAGCCGCGAAAGACCCCAACACCAAGTACGCGCTGGGCAGCGTGCTCAACCACGTGCTGTTGCACCAGACGGTGATCGGCCTCGAAACAATAGAGCAGATGGCGCTGGCCGGCGACGAGCCCGACGTGATCGTGGGCTGCACGGGCGGCGGATCGAACTTCGCGGGCCTGGTGATTCCCGTATCTCGGCCGCAAAATCAAAGGGCAAACGCACGCGCGCGTGGTGGCCGTGGAACCGGCGGCCTGCCCCAGCCTCACCAAGGGCCAGTTCACGTACGACTTTGGCGACACGGGCCACCTCACGCCGCTGGTGAAGATGCACACGCTCGGGTCGACATTCATTCCGCCGGGCATTCATGCGGGCGGACTGCGATATCACGGCATGGCGCCGCTGGTTTCGCATGTGAAGGAACTGGGGCTGATTGAGGCCACCAGCGTGCAGCAACTCGACGCGTTTGCCGCCGGCGTTCAGTTTGCGCGCGCTGAGGGCATCATTCCAGCTCCGGAAGCGAATCACGCCGTGGCGGGAGCGATTCGCGAAGCGCTGGTCGCGAAGGAAGAAGGGCGCGCGCGAACGATCCTCTTCAACCTCTGCGGGCATGGCCACTTCGACATGCAGCGCTACATCGACTACCACGCGGGCAAGTTGCAGAACTACGACTATCCCGCCGAAGAGATTGCGATGGCGCTGGCGGGATTGCCGGCGGTTGGATGAAGTTGAAAGGACAGGGATAGGTCCTAGCTGGACATTCGCCGAAGGGGTCTTCAAGCGAGGGGCATTGCGGCGTAAGCAGTTCCGCGCCGTTTTCCGTGATCACCATGTCGTCTTCAAGGCGAATGCCGAACTCGCCCTTGATGTAAACGCCGGGCTCGTCGCTGAAGGTCATGCCGGCCTTGAGATGCGGCGCGGGATCGCAGCCGAACATGTCGTTGCTGCACGAGGTAGGGCCACTCGTGGCCGTCCATGCCGATGCCGTGGCCGACGCGATGCGTGAAGTAGGTGAAGCCCGGGCCGTATCCGCCGTCGACGATCACTTTGCGCGCAGCGGCATCCACTTCGGCGGCGAGCACGCCGGGGCTCGCGGCGCCGAGCGCAGCGGTCTGCGCGCGCTTCACGAGATCGAACACCGCAATCATCTTCGCGGTTGGTTTGCCGAGAACAAACGTGCGCGTGATGTCGGAGTTGTAGCCCTCCACGAGGCAGCCGTCGTCGAGCATGAGAATGCTGCCCTCGCGCAGAGTCTGCGGCTGGCGCGAGCCGTGCGGCACGGCGGTGAACTCGTCGATGTTGAGGCTGGCGTCGCCGTGGAATCCGACGCGGCTGATAGGCTGCGTCCACCAGGCTCTCCACGTCGGCGTTGGTCATGCCGGCGATGAACAGACTGCGCCACGGCGCGGTAGACCAGCAGCGTGGCGCGGCTGGCGAGGCGCATGCATTCGAGCTCGTGCGCGTCCTTGATCATGCGGCAGCCCGCGGTGACGGGCGTCGCGCTGACGATCGTTCAGATGCGGATTGGCCGCGCGAATGCCATCGGCGAAGACGAACTTCATGTTCTCGTCGAGCCCGACGGTTGCCGAGGTGAGGCCACGGTCGCGCAGGCCCTTGCCCAGTGTGGTGAATGGGCTCTCATCTTCCTGCCAGGTCAGCACGTCGGCGTCTTTGCCGAATGGACCGGCGGCAAGCACTTCGCGGGCGCGGCCTTCTTCAAACGCCGGGCAAACGATGAACGGCTTGCTGCGCGCGGGCATCACCAGAGCCCAGAGACGTTCGCCGCCGTTGAGGCGCAGGTCGGCAAAGTACGACGGACGAACTGGTGCCGTTGGCGAGCACGATGGCGTCGATTTTGTGCGCGGCCATCAGTGCTTTGGCGCGTTCGATGCGGGCCTGCCGCTCGGCATTGGTGAAGGGGCGCGCTTGGCCGGAGAGCACAGGCAGCGCGGCGATGGCGGGAGGCATGAATCGTTGCGCCTTGTGCAGCGGCGATCTTGCCCGCTCCAAGAGCCAGGGCCGCAGTGGCAGCAGCTCCTCCGCCGATAAAACCGCGTCGCGTGAGATTGGAGCGCATGATCCTCCTGGGAGAATACCGCTACTGTTTTAGAGTATCGCCGCTGGGTCCGAGGCAGAGCGATCTACTTCGCAGATTGGTTCGATCTCGATGTAGTCGAGTGCGGCCGGATCGTGCTTTGTCCGGTGTGCCTTCGATGCGGAGTGCATCTCCGGCCTTGAGATCGATTCCGTGTAACGTGAATCGCGTAGAGTTGTCGCCGTGTGGAAGGCGCGAAGGCAACTGCGCGTCGGCGGTCCAGGTAGATTTCTGTTGGCCATTCACGCTGAATGAGAAGTGCGCTTCGCCGCCTTGCAGGTCGAAGTATTGAATGGCGATGTCGAAGCTGCCGGGCTTGCCCGTGTAGGTCCACTCGGCGGAACATGTCGCCTGCCCGCACGACACAGCCTTTCCGCCTGACGCGTCTTCCCACGGCTTCACG
This sequence comes from uncultured Acidobacteriota bacterium, assembly GCA_963844515.1. GTDB lineage: Bacteria > Acidobacteriota > Terriglobia > Terriglobales > Acidobacteriaceae > Telmatobacter. The sequence continues at coordinate 596,551 of CAWJOO010000004.1, forward strand.
TCAATGACCTTGTAGCCAGTGAGCTTGGCGTCTTCGGCTTCGAGCCGTCCTGGATAGTGACCCGCGCGGCCGCGCTCATCGGGAATGCCGCTGAGCTTGAGGAAATACTGCACGATCGCGTCGCGCCAGACGATGGCATGGCCAGCCTGATACGCGAGGCGAGCGTGCATCTCGTCGAAGACCTTCGGATCGATGCGGCCTTCCAGCGCGGCCCACTCGAGCGCCGAGTTCCGCCGCCTGCTCCGCGCCCTCGTAGTGGCTGTCGTAGATGTACTGGATCACGGTCGTGCCCGAATGCAGCTTGTAGCGTGTAGGGCACATGATGGAAGAAGAGCAGCAGGTCGTCGGGTGTCGTTGCAACGTTCTCGTACAGTCTTCGCGACCTCCGGCGGATATTGCCCGGCGTAGCCGGTGCCGGTGGCGACGGTGCGATCCATGCCCACGCCATCGTGGTCGGCGCGGTGCCACTGACCCCAGCCGTTGTTCTCGCTGGCTTCGATGTTCGGTCCGTAGTGGGTGCCGGTAATGTCGGTGAGCGTCTGCATGCCGAGCGGGCCGGTGTAGTGCTCGTAGGCGGGCCAGCTCTGCATCAGCATCTTCGTCACGGTGCTCACGACGACGGGATCGTTGCTGATCGTCTGCCGCGTCCACTCGTCTGCGATCTGCTCCGGGCGTGAGATTCGGATCCCAGGCGAGGCGTCCGAATGCGTAGAGATTTGCGAGCGCCAGCGGCGAGCCGAGCCACGCGTCCTGTCCCACCCCTGCCACCCCGACCATTCCGCCCAGTGGCTGATCGAAACGTCTTGCCGGCAAGGATCTCCTTCACGGGCGTCGCATCGATTCTCGGCGCGCATGTCGAAGTCGAGCACCTGCTTCCACATCGGCGCGAGGTAGACGAGGTGCCGCTGCTGGCCGGTGTATTCCTGCGTGATCTGCACTTCCATTGCCTGGCTGGTGTGCTCAAGTCCGCCGAACAGCGGCGACACGGGCTCGCGCGCCTGGAAGTCGATGGGGCCTTCCTTGGTCTGGACGATCACGTTGGCGGCGAACTTGCCGTCGAGCGGATGGAAGATGTCGTAGGCGGCGCGGGCGCGGTCGGCTTTGGGATCGTTCCAGTCAAGGTGATGGTTGTAGACGAAGGCGCGGTAGAGCACGACGCCGCCGTGGGGTGCGAGGGCGTTGGCCAGCAGGTTGGCCGCATCGGCGGGCGTGCGGCCGTAGCTTGCGGGGCCGGGCTGGCCTTCGCTGTCGGCCTTCACGGTGAAGCCGGCGAAGTCGGGGATGAGCTTGTAAATCTCCTCGGTCTTCGCCGCCCACCACGCTTTCACCGCCGGGTCGAGCGGATCGTATGTCGCGAGGCCGCCGATCTTCTGTGGGCTGGCGATGTCCACGCTGAGCGCGACGCGCACACCCCACGGCCGCATGGCGTCCGCGATTCGCGCGACTTCACGCAAGCAACTCCGGCTGCAGGAATGCGCGGCGTTGTTCACGTTGTTCAGGTTGCAGCCGTTGATCCCAACCGAAGCCAGCAGGCGCGCATAGTCAGCAACTGGCGCAAGATCATCGCGCACATGGCCAGCATCGAAGAAAATGGAACGGCCCGCGTAGCCGCGTTCGATTGAGCCATCAGCGTTGTCCCACTCGTCGACCCAGCGAATCGGCATCGCAGGTTGATCCTGGATATCAATTGGATAGATCAGCTGGCCCCGGCGGAGTCGACTCAGCAGAGCGAAGGCGCCATACAGGACTCCGCGATCATCTTCGCCAACATCGACAATCACTGGGCTTCCATGAACTTTGATATGTGTCAGCCAGTATCCTCCCGATCTGAGTTTGCTTGGAATTCTCAATTGTGGGAACGACTTGTGCACTTCGAGCACAGTTCCCAAGACAACTTCGCTGTAGTTGGGTAGAGAGGTCGATTCGCTCGCCGACTTCGGATTTCGGGATGAGATGACAAAGCCCAAATTGCTGCGAGTGAGCTCTTCCGCGGCGGAGCGCTCGAGCAGGGTGTTTTCTAGAGTGCGAATGGGCAAAGATGCGATCCATCGATCCTTGGTCACAGGGTACTTCAGCCACGCCTGGTCTGCGGTCTGTGCACCAACGGCGACGCAGCTAGCGGTAAGCGCGAAGGCGAGAATGAGGCGCGTGGCACAACCAGTCTTTTTCACGGTTCCATTCTATGCGGCGATGGTGCAAGAATGGATCGCCGCAAGCGCCGTCCCTGACGCGGAGACGAAGACGATCCACAAGTGGCCAAGTCTACGCACGTCGAACTCTTGCCCAGCGACCAGCCATTGGAATTAAGGAGCCTCAAAGATGCCACGATTGAACCGCCGTGAATTCCTGAATTCGAGCGCGCTCGCGGGTGCAGCCATGGCATTGAGACCGCTCGCCGCGGCCGCCGCATCCTCATCCTCGGTGCGGCTCGAGGGCCGGATGACGCCCTTTCCCGCGACCAAGTATCGTGCCTACGTCTCTAAGACGGCGCGCACAGCAAATGCGACATCGTGGATTCAAGTTGATCTCGGCGCAGCAACCGTCGTGGAGGGTGTTCGCCTCTATCCGAATTTCAATCTTGATGTTCGATCGCTGGGTTTTCCGGCCCGGATGAAGATCGAAGGTTCAAACTCACCGGGATTTGAAAGCGCCACGATGCTGCTCGAGCACACACAGGATGATCTCGCCGACCCTGGCGATCAGATCGTTTATTGCGCGTTGGCGCCTTCCTCGGAAGTTCGCTACGTGCGCCTGACGGCGACACAGCTTCGTCACGCGGGCGGACCCGAATCCGGCGTGAATCCTGAATACTGCCTGTCCTTCGCCAAGATCGACGTGCTCGCCGGCGGCCGCAACGTGGCAGAAGGCAAACAGGCCACGGCCGACGCCGTGCTCGGAAATCAGCGAGACCTGGGACAGATCACGCGCAAGGCGCGCCCGCAGGGCGAAGGGATCGTGACCGACAACCCGCAAAATGTCACCTCTCCCGAGCATTGGAAGCCGGCGGTCTACAAGGCGCAGTCGCCCGATGGCGGAGTTGAATTGCATGCCGGCCTATTCAAGCAGTCGATGGACAACAACGTCGGCTATTTGCTGAGTTCGTTTTCTGTTGAAGAGATGTTGCGGCCATTCCGGGAGCGTGCGGGCAAGCCCGTGAATCCCGAACTCCGCAAGCCGCACCCATTCTGGGATGTCGATCTGGCCGGCTCAACGGCAGGACGTTTTCTGATGGGCGCCGGCAACACGTTGCGCTGGCAGGAGCACGCCGAACTCCGCCGATGGATGAACGACATTGTGGATGGCATTGAGGAGTGCCGCCAGCCGAACGGCTACATCATGGCATATCCAGAGGAGTCCATCTTCCACTCGGAGCGCGCGGGCTACACGCGAGCCTGGGTCACGCATGGTTTGATTGACGCCGGCCTGGCGGGAAACAAGAAAGCCCTCGGACTACTGCGCGGGTACTACGACTGGTTCGACAAATGCCCTTACCTTCCCAAGCTGCTTCGCGGCACGGCGCAAGGAGTGCAGGGCATGGTGGCAAACACGCGGATGTATTTCACTTCGGTCGGCAAGCCGGAAGACCTGCAAGTGATTCAGCGCTACTACCAGGAGGATTTCTGGCTTGAGGGACTTGCGCGCCGCGATGAGGAAATGGTCTGGCAGTATCCCTATGACCGTCCGCACAACTACCTCATCACTGACTTTGAAGCCTATCTCGATCTCTATCGCGCCACAGGCGAAGCGCGTTATCTGGATGCGGTGCTTGGCGCCTGGCAGCTCTACCACGACAGTTGGGAGCATGTCGGCGGGTCTATAGCCATCACCGAATTTGGCGAATTTCCTCCGAAGTCCTACCGGCTCAAATCGCAATTCACGTTTTGCGAGACGGGCGAGTTATGCGGAAGCAGTTTCTGGGCGCATCTCAACCAGCGGCTCTATTTGCTGAATCCGGATCAGGAAAAGTACGTCACTGAAATCGAGAAATCGATCTACAACGTGGGCATCGCCAACCAGGTGGATACGCGCGGCCTGATGTATCACGCGCGGATGGTAGGAACCAAGGGCGACATGGCAGTAGGCATCTGCGACAACTCCTGCTGCGAGGGTCAGGGCACGCGCCTTCTCGGATCGCTTCCGGAGTATCTCTACTCCGTGGATGCGGAGGGAATCACCGTGAACCTGTTCGCACCGTCGACGTTCCGATGGTCGCATTCGGGCAATCCGTGGCAGTTGACTACGAAGACGTCATTCCCTGACAGCCCTGATGTCGCGTTGGAACTTTCGCTGGCTCAACCTCAGTCCGCGAGAATTCGGGTGCGCACGCCCTCATGGGCGGTCAACGAAATGGCCGTCCTCGTCAACGGAGAGCGCGCTGGCTCAGGCAAGCCGGGCAGCTACATCGTGCTCGACCGGACCTGGCGCGGCGGAGACAGGATTCAGTTCTCATTGCCGATGGGCTTCCGGCTTACTCGCTATACGGGGCTCGACCAGATTGAAGGCCATGAGCGGTATGCGCTGGAGTATGGGCCAATTCTGATGGCCATTGAGGGCTCTGACGATGCTCGGCTTCGTACCACCGGTGGGAGCGCCGAGGATCTACTGAAGCAGTTAACGCCGGTGTATGGACGCCTGCTCCATTTTGAAATTGAGGGGAATCCGGATTTCCACTATGCCCCGTACTTTGCCATCAAGAACGATCCCTTCACGACTTACCCGATTATCGATCGAGCGTGAAGCCCGGCGTGGAATGCAGAAGAAGGCGCCGATACCGCGACCCCCTACCCCCCCCCCCGGTGCTGCACCATTTCAGGTGCAATCCGGTAAGCCTTTGTGTTGCCGGAGCCCTTGAGAGGGACAACTCTCCCCTTGGGGTTCGGTAACCTTGGTTGAGTATGGGCTGGATGCGCGCGGCGGGGATGTGATCTGGGGCACGCGTTGATGTGAGAACGAGGGAAGAGGGCCTGGTTAGCGCCCAGTAGTATTGTTGTCCCTGTGAAGTTCACATCAGACCTGCGGAAGGGCTAAAGCAGATCCTTCGACTCACCACCCCCAAACTGAAAAGCGTTTGGGGCCCCGTTCGCTCAGAATGACACGCGGGTGAGATTAAGAACTTCCGGGACATTCCACCAGTCCCTTTGTCAATACCGCTTGATCAGCGCGGGGGTGGGCGGGCCCGACTTCCCGCTCAGCAGCCAATCCACCGCATTCCGCACATCTTCTTCTCGCGCCTCGCCCATGATTCGTGCGACTACTTCGCCCTGATCGTCGAGGATGGCAGTACCTGGAACGATGTTGCCCAGCCCGAAGCGGTCCATCAGGTCCGTGTCGCCACCAACCCAGCTTTCCTGGTTTACCTTCAGCCGCTGGAGGACTCCGGGAATCTTGCCACGATCTTTTGATTCGTCAATCGAGATCAGCACGAAACTCACCGGCTTGCCTGCGTAGGACTCCGCAATTTGAGCCAGCCGCGGCAGTTCCTCTTGGCAGGGCCCGCACCAGGTGGCCCAGAAGTTCACCACGACGACCTTTCCCCGCAAAGACGATAGCTTGTGCGTCGTACCGTCCAAGGTCTTCAGAGATGGATCGGGGGCCCGGCGGGCCGCAAGGGGAGCCACGGTCAAGGCGCACACCACCAGTAGGCAACCAGTACGTTGCAGAAGAGGAAGCATCGTCAATCGACTATACGTTCCGGCCCTGCCAGCCAGCTCCATCGAAAGTTGGAGAAAGGCATCCATCCGAGTTCTCATGACGGGATCACTGACAACTGATATTTTCGGGAGCATTGTCCATTCCTACCGGTTTTGGCCGGTGCGGACATGTGGATACACCGAGGCCCGTTTCAACCTCCCCAAGGAGATCAGACTCAGATGAAAAGCTCCATGAAGCTCGCTGCAGCGGTATGTGCTGCCTTGTTTATCTCGCCCTTATGTACGCAAACCATTGCACACGCACAAGGCTGCGTTGCCGCTCACTCGCCCCAGCCCGTCATTTCGGGACTCGATCCGACGGCAGAGTACAGCAGCCGCAGATTCGAGAAAGGCGAGTGGTGGCGCGGCCTCACCGTGACGGTCGGGTATCGTGTGTACAACTCGTACCGTCACTACGTTGGCACGGTGTGGCAGAAGCAGCGGGAGTTGCAGCACTCCGCGATCGTGAACCATGTCAACCTGCTGGAACTCGATTTGAATTACCAGCTCACGCCGCGCCTAAGCGTGGTTGCCAGCATCCCTGGCATGGAAGCCTCACGCCATGGGCAAAGCAGCCCGCTGAATGTCTACCGTTCGGGTGGCATCGGCGATGTCACCGTGGGTGTGCAGTCGTGGATCTTCCGTCCGCCGACAGAAAACCACGGAAACGTCGCGATCAGCGCACAGCTCAAGTTGCCCACCGGCATCAACGACGCCAAGGGCACCAAGACGAGCAACAGTGGAGTCAAGACTGTTCAGCCCTTTGACGAGTCGATTCAGCCGGGAGACGGGACCTGGGGTTTCTCACTGGCCACGCAAGCCTATAAAGAAATCAAGTGGCGCACTTCGGGCTACTTCACGGGGTCGTGGCTTTTCAGTCCGCAGGACACGACAGGCTTTCCGACGGGTCGCGGTGCGCGCGGAGAAAGCGTAGTATCGGCCACCGATCAGTATCTCTGGCGCGGCGGCTTCTCGCGGCCGGTGACCGGAGTTAAGCTGCTCCGCGGCCTGGCGCTCAGCATGGGCGGACGCATGGAGGGTGTTCCGGTCCGCGATGCGTTGGGCAAGAGCAATGGATTCCGCCGTCCCGGTTACGTCATTTCCATCGAACCCGGCCTGACGTACGAGCGTGGCCGCACCATGATCAATGTCAGCGGTCCGTGGGCCATGGAGCGTAACCGCAAAACCAGCGTGGCTGACTATGCCAACCACAGCCACGGCGACGCGGCTTTTTCCGACTACACCGTGATCGCGGGCGTTACGCGTTCGTTCTAGTCACCAACCGCTGCGCGCACCGCAGCGTTCTCCCAATCGATGACCACACGGCGAAGGCCGCGAACTGCGTTGCTCAAATAGACGCAGTTTGCGGCTTTCAGGTCTTGCAGGGTGATGATGCGTTCTTCGATGTCCGGGCGCGTCTTGAGAAGATAACGCCGATAGACGCCTGCCAGCACACCACATGCAATTTGAGGCGTAGACCACCGGCCGTTTTGTTCGATGAAGATATTTGATATTGCGCCCTCAGTCACTTGTCCGTTGCGATTCAGGAAGAGCGCGTCTTCATAGCCGGCGGCCCTGGCGGCCTTGAAGGCTTCTGCGTAAATGGCTCGGTTGGTCGTCTTGTGATGGAGAAACCGATCTGTGGTGTCGGTTCGTTGTTTTGCGATGCAAACACGCAGCGGCGACGATACCTCCGCATCGACTTTGATGGCCTCGTGCTCAATGCGCAGAGTGCCATCCGAAGCCAGAGTCAACCTGACCCTCTGGCGTGAATCACCAAATACCCCGGCCGCCCGCAGCAGCGAACCCTTTGCGGCGTCGCGATCGAATGAAAAGCTGAAGTAAGCCGCCGAATCCTCGAGACGGTCGAGATGCAGGTCGAGAAATGGATACTGGCCATCCCAGAGCATGGTCTCAATCAGCAAAAATGGCTCCGCTGAACTGGTGAGGAATTGCGCCTTCAATGCACATTCGCGAAATTCATCATCAGCCACGGAGTCGATTACGATACCGCTGCCGACTCCCATGCGGCCCTGACTTCCGTGGAGTTCAATGGTGCGGATGGCCACGTTGAAAACCGACTGCGCTTGCGAAAAGTACCCAATAACGCCTGTGTAAACGCCACGCGGCCGTCCCTCAAGCTCGGCTAGCAGCTTCATCGCGCGAACCTTGGGAGCTCCTGTCACCGAGCCGCTTGGAAACAGCGCGCGGAAAATATCCCGGCCGGAGATGCCAGCTCGCAGATCGCCACTGATGGTCGAGGTCATCTGCCAGAGCGAGGGGTGTCTCTCCACTGCAAACAGCTCATCGACGCGCACGCTGCCGTACTTGCAAAGGCGGCCAAGGTCGTTTCGCAGCAGATCGACGATCATCACGTTTTCGCTACAGTTTTTGGCGTCATGCTGCAGCCAATCTGCGACAACGCGGTCCTCGGATGTTGTACGACCCCGAGGAGCGGTGCCCTTCATCGGCCGGGTAACAATGCGCTGGTTTCCCGGATGCCCTTCGACGCGAAAGAAGAGCTCCGGCGAAAAACTTAGAATCCTGCGGCCGGAGCCGCAGTGTAGAAACGCGCCAAAATCGACTGGTTGACGGGTCCGCAAGGCGGCATAGAAGTCCCGTGCGGGACCTTCCACTTCAAAGTGAAGTGGGAATGTGAAATTGAGCTGGTATACATCGCCCGAGCGGATGCACTCGTGAATGGCGGCGATCCGCTCTGCATACTCGCCGGCGTCCAAGCCCAGCCGGATTTCGCTAACGCTCGCGGGAGCGACGTCACTAACAACACACTGCGGTTCGACCAATTCGTCCGGGTCCCCAGCCACAAACGTCCCGGTCGCGTGGTTGAAGAGGTGGCAGCGCGGGTAGATCCCGAACCATGCAAGTGGCTCATCCGGCGCGGGTGGCCAAAGTCGCGCCGTCGGCTCAAAGCAGTTTCCGCACTCGTAGGAGAAGTATCCCGCAGCGAATTCGCGGCGATCCAACGCAGCCTCGATCCGTTCAAAAAGCTGGTCGAGGCTCGTTCCATCATGAGCCGTCAGAGTGTGCGTTGGTGAAAGGAAAAGCCGGCTGTAAGCCGCCGCGCCACCAGAAGGGGCCGATTCAAGCAGCACGGAGCCGGGAGTCTGATCCACCAGCGCGTAGATTTTCTGCGGAAGTGGATGCCAGGGCTGCATGGCTCTCCACCAAGCCGTCTACTTCACGGTAAGCGCGAAGGGAGCGGTATGTGTGGTGGCGCTGACGCCGTTGCTTGACTGCGCAGCGATGGTGATGGTGTAGCTTCCCGCGGGAGTGGGCAAGTTGTAGGGCGGCCCGTGATTGAAATAGTTGTAACGGGGCGCGCAAGCGGTGGCACCAAGCACTGTGACAAAGCCCACCAGAGCCACGAGTGAAATGCGGCTTAGCCAGCGGCGACGTCGTGCCGCGAACGCCAGTCCGCCCAGCGAGAAGACGCCCGGCAGCAGCACAGCCCACGCGACGGAATTGCTTTCAGAGTGAGGTGGAGGAGTGGCAAGTCCGCGTGTGCCTGTTGCCTGTGTGGTGATCACAAGGGTGCTGTTAATGGGTGCGGTTGCGTTGGGAAGAATTTCCACGTTTTCCGGAGTAAAGCCGCAGGACGACTGGTCCGGCATCCCCCCGCACGAGAGCGTGACAAACATCGGAGCCTTAAGGGCCGTTCCGTTTACAGGCGTGACCGACGCCGTGACATTGCCAGTCTGGCCGGCAGTCAACGTCAAAGAAGCAGGAATGACGGAAACGGTGAAATCGGGCGCAGAACTGGCCGCGGCGGTGACCGCCGAATAATCGGACTTCGAAGCGACATGGGCGGCGTTGCCTTCATAAACGGCGCGGAGCGCGTGTGGCCCCGGAGGCAGGGCGAGCGTCATCTGCACAGTCCCGTCGGACTTGAGCACAGCGCCAGCGAGCGGCTTGCCTTCATCTTCAATGGTGACGGCGCCGGATGCGGGGAGACCGTCCTCGCCCGCGACAGCAATGGATAAGGCAGCCTGTGTGCGGCCGTTCAGATCGCGGGTTTCCGCGGTAAGCCGGGTTTGCGTGGCCTGCGAACTTGCCGCGGCCAGAGCGGGCATCGCAAGGGCCAAGCCCAGTGCTGCAAACCTGTCAAGCCGCACACCGCGGCAGTTCAAACCTCTCACGTGCACCTGCTCCAGAAACCTAGAAATCGCCGTCTGCCGAGTTTGGGTCAGCTTGTGACCATTGTATCCGGCGCGGGCGTGGGGCGGCTAACCGAGAACGATCTTCCCGCACCGGCAAATTCCCGGATCGCCGCCTGAACCTATGCAGGTTTGACGTTCGCGGCGGCGAGATGTAAGTCGAGGGCTTTCGAGGGGCCCAATCAGTGCCTGCCGGTCACTCTTCGCGCAGCAACTGTGCCGGGTTGACACGCAAGGCGCGACGCGCGGGAATCCAGGTGGCGACCAAACCGATGAGCATCATGGCCAGGACGGCGCTGGTGATCACCAGGGGGTCCTTGGGCGTTGCCTGATAGACAACAAACGCCAGAAGACGGCTGGCCAGAACGCCGAGGAGCAATCCGATCCCCGAACCCGTCAGGAGCACGATAAACGGACGCCCCAGCGCCGAGCGCATCAACTCCATTCGGCGTGCGCCCAAGGCAATCCGAATGCCCAGCTCGCGCAGGCGTTTTGATACCGAGTAAGCGGCCATGCCGAAGATCCCTGTCACGGCCAGCATTGCCGCGAGCAAGCCCATAATTCCCAGTGTCGCTGTGGCTACCCGAGCGGGGAAAAGAACCAGGGCCAAAGCGTCTGGCCATGTCTCGACGGCAAACGGCACGCTCGAGTCAATGCCAGAGATGAGGCGGCTGACCTCTGCCGCAGTGTCGGCCTGGGGGAGTTTCGATCGCACCACCAGGTTGGTACTCGCTTCGGTGCCCTGAGCCAGTGGGAAAAACATGGCAGGAGTCAGATCTTCAGTGAGCGAGACATATTTGCCGTCCTCAACTATCCCAATGATTTGGTAGAGCGTCTTGCTACCGGTAAAGAAGTGCCGTCCTACGGCAGGGCTGTCGCCGAAAAGACGGTGAGCGAATGCCTGGTTGATGATTGCGACCTTGGGAGACCTCAAGTCGTCATGCCAATCGATATCGCGGCCTGCAAGCAAACGGGTGCTGGCAGCGCTCAGATATCCCGGAGAGATGGAGAAGTAACGAGCCTCAAAGGCGCTGTTGGTCGGCTTGAAATCGGCGGTAGCCTCACGATAGACCGAGCCGCCGCTGCCACTGCCGCTCATGGGCGTACTGTCTACGGTGCCGACCGCGGTGACTCCCGGCAGGCGCGCCGCTTCCTCCAGGATGCGACGCTGCACAGGGAGCGCGGTGTCGTCGGAATAGCCAGCCATTTTCATGTCCATTGCAGCCAGCGTTACGCCCTGAGGGGAAAACCCCATGGGCGCGGATAATGAGCGCTCCATGCCCCTCACCGCAACCAAAGATGCCGTCACCAGCACCGCGCAGATGGCGATCTGCAGACCCAGGAGCAAGTCGCGCAATGTGAGCCGGCCCACCTTGCCGACGGTCGCCGAGGCACTCTTCATGGCCTGCATCGCATCTGTACGCCAAACCTGGCGAGCGGGGAGAATCCCGGGAAGCAGCCCCGCAAGCAACGACAAGAGAAGAGCGAGCCCAAAAACGCGCGGGTCCGCATCCACAGCCACGTGGATCGGGAGATCCGATATTGGCTGCCAATGGCTCAGTGCGCCAAGGAGTCCGGCCGCCAGTGCCGTTCCCAGCAGGCCGCCTGACACTGAAATCAGCAGCGCTTCGGTGAGAAGCTGGCGCGCGATGCGCGTGCGAGGCGAGCCAATCGACAGCCGAATCGCCATCTCTCGCGTGCGGTCAGCAGAACGAGCCGCGAAGATTCCGGCCAGGTTGGTGCAGGCAGCCAGCAGGACGAGTAGTGCCAGCCCCATGACGGCCGTCAGAAAGGGACGCGCAGGGTCACCAAGTTCGTCGGCCATCAATCCTGGCTTGACGAGCCGCGCAGTCAGGCCGTCGTCCCATGCCGGGTATTCTTGCGCGAGCTGTTTTGAAACAGCACTCAGGTTATCCGTACCTTGTGCAGGTGTAACGCCGGGTTTCAACATCCCCAACACGAACAGACCGTGATTCATGCGCTTGGTCAGAAAGTCATAGCCTTCAATCTGCGGTGCGTTCACGATGGGGATAAAAAAGTCGGGCCAGAGAAAGATCTCGGTGCCGTTGAACGTCCGGGGCGCCACACCCACAATTGTGTAGGGGTGCTTGTTCAGGTCAACGATCATGCCGATCACGCGCGGGTCGGCGCTGAAGTGGCTGCGCCAAAAGCCGTCGCTCAGCACGATGTAAGGGGCGGAATTGACGCCACGTTCGTCGCTGGCATGAAGAGTGCGCCCGAGCTGCGGCTGCACCCCGAGCATGTCGAAGTAACTGCCGGACACTTCGTAGAGCCAGCATTTCTTCGCCGAGCCGCCGGTGCTCAGCCCCACATTTGCAATGCGATAGGTGGCCATGTCCGCGAAGGCGGTATTGCGCGACCGGTAGTCGACGTAGTCGGGATAGGACTGGTTGTCGTCTCCCTGGCCACGATGGACAACCTCGAACAGTCGATCTGCTCCGGTAACAGGAAGCGGGCGCAGCAACAGCGCATTGAGGACGCCGAAGACCACTACGTTGGCGCCTATTCCAACCGCAAGTGTGATGATCGCCGTCATCGCAAAGCCAGGGGAGCGCCGCAACTGGCGAGCCGCATAACGGAGGTCGCGCAGAAAATCCTCGAGCGTGAGATGCGCATCGGAGGCCGCCACGCGCTCCCGCGTTGATGTGGGATTGCCGAAGCGAATCAAAGCCTCGCGGCGGGCATCAGCCGGGGACATGCCGCTCGCAATATTGTCGTCGGTGCGGAGGTCAACGTGGGACTGAAGCTCCGCGGCAATTTCGCGATCGAGACGGGAGCGGCGAAACAGGTTGGCAATGCGCTGAAAAGCGGCCATTTTCGTTTCCTTTCGGCAATTGCGGCGATTTTCAGGCAAAGCGCAAAACGGCGCGCACGCCCTTCACGAGTTGATCGAAGCTCTCCTCGGCCAGATCCAGCTGGCGGCGTCCCGCCGCTGTGAGCTTGTAAAACTTGGCCTTGCGATTGGTCTCCGTGAGACCCCACTCGGAATTGATCCAACCGGTCTGCTCCATGCGGTGCAAGGCGGGATAAAGTGATCCTTCTTCCACGCGCAGCAACTCATCAGACGCACGCTGGATATGAAGGACAATCCCGTATCCATGAAGCGCGCCTGTCGAGGCGAGCGTTTTTAACACCAGCAAATCAAGTGTTCCCTGCAAATCGTTTTTGGCCATCGCTGCTATACCCCTAGAAGCCTCGGTATCAGAAATGTAGGCCTAGAGCGCTAGGGGTGTCAAGCGGGATTTTTCGGGGATTCGATAGACGGGTTCACTGTCAGGGAGGAGGTCAACGGGCGAGATGGCGAATCGCCTCTCCTTTCGGTCTCGAAACAAGTCGAAGTACGTGCGACGCAGAGCGGCTCTTCATGGGGTTATCCTTTTCAATTGAGGTGCGATCCTATGTCTCCTACTGCAACCCGCCCCCAGCTTGCCCACCTGACTGCGGTCCTTGATGAGTTGAAAGCCAAAGGCACCCACTTCCGGCTTCGCGTACTGGATGACCAGCAGGCACCCGTTTGTCATTACGACGGCAAACAGGTCATCAACCTTGCCAGCAACAATTACCTTGGACTGGCGAACCATCCCAAGTTAATTGAGGCGGCACTCAAGGCCACGCGTGAGCTGGGTGTGGGCTCTGGCGCGGTGCGCACCATTGCCGGGACGATGCGGATCCACATGGAGCTTGAGGAAAAGATTGCGCGCTTCAAGAATGTGGAAGCCTGCGTCGTATTTCAAAGCGGATTCGCAGCGAATGCTGGAACGGTTAGCGCAATTTTGGGCAAGGAAGACTTCATCCTTTCTGACGAGTTGAATCACGCCAGCATCATTGACGGTGCGCGACTGTCGCGGGCAAAGATCAAGGTATTCCGGCACAAGGACGTTGCGCATTGCGAAGAACTATTACAAGAAGTCGCCAACGAGCCGGGGCGCAAGCTGGTGATCACAGACGGCGTCTTCTCTATGGACGGGGATATTGGACCCGTGGATGAACTCGGGACACTTGCGGAGAAATATGGCGCAATTATGATGGTGGATGATGCGCATGCGTCGGGAGTACTGGGGCGGAACGGCCGCGGCTCCGTGGATCACTTCGAAATGCATGGGCGAGTCGATGTCCAGGTGGGTACATTGTCGAAGGCCATCGGCGCATTGGGTGGATATGTTTGCGGCTCTCGAGACCTGATCGATTATCTGTACCATCGCGCCCGGCCCTTCCTGTTCTCCACGTCGCATCCTCCCTCAGTCGCCGCAACCTGCATCGCCGCGTTCGACATCCTGGAGCAAGAACCGGAACGCATCGAGCGTCTGTGGGATAACACGCGCTACTTTCAAGGCGAGCTGCGAGGTGCCGGTTTTAACGTGGGCGGGGTGAATACCCCAGCCACTGAAACACCGATCACGCCATTGATCATCGGTGAGGGCCGCGCGGCCATGGACTTCAGCCGCGCGTTGTTTGAGGAAGGCGTGCTGGGCACCGGCATCGCATTTCCCACTGTACCGGAAGGCAAGGCGCGCATTCGATTAATCCTGACCAGCGAGCACACACGCGAGCAACTCGATCAGGCACTTGAAACGCTGGAAAGGGTGGCTCGTCGAATGGACCTGATCTGACGGCTCTCCCCAGGGTCGGATCGAAACGTCCCGACTGACTATCTTGAGGGGCGGTTTGTAGAATGGGCCAAGCGCTCCAAGTCACACTTCGTACGACAGACGCGCGCTCGCGGGTAATTCATGATCGCTCATTTGCGCGGCAAGCTCATCTACAAGCAGCCCGGCCAGGCCATTATTGAGGCGGCGGGGGTGGGATACGACGTCACGATCAGCGTGCCTACTTTCACGGCACTGCCGGTGGTCGGGGCCGAGGCATCGCTGCACATTCACACGCAGGTAAGTGAAGACCAGATTGCGCTATACGGCTTTCTCGAAAACGAAGAAAGGCGACTGTTCGAGCGATTAATCACCGTGAGCGGCGTTGGGCCGAAGCTAGCCATCAAGATGCTGAGCGGCTTGTCGAGCGATCGCACCGTACAGGCCATCAGGGCACAGGACCATGCCCAGTTGACGAGGATTCCCGGAGTGGGCAAAAAGCTCGCCGAGCGGTTGGTGGTGGAGTTGAAAGACAAGCTCGATGACTTTGCGGTGGCCCCCGTGGCTTCCGCCGTGCAGGGAGCAGCGGTGGACGATGTGCTCTCGGCCCTGGTTAATCTCGGCTATCAGCGGCCGGCGGCGGAAAGAGCAATTGAGCAAGCAGTGGCGAAGGATAGGGCGCTGGCTGGGGACTTCGACGGGCTGTTCCGCGGCGCGCTCAAGGTAATTCGTTGACAGGCCAGCCGCGTCGTTGATTGAGAGGCGTCCGGTACACTTTTTCAGTATGCCTCGTGTGCCCAAACCCTCTCAAGATGCCGCTGTTCCCTCTTTCCGACCTGAAGCCATTAAATTTCTTCGCGACCTTGCGCGGCACAACGATCGCGAATGGTTCACGCCGCGCAAATCAATCTTTGAAGCCGAACTCAAAGAGCCTATGCTTACCATCGTCCGCAAGATCACGGATGCGATGATCGATTTCGCTCCGAATCACGTGCGCCCCGCAGAAAAATCGTTGTTCCGCATTTATCGCGATACGCGTTTTTCCAATGACAAGCGGCCGTACAAAACCCATATCGCCGCTTGGTGGTCGCACCAAGGGCTGCAAAAGACCTCCGGCGCCGGCTATTACTTTCATGTGAGCGCCAAGGAAGTGGTGGTTGCAGCGGGCGCCTACATGCCGGAAAAGGAGCAACTGGCGGCTATCCGGCATTGGCTGCTCGAGAACCACGAGTCATTTCGCAAGACCTTGCAGACTGGCGCAATAAGGAAGGTGTTCACCGAGTTTGAGGGAAATGCCCTGACACGGCCGCCCAAAGGATTTCCTGCCGAGCACCCCGCGATGGACCTGGTCCGGTGCCGGCAATGGGGTCTGAGCGCGACCTTGCCAACCTCCACCGCGCTCGATCCCAAGATTGCTCAGATCATAATCCGGCATTTCAAGCTTGCTGCTCCGGTTGTCGATGCGCTGAATACGCCTATTGCCGAGGCCTTGAAGCCGAAGAAGAAAGTGCTGTTCGGACTTCACTGACAACTGATCAGCTGCCCACTGATGCAAACGATTTTTGGCGCCTTTGCCGTTGGCAAACGGCCATTTTCGGGCAAAAAATAGCCAAAAATCGGCCAATTCCGAAGAAAAAGGTATAAAAACCCGCAAAACCTGTGGAAATCGGGCGTTTTACCTTGACTTTACCTCCCCTCAAGCCGCATTGTTTTCAACGACAGGGTTCTCCGGACCCGCATGATTACAGGGTTTTCGATTAACACGTTGCCCCGACTCGACTCCCCTGATGCGCACAACTCCGGCAGTAACCGCGGCAACAATCGGCTGCCCCGAGGGCACGCCCAGAAGGAGAACAACATAATGGCAACTGGATTGACCAAGACCGCCCTTACACGGCAAATGGCCGAGAAGCTCGAATTGACAAACAAGCAAGCCGCAGCGTTCCTTGACCTGCTGGCAGAGACCGCCATCAAGGAAACCAAGAAGAACGGCGTCTTCGTAATCCCCGGCATTGGACGCCTGGTGAAGGCAGAGCGCAAGGCGCGCATCGGCCGCAATCCTCAGACCGGCCAGGCAATCAAGATCAAGGCCAAGACCGTGGTCAAGTTCCGCGTGGCCAAGGCAGCCAAGGACGTCATCGCACCAGTCAAGAAGTAAACAGAAATACCTGAAACACTATCCGGATTAAAATGGGGGAGAAGCGCAAGCTTCTCCCCAGTTTTTTTGGAATCAGTTCAGGAATTTCATCGTCCGGTTTGAGCATCTGCACATAATTTGAACTGAAGATCTCTGTACTACCATCCATGCCGTATGACCAGCACACCCCCGATTCCGGCGAAACTTGAGAACAACGCCGAGTTGCCCGCGAGAATTACATTCTTTCTTCGGCTTGAAGGGCTCGCATTTGGAGTGATTTCAGCATTGCTCTATGCGCGTACCGGGGCAAGCTGGTGGCTATTTGTGGCGCTCTGGCTCCTGCCTGACCTTTCGATCATGGGATACCTCGCGGGGCCCTGCCGAGGCTCGCGCATTTACAACGCAGCGCACACATACACGGTGCCTATTACGCTAGCGGCCTGCGCGCTCCTGTTCCATACCGGCGCGTTGTTGCCATTTGCTCTCATCTGGGTGAATCACATCGCGGTTGATCGCTTGATGGGGTACGGTCTCAAGTATTCGAATGGTTTCAATTGGACGCACCTTGGAGTGCGGAAGAGGCGGTTCGCTAAAAACAATGTGGCCTGATGTGAGCTCACTTTACGGAGCTGATGGAAGGTTCTTTGGATTTGCGGGCAGGAACGCTCGCATCACGAGCGAGATTCCAAAGCTGACTAGAAGCCCCTTGATCATGATTGAGTTCTCATAGCGCCAGGACAAAATAGAGAAAACCAGAAACACGCCAATTGGATTGATTTCAGCGAGGACGGCCCAGCCCCACTGCGGCCGTTCCGCAGGGACGGGCAGACTGGTACGCAGTCGAGGAAAGATGCGCGGCACGCTACGCAGATAAAGCTGGTAGGACTCGCCAAGCCGGCCCTTGAGGAATTCCTCCTCACCAAGGATCAATCGAAACTGAAACAACGCGATCAGAATGACAGAGAAGACCGCACCTGTCAGAGGCATGGAGAATGCCATGGCCATCACCATGAACCAAGTCCCGAGATAGAGGGGATTGCGCAAGTAGCGGTATGGGCCGCCAGCCTTTACTCCGCCCGCCTGCATATCGCGATGATTGACGATGCCCGACCCGAGCCACGCAGTACCCCAAATTCGCAGGAGCGCTGCCAAAGCCGCGACTAGAGACGCGCAGACGATCATCACTGGCGTTGCCACTGTGAAGCTGAAGATGCCGAAGCGGCTAAGCTCAAGCGCGCACCACTCCAGGAGCGAGATGTGTTGACCAATTCCCCATATCCTGATCCAGGGCGACCAGAAGCCTGTGCAAATGATGGCCGCCACGATCACCATGCGCAAACGAAATTCGATGTGACTTGCCCGCATTCACCTCTCCCTGATCCCGCGACTGCCCTGTCAACAGGCTAACGCGGGTAAGTCGGGAGGCCGTCAACTTGCGAGATTCATCAGGAGGCGTATTCGCTATTCGGCGCGCAGTGCAACGTTCGGATTGACACAGGCTGCGCGCCGCGCAGGGAGCAGCGTTGCCAGCAGCGCCACCAGCGAGAGCGTAATCGTAACTGTGGCGAAGCTGATGGGATCGTGCGGGTCTACGTTGAAGAGAAGGCTTTTGAGCAATCGTGAAAGCGCAAGCGAAACAACAAGGCCGATTGAACTTCCAATCACAATCAGGCGTACACCTTCAGACAGGATGAGCCTGAGGATGTCGGTCCGGCGCGCGCCCAGCGCCATTCGTATGCCGATTTCCTGGGTGCGTTGCAATGCGCGATACGCCATAACGCCGTAAAGACCGATGATGGCCATGGCAAGTCCAGTCAAAGCGAAGAATGTCATCAGTGCTGTCTCAAAACGAGGCCGATCGGCCAGCCTGCCCACGCTTTCGTTAAGCGTTTCAATTTCGACCGGTACGGATGGGTCGATGGACGCGATCTCGGATTGGACCCAGGCGGAGACGGCCTTGGCTGGGAGAGACGTCTTTAGTGTGAACACTGCTGAAGGTGCGCTTTGCCAGTCAGCCACCAAATTGTGACGAAGGAGATAGAACTCGGGTTCATCGGCTGTGTCGAGGCCTGCGTTTTTGACGTTGGCGGCTACAGCCTGGATGACGTACCAGGGCCCTTTAGGAACGAGTTGGATGCGCTGCCCTATGGGATCCTGATTTGAAAAGAGGGGGGCGGCCAGCATGCTGCTTATGATGACCGTTGAATCGTTCGATGTACGCTGATCTTCCGTGTACGGCTTGCCACGCACGATGGGGATATTGAGCGCCGCAAAGTAACTTGGGGTGACCCAGCGCCACACGACCATTCCGCCGGTGGCGCCGGATTGCGGAGGACGGCCGGCAACCGAAATGTTACTGAATATCTGATCATGATGGGGTCCGCCCGGCGGCACTGTGTCACTGCATCCCAGCTGGATAATTCCGGGCAGGCGTCGAAGGCTTGCTTCCGCGCGGAGGAAGAAATCCATCTGCGCCTGTGGTGTTGGGTAGCGATAACGATTCAGGGACATGCGAGCGGCGAGCACGCCCCTCGATTCCAGTCCGAGCGGCTGGGATGCAAGTTGGGCAAAGCTGCGCAGCAGTAATGCGGCACCCGCCAACAGGACCATACTTGCGGCTATTTGCGCGATGACCATCGACTGGCGGAGCCGCGCTCGGGCGCTTGCTGCCGAACGCGCGGTGAGCGCAGCAGCTTGAGGATGGTGGAGAGCGGGAACCAGTCCAAACATCAGGCCCGAGACGAGGGCGAGGCTAAACATGAAAATCAGGATCCGCGGATCAAGTCGAGCCCCGGAAATAAATGGAAGACCTGTGGGCGCTATGGCGATGAATACGCGCAACAACCCCGCGGCAAGACCGCACCCCGCGGCGGCTCCAATCAGGGACAACAGCAGCGACTCTGTGAGGGACTGGCGAATCAGGCGGCCGCGGCTGGCTCCCAGTGCGGCGCGAACGGCCAATTCGTGCCCACGCGTTGCCATGCGCGTCAACAGAAGGCTCGCAACGTTCGCGCATGCGATCAACAGCACGGCCAACACGGTTCCCAGCAGGATCCATGCAGCCAGACGTGCGTTCTGCATCTGGCGATCGCGTATCGTGCGCACACGCAGGTGTACTTCGCTCCGGAAGCGTGGGGGGGCCAGGTTGAGAGAGTAGTTGAACACTGGCTGTAACGCCGCCACGGCCTTGGGAATGTCAATGCCAGGCTTGAGACGCGCAAAGGCGTACATGACCCGACCAGGATCTGCGCGACGCTGGGCAGCAACATCAAGGGCCTCTGGCACCAGAACGTCAACTGCTTCCAGACTTGGCATTTCGAAGTCTCGCGGCAGAACTCCAACAACGCGGACAGCGCTTCCATCCAGATCGATCTGCCGGTTCAGAATGGCGGGATCGTTCCCGTAATGACCCGACCATAGCGCGTAGGAGATGAGTGCGACCTTTGGTCCATTCGGACGATCCTCATCGGGCAGGAAGTTGCGACCGTGCAGCGGAGAAATACCAAGCGTTGGCAGAAAGCTTGCTTCGACGCTCGCGCAACTCAGTCGAGATGGATTTCGCTCAGTCAGGTCACACTCGTCAACTCCAAGGTAGGAGGTGAACGCCTCGAATGGTTGTTGATTGTCCTGCCAGGTATAGTAGGAACCGCCGAGCATAAATTCCTGGGGAATAATGGGGGCCGTCAGTCCCACAGAGACCAGCCGGTCAGGATGAGCATAAGGAAGCGCCCTGAACAGGATGCGATCGACCACGCTGAAGACGGCTGTGGTGGCGCCGATGCCCAGCCCCAACGTGACCACCGCGGTGAAGGTAAAGACGGCATTTCGACGGAATCCGCGCAAGGCGTAACGCACGTCGTAGCGAAGCATTTCGAACCACGGAATTGAAGCCCGCTCGCGATGCGCCTGCCTGGTTTGCTCAGCTCCCCCAAGACGAAGAAGCGCCACGCGTCGAGCTTCTTCCGGCGTAAGGCCAGAGCGCACACCCTCATCTGTATGCATTTCAATGTGACTCTGCAATTCGGAATCGAAATCGGCGCTGGTGGCGCCGGTGCGCAGGATTCGCAGGAAGAACGCCCGGATGCTCCGCATCACCCCTCCTATGGCAAACCAATATGGAGCAAAGTACACCTTTTCCTATGGGTTTGCAATAGAACCGCCCGGACGCGGACTCGCCGGCCATCAATGCCTGCCGGACCGGGTATGTTAGGCTGCGCATACGATTCTCCCCTGTCCTCGAGGTGCAACCATGTTTTTGCGAATGTGTGTCATGGCTGGCGTTTGTTTGATTTCGTTGCGGGTGTTCGCGCAGGATGCTACCAGCCTTTCGAATTCCGTGAAGGCGCAACTGCCTTCCCTCACAGAGACGTACAAGCACCTGCATCAGAATCCGGAACTCTCTCACCACGAGGAGAAGACTTCCGCTTACCTGGCCGGCGAGCTGAGCAAGGCCGGATTCACGGTCACCGAACGTGTGGGCAAGTACCAGGATGGCACGCAGGCCTGGGGAATCGTTGCCGTGCTGGAGAACGGGGCTGGCCCGCGGCTGTTGATCCGCAGCGATATGGATGCGCTGCCGGTGGAGGAGAAGACGGGCCTCGATTACGCGTCGACAGTGCGCTCAACCAATGCGCAAGGGCAGGACGTGGGTGTGATGCACGCATGTGGGCATGACATCCACATGACCGTGTTGCTGGGCACCGCGCGCGAAATGGCTGCGAGGAAGAGCGCATGGCACGGCACGCTGGTGCTGATCGGCCAGCCCTCAGAGGAGACCATCGACGGCTCGCGCGCAATGCTTGCCGATGGGCTGTACGAGCGCTTCGGGCGACCGGACCTGGTGGTATCGGAGCACGATGACTCAGTTACTCCGGCGGGATCGATCGCAATCAAGGGCGGCCCGCTGCTGGCCAGTTCCACCAGCATCGACGTGATCATGCGTGGCGTGGGCGCGCATGGATCGCAGCCGGAGAATAGCAAGGATCCCATTTTGATGGCGGCTGAATTTGTGGTGCTGGCGCAGAGCATCGTGGCGCGGCAGGTTGATCCGCAGCAGCCTGCGGTGTTGACAGTGGGCATGATCCACGGCGGCACTAAGCGCAACATCATTGGCGAAGAGGTAACGATGGGGCTGACGCTGCGCGCCTACTCTGACAAGGTGCGCGAACAGATTATTGCGGCGGTGAAACGCACGGCGGATGGAATAGCGATTGGCTACGGAGTTCCGCAGGACCGGATGCCGATTGTGAATGTGAGCAAGTCGGAGATCGCTCCCGCCACCTACAACGATCCGGCGCTCGCCGAGCGGCTGAGTAAAACTGCCGTGATTGCGCTGGGTGCCGAGCACGTGGAACAAGCGGACTCGGTGATGGGCTCGGAAGACGTGGGCCTGTTTACCCTTGATGGCAAGATTCCCGGGGTGATGTTCCGCCTGGGCGCGTCCGACCCGGGCAAGCTGGCCCACGCGAAGGAGGCGGGCGTGCCGCTGCCTGGCGTGCATTCGCCGATGTTTGCGCCCGTTTACGCGCCAACCATCACAACGGGAGTCACCGCGATGACCGCCATGGCACTTGACCTTCTCAAGTAGCTTGCATCCGGCTATTTTGTGGGGTCGACCAGCGCCTGGTATACGAGCGATCGGCTCTCGTATTGCAGGTTTTCGCTGGAAGGCTTCGCGTTCATCCGCTGGATCATTCCGATGAAGACCACATCGTTGGTTGGGTCAACCCAGAACCAGGTGCCCGCGGCGCCGTCCCACAGGAACGTTCCTTTGCCTTCGGGCAGGTTAGCCAGTTGCGGATCGTACTCCACCGCGCAGTTGTAGCCATATCCGAAACCAGGCCGAATTCGCTGCGCACCGATCCCGAATCCCTGCGTCAACAGCGGTTCGGGCACATGATTGGTGGTCATGAGCTTGACCGAAGACGGGGATAGAATCCGCTTGCCGCTCAGCTCGCCGCCGTTGGCCAACATCTGCGCAAAGCGGTAATAGTCCTCGGTTGTGGAGACCATGCCGCCGCCGCCCGATGGCATTACCGGCTCTCGATCAAAATCACGATGATTCACGGTTTCCGGGCCATTCGGTGACAGGCCGCCTTTGGGATCGACGTAGTACACCTTGGCGAAGCGCGACCACTTCTCCTGCGGAACGTAGAACCCCGCATCCTTCATTCCCAATGGGTTGAAAATTTGCTCGCGATAGTACTCGGGCAACGTTTTGCCTGAGAGCTTCTCCACGATGTAACCCTCGATGTCCATCGACACGGAATATGTCCATCCCTTGCCGGGCTGGTACAACAGGGGAGCCTTGGCGAGTTTGTCAATGAACTCCTGCAGGTTTTGAGACTGGAAGAGGTGCGCCTCACGCAGCATTTTGTCGACCGGGGTGTCACCGAAGATGCCATAGGTGAAACCGGCCGTGTGGGACATGAGCTCGTGCATGGTTGGCGCATGATCGGGATCTACAAGGATCATGTTGCCGCTGGCGTCCAAGCCGTTGAAGACCTTCAGGTGAGCGAACTCCGGAATGTACTTAGCGATGGGGTCATTGGGAAGCCACTTGCCTTCCTCGAAGAGCGCCATCATGGCCACACCCGTCACCGGCTTGGTCATCGAATAATCGCGGAAGATGGTGTCCTTGGTCATGGAGGTGCCGCTCTCCATGTCTCGCGCCCCGTACGTGCGGTAGTCCACGATCTTGCCGTGACGGGCAAGCAGAGTGATCACCCCGGCAACTTCTTTTTTGTCGACGGCCTGCTGCATCACAGCGTGCAGTCGCTTCAGACGTTCCGTGCTGAACCCGACCGACTCCGGGCTGTGCAAGGTCATGTCGACCGCATGCTGCGTTGAAGCCGGCGTTTTTTGCGCTGGTAAGGCCGATACTGTGCAGGCCAAGACCACTCCGTGGAGCAGCGAAAGCGCTGACTGAATTTTGCGATCAGCTTTCATAGATTCTCCGGCCGCCCTTGCGCGCGTACCCGTTGCCCAACGAAAAGGTGCTCGCACAAGGTCGCGCGTGACAGCGGCACCTTTATATCAAACCTGCCCATGTCATCGTGCCGCGAGATTGAGCCGTGCGAGGATCCGAATCAGTAGATGAGCTTGAGCGAAAACTGGATTTGACGTGAATTTCCGGCAGTCTTGCTGATCTCACCGAAGCCCGTGTCGCGCAATATCTCTCCTGTCGTCTGATTTACCTGGAGGATGTTCGATGGCAGGCCCATGGTGACAAGGTTGAACAGGTTAAAGAATTCGGAGCGGAACTGAAGGTCCATGAACTCCGCACCGCTCTTGCGACGGCCAAAAGGCGTGTCCTTGATCAGGGCAAAATCAAAGTTATAGAACGCAGGTCCGCGGAAGGAATTGCGCCCGAGCGTGCCAAAGCGGCCTTGATGCGGGCCACTTCCGCCCGGCAGATAAACGGGGATCGAGAAAAAGTCGACGCCGTTATTCCCGCCGTGGCCGAAGTAGTCCACGCGATCCTTTCGCCCGGATGAGAGTTGCGGCTTGGCGATCTGATCGGGGCGGTCGACGCCATTGGAACCATAGCCAGTCTGCTGAATCCCCGAGAAGACCGTGAAAGGCGAGCCGGAACTGATGCTCGAGATGCTAAGAAGTTCCCATCCCCCGGTTACACTTTTGCTCAACGCATTCAGTAGGGGTGCCCGGTCCAACGGCAGGTCCTGCGCGATGCTCAATCCGAAACCATGCTTGACATCGAAGTTGGACGGGCCCTTTTCAGGACGCGTGTCATACGGATTCTGAGAGAAACCCGAGGATACCGCTCCCGTTGAACCGGTGCCGCCCAGGACCAGACTGGTATCGTCGAGAGATTTACTCCACGTGTAGCTGGCCTGTATTCCGGGGCCGCCATGCCCGGTGCTGCCGGAGAGCGAAGTTTGGAGAGCGTGATAGGAGGAGTGTGAATCGGACACGATCACATTCTCCACACCGAAGCCGCCAATCACATCTCCAGCGCTGTTGAATTCAGTGTGCGGCGCAAAGCCTGGCGAGGCACCCGGGTACGCATTAGGGAAGCTGTAGCGGGGAAGCCTCTCGCTGGCGGTGCCCACATAGGCTGCATCGGCAGTAAGGTTGCCGAGCTTTTGCTCGAGCCCGACAGTCCAGGTGTACATGGTCGCGTTGCCAAAACTAGCATCGATCCCGCTCAGGTTCAGCGCGCTCACCACCTGGCTCGGCTTCGTTAGCGCGGCCAGGTCCTTCTCGTACCGGTCCACATCCATAAGGGTGTTTGAGGCAATGGACTTGAGGTCAACCAGTGGGATCGCGGCTCCAGACAGAGTGTATGCAGTCGGAAGTTCATCGGGCGTGATCTGGAATCCATAGTGGATGGGATTCGCGGAGGCGGACAGCAGCCTCGGATAAATAGCAAACGGCGTGGCTCCAGTGAGGAAGTTATCTTGCCATATATTGGGCGGAATCACCATGACTCCTGCGCCGGCATGCACCTGCAGCTTGTTCGTCACTTGCCAAGAACCTTGCACGCGCGGCTCAAAGGCATGCCAGTTGGTTTTGTAGCCAGGTTGAGGATTGACGACAAACTGCTGCGTTCCGTTGATGGTGCGGAATGCCGATGTGCGGTGCGCGCGCTCCGTGATTGGGGTGTAAAGATCCCAGCGCAAGCCGTAGTCCAGCGTAAAGCGCGGCGTGATCTTCCACGTGTCCTGCATAAAAGCATTTACGTTATTACGAGTGATCGCGGCCGGTCCGGTGTGTTCGCCGCTCGAAACACCAGGAGGAGCAATGCCAACGTTGTAGGCAAAGGGGCTGCCCGAAAGGAAACCTGAAAGAGTGTCGGGCAACGGATCCCCGGGGTGAATGTCGTGTGTGCCACTCACTGAGTGAATGGTGGTGTTTGAGTATGCGGTGCCGCCCCCAAAATCATATTCACCATTCGGGCTTGTGCCAAAGTACGTAGTATCGCGATTGATGCGCACCTCTCCACCGAATTTGAATGCGTGATTCGCGACTAGATAGCTAACTGTCTCGCGCCCTTGAAATAAATTGCCATACGCTTGCATCACAGAGCCGGCGGGAGAATTGAAAGCCTCATACAGGCCGTCGTTGAACTTCACGCCGGGGTCGGTGTGATCGAAGGTGGGAAAACCGGGCGTGGAACGGATAATGCTGATGGATGACTCGAAGGTAAGCTTGGGAGAAGCTGTGTGGGTCCACGTGCCCACCACGTTGCGCTGCCTGTCAATGTACCTGACCGCAAATGCGGGATCGATCGCGCTCTGGTCCGGGTTTGTGGTCGGCCCGGTGAGGTTGTCCATGTTGAAGCGCGCGAAGACCTGATCCTTGTCGGTAATTTTGTGGTCGATGCGCAGGGAGAATTGATTCGCGTCCGTATCCACCTTTGAGGCCGTAGCGTAGGTGCGTGGGCCAAAAGCTCCTGTCGGATCGTTGGGCAAAGGATACCGCGCCAGCACGGCGGCAATTCCCGGATCGACAGGGACGTTCAGAGTGTCTAATGTTCCATCGGGATACTTCACTACGTCGATCCCGGAACGCTCCGCCGCGGTGGGGACTGGCATCACCTGTGTCGTTCCCAGCACTTGGCGGAAACCCTGATACTGGGTGAAATAAAAAGTGCGCTTCTTGCCGTTGTAGACATGAGGAATGAGAATTGGCCCGCCGTTGGTGAATCCGAACTCGTTGCGGCGGAACGGCGGAATGCGGCCGGGGTAAGCAGGTGTGGGATGGTCAAAATAGTTGCGCGCATCAAAAGCCGAATTGCGCACAAACTCGAAAAACGAGCCGTGAAAACCACTGGAGCCGGAGCGCGTACGAATGTTAGTGAATCCCGCCGCGCCGCGACCGATTTCCGCCGGCATCCAACCTGAACTCGAATCAATGCCTTCCACCGCATCCACGTTGAAGTTGGAGAATGTTGAACCGCCCATCTCGGGATCGCTGATGTCGGCGCCATCCATGGCAAATGTTGCCTCCACTCCGCGCTGGCCGTTGATGGCAAATTGGGCGGTGAAATTGGTGGCGCCATTCGCGTCGGTCATGGTTCCTGCGGCCAACAGCAAAAGCTGGCTGAAATCGCGTTTGTTCAACGGCAGCTCGCTCACAGCCTGGCTGGAAAGCGCTTCGCCGCCGGTCGAGGCCTGGGACTTCGACGCGGCCATCATTAACTCGCCGCGGTCTGAAATCTCGATCACTAACCTGGGCGCGCCCGGCTCCACGTTTACCGGTTTTGCCGATTCAATGGTCCGCCCGTTGGCGACAACCGTGAGCTTGTAGGCGCCGGCTGGAATCGCAGGAATGCTGAACCGGCCATCTTTGCCCGAGGTAGTCTCAGTCGGCGAGGCAGCATGCATGAGACGCAGCGTTGCTCCAGCAATCGGCGCCCCGGCAGCATTCTGCAGAATTCCTTCCCACTTCGCGTTCACGGCAGCCTGCTGAGCGCCGAGTCCACTCACATTGCACAAAGCAAGAATCAACAGAATCGAAGAGAATCGACAAAGTTTGCTCTTCGACCGGGTGCCGCACCTTTCCGAAAATCGCCGATAAAATTGAAATACAGATCGAACCAAAGAAATTTGCATAAAGAATCGAGCCTCACGACGAGTCCGCATAGGATTGTACTTGCGAACCCCTGAACTAAAAGGTTTTTGCGCAACAGCAATTGTAGTTGCAAACAGGTACGATCTGGCCAGCCTGTTGGTTCATCTGGACACAAAAGTCTTGTCTCAAGACACTCGTCTTGGTGACGGGCGCTTCTATCTTTGCACCTGGTTTCCCTACAATTGACTCGTTACACTCCCAACGCTTGCTGATGACAGAGTCTTTGACTACTACCGAGACAATCGCTGCCGTCTCCACGCCACCCGGGCGCGGCGGTATCGGCATCGTGCGCCTCAGCGGTCCGCTTGCCGCGTCGATCGCAGCGCAGCTCGTCAAACTACGCCAGCCGCTTGAGCATGGACGAACGCGCCTCGCCGACGTGCTCGATGCTTCGGCCGATGCAACAATATCGGAAGCTTCATCCCGGATAGATGAAGCACTCGTTACTTTCTTTGCAGCCCCCAATTCCTATACGACCGATGACCTTGTGGAGATCGCCGCGCATGGTTCGCCTGTTGTGCTTGATTTCTTACTGCGTCGTGCGCTTGAGTTGGGAGCGCGATTGGCCGAGCCTGGCGAATTCACACAGCGCGCATTCCTGGCCGGCAGGCTTGACCTGACGCAGGCCGAAGCCGTTCGCGACCTCATTGAGGCGCAGACACTTACCCAGGCGCGACAGGCAGCGAGTCAGATGGGCGGCGCTATAAGCCGACGCGTTCTTCCTCTGAAACAGTCTCTTATCGAACTGATCGCTCTGCTCGAGGCCGGAATCGACTTCGGCGAAGACGATGTGGACGTAACACCTGAGGGTGAGATCGCGCGTCGAATCAACGAGCTCACGCCTCCCCTTGTAAAGCTAGAAGCGTCATTTTCGCGCGGCCGCATCGTTCACGACGGGCTGACGCTGGCTATCGTGGGCCGTCCGAATGTGGGCAAGAGTTCTCTATTCAATCGCCTCGTAGAACGCGACCGCGCCATCGTCACCGCGACGCCCGGCACTACGCGCGACACCGTGAGCGAGCGTATCTCTCTCGATGGAATTCCCCTAGAGCTAGTCGACACGGCCGGCTTGCGCGAGGCACACGAGGAAGCCGAGAGAATGGGAATCGTGCGCAGCCGGGAGGCCCTTGCCGATGCTGGCCTTGTTCTAATTGTGCTCGACGCAACGCAGCCATTGAATGAAGAGGAGAGAAGCCTGTTGAATGAGGTGCAGGGTCGGCCGGCGCTGGTGGCTGTGAACAAAAGTGACTTGGCATCGCCGGGCGTTGATAACGCAAGGGAGTTCAAGGGAACTCCGTCCATCGCCACCTCCGCATTGACCGGTGACGGCATTTCCGCCTTGCGCGAGAAAATCCTGGCGCTGGCGTCCGGTGGTGCGGCCAGCGAACCCGGTATGCTCACCAGCCTTCGCCATCACCAGGCGATCACTACTGCCATCGCGGCAATGACCGACGCAGCCCAGGCGAACGCCAGCGGTATTCCCCACGAGATGATCCTGCTCGATCTCTATCGCGGGCTATGGGCGCTTGATTCTTTGACCGGGCAAACCACATCCGACGATATCCTTAATCTGATCTTCTCCACCTTTTGCATCGGTAAATAAGTCCCCTATTCAATCTCTTGTGTGTAGGCGCGAATCGTGTCGTGTGCTATAGCGTAAAAGGCCGCCAAACTACCTTGGATCAATGCGCACAATCATTGAGGATGTGACTTGCCGTCCTGTGGCATCGTCGCGCACGGCAGGAGGATCTGCACCTGCAGACCCTGCGGTTCGGCATTTTCTGCATGAATAGTTCCGCCGTGTACGCGTACGACGCGATCTGCGATCGCCAGACCTAGCCCTGCGCCTCCGGATTGCCGGTCGCGAGCGTCAGCTACGCGGTAGAAAGGCTCAAAAATATTGGTCAACTCAGCCTCGGGAACGCCTTGCCCGAAATCGCGAACCGTTAGCCGCACCACGGACGCACCACGCTGCTCGTCGTACTTCAGTACCACTTCGATGGGTATTTCGCAGCCGCCATAGCGAATTGCATTGCGAATCACATTTTCGATCGCGCTATGTAGAAGCGGAGCGTTGCCCAGGATTATGCACCCCTCATCCGCAACGAGCTTGAAGGAATCCTCCCGATTGCGCGATTCGAATTCTGCGTTGCGAACGATTTGTACCACAAGCTGGCTCAAATCTACGGGCGACTTGGCAAAGGGCGCGGCGGTTGTACCCAGTCGTGCCAAGGTAAGGAGCCTCTCAATCAGATCGTTGAGCAGGCCAAGATCCTGCTCCATGTGATCGAAAGCGGAATCACCGCCTTTTCTTTCGCGGCTGAGATCAAGCGCGACATTCAATCGGGCCAAGGGCGACCGCAATTCGTGCGAAACATCTGAAATGAGCTGGCGCTGCCGCGATATCAGATCCTCAATGCGCGAGGCCATTGCGTTGAAGTCGCGGACAAGATCTCCGAGTTCATCTTGTCGTCGCTCAATCTCCGCCGGCGCGCGGGCGCTGAGTTCGCCGCCAGCGAGTTGCTGCGATGCCTCACGAATTCTCAAAATCGGCGTGGTGATGTAGCGGGTAAGCAGATAGCAAATGAAACCGGATACAAGCAGCGCCACTCCCCACTTCAGTAGGGCTCCGAGCGGATCGACGCCGAAGGCGGCGCGGGGCCCTGCCGGGAGTTCGGTGGCATAGATGTACTCGCGCCCGCTGGCGCCTTGCAGTCTCTGGACAGAGCGGGCGATACCGTACTGCATGCTGAAATCAGAAGTCTCTGCGGTAACCACTTTCGAGACCATACTGCTGAAAGTCTCGCAGCCGGTGCCTGCGATCACGGCTCCCCTTCCGTCGAAGAGACATGCATTCAGGCGTGTCTCTTTGTAGACGCGTTCAAAATATTCCGATGCCGCCTTTTTGCCGCCTTGTTCTGCTGCCTCCACGGCGATTGCACCAGAGAACCTGGCAGTTCCCCGCAGAGTCGATTCCCATTGGGATGGCACACTGTGCGGTTCAAAGATGAATGTAAAGATCAGTGCGATTCCGGTAGCGATGACGGTGGCCCAGAACCATAGAAAGATCTTGAGGAAGAGACTGTGTACGCTAAGCTTCATTTCGTCTCCGGCCGCGAAACGAAGAGATAGCCGCTGCCCCTGACGGCTTTGATGCGTTCGCCGCTTTGCGCTGGGCCGAGTTTCTTGCGCACATTGCTGACATGGACGTCGATGACGCGGTCGAACGGCCCAAGCTTGCGGCCAAGAACGGTTTCGGTGAGGAGTTCACGTGTGATTACCCGCCCCGCATTCTGAAGGAGCGTCTCGAGCAATGTGAACTCCACGCTGGTGAGGCTTAGGGTTGTTTCGTTGAGCCAGGCTTCGCGGGCTTGACGGTCGAGCCGGATATCGCCAACTACGAGCGCTGCCGCTGAATCTTCAGCCCGCACGGAACGCCGAAGAATTGCGCGAATCCGGGCGATCAACTCACGAGGGTTAAACGGCTTGGGCAGGTAGTCATCCGCACCGATCTCTAACCCGAGGATGCGATCCACATCTTCTCCGCGTGCCGTGAGAATCAGCACAGGAACCGGAGATGTCGCACGCAACCGTCGCAGAACATCGAGGCCGCCCATGCCGGGAAGCATGAGATCAAGGACGACCAACGCATGTTCCATTGAGAGCGCGCGTTGCAGTCCATGGGGCCCGTCGTGCACCGATTCGATATCGAATCCTTCTGTGCCAAGGCGCTCGCTGAGAAGCCTGCAAAGCTGAACGTCATCGTCGACGATGAGAACGCGTTCCATTGATCAGCCGGGCTCCTCCAATGCATACTAGCCCATTTTCACTTGCGAGAATGCAGGCTTTACCGAACTTTACTTTCGACCACGCATGCTGGTTGCGAAGGGTGCAATTTGCGATGAAAAAGGGGTGCCCGCATCACCGCGCTAAGCGGGCCCATCTTTACAAGACTTTATCTAACTTCGCCAAACTTTATCGCACTCCACTTGTGCCGATGCTGAAATCAAGATGCGGCAAGGAGGTGGGAAGCATGAGGAGATTGGCGATTTGGTGGAGCGTGGCATCGTTGCTGTTGATTGCCGGCATACTGGTTGTCCGCGCTGACGGCGGGCGATGGCACAACTGGGGTCCGGGAAGATGGGGCCATGGCGGCGGCCCGCTCGGCTACGTAGCTCACGAGTTGAGACTGACCGATGCACAGCGGTCTCAGGTCGGAACGATGTGGACGGCGGAAAGGCCGACAGTTGCGGCGCTTTTGAAGGAACTGGCAGACGAGAACCGAGAGATGGATGCCGCTACCGCGCAGGGAATCACGGATGACGAAAAGGTAAAAGCCATTGCCTCACGCCAGGGCGAGACAGTGGCGAAGCTCGTGGTGGAGAAGGAGCATTTCAAGGCAAAGATCTACACCAGCGTCCTGAATCAAGAGCAGCGCAACAAAGCGAATGAACTCCAGAAGACCTGGCACTCGCGGTTCGATCGAATCGTGTCCCGGATAGAAGACGGCACCGGGCCACACAGGTGATGAATGCCCCCGCGACAGAAACCTGAACTGGCTCGACAGAACCGAAATCAATAGCTGAAATTCCGGGGAAAAGTAGCTGCGCTCGCGGCGTTGCATTCGTACGCTTACGCAAACAGGAGGAGACTATGAATATCGTTCTCAAAATTCGCCAGGGGGCATCGCTCGTAATGCTCCTTTCGACTTCCTTCGCATTGATGGGGCAGACAGCGGAGCAGCGGCTGAAAGAGGCACTTGGCTTCGAGAAGGACGGCAAGCCTGCGCTGGCGATCGCTCAAGCCCGGGCGCTACTCGACTCGAACTCGCTGAATCCGTATGAAACTGGAAAAGCATGGAACATCCTGGGGCTCGCCTATGAGGATGAAGGAGACCTCCAATCCGCGCGGCATGCGGATGAAGAGTCGATTAGGATTCTCGAGCCGTTGCCGACCATTCGCGACTATGCGATGGCCCTGGACGATTTGGGAGGAGTCTTCGTTACGACCGGGCAGTTTGAAGCTTCCGACAAGCTTCGCGCAAAGGCACTCGGCCTGTATGAGTCGATCGCCGATCATGGCGGAGAGGCCATGGCCTCGAGCGATCTCGCTTTGAGTTCGTTTCGGCAGAACAAGGTGAGCCAGGGAAAGAAATACCTGGAGCGTGCGCTGCGAGAGGCTCGAGCAGCAACCGATCTTGACAATGACGATCGCGCCGCGATTGCTTCGTTACAGGGTTGGAAGGCGTGGCATGACCGCGATTATTCCGCGAGCATGGCGAAATACCGGCAGGCACTGGATTTCTTGAGATCGCTTCATGGCGAGGATCACCCATCCACCGGTTGGGCCCATGTGCTGCTTGGCGACGCCAATGCGGCGGCGGGCCAGTTGAAGGCCGCCTTGACGGAGACAAAAGAAGGAATGGATATTCTCGATCGATCACTCGGCCACCAGAATCGCCACACTCTGCTGGCCGAGTTGGCTTACGCGCGCGTCCTCGATGCCAGCGGCTCTCACGTCGAGGCGGAATCGATCAGAACCGCGGCGGAATCGATACTGCAGGAGAGCGATCGTCGCCAATGCCCGGGATGCACCGTCAGCGCGATGGCCTTTCGCTAAATCCTTGGTCTGAAACTCGCACCCTGTTTGCGCCGCAGTGAAGGAGCAAATGGGAGATGGCCTTATCGATCAAACCGTGGAAGACGTCCCGAGGGGGAATCTGATCAACCAAAAAACTTGGCGCGCCTTCGCTTCAGTTGCACGTGATTGCGGAGGCGCTCGTTACGAATCCCGCAAAGTTCTTGCCCCTGAACTTTCGTCAGCCGCATCTGGTTACGGCCGATCAATTGCAAGCCGACCAATTGTAAATTGAGAGCCAAGGCGCGACATCGATATAGTATGAGTCCGATGAGAAAACCGGATGCTTGCTGTGGACTCACGCGCAGAGAATTGCTGCAACGATCGACCGGCGGCATTGCCTATCTTGGAGCCACACTGGCTATTCCCGGGCTCACGTCGGCTTCCTTGACGGCACAGGACACAACTTCTCTGTCTTCTCAATCCGCGGAAAAACGCCTCTATTCGGACACCTTGAAAACCTGGTGCGACGGCCTTCTGGCAAGGCAGATCACGCAGTTCAACGACCGGGCATCTCACGGTGCCCTGTTATGCCCATCCTGTGGATTGATACATGGCCGGTGTGGCGATGCTGTGTACCCATTGCTGCGGATGGCCCATGTATCTGGTGAGGGAAAATATCTTCGCGCCGCGTTGCTCGTGCATGAGTGGTCACAGGCGCAAGTGAGCCGAAACGATGGCAGCTGGGTCAATGACCTCACCCTGAGCACCTGGCAGGGGATCACCGTCTTTCATGCCACCGCGCTCGCTGAGGCGCTTGAGCATCACGGGTCCATCCTGGATGCGGCGACACGCGGTCAATGGACAGATCGCCTGGCGCAAGCAGCCAGGTTCCTCGACCGTTTCATCAATATTCAAACCGGGAACATCAATTATCCGGTCACCGCGTCTCTGGCCTTCCAACTGTGCGGGCAAGTGTTGGGGGACAAGCATTACCTGGATCGAGCGCGCGATCTGGCGCATGAAGTCATGGAGCAATTCACGCCGGATGGCCTTCTCTTTGGCGAAGGTCATCCATTGAAGGGAGTGACTGCGAAGGGCTGCAGGCCCGTCGACCTGGGATACAACGTGGAGGAGTCCTTGCCCTCTCTGGCGATGTATAGCCTTCTGGCCAACGACAAGCCGGTCCAGGAAAAAGTGATTGCGGCGATGAGAACCCACATGGAGTTCATGCTTCCGGACGGCGCGTGGGACAACAGTTGGGGCACTCGGAATTACAAATGGACCTGGTGGGGAAGCAGGACTAGCGACGGATGCCACCCCGGGTTCGTGCTGATGTCGAAGTTCGACCCGAAGTTCCGAGAGGCGGCCCGGCGGAATCTGGAATTGATGGCGGCCTGCACTCACGATGGGCTGCTGTATGGCGGCCCCGATTATTTCTCTCATGGTGATTTGCCATGTATTCATCACACTTTCACGCACGCCAAGGCGCTGGCGACGGTTCTCGACCGCGCGGATTTCAGTGCGAGTGAAATTCAGCGACCAGCCCTTCCGCGCGATGAGGCGTACGGGCTCAAAAGCTATCCCACCATTGGAACGCGGCTGGCGGCGATTGGACCCTGGCGGGCCACGGTAACGGAATACGACTGGGAATACACCGAGCATCTGCAGCCCGGCGCGCAGAATCTGGGCGGCGGGCACGTTTCGGGTGGCTCCCTCTCAATCCTGTACCACCAGAAACTTGGACCGGTTTTTGTGTCCAGCATGACCGAATACTTAATGATCGAGATTGCCAATCAGCAACAGTTCCGCGACAGGCCGCATATGGCCCTGACGCCACGCATTGAGTGCGCGGGAGATCACGTGTACACGAGCCTCAGCGATTTTGAGGCCGTTGTAACGGCCGAACGACAAGGCGAAGCTATCGTGTTCGACGCTCGCGGCCGCTTGCTCACTGCCTCGCGACAGCCGTTCCGCGGTGCGGAACTCCAATATCGCCTCGTCTACGGGCTCGACCCCAGGAGCGTCGAGATCAAGGCCACGGTTGACGGCAGCGGAGCAGGGCCGATGCGCCTGATTGTGCCGGTCGTTGCTCGGCGTGACGATCAGGTCGATCGACCCAACGCTCAAACAGTCCGAATCGTGAAAGCCGGTGGGACGTTGACGCTCACAAGCCATCCGGGCGCAAATTTTGAAACCCTGGCTTCGGATCGGACCTTCAATCTTGTGCCAGGATTCGAGGCGATCCCACTGAGTGTTGTACTCGAGCCGGGAAAAGCGGTACGGGTGTGGATTGAAGGCTAGCCAATAGGACCGGATTCGGCCCTTGTAGGCTAGCGCGATGAACCCTCATCGCGTAACCAGTTTGCTGGACGTTCCCTCGCATCCGGACTTAGGATGCTTGTGAACTCAGCGAACGCAAGTTGGCGGCGGCAATTTGGGCCCATGAACGCCCATGGCGCCGGCTGGCTTGTTCGTTTGACTCCGCCATCAACTCATCGATACGAATCACGGAAGGTGCGGGAAAGATGATGAATTGCAGCTCGTTTTTGCACTCGATAAGAAAAGGTTTACTTTGCCTCCTCATTCCCGCCGCGATGGGCGCTCAATCCGCCCAGGGACAGTCCGCGGCTCCCGCATCCACGGCTGATATTGACTTCCCCACCGTACTTTACGGGGCTGCCTACTACAACGAATACATGCCCGGCGATCAGGCCGAGCGCCTCGAAAAGGATGTGGCGCTCATGAAGGCCGCCGGCCTCAACGTGGTGCGCATGGGCGAGTCCACCTGGAGCCTGTGGGAGCCCGAAGACGGCCGCTTCGAATACGCATGGATGGATCATATTGTGGATGCGATGAGCAAAGCCGGTATCAAGGTGATTCTCGGGACGCCGACATATTCAGTTCCCGCATGGATGGCGCACCAGCACCCCGAGATCCTCGCCGAACGCATTCCGGGCGGCATGTTCGGTGGAAAGGCGGTGCCGGCCACTTATGGCCTGCGGCAGAACATGGATACCGACTCGCCGGCTTACCGCTTTTACGCGGAACGTCTCATTCGTCACATCGTGGCTCACTACAAGGACAACCCTGCCGTGATCGGCTGGCAGCTCGACAACGAAACCGGGAGCTATGATGCCGACAATCGCGACGTATTCATCGGCTTCCAGCACTATCTTGAAAAAAAGTTTCATACGCCGGAGGAACTGAGCAAGGCGTGGTTCCTCAACTATTGGGGCGAGAACCTCCACACCTGGGAAGATCTGCCCAGGCGCGATGGTGCGCAGAGCACCGGCTACAAATTGGAGTGGACCCGCTGGAGCCAGATGCGCGTGACCGACTTTCTGCATTGGCAGGCGGCGCTGGTTCGCGAGTGCGCGGGGCCGCGGCAGTTCGTCACAACCGATTACGGCGGCATGATGAAGCGTGACGTGAACGAGAATGCCGTCGCATCTGCGCTCGATATCGTGGCCGACAATATCTATCACGGCACCCAGGATCACTATGACGGCTCGTTTCAGGCCATCCAGGGCGACTTCTCTCGCTCGCTGAAACACTCGAATTTCCTGGTGACCGAAACCAACGCGCAAACCATCGGCTGGTCCTCGCAGAGTCAATTCCCCCCGTATGACGGGCAACTTCGCGAGGATGTGTACACCTATCTCGCAAGCGGCGCGAACATGGTGGAGTATTGGCACTGGGCTTCGATTGCCGCCAACCAGGAGACCTATTGGAAGGGCATCCTGTCGCACGATCTCGAGCCCAATCGCGAATACGCTGAAATGAGCCGCACCGCGCACGAGCTCGAAAAAATTGGCCCGCACCTGGTTGGCCTGAAAATCCACAACGACGTTGCCATTCTGTGGAGCCGCGATTCCGATAACGCCATCGCCTTCATGCCCTATGGGGGCGGAGTTCCCGACAGGAGCTGGACCAACGAGCCGGACGGTTATGTTTCGGTCGTGCAGCAGATGCATCGCTCGCTCTACCGCATGAACATCGGCACGGATTTCGTCTTTCCCGACACCCAGGACTTCTCCGCCTACAAGGTGCTCATCGTGCCCAATCTCTACATCTCTGATGACGCGCTGCTGCAGCGTATCTCGGATTATGTGAAGAACGGCGGCCATGTGTTGATGACGTTCAAGAGCGGCTTTGCGAATGAGAACTCCGCCGTTCGCTGGGTGCGTGCGCCGGGTCCGTTGCGCGAGGCGGCCGGCTTCAGCTACCAGGAATTCTCAAATCTCGAGCATCCGCTGGCTCTGAAGGGTGACCCGCTCCACGTGGGTGACGCCAACAAGGTCTCCTACTGGGCCGAATTTTTGATGCCTGAGCACGCCAAGCCAATTGCTTTCTACGATCATCCTTTCTTCGGAAAATGGCCCGCCATCACCGAGAATCAGTTCGGTTCAGGCACGCTGGTTTACGAGGGAACGTTCCTCACCGATGCCATGCAGACCGCGATGCTGCACGATACCTTGCAGAAGGCCGGCGTCGCAGGATTAGACCAGCAGATCCCGGCTGCAGTCCACGTGCAGCATGGCGTGAACAAGATGGGGCACCACCTGCACTACTACTTCAACTACTCCAGCAACGCGGTAGACGTGCCCTACAGCTTCGATTCCGGCACCAACCTGCTTGACGGTAAGTCATCAGCAAAGGGCGGCAAGCTGTCGCTGGCGCCGTGGGATCTTGCCATCGTGGAAGAAGGCGGGTCGACAAAGTAGACGAGGATCAAAAGCCGAGGCGACCCATGATTGCAGGGGTACTCCTGCGATCATGAATATCGAAGAGGAATTTTATGGCCATTGTTGCAGGAGTTGATTTCGGCACTCTGAGTGTACGTGTTTCCATCGTCGACAGCGTTCGCGGACGCCTCGGTACTGCCGTCGAGGAATACCCGCTCCATCGCAAGCGCGAAGATCCCGACTTCGCTACGCAAGCACATGCCGATCATATGCGCGCCCTGGCAGCTGCCTGCCGCAAGGCGGTAGCGCAAGCAGGTATAGACGGCGCATTGGTGGAATCAATTGCCTTGGATACCACAGGCTCGAGCGTCGTGCCGGTTAACGCACAGATGCAACCCCTCAATGAGTACTACCTCTGGTGCGATCACCGCGCCAAAGATGAGGCGCAGCAGATTACCGCGCTGGCACATCGCGATGGTCTCGAGGCCATCGAGTGGTGTGGCGGCGTCTATTCGCATGAGTGGGGATTCGCAAAGCTCCTGCATTGGCTGCGTCATAACCCTGACAAGCATGGTCAGTTCGCATCGGCATTTGAGCATTGCGACATGGTGGCCGCCACGTTGTGCGGCATCACGGATCCCAAGCAGGTCAAGCGCAGCGTCTGCGCCATGGGCCACAAGTGGATGTGGAATCCCAAATGGGACGGCCTTCCGGCGCAGTCTTTTCTATCCCATCTCGACCCCTTGCTCGAGGGCGTGCGCGCCAAGCTCCAGGGCGACTACCAGACTTCAGACCACCTCGCAGGCCATCTTTCTCCATACTGGGCCAGCGAGCTCGGCCTGCGCCCGGGCATACCAATCCCCGTCGGTGCGTTCGATGCGCATTGGGACGCGATTGGCGCGGGCTGCCGCGAAGGTGATGTTGTGAACGTGGTGGGCACATCCACTTGCATCATCGCCATGGCGAAGCAGACGAAGTTGGTTCCGGGCGTCTGCGGCGTCGTTCCAGGGAGCGTCCATCCGCAGTACACCGGCATTGAGGCTGGGCTCTCTGCCACCGGCGACATCTTCGAGGCCATTGCAAAGCGCGCAGGCGTCAAGGTCGCTGAACTCGCGCGTGGTCTGGAGAATTACCGTGCTGGCCAGACCGGCCTGCTGCGCCTAAGCTGGGACAACGGCGACCGCACTGTCCTCGTGAATCCCGAACTCGGCGGCGTCACACTGGGCTGGAACCTCGTGCACACTGCGCAGGACGAGCTATTCGCCGCCATCGAAGGCACCGCATTCCACACCCGCATCATCCTCGAACGCATGGCCGAGCACGGCGTCCGTGTCGATCGCGTCATCAACGCGGGTGGAATCCCGCAGAACAACCCGGTGCTCAACCAGATTTATGCCAATGTGCTCGGTAAGCCCGTCCTCGTGCCGTCCGCGGTGCCCACAAGTCTCGGCTCGAGCATCTTCGCCTTTGTGGCTGCGGGCGCATTTCCGACCATTGAAGATGCTCAGGCCGCCCTCTGCCCAAGTCACAAGACGATCGAACCGGAGCCGCGCGCGCAGGCTGTCTATGAGCGCCTCTATCCGCTCTACCGCAAGCTCTACTTCGGCCTTGGCACATGTTCCGCCGGCCCGGTTGCTCTCGGAGACGTGTTGCCGGAGTTGCGCAAGATTGCCCGCGAAGCGGTTTCTGCGGCGTGATCGCCAGGGGGCATCGAATCTCTTGTATCCTCATGTGAAATGCGAAACGCGCGAGACGTTGCTCATCACGAGCGACACCGGACGGGCGGCGAACACGAGGGCGGCATGAGCATGAAATCCGACGTAAGCGACTTCGCCATTCTGCAAAATCTTCCACCCCTCGAACACGAGGACTTCTCCGCTCACCGCCATTTGGAAGTGCAACTCAAGGCCACGATCCGCGGCGAAGTCCGCTTCGACATGGCATACCGTGCCATGTACGCCGCCGACGCCTCCAACTATCGCCAGCTCCCCATCGGTGTTGTTGTACCGCGCGATGCAGCCGACGTAGAAGCCGCCCTCGCCGCATGCCGCGCCACCGGAGCCGCCGTGTTGCCTCGCGGGGCCGGCACAAGCCTCTCCGGTCAATGCGCCAATGTCGCTGTCGTCTTCGATTACTCCAAATTCATGAACCGCCTTGGCACACTCGACCCAGGCGGAAAACTCGCAACCGTCCAGCCCGGCATCGTTCTCGATCGGCTCCGCGAAGCCGCCGAGGTTCACCACCTCACCTACGCGCCCGATCCTGCCACCCACAGCCGCTGCACTCTCGGAGGCATGATCGGCAACAACAGCTGCGGCGTGCACGGTCTGCTCGGCGGCAAAACCGTTGACAACGTAGAGTCCCTCGACATCGTGCTCTACGACGGCACGCGCATGACTGTGGGCCGCACCAATCAAGAGCAACTCGAGGCGGCGATTCGCTCTGGTGGCCGCGTGGGCAAAATCTACGAAGGCCTCGTCCGCATTCGGGATCGCTATGCTGACCTCGTTCGCGAAAAATTTCCGCGCATCCCTCGCCGCGTCTCCGGCTACAACCTTGACGAGCTCCTGCCCGAGAATGGCTTTCACGTTGCCCGCGCCCTCGTCGGCAGTGAAGGCACATGCGTCAACGTCGTCTCCGCCAAGCTCAATCTCATCGCCAGCCCGCCATTCCGCGTGCTCACGGTGCTCGGCTTTCCTGACGCATTCGCCGCAGCCGATGCCGTCCCTCTCGCGCTCGAGCACGCCCCCATCGGTCTCGAAGGCTTTGACCATCTGCTCGTTCAATACATGCGCCGCAAGGGCCTCGCCCTCTCCGAGCTTGAAAAGCTCCCTCCCGGCGTCGGCTATCTTCTCGTCGAGTCAGGCGCGTGGAGCGCGGAAGAGGCCCAGGCCAAAGCCGAAGCCGTAGCCCGCGCATCGCAATCATGGCCCGTCGCTCCCGCAGCTCACGTCTGCAATCCTGAAGAAGCCGCCTGCGTTTGGCACGTGCGCGAGTCGGCCCTCGGCGCGGTCGTCTTCGTTCCCGGAGAGCCCGACTCGTGGGAAGGCTGGGAGGACGCCGCCGTGCCTCCCACAGAGCTTGGGAAGTATCTCCGCGCCATCACCGTGCTCATGGGCGAGTTCAATTACCGCAGCCCGTTCTACGGCCACTACGGCGAGGGCTGCGTCCATTCGCGCATCAACTTCGATTTCCGCAGTCACGAGGGCGTTCGCAAATTCCGCGAATTCCTCGAGCGCGCCGCGGACATCGTGATGAGTTTCGGCGGCTCGTTCAGCGGCGAACACGGTGATGGCCAGGCCCGCGCTTCCCTGCTGCCCAAGATGTTTGGCCCTGAGTTGATGCAGGCCTTCCGCGAGTTCAAAGCTCTCTGGGATCCCGACAATCGCATGAACCCCGGCAAGCTCGTCGATGCGGTACGCGTCTACGATCCCATCGAAAATCTCCGCATGAATCCGACGGTGGCGTCGCCGTCGGCTGCACGTACCGGGCTTGAGTACACACTTCGCATTCGCGCACGACGAAGGCTCGCTCGAACACGCTACTGAGCGATGCGTTGGCGTCGGCGCGTGCCGCAAACAATCCCCCGGCGTCATGTGCCCCAGCTACCGTGCGAC
Source organism: uncultured Acidobacteriota bacterium (assembly GCA_963844515.1). Taxonomy (GTDB): domain Bacteria; phylum Acidobacteriota; class Terriglobia; order Terriglobales; family Acidobacteriaceae; genus Telmatobacter. Next base: position 637,638 of record CAWJOO010000004.1, read on the forward strand.
AGGCGAGGAAATGCACTCCACCCGCGGCCGCGCTCACCTGCTGTGGGAAATGCTTGCCGGCGACCTGCGGCACGAAGGCTTCCAGAGCCACTCAGTCAACGAAGCCCTTTCTCTCTGCCTCAGTTGCAAAGCCTGCAAGACTGAGTGTCCCGTGCAGGTCGACATGGCGCAGTACAAATCGGAGTTCCTCGCCCAGCGATACAAGGGCCGCATCCATCCGCTGCATCACTACATCTTCGGCTTTGCCGACAAGCTCGCCCGCTGGGGATCTCTCGCACCCGGCCTCACCAACGCCCTCCTCCGCGGCCCCCTCACCAGCCCGCTCATCAAGCGCATCGCCGGCGTCGCACAACAACGCAGCCTCCCCAAACTAGCGTCACAATCATTCCAGCGTTCGCGCGCATCGCAGCCGCAACTGTCCCGTGCCCCATCTTTTCCGCTTCCTTCTGCGGAAAGGGTGGGACAACACGAAACTCAATCCGCCTCTGTTCCCGTGACGGTGGTCTTGTGGCCGGACACCTGGAACAACTATTACCACCCGCAGTCGCTCTCAGCGGCGGAGTCGCTACTCACGCAAGCCGGTTTCCGCGTCCACGTCGCCAAAGGCCACGTCTGCTGCGGCCGCCCGCTCTACGACTTCGGCCTCCTTGACGCGGCCCGTTCCTACCTCGCCAACGTCCTCGATCGAATGGCCCCGCAAATCGCCGCCGCCCTGCCCTTCATCTTCCTCGAGCCAAGTTGCGCCAGCGTCTTCCGCGATGAGCTCCCCGAGTTGTTCCCCAATGATCCACGCGCGCAAAAGCTCCGCGACTCCGTCTGGCTCCTTGCCGACTGGCTCTCCGCCAAAGCCCCTGGCTTCGCCGCCGGCAGGCTCAATGGCGCAAGGGTGCTCGTCCACGGCCACTGCCATCACAAGGCGGACTTCGGTGGACCAAAAAGCGAAGTGGCTTTGCTCCGCGAGGCGGGCGCAACGGTCGAACAGATTCAGGCTGGCTGCTGCGGCATGGCTGGCCCGTTCGGTTTCGAGGCGGAGAAATTCGAAGTCTCAAAGACCATCGCCAACCTGGATTTCCTGCCCGCCGTTCGCGCCGCATCGCCCGATACCATCATTGTTGCCGACGGCTTCAGTTGCCGCGAGCAGATCGAGCAACTCAGTGACCGCCATGCCGTTCACTTTGCTGAGGCTCTTGCCGGCGCCGACGGACGGCCCCGCTGAACGCAATTGACGGATGCAACTTCGACGAGGTAGCCTTTCGCGAATCATGGCGCCAGCAACCACCAGAAGACAATTCCTGCGGCAAACCGCGCTCGCTCCGCCGCGCTTTATGGGCATCATTTCGCCGCGAGCGAAAGAAACATCGGCGGGAGACCACGATGCGGCTCCATTGATGGAGCAGCGTTGCGCAACTTCGCTTCACAAATTACCGGGCGCGTGATCACAACCGATGGACCTGACTACGAAGCGGCGCGCCAGGTCTTCAATCGCGCATTCGATCAGCGTCCGGCGCTTATTGTGCGATGCGCCGGCCCACAGGATGTGGCGCGAGCTCTCGAATTCGCGCAGCGCCGCAATCTCCCCGTGGCGGTGCGCGGCGGTGGCCACAGTCGCGCTGGATTCAGCGTGTGCAATGGCGGAATGGTGATCGATTTCTCCGCCATGAAGCGCGTGGAAGTTGACGATCAGAAGCACGTGGTCCGCGCGGAGGCAGGCGCTCTGGTACGCGACCTTGATCAGGCTACGCAGCACTTCGGATTGGCGACAACCTCGGGAGGCTGCCCCAACGTGGGCATCGCCGGCTTCACCCTGGGCGGAGGAGAGGGCGTCTTGATGTCGAAGTTCGGCGCCGCTTGCGACAACCTCGTGTCCGCTCATGTCGTCACCGTGGACGGAAAGCAAGTCGACGCCAGCCTGTCGTCCAACCCGGATCTCTTCTGGGCGATTCGCGGAGGAGGAGGAAACTTCGGCGTCGTGACTTCGTTCGAATACCGCCTTCATCCCGTAAACGAAATTCTCTCCGGAACGCTCACCTACCAGGCCCGGCAAGAACAGCTCCATGCTTTTGCAAAGTTTGTCGCCGCCGCACCCGATGAAATGAATGTCTTCGCCGAAATGTTGCCGTCGCCAAATGGACTAAGATTCCTGATCCACCTGCGCCATCTGGGTTCCACTCGCGCCGCGAACGACTTGCTTCAATCTCTGCGCGGCCCCCTCCATCCACTCGATGACAACGTTCGCGCCATGTCTTACCTCGAATCCCAGACGGCCGGCTTCACTCCATCTCCGTTCGCCCACTTTCAGACAAATCTGTTTCTTCCCACACTCACTGAACCTGCGGTCGAGGCCATCATCACCGCCATCAACAACGCACCCACGCAGTTCAGAGTGCTCATCGTGCCCCTTTATGGCGCTGTCTCCCGGGTCAAGGTTAACGACATGGCATTTGCCCTGCGTGAACCGGGCTTCGAAGTGGACATGCTGAGCACCTGGAACTCGCGCGAAGAGCGGGAGGGCGCGGTGCAATGGGTAACCGGCCTGCGCGACAAGCTGCAGCCCTTCGCGCGCGGAACCTACGTCAACCAGCTCGGAGAAACAAGCGCACAACTCGTCAGGGACGCATACGGACCCAACTATCGCCGCCTGGCCGAGATCAAGAAAAAGTACGATCCCAGCAATGTCCTCCGATTGAATCAGAACATCACGCCCGCTTAGTCCAAATCGCCTGCCAGCCTCAGCGCGAGCGTAGCGCAAAGAGGCGCCCCCTCTCCGTGCGCTACCATAAGCTTTCAGCGCCGGGGGCTGTGAATGTTCATCGTGGTCTGGCAATTTGAAATCGCCGAGGAAAACGTTGCCGCGTTCGAAACTGCCTATGGCTCCAACGGCTCATGGGCGCAGCTCTTTCGCTCCTCGGCCGATTACCAGGGTACGGAACTTCTCCGCGACGCCTACATCCCCGGCACCTACCTCACCATCGATCGCTGGGCCAGCGAGGACGCCTTCCGTGCCTTCCGCAAGCAGCACGACGCCGACTACGAATCCCTCGACCGCTCATGCGACGCCCTCACCCTCCGCGAAACCCGCGTCGGCGCCTACGCAGCCTGATTCTGACGGCTCAGTTGTTGCGTGGCCTAACCGAGAACCAGAACGTTCCGGCTGAACTCGGCGCCAGCCAACCTCTGGATTGCCGCGTCGAAGGTTACAAGTACGCCATTCTTCTTGATGGCCAGCCCTAGCAGATAAGCGTCCGTTACCTGTTGATGACCAAGGACGCGCGCCTTGAACGGGGCAGTAAGGGTCACCCAACTTTCCCCTATCTCCCAAAAGGAATAGCCAGGATATACCGTCATCATTTGAAGAACTGCCATCGCCTGCTCCACGGAGCGAGGAACAGGACGATAGGACGGATTTGTCGTCACACGCAGAAATCCCGCTTCGGTGAGCGGGCAGACTCCCCAATCACCCTTCCCTGACGTGTTGAACCATTCTTCCGCCCTTCGATTGTGTTCGTGTCCCGACTCGGTAAGTGCGATCAGGACGTTCACGTCAAGCAAAGTTCCTCGGGTCAAATTCTTCCTCTTCGAGCTGCCTTACCAACTCACTCGTAATCACAGCGCCGCTGGCCGATGGTGGAAACATCGGAAATCCGTTCGGGCCTCGCCGGATCTCCGGTTTTGGCTCCGGCGCCGTCTGCGCCTTGCGAATCAGTTCGTCTATCGCCTCGCCCAGGGTGATCCCTCGCGCCCGCGCATAGTACGTCGCAAACTCATGCGTTTCGTCGCCGAGCGTGATCGTGGTTCTCATTTCACCAGTTTACATCACTCGAGAATATGAATGCACAGATTCGCATTTGATGCGCACCGTCACAATTGGTCGCTCAGTCACAGAGTCGCATCGGCACCTACAGAATCTTCCTGTGCCGTAACCATCACGATGTATTCGCCATCACATGTCTAGTAACTAACTTCTCTCTTTGTTCGCTTTTTCGTATCACGCAACTGTCACATCCTGCTACAATCCGTTCGAAATGCAGTCCTCGTTTTTCGCGTGCACCCTCTCAATTGGTGAGCACCCCGTGACTGCGCAGAAGGAGAACTACCCGCATGGCTATTGCCGATGAGCGCACCAAAGCCGTTGAACTCGCACTCGCCCAGATCGAAAAGCAGTTTGGCAAAGGCTCCATTGTCCGCCTCGGATCGCGCGAGGCGCTCATTCCAATTTCCGTGATTTCCACAGGAAGCATCAGTTTCGATGCGGCGCTCGGCGTGGGCGGCATTCCCCGTGGCCGCGTCACGGAGATCTTTGGCCCTGAATCATCTGGCAAGACCACCATCACTCTCCAGGTGATTGCCGAGGCGCAGCGCCTGGGCGGTCTGGCGGCTTTTGTGGATGCCGAGCATGCCCTCGACCCCGGATATGCCAAAAAGCTGGGCGTGGATGTGGACAACCTGCTGGTCTCTCAGCCGGATAACGGTGAACAAGCTCTCGAGATCACTGAGGCCCTTGTGCGCTCCGGAGCCATCGACGTGCTGGTGCTGGACTCGGTGGCGGCGCTGGTGCCAAAGGCCGAACTCGACGGCGAAATGGGCGATTCGCACATGGGCTTGCAGGCTCGGCTCATGTCGCAGGCCCTCCGCAAACTCACCGGAACCATCTCCAAGTCGCGCACCGCCCTCATCTTCATCAACCAGATCCGCGAGAAGATTGGCGTCATGTTCGGCAACCCTGAAACCACCACCGGCGGCCGCGCCCTCAAGTTCTACTCCTCGGTCCGCGTCGACATCCGCCGCATCGCCGCCATCAAGGAAGGCGACGTCGTCACCGGCAACCGCACCAAGGTCAAGATCGTCAAGAACAAGGTAGCCGCGCCCTTCCGCGAAGCCGAGTTCGACATCCTTTACGGCGAAGGCATCAGCCGCGAAGGCGACGTCCTCGATCTCGCGGTGGCCAACAACATCGTGGAGAAGTCCGGCGCCTGGTACAGTTACTCCGGCGAGCGCATCGGCCAGGGCCGCGAGAACACCCGCAGCTTCCTCAAGGAGAATAAGGACATCTTCGCCAAGATGGACGCCGAGCTCCGCAAAAAGCTGAACATTGGCGCAGCCTCCGCCAAGGTCGAAGTCCCTGAAGTCCCGGCCACCGGCCCCGCCGAAGCCAAAGAAGCCGTCCGCGGCCGCCGCGGCTAGGAACCGCAGTTCACAATCATGCGTAGGTATTTCAGACGGACAAAATGAGACTGTCCGTCTGTATGCCCCTCTGAGTCGATTGTTAACAATCTTCCCGGCTCAGACGTCATAATCGGACTACCCATGGAGATGATCCGGCGAGCTGTAACGGAGCTTCAAGTGCGTCTGAATCTCCGCGGCCTCGCGGGTTTCTGCGCCTGCGCTTTCCTTGCCCTTTCCGGCACGGCACAGACACCATCCGCCGCACCTGCGTCCTCGGCTCAAGTCTCGGCACAAGCCCTCGCTCCGGATCTATCCAGCATCCACGCGGCCCTGCAGCTCGACGGGCCCTGGCGCTTCTCCGTTGGCGATGATCCGCGCTGGGCCGACCCTGCTTTTGACGACTCTTCATGGCTTCCAGTCAGTGCCAGCCAGTCGCTCGTGGAGCAGGGCATCGGAGGCTACTCCGGGTACGCCTGGTACCGCCTGCACCTCCCTCCCCAGCAACTCGCGGACTTCGCCAAGCTGACCGCGGGTTCGCCCCTCGTCCTGTTTGTGAAAAGCAACGCCGTCGGTCAGCTGGCGGTCTATATCAACGGCAATGAAGCCGGACACACGCGCGGAATGACCGACCGCCCTTCCATGTATCTGTCCGCGCCCATTGCCGTGCCGTTTGGGCAGACAAACACTTCAGGACCCGTCGTCATCGCCATTCGTACCTGGGCCGGAAGTGACATAACCATCCGTCGCGGCCTTCTCGATCGCGTCGAGCTGGTATCGGGCGCCGATGTGGCCGAAAGGCTGGCGACTGCCTCGGAGCAAAAATGGAATCAGAATGCCGCGTCGGCGCTACTCCTGACGTTCTTGTTCCTGTGCGTCGCGACACTCGGCGTTGCGCTCTACCTGGGACAGCGGCATCATTCGGAATACCTGTGGCTGGCGCTCCTCTGCGTCTCAGTGGCTGCGGGAGGAGCCGCGAACGCGGCCTTCGGGCTGGCTGCCATATCGCTGTCGGCCCATCAGATCCTTAGCATCTTCGCCGGCTCTCTCTTCATGGTCGTGACTATCGAGTTTGTCCTTCGCTTCTCTGACCGCAGCCCGCACAGGTTCGTGCGGATCACCCAGATCTGCATACTGGTGCTGCCGTTGGTTCACTTCATTCCCGTCCCGCAGGTTTACCAGGTGCTGTCCGTTACCGCGCAGACTGTGTTTTGCGCCCTGGTCTGTGTCCTGCTTTTCCGTGCATGGCGCGGAGGCCAGGCCGACGCGGGCGTGATGCTGATTCCATTCTTCCTGGCGGCGACGGCAGACTCAATCGATACTGTCCTCGGCTATGCCCTGGCCCAGCACTGGCTTCCGGAACGCATCGCTTCTCCCCGCTTTCACCTCGGCCCCGTCTTCTTCGGCACCGGAACTATCGCCTACTCCATCTTTCTCGGAAGCCTCCTCGCCGTCATCCTCTACCGCTTCATCCGCGTCAGCCAGCTGGAGCAGCGCTCCAACGCTGAAGTCGCCGCGGCGCGCAGCGTCCAGGCGCTGCTCATCCCCACGCAGCTCCCATCCACGCGCAACTTCGTGCTTGAAAGCGCCTACCTGCCCATCGGCGGCGTCGGCGGCGACTTCTTCCAGGTTCTTCCTCTCAAAGACGACTCGCTGCTACTCGTTGTGGGCGACGTCAGCGGCAAGGGCCTGCAGGCGGCGATGAACTCCAGCACATTGGTCGGGGCTCTGCGCAACGAGCTTTCTCATGAGCCGTCCACGGTCCTCGAACACCTTAACCACGTCCTCATCGGTGCGGTCGCTTCTCCCGGAGCACTGCCTGAACTCGACTCGGCGCCCTGCTTCGCTACCTGCCTGTGCGCCCGCATCTACCCTGACGGCACGCTCATCATCGCCAACGCCGGCCACCTCGGCCCCTACCGCGACGGCCGTGAGATCGAATTGCTACCCGGACTTCCGCTGGGAGTGATCGCCGATGCGCAGTACGAGCAGACGACCTATCAGCTCAACTCAGGCGACCGGCTCGTCTTCCTCTCCGATGGCGTGGTTGAAGCCGCCAATGCCGATGGCGAGCTCTTCGGTTTCGAACGGACGCAGCAGGTCAGCAACGAATCCGCGCGCTACATTGCCCAGACCGCCAAGCGCTTCGGCCAGACCGACGACATCACGGTCGTGTCCCTGTATGTCGCGGCCCGCACCGCTCGCCGCGACAAGGGCGAGCTCTCCCACCTGAAGTGATCTCGGCGAAGTTCCCGAATATTCCTTGGATATACATTAAGCGAAGGTTATCTGACAGGCATTCTCGTATGTAATTGACTTTAATTACTTTGACGGAAATCATCAGGCGAAATTCCTGCTACATAGGGGGAGGGGGTGGGGGGGTGGCCCTTTCCGGTTTACGGGCCGCGAAGAGACACATCTTCCCCACGTTTCCCGGGGGGAACCTGAGATGTAGTATGTGCGCCATCCCGTTTGGAGCCTGTGCGAGAGGTCACGAGTAACGGTGATAAGCTCGTGGGCACCTTCAGTCTGAAGCGTTTTTCTCGGAATCGCTACGATGGATTTCTTTGGGTGTCAGGGTCGCTTTTTGTGGCAGTCCATGCGCGCAAAGCGTCCGTCAAGGATCATTCAATTCGATTCCTGGTTCATGGGGAACGTCGACATAGAAGCAACTTTCATCAGGGTCCGTCGGCCGTGACAGCGGGGGCAACTTACGACTGAGAGAAAAATGCAAATGCCAGATCAATCGCGGATCCTTCGACTGCCCCTTCGCGGCGCTCAGGGTTCGTTCGTGAAGACAAGTTGTTTTTTGCTGCTTGGCATTCTGATTTGCGCCGGGGGAACGGCGGCGTACGCACAGACGGATGTGCCGGAGTGGTGCCGGAAGTTGCCGCGGGCGGAGTTCGCGAAGCTGGAGCGCGTGGCGGTGGACGATTCGTGGTTCGAGGTGTATCGCGTGGCGCCGCAGACGCTGGCGATCTATGAGCCGCATCAGTCCGAAGAGACGATTGGGTACCTGATCATGGGGCAGGAGCGGGCGCTGCTCTTCGATACGGGGATGGGGATTGGCGATCTGAAGGCGCTGATAGCGAAGCTGACCAAGCTGCCGGTGGTGGTGATGAACAGCCATACGCATAATGACCACGTGGGGAGTAACTGGCAGTTCGACACAGTGTACGGGATGGACACTGCGTTTACGCGGGAGAGCGCGAAGGGGTCGAAGGCCGATGCGCGGGCGGAGATTGCGCCGGGAGAGGTTTGCGGGAAGCTGCCGGTGGGGTTTGATCGCGCAGCGTATGCGACGCGGCCGTGGAAGATTGCGAAGGGTATGCATGATGGGGATCGCGTTGAGCTGGGCGGACGGACAATTGAGATTATTGCCACGCCTGGGCATACGCCGGATGCGATCTGCCTGTTCGATCGCGCGAATGGATTGCTGTTTACGGGGGACACGTTTTATTCAGGGACGGTGTGGATCTATCGCCCGGAGACGGATCTTACGGCGTATGGAGATCTGTCCGTCGGCTGGCGGCCTTGAGCCCGAGGTGAAGATTGTGCTGGGGGCGCACAATGTGCCGGTGGCTTCGACTGCCGTGTTGGGCGAGCTGGCGAGCGCGTTTGATAAGGTGCAGAGACACGAGGTGACTGGGAAGCCGATGCGGGGCCGGGAAAGATGATTTATGCGGTGGGTGGGATTTCGTTTTTGATGAAGGCGCAGTTCCGATGATTACAATGTGGACAACCCATGAAATCCACGGCAGGCGAAATCTCGATTGCAATCTTAATGTCAGGATGTTGCCGCGGTTTTCGCAGCAGTGGTTGGATTCGTTGGTGGAATTTTCCTCTGCGAGAAACTGTTTAGGGGGAGATGACGGAGTGGGCCCTCATTGTGGCCCCAGCAACGGCTCTCGTATTCGCGGTGGCTGCGTTTGTCTTCGCTTTTCGCAAAATCAGCACACATGGCGAGCGTCCAGATAAGTTGCCATAGCCAACTTCGAGGCACGTAGGCAGCGGCAAGAACAAGCGCAGATCCTTCGACTCCTCCCCTTCGGCTGCGCTCAGGGTCGTCGCTCAGGAAGACAACCCTTGGAGAGATGCCGTGAGACGGCCCTGACTTTCCCTCAGGCATAATCAAAGCACGATGGCGTTATTGTGGAACCCTGAAAGCTGGACGCAGCGGCTTGCGGAGCTGGAGGCGCAGTCCGGTGATTTGAAAGAGGCTCCGCTGCGGCGCGATGTGCGCTCGCTGGGGATCCTGCTGGGCGAAGTGCTGCGCGAGCAAGCGGGCGATGATCTGTTTGCGCATGTCGAGGCGCTGCGCCAGGGGACAATTCGGAGGCGCGATGCGGAGCTGACGGGCAGTGAAGAAGATGCGGCGCGGCATGCGGCGGTGGCGCTGGAGCTGGTGCATTCTCTGCCGGTGGAGCGGGCGATTCTGCTGACGCGGGCATTCGCATTCTATTTCGAACTGATCAACCTGGCGGAGACGAACCATCGCAAGCGGCGGCGGCTGGCGCTGCAGTTGTCAGGAGAAGCGGGGCGGCAGCGCGGGTCGCTTGCCGGGACGCTGAAGGCGATGCGGCGGGTGGGCATAACCGCGGACGAGGCGTTGGATTGGCTGAAGCGCGTGCTGATTGTGCCGGTATTCACGGCCCACCCTACTGAAGTCGCCCGGCGATCGGTGATGTTCAAACGGAGACGGATCGGGGAGTTTCTGGCAACCCTCGACCGGATTCCGACGCCGGAGCAAGACCTGGCACGGCTTGAGGAGATGATCCGCGCGGAGATCACGAGCCTTTGGCAGACGGACGAAGTGAGGTCGCACAGGCCCACGGTGTACGACGAGATCAAGATGGGGCTCGACTATTACGACGTCTCCATTTTTGCGACGCTTCCGGTGCTGTACCTGGAGATTGCGGAGGCGCTGCGGACGGCGTATGGCGTGGAGATGGAGGCGCTGGATTTACCGCAGTTGCTGCAGTTCGGGTCCTGGATCGGCGGGGATCGCGATGGCAATCCGTTTGTGACGCCGGAGGTGACGAGGGATGCGATTCAACTGGCGCGCGGGCATCTGCTGCTGTTTTACATGCGCAAGCTGGAAGAGATCATCGATCTGCTGACGACGAGCGCGCAGCAAATTGCGGTGAGCGACGAGTTGAAGTCGCGGCTCGATGGATATCTTGGGCAACTGCGAACGCCGGAGGCGCAGGTGTTCGGCGAGCAGTATCGGTACGAGTACTACCGGCGGTACGTGATTTGCGTTAAGGCGCGGGTGCAGCGAACGATGCGGTCGAGCGAGCACTTGCTGGCGGCGGGCAACGCGGTGCCGGTGATGCCATACACGCTGGCGCAGGGCCAGGAGCATTTGACGGAGGCGCTGCCGGCGTACTGCTCGGCGGCAGAGTTTGTGGATGACCTGGCAGTCTTGCGGGCGTCGTTGGCGGCGAATCGAGGGTTGCGCATTGCGCGGACGTTGATTGACCCTCTGCTGCTGCAGGTGCGCACGTTCGGGCTGCATCTTCACACTCTGGATGTGCGGCAACATGCAAAGGTGCATGCGCAGGCGCTGAAGGAGGCGGTGGCGGATACGGCGGCGGCGCAATTGCCGGTGTCGTTGTCGGATGAAACCGCTGGGGTGCTGGAGACATTTCGCGCGGTGAGCGAGGTAAAGCAGAGCTGCTCGCCCGAGGCGATACGGCAGTACGTGATCAGCGGTGCGGCGTCAGTGGACGATGTGCTGGCGGTGGTGCGGCTGGCGCGGCTGGGGGGCGTGACCGTTGAAGGCGCGGGGAGCAATCCGGGTTTGATGCCGGTGCCGTTGTTTGAGTCGATCGAAGATTTGCGCAACGCTCCGGCGATTTGCCGCGAACTGTGGAGCCGCGAGGATTACAAGCGGCTGCTGGCGACGTGGGGCAACTGGCAGGAAGTGATGCTTGGGTATTCCGACTCGAATAAAGACGGTGGAATGCTGACGAGCACGTGGGAGATTTTCAGGGCGCATCGCGACCTGCACGTGGTGGCGCGAGAGTGCGGCGTGAAGCTGAGGCTCTTCCATGGGCGCGGCGGGACGGTGGGACGCGGTGGCGGCCCGACGCATCGCGCGATTTTTGCGCAGCCCATGGATTCATTTGAAGGGCAGCTGCGGATCACGGAGCAGGGCGAAGTATTGAACTTCAAATACGCCGATGAGGTGCTGGCGGAACGGAATCTTGAGCTCATGATTGCCGCTTGCCTGGATGCACTGGCGCGGCCGAATGCGCGCGATCCACATGGGCACTTCACGGGCGTGCTGAAGCCCGAGTGGGAAGCGGCGCTCGATGAGTTGTCAGAGATTTCATTCGAGCATTACCGGAAGAACATTCTGGAGAATGCTGAGTTGGTAACGTACTTTGAACAGTCAACGCCCATGGGGGAGTTGGAGCAGGCGAAGATTGGGTCGCGTCCTTCGCGCAGGAAGGCTTCGACGCAGATCACGGATCTGCGTGCGATTCCGTGGGTATTTGGGTGGACGCAGTCGCGTTTGCTGGTGCCGGCTTGGTTTGGCGTGGGGCACGCGCTGGGCAAATTCATGGAGAAGCCGGGTGCGCTGGCCGTGCTGAAGGACATGGCGAAGGAGTTCCCGCTGTTCATCGACTTGCTGCGCAACGTGGAAATGGCGCTGGGCAAGGCGGACATCGGGACGGCGAAGCTGTACTCCAGCCTGGTGGAGGATGAGGAGCTGCGCGACCGCGTGTACACGATGCTGGAAGCGGAGTTTCATCGGACCGTGAGAGGCGTGTTGGCGATCCTGGGGCAGGCGGAGTTGCTGGAAGGCAACCAGGTGCTGGCGCGATCAATCAAGCTGCGCAATCCGTACGTGGACCCGATGCACTTGATCCAGGTGGACATGTTGCGGCGCAAGCGCGCGGGCGAGGATACGCCGGATGTGAACCGCGCGATTGCGGCGACCATCAGCGGGATTGCGGCGGGGTTGCGGAATACGGGTTGACGCCGCTGCGGGTTGGCGCGGGCCATCGGAAGCTTTCGCATGGTAGGATTCAGCCGAATTGAATCCGGAACATGCGGGAGTGCGAAAGATGGCGAGGCCAGCAGACATCGACAGAAGGCGTGTGCTCAAGAGTGGTGCGTTGATGGCTGCGGGCTGCGCCTGGCCGTCGTTGATTCGGGCGGAGAGTTCGGAAGCCGAGCAGACGTGGACGCTGGGAAACGACCTGGTGCAGCGGGTCGTCGGCTTTCAGGCCGGCCACGGGCTCTATACCAAACAGATCGCGTGCTTCGCGATGCACAAGGACTACATTGCCAGAGGGAACGGATCCGGCGAAGGCGCCGGCGGAGTTCTCGTTTGTGTGCAATGGGCAAGCGATTTCAAGCAAGGATGCTGGGTTCGAACTGATCGAGGCGAAACCGGATGCGTTGGCGCATGGGAAGTCGCTGACTGTGCGGCTGCGGCAGCGGACGGCGACGCTTGAGGTGTCCGTTGTATATCGCATGTATGACGGACATCCCGCGCTGCGTAAACACTTGGTGCTGCGCAATACCGGGAGTATGCCGCTGCGTATTACACACCTGAATGTGGAGATGCTGGAGCTGTCATTGGGGGCGGCAAACGAAATCACGCTCCTGGCCCAATATGGCACGGTGCCGCGCGAGACGTTCTATACCGGGCGCTCCGAAGATGGCGGATTGCTGGTGGCGAACGGACTGAGCGGCGAAGGCATGGCGATTGTGAGTGAAGTGCCGGGCTACATGAAGCGCACGGAGATTGGGGCCTGGGATGCTCCGGGCGGCGCGCGCCTGAGCGTCATGTATGACACCGATCTGATGCCGTTTGAGCGGCTGATTGCGGGTGGCGAAGCATTCACGACGGCGGCGGCTTCGCTGGTGCCCTTTCGCAGAGGCGATGGCTACAACGATCCGCAGTGGCGGCTGCCGAGTTACGGGGCGCAGGTGTTGGAGCGGCGCGTGGATGCCGGGGGACCTCCTTGGATCTACAACACCTGGGAGCCATTTGAGCGGGGCATCAACGAGAAGACGGTGATGGAGCTGATTGAGGCCGCGGGCGCGATGGGGATGGATGTGTTCACCATCGACGATGGGTGGCAGCTGGAGTATGGCGAAAACACGGTGAACCTGGCGAACTTTCCCGGAGGGCTGGATCCGATTATCAAAGCGGTTGAGGCAGCGGGGATGCGCCTGGGGTTGTGGATGCCGATTGCGGCAATCGGAACGAATACGGCGGTGTATCACCAGCATCCGGAATGGGCCTCGCAGGACATCGAAGGAAAAACCAAGTACACCGGGACGATGGGCGGAGAGAAAGCCGTGATGTGCATGGCGTCGCCGTTCTGGGAGTCGGCGGCGGACCGGATCATGGACGCCATCGAGCGGTTCCGGCTGGCGTACGTGAAGCTGGACATCACGACAATTTTCAACGCGTATGGCGAAGCGCCGGGATGCTGGGCCAAGGGGCACGACCACGCGAACTGGGCGGAGTCGCTAGGGCGGATCTACGAGGGCATTGCGAAGGCGACGGCGAAGGTGTACGCGAAGCATCCCGATGTGCTGCTGGATTTGACATTCGAGCTGTGGGGACAGAAACACATTATCGACGCCGGATTGCTGGCGGCGGGCGACCTGGACTGGATGAGCAACGTGGACGACCGGACGCCGGATTCAGGGGGGCCGCGGCAGGCACGCCAATTGCTGTACGCGCGCGCGGCGACGATGCCGGTGGAGGCGATGCTGATCGGCAACATGCACGCGGACCTGCCGACGATCCAGGAGGCCTTTGCGACGGCAATTGGTTCGGCCCCGCTGCTGTGCGGCGATCTGCGCAAGCTGAGCGCGGCAGACCGAGCCTGGTATCACGAAAAGATTGGCTGGTTCAAACAACTGCGGCGGCGCGTGAAGGTCAGCGAGAGCTTCTTTCCTCTGGGAAGTTGGCGGCAGACAACGCCGGCGGCGTGGGATGGGTTTGCGCGGCTGGCACGAAATGGCGCCGGGGTGATTGTGCTGTTCCGGAATAAATCGGGTGCGGCGAACGCGACCGTGCAGCTGCCGGTGATTCCGGAAGGCAAATATAAAATTCGCTCTCTGATTACCGGCAAAGACGCGGGGACCTATGCTCGGTCACTATGGATGCGGGGTGTGGTTGTAGATATTCCGGGTCCGGTTGAAGTGCTTGAAATAGAGCCGGTAGCCGACGCATAAAAACAAACGCGCAGCTGCGTGCTCCTGGATCAAGGCCGCTCTTGCCACACTCCACCCTGAAGGTCTACCTTATCTGCATGCATCGATGTCGCTAACACCCGCCTGGTGAGAGCTCCGATGCCCGGCATGCGCGTCGAACGCGCGAATCTTCCCGCCTGACAGCTCCACCTTCATTTTGAACACTCACACCCAGAGAAAGCCCGGGCATGCCCGGAAGAGGAGAATGACATGGCGCATATTGCCGCAGATGTAACGGAACTGATCGGGCGCACCCCGCTGGTGCGGCTGAATCGAGTGTCGGCGGGGCTTGCCGGCGACGGTGGTGGTCAAGCTGGAGAGCCGGAATCCGCTGGCCAGCGTGAAAGACCGCATCGGCATACGCAATGATTGACGCCGCCGAGAAGGAGCGGCAAGATCAAGCCGGGCGAGACAGTCTTGATTGAGCCGACCAGCGGCAATACCGGCATTGCGCTGGCGTTTGTGGCGGCGGTGAAGGGATACAAGATCATCCTGACCATGCCGGAGACGATGAGCCTGGAGCGGCGCGTGCTGCTGCTGGCGTTGGGTGCGGAGATTGTGCTGACGCCGGGGCCGAACGGCATGAAGGGCGCGATCGCCAAGGCCAACGAGATTCTGGCCAACACGCCGAACGGCGTCATTCTGCGGCCAGTTCGACAACCCGGCAAACCCCGCGATTCACTTCAACACGACGGGCCCGGAGATCTGGGAAGACACCGACGGCAAGGTCGACATTCTGATCTCCGGCGTGGGAACGGGCGGCACGATTACCGGCGTGGCGCAGTACATCAAGGCCCGAGAAGCCGTCCTTCAAGGCGATTGCGGTCGAGCCGACGGACAGCCCGGTGCTTTCGGGCGGCAAGCCCGGGCCGCACAAGATCCAGGGAATTGGCGCGGGATTTGTTCCCGGCGATGCTGGATACGAGCCTGATCGATGAAGTGATCCAGGTGACGAACGAGGAGTCGATCGCGATGGCGCGCCGGTTGCCGCTGGAAGAGGGGCTGTTCGTGGGCATCTCGTCGGGCGCGGCGGTGGCGGCGGCGTTGAAGGTGGCGGCGCGGGCTGAGAATGCGGGCAAGCTGATAGTGGTGATACTACCCAGCTTCGGCGAGCGCTATCTGTCCAGCGCGCTGTTTGAGTCGCTGCGGCAAGAAGCGCTGGCGCTGCCTACGCACCCCGTGACCCTGTAGATCGACCGCCTGCGGTATCCCAGGTCTCAAAATCGAGACCTGGGGCACCCGGCCTTGGTGGCTCAGTCAGGACTGTCCATGCTCGACCTGATTCGCGAAGATATCCGCTCGGTGCTGGAGCGCGACCCGGCGGCGCGCTCCACGCTCGAGGTGCTGACGTGCTACCCGGGGCTCTGGGCGGTATGGATTCATCGCGTGTCACATGGATTGTGGAAGGCGAAGCTTCGGCTTCCGGCGCGCATTCTTTCGCAGTACGCGCGGTTCTTCACAGGGGTGGATATTCACCCAGGTGCGATGCTGGGGCGACGGCTCTTCATCGATCACGCGACCGGGCGTGGTGATCGGTGAGACGGCCATCGTCGGCAGCGATGTGACGATGTACCAGGGCGTGACCCTGGGCGGCACCGGCAAGGGGCATGGCAAGCGGCACCCCACCATCTGCGACGGCGTGTTTATTGGCAACAACGCCAACGTTCTGGGAAACATCACGGTGGGGCAGAACTCGCGCGTCGGTGCGGGGTCGGTGGTGTTGAACGACGTGCCTCCGAATTCGACCGTCGTGGGCGTGCCTGCGCATATTGTGTATCGCAACGGCGAGCGGATCTTGATCACCGATCCGCATGACATCAAGGACCCACTGTCAGACGCGTTGATTGCGTTGTCGGCACGCGTGGATGAGCTTGAGCAGCGGCTGGGTGCGACCGATGGATGTGAGGAGCCATTTGCGGCGGAAGAAGCGGACCGCACGGCCTATCGTGATGAGTTGGACCGGCTCGCTGGATACGTCTCGATGGGCGAAGGGATCTAGTCTCCGGCTCGGGAGCCGGATTCGCGGGTTTTTCGGCAATGCGCGTGATGTCTTCCCAAACCATCCAGTGCGGATTGAGCGGAACCGCTCCGTAAGACGCGTAGAGTCCGCGCGCCGCGGCGTTTTCAGGCACGACATCCACGCAAATACGGCGGGCGTTCTGCTGAGCAAACCAATTGGCCATGGCGACCAGTAAAGAGCCGGCGATGCCGCGGCCGCGATGATCGGGCGCGACATTAATCCATTGGAGTTCGCCGTCGCATTGATAGCGGCGCGTCAGGTGGCCGGCCACGAAGCCCGTACTGATTCGCCTTCCTCGGCCACAAAGGCTGCTCGTCCGGAAAGTGCCTGCTGCGGAGAGTGGCCGCCGAAGAGGTATTGTTCGACGCGCGGTTCCCAGAAGGCCGCTGTCTCCCAATGGTAGGAGCGGAGCACGGCCATGACGGGGATGTCGCGCCGCTCGGCGGGTCGGATGACAAGTCTCATATCCGGTGACACAATTCTCTCCCGCAGAAATTTCTCAGATACAGGCGAAGGCGGCCCAATCGCAATCAATGTACAACGGCGGAGCGACGGCTATCGCAGGTAAATGTGCGCGGGTGTAACCTTGAAGACGTTCCCATTCCTTTCGGCCGGAGTTGGCGTTCTTGCTGGGTCTGCGTTGCGTTGCTCGCGCTGCTTCTTGCGCTTCAGTTTTCGTTGGTTCATGCCGCTTCGCGTGTGACATCAGCCCCGGTTCCGCCGGAGATGCGTTGGGATGCCTTGAGCGTTACGGTGGATGGGCAGCCGGTGGGTGTGGCGCACGCCGCGGCTAACTACGCGTATGCGAGCTTTGAAACCACAGGCGCGGTGACGGTAGAGATTACGGCGGCCGAACCGGGCTTCTGGGATCGCGGCGTAGACATTGAACCGTGGCGGCTGGGCATTCGCGCGGAGCGGAATGGACGCACGATTCGCTTCAAACTGGCGGGGCCGGCAAAGCTGTCAATTTCGAGGCCTCGCGACTTTCTGAATCATGCGCAGATGCTCTTTCTGTTTGCGGAGACGCCGGCGCCCGCGCCGCCCAAGCCTGCGGAGAACGTCCACATCTACGCGCCAGGCGTTTATCAGGCAAAGCCTGAATCCAAAGAGCGGCGACGTGTTTTACCTGGCGCCGGGATCGTATTTCTACGGCAGTTTGAATTTCTGGCGCGTGCACGATGTGAAGGTGCTGGGACGCGGCACCATTGTGTACGACGGGCCTCAGAATCCAAACACCGATGAAGGCTGGATGCAGAAGCCCGACTGGCATTGCATCGATGCGCTGGAAGCGAAGAATGTCGAAGTGGATGGAGTAACCTGCATCCTGCGCTCGCGCACGTGGTCGATCCAGATGAAGGACTCGAGTGGATTTGTGTACGACGATCTGAAAGTGATCGGCGGCAATCCCGGCAATGCCAACCAGGACGGCATGGACTGGATCGGATCGAGCGATGGCGTGGTGCGGAATTCGTTTCTGCGCGCGTCGGACGACGTGATTGCGCTGATGGGCAACTGGGACGGCTACACCGACGCGGACATGGTGCGGCCCGGCCAGGAAGTGCACGACATTGTGGTGGAACACAGCGTGCTGTCGACGAGCATTTCAAACGTGGTGCGTGCGGGATGGCCGAAGAAGATCTTCAACTCGCGCAACTTTACGCTGCGCGACTCCGACGTGCTGCATGCCGGCATCGGCGCGTGCGGGCAGACGTTTGCGCTGCTGGGGTTCTGGGGTGCGAATGGATCGCGAGGCGATCACTTCAACTACCGGTTCGAAAATCTCTTTCTGGATAACTGGTATTCGCTGGTGCAGATGGAGCAGAGAGAGCAGAGCCTGCGCAGCTTTACGTTCAAAAATATCTGGGCACTGGATCAGCCGCCGCTGGCGGGATCACTTGTTTCAGGGAATGTGAGCGGCGTGGTGCTGGACAACGTGAAGTACGGGCAAAAGGTAGTCGCGACAAATGCCGATGTGCCACTCTCCACCAACGATGCGCAGCCCGTGAAGATCCAGGCAACGAGTGAGCCCGTGGCTGCAGTTCACCGTTGATCCGCCGTCCGGAGGCACGGGGCAGGCGCTCACGTTTGAAGCGAAGGAGCAGCCGCACGTCGAGTACACATGGCTGTTTGGAGACGGGACGGAAGGGCGCGGCCGCAAGGTGAAGCACACGTTTCCTGACGCGGAAGGGACGGATCTTGATGGGCGCAACGGAGCGGGCCGCTTCAGGGTGATGCTACGGGTGCGGGACAAGAAGGGCCATGAAGACTGGGCTTCTCAGGGCGTGGTGATCGTGGGTCGATGGATGGATTCCATGGAGCCTGTGGGTCCGATTGCGACGGGTCTGGGGTTCGGGATTTATCCGGGCACGTGGACGGAGCTGCCGGACCTGAGCATCCTGAAGCCGGTATTCACAGGCGATGCGCCCAACCTGAACGCGAGCGCGCAGGGTTTTACCAGCTACGCGACCACCTGGGACGGTTTCATTGATATTCCGGTGGACGGTGGGTACACGTTCCACCTGATGGATCGCGATGGCGCCCGCGTGGTCATTGACGGCGTTGAGGTGGCGAAGACCGGTCCGCCATTCGCGCAGGTTTGCGGTGCGCCCGGAAATGCGATGCGCTATGACCGCGGCGCGCTGGGGCTGCGCGCGGGCAGGCACACTCTGCATGTCGAGGAACTGCATGAGGGCAGCCAGGGCCCGCCGCGGCTGCTGTGGGAGGGGCCGTCGATTCCAATCAATGACGTGCCGGCAGCGGCGTTTACGCATCAGCGGCAAGATAGCGTGAGTGCGGGAACCGCGGCGCCGCCTAAGCGAAAGTGATGCGCCGAGAGGCTGCGGAAGAATTCGTCCGGGTGGTAGGCCGGGGATTCATCCCCGGCGTAACCGATGCAATCAACGCGGGCCTTAGCCGCTGAGGTATGCTTTCGGGAATTTCGCTGGAAAATATGTGCTCTCTCAGCAAGCTGTTCAGCCGTGCCAATAGACCAATGAAATATTCGGGTTTCATCACTTGAGGTTCGCCTCTCGGGCTTCTCGCACGCATTCAGCCTTTTTCCGCAAGCCGGGTTCAGGGGCGTCTGACGTAGCGTCGGCCCTGGATCTCCCACGCGCCGCTGGCGACTCGGGCGATGGACTCAGAGTAGGCGATGTGTTCTTCGGCGAGGATGCGTTCGGCGAGCGAATGTCCGTCGTCCGTTTCCAGGACCGGGATGACGCGCTGCAGAATGATGGTGCCGTGGTCGAGGTGCTCGTCAACGAAGTGGACAGTGCAGCCGGCTACTTTGACACCGTAGTCGAGGGCCTGCTGCTGGGCATCGAGACCCGGAAATGCAGGCAGCAGCGACGGGTGAATGTTGAGGATGCGGTTGGGGAACGCCGCGATGAATTCGGGCGACAGCAGGCGCATGTAGCCCGGCCAGGCAGATCAACTCGACGTTGTGCGCTCGGAGTGTGGCGAGCATTTCGGCGTCGTGGTCGGCGCGGGCCCGGCCTTTGGAGACGTGGACCGTGGTGGGAACGCCGAGAGCGCGAGCTGTGGCAATGCCGGGGGCGTCTGCGACATTCGAAATAACGATCGCGATTTCGACGTTGGGCAGGCGGCCTTCGCGTACGGATTGAGCGATGGCAAGAAAGTTGGAGCCGCGGCCTGAAAGAAGAATGCCGAGACGGGTCGGACGGGCTTTGGCTTCCACGAATACGTTCCTTAAAAGGGTCGAGAGCCCTCATGGTGTGGCGAGTTGCTAGGAGTCAGTACGCTCGGGCTTCCACTGATCCGCTGGGAAGCGTTCTAGTTCATCGCGGCGATCTTTGCGCTCTTCTTCCGCCCGGCGCCTCTCTTGTTCTTCACGTTCTTCGCGGCCGTCACTCATCGTTCTTACTCCTACCGCAAGTGTTGTCCTTTCAGAAAATTTCATAACAGAAAATGGCCTGTCATCCTGAGCGAAAGGGGCCCCAAACGGGTTTCAGTTTGGGGGTGGTGAGTCGAAGGATCTGCTTTTGCTTTTCATTCAGGTTTAGAAAACACCAGTCGGCCAAAGCAGGTCACGTGTACTGCACCCGCCGCTCACCCTTGGTGACACGGCCGATGACAAAGAACTTTTCTTCGGCGCGGTCGAGGAGGTTCTTCGCCTTCGTGTACTTTGCAGCGGGAATGGCGGCGATGAGGCCGACGCCCATGTTGAAGGTGCGCATCATCTCATCCTGGGAGACCTGGCCGAGGTCTCGAAGGTGATCGAAAATGGGCAGCGCCGGCCACGAGCCAAGCTCGATTTGCGCGGCTGTCCCCTTGGGCAGGATGCGGGGCAGATTCTCCGTGATGCCGCCGCCAGTAATGTGGGCCATCCCCGTTGTGAGGCCTGCGGTCACGAGTTTCTGAATCACGTGCAGGTAGCTGCGGTGCGTCTTCATCAGTGCGGCGCCGGCCTTCTCCTTGATGGCGGTCACGTACTGGGTTGGCTTGTACCCGGCGACCTCAAAAAGCAGCTTGCGGGCCAGCGAGTAGCCATTGGTGTGCAACCCGGTGGAGGGCATGCCAATGAGCACGTCGCCGGGCTTGATGCCCGCCCCGGTGACCATCTTCTCGCGATCGACGGCCCCCACGATGAAGCCGGCCAGGTCGTATTCCCCGTCGGCGTAGAAGCCGGGCATCTGGGCGGTTTCGCCCCCGATCAGGGCGCATGCGTTGGCTTTGCAGGCGTCGGCCAGGCCGGTGACCACATCCTCCGTGACCGAGGGCTCGAGCTTGCCGCAGGCAAAGTAGTCCAGGAAGAACAGCGGCGTGGCCCCCTGCACGGCGATATCGTTAACGCAGTGGTTGACTAAATCCTGACCCACGGTGTGGTGTAACCCCAATTGAAAGGCCACTTTAAGCTTTGTGCCCACCCCGTCCGCCGAACTGACCAAAATGGGGCTTTTCCAGCGCTGCAGGTCGAGGCGGAAGAGCGCGCCGAAGCCGCCGATTCCACCTAAAACGTTGCGATTAAAGGTCTTCTGCGCCAGGAACTTGATGCGTTCCTTGGTACGGTCGCCGCTGCTGATATCGACGCCGGCATCGGCGTAAGTTACGGGCTTGGGCTTGGAATCTTCAGGCACTGGACTTCCTGCGGGCTGGACTCGGCGCGGCATGGCTGGGCCGGAAAGGTCGATTTTAGCAGGGATGTTGGCGAGCGGGCTGTGCATCGCGAGACGCACATCTGGAGCGCAAAATCGCTGAGATCAGGTCCCGTTTTAGGTTCGCTCAGGGGCGAGTTGCGGAAGCGGGTTTCGGAGGCGCCGCGGGGGGCGCGAGCGGATTATCCCAGTTGAAGGCTTCGGGGTCGAGCCCGTCGGGCGACCAGCGATCGGCGACGGCCCTGGCGAGTTTGGCGATGGTCTGCTCGCCCTCGTTGTCGCCGTTCCAGCGCTGGTCGGTGTTGTCCCAGGTGTAAGCGGCGATGACAATGGGGCCGGCTTTGGAGGAGATGAGGGCGACGTCGGCGCGGACGGCATCCAGAGCACCGGTCTTGTTGGCGATGGCGGAGCCGTGCTCGCTGGTATCGAGGAATTCAAGGTAGCGCGGAATGCCATCTCGATCCTGCTGATTGCGGAGCATGTGCAGAAGCGCGCCGCAAACTGCATGCGGTGGGGACAACTTCGCCTTCTGGGACTGATCATCCTCGGGCAGGTTGCACGTGGCGATGCGGGCCATGATGCCGGCCATTTCGCGCGCGGTGGTCTTTCCCAGGCCGAACTTTGGCTGATCGGGCGGCAGAGGGCCTGTGGCGGGGACGTAGACCTTCTTGTAGAGATACGTCTGCTTGAGACCGGCAGCGCGAAGGGTGGCGTTGATGTGCGCGAGCCCAAGGCGGTCGATGGCCATGTTGGTGGCGGTGTTGTCGCTGAGGACGACCATGAGGGTCAGGGTGTCGCGAAGAGTGAGGGGGAGGGGGGTGTCGAGCTGGCCCAGGACCCCGGAGCCTTCAACCTGGTTGTCGTGGTCGAGGACCAGTTTCTCACCCAGGCTGGCGCGGCCCGAGCGGATCTGCTCAGCGGCGTCGAGGAGGATGCCCATCTTGATGGTGGAAGCGGTTTTGACAGGCTCGTCGGGGGCGATTGAGGCCGTCTGGCCGGTCTTGAGGTTCTCTGCGAAGAGTGCGACCTTGCCGTGGTGGGCGGCGGCGATGGATTGCAGGTCGTGGTCGAGCTGCGGGTCTTCCTGAGGCGGTACGGATTGTGCAGACGCGAGGGTCGAGCAGACCAGACCGGTGCAAAGAAGGCGGAGAAGCATGGGGACAGACTAAATGGACGATCCGGGAAATCAGGTCAACGTTTCCGCGATTATCCGAACCAAATGAACTCCGCGGCGGCCATGAATCGCCGGGAGTCCATCATGTTCCGGCGGCGTTCTCCTGTCATACCGGGACGACTTGAGGATCATTTCTCCGCGTGCTCGAAGGTCAGCGAGGCGGAATTGATGCAATAGCGAAGGCCGGTGGGTCGGGGACCGTCCGGGAAGACGTGGCCCAGATGACCGCCGCAGCGGGCGCAGGTGACTTCGACGCGGCGCATGCCGAGGGTTCGGTCCTCGTGCTCGGCGACGGCGGTGGAGTCAGCGGGAATCATAAAGCTGGGCCAGCCGCAGCCGGAATCAAACTTGGCTCCAGAGTTGAAGAGCAGCGCGCCGCAACCCGCGCAATGGTAGTCGCCGGTTTCGTAGTTGAATTCTAGAGGCCCTGTGAAGGGGCGCTCAGTGCCCTTCTCGCGCAGCACGTGATACTGCTCCGGTGTGAGCTGGGCACGCCATTCAGCGTCGGTTTTCTTGACCTTCTCGGCGATGGGCTTTGGGGAGTCACTCATGCAAAGTCTCCTGTGAGGCGTATGAGTTTTAGATGCGGCGATGCGGAGAATAGCTCCGGACGTTCAGACGGATCCGGCGAGAAAGCGGCTTAATCCAGGTGGATTGCAACCAATTGGTTATAGTCCGTCAGCTCATAGTGGACATGCCTAAACCCATAAATTTTTCTACGCATCCAGAAGGAGCAATCCCTTGCCTCGTAATCCCTCTCTCAGCCTTCATTTCGCAGCATTGGCGATTTTTTCAACTCTTGTCGCATCGGCACAACAGCAGCCGCAACCGCCTGATTCTCAGACGACGACTACGACGACGTCGACGACCAACGCCGGCCAGTCTTCCGATGCCACGTCAACAACGATGACAAAGGAAGATATGAAGCGGCAGCGGAAGCAGCAGAAGCATGAAGAAAAGGCCGCGAAAGCACGGGCCAAAGCCGCCAAGGACGAGTCGAGGGCCAAGCAGCATCGCGACAAGGCCCTGAATGAGCAGGAAAAGGCGGCAAATCCGCAGCATTGAGAATGCGCCGGCTGCCACTAGGGGTCAGGCCTCGGCGATTACATCGATTTCGACCAGGATGTCGCCGGGAAGTCGCGCCGCCTGGACGGTGGTACGGGCTGGAGGGGCTACGCCTTCAGGGGCCATGTATCGTGCGTAGACGGCATTCATGGCAGTAAAGTCGTTCAGGTCCTTGAGGAAGACGCTGGCCT
The DNA here is from genome assembly GCA_963844515.1 of uncultured Acidobacteriota bacterium. Lineage (GTDB taxonomy): Bacteria > Acidobacteriota > Terriglobia > Terriglobales > Acidobacteriaceae > Telmatobacter. The sequence continues at coordinate 661,590 of CAWJOO010000004.1, forward strand.
TGACGGCCTTCTCAAGAGATGTGCCGGCGGCCTCGAGGATTGCCTTGAGGTTTTCCATGACCCGGGTGGTCTGCTCCACAATGCCGCCGGCAACGATCTTTTGGGTGGCTGGATCGATAGGGCCCTGGCCGGCGGTGAAGACGATGTTTCCCAGGCGGATGGCTTGCGAGTACGGGCCGATGGCCGCGGGTGCGTTGGGAGTTGAGATGGCTTCTTTGCTCATGGAAAGAATTTTACCCAGTGATGCGGGATCACGGCTCTGAAAATCGGGTTAGGTGATCCCGCGCACGGCCCGCGGCCATTCATCGCGATAAAGCTGCGATGAATGGGGCACAGACTGACTAGTGCCAGACGGCAAGCAGGCCGGCAACGCCGACGAGACTGATGAGCCAATACCCCGCATTGATGGCGAAGTACTTGAAGGGGCGGCCTTCGTAGATGCTTTGCGGAAACAGGGGTCCGACCACAAAGCCCAGCCACACAAGGAAGCCAACGAAGGCGCCGGTGCCGAAGTTGTCCGCCCCAGACCAGCCCACGATGTGGGCGAGAATGAACGCGAGGATCCAATCGCCGATGAGGGAGCCCACCATGCCGGTGACAAGGCCCTTGGGCTTTTCACCCTCTTTGCGACCGATGATTGCTATCCATGGCTTGGCGAACAGCACTGACGAATACCAGAGGGCGCCGAGCAGCCAAATGGCAACCGCGGCGACAATAAGCGCGATTTGATTGAAGTGAAGGTGATGCATGGAACCTCCGAGGTCAGGTTGTTAGAGAAATCGTGGGGAAGAGGGTGCAATCGACTGTGGGGCAGTTGCCGGACCTGTGTCAAATGAAAATGGCGGCCGCCATTTTGTTTGCCGAAAAGAACATGCAGAAGCATCCATTCACGGATCGTCGATCCTCCAAACAAACGGGGCCTCCCATGCGTACGACCCGTCACGTGATTCCCTTCACGCGCCCGACGACCGACTCACCATCCGTAGAGACGAGGATTGTCGCGATGGATGGGGCACGCACTCCCCAGGCGCCTCCTGAAGTCAGCGAACCGGCTTATGGAAGCGCATACCTTGAGTGGAGACATTGGGATCCGGAAAGCTTTGGCGGGCTCAGCGCAAGTGAGGAGGCTGACTTCGCCGCGTTTCTGCGCAAGGCGGGAGTGGCCATACCCGAAGGATCGCGCGTTCTCGAAATTGGGTTTGGCAACGGGGCTTTCCTGCAGTTTGGGAGACGGCAAAAGTGGAAGATGCGCGGGACCGAGGTGAATCGGGAGCTTCTGGAGAGCGCCTATCAGAAGGGATTTCAGGTTACCGAATCGGAGACTCTGGAGACGTTTGAGGACGCCTCATTCGAGATGGTGGCAGCGTTCGATGTGATGCAGCACATTCCCCTGGATGCGTTGCCGGAGTTTCTGAGCGAGGTGTCCCGAGTGCTCAAGCCGGGAGGCGTTTACATTGCGCGGTTTCCCAATGGCGATTCGCCGTTCGGCCGACACATTCAGAACGGCGAGCTGAGCCATCGCACCGCCATCGGGAGCATCCGTGCGCGGTACCTGGCGTTACAGGCGGGAATGGAAGTGGAATTTCTGGGGTCCGAAGTGCAGGCGATCTGGGCGGGACGGTCGCGGACGCTGCACCGGCTCTTCGCGGTTCCCGCGAAGAAGATGATGAACGGGTTTCTAAATCTGGTGTTCAGCCCACAGGATCCGCTGCCGTTCTGTTCGTTACATCTAGAGCTAGTGTCGCGGAAACCTCTGAATCCGACGATCTAGCAGCTTCTTCGTTTCGGCGGTGCATCACCTCGGGCGAAACCAGAGTCGCGTGCGGATAATGAACATTTTCACGGGTCCATCCTGGGCAAAATTCTGCCGATTTCGAGCTACTTGCGTTTGAGAGCTTCCAACTCGTCCAGGGTTCGGGGCCAATCTGAACCGAGCAGGCGGGAGAGGCTTCGATCGGCCAGTACCTTGCCGCCGGTCTGGCACTGCGCGCAGTAGTCGGTTTCATTGTCGGCGTAGCGAATTCGCTGGATAGGTTGGCCGCAGCGGGGACAGGGCAGGCCAAACCGGCCGTGTACCGCCATGTCTGGACGGAAGGCCGTGACCCTCTCCGGAAAGGCGCTCCGCGCTTCCGCGTTGAGGCGTTCCACCCATGAGCTTAAAGTGCTGCGCGTGGCTTCAAAGAGACGCTTCCAGTCCTCGTCACCGAGCTTGTGGGTGAGAGCGATGGGTGACATTCGGGCGGCGTGCAGAATTTCGTCGGAGTAGGCATTTCCCACGCCTGAGATGAGGCGCGGGTCGGTGAGAGCGCGTTTGAGGGTGCGGTTCTCGCGACTGAGCGCTGCGCGAAACCCTGCGAGTGTGGCATCGGCGGAGAAGACCTCAAAACCGCCGGGGTCAATGTCGTTGAGGGCCTGTTGGCCACGCAGGACGTGCAAAGAGGCGCGGCGCTTGGATCCTGCTTCAGTGAGTGTGAGGGTGCCATGGGGGAAATCGAGGGCCAGCAAGGCGTTGCGCCCGGCCAGTTTGGATTGAGGAGGCTTCCAATGCAGGCGGCCGGCGATCATGAGATGGATCACCAGCCAAACGTCGCCCTCGACGCCGATGGCAATGCGCTTCCCGATTCGGCGCAGGGCGGTGACGGCGCGTCCTTCGGCGGCGGAGAGCGGAGGGTCTACGGTGCGAAGGACGAAGACGGACCCCAGCCGGACGTGCTCGACGGTCTGACCGAGAATACGGGCTTCCAGGGCCACAAGGTAGGCGGAGATGTCAGGCAGTTCGGGCATCGGTGTCCGGCCAGAATTAACAAAGGCGATTCGGGACCACTGTAACGCGTTTGGGGGTAGTTTCGCCCCACCGAAACCAATTTTGATGCTGCAATCCGGGGCGTGAAATTACTGCAGACTCCAAGTGAAACCGTGCAGTTCGTTCCTCCGGGTTGTCGTTTGGTCACAAATTCGGGGCGCCCCGGAACGAGTCCGCAGGGCAGCTTCAGATCCAACGCATCTTACGAAGCGAGCCGCCTTGGCAGGCAATTCCGGATCAGCTTATTCCTAGAAAGAAACCTGAAGTTGCAAACGGAGAAAAGATAGAGGGCCAGCGCGGCATTGAGGAGAATCCATGACGCGCAACTTGAAAGTCGCTTGCCTTGGGGCAGCGCTAAGTACGGCCGGCGCACTTGCCCAGACGACAACTTCCCCAGTGGCTTACGTGTACGTTTCAAATGCGATTGACACTACGACAGGTGTCAGGCAGGTGCAGGCCTTCGCGGCGGCACCGAATGGCCGGCTATCCCCTGTGGCCGGTTCTCCGTTCGCCGACAACGTGACTTCGATGGCGGTGAACGGGCTGTACCTGTTTGGCTCGCAGCCGGGAAGCACCAACATTCTTGCCTATTCCATCGAGGCAGATGGCTCCCTGCGGCATTCCTCCACTTCGACGGTGCAGCAGCCGGGACAGTGCGACAACGCCGGGTTGATCGAACTGGATCACACCGGGCAATCGCTCTACAACGTGGACATTGTCGGAAATAATTGCGCCAACTCGACGTATCAGTCGTTCGCGATCGCCAAGCCCACGGGCGCGCTGACGTTTTTGGACGAAGCCGGAGCGAGCCCCTCGATGAATACCTTGTTGAGCTTCGTGGGCAACAACAAGTTTGCCTACTCATCGAGCTGCTTTCACTTCAGTCCGACCATCTTTGGGTTCCAGCGGAATGCAGACGGTTCGCTGACGCAACTGAATATCAATCCACCCTTTCCTGTGGCGCCGCCGAACGAAGGCTGGTGCCCGTTCAAGGCAGCAGCTGATCCCACCAACAATCTCGCCATTCCAATGCAGCCCAACCAGGGATTCGGATCCACCGCGGGTCCCTATCAGCTTGCCACTTACACCGCAGATGCGAGCGGCAATCTGACCACCAGCAGCACCTACCAGAACATGCCGGCCGTAGCTGTTGGAACGGTGACGGACATCAACATGGCTCCCTCGGGCAAACTGGTTGCGGTGGCGGGAACCAGCGGACTGCAGGTCTTCCACTTCAACGGCGCCAATCCGATTACGGCATATACGGGGTTGTTGACGACCAATGAGATCGACCAGATGTTCTGGGACAACCACAATCATCTCTATGCGATCAGCCGGACGGCCGGCAGGCTCTATGTATTCACGGTGACGCCATCGGAGCATCGGCAAGCGCCGGGATCTCCGCACGCGATCAGCAATCCAGACAACGTGATTGTGCAGCCCTGGCCGCTTCCGTGGGCGAAGTAGGCCGGTCTGCCACACAGCGAGGGCCGTCCTGCGGGGCGGCTTTCACGTTTCAGGGCAGGATTGTGTTGTCGATGAGGCGGGTTTCCCCGACCCATGCAGCGACGGCGAAGAGGGTGCCTGGCGCCGCGGATTCGACGGGCAGCAGGGTCGCCCAGTCGACGAGAGCAATGTAGTCGACGCGGATATCGGGTTCGGCGCCGAAGACGGCATGGGCAGCCTCGAAGAGCAGGGCGGCGCTCCGCTGACCGTGGCCAACCAGAGACTCGACGGCGCCGATGGCACGGCTCAGGGCTAAAGCCTGGGTACGCTGACGGGGCGTCAGGTACACATTTCGCGAGCTCAGAGCGAAGCCATCCGATTCGCGCACGATGGGGCAGACGACGATCTCCGTTGCGAGGCGGAGGTCGGTTGTCATGCGGCGAAGGACGGCGATCTGGGCTGCGTCTTTCTGTCCGAAGAAAGCAAGGTCGGGCTCGGCGGCGATGAATAGCTTGGACACCACGGTCGCCACCCCGCGAAAGTGCTTTGGCCTTGATACGCCGTCGAGGCGGTCGCCGATGCCTTCTACCTCGATGAAGGTCTCCGTGCCGTTCGGGTAAATCTCCTCGACGGCGGGAGCGAAGATCATATCGGCGCCTTCAGACTGCGCCATTGCGCAATCGGCTTCGAAGGAGCGGGGGTAGCGAGCGAAATCTTCGTTGGGGCCGAACTGCGTCGGGTTCACGAAGATGCTTACCGCAACGGCATCACATTGTGCGCGGGCCGCGCGCATGAGTGAGGCATGGCCAGCGTGAAGGGCGCCCATAGTCGGAACCAGGCCCATCGTTTTGTTGTTTTTGTGAGCCGAACGGGACCACGCACGGAGTTCCCGAACCGTACTAACAATCTCCATTACGCTTTCCGGAATTGTGTAATCTTAGCCGGATCAATGGGATCCGCGGCGACGGCGATTTTTGTGGATGTGGGCAAGTGGTAGCTCTCTGCATCGGAGGGGAAGGCGCGGCGCTCCACGTCTTCGCGATAATGCTCGACCGCGGTGCGGATAAGCGTGGCAGCGTCGGCGTAGCGGCGGACAAACTTGGCCGGCGGCGCGAAGGTCATGTTGAGCAGGTCGTGAAAGACGAGGATCTGGCCGTCGCAATCAGGACCCGCACCAATGCCGATGGTGGGGATGGTCAGTTCGGCGGTGATTTGTGCAGCAACCTCCCGCGGAACGCCTTCCAATACAAGTAAGCCAGCGCCAGATTCGGCCAGAGCGTGAGCATCTTGGCGAAGCTGCTCTGCGGCCGGCGCGGTCCGTGCCTGAACCCGGTAACCACCCATGCGATGAATACTTTGCGGCGTGAGGCCTAGATGCGCAACAACGGGGACTTCGGCTTCTGTAAGCGCGCGGACGACGTCGATGCGCGGACCTTCAATCTTGACCGCTTCGGCTCCAGCTTCCTTCAGGAAGCGGACGGCATTGCCCACGGCGTCCGAGATCGATCCGTGATAGCTGCCGAATGGCATGTCCGCAACGACCAGGGCGCGTCGAACAGCGCGGCGGACGGCGCGGGTGTGATGCAGCATCTCGTCGACCGTGACGGCCAGGGTGTTGTCATGGCCCAAGACGACCATGGCGAGAGAGTCGCCGACGAGGATCAGGTCGATGCCGGCTTCGTCGACCAGGCGGGAAGAGGCGTAATCGTAAGCAGTTAGAGCGGAGATGGGCTTGCCCTGACGCTTCATTTCAGCGAGGGCGGGCATGGTGACTTTGGGGAGGGGGGTGGGGGGGGGTGTCGAGCTGCCGCCAGGGAAGTTGGTGAGGCTCATTGTGTCTCCAGTGCCGCTCCGTATGCTCAGGATGCGACCCGTACAAACGCGAGTGTACACCCGTTCAGATGCCTTAATAATGCCAAAGACAGCAGAAAGTCGGGGATCAGGACCGGAAAGCGGGACGGCTGATCTAGAAATCTCACCATTGGTGCTTGCGGAGAGAGGCAAATCACCGCAAACTGGGATCAATATGATCCCTGAATCAGTGAAAGCAATGGTTGAGGGGATAGGTGCGTTGGCCGCCCTGGGTTTGATTGGGGGCGGGGCCTCCTATGCCGCGATGGCCCCGGGGTCGCAGGCCTTTGGGCCCACGATGATTGCGCCAAAGGGGCGCGGCCAGATCGCGCTGACCTTCGATGACGGGCCGAATCCCGCCTGGACGCCTCAACTGCTCGACTTGCTGGCCAAGCATCGGGTCAAGGCGACGTTCTTCCTGATTGGGAAGTACGCCGGTGAAGAGCCCTACCTGACGCGCCACATCGCGGAGTCCGGACACCTGATTGGAAATCACACCTGGAGCCACCCCAATTTGGCTCTTACGGCGCCAAAACGCGTGAAAGAAGAGCTGAAACGCACCAAGCAGATGCTGGAACACATCACTGGTGAGCCAGTACGGTTTTTCCGGCCGCCCTTCGGCGCCCGTCGTCCGGATGTCCTGAATGCAGCATTGGACCTCGGGATGACGCCGGTGACTTGGAACGCGATGACGGACGACTGGAAAGAGCCGTCGGGGCCCGCCATTGCTGAGCGGCTGGGTAACAAGGTAGATCTGCTTGGACGCAAGGGATGGGCCGCGAACGTGGTACTCCATGATGGAGCGCATCGGGAACTGGGCAAGGACAGGAGCCCATCCGTTGAAGCCGCTAAGTTGCTGGTGGAACGATACATCGGGGTGCGGCGGTTCGTGACATTGGACGCATGGGTGTAGGAGGTTGTCGCCGTTCGGGTCGATCAAGCGTGCCGGCGAAAGCATGCCGGCACCTTCTTTTGTCAACCATTTCCGCCCATGAATAAACCGACAATTTGTGTTGCGAGCATTATCTTGATCGGCTCCACAAGGCCCCTCTCGCCTTGCCACCATGGACTGAAACGGGTATAGATAGAGATGAGGCGAGCAGGTTTGCCGCGCCTCCAAGTGAGGTGCGTCTTCCGCAGGGACTCCGGTTCACTGACGTTCGACGTTCCATCCAGGACTTCAACATGGCGCGCTGTGGCTCGCGTCCTCCGAAGTCCTCTGGATGCCGCGAGCTGTGCTTTTCTCCCCTCCGGTTGTGCTCTTTGCGGCTCCCCTCTGCCGCGTCTTTCCTCTGCTCCAATTTGTGATGTCTGCTGGATGGAAGTTCCCGTCCTGAGCGGACCTGCGTGCGTTCGCTGTGGAGACGACGTTGATTCGCCCGGTGACGAGGTCTCCGGTGTGATGCTTTGTCGCGCATGCCGGCTGGCACCCCCAGCATTCGAGCGCGCAGTAGCCTACGCGTTCTACCAGGACCAGATGCGGGCGGTAATCCACGCACTCAAGTACGATCGCATTCATCCGGCTTCCCGGCGCCTGGGACGGATGCTGGCTCAGGCGATCGCGAAGCTGGCTGCCGAGGCGCCGGCAGAATTGCTGGTGGTGCCGATTCCGCTGCATCGCTCACGGCAGGCTGAGCGCGGCTTCAACCAGGCGCGGCTGCTGGCAACGCATGCATCTAAAAGCCTTACGCGCCAGCCATCCGCAATGGAGCCTTACGTTGGCGCCCGCTGCCTTGATGCGGTTGCGAGCAACTGAAAGCCAAGCCAGCCTGACGCCGCGCGAACGGCGGAAGAATGTGCGTGGGGCGTTCTCAGTCTCCGACCCGGCCGTGGTGAAAGGACCGGCACATTCTGCTGATCGACGACATTCTCACCACAGGGGCCACGGCGCGAGCCGCGGCACAGGTTCTGAAACGCGCCGGAGCTGCCACGGTGTGGGTGGCGACGCTGGCACGGGCTCGCCGCATTTACCGCGGGCCGGGCACCGCAGTCCCACACAACGCGGGATTTTGAACCGTCAGACACACAGGCAGGCTCCGCCGGGGGACACGCAGCGGCGCAACAAAAGGAACGGGCAAGCGTGGATTCATCCATGATTCGACGAACTTGGAACCAACCATCTTTTTGACGAGGCCAACGAGATGTCGCTGGGAAAAGCCATGATTCATGCACGCAAGCAGAAGTCCATTGCGCGGACCGCGGCGTTTGCCGGGGAACCCGCCGTGGTGCATTCCAACCACATGCTGCAGATGCCGGTGCTGGTTCTGAACGCGTCGTATGAGCCGATCAATATCTGCGGGGCACGGCGTGCGCTGGTGTTGGTGCTCAAGGGCATTGCGCGCACCGAGGAGGAGCACGGCCTGATGCTGCATGCGCAGCGCAACCGCATTGCCATGCCTTCGGTCATCAGGCTGCTCGAATATCGGCGCATTCCTCACCAGACGCGCGCCCTCTCGCGTAAAAATATCCTGCTCCGCGACCGCAACAGCTGCCAGTATTGCGGCGTGGTGCTGCCATCGAGCGAACTCACGCTCGATCACGTGATTCCGCGTTCGCGGGGCGGCAATTCGACATGGGAGAATCTTGTGGCCTGCTGCCACGGCTGCAACCGCAAAAAGGGCAATCGCCTGCTTCACGAGATTGACGACATGACGCTGATCAGGGAGCCGCGACCGTTCTCTCTGCACACCAGCCGGCAGATTATGCGCATGCTGGGACGCGGGGACGACCGGTGGCGCGAAGTATCTTTTCTACTAAGGGACTAAGGGACTAAGGGACTAAGGGATAGGGAATAGGGAATAGGGAATAGCCTCCGATGCCAAAAACGCGGAGGTTTTTGCTTTAGTTGCCGGTGGGAATGATGCCGGCGTTCTTAACCATAAGGACTACGGTCCGTTGTTGAGCGCGGGTGCGATGCGCCACTGTTCGAGGCACGACAAAGCCCTGGCCGGGCGCCAGCTCTACGACACGGACCCCAGGAGCATCTTCGAGATCGATGAGGAGCTTGCCTTCCATCACGGAGAAAAATTCATCGTCCTCGTCATGTTTGTGCCAGTGATATTCACCTTCAAACACGCCGAGGCGAACGACCGTGTCGTTTACTCTGCACAGGGTCTGATTGAACCACTTGAATTCGCAGGCATCGGCAAGTGCTTGCGCTTCGACGATCTCGAGCGGCCCGTGCAGAATATTGAGCCGGGTTTCATAGGGGAATGCGGCCGTATCGCCCATGATTTGCGTCCCTCCACGTGAAGGATAGCGTGGTTCGGATCCTCAATGCATAGCCCGCTAAACCGAAGGCATTCTGACTGGCGGCGCGATGATATGCCCACCGAGCGCCCTCAACTCGAACGCATCCACTCCCTGCATCCCGAGCAGCATGGCGAGCTGTCCTCCGTGGTGAACATCATGCGACATGATTCTCCAGACCGTCCATTGGCGAGAAACGACGTAGTCGGTACCACGAAAGCGGTGCGAATAATTCTGAAACAAATCTTCGACCGTCCATTCATTCAGCATGCGCTGAATTGGCTCCCAGGATCGAGCAAGCCATTCCGCCAGGATCCCCGAGTCATTGCAGGCAACGCTCTCTTCCACGGCATGTCGAGCGCCGTCGCCGTCAACGTGCCATTGGGGTACTGCCAGCGCTGCAATCTCCGCGCCAGGCGCTCCCAAACGGGAGTACCAAGTGATCCGCCCGATACTAATGTGGCGGATCAGTTCGGACACGGACCGACGATCTGCTGCCGGACGCCACGACAGTTGCTCAGCGGTCAACGGCGCTACCGCATGCAGGAGACTGGTCTGGTAGCCGTCCCAGCCTTCAAAGACCTTTGCGAGTCTGTGCATTGGCTCGAATCTCCCGTACTGATTTCAGATTCGGACCAACTCGCGCTGAATTTTTCCAGTCACCCATGCCTTGCCAGGTCCGGTAAGCATGTCGACCTCGCTGCGCACGCCAAACGTAGGCAAGTAGATGCCGGGCTCAACGGAGAAGCACGTATTGGGCAGTAACAGACGTTCGTCGTGAGTCTCGAGGTTGTCAAGATGGGCGCCGGGTCCGTGAATTTCCTGGGCAATGTTGTGGCCCGTGCGATGCGTGAAGTAGTCGGCGAATCCGGCGTCGCGGATCACAGCACGAGCGGCATCGTCGGCCTCGAAGCCGCACATGGGTCGGTTCGCTGCGAAGGCCGACTCAACGGCAGTAATGGCGGCGTCACGCGCATTGCGAACCGTCTCAAAAATGCGCTGCTCAAGTTCTAGAGGCTCGCGGCCCACAACGCCCGTCCAAGTGATGTCGTAGAAGACAGCATCGGGGTGGTCGAGCTTGCCCCAGATGTCGATGAGGATGAAGTCGCCGTCGCGGATAGGCGAGCACTTTTCTTTGGTCGGCTCGTAGTGAGAGTCGGAGCTGTTGGCGTTCGCGCTCACGTTGGGCCCGTTCTCCCAAATCAGGCCTTCGTTGCGCATAGCGGTTGAGAGCCATTCCACCATGTCGAATTCTGTGAGCGTGCCCGGGCCGCTGCCGTCGGAAGGGCGCAGGGCGCGGCCGACCTTGCGCCAGGCCTCTTCGAGGATCGTGTCGATGGCCTTCTGCGCAATTCCGTGGCTGGCGATCTGATCCTCCGTGAGCACCGCCTCAAACTGGCTGACCAGATTGGCCGAGCTTACGATTTGCTTGCCCAGCGAGCGCAGAAACTCGACGGTGCCGGCGTCCGTCATCGAGACGTACATAATTGCGTTGTTGGGTGAATACTGCATGGCGATGCGACGGGTGCCGCGGAGCATGGCATCGAGCCCCGTGGCCAATTCCTGCCAGCTGGAGTAGACGCCCTTGGTGCCGGGCAGGGTGTCGAGGCGTCCCTGCTCAATGCGATGGACGAGCTTGCGCGGCTCGCCCATGGTGGGAATGAAGTAGTAGTAGCGGCGCGTGATGTGAGCCTTCGGATCGAGGCCGAGAATGCGCTCGCCGATGGGGTCGCGGTGGTGGTGGTCGTAGAAGAGCCATCCGTCGTGGCCGGCCTCACGGAGCGCGGCCTGTATCGCATCCAGGTTCATGAGGGCATTTTACGCGTGGAATCTGAAAGCCCAAACTTGAGGCTCTTCGGGTCGATTCAGGTCTTCCGTCGCACAGCCGGGACCCTCCCGATTGCGCTATGATCGAGCCCGTGAAAAACCTGCTTGTCCGTACCGCCCTCCTTGCAGTGCCCCTCGCCGTCAGCCTGTCTTTTGCGCAGGGAACCCCCAGAGCTACGCCAAAGCCCGTGGAGAAAGCAGTTACAACGATAAACGGATATCAGCCGGCATGGTGGAAGGAAGCCGTGGTTTACCAGGTGTACCCGCGAAGCTTTCAGGACACGAATGGCGATGGCATCGGCGACCTGAATGGGATAACGCAGCATCTGGATTACCTGCAGAAGCTGGGAATCAACGTGATCTGGCTTTCGCCTCACTACGATTCACCCAATGCAGACAACGGCTACGACATCCGTGACTATCGCAAGGTGATGAAGGAGTTCGGCACCATGGCCGACTTCGATCGCATGCTGGCCGCGATCAAAGCCCACCATATGCGCCTCATCATCGACCTGGTCGTGAACCACACATCCGACGAGCATCACTGGTTCGCCGAGTCGCGCAAGTCGAAGGACAATCCTTACCGCGATTATTATTTCTGGCGCGACGGCAAGCCTAATCCGGACGATCCATCGCATCCGCTGCCGCCCAATAACTACCCCAGCTATTTCTCGGGATCTGCGTGGCAGTACGACCCGCTGACGCAGCAGTTTTACCTGCACCTGTTTGCGGTAAAGCAGCCGGACTTGAACTGGGACAATCCCAAAGCCCGCGAAGATGTCTTCTCGTTGATGCGCTTCTGGCTGGACAAGGGCGTGGACGGATTTCGCATGGACGTCATTCCGCTCATCTCCAAGCAACCGGGGCTCCCTGATCTGACGCCCGCGGAATCCAAGGACCCCTCGCGTTTGTGGGCTAACGGGCCGCATCGCGACGAGTATTTGCAGCAGATGAATCGCGAAGTATTGTCGAAGTACGACGTGATGACGGTGGGCGAAGCAATCGGGATTACGCTCGATGAAGAAACGAAGATCATCAACAGCCAGCGCCACGAGCTGAACCTGGTCTTCAATTTCGACGCCATTCGATTGAATCGCGGGGAATTCTATTCCGAGCGGCCGTGGAAGCTGTCTCAACTCAAGGCAATCTACGCCAACCATGCGCAGACTCTCGGAAAAGAGGACTGGGATACGGTCTTCCTTTCCAATCACGACAATCCGCGCCTCGTGTCCAACTACGGAGACGACTCGACCCCGGAATTTCGTCAGCGCTCGGCAAAGCTGCTGGAGACGATGTTGCTGACATTGCGGGGCACTCCGTTCCTCTACCAGGGCGACGAACTGGGTATGACCAACTATCCATTTACGAAGATCGATCAGTTCAACGATATTGAAGTCAAGAACGCCTACAAGGAGAAGGTGCTGACGGGGAAGATGTCCGAGGCCGAGTTCGTTGCTGAGTCGCATCGTTTCGGTCGTGACAATTCGCGAACCCCGATGCAATGGAAGAACACACCGAACGGCGGATTTACCACGGCATCCGCGACTCCCTGGCTCGCGGTCAATCCCAATTACACCGCCATTAACGCCGCCGCCGAGCAAGCCGATCCGAATTCCGTCTACCACTACACGCAGCAGGCAATCGCGCTGCATCACGCTCAGAAATCGCTGGTCTACGGCGATTATCGGGACCTTGATCCGACAAACGAGCATGTCTTTGCATTCATACGTAGCCTGACCCTGCCGGGTGGGCAAACGCAGCATTGCCTCATCGTGTTGAACTTTGGCGAAACACCCGCGGAATACACGCTTCCCGAGGGCATGAAAGCCGGAAGGCTGCTTCTGGCCAACATCCCCACCACCAGGGAAGCCGGGGCTTCAACGCTTCATCTGGAAGGCTGGGACGCGCGGATTTACACCTACTGAGCAACCAGACTTCAAAAGCTCTTGAAAGCAGCCGGCTTAGGTGTCGCGAATGTGCATGAGGATCGACGTTCTCAACCTCGAGATCCGTTCGTACAACATTTCAATGTATTCAGACCCTTTAGGCACGAAGATCGGGATGAGCTCTTCGGAATTACGTTGTTCCGGAGCTGTGGCCAGCCATTCCTCTACCCCTTCGATGTAGAGCAGGAGGGCAGAGCGCGGCGTAGGAAAGCCACGGAATGCGAAATAGGTCGGCGGCAGGTCTCCTACAATCACCCACAGCCATTCCGGGGCCGGTAATCCCTCGACGGAAGTACGGAAGAGAAAGAGAGCTACGACTCCGCCGATCCCATCTGCGAAATATTGTTCATGGAGTTCAACGCACCAGGGAAAGTCACGGATATAGCGAACCGCCGCGTCCGCCATTTCTTGCAGAAGAGCCGTGTCCTGTTCGTCTTCACCGCGCAAGGATTGGATCGGAACCGCATGCAGCACCGGAGGTGGTAGAAATCTCACCGGTGCTTGCGCCATGGATTCGAGGGTTTTACAGCGCTGCCATGGCGGCTTCCTGGGTCGGGAAGAGGCCAGCGTACTTGGTGATACCTACCATGGTAAACACCTTGGTGAAGTGCGCCGAAAGGCCGTAGGCAAAGACCTTCTGTCCGGAGTTGGCGGCCTCAATCAGCATCTGGATCACGAGTGCGATGCCGCTTGAATTGATGTAGTCGACCTTGGTGAAGTCGAGCAGGATGATCTTGTATTTGTCCTTCGCCAGCGCCTGGTAGGTGCCGAGAACGGCTTCCTTTGAAGTGCTGGCAATGTCGCCCTCAAAGCGGATGACAGAGACCGGATGTCCGGCGGGGGAAGTAAGCTGGTCAACACGCGATTTGGTTTCGCTCTGCACGATCGGTTTCTCTCCGTATAGATGGCGTTATTCGTTGGGTGAATCCAGCCGAATCACGAGCCGGACATAACTACTTTTTCCGTTGGCGCCGGCCACCCACTCAGCCTCATCGACAAGCGCCTGAATCAGGAACATGCCCATTCCGCGGGGGTCTTCCTCGCCGTGCATCTTTCTCTCGATGTCGGGCTTGGCTGGCAGTGTCTTGAGTCCTTTGCCGTCGTCTATGACCTTTACTTCGAGCGAATCCTCGCCGGCGCAGAGCACCACGCCTACCGAAAGACCTTCGTTCAGGCGATTACCGTGCTCAATGGCATTGATGCAAGCCTCCGCGACGGCCGTCTTGAGGTCCTCGATTCTATCTTCCCGAAATCCCATGAGCTTGGCGACCGACGCGGCAGTGCTCATGGCCACCTTTTCATAGCCGAGGCGCGAGGGCAGGCGCACCTCAACATTGGCGGATTTCCGGGTCATGCGACCGGCTCCGTGGCCGGAACGCTTCCATTGTCCGGAAAACCTCCCGGCTCGCGACAAAGGACAAGGGCTGTCATGTCGTCCCCCTGCGGGCCGCCTTCAACAAACAATTGTATGGCTGTCCACAATGCATCGAGAATAGCATCGGCCTTTGACGAGTTGCATTTAGAAAAATTGTCCATCAGCCGTTCCGGACCAAATTCTTCATCGCCGCGGAACGCCTCGGTGAGGCCATCGGTATAAAACAGCAGCCGTGAGCCGGCCAGGAATGGACAGCGTTCGCTCGTGTAATGCATGCCTGGAAGTAAACCCAGGGGCGTCCCGCTGGATTCGAATTCACAACGTGTGCCGTCGGGATGAATGACGAAGCCGGGATTGTGGCCGGCATTGACGACTTCGATTTCACCCAGCTCCGGGTAGAGTCGAAGGAAAATGGCAGTGACATAGCGACGGCGCGCCTCTTCACCCTCCTGCCAGTGGTGCTGATTCATCCGCGCGGCGATCTCGGTGAGCTCTCCCCCGGCCACCACCATGGCGCGGAAGGCGGAACGGAAGCTGGTGGACATGATCGCCGACGCGAGCCCCTTCCCGGCCACATCCGCGACAGCCATCAAAATGCTGCCATCGGGGAGCTCGACGATGTCCAGGTAATCTCCGCCCACCTCATAACAGGTGGCAGACTTGAAGCCCAGGGAGTAGCCCTCGATTGCGGGCAGATGCTGCGGCAGGAGTGAGCGCTGGATGTTACGGGCGGCGTCCAGATCCTGCTGTACGCGGGCAAACTCAACATTACGCTTGTGGTTGCGCGCGTTTTCAAGGGCCACAGCGGCCTGCAAGGCAAGGCCCTCAAGGAAATCCGATTCATAGATGCTGAGCTCGCGGCCGTCCGGGGGCGCCACCACAAGCTCGGTCATCATGCGGGCGTCACGGTCCTTCAGGGGAAAACTGGGCAGCTCCGTCGCACTGCCGCCAGCTGTTCCGTTCACGTCGGCGGGGCCGGCTTCTGTCTCGCGATTGGGAACAACGCCTTCCCCGTAGGCCAAACCGCTGTTCGGAAAGGCCGCGCCTGCCATTTCCAGTTCGCGGACCACAATGCGCAGAACCGACTCGAGCACCTCTTCTTCGCGGATTGTGGCGTGCACCTGGCGTGACGCTTCCAGAAGCGCCTGGAGACGAAATACCTGTTGTTGCAGGTCGATGGTTTCATTGGGGTCCGGAATTTGAATGCCGGCAGCCATGCAAGGGAACTCCTGTGGCTTTTCACTCTACCATGAGGGCACAGCTGGAATCTTCAACTGTCGCATGGATCATTTGTGATGTCAGCCGCGGGCGGGATGGCGGGCGGGGCCGGGCAATGTCTCCAGCGAAGCCGCATATACGAGTCCAAAGCACAGACGCAAACAAGCGGCGCAACAAATCGCGGAGGATGGAATATGCAAAACCGCTCCAAAAGGAATGCGGAGGAATTGGGACCGAAGGCACCACACGCGACGCGCAGCGGAAGTTCCGAATGATGACGGTATATCCTGAAGAGTCACCGGGGACAACCTCTTTGTAGACAATCTCCCGGGCCCGAACGGATAACCCATGAGCCAGTCAACCATCGCCATTCATCTGCCCGACGGATCGGTACGCGAAGTGCCCGCCGGGACAACGCCTCTGGACATTGCCAACTCGATTTCGCCGCGGCTGGCGGCTGCCTCAGTGGTGGCGCGGCTGACGCCGTTGACAACCGCGGTGACCGCGGGCGCGACAGAGACCGAGTCGGGCGAGGCGGCCATGTATGCGGCGGAGGACAAAGGCGCGGCGCGGCTGGTGGATCTTTCCGCACCGATGACCGAGGACGCGAAGCTCGAGCTGGTAACCGAGAGGGATGCCGAAGCGCTGAAGGTGGTGCGGCACTCGGCCGCGCACGTCATGGCGACGGCGGTGCTGGAGCTCTTCCCGGATACGAAGCTTGGCCACGGACCAGCAACCGACGCGGGATTCTTCTACGATTTTTATCGCGACAAGCCGTTTACGCCGGAGGACCTGACAGCGATTGAGGCGAAGATGGCGGAGGTGATTGCGCGCGACGAGAAGTTTGTGCGCGAGCATGAGCTGCGCGAGAAGGCACTGGATGAATTCAGCCGCGAAGGCGAGTTCATGAAAACGCATTTCGTGACGCGATTCACCGAGCCTGGCGCTCAAGTCAGCTTTTATCGCAACGGAAAGTTTGTGGACTTTTGCCGTGGACCGCATGTGCCCTCGACGGGACGTGTGAAGGCGGTGAAGCTTACCAGTATCGCGGGCGCCTACTGGCTGGGCGACGACAAGAATCCTCAGTTGCAGCGGATCTATGGGACGGCGTTCTTCTCCGCGAAGGAGATGGATGAGCACTTCAAGCGTCTTGAGGAGGCTGCCAAGCGCGACCATCGCCTCCTGGGCAAGCAACTGGACCTGTTCAGCATTCAGGATCTGGCTGGACCCGGCCTCGTGTTCTGGCATCCCAAGGGCGGCATCGTCCGCAAGGTGATGGAAGACTGGATGCGCGAGGAGTGTCTGCGGCGCGGCTATTCGATGGTGTTCACGCCGCACGTGATGCGGCGCGAGTTGTGGAAGGTGAGCGGCCACGATGGCTATTACTCAGGCAACATGTACACGCCCATGGAGCTGGATGACGCGGAGTACCGGCTCAAGCCGATGAACTGCCCGGGCCACATTCTCATTTACAAGAGTTCGCCCAGGAGCTACCGCGATCTGCCGCAGCGTTATGCCGAGTTGGGCAACGTTTACCGTTACGAACGGTCGGGCACCATGCATGGTCTGTTGCGCGTGCGCGGGTTTACGCAGGACGATGCGCATATCTTCTGTACGCCGGGCCAGATTGAAGATGAAGTTGTGGCGTGTATCGATTTCGCCGAGGCAGTGCTGAAGACCTTCGGGTTCACGGAGTTCAAGGTGGAGCTATCCACCTGGGACCCGAACGACCGCGCCAAATATGCCGGTTCTGACGAGAATTGGGGTCTTGCGGTGGGCGGCCTTGAGAGAGCCCTGAACAGGAAGGGCATTGCCTACAAGACCATCCCCGGGGAAGCGGCCTTTTATGGTCCCAAGATCGACGTCAAACTGGTCGATGTGCTGGGCCGTTTGTGGCAATTGTCCACGGTGCAGTTCGACTTTACGCTTCCGGCGCGCTTCGAGCTCGAGTATGTGGGCGAGGACGGCGAGCGGCATCAGCCGGTGATGGTGCATCGCGCCTTGTTCGGAAGCGTGGAGCGCTTCTTCGGCGTGCTGATCGAGCACTACGCCGGAGCGTTTCCGCTGTGGCTGGCTCCGGTGCAGATCGGGCTGGTGCCGATCAGCGAGCGGCATGCAGCATACGCCGAAAAGGTGGAAGCGGAGCTGAAGGCCGCCGGTCTGCGCGTCGAAGTGGATGCCCGCAACGAGAAGATGAATGCCAAGATCCGTGACTTTGCCAACCTGAAGACGCCGTACATATTGGTGTTTGGCGACAAAGAAGAGGCGGCCGGCGCCGTGAGCGTGCGTACGCGCGGCAAGGGCGACCAGGGGGCGATTCCCCTGGTTGATTTTGTGGCCAAGGCGAAAGAGCTGGTGGCGACCCAGTCGACTGAGCTTTAGCAATCTCAAAACTTTGGTCACCGTTTTCGCGCAGAAACGGGCGTACACTGGCAGTGCAAAACGCACGAAATCATGCCTGTGGCTCAACTGACTCTCGAGATACGCATCGAGCATGCCCAGTCCCTGAAGGACCGGCGTCAGGTGGTGCGATCGCTCAAGGACCAGTTGCGGCAGGGCTTCAATATCTCGGTTGCCGAGATGGACGAGGCGGTTACGTGGCAGTCCGCGACGATCGGCGTCGTGGCGCTTTCACGCTCGCGCGATTATCTGCATGGACTCGTCGAAGAGGTAGAGCGGGCCGCCCGCCGCATCCTGAACGAGCACGGCGCGGAACTTGCCGACTCGTTCTGGGACTACATGGAGAGCTGATCGGCGCGGATGGATGTCGGAGCCCAGGCCAAACCCCTGTCACAGTCGAGCGTGACCGCGGTGCGAGGCGGCGAAACATTTCCGGCGTAAAATGCTGGCCGATGGAGATTTCCATTACTTTGGGCTAACCGCGGTGTATCACTCATGATCTAAGCACCAGAACCGTTAGGAGACCGCAAATGAAAATGGCAGGCGAGGTTCTGATTGGGGTGTTGACCGGCGTCATTCTGGCTTCGGGTGCGCAGTCACAGGGACAGGCGAATTCAGGCAAGGACAAGAAAACTTCAGGAGCCCCGGATTCGGGTCTGGTGTTGCGTCTGAACGTGCGCCGCGTACCTATTGACGTGGTCGTGCTCGACAAACAGGGAAACCCGGTTCGCGGCCTGAAGAAGAAAGACTTCATCCTGAAGGAGGACGGGAAGACGCAGAATGTCGTCTCGTTCGACTGGATGGACGGATCGATCGTCAGCTTCACGCCGCCCAAGCTGCCCTCACTGCCGACGAATACATTTATGAACGTGCCGACGACGCCGGAGCGCGGGCCGCTTTACATTCTCTACCTTGACATGGTGAATACGGCTCTCGACGACCAGATGGCGTTTCGGCAGGAGTTGATGAAGTTTGTGGATGAGGCCCAGCCTGGCACGCGAATGGCTTTGATTATGAACGGGAAGGGCCTGCACATGCTGCAGGGATTCACGACCGACCACGAATTGCTGCGTGAGGCTATCCTGCGAAAGGGGCCGGGACCGCATGTTCCCGACGTCTTCATTTTCGGGGAGAACTACGGGGCTAACGACGTCGGCGGCGCTCTGTCGAATCTGACCTTCATGGCGGAGTACCTGGAGGGGATACCGGGGCGGAAGAACCTTCTCTGGCTATCGACCGACTTCCCGATTCCCGTTGCGCCGATGATGGCTCCAGGGACGACGGGCAGGGCCACGGCTGGTGCGGCGCCGCAGGCGTACTCCGTCGGCGCACAGGGCGGGCCGCAGATTCTGGACCTGACTGACCTGGAAAAAGAGAGCATCAAGCGCGCCTATGCAGCCCTGATGCGTGCCCAGGTTGCGCTATACCCGATCGACGTTTCCGGGGTGACTGGAGCAATCGACAAGTACGGATTGATGGACATGATCGCCGCCGGGACGGGAGGGCACGCATACTATAGCGACAATCGCCCGCATCTTCTGATCGACAAGGCCCTAGAACACGGGGAGAGCTACTACACCTTGAGCTATGCCCCCTCGAACGCCAGGTTCGACGGTTCGGTTCGCCACATCGAAGTGAAGCTGGCGAAGCCAGACGAATACAAGCTGACTTATCGCACCGGTTATTACGCCGTCTCGGACGAGGGAGTGCAGGAGGAGCACAAGAAGGATATCTTGCAGGCCCGGTTTATCGCCCAGAAGGCGACTGGACACGCTGTACGCCAACATCGAGCACGGCGCCCCGATGCTGCACGATCTGCTCTTCAGCGCCCATCTTTCCGCAGATGGCGGGCCACGCATGGCTACTCCCGAGCAGATGGTAGCTCTGGAGGATTCGCCGAAATACTTCAAAACCCACATGAAGCATCCGCAGAAGGCGCTGCCGCCGGTGAAGCTGCAGAAGTACGTGATCGACTACGGGGTGATCGATCCACAGCTCAAGTCGGCAATAGCGCATAGCCAGAAGCCGGATCCACTGGAGTTTGCAGCTGCGGCATACAACGACGATGGGCAGTTGATGAACAGCATGCTAAACCAGGGCTTTCCCACGGGGGAACCCGCCAAGCCCGAGGCCCTGTTTCATGCCATCCAGGAGTTGGAAGTACCGCCGGGCGCGGCCTTTATCCGGCTGGCAGTACGCGACACGATGACCAATCGCACCGGGACACTTGAGGTTCGCCTGCCGCTTAAAGCTGACATGGCCACGGCCGGATCTGCGATTACCCCGAAAGGGACAGCCACTCCGTAACAGCTATTCGCTTTTCCATACAGGAGGGCGCTTCTCCAGAAATGCCTTTGCGCCTTCGGCCTTGTCGGCTGTGCCGCAGAGATGCCCGAATCTCTCGGACTCCCTCAACAAGGCATCATCGAGCGGCAGATTCACGCCTTCATCCACCATCGCCAGTGTCTCGGTGATGGCAAGGGGAGCCTGGGCTGCAATTGAAAGAGCGAGCGCCTCCGCGCGCTGCATCAGGTCGGCGGCGGGGACCACCTCGTCCACCAGGCCGATGCGCAGCGCCTCCTGGGCGTCGATGATTTCGCCCGTAAGAAGCAACTTCAGCGCGGCTCCGCGACCTACAAGCCGGGGCAGTCTCTGCGTGCCGCCGTAGCCGGCGATAATTCCGAGTTTGACTTCCGGCTGACCGAGACGGGCGTCGTCAGCAGCGATGCGAAGCGTGCACGCCATCGCCAGTTCGCAGCCGCCTCCCAGGGCGAATCCCTGGATGCAGGCGATAACTGGCTTGCCGAGTGTCTCAATACGACGGAAAATCTGCTGGCCGCGCAGCGAGAAGGCGCCGCCGTCTTCGGCGCTGATTGCCGCCAGTTCGCTTATGTCGGCGCCAGCCGCAAATGCCCGCCCGCCGGAACCCGTGAGCAGGATCGCGCGTATCGAGGATTCGCTAGCCAACCCGGAAAAAACGGCGTCGAGTTCGGCAAGGGTGGCAACATTGAGCGCGTTGAGGACCTTGGGACGGTTCAGGGTCACGATGGCCAGCGGCGGGCGCGATTCGAGGCGGAGATTCGCGAATTCCATGCGAGACGAGGGTAGCACGCGGATTCGATGGCTCGGAGGGACGCTGACTGGATTGTGTCGGGGGCAAAAGGAAAGGGTGGCGGCCATTCGAGGCGCCACCCGAAAATCATAACCCTATGATGTAGAGGTTATTCAGGAGACGAATAGAAGAGTATCCTCCCGAGGATGCAATGTCCTGAGCCATTGGAGTGACGGCCAACTCCACCAAAGGGATGACCTTGAATGGCTTGCCCGTGCGAGAAGCTGAGTACTTCAGTACCGGAATGCTTTACCGAGCGGCCAACATCCGCAGAGACAATCGATTGGAAACTGGCTCCATTTCAGCACCTTGCGTTAGTGTGAAGGAGCGCAGCACACGCACAACCGAGATGCCTTTTGCGAAAGCGGCCAACCCGAATCTTGCACGCGACAACAACGCGCCGAGTTGCCGTGGCAAGCGATTTCGCTGGCTTCGGAACAGGGTACCCGGTTTCTGCCTTTCCCTGATGCTCTGCATGGGAACGGCCGCACTGGCTCTTGAACCCACGACGCCCCTTTCCAGCTACGGCCGCCAGGGATGGGCAACAGAGAATGGGCTTCCACAGAACACCGTGCAGGCGCTGGCGCAGACGCTCGACGGTTTCCTGTGGCTTGGCACGGAGGTAGGACTGGTGCGATTCGACGGCAATGGGTTCGCCGTGCTTGATCAGCACTCGAAACCCGCGCTGCCGGGGAACGATGTGCATTGCCTGCTTGCGGCAAAGGATGGGACGCTTTGGGTTGGAACGAGCGAAGGGTTGGCGCGAATGAAGGATGGGGTCGTGACTGCGTACACGACTATCAATGGGCTGCCGGGGAATGACGTTCTGGACCTGAAAGAAAATGCGCGGGGAGTCGTCATCACGACGGAGAACGGAGGGGTAAGTTTCGATGGAACGCGAATGGTGCCGGTTGTTATGGCCAAACTGGAATCTCCGAACTCCGCAATCGAGCCAATTTTTGCAGCGAAGCTCCTTGATGGGCGCTCAGCGCAAGCGACAAAGACATCCGTAGTGCTGATGCTCGAAAATCGCGAATTGCGTTGGAGCGCAGGGAAAGACCTGCCCGGCACCCGCATTCAAACGCTCTTTGCCGACCGCAAAGGCGCGCTCTGGATCGGCACCAATGGAGGCCTGGTTCGCTACGCGGAGGACAAACTCGAGAGGATGCCCGTCACTGATCCGCTCGCCTCGGCCTCTGTGCTCGCCATCATGGAAGACAGCGAAGGTGATTTGTGGGTAGGCACCGAATCGAGCGGACTCCAGATACTGCGCGATCAGCGCTTTCGGACGCTGACCACGCGTGAAGGACTGCCCAGCGACAACACAACTGCCGTGGTTGAAGACGGCGCCGGCGCGCTCTGGGTCGGGACTGCCGGGAGCGGTGTGACCTCGCTGCGTCCTGGGGCCACAGCACCGGCAAAAACTTGGAGCGTACGCGATGGTTTGCTGAGCGATGTGGTTCTTTCGCTGGCCGCTGCGCCCAACGGCGACATGTGGGTCGGCACTGCAGACGGGTTGAACCGGCTCCGGCATGGCACGGTGAGTTCGTTCACCTCGGCGGATGGGTTGCCCGATGATTTCATCCGTTCGCTGCTTGTCGATGCGGACGGTTCTCTGTGGATTGGCACACGGCATGGGCTCACTCATTGGAAGTCCCCAAATGAACTCTCCCCAAACTCCATGGAGACTTTCACCACCGCGAACGGCCTTGGCAGCGACCTGGTAGGCGCGATGTCACGCGACACGGCCGGAGATCTATGGGTGGCTACGTTGGCAGGACTGGCTCGCCTGTCAAATGGGAAAGTCACCAACTTCACGACGGCCAACGGGCTGTCGAGCAATGTGATCACAGCGATTCTCGCCCGCGATGGCAGTGCGCTGCTGATTGGAACGCAGGATCATGGATGGAACTTGTGGGATGGGAAGAGCTTTTCGCCCGTGAAGCAGAATACCCTGAGCGGCACCACGGTTCACGCCATCCTTGACGATGGGTTGAGTCATCTGTGGTTTGCCACGGGGGGCGGTGTGGCGCGATGCGACTGCGAGCATGCAATGGGTGCGATGCAGGGAGCGGACTGCGCGCACTGGATTGAGTTTGGAACCGCCGACGGTTTGCGCAGCCATGAGACCGCCACCAACAGCCATCCTTCAGCGTGGCGCGGCAAGGATGGCCGTCTGTGGTTCGCAACACCCAAGGGGCTGGTAGAAGTAGATCCCGCGCACTTCCCGGTGAACACGATTGTTCCACCGGTCAGCGTGGAACGCTTTGCAGTTGATGATTCCGACCAGGCCCTGCAGGCAAGCTCCGCGTTGAGAGTTCCCGCAGGGCACAATCACTTCCAGTTCGAATACGCCGGCCTGAGCTTTGTGGCGCCGCAGAAGGTGCGGTACCGCTTCATGCTCGAAGGATTCGATCATCAATGGACCGACGCTGGAACACGACGAAACGCGTATTACACCAATATTCCCCCCGGTACCTACACGTTTCGCGTGCAGGCAGCGAACAACGACGGCGTCTGGAACATGCAGGGTGCGGCGCTCAAGTTTGAACTCAAGCCGCACTTCTACCAGACAATCTGGTTTTACATATTGCTGGCGATGTTGTTGATCGCGCTGGTTCTGCTGGTGCTGCGCCTGCGGCTGTTGCGCGCAGAGCGCGAATTCAACGCGGTATTGGGAGAGCGAACGCGCATCGCCCGCGAGATCCATGACACACTGGCTCAGGGTTACGTGGGAATCTCCGTGCAGCTTGAGGTACTGAGCGAGCTGCTGCGCATGAATAAGGTGGACGCCGCCTCGAAGCACTTGGATACCACCCGCGGCTACGTTCGCGAAGGGCTTGCCGATGCAAGGCAGTCAATATGGGCACTGCGGTCGCAGGACAGCGCGGAGACCACTCTGCCGGTGCGCATGCGGCGTATCGTTGAGCAAGCTGACGGGCACGGGCTGGAGGCGCAATTCAGCATCTATGGCGCGTATCGCCCGTTGCCGCCGGGAACCGAACGAGAGATTCTGCGGGTGGCGCAAGAGGCAATCCAAAATGTGAAGAAGCATGCCGCCGCGGCCAGCTTGAACGTGCAACTGGAGTACCGCCCAGGCGAGGTTGCACTGGAGGTGCGTGACGATGGTCGCGGCTTTGCGCAGCGCGACGATGGCGCGCCGGCCGATCTGCCCCCAGGGCATTATGGTCTGACCGGCATGCATGAACGCGCGGCGGCCGTGGGCGGATCGCTCGAGGTGCAGAGCGCACCAGCCAACGGAACCACGGTACGTTTGCGCATACCCGCTCCCAACAGTGCGGGCGTTTCACGGGATGTAAAGGAGCAGCAGTGACACAGGAATCGATTCGCGTTCTGGTGGTGGAAGATCACCATGTTGTGCGACAGGGCCTGGTGGCTCTGTTGAATGTGGTGGATGGCATCGAAGTAGTTGGCGAAGCTGCCGATGGCGTCGAAGCCATCTCCCAGTTTCGCAAGCATCAGCCCGCCATCACCCTCATCGATCTGCGCCTGCCGCGGCTTTCCGGCGTCGAAGTGATCGAGCGAATTCGCATGGAAACACCCAGCGCGCGCTTCGTGGTGCTCACCACCTACGATGGCGATGAAGACATCTATCGCGCTTTGCAGGCGGGTGCGCGTGCTTACCTGCTCAAGGGCATGACTACCGACGAACTGATCGCCACGATTCGCGCCGTGCACGCTGGCAAATCGCATATTCCTCCGGCGATTGCACAGCGGCTGGCGGAGCGTATGGGCACGGAAGAGCTCACCGCACGCGAGTTCGATGTACTGGAACAGATTGTGCATGGCAAGAGCAACAAAGAGATTGCAACCGAGTTGGAGATATCAGAGGCGACAGTGAAGACCCACATCAACAGCCTTCTGGGGAAACTGGGCGTCACCGATCGCACGCAGGCAGCCACGGCGGCCATTCAGCGAGGTATTGTGCCGCTCGAGTCGCTCCGCAAGCCGAAGCCGTAAATTTCCCATCGAACGAAGTCGAGGAACACTGATGAGACGTATTTTTTGCCTTTTTCTTGCATCGATGATCTGCGCCGGAGCGATGGCGCAAAAAGGTTCATGGCGCCAGGCTACGGATGCTGAACTGGCTTCCCTGCTGCCGGCGCGCGCGCCGGTTGAGAAGGAGCACATCGAGACCGAGATGCGTACGGCATCCGGAATCGTCGATAAGCGCGGGCACTTTATCGCCGGAGTCATCCTGATCACGGCCGGCTATTCAGCAGAAGGCAAGTATTCGCATTTTCTGATCGTTCAGGCGCCTATCAAGATTGGCGGAGTGGCCCTGAAGCCAGGCGAATACGTCTTCGGTTACACCCACCAGAGCGACCTGCTTTCAGTCCATTTCAACCTGGCATCGACCGGTGCGCTCGTGGGGACTACGGAGGCGCATCTGCTTCCGCCTCACACAGGTGTCGAAAGCATTCACATCTGGCCAATGTCGGACAAGCCGCTGTTTCAGATTGGACGATTCGGAATTCCGTACGAGTTGGGAGAAGAATAGGGAACAGGGACGGTTCTTCTTTGTCGTCCCTGCCCTATTTTCATCCCTGCCCTATTCGTACCGCAGCGCTTCGATCGGATCGAGGTTGGCCGCTTTCCACGCGGGATAGATGCCGAACGCCAGGCCGATGAGGCACGACACGCCAAACGCGACGCTCACCCACGTGAACGACAAAGCCGCGTGCAGGAAGCTCACGGCAAAGTGCAGAATCAGCGTAAACAGCGCGCCGGCCATGATGCCGATGACACCGCCCACCGCGCACAATGTAACCGCCTCAATGGTGAACTGAAGCAGGATATCTTTTTTGCGCGCGCCAATGGCTTTGCGGACGCCGATCTCCCGCGTACGCTCAGTCACTGAAACGAGCATGATGTTCATCACGCCGACACCGCCAACCATCAGGCCGACCGACGACACTGCAATCATGAAAAGGAATAGACCGCCGGTGATGGTGTTCCACAAACGGCTCAGCGAATCGGGTCCGAAGATCGCGAAGTTATCATCCTGCTGGACTCGCACGCCACGGCGAACACGAAGCAGTTCGCGAATCTCCTCAATAACGATGGACTTGTGGATCGGATCGTCGTACTTCACAACCAGCCAGAAGTCCTTGATCTCCGGATGAATCTTGCGGAAGGTCGTGAGCGGGAAGTAAGCAGAATTGTCCTGCGTATTGCGTCCGCTGCCGAACGGCTGGGCCTGCTTGTCGAGTACCCCGATCACCGTAAAGATGTCGCCTTCACAATCAATGTCCTTGCCCAGCGGCGATCCGTCGGGAAAGAGATCTTCAGCGGCATCGTGGCCAAGAACAACCACGTTGCTCGATTTCTCTTCTTCTGACTCGGTCCACATGCGGCCTTCCACCATCTCGATGTCGGTGACGTCTTTAACAGCGGGTGTGGTGCCGTTGATGATGGTGTTCGAAATCTTGTGCGTGCCAGCCTTGATGGAGATGGAGCCCAGGCCGGTCTGCCAGTTCTGATAGGTCAGCTCGGGATCCACGGCCGCCACAAATGGCAATTTCCCAATCGCCATCGCGTCTTCATACGTGAGCTTCTTGCGATTCAGCTCCTCGGTTGTCGGGCGTTTACCGAAGGGCTCAAACTGGAAGATCCACAGATCGTTGGTGCCCAGGGTGCGCACAAAGTTGTCGATGTTCGTGTTGAGACCGTTGATCGCCGAGGAAATGAGGATCACGGTCGAAATGCCGATGGAAATTCCAAGGATGGTAAGACCCGAGCGCAGTTTGTTTTTGCGCAGCGTGTCAAACGCCAGCCGTATCGATTCTTTCGCGTCGAGAAGCCGCATGTTATAACTCCGCTCGCAAGGCAGCAATGGGGTCCAGCGACGAAGCCTTGTACGCTGGATAGATTCCGAAGAAAAGGCCAACCGCCGTCGCCACAAACAGGCTCACAATGATCGACCAGACCTGCACTACGGAAGGAAACGCGATGGCCAGTGTGATGAGCTTTGCGACGCTGACTCCCGCAATCACGCCGATCACGCCGCCGGTTAACGAGACAGTGGCAGATTCGATGAGGAACTGCATCATGATGTCATTCCGCCGCGCGCCCAGTGCCTTGCGCACGCCGATTTCCCTCGTACGCTCCGTCACCGCCACCAGCATGATGTTCATGATCACAATGCCGCCGACCACCAGCGAAATGGAAGCAATCGCGGCCACAACCGCGCCGAAATTGTTCAGTATGTTCCCCAGCAAATTCTGAAAAGTAGCACTGGAATCGATCGAAAACGCATCCTTCGCGCTCGGAGCCAGATGGCGCCGGATGCGCATGATCGTGCGCAGCTCGTCCGACACGGTATCCATCACGCTGCCCCCACCACCCGCGTCGACATAGACAACCATGGTTGCGTGCGAGCCATAATTGTGAAGAAAGGCCGTGAGCGGAATCGCAACCCAGTTATCCATGCTCCGGCCGAACATCTTGCCCTGCGGCTCGCCCACGCCAATCACGGTGAAGGGCTGGCCGTCGATCCGAATCTCCTTGCCCAGCGGATCGCCTGCTCCCAGCACATTCTCCACAATGTCGGCGCCCACAATGGCCACCGGTGTCGAGTGCTCGTCTTCAACCTGCGTATAGGCCCGTCCAAGTTCGACATTCAAATTCGACAAGGCCGGCATGGTCCAGGTCCAGCCGCGAATATCGGTGTCGGTCGTGGATCGGGTTCCAAATACCACTTTCCCCGTCTGGTTGCGCTGTGCACCGACTGACTGACATCCCCGGCACTCTTCCAGAACCGCGCGGTAGTCGTCGTAAGTCACGTCTTTGCGTTTCTGGAACTCGAGGTACTCTTCGAGGGTCATGAACGTCTGCGGCATCTTGCTGATGGTGATGGTGGCCGCGCCGTACGAATTGACCTTCGACGTCACAAATTCTTTGGCGCCGTTGGTAAGCGTCACCACCGTGATGACCGACGCGACCCCGATAATCACGCCAAGCAGCGTGAGAATCGAGCGCATCTTGTTCGCCCAGAGGGACTGCAGCGCGAGTCGAAATGCCTCAATGAGTTGCATGATTTCGCTTTCTCAACAACGAACCCATCCGGGGCGACGGGTTGCGGGAACGGTTTTGTCTTCCCCCAATGCGGGACGGCTGCCTCTAGTGTACGCAAAGTGCAAGTTCGGAATCGTGCCAAAAGACGCAATCAGGACTGAAATCCGGCTCGCCCGGTCATAAAGCCATCTCATCTCCGGATCAAGGGGCTCCATCGCATCCGAACCCAAATGCGGGCCCCGACGCCGCCTCTGGCGCCGGAGATAAGGCCAGAAGCCTGCCCGCCCGGTGCGGAAGGTCACATGAGATTGAATTTCGCTCCGGTATTTGTATGGACGGAACTGCAACCGCCTGGGTCGCAGGATCGCCGCCATTGTCTCGCATTCTGAGCTCATCCTCTGAAAAGTACGTATCGGGACTGCAAGCGGTTCCGCAATCGGTCTTCGCGGACAAAGTCCGGCCCCGTGGATTGGCACTATATCTTCAAGCCCTCAAAGCCAGGGCCGCTTCAGCGCTGCAACAGGTCGATGGGCTGAGTAAAGTCTGTCGCCCTGACATGCCTGGCTAGCGTGGGGTGTTGCCGTTCCAGGGCGAGATACATCTCCCAGGCCACGCGCCGATAACTGAAGTGTCCGGCCGCAGCGGAGCGCAGTTCTGAGATGTACTGGGCCTCGGCAAAATCCATCTTGAAAAGGCAGCGCACCCTCGTGGCCAGCGGCAACAGGTAAAGGGCTGACATCCCGGCCTCCGGCGCGGGTCCAACCGCAATGCGCGCACTTGCGGCGTGAGCTCCTTCGACTGCCGCCTGGTAGTCGCCGACAATGCCAGCCTCGGCCAGCCCCGCCGCGTCTCCTGACTCCGGCGTTTCGTACCCATGCTTTGCCGTGAATCCCTGTTTGATCTGCACACAGCGGCGATGGCGGTGCATGTCGCGGAAGCCGCCAATATCCATCAGGATGTCAAAGCGCAGGGCCGCCCCGGCGTGGAAAGCCCGTAGAGCCTCGTCGTGCCGCCCGCGATGCCGCAAACCGGCCTCAATGATTTCGTTGACTCGCGCCTCCGGCAGCCCCGCCACCACGTCACGCACCTGCCGGTACGGGTAATCGCTCCCCCAGTAGAGCAACGTCGCCGCCAACTCAACTTCCAGCGATTCCGTACGCTCCACAAGGTCGACCACCGGAGCCGCTGCAATCGCGGCGTCCGCCATCACTTCCGTCGCAACCTGCTCAATGTCCGTCCGCGTTTGCATCAGGTACGCGTTAGGCTCGGCGTACTTCACCAGCGTGGGAGCTGTTCGCACCTCGCGTGTCAGCATGGCGCCGGCCTGCTCGCCTAGCGTGGGATCCATCTTGGCAATGTCGGTAACAAGGGCAGCGCCCGCCTGCGCCGTCACGTTCCACGCTGGACCCGTTGCCGCGTCCCTGAGCTTGCGCCCCAATTCGCGTATCTCCGCCGCCGGATGCGAAAGCAGCCTCGAAACCTGCGTCTCCAGCGTGCGGGCGTTTACGATCTGGCCGAGTGACGTATTCGTCGCCAGCGGCAAAAGATACCGAGCCACATCAAATGCCCGCGCCTTCAGGGTGCGCTCGTAGGCCTCGGGCTTCATCGCCTCAGGCCGGGCGACACGCTCCCGCAGCGCATCCAGAACTGCCGCGGTCGTCCTTTGATACGAAGCGAACAGGCCATTCGCCGTGTCTGCGTAGAGCTTGCCGGAAGCCGTATCGGCGCCAAAGTCCGGAAAATACCAGCCCGACTTCATGAAGTTCTGATAGCGCGTCGAACGCTCCTGCCCATCCCACCGCGTCTCATCCACCAGGACAATTGCCGCCAGCAGGCTCAGCCGCTCCACCGCAAACGCGATGTGCGCCAGGTCGGCGATCGACCGATGCCCGTACTGGAAATAAAATGTGTTGAGGAACTGTTCGGCGCGCTGGGCGCTGATCTCCGCCAGCGATTCACGCATCGAAAGTGCCGAGCGGGAGTACTTCGCCATGGCATAGGCAAGCACTTCAGGATCAGCACCATGCACGGCGTAGACATCAGTTTGATTGTGGGCGCCTGTGGGTAGAAAATTTTCGCTGGACATGGATGAGGGCTCGCGACCAGAATACGGCATCGGAATCAATTGCAATTGGATTCAGTCTGGTGCACGATTGCTGGGGTAGATTACTCTCCTGCTGGGGAATCGTGGGATCAGGAGAACCGGCTATGCGGGAATTTCTGGTGAGAACGTCGCACAGACCGCGGCCATTGCCTTCGGGCCGATGGGTAATGACCCAGAGGTGGAACGATCTTCTTTTCGCCCACTGGCCGGTCCCGACCCACGTGGTAGCCCCGCTGATTCCAGATGGCTTGCAGGTTGATACCTTTCAAGGTTCCGCCTGGCTCGGGGTTGTCCCTTTCTGGATGGATCGGATCAAGTTTCGCGGCATTCCCTCCATTCCCGGCGCGCGCAGTTTCCCCGAAATCAATCTCCGCACCTACGTCCGTGACCCGCATTCCGGCGCTCAGGGTGTCCTGTTCATCTCGCTCGATGCCGGCAACCTGCTCGGCGTCACTTTCGCCCGGGCGTTTTTCAGCCTGCCCTACTACTGGGCGGAGATGCGGTTCGAGCAGCGCTCGGAGCGGGATTTCGCCTACTACAGCCGCCGCCGGATGTCGTCTCAGCCCGTGGTTTTCAAAGCGCGCTACCGTGGTCTCGGACCAAGCCGCAAGCTTGCCGAAAACCGCCCCGGAAGCCTCGAACACTTCCTCACCGAGCGCTATTGCCTCTTCACGCGCGGGCGCGACGGCCAGCCCATGCGCGCCAACATCCATCACGTGCCGTGGCCGCTTGAAGACGCGGAAGCTGATATCGAGCGCAACGATCTTGCCTCAGCCGTCGGCATCCGCCTGCCCGACATTCCCCCCGTCCTGCACTATTCGCGCCGCCTGGCCGTGTACGTATGGCAGCTCGAGCCCGTCCGCGCCGCCGTTGGCGCACGCCGCGTTCCCGCCGCCGCTGTGCCGTCCACCTGAGCCAGGCTCGACGCTTTCCCCAAAAGGTGTCATCCCGAGCGAAGCGCTTTTCATCGAAGCGGGGGGCCTGCTTTTCGCAGTTACTTCCGAGTTGCCCACCAACCGCTCCAAACGACTCCGAGAGCGACAGCAACGAAAAGGGCAACTGAGGCCTAACGCGACGGCACCCCTAGAAGTCTATCCACCGCGGCCTCAACCCTCGTGAACGATTCAGTAGATCCCGACAAGGGCTGTAGCTGGCCATTGCGATCCACCAGGAACAAAGCCGGGTAACGCGCAACATCACGATAGAAGTTCGGGACTCCCTCGGTCATCGTAAGCAGTGGATAGCTTACAGGAACCTTGGCAAGGAACTTCCTTTGCGTTTCGGTATCTTCGGCAGAGAGGCCAAAGACAACAAGTCCGCGTTCTTTGCGGTCTTTGTAAAGTTGATCAAGCATCGGCATTTCGATCCGGCAAGGGGCGCACCACGTAGCCCAAAGATTGATCAGCACAATCTTGCCTCTCTGGTCGCTGAGTCGTTGAACCTTTCCCGCGATATCCCTAGTTTCGAACTGGGGAGCGGCCACGTCGCGCAGTGCCATATTCCTTTCCTGCCTCGAACGGAGTATCCCGTCATGAGCGGGTTTGGCCACCAAGCCCAGCGTTAGAGCCGCCAGGACCACTCCGACTATGGACAGCATGGATGGCTTATACTGCCTGACTTGGCGAAAGGCCAGGACAAATGTCAATATGCTCGGCACCGCCATTGCCACCGCCGCAACAAATAGACGGAAACCCCAGTCCGCTTCGACGTTTCGGCTCAACGACGTCATCAGACCATAGACCAGTCCGTAGAGGAGGATCGCCGCGAATGGTGCAACGACCCCAACGACAAACACAAGATTGAGCCTTCGCTTTTTCATAAAGGCTCAGTCTAGTGCTTCGTCTCCAAAGGCGCAGGGATTATTTCGCTGCTCTTCTCCTCGCGAAGTCGAAATTCCGCCGCCACCGTTTCAGGCCACTTCGAATGTGTCACCCCATCGTCGGACGCTACTCATTGATCAACGAAATTGACGCCATCGATCTCCTCAGGTTGGTGCGCCGAGAACACCTTCCGCCCCAGCAGCCCGAAGATCACCAACGCCACCACGTCAAAGACGACCAATGCGATCATGTCGGGTTTTGCCCAGCTCGCAATACTCAGGTAAGGCGCGGTCATGCAACCCAGCGTGGCCCCAAACGCAGCGGCAAAGCCGTGCGTCGAGCTCCATCTTCCGCGCCAGGCCCACGTAGTGAACAGTGCGAATGTGACAAGCGCCCACCCCATCCCCATCAGCAGGATCAGCCAGTACGGCTGAATCGGTTTTGGCACGAAGATCTGGGTGATGATGAAGAACCATCCCAAGCCTGTCACGAACGCCGTGATTCCCGCCAACCAGGCAGGAGCAGTCCCGCGCCGGTCATCCCTCGCAACCTGTCCGAACCCGCGCAGAAGATACGCCAAGCCAATCAGCGCCAGAATCGATACGATCCCCACGGTCAACAGAGCCGCCGGCGGATGATACGGCGCAGCGCCCAGCCGTGGCCGCGCCTGCTGCGTCCAGCCAAACCAGGCCAGCAGGCAGCCCACCAGAAAGACCACGCAGCAGACGATGGTTCCGCGCGTCCGAAGCCAGGGCTCGCGGCTACGCTTGGGAAACATCAACTCCGTTACCTTCACCGGAACCACCACCACCCAAACGCTCTCAAATCCCAGCATGAACAGCAGGTACACCAGGTTCACGCCCCACGCTCTTCCATAGTCAGCGTGCGAGCCTGGAAATGGAATCGGCGCAATCGACGTCTGCTGGATCAGGAACTCCTCGGCGATTGATAGTGCAAGCCCCAGCAGCAGCAGGCTGGTGCCCCCGGCGCGCCAGCGCCGTACGAGCTCGCGGCAAAACAGCGCGCCCACGCCCCAGACCATCACTTCAAAGAGGTAGACAAACAGGACATTCAAGCGCGTGGAACCGCTCAGGACCTCGGCAATGAACGGGGCCAGCAGGATCAGCGCCCAAATGGGCCCGCGATAACGCACACCCTTATGGTTCGAAGCGGCAAGGCTAGGAGCGGTCAGACTCTGAGGGGCCCCGTTCTGAGCAGATTCGTTCGGCACGGTTTGGTTTTGGACAGCGGATTCCCGCATGACTATTCCTTTCCGGTGGCGGCAGCCTGGCGGCCGGCTTCCGCGCCTTTGAACAAGGTTTCTGAGTCCCAGACGAGCCTGCCCTCCCGCACGTCTTCCTCCAGGCCGCGCACCCACGCCAACTCGGCCTTGCACATCGCCAGCAGGTATTCGCCCTCCACCAGGTTGATCCGCAGGACAAACGTGGAGGCATACGCAAGTCCTGCGGTCATGGCGTCGATCTTCCCCTGCAACACCTGGCAACGCTCCGCCAGGTTCTGCCGGGCTTCTTCCGGGTCCAGGTGCACCAGGAAGCTCATGGCGACCATGAACTCGGGCGTCTCCTGCCGCGGCTTGGCGATAATCGCCCGCAGCGTCTCCATGAGCGTCACCGAACCCAGAGGCGTGATCCGATAGGTGGTCCGCTCCGGCCGCCGCCCATCCCGGCCGGTCATCTCCACCTCGATCATGCCCGCGCGTTCCAGCCTTCCGATGGCGTGATAAAGCGAGCCGCGTTTGAGGGTGAGGATCTCGTCCTTGTGCCGGTCCTTCAGGAGCCGCTGCATCTGGTAAGGGTGCATGGGCGCCTCCCGAAGAAGGGCAAGTACCGCGATTTCCCAAATGCCAGGATTAAATGTCATATAGTTCAAATGAACTATATCAAAGGAACTATTACAGCGCAACAAAAATTCCACGGCCGCCGATTTGGCTCCGCGCAGAACTCAATTGTCTAAACCTGGGATTGGTGTGATGGGGCGCACAGAGGGCAAATTGAGTGTTGACGCACACTCGATTCTGGCGCATAAGCGGAAGAATCTGGGCTCCCATCTCTATCCGCGAGGCCCGTTTCCGTACGAAGAAGGGGGGACCCCCACCCCCCTATGTAGTACGTCGTTTCTTCGCCTTTTCGCCGGACTGCCGACGCGCTGACTTGCTGGCTTGCCGAATTGCTCGCTCGCCGGACTCCCTATAATTGCCTTCGGAACGTTGCCCGTCTGCATCAGGGGCACGGCTCAACGAAAGCAGGAGCGATGGCAAATCTTGAGGGAAGAATTGCGCTGGTAACAGGCGCGTCGCAGGGGATCGGACGGGCTTGCGCCCTGGAGCTGGCTCGGGCCGGAGCGACGGTTGCGCTGGCGGCGCGCAACGAGGCCAAGCTGGCCGAGACGGCGGCCGAGATCGAAGCAGCGGGCGGCAAGGCAGCTGTGTTTTCGCTCGATGTGGCCAGCGCCGACTCAATCACAGCCGGAGCCAAGGCGATCCTCGATGCGCTTGGCAAAGTGGAGATCCTGGTCAACAACGCCGGCATCACGCGCGACGGTCTCGTCCTGCGGATGAAGCGCCCCGACTGGGACGACGTGCTCCAGACCAACTTGACCGGCGCGTTTCTGCTCACCCAGGCGATCCTGAGCCCCATGCTGCGCAACCGTTGGGGACGCATCATCAACATCACCAGCGTAGTGGGTCGCACGGGGCAGGCGGGCCAGGTGAACTATGCCGCCTCGAAGGCGGGGCTGATCGGCATGACCCGTTCGCTGGCCCGTGAAGTGGCCTCCCGCGGCATCACCGTGAATGCCGTCGCGCCGGGATACATTGAGACGCCCATGACGGCCGTTCTCGATGAAAAGCAGCGCACCGCCATGATGGCGCAGATTCCGCTAGGCAGACCCGGCACCGATCTGGAAATCGCCCAGTCGGTGGCCTTCCTCGCGTCCGACGCCGCAGCCTACATCACCGGCCACGTCCTCGACGTGAACGGTGGCATGTTTATGGGTTGAGAACGAACGTCCGTCCACTGCTATCCGGGCTATTTGGGCGCTTCGCCCGGCCGTTTCACCGGGCCGCCAACTGCCGGAGGCATCATCACAACCAGGGTTGAAGCGACAAACTGGGCTGATTTCATGGCGCCTTCCACACGGATGTTGTCTCCGACCTGAACATCGCCAAGCGTGATCGGATCGCGGCGTCTGCGGAACGTGGTGTTTTCATCCACTTCAATGGTGTGGTCGGCCTTGTCGACGCTGCTGTGAAGCGTGACCTTGGTGTCGTTGATCGCCGTCACCCTGCCCATCAACCAGGTCTTGCCAAAGTTCGCTTCCATCTCGCGCATCTGCCTTGCGCGTTCCGGATCAAGCAGCATCACGAAGACCGCCCCTACTGACTTTGCGGCATCGTCCGTCTCCCCGCCTGCCCCGATGGCATCGCCAACCTTGATGTCGTTGGCTTTGATTGGCACAGGCGGATTGTTCCCGCCCGTGGCGTGTTCCCGGCCGGAGCCCGGAGGCGGGACCGGCTGCTTCATGAAGCGGGTATTGGCGCTGTAGTGGATGGTGTAGATCTCATTGGCGCCGTTCTTGATTTGAAAGTGGTCCGGAGCAATTTCGGTGACCGTCCCCATGACGCCGCGGCCCATGCCCATGCCGCCGGGGCCCATTCCTCGCCCGCCCTGTCCCCCCGGCCCGGCGCCTGGACCCTGCCCATCGGGGGTAGCCTGGCCAGCCGGCGGTGTAGTTGGTTCCTGCGCAAAGCATGCGGCGCCAAGCGCTAGCCCAAGCGCGCAAACACTGAAAAGACGAGCCATCATGGAGTCACTCCGGGTAGCAATACCCGAAAGTATAGACGTTGAAATAGGCGCTTTGGACGAACCTGGGGCGGCGGCGAACCCGCTCAGCTATTGCCTTACGGTTGTGGAAGCCGCGGCTGGAGTGAGGTAGACCCCCTGGGACTGCAGCAGCTGCTGGAAGGCCGGGACGTCTCGAAGGGCGGCCAGCTCGGTGTCGGCCAGAATCTTCTTGGGCGTGGTGAAGCCCTCATTCAGCGCCAGGCGCAGGTAATCGATAGCGCGAGCCGTCATTCCGGCCTTGACGCAGCTTTTGGCCATGTAGAAGTTCATGGCGCCACGATCCTGGATCGACGCCGGATTCTCCACGCGCACGCTGCTGGTGTGGTCGAAGATGGCTGGATCTAACAAGAGGGCAGCCTGGTACGACTCCCAGCCCTTTTTGTACTTTCGCTGGGCCAGCAGGGCGGTGCCTAGATTCTTGTGCACCAAGGCAGACTTGGGATCGAGCTTGAGAGCTTTTCGATACGTACGGACAGCCTTCCCGAAGTCTTTCTTTGTCAAATAGATGGAGCCCATATTATTCACAACGACGGCATTCTTCGGATCCAGCTTCATGGCAGTCTCGTAGCAGCGTTCTGCCTCATCGTTGTTGAACATCAGTTGGTAGGCGACCCCCATCTTGTTCCAGACCTCCGCAGAGGTGGAGGGGCTCTCCTTGTAGGCTTCAATGGCTGCCTGGTACCGCTGATGCGCCATGAGCGAATCGCCGACCTGTTCGTGGGTAGGCTGGAATTTTGGAGTGACAGTGGGGCTCGGCGTGACGGCAGGGATCTGCCCTCTTAGAGAAAGACACTGTCCCCCGAGCACGATCACGACCAGCCAGCCGGCAAGGCGGCGGTTACGAATAAAGTCAGCCATATTCCCTCCTTTGATACAGCGGAGGAATGTTCCCGATGGTCGTTTCTATTGGCGACTATCGTATGCCGGAAATTAGAACACCAAAACGGGATTTTGCGCTACCAATGAAACGGAGCGGCATCAAAACGGTTTGAAGCGTACGTTCACCATCCGTGAACCGGAATCCGGGTTCAGCGGGGAAGCTCGGATGGTTCATGGTGATCCAGGTCTCTCCATTGGGCAGTGATCTAGCTCACATAACGACCCTTAGAGCGCGCCCGGAGTTTATCCGCGCGTTGTGAAGGCTGGAGTACACTCTTCGAACACAGGGAGCCCGCGATCATGAGCACGACCTCCACCGCAGCAGTAAATTCCGCGATTGCAGAGAGATTCCGTTCTGTTCGCCAGCGCACGTTGTCAATCTGCCAGTCGCTTACCCCCGAAGACATGATGGTGCAGTCCACGCCAGAGGCCTCTCCGGCGAAGTGGCACCTGGCGCACACGGCATGGTTCTTTGAGTCGTTTGTGTTGCGGGAATTTCAGCGCGATTATCGCGTGTTCAACCCTGATTTCGTGTGGTTGTTCAACAGCTATTACCAGACATTTGCGGCTTTTCCTGAAAAGCGGCTACGGTCCTCCTTTTCGCGCCCGGGCATCGACGAGATCCTGCGCTACCGTGCCCACGTTGATGAGGCGGTGGAAAAACTGCTCGAGACGAACCCCGAAGCCGAGGCGCTGGTGCGCATCGAACTGGGCGCGAATCACGAGGAACAGCACCAGGAACTGATCCTGACTGACATCCTGAACGCCTTCTTCGTCAACCCTTTGCGGCCGGTTTACCTACCCGAAAGCTCATACTCGGCGGACAATGGCGCCCAATCCCGCCCAATGCAATTTCTTCGATTCGACGGTGGAGTCCATGAGGTCGGCCACGCAGGCGACGGCTTCTGCTTCGACAATGAATTGCCACGGCACAAAGTTTGGCTGGAGCCATATGCCTTGGCAGAACGCCTTGTGACGTGCGGCGAGTACGCCGACTTCATGGAAGACGGCGGATATCGCCGACCCGAATTGTGGCTCAGCGATGGATGGAATGCCGTCCAGAACCATGGCTGGCGCTCACCGCTTTACTGGAGCAGCGAGGGTGGTGACTGGTCGCTGTTCACGCTTCGCGGCGAGCGGCCCCTATCCCGCCGACGGGACGCCCCGGTCAGCCACCTGAGTTACTTTGAGGCCGACGCCTATGCGCGGTGGGCGGGATATCGGCTTCCCAGCGAGTTTGAATGGGAATCGGCGGCGGAAGGACGGCTGATTGCCGGAAATCTGCTCGACTCCGGCAGGCTGATGCCCTCGCCTGCCAGCGAGATCGCAGACAACCAATCGAACGGAACGTCGAATGAGGGCGTAACGATGCTGCTGGAAAACCCCAGCGGGCCGTTTCAGCGTCCCTGGCAACTTTTCGGCGACTGTTGGCAGTGGACGTCGAGCGCCTACCTGGGCTATCCCGGATTCCGGCCCCTGCCGGGTTCGCTGGGGGAATACAACGGCAAGTTCATGAGCGGACAGATGGTTTTGCGGGGAGGATCCTGCGTGACCCCGCGGGCTCACATCCGATCAAGCTATCGAAATTTCTTCACACCGGAGACGCGGTGGCAATTTTCGGGAATCCGTCTCGCCAGTTGGTAACTCCAATAAGGACCAGAAGCATCCAAGTTACTTGAATGACAACAATTTCGCTTCCCCTCAGCAGCGTTCAAATCGAATCGCAGATTTCCGCAGCCGTCAGTGAAGGACTGCTTTCGCGTCCCAAGTGGCTGCCTTCCTGGCTGTTTTATGACGCTGCGGGCTCGCGTCTCTTCGACCAGATCACGGAATTACCCGAGTATTACGTCACAAGGACGGAGCGAGCCATCTTTGCCGAACGCGCCGAGGAGATCGTGAAGCGCGCCGCCGATGGCCAAGCCCTGCGAATCGTCGAGCTCGGGGCGGGATCGTGCGACAAAACGCGCCTCTTGCTGCGGCCGGCCGTCGACCGGCAGGACACCGTGGTGTATGAGCCGGTGGACGTTTCCGCCACTGCGCTGCTGGAGGCGCAGGAACGCATCGAAAGCGAGATTTCGGGCGTGCTGGTGGCTCCGCGGGTTCTGGACTACACCCGGGACTTCTCCCTCGAACCACCGACTCCGGGTGAACGGCGTCTGGTGCTCTATATCGGGTCGAGCATCGGGAACTTCGAGCCCAAGCGAAGCACAGGCATTGCTTGAAACCGTAAGGGCCGCGCTGGTTCCGGGTGACGCGATGCTGCTGGGCGTGGACATGGTGAAAGACCGCGACACGTTGCTCAAGGCCTACGACGATGCAGCCGGCGTGACTGCCGCTTTCAATCGCAATATCCTGGCGCGCATCAATCGCGAGCTGGGCGCGGACTTCGTTCCCGAGGCATTCGCGCACCGCGCGGTGTGGAACCGCTTTCGCTCACGCATTGAGATGCATTTGGGCAATCAAATTCCGCAGACGGTGCATATTCCAGCCCTGGACATGCGACTGGAATTTGAAGCTGGCGAGACGATCCACACAGAGAACAGCTACAAGTACCAGCCGGGTCAGGCCGAGGCCATGCTGCGGACGGCAGGCTTTGCGCCCGAGGAAACCTGGACCGATGAAAAGAGGCTGGTTCTCAGTGTGCCTGGCGCGAGCAGTTTAGCGACTCAAGGTTTCAGAGCCGAAATGACGATGGCCTCCATAATCTGGAGGCCATCATCATTTGAGAAGCCCAGTGAAACCTGAGTCAGCGACCGCGTGCGCCCGTCGAACTACTTCGGGCTGGCGATCTTCACCAGCAGAATGTCGTGGCTGGGCAGCTCGATGGGCATGTTGTCCTTGAGCTCGACGGTCTTTCCCGTCCACAGATCCTGCCCCTGCAGCGCACCGTGCAGCCCCAGCTTGGCAAGGCTCAGATGAAATGGATGGGTCGAATACGCGATCGCTGCCCGCATTGAGCACCGCAATCGCCACGCCGCCGCCGGACAAGTGCTTCACCCACACATCCACTTCGCCTTCGCTATAGACGCGCGAAGCCTGCTTGCCCAGCTTGTCCTGGTCAATCGCGATCACTTCCTTGTTGGTCAGGATCTCCTTGACCTCCGGCTTCATGTGAGGCAGATCGTTGCCCGCCAGCAGGGGCGCCGACAGCATGGCCCACATCGAGAAGTGGGTGCGATTCTCGCGCCAGCGTCAATTTGCCGTTGCCGACTTCGAGCATGTCAGGATCGTTCCAGTGGCCGGGTCCGGCATACTTCTCGAGTCCTTCCTGCTGGCTCAGAATTGTGTACATACTGTTCCAATTCGCCTGGATATCGCCCGTGGTGCGCCACAGATTGCCGCCCAGCGCCGGGGCCCACTCCCACACCGAATCCCAGCCGTACTGGCAGAGCGAAAACACAATCGGCCGGCCCGTAGCCTGCAGAGCTTTGCCCATCTTGACGTAGGCCTCGTGCATCAGCTTCATCTGCGCTGCCTTGTCGTTGGGCTGCCTGCTTCTGCATGACATCGGGGATGAAGCTGCACAGGTCGTACTTCAGATAGTCGATGCCCCAATCCGCATACATCTTGGCGTCCTGTTCTTCATGGCCCAATGAAGCCGCGATAACCCGCGCACGTCTTGTTGCCCTGGTCCCGAGTAGATGCCGATCTTCAGCCCCTTCGAATGGACGTAGTCGGCGAGCGCTTTCATATCGGGGAACTTGTCGTTGGTATGCAGAAGGCCGCTCTCATCGCGCTTGCCTTCCCACGTGTCGTCGATGTTCACGTAGATGTAGCCCGCATCCTTCATCCCCGACGACACAATCTGGTCCGCGGAATCACGAATATCCTTGTCGGTAACCTTGCCGGCGAAGTAGTTCCAGCTGTTCCAGCCCATGGGCGGCGTGGCTGCAATCGTTGCAGAGGATGGTTCCTGGGCGATTCCCGGCAATGTGGCGAGGACGAGGACGGCAAGTGAAACCGAGGCGGCAAGACGCATAGCGAGGGTTCTCCTGAAAACGATTTCAGTGCGCCATCTTACGCGGTCAACCTGCAGGTTTGCAATGTCTGCATGCGGCTTGAACATGGGGCGCGCGCCGTAGATCTGCTTATAATCGGTGCACGGAATTAAGGATGTATTCGGCGCGCCCACTTGAGGGGCGCCCACTGCCCATATTTGCGGAGGTTCTCACTTTGTTTGATACCAGAAAGATTTGTTTGACGGCTGCACTCACTGCCGGCATCGCGTGCGTTCCCGCCACGGCCATTGCAACGCCGCCCGATACACCGGCGCGCCAGGCCCTGCATGAGCAGCTCGATGCCATCTTCAACAAGCATGCGTATCCCATGAAGGGCATCCAGCTTGCATGGCAGAAGGAAGGCGAGATCTACACCATCCTTGAACCGCCGGCCACGGGCAAGGGACTCGACATTGTTGCTTACGATACGGCGTCAGGCAAACGCAGCGTGCTCATCTCCGCCGCGCAGCTGACGCCGAAGGATGCAAAGGCGCCGCTCGACATCGATGAGTACTCGTGGTCCAGCGATCGCAAAAATTACTGATATTCACCAACACCAAAAAAGTGTGGCGCCTGCAATACGCGTGGCGATTACTGGGTGTTCGATCAAGCGACCAGCAAGTTGACGAAGCTGGGCGGCGATGCTGCCTGAATCGACACTCATGTTCGCTACGTTCTCTCCTGACGGCACGCGGGTTGCATGGGTGCGCCAGAACAATCTCTATGTTGAGGACCTGGCCAGCGAGAAGATCACCCAGCTTACCAGCGACGGCTCCGACAACATCATCAACGGCACGTCAGACTGGGTGAACGAAGAGGAGCTTTTCCTGCGCAATTGTTTCCGCTGGAGCCCGGATGGGCGGGCGATCGCATATTGGCAGTTCGATCAGTCCGGCGTGAGCGAATACACGCTCATCAACGATACCGGGAACGAGTACCCTTCCAGCATTCAAATACAAATACCCGCAGCCCGGCACTACGAATTCATCCGTCCGCGCCGGCGTGGTGCCGGCCGCAGGCGGCGCCACACAGTGGATCAAGCTCGAGGGCGATCCGCGCCAGCACTACATTGCGCGCATGGAGTGGGCGGGCAATTCGAAGCAGGTGCTCGTGGAATATCTCGATCGCATGCAGCAAC
The DNA here is from genome assembly GCA_963844515.1 of uncultured Acidobacteriota bacterium. GTDB lineage: Bacteria > Acidobacteriota > Terriglobia > Terriglobales > Acidobacteriaceae > Telmatobacter. Next base: position 703,657 of record CAWJOO010000004.1, read on the forward strand.
ACAACCAGCTGATGCTTGCCGAGCGCACACGGGCGATGCGAAATTGTTCTTCGAAGACTCTGACAAAGCCTGGGTCGACGTGGTGCCGCTCACATTTATCGGCAAGGAGCGGAGCCAGCGAGCCGGACCTGCTTTGGCTGAGCGAGCGCGATGGATGGAGCCACGCGTATCGCATCGATCGCGCAACCGGCCAGCCCAGCGCTCATCACGAAGTTCGAAGCCGATGTGATTGCGGTGGAGGCAATTGATGCCGACGGAGGATGGCTCTATTTCATCGCGTCGCCCGACCGATCCGATCAGGCGCTATCTGTACCGCTCTCGACTTGACGGCAGCGGCGAGCCCCGGAGCGCGTGACGCCGCCGATTTGACGGGCGATAATGGGTACAACATCGCGCCCAACGGTCACTTCGCCGTGCATCATTTCAGCACCTACAGCACTCCGCCGCGACTTTGAAGTTGTCAGTCTCCCTGACCACAAAGTGCTCCGTACGCTCGTCAGCAACCAGGAACTGGCTAAGAAGGTAAAGACGCTGCTGCCGCGCCCAACCGGAGTTTTTCAAAGTGCCCGTGCCGAATGGCGTCACGCTCGACGGCTGGATGATCAAGCCGCCGGATTTTGATCCGTTGAAGAAGTATCCGGTGCTCACCTATGTGTACGGAGAGCCCGCGGATGCCACGGTCCGCGACTCGTGGATTGGGACCTTCGGCCTGTATCACGCGGTGCTCGCCCAGCAGGGGTACATCGTCGTCAGCTTCGATAACCAGGGCACGCCATCGCCCAAGGGCCGCGAGTGGCGCAAGTGCATCTACGGCGCGGTTGGCGTGATTTCGTCGGCACAGCAGTCGCAGGCCATTCAGGCGCTGGCGCGAGAGCGCAATTACATTGACTCGTCGCGTATGGCCATCTGGGGTCACAGCGGCGGCGGCTCGCAGACCCTCAACATGATGTTCCGCTATCCGGGCGTGTACTCAACCGGCATTGCCGCATCGCCTGTTCCAGATGAGGCCCACTACGACACCATCTACCAGGAGCGCTATATGGGCATGCCCGAGCAGAACAAGCAGGGATACCATGATGGATCGCCCATTACCTTCGCTGACGGATTGGCCGGGCACCTCCTCATCATTCACGGATCGGGCGACGACAACGTGCACTACCAGGGCACGGAGATGCTGGAGAATCGAGCTGATTGAACTGGGCAAGCAATTTGACTTCATGGGTTATCCCAACCGGACGCATTGCTTGTGCGAAGGACGCGGAACAACGTACCACTGGTTCAGCACCATGGCGCGCTATCTTGAAGATCACGTTCCTCCCGGCGGCGTTGCGCGTTAAAAAGTGCATGGCAAATGCCGCACTGGAAGGCTCTGAAATCGGCCACTGAAAGCGATCATTTTTGCTGCCACTGAAAGAAGATCATTTGTGCGGCCCTGAAAGGGATCTTTTTTCCTGCCACTGAAAGCGATTGTTCAGCGTAGCGCCGCTGAAAGAGTTTGTTCGTGCGGTAGGCCGGGGATTCATCCCCGGTTTAACAATGCACGGCCAACGTGGGCTTTAGCCCCTGAGGCATGCTTTCCCGGCCGCCTCCCGGGCCCACCAACACGTAACTCGGGCGTTCCATCACATTGGCTGTCCAAGGAAAAATCATGTCCGGATCGCGCAGGGATTCTCTTGACCTACAGCTCGCTTGCCGCACTTCGGGGCCGCACTCAACTCCGCGGTCGATGCGCAGGCTCCTCCGCAGAATCAGCAAGCGACGCCGGGAGCGCCCACTGCGTTTCGGTACCTCTCCCCGGTTGGCCCTGAGGTTTCGCCCGCCACCTTTGCTGAAGCCGAAAAGCTCATGCAGTTCCAGATGACGCCGAGCAGAGCGCGAACAGGCCGCCTGAACTGGCGCGTGCAGATGGCGCCCAACTACGAATATCGCACCGGTCCGCGCAAGATGCGAACTGGAGCCGTCGCTGCAGCCCGCCACGTTGTGGAATCCGGTGATTCCGCAAGTTGGGCGAATGCATGAAGGCGACGGCAAATTCGAGCGCAGCGCTGCGGCAGCAAAGCCTCTGCCTGCGAGCGATGAGGAGATCGCGTTCTGCGCCGGTAACGCAGCTTGTCCCGATGGATCGAGTCGCGCGCCATCACCTCTGAGCGGCTGACGGCAAATCTATCTGCATCGCCTCGAACGCTTCGATCCCAAGCTGCGCTGCGTCATCACGCTCACGCGCGACCACGCCCTCGAGCAGGCGCGGCAGGCCGACAAGGAGATTGCCGCGGGCAAATATCGTGGTCCTCTGCACGGCATTCCATGGGGCGCGAAGGACCTGCTCGATACCGCCGGCATTCCCACCACCTACGGCGCGGAGCCGTATCGCAATCGCGTGCCCGCAGAAGGACGGCGCCGTCATCAGCGCGGCTGAATGCGGCCGGTGCGGTGCTGGTCGCCAAGCTTAGCCTCGGCGCACTGGCGCTCAACGACATCTGGTTCGGCGGGCAGACCATGAACCCGTGGCTGCTCGAAGAAGGCTCGTCCGGATCGAGCGCCGGTCCCGGCGCCGCAACGGCTGCAGGGCTCGTGGGCTTCGCCATCGGCAGTGAAACCGGGGGCAGCATCGTCGAGCCCGTCGATGCGCTGCGGCGTCACCGGACTGCGTCCCACATACGGCCGCGTGCCGCGCACAGGAGCCATGACGTTGTGCTGGTCGCTCGACAAGCTTGGCCCCATGGCACGCAGCGTGGAAGACACAATTCTGGTGCTCAACGCCATCAGCGGCCCCGAACCCGGCGATCTGGCGAGTGTCCCCAGCAAGCTCAGTTCAACGCGGCCGCCAGCGTGAAGGGGCTGCGCGTGGGCTACTTTCCCGGCTGGATGAAGGAGAGTCCTGCGACCGACGTGGATCGCGCTGCGCTCGAAACCGTGAAGAAGCTTGGCATGATGCCGGTTGAAGTCTCCATTCCCGACTGGCCCTACGACTCGCTCAACCTGATGCTCTTTGCCGAAGCCGCCGCCGCGTTCGACGAGCTGGTTCTCGGCAGCAAGCTGGACCAGTTGAAGGTGCAGATGCCCGACGCATGGCCCAACGTCTTCCGCCAGTCGCGCTTTCTCTCCGCCGTCGATTTCGTGCAGGCCGATCGCTTCCGCCGCAAGGTCGCGCAGGAGATGGCGCGCGTCATGAACGAAGTTGACCTGCTGCTTGTGCCGTCGCTTGCGCGACGAGATGCTGGTCATCACCAACAACACCGGCCATCCATCGCTCACCCTGCGGGCCGGATTTGTTGAAGTCTCTGAAGCGCGCAGCGACTGGGCTCCCGATCCAAAGCATCCGCTGCCCAAGTTCACCCCGCCGCGCCGCGTCCCGCACGGCATCACTCTGATCGGCCGGCTGTTCGACGAAGGCACCCTGGCTCAGGCCGGCATGGCGCTCGAAGCCGCATTCAACGTAGCCGGTGAACATCCAGCCGGGTTCTAAGCTCATCCGGACAGATGCGACCGACTGTCACCTGGGAACGACCCTAACCCGTAACCGAGGGGATGTTGTCATACCGCGCCGTATTGGCCATCAAACCGTGGACGTGTTCTACTTCGCGGATTCCGCCGCGCGCTCCCTTTGCCGTGCAGTTCAACGCTGCCGCCGCACAGGCAAAATCAAGTTGGCGCTCCAGACTCCACTCCTGCAACAGCGCGTAAATAAAACCTGCGTGAAACACATCGCCCGCCCCGGTGGTGTCGACCACATTCACGCAATACGCGGGGCGCAGGTGAAAACGCTCGCCGTCCCACGCAATCACGCCGTCCTGCCCAAGGGTGGCGGCAGCCAATCGGCATCCGTAGTGTCCCTGGATCGAACGCAGAGCCTGCTGCAGATCCTTTTCGCCGGTCAGCCTGCCCGGAAAGTCGCGGCTCACAATCAGGTAGTCGACATTGCGAATCAACTCGCCAACGCCGGCATAGATCTCATCAAGATCGGCAATCACAGCGATGCCTGCCTCGCGTGCCCACTGTGTGGCAACCGTCGCTGCAGCCGTTTCGTAGCCGTCCACATGCAGCGCGCGGGCGCGCACAATCCATTCGCGATCGATGTTTTCGGGTTGAAGCAGCAGCCGTTCATCGCGGCGGCATAACACCGTGCGCTCGCCCCCGCCGTCCACCAGGATGAGCGACTGGGGACTGGCCGCGTTGGGCACTTCCGTGAGCCGGGCATCCACGCCCGCCCGGGCAAACTCGCGACGATGCAGACGCCCCGCATCGTCATCGCCAATTTTTCCGACATAACGCGTGTCGAGGCCCCACGTCTGGCATGCCACAACGGTGCTGGCTGCCTGGCCACCGGGCATCACGGTCGCATTCGCGTACTCAACTTTGGAGCCGCGCTCGGGATACGCGGCAAGAGGAATCAGCGTGTCGGTGGCGTTCAATCCCACTCCCACCAGATCCACCATCGGCACTTCAGACATGAATTCCATTTTAAGGGTCCTGCCCCTTGAATCAGGAGAATCGCGTTGTTCGCCACAACCCCCATACGCACGCAATCGCGCTCAGCAACAGCACCACCGCAAGCGCTGCCATCCACCCGAAATTCATGGCCAGCGCCGGCACCCGCGCCTTGACCCCCAGCCACACAAAAGCCACCGCGATGGTTGCGATTATGAGCCAGTCCCACCAAGCGCGGTTTTCCGCGGGCTGACGGTAACTCCCATCAAATGTGCTGATTACGCTGTTAAGGTCAAGCTCATACCGCGCGCACTCCCGCTCGATCGCCCGGACGGTATGTTGGGATTCGCGCTCGGTGGCGATGGCGGAACTGACCGCTATCGCCCCTAGAATCATGACCAGGGACCCCGCCACCACGAGCGTCAGCCGTCCAGGGTCGTGTGACAGTTCGCCAAACACCAGTGCGCCCCAGGCCAGGCCCCAAAGCTGGTTGGTATTGGAGAGCGGAATGCCCCTTCCGATGCCCAGGTACTTGGTCGCAAATTGTTGAAAAATATCACCGATTACCCACACAAATCCGCCTAGAAACAGCCAGAACAACATGGGCAAAACGGCCGGCGAGTGAAACACTGCAGCGTTCGTTCCGCCGTCGAAGACCAGCACCAGCGCCAGCATGGTTCCCAACTCCCCGACCGTGAAGATGGTGACGAAGGAGAGGGGGTTCATCCCCGACAAATAGGCCTTTCGGTAGGGGATGTACATGGAGCCCCAGAGAAGGCTGGCGCCGGCGGCGGCGAGGATGCCATTAAGGGCGTGATTGCCGTGAGAGCCGGTCTGGTGCATGGTGCTGAAGCCGAGCATGACGGCGGCGGCCACGATGGCGAGAGAGCCCAGCAGGACCTTGGCGATGTTTGCCGGGGCCGGCGCCTTTGAGTTCGCCGAAGAGCAGGCGTCCCCAGAAAATGCCGACGAGCGAATTGGTATTCCAAAGCGGGAAGGCAATGGCGAGGCCGACATCGCGAATGGCGAAGACGGTTAGGGTATTGGCGACGGCCCAGAGCATGCCGGCAAGGATGGCGAAGGGGATGAGTTGGCGATTGCGGTTGAGATCGGCGAAGACGGAGCGGGTGCCTTTAAGCAGGGTCGGCACCGACCAGCGCGCCACAAAGACGCCTGCCACCATGCAGAGAGAGATGGCGTACGGAGAAAGCCCGCTGTTGACCAGCTTGGTGGGAGCCTCAGCAGCACCGAGCCACACGCCGGCGCCGATGCCGCACAAAACGCCGAGACCATGCCTGGTGCTGAGTGAAGTTGCGGTGGGCTGAGAGCTCATGCAGGAGTCACGTTCTCCATTCTGGTGTTGTGTTCTTTGAGGCAGCGAGAGCCGACGTGCGAGCGCTCAATGAACGGCGATCAACATGGCGAGCCCAATCAGGAAGACGGCCAGCGGAATGAGGAAGTGGCTGTCGGTGAGAACACATTTGATGCTCTGCAATGACTTCAAAATTGGCCCTCGTGGATTGATAAAAGGCTGGCGCAAACATAAAGACGCGGCAAGCTCAGTGTCAAGCGCGCCTCGCCTCAGCCGCCAATCAGCTAGTTAGTGAGATTGAGGGATCATGAACGCTGACCGCACAGGACGCGTGTGATGCCTTGCAGGTCTGGAATGCTTTCGATGCGCTCGAATCCTTGTGAACGGAGCAGATCGCTTACCGTCCCGGCCTGACCGAAGCCGATTTCAAGCAGAAGATATCCGCCGCGATTGAGCACCTTTGCAGCGGCGGGAATGAGCCGGCGATAAATTGCCAGCCCATCCGCTCCGGCAAAGAGAGCGAGTGCGGGCTCGTACTCACGCACCTCAACTGCCAGTGATGGCCGATCCGACTCCGGCACATAGGGCGGATTGGAGACGACGATATCGAATGATTCGCCCGCAACGGGTTCGAAGTAGATCACCGGTAAGCAAGCGCACCCGGTCGGAGACTGCGTTCATGAGGGCATTTTCTTCCGCGATGCGAAGTGCCGCCACCGAGAGATCGATGGCCGAGATCTGAGCATTGGGCATGGCGTGCGCCAAGGCGACGGCGATCGCGCCCGAACCGGTGCCGATGTCAACTATGCGCGGAGAAAGAAATTCGGCCGCGAGCGGCGATCGTCTTCTCGACGAGATGCTCAGTTTCGGGCCTCGGAATGAGCACGTCGCGAGTCACCCGGAAGGGAAGCCCGAAGAATTCCACTTCGCCGGTGATTTGCTGGATGGGCTCGCCGGTCAGGCGTCTCTCGAGAAGGCTCGCGAAGCGGATTGCCGTGCATCCGCCAAATTCATCGGTGGCATGGGCCAGCAGCCATGCACGATTCTTGCCTGTGAGGTGAATCATCAGCGACTCAGCGTCGAGCCGCGCGCGATCGGGATGCGGCCCTGCGCTCAGCCGAGCCGCACCCTGATCGAGGCACTCGCGCAGTTGCATCAGGCTGCCGTGGCTTCCGCCTTCAACTGCTCCGCCTGGTAGTACGCAATCAGGGCATCGACAATCGATTGGAGGCGGCCTTCCATGATGAGGTCAAGCTGGTGCAGCGTGAGGCCGATGCGATGGTCAGTGAGCCGGTTCTGGGGGAAGTTGTAAGTGCGAATCTTCTCGCTGCGGTCACCGGAGCCGACCTGCTGCTTGCGGGCCTGCGCGAGTTCCGCATTCTGCTTCTCCATCTCCTGCTCGTAAAGGCGCGAGCGCAAAACGCGCATGCCTTTTTCGCGATTCTTGATCTGCGACTTCTCGTCCTGGCAACTGACTACGGTGTTGGTAGGGATATGCGTGATGCGGACCGCGGAATACGTTGTATTCACGGATTGGCCGCCGGGTCCCGAGGAGCAGAATGTGTCGATACGAATGTCCTTGGCTTCAATCTTGATGTCGACGTCTTCCGCCTCAGGCAGCACCGCTACAGTGATTGCCGAGGTATGCACGCGTCCCTGCGTCTCGGTGGCCGGCACGCGTTGCACGCGGTGCACGCCGCTCTCCCACTTCATTTGCGAGTAGACGCGATCGCCTTCAATGATGGCGATGACTTCCTTGTAGCCGCCCACGCCGGACTCCGACATGGACAACACTTCGACCTTCCAACGGTGCTGCTCGGCGAACCTGGTGTACATGCGGAAGATCTCCGCCGCGAAGAGCGACGCTTCGTCGCCGCCGGTGCCGGCGCGGATTTCGAGGATCACGTTCTTTTCGTCGTTGGGATCCTTGGGCAGCAGCAGCACTTTGATCTCTTCTTCAAGCGCCGCAACGCGCGGCTCAAGCACAACAATTTCTTCCTGGGCCATGGCGCGCAAGTCAGGATCCGACTCCGCAAGCATTGCCTGCGCATCGGCCAGCCCGTGGCGGGCCTGCTTCAGTTCGCGATACTTCTCGACCGGCTCTTCAATCTCGCGCAGAGACTTGGCGGTCTTTTGATATTTCTCGTGGTCATTCAGCACCTCGGGCAGTTCAAACTGCGCCTGCAGGTCCTGGTAACGCTGCTCCATTTGTTCCAAACGATCGAGGATCATAAGCCCTCCGGGCTTTCAGCGGCAGTTGCGCGTCATTACATTTGATTGAGGAGGATACAGGCTTGATTCGGCGAAGGCGGCGGGCGCCGCTAGAGGAGGGCCGGAATGGGCTGGTGAAGGACCACGTCAGTTTCTATTTTAGCGCGAATTGGAAAAATTAGAGGAAAGGGTTGACGATGCTCACGCCGTCGATCGTTCTGCCATGCTGCATGTCTTCTGAGAACAGCATCCGGCACCCGGTTCGCCTGGCCATTTGTACGACAAGCGCATCCCAGTAAGACATCCCATGCAACCGGTGCAAATCGATGGCAGCAAGGATGTCATTCAGACCCGGTTCCGCCACATCCAACTTGGAAAGCAACTCTATCTTGCGGCGGGCCACTTGAGGGTCCAGTTTCAATTTGCGTGTGACCGTCACGAAATACTCTTGAAGAACCTGGAGCGAAACCACACCGGTTCGATTCCGACGGTGCTCCTCAAAGAGCTCGATGGATCTTTTCTGTTTGGCTAGATCTGCCCGGTCTTCAGCGTAGATGAGGACGTTCGTATCGAAAAATATTCTCGGCAAACCTATCTCCGTTCGTACAGTTCGTCGCGATTGAACTTCGACCCGTCCGACTGTCCTCGACCCGAGAGACGCTTGAATTCTTCAATGTCGCGTTCTATCTCATCCTCGCCCGCGATTCTCTGGAGATGCTCGCGTATCTCCTGGTTGATGCTTTTGCCCGTCGCACGGAGCTTTTCGCGAGCTCGTTCAACGATTTGCTCGTCTATGGCCAAGGTGATATTCATGAACACAGTATATGTGCCCACATAACCTGTGTCAAATGCCGATGTCAGACCTTCGACTCCAACATGACAACTCGGATCCACCTGGAAATGTCGAGTTAACCGCAGGGAGTGCGAACTGACGGAAGAGCAACTTGTCTCGCCTCATCTGATTCTGGATCGATTCACGCTCAGTGGCGCCGAAGAGATAGCTCGTCACGTTTCTATCGGCATGTGTCAGGGCCATGTCTCAGAATGGGATTTGCTTGAAGATAACGTGGAGGCCGAACGTATGCACCGTGGGTTTGCAATTTCGCTGCTGATGATAGCGATGGGAATGGGTGCTTCCGCGCAAAATGCGTCCCTCAAGAGCATTGATACTGGCGATCTGGATCGCAAGGCAGCGCCCTGCGACGACTTTTACGAGTTCTCCAACGGAGCGTGGCGCGCGCAGAATCCTATTCCCGCATCCATGCAGCGCTGGAGCCGGCGCTGGCAGGCGGGAGAACAGAACAAGGACCAGCTTCGCAAGATTCTGGATGAACTTTCCGCCTCTGATCATCCCATGGCAAGCCCTGCCCAGTTAACGGGAGATTTCTACGCAGCCTGCACCGATGAAAGGGCCATCAACGAGGCTGGAATCAAGCCGCTGAAGCCATACATGGACGCGATTGACGCAATCCAGGATGCTGCCGGGCTGGAGCAGGAGATAGGGGCATTACAGGCCCAGGGCATAGCGGTTCCCTTCTCCTTCAACGGGCAGCAGAATCCGCACGATCCTGCCAACATCATTGCCGACGTGGGAGCGGCGGGGCTGGGATTGCCGGATCGCGACTACTACCTGAAGACAGAGAAGCGCTTTGCAGACGCACGCGCCGCCTACCTTGTCTACATCGCAGAACTGTTCACGCTGTCCGGCGCAAGTGACGCCGATGCCAAGGCTGCCGCGCAATCGGTGATGGATTTCGAAACCGCCCTCGCCAAGGCAACGCTCGACAACGTGACGCTGCGCGATCCGCACGCTACCGATCACATTACGGACTACGGTGCGCTGCAGAAGATGACGCCGCACTTTGACTGGACCGCGTATTTGAAGTCGGCACATGTGTCGCCCGGCGTGGTCAACGTGGATCAGCCTGAATTCATGGCCGAGTTCGAACGCCAGCTTACTTCAACTCTGCTGCCGCAATGGAAGACCTATCTGCGCTGGCAGGTGCTGAACAATGCGGCCGGCGTACTATCGCAACCCTTTGTAGACGCCCGCTTCCGCTTCTACTCAAAACAGCTTGCCGGCGTGGGCGAGTTGAAGCCGCGCGCGACGCGTTGCGCGGAACTTACAGACGCGCTGCTTGGAGAAGCGCTGGGGCAGGAGTATGTGAAGCGCTACTTTCCTCCGGAAGCCAAGCGGCGCGCCAGAGGCATGGTTACGAACATCCTATCCGCCATGCATGACACCATTGAGGGGCTGGATTGGATGACTCCTTCCACCAAGCAGAAGGCTCTCGAAAAGCTTTCTTCGGTTCAGGTCAAAGTTGGCTATCCGGACAAGTGGAAGGACTATTCCTCAGTGAAGATCGTGCGCGGCGATCACTTTGCGAACGCGGTCGCAGCATCGCGATTCCTGGTTGCAGACGATCATTCCACAATCAACAAGCCTGTCGACAGGGGCCGCTGGGGATTGACGCCGCCGACCTCTGATGCGTACTACAACCCGTTGATGAACGAGATCGTCTTCCCTGCGGGCATTCTTCAGCCGCCCGCTTTCAGCCTGAACTATAGCGACGCTGTGAACTACGGGGCCATCGGCGTCGTGATCGGACACGAGATCTCGCACGGCTTCGACGATCAAGGCGCGCAATTCGACGCAACCGGCAGGCTCAACAACTGGTGGACGCCCGACGATCTCACCAAGTTCCAGGCCAAGACCTCCTGCGTGGTGAAGGAGTTCGACGGCTTTCGTATCGATGGAGCTGACGACATCCACATCAACGGCAAGCTGGTGCTGGGCGAATCGATTGGCGATCTCGCGGGTCTGAAAATCGCCTATCGCGCGTTCAAGAAAACGCCGCAGGGCAAGTCTACGGCAAAGGTCGACGGCTTCAATCCAGACCAGCAGTTCTTTATCGCGTGGGGCCAGTTCCGCGGAGATGAAACGCGCGTGGAAACGCAGAAATTGATGGTCCAGGGTGACCCGCACCCCGTGGCGAAGTATCGCGTGCTGGGGCCGATGTCGAATTTTCCGCCGTTTGCCGAAGCCTTCTCGTGCAAGGCGGGATCAGCCATGGTGCGTCCGGACGCGGAGCGCTGCGTGGTGTGGTAACGGTAGAGCTTGACTCCCGGTTTGAGGGCTGTGTTCGATTTGACGTCAGCGGATTTCCAAGCCTGCATCTGCCCATGTGCCGTATGATGGTCGGCGGTTTCTGAGTCGAGTGTTCAGAGCTGCACGCCAACCTTGGCGCAAGGGAGATAGAGATGGGTAAACAGGATCTGCGCGGATCGGTGACGATGGTGAACGCCATATCGCGGCGAGAGGTTCTGCGCCTGGCTTCGGCCGCGGCTGTGATTGGCAGCGTGAGCGGAACCTCTTTTGCCCAGGCGCCTGCGAGTGTTTCCCCGGCTCCCGACAAAGCCAGGATGTTTCCCGAAAAGTTTCTATGGGGATGCGCCACGGCGGCCCATCAAGTGGAAGGGAACAACACCAACAGCGACTACTGGACGATGGAACATCTGCCCGGCAGCATGTTCAAGGAGCCCTCGGGCGACGCCTGCGATCACTACCATCTGTATCCGCAGGACATCAGCATGCTGGCGGACCTGGGCTTCAACACGTATCGCTTCTCCATTGAGTGGGCGCGGATCGAGCCGGAAGAGGGATTCTTTTCAAACGCCGAGCTTGACCACTACAAGCGCATGCTGGCGACTTGCCATGAACACAATCTGCATACGATGCTTACCTACTACCATTTCTCTCTGCCGCGCTGGTTTGCGGTGAAGGGCGGCTGGCAGCAGGAGAAGGCGGCGGATTTATATGCGCGCTATTGCGAGAAGGTGACGAAGCATATGGGAGACCTGGTTGGGTACGCGTCGACCATGAACGAGCCGGACGTGCCGCAGCTTCTCGATTGGATTGATCTGCCGGGGATGCCGGCGGGGATGACCCTGACGCAGGCAATGCAGGCTGGCGCAGCCAACGTGCGTAAGCAGCTCAATGCACCTGATTTTGGAGACTTCTTTTTCGGCGATCCGATGAAGACGCGCGATGGCCTGCTGGCCGCGCATGCCAAGGCGAAAGACGCGATGAAGTCAGTGCGGCCGGATATGCCTGTGGGGTTGAATTTGGCTATGAGCGACGACCAGGCAGCGCCTGAGGATAGCCATCTCGAGGAAAAGCGGCGTGCAGTGTACGGCCCCTGGCTCGAGGTAGCGAAACACTGCGACTATCTCGGCGTTCAGACGTATGGGCGTTCGATTGTCGGCAAGAAAGACCTGCCGGCGGCGAAAGGCGCGGAGATGACGCAGACAGGAATGGAGTTCTATCCGGAATGCGTGGAGCACGTGGTGCGCTATGCGAGCAAGCAAACGGGTGTGCCGATTTTCGTAACGGAAAACGGAATCGCCACTGAAGATGACACCCGGCGCGTGGAGTACTATCAGCGGGCTTTGGCCGGACTCAAACGCGCTATTGATGACGGCGTGGACGTCCGCGGATACGTTGCGTGGTCATTGATGGACAATTTTGAGTGGCAGTCGGGATTCAGGCCGAAGTTCGGATTGGTGGCCGTGGATCTGCAGACGCAAAAGCGCACCATCAAGCCGAGTGCGGCGGTGCTGGGGAATATCGCACGCCGCAACTCCCTGTAGGCTGCGCGATCAGAAGCACTCAATCACGTCGCAGGAGTTCATCAAAGGTATCTGCAGATTTGAGTCGTGCTCCTGATCGGAGTAGATGGTGATGGTTGCGGGTTTATAGTCGTCGGGTTTCGCCATCATCATGTTGGGGACGAAGGTCTGCGGATTGCGATCATAGAGCGGAAACCAGGTGCTCTGAATTTCAACGATCACGGTGTGACCAGCTTTGAACACATGGTCAACATCGTGCAGGCTGAATTTATATTCGCGGACAGCGCCGGCGCGGATCGCGCGAGGCTTATCGAAGCCGTCGAGATAGCGGCCGCGGAAGATTTCTTCGTTGATCATCAGCTGGTAGCCGCGCATCTTCGGGTCGGGCTCGATGGCGGAATACTGATCGATGAGCTTGACCACCATGTCGTTGTCGGTTCCGGTGGTTGACGCGAAAATATCGGCCAGCACTTCGCCGGTGACGACCATATCTTTCTTGAGTACCGGCAGCTTCCAGACTTCGACGTCCTTGCGGCCGGTGACGAAGCTCTGATCCTCGGTAAGCCAGGTAGACCATTTCGAGCCGTCGCCATAAGTTGGCTGAATGGGCCGATGCCGGTAAGGCACGGGGTTTGCGGGATCGCTCTTGTAGGTGGCCGTGGTGGGCGTCTTTGGATCGTTCCAGCTTAACTTGCCGTCTCCTGAGAGATGCAGAGTCGTCGGCTGCGCTCCTTCGGGAGGGAACTGGGCATAGCGCTTCCAGGTGTTCGAACCAGTTTGGAAACTGGCCGTGTCTTCGAGATCGAATCCGGAATCGTTGCTTCCCGGCTCGTCCTTGAGATAGTGCGCGAAGAACTTTGCTTCAATCTGGTCGCGAAATTCCCGTCCCACAGGCTCGCCGTAACTGAGGTTTCCCAGGCGGCGTGTCGAGGAGCGCCAGAATCCGTGCGACCACGGACCGAGCACCAGGAAATTCTCATGTTTGGCGTCGTGTGGTTCGAGCTTGCTGTACTCCTCCTGCGGCCCCCACATGTCCTCCTGGTCGTAGTAGCCGCCCACGGACAACGTGGGAACCGTCACGGAGGTGAGCAGAGGCTCGACGGCGCGCGAAGTCCACTCCTTGTCGTAAGCCGGATGATCGAGGAACAACTTCCAGGTGGGCAGCATTTTGACGCCTGACTTCTTTACATCCTGATCGAAGCTCCCGCGCTCCAGGAAGAAGTCGTAACCATCAACCGTCTCGCCATGCTTGTCAACTCCGTAGCTCACCTCGCTTCGCTCGTTCGTCGATTCCATGCCCAGCACGTAATCGTAGCCGTACGTCTGGCGAAACGCACCGTTGTGAAAGAAGTCATCGCCCAGCCATACGTCAATCATCGGAGCCTGCGGGGAGATGCATTTGGTGGCCGGATGAGGATCGATTCCCGCCGCCATGGCGAGGAAGCCGGGGTAACTGGTGCCGATGAACCCCGCACGTCCATTGCTGCCGGGGACATTCTTGAGCAGCCACGCCACTGTGTCGAAAGCGTCGGTGCTTTCATCCACCGCCTTGGGATCTTTGTGGTCAGCCATCGGCCGGCTCATTACGAACTGGCCCTCGCTCTTGAAGCGTCCGCGAATATCCTGCGCGACATAGATGTAGCCGGCCCGTGCCAGTTCAGGGCGGCCATCAAAGAACGAAGCGCGCGTCGTGCCGTCAACCCCATACGGGGTGCGCTGAATAAGAAACGGCAGGTCCTTTGTGATGTCGGCCGGTTTCAGAACAATGGCGTGCAGCTGCACCCCGTCACGCATCGGAATCATGACTTCGCTGCGCTGGTAGTCGTGGAAGGAGTGGCGAACGGGGTCGCCTGTACGAATGTAGATGGTGCTCGAGTCGCCCAACTCGCTGACAAGCGTACCTCTGCCAGCCGCATCCAGCGTGAATCGGAACCCGGTCTTGGTCTCTGGAACGGTGAATTCTGTCTCTGAGGTCGCCTTCAGCTCGGTCGGAACACGCCGTTCAGATTCCACCATCAGGTTGCCGTCCTGCTCGTAGAAACTGTATGGCGTATCGGGCTCGGCAGAACTCGTGTATTCGCCTGCCAGTTTCTGCAGGCTGGCCGCCGGAACCTGCGCCAAAACGGGGTGCAGCGGAGCGGCAGCGGCCGCAAGAGCCACGCACAGCACCTGCAAAGTCACGCGACGAAGTAACAATGGACCTCCGATAAATAACGGGGAATTGCGGGACCGTCCCAGCATCGATTCCGCGACTGTAATGAAGTTACATTCTGGCACATTCTACTGCGTTTAGAGCAGCCGCGCCTTCAGGCCACCAAAGGCCATTCGATCTTCACAGCAGCGACCGCGGTGGATTGTTTATGGCACTGAAAGATCGTGTGCTGGGAGCCAATTCACATTCCCGTCACACAGCATTCACGGCACATTCAGATGCGGCTCCCACACTTGGGCTAGTCAATGATTCTGCCGAAATGCCGTTTTGGAGGTTCCATGCGCACCCGCCGTCTCACGTCTCTCCTCCTGCTATTTGCTTTCTTTGCAGTTAGCTTCCTCTCCAGCCAAAACTCGAAATCTGCGCTTTCAGGCATCGTCAAAGACGAAAGTGGTGCTTTTCTGCAGGGCGCGCGCATCACGCTTGAACCCGCTGCCCAGCCCGAGGCCTCGAATGGCCAAGGTGCATTCTTCTTCAACAGCCTGACACCCGGGACGTACAAAGTCACCGTCTCTTTCGTCGGTTTCCAGTCATTCGTTAAGGACGTGGTTCTCGTTGCTGGACAGACATTACAGTTCGAAGCGGTCCTCAAAGTGGCGTCGGCGAGCGACCAAGTCATTGTGACCGCAGATCGTCCGCGCGGCGATGCCGAGGCCATCAATCGCACCCTGGCCGCCGAGAATATCCTGCAGGTGCTTCCCGCTGACGTGATCACGTCATTGCCGAATGCCAACATCGCGGACGCGCTGGGACGCATGCCTTCAGTCTCTATTGAGCGCGACGAGGGCGAGGGCAAATACGTCCAGATCCGTGGCACGGAGCCCCGCCTTAGCAACACCATGGTTGACGGCGTTTCCATTCCATCGCCCGAGAGCGGTGTACGCCAGATCAAGCTCGACACCATTGCATCAGACCTGGTGGATTCGGTTGAGATCAACAAGACGCTGCAGGCCAACATCGACGGTGACGGCATTGGCGGATCGGTAAACCTGGTGACCAAAACGGCCGGCGATACCCCAACAATCACTCTTTACGGCGTCGGCGGATATACACCGATCATCGGCGGCCGCGAAGTCAACCAGATGGGCGGCACCATCGGCAGGCGGCTCCTCACGGATAAGAAGCTCGGCGTTCTGGTGGGCGGCACTTATGACTACAACGGCCGCGGCATTAACGATATCGAGCCAGTTGCGACAGCCGGTAGCGTAACCCCGCACTACGATGAGATGGACTTCCGCGACTATATCTACAACCGCACCCGCTGGGGCGCGACGGGGTCACTGGACTACAAATTCAACGAAGGCTCGAACGTCTCGTTGAGGACGCTATTCTCCACATTCCGCAACTGGGGCAACAAGTGGGTTTTCAACGTGGCCGATGGCGATACGCCCGGGTACAGCCAGGACTGGCGCCGCCCCAACCTGGCCATCGGAAGCCTCGAGTTGCAGGGGCACCACATGTTTAACGCTTCCACCGTGCTCTGGAGCGTTTCGGTTTCGCGTTCACGCTCATTGGGTGGCAGCGGCGGCGCGCACTTTGATTGGACAGGCGAAACGGCGACGCGCAGTGCGCCAACGTTCCCGGCGTCAGCGTCAATCGGCCCGGATGGGCAGGCTGCGTGGGCAGCGGAGTTGCCGCGGCCGACAATGCATTCGACGTCAACAACTACGGCTTTGTCGAATTTGACTACCCGACTTTCGGAAAAAGCGTGCAGCTCAATCTGCAGGCATCCGGATCCTATGCGCGCGTCTATCACTTCGGCACGCATTACGGCACCTTCGAGTTCGGCGCCAAGATCCGCAACGCACACAAGTTCGACGACACGTACGACCTCGCCCTGCTTTCAGTTGATCAGGATGGGAACGACGCTCCTGAACCGATATCGAGCCATCCCGAGTGGCGCGCCGGTTTTGCCGACTCCAGTTACTACGACAAGACCTACGGTCCGTACCCCGCCGTCACCGATTGGGGAAAGATCAGAGGCTGGGTCGAATCGCACAAGGCCCAATTTGCCACCGACGGCGGTCCCGGAATCAATTCAAACAACTACGACCTGGTCGAGCGCATTCCGGCTGGATACGTGATGAACACGGTCGAAATCATGCCCCGTGTT
The DNA here is from genome assembly GCA_963844515.1 of uncultured Acidobacteriota bacterium. Taxonomy (GTDB): domain Bacteria; phylum Acidobacteriota; class Terriglobia; order Terriglobales; family Acidobacteriaceae; genus Telmatobacter. Next base: position 720,562 of record CAWJOO010000004.1, read on the forward strand.
CGCCTTGTAACCGGCCTCCGCGTTGAAGCCACCCACGTCGATACGTTGAGCTTCGATGGAAGCATTGATCCAGCCCCAACTACCTTGACCTTCAAGGCGGGCGGCGATTACACCGATATTCTTCCCAGCGCTTCCCTTCGTTTCGCCGTAGACAAAGACTCCGACATCCGGCTTGTCTATGGACGCGGCATTGCGCGTCCCGATCCCCAGGATATTTCCGCTGCTGTTGGCCAGCCCGACAACACTCAGAACCCGCCCACGATCGGTATTGGCAACCCAAACCTGAAGGCCGAGCGCGCCAACAACTACGACATTCTCTACGAGCGCAGCTTGAGCCACACTGGGCTGCTCCAGGCGGGCTATTTCTACAAGGATCTGACCGACCCGATCACGAGCGTCATCACTCATCCCACTTCGGGGCCGTTCGCCGGGTACGCGGTAACCCAGCCGGGAAACGCTGGCAGCGCCTATGTTCAAGGGATTGAAATCGGATTCCAGCAACGCCTGTCTTATCTCCCCAGCCTGCTTGGCGGCGCCGGCATCTCCGCGAACTACAGCCACACCTCGTCAACAGCGCGCGGCCTTCCCGACCGTACCGATCAGCCCTCGCTTTTGCGCGATTCCCCCAACACGTGGAACATCAGCCCGACGTACGACACGAAGAAGTTCTCCATGCGCATCGGCATGACCTACGACGACGCGATGCTCTACCAATACAACTGGTCAGATGGAGCCGATTCCATTGGACCAAAAGGGCCCGTCGGCGACATCTACCTCTACTCTCACTACCAGTTCGACACGCAAGCCAGCTACCGGCTTCCCGGGGGATTCCAGGTTTATGGTTACGGCCTCAACCTGAATAACGAGGTATTCGGCTTCTTCAACGGCAGCCCGCAGTATGTTCTACAGCGCGAGTACTATCACCCGACGTACGCAGGTGGAATTCGCTGGAATCTCTCGCGCGAACGTTAACCTGGGCTTGTCCCACCCTCGCTGGCGCGTTGGCCTCCCCCGCGCCGGCCGCATTTGGTCGCTTTTGGCATGGCCTTCCATCACATTCGTCAGGACCATACAACCTTGTTTGGCGCATGGGTCTCTGACCCGATATGTGCTCCTTTCCCACACCGACCGATACCGACGACGCTTATGCGTATGAATATCGCCAGCCACAGCCTAGTTTCCTGCACGGGACCAGAAAATTGGCCAAGGCCGCCGCAATCGGCGGGGCAGCGTTGTTCGGCGTTGCCGCATTGGGGGCGGCAGCAGCCTTAGCGGCGGCAACGACAGTCCGCCGCCGGCGCGCTGAACGCTTGCGTGGCCGGACCGTGGTGATTACCGGATCCTCGCGCGGCCTGGGATTGGCCCTGGCCGAGGAATTCGGTCGTCAAGGCGCGCGCATCGTGCTGACCGCCCGGGATATCGCCGAACTGCATCGTGCCCAGGATTTGCTGCTCGAGATCGACGCTGTGGCCGGCCCCCAGGACATGCTGGTAATTCCCGCCGACCTGCGGAATCAGAAAGAAGCTGAAAATCTTATCCTGCGCGTGACCGAGGCTTGGGGTCCGATCGATGTGCTGGTTAACAATGCGGGCGTCATTACCGTGGGCCCGATCGAAAACCAGACTGCCCAGGACTTCCACGAAGTGATGGATTCGAACTTCTTTACGGGCGTGCATTGCTCGATGGCGGCGTTGCCGGAGATGCTGAAGCGCGGCAGTGGCTCCATTGTGAACATCGCCTCAATCGGCGGCAAGCTGGCCGTGCCGCACCTGCTGCCTTACACCGCTAGCAAGTTCGCGGCTGTGGGATTCTCTGAAGGGCTGCATGCCGAGATGCGTGGCAAGGGCGTGCATGTGCTCACCGTGTGCCCCGGATTGATGCGGACCGGTTCGCACTTGAATGCCCGCTTCCATGGCAATGCGGAGAAGGAATACAAGTGGTTCAGCCTGGGCGCAAGCTTGCCGCTGCTGTCGGCCAGCGCTCGCGACGCGGCAAAGCGCATTGTGCGCGCGGTGCTGGCCCATGAGACAGAGATCTTCATTACGCCACAGGCCGAACTGGCGGGAAGGCTGTCCCAGATATCTCCCGGCATCACGGCAATCGGTATGGGGATCGTCAATCGAATCCTGCCCGACCCCGTTGAAAATGCCGCGGATCCACAACGGGGAGCGGATGTACGCGGACGCGAACCAGCGGCAGCGAGCGTGGTGGGATGGAACGCAGCCCGCCGCTACAACGAGATCGGCGACATCGTGGAAGCCAGATAGAGCAAAAACAGCACGTATTTCGTCTCAAACTATGGGTGGTAAACTCCAAATATGCACTCTAGGCACTCTCCCGTGCGCTGGCAAATGAAGTTTCTCGGGATGATGTTGTGCCTGCTCGCCGCGCTGTTCGCGGTCGAAGCCAAAGTGGCGTGGTTTGGCCCGGAGGGCAGCCCCAGCGCGCAAATCAGCGCTTCAAAGCTGCAAATCGCAGACGCACCGAAAGTTCCCGTTCAGAGTCACGTGCCGTCGTTCCCCGCCTTCTGGCTGATTCAGGTCGCCGCCTTCCTTGCATTTGGGACGATGTGGCGGCATGCGGACATTCGGCCGTGGCGCCTGATTTCATTTGCTTCTCCCGGATCTCCCGGGTTCTTTCCCTCCTTGTTCTTCCGTCCCCCTCCAAGCTGCTAGTTCGCGTCGCCTCTCGGCGATCTCGGCACCCTAGCCGAAAGCAGCTTCTGATCCCGCAATCCATGCCGTCTTCAGGGTTCTGAAGCGATCGCTGAGCCGGTGGTTGTGCTGTGTGACTCTCGGCCTGATACATGTCACGCCCATTCCATCGGAATTCTCCTCGCGCTCTGGGGCGAAGTTGCGCCCCTTCTTCCAGAAACAGGAACGCTGAAACAGGAGCAATTTCTCGCTATGAACACACCATTCCCCAGGAATGCGATAGTGGCCGTAAAAGCGGGCGTCCTCGGCGCCACGTCCTTCCTGATTGCCTTCGGCATGGCTGCGTGCCATTCCAATGAAGACACATCTGACGCGAAAGCGGCCACCATGCCGACCGCGCGTGTTGCCGTTGCCCAGCGCGGCGACATCAGCCACCTGCTGACACTCGCCGGCCAGTTCCAGCCTTACCAGGTGGTCGACGTTCACCCCAAGGTGAGCGGCTACATGAAGCAGATCAACGTGGACATCGGAGACATCGTTAGGCAGGGACAGACTCTCGCAACGCTCGAAGTTCCTGAACTGCGAGCGCAGTTGCAGCAGACGGTTTTTCAGGTTGATCAAAGCAAGGAAGAGATTGCACGCGCGCAGCATGAAATCAGCCGCGCTGAGGCGCAGTACGGAGCTCTTCATCAGCAATATGAGCGCCTGAAGGAGGCTGCGCAGGGCCATCCCGGGCTGATTGCTCAACAAGAATTAGACAACGCTCAAGCGGCCGATCTCGGCGCACAGGCGCAGGTGGATGGCGCGAAAGCCGCAATGGCCGCCGCAAAGCAGCACATGGGATCGTCGCAGGCCGACAATCAGCGCGTGCAGGCTCTCCACGACTACACCAACGTAGTGGCGCCAATCTCCGGCGTGGTGGTGTGGCGCTATGCAGACACGGGCGCGTTGATCCAGGGAGGCACCAACTCCAACAGCCAGGATCTGCCCATCGTTCGCCTCTCGCAGAGCTCGCTGCTGCGGTTGCGCATTCCGGTGCCGGAGAGCGACGTCCGCTTTGTGCACGATGGCGATCAGTTGCAGGTGCGCGTGGATGCGGTGAATCGTTCCCTTACCGGAAAGATCGTGCGCTTCACACGCGATGTAAATTTCGAAACCCGGAGCATGGAGACCGAAGTCGATGTCGACAACAAGGACCTCTCCATCTCCCCAGGCATGTATGCCAACACCATGCTGCGGCTCGCGCACGTTGAGAATGTTGTGACCATTCCTCTTGAGGCGCTCGTATTGCAGGGACAGAAGCACGTCGTCTACGCGCTCGACGGTACCAACCATGTGCACGTTCGCAAGGTGGAGGTTGGCATTGAAGGCTCGAAGCTGGCGGAGATCAGGAGCGGCCTCCATGAAGGGGATCGGATCATTCTCGGTGGACAGGATCGATATCAGGAAGATGAAGCAGTCGAGCCGGCAATCGCCAACGAACCTGCCTCCGAAACACAGCAACAGACGGGAGGCATGATCGACCTGAAAGGCGAAGAAGACCCCGAGGTACCAGTCGCTATACAAAAGAGTCCCTCCGCGCAGCCCCATGCGAAGAGAGCCGGCGGAGGTGCACGCTAATGCCCAAGTTCGCACTCAAGTATCCCTATTTCATCATCATGCTCTGCCTGGTCGTTGCCCTCATCGGCACCTTCACCATCTTCAGCATGCCTGTCGATTTGTTTCCCCAGATCGACATGCCCGTCGTCGTTGTCGCCACCTTCTACAACGGCATGCCGCCTGAGCAAATCGAGTCCGACATCACGGACACCTTCGAGCGTTTCTTCACGCTCGGCGCCAACATCGACCACAGCGAATCGCGTTCTCTCACCGGCGTCAGCCTCATCAAGATTTACTTCAAGCCCGGCACCGATCCCAACGTTGCGGTGAGCAACATCGCCAACCTCGCCATGGCCGACCTGCGCCGTCTGCCTCCCGGCACGCTTCCCCCTGTAGTACTTGGCATGGACGCTTCCACGCAGCCTGTTTGCCTCGTCACGCTCAAAGGCCAGGGCCTCAACGAAACCAGCCTGAAGGATCTCGCTCAGTTCCAGGTGCGCAACCAGATCTCCAGCGTGCAGGGCGCCTCCGTGCCTCAGCCCTACGGCGGAACCTATCGGCAAATCCAGATCTATGTGGACCCGCTCAAGCTCGAAGCGCGCAACCTGAGCCTCAACGACGTGGTGCAGTCAGTCAACAGCTCAAACCTCATCCTTCCCGCCGGCGATGTCCGCATCGGCTCCAAGGATTTCAACATCTACGCGAACAGCCAATTCCCTGACGCGTCGTCAATGAACTCCATGCCGCTCAAGACCGTGGGCAACTCGTCAGTTCTTGTTGGCGATATCGGCAAAGCGGTCGATTCAGGCGCCCTCCAATACAACATCGTGCGTATCGACGGGCAGAGGTCCGTCTACGTTCCCATCTTCAAGCAAGGTGGCAACAGCAATACCATCACCATCGTCGACGGCATCAAGGCTGCTGTTAAAAAGCTCGTTGACATTCCCGATGCGCTGAAGACGGCCGTCGTCTTCGACCAGTCAGTTTTCGTCAAGCTCGCCATCAGCAACGTGGTGCGCGAAGCCGGAATCGGTCTCTTGCTGACCGGCATGATGATTCTGGTTTTCCTCGGCAGCCCGCGAGCCACTGTCGCGGTTCTGCTTTCTGTCCCCTTGTCGATGGTCGTCTGCCTCATGATCACCAACTACATGGGCGGCTCCATTAACACCATGGTTCTGGGCGGGCTCGCGCTTGTTTTTTCGCGACTGATCGACAATGGCGTCATCGTGCTCGAAAACATCTTTCGCCACATGGAGATGGGCGAATCCGCATACGTTGCAGCTGAAACCGGCGGCCAGGAAGTCTCCATGGCCGTACTCGCTGCCACGTTCACCACGTCTATCGTGTTCTTCCCTGTCACCTTCTTTACAGGCGTGAGCCGCTATATCTTTACGCCCCTTGCCATGGGCGTCGTGCTTTCCATATTTGCGTCCTACATCTTCGCCATGACCGTGGTGCCGCTCTATTGCGCCAGGTTCATCAACGTGCACGATGAAGAAGGGGATCACGAGAACAAGAAGATCGGCTTCTTTGCCCGCTTCGATCGTGCCTTCAACCGCAAGTTTCAGGCCATGCTCAACTGGTACGAGAAGCTGGCTTATCGATCTGTGAAACGTCCCGTGTTCACATCCCTCGTAATCCTCGCTGCGGTTGTGCTGATTCTCGTCGTCACATTTCCTTTCCTTGGCCGCGCCTACTTCCCCCGCACCGATCCCGGCCAGTTCATCATCAACGTGCGCATGCCGGCGGGCACACGCCTTGAAGTCAGCAACGACTACATCGCCAAGGTTGAGAACATCATTCGCAGCGAAGTAAAGCCAGCCGACCTCGACATGGTGGTGTCTAACATTGGCGTGTACCCCGACTTATCGGCGATATACACCACAAATGCGTCAATGGATACGGCGTTTGTGCAGACCAGCCTGAAGGAAGATCACGGCGTTGGCAGCTATGAGTACATGCGGCGCGTACAAAGGCGGGTTTCGCGCGAGATGCCCGAGCTTTCGGCCTACTACCAGGCCGGTGGCCTGGTTGACTCAGTGATCAACCAGGGCCTTCCCGCGCCGATCGATATCCAGATCAAGTCGCAGAACATGGACAAGTCCTACGAGCTGGCGACCCAACTCGCCGCCAAGATTCACGGCATGCCCAACGTGAGCAATGTCTATATTCCGCAAAGCATCGACTACCCAGGTCTCGAGCTCAATATCGACCGAGAACGCGCCAGCATAGTCGGCCTGAGCGCCAAGGAAGTGGTGGACGATGTGATCACCGCACTCACCTCGAGCGGCATGGTGGCTCCCAGCTACTGGATCGATCCCCACAGCGGCAACAACTACCTTGTCACGGTGCAGTACGCCAATCACTGGATCAACAACATGTCGATGGAGGATCTCAAGAACATTCCCTTGCGTGGTAAACGTCCGCCTGGCTACGGGCCGATGCAGCAGGCGCGCGCGGCAGGTCCCGTGCAGGCCGCCCTTGTTCGTGATGGCGACTCAAGCGGATATGTGTCTCTAGGCTCGGTTGCCAACATCAAGCAGATCAACACTCCAACCGAAGTCGACCACAACCAGATTCGCCGCGTGATCGATATTTACGTGGCCACGCGAAGTGAAGGACTGCAGCGAGTCGGCAAGGAAATCGATGATTTGCTAGCCAATACGAAGCACGATCGCAACACGGTCATCAACGTTCGCGGCGCCGTGGTCAGCATGAATACCGCGTTTCACGACTTCAGCCTCGGCCTCATTATCGCCGTGCTGCTCGTTTATCTCATCCTGATGGCGCAGTTCACCTCGTTCGTCGATCCGCTCATCATCCTCATGGCCATTCCGCCCGGGCTCGCTGGCGTGGTCATCTTCCTGCTGGTCACAGGCAGCACGCTCAACATCATGTCTCTGATGGGCGTCATCATGATGACCGGCATTGTGGTGTCGAATTCAATTCTCATTGTTGAATTCTCGAATGTCCTCCACAAGCAGGGACTGCCGCTTCTAGAAGCTACGGTGCAGGCTTGCAAGGTCCGACTGAGGCCGATTCTCATGACCTCGCTGGCCACGCTGCTGGGCATGATCCCCATGGCTCTCGGCCTTGAAGCGGGCAGTGAACAGTACGCACCGTTGGCTCGCTCCATCATTGGTGGACTTGGCCTGTCAGTGATCGTGACCATGTTCCTGGTTCCCGCTGTCTTCCTTGCGATTCACGGACGCCGCGAGAACAAAGAACTGCACGCCGCGGAGGGAAGAGCATGAGGATACTTCGCCGGCTGCTATCGATTCCCGCAACGACTTTGTTGATCGGCGCGCACTTCGCCTTCGCCCAACTCGCAACTCGAGCCGCGCTACCCGATCCTCCGCAACCGCGACTTCAGGTGCAGGCTGGGTCACCGCAGTCCGTGCCTCAGCAATCAGGGCGGCAGCCCGGCCAGGCTCAGCCGCTCATGACATCACCACAGCAACCCACTGGGCCCGGGCTCACGCTTGCGCAGGCGGAGCACATGGCTCTCGAGCATAACCCCAGCATCAGCGTGGCGCATTTGCTGCAACTCGCACAGGCGCAGGTAGTCCGCGAAGTCCGATCGGGTGAGCTTCCTGATGTCGTCGGCGATCTCACCGCAGTCGGCGCGCATGACAACAGCCGCATTACTGCCGGCGCGCTTAATAATCCTGTCGTGTACGATCGCGCCGCTGCCGGGCTCACTGTTCACCAACTCATTACCGACTTCGGCCGCACCCACAACCTCATCCGCAACGCGCAATCAAACGCGAAAGCGCAACTCGAAACCGAGCGCGCCACAACAGACGACATCACGCTCGCCGTCGATCAGGCGTTCTACCAGGCTCTGACGGCGCAATCGATTCTCAAGGTCGCTCTGCAAACCGTAGCTACACGTCAGGCCACCGGACAACAAGTGGGCGCGTTGACCGCGCAAAACCTGCGCTCCACGCTTGATCTCAGCCTCGCGAATGTGCAGGTGTCGCAGGCGCAACTATTGCAGCTTGACGCGGAGAACGCTGCGCAATCTGCCATGGCGGCACTGAATGCGCTCCTCGGATCGGAAGGTATCGAGCAATACGACCTCGTGGATGAGACGCCCACTGATCCCCAGCTTGCACCTTCGAATACTGAAGACCTGGTGCAACTGGCGTTTCATGCAAGACCCGATCTTGCCGCTGTCAATGATCGCTCTACCGCGGCAAAGCAATTGGCTTCAGCCGAGCACGATCTCCAGCGTCCAACCATCTCCGCACTCGCCACCGGGGGAGGCACTCCAGTCCGCGCCGATCAGATTCAGTCCTCCTGGTTCGGGGCGGCCGGTGCCAACGTCAGGATTCCCATCTTCAACGGCTTCGAGTTCACGGCGCGCGCCAGGGAAGCGGACTTGCGGGCACAAGCAGCCTCAGAGCAGGTGCGCAATCTGCGCGAGGTCATCGCTCGCGACGTCCGTAACGCAGTACTCAATGCGCAGATCGCAAGTAGGCGGATCGGCGTATCGAAGCAACTGCTTGATCAGGCGAACACCGCGCTCGAACTCGCACAGGCTCGCTACAAAGTCGGGCTGAGCGGAATCGTCGATCTCACCCAGGCGCAACTTGCCCAGACACAGGCTGAAATCAGTTACGCCAACGCGCGCTACTCGTATCAAACCGCGCTCGCCGAGGTCCGATTCCAGACGGGACAATGAGCGCTTCTATACAGGCGCGAAAAAGCCCGGCTATTGCAGCCGGGCTTTTCAATTGCAGGCTTTGAACTTTCTCAGTAAGGATGATCGTCATGGTCGTGATCGCGGTCGCGACGTTCACCCATCATGTGTTGTTGCGCCGTCTCGTAGCCGCGGCGAAATCCTTCGCGATATTCATCGCGCAGAGAACGTTCCACACGCGGATGACGATAGGACTCGTGATCGTCTGCGTCCTTGTGGCGACGACCTTCGAAATCACGTCGCGCAGCTTCAACTCCTTCGTGGAACCCTTTTCTCTGGGCTTCGCGAAGCTCTTGTGGCGGTTCATCCCAGGAACGTTCCTGGCTTACGCCGGCCGGTGCGGGTGCAGCATATGCTTTGGCGGTCATCCATCCTGCTGGCGCGGCCAGCGCGATGGTAAGAGCCGGAATGGCTAAGAATTTAGCTTTCATTTTTTGGAACCTCCTTACGTTCTATCCAGTTCACACAGATGTGAGTGCGCTCAAATCGTTGCTTGCCTTACGTGGTTTCGAGAAAAACATCCATCGAATTCATCCTTTTATTCCCGAATGAGGAATTGGCGTGCTGCACTACGAATGCCGACCGTTCGCATCCATCAGGTGCTTCATCGCATCGTTGTATCCGCGTCTGAACCCCTTCCGGTAATCTTCACGAAATCCCGATGACACATGGGGTTTGCGATATTCGGACCGCCGTTCAACGTCGGGAAATCGATGATGGTCGTAATCCTTCATCGCGCCTTGCACACCATCGTGAAAGCCGCGCTTCTCCATCTCCTTGAACTCCGACGGCGGCTGATCCCAAGGCATGTTCCACTGCATGCCAGCGGGCGCAGCCGCATACGTTCTGCTGCTCGGCACCAGGACACATCCAAGCGCGAGCGCCACTGCGGCTACCGCGTGCAACATGTTTTTCATCCTCCAGCCTCCTTGCCCTACCGACACGTAAAGATGGGAAAGGTTTCTCTACTGTTGCCTTAAGCTCTGGCAGCAGCCTTGGGAGCGGCACCCTTATCGGCAACGTACGAATGATTTCAAAGCAGTTATCGCGCATTCCGTCTCATCGACTACGATTGGCTCATGCCCGCGCTTCTTCATGTGAACGACTTGCAAATTCGCTTTGGAGCGTCGCATGCCGTTCGCGGAATCGACTTTGAACTGAATGAAGGCGAAGTTCTCGGGCTGGTGGGAGAATCCGGTTCCGGCAAGAGCGCAACCTCGTTGGCGATTATGGGTTTGCTCGGAGCCGCGGCACAAACCAGCGGCAACATTCTCTGGCGCGGCTCAGGCGTCGACGCGGCCGGCATCAATCTCCTCCACGCATCGAGGGAAACCTTGCGCCGCATTCGCGGGCGAGAGATTGCCATAATCTTTCAGGAACCGATGACGGCACTCAACCCGGTGATGGCCATCGGCCGCCAGGTGGCTGAGTGCGGCGCTGCGCACGGCCTTGCCTCTGGCCGCGCGCTGAAGAGCAAAGCCATCGAGGCTCTTGAGGCGGTTGCGATTCCTGAAGCGGCCCGGCGCTACAACGACTATCCGCACCAGTTCTCCGGCGGGCAACGACAGCGCATCCTCATTGCAATGGCGCTCATCAATCGTCCTCGGCTGCTGATTGCCGATGAGCCGACGACCGCGCTCGATGTTACCGTGCAGGCGCAGATATTGGCGTTGCTTTCGCTGCTTCAGCGCGAGTATGGATTGACCATGCTGTTTATCTCTCACGATCTTGCCGTCGTGGGCCAGGTCGCGAACCGAGTGGCCGTGATGCGCGCCGGATCGATCGTCGAAACAGGCCTGGTGAGCGATGTGCTTTTGCGTCCCCAGCACGAGTACACGCGCAGTTTGCTCGCGTCTGTACCCACCATGCACACCGATCGGGACAAGCCGCTGGCGATGATTGGTCGATAGGTTAAGGCGAAGAAACGGTAACTATGGGGGGTGGATATGTTTTTCTTTCCGTCACGGCGAAACCACCCTATTTGCTCACCACCCCCACCCCCTCCCCCTTGTTGCACTATTTCTGGTGCGAAGTATTCGTGCACGAACGGGCTACTGGGAAAGGAAGCTTTTTGACGACACTTTTACAGAATGAAGCATAGCGGTGAGCGACGCGGTGGATCTGTGCCGGCGGTCACAAGAGGCAGGGTCCAGGAAACGGGGTATAGCCGACCTAGTGTGCTGCCTCCAGCTTTCCGAAAATCGGATTGGATGCCGCTCAAGGCCATTTAAAAGCACCGCCAAATGGGTGAGTGGCAATGCAGCCTACTTCAAGCGTCGAACTTGGGGTTTGCGTGCGAAGTCTTTGTCGAAGGTGATGATTTCGCCGGCTCCAAACTCGAAAGCGACTTCCGCGATGAGGTGATCCGCAAACCCTACGCGGCCTTTGCGGGCGGCTTCCAAAGCCCGGCGCGCCAGGGCCGGAGACTCGACCGACACACCTGCGGTCTGGAGCAGGTTCTCAATGGTGTTCAGGACTCGATCTCTTTCCCAACGGCTACGGAGAACCCAGGACAACTCGGCAAGAACCAGGAGCGGCACAAATACGCCATCCTCCGAACGACCGCGGGCAAGAGCGGACCGCGCCTTCGCCGCCTGCGCAGCATCATCATTCAGATACGCCCGAGCCCACACGTTGGTATCAGCCGCGAGCATTACCAATCTCTCCGAGACTTGGCAGCATTCATCTCTTCGAAGGTCATGGGGGGCTGCGATGAGGCGCCTTGATCGGCCATCCTCCACAAGTCTTCGAGGTCATAGAGCACCGGCTCAACCGTGACCGGAACCCGATCGGAGAGGTTGAAGCGGACTTTATTGCCCTTCCGAAGGCCTAAGCGGTTCCGCAGTTCTTTGGGCAATGTCAGCTGTCCCTTCGATGTGACCGTGGCTTCAACGGTGGTGGGCAGTTTGCGGGCGCGCAGAGGCATGACTCGCTCCTTCCTTACATTATAAGGCTAATTTCCTTACTCCGACTCGACCGTTCCTGCGGCCGCAAAAACACGAACGCCCCTCGGCGAGCCGAGAGGCAGTGTGTCGATCTACTCTACAGATTGTGGTTACGCCATCTGGCGGAAGATCCAGTAGAGCAGGCCCGAAAGAAGCGCCGCTGCCGGCAGGGTGAAGACCCACCCTGCGGCGATGTTGCGCACGGTGCGCCAGCGCAGGCCGCTGCCGTTGGCCGCCATGGTGCCTGCGATTCCTGAACTCAGGATGTGCGTGGTGCTTACGGGCAGACCGAACTTGTCGGCGACGAAGATGGTGGCCGCTGCCACCAGTTCCGCGCTGGCGCCCTGTGCGTAACTCAGGTGTTCTTTGCCGATGCGCTCCCCAACCGTGATGACGATGCGTTTCCAGCCCACCATGGTGCCCAGACCCAGTGCCAGCGCCACCGCCACCTTGACCCAGTCAGGAATGTACTTGATGGACTTGTCCACCTTGCTCTTGTAGTTCTTGAGCCCGGCCCAGTCTTCGGGTGAAAAGCTCGGATTGTGCTGTTTGTCCATGAGCCGCAGCGCCTCACTGGCCACGTACATGTTGTTGCGGACGTTGGCCTGCTCCTTATCCGGAACCGCCTTATAGCCGCCGTAGAGGCTGACTTCCTGTCGAGCTGCTTGACGAGTTCGCGCAGGGCGGGCACGGTGGCCGGCGTGATGTGGCTGGTGCGGACGTAGTCGGTGACTTCAGCCCTGGCGTTCGGGACTTGCACGGCTTGCGGCGGCATGTAGCGGTCGAGAATGTGCCCGGCCTTTTCGGACGCGGCGATGAAGTCCTGGACCTGCGCGGGGCTTACAGCGTGGTTGAGCGCGTAGGCGGTGGGGACCGTGCCGATGAGAATCAGCATGATCAGCCCCATGCCCTTCTGGCCGTCATTGGAGCCGTGGTAGAAGCTGACCCCGGTGCAGGTGCAGATCATGAGAAGGCGAATTGGGAAGGGCGGCGGGTCGTTGGTTTCCGGCGCCTTGTAGAGCATTGGATAGCGCAGCAGCCACCTGGAAAGCAGCAGCAGGAGGGCAGCCACCGTGAAACCGATGAGAGGCGAAAACAACAGCGCCTTCAGGACCTTTATTCCCTGCTCCCAATCCACGCCCGAGGTACCGGTGTGCGGATTGAGGAACTTGTTAGCGAGCCCCACGCCGACGATGGAACCCACCATGGTGTGCGAGCTGGAGGCTGGCAATCCCAGCCACCACGTGCCCAAATTCCACAAAATTGCGGCGATGAGCAGCGCGAACACCATGGCGAAGCCCGCGCCGGAGCTTACTTGCAATATGAGATCGACGGGCAGAAGCGTGACGATGGCGAAGGCCACTGTTCCCGAGGAGGCGAGTACCCCCGCCAGATTGCACAACCCCGACCACGCCACCGCGATGTGCGGCTCGAGCGAATTGGTATAAATGACGGTGGCCACCGCGTTGGCGGTATCGTGGAAGCCGTTCACGAATTCGAAGCCGAGAGCGATGGCCAGAGCGAGCCCCAGCAGCATGTACGGCCACACGCTGGTGGCTTTCACCGCGTCCAAATCGCGCGAAACGTGAAAGACGATGTAGCCGAGGGCAGCGGCAACGGCACCGGCGAAAAGGCCCAGGCCGATTCGGCTGGGACGGGTCTTAAGCTTGCGGTCAATGAGAGAGGGAGTCCGCGCAGGGCCCTTGGGAAGCGGAGCTGCAATTGTGGCTAAGCCGGCCATAAGACGCGCTTCTCCCCGCGGCACACGCGGAGCGATGCTGAATCAGCGCCGGTTATCAAATTGAAATGGAAGAGGAAATAAAGATGATTGAACTGCGAGGTGGGAGAATCTTTGCCGGATAGATTGGCGTCCATAAAATCCCAACAACTGCGTGGTGCGGCGGCTGTTTGATGAGCGAGCCGTTTGCTTGCTGGACTCGCTGTATTGATTTTACACGGGATAGCGGGGGCGAGGGAATTGACAGGGCGAGGGAAGGGCGGAGATATCTGAAAACAGAATATTTCCGGGCTGCTCGAGACACTGAAGACCGCACCTGCACACAGGACCGCCTCCCGGCGAACCGAGAGGCGGCTGTGTGTTCTTTGGTCGAACTAAAGATCCGGCACGGATGACGCCGCAGGCGCGGTTGGCCGCACCGCAGATGCTATTCGGCGACGGCTTCTTCCGTTGCAGGTTCGGAGGCGGGAGCTTCTTCCGTCGGCATCGCCCAGCACCTTGACCTTGAGGTGCGCGGTCACTTCGCGGTGCAGCTTGATGGCGACATCGAAGTTGCCCAGCGCCTTGAGCGGCTCGTTCAACTGGATCTTGCGGCGATCGATGTCGAAGCCCTTGGTCTCAGCTCGGCGGCAATGTCGGCTGAGGTGACGGAGCCAAACAGCTGGCCGTTTTCGCCGGACTTGCGGGTGAACGTGAGCACCACCGGCTCCAGCTTGGTGACCAGTTCTTCCGCCTGCGCCTTCTCAGTGGCGGAGCGGCGGGCAGCGGCGGCCTTCATCTGCTCGATGACAGCCTTGTTCGCCAGGGTGGCCTGCAGCGCCAGCTTGCGGGGCAGCAGGAAATTGCGGCCGTAGCCGTCGGCCACCTTGACCACATCGCCGCGGTGGCCCAGGTTGGCTACGTCTTCTTTCAGAATGACTTCCATTTTCAAATCTCCAGTGTTACGAGCAGCGCGTTCGTCATCCTCTCCGCCGGCTGCCTTAGACGCTCGGCATGCGACCGGTGGTTGCGCCGCGAAGGATTCTACATCGGCTGTCGCGAAGATTGTCGCCCGCATTCTGGCACACCGAATCCCACACAAAGCGGCCAGTAGCCAGAGCTGCAGACCTCGACTGCTTTAGTGCTGGTCGCAAACGGCAGCAGGGCGATGTTCCGGGCCTGCTTGATGGCGCGGGTCAGGCGGCGCTGGTGCGTGGTGCAAACGCCGGTCAGCCGGCGGGGCACAATCTTGCCGCGCTCGGCCACAAAGCCCTGCAGCAGGCGCACATCGCGGTAGGGGATCGCGTCGATCTTCTCGGTGCAGAACTTGCAAACCTTCTTGCGGCGGAAAAACTTGCCGCGGCCGCCGGGGCCGCCGCCGGGACGTCCGCCTTGACGTGGTCCGCCCGGGCCGCCGGGGCCCGACCCGGAACCGCCGTGTCGCTGCTGGTGCGCCGCTCTTCGGGCGCCTTTCCTTGTACTTCATCTGCCATGATGTTTCCTCTTCAGCTCTCTTAGTCTTGTCCGGCGCTCAGCGGAGCAATCTAGTGGGCTAGGCGGCTGCAAGGACCTGTCCACGCATTCCCCGGTCTCCGGCCAAGTCCTTAGTCCCTGCTTACGCGCTGGCCTGGGCCGGCTTCTGGCGCGGGCTCGGCCGCGGGCGGAGCCGCAGCAGCAACCGGCTGGGGCTGGAGGAGCGTGGGCAGCCGGCTCGGCGCTCAGCTTGCGGCGCGT
Organism: uncultured Acidobacteriota bacterium; assembly: GCA_963844515.1. Taxonomy (GTDB): domain Bacteria; phylum Acidobacteriota; class Terriglobia; order Terriglobales; family Acidobacteriaceae; genus Telmatobacter. Next base: position 735,916 of record CAWJOO010000004.1, read on the forward strand.
GCCGCGCAGAGCCTTCACCTTGGCCAGGCGCTTCTCTTCCTCGTCCATGCGCACGGTGATGAACTTGATCACCGGCTCGGACACGCGCAGGCGGCGCTCCAGTTCCGCCACCACGGCGCCATTGGCCTCGATGGTCAGCAGAACGTAGTTGCCGTCGTTGAACTTGCGCACCATGTAGGCAAGCTTGCGCCGGCCCATCTTCTCGGCCGACTTGACCGTGCCGCCGCCATTGGTGACGGTGGTGGTAAAGCCGGCGATCAGCTTGTCGACATCCTCTTCGGCCACATCGGGCCGAACAATGAACATAACCTCATACACACGAGACATCCGGTTATCTCTTTCCGCTGGAGCACCTCAGTGCCCAGCTGTTGCCGCCGGCCAAAACCATAGCGGCCATCTTTCACTTGCCTACTGCCACGGCTGCTCTTCACAGCCAGATCTCTGATCGACTGGCCTTCCACCTGTTCACCTGATTCCCGGCGATTGAACTCATTCATCGCCGGCTGCCGGTCCCGTCCTCGATGATGCGCCGGGTCGCCGTTGCCACCCGGTCCAGCACCTCGTCCAGCACCGCCAGGTCCGCCTTGCGCATGCGGCGAGAGCAGATAATCCTTGCCTCCGCGCCTGCTTGCGCCTGCCGCTATCGCCTCCGGGGGCAGATCCTGCCCCACCCCGATGCGCAGCCGCAGCCACTCCTGACTTCCCAGGGCGCCGGTTACGCTGCGGGCTCCGTTGTGCCCCGCCGGCGAACCGCGCTCCCTGATCTTGATCGTCCCCAGCGTCAGGTCCAGCTCGTCGTAAATCACCAGCAGGTCCTGCGCCGGGTCCGCTTCGAACTCCCTGAACAGCGCGGCCACAGCCAGCCCGCTCAGGTTCATAAACGTCTCCGGCTTGGCCAGGACGACTTCGCGCCCGGCCATGCGGCATGTCGCGGTCACCGCCCGGCATCGCCGGTTCTGCACCGCAACGCCCTCCTGCTCGGCGATGCGGTCGATTGCCATGAACCCCGCGTTATGCGGCGTCCAGAAATACTCCGGGCCCGGATTGCCCAGGCCCACCACCAGGAATGGGCCTCGGCGAACTTGACTGCCGGTCCCGAACTGAGCGGCCGCGGATGACTTGCTTCTCGGCCAAGGCTTACTTCTTCGCTCCGGCTTCCGGCTTCTTGGCCGCGTCGGGGCCGCATCGGTCTTGCCCTTCTTGGCCACTTCCGGCTCGGCCGGCGTTCCAGCCGTCGCCGCGCTGCCGCCGCTCGGCATCCGGAGTCGCCGCCACTTCTTCGCGGATCGTGACCACGTGCGCCACGGTCGCGTCTTCGGCATCCAGGTACTTGATCTTGTCCGAGTGCGGCAGATCGCTTACGCGCAGCACCTCGTGCAGGTTCAGGTTGCTCACATCCACATCGATGTGGCTGGGAATATCGGCCGGCAGGCACTCGATTTCGACTTCGCGCAGCACCTGGTCCAGAATGCCGCCGCGCGGTCTTCACGCCCACCGGCACGCCCAGCAGCTTCACGCGCACGCTCACCTTCAGCGCCTTGTCCATGCGCGATGCGCTTCAGGTCGATGTGGATCAGCCGGTCCTTGATCGGCTCGCGCTGCCAGTCCACGATCATGGCCTTGACCGGCGACTTGTCTGCCCAGGTCCACATCGAAAATGGTGTTGTGGCCCGTCTCGGAGAAAAGAATCTTGCGAAATGTGCTTGGGATCGACTTCGACGGCCACCGGCATCATGACCGGCTCCATACAGCACGGCAGGAATCTTGCCCGCGACACGCACGCGGCGCGCGGCATTCTTGTTGAACTTGCCCGTCACGGGGCTTGGCAGTTACTACTTCAGGCATTCTCTCTCTCATTTCTCGTGTCGGGCACGGACCGCTTGCGGTAGCCGCTCCCTTTGTTGAGGCCAGTGGTCAGTTGTCAGTGCTCAGTGGTCAGCAAGTTCGATCCCAATGCTGATCACTGATTCCTGAGCCGACCATCTGTCGCTGCGTTACTGATCACTGATCACTGATCCCTGATCACTGCTCACGAGAACAGCGTACTCACGCTGGTTTCCATGTGGATGCTCTCAATGGCCGCGCCCAGCAGGCCGGCAATCGACAGCACCTTGATCTTGGGTAAGCTTCTGTCCCGCTTCGCGCAGCGGAATCGTATTCGTTACCACCACCTGCTCATCGCGCGAGCCGGCAATGCGATCAATCGCCGGCCCCGACAGCACCGCATGGCTGGCGCAGGCATGAACCGCTGCCGCTCCGTTGGCAATCAGTGCATCCACCGTCTTCACCAGCGTGCCGGCGGTATCGATAATGTCGTCGATGATCAGGCAGGTCTTGCCGTTCACATCGCCGACCACGTGCATCACTTCGGCCACATTCATGTCGGTCCGGCGCTTGTCCACAATGGCCAGCGGCGCCTGCATCTTCTGCGCAAAAAACCGCGCCCGCTCCACGCCGCCCGCGTCCGGCGAAACCACGATCAGGTTGGGCAGCTTCAGCTCCTTGAAGTAACTCACCAGCACCGGGCTGGCAAACAGATGATCCACCGGGATATTGAAGAACCCCTGGATCTGCGCCGCATGCAAATCGACAAACAAGGCGCGGTTCGCGCCCGCCGTGGTCAGCAGATCGGCAATCAGCTTGGCGCTGATGGCCACCCGCGGCCGGTCCTTCCGATCCTGGCGCGCGTACCCGTAATACGGAACCACCACCGTGATCCGCGCCGCCGAAGCCCGCTTCAGCGCGTCGATCATCACCAGCAGTTCCACCAGGTGCTGGTCCACCGGATAGCAGGTGGGCTGCACCACGAACACATCCACGCCGCGCACATTTTCCAGCAACTGGAAGTAGACTTCGCCGTCGGCAAACCGCTGCAGCTTGGCCTCGCCCACCGGCACGCCGATGTGGCGCCCGATCTCTTCCGCCAGCGGCCGGTTGGCCGTGCCGCTGAAGAGCTTGAACCGCTTGTCCTCGCTCAGGTTGCGCGTCCGCTTGCGTTCCGCGGCCGGCTTGGCTTCCTTGGCCTTGGCATCCGGCTGAACCTGTCCGGGCTGCGATGGCTCCTTGCCGTCTGCCCGTCTCTTGCCGCGTCTTCCGGCGTCCGGCTGCTGCTTGTCTTCCAGTGTTGCCGTCAACGATCCCACTTCCATCTCCAAGCACCTCCAAGCTGGTTGGCTTTGGCTGCTTTCCGGTTATCGGCTCCGTTGCGAACCGCTCGTTCTAAAATCTGGCTGGGCGACTAGGATTCGAACCTAGACAAGTGCCTCCAAAGGGCACTGTCCTACCATTAGACGATCGCCCAACATTGCGACGCTCCCCACGTTAAGGTTCGATCGCGCGTGCTTGCTTCCGGCAGCCGCCGCGAGTCTCTCTCGCATAACGGCCGCACTGTCAACTCACTTTGCAGAAGCATTTCGCCCCAGTACTCGTCGCGCGGCAAGGTGCGGGTCAAAAAGCTCTTCACGCCCATCGCCCGCAGCCGTTCGCAGGCCGCTTCTGCATCTCCGCGGGTCAGGTACAACCCGAAGAGCGCTGAACCGGACCCCGACAGCGAGGCATGCAGGGCTGCCTCCGGCGTACCGGCGGCCGCAAGAATGACGCTTGATTTCTGCAAGGGAAGGATGCTGGCGGAACACGACTCGTTCAAAGTCGTTCTGGATCCAGCTCGTGATCCCGGTGCGGACAAGCGCGGACTCTTGTGGTCCGGCCAGGTCCTCGCCCACGGGAAGGACACCGGAGGAGCCTGCTCTCTGCCTGCCTCCTGCGGGAAATCCTCCCGCAAAGGCGCTGGCATAGGCGCGGCTCAACTCATTTAGTTTACCGGTACTTGCCTCGGCGGTCAAACCTTCCTCGCGCACAGGGCGTCCCAGTCGCGAAAAGCCTGCGGGTGTCGAGACCCCCACGGCCGGCGCCGCCACCACGCACCAGGTCGGCTCAATGTCGGGCAGAGGGTAAACATCCTGCCCCCGATCCAGCCCCAGCACCGTCCCCCCAATCAGGAACAGCGGCACATCCGACCCCACCCGCGCCGCCAGTTCCAGCCGCCGCGCCGCCGCCAGCGGGGTCTCATCTGTTCCCTGATTTCCTGCTCCCAGGTCACCCGAGTTCTCGTTCCAGCCCCACCAGCGCCGCCACCGCATTGGCCGACCCCGCCCCCAGCCCCCCCTGCACCGGAAGCTTCTTCTCAATATGGATCTCCACCTCAGCCGCGATCCGCAGCGTCCGCCAGCGCAAGCTCCACCATCTTCCAGGCCGTATTCCGGGCATCGGTCGGCACCCGCCTGTCGTTCGACGTCAGCCGGATCGTCGTCTCCGCCGGCCCGGCGCGCCGAAACCGTCACCAGGTCGTGCAATTCCAGCGTCTGATACACGGTCGCCAGCGCATGAAACCCATCCGCCCGCGGCGCCCCGATCCCCAGTCCGAGGTTGATCTTTGCGTGCGAACGAACGCTGGTTGGCATACCGGTTCATTGTAGTGGCCAGCCTGCCGGTTTCCCGTCCTGGCCGGACCCCATAAATACCTGGGCGGGTGGAGCTGTTCCCGGCGTACAATCCGTCATCAGGCCAAACACCCCGCTGCGTGCCCCTGTCGCCCGGCGTCCTGACTTCCAACCCCGTCGGCGGAGGGAAAGGAGAGGTCATGAAGTTCCTCATCACGCTTTCTTTCGGACTTCTTGCCGTCCCGATCCAGGCGCAACCCGTCGTCCACTCGACGACGATGGAAGTGTTGCACGGAAAGCCCTACGTCCTTGCCCTGGTCAACGGCCGCGGCCCGTTCCGCTTCATCCTCGACACCGGCACCGGCGGCGACGCCATCGTCACATCAGAGCTTGTCTCGATCCTCAATCTTCCCGAAGCAGGCAAAGTCCGGCTCAACGATCCCAGTGGCAAAGGCGGCCGTTCCGCATCACTCCGCCTCATTGACACCCTCTCCATCGCCGGCGGTGAATTCCACGCCATCAAGGCCGTCGAGCACCCGCTCATCAACGCGGAAGGCTCCTGCGACGGCGTGCTCGGCTTCACGCTGTTCAAGAACGTCCTGCTCACCATCGATTACCCAGCCTCCCGCGTCACCTTCGCCGAAGGTCATCTTCTGCCAGACGGCGGCGTTTCGGTGCATCCTTTCCGGATGCCCGACGGCGTTCCCATCACCGACCTCACCATTGGCACTGTCCTGATTGGCGCGCTCCTTGACTCCGGTGGAGCCGGTCTCAGCCTGCCCGAGCGCATTCTCAACCAGCTGCACCTGTCTTCGGCACCCACCGAATTCGCCCACGGCCAGTCCCTCTCCACGCGCTTCCCCATCAAGGTCGCCCGTCTGGCCACCAACGTCCGTCTTGGTGACATCACCTTCGACCGGCCATGGATCGAAATCAACCCCGCCTTCCCGCTGGCCAACTTCGGCTCAATTCCAATGCAGCACTTCACCGTTACTTTTGACCAGCAGAGCCTCCTGGTCCGCTTCAGCGGCCCGCGACGCGTCATCCTCGGCGTTACGCCCTCCCCGATTCGCCTGGCAAACCAGCCGCCCTCCCACACCGCCGACCACGCTCTCGTCCCCATCGGTTGATGGGCAGCTGTCCTATCCTCATCAAGTGAGCTCCGACCGCGCCTGCGCCGATATTTGCCGGGACCTTAACACACTCTGCTCCTGGCTCGCCCTTGACACGTTTTCGGTCGAATCAAATCCAACCCGGACCATCCGTGTCATTGTCCTTTTCGGCAACCAGGTCATACCTACCCTTACAGCTGCCTGCAAACTCGCTCACGCTCATCCCGAAGCCCTTCTCCTCTTCTCCGGCGGCCTTGGCCACGCAACCCGCTTTCTGTTCGAAAACATCGCCGCCTCCGACTTCGCCCCTCTCTTCTCCGCCGGTCAAATCACCTCCAACCTCGGTGAAGCCCAGATCTACGCTGCAGTCGCCCGCCACGCTTTCTCCATCCCTGCAACCCGCATCCTGGTCGAAGCACAATCCACCAATGGCGGCGAAAATTCCCTTTTCAGCCTCCGCATCCTTCATCAGCAGGGCCTCGCCAACTCCCCGGTCCTTCTCCTTCAGGACCCGGTCATGCAGCGCCGCTCAGTGCTTACATGGCAGCGTCAGCTCGAACTCCTGACCCGCGAATCTGAAATTCAATTCGACCGGGCAGAATTCGCTCCACCCTTCTGCCTTCCCTGCTTCGTACCAACGGTCGAAACTGGCCCCGATAATCTCCCGCGGCTCATTCCCTCCCAGTCCCAAGGCACCTGGACCTTCCCCCGCTACATCGGCCTTGTGCTCGGCGAAATTGCCCGCCTCCACGACGACGAGAACGGTTACGGCCCTCGGGGCAAAAACTTCATTCCCCATGTCGACATCCCCGCTGACGTCTGGGCAAGCTACCAACGCATCCTCTCCAGCCCCATCGCCGCCAGCGCCTGCCGCTAGCCGAAATCAATTGCGTCCGCGCCACCCTTTCGATACAGTGACTTGTCTCCAGGCATTTTCCTGAAATCTTGCCCAAGATCGGAGCACTCATGAAGCGCCGTACCTTTCTTGCCTCTGCCGCAGCTCTACTCCCCGCAGTCGAACTTCCGTCCCTCGCTCTTGCCCAATTGGCGACCGCCGCCCCTGCCGCACCTCACGTGGTTCCCGCCGGAGAAGACCGTCTCGCCGAACATCACTCCCGCGGCTACAGCTCCATCCTCTTCAAGGTGCTGCCTAGCGAAACCAACGGCGGCCTGTTCATTGTGGAGCACATGAATCTGGTCCAGGGAGGCCCGCCTCTCCACATGCATCTCTACCAGGAAGAGTGGTTTTACGTCGTTGAAGGTGAGGTCGCGTTTCAGGTTGGGGATACCCGCAAGCAACTTCGTGCGGGCGACTCCCTGCTCGGACCTCGCAATGTCCCCCATACCTTCTCTGCCATTCCCGGCAAACCCAGCCGCATGGTTATCGCGTTCAACCCTGCCGGCCAGATGGAAGAATTCCTTCGCGTCACCGCTGTCTCAAATCCGCCTACGCAGGACGCTGCTTTCTTCGCACGCTACGGCATGCGGCTCATCGGCCCTTCGCCTTTCTCCGCATAGCGCAATCTGCGCCGCCCGCCACTGCTAGCATCGAAACCATGCTCCGCGTAAAGCTACTCGACCCCGGCGCCCGCATCCCCGTTGTCGCCCACCCCGGCGAAGATCTCGGCTACGACGTCTTCTCGCTCGAACCCGTCTCCCTTGCTCCGCAGTCAACCGTCCGAGTCCGCACCGGCATTGCTGTCGAAGCTCGCAATCCCGCCTCCTGACGCTCCCCTCGGGCTGCTCGTCCGCGACCGCTCCTCCATGGCCGCCCGCGGCATCGCTACCACCGGCGGGGTGATCGACGCCGGCTATCGCGGCGAAATCCTTATCCTCATGACTAACCTTGGAGTCGCGCCAATCGACATCAAAGCCGGCGAAAAGATTGCCCAGATGATCCCCGTCCCCGTCCTCACCGGCGATGTGCAGCAAGTCGAAACCCTTGATGACTCGGCACGAGCAGAGAAGGGCTTCGGTAGCTCCGGAAGGTGACGGTGTGGGGGCCTCGTTCGCGCTCCGAAGGGCGGAAAAAATCTCTAATCAGAGGAGATTTTCGCGGAGCTTTTCCTTAAGCTCGAGGTCCATCGTCGGCGCCCTCCCGGATGCTCGCTCTAACCTTTACCATTGAAGGAGAGGCGCCACCATATGCCCTACGTGTCCGTAACTCGCCTTCGGGTGCGCTCCTGGCTTTTCTTCCCCGCTTTCTTCTGGGACGCTGTCCGCAGCGCCCGTCAGGCCCGCGCCGCAGAGGGCAACCTGGCAGTTAAAGTTCTGCGCGATGCCCACAACACCTGGTGGACTTCGACCGCATGGGACTCGGAAGCCTCCATGCGGAAGTTCATGAACGCGACGCCACACGGTCCCGCCATGCGTAAGTTGCTGAACTGGTGCGACGAAGCCTCCCTCGTTCGATGGAGCCAGTCTGACGCCATCCTTCCCGCCTGGGACGAGGCGCACCGCCGTCTCCAGTCCGAAGGCCGGCTTTCCAAGGTCAACCATCCTTCTCCTGCACATACCGCCTTCAGCATCGCCGCCCCCGTGGTCCGCTCCAGTTCCGACATCCCCTTCAAATAGCGTTCCCTGCGCAGCGTCCGGCAGTCTTTCGTGATCCCCCTCACACCTTCGTCACTCGTGGGTTTCCCCGGCGAGCCAAATCTGTAAAGATAGTTCTATGACGACTGTTGCCGCTCCTTCCAAGGTGTTTGCCGACCGCATTGGCCGGATCGAAGTTTCCGCAACCATGGCCGTGGCCGCCGAGGCTGCCAAACTGCGCGCACAGGGCATCAACCTGGTCGACTTCGGCGCGGGAGAGCCGCACTTCAACACGCCGCGGCACATCAAAGACGCGGCCATTGCTGCTATCGAGGCCAACTTCACCCGCTACACCGTCGTACCCGGCACCCCCGATGTCCGCAAGGCCATTGTGGAGCGCCACGCCTGCGACTTCGGATCCGACTACGGGATCGACGAAACCATCTTCACCACCGGCGAAAAGCACGCCCTCTTCAATGCCGTGCAGATCCTTGTCGATCACGGCGATGAAGTCATCCTGCCCATCCCCTACTGGGTCAGCTTCAAGGACATCATCCAGTACGCCGGCGGCAAGGTCGTCTTCCTCGAGACCAGTGAAGCCGAGAACTTCCGTATCACCGCCGACGCCATCGAGGCCGCCATCACTCCGCGCACCAAGGCCATCATCCTCAATTCGCCCTCAAACCCTGCCGGATCGATCGTTTCAGCTGAAGACCTGGAGCGCATCGTGCGCCTCGCCCACGAGCGCGGCATCTATCTGCTCCTCGACGAGTGCTACGTCTACCTGAACTACGAAGGCAAGCCTGTGTCGGCCGGCTCCTTCACCTGGGCCAAGGAGCACATGGTCGTTCTGGGATCGCTGTCCAAGACCTACGCCATGACGGGCTGGCGGGCCGGTTACGCCATGGCTCCCAAGGCAATCATCGCCAATCTCAGCAAGTTACAGTCTCAGCAGACTTCAAACGCCACCAGCATTGTGCAGAAGGCCGCCATCGCCGCCCTTGCCGGCTCGCAGCAATGTGTCACCGAGTTCCGCGCCGAATTCGTCGAACTGCGCGACTACATGCTCGCGAAACTTGCCGAAATTCCAGGCGTAACCTGCACCAAGCCCGAAGGCGCCTTCTACGTGTACCCGAATATTTCTGCGTATCTCGGAAAGTCGGGGATCAAAAACCCCACAGAGCTCGCTACGCGCCTGCTTCATGAAGCCCACGTCGTCGCTGTCCCCGGAGAAGCCTTCGGTACCAGCGAGCACATCCGTCTCTCTTACCCGGTCACCAAGCAGAACATCGACGAGGGCACGCGCCGTATGGGGGAGTTCCTCACCCGCCTCGCGTAACGCCTTTCTCCACAGCTCTCTCGCCCCAACGGTCGGGAGAGCTGTCAAACTGGCTCACAAATGTAACCGTTCTCCTATTCAAAGCCTGCATTCGTCCGGTAGGATGTCTGTTCCATGTCGAAACGCATTGATTTTCGTCCTGTGATACTGGCCGGCGGCAGCGGCACCCGGTTCTGGCCTCGATCTCGCCGCGCCCGGGCCAAGCAAGTTCTGGCACTCGATGGCGAGCGCTCCATGATTCAGCAGACCGTCGAACGCCTCAAACCCCTGGGCAAGCCGGATCACACCTGGGTCATCACCAATGAATTCCTGGCCAACGAGATCGCTGAACAGTTGAAGGGCGTTCCGTCCCAGCAGATCGTGCAGGAGCCGTGTGCGCGCAACACCGCGCCCGCCTGCGGCCTTGCGGCTTTCCTTATCGAGCGCGACAATCCGGATGCCGTCCTCGGCATCTTTCCGTCCGATCACGTCATCGCCGACGAACCGCGCTTCCTTAAAGCCCTGCAGAAGGGCATCAATCTCGCCGCCGCCGGCGATAACATCGTCGTGCTCGGCATCGAGCCTACCCGCCCTGAAACCGGCTACGGCTACATCGAAACAGGCGACTTCGCCTCCGACGACGCCGCCCTCCAGGTCCGCCGCTTCACTGAGAAACCCAATCTCAATCGCGCCGAAGAGTTTCTCGCCGCCGGCAACTACTACTGGAACTCCGGCATGTTCCTGTGGACGGCCCGCACCCTCGCCAACGCCGTCCGCGAGCACGTGCCCGAAACCGCGCCGCACCTCGAACAGATCGCCGCCGCTTTCGGCACTCCGGAGTTCGACGAAGTCTTCCGCGAGCTCTACCCCAAGTGCGAAAACATCTCCGTCGACTACGCGGTCCTGGAGCCACGCTCCGCCAAGGGCGAACGCTCATCCCACCTCTACTGCCTGCCCGCTGAATTCAGCTGGAACGATCTGGGCTCCTGGGCTTCGCTTTACGAGTACCAGCTTGAGTCGCGCCTGCGTGGCGATGGCGACGGCAATGTTGCCGAAAGCGAAGGCCACCTGGCTCTCGAAGCCATGAACAACTACGTCTACAGCCCCAGAAAGTTTGTAGCCCTTGTCGGCGTGCAGAACCTCGTCATCGTCGACACGGAAGACGCGCTCCTGATCGTCAAGCGCGACCACTCGCAGGACGTGGGCAAAGTGGTTAAGGAACTGGGCCTCAGTGGACGCACCGACCTGATCTAGCAACTGGCGAAAATTCTTGCCGAACAACAGGCCAGAGACTCATTCGGAATGCAGCGTCCGTGCGATGTCGATCCGCAGCGCCCGCCGGATTGGCAACATCGCGGCCGCCATCAGTACCGCGATCAGCACCAAAATCGCGCTTAGGTAGCTGATTGGATCCAGGCCGCTGATACCGAAGAGGACCCGCCGCAAAATCTGCGAGAGCGCGATCGTCATGCCGACTCCGACGACCAGTCCGATCAGCACGTCCAGCACAAAGCGGCGCAAGACGGTGGAGATGATCTCGGTGTGTCTTGCTCCGAGCGCGAGGCGGATGGCTATCTCCCGGGTGCGCTGCGACACCGCGTAGCTGACCAGGCCAAGTAGCCCCACAACCGCGAGAAAAATGGCAATGGTTCCCAACATGCTGATGATCGCCGCAATCTGTTCTACCTGTGTGACCGTCTTTTCGTATCCAGCCTTGAGTGGCGTGACCGTGGGGAAGACCTTGGCATCAAGATTCGCGGAGACCGATTTGACCGCGGGAGCGAAGCCATCGGATGCTCCTGCCGTCTTTACCAGCACAAACATGCCGGGCAGTTCCTTGTCTGAGGGAGGGTAATAGATCTCTGTCGCGTCCGTATTGTTCAACTCCATGGCGCGCGTGTTGCCGACCACGCCGACCACACTATCCTTGCTGTCTCCCCACTGCTTGCCAATGGGATCTTCATTGGGCCACCGTTTGCGCGCCAGAGACTCGCTGAGCACCACTGCATTCTTGTCGTCAGCGTGCAGGTAACGCCCGCGCAGCAATGGAATGCCCATCGTCTTGAAGAACTCCGGACCAACCCAATTCGGATAAATCAGAATGTCGTGTCCATCGACCTTGATTGAAGTGATCATCACGCCATCGTTCACCAATGGCGGGCTGAATGCCATTGCCACAGAGGTGATTCCGGGGAGCGCGCGCAGGCGATTTTGAAACTGCTCGAGGTAGTCCCGCGCTGCGGTCGGAGTGTAGCCGTGATCGCGCAGACGGAGGTCGACGGAGAACACCTGTGTGTACCCGAATCCAGGGTCGGCGTAAATGGTGTGAAGGGTTGCCCGCACCAATAGGCCGGCGAGGATAAGCAGCACGCAACTGGCCGCAACCTGGGCGCAGATGACGAAGCGGTGAGCCAGCGTTTTTCCGCTCGTGCGCTTCACCATCTGCAGTGTCGGCATGAGGCCGAAGAAGGACGCCGCCAGCAGACCTACGGCAGCCGTAAAGATCAGCACCCTCCAGTCCGGCAGGGCGCTCATCCAACGAGGAGCGTGCGCGTATACCAGTGCGATGCGAAGTGCCAGGTAGCTGATGGGCAGCGCGGCAATCGATCCCAGGAACGCAAGCAGCAGGCTTTCCGTAAAGAGCTGGCGAAAGATGCGCGAGCGTTTCGCCCCAATCGAAAAGCGAATGTGGATTTCATGCTGACGCCTCATGCCGCGAGCCATGAGCAGGCCGCCCAGGTTGGCGCACGCAACAGCGAGAATCAGCAGCACCAGCATCCCCGCCAATCCCAGGATCGGATAAGCATGGTCATCGAATTGAAGAAAGTGCGCGCCGGGCGAAACTCGAATGAATTCGCCATCCCAAATCGTCGCCGGGTAAAGTTTGCGCAGTTGGTTGGTGAGTCCAAGCAATTCCTGCGCTGCTTGCGGAATCGTTGCTCCCGGAGCAAGTCGAGCCGTCCCTCTGATCAGTCCGTCAAAATTCGGATCGCTCAGCTGCTTGCTGCCCTCTACGAAGTATGTGTGCTGCATCAGCGGAAGCCACACATCCGGATCACTCGTACCGAGATTCGCGTAGAACTTTGACGTGACTCCGATCACCGTCGCAGGTTTACCTGCGAGGTGAATGATCCTCCCCACGATCGAGGGATCGCCGCCATACTTTCTTTGCCACAGGCTGTAGCTCAGAACGGCGACAGGAGCCGCGGCAGCTGAGTCTTCTCGTGACGGGTCGAAGAGGCGCCCTGCCACTGGGATAGTGCCTAACTCGCTGAAGTAGTTGGCGGTGACAAAGTCAGGCTTGACCCGCTGCTCATCGTGATCCAACACCAGGGGCACACCGCCCAGTGTTGCCATCACCGCCGAAAGCGACTTCGCATTGTCGCGATAGAAAACGATTGAGGTCCATGGAATGGCGGGAGTGATATTTTCCGGTGAGCGCCGCTCAAAACTTACCAGGGACTGCGGATCTCGCACCGGAATCGATTGCAATGCAATGAGGTTGTAGAGGCTGAAGGCCAGCGTGTTCACGCCGATGCCGAGCGCCAGCACAAGGATGGCAGTTGCTGAAAAGCCAGGCGACCGAGTGAGAATGCGGGCGCCATAGCGTAGATCCTGCCAGATGGAAGCGAGCCAGAGCGTGCCGCGGCTTTCGCGGCACTGCTCCTTGATCTGCTCCATGCCGCCAAACTCAAGCCGCGTCGCGCGGCGAGCTTCGGCCTCTGAAAGGCCATTGCGAACCTTATCGGCCACCTGCGACTCAAAATGGAAACGAAGCTCGCAGTCGAGTTCCTTCTCCATCCTGCGGACTCGAACCAATCGCTGCAGCCAATTCATGACGCTTCTCCTTGCGGATGTTGCAGGATCATGCCGACAATCTCTGTGAGCCTCGCCCAGTTCTCCGTCTCGGAGTGCAACTGGGCCTTGCCCGCCTTGGTCAGCCGGTAGAACTTGGCCTCGCGTCCGGTCTCGGACGGACCCCACTCGGCCACCAGGTATTTCTTGTTTTCCAGCCGATGAAGAGCGGGATAAAGCGAGCCCTGCTGAACCTGCAGAGCCTCCTTCGAGATGGACTGAATGCGCTGCGCAATCGCGTAACCATGCACCGGCCCAAGTGCCACCACGCGAAGGATCAGCAGGTCAAGAGTGCCTTGCGGTAGATCGAATCTGGATTGAGTCATCATGCCTATTGCTTCTACATATACACTCACCATGTGTAGAAGTGCAAGGTGTCAACGAAAGAACAGCGTTTGGCAGACCTGATGAAGGTCTGCCGAGTCGCTGGTTCCGTCATGCGGGGAATCTTGATGTGTAAAACACGCCAGAACCAGAGCCTGTCATCGTGACGACGTGGTCTGACTCAGGTGGTGCTGTCGGGAATGAGGCGGGCAACCGTAAACGAGGTCGCTACCTGCTTGAAAATGTTGTTGAGCGAGAGGTTCGGATTTGCCGTTGAAGTGCACTGGCCCTTGTTCTGGCTCGCAGTCGCGTCGGAGTAGAAATTGGCCGCGGCAGTCGCCATGTTCTGCATCGTGGTGCACGGAGAAAGCCCTTTGAGCGGACCCGATGTATCGGTGGAGCACCCCGAAGACGACGCCCCGTAAGCAATGGTGTACACGGTGGTGCCTGCCGTTGAGGCAGCTTTGGCCGCAGTGATGGCCTGCTGGCACTGATCGTCAAGTGAGCCATAGACATTTCCGGCGTGAGTGCCGCCTGTAATCTTGGTGCTGCTGGCATCGCCGTCGCTAAGGATAATCAGGGCATTGAGCGATCCAGGATTTGCAGCCTTCGCAGCCACAAGGGAGGACTGTGCTGCATAGATTGCGCCCGCATAATAGGTACCGGCCCCGCCCGGGGTCTGCATCCCGCTGCAGCCGCTCTTGCCTCCCGTGGCGATAACCAGCGGAGACGCTACGTTCAAGGTGCCGCCTGACTTGTTGGTGCTGCTGTAGTTGCTCAGATACCCGGTGATTTGGTAAGTAGCCGCTGTGCCCGTGGGTGCCGACCACGTAGCGCCCGGCGTGGGCGTCGAATAGTTCAGAATGGTCGGATTGCTCGTGGGGCAAGTGGTGTCTTTGCTAGCTGTATTGGCCTGCACGTTTGGAAAAGTGAATAGGCTCACCTGGTCAAACGGCGTGCAACTCGAGGTCGTGCTCGACGCAGTACACGGAGACAAAGCTTGCAGCAGCGTCTCGGCGCCCGACAGGGCGCACTTGATGCGGGTGCTGTTGCAACTGGCGTCGGTATCGTTGCTGGCCATCGAAGCTGTTGTGTCGAGAACGATAGCCACGTTGTACTGCTCGTTGGACGCACCCCGCATGGCTGCCGTCGCGGTGGCGGAGATCGTAAGGCTCTTCGTCGCCTTCACGCCAAAGGTGGACAGGATGCCGATGAAGTAGGCGGGAACCGTCGCGGTCTGGGTCACTTGAAGAGCATTATCCCCAGTCGGCGATGCGGAACAAAGCACGCCCTGGTTAGAAATCGTAGTAAGGCACTTCAACGTGGTGGATATCGTGACGCTGGCGAGATTCGATTTTGCGTTGGCGCCGCCACTCACTGAGCTGAAGTTCGAGGCAGCCGCCTTCACCGTCGTTGACGTAGCCGTCGACAGGGCAAGGTTGTACGCGCCTGCCAGGGCTGCTGCATCTGTTGAAGCCTGCAGTTCGCGATAACACACAAAAGCACGGCCCAGGTCGAGGGACACGCCGCCTGCGCCGATGATCAGGACCATCATCAGCACCATGAATGGAAGCGCCTGCCCCGATTCGCCCATCAAGGCTTGTTGCCATCGGGGAAGGCTTGCGCTCGTCATTGGATGGGCTCAACTGCCGTCTCATTGATCGTGCAGGAGCCAAGATTGAGATTGTAGATTCCGAAGGAGCAGGGATACGACCCCTTCACTGAGGCCGTGGCGCCGGACACCATGTTCGTGGTTCCGCTGCATGTCGCGTTCGAATAGGCAGTGCCATTCAGCGTAAACGTAAGCGTGACCTTTGACTTGGTCAGCGTGGGCGCGGCTGCGTAAATCTTGGTCGCTGTAGTGGCGCACGGATCCGTGTCGCCGCGATCCACCGCCAGAAAGCGCCCACCTGCGCTGATTGCTTCCGCCAATTCCATCTTCTGGTGCAGCGCAATCGAGATTGAAAAAATACCCGTCATTGCCAGCAGCACAATTGGCATCGTTACGGCCATCTCCACCAGCGCGCCACCGTCTTCGCGGCAGCGCAGATTTGAGAGCAGCCTTTGGAAAAAGCGCAGAGGCCGGCTGGACGCGGAGACGCCTGCGGTCGATTTCATTGTGCGAGGTGGAGCTACTGGCAAACAAAGACTGCAAGTTGCATTTCTATTCATACGTGCTCCAGAACATCTTGCTGAGCAATGAATAATCACCCCGCGCAAATAACAGGCTGGCGGAGTGCGGAACTTTATCGATGGGCATGGCAATAATGCGAAAATTACCCGTTCCGTCATCAAAACCAATGGACCGCGGCCATATCCGCGGAGCTTGCAACGCAACGCCTGCCGAATCCGCGCTGGCCAGGTATTTGGCCAGACGGATCGACAATACGCTCACCTTCGGCAAAGCAGCGGCGAGCAAATCCCCCTCATGACTGAGCAACCACCGTGCCAAACATCGAGAGTGTTGACTCTAAGTGAGTTGCGGTCTTTTTAAAGAGGAAGTGTCCGCAGCAGGTCACACTTCCGTCTTGGCGGGACCGACTTTTTACACCAGGCAGAACACTCTGACCAACCGCCACGTTTTGTCATCTCGCCTTTACGAGGCAAGCGCGGAATCCGGGTACTTGCCTGCTTCCATGGACCAACCAAATATCGCGCCTCTCAAGCGACCGCCAGCTTTTCGTAACCTGCGAACTCCACTGGCCGATTCAAAACCACGCTCAAATTCATCAGGGCTCTCGAGCAGCAGCTCGGGCACTCCCGGTTGGCGTCGCTCACAGAGTTGCAGTCGATGCAAAGCACCGCGTGGTCCAGCGGTATGGCCGCATTTTCTTTGAAAGAAGTCATTTGCTTTGCTGCCCAAACGCTTAAATTTCGCATAAAGATATGGCCTTTCCTGCGGCCGGGAATTGCGCTCTTTAGCACGAAGGGACACACCCCTCGATATTGAGCGTTCGCCGCCGCCTGGAGAGTAGTGATATGAGACACAGGATCGTTTCATCGAGCGGTTCCTGAATCGGCGTCCCCGGATTTGTTGCTATCTCAGGCCCCGGCAAAGTCCTTTACGCTACCCGCCATGAGCGTTTGCCGTCACAATGCGCTTTAGCAATTCCCGCTCAATTGAATCGGGGGCATAACAATAAACAAAGGGCTCTCTTTCGAGGCCGCCACGTCCGCGTTTGCCAAGGCATTAGCGGATGCGGCGCAGAGCGGGCGGCTGTAGAGAAATCCCTGGCCCCGATCGCATCCGGCCTGCTTTAAAAACTTCGCCTGTTCCACTGTCTCGACGCCCTCGGCTGTAATGGTCAGGTCGAGAGCCTTCCCCAACGCGGTGATCGTATTCACGATGGCGGCCGCCTTCGGTTCGGTTTCCATTCCCATCACAAATGATCGATCGATTTTTACCGTGTCGAAAGGAAACTTCCAAAGGTAGGACAAGCTCGAATAGCCCGTTCCGAAATCATCCAATGCAATCGTCACCCCGATCCGGCGAAGGCGTCTCAGTTGATCGAGTGCGCCATCCGAGTCCTCGATCCACAGGCTCTCGGTCACTTCCAACTCCAGGCGTGCGGGATCAAGCCCCGAGACTCGTAACGCCGCCTCGACCGCGGAGACAATATCGCCGTGGCGGAATTGTGCGGGAGATAAATTCACCGCAACCTTCAAGGGTTTCGGCCAGGTCGCCGCCGTCCTGCACGCGGTCTCAAGAACCCACGCTCCAATGCGCGTTATCAGCCCCGATTCCTCTGCTACGGGAATGAACACAGCCGGAGATTGCAGGGGCCAGCCTTCCGGCCAGCGCAAAAGTGCTTCAAATCCAACCAGCGCGCCATCATTGAAACTATGGAATGGCTGGTATGCGAGTTGAAACGATTCGGTTGCCAGAACCCGCCTGAGGTCTTCTTCGATCTGGCGTCGCTGGCGGATGATCAAGTCCATCCCTGGCTCAAAAAAGCTCGCCGTATTGCGGCCCGCGGCTTTTGATTTTGACAAAGCTGCGTCGGCGCAGGCCAGCAGCTTGTCGAAGTCATCGGCGTCCGGAGGTGCAATCGCAACCCCGATGCTCGCTCCACAAACCATTGGCCTGCCGCCAATAGCGTGCGGCTCAAGCAATATCTTGATCAGGCGCTCTGCAAACAGGCTGGCGCCACTAGGTTGTTCCAGGCCCACTTGCACCACCACGAATTCATCGCCGCCATGCCGCGCCACCAGGTCCTCTTCTCGCACTGAGGAGCTTAGACGCACGGCCACTGACTTCAACAATTCATCCCCGGTCCCGTGTCCAAAGCTCTCGTTTACCTCCTTGAATCGATCAAGGTCAATCAGGAGGACTGCAACGTAACCTCCATTGCGGCGGCTCAGAGCCATCGCGCTTCTTGCCATGTCTCTCAACCGTCTTCGATTGGCAATACCCGTAAGGCTGTCGTGTTCCGCCAGGTATTGAGCCTCTGCCTTGGCGGCACGCTGGTCGAGCATCTGTGAGTAGACAAGGTAGCAAGGGAGACCACCCGCGCCCAGCACGAGAATGGCGATGATGATTTCAGTGAGGAAGATGGATCTCTGGTAAAGAGCCCTGTCGTCGGTCTGGTCCAGATAGACATCCAGGACTCCGATGACTTCGCCATTCTGCTTCAGGGGAATATACGACTCGACGAAAAACGCAACATTGTGCGGCGCATTGTTTGAGGAAACTCGACTGATGATGGAGGCGGAGCGTACACAGTCGGCAACTCGCTTTTGGGCGGCGGGCGGCGGCGTTAACGCCGAAGGAATTCGCTCGGACTTGAAGACCAGGCGCCCGGCCTTATCCCATATCCGGAACCTGTAAATATCGCCGAATTGACTGGCATCGTCGAGAACCTGCCTGGTCCGGTCCGAAGGAGGGGTGCCGGATACCATCCCCAGTATCTCGGGGTTCCTGGCCACCAGCATTGAAACCCAGCTGCTTGAAGTAACACTTGCGTCCTTGCTCAGCATCTCATCCAGAATTGCCTTGCAGAGCCCCAGCCCGCCTAAGAGCGCCAGGCATATCGATACGGCGACAAGAGTGATCCTCCCGCGATCCGTTGAAACAAATCGGACTATGCGACGATTCACTGCTTCCGCCTCCCCTGGGCCTGCCCATACCGCTTCAATCGACCGGCGTCGTCTTCTGAAGTCAGAATCTCTCCAGCGCGATTCGGTCAGAACGATGGGGGAGTGCTTCATCAGTCTGACTTTTGCCAGGAACCAAACCCTCTTCACATGTGGGCTTATCTTGGCAACGATAGTGATCTTACCCATCCCCGCTTGTCCGAGAGGTGACCTGCATCACAGTCAGGAATGCGAATTCTCGGTTCGCTGAAGGTCATAACAAACTTGGCGCTCTGCCCCGTCACTCAGGCCTCGCCCGTGCATCCTTTATCCTGACAGTTCAGGAAAACGGGAATACCATTCATATCGGCAGACAGCCGCCTGTTCAGAGATCAAATTTAGGGCCAAGTAAAATAGTCCGCGGGAAACTGATTGGAGCCCATCCATGCTCGACCACATCCGCTCCCTCTACCGCCACCAGGCATGGGCCGACAACGAACTTCTCAAGGCCGTCGATGCCTTCGCCGCGGCGCGCCAGGATCCGGAAATGCTGCACGCCCTTCATCACACGGTCAACGTGCAGCGCTATCTGCTGAGCCGATTCATGACACTGCCCTTCGATCGGTCGAAGTTCGAGGAGCGGCCCCCCTTCGAGATCCTCGCAGAGAACTTCCGCGAAGCGCATGCCGCTGAAGAAGGCTTCATTCACTCCCTGATCGAAAGCGATCTGGCTCGACCCTTCGAAATGCCCTACTTCAAATCCAACTTCACCCTCCTCGAAGGAATGACGCAGTGCGTCCTCCACAGCCAGAACCACCGCGGCCAGTGCCTCACCCGGCTCCGCGAGCTTGGAACCAAGCCGCCCGCCCTCGACTACATTCTCTGGGTCAAGGACGCTGTTCAGCGCCCCGCCTCACCCGCTTCCTGACGCCAGCTCGGGACCCCCCAGCCCCCGGCCAATTCCGCATCTAAGCACCTGATCGGCTACCGCAGTGCCATCCAGCCAGTGCCCAGCCTCATTCATTACACTGTTCTTTTCAAGGAGTAAGACCCTTTTCATGTCTCACCCGCAGGTGCATCACCCCCAGATCAAGTTTGGTACCGACGGATGGCGCGGAGTCATCGCCGACGACTTCACCTTCGCCAACGTCCGCATCGCCGCCGAAGCCATCGCCGCCTACATCCACGAGAAAGAAGACCACAGCAAGGGGATCTGCATCGGCTACGACAGCCGATTTGGCTCCAGAGCGTTTGCGAAAACCTGTGCCGACGTGGTCGCCGCCACCGGCATTCCCGTCCTGCTCGCCAACGACATCACACCCACCCCGGCTTTGAGCTTTGGCGTCCGCGGTCAGTCTGCCGCCGGCGGCATCATGATCACGTCTTCCCACAATCCGGCACAGTGGAATGGCGTGAAGTACAAGGCCTGGTACGGCGGCTCCGGCAAGCCGTCCATCATCGCCGCCATCGAGAGCTACCTGGGCCAGCCCGTTCCCAAAGCCGGCACGCCAGCCTCGATCCGCGAGTACGACTTCCTCCCCGAATACCTCAAGGCCATCGAAAGCTTCGCCGATCTCGACCTGATTGCAAAATCCGGCCGCAAGTTCGCCATCGACTCCATGTACGGCGCCGGCCGCACCATCCTGTCGGACATCTTCACCCGCCTCGGCGTCGACCACGTCCAGATCCGCGGTCATATTGACCCGCTCTTCCCGGGCATCAACCCCGAGCCGATCGAGCCCCACATCCGCGCCCTGGGAGAAGCGACCGTAGCCCACCACTGCGACGCCGGCCTCTGCACGGATGGCGATGCCGACCGCATCGGCGCTACTGACGAGCACGGCAACTTCGTCGATCCGCACAAGATCTTCTCCGTCCTGCTGAGCTGGGTCCTGCGCCGCAAAGGCTGGCCCGGCGCTGTCACCCGCGCCTTCAACACCACCAAAATGCTCGACCGCATCTGCCACAAACACGGCCGCGAGCTGCTGGAGCACGGCATCGGCTTCAAATTTGTCTGCGACTACATGCTGGAGCGCGAGATCCTGATGGGCGGCGAGGAGTCGGGCGGCATCGGATTCCAGCGCCACCTTCCGGAACGCGACGGACTGCTGAACGCCTTGCTGCTGGCCAACGTGATGGCCGAGGAGGGAAAGACGCTCGGCCAACTCGTCGCCGATCTGCAGGAGGAATACGGCGAGCATCAGTACGGTCGCATCGATTTGCACATTCCGGACGAGATCAAGAACCGCGCGATCGCCAAAGCGCGGGCGCTCCAGCCCGGCGATATTGGTTTTGACGGCATGCCCATCCTTCGCCAGGAGACGCTCGACGGCGTGAAGTTCTATCTCGACAACCCGGAAGCGAAGACCAAGCCCAATGCCGCCGAGACCTGGATTCTGCTGCGTGCCAGCGGCACCGAGCCGTTGATGCGCATTTACACTGAGTCCACCTCGAAGGAAGCAGTGAACCGCCTGCTCGATTCGGGACGCGCGTTTGCATTGGAGAGCTAGAAATGTTCATTCACATCTTCGGCTTCAAGTGGAAGCCCGAGGCCACCGAGGCCGACAAAGCCCGCGCCGCTCACGACATCGCCGCCTTTCGCGACCACATACTGGGGCTGATTGATGTTCATGTCGGAGCGAATCTTTCGCCGCGGGGGCAGGGTTACACCTTCGCCGGGTTGATGACGTTTACCGACAAGGCGGCGGCCGACGCCTACACGAAGCATCCCATGCACCTTGCCCTGCTGCAATGGCTGAAACCTCTGATCGATCCCGTTGAGCTTGATTTCGAGGGCTGATTTCGTCTTGGGTCGAATCAGGTCAGACGGATCACGATGGCGTCTTTGGATGGTTTGGCGTCGGGCAGGTGAAAGAGGAGGCCGTCCGGTGACCACTCCCACTTGAGCGTGCCCTCGCTGCCCAGGAGTTGAGCACTGGTGAAGGACCCCGCTGGCAGGGGCGTGTCGCGCTGGATGGACTTGACCAGAACCTGGGCGCCGGGATCGCCCAGGATGTGGACATAGAGCGATTTGCCTTTCACCGTGAAGCGAATGTCTTGAGGGCCGAAGTCGACGTTGTGGTCGGCGACGTACATCCCTTCTTTCACCTTGGTTGGACCCTCGCCGTAAACGTCCCAGGGTCGCGTTTCGTATATTGCCTCTCCATTGACCCGCAGCCACGAGCCGATCACGTTCAGGCGGCTCACGATCTCTTCGGGGATGGTGCCGTCGGCGCGGGGTCCAACATCGAGGATGAGGTTGCCGTTCTTCGACACCACGTCTATGAGCTGGTGGACGATGCGGCCGGCGGGTTTGTAGTTGGGCTTCTTGAGATAAGCCCATGAATCCCAGTCGAGCACGTCGTCAGTCTGCCACTCGAAGCTGGCCTTGGAGGCGAGCTGGCCCGCCTCGAAGTCGGGCAAGCCGACACCGGTGGGAAGTTCCTTCTCCTTGAAAGTGATGGTTACCTCGCGTCCCTGGCGATGGGCATCGTTGTAGTAGTGCGCGAGCATCTGCTGCCGATAGCTGTCGGGGATGATCATGGTGCGGGTATCGAAGTACATGATGTCCGGGTGGTACCGATCGACAACCTCAATGACCTTGTCACGCCAGATCTCGCAAAAGCGGGGGGAGGGGGGAGGGTCAGGATGTGCGTAATTGAAGGCTCCGGCAAGGTTCGCGGAGTAGTCCTTCGACGGGGGAACACTTCCGACGTATTTCTGCGCCCAGTACAAGTCGGCGGAATCAGGTTGGTAGATGTCGGCTGAAGTGTCAGGGCTGGTGAACCAGCCCCACAGCCACTGGTGGTGGAAGCTGGTGTAAAACTTGAGGCCCTGCTTGCGAACGGCGCGCTCCATTTCGCCGACAATGTCACGGCGGGGACCCATGCGGGCGGCGTTCCAGCGATTGACGCGGCTGTCCCACATGGAGAAGCCGTCAGCGTGCTCGGCTACCGGACCAATGTAGCGCGCTCCGGACTGCTTGAAGAGAGTGACCCAGGCGTCCGCGTCAAAGTGCGCGGCGGTGAACTGGGAGGCGAAATCCTTGTAGCCGAACTTGTCGAGAGGCCCGTAGGTGGCGAGATGGTGCTCGTACTCGGGACGGCCGGGCAGGTACATCCAGTGGGGATACCACTCGTTGCCGAACGCGGGCACGGAGTAGAGACCCCAGTGGAAGTAAATGCCGAACTTGGCATCGCGGAACCAGGGGGGAGTGGCGTGGTTCTGGAGTGACTCCCACGCTGGTTTGTAGGGGTCGTCAGAGCCGGCAGCGTTGAGGGGTTTCGCCACAAGTGTCGCGGAGGTCGCGGCCATGAGTTCGAGGGCGGCGCGACGGGAAAGTTTCATTGCGGCCTCCAAACTGGAGGGGTAGGCGGGGTTCGGGTCGCGAGGAGGGGAAAGCGCATAATCGCGAGCAGCATAACACCGGCAGCTCGGCGCGTGCCCTCAGGGCGTGATGCGGAGGTTTGCGAAGTAAGCTTCGGTGCCGGGGCCGACCCACAGAGCGATGCCGCCGGTGGTGTCGCCGTGCTTGAGATCGTTGACGATGAGGGTGGGCTGGGCAACTCCATTGACGAAGAGACGCATTTTGAGTCCGCTGACTTCGATCCGCAGCTTGACCCACTCGCCGGGCAACATGTCGGCATATGACTCGTATTTCCCGGGAAACTCGTTGCGCAGGCGGAACCACTCGTATTCAGGGATGGAGATGTACTGGGCGGAGTGGTTGCGGCGAAGCTGGTCGTCGGCGCGGCCGTTGGTGGGCCGGATGTAAGCGCACTCATATTTGGATGCGTCGGCATCGGTGCGGAAGGCCAGGCCGACGAACCCGCGGGCATCCGTGGCTGCGCCGGCGCCGGGCTTGCCGGAAACATCCACCTCGATGACGCCATCGTGAAACGAGGTTCCCGACACCACCACAACGCCGCCTGAATCGCTTGTTGCCACGGCGTGAAGGCCCTTGCGGCCCTTGAACATGACCGGTTCCATGGTCACGCCGTGGGCCTCGAGGCCCTTGGCGGTATCCAGCGGAAAGGATTGTCCCCTCAGCGTGCCGGGGAGACATGCGCTGGCGGTGATGACAAGTGCGATGGAGACGAATTGAGCCTGGCGGAACATGGAGCGGATTATTCCATCGAGGTGATCGGATCGGGAAGCGATCAGTGACGAGTGGAGCGATTCCGCGCAGGACGCAACCGGAGTCGGAGCTGATCACGAAGATTGCGCGAATCTATGCTGGCGGAAAGGCAGGCAAGGCGACGTCAGCGTAGTGCCCCTTGAACAGCACTTGCAGTTCGAGGACGTCGACACCCATTACACGGGTGCCATCCAGGACCCGGCATTCAATTTGGAAATGGCCTATCCGATGTTGCCGTATCAACAGCCGGAGTTTCTCTCGCGTCGATGCTCCATTCAACACCTTGTATTGCTCTTTTTGCTCCGCTGTCATTGCCCCTTCAAGCTTGGCGAGATACCTGCTCACCTCGGAATCAATTTCGTCGCGGTCGAGCAGAATATTCACCTCGAAGTCAACCCAGTCCGGTTCCGGGTCCGGTCCGAACCCACCACCAACGACGTTGACTTCTGAAGGTACCAACGTCTTGGTTCCGTCCGCCGCGATCTCGTAGGCAGTCGTCTCTGCCCGAAGTCCATTTCGGAACTCACCCGGTTTGGTCGGGAATGGCCTCTTTGGGATGGTGCATTTCACCCGGATGGGCCCCACATTGCTGACCTGAAAGAGCCCGGAGGAAGACCGGCTTAAAATGCTCTCTTTCGCGAGCACACAGGCAGCACGCGTGTCGCTGGCAGACATGACAGAAACAGAAAATAGTATTTGCGCCAGAATGACATGCCTCAAGCACCACGATCCGGAGTACAGACGCTCAATTCGCACGACGACCTCCGACCGAAGACCAGCAAAGTTTAAACACGAATGGGCGCATGGCGGAAGACATGTCCGTTACGGTCGGGTCGCGGGCAATCCTGACAACTCGGCCCTCTCATTTCTCACCTGAAATTGCCCCTCAAATAAAGTCCTTCTTCCTGGATTGAACGAAGAAGGTGCCGCCAAGCAGCAGGACAATCAAAGCAACTTCAACAGCAAGTGAGATCGTGGCTGCAGGAGTCCATTGGATCACCTTCCCCCACATTACGTTTCCGATGCCGGGAATGTGAGCCACCAGATAACCAACGACATTGAGGGCCACGTTGCCCACGACCATGGCGGCAATCGTCCAGCTCTTCGACTCGGTAACCAGGGCCACCGCGATCATCAGGCAGGTGCTGATTAGAATCTCGACAGCCATGATGACCGTGAAGGCAAACAGGCCGCGGATGGGGGGCGCGACCACGATCAAGCCCAGGCATCCGGCAACGATGGCTATCCAGTAAGGGACGAAGATGAGCAGATTGCCGAGAATCTTGGACGTTGTGTACTCGAGATAGGAGATGGGCAGGCTCATCGCAAATGCAAGCGTCTGATTCTCCCGCTCTCCGATCGTGTTGCCCATCACCGACATGGCGCTGAGCATGACCATGACGGTGACCAGAAGAATGAGTCCGAGGGTAAAGCCGGGTTGGCCGCCGAAGGCAACGATGGCCAGCGACACGACTCCTCCTGCCAGCGCCAGCAGAATCGCCACGCGCTGAAAATACCAGTCCTTCAAAATTAGAGCCTTGACCATTGAGTAATTCATGCTGTGAGCCGCTCCCTTCTGCTGTGTACGTTGGCGACAAAAATCTCTTCGAGAGTCATGGTGTCGACCGCCTGGACGGTGACGCCGAGGTCGTTGCAGGCGGAAACCATGGCGGGTTCGAATTGATTGGTGGTGAGCACAGGGAGGCGGCTGCTTCCGCCCACTTCGATAACCCCGGGTAGCCGCGGTACCACGACGTCAGGCGGAAGAACGAGCCGCAGTCGGCGCCAGCGGTCGAGAAACGCCTCTTTGTTGTCGGAATCGATGATGCGGCCGCGATCGATGAACGTGATCTGATCGGAGATCTGCTCCACGTCGAGGGTGTTGTGCGAGGAGAAAAGGATGGTCCGTTCCTCATCGGCGAGTGCGGCCATCAGCTCGCCCAGCACTTCAACCCGCGCAACGGGATCGAGGCCAGTGGTTGGTTCGTCCAGCACCAGCAGGCGCGGACGCCGCGCCAGGGCCAGCAGAAGGGCCGCCTTCACGCGCTGCCCATGGGAGAGCCCCTTGATCTTCTGCTGCGGCTTCAGGTCGAAGCGCTGCGCCAGTTTGTCGGCATAGGGCTGGTCCCAGCGCGGATAGATGGGGCGCATAAAGTTCATGTGCCAGGCGAGGGTGGCCTGCGCCGTAGAGGCGCATGTCCTCCGACACAAAGCCGATATCGAGCTTGGCTGCCGCCTGGTCCGCCGGCATGGGGTGGCCGAGCACCTGCACGGAGCCCTCGTCCTGGTGAACCAGCCCCATGAGGATGCGGATGGTGGTGGACTTGCCGGCTCCGTTGGCCCCGATAAAGCCCATGATGCTGCCGGTGGGCAGTTCAAGATGGACGTTCTCAAGGGAGAAGTGGGTGTAGCGCTTGCTGACACCGTCGAATTGGACGGAAAGATCGTTCATACAATCTCCTTGGTTGGCCGGGCCTCGTTCAGCCGGTTTGAGGCTTCTTTGGTGCGGCGGGCAATCTCTTCGCTGCTCAGGCCGAGCAGCTCGCCAAGCCGCGCCACCTTCTCAAGCTGTTCTGAAAACTCCTCGGTGATAGATCCGCGGACTGAGGTCAGGATTGGCAGCGATGAAGGACCCCTTGCCCTGCTGGGTGACGATCAACCCCTCGCGCTCCAGCTCGAGGTAGGCGCGCTTGATGGTGATCACGCTTACGCGTAAATCCATGGCAAGCTGGCGGATCGAGGGGATTTCATGGCCTGGGACCCAGTCACCCACGGCCACCTTTTGCTTCACCTGTTCCATGATCTGCAGGTACATCGGCCGGTGATCGGATTGGGAAATAACGATGTCACTGTGCATGTCAATATACTGAGTATACACAGTTGATATACACAGTCAAGGGCATTCTTTGAGCAGTGAGGGTAAGCGGCGTAGGCGTGGTTACTGTTGTGCCTATTGACATGATTGTTGTGTATACGAAATATTATGGTCGTGGCGGATAACGAAAAACAGGGATCGGGGGAGAGCGGGCTGTATAACCGCATCGCGGTTCTGCGTGCCGAGCGCGGGGTGAGCCGGCAGGAGCTCGCGGACGTGGTGGGGGTTAATTACCAGACCATCGGGTTCCTGGAGCGCGGAGATTACGGGCCGAGCCTGAAGCTGGCGTTCGCGCTGGCGGAGTTTTTCAAGCTGCCGATTGAGGCGATCTTCTCGACGCAGCCATTCCGGCCGCTGAGCGAACAGGTGTATGGGAATAGGGAACAGGGAATAGGGATCAGGGAGTAGGAACCTGGTTGGAGGAAGCGCAGTGAGAGCTGAGTTAGTACTGATGGGGCGGCGGGTGGATATGGCGCGGCAGGCGCGGCGCCGGACGCTCGTCGTGATGATCTACGCGGCCATGGCGGGGCTGATGATGGGGATGTGGCTTGTGGATCATTTTGAACACACTTGGGTGTGGGTCTACTTGCTCGTGATTCTGCTCGGCAGGCTGTTTCTGGGTGGCTATTACCGCGGGGGACTGGTAAAGCAGTTCAACGACAAGCCGCCGCGCAAAAGTGCGCAACCACCTCCCTTTCTAGCCGTTGGATTGCGTGTATACAACCCGCTACCTGAGGACGACCGCTCGTTCCTGAACGACGAGCGCGAACTGGCGCAGCGCGATCGTGCGCATTATCTCGCCTACCAGGCAGTTGCAGTGTCGCTGGTTGTTTTGTGGCTTTTGTCAGGTCTCATAGACAACCCGAGATGGGCTGCCACCCTTGGGGCTTCACTTCACCAACTTCTTTATGGCCTGATCGGCGCCACCCTGCTTCTGGCGTTCACCTCCCGCAAGCAATTCTGCTCTGGATCGAACCGGATATGGAGGAAGCATGAAGACCGAACTGCGCATATTCGGTCAGCGGTTAAACATGGCCCCGCAAGCCAACCGACGCGCGCTGGTTTGGGTGGTGTATGGGCTGATCGCGATAGTCATGACGGCGTCGTGGATGTCCAACCCGACGGGGTCCGATGCCTTCTTCATTTCCATCGTGTCGGGGCTCATTTTACGGGCGACCTTCGGCGGTAGGTTTCAGAGCAAGTACTACCTATTTGGTTCCGGCCTGGTGGAGCCGTTTGACGGGAACGAGGTTCTTGATCTGAAACGGTCGTCAAAATGGGCCAGGTTCCTCATCCCGGAGGTAGGGGATGAGCGGGAAGTCAGAAGCGACGAAAGAGCACTGCGCCGCCGCGATCACGCCCACTATGTCGCTTTCCAGTCCCTTGGATCAATGGTCATGCTGGCATCAATTCTGAAATTTATCGACTCCAATCCTCTCCATCCCACCACTGAAAGCCTGGGGCTCACCCACGAATCGGTGAATCGCATTATCTTTGGCATTCTGCAGATTTCGTGGGTTATTGTCTGGAGCCTTCCGCAGGCGATATTGCTATGGACGGAGCCGGATATGGAAGCAGATTTTCCTGAAAGGTAGCGACAATTGTGTTAAAAGCGCGCTAAACTGCATTTCCATATCGCCGAGGGGCAAGGGGGCGGCCCACGCTCGCCGCTCAAGCTTGAACCTGACGAAACTCCCATCCCCCTGGAGGTTCGATGAAGATCACAGCCACCGTTGAGCAAGTGATGAAGCACAAGAAGTTCAACCAGGTTCTTTCCCTCGATCCGGAACAGACGGTATATGAGGGCCTTGAGATGCTGGCCGAGTACGATGTAGGCGCGCTCATGGTGTGCTCGCAGGGACGACTTGTGGGGATGTTCTCGGAGCGCGATTACGCGCGCAAATGCGTGCTGATGGGCCACCCTTCGAAGGAAACGAGCGTGGCGCAGATCATGACCAGCCCGGTGAGTTTTGTGAGTCCGGAGCACACCGTGGACGATTGCATGACGCTGATGACGGAACGGCACTTCCGCCACTTGCCGGTGCTGGAGCGGGACCGGGTGGTGGGGATGGTGTCAATGGGCGACATGGTGAACTGGGTGATCGACGGCCAGCAGCAGCATATCGAGGAGCTGCAGGGGTACATTACGGGCGGGTACCCGGCGTAAAGGCAGGGAATAGGGAACAGCGCGACGACGTGATCACGGTGTGTACTTGCGGAGCCCGTGGCGGTCGCGCGGCGGTTCTTTATTCCCCGCAGCCTGATCCAGGCTCTGCGCTTTCTATTCCCTATTCCCTGCCTCTACACGCCTTCGCCGACGTTGCCGATGATGGCGACTTTGGCGCGCTTGCCTAAGCGCACTACGAGGCGGGTGGGGAAATCGCTGAGGGTCAAGAGCGAGTTGGTGACGACTTCGCCATCGATCTTGACCGCCTTCTCAGCGATTTTGCGGCTGGCTTCAGCGCCGCTGGCAGCGAGGCCGAGCGCGATGAGCAGCTTGGCTACCCGGATCTGCAGTAAGCCGGGGTCGCCGGAGGATGGGGCGACCAGGTCGGCGTAGGCGATGTCGACTTCCTCGAGATCTTCGCTCTCGGATTTCTGCTGAAACATGCGGGCCCAGTTTTCGTCGGCGTGTGCGGCGGCAGCTTCGCCGTGGAAGCCGGCCGTGATGTTGCGCGCGAGGCGCTTCTTGGCTTCCATGGGGTGCAAAGTGCCGGCTTCGACTTCGTTGCGCATGGCGTCGACTTCAGACTGGCGAAGGTCGGTGAGGAGCACCCAGTACTTCCACATCAGGTCGTCGGAAATCGACATGAGCTTGCCGTACATTTCCGCCGGTGGCTCGTGGATGCCGATGGCGTTGTTGAGCGACTTCGACATCTTCTCGCCGCCGCCGAGGCCCTCGAGGATCGGCGTCATGAGGATGATCTGGGGCTTCTGTCCGTATTGGCGCTGGAGCTCGCGGCCGGCGCCGAGGTTGAAGCGCTGGTCGGTGCCACCGAGCTCCACGTCGCACTCAAGGGCGACGGAGTCGTAGGCCTGCATGAGGGGGTAGAGCATTTCGTGGAGGCTGATGGGCTGCTCGGCCTGGAAGCGCTTGTGGAACTCGTCGCGCTCCAGCATCTGCGAGACCGTGAAATGCGACGCGAGGCGGATGGTGCCTTCGTAGCCGAGCTTGCCGAGCCACTCGGAGTTGTAGCGGACCTCGGTGAGGCTTTCGTCGAGGATTTTGAAGACCTGCTGCTTGTAGGTTTCGGCGTTGGCGTCAATTTGCTCGCGGGTCAGCGGCTTGCGGGTGACGTTGCGCCCCGTGGGGTCGCCGATGAGGGAGGTGAAGTCGCCGACCAGAAAGATGACGGTGTGGCCAAGCTGCTGGAAGTGGCGCAGCTTGCGCATGAGCACGGTGTGGCCGAGATGGAGGTCGGGCGCGGTGGGGTCGAACCCGGCTTTGACGCGGAGGGGACGGCCGGTTTTGCGGCTGTCTTCAAGGCGCTCGCGGAGGTCGCTGACGCGGATGATTTCCGCTGCGCCTTTCTGGAGCAGGTCTAGCTGTTCATCGACGGGAAGAAACTGGCTCATGCTGTGTTGAGTATAAAGTCGCGAATTGTGGCGAGCGGCGGATGGAAATGGACGTTGATATTTATGGCAAGTTAATGTGCAACTTCGAGGAGCGTCGTCCATCTAAGCGCGCAGGAGAATTGTGCCATGGCGAGTGTGACTGGTCGTGCCGTTCAGGTTTCAGCAGCGGGCGGAGATTTTCAACTTGTGCAGAAGGAATTTCCCGATCCGGGGCCGGGGCAAGTGCGCATTCGCGTGCAGGCCTGCGGAGTTTGTCATAGTGATTCGATAACGAAATATGGTCTGTTTCCGGGGATCCAATATCCGCGGGTGCCGGGGCACGAGGTGGCCGGCGTGGTGGATGCGGTGGGGCCGGGCGAGCCTCTGTTCAAGCCGGGGCAGAGGGTTGGACTGGGATGGCACGGAGGTCACTGCAACTATTGCGTGCAGTGCCGCAAGGGCGACTTCATCCTGTGCCAGAACCAGTTGATCTCAGGCGTGAGCATCGACGGCGGTTATGCCGATTACGTGATTGCTCCGTCGAACGCGCTGGCGTTTGTTCCCGAGGATCTGAACGACGTAGATGCGGCGCCTCTGTTGTGCGCCGGGATTACGACCTACAACACGCTGCGCAATAGCGGCGCGCGGCCTGGAGACACCGTGGCGATCCTGGGCATTGGCGGGCTGGGTCACCTGGCAGTGCAGTACGCGGCAAAGAGCGGCTACCGGACAGTGGCGATTGCACGCGGCGCGGACAAGGGCCCGCTGGCTAAGCAGTTGGGCGCGCATGTCTACATTGACAGCACCAAGCAGGACCCGGCTGCGGAGTTGCAGAAGATGGGCGGAGCAACGGTGATTCTGTCGACTGTAACGGCTACCGACGCGCTGGTGCAGGCGGTCGGCGGACTGGGACCGACCGGAAAGTTCTTCGTGAACGGCGTCCCGGACAAGCCGTGGGAGGTCAATGTGATTCCGATGGTGCTGAACCGGCTGTCGATCGTTGGATGGCCGTCGGGGACGGGGATGGACTCCGAGGACACGCTGAACTTCAGCGCTCTCTCGGGCGTGAAGCCGATGGTGGAAACCTATCCGCTGGAGAAGGCGGCGGACGCGTTTGATCGCATGGAGAGCGGGAAGGCGCGGTTCAGAGTGGTGCTGACGACGGGTGCGTGAAGCGCCCCCGTCGTAGGGAAAGGGAGTAGGGAATAGAAAAGCGCGGGGTCGGTCGCCAGAGTCAAAGCAAGAAGTGAACAATTGAGGAGCTGAGGAAAGGCAAAGGGGTGGAAATGCTCTGTTGCTATTCCCTATTCCCTATTCCCTGCTTTTCGTTCTTCATCCGGCCCCGCAGCCGCTTCAGCACGTTGGGCGGGAGCAGGCCGGTGACGTCGCCGCCGAAGCTGAATACCTCTTTGATCATGCGCGAGCTTACGAACGAGTAGCGGCCGGCGGGCTGCAGAAAGACCGTCTCAATCTCCGGCGCGAGGCGGCGATTCATGAGCGCCATCTGGAATTCGTACTCGTAGTCGGAGATGGCGCGGATGCCACGCAGTACGGCAGATGCGCCCTGCTTGCGAGCGAACTCGACCATGAGGCCGTCGAACATGGCCACCGAGACGTTGCCCAGCGTACGGGTGCACTCCGTGAGCATCTCCACGCGCTCAGCCACGGTGAAGAGGGGATTCTTGCCCGGATTGTTGAGCACCGCTACGGTGAGGTGGTCAAAGAGTTTGGAGCCGCGCTGGATCAGGTCCACGTGTCCGTTGGTGGGCGGATCGAAAGTGCCGGGATAGAGGGCTCTTACGGGCATGCGGTGCTCAAGTGGGATTGTAAGCCATGAGTGTAGAGAATCTTTCGAAAGTAATGTTATTGCCCGCGATGATGGGGAGAACTTCGTTCGAGGTCAGCGCACCGGCTTGGCCTTGTTACTTTACCTCAAGATCCAAGCCTCCAGAAAGCGCGGGCAAACTGCATTGTTGCGCATGCACGCCGGTAAGAAATGCCGCGATAGTCTGCTTCACAAAGGGCTCGACCTTCCTGGCGCTAAGGCCGACGCCCGCGAAATTCATGTGCGTAGCGCCGTCGATGACACCTTGCCACTGGCAGTGAGAAGCGATGCCGGGCAGACTGCGCCACGGTTCGAGTCGCGCCTTCGGTCCACCCTTGAGCGACTGATCGCGCGTGCCTGTCATGATCAGCAGCGGCTTGTGAATGGAGTGCCAGGCATCCAGCCGGAAAGACCACACCCGAGCCTTCCGGCGAGAGCGCAACATATGCGTCAAAGCGGTCCTGACCTGCGGGCGGCGAGGGGACATTGATCCGGTTTCGCGCGCCGGCTTCAAGCATGACGGTTTCAGCGCCCATGGAGTGACCCAGCAAGACGCGAAAGGGCGCATGACATTGGCTGTCAGCCCACTTGAGCGCCGCAGCAACATCGAGAAGACGGTCGCTTTCCGCGGCGGGATCGGCGACAAGCGCGGTGATACCCGACATGAAGCCCTTGCGCATGATGTCTCCGCTCAAGGCCGGGAGTCCGCTTTCCTTGTGGCCCATGACAACGGCAGTGTAGCCAAGGTTGGCCATGCCCCGCCCCAGGTATCGGTAGCCAATTTCGGAGCCCCCCGCACCGTGGGAAATGAGGGCTAGAGGCGCGCAGCCCGGGCCGGCGTCTATTGCCCGATAGATCATGAGCGGCGTTTTCTTTCCATCGGAGCGCGGAACGGAGATGTGTTTTTGCGCAGGAAGGGTGCTGGCAGCGATGCAGAGAGTGAGGGCGGTAATGATGATGGGGCAACGGTTGCGTGCGGGCATGTCAGTTCTACGGACCCTATTCTCGCAGCGATGTCGCGGGAGCAGGAAAGCCAGGGGACAACGAGATAGCAGTTGTATGACAGCTTTTTAACACCATACTGACAACTTCTATCGCGTGATTTGTTCAATGCTGGGAAAGCTCCAGAATCTCAGCTTTGAAAGATGAGTTTTGTTTGGTTAGCACAGACAGGATCTACCCCAGGTCAGTACTTCTCTATGCGCTCCTCTGTTTGCCGGCCGCCCTGCTTGTGGCCTGCGGGAGCAGAATGGCCACCCCACCAACCGGCAGTGTCGATCTCGCTGTACCAAGTCACACCGTTATCAAGGTGCGCACAGCGGGAAGCGAGATCGTGTTGTTAGAGGAGCGGCTTAACTCCATATTTGAGGATGGTCCGCAGCGCACGCTGGCGATACTTCAAAGCGACGATCACACCGTGTGGTCTTACACGCCGCCGCCGGGATGGTCGGTGGTTGACTTCGCGCTGCATCCGTCCGGCGACATATCCATAGTTCTCACCACGACAACACAGGTGCGCATTGTTCGGCTCGATCCAAATGGCTTGACGCGAAGCGACCAGGTGTTCGTCGATGCAGCCGCGGCAATGGACCCGTTCTTCAACTATGCGGGCGGCATCAAGAACGACAGCGCTCTTCAGCCTGCCCTGATGCATGACGCCGCGCGGCTCGCGCCTCTTGGGGAAAGCCTGGCGGTGGTGCTGCGCACCGGCCGTAACGCGATTGTTGCCTACCGCCTCGACCCTGACGCGAGCGGCGCGTATATGCGTTTGTGGCGGACGCTTGTAGAGCCCGGAAGCTCGATCCTCGCGGAGGGCATCACCAGTGGCAGCTTCGACGTGTTCGGCCAGCTCCAGGATCATCTGAGAATTTTCGCGGATGTGGATTCGGATGCCGCTATGACGCTCGCCATCGGCGTCGTAAATGCCCCGATGCAGAACTACACGTTTCGAGCGCACGCAGAGTTCTTCAACGAACCGATTGCGGCGTCGAACGGCGTCCTGCTCACGCGTTTGTCCATCGCCGACGGCCGCCGCCTGGGAAGCACGGCAATCGATACGCACGATCATGCCGAGTTGCATGGAGTGCGCGCTACGCCTGGCGGTTTCATGTTGATGGGCCGGGTTCTCTCCGAGGTGCTGCCCGACGGAAGTGGCTGGAATGCGTTCACCGCGTTTGTGGGACGCGATGGCACTCCGGGCCCGTACAGTGTTGTTGATATCGATCGCGGCGATGTGTTTTTTGACGTTGCGCCGTTGCCCAGTGGCCGATTTCTGGCGGTGGGCACCACTGGCTACACACAGAACCCGTCGGGCGCGAGCATATCCGAGGCTGCGCAGCCACTGTTGGTGGTTTTGAACGCTGACGGTTCTCTGGGCCAGAACCTGAACTACGCCGGAGGCGCGCGCCACAATCAGCTGACGACCATCGCCCCATTGAACGGGGGCTGGCTTTTGGGTGGAATGGTGAATGGTCCGGGCACGCATTCCGGCGATGCTGACCGCGGACTCATCGTCGCCGACGGGTTCTTGCGGCAGGCAGCCAATTTGCCACAGTGAGCGGAGAGGTTTTGTTGCGTGGGGTGCGGGCAACAAGATTCACAACTGAAAAGGGTAACGCCCTGCGCAGGCTGCTTTCCCAGGAGCGAGTTCAAAGCTCTAGAATTGGCCTGCATGGTTCCCGTCTTTTCGCATCTTGCCTGGTACGACATCGCCGATCCAGCATCGCCCGACCTTGACGAACTGGCGCGACGCTTCGGACTGCACGCGTTACAGATCGAAGACTGCCGGCATCGGCCGCAACGACCGAAGACGGAGGAGCACAACCACTACATTTTCACGGTGCTGAAGCATATGCACAACCGTGGAGACCTCGAGTTCGATGACATTGATCTCTTCCTCGGTTCCGATTTCCTGATCTCCGTCCGCAACAACGACTCAACCATTTTCGAAAGCGTGCGCGCCCGCGCCGAGCAGGAGAAAGTTGATCGCCTCGACCGGCTGTTCTACATGATCATCGATCAGATCGTCGATGGATATCAGCCCGTTCTCGACAAGCTTGCCGATGACATTGGAGACATAGAAGATGTGGTCCTCGACCGGCCCGATCCCGACACGCTCGCGAAGATTTTTTCTCTCAAGCGCAAATTGGTTGAGTTCCGTCGAGCGGCCTCCGGCATGAGAGAGGTTGTGAATAGTCTCGCTCGCCGCGAGAAAGGGTTGCTGGGCGATGACCTTGACGTTTATTTCCGCGACATCTACGACCACATTCTTCGCACAGTCGAGTTGATTGAGACGTATCGGGACCTTCTGTCGGGCGCGCTCGACATCTATCTCTCGGCCGTCGCCAATCGCACCAATGAAGTGATGAAAGTGCTCACCATCTGGGGTACCGTGGCTCTTCCCCTGGTCATCATCACAGGGTTTCTTCGGCATGAATCTCAAGCTGCCATGGGCCGAGAGTGCTCATGGCACCGCATTCGCGGTTGCGCTCATGGTGATCTCCACGATCATCGTTCTGGTTTACTTCAAGAAGAAGCGCTGGTTCTAGAAATCTGCGGCTTGCAACGCATCAGCTGCGTGCCGCTTTTTCTCAAGCTGCCCTCGACCAGTACACTGCAAAGGGTCGGTTGAAGAACAGGAGTCCCCATGAAGGCGCTGGTCAAAAGCAGGGCAGAGCGTGGCCTCTGGCTCGAAGACATTCCCGAACCGGTGATCGGTATCAACGATGTGCTGATTCGCGTGCACAAGACCGGAATTTGCGGAACCGACGTCCACATTTACCAGTGGGATGAATGGGCGCAAAAAACCATCAAGGTGCCCATGGCCATCGGTCATGAGTTTGTCGGCGAGATTGTCTCCGTCGGGTCCAACGTCAACGATTTTCATCCCGGCGATATTGTGAGCGGAGAGGGTCACGTGGTCTGCGGCCGGTGCCGGAACTGCCTGGCGGGAAGGCGGCATCTCTGTGCCACCACGCAAGGGGTCGGGGTCGATCGCGCCGGAGCCTTCGCCGAACTCATCTCGCTGCCGATGACCAATATCTGGCGGCACCATCCTGGCATCGACGAAGAGATCGCCGCCATCTTCGATCCGTTTGGCAATGCAGTCCACACCGCGCTTTCGTTCCCCGTGCTGGGTGAGGATGTCCTCATTACCGGTGCAGGACCGATCGGAATCATGGCCATTCCGGTAGTGCAGCATGCGGGCGCCAGGCACGTGGTGATCACCGACCTGAATCCCTTCCGCCTCGATCTGGCTCGCAAGATGGGCGCCACCGTCGCGCTGAACCCTCAGGAGACGCCCCTGGCCGAGGTGCAGAAGCAGTTGAAGATGACGGAAGGCTTCGATGTCGGCCTGGAGATGTCGGGAAGCCCTCAAGGCCTGAGTGAAATGATCGCGAACATGAGCCATGGCGGAAAGATTGCGGCACTCGGCATCCCTGCCAAGAGCGCGCCCATGGATTGGAAACCTGTCATCTTCAACATGATCACCATCAAGGGCATCTACGGACGCGAGATGTATGAGACCTGGTACAAGATGTCGGCGATGCTCGATTCGGGCCTGGACATTTCGCCGGTGATCACGCACCGGTTCAACTACGACGAGTTCGAACTGGGCTTTGAGGCAATGACCTCCGGCAAGGCCGGGAAGGTAATTCTGGACTGGATGAACGTCAAGTGACTGTCGGGTTGCGCGCTCTCAGCGCGTCTTCGTTGTTGTGCTGAGGATGCGGAGACGGGGAACCATCTGCTGGCAACGTGCTGTCACCGTCCCAGCCTGCCCACAACCTTCCTTCGAAAACAAACCTCGTTATGATCGTTGACCATCCCGGCCGCCTGCATGAACGCATACACAATCACGGGCCCTACAAACTTGAACCCGCGCTTCTTCAACTGCTTTGACATCTCCACAGCCACCGGGGTCTGGGCCAAAACCGGCCCAACCGACTGCACCGGCTTTCCGCCTGCAATCCTCCACAACCACGTGCCAAAATCCTCGCCGGTCTTCTTCATCTCGAGAAAGATCTGCGCGCCCCGGATCGTCGCATCAATCTTCGCTCTCGACCGGATAATCCCCGGATTGTTGAGCAACTTCACAATGTCAGCCTCGCCAAACCGCGCCACCTTCGCCGGATCGAATCCCTTGAATACCTTCCGGAATTCATCCCGTTTTTTGAGCACAGTAATCCATGCAAGGCCGGCCTGGAAGCCTTCCAGCATCAGCAGCTCCCAAAGCGCGCGGCTGTCGTACTCCGGCACGCCCCACTCCGCATCGTGGTAGTCGCGCATCTGCGCATCGCTCTCCGCCCACTTGCAACGCTTCTTCCCGTCTTCGCCTTTTTTGTCCTTCGTTGCCATCATGCTTGCCCGCCATATTCCGGTGGAGTCATCGCAGCTTTCGCGATCGCGTCCTTCCTTTCTTCGGTGCATCTCGGCGCGGTCACGCTTCAAGCTGCATCATCAGCTCTTCCCACTCACTGGTCAGCACCGCTAGCTGCGCGCGCAAATCTTCAGCCAGGGTAGTCAGCCGCTGCGTCTCCGCGGCCGACACATACACACCCAACTGCTCTTCGGTATGCGCCAGCGCCGCTTCCACCCGCGGCACCTCTTCTTCGAGGAAGGCACAACGCTCCTCCATCTGCTTTTGCTTGATGGGATTCAACCGCTTCGGCTTGTCCTTCGCCGCATCGGGGTCGAGCTTCCCGTTCGTCTCGGCAAGAACAACAGGTGCCCCAGAGCCTGCCCTGAGCTTGTCGAAGGGTCTCGACTCTGAGACCTGGAATGCCCCCGGTCCCTCGCTTTTGGGGACCGGGGAGACCGTTCTCCTTGCCACAATCGCTTCAGACGTTGCCTGGACGGCCAGTCCTTCCTTCTTCCGCGGGGTAGTCTTCGTAGTTGCCTTCGTAGGTGAGCGACGGTGCCGTTCTCGACTTCGAGCACCCGCGTCGCCAGCCGATCAATGAAGTAGCGGTCGTGGGACTCACAAAGATCACCGTCCCGGTGAAGGCGCGATCGCCTCCAGCAGCACGTCCTTGGCCCGCATGTCCAGGTGGTTGGTGGGCTCGTCCAGAAGGAGGAAGTTCGACGGCGACACCAGGATCCGCGCCAGCGCGTAGCGATTGCGCTCGCCGCCCGAGAGCACGCCCAGAGGCTTGAAGACATCGTCGCCGGAGAACAGGAAGCAGCCCAGCAGGGAGCGCAGTTCGTTCTCCGGCACCTTGACGGCGGCGCGGCTCATGTCGTCGAGCATGCGCGCGTCGCCGTCGAGCACCTTGTACTGGTCCTGCGCGAAGTATTCGCTCACCACGTTGTGGCCCAGCTTCACGGTGCCCGAGGTGGGCGACTCCACGCCGGTCATCAGCTTGATGAGCGTCGACTTGCCCGCGCCGTTCACGCCCACCAGCGCCACGCGGTCGCCGCGCTCGATGGTGAACCGGACGTTCTTGAGGACTTGTCTTCTCGCCGTAGCTCTTCGACAGCCCTCAGCTTCCACAACAATGCGTCCCGAGGGCGGCGGCTGCGGGAACTTGAAGTGGATGACCGGCTCTTCGTCGGGGATCTCGATGCGCTCGATCTTCTCGAGTTCCTTGATCCGCGACTGCACCTGCTTGGCCTTGGTGGCCTGGGCGCGAAAGCGGTTGATGAAGGACTTCGAGGTGCTCGATCTGGATCGCGCTGGTTGCGATACGCGGCCTCGAGCTGGGCGCGCCGCTCGTCTTTCTGCGAGAGGTATTTGGTGTAGTTGCCCTGGTAGATGTTCAGGCGCTTGTTCCAGATCTCGACGGTGCGGTCGATGGTGACGTCGAGGAAGTAGCGGTCGTGGGAGATGAGGATGTAGCCGAAGGGATAGGTCTTCAGGTAGTCCTCGAGCCAGTTGCGGGTCTCGAGATCGAGGTGGTTGGTGGGCTCGTCGAGGAGGAGCAGGTTGGGCTTGGCGAGCAGAAGCTTGGCCAGCGCGATGCGCATCTGCCAGCCGCCGCTGAACTCGTCGGTTTGCCGCGACCAGTCCTGCTTGCTGAACCCTAAGCCCGGTCAGAACCGAGCCTACCTGGGCGTCGAGGGCGTAGCCGTCGAGGGCGTGGAAGCGCTCCTGGAGGAGCGAGAACCGTTCGGCGGCGGACTCGTACTCGGGGCTGGCGTGGTCGAGTTCGGCAAGCTGGGCGCCGAGGCGCTCGATTTCGCCTTCCATGTCGCGGATTTCGTCGAAGACGGTCAGGCATTCCTCGAAGATGGTGCGGCCGGTGAGGCGCAAGCCTTCCTGCGGCAGGTAGCCGATGCTCATGCCGCGGGTCTGCTGGAGCTCGCCGTAGTCGAGGGTTTCCAGGCCGGCGAGAACCTTCATCAGGGTGGACTTGCCGGTGCCGTTGGCGCCGACGAGGGCCGTTTTTTCCCTGCTGCGGATAAGCCAGTTGGCCTCAAGGAACAGGATCCGGGGGCCGAACCGTTTGCCGGCATTTTGCAGGGAGAGCATTCTGAATCATTTTCGCAGAGGGGAATTGCTCAGGGCCTGTTTTGCACCCGCTATGGTGAAAAAGTCACTTTCATGTCAAATAAAAAAACGAACAAGTTGATTGAATTGTTGCGATTGCACACCAAAAATGGGGGAATTTTCGCTCACCGTGATTTGAATCACAGAGGCAGGGGCTATATGGGCTAAGGGACCAGGGACCAGGGACCAGGGACCAGGGGCTAGAGACTAGGGAATGAGGGCTAGAAATGTCCCAGAACAATGAGCACAAACAGAGCAGTCGCGTTGTCGGTGGCGTGTGATATTGGTTGTCAAAGAACCCAGGACGAGGGTCGGCGCATGGGCCGGTAAGAACGCACGGCGCACACTGGGTAACTCGCCTTATTCGTGTGAATACTTTAAGTATGGCAGGTTCGTCGAATTAATCCCTAATTGGAGCGAAGTTTTTTGCGCTGATTCTAAAGGGAGTTACAAAGTATTTTTCATTTTGCCTCTTGACAAGATTTCCACAGGGATCCGGAGTGGGTGCCCCGTGGGGAGATCGCAAAAGCGAACCTCAGGGGTTAAAACCCCTTGCTCGTTGGAGGCTTTATTGTCAGGGATGAATCCCTGACCTACCTTAATGCTCCGTTTCCAGGATGAATGCCTGACCTACCCCCCACGATTGGGCCTGTGTCAGGGACGAATCCTGACCTACCCCCACGATTGGGCCTGTGTCAGGGACGAATCCTGACCTACCGTGCACGATGGTGGCTGTTGTCAGGGATGAATCCTGACCTACCGTGCACGATGGTGGCTGTTATCAGGGATGAATCCTGACGATAGTGCCGTGCTGTCAGTGATGAATCCTGACCTACCCCACGATTGGGCCTATTGTCAGGGATGATCCTGACCTACCGTGGACGATGGTGCCTTGTTATCAGGGATGAATCCCCGACCGACCGTCCTGAGTGGACAACAAAACCTTATGGGTCAAGGTGGACGACAGAACCTTGTGGGTCAAGGCGCTGGAACTCAGCGGTGACGAATTGTTTCCCTCCGGTTCCCACGAACTCGAAGCTGGCTTAAACTAACCCAATGGAAGAGTTCAGTCGCATACAGCGTCTGCCTCCGTATGTGTTCAACATCACGGGGGAGATGAAGGTGTCCGCGCGCCGCCGGGGTGAAGACATTATCGACTTCGGGATGGGGAATCCCGATGGCGCCACGCCGAAGCACATTGTGGACAAGATGGTGGAAGCGGCGATGAAGCCGGTGACCCACCGGTATTCCGTCTCAAAGGGATTGCCGCGGCTGCGGCGGGCGATAACGAATTGGTATAAGAATCGCTACGACGTGGATCTCGACCCCGACTCGGAGGCCATTGTCACCATCGGGTCAAAGGAGGGCAT
Organism: uncultured Acidobacteriota bacterium; assembly: GCA_963844515.1. Classification (GTDB taxonomy): domain Bacteria; phylum Acidobacteriota; class Terriglobia; order Terriglobales; family Acidobacteriaceae; genus Telmatobacter. Next base: position 776,820 of record CAWJOO010000004.1, read on the forward strand.
TGCGCACCTTTGCCTGGCGATCCTGGACTCGCGGGACACGGTGCTGGTGCCGAACCCGAGCTATCCGATCCACATTTACGGGCCGGTGATTGCGGGGGCGCACGTGGTGAGCGTGCCGATTGTGGACCAGGGGCAGTTCCTGGCGCAACTGGAAGACCTGATTCCGCGGATGGTGCCGAAGCCCAAGGCGCTGATCGTGAACTTCCCGTCGAACCCGACGACGCAGTGCGTGGAGCTGCCCTTTCTGGCGCGGCTGGTGGAGATGGCGAAGGAGCACGGCTTCTACCTGATCCACGACCTGGCGTACGCCGATATCGCCTTTGACGGCTACAAGCCGCCGAGCGTGCTGGAGGTGCCGGGCGCGAAGGACGTGGCGGTCGAGTTCTTCACGCTGTCAAAGAGCTACAACATGCCGGGTTGGCGCGTCGGCTTCATGGTGGGCAACCGGACGCTGGTGAATGCGCTGGCGCGGCTGAAGAGCTACTTCGACTACGGCACGTTTACGCCGATCCAGGTGGCGTCGATACTGGCGCTCGAAGGGCCGCAGGAGTGCGTGGCGGAGATTTGCGAGACCTATCGCTGCCGCCGCAACGTGCTGGTGGAGGGGCTGAACAAACTGGGGTGGCCGGTGGCGCTGCCCAAGGCGACCATGTTTGTGTGGGCGCAGATTCCCGAGCAGTACAAGGAGTTCCGGTCGCTTGATTTTTCCAAGCTGTTGCTGACTGAGGCCAAGACGGCGGTGAGCCCGGGGATCGGGTTTGGGGATTATGGGGATCACCACGTGCGGTTCTCGCTGATTGAGAATGAGGAGCGGACTAGGCAGGCGTTGCGGGGGATGAAGGCGATGTTTGCAAAGGCGAGAGAGGGTGTGGGTGAGACCGTCAAGGCCTAATGAGGAACATCCTTTGCGCGTCGAGAATCTCGAAGGGTTGGCGAATGTTTGGCGCGGCGTTGGGATGAAGGCGATGTTTGCGAAGAGCATCAAATTGACAGAACAGATTCAAGACGCAGCTTGGGTCTAGGAGGGCGCAGAGATTTCCTCCGCATGATGGGTTAGCTCTACTCTGCTACACTCAAGCTTTCCTTGGGATGGCCTCAATGACAACCCCGCAACAGCAGGCCGACATTGAACAAATTGCTGCCTTGGAATCGAAGGCAGAAGCGCTAAGGGAGTTGCTTCAAAAACGCACTGCGAAGCGCCCGTTGATAATCGAGTTCAGTGGAGCTCCAAAGGCCGGCAAGACGCGTTCTATTAGCGTGCTCGAGCTTTTCCTCAAGCGTAATGGAATCAGAGCTGAGGTGTTTACTGAACGAGCGTCCATCGCCCCAATTAAGGCGAAAGGGCATTTGAACTTCAACGTGTGGGTTTCCTGTGCCAGTCTTCAAGGGATGTTGGAAGCGCTCTACAAGGATATTGACGTCTTCATCCTCGACCGTGGAGTTTTTGATGCTCTCGTTTGGAACGAGTGGCTCGAAATGACTGGAAAGATCACTCACGATGAGGCCGAGCAGGTAGCAGCATTCTTCACTATGGAACGCTGGACCGAACTTGTTGACATAGTGTTTGTGCTTACATGCGACCCCAAAACGTCGATCGAACGCGAATATGCCGACCAGTTGACCACAAAGAGAGGGACAATCATGTCGGAAAGAACCCTGCAGCAGATCAATGAAGCTTCAGAGAAAGCAATGCGGGTACATGGGGCAAAATTCACGAACATCAAATTTTTCAATACCACGGCGACTAGGACGCGTGAAGGAACGGCAAAAATCGCAGGCGAGGCGTTAAACGTGCTGAGTACATTCTTGGACGAACCAATCTGTGTCCTTCAAGCAAGTGAAGTCAATCAAAAAGTCCAACTACCGGAAGCTGGGTTGGTGTCTGACCGATCCATAGTTTCCGCGTTTACAGCATTAGTTAATCAAGAAAAATCGTTTGCCGCTCGATCACACGCTGAGCAAAATCCAAAACTCCTGCAACCCATCCCTTGTGCGATTCTCCGTTACAAAGAAAAGCTGCTCATCTTGAAGCGAAACAAACCAGGGCATCCGTTGCATGACAAATTCGATATCTGGGCCGGCGGTCACGTAAATGAAGCCGACAATGGGCCTGACATTCTTCTCAATACTCTCAACCGCGAACTAAGTGAGGAAGTGTTCATAAAGGACGCCTTCGATTTGAACCCAGAGCCGATTGCGCTCATCCGCACGAACGAAGATGCGCGAGCTTCACGCCACATCGCAGTCCTGTACCAGATCGAACTTAAGAGCGAGGATATTGCTCTCGCGTTAAACCAAAAGGAATTTAAATCTACGAGAGGGACGTCTCTCAGCGGGAAGCTCATAGAGATAAGTGAAATTGGAGGCCTGTACCCTTACATGGGGAAATGGTCAAAATCCATCGTTGATGCCTATTGGCCTGATGCGGTCATCAAATCTGCGACTCAGCCACAGTTATTTGGAACATAGGGTATCTCTAGTTATTCACGGCCGCTCCAGGTACGGAAATCACGAATGGCTTTTAGATCGCTCTTTGCATCTCCAGAATAACGGTAGGCTCGGTCGTCCCAGTAGACTGAGGCACTAGGTTTTGGGCCTTCCGAGGGGCGAGAGGAATTCTTGTTGATTTCGTCGAATGGGATTGAGTTTTCCACGAGGTAGGATTCAATCGCCGTTTCTGACCGGCAGCTGTAGACGACGATTTTCCAACCTTCACTTCGAAGGACGATAAGAGCCTCGATTACATCTTTTCGTGGTAGCCCGATCGCGCCGGTGCCACCCCACCCTTCGTAGTCGGCGATTACACCGTCGAAGTCAACAGCTATCGTGCGTTGTTTTTCGGCGTCTTTCCGATCCTGCATGTCTTACTCCTAACAACCACAATGCTTAGCGCGATAATCGCCAGTTTAATCTTAACCAACGTCGCCGGGTTCCAAGCCCCATTATTGTGACTCGTCAAGCGTGACGGTGATCTTGCGGCCTAGTCCGGCGGCGATGTTCACGAGGGCGTCGAGGGAGAAGCGGGAGATGCGGCCGCGGAGCAGGTCGTTGATGCGGGGCTGGGTGACGTTGCAGCGCTCGGCGGCTTCAGCCTGAGTCCAGCCGCTCTTCTCGATGATGGCCGCGATCTGCTGCATGAGCGCGGAGCGCAGGCGGAGGTTGGCTGCTTCTTCCGGGGTGTCGGCGAGGGCGTCCCACACGCTTGCGAATTCTTGTAATGCCGGAGTTGCCATGCCGTGCTCCAGAGTCGATTCTGATGGGAATCTTTAGAGAGCATACCTCAGGGGCTGAAGCCCGTTTGACGTTGTCCGGTCAATGCCGGGGATGAATCCCCGGCCTACCGTGCCGATGGGTCATTTCGGCTCTGTCGCTTTGAGGCCACAATCTGTGACCTCAAAATCTGGACGGTTTCAACTGAAATCCTCACTGGGCCTCCAGCCTGTGGTTGGCGATGAGTGCCTGTTTCCGAAACTGATGCTATCCTTGCGTGTTCAATCCAAAACATCAGGCAATAACATGCGACACAAAGTGATCGTTGTACTTCTGTTGCTGGCACTCGCAGTGAGCCAATCTGCGCTCGGCCAAGCCGGCGCGCAATCGGGTGAGAATCACCATTGGCCTGCAATCGTGCTTAATGTCGTCGTGGTCGATAAGTCAGGCCAGCCGCAGGCTCCTCTCGACAAAGCCTCTTTTCACGTCTTCGATAACGGGGCAGAACGTCCCGTCGAGTTGGCCACTGCCGGCGATGCGCCGGTTTCACTTGCACTGCTCATCGACTGCTCCGGTTCCACGTATGGCAACAGAGACACCGTTTCAGGTGTGGCCACCGCTCTGATTCGGAGTCTGCCGCCAGGGAGCGAGGTCATGGCGGTCCTTTTTGCTGAACAGGCGTTTATCGATCTGACGTTCACGCCCGCCGAGCCTGCGCCGCTCTCGTTCCTCAGCCACCTGGACTCGCGGGGAGCGACGAAGTTCTACGACGCGCTTGTGGCAACGGAGAATTACATTGCCGGCAATGCGCACAATCAGAAGCGGGCGCTCGTGCTGCTGAGCGACGGAAGCGATAATGCCTCGACCCTCAACCTTGCGCAGACAATACGCAGAATTGAAGAGGAGCCGGGGGCCGCGCCTGCGATCTATTTCGTCGAAATGCCGGAGCCGCGCGCCAAGCGCTTCGAGAAGAGGCGCTCCCGTGCTGTGGCCAGGCTCGTGATCTCCGCGTGCGGTGGGCTCGCGGTCGTCCCGGACGAGAACGAGGACGCGGCGTCGTTGAGCGCTCGCATTACGGCACTCATCCGCAGCCAATACGTGCTCGCCTACACCGCTGCCGGCGTGGCTCCCGACGAAAAATTTCACAAACTGAAGGTGCGGGCAGACCCCGCGAATCTTGAAGTGCACGCCGTGTCGGGGTATTTTCCGCGAACGCATTGAACGGAATCCTCGGTGGAGCGTTCCGAACGTTGAGCCTGAGAAAGCCGAACAGCAGATCCTTCGACTTTCGCTCCGCTCGGAAAGACAATCTCAGGAGAAGGTTCGAGGTATCCCAGGTCTCAAAAGCGAGACCTGGGGGGCTGCGCGAATTTATTTCGATTGAGTTGCCATAAGTGGGCGAGCAAACAAGCGTGAAATCAAGTTAAAAGATAGAGAAGTGCAACGTAAGTGGGGCAATTCGAACAATTAGTTTGAGTTAGTTTGGATGATTGCACTAATCCTGATGATATCCACAGATTCGCACAGTTTTTACACTTGCTTCCACAGATCGTCCAGGAGCATAGTTCCGACAGTTGGTAGCCAAGTAGGGAACTGGAACCGAACATTTCCTGCTACGCAGGAAGATGAGCGATTCGACAAAGAGCGGAAAATCCCCTGCGGTGCAAGCTGCGGGAGCGAAGATTCGAAGTATGCCGGAAAAATCATCCTCCGCACGGCGGGACGATGCAAAGTTCAGTCAAGCAAGGGAATCGTATCCACGCGAGAGCGCCGGAGCGATGAGTGAAGAGCGGGGAGAGCATGAGCGGCTTGCCGAGCATGCAGGAACCGAAGGAAGCTCAAAGTGAAGAGCCTTCGTGAGGAGACGCAAGACTCAGGGAAAGCATGAGAGCGCACTGGTCGCGGCCGCGGCTGGTACGGATTCAGGCAGAAGCTGAGAGGAGCGGATCCAGCCGGGCCGGACACAACGCTGACGAAGAATGCAAGGCCAACGCCGCAAGGTGAAGGTCAGGTAAACAGAAGAAGCGAAGTCAAGGGCACGGCAGGAGCACAGGGCAATCCATCGGAACAAGGCGAAGGGCCAGCAGCTTCGGCTACGGGCAGGACGCCAAGGGAAAATGGAGAAGGCCGGTCACCCGCTGAGCAGCAGACAAGCAGTTCAATTCGAAGCGCAGGGTTGGTCGGCGGTTCGCCGTCGATAGATCAGGCAAAACGGGTTGGACAGCTGGTCAGGCAGTTCAGCAGGAGGATGAGACCCGGGCGAGGTTGAAGATTCATCGTCGAGTCATTGCCGGATGGTGTTTGATCCGAAGAGCTACGAGGCACCCGAGAGAGCGCTGGAGACCGCAAGGTTTCCGGCGCTCTCGAATTTTGGGGTTCTTTTTGGCATACACCCTGCCTCACCCTCTGAGGTGGTTGTGAACTGCGCATGATGGAGCCGCCGCGCTCTGCCGATCTGCGACGACAGCCTGGATCCAGAAAAATGCGGAGCGAACACCTGCTTAGTGCATGGCCTCTGCGCCGGGGCCCTGGCCGGGGCGATTCTTGCTGAGCAGGAAGGCGAGCAGCACCAGGCCGACGGACATCCAGGAAAGCTCGATGTAGACGTCCTGATAGCCCTGCATCTGCGCCTGCTGATTGAGCTGGTTATAGAGCGATCCCAGGGCCATGCTGGCGCTGTTGGCGGCTCCGGCGGTACCGCCCAGAAAACCCTGCAGGGCGTGCAGGTGCGATGCGTAGCCGGGGGAGCCGGGCTGCATGTTGCCCTGCAGATGCTGCTGGTGCCACATGGCGCGGCTGGTTACCTGCGCGTTGGTGAGGGCGATAAGGACGCTGCCGCCAATGTTGCGCGCGAAGTTGATGAGGCCTGCAACCTGGTTGCTCTCTTCTTTGGGCATGCCCACGTATGCCGCGTTGGTGATGGAGATAAAGCAGAACGGCAGGGGCAGCATCTGGATGACACGCAGCCACGATGCAGCGGCAAAGCTCATCTGCAGCGTAGTCGCCTGGGCGGCATAACGGAACGTGAATGTGAAGAGGATGAACCCGCAAACGGCGAGGGTGCGGGCGGAGATTTTGCCAGTGGCCCAGCCCGCCAGCGGCATCATGACGACCAGGGCGAGACCTCCGGCCGTAAGCGCCATCCCGGCTGTGGTGGCGGTGTAGCCCAGCAGGGTCTGCATGAACTGCGGCTGAAGTACGGTGCTGGCGTTGAGCACGCCGCCGACGAGCATCATCAGGAAACAACAGATGGCGAAGTTCTTATAGCGGAACAATCGCAGGTTGATGATGGGTTTCTTGGCGTGCAGCTCCCACATCACAAGCGCCACCAGCCCACCGACGAAGAGGAAGGTGAAGAACTTGATGAAGTCGGACGCAAACCAGTCGTTCTCCTCGCCCTTGTCGAGCATGATCTGCATGCCGCCCATAGCGATGGTGAGGAAGCTCAAGCCAAGGAAGTCCATGTTCTTGAGGAGCGATCGATCGGGCTTGATCCACGGTGGATCCTCGACAAGGCGAGTGACGAGGAAGAACGCGAGCAGGCCGACAGGGATGTTAATGAAGAAAATCCAGCGCCACGAGAAGTTGTCGGTGATCCAGCCGCCCAGTGTTGGCCCGATGGACGGAGCCAGGACGGCGACGAGGCCGTAAAGGGCGAAGGCCTGGCCGCGCTTATGTGGCTCGAAGGAGTCGGCCATGATGGCCTGCGCCATGGGCTGCAATCCGCCGCCGCCGGCGCCCTGCATCACGCGGAAAAGCAACAGCATGGGCAGACTGAGAGCAGCTCCGCAAAGGAAGCTGGAAATGGTGAAGATCGTGATGCAAAACAGGAAGAAATTCTTGCGGCCCATGACGCTGGAGGCCCATGCGCCGAGAGGGAGAACGATGGCGTTCGAGACCAGGTAGCTGGTCAGCACCCAGGTACCCTGATCCGTGCTGGCGCCGAGATTTCCGGAGATATGAGGCAGTGCGACGTTGGCGATGGAGGTATCGAGGACTTCCATGAACGCGGCCAGCGCAACAGTGGCGGCAATCAGCCAGGGGTTGGTTTTCGGCACCCATTTGACCGTGACGGCATTGCCGGGCCGCGCGCCGGCAGAGGACGCGGCCTCCGGGGGGCTGGTTTGCGATTCAGGCAAGAGCGGTCTCCTTGCAAAGTATTGATCGACGCGGGAATGATGATGATCCTTACCGCAGGGGAAACAACGGCGTAGCGCCGGGGGGAACGTGAGTTCCGACTCAGGTTCCTTAGATTCAGAATCGGGTGGTTGGGTTCAAGCCGGTTTACGAGATGGCAGGCGATGGTTGCGCATTGTGGACGAGCGGGGCACGCCAGAAGATCAGGGCAATCGTGAGGGCAATGGCCTGCATGGTGAGGATAAAGGCCACGCAAGCGGGCCATTTCCCCAAGGCCCAGAAGATGCCGGGAACGCTGCCGGCGGCGGTTCCACCCAGATAGTAGCAGGTGAGGTAGAGCCCCGCGGCGGTTACGCGGGCACCGGGCGGCGAAGCCTGGCGAAGGTGGCTCTGTGATGCGGTCTGCGCCACAAACACGCCTGATGACAGCAAGGTAAGGCCGAGGATGACGATCTTGATGGATGGCGCCAGGGTGAGTAGCACGCCAAGCATTGAGAAGCCGATGGCGCCCGCGATCCCGGCGCGAATTCCGATGCGCGTGATGAGATATCCGGCCGCCGGGGTGACGATGAGACCAACCAGGTAGACCACGAACAGCGAACTCAGAGCCGCGGTAGAGAGTGAAAAAGGCGGAACGCTGAGGTGAAACGTGATCCATGTGAAGACGGCGACAAGGGAAAAGAGCACGTTGAACCCAACGGCGAACGTGGCCACAAGGCGGCGATTGCGGAACAACTGCGGGACCTGAACAAGAAATTGCGGCAAGCGGCTCGAAGCAGGAGTTGTGTCGGTCGACGGGATTGCGATGCCGAGAGGCCGGGTGATCGCCGAGGAAGCCGCGGCAGGATTGTGCCGGCCACGTCCTTCAGGTAGCCACGCGGCAACTGCGGCCGCCCCGGCCAGCGAAAAGATGCCGATGGAAATAAAGCTGACACGCCAGCTGAAGGCGTCCGCAAGAATTCCGCTGGTGAGGCGGCCAATGAAGCCTCCCAAAGCGGTGCCGCTGACATAAAAGCTCATCACCAGCGCCATGCGCTCGGGCGGCCATTCTTCGCCGATGTAGGTGACCACCACCGCGTAGATGCCGGGGAGGGTAATGCCCTGAAGAAAACGCCAGAAGATGAGCTGGCCCATCGTGTGAGCGGTGGCTGCCAGGAGTGTGGGAACCGTAACACCCACCATGGATGCAACGATGACTCGCTTGCGGGGCAGGCGTTCGGTGAGTGCTCCAAAGATGGGCGCGGAGAGAGCAACGCCGAGAGTGGCCGCTGAGACGGTGAGGCTGACAGTGGTCTTGGAGGCATTAAAGACAGCTTCAAGAAGAGGGAGAAGAGGTTGCGTGCAGTAAAGACCGAGGAACGCACAAACGCCGCACAGCGCCACCGCGGCTATAGCCCATTTGCTGGGCTCGGGGCGTGTGTAGGTTTCAGAGTCCAATCTCTAGGATAGCGGAGGGGCTTGCGAGGGCTCCGTTATTTCGCCGGCAGGTAGAACAACAAGTCAAGAGACGGCGGTTTGATTTCCTGCATGCGCAGCAGCATAGCGATCTGTGCGGTGTGGCGCATTTCGTGAATCATGATGTGCCACAGCAGGCCATCCAGGGTATATCGCTCGTCAGGAGCGTCGTGCAACGTGACAACACGCCTCAGCCCTTCATCGGTCAGCGTTGGCAGATAGGCGAGCGTGCTCTGCTCGACCGACCTCCAGTAGTCCAACAGCGTGCGCAGCTCGAAACTGGCATAGACAGGGCCCCCATCCGTGTCCTTTAAGAAAGGACTGGAATCGCACAGGGGGGGCTGGCGCAGAATGTCTTCGTGCATCCATCCGTCTTCCACCGCGGCAATATGAAAGATCAGATCCTTGATGCAATGACGATCCGCGCCATTCAGCAATGGACGGGACAGAATTTCATCCGGCACACTCTCAAGCGCGGCCCACAGGTCGCGGCGTGCGCGAACCAGGTAATCGTAGGTTTCATTGATGTTCATTCGCCAATTCTTCCTGACTTATCGACACGCGGACCGTTCGTGCTGAAGACACGACAGAACTGACAACATTAGAGAGACTCAGCAGGCCGCTGTTGCAAATGTAGTCGATGATTCGACTCGACGCGGAGCAGATGAGACTGCGCGGGCGCTGACTACGAGGATTGCGAAATGAGGTGCATGGGCTGGGCTTCGCGCGCGTAGAGGCTGCAATCCTCATCCCAGGGGAAACGGCCGTATTGGTCGCTCCAGAAGCACTGCATCATGGGAAATGGGTCGCTCTCGTAAAACCACAGGGCGTAGCCCACGTGTTCCCGGTAGTACTTCGGATCTACTTCCTTGAAGCAGCACAGATGCGGAAACTTCAGAATGCCTTCGTAAATACGATCGGTTTGGAAGTGGATACCGGTCTGGATGTCGAGGCCGATCACGTTAACGGCCTTCATGCAGGTCTCCACGGGTAACCCGAAGAGGATGATCTCGGGATGTTCCATGGTGTGAAAAAAACCAATCGAATAGGCAAAATCAGGCCCCGGTTCCTGCTCGCGAGCAAGCACGCCGGTGATTTGCCATCCGTCGGTATGGATCTCCCGAAGCACCTTGGCATCTAGAGCGGAGAGATCGTTGGCTTCTTCGAACGAGCGCGTCATGTCTGTTGAGAGGGTCTCCTGCGACCCGGCGGTTGCTCCGGACCGGATATCTCTTATTTGGCGTGATTGGGTTGCAGGGATGTGGTGCCGGAAGATCCCCGATCGTGCCGTCTGGTCTTCCATATGCTATAGACGAGCCCTGCAACCGTCAGGATGACGAAGGTCCACATAATTGGAGCGGACCACCTAGCCAGTGTTTTTGACCAGATTTTGATCATGTGGCGGCCATAGCGGACAGCCAGCCAGCCGACCAGGCAGTACCGCACTGTACGGCCTGCCCCGAATGCCATGAGGAATCGCTTCCAGGTGGCGCCGAGAGCTCCGGCGGCCAGCAGGAACGGCCATAGAGGAATCGGCGGCGGGAGCATGGCTGGAAGCATCACGGCAAGGATGGGATGCGTCTGGGACCAGCCCTGGACGCGCTTCTGAAGCCGCTTTGAGACGTAGCGCTTAAGGGCTTCTTCGCCCCCTTTTTTACCCAGCCGCCACGTGGTGAAGCCACCGGCCAGGCTTCCTGCAATTGCGCAGGATACGTAGAGCCAGGGATTGGCTCCCCCCGCGATGAGCCACAGCAACAGCAGGTCGGTGCTTCCCGGAATGGCCAGAGGGATGATGCTGGCATCTACAAGCGCAATGCCAAAGATTCCCACGGGGCCGAGCCGGACGATCCAATGGAAGACACCTGTGTGCTTGCCACGCCCCGGGCTGGTGGTCCCCTGCAGAAATGAGAAGGTCACCACAAGTTGGACGTTTGGATTCAAGAAGCTGTCGCCTCAGGCAGCAAGTATTGTTTTGCCGGCTGGAAACGCGGTTGGGGTAATTTTTGCTGGGCTGTCACGCAAAAGGCACATTTCACCCACGGGGAATTAGGTAACCTAGGAGCAGATGACTTCCCCGGCATCACGACCGCCTGTGCGCGGTCTCGAGTCTTTCGCATCACGTGATTTCAGACGGTACCAGCTTGCGCGCGTGGCCGTGATCCTTGGGGCTGAGGCACAGTCAGTCGCCGTGGCGTGGCAGGTCTATTCAATCACGCACCGGCCGCTCGATCTCGGCTACACGGGATTGGCGCTGTTTCTGCCGGGCCTCCTCTTTCTACTTCCGGCGGGACATGTAGCCGACCGCTTCGATCGCCGCCAGGTGATTCTGGTGTGCTACGCGCTGCAGATTCTTTGCACAGTGGCGTTGCTGACGATCACATTGCAGGGGTCGCATCGTGTTCTGCCGATCTACGCGGTCCTCTTCCTGGTGGGCACGGGACGATCGTTCTCGGGTCCGGCCAGCTCGGCGCTCATTCCTCACCTGGTGCCGGAGCAGCACTTTGTGAATGCGGTGACCTGGGGTGGCGCGATCTTTCAGTTTGCCAACACGCTGGGGCCAGCGATGGGCGGATTGCTGTTCACGCTGCCGCTGACGCGCATGTTTCCGGGGGCGGCGTTCGAGGGCGCGGGGATTGTCTACGTCTTCACCCTGTTCACGCTGGTGTGGTTTTTGGTGCTGATCGGAACGCTGCAGGTGCGGCCGGGGCGCATGGAGCACCGCGAAATCTCGCTGAAGGTGATGCTGGCCGGGTTCCAGTACGTGCGCAGCATGCCGATGCTGCTGGGATCGTTCTCGCTGGACCTGTTCGTCGTTCTCCTGGGCGGTGCGGTGGCTCTTATGCCTATATTTGCCAATGATTTGCTACATACAGGACCTCAAGGGCTGGGAATGCTGCGCGCCGCACCTGCGGTCGGGGCGTTATGCACGTCGCTGGTGCTGGCGAGGTTTCCGCTGCGGCGGAGGGCCGGCGTGCGGTTGTTCACGTCGGTGGCGGTCTTTGGCGCGGCCACGGTCATCTTTGGGCTGTCGCGCAACCTGTTGCTTTCGCTTGTAGCGCTTGCCATCCTGGGCGCTTCCGACATGGTGAGCGTAATCATCCGCGGTTCGTTGCTGCAATTGGCCACGCCGCCGGAGATGCGAGGGCGGGTAAGTGCTGTGAATTCACTGTTTATCGGTGCTTCAAATGAGTTGGGGGAATTTGAGAGTGGGTTGACCGCGCAGTGGTGGGGTGCGGTGCGCGCCACGATTTTCGGGGGCGTGGGAGCTCTGGTGGTGGCAGGACTATGGTCAGTGCTCTTCCCCGATCTGCGTCATGCGGACGAGTTGACCTCGGCACTGCGGAAGTCGGGACCGGACCTTCCAAAGCCGCAACCTGAGCCTGAACCGGCTCGGCGCTAATGGCCGGCGGGATCAGGCAAAGGTGCAACTGCAGCTGGCATGGATTTGGAGCGAATAGCCTGACTTCAGGCTAGCCGGGCTGGTGAGCGCCTTCCTTGGCACCCTCGGCTCCGCCCTTTACGGTGTTCTTGGTCTTGTGCCAAGCCTTCTTGGTGCCGCTCTTGGTCTTGTGGTAAGCCTTCTTGGTTCCGTCCTTGGTTGCGTGGCCCGCATCCTTGGCGGCATTTTTGGTCTCGTGGCCGGCGTCCTTCATTTCCTGCTTGGGGCTGGCATCCTGAGAGGCGTTGAAGGGTTGGCTCATGGAGAGTCCAGGTGCACAGACCAGGGCGCCGGTGAGCAGGATTGTGGACAGCTGCGATTTCATTCTCATACAAAGAAAGATTCATCCTGCACACGGCGAGTTGGTTAGTGGGAATTAAATAAACCGGCGCTACAGGTCGGCGAGAAATGCTCAGCCGACGGCCATCTGCTTGTTAGGACTCCAGTTAATGACGTGGTAGATGGCTGGAGTCGAACCGATGTTCTTCAACCCGTGCAAGCTGTTGGAGGCGTTGAAGATCACGGAGCCCGGAGTGGCCTTTACCCACTTTCCGTCGGACAGAGTCTCCACCTGACCCTCGCGGAGGATGATGAGCTCCTCATTCACATGACGGTGGGGGGGGTGGGGTGACTGGCCGGGCTCGAGGGTGGTGATGTGCATTTCGAGCTGGTCGACGGTGGCGGTAGGGGACTTACAGAGGGAGCGAACGTCGCCGTGCTCGTTCTTGACCGGCTTCATATCGGCCCATTCGAATACGGTGGGTCCCATGACCTGTGCTGCTGCATCTGGAAATTTTGAAACGGCAAAAGCCCTTATCGCGGACGACATAGCCGCCAGCCCTGCAATGACATCACGCCTCGTGATCATGGATTGCCTCCAGCTGGGTAGGACGCAAGGGGAGCTCTCCCGTGGGGGGAGAGCCCGGCAGCTGCGATTCTGCCAGCAAGAGAGCAGGATACCGGTTCTGCGGATGAAATTCGAGGATACCCGGCCTGATTATGGCTGCGGCGGGTTCGGGTTTTGGTTCTGGTTCTGCTGCTGATTCATCTGCTTGCGCAGCTCGAACATCTGCTGCATGTTCTGAATCTGTTCCGCAGTCGATCCGGCGCGAGGAGGCGCGGTGGGCGCATTGGCCGGGGGTGTAACGGGCGTCGTGGTCACCGGGACTTCGGGCTGCACAGGATTGGGATTAGGATTGGCATCGGCCGGTTGCGCAGCCGGTGGGTCGGTTGCCGCCGGTGCTGCTGCGGCATCGGATGGTGCTGGATCCGGAGCAGGTGTGGTAGCCGCGGCAGCCGCGGCGTTGTCGGCATCCGTCATGGGGTGGGGAATAGCGGCCTGGTGCATCTGCAGGAAGGCACGGCGGCTGGCGGTCAGGGGCCGGCCGTCTGTAATAGCGTTGGTGATCGCCGCCGGATCGGCGACGCGAGCCAGCAGCATGATGGAATCGATCTTTTCGGCATTGGCCGGGGAGGCGCCGATCACGTAGTTGTACCCGGTATTGCTCAGGAATTCTTCGAGGATCTGGGAATTGGGTCCTGGTCCGAGCCGGTCGTACATCCGCTTGTCACCAGCACCTTCCGGCAGGTCGATCTTGGTACCCATGCAGCGATGGACTTCATTCAATACGCTTGAAAGCGTTGAATTATTGGCAGATATGGTCATCTGATCACCCGAGCAGACGACTTTTGGCGCCACCACGGGAGCATCTTCAGCGACCTTGACCTCAGCCGCGGGCGCGGCGGCATCGGCGGCCGGCGTTGCCTGGGCGGGAGGAAGCTGCTGCGCCCGGCAGACGGAGCTTGCCGTCAATGCCAGAAGAGCGATCTGAAGCACCTGTTGGCGGGTTGTGGATCCCATTACTGCACCTCGTTTGAGTACTGTTTCGTGCCTGACTCGGATGTGGATACCCTTGAATCTCTCACATCACTAACTTGCTGTCACCAATTCTGTTTCATGGAACCCCTCTTCGCTCCGGGGCTCTTCGTCTTCAACTCGATCAAGTTTGCGTCGCCGCCAGACCTCGTAAATGGCCGGATACACCAGCAGCTCGAGGGCGAAGGACGAGAAAATTCCGCCGACCATAGGGGCGGCGATTCGCTTCATCACGTCGGCGCCGGTTCCGATGGACCACATGACCGGGAAAAGTCCGATGCAGGTGGTGGCAAAGGTCATGAACTTGGGACGAAGGCGCTTGGCGGCTCCGTACATGATTGCCTTGCGGAGGTCGGCAAGGGTGCGCATTTCGCCTCGGCTCACGGCTTCTTCAAATGCCAGGTCGAGATACAACAACATAAAGACGCCGGTCTCGGCATCAATGCTCAACAGGGCGATGAGCCCGACCCACACCGCAACGCTGATGTTGTAGTGGAGCAGGTAAAGCGACCAGACTGCGCCGACAGCCGAAAACGGCACGGCCAGCAGGATGATGGCGCTCTTGGTGAAGGAGCGGGTATTGAGGTAGATCAGCAGAATCACAATCAGCAGGGTGATGGGCACAACCACCTGGAGCCTCTGATTAGCGTGGGCCATTGCTTCACTCTGTCCGCCCCATGCGAAGGTGTAGCCAGTGGGCAGGTGCAGTTGTTTCTGAAGAGCCTTGTTGGCGTCTTCGACATACTTGCCCACGTCGCGGCCTGCGATATCGAGGTACACGTAGCCGGCCAGCATTCCGTTTTCATCGCGGATCATGGCGGGGCCGGTAACGGTGTTGATGTCGGCTAACTGGTCAATAGGAACCTGGCGGCCGCCCGATGTCTGGATCAAAACGTGCGCCAGCGCATCGCGGGAACTGCGGAAGTCGCGCATGTAGCGGACATTGACGGGGTAGCGGGCGGAGCCCTTGTAGACGGTCGTGACATTCTCGCCGCCGATAGCGCTGGAGAGCACGTCCTCGGCCTGTTTCATGCTGATGCCAAAGCGAGCGAGGTCATCGCGGCGCCACACCACATCGAGGAAATAGCCCTGATTGGTGCGCTCGGCAAATACGCCGCGGGTTCCATGTACAGCGGGGAGAATCGAGGCGATCTGCTGGCCGATCTCGTCGATCTTTTTGGGATCGTCGCCAAAGATCTTGAGGCCCACGGGCGTGCGGATGCCGCTGTTGAGCATGTCAATGCGGCCCTTGATGGGCATGGTCCAGGCGTTGCTGAGGCCGGGAATCTTCAGAGCCGCGTCCATCTGGCTGATCAGTTCTTCTGAGGAGATGGTGTCAGGCGTGATGTGGCGGAACAAAGCCTGCGCCCAGCCCGGAGCCCACGACGAGTACCAGGTGGGAATATGGCGCCACTGGTCACGGGGCTTGAGGGTAATGAGCGTCTCGAGCATGGAGAGTGGCGCTGGATCGGTCGCGGTTTCCGCGCGGCCCGCCTTGCCGAGGACCTGATCGACTTCAGGGAATTGCTTGAGAACGAGATCGCTGGATTGAAGCACCCGCTGTGCCTGGGCGATGGAGATGCCGGGCAGCGAGGTTGGCATGTAAAGAATGGCGCCCTCATCCATAGGCGGCATAAATTCCGACCCGAGAGAGAGAAACGCCGGGATCGTAACGACAATCAGCACCGCTGCTGTAGCGAAGACGAAGCGCTTGTGGCGGAGGGTCCAGGCGACGGCGGGTTCGTACAGGAACATGAGGCCGCGGCTGAGAGGGTTTTTTTCTTCCTGGGCGATCTTGCCTACCAGGAGGCTATTGGCGATCCGATTGAGCCATGCGGGCTCAAAGTCGAAGCGCCGGGCCCGGGTCAGCAGCATTCGCAGGGCGGGATCCAGGGTAATGGCCAGTACGGCAGCGACGATCATGGCCAGCGTCTTGGTGTAGACGAGGGGCCGGAACATGCGGCCTTCCTGGCCTTCGAGTGTGAGGATGGGCAGGAACGAGATGGCGATGACGAGCAGCGCGAAGAACGTCGGGCTGGCTACTTCCTTGATGGCACTGAGAACGACGTCGCGATGCGAGCCGATCCTGCCGCCCTTCTCCCATCGTTCGAGTTTTTTGTGGGTCTGCTCCACTACAACGATGGAAGCGTCAATGAGCTCGCCGAATGCGATGGCCACGCCGGCGAGGGACATGATGTTGACGCTGATGCCCATCATGCGCAGCGGGATAAACGAGATGAGCACCGCGGCCGGCATGGTGAGGAGCGGAATGGACGCGCTGGGGAAGTGCCACAGGAAGACGAGAACGATGAGGACGACGGTGACGACAACTTCGATGATGGTTTCGCGAGTGCTGTCGATGGTGCGGTGAATCAGCTCAGAGCGGTCGTAGATGGGGACCACTTTGACGCCCGCGGGAAGGCTGGCCTGAATGTCCTTGATGCGGTTCTTCACGCGCTCCGCAACATCAAGCGCATTTTCTCCGCTGCGCATGATGACAATGCCTGAGACCACGTCGCCGGTGCCATTGAGGTCAGATACGCCGCGGCGCAGGTCTGGTCCCTCTACGACCTCGCCGACATCTTTTACGCGAACAGGCGAGCCATTCTGCGATGTGGCCAGCGCGATGTTGCCGAAGTCCTCAAGGGAAGTCGCGTAGCCACGGCCACGCACCATGTACTCGGTGCCGCCGAAGTCGAGCATGCGGGCACTGGACTCAGTGTTGCCGTCACGGACCGCATCGGTCACCTGCGAAATGGTGAGGCCGAAGTCGCGAAGGCGATTGGGATCGACGTTGACCTGGTACTGGCGGGTAAAGCCGCCGATGGGCGCCACGTCAGCAACGCCCGGGACAGAACGCAAGTGGTAGCGCAGATACCAGTCTTCGTAAGAACGCAACTCGGACAGGCCGTGCTGACCGGTGGTATCGATAAGGGCGTACTGATACACCCAGCCAAGGCTGTTGGCATCGGGGCCGAGCTCGGTCTTGACTCCCTCGGGAAGGCGGCCAAGAACACTGGAGAGATATTCGAGCGTTCGTGAACGGGCCCAGTACTGATCGGTGTTGTCGTCGAAGATGACGTAGACGTACGAGTAACCGAAGTCGGAGACGCCACGGACGGCCTTTACGTGGGGCGCGCCGAGCATGGTGGTGACGATCGGATAAGTAACCTGCTGTTCGACCAGGTCAGGGCTGCGGTCCCAGCGGGAAAAGATGATGACCTGAGTATCACCGAGGTCGGGGATGGCATCGAGATGGGAGTGAGTAATCGACCACCAGCCGAGAATGCATCCTGCAGCGACAACAAGAATAATTGCCCATTTATGTCGAACTGATAATTCAATAATCCGGTCTATCACCCTTGGCCTCCAATAAGGCATCTCGCCGTCGGGGTACGGCTTTAATGAACCCGCATCGGGTTCAATTCATGCGGTGTTCCATTGCGTCGGTCGCTGGCGGCAAGCCGGCTGAGCCGGGCTGTCGCGCATCGGAGTGCAGCCTGGACTCAGAATCAACCAGGAATGTGCCGGAAGAAACGACCATGTCTCCGTCGTGCAGGCCGCTGACAATCTGAACACGGTCGCCAATCTGCCATCCGGTTTGGACCATGCGCGGCTCGAAGTGGTTATCCGAGGTCTGCACAAACACGCGCTTTTGAAGGCCGGAATCAACCACGGCGTCCGCCGGGACACTGAGGCCGGCGGGCAGGGAGACGGGAATATCGACATTTACAAACATGCCGGGACGAAGCTTGTAACCGGCGTTGTCGGCCTCAAGGCGAACTCTGAAAGCGTGAGTGACCGGGTCGACATCGGGCAGGACGCCGACGATGGACGCATGCAGCGACTGGTTTGTGTCAGGAAGAGTAACCGAGACCGATGTGCCGGGACGGATGGATTGCGAGTCGCGGCCATAGACTTCGGCCTCGATCCATACCTTGCTCAGATCGGCGACCGAATAGAGAGCCGTCTGGCGCTCCACACGCATGCCCGGGCGAGATACCGCGGGTCAGGATAAAGCCGTCCACGGGCGAGACGATGTAGACGTCTTCGGGAAGCTTCTTGGTCTGCGTCATCTCGTCGATTTGCGTGTCGCTCATGCCGAGATTGCGGAGGCGGTCGGCGCGGGCAAGAACGCTAGCGGAATTCTGAGTGCCGGTGGCGGCGGTGGCATTGTCTTTGGCGATGTTAGGCGCCCCTGGAGTGCGTTCGTTAGCTGCCAGGTAACCTCCGGCCACGGCGAGAAAGTCAGGCGAGTAAACGGAGGCCAGGTGCTGATCCTTCTTTACGTGCATTCCCACGGAATCGTCGTGGGTTTCCTTGACGTAACCATCGGCGCCGAAATCGACGCGGAATACGCGGGTATCTTCAGCACCCACGCGGCCGAAAAGGCGCAGCGCCTGATGCTGAGCCTGCGACTCAGCCTTGGCCAGGCGAATGCCGTAGAGTTGCTGGACGGCCGCATCGATCTCCGTGCCGGAAGCCGAGTCTTTGGGGGCGATCGAATTCGCCGCGGAATCCGCATAAACCGGAACAAGATCCATGCCGCAATCGGGGGCAGTGCCGGGCTTTGAGGATTTGTAAGAGGGATGCATCGGATCGACGTAATAGAGAATCCGGTGGGCCTGATCCTGATGAGGCTTGTTCAGCAGGTGTCCCGCGGCGAAACCTCCCAGGACACACAAGACGAGCGCACCGATATAAAACCACTTCCTCATCGCTCTATCCCTCCAGGTGGTTGAGCGGGTTAAGACAATCTAATGCCCGGCAAGATTGCGCGGGTCGAGATAAATAGGGGCTATCTGAAAGTACCAAAATGCTGGCCCGAGTGAGGCAAATCCAAGGCTTTTAAGCTCAAGTAGAGTGATGGAAATCACTCGGCGATTGACCTCGCGGCAACCCCGGCACGGTTAAAATGCCGGTCCGGCGGTTAGCGAACAAAGCCGGAAGCTGGTTTCCCCTATAAGAAAGAACGCTAGCATGGCCATTTTTCTGAGTACTTGCTCTTGAGCAAGTGGTGGATCAGGCGCTATTTTTTCGCGAAAGCAGGTTAGATTCCCTAGACCCGGACCGAGGGATCGCAAATGTTCCCGCGGCCTCGCATTTACGAGATCGAAAAGCGGAACTCGCACAAGCGTTTCATGGATAATGTTAGTCCTTTAGTACGAAAGTTTGCTCGGAAGCAACCATGGGGTACTGTTTGTGCGAAAACAAACTAATAGTGTTATTGATTATTCCCAAAATCGCGGTATAACAGTGAAGTCATGCGGAGTTTTCAGCTAATATTCGAGATTCTTCTGCTCATTGCGGCGGGTCAATCTGCGACGGCGGCGTTCCGTGTGATACAGATCACGAACGACAGAAAATAGTAATGTAGGGCACACCAAAATGTCTTGACAACGGTTCAACGTTTCAAGTACACGACGGATACACGAAGATCGTTCTGGGCCCTCAAATAACCTGGGATTCACCTGTTTAGAACACATTGAAGTATTTTTTCGAGCGCCCCCTCGCTCGTCCTTTGAAGCCATTCGGAAAAAGACATGACCGTGAAGGCATGAGCGCGCGGCGTGTTCCCGTAATCGTCCAAAACGGATGCTCGAGGAAGTATGATGACGTCACCACGTTTGGCGGAGGTCCGCCCTTTTGCAAGTAGTGTTCCTTGTCTTGGCGATCCAACCCTCTCTGACCGCGTTGTTCTGATGACTGGCTCAACCCTGTTCGCAGGGTTAACTCAAGCAGAATGCCGCGATATTGCATTGTGTGCACGGGCGCGCATATTCGCCCGGGACGAAGTGTTATTTATGCAGGGACAGCCAGTCCGGTCCCTCGTCCTGATTGAAGCCGGGAGCGTGAAACTCACGCAACTCAGTCCCGGTGGCAGTGAAGTGATTCTGTGGATGAACGGCAAGGGCGAAGCAGTAGGCGTCCAGGCCGAAGCAGCATCCAGCAGCCACACCTGTTCCGCGCGTGCCATGGAGAAGTGCAAGGCCCTGGTATGGGAGTATTCGCGGCTGCAGAGCGTGCTGATGGAGCATCCGCAGATCAGAAAGAATATCAACCAGATTTTGTCGAACCGTCTTCAGGAGCTCGAGGAGCGTTTCCGCGAGATTGCCACGGAGCGGGTCGCCAAGCGCCTGGCGCTTACATTGCTTCGCCTGTTGAAGCAGGTAGGCAAGGAGCAGAACGGCGGAGTCCAAATCTCTCTGTCTCGCGAAGAGCTGGCGCAAATGACGGGAACGACCCTGTTCACGATCAGCCGGATTCTTTCCAAGTGGAGTGAAGATGGATTCATCGAACCGCGGCGTGAGTCAGTAGTGATTCGTGACGCGCACAGGCTGGAACGCCAGGTTGATATAGAACTTTGATTTGTAAATAGGCATACTCGCCGGGACCGGCACGATGGCGTGTCCAGCCCGGCGGGATCGGCCGTTTACCGGCCGAATTTATGGTGTCGCGCTTTACCTTGACTTTCGCAAGGTGGCAGACTCCTATGCCTTGAACGAGCCATAGTGGCCAGTCGAGCAAGATAGATCGCTGGCCGTAACTTTACGGGCATCAATAAGACCTTGCACCCAAGGTAGATTGTCTAATTTACTGCGATGTTCCCAGATGTCACTCGATTACTCGGTTTGGGCGGTAGAAGTGTCCGTAAAGCCCGCATTCTGATGGCGGCAGGCTGCTGCGCGGGACTTGGATCACTGGCGTTTTCGGCCGCGCCGGCCCGCCAGCCTGGATTGTGGGAGATGAAGTCGACCACGACCTGGCAAAAGGCTCCTCAGATTCCCGGAGAGCAGGCGGATAAGCTACACGCGGGGACGCATATCACCCAGCTGTGCCTTACGCAGGAAATGATCAATGACTACGGAGCCCTGCTGCCGGTGTCGCACGGTCAATGCACGGTTGAAAACCGGGCAATGTCCAACGGCAAGGTAACGGGCGACTACGTGTGCAAGGGAATGATGACCGGCAAGGGGAAGCTCGAGTCAGAATGGATCGACGCCCAACATGGGACTGGGACGGTGCATTTCGTGGGGACGTTCATGGTTGGGGCGGAAAAACAGCCCATCGAGTGGACGACGGAATCCACGTCAACCTTCAAGAGTTCGAGTTGCGGAGGGATCAAGCCGAATATCGCTCCCAGGCATTAAGTCGGGTAAATTGGACACTCCCGACGCCAGGCAGCTTCCGATCGAAGGAAATACCTGCCTGAATCTTGACTTTTCGCAAGGAAACGCCTGAATTTTACTAGCATAGTTCGAAATAGTTAGCTGACATGGCCGGTAAGGGATATTGTTAGTCACCCCGTTCTCTGGTATCTATGAGCTAGCCAAAATTACGAATTTTGCATTGATTTCAATTGAAAACAGGCACGTTGCTCTGGCGCAATGACCTGCAGGCTCCTACTATCTAGAATGTCTGCTTAGGATAACCACGCCATCACGAACGAGGCGAACAATTATGCGATCTCGGGTCTTCATTTGTGCAGTTTTTTCGTTGATGCTGGTTATTCCAGCTCTCGCCGACACGGCCTCGTCTGCTTATAAGGCGGGAGAGCGTGCGGAGAAGAAAAACGATTACGACGCTGCATACCAATCTTATAAGCAGGCGCACGACGCCAATCCCACCGATCCCAAGTACATGGCCAGCTACCTGCGCATGCGATTTTTCGCCTCCAGCCAGCACATCCACGCGGGGCTGACGTTGCGCGATGAGGGCAAGGAAGAAGAGGCGCTTACCGAGTTTCGGATGGCAGCCGCAATCGATCCGAGCAACTTTGAAGCCATGGGCCAGGTCCGCCGCGCCACAGACGAGATCCAGAAGCAGGTTACCCAGAAGACCGCGCCGATGATGAAGGAAGACACGGTTCTGGAGCAGGACGCCAAGGATGCTGCCGGACCGGTGGTGCTGGATTTCAAGTCGGATTTCCCGGTTTCAATTCAGATGACGGCAACGACCGATGTCATCTACAAGACCATCGGAAAGCTGGGCGGCTTCAACATCCTGATGGATCCCGAGTACAAACCCCTCAAAATCACGTTTGAGTTGAAGGACGTTACGGTCCGTGAAGCGCTCAATATGCTTTCGGTTCAGTCGAAGACGTTCTGGCGCCCTCTCTCCGCAAACACGATCATGGTTGCGGCCGACAACACTGGCAAGCGCAAGGAACTGGAACAGAACGTAATGAAGACGTTCTACCTGCGCAACGCTGCCACGCCTGCTGACCTGCAACAGGCAGCCGGCACCCTCAAAGGCATTCTGGATATCAACCATATCCAGGTAACGCCGGAGCTTCGGTCCCTTACGATTCGCGGAACACCCGACCAGATGGTACTGGCGCAGAGGCTTCTGGCCGATATCGACAAGCCGAAGGCCGAAGTTGTAATTGAAGTGATCGTGATGGAAGTCGGCCGGAGCAAGATTCGGACCCTCGGCGCGAACCTTCCGACCACCGTGAGCGCCTCGATTGCTCCGGGCGGCTCTTCCGGAACGTCCGGTGGTTCAAACCTGAATCTCAATTCATTCTCGGGATTGGGAGCCAGCGACATTGCCATCTCACTGGGCGGCGCCAGCTTTACCGCGCTGGCCTCCGACAGCAACACCAAGGTTATTCAACGCCCCAATATCCGCGTAATGGATAGCGAAAAGGCTTCGCTCAAGATCGGCGACCGCATTCCGATCGCTACCGGATCATTCCAGAGCGGGTTGACGCAAGGCGTAAACACCCAGTTCCAATACATCGATGTAGGTGTGAACATCGACATCACTCCTTACATTCATGCGGGGAACGATGTCACCCTGAAGATGTCGCTTGAAATTTCATCGGTCACCGGCGAGCAGACCATCGACGGTGTCACCGAGCCCACCATCGGACAGCGCCGTATTGAGCATGAGGCGCGGCTGGCGGATGGCGAAGTGAATCTCATCGGCGGAATCCTGAACGATACTGAGGCTACCTCGATGAGCGGGTACCCCATTATCAACAAGATTCCGATTCTGAAGTATCTGTTCGGCCAGGAAAACAAGCAGAAGACAACAAGCGAAATCGTATTTGCGATTATTCCCCACGTGATCCGGACGCCTGGAATTACCGACGACAACCTGAAGATGGTTGATTTGGGAACCGCGAATTCCGTGTCCTATCGCAAGACGAATGCCAAGGTGGATGCGGGAGCTACAGTACCTCCGGGCACTCAACCGCAACCGGCCGACAAGCCTGCTGCGCCAGCCCAGCGTCCGCAGATCAACAAGTAAGTTCAGGCCTGCCCCATGAAACTCATGGTGGCGTGGGGCAGGCGGAAGTATCAGTCGCAAGAGGTCACAGCGTGTGTTGCAACATCCGTAGCGAGCAGCTCGACCCGCTTCGCCAGAATTGGACGTACCGCGGGCAAGCGAGCCAGCTCAAAATTGATGCTGGTCACATGGCTTCGCAAAGCGTTCGTGACAGCAGCCCTGCACCAAGCGCGTCAAGGTCCCGCGAAGTGAGGGTGAGGTAACCCCATGAAGATCACATTGAATCTCGCTTCCCGTCCCTTCACGGACCTCACGGAGGTCTACAAGGGACTGCGGATCGCGATGGGAGTGCTGGTGCTGGTCGCCGCACTGCTCGGGTTGATCCTTCACTTTGTGCTGCAGCGCGATCAACGCGCGTACGATCGGGCACACCTGTTAGACAAGGCCGTCACCGACCTGGCGAAGGAGCGGCAAGGCTACGAGATCATGATGCAGCAGCCGGCGAACGCAAGGGTGGTGGCCGAAACCGATGCTCTCAATGACCTGTTCGACGAAAAGGCCTTCTCCTGGACGCTGGTGATGAAGGACCTTGAAACAGTTCTTCCCGGCCCCGTGCAGATCACTACCATTGAACCCGTCCGCACCAAGGATGGCCACGTGATCCTGCATCTGCGGGTTCTTGGACCCCGCACCGATGCCATTCGGCTGGTAGAGAATATGGAGCATTCCGACCGCTTCCGTCTTCCCCGCATCATCGGCGAGAGCCCCGAAACGGATGGTGGGGTGGGCGGACGGGTGCAGAACGTGAGTGCCGGAGGCGCCGAAGATCTTGACCTGCTCACGGATTACAACATGTCGCCTTCGTTGATCGCCGCAACCGCCGCGAAAGCAGCTTCGCCCGCTGTTCCCGCTCCCGTAGCGAAGAAAAGCTCTCCGAGTACGCGTGCCGGGGGTGCGAAATGAAAAACGACCGTCGTTCGGCATTCAGTGAAAGAATGCGCTCGCCGATGACCTGGCATTGGATCGGAATTGTCGCGTTGTCGCTTGTGGTGGTGGGGCTGGTCACGCGCCTTGTGTACACCTTGACCTTTACAAATTCGACGGCAACGCAAACCCTCGAAGCCAAGCAGGTACAGTTAGAAGCCCTGAAGCAAGACACAGTTCCGTTGCGCGGCCTGGATATGCGGGTGGTGGCAACGCGTGATCGCATCGGGAAGTTTTACGCAGACAGGATTCCGGCTAACTATTCATTGGTGGCGACCCGCATTGCCGAGCTGGAGACGCACTCGGGTGCACACCTGTCGCGAATCTCCTACTCGCAGGGAACGCCGGGAGTCGACCTGACGGAGATCTCCATGGATGCCTCGATCAGCGGCGAATATCCGCAGATGATGCGCTTCGTCAATGGATTGGAACGGGACCAGGTCTTCTTCATCATCAAGGCAATGCAGCTCAACGGCCAGCAAGGCGGGCAAGCTAATCTTCGCCTCAAGGTATCCACCTGGCTGCGTTCAGCTGACGCGGCCGCCAGCGGGT
This sequence comes from uncultured Acidobacteriota bacterium, assembly GCA_963844515.1. GTDB lineage: Bacteria > Acidobacteriota > Terriglobia > Terriglobales > Acidobacteriaceae > Telmatobacter. The sequence goes on from CAWJOO010000004.1 coordinate 801,707, forward strand.
TGCCGATGACACGGACCACTGCGGGAACATCATCTGCGTCACCTTTGACCGGACGGGAGGGTAACTAAGATGGCCATCGCTCTCGGAACCGAAAACAAGCGCCAGGTACGGATGGTTGCGGGTCTGTTTGTGGTAATTGCATTGATCGGGGGCTGGGAAGTCTACAGCTCGATGAGCAAGCCGAGCTCGACACCGCCGCCGGCATTGAAGCCTATCGCCAATCCGAATCTTCACGCCGTTGCGCCTGCGCAGAAGTCGACACGCTCGCGCCTTGACCCCGTGCTCCGCATCGATCAGTTGTCGCGGAGCGAGCAGGTGGAGTACTCCGGCACCGGCCGGGATGTCTTTTCGCCCGTGGCCATTCCGGTTGTCGTGGAGACACCTCTTGCCACAGGACGCGCGACCGATATTGCCGCGTCACTACCGCCGGTGGAACCGCCGAAACCTCCGGAGATGAATCTGAAGTATCTTGGATTCACCGAGACCAAGGACCGGACCTACACTGCGCTCTTTACGCACGGCGACGACATCTTCATGGCCAAGACCGGGGACATCATGTTTCACCGGTTCCGGGTTGGCGTCATTCAGCCCACGAGTGTTCAAGTCACTGACCTGACGCACAACAACACGCAGAACATTGCTGCGTCAAACTAGGCGAGCCCATCGCATGAGACCAAGCCGCAAGGCATCGAGCTCCTGTCCCGCGGAGCAAGGATATGTTCTTGCCGCGGTCATCATCCTGCTGGCGGTGATGATGATATTTCTTGCTGCCGCAGTGCCGAAAGTGCGCAAGGACATTCAGCGCGACCAGGAATTGGAAACCATGCACCGGGGGCAGCAGTACATTCGGGCCGTGCAGCTCTACTACCGCAAGTTCGGGCACTTTCCACCCAACGTGGATGCTCTCGAAGACACCAATATGATGAGGTTTCTTCGCAGGCGATATCCAGACCCCTTGACCGGCCAGGACGACTGGAAGCCGGTTATTTACGGGCAGAACAAGGCGCCTTTGTCCATGGGCTACTTCGGGCACCCGTTGTCGATGGGAGCTGCCGTGCTTACCGGGCCGGCCGCCACCCCCGGGGGCAACAACATCGTAGGCGCGTCGCCGCTGGGCAATTCAGGGTTCCAGAGCGCCTTTGGCTCCGACCCCAACAGTTCGAATGCCAGCAACTCCGCCGCCAACAACGCTGGATCTTCCGGCACAGGGCTTCCCAACTCTGGACTCATCCTTGGCGGCGAAGGGATCATGGGGTTTTCCCCGGCGCCGGAAAAGGATTCGATTCTGGTGTACAAGACCAAGTCCCGCTACAGCGAGTGGGAGTTTGTCTACGACCCCATTACGGACCGCCGGGGAGGTATGTCATATCCGCCGGTGCCTACCGGGCCGCCAGTGAACACCGGCGCCCCTGGGTTCGGAAATCCCACAGCCCCTCCTGCCACCCCCCAGTAATCCACGACGCGTTGAGGATCTGCGGGAACGCATCGATCCTGCAGGTGTAATCGATTCTCTTGCAATGGTTTAAGCCTTAACTGGTCGTCGCTCATGAAACCCCGCAAGGGGGCGAGCCTGCGGGATCGGGCGAATCCCATTGCCTATCCGGCGATTGCAAACCTGGAGCCGGCTACGGCAATGAACGGGGTTTGCCATTCGCTCATGAGGAGTCCAGGCGAATAGCCGATCGACCGGCACGATCCAGGTCTGGAATCGCGCCCGCATCAATATATATGTCCTGGGCTCTGAACGGGGGTTGGCGCGGGTGATTTCCGGTTGGCTGGCTCGAAGACGAAGACGGACTCGATTATTGATTGAGAGGCGGCCGAACGGACCTGAGGGCTAACCCGTGATCGGCAATCGGTCCTTAGTTATAGGTACCGACTGCCGACGGGTTTGCGGACGGAGTGCTGGTTAGCGCTTTTTGTCCGCGAGCTTGCCGAAGAGGGCCACGGTGGGATTGACCGCTGATGCCGGCGGCAAAGCGCGTGCCAATTCGTGCTGAATCTGGGTGCCGAATTCGTAAGCGAGAACGCCGCGGGTGCGACGAAGAACCTGCCACGAAATCCAGGGCATTTCCAGCTCCCGGCCGATGTTCTTCAGCCGTCGCGCCGCCAGGTTGATCTGGTTGATGGGGCGGCCCGATTTTGTAGATAGCACGAAATCGTTCCATCCACTGGACTTAGAACGACTGAGCGTGTGCAGCACCGAATAGAGGAGCTGAGGAATCGGGATGCTCTTCTTGCGGCCGGGGGGAACTGGGCATAACTCACCGCGATACCACTGGTTGCGTACTACGATGCTGCGCGGTGGAACCGACTGCCCTTCACGGCTCAGATGATGCTCGGTCAGGTTCACATACTTCCACTGGAGACCGCAGATTTCGGCGATATTCATGCTCGTAAGTATTGCGAAAAGAGTCACTTCCCGCTCGGGATACTGCATGAGTTCGAGAACTTTGAGGGTCTGTTCCAGGCTGAGCGCATGGGATTCGCGGCGCTTCATTCCGGGCAGCGTAACCAGGCTGGCAGGGTTGTCACCCGCGAAATGGCGGGTGCGTAGCGCATGCGAGAACACCGCGCCAACCACGTTGCGAATGTGGCGGATGGTCTGGGACGAGTAGCCGCCCTCGACCGCCGCGGCAATGAGCCGTTGCACATGCTCGGGGTTGGCCTCGTGAAGCTTGACGTCGCTGATGTATGGCCATTCCGGCTTGGGATGCAGCTTGGTACGCGAGCCATCAACGGGCGTGCCGAAGATCATTTCCACCTCTTCCGGGGTGAGAACGTGCTTCAGAATCGCCTGATAATGCCGCCTGCCGGGGCTGGTCTTGATCGCGATGTGGTCAGGAAGGAATCGCGCCGCGACAAACTGCGCCACCGTCATCTCAGCCAACTGGGCGTCGACTGACGGCTCTTCCTGTGTGGCCAGCGGAACTCGCTGGAAAATTACTGTTTTGTGCGCGTCACCGCGATGTTCAGCGGGGGCAGGCACTCCGTGAGGCAGCGGTCGATTCCAATACTCGTTCATGTTCATGACTGACGCCTTCGCACCCGCAATTTAAAACCTAAAGGGGAATTTGCCCAGGTCACGACAAAGAGCACAGAATCATTGCCTTTAAAGTCCAGATCCCCTCGCACCATGCGGGGCGATCTGCAGCATTGATATTCTGAGGCGAGACCCAACTGCTTAAATGACAACAACTTGCGCCAGTCGATTGATAAGCTGGCTTGCCCAACCCCCCTGACACCAGGTGGGGATATCTGTTCTGCCTAACACTGTTACTGCTTCAAAACCCTGTTACACCTTCGAACTACGATTTCAAGCAATCCGACTGCGCTTACTTCCCCGCCACCTGAACCTGTGGCTTGGTGAAGAGCGAAGCATCAAGCTTGGGGTTCACAACAACCTTCTCGATGGCGATCTTCTCGGCCGGATAGTGCGGCTCGCGGGCTGCAGCAGTCCCTGTTACCGAGGAAAGAACGTGCGTCTCGAGAACGAACGGAATCTGCAATCCGTTCACCGCGCGATAGTCGCGGTAGTAGACCTCGACCGGGTGAAGTTTGCCGTCGAGGCGGCGCGGCTGGCCTTCCACCTTGGCTTCAAGGAAGGTCTTCGCATCGACCCAAACGTGTGTCGTGCGGCCGTCCTTCAGCGTCAGCTTCAGGTTGTAGGTGTCGATATTCTCCACCTTCTCCATGCCCACCAGCTCAACCTTGGTTCCCTTGGCCGCGTAGTCAATCAGCTGGCCGTCAAGCTCAGACTGCATAGAGGCAAGCCTGGTCTCATCTTCCGTGTACGGCTCCACGTCGAGCCGGTTCAGAAACGGACGCAGCTTCCATCCCTTGGCGCCGTCGTATACCTGCACCGCTGTCTTGCCGGCGAACTGGATCTCCAGGCGAAGCTTGCGCCCGCGCTCCAGGTCCATCACGAAGGGCAACTGTGCCTCTTCTTTCAACCGCGGTGTGGAGGGCATGGGCAATGCCTTGCCCGGACGCTTGGCTCCCGGAACTTCCACGGCCTGGGCGGTGCGCTCGTTGCCACCCGCGCCCATCAGGCCGGTCTCCTGTAGTGCCTGAACCCCGTGCCAGGCTTGCAATCCACCACGCGCCGCCACGTTGCGGTCCACGATCTGAGCCGCTGTCAAACTCGAAGAAGCATTATCCGCCGCCACTGCGACGCATACACACGATGCGAACATCATTCCGGCTACTAGACTTTTACGAAACATCCGATACAACCTCATTCCAACCATCCGGGCTTATCCGCTGTGCTCTTTCAACGAGGCCGGTTCTTCAGAGCGAAGCCGGCTACAGAACCAACACACGGCCACTTGAAGATTGTGGCTATTGAACCACGGATGTCTCCGCATGTGATTGATCCAACTCAAGTTCACGCAATCTGTGTGGTATGTAACCTGACCGACAGAACCCAAGCGTTTGAGGGGTATGAGTTCTCTTCTGTCCGAAAGGAGGTTTAAATTTTCGCAAGGCACACAAAATGAGCGACATATAGATAACTGGTCAAGAACGAGCTCGGATGGGATGCCGTTTGAGGCGACGCAAAATCTGCCGATCTGGCACAGGAAATGAGAACTACAAATGCGGTGCAGTAACGAATCCTGCCTGACTACGAGAGCCAATCGAAGATGGCCATGGCTTTCGAGCACGGTATTGCAAGGTCGCAATCTGTAGATATAGCGACCCCAGGAAACAAGGCCTTAACCTATCTTTGTTCGGTCGGCTCATGACTGGAGTTGCAGCGATCTAACTGGATCGGGACGGACTGCGCGATGCTATCCATTCGCGTTCGATCAAATTCCGACTAACTTCCCATCAAGCTTGCGAGCGGGAAGTTACCCATCTGGTATCTCAAAGGGCGGTGGGCGAGGGCCCTAACCTCCAGTATCGGGTGAACAAGAGTGATATAGATCACTCGAGTTCGCGGTCGGTTCTTTCTCCGATGAAATACACAAATGGAATTTGCAATGCCCAAGATATAGCGTTTGAGCTATTAACTTAGTGTCAAACTTTCCAAAAAGACTCCACTTTGAAAACAAAAGTTTTTGCGATGCACCAAATTAGAGGCGGCGCGTCTAACTCCATATTCATGAGCCAAAAAGCTTTGTTGAAGAACCAAGAGAGATAATGCTCATCGAGCAAATCTTTGTGCTGATTACACACAACCACTAATCACCACAATCTAAAGAGTTGGAAAACGTCAATGGCGAAAAAAGGTGACTGTCAGCGAACTAGCAAGCACTCGTTTGCATCAAAGCTGGATGTCAGCAGGTGTTTACACGCACCTGTTTTTCACTGGACCCATCCCCCCGGGCTGCGGTAGTCTTCATTTCGGTTACCCCTCTTATTGCGTCCTTGTTGGTGTTCGTTGCCTTCCAAAAGATCCGGAAAAGCGTTTGCTTGATGAAAAGGCCGCGCCACCCTCGCCGAAGCCAGCTGCCGCTTCAGTGGTGACGAACACAAAGAGCTACCGGGAAACCATTCGGCTGTACAAACTGAAGTCTGGAACCGCGAGACTGCGTTGATCTCTTAAGAGGCGCTCGTTGCCTCTCATGCAGTTTTGACTCGTGGGGTCGGTTGTGGGTGTCGCGAATGTGTTGCGGCTCACGCCTTCCCTGTCTTGCGCCCTCGGACAAGGTGGAGAGACGCGTTGGATCGGATTCGGTGGTTACTTACAATCGCGATTGGATTGGCTCCAGTGCTGTCGGGCGTGCAATTGCATGTTTCGGCCGACAGCGTTAAGCCTCAAGTGGGCGGGCCCCAGGCGAAGGTTACAAATCCGCACGGACCCATTTCTATCCCATGCCAAAACTGCCACACTTACGCCAGCTGGAAACCGATACGTTCGAATCCGGAGTTCAATCACGATCAGACTGCTTACCCGTTGCGCGGAATGCACGCGAAGGTGGGCTGCAGCCAATGCCACACGAATCTTGTTTTCAAAAAGGTCGGCACTCAGTGCGCTGAATGCCATGCCGACATTCATCGTCGCCAATTTGGCGCCAATTGCGAAAGCTGCCACTCGGTAAAGGGTTGGCAGGTAAACATTCAGCAGATTCAGAACCACCAGAACCGCTTCCCCCTGGTAGGCGCACACGCAATCGTGGAGTGCGACCAGTGCCATAAGAATGCCGCTGCCGGACAGTTTGTAGGGCTTTCGACGGCCTGCTACTCATGCCATCAGAAGGATTTCCTCACGCCGGTCATCAATCACGTGGCACTTAACTTCCCCACGACGTGCGAGACCTGCCATACGATAAACAATTTTGTGAGCGCGAAGTTCGACCACTTGAAGTACACCGGCTACGCGCTGACGGGCGCCCACGCCACACTGGACTGCGCGGCTTGCCATGCCAACAACGTGTTCGCGGGAACGTCGGCACAGTGCTACTCCTGCCATACATCCGACTACGTCAACAGCAAGAACCCCCCCCATGCGCAGCTGGGTTTGCCTCGCGAGTGCGGAACGTGCCACACCACGGTTGACTGGAACAACGCCAAGTTCGATCACGCCCTCTATGCGCACTATCCGTTGACCGGAAAGCACGCGGCCGTGCAATGCGCTCAATGCCACGCGAATAACAGCTATAACTCGACGCCGACTGACTGCTACTCCTGCCACAAGGGCGATTTCACCGGCACCACGAATCCGAATCACGTCACCTCGGGATTCCCGACGACTTGCGAAACGTGCCATACGACGGCGGGGTGGATCCCCTCCAGCTTCAACCACGCAGCAGTCTTCCCGCTCACGGGCGCGCATGCGACAGTGTCCTGCACGCAATGCCACACCAACGGCAACTACACGTCGATTCCGAAGGACTGCTACACCTGCCACACGGCGGACTTCACGGGCACCAACAACCCCAGCCACGTTACAGGGAATTTCCCACACACGTGCGACACCTGCCACACTACAACCAACTGGCTCAATGCGAAGTTCGATCACGCCCTTTACGCGAAGTATCCGCTGACGGGCGCGCATGCGACGCTGCAATGCGCGCAATGCCATCTGAACAACAACTACACTGCGACCGCAACCACGTGTTACAGCTGCCATCAGAAGGACTTCGCAGGCACGACGAATCCGAATCACACCACATCCGGCTTCCCGACCACGTGCGAAACCTGCCACACGACTGCTGCCTGGATACCGTCGTCGTTCAATCACAACAACACCGGTTTCCCGTTGACCGGCGCGCACGTGGCTACGGCTTGCACTGCTTGCCACACCAACGGCAACTACAAGACTGTTCCCACAGATTGTTATTCCTGCCACAAGGCGGATTACACCGGGACGACCACTCCTGCTCACGCCGCAGCTGGTTTCCCGACGACATGCGCCACATGCCACAGCACGACGAACTGGACCTCAGCGACTTTCGACCACAACACCACGTCGTTCCCGCTGACCGGCTTCCACGCAACCATGCAATGCGCAACCTGCCACACCACGGCGACCAGCTATAACGGCTCGCTGCCGAATACCTGCTATGGGTGCCATCAGAAGGATTTCACGGGGACAACGAATCCGCCGCACGTGTCTGGCGGTTTCCCGACAACTTGTACGCAGTGCCACAACACGAGCTCGTGGACGAGCGCGACGTTCAACCACAACAACACAACGTTCCCATTGACCGGTGCGCACGTGACAGTAGCTTGCGCAACCTGCCACACCAACAACAATTACGCCGGCACGCTGCCGATAGCCTGCTACGGCTGCCACCAGAAGGACTTCACCGGAACAACTAACCCCGCGCACGTTGCGGGCGGCTTCCCGACCACCTGCACCCAGTGCCACACCACCACGTCGTGGCTCACGTCAACTTTTAATCACAACTCGGTCTTCCCGCTGACCGGCGCCCATGCAACGACAGCGTGCGCAGGCTGCCACATCAATGGCAACTACGCAACGGTTCCGACTGACTGCTATTCGTGCCACAAGGCGGACTACACCGGAACCACGAATCCAAATCACGTATCGGCCGGCTTCCCGACCACTTGTTCAACGTGCCACAGCACGACCAACTGGAACGGCGCCAGCTTCGATCACAACACCACCAAGTTCCCGCTGACGGGTGCGCACGCCACCGTGGCCTGCTTAACCTGCCACACCAACAACAACTACACAACGCTGCCGACAGCTTGCTACGGCTGCCACCAGAAAGACTTCACCGGAACCACGAATCCGAACCACGTTTCATCCGGATTCCCGACAACTTGCGAACAGTGCCACAGCACAACCAACTGGACGAGTGCGACATTCAACCACAACACGACGTCGTTCCCGCTGACAGGCGCGCACGTGACGGTGGCTTGCGCAACCTGCCATACCAACAACAACTACGCTGGGACGCTGCCGACGACTTGCTACGGCTGCCACCAGAAGGACTTCACCGGAACGACGAATCCGAACCACGTCACGGGCGGTTTCCCGACCACCTGCCAAACATGCCACTCAACGACGAATTGGACCGGCGCAACCTTTAACCACGCGACGGTGTTCCCACTTATCGGCGCGCACGCCACCGTGGCCTGCTTAACCTGCCACACCAACAACAACTACACAACGCTGCCGACCAACTGCTACGGCTGCCACCAGAAGGATTTCACCGGAACCACGAATCCGAGCCACTCAGCGGCTGGATTCCCAACCACCTGCGAAACATGCCACAACTCGACGGCATGGACGCCGGTTGCAACATTCAATCACACGACGTATGCAAACTGGGCGCTGACCGGCTTCCATGCCACGCTTCAGTGCGCACAGTGCCACACCAACAACAACTACGGAAACCTGGCCACGGCATGCTATTCGTGCCACCAGAAGGACTTCACCGGCACCACGAATCCGGCCCACGTTACGGCAGGGTTCCCGACCGATTGCTCAATCTGCCACTCGACAACCAACTGGACAACCTCAACCTTTAATCACTCCACTACATCATTCCCGCTGACCGGCTTCCACGCGACGATGCAGTGCGTGCAGTGCCATACTTCGGCGACCACCTACAACGGCTCACTGCCTACCACGTGCTACGGCTGCCACACGGCCGACTACAACGGAACGACCAACCCGGCGCACGCTTCTGCCGGCTTCCCGACGACCTGCCAGACATGCCACTCAACCACGGATTGGACGAGCGCAACCTTTAACCACAACAACACTCCGTTCCCGCTGACGGGAGCGCACACCGCAGTGGCTTGTATCAAATGCCATATCAACAACGTATTTGCGGGCACGCCCACGGACTGCTACTCCTGCCACAAGGCTGACTTCACCGGTACGACGAATCCCAACCACGCGTCAGCAGGCTGGCCAACGACTTGCACGACATGCCACACAACGACTGCCTGGCTTCCGGCGACACTGCCCACCTCGTATCACACGTTCTTCCCGCTCAACCACGGGAATGCGAACGGGGTTTGCGCAACATGCCATACCAACTCGGCGGACTACTCGGTATTCACCTGCACAACGTGCCACGGCAATAACAACGCCGCCAACTTCAAGCACCCGAACACAAACGGTTACGTGTACAACAGTGTGAACTGCTACGCGTGCCACAAGAGTGGGGGCGGAGGCTAGACTTCGATATGTACTCGTTTGTATTACCGATTGCTCTTCTTGCAGCGACTGTTTCGTCTCCCCAGCAACCTGGGCAAGGCCGCGAGCCTGCGCAGGTGCAAGATCCCTCGTCGCAGAGCACGACCGCCCAGGTTCGCACGGAGTTCCATGTGCGATACATAAGCGGAGTGAACGTGTACATCGACGCGGGGCGCAATGCAGGGCTGGCTGAAGGAACGAAGCTTATTTTGAAGCAGGATCCTTCCAAGAAACCGGGAGATCCATCCAATGCGGCGCTGCAACCTGGCATAGTCGCCCGGCTCAGGGTCGTTTCGGTTGCTTCCACGTCCGCTGTCTGCGAGATCGAGGCGAAGGCCCGCGACGTCGCGGAAGGGGACTCCGTCTGGATGGCTGAAGACGAAGTCGCCAAGCTGGTTCAGCAGGATACGCTGGGCAACAGCCGCAAGTATCCGATGGTTGTGAGCTTCTCCGAGGGTGATCCCCTGGATGAGGAAGTCCGCGAAGCTGAACCGCGGCCTCCGCTGCCAGAGGTAAACCAGATCCGCGGACGGCTTGGGTTCGACGTAAGCAATATTCAGGAGTTGGGCCAGGGTGGATCAACCTCAAGTCAGTATGGGATGGTTTTCCGGGCAGACTTTACGAGGATTGCCGGCACGCACTGGAATTTGAACGGGTATTGGCGCGGCAGCCTGCAGCGTGGTTCGAATGGATCACAGAAATCCTTGCAGGATCTGCTTAACCGTACCTATTTGATGAGCCTTTCGTACATCAACCCGGATTCGCGCTGGACCGCCGGGATTGGCAGATTGTTTGTTCCCTATGCGTCGAGCCTGGAAACGATCGACGGCGCGTATGTCAGCATGCGAGTTGCCTCTCATGCCATGGTGAGCACCTTTGCGGGATCAACGCCGGACCCGAGCGCCTGGGACTACAACCCCAAGAACAAGATTGGCGGCGCCTTCCTTAACATGCACGGAGGCAGCTACGACCAGTTCCATTATTCAAGCAGCGTGGGCGGCGGCGCCAACATGCTGAACTGGCAGGTCAATCGGCCGTTTCTGTTCACGGAAAACGAGTTTTCGTACAAGCGGTTTTTCTCGGTGTTCCATTCGATGCAGCTCGACAAACCGACCGCCAATCCCGGTCAGACTGCTGTCAATACCGGGCTTGGGCAAAGCCTCTTGTCTGTGCGTATGCAGGTTCACCCGCGCGTGACGCTCGATGTGACCGATACGTACTTCCGCGACGTTCCCCAGTACGATCCGACGCTGGTTGGGACGGGCCTGCTGGACAAGTATCTCTACCAGGGCATCAACGGCGGAGCGCGCATTCAGCTCCCCTTGCACGTCACCGGGTACTTCAGCCTTGGCCAGAGCAGCAGTTCCGGCGACAAGAAAGACTCCCTGAACAAGATGTACGGGGCGACAATCACCCATATTTGGAAGACCGGGATTGCTCTCGATGGACGGTATTCGAAATTTGACAGTTCGTTCGCGTCCGGGACTTATAAGTCTCTGATGCTTACCAGGGACCTGGGCGAGCGGTTCAGAATTAACCTCCAGGGTGGGCGCTATGCATATAATTCGGCTCTGGCAAGCGCCAACAACTCCAATTTCGTGAACGTTATGTTCGATACCAACCTGGGCGCACGCATGTTCATGGAGAGTGCCTTCACTACGCAGCGGGGTGGGAGCCTGAATTACAACCAGTGGATTACCACAGTCGGATATCGCTTCGACAACCGGGCATCCAAAAAGAAAGATCGCCCCTGATCGCTGGTCCTCTCTCAATCAGCAGAGCGCCAATTCCCGCGCGCTCTGCTACATTGACTTACAATGCCGATGACCCACAGGAAATCCCAATGAAGAGTATTTTTTTGCGCGGACCACGCGCTGTTTTTGCTGCTGCCTGTCTTTTGACAGGTACATTCGCCCATGCGGCGGCCGTTACGGGGACAGTTTCGAACAAAACTACTGGAAAGCCGTCATCTGGCGACACCGTGGTTCTGGTCGACGTGGGTGCTGGTATGTCAGAAGCGGCCACCGCAACCACGGATGGAAAAGGCCACTATTCGCTCGAATCCCCTGGCACAGGTGCTTACTTGATTCGCGTGACGCACCAGGGAGCCAATTACTTCATCGCGGCTCCATCCGGCAATGCGCAAGGGGACGTTACGGTTTACGATGTCGCCGCCAAGGTGGATGGCGTCTCAATTGATGCCGACATGCTACTGGTAGAAGGCGCCAGCGGTACTCTTCGCGTGCAGGAGCGATTTCTGATTCGCAATACGAGCCTGCCTCCGAAGGCCCAGTTCAGCGAAAACACATTCGAGGTTACGCTGCCGGCTGATGCTGAGCTGGATGGCGCCTCGGCCACACGGCCTGGAGGTATGGGCACCAATACCCGGCTCGTACCGCTTTCGACCAAGGGACACTACACTTTCAACATTCCAATTCAGCCGAACAAGGGCGAAAAGGAAACGATGTTCGAGGTGGAATACCACCTGCCTTACAAGGGGAAGTACACCTTCTCGCAGCGGGTGCCGATGCATGCCGATAACCTGGTGGTTTACGTGCCAAAGGGGATGACGTTCACGGCTGGAAACGCAGCCGACTTTGGACCAACCCAGGAGGATCCCCGGGTCCAGACCTTCATTCACAAGAATGTGAAGCCAGGAGAGGCAATTGCGTTCACGGTAGGCGGCGAAGGATCGATGCCTCGTGATCAGCAACCACGACCCGCCATGGGTGCAGCTGCTGGCGCGATGGGTGCCGGAGCGGAACAAGGTTCTGCCTCAGGCCCCGGCGGCGGCATTGGCGTCCCGATCAACACGCCCGATCCATTGACCCGTTATAAGTGGTGGATTCTGGGCACCCTGGCAATACTTCTGGTGGCAGGCGCAATTTTCCTCTTGCGCAAGCAGAACCCGGCATTCGCGGGTTTACCTGGATCGGCCAAGACTGACTCCTTTGATTCCGACTCTGCTACATCCGCGAGCGCCACTCATATCCAAACCCCAACGACACACTCTTATGCGGCCCCTGCTACTCCACCTGCTTCACGGGTGGCCGCAGCGCCAACAGGGAATGCGGCCCTGATGGCAAGCTTGAAGGAGGAATTATTCGCGCTCGAAAGCGAGAGGCTCGCGGGAACGCTCTCCATCGAAGATTACAACGAAGCGAAGGCGGGACTTGAAGCGGTTCTGAAACGTGCACTTAAGAAGCAATAGCGGGATCGAAAATTGGCAAAAGGGAATCGGGGCGCTCCAGGGCGCCCCGATTCTTTTTAGCCTGGAAGGCGATCTTGTCTACTTTTGTGGCGAAAGGCCATCCAGATCAAGATTGAGTCTGAGGACATTCACGCGGGGCTCCCCAAGGACACCAAATTGACGGCCCTGAATGTGTTGTTCCACAAGTTGCCGAACCGTGTCTTCGGGGAGGTGTCTTGCAGACGCGACGGACGGAACCTGGTAGAGCGCAGCCGCGGGCGATACGTCGGGATCGATTCCCGACGCCGAAGTAGTAACGAGATCGACCGGAACCGGCTTGCCGGGGTTCTGCTTCTGGTAAGCGACGACGGCAGTGTTAATGCGGTCGACGAGCGCTGAGTTCGACTGTGCCAGGTTCGATCCCCCCGAGTTAGCGGCGTCGTAGCCATTGCCTGCAACGGACGGCCTTCCGTGGAAATACTGATCACTGGCGAAATTCTGCCCGATGATGGCGGATCCGATTACCTGGCCATTGCGAACGATGAGCTGACCATTAGCTTTGTCGCGCATGGTGAGTTGGGCAATGCCGGTAATGACAAGGGGATACACCAACCCGAGAAGAATCGTGGTGACGATTGTGAAACGAATTGCGATCACGAGTGAGCTGCGCATGAGTTCTTCTCCTTAGACCAGGTGCAGGCTGTTCAGGGCCATGTCAATCAGCTTGATTCCGATGAATGGCGCGATGATGCCGCCGATACCGTAGATGATGAGGTTGCGGCGCAGCAGGGCCTCTGCCGACATGGGCTGGTACTTGACGCCCTTCAGTGCCAGGGGAATGAGGGCGATGATAATCAGCGCGTTGAAGATGACCGCCGACAAGATGGCAGAATGCGGCGTCGCCAGGCGCATGATGTTCAACGCGGAGAACGCGGGAAACACGCCCAGAAACATGGCAGGGATGATGGCGAAGTACTTGGCCACGTCATTGGCAATGGAAAACGTGGTTAGTGCGCCGCGCGTCATGAGCAGCTGCTTGCCGATCTCGACGATCTCAATCAGCTTGGTGGGATTGGAATCGAGATCAACCATGTTGCCGGCTTCTTTTGCCGCTTGCGTGCCGGTGTTCATGGCCACGCCCACGTCGGCCTGAGCCAGCGCGGGAGCATCGTTGGTGCCATCTCCGGTCATGGCTACAAGCTTGCCCTTGGCCTGCTCCCGCTTGATGAGGTCCATCTTGTCTTTGGGCTTGGCTTCGGCGAGGAAGTCATCAACACCGGCCTCGCGCGCAATGACGGCTGCGGTCAGGGGATTGTCGCCCGTGATCATGATGCTGCGAATGCCCATGGCGCGAAGACGGGCCAGCCGTTCCTTGAGCCCACCCTTCACAACGTCTTTCAAATAGACGACGCCAAGTGCCTCACCATTTTCTGCAACCACCAAGGGTGTGCCGCCCAGACGCGCGATCTCCTCAACTCGATCCGTCACCTGGCGTGGCATACGGGATCCTTCCGATTCAACAAAGCGAGCAATCGCATCGGCTGATCCTTTGCGAACCTTTGTTCCTGGCAGATCAACGCCCGACATGCGCGTCTGCGCGTGAAAACGCGACAAACTCCGCGCGCATGTTGGTCATGTCACGCCCGCGGAGGTTGTACTTTTCTTTTGCCAAGACGACGATCGAGCGGCCCTCTGGCGTCTCATCTGCAATCGATGCCATCTGGGCTGCGTCCGCAAGTCTCGGCGGTCACTCCAGGAGCCGGAAAGAATTCCACTGCCTGGCGATTGCCGAAAGTGACCGTACCTGTTTTGTCGAGGAGGAGCGTGTTCACATCTCCGGCTGCTTCTACAGCGCGGCCGGACATGGCGAGCACGTTGTATTGCACCAGGCGATCCATTCCTGCGATTCCGACCGCCGATAGCAAGCCGCCGATGGTCGTGGGGATAAGGCATACGAGGAGGGACACCAGCACAAAGATGGTCTGGGGCGCGTGGGAGTAGATTGCAAATGGCTGAAGTGTAGCAACGGCCAGGAGGAAGACGATAGTAAGCCCGGAAAGCAGAATGCTAAGTGCAATTTCGTTAGGTGTCTTCTGCCTCTGTGCTCCCTCGACCAGGGCGATCATGTGATCGAGAAACGTTTCACCTGGATTCGACGTGATCCGTACCTTGATCCAGTCAGACAAGACGCGTGTGCCGCCAGTCACCGATGAGCGATCTCCGCCAGCCTCGCGAATCACCGGGGCCGACTCGCCTGTGATTGCGGATTCGTCGACCGAGGCGATGCCTTCGCAAACGTCGCCGTCGCCGGCAATGAACTGGCCTGCTTCGACGCGGATGATATCGCCGACGCGAAGCGCCGTGCTGGAGACGGCTTCGGTTGATCCGTCGGTGCGGTAGCGGAAGGCAATGGTTTCGCCCTTCGCCTTGCGAAGCGTGTCGGCCTGGGCCTTGCCGCGGCCTTCGGCGATGGCTTCAGCAAAGTTCGCGAACAACACGGTGAACCAGAGCCAAAGCGTGATTTGCAAGTTGAATGCGATGGGCTGGTGGTGCAAAGCGTCCATGATGAGCAGGGCACTGGTCACAACACTGCCCACTTCCACAACGAACATCACGGGGTTCTTCGCCATGGTGCGTGGATGAAGTTTACGAACGGAGTCCAGGATTGCCGGACGAACAATCGCGAGAGTCCACATACTCTGTTTCTTTGCCATGATCTGTATGTCTCCTCGCTTACGAGAAAAGCGTTCCGTGTTGAAGCAGCAGTTGCTCGAGAATCGGACCGAGACTGAGAGCCGGGAAGAAGGTCAACGCGCCGACGATCAGAATCACGCCCGTAAGAAGAATGGTGAAGAGGGTGGTATTCACAGGAAACGTGCCAGGAGAGGGCGGAACGCTCTTCTTCTGGGCCAGATTGCCGGCCAGTGCCAGCATCGGAATCATCATCAAAAAACGCCCGCTGAGCATGCTGAAGCCGAGCGTGAAGTTGTACCACTTCGTGTTTGCGCTGAGGCCGCCAAAGGCAGACCCGTTGTTGCCGGCCGCCGATGTGAAGGCATATAAAAGCTCGCTCAATCCATGGGGCCCGTGGTTGGCGAGCGCGCTCAGACCCATTGACGGTGAAATCGCGGAAAATGCAGAAAACGTAAGAATGATGAGCGGAAAGATCAGCACATACAGCATGCACATCTTTACGTCGTACGCTTCGATCTTTTTGCCGAGATATTCAGGAGTGCGGCCGACCATCAATCCTGCGATGAACACGGAGAGGACGACGTAGACGAGCATTCCATAAAGCCCTGACCCGACGCCGCCGAACACGATTTCGCCAAGCATGATGTTGGCCAGCGGAACGAGCCCGCCAAGCGGAGTAAAGGAATCGTGCCAGGAATTGATGGCGCCGCAGCTTGCATCAGTCGTGATGGTTGCGAAGAGTGCCGATTGCGAGATGCCGAAGCGCGTCTCCTTGCCCTCCATATTGCCGCCCGCCTGCATCGCAGTCACATGCTGGTCTACGCCGTGCAGCAAGGGATGAGGTTGAGCTTCAGCCCAGTACGCAACGATGAATCCTGCGACGAACAAGATGGACATGCAGGCAAAGACAGCCCACCCGTGTCCGGGCGACCCGGTCATTCTGCCGAGCGTTACGGTGAGCCCCGCGCCTATCAGGAAGATCGAGACCATCTGGATGAAATTACTGAATGGAGTCGGGTTCTCGAAGGGATGCGAGCTGTTGGCATTGAAGAATCCGCCACCGTTGGTGCCGACCATCTTGATCGCTTCCTGCGAGGCGACGGGCCCCTGCGCGATGGTCTGGGTCGCGTGCTCAACGGTTTGCACCGTCGTGTAGGGGTGGAGATTTTGAATCACGCCCTGGCTCACGAGGACCAGCGAGTAAACCATGCAGATGGGTAGAAGAAGATAGATGCAGGCCCGAGTCGTGTCGACCCAGAAGTTTCCGATCAGCTTGGTTTCACGGCGAGAAATGCCGCGCACTAAAGCGATGGCTACGGCGATTCCGACCGCGGCGCTGAAAAAGTTGTGATAGGCCAGAGTCACCATCTGCGTGAAGTAACTCATGGTTGTCTCGGGTATGTACGCTTGCCAGTTGGTATTGGTCGTGAATGAGGAAGCCGTATTCCACGCCAGATCCGGAGCTACCGCTGAAAGGCCCTGGGGGTTCCAGGGCAGATGCTGTTGCGCGCGTTCGATTACGTAAGTGAGCAACAGCGAGACGAAGCTGAACAGAAGCATGGCAACGGTGTATTCGCGCCAATTCATTTCTTCTTCGCTGTGAACGCCACAGAGGCGATAGATTGCGTTTTCAACCGGACGCAAAAACTTGGCTTCACCTGTGAATACACGCGCCATGTAGATGCCGACCGGCCTCATACAAAGCACAAGGACAACGAAGTAAATGAGGAACTGTACCCAACCGTTCGGGGTCATCAGAATTTCTCCGGGTAGAGAAGGGCTACCACGAGGTAGCCGAGCAGAAAGACGGTGAGAAGAAGAATGACGAACGTGACAAGGCTCATTGCGGCTACCTCAGGTGCTCACAAGCTCTTACGTACCAGACAGCGACTACAAAAAAGGCGATCGTGAAGGCAATCATCAGCAGATCCCACATTGCGGGGTTTCCTCCTGTATGTCCTCATCGTTTG
This sequence comes from uncultured Acidobacteriota bacterium, assembly GCA_963844515.1. Classification (GTDB taxonomy): domain Bacteria; phylum Acidobacteriota; class Terriglobia; order Terriglobales; family Acidobacteriaceae; genus Telmatobacter. Next base: position 819,183 of record CAWJOO010000004.1, read on the forward strand.
TAACCCCACGTCCAACAGGCGGAGATAAGCAATTCGTAAGGGAAGCGTAAAGACGGCTGTCTGCGGGTGCGAGAAAGCGCCAGCGTACACCGGGTGCGCGGGGGGAGGTGCTAATCGATGATGTTATGGATGTTCTACTCGGGAGAGCCGTCTGGTAAGAACCGATAACCCACCCACGGTTCCGTCTGTATGTATTCCTTGTGGGTTTCGCCTTGCAGCTTTTTCCGGAGTTGTCCCACAAAGACGCGCAGATACTCAGGCTGTTGGGCAGACTGAGCGCCCCAGATGGCAGTGAGGAGCACGCGATGAGTGAGTACCTTGCCTGGGTTGCGTGCGAGAAGCAGAAGAAGGTCGAATTCGCGGGGCGTCAGGTGAACCGGGTGGCCCAAAACAGCCACCGAGTGAGCTGCGGGATCAATGTGGAAATCGCCGGCATCGATCGCTGAGTCGGTAACGCGCTCAGGCGCCCGCCGTAAATGCGCTCGCACGCGTGCCAGCAGTTCCTGAATGCTGAAGGGTTTGGTGACGTAGTCGTCCGCGCCGGCGTCGAGGGCCTCCACCTTGGCTCGCTCCTGGTCGCGAACGGACAAGACGAGAATCGGAGTTTTCGATGTCTTGCGGATGGCTCGGCATAGGTCAACGCCGCTGATTTCGGGCATCATCAGATCAGTTACGACGAGGTCCGGCACCCATTCTTCGAATAACCGTAGCGCTTCGTGGGGGTCGTTCGCGGTTCGAACGTCATAGCGTTGTGCCGATAATGCGGCTCGCAAGACGCGGGTGATCTGTGTTTCATCGTCAACGACCAGGATGCGCTGCGTCATATTCTTGTACTCGGAGGAGTATCATCCCCTGACATGGAGAAGCATACAACAACCGCACGCATGGCAAGTCGGTATGCCGTCCTCACAGGAACTGCGTTTCTGCTCGCGTTTATCTTTGAGAAGGTCGTTCGGGTCAATCAAACTACGATCGCATTAAGTTTTCTGGTAATCGTTCTTATTACCGCCTCCCGGTGGCGCCTGTCCTACTCGGTTTATCTCTCTCTCCTCTGTACATTGCTCTATAACTTCTTTTTTCTGCCACCGATCGGAAAATTCACGATCTCCGATCCTCAGAACTGGGTCGCCCTTGCGGCATTTCTTTCCACAAGCGTATTGGTGAGCCACATTTCGGATCGAGAGCACCGGCAAGCGGAAGCCTCAGAAGCGCGGAGACGCGAAATTCAACTTCTTTATTCCTTCAGCCAGCAGCTTCTGCTTCAGGATGAGTTGGCTGGTGTTGCGCGAACGGCACCGTCAGTTCTGGCATCGGTTTTTGGATTCCGCGGCGTCGGCTTATATGTCAGGGCGCAAGACTCAGTTTTCTATTCCGATCCTGATGACAAGCTGCTTTCCTCCATAGACCTGAAGACATGGTCTGAAAGCGAAGATCCGGTTTCCGCGTCGAACGAGGTAAGGGTCATTCCGCTTCGTCTTGGTATGCAGCATTCGCTTGGAGTACTTGCCGTCACCGATGAAGGCTACGAATCGCATATGTACGAAGCCATAGGAAGCCTCGTGTCCGTGGCGCTGGAGCGTGCCGTGGCGCTGGAACGTTCGAATCGGCTGGAAGCCGCGAGGGAGAGTGAAAAGCTGCGTAGTGCGTTGATCGATTCGGTGACACACGATCTCCGTACGCCTCTTACCGCGATTCGTGTCGCGGCCACGACACTTATCAGCGAGGAGCACCTTCCTGACAGCGAGCGTCTTGACCTTATCGCCGTGGTGGACGAAGAGAGTGCGCGCCTGGATCGCCTGATCGGGCAAGCCGTTGAGATGGCGCAGCTCGACGCGGACGCTTTGCAACTTGATATCACGCAGCAAAGCGTGCGCGAGCTGATCGACTTGACGGTGGAGTGGATGCGTCATCGGTTGCAAGGCCATCCGGTCATGGTTCAGATATCCGAGACTCTTCCAGATGTGCCCATGGATCGAACCCTCATCCGGCGGGTGCTCCAGCATCTGATCGAAAATGCCGCAAGGTTTTCTCCCGAAGGAAAACCGATCACCTTGACAGTAGACACCGAAGGAGAACGGCTTCTTGTGAAAGTGGCCGATGAAGGCCCTGGTATCGACCCTGATGATCTGCCGTTCGTCTTTGAAAAGTATTTTCGCGGGAAGCTGCAGAGAGGCCCCGGAACGGGAACTGGGATGGGGCTCGCAATTGCTCGGGCGATCTTAAAGGCGCACCGTGGAGATATCGAAGTTCGCAGTGAGGGCGGCGAGGGCGCAGAGTTCACATTTTGGATTCCACTGTTATTGACGGTGAGCCGCGATTCCGGCGCACGCGCAGGTTCTATTGCCTAGGAGACACTTCGTCTTCTTTATGTCCCGCGATAGATCGCGACGACAACACCTAACGATAACAAGCCCAAAATTTCAGCAACGATGTTCATGTCGACCTGGAGAGCCTTTCCGCCGATTCGCAGGCTCAGGGGCGGCATGCCCTGTGGATCGGAGAGCGTTCCCCCATACAGATTCCTGGCGAAGAGAGCGACGAAAAAAGCCAGTATGGGTACAGCGGCGAAGGCAGCCGCGAGATAGAAACGAAAAGCTAGATGCGGGCCACGGATCAGAATGAGTCCGATCTCTATTAACGAGAAAACGGTCACACTCGCGGTTTGCCAGACCACGTGAAAACGCGCATGACCAAGCCATCCAGGGTGGGTCGCATGAGTTCGGTTCATATCGATCGCAATCGTCCCAGCCCCCTGCATACCGCAGAAGATTGCGAGCAAGATGCGACCGATCAACTGATGATCCACCGGAGCTCCGGCTATTGAATTGCGCGACTGAATTAAAGGGATGTTGCGACCGGCTGGCCATGAACACGCATCAGTCCCTGGCGCGCAACAGGAAGCAAAATAGAAATTTGGGCTCCGCCCTGCGCCGTATTTGACGCTTCAATCGTCCCTCCGTGGGCGCGCACCACGGCATCCACAAAGGCGAGACCAAGTCCATGGCCGCTGGAGTCTTTTCCTTTTACGCGTCGCTCAAGAAGGTGCGAGCGAATCTCTTGATCAAAGCCCTTGCCGTCGTCGCGAAGAATCAGGGATGCATCATTCTCGACCGGATGCAGCAGCAATGTGACCGTGCAACCGGGAGAGAGGTGCTTGAGCTCATTGTCGAAAAGATTCGCGATCATGCGGTGAATCAACCCCGCGTCCGCGAGTATCTTCAAAGAGCCGCCGCTTTGCAAACGCACTTTCAGACCCCGTTCTGACATTGAGGGTTCATACAGGTCGATCATGGCCCTCAGCAGTTCATCCAGGTCAATCTCGCTCGGCGTCAGCCTGAGGGCATCCGCCTTTGCTTCAGCAACGTCGAGGGACTTATTCAGGAAGTCAGTGAGTCGATCAAGCTCGTCTATTGCTGCGACAATCGAATCAGTGTTCTCGCTGTCTCTTACCTTGGACAAGGATGTCTCAAGTTTGCCCCTGATTGCCGTGAGAGGGCTTCGCAAGTCGTGAGCAAGTGAGTCTGTGATGGTGTGCAGCTGATGCATCGAAATTTCGATACGATCGAGCATGCGGTTCAGAGTCAGGGCAAGATGCCCCATTTCATCCTGACGCTTGCTTGTGGGGACTCGAGCATTCAGTTCGGAATGTCCGATCCTTGAAGCCGCCTCGGTGATTTCACGAACGTGGCTGAGCGTTCGCCGCGTGGTATAGAAGACAATGAAGAATCCGAGCAATACGAGCGACAACCACATCAGCACGAATCGGCCCCGAAGCTTCAGCAGGACGCGCTGCTCATCTCTTTCCGAAAGACCGAGAAAGATATGTGTTCCGTCATTCAATCCATCCGTAGCAACCTTAAAAGGGACTGCGAAACCGGAGACGTGTATATCGGTTGGGCGCCCCGGAACAATCCCGGCGGCCTGAATTGCAGCCAACTCAGCCTTCCCATCACCATCTCCCACCCATAGCTTGAGCGATCCATCCTGCCCGGTCTGCAAAAAGAAGACAGTGTCATTCGAGGGGCTTTCGGAAGGCTGCTTGTTGGGAACCTCCCTGGCGGCCAGTTCAGCAACTTCGCTCACCACTCGACCATAAAGGGCATCATTCGGCGTGCGCTCTGCCACGTCTCCGAGTGTCTCGACTTCGCCCGAAAGCCAGGCATCGCTTCTGCGTTGAATGTCGTTTGCAACAAATCGCTCAATGAATACGAACACGAGCAACGTACCGCAAGCGAAGGCCACAGTCGCCCAAAGCGAGATGCGCCACGCGGCGCTATGCATCACTGGCCTATCGCTCTTTGATGACATAACCCACACCTCGCAATGTTCGAATAAGTGGCTGCTGGCCGTTCCCGTCAACCTTCCCGCGCAGGCGGTAAATGTGGACGTCCACGACATTGGTGTCCGGCTGAATGCGCATGCCCCACACCTTGTCCAGAATCATGGAACGTGTCACAACCCGGCCCGCGTTACGGCAGAGATACTCCAGGAGGATGAACTCCTGTGGAGTGAGCTGGAGCGGCTGGCCGGATCGAGTGGCCTCGCGGCGCAGCAAATCGAGTTCGAGATCGAGGACACGAAGCCGCGTCGCTTCACCACCGGTGGGGGTGTTTCGTCTGAGGAGATTTCGCAAGCGTGCCAGAAGTTCCGCCAGGGCGAACGGCTTGGTTAAATAGTCGTCACCCCCCTGCTCCAGTCCGCGCACCCGGTCATCCACAGACCGCCTTGCTGACAGGATCAGAACGGGCGCATGAATTCCGAGTTGGCGAAGCCGCAGAATCAAGGTGATCCCGTCTTGATCCGGTAGTCCCAGATCGACAATCAAAATGTCGTATGGCGCCGCGGTAGCGAGAGACTCAGCCGTCTTACCGTCAGGAGCGACATCAACCTGGTAGCCCGCTTCAGCAAGTGCTTGTTTCAGAAATACCTGGATATCGTGCTCGTCTTCAACTAACAAGAGCCGCATGCAATGAATATTAGTTCATTTGTGATTGAACTCGTGCATTTGTACCTCAAGAATTAGTGTGGTGAACTCAACTTTTCCGTTCTTATGAACGAATCTTCATTGGGGTCCTTTGCACCTGACATGCAGACCTCGTATGCTGATTAGAACCAGCAGTTAGAGCCAAGGGTAAGCGTTTATCGATGAACGAATCTTCATCGACTGTGACGGCGCGCACTGCTTTCCTGCCGCCTTATTTCATCGTCTTAGCTATTAGGTCCCTTAATTCGACCGCGGGAGACGGCTAATGGCCTCATGCGATACATCTATCGATAGAACGAACTGGTTCGCGACAGCGAACAGGAGATTCATGCTGGATGAAATCCAGTCGTCGGGCACACCCGAAATTGAACTGGCATTCAGGCAGACTTTGCCTCTCCCCGCGGACCTGGATCCGAGCCTCGGTTCTGCTTTGCGGCACTTGCTGCAACATCCGGGCAGTATGGTGCGTCCGCGACTGGTGGCGCAAGTGGCCGCCGCGTTCGGAATTGGAGCTGGAGTTGCGAGTGATCTTGCCATCGCGCTCGAATACTTTCACACATCCTCGCTCGTGTTTGACGATCTGCCATGCATGGACAACGCGACTTCTCGGCGTGGCGCTCCCTGTGTACACGTTCCGTTCGGCGAGGCGGGGGCAATCCTGGCGGCCTTGGCGCTCATTAATCGTGCCTACGGGCTCATGTGGAAATCAATCGCCGCTTGCCCGCGTGCCGTGCAGAGTGATGCGATGGATTATCTTGAGAAGCGATTGGGCGTGTGTGGCCTTCTGAACGGCCAAAGCCTCGATTTGAACTACGCGCGCTTGCCTCACGATCGTGAGACAACTGAGCGCATTGCTTGCGGGAAGACGGTCTCTCTGATTCGTTTGACCCTCGTACTGCCGGCTATGCTGGGAGGGGCTTCCAGGCTGGAGTTGCGGTTCCTTGAGCGTATGGCCATGTGCTGGGGATTGGGCTACCAGATGGTGGATGATCTGAAAGATATTCTCCAGACTTCTGACGAATCCGGGAAAACGGCTGCGCGGGATCTGCACCTCGACCGGCCCAATATTGCGCTGGCCATTGGCGTTCCGGCGGCAGTTGCGCGCCTCACCAAGCTGATCCAATTGGGAGACCGGATGTTGGCGCGATTGCTGCTCTTGCGCCCCGCACTCACGTTTCTGACCTCTTTGCGCTCCGATCTCCAATACGAACTCGACCGCGTTACCGACAACGCCTGCGATTTTGGCCGAACCTTGGAGACATGATCTACTTTCGCCTCATTCTCACCAATCTCGGCAGGCACGGCATACGAACTGTGATCAGCGTGGCTGGCATCGCTTTCAGCGTTGCGGCAATGTTGACTGTGGTGACCGTGCTGCAAGGCGCAATCGGCATGTTTTCCGGGATTCTGTCCAGCGGAGCCGAGCTCATCGTGTTCGAGCGGAATGTCTCCGACCTCTTCTTCAGCGATGTGCCGGCCTCCGCTGCAGACCAGATTGCGCAATGGCGAATTGTGGCTCACGCCGATCCTGTCCTCTTTGGCGTCGTCTCCAGCGCGGATCACCCGATCATTACCTGCTTCGGAATTACCCCAAACGACGCGCGAATTCGTGACGCGGACTGGATTGCCGGCGATCGCGCGCAGTTTGGCCAGATCAAGGATGGAGTGGTTCTGGGAGAGCGGGCAGCGGAGTTTCTCAAAGCATCGCTAGGCAGCGTGGTTCCGATGGGGCATGGCTTCTTCCACGTCGTCGGAATTCTAAGGACGAAGAACGGTTTCGAAGATGGGGGCGTTTTTATGCCCCTTGAGGCTGCCCGCGGCTTCTTCCACAAGGATGGCTCTTCCGTGGTGACCATCAAACTGCGCAACAAAGAGGATATTCCCGCTTTCAAGAACCAGGTCAAACAGACGCTTTCCCAACTTGATCGGCTTGGAAGATGCGGAGTTTTCACGGTCCTATTCGCAGTTCAAAATTCTTAAGGCAACCGCATGGGCGGTTGGCGGTTGCGGACTCGCCCTCGGCGGGCTCGGGGTCGCTAACACCATGATCATGTCGGTTTTCACACGCATTCGCGAGATCGCGATCCTGAGGGTGAATGGATTCTCCAATGCGCAGATTGCGCTGGTCATCTTTGGGGAGTCGGCCATCGTAGCGGTTTTGGGAGCTCTCGCAGGTTTGGCGATAGGCACATGCGCGCTTTACGGGCTTAAAGCTTGTACCTGCCTTGCACGGCTATGTGGATGTCACTATCCATCCTGAGCTCATGCTGATCGTGGTTTTGCTTGCGTTGCTGACAGGAATCGCCGGCGCACTTTATCCATCGGCCTATGCAATGCGGATCCGTGCTGTGGAGGCACTTCGCTTCGAATGAGCACGCACCCAAACTCTGAGGTGGTGGGCGATCTCGTGATCAAGGCTGAGAACGTCTGGAAGAGCTACGACAAGGGCGCGATTACGGTGCTCAAAGGCGTCGATTTCGAAGCAGCCGCGGGCCAGACCGTCGCTCTTTGTGGTCCCTCCGGATGCGGCAAAAGCACGCTGCTTCACCTCATCGGCGGACTCGACCTTCCTGACCAGGGGCGCATCTCTGTCAATGGCACCGAACTCAATCACCATCGAAAAATGGTAGATTTCCTGCGCCATGAAGTAGGGTTTGTTTTTCAATTGCACAATTTGATTGCGGACCTGACTCTGGAAGAGAACTGCCTGCTGCCTGCCATTGCTGCGGGAATGGAACGCCGCGTCGCACACGAGCGCGTGGAGCAACTTGCCAAACGCACCGGCCTCACCGATCGTCTCGGCCATCGCATTCAGAAGCTTTCCGGCGGAGAACGGCAACGCACTGCGCTCTGCCGCGCATTGATGAATGGCGCCAAGATCCTGCTGGCGGATGAACCCACGGGCTCTCTTGACGAACGCACCAGCGCCACGGTCTTTGACTTGTTGCTCGACCTTGCCCGTAGTGAAGGTGTAACCCTGTTGATGGCTACGCACGACCGCGGCATGGCTTCCGCCTGCGATCGTCTGGTGGAAATGCGTGATGGGAGGATTCATGAGTGCTAATCCCCAGGCTCTGGCGACACAACATGCCTCCCCTGCAGTGGCCGGCGCGGTATGGCATTCCCTGGTGTGGCTGGTTCTGGGAAACACGCTCGGAGTGGTGCTTGCGGTTCTGCTTCTTCTCCCTGGATTGAATCCTTGGCTTGGGGAGTGGACCTACGGACGCTGGATGATGGTGCACATGAACGCGGCGCTGTACGGCTGGTGCAGCATGCCCATGCTCGGCTTTCTATTCAAGGTCTATGGTGCTGATCGCGGCACACTTTCGGACTGGTGCCGTCCCGTGCTCTGGTTGTGGTCAGGATCGCTCCTGGCGGGGTCCATCGCATGGCTCTCCGGACAATCCAGCGGCAAACTCTTTCTTGATTGGACAGGATTCTCGCGTATTTTCTTCCCGCTGGCCATGAGCGCGTTATGGCTCCTTCTGATGGCGGCATTTCTAAACGATTCCCATGGAAATCTCAGGTCAGGCCGCCCAGCTTTCATTGCCAGGGTCCTGGGCTTGCTAGTTCTCGCCGCCGTGCCTTTCGCCATCTACTTTGCGTCTGGACCAAATGTCTATTCGGCTGTGAATCCGGATACAGGCGGCCCTACGGGGGCCAGCCAACTTGAATCCTCGCTGGGAGTCGTGCTCATCCTCTTAGTGCTGCCATTTGGCGTTACGCGACGCAACGAGCGCCGTTTGGGCGCCGTCAAGCTCTCATGGGTTACTTTCCTGGCTGAGTCTGTTTTGGTCGTCCTTCTGGGTCGCTCAGATATCAGCCATCACCGCCCGGCGCAATATCTTGGCCTTGCGAGTATGCTCGTGTGGCTCCCGCTCATTCCTGCCTACTACGCGGCGTTTCAATGGAACTCGGCAACACGTCGCTGGCGAATCGCCATGTTCTGGTGGTGGGGCGGGCTCGTTATCAGCGGATGGGTACTCTTCCTGCCCGGTATTCTCGATCGCATCAAGTTCACAGACGTTCTTGTGGGGCATTCGCTCACGGCGGTTGCCGGCTTTCTCACCGCGCTTCTTATCTTCGTCCTGATTCAATTAATGGGCGAAGAAGATGCGTGGATCTTCAATCGAACCTGGTCCTTCCATGCCTGGAACATGGGCGTGCTTGCCTATGTGGTCATCATCTCCGTTGCAGGCTGGATCGAAGGCGGTAATCCCGCGTTCACCATCGTGCCCGGCGTCGCGCGCGAAGTGCTCTATATTGTTCGCCTGCTTACCGGCATCGCCATGCTGGCGGGATCGATCGAATGGCTGGTCGCAGCATCCTCTTTGCCTGCATTGGCTCGACAGGTGAAGGTTGATTTGCGCGGAGTGAAGGTAGCATGAAGCATCCCATCCTTTTCGCCTATCAGTGTGCCGCTGGCCTTTCGGACGCGACCACTGGCGCGCTGCTTTGCGCTGCTCCTCAGTTCACACTGCGTCTCATGGGCCTTCACACTGCTCAGGGCTCACTTCCATACCTCTCCTATATCGGCGCATTCGTGTTGTCGGTAGGAATGTCGTATCTCTATGGCGCGGTGCTCATCGCGATAGAGGCGCCGCCAGAGCGCATGGAGATTGTTTGGTTATTGACCGCATTCACACGCAGCGCTGTAGCTATCTACGTATTGAAAAGCGTTCTTGCAGGCGATCTCGAAACCGGTTGGATCACGGTCGCTCTGTTCGACGCGGCATGCGCAATGATTCAGGCAATCGGACTGCGCAAGAGGTGGCTCTTCGATGTCCGCTAGGCGAAGAAGCAGCGGCTGGCGTGCTGTCGCCCTGATAGCCATCACGTACATCTATTTCCTCATCTTTGCGCAGTTCGCATTTCTCAACCGGCTCGCTGAACTCAACCTTGCCGACGTAAATCTCAAGATCGTAATGGCTGCCATGGCCGCAGGCGGAATCCTGATGAGCCTGCTGGCGCCGCGTGTGGATTTTATTCCGTCGGCAGCACACCGGCTTCGGATTGCATTTGTTGCGTGCGCGGCCGCTGCGCTTCTCAGCATCCTTCCTTTCGGCCTTGCTGTCGCCGTGGCTGTAGCATTCCTGGTCGGCGCGGCGATAGGTCTGCTCACCGTTACGCTTGTCACCCACCTGCGGTCCTGGAGCGGTGGCCGCAACCCGATACTCAACGTGGGCCTGGGAACAGGAATGGGCTACTTTGCCTGCAATGTCCCAGCATTTTTCACAGCCACGCCGCGGACACAAACAGTTGCCGCCGCGGTCCTTTGCCTCGCTGGCTTCGCGGTAGCTTCGACTCCAAAAGAGCCGTCTGAAGCAGAGACGCTGCCCGAACTTCCGCAATTGAGCTTCGTGCGCGCCCTCGTCTCCTTTGCCGCGCTGGTGTGGCTCGACTCCGCGGCATTTTTCATCATTCAACATTCCCCGGCGCTCAAAGCCGGTACATGGCTGGGCTCCGCGCATCTCTGGACAAATGCCCTTCTGCATTTTTGCGCAGCAATAGCTGCGGGCTGGCTGTTGCAGCATCGCCGTTCCGGGGTAGTGCTTTCCGCGGCCTTCGTGGCGCTCGGATTCGCGTGCATGCTCTTGCGCGATCCTTCGGTGGCCTTGGCGGCATCGCTTTTCTATCCCGTGGGCGTCTCGCTCTACTCTGTGGCACTCGTTGCTTATCCCTCTTTCCTTACGCCGGCAACCTCAATTCGCACGAGAGGCATTCAGGCAGGTTGGATTTATGCGATCGCCGGCTGGGTGGGCTCCGCACTCGGTATTGGCATGGGCCAGAATCTTGGTCATGTCCCGGGCGCCTTCGTCGCTGTCGCAGGCACCCTCGTGCTGCTTCCCGCGGTCATTCAGATAAGTCAGACGCGCACGCGGGAGATCGCGGCGCTCGCCATCGTTCTCGCTCTTGCATTTTCGATGTATCGCTTGCTTTCTCAGCACTCCGATCCTCCGCAACTCTCAGCCATTGAACGAGGCCGACGAATCTACATCGGTGAGGGTGCATCCACTGCCACTCCCAGTACGTACGACCCGATTCGCCTGACGTGCTCATGTGGGGTCCGGTAGAAAACCTGCAACAGATTCACCAGCAGCAGCCCCCGCTCATCGGCAATCGCCGCCAAGGTCCGGACCTCACACAGGTGGGGGGACGCCGCTCTTCGCTCTGGCTCAAGGCCCACCTCATTGATCCTGCCGAGGTGAGCGGGGACTCCATCATGCCTTCCTTTGCGTTCCTCTTTGATAGTCAGCGCGGTGACGACCTTGTGGCTTATCTTGCCAGTTTGAACGGCGGCGACTCACAACAACACCGCGCGCAGGAATTGCAATGGCAACTGTCCGCATCGGCCGTAGCCGAAGCAGATCCAAAGGAAGGCGAGATTCTCTATCAACACCAGTGCGCCACTTGCCACGATACCAACGGCCGTACTCGCAGCCAGTATCAATATCAGTTCAAGCATCCTCCGGGCAGTCTCTCTACGGGCTCCTTTGTGCATGCGCGGGTCAGCGCCTCGGACCGCGATCGCTCCGTCGAACTTTCTCGCATCACCAAATTCGGCATTCCGGGAACCGACATGCCCGGCCACGAGTATCTGAGCGACCAGCAGATTGCTTCGCTGACTCTCTTTCTCACACAACGATCATCCGTTGTCGTTCAAAATCCCTAGCCCGTCATGACAGGAGACGATATGAAGACTTTCGCAAGAGCATTGTTCCTCATCCTTCCGTTGTCCTACGCTTCCATTTCGCTCAGCTCAGCAGCAAACCTTCAGTGCCAATCCCACGGCCAGCAGCGTAGCCTTCGCACTCACCGGAACCGGGCATGAAGTAAAGGGGTCCTTCCACGTGCAGAGCGGATCCGTTGTTTTTGATCGCAGTCTGCCCAGGATGTCAGGCTTGATCGTTGTCTCCGCAGTCAGCGGGGAAAGCGGCGACAAGAGCCGCGACAAAAGGATGCACGCTGATGTGCTCGACGTTGCGCATTACGCCGATGTCACCTTTGCGCCGGTCAGCTATCAGGGCACGATCGCACCCACCGGTGATTCCAACATACAAGTGATGGGTACATTTACCCTTCACGGCACGCCTCATGACATCACGGTTCCTATGCAAATTCACATCGAAGGCTCCGCGTTGACTGCCAAAGGGAAATTTGTTGTTCCCTATGTCCAGTGGGGACTCAAGGACCCGAGCATGTTCATTCTCAAAGTCGCTAAAGAGGTGCAAATTGATTTGACACTCAGCGGCTCGCTCGATCCTGCCAGCTGACGACCGCTTTGATCCATCAGGGCACTCGCGCCCCGCCCGGTCGTGTTTTGTTGCCATTCAGACGTACGATGATCTGGTGTCTCGTCTACTATGGAGTGCGACCGATTCACTCTTTCGGGGAGCGTTCCTTGTGCCAAAACGCAGCGCGGGAATCCTGATGTACCGCAGATCGCGGAGCGAGCTCGAGGTTTTTCTCGTGCATCCCGGCGGCCCTTTCTGGGTGAAGAAAGATCTCGGCGCGTGGACGATTCCCAAAGGTGAGTATGCCGACGATGAGCAGCCCCTTTCGGCGGCTCTGCGCGAGTTTCAAGAGGAAACCGGATTCTCGGTCAGCGGCCCTCTTGGAGAGCTCGGGACCATTCGGCAGGCGTCCGGAAAGCTCGTTACAGCGTGGGCGGCAGAAGGGGACTGCGACCCGGCGAAGCTGGTCAGCAACTTCTGCGAGATTGAATGGCCACCGCGTTCCCGCCGGCTAATCCGGATCCCGGAGATCGATCGGGGCGCGTGGTTCTCCATCAAGGAGGCCCGCGAGCGCATCATCTCCACGCAGACTCCGTTTCTCGATTCCCTTGTGTGCATGCAAGGTGCATTGCAGACTGAACGAAAAGACGTGCGCCCCGTGCCGAATAACGGGAATACATTGACGCGAGCGGACGGGTCCGCTCCAAATGCGGCCTCGACACGCAGAGGTGCCTCCTGATCGCATGCGCCTATTCATCGGGATTCCAGTCTCAGCCTCTGTAACCGAGCAGCTCGCTGTCATCCGCGCGCAACTTAGAACAGCCTGGCGACGGGCTACGATGGTCAAGCCCTGAATCATGGCACATCACCCTGCAGTTTCTCGGCTCAACCACCGAAAGACAATTCTCCTGCGTGGTGGATCATTTGCACAAGATTGCTGCGGCGCCCTTTGAAATCCGCCTTGAAGGATTGAATTTCTTTGATCGAGCGGGCGTCTTCTTCGCGGGTGTACCGCCATCACCCAGACTCGCTGAACTCCAGCGTCTTGTCACCATGACCACGAGCCCCTGCGGCTTCAAGCCGGAAGAACGTCCCTACCATCCGCACATTACACTCGCGCGCGAGAAAGGTAGATCTGGTGGTCTCGGCAAGCTAAAACCTGCGGTCGATGCCCTGGCGAAACCCTACGCGCATTTCACCGCGTTCACGCCAAGCGAGTTCCTGCTCTACGAAAGCATTTCCGGGCCCACCGGCTCGCGCTATGAGGTCCGTGCGCGCTTTTCGCTAAACGCGGGTTAGATTCATCGCAACGCCACAATCTCCACGTGACCGGTTCTGCGCGTAATGTTGACGCCGACCGTTTCTCCATAGCGCTCGAATGCCAGGTCCACGCAAGCGTCGCCGACGCGAAGGTTGCGAATCTTCACATGTTCCAGCGTCTCCGGAAGAGCCGAATGGTGCAAATACACGCGAGACTCCCGGGCATTGATCTCAAGGCCGAGGCAAGCCTGCAGAACCAGGAAGACGGCGCCTGCTGCCCAGGCCTGCGGGCTGCACGCCACTGGATACAGGGTTGGTCCTTTACCCGGCCTGCGGCTGAACCCGCAAATCAACTCCGGCAGCCTGTGCATGTGCACGTTCTCTGACAGGTCGAGCAGCCCCGAAAGCACCCGCAGAGCCAACTGCTTGTCGGTTCGCCGCAGCGCGCCATACGCAATCAAGGCGTTATCGTGCGGCCACATTGACCCATTGTGATAAGACATCGGGTTGTACCGCTTCTCCCCTGTCACGATTGTGCGGATGCCCCATCCCGAGAAAAACGCCGGTGATAGCAACGAGTCACTGACTGAGCGCTCGTGCGTCTCTGATGCAATCCCCGAAAACAGGCAATGGCCTGCGTTCGAGCTGCGCACGCTGCACGGCCGCTTTTTCCCGTCCAGAGCCAGAACAAACATTCCCAGATCATCTGACCAGAAAGCCGCTGCGAACTTTGTGCGCAAGTCTTCCGCCTGGGCTGTCAGCTTCTCAGCCAAAGCGTCCTGACCGATTGCCCGCGCCACTTCCGCAATTCCCTGCCGCGCGGCGTAAACGTAGGATTGGACCTCGCACAGAGCAATCGGGCCCTCTGCCAATCTCCCGTCGTTGTGGAAAATGGAGTCGTTCGAATCTTTCCAGCCCTGCTGCACCATTCCGCGATCGGTCTCCCGAACGTATTCCACAAACCCGTCGCCGTCGCGATCGCCAAAGCGGTCCACCCACTCCAGGGCCGCCAGCACATTGGGCCAGATGCTCCGCAAAAACTCCGCATCCCCGGTCCGGTGAAAGTAGGCGCCGGCGAGCATCAGGAACAGCGGCGTCCCGTCGACTGTCCCGTAGTAGCGACCGAACGGCACTTCACGCAAGGCCGCCATTTCACCCTTGCGCAACTCATGCAGAATCTTTCCCGGCTCAGCGTCGCGCTCCTGATCAAACCCTGTGGCCTGCGTTGCTGCCAGGTATTGCAACACGCCTTTCGCCACCTCAGGCGCTATCCAAAGCACCTCCAGGGCCGTGAGAATTCCGTCCCGCCCGAAGATGGTGCTGTACCACGGCACGCCCGCGTACGGGTATGGACCGTGCGGCGTCCGCGTAATCATCATGGCCAGGTCGGCATGCGATCGCCGCAGCCAAGCATTGAAAGGCTCATTCGATGTTTCAATCTCAACATTGGCCAGGGGCCCTGCCGCACGCTCTTGCGCCATGCCCTGCAGTGCCTGCTCGTAGCTGCTCGGGCCCTCCGCCCAGCCTCCGCGCCGGCATTCCACGTTGACCGTGAAAGCTGACTCCTCCTGGGCCCCCAGGTGCATGGGAACCACGATTCCGCTCTCGCGCGCCATGCTTGCCGGGTGCGAGCATTCTATCCGCGTGCTGCGCCGAACCTGGTCAAGCCCCTCGTAATTCAGCGTCACGGATGACCGGCGTATGTCCTGGGGCAGAATCTCTCCCCCACTTGCCCGCTTTTCGCCACGCACCTCAAAGATGTCCGAAAAGTCGGCGTCGAACTCCAGCGAAAGTTCCACATCAATCGCCGCCTGCCCGTAGTTATGCAGGGTGATCCGGTCGTAGCAAACGCCGTCGGCAAGAAACTTCGTGCGATAAATGTGCAGGGTGCCCCGTGGCAGCTCGTCGCCCGTACTGGTTTGCAGATCGGGATTCGTGAGGTCCGCAGCGAACACTACGTTGTCTTCACGAATGGTCGAACTCAAAAGCAGCGGCCGTACCCCGCACAGCTTCAGCTCCAGCCGCGAAAGATGCCGAGTCTCGTTATGAAAAATCCCCTGCTGTTCCGCGCCCACAGGCTTGATATCCCCACTGCAGTCGAACATTGCAAACGTGTCGGCGTGAAGTAGGACCCGTGTCCGGTCATCAGCCATTGAGGACGAGGCGCTGATGTAAAACTGCCTTCCAATTTCGATCATGTCTCTAGTGAGTGGCATTTGTCGGCTTCCCCTTGCATATCCAACTTTTCTCGGGTCGAGTCAGCACTTGACCGCGCAAATAAACCCCAGGCAGTCCGGGTCCGAGCGCCAAACCCGGTGGCGCCCCTTCTCGATGGCTCACAACAGGACGGAATTGTGTGCCGCTAAATAGATAGACGCTACTCCAACGGTTTTTATGTTTTGATCCCGCCCCAGCGGACTAGTCTTGAAATGTAGGATGCTCCCTTTTCGCGCCTGCGTCGCCTGCGAAGTTGTTGGAAAAGGCGGTATTGGCAACCAAAAGTACCGGGCGGTCATCGCGCAGTCCTCTAATAATCCCAACGCCGCGTCCGAAATATCGCATTGTCTCCCGGCGTGATCCATTGCGTCCGAGGTCGCCGCGCCGCCCATTTCTTCAAGTAACCCCGTACTTCGCTCCCTGCATCTCTACCCGCATGTCCGGAAAGAACCCGTCTTGTACTCCAATTTTGATGTGCATCGGCGACAATTCAATTGGCGGTCAGTGCCGTCAGTTGCGCACACAAGCCGGAGGTCGCGTTTGATCAAGCCATCGCAGGGTCGCTCTCGCGTCGTCATTGAAGAGGTCACACCGCAGGTGGATGCGGGACGACACCCGGTCTGCCGCATCGTTGGCGACACCATCAACGTCACTGCGGCCGTCTTCGGCGACGGGCATGACCATGTTGCTGCGCGCCTCCTCTATCGCCCCGATACCGAGAGCGAATGGCGATTTACACCTATGATTGCCGGGGTTAACGACTATTGGACGGCGTCCTTCACGGTTGACGCGATGGGCCCTTGGCACTATGCCATCCTCGGCTGGATCGATCATTTCGACACTTGGGTAAGCGACCTCAGAAAACGCCTCGCCGCCCAGCCCATTCCTGTCGAAATGCAAAGTGCCGCATCAGTTACCCGCTCGGCCTCGCTAGGCTCCGCCGATGGGTCCAGTTCGACGCTCACCGCTCCGGGGGGCCTGCAGGTCGGTGCTCAAACCGCTTCCCAGGACATTCCGCTCGCCTTCCGGACCGGGGCTATCCTGCTCGATCAGACCGCGTCGCGCGCCAAGGGCGCCGATGCCAGGGCGATCTCCGAAGCCTCGCGGTTCCTCGTTGCCCTCGCCGATCGCAATCTCTCCTATTACGACTTCCCGCTCGATGCGGAAACCATCGCGCTGGTTGAGAAGTACCCTGAACTCTCGTTCGCCCGGCAGTCCGAACCGCAACTCACCGTTTGGGTCGACCGCGAACGTGCGCAGTTCTCCGCCTGGTATGAAATGTTCCCCAGGTCCGCGTCCAGGACTCCCGGCCAGCACGGTACTTTCGCCGACGTGGAAAAGCAGCTTCCCGAGATCGCGGCCATGGGTTTCGACATCCTCTACCTGCCCCCCGTCCATCCCGTCGGACGCGCTTTCCGAAAAGGAAAAAACAACGCTGTCACCGCCCAGCCCGACGATGTGGGCAGTCCCTGGGCAATCGGCGACCGTTCCGCCATCAAAGCCCCGGCTCACAAGGATGACAATGGCGGCCACAAATCGCTTCACCCCGACCTGGGGACCTGGGCCGACTTCGATCATCTCGTCTCCGCCTGCAAAACGCGCGACATGGAATTGGCCCTCGACATAGCCTTCCAATGTTCGCCAGACCATCCCTGGGTGGCCGACCACCCCAGTTGGTTCGTGATCCGCCCGGACGGCACCATTCAATACGCCGAGAATCCGCCCAAGAAGTATCAGGATATCTATCCGCTGAACTTCGAGTCGCCGGACTGGCAAGACCTCTGGGACGAGCTTTACTCCGTGTTCGAGTTCTGGATCCTGCGCGGCGTCAAAATCTTCCGCGTCGACAATCCTCACACCAAGGCCTTTCCATTCTGGGAGTGGTGCCTTGGCACGCTGCGCCACAAGTACCCCGACACGATCTTTCTTGCCGAAGCCTTTACCCGCCCGCATGTGATGCAGTGGCTCGCCAAAACCGGCTATACCCAGTCCTATACCTACTTCACGTGGCGCAATTCCAAGATCGAGCTCACAACCTACATGGAAGAGCTCATCACGCCGCCGCTCATCGATTACTTCCGGCCGAATTTCTGGCCCAACACCCCCGACATTCTCCACAAATCCCTTCAGGACGGGGGACGTCCCGCGTTCATGCTTCGGCTGATTCTCGCTGCCACCCTCACCGCCAATTACGGGATCTATGGGCCTGCCTATGAGCTCTGTGAAAACGCTCCGGCAAAACCTGCTGCCGGCAAGACCGAATCCGAGGAGTATCTGGACAGCGAAAAGTACGAGATTCGGCAGCGCAGCCGCAACGCCTCTGGTTCACTCGTGCCACTCATTACGCAGCTCAACGCCATTCGACGCGCCAACCCGGCCCTGAAATCCAATGGCTCTCTGAGGTTCCACCCAACTGACAATCCGCAGATCATCTGCTACTCCAAGGCCACCGCCGACCAGGCAAACGCGGTCTTGGTTGTCGTGAGTCTCGATCCGCTGTACGGCCAGACTGGCTGGGTCGACATCGATCTCACCGCCCTCGGCCTGGCGCCGGGTGAGAGATTTGTAGTGGATGACCTCCTCAGCGGCTCCCAGTACAGTTGGTACGACCGGCGCAACTACGTCGCTCTGCGCCCCGGCACCCAGCCCGCACACATCTTCCGCATCGTTCGGCAGCCCTGACGGGCTGTGAAGCCAAAACACGCATCCAACCAGCAAACAAGAACTTTTGACCGGAGCCCTGCAGAACGTGAAAAAGATCGCCAGTGCGTCTGACCCCTTCTGGTACAAGGACGCGATCATTTACGAGCTTCACGTGCGTGCCTTCGCCGACTCCAATAACGACGGCATCGGCGACTTTCCTGGCCTCATGTCACGTCTCGACTACCTCCAGGAACTCGGGAGTCACCTGTATCTGGCTCCTGCCGTTCTTCCCGTCGCCCCTGCGCGACGATGGATACGACATCGCCAACTACACCGACGTGAACCCGTCCTATGGGACTCTGGGTGACTTCAAGGCCTTCCTCGATGCCGCTCATCAGCGTGGCATGCAGGTCATGATTGAGCTCGTCATCAACCACACGAGCGACCAGCACCCCTGGTTCAAGGCCGCCCGTCTCGCCCCTCCGGGGTCACCGCAGAGAGATATGTACGTCTGGTCCGACTCTGAGCTGCGATATCGGGATGCCCGCATCATCTTTACTGACACTGAGAAGTCCAACTGGACCTGGGACGACACTGCCAAGTCCTACTACTGGCATCGTTTCTTCTCGCATCAACCGGACCTCAACTTCGACAACCCGCTGGTTCTCGAAGAGGTCTTGAAAGCCATGCGATTCTGGCTCGACATGGGCGTCGACGCCATGCGCATGGACGCGATCCCCTACCTGGTCGAACGGGACGGCACCAACTGCGAAAACCTGCCCGAAACCCACGTCGTGATCAAGCAGATCCGGGCGGCGATCGATACCGACTATGCCAATCGGCTCGTCCTTGCCGAGGCCAACCAGTGGCCGGCCGATGTGCGCCCCTACTTCGGCGATGGCGATGAATGCCACATGGCCTTCCACTTCCCCCTGATGCCCCGAATCTACATGGCGCTCCGACAGGAAGACCGCCTTCCCATTACCGACATCATGGCGCAGACGCCGCCCATCCCCGACAACTGCCAATGGGGCCTTTTTCTGCGCAATCACGATGAGCTCACGCTGGAGATGGTAACGGACGACGAGCGTGACTACATGTACTTTGCCTACTCCGCCGACCCGCGCATGCGAATCAATGTGGGAATTCGGAGACGGCTGGCACCCCTCGTCGATAACAACCGTCGACGCATCGAGTTGCTGAACTCCATCTTGTTCAGCTTCCCGGGGACCCCCATCATTTATTACGGCGACGAGATCGGGATGGGGGACAACATCTATCTCGGCGATCGCAACGGCGTGCGTACGCCCATGCAATGGACCTCCGACCGGAATGCCGGATTCTCCAAATGCGACCCGGCACGGCTTTACTTCCCCGTGGTCATGGACCCCATCTACGGATACCAGGTTGTAAACGTCGAAGCGCAGCAAAGCGACCAGTCCAGTCTCCTCCACTGGACCCGGAACATGATCGCCCTCCGTAAACTGTTCCAGGTCTTTGGGCGCGGATCGCTTATCTTCCTCAACCCGTCGAATCGCAAGATCCTGGCCTACCTACGCGATCTTGACCGCGGCGACGGCTCCCACGAGACCGTGCTTTGCGTGGCCAATCTCAGCCGGTTCGCCCAGCCTGTTTCGCTCGACTTGTCGGCCTACGCAGGATCGGAACCGGTCGAGATGACTGGATACGTCCAATTCCCGTCGATCACCGCTGAACCCTACGATTTAAGCCTCGCGCCCTACTCATTCCTGTGGCTCGAACTTCAACCCGCGAGCGCCAAGCCCGAAGCCTGGTCTGATCCTCTTGTCGAGAGCATCCCGACCACGTTTGAGGAGGCCAAGGCGAATGAATGGGTAGCTCTTGACCTGATGACCAAAGGATGGTCCGGCTTCATTGCCGGCCACGGCGCCAGCTTGCTTGAGTCCGTACTGCCAGAATGGCTTCTGCGTCAGCGATGGTTCGGGGCCAAGACCCGCAAGATCCAGAATGTAAAGGTTCTGGACTGGGTGGAGATGCCCGCGCCGGTCGCCGCCAATACTCAGATACTTCCGGTTGCAGACCTGCCGCCGGACAGCTCCATCCCTTCCGCGTTGTTCTATCTCGAAGTCAATTACGGCGACAGTGCCTGTGACGTCTACCAGGTACCGCTGGCGTTTTCAACCGCCGCAGCCGCCGACGAGATTCGGACGGATCGGCCTGCTTCAATTGTCGCGACGCTGGCCACCCCAACAGGAGACGGCATACTCCACGATGCCTCAGTCCGCGAAGACTTGCGCCAGGCACTACTTTCCCTGATTGAGCACAATGCGACGCTGGAGCTCTCCAATCCGAGGACGGCAGCCATTCAGGTTGCGGCGTCACTCGCCTCGGCGGCAACGGGTCAGTCGGCGCGGGAAGCCATGCTGGATGGCGAGGCGGTCGAGCTTCTGGCCCATCCCGAGCGGGCCTCGCATGCGACTCCTCAAGACGGTACGGTGCATCTTCGCCCCCATGAGGTTTTCCCGGCTGCACCTTCCTTGGTCGACGCAGCCGCCCACCCGGCGCATTCTATCCCCCGGAAGGACGATCCAGCCGCCATTACCCCTCATCCGCTGGCCGGAAGTTCTGTAGAACCGCTCCCTCGTACCGCTCAGCCAGGCGAGGCCGCTGCGCCACCGCGCTCCGATGGCCACACAGTCCCGGCTCCAAATATCCAGCGCCTGCAGCCGCGCGAGTCTCCCACCGCCGGCAACCTCGAATTGCGGGCGGGCGTCCTTAACGGCAGAGCGTCTACCGCCTTCGCCGCCGTTCGAGGCAAGCAGCATCTGCCGGGAAAAGTCGGTACCGCCGAACAGTCCAACACCTCCATCCTTTTCGGTAAAAAGCTAATTCTAAAGCTATTTAGGCGTCTCCAGCCCGGCGAGAACCCCGACGTTGAGATTGGGCGATTTCTTACCGAAGTTGCGCATTTCCCCCGTATTGCGCCGTTTTTGGGGGCCATCGACATAACCCCCGATGTGGGGGAAAAAACTACGATTGCCATGCTTCAGGGGCTGGTTCCGAACGAGGGAGATGGGTGGGAATGGTTTCTGAAGCAGCTCGAATCCTTCTTCGAGGCTGTGGCTTCCACCCCGGCACCGATGGAGATTCCGACTCCCAGCTTTCTGGGCGAGACCAAGGTTCCGGCGGAATTGCAGCGGTACGCCGCGCCCCTGCTTGATGCCGCGGCGCTGCTGGGCCAGCGGACCGCGGAGATGCACCTGGCCCTGGCCACTCCGACCCGTGACCCGGCCTTCAACGCGGAGATTTTCACGGCGGATGATCTGAATCGGGACGCCCTGCGAATCCACGATCAGATCACCACCGCGATGGAGGCGCTCAAATCAAAGTTCACAACGCTTTCTGACGACATCATGGGAGAAGCGGCGCTGCTGCTGGCACGGCGCCGTGAGCTGCTTGACCGCGCTCGCGAGCTGGCAAAAGCGGACGCTGGCGGCAAGCGTATCCGCATACACGGTGACTACCACCTGGGCCAGACGCTCCGGGTGAAGGGTTCCGAGGAGAATGCTTCAGTTGCCACGTCCGCAGGCGACTTTGTTCTGCTGGATTTTGAAGGCGAACCTGCCCGGTCCCTGGCGGAGCGGCGACGGAAACAGTCCCCTTTGAGGGATGTTGCGGGCATGATTCGGTCGTTTTCCTATGTTGCCCAGTCGGCTCTTGCGCAGTTTCTGCTGGTGCAGGAACCCGCCTCAGAGATGAAGCTCCGCAGCTGGGCGCGGCTATGGGAAAACGCAGCATCCGCCGAGTTCCTGCGCGCGTATAAAACCACCATTGCAGCCGACCCTTCACTGCTTCCTCCACCCGAACAAGCGCAATCACTCTTCGCGGCGTATGTTCTGGAGAAGTCGCTTTACGAACTGCTGTACGAACTCAACAACCGGCCGGCGTGGCTGCGGATTCCGGTAGCCGGCATCCTATCCATGTAAGACTCGGTATCAGGGGATGGTCACAGAACCTGGCAATCCACCTCCGAGTCGAGCGTCCTGCACCACATTTTTCTTTCGATTTGCATCCTTGAACTCTTATGGCGACAGCAGATCCCATCTCCGACCTCACACGACCGCCGGCACACACCGGATGCGCGCTCCTCGTGGTTGCCGCCGAGCTCCCGCAGGAGCAGTTTGACAGCCTGCTGGCGAAACTTTCCGGTCTCTTTCCTCCGGAGGAGTTGCTGGTTGCTACACAGAACGGGTTCACCCCGGAGGCCTACCCTTCGCTGCGCATTGTGAATGCGCCTTCCACCAAGACCTCGTGGACCCTGACCGCAGCCGACTTCACCAGCGCCTACGAACTGGCCCAGAAGTATGAAGCGAAGCACATTCTCATCCTGGGACCAGAATCCGGCTCGTTGAGCCCTGGGGCCTTGCGGCAGCTCACGAACAACGTCATGAGCGGATCGATCGACCTGGCGGTTCCGCTGTACCAGCTTCCGCCCAATGCGGGCCTCGTCAATTCCGCCATTCTTTACCCGCTCACCAGGGCGCTGTTCGCCACCCGCGTACGTTATCCGTTAGCCATCGATCTGGGCCTTTCTCTGCGCATGGCCGAGCGCCTCTCCGCTGCAGGGCAGCGAACCGGGCAGACTGATTCCCTTCTATGGCCGGTCTCTGAAGCGGTGGTTGCGGGTTTCAACATTTCAGAGTTCGACGTAGGAATTCGGACACTCCCGCAGCCGCCTGATCCGGACATCCGGACCGTTCTGAACCACATTACGAGCTCGCTTTTCTCTGACGTTGAAGCTAAAGCCGCCTATTGGCAGCGTGCGCGAAGGGTTCCGCCGGGGCGGGTGATGCTTCCCGCGCCGGGTGGGGCTGAACGCAGTTCAGACGTTGGTCCCATGGTCGAGGGCTTCCGGCTGGCGTACTCCAACCTGCAGGAAATCTGGGGGTTGGTGCTGCCTCCAGCCAGCCTCGTCGGCCTCAAGCGGTTGACCGTGCTCGATGCGGCGTCATTTCGCATGCCGGAGAATCTTTGGGCGCGCATCGTCTACGACTTCCTGGTTGCATTCCGTCTACGGACAATCAACCGAGGCCACCTCCTCGGCGCTCTCATCCCGCTTTACCTTGCCTGGGTGGCCGGGCACATCAATCTCGCCGCCAACGGGGCAGACCCCGAACGCCACATTGAGGCCGTTGCCGGTGCATTTGACGCCGACAAGCCCTACCTGGTCTCGCGCTGGCGCTGGCCTGACAGGTTCAACCCATGACATCCCTGAGTCCACTGCACATGACCCTGGTGACATCAATCCGGCTTTCATTCGCAGAGATTCCAGGAGGCAGCTCGATGGTCAACAAAACAAATTTCGTGATTCACTGGCTTCAACCCCATGTGGCGGGACTCGGACAGACTGCGTACGAAGACAACACGTCTGTGTGGACACACATGTCGGAGGCTCTGCACCAGTCCCTGTACAGGGTTCTCTCGCTGCTGATCGCGGTTCTGCCGGGGTTGCTGGCTTTCTTTGTCGCCCTCTTCTTCTTTACAGCAGTAGGTATGGGGATCTCCGCCCTTTTGCGCCGAGCCCTGGTTTGGATTCGCTTTGATGAGAGGCTCACCCGCAACCGCGGCGATTGGGCTCCCTCAAGCTCTCCCACGGAACTGGTTGCGCGCAGCTCATTCTGGATATGCGTGGTACTCGGCCTGCTGATCGGAGTGTCGGCATTTGATGCATCCTACGCGACGGCTACCGCGCCATCCTTTGCCGTGCTGCCGTATCTGACGCACCTTGTGAGCGCTCTTCTGGTGCTGCTGTTCGGCACCCTGATCGCGCGATTCCTGGCCCGCTCGGTGCTTATCAGCGCCGTGAATGCTCAGCTCCAATACGCCCGCTTCCTATCCCTGGGCGTGAAGTGGCTGGTGCTGGTTCTGACCGCGGCGATGGTCCTCGATCACCTGCAGATCGGGGGTAACATCGTGGAACTGGCTTTCGGGATCGTATTTGGAGGAATCGTACTTACTTTGGCGCTTGCTGTGGGTCTTGGCTCTCGCGACCTTGTGTCCCGTTCGCTGGAAAATCAGCTGGAACGGACCGGCGAACGGGCTACTGCACCCCTGACTCCTCCCGGGACGGGTCCCGACGAAACGATCCGGCATTTCTAGGATTTTAGGCCCGATTTCCTTCCACCTTTATCGGCCTTTGCACCGGATTTCTCGTGATGGCACCATGATCACTTTGATAACGGTTTCAACGGGAGAAAGCGGTAGGATTTACCGTCAAAACCCGGCTTAAAACCCCGCCGCTGTTTCAATTACTAAGGTACTCATTTCATTCGACTAAAGTGGACTATTACGGTCGTTAATGTCGCGTGCACAACGGTAATGTGATTTTCGTCACCACTGTCGGTGAGTAACGGTATTTTAGTTACTTCCGTATCGCGCCGAGGACTATACTCCAGACAAATAAAGCTTCTGCTTCCGGGCTTCTACGACCTCACCCGCTTTCTCCGTGATGGCCTACTATATTGGGCTTCCCCCGCGGCGTTACCGGGCCTATATGAGTGTCTACCTGCTTGGCGAGTAAAGCGTGGAGTACCTTCATGTGCCGTGCCATAGTTATTCCTCCCGCCTCTGACAGTTTTGCTCTTAATACTGTTTCTCACCAGCCCCGTCAGAAGGGCCTCGGCCACGCGACTGAAATCCGGAAGGGAATGAGGGGAATCGGTCGATCGATCGCGAGCCTGGCCGTTTTTTGCCTTGTGGCTCCGGGCGCATTTGGGCAAGTGACGTTTGGGACGCAGGCGGTGGGAAGCCCCACGTCGCAGACCGTTACGGTAACCGCACAGACTGCCGGAACAGTGGCTGCGGTTCAGGTTCTCACTTTGGGCAATCCCAACCTGGACTACACGGCAGGGGCCGGCACATGCGCGTCCGTCACGCTGGCGGTTAGCCAGCAATGCACGCAGACGGTCAACTTTACCCCGGCTTACCCCGGACCCCGGCGGGGTGCGGTCGTGCTCCTGGATAGCGGCAGCCGAGTGCTCGGCGTGACCTACCTCGATGGCACCGGATCGGGAAGCCTGGCGGTGCTGGTTCCGGGCAACATGATTCCGGTGGCGGGCAGCGGCGCCTGGGACCTGGTGGACGACGGCCAGCCGGCGACCACGGCCGATCTGAACCTTCCCTCCAGCGTGGCTCTGGATGCGGCCGGAAATCTCTACATCGCGGACAGCATTCACGACCGCATCCGCAAAGTGGATGTGAACACGCAGTTCATCACCACGGTGGTCGGCAACGGAAACTCCGGCTTTTCGCCCGATGGCACGGTTGCCACCAATGCGGCGTTGAACACGCCTTCCGGTGTGGCAATAGACGGTGCTGGAAACCTGTACATTGCCGACACGGGCAACAATGCGATCCGCGTGGTTTCTTCGGTGACCGGACAGATATCAACCGTGGCCGGAACTGGAGTTGTGGGCAACACAGGCGATAACGGGCCCGCGACAGCGGCTACGCTCAACCAGCCGTGGGGCGTCACCGTGGACGGAGCCGGGAATCTTTACATTGCCGACACCAACAACCACGAGATCCGCAAGATCACGATGGCGACCGGCATC
This sequence comes from uncultured Acidobacteriota bacterium, assembly GCA_963844515.1. Lineage (GTDB taxonomy): Bacteria > Acidobacteriota > Terriglobia > Terriglobales > Acidobacteriaceae > Telmatobacter. The sequence goes on from CAWJOO010000004.1 coordinate 845,114, forward strand.
ATCACGACCGTAGCCGGCACGGGCTACATGACGTCGACGGGCTTAGGCGACTATTCCGGCGACGGCAGGCCGGCCATCGTCGCCCACCTCAATCGCCCCTACGCCGTGGCATTTGACGCCGCCGGCAACATGTACATTCCTGACTCGGACAACAACCGGGTGCGCGTAGTGAACACGTCGGGAATCATCTCGACTTTGGCCGGAATCGGCACGAACGGTTACACCGGAGACGGCGGACCAGCCTCTGCGGCGGAACTCTGGGTGCCGTCAGGCCTGGCGGTGGACCCGGCCGGCAATGTTTACATCTCGGACTCGCAGAACAACGCCATCCGGCAGGTAAGCGCCGCAACCGGCAAGATCACCACAATTGTGCACAACGGCTCCGGTGAAAGCCTGGTCAATCAGAAGTTTATTGGTAACCAGCTGTACGGACCGATGGGGCTGGCGATCGACGGAAGCGGCAACCTGTTCGTGGCGGATTACTACTTCATGCGCATCCGCGAGATTCAGGCTAATACGGTCGGACTTGATTTCACGGCGACACCTGTCAGGCAGGGTTCTGTTTCGAATCCCGTGCTGCAATATCTTGCCAACGAAGGCAATGTTCCGCTGTCTCTGTCGGGAATCTCTCCTGATGGAAATACGGCGCTCGCCAGCAATGGAACGACGTGTGCAGGGGGTGACACTCTTGCAGTGGGTGCATTGTGCGCCCTCGGTGTGGAATTTGCCCCTTCCGCGGCGGGAAACCCCCTCTTCGGCAACATCACGATTACGAACCAAAGCGTCAACTCGACACTGGATGTGACAGTCGCGGGCAATGCCACTCCGGTCAACTCGACCACTGTAGTGCTGAAAGCCGTTCCCAGCCCATCGGTTTTCGGGCAGGGTGTTGCGCTCAACGCGACCATCAGCACGGGAGCCAATACAGGCGCGCTCAGCGGAACGGTCACGTTCTTTGATGGGGCGACGAAACTGCAAGCGGGCGTGCCCGTGAACGCCAGCGGGATCGCCAGCTTCAATGTGCTGTCACTCACGGTTGGCACTCACACGCTCAAGGCGTCCTACTCCGGCGATACGCTTCATTTCGCCAGCGACTCGGCTGTAATCGTACAAGTGGTGAATGAGGCAACATCAACATCATTGTCGTCCAGCGGCAATCCATCGGCTCTTGGGTCGGCAGTGACGTTCACGGCGAAGGTCTCCATCGCCAACGGCGGAGGGGTAGCACCCGACGGCACCGTGACTTTCATGGATGGCACCACGATACTCACAACGGTCCCCTTGACTGCTGCCAATACGGCGACTTACACCACTTCTACACTGAGCGACGGCGCACACCCCATCACTGCGATCTTCAGCGGCGATGTCGCAAATTACATTCTTGGCAGTACGAGCAGCATTCTCAGCCAGGACGTGCTCGCCGCGTCGACTGTCGCAATCTCCTCCAGCAACAACCCGTCGATCTATGGCACCCCTGTCACCTTCAAGGCGACTGTTACGTCTACCGCAAGCCTGGCGCCTACCGGAGTTGTGAGCTTCCGCGACGGCGGCACGCAAATCGGAACGGCAACTCTCACCGGCACAACGGGCGTCGCCACGTTTACAACGTCGTCACTCAGCGCCGGCAGCCATTCGATAACAGCCGCTTACAAGGGCAATGCGAATAGCGGGCCGGGAACATCGGCACCCATCGTCCAGACCGTGAACCTGACGCACACCACCACCGGTATCGCGGCTTCACCTATTCCCGGAATTGCCGGCGCTCCTGTGACGCTTACCGCTTCAGTAGCTGTGACTGCCGGTTCCGCAACCGTGACAGGCACCGTAACGTTTACTGACGGTGTAACGAAGCTGGGAACGGCTTCTGTTGGTGGTAACGGCAAGGCCACGATCAATCCGGTCCTGGCTCCAGGCGTACATGCCATTGTCGCGTCCTACAGCGGTGATACGAACAACGAAGCCAGCACCTCGACCGCGCTGCCTGTCAATGTAATCCTCGCCACGACGTCGGTTGGTCTCAAGACGAGCGGGTCACCGGCTTACGTTTTGTCCGGCATTACATTCACCGCCACTGTGAGCGGAAATGGCGGCACACCTACGGGAACCATCATGTTCGCGGTGGACGGAGCAAACCTAAGCAGCGTTGCGGTTGGCGCATCGGGCGTGGCAAGCTTCACAGATTCCTCTCTGCTGGTAGGCAATCACACAGTGGTCGCCACTTATTCGGGCGATACGAACGACAATCCCAGCACGTCTGGTGCTGTGTCCGAGATCGTGCAGGCGATACCGACCGTTACCAACCTGGGCACTTCCGCTTCTCCCGGGCCGAACTCGCAGGCAATACTGGTGGCGACAGCGTTCGGCACCACCGGACCGATTCCTACGGGAACCATCACTTTCAGCAACGGAACCAAGACAATCGGAAGCTCTACGCTGGATTCAAGCGGTGTGGCGACTGTGGTTCCCGATCTGCCCCCGGGAAAATATTCTGTCGTAGCCAGCTACAGCGGCGACGCTCTCCATAGCCCGTCGTCTTCAAGCGCGATGAACTTCACGGGCACTCCTATTGAGTTTGGGGTGGCGGTTAACCCGTCGGCAATCACGCTGGTTTCTTCGCAAAACGGCACGGTCGCGGTAAACGTGACGTCAAGCAACAACTTCGCCGACACAATTGGTATGGGATGCCTGTCTCTTCCGGCGGCCGTGAATTGTCATTTCTCTTCGAACACGGTTGTGCTGAAAGCTGGCGGATCAACGAGCGTGCAACTGACCATTGACACTAACGCTCCGCTTACTGGCGGTCAGTCTGCTAAAAACGGCTTGGCCGGTTCGGGCGGTCTGTCGCTGGCCGCGTTTGGCTGGCCCGCGGGCCTCCTCTTCGGATTCGTCCTCTGGCGGTTCCGGAAGCGCAATGCGGCAGCAATGATGGCGGTACTCGCGTTGTTCCTTGCTGGGGCTATAGCCGTTACCGGTTGCGCCGCCGGTTTCACCCAGCACTCGGTCGCGCCCGGAACCTACACGATTCAGGTCGGGGGCATCGGAACAGGGAGCAATATTTCGCACTATCAAAATGTGACACTCACCATTACCAAGTGAGATCTGGGATCGCCTTCAGCGATCGGCAGGCGCTATGGTCCGGGGGTCAGTCTTGGTAAAGCCTGTCGCAACGTATTGGAAGAGATATACTCCGCAGGAGAAACATGAATATTATTTACGGCTTCGTAATCCTCTCGGGGCATTGCCGACGCGGACGGCACGTGTCCCATTTCATGCATCTTCTGGCTCTACTTCTCATGATCAGTGCAGGCGAGCGATCTGCGATTGCCCAGGCAGCAGAATCCGCGAATGCCGGACGGGCCATGCTGTCCGTGGGCGTGGCGGCCTCTGGTTTTACGCTTCAGTACGGCGATCGCAAGATTCTCGGTTTGACAGCCTGGGTTGATGCAGACACTGTTCGGCGCTTCGGCCTTGAGGCCGAGGCTCGTCGGCTTGAGTATCACCAGACCGCCAATGTTCACGCTGAGACATACCTTGCCGGCGGCCGATACCACTTTAATTACAACCGCATGCAGCCCTATGTGAAGGCTCTTGGCGGGGTCGGTCATTTCAATTTCCCCTACAACTTTGCGACTGGCAATTACTTCGTCATCGCGGGTGGAGGCGGGATTGACTATCGCCTCAGCCGGCGTTGGACCGCGCGGGCCGACTTTGAGTACCAGGCATGGCCGCAGTTCACCTTCGGCGCAATGAACTCGGTTGGCGCTACGGTGGGTATTCGCTACCGCGTGTTCTAGGCGATCCGCATCCAAGTCGGTGAGGCGCCGGCAGAATACTGTTCAATTGAAAACTTGGAGATGCGGCAACCCTCCGCTAATGTCGCCCATCGAACACAACAGACCCCTTGGGGAGAGGTCGGGCCTGATGCGTTTTGCTGTGTTGATGAAAGGCGTTCTACGTGGAATGGGCCACGAGGCATCGTGTGAATTGCTAGCCACGAAGACGGTAGAAGCGGACTCGAAACGTCCGGTCTACTCGCACTGCGCGATTATTGAGGCTCCAAAGGAACTCCCCGACGGCGATTACGAAGTCGAGTTTTCCGGCGAAGTGGCGGTTACAGCGCTTCACGAAGGCTCGTGGCTGGTGGGGCGCGTGATGCCCAGAACTTACGCGGAGGCTGCTACCTTTTTCGCCTCGCAGGCTCGTCGTTTTGCTGCCACTGCCCGAAAGCCGGAGAGGGTTCCCCTGCGATGAGCTCCTCCCGCAAGCAGCGCGAAGACCGCTAGACCTCCTATCTAATCATCTTTCGTGTCCCAGTTGTGGGGACGTAGCACTCGAGTATTGCTTCAAGGGTTTATTCCGCCATTTGGAACTTCACAAGGTCATCGTGGCTCAAGTCCCGGAATGTGGAGCCGATGCTTAGTTCAGGGTGAACTGTCCCTTGAGCAAATCCGCAGACGAACACATCAGTTAGCGCGCTGTGCCGGGGCGAACGCAGATCCTGCCCTCGTTGTGGCTGTTTGCTTGTCCCTGTGGCTGAAACACCCGGCCCAACTTATAAAATCAGTCTGCGGGTTTCGATAAGGGATTCCGCTCTAATTCCTCCCACTGTTCCGCAGCGCTTAGGAGATTTGCATTGATGACCGATTTTCCCCACGCCATGCTTCGCGAGATTTACGAGCAGCCTGCCGCTATACGGCGCACACTCGATCTCTATCTGAGCGGATCGGCGCTGAATCCTGAGGCGTTCGCGCCCATGGCGCATTGGCTCAATCCGCGCGGGGAAGTCCTGATTGCGGCAAGCGGCTCCAGCCGCCATGCGGGCCTGGCTGCGGAGATCCTGCTCGAAGACTTATGCGGGCTTGCCGTGGATGTTGAGTACGCCAGCGAATTCGGCTGTCGCGCCACCGCCAATCCACGTCACCCTTCGGTGCTCGTGATCTCGCAGTCGGGCGAAACGTCCGATACCCTGGCAGCATTGCGCTTTGCGCGCGATCACAGCCAACAAACACTGGCTATTGCCAATGTTCCGGGCAGCTCCATGTTGCGGGAGGCCGCGGCCGCCATGCCTCTGGGCGCTGGACAGGAAGTTGCAATACCCGCAACCAAGAGCTTCACGTGCCAACTCACGGCGCTCTACCTGCTCGCGCTCTATGCCGGGCAGCAAACCGGCGCCATGGATGCTGCGGAACTCGACCGGAATATTCGTGAACTGCAGGCGGTTCCGCTTCAGATTGAAAGGCAATTGGACGCTTGGCGGACGCGTATGGGCGCATTGGCTGCCAAGTACGCGGACGCGAGCACATTTCTTTATCTCGGCCGCGGCGTTCACTACGCCATCGCGCGCGAAGGGGCCCTCAAGATGAAGGAGTCGTCTTACGTGCATGCCGAGGGATACCCAACCGGTGAGCTCAAGCACGGGCCGAACGCCCTGGTGGGCGAGCAGGTTCCGCTGGTAGTGCTTGCCACCGCCGACCGCGGGCTTGAGGACTCAATGGTGCGCTATGAAAAAACGCTGCAGCTTCTCGAAGACATGAAGAAGCAGGGTGCCCGCGTGATTGCGGTCGCCAACACCGGCGACACACAGGTTGCTGCCCTGGCGACCGATGTCGTCGAGGTAGAGCCGGCCAACGAATTCCTTCTTCCGCTTTCGGAGGTGGTTCCGCTGCAGCTCTTCAGCTACTTCATGGCCCTCGAGCATGGCATTGATGTCGACAGGCCCCGGAATCTCTCCAAGGCCGTCATCGAGGTTTGATTAGAAAGGGTGCGGTCCTACTTGGGCAGCACCGCCCAGATCGCCACATTCAAGCCCACCATCAACACGGCTGAAGCGGGAATCAGCAACAGCGCCTTCTTGAGTCCCAGAGGATCTCCACCGGCGATTGCGCCGATAATGCGCGAGCTCACCGCGAGCCCGGCCCATCCGCAAGCGATCACAAACCCGATGGCCGTGCCCGCCAGGTGCGGAAATGCCAGGCCCGTAATCGCCAGCGTCGTGGGAAATACCGGGGCCATTGCCGCGCCCGCAATAAACACCAGTACGCCCGCCGTTCCGGCCTTGTTCGTCCGCAGCATCAGAAACGTGGTAATCGCCATGGCAATCGACGCGCCCAGCGTCACCTCGACCGCCGGCACGCTTTTGAGTACCTGCGAGATCACGACGCGCCCGATCAGAAGGCCCAGCGCAAAGCCGAGAGAAAGAATATTAAGCGCGCGTCCTTCGGGGATGCCCTGCGCGATCAGGTGCTGCACCAACCAGTTCCACACTCCCACTTCACAGGAGATGTAGAGGAAGAGGAAGAGTCCGAGTAGATAGAGCATCGGCTGACCGAGGATCGGACCCGCCTGCGTGAAGATGGATCCCGAGCCTCCCACGGGTGCGGGCATGGGCACGGCGATCTGATAGACGGCAACGATGACCGTGAGCACTGCGATGGTGTAGCAAAGGCGCACCCAGTTGCGTTTGAACAGATTGGCGGATATGAAGGGCGTCAACAACCCACCGAGTCCAAAGAACAGATTGACGAGATTGGAAGCGGTGGCCTGGTGGTCGGGGCTGACGGCAAAAGTGAGCGCGTTGGCGCCGGTGACCACAATTCCGCCGCCAATGCCCAGCAGAAACATCAGCACCGCGATGCTCCCGAATCCCCCCGATCGCGGCAGGCCGAAGAGAGCGATAGCGATGAAGACGAGGCCGAGCACGATGCCGATCTTGTCCCCCTGAGTATCCAAAAGCGGACCCACGGCGAGCGACGCGATCATCAAGCCGAGAGCCTGCGAAAAGGCGATGGTGCCGTTTTGCGAAGGGGTGAGCTTGAAGCGGTCGGAGAGATCGGGCAGGATGGTCCCCAGCATGGCGGCGATCATGCCGTACACAAAGATTCCCAGAATGGCTGCGAAGATCAACACGAGGGTAGGTTCCTTTCGGGGGCAGGCAGTCTTGATGCGCCGATCGAGGTTGATCCGATCCGCGCCCGTGCATTCACTCAGTTCGAATTCGCAAGAATTGTACACACGCGGGCCGGTAGCCACGCATACAGCGTGTCAGCAATGTGAACCGATAGACTGAGAGCACAATGACTTTGGCGAAGCGAAGTGTGGAGGCCGTCGTGGCCACATTGTTTCTGGCACTCGCGGGCTGCGGAACTCCCGGGCCGCCGCAGCCTCCTTCGCTCAATCTGCCCGATCGGGTCGATAACCTCGCGGCCGTTCGCGCGGGGAGCCAGGTTACGCTGACGTGGACAATGCCGAAACGCAACACCGACAGGCTTCCGCTCAAGCGGGATGTGGCCGTCAAAGTCTGCCGCAATGAGGCCGCGAATCAATGCTCACCGGTGGTCCGGCTGACCTTCGCGCCGGGATCGACGGGCTCATTTATTGACTCGCTGCCAACATCGCTTACCAGCGGACTGCCGCGGTCCTTGAGTTACATTGTTGAGCTTGAAAATCCCAATGGCCGTTCAGCAGGCGCGTCGAACGCAGCGATAATTCTTGCGGGCGAGGCACCCGCGCCGGTCGCTGGCCTGGCGGCAGAAGCGCGTAAAGGCGGTACCGTCCTTCGCTGGATCTCCGGTGACCCACACACCGCCGTTCGTATTCACCGTAAGCTGCTGACACCGCACCCAACCCCTGAACGTGCTGGTTCCCTCCCCACCCCTGCCGAGCCAATCAATCAGGACCTGTTTGTCGTGTCTGATGCAGGCGTCGCGCTCGACAAGACCATCGCCTTTGGCAACACCTACGAATACCGTGCCCAACGTCTTGCACGAACCGAGGTCGATGGACACACTGTCGAACTTGCCGGAGAGATCTCGCCGCCCATTCGCGTAGAAGCGCAGGATGTATTTCCACCCGCAAGGCCAAAGGGGTTGGCCGCTGTGGCAACCGCCGCTTCCGAAGGAACTCCCGCTACGATCGACCTGAACTGGGAGCCGAATACCGAGCCGGATCTCGCGGGCTATTTTGTCTACCGTCGTGAAGATGACACGATGGCGTGGACGAACGTCTCCGGCAAAGATCCCGTGGTTGGCGGAGCATTTCATGATGTCGACGTGGCTGCGGGGCACACTTATCGCTACGCAGTTTCTGCCGTGGATCAGGCAGGGCACGAGAGCATTCGTTCCGATGAGGCCCGTGACAAGGTTCCCAATCCCTGACGTCGAAATCCGAGGAGTTTTCCATGAAGTATTGCCGGTTTTTGCTCGATGGCGAGATTCGCTATGGTTCTGTGGAAGAACGCCAAAGCGAATATTGGATTACCGGTTTGATCGCTGCTCCGGAAGAAGATATTGCTTTTCATCTCACAGCCGCTCGCCGCGACAGCATGGACGTTGTCGTGTCCGAATTCAGCGCCGAGAGGTTTGAGGCGATCCGGCTTGATGATGCGTACCTTCTCCCGCCTGTCACACCGTCCAAGATCATCTGCGTGGGTCGAAATTATCGCGATCATGCAAAAGAACTCGGCAACGAAGTACCTGCAGAACCCCTGCTTTTTTTCAAGCCGACCTCGTCGCTCCTGGCGCCGGGAGGAGTGGTCCGCATGCCGGCCGCCTCTGCCCGTGTGGACTTTGAGGGGGAACTGGCGTTGGTGATCGGCCGCAGGACGAGCAGGTTTTCCGTAGACGGCGACTGGCGCGGCGTGATTCGCGGTTACACGCTGGCCAATGACGTAACGGCTCGGGATCTGCAAAAGAAGGAAGGGCAGTGGACTCGGGCCAAGGGATGGGACACGTTCTGTCCGGTTGGGCCGTTTGTGAGTAACGACCTGAATTTGGCAGCAGGCGTGACGCTCGAGACTCGAGTCAACGGAGACCTTCGCCAGCACGGTTCGACTGCCGATTTCATCTTTAGCATTTCTGAACTGCTGGTCTATATCACTGCCGCTATCACGCTGGAGCCAGGTGATTTGATCCTGACAGGAACGCCGTCGGGCGTAGGTCCGCTTTCACCGGGCGATTTGGTAGAAATTTCTGTTCCCGGACTCGGCGTGCTCAAAAATACGTTCCAACCCGAATAGGGCGGACGCTAGTCTGCGGGTTCAGCGCCTTCGCGAGCCTGGGCAAGATTAAGAACCGGAATCTCGCGGCGACGATAAGGAGTTGAAGTCGGCGGAGGCGGTTGCACCTCGTAATCGGATTCCGTGTCAGTTTCCGAATCGAACTCTGTATCAGCAAGCCGCGTGCACAATACTCCGCACAAAATCAGGATGAGGGCATCCATTCCCAGCAGGATCAGTTGCACCGGATGATACGTGGTGTCGAAGTGATATAGCTCCTGATTGCCGGATGCGTCCCACACATCGACGACCTCAAAACCAAACACGTTCGGATAGACCTCCTTCCGCTCGTCCAGGTACCCGATCTTGAACGGCGTATTGGGAGGATACTCGCGCACCGCCTTTGTGGCATCGGGATCGAAGTTCAGCAGGACCATCTTGCAGTCCTCCACGCATGCGATCATGCCTTCGCGATCGCCATGGTAGAGAGCTCTTTGCACTGATATCACTGCGCCCGTTGTGTTTGCATGGGGAACGCCAGAGGCGTTCGACCAATTATGAGCACCCCAAAAAACAAACACGGCTGCTGCGGCCCACAAAAAGAGCCGTTTGACGCCGATTTGCACGGGAAGTCGCTGCCGCCATCGGCTCACATCTACCAGCGCAATCCAGCCGCATGCGATGAAAACGATGAGGGAAGCGATCCAAGTGGTTGTGCTCACATCCTGGAACATAGAGCTAGTTTTTCACTTATGACAGAACAGTTCAACCCCAGTTCCTGGTTGAATGTCTGCTTCGAGATCGCTCGAACTCGCTTTCAAGGCGTGAACGATCAGAAACCCTTCACACTCCGGCGCATCCAAAGGGGCGTACACTGGGAGCGGAATGCGCGCCGCGCGCGCTCCCTTCCCCCGGAGGAATCATGGCGCAGAGTCTACTGGAGCAGCTTCGTGGCTATACCACGGTGGTCGCCGACACCGGCGACATTGAGGCGATGGAGAAGTTTCGCCCCACCGATGCCACCACCAATCCATCTTTGATCACCACTGCGGCGCAGATGCCGCAATATCAGCCCATCGTTGACGAAGTGCTGAAGCAGGCGCGGAATGACAAGGGCGAAAGCGCCAGCGACAAGGACGTCGCCAATCTAGCGTTTCAGCGCCTCGCAGTCGCATTTGGCAAGAAGATCCTTGCGATTGTGCCCGGTCGCGTCTCCACGGAAGTCGATGCTCGCCTCTCCTACGACACGGAGAAGACGATCGAGCAGGCGCGTAGCATCATCGAGCAATATTCCCAGGCAGGAATTGATTACAAGAAGCACATCCTGATCAAGATCGCGTCCACCTGGCCAGGCATAAAAGCTGCGGAGGTTCTTGAAAAGGAAGGAATCCACTGCAACCTCACCCTCCTCTTCGGCATGCACCAGGCGGTAGCCTGCGCTGAAGCGGGCGTCACCCTGATTTCACCCTTCGTCGGCCGCATTCTGGACTGGTACAAAAAGGACACAGGCAAGGATTACCAGGGCGTGGACGACCCCGGCGTGCAGTCAGTGACCAAAATCTACAACTACTACAAGAAGTTTGGATACAACACCCAGGTGATGGGCGCGAGCTTCCGCAATATAGGCGAAATCAAAGAGCTTGCGGGGTGCGATTTGCTGACTATCTCTCCGGCCTTGCTGAAAGAGTTGGATTCCACGCAGGCCGAGCTTCCGCGGAAGCTCGATCCGAAGGCGGCGAAGTCAATGGATATCGAGAAGATTCCGATGGACGAAGCGGCTTTTGAACGAATGCACGCCGAAGATCGCATGGCGCACGACAAGCTGAAGGAAGGGATCGAAGGCTTCTCCGACGCGCTGGCTAAGCTCGAGAACCTGCTTGCCGACAGGCTGGCGAAGCTGGAGCAGCGGACACCCGCCGCTGTCTAATCGTCGACATGGAACGCAAACCGGGCCCTCGAGAAATCGAGGGCCTTCTCGTTTCTTATAAATGCTCGATATTTATCTAGAAGCCCGAATCTCAGAACAAATCGGGAATGCTGTGGAAGGCGATCCGCGTTGGCGCGGCCTTGTATGCCGTAAGCATGGTAGCCGGCGCGAGCGTGCTCATGCCGTATTTCTGATTCAACTGATCCATAGCTTCAAGGAGTTTGGCGCGGCTCTGCTCGATTTCAAGAGAATCAAACAATCCCAGGCTATGAAGCCGGTCTGGAACCAGGCCACCTAGATTAACTCCAATGAAGTATGGGTGTGCCGACTCCGTTGTCTTCGGCTGAGACTCCCATAAATGGCGAAGCGCGGAAATGAGGGTCTGATTGTCCTGGCACTCGGTCAGCTTGACTTCGCCATGCCAGCCTCGCGCAGGAACGCCGAAGCGGCTTACGGGGCCGGGTTCGCTGCGGGGAACGGCAAAGCCGACGGCCAGGCCGATGCTGCTGGCCCATAGTCCATGTGAGCGAAGTCGCATGGCCGCTTTGTGAAGTAGTTTGTGCGCCACAGCCCAGGCCTTCTCTGCCGTTCGCATCTCGGGCGCCAGCACATGCGAATGGCTGATGGACTTGAGATGGTCGACCTCTGACATTTCGAAGTCCTGGCCACGCAGCCAATGCCAAAGACGCTCTCCCCACACGGATCCCCAAAGTTGTCCGGCCTGCTCGCAATCCAGGGCGAGTAACTGGCTCATAGTCGTGATCCCGCGCTCATTCAGGCGCTTCTCAGTCTTGGCGCCGATGCCGGGAAGATCGCGAAGAGAGAGCCTTGCCAGCGCCTCAGGAAGAATGTCGAGCGGGAGTGCCACCAGGCCGTCGGGCTTTTCCATGTCGCTTGCCACCTTGGCCAAAAAGCGGTTGGTAGCCAGCCCTACCGAACTGCGCAGCATCTCCCCGGCATGATCCTTGATGCGCGTCTTGACCCGTCGGCCAAGCTCCAGCGCTGCCAGCAGAGGCCGCTCACGTCCCATCAACTTGCATGCCATCTCGTCAATCGAGCAAACGGCTGTGACTGGAAGGCAGCTCTCCACTGCCTCAACCACCTTGTGGTGATACTCGACATAGATCTCGTGCCGCGCCTCAACCAGCTCAATGCCGGGGCACATGCGCTTGGCGTCGGCCACGACGGTTCCCGTCCTGACCCCGAATGCCTTGGCTTCGTAACTCGCCGCTATCAGAACGGTCGTGTCTGCCAACATCGGCACAACGCCGATTGGCCGACCGCGCAACTCAGGTCGAACCTGCTGTTCCACGGAAGCAAAATATGAGTTGAGGTCGACAAAAAGCCAATTTAGATGAGACGTCATTTTCGAGCCCAGGTTCGCGACCGGCCTGTGGAAAATTAGTTCGAAATCCCGGTCCGGGCGTCTCGGCCGACTCCGATATGGAATCCTCTTCCATTCCCATCAATTATTCGCCTTTTGTTTGCCTTTTTGCAACCGAATTCTCATAGCCAATCGAAACTTTCTCGGTGTACACTTAGGCCACTCCAGGATTGAGAGCAATTTGATCCATAAACAGCATTGGAATCTCCGGCTGCATCTTATGAAGTTGGAAAGCGCTCTCGAACCCTGTTCGAATGGAGCGAAAATCATCTATGCATAGCTTAGTGCAGTGGCTCAACACGAGCGGAAGTCTTCTGGCGGTAGTCGTCACCGCAGGGGTTGCGGTATTGCTGGCGTGCTGCCTGGGATGCGTGAAGTGCCCGTGCCGCGAAAAGGATGAAATGTTCCGGCGTCGCGAAGTTTAGGGCAGTTGCTTTCCTACGACAGAATCAGCGGCTTGACCCCTCAGCAGCAGTACGTGTGCCTTGATGGAATCGCATGCGCCATTCACCCGATTCCCTGGTCCAGATGGAACTCCGCAGGCTGGCGAGTACTTCCCCCGAGTTCGGATCGGTACGGACCGTGCGATAGGTAACCAGCGCCACATCGTCTGACAGCAAGGGCACAGCGAAAGTCCTCAATATCCGGCGGAAAAAACGCTGTCTCGCGGGACAAGCAGCTCGATGATGCTGCTACGCGTCCACGATCCTTCCGGACGAACCGAATTCGATGAAATTATCGGCCAGCATTGTGCGCAGTTTCTTGCGGTCGCGGCGCACCGCCGCATCCAGCAGCGACTCCTCCAGCAATCGCAGCTCGGTCACTGTCCCTTCCGGCTCGTCAGCCGATCTATCGCCTGATGTCATTTCTCCTGTCCTGAGGCTGGCTTGAGATACAACTCGAATTGCGCCAGGATTCGATTGAAAAGATGAGTGCGTACATCGGGCCCAGTGATCGAATGCGTCTTGCGCGGGTAAATCTGCAAATCGTAAGGGATGCCTGCCTCAATCAGCTTCTGGATGAACTGTACCGAGTTTTCAATGTGGACATTATCGTCGCCTGTGCCGTGCACCAGCAGCAAATGGCCCTTCAAACTGGCCGCCGTGTTCACCACCGAAAAGTCTTTGTAGCCATCCGGAAAATCAGCAGGAAGGCTCATGTACCGCTCAGTATAGATGGAATCGTAATCGTGCCAATCAGTAACTGGAGCGACGGCGACTCCCGCCTTGAAACGGTCGGAGTGCGTCAGCGCATACAGGGTAAACGTTCCGCCCCAGCTCCAGCCCCACCATCCCAGACGCTCCTTGTCGAGTTGCGGATACTTGGCGAGTGCGGCATCGAGCACAGTGAGCTGATCCTCAAATTGCACGGGTCCGAAGTTGTGATAGGCAGCTTGTGCAAAGTCTCGACCGCGATGGCCCGTGCCTCGGTTGTCGGCGTGCAGCACGGCAAATCCGCGCTGCGCCAGCAGTTCGTCGAAGAGAAGCGAGTCGGACCACTTGTTTTGCACTCCCTGCCCACCGGGACCGCCGTAGGGATTCATGATGACTGGCACGCTCGCTGGGTTGGTCGCTCCCTGAGGCAACAGCAACGATGCATACAGGGTGGAACCGTCCTTGGCCTTCGAATCAAGCTGCTCGGGAGCGTGCACTGGAAAGGCTCGAGGGCCCGCGTTGACCAGAAGGCTTTGCATTCGCCGCCGGTCTTGCAAATGCTGAGGCGTGGAGGATCCATGCGCGTGGAGAACCGGTCGACGAACATCTCGCCATTGGGTGAGAAGTTGCCTTCGTGAAAGCCGGCGTCAGTTGTAACGGGCTTGCGCTTGCCATCAAAATCCACCTGCCACAGTTGCTGCTCCAGCACGTTGCCTTCGTTGGAGGCATAAAAGACAGTATGATGCGCCGAGTCTAAAAATGAGATGCCATCCACGTCGAAATCGCCGCTCGTCAACTGCTTCGGATCAGAAGTCGCGGCCAGCATCGGACTGCCCGGATTGTATGAATACAGATAAATCTGATTGTGTCCGTCCTTCCAGTCGGAAAGGACAAGGTTTCCACCATCGACGAACACATCGTAATTTTCGATCGAGGAATTTTTCGTCGGTGATTTCGGTGAAGAGCCGTGATTGGCCTGAGGAAAGATCGGCAAAGTAGATGTCGCGCTGCTGGTGGCTGCGAGAAAGAGTCTCGATCCACAGCGTGTGCCGGTCAACCCATCCGAACCTGGGAACATAATCTTGTCCCGGATGCACGGAAGTTTGATGAAGTTGATCTTTCCACCTGCGGTGCCTACCACGCCGACACGGACCTCAGGATTATCGTCGCCCGGCTGAGGATAGCGTTGCATTTCGACGGATGCGTGAACCGGAAGCCAATCTTCGATCGGATACTGGGGAACGTTGCCCTCAATCATCTGGAGAAACGCAATGTTCTTGGAATCCGGCGACCAGAAGTGGTTGCTGCGAACCCCCAATTCCTCTTCGTAGACCCAATCGACCTGGCCATTCATCGCGTACGCCACCGGAGGCGCGGGCGCCACCTGGAAGGGTGCGGCATCCACTAGCTCGCGGGGGTGCACAACACTCAGCCCGTGGTTGCGGACAAACGAGATAATTTCCCCATTCGGCGAAAATTTCGGGTCATCGCCTGAAGCGGTATCCGTAAACCCGACCTGCAACCCCGTGCCGTTGCCCAGATCGTAGAGCCACAGGCGTCCGTTAGCGTCAAAGAGCAGGTGTTTTGAATCCGGCGACCACATGTAACTCGCCATTTTGTAGCGTTGGCGGTGATCCCGATCCTGTTCAGTACCGCTTGCCCCGCTGATTGAGGCCAGCTTGGCGCGGCTGACAAGTACATGCGGTTTTCCGGTGCCCGGGTCCATATCGACAAGTTCGCCGCCATCAAGGTACGTCAGGTGCTTTCCGTCTGGGGACCAGGTGATGCCTTCCGGCAGCGTGCCAATCAACGGTCCGTGGGCATAAATTCTCTCTACCGTGAGCGGCGTTGCGTCGGTCTGAGCGGTCGCTGATGGATGCGCGAGCGGAAACACCAGAAGTACAGGGAATAGGAAAGCGGCTGAATGCAATGAAAAATCCTCCAGGCCGGAACCGGCGATCGCTTTCGGAGCACTGGCTGGCGCCTGAAGCGGGCGGTATCGAAAGGGTTCCCGCGGAAAAGTCTAAATCAAGGCAGCCGCAGGATTATTGACTGGCGCCCCCTCCACTCAAATCGTTGCATTCTTATGACAAGTTGGCGGAATTGCCGCGCCCTCAATGGAGGGGAGCAGAGCCCTTCGTTTTCGGTGGACGTTTCATAATGAAGACAAGCGGAATCAGGCACACCATGGCGAGCGCCAGAACTTTGATCACGTCGAGGTATGCCAGCATGGTGGCCTGTCGCAGTAGCTGGCTGTAAAGACTGCCCTGGGCCATGGCCTTTCCCTGCGCCAGGGAAGTGGCCTTGCCCCCATGTTGCAAAAGATAGCTTCCCATTCTGTCCATCTGGCTTTGCAGGACGGTGCTGTTCTGCGAAATCCAGGAGCTAAGCCGGTCCTGGTGGAATTGCTGCCGCCTCGCCAGCCAGGTGACCACGAACGCAGTACCCACACTGCCACCGATGTTGCGGGCCAGGTTGGTGAGGCCGCTGACATCGTTGTTCTTGGTCATGGGAATGCCCGTGTACGAGAGGGTATTGATGGGTATGAAGAGGAACGCGAGTCCGGCCGCCTGAAATACGCGAAGCCAGGCGACGTAAGCGTAGCTCACGCCGAGGTTGAGGTGGAGCATGGTGAACAGTGCCGCAGCGGAAACTGAGAAACCATAGACAATCATCCAGCGGGGATCGACTCGACTTACCAGGATGCCGACCACCGGCATCATGAGCATCACCATCACTCCACCGGGCGAGATGACGAGGCCCGCCTGTTCTGCCGTGTAGCCGAGCAGCGACTGCACAAATTGCGGGATCATTACCGTGGTGCCGAACAGCACGACCCCTAGCACGCCCATCAGCACAAACGACACGGCAAAGTTTCGCTGCTTGAACAGCGTCAGATCGAGAATCGGCCGATGCTTGCGGTGGATCTGCAAAAGCGACCACCCAATCAGCGTAACCAGCGAGGTGACGCAGAGGATGATGAAGATGGTGATGAGCCGCGACCCGAACCAGTCGTCTTCCTGGCCTTTGTCGAGGACAAATTCCAACGATCCGAACCCCAAAGCGAGAAGAGCGAACCCGACATAGTCGAGATTCAGACCCTGCTTTCGCATTTTCTTTACTTCTTCCACGATGTGCGGAGGATCTTCGACGATGCGGTTGGTGAGAAACAGCGAGAACGCCGCGATAGGCACGTTGATAAAGAAGATCCAGCGCCAGTCGAAGTTATCGGTGATCCAGCCGCCAAGGGTGGGGCCGATGGCAGGTGCACAAACCACTGCGAGACCGTAGAGCGCGAATGCCTGGCCGCGCTTGGCCGGGGGAAACGTGTCGGCGAGGATGGCCTGTTCGCTCGGTGCCAGGCCGCCGCCACCCGCACCTTGCAGCACTCGAAAGAGGATGAGCAGCGGCAGCGACGGGGCAAGGCCGCATAGAGCTGAACTGATGCCAAAAAGCAGCACACAGATCATGTAGAAGCGTTTGCGGCCAAGAAACGTAGTGAGGTAGGCCGATGCGGGCAGGATCACAGCGTTGGCCACCAGGTAGCTGGTGAGCACCCAGGTTGCTTCATCCTGGCTGGCCCCAAGGCCGCCTGCAATGTGCGGAAGTGCTACGTTCGCGATCGAAGTGTCGAGCACTTCCATGAACGTAGCCAATGTGACCGTGATGGCAATGACCCACGGATTGCTCTTGGGCTTCCAGACGGCAGCGGCTTGGGGAAGGGGCCTGGGTTCGGCCGCGGCGGCGCTCATGGTTTGTCCAGTCTAGTAGAAGCAGGTCACCCCAATGGCGATGCAGAATCTTGGAGCGTTTCGCTCCATCGATTTTCCAGGCCGGAATTTTGCGCAACATCGGGTAGAGGTGTATGTTCCTTTGCAATGCATTGGCCCACTCCGGAAGAACGGCGCAAACTCGGGCAGGCCCGGCGAAAGCAGGTAGGGCGCCAGGAACACTCCACGCTCAAAATCAAAGCGCGGCCCACACCCGCTATCCACCTTTTGCAGCAAGCGGCTCAGGGACGCGTCAAGTCTCTGCTCAGCCTTAAATATGAGCTGATGTCGGTATCTCCGTTTGGCTATTTCCGCGGCGGCGCGCCAGTGATGGCAGCTGATTTGTCGGTTCTTCCCAACACAGGGATTCGAACCCAACTCTGCGGTGACGCGCACGTTCGCAATCTCGGGGCATTCGCCGCTCCGGACGGGCGCCTCGTATTCGATATCAATGACTTTGACGAAACCATCGTCGGCCCCTTTGAGTGGGATCTGAAGCGCATGGCGGCATCCTTGGTGCTGGCCGGTCGTGAATCTGGCCATAAGGAGTCGGCGCCGAAGCGGCTGTGCAGCTGTGTATCGGGCACTACGCGGCCCAGATGCGGATGTTCGCGGAGATGCCACGCCTCGATGTCGCTCGTTTCCAGGTCCATCGCCTCGGCTCTGTGCAGCCGATTCATGACGCTCTGCTCAAAGCGGAGCACGCCACCGCATCGCACAATGCTGAGCAGCTTACCGAGCTTTTCCGCGCTAAGGCCATCCAGGGGGGCAGACGGTTCAAAGAAGTTAAGCCGATCCTCACTCGGGTACCCGCCCGGGTGGCCGACGCAGTCCTGGCAGCCCTCAAGCTCTACCGACAAAGCCTCGAACCGCAGCGTCAGCATTTGCTTTCGCACTATCGGCCGGTCGACGTGGCATTCAAAGTAGTAGGGACCGGTTCAGTGGGTCTCCGTGACTACTGCATATATTTCGAGGGCAATGGGCCCGGCGATCCGCTATTTCTGCAAATGAAGGAGGAAGCTCCCTCCGCCTACACCCCTTACCTGCCCGACGCGCGTCCGGCCCACCACAACGGCCAGCGCGTCGTGGATGGCCAGCGCGCCATGCAGGTCCAATCCGACCCATTCCTGGGCTGCACTCAAATACAGGGGCGTGACTACCTTGTCAGGCAGCTGAATGACCATAAAGGCAGCATTTCTCTGGAAGATCTGGCCGGCGAAGGCCTCCAGGCCTTCGCCCAGGTCTGTGGGGAATTGCTGGCGCGCGGTCATGCGCGTGCCGGTGATCCAATGACAATCGCGGGATACATCGGTTCGGGACAGAGCTTTACCGAAGCATTGGCGGAGTTTGGCCGACGCTATGCCGACCAGACAGAAAAAGACTGGCAGGAGCTTCGTCGGTCGATAAAGCCAGGCTCCTCGGTCCACAGGCAACCGGCAAAGACGAATAAGCCGAAGAAAATAAAGCCTAAAAGGAAACCCTGAGGACCGGCCGGCCTCTGGGCGGTCAGCTGAATCTCTCGGCAAAGGATCGATGGTGCTTCTTCGTCGCTTTGGATTCGACAAGCAAAATGCCATACCTCCCAGGGCCCTGCTGGGCACGGGGATCGTGCTTCTGGGGGGCGGTTTCATTTGGCCCGAATTTCCGGTGCTGCACGGCACAATGAGCGCCAGCGGTGTCGATTTCATTCAGGGCGTTCTCCTGGGCCTCGGCCTTGCATGCGAGATCATGGGAGTCATGGCTATGGCTGCCAGACGCCGCAAAGACGAAGCCTAGCCGGCATCCGGTCCCAATCTGCGGCCCTCGTTCAGCCCGGCTTCTATACTGAACCCACCATGACGCCTCCTTCGACTTCTACCCGCACGCGATCACAATCTCTTCAACAGCGCGCTGAGCGCTATTTCCCGGGAGGCGTAAACTCTCCGGTTCGCGCCTTTCGCGCTGTGGGAGGAAATCCACCCTTCATTGTCAGCGGGGAAGGGGCCTATCTTACCGACGCAGATGGCAACCGCTACATCGACTACTTTGGCTCCTGGGGGCCGATGATTTTGGGCCATGCATTTCCGCCGGCAGTCGAAGCCGTCCAACAAGCCGCGACCCTCTCAGCTAGCTTTGGCGCTTCCACCGCAGCAGAAGCCGACCTCGCCGAGCGTA
Organism: uncultured Acidobacteriota bacterium; assembly: GCA_963844515.1. GTDB lineage: Bacteria > Acidobacteriota > Terriglobia > Terriglobales > Acidobacteriaceae > Telmatobacter. The sequence goes on from CAWJOO010000004.1 coordinate 864,495, forward strand.
TTGTCGCCTGCTATCCGTCGATCGAAAAACTGCGTTTTGTTTCGTCAGGCACTGAGGCGACCATGTCCGCCATTCGCCTCGCGCGGGCCGCCACCAGTCGAAACATCATCGTGAAATTTGAAGGTTGTTATCACGGCCATTCCGATGGCTTGCTCGTGAAGGCCGGGTCGGGCGTTGCGACCTTCGGAATTCCCGGTTCCGCCGGAGTGCCTGACGCCGTGGCACACCTCACGCTGGCTCTTCCCTACAACGACCTGGTGGCCGTGGAGAGCGCCTTCGCTGAGCATCCCGGAGAAATCGCCGCCATCATCCTCGAGCCGGTGGTTGGAAATGCTGGCTGTATTGGCCCCGCAGAGGGATACCTCGAAGGTCTCCGCAAAATTACGTCGCGCGAAGGGGCACTTCTCATTGTGGATGAAGTGATGACGGGCTTCCGCATCGCTCTTGGCGGCGCGGTGGAACTCTACAAGATGGATCCGGATCTGGTCACCCTCGGCAAGATCGTCGGCGGGGGGTTGCCGGTCGGCGTCTTCGGCGGAAAGCAGAGGTGGATGGACATGCTTGCGCCCCTTGGCCCCGTTTACCAGGCAGGTACTCTCAGCGGCAATCCACTCGCGATGGCGGCAGGCATCGCCACTGTCGACTATCTGCAGAAGCATGCCGGCGAAGTGTACTCAACGCTCGAGACAACTGCAAAGGCCGTTGCCGAAGGAGTCGCGGCAGAAGCATGCAGCCGCGGGCATACCCATCACAATGAATCGCGTCGGCGCAATGTGGACGTGGTTCTTTACGCCGGGCCCCGTGAAGGACTACGACGATGCGGCAAAGTCCGACACCGCAATGTTCGGACGATTCCACAACGCCATGTTGGACCAGGGAGTTTGGCTGCCGCCCAGCCAGTTCGAGGCCGCATTCCTATCCACAGCTCACGGCGCCCCCGAAGTTGCGGCAACAATTGCTGCCGCTCGGAAGGCTTTTCAGGTAATAGCAGAAGGGTGAAAAATAGAATTCCCGCGGAGGCTGAATAATGCCGCCGCGGGAACGACTTTCTAGGGAACCGCTTTAATTAGGGTCGTTCTGTATCGTATGTCTTTTCGCGATCCAGATCCTCATCGGTGCGATCTGCGTTGTGGGCGGTATCGTGCGCGGCGTCCTTGACATTGCCCCAGGCCTTTTCGACCTTGCCCTTCACCTGCTGAGCAGCACCATCCACTTGAGTCTTCGTGTCGCCTGTCCACTCACCTACCTGGCGCTTGGCGCGGCCCGCCGCGTCATCGATTGTGCCCTTCACGTTGTCCTTATTCATCACTCCACCTCCCGTGGATTGGATTGCGCACGACCAGTTTGGTTCCTCAAGTTAAGGCCGTGGTTGACTAGGCTATCACTTGAGACACACTACCTCTCGACAATGCGTCTCCATCATGAAATTGCAAACTAATGTCGCTGACGGCACTAAATTACAGACCGGCGCCCAGAGATCAGTTGCAGGATCAACACGATCACTGCCGCGACCAACAGCAAGTGAATGAAACCACCAAGTGTGTAGCTGCTCACCAAGCCAACGAGCCACAAAACCAGGAGGATCACAAATATTGTCCAAAGCATTTCCTTACCTCCTGAGGCTAAGTCTTGCCTCAATTCAGTCAACTTGGATTCCTATGTGTCAGGACTTGGTTGTTTGCATTTGTGAACAGAAATCCAATACCTCTTGACTGTCTAAGGATTTTTTCCGATTGAGAAGCAGCCTTCACGCACTCTGTCTTCCAAGCGCATCTAACTGCTTTGAGCGCTTCGATTTGTTCCGGGCGCCATGCGGCGGCCACAGCCCGAGTTGGCGATTCAGAGCAGTACGGTAAAGGAGAGAAGATGCTACTTCTCATCATCCTCATCATTCTCATTTTCGGATTTGGCTACGGCGGATATCGCGCCGGTCCGGGATTGGGCTACTATGGCGGCGGCGGCATCAGCCTGATTTTGACAATTGTGCTGATCCTTCTATTGCTGAAAGTAATTTGACCCGTTGGTGGCGGACTAAGTCGGTCAGATAAGGTTCGCCGCCGACATCCTCACCAGCTTCACGCATAACTTATCCACTACAAAGTGACTGATGAACTCGGTCCTCGGCCTAGTGCGCGTTGGCGTTGAGCGCGTCAAAAGAATGTGCGAAGTACTCAGTCTTCCATTCCAGATCGTTTATCAGCAACCAAAGCGTCCGAATCTACCCCTCGATATTTCTCAACGATCCGACTCCCTCCTTCGATCCAAGCTCAAGACTCTCGTGCCAAAACACCTCGATTGTTGTTCACTCCGGCCGCAGTTTGTCTACCGAAGAGTTCGGAAACGAGTCAAGAGGCTGAGGTCGCGCCAAAGCGCAGCGCGCAGACGGTACGATACACTTCAACCCGGTGGAGGTTCTCAACTCTTTGCGTCTGCGCGACGTTCTGTCCATTGCATTCATTGCCTATTTGAGCTGTCCGCTCACGGTTTCTGCGCAGCAGTCGCCGGGCCAGCCAGCTTCCGCGCAACCCCCTCCTGCGCAGGCCGCGCCGCCGCCCGCCAAAACCGAAAAGGGCGGCATGAGCGGCATTGCCGGTGGACTCGGTGCCGCCCCGCAGTATGACGCAGAGAAGCGCCCCATTACGGCCGGGGGTTTTGTCGACCAGGGGCCAGTCGTATTCGAGGACATAACGAAGAAGGCTGGTCTGGCAGGCTGGACGCACAAGATGGGCACGCCTGCGAAGGACTTCATCCTGGAGACGAACGGGTCCGGCGTTGCCCTGCTGGACTTCGACAACGATGGTTGGCTCGACATCTTCCTGGTCAACGGCGCGACCTTCAAGTCTCTTGATGGACAGGAAGAGCCGCCCCATGCGGCCCTGTTTCGCAACAACCACGACGGCACATTTTCCGACGTCGCAGTCAAAGCCGGCGTCACCAACGACCGCTGGGGCTACGGCGTAAGCGTAGCCGACTACAACAACGATGGCTGGCCCGACATCTACATTGGCAACTACGGCAAAAACCGGCTCTACCGCAACAATCACAATGGCACCTTCACCGATGTCGCCGAACAGGCGGGAGTCGCGCTAGGCAATTGGTCGCCGGGCTCGTCGTGGGGCGACTACGACGGCGATGGCAAACTCGACCTGTACGTGTCGGGTTATGTGCATTTCGACCGCAACAACCTACCCATCGCCGGTACCAAGGCCGTTGGCTACGCGCAATGCCAGTATCGTGGCGCAGCCGTGAACTGCGGTCCGCGCGGATTGCAAGGCGAGCCGGATCACCTGTTTCGCAACAAAGGCGACGGCACATTCGAAGACGTCACTGTAAAAGCGGGTGTCGAGGACAAGGATCGCTACTACGGCTTCACGGCGATCTTTGTTGATATCAACGGAGATGGCAAGCCGGACCTGATTGTGGGTAATGACTCGGAACCCAATTTTCTCTACATCAACAAAGGTGATGGGACATTCGATGACCAGGGCTACGTGTCAGGATTTGCGTTGAACAAAGATGGTCGCGAGATCGCGTCGATGGGCATCGCCGCAGGTGACTACGAGAACAACGGCCAGATTGATTTTTTCGTAAGCGACTTTGGCGATGACTACAAGGTTCTCTACCACAATGATGGTGACGCCAGCTTTACTGACGTGAGCTATAAAGCTGGAATTGCGCAACCGACCATTCCGTTCGTTGGCTGGGGCGACGGGTTCTTTGACTACGACAACGATGGGTGGCTCGACCTATTCGAAGTGAACGGGCACGTTTACCCGCAGGTAGATCAGCATGACTGGGGAACGAGCTTCGCGGAGCGGCCCTTGCTCTTTCACAACATTGCTGATGCGAGCGGCAAGGATCGCAAATTCGAGGTTATTCCTCCAGTCAAGGGAACAGGACTCGCTGACGTGATTCCCGCGCGCGGCATGGCGTTCGGCGATCTATTCAACGACGGCAAGATCGACGTGATCATTAACCCCGTCGATGGTCCGCCGGCGCTGCTGCGCAATGTGAATTCCGACAATCACCATTGGGTCGAGATGAAGCTTGTGGGTGGGCCGAAGAGCCCCCGCGACGCGACTTGTGCGACCGTGTACCTGAAGGCGAATGGCACCCGTATGCGTCAGGATGTCCTGTCGAGTGGAAGCTACATCTCGGCCAATGATTCGCGGCCCCACTTCGGGCTGGGAGATGCGACAGATGCAGGGTCGGCAGAGATTCACTGGCCTTCCGGCAAAGTTGAAACCGTCAGGCTGCCTGCCGCAGATCGCATTTACACCATCGAAGAAGGCGTTGGAATTACCGGCGCATTGTGTGGCGGAAAGCCCTGTTCGGATCTCCCGAAACCCGCAACAAAAAGTGCCGTTCACTAGCGTGACGATGCATCCCGATGTTCGCTCGTGCGTTCTGTCAACCACCGTGGTGCCTTCAAACAAAGCCCCGCTGTGTTCGTTCGCATCTGTCCGGGATACGCGCCTGAATGCATTCACAGTCGTGTTGCTGGTATTTCTGATAGGCATCTCTCCGCCGCTCGCTGCGCAGCAGAAGACCTCGTCGAGGCAGGCGCCTCCCAAGGCAGCTTCCAAAGAGCAACAGTCCGGCATGGGTGGAATTTCGTCCGCTGGCACCTTTGCACCTGTATATGACGCGCAGAAACGCCCCATAACCGCAGGCGGATTCGTTGACGCGGGGCCGGTGGTCTTCCAGGATGCAAGCAAGTCGTCAGGCCTCGCAAAGTGGCAGCACGTCATGGGCACGCAGCAGAAAAAATACATCCTGGAGACAGACGGATCGGGCGTGGGGCTCATCGACTACGACAACGATGGCTGGCTCGACATCTATCTCGTGAACGGATCAACATACGATGCGCTGGCCGGCAAGCTACCGCCCCCGCACGCCGCGCTATTCCACAACAATCACGACGGAACATTCACTGATGTGGCGGCAAAGGCTGGCGTGATCAACGATCGATGGGGCTTCGGCGTGGCCGTCGCTGACTACGACAACGATGGCTGGCCTGACATTTTTGTCTGCAACTTCGGTAAGAACCGCCTCTTCCGCAACAACCACGACGGCACGTTTACTGACATCGCAGAAAAGGCAGGGGTCACACTGGGCAACTGGAGCGACGGTGCCACCTGGGGCGACTACGATGGTGATGGCCGGCTCGATTTGTTCGTCTCCGGCTATGTGCATTACGACATCGCGCATCAGCCCACCGCAACAGACGGTAGTGCTGCGTTCGCGTTCTGCCAGTTGCATGGCGTGCCCGTGATGTGCGGGCCGCATGGATTGCAGGGCGAGCCTGACCACCTCTTTCACAACAACGGCGATGGCACGTTTACTGATGTAAGCGTAAAGGCCGGTGTCTCCGATCCAGGCGCATACTACGGCTTCACTGCCATCTTTGTGGATGTAAACAACGACGGCAAAGTGGACCTGCTGGTTGCCAACGACTCGGAGCCTAATGATCTCTACATCAACAAGGGTGACGGCACGTTTGAAGATCAGAGTTACATATCGGGTTTTGCGCTCAATAAAGACGGGCGCGAGATCGCCTCAATGGGATTGGCTGTGGGCGACTATACCAACGACGGCATGGTCGACATGCTCATCACTGACTTCTCTGACGACTTCAAGGCCCTCTATCACAATGACGGTGATGCGAGTTTTACCGACGTGGGCGATCAAGCCGGCATTACCCAGATGGCGGTCCCGTTCGTTGGCTGGGGCGCGGGCTTTCCCGATTACGACAACGATGGCTGGAAAGACATCATGATGATCAATGGCCACGTGTATCCGGAAGTGGATCAGCATGACTGGGGAACGACCTTCAACGAGCGTTCGTTACTGTTTCACAACCAGGCCAATGGCAAGTTTGAGTATGTACCTCCCGTCAAGGGATCAGGCCTCACAACACTTACCTCCGGCCGCGGCGCCGCATTCGGCGACCTGTTCAACAACGGCAAGATTGACGTGGTGATCAGTCCCATCGACGGCCCTCCCGTGTTGCTGAAGAACGTCAACGCTGACCATCATCATTGGGTCGAATTGAAGCTTATAGGCGGTCCCAAAAGCCCGCGTGATGCCGTGGGAGCAACCGTCTATCTAACTGCGCACGGCCTGCGCCAACGCGAAGACGTGATGAGTGGAGGAAGCTACATCTCTTCGAATGACCAGCGGCCGCATTTTGGGCTGGGAGACTCCACCGACGCGGGCATCGTGGAAATCCATTGGCCGTCCGGTGCAAAGGAGACGATAAAGCTCCCAGCGGTCGACCGGATCTACTCCATCAGGGAAGACGCTGGCATCGTGGATGCTCTATGTGGGGGAAAACGCTGCGCCCCAGCGCCATCACCCAGGTGAATTCCGAATCTCGTGGCCAGAAAACAAAAAGGCGGCTGGCCCATTGCCAACCGCCCAGTACTTCTGAGGGAGAAAGTCGTGAACTAAAAGACCCCGGCGAGGAAAGTCTCGATAGACGACATGCGATCGCCCGTTGCACCACACTGGTTCAACACTGCCGGCGACAAGGTCATTACGGGGCATTGCGAGTGCGCCAGCACCTTGTACACCACGCCATGCCGGGTAATCGCGGCAAATGCAGATGCCCCGTGAGCCCCGAGGACAATCAGGTCGGCCTTCTGCGCCCGAGCCTGGTACAACAACTCCTCGGTCGGGTCGCCCGGAACCACGATCGCCTGTACGTCAACCCTCTCCTGCAGCTCCACCGGCACCAGCGAGATCAAGTCATTCTCAATCTCGTCAATCGAGCGCCCGGCCAGCACCTGGCTGCGTTCCTGCGGCTTGATCACATGTTGCAGAATCAGCCTGGCGTTGTGTTTGAGAGCTACCGCAGCCGCAAAGGTGGCCACCACAAGACTGGTGTCAAGCATGCTCACTGCACATAGGATTGTGCTGGTCTCAAAGTTGTGCAGCGTTCCATCCACCACGTCTGGGCCAATAATCATCACCGGCACCGGAGACGTGCGCAGCACCGCTTCCGCCACCGAACCTACCAGCAGCTTTCCAATCGGTCCCGGTGAATGCGTGCCCATCAGGATGCGGTCGATCTTCCGCTCATGCGTCAGCACCACAATCTGGTCCGCCGGAAGCCCTGGCCGCACGATAATCTCGCATCGCACACCCATAGCCCGCGCGCGTTCCGCCAGCGGTTCCAAATGCTGGATCTCGGCCTTCGCTGCCGTGGTGTAGTCGTAATAACGAATCCCCGACGCCTCGGAGGAGGACACAACCAGAGTGTCATACGCGTGGAAGAGGATCAGATCCGCACCGAATTCGGCAGCCTGGGCCAGCGCGTAAGAGAACGCCTTATCGTTGGATGGCACTTCCGTCGCAAAAAGAATTGTGCCGGGCTTGCTCCATTCCGGCTTCAATGCAGTGGCCATAGAAACCTCCTGGCATGCGGATAACAATGTTGACCGGCCATTTATAGGACTGGCAGTGTTCAGACGCACACCCCAGTGTGTTCTGGATCACATTGGTCCTGGCTGGGAATCCAACGATCTTACGACGCATCTTCCCACGAATGCGTTGCCTCAAAACGTAAAATTTTCTATTCCTTCATTCTCTCCTTAGGCCGTGACCGTTCAAAACGTGATCCTCATCACAGATTCCGCACCCACAATCCTGCTCTTCTTAGGTTGGCATCAGGTGAATTCCCCCCGCTGAGTCCCCTCCGGGCCATCTCACCTCTTTCCGCAGGAGGCCCCATGCAGCCCATGCATCAAATTCCCGCCCGCGGCGGGTTGAACTTCGACGAAGCCCCTTTCCTCGCCATCTGGGAAGTCACACAGTCCTGTGATCTGGCCTGCAAGCACTGCCGCGCCGCCGCCCAGCCCATCGCCCACCCCGACCAGCTCTCCACCGAAGAGGGAAAAGCCGTCATCGACCAGATCGCCGCCATGAAGATCCCCATCTTCGTCTTCACCGGAGGCGACCCCCTCAAGCGCCCTGATGTCTACGAACTGATCCGCTATTCCGCTGAAAAAGGTGTCAAAGTTGCCGTCACGCCCAGCGCCACGCCGCTTCTGACCCGCGAAGCCATCTTCAAGATGAAAGAAGCCGGAGTCGTCCGCCTCGGCATCTCGCTCGACGGCTCCTGTCCCGAAATTCATGACAAATTTCGCGGTCTTTCCGGCGCCTTCGCACGCACCATCCAGGCGGTCGAGTGGGCCAACGAGGCCGGCCTTCCCATTCAGGTCCACACCACCATCAGCCGCCACAATGCTGACGACCTCGACAACCTTTGCAATCTCTTTGAAAAACTCGCCATCGTCATGTGGAACGTCTTTTTTCTCGTTCCGGTAGGCCGCGGTCAGCAGGCCGATCTCCTCTCCGGCGAAGAGTTCGAGCAGGTCTTCGGCAAAATCTACGAGCTCTCCCACCGCGTCAGCTTCCAGATCAAGACCACTGAAGCCATGCACTACCGCCGTTACCTCCTCCAGCACAACCTCCAGGAAAAGCAAATCCAGGCAGGCAAGATGGGCCTCGGCCATCCCGGCACAGCCCACGAATACGAGCCCGGCGCTCCCCAGGCCGACCCCCGTACCCGCGCCCAAACCTGGGCCACCCGCCGCGTCAACGACGGCAAGGGATTCATGTTCATCTCCCACGTGGGCAACGTCTACCCCAGCGGATTCCTTCCCATTCACGCCGGCAACGTCCGCGAAACCCCACTGGCCGACATCTACCGCGAAGCCCCCATCTTCAAAGCCCTGCGCGACACCAGCAAGCTCGAAGGCAAATGCGGTGCCTGCGAATACAAGGAAATCTGCGGCGGCTCCCGCGCCCGTGCCTATGCCATGACCGGCGACCCGCTTGCCCAGGAACCCTGCTGCATCTATCAGCCTCGCAACTGGCAACCCCGCGTCGAAGGCGAACCCACTTCGGTATGTCAACCCGAACTGGCGAGCCCGCTCGTGACCCTTCAGTAGCCTTGCGTAAAACTCGATTCAGTGCACGCAAATCGCGAGGAGAGAACCGGCGTCCTTGCGATCGGGAGGGCGGCATATCCCCAAAAGATTCGGAGGACTCAACTCCGCATAAAGCCAACTGAATCAATGGGCCTTCGCCCCGACGGGCCCCTCGTCCAATCATTCGCTCCAGCGCGGTTAACCCTTTAGTGACTGCCACTTGCGAGGGATTCGAAACCCCCATCCATCGCTGTTAATCTGCATTTGCGAATGAGGGGGCACGATTACCTCACGTGAACGACTACCCTGGATCGAGGAGCCTATCGGCTCCTCGTGTTTTTTTGCGCGCCTCCTCTGAAATTCCGCTCTGATCAAGCTTGAAACAGGGTTTCCCCAACCCATCACGAACAAGAGGCGTCTTTCGTCCACCCATCACGAACAGCGGGTGCCCCAGGTCTGGATTTGTTCAGTCTCATGACATCCTTTACACATTGTTCCGGGACATCCTTTACACTTCCGCGCGAGCGAGAGCGAGCACGGAGGTGTAAAGGCGATGCCGTGGAGAGCGATGGACGTACAGGACGCAGTCGGGCGGTAGGCCGGGGATTCATCCCCGGTGTCAGCGATGCAATATCAACCCGGGCTTTAGCCCCTGAGGTATGCTCTTGGGAAATGCCGATCTCCGCGGACACCCTCCGACAGCAGCTTGACTACTCCGCCTGGGCCACTCAACACCTGCTCGACGCCGTCTCCAGCCTTCCACCTGAAGAACTGAGCCGCGACTTCCAGACCGCCGACAAATCCGTCCTCGACACCCTCGCGCACATCTTCGCCGCGGATCGGATCTGGTTGTCGCGCGTGATAGCCCAACCACGAACGACCTTCGCCGAACCGGAGGACCGCAATCTCACCCTCCTCCAGTCCGAATGGCCCGCCCTCCACCAGCGCTGGCGGGACTGGATGCGCGGCCTCAACGATGCGGACAGGGCGGAAAAGCTCATTTCGTATCAGGACCTGCGAGGCAATCCCCATGAGAGACCGCTCTGGCAGATCGTCCTTCATGTGGTCAATCACGGAACCCATCATCGAGGCCAGGTGTCGGGCTTTCTCCGCGCAATGGGATACAAACCTCCACCCCTCGATCTGATGCTGTTCTACATGGCGCTTTGAAACGAACCTAGCAGGAACCTGTCAAAATCTTGTCAAGCCCCTGTCCTGTGGAAAACGTCCTAAATCCCTGAAAACAAGCGCAAAATAAATTTTCAAAAATTAGGGATTAATTCACCGAACCTGCCATACTTGAAATAGATGGAAAAAAGCAAGGCCCGCGCTCACCCGCGGGCCTTTTCAATTTCAGGAGGCACAATGCCCATCGCCCACCGAAGTCGGTCATCTACCTCCAGCGGCAGGTTCCTTTGTTCACCTTTTCACATTTTCACTTCTTCACCTGCAAACGGTCGCTCTGGTCACTGCTTCATTGGTCCAAGTGATTCAAATCACGGTGAGCGCAAATTCCCCCATTTTCGGGGTCTAATCGCATCAATCCAAAACACATGACCGTTTTTTTTATTGCATGTGAAAGTGTGCTTTTCACCAATTAATGTGCATGTCCGTGGTGGGAATGCTCGCCGCCGCTGGCCGCCATCTGCTCCATCGGAACCACGCAGCCTTCCAGGTCCACGCAGCAGTTCTCGTGCTCAAACTGGATCGTGGTGTGGCAAATATTGAAGTGGTCCCGCAGCACATGATTCAGCTTTTCGAGAATGCAGGCCGACTCCGACGGCGGAATGTCGGCAATGGTCACATGGCAAGCCAGCGCGCGTGACTGGGAACCGAGCGACCAGCAATGAAGATCGTGCACGTTCAGCACCCCGGCCACCTCCTCCATCCCCGCGCGGATCTCCTGCAGGCTCACCCCCTGCGGCGTCCCCTCGAGCAGGATGTTCAGCGTCTCCCGCACAATCCCGATACTTGACCAGAGGATGAGCGCGGCAATCAGCAGGGACAGAACCGGATCGATCCAGTTCCGGCCGGTGAAGAGGATCCCGGCGCCCCCGGCAATCACTGCCGCGGTGGAGAGGGTATCGCCGGCCATATGCAGGAAAGCAGACCGCATATTAACGTCCCGCGCCACCCCCCAGAGGAGGGCGGCGATGACGCCGTTCATTACCACGCCGGCGGCGGCAACAATCATCATGAGGCGAGGCTGCACGGCGACCGGCGCGCTGAGGCGGTGGACGGCCTCAATGCCGATCCAGACGGAGATGACGATCAGGGTGGCGGCGTTGATGAAGGCGGCCAGGACGCCGGCGCGCTGGTAGCCGAAGGTCTTGGAGTGGTCGGCGGGGCGGGTTTGGAAATAGACCGCCACGAAACTCAGCGCAAGTGCAAGGAAATCAGAGACATTGTGGCCGGCCTCGGAGAGCAGGGCGAGGGAGTGGGCGCGCAGGCCCGCCACAAACGTGAGGGCCACATAGGCCAGGGTGGCGACCAGGGAAAAGCGCAGCACGGATTGGGTACGGTCCGACCCCTTGCTGGACGCCGGCGCCGCGTGGACATGCATGAACATAGTGTAACCCGGGTTGGGTATGAAGGACACAGAACAGGGACTGCGGAATATGGAACGGTGAAGAGGTGAAGAAAAAAGTGAAAAAGTGATGAAGAGAAGAAGTGAAGGAGCGAAGAGGCTGGCAAGTGAAGAGACGGAGGTGCGGAAGGGGAGAAAGGCTGGTGATCAGGCCTGGCCGGGGAGGTTGGCTTTGCCGTTGAGGTGATGGGGATCGAGTCCGGGGATTGGGTCAGAGGCTGCGGAGGAGACCTGAGACGGAGGGGCAGGGACGCGAACGCGGAGGCCGGACCACTTCTCGGCAATCACGATGCTGTTCTGGGGGTTTCCGGGCTGGTAGCGAACCGAACATGGCAGGCCTGGGCGGACATTGGCGGGGTCCAGGATGGCGCGCATGTTGGTGATGTCCTGGGCGCACTGAATGTCAACGCCGCCGATGCGGTAGTCGTAAATGAGCATAGTGAGCATGCGGCCATCGGCGGCTGGCACTTCACAGACCTCAAGCAGGTTTCCGTCGACGAGCCGGCCGGACTGGGTGAGGAAGAGGCGCCGCGCGATCTCGAGTTCTTCCTCAGTGGGGCGGCGTCGGAAGACGAGCCAGACCCCGACGGCTGCGACGCCGGCAATCAGGACCGCACTCGCGCTTATCTCCCAGACTTTGGCAACCTGGAGGTTCATGGGGATGACGGGGCTCCACAAATGGGGGGCACGATTCCAGCATACCGCAGATAAAATCCACCGTTCGAGCGGAATGAGACGCGGCCTGTATCGGGCGGCGTTATTGAAGCCGTAATTGGCGGGGTCTACACTCGTGGTCGGAGGCGTCGGATGAAGATAGGGATTCTGGGGTCGGGCGGTGTGGCTACGGTTCTGGCAAGCGGATTTCTGAAGCATGGGCACATGGTGAAGGTGGGTTCGCGGTCGCCTGAGAAACTGGGTGACTGGGCCAAGGAAAATCCCACTGGCTCGACGGGCACATTTGCAGAAGCGGCTGCTTTTGGCGACGTCGTGGTGCTGGCAGTGAAGGGTACGGCGGCCGGCGAGGCGTTGCGGCTGGCGGGAGCGGAGAACCTGGCGGGCAAGCCGGTGATGGACGCCTGCAATCCGATAACGGACGCGCCACCAGTGAATGGGGTGCTGCAGTTCTTTACAGATATCAACAAGTCACTGATGGAGACGCTGCAGCTGGAGTTTCCCAAGGCCCACTTTGTGAAGGCGTTCAACTCGGTTGGCAGTTACTGCATGATTGATCCGGAATTTGCGGGGGGCAAGCCCACGATGTTCATTTGCGGGAACAACGCGGAGGCCAAGAAGACTGTGGGTGGCATCATCGAGCACCTGGGTTGGGAGGTCGAGGACATGGGTCCTGCGGAAGCGGCGCGCGCGATCGAGCCTCTGTGCTTGTTGTGGTGCATTCCCGGATTCATCAAGAACGACTGGTCGCACGCCTTCAAGATGCTGCGGTAGGTAATAGAAGGCCCACGCATCGTTTGCTGATCACAAAGCCGACTTTCCAGTACTAATCGGTCTTCGATGAGTGACTCGGCGATTTGTCATAAAACGAGACGCTTCTAGTCGGTCAAATTCGGATTACAGACTACTGGCGAATAGCGCATTAGCACGGGGCTACTCCGAGCGCAGTGTCTCCGCGGGATCGATCCGCATCGCTCGCAAAACTCCCGGTAGCATTGCTAACGATGCAACGAAGAAGACAGCTGCGGAAGGTATCGCAAGCATCACAGCGTCCGAGGACTTCACATGGTAGAAAAGGGTCTCAATATACCGAGCGGCGCCCAACCCCATTGCCGCGCCTATGACAACGCCGGCGATCACCACCATGAACACTTCCGCAGTCACCATTCTCGCTATCGCTCCGCGCTGCGCGCCCACTGCAAGTCGGATGCCGATTTCGCGCCGACGTTGCAACACTGAGTAATTCAGTACTCCGTACAGCCCAATCGCAGCCAGCAGCAGCGCCACACCCGCAAAGAACATTCCCAGCATTGCAAGAAGGCGCTCGCGAATGGTTTGCGCATCGAGAATCTCCTGCTGAGTGCGAATATTGCTGACACGAAATTCCGCCTGCGCTCTGTGTACTTCCTGACGCAGGACGGACTCGAGCGTCACCGGGCTTTCGGTTTTTGTGCGCACCACGATTGTTGCGGAATCGACGGCCGCAAAGGCTCCGTCCTTGTCAAACGAGCGGAACGGTACAAACACGACCGGCAAGATCGGCTCCCGGATGCCGCGATAGCCGGCATCGCCGGCGATGCCGACAATTTCATAATCAGTCTTTGAGCCAACTGTCTTGAAACGCTGGCCCAGTGCATTCTGGCCGCCGAAATACTGCCGCGCAAATTTCTGATTGACGATAGCAACCTGAGGATCCGCATCATTGGCGCGAAAGTGTCGCCCGTCCAATAGAGGAATTCTCATCGCGTCCATCCAATCCGACGAGGTTGACAGAAAATAGGCAGCCACATTGCTCGGAGGCGCGTCGTGCACGGATATCGGTTCATTGTGCTGTGTTCCGCTCATAAGCGGCCATCCTGCGAGGGCGACTGTCTCCACTCCCGGCAACGAGCGGAGGTGATCCGACATCTGCTCCCATGCCAACGGCGAGAGGCCCTTGCGTGTCACCGTGTCCAGCGTCAGAACTCGATCTGCCGAAAACCCGGTGGGCACATGCGATAGCCGGTTGAAGGTGGCTACAAAAAGCCCGCCCACAAATACCACCAGGAAACAGAAAGCCACTTGTCCCGCGATCATTCCATGCATCAACCTGCGCCGTGCATGAGGATCGTCACCACCCTTCAGGGCACTCACCGGCTTCACCGCCGAAGCGCGCATTGCCGGCAGCAAACCAAACAGCAGCGTCACACCTATAATCAGCGCTACGCCAAATCCCAGCACTCTCCAGTCCGTCGGCAGCACGAGTCGCGCGGGATTGTCCGGCGGATTGATCATCCGCACCACAAACGGAGCCGACCACCACGCAAACAGGCCGCCGATTCCCGCAGCGAGGGAGGCCACCAGAGAACTTTCCACCAGCACCATCTGCACCAGGCGCAGGCGGCCCGCACCAATTGAAACCCGCAGGGCCATCTCGCGCGCCCTGGCTGCCGCGAGCGCGGTCATGAGGTTGGCGACATTCACACACGCAATCAACAGCACCAGGAGCACCAAGATGCCAAGCGTTGCCAGCGCGGTTCGATAATCCTGCTGCATTCCGGAGACGCCTTCGGCCGCGGTCAAAAGCAAAAGACGGGTCCTGGGAATCGCGTCACGCAAAGCTCGGGGAAGATTGGTCCACCCTTTCGATCGCTCCAGCTCCATGGCCACATACAAGGCTTGCAGCTTGTCCTGCAATGGCCCGATTGCCGTGCCCGGCTTGATGCGGACAAAGGTTCGAAACCAGAACGAATTCACGCTGCGAATGGAACGCGCGTTCATCGTGGTGGGAACGAAGACATCCGTCATCGTCCCCGGTTCTGTTCCCGTGAACCCCTTTCCCGCCACTCCCACGATCTCGTAAAGATCATTCCCAATTCGAAATGTGCGCCCCACGACGTTCGGATCGCGCGCGAATCGATGTTCCCAGTAGTCGTACGAAATCACCGCCACGGGGCTCTGACCAGGCACCCGATCATCATCTTCCGTTAACAGGCGCCCCAATGCTGGCTCTATCCCGAAGTCCCCGAACATCCATCCCGACACGTACTGCCTGTAGGCTTTCTCCATTTCCTGATCGGACGCGTAGGTCAGGTCAGTCCGCTCCGAGTAGGACATTGCAATCAGCTCGGCGTCATCTTTCACCGCGGTGCGCATCTTCTCGAACATCGGATATGAGCAGCTATCCCACGTATGCATCCCGGCCGTGAGCGTTGGTCCAGTGAACGCGATGGAATACAACCGGTCGGGCTCCGACACGGGCAACGGGCGAAGGAGCACAGCATCAATCAATCGAAACGCTGAAGTACAAGCCCCCATCGCCAGAGCCAAGGACAGCACCGCGGCCGCTGATGTGACCTTGTTTCTCTTCAGTTGCCTGAACCCAAAAATAACGTCCGCACGCAAAGCATCCAGCCAGGTCACGACGCGCGCGTCGCGGCTTGCTTCGCGCTGCCGGAGCGGCGGCCCAAAAGCTCTTCGTGCTTCGGAAGGATCTCGACCCGCTTCGACGGCCTCCGCAATATGCGACTCAAATTCTTCATCGATTTCGCGATTCAATTTGTTACCGCGCAAAACATTGGCAAAACGCGTCCAAAGCGACATTTCAAGCCTCCCGCAGCACCCGGTTAATGGCCGAACTCACTGCCTGCCAGCGCGACTCCTCCTCTGCCAGTTGCTTCTTGCCTGCCGCTGTAAGTTGATACATCCGCATCCGCCGCCCACTCTCCTTAGTCATCCACTCCCCGCGAATCCAACCTGCCTCTTCCATACGGTGCAATGCCGGATACAGTGAACCCTCCTCTGCGTTCAATATCTCGCCAGAGGAGTCCTTGATGGCAGTCATAATGACGTACCCATGCAACTTGGGCCGTCGAGAGAGTATCTTGAGGACCAGCAAATCGAGCGAACCCTGTAACGAATCAGCTTTTCGCATACTAAGACAACTTAATACATAGATGTCTTATTAGTTGTCAAGCGAGAAGTTACGAATGTGTCGTTGCGCAGTTTCTTATTTAGATGATTCGACGGAAAGTTAGAGCGGCTCAATGCCTCGTCGGTGGATAATTTGGACGTTGATGGCCGGGGTCTTGCCAACAGGGCAAAGCGCTCATTAGGCGTATTTTAGAGGTGATGGCAACGATCGGTCCTCGAAAACGCCCATTGCGGAAGAGGCCGCAATGAGGAGGCTCCTAACGACGCCAATTCGTCGCGACGGCGAGCTACCAGACTTTGCAAATTTGTTCCGCGGGTATTTCGCGGACGAGTGTGGATCAATGGCTGTGCGTATCCTTCTGTCGTCAGGGCGCTCATTGGCGCAGTCCCACCGCGCGAATCCGACGAAGAAGCGTTGCTCCGGTGTCAACCCCGCTTGTCCAGACTCTTCCCGAGGGAGAGCCCGGACTAGCGGAGTCATGCGATCGAGTCGTCGCATGGCCCATGAAGATTCGTTCAAGCTATTGCGCAGCGTCTTTACAGCGCTTGCTGAAAAAGCACATTTTCAAGCGAAATTCCCGGGAAGCATACCTCAGGGGCTGAAGCCCGCGTTGATAATGCACCGCTTATACCGGGGATAAATCCCCGGCCTACCGCCCGAAGGACTCTTTCAGCAAGCTGTTTAGTCGTCATCGCGCATGGAGCGCAAGACGCTTTTATAGACTGCCGCGCCGACGGCCCGGCCCAGCCGCGCGCCTGCTTCCTGATCGGTTCGGTAGTGTATCCCACCGTAAACGCGGGCGTCGGAGATGTCGTCGGTAATCTGCCTGAAAGAGGTGTACTGCAGGACGATGGTGGGCACCGCGGCGTTCGTCAAGGTAATTGCGTGTCCGGCTTCGCCGTAAAGGCGTCTCATAACCTCGGCCGCGCCGTTGCTCGCACTGCCGTGA
This sequence comes from uncultured Acidobacteriota bacterium, assembly GCA_963844515.1. Classification (GTDB taxonomy): domain Bacteria; phylum Acidobacteriota; class Terriglobia; order Terriglobales; family Acidobacteriaceae; genus Telmatobacter. The sequence continues at coordinate 881,552 of CAWJOO010000004.1, forward strand.
TTTGAGGGGTAGCTGGGGAAGCATGGGGTTGCGATGAAGGGGACCCAATCGGGATCGGCATTGGTTTTCGAATTGCCGTCTGCGTTGCCCGCATGGATGGCCGTTTCGGGACGCCAAAAATTGTAGTGATACTTGTTCAGGAATGACGCCACCAGGCTGTCACTGATTGCCATGTTGATCAAGGCCAGGTCGCGAGCATTTTCCGACAGAGAACGGCCCTGTTCCTCGGCTACCTGACGGGCAGCCTGATTGAACACCTGGGTTGGCGAGGCGGCCTGGTAAAACAGGACGACGTCGGCGCGATCCGCAGGGCGTTCGGTGCTGTCGGTGCCGCCGACGGACATTACCTCGTTGTAGGTCCTGGCATACGCATTGCTGGTGAGCGCAGGGGGCGGCGGGAGCAGAAAATCGCTGGCGTTGGAGATGCCAAAGGGAGTGATGTTCTGCCACTGATAGGCGATACCGACGGCGATCCCGTTGACAACAGGACAACTGGCCGTTGCCTGCCACTCGCCTGGAACAGCCTGGCCGGGAATCTTGAATTGCGCAGGCGACGAGTGGTCGTTGGCGCGCAGGGCGATGAGAGCCAGCGCCGCGGCGTCTCCTGTGGCGATGCCGTCGGTTTTGGCCTGGCTGTCAGCTATGGCCAGCGGGAGTTGGCTCGATCCGCATCCAGAGCCGCCTGGCTGGCTGGGAAATAGGCGCTGAGTACTTTGTAGGCCGCCTCGATGGCAGCTGCCTCGGCTGAGGCGCCTCGAGGTGCCGTTATTGAGCCGGTGTAGGGTTGGTAATCCTGTGTAATGGCGTTGACGGCTTCAAAGATGGCGAGTTGTACGATCGCCGCGAAGCGAGCCTGGGCGAAGGGATTCTGCTTGTTGGCGACCGCTGCATTGACTGCGATCGTATTCCAGTCCAGAACGGCATCGGCTCTGGCGGCTGCGGTAACGAACCAGATAGTCAGCATCAATACGCAAAGTTTGACGGTCCCTCGTCTGACACTCATGATTTTCATTTGTCCTCCCCACGCCTGTCCGGCGACGTGCATGAGCGCCATCATTGGGACGCAGGGGATTGTTGTCCATAGCGGAGGCGTGTGTCGGGGCGTGTTGGTTTGTGTCGCGCTAAGCCCCGCCAGCAGCGGCACTTAACGCCGAAGTCGTGATATGGGTGGTAAGATCGTGGAACTTCTGTAGGTGCCTCATGCCCTCCCAGCAGGCTGGACCGCAGGAATCCATCCTCTTCGGCGAAGACTTTGAGCTCGATCTTCGGCCCCGCAGGCTGCGCCGTGGGGCGCGCGTGATGAAGCTGGAGCGGATTCCGCTGGAGATTCTTCTGCTGCTGCTCGAGCATCCGGGCGAGATCGTTACTCGCGAGGAAATCGTAGCCAGGATCTGGGGGTCCGATGTCTTTCTGGACACCGATAACAGCATCCGGGGTGCAATCCGCAAGATTCGCCAGGTTCTGAAGGACGATTCCGAACAGCCCCGATTTATACAGACAGTGACGGGAAGAGGGTATCGCTTCATTGCGCCTGTCACCGGACTTCCTTCGGGCTTAAGGCTGGCCGAGGCGGCAAATGCAGAGGCACCGAAGATTGAGGAAGAAAAAGAGCCAGCCGTGGAAGCGCCGGTTCAGGCGCCTGGTCGCCCCGGACTTGGAACTCTGCGCGCGTATCGATGGCCTGTAATCGGTGTGGCGGTGGTGCTGGTGATTGCGGTCGCCGTGGCAGTGGCCTTCGTGGTATGGAAGAACCGCCAGACTGGCGCAACACCTCCGAAGATCAGGTCTCTGGCGGTGTTGCCTTTGACGAATCTCTCGGGCGACGCAGGCCAGGGGTATCTGGCAGATGGAATGACCGAGGAACTCATCGGACGCCTCGCCGCGATCCATGACTTGCGCGTGATTTCACGTACCTCGGTGATGCAATTTCAAAACCCCAAGGAGACAGTTCCGGCGATTGCCAGGACGCTCGGCGTGGATGCGATTGTTGAAGGATCCGTAGCACGAGACGGCAACCGCATTCGCGTGCATGCCCAATTGATCCGGGCAAGCGATGACGAACACTTCTGGTCTGAGACCTACGATCGCGAGATGGGCGACGTGCTTTCGCTGGAGAGCGACATTGCGCAATCGATCGCCGAGAAGGTAGAAGTCACGGTCAGCGGTCAGGAACATGCCCTGCTGGTGGCGAGGCGCCAGGTGTCGCCTGAAGTTTATGAGAGCTACCTGAAGGGCATTTATGCCAATCGGAACACACGGGTCGGCATCGAGCAAAGCATCAGCTTTTTCCAACAAGCGATCGATAAGGATCCGACGTTTGCGCCTGCCTATCTCGGGCTTGCCGGTGCGTACGGAAAGCTTGGGACCGTTTATGCCGGAGGAGGTCCCCCTACTGAGAGCCGCCCCAAGGTCATCCGTGCAGCCCAGAAGGCGTTGGACCTCGATCCTGAGCTTGCGGAAGCGCATGTGCTGCTGGGAACCACGTATGACCGGGAATGGAAGTGGAGTGAATCCGGGGCGGAATTCAAGCACGCGCTCGAGTTGAAGCCCAACGATGCCCGAGCGAACCGCGAATTTGCGTTCTGGCTGCTATGCGTAGGACGCACGGAAGAGGCGGTAGCCCGGACCCAGCGGGCCCATGAACTGGATCCAATGAACGTCGAGGGCCTTGCCACTGATGGCTTTCTCCTGTTCCAGGCGCGGCACTATGACGAGTCCATTCAAACCTTGCGAAGCGTACTGGCCGTGCAACCAGACAATGCCATGGCGCGTTGGTACCTGGGCTACACCCTGATTGCGAAAGGACAACCGGAGCAGGCCATTCCGGAGTTGGAAAGAGCAGTTCAACTTTCCGATCGCAGTCCCGCAGTGATTGGTGTGTTGATACGGGCGTATGCCCATGCGGGCCGGCGGGCGGATGCGCTGCGGATGCTAGAGGAACTGAAACGGCGGAGCAAGACGGGCTACATTCCGGCTGGAGCCTTTATCAATGCCTATCTGGGGCTTGGGGATAACGAGCAGGCCTTCGTCTGGCTGGAGCGCGCCTACCAGGAACAGTCCGGCATTATGCCCCTTCTCAAGTCGCACCCTCACTTCGATCCCATCCGCAGCGACCCTCGTTTTGCGGATCTGCTTCACCGGGTCGGCCTTGACCGGGAGTATCAATCGTCTTTTTGAATTCATCCACCCACGGCCGCAAGAGCGTCCGACTTCGAACACTCTTTCTCGGTTGTGAACGCACCGCCGCGATCCATGGGCGGCAAACCGTTGATTTCAAGGGGCTGTCTTAAAATTGTCATGGCAGTCGACGTGCTTCCTGTGTGTGCACGCCGACGTGTGTGGGCGTGTGTGCGGAGGTTGGGTGATGAGAGTTCTGCTGCAGGATCTAGCGTACGCGTTCCGGCAACTGGGTAAGACGCCGGGATTCGCGATTACTGTGCTGCTCACGCTTGCGCTAGGTATCGGCGCCAACTCGGCCATCTTCACGCTGGTGAATGCGATCCTGCTCCATAACCTGCCGGTCACCGATCCCAAGACCCTTATCCGCATCGGCGACGATGACGACTGCTGCGTCAATAGCGGCTGGGACGACAAAGGGGACTACTCGCTCTTTTCCACCGACACCTATTACATGTTCAAGAAGAGCCTGCCGGAGTTCGAAGAGCTGGCCATGATGGAGTCCGGCTACGCGTGGCGTCCGGTTACCGTCCGCCGCTCGGGGCCCGCGACTGTGGCGAAATCGGTGATGGGGACGTTCGTCTCCGGCAACTACTTCCGCGCCTTTGGCCTCTCTCCGGCGGCGGGCAGGCTGCTTGCCGATGGCGACGACCAGAAGGGCGCTCCCATTACCGCCGTGATGAGTTATGACGCATGGCAGCAGGACTACGCGGGCGATCCGAGCGTTGTGGGCAGCGCGTTTTACATCAATACCAAGCCGGCCACGATCGTTGGTGTCGCGCCGAAGGGATTTTACGGAGACCGCATCGATACCAATCCACCCAAGTACTTCATACCGATGAATTCGATGGATGCAGTCAGTGGCGCACCTTACTTCACCGATCCAGACGTTCGGTGGGGATACATCATCGGCCGCATCAAGCCGGGCACCTCTGTGCCGGCCCTGCAGGCCAAGGCCAGCACCCTGCTCAAGCAGGAGTTTGCGCCGCTGAAGACATTTACCGATAAGCGCGCCAAGGAGCATCTGCCTCAAACTCACGTGGTGCTCACGCCAGGCGGCGGCGGTATCCAGAACATGCAGAGCGGCTACAAGGACCACCTGAGGCTGCTGCAATGGATTGCCGCGATGGTGCTCCTGGTGGCCTGCGCCAATATCGCCAACTTGTTGCTGGTGCGCGGCATGAGCCGCCGCGCGGAGCTCTCCATCCGCTCAGCACTTGGAGCGCAGCGCAGCCGTATCGTGCGCCAGCTTCTTACGGAGAGCATTCTTCTGTCGGGTTTGGGCGGCCTGCTGGGCTGGCGATCTCCTATCTGGGAGCTCACGCGCTGCTGGCGCTTGCCTTTCCCAACCAGCAGAATATGCCGGTAACGGCTTCGCCGTCGCCGCTGGTGATCGGCTTTGCCTTTGCACTATCGCTGCTTACTGGAATCGTGTTTGGTCTTGCGCCGGCGATGATGGCCGCGCGCACCCAGCCGGCTGAAGCCATGCGCTCCAACGCGCGCACGACTGCCCAGGGAGCGTCGTTCCTGCAGCGCGCACTGGTTGTGCTGCAGGCCGCGCTATCCCTGGTGCTGCTGGTTGCCGCGGGCCTGTTTGCGCAGAGCCTGAGCAAGGCCGAGAACGTGGACATGAAGCTGGATGCAACGAACCGCTACATCGCCCACATCAATCCGCAGGCGGCCGGCTACAAGAACACTGAGGTCGAGCCCCTCTACCAGTCGATAGTAGACCGCTTCCACGCCGTTCCCGGGGTTGTGAAAGCCAGCCTCGCCACTTACACGCCCATGGAGCAGAACAATTGGGGATCGGGCGTAAAGGTTCAGGGCGAACCCAACCTGAACAAAGGCGCATCCTGGGTGAAAGGAACGGCGGAGTATTTCGACTCCGTCGGCACCCACGTGGTGATGGGCCGCGGCTTCACGCTGCAGGACACGCTGAATGCGCCGCCCGTGGCCGTGGTCAACCAGGAGTTCGCCAAGGTGTTTTTCGGCAATCGCAACCCCATCGGCCATCGCTTCGGCTTTTCCGGTCCCGGCCAGGAGGGTCTGGATGGAGCGCATGAGATCGTGGGCGTGGTGGAGGACACCACCTACACCAGCGTCTACTGGAAAAACCATGCCATGTACTTTTTGCCGCTCACGCAGCGGGCCGGCAACGCGAATGATCCCAACAGTTCACTCGACAAAGATCAATCCATGTTCGCCGGTGCCCTGGTGATCGAGACCAGCCGCCCCATTCCTGGCTTTGAAAAGATTGTGGGCGACACCCTGGCAAGTATCAACCCCAACCTCACCATCGTAAAGTTTCAGACATTCCAACAACAGATTGACGACCGGTTCATCGAGGAGCGGCTGATCGCGCGCCTCACTTCGCTCTTCGGCCTGCTGGCACTTCTGCTGGCCGCCATCGGGCTTTACGGCGTAACGGCTTATACCGTGGTGCGGCGCACGCCGGAGATAGGCATCCGCATGGCGCTGGGCGCGGCGCGCAGCCGGGTCATCGGAATGGTGATGCGGGGGGCCATGCTGCAGGCCGTCGCCGGGCTCGCTATCGGTGTCCCGGTGGCAATTTTCTGCGTGCGGTACGTCAAGTCGCAGCTCTATGAGATCACCAGCGTGAATGTCCCGGTGATGACGGTCGCTATTGGAGTGCTGGTGCTTGCGGCCGCGATTGCCGGCATCATCCCGGCGCGGCGGGCGGCGTCCGTCGACCCTGTGCGGGCCTTGCGCGTGGAATGAACGCTGGGGTGTTTCCGAAGACAGACGGGAAGTAACTATTCAAGCGAGACCTGACTATCGATCGAAGGGACTCAGCCGGCCCTGACGGTCATCTGGAATTTGGCAGGGGCGCAAGCGATGGGGCGTACTTGTTTCAAATACAATGTCCCCGTGTCTACGTTCGACTAAGAGGGGCCCATGGCACGCGCTCACCTCACTTTGCTTCTTCTCGGCCTAACTCTCTTGATGTCGGCGCCGGGTTTGACTCAAACTCACGACCAACATTCAGATGAGAACCTTGGCACCGTGGCGTTCAGCACGTCGTGCAGTAGCACGAGTCAACCGCAGTTCAATCGCGCACTGGCTCTGTTGCACTCGTTTCAATTTGCGCGCGCGATCGACGGATTTCATGCCGCTCTTGCAGGCGATCCATCATGTTCGATGGCGTATTGGGGTATCGCACTCAGCAGTTGGGGCAATCCGTTTGCTGCCGGTCTTAAGGCCCCCGCTCAACTACGGCAAGGATTGGCGGCAGTCGAGCAGGCAAGAGCGACGAACCCGAAAACCGAGCGTGAGCTTGGCTACATTGAGGCCGTCGCCAAGCTCTTTGTCAACACAGAAATTGCAGACCAGCGTTCCCGCATCTTGGCCTATGAAAGTGCTATGGACGCAGTGAGAGCCGCATACCCTGACGATGTGGAAGCCTCAATTTTCTATGCGCTGGCCCTTGCCGCTGCCGCCGACCCCGCCGATAAGACGTATGCGAAACAACTGAAGGCCGGCACAATACTGGAAAGCTTATTTGTGCAGTATCCAAATCATCCGGGGTTGGCGCACTACATCATTCACGCGTACGATGTTCCTCCGCTGGCTGCACGGGCGGTTAGCGCAGCAAAACGGTACGGTCAGATCGCGCCCTCATCGCCGCATGCCTTGCACATGCCATCGCATACGTTTACGCGAATCGGCGACTGGCAGGATTCCATTGCCGCCAACATTGCTTCCGCGACAGCCGCTCGACGTGACCGGCAAACGGGTGAGGAGTTGCACGCCAGCGACTACATGGTATATGCCTATCTTCAAACAGCGCAGGACAGCGCCGCGAAGCATGTGGTGGAATCGGCCGTTGAGATCTATTCTCACTTTGATCCTGCGGTGTTGGTTAGCGGGGCGGCGCCACCCACTGCAGCCTACTTTGCTCGCGCGGCGATTCCTGCACGCTACTGTTTGGAACGGCGAGCCTGGGCTGATGCAGCAAAGCTGGAGGTACATCCAAGCCCGGCGCCTTTTGCTGATGCCGTCACCTACTTTGCGCGCGGCCTGGGCGCAGCGCATATCAAAGATCGTGAGGCTGCCCAATCCGCGATGGAGTCACTGGAAAAGGCGCATGAACAATTGAAACAAATGAAGGAAGAGTATTGGGCCAATCAGGTAGAGATTCAGAGCCAGGAAGTTTCGGCGTGGTTAGCATTTGCCGAGGGCGACCGCAGTACAGCACTTACCGCTATGCGCGCCGCGGCCGAACAGGAAGACCTGACCGAAAAGAATGCCATCACGCCAGGTCCACTCGCACCGGCGCGCGAACTATTGGGGGAATTGCTGCTGGAATTAAAACAACCGGCCGAAGCGCTCAAGGAATTTGAAGCGACGTTAGTTAAAGAGCCCAACCGTTTTCGCTCGCTCTACGGAGCAGCCCACGCGGCGATGCAGGCCGGCGATCACCAAACGGGGCAGCGATACTTCAATGAACTGCTCAAGGTTGCGGAGCAGGCCGACAAGCCAAGACGTCAGGAATTGGCGGAGGCGCTTAGCCAGGTACGATCCAAATAGCCTGCGGATTTGTTGGTGAACAGGGCGCGAGTGGTAAAAAGATGGAGACGAGCGCGAAACCATTTTGATCATTGCCGCGAGCCGTCAGAACTGCCGGACTTCACCGGCATGGAATGAAACGTGAGAAGAGGAAGCAGTATGAACCGCCGTACATTCATGAGCACCACAACTGCCGCGATCGCAGCAACCGTGCTTCATCCCAACGTTTCAGTGGCGCAGGATAAGAGCCTGAAGCCCATGGCTGTCGGTTTGCTGGTGAGCCCGTTCGGCGCTCCTGAAGCGACGATTCGCCGCGTGCATGACCTCGGTTTCACAAACTGCTTCCTGTCGCTGGACGGATACATTGGCGGATTCACGGCGGCGATAGCCACGCAGATGAAGGAACTGCTGACGAAATATGAGGTAACGGCCACGACGGTCGAGGTGGTGGGGCCGCAACCGCTGGTGTGGGATTTTGCGCGTGGGCCCTCGACCATTGGGCTGGTGCCACCAGGCACGCGTGCGGCGCGCATTGATGCGCTCCGGCAGGCATCTGACTTCGCGAAGTCGGTGGGCATTGGCCAGGTACAAACGCACTGCGGATTCATTCCTGAAGATCCGGGAGATGCTTTGTACCCAGGCACGGTTGAAGCCGTTCGCACGGTTGCCCAGCACTGCCAGGGAAACGGCCAGAAGTTCCTGATGGAAACCGGACAGGAGACGCCGACGACGATGTCGCGCGTGATTCGAGATGTGAGCTTGCCGAATCTTGGTGTCGGACTGGACACGGCGAACCTGATTCTTTATGGCAAGGCGAATCCCGTGGATGCCGTGGATATTCTGGGGCCGCATGTGCACAGCATTCACGCCAAGGATGGACGCTGGCCAACGGATCCGAGCCAGCTTGGAGAAGAGGTGCAGATCGGCAAAGGGCTGGTGGATTTTCGCACCGTGTTTACCAAGCTTCATCGATTGGGGTACACAGGGGCGGTGACGATCGAGCGCGAGACATCAGGACCGCAGCAGATTGAGGACGTGCGGCAGGAAAAGATGTACCTGGAAAAGATATTGAGCGAAGTGGTTGGCTGAGCGCGGTTTTTGATTGCGTGCACGCAACGGCAGCGAACGACAAAGTATTGCATGGCGAGGTAATGATGAACCGGCGTGAAGTATTGATAGCAGGGTCGCAGGCAATAGCGGGAATGACGCTTTTGAAAGCGCACACAGTGTTCGGCTACCAGGCGAACTCCGCAGTTCGGCACGGATTGCTTGGATGCGGCAATCGTGGAACCTCGGTGGCTACGTCGTTTTCGCAAAACACGACGGCGCAGGTAGTGGCGCTCGCAGATCTCTTCCCTGATCAACTTGCGGCAGGGAAGGATCACTTCGACAAGCTGAACGCAAGTCTGAGCCGTGCGCCGATTGACGACAAATTGATGTTTCACGGCCCCCACGCATTCGAGCAACTGGCGGCATCGCGCGATGTTGACTTGATTCAGATATCGACACCGCCGTTCTTTCATGTGCAACACCTGGAGGCGGCGGTCGCATCAGGAAAGCACGTGTATTGCGAGAAGCCGGTCGGCATCGACGTCAAACAGGCAAAACAGGCGCTGGAGATCGCGAAGCGTGTTAAGCCAACGCAAAGCGTGGATGTGGGTTTTCAATGCCGGATGGCTCCGCCCCTTGCGGCGATCGCGGAGAAGGTTAAGGCGGGCGCGCTGGGCAAGATTGCAACCGTAGCAGGCAATTACAACTCTCCCGCATCGACAGAGAAGACGCGCCCGAACATCAAGCCCGATGAGTATCGATTGCGAAACTGGCTCTGGGACAAGGCTCTTTCCGGAGACATCCTGGTGGAGCAGAATATACACATCATCGATCTTTGCAACTGGATGCTGGGCGCGCATCCGCTCAAGGCGACTGCCACTGGTGGCCGCAACATCCTGAAGCACTACGGAGACTGCTGGGATAACTACCAGGTTGATTACACATATCCCGAAGATATTCACTTCGCATTCGCGTCGACGCAGTTTGGAAGCGACGGGAAGTTTGACGCGGGGTTGAAGTTGTTTGGAGCGTCTGGCTCCGCAACAGTACCGTATTCAGGGCCGGTGATGGTCACGGGCGCGAATGCGTGGGAGTGGCAGCAGACAAACAGCACGACACCGGGATCCGGTCAGTTTGCGGCTAACGGAAGCTTCCTGGACAATTTGGAGTTCGCGGACCGTGAGAAGGACCGCACATTCATCGCAAGCATCACCGCTGGTCCGACACACAATCAGATTGCGGCAGGAGTAGAGACCGCGCTGAGTTGCATGCTGGGTCGGATGGCCGGATATCAGCGGCGCGAGGTGACGTGGGAAGATCTGCTGGCGCACGGAGAAACCTACCAACTTGGATTCAGCCTTGAGCAATTTGCCTGAACCGGCGGTTGATCGATATCAGTACGCAATCGTTGTGAGTTATTGCAATAGTGTCTGGATGTCTCGTTCGAAAGAAGCCTTGTCCACAATGCCAACATGGGAAACGGCAATCAGACCGCGGCGATCGATCAACAGAGTCTTTGGCAGCGAGTCGGCATGGAATTGATTTCCAATGCTGTCATTTCCGATGGCCACAGCGTATTGCATGTGCATTTTTGACATGAATGACCTGATGTAGTCGGGCGCCTCATTATACATATCGACGCCTATAACGACGAGACCCTTATCGCGATATCTCTGATCGAATTCAACGTACCAGGGAACTTCGACGACGCAACCTCCGCAATCAACGGCCCAGAAGTCGAGTAGCACAACCTTGCCCCGATACTGAGAAAGGCTTAGCTTCTTGCCACCCAGATCAGACAAGGCGAAATCGGGTGAGGCCCGTCTTGAAATCTCCGGAATCACTTCTGAGTTAAGCGATTTTGGTGCCGTCTTCGACGCGCCTTGTGGACTGGACTGGGCTAAACAGCCCGGTAGTGCGATTAGGCAAAGAACAAACCCGAACAGAACGAAAGTGTACGGAATACCCACGCCGGCGGGATTGCGGCTTGAGCATTTGCAACTGACTGCGTGCATAAAGCGTCCTCCGATATGTCTCATCCCTGGGTTGCGCGGCTGCCGGGATGATCGGGTCTTCGAATTCACCGAACGTTTCCAGCGCATTGTGCTGCGAATGCGGGCGCTCGTCAAGAAATTTCTTTTTGACGCGAAACCGGCAGAGCTGACGGACAGTTGTGTCGCCACAGTGCATGAGGTCTTGGAAGGGAGATCCACCGAGAATCGGTTCGGCAAACGCGTAGATCTGATCGTCACATCTTGACAATCATAATGACGCATGAATATATTGCGTCGCATGGACGAATCAAGCACAGACGTCATTCAGGGGACTTTAGACATGCTCATCTTGAAGACCGTAAGTCTTGAGCCCATGCACGGATTCGGCATCGCACGCCGGGTCGAGCAGGTTTCGCGCGGAGTGTTCAAGGTGAATCCCGGTTCACTTCTTACGGCCCTGCAGCGGCTGGAGCGCGCTGGATGGATCGACTCCGCGTGGCGGCAAACCGAGAACGCGCGCAGGGCCAAGTACTACACTCTTACCCGTGCTGGCAGGAAGCAGTTGGAGAGAGAAACCGAGGAATGGACGCGACGCGCGTCAGCGATTGCGCGGCTTTTGAAAACGGAGGCGTGATTCATGAGGCACTGGAGAGAGCTCACCTACGGCATCCGCAATCTTCTGTTTCGGTCGAATCTCGACCGTGACGTGGCGGAGGAAGTGGAGCAATACTACGAAGAGGCCGCCGAGCAATTGCGAATGCGCGGGTACTCAGAACAGGAGGCCAGGAGGAGGGCGCGCCTGGAAGAAGGAAGTATAAGCCTGGCTCAGGAGCGCGCGCGGATATACGGATGGGAGAACGCTCTTCGGTCCTTTAATCGAGATCTGCGATTTGCGTTGCGCCAGTTGTGGAAGCATCCGGTCTTTACCGCAACCGCAACAATGACGATCGCCTTGGGCATTGGAGCGAATGCCGCCATCTTCACGGTGATTGAATCGGTTCTACTGGCACCTCTCCCGTATGCTCACGCTGATCATCTAGCAGTTGTTGAAACGCATTGGAATGACACTGGCAAGACTACCCCGCGCGTAACTGGGCCTGACGGCGCCGACGTTCGCGAACAGGCAAAAAGCTTTGAGGCTGCGAGTCTCTATGGCGGTGGCATTCTGGGCGTGCAAATTGACAATCATTCTGAATACACCGACGTGGCTGAAGTGGACTCTCAGTTTGCGCGTGTCTTCAGCCTTGATCCGATCGCGGGAAGAGTGTTCGTTCCGGCCGAGGCGCATCGCGCCGCCTTGGTGAGCGCAGAGTTTGCTCGCGATCATTTCGGCACCGCTCCGGCAGCGCTCGGAAAAGTGTTGCACATTGAGAATGCGCCCGTAGAAATCACTGGTGTTTTGTCGGCCGGATTCGCGTTCCCTGGCAACACCCAGATCTGGGAAGCGGCGCCCGATCAGCCGGAATCTCGATCGCGTACTGCGTTCAACTACAAAGCAATCGCGCGCCTTCGGCAAGATGTGAGTATCAAGGCAGCGCAGGCAGAGTTCGATGATATCTCGCGCCGCCTCGAAAAGACTTACCCAGCGGACAATCGAAAGAAGAGTTTTAGTGTCAAGCCGCTTCAACAGGCTGTGACTGGAAACGCGCGGCCTACACTGCTGCTGCTTTGGGGAGCCGTCGCAATCATACTTGTTATCGCGTGCGTCAATGTCACACATCTCCAACTGGTCCGCTCCATGGCGCGCCACCATGAGCTTGCTATCCGCAGAGCCCTTGGTTCGTCGCCCTGGCAGGTAATACGGCCGGTGTTGATTGAAGGCTTGGTTGTGTCGCTCTTGGGCGCGGCCGTCGGCGTATTGCTGGCCGTTCCGGCATTGCGAGTGCTGGTGGACATGGCGCCAAAAGAGTTGCCACGCGCTTCTGAAATCCATCTGAACGAATGGGTGATCGCGTTCAGCCTTGCGCTTTCGGTGGTAACGGCGATGGCGTCTTCGTTGATTCCCGCACTGCGGGCGGCTAAGGTTGATCCTGCGGAGGCGCTCAAGCAAGTTTCGTCGCGCGGCATGAACCGCAGGGGATCGGCGCGGTTGCGTAACACCTTGGTGATCGCGGAGATTGCGGCGACGTTTGTGCTCGCAATGGGAGCTGCGTTACTGCTGCGCACCATGATGACCATGATGGCCCGCGACATGGGCTATGACACGCGCCGTCTGCTGATTGTGGATGCCGATCTCCCCGCTCACTCGGAGGAAGACGCGCACCGCGGCGTGACCCAGTTCAACAGCCTGTTCGCGCAGATCTCCACCACCCCCGGTATCGAGCACGTTGCCGGAATCATGGGTCTGCCAACCGGAGCATACGGTTCAAATGGTTACTATCAAACGCAAGGCGGTATGCCCATCGATCCGAACCGCAAACCATGGGCCCTTTTCAGCGTTGCCAGTCCCGGATACTTCACGACCATGGGAATCCCTATCAAAAACGGGCGTGATTTCAACGAGCAGGATCGATACGATGGGCCGTTCGTCGCGGTGCTCAGCGAGTCACTCGCGCGGCAAAGTTTTGGGAGCGCCGATCCGATTGGAAAGCAAATTCGCTGCGGGCTCGACTCAGATAAATGGATGACGATTGTGGGCGTCGTCGGTGACGTCAGGCAGGACTCGCCCGCCGAAAAGCCTGGACCGAACCTATACATGCCCATGGCGCAACATCCTTATTACGCGAACCAGATTCACGTTGTAGTGCGGACCAGGGTCAGTCCCCTCACGTTGATCAACCCGGTGCAAAGCAAAATCGTCGACATCAATCCGCTGATAGCTTCGCGATTTACAACCATGGACGCGATGGTGGGCAATTCCCTTGCAGGGGAGCGTTTTCGCGCGGTGCTCATTTCCTCTTTTGCGGGGGTTGGGTTGTTGCTGGCCATGCTCGGTGTCTACGGAACGATGGCCTATTCGGTCTCTCAGCGTACCTTTGAAATCGGAATCCGCATGGCGTTTGGAGCGGAGAAGAGCACGATTCTCGGATCCGTTCTTGGCAGCGCGGCCCGACTCGCCGGCGTCGGTATCGCGATCGGGGTAGTTTTGTGTCTGTTCCTCACGCGGCTGGCGACAAGTTTCCTTGAAGGCATACATCCGATGGACCCGCTCAGTCTTAGTGCCGCGGCTGCTCTGCTAGTTTTGACAGCGCTCGCCGCGGGCCTTGGGCCAGGCTGGAGGGCGGCCAGGGTGAATCCGATGGTTGCCCTCAGGGCCGACTAGCATCGAGATTCACAACCCGGCGCGTTCATTCGCGAATTTGCCAGCTACAGGCTAGACTTGACGCGAAAGAGTGTCGAACCGAGGAAGTCAATTGAGGGTTGTCATCGTGGGCGGCAGTGCCGCGGGGATGTTTGCGGCGCTCATTCTTGCGCGGGCGGAGCACGACGTGCTGCTGCTCGAGCGCGACAACCTAGGCTCAGCACCCGACGTTGAAGAGGCCGCGTCGTCCGCCTTTCGCGCGGGAGCACCCCATCTGGTGCAGCCGCACATTGTGATGGCCAGATGCCGCGAGGTTCTCAACCAGCACTTGCCAGACGTGCACGAAGCCTTGCTGGCGGCAGGCGTAACAACGGCCAGCTTGGCCTCCCAAATGGCAGACACATTAGTCGACAAATCGCCCCGTCTCGGCGACGAGCGGCTTGCGGTGTGGATGACGAGGCGATCCACCATTGACTGGGTTTTGCGCAAAGCAATTGCAGTGCAGCCCGGGGTGAAGGTGTGCGACGCCACCCGAGTCACGGGGTTAGTTGCTGACCGCAGCAGCCCACCGCACGTAACTGGCATACGAATCGACAACGAAACGATATCCGCTGATCTGGTTATTGACGCCGCCGGTTGCCGGACACCGATTGATCACTGGTTGAGCGACATTGAAGCGCGGCAAACATTGGTTCAGCGGTCAGAATGCGGAGTGGCTTATTTTAGCCGTCACTTTCGTTTCCGAAAAGGAGTAATCGCGCCAGGGCCTCCTACCACGCGCATTGTTGCCGGCCTTAACGAATTCAACGCAGGCATCTGGGGTGCCGACAACGGCAAGATGCAGATGGCGATCGCACCGCTGGCAAACGATCACCGCTTCCGGACGGTGAGGGATCCCGCGGTCTTTACTGCCGTGCTTCGCACAATCCCGACTTACGCCGCGTGGCTCGAAGCGCTCGAACCGATCACCGGCGTCTACACCATGGGAGGATTGAGCAACACATTCCGCCGACTAGTTGTGGAAGGCACTCCAGTGGCGACGGGTCTCTTTGCGTTAGGAGACTCGGTCTGCACCACGAATCCGCTTCTGGGCCGCGGGCTGAGCTTCGCGCTGTGGGAAGCAGTAGCGCTTCGCGATATCTTGCTCGAGTATCCGACTGGCGGGAACGCGCAATCACTGGCAATGGATGCGTGGGTAAGGGAAAATATTTTGCCGTTTTATGAAGAACAGACCGAGGCGGACAGTGCGCGGATGGCTGGGCTTCGGCATGCAGTTTTTGGCGAACCGGTGCCCGCGGCACAAACGGGCTCCGCTCAACGAGTAACATATGCCGATCTGAGAGCGGCAGCGCAGTTCGATGCAACTGCCTTTCGCGCACTGTGGCAGATTCATGGAATGGTGCGCAAGTCTTTCGAGATCTACCGAGATCCGCGCGTCGTCGCTTGCACCCAGGAAACGCTCGCGCTGAATCGCCACCGGCTCTCGATCCTTCAGCCGTCACGAGACGAACTCATCGCGGCGCTGGCGTCAGCGAAGATCGAACAGCAACCTGGTATCACGCAGGCTGAATAAAAGTCATCGGGTGTCGAAACGCGAAGCCGAGAACGGGGCGATATTGCTCGAGGTCTTTCGGGTGATGGAAAGTTCGGCGAGGATTTCCCCAACTACCGAAGAGAACTTGAACCCATGACCGGAGAAACCAGCGGCGATGCTGATCTGCGGATAGCGTGGGTGAGCGTCGATGACGAAATGCTGATCCGGCGTCATGGTGTACATGCACGAGGCGGCGCGAGAAACTTCTCCATTGAGCGCCGGGATTCTAAATTCGATAGCGGCGCGGACTGCGTCCAGATCGCGGGGGTAGATCGTGCGATCGATAGTTGATGCTGTGCATTCCTCAATGCCCGAGTGAATGGCGACCTTCGGATCGCCGGCTTCATCGAGTCTGGGTAATCCATAGATGAATGGGCCATGCTGCGGTTCCCACAGGAAGATGGGAAATGCGGTCTTGTCGAACGCAGAGTGTTGCGCTGTGGGACGAAACCAGAACATGACTCGGCGCGAGACGGTAAGCGGCACTGGAAGTTCCGGAACGATTTCCTTCGTCCATGGCCCTGCTGAAAGGATTAAAGATCTAGCGTGGTAAATCTGCTTGCGAGTAACGACCGATATACCCTCTCCTGATTCATCAGCCGTCCACGAGAGGATCGGCTCTTCGAAGTGAAGGTCAGCTCCGCGTTGTGCGGCGCAATGAAGATACTGCCGTATACACTCTTCTGGCTTAAGGCAACCAGCGTTCTGTTCGTAGAACCCAACCTCATCCTCCGTCAGAACGAACTGCGAAAAGCGGCGCTTCATTTCGTATGCATTGAGTAACTCATAAGCCAGCCCATGCTGTTGGGCGCTCTCCAAACACCCTGCAACGAGGCCTGATTGCATCGATCCAATGGCAAGCCCACCGGTGATGGTCAGCAGATCGTGAGAGCATTCGTCCTCCAGCTCCCGCCAGAGGTCATACGCTCGCAACACAAGCGGAACGTATGCAGGGCCTTCAAAGTATGCCTGTCTGATGATGCGAGATTCGCCATGCGACGAGCCTTGCTCGTGGGCGACGGTGCGGGCTTCGAGGCCAAGTACCTTTGCTCCGCGTTTGGCGAGATGGTAGACCGCAGAACTTCCCATGGCGCCGAGGCCCGCCACTATTACATCAAACCCGCTTTCCACGGTGTGCCTCCTCGGTTGATGCGCGCAGGACTTTGGGTTCTAAAGATTTTGTCGAGTCATTTCGCCTGCCAGGTACTCAGAGGCCCGCATCGAGAGCGAGAGGATGGTCATGGTGGGGTTCTGCCAGCCTGCGCTGGTGAAACTGGCGCCGTCAACAACGAAGAGGTTTTTGTGATCGTGGCTTTGATTGAATTGGTTGAGCACGCTCTTCTTTCGATCGTTGCCCATACGGCAGGTACCCACCTCGTGGATGCTGTAACCCGGTGGGTTCGGCATGGTGTTCCTTGACAGGATCTCGAAACCCGCGGCCTCGGCCACCTGCGATGCTGTATCGACGGCGTCCTTCGCCATGTTGAACTCGTTGTCAGTGTACTTCGTCTCGATGTGAAGAACTGGAATGCCCCACGCGTCAGTACGCGTGTTGTCAATGCGCACGTGGTTTTCGTATCGGCCCAGAACCTCGCCCATGATAGTCATGTGAAAACCGCTGCCATCGTATTCATCCATTTTTCGCTGAAGGTCGGCACCGAAGGCAGCAAAGTTTCGCGCCCCCACCGGGCCATTGCTGGCGGTGACATTGAATGCGTAACCGCGCAGAAAATTGGGCGCCTTGATATCGATGTTGCGGAAACGAGGAACGATGGCAGAGCTGCCCATGACGTCTTTGGAGCGGCCATTGCGCGCCTCTGGGACCGAGCAGATGACGCCGGCTCCATAAATCTGGTCCATCAGATAGCGGCCGACGAGTCCACTTGAGTTGGCGAGATTCGAGTTGAGAAGAAGGCGCGTGCTTTCGAGAGTGCCAGCGGCGAGCACAATCACGCGCGCCTTCACTGACATCTCACGCTGCGAAAGACGATCGACGAAGTGACAGCCGTTTGGCTGACCCGTATTCTTGTCCACCGTGATTTCACGGACGACTGCATTGGCGATTGACGTGAGTTTACCAGTGCGTTCGGCGTCAGGCAGCAGCAGGTTTACCGAACTGGCGAGGCCGTCGCGTCCAACGGCAGCGCGCTGTTTGCATACCGGCATGCCGACCGATTTGCCGGCAGTCATGAAGCGCCGCATCGCCGGGCACCATGGGCTGCTGTCGATCACGAAATTACCGTTCGGCATTTGCGGCGGCCCATCAAGAGCTCCGACAACCTGGAAGATGCCTTCTACGCGCGAGTAGTAGGGCGCGAGGTCGGCATGACTGATAGGCCAGTCGTCACCAAAGCCATCATGCGAGTGCGCTTTGAATTCATAGTCGCTGAGGCGAAAAGATTGGCGCGACCAGAAGAGGGATCGACCGCCAAATAGCCGAACACGCACCCAGTTATACGGCTTGTCCTGCTCGAAAGTGTAAGGCACCTCCTGCTCATCGACCCACACATTTGCATTGTATTCGTTGGCTTGGAACACGTGCTCGACTCGTCCTGGAGGGTGAAAACCGCGATATGGAAGTTCGTACGAATGCTTGGACTCGGCGTCACGCGTGACGTCAGCTACTGGGCCCGCGTTGAGCATAAGACAGCGGATGCCAGACTCAGTGAGGATCTTGGCGGCCATGCCGCCCGCGTGTCCAGAGCCAATGATGAGAACGTCCCAGGTTTCTTTGGGCGGCGGCTCTCTGGTGCCTGTTTCGTTGGTCAGATTGTGATCGGTCATTGCGGTCCCGGTACTGCTAGCCCTGTTGCTAGCGAGGATAAGTCGGCATGGGGTGATTGGACTTGGGAACAGCCTGCACGTGCGGCGGAACCTTGGAGTAGGCAGCGGAGTCGTGCGCAATGTCTGGCTGAATGGGATACCAGTAAAGCGATCGATTGAATGGATCGGGAGCTGTTGGAGGCGGCGTGGCTTCAAACCACGGACGTGAATTCATGGTCGCCGTGCGGATCTCGTCGTGCGCAATGTTGATGAAGTCAATGTGAGGCTCGGTCGGAGGATGGTCATTCATCCACGTGCGGAGCCAGGGCATGAGCATCGCGCCAGCCTGCGCGTCTTCGAGCTTTGCGAACGGCGCATTGAATGTTTTCAGTGACTCGGACTCGAGCCAGTCGAGGCCGCTTGCGTACACCTGCTTGCGAGTGTCGGGTGAGCTGCCGATCAGGAAGTCGAGGAACGAAGGGACTTGCGCCTGCAGCGCACCGGGCTTGCCGCTTACGGGCGGAACAAGGACGTCAGCCAGTCGGGTGAGCGTTTGCATTTGTAATGGCGTGAAGAAACGAAGTTCGGATGCAGCAATGTCTTCCGCAACCTCTACGTGCGGCAGAGGTGTATGCGGGTTGAGTCCCAGCAGCCAGGGTACAGGTGCGGGAGGCGGTGCACCCGGGGTCTGCTGCTGACCCAACAGAAGTTTGGGGGCGACGCCAATGGTGAGGACCGTGCGGACAAATTCACGACGCTTCATGGACGCTCCAAAGGGAACGTTTCCACGCTAAATGGGAATGCGCGCCGGAGTCTACTGTCGCATGCGGTTGGAGTGAGACGAGCTTTCCGAGTTCCAGCAGTTACACGTTGAATTTGAAGAACAGAATGTCGCCGTCCTTCACAACATACTCCTTGCCTTCAGAACGGTAGAGGCCCTTCTCCTTGACCGCCTGTTCGCTGCCGAATGCGAAGAGGTTCTCGCAATGGTAGGCGTCGGCCTTGATGAAACCGCGTTCGAAGTCAGAATGAATGACCCCCGCCGCCTGCGGAGCTTTGGCGCCGACAGGGATCGTCCATGCTCGAACTTCCTGCACGCCGGCGGTGAAGTAAGTAATGAGGCCGAGCAGCCTGTAGGCGGAGTGGATAAGCCGATCCAACCCAGGCTCGGTCAGTCCCAGGTCGGTGAGAAACTCGGTGCGCTCGGCGGGTTCGAGTAGAGCGATCTCTGCTTCAAGCGCGCCGCAGATGCTCACCACTTGTGCGTTCTCCTCGGCGGCGCGTTGCTCAACCGCGGTCACCCACGCATTGCCCTCCTTCAATCCGGCCTCGTCCACGTTGGCCACGTAGAGCACCGGCTTCATCGTGATCAGGTGCAGGTCGTAAGACGCCGCCTTCTCTTCTTCGCTCAACTCAACGACCCGCGCCGGCCGCCCAGCCTGGATCGCTTCGAGCAGCTTCTGGAGAGCTTCAGCCTCAGTTTTGATCTTCGCATCCGCGGTATTTTTCACAGCTTTTTCGACCTTGGCCCAACGCTTTTCCACGGTATCAAGATCGGCCAGCAGCAACTCCGTGTTGATGATGTCGATATCGTGTAACGGATTGACGCCACCAGCCACGTGAATCACGTTGGGATCGTCGAAGCAGCGCACCACGTGACAGATCGCATCCGTCGAACGAATGTGACCCAGGAACTGATTGCCCAGTCCCTCGCCCTTGCTGGCGCCCTCCACCAATCCCGCGATGTCGATGAACTCCATGGTGGTGGGAACGGTACGGTTGGGCTTGACGAATCCTGTGATGCGGTCGAGCCGGGGATCAGGAACTGAAACAACGCCCACGTTGGGATCGATGGTGCAGAACGGGTAGTTGGCAGCCTGGGCCTTGGCCGCCGTGAGGGCGTTGAAAATTGTGCTCTTGCCCACGTTGGGCAGACCGACGATTCCGCAATTA
Organism: uncultured Acidobacteriota bacterium; assembly: GCA_963844515.1. Taxonomy (GTDB): domain Bacteria; phylum Acidobacteriota; class Terriglobia; order Terriglobales; family Acidobacteriaceae; genus Telmatobacter. Next base: position 901,851 of record CAWJOO010000004.1, read on the forward strand.
AGAGGCATGAATGCAAAGATCCTTTTGAGGTTGAAGCGCGTCAGGCCAGAGAATTCCTGCGGACCCAAGGGCCGTGCGATTGCACGTGAGGCCTGTCAGTGGGGGGCGGAGCGGATGGTGCTCTTGTGAGCTCCTGGCTAGAAACGACCTGTCTCCATTATGCCCGAAGGGTCGCCCGAATACGATGCGCGGGGTGCCCGTGTTCATCATTCTGTCATCTTGGCGATGTGGGCGCGGAGCGTTCACTCGCCACAAATCCACATCTAAGTCTGTTGAGAAGGCAGGTTAGACAACACACGAGGATGCTGCCCTGGGCCCATTCTGATTTACATCCGCTCTCTTTTGGATGAACAATGGAACTTCGATGGTACGGTCTTATGTCTCCGGGCCGCTGGAAATCAACTGTGGCTCTTCTCGCGATTGCGTGCGGAGTGGTCGCGATCACCGGATGCGGAGCGTCAAACAATTTTGGCCTTCGAGGTTCAACCCAAAACAAGGCGGAAGCTTCTACAACCAGCGCTCCGGGAGCCGCCTCTGATACCACCGCTGCTACAGTCGTACCGCGCAGCTCGCACATCGTTGTCGTAATGGAAGAGAACACCGGCTATAGCAGCGTGGTTGGCGACGCGCGGTGGCCCAACCTTAACCAATTGATCTCTACAGGCGCCCTGCCGACGCATTACTACGCGAATTCGCACCCGTCGATCGGCAACTACTTCATGCTGACAACAGGGCAGCTTCTGACGACAAATGACAGTTCGAACTTGGTATGGAACGTAGATAGCCTCGCTCGCCGCATGCTGCAAGCCGGTGCCACGTTCCGCGTCTATGCGGAAGATATGCCGCTGGGCTACCTCGGCGGTGACACGTCATCGTACCTCGTACGACATAATCCGTTCGCGCGGCTCTCTGACGTCGCTGATAATGGCACCGTCGCCAACACTGTGCTGCGACCCTTCACGCAGTTCTATTTAGATCTTTACACCAACAATCTTCCTGAGGTGTCGTTCATCGTGCCCAACATCTACCACGATGCGCACAATGGATCACCGCAAGTGGCCGATGCTTGGCTGCAGACTTACGTGGTCAATGAGATCTCGGCAATTCCCGCGTTCAAGGCCGGCGGCGACGGAATTCTGGTAGTTGCCTTCGATGAGGCTGCTGATACTGATTCGACGAATGGGGGCGGTCACGTCTCGCCTGTATTCTGGGGACCGTTGGTGCGCGCCGGCTACACGCAACAATCCGCCACTCTGTACCAACATCAGAGCATGCTGCGCACAATCACTGAATCACTCGGCTTGCCCAATCCTCCCGGGGCCGCAGCAACGGCGCCTTCTATGGCTGAATTTTTCAATGGATCTCTTGCAGATGGAGTATCGGTGCCACAGCCCGGTGCCGGTGCCACTGTTACGTCGCCGGTGCACTATGTGGCCAGCGCCGCAACCAACACATGCGCAAAGGGCGTGGCGGCCATGGGCATTTACGTTAACAATGTCCTGACTTACGTCGTATACAGTTCGCAGCTCGATACGACGCTTGCGCTGAATCCAGGCGCGCAGCACACTGTAGTTGAAGAGTGGGACTACTGCGGAGGAGCGGCATTCACCACGATTAACCTCACGGTCCAGTAGCAGCCCACGCCGCACGCAGCCTGCGTTTATTCCACTCGCAGTGCCTCCACCGGATTGACCCCTGCGGCGCGATGGGCGGGGAAAAAGCTCGCCAGCGCCACAGCGGCTGTCAGAACCAGAGGCACCGCCACAAATGTCAGCGGATCCAGCGGACTGATGCCGAACAGCAGCGACTTCATCAACTGCACCAGTGCGCCCGCGGTCACAAGACCTATCGCGATACCAATCCCGGCCATTGCGAGAGCGGACCGAACAAACGTCCATCGCACCGCCTGTCTCTGTGCGCCCAGGGCCAGTCGAATCCCGATTTCGCGCGTGCGCTGCGACACTGCGTACGAAATCACCCCATAGATGCCGATCAGGCTGAGCGCCAGCGCCATGAAGCCGGCAATGGCCAGCATCACCAGCGTGAATGAAGTGCGCGCCATCGACTTGCCGTAAATCTCCTGCATGGTCTGGATCGACGCCACAGGCAAGCTGGCGTCGACTGACCAGACCGCCTGCTGCACCTGGCTGATCAAAGTCTCCGTGCCCGCACGGTCGGTGCGAATGGCAAACGTGACGAAACGCGGAGCGTCAATGACAGGCTTGGGCGTATACGGATTGTGAATCATCGCCGGCCAGTAAATGGTGGCAGGCGACGCCTCTTCCGCGCCGTGCACGCGCACATCTTCGACAACTCCGATCACTTCCTGCCAGGGCATGCTTGAGAACTGCCGGAGACGCTTGCCGACGGCAGCCGATGGAGAGCCCCAATTTTCACGGGCAAAATTCTCAGACACCATCACCATGGGTCTTAGGTCATAAATATCCGTCCACGTGTAGTCGCGGCCCGCGACAAGGCGCGTTCCCATCGAGCGAAAATACCCTGGTGAGACGAAGTTGAAGAGCATGAGGGGCGGTTCTCCGCCTTGATACACCTTCCCCTCTACGCGAATCTCGTCCCAGTTCGGATCGATATTGTCCATCGGCACCGAGCGGGCGAACCCGACCGAAGTCACTCCTGGGATCGCCGCCACCTTATCGGCAATGTTGTTCTGGGTACGCGTGACCTGCGTTGGATCGGTGATCAGTAAGTCTGGAATCCAGATGCGCATCGTCTGAAGGTGCGGAGCGTCAGCAAAACCCGGCTCGACGTTGCGCAGCGCAGAGAAAGTGCGAATCATCAGCAACGCGCTCACCAGCAGAACCAGAGCCATGGCCACCTGCGCAATCACCAACACATTGCGCGAGCGCTGCCTTGCCCGGCCGGTGCTTGATGTCCGGTTTGCGTTCCCCATCATGATGGAAACCCGTTGCCGCGCGTACTTGATGGCGGGAATGGACCCGAACAACAGTCCCGAGAATATGGAGAGCACAAATGTGAATCCCAGGGAGCGGGCATCGAGCGATACCTCGTTCAGGCGCGGCAAATCCGCGGGTCCAATCGCCACCAGCAGGCGCAAGCCAGCGTACGCGACTCCCACTGCGAGCACTCCGCCAAGAATCCCCAGCGAGACGCTTTCAATGAGCAGCTCGCGTGCGATGCGCCCTCGACCTGCGCCCAATGCAGCGCGAACACCGAGTTCGTGCTGGCGCGATTCCGCCCGAACCAGCAGCAGATTCGCCACATTCGTGCACGCAATCAACATCACCAGTCCAACCGTGGCCATCACCACCCACAAAACGCTGCCCACGGTGCCGATCACTTGTTGTTTGAGAGAACGGAAGTTTGGCGTGATCTTCCACCTCTCGTAAAAATGCGGATTGGTGCCTGGGCCATTCGTCCACATATCCATCCACACTGGCACCAGCCGTGCAATGTCGGCATCGGCCTGCGCCAGCGGAACTCCCGGCTTGAGCCGCCCTATGCCGTAGTAGCCGAATCCTGCAAGTTTTAGACTGCTCCGATCGAACGCAAGCGGAACCAGTAAATCGAAGTCCCGATCCACCCAGCGGAAATCCCGCGGCATCACGCCAATGATCTCCCGTGTCTCCGCGTCAACCTGGATGGTGCGGCCAATCGCGCGGGGGTCGGCTCCCAGGCGCCTCTGCCAATAGCCGTAGCTCAGCATCACCGTCTTTCTTCCCTGCGGATCCTGGTCTTCCTTCGTGAACCACCGGCCGAATCGCGCCGGCACTTGAAGAGACTGCAGCACGCCATCCGTCACCATCACGGTTTTCAGCTCTTCCGGTTCCGCGGCGCCCGTCACGTTCGCCGTGCTCGGCGCCCAGATACCGATCGATTGGAACGACTCATTTCGCTCTGAGAAGGTGAAATACATCGACGCCGATAGCTGAAGCCCGTCTCTGAAATTCGCCAGTCCTCCCGCCCCGGGAGCGTTGAGCCATAGCGCCACCAGGTGCTCTGAGTCGGGATAAGAGAGCGGCTTCAGAAGAATGCTGTTCACCACGCTGAAAACCGCGGTGTTCGCCCCAATCCCGATGGCCAGCGTGAGAAGAATGGTGATGGCAAACCCAGGCGATTTTCTTAGGCGCCGCATGGCAAACTTCAGATCGGCCAGTATCGATTCCGCTGCCGGCCACTGCCATACCTCGCGGCTCCGGTGCTGAACCAGGCCCACATTCCCGAATTCGCGCCGCGCCGCGTGTGTGGCCTCGTCGAGCGACATGCCCCGTTCCATCAACTCCTCGATCTTTGCATCAAGGTGTTCGTCAATCGCAACCGCGATGTCATCGTACCGACGCTGTCGGGAGAAGAGCTGCTTGAGGAATCGCATCGGAACCTCCTGGCCTGTTCACACGTTTGGGGTAATGAGGAATCGCTTTTGGGTTCGCCTAGGCCTGGCCAAACGCCAGCACGCGGCTGATGCCGGCAAACATCTTCTCAAAACTGCTCATTTCGGCTTCCAGGTGGCGAAGACCTGTGTCTGTCAGGTGAAAGATCCGGGTCGGGCGACCCTTCGAGGAGACTCCTGCTTCGACTTCGAGCCATCCCTCTCGCAACATCCGCTGCAATGCCGGGTAGAGCGAGCCTTCCTCGACCGGGAGCAGATCGTTCGATGCCTCTTTAATGTGTTTCACCAGTGAGTAGCCGTGCATGGGTCTGATCCGCAGCGACTGCAGAATCATGATCTCCAGCGCGCCGGGAAACAGGTCACGATGTTCCGGATTCTTCGCCATGGCAGAATTCTAACCATGAAATACCTATTTGTAAAATAGGTATTGTGCGCGAATTCTCCCATCGCCAAATCTGCCCTCCGCAAGCCCTGCCGAAAATGCGCATTCCGCCAGTGAATTTTTCAGAGATCCAGCCGAGCGCAATTTTTTTCCCTTGCGCGGGAATAAGAACGCCGGAATCCAGTTCTTATCGCCGGAGGAACTACACATGAGAGATTCATGGGACCGTGCGGATTTACGGCATCAACCGGGAGCAGTCAATTCGGCCGACGCGGCGGAAGCAACTACAGCCGCGAGCGATGGAGATGGAATTGATCGGCGCAATTTTCTAAGTTGCATGGCATGGGCGGGCACAGGCTTGCTGTGGACCATGGCGGGAGGCGTGCCCACTTCAAGGCTCTTTGCCGCGAGTGGCAAATCCAGCGGAGCCCAGACGGTGCATTCTGGCTCGGGTTTCAGCTTTGTCCAGATCAGCGACAGTCACATCGGCTTCAACAAGGCGGCCAATCAGGATGTGACCGGCACCTTGAAACTGGCCCTCAACAAAATCGATGGTCTGCCCGGCACGCCTGATCTTCTGCTGCACACCGGCGACATCACTCACTCAGCCAAGCCGGGTGAGTTCGATACAGCGCAGCAACTTATCAAGGGAGTCAAAGCCGGCGAGACATTCTACGTACCAGGTGAGCACGACATCGCCAGCGACGACGGCGCCGTGTATCTCGAACGGTTCGGTAAGGGAACCGAAGGACGCGGCTGGTACAGCTTCACGCACAAGGGCGTCCATTTTGTCGGACTCAACAATTGCCAGCAAGTCGATGCAATGGGCAAGCTGGGCGACGATCAGCTTAAGTGGCTCAAGGCGAACCTCGCCGCGCAGTCGCCTTCAACGCCTATCGTGATCTTTGCTCATATTCCGTTGTGGATGGTCTATCCGGAATGGGGATGGGGCACTCCCGATGCGGCAGAAGCGCTCGGCTATTTGAAGAGATTCGGTTCGGTCACGGTGCTCAATGGGCACATCCACCAGGTAGTGCAGAAAGTGGAAGGCAACGTCGCATTTCACACCGCGAGCTCGACGGCGTTTCCGCAGCCGGCTCCTGGCTCCGCCCCGCATGCCGGCCCCATGGTGGTCCCCGCCGGCAAGTTGAAGAGCGTTCTCGGCGTGGCTGAAGTTCGCTACATCGCGCGGCACAGCCACCTGGCAATCGTTGATTCCATGTTGGAGGACCCTTCGTGAATCGGGTACGCAGCATTGCCATCTGGAGCGCTCTAACTTGCATTGCATCCTTCGCCCTGGCCCGCATTCATCCCTTTGGGAATGCGGGCCTCTACCAGCCCGCGCGGGCCGGGGCACAGCTTCTGGCGCACTCCGAGATACCGGCAACTGTCCGCGCCCTGCTGGTGGAAAAGTGTGCGGACTGCCACTCAAGCCGCACAAACACCCCCCTCTACGGAAGGTTTGCGCCCATCTCCTGGCTCCTGGAGCGGGATATCGTTCAGGCGAGGAACAAGATGAATTTGTCGGAATGGGACACCTACCCCGCCGACAAGCGGCAAGCTCTCCTGGGCCAGATGTTGCATGAGACGAGTTCGCGGGAGATGCCGCCAATTCAGTATCGAATCATTCACTGGAATTCCCGGATTCAGGATTCTGACGTGGCGGAATTGAGCCGCCTAGTTCATGGCTCTGAGGCAAGACTTTTGGACGCCTCGATAAGCAGCGTCGGCGATCCGATTCGTGGAAAAATGCTCTTCGAAAAGCGCTGCACCGGTTGCCACGCGCTCACGCAGAACCACGAAGGGCCAAGACTCAATGATGTCTACGGGCGCACCTCAGGCACGGTCGCGGACTTCGCATATTCCGGGGCACTGAAGAAGTCCCACATCGTGTGGGACGAACATTCCCTGGACAAATGGCTCTCCGAGCCTGACGCCTTCATTCCCGGCAACGAGATGGACTTCCTGGTCTCCAGACCAGAAGAGCGGCGCGACCTGATCAGCTACCTGAGACAGAACTCCGGCAAATAGTGGGCAACAGAAGCCATCATCGTTTGGCGATTAGCTGAGCGGCGCGCTCCTCGGCTGCCTGAAGTGCCTTGTCGGCCGGGACCGATACGTCGGGGGACACGCCTCGCGCAGCCCAGTCGGGCGTCGAATAGGGGTTGCGGGCACGGGTCTCGCTGATGCCGATGCCGAAATGAGCATCGATACGGTGAAAGACTCCGGCGTCCGTGGCTCCGCTGGTGGTTTCCCCCACGATGACGGCGCGATGCAGCATCTTCATGCCATACGTAAAGTGCTCCGCGGCAGACCACGTGCGCGACGAGGTAAGCACAAAGAGCGGCGTGGAAGCCAGTCGGCTCCGCGGCGCAGGCGAGAGAGTCCACATCCGGGCTTCGCTGCTTTCGCGCGGGTTCCAGAAGAACGCAGGCCGATCGAAGAAGTACGCGGCAAGGAACATCACCATTTGCGGCGAGCCGCCGGAGTTGTCGCGCAGATCCAGAATGACCGCGCTTGAAGAATTGAGCGACTCCATGGCTTCGGCGGCGATTGAGGCGCACAAGCCAGGATCGGGAAACGTGGAGAATTTGAGGTAGCTGATGTTGCCAGGCAACGTGCGGACAGGTTGAAAGGTGCAATTCGACGCACGCACCGCGGACCGGTATTCCGCTTCCACTGCCGGCGAAGGGCCGGCACCGGCCAGCAGCAACTCGCGCTCGCTGAAAACAACTTCGAGATGCATGTCGTGGGTAGACTCACGCAGCTGGCTGGTGACAAGCGCGGCAAACGCCCCCGGTTCGACCGCCGAGTGGAAGCGGCCCAGGGCGTTCTGAATCCGCAGCGATCGGGCGGCTGAGCGCGCCACATCGGGGTCGGGATAGTGGTCGCGAAGATTCTGAATCACGCCATCAAGAACCACTTGGCGCTGAGCGTAATCGAACAGGTAGTTCGGCTTGACCGCCTTGTCAACGCGAACCATGTTGGTTGGGCCTGCGAGGCCTGAGGACTGTGCTGCGGATGAGGATGGGCTCTGACTGGCGTCGACAGCGGATCCGCTACCGCCGCCGGCCCCCCCGCCGGTAGCCCACGGATCGGCGGCGAAGCCCCTGGCTTCGGATGCGGCTGAGGCCAAACGCATGGGGAAATGCCCGCCGTGCTTCAGCAGAATGGAGACAATCACAATAGCCAGCGCGGAAACGATGGTGGCGAAGAAGTACGCGCTCGAGCGGACTGGAGGGGTTTCGAGCGGGCGGAAGGCCGGCACTCCGGCGCCGCCGGGTTGCGGAACAGGGGCCAGGGCGGACGTGTCGCTGAGGTAGACGCGAGGAAGCGAGAAAACGAGGTCGCCGACCAGATCGAACCAGAAGCGCAAGCGGGCCAGCAAGCCGCGCTCGTGCGCCGATCGCTCGCGGAAAAGCTCCATGGCGTCATCGTGCCAGGTGGCGCGGAATCGCGCGGGGAAGAGGCGGAAGAGAAGGGCGTAGATCTTTTCAGACATAGTCCCCCTTGAGTATTTTGCGCGCGCGGGCGATGCGGAGGGTGTCGGCAAGGTGCTCGGCTTCAGATCGGGCGAGCTTGCGGCCCATGGAGGTGAGGCGGTAGTGGCGCCGGCGGCGGGCATCCGTAGCGACGGGGCTGTCGACTTCCTCGATCAGGCGGAACTCGAGCAGGGTCTGGATGGAGCTATAGAGCGTGCCCGGGCCGAGCCGCATGCGATTGGCGGTCTGCTCCGCTACCTGGCGCATGATCGCGTAGCCGTGGAGGTCTTCGCCGGCGAGCGAGAGCAGGATCTGGAAGGCGGCGGACGGGAGCGGGTCGAGTGTGCGTTTGGGCATCTTCCATCTCGATGATCGATATATCGATGAACGACTGTATATTCCTGATCGGACTTCGTCGTCAAGAGAAATTTGAAGGCAATGCCAAAGCTGTGCCCGTACTGACTCCGCCAGCGCGTGATACACACGCCCTCCGTTTCCGAACCCAGCCGTTTTGGAGATTAGGAAACCAATGCCGCTCGCGGCTGAGAACATTCCCCCTTCCAGCGCAGGGCACGCGGCAGGGCGCGGTATACTCGAAATTGCGACTTTACGCGGTTTCAGCACCGCAGAACAGCGTGATTTCAGAGGGTTTTTCAGACGTTGAGCAAGTCCACGAGCAACACGAGACGTATTCGATCGACGACGGTGATCTGCGTGCGCCGCAACGGGCAGGTGGTCATGGCCGCCGACGGGCAGGTCACGCTGGGCGATCACGTGCTGAAACATTCGGCAAAGAAGATTCGGCGGCTCTATCAGGAGAAGATTCTGGCCGGCTTTGCGGGATCGACAGCTGACGCGTTCAACCTGTTCACGCGCTTTGAAGCCAAGCTCGAGCAATACGCGGGCAATCTGAACCGCGCAGCGGTAGAACTGGCCAAGGACTGGCGCACGGACAAGATGCTGCGCAATCTTGAGGCCCTGTTGCTGGTGGCCGATAAAAACCAGACATTTCTGATTTCAGGCTCGGGTGATGTCATCGATCCCGACGAGCCCTATGCAGCCATCGGTTCCGGAGGAAGCTACGCCACGGCCGCGGCCCGGGCGCTGATGGAGAACACCGACTTGGGCGCGCGCGAGGTTGCCGAAAAATCGATGAAGATTGCCGGCGAGATCTGCATCTACACCAACGACCGCATCACCGTTGAGGAGTTGAAGGCTTAGACGGAAATTCTTCCCCGCGCCTTCAGGAGCACGCTAAAAAAAAGAATGGCCATCTATTTACCAGCTTCCGCTGAAGAACAAGACGTCTCGCTGGACGAGCTGACGCCGCGCGAGATCGTCGCTGAGCTCGACAAGCACGTCGTTGGACAGAAGGCCGCCAAGCGCGCCGTCGCTATCGCCCTGCGAAATCGTCAACGCCGGCAAAAGCTTCCCCCCGACATCGCCGACGACATCATGCCCAAGAACATCATCATGATTGGGCCCACGGGCGTAGGCAAGACAGAGATTGCACGCCGCCTTGCCAAGCTCACCAACTCGCCATTCCTGAAGGTAGAGGCCTCCAAGTTTACCGAGGTGGGCTACGTCGGGCGCGATGTGGAATCGATCATCCGCGATCTCGTGGAGATCTCCATCGACATGCTGCGCGAAGAGCGCCTTGAGGAAGTCGAGGACAAGGCGGAGATGAATGCGGAAGAGCGGCTGCTCGATGTCCTGTTGCCGCCGCCCCCCGCCACGACCCCGCCGCCAGGGCAGGATGGACAACTCTCTCTGCCGGGAACGGAGAGCCATCAGCGCTCCCGCGAAAAACTCCGCCAGCAATTCCGCGAAGGCAAGCTGGACGACCGCATGGTCGAGCTCGACGTCCGCGATCGCAACACGCCGCAGTTCGGCATCATCAGCAACCAGAACCTTGAGGACATGGAAATGAACCTCAAGGACATGCTGCCCAACATCTTCGGCTCAGGATCGAAGAAGCGGAAGCTGAAAGTAGCGGACGCATTCGACTACCTGGTGCAGGAGGAAGAAGGCCGGCTGATCGATATGGACTCGGTCAACCGCGCTGCTGTCGAGCGCGTTGAATCGAGCGGCATCGTCTTCCTCGACGAGATCGACAAGATTGCGGGACGCGAGGGCGGCCACGGACCCGATGTGAGTCGCGAAGGCGTGCAGCGCGACATTCTCCCCATCGTTGAAGGCACAACGGTCAATACCCGCTACGGCATGGTGCGCACCGATCACATTCTTTTCATCGCTGCCGGCGCGTTCCACGTTTCCAAGCCGAGCGATCTGATTCCTGAGTTGCAAGGTCGTTTTCCGATCCGCGTCGAGCTGCAATCGCTGACGGTCGAGGATTTCCTCCGCATTCTCACCGAGCCCAAGGCGTCACTGACCAAGCAGTACACGGCGCTTCTCGAGACCGAAGGCGTGCGTCTGGACTTCTCTCCCGAGGCGCTTCGCGAGATGGCGGAGTTTGCGTTCAAAGTGAACGAGTCGACCGAAAACATTGGCGCGCGCCGCTTGCACACCATCATGGAGCGGGTGCTCGAAGACGTGAGCTTCCTGGCTCCGGATGTAGCCAGGCAAGCGCCGGATGCGGAGCAGGCCGCCACGCTGTCGGAGGTCATACGCAGCGAGGCGTCCTCACCCCTGCCCTACCTGGAGCGCATGACGGCGTCAGGGCCGGAGAAGGTCTTCCTGATCTCCGACGATTATGTGCGCCAGATGGTGGCGTCGGTCGTGAAAGACCAGGACCTCAGCCGTTACATCCTCTAATCCCCGGAGAATAGGACCAGCACTACCTTCCCGATCACCACACAAACGGAATCAGCCGGAATGGTGTGCGCTTGCAATAGGCGCTGTACCCCCTGAGATCGCGCTTCAGAACCATCTCTTCATTCATCAGGCGCAAAATATAGAACGGCATGAGCAGCGCGAAAAGGGGCAGGGCGATCCACGAGCCAAGCGCCACCGGCGTGGCCAGCCAGATCAATAGGCTGGCCGCATAAAGAGGGTGGCGCACAATGGTATACGGGCCGTTCGCAACAAGCGGCTGATTATCGTCAACCCGAATCGAGCGCCCCGCGAATTCATTCACGTTCAACACCCAGCCCGCAAAGAACAATGCCAGCACAATCAGAACATCGCAAATCAGGGTTACAGGCAGCGGGACTGTTCCTGTAATGGTTCTCGAAAGACCGAAGCGGTGATCAAGCCCGGGCACGAAAAGCATAAGAACAAAGAGCGGACGAAATGTGCGGACCAGGGCCTGTTGCGCGCGGCTGCGTTCGGCTGTCGTAAGACGCCGTTCGATGACCGCGGGATTGCGGGCGAGAATCGCGGCTGAGATTCCGGTCAGAGGCATGAAAACGGAAAGGAGATAGACCGCGGCCTGCCAGTAGCGAAGGGTCCAGGCAGACACAAATAAAATCGCGGTCCACAGCGCAAACGCGCTAAGAAGGCGCACGGTCCATTGAACCGCAAGCGCGTTTCTTGAAGAGGCGCTCGCGGCCTTCGAATGCAGATTCGCTTCAGCGGTTGGTGGAGACATTCGGCCATCCCTCCTTGCTGGAATACCGATGACCTGACTTTGCCGGCGCGGTGCGGGGCCCAGATTCAAAGGTGCTTATCCCGCTTTTCCCACGTCAGAGTTTCCGGGTCAATGGAACGGGAAAGCATACTCCTAAAGGTGGAGATCGCGCATCTGACTTTGGTTTGGCCAAATGGGGCTTGCCGTGAGTGCCCAATTTCGTTGTATGCTCCTGTCACAAGAGGAGGGTGCTATGCAAGGTCCGATCCGTGTCATCACTGTGGAGCGAGAGTACGGCTCGCGCGGCGGGGAATTTGCCCATGACCTGGCGCACCGCCTGGGTTGGCGTCTTCTGGATGCGGAACTGGTTGCAGGCGCGGCGCGCGCGGCTGGAGTGCCCGAGAAGCTGGCGTCGAAGTACGACGACCAGCTCGATCCCTGGTACTACCGCTACGGCAAGGTGTTCTGGCAGGAGTCCATGTACTCCTCAACCAACCCATGCGACGACCAGATCTTCGATTGCGAGCGGATGTACGGGCTGATCCGCAAGGCCATCCAGGACGCGGCCCAGGAAGGGAACTGCGTGATTGTGGGCCGGGGTGCGTCCTGTGAGCTGGCGGGCAAGCCAGGCTGCTTCCACGTCTTCGTCTACGCGACCATGGCCGCCAAACGCGAATGGTTCGTAAAAAACTACCCCGACATGGCGGATCGGGCCGAGCAGGAGCTGACGGCCCATGACAAGCGGCGGGCATCGGTGATCCGGAGGTTCTATCAGCAGGAGTGGTGCGCGCGCGGGCTTTACCACATGCTGCTGAACTCCAATATGGGCACCGAGGCGATGATCGCTGCGGCACAGGGTGCGGCGGGGCTGCGGGTCGGCCTTGAAGCGGAGATGGCGCGGTAGGCGACGGTTCTCTCTCTTGCTCTAAAGGTCGCGGCGAGATGTCCTGCCGCTACCGTTCTATCTCCTGGCCCATGCAGACGGATTCGAGGTAGTTCCCGATTTGCGGTCATCCCAAGCACGATGACGGAGCACGCGACGGGCAGGCTTCAATCTTCTGCTCGCCTGCTGATTCATAAATACACCTGTGTGCAAATGCGCTTATCACGGCTAACGGTGACTGCCGGCACGCAGCATCAGGCCGGCTCCGGCACATACTTCAATCCAGGTTCCCGGAACCCAGAGGAAATGTGTCCCTCAGCGGGCTCCTGACAAACGCAATTCAGGAAGCAAAGGCTGGGCGAATCACAAACGGCGATTATTGTCCCGTGTGGAGCCGAAGTGAAATGCACCCGGAATGGTGCAAGAGGGGGGAGGGGGTGGGGTGCCCCCCTGCTACACCAGCCGATCACGCCCTCAGCATGACCTGGGAACCGGGGGCTCAGAGCACGGAGGCGACCCGGGGGACGCGGGCGGCGATGCGGGTAAAGATCTCCCATGGGATGGTACCGGCGGCCTCGGCGTGGTCGAAGGCCGTGATGGCTTCCCCGTTCTGAGTGCCGAGGATGACGACTTCATCGCCGGGAGCGACGCCGGGAACCTCGGTAACGTCGAGGACGGCCTGATCCATGCTGATGCGGCCGACGAGCGGGACGCACTGGCCGCGAACCAGCAGGCTGAAGCGGTTCCCGAGCCGGCGATCGAGTCCATCGGCATAGCCGAGGGGGAGAAGGGCGAGGCGCATGGTCTCGGTGGCCACGAAGGTGCCGTTGTAGCCGACTTCGGTTCCGGCGGGGACGCTGCGGAGGCTGGTAACGCGGGTTTTCCAGGCCAGGACGGGCTGAAGGCCTTGAAGGGCCCGGGAGAGGGAATTCGGTTCATTGCCGGGCGGGAACGACGGGTCGAAGAGCGGCGTAACGCCGTAAAGCGCGAGACCAAGGCGGAGCATGGGTCGCAGCTTGAAACGGGTGGCGAGGGTGGCAATGTGCGGCGCGTCGCCGCCCAGCAGGGCCGCTGACGCGCCTACGCTTAGAAACTCAGGTGGTCGCTCGTTAAAGGGAGGTGTAGTGCGGATGATGGCGAGCGCGTGTTCAAGGCGCTCGAGTTGGGCTGCGGTGGTGATGCCGTCGGATTCGTCAGAGGCGTAGAGGTGGGTCATCACAGCTTCAAGGCGAAGAGACGAGGCTGCCGCGACACGAGCGAGAAGGCTGGGAAGATCGTCGAGGCTAACGCCCTGGCGGGACATGCCGGTGTCGATTTCAAGGTGAATGGAGAGGAACCCGTGCGGAAGGCCTGAGGATGCTGCCGCCTGTTCGAGCTCGCCGATCTGCGCGGGATCCCACACGACGGGAGTAAGCCGGTTCACGACGAGCGCTACGCCCTGACCCGGAAACACACCGCCCATCACGAGAATGCGCGGCGTTGGGCAGTGGGCGCGGGCCGCCGCGCCTTCTTCCACGCTGGTGACACCGAGCCACCGTGCGCCCGCCTCGATAGCCGCGGAGGCGCATAGGTCCAGCCCGTGGCCGTAGGCGTTGGCCTTTACGATGGCGAGACACTCGGTGCCGGTGCCCGCGAGACTGGCCAGCAAGCGGTAGTTTTCCTGGAGCGAGCGGGTATTGATTTCAAGCCAGCAGGGGCGCGTGGGCTGATCGGGGCGCGTTGTCATGGGGAGGGCCAAGGGCTAGTTTATCGTGCGGAGTGGGAGACCCTGGCGAGCAGGGCGTAGGCGACGACAGTGTCGGGCGCGGGGCTGAGTTCGGCGATGAGGTCGGCTTCGAGGTCGTGGGGGATGGGCATTTCGCAGGCGGCGATTTCGGCTTCGGTTGCGCCGTGGAAGCAGAGCTCACAACAGCCGATGGAATCGCCCTCGCCCATGCGCACCGGCGGGCCGAAGACGCGGCAGGTCATGGGGCGCCAGGCGTAGACGTCGCAGCGGCCGGTCTTGGGATCGAGGGCGGGGCAAGGGGCGTCGTTGGCGAAGTCTTCAAAGGCTTCCTGCTCGGCTTCAGAGGTGCCGAGGAATCCGGTGGTCGGTTCGCCGGGGAAGGCTGGACCGTGCTCGGCGATCCATGCCTGGGCGCGTTCTTCAAGGGTGGCGGCGAGGGTGGGATCGGAGGTGCGGAGAGCGGCCATGCCGGTGCGCAGACGTTCGACGTCGAGGGTGTTGATAGCGAAGGCGCCGTGGCAACAGGGAGTGCAGCCTTCGCGGCAGACGAGCCAGGGACCGGCGCGGAGGGCGGCGTCGGTGAGGGCAGCGTCCATGATCTGCACGAGTTGGGCGTCGCCAGCGGGGAGGGTCATGAGGACAGATTACGCGTCGGCAAGAAGAGTGCAGAGATTGGCGTGACTGCGCGAGGTGGCCAGGGGCAGTCTCAGGACCGCCCCCTGAAACTCTAGTTTCCGGATGGGCGATAATCCGGAAGCAACACAACGTTGAGATCGCCAAAGGCAGCCGCAGATCCTTCACCACGTTCAGGATGACACTGTTTTGGTGTGGCGGAATGTGTGCGTGATCCGCTTGCGGTGCTTGATTTGTCAGGTCTGAAGAGCTGGCCTAGCATGCGAGTGAGTCCTGATGGAGGCTTGCTTGATCTACCTGGAGCACACGCCCGCGCCGCCGTTGAACCGCTTTGTGCGGTCGCTTTGGTATGCGCAGGCGCCGCAGCCGGGGCATAAGCGGGAGCGCGTGCTGCCGACGGGGCGGACGCAGGTGATTCTGAACCTGGCGCGGGATTTCATTCTGGATTGCGCCAAGGAGTTGCCAGAGAGCGGGCCAATGACACGCGTGGCGCCGTCGCTGGTGGTGGGCGCGCGGTCGGTGTACGAGGTGGTAGACACCTCCGACATGGCGGACATTATTGGCATGGTGTTTGAGCCGGGAGCGTTTCCGGTGTTTGCAGGGGATGCGGCGGACCTGTTCAGCAACCGGACCGTGGATCTTGAGGACATTTGGGGTGTGGAGGCGCGGACGCTGCGGGACCGGCTGCGGGAGATTGCGACTCCGGCGGGAAAGCTGAGCTGCCTGGAGGCTTGCCTGGCCGAGCGGCTCCATACTCTTTTCGCGAAGAGACTGGTGAAGGTGCACGGCGCGGTTGACTTTGCGCTGACGCGCTTTGGGCGAGGGCCGGTTGTGGCGACGGTGGCCGAGGTGGCGAAGAGCACGGGCTGGAGCGAGCGGCGGTTTTCGCAGGTGTTTCGTGAGCAGGTGGGGTTGTCGCCCAAGGTGTGGTGCCGGGTGCAGCGGTTTCAGATGGCGGCGCAGCGGCTGCATGCGGGGACGGATGTGCGCTGGAGTGAGTTGGCGCTCGATTGCGGGTTCTACGACCAGGCGCATTTTGCGAATGAATTTCGCGCGTTTTCGGGGATCGATCCGACGACGTATTCGGCGGCGCGCGGGACGCCTTGGGCGAATCATGTGAGGGTGGATTAGCCAGCATCCGGAGCATCGGATCCGAGAGAGGCCCGGGGCTAAAGCCCAGGAAGATTCGCCCTTTTCAGGGGCCTGAAGGCCCCTGCTTCTTCCACTTCCGATTTTTCCAAGACGTTTCCGGAGGGTGCTGTCATCCTCGTGATGTTGGAAGCTTGATTTCCCCGAGGAGGCAGAACATGACGAACACGACCCGCTCCACCATCATGCCCACCATGCGGTATCGCAATGCGATTGGCGGCTATCGACTGGCTTTGCGATGTGTTGGGATTCACGAAACACGCGGTGTACCCGGGTCCAGAAGACACCGTTGGGCACGCCGAGCTGACGCTGAACGGCGGGATGATCATGCTGGGCTCGCACAAGGACGATGCGTACGGAAAGGGATTCAAGTCGCCGGGAGACTTGGGCGGATTTGAGACGCGCAGCGTGTACGTGATTGTCGCCGATGCGGATGCGGCTTATCGGCGGGCGCAGGACGCGGGCGCGGAAGTGGTGAGGCAGCTTCAGGACACGGCATATGGGAGTCGCGAGTTCACCATCAAGGATCCGGAGGGGAACAGCTGGAGTGTTGGGACTTACGATCCTTGGAGCGCGCAGGGGTGACGGTCGACCCTCGCGGGTAGGGATGAAGCGCATCCTCAGGGGCTAAAGCCCACTACTTTTCGACGCTCTGATTGTCAGGGCTGAAGCCCTGACCTACCGCCCGTCCTACCGCTCGTCCTACCGCTCGTCCTATCGCTCCCCCGACGGCTCGCCCTACCGCTCGCCCTACGGTGCAGGATACGGACCGCTCCTATCTTCACGGGTCGATGACTTTGCCGGGGTTCATGCGGTTGTCGGGGTCGAGGGCGCGTTTTAGGGTGCGCATGACTTCAAGGGCTTCGCCGTGCTCGGCCTTGAGGTATTTCTTCTTGCCGAGGCCGACGCCGTGCTCGCCGGTGCAGGTGCCGCCCATGGCGATGGCTCGCTCGACGAGGCGGCCGGCGAAGGCTTCGGCCTCGGCGGCCTGAGGCGGCAAGAAGAGGCAGAGCACGTGGAAATTTCCGTCGCCGACGTGGCCGACGATGGTGGCGGTGAAGCTGGCGGCGTCGAGATCGGCGCGGGTGGCGGTGATGCACTCGGCGAGGCGCGAGATGGGCACGCAGACGTCGGTGGTGAGCGCGCCGGCGCCGGGTTGGAGGGCGCGCGAGGCGTAGTAGGCGTCGTGGCGTGCCTTCCAGAGACGCTCGCGGCCGGCGGGGGTGGTCTCCCAAGCGAAGCCCAGGCCGCCGTGCTCGAGGGCCAACTGTTCGGCCAGGTGCGCGGTCTCGGCCACGCTGGCTTCACTCATGCCGTGGAATTCGAAGAGCAGAGTGGGCTGGACGGGCAGATCGAGATGAGCGTAGCGGTTGATGGCGTCGACGAGGCGGTCGTCCATGAACTCGATGCGGGCGAGGGGAAGGCCGATCTGGATGCACTCGCTGACGGTCTGGACGGCTCCGGCGATGGTGGGGAAGGCGCAGAGGGCGACGCCGGTGGCTTCAGGCAGCGGGTGGAGGCGGAGAGTGACTTCAGTGATGATGCCGAGGGTGCCTTCCGCGCCGACGAAGAGGCGAGTGAGGTCGTAACCGGCGCTGGATTTGCGGGCGCGCGAGCCGGTGTGGATGATGCGGCCGTCGGCGAGGACGACGGTGAGGGCGAGGACGTTTTCGCGCATGGTGCCGTAACGGACGGCGGTCGTCCCGGAGGCGCGGGTGGAGGCCATGCCGCCAATGGTGGCGTCGGCGCCGGGATCGATGAAGAAAGTGACGCCGCGGGACTCGAGGGCGGCGGCGAGCTGGGTGCGGGTGACGCCAGCTTCGACGGTGGCGTCCATGTCTTCAACGGTGACGCGGAGGATGCGGTTCATGCGGGTCATGTTGAGGGAGATGCCGCCGCGGGTGGCGTGGACGTGGCCCTCGAGCGAGGTGCCAGCGCCGAAGGGGACGATGGGGAGACCGAATTGGGCGCTGATGGCGGCGATGCGGCTGACTTCGTCTGTGGACTCGGGGAAGCAGACCAGGTCAGGGAGCCCGGGTGGGTGGGTGCTTTCGCCGTGGCTGTGATGCTCACGGATAGCGAGGGCGGCGGTGACACGCTTGCCGAGGATGGCCTGCAACTGGGACAGCGCCGAGTCGATTGCGGAAGGCACGGGAGGGGCGGCTTGGGTTGATGGCACGGCGTTGGCGGGCTCGCTCATGAATGACGGAATGATATCGCGACGCTGCTGCCGTATAGTGATTCGTGCATGGATAACTCAGTGGTATTTGCGCGTATTGCATCTGGATTGGCGGGGTTGACGCTCGCCTCAGTTTTCATCCCTAACGTTGCCGGGGCGCAGCAGCCGCGTCTGCTGGTTGCGCAGAAGGGAGACGCGAGCCTTGGCATTGTGGACCCGGCTGCGGGGAAGATTGTCGCGGCTGTTCCGGAGGGCGGGGTCACGGGGCATGAAGTGACGGCATCGCCGGACGGGAAGCTGGCGTATGTGCCGGTGTATGGGAACTCCGGCGTGGGCAAGCCGGGCACCGATGGACACAACATGGTGGTGATCGACATTGCCTCCGGCAAGGTGGTGGGCAATGTGGAGTGGGGGCACCCGGTGCGGCCGCACATGCCGATTTTCGGCAAGGACGGCATGCTCTACGTGACGACGGAACTGGACAAGACGATTTCGATCATCGATCCGAAGACGCTGCAGATTGTGGGCGCGATTCCGACGGGGCAGGCAGAGAGTCACATGCTGGCGCTGTCGCACGACGGGCGGCACGGGTACACGGCCAATGTGGGGCCGGGGACGGTGTCGGTCCTTGATATTCCGGATCGCAAGACCGTGGCGGTGATTCCGATTTCGGCGAACACGCAGCGCATCTCCATTTCGACGGACGACAAGTGGGTTTTCACGGCGGATCAGACGCAGCCGCGGCTGGCGGTGGTCGACCTGGCCACGAATAAGGTGGGCTTGTGGGTGCCGCTCGATGGCATTGCGTATGGCACGGCGCCGACGCTGGATGGAAAGTTCCTGCTGGTGACGATTCCGAAAAATGGCGCAGTGGCCGTGGTGGATACGAACCTGATGAAGGTAGTGCGCACGGTCAAAACGCCACCCGATCCGCAAGAGGTGCTGATGCGGCCGGGAGGGAAGACCGCGTACGTTTCGTGCGTGGGGTCGCACACGATTGCCGAGGTGGACCTGGCGACTTGGAAGGTGACGCGGACGATTGACGACGGAAGTAATTCCGATGGGATTGCTTGGGCGGGGAAGTAGAGACAGGGACAGAGGACAGGGACCAGAGGACAGGGACCAGAGGCTAGGGGATAGGAAATTGACGGGCCCGTGGCTTGATGGGAACGGCTTTGGGCGTCGTTGCGTAGGTGTCTGCATGACCCGCACTACGAATGCACGAATCGCCGGCGCCACCTTCCTGCTGTATATCGCGCTCGGAATCACTCAAATGATTGTCGCCGGCGGTGCGAGGGGGACCGGGGGAACCGCCGAAAAGCTGGCAAGCATCGCGCAGCATTTGGTGGCCTACCGTTTCGCGCTTCTGCTGGGGTTGACTACTTGTTTTTGTGCGCTGATGCTGGGCGTTACGCTGTATGCAATCACTCGCGATGAAGACCCCCATCTTGCAATGTTGGCGCTGGTTTGCCGCGTTTGCGAGGGCGTGTTGAGCTCTGTTTCTTCGATGGCTGCGGTGGGGATCCTGTGGCTTGAAGCGGCTCGCGGGGCCGATGGGCCAGCGTACGCAAATGCAGAGACGATTGGCACGTTTCTGTTTGCCCTGCCGGGTTGGAACGTGGCGCTCAACGCAACATTTTTCGCGGTGGGCAGCGCGCTGTTTTCTTACCTGATGCTGCGGGGACGAGTGATTCCCGCGGTACTTGCATGGCTGGGCGTGGCGGCGTCAGTGTTGCTGGTGGTGTGCCTGCCGCTGCAGGCTGCGGGATTCCTGAGTGGGTCATTCACTTCGATCATGTGGATCCCGATGGCTGCGTTTGAAGTGCCGACCGGATTTTGGCTGCTAATCAGAGGAGTCCCGCCAGTGCCGGGAGCAACCGCCAGATAGCTGCGATTGGCCGCTGCCGACCGCAAAAAAAGAATTCTGCCTGGCGTGGAACTAAGTCCGCCCGGGCTCCGTACTCCTCATCAGCTTAGGAGAGGCAGCATCAATCTCCCTGGCTCCCCGAGGAGGTCTCATGGAACAAGTGGTTGCAATCAACTGCTCACCCGCGCAGGCATGTATTTCCGTCGCGCCGAATGCGTCCGTCTGGCAGGACATCCTGGCGCAGGCGGTGACCGGCGAAACCCTGGCTGCGATGAACTACGCATCTCTGGCGGAGATTTGCGACGATCCGGCGGAGGTTGCAGATGCGCTGGAGCACGCGGAGGGCGAGCGTGGGCACGCGGCGGACTTTACCGCCGAGGGGCAGTTATTGGGCGTTGAAGTCACCAACAATGTGGGCGCGCGGCACTGGAAGCGGTTGCGCGAGGCGTTTCTGCGCTGCATCGCCGAGCGTGATTTTATCGGCTGCCTGATTGTGCAGGAGATCATGCTGGAGTCGTTTGCCGTGGCGAGCTACGCGCGTGTCGGACGAGTAGCGCCTGGGAGTTTGGGCAGGACGTTTGCTGCGATTGCCGCGCAGGAAGAAGAGCACATCGATCATGCGATGGAGATCCTCCGGGCGGAGCGCGAGCGCGGTCCGCAGGCCTTCGACGACAAGGTTTACCGGCTGCACCTTGAGGTGATGACCACGCTGGCCAATATGCTGGCGAAGGATTGCAGCGATGGACATTGCGAGGTGTGCCAGGGAAGCTGCGTGAAGCCTTCGCTGCCTGACGTGAGCCTGAGCGCGGCGGAGTTGAGGGGCGCGTCGTTGCAGCAGTATTTGAAATCGCTTGACATGCTGGGGCTGCCTGGGGAGGTCACACTCACATGGGTGACTCAGTTGCCGGTTTAGTTGCGGACGGGCGGGATGCAGGGCCGGATTTCGCACTGATCGGGCACCAGGACAGTTGGAAGGGCGCCGAAGATGTGTTGTCCTTTTTACGCGGGACCGCGCTCGCACCGCTGCCGAAAGACGAAATCCGGGACATCCTGCCGTGGATTCCGCCGCGACCTGTTTGCCGCGTGGAGGTTACTTCGCCTGCTGGCGCGACGGCGAAAGGGCTGTACATCGACTCGTTCATTCCGCCCGACTGCCTGGGTGCCGATCGCGCACACGACAACCTGGCGCGCGTGCGAAGTGCCGCCACGTGCGCGATCAAGGCTGGAGCGAAGATTGTCAGCCTGGGTGGATTCAGCTCCATCCTGATTGAAGGCAATTTCGAGCAACTGGGGGAACGGCGTCAGACTGTCTTCACTACCGGCAACTCGCTTACGGTGGGATTCATTCTCCAGGGAATCAAACGGATGTGTGCGCTGGAGGGCCGGGAGCTGCGCAAATCGACGCTGCTGATTGTAGGGGCGACCGGTGACGTGGGTTCGGGTTGCGCGCGGTGCCTCGGGCCGCTGGTAAAGCGGGTGCTGCTGAGTGCGCGCAATCCTGAACGGCTCCGCAGACTGGCCGCGGAGTTACAAGCGATGGGCGCGGAGGCGGAGATTGCGACAGACATGAGCGAATTGGCGGACGTGGTGATCTGCGCGGCGAGCCTGGCATCACCTTCGCTGCTGTTGGGCCGGATTGCGGCCGCTGCGTTGATTTGCGATGCGGGGTATCCCAAGAACCTGTCGCCGATTGCGGAGATGAGTGGCGCGACCGTGTTCTTTGGCGGGTTGGGCCAGGTTACGGGCGGGATGAGGTTCGCGCCGGATCTGCGTGGCGTTTTGAATCGGCATCCGTTCCCCGACGTCGTGCACGGATGCCTGCTGGAGGGAATGGCGCTGGCGCTGGAGCGGCGGTTCGAGCCGTATTCGCAGGGACGGGGACACATCACGCCGGAGCGGGTTGCGGAGATGGAGCAAATCGCCGCGAGGCATGGCATCTATCTTGCGCCGCTGTACAACGATGAGGGACCGCTACGGTGTGAATTTGTGCAGCCCGGTGTGGCGTGTCATTCGGACCTCGATACTGCCGCGTGAGTTAGGGCTTGAAATGTTTGGTGCGGAATTGCCGCGCAAAACGCATGCCTCAGGGGCTAAAGCCATGGCGCTTTCGACGCTTATGTGTCAGGCAGGGCTAAAGCCCTGACCCACAGTCCTTCCCTACCTTGTCCTGCCAATCAATGCCGAGCTGCGAGTTTGCTCTCATCGTTCCTCGGATTCTGCCTACGCGTCAAACCATAAGAATTGTTAACGTGTCTCTGAGGCGAAGGCATTATGCGAGACTTGGGACCGTAGGTTGTTCGAGGTATGAATCAAACGCTGGGCAAGGAACTGGAAGCACAGGAGAGGGTCAAGCGCCTGTCGCTGTTGTTGGTGGATGATGACGCGGAATTGTGCGGCATGATGAGGGAGTTCTTTGCGCAGGCCGGCCACCATCTTGAGTGTGCCTACAACGGTCGCGAAGGTCTGGCGGCGGCAATCAATGGAGCACACGATCTGGTGATTCTCGATGTGATGCTTCCGGTGCTTGACGGATTTGGTCTGTTGACGCAGCTTCGGCGGCGCAAGTCAGTGCCGGTAATCATGCTGACCGCGCGTGTGGGGCAGCAGGATCGGATCCAGGGCCTCGATGCCGGCGCGGACGATTATCTACCCAAGCCATTCGATCCCGATGAACTGCTGGCCCGGATTCGCGCGGTGCTGCGGCGGACGGAAGCGAGGATGCCGACCGCGGTGGAGGCATTGACGATTGGGACGATCCGGCTGAATCCGGCGAGTCGCGAGGTGTGGAGCGGCGAAGTGCTGGTTGACCTGACGGAGATGGAATTCGACCTGTTGGAAATGCTGATCCGCGCGGCGGGACGGGTTGTGTCGCGCGAAGAGATTACGGCTGCCCTGTTCGAGCGCGAGGCAACGCCATACGATCGGTTCCTTGATGTCCATGTCAGCCATCTGCGCAAGAAGCTCGCTGACGGGCACAGGCTCATCCGCACGGTGCGCGGAGTTGGCTATGTCATTGCGGGAGCAAACTGATCCCGTGCGCCTTCGCTCTCTCTTTGTCGGGACGTTGCTTTCCATGCTGGGGATCCTGGCGTTGTCGTTCGTGGTGTTTCAGGCCATCGCCAATCGGATGCAGCGAATCACGATCGAACCTACTTTCGATCGCATGGACGAGCTGCAGCTGGACGACGAGCGGCGCGCCTTTGAGAGCGGCGGGGCCACGGCGTTAAGAGAGTACGAAGAGCGGTTGAATCAATTCTTCAAGGGCGTGCACTATTTGCTCGACGCCAATGGCAAAGATCTTGTGACGGGTGAGAATCGGGCAAACCTGCTACCCCCACCCCCTGCAACACGGTTGCGCACGCGGACGCATGGATATTGGATCATTGCGCGTCGCTCGGAGGACGGCAAGTACTGGTTTGCCGCGTCAGGGCTTTCATACCGGCTTCAGGTCTGGACGTTTCTTCCCTACTATTTTCTCGTGATTGGAGCCACGGCCGCGATGGTCTGGCTGGCGACGGTGGGAGTTGTGATTCCCATCCGCAGGATTGCGAATTCGATTGCGGCGTTTGGGCAGGGCGATCTGTCGGTTCGCGTGAAGACCGAGCGGCCCGACGAAATCGGTCAGCTGGGGCGCTCATTCAACCAGATGGCGGGACGGCTGGAACGCCTCATCGTGAGCGAACGCAGGCTGCTTGGAGATATCTCACATGAACTGCGATCGCCGCTGGCCAGGCTCAAATTTGCGTTGAAACTGGCGCGCACGTCGCAGGACACAAACGCGGCGATCGACCGAATTGAGAAAGACGTGGACCGCATCGCGTCGCTGGTGTCAGACATTGTGGAGATCACGTTTGCCGAGGTTGATCCGGCGTTACGCGGCGCCGTTTCAGTGAATATCGCAGAGGTTGTGGACGAGGTGGTGCGCGACTGCGCCGTGGAAGCCGGTGCTCGAGGGTGCCGAATCGAGTTCGTGGGCAGCATCGACGGGCAGGTGTTGGGAAGCCGGGAGCTGCTGCGGCGCGCGATTGAAAACGTGCTGCGCAACGCAGTCCGTTATTCGCCAGAAGGCTCGACGATCCTCGTGTCCCTGTCGGAAAAAGAGCAAGCGGCGGTCATCGTGGTTCGCGATCATGGCCCGGGAGTGCCGGATGACATGCTGGTGCGGATATTCGATCCGTTCTTTCGCGTTGAAGAAGCGCGTACGCCGAACAGCGGCGGGACGGGTCTGGGGCTGTCGATCGCGAAGCGCGCCATGCAGGCGCATCACGGAACGATCAGCGCCGAGAATTCGGAGCCGGGGCTTCGCGTGAAGCTTGTCATTCCCCTGGTCATCGTTCCAGTGACGAAAGAGCATCAAGCGTAGATGGGCGTGATGCGGATCACGCCGGAATGTGTAAATGCCGCGTCAATCAAGGCGATTTACATTTCTTAAGGTTCATTGTTGACAACCTTGCGTTGTAATCGTCTTAATGCCTTTCTCTCACGGAGAATCCACCGAGGCATTCAAGGAGTTACTCGTGAAGCGTCTTTCCTTTTGTGCACTTATTCTTGCGCTCTTGTCAGTGCCTGCGTTCGCGGCAAAGAATTCTCAGATCGTGACTTTTTCTGACGCGGTCACGGTTGGAAGCACCCAGTTGCCCGCAGGTGAGTACAAAGTGACCTGGGATGGCATCGGATCGAACGTTCAAGTGACGCTTGCGGAGACGGGCAAATTGCATCCTACGACCGTCACAACGACTGCGAAAGTGACTGAGCAGAAGAACGGTCACGGCGGATTCCGCCTCAACAACAAGGACGGCGTGAAAACGCTGCAGGCACTTCAGTTCAACAAGTTTGATGTAGATTTGACCGCAACCACGGCGCGCGGCGAATAAGTCCCGCCGGAACCGAAATTTCAGACTGCCGCTGCTGCGGAGTCAGCGCCAACACGAATTGATCTTTCTCACTCTGTGAGCCTTCCGAAACCCTTCCCCGGCTTTCCGGGGGAGGATTTTTTTGCTGAAATCGCCCGGGACGACCGATTTGACGCCCGCTGAAGGGGGCGGCGGTCGGGCAGGGTTGGATTTAGGGCTCTTTCCGCGTATACTGGTAATTCGGCAAGGCCGCGGGGCGGTGTGTCTTATTGCGCCCCTCACAGCTGGTCTGTCCCGCAACGGAAGCAACGGCGGGACGGCCGGGCGAGTCAGAAAGAGTCGCCTCAGGGTGCTGCGGCAGCACGAAACAGCAAAGGATTTGGAGCAAAAGTCATGGCACAGGTTTGTGATGTTTGCGGCAAAGGCCCGCAGTTTGGCAACAACATTTCTCACGCGCACAACGTATCGCGCCGCCGCTGGAACGTGAACCTGCAGGCCGTCAAGGCGCTGGTCAACGGAAATGCGAAGCGCATTCGCGTGTGCACCAGCTGCATCAAGGCGGGCAAAATCGCCAAGTCGTAACCGGGCTTTTTTCTGGAACAGAGACCCCGTCTTCGGACGGGGTCTCTCTATTTGTAACGAGCGGCTACGCGAAGTGGCCCAAATGCAGTAGGATGACGAGGATTATTCAGGAGCGTTCGTATGGATCGTCGTAGGTTTGCGCAGACACTTGCAACAGCAGCCCTGGCCGCCGCGGCTTCCGCACTTCCGGCGGAGGACAGCAAGACCCACGAGGGTGAGCATGGCGAGACACCTTTTCCGTTGTCGGTCATGCTTTGGACCGTGTTCAACGACCTTCCGTTCGAACAGCGACTGGCGAAGGTGGCCGAGGCCGGGTACAAAAACGTGCAGCTGGTGGGCGAGTACGCCAAGTGGACCGATGCCGAGTTCGAGTCGGCCAATGCGGCGCGGAAGAAGCTGGGCATCCGCTTCGACACGACTGCGGGGATGCGGCATGGCGTGGGCGATCCGGCCAGCCGCGATGCGTACCTCGCCGACCTGGAGCAGGCGCTGGTGCTGATGACGAAGCTGGATTGTCCGGCCATGATTGTAATGTCGGGCAACGTGGTGGAAGGGCTTTCGCGCAAGGAGCAGCACCAGAGTTGCATCGACGGACTCAAGCGCGGAGCGGCGCTGGTGGAGGGGAAACAGATTGCCGGCGAACCGGTGAGGCTGTTGTTGGAGTGCATTGACCCCGAGGAAAATCCGCGCTATTTTCTGCAATCGGCGGCCGAAGCAATCGAGATTGTGCGCGCTGTGAACCATCCGCAGGTGCAGTTTCTCTACGACATGTTCCACGAGCAAATCGCGGAGGGGAACCTGATTGAGAAGCTCGAAAAGAACATCGATGTGATTGGGCTGATCCACGTGGCCGATGTGCCGGGGCGGCACGAGCCCGGGACCGGAGAGATTAACTACGACAATGTCTATCGCAAGTTGGCGGAGCTGAAGTACCAGCGCGTGGCGGCGATGGAGTTCAAGCCGCTCGGTGATCCGGTGGCCGCGCTGAAGAAGGCGCGGTTAGGGGTACGCGCGGCGGTGCACGGATAGGGTACGTCCCGAGCGCCGCCGCTGATTCCGTTATGCGCCCGGTCATTCGCCTCGGAGCGCGCGCATGGGATCGATGGATGCCGCACGAAGTGCGGGAATACCGGATGCCGCGACCGCGAGCAGCAATACGCTGATGGCGGACAGGGTCATGACCACCGGGTCAAACGGGCTCACGCCGAACAGCTGGGAACGCAGGAGGCCGGAAGCCGCTGCGGCTCCGCCTATCCCGATCACGCACCCGACCGCGGCAAGCTTGGCGCCCGATTGCAGAATCAGCTTCATGATGGCGCCGCGCTGTGAACCGAGAGCCATGCGGATTGCCATCTCCTGCACCCTCGAGGCCACGGAGAACGCGATCACGCTGTAGATACCCAGTATCGCAAGCAGCACAGCGGCGAACGCAAAGCTTCCGATGAGCACGGTGTTGAAGCGACGTGGCGCCTCACTCTGCGACACGGCCTGCTCCATGGTCTGGACCTGCGTAAGCGGGAGCAGCGGATCGAGGCCCTTCACCGCCAGTCGAAGCGCATTCTCCATCTGTTCGGGAGGCAGCGTGGACCGCAGCACAATGTATCCACCGTTCCCATTCAGGTCGGTTGGGGAAGCCAGCGCCCCCGCGTCATCTTCTGCCTGATCGACCGGCATGTAGTACTGCTCTTTTGAAGGCTGGTCGGGAGAGGACAGTTTTACATCGGCCACTTCGCCGACAACCGTAATCCAAGGGGTCTGCATCTCCAGTGTGCCGATGCGCATGTGCTTTCCAACAGGATCCTGGCCAGGCCAGAAATGTTGTGCCAGCCTGTGATTGACAACCAGCACGAGCTGCGAACCGTGACGGTCGGCTTCGGTGAATAAACGCCCGCGCAACAGCGGAATTCCCATGGCCGGGAAGAAGTTGCCGGTAACCTGCGAAACAGTCGCGAGATTCATATCCGCCCCCTTGGGGGGGATGTAGCCTTCCACGACAAATGTCTGGTTGTTGTTATTGCTTCCCGCGGGCAACAGGGTTGTGAGGCCGGCTGAGGTAACTCCCGGCAGAGCATTGAGCCGATTCAGCAGTTCGCGATTGAAGGTGTCGATCTGAGACTGTTTTTCATACTGCTTTTGCGGTAGCGAATAAGCGGCTGTGGTGACGTGCTGTGGCTGGAAGCCGAGGTCAACGGTGCGCATCTTTTCAAAGCTGCGCAGCAGTAGAAATGAGGTGGTGAGCAGCACCATTGCGATTGCAATCTCAACAACGACGAGAATCGACCTCAGGCGCGCATGACCACCGCCTTCAGAGCCGCTCCTGCCGCCTTCCTTCAGGTTGGCGTTCACGTTGGTGCGCAACGCCGCAAAAGCCGGGGCAAGTCCGCAAACCATGCCTGTGATAACACCCAATAGAAGAGCGAATCCCACCACTTGCCAGTTGACTCCGATTTCGCTGATGCGGGGCAGGCTCTCAGGCAGCATGCTCTTACCCACTCTGAGTGCGACCATGGCCAGGATCAGGCCGAGTGCGCCTCCGCTGACGCTGAGGACCAGGCTTTCCAGAATCGCCTGTCGCAGCAGTGCTCCTGCACGGGCACCGAGCGCCAGCCGCACCGCGACTTCCCTCTGGCGGCGGATGGCTCGAACCAGCATGAGCCCGGCCAGGTTGACGCACGCAATCAGCAGCACCACTCCCACGGCCATGAACAGCAGGCGCAGAAGCGGCTTGGCCTGTTCGGTGGTCTCCTGCTGCAATGGCCGCACAACGGAAGAGATCCGCAGGTTTGCCATCATCGCAGGGTAATTCCGCATGATTTCCTGGGCTACCGTTTCGGCGTCGCTCTCAGCTTGTCTGGCGGAGACGCCGGGCTTGAGCCGCCCCACCATCTGGTAGCTCCAGTTTGCAGAGGAACTCTCTGCGAGCTCGGAGGGCACAAAGCTCATGGGAACCCAAAGCTCGGAGCGATTCAACTGGCCGGTGATCAGAGGAAACTCGAAATTCCGCGGCATGACGCCAATCACGATGAACGGCTTGCGATCGAGCAGAATCTTTGTACCCAGGATGTGGGGATCGCTATGGAAGCGGCTGACCCAGGTTCCGTAGCTGAGCAGGGTGACCTGCTGGCTATGCTCGTCTTCTTCGGCGGTGAAGAATCGCCCCATCAGCGGATTTACGCCGAGGGCGGGAAAAATGCCGGCCGTCAGCCGGCTGGCGTTGATCTGGGCTGGTTCGCCGTTTCCAGACAGCTCATAACCCGCACCTTGGTAGCCGCCCAGCGAGGAGAAACCGTGGGTCAGGCGCGTGTAGGCCTTAATGTCAGGAACGGTGACGCCAACTTCGTTGTTTCCGCCGATGTTCACCCCTGCGAGCATGTCAGAAAGAACCATCAACCGGTCCGACTCCGGGAATGGGAGCGGCCGCAGCAGGACGGCTTCGACAATCGAGAAGATCGCCGTAGTGGCGCCGATGCCAAAAGCGAGCATGAGAACGGCAGTTATGGCGAAGCCGGGCGACTTTGCCAATTGCCGCATAACAAAGCGAAGGTCAGTGCTTATTTTCTGCATGGGGGCTCTCCCGAAGGAATTCCGATGATGAAAAAAAGACAGCACGTGCGGAGCCAAACGGGGCTTCGCTAAGTTGTTTAAAATGAATACCTAAGACCCACTAGCAGGACGCGTGCCAAGGTTCGGTGTTCAATGCCGAATCCGGTGTCCGATAGTGAACACGACGGACGGCATTTCTTCTGTGGTTTTAGTACGGCGTTTCGGTGGGTGAAGTTCCAAAGTTGATGGAAAATGCGCGAGCGGAAATTGTGCTTACCGCGCCGCTGCCATCTCCAACTCATGCCGGCTATAGCGCGGCGTGATGTGTTGTGAGCAGTTCCAATCAAAGCCGACAACATCCAGAACGAAAATGCGGTCAATGCGCGCCCCGGGCTCGGTGATGAGGCGCGATTCGATTGCTGGATCTTCGCCCGGATTGAGAACGCGCGCATGCCCAATGATTTTCAGCCGCGTGCGCCCTGGATAATCCATCAGAAACAGGGCGAACCGGTCGTTCACGGTGAGGTTGCCGGTAGTGATGTACTGTTTGTTTCCGGAATAATCCGCGAAGGCAAGCGTGTTTTTATCGATCACAGCGAGCAAGCCAATGGGCCCCCCGCGATGCTGGATATAAGGCCAGCCGTCCGGGCTGACGGTGGAGATGTAAAAGCTGTCGCGCAGGGCAATAAAGTCGGATTCATCAGGTCCCAGCGACTGCTCGCCGACGCCTGAGGCGGTCATGCGCTCGTAAGTGGCCCGCGATCCATGTTGCTGCTGGAGTGTTTTGACTGGTTCTGAGAACAGCACTTTGGCAAAGGAATGGGGCACGCGCTTGCTCCTTGATGACTTGAACGCCTCCTCTAGAGATAAGCGGAGACTCGGGAAAGATTCACCTCCCGTTGGCGTTGGCTTTCCTGTGATCGCGGCGGCTCTCGGAAAATGGTCAGCCCCGGCAGGGAATCGACCCCGCCGGGGCTGTCGTTGCTTCCCCGGGCGGCGAAGATCCGTCACCTGGGAACTCAAAACTCGGCAAAAGGACCTGTAAGCCGAATTCTGTCGTGTGCGGTCATTCCTCTAGGCGCCGCGTTGCCGCGGACACTCATCAGCGACCTACCCGGAGGTTTCAGCGCATTCCGGAGCCGCCTGAACGCATCGGGCCGATGCGCAGCGCCGCTTGGCTCCTAACGGCAGCTTCCCTCCCTATTTGGTCTTGCTCCATGTGGGGTTTACCCTGCCCCCGCCCTCACGGACGGAGCGGTGCGCTCTTACCGCACCATTTCACCCTTACCCCAGCGGGAGTTCTGGCCGGAAGAGCGAACCCTTCGGTGAACTCCGGATTCCCCGGAAGATCGCAAACAACGCATCGTTTACGACGCGTCGTGTACGGCCGATCCAGGGGTAGCCGAGGCGGTATCTTTTCTGTGGCACTGGCCGTCCACGGGCCTTGAAGCCCGCGTCCCGGACGTTATCCGGCACACTGCCCTGCGGAGTTCGGACTTTCCTCCCCCGGCGCCCGCCGAAGCGAGACCGGCAGCGACCGCCCGGTCCTCCTGCCAGTATCAGTTTAGCGGATATCCCCGGGGCAAATTGGGCGGCATATCCGGTTCAGACCGCAACATTTTCGGAATCCGGACATGAGCCGCTACAATCTAGAATCTGCAGCCTATAGCCGGCTTTCCCGAGCGCTCCAGTACCCGGGCTGTCATCCAGTTGACTTAAGGAGAGTTGATGAAGATCGTAGTCCTGATCCTGCGCATTCTGCTCGGCTTGGCGTTTCTGGTGTCAGGCTTGGATAAACTGTTTCATTTCTTTCCACCCCAACCCCTGCCCGCGGGCGCAGCCGGAGAGTTTACCCATGCGATGATGACGACCCATTACCTGGTTTTTGTGGGTGTATTCGAAGCCGTTGGTGGCCTGTTGCTGATCATCGGTCGGTTCGTGCCACTTGGCCTGTGCCTACTTGCCCCGATCATCGTCAACATCCTGATTGTGGACGTTCTCATGATGCCATCAGGACTAGTAGTCGGTTTAGTGATCACGCTGCTCTGGCTTTTGATCTTCTATCGGGAGCGTTCGGCATTTACGGGCATTTTCCGGGCTAAAGAAATGCGCGAACGCAAATCTGCAGGGCGACCCCGTTAGAATTGAATCGGCCGGTGATTCAGTATCTCTATCTCGGACGGGTTGGGTACGACGAAGCGCTGCGACTGCAGGCAGAACTGGTGGAACTGCGCCGCGAGGGCCGCATCGGCAATGTCCTGTTGCTGCTTGAGCATCCGCCTGTACTGACGTTGGGACGTCATGCCAAACGCGCCAATGTGCTGGTTTCCGACGAACTGCTGGCGTCGCGTGGGGTGACACTCCACGAGATCAATCGCGGCGGCGATGTGACGTACCACGGGCCGGGGCAGTTGATTGGCTATCCAATCTTCGACCTGCGAAGTCTGGAAGCTCCCGGCGGCGGGCGCATGGGCCCCGTGGATTTTGTTCGTGAGATAGAAGAAGCGCTGATTCGCCTCTGTGGCGTGTATGGTGTGCGCGCGGCTCGCATCGCCGGACTGACGGGCGTGTGGGTGGGGTCAGAGGGCAGCACGCTGGAAGCGAGCGCCCGCAAGATCGGCGCGATTGGCATCCATGTATCGCGCGGCATCACATCGCACGGGTTCGCATTCAACATCACTACGGACCTTCGCGAATTCTCGCTGATCAATCCCTGCGGCATCACGGACAAGCCGGTCACGAGCCTGGAGCGCGAAGTGCCCGATCCGACCGGCTTGCCGAACCTTGAGTCGGTAGCCAACCTGGCAGCGCGTCAGTTCGGCAGCGTGTTCAAGCAGCCTGTGCTGGCTCTTGAAAGCCTGGAAGCGCTGCGCGAAGACGCCGCTGGGCGACCAAAGCGGAAAGAACCCGAACCAACCCCGCAAGCGTTTCCGGCAGAAGACACCCCACTCCAGATTCCAGAAGAGATCGAACGTCTGCGCGGCAATGTTTCGCGTTCCGAACGCGCATAAGCATCTAAATCGGTGTCCATGCGCAGGGCGGGTTGGGGCGGTGGCGCCTCAAAGCGAGCAGGACACTGCGACATTTATAATCCGGCTGGACCCGGGCGTGTTCCGGCGACCCGCAACGCGGAGAAAAACCTTCATGCCGACTGACGTGGTAATGCCCCAGATGGGCGAATCGATTTTTGAGGGCACCATTACCAAGTGGTTGAAGAAGGCTGGAGACGTCGTCCAGAAGGATGAGCCGCTCTTCGAAATATCAACGGACAAGGTGGATGCGGAAATTCCGTCGCCGGTGTCCGGAATTCTGCAGGACATCAAAGTGCAGGAAGGCGAAACGGTAGAGATCAACACTGTCGTAGCAGTAGTCGTCGAAGGAACTGGCGACGTGATGCCGGCTAGTGTACAAGCGCCAGCCGAAAAAGCTCCGACCCAGGAAGTCACGAAAGCATCGAAGCCCCAGCCAGCTGAGCCTTCCCAACCGCCATCCCCCGCGCCGTTGGCCCAGCCGGCCCAACCGCAGGAAGCGCACGTTCACGGCACCGAGGTGGTGATGCCGCAGATGGGCGAATCAATCTTTGAGGGCACCATTACGAAGTGGCTGAAGAAGGCGGGCGAGTCGGTGCAGAAGGATGAACCGCTCTTCGAGATTTCGACGGACAAGGTGGATGCAGAAATTCCGTCACCGATATCCGGAGTGCTTACAGAGATCAAGGTTGGCGAAGGCGAGACGGTGGAGATCAATACCGTTGTTGCGGTAATAGGCGGGACGTCCGGTACGATTGTCGCTCCCGGCGCAGAGGCGGTCGCGCAAGGGGATGGAAGCCCCAATGGGTCCGCGGCACCAGGTACTACGGAAATGCGCGCAGGGGCTCCTCCGTTGCCCGCCGCTATGCCTGCCCCTGCAGCCAATGCGATGGCAGAGCCAACCTTAAGCTCAGAGCCAATTCGCTCATCGCCGCTGGTGCGGCGAATCGCGCGTGAACATAGCCTCGATCTGCGCCGGATCACCGGGACCGGATCGAGCGGCCGCATTACAAAGGACGATGTTCTGGCGTACATGAAGAATGGTGGCGCAGCGGCCTCTGGTACCACGCGAAAGGCCCATCAGGCGACAATCGCGCCTCCCGCTGCGCTGCCGGTGGTGGGGAAGCTGGAGCCTATGAGCCGCATGCGCGCCATCATTGCGCAGCGCATGGTGGAGAGCCGCAAGACAAGCCCTCACGCCTATTCGGTGTACAAGGTGGACATGACGCGCGTGGTGCGGTTGCGCGAGAAGTCGAGAGCCGGCTTCGAGCAGCGCAATGGTGTCAAGCTCACCTACATGCCGTTCATTGCGGCCGCAGCAATCGATGCGCTGCGCCGGTTCCCAATTGTGAATGCATCCCTCGAAGGCAACGCCATTCGGTACCACGAGAATATTCATCTGGGCGTCGCGGTGGCGCTGGAATGGGGATTGATTGTGCCGGTAATTCGAGAAGCCGAGCACCGCAATTTCAGCGATCTCGCCAAGTCCCTCGCAGACTTGGCGGAGCGCGCACGGACGAAGAAGCTGAAGCCGGAAGAGGCTTCGGGGTCGACGTTTACGCTGACGAACTCTGGCGTGTTTGGCGGCGAATACGGCACTCCCATCATCAACCAGCCGGAGTCGGCAATTCTCGCCATTGGGGGGCTGCGCAAGGAGCCGGTGGTTCTCACAGATGACGAGGGCAACGACACCATCGCGATTCGATCGATGCAGCAGTACTGCCTTGGCTTCGATCACCGCACGATTGATGGCGCGGACGCGGGCAGGTTCATGACGGCGTTCAAAGATGCGTTGGAGAGATGGAATACGCCCGTAGAGTAACTTTGAGCGTTGCGGCGCGCACCAATTGCGAACCGTATTGCATCACATGTTCTATTGCAACGCGAGGTGGCGCGCTTGAAGACCTGGCAAAAAGTTCTCATCCCTTTTGGAATTACGTTTCTCGTGGGCGGCATTTACCTATTCATTGTTTTCAAGAATCGCCAGAACCCCGGCGTAGGGACTAAGCAGGAAGAGCCGCATCTGACTGCCGACCAGATTGCCGTTGTGCGCGTCGAGTTTCCCCAGCACTTTGAAGACGTGAAGGAGCTTGAAGGTAAGAGCATTTGGATGAAGAGCGGCTACTCCATGCCTTACTACCCTTTCGTAGGAGGACGCGTACAGTTCTCCAAGCAGGTTGCCCTGATTCCTCCAGACCAGAAACTCGACGTAAAGAAGGTGGTCAAAGCCGTCGTGCCCGCGTCGATTCACGACAATATCGAGCACGGTGATCGGCAGGCGATGGTGGTGTTTTCCATGCCGGATAGTGAGGACCTGTTCGCCACCCCGGCAGGTTTTATGAGCGGCCCGCAGGAGGAGCATTATTACGATGACATGCTTTTCTACTACGACGACCCGCACATCATTTTTGCGAACTGGCCCAAGGATGTTTGGGCGGCAATCGATGCGCACCAGGTGAAGCAGGGCATGAGCGAATTGCAGACGCGCTGCGCGATCGGGATGCGCGCTCAGCCCGATGGCCAAATTGAAGGCAGCCGCACTGTCGATTACGACGTGAACGGCAAACACACCGTAATCACATACCTGCACGACAAAGCGACAACGATCCAGAATCAGTGAGCTGTCGCCCGATTGTGCTGTCGGTACTGGCCGTCTTGCTTAGGATGGTTGCAGGGCTGGCGATTCGATTTGCACATTTGGGGTCGCCGGCATGTGGCGTGATCGCGGCGACTCTCGTTGCAGCGGCCGATTAGAGTTGTTGCTGAGCACGAGCCGGTTGACTCCAGGGACCCGATTAGGCGTCATCGCCGTCTGGCACTTTACGAGGGACACCTTCATGATCTGGCGGTGAGAGAAACCTGCACCGTTGATCGAGTCAGTCCGCCCCTGATTGTTCCTCAGGAACGGCACGTTGAAAAGAATGCAACACGTCGCGGTTCGCTTTGGCAACATCGGCAGGTGTGATCGGTACTGAACCCGGCATAAAAGAGCTCAGAAATGTCGAAGCGATGACCCGCAGATCAGAGGCGGGTGTGGCCCTGCACATGTAGCAGATGTCGATTCTTGCCTTCAGGGGCTTGATATGGTCTGAATAGAATCTGTCAATATGCTTCGCATCGACTCCTTGCAGAATCTCCTCCTCCCGGCGAAAGGCGAGCGTGGCCGGACCGGTTATGCCGGGTCTGTATGGCATATTCGGTATGGCGGCATATTGAGGTAGCTTCGGGCGTGGCCCAACTAGGCTCATATCGCCTCGAAGAATGTTGATGAATTGTGGGAGTTCATCTAACTTAAATCTGCGCAGGATACGGCCGAACGGCGTTACTCGCTGATCGCCCTCTGCGGTAAGCCCTGGTCCAGCAGGATCTCTATGCCGCTCAGCCATGCTCCGGAATTTGAATACCCGAAAATGTCGGCCTCCAAGCCCGACGCGCTTCTGTACGAACAGCGCATTACCCTTCGATGTAAGTCGCACACATCCGCCGGTTAGAAGCATCGGGAGCGCAAACACACTGAGGAACAGAAGGGCGAACAGCATCTCCAGGCCGCGCCTGAGTCGAGAGCCGCTCCAACTGCTCAAAGGCGGGTGCTTCAAGCAAGTCTCGAATGGGGCAGACGGATAGAACTTGCACACAGGAATAAAGAAAGAAAAGTTATCGAGACAACTATATTCCGAAGAGCGGACTCTTTCTCTCACAACAAACCAGCCTTCGACTCAACATTGGTTCACAATGTGAGCCCCATGGATCTCAAATCTCCTGCTATTTGCTCAGATCGAGTTGTTACTACTCTTCATCACCTAATGGTGGCTATGGTTCCTTATGGCAGTAATTTGCTCCCCATCTCGATCAACGTGTGAGGGCGGTAGCCTCAACCGCTGGCAAAGATGCTTGAGAGAGTGCCGAAGTCCACGCCAGGAGTTGTGTCATTGGCGAGAGACGCAGGTTCTTCTCCGGCACCACGATACAGTCTCCGGGGTAGAGCTTAGATCGCCGAATCCCCGAGCAAATAGGGATGCATCGGAGTCGTGGCTCGTGACCGTGCCGTCCGCACGCAGAATGAAGATCCGGGAACGGTCGGCATTCCGATTCGGACCCCCGGCAAGGCGCAGGTACTCGCCCGCCCGCGCGCCCGCATGATAAATAAACGCGTGCGGATTGAACACAGCGCCAATCACCTGCACCGTCTCCGGCGCAAACGGAATTACCAGCCGGTCGCCATCCTCGAGATGCATGTCGGGAAGTTCGTATGTGCCCGTCTCATCGATGCGCGTATGGAGCACGATCCTGCCATTGACGCGCGTACGAATTCTCTCGATGAGCGCATGATTGAGCGAAAGTGCCTGCTGGCTTGCAGCGGGACTCACGACACCGATCGAACTCATCGAACTTCGTATGAGCTGATGTTCTAACTGATCCGCAAACTCGTTCTGATTCTGTCTCTCCAAAGCCTGGGTGCTTCTACGTGTGAATACAGCTGCATAAAGGTACGCTTGCTTTGTCAGACCACCCGCACGTTCCACGACCGAGCGCAATGTTTCGTTGGGAGAGACGCTGTAGATTCCCGGATGGCCGACCTCCCCATCGAGCGAAACGTACCTGGTCTGCTCGTTAATCGGGATTTGAATGTCCGCTACTGTGAATACGGTGATCACATCCCCGGCCGTCAAGTCTCGGTCCTGGGCCATGTCGTGCTCGAGGACTAACTTTCCAAGGTTAAAAGGAATCAGGGTAGTCTTCATTGTCCCCGGACTAAGCCGCTCGATCACTGCATAGTTCCAATTGGTCTCAGCGGAGGGGCTCTCGACAGCTGCGGGTTTGTTTCCTGGCATGGCGATCGCGGGTCCCGCCGGCGCAGCCAACTCAGGTGCAGGAAGACCCAGCTGAGTGCGGTGCCACCAGTAATCCCGTTTTTCCAACGACTCACGATCCGGCATCAACTCACTCAGCCGCATCCCCGCGTGCCAGCGGAAGTGGCCTGGGCTCGCCACTGCTCCTCGTAGCGTGACCGTCTCTCGATAGCTGGAAACGATGGGGTCGATCCGTACAATGTCACCGTCCCGCAAGGGGATAGCAAGGCCCTCGGCATCAGGGCTCACCTCGAAGGCACGGCGCCGGGCGTGATCTTCGATCCGTTCCAGCGAGATGTGCGCTCCCGAGGCAAGCGTGGTCTTGCCTCCAGCCGTGTTCAACAGTTCGTCGATCGATTCCGTGCCGCGCAACTCGTAGATCGCGGCCTGTCGCACACTGCCGAGCAACGCTACCTGGGCTCCCGCCGGCGGAATGAAAAGGACATCTCCCGGCTGAAGCTGCATATCGCCCGACTTGTCCCCAGTGGTTAATAGCGCATACAGGTCGAAATCCGCCAGCACCTTTCCATTACGCTTGAGCAGTACGTGGCGCATGGAGCCCGGCGCGGCCGGGCCGCCGCTGACAAAGGTCGCATCCACAAGCCCGCTCAGCGCGCTGATCGCGTACTCCCCAGGCCGATGCGCCCACCCTGTGACATAGATCTGGATGGAATGGATCTCTCCCAGGTCGACGCTCATTTCGAAGTTGCGGTAGACCTTCTCCATCACCCTCCGCAGATGAGGTGAGACCGCCGCAAAAGGCAGTCCCGCCACGTGCACGGCCCCCACCTTCGGAATATAGATCTCGCCTTCCCGACTTACTCTCAGATTGGCGCTGAAGTTGACCTGGCCCCAAACGCGAATGCGCAACTCGTCGTCAGGCCCGACAATCGTTTCTACCGGAGCCGGTCCCTGGTCGATCGGACCAAACGAAGTTGGCATCGAGTTGAAGAGTTCCGCCCCGTAGATCGGAAGCATCTGTCCCGTTGACGCCGCTACAAAGTGCTGAAACTCCGTCGGGGGCTCGGCTTTGAGCGGTGCTACGCGACGGGAGTGGTCTTCCTTGGTGCGAAGCGTTCGCTCGTCCTGGCTTGTCAGCGAAGCACCGTTCGTGGCAGCATCCGGGCTGGGCGCTTGAGCGGCCCTATTCGCATTGATACTGATGGAAGCGTCCGATCCCTTCAGCAGTGCGGCAGGGTCCAATACCGTCTGACATCCCAACGCGTCCGGATCTTCGCCGCCCGGACACTGTGCGCTCGCCGAGCTTGCGCTCACCATCAGCAACGCCAGGATCGCTGTCGCCACGCAAACGCGATTCCGCTGGCAGTTGCAAATTGAGTGGTTGAGTTTCATGATTCTGCTCAAACGGTACAAAATTTTCGCTTGATATTGCGTGATTCCGGTCACGCCGGTTGGTTCGGGCTGTGCCTATAGTAGCGAGAAGAACCCAAACCTAAGATCGATCTGGATGAAACCGCATCTCTTGACGATTACACCCGGCAGAAGGGACCACGTCCGATCGAGAATCATGCAACCCGTGCTTGAATCGAGCTGCCTATGGAAATCTACGCAAACACGTCGCGCCCCGGGAAAGAGCGCGCTTCCGCATGAGCAGCCTGGCGGAATCTGTCTCGACCGTGGCCCCTCTCTCTCCCTCGAGGACTTCTCTATTGACATGGCTGCGGGTGGCCGTCAGGTGGAAGCGCCTGGTCGCTTTCACCGCACTCGGTATCGTTCTGCTCGCCGGCGCTGTCGTTCTCTTGCTTCCCCGGCGCTACACCGCCAGTGTTGTCATTCTCCCGCCCCAGCAGGGCGCCTCTGCGGGAGCGGCCATGATGGCTCAACTCAGCAGCGGTCTCGGCGCCGCTGCGGCCGCAAGCGGAGGCCTCAGCATCAAGAATCCCAACGATCAGCAGATCGCCCTGCTCAAAAGCCGCATTGTCGAAGACGCCATGGTAGCGCGCTTCCGCTTGCAGAGACTCTATGGCAAGCGTTATGTCTCCACCGCTCGCAAGCGCTTCGAGAAGGCCACCAAGACCGAGAATGGCCTCAAGGACGGACTTATCCGCGTCTCTGTCACCGATAGCGACCCGCATCGCGCCGCGGAGATGGCCAACGCCTGGGTTGAGGAGTACAAGCGGTTTATCGCGACCCTCGCCATCACCGAAGCTTCGCAGCGGCGCCTCTTCTACGAGCGCCAGTTGGCTGCCGCTCGCGAGGACCTGGTGCGCGCCGAAGAAGACATGAGGCAGACCAAGGAGCGCACCGGGGTCATCGACATTGAGGGCCAGGAACGCGGCATGATCGGCTCCGCCGCCGAGTTGCGCGGACAACTTGCCGCCAAGCAGATCGAGATCAAAGCCATGCGCGAATTCGCCGGGCCCGGCAATCCCGATCTGCAGCGCGCGCAGCAAGAAGTCTCGGGCATGGAGGCCCAGTTGGCCCAGATGGATGCCGCCAGCGATCGTCGAACCGGCGATTTGATTGCACCCAAAGGGTCAACAACACAGGCCGCGCTTGACTATGCGCGTGCCATGCGCGAAGTGAAGTATCGCGAAACCATTCAGGATCTGCTGACACGCCAGTACGAGGGTGCGCGTGTAGACGAGGCTCGCGAAGGGGCGCTGATCCAGATCGTCGAACCCGCCGTAGTCCCGGATCGTCCGAACTCCTCTTACAAGATTTGGATCATGATAGTGTCCGTTCTTCTCGCCATACCTCTCGCACTTCTCACTGCCGCAGCGGTCGAGGTCGTTTCCATCCTGCGCCGGTCCCGCGCCCGCGCCGGATCGTGGCCTGCCGCTCTTGAACAGGTCCTTGCAGCATGGTAAGCGCGATCCGGAGCAAACTCGGGCTCGACGGTCCAGTCGCGTTTACCTTTCTTGCGCGCCTCACGAACATTCTGGGAAGCACCGGCACGGTCCTGCTCATCGTGCGCTTTTTGTCGCCCATAGAGCAGGGCTACTACTACACCATGCTCAGCCTCGTCTCGTTGCAACTTGTATTCGAAATGGGCTTTTCCTTCGTGATCCAGCAACTGGCCGCGCATGAATGCATTCACCTCTGTCTCGATCTTGAGGGCAATGTAGGCGGAGACGAGCTGGCTCACGCTCGTCTGGCTTCAACGCTGCAATTGAGTCTGCGCTGGTACACCGCCGCCGCCGCTGCAATGGTCCTGATCCTTGTTCCCCTCGGAATGCTTTTCTTCGGGCGCCACACCGTCGTGCAGGGCGTGCATATCGCATGGCAAGGTCCCTGGCTTGCAGCGATCTTCGCTTCGGCAGTAGGTCTCTGGGCGATGCCGCTCTACTCTCTCCTGGAAGGGTGCGGCCACATCCGTGCGGTGGCCTCCATGCGCTTTCGTCAGGCTGTTGCCGCTGCTGTGTTCGCCTGGGTACCCATGCTCCTGCATCACGGACTCTACGCGCCAGCCCTGGTCATCATCGGCCAAACCGCCATTGGCCTGGTCTTCGTTGCCCGTAACCGCCGCCTGCTGTTGAATCTGCTGTTCTACCCCGCGGGTCATAACGCCATCCACTGGACCCGCGAAATCTGGCCCTTTCAATGGCGCATTGCCGTCAGTTGGATGTGCTCCTACTTCACCGTGCAGATCTTTGTCCCCATTGTCTTCGCACTGCGCGGGTCCGTCGATGCCGGACAGATTGGAATGTCTCTAAGCATCACGGGGGCCATGACCATCCTCGCGCTGGCATGGACCACACCCAAGGCCACTCCGTTTGGGACCCTCATTGCGCAACGCGCTTTCCATGCCCTCGATCGGCTGTTTTGGCGCACCCTGGCACAATCGCTCGCGGTCTTTGCCGCCATCGGAATATTCGCCTGTGCACTGGCCGCCGCTCTCCCTGGCCTGTCCCCGCGGTTGGCGGCGCGGATGGTCTCGCCGCGGCTCTTTGCCCTTCTCGTCGCGGCTGCCGCGGCCAACTGCATTGTGCAGACCATGGCCACTTTGCTGCGCTCCTTCAAGAAGGAGCCTTTCCTTGCGCAGTCCGTGGCTGTAGCCGCGTGCACGTTGGGCTTCGGCGCTTTCGCTGCGGAGCGTTGGGGCAATCCTGGCGTTGCCTTGAGCTATTTCGGAGCCACGGCGGGCGTTGGTCTTCCTTTGGCAGCGATCATCTTCATGAATGCCAGGCACCGGTATCTGCGGGCCGCCGCGCAGGCTCTGTTCGCAGGCGGACTGCAATGAGCGCATGCACGCAATCCCCGCCCGAAAATGACAATGGCGCGTCTAAGCCTGTTTCCGTTTCGGTTGAAACAGCCTCCCATCCACCTCCGGAAATGGTCATTATCACAGGAGGCCTTGGCCTTGGCGGGGTCACCAGTTTCGCGGAAGCGTTGCGCGAAGGTTTCCTCGCCCTGGGCATTCAGGTCGAAATTATTCCGCCCTCGGCCATCTTTCGACACTGGCGCGATCTGCGCGACCCCCGCGTCCTGAAGATTCTCAGCACCACCGCAGTATTCGCCGCCCCCTTCGCCCGGCGGGCTATCTGCATGGCTCATGGAGTGGCTCGAGCCTACCTTCAGAGCCTGCTGAAAATGGCAGTAGTCAATGGCACTTTCAAGCTGGCCAATGTCTCGAAAGGGGCGCAACTGGTAGCGGTGTCAAATTATTCGGCGATCCACCTCAAAGTGATCTTCGCGGTCCGGGTCGATGCTGTGATTCACAACCCCATCCGCTCCATGTTTCTCGAGCAAGCAGAGTTGCCACAGGAACCGCGGCGGTACATCACCTTTGTAGGTCGCCTCGATCCGATAAAGAACCTACACCGTTTGCTGCCTGCGGTCTGTAATGTTCTCGACGACGATCGGGATCTGCGAGTGTGCATCATTGGCGACGGCCAGCAGCGTGATGATCTTGAGTCGCTGGCACAAGCCAATCCGCGCATCGAGCTCAAAGGCTGGCAGGATGCCCGGTCGGTTCGTGGATGGCTGCGCAAGACCCGCGTTTTCATCTCCGCCGATGTGACCGAACCATTCGGAATCGTCTATGTCGAAGCCCTCGGACAAGGATGCGCAATCGCGATGCCCGCTTCCGGCGGGGGGCTGGAGATTGCGCCCCACCTGATCGGTCGCACGATCCATCTCTTCCCAGCCTCGTTAGAACGCGACGCTATCGCTTCAGCACTTCGCCGAGCGCTGAACAGTTCCCCGGAACCACTATCCCTCGATGCTTACGCGCCCCGTGAGGTAGCCCTCGCCTACCTTGCCGTCGACCAGCGGTTCTCTGAAACGGGATCAAGCCAATGGCCGCGATGACCACGTCCATGTCCGAAAGGCAAGAAGTTTTCCAGGTTGCACAACTGGCTCTATGGCCCAGCCGCTTACTAATTGCCCGGGCGCTGGTGCTGTTCAGTTTCATATGGCCGTTCTTTAATTACGCTCTTGTCGATCCGTCGAGCATGACAGAGATTAATTTTGTACCCGTGTTTATGGCCGCTCTGCTCGTTCCGGAAATAACACTTCGCGACAAATGGTCGATTCTCTTAGGGCTACCAGCTATCCTCGTCGCGTTCTTAGCGGGAAACGCAACGGCGCCCATTCGAATC
This sequence comes from uncultured Acidobacteriota bacterium, assembly GCA_963844515.1. Classification (GTDB taxonomy): domain Bacteria; phylum Acidobacteriota; class Terriglobia; order Terriglobales; family Acidobacteriaceae; genus Telmatobacter. The sequence goes on from CAWJOO010000004.1 coordinate 944,474, forward strand.
GCAATCGGCATAATTCCGCTTCACTTTGTGCTCAACCTCACTCGCCATCTTCACGAGCGCGGAAGACAGCTCATCCCGCAGGATGTGGCTTATCGGGCGCTGCAACTGTTCCTGGCATTCTCTATCCTGCAAACGATCGGGTTCGAGTTCTTCCCGGTGATCCCGGGATGGCTCACGGCGCTATTAGCGCAGATTGTGCCGCGATACTCCGGCCTTCCTTATGACAGTTTTGGAATCCGCGGCGTCCAGGGTTGGGCGTCGGAGCCATCGAGCGGGGCGTTGACCTGTGCCGCATTCGCAATTGTCGCTATTCGACAACGCCCACAATATCGCTGGCGAATACTGTTCCTATTCGTGGCAGTTCTCCTTGTGAACAAGTCAGTCTATGCTGCGCTTCTCGCACTCTTTCTTTGCCTCTGCAACATCGTCACCCTGAGACGTAAAGGTTACGCGATTTGGACGCTGATCGCTGCATCAGGTGGCGCGTTGCTATACGTGATGGGATCCGGACGCCTCGCCGACCTACGCGACGAAATCATTGTCAACGGGGCATCCAGCGCTTCCAATGAAAGTTTCAAACGCTTCGGACAGATCCTCGGACCAATCCTGCAATTCCCACACATCTATAAACCAATCACGGTGATGTTTGCCGTGACAGTGGATTTGGAGCCTCTGGGGCTGTTACCGGTGCTTCTGGGATACGGGAGTCTCTTTGGCCTTGCTTGGGTGATCTATGTATTTCGGCACAACTTTCCATTCAGCCGAATCCGAGAGCCCTACTTAGCAGTTTTCGCGGCCTTTGTCCTTCTTATTATGGCTTCGCCCGACTTCATCCCGTCCGTAGTAGCTCTGGCGGTCTTTGTGGTGCCACGGAATGAAGCGCTCCCCCGTCATCATCATTTCAATGAACCATCCTCTCACGCAATCGACGAAGCCAAATCAGAAATTGGGGCCACCGGAGAACTTCAATGCGCATTGCCCTGATCAACCCGCCATTCAAATCCGCGTACGGCAAGTTCTCGCGCGCCTCTCGCAGCCCTGCCATTACCAAGAGCGGCACACTCTATTACCCGATATGGCTGGCCTACGCATGTGGCCTGCTGGAAACGCACGGGCACGAAGTGCTGCTCCTCGACAGTTGCGCCGACGCCCTCGACCTCGATCAAACCCTGGCGCGCCTCGCCCACTTTGAACCGGAACTGGTGGTCGTCGATACCAGTACGCCCAGCATTGGAGAGGACGTTCGTTTCGGAGTGCGCTGCAAGCGGATCGCCGGCGGTCCCTTTATCTGTCTTGTCGGCACGCATCCCTCCGCGCTCCCTGGTGAGGTCCTGGCCCTTGACGAGCGCATTGACTGCATCGCCCGGCGCGAATACGACCAGACCCTCGTCGACCTGGCCGAGTGCCTGCGCAGGGGGGGCGACATCGCCACCGTGGCGGGGCTGTGTTATCGGCGCGACGGGCAGCTCCTCCAGACTGCGGACCGTCCTTACATCGAAGACCTCGACGCCTTCCCGTTCGTAAGCGCCGTCTACAAGAAGCACCTCAACGTCCGCAACTACTTCTTCGCCGCGGGTGAGTTTCCGATGGTGATGATCATGACCGGACGCGGCTGCCCGTCCCACTGCTTCTTCTGTGTCTATCCGCAGACCTTCCACGGTCACAAGTACCGCTTGCGCAGCGCGCGCAGTGTGGTTGACGAATTCGAATTCATCGCCCGCGAACTGCCCGGAATCAAGTCAGTGGGCATTGAGGACGATACCTTCACCGCCAACCGCGAACGCGTACGCGAAATATGCATCCTGCTCATCGAGCGCGGATTGCACAAGAGGCTGCACTGGTGGGCCAACACGCGCGTGAATCTGGATGGCGAAACCATGGCGCTGATGAAGGAAGCGGGCTGCCGCCTGACCATTCCCGGCTTCGAGTCGGGGGAACAGTCCATCCTCAACAACATCAAGAAGGGCATCACTCTCGATCAATCCCGGCGCTACGTCGAGAGTGCGCGCGAGGCCGGCCTGCTCGTGCACGGCTGCTTCATGGTCGGCAACAAGGGAGAGTCGCGCGCATCCATGGAGTCGACCCTGAACTTCGCCATGGCTACGAATCCCGATACCGCCCAGTTTTTCCCGCTTATCCCCTATCCGGGCACGGAAGCCTTCAATTGGGCGCGCGAAGAGGGCTATCTCGCAACCCTCGATTACTCGAAATGGCTGACGGAGGACGGCCTTCACCAATGCGTGCTCAATCTCCCCGGTCTGCCTGCGCAGGAGATTGTTTCCTTTTGCGACCAGGCGCGAAAGACCTACTATCTCCGTCCGCGCTACCTCTTCAGGAAGTTGTTCCAGGTCGTCAGGTCAGCGGAGGAGCGCAGGCGCACTCTGAAGTCTCTTCGCCAATTTCGTAAGTTCCTTTTCGCCCGGACGGCGCAGCAAAGACGGACCGCGGAACTGAAAAGCGACGCTTAGAGCGCGCGTTGGCGACGTTTCACTTGAAGGAAGGCAATCATGCCGATCGTTTCAATCATCACTCCGGTCTACAATGCCGCGCGATGGCTTCCGGAGACGCTCAACTCGGTTCAATCGCAAACTCTGACAGAGTGGGAGCAGATCCTGGTGGACGATGGATCGACGGATGGCTCTCAGGCCATCATCCAGCGCGCGGCTCGGAATGACCCACGCGTTCGTTATTTGTCCACCTCGCGCAACGCGGGACCATCGAGGGCGCGCAATCTGGCGCTGGATTCGGCGAGGGGACATTTCATCGCCTTCCTTGACGCCGATGACCTGTGGCTTCCGGAAAAGCTCGCTCGTTCCGTCGAGTGGATGACTAGACATAAATATGGCTTCATCTATCACGACTACCGGAAGATCTCCCACGACGGCCGCCGCATCGGGGGATTAATCCTGGGGCCCCAGGAACTGAACCTCGAGACACTGCATACACGGCGCGGAGCTGGCTGTTTGAGCATCGTCATCGATCGTCGCCATGTAACAGATTTCCGGTTCCCTGATGCGTGCCGGTTTCTTCACGAAGATTTCTGTGCGTGGCTGTCTATCATTCAGGATGGCCACATCGGTCATCGCCTTCCCATTGATCTGGCCCGCTACCGCGTGTCAGACCAAAGCCGCTCCGCCAACAAACTGAGCGCAGCCTTGGAAACGTGGAAGATCTACCGGGAAGCGTCCATGCTGCCACCCCCGCGCGCCGCATGGTGGTGGCTTCAGTACGCATGGAATGGTTTCTGGCTGAATCAATATGCCCGGCCCCGATGATCCGATTGCGACAACTACGCGATCAGCACCGATGCCATGCGGCATCGCTCGCAGTCGAACATGGATCGTAGGCACAGTGGGAGATTTGTTTCGTTCCGATTTTTAGCGCGGCTTAGAGACAAATCGCGTCACATCGTCCGGTCCGTGGATCTGGTTGCGCAGCATGCCCGCAATTAAGTCGTGCTCCATCATCTCAGGAACCTGCGCGGACACCTCCCTTTCCGTCTCTTGTCCCGGGAAGTGAACCAGCAGCACCGGCCGATCATCGAAAGTGCCCTGCGACGCAGCCTCTTCTTCCGCCGTCCATCCTGCCCTGCCTTTGTAGATCGGTGTACGCCAGGAGTGATCGGAGGTGATGAGGAGCGTGGTGTGTTCCGCGGCGGGGGTCGCGGCGATGTCCTTCATCAGGATGCCCAGCGTGTCATCGGCAAGAACCAGGTTATCCAGATACGTCCCGCCTGGCCGGAACTGATGACGGGTGCGGTCGTAGATTCCTGGCGGGTGCGGAACAGCAAGATGAAGAAATAGAAAGCGAAGCCCCTGGTCCTCAATCAACATCTGTGTGCGCGCCATGATGGCGTCGTATACCCTGCGGTGTGCCTGTTCTTCGGTGACCTTCCGGCCGGTCACCAGCGCCAGTACCTGCCTTGGCAAGGCGACGGCATTCGACCAGGCTGATTGATTCTCCGAAGCCCCATACTCCTCCAGCGGCAGCCTGACGCCGGGATACCAGTAACAGGAGTCGATCATCGGCGCCAGCGACGAACAGTACGCGTTATACCAACCATCGATGCCCGTGGTCCACCCGTTCTGTTCCGCCAGTGCAAACAGCGTTCCATTCCGGTCATACGGAACCCACGCTCGCCGCGCCTCATCCTCATACCAAAGGTCCCCGTCCAGGGTGCTGCGGAATCGCTCGAATCGCTTCCCGGACAGCAGCGAAGGGATGATGCGGTCCGTGTAGAATCCCACGGGCGCAATATGACTGAATGAAACGCTTGTCGCCCGCAACTTGCGAAAGTTGGGCAGATCGACCCCGGGCCCCGGGCTCTCAAACGCTTGCCTGTAAGAAAGCTCGTCAAACAGGATCCAGATGATGCGCTGTTCCGTACCATCGGTCTTCGCGCGGGATTCTGGCGCCACCCGTGCGCTGGCCGCCACCGGCCGCGCCAGCGCGATCCGCACCAGCTGCGGCACAACCCACAGCGCAGAAAACGCAACGGCCGCTGTGGCCATCCGAATCAAACGCACCACCGGCATGGCTTGACGGGGGGCGACACGTGCTGCGATCACCGCCATACACAAGAAGACGATCACGCTCCTCGACCACCCCTGCTCCCAGCGCTCCACCGGTAGCCAAAGCCGAAACAGGATGCGGATCACCAGATCGATGATGGTCCACAGCATCAGACCCGCGAATAGGGCGGCCATCGCTCGGTTGAGTGGCTCGCGCACGGACCGGCATGCAAGCAAGATGGCCATGCACAAGCACGAGACGCCGGCGAGATCGATCATCATCCCGCCCGCCAGATTTGTCACCGGCAAACCGTGGTGATAGAGATCGTGATTCTGAGGATGAAAGAACGGTAGATAATCGCAGAACAGAAGCAGTAACGAGGCCCCTGCCGATTCCAGTACGATGCGCCGGTTCACGCCGTCTTCTCCACCAGCCATAGCGAACGCCCATTGGGCAGCCTCTGATGAGATACAACCTTGCCGAACAGCGCAAGCGATTGGGCAAAGTAGTCCTCCGTCAGGTGACTGTAGAGTGCCGTGCGGCCCCTACAGAGCCCTTCGAACTGAGAGTCTTGCTGCGGAATCCACTCCAGAAGGGCCCATCGTTTTGAAATCTCCGCGGCCTGGTGAAGGATCGCGGGCAGCGGTATCTGGTCTGCAATCAGCAAGTGATGCAGTATTCCCAACATGAGGATGCAATCAAACTTTCCCCGGGATCGCTCCAGCAACCCTGCATTTTCGCGGTTCTGCCATCCCACTGCGGGCGTTGGTCTGGCGAAATCTGCAACCATCGGAAGGACCGGCAGTTTTCTCTCATTTGCTGCCTGCCAACTGATGTCCGTCGCTTGCACGTCGGTATCCCACGCCACCACGTTGGCGCCTGCTTCAGCCGCGATGCGGGCGTAGAATCCGGTATTTGCGCCCACGTCAAGCACATGCTCCGGCCGGATTCGCTCGAGGGTGCTGCAAACAAACGACTGTTTAGCCTGGTGATCCGCCACGTCATAATGACTGGCAGTTTCGGTGTAATGGCTCCAGCGAGACTTCCCCGGCCCCGGAGCAAGCGCTCCCGTCGTCGTACGCGCCGAGCGAAGCAAGCGACGCAACGCGAACGATGACGCGTCCGCCGATATTTTGGGCACATGGAACCTGACAGCAGAGTTCTCCAGCAGATGCGGTATCGTCACCAGCGAGCGAAGGGGATCCTGCCATCGGCGAAACATGGGAAGCGATCTGAGCAAGTCTCCAGGCTCATATCCGTCTCGACGCTGCTGCGTGGCGGACAACGGCCAGCCCAAATGTTGATAAGCAGCCAGTGGGAGAAGGAATGTGCGTACAAATTGGCCGTAAGCAATCCAGACCGGACTATTTGGGTCGCGAGCCTCAACAGACAGGACATCCACCAGGACGGGACGCGTGCCAGAGAAAAGAATGTTGAGTGGTGTCGCATCCTTCAGAGTGAACCCGGCCTCGAACGCTTCCTCACAGAGATCAAGCGTCAGTGCAGCCGCGTTGATCCATTGTTTTGGCGCCCATTCCCAAGGGAAACTCGGGAAGAATACGGGCTTGTGCTCGAGAAATACCTGGCCTTCGTTCTTAGAGTCTCGAATCTCGGTCGCGACCATGCGGCCGTCCTCGATCCACCTCGCTGCAAGGTCTGACTTTAGCCACGCAAGCGTCTCAGGGAGGGACTTGGGATAGAGTTCCCGCAGAAAACGATCGCCGTCTCGATACAACCGTCCGGCCGGATCACGAAAGGTTCCTTCGATGATCAACGACGCCCCGTTTCACTTCTTTGTTGTTTCCTGTTTCCGCGAGTCTGAGCCTCCGAAGAGGTGGCGAAGATACCCGTTGATGCGTTTCCGCAACATGAACAGCGTGCCTGCGAATGTCGTGCTGATGATCTGGACAGCAAGCAAACCGCTTCCAGGATCGACGTATGCGTATGCTGGTTTTGCTGCCGCGCCGAGCACCGCCAGCACCTGGAGAACAACGAAAAGACATTTCAATACTAGATAAAATTTTCGCACGGTACCAACCAGATCAAGATCAAGTTCGTTCTGCGATTTGCCGTTCTCAACTGACATCGCAGCTGAAGGCGCGGCGTAGCTGCCATTTGTGCATAACCTCTCGAGGGCCTCCGTGGTCATCGACCCCGCGCTTCAAGGTGGACACTCATGCGCAACCCGGCACATAACATTCGGCACCCCGTGCGATCACACGCTCGGCTGCAGAACAATACGTAACAAGAAACTATCGCGACGATAGCAGGGCGTTGCGTTCAGAGATGTGACTCGAGACACATCGGTAAGCGCACCGTTTTGTCGGAGAGAACCGGCCAATCTCAACGACTGAGCCGCAATGCCCTAATTTCCGAAACGCAGGTTCTAACATGCCTCTTCGAGCCAATTGAGTCTGCGATTGCAGCAATCCGATTGTTCTCGATTCAGAATCTGCGAGGAACTGCCGACGCCAACGGGTGCCGATACACAGCACAAGTCAACAAACAGTAAAAAGTGGAAAATAGCGCTGCGGACGTACTGGCACGCTATAAGTCATTGATTATAAGTTTGTCTAAAGATTCTATTGGTGCCGAAGAAGGGACTCGAACCCCCACACCCTTGCGAGTACGTGGACCTGAACCACGCGCGTCTGCCAATTCCGCCACTCCGGCACGGAGACACAGAACAGGCGGAAATTGCTCATCCGGCAGCAAGTCTGAGTCTCGCAAATGCGGGAACCTGTGTCAAATGGAACGGCGTCGGAACGGGCCTTCAAGATGACAGACAGAAACGACTTAGAAACGGCTTCAAGACTCAATCTAGCCCGGTGTTTTGATTCCGGCCCGCAGCATTTACCGAAACTTTCCCAAGGCGTTTTGCCCGCGTTTCTTCGCGCTTGGCTCCCGCAATCCAGCGGGCAGTATTCGCGACGTTTGAATGTAGCTGAGGTTTTCGAATGAAGCCGCGCAATTTTTCCTTCCTCAAAAGCTTAGCCAGATCGTCAGGGATCTCGAGGAACGCGCTCGGCGGCGTCGCGCCAGATTTCGACATCGACCAATTCCCCAGGCTGCTTTGCCGATTTGCTCACGGATGGCCTTCAGGATAGGAAGCATGTGTAACGGATTGCCGTATTTGATCATGGTCCCGGTATTAGGGACACCGTCGAAAGTGGCCCTGACCGGCACCCTTCCAGCGAGTTCCGAATTCCTGCTGAACGTCATACGGAAACAGAACGTAGGCGCCGCCACCGCCGCCGCGACTCTATGCGCGCCGTGAACTTATATTTCTTCATGGCCGGATCCGAAAAGTGTGCGGGGCCGGCTCGCAAATGCGCGCCGGGCCCTCAGTTGAAGCAATTGTTCTCGCTTAAACCAGCTTGGCGTCGGACTCGATGCTGGTGTTGTTGGCAAACAGCTTGGAGATGGGGCAGCCGGCCTTGGCATCTGACAGCGGCCTTGTCAAACACTTCCTTGGTGGCGCCAGGGACCGAAGCTGTAGTGGTGAGCGCAATCTTCGTCACCGCAAATCCGCCCTCGACCTTGGCCAGCGTGACCGCCGCGTGGGTCTCAATCTTGTCCGGCGTGAGGCCGGCGCCGCCAAGCTGCGCGCCCAGCGCCATGGAGAAGCAGCTGGCGTGCGCCGCCGCAATCAATTCCTCAGGCGTGGTGCCCGTGTCAGCGCCCTCAAAACGGGTGGCGAACGAGTAGTTGGCGTTGCTCAGAACGCCTGTCGCCGTTGAAATGGTGCCCTTGCCTTCCTTCAATGAACCTGTCCAGACCGCACTTGCCTTGCTTGCCATGCAATTCCTCCTTGGGCGTGGATGGCGTTGGGTACGGTCACCACCTGTGCGCTGGCGTTGTTGAGGTCCAGCTTGGTCACTGGATGGCCGTCGCGGGTGTCGACCGCGAGCTGCGCGGCCTGGTCGGAGAAGAACCGGACCGACTTGATGCCGTCTGGCAGCGCGATCGGGGTGATCGCGTCCTGACCCTTGTTGAGCAGCATTGAATCCTCCAGGATTGCTGTAGAAGCGGACGTGGGCAGAATCGCATTCCCGAGCTTGAGGCACAGATGCCATCGGTTCGTCCGATCCGCTATGCCGTTCAGGCCACCATTGATGGCTCTGGTCGCGTCCTCAATGTTTCGGCATCGGCGAGATGATTCATTGGCCGGGCCACGGTCCAGTACCAGATCGGGCCTAGCCATACATATTTGTCGGTGGCCAGCTGCCCGGGATGGTCGATGAAGTAGGTTGCGCTTGGTACGAGCCCTTTGGCGTGAGCCCACCGGGAAAGCTCGCCGTAGTTAAAACGCCCGGTTATCTGTATGAAGCCCCTGCCCTTGAACCGCACCCCATCCCCGGGGTGGGTGTTGCCAAGGTCGGCACGCCCTTCGTACTCGGCGCCGCTCGCCAACTCGGTCGGGGCGGTGAGGCTAATGGACTCATCACCTACCTGCGCGCAGAACATCGCTGCGCGTTTTACCGTCGTGCAGCCTGCCAGCCGCAATGCCGTATTGAGTCCGCTGTTGAGTTCCGCTGCCCGCGCCGCACTGAGGCCCGGGAAAGCTCGCCGCATAGTTGTTACATCCATCAGTTGTCTCCCCCCCCCTGCGGGCTGGGCATTGCCCATGCTGCCTAGGCCTTGGCCGGTCTTTTTTCCGAGCGCTCAGGCGCTGAAAGCGACGGATATGTCGTTGCTGCCGCCGTCAAGGCGATGGGCGACGAATGCGTGGATGGCATGGGTACGGTCACCACCTGTGCGCTGGCATTGTTGAGGTCCAGCTTGGTCACTGGGTGGCCGTCGCCGGTGTCGACCGCGAGCTGCGCGGCCTGGTCGGAGAAGAACCGGACAGTCTTGATACCGTCTGGCAGCGCGATCGGGGTGATCGCGTCCTGACCCTTGTTGAGCAGCATTGAATCCTCCAGGATTGCTGTAGAAGCGGGCGTGGGCTGAGCCGGATAATGCCCATGCTGTCGGATGACCTTTGCGCGACGTACGATTTCGGCGCGGGCCCGCGAGCGGGTGTGATTCGGGTGTTTTGTCGCATCGGGGCAGGAGTGGCCGCCCCAGGCAGCGCCACCCATGCTGTGCATCCCCAGACCCTCTTGGTCCGGCGAGTCGGTTACCTGGAGCGTGAACCGGCCGATCTCCGGCCTTGAGGTCAACTCGAGGACCTGTGCGATGCGCGAGAGTTGTGCGTCGGTGTATGGATTATTCGGGTCGCCGTCATCCGCGTTCTCTACCGCATACCAGTGACCGTTCGCAGCTATCGCATGCTCGGCCACCACGCCTAGCGGCACCCACTGAATGACAGTGCCATCCTGGGCGGTGCCGAAGTGCGCGGAATTGCCGTTGCCAAGCGGTCCCGGCGTGAACAAGTCGTCGGTGTGCGAGAGGTTCCCTTCCATGGTGTGCGATATCAGTCCCCTGACGGCGGACGTCGGCAACGGGCCACCATGAAAGCCAGGGTGGTGAGTGAATCCATCCACCCAGCCGTTTTTGACAGTAAGCTTCTTGTAGAATTCCATATATCCTCGATGGTCTGGCGACGACCTCCGCGAAAAGATGCCGTCGCGAGGATGGCTATTCATTGGAACACTATGAATGCTCTGAAGTTGAGGCTACCTTCGCCGCGGCTTTCCCTGGGCTGCTCCTTGCCCCTTCGGCCATTAGGCGTCCGTGTCGGTATCAGCCGTGTAGCCATTTCAAATCGATGACAATCGCCGGCGCGCCGACAGCACGCCCCTACTCATACGGAGGCGCAGTCGACTGATTTGATAAGTCGTGCATGCGGCGCTGATCCCGACGCAGACCCAGACGCGTAGCGGTCCTGCAGGAACCAAGTGTCGAGCCGGAACAGACGATGAAAGGGAGCTTTGGCGACCCAGCATGCTATTGATCGCGCCGACGGCCTGGCGCTCGCCGTCGCGGGCGCGGTGACCACCTCGGCGTGAACTCGCGGCAAGAAGGTCAGTAAGGTCATTGACGCAGGTGAGATGGTCGGTGGTCGGCTCTAGAACAGTTGGTAACTCATGCGCTGATTCCTTGGCGGCGACGCCGGGTTACGGGTTTCCGCCACGAGGACCGCTCTCGGTGATCGTACGTCCAGCGTGCGAGCGTCGACTTCGACCTGGATGCCCTGGCTGTCACGGCTACGTGGTCAGCGAGAGGGCGTAACCAGCGCCACCGTACCGGGATAGGACAGGTGACCTGGGTCGGCCGGACAGAGCATGCGGGATCGTGACGGGAACCAGGCAGACAATGACCCTCGAGGACGGGACGTCCTCAGGGGGGGCGGAACTCAGGTGGTACTGCCGTCAGATCCCGGCAAACGGTCTCATCGCGGCCATGCCCGGCCAGTACATACCCTTGTTCTTCCAGCCGGGCGCGGGCCTGAGCGGGGCGCTCGGCGTCCCAGTCAAGCTGGCCTCGGATCTGGTTGCTGCCCGCCGCGCTCCCGTCTGCTGGCAGCAGATCGAGCAGTGCGCGTTTCGTCCTCGTCGGGTTGGTATTCGGCCCGTCTCATACCAAGAATCTAGCCGATCACCTCTGCGGCAGATCCCGACCGGGACGAGTCAACCCACGCCGCCGTCGATGCCGTTACCACGGCCCGGCCGGAACACCGACGGAACAGCAGTGAGGCAATCAAGCAACGGCGCGGGTCACGACCCGCTAGGGGTCAGACGTCGTAGTAGAGCTCGAACTCGTGCGGGTGCGGGCGCAGCCGGAGTTCGTCGAGCTCGGCGGTCCGCTTGTAATCCAGCCAGGTCTCGATCAGGTCCTCGGTGAACACGCCGCCCTCGGTGAGGAAGGCGTGGTCGCTCTCCAGGGTGTCGAGCACCACGTCCAGCGAGCCGGGCACCTGCGGGATGGCGGACGCCTCGTCCGGCGGCAGCTCGTACAGGTCCTTGTCCACCGGCTCCGGCGGCTCGATCTTGTTCTTGATCCCGTCCAGGCCCGCCATCAGCATGGCGGCGAAGGCGAGGTACGGGTTGCAGGACGGGTCGGGGACGCGGAACTCGACCCGCTTGGCCTTCGGGTTGGTGCCGGTGATCGGGATCCGGGCGCAGGCCGAACGGTTGCGCTGCGAGTAGACCAAGTTGACCGGGGCCTCGTAACCGGGCACCAGCCGGTGGTAGGAGTTCGCCGTCGGGTTGGTGAACGCCAGCAGCGAGGGAGCGTGCTTGAGCAGCCCGCCGATGTAGTACCGGCCGGTGTCAGACAGGCCTGCGTAGCCGACCTCGTCGTAGAACAGCGGCGAGCCGTCCTTCCAGATCGACTGGTGGCAGTGCATCCCGTTGCCGTTGTCACCGAACAGCGGCTTGGGCATGAACGTCACCGTCTTGCCCGCCGCCCGGGCGGTGTTCTTGATCACGTACTTGTAGAGCATCAGCTTGTCGGCCATCTCGAGCAGCGGGCCGAACCTGATGTCGATCTCGGCCTGGCCTGCCGTGCCCACCTCGTGGTGCTGCATCTCGACCTCGATGCCGCACGCGATCAGGTTGCGGACCATCTCCGAGCGCAGGTCGGTGTAGTGGTCCATCGGCGGCACCGGGAAGTAGCCGCCCTTGAACCTGGGCTTGTAAGCCAGGTTGTGGCCGTCCTCCTCCTTGCCGGTGTTCCACGCGCCCTCGAGCGAATCGATGTGGTAGTAGCCCTCGTTCGCGGAGGTCGAGAAGCGGGCCGAGTCGAAGATGTAGAACTCCGCCTCGGGGCCGAAGAAGGCCGTGTCGCCGATGCCCGTGCCGCGCAGGTAGTCCTGGGCCTTGCGGGCGATGTTGCGCGGATCCCTGGTGTACGGCGCACCGGTCAGCGGGTCGTGCACGAAGAACGTGAGGTTCAGGGTCTTGTGCGTCCGGAAGGGGTCGAGCACCGCGGTGGACGGGTCAGGCAGCAGCTGCATGTCGGACTCGTGGATCTGCTGGAACCCGCGGATTGACGAGCCGTCGAACATGAGGCCGTCGGTGAAGACCCCCTCACCGAACGTCGTCGTGGGCACGGTGAAGTGCTGCATCGTTCCCGGCAGGTCGCAGAACCTGACGTCGACGAACTCCACGTTTTCCTCTGCGATGAAGCGGAGGACCTCCTCGGCACTGCTGAACATCAACCCCTCCAGGGTCCAGGGCACGCTTTCGGTTCTCAAGGCACGCGAGTAGGACGGTAGCCGCCCGCAATTTCCGTGCCGTGTCTGATGTGTTTCACCGATGTTACGCGTCGGCGGCCGAGATCCGCCGCACCCATTATGGCCCGCTGCTGGCTACCTGGCCAGAACGGATACCGTGGTGTCGTGGCCAACAAACCCCGTAACCGGCGCGGTGCGGGCCCGGCGCGGTCCGGTGCGTCCGGTCGGCCTGCCCCCGCGTCGGCGGGCGCGGCCCCGGCGGGCGCGGCCCCGGCGAGCCGGGCCCCGGCGGGCCGCGCCCCGGCTGGCACCGCGCAGCTGACCGCCCCGCCCGCCGCGGAAAAGGCGACCTATCCGGGCCAGGAACTCGGCCTGCCCGAGCGCGGGCCGGGCAGCGTGGCGAGCATGCCCCGCCGGATTCTCGCGCTGTTCATCGACTGGCTGCTCAGCATGCTCATCGCGTACTGGCTGACCCACTCGCAGTTCTGGACCATCGCCGTCTTCGCGATCGAGGTCTACGTGCTCACCGCGACGACAGGATTCACCGTCGGGAAGCGGCTGGTAGGCATCAGGACGGTGCGGACCAACGGCGGCCTGGTCGGATTCCGCTGGGCGGCGGTCCGCACGGCGATCCTGCTCACCGCGATCCCGCCACTGCTGACCGACCGCGACCTGCGCGGCATGCACGACCGCGCGTCGGACACCGTCGTCATCCGGGTGTAGACCGCCGCCGTGCGGCCCTGCGGCCCGGGCCTGCGGCTTAGCCGGCGTAGACGGTCTAGCGGGCCTTCGGCCTGGGCATCTTGGGCTGCCTGATGTTCTTCGGGATCGGCCCCTTCGGCGCCTGCAGCGACGGCTGCAGCGCCTTGAGCCGGTGGTTGATGTCGCTGACCGCGGCCGGCTTGAGCTGGCGCGGCAACCGCATGATCTTGCGCTGCAGCTTGCTGACCGGGACCTGCCCCTCGCCGTTCCCGACCTGGAACTCGAAGATCGGCACCTCGTAGGCCACCCGGGCGACCCGCTTCTTCTCCGCCGCCAGCAGGCTGGCCAGCCGGTTGGGTGAGCCCTCGCCGACCAGGATGACGCCCGGCCGGCCCACGGCCCGGTGCACCACGTCCATGTTCCTGTTGGCGCCGACCGCCGGGGTGACCGTCCAGTTGCCGCGCAGGTTCTGCAGCACGGCGGCCGCCGCGCCCGGTTGTCCCTCGATCGCGGCGTACTGTGCGGCCTGCGCGAACCGGCCGAACAAGATCAGCGCGACCAGCAGGCCGAGAAGCACGCCCAACGGAATGAGGAACGCCGCCAGCCCGGTGAGCAACCCGACGATCACCAGGATCGCCAGGATGCCGAGACCGCTGCCGATGATGATCGGCAGCGCCTTCGGGTTGGACTTGCGTATCAGCCCGGCGACCATGCGCATCTGCTTTAGCCGCCCGGCGTTCGCCAGGCTCTCGGCGGTGTCCCTCGTGATGGCCGGGTCAGCGGACCCAGCCTTCCTCGACATGCGTGCCATGCTCCGCAGCATACGGTTAAGCCGCCCCGGACAGAAACCGCCGGGCTTCGGTAATTCCGCGCAACCCCGAACCCGCCTGCTGACGCACAAAGTAGGAACCCGGCTCGCCGGATGAGACCGCGGCCGTTACCGTACCGGGGCTGAACCTGCCCGCTGCTCGATGGCTTGGGCGAACAGCCGCCCGGCCCGGTAGGAGGACCGCACGAGCGGCCCGGACATCACGCCGGCGAACCCGAGTGCCTCCGCCTCCTCGCGCAGTTCCACGAACTCTTCGGGCTTGACCCAGCGCTCCACCGGGTGGTGCCGCGGGGTCGGCCGCAGGTACTGGGTGATGGTCAGCAGGTCACAGCCGGCCGAGCGCAGGTCCTTCATGGCCTCGGTGACTTCGTGCCGCTCCTCGCCCAGCCCGAGGATCAGGTTGGACTTGGTGACCAGCCCGGCGTCGCGGGCCGCGCGCAGCACGTCGAGCGAGCGCGCGTACCGGAAACCGGGCCTGATCCGCCGGAAGATCCGCGGCACGGTCTCGATGTTGTGCGCGAGGACCTCCGGCCGGGCGCTGAAGACCTCCGCCAGGCGGTCCGGTTCGGCGTTGAAGTCGGGAATGAGCAGCTCCACGCCGCAGCCGGGGATGGCGGCGTGGATCTCGCGGCAGACCTGCGCGTACAGCCAGGCGCCGCCGTCGGCCAGGTCGTCACGCGCCACGCCGGTCACGGTCGCGTACTTCAGGCCCATGGCGGCGACGGACTCCGCGACCCGGCGCGGCTCGCCCTCGTCGAGCGGCAGCGGCTTGCCCGTGTCGATCTGGCAGAAGTCACACCGCCGGGTGCACTGGTCGCCGCCGATGAGGAAGGTCGCCTCGCGGTCCTCCCAGCACTCGAAGATGTTCGGGCAGCCGGCCTCCTCGCACACCGTGTGCAGGCCTTCGCTGCGGACCAGCGATTTCAGTTCGGTGTAGGAAGGCCCGGTGCGCAGCCTGGTCTTGATCCACGGCGGCTTCCGCTCGATCGGGACCTGGCTGTTGCGGGCCTCGAGGCGGAGCATGCGCCGGCCTTCGGGTGCGAGTACCACCCTTCCAGGGTATGTCGCCGCGGATGCACGGTCGTCAGGGGCCACGGTTAGCGGGCCGCGGCCGCCTCGCG
>CAWJOO010000005.1:0-445435 GCA_963844515.1 uncultured Acidobacteriota bacterium
GCACCACGGCGTTTCCGCACCGCCCGGTTCGTTCGAGCGTGTTCACCCGCCGGCAGATGGTCGGCGACAACCGCTACTGCACCGAGTTCGTGCTGGAGAACGCCACGGTCGAGGCGCACCCGCTGCGCGACGAGCTCAGCGACGGCTACTTGCTGCTGGTGATTGGCGGCGCGCCCACGATCAAGGTGCACGTCCACTGCGCCGATCCCGACACGATACATGCCATTGCCGCCAAGCACGGAACCGTGACGCGGTGGAAGCGCGAGGACATGGCCGAGCAGCACAACCTGCTCGTGGCTTCGCCATCAGCGCATTCCGCAGGTATCGCACCATCTGCCGCGCCAGGCTCGAAGGGCTGTGTCCCGCATTCAGCAGCACGTTCAGCTGCTCCATCAACTCCGCGCTTTGTCCCGCCGCCACCGCTTCCAGCAGCCGCTCGAACACCGCGTTGGGCACGCTGCCCATCAGCTCGCGTATCTGATTACCCGCCAGCACCGCCAGCCCGGCCTCGTTCAGCGGAGCGGAAGCAATGGCCTGATCCATGATGCTCAGCGCGTCGCGCATCGACCCATCGCCAGCCTCCGCCAGCAGCGCCAGCGCCGCATCTTCTGCCTCGACGCTCTCCTGTCGCGCAATCATCCTCAATTGCGTCAGAATGTCGTCAAACTTCACGGCGTGAAAGCTGAAGTGCTGGCACCGCGACCGGATCGTCTGCGGAATATTCTCCGGCTCCGTCGTCGCCATCATGAACACCACGTGCGACGGCGGCTCCTCCAGGGTTTTCAGCAGGGCATTGAACGCCGCATCCGTAATCTGGTGCGCTTCATCCAGCAGGTAGACCTTGTACTTGTCCCTCGCCGGAGCATACCTCGCCGCATCCCGCAGTTCCCGAATCTCGTCAATGCCGCGATTCGTCGCCGCATCAATCTCGATCACGTCCACCGCGTTGCCTTGCTTGATCTCGATGCACGAGTCGCACACCCCGCACGGCTCCGGTGTCGGCCGCTTCTCCGCGCCAATCTCGGTCCGGCAGTTCAGCGCCTGCGCCAGAATGCGCGCAATCGTGGTCTTCCCAATCCCGCGATGCCCCGAAAAAATGTACCCGTGCGCGATCCGATTCTGGCTCAGCGCATTCAGCAGCGTCCGCGTCACATGGTCCTGTCCCGCCACGTCGGCAAACCGCTGCGGACGATATTTCCGAGCCAGAACCTGGTAACCCATCAGCGCTCAACTCCCCCAACACCCAGGTCGAATTCGCTTGAGTGTCTAGGACCGATTGTACCGGTCCACCCTCCATCCTCACGCCGTGGAAAACCCTGTCTCGCCTTCGCTGAGGAACCAGCCTTCGCGTACCCATCCCTTCAGCCTTGGGAAGTCGCCTGGAGCTCAATCACGCCTTGCAGATACAGCCGCGCGGTCCCGCCAATCTTTACGCGATCCCCGGCCATCGCGCACTGCATGCGCCCACCCCGGGCACTCAATTGCTGCGCGCGCAACGTGTTCTTCCCCAGTCGCGCCGCCCAATATGGGGCCAGAGTACAGTGAATCGAGCCCGTCGCAGGATCCTCATCAATTCCCACTGCCGGCGCAAACAACCGGCACACATAATCGACGTCACCTTCGCCGCGCGCCGTAACAATCGTTCCGCCCACTCCGGCGTCGATCTTCGCAAGCGCGGCAAAATCGGGCGCCAGCGCGCGCACCTGCTCGGCATCGTCCAGCACCACCAGGTAATCGCGCGACTTCATCACCAGCGCCTTGCTCAATCCCAGCGCCGGTAATAACTCTGCTGGCGTCTCGCACATTTCAGGCAGGCCTCGCCGGAAAATCCATTTCGAATCCGCCCGCTTCCTGACGCGAAAGAAGTCTGCGCCACCGTCAACATCCCGCTGCAAGTATGGAATCGCACCGGCCATGCATCATGCTTTCGCAGCGCCAGCACAAAAGCCGATGCCAGCGTCGCGTGCCCGCACAAGTCGTCCTCCACCTTCGGAGCAAACCAGCGCAAGTCGAAATCACCATCCGCGCGCGCAACCACAAATGCCGTCTCGCTGTGCCTGTTCTCAGCCGCAATCTTCTGCAACGTGCTGTCCGCAAGAAAAGCAGGCAGAATGCACACACCCGCCGGATTTCCCGCAAAGAGCTCACTCGTAAATGAATCAACGTGGTAGTACGGAATCGACATCTCGCGCTCCTGTACGTAATCGTACTTCTGCGCCCCGCATGCAATCTTTGCCGGTAACCTTTCCATACCTGTGAATGGAGCTTAGGGATCAGGCAGAGGGACATTCGTCTCCCTGTCCTTAGGTACAAATGTGAGCAAGAGTTCTCGGGCACGCTCTCCACTCCTCCGCCACAAGCAGTACGCATATACCAGGGCACTTCATTCCCTTGTGAAGGTAATCAGTATTTACTAAGCTGCCACCAGCATCTATGCAAAAGATTGCTCAACGGCTCGGGATCAAGGTTCGGCGTCCATACAAACGCTTAGCGATCTCTAGGCTCTCATTTCACCCAGACCGCGCGAGGGATACGGCCTGGAGACACATGCCTCATCTGGCCCTCTCTCATCTTCAACAGTTATCCAACCGTTTCAACGTAGCCATCTGATTGGCTTCGGGAGTTAACCGCATGAAAAAGACTATTTTCGCATTCGCACTTCTTTTCGCATTCGCTACCGTTGCCTTCGCTCAGCATTCTGTCCTCAGCGCGCACAGCAAACCGGTACACATGTCTGTCACCGTCCCTGAGTTCATCGGCCTGACCCCCGCAAATACATCTCCCGTCAGGTTCAACCAGTTCGCTGACCACATTGCGAATCGCATCTCTGGCGGGCAAACCAACCTCATGGCCATCTCCAAGACAGCGCCAAGCTGGAAGCTCAACTACAATCTGAAGGCCACGCGCACTGTTACTGTGTGCGCCTACGCGAGTGACCTTCAAGGTGCTGGCACAGACAAGATCCCGGCGACCTTCATCTCCGGCCAATCCATCAACCAGAACACCGGCTACCAGTGGTTCGGCGCCGCCGCTGACTGCACCCAGGGAGCCAATGCCCTCCTGCTGGACAAGTTCGCCAGCAACGGTTCCAGTATCAACAACGGTGGTGATCTGACTGAAGGCTTCTCGACTATCCAGGTCAACGTGATTCCCGGAAACATGGGCCTTCCTGTTCCCGCTCCTGACACCTATCGTGGACACTTGTACATCGTGGCCCAGGCTCTCTAGTAGCACAACCCAGGTGAGGAGGGCCCAGCGCCCTCCTCAATCCAGCGAGTCTGATCATGAAAACATATGCCTCTATTCTTGCGGTTCTCCTGATTGGCGCAACAAGCCTATTGGGACAGGGTATAGCTCCACCCATCGCGGAGTATCGCGGTGAAAGCGCCAGCGGCATGTTTGAAATTCAAAACACCACCAGTGACCCAATGGCAGTCATACTCTCCACCATGAGCTTCACCGTGGATGAACAGGGGCATGTCCAGTACAGTCCCCTGGCTCCCACCACCACAATCAAAATGGGAGCAAGTAGCTTCGTATTGCAGCCGCACGACAATCGATTGATTTTCTATAAGGCTTCGTTTCCCTCCAGTCCCACCAGTTTCTCTATCATCGCCACCTTGACTAAGGTTGAAGCTGTTGATAGTGGAATGCGACTTAGTTTCGTCTTTCCGCACATGGTGTATGTCTATCAGAAAGAGAAGTTCGGCAAAGATGACATCCGCCTTGAACTAGTGAACGGAGCCCTGCATATTCACAACCTGAGCAAGAAATTGGGCCGCGTCGAGTCAGTACAGGCGAATGCGGGGCAGGTCGCTGGAGGTTTTCCTGTCTATCCTGGCCAGACTCGTGAAGTAGCCGTCTCAGGGGCAACCAAGGCAACAGTAACGTTTGAAGATGGATTCAAGGTGGCGACCCCATGAACCCCCGAGCCGCGTTATTAATGCTGGCCCTATGCTGTGCCGCCACTTATGCCCAGACCTCGATCCAGGCAACGGCTGGCGGCGATCAGTTATACGATGCATATGGACTGCAGGCGCAGTACGAATGGCGCCATTTCTCTGGCTGGATGGGCGCGGGATATAACAATGGTGCCCGATTCGGCGGCTATCTCAAAGTGCCCCTTAAGTCAAGCCACATCGGTCTGGGGGACCAGAAGATCGAAGTTGTCCTGGACACCGACGAATATGGTAACCACGTCCTCACAGGCAGAGGTCTCAGTGCTAACCGCAAAACCGAGAGCGCCAGTCTGCACGTATTCTCCGGCTTGCTCTTGCAGGAAACAACGCTGCCTTATATGTTCACCGGGCTCACCAGTGGTACAAACTTTCAGTACACTCCCCTCGGAGCCGTCACCTACCAGCACAAACTCTCTACCACCCTTCAAATGCACTCACTCATGATGGTGGGAGATGATGGAAGGAAGAGGCTCACTTCGATCGAATCGCTCGGCTGGCGCCCCTCCAAGGCATGGATGTTTGCTGGCGCGGCGGGACTTGGCTCAGGCTCCAGGTATCTTTCGGGGGCTGGAGAGTATCGCAGGGAACGGTTTGACTTGTGGTCGTCATACACCGTCGCCGGGAAGTCATTTCATCGTCAGGAACAACCCTATTACAGCCAGGAATTAGTGGGCTTCAACGCGCGACTTACGATGACTCCCGTCAAGCCCCTCAGGCTCTTTGCCGTTCACGAGAGAAGCCAGTCCGTATTATCCGGGTTTCCTTCGTTGATCAGTACGGTCGATTCGGCCAGTATCGCCACCCGAGCAAAAGGCTTTCAGGTTTCTCCCTCTGTCAGCAGAGTGCGGGTCGACGGGCAGTCGGGACAGACGTACACCGGGATGTTTTCGGTTACCAGGCAAATCCTGCCCAGGTGGACGTCATTTGCGTCCTATATCTACATGGACTCACCTTCTTTCTTGAATAAGGACATTGTTACCATCAATGAATTCCGGATTAGTCCCCGACTTACCATTCGTCAGGACTTTGACCGCATGGACGGCCAGAACACGTATGCGTTCGGAGGGGATTGGTTGTCCAACCGTATTTCGTTTTCCATAGACCAGCAGGTGTACATGAATTCCCTGGCGCCCGCCTATGGGGGTAAGGCCTTTTTTCAGGCCTGGTCATTCAATATAAAGTTGCGTTCTCCCCATAGAACGGAGACCACTCTAAACGCCGTGGTTACTCCAGACGGGAAAACGTATTGGGGAGGGTATCTTAGCGGCCTCAGGTACAGCACGGTAGGTCCTGACCACTCAGAAGATGAACCGTCGCTGTCCAGGTACATCATTAGCGGGAAAGTGGTTGACGAGAAGGGCAATGGAGTGTGGGGCATCGCGGTGAGGATTGGAACTGAACTCATCTTCTCTGACGAAAACGGCCAGTTCTTCCTTCACGTCCAGAATTCAAAACCCGTGCCATTGGCAGTCGCTGCCTCCACCTCGCTTCAATCGGCGGCCTGGAAGCTTCAGACTGCCCCGGCAATCGCCCATGGCAGGCCCGAGGGGAGCCCTGCGGATCCTGTCCTGATAATCGTGCGGACCGGACCATGAGTGCAAGATAGGTCTCAGGTTTCTTCTAACGAAATATTCGCCGCTTAGGGCTACAGGTGTCCCAAATTAAGACACCAAAACCTGGACGAGTAACATAAGTTCCAAACCAAGGTGTTGTTACTCCATCTGCAGTTCTCCAGGTCCGCTCATCTTCTTCTGAGTTATAACAGTTATGATAAGTGAGTCATCGGAAAGAACAGGTTGTTAGGTCCAAACGCCTATCGGTTCCTTCAGGAATATTGTGGGCAGCCGAGTCAAACCAAGCATGAGACCTGTGGGAACGCCAGTTATGGACTCAAAACGGGACGATATTGGTATTCTGGTTGCCTGTAGGCGGACCATCACTTGTGAGTTGTACTCGCGAACCCTCAATAGGCATGCGGGATTTCAAGTCGAGGCTATCGCAACAAGCGCCGACGAAATCCTGCGATCAACTCCAAGAGCCGGGATTCACGTAGCGCTGATTAGCACCGCTCTCCGCGACGGGCCTGTCAGCGGACTATCAGTCTTGCAGTCCCTTCAAGAGTCCTCCCCTGGCATTAAGTCGATCCTTCTCTTCGATCCCGAAGAGTCTCATCTCGTCGTCCCCGCATTCCGCGCCGGCGCCAGAGGCGTTTTCTGCGCGGGACAGGGTGATTTCAAAAGCCTCTGCCGATGTGTCGAACGCGTCCACGCCGGGCAGGTCTGGGCCAACAGCGCCGAACTAAGCGAGGTGCTAGACACCTTCGCGCATGACCACGTCACCAGGATTGTTGATGCGGATGGACTTCGTTTGCTTACTAAGCGCGAAGAGGAAGTTACTCGCCTCATTCGGGAGGGCCTCACGAATCGCGAGATCGCGTGCCAACTTCATCTCAGTGAGCACACAGTCAGAAACAATCTGTTTCGCATCTTCGACAAGCTTGGAGTCTCCAACCGTGTCGAACTGGCAATCTATAGGGCCAATGTTATTAGAATGGCGCCCGAGCCAAGCCCGGGTGTCGGCGATCTCGCCGTAAACGATCCGAAGAGGAAGCTACCGACCTCAACCCAGGAGTGGAACAGGCTCAACTCGCGTCGAGATGCAGGCTGATGTCGTTCAGCCACTCGGCGATCATGTCCTCGTCGCCGGGATCGAGTACATAGGCGTCGTTCAGCAACAGCATCGTGGCCCAATTTACCAGGTCCTTCTCAGTAATCTTGCCCAGCCGCTTGCGCTCCAGCGCGTTTGAAATATGGTCGCGAGTGATAGCAATGGCCGGCTCCGGCATGCGGAAGAAGGTGCGCGCGGCGCGCTGGCCTCGCTGCAGATCAAATTCAAACACCCCCGTCATAGCCGAGCGAACTTCCTCGAGATCCGCCTGAAACATGGCAAACCTGCGCAATACATCCTGCTGATGCGCGGTCAGGTACGGGAGTTCTGATTCGTCAATCACTTCATTCAGCCCTTGGTCGTGCAGCCTCTGGTTTGCGGGGCGTCATCTCGGCTGCGCCCTTGCTTTGCCGCCCATTCTTCACAGTATTCGCCGCTTTTTTGGCTTCTACTTTGCGCTTGCGCACCTCGTCGCGGGAATACATGGTGCCACGGCAGCTGCGGGTGCCGCAGTTGCATTCGGCCGCGTCATCGCCGCCATCATACAGGCAATAGTCGTAGGTAATCTCGGCCCCGGGAGCGATGTTCTTGATGGCCGTGATCCACACCCGGCCGTCTTCCTCGGCGGTCTCGCAGTTGGGGTCGCAGCTGTGGTTGATAAACATGGCCATGCAGTGCCCGTCGATCACCACCGTACCGTCTCCGAGTCCAAATAAGTAGGTCACGGGCGACTCCTCGTAGAGGGTGTCGGCCGCATCTTTTGTGATGCGCGGGCCGGTATATTCCGCCACCTTTTTGCCCTTGGCAATGCGCGTGGTGGTGTAGCAGCCGGCGGCGTGAATGGCGCTCGAGCGAATGATCAGTCCCATGCGGTTTTGCCCATGCGTTTGTGCGATGCTTTCCTTGTGGGTTAGGAGCGCCCGGTTGCACCGTTTTCGGTGCACGCCGTGTGCTCTATGGACCGAATCGTACCATTGAAGGGTCGGCAATCGTCGAGATGATTGTGCTGTCAATTTTGAAAATTCGGACGGTACGAACCTTAGCCCTCACCGTCGCCGTCGGCCTTGCCGCGGCAGGAGCCGTATGCGCCCAGGCACCGCCCCCTGGGCAGCAGAAGCCCGCCGAGCCGCAGAAACCGCCGGCGAAACCTACTGAATCGAATCCCTTTCCTGACGACACCAACAATGTTCCGGTGATCCCGACGGGCAACACTCCGGCTGCCCCCGAGTCGAATGCGTCGCCGAATGCGGCGCCCATTATGCCTTCGGGGGCAGACGATCCGGTGCGCAGTCCCGACGACCCGGTGGGCGACTCGGACTCTGGTTCTGCGAGCGGTTTCAGCTCGTCGACTTCGGGCACGGACAAGTTCACGCCACCGCCGGACGAAGAAACCCGCGGACGCCGCGGCGCCAAAGGCCAGCCCGCTCCGGAACACCAGGAGACCGCGCAGGAAGACGAAAATGTGGGCGGCTACTACCTGAGCACGAAGAACTGGCGCGCGGCGCTGTCACGATTCGAGTCGGCGGTGGTGCTGGATCCGGAAAACCCCGATGTGTACTGGGGGATGGCGGAGGCGCAACGCCACCTGGGGCAGTTTGCCGGAGCCAAGGCAAATTACGAAAAGGTGATGGAGTACGATCCCGACTCGAAACATGCCAAGGAAGCCAAGAAATTGCTGAGCGATCCGCAGATGGCCAATGCATCGTCTCCCAAGCCGTAAATGAATGCCATGATTTCCATCCTTTTTGCACTATTCGGTGTGAAAAAGGCACTTCCGCATGCAAATAAAAAAACGATCATGTTGTTTGGAATGATAGTGGTACACACCAAAAATGGGGGAATTCCTGCTCACCGTGATTTAGATCACGGTGAGCAGGGAATAGGGAGAAGGGAATAAGGGAGTAGGAAGACAAGGACTAAGGAAGGAGGGAACAGGGACGACCGAATGCGGGCCCCCGAGTGGGTCGGCAAGTCAGCCAGATTTGTACGGTACGTGGTGGTGCGTCTCGTCTGCGATGTGGTCATCTTGCTTCTCCTGTCCAGGACTGGGTTCACGGGCTAAGGTTCACGCATTTGCTCCGAAGGATCACGGAGTTTGAGGCATGAAAAAGCCCCTGCCGGAGGTTGGTCCGGAGGGGCTTTTTATTCGACTGTTTCAAGTATGGCAGGTTCGGCGAATTAATCCCTGGTTGACGCAAAGTTTTTTGCGCTGATTCCAAAGGGAGTTACAAACTATTTTAAAAAACGCCTATTGACAAGAATTTCCCACAGAGTTTTCCACAGGGGGAAATCGAGGGCCCAGGTACCGGGGGCCAGGGACTAGAAAAGCGCCATTTGCGGTAGCGGCCGGAGAAAGCGCGAATGGGCGGGAAGGAGTGGGGGCCTGAGGACCCGCTCATCGCGATTGGGCCGCGATGAACGGGGCACAGCTTTCGATACCTCTGTTGAACAATCTGCCTTGAGATCGAGGTCAACCGCCAATGAGGCACACGCGAATCCCAACATGGAGAATCTCCCATGAAACAGAACACCGTGCTAATCATCGCGTCTCTGGTCTCGATTCTCTTGCTGACGCTTCACATTACGGACGACATCGTCCGTGGGATATCGAAGGCCGAGAGCTCAAATATTGCGCTCGTCGTTCTGGTGGTGTTGCTGTACGGGACGCTGGTGCTTCGCGAAGGGAGATGGGGGCACGTCATCATGCTGCTCGTCGGATTGTTGGCGGCAGCCATGCCCGTCCTCCACATGAGGGGGGCACATTACCCTGAGATCGCCCAATCCCCCCGCGGCTTTTTCTTCGTCTGGACACTCTGGGCGCTCGGCGGGCTCGGGGCTTCACCTTCGTCCTCGCGGCTCAGGGACTGTGGGGTTTGCGACGGGGCCAGCCCCCGGTAGTCCAACGACTCTCAACTAATGTATTGGTCTGTTGGCGTCAACTGAGGATCACGCTCGGACGGATCGGCGGATCCTGGCCGACATGTATTTGCGCCTGTGGACTGCCTCCGCGATTTCCTTTACGAGTCAGGCCGCTTGGTCGCCTTATCTTGGTTGAGGGCTTGGTCTTGGTTGAGCGGACATGCCCGCCGTCGAGCGCTCCACTATTGATCTGTCGGTGATCACCCTCGAGACGTCCAGAAGCGACGTCCTCGTCTAGAAATTGTCAATCATCCAGGCGTTGTTGTCGCCGGGCACGATCTCCCCAAGAATTCCATGATGACCATCGGGGGCCTCAACCATAAAGTCGAATGGTGTATTCGCGGCGCCCTCGAGAACGACGGACACTTTCCCGGCACGGTTGACCTCCAGAATGACGGGCGTTCCCGTCGGAGCAGTGCTTGGGATCAGAAGTCCACTGCCATCCGCATTCCAGTCGCCGTTATCTATCGGCCATTCATTCAGCGTGACCGTCCTGTCTTCTTTGACGGCTCCATTCTGAAAGGAAAGAAAGTGGATGCTATGGCCAGTAGAAAAATCGGCGAGCATTTTGCCATCGGGAGAAAGGCTCCAGTCGTGAACTCCGCCTCTGAGTTTCAAAAGTTCGCGGCTGATTCCCCGTTCGGGGTCGAAGGAGAAAAGAATGACGTCGTCTCGTTCGAATTTGCTAACGATGCGCAAGGTTGAAGGCAGGAGCGTGCACTGGTAATTGCCCAGGCCGATATCTCGCAGGACTTCCTGTGACGGGCCGCCAGCGGCCGGTAGCCGCATCAGGGATGTGGGAACCACGGGATGGGCCGGATCGGTTTGCGAGAGGTAGAGCACTTGCGAACCGATCCTAGTGGAAGTGATCGACAAGCATGATGTCGCTGTTCATATCTCCCTCCTTTGAATAGAGGATCCCGCGGCCATCGGGAGAGACCGAGAGCCCGCTAGCGAAATCCCGATCTAGTGCGAAGATTTCGCGTGTCTGCTTGCCGGCGAAATCAAAGTAGCGGAGAGATCGGGGCGCCTCGGCAGGAACAAAATAGATCCCACCGGGAGAGAGGGCCCAAAGGCTGGAGTCGCCCAGGCGAGGCAATCCATCCACTTCTGATTCCGTGCCTAGCTGCGGCGGCAGAGCCACTTTCATTAATTTCGATTTCTCGTCGTGGCTGGCAAAATAGACCGTCTTGCCATCGAAAGACTCCTGTGGACTGTACCCATCCATATCTTTGGATAGGGCAACCGCGTCTCCGCCGGAGGCGGGACAACGATAGACTCCCATCTTGCCCGGTTCGCTGGAATTGAAATAGATCCACTTCCCATCGCGGGACCAATGAGGTCGGGTCGCGTCGGAGATGTTTGTGACCAGCTTTCGAGGCTTCCCTTCGATCACATCAGCCAGATATATTTCCCAGTGACCCTGGTAAGACGAGTCAAACGCTATCTTCTTTCCATCCGGCGACCATTGCGGACTGCCGCCCGGTTGAGCGGGGTTTGAGACTTGCACCAAGTTGCTGCCATCCTCATCGCTGATCCAAACACCCGCAATGCTAGAGCGTGCCGATACAAACACAATGCGCTTTCCGTCCGGAGAGTATTGAGCGTCGTGTTGTTCGCGCGAGGAAGGAACGAGTTCGACGGGCGGAGATTGCGGGTGAGCCAGGTCCCTTCGCCAGATGTTCGGCGTACTGGAGTAGGAGGTGAATGCAAGCTTGTCTCCCTTGGCCGAAATCGCGGGCAACTCTGGTTTTGCCGCCAAGGCCAGCGTCCTGACTGAACCATCCGCGACGTTAACTTCGCCGAACAGGCCTGAGGAGAATCCATGCCAAAGGCAATAAATCAGTTCCTTGTCATCTGCCGACCAGGCCAATCCTGCTGGCGAATCCTGAAACGAGGACACCAATTTGGGCTCACCGCCCTGAAGGGGCAGGGAGTACAGGACGACTTCTCTCCCGTTGTCACACCAGTATCCGAGCTGGTTGCCGGTGTGAGAGAAGGCCGGTTGAACCTCCCCAAGACACTTTGAGATGCTCGGAATCCGCTCGGTGTTCCCGGTTGTGGTGGAGAGAAGATATATCGCTGTATGATCGTTGCCCGGCAACCAGTCGCTGAATGCGATCGACCTGCCATCCGGCGACCAGCTAATGGTGGGAAAGTAATCCGAGGGTATTCGGGTGGACCGGAGTTTTTTCTCGGGCCCGCCCAACGCGGAGACAATATACAGCCCGCTGTCGGGACCGGAAATGCGATGGAATGCGATCTGCGTGCCATCCGGAGACCACGCGGCGCTAATCCATTCTGACGGATGGCGAGTCAGCCTCAGAAGCGTCTCGCTCCCGATGGCCTTTACATAGAGGTCGAAGCCCTTGCCACCGTTTCCGGGATCACCGTTCCACGCGAAAGCGATGCGGGAACCATCGGGGGAGAACGCGGCGGAAGTCTCTTCTCCCGCCAATGCCGTGAACGGAACGGCGGTCAGGGCCGCCTGGTCCTGCCCGCGCTTCTGCCGATGCGATCGATAGGCAAGGACGACCCCCAAGACGAGGACCAGAATGGCGAGGACGCCGGCGGCGATCCTCAACCACATTTGATGACCGTGCGTGCCGCGATCTGGCTCAACCGCGACTACTGGAACAACGGGCCGAATCGGCGCCTGCAGTTGACCAATAAATCGATACCCCTGCTTGGGAAGGGTCTCGACGTACCGCGGAGATCCGACCGAATCCCGAAGAGCCTGCCGAATCCGGAGAATGCAACTGTTCAGTCCGTGATCGAAGTCGACGAAGGTGTCCGCCGGCCATAACGCCGACCGCAATTCCTCTCTCCTTACCAGAGAACCGGCGCGGCGAATCAAAAAGCGCAGCACCTCGACAGGCTGACCCGATAGGCGCACCTTTTGCCCGTCTTCGTAGAGTTCTCCGGTGGCAAGATCGAATTCGAATTCACCAAACCCAACCCGGTCGGAGATTTTGGATTCTGAAGCCATGTTAATCCTGTCAGGTGGCCAAGTTTACCACCCGTCCGACCGTTTGATACGTCCACCGACCGAGGCGGAAATTTACGCGCAACTTGCATGTTGGATAAGAGTTAGCTTCATGGATCTTTTTTGGAGATTTTTCATATCTCGCAAGCATGGTGGCCGATCCGGGCTTCACGACACTCTCCGTTCAGCGGATCTGATCCAGAACCGGAGGTCAAAATGAAGTTCTCGTTTGTCTCGCGCTTTATGTCGGTTTGCGTCGGCCTTCTCGTTCCAGCTTCGGCAGTGTGCCAGAACGTGGCGGCCGACTGGAACGCAATCGGAAATACCACCATCGTGACCGTCGGCAAAAAGCCGCCGTCCTCGTCCGCAATCTTCTTTGCCTACGAAACCGTGGCTATGTATGACGCGGCCAACTCTATCCAGCACCGCTACAGGCCGTTCGCCGTCAGTGTCGACGCTCCCAGAGGAGCTTCGGTCAATGCCGCTGTGGTCGCGGCGGCGCACGACGTTCTGGTCCATTACTTCCCCAATCAGCAACTGGCTCTGGACGCGTCGGAGGCGAACTCGCTCAGCCAGATCGCCGATTCCCAGGCGAAGCTAGACGGTATAGCGGTGGGCCAGGACGTTGCTCAACAATGGGACGACCTGCGGACGGGCGATGGCCTTGAGGCGCCAATTCCGTATGTCTGGGGCCACGGTCCAGGCATCTGGGAACCCGCGCCGCCATTTCCTCCGCCGGCGACTCCCTGGCTGCCTTACTTCCGGCCGTTCACATACGCCAGCGCTTCGGACTTTCGGTCCAGTGTCCCTCCGCCGCCGGCTCTGAATAGCGCAATCTGGGCCGTGGACTATAACCTTACGAAAAATTTCGGTGCGCTGAATGGCAGCCTTCGGACTCCCAAGGAGACCGAGATGGGGCAGTTCTGGTCCGACCATCCCTTGGCCCAGTATTCCTCCGCACTTCAGCGCCTCATCGCCGACCGAAAACTGTCGACGATGCAGACGGTGCGGCTGCTGGCCATGACCTACGTGGCGTACGAAGACGCTATTATCGCGTGCTTCGATGCCAAGTATCATTACGCGTTCTGGCGCCCCTACACGGCCATCCATGACGCCGACACCGACGGCAATACATCGACCACCCTGGATCCGAACTGGATACCGCTGGTCGTCACTCCCGGGCATCCGGAATACCCCGCCGCCCATGGGTGCGCAGCCGGCGCATTTTCCGTCACGATCTCCCAGTTCTTCCACACCGATGCGGTTCCCACCCACTTCTCGAGCGCCGTCACCGGAACCACGCACGACTTTCCAAAGCTTGGTGATGAGGTTGAAGAAGTGGATCTGGCGCGGATCTACGGAGGGATGCACTATCTCACATCTGTGCTCGAAGGAAATGTTCTGGGCAAGGCCGTGGCGCGGCATGTGGTCTCGAACTACTTCCAACCGCTTGAGCGATAGCCAGACCCTCATTCATCATTCAACGCACCACTAACCCGGGCGTCATCAAAGATTTGGCTGAATCGGTGATCGAGCCTGGCACCGAACCGATGGCCGGGCAGTCCCGGGCAGTCGGGGCGGGCACGACTGAAAGTCGTACCCTGACGCGTCTTTCCGGCCCCGAGGAGTTTTTCTCCGGACATCAAGAGTGAGACCTAAATCGTCCGTCATCCCCGGTTCCCAAATGCTAGGGATCTCCACCCCGCAGACGAAGACCTGTCTGCGGGGACCCCGGTTCGCCACCCCACGGACCACCCAGAGGGTTCCCGCCTGTCCGCGGGAACCCCGGAACCGAGGGCACCCTCGGCTGAACAATCTGCCCACTGATATCGCGGCCACCACGCCTAAACCCACCATAGCGACAAAAGCAAAGACGTCGCGAAGGTGGGCACCCCGGCAATGACGCTTGGGTGAGTGAGGACGCAGGGCATTCTCTACCCGGTGCTATAGTTTCTTCCGTCGCTTCACGATGGGGATATGCACACGATGAATCGAAGAATGTTTCTCATGGGAGGGGCTGCTGCTGCGGCTCTTCTCTCCGGCACGCGATCTCTATTCGCCGATCCGCTTGGTCTGCCGATCGGGTGTCAGACCTATCCTGTGCGCAAGTCGGTCGGTACGGACTTTGCGGGGACCATGAAGGGATTGCGTGCAGCCGGGTTCACACAGATTGAGCTGTGCTCGCCGTACGGCTACGATGAGTTTTCAAGCCTCAAGAAATACAAGCCTCAGGAATTGCGGCGCATGCTGGAAGACTGGGGACTGGGCTGTATCTCCGCGCACTGGGGGGCCGATGAGCTGTTTAAGAATGCGGATCAGAGCATTGCCTATGCGAAGGAGTTCGGCATGACGCAGATGGCGATTGCCGCGCTCGGGCCCTGGAGCAAGCGGACGACGGAGACAGCCGACGATGTGAAGCGCTACGTGGAGCCTTTCAACGCGTTCGCCGAAAAGGCTCACGCCGCGGGCATCACGGCATTGCTGCACAATGAAGGCTTCGTCTCCGAACACATCGATGGCAAGCCGGTGTACGACATGATGATCGCCGACCTCAATCCCGCGACCACCAGCTTGCAGTTTCAGGTGTCTACCTTGCAGCAGGGCTACGATGCAGTGACCTACTTCAAGAAGTACCCGGGCCGCTTTCTCTCCATGCATTGCCAGGACTGGGTGAAGGACTCCTCCACCAAGTCGGGCTTCCGCCAGGTTCCGCTGGGCAAGGGCGTGGTGGATTGGAAGGCAGTATTTGCAGCCGCAAAAACTGGTGGCGTAAAGAACTACTTCGTGGAACTTGAAGAAGATCCATCGCTGATGCCGCTGAGTGTGCCTTATCTGAAATCCCTGAACGTGTGAGGCAACTATTCACTAATTCAGAAGTGTGCCCTGGTTCGGTCGATCCAGTGAGAAAGTCGGTATCTCGATATCGAAGCGCTCACCACTCTCTGTCTCCATCTGGTAGGCCCCGCCCATCATTCCCGAGGGCGTATCGAGAGGCGCGCCACTGGTATATTCAAAGCTCTCTCCCGGCTTGAGGACGGGTTGGTTGCCGACAACACCCGGTCCTTTTACCTCGGTCAATTCGCCACGCGAATTCGAAATCATCCAATGCCGGCTCAGCAATTGCACGGTTTCGCGTCCCTGATTCTCGATGATCACGCGATACGCCCAAACGTACTGCGAGGCGTCCGGCGATGATCTCGTTTCAAGGTAAGTTGGCTCAACGCTCACCGCGATTCCACGGGTGCTTGCCATATAGGGTGTCCGACTCGTCATAGAGAAAGTGTAGATGAAGCTCGGGACATGGGCCAGCCTGGCATGATTCTGGACCAGCGTGGGCAGGCCAAAGACCGCCCTGGATGGCTGATTCCACAGATGCAAGGACCGAGGCCACCCACTGTGTTTTAGCCGGCACCAGGGCTCGGAAAAGGGTGATTGCCTGGGCGATCTAGATAGCCCGAGTCTCGATTGAGCAACCGCTTCTTGCGGCGTGAATCCGCTCATAAATAATTCGCGCGGGGGGAAATGAAGACGATGTTTTTGAGCGGGAGTGAAGATGGGAATTGGTTCGGTAAAAGACTTTCTGGTTAGGATTCAAGAAAGACCAGGGGAGGTCTTAATCCTATTCAGAAATGGGAGGCGGGGGGCCTCACATAAGGCGTTCATGCTGAGATGCGGCAATCTGTTCATCCGCACGAACTTCTGATTGCAGCGCTCCTCGAAAACGGACCAGGTCCTTCACGAGGATGGCCTCGCGGCGGGGAATCACAAGTCCTGACCGAGCCCATTTCGCCAGGGCGCGGCTTATGGTGAAGACGGTAAGCCCGGTCATCTGGCTGAGTTCTTCGCGTCTGAGGTTGACTGTTACCCCATCGACAGTGCTCTCGCCCACCCGTTCCAAGAGCCGCAACAGGGTGAGTCCGAGTCTCTGAGCGGCGGTTCCGGTGGCGATCTCGCTGAACATCTTCTCGAGCTCCGTCAGGCGGCCGCTCAGAATGGAATGAATATTCGTCGTAAGTCTCGGGTACTGGACTTCGATTGACCTGAAGTCGCGATAGTCCCAAACAAACGCCTTGCTTGACTCCATGGCGCATGCCGAACAAGCGTGTTTGAACACCGGGCTTTCGGCATGCAGGCCGACTGTGTCTCGCGCCCGAATGACTCGAAGGATCACTTCCTGGCCACCAAGGCTGGTCTGAGTTACTTTGACCATTCCGGTTTGGACCATTACCAGCTTGTTGAAAGGTTCTCCCTGCAGGAAAAGCACTTCATTTCGGGTGAACTTCTTAAGTCTCGACCAAGCGAGTACGTCATCGCACTGCGCACCAGACATGCCAACAAAGAGAGGTGAACTGTATACGGTGTGGAACTGCTCGGAAATGGCTCGCTGCTCAATCGAGCGTGGATGTGTTCGCGCCGTGTGGATAAGATCTCTTTCGATTCGATCAGTTTCCAATGCGACCTCCTGCTTTCTGACGTTCAGTTCGGACTCGTAACTTTCGCAATGCGCGGATGAGTCCGATTCCTGAGAGGAACAATTAGCCCGACGGGTAAGACAGCTCCCCGCGCGTCTCGCGTAGCTTGAACGCGAGATCATTTTGAGCGAGCGGAATTTCCGCCGTTCTGCCCAGGGGAGGTCTGCACCGATTAGTCACGCCTGAAAAAGAAAAGCGTGGTTTCTGCTACTGTTCCCGGGTTGATCGACATTGTGCCTCGAGGGAAGCGCCGACCAATCCGACTACGCCCACCAATGTGGCTGATTAAAGCAGGATCATGGATGTCACTTGACAACATGGCACTTACCGCAAATTTGATATAAGACAAAAAAGGATGATGAATTTAGCAGAATCAAACAAAGTAGTTACCAAACTTGTGAACGTAGATGCTTGCATGCGGAAAAGCGTCGGTTTTGAGAGATTTGAGCAACTAACTATCTTCGCCAGGAAGTGACTGCGCAAATTGCTCAACACGGACCTCGCGAGCCGGTTGTCGCGGAGTCATCGTTTCATGGCGGGAAAGAATAGCAGGCATTCATTTCGATTCAATCTAATTAGGAATTTACGCAGTGTCCGCGAGACAGGCGCCCCTCGCAGATAACGGGGCTCAAGGCCCTGCGGCGGCGTGAAATATTCGTATGTCGAGATTATTGTCTGTCGTTGTTGCAACGCACCGATAACATCCCCGAAACAGAAACTAGATTGCAACTTTCTTGTTATCGGAACAGATGGGCTCTCCCGGTCAATGCGTGTCCACTACGCATCGGAACCCAATGGTGGCGGCGCGGTCTCGACCCGGAGAAAGCAAGAGATACTTGCCATGCTCGTCGAGTCGATAAGTAGGCGGAAAGTACCAGGCTGATCCTTGCGGCTGATAGTAGCTTCCTCCACGCAATACTGCTGCTCGCGTGTGGTCATCGCGATATTCGTCGGTCCATTGCCAGACGTTACCAACCATGTCCTGAACGCCAAACGGGCTGGCTGCCTGCGGGTGCATCGCGACCGGTTCGGCATGAGTGAGGGTTCTGCCTCTGTCAACCGGCGCAACCAGCGACAGGTTGAAGACGTTACCCCATGGATAGGCGGATTTGCCGAGTCCCTGGCCGGCATATTGCCATTCCCACTCGTGCGGCAACCGCTTGCCGGCCCACTGCGCGTATGCCCTTGCGTCTTCAATTGACACATAAACGACGGGCTCATCAGCGGCGCCTGGCGCGAACGTTCCACCAATCCAGTGCTTGAGGAAGTTGTGATCGTCCTTTGGATGATAATGCGCATCGTCGAGAAATTTCTTGAACTGCGCGTTCGTCACCGGCGACCGGTCCATGTAAAACGCGTCGATGTGCATGGTGTGCCGGTGGTAGCGCCGCGCCTGGTCTTCCCATGGATACTGCACGTCTACGCCAACGTCATTTCCGCCTTCAATGGGCATGCCTTGCACCACGAATTCAAAATCCGCTTCAGGCACCAGCACCATTCCATCAGGCGCTGTTGCGGCGGCATGCGTCCTGGCGATCGGCACCTGCTCCTGCCGCAGGGGCTTCCAGATATTGGTGAGGCTTGCGAGAGGAGTCTTTGTCCACTCGGCGGCTCGCGTCGACAGCTTCGCTTCCATTGCGTCGAGCGGGCCGTGTGTCACAAGAATTGCCCCAAACCCATTGGCTTCGATCGGGAAGCTGAGTTGCACGCTGCCCGATGATTCGAGCGGTTGAATCTCGCGCCCATTCCACATGTCGTAATAATGCGCACCTTCATCAGCGGGCAACTGCAATTGCGGTCCCTGCACGTCGTACGCGTTGCGATTGATGATCGTGTAGAGGGTTTGTTTCTCGCCGGGCCACGCGCTTGCGTAAACACCGTACTGAGTGGTGGGGAAGAACGGCCGCCAGCGTTGCGATGTGAGAAGCTCCGGAAATGTCCGCTCAATGCTCGCCACCCGCCGCAGGGACTCGGCATCCCGGGGAGTTATTTCATTCCAGATGCCCCAGATGTTTTCCCACGACTCGTAGCCCACGCCATTAAAGAACGCATATTGCAGATCGTCGGTCTTGTTCTTTGACCAGCGGTCGCACACGTTGATCATGTGGCGCGGCTCGAGCCACTTGTAGCGGCTGATCTTGGGCTCGGTCTCGTATTTCCAGTAGCCCCAGCTCATCGTGTTCCATGCCAGCAACTCATCGTTGCTCACGCCGCTCTCCGGCTCCAGGGCAAGTGGATGATGCAGCGCGTCACTCGCAGTTACAAAGGGGAGAGGGAATCCATCAAGCGTATCGCCATTAATCCCATCCGCGTTCACGTCCTTCATGGCCCTCGCGCTTGCTTCCCAGTTTGCCGAGCCGGGATCGTGCGTGCCCTGGTCCCAGAGCATGACAGGGAACAGAACCCGCACGCCATGCGCATGAAACTGATCGATCATGGCCCGCACGCCTGTCATGCCTCCGGGCAAGTCGGCCAGCAGATCGTATTGGTTGCGATCGTCGATGCCAATATTGGGGTACGTGTGCCACAAAAGAACGGCGTCAACGCCGCCATAGCGCTTGTTCAGGTCATCGAGAAACCGGTCGACCGTGTACACGCCGCGTTCCGGATCGTAG
Source organism: uncultured Acidobacteriota bacterium (assembly GCA_963844515.1). Taxonomy (GTDB): domain Bacteria; phylum Acidobacteriota; class Terriglobia; order Terriglobales; family Acidobacteriaceae; genus Telmatobacter. The sequence goes on from CAWJOO010000005.1 coordinate 19,619, forward strand.
AGAAAACGATCCTCCATCATCACCTGCGGTTGTACAAAGCTTGATTGCGTCCATTTGAGTTCGGGACGATCGTACGCGCTACCCTCGTAGCCCATGCGGACACGATGTTCTACGCGCCAATGAGTAACGTCAGCGAGCCACAAATCGTATTGCTCGGGAGTACACACCCTGGGAGGAGCCGGCCAGAGGTGCCCTGAGCAGTTCGGACCTGGTATCAGCTCCCCATCGGGAGGGTAATGGGTATCCTGTGCCGCGAGCACCGCGGCAATCAGGAGTGACACGACAGGCAGTATGCGAGAACATCTGATTCCGCTGGGCATATGTTCTGGTAATCAATACGCCTGTAGCTGATCGACTGGCAAGCGAACCCGGAAGCAGGTAGAGCCTGGCTCTGACTTCACGCCAATGTGGCCGCGATGCTTGCGGACAATGCGCATTGCGTTGTCGAGGCCCAGTCCGAGCCCCTGGCCCGGCGGTTTCGTGGTGAAAAATGGCTCGAAGATTCGATCCTGCAAATCTGCGGGAATGCCCTGGCCGTTATCCCATATCTCCACCAGAAGAAGCTCGCCTTCCATGCGGCACATGATGCGTAGACAGCCCGGGTCGTCCGACTTGGCCATGGCCTCAAGGGCGTTTTCAATCAGGGCGGTCCAAACCTGGTTCAACTCGCCGCTATACGCGCTGATGCAGGGCAGATTTGGCTGGTAATTGCGCTCGACGGTGACACGCGACATGTGGGATTGCAGCATTTGCAGAGTTGCATCCAGGCCGGCGGGCACATCGACTTCAAGAATCGGCGCCCGATCCATATTGGAATATTGCTTCACCGCGGTAATCAGGTCGAAGATGCGCGCGGTCGAAGAAACAAGCGTTTCCACCGATCGCGTGGAGCGCAGATAGCGGGCGAAATATTGCAGCGTGACGCAGGTTCCATTCTTTTCCAGAATTCTGTGCAGTTCCTCGAGGTCCGCAACGGTGAGCCCGTGCTCCGCCAGGTCGGGCGCAACGTCCCAGGCGCCCTCGCAGGGAAGGGCCGTCAGCCAGTTCCGCAGCGATTCTTCATGAGTGATCTGTTCGCCGGCACCTCTTACTTGCGTCCGCGGGCGCTCCATCACGCCCCGCTCCCAGCTCTCCACCTTGCGAATTTGTTCGGCGGAAAGGCAGAGATTCACCAGCTTGAAGCGGTTCTGCCGATTGGCGCGAAGTTCGGTAACCAGGCTTGAGGCGGCGCGTTGGGCCGCAGACGCCGGATTGTTCAATTCGTGGGCGAGATTTCCCGCAAGCTTGCCCAACGCCGTGAGCTTTTCAGCCTGCTGCTCAATGCGAGTAACCTCGCGCACGCGATCGAGCAGCGTGGAAACCACCCGCTGGCTCATGGATGGAATAGCCTCCAGCATCTCCGGGAACAGGGACTTGCTGATCATCAGCGCCCAGACCGACGAGATCGCCACACCCTGGCCGCCAAATGTCTTCATCCGGGAGAAGGGAAGCAGTCCGGTCATCTGCCCCGCACGGCCAATGAACAATGCCATGGGACCACCGCGTTGCCGCTGCACGTGAATCTCGCCCTTGAGAATCAAAATCATCCAATCGGCAGGGGTGCCCTCCTCAAATAGCACATCGCCGGGCTGGGCGACCACCTCCTCAGCGTGGCGCGCCATCCACATGCGATCTTCCATCGACAAACCTTGCAATGGCGGAATGCGCTCCAATGCTTCCGCAATCTCTTCGAGCGGGGTAGGACGAGCTGGCGCACTCACAGCGAGGGGGATCATCGCTTGAACCTCCGGGACGCATGTCCAGAATAGCTGATGGGGCAAATCGGGGCTCAGCCAATGGTTCGAACCGGTCACCCTCAATGCTATGATGGCCGGTTCCCGGGAGGAGCCGATCGTTCCATGTTGAAAACATTTTCATTTGCGGTATTGCTGACTGCCTCCGCTCTGACTGCGCAATCTGCCGCGGTCCACTTTGACGGCGCTACGAAGGTTTTCCGCCTGGATGGCGGCAACGTGACCTATTCCTTTGGGGTTAACGCACGCGGGGAACTCCAGCCAATCTATTGGGGAGGCCGGTTGGCCGAGTCGGACGCGCTCCCCGCCGCAAAACCCATGCGCGAGTGGGCTTCATTTGACTTGTCCCACAGCAATACGCCGGAGGAGTACGCGGGCTGGGGCGGGGGCCTCTTTGTCGAGCCGTCGCTGAAAATAACCTTCGCTGACGGCAATCGTGACCTGGTGCTGCACTATGACAGCCACACCGAAAAAGCCGACGGCCTTGAAGTGGTGCTGAAAGATATTAGCCGTAAGATCTTCGTAACGCTGCATTACGCAATCGATCCAGAGACGGGAATTCTGGCCCGATCCGCCACCATTGAGAATCGCGAAGACAAGCCCGTCACGGTGGAGCAGGCGGCCGCCTCTGCCTGGACGCTGCCCGCTGGCAAGTACACGCTTAATTACCTAACTGGCCGCTGGGCTGGCGAGTACACCCTTACTCAGGAAGCGATGCATCCGGGCGCGCGCGTGCTCGAAAGCCGGCGCGGAAGCACCGGCCATCAGGCGAATCCATGGTTCGCCCTCCAGGCCGGCGACTCCAATGAGGATCACGGCGAGGTCTGGTTTGGGGCTCTCGGCTGGAGCGGTTCCTGGCGCTTCACCATCGAGCAGGACCAACTCGACGCCGTGCGCGTTACCGGTGGCTTCAATCCCTTTGACTTTGGCTACGTGCTGCCTCCGGGCGAAAAGCTCGAAACGCCCATCTTCTACGGCGGATATACCGCGCACGGAATGGGCGGCGCTTCGCGGCTCCTGCATGGTTTTGAAGTCCACAAGATTCTGCCGCGCACCGCGGCCACTGCGTCGGCTCCAGCCCCGAAACCGCGCCCCGTCATTTACAACTCGTGGGAGGCCACTGAGTTCCGCGTGTCCGAGGCCGGCCAGATCGAGCTTGCCGAGAAGGCCGCCGCTCTGGGCGTAGACCGTTTCGTGATGGACGACGGATGGTTCGGCCAGCGAAAAACCGACAATGCCGGGTTGGGCGATTGGTACGTGAACCAGGAGAAATTTCCGCACGGCCTCAAGCCGCTCATTGATCGTGTCAAGGCGCTAGGCATGGACTTCGGCCTGTGGGTCGAGCCCGAGATGGTCAATCCCGACTCCGACCTCTATCGCAAGCATCCTGACTGGGTGCTCAACTTTCCCGGCCGGCCGCGTACCGAAGGACGCCAGCAGCTTGTGCTCAACCTTGCCCGGAAAGATGTGCACGACTACGTGTATGGCTTCCTGGACAAGCTCCTCAGTGAGAACGACATCGCCTTCCTCAAGTGGGACTACAACCGCAACTGGAGCGAGCCCGGCTGGGACGAACTCCCTCCCGCGGAACAGAAAAAGGTGTACGTCGAATTCACCCACAACCTCTACGCAATTCTCTCGGAGCTACGGCACAAGCATCCCAACGTCGAAATAGAGTCCTGCTCGGGCGGCGGCGGCCGTGTCGATCTGGGCATCCTGCGCTACACCGACGAAGTGTGGCCGTCCGACAACACCGATCCTTTCGACCGCCTCAGCATTCAGGACGGATTCACCTACGCCTACACGCCGCAGGTCATGATGGCGTGGGTTACCGACTCGCCGCATTGGTTCAACAAACGCAGCACCTCGCTCTCCTACCGCATGCTGAGCTCCATGCAGGGCTCGCTCGGCATTGGCGCCAACATCGCCAAGTGGACGCCCGAAGAGGCGGCGTTGACCAAGCGCCTCATCGCCGCCTATCACGAGGTGCAGCCAACCATCGTGCAGGGCGACCTGTACCGTCTCATCTCGCCTCGTAACGGAAGCGAATTCTCTGCCACGCAAACCGTGCGCCAGGACAAGAGCCAGTCCGTGGTGTTCGCCTTCATTCACTCCACGCAGGAGGGCCGCGGATTCCCCATCCTCAAGCTGAAGGGACTCGATCCCAAGGCTCAGTACGCCATCACGCCCATTGAGGGCAAAGCCGCGCAAAACACCCCACCGTCCGCAAGCGGCGCCTGGTGGATGAGCCACGGCCTGGAGATGGACGCTGACTTCCGCGGAGACTTCCAGGCCTCCGCCTTCCGCCTCGACCGCAAGTAGACTTGCAGGTGGCCATAAATCCTGTAAAGGGAGCTATGCCCCGTTCATCGCGGCTTTATCGCGATGAGCGGGCCCCTGGGTGGAATATGGGGACAGTCGGGACGATTCCTCAGCTCAAACGATAGAACTTGACAGCATTCCCATAGAAAATATCGCGCTTCTCGTCCGGGCTGAGGAACGGAGCTGTCGAGACCGCATCCACGGCCATTGCGATTCCCTCTGGCCAGTACATCTGGTCCGTGCCGAACATCAGGCGCTTCCCGAATCCAGCCCTCATCAGCGACTGCAGGTAAGCGTAGAACTCAGCTCGGGGCAGGAGCCAATCGATTGCACCCAGGTCCGCATTCACCTGTGGATAGTGAAACAGAATCGAGATGGTGTCATCGAGGTACGGCCAGCCTGCGTGCATCAGATTCAGCCGAAGCTTTGGATACTGGTTCAGCGCTTCTTCCACCAGTATCGGATCTCCCAGACGCGCACGGGCTTTGCGACAGCAGGGATCAAAGGACATTCCGGGCGGCATGGTGCCCGTATGCAGCGCTACCGGGATGTCCAACTCTTCGGCGAGCGCCAGGTATGCGGCGTACTTCGGGTCGTCCAGGGTGAGGCCCGCGTATTGCGTCGTGACCTCTCCCAGGACTCGCAGTCGACCGTCTTTGAATGCGCTTCTGAGCAGGTTCAGGTCCGGAAGCGGAGTGTCCTCAGAGCCGCGAACACCGGCACCGGCGATGATCCTGTCAGGATCGGCGTCGTGCCAGGATATTGCGGCAGCCAGACGGTCCCCGTCGCCCCCGCTGACGATCCCTTTGACGATGTTCAAGCGCCGCATCTCCGCAAGACACGCCGCCCTGTGAGCTGCTCCATCCTTGAGCTGCACGGTTTTGCCTGTGGCTGGATTGGTTGCAGCGGGGATCGGCAGGGCGTCCGGGTAGGCGTGCAAATGCACGTCAATAATCGGCTGCTGCTCCACTGTTTTTGCCAATGCTGTAGGAATGAAACTCAATGCCGCCGAGCTTGTGCCAAGGTGGAGAAACCGCCGCCGGTCGATGATCACGTTAACTCCCTGGGAACCCGAGAAAGTATATCGAACTGAGGGTGCTCCTCGGACCCGGTCCCGGATCAAGGAAGAGCAAACGCTACAATCGCGTCGCCGATTGGCTCTTCGGAGATCTTGGGATGCCCGCCCGCGGCAATTACCAGATATTGTTTGCCGTTGGAGTTCACACGATATGTCATCGGCGTGGCATTCCCGCTGGCGGGCAACTGTGCCTTCCAGAGTTCCTTTCCTGTCTCGATGTCAAAAGCGCGGATGTGTGGATCCGTCGTTCCTGCGATAAAGATCATGCCTCCAGCTGTCGCAATTGGTCCACCGAGACTGATTGATCCCGGCGGTATGGAATCGTGGGCGCCTCCGAAGTCTTGCATGGAGCCTAACGGAACCTGCCAGCGAATCTTGCCTTCTGTCATGTCGACAGCGGTAAGCGTGCCCCAGGGCGGCGCAATGCAGGGCAGGTCAGACGGCGATTGCAGAAAGCGGCGAAGCATTCCATAGGGTGATCCCGTCTGAGGTCCAAAGTCACCGTCTTTGTTGACGGATTTGACCTTGTCGCGGGGGATGAGTCTCACCTGAGCGGGAAGATTATTGGTATTGACGAAGAGCAGGCTGTGCTGAGGGTCGAACGCATAGCCGCTCCAGGTCATGCCGCCAAGATTGCCAGGCATGGCCAGCGTGCCTTGAACACTTGGCGGAGTAAAGATGCCCTCGTTGCGAAGTCGTCCAAGCGCGCTGCGGCAGGCTTCTCGATCCGCAGCGGTAGGGCCCCAGGCATCCTCGGCGGACAGTCGCTGTAATGCAACGGCTGGCGGGGCCACGGGGAATGGTTGTGTCAGCGAGGCCACTTCGCCGGGGATATCGCTCGGTGGGACGCGGCGTTCTTCGACCGGAAATACCGGCTTACCAGTGTCGCGATTGAGAACGAATAAGAAACCGGTCTTGTTGCCCTGGATGACAACCGGGACTCGCTTACCATGCCGCAGCAGTGTCGCGAGTAACGGCGGCGCGGCGGAGTCGTAATCCCAGAGATCGTGGTGGACAAGCTGGAATCCCCACGCGATTTTGCCGTCCTTGGCGTGCAGTGCCACAACGGAGTTTGCCCATTTGTTGTCGCCTGGCCGCAAGCCTCCGTACATGTCTGGGCTCGCGCTTCCTGTGGGGATAAACACAAGGTCACGTTCTGGATCCACTGTCATAATCGACCAGGCATTGGCCGCGCCGGTGTTCCATGTCCTGGGCGCAGAAGTTTTCTCTGTGGCATGGGTGTTGGGAGGAATAGGATCCCAGCTCCAGCGCAAGGCGCCCGTGCGTACATCGAAGGCGCGCACTACGCCCGCCGGCATATCCACGCTCTGGTTGTCATCAATGGCCGATCCCACGATAACGAGGTCATCGATCACCGCTGGGGGCGAAGTCATGTGGTATCGGCCGGCCACGTATCCGCGAACGTTTCGCAAAGTAACCTGACCCGCGTTGCCGAAGTCAGAACAAGGCTTGCCTGTGGCTGCGTCGAGAGCGATGAGGCGTGCGTCGAGGGTTGACTCAAAAATGCGCCGGCGGCAAGGTTCGCCGGCGGAGCGTGAATGATCGAGCCACGTAGCCACGCCGCGGTTGATGAGCCCATCTCCATACTCAAGGGTTTGATCGATCGCAGGATCGTAAGCCCAACGCTGCGTTCCCGAAACAGGATCGAGCGCAATGACCCGGTTGAACGCGGTAGTGAGGTAAAGAGTCCCATCCACAAAGATTGGCGTGGTCTCAAGCCCGCTTCGCTTTCTTCCCCCGCTGCCGTCAGAGATGTCCTGGGTGTGAAATGTCCACGCAACTTTGAGCGTTGAAACATTGTCGCGATTGATCTGGGTGAGAGTTGAATACCGCATTCCGCCTGGGTCATTCCCATAATTCGCCCACTCGGAATCGACGCTTACCTGCGCATCGGCAACCCATAGTGAGGGAAGCGCTCCCCAGCTTATGACCGCCAGCGCAAGATAACCCAGCCGATGCGGGATCTTCATGGTTGCTATTATGCCGCACGTCCGGCATTTCTATTGGTGGGTGGCCACGACCTCAAGGGGGTAGATTGTTCAGTTGCGGGTGTCCGCCATTCCCTCGCATTTGGGGACAGGGAAGACGGTCTCGCTCTCGATACCCGGAACGATATGAACTCGTGCTCCGGTCTTTCCGTTTTCACGCACCGACCGCTATACCAGGCTGTTCGTGAGCCCTGCACGTTTGCAGATTCCTCCCGCGCACTGATTTGGAGGATGCAACGAAGCTGAGACTTAAGTCACGTGACCAAAGTTTCAGAACCAGGGGGAGGGGCCACGATTCGCAAGTCGCGTGTTTTCTTCACTCGCGGGCAACGGCAATTCCGCTCGGCCCGCGCATGATCCTTTCGTAACCGAACGTGGTCTTGTTTGCGGAACCAAAATCTCAGTATGCTCACACACAGGCTCACCACTAAAGTTGTATTCGTCCTTCACGGCGCGACTACGTCTCGCCGTGCCAGGTCCAGCGTGGCGGGCTGAAACGCATAATGCATTAAAAAAGCCGCCCGCTGAATCAGCTTTTTCAGACGACGACGGCCCATTAACGATACTTGTAACTTTCGCAGTACTGACTTATTGACCTTGGAAACGTCCCGGGAGGGCTAGGGATGGTTCCGCGGAAAGTCCGAATTCAAGCCGACGCAACGCGCGTTATTTCCTTTCCTTCATTACGCGCGCCTCTGAGTCGCCATGCCGGCAAGGGGAATTGGCCGGTGCATCCCGATCAAGTGGATGGGCAGGATAGAACCGCGTTGCCACACACCGCCGTGGCAAACAGCTGCTATCAACCACGTCAACTCCTACGCTGGCCGGTTGTGTGCGAGGCGCGCACGACCAAGCCGACCCGGAGCACTTGCTGTCCCTAAAAAAAATTACGAGGTAGAATGCCATGAAATCTCATAAAAGTAATGCCGTCCTGGTCATACTGATTGCCGTTGCCGCTATCGCGCCTCAGGCGCGTGCCATTGCTGCCAAGCCCGCGCACAAGGGGCCGAGCTCGCAAGGTTCGGGCGCGGCAGCCGCAGCCACCGCAACAACCGCGGCGGCGAGCACAAGCACAGCCGCGCCGCTTCCTCCCGCGCTCTCGCTCACGCCTGCCACGCTCTCCTTCGATGTGGAGGCGGGACACGCAGCGCCCGCTGCGCAGTCTCTGGCCGTGAGTTGCAGCGGCAAGGTCGCCAGTTATTCCGTCTCCAGTTCCAGCACGGGAGGCTGGCTCACCGTAAAGGCGGGATCGGGTAAAACGCCAGGCGCCATCAGCATCTCCGCCGACTCGGCAGGGCTGTCGGCCGGAACATACTCCGGCACCGTAGTCGTGGCCAGTTCGGACGTGGCAAACACCCCGATACCAGTGGCCGTCACGCTCACTGTGGCACCCCCGGCGCTTGGGCTCGCTCCCGCGGCGCTTTCGTTCACGGCACAAGCCGGCGGCACGGCTCCTGCGGTGCAGTCGCTCACCACCAGCAGCAGCAACGGCACGGCCCTTACTTACTCCCTCTCGGCTTCAAGCACCGAGGGCTGGCTCAGCGTAAAGCCGACAACCGGCATATCGCCCAAGTCAATCAGCATCTCCGCGAATCCGGCGGGGCTTTCGGCAGGCACCTACTCCGGCACCGTTATCGTGGACAGCCCCGGAGCTTCCAATAGCCCCATCCCCGTGCCGGTCACGTTTACCGTCACCCCTGTTCCCACGTTTGCCGTGTCGCCTGAGTTGCTCACGTTTGCAGCCAAGGCTGGAGAGAGAGCGCCCGCCCCGCAATCTCTCACCCTCAGCAGCAGCAGCGGAGCCGCACTGCGCTACTCCGTCAATGCGTCCAGCACCGGCGGCTGGCTCAGCGCCGCTTCTGCATCAGGCATTACGCCCGGGCCTATCACCATCAGCGCAAATCCGGCAGGCCTCGCGGCCGGCTCTCACACCGGCACCATCACCGTAACCAGCAGTGACGCGGCCAGCACCCAGCAGGTTGTCGCGGTGGTCTTCAATGTTTCTCCGGCAGACCTGCCCACGCTTGCGGTGGCGCCCGCTTCTCTCGCGTTCGTGGGGCAGGCCGGCGGCACTTCTCCGGCGTCGCAAACCGTGATCACCAGCAGCAGCAAGGCCGCCATCAATTACACGGTCTCCGCCGTCAGCAAGGGTGGCTGGTTAAGCGCCGCGGCCAATACCGGAGCCACTCCCGGCTCACTCAAGATCACTGCGAGCCCGTCGGGTATGGCGGCCGGAACCTATACGGGCACCGTCATCTTGACGAGCCCCGACGCGGCCAACGCCTCGCAAGCCGTCGACGTGTCCTTCACGGTGACCGCGGCCACCTTGCCAACGCTTAACATTTTGCCCGCCACACTCTCGTACACGGCACACGCCGGCGAGGTAACGCAGGCTCCGCAGGTGGTCAACATCAACGCCGGCAGCGCGCCCGTCAAATACACCACTTCCACCGCGTCCGCGTCCTGGCTGCACGCAACACCTGGCAACGGCTCGGCCCCGGGCTTCATGAACATTGCGGTATCTCCGGCGGGGCTTGCCCCGGGCACCTACACCGGCGCCGTCACTGTATCCGCTGAAGGCGTGGCGAACAGCCCCCAGGCTGTTTTTGTCACTCTCACCGTGAGCTCCAAACCCGTTCCCAAGCTGGCGGTCAGCCCCGTGTCGATGTCGTTCACTGCGCAAGCCGGCGGCAAGCCGCCTGCGGGTCAGACCATTGCCATGGTGAGCACGGGCGAAGCATTCGGATTCAAGGTGTCAACCGGCAGCTCGGCTGCGTGGCTCTCCGCCACACCGGGCGACGGCCAGACGCCGGGAAGCATCACCGTCTCAGTCAATCCATCCGGGCTCGCAACGGGCACTTATAGCGGCAGCGTTTCGATTGCAGCCGGCGACGCGAGCAACTCGCCGCGGACCGTGCCCGTGACGCTCGTGGTCACACCCGCCGGAAAAAAATAGCCGGCAGCAGCACAGAAATAGACAACAGAATATGAAACGCCCCTCTGGGATTGCTTTCCAGAGGGGCGTTTTCTTTTCGCTGAGTGCGCGGCGGTTTAGCTCCACGCGATGTTCATCAATTCAGGAGCTTCATGTAAGCGACTATGTCCGCTTGATCTTGCTTGGTGAGTATCACAGGATCCGGAAGAGTCAGAAAGAACCGCGCGTAATGAGCGGCCACATCCTCCAGCGTTTTGGCGGAATTGTCGTGGAAATAAGGCGCCGTATTCTTGACGCCCCACAAGGACGGTATCTTGAATGAGTTCAAGTCCGACGCAGGTCCTGGTTGGTCGATTCTGCCGGTGATGAGAGCGCGCCCTGGGTCCGGGGTCCACACAACCGTCCGAGTCCCGTCGGGGTTCAGCCAATTGAATTGCTGGATGGCATTCCCAGCCTCATTCAACTCCGAGACGCCGACGCTCTGAAAACGTGTCCCTGCCGGCACCAGTCCGAACGTCGCCGCAACGAAGGATGAGTCGGTCTGATTGAGCATCGGACCGCTATGGCAGAGGGCGCAAGCACCCGTGTTCCCTCCTGGAACAAATGGCGCAGTGACAAAGAAGGTCCGGCCTCGTTTCTCAGAAGCCGTACGACCAGCCGGCAGCGACGGGGGCGGGCCTCCACGTGAGTAAGCCAGCAGCTTGAACGAACTAAAGAAGGACTCGGTCCGTTCAAATTGGGCAATGCCAAGCAGTTCTGCTTGCGTGGGTGTCGTGGTCGCCTGGGCATGCGCTTGTATCGCATGGAGTGCCTGTGTAGCAAGATTGGGTTCTCTTCCATCCACCATCAGAACCGGGTCAAGCGCGGGAGTGTTCAGCGTGGTCGGCGTACCTCGCCGGAGAACCACGGACCTGACCCTGAGATCATTCCCCACGCTGACATTCGCCGGCAAGGGGATTTCGATGAGGACCGTCGCATCGGTCAGCATGCGGTCGACGCCATGACCCTGCCCATCGTCGCTTCCGTCAAACAGAAACAGGGGATCGGACGGGTTCCGCCGATACCGCCTTTGGGCGTCCAAAGGCGAAATGGTTCCGGTGTTTGTGCTGTGGCACGTCCGGCAGGTCCGGCCGTTCCCGCCAAACGTTTCAGTGTTGAACAGGCGGCTGTTCTTTTCGCTCAAGTCAGAACTGCTTTGCTGGGCCTGTAGACTCGAGAATGCGGCTGCAAGCACCAGGATCGTTATTGTGGCTTTCATCGCGTTTTGACCTCCATGGCTGTTGATCCTTACGAAGTTTGAAGTCCTCATACCTCTGGGGTATGCGGGGAACGGTTCCAAAAAAATCGTCGAGGCATTCGCGAGTCTGCCGCAGCCCGGCAAGCGCGTCCATGGACTGTGCATTGAACGCAGATGATTTGCGCATGATCCGATAAGCTACTGAAGCCGAAGCCGGATACGTGATCGCATGATCTCGCTCGGCCTGCGCGCCGATCTGCTTTGCTTCGATTTCTTTGAATCTCGTGAGTGCTATATTTGGACTTTCTCAGGTTCAAGCTATGCAGGAGACGGTAAAGTCGGCACGAGTCTTCCGTTTCGGAGTCTATGAGGTGGACGCCGCAACCGGGGAACTGCGCAAGCAAGGTATGCGCATCCGGCTGCAGGAGCAGCCCGCTCAGTTTCTTCTCATGCTGCTGGACCACGCCGGAGAATTGGTCAGCCGCGAGGAAATCCGCCGCAAGCTTTGGCCGCCCGGCACGTTCGTCGATTTTGACCAGGGCCTCGGCGCGTCCCTGAGGAAACTCCGTCAGGCGCTAGGCGACGATGCAGAGACACCGCGTTACATCGAAACCATTCCCAAACAAGGTTTTCGATTTGTGGCGCCGGTGGAAAGAATCTCTGCGCCGCCTCAGGCAGCAACCGCCGTGTTGCCCATCCGCGCAATCGCGCCGCCGGCTCCCCAGGCCCCCCCGGAGTTCCCTCAGAAGAAAAGGAATGTTTCCGCCTTGTGGGCTGTCTTGGCGGCGGCCTGTGTGCTTTCTTTCTTTTTGGGCTGGCTGCTGCATGTCTTCCGTACCGCCCCAGTTGGCCTCAGCGTCAGCGCATATACCAAGATCACGTATGACGGCGTCCCCAAGACCCTCATCGGAACTGACGGCAGCCGGCTCTATTTCGACAGCACGTGGTCGGATTCCATCGGTCAGGTCTCCGTAACCGGCGGAGCCATCTCAACCGTTCCGGTTCCCATCCCGTACTTCGCTTTTCCTGAAGACGTCTCCCCGGATGGGTCCAATTTCCTGATCGCCACCAACGAAAAAGGATTTGTCCTCAACCGCCCGCAATGGAATGTTCGCGTCTCGGGAGGATCGCTCCGCCGCCTGCCTGATGGAGGAGGGGCGGCCTTTTCACCAGACGGGAATTCCGTGGCCTTCGAAACAGCGGAAGGCGAGCTATGGACCGCCCGCAGCGACGGGTCCGGCGCACAGAAGTTGGTCTCGGGACAATCCTTCCCCAGTCTCATCGAATCGTCGGCTGAGGGGTCCACTCGATTCTTCTCCGGTCGGGTTGCATGGTCGCCCGACGGAGGCCACCTCCGCTTTGGGAGTCACGATCGGCTTTGGGAAGTATCTTCGAGCGGCGCCAATCTTCACGAAGTAATCCCCGGCTGGCACCTTTCCTCAAGTCAATGTTGCGGCAGCTGGACACCTGATGGCCGGTTCTTCGTATTCCTCGACATAACCAGGGGACCGGTCGCGCAGCCGGAGATTTGGGCCCTCTCTGAGCGGCGCGGCCTGATTCCGCGTCCCCCCGCCCCGCCGGTTCAGTTGGCTGCCGGCCCCATTGGCTGGGGTCAGCCCATTCCCGGCAGAGACGGAAAGAAGATCTTCGCCACCGGCAATACACACCTCGGCGCTCTCGCGCGATTTGACCAGAGAACGGGTCAGTTCCAGCCCTTCCTGGCCGGCATCTCCGCCCAATTTGTCTCGTTCTCCAAAGACGGGCAGTATGTCGCCTATGTGTCGTACCCTGCGGGCGTCCTGTGGAGGGCCAACCGCGACGGAACCAACCCCGTGCAACTGACCGACCCTCCGATCAATGCTATGCTGCCCCGCTGGTCGCCCGACGGTTCCCAAATCCTCTTTACGGACTTCTCAGGGGGCCAGATGAACGCCTTCCTTGTCGCTGCCACGGGTGGGAGTCCGCAAAGGCTTCTTCCCGACGATCATGAACCACTAGTAGATCCGAACTGGTCGCCCGACGGAAAGAAAATTGTTTTTACCACAGCGGGCCCCTTCAATCGAAAGGGCAATTGTTCAAATTCTGGACCTTGCCACTCACCAGGTCGCCATCGTGGCCGGATCAGAGGGCATCTACTCGCCGCGCTGGTCACCCGACGGCCGATACATCGCTGCGATCCCTGTCGACTCAATGAATCTGAAGATCTTCGACCTCGAGACCCAGCAGTGGTCGGAACTGGGTCGAAAGGATAATCCGGGGACGCTGGCGTTTCCGTCCTGGTCCAGGGATGGCAAGTCCATTTACTTCATTCGCATCGCCGCAAATGGCGACAAGGGCTTTTTTCGCATACGCGCCGGCGGCGGCGATCCGGAACGCGTTGCCAGCCTGAAAGGTATTGATCTTGGCGGCTTTTGGGGTTGGGTGGGACTGGACCCAGGCGACGCTCCGCTCATTATGCGCGACACGGGCAGTAACGACATTTACGCGCTAACGCTGGAACAGAGAAGTAGGATACTGGGACCGGCCCGAGCGAATGGCCGGGTTTAGGCAGGTGGCCCATTCATCCTGGTATGAACGCTGTGCCCCGTTCATCGCGGCTTCATCGCGATGAGCGGGTCCTCGGCCAAGCTCCAAGCGGAGTTACGATAGCACCATGCCCTACGGTCTGAAGCGGTTCCAGAAAGCCGAAGCCCTTCACTTCATTACGTTCAGTTGTTTCCAACGTCTTCCGTTTCTTGAAACGCCGGCAACAAAGGAAACGTTCGAATTCGTTCTGGAACAGACTCGGTCACGTCACGCAGGCCAGGGTCTACGCTTACGTCCTGATGCCCGAACATATTCACTTGCTGGTCAACGAGCCGCCGCTGATCCTGCTGGCGCAGTTTCTCAAGGCGCTCAAGCAGATCACTTCACGCAAACTGCGAGGCAATCGCCCGCAGTTCTGGCAGGACCGTTATTTTGACGCGAATACCTATGGCGAAGCAGCCCGGTCCGAAGTGATCCAATACATCCACCGAAACCCAGTCAAGCGGGGACTCGTTGCATCGCCCGAGCAGTACCGATGGAGCAGCTTCAACCATTACGCTACCGGAATCCGAGGAGTCGTTGAAATCGAGTCGGAATGGACGCAAGAGCGGCCCACTCATCGCGATAAAGCTGCGATGAATGGGGCACAGACTTACCTGTCTGCGAAGTTCAGGCGAGACGGTAGGTGTCGGTGTGCGTGAGAGAGGTTTGGGTGATCGGAGGGAGGGGGAGGTGGCTGGATCGGTAACTGGGCCACCTGCTAGTAGTCGCCCACCTTGAATCGCTCTTTCTTTTGTATCCTCTGATATATCTCAAGCCGTCCATCTGCAGCACGCCACAAATCATAGGGCGTGCAGTTGGTAGCAGCACGAGCGTCTTGATGGCGAATAAGCCGGACATTCTTCGGATCAACGCCTTCATGGCTGAGGATTGTGTTTAGAGTCAGCATAACGGAGTTACCCCGGTTTGAATTGTACGGCCTCAGGCAGGTGGGTCAATCATCTCCGCATCAGGAGCTGTGCCCCGTTCATCGCGGCTCTATCGCGATGAGCGGGCCCTGCCTCACCATCTCTGTCTGCCGAAGATCACGGTTGTTGGACTACCGGGGCTGGCCCCGTCGCAGACCCCACAGTCCCTGAGCCGAGAGGATGAAGGTGAACCCCCCCCCCTTCAAAAACCCGGGAAAACCCTCATGTGCATGACGGGCATGGCTGCCGCGAGCAATCCGACGAGCAGCATGATGACGTGCCCCCATCGCCGTTCGCGTAGCACGAGCGTCCCGTACAGCAAGAGCACGAGAACGACCAGCGCAATGTTTGAGCTTTCTGCCTTCGATATCCCGCGGACGATGTCGTCCGTAATGTGAAGGGTCAGCAAGAGAATCGAGAGCAGAGACGCGATGGTTAGCAGGGTGGTGTGTTTCATTGGCACTCTCCTGATGTCCCGAACGATCAACTGAGGACCCTATCCAAAGCGGTGCCCCGTTCATCGCGGCCTTATCGCGATGAGAGGGTCTTCGGCAAAGGTCCGATGAGGGGGTCCTGGGAAATGTCCCAGCGAAGATACGATAGCACCACGCCGGGTGGCGACGATCTTGTTGGCAGCTTATTCACTGAGGGTGCCCCGATCGATCAACTTCAAAGTTGTTCCCAATTATCAGAGAGATAACGTCAGATAAAGGGAATTTCGAGATGTCTCCTATGCTTATAGTTGACATGTGCGAAATCATCGACTAATCTCCTATACGCATAGGAGATGCGGTGAATGCGCTTGATGCCGAAGAAAGCCAGGGTCCTCACCCCTTTGGAACGACGAATAATGCGCGTGCTCTGGGATGGCGGCGTGGGAAATGTTCAGAAGGTCCTGCAGGGGATGACGGGCGAACCTCAGCTTGCCTATACCACCGTGCAGACCACGTTGAATGTCCTGCACCGCAAAGGAAAAGTGAAGAGAAAGCTGGTTGGGCGCGCATATGAGTATAGCGCCATCGTCTCTCAGGAGGCAGCCGACTCCCATGCCATCAAAGACGTCTTGCAGAAGGTCTTTCGAGGGTCAGTGGACGACCTTCTCCTGTCTTTGGTTCGGAGTAAGCAGCTCGACGCGCAAAAACTTGCGGAGTTACAGGCAAAGTTACTAGCCAGTGAGAGCGCGGAGGAGGAACCGGAATGAGCCTGATTCGAGAGACCGTTTTCGATTTGGTGTTGAATGCGTTCCTGCAGATTGGACTCTTTGCTATCGTGGCGGCCGTCTTCTCGCGTCTCGTTGCGAAAGCGCGAGCAAAATATCAACATATTTTCTATCTCGCAGTGTTCCTCTTCTGTCTCGCCGCTCCGGTGATCAACACTCTTTGGCAACCGCGTCCAATCACGAACGTTGAGAAATCTCTGCAGCAGGTTCTACCGGAGGCTGGAGAGTCTAGTTACCGCTTCTGGAACTGGCAGGGTCATTCGGAGCAGCATCGTCAGTTCACGCTGGGGACTGAGGTTCAAACATGGATCGTCGCCATCTGGGCGGTGCTCGTTCTGTATCGGATGGTCCACTTCAGCCGTGGTCTTCATCGGGTTCATCGACTGCGGAAAGACGCCTCGCCGCTTTCTTCTGCCCAGCTTGGGTTGGCTGGCAAGATTATCGAGGCCAGGCGTCGGGTCGCCCTTCTTGAATCTGCAGCCATCGACGATCCCGTAACTGTTGGTGTGTTTCATCCTGTGATCTTGTTGCCCAGTAAAGTGCTGCCTGACCTTGGCGAACAGGATCTCGCGGCTGTTCTTGCACACGAATATGGCCACATCCGTCGCAAGGACTTTCTGGTCGCACCTCCTATGTGAGCTGATCTCTCTGCCCGTCGCCTGGCACCCCGGCATTCGTTATCTGATGTCAAAGATTTCGCAGACGCGTGAGCTTGCCTGCGATGACTATGCCGCTGACCTTCTTGGGAAGCCCCGTTTGTACGCCCGCGCTCTCTTACGCCTGGCGTCACTGTGCTTGCACGTCCCTCGTGCCAACGCAGTGGGGCTGGGTATCTTCGATGGTGACAACCTGGAGACTCGAATCATGATGCTGACTGAGAAAAGACTTTCGCTGTCACGCGCCGCCCTGGTTGGGCTGGCTTTGGCAACGAGCATTACATTTGGCGCGGGCGCTGTGCTCGCGCATGCGATGAGCCGGCAAGCAGGCTCTGATTCTTCTAACACGGCAGAGAGGTTCGCCGGGACCTGGCATTGGATGTTCAACGGAAAGAGTTTCTCCACAATGATTCTGGTGCGAGATGGATCGGGCTTCACCGGAACCGTCACCCCCTCTAAAATTGCTCTTAATGATGACGGCGGATTAAGCCGGGCGGACCCATCCGATAGCACGCCGTCCCCGATCACCAAGGCGAAGCAGGATGGTTCTGCTCTGCTCGTTACAGCCGGGGACGGGAACCAGCCCTTCGAATTTACTGTGACCCTGAAGGACGACACACATGCCGAGATCCATCCGAAAGGAGCCCCGCCAGGCATGAAGCCGATACCGGCTGAGAAGGTTCACTAACGGTTATCCGTGTTGTTGAATCGCGCACCTCTATCAAAATGGCCGCTGCTCAGGAACTGGGAAGCGGCCATTCACTTGCCTCACTCTTGCCCGACAGACCTGGATCGCGACCATCGTTTCGGTCTTGCCGGGCCTAGTCGGCAACACGCGGCCGAGAGTGGGACGCTCTGCTGCCTATGCGATGACAAGTCATCAAACTGACAGCTTTGCATCCCCTTCAAGTACCCGCTGCTCCAGCTTCGGCGGCGTGCCCGGTTGCCACAGCTTCGACCGATGCGATACACGATAGCGCAGCGGACCGCCGTCGGGGGTGGCCGCGCGCGCGATCGGGCGGACGATGCAGATGAATTCGGTATCGATCGCATCAGAGCCGGCAGTGACCACTGCATAACCGTGGCCGGCCATGTCGACGAATTCCAGGTGCGGCGCGACGTCGGGATTGGTCGCCGCACGCGCCTTCGCGATGTCGCCGCTGGCCGCATATTCGAGCGCCGCGCGCACGCCGTGCTTGACGGTCAGGTTGATCGTCGCTTCGGGCCCGACACCCGGCGCCTTGCGCACGAACAGCGGAAGGAACGGGAAGTCCTTCATGTATTCGGCCGCTTCGGCGAGACCGGGGGCGGAGATCGAACCGGTGATGAAGCTGAGCCCGATCGGGTCGAATCCGGCTGGCGGTAATTTGGGGGCGGCATAGCCGGCCCAGAAGCTGTGGCGGTCGCCCGAGATGGTCACAAACCCCGACAGCTTGTGGTCGCGGACCGTGTCATAGATTTCGGCACGCTCGCTGAACGCCCCGCTGAAATCACCGCCGCCGAAGACGCCGAAATCCTTGCCCGGCCATTTGTCCTTCACCAGCCCGGCGGGCAGGTTCTGCGGATCGGTCCGCATGTCGAGCGTGCCGTTGGTCGCGCCCCAGATCTTCCAGGTCGCGGTCGACTGCATCAGCTGCTCCTTGAGCCACGCCTTCTGCTCGCGGCCCAGCATGGTGTAGGCGGGCTCTTCCTTGCGGAAATTGGGCGCGCTCTTGTCGCCGATGGTGATGGTCGCGGGGGGATTGCCGCCCGCGTAGTCCTTGCCCGCGTCAATGATCTCCATCAACTCCTGCGGAACCACCGGGAAGTCGGAGTCGAACACGTCCGTTTCGGGCCGCTCCCCGGGATTCCGCATCGCGTAGCTATGGAAGTCAGTGAGGATCAGATCGACATGCTTGCCGTAGCGCAGCACGCGATAGGCGGTCATACTGCCGATAGCGGTGCGGTTGTTGGCCTCGTCGCCGAACCCATGATCGTCTAGTCTGTCGATCGGCGCTTTCGTCACCGCCGGTGGGCCGAACTGGTCGAGCCCGGAGCCCGAGGCCTTGCGGACGCGCGACGGGACATATTCCCACCACGCCTGATTGGCGGCGACGCGCAGCGGCTGCGCGGGCTCGATCTTGCCGCCGTATTCGATGAAGCTCTGCCAGCCCTGCCACGAGAATTCGTGGTTGTCGCCGATGGACACGAACGGAAAATGCGCGCGCGCATCCTGGATGTCGGGATCGTTGATATGCGCGCGATAGACATGGCGGTAACCGGCGAGGTTGGTCGGCACGTGGAAATTGCCCACCTTGCGGTCGTCGGGAATGCGGCCAAGGTCGTAGACGGTGCGCGAATAGCGGTGCTGCACCTCGTCGGGATATTCGACGACTTCGTAGATGAAGTCGCCCAGGTGAAGCACGAAGCCCAGCTTGCGATCGGCCGGCGCGCGCTCGTCCTCCCAGATCATCCGGCGATAGGCGTTCTGCGCGCCTTCGTTGACGCTGTTGCACGACACGAAGGCGAAACGAACGGGGCGCGGGTCGCTGGCACTCGGGGCGGTGATCGTCCGCCCCACCCGGCTGCCCGCGCCGCTGTCGTCGGTGAAGCGGTACCAATAAGTCGTCGCCGGCATGAGGCCGCCGACCAGCGCGCGGCACGTCCAGTCGGCCGCCGCCAGCACCGGCGCGCGTGCCTTGGCAACGACGCTGCGGAAATCCGCATCGCGCGCCACTTCCACCGTCAGTGCCTGCCGCTCGCCCTGGTCGAAAGGCCGCCGGGTCCACAACACCACGCTGTGATCGTCCGGATCGCCAGATGCCACTCCCTGGGGAAATGCAGCACGGTCCTCCCGCCATACGACTCGCGACGTCGCCGCAGCCGATCGCGTCGCCCACACGCCAATAATTCCCAGAGAAGCTGCGCTCGCCAGAAATCGCCGTCGATCCATCTCACGCTCCCGATTGAGGGCTATCGTTTCATAACCGGCACTGGGTCAAAACTGGACTCACCCTAGCAGTCGCAAAAATCGCGTGTAAAGCTACTCGTGACGAACGGTCAATAGCGGGGATGAAGAACGGCGAATGCTCCCATCGCGCCACAATCGGGATACTACGGGAGGGACACACCCATTCACAGCAGTTTAAGCCGTTGCGTTGAATGGAGATCGATGCAGCCGGAAGAGTCATGCTGAAACCTCTCAACCCGCTGTGAAGTGTCCGGGGCATGTAATGTAAGTCGACGAAGCGGCGGGAATAGACATCGTGTCCCTCGAATTCATTAGGCGGCTCTACCAGAGACGTGTTTTTCGACTAAGCAGTCAAGGGTCGTCTCCAAAGCAACTCGCCCCAGAATACGGAAACCACGTAGAGGGCGGAGGCAGCGGCCAAGACCCAGAGTCCGATCCTTGCCGCTCCGATTCCCGCTAATCCACCCAAGAGAACCTGCGCCACTCCGAAACGCCAATCTCCTCCGACGAAACGCCATCTACGCTGGTTCGCCCGTTGCCTCAGCGACGGGTATCGCCCGACCGCGATAGCGACCAAGCCAAATGCAACACCTGTCCGTAGACTTAGGAGCGAAACCATGACGGCAAGCGGGATCAGGAAAGTCATGTCCTGCGTGACGAGCAGCTTCCAACCCGCTATTGGTAGGAGACGATAGCGCAGTAACGCTCGCCCCTCATCCAGACAGAGCATGCGTTGCCCAATCGTGCTCATTGCAATACCCACGAATAACGACAACATCGGAAATGCTTCGAGCTCTGGTGCCCGCCCGAACAGTCGATAAAGGGTTCCACAGACAGCTATAAGCAGCGCGGTCCAAAAGTCCAGGGTTCCCTGCAGCTCCCGCCACATTTCTTGCGCGATTCCGCCGACCTTCAAGGGCGTCCTTGAGATGTTGAGACCTGCAGGCGTCCTTAGCTCGAACGGGAGACGGCCAACGGCGTATACCGTCCCATGGACGATGAGTGCCAGTAGAACAAAAAAGAGGCCCGCGGCTAAGCCCATCCAGAACCAGTAGCCAGAAAACAGCACGATAAATAATGGATTCAACGCAAAACTTACGGAACTGAGCAAGAGTCTTTGTGTACGTGTCAGCGGCCACGTAGCCACTCGCTCCGGGGGCAACCTATGCTGTGTATCTACGGAAAAAGTAACAAGCAGAGGCGCAAGGAGGACAATTTGAAAGAAGAGCGTACTCCAGAATCCTGCTTTCGGTGCCCCGCTATTAAAACCCGCGGACACAATAAAAAGGATGGAGAATAGGAAGTTGTTGAAACGCACAGAGGAAACGCTGCTCAGTTCCTTCAACATTAGTTTCTTCAACAACAACAGAAGGGCTAGGATCTGAGCCAATCCAGCACCTCCGGCTGTGGTTCGCCAACGATGCTGAAATACACCTCCTCAACTCCTTCGTCTGCCGTGGACGGATTGAAATCTAATTCAACTCGACCCTGGTGAAGAATGACTACGCGGGTGGCTATCTTCTGCACGATCGACAGAATGTGCGAGGTGAACAATATCGTAGTGCCATTGCTGAAGAGTTGGCCGAGCAGCATCTCAATGACCGCTGACGACGCGGGATCAATACCTTCAAACGGCTCATCAAGAAGTAGGACGCCCGGCTTGTGCAGGAGGGCCATGGCCAAAGCGGTCTTTTTCCGCATGCCGAACGAACAATTACGTGCGACGGTGTGGCGCCCTTGTGTGAGATCGAGTAATTCTAAGAGGTCCGCTGTTCGTGCCTCTGTTTCGCTTTTCGTGAGTCCATAAATGGGTCCGATTGCTATCAGGTTCTCGATGATGGTCAAAGACTCGAACAGCCCTAGCCCCTCAGGCAGTACACCTAGATTCCGCCGGATTCCAACTGCATGATCCCGGAAACTCAGCCCACCGATTAACACGGAACCACTGTCTGGCTCCTCTAATCCTGAGAGCAAGCGTAGCAGCGTGGACTTGCCAGCGCCGTTAGCCCCTAATAAGGCACAAATGCCAGGTTCTACAACGAGGTCTATGCCTCGGAGAACAGGTCGAGAAGCATAGCTCTTCGTCGCGGCTCTGCAGTCAATCACTCTGTTGTTCCCCATCAATCAGTTAACCATACGAAAGCTCAACAGCCGTCTATGGGCTGTCCGCATAACCTCTCTTGAGCATGCTTCTAATCCGGGACTCTGCGTTGAAACGCGCTTTCCTTTGTTCATCGTGTTGGGCCCTGACGCCGGTTCTCAACGAGTTCATCGTCTCCAAGGCATTCGGCGATGTTGATTACTCCCCAAATGTCGCCTCGTCGTCAGTGATTCGTCACTGGCAAGCCTGTCGTCTCTTGTTAGGAAATGCCACGGCTGTATGATTTTTTTATGGCTGCTATCGAAGAGCGCATGAATGTAGATCGGCGGAGTTTTCTGGCGCAGGCTGGCGCGGCATCCTTCAGCCTGGGGATTCTGGCTACGCCCGCCTCGGCGGCGGAGACCGTGACCGCGATTGATCGAGAGCGGATGCAATCGGTGGCCGCCTTCACCGCGGAGACGCTGAGCACCGATCATCCGGTCCCGTTCGGCGCAGACATTGTGAGCACCGCTACCGGTGAGCGGTTGATGCGCGCGGTCAACCGCGTAGGTCCCGACCACGATCCCAGCGCGCATGCCGAAACCCTGACGATTCGACTCGCATGCGCCAAGCTGGCCACGGGATCTCTCAAGGGCTACACGCTGTATACGACGTGTGAGCCGTGCGCGATGTGCATGGCCTGCGCTCTCTGGTCAGGCCTGGACCGGCTGGTCTTCGGCGCCACAATTGCCGACGCGGCCCGGTTCGTCTCGCAGATTACGATTGCGGCGAAGGAAGTGGCGCGGCGGACCGACATGCATTGCGTGGTGGCTGGGCCGGTGGAGCGCGAGGTTTGCTTGAAACTCTTTACCGATCCACGCATGCAAAAGACGTTTGCAATGTGGAAGAGGTCGTGAGCGAGCCCCGCGGTCAAAAGTCGAAGATATAGCGTGGCTCTTGCTCCTACTTGCGGATCGATAAGGGCGTTTTAGAGCACAAGTCAAACGCTGGGGTAACTTCCGGTAATTCGGAAGTAAAGGCAAACGTAGTTGCGCAACCCCTCAGCGCGAAGAGCCACACCGATGGGTCTTGTTAAAAGGGGTCAGGGGGCTTCGGAGGTGAAGGGCGTGTCATACCGGATTTTCAGCGTGGGGCACGCGATAAAAACTTTGCCGTCGCCGCAATTCTCAAGCTTCACGGCAGGCCGGGGAATCGTCTCGATTTTAGCGGAGATTGGCGCCACGGGCATATGTGGTATCACCAATCCCTTTTCCATAGCTGGAAGCCCAACCGAGGCCACTTTGGCCACTGAGCCCGACCGGGTTCCAGTGAGGCCGTGGTCGATCGCCGACGGGGCGGGAGCCGCTGCAGGGGGCGCATTGGGGTGGGTACCTGCGTTACTGGGGACGCCAGTGCCAGGAATGTCGAAGGACGCGGCCCGGTCAGGGGGCGCGACATTGGCGCTTGCGCTCGAAGAGGCTGCTTGATTGCGAACAGGAGCGGGAGTCCGATCGAGAGGTTCCTGCGGAGGGTAAATCACGGGCCGCGGCATCGGCGCCGACAAAATCGCGCGCGGAGTTTTACTGGCTCGGAGTGCTTTGGCCTCGGAGCGCTTCGCCCTCTGGGTGCTGGGCAACGCGGCCGGCCTGGCTTCGACAGGGGGAGTCTTCAGACCGCGGCCGGGTCCCTGATCCAGGCTTGACCCCTGATCTAGGCTGGGCCCCCGATCGGGTGGCGCATTGAGCTGCGGCGTGGTACCGGCGTTCGGCCGATGGACCGTGAGCGGAGTGGACGTTGCGGGTGGGCCGGGCCTTGCTTCGGGCCTCTTGATTTCAGTTCGTACGAGAAATGCTGCCAGGAGAATGTTTAAGACGAACATGGCTCCGACGAGGAGCCGCGCGGAGAGAGGCCATGACGGACGAGCCGTTCGGACATGCGAACGAGCCTGGCTGACTTTGGTTCTATCCCTTTCGGACTCGTCAAAGATACCCAACTCAATGCTCCCGGGGGTTCCGTCCAGGCAGGGGGAACGGATGCGCCGATTTTTAATGCGCCCAACTTCGAGCAGGGCATAACTGCATCATATCCCGATGACCGGCCCCGCGCACGCGATAACCGTCTCCGAGCCTTCCTGACGAAACAGATTCGCATTCAGTCGCACAGCCACCAAGCGGAGCGTCGGCCTGCAAGCCCAATCGGTAACGAAAAGTCGGCATGGCGATTGGAATTTGAAAAACTCTGGGGAAACAAGCGATCCGCGGCGAAATGGGCATTTATCAGTTCGAATCCTTCTTTCGCTTTGGAAACGCTCCTCAATGAGTGACTTGCTTTGTTGTCTACAACCCGAGAACAATTTGTTTCCGGTGCCCTTTCGGTTTGCGCTTGCGGACGTGCCGCCTTATTCCGCTACCAAGGCTTTAACCGGTTCGGTCAGAGCAGCGGCTCTAGCAGGCACGAGGGTGGCCAAAAGCCCAATGAATGCCAGCCCGAAGGTCACGCCCGCGAACAGTACGAAGTCATTTGCCCCATGCGTCTCAACAACGGCCGCAAGCATCTTTCTGAATGTCAACGCAAGGACCCATCCAATGGCTATGCCTGCGCCCATGAGCAGTGCAACGCGGCGTAGGAGTTGCATGGCGATCAAGCCTCGCGTGGAGCCGAGGGCCATTCGGATTCCAATCTCGCGCGTTCGCAGTTCCACCTCGTGATCAACGAGCCCGTAGAGCCCAATGACTGCGAGGAACATGGCAAAGGCCGCGAAGATTCCGTATAGCCAGCCCTCCATGCGCTCGAAGACAAGTTGATCCTGGACTATTTGCCCCATCGTTTCCGCTTCGCGGTAAGGCACGCCGGGGTCAATGTCGTGAATGATCTGACGCAGCAAGGGGTCCAGAGCCTTTGGGTCGCCGCTGGAGTTGACTACCAGGTACATGTTCTTGAGCGAGTCCAGCCGGCTCTCGGGGGGAAGCGCGTCGATGAGCCAGTCCATCTCCGCCATGGCAGGCAACTGCACATCCTGACGTACATCCGATACGACGCCCACGATGCCCGAGTGGTTTTCAGGCTTATCGCTGTCGTCGATGTGCGCACCTATCACGTCACCGCCGTTGGGGAAAAACTTTCTGCGGAATGCCTCATTGACGACCATGCTTCCGGCTGCATTCCCAGGCTTTTCCGTCGTAGGCGAGAGCAAGCGTCCGCGCAGGAGTCTCATGCCCATGGCGTCGAAGTAGCCCTCCGAGACGACCCTTGTTTCGGCGCCCATCTCCTGGCCCTTCGGGTAGGGTGCCTGTCCGGTGATGTGAATCTCATAGCCGTCGCCCCAGCCAGCGATGGGCAACATGTCGATGACTCCGGCTGCCTTGACGCCGGGCAGATTCGAGACACGTTCCAGCAGGCGCCGGTAGAAGGCGAGGAGGGGATCGCGGCCCCGATAACTGCCTGGCGAAAGAGCGATGTGTACCGTGAAGATGTGTTTCGTATCCGCGCCCAGATCGGCCTTGAGCAAACGCTGTAGGTTCTGAATGAGGAGCCCGGCAACCATGAGCAGCAGAAGCGACAACGCAAACTGAATCACGACGAATCCCGATCGTAGCCTATGCTGGGCTCGCGCAGTGCCCGCGCCCATACCGACACGAAGGGCACGGTTGGGATTGGTTCCGGAGAGCCGCATGGCTGGCGCCAGCGAAGCCAGCACGCATGTAAGCACGGAGATGCCAAGCGCTAGAGCCACGACTTTCCAGTCGAGACGGACATCCGCACCGCGCGCTATGGCTTCCACCAGGTAGACGTTCATCGCTTTGAGCAGGAGCCAACTCATCAGCAGTCCGCCGGCAAGACCGGCTGCCGAGAGCACGAGGCTCTCGCTGACCATCTGCCTCACCAGTCTCCAGCGATGTGCGCCCACCGCGGTTCTGAGCGCCATCTCCCGTTCGCGCTTGACGCCGCGCGCGAGCAACAAGCCCGCCACGTTGACACAGGCAATGCCGAGCAGCGCCATGACGGCCAGCGCAAGCATACGGAGCGGGCTGCGCATCGTGCCATCGGGCCCCAGGCCATTGACTTCTCCGGCCAACAGATGCAAGTCGGCAGTATGCCCCGTCTCCTCTACAGGATAGGTTTGGGCAAGATTTGCCATCACCCGGGAGATGTCGGCCTGTGCCCGTTGAAGGCTCACACCTTCCTTGATCCGGCCCACTGTTTTCAACCAATGCAATCCGCGCGCCTTCTTCCACGACTCCGGCGCATGCAGCGGCGTGTAAACGGCATCGCGCATGAAGAGAGGAAACCGGAAGCCAGAGGGCATGACGCCGAGAATCGTGTAGGTACTGCCATCAAGCTTCACGGTCTTGCCAACTGCATCCGCTCTGCCGCCGAAGTTCGACTGCCAGACCTCGTAACTCAACACCACCGCGTTGTCCTTTCCCGGTTGATCTTCGCCGGGGAGGAATGTGCGCCCAAGGATCGGCCGGACGCCGAATACATCGAAGAAGTTATCGGTACCCTTCACGGCCCTTAGCGAAACGGGCCCATTCGCTGCTTCCACGTTGACCCGATCGAAGGTCGAGTAGCCGGCAAGCGCGTCGAATGTGCGCAGTTGCGCGCGTTCTTCGAAATAGCCAAGATACGATGCGGGCTCCGAAGTTCCGGTTCGCGACTTCATGAACGGGTAGACCAGACGTTCCTGACTCGCAAAGGGGAGTGGGCGCAGCAGCATTGCGTCGATCACGCTGAAGATGGCCGTAGCCGCACCAATTCCCAGTGAGAGCGCGAGCACGGCAACAATCGCGAAGCCAGGCGAGGTGCGCAGCTGGCGCAACGCGAAGCGGATATCTGCCCAAACACTGTCCAAGAACAATGCGGCATCGGCCGCGGTTGTCATCTCTTTCAGCATCGTTGGATTGCCGAAGCGCAAGAGCGCAGCGCGACGTGCGGCTTCGGGCGACATGCCGGCGGCGCGATTGTCTTCGATCCGCATCTCAAGGTGGGTGCGGAGCTCGGCGTCGATCTCCCGGTCAACTCTGGCGCGGGAAAACAGGTTCGATACACGGCGCATTAAAGACATGACACTCCCTCCTGATGCAGAGCGCAGGATTGCACGGACGCCCTTGACAAGGTGTTCGAAATTCTTTTCAGCTTCCAGCAAATGCTTTTGGCCGGCCGGGGAAAGCCGGTAGTACTTGGCCTGCGGGAGGTTTCCGTCAGCGCCCACTCTGAGGCAATCCAGCCGCTCTGCTCCATTCGGTGCAGGGCAGGATAAAGCGAGCCCTCTTCCACACTGAGCAACTCATCGGAGGCTCTTTGTATGTGAACTGCAATTCCGTACCCATGCAACTTGCCGGTCTGCGACAGAGTCTTCAACACAAGCAGATTCAATGTTCCTTGAAGGTCGTTTTTCCGCCATGCACCCTTACCCCTAAACAACTTTGTATGGGCAACTATACCCATAGATGAATAGGGGTGTCAACCCGTCCATTGGGAATCAATCAATGTCATTTTCAGCTTCCGAAAACGGGCCAAGGTTTTGGCTCTCACTCTTCGTTGGCAACGTCGGGAAGACTGCGAACTGTATGGCCGAAAGCCAAGCCGAAATATGCGAATGACCATCTGAGCTGACTTCAAATGAGTCCCCTAAAACGTCGATGTTGCCTGGAGGGATGCTCGATTCACGGTAAATCGCCAAGTCACTCACCGACGACAGATCAGTAACGATATATCGGCTAGTATCCGCCGATTCGTCCGTGAGTGATCCTCAGTTGACTCCAACAGACCCAAAGCATTAGTGACCTGGTGGCCCAAGTCCTGATATCGAAAGCCGTGCCCGTTCATCGCGGCCTCATCGCGATGAGCGGCTCATCGGCACGGCCCATTCACTCTTCACTTGCAGCAACCCTGTGGAAAACTCTGTGGAAAACTTTTGTCAAGAGGCGTTTCGAAAAATAGTTTGTAACCCCCTTTCAAATCAGCGCAAAAAACTTTGCGCCAATTAGGGATTAATTATTCGAACCTGCCATACTGAATACAGACTCAACAAAAGCCCCTCCGGACGGTCTCCGGCAGGGGCTTTTTCATGCTTCAAACTCTGGTTTCAAGAGAAGAGCGTTGGGAGAGGAAAACGAACATGACGCGCCGCATGCACCCACCCAACTCGCCAACCCGTCCGGATCACGCAGCGCCCTCCAACTCGGCAAACTGCAAGCTCCTGGCCCCTGGTTCCCAGTCTCTGGCCCCTGCTCATCGTGATCCAAATCACGGTGAGCAAGAATTCCCCCATTTTCGGTGTGCAATCGCATGAAACCAATCAACATGACCGTTTTTTTATTTGCATGCAAAAGTGTGTTTTTCACCAAATCTCGTGCAAAAACATCGGAAAGCAGGCATCTTCTATCGCGGAGAGGCTCCACTTGCGTCAACCAAAACTTGGGCGAAGCACAATTGATTGGCATACGGCGCGCTTCGCCATGTAGATTACCTTCTACTCGCGTTCAGGCGGCTTGCATGATGCTCGCGCGTTTAAAGGAGCTTTCTTGAGCGTGACGGCCCAGCCAGCCAAGGAGTCGCGGGGCTTTGTTCCAGCCCTTGTTCTGCTGGTCCTGGCGGTGCTGATTAATTATGTCGATCGCGGCAATATTTCTCTCGCCGCGCCGCTGATCAAGACAGACTGGAATCTCTCGGCCTCCCAACTGGGCATATTGTTCTCCGCCTTTTACTGGAGCTACACCGCTCTCCAGTTCGTGGTGGGCTGGATGGTCGACCGCTTCAACGTGGCCACGATGATGGCCCTGGGATTCCTGGTCTGGTCGCTGTCCACGGCCGCAACTGGGCTGGCGACCGGCTTCGTGACCTTGTTGTTGATGCGCATTCTGCTGGGGATTGGCGAATCCGTAATGTTTCCGGCGGCCTCGAAAATGTGCGCCCAGCATGTCCCCGAGCAATCGCGTGGAATGGCCAACGGATCGTTGATCGCGGCATCGCGCAGCGGCGCTGCGATCGGCACTCTGGTCGGCGGGCTGCTGATGGCGAAGTATGGCTGGAGGGTCGCCTTTCTCCTGATAGGACTGGTGAGCCTGCTGTGGATTCCGGCCTGGATGCGCTGGAAGCCGCCGGTGGAGTCGACGATTGTGCGTCTGGATCGCGGCGTACCAAGCCATCGGGCGATTCTTCGTCAGCGGTCGTTCTGGGGATCTGCACTTGGGCACTTCAGCGGCAACTACCTGGTCTACTTTCTGATCACCTGGCTTCCTTACTACCTCGTGCACGAGCGACACCTCTCGATGGGATCGATGGTGGGCACGGCCGGAGTTCTTTACGTCATCGATTCAGCGTCGTCGCTTTTGACAGGATGGTTGACGGACAGGTGCATCAAGGGCGGAGTTAGTGCGACGGTCGCCCGCAAGACTGCAATGGCTGTCGGATTTTCGCTTGCTGCGGTTGCGTTACTGAGTTGCTCCATTGCGAACGAGCGCACGTATCTCGGATGCCTGGTGGTCCTTGCTGTCGGCAGCGGCACGTCGAACTCAGGGAACTTCGCGTTTCCGCAGTCATTGGCGGGTATTCGCGCTGCAGGCAGATGGGCGGGGCTGCAAAACGGATTCGCCAATTGCGCGGGAATCGTGGGTCCTGCGTTGTCGGGTTTTCTGGTTGACTGGTCGGGTAACTTTGCTTCGGCATTGGCAGTGGCTTCGCTGGTGATGGTGATGGGCGGAATTTCATGGACGCTGATTGTCGGGAAGCTCGAACCCCTGGAATGGCCGTCAACCTAACCGTTTTGCGATTCCAAATCTGCGAGCGGTCAATTGATGTTTTGGGGCAAAAAATGACCCTGCACGCTTCAGTGCAGGGTCACTCATTGAGGGCGGACTTTATCTAGCGGTTCTTCGCGACCTCTTCCACGGTGACCGGATCGAGGAACGGCATGCTGGCGCGGAGCTTTTTGCCGACGATCTCAACGGGATGCTTTGCTTCGGCTTCACGGAATGCCATGAACTCCTTGCGGCCGGAGTTCTGGTCAGCCAGGAATCGCTTGGCGAATGCGCCATTTTGGATTTCAGTGAGAATCGCCTTCATGGCCTTTCGGCTCTCTTCGTTGATCACGCGCGGACCGCTCACGTAGTCGCCCCATTCCGCTGTATCGGAGATGGAATAGCGCATGTACGCAAGACCGCCGCGATAGATGAGATCGACAATCAGCTTGAGCTCATGGAGCACTTCGAAATAGGCGCTCTCCGGCTGATAGCCGGCCTCGACGAGAGTCTCATAGCCCGCTTTGATCAGCGCGCTGACGCCGCCACATAGCACGGCCTGCTCGCCGAAGAGATCTGTCTCGGTCTCTTCCTTGAACGTGGTTTCGAGAACTCCGGCGCGAGTGCAGCCAATGCCCTTGAGATAGCTGAGGTTGAGCGCGTGCGAGTTGCCGGAGGGGTCCTGATGGATGGCGATGAGGCCGGGAATGCCGCCGCCCTCGGTGAACACTTCGCGGACGCGGTGACCTGGGCCCTTGGGCGCGGCCATGCCGACATTGATGCCGGGGTCGGGCGAGATGGTCTTGAAGTTGATGTTGAAACCGTGGGCAAAGAGGAGCAGTTTGCCAGCCGAGAGATTCGGCGCAATCTCTTCGGCGTAGAGCTTCGCGGCAGTCTGGTCAGGGACGAGGACCATGATCACATCGGCCCAGGCTGTAGCCTCCGCCACGGTGGCTGTTTCGAGCCCGGCCTTCTGCGCTTTCGCAATCGACTTTGAACCCGCGGCAAGGCCCACCTTCACGTGAACGCCGGAGTCCTTGAGGTTGAGTGAGTGAGCATGTCCCTGCGAACCGTAACCGATGATGGCTACTTTCTTGGCCTGGATGAGGGAAAGGTCAGCGTCGTGATCGTAGTAGGTGGTTGCCATCT
Organism: uncultured Acidobacteriota bacterium; assembly: GCA_963844515.1. Lineage (GTDB taxonomy): Bacteria > Acidobacteriota > Terriglobia > Terriglobales > Acidobacteriaceae > Telmatobacter. The sequence goes on from CAWJOO010000005.1 coordinate 50,283, forward strand.
GAATTCGTTTTTCCTTTGCTTGCGGGTTAGGGGGAACAGGGCAGGGAACTTTCAGCCCAAGATAGTCGGAATTTCCGGCGCCAATGAAAGTTGGTGCTCAATCCGGGCTAATTACCGCGCCTTCCTGAGCTTGCTGCAACTGGTTTGCTGAGTCGTCGTGCTCTGGTTCAGCGGCGCCCATAGCGCGTAACACACGACTGGTGTGGTGGCCGCGCCGCATGGTCATCTTGCCGCTGCGGCACACTTCCAGAATCTGATTGTCGCCTTCGGTCAGCACCTGGATCAGGCCTTCAATCTTGCTCTCGACGCCGGTCATTTCAATCATGAGGGACTCAGGCGCTAGATCGACGATGCGAGCTCGGAATACTTCCACGAGTTCGAAGATGGCGGATCGCGTGTGCTTGGTGGCGGCAACCTTTATTAGCGCCAGTTCGCGCGTGACCGAGGGCGCGCCTGCAATGTCATCCACGTCAAGCACGTTCTCAAGCTTGAACATGCTGGCGCGAATGCGATCGCCTGCTTCTGCTGATGCCTCGCACACCAGGGTAAGACGCGACAGCCCAGTGCGCTCACTGCGGCCCACTGTGAGCGAAATGATGTTGATATTCAAACGGCGAAAGAGCGAGGCCACGCGCGTTAAAACGCCGGGCTTATCTTCAACGTAGGAAACAAATGTGTGCAGCATGATTAGCCTCTAGCTTTGTCAGTGAACAGTGAACAGTGAACAGTGGACAGTGAACAGTGAACGGTGAACGGTGAACAGAGCGGTTCTCTTTGCCCCGTCTTTGTTGACTCAATAAAGGCCAGACCCTCTGACCTCGCACCCCTCACGGCTGTGTTACACGTCGTCAGGTCGTTCGACCAATGGGTTGCTGCCCGGGCGGCGAATCATTTCATGCAAGGAGGAGCCGGCAGGAATCATCGGGTACACCGAGTCTTCCTTTTCGACCATAAAATTGAGCAGGTAGGGGCCGGCGTGATTGCGGGCTTCATGCACCGCCGAGTCCACGTCAGCGCGCGTTCTTACGGCCTGGCCGGCGATGCCGTGTGCGTCGGCAAGTTTGACGAAGTCCGGGCTGACCAGAGGCGTCGACTCATAGTTCTTGTCGTAAAAGAACTCCTGCCACTGACGCACCATGCCGAGATAGCCATTGTTGATGATGGCGATGTTGATCTTGAGCTTTTCCTGCGCAATGGTGGAAAGCTCTGGTGAGGTCATCTGGAAGCCGCCATCGCCGGCGATTACCCACACTTCTTTTTCAGGGCACGCGATTTTTGCGCCGATCGCAGCCGGCAAAGCAAAACCCATCGTTCCAAGGCCGCCGGACGTAATCAGGGTGCGAGGGAGCTCATGGTGGAAGTACTGCGCCTCCCACATCTGGTGTTGTCCCACGTCCGTGACAACTACGGCGTTTCCGCCGGTGATGCGCCACAGGTCATGCATTACATGCGCGGCGTAAAGGTGGCCGGAGTCTGGCAGGTTCTTGATGTCACGTACGGCAACTTCGCCCTTGCTGCTTTCAATGGTCTTGATCCATCCGGCCCCGTCGCGCCCGGAGACACGAGGAAGCAACTGTTCAAGCACATCGGCGAGATCCCCAACAAGCGCGATATCCACCTTGATGTTCTTGTTGATTTCGGCCGGATCGATCTCGATATGAATTTTCTTTGCCTTCAGAGCGTATGTTGACGGGGTGCCGATGACTCGATCGTCGAACCGCATGCCGCACGCGATGAGCAGGTCGGCTTGCTGGATAGCGTCATTGACCCAAGCTTCGCCATGCATGCCCATCATGCCCAGGTTGAGCGGATGCGAGGCAGGGAAGCCGCCAAGGCCGAGCAATGTGAGGGCGACAGGAATCTGCGCGCGTTCGGCGAGAGTCCGCAACTGCTCCATCGCGCCGGATTGCAATACGCCGTGCCCGGCCAAAATCACTGGCCGCTTTGCGTTGCGAATGAGTTCCGCTGCATGCGCCAGGCCGGAGTCTTCCACGCGCAGCATGGGATGGGGCCGATACGCCGCCGGCTTCGCGGCTGCGAAATCAAAGAGAGCGGTCGCCTGTTGCGCATCCTTCGTAATGTCGACGAGGACCGGGCCTGGCCGGCCTGAGCGCGCAATCTGAAATGCAAGGCGTAACGCCGGCGCCAGGTCTTCAGCGCGATTGACAAGGAAATTGTGTTTTGTCACAGGCAATGTCACGCCGGTGATGTCGACTTCCTGGAATGCATCGGTGCCCAGCACCTTGCTTGAAACCTGGCCCGTAACGCAGACCATCGGAATGGAATCAAGCATGGCCGTGGCGATGCCGGTGACGAGGTTGGTCGCACCAGGGCCGCTCGTCGCGATTGCCACACCGACCTTGCCGCTGGCGCGCGCATAGCCATCGGCCATGTGCGCTGCACCCTGCTCGTGGCGCACCAGGATGTGGCGGATGGGGAATTTGCGCAGCGCATCATAGGCGGGCAGAATCGCCCCGCCTGGATAGCCGAATACGTCCGTTACGCCCTCTCCGACGAGCGTGGCCCACAGAATCTCCGAGCCCGTCAAGCGGGTTGGCGTAGTGAGGTGACCGTTGGGGGAAGGCAAATTACCGTTCGTTTCCATGGGCTCTCCTTATTCCAGTGAACAGTGCACCGTGAGCAGTTTGAGATTTCAACTAATGCCCAATCGTGACCCGCTCCTTGTTTCGCCGTTCACTGGTTACTGCCGTTACGTTGTTGCGCCGGTTGAGGCCGAACTGACGCGATCTACATACTTGCGGAAAACGCCTGCCGGCCAACGCAATGCCGGAGGCGCAAAATTCTTGAGGCGCGCGGCGATTTCTTCTTTGCTAAGTTCCACATTCAGGGTGCGATTGGGAATATCGAAGTGAATGATGTCGCCTTCGCGTATGGCGGCGATTGGGCCGCCCACAAAGGCTTCCGGGGCTACGTGGCCCGCTGTGAATCCACGTGTGGCGCCGGAGAAACGGCCGTCGGTTAACAGCGCGACTGTCGAGGTGAGATCCGGATGCCCACTTACCGCGGCGGTGACTTGCAGCATTTCGCGCATGCCGGGGCCACCCTTTGGCCCTTCGTAGCGGATCACCAATACGTCACCCGGCTTGATTTGCCCTGACTGCACCGCGGCGAAACAATCTTCTTCGCATTCGAAAACACGCGCTGGTCCTCGATGGTCCATTCTGTTGGCTGCGGCGATTTTCATCACGCAGCCCTCTGGAGCCAGATTGCCCTTGAGAATCACAAGGCCGCCGGTAGGCTTGATGGGTTTATCAAACGTGTGGATCACGACCTGCCCTGGAGTTTCGACAGACTGGGCAGCCTCTTCCGCGAGTGTCTTGCCACTGATGGTGAGGGTAGAACCATCAGCGTGGCCAGCATCGATGAGCCGCTTGGCGAGCAACCGCGATCCGCCGGCTGCCTGATAGTCAGAGGCGACATACTTGCCCGCAGGCGTGAGGTCGCAAATGAACGGAGTGCGCTTGCTGATGGCATCGAAGTCGTCAATGGAAAGTTCAATACCAAGCTCTGCCGCGATGGCCAGCAGATGGAGCACCGCATTGGTTGAACCGCCACTGGCAGCAACACTGGCGATCGTGTTCTCAATCGACTTGCGCGTGATGATCTGCGAGGGCCGCCGATTGGCGCGCACCGCGTCCATCAGCATGCGGCCTGCCTCGCGCGACGCCGCGTGCTTGTCCTTCGCGGTTGCCGGCACGCCTGAAAGCTGAATGGGCGAGATGCCAAGCATTTCTCCAGACATCGCCATGGTGTTCGCTGTGAACTGGCCTCCGCATGCACCTGCACCCGGGCACGCATTCGCTTCGAGAGCTTCAAGACCAGCGTCGTCGATTCGCCCTGCCGCGTGTGAGCCGATGCCTTCGAACACATTCTGAATGGTGATGTCGACTATGTCGCCGTTGGGGCTCTTGAGCTTGCCGGGAGCAATTGAGCCGCCATAGAGCATCATGCCGGGAATATCCAATCGGCACAGCGCCATAATGATGCCGGGCATATTCTTGTCGCAGCCGCCGATGCCGACGAGGCCGTCGAAGAGATTTCCGCGCGCGACCAGTTCGATGGAGTCGGCAATCACCTCACGAGATACCAGTGAGGCTTTCATGCCCTGCGTGCCCATGGTGATGCCGTCGGAGATGGTGACCGTGTTGAATTCCATTGGCGTGCCACCGGCCTCGCGAATGCCTTCTTTCAAGGCCTCTGCCACGTCGCGCAGATGCACATTGCAGGTGCCAATCTCGGTCCAGGTATTGGCGATTCCGATGATGGGCTTATGAAGATCGTCCTTCTTGAATCCGGCACCACGCAGATAGGAGCGCGCCGCGGCCCGGCTTGGTCCTTCAGTAAGCGGAATGCTTTGACGCTTGCCTTCGATGGTCATTTCTTTCCTTGATAGAGCGGTGATGGGAGTGAGTGGTTTGAATGAATCGGGAGGTGGGTCCGCTCACTTCGCCTTCAGCCAGAGCGCGGCATCATGCTCTGCCTCAAATTTGTCCAATGCTGCTTCGTGCCGCAGTGTCAGACCGATGTCATCCAGGCCCTCCACCAGGCAAAACTTTCGGAACGGGTCGATCTCAAACGTGGCTTTGAATCCATCGCTGTCGGTGACCATTTGATCCTCGAGAGAAACCGTCAGTTTGTAGCCATCGATCGTTTTCGCCTTGTGCAACAGCTCGGCGACCTGTTCTTCGCTGAGACGCACGAGCACGATCCCGTTCTTGCCGGCATTCGAGAAGAAGATGTCCGCGAATGTCGGTGCAATCACTGCGCGGAATCCATAGTCGCTGAGCGCCCAGGCCGCGTGTTCGCGACTCGAACCGCAGCCGAAGTTCTTGCCGGCGATGAGGATTTGCGCGCCTTTGTAGCGCGGGTCATTCAACTCGAACTCGGGATTTGGATCGCCGTTGGAGGTGCGTCTCCAGTCGAAAAACAAAAACTCGCCGTAGCCGGTGCGCTCAATGCGCTTCAAAAATTGCTTGGGGATGATTTGGTCCGTGTCGACGTTGGTGCGGTCGAGAGGGGCGGCCAATGCGGTCAAGGTACGAAACGGTTCCATCAGGCTGTGACCTCCTCACGAACTTCCCAGGTTCGAATGTCGACAAAGTGGCCTGCGATTGCTGCGGCCGCGGCCATCTCAGGGCTCACAAGGTGTGTGCGCCCTCCGCGTCCCTGGCGGCCTTCAAAGTTGCGATTGCTCGTGGACGCGCAGCGCTCGCCGGGGGACAATATGTCGGGATTCATTCCCAGGCACATCGAACAGCCGGGCTCGCGCCAGTCAAATCCGGCATCGCGAAATACTTTGTCCAGGCCTTCCTTTTCAGCTTGTTCCTTCACAGCTTGCGAACCTGGAACCACCATCGCGCTTACCGTGGAGGCAACTTTATGCCCAGCCACAATGCGGGCGGCCGCGCGCAGGTCTTCAATGCGCGAGTTGGTGCAGGAGCCAATAAAGACGCGGTCGATTGCAACTTCTTCCATTGGCGTGCCGGCTTTCAGTCCCATGTACTCGAGGGCGCGTTCAAGGCCCTTGCGTTCCTGCTCGTTGGCCGTGGCGGCGGGATCTGGAACCTTCGATGTGATGGGCGCGACCATGCCAGGGCTTGTTCCCCAGCTCACATAAGGAACGAGAGTCGTCGCATCGATTACGAGCTCGCGATCGAACTTTGCACCGGGATCTGTCGGCAGCTTGCTCCACTCCGCAACGGCACGGTCCCACTCGGCGTCTTTTGGAGCGAACCGTCGGCCTTTGAGATATGCGAAGGTGGTCGCGTCGGGGGCGATCATGCCGGCGCGGGCACCCGCTTCGATGCTCATGTTGCAGATGGTCATGCGGCCTTCCATGGAGAGCGCGCGAATCGCCGAGCCGGCATACTCGATTACACAGCCGGTCGCGCCGTCTGTGCCGATCTGCCCAATGATGGCGAGAATGATGTCCTTTGCCGTGACGCCCGATGGCAAGTTGCCTTCGACTGCGATGCGGAAGGTCGTCGGCTTGGACTGAGGCAGTGTTTGCGTGGCCAGGACATGCTCCACTTCGCTGGTGCCGATGCCGAATGCGAGGGCGCCGAACGCTCCGTGGGTGCTGGTATGGGAGTCGCCGCAGACGATCGTCATGCCGGGCTTGGTAATGCCGAGTTCCGGCCCGATCACGTGCACAATGCCTTGATCGCGCGAATCCACGTCGTAGAGTTCAACGCCAAACTCCGCGCAGTTCTGGCGAAGCGTGGCAATTTGGGTCGCCGCGATCTGGTCGACAATATGGAGCCGGCCTTCAATGGTTGTCGGCACGTTGTGGTCTACGGTTGCGATCGAGCGATCGGGGCGGCGCACCTTGCGCCCGGTGAGTCGCAGACCTTCGAAAGCCTGCGGGGAAGTGACCTCGTGCAGCAATTGCAGGTCGATGTAGAGCAACGTCGGTTCGCCCTTGGGCTCGACAACCACGTGCTGCTCCCACACCTTTTCGAATAGCGTTTTTGGTTCGTTGCTCATTGCACTCCTGATTGAACTTTCGGCACGTAGCGTTTATTGCGAACGTGGTCCCGCGTCTTTGATCCGGCCCCCGCTACGAGCGAACCGCAAGAATGTTTTGCAGTGTTTCCCGCACCTGCGCGCCCATCGCTGTTGTTGAAAGCACGACGAATGCGTTGGGGTTGCCGCGCGCCAGGTCCGCGGTGCGGAATCCGGTTTCGAGCACCTTGTGCACAGCGGTCTCAACCGCGTGCGCTTCCGTTTCCAGGCCAGCAGAGTGGCGCAGAATCAACGCCGCCGTGAGAATCGCCCCCATCGGATTCGCCAGTCCCTTGCCCGCGATATCAGGCGCGGAGCCGTGAACTGGCTCGTACAAATTCACCTTCCCACCGATGGTTGCTGAAGGCAGCATCCCCAGCGATCCTGTAATTACCGCGGACTCGTCGGAAAGAATGTCGCCGAACAGGTTCTCAGTCAGCACCACGTCGTAGTTGCGCGGCTGGTTCATCAGGTGCATGGCCATCGCGTCCACGTATTGGTGCTCGACTGCTACGTCGGGGAATTCCACGGCGATCTCATTCACCGTGGCACGCCACAGTTGCGAAACCTCGAGCACGTTGGCCTTGTCGACGCTGGTCAGCTTCTTGCGCCGCCCCTGCGCAAGCTTGAATGCAATGCGCGCCACGCGGGCTACTTCCTCGCGCGTGTAGCGCATGGTGTTCCAGCTCTCGCCGGTAGCTTTGTTCCACTCGCGGGGCGTTCCAAAGTAGAGGCCGCCGAGCAGTTCGCGAACAAAAAGAATGTCTGCGCCTTCTACAATCTCCTGGCGAAGAGGGCTGTTTGCGGCCAGCTCCTTGAATGCAAAGGCTGGACGCAAGTTCGCGAATCCGCCTAGCGCGGAGCGAATCTTGAGCAGGCCGGCCTCCGGCCGTTGATCCGGGGGAAGGGAATTGAATTCGTTGCCGCCCACCGCTCCAAGCAGTACCGCATCGCTTGCCAGTGCTTCGTTCAGCGTGTCGTCGGGCAGAGGGGTTCCGTCCTGCACAATCGCCACGCCGCCAATGCGACGTTCGGTAAACGTGAACTCATGCTCGCCCGCCTCGGCCACGTCTTTCAGAACGGCAACCGCTTCATTGGTCACTTCAGGGCCGATGCCATCGCCGGCCAAAACTAGAATCTTCAGCTTCATGCTTCTCCCGGGAATTGCCAAAAAATGAAAATCCCAAAAAATGAAAATCAGAGATCGTCTTCCACTAGTCGAGTTCTTCCACGGCCACATGCCGCCGGTCGCGAATCGGATCCGGCAAAATTCCAATCAGGTCCTGGTCGTAGATGTTCTTCTTCCGATCCGCCAAAGCAACAAACCGGTAGTACGTGTGTTGCAACTCATCCCGGTCCAGGGTGAATCCAAGCTGTTCCAGGCGATGGCGCAGGGCCGCCCTGCCGGAGTGCTTGCCGAGCACCAGGTTGGTTGCCGAGACACCCACCAGCGAGGGCGTCATAATTTCGTAACAGAGAGGATTGGCCAGCATTCCGTGCTGATGGATGCCGGACTCGTGTGCGAAGGCATTGGCTCCCACAATCGCCTTGTTCGGCGAAGGTTTGAAAGTGATGATGTTTCCCAGCACCTGGCTGGTGGGGTAGAGCTGATCGAGCTTGATGCTGGTGGTTACGCCGTACTTGTCGTTGCGGACATAAAGCGCGGCCGCAACCTCTTCGAGCGCCGCGTTTCCCGCACGCTCGCCGATCCCGTTAATGGTGCACTCCACCTGCCGTGCGCCCGCTTCAATTGCCGCCAGCGAATTCGCCACGGCCAAGCCGAGATCGTCATGACAGTGCGAGGAAAGAATGATTCCCTGCGCATCAACCGCCGGAATCCGTTCGCGCACGTCCCGGAACATCCTGCCGTACTCTTCCGGGGTTGTGTAGCCCACCGTATCTGGCATATTGATCGTGGTGGCGCCGGCTTCAACGGCAATCCGCACCATCTCCACCAGGAAATCGCGATCAGAACGCGTCGCATCTTCGGGTGAAAACTCCACATCGTCAACGAGGGAACGCGCCAGACGAACCGACTCTGCGGTGAGATCCAAAGCTTCCTGGCGGCTGATTTTGAGCTTGTACTCGAGGTGCAAATCGCTCGATGCAAGGAACACATGGATGCGCGGCCGATCGGCAAAGTGCACCGCGCGCGCCGCCATCTCAATGTCTTCCTTCTTGGCACGGGCCAGCGACGCAATCTTCGGCTTGCGGATAGCCTGAGTAATTGTCGCGATCGCCGCAAAGTCACCCTCTGAGGCCATCGCAAATCCGGCTTCGATGATGTCCACGCCCAGGTCTTCCAGGGCGTGAGCCATGGTGAGCTTTTCCTGAGTCGTCATGCTGCAGCCCGGCGACTGCTCGCCGTCGCGCAGCGTGGTGTCAAAAAATACGACGTGATCTCGAGTCATGTACAAGCCTGCCTGTTGAAAACCGTTCGCGAACACTTCTAGTTTCACCCATCGGCCCAATATAACGCAAAGTTATTATTATTGGGTTCTCGATTACAATTACTTATTCAGAGGCTTCATGGAACTCACCCAGCTTGAGACTTTTCTTGCCGTCGCCGAGGAGCGCAGCTTTTCTCGCGCGGCGGTGCGCCTTCATCGCACCCAGCCGGCCGTTAGCCAGGTAATTCGCAAACTGGAGGTCTCAGTTGGCGAGAAGCTTTTCGACCGTGCAGCGCGCGACGGCTCACTCACCGCGGCCGGAACCCTGCTCCGCGAATACGCTCTGCGCCTCATGGCCCTTCGCCGCGAAGCCACCAGCGCGCTTGGAGAGCTGAAGAGCCTGGAACGGGGCAGTCTTCACCTGGCCGCCAACGAGTACACCTGTACTTACCTTTTGCCTGTTATTGACGCGTTCCGGCGTGAGTATCCCACACATCAGCGTGACGGTGCAAAGGATGCTCGCGTCGCATATTCCCGACGAGCTGAACCTGCGAAGTTTTGAACTGGGGATGATCTCGTTCCGACCCGATCCGGAGCAATTTCGGACAATCGCAGTGTACGGGGACAGCCTCGCCCTGGTCGTGAGCCCCCGCCATCCTCTCGCCGGCGCCGGGCGGGTCTCGATCAGCGACCTCGGGGAGGAGACTTTTATCGCCCACAATGTGGCTTCACCGCTGCGTCGAAAGGTCATCGAGGCATTCCAACGCTATCGCACGCCCCTGAATATGGCCATCGAACTCCCTACTATTGAGGCCATCAAGCGATTCGTGGCAATGGGAAATGGTGTGGCGCTGGTACCCCACCTTACTGTCGACCGGCGAGCTCGAAACCGGTGAACTCATCGCGATCACCGTTACGGAACTTGAGTTGAAGCGTGTTCTCCGCCTGGTGCATCGCCGCCACGGCACTCTCTCCTACGCTGCCACGGCCTTTCTGCGGACCGTTCGCTCCCAGGCAAGGAAACGGCCCCCCCTTCTACTACCAGGTTGAGAAGGCAGGATGAGGTCCGATACTCGCATCGTATCGGTCGTGATACCTGGATCGGAGTCACGATTCGAAGTCTCCAACCCATCTGTGCTATTCATGAAATCACCGTTCAGATTTACCTGCGTCTAAGACGTAGATCATTCCAGTGCGTACGATTGGCCATCCGTTCCGGGCATTTACAATGCAAAAGCGGGGCCCGGCGCCAACCGGAGCACCGGAATGACAAGCTCGTTGCCAGCCGGGACGGTTGCGCAGTCGTGAGGTTCAGGACCGAATGAAGAAGATTGTTTTCGTACTTTTCCTGCTGGCCGCGTGTGCCGTTGCGGGCCGGGCTCAGGAGAGCCGACAGGACATTAGCTTGAGCGGCATCGGAATTATTGAGCCGTTTGTTGCCTCTTCCACTGATGTTCAGGTCCACTCCAACTACGCGTTGGGGGGCTTGGTCAGCTACCGATTCATGCTCACTCCCAATAGCGCCCTCGAAGCCAATTACGGCATGACGTACCAGAACACCATGCGTTATATCGTTGGCAATACCAACGTTGTGAAGGTTCTCACGCGTACGCAGGAGATCTCGGCCGCGTACGTTCGCAGCTTTACTTTCAAACGGTTCAATCCGTTTCTTGAGGCTGGTCCCGCCGGGGTCATCTTCCTGCCTATTCGCAATTCTGGCACCACCTCGATCGATGTGAAGCAGCAGACTGCCGTGGCATTCATGTATGGCGGCGGCATCGCGTACGAGATCAGTCCCAGCTTTGACATCCGTGCCGAGTACCGTGGCTTCTATACCAAGGTGCCAAATTTTGGTCAGGGGTCTGGCAATAATGCGGTCAACCTCACAACCAACAAGTGGTACAACATCTACGAACCGACCATCGGCGTTGCTTACCACTTCTAAAAGCAGGGAGTAGGGAATAGGGAATAGAAAAGACTCTTTTCTCCAGCTAGTCCTGATTCCCATGTCAAAAGGGGGATCGCTCAGGCGGTCTCCTTTTTTATTGGGTAACCATTTTGAGTCATTCCTGAGTCATTGCATTGAAAACCTTCCAGAACAGAGTCTCCCTATTCCCCTATCTCCGCCCCGGCTTCTCCGGCTTCCCGATAGCAACCCAGGGATTTCACCATTGCGCAGTGTGGCTGGAGAGCCTTGAGCGCACGGTCGCCTTCTTCACGCGATTGGAGTTGGCAGTCCACGTAGAAGATGTATTCCCAGGGCTTGCCATGCACCGGACGAGACTCGATTTTGGTGAGATTGGTACCGAGCGCCGAAACCGCGGTAAGAGCTGCCACCAGCGAGCCTGGCCGGTTCTCGAGCGAGAACGCGATACTAATCTTGTTGGCTGCCGGATCATTCTCGATTTCCCGTGATTTCTTGATCAGAAAGAATCGGGTGAAGTTTTCCGGGTTGTCCTCGATATCGGAAGCCAGGATAGTTGCGCCGTAGTATTCAGCGGCCGCGCGACTGGCGATAGCGCCCGCGTGCCGGTCGCGAAGCTCTACCAGTTGTTTAACGCTGCCCGCAGTGTCGTAAAAGGCAAAGGCCTCCATGCGCGGGTGATCGGCCAGGAACTTTCGGCACTGCGCGAGCGCCACAGGATGCGAAAATACGCGGTCGATGGAAGCCAGGGTTGCGCCGGAGATGGCGATGAAATTGTGGCGAATCCGCAACCGCGTTTCGCGCTCTACTTTCACATCATGGTTCAAGAGCAAGTCGAAGTGCTCTGAAACCGATCCCGCCAGGCTGTTCTCGATAGGAATTACGGCGGCGTCCACGGTGCCATCGGATACCGCGGCAAACACGTCGGCAGAGAGCGAACATGGCGCAATCTCTGCGTCCGACTCCAGCTTCAATGCAGCTTCATGACTGAAAGAGCCGGGCTCTCCCTGAATAGCGATCCTCATGCCTCTCCCCGGTGAGCGTGAAATTGAATCCAAATCTGTGGTGGCGGAGTCTGGTTCGCGTGATTTCCGCTTTGCACCATACCACAGGTTGAGCTCCGTCTGCTGCCGCGATCGCTCCGTTGACATCAGGCTCGGCCTCGCAGCCAGAGGTCGGCAGCAACAAAGACAAAGAACACAATGGCGATGACGCCGTTCATCGTGAAGAACGCCGCGTTCAGGCGGCGCAGGTCGCGCGGTGAAACCAGCGAATGCTCATAAGCCAGCAGCAGGCCGACAGCAACCACCCCGGCCCATCCTGCCCAACTGAATTGGAACAGGCGGCCGAACCAGATCAACAGGGCCAGCATGAGCAGATGCAAAAGGCGCGCGGCCAGGAAGGCGTTAGGAATGCCGATTGCCTGGGGCAGGCTGTGCAGCCCGGCGCTGCGGTCATGTTCGTAGTCCTGGCAGGCGTAGAGCACATCGAATCCGCCGACCCAAAGCATCACAGCTGCGGTCAGCACCAGGATGCGCGGGTCGAGCGAGCCGCGCACGGCAATCCATGCTGCCGAGGGCGCCAGACCCAGGGCGAGCCCGAGCACGAGGTGCGACCAACGCGTAAGTCTCTTCATGTAGCTGTAGGGAAGCAGAACGACGAGCACAGCGGGAGAGATCAGAGCGTCAGGCGGTTGAGCCGGCGGCCGCCAGAAGAAGAAGGCACCGCACAAAATCGTGAACCCCGGAACGAAACCGCGGGAGAGTTGGCCGGCAGGGATGGCGCGCATGCGGGTGCGCGGATTGGCGGCGTCGATGTCAGCGTCTGCCCAGCGATTGAACGCCATGGCGCAGGAGCGAGCGGAAACCATCGCGACCAGGATCAGTGCAATGGCCCGCATGGAGGGAATGCCGTTTGCTGCCAGGATCGTCGCGGTCAGAGCAAAGGGGAGCGCAAAAATCGAGTGCTCCCACTTGATCATCTCCAGCGTAGTGCGCGTTTTTCCCAAGAGCCCCGGCGTCGTTGAACTCATGCTCCGAGTATATCGGGACTGCGCGATCGATTGGCTCGCTACGATCGAGCAGTCTCCCGGAATAAGAACTGCTACGGCATGGCGTCGATGGGGCTTGCGTCGATGACAACGCGCGGCGGGGATAATAGAAAAGGCCCCGAAGCCATAGCTCCGAGGCCTTTGTTTGTTCACGTAATGTACGCGGGTCCGAGGGCAATCAGCTACTTCTGCGATTTCTCGCTCGACGCCCCAGCGACCTGGATATCGTTCTTGACGCTGAATACGCCAGGAACCTGGTTTGCGCGGATATTAGCCATGTCTTTGTCGGCCTGAGTGTCTACCACGCCGGCTAACTCAACATGACCGCCCTGCACCGAGATCCGGATCGGCTTCGCCGGATCGATGGCGTACTTGTTCAGTGTAGGAGCACCGTAGACCGCGCGCGCCACTGCCATGCGTGTCTGGTCGTCCATGATCGAAACCGGATCGACTTCGATGTCGTTGTTGACTTCCTTCACGCCGGGAAACGTGGAGACGAGCGCCATCGCGGAGTCCTTGTCTACGTCAGTGCGGGCGTGTCCGCCGAGCGTGACTACACCGTCGTGCACGCCAACGGTGATGGCGTTGAACAGGTTGCCGTAGCCTACACGATCATAGGCCAGCTTCTCGCCGAGCTTCTGTTGAAGTTCCTGATCAGAGACTGAGGGACCGCCAACTTCGATCTCGTTACGAACAGCATTGACACCCTTTACTTTGTGCACTCGACGGTCTGCATCCATCTTGTATTCAAACAGGTCGACGGTGCCGGTAAGGGTGGCAACTCCGCCGTTGTCAATCGCTACCTTCACGTTCTTGAATTGCTTCTTGTCGAGTTTCTTCATCACGTCATTGGCAACGTCTGAATCGCCGAGCGCGGCAGGGCTGGCCCCTGGTGCCGCCAAGGAGACACGTGGAACGCCAATCAGAGATGCGGCCAAAGCGAGTGTAAGCACCGCAGATCCCGATGTACCCTTCCTGGTAAACATGTTCTTCCTCCTTGGATTACGCCTGTGGCGGGTGCCGCGTCCAGCGGCTTCGTCCGCCCCAGTACTTCTAAAGACACAGATTCGGAAAGAAGGTTTCGGAGTTGTGCAGACCCGGAAAAAACTGCCAAAATAACCGATTTGAGCAACCGGTCAATGAATGACGGTGACTCTGATTGCCGCCAACCGCATGCGGCGGCAACTATTCTTTGTCTCGAAAGCATCGTAAAAGTCTGGCCCCACAGAGGGCTGTCTTTGTTTAATCCTCATCCGATTTACGCGTTTCGGAGGTATTGTTGTTTCCCAATCAATGCTTAGTTGACGGCGATGAAATTCATGCCACTCTCGGCCGCGCTGCGACAGCCTCTTGCTCCCATGCCATTCATTTTTACGAGAGCGACACCCTATTTCTTGACAGCCTGAGCGAGTTCGTGGGAGGTGCACTTGGGGCCGGCGGTGTATGTGTAGTCGTGGCCACGGCAGCCCATTTTCACGGGCTCAACGAAAGGCTGAGAGGCTTTGGCATTGATTTGCATCTTGCCACCCTGAAGGACCGCTACATTGCACTTGACGCGGAAGCCACTCTCGCCCGTTTCATGGTGAATGGATGGCCAGATGAGCGACTGTTCTTCAAGGCGCTTGAGCCGATCTTCACGCAGGCGCGCACCGGATTGCAACGGCCAGGATCGTCCGTAGTCGCCTTTGGCGAGATGGTTGCGATGCTTTGCGAGGAGGGTAATTTCGAGGCGGCTCTGCGACTCGAGGAACTGTGGAACGAGCTTGCCCGCCACCACGCTATCTCGCTGCGCTGCGCGTATCCCATGAATCTCTTCGCCGATGAGAAGCAGAGGGCAAGTTACCACCGGATCTGCGCGGAGCACTCTGAAGTGATCCCGGCTGAAAGTTTTACAAACCTTAACAACTCCGATCGCTGGCGCATGGTCAGTTCGCTGCAACAGCAGGCGTCCACACTGCAGGCTGCGATCGATCTTCGACATCATGAGATTGAGCAACGCCTTCGCATTGAAGAAAAGCTTCGCCAGACTGAGGAGTTCGCCAACACCATCGTCGAGTGCAGCGCTGACTGCGTGAAGGTTCTGGAGCTTGATGGCCGCGTCAGGTTCATAAACGCTCCGGGATGCGACGCTATGGAATTCGACGATACATCGCAAGTTCTGGGCAAATCCTGGATCGATTTCTGGCCGGAAGCAGATCGTTCCCGCGCTGTCGCCGCTGTCGCCGCCGCGGCCAGCGGCTCCGTTGGCAGCTTTCAAGGGGAATGCCCGACACCTTCGGGCAAGCGTAAAAGCTGGGACGTGAAGATCACTCCGGCTCGCGGGGCCGATGGCAAGGTTGAGCGCCTCATTGCTGTTTCGCGCGATATCACCGAATTGCGCAATGCCCAGCTAGCTGCCCTTCACGCGGAGAAGCTGGCCACCGCGGGCCGCATGGCTGCGACCATTGCCCACGAGATCAACAATCCTCTGGAGGCTGTAACCAACTTCATCTATCTCGCACAAACCTGTGAAAGCGTACCCGGCGAAGTACGGCGCTATCTCGAGATTGCGGACAGGGAACTGACCCGCGTGGCGCATATTGCCCGCCAAACTCTGGGATTCTACCGAAGCACGTCAGCAGTCCGTCTCATTGCTGTATCGGACGTAATCCGCGACGCACTGATGATTTACGAGCGTCGCCTTCGCAACAAAGAATTGCAGGTAGAGGTGTCCGCCGCGCAGGACCTGACAATTGTCGGCAAAGACGGCGAACTTCGCCAGGCCTTGCTCAACCTGGTCGCCAATGCCATCGACGCCTGTCAGCCTGGTGGGCGAATCTGGCTCCGAGCCCAGAAAACTAAAAACTGGACCAATGGTCTCGAAGACGGAATTCGTTTTACGCTTGCCGACAATGGAACAGGCATGTCCACCGACGTTCAGGAGCGCGCCTTTGCTCCCTTCTTCACCACCAAGGCCGGGGTTGGCACCGGTATCGGACTGTGGATCACGAAGTGTCTGATTGAGCAGCGCGGAGGGTATGTGCACCTCCGCAGCAAGCAAGGTGAAGTTTCCGGCACTATAGTCAGTATTTTTTTGCCCAGTGCCGGGGCGGCTTCTTCGTGCACACAAGCGATCGCCGCATGACATCAACCTCGATGCACCTCTACATGCCCGGCCGTCCGGGATTTGTCCTTAGTAGCACCATCCCGATCAAACCAGGCGACCACGGCGTAACCACCAAAGCTGGATTCAGAACCGATCGCTCGGGCCGCCCCAAGGTATTGGTCCTGGATGACGAGCGCCTCATCGCGGACAGCCTGGCTCTGATTCTCAATCGGAGCGGTTTTGACGCCGTGGCTCACTACGACGGCGCGTCGGCTCTTGAGTTCATTCATCGCGAATGCCCCGACATCCTGCTGTCGGACGTGGTCATGCCTAACATCAATGGATTGCAGGTAGCTGACAAGGTTCGTGCTCATTGTCCCGGCACCCGCATCTTGCTCATCTCAGGCAATGCGGCGACACCCAATCTTTTAGAGCAGGCATGCTTTGATGGTGTGCCGTTTGAGGTGCTGCCCAAACCCATTCATCCGGCGCATTTATTAGAAATTTTGCGGGGATAAACCTAGTGTAATCAGATTGTTGAGCTGTTCCAGGATCACGTCCGGGTGGACTGGTTTGGCCATCACTTCGAAAGATCGGCCATTCTTTCGCGCCTGCAGGAGCAGTTCCGCCGTGGCCGGCTGGCCGGAGAAGAGCAAAATCTTGCAGTCTGGAAGTACATCCGCAATGAGCATCGCGGCCTCCAGGCCATTCATTTTGCCCATAATGATGTCGGTGATCAGAATGTGTGGCTTGAGGACCACTGCTCGCTCGACAGCCTCTTCGCCACTGTAGGCCACACTCGAGTTATACCCGTTCTGCTTGAGAATCAGAACGAGCGTGTCGGCAATCATCCGTTCGTTGTCGACTACCAGGACCCGGGTCTTCGCCTTCTCGACCAGCATTAGTTTGAAACTTCCTTCAGCATACTTGGACGCGCAATTCAAGCCATCGTCCGTACCTTACCACCGCAGCAGGAGAGGCCAACATGAATACGCTGTCATCTTCAGCATTTATCCTCTTCATCATTCTACCGGTAGCGGCGGATCGCTTTAACCACCATTGAAAACACCCCTGACTCGTCGCGCGTCATCTGGATTGAGACGTGGCGGTTAATTGCGACCTCGGCCTGGATGAGCTGCTGGGCGGACGTGTCTACGTTCGTCGCGTAAGTGAGGGTAACGTTTTTCCCTACTTGCTCTTCCACCGTGATGCGGGTTGTCGAATTGCCCAGTGCTCCCAGGTAGCTTGGGTCCACCTTTACCGATCCGGCGCCAAACAGCTTTTGGACCCGGCTGCTGACGGTGGCGTTCAGAGCGCCCCCTAATAGCACGTCCGTTGATGGGCTCATGCCCACCGATTGCTGCTGTTGCTGCGTGTAGAGTCCTTGTTCGCTTTGTGTTCGCCCCAGGGCCAATAGAGCCACCACGTCCGCCTCAGGCAGCGGCGGGTCGCTGCGATAGGTCACGCTCATCTTGTCAGGAGTGCCATGAAGTCCGAGCGTAATGTCGTAATCCTCAACACGTGCCGTGGCATTCAGGTCGATATTCGGCTGGATGCGCACAGGGTTTGTGAACGTCACGTCGCCGCGCTGCAACTCGTAGCGCGTTCCCGCGATGGTGGCATTGCCTTCCGTGATCGAAATCCTCCCCAGCAACGACGGTGACGCCAGGGTCCCCCTCAGGCGCAGGTCAACGTCGCCCGCGAGTTTGGCGTAGGCATTCTGAAAATTCAACTGCGGCGACGACTGCACGCGCACATCGAGCCGCACATGATTCGAGGGCGCATCGGGCGGAGCCACCGATTGCACCGTATTTGCCTGCGCGGCCAAGGCCGCAAAGTCCAGATCCGGGCTCACTGAGAATCGAGTGATCAGCACGTTGCCCGACAGAAGCAGGGTGTTTTGCGTACCCTGCAGACGAAGGTTGGCGTCTGCCAGGGAACTCACTCCCTGTGGATAGCGAATTCGAATTTGTTTCCCGGTTACTGACAGGTCCGCAAAGATGCCGTTTTGATAGGCAAGATAGCCGCCCAGGCTCAATTGGCCGCCGCCCGTCATTGCCGTCAAGGACTTCACCTCAAGCCGGTTCTGGTTGAACTCAAGCGTGCCTCGAAGCTGGCTCAATCCGTTTGGAATGTCCTCCAATGAAAGTGATCCGTTCTGAAACTCTACCTGGCCCCTCAGCCCCGGATTCGTCAGCGGCCCGTGCGCTTCTAATTGGAACGTCGAAGTTCCGCCGGCTGTCAGGTCGTGATCCAGCGTTTCCGCAAGCTTCAAATTGACTGATCCGCTGGCCGCAAAATCGAGCCTCTGCGTGTCTTTCAGACCCAGGGTTCCTTGTGCGCGCAGGTCAGTGTCATCGCCGGTCACATGGACAGCGTCCACGGTCAGCCGGGCATGGTCGAGCGATGCGTGGACGCCGCCGTCACTCTTCAGATGAACGCCTGCAATCACCGCCGTTATCTGGGGAAGGCGCACGTCGCCCCGCAACTCGTCGGGGCGTGCCAGCGGTCCGGCAACTTGCGCTTCTCCCGCCAATGACGACTGCGCGCTGATGGAATCCAAATGTGCCATTTTGAAGATCGCTGCAATGTCAAATTGCGAAAACTCCAGCTTGGCCTGTGTTTGAAAGTCTCCGCTCAACCCCGTCTGCCCATGCAAAGCCAGTGTTGCGCTCTCAAAGTTCGACGAGGCGTCGTAATGGAGCGCATGGTTCACGGTCTGCGCCTTGAGAGTGAGCGCACCCAATGAACGGCCCTCGACAGTCAGTTCGGCCACCGTTGCGTGCCCTTCCACCTGTGGATCGTCACGCGTTCCTGAAGCCGTTGCGGCAAAGTCGAGCTTACCGGCGAACGTCTCTCCGGTCGTACGCAGCCGATCAATTTTCGCTACGTCGATGCCCGATCCGCGCGCTTCGAGCTGGAATTTCCGGGTCTGCATCTCGTAGCTGCCCGAGCCCTCTACCGTCCCCGCCTTTTCGCGGACGCTGAACGAATTCAGTTTCAGCATGTCATTGGCCAGCGATCCCTGCGCGCGGATACTCGTCACCTGCTCGCCATAGACGACAGCATCGTTGAGCTGAGCCCAGCCCGATCCTCCCAATGCGTGGACTGTGCCCTCCACTTCAAGCTGCGCATCGAGTGATCCGGTGATAGGCAGATCCAGGTTCGCCAGGGGCATCAGGTCGCTTGTCGCGATCTTTGCGGCTTTCACGCGCGCGTGCAGCACTGAGCCTGCGTCGAACGCCGGCATTTCGTCGCCACGCGTGAGGCTCGGAGCACGGGTCTTGCGCTTTCCGGCGTTGACCTCGGGCGCGGGCATGGCAGCAACGAGCGTTCCATCCACTTCAATCTGAGAAGCCCCCGCTTCAATTGCCCATGCACAATGGCGATGTGCTCCGCATCGTACGCGCCATTGGCCTCCACGCTGTCCCAGTGAATGGTTTGAGGCGTGCCGCCTGCGTTGATAGGCGGCAACTCCAACGCAATCTGATTTGCCTTGAGGTCCCCTGCAAGCCGCGGCGACATCAACGAGCCCGCCCACGTTCCATGGAACTCCGCTTCGCCGCCCAGAGAAATTGGCAGCGCTGCCGTTCCCGTCTTTCCATCGCGAGTCAGCCCGAGGTCGCGCAAGACGGTGTCGAACTCACGCAAGTTGCTTGATTGAAAATCGACGTTGAGCGCTGTGGGGCGGGTCAAGGGGTACGCCCCCAGTTTTCCGTGCGCTGTCACCCGACTCGATGGGAGATTCACTTCGAGAGCGTGAACATCGACCGCGCCGTCCCTCTGGGTGTAGGTGCCATCGATGGTTCCGGTTGCCGGCGCTTCCCCAGGAAGTCCGCGCGCCGCCGGACTCATGTTCAGCGTGGACTTCACTGCCAGCGTGTTCACGTCGCCGTGCTGCCAGGTGGCATTCGCCGGCCCGTTCAGTACCGCATTCACGCCAATCCGTTGAAATGGCGGTTGGCCCACAATGTCCAGTACGGTATCGAGCGCGACATTCCTGAATTCCGCGTTTACCTTCCCCTCTACCGGAATCGGGATTATTGGATCCTTCACGAGTACCGAGTGCGGTGTCTTCTTTGGTTTTGGCTCAGGCTTTGGGGGGTGCGAGTGAAGATCGAACTTCTTTTGCGTAGGCGGCGTCATGGGAGCAGGTGTCGTGGCCGCTTCCATCACCGGACCGCTCGACGTCGGAAGCCAGTGCGTCAGCAAAACCTCGCCCGCCATTTCGCCGCCCTGCGGCAGCTTCACCACGACTGAGGTGATCCGCAAAGCGCTTGGGTCCGCATGGACTTTGGCGCTCAAGTCCAACCCGCGCACCGTCACGCCAGGCTGGACGTACGCTCCTTTTTCCACTCGCACGGTGCCATCGACGCGAAATGTGCCATCCTGCCCGGCACTGGAGAGATCGAGCCTTGTGTTGCCTTCAGGTGCAAACGAATACCCAAGTGCTGGATCAAGCAGCCGCAAGTCCACGTCGCCGCGCACCGTTGCCTGCCATCTCGGATGCGCAAAGTGCGACAGCGTTCCCTGGACAGTGAGCGTTCGGTCCTTCGCTCCCCACGTTGCCGAAGTCAGCGTGAGTGAAGTCAATGTCGCCGCATCTCGCGTCAGATCAACGGAGGCTTGCAGCACGCCATGCACGGGAGACACGGACTCGCTCAGCTGGCCACCCCGCACCAGGTTGAGGTCACGAATCCCCGCCTCCACGTGATAGCGCTCCGGGGCCTGGCCCTGCGCTGGCACATATTGCATCACCAGGGACACATCGTCGCCGTCAAACGTCAACGGTTGGTACCGGTTCTGCACATCCAGCGAAGCGGCGCGGTCATCCAAATCGACATCGCCGTCTTCCACCGATATATGTCCGGCTTGCAGATCGAATAGAGTATCCAGTCCAGATCTTCGTTCGCCCTGCGCCCTGGCCGGGTGCGGCTGATTCGTCGCGCCGTCCGGATAAAAGATCATGTGCAGTTGCGGCCGCATAATTTGCAGGTCACGCAGCAGAATTCGCGGGCTCCACAGTCCCAATATGCTCAACCGGACCCGAAGTCCCTGGATTTGCGCGTACGGAGCTTCGTTGGCCGGCTCGTCCCCGTGAATCACCACATTGCTGGCCTCGGCCTCCAATTGCAGCAGGCGCCAGTGGAACGACTCAATCTCAACCCGGCCGCCTGTCACCGCCTGCAACTGCTGGGCAAGGCGATTGCGCACCATGTTCTGGAATTGATCTGAACCTGCCCCAAGGACCAGAGCGCCCACTACACCGATCAGCGCCACCGCAACGCCAGCCGTATTCCATAGCATTCTCAGCCTGCGGCGGGGTTTTGGAGTCGTCACTGTGGGGCTGCTCATTGCACGCCTCCGCTCGCGCTTGCTGGTGTCGCCACCGGTTCGAGCGCAGGGTCGAGAATCTCCACGTCGCCTTGCTTGCGCAAATTGTCGAGCCATGCGCTGAACAGCGCGTTCACCTGCCGCTGCAGCAAAATCTCCTCAATGCGGGGCGACACGTCTCGCAGCTGCGGGGCAGTCTCACCGTTCGCATATTGAGGAAGAAGGATATCGCGATAGTACGTATCGATGTCTTCCTGGGGAATCCTGATCCCTTGCCGGAAGCGGGCTTCGATGAACGCCAGAATCTCCAGGCGCCTGCGCTGATAGCTTTCCACCTGTTTCTCGGTCAGCTCGTGCGTCTCCAAAAACGCTTTCCATCCCGAATCGGTTGCACAATGCATGCGCACGCATACCGGAAGCTCTCGCCGTAACTCTGCCAGCCGTCCCGCCACTTCTTTGTCTGCCGGTTCCGGAGCGCTCACAGCTTCCTGTCGAATCTGCTGCTGGATCAGAGTGCGGCTGATCAGCCGTTCCAGCGCTACCTTTGCATTCGGACCTTCTTCATTCTTCCCGCGCGGTTCCAGCACTGACAGACGCAGCGCATCCGTGACATCACTCCACAGAAGGGCTTGATTGTTCACCACCGCTACAACGCGGTCCAGCACCACCGGCTGGCTTTGACAGGGGCTCGCAGGTCCGCTCAGCAGCATTGCGGCGCAGCAGGCGAGCGCACGCATTGGCATTCCTCTCGGTACCTTCACGCACACTCTCATTAAAATGTCTGTCCAAGGCTGAAGAAGAAGTTGAAGTGGCTAACTTCGCCGACATGCTGGTTCGCAAAAGGATTCGTCTGCGAATAATTCACATTAACCGGAAAGATAGGCGGATTCAGGTTGTAACTGAAATCCAGCCGGATTGGCCCTACCGGTGTGTGATACCTGACCCCGAGGCCCGGCGCGTGCGAGAAATAGTTGAAGCCGCAGGCGCCCTGCTTGCCGGTGGACGTTGTAGGACCTGAGGGTAACGGCTCGCTCGGCGGAGTCGTTGTCGTGTCGGGTGGAGTGAGTATTTTGCAAGCTTCGCGATTCGGCTGGTTAACTCGTAAAACACTGGGCCACGCATCGCTCGCATTTGTGAACACGTTTCCCATGTCATGAAACAACACCAGGCTCAGAGTATTTCCAAAGTAGGGAAGAGTTGGCGGAGGCAGCCGTAACTCTGTGCTGCTCACCAGGGCCCCCGCTCCCCCAATCGGAAATCCAGTATCAGGATCTCTCGGTCCGGCTGCATTTATCGAGAACCCACGCAGCGACGTTGCTCCTCCGGCATACAACCTCTCCGGCAGAGGAAGCAATTGGCTGTCGCCGTTGCCGAAGGCACGCTCCTGTCCGTAGCGAGTATTTCGCGCCAGCACAATCTTTCCTTTGGCGAATTCGTGATAACTCGAGTTCGAGGTATCAATCCGGTTGAATTGCGCCTGGGCGCCAAACGGTGCTGCCGAAAAAAATTCCTGAAAGCTGGTGTACGTTCCACGGTGCGCGTCCACAGCCGAGTCGCGACTGTCACGGATCCACGTGAATCCGGGGCCGCCCACCGTTACTGCGGCCGCCAGTTTGTCCACCTCTGAGGGGTAAACCTGCAGCGTTTCCTCCGCTACCTTTACTCGTCTAAAGTCGTACGCGTAAATCAGCGTGTTTGCGCGCGACAGGCCCGCTCCAGGGTGGTTGAAGCTTTGCGCCAATCGAAATCCTGCCTCCAGCCTCGACGCCACATAGGTTGTCACACTTTGGCTGTTGGCATAGCCGCCCGTGAATGTCAGCCCGAAGTTCCGGCTCCCCGCAAGGTGCGGATTCTGATAGATCAGATCGACCCTTTGCTCAAGCAGGCCGTAGTTCCCCTGGACCGAGGCCGATTGCTCCCGCCCGAAAAGACCGTTCCGCGTCAGTGCCATCAGCCCGCGCGGGCTCACTCCGGTGCGCCCGTTCGGCGTGCATTTGACCCCCGTCGCCAGCAAGCCCTGGCATCCGTTGACCGGTGTGCCTGTCTGCACCTCGAACCCTGCGCCGTACGTCAACGTCCATCGCCGCGCTTCAATTGTCTGCAACAGCACCGTCTTTGCCGTCTCGCCGCCAGCGGGATTCACAACGGCCGTGTTCACCTCATTGAACAGCGCGAATTCGTAGAGATTCCGCTGCGTCTCTTCGATTGCTGCCGAACTGAGCGGGTCGCCTGCGTGCAGCACGATCGCCTTGGACACCGTATCCGGCCTTGTGTAATGAAGTCCCGTCAAAATGACATCGCGAACAAATGTCTGCTTGCCTTCGGTGACACGAAAAACCACGTTCACCTTGCTTTGATCGCCGTCATCATTTGTCTCCTCGACATCGACGCGAGCCTGGTCGAACCCGCGGCTCAGGTAGTCCGTCATGAGCGCATCGCGATCGCCGGCCAGGTTGCGCGGTGAAAACAGCTGGCCCGCTTCCGTATTCATCAATCCCTGCAGTATGGATGTCTGTACGTTCTCGTTACCCTTGATCTGGACCGTTCCCACACGTTGCTGTGGGCCCTCGTCGATGTGGTAGACCACCGTCAACGGCGCGGTGTAGTCCAGTTCCGTCACCACGCGCAGGCCCGTGGGGCTGCGCGTGGCAGAATCTGCCGATTTCTGCGGTCCGGTCTCAGTTGTAATCTTCGCGTGAGAAAACCCGTTGTTTTGATACACCGATTGCAGTGCCGCGACGTCACTGGAGACCAAGGCCTGGTTATAGGCGCCGTGGTGGTCAAACGCGTTCGCCGCGTGCACGCTCAGCAGTTCTTGAAGGGTCTTGGAATCAAAGTAGTGGTTGCCTTCCACGGACACTCGCTCCACGTGGCGTCGCTCTCCCAGCTGCACGTTGTACATGATCATCACCTGCCCGGCCTTAGGTCCGGCCTGGGTGTGATCCACCTTCACGTCGAAGTACCCCAGGCTCTGGTAGTAGTCGCGCACCCGCCGGCTACCTTCGTTCAGCAGGTCTTCGTCCACCGTTCCTTCTTCAAACACCGGCACCAGCCGCCTGATGCGGTCATCGCTAAGGTGTGTGCCCTCCACCACCACCCGCACCACCGGTCCGATGTTGGCCGTGAATTTCAAATTCACACGATGCGGTGCCACGTAGGTCTGCCCTTCGAGCTTGATCTCGGCTTCCAGGCGCTTCTGGCTGCGGTAATACTTCAACACGCCTGCCAGCGCCCGGCTCACGGTTTCGCGATCCACCAACGCACTCGTCCGCAAATGTGCATGGTCGCGAAACTCGCTGAGGGACATGCCTGGGTCGCCAGACACCTCGACCGTACCTACTCTCGCCTGCAGCCCTGAAACCACGTGAAAAGCAATATCCGTAAGCAATTGCCCGGGGTGCGGAGTGAGCTTGAAGGTGATGACAGGTTCGTGATAGCCGTTCTCCGCCATCACTTCGCGCATTGTATTCAGAGCCTGATTCAGCTTGGCCTCGTTGAAGCGAGTTCCAGGATTCAATCTGCTGGCCCGCTCCAGTTGCGTATTGACGTTCGGACCCTTGGCTCCGTCAACGCTCACAGTTCCAATGAATGCTCGCGATTTTCCGCGAAAGATCAGCGCCACGCCGTCTCCCTCGCGCTGCCCCGCCGCCTCAACCGTTTCGAACAGGCCCGTCCCGTAGAGCATTTGGAGACTTGCCGCCACATCCGCGCGTAGCAGCGGAGAGCCCTCAGTCTGGGAAAGGCGTCCTTTGATTGAGGAGAGCCGGTCTGCGGCGGTCCCTTCAAACGTGATCCGGCGAACCGTCAACCCCTCCAACTCCGCGATAGGATCGCCGGCGGCGGGATTCTTGACCTGTTCGGGAGCAGGTTGCTCAGAAGTTGTATCCTTGGGGGCAGGTGCTTGCCCGTTTGAGTAGGCAAAACAAGGAACCAAAGCAGTTATCAAAAATAGCGATAAAAATCCGGTCAGCAGTCCGCCGAAACCGCGTTCGCTTCCGCGCTCCGCAGACTTAACCCTCAAATCTTTCTCCCCATCAACGAGCGGAATAACAAAAACCCCTCAAACTGCATCAAAACGTTTATCAGCGAGGCTTTGATTACGGCCCGTTACTCAAGGCCGGCTTCTGCCACTTCAACCGCTGCCCCCTATACTAACGAGGATTCATGAGTGGCGCAGCACTCAGCGGACTCCCGCTTGACTCCACAAGGAAACGAATGACGCCAATCAGGATGAGCATGCAATCACCTGACACTAGTCCGAGAACCGCGACGGCCCAGGAACCCCCGCATCCGACATTCCCCCATCAGGTTCCAGCGCCAAAATCGGTGATACGGTACTCGCTCAAACCGCGCCCGTCCCTCCCACTCCACTCACCGGTGCAGATGCAGATGTGCTCACCCGCGCTCAGGCCGGGGATCACCACGCTTTTGCTCAGCTCTATTCTCTCCATAAGCGGCGCATTTACTCCCTTTGTCTCCGCATGGTGGGCAACGTTGCAGAAGCTGAAGATCTCACTCAGGAAGCCTTCCTCCAGCTTCACCGCAAAATAGCGACCTTTCGCGGCGACTCCGCCTTCTCCACCTGGCTGCATCGGCTCGCCATCAACGTAGTGCTGATGCATCTGCGCAAGAAAGGCCTGTCCGTCATTTCATTGGACGAAGCAATGGAGCCAACGCCTGAGGAGGGTCCGGGTCGAAGTTTCGGCGCACCCGATCTCTCCCTCACCGGGTCAATCGACCGCCTTGCGCTCGAGCGCGCCATCTCCGACCTTCCCGCCGGGTATCGTTTAATCTTTGTGCTGCACGATATCGAGGGATACGAGCATAATGAAATCGCCGCGATGCTCGACTGTTCCATCGGTAATAGCAAATCTCAACTGCATAAGGCGCGCCTCAAACTGCGCGATGCCATGCGTACTTTTCCCCGAAGGGAGGGGCGGCGATGACGCTCGATCGCGATAACATGACCTGCGCGGAATTCCAGGATCAAATGGCGGAATTGATCGGTTCAGGTGCTGACGCTTCCATGCATCCGCACATCCAGAGTTGCGACCTCTGCCGGGCCCTGCTCAAAGATCTCCAGACCATCGCCGACGCGGCTCGCCAGCTGTTTCCCGTGGAGGATCCACCAGACACCCTTTGGGAAAAGCTCGAATCCGCAATCAAACAGGAAGGCGACCAAGGCCGGAGCTGATTCCGACTATCTTCACAATCACTTTCAATTTGCATCGGCCACCGCTCATTTCCCTGAGTGTGTGGCCGATAACGATTATGGGAGGATTTCGCCCTTGGATTGTTGCGGTCCGGAGCCGCGTGAGTAAACCCGATGCATCAGAGAGAAATAGCCGTTACACCTCGACTCTCGAAACGATCTCGGCTCTTCGCGACATGCGCATCTAACTTCATGGGATCAAATTAGTTGACTCATTCGACACGCGGTTCAGCGCTTGCGGGCGTCATCATAAGGGGAATCGTAAGCCAGATTCATCCCAACAATGGAACCCGTAACTCGTCAAGGCAAGAACACATACATATGTCCTTCAAATTGAGAGATCTCCGCAATCCATCGCGTTCAGGGATTAACCATTCGAAACTTTTTGGTATACTGCGCATTCTAATGTAAGAGAAGTTGATACGAGGACACTCAATGGAAAACCAGAATCCCGCCCAGACGCAAACACTGACCCCCAGTGGTAAGCCAGTTTCCGGCCTGCGGCGTGTACCCGTCCTGCCTGTTCGCGATACTGTTCTGTTCCCTCATGCCGTACTGCCGCTGACCGTGGGTCGCGAGAGTTCTATCCAACTGATTGAATCACTTGGCGATGAACGCACTATCGCGGTCACTGCCCAGCAGGACGCGCGCCTGGATACCCCGACGCCCGCCGACATGCACACGGTAGGCACACTGGCCACCGTTCACAAGGTCGTTCGCATGCCCAACCAGAGCCGCTTCGTCTTCACAGAAGGCGTCGAGCGCGTCCGCCTGGTTCGCTTCGTTCAGACCGAGCCCTTCATGATCGCCGAGGTTGAGTCGCTTGAGGCGGAGCAGCCCGAGACCAACTCCAGCATTGAAGCCCTGGTCCGCATCGTGATCGGGCAATTCCAGCAGATCGTTTCCGAGTCGCCGACGCTCTCCGACGAGCTCCGCACCATCGCTGCCAATATCGAAGAGCCGGGGCGCCTGGTCGACTTTGTGGCCTCGTCTCTGCCCTTCCTCACCACTGAAGACAAACAGCTTCTGCTTGAAACCCCCGGCGTTGCCGCCCGGCTGGAACTCATCAACACCCACCTCGCCAAGGAAATCGAGGTTCAGCAGCTTCGCGCCAAGATCCAGAACGAAGTACAGGACCAGGTCCAGCAGTCGCAGCGCGATTACTACCTGCGCGAGCAGATGAAGGCCATTCAGAAGGAACTCGGCGAACAGGACGAAGGTCAGCGCGAAGTTGAAGACCTGCGCAAGAAGATCGACGAAGCCGGCATGCCCGAGGACGTTAAGAAAGAAGCTCTGAAGGAACTTGCGCGACTGGGCCGCATGTCTCCGATGGCTGCCGACTACTCGCTCACTCGCAACTACATCGAGTGGCTCGCCGTGCTGCCCTGGGCCAAGAGCTCCGGGTCCAAGATAGACATCAATAAGGCCAAGGAGATTCTCGACGAGGATCATTACGAGCTCAAGAAGGTCAAGGACCGCATCCTGGACTACCTGAGCGTTCTGGAACTCAAGCCAGACATGAAGGGCCCGATCCTTTGCTTTGTCGGTCCTCCGGGAGTTGGAAAAACCTCGCTCGGCCGCTCCATTGCGCGTGCTCTGGGCCGGAAGTTCCAGCGCATTTCGCTCGGTGGCATGCACGACGAAGCCGAGATCCGCGGGCATCGCCGCACGTACATTGGAGCTCTGCCAGGCCAGATTATTCAGAGCATTCGCCGCGCCGAGACCAACGACCCCGTGATCATGCTTGACGAGATCGATAAGCTTGGCCGCGACTTCCGGGGTGACCCCGCGTCTGCGCTGCTCGAAACGCTCGATCCTGAGC
Organism: uncultured Acidobacteriota bacterium; assembly: GCA_963844515.1. Taxonomy (GTDB): domain Bacteria; phylum Acidobacteriota; class Terriglobia; order Terriglobales; family Acidobacteriaceae; genus Telmatobacter. The sequence goes on from CAWJOO010000005.1 coordinate 78,625, forward strand.
AGAACAACACATTTCGCGACAACTACCTCGACGTGCCGTTCGATTTGTCCAAAGTGCTTTTCATCTGCACTGCCAACATGCTCGACACAGTGCCGCCGCCGCTGCTTGACCGCATGGAATTGATTCCGCTGCAGGGCTACAGCGAAGAGGAGAAGCTGCATATCGCCAGCCGCTACCTCATCCCGCGCCAGATCAGGGAGAACGGAATCACGACCGACCAGATTGAGTTTCCCGAGGCTGCCGTGCGCCAGATCGTGCGCCACTACACGCGCGAAGCCGGCGTTCGTAAACTTGAGCAGGTCATCGGAACTGTCTGCCGCAAGCAAGCCCGTCGGGTCGTTGAAGGCAAGACTGAAAAGCTCGTTGTTAATAACGACATACTCAAGGAGTTCCTCGGTCACATCCAGGTACGTGTCGAAACCGAAGTCGCTGAGCGCGTCAAGCGTCCTGGCGTTGCGGTCGGCCTTGCCTGGACACCCGCGGGAGGCGACATCCTCTTCATCGAGGCCAACAAGATGAAGGGGAAGGGAAGCTTCACTATCACCGGGCAGATCGGTGATGTCATGCAGGAATCCATGCAGGCCGCGCTCACCTGGGTGCGCTCGAATGCGGGCCGGATTGGCCTGCAAGAGGACTTCACCAAGGACATCGATCTGCACATACACGTCCCGTCCGGCGCCATCCCTAAGGATGGGCCGTCCGCCGGCGTAACCATGGCCACCGTGCTTGCCTCGTTGTTAACCGACATGCCCGTCAAGCAACTTACTGCTATGACTGGTGAAATCACCATTAGCGGCAATGTGCTCCCGGTCGGCGGCATCAAGGAGAAGTTCCTCGCTGCCAAGCGTGCCGGCGTCACAACGGTGATCCTGCCCTACGACAACAAGCAGGACGTGGAAGAGGACCTGACCCCCGAACTCACCCAGGGCGTCTCCATCCACTACGCGCGCCACATTGAAGATGTGCTGGCTGTGGCCCTGCCCCAGTACAAGGCGCAGCCTGTCCCCGTGGCAACTGAAGAACCAGCCACGGCGGCGGCGTAAGGCTTCGAGCCCATCCTTGCGCCTTTTCCGGTGCAAGGATGGGCCCTTCGCGCCTGGGAATCGTTTCGGACGCTCATTCTTTTCCCTGGTTCGGACCCTCATGGTTCTCCTTCTTGAGCAGGATCCGGCGGTAGGGCGTCCCGTCTGGCAGCGATAGCATACCGTCCATCGCATCCCCATTAACGATGAATCGAAGAGACCCGCCCGACGTTACTGAAACTAGTGCGTGCCTAGGCGGATCGAGGGTCCACTCACCCTCTCCCATCACCACTTCTTTTCCGTCCACGATCTTGCTCGCCGTTACAGTGAAGACATCCTGCTTTCCCTCGATCGCCGCAAAGCGATACACATTTGCCTCTTCCCGGCAGGGGCTACCCTTCACCATGCAGTACGAGTTTCCTCGCCACACCCCGGAAATTCCGTCGCCAATTTGGCGAGCTCCTGCAGGTTGTTCGCTCATCTGCGCCGTGCTGATCATGACTCCACTCAGGAGCATCGGACCAGCCAGAATCCCAATCGCCACGCACCTTCTCACCATGTTTCACTCCCTGGCCTGCGGACTTCAAAACCCTCAGCCAAATCGACGCGCAATGGATTCGCCGCGCGATCGGCACGCTCATCTCACCCGTCTTGCTGACTTTCCCGCAAATCTCACATTCCGCGAATCCAAAAGCCCCTATAATAAGGCGCATCCTCCGAAACACTCTTTTCCCGCTCTTCTCGAGAGGAACCAAAATGAACGTCCGCCTTGCTGTACTCGCTGTTTTTGTCTTGTTGTCTAGGTCCTCGCTGAATTCCCAGGCGCCTCCGCCTGCCCCCAAGCTTGCCACCGTGCTCATCAAGGCCGGCAAGCTCCTTGATGTGCGCAAGGGCTCCTACATTCTCAACGCTGCCGTACTCGTTGAAGGCGATCGAATCAAGGAGGTGGGCCTCCTTTCTGAAATCCAACCGCACGTCCCCAAGGACGCCAAGGTCATCGACCTGAGCCGGGACACCGTGCTTCCCGGTCTCATCGATTGCCACACCCATCTCCTGGCTCGCTTTGCTGACATTGATGATGCCTACCTCATCACCCTCGCCAAGGAGTCACAGGCTTATCGCGCTCTCGAAGGCGCAGCTAACGCGCGCATCACGCTTCATGCTGGCTTCACGTCGGTTCGCGACGTCGAAAGCGAAGGGGCCGGTTATGCCGATATAGCCCTTCGCGATGCTGTCCGCGCGGGGCTCGTTGAAGGCCCCCGGATGCAAGTTGCCACGCGCGCTATCGCAGCTGTCGGCCAGTACAATCCATTCCACGTGTCGCCAGACCTGCCCGATTTCCCCACCGGCGCGCAGATGATCAGTGGAGTGGAAGAGGCCCGCCGCGCCGTCCGCGAGCAAATTGGCCACGGCGCCGACTTTATCAAGGTTTACGCTGACTGGAACCATCCCACGCTCACCTTTGAAGAACTCCTCGTAATCGTGGATGAAGCCCACAAAGCCGGACTCAAAGTCGCCGCTCATGCTACCACGCCCGAAGGCATTCGCAACGCCGTAAACGCCGGCGTCGACTCCATCGAGCATGGTCACCAGGCCGATCAAAAAGCCATGGACCTCATCAAGAAGAACAACGTCTTCCTCGTCCCCACCGTCGGAGTCATTGACGAATGGGCGGACCATTTCACGCCCACTCTTGGCAGCCCCAATGACCGCAAATGGATTGACGACTTCCTTCAGTCCATTCAACGCGAACTGGTAATGGCCCGCACCGCCGGCATCAAGATTGCCGCCGGTTCTGACGCCAGCCGCGCCAAGGAGCAGGGCAAGAACGCACTCGAGCTGAACGGTCTCGTTCGCCGCGGCTATACGCCCATTGAAGCCATACGGGCTGCAACCGTGAATGCCTCCGAGCTCATGTCCTGGCAGGATCGTGTAGGTGCCATCGAGCCCGGCAAGTATGCCGACATCATCGCGGTCGACGGCGATCCTTTGAACGACATCACGCTCCTGGAACACGTGAAAGTCGTCATCAAAGGCGGTGAAATCGTCAAGGACGAAACCCATCCGTAACAGGTTTCAGGTTCCCACAATTCCGGAGGTCCCATCCTGAACCCAGTTTCATCGGGTTTAGGATGCGGAAACCAGATCCCCATCCATGAACCCATCTATCGCGTCCCTGTATCCTTCGCACTCCGCCGGTTGTACGTCAGGTCGTACTCAACCGCCCATGTCTTCCCGCCGTCCTTCGAGCCCTGGCTAAACTGCCTCACCCTATCCTGTCCCAGGTTGAAGAACTGCAGATGACGCCGCAACACGTCCCCATTCGGCTGCGGAATATCGTCCGTCCAATAGTCCATCACGCCATCCTTCAAACCCCCGTGAAAGAACATCGTGCCCGCTGCATTATCCACCCAGTACTGTTCCCATCGGTGCAGGTTCGGGTTGTACGTGTTGTAGCTCTTGCCGAAGTACCCGGCGACGCCTGCCGAAGTCCAGTTCTCCCAAACCACGCACCCGCCCATCTCCTTTGAGATATGGCTGGTGCCCGCCGCCACGTCTGATCCAGATGGCACTACGTCCCAGTCCCCAACCCAGAAATCGAATTGCCGGAACTCCGCGTCCTCGCATGGCGCAGCGTTGTGATGCACCTGTTTGGCAAGGGCCGCAAACTGCGGATCCTGGCGCAGCCCGCTCCACTCCGTATCTTTCTCGATCCTGTCAACCTGCGAATATCCCGCATTCGCCGATGCTTTCAGCATCTCCAGCGCCTTCTTTGGATCACCCGCCGCGGCCTGTGTGCTTGCTACCTCATAGTCGACAATGAATCCCGGCAGTCCCTTGTTCGCACCCAATTCCTTTGCCTTGGCAAACGACGCCAACGCCGCGTCGTAGTGCTTGTTCGCACGCTGCGCCGTTCCCAACCGGTACCATAGCCGCGCGCGATCAGGATTCTGCTTCACTAGCGCAGAATAAAGCTCTTCTGCCTTGACCCAATCATGGGCCGTGTAAGCGGCATCCGCAGCGCCGGCACTGTCAGGGGGCGTTACTTGAGCGGTCATCATCATTGGGGAGAGCATCCCCAGCGTCACAACCATGCCGCACAGCGCGTTCATCCATTTCATTCTCATGGGTTCAAGCTCCGTCCCCAGTATTCGCCCCGCGCCGGAGCGTAGGGAATCGCCGCTCTTAACCTTTGTGACCAGACGCTTCGTACCGGGGACGAGCGCCATTCACGCTAAACTTTCCCCATGCAGCGAACTCCGTCGCTCCTCGCCGTTTTCTTCATTGTTGTTAGCTCAGCCTCCGCCCAATTCCAGATACAAACCAGCAACACCACGGCCGACCTTCGCGGTATCGACTCAATCAGCAGCTCCGTCGCCTGGGCCTCCGGCTCCAATGGTGCCGTCCTCCGCACCCACGACGGCGGAAAGACATGGCAAACTTGCTCTGTCCCGCCCAACGCGGAGCATCTCGACTTCCGCGGCATTCAGGCCTTTGATCCCAACACCGCTATCGTCATGTCCAGCGGCAAGGGGGACCTCTCACGCCTCTACAAGACTTCTGACGGATGTCGCACCTGGAGCCTCCTCTTCTCTAATCCCGATCCGGACGGCTTCTGGGATGCGCTCATCCTCAATCGCCTCGCCATGGATGGCGAACTTCTTGGCGACCCAGTCAACGGAAAGTTCGCGTTTTGGGAAACTGAAGACAAGGGCAATTCATGGCAGCGTCCCAGGGCTGGCGGCCTCGAATCGCTTGCCAACGAAGGTGCCTTCGCCGCCAGCAACTCGTCCATTCTTCTCAATGAGGAGTTTGCCACCGCCTTCGTCACCGGCGGCACCTCCGGCGCAAGAATTCTCACCAACACCGGCCAAAAGGAGACCGAACCCTTCAAGTCCCACGCTCTTCCGCTCGCCGGCGGCTCTGCCGGTGCGGGAGCTTTCTCGGTCGATGCAAGGGAAGCGTGTTGCTGGGTCGTCGTCGGAGGCGATTACACCAAGCCCGAAGAGAAAGCCGGTACCGCCGCCTATACTCGCGACGGCGGCAAAAGCTGGCACGCCGCTCAAATTCCGCCCCACGGATTCCGTTCCGCCGTTGTCTATGACAGAAAGGAAAAAATATGGATTACCGTGGGCCCAAACGGCGCTGACGTCTCGTTGGACGACGGTCGCACCTGGTATCCGCTGCAACCCAAAAAACACGACGCCCCTGACGCCGACAAAAACTGGAATGCCATCTCACTCCCCTTTGCCGTAGGACCCAAAGGTCGAATTGGCAAGCTGGACTCCTCCGCTATCGACTATTGAATATCGCGGCGATGGGACCCACAAAGCTAAACATAAGGGTCGCTGCTCCCGGCGCAAACTCCGCTAAACTTCCAGCATGCAGCGATTCCCCACGCTCATCGCCTTGTTTCTTGCATCAATCATCCCCGCCCATGCTCAGTGGAGTCTCCAAACCAGCCACACCACCGCCGATCTCCACGCCGTACACTCAATCGGCAATGGCGCAGCTTGGGCCTCCGGCGCTAACGGCACCGTGCTTCGAACTACTGATGACGGCTCCACTTGGCAGCGCTGCTCCACTCCTCCGGGTGCTGCCCAACTCGACTTTCGCGGCATCCAGGTGTACGACGCCGATACCGCCATCGTCTTGTCGAGCGGTAGAGGCGATCAGTCCCGGCTTTACAAAACGGCCGACGGCTGCCGCACCTGGAAGCTCATCCTCACCAATCCCGACATCGAAGGCTTCTGGGACGTGATCGTCATCAATCGGCTGGGAAAACAGGGAGAACTCCTCGGAGGCCCCGTTCGCGGCAAGTTTGCATTTTGGCAAAGCTCAGACAAGGGCAATACCTGGCAGCGAATCAACAACAGCGGCCTCGATGCCTTTCAGGGCGAAGGCTCGTTTGCAATCAGCAACTCCGCTCTCTTTCTCAATGAGGACTTCGCCACCGGTTTTGTCACAGGCGGATCCCCCGGCGCGCGGGTGCTCACCAACCAGGGCTTAAGCGAACCATTCAGTTCGCATGCACTTCCCCTGGCCCGTGGCTCCGTCAGCACCGGAGCAGTCTCCATCGAATCCCGGGAGAAATGCTGCTGGGTAGTCGTCGGCGGAGACTACAAGAAGCCCAATGATTCCAGCGGCACGGCAGCCTATACCCACGACGGCGGCAAGACATGGCTTCCCGCCAAAACACCACCTCAGGGTTTTCGCACTTCTGTTGCATACGACAAAAGGAGCAAGAGCTGGGTCACCGTTGGCCCCAATGGAACCGATGTTTCCATCGATGACGGCGAGACCTGGTCACCGCTCCGCCCGCGCCCCAAAATGCAGGAAGGCGTAAACGCCGACAAGAATTGGAACGCCATATCTTTGCCCTTTGTGGTAGGCAACAAGGGCCGCATCGGACGTCATTACCACTCGAATGAAGACCATCAATGACTGATACCAACATACTCACTGACTAGCCGGGTATAGTGTTTCCCCAGGAGTGACCCCTGCCTTTACCTCCGCATAACTTCGCGCAAGTCTTCATCGAATTGGGGATGGCCACCTTGGGGCTTGCAGTACTCGCTCGCCTCGCCAGTCGTTGGGGCTTCTCTTCCATCCCCCTCTACTTGCTGGCGGGTCTCGCGTTTGGCAACGGTGGCATTTCGCCCCTCAATTTCTCCAAGGACTTCATCGAGATCGGAGCCGAGATCGGTGTTCTTCTGCTCCTCTTCATGCTGGGACTCGAATATTCCGGCGAGCAGCTCAAACAGAATCTGCGTGGTGGACTCCCCGGCGCCGCCATCGACCTCATGCTCAATTTCCCCATCGGCCTCATCGCTGGGCTCCTGCTTGGCTGGGGCACCCTGCCTTCCATCCTCCTTGGGGGCGTCACCTTCGTTTCGTCGTCAGGTATCATCGCGCGCGTGCTCTCGGAACTGGGCCGCCTTAGCGCTCCTGAAACGCCTCCCGTACTCTCTATCCTGGTTCTCGAAGATCTGGTCATGGCCGTGTATCTTCCTCTCGTGGCGGTCCTGCTTGCTGGTGGAGGACCAATTCGGATTCTCGTCTCGATTGCGATTGCCTCCACAACCGTCTTGGCCGTGCTCTTCGTTGCCATCCGTTTCGGGCACTCTCTCAGTACCTTCGTCGCCCATCAATCTGACGAGATCATTCTTCTCACAACCTTCGGAACGGTCCTCCTGGTTGCTGGGCTGGCGCAGCGATTGCAGGTTTCTGCCGCCATCGGAGCTTTCCTCGTCGGCATCGCCGTCTCCGGTCCCATCGCCGAGCAATCCCATCGCTTGTTCTCTCCCGCTCCGCGATCTGTTCGCCGCCACCTTCTTCTTTTTCTTCGGACTCCAGGTTGATCCTCGAAGTCTGCCGTCGGTACTGCTTGTCGCAATCGCGCTCGCCGCTGCCACTGTCATCACCAAAGCGCTCACAGGCTATTGGGCCACGCGCGGATTGGGCCTTGGTTCAAAAGCTCGTCTGCGGGCCGGTCTCACCCTCGTAGCCCACGGGGAGTTTTCCATCGTGATCGCTGGTCTCGGTGTCGCCCTCGAGCCTCGCCTGGGCCCGCTCTCCGCGGCGTATGTGCTTATCCTGGCAATACTCGGACCGATTGCACCTCGTCTATTTACCTCGGACACGACGCGCGCATGACATCGATAGTGCACGTCGCGTTGTGATGACTATGGACGGAACTCTATAGCCGTCTGTGCCGCATGGCCATTCGTCCAATCGCCTCGCCTCATCTGTCCCGTTCGTTAGAGCATTTCACCGGCTGGTCACAATCTGCTTTCCGCGGCCATTGTGTCTGCCACACACTGCCTCCTGGATAGCGATGGAGGCTACTCGTGAAAAAGAAAATGATACTGTTGCTTGCAACCATGCTTTCTGCTGGCGGCTTTTCTGTGGTCGCACAACTTCACGACACCTCCGCATTTCCAAAAGAATTCCGCAAGTGGGCGCACGTCAAAAGTGTGCTGGTCGGACCGCAAAGCGCCGCTTTTGCCACCGAAGGTGGAATCCATCACATTTATGCGAACCCAAAGGCCCTTGAGGGTTATGAGACCGGCAAATTTCCTGATGGCTCAGTGATTGTTTATGACTTGCTTGAAACCAGGGAAGCCGATGGCAACACCATTGAAGGCCCAACGCGCCGTATCGATGTCATGACTAAGCAAAGTGAGCTCTATGGCGCAACAGGCGGCTGGGAATATATGAGTTTTCCAGGTGGTAACCCGGCTGATGGAAAATTAACGGCCGAGCGGCAAGCATCCTGTGCTGCCTGCCACACCAAGCGAAAAGATAATGATTCCGTCTACAGCGAATTTCGCAAGTGAGCTGCCTTCCTCGACCTGAAGGAACAGAAAAGTTCAGCATCGCGAAGCCGCGAGCACTACGCCGATTCAACGTGTTCATGAATCCGCATTGATCAACCTGGATATCAGATCGACGGAACGTCACTCCTGAATGCGACACTTGATAAGGCTTTCCGCTTGACCCCGGAAGGAGGAGCCATCAGGTATGAGGAGTGCTCGCAAAATTACCGTCGCAGTTTCACTGGGCGTATTGGTGTTATGCATGGCTGGCAGTTTCATGACACAGGGGTGTCATGGAGCACCTGCCATTCCTGCATGGCCAAAAAGAAGGCTGGGCTGCAACGGTTGTCCCTCGCGGAATCGTTGACCAGCGCCCCTGGCAGACCGCGGAAACACTGGCTGAGCTGGCGGAATCCGCGGAAGAGCGTGACTTCGCCCGAGAGGCGGAGCGGCTCGCGGACCATGAAGTAGATCAGGCGTTCTCCCAATCCCTGCGCCAGGCAAATGAGGAAGTGAGACAACTAACCGGTACATCCCTTGCCCTGCAGAACCGGGTTACGGAACTGCAGCAGATGGTCAAAGAGGATCAGGCGAGGGTTGCCGCCCTGTCGGCAAAGACCGATCCTTCCGCTGCCGATGGCATAGGCAATGGTGTAGCACAGAACGATCTGGATGTCGCCAAAGCGCAGCTGGGCCTTGATCAGAACGAGTTGGAAGATTCGCTGGAGGACCTGGCGCGGGAAAGTGGCGATCAACGAACCAAGATTCAACAGGAACTGGCGGCGCGTGAAGCCGCGATGAAGAAATACGACGAGCAAACGTCAGAGGACAACGGGCAAACTGCGGTTATTTCGGCCGAGCGGTTCAAGACGTTCGCAGGACAAATCTCGGCTTGGTGGGCGCAGCGAAACCGGAGTCAGTTAATTGATCAAGCGGAAGGTCTCGCCAAAGCCGATGTTGCTGCTCTCACAGAGGACCATGCAAGGCTCGAGGCAGAGGCTGCGAAATACGCGTCAACCGCTGCATTGTCCACAGGTGCGGCGGGCTCGACTACGGGCAAGGTCGAACAGTTGCGGCATATGGCGGCGCAACGGAACATCCTGAGTATTCTCTCCGACCGTTTGGGCGCTCAACAGCAACTCGCGGCACTTTACCTTCGCTGGGGCAAACAGGTGGAACTGCAGCACAAAATTGTGATGCACCTGATGTTCCAGTCGCTGGCGCTGATAGCGGTGATCGTTCTTTTCACCATGCTCGCTGGATGGGCGTTGCAGTTGATGTTGGAGCGAATGTCCCGCGACCGGCGGCAACGAGAGACGCTCCGTACGATTCTTAACCTGGGCACACAGCTCGTCGGGCTGCTCCTGATCCTGTTGGTGGTCTTCGGTACTCCCGCGCAGATGCCTACAATTTTGGGATTGGCGACCGCCGGGTTAACGGTTGTATTTCAGGACTTCATCCTCGCGTTTTGCGGATGGTTTGTATTGATGGGCCGAAACGGAATCAAGGTGGGTGACTGGGTAGAAATCGACGGTGTCGGCGGCGAGGTTGTACAGGTCGGACTGTTCCGCACCTGGCTCCTCGAAACAGGGAACTGGACGGCTAATGGACACCCTACCGGGCGCAGAGTCTCGTTCCTCAATGGCTTTGCGATTCGCGGAAAATATTTCAACTTTTCAACCTCGGGTCAATGGATGTGGGATGAGATCCAGGTAAGCATTCCGCCCGGCGCCCGATCCTATCCTCTGATCGAAAAAATACGCGCGGCCACCATTAAGGCGACTGAAGCGGACGTAAAAAGAGCTGAAGCAGAGTGGAAACGCGTCACGCACGAGGAGGGGTCGCCCCAGTTTAGTGCCGTGCCCTCTGTTGACATGCGACCGGCCGGCTCTGGCGTGGATATCGTGGTCCGCTACGTCACGCGCGCCGGCGTCCGCCTGGAAACGAGGAATCGATTGTTTGAAACTGTGGTGAGGCTAATGCGGGAAGACGGGGACCTACCTGAAAAGAGTGAGACGGCGCCCTAAGGCACCGAACGTATCCTTCCAATTCGGCTTGGCTGGGCGCGTTTATCTCTCGCTCAAAATCACCGCAGCCGTCATGCGCGGAACCATCACCAGCGAATCGCTAACGAGTTCGGGGCGCTCAGGACTCCATCGCCCTTCAGTGTCGACTGACGATCCTCCCAGTGTGACCCTGTTCCTGTCGCCGATTGCGTCGGAAACAAGACGGAATGCGATCAACTTGCCCATTTCTAATTTGGCAAGGGAGATATGCGCGTCGCGAGTCGTATCTCGATTGATCAGAATGATCGCGTGCGGCACTCCGTCATGACCGCACGCATAAACTGTCAGGTTGAGACCGGACGCATCGAAATCAATCGGCAGAATCTGCGAGGAGCCACGGAGAGCGACGGCAAACGCCAGCATTCCGTAATAGGGTATGCCCGCGGCGTTGATACCCATTCCGTTGTCCTGGATTGGCGAATACGAGCTGATGAAGCCAAGTTGGTTTACTCCGGTCTCAAGGTTGATACCCGCGCATCCATGCAGCGCCAGCAATAGCATGTAGTCGAGCGTCCAAAGGGCACCCAGCATCGTGTCACTTACGCCCGGTAGCCCTCCTCCAAAAAATGAATTGGTCTCACACATTCGCCAGGCGATCCCACTCTCTCGAGAAGCGCGGGCCAACCGTTCGAGCTTCGCTATGAGATTCGGGTCCGGGTAAATCAACTGGTCGGGTGAACCTTGTTTCTGGCCACCGCGGTAGTAATGAGTCGTGAGTAGTTGGACCTCATCGTCTGCATCTTTCGCCATCTGCTCGACCCATTCCACTGAAGCTGCAGTGTCAGGTGCGGCGAAGCGCACGCCCGGAACGGCCTTCACGATCGCACGGTGCCACTCCTTAAATTCGGCGCGAAAGCCCTCATACGTATACGGGGAAGTTCTCAAGGGCTTAGTGCCCTTGCCGTAGTTCTCCACTTCGTTACCAAGCTCAATCGCATACAGATGCGGGCCCAGGATTGAGGCCACATCTATTGCTTCCGATACGGCCTGCGCGAGCGAACCCTGACCGAAATTCAGACTCCAGATTGTCGTCCACCCGGTCTCCTTCAGGAAGGCGCCAAACTCCTCGATGCAGGCGCGCGTGATGACTGTATTTTTCGGTTCCGCAACCCTTCGGCCTTGTGGCTCATAGCGGCTGAAGTCAGCAACAATTCCTCCGATACGCAGAACGCCCTTATTGCCGAGATTCTTGATCAGTTGCACATACCGTTCGTTGTTCGCGCTCAGAAGTCCTGAGACTGCAACTGAGGACTTCTCATAGCCCAGACCGATAAAGTCCGCAGGAATAGGCGTAGCAGGAACGTCGCGGCTACGCTTGATTGAAACGGGCGCAGCGGCGTCTGCCTTGATGCGTATTGCATGGGAGACGGCGACGCCCGCGGATAAGCGTGCGGCGGAGTTTAGGAACCATCGGCGGTTGAAGCGGTGGTGCATTGCCTGATTCTAAGACTTTCGGGAACATGAGAATTTCACACGAATTCATCGTCGATTGGTCGGAGCGGGAAGCGCGAGATGGTGGGAGCCTGACACCGGCAGATCATGATGATGTGTGATTGCTCTCACAGACCCGTCTGAATCAAGCGGTCATGCTTCATTCTGTAGACGTGTCTTTATGGATGGTCTGGCCCGCTCGATGCACCGAATCTGGTGCACACGGGGGGAGGGGGTGGGGGGTCCGGGTTCGTGCTACCTGTCGCTTGGAACAAAGTGAGGGAGGACGCGAGAATCGGATCGATCTCGACCGGGCCATGGTCGATCGTGATGTCTTCGGGAATCCCAATGTCACTACATATGTAGTGAAGATTAACTACACCATCGCTTAGGCCAGGGACGCCATGCAGTACCGCGGACAGTTCCTGTATGGGCACGCCCGCGTCGCGGGTTTCAGAACTGCAACGAGTCCAGCTCCGGCTGGGAGGTGCCGTAGATGGGTGCGGAAAGGGAAATGAACCAAATCAGCCCCGAAACGCCAACACGGTCGCTCAGTCTTCCGAAACGCTTCCGGACTCCGGAGCATCTAAAATGGCACTATGACTCCTCCACTGACGTCACGCCGCCGCTCCAAGACGCCTCCGCCAGGCGAAACCGGTCAGGAAGCTCTCTATCTCAAGTCGCTCAGCGAACGCAAGGTTCCCGTCTCGGTCAAACTGCGCGACGGCGAAACCGTCAAGGGCTGGATCGAGTACTTTGACGATGGCATGCTGCGTCTAACCCGCGAGGGCAAGCCCAACTTGTTCATCTACAAGCACCAGATCCGCACCATCACGGAAGCCGGCAAGCGCCGCGGTCCCTCAGAGGGCTCGCTCGTTTCGGGCGTCTCGGCGCCACGTGGGTCCGGTCAGTGACTGAGTCCGAAAGCCAGTCAAGTCAAGTGAGCCAGCCTGCAAGCCAATCCGTTTCCGATTCACCCGCTGACCTTGTCTTCGTCCCCAAAGCCTCCGCTATTGCGCGCGAGGCCGGGTCGCGGCTGCGTGAGTTCTTCGCCCAAGGCGTAAAGACCGAGTACAAGGGAGACGTCGACCTGGTCACCGTTGCCGACCGCACTGTCGAGAAGTTGATTCGAACGCGGCTCAGCGAGACCTTTCCCGACCATGGCATTTACGGCGAAGAAGGCACCCGCGAACGTCTTGATCAGGAGTTCCGCTGGTACGTCGATCCGCTGGATGGGACGACTAATTTTGCCCACGGCGTTCCCCACTTCTGCGTCTCTATGGGCCTGGAACAGCGCTCCGCAAACCTCGCACCCGATCAGGATGGAACGATTGTGGCCGGCGTGATTTACGATCCACTGCTCGACGAGATGTACTGCGCTGAGCGTGGCCGGGGCGCCACTCTCAACGGACGGACGATTCGCGTGTCACCGGTGCCTGATCTCGCAGAATCCCTGGTCGCTACGGGGTTCCCCAGCCGCAAGCGGCATGATAATCCGAACATCCACTTCTACCATGAGTTCACCCTGCGCTCGCACGGCGTAAGGCGCGCCGGATCGGCTGCCCTGGATCTGGCGTATGTCGCCTGCGGGCGGTTTGAAGCGTTCTGGGAGTTCCACCTCAACCCCTGGGATACGGCGGCTGGATTTCTGCTGATTTTGGAGTCTGGTGGAAAGATATCCGACTTTTCCGGTGGACAATTCCTGCTCGACAGCAACGAAGTTCTGGCATCGAATGGGCGCATCCACCAGGAATTAGTGGGGCTCTTTGCCGACATGTTTGCGGGTCGCGACATTTCTCCGATCCCGACTCCGCGGGAGTTTGCGGAAAAGCGCGCGGCGCGAACCGAAAAGTAAGACAGGGTATTACGCGATTACAACATTAAACAGGTAAAAGGCGTGGATTGTTGCGGTTGGACCATAAACCGCTGCAGTCGCCAATTGCGCCGATGAGTCGGATCTCTTCCATGCCGGTTGCGCTCGGGCGCTACTCCAATACCTCAGCACGATTTCCGCGGCCAGAGAGCTTTGATGGAAGTTGCACGATCGGGTTCGACATCGGACCGTGTGCGCGTTAGGATGGCGGGAATATGCGCACCCAGAGAGCTTTACTGGTCCTGACAATCGTGCTTGGGCTTTGCCCGTTCCTTGAGGCGAAGGATACCTCGGAGTATGCAACGTTGCTGGCTTCGGTCAAAGGCGGAGCCACCATTATTGACTACGGCCAGCTGCGGCGGAGCTACATGGATTCGCCCGAATACAAGAACGCCAAAGATACGTCAAAAGCCGAAAAGGACATGATGGCGGCTCTGAATGCGAAGGACTTCGCAGGCGCGCTGAAAAATGCCGATATCGTACTTGCCGAGGACTACGTCAACATTGACGCGCACTTTGTGGCCTACATCGCCAACCGGGAACTGGGAAAGACAGACAAGGCCGAATTCCACCATGCGGTGTTTCAGGGCTTATTGAATTCGATCCAGAATTCGGGTGACGGGTTATCGACCGAAAAAGCGTGGGTGGTCATCAACGTCCACGAGGAATATGTCATGCTCCGCGCGCTTGGTTTTATGCCGGGTTCACAGAGCCTGCAGGAGAAGGACGGGCACTCCTTCGACGTGATGAAAGTAAAGAGCAGGACAGATGGATCGGAGAAGACGTTCTACTTCAACGTGGATATCCCGTTCAAGCACGGACTGTAGCCCGAGCGGGTGGCTCGGGCCGCGCAGTTTGCCTAGTCGCGGAGCATCTGCATCTTGAGGGCGTCATGGGAAATGGGTGTGCAGAGTTTGGCGCCGCCACAATACCACTCATTGGCTCCGTCGCGGAGCATCACGACCGAGTAGAACTGGCCGCCTGTAGTTACCAGCGCGCAGATTTCCGGGACCTTTGCAGGTTGGAAGCGCTGGCAAAGAGCGGGGAGATCTGCGTCCCAGGCATGGAGCGGGCTGAATCCTGTAGTGCCCTTGGGCATGGCGAAGGCGAACTTACGTTTCACGAGACGGTTGACGGCAGGATTCTCTTCCACGGTGCCGACATGTCCCACGTAGTTGATGCCCTTGTCGTTCCAGCGGGCTATGATGCAGCCGCTCATAAAGCCCGTGAGTATGTCGTAAGGGCCCTGGGTGACGCGCGCCGTTCGTCCTGGCGTGTAGTCAAGCCACTTGTGCTGGATCTGCCCATTCATCTGCAACCCGAGAGTGCTTACGTGGGTGGTCATGAGAGTCGGGGAAACGATCTCGCCAAGGCCGATGTAAGTAAGAGGCGCAGTGGGGCGGATGCCGTCAACAACTGCGCCGTCGCGCACGCCATCGACGTTATTGGGCTTCGTCCAACGAAAGCGGACGCCTAACTGAAAGTATTTCTCGATCACGTCGTGCTCCTCAGTGGGTTTCGTGGTGACATGGTGTGGATTGATTTGTGCGACTGCCTGCGCCCACCATGGCGCGTTTGGAAAGCATGGTGGGAGCTGTTTGTGCGAGGTCCCTGGGGAAGACGAGATCATAGTACGCTGCGGGGCTGCGGGCTCAGAAATGAAAAATCGGCGCAAGTGAACTTGTGCGCCTCACGTAGAGGGCGGTTGGGAGGAATGAGTGACTGCTCAGAATTTGTGTGCGTCGTTTATTTCTTTGGAGTCGGCCGGATGCAGTGAGTGCGGGTAAGCTCAATGACGGATGGAATTGGGCGGGGCTTCAAGGGGTGGGGCGGAGATTGGATTGAATATTCCGACAACGGGCGATCTCGGTTATGAATTGTGCGCGTTGAGCCGGTCCGCTAAAAGCGCGGCCAGGAATGAAGAAGGCATTGCCACTGGTACCGACGATCAATACATAGTTTCCTTTGTCGGAAACTCGACTCACCTTGCTCCAGGCGACCTGCCCGCGGAGCGAACCAATCTCAGTCGAAATTCCCAGCTCAGAGACGCTCAACGTGCGTTCATTCGTTTTGCCGCGGAGAAATATCCACAGAAGCAGAAACCAGAAGGTGCAGATCATTTCTGCGCCTGCAATCCTGAGGTCAACAAATGTGAGAGGTCGGTTGAACCCTCCGCCGATCTCTAATCCGATCAGTGCCGGGAAAATTGTGCTGACCGCCACCAACGTGAGAAGCCTCGGGGATTTTCCTAACCCCTGGAGGAAGAATTGAACTATTTCTTTCCTTGTCAAAGCGTATTTGACCGTCATCGAAGTCCTTCTCAGGAAACATAGCAATGTGCGCGAACGAAGCGGATTCTCTCTACTGCGCCTTCGGTTCGTCGGCGCCGCGGGATTGCGTGATCCGCGTTGTCTTGTGCCAACGCCACATGCGCAGCATTACGGAGAAGCCGCAGCCCATGCACACGCCGAACAAAAGACCAGCGAGCAGAACGCAGACCACCTGGAGAAAATACAGGACCGATCGGATATCGGCGTTCAGCCACTTCGCAAACCCGAAAAGGAGAAGAGCGGCGACGCCGGATTCGACGCACAGCATTCCGTAGCGCTCAGGGTTGAACTTCTGCGGTTTCCCCCGCCACGTCGCTGCTGCAATGGCGATTGCAATTGCCGGCCCGATGACGAAAAGTGTCATCAGCTGCAATGCGCCTGTCAGCAACAAGTAATCGGGGTTCATGGCGCGAGACTAGCAAAGCTCGGGAATAATTCCTATACCTTATTTGCGGTATAGGATTCTGTTCATTCCCAAGGGTCAAAAACGGGGATACACGCACCCAGCGCCAACACATGACCGGGCGCGTCCGAACAGAATGAGGAAGATTGGCCGGAGTTGTTTTGCTTGCGGCGCTAGTCGATAGGGACGCGAGGGCGTGGCTTGGTCGTCTCTACGTAGTAGCCGGAGCGACTGCGGATGTTGAAGGAGTCGGCGGCGGCGCGAGGGATGGTGACGCTGACCTTATGGAAATCGAGGCCGGGCACCTGTTTCTGGGGGTAGTAGCCGATGAGGTATTGCGTGCGGAGGTCGTCGCTGACCTGGGCGAAAGCCTTGTTGAGCCCTCCGGAGCTGGCGTAGAAGCTCTTGCCGCCGGTCTGCTCGGAGAGTGTGATGAGGGCGTGCTCCCCGCCGAGGTCGCGACCGGCGCTTTCTTCGATGGGAACGTCGATGATGCTGTAGATCATGACTTCGCCGCGTAGAGCTTGCCTGAGGGCTTCGTCGTAGGTCGTGCTCTTGACTGTGTCGCCCCCATCGGAGACGAGGACAAGTACCTTGCGGCCCTGTTTCCTGGCCAGTTCGTCGGAGCCGGCATAGATGGCTTCGTACAGAGCAGTCGCCTCGCCGCCCTTGAGGGAGTTGAGGCCGCGATCGAGGCGGTCGGGCTTATTGGTGAAGTCAACGAGCATTTTGACCCTGGTGGCGAACTCGATCACGGACATCTGGTCCTGGGGCCGAAGGATCGCGTGGACGAAGCGCTTGCCGGCGTCCTGCTCCAGGGCGCGGTCTTTGAAGGTGCTGGCGCTGGTGTCGATGGCGAGGATGATGGAAAGGGGCTGCTCCGACTGCCGCTCGAAAATCTTGATTTCCTGCGGACGGCCGTCTTCGGCAATCTTGAAATCGTCTTTGGTCAGCCCGCCTACGATGGCGCCGGTCTTGTCGGTCACGTTGACCCAGAGATTGACGAGTTTGGTGTCGATACGAAAGGTGGGGCCATCCTGGGCGGCGAGGTGCAATGGCGCCAGAGCGACCAGCGATCGCAATGAGAACGAGGAGAAGGCGCGAAAGGCAAACCTCGGAGGGTGAAACCCGGACATTCTTGTGGCTTTGACCGTCTGCCGACCGAGTGAAACCACCAGAGAACGATTGGCTACGAGCCATGGGCCGTCTCCTGGCTCTTGATAGAGATGCCTTCGGGGAAGGGCTCGCCATCTGACCAGACCGCGCCGTCGATGAAGGTCTCCTTTTTCCAGATGGGAACGGTCTTCTTGAGTGCGTCAATGAGGAAGCGAGAGGCGTCGTAGGCCTGGGCGCGGTGAGCAGAGGCTACGACGATGAGGACGCTGGTTTCGCCCACGAGGAGGCGGCCGAGGCGATGAATCATGGTGATGTGGCGGACGCCGAAGCGCTCGATGGCCTGGGTGGCCAGGTCGTTCATCTGGCGCAGGGCCATTTCTTCGTAGGCTTCGTAGTCGAGGTGCAGGGTCTGGCGGCCGCGGGTGTTGTTGCGGACGATGCCGTCAAAGACCACGACTGCGCCATCGACTCCTGCTTTGGCCGAGGCGATCAGTTTCTCGGCTTCGATCACTTCCCGGGTGAGGACGATGCTCAGGGTGTTATCGGCCAGGATGCCGCCGGACACCGGAGGCAGGAGGCCGACTTCGTCACCCTCGCGGAGAATGTGGGCGGGCTGGGCGTACTCGGCATTCACGCTGATGGCGATGCTGGCCCAGGCGCGAGCCGGAACCGGTGAGCCGCTGCCTGCAAGGTGGTCAAGAAGGCGCGCGACGGTGGCGCCCTCGGGGAGTTCGAGGGTCGACGAGCCGAGCCAGTCTTTGAGGACGCCGAAGGGAAGAATGTGGACGTGCATGACTTTGAAAAGAATACCGCCTATAGGACTTAGACGCAGCACGGAGTTCGTTGGGCATACAGAATCTGAACGAGGGATGGGCTGCGCGAGAAGCGCGATTCCCGCATCGCAAAACGATGTGATAAGCGCTTGACCAAGGGTGCGGGGTGCTGTGCTATTCTCAGCGTCGAGAGTTACCCTTCCGGAGAAAAGTCAAGATGGCATACGTGATTGCAGAACCCTGTATCGGCACGAAAGACACCGCCTGCGTGGACGCGTGTCCGGTCGATTGCATCCACCCCAAGAAGGATGAGGACGGTCACGGCGACGCCGAACAGCTCTTCATCGACCCCGTCGAGTGCATTGATTGCGGCGCGTGCGTGCCGGCATGCCCGGTTTCGGCAATTTTTGCCGCTGACGATCTGCCGGAGAAGTGGGCTCACTTCACGGAAAAGAACGCGGCGCACTTCGGGCGATAGGCTCGCTCACAGCACAACTGCGACATTTGTGGCTCGCGAAAACGCGCATCCTGCTTGAGCGGGATGCGCGTTCGTGTTTTTGGGCTATGACGGAATCAGTTCCATGCCTGCATCGCGAGCGGCGATTCGGTCGAAGGTAAGAGTTTTGCTGCACCCAGCGGCTTTGGCGGAGGCGGCGATCACGCAATCGGCAAGATCGGCTTTTGTAGTGTTGAATCGCAAGAGCGCCAATTCAACGACAGGGTCCTGCTCGACGACGATCGAATCCAGAATGAGAAACTCCGTGACCACCTTCGATACGGCTTCTCGGGGCATGTTTTTGGACTTGGTTAGCACCCAAACCATCTCAAACAGAGTTCCGATTCCGATCCACCCGGGATCTTGCGGTGTCAGCGCCCGGAAGACCGCGCGAGCCTTTGGAGTGTTGACCGGGTCGTCTTTGAGGATGTATCGCAGCAGGACGTTGGTGTCGAGGCCAATCACGCGGCTTCATCCTCAGAGGCGTTGCGGGCGCTGCTCTTCGTAGCGTCGTCGAGTTCTGCCAAGTGCCTGGCGATCAGGTCATTCATTGCTTCGTCGGTCATAGAAACGTCGAACCCAGCGAGGCAGCCATACAGATCCTCAACGGTACCCATGCGCCGCAGGGTAAATGCGCCGTCGCCGGAGTTGAAAAAGACAACCTTCGAACCCGGGGCCAGCCCCATGGCGTCCCGTATTTCGACAGGAATGGTGATTTGCCCTTTGGAGGTTACCGTAGCCCTCTGCATTGTTCTTCCTTTCCTTTTTTAGTTTAGCTTACTTTATGCAATTTGCCTTACATTCTTGGGGAGAATGCTAAGGCCTGGGTGCGATGATGGAACCCGATGGCGGTGCTGACTTCAGAGGCGGTGGTGCTGCGGACCTGGCCGGTCCATGAAGCCGACCTGATCGTCAGCTTCTTTACGCGTGATTACGGCAAGGTGCGCGGGGTGGCCAAGTCGGCGCTCAAGAGCCGGCGGCGGTTTGGCGGGGCGCTGGAGCCGATGACCCAGGCCCGGGCGTGGTTTGCCGAACGGCCCAGGCAGGAGTTGGCGCGGTTGGATCAGTTGGAAATCGTGCGGTCACCCATGGCCCTGCCCGTGGATGCGACACGCCTCACCGTGCTGAGCTTTTACGCCGAGGTGCTGGACGAGGCGCTGCCCGATCACGATCCCCACGAGATCATCTTCCGCCTGCTGGTGAGCGTGCTGGAGCAAACCACCGTGGAGCAGCCGTGGATGCCGCTGACGTATTTCGCACTGTGGATGACGCGGCTGATGGGGCTGCTGCCTGACCTGGCGCATTGCACGGCGTGCGGCGAAGCGCTGCGTGCCGGAGAGACATGGTTCAACAACTATGCAGACGGACTCTTCTGCGCGGTCCATCGGCATCCGAACGACGACATGCTCTCGCCAGATTCGTGGCAGACGGGGCTGAAAATGCTGCGAGCCCCGGTGGGGGCCTTTGCGGGCGAGGCCTGGGGACGACGGAGGGGTCAGGATTTACGACGCTTTGCGGTGCAGTCGCTGGAACGCCATTTGGAGCGAAAGTTGAAGTCGGCGGAGATGCTGGGGCGGATCGATCGATAGTCATCGAGTTAACAAGAGGAAGGGCGTTTGACTTATTTAAGTCGCAAGCTCACAATTTCATCATGGACTCCAAGCCGATTCGCACTTCCATCGACCTGCCTCGCGACCTCCACCGCAAACTGCATGAGGTAGCGGCGCGGAGGGGATGCTCTGCCAGGAAGCTTATTCTGGCCAGCATTGAGCGGGCGGTGGAAGAAACGCCGATGGCGCGGCCTCGACGCCGGCTTAGCCTGGATCCTCCGCTGATTGCGCCCGCGGGACGCCGGATCAATATTTCGAACGAGGAAGCCTATGACCTCATTGAGCTTCCCTGACATGAACGTGTGGCTAGCGCTGGCGACGCCCGAACACGTTCATGCAAAGATCGCCGGGCGGTGGTGGGATGAGGAGCCTGGTGAGATTGCATTCTCACGTTTCACGCAAATGGGCTTCCTTCGGCTCCTGACTACCGATGCGGTGATGGACGGAAAACCGCTGACGATGGATGAGGCGTGGACGGTTTACGACCGCTGGTACGAGGACGACCGGGTGATGTTCGTTGCAGAGCCTCCAGATGTGGAAGACGGGTTTCGCGAAAGGGCTAGAGAGCGGACGGCTTCGCCGAAAGTGTGGGCGGGCGCGTGGCTGCTCGCGTTTGCGGCGGCGGCGGGAGGGCGGCTGATTACATTCGACAGGGCCCTTGGACCGCGCGGGGCCCTTTGCCTGATTGGGGCAAGGGGCTAACTCGCCAGTCGCGGAGACGCAGCCCGCCCAGACGATTTAAGACTCTGGAAGCGAAATCTTGACTCAGTCCTCGCGTGTGTTGGTGTTGCCCACCTTGGCGTCTCCGGTTTCGCGCTCTTCTTCAATGCCGGTGGAGTCGGCGATGTCTACGGTGCCGAGAGAGTCGTTGACGACGGCGTCATCGGGGTTTCCGGTGACTTCAAGGAATCCGCCTGGCTGCGTGTGCGTGGGTTTCGGGTTCTTGTGCATCAAGATCTCCTGAGGTGTCTGATGCAGGGTAGGGCCAAGTTGTTGGGGCGGGATCACTTCTGGAATTCGCGGAGATTGCCAACTACATCGGCTGGTAGAATCGCTTGAGTTCCTCCAAGAGAGTGTGCCCGTGTCTTCATCTCAGCTAGCGAATCCAGCGGCTTCATCCGGCGCCAAGTCAGCACTTACATTTCAGGAATTGCTCTTCCGGCTGCAGGGGTTCTGGGCCGAGCGGGGCTGCATTCTGCAGCAGCCATATGACGTTGAAGTGGGCGCGGGCACCATGGCGCCGGAGACATTCCTGCGCGTGCTGGGCCCGAAGCCCTATCGCGTGGGCTATGCCCAGCCGTCCCGCCGGCCGGCCGACGGACGCTATGGCGAGAACCCTAACCGGCTCTTCAAGCACACCCAGTTTCAGCTGATTCTGAAGCCGCCACCGGTCAACGTGCAGGAGCTGTATCTGCAGTCACTTGAGGCGATTGGGATCGATTTGCTGAAGCATGACCTGAAGTTTGAGGAAGATAACTGGGAATGGCCGGCGGGCGGGGCCTGGGGCGTGGGCTGGCAGGTGATGCTGGATGGCCTGGAGATCACCCAGTTCACCTACTTCCAGCAGTGCGGCGGTTTGGATCTGGACCCGATTTGCGCGGAGCTGACCTACGGGCTGGAGCGCATTGCGGCTTTCCTGCAGGACGTGGACTCGATCTACGAGATTGTGTGGGCGCGCGACCCGGATACCGGCGCACCTGTGACTTACGGCGAGGTGCGGCTGGCGGAAGAGCTGCAGTTCTCGGTTTACAACTTTGAATGCGCGGACGTGCCGCGCCTCTGGGAGCATTTCAACAGCTACGAGGCCGAGGCGCGCGCCCTGCTGGACAAGGCCAACGCGTTGCTGGCGGATGAGAACGCGAGCGCGGCGGAGAAACGCCGGTTCCCATTACTGGCGACCTATGAGCTGGCGCTTAAATGCTCGAACTTGTTCAATTTGCTGGATGCGCGCGGGGCGATCAGCGTGACCGAGCGGGTGGGCGTGATTGGGCGGATCCGGAATTTGGCTGTAGGCGTGGCGAAGGCTTATGCCGTGCAGAGCGTGGCTTGATTTGGGCTGATTGAGATTCGTGGTATCCCACCCTGGCGACAAAGACAAAGGCGTCGCAAGGATGGGGCACCCAAGTTGGTGCTGAACTAACGGAAAGACTTGAAGGGTTATGGCGGAATTTTTGCTTGAGATTGGGCTGGAGGAGATTCCAGCTCGGATGATTGCCGGGGCCGAGGCCGAGCTTGGCAAGCGCGTGACGGAACTGCTGACGCGCGAGCGGCTGGTGGATGAGGGCGCTGCGGTCAAGACCTTCTCGACTCCGCGGCGGCTGGCAGTGTTGGCGCAGGTGTGCGGGCGGCGCAGGCGGATATCGAAGAGCAGCTGACCGGACCTTCCTGGACTGTCGCCTTCAAGGACGGCGTGCCAACCAAGGCGGCCGAGGCGTTCGCCAAGAAGGCAGGCGTGGCTGTCGAAGAGCTGGAGAAGGTTACTTCGGCCAAGGGCGAGTATGTCGGCGTAACGGTGAAGCGCCCGGGGCGGACGGCCGCGGAGATTCTGGCCGGCGAGCTGTCAAAGGAAGTACTGAGTCTCTACTGGGCCAAGAACATGTACTGGCGCCCGGGCAAGCCGGAGCGGTTCGTACGACCCGTGCGTTGGGTGGTGGCTCTTCTCGATTCGGCCGTGGTGCCGGTGGAGATTGCGGGGATCGCGGCAGGAAATTCGAGCCGTGGGCATCGAGTGCTGCATGGCGAGACGCCGGTCGTGATCGGCGCGGCCGGGGACTACGCCGAGGCACTGCGCGGAGCCAAAGTGGTGGTTGAGGTTGCCGAGCGCAGACATCTGATTCGGAAGGCTTTGGACAAGGAGACGCGGGGCGTAGCTGGCGCTCGGTGGAGAGAAGACGAGCCGCTGGTGGAGACGGTGGTGCACCTGACCGAGCGGCCCACGGTGCTGCTGGGGAACTTCTCGGCGGAGTATCTGTCACTGCCCGAAGAAGTGCTGGTGACGGTGATGCGCGACCATCAGAAGTTCTTCGCAGTTGAAGGGAAAGACGGCAAGCTCGCGCCGCACTTTCTGACTGTGCTGAATACCGAGGTAGATGAGGAAGGGCGCGGGATCATCCGGCACGGGAATGAGAAGGTGCTGGTGTCTCGGTTCAAGGACGCGCGGTTCTTCTGGGATGTGGATCAGAAGACTCCTCTGCCGAGCGAGTCGAGAGCTTGAAGGCGTGACGTTCCAGAAAGAACTTGGGAGCTACTTCTGGAAGACGGGGCAGAATGGGGCTGCGGCCGAACAGTCTTGCGGCGCACTCTCCTCTCCTCTGGCGTCAACTTCGATCAAGCCGCGCTCCGTGAGGCCACCCAACTTGCCAAGACCGACCTAACCACCGAACTCGTCAAGGAGTTCACGGAGCTTGCAGGGCATCATCGGCGGCCTTTATGCACGAAAGCCAGGGCATGGGCAGACGGCCGCGCAAGCGATCTACGACCAGTACACGCCTGCCTCGATTGAGGATGCAATTCCGCAGACGATCGAAGGTCAGATTCTCGGTATCGCTGACCGCATCCAGACCATCGTGGCCATGTTTGGCATCGGTATGGCGCCCACTGGCTCCAAGGACCCGTTCGCTCTCCGCCGCGCGGCGAACGCAATCGTCAAGATCCTCGCCGAGTCGGAGCTACCCTGACGCTCAGGGATGTGTTGAGGGCATATCCGGACGTGCATTTGCGGGTGACAGTAACAAACCCGTCGATCTTCCAATAAATATCGATTCTGATCAGACTTTAGCGCAAGTCGTCGCTTTCCTCCGCGAGCGCCTGCACTTCTACTTGAAGGATGTGCGTGGCTTCGCCTACGACGTGGTGAGCGCGGTGCTGGCGGCCGGGGCGGATGACGTGCGCGATGCCATTGCCCGGGCGGAGGCTCTGACAGCCGCGCGCAGGTCAGAGGATTTTGCGGCCATCTCGGCGGCGTTCAAGCGGATCAAGAACATTCTGCGGCAGGCTGAGGAGAAGAAGTTTGCGATTGGGCCAGCCGGCGGAGTGAAACTGGCTCCCGAGGCGCAGCAACTCGCGGATGCGGCGGCTTTCCTGGCGCCGAGAGTCGCGGCGCTGCGGGTGGAGCGGGCGTACGGGCCGGCTCTGGCCGAGATTGCCACACTGCGGCCAGTCGTGGATGCGTTCTTCGACAAGGTGATGGTGCTCGATCCTGATGAGGCTGTTCGGGGAGCGCACCTGGGCCTCATCGATGGGGTTCTGAAGGGGTTCTCCGGCATCGCCGACTTCTCGGAGATTGTGACCTAAAAACAGTGACTCTTAGCCCTTAGCCTTTAGCCTTAGTTTGATCCCGGTGACCTGAGCGGACACGAGTTAGAGCTAGAAGCTAAAAGCTGAATCTTGTGATGGCTCGCACAGTGAGTGCCTCAGCATCTCGCGCATACTCATTCTGGTGTATTAGGGGAACTTGACCGTGACAACGCGTCCGCGACTGGACCGCCGCGCATTTCCGCTTCAGTTCACAATTCCGCAGTGAGTGACAGACCCCCCACCCCCCCTATGTAGATTCTCCATTTGTTCTCCTTTCTAACTTCAGCGGAACCGTTCTCTGCCTCGCTGACGTCTACAATCGATAGACATGTCTGACACGCTTTATTTGAGCTTGTGGTATCCCAATCTGCGCCTGACGGCGCTCTCCGAGAAGCTGATAGCGGTGCTGAGCGAGTTCGCCAGGCATGGCGGAGAACCGCTTGTGTATGCGGCGACGGTGTGGCCGGTGAGCTGGCAGGAAGCGCCCGTTTTTCAAAGGGTTTATGGCCGTGCGGTGCAGGTGGCTGGCGACGACGGTCCTGTCCAGCTTGGCGCCGAGCCCAAGGTTGCGGTCGAGGATGCGCTCGAGCTGTTGCATGACGACTTCGCCTACGAATTCCAGATTGGATGGACCTTGTGGGAACTGGAAGGTGCGCCGGTTGAAGCGGCGGCCCGCAGAGCGACTGAGTCGGCGCCAGCCTCAAACCGCTCGGGATCCGTTCAGGACGACAACCTGAAAAAGCTCATGGAACCAGGTCACCACGACAAAACCGAAGGTCGGCTCAAACTCGTGGAGGGGTTGGAGCCGCGGTGGGTGCGAACACCGCGCTTGGTCAGGGTAATGGCATTCGGTCCTCTGTTCGACGATGGATCGTACGAACAGGAAGGGCACCTCCGAATCGACTTCGGGAGCGATACGCCCTTTCTTGAGGAAGAGGCCGAGCTGGATTCGACCGGCGCGCGGCTGATGGCGGAGAATGTGCGCCGGCTCGTGGACCTGACGAACGCAGTGGAGAAGGCCTCCGGTGCAACGGCGCGACTGCTTTGGAGCGAGCTGGGGGAGAGCCTTGCACAGAGGCTGGCGGCACGATTGAGCAAGGGGAACTAGGTTGCGCGTCACGATTGAAGCCCTGCGGACGCTGGTGCTGGTCGCCGGCGGTCTGGTGATTGTGGCGCTGATCGCGTTCCTTGTTGCGGGGCGCTGGAAGAGCCGCCTGATCCTGCGGGAGATTCCCAAGCGGCTGGGCGTGGACATCAAGCAGGAAGCCAACGGCGTGACTTACACGCAGTCGCACAGCGGCCACACACTGTTCAAAATCCACGCCTCAAAAGTCGTGCAGCTCACCCAGGGCAGCCGCGCCCTCCTGCACGATGTCCAGATTGAGCTGTACAGCATGGACGGCAAGACGGTGGACCGCATCACCGGAAACGAGTTTGAATACGACCAGAAAGCGGGAACGGCCAAGGCCGCTGGACCAGTGGAAATCGTCATCGAGCGGCCAGGCGTGGCGCCGGCGATCGCCGCCAATGCCAAGACCGACAAGACCAAAGGCACACTGCTCGGGGCCATGGAGAGTAATGCCGCAACCGGCCAGATCGATGTAAAGACGAGCGGGCTGACCTTTGATCAAAATACCGGGTTGGCGACCACCGCGGAGCGCGTGGCGTTTACGACGCTGCAAGGTGATGGAAGCTCTCTCGGTGCGACGTTTGAGTCGGAAGCCGGCAAGCTGATTCTGGATCACGCCGTTGAATTGAATGTCCACCGCGAGGGCGGAAGCGTGCTGCTGAGGGCGCAACATGCGGAGATGACGCGCAATGACCTGCAATGCCGACTGCGCGGTGCGGTGGCGAACTATCGGCAGGGGCAGGCTTCGGCCGGCGGAGCTTTCATTCATTTTCGGGCGGATGGAACGGCTGAGCGCCTGGAGGCGAGCGACGGATTTTCACTGACGACCGCCACTAGCTCGCGAGTGAGTGCGCCCAAGGGCTCGCTGGATTTTGATGACAAGAACCATCCGAAGCGGGGACATTTCGAGGGAGGCGTAACGATGCAGTCGGCCAGCGAAGGCCGGCAGGTGAGCGGATCGTCGCCGGCGGCGGATCTCGTTTTCACGCGGCTGGGCGATCTTCAGCACGTTCACCTGGAACGGGGCGTTGTCCTGCACAGCGAGCAGACCACCGTCACGGAAGGAAACCAGCCCGAATTGCGGGTGCGGCGCGACTGGCGCTCGCAGGTGGCCGATATTGATTTCCGAGGTGCAGGCAAAGGGCAGGTTGAGATTGCGGCAATGCGCGGCATCGGTGGTGTAGTGGTCGCAGGAGAGTCGCAGCGCGCCGATGGGCCCGTTATTCCGTCGAAGATGTCGGCTGACACCGTGACCGGGCAATTTGGCTCCGGCCAGCAACTGACGAAGATTGTGGGCGAGGGCCGGGCCAGCCTTGAACAGACGACGGCGTCGGGAACAAGACAGACGACAAGCGGTGACCGGCTTGAGGTGCGCTTCGCGGGAGCGGAAAAGAAGACCGCCGAGACCAGGGGCAAGAAGGGTGGCAAGCGGGTCGACGAGGCGGACGCGACCCAGATCGAATCCGCAACCGTGGATGGAAACGTGTTGTTGACCCAAACGCCAACCGCGAAAGTGGGCCAGCCGCAGCCGAGCGCGATGCGTGCAATGGCGGGGCACGCTGAGTACGACGGGACTGGGGAGTGGCTGCACCTGTCGGAAAATCCTCGCATTGACGACGGGGGCCTGCAGATTACAGCGCAGAAGATCGACCTGGCGCAGGCTTCTGGGGATGCGTTTGCGCGCGGCGATGTGCGAGCGACCTGGCGGAACGCGGCCAAAGGAGCGGGGAAAGACGAGGAAAAAATCGGGCTGGGCGGACAGGGGCCGGCACACGTTATTGCGGCAACGGCACAAATCCACCAGGCGACAAGCGAGGCCACGTTCAAGGGCCGGGCGCGCTTGTGGCAGGATGCAAATTCTGTGGCAGCACCTGTAATCGTGTTGAACCGCGCACGGGAGACGATGACGGCGCAGGGCTCGTCAGGGGAGCCGGTGAGCATTGTTTTGTTGAGTGGAAGCGGTGTAGCCGAGGCTGTTGGGAAGGTCGAAAAGGCGGGGGATCGGAAACCGGGGTCGCCGTCAGTGGTTCGGGTGAAGGCCGGAAATTTGAAGTATTCGCAGGCGGAGCGGAAGGCCGTGCTCGACAGCGGGGCCGCCGGGCGCGTCGAAGCCGATACCGGAGAGGCGACGACGACGTCAAACGAAGTGGAACTGGTGCTGCTTCAGCCTGGAAACCACGCTGGGCCGAATGGTAGTTCAGCGCAAGTGGATCGGCTCACGGCGCGTGGGCAAGTGGTAGTGAATTCTCAGGGTCGCCGCGGCACGGGCGAACGATTGGTCTATTCGGGCGAAACCGGCCAGTATGTGTTGACCGGAACGGTGGCGACACCTCCGCGATTGACGGACGCAAGTCGCGGCACAGTGACGGGCGAGTCTTTGATTTTCAATAGCCGCGATGATAGCGTCAGTATCGAAGGCCAGGGTCAAAAGACCAGCACGGAAACGACGTCGCCGAAGTAAGGCGGCGTGTGGTTTTTGATCGCGAATAGCCACTTGTGGTGGCGAATTCGCCGGATTTGCTGTCACGAGATTATCAAGAGAATTGCGCCTGAAGGACGGCGGACGGCGCCCGCTCGAGAGTTGAGTTCGCACGCGGAATGGAAACTTTGATCGCCGAAGGTATCGGCAAGACGTATAAGGGCCGCCAGGTCGTTCGCGGAGTCGACCTGCAGATCTCGCGCGGAGAGGTAGTGGGGCTGTTGGGTCCGAACGGGGCCGGCAAAACCACGAGCTTTTATATGATTGTGGGCCTGGTCGTTCCGGAAACCGGGTGCATCAAGGTCGACAGCACCGATATCACGCGAGTACCGATGTATTTGCGGGCACGGAACTATGGAATCAGCTATCTGCCGCAGGAGCCGTCAGTGTTTCGCAAGCTCACGGTGGAAGAAAACATTCTGGCGGTGCTGGAAGGCCAGCCGCTCAGCTACCGCGAAAGGCGAAAACGAACTGAGCGCCTGATCGGCCAGTTGAACCTGAACCACATTCGAGTGACCCGCGGATACGCACTGTCTGGTGGAGAGAGGCGTCGGGTTGAGATTGCCCGCGCTCTGTGCATTCAACCGAAGTTCATTTTGCTGGACGAGCCGTTCAGCGGAATTGACCCCATCGCGGTTCTGGAACTGCAGAAGATCATCTTCGAATTGAAGGCGAGCGGGATCGGGGTTTTGATCACCGATCACCAGGTGCGGGAAACGCTGAGCGTGACGGATCGCGCCTACATCATCGCGGAAGGAAGGATCTTTCGCGCGGGCACTCCGCATGCGCTGGGGAACGACGTAGAAGTCCGGCGGATCTACCTTGGCGAGGGATTTTCCCTCAATTGATAAGAGGCTGGCGTCGAGCCGGGTTCTGACGATTGTTGAGGTTTCACGAAAAACTCTTTGACTGCGGGAGTTTCTGGAGCATCCTAAGGCTCAAGCGAGCGGTTCCGGTGTAAAACGATCCATTCCGGAACAATTGGACGGCTTAGGGGGAGTTTCCCGCTTTCGGGGCATAGCCCAACATTTAGACTTGGGTTAGTCTTCGGGTAAATCCTCCTATGGCGCTGTTGCAACCCAAATTGAGTTTGAAGGTAGCGCAACGGCAGGTCCTGACTCCGGGCCTGATGCAGATGGTGAGCGTTCTTGCGCTCAACAAGCTGGAGCTTAAGGAGATGATCGATGCCGAGATGGTGGAAAACCCCGTCCTGGAGGAGATCGACGAGACGGTGCCGATGCTCGACCAGGTGGCCGGGCGCGAGCAGCTTCTTGAGCGCGGACCGGAAGAGGCCGCGCCCCCGCCGCAGGATTCCTTCAACGAGGTCGATTTTGGTTCCTATTTTCAGGAATATCTCGATCCCGGTTTCCGAACTCAGCCGGAGTACGACGACAGCGAGAAGCCTTCTTTTGAGAATTTTCTATCGCAGCCCACGACATTGTCCGATCACCTGGCGTGGCAGCTGGGAGCTCTGACTCTGGATGCGGAGCTAGCGGCCGTAGCTGATTTTGTGGTTGGAAATCTGGATGATGACGGGTACCTGGCAGCAAGCGAAGAAGAATTGGCCGTTGCCTACGATCAGTTTTCAGCGGGAATGGCGGTTACGAATGGCGAAAGTGCACAGGCTGCAAGCGAGAAGAGCCGGGAGCTTTTGCGGCAGGGAATCGATCTTGTGCAGCACCTGGATCCAGCCGGAATCGGCGCGCGCGATTTACGCGAATCGCTGTTGATTCAAATTGCCGCGCAGCAGCATGAG
Source organism: uncultured Acidobacteriota bacterium (assembly GCA_963844515.1). Taxonomy (GTDB): domain Bacteria; phylum Acidobacteriota; class Terriglobia; order Terriglobales; family Acidobacteriaceae; genus Telmatobacter. The sequence goes on from CAWJOO010000005.1 coordinate 108,724, forward strand.
TTTGATCAGATGTACGCGCGCCGAAAGGCAACTGAAGCCGAAACCGAAGGCGATGACGACGATGATCTGCACGGCAGCCTGAACGCCGAGGCGGCGCAGCTCGAAAAGCGACGCAGCGCGATGGTAGTGGCCGCGCAGATTGTCGAAAAGCATCTTCAACTGTTGCAGAAGCGGGACGTTAAGGACCTGTCGAAGGTGGTGCAGACTTCCGTTGAGGACGTTCATGAAGCGATCGAGTTTATACGCACGCTCGACCCGCGCCCGGGCCGCCAATACAACCGCGAGCAGACGAGGCTGATCGAGCCCGATGTGGTGTTTGTAAAGCGCGGCGGCGAATGGATTGTGTCGATGAACGAAGAAGACCTGCCCAGCCTTCGCCTGAGCCGGCGCTATCGGCAGATGCTGGCCTCGAGCAACACCGAGCGGGAAGTGAAGGAGTATGTGAAAGAGCGCTTTCGTTCGGCGCTGCAATTGATGAGAAACATCGCCCAGCGAAAGAGCACGATTCTCCGAACTTGCGATGTGATTGTTCGTCGTCAGCAGGACTTCCTTGAACAGGGAATTGAAGGGCTGCGGCCGATGATGATCAAGGAAGTGGCGGAAGAGATTGGAGTTCATCCTTCAACGATCAGCCGTGCGGTAGCCAACAAGTACGCGCATACTCCTCAAGGAGTGATCGAGCTGCGGTTCTTCTTTTCTGAAGGCTCAAACGGCCCCGAGGGAGCTGATACGCCGCTGCTGGTGCTGAAGCGAAAAGTGCGCAAGCTGATTGAAGATGAAAATCCGCGACATCCGTTGACGGATGATCAACTTGCTGCAATGTTGCAGGCTCAGGGAATCCAGCTCACGCGCAGAACGGTGGCGAAGTATCGCGAGGATTTGAATATTCCATCCACGCACCAGCGCCGTCGCCGCGACGGCTAGTTTCAATCCAAAACTCCCGACGTGAATGCTCACCGCCTAGACGAGGCTGCGCGCTCCCGGCTTTCTGCCGCTGAACTCTTTGTTGGGATCGGGCGTCCATTTGAGCCTTTGCGCACGAGGGACATGGTCTGCCACGAATACTGCAGCCGTGTTCCACACTTCAGGCAAACCTTGTAGGTTTCGCCTTCAGCAGTGAACGCCCGGCTGAGTTCCCGATGACGACACCCGAACAGCATATTCATGATCGATGTTCCAAGCGACACTTTGGGTTCCTTGACATGTGAACGGGGCGCAGGTCGTTCCCTGAACACACGCGGATTTAGATTCTGTCGTTTAGATGGATGTGCGCCGAGCCAGATGGGTGGCTCGGCGTTCCAGTCTGTCGTGAAAGAGTTGTTGAGGGTGTAGGTACGGTCGAGCGGCGTGGTCGGGCGTGTCTGCTCTTGACATTGGAGGACAGGGAACTGTATTGCGCATTTTCCACGGGCCAGCCTGGGAAGTGCAAAGCGCAAGCGCGGCCGCTGCCGAATCGGGAGGTGATCGTAAAGAGGTTGATTGATCCAAAGCAATGGCAGAGTTTGCTCTGAGTCAAGGACTCTGTAAAGTGTTGTAAAAAGCAGCATTCATCCAACCACAGTTAAGTAAGACTCGTGCTACAGTCGTCGTTACTCGAGCGCATCGTACGTCAATTTGTCATGACGCGCGGACGCCGGTACTAAGTCGCTGAGAACTTATCGGGAGATTGAAACAGCGCAATTGCGACTGGGAGATGAATACTATGATAAGTTCGCCGAAAGTGGGAAGCCCCTCATTAGTAGCTTATGGTGTACTTACGATCTGTCTTGGGACAGCACTTAGCGCAGCTGGCACTTTCATGACCGACCCGATAAGGGAGGAGTTAGGTTATCTCCTTGCCGAAGTATTTACGGCTATGTGCTTATTGATGGCCGGCGCCTTTGTGGGATTCATGAGAATGAGGCTTCGTTCGACCCGCAACGTAGCGGTGTATCTGCTCGCCTGGACGGTATCTGTGCTGTGCTGGTTTGTATGCTGGCTTCTGCAACCGACCACGGAGGATTTCTCTCTTCTACTCAGCCTGACGGGGCTGCACGGCTTGTTCTGGGGATTGTGGTGTGTCGGCCTGGCGCTTGATTACAGGGGCCTTCGGGCTCGCGCGGCGATACTGTGCTTTTTCGGCGGGACAACGTGCTCGATCGGAATCATGCTTGCGACTCGAACAGGTATTGGCCGATTGAGTGCGGTGACGGTATCGGCATGTTTCATGTTGTTCCTGGGGATTCAGACGCTGATAACTGCGGCCTTGCTCCATCGTCAATTTGTGAGCAATCGCAACTTAGTGAGATCCTAAAAACCTATCCGATTGCGACGGGTACTTACACCTGACGATCCTTGCTGCGTGGCCTCCCTTCTCTATCAAGGGGGGCATTTGCTTTGGAGATGAAGTAAGTTAAAGCGCCCAAAACATTGTTATCTATCAAAATGACGTTTTGTTCACTTTACAAGTATTTACAGAATTGTTGTCGCCGGTCAAACATAATCGGCTGCGCTCAAAGCTACCGTTTCACAAGTGCCCGGATGGATGGAATGTTCGAGGAACCCGGTTTGTGCGATATCTGGGTACCAGAATGTCATTTGATTGTCTCGAGTAGTAACTCAGTGAGCTTCTCGGGAGACAATACCGGGGGGAGGCGTAAGACGTCATGAACCGCTTAGCCAGGCTTGTGTTTGCAAAGGGCATCATAACGTTATTCATCGGAATCGTATTTCTTAGCGCAACTCCAAGCGCCAAAGCGATCCCTGCGTTCGCGCGGAAGTACAAGACCGCGTGCTCAACCTGCCACAACAACTGGCCCGAGCTAAATGACTTTGGCCGAGCTTTCAAGATCAATGGTTTCAAGTTCCCTAAGGACGACGACCAGTTTGTGAAGGACCCGCCGTTGATGCTGGGCGCCGAAGCACAGAAGGAGAACTTTCCTTACTCCATTTATCCCGGAGAATTGCCGATCCTTCCGATTGCATTTCGATATGAGGGCTATTTCAACTACAACAGCTCACAGCCAGCAGACGTGGCCGCGGCAAACGGATTCCCGCCGCGGACTACGTTGTTTACGCCTAACACCGTGACGCTTCTTGCGGCTGGAAGCCTCGGCCCCTCAATTGCATTCTGGATTGATGATGATCTTTCAGCGGGTGGATCTGGCGCAGATGGAGGACTGGGCGATGGTTACATCAAGGCCAACAACCTCTTTAGCTTTCTGCACATTCCCCAGAACGACGTGAATGTTCGCTTTGGGCAGTTTGAGCTCGACCTACCATTTACGCAGGCACGTTCAATCAATCTGTCAGACTATGCCATTTTTGATGAAACGGCGACGGCTGATCCGGCAACGGGAACGACGGCCAATCCTCTGGCTCTTGCAGAGGGGCAGAAGGGAATTGAGTTCGGCGGATTTCCCAACAAAGGCAATACCTGGTGGTCAGTGGCTGTACTCGATGCAGCAACAAACCGCAGCTCCAAGGATGTTTTTGTCCATGTGGCGCAACGCTTCAATCTGGAGAGAGATTCCGCAGTCCGCAAGGAGATCCAGGCGGCGGGTCCGACTGGAGTGCGTGATCATACCTCGCTGAGGTTGGATGGTTTTGCCTACTACGGCCAGAACGAACTCAATCAGGGCGGATCACTATTCGAAGGTCTGCCGGTGTTTCACGAGCCTTTTTATCGGGCCGGCGGCGCATTTGACTATAAGTTCCGCAGCCGCTTCGAGCTTTGGGGGCTATTTGAACACGGACACGACTCTAATAAAGCTTTGAACGAAGATGGAACCGCGCTTGTATCGGCAACGCCGGTAACTTTCAGCGGAGGCTTTCTCGAAGCGGAATTCTGGGCGTATCCGTGGTTGATAGCCAAGATGCGTTACGACGGAGTTAATTCACCGACTGACTTTCAGATGGGTGTTTCACGTCATGACACAAGGAATTCTTTTGTGCCCAGTCTGGATTTCATCGTCCGTCCGAACATCAAGGTTGAGGCGGAATACACCTATAACTTTGAGCAGCCAGTACCAGGAACGTCGTCCTTCTACCGGGCAAATCAACTGCTGACTGGAGTTGATTTCGTCTTCTAGGAAATGCGGACCGAACAAAAAGGCCTGAAGAGGATACCGACCCGCGGAAGCACATCTTGCGGGTCGGTCGATCCTTGTATCGACGTCAGTAAATCTTTGCAGGACATTTGGACTTCTTTACAAGGTTTTACAGGGTTCTTGATTTCGAGCAATTTGGAGTTGGTCCGATAAACAGTACCATCGCGACCAGCTAGCCATAAATCCGCAACAGGGTTGCGGCGTCGTTCGGGTCGGAATTGGTTAATAACTGCGAAGCAAATCGAGGAGACGGATATGCATATGTCAATCACGCGAACGACAGTCGTAAGCACAATCGTTGCGTTTGCCGCCGGTTGTGCAGCAAGTGCTGCCTGGGCGGGAGATGTACACGGCAAGGTTACGGCGCAAGGGCTCCGCTCCGCGGAGAACATTGCCGTCTACATCGATAGCGTGCCCGGGAAGACGTTTACGCCGCCTTCTGAGCATCCAGTGATGAACCAGACGCACCTCGCATTCGTTCCGCATGTTCTGGTGGTTCAGCAGGGAACGACCGTTGATTTCAAGAATGGGGACGCGGTTGGTCACAACGTGTATTGGCCCTCTGTAAGTCACAACAAGAAGTCCGCCCACAATATGGGTACCTGGCCCCAGGGACAGGTGAAGTCCTTCGCGTTTACTGAAGTGGGCGATGTGCCGTTGCTCTGCAACGTCCACCCGGAGATGTCTGGCTACGTCTATGTTGTTCCGACTCCGTACTTCGCGGTAACCGACAAAGAAGGGAACTTTGTCATCAAGAACGTCCCTGCGGGGCAGTACACGCTGAAGACCAGTAGCGAAGGCGGCAAGCCAGCATCGCAAGCGGTTACGGTAGGAGGCGGTTCGGTCAACGTGAGTGTCACGGTGACCAAGTAACTGCCTGCTAGTCACGGATAACTCTGTGTCAACAAAGGGGACTTATGTCTCGATGGACACCGCAACTACGGAAACAGCTGTTTGCCTATGGCGTGGCACTCGGTTGCGCGTTTGCGGTGTCGCTGGTTTACTGGCAGGCGCGGACTGGCTGGCGTGCCTGGAGACAGCTGACCGAAGGGCACGTCCTATTGGCAAAGAGTGGAAGTGAAACCCTGGCATGGAAGCAGCCTGTTCTTCCCGCCCAGTTTTCGCAGGCGAGCTGTGGATCGTGCCATCATGACGAATTGGCGCAGACCCCGCGGCTGAATCACGGCCGCCAGTTGATGGTTAAGTACAATTGCACGGCTTGTCACAGCCTGCAAGATATTGACCGCCCGACAATGCTTGGCCCGGATCTTACTAACATCGGCACAAAAGTGTCGCGCGCGTGGATATACAAGTGGTTGAATGAGCCGCGCACAATTATGGATGCAAGCGGCAACGTGGTTGTAAATGGCGTCGACACCGAATCGCGCATGCCGAAGTTCGATTTGAGCGATGCGGAATTGCGCGCCCTTTCTGCCTATTTGAGTACTCAACATGCCAGGCCGATTGCACCGTCCAGAATCAGCATGAGCGTGGTGAGCAAACTCGGAAAAGACGAGGCGGCAATCTCGGACGGCCAAACCCGCTTCAATCAGATGTTTTGTGTCACCTGCCACTCGATTGCTGTCGATCGTGGCGGAGAGATCAAGATTATCGGTGGGGATATTGGTCCAGAACTCACCAAGGTTGGAAGCAAGGTAAAGCCGGAATGGCTTGTGTCCTGGCTTCGTGATCCACAGGGATATCTGCAACATACGAAGATGCCGCGCTTTGAATGGTCTGACAAAGATCTTTATAAGGTCAGTCAATACATTCTGAACAAGCTCACTGATCCGGATCTCCTCAAGGACGTTCCCCAGATGGATGCGCCGACTGAACCCGAAGTGCAGCTGGGTCGTAAGCTCTTTGTTGAAAAGGGATGTGCGGAGTGCCACGTGGTTCAAGGAGTTACGCGACGGAGCAATTTTGGCCCAGACCTTTCGGCGATGGGGATTGCCGGAGGGGTTCGAGTTTTGGAAGCGCGGATGCCGAAGGAGAAAGACTTCTCCGTGCACTTTGTGAAAACGGGCGTGGAGAGGCTGGACGTGGGCGAAGCGGTGGTCCCGCATTCGATGATTGCCTACATCCAGACAAAGATTACCGATCCGGCAGCTGTCACTCCTGCACCGCGCATGCCGCGATTTGTGATGAGCGACTCGGACCGGGACGATGTGACCATGGCAGTACTCGCGATGACTGGGCCCGCCATTCCCAACCAGCCACAGAAGACTGTGGTGGAGCGCCCACACTCGAACTATGAACCCGACGGCGCCGCGGGGGAAGTGTACCAACGTTTCCGGTGCAACAGTTGCCACAGCTTCCGCGGGAATGGTGGAGCTCTGGCTCCGGATCTCACCTATGAGGGCAGCAGATCGAACCGCGAGTGGCTCATCCAGTTCCTGAAGAATCCGCAAACGATTCGCCCGAGTCTCACCGTACGCATGCCGCGATTCGAAATGACCGAGAAGGACGCGACTACACTGGCGGACTACATCGCCTCAACGTTGCGGAAGCCGGATGTGAATCCCAAGGCAGTAAACCAAGGGGATTTTACGGCGGAGATGGCGGATCGTGGCAAACAGCTTTATGAGACGAAGTACGCCTGCCAGTCGTGCCACACGATTGGCTCCTCGGGCGGATACGTAGGCCCGAGCTTGAGTGACGTCGCCGACTGGGTTACACCCGCCTGGATTGAAGCTTGGCTTCGTAACCCGCAGGCCCTGGTTCCGGGAACGATCGAGCCGCGGCATGCATTCACTGAGAGCGAGATACATGATCTGACGGCGTATCTATTGACGCTCAAGCAGGCTCCTCCGGCGGAAAGCTCCGCCTCGATATCGAAGGGCGGAGGTCAGTAATGAAGATACTGGCGGTGTATCTGGCGATTCTGGCCGGCACGCTCTCATTTGCGGCCTTCGCACAAAGGACGGCGCTGACAAAGCTCTGTTGGTGCTGGTCTCCCACGCCGCATAAGGGAAGCATGGCCAAGCCCAAGTTTGAAAGCACGGAATATGTGGCCAGCGGGTCATTCGGAACTGAAGCCGATTGGAATAGTCCTGAGCATGTCTATCAGCTGAACTATAGCCAGGATCAGGGAAGGCGCGTTTTCTATCAACACTGTGTCTGGTGCCACGCGGATTCCACGCCCGCCGGACCGTCGAACCGGTCAAACATTACACCGGATCCGGGGCTGCTGAATGACAGTGCGGTGCTCGGCAAGGTGAATGACGAGTCGTTGCACAAGATTATTGCAGCGGGTGGAAGCGGCGTGGGCAAGTCTGCCATGATGCCTCCGTATGGCGGAACATTGAGCCCGGGTGAGATTGACGACGTGATTGCATACATTCGCGTGATCGCGGCGCCTGAGGCTCCAAAGCCTGTAAATAATGCCAAGTCAACTGGGGAGTGAACTTTATGAAGAGCTACAGCAAAGCTATCTACACAGCGTGCATTATCCTGAGCGGGATTTTCCTGAGCGGCGTGGTCACCACGGCAACCGCGCAGGTACTCCCGAGCGAAGTGACGAATTACAGAGCCAGAGCGGCAGAATCAAAATACCTTCCGCAATTGGAAACGCTCCAGCAAGAGATTGGCGCGTTGCAGTTTCCTCATCCGTTCCAACTCGCCCGCTATGTGAATGCGAAGTCGGGGCGGGCAGCGATGGACCGAGATGGGCTTGAGTTTGTCAATTTTCAGCATCGCATTGTTCTCAAGGTCTCCGGAGTCTACAAAGTCGCATTCGACGCCAGCCTGAAGTCGGAAAATCAGCGTGTGACGCAGACCCTCATGGGAGCGGGAGTTCCGCTTCTGCGTTTGGCCGCGCAGACTGTGCCTGCAGGGGACGACTACGACGGGATAGGGCTCGAGATCCTGTACGACACGCACGACTCGAACAGTGAATATAGCTTCGAGGGCAGAGAGGTGCTCAGTGTGGTCTTCAGCAGGACTGATGCGGTTGCGTTTGCGAACGCGGCAAGCGACGACGTCCGGCAGGAGATTCTGAGCCGAACGGATCTATTTGTAAGCGGCAAGCCTTTTGGTGTGGCTCTCGGTCAGCGTAATCCGATTGAGCCCGGATCAAGTGAAGACCGCGCTGTGAACGTAGCTCCGGATGCAACGGACTCAGCGGTTCTGGTCCGTGCATCGGCAGCCCTGAGAGCAGCGGCTAAAGTGGACGCGCCGGCGGAACTGGCGGCGGTGGTTGCGGATATCAATCCCACCGGCCATGTTGTGGAACCCAAGGGATCATCCCTCGAAAAATCCGGCGACCAGGTGCTGATGCATGTGAATCTGGAGAATTCGCTTTCGTTCAACGGCGTCAATTCCTCCATCTACAAGCGGGCGGCGCAGAGTTTCGACCTGTTTCTTGGCCCGGAATTGAGAGACGTAGTCAAGGCCCTTCCAGCGGACTCTAAATTCGATGCATTCAAGTTTTCTGTAGTGAACCATGTTGCCAATGGTGTGACGCCGTCGGAGACTATTGACTACATCTGCCCGAAGAGTTCTACGCAGGCATTCCTCGACAACAAGATCACCAGCCAGGACCTGATCAACCAGAGCACGGTCCTGGTGAATGGAATGCGGATCGGTTTGAACCTGGCTGCTGTGGAGTAGCCCCGGCTAACGGGTAACATCGAGAAACAAAAAGGCCACCAAGTGAGAGATCACCCAGCGGCCTTTTGTGTCTTGATTGCCTGACTACCAGCCAAGAATGTAGGCGAAGATGAGCGGGGCAACAATCGAGGCGTCTGACTCGATAATGAATTTGGGCCCAACTTCTCCGAGCTTGCCCCACGTGATTTTTTCGTTGGGCACAGCGCCGGAGTAGGAACCGTAGCTGGTGGTGGAGTCGCTGATCTGGCAGAAATAGCTCCAGAGCGGCACATTGTCACGCTGCAGATCCTGGTGAAGCATGGGCACCACGCAGATCGGGAAGTCGCCTGCGATACCGCCCGCAATCTGGAAGAATCCCAACGGCGAAGTCTGCGTAGTTTCCGTGTACCACTCCGCCAACTCCATCATGTATTCGATTCCGGTGCGCACGGTGTGTACCTTTTCCACGTCTTTGGAAATGCAATGTCCGGCATACATGTTGCCCAATGTTGAGTCTTCCCAACCGGGGACGAACATGGGCAGATTCTTCTGCGCGGCCGCGAGAAGCCAGCTGTTCCTGGGATCGATCTGATAGCTCTTTTCGAGGTCGCCGGATAGCAGGATCTTGTACATGAACTGATGAGGGAAGAAACGCTCACCGGCCTGGTCGGCACGGACCCATTCCTTGAGCACTTCGTTCTCGATACGGCGCATCGCTTCCATCTCAGGGATGCAGGTGTCAGTAACGCGATTCATGTGGCGCGAAAGCAGCTTTGCTTCGTCCGCTGGCGTGAGGTCGCGATAGTTGGGCACGCGCTCGTAGAAATCGTGGGCTACGAGATTGAACACGTCCTCTTCAAGGTTTGCGCCGGTGCACGAGATGCCATGAATCTTGTCCTGACGGATCATTTCGGCGAGGGACAGGCCCAGTTCCGCGGTGCTCATTGCTCCGCCGATGGTGACGAACATTTTGCCGCCGGAGTCGAGGTGATCGACGTAGGCCTTCGCGGCATCAACCAGAGCCGCGGCGTTGAAGTGACGGTAGTGATGCTTGATAAATTGTGAAATTGACGACATTCTTGCGTTTTCTCCAACTGTTAAACTACCACACTGATTTGAAGGGAAAGTGACACCAGGGAAGCATCCCAAGTCCACCTGGCCATGCCCTCCAAAAGGTCGTCTTGCGCCGATATCCTCTTTGAATACGCCTCTTTAAACGCCCGCGGTTGGTTGCGGATGCGGTTACCTGTCCAAGGGGGTACAGGCAAATGCCGGTCCTGCGTGGCTTCACGGGAAACAGAACGGCCAGTTCCTTTGCCGAGCGATTGTGACACCAATCACTGCCAGACGCTGTGTTAAAAGCCTTTCCTCAATACAAGTCAACCAATATGAATCCAGCGCGATGTTCGCGGGAAGCCGGCGTAACAGGCCCAGACGTCCTCAGACTGGAGAAAGTAGACGGCAGAATGCACGAGGCCGCACTCGCACAGCCTTGTTTCAAGGGAGAAGGACCTGACTCCACGCTCGGCACGCGGGCGACGTTGGGAGAAACCGACAGGATTGGGACAGTTGACGATGCAAACGAGGCGGTGAAGTCTCAATGCTCAGTTCGTCACGCAATCTTCTTTATCGCTCTGATTTCATTTCTGGCCTTCGCTTCAGCAGGTCGGGCTCTGGCACAGGACGACTGCCTGGCCTGTCACTCCGACAAGGACATGAAGGATGCTGCTGGCCACAGCCTGGCAGTGGACGGCAGCAAGTTCGGCTCCAGTATTCATGGAAGTCTGAAATGCAGCGACTGCCACGTTGACATCAAGACTTATCCGCATCCAGACAAGATTGTAAGGGTCCAGTGCTCCACTTGCCACGCGTCAGAAGAGAGCGACCTGAAGGGCAGCGTACACGGGGATGGGAAGGATCATCCGTGTACCAGTTGTCACGGAGATGCACATTCGATCTACGTCAAATCCGATGTGCGCTCGGCGGTTTATCCGCTCAACGTTCCTGCTACATGCGCCAAATGCCACAGCAACAACGGCATGGGACAAAAGCACGGCCTGCCAAGTATTTACCCGAAATACATGGATTCGATCCATGGTTTTGCGTTGAGCAAGGAAGGTCTACTAGTGGCGGCAAATTGCCAGAGCTGCCATGGATCGCACCATATTCTCAGCCGCAAGGATCCGCAGAGCGCAACGTTCAAGGCAAATATCCCGAACACCTGCGGGACTTGTCACGCCAAGATCAATATGGATTTTTCGGCAGGCGCGCATGGCAAGGCGATAGCTGCCGGCAAGATGAAGGCGCCGGTTTGCACCGACTGCCATACAGCGCACGCCATTCTGCAGCCTACTGAGGCCGCATTCCGCATGCAATCGACGCCGATTTGCGGCTCTTGCCATAAGGACAAACTGAGCACATATCACGATACGTTCCACTCGCAGCTTGGGCTGCTCGGCGGCTATGTGGAGACGGCCCGCTGCTGGGATTGTCACGGCGCGCACGACGTACTCCCGGCGCGCGATCCGCATTCGCCAATCGCTTCCGCAAACCTTGTGACTACATGTGGCCGCTGCCATGCCGGCGCCAACTTGAAGTTCGTGCAATACCAGCCCCACGCCAACGCTCGTGATCGCAAGATGAATCCGGCTCTCTACTATGTTCGTCTCTTCATGAATCTTCTGCTTGCCGGAGTGCTGACATTCTTTGTGATCCACACCATTCTTTGGCTTGTTCGAGCGCGAATTGAGCAGGTCAAAAACAAGCCGACGAACGGAGGAGATCATGCCTGAAGTGGCGGAAGCACCTGAGGAAACTCTCGTAAAGCAGAGCGCCAACGGGCGCTTCATCAAACGTTTCACTCGGGCACAGCGGTATCTTCACGCGGTTCTCTTTACCACCTTTCTGGGACTCGCAGCCACGGGCCTCCCGTTGCGCTTCAGCGAGAGCATATGGGCGCGCGGGTTGGCAAATTTTGTGGGTGGGTTTGGGGCGATTCTGTTCGTGCACAAGTTCTGCGCGATCGTGCTCTCCGGAGCATTTCTTGTTCACGTGAAAGACATATTCACGCGCGCTTTTATTCATCACGAAAAGGGTGTGTTCTGGGGAAACACATCGATGGTGGGCAACTGGAAGGACGTCAAGGACCTGGTTGCGCACATGCGCTACTTCATCGGACTTGGGCCCAAGCCGCATTTCGAGCGCTACGCGTATTGGGAGAAGTTCGATTACTGGGCAGTGTTCTGGGGCATGATGGTAATCGGCTTCTCGGGCTATGCGATGTGGTTCGCGCCGTTCTTTGCGCGCTTTCTGCCTGGCTGGGCTTTGAACGCGGCCCTTGTGATTCACAGTGAAGAGGGTTTACTCGCGATCTTGTTCATTTTCTCCATCCACTTTGTGAACACACACCTGCGCCCCGGCAGTTTTCCAATGGACATGGTTATCTTTACCGGAGTGGAGAGCGAACAAGAGTTCAAGCATAAGAGGCCGCTGGAGTTTGAACGGATGTTGCACGACGGAAGACTGGAGGCGCGGCTCGGTGAGAAACCGGAGAAATGGCAGCTCAATTTTTCGCGCGTCATTGGATTTACCGCGATTGCGATCGGGCTGATTCTGCTGGTTCTTACGTTAACCGCGTACTTCGGTTGAGAACGATGAAGACAAAGAATTGTGGAGCGGATTTGCCTTTTTCCGCTCTTCGATTCATTGCAATCGGCGTGAGCTTGTAACTTGTGACCCGAGTCACTGCGATTTCTTCAATTAAGGCGTCTCCTTGTTGCCGTGACTGTTCACGCTAGTTTCTTTATTCGTACGATAATTGTTGCATTTGTTATCTCGGCCTCAACGGTTCAAGCCGCGCAGAAACTGAAGGATGCCGACTGCCTCGCCTGCCACGGGGATAACACGCTCACCAAGGACGTGAATGGTAAGCCGGTCAGCCTCTTCGTTGAAGAGGCCAAGCTGAAGCACTCGATTCACGGGTCGATGCTGGCGTGTGTCGATTGCCATACTGACGTCAAGAGCCTGGCGCACGATGTACCGCCGAAGAAGGTAACGTGCGCTCAATGTCACGCCGATGCGCAGACGGCTTACGCGCACAGTACGCATGCGCTGGCGGCTAAGGTAAGTACGGCACCTGCGGCAAGCTGTTCGGACTGTCACGCAAGCCCGCATGAAATCCTCGCTGTAGACGATGCGAAGTCACCCGTAAATCACTCCAACATTCCAGCTACGTGCGGTCGATGCCATGGCCAGAAGTTTTTGATGGAGTCGAACGGCCACAGCGCGCAGCCGTTTTTGTCGTACCAGGAAAGCGTTCACGGGAAAGCAGTCGAGAAGGGTTCGTTGAGAGCCGCGGTATGCACCGATTGTCACGGAGCCCACGACATTATCCCTGCAAACGACGCCAGGTCGCCTATTTACAAGTTCAACGTCCCTTTCACCTGCGGGAAATGTCACACCGACGTGCAGAAGAAGTTCATGGGCAGCATTCACGGGCAGGGAATTGCACGCGGAAACGGGCTGGCACCGGTTTGCACTGATTGCCACGGGATCCACTCAATCTTGTCGCATAAGAATCCTAACTCACCGGTTGCTGAGAAGAATGTTTCACGCGATACCTGCGCACCGTGCCATGAAGGCGTCCGATTATCGAAGGAATTTGGCCTTCCCGGGAACCGCGTGTCAAGTTATCTCGACAGTTATCATGGGCTGGCGACGCAGGGTGGTTCGATCCTGGCTGCCAACTGTTCGAGCTGTCATGGCGTGCATGACATTCTGCCGTCAGCTGATGGGCATTCGAGCGTCAATCGTGCCAACCTTGACGCCACATGCGGCAAATGTCATCAGGGAGTGACTCAGAAGTTCACACTCACACGGGTACACACGCAGGATGGCACGCAGAGCCGCGACATCGGTTCAATCGGAGTGCGCTGGGTCCGCCTCATTTACATCCCTCTGATCATCCTCGTCATTGGCGCCATGGCGCTGCACAATCTCATCATTTGGCGCCGCAAACTTGCCGATCGCCGTGCATCGCACACTGTCAACGTGGTGCGAATGAGCGTCAATCAGCGCTGGCAGCATCTCGTTTTGGTCACGAGCTTCATGGTTCTCGTCATTACCGGGTTCGCACTCAAGTATCCCGATTCATGGTTTGCGCAGATACTCGGCGTGGGCGAGGCTTTACGCAGCATCGTTCATCGCGTAGCGGGTGTCATCTTGATTGCCGCCGGCATTTATCACGTGTTTTATGTCGTCGCTGCTCGTGAGGGTCGCAGGTTGCTGCGCGATCTTGTCCCCGCTCCGCGAGATGCCGTCGATGCCCTGCAGACAATGCTGTATTACCTTGGCATGCGACAAGAGAAGCCGAAGTTTGCCCGCTTCAACTATGCCGAGAAAGCTGAGTACTGGGCGCTGGTGTGGGGCACCGGCCTCATGGGATTTACAGGCGTCATGCTTTGGGCCAAGGTTTCGGTCGGCAACATGTTCGCGCGCTGGTTGGTTGATGTGGCTACGGCGATTCACTTCTATGAGGCGATTCTGGCCACGCTAGCCATCCTGGTATGGCACTTCTATCAGGTGTTCTTTGATCCGGATGTTTACCCGATGAACGGCGCGTGGTGGGACGGAAAAATGCCGATCGATCATTATCGGCATGAGCATGAGTTGGATTCTGAGACGCTCAGTCACATCGCAACAGACAAGCCTGCAGCGGAGAGACAGGGCGACTAGCCGATTGGTTCTGCGAGCTTGTTCTGCGGACTTCTGTCTACAGCGTTGGTTCAGAGCGAGCCAGTGGGAACGCGGAAATCGATGCCGTCGGCACGATTCATTTGCTGCGTGGCTGCCAGGTTGATCTGGTCCAACGGGATTTCGCGATACTTCTGATCGAGGACCGTAAGCGTTGTCGGCGTGATCAGATAATTGCGGATCTGCTCAGGCGGCCGTCCATCCTTGAATACCAGCGTCACAGCCTGCTGTACCGCGGGCGGGTTGTTTACGGTCACTGACCCTTGATACGGCGCACGAGAATCTGTCGGTTCATTTGCCGCCGGATATCCGTATCCATCACTATTCGCATCCTTGTTGGAGGTTGGTGCACCTGGATACCCGGGATATTGAGTGGCGTATTGACCGTTGTAGCCTGGGTCATATTCTCCCGCATAGGGCGCGTCATAGCTGTCGTAGGTAGCGGCATCGTGGCCGAACAGGTCCGGGTCGTTCCAGAGGAACGGATATCCTGGCCATCCCAAATAGCCGTATCCCAGTCCGAGCTGCACCCCGCGCCAATACGGCCGGCGATGATGATCACGGCCTCTGTCACGGTCGCCATCGTGGTCGCGATCCCGGCCGCGATTCCGGTCTCGGCCCCGATTGCCAAAGCCCTGATTCCAGCCTTGTCCTTTGCCGCCCATGTGGGCATCACCGTTATAAGGAGCGCGGACCACCGGAGTTCTCCCTTGATTTCCAATGCCCTGTGACCCGAAACGCATGGGTGTGGGGGTCGAGAACCTTCCGGGAGCAATTGGTCGGGGGTGATTCATCGGAGGTGCGTATCCCATGGGCGCCGGGCGACCAATGGATCCTGCGTGGCCCATAGAGCCCGAGTGGATGATCGGGCCCGAATGGTTCATTGGCCCCGAATGTCTCGCTGGAGCTGAGGGTCCAACTGGCGCCGAGTGGCCGAATGAACCAGAATGGTCAGAAAAGCCACCGCGCGATGTCCCGTGCTGCGCCCAACCTGGAATCGCCAGCGTGCCCACAACGATCGCAACCGCAGCCACAGATCTCATGGTCAGAATTCTACGCCTGATTCAATTCCATGCGCACAAGTACGCCGCCATCGGGTCCCGTATGACGGTCGGTCGAAGATACAAGTTGGGTGGTGAAGACTGCGGGCGAATCGAGCTTTAGGGCTAAACCCGCCAGTGGTCTGGGCGCCAGTGCCTGACGCGTTCCTTGATCTGCTTGCGGGTGAGATTTTCCGCCAGTGCCTGCCCCGCGAGCACCACCACTTCCTCGTCTGAGGCGAAGCGTAGTCCTATCATCTGATCAACGCTCAATTCATTGATCTTAGGGCGCCATTCTACAGGCGCGAGATCTTTCAAACGAAGGCGCTCCTCGAGCCGAATGACGCGATCCTGCACTTTCAGAGCATAGATGCGGATGAGAAGCACAGGAACGAACAGGCCAATCGACATCACCAGCAGCCAGATATTCCACCGGCTGACGTGGTGCGAGAGGTGCACGCTTACGGCCACGATGTTTGCCACGAGGAGTAAGAAAGTAACAATGTGGAAGGGGGGATGCAGCCTGGCGTGGTGCTTGAAATCCTGGGGTGGTTGCGGCTTACTCATTCGGATTCACGATCTCTTTCAGTCCAGGGCTTGCTTCCCTTGCGGCGGGGAACTCGGTCCCTCACGCTCAGAGCCGCTCCGGGCTGGACACCGGTGCCACCCGGATTCTCACCAACGTCCTCGGGCGATGTCAATGAGAAAAGCTGACTTGGCTCGAGCATCGTAATGGTTTCGGGTACCAGGGGGTAGATTCCCTGCAAAAAGTTGTTTCAAGCGCTCCCAGATGCTCCTCGCGATAGCGGTATCTGATACGGTTTTCCTTCCGGAAATTTTCGAATGAAATCACTCGGAAATGCTTCGGATCACTCGAAAATCGTGAGGCAATCCTTGAACCTTCGTTCGATACTCGTCCTGGTTCTAATGCCAGTCGCCATCGTTTCCGCCCAGGTATCCATTCCAAAAATTCTATCGGACCACATGGTGGTGCAGCGCGATTTGCCGGTGCATGTATGGGGCCGGGCCCCGGTGGGAGAGCAGGTGAGTGTCACATTTCGCGGCCAGACTGCTACCGGAACCAGTGACCGAATAGGGCGTTGGAGCATTTATCTCAAGCCTGGTGCCGCCGGTGGTCCTTTTGAAATGGCGATCAAGGGAACGCCCGCCGCAGTGGCAAATGGTTTGATGGATGGGAACGCGCTTCCACTCACTACGATTCATGACATCCTCGTCGGCGATGTCTGGATTGCCTCGGGCCAATCAAATATGGAATTTCCAATGAGCCGAGCGGCAAGCGCAGCAGCTGACCTGCCACATGCGGACAATCAGCAAATCCGGCTCTTGATGGTGGACAAGAAAGCCGCAGACTATCCGCAGGACGATCTGTCCACCACGGGTTGGACCGCATCAAGCCCCGAGACTGCGAAAGAATTCTCCGCTGTAGCCTGGTATTTCGCACGCGAAATATCGCAGCGTGAGCACGTGGCTGTGGGAGTTGTTGATTCCACCTGGGGTGGCACGGTTGCCGAATCATGGGTGCGCTTGACCGCGTTGGGCGAAGACGCGTCTCTCGATCCGTTGTTTGCCTCTCGCGGCAAGATGCTCGACCATGCGGCCGACACGGAGAACGAACTCAAGGACGAGCAACGTCAGCGCGACGAAGCCAAGGCACAGGGTAAGCCGATTCCGCAGTTTCCCTGGCATCCGCCGCTGGCAAGCTGGGGACCGGGCAATTTGTGGAACGGCATGATTGCGCCAATGGTGCCGTTTCCCATTCGCGGCGTGCTGTGGTACCAGGGAGAGAGCAACAGCGCGCTCGAGCGTTGGCCCCTGTATGACCGCATCATGCGCACACTGATTGAGGACTGGCGCCATCAGTGGGGCCAGGGCGCGTTCCCGTTTTTCTATGTCCAGATCTCCAACTTCAAATCCACACCCCTTGAGGATTGGGCGAGTCTCCGTCAGCAGCAGGTGAAAACTCTCGGCCTGCGCAACACGGCCATGGCGGTCACCATCGACATCGGCAACCCTGACGACGTACACCCAACCGACAAACTCGACGTGGGTCATCGCCTGGCGCTGGCGGCGCGCGCCACCGTCTATGGCGATGCACAACTCGAGTACTCCGGGCCCATGTTCCGGCAAGCAACAATTGAAGGCAATTCCATTCGCGCATGGTTCGATCACGCTAAGAGGCTGACTGCCAAGGGAGGCGAAGTGTCGGGCATTGAAGTTGCGGGCGCCGATGGCAAATTCGTTTCAGCGAAGGCGACAGTGGATGCAGATACGATTGTTGCGTCAAGCCCGGATGTGCCCAATCCTGTTTCGATTCGCTACGGATGGAGCAACAGCCCGCAGTGCAATCTGTTCAATGGTGAAGGCCTGCCTGCGTCCCCTTTCACTTCAGTTCATTGAAGCTGTCGAAACTGATCACTTTTGCCGAGGAGGCACGATGATCGAAGTCTCCTGCATCTCAATGAGCCCAGAGCCGCAGCGCTGCTGTAGTTCCGGCAGTATGCTTTGAACTTTCTCCGCGCTGTCGATGAACTCGATCTTGATGGGTAGATGATCGGAAAGCTCCAGGATGTGCGCCGCGTGTATGCGATGTCCCGCGCCGAACCCAGCCACTCCTTTGAAGACCGTAGCGCCGGCGACACCGTTTCTGAAGAGAAAGTCCAGTACTCCGGTAAAGACAGGCACACCTTTATGCTTGGAGCCATCGCTCAGGTAAACGGTCACTTTGGTTGCTTTTCCGGTGGTCAACATCGCAGATCCTTTCGGTCCCTGCCGGATGTTTCGCGGGCAGCACCCTGCCGACAAGTCGCGATTGGAACATCAACCTCACTCTGTCTGCAACTCCACTCCGTGTTTTTTGATTCCGGAGCGTTTGCCAATTAGATGCGGATGGGACGGGCGAAACGACCAGTTGCCAATTCAGCGGTCTGTTTAGACGCTACAGTGTTTCTCCCAGCGCAGCGCCGCACCAGGTGGCCCCCAGTCCCAGCACTAGACTACCCACCGCGTAGAGCGCCGCCATGCCAAATGCTCCCGAGCGCAGCGTCTCCATGGTCTCCCACTCGAAGGTGGAAAAGGTGCTGTAGGCCCCGATGAATCCGATCGTGGCGAAGTAGCGCCAGGCCGGATCCACTTCCATGCGCTTGCCGAGAAAGGTAACTGCAAATCCGATCACGACGCAGGCGGTGAGATTCACAGCCAGCGTCCCAAAAGGGAATCGGATGCCGAGCCGGCTGCCTACCGTGGACCCTACCCAGAAGCGCGCGATCGACCCCAGCGCCCCACCCAGGGCAATTAGCAAATATTTGTACAAAGCTGTTCTCCTTTCGATCAGCTTTTCGTTCTCAACTGCAAATTCTGCAGCGCGTGGACGGCATGCCCGCAAATACGCGGAAACGCAGTGCACCTCAAGGGTGACTTCGCAGCAGACAAGTTTTACAGGGAATCGATGCCGGGACATGACTTCCCGACAGGCTTGCATCCCTGCCAGGAGTCATCAGCTGTCTGGACCTATTGGTAGGACAGCGGTTAAGGGCGAACTCCATCGCCACTCGTCCCATTACAAATTTGGATCAGCAGAAAGTCAATTTTAAAATTCGGGAACACGAGCGGAATGGCCCTAGGTGTGCTTCCCCTTCCACTCTGTATACGGCCCCTGGAAGTCTTCGATTGTTCCGTGATCGAAGTTCCACAGTCTCGTTGCCACTTCATCGATCAAATCGTGATCGTGCGTTACCAGCAACACCGTGCCTTCGTAGCGTTGCAAAGCAATATTCAACGCGTTGATCGATTCCAAATCGAGATGGTTCGTAGGCTCGTCAAAAATGAGAATATTTGGCTTTGTCAGAATCAACTTGCAGAACACTAGCCGCGCCTGCTCGCCCCCGGAGAGAGCCTTGGTTTGCTTCTCACCCTCTTCGCCGCTGAACAGCATTTGCCCCAGGATGCCGCGAATTTCTTCCACGTGCGCCGCGGGGTTCCACCGGTGCAGCCACTCCGCCACCGTAAGCCCATGTTGAATCGTCGCTCCCACATCCTGCGGAAAATACCCGATCTGCGCTTCGTGGCCCCAGAAGACCGTGCCGTTGTCGAGCGAATACTCGGGGTCGCTCAGGCCGGGATAAGTGGCCAGCAGGCTCTTGAGCAGCGTGGTCTTGCCCGCACCGTTCCGGCCCATCAGGCAAACCTTTTCACCGCGAAGCACGTTGGCGGTAAATCCATCCAATACTTTCTGATCGCCGTAGAACTTCGTCAGATGCTTGAACTCCAGCACGTGCTTGCCGCTGGGGCGCACCTGGTCGAACTTGATGAACGGGCGCTGAATGTTCGACCGTGCCAGTTCATTCGTTTGCAGACGCTCCACTTCCTTGCGCCGGCTGGTCACCTGGCTCGAACGAGTGCCTGCGGCGAAACGCGCGATGAATTCGTTCAACTGCGAAATTTTCTTTTCGCGTTGTGCGTTCTGTGACTCGAGCGTCGAGCGTATCTGTGTCTTCGCCATCACCATATCGTCGTAGCCGCCCGTGTACACGATGATGGTCTGATAGTCGATGTCCGCGGTATGCGTGGTCACGCTGTTCAAAAAGTGGCGATCATGCGAAATCGCAATCAGGGTTCCGTCGTAATTCAGCAGGAAATCCTGCAGCCAGTGGATCGAATCCAGATCGAGGTAGTTCGTAGGTTCGTCAAGCAGCAGCGCCTCGGGCTTGCCGAACAGCGCCTGCGCCAGCAGCACACGCACCTTCTGTCCACCCTGCAACTCACCCATTTTTCGCTCGTGGAGTTCTTCGCGAATATCCAGGCCATCCAGCAGAATGGCGGCGTCCGCTTCCGCCGTGTAGCCGTCCTCGTCTCCGATCACACCCTCCAGCTCACCAAGCCGCATGCCGTCGGCGTCAGAGAGTTCAGGCTTCTCGTAGATGCGGTCGCGCTCTTCCATTGCGGCCCACAGCGGCTTGTTGCCCATAATCACGGTGTCGATAACGCGATAGTTGTCGAAGGCAAATTGATCCTGGCGAAGGACGCCAAATTTCCGTGGGCGGACAACGTTGCCCTTTTGAGCGTCAAGCTCGCCAGTGAGGATCTTCATAAAGGTCGACTTGCCCGATCCGTTGGGCCCCGTGAGCCCGTAGCGACGTCCGGAGACAAAGCTGACGCTGACTTCTTCGAAGAGGACCTTGGCGCCGTAGCGCATGGTTACATTGCTGACACTGAGCATTCGGTTCTGATCCTGTAGGGGTAACGCAGCCGGCGTGAACGAAGGCCCAGGCCGCGTGAAAAGATGGGGCGCACAAAGGGGCAGCCCTGCTGAAAAATACCGTTCAATCCAGTTTCTCACATGCGGTTGATTTGCAGCGGTACGGCCTGTGGGTGCCGGACTGCGAGAAAGCGCCTGCCACAATCTCCTACCTTGATTCAGGAGCGATTCGGCTCGCCTTATAATCACACTATGCAGCGACTGGGTGCGCAAATCCTGGCGATTTTCCTTCTGCTCAATGCGGGGCTTCCAGGCCTGCTTTGCTGCAGAACTGCTAAGACCCACGCGTGCTGTGAATCCCACGCCGTCAAAAGCTCTTCATGTTGTGCGGGACCAACTTCACACGACGGAAGCCGGATTGAACGGCCTCAACCATTGGTACCGGCGGTTAAGTCTGACTTGGATGCGATGGTTCCTGCAACTATTCCGGCTCTCCGCCAATTCGAGCTCGGGCGGGGCGATTTCACCTCCCCAGACCCGCCACCCATTCTCCGAATCTGATCGTGCGCAGAGCCACCTTCGGCCCGCCCGTTGTTTGGGTGAGCCCCTCTGCATCTGAAACATCCTCGGAGATCAATCGTGATACGTATCGTTTTGCTATTCATTTGCCTGCTCACGTCTGCCTGTTGCCAGGCCCAGATGAGCATGAATATGGGAGGCCCCGCGCCGTCGTTGACTGAGAACATTCTGCGACACACCGGCTCAGGCACCAGCCTCGAACCGGGGTCGACCGTTCCGCCGATGCTCATGAAGATGACGAAGAGCCAGTGGATGTTCATGCTTCACGGTAATGCGTTCATCGCAGACCAGCAGCAGGAGGGTCCGCGTGCGCACGACAAGCTGTTCAGCGTGAACTGGCTCATGCCCATGGCGCAGAGAAGCTACACAAGTGGAGAATTGACACTTCGGGTGATGTTGAGCCTGGAGCCGGCCACCATCACGGGCCGCTACTATCCGGAGCTCTTCCAACAAGGGGAGACCGCATACGGCAAGCCGATTGTGGATGGTCAGCATCCGCACAATTTCTTCATGGAGATCGCGGCGCTTTACGATCGCAAGGTGGGCGATCGCACATTGCTGAGCATCTACGCCGCACCTGTTGGGGATCCGGCACTCGGCCCCATCGCTTACCCGCATCGCGCTCCTGCCAGCGAAGATCCGTTGGCGCCCCTCTCGCACCATCTGCAAGACTCGACTCACATTGCATATGACGTCGTGACGGGTGGTGTTGCGATGAACGTGGGTCGCGCGGGAGCGCGCTTCGAGGCATCAGGGTTCCATGGCCGGGAACCCGACGAGAACCGCTGGCATATCGAGGCCGGCACCGTCGATTCGTGGTCCGGTCGACTGTCGGTAGCCGCCGGACGCGACTGGGCAGGCCAGTACTCGGTGGGTCATCTGCATTCTCCGGAGGCGCTACACGCAGATGAGGACGTGCTGCGTCAGACCGCATCCATCAGTTATCACCACACATTCGGCACGGCCGCACTGAATGCCATTGCGGTCTGGGGACGCAATCACACGATTGCATCGACAGAGAACGCCAACGGCTATCTTGCCGAGGCTACCTTGTCGTTCGATCACAAGCAGAGTTTGTGGACACGCATTGAAAATGCGGATCGCACCACAGATCTCCTTGCCGCCTCCGCACCTCCCACTGAGAGTGCGGTGGGTCGCGTACAAGCCTATACCGGCGGTTACGCGCATCGGATCTTTGGCTGGTCAGATGGCGTTACCGAGCTCGGCGCGCAGTTTACCGGCTACAACACCCCGACGCGGCTCACACCCATCTACGGAAACAATCCGTGGGGTGCGGCGGTGCTGCTCAAATTTCAACTAGGAACTGGGGAAAAGTAGCTAGCGGATGAACGCCATCACCAGGTGGTTGACGGCGAAAGCCGCACCGTACGCGAGCACCAGCATGTAGGCAAATTGCACGGCGGGCCACTTCCAGCTATTGGTCTCGCGCCGCACTACCGCCATGGTCGACGTGCATTGCATGGCGAACGCGAAGAAGATCATCAGCGCCAGCGCACCGCCCAAAGTCATGTCATGATGCAGAGCGGTCTGCAGATTGAGCGCCTGGGTTCCGGGATCGGCGCCATAGAGCGTTCCCATGGTGCTGACCATGACTTCGCGGGCCAGCACGCTTGAAATGAGGCCGATGCCGATCTTCCAGTTGAAACCCAGCGGCGCGATCGCGGGCTCAATGAAGTGGCCGATCCGTCCGATCACGCTCTCTGCAAGCTCAGGTGCAGACCACACACCCTGTGCGGTGTGAATGATGGGCAGATGCGCCAGGATCCACAGTGCTATCGTTACGCACAAAATCACGGTGCCGGCCTGGTATAGAAACACCCGCCCGCGATCGACAAGACGCATGCCAAGGGAGCGCAGCGTCGGCATTCTGTACTGAGGCAACTCGAGGATGAAAGGAGTTTCGCTCGACTTGAGGATGGAACTCTTCAGAAGCCGCGCCGTCGTCATGGCTGCGACAAATCCGGCAACATACAGACTGAGCATGACTATGGTTCTCAGTCCCAGGAAGCCGTGCAGGTAGGCGGTGTTGGGAATAAATGCCGCTATGAGCAGCATGTAAACCGGCAGCCGCGCCGAGCAGGTCATGAACGGTGTGACCAGAATAGTGGCGAACCGGTCGCGCTTGTTCTCAATGGTGCGGGTCGCCATGATGGCCGGGACCGCGCAGGCATATGCCGAAAGTAAAGGAATGAACGCCTTGCCGTTGAGCCCAATGGAACGCATCACGCGATCGGCGATCAAAGCGGCGCGTGCCAGGTATCCGGAGTCCTCAAGGACGCCGATAAATAGGAACAGAAGCAGAATCTGGGGCAGGAAGACGAGCACTGAAGAGATGCCCTTCCAAATGCCATCAAGCACCAGGGACTGGAGCCAGCCCATGGGCAGGAGAGGGCGGACCAGTTCGCCCATTTTGGCCAGAACTTCGCCAAAGCCGTCGGAGAGAGGCTGACCGATCGAGAACACGACCTCGAATACGCCGATGACCACCATAAGGAAAAGCAGCGGTCCCCAGATGCGGTGAAGGAGAATATTGTCGAGCTTGCGACTGCCCTCGGCAGAAAGCGGCGCCAGATAGCCGGTCTTCTTGCTTACCTGGGCGGCCCAGTTGTGAGTGCTGGCGGCGTTCCCCAGCACCGGAAGCGCCAGCAGGTTGGCATTCGATCCGTTCGATCCGGAACCGTTGGAGACGATGCCGTTCGAGTGCGCCCCATTGGCGCTCGATCCGTTTGAACTGACCCCGTGGACAATAGTTTCGTGGCCGGAGCGTTGATTCAGAAAGAGAGGAACTGCGTCCAGGCCGGTTCCGTGTGTTGCGCTGATCCGGGCTACTGGAGCGCCAAGTTCGCGGGCCAGCGTGAGTGGATCGATCTTGCCTCCGCGGGACTCCATCAGGTCGCTCATGTTCAGCAGGACGAGGGTTGGAATACCGAGAGCCAGAACCGGGGCAGCCAGCATGAGCTGACGGGTAAGGTGAAGGGAATCAAGAACCAGTAGAACCGCGTCCGGCTTGGGTGTTCCCGGCATGTTGCCCTTGAGCACATCCACAGCGACGCGAGCATCTTCCGAGTAGGGCGTAAGCGAATAAACCCCCGGGAGGTCGATCAGTGTCAGGTCTTCACGGCCAATCCCTGCCATAGGGACCCATGCGTTGCTCTACGGTAACGCCGGGATAGTTGGCGACCTTTTGCCGAAGTCCAGTCAAACGATTGAAAAGAGTCGACTTGCCTGCATTGGGCGGTCCGATGAGAACTACGGTGCGAAGAGCTCCGGCAATGGGGGCTTTGGAGGGTTCGAATGCCGGAACTTCGCAGCAGGGATTCATCGCGCGGCCTCAAGCAACTCCCGCGCTTCGTCCTCAAGCTCGAGCTCGGCGTTCCGAACGCGGATAGCGCGGGCAGTCTCGCGGCGGAGGGCAATCTCCATGCCGTCAACGCGATATACAGTGGGATCGCCGGCCGGGGCGCGTCGCATAGCAGTCACGCGTGCATCGGGTACAAAGCCCATGTGCATCAGGTGATTCTGTACCGATTCTGGGAGGTTGAGTGCCACAACAACCCCGCTCTCGCCAACGTTCAACTCGCTTAACACGCTCACCCGCCGAACTCCGTGGATTCTCGGAAAAGACAGAACCCTAGAACTGCGACCAGTTTGGTCGTAGTTAAGTATACGACCAAATAAGTCTGAGTTGCAAATACGATCCAATCCCATATGCGCGACCTCCGATTCACGAGAGGAGCGAGCTGCACTCCGAAACCTCCAACTCTCGCTGAGACGAGCCCTTACCTCTGTATCGGATCGTCGAGACCTTTTTAGCAGTCGGTGAATTTCCCGGATGTGATCCATATCACCTGCGAAGGCGACGGTGATAGCACAATGCGCTCAACGAGAGGTGAATTGATCGAGGTTGCGCTACACGTGGGCGAACGGTGCCCCGCGGCGGGCACTGACCGCATGCCGATCGTGCAGAAATGTCACGAGCTCAAATGGTAGGATTTTGGCTAGATCGCGCGCATTCGGTTGTTCTTTGGATTGCTCTCGACCTCGGCCAGACCGAGTTCCTTCATCACCGGGGGAACGTACATCCCGAAACGGCCGCGAAGGCCTTTTTTCAGGCCATACCATCCCCCCACCGGGTTTGAGGCAGATCGGCTCCAGCTTTCCACTGTGCCTTCCACCGCGTCTTTCTGCTCGTCAGCGCTTCCGAGAAGCATCCAGTCACCGTGTGCCTTGAGCATGGCGTGCAGGTCTTCGAGGCAGCGCAGATGGTAGCGAAGTTGAGTCTTGCCGACCTGCACGATGAGGGCAGGTGGATCGGCGGCGGGATCTTTATAAGCCTCGAACTCGGCGGTGCCAGGTGGTGTCTTGAGCTTCCAGGGATTCTGCTTGGTTCCGGGCATCGGCATTCCTCCACTGATTCTGGTCGAGTTCAGGCCCATTGTCGGGTGGAGGGAATTGCCTGTCAACGCACCGAAATGTGCGTTGGTTAGTCGGCGGCGACCGAGGAGGGCATCGTCTGTCCCCATGTGAGCAAGTCCTTGAAGATGGGCATGAGACCTTCACCCAGCCGCGTAAGGCCGTAGGGCTGGTTGCGGTCCGGAACACCGGGCGGGCGTGTCACCAAGCCGGACGCGGCGAGTTCGCCAAGATTGCGCGTGAGCTCTTTGGCGCTGATACCGGTGACGCTGGCGAGCAACTGGTTGTAACCTTGGGCGCCGTTCAGCAAGAGTGAACGAAGCAGAAGAAGCTTCCATTTGCCGCCGATCACATGGATGGCGCGTTCAACAGGGCAGGCTGGAATCGCAGTTGGTGTCTGAGCTTTGCGTGTCTCGGCGGATGTGCGAGTCGGCATGCAGTGATGGTAGTTGATGCGGATTTTCGATTGGCGGCGGGTCAGCAACTATTCACCGGCCCGTACGATTTCTCGGCCGCAAGTGTGTCGGATCAGATCGAGCGCAGCGCTTTGATGGGGTCGGACGATGCGGCGCGGATTGCGGGTAGCGCCGATGCGACCAATGCCATAACCATCATGATTGTGACGCTGGCGAGGTAAATTGCGGGGTCGGTCGCACTCACGTTGAACAGGAACGCGCTGATGAATCGGGAAAGCAGCAGCGATCCAACTACGCCAAGTCCGCAGCCGAGAAGGGCCAGCCTGGCTGCCGACAGCAGAACAAGTCGCGCAATCCCGCCCCGTTGTGCACCCAGCGCCATGCGGATCGCGATTTCCTGATTGCGCAGGGAAACCGAGAAGGCAACCACAGCGTAGATGCCGGTAATGGCGAGCAGAAGCGCGCCTGATGCGAACGCGGTGATGAGGCCGGTGTTGAAGCGTCTCGGTGCTTCGATGTCGGAGATCACATTGTCCATGGTCTGGACATTCTGGAGGGCAAGAGCAGGGTCAACAGAGGCGACGGTAGAACGGAGAGTCGGCACCATCTGCTCAGGCGGAAGAGCGGAACGAACGGTGATGAACCCACCCACTGCATGAGTTAGCGTCCCTGAGAAGTCAGAGCCATAGAGTGTCGTGGGTTGCTGCGCGGGAAGGTACAACTGCTCACCGCTCGGTTGGTCTGGCGAGCCGCCCTTGGTGTCGGCAACCACACCCACAACGGTTGCCCAGGGGTATCCCTTGCGGGGATTTCCCAGATGCATTCTCTTGCCGACGGGTCGCTGACCGGGCCAGCAATCGCGTGCCATCGACTCATTCACGATGACCACAAGGGGAGAGTCAGAACGATCCTCGCGTGTGAATGTACGGCCGTCAAGGAGGCGGATGTCCATGGAGCGGAAGTAGTCTCCGAAGAGGACGGAGAAGGCTGCGAACTTGAGCTTCCATCCTTCGGCGGGCTGGCCCTCGATGGTGTAGGCGGCCATGCCCGTAAATCCCGTTGCGGGCAGCGCATTGGTAATTCCGGCGGCGCCAACGCCCGGCTTCGTTGAAAGCCGGTCGATCACGTTGCGGTTGAAGTTTTGCACCATCACATCAGTGGCATACAGATTGAGGGGAAGCTGATATCCGGCGACCAGGACGTGGTCGGGACGAAAGCCGGGATCGACTGCGCGCATCTTTTCAAAACTGCGGAGAAAAGTCCCGGAGAGCGTGAGGAGTGCGAGCGCGATGGCAATCTCCGCGACCACAAGCGAAGAGCGAAGCCAGGTATGCCCCGCGGCGCTGGTGCCGGTGCGAACGCCTTCCTTCAGGCTCTGAGTCAAATTGGTGCGCACGGCGGCGAAAGCCGGAGCCAGGCTGCAGACAGTTCCCGTGACAAGGCTGATCAGAAGCGCAAAAGCGGCGACTGCGGCATCGACTGAAATCGCGTCAATCCGCGGCATCGATTCCGGCAAGACATGTAGTGCGAAGCGGATAGTGATCGCAGCCAGAAGGAGGCCGAGGATGCCGCCGGCAAGGCTCAGCAGCAGGCCTTCAATAATCGAATCGCGGAACAACACATTCGAGCGTGCTCCAAGCGCGAGCCGGACGGCGAATTCGCGACGACGCCGGATAGATCGCACCAACATGAGTCCTGCCACGTTAGCGCATGCCATGAGCAGCACAACCAGCACGGCGAGAAACAGGATGCGCAACAACGGGCGAACATCCGCGACGATCAGGTCGCGGAGTAAGGCAGCGTCGCCTCGAATACGAATGGCTGCCATGCCCGGAGGGAACCCGCGCATGATCTCACCGGCCACGCGATTCGCATCCTGCGCAGCCTGCTGTACCGACACTCCGTCGCGCAGTCGCCCCACCATCTGATAGCCCCAGTATCCCGCGTTCTGCGCGGAGAGCTCGTCGGCGGTAAGGCTCATGGGAATCCAAAGCTGAGTGGCGTTGAGGCGTCCCGTGTGCAGCGGAAATTCGAAGCTTCGCGGCATAACGCCGATAATCGATCGCGTCTGGCGATCGAGGCTGATAGACGTTCCCAGGATTTGCGGATCGAGGTGGTAGCGGTTAAGCCACAATGAGTAGCTGATTACCGCAACGGGTTTGTGTGCATCTTCATCCTCTTTTGTGAAGACCCGGCCAATAAGCGGCTGCACGCCGAGCGTGGTGAAGACTCCGGCTGTGAATCGGGCGGCATCGACCACTTCAGGCATGGCGCCGCCAGATACTTCAAAGCTGGCCCCGGAGTAGCCACCCACTGACGCGAACGCGGAGGATGCGGTTTCGTATTTCCCGATTTCCTGAGCCGTGACTCCGATACCAGGGCTATCGCCTACATGGTCCCCTAATGTCACGAGGCGTTCGGGGTTTCTGAAAGGAAGCGGGCGTAGAAGAACACCTTCAACAAGAGAAAAGATCGCCGTAGTGGCGCCGATTCCCAGGGACAGAATCACGATGACCGTCAGTGAGAAGCCGGGACTCTTGACGAGCTGTCGAGCGGGGAATCGAAGTTTGTGAAGAAGGCTCATCATCGGCCGGGTCTCAATAACGGTTGAACTCGAAACATGATCGCATGGGCCGGCATTCGGAGCCCCTAGCCAGCCTTCTCAGTAAGTTCGGCCCAACGAGCGTAAAGTGAATCGTTTTCTTCCTGAGCGGTTTCGAGCTCCTTCAAAGCCTGCTGCAAAGCAGCGGCGTCGGTCGCTATTTCGGGCTGCTCGACACGATCGCGAGCCGAGGCGAGCCGTTCGTCGGACTCTTCCACGCGTTGCTCGATCGCGGCAAACTCACGGGCCTCCATGTAAGAGAGTTTCTTCCTGGAGGGGTTGGTGTTGGGACTGGGATTGGTTACAGATGCCGCGCTTGCCGGCTTTGCCTGAGTTGCATTCGTCTCGCCTTCATCCATCCACGTTTCCCACTGGCCGAAATCCGCGAACTGACCGATACGGCCCTTGCCGTCAAGGCCGAGCACCGTCGTAGACACGCGATTGAGCAGATAGCGATCGTGCGTAACAAGAATTAGTGCGCCGGGAAACTCGAGCAGGTTGTCCTCAAGAATCTCCAGCGTCGGGATGTCGAGGTCGTTCGTCGGCTCGTCGAGGAGCAACACGTCCGCCGGCTGCAGCATGAGCCGCGCGATCAGCACACGAGCCCGTTCGCCGCCAGAAAGATTCCGTACCGGCTGATTTAACTGTTCGCCCGTAAATAGAAAGCGCGCTGCCCAGCTGGCCACGTGAGTGGGACGCCCATTGTGGATCACGGAATCGCCTTCCGGTGCAAGCGCGCGGCGCAGCGTCAGCGAATCGTCAATCTCGCGCATCTGGCTGAAGTAGACAAGACGCAATGCATCAGCACGGCGAATCGACCCTTCGACGGGCTGCACTTCGCCGCGGAGCAGGCGGAGCAGTGTGGTTTTCCCGCTGCCGTTTGGGCCAACCAGGCCCACCTTGCTGCCTGCAGTGAGGATGAAGTTGAGATCGGAGAAAAGTCGCCGTTCGCCCATCTCGCAAGCCACGCCTTCAAACTCGACGAGACGCTTTGTCTTGCGTTGGCTGGCCGTGAAATCAATGCCGGTAGAGCCGGTGGCTGTCCGGCTGGTCACGTCCGCAAGCTGGCCGATCATCGCGTTGGCCGAGTCGATGCGTGCCTTCGATTTTGTCGTCCGCGCCTTTGGACCGCGACGGAGCCACTCTATCTCCGTGCGAACGCGATTGCGAAGCGACTCCATCTGGCGGTTCTGGGATTCGAGATACGCCTGCTTCTCTTCAAGGAAGCGGCTGAAGTTGCCCTTCACACGCAGCAGGCCTTCTGCATAAACGCGGTTCAGCTCCACGATCTGGCTCGACGTGGACTCGAGGAAGTAGCGGTCGTGGCTCACTGTTACGGCGGCGAAGGGCGAGGACGTGAGCAATTCTTCCAGCCACTCAATGCCCGCAAGGTCAAGGTGATTGGTTGGCTCATCGAGAAGCAGGACGTCGGGCACAGTGACGAGTGCTTCTGCAATAGCGAGACGCTTGCGCCAGCCGCCGGAAAGGGAGGCTGCTTCGGCATCGAGGGAGAGAAATCCGGTGCGCCCGGAGATCTCGCGGATGCGGCCTTCGCGCTCGTTTTCAGGAGTGTGGGCGAGCGTCATGTCGCGTTCCAAAACCTGGCGAATGGAGAGTCCGGGCTCAAACACGGAATCCTGCGGCACGTAGGCCGCGCGGGCGCGTTTGCGTACTGCGAGCTCGCCTTCGTCAGGTTCAACCTGGCCGGCAAGCACAGCGAGCAGCGTGGATTTCCCGGCGCCGTTGGGGCCTATCAGGCCAATCCGGTCGCCGTCCTCGACGGTCAAATTGATGGCGCGGAAAAGTGGCTTGGCGCCGAATTGCTTGGTGATGGATTGCGCGTTGAGGATAGGTGGCATCTCTTTACAGGATAAATGTCCCGGGAAACCGCAGGAATGACCTTCGGCTTGGTATAAAGGCTCCGGAGAACGAGGAAGGTGTGGGATGGCGACTTCAGGCATAGCGGCTTTGCGGATTCCGACGGTGCTGATCGCGTTTGCCGTTGCAGGTTCAATCCAGATTTATGCGGCCGATTGTGCCGGGTTGAAGGCCTTGAACCTTGACGCCACGACGATCAGCCTTGCTCAACCTGTGACTGGCGGAACGCTGGAGATCTCGGGTGCTGCGCCTTTGCAGGGCTTGCATCCATTCTGCCGTGTGGCTGGCGTCATGCGTCCTTCCGGTGATTCGAAGATCCATTTTGAGGTCTGGCTTCCGGAAAAGGAGTGGAACGGTCGCCTGCTCGGCACAGGCAATGGCGGCTTTGCCGGGGAGATCTACTTTCCGCAGCTAGAAGGCTATTTGAACCGTGGTTACGCCGTGGCCGGCTCTGATGCGGGCCACCAGGCGGAGAACACAGACGCGAGCTGGGCATTCGGCCATCCCGAGAAAATAAAAGACTTCGGCTGGCGAGCGGTTCACCTGATGACGGAGCGCGCCAAGCAGATCATCGCCGCCTACTACGGTAAACCGCAGGACAAGGCGTACTTTGATGCCTGCTCTGACGGCGGGCGCGAGGCCCTTGTGGAGGCGCAGCGCTTTCCTGAGGACTACGACGGCATACTGGCCGGTGCGCCCGCCAATGCTTGGTCCACCATGGTGGCGTCAGGCGTGGCTGGAATGCAGAAATTGGGCGATCCGCGAAGCTTCCTCCCTGAAAGCAAGTTGCCCGCCATTCAGAAGGCCGCGCTTGACGCATGCGATGCGCTGGACGGCGTGAAGGATGGGATTGTCAACGATCCTGCCAAATGCAAGTTTGACCCCGCCGTGTTGAAGTGCAAGGGAGACGATGATCTTGACTGCCTGACCGAACCGCAGATCGAAACAGTCAAGATGCTCTATACCGGTCCCAAAGACGGTGCAGGAAACGCGCTTTTTCCCGGATTCACTCCCGGCGACGAAACGTCATGGCGTTTGTGGGTAACTGGCGACGATCCTGAAGCGTCGCTGTCCGCCCGATTTATCAGGAACTACATGCGCTACATGGTCACAGGTGATCCGAAATGGAACCCCCTTACGGCCAACGTGGACGAGATGGTAAAGCTGTCGCACTCGAAAATGGCAGACGATCTGGACTCGACGAATCCGGACCTGGCGAAGTTCGCGGCGCGTGGCGGCAAACTGATCATCTATCACGGCTGGAACGATCCAGCGATCTCCCCGTGGAACTCGGTTGCCTATTTCGAGCAGGTGCAGCAGACCATGGGCAAAGAGAAGACGGCGGAGTTTACCCAACTCTACATGGCGCCGGGCGTGGAGCACTGTACCGGAGGGCCGGGGCCCAGCGCGTTTGGCCAGTTCGGCGCCCAGACCGCAAAAGGGGAGCAATTCGGTCTCTTTGATTCCTTGCAGAACTGGGTGGAGAAGGGCGCGCCCGCAAAAGACGTGTTTGCCACGAAATACGCACCGGGACCCGATGGAAAAATCAAGGTATCCATGACCCGCCCGTTGTGCGCCTATCCCAAGGTCGCAAAGTACAAAGGAACCGGCGATTCGAATGACTCGGGGAGCTTTGAGTGCGCTACTCCGTAACTGGTGTGATAACTGTCACCGACTTTCAAGCCTTTTCTGCCAAGTTGAGTGACTTTTGTCACAACATTCCCTCCAGATAGTTCATAGACTGTTCGCATCCCCAAGGATGGGATTATTTCTATGACTACAGAAGCCGCTCAGATCGTAGATTCTCTCGGCCAGAGATATCGCAATTTACAAAAGACCCTGAACGACCTCAGCATCGATGCGGCGATGTATCACTCCACTTTGCCCATCCATGACGACGTGAGCCGGAACCTGTTCAACGCCCTGTCGCGCATCATGGCCATCTCTGACCAGGTGCACATGGCATTGAGTCTGATGGGCGAGGACGTCAAAACGGTGGAAGAGACTATCGCTGATCCTCTGACTTCGTTCTGGAGAGAGCAGTTAGAAGACGGTTTAGAAGATTTTATGTGCGCGCCCCCGATGGCGAACGCCAAGGTTCATTGATCCATGCGATTGCGAACTGCCGGTGTGATTCCGGCCCGCAGAGTCGACCGTAATCGCAGGCCCAGGCGCATGCGCTCGCGCGTTGCACCCCGCTACACTTGGTACATGCTGGATTATGAGATCTCGCCCGGAGACGCAGTCGAACTGATTCGCAAGAACCAGGTGCGCCTGATCGACGTGCGTGAGCCATGGGAATTCGCCACCGCCCGCATTGCAGGCAGCGAATTAATGCCGATGGGCGATGTACCGACTCGTGCACATCAGGAGCTTGATCCCGACGAGCACATCATCGTGCTGTGCCATCACGGCATGCGCTCTCTCAATGTCACAGTCTGGCTGCGTGATCAAGGATTCGAACGGGTGCAATCGCTGCGCGGCGGCATCGACGCCTGGTCAACTCAGTTGGATCCGAGCATCGGCCGATACTAACAGCCGAAACTCAAATCCTGAAGCTGTCCGGTAACAATGCCAGGGTGAGCACTTGTCTGTTCTGATTCGCGTTCAGTACCGACAACATTTACCATTGCTGCGGCTCCCAATCCAAATATATGGCCCCATGCGCAGGTTGCCGTTCCACACCTGCGTTCATCCTTCCCTGCCACGAGAACAGCGGCCGGGGCGACGGCCTATACTTTTGTTTTGGCTGAACTTCCGCGTTGGACTGGAGCGCTCCCATGTCGTCACCCGCAGTTGAATTTGCCCGCGAAAACCATCCTCGTTTTCTCAATGAATTGAAAGATCTGTTGCGGATTCCGTCGATCTCCACTCTGCCTGAACATGCAGCGGACTGCCGGAAGGCGGCAGAGAAGCTGGCAGCCGAACTGAAGCGCATCGGCATGGAAAACGTGCGCCTGATTGAGATGACAGGCCACCCCCTGGTGTACGCCGACTGGCTTCACGCGGCCGGAAAACCCACCATGCTGGCCTACGGGCATTACGATGTGCAGCCTGCCGACCCGCTCGACGAGTGGCACACGCCGCCCTTCGAGCCGACTGAGCGCAACGGCAACCTCTACGCTCGCGGCGCCGTCGACGACAAAGGCCAGATGTACATGCACGTCAAGGCATTGGAGTCGCTGCTCAAAACCACTGGTGCGCTGCCACTGAATGTGCGCGTGCTTCTCGAGGGCGAAGAAGAGGTTGGTGGAGAGGGAATTGCTGCCTATGTCGCCTCGAAACCTGCAGACTTGAAGGCCGATTTCGCTCTTGTCTCGGACACAGAACTGTTCGCGCCCGGACTTCCGACCCTGTGCGTTGGACTGCGCGGAATGATCTACACAGAACTCGAGGTGCGCGGGGCGAAAACGGACCTGCACTCGGGCATGTATGGAGGCGCTGCGCCGAATCCCTTCGTGGCAATCGCACAAATCATCGCCAAGCTGAAAGACGAGAACGGGCGCATTCAAATTCCCGGCTTTTATGACGGCATTATTCCGCCGAGCGCGGAAGAACTGGCTGCCTGGAAGAGCCTTCCCTTTGACGAAGAGCACTATCGCGAAAACGAGGTCGGCTCGAAAAAGCTCGTCGGCGAGCCGGACTACGGTGTGCTCGAGCGGACTTGGGCTCGGCCCACCCTTGACGTCCACGGAATCCCCGGTGGTTTCACCGGCGCCGGCGCCAAGACGGTGATCCCGGCCAAGGCCCTGGCCAAGGTATCGATGCGGCTGGTTCCGGGAATGACCCCGGCGAAGGCATTCGAGCAATACAAGAGTTACGTTGAAAAGATTGCCCCGGCCGGTGTCGACGTGCAGGTAAGAATGATCCATTCCGGCGATCCATGCCTGATTCCGGTCGACAATCAGTTCATCAAAGCTTCCACGCGCGCCTTGCACGCGGTCTGGGGCAAGGACACGGTGTTCATCCGTTCTGGTGGCTCCATTCCCATTGTGGGGGATTTCGCCAAGCATCTTGGGCTTCCCAGCGTCATGATGGGTTTTGGCCTGCCTGACGATAACCTGCATGCTCCCAATGAGAAGTTCAACCTGAAGAATTTCGAGCTCGGGATCGAGTCGATCATCCGGTTCATGGAGGAAGCAGGACGTTGAATTCGTTTCGGGCGGCCAAGGCAGAAGTAGCCGGTTTTGTCCTTGCCGGGGGCCGTTCGAGCCGTATGGGACGCGATAAAGCCCTGTTGGAACTAGGCGGGAAAACTCTCGCCGCGCGTTCTGTGGAATTGCTGCAATCCGCCGGCTTGTCCGCGCAATTTGCTGGCTCGCGTTCTGAACTTGGAGAAATTGCGACGGTAATCCCGGATGACACCCCGGATCAGGGCCCGTTGAGTGGAATTTGCTCCGCGCTTGGCTCCTCCGAGGCGGAGTTGGCGGTCTTTATACCGGTTGATCTGCCGTTTTTGCCGGCATCATCGCTCCAATTCCTGGTATCCCATGCACAGACAACCGGCAAAGCTGTAACTCTTTTCTCTGCAAACGGATTCCCTCAAACGTTCCCCGTGGCACTGCATAGGAAAGCTCTCCCCATCCTGCGAGGCGAGTTAGACGCCGGCCGGCTCGGATGCTTCGCCGCGTTCCGGGCTGCCGCCACAGCTCTCAACGAGTCGGTCAGCATTATTCCCGTGGAGTATGCGGTACAGTCGGGGCACGTGACGCATCCCCATGCCTTTCCACCGCACAAATGGTTCATCAACCTGAACGTACCGGCCGACCTGGAACGGTCACGCTCAGCCATCGCGTAAGCTGGACCGAGGAGAAGCTCAACGCCACGCTATGCTCGACCAGTCTTCCAACCCGGAACAGCCTGACGAACTTTCTCTTGGCCCGGACTTGCCTGAGGTACCGGTTGAGCAGCCCCCGGTTGCCGAGGCAAAGGAGCCCGCGATTGTCTTCAAAGATGTGTCAATTTCGTTTGGCGATCGCGCGATCCTGGAAGAAGTGAACTTTTCCGTTGAACGTGGCCAGACCCTATGCATTCTGGGCCGCAGCGGGGTAGGGAAGTCAGTGGCCCTTCGCATCCTGATGGGGTTTCTCAAGCCCGATTCGGGTTCAGTGCGTGTGAACGGCCAGGAAATCACCAACCTGGGCGAACTGGGCATGCAGGCGGTTCGCAAGAACGTTACCATGGTCTTCCAAAACGGCGCCCTCTTCGACTCTCTGACCGTGCGGGAAAACGTGGCTTTTCCGCTGCGGGAACGCGGCGGCCTGGAGGAAAACCAGATACAGCAGGTGGTCGACCGGCTGCTAGGACTTGTAGGGGCTGACGATGTACAGGATCAACTCCCGGCTAGCCTTTCCACCGGGCGCCGGCGTGCCGTGGCCATAGCCCGGGCCCTTGCCGCCCAGCCTGAGGTGGTGCTCTACGATGAGCCCACCACCATGGTCGATCCCATCATTGCCCGCCGTCTCGGCGGAATCATTCAAAGGTTGAAACATCAGCTCGGGTTCACCAGTATTGTGGTTACCCACGACATGCGGTTCGCGGAGCGGCTGGCGAACCTGGTTCTCTTCCTTCACGAGGGCAAGGCGCACTTCTTCGGACCATTGAAGGCCTTCATGTCTTCAACTGATCCCGACATCCGTCAGTTTCTCGTTCTCGACGAATATCAGTTACCAAAGCACTAGGGGTTACCAGACCACTAACGTTCCGTAATGAGGGATTTACAAAAAATGGCTTGCCAGAAGTAGTCCCTTCGAGTGATGCTGGACTTGCTCAAGTTGTAACTGTCACTACTAGTACAAACTTTCTGGGGTCGTGTCGCCTTTAAGGTCTGGTAGTGTTCGATTTGCTATACTACCCATGCCCCTAATGGTTCTTTCCCGCGGGTCTTTAATCCCTGAACTAGGTTTTGTATGAATTTTGAACGTATTTTACCTGCCGGGCGGGGCCGGTTTTTTGTCCTTAGCTATCTGCTGGATTAGGAAATACCCTAACCGTACGTTGCGTCTGTTTTCGCTGGTCGACATAACTCCACACTAGCCCCTGTTTTCTGTGGAGATCACGAGTCGTCCTAGGTACCAAATCCGTTAACAAAACTGCTGGGCCAATTTTGGCAGTTGGGTTCCAAAGGTTCGCCTCTCGGATACTTTTGAGTGGTGGCTTCCTTTTCATTGCCTTTCAATTTGTGGGTGAGGTCGTAGATGGCTACATCAGATTTCTGGCAAAGGGTTTCCGCGACAGTTGCGTCGTCCGAATGGACGGGTGAAACTACCGGGGCCGCAGCTCGAAATTCTGCAAGAACGTCGAAGCTGTGGATGTTGATGGATGCAGTGACGGTCTTGGCAGCAGTCATTGTTGCCACGTGCCTTGAGGCGTACCTAAAGCTATTTCCGGGCGTAAAACAGTTCTGGCAACAGGGTATGATCGAACGCCGCAACACCGGCTTGCTGGTGGCGTTGCTTGTGGGATTCATCCTTGCGCTCATCTACATCAGCGGACGGCTCAACCTGTATTCGCCTGCCCGCCTGGGTGGCTTTCTAAACGAACAGCGCCGCACTGTGCAGGCCTGCTTTGCTTCGGGACTGCTGCTGATCGGGGCCATTTACCTTCTCCATGCCGCGGACATCCCGCGCGGCCTTGTTCTGATTACCCTGGGCCTGGTCGTGGTTTCACTGAGCACGCGGCGATTCGTATATCGCATCTTCCTCTACCGTCGATTCGAACGCGGTGTCGGCACCCGCAACGTTTTGATCGTCGGCACCGGACCTGAAGCGCACGCCCTCCGCCATCACGTCGACAACATCCGGCACCTGGGTTACACCTTCAAGGGATTCATCGAGTTTCCCGGATCCAGCTCGCGCTTTTCGGCCGAATCAGGTGACGTCGTCGGCGATCTCGACACCATGTTCCAGCACGCCCGCAAGCACTTCGTGGACGAGATCTTCTTCACCACTCCCCATGAGCGCGGCACGGTGCAGGATGTGCTCGAAAAAGCGCGATCCTACGGCATCAATCTCCGCGTAGTGCCTGAAATGTACGACGGCCTGGCTTGGAACTCGCCGATCGAGTACATCGGTCAGTTCCCCACCATTCCCCTCCATTGCGGCTACGTCCCTGAACTGGCGCTGATGTCAAGCGCGTTGTGGACGTGATCTTCTCGGCTCTCGCTCTGGCTGCTGCTCTCGCCCGTGATGCTCGCCATCGCCATTGCCATCAAGCTCGACTCACATGGACCGGTCTTTTACGCATCAGAGCGCATCGGCAAAAAGGGTACGAGTCTTCCGCTGCATCGAAATTTCGCACCATGGTGCGCGATGCCGAAAAGCGGCAGGCGGAATCATGCACATGAATGAGCGCCAGGGCGTGCTCTTCAAAGTGTCGCAACGATCCCCGCATCACCGCCCTGGGCCGCTTCCTCCGCAAGTATTCGCTGGACGAACTGCCCCAGTTCTTGAACGTCCTCAAGGGCGATATGAGCATCGTGGGCCCGCGCCCGCCCCTGGCCAGCGAAGTGCGTGAATACAAACTCAGCCATCTGCGCCGCCTTGACGTGACACCCGGCATCACCGGCCTCTGGCAGGTGCAGGGCCGCCAGGATCCCTCGTTCGACAGCTACATCTCTCTCGACGTGACCTACATCGAGAACTGGAGCGTATGGCTCGACATCAAGATCATCCTTCGCACCGTCGCTGTCGTGTTTGCCGGAACCGGAACCTAAGCCCCAGAATCTGGTGCGGAGCAGATTAAACTGGTAGTGTGAAGATCGCGCTCGCCCAGATCGACCCGACGATCGGGGATTTTACCGGAAACCTCAATAAGATCATTGAAACGAGCCGCCGCGCTGCGGAGATGGGTGCGCGGCTCACCGTCTTTTCTGAGCTCGCGATATGCGGTTATCCCCCCGCCGATTTCCTTGAAAAGCCAAGTTTTCTGGCACGCTGCCGCAGCGCCGTGGAAGAACTTGCTGACGCCACAAGCGATCTGTCGACTGCCGTTGTTGCCGGAGTCGCCTTGGCCGCGAACGTCCCCAGCGGGAAACCGGCGGTGAATGCCGCCGTCCTGCTCGACAAGGGGACACTCATTCTGGAGCAGCACAAGAGGTTGCTGCCCTTCTACGATGTCTTCGACGAGCAGCGCTATTTTTCGCCGGCACGTTCGCAGAAGGTGGTGGAACTGGACGGCGTGCGCCTGGCGATCTCCATCTGCGAAGACGCCTGGAACGACAAGAACTTCTGGCCGCGTCGGCTCTACTCAATAGATCCCATGGAAGAGCTGATGGCGCAGCGTCCGGACTTGCACGTCAACCTGTCCTCTTCGCCCTTCTGGCACGGAAAGCGCGAAGTCCGCCGGCAGATGCTGGCCGCCATTGCACGCCGCGACGGCATTCCCGTGCTCCTCTCGAACCAGGTCGGCGGCAACGACAGCCTTATCTTCGATGGCTCCTCACTGGCCATCGACGCTCGCGGCGAGTTGATTGCCCAGGCTGCCTCGTTTCAGGAAGATCTGATTCTCGTCGATCCCTTTTCCGGACAGCCCGATTGAAGCGCCAATATCCGACGATACCGAAGCCGCCTGGCAGGCCATGGTGATTGGGACTCGCGATTATGTCCGCAAATGCGGTTTCCGCAAGGTACTCGTAGCATTGAGCGGTGGCATCGATTCGGCCCTGGTCGCTGCAGTCGCGGCCGAGGCCCTCGGTCCTGAAAACGTGATGACCGTAGGCATGCCCAGCCCCTATTCCTCACAGGGCTCCATCGACGACAGCCGCGAGCTGGCCGCCAATCTCGGAATCCGCTACGAACTGATCGGAATCAACGGCCTTTTCACGGAATTTACACATGCGCTCGACCCTCTCTTCAAGGGACTGCAACCCGACCTTACCGAGGAGAACATTCAATCCCGGATTCGTGGCAGCCTGATGATGGCCCTCTCGAATAAATTCGGCGCCCTGGTGCTCACCACCGGCAACAAGTCGGAGATGGCGGTAGGCTATTGCACTCTCTACGGGGACATGGTGGGAGCATTGGCCGTGATCGGCGACCTGGTGAAGACGCGGGTCTACGCAATTTGCCGCTGGCTCAACCGGGACAAAGAGGTGATTCCGCGCGCAATCCTGGAAAAGCCGCCATCGGCTGAACTCCGTCCGGATCAGAAGGACACCGACTCCCTGCCGCCCTACGAGGTCCTGGATCCCATCCTCGAGGCATACGTCGAACGTTACGAAAGTCCTGAGGAAATTTCCCAGGAAAACGGATTTCCCCTTGACCTGGTCAAACAGATCGTGAAGCTCGTGGAGCGCTCCGAGTACAAGCGCCAGCAGGCGGCGCCGGTGTTGAAAGTCACTTCCAAGTCATTTGGCACGGGACGCAGATTTCCCATTGCCGTCAAGGTTCAGGTGTAAGCAAAAAATGCCCTGCCGTATCTGGCCCTGTAGCCTCAGCGCGAGAGTTTGCGCCAAGGTGTAGCGCGGGAGAGGCAGGAACGTGATAATGGAAGCAACAGCATCAAGGAGAAATCGTTTGATCCGACATTTTGGCCGTCTTGCCAGCGCTGCCTTGCTGGCCGTATCCGTAGCTGGGTTTCAGGCTGCGGCACAGCAGCAGGTGCCCGCTGCGCCTGCGGATAACCAGGCTGCCCCCGCGCAGGCCCCCTCCGCCCCTTCCGCCCCCGCGCCTGCCGCCGCCCCGACATTTCCTGCGCCAGACCCGAAGAATTTCAATGCCGCTTCTCCCACCAAGGCGGACGTGGCTGCCTTTCTCAGCTCGAGTTGGGGCTACGACGAAAACCGCGTCTGGCAAGTGCAGGCCATCCTCAAAACGCAGGTTGAAGGCCTGAGCAAGGTCATCGTCTACATCGGCGACAAGTCCGGCAAGGAAAAGCCTTCCGCATTCCTGTTCTGGGCGATGCCCGACGGCAAGCACATCATCGCC
This sequence comes from uncultured Acidobacteriota bacterium, assembly GCA_963844515.1. Classification (GTDB taxonomy): domain Bacteria; phylum Acidobacteriota; class Terriglobia; order Terriglobales; family Acidobacteriaceae; genus Telmatobacter. Next base: position 149,243 of record CAWJOO010000005.1, read on the forward strand.
GGTGACGACATGTATCCGTTCGGCCCACATCCCTACGCGGACTACCGGACAAAGCTGCAGCAGGAGGCTGATGGCCCCTATCGCGGGTCTGCCTCGAAGGACCTGGAACTGGTCGAATTCGCCGATTTCCAATGCCCGCATTGCAAGGAAGCCCAGGCAAATATGGACAAGCTGGCCGCCGACTTCCCAAAAGCGCGCGTCATCTTCCAGAACTATCCGCTGGAGAAGATCCACCCACAGGCCAAGCTGGCCGCCGAGTACGGCGTCTGCGTCACCAAGCTGGGCGGAAACAGTGCTTTCTTCCAATTCGCCAGTGCAACATTCGAAGGCCAGGACGGACTCGCCACACCCGACGGCGCTGCGCTCACTTTGAACAGTGCTGTAACCAAAGCCGGGCTCGACCCAGCCAAGGTTTCAGCATGCGCCACCACACCCGCCACCAGCGACGCCGTGGAGAAGTCAGTCAAACTGGCCGAAGACCTGAATGTAAACTCGACTCCGATGCTGCTCATCAACGGCCGTCAGGTGCCCATCAGTTCCGTTTCCTACGACCCCTCAAGAAGATCGTCGAGTACCAGGAAAAGCTTGACGGTATCCAGCCGTAAATCTCACCTCCGCCTGAAACAGATTCGCCCCTGCGACATACTCGCAGGGGCGATTTACTTTCAAAAGGCAAGTGCTAGCGTCCGAGGCTTCTCTCCACCTGCATCATCGGCGAATGCCCCAATCCGTGCGGGTGACGAACCACGCGAGGCGTCAGGATAATCAGCAGCGTCGATTCGCTCTTCTGCGTGCTCTTGTCCGTAATGTCGTTCAGGCCAGGAATCTCGCTCAGCCCCGGATACCCGCTCACAGCGCGGCTCTCATTGCGATCCATCTCGCTCGCAATCACAATCGCCTCATTGGCGCGCAGCGTTGTCACTCCCGAATACGCCCGGTTCGCGAGGATCGGCACGCCATTCACAGCCGATCCCGCCAGCGCTGAAATCTTCATGTCTACATTCAGCGCGACATCGCCCGATCGCATCACCCGTGGCGTCGCCTTCAGTACGAGTCCGAGATCCTGATACTGAACCTGCGGGATGTTCGATTCCGCGCCTTGCAATGACGCCAAAATACCCGAAAGGGCACCGGAAATTCCTGCGCCCGTGAGGCCCGGAATATTCAGGCTGTTCGCAGAAAGACTGGAGAACTGCGACGTCTGTATCGGATAGCGTGTGCCGCTCTTCAGCGTGCCCTCCTCGCCATCCTGGAGCCGCAACTGGAAGTCATCCAGTTCTCGCGAATCAGACGAGTTCAGGCTCAGGTCGAAATGCACCGGGCCCGGCGGATACTCCTGAAAGCGTCAGTCCGCCGCCAAACAGCGCGATTCCATTGGAGAAGATCGAGCTCGAAACCTGGCCTGACGCCAGCAGGATGCCGAGGATGGCGAGTGTATCTCCTGGCGCTGCCAGTCCCGACGAAATGATCTGCTGCACCAGCGCCTGGTTCTGGTTCAGGATCGCCTGCTCCTCCGCGTACACATTGAACGCGGTCACGGTTTGCGGCGGCGTTACCCCGGTATTGCGCGCCTTGTTATGCGCAAGTTGGAGGAGGCGCACATCGACCACGACTTCGCCGCGTCCTTCAGTCAGATCGCGATAGGTGGCGTTGAAAGCATTCAGTGTCGCTTCCGGCGCGCGCAGCGTGATGGTTGCCGCGGTGGGATCGACCGATGTCTGTTGAATCTCGAACACGTTTCTGGCCATGTTGCCCACATCGGTCATCTCCGTCGTGGTCAACCCTGAGAGCGATACCGTCTCCACGCCATTGCGCGTGTATTGCTGGCGCATGTCGCGCGTGTCGCGAGCCACCAGGGCGCGATGCGGATCGACTGTCACGTGGAACGAATCCGTCAGCATGGAAACCACGCGCACCGCTTCCGCAAAGTCCGCATCGTCGAGATCCAGTTTCACCACGTTGCCGCGAACGCTGTCGTCCACGGTGGCATCAATGCCCCAGGCGCGATACACCTGCTGGATGATCTGCCGTCTGGCTGGCTCGCACGTGAAAGCTGCGCACGCCGTCCGCGGGCGCAAGGTGATCCATGCCGCCCAGAGCGGGTCCTTGATTGTGGTGTCCCGATCGCGCCGGCCACATCGTCGGCCAGCTGGCGAATGCGTTCGCCCACTGCCGACATTTTGCGGATCGAGTGCCTGCGCCCGTTGCAGAGCGTCCAGCGCCGCGCCACGATCGCCTCGCGTCCGGCTTTGCGCTGCAGACTGCAATAGCGCGGTCACCGCATGGCTCTGTGCCACTTGTGCCGCCAATTGGTAGTCGCCCTTGGTCGGATCGAGCTTGGCCGCCTGCTGATATCATCCAGCGCCTGCTCGAATCTCTGCTTCTCGTAGTTTTTCGAAGCGGAAAGAAAGAGCTTCACTGCGCGCCGGCGTTCGCTGTTGGTCGGCAGCTTCGCCTGCGGCCGATTCGCGTTGATCCCTGTGTGATTGAAACGGAAGGAGGTTGTTGCCCGTCCTGCGGCGCGGGAGGCGCCTGCGGAGCCTGTGCCACTGCCGTCATCGCGCTGCCAGCAGCAAGCACCCGCATTGCTTCATCGCGTTGGATCCAGCCTTGTTCACGCCGCAACCCGTGTCTGCGCCAGCAAATCAGCGAGCGAGGTAGCGCACACGTCAGGCCCGAGCGCAAGCAGTTCGTCAAACGTGTAGCGTCCAGTTGCCACGGCGATCACGGGCAGGGAATTGGCGCGCGCAGCTTCAATATCGCGCGGCGTATCGCCCACCACGCAGATGCTGGCATTTGGAGCCGGCCAGCTCGCGCGCCTTTTTCGCGGCATGCGCCACCAGCTCTGACCGCACGGGGAAGTCGTCGCTGAATCCTCCGAAGCGGAACCACTCGCGCAGGCCCACCTGCTCGATCTTGACCCAGCCAATGAGTTCGAGATTGCCCGTGGCCACGCCCAGCAGCGCACCCGTGCCGCCAGGTGGCGCAGCGTATCTTCAACGCCCGGCATCCGCACCAGGTCCATGCTGTGGCGTTGCGCGGTGACGCAGTCGCACATGGCTTCCAGAATAGCGCGTTGTCTGCGACTCCAGCACGTCGGAAGGAATTCCGGCCTGGTCGCAGGCTTCGCGCAGGATGGCCGTGTCCGTTGCGCCATGCAGCACAATGCCGGCCAGCGTGACCTCAAATCCCGTGACGCGCTGAACGCTGTGGTGAACTGAATCCACATGGATGCGGTCGCGGGTGCGCAGCAGGGTGCCGTCAATGTCGAAGAGATAGGCGTCCTGCGCGTCCCACACGAAATCCCGGCGCAATGCTAACCTGCGGGCTGCTCGGTTTGTTCAGAAATTGAATTTTGCATGCTTCGGGCGTGAGCAGCCTGGCGAAGGCCCTGGCGTCTGCCGCACTGTGCCAAATACAGGACGTTCGCTGCGGGGCGGACGCTTGAGGCCGGCGCGCACTTCCGACAGGCTAAGGCCCAGTTCCGCCATGGCGCGGCTCAGGGTGTTACGGTGCATGCCCAGTTCTTCCGCCGCCTTGCACTGGTTACCTCGGTTTGCGATCAGCACTTCGCGCAGAAACTGCCGCTTAAACTCGCTCACGGCATCTTCATAGTGGATTCCGCTGGAATGCATCTGCGTCACCAGGCTGTCCAGTTCTCGTTTCAACGCGCCACCCCTTGCCTTTCGGCTCTTCTCTAGATTGCCACAGTCCACACGATATGCGGAGTACTGAAAAATCGTCACTTCGTATGCTCCGGATGCATCCATTGCGGCGACTCTGTTTCCCATGTACGAAGGCCCGCTCCGTACTCGTTCGCCAGCTCCGACGGCGTTACGTCGCGCTCACATGGCAGCGCCGAAAAACATGCGCGGCAAGCGTGCCTCCGCGATCCAGTGAGCCTGCGGGAAAGAATGCAACGACCACCAGAATGCCGATGACGACCAGCACCGCACCCTGGAAAAAGCCAAACACGCCACCCGCCAAGCGCATCAAGCCAACCGAGACCCAGTAGCCGAAATGCTTTTCGCCAGCAGATTCCCGATCAGCCCAATGAGGGCCGAACACAACAATTGCAATCAGCAGAAAGGCAATTGTATTCGCAACAGCCGGGATTCGCACAAGTGAAATGAGCAGCGGATGCCAGATGACCATAGTTCCATGCCGCGATTACCAGGCCCAGAACCAGGCCTCCGAGCGAGCAGAGCCGACCGAAAAAATCCCTGCGCCAGGCCGCCGAGCACAGCGCCACGCCAGGATGATCACAACGACCCAATCCACCAGCGTCATGCGGTCAGCTCCGTACCCGCAATTCTTAGATTCAGATGCTTAGATGCCGGCCGGTGAGCAGACGAAAGGCCTCGAGATACTTTGCCTGCGTGCGTTCGGCGACGTCGTCAGGAAGGCTCGGCGCGGGCGCTTGCTTGTTCCAGTCGAATTGACTCGAGATAGTCGCGCACAAACTGCTTGTCGAAGGAAGGCTGCGCTCCGCCCGGCTTCCAGCACGTTCCATCCCAGAACCGCGATGAGTCAGGCGTGAGCACTTCATCCGCCAGCAGAATGCCGTCGCCGCTCTGCCGAATTCAAACTTCGTGTCGGCCAGGATCAGTCCGCGCGATTCCGCATGCGCGGCGGCCTTTGCATAGATGGCCAGCGTCAGGCGTCGCAAGCTCCGCCGCATCCTCCACGCCGATCACTCTTTCCACCTCGCGTAACCGATGTTCTCATCGTGCGCGCCATCCTGGCTCTTGGTGGCCGGCGTAAAGATCGGCTCCGGCAGCCGCGAGCCATCCTGCAGGCCCGCAGGCAGCGGAATGCCGCAGAGCGCCCCAGTTGCCTTGTAGTCCTTCCAGCCTGATCCCGCCAGGTAGCCTCGCGCCACGCACTCCACGGGAAACATGTGCTGCACGCTTCACCAGCATCGAACGGCCCTCAAGCTGATCGGCATACGGCTTGCAGCGAGGCAGGGAATTCGTTCACGTCGGCGCTGATGAGGTGGTTGGGAACAATGTCGCGCCATCATCTCAAACCAGAACAGCGAAATCTGCGTCAGGATCTTGCCTTTGCCCGGAATGCCCGTTCCCAGCACATGATCGAATGCCGAAATGCGATCCGTTGCCACCAGCAGAAGAGCATCGTCTATTGCATAGAGATCGCGTACTTTACCGCGCCCAAGCAGCGGCGTCGAACCTAGATTTGTAGCGAGGAGAGCAGTCACAGATGGGCCTTCCGTTGGTATGAACTGAAGTCTCGATTCTCGAGGTGGCGGCATTGCTTTGTCAAACCACGAAGACGTTCTTGAGTGACAGTTACGTAAGAATGCGCAGTTTCACACAACACTGTGTGACGGCCGTCACGGATGGAATTGCAGAGCATCGGCGAAACTCCATTTGTCAACATGGTTCGGGCGGCACGCAAGTAATAGACCACTCTAGAGCCGGGCGACACGAGGCAGTTGTGGAAAGGGGAAGCCGCAGCGAGTCTCGTTTATGTGCAGGGATCACCAGTAGCCGCGTGCTACCGACCTCCAGTGCCGGCTACTGGTCCCCGTCATTTGCAATTATCTTGTGATTGAAACAAGCGCCTCCGAAGAGAAGAATTCCTTCGGAGGCGATATTTTTTTGTGCGCAAATAGCCCTCGAGCTCGATGTTCCTTCCGATTCGTCACACCACGCGCCGAACTCCAGGAATGCGAAGCAACGGATCTGCCAACAGCCACGTCGCTGCGCAACTCAGACCACCAACAACCACAAACTTGATCAGCGCCGGCGCGACCCATCCATGCAGCAGTAGCGCCATGCCTACCAGCACCGGCGGATGAATGATGTACGCCGCATATGCGCGGCGATTGAGCCACGTCCAGAACGATGATGGCTCGTTCATCGCGGCACGGAACACCAGCAGCCACGCGGCAATCAGGCCCCACGCAGCCACCGGTTCCCAGAACGCATAGAAGATTGCGGGCCACGAGAACCCGCCGGAAAAGTTGGCTGTTCCGTTCTTCATTGCGCGCGCCGCAATGATTGCCGCCGGCATCGCCGGCCAGCTGATCGCAAGGCCATAGATCCAGACGCGTGCATGCTTCCATTCCAGCCGCGCGATCCAGTCATAGCGCCAAGCCGCGATTCCCATCGCGAACAGGAAAATATAGCTTGAAAAATACCCCAGCTGCAGGCCGAACACGTTCTGCCCAACCGGCACCTTCAGGCGAATCGCCACCGCGCCAAGCCCCACCGCCACGGCGCAAAGCGCCCACCAGCTCGTTGACGGAACTGGACGCGGCTCTCGATCCGTTTTCGATAATGCGGCGCCCGCAACCGCTCGACCTCCGCAATAGGCAAGCGTCATCATCAACAGCGCCTGCACAAACCACATCGGCCCGTTGATGATTCGCTGGTGATTCCAGAGCCAGACAAACGTGCCCCAGAAGCCCTTTCCCTGCGCCGCATTGACGATCGCGGCGGTCAAAGGACCTAGGAACACGATGAACGCCACCAGGGGCACGCCAAGCCGCAGGAAGCGGTCGGCAATGAAGCGCCCATATCCCTTCCGCTCCAGCGACCCCGGCGTGAAGTAGCCGGCGAGCAGAAAGAAGAAGCCCATGAAATACGCCTGGTTGGTGGCGCAGAACATGGTGAGCAGGGAACTGGAGACAGACCCTGACGGCTTCAGTTCGTTATAGAACCAGCCGCCCGAAGCCCCATACGTGATCGCCGTATGGTGCAGGATCACCAGCGCCGTCATCACGCTGCGCAATCGGTCAATGTAGAACTCACGCGGCGCCGCTTGAACTGACGCAGCTGCCTTTCCCATGAGTGCTGAAGATTGAGTGGGAGTTGTCGCCGGCATGAGCCATGATACGCGCGGATGCGTTCCGCGGTTCGCGTCCGCGCGCAAGATTTTTGCGGCCTAGTATTTCACGATGGCCGTGAATGAATCCGGCTTGAGGCTTGCTCCGCCCACGAGTGCGCCGTCAATCTCTTCCATGCCCATAAGCGCCGTTGCATTGTCGGGCTTGACGCTGCCGCCGTAGAGGATGCGCATACTCGCCGCGACCTCGGCACCAAGCAGCTTTGCCACTTCCGCGCGAATGATGCGATGCGCGTCCGCCGCCATCTCCGGTGTCGCCGTCTTCCCGGTTCCAATGGCCCACACCGGCTCGTACGCAATCACGATCGGCGCTGCCATCTCGGCTGTGATGCCAACAAAGCTGCCAGTCACCTGTGTCTTCAGCACCTGTTCCGTCATGCCCGCTTCGCGCTCGGCCAGCACTTCGCCGATGCAAACAATCGGCACGACGCCGTGCTTGAGCGCGGTGTGCAGCTTCTTGTTGACGATTTCATCGGTCTCTGCGAAATACTGCCGGCACTCGGAGTGCCCAATGAGCGTATGCGTGCCGCCGACTGCCTTCAATTGCCCGATCGAAGTCTCGCCCGTGTAAGCGCCCTCTTCGGCAAAGTGAATCTTCTGCGAACCGACGGCAACGTTCGATCCTTTGGCAGCTTCAATCACCGTGGGCAGCAGAACGGGCGAAGGAAAGAGCGCAATCTCGTCGCGCGTGTGGCCGGCAACGAGCGGCAAAAAAGCATCAACAAACGCCTTCGCTTCGGCGGGCGTTTTGTACATCTTCCAATTGGCAGCAATCAGAGCTTTGCGTGACATATTTTTGTGAGTTCCTCAGGTCAATTCTAGAGGATGGATTTGTGGCGCTCAGGTGATGAGCGGCACATATACAGTCGGCGCAGAACGGGAACGCTACTCGTTACGTCCCGCCGACTTCACCGTCACCACATCGGATGGCGCTTCGCCGCTCAGGAACGCTTCGCGGTGATCGGGATCGCCGAGGTCCATGCTGAAGTGCAGCCAGGTTTCGTCCTGCAGAATGGCCATGTTCCAAGGGCCCGAGACGGAGTCAGAGAACTGCCACACAATGTGATAGCCCTCTTCATTCGTAAAGCCTTCGCGATCCGCCTGGAGAATCGCCTCGCCGCGCTCCATCAGCGCCGTGCGCAGCGCATGGAGCGCGTTGCTGCCGTCGACCGTCTCGGTGCCCTGCAGGTGCTGGAAGGCATAAATCGTCTTCACCGTCTTCCAGATATTCGGTCAGCCACTCGACGTTGCTTCAGGTTTGGCGTCGTACAGATCCTCAAGGAAGTCGGCGATCTCGTCCTGGCCAAGCGATGCCGTCGGACACAGGATTGCGCTCGACAGTCGCGACCTCAACGCCATCCGTTCCCGAAAGAAGCGCGCTCTCCCATTCCTCTTCCGTGCCTTCCTCAATGGTCAAACGATAGTCAGGATGATCCGCGCGCAGCCGTTGAGACAGCTCGTCGAGGGAAGGGAATTCGGAGTCTTTGGAAAGGACACGCGTGTAATAGGACACAATTGCTCCTCTTTGCATGTTACGAGAGAGAGCGAGGCCCGGAATTGGAAAGGCGAACAAAAGGCGATCTACATAGGGGGGGTGGGGGTGGGGTCCCTTTTCGCCCGACCGCTGATGCGGATTCGACACATCAATTTCAATCCAGATTGCCGGCTAACGCAGTGATAGCGGATACGCAAAAAATTGGGTCGATGTTAAAATATGACCATAGTCAGTGACTATAGGAGGAATTCTTATGGCGACCACAATTCCCGCCGGAGAGTTCAAAGCGAAGTGCCTGAAGTTGCTCGACGAGGTCGCAAAGAAGCGCGAGACGCTGGTGATTACCAAACACGGGAAGCCGGTGGCGCAACTCGTGCCTGTCCCTGAGCCAAATGCAGAGCGGCCGGGGATTGTCGGCTCAATGAAGGGCAGCGTGCTTTGGGAGGGGGATATCATCTCCCCCATCGACGTTGAGTGGGATGCAATGAAATGATCGCGGCCGAAATCGATCGACAATCCGTGCTCGTAGTCGACACTCACACGCTGGTCTGGATGATGAACAATAGTGCCAGGCTTGGCTGCGCAACTTCCAAAGCCCTTGATGAGGCCTCTTTTGAGGATCGGCTTGCGGTAAGCGCCATCACGCCGTGGGAGATCGGGCTGCTAGTGAGCAAGAATCGGCTTACCCTCAATTCCGATGTGATGAATTGGGTGAACGAAGCGCTGGCGAAGCCCGGTGTGACGCAGGTGGAGCTGGAACCCGAAATCGCGGTGGCCAGTACACGCCTGCCATTCGAGATGCACGCGGACCCTGCAGACCGGATCCTGGTGGCGACGGCGCGGCACCTCGGCGCGACTCTGGTAACAGCGGATCGGGCATTGCTGGAGCTAGCAAAGAGCGGGCACTTCCGTGCGATGGACGCGGCAGTTTAGACGGGGAACCCTAGGCGTAAAGAATCGAATCTACTTATCTTCCAAGCCGCGGCCCTTCAAAATGCGAACTTGCGCAGCAAGGTTTGCAACCAGAAGTGTAATGAGCACTAGCAGCGACGCGACGATGATCGTGAGCGATTCGAGGCCGTGACGGCCACCACTTCCCAGGTTTCGCAGAGATTCATAAAAGGGACTCAGCAGCGCGTCACGAAACACGAAGAGAAGCGCCGCCAGCAGCACCGGGCAGCTTAAACACACAATGAGGCACGCGCGATTGCGAAGCGTAGGAAACGACTTGGCGATCAGATAGCAGAAGAAAGCCGCCGCAGCACCCGCGACCAACATCGGAATTGCATAGATCATGCGGGTCTCGCGATCTGATCCGATGGTATTGCGGCGAGCCATCATTGGACGACCAACGCAAGCACTTTTTTATCCGTCAGCGATTCCACAGTCAATGGCCGAGTTGGATGAATTCCGCCGGTTTTGGGCTTAGACCCGCCTCCACAACTCAGGGTATGATTGCGTCTACGCTATCAAGACCGCGCCAAGTTGAGATCAAGAAGGAAATTCCAGATGAAGTTGAGCGCGCAGTTGCGTTCCACCGTGGAGTTGTGCGGTTTCGCCCTCGTCTCAGCACTCTGCAGCTACGCACAGCAAGCAAAACCTTCCGATCAGCCGTTCACGATTCAGGTGGACGTAAACCGAGTGCTGGTGCCGGTGGTGGTCCGCGACAAACAGGGCCACGCCGTCGGCGACTTGAAGCTGGAGGACTTCCAGGTCTTCGACAACGGCAAGCCGCAGCCCATCCTGGCCTTTGCAGTCGAGAGGAGCGCCCTCCCCGCAGTCAATCCGGAAACGGCCATCTCCAACGCCACCGCGTCGCAAGCCCAGCCGGCGCCTGGAACGCAGCGTTTCATCGTCCTCCTCTTCGACGACATGCATCTCACCGTCGAAGATCTGGTCCATGCTCAGGAGGCTGGGGCAAAAGTGGTGACGGGCAGCCTGGCGCCACGCGACATCGCCGACGTGGTCTCGCTCTCCGGCAAGTCCGACAGCGGTCTCACCCGCGACAAGACCCGGCTCCAGGACACGATCAAGAGCGTGCGCGTGAACAACCTCTACCGCAGCGACGGCGGTGAGTGCCCCAACATCAACTACTACCAGGCCGATCAGATGATCGAGAAGCATAGCGAGGCCGCCATGCAGTCCGCGATCCAGTTGGTCTTCGCCTGCAGTCCAGGCATGGATCAGGTGCGCGACCTGCTCGTGGCCCAACATCTGGCGGAGATGACGGCTCACCGGGTGCTCGCTATCGGCCAGATGGACGCCCAGTCAACCTACACAGCGATCCAGAACCTTGTCCGCCGAATTGCGCACTTGCCCGGGCAGCGCATCCTGATCCTCGTCTCGCCCGGCTTCCTTTCGATCGACAATAAGAGCCTCACCGCAGAGTCTCACATCATCCAGCTCGCCGCGCAATCCGGCGTCGTCATCAACTCGCTGGACGCGCGCGGCGTTTACACCTCGGAAATGCAGGCCAGCGACCGAAGCTCCGGTTCGCCCGAAAGCGACCAGCTGCGGGCCGAATACCGTCGTACCGGCGCAACGCAAAGCGAGAACGCAATGGCCTCGCTCGCCGACGGCACCGGCGGCACGTTCTTTCATAACAGCAACGATCTGGCCAGCGGCCTGACCGAGCTGACAACGGCGCCGGAATACACCTACATGCTCGAAATCTCCCCGAAACAGGCGAAGCCCGACGGCAACTACCACAGCCTCAAAGTCATGCTGGATCGAGACGGTATGCGGGTGCAGGCGCGCCGCGGTTACTTCGAGCCTAAGCCGGAAAAGGCTAAGAAGTAACGGGCGGGAACTCCGGCGCGTTCGGTTGCATTCGCGACCAGCATCGGAATTGCAAAGATCATGCGGGTTTCGCGATCTGATCCGATAGAACTGCGTCGGGCCATCACTGGACGACCCGACGCATTGCCCTACTTGTCTGTCAGTGCTTCCACGCCCGGGAGCTTTTTGCCTTCCAAAAATTCAAGCGAAGCCCCGCCGCCGGTGGAGATGTGGGTGATCTGATCCGCTACGCCGGCCTGGTTGATGGCACTCACCGAGTCGCCGCCGCCGATGATGGAAATGGCGGTACGGTTCGCAGCCACGGCATGCGCGATGGCGTTAGTGCCCACAGCAAATTTCGGAAACTCGAACACGCCCGCGGGCCCGTTCCAAACGATGGTGCGTGCCGTTGAAATGACTTCCTCGATTGCCGCCACCGACTTCGGCCCGATGTCGAGCCCCTGCCAGTCCGCCGGGAAGTTCTTCGACGTGTCCCAGGGCTGCGTTTTGGCATCCGGCGCAAAGTTGTCGGCCAGAATGTTGTCGACCGGCAGCAGCAGGTTCACGCCCTTGGCCTTCGCCTTATCGAGCGCGGCTTTGGCCATGTCGATCTTGTCTTCTTCCACCAGGCTCTTGCCGGTGGTGACGCCGAGCGCGCGCTGGAATGTGTAGGCCATGCCGCCCACGATGACGAGCGTGTCCACCTTGTCCAGCAGGTTGTCGATCACGTCGATCTTGCCGGAGATCTTCGACCCGCCAATGATGGCCACAAACGGCTTCTCAGGGGCTTCGAGGGCCTTGCCGAGATAGGTGATTTCTTTTTCCATCAGCAGGCCGGCGACCGAGGGCTTGAGATAGTGCGTGATGCCTTCGGTGGATGCGTGTGCGCGGTGCGCGGAGCCGAACGCATCGTTCACGTAAATCTGGGCCAGTGAGGCAAGCTGTTTGGAGAAGTGCGGATCATTGGCTTCTTCTTCGGCGTGATATCGCAGGTTTTCAAGCAGCAACACCTGGCTCGACTCCAGCTGGCGCGCGAGCTCCGAGGCGATTTCGCCCACGCAGTCGGGCGAGAAGGCCACGTTGATGGAGTAGTCGTTTTCCTTCTTGTCGAGCAGCTCGCGCAGCCGGTCGACCACGGGGCGCAGCGAGTACTTTGGATTCGGCTTGCCCTTGGGGCGGCCCAGGTGCGATGCAAGAATCACCTTCGCCTTGTGCCGCAGCGCGTATTCGATGGTTGGCAAGGTGGCGATGATGCGCGTGTCGTCGGTGATGGTCTGGCCGTCTTCAGAGAGCGGCACATTGAAATCAACGCGGATAAAGACGTGCTTATTGGCGAGTTCGATGTCGCGAATGGAGAGCTTGGGCATGGAATCTTCCTTGAAAAGCAGGGGCTAGGGACTGGGACCAGGGACTAGTCAATCACGGCGTCGAACTCGATTTCGATGCGCCATTTGGGATTGAGCAGGGCGGCAACGACGACCATGGTGGCTGCGGGACGGATGGTTCCGAAGAACTCGCCGTGCACGCGGCCCACGGCCTGCCAGTCTTCGACATGGGTGAGGTACATGGTTGTGCGCACGACGTTCGCGAAGGATGCTCCTGCGTCGGCGAGAGCCTTTTCAGCGATGGCGAAAACGCGGCGCGTCTGGCCCTCGGCGTCTTCATCGTCCGCGCCGACAGGCCCCGTGCCGGCTACGTGAACAGTGTTGCCCACGCGCACAGCGCGGGAAAAGCCGATGATCGGCTCGAAGGGGGAACCGCCAGTGATGTTTTGTCGCATAAGGTCCAGTCAACAGCAGACAGAAGACAGCCGGCAGTGCGTGTTCGCTCTGCTAACTGTCCTCTGTCATCTGTTCTCTGCTTTTCTTACAGTCCCTTTTTAGCCAGGAAGCCGATCAAATCAACAACGCGGTTCGAATAGCCCCACTCGTTGTCGTACCAGCTCAGTACCTTCACGCTCTGGCCCACAACCTTGGTCAGCGGCGCGTCGACGATCGAACTCAGCTTGTTGCCCTTGAAGTCCGAGCTCACCAGCTCATTTTCTTCGAAGCCCAGGATGCCCTTGAGCGCGCCCTGCGAGGCAGCCTTCAGACGCGGCGTTCACGGCCTTGGCATCGGTGGTCTTCTCGCTGATGAAGGTGAGATCGACAATCGATACGTTCGGGTGTGGGGACGCGGATCGCGAAGCCGTCGAGCTTGCCGGCGGTCTCGGGGATCACGAGCTTGAGGGCCTTGGCGGCGCCGGTCGAGCTGGGAATCATGTTGATGGCGGCGGCGCGCGCACGGCGCAGGTCCTTGTGCGGGAAGTCGAGGATGACCTGGTCGTTGGTGTAGCTGTGGATGGTGGTCATGATGCCGCTGACGATGCCGCAGTGCTCGAGCAGCACCTTGACTACGGGCGCCAGGCAGTTGGTGGTGCAGCTGGCGTTCGAAATCACGTTGTGCTTGGCCGCTTCGTACTTGTCCTCGTTCACGCCCAGCACCAGGGTGATGTCTTCGTTGCTGGCCGGAGCGGAGATGATGACTTTCTTCACGGTCGCGCCGAGGTGCGCCTTGGCCTTCGCGCCGTCGGTGAAGAAGCCGGTCGATTCGACAACGATCTCAGCGCCGACTGAAGCCCAATCCAGCTTGGCGGGGTCGCGCTCGGAAGTGACCTTGATCTTCTTGCCGTCGACTACGATGTAGTCGCCGTCAACGCTGATCTCGTTGGGAAGATTGCCCAGAATCGAGTCGTACTTCAGCAAATGGGCCAACGTCGCGGGGCTGGTGAGGTCATTCACCGCGACAAAATCAATCTCGGGATTGCCGAGCGAGGCGCGCAACACGTTGCGCCCGATCCGGCCAAAGCCGTTAATGCCAACCTTTACTGCCATGCGGGTATTCTCCTTCGTGCTCGTTGAAAAATCAGGATTGAATTCGTGGCGTTCGGCGGCTGGTCCGGCATTATTGAAGCCGCCAGCAAATCAGCCCAATCGGCAATTCCACCAAACCCATGATGCTAACACTCTCGTCAACGGGAACCAAATGCTGCGCCTTACTGATCCCCGCACCAAAAACCGCTCAACGCTAGTTTGCGGTTTCGAGCACACAACGGTATGTGATGGAGTGCACATCATTTGCAGCGCTCCCGGCCAGTGTGGTATCCCGGTAGTACAGGCAAGAGTTGAAGGCGGGCATGAGAAGACGCTCCAGACGCGCACCAAACCTCTCCGAATCAACAGGCAAAATCGGCCAGGAACTCCCGGCGAACCAACTGGCCCCCCTGGTGCCAAGTTACGTTGACCAAGGGTCGGCCCCGGCACAAGCAGCAACTCAGCCGCGTGACGAGGCGCCTCGTGCTCCTCGGGAACAGCCCGGGAACAGCGTCCGCCTTCGCCGGCGCGCGCATCTCGTCCCCCGCAACCCGACTGGAATCAACAGGCAGGGGTGGGGCGGCTGGAAGTGGAAACCCAGCCCGAGATGCCTTCACAGCCTCCGCCTGAGCCCCAGGCCGCCGACCGGTCCGCGCAGGCTCCCAAGGGCTACGTGGTGCTCGCTATCGGCATGCCCGGTTCCGGCAAGACCACCTGGTTCCGCCGCCGCGGCGTCACCCCGCTTTCGAGCGACCTTCTCCGCAATATCCTCTTTGACGATGTGGAAGAGCAGCGCTACCAAGGCCTCGTCTTTTCTACGCTGCGTTCGCTGCTGCGCGCCCGCCTCATCGCCAAGATGCCGTGGAACTATGTCGACGCCACCAACCTCTCCATTCACGAGCGCCGCCAATGGATCAAGATGGCTAAGAGCTTTGGATACGAGGTGCAGGCGGTTTTCTTTGATGTCCCACTTGAAGTGTGTCTGGACCGCAATCGCCAGCGCGACCGCTCCGTGAGCGAAGACATCATGCGCAAGATGGCAGAGCGCCTCAAGCCGCCCGTATTTGAAGAAGGCTTCGCCAAGATTACGGTGGTCCGGGTAAAAAGCGCGAGCTAGTCGGACGGGCAAATTGTGCAAAGCCGGGCCACCCAAACTTGGCGCGGCGAGTCACCGGAAGGTGGCCTTACCCGGGCCCCAGCCGGTCATGTTTTACACGCCTGACACTCCGCAGGCTGTCGAAGTAGTCGTCAACAACGTCACCAAAGACCACATCCACGGATACGTCAGCGCGCCAAAATCTAGGCAGTCGGAGTTGGCTTCCATGTCCAACGGAGCGGATGGCGGCGCAACGCAAGGCTCAGCCACCTCAAGCGACCAGTCCGCGCCGCGCAAGAAGCTTCCCCTACCTCAATAGAGACACTGTGCGGTTCTTCCACCAACCGCACGCCGCCCATCCTTGCGTTTCCGCTCCACAAGGATGGGCGAGTATGCCACGCCTTCATCTCTGAATGATGATTCTTCGTTCAGCTCCGCCGGGTGCCGAGCCAACCCACAAGGCTGCCGGCCAACACACCCACGGCAAACACAACGCCCATTGCCTGGAAGGGGTTGCGCTTGATCGTGTGTCTTGTATCTACGATCGCGTCTTCAGCCATGTTGCGGCCCTGTTTGATGGCTTTCATCGCTGATTTGACGCCATCCTCCACGGCCTCTGAGACGATCGACTTGATCCGCGCGGCCTCGCGCAGGGCATCCTCGACGGGTTCTGAAATATCCTTCAAGCTCGTCTGCATAGCTTTGTACCTTCTTTCGAAAATTGCAGTTCGTTATCTCACGTTACAGCTAGGTGTGATGTCATCTAACCCTGGTCCGTTGCACCTTTCTCTTTTTGAGACCGTCGGCTGGGAAGGACAAATGGTTGTTCGCAGCCTAGGCACTCGCAGTCATGCGAACGCGCACTTACTGGCAGTCGACCGTCGCCGCTCCAGAACGCTCCCCTTGACGTTCGACAAAAGAGCCATTAATCTCTTGTAGAACGTCAAGGGGAACCATGCCGCCATCGACCGATCTTCTCCAAGGCACGCTCGACATGCTGGTCCTTCGGGCCATTGCCCGTGAGCCCCAGCACGGCTGGGCCATCGCGCAGCGCATTCAAGAGGTGTCTGACAACGTGCTCCAGGTTGGCCAGGGATCGCTCTACCCCGCGCTCCATCGCCTCGAATACAAGGGGTGGATCGCTGCAAAGTGGGGTGCGAGCGAGAACAACCGCAAAGCGCGCTTTTATTCGCTCACTGCTACAGGTCGCAAGCAGCTCGATGCCGAGCTTGAGAACTGGACCCGCCTTACCGGCGCGGTCAACCTGGTAATCCAGCACATTTAAGGAGGCACTCCATGATGACCGAATGGTTTGCGCGCCTGCGCTTCTTCTTTACCGGCAAACGTCGTGAAGAAGTTGACGACGAACTGCTGTTTCACATCGATCGCCAGGTCCAGGAGAATCTTGCCGCCGGACTGTCGCCGCATGAGGCGCGAAGGCAGGCATCCATCGCGTTCGGAGGCCGCGAACGCGCCCGCGAACAGTGTCGCGAGCAGCTTCCGTCATGGACCCTGGAATTGCTCCTCCGTGATGTGCGCTTCGCCGTGCGCGGCCTCTGGCGCAACCCGGGTCTGACGTTCGTGGCGGTATTGACGCTGGCCATTGCCATTGGGGCTACCAGCACCATCTTCAGCCTGTTAAGCCAGGCAATCCTGCAGACTCTTCCCGTCCGCGATCCCAACCAACTTGTCGTGCTCAGCTCGGCGGGATCGCACCCCGGCCACTTGCACTCCGAGGGAGGAGACACTGATGGACATCAGCACGAGTTCTCCTACCCCATGTTCCGCGATCTACGCGATCGCAATCCGACAATGGCCGGCCTGATCGCGGAAGAGCCCGCCACCGTGGGTGCATCGTGGAACAATCACGCCGAAGCTGTTTCGGCGGAGTTGGTGAGCGGCAATTATTTTGATGTGCTCGGCGTGCGTCCGGCCGCCGGGCGGCTGCTCTCGCAGAGTGACGAAACCGCACCCGGAGCCAATCCGGTAGCCGTGGTGAGCTTCGATTATTGGAAGACGCACCTCGGTGAATCGCCGGTTGCCGGCAAGACTCTCGTTATCAATGGAACTCCTTTCACCATCCTGGGCGTCGCTGCGCCGGGATTCAAAAGTATGGTGTGGGGCCACAATCCGGCCGTGTATGTGCCGCTCTCCGAGCAGAGAATCGTCGAGCCGGAATGGAACTACCTCAACGATCGCAACTCATATTCGTTGGACGTGGTAGGGCGTCTTCGCCCGGGCATCACGGCCGAACAGGCATCGGCTGCGCTGAATCCGCTCTATCGTTCAATTCGCGCGGACGAATTTGCGGGCCTTCATACGCAGAGGCCCGATGTGCGGGAAAAATTCGTAGATCGGGCTCATTTGAATCTCGAGGCAGGCGCCCGAGGATTCTCGCCGCTTCGTAATGAAGTCACCACACCCCTCGCTATCTTGATGGGAATGGTTCTGCTCGTCACCGGCATGGCGCTCGTCAACGTGGCCAGCCTGCTTCTGGTGCGCGCCGCAAACCGGGTGAGGGAATTCAGCGTTCGCTACGCCCTGGGCGCGACCTCCGGCCAGATTCTGCGCCAGCTCATGTGTGAAGGATTGTTGCTCGGCTTGCTGGGAGCGGCGGCAGGACTGGCGATTGTCCCCGAAGCGCAGCATCTGCTGATTCGCTGGATGGCTGGGCAGTCCTCAGACCCGCCCGCCTTTTCTTCTACGCTTGACTGGCACGTGCTCGCATTTACGCTGGTCACTTCGTTTGTGGGCAGCGTCTTCTTCAGCCTCGCCCCCGCAGCCCAGTTCTGGAATCCGCGCCTCGCCGATGCGTTGAAACAGCAGGCCTCCACCGGTGTCGGCGGCGGACTCAAATTTCGCCGCACGTGTGTGTTGTTGCAGATCGGATTCAGCCTGTTGCTGATCGTCGGAGCGGGAATGTTCCTGCGCACCATCCAGAACCTCCGCAATGCAAACCCCGGCTTCGAAACAGAGCACCTGCTGGCCTTCCGCCTTTCGCCCGAACTGGCTGGCTATCCCGAGGCCGGCGTCGCGCCCGTCGAATAGAGAGTCCTCGACAGCATTGCAAACATTCCCGGAGTCCGCGCGGCCGGAGCCACAAACGACGAAGATCTCACTGACAACAATCGCAGCGGCGACGTGAAAGTGAGCGGATATACTCCGCCGCCTGACGAAGACTTCGACATCGAACTGCCCTGGGTGAGCGATGGATACCTGCAGACTCTAGGCGTTCCGCTGGTTGCGGGAAGGATGTTTCAAGCCTCCGACACCGCCACCTCCCAAAAAGTGGCGATCGTGAATGAGCGTTTCGTGCGCCACTTCTTCAAGAGCGCGCAAGCGGCCCTCGGACAGCACCTCAGCCGTCCCGACCGTCCCGCCACCGACGCCATCATTGTGGGCGTGGTAGGTGACGTAAAACATACTTCCATGCGCCTGCCGGCCATGCCTACTGCCTACACTCTGTTTCGGCAGGCGGAGCGAACCGCGAACCTCACCATTTACGTACGCACCTGGCAAGCGCCTCAACTGGCCGCCAACAGCATCCGAGCGGCGACCGCCAATATTGATTCCAAACTGATCCTGAACGATGTGTCCACCATGACGGAGCAGATCGATCAGAGCCTGCTGACGGAACGCGTCATTGCCCTGTTGGCGGCCACCTTCGGCCTCGTGGCGGCTTTGCTCGCGGGTATCGGGCTATACGGCATCCTGGCGTATTCCACCGCGCAGCGCACTCGCGAGATCGGCATTCGCATGGCGCTGGGTGCGAGACGCGGAGCCGTTGTTGGTTTGATCCTGCGCGAAACTCTAGTGCTTGCCGGATGGGCCGTCGGGGCCGCCATCCCCCTCGCCATGCTGGCCACGCGTGCAGTGCGAAGCCAGCTCTACGGCGTGTCCATTGCCGATCCCGCGGTTTACGGGATAGGCATCCTCGCCATCTGTATCGTGGCCCTGTTAGCTGGATTCGTGCCCGCGCGTCGGGCCGCCGGTGTCGAACCTTCGCGAGCACTTCGAGCTGATTGACGCAACTCCGACTGCCCTCAATGCTTTGTGAAATCCAGGGAGGCCTCTCTTGTTGACCGAATGGTTTGCCCGTCTGCGCTTCTTCTTTACCGGCAAGCGCCGTGAAGACGTTGATGAAGAATTGCAATTTCATCTCGATCGCCAGGTTCAGGAAAATCTGGCCGCCGGAATGCCGCCCCATGAAGCGCGGCGCCAGGCCGTCATCGCCTTTGGAGGACGCGAGCGCGCGCGTGAACAATGTCGCGAGCAGCTTCCGTCATGGACCCTCGAGCTCCTGCTGCGCGATGTGCGCTTCGCCTTGCGCGGTCTCTGGCGCAATCCCGGTCTCACCTTCGTTGCCGCGTTCACCCTCGCGCTCGGCATCGGCGCCAGCACGGCCATCTTCAGCGCGGTGAATCCCATTTTGTTCCAGCCGCTGCCGTATCCGCATGCCGACCGGGTGATGATGATCCAGGAGATGCGAAGCAGCGGATCGCCCCGGCCCGTAACCTTCGGTACCTTTCACGCGCTCTCGGAAGCAGACTCACGCATTCGAAGCTACTGGCGGTGATGAAACCGTGGCAGCCAACCATGGTTGGAACCGGCCTGCCGGAGCGATTCGAGGGTCAGCGCGTGAGTGCGGGCTACTTCCGTGCGCTCGGCGTTTTGCCATCGCTGGGTCGAAACTTCGAAGCGGCCGACGATCGATTCCGCGGTCCAAACGTCGTCGTACTCAGCGACCGGTTGTGGCGGCGGCGCTTCGCCTCGGACCGCTTCAATTCTCGGCAAGCAGATCACGCTTGACGACAATCTTTTCACCGTCATCGGCGTCATGCCGGGTTCCTTCGAGAATGTGCCTGCGCCTTCGGCCGAGCTTTGGGCGCCATTGCAGTACGACCCATCACTTCCCGTGGACGGCCGGGAGTGGGGCCATCACTTGCGCATGGTGGGCCGGCTGCGTCCGGACGTGAGCGCGAATCAGGCTGCCAGTGAACTCGATGGAGATACTGCACCCCTTTGCCCAGATATACGCGAAGGGGTATGACTGCTGCGGCGGCGCTCCGGACGGGATGGTGGTAACTCCGCTTCAGGACGAGATCACCCGCAGCGTCAAGCCGGCGCTGCTGGCGATTCTCGGTGCTGTTGTTCTGGTGCTCCTCATCGTCTGCGTGAACGTGACCAATCTGCTGCTGGCGCGTGGCGCGCGGCGGCGCAGTGAATTCGCCATGCGCGCCGCGCTTGGCGCCGGACGAATGCGTCTCATCCGGCAACTGCTCGTGGAGAGCTTGCTTCTCGCGGTTGTCGGCGGCATTCTTGGAATGGTCATCGCGGAGATCGGCGTGCGCGCCTTGGTGGCGCTGAGTCCACCCGGACTGCCGCGTGTCGGCGCCATCAGCGTCGACGGCGCGGTCTTCGCTTTCGGACTCGGAATCACCACGCTGGTCGGCATCGTAGTGGGGCTCGTGCCGGCGCTGCAGGCGTCGCACAGCGATCCGCAATATCGCGCTGCAACAAAGTTCACGGACAACCGCCGGCGGCCATCAATTCACCCGCCGCATGCTGGTTGTCTCTGAGGTAGCGCTCGCTCTGGTGCTGCTGGTGGGCGCGGGACTGCTGCTGCGCAGTCTCAGCACCTGTTCGCAATCGATCCAGGCTTCGACAGCGGGCATCTGCTGACGATGCAGGTGCAGGAGTCCGGCCGCCGATTCAACGAAGATAGCGTCCGCGCGCGATTCTTTGCTCAGGCCCTTGAAGCGGTGCGCCAGGTTCCCGGCGTCACCGCGGCGGCGTTCACGAGCCAATTGCCGTTGAGCGGAGATTTTGAGGTCTACGCATTGCAGTTTGAGTCGCAACCAAACGACTCATCTGAAGGCGTGTTTCAATACGCCGTAAGCCCCGACTACTTCAACGCGATGAGCATTCCGCTCAGAGCCGGGCGGCTGCTGGACGAACGCGACCGAGCCGGTACGCCTGGCGCGGTTCTGATCAGTGAGTCGTTCGCGAAACGAAAGTTCCCCCATCAAAGTCCCATCGGGCAGCGGGTTCGTATCGGTTTGAACGCAGGACATGCGGATCGTCCGTGGGCCACCATTGTCGGTGTGGTGGGCGACGTGAAACAGACGTCCCTCGCCATGAGCGCATCGGATGCTTTCTACACCACAACGACACAGTGGGATTGGGTGGATACGGCGCAGTCGCTGGTGGTCCGCACACGCGGCGATGCGGCGTCATTGGTTCCTGCCATCAGAAAAGCAATCTGGTCCGTCGACAAGGACCAGCCGGTCATGCGTGTCGCCACAATGGACACCCTGCTCGCTGCGTCACAGGCCGAGAGGCATTTTGCGCTCATCCTCTTCGAGGCATTTGGCATTGTTGCGCTTAGTGCTCGCGGCCATCGGCATCTATGGCGTTCTCTCCGGCAGCGTCACCGAGCGAATGCGCGAAATCGGCGTGCGCTCCGCACTGGGCGCGTCTCGCCGTGACATCGTTGCATTGATCCTTCGCCAGGGAATGACGCTCACCGCAATCGGTGTCGTGATCGGATTGTGTGGAGCGGTCGCAGCCAGCCAGGCCATCATTTCCATGCTGTACGGAATCTCGCGATTTGATCCCGTCACTTACTTCGGCGTCATCGCGCTGCTCGCGGGCGTGTCGGGGGTTGCGTGCCTGGTGCCCGCCTGGCGCGCCGCCAGGGTCGATCCGTCAATCCTGTTCCGGTCTGAATGAGGGCTTGGTGCTGCGTGGCCACATCCCTCATCAACCGCGCAGTGCCTCAGGCAGATCGAACTTGGCGAAACCAGATTGCGCAATCTTATCGCCGCGGCTGCGCATTTCGTGAGTTTTCCTGCGCCGCGATATCGGCGATCCACTTTTCGTATCGGATTTTTGGAAGCTTCAGCACTCCATGCACGGACCTTGATTTGGGCCTCGAATAAGATTCGGAGGCGCGGACGCGGTCATGAGTTGGCGCGATTCGAAATTAACCCTGAGCACCCATACGGATGGGCCCTTTCGCCCGATGCCACCAGGATCGCCATACATGAGTTCACGACTGCGGATATTCACATTCTGACGATCAGAACGCGTGCAGACCGAAAACTCACGGTCAACCATTGAACGAGCTTCCAAGCCTGGAGTGGACCGCCGACGGAAAGGGAATGTTCACATCGGGCATGCTTCCGACCAGCGTTCTGTTTCACGTCGATCTCCAGGGCCATAAGGACGTTCTTTGGGAGCCCAAGGGCACTAGAAGTACCTGGGCTGTACCGTCGCCGGACGGCCGGCACGTTGCCATGCCGGGCTACACCCAAAACAGCAATGCTTGAATGATGCAGAATTTCTGAGCACTTGGAGACCGACGCCGCACCGATCCGACCGGCCGCGTCGTGACCCTGTGGAAATCTTGTCAAGAGGCAAAATGAAAAATACTTTGTAACTCTCTTTAGAATCAGCGCAAAAAACTTTGCGCCAATTAGGGATTAATTCAACGAACCTGCCATACTAGATACAGACTCAAAAAAAAGCCCCTTCCGGATCGCTCTCCGGCAGGGGCATTTTCATGCCGCACACTCGGTCTTACAGAAGAACACGAACACGGCTCTCGGAGAGGAGAAGCAACATGACCTATTGCCCAAAACCCGCTGACTTTGCTGACTCACTTCGGCCACCGCAGGCCGCCTTTGATCACGTCATCGCTCTCTCACGTCATCACTCTCTCACTTCGTCACTCACGCACCTGTCCACTGCTCACTGTCCTCTGTCCGCTGCCTTTTTTCACTTTTCACTCACTCGCTTTTTCTACTCCTGTCGTCTGCCTTCCGTCGTCTGTCAACTGCTCCACGTGATTCAAATCACGGTGAGCACAAATTCCCCCATTTTCGGTGTGCAATCGCATGAAACTAATCAACATGACCGTTTTTTTATTTGCGCGTGAAAGTGTGTTTTGCTGCATTTACAGTGCAGGAAGCGCCATCCGGAGCAGCAAAAAACCCGCTACGCCGAGAAAGAACACCAGCGCCATCCGGATTCCGGGTTCGCGATTGACCTCCGGCACCAGGTCGCTGGCGCCCACGTACAGCGCAACCCCGGCCGAAATCGGCAGCCCGTACGGCAGCCAGGAAGGAAGAAGTTCAATCACCAGCACGCCCAGCAGCGTGGCCACCGCCAGCCCAACCGCCGAGTAGAAAGCCGCCCGCCGGCTCTGCCCGCTGGCAAGCATCACGGAAGCCATGGTGAACCCTTCCGGCGCCTTGTGCAGGAAGATGGCCAGAAAGATCAGCCATCCAAGCGCATTTGAAACCACAAACCCCGACCCGATAGCCACCCCGTCGAAGAGGGCGTGAACGCTGAGGCCACCCAGCACAGCCCACCCCGTATGCATGGAGACGAACTCGTGGTGGTGGGTCTCCTCGCCATAGTGGAAGTGGGCATTGATGGTGTGTTCCAGCAGATGCACCACGCAGTACCCGGCCATGATGAGAATCGGCCCCAACTTGGGGCTCAGATGGATGCTTTCCGGCGCCATCTCCAAAACGGCCACGGCCATCAGGAACCCGGCGCCCAGTGCGACGAAATAGCGCAGGTAGCGCTCGATGCCCCTGGCCTTCACCAGCACAAGACCGCCGGCAATATCGGCGAGCGCAGCCAGCAGTCCCAGCAGGATGGAGAGTTTGACCATTCTTATCCGCTATGCCGGATGTGCATCACGTCGCCATCGTGGACGATGTATTCCTTGCCTTCGAGGCGGAGGGTGCCGCGGGCGCGGGCGGCAGATTCAGAGCCGGCGTCAAGCAGCGCGTCCCAGCGGATGGTCTCGGCGCGGATGAAGTGGTGCTCCAAATCGGAGTGAATGGCTCCGGCCGCCTGCGGAGCTTTTGATCCTAAAGGCACGGTCCACGCGCGGCACTCGTCCTCGCCGGCGGTGAAGAAGCTGATCAGCCCGAGCAGCTCATAGCTCTTGCGGATGAGGCGAACCAGGCCGCTCTCGTGCAGGCCGTAGCTGGACAGGAAGTCGGCGGCCTCGGCGTCGTCCATCTCGGCCAGTTCAGCTTCGACTTTGCCGCAGATGGCGGTGGCGCCCGCGTTGAGCCTGCCTGCAACCTCGGTGAGGTTGAACTTGCTTACTGCGGCGTCGAGGTCGTCGCCAAGTGTGGAGCTTTCGCTGATATTGAGGGCATACAGGATTGGCTTCTGCGACAAAAACATGAAGCCCTTAATGAGCTTCTTCTCGTCAGCTGTCATGTCAAGCTCGCGAAGGGGCTGCTCCGTCTCGAGTGCTTCCTTGGAGCGGATGAGGAGAGCCTGCTCGCGTTCGAGGTCGGTGGTGCGGCCTTTCTTGAGGTCCTTCTCAAGGCGCTCGAGGCGCTTCTCGATCTGGGTGAGGTCGCTCACCATCAGGTCGAATTCGACGTTCTTGATGTCCCGCAGCGGATCGATGGGACCGACGTGGGGAATGGAGTCGTCTTCAAAGGCTCGCAAGACGTGGATGAGCGCGTCGACATTGCGCAGGCTGGTGAGGAAGGCGGTTTCCTTGAGGGCTTCCTGGCCGATGGCGGCGACGTCAACGTATTCGACGGTGGCGAAGGTGGTCTTCTTGGGCGAGTAGAGAGCGGAGAGCTTGTCGAGGCGATCGTCGGGCACGCGGGCCACGCCGATGTGGGCCTCGCGCGGATTGGAGTAGCCGCGATCTTCGAGCTTGGCCTTGGTCAGGATCTTGAACAGGGACGTCTTGCCTACCTGAGGCAGGCCGATAATGCCAGTTTTCATGCACTTCCCGTGAGGCCTCAGCGCGATGACGAGTTGCGGAAAAAGGCCTTTCCGATGATAGCAAGGCAGGGATCGGTTGACTGTGATGGGGAGGAAGTAGGAAGTAGGAAGTAGGAAGTAGGGAATAGGGAATAGGGAATAGGGAATAGGGAGGTTTAGATGCGTTGGGGGAGGACTTAGCGGGGTTTGGCGGGGGCGCGGCGTTTGACGAAGCGGAGAGCGGTGAGGCGTGAGGAGACGGAGGCGACTTTGTTGTCGACGATACCGGTGGCCAGGGCGGTGAAGCGAATGTCGTTTTCAGTGAGTGGCTGGCCTTTGCCCTTGGGGTAGATGAACCAGATGGGGACGCCGTGATCAAGCTGATCGGCGGTGGTCTTGAGAGCGCGGGAAAGCTCGGCTGGTGTGTTGATGCGGGCGAGTATGAGATCGCCGGGGCCGGATCCGGCTGAGGAACGCGCGACTGCGAGCACTTCGATGAGAGCCTCGTCGTCGACCTTGCCGACCATGCGAACAACTGTGTCCGCGGTGATGCCGAGTTTTTTGGCCAGCGAGGGAGGCGGCGTAGTGAGGTATTGTACCCATTTGGCGACCAGGCCAGTGCCAAGCTGGAGCGCGACCCTGTCGTCGCGCAGATCAAAGCGCAGCCACTCGCCGTCGGCGCGCACGCGCTGCATCTTCGCGAACGGGATGCGGTGCTTGAGGCCTCCTCGCAGGATGAGTTCGGGCGGCTCGATGAGGGCCTTGACGTGGGCGGTGGTTCCATTCCAGTCGCAGGTGCAATCGGCTTCGCGGCCCATGGTGACCTCTGCAGCTTGAAAATGCAGACATTCTAGAAGACTCGGCGAATGAAAGGTTGCGCTTGTTACGAGGAGATTTGAAGCCAGGATTTGGTAAGCTGTCTGCGACCCGAACATCCGAGCGAAGCGAGCGTTCTTTCACGCGTCGACGTGTCGGCAGGGCATTGAGGGACGCAGAACGATGTTTGCGATTGAAGCTGTTACGCTGACCAAGCGGTTCAAGGGCGTGCATGCTGTTCAGGAACTCAGCATGCAGGTTCCGGAGGGCCAGGTCTACGCGCTGATGGGTCCCAACGGAGCGGGAAAGTCCACGCTTATCAAGTTGCTGATGAACCTGATAAGTCCCACTGGGGGCGAAGCGAGGGTTTTGGGCGCGAATTCGGAGTCGCTGCAGGGCAGGCGATTTGAAGCGATCGGGTATGTGTCAGAGAACCAGAAGATGCCCGACTGGATGACCATCCAGAGCTTCCTCGACTACTGGCGTCCGTTCTATCCAACATGGGACAAGGCGTTAGAGCAAAGCCTGGTGAAGCGATTTGATCTACCGCGCAAGAGGCGCCTGAAAAGCCTGTCGCGCGGCATGCGGATGAAGGCTGCCCTGACCAGCATTCTTGCCTATCATCCGAGGCTGATTGTTTTGGATGAGCCGCTGAGCGGACTGGATCCGCTGGTGCGTGACGAGTTGATGGAAGGGCTCCTGGGATTGACCAGCGAGAGCACCGTTCTTTTCTCGTCGCATGACCTTGCCGAGATTGAGCACTACGCCAGTCATGTTGGTTACATGGAGGGCGGCCAACTGATGTTTTCTGAAGAGATGACAAGCGTGCGGCGGCGATTTTGCCGAGTGGAAGCGCGAGGTGTAGTGTCGCTGACGCTGCCTGCCAGCCCGCCTGCTGCCTGGCTCGAATTTGCGGTTGCCGATGGATTAGCGCATTGGGTCGAGACTGACTTCGAGCAGACGGGAAGCGCTATGCGGGCAAACGAGATTCTTGGCCCGGTGGAATTGCACGTTTCGTCGTTGACCCTGCGGGAGATCTTTCTGACATCGGCACGCATGAGAAGGCCATTGACAGGAAAGGACCGAACAGCTTGAGACTCGTCCTGCAAATATTGGTCAAGGATCTCCGCCGGCACTGGCGGGAGATTGCACTATTCGTATGTTGCTGCTGCGGCTGGGCGTGGGAAAGGATGCATCAAGGAGGCTGGATCTGGACACACCAGCGCGAGACATTGCCGGTCGCGTTATTCGGGCTCTGGCTGCTCATCACGGTTCGCGCAGTGCATGGAGAATGCCTGGTGGGTGATCGCGAATTCTGGCAGACCCGGCCATATACCTGGACGCAGCTACTGTCAGCCAAGGTGCTGTTTCTGGTGCTTTGCCTCAATGTTCCGCTGCTGCTGGCGCAAGTGGCGCTGCTGGCATGGGCGGGTATTCCTCTGTCGCTCTCGCTGGTTCCCGGATTGCTTTTGCTGCAACTTGAATTCGTGGTGATGGTGACGTTTCCCGCTTGGGTTCTGGCCGCGGTGACGGAGTCGCTTGTGCAATGGGTGCTGGCGGTTGTGGGCCTTGGAATCTTTGCATTGTTTCTTTCGTCGCTGCCGTGGGACCGGCTGCCAAAGACGCTGGCAGGCGAAGAAACTGTGGCGACCATGCTGGGTGGAGCGATTATTATTCCGGCGCTGCTGTTTGCCCTGGTATGGCAATACGGCCGGCGAAGGGTGTGGCTGGCGAGGATTGCGATTGCATTCGCGGCGTTGATGGTCCCGTTGGTGATCCTGATCGCGCCCGGATCAATGGTTCGTTCGATCGCCTATGAACCATCGACCGGCACAGTGCCATTCCAGTTTTCACTGCGAGAGGCTGGCGACGAGAAGGAGCATACGTACATCCGCAAAAAGGGGCTTTTTGAGGAGGACACGCTCCGAGTGCCGATCAATTTTGGCTCAACCGATACGGACTTGAATCTCGCCGTCGAAGGCTTTCGGATTGTGCTGAAAGGCGACAACGGGTGGCGATGGGAGTCCCCGTGGATGAATCAGACAGTCGGAGGGGACGCGTATTGGGGTGGCACCTTCTTCCAGTTCGACATGCCGAGAGAGCTTGCGGATCAGCTTCAGAAAGTGAGGGCGGAGGCAACGGTGGAACTGGCCTACAGGGTGAACAAGCTGGAACGATTGCAGAAGGTTGATACCAGACGGGACACGTATTCCATTACGGGGGGTGCCTATTGTCATTGGTTCAGCTCAACGGCGGGCAGGTTCTTGTTGAGCGGGGATACCTGCGTGGCTCCCCTACAGTTGCCGGGAGTGGTGATCGCGCAGATCGACTCGCGTGACTTCAATTGCAGAGTGGAAAAGGGAGAAATGGCAATACCGGCAAATCATTACGCAAGTTCTGTGAATACCGGTGGGGACACCATTTTCCCAGATTTTGATCCGGATCCAATTCGCACACTTTCACTCAACTTTGGAGACTGGGTCCCAGCAATCAAGAGCACTCTGAATCCGAAGAGCGACAGAAGCGCGGACTTATGCCGAGGCATGCCGCTCTACGTTCGAATTGGAAGATACTCGGGACGGTTGAGATCAATTGTCAACCTCGGGCCGCTGGGGAATGAGAAGCCTATAAGAAGACAATGATGCGGCATTCATTCCATCAGGCAAGTGAGGCATGCGTTCGGGGGCATAGCGCTGGGACTTTCGGGCCCATCGATTTACTGACCGACGTCTTCGGACATTTTAGAAGACGTTGCACATCAGGACGGCCAGAATGTCCATCATCCAGTGACCGAGGATGAGTGGAGCGAGGCGGCGCGTGCGCATGTAGATGGTCATCATGATGACAATGCCAGGCACGAAGCCGAGGAAGCGACAGGCGATGCTTCGCCAATCGGGAATGAAGCCTATGGCGCAATGCTGGACCGCCCAAAAGAATGCTACGGCAGAGAAGGCGACCAACGGACGGCCGGTGAGGACTTGAAGCCGTGGCGTGACGTAGGCCTGGTAAGTGGCTTCTTCGACGACAGAGTTGATCATCCAGAAGAGGGAGAGGCTGTAGATGGCGGCCCACAGCGGGAGAGCGTGGGAGCCAAAGATAAAGTTGCTGGGATTGACGCCGGTGGGTCCGTAAAAGAGCCGCTGGGCCACGTAACCGCCGAGAAGAAATCCAGGCGAGAACAAGAGGAAGTAACCGATGCCGAGGAAGACGTCGCGCCCGTAGCGGAGACGGATGGGGCCGAGCAGATCGCGAAGGCGAAGGCCTTCCTTGTTGAGGAAATGGCGCATGCCGAGGATGCAACCGACGTCGGCGAGGGTGAAGCAGACGCTCCACCAGGAGCAGGCCTGCCGCCAGGGATTGGCGCGACGCTGGGCGAGAAAGAGAAGCGCAACCAGGGATAGAGAGGTCATCCACAGAGTGGGGCGGGCGAGGAGCAGGAGCAACGGGCCAGGCGAGGCGATGCGACCAGTTGCGCGCCGGGCGGCTATCAATTCGAGGGAGTTTGGCAGAGTTGCATCGGAGATTCGCAGGGTGCTCGTGGCTGGCATTTCGTTCTTCCTTTTTCGCCAGAGCGTACCAGTAAGACAGATGGGAAGTCGGTGACAAGATGCAGTTCTGAGTGGGAGGCGGTTCGGGACATTGGTTGATGGAAGAACGCCCTGTCGAAACGGTGGCATTGCTTCGGCAGTTTCTTGATGCTGCACCTTAGGGGCGGCCAGTTTCTTAACGACAGTTTGAAGGCCAGATTCGCGTCTTGCGGCGTGGGCCTGGGGCGCGCAGGTGATCATCTAAGCCCGCGCGCCGCGTGGATATCAAAAGATGGGCGCGGTTTTGCTTTGGGGAGATTCGAAGTAGCGCTTCCAGAAATGAAGCTTTGGCTCGTCGGCTGGGGGAATGGGTTGGCTGGTTGCGCCAAGACGCATCACACTCGGCTTCGCACCGCTGACAGCAGTCCACTTTGGCGCCGAGTTTCCATTGGGGTTGCCGGTAGCTGCCATGTTTTTCCAGTACGCCATCATCATCTTTGAGATTTGAAAATCGACTGGTTCCCAGGGACGATCGAAGATTTTGAGGTTTCCGAAGGTGTAGGGAAGCTCGCCCGAGTGGAAGGCGCCGAACTCGGGATGGGCGGGCCAGGGAACGGCGCGATCGAAGTAGTAAATGTACACGGGGCTCTTGTGGGTCGTGGAGCGCTGGCTTGCCCACAGAAACATTCCAGCTTTCATACGATCATGGCCGGTAGCCGCTTCAGCATGCTTGATCTCGTCCGGAGAGCTGGCTGGATAGAGCTTGAGGAACTCGTCGGCCATTGAGCCATAGGCCTGGCGGGCGCGCTTCTCATAGTCCTCTGTGGTTGTTGCCGATTGCGAAGTGAGATGAAAATCGTTCTCCTGGAATCCTGTAATCACGGGGACGTCGTTATCGCCGGGCCGGGTTGTGAGAGCCATCGGGTAATCAGGCACAACCCATCCATCGACGATGGGTCCAAATTGCGAATGTTCATTTGGCTTCATCACCAGTTCTTGAGCTGGGAGGGCGCGCAGGGCTGCGATTGAATCGGCCTTTTTACCGGCGGCGAATGCCAGGCCTGTCTTTTCTGCTTCAGCCAGTTTGGCAATCGGAACTCCGCGCCCGCCGATACCGCTGTCGGCAATTGCGGCGCTGAAGAGATTTTTGGCAAGAGGGGACGCGAGCAGATCGGCGACGCTCATGGCGCCCGCGGACTGACCGGCAATAGCGAGGTGCGAGGTGTCGCCACCGAAGTGCTGAATGTTCTCCTTCACCCACTGAAGAGCCGCGATCTGATCGAGCAAACCATAGTCGCCGGAGCTGTGATGTTCAGACTCAGCCGTCAGCTCCGGATGGGCAAGGAAGCCGAGTGCGCCGACGCGGTAATTGATGGTAACGATGACCATGCCCGTGCGCGCGAGTTGGGATCCGTCATAGACCGGAACATCGCCGGAGCCGCTGGTGAATGCCCCGCCGTGGATGAAAACGAGGACGGGAAGTTTGCCGGACGCAGAAGCTTTCGGGGTCCAGATATTGAGGAAGAGGCAGTCCTCGCTAACGGGAGTTACATACATGAACTCCTTTGTCCAGGGGAGGAATTCGCTGTTGGGGCCCTGCATGCAGGATGCGCCGAATCGATCTGCCTTGCGGATGCCGGTCCATGGCGCGGCAGGTTTGGGAGCGCGCCACCGCAGGGTGCCAACGGGGGGAGCCGCATAGGGAATTCCTTTGAAGGTGGTGACCGCACCGTCGCTGCTTGCCACGCCCGAAATGAGCCCGCCGGTTGTTTGCACTTCCGTCGAATTTGCCACTGACGCCGGTGCGCACGGAGCGCCAATCGTTAAAAGGAGCAGCAGACCAAGTCGCTTACTCATGTATCTCCTTGCGCCGGGCGGTGATTCACATCGATCGCAAACGGCCCGGTTTTCCGTCACCACCACATTACTGCACGGGGCGGGGGCGACGGTGCATGCCTTGACCATCTGCGTGTGACAACTACGTGGCCGTCGTTCTGGAATCGGGTGTTTCACAATTGCACATCAATTACGAGATCGACGGTACCGGGGATGATCGGGGCTTACTGATCGACGCCATCCAGAAAGAGGTACTCTGAGCAATTGCGCCCGCGCGCTTTGGCGAGATAGAGAGCGCGATCGGCGGCGTTGATCAGGCCTTCAGGAGAAGGGTTTGGTGCCCCATCCCAGGTAGAGACTCCGATGCTGATCGTCACTGTTCGGGAAGGCGTGGCCGGATGATGGAGCTGAAGGTCGGCAACGCAGTTGTGAAGCTTGGACGCGGCATTCATGGCACCCTCGGCGCTGGTTGCGGGCAGGATCACTGAGAATTCATCACCGCCGTAGCGAGCTGCGAAGTCTGTGGCGCGAGGCAGCGCTGCGCGGATGGCACTGGCGATGCGATTCAGATAGTCATCGCCGATGAGGTGGCCTTCTTCGTCATTGATCTGCTTGAAAGAATCCACGTCAATCATCAATAGGGAGAGGGGGAGGCGAGAACGACGGGCGGCGGCGATCTCCCGGGTCAATGCAATGTCAAATGCGTGGCGATTCGCGATGCCGGTGAGGCTATCAACTCCAATCAGCATTTCGAGCTGTTTCTTCGAGGCGACAAGCGACTCCTCGGTTTCAAGCACCCGGCTGTGAGAGAGGATACTCACGGTGCCGTATGCGGCGAGGGCCAAAAGCTCGGCTGCGAGCCCGATATAGAAATGCGATCGGGAGGCGAACATTCCGGCGGTGACGAGGGCGAGGGCGAGGAAGAGCGGGCTTCCGCTTTGAACGGCCCGAACGAGGGCCGGGGCTCGCGTGCGATGCGCGCGCCGATCCGCGGTGAAGATCAGAATAGAGAGCAGGACGTAGGGAGCGGAGATGAAAAGATCGAGCCAGATGTAGTCGTGGCGAAGCAGGATCCAGTTATGAATGGCAGGGAAGATCGCATTAATCCAAAGGAACACGGAGAGAATGCGAAAGAGGGTGTAATCCTGACTCGTATTTGAGCCGAGCCATCGGATGCTTGCAGCCGCTGCGAGAAAGAGGTCGATCCCGTCGAAAATGTGGGCGATGAGTACGGCATCGGCAGGATTGGCGCTGCCATTCAGGGTGAGGTGGGTGAAGATCTCGAGGTAAAGAACCGCCCCGATGGCGAAGGAAAGAAGGCCATTGATGAGGCGGGAGACGGACCGAATTCGCCGATCGCGCTGCAGAGAGACGGCCACAAGCAGAGGCACGCTGTAAAGCATGGAGAAGTAAATCTGGAATCCGGGAACAAAGTTGAAAACAGGCGTCTGCGTTAGTTCCGTTACCATGTCCAGCGTCATGGCCACGGCATGGAACAGTATTGCCATGGAGAGGAGCAGCCATCCCATGCGCGCGGGGTAGGTGACGCGTCTCGAGGCGCGAAATGATGCGACGATCGCGGCCAGCTCAGCCAAGACAATGCAGAAGGTGGATAACGGCGCCAGGCGATCGGGAAGGCAGGTGGCAACAATTGCGTGCAACACAAGATACGCGGGCGCCAGGGCCCACGGCCAGAACCGTACGAAGTTTTGTTTATCTGTGAACAAACAGCAGGTCCGATGGAACGGGGATCCTCAGGGGACGAGGTCTATCTAATTCGAATTGAACGAATTATTTCATCGATTCGCGGGACGGTGCGGTCTGAGGGGGAATTTAGTTCGCAGATGTCCGGATGCCAGCAAGCGGCTTGACGAGATGTTCAGGTACTTTTCAGGTTGTGCTGACATTCTGATTCACCAGGTTGCGGTAGTCCTGGAACGACGCAGATGGCGCTTATGATTGGACTGGCGATTCACAGCGATGCAGCGGGTGAGTCATAGGCGGTGAATCGATTATTGGGATGGAAAGTGAGCATGGGCGAGAACTTTAAAGCTGCATTGAACGTGCTTGTGGTGGAAGACGACAAGGAGCTTGCGGGATTTGTACGGCAGGGTCTTGAAGAAGAGAGCTGCGTTGTGAAGGTGTGCTTTGACGGCGGCTCCGGTCTGCGGCAGGCGGAGATGCATGCGTACGACATGATTCTGCTGGACGTGATGCTGCCTGTGCTCAATGGATTTGAAGTGACGAAGCGGCTGCGCATGCGGAAGATTCGAACGCCGATACTGCTGCTTACGGCGCGCGATGCTCCGGAAGATATTGTGAAGGGCCTCGATGCGGGAGCCGATGACTATCTGACAAAGCCCTTCAATTTTGAGGTTCTGCTGGCACGGATACGAGCGCGAACGCGGCCGGGTGAAGGGCAGAGTGCGGCCCAGCTTCGATTTGCGGATCTGTTTCTGGATGCGGAAAAGCACGAAGTGATCCGCGCCGGTCAGCGTCTCGAATTGACGCGAACGGAGTTTTCGATACTTGAGTGCCTGATGCGGGCCGCCGGCCGCGTGATCACCCGGAGCCGCGTGATTGAGGTTGTCTGGGGAGACCGCGAAGTGAGCGACAACAATCTCGATGTATTTATCCGCTATTTGCGGACCAAGGTCGATCGCCCCGGATTGCCACGTTTGCTGCACACGGAACGCGGACTGGGATACTGCCTCCGGGAAGGGTCCGAGTAATGACGCTGACCATTCAGGCGCGACTCACCGCATGGTACTTTGTGAGCCTTGCGTTGATTGTCGGGCTGTTTGCGGGCGGCAGCTGGCTCGCGATGAAGCGGAGCATGTATGACTCGGTCGATCGCGACCTGGGCCATCTGATGCGATCGGTGGGCCCGTTTATCGAGAGCCATTCGCTGCATACGCGCGATGAGCTGGCGGCGACATTTTCCGGCTCGACGGATTCGCCTGTGCTGGGGGAGTTTGTTCAGATCACTGATGACGAGTCGGGCATCCTGTATGAATCTGATTTGCTGCGCTCCCATCACGTGGCGGCGCTGCCGCCGGGCAAGGCGGATGGTTCGATCACAATCAAGAACGCGGGCAAGGGCGGCTGGCCCATGCGCGTGGCGAGTCAGCGCTTGACGGTGGGTGGGACCGCAATGACGGTGCATATTGTGGAGCCGCTTCACGATCTGCTGGATTCACTTGAAGACTACAGCTTTTACCTCGCCGTACTGATCCCCATTGCGCTGCTGCTTACTACGACGGCCGGCTACTGGCTGAGCCGCCGTGCGCTGGCGCCGGTTGAACAAATCAGGATTGAAACCGAGGCGATTGATCCGGCGGATTTAACGACGCGCCTGCGGGTTCCACCGAGCAACGACGAACTGGCGCGGCTGGCACAGACATTGAATGCGATGCTGGGAAGGATTGAGGCAGGCTTCCGTTCCATTGAACAATTCACCGCCGACGCGTCGCACGAGCTGCGTGCGCCGCTGGCCTTGATCATGACAGCAGGCGAGGTTTCGCTGCGACGGGAGCGATCGCAGGAAGAGCTTGCTGAGGTATTGCGCAAGGTTGTTCGCGAGGCGAGGCACATGTCGCGGCTGGTTGAGAACCTGCTGGACCTGGCACGCGGCGATGCGCGCAGAAGGCACACAGAATTGATGCCGATGGAAGTGTTGAGCGTCCTGCGCAGTCTTTGCGAGGAGATGGCGGGATCGGCTGAGACAAAGGGGCTCAAGCTGACGGCGGCACTTGCTGATCGCGAAGTTTGGGTAGAGGGAGAAGCAACGGAACTGAGACGGCTGTTCGTGATCTTGCTGGACAACGCGATCAAGTACACGGAAAGTGGTTCGATTCGTGTGTCACTCGCTGCAGACGGCCGTGACGTGAACGTAACGGTGAGCGACACGGGTATCGGTATCGAAAAGGCAGCATTGCCGTATGTGTTTGATCGCTTCTGGCGCGCGGACAAAGTACGTTCGCGGGCGGAGGGTGGAGCGGGACTGGGGCTCTCGCTTGCGTCGCAGATTGTGGAGCGACATGGCGGAGTGCTGACCGTCGAAAGCGAATTTGGGCGGGGGAGTTCGTTCACGGTCCGGTTGCTGGGCGTGTCCGAGGCGTAAGTAGATTGGACAGGAGGTTGGCGGCGCACTCTGCAATGGGTGCGCCATTGATTTTTGGACGAGGGGATTTATTGAGCGCGGGTGGTTTCAGCGCGGGCCACGAATACTACAGTAACGAGTCCGATGAGGAGAACCGCGCCTTCGACATTGGTGCTGAGTTTGTGCAGTCGATTGAAGTGGACGGTGATGGGATTGCTGGTGTCGGTGGTATCGATGGCGCCTCCGGCGGAGATGCGATCGCGTTCCATGGAGGGAATGATGACGAACTGCGAGTAGGCGGTGCAGCAAAGCATGAAGAGCAGGAGGATCATGGGTGGAATGACTGCGCGGGACTTGTAGATGTTCCACGCGGGTGCAAGGGCGAGCAGCAACAGCGCTACGATGCCGGCGACGAAACCCATGTTGTGCAGAATGCGAAGGAGCTGACCGACGATGGAGCCGGCAACGTGCGTCTGGCCCGGAAGCGTCATGAAAGTGATGGCGGCGACGACCGGGAAGAAGACTTCCGCGCCCAGCCAGACGATGAGCGCGAGATATAGCAGCGTGCGAAGAAGGGTCTTCATGGGGCTAAGAATACTAAAGACAGTGAACAGTGCACAGTGAACCGTGGACAAAGGCGGAAATGGGGTAGGCTTTAGGAATGGAACGGATTTGTACGCAGTGTCACGCGGTGTCGGGGGCAGAGATGCAGGGGGATTGGTGTCCTGCATGCGGCGGGGCTTTGATGGAGAGGGCGACGCTTGAGAGTTCCCGGCGTGTGGCGGGGGCTGCGGTGGAAGTGGATCATCGCGGGATTGTGCTGCCGCGGCGTCATGCGCTGGGCGGAATTATTACGCCGCAGTGATGGCCGGCTGTTAGCGGCACTTGATGCGCAGGGAGGAATTCCGCGGCGCTATTTCTGCGGCATTTGATCAGGCGCGCTCTGAATCAGAATCATCTTCGCATCGGGTGATGCCAGGGGAATGGGTTCCGCCTTGGCGTTGGGAAAGTAGCCGGGGATCGGCTCCAGACGCGCGGTTTCCGTGGGCAGGATCTTCAGGCCTGGAAAAAGATCGCTTGCCAAGGGGGCGCGGGGTTTCTGCTGGGTGAAGGCCGACATTGGCGGACGGCGAATGATCTTACCATCGAGCTGCGCATTGCCGAGTTCAGGAGCGTGCGACGGGAGCACGACGTGCGGAAGCGGCAACACTCGCAGATTCTTATCAAACGCGAAGGTTGGTGTTTTGGTCAGATCCGGCGCATTGAACTGGAACTGCTGCGGGAACCGAAACAACTGATTCGGATCGGTAAGCTGTTGCGGAGCGGTCTGACACAGGGCGGGAATCGCTGCGGATAAGAGGAGAGCCGGGACCAGGGATTTCATCACACACTCCCTTGCATGTTGGAACGAACCAGGCGCGTTTAGGTTAGCACCAAGTTGAGGGTGCTGCTACTCGTAGCGAAGGGCTTCGGCGGGCAGGATACGCGATGCCGCGTGAGAGGGGTAAATGGTGGCCAGCAGCGAAATGCCGATGGACACGGCGGCGACGATGAGGCCATCCCACGGGCGCGGGGCGAAGGGCAGCGTGTCGATGGAGTAGACGTCTGGCGAGAGCGGGATGCGGTAGTGAGCGCCGGCCCATGCAGCGATATAGCCGACAACGACGCCGATCACCGTGCCGGAAACGCCGATGAGCATGCCCTGAAAAAGAAAGATGCGGCGGACCTGGCTGGGATCGACCCCGAAGCTCATCAGCACGGCGATGTCGCGAGTCTTTTCCATGACCATCATGGTGAGCGCTATGAGAATGTTGAGTGCGGCCACGATGACGATGAGCGTGATAACGATGAAGGTAACGATCTGCTCAAGCTTGAGAGCACGGAAAAGTTCGCGGTTCTGCTCCATCCAGTTGGTGGTTTGAAACCCCTTGCCGGCGGCCTGCTCAATGGCGCGGCCCACTTCGGGCGCGCGGTTGAGGTCATCGACTTTGAAGCTGATGACGGAGACCAGGTCGGGCTCGGAGTAGAGCCGTTGCGCGTCGGCCAGGCTTACATAGCCCCATGCAGAGTCGTATTGATAGAAGCCGCTGTGATACGTGCCGACGAGGCGAAAGGGCGCGAATTGAGGCACCATGCCTACCGGGCTCAATTCGCCCTGCGGGCTAACCAGCATGACGGAATCACCGAGGACGATGCCGAGAGAGTCTGCAAGTTCCTTGCCGAGCACGATGGGCGCATTTTCAGTATTGCGCGGAGACGATGGAGGAGGTGGCGGCTGGGGTTCAAGGGCGTCGAAGGCGCCCGGCGTGGCGTTGGTGAGCAGGGAACTGACGGTGCGCTCGTCCTTGGGGCGAATGCCGACGATGAGCGCGTAGCCGGCACGCGCGCCATGTGCAACCATGACCTGCTCGTTGAGTTCCGGTGACGCGGCGATCACGTGGGGCAGATGGCGCAGGCGTTCAATCAGCGGCTGCCAGTTGCGAATGCCATCGCCGGCAACGCGCATGAGCTGCACGTGCGCGCTGGTGTCGACGAGGCGATCCTGCAAGTCGCGGCGCATGCCGTTGGTGATGGCAAGCGCGATGATGAGCGCGGCCACGCCGGCCGCGACACCCGCGACGGAGATGCCGGTGACGACACCGACAACGGCTTGCCTCCGCTTGGCCCGGAGGTAGCGCGCCGCCACGAACAATTCAAAGCGCATGCGCTTACTTTGCCGGACTCGGTGCGATTTCGAATTGCGTCTTTGCCAGTCCAATGTTGTCGTGGCGATCAGAGACGCGCACGGTCAGCAGCTGCTCCCCTGACTTGCCCTCAAAAGCGGTCGCGGGGATGGTGAAGTCGTAATGCTCGCGGCGCGCGTCAGAGAGACCGCCGACCGGTTCAACGTACTGCCAGGGACCTGCGTCGAGCGAGTACTCGGCGTGCACCACGGGTGACATGGCGTCTTCAGCGTCGAAGCTCACGTGGGCAGTCGGAGCGGCAGGGTTCGTGCGGGCATGGTGCGGCTTCAGCAACCGTCTTGAGATTGGTCACATTTGGAGGCGTGGTGTCGATCTCGAATCTATCGCTGACTTTGTCGCCGCTGAGGGCATCGCCGGGCGTGTGCGACGGCGAATCAGAAGCGACCACTTTGAGTTGATAGCCACCGTCCGGAATCAGGGCCTGATCAAAGCTATAGGCCTTGTCAGTGATGTTGTCTTTCAGAAGATGCCAGGCGTGCTCACCGTCGCCGCGCAGAAAGAGTGAAAACGTGAGGTCGTCGCCGTTGTCATCGTGCGCTGCCCAGCGGGTGGTCACGCCAGTGCGATCCTTGATTGCTGTGATGGGATTGTTGGCGCTGTTGGGGTCGAAGTTGACCACCGCGCCCTGGTTGTTGACAGGAAACTGGATGGTCACGGTGGGTTGCTGGGGAGCGGCTTGCGCCTGCGGATTGAGGCGCGCACCCGGTACCACCACGATGTCCTCAACAACCGGAGCCGCATTCACCGGGAGGTAATTCACGCCGACACTGCCCAGCGAGCCGCCAGGGTGGAGCGCGACCTTCCACTGCAGGAAGCGCCCCGCGGCGGAGGTGACACTGCCGTTGGTTACAGGCTGCCAGTCGGTCCAACCGCGGATGGGTTGCTCGATGTTGCCGGAGCGCGTGAACAGATCGTAGCCCGTCGCGCCTGGCTGTACTTCCACGCGGCCAAAGCGCGCCATGGCGCCCGCGTCGAGCACGTCGCTTGCGTATTCGTGCTGGCCCTGAACTCCGAAGCGAACCAGCTTGCCGGTGTTGCCGGTGCCGATAAGGATCTCACCTTTAGGATCGCTCGAAGCCGCCATACACAGTGCTTGTTGCGCTTCAATGTGGCCAACGTCGGCGAAATTGCCGTTGCTTTGAATGCGGAAGATGCGTCCGCGATTGCCGGTGATGGCAAGAACGCCGTCCGTGCGGGCAGCGAGGGCGTAGACCACCTCATCTTTGCCGGACCACACTTTCCGTGGCGCCTGGCCTTCTTCAATTGCATAGATGTCAGTGCCGTCGGGCGCAGAACTGCTGGCGTTGGCCACCTGCAGGCTGCCTGGCTGCACCACGGTGATGGTGACCATGGCAGCGCCCTGTACCGGTAATGGCGGCAGATTGTTATGCGTTTTATCGCCCACGCTGGCGGCGAAGATGGTTCCATCGGCGGCGATTGCGACGGCAGGGATTTCGCGACGTGGCGCCTCGAATAACACGTATCCCTTGCCTGCGGGACTGATGCGATAAACCAGGCCGGTTCCGTCAGTGCCGGCGATCAGGTTGCCCTTCGTATCCCAGGCCATGGAGCGAATGTGCTGCTCGTCGCTCTTGAAAAATTCCTGCGGAGCCTGACCGGTTTTTGCGGGATCAACGCGATAGATGGCAGCGGGACCGCCGGTGGCGATGTAGAGGTTACCGGCAGGGTCGAAGGTCATTTCCCAGATGTAGCGCTTGGTCTCCGGCTTGTCCTCAGTCTTGTCGTCGGATTTATCGTCCGTCTTGTCTTTGTCCTTGTCGGCTGCCGGCTTGGAGTCTTTGTCCGCCGCGGGCTTGGTGGCGGGCTTGGGACTAGCGGCCTTGTCGGCCACGAGTGTGGCATCGAACACCACGGTGGCATCTGAGTCAGTCTGCTTTGTAGTGGCGTCCGGTTTGAGCTTGAAGACCTTGCCGCTGGGCATGATGGCTGCGTAGATATTGCCGTCGGGTCCCAGGCGCACCACCTGCACCGCGATGTCCTTGGTCTCGAAGAGCGTGAATGGCTTGCCGTCCGCGCCGATGCGCATCACCGTTGCGGGAGAACCGGTCCCGACGTAAGCCGTGCCGCTCTTGTCGACTGCCACTGACCAGACGAAGGTCGAAGGCGTGGTCGCTACTTCCTTGAGGCCGGGCCCTTCGTGGATTTCGCCGTTATTGGTGATGGCTACGCCCTGCGGGGTACCTTTCTCAAATTCCTCGAAGCGCGACTGCGTCCAAAGGCGGGTGCCCTGGGCGTGGGCGAACTGCGCTCCGGCGACGACGGCCAGCGCGGCTAGAAGAGCGTAAATCGGAATGCGATCGACGAAAAAGGGGGTTGGGACGAACTGCTTTCACCATGCTGAGGTTGAGTCTACTAAAGATGGGAGAACCGGCACTAGCGGAGAAGCCAGCTTCTTAATGCCCGCTGCGAAACTGGATGATGCGCCGCCGGTCGCGTTTGCTGGGACGCCGTTCGGGGAGCGGGGCGTACTCCTGCATCGCCTTGCGTTCCGCCGCGACCTTGGCGCGCGCTTCCTTACTGGCGTCTGTTTCGTGATAAAGGCCCTGGGCGACGGCCGCGGGGCCGCGCATCTCGCTGATGGCCAGCACGTCAATCTCGAAGTCGCCGCCTTCATTTTTAACATGCAGCTTGTCGCCCACACGTACATCGCGGGCGGGCTTGGCCTCAATGCCGTTGGAACGGATGCGGCCCATGTCGCAGGCCTTCGATGCCAGGGCGCGCGTCTTGAAGAACCGCGCTGCCCATAGCCATTTGTCGATGCGGACTTTGTCCATAAAGTGGAAGATAACCGCGGACAGTACCTGGCGAAAATGTCCCCTACTGTTCCGGGTCCGGTCTCCAAACGTAGAGAAATTCGGCGTCGCTGGAGGTAGCGATCTCGATGCCGCGCTGGTTGGTAGCCCGGCTAAGAGCTGAACGTATGTTCTCCTTCGTGTCAGGAAGTTCGGCGATCGGGATCTTCAGGGCGGAACCGGCTGCAAGCTGCTCAAGATCGCTGAGCAACTGCGTCACTATGGCCTTGTGCTTGCCGTCGCGCCCCTTCGGCACTTCCTGCTGCAGGATTGACGTGAACTTCATGGGAAGGTGTTCGTCGGCCGCCATGATCGCTGGTGTTCCGTCCTTCCTGGCGTGGAATCGCCGGGGTAGTGCGCGATACGCTAACGACGCGCAAACCTGACACAGAATTGAGACAATAAAAGGGGGCCGAAATGCAATTCTAACGTATACCAAAATTAGATGCAGTTCAAAACGAAATGTGACGAAGAACCCGTTGTAACGCTGCAACCCCATCTGATTAAAGAGTTTCCCCGTATTTCTCCAACGCTGCTACGGTAAGTGCTGGAGGTTCGACATGAACACATATTTCCCCACGGTGCCTGTCGAAACCGTTCGCCGCAATTCCAACCCGAGTCCGGATCGAACGCGGCCGCTGGTGTTGGTCGTCGACGATGAGCCTCTGATAGGTGAGACTCTGGCCATCATTCTGAATGGGAATGGCTTGGCGACGATGACCGCGCACAATGCGATCGAAGGTTTGGAGCTTGCTGCGCTGATTCCGCCGGAGCTCCTTATCGCGGACCTTGCGATGCCGGGCATGAATGGCCTGGACATGGCCATCGAAATCAGCCGCGCGACGCCCGACTGCAAGGTGATCCTGTTTTCAGGTCACGCCAGTATCAGCGACATGTACACAAAGATGCTGAAGCTGGGCCATGACTTTTTGTGGCTGGTCAAGCCGGTGCACCCTGCCGACCTGTTGGAGCATACGTTCGAGTGTCTGGGCAAGCGCGCAACCCCATTAGGCCTGCCGAGGCCTGCGCGGAACCCCAGTCTTTACGATTTTCTTTCGACTGCAGCTCGGAGAGACGAGGTCTATCCTTCGTCGTGGAATCTGAAGCTTCGCACCAGAGCACGGTAAGGCGATCCGGTTACACTGCCGGCAACCGTGTGCGGATGGAGCTATTCGTTAGCCAGGACGGCGCGGTAGCGAACCTTGTTCTTCTTTACCTTAGCCAGAGCGTCATTCACCTTGGTCATGGGGAAGACCTGCGTCATGGCCGCCACCTGGTGCCGGGCCGCTACATCGAGCATCTCGCGAATGCGGTGCGGGCTTCCGATGGGACTGCCGGTGACGACGCGCATGCCTGAAATCAGCGGAAACGCATGCAGGGAAATCGGCGACGGCGGAACTCCGACGAAGCACAACTTACCAGTGGGCCGCAGAGACTGGATGTAGACGCTCCAATCCTGGTCCGCATTCACCGTGCTCAAGACAAAGTCGAGCGATCCGGCTACTTCTTTCAGGGCACGCGTCTCGCGCGTATTTACAAAGCGATGAGCGCCGAGCGAGCGTGCTTCCTTCTCTTTTTCGGCGGACGTGGAGAAGGCGGTGACTTCCGCACCGAAAACGCGGGCAAACTGGATAGCCATGTGGCCGAGGCCGCCAATGCCCACCACACCCACGCGCGAAGCGGGATTGATGTCGTGGCTTCGCAGCGGGTTATAGACGGTAATGCCTCCGCAAAGCAGGGGTGCCGCGGTTTCGCTCGAAAGCGCAGCAGGAATCGGGAACACAAAGCGCGCGTTGGCACGCACCCGATCGGCATAGCCGCCGTGGCGACGTACGCATGTGCCTTCAGACAGGGAGCAGAGATTTTCCATGCCGCGCGTGCACCACTCGCATTCGCCGCAGGAGTTCGACTGCCAGCCAAGGCCCACCCGTTGCCCCACGTTAAGCGCGTGGACGTCAGAGCCGACCGCAGTAATGGTTCCGATGATCTCGTGTCCGGGAATAAACGGGTACTGACTGATGCCCCAGTCGTTGCTGATCAAATGAATATCGCTATGGCAAATGCCGCAATGGGAGATACCGATCTCCACGTCCCGCGCGCCCAAATCTCCTGGTTCATACCGAAAGGACAGGAGTTCGGCTCCCGCCGCGTGAGCTGCTAATCCTTGAATCTGGGACATGCTGGTTCGGATCCTCGCTGGGCTGACGCTGAACGGCCGGGTTCCCCAAAAGTCGGGCTCGAACAGCCCACGGCATTTTGAGTGTTGAGATCAGTGTATCCCGCCGCCGGGGTCGACGCGCAGGCTGACTACTGCAAAGCCATTCAAGGGGCCGTCTACCTGGGCATCCGCCGCCAATATCGCCGACTCTCCGTTGAGCGTGACATCGGGACCCAGTCGCAACGATTCGAGCGCATTTGCCATGGTGATAGGCAGGCTGGTCAACGTGTCGCCGTTCATGGCCGCCTGCGTTTCCGGTACAAGCAAGCT
Organism: uncultured Acidobacteriota bacterium; assembly: GCA_963844515.1. Taxonomy (GTDB): domain Bacteria; phylum Acidobacteriota; class Terriglobia; order Terriglobales; family Acidobacteriaceae; genus Telmatobacter. The sequence continues at coordinate 192,410 of CAWJOO010000005.1, forward strand.
GACGTAGACGCGATCAGCCGCGTGCGCATTGCCGCCCGCCGCAATTGTTGACATGACATCAGGCGTATGTGGAACGAGTCGTGGCTGGTCGAGTGTGTGGTCGAGAGTCCCGCCGTCGGAAACAAGGATCCGCAGACTCCCTGGCTGCAATCTTGCCGGCAGCTTTACCGGGATGCGGATGTTCTGCTCGGGCTGATGCCACGGCTGAATTGTGGCCTCGATGACGACGGTGTCGCCGGCATGCGCAATGTTGGTTGAGACGACACGGGCCGACTCGAGGACAACGGCGACGCGCCGCGGAATGGCTTCAATGTTCAAATCAATATCGCGAATTGCTCCCTGGCGCGTTTCGTTGCCATAAAAGCGAATGAATTGTTCGAAGGTCTGCATCGCGGTCTGCAGTTGCGACGGCAGAGGGCCGCCTCCCGAACCCCACACATCGAACGGGGCAGATGGATACCCATCGATATTGATCTTGCCCTTTACGTGGTAGCTGGTGTCTGCCGTGCTTTCATTCGATTCAAGAAGGCATTGATACAGGCCGACAAGGACCGCCTGCGGTGTGAAGGCAGGCAGGTCGAGAACCTCGATATTCAACTGCGCGCGGCTTGCCCTCGCCATGAATGTGCATGTGGATGGGAATCATGCGCGCCTGGGCGCCGAAGACACCGCGGATGGCTGACTCGCGATCTTGCGTAAATTCGCCGATCGGCTCGCCGGTATTAATGATCTTGAAGGCTTCAAGGGGCGACGCCAGTGTTGCAATTACCTCTGCCGTGGTCATCGGCATTGAGACGGGACCCGCCTGCAGAATGGGGTGTCCACACGCCAGGAGCTGCTTGGGATCGACGTAAGTGACGGTGCAAGTGGCGGCAATTTCAAGATCGCCGCGAATCAACTGCGCGCTTACCGCCGATCCTGGAACCACTGAGGCGATGGCCGAAGCGGAAAAGCCGCCGCTGCTTTTCGCGGAGCCGCCGGAGCCACCCGCACGATACTACGTCCAGACCAGTTCCGGCCATCTTCTGTTGCCACAGCCGGATCGCCTCAGGCCGGAATCCGCTCATAACCAGGGGCGTGTCCATGGCCTGAAATGTGGTTGCCGAAGGTGCAAGCGGATTCTCCGCTTTGGGGCGCGACAGCCTTGCCTCAACTTCCTGCGGTGCGCCATCCTGTCCAATGCTCTTTGGACCTTCCAGCGGCAAATTCTTTACCTTCATCATCGACTCGATCGGCGTGATGCCGGCGATGGGGTCCTTGCTGAACTGGCCGATTCGGAATGAGAGTGAACCCAGCAGCTTGGTCCCCACGTACACAGGGCTTCCGCTCATGCCGGCCACGACGCCCGTATATTCCGGTTTGGGCCCATGCAATTGCGCCAGGATCATGTCTTCGCCTGGCCCGCGGCCATTACGCAACACTCCCAGTATCTCCACCTCCATCGGCTCCGGGACCGTACCCGAGAAGACCGTCCAGGCGGTTGCTTTCAATCCGCGGTGTACTTCGCTCAGCGGAAAGATGCCGCCATTCGACGGCGGCGGACCAGGCAACGCTGATCCTGCCGGCTTTGAAACTGACGCTGACGGCGCATCCTGGGCAAAAATAGCGCAGGAAAAAGCGATTGTGACCGCAAGAGCCACAACCGCAGCCAGGGAGGTGCGGGTTTCCTTCAGACCATTGTCCACGTCTATAACTGTATATCCGGCCGCAAGGCCGCCGGGCGGTCAGCTCCCACCCGGTCCCAAACGGTCGTAAGAGTGAGGTTGAACGGTCCGAGCGCAGAAACGCAAAACGATCTTCGGTTCTCGTGCGAAATTGGCAAACGTTCCGGCTCGGCCTTATCCCGTATCCTGTTGTTCACAGAGGTCTCTATGCTATCCAAGCACGTGAACGCGTCCCGCTTCTCCCGCCCGATCGCTCGACTGGCAATTGCCGTGTTGCTGGGGCTGGGGACGACGACGCTTGCGCTAAGCCAGACTCCGGCGCCGGCGCAGAAGCCCCAGCAGCCTGCTCAACCAGACCAGACCGCTCCCAATGGCGGCCCCACCGGCGATAACGGTCCCATCGCACTGCCCAAAAAGAAGGATCAGCCGGAAGACACTCCGCCTCCCGCTCCCGTCGCACCCAAGATAAAAAATCCCGAGGGGGCAGGGAACTACTCGCTGCGAATTGAAGTTCCCGAGGTCACGGTGGACGTGGGCGTGATCCTCGAAAAGACGCACCAGTTCGTTCCCAATCTCAAGCCCAACAACTTCAAGGTCTTCGAAGACGGGATCGAACAGAAGGTGTCTGGCTTCAAGCGAGTTGAAGCACCGATCACCGCGCTGATGCTGTGCGAGTTTGCCGGCAGCAACTACACCTATCAATTCAACTACGACATGCTGAATGCCGTGTACTCGTTTGCGCAGCAGCTGCGGCCGCAGGACTATGTGGCCCTGATGACCTTTGATATGCGCACGCAGATCGTGACCGACTTCACCCAGGACAAACGTCAGATCTTCGATGCCATCAACACGCTGCGGGTGCCCGGATTCAACGAGCGCAACCTGTTCGACGCGCTCTATGAAGCGGAGGACCGGCTCAGCCGGATCGAAGGGCGAAAGTACATCATCCTTGTCGCTTCAGGCCGCGATACCTTCTCCAAGCTCACGCTAGACCAGATCCTCAAGAAGGTGAAGAACACACCGGACATCACCATCTTTGCGATCTCTACCGGCGGTGCGCTTCGCGCCATTACCGAAGGTCGCGGCGGACTGAGCGGGTCGATGAGGGATCTTGATTATCTGCAGGCCGACAACGAGATGAAGACCTTCGCGAAGCTGACGGGAGGGGACTGGTACTCGCCGCGCTTCGAAGCCGAATTCCCCGATATCTTCGCCGATGTCAACCGCAACATTCGTTCGAAGTACCAGCTTGTCTATCATCCCAGCAATCCAAAACAGGACGGCGGCTACCGCAAGTTGCGAGTAGAACTTGTGGATGATGAAGGCAAGCCGCTCCGCTTTCAGGACGAGAAGCACCATCCGCTCAAGTACGACATCATTGCTCGCGATGGCTACCGCGCGCGTCCTGAAGTGGAATAAACCGCAAACAATTGGAGCAGCAGAGCGAAGGCGATCCCGGGTCTCAATTTAGAGCCCCGGGATCGCGCTGCAATACGGCGGATGCGATACGGCGGAATTGTTCGGCTCGTCTGGAAACACTTCGACCGGATGACTGCAGGAGTGACACTTCCTCTGCCGTCGGCGGTTACCATGTGGCCGCCGCCGGCTCGAGGTCTCGCCTGTTTTCAACCAGCTCTATTTGAACTGCTGGAAAACGTCCATCGCGTAGTAGCCAATAACGAACACTGTGGCCACCGACGCAAGAATCATTGAAACTCGTAGAACCGGCTGTACCTTGTTGACTTTCGCTAAGATCGCTGACTGCGCGCTTCTTTCGTGCTCGAATGCATCATCGAGGAAAATCTGGTCTTCCTCGTTCCGCTCCAAAGTTGAACGGTAGATGTAGAGAGCTGCGAGCACCAGGACCAGGGCGGCCCAAACCGACCACATGACAGGAACCATGGACATATACCACCTCCAGAATTTGTGCTCCCGGTTACCGGCGGGTCCGTATTAGGGATTTCGCGGTCTCGAGGGTAGAGGGGGCCTTACGGTTGATCATCATAGCCCTGCTCGTGTACTCCGGTCGTGATCGTTATCACACCCATTTTCACAGTTTGAAATCTCAGTTTCGCGACCTCGATGCGATATTTTGGGCTCACCGAATCAACGGTTTGCAGGTCCTGCGACTTCGCTGAAGTTCACTGCATCCAAGGTAACGGGCGCGGTACAGGGGCTTGTTTCCCTGTTCCGAAGTCGGTAGAGTTATCAAAGAGTTCAATTTCAGGGAGAATTCATGGCCACCACAGCAACGGTTGCACCCGAACAGGAAACCAAAAAATCGCCACTGTTTCTGACTCCGCAGGCCATTACCAAGGTCCGCGAGATCATGGCGACTCAGGATCCGCTACCGGCCGGCCTGCGCATCGGCGTAGTTGGCGGAGGCTGTTCCGGCTTCCAGTATTCGATGGCTTTCGAAAACCAGGGCGGCATGATGGACAAAGTCTTCAATTTTGAAGATTTGAAAGTCTTTGTCGACGCCACCTCCCTAATGTACTTGAACGGTTGCACGGTGGATTACGTGGAGACGCTGGAGGCGGCGGGCTTCAAGTTTGAGAATCCACAGGTGAAGAGCACCTGCGGATGTGGTTCATCCTTCAGCGTTTAGCGGGAATCCGACCCCCGGACGCACGACGAACCAAACACGATTTTCGCGATTACCCGAAGGCCTGCCTTAACCGGCAGGCCTTTATAGTGTCGGGTCGATTGGTTGCTGCTGGCCTGGTGCTGGTGGCTTATTGCTGGGGTGTGGTCGAAGGGGGATCCGGGGGTTGAATGGGAATTGTGGCCGGGGGCTGGATGGGCGTGCTGCCGTTGTTGCCACCGGGCAGTTCGGCACCCCCGCCGATGCCTCCGCCACCGCCAAATAGGCCCCCGGCAGCGCCGCCGTTCTGGTTCATTCCTGGCGCACCCTGCTGTCCAAGGCCGCCTGCGTTGCCGCCGGCAATCATCTGCTGATCGCTCATGGGGCTGTAAAGGAATTCCCACTCGTTGTAGTGGTTCTTCTTTTTGTAGATCAAAATGGACTGTTTTGGGCTGGCCGGCTCAACGCCAACGATTCCAGCACCTCCAAACGTCTGCCCTGATGTTCCACCAGAGCCGCCGATCGGGGTTCCATTGGCGTCGACTGGCCCTCCCGATGACCCCGCGTCAGTTCCGGTCGCTCCAGTCGTCGGGCTGGCTCCGGCCTGGGTCCCTGCTCCACCGCTTCCGGTATTGGGGAACAGCCCAACGGCTCCCCCAGCGCCGCTTGATCCCGGCATCATAGAACCCGCTCCGCCGACACCGTTGCCACCCCCCGGCCCAATTCCAGCCAGCGCGCCGCATCCCGCGCCCGCCAGCGGCTGTCCAAAGAAGCCCATGGCCATCGGTGTCTTGTTCTGGCAATACATGATGGGCTTCCAGTCGTCCTTGCCGGTGACCGGATCCACGTATTTCTTGCGCAGGAAGCGAATTTCGTTGCTCTTCACGAGCGCATCCATGTTGGGCGGATAGGCGTGGAATTTCCGGTAATAAAGCTGGATGGCCCGAATGTACTGCTTGCCGCGATGCATGGTCTCAAGTTCGCGATCGCGCTGGATGCTCTCCGCCACCTTGGGAATGGCGACGGCCGCGGCGATGACGAAGATCGCGAGCAGGATGATGACCGCGATCAGCGTGTATCCGTCTTCAGAAGCCTTGCGGCGCCGAATTGGAGGGGTCTTTTGCATCGGTTCAGATATCAGCTTTCAGCTTGCTGACCGGTCTGCTGATTGGATTCACGCCCGCGCGGGCCGTTGCAACCGCCCTCAGTTTGCGGAAATGGGCAGGGTCTGCGTGTTGTTGTACGAGAGGTCTGTTACCTGCACGCTGCCGGGAGAAATTGAGCCCACTTTGTAGCGGTGATCGATGATCTCGCCGGAGCGCGCCATGAAGATATCGTCGCCATGGACCAGAAAGGCTTTGATCGATTTGCCGGTGTCCTGCGAGTAGCCGAAATACTTCAGATCAATCGCCGGAGCCTGCGGTATGGGGGGCGGGGCCGCGACGGTAACGGTTGGGTTGTTCGGCCGAGCCGGAGCGATGGGGTGCGGAATCGCAATCGGGGCCGACTCCGCCGAGAAGATGTTGCGTCCCGTGCCGCGATAGTCCACATCTTCACTCTGCGCCAACTTGCCCAGGTGGAGGGTGGGATCGACCGTATTAATGCTGACTTTTTCGGCCTCCGGCCCATTGGGATCGTTGGGCACCCCGGCGGGCCCAACAGGAACGGAAGGCACCCGATTCACAATCGCGGGCGGCGTCGACGGCTTGGAGAACATGCCCCAAACCTCCCAGATCGCCGCTGGAACGATGATGGCGAGCAGCACCACCAGAATCATGACTTTCTTTTTGTCTTCCGCGCCTGTCTTCATGGTTGCGCACCCTCTCCTGCAGAAGGTGGATTGCCAACCGGTCCTGTCTTGGGAAGACCACTCGGCATATTTTCCGGGCGCAACCAGGTGGACACACGCAGACGGAGATTCACGAGGCCGCCTTGCTGCCCGGTCAACCCCATGGCGCGAATCACGAAGAATGTTTTGTCGCGTTCCAGCGAATTGATGAACCGCATGATCTGTGGATATTGTCCGGTTACGCCGGCGTCCATGGAGATTTCAGCCAGGTCGCGTCCCTTGGGGCCCTGCGTGTACTGGATTCTGGAAAGCCGCACGCCCGACTTTACCCCGAGATTGCCGACCTGGTCGGCTATCGATGAGTAATTGGGTGGAATGCGCCGGTCGTAGAAATCCTTGATCTGATCGCGAGTCAGACTCACTCGTTTATCCAGGCCGTGCAGCGGTTCGGTCTGCAATTGCAGCGCCTTGAGTTCCAACTGCTTGCTTGCGAGCACGCCGGAATTTCGCGAACTTGTGGCTGCCCAGTCGAGCGCGAAACGCGTCGCCATGACGATCACCACAACCAGCAGAATGCCGAAACCAAGGTAGTGCCATGTGAGCGGAGATTTCAGCCGCTCATTCCATTCAGAATTGCGATCGCTCATAGCGCGCCTCCTGGATGCGGAGGCACCATTTTCGACGACGGGCTGGCGGGAACCCGGCCGATAGCCGGCTCACGCATACGGCGCGCGGAATGGCGCGCGGGTGCCTGATCCGAGACCTCTTCCACGCTGGGGTCCTTCTTGCCGGAGCGGCGATCGCCCGACGCGGCGGGGTTGTAGTCAGCAAGAAGATCGAAATTCACGCGATTGCTAGGGCTGACGGGCTCAAGCGCCTGATTGCCGTTGCCGCTTGCTTCTGAAGTTTCGCCGGTGATGCGCGGCGACAGGAAGTGACGCGAGCGTTCCAGGTTCTGCACCAGTTCGACCGCTTTGTCGCGAGGTCCGGTTACGCGCATGCGCAATGTGATGTGTCCGTCTTTCTTGTCGCGCATGGGTTCCAACGTGGTCACCTGCACGCCGCCGGGCAGCACGGTTTCAAGGTCTTCCATGGCAAGGGTCCAGGAGAATGCCTTCTCATCAAACAGACGGTTCAGCGTGGTCGCATGCTCGAGGACTTGTGAATTATCCGGCTGGCGCACCAGTGATTCGTAGGACGACTCTTCGTTGCGGACGGTGGCAATGTTCGAGTCCAGCGAGTGTTCGCGGGCTCGCACCACTTCAGCCTTATTGTGCAGTGTGTAGAGTCCTGCACCGAGGGCCACGCCCACCAGCGCCACGACCACCATGCCAATACGCAGGCGCTTGAGGATCGGCCCCAGGTCAGTGAACGGCCGGGAGGCCAGGTTCGTGGTAACACGCATGTATCTAGGCTACTCCAGCCAGCGCACCCATGACACCCGCGAAGCCGATGGGGCCTAAAGCTGTCGCTGCTCCCGTTGTCGGCACCGGCGCCACTTCCAGCACAGTGAGATGTGCATCTTCGATGGCGCGCGCAAATTCACGTGCGTCGATTGCGCCGGCATAGTGCACCTGCCTGGGAGGCGAGCTCAGCTTGTCTTCAAAGTAGGCGGCCGCGACGGCCACGCTGCGCTGCACTTCAGCCACGCGTGCGGCAGGATCCTCAGGCAGCTCAACCGTGCGATAGAGCAACAGGTCGTCGCCGCTGGTGATGGCGGTGGTCAGCGCCAGTCCGCTCAAATTCGCGGCCAGCACGGGGTGAGGCGAGTCGAGCGCCGCCAGCGCGGCAAGGCTCGAAGGAAGCACCGAGCCCGGCTCGTAGCCAGCTCCGCGCACGGCCGCTTCATATTCCGCAAGGATCGGACCGGGCATGACGGTGGCAAGCACCTTGACGATAGCGCCGGATTTCTCTTCTTCACCGTGTTGCGCAAGCACCTGGTAGCTTACGGCGGCATGCTCGGCGTCGAAGGGAACCATTTTGCGCAGACGGAAACGGAGGACGGGCAGCGCCTCTGCCGGCTTTGCGGGCAAGGTATCGAAGTCCAGAACAAAGACACGGGCCGAAGTATCCGGAACAATCAACGTAACGTGGCGATTGCGCGGATCCACCTGGTCGAGCGCAGTGCGCAGCGCCTCTTTCACCACTTCAGGCTGGTGCAAATTTGCTTCCGCAATGCCTGGCACCAGGGCCCCTGGAGGCAGTGCGGCAAAGGCGTATACGGCCGACTGGCCGGGTCCTGGAATGGCCGCCGCCAGCGCGCCCTCGGGTGCAAGTTCCACGGCAGCCTGCGGACGAGCGCTGGACTGTGACGATGGTTTCAGGGTGTTCGGGAATTGGGCCACTACGGTTGCCTCTCCTTCGTTCACGTGCCGGGGTTCACGGGATGATTGTCGAGAATCCCGAAAAGCTTACCGCAGGGGCTAAAGCCCACGCAGTCTGGTGCATTGTTGGTGCCGGGGATAAATCCCCGGCCTACCGTACGCCTGCCGACATGCCGTCAGTGTTCCGGCTTACCGTTTCTGTTTGCCGGCTTGCAGTCTGTGGCCGGTCTTACCGTCTGTTTAACCATCCTACTGTCCGTCTGCCGGGCTACTGTCTGCAGGCCTACCGTACGCATGCCGGCTTACGCCGCCGGCCAATTTTTCCCGCTGCCGTTCTAACGCGATGCTTCGATAAATGTGACCTTGTTGATTTCCTTCAGCGTGGTCAGGCCGCGTTTGACACGATCGATGGCGGACTCGCGGAGGAAGCTCATGCCTTCTTTTTGCGCCAGCTTGCGCACTTCGGAGGTTGGCTTCTTTTCCAGGATCAGCTCACGGATCGGGTCGGTCAAATCGAGCAGTTCGTGGATCGCAGTACGTCCGCGATATCCGGTTCCACCGCATTCGATGCAGCCTGCTCCTTCGCGGAATTCGAAGTTGCGCCATATATCCAAGTTAAGACCCGCCTGCAGCAGGGTCTCTTCGTCATAACGGACCGTCCGCGCACAATAGTCGCAGATGGTACGCACCAGGCGCTGTGCCAGGATGCAGTTCAACGCGGAAACAAAGTTATACGCTTCAACGCCCATGTTCAGGAAGCGGCCCAGCACGTCGACCACGTTGTTGGCGTGGACGGTGGTGAACACAAGGTGGCCGGTGAGCGCCGAGTTGATGGCGATCTGCGCGGTTTCCTGGTCACGGATTTCGCCGACCAGAATCTTGTCAGGGTCGTGACGCAGGATTGAGCGCAGTCCGCGAGCGAAGGTGAGGCCCTTCTTCTCGTTTACGGGAATCTGCGTAATGCCGCGGATCTGGTATTCGACCGGGTCCTCAATAGTGATGATCTTGTCTTCGTCGCTCTTGATCTCATTGAGCGCGGCATAGAGCGTTGTCGTCTTGCCGGAACCCGTGGGGCCGGTGACGAGCACCATTCCGTATGGCTCGCGAATGTAGCGGCGGAAGCGGCGGAGGTCGTCGTCCGCAAAGCCCACGACATCGAGGGTGAGATTGCGGAACTTCTCGCTCATCGATTCTTTGTCGAGCACGCGGAGCACGCAGTTTTCGCCGTGCACGGTGGGCATGATCGACACGCGGAAGTCGATGAGGCGGCCCTTGTAGCGAACGCGGAAACGGCCGTCCTGGGGACGCGGCGCTCGGCGATGTCGAGCTCCGACATGATCTTGATACGCGAGAGGATGGTGGAATGATGCTCGCGCGCGATAGGCGCAAGGGCCATCTGAAGCACGCCGTCGATTCGGTACTTCACCACGACGGAATCATCATTCGTCTCGATGTGAATATCGGAAGCGCGGCGCTCGAGAGCGGTGAAGATGGTGGTGTCGACCAGCCGGATGATGGGGCTGATGTCTTCCTCGCGCGTGAGCTTCTCGATGGAGATGTTTTCATCGCTATTGTCATCGCCAGTGAGCACGTCGAACGTAAGGCCTTCGCTGGCCTCGTCGAGCACACGCTGCGACTGCTCGGTCTTTTTGAGCAGGTCAGTGATTTGGGACAGCGTCGCGACACGGGCAACGATGCGTTGACCGAGCAGGCCTGAGATCTCGTCGAGGATCATGAGCTGCGACGGGTCCGAGACTGCGATCACGAGCGCGTCCGCCTGCTGTTCGATGGGCACGAAGTTGTAGCGGAACATGAGTTCCACCGGCACGGTGCGCAGCAGGTCGTGTTGAATCTTGAAGTTCTTTAAGTCGACAAACTCGGCACGGTAGCGCTTGGCAAGCGCCTCAGCCATGGCGCGTTCATCGTGCGGCGACGGTATAGGCAAAGGAAGTACGGTTGCGTCAGACATATTTACACCTGTCCTGTTGGCGCCTGTCCCATGGAAAAGATGGGCAGGTAGAGCGAGATAAGAATGAACACCACAACGATGCCCATGATGATGAGAATGGCGGGCTCAATGAGCGCCAGCGCGGCTGTCAAAGCGGTGGCCACGTCTTCTTCGTAGAATTCGGCGGCGGAGTTCAGCATGGCCGGGAGTGCGCCGGTCTGTTCGCCGACGGCGATCATCTCGGAAGCCATGGTAGGAAACACGCCGGTTCCCGTGAGCGAATCCGCCAGGTTCTTTCCTTCGCGGACGGTGACGATGGACGAGGTGATCGCCTTCGAAACTCGACGCGATGAGATGGATCGCGCAGCCGTTTCAAGCGAGGGCACAAGGGGAAGGCCGCCGGTGAGCAGCGTTGACAGGGTGCGCGCGAAAAGAGCCACCTGGTATTTGAGCCAGATGTTTCCCAGCACGGGGAGCTTGATGCGAATGCCGTCCATGACGTCGCGGCCGCGCTCAGTGAGCGAGAAGCGCCACAACGAGACAGCAATAATGATGAAGGCCACGATCAGGTAGACCAGGCTGTGCTGCATCCACTTGCCGAACGCCAGAAGGTCGGTCGTGATGGCGGGCAGCTTGTTGCCCATCTGGTCATATAGCGTGGCGAACTGGGGAATGACCACCGTGAACATGAAGGTCATCAGGCCCATCACGAGGGTGACGAGCACCGCGGGATAGATAAGCGACGAGATGAGCTTCTTGCGGAACGTGAGCGACACGCGCTGGAAACTGACATAGCGCTCCAGCACTTCCTGCAGGTTGCCGGAACGTTCGCCGGCCAGCAGGGTGGTGGTGTACATGAGCGGAAAGCCGCTCTGCGCCTCAAATGCGCTGGAGAGGGCTTCGCCGGTTTTTACGCGCGTGGCTACGTCATCAAGCTGGGCGGCAAAGTGGGTGTTCTTCTGCGTCTTGCCCAGCATCTGCAGCGATCCAAGAATAGGGAGCCCGGCGCGGATGAGGGTGAGAAATTGCTGGTTGAAGATGAGGAAAGGTTCGAGCTTTACCTTGCGGCGCGACGGACCGGTAAATCCTCCCCGCGCCTTCACGGAGAAGACGTGGTAGCCGGCGTGTGTGAAGCGGGCGCGTAGCTCATCGGCTGACGCAGCGGTCTGCACCTGTTCCTGGACCCGGCCGCGCTCATCGGCCAATTTAATGACGAACTCTGCCATAGATTTCCGTGCCCGGCGGGCGATGCCCCGGACCCGGTTTTCCCCCTAACCTAGTCTGCCAGTCTCAAAGGTATCAGCGCTCACAATCCATAGACGTTGCTCCGGGGCAAGCGCTCAACAGGATTCCGGCGGTGCCAATAGTCTAGACCAGAAACGCAACATTGGCCGTTACACATCCGGGGGATGCGCCATACTTTTCATGGTTTTATCGAGAAGCGGACGCGAATGGCCAACTTATGGGTGCCCGCTTCAGTACCCGTTTGCCACAAGCCAGGATTCCGTGAGCTCCAGCGCCGGCTTTTTAGCGTCCTGCATCTGCGCGTAAGCGAGCTTCACCAGTACATCGGCCTCCACATTTACGGGGTCGCCGATGGTCAGCGTGTGCAGGTTCGTCCGCCAGTAGGTTAGGGGCAGAATCGCGATCGTGAGCTCGTCGCCTTCAAACCCGGCGATGGTCAGGCTGATGCCTTCGATTGCCACAGACCCTTTATGAATCATCCATTTACGGGTATCTTGTGAAACCCTTACCTTGAGGGTCCAGTCGGTCGTCTGGCTGTCGAATCCGGGGCTGGCGGGATCGATCACCGAGTCCAGGGCGGTCAGAATTCCCGTGCCGTCCACGTGTCCTTGTACGATATGGCCACCCAGCGGGCTGCCGGCGGCTGTGGGCAATTCCAGGTTCACCTTCGCACCGGTTTTAAGGGCCCCCAGGGACGTCCGATCCAGCGTCTCCTGGGCCAGGTCGGCATGGAAATACGCAGGGTCGACGTCCAGGGCAGTCAGGCACACCCCAGACACGGCCAGCGAGTCGCCCTCCCGCAGGCGACCCGCGATCCCCGGCGCCTCCACGGTAATCCGCTGCACTCCGCCGCGGCTTTCAAGGCTGACCAGCGTTCCCGTCTGCTCCACGATCCCGGTAAACATGGTTTGATTCTAGAGGAACAGGGAACAGGGAACAGGGAACAGGGAACAGGGAACAGGGAAAGGGGTAGGGAGTAGGGAACAGGGAGTAGGGAAGAGGGAGAGGCAATAGGAAACAGAGTGCCGGGATGAAGAGTTGCAAAACTCCCAATCCCCGCTGACGCCGGGTGCTCTCAGGTCTGGATTTCAGGCCTGGGACCGCGATACCCTCTTGGTGCCTTACGCCTTCGTCTTCAGCGCCCGTTTCAGCATCGTTTCCAGCGCCGCCTTCTGCTCAGCGTATTCCGCCTGGTCGATGGTTCCGGAAAGCTTGGCGCTCTCCAGAGCGAACATCTCTTCCTTCAGGACGTTCAGGAGCGTGGCATTCCCGGTGGCGGGACCTGCGTGAGCCGCCGCCGACGCATGCGAAACCGCCACAGCCGGACGAGCCACCCTCTGCGTAGGAACCAGGGGATCGACCAAAGCAGCAGGCGCGGACCCTCCGGCCGGCTTCCGCAGCAGGAATCCCGCCACAGTCGCCAGCAGCAGTCCGATTCCACCCAGCATCCACCACTTGTACTTGGTGAGGGGATCGGGCGTGTTGATGGGCTCCCCAATACCGCCGCCGGGGCCGCTCGGCGCGCCCTGGGCCTGCGACTGCTGACCCTGCGCACCCTGCTGTTCGCGCGGCATCGATCCCGATCCAGAAACGGTGAAGTCCAGAGGCTTGCCCGGGGTCACGTTCTTCACCAACATGGTCTGGATCCCCGGATCCTGCGGGACAGACTGGTAGCCGGAACCCGACTCCGCCTTGAAAGTCATGCTCTTGGGCAGAAGCACCGCCACGTTGTCGGCGGGGAGCTGAATCTGGGGATGGAACGTGTACGTGTTGGAGTACGACAGGTGGTAGCTCAACTGGAAGAGCGTGTCTTTCTCGCCCTCATCCGGCTGAATCGGAAAGTCAAACTGGTAACGCCCGTTGCCACTGCCCGGCTTCAGAGTCACGGAGGTGGGCAATCCAGTCGGACGCCGCGCTGACGCGCCGTCCATAACGGCATCGGGCGGAATCGCAACCTCAAATCCGCGGTCGGGATTGTATTGCGTGTGTGCCGGCTGGGCGGTGTTGTGCACGAAGTACCGCTCCGTGACCTGCAGCTGCCCGTTGTTGGTTTCCACTTCGATCACGTCGGCCTCGATCGAAATGCCGTCAACGTGCGCGGCCACGTCGTACACCGGAATATCTCCAGGCTCGCCACCTTCGGGCGCAGCAATAAAGTACTGGCCGCCCTGGTGTGTCACGCGAACCAGATTGGGTCCGCTCCCAGTCTTTTCAAGCTTGTAGTGGCCCTTGGCGTCGGTCGTGGTGTTCGCCACCACCGCCATGCCGGCCTGCACATCCACCAACTCCACCTTGTCGCCAGCGGAGGGCTTATTGGTGGTCTTGTCGGTTACGGTTCCGGAGATGGTGACAGCCTGCGCGAGAGCACCGGAAAAAAGAAAGCAAAGTACAGCAGCATTCACAACCGTTTTAATCGATCTCATGATGATGAATGTGTTCCTTCTGAGCGATGGTCTGCATCGCAAAAAACTCCAGGCTCGCGGCTCAGGCTCCCAGCAAGAAGTTGAGAGCCTGAGGCCATGAGCGGTCTCTAAGCCTGTTGCAGCAAGTCGATCTCCGACATCAGCTGCGCGGCCTCATTCTCCAGCGTTGCCCGCTGTGCCATGTAGTCCTCTTCCGGATACTTACCGGCGCGGTATTCAAAGTTCAGGTCGCGAAGGTTCTCATACAGCTGATCCTTGCGCTCCTGCAGGTAGTCGAGGCGGGTCTTCTGGCGCTGACTGGCAAAGCTGTTCTCCGGCCAGAAAGTGTAGACGAACGCCGCAATCAGCAATACCAAACCGCAAATCAATCCTGAAGTTTCGCTCATGCGTCGAACCCCCCATCATCTTCCGTTTCGCGACGAATTCTTTCCCGCATCGCGTCCATCTCAGGGCCTGCCATCTGTGGCTCGAACTGCGGCCTGCTGGAGGACCAATGCTTGATGAGAAGGATCGTGCCGAGCAGCGCCGCAGCGAACACCGCGAACGGTGCGATCCACGCCACCAGGTCGAATCCCTGCTTGGTGGGTGCTGCCAGCACAACGGCGCCATACTTCTCGACGAAGGAATCCAGGATCACCTTGTCGTTGTTATTGGCATCAATTCCCGTGTTCAGCAGCGCAAGCTCTTCGGTGGAGTTGGGACAGCCTACGTGATTGCACTCGCCCAGGATCTCGGCACAGCCGCAGGTGCACATCAGCCTGTGATTCAGATCGGTGTAGCGCGAAGCCGGATCGGCCGCGCCCAGTGTGAAGCAGACCGCCACGCATAGCGCCAGCACCTGCCCCGCCTTCAGCCAGAATGACAACCTCCGCAGGCCTTTCATGGCTGGCCTCCGTGCATTGTGGCCTCGGTTGGTACGGTTCGTGTTGCCGCCACCCGGAGGGATGCCGTCGCGGGAGTGATGCTTGGGAACAGCGCAATCGCCGTGCCTCCGATGATCATCAGCACACCAACCCAAATCCAGCTAACCAGCGGGTTCAGATAGGCCTTGATAATCGGGTGCCCGTTACCAGGGTTGACGCCTTCATACACCACGTACAAATCCCATTCCGGCACGGAATGAATCGCAACCATGGTCTGAGGCTGTTGACTGGCCAGGTAGGTTCGTTTTTCCGGCGACATCTGGAACTGTTTCTTGCCACCCTTGTATACATCGAGCAGCGCAAACTGCGAGTTGTAGTTGGCGTTCGAGTCGTCAGAGAATCCTACGCAGTCCAGCGTGTATGGCCCAATCGCAATCTTGTCGTGCAGGTTCAATTCTTTCTCTTCGTTGCGATTGAACGCCGCGCCGGCCAACCCAATCACGATAACCACCACGCCGATATGAATGATGTAGCCACCGTAGCGCCTGGTATTGCGTCGTGTCAGCAGCACAATCGAGGCGAACAGGTTCTTGCCCGTCTGTTTGCGAATGACTGCTCCGCCGCGCAGGAACTCCGACATGATCGCTGTGAATACGGAAATCGCAGTCGACATTGCCACCAAGGCGTAGAACTGTCCGCTATCGAATGCGCCATCGTGGTAGGGACGATCACCCGCCGCCAGCACCACCAGCACCATGGCCCAGAACGCAATGAACGGCGCCACAAAATTGCGCCTGATGGACCGCAGCGAAGTCGAACGCCACGCCAACAGCGGACCAACACCCGTAAGTGCCAGCAGGAAGATGCCAATTGGAATCGCGACGGCGTTATAGAACGGCGCGCCCACCGTAACCTTGTTGCCCACCACGTACTCGCTCAGGATGGGGAACAGTGTGCCCCACAGAATGACGAAGCACGCCACCAGCAGCACAAGGTTGTTGAAGAGGAAGCTCGACTCGCGGCTTACCAGCGATTCCACCTGGTGGTCGCTCTTCAAGTGCGCACGCTGCAAAACGTAAGTAAAGATGCAGACGCAAAGGACGGTCAGCATGAAGATGTAGAACCACATGCCGATCGACGACTGCGCGAACGCGTGCACCGAACTCACCAATCCCGCGCGCGTCAACAGCGTGCCCAGCATGGTCAGCAGGAAGGTGGCAAAGATCAGCCACACGTTCCAGCTCTTCATCATGCCCTTTTTCTCCTGCATCATGACCGAATGCAGGAAGGCCGTGCCCGTGAGCCACGGCATGAAGCTGGCGTTCTCGACCGGATCCCAACCCCAGTAGCCGCCCCAGCCAAGCACCGCATACGCCCAGTGCATGCCCAGGAAGATGCCGCAGGTGAGGAACAGCCACGTCACCATGGTCCAGCCGCGGGTGATCTTGATCCACTTCTCACCGGGGTAGCGCATCATCAGCGCGCCCAGCGCAAAGCAGAACGGCACGCAGAATCCCACGTAGCCCAGGTACAGCATCGGGGGATGGATCACCATCTCCGGATACTGCAGAAGAGGATTCAGCCCGTTGCCGTCCTCGGGAATCTGGCCCTTGAGCAACGCAAATGGCGGTGCCGCAAAGTTGATGACAGACAGAAAGAAGACCTGCACCGCTGCCAGGATGGTTCCGGCGTAGGCATAGAGCTTCACATCCATCTTGTGGGTCAGCCGCAGCACAAAGCCGTAGGTGGCCAGCAGCCATGCCCACAACAGCAGCGAGCCTTCCTGCCCGCTCCACATCGCCGAAAACTTGTACATCCCCGGCAGAGCGCGGTTGGAGTGCTCCAGGATGTAAGCGATCGAGAAGTCGTTGGTGTAGACCGAATAGATGAGTGCGAATGCCGCCGAGCTGACTGCGACAAAGCCGGCGATTCCGGCTCGACGTGCGGTGTCCGCCAGGCGCTCAGGCGAAATAAATGCCTGATGCCCGGTGGCCAGCATACGCAGCGCCACTGCCCCGGCCAGCAGGTTATACGCTGCCAACGCGAGGGCGATGAGGAGAGCAAAACTACCAAATGTTGCCATCAGAGCTCCAGGATGATTCTCGCAGGCCGGTTGGCGATACCGGTCCACCAAGGCCATGCCTACCTTTTTGGACGCCCCAACAAGGCCTTCGCTATCAAGCTCTTGCGTTGGCTGAAATAATACAAACCACCGATACGGTGCGCCCGGTAACGCTCGGCGGGGACGGGCCGGCACCTTTATTCTTTCTCATCTTAGTGGGTCGCCCTGTGATCTACCTCACACAATCGGTGGAGAGGTTGTCAGGTGCTCAACAAATTGGTTCGATTTCTCGCAAAATATGCCATTCCCGGGCGGGTGGAGAAGATCATTCAACGGTGCGTGCAGTCGTTGGTGTTCTTTTCGAGCGCAGGAAGAGGATGTCCCTAACTATACGGGAACCGCAAGTACATCACCAAGCATAATTTGTTGAAAAGAAAGGAGGGAAGGGAACCCTACGCAACCTGTCTCAGCCCGTCGGAGAGCAAGGCCCTGACCCCGGTAAGCAGCTCCTCGGCGGAAGCATTCCGAGCCACAAAACCCTACCTTCATTCCGGAGTATTCGGCGGCTGTCTCGCCCTCACGCCCGATCACCAGCACCGGCACGTGGGGTGCCCGGGTGGTGAGTTCGCTCACGAACGCCGGTCCGGCCATCCCGGGCAGCCGCAGACCCACAATAATGAGCGCCAGAGTCTTGGCAAACTCAGGCTCTTGCACACGGATAAACGCCGCACTGGCGTCTACAACGCGCTCAATGCTGGAGAAGTCGCGCTGCAAGGCAAAACGGTGCGCGAACGCCTGAAATGGATCGTCGTCGACGAGGAGGATGGTGGCCCTTTTTGCCCGTCTTTTACCGGGCAAGGATGCAGAAACAGATCCCACAATAATTGATTCCCGAGTTGATCAGATGGCGTCCTCAGTAGAGAGGTTGTTCATGACACTAAATAATTCCATAAAAAATCGCTTTACATCGAATTCAGCGCCGGGCGGCCAAGAAGCGAGTCGCACCGGGATCGCGGGCGCTTGGCAGAGAGCTTTCGCGGGCGATACAAAGGAAGGGCCGATTTTATGACTTCCAGCCCGTTAACGACTCCGCTTTCCCGGTCCCAGGCATTTGCCGCACGCCTGTCAATGCAGGTCCCGATACTGCTCGCGCCCATGGCGGGTGCCAGCCCACCGTCTCTTTCCATCGCCGTGGCCAATGCGGGCGGGATGGGTGCCTGCGGCGCGTTGCTGATGACGCCGGCCGCCATCACGGACTGGGCGAACGCATTCCGCCGCGAAAGCTCGGGGCCCTTTCAGATCAACCTCTGGGTACCGGATCCCCCACCGATTCGGAATCCCGACCTTGAAAAACGCCAAAGGGAGTTTCTCTCCTCCTGGGGTCCGGCCGTCTCCGCTGAGATGGGTGAAGCTGTACTGCCGGATTTTGCTCAACAATGCCAGGCCCTGATCGCCGCCCGCCCCCTGGTGATCTCGTCCATCATGGGCCTGTATTCGCCAGCCTTCATTGCGGAGATGAAGAGACACGGAATCCTATGGTTTGCCAATGCCACGACGGTCAGCGAAGCTCGCTCTGCGGAAGCCGCGGGAGCCGATGCTATCGTCGCGCAAGGCATGGAAGCCGGCGGCCACCGCGGCGCGTTCGAGGCCGAGAAAGCCGAATCACAATTGGTTGGGTTGATGGCGCTGCTGCCCCAGGTGGTCGACGCCGTCTCAATCCCCGTAATCGCAACCGGGGGAATTGCCGACGGTCGCGGTATTGCGGCTGCCCTGATTCTGGGCGCCAGTGCGGTTCAGATCGGCACTGGATTCCTGCGCTCTCCGGAAGCGCAAATTCATGTCGCCTGGGCCGAGCGTCTTGGGAAAACCGATGCGCACGACACTCGAATCACGCGCGCATTCAGCGGTCGCCCGGGCCGCAGCATCCACACCGACTACGTGAAATCCGCCGCATCGGCCGACGCACCGCCGCCGGCACCCTATCCAGTCCAGCGGGGCTTCACTCGTCTTATGCGCGAAGAAGCCCTTCGCGTGGGCGATCCCGAACGCCTGCAAATGTGGGCTGGCCAGTCCGCTCGCCTTGCACCGCAGCAGCCCGCAGCCGACATCATGAAAAAGATTTGGCAGGATGCCTTGCAGTTCCTTCGCTGAAAGGTGTAATTGCCGGCGTCCTATCAACCGAACAAAAATTCTTTCTCCCGCAACTCCTTGATCTGATCTCTCAGCTTCGCGGCGCGCTCAAACTCGAACTTCTTTGCCGACTCCCGCATCTCCGTCTCGAGCTTGGCAATGAACTGGTCAACCTCAACCTGCGAGGTAAACTCCGGGATACCCTCGATCTCTTCTTCCGTAATATCTCCGTACTCGGCCTTCAGAATCGCCGCCAGCCCCATATCCATCTTGTTGATGATGGATTGCGGCGTGATTCCGTTCTCTTCGTTATAGGTCGTCTGAATCACGCGTCGCCGATCTGTCTCATCAATCGCCCGCCGCATCGAGTCGGTCATCTTGTCTGCATACAAGATCGCGCGTCCTTCCAAATGCCGCGCCGCGCGCCCCATCGTCTGAATCAGCGATCCCGACGAGCGCAAAAATCCTTCCTTGTCCGCATCGAGAATCGCCACCAGCGAAACCTCCGGCAAGTCCAGCCCCTCGCGCAGCAGGTTGATTCCGATCAGCACGTCGTATTCACCTTTGCGCAATCCCGCCAGCAGCTTCACCCGTTCCAGCGTCTCAATCTCCGAATGCATGTAACGACACTTCACGCCGACTTCTGTGTAGTAGCCAGCCAGATCCTCTGACATCCGCTTGGTCAGGGTCGTCACAAGCACGCGCTCATTGCGCTTGGCACGATCGCGAATCTCCGCCAGCAAATCGTCGATCTGCCCCTTCACCGGCCGTATCTCCACCTGCGGATCCACCAGTCCCGTCGGCCGAATCACCTGCTCAACAACCACGCCCGCCGAGCGCGTTAATTCATACGGCCCAGGTGTGGCCGATACATAAATCGCCTGCTGCACGCGATTCTCGAATTCTTCAAATTTCAGGGGCCGGTTATCCGTCGCCGACGGCAACCGAAACCCATAGTCCACCAGGTTCTGCTTGCGGCTGCGGTCTCCATGCCACATCCCGTGCACCTGCGGAATTGTCGCGTGGCTCTCGTCGATAAAGAGCAGATAGTCACGCGGAAAATAATCCAGAAGCGTGGGCGGCGCCTCACCCGGCAGCCTTCCGGAAAAATGTCGCGAGTAGTTCTCGATCCCGTGGCAGTAGCCCATCGACTTGATCATTTCCAGATCAAATCGTGTGCGCTGGTTCACCCGCTGCGCCTCCACCATGCGCCCCTGCGATTCCAGTACCCCCACCCACTCATTGAGCTCGTTCACAATCGACTCAATGGCTGAAGCCTTCCGCTCCGGCATCACCACGTAGTGGCTCTTCGGATAAATCGGCAGCCGCGAATACTTCTGTTTCACCGTACCGAACAGCGGGTCAATCTGCGACAACGACTCAATCTCGTCCCCGAACAGTTCAATCCGATACGCGTTTTCGTCGTAGGTCGGGAAGACCTCGATCACGTCTCCGCGCACGCGAAACGCCCCGCGCCGAAAATCCCCGTCATTGCGCTCGTAGAGAATCTCCACCAGCCGCCGCGTAATGTCCTTGCGGCTGATCCGCTGCCCCTTCTCGAGCAGCAATAGCATTCCGTAGTACGCTTCGGGTGATCCCAGGCCGTAAATACAGCTCACGGAGCTCACAATGATCGCGTCTCGGCGCTCGAACAAACTCCGCGTCGCCGATAGCCGCAGCTTGTCTAACTCCTCGTTAATCGTCGCTTCTTTTTCGATGTAGAGATCGCCGGCCGGAATGTAGGCCTCGGGCTGGTAGTAGTCGTAGTAGCTTACGAAGTACTCGACCGCATTGCCCGGAAAGAACTGCTTGAACTCGTGGTAAAGTTGCGCCGCCAGCGTCTTGTTGTGAGCCAGAATGAGGGCCGGCCGGTTGCATTGCTCAATCACCTTGGCCATCGTGAATGTCTTGCCCGAACCAGTCACACCCAGCAGCACCTGGTGCTTTTCGCCCGCCGCCAGTCCTGACACCAACTCATCGATTGCGCGAGGCTGGTCGCCGCGCGGCTTGTAGGAGGTAACAAGCTGAAAGTCCATGCCGAATTATATCTCGAAGGCGAACAAGAGGCGAACTTTGCTGTACGGTTTGCTTTCCTTCCCCCAGCCGGTAGGGCCGTATCTCTTCAGGATTCTGCCATCTACATCCACTCTCATCTCGGTGCATCTTGGGTCTTTGCCCGCAGCATCGTAGCTGTCTGGAGAGTGACCCATGACTGTAAAAGTTCCGCACGTCCCGGCTAAGCGACCTGAGACCGAAAAGCCTACGATCATCGACGACAATACGAATCCTCAGGAAGAAGCTCACAAAAAGGTGGAGAGAGACGCCGATCGCGCTGCTCACAAGGCCAACCAGACCCATCAGCAGTACGATCAAGACCACAAACCATTCACTATTTAGAGTTTAAGCCGCATTTGAAGGATGCCGTCCATCTCGACTGGACGGCATCCAACCCCATCTCAATCAACTCCCTCAATGAATGTCTGCTTCAAGACGTTTTTCCCTCACGAAAACTGGATTCGTACTGGACGCGCAATTTGTTCCACATCAAGTCCCCTCGCGCCCGATCGGGCAAACTATACCTGAAACCAACCAGGAGCAGACAGTCTGCATCCTTTAAGCTTGTGGCGATCTCGGTTGGTTTTCCTGGTCGCCAAAAAAGGTAATTCGCCATGCTGTCACTCATTACGAAACGGACAGGTGACCCTATGCCATCCCCGACTTCGCTTCATATTCCGCTTGCCTCCGCGTATCTCTGTCAGGACTGCAACTGCGTCTCGAATTGCTCGCGGCGGTGCCCGGCCTGCGCCTCAGAAGTTCTCATGGGGCTTGCCAGTGTTCTCGATCGCGAAGAAGTAGTCGAAGCGATCCCACAGACCAGCTACACGTACTTTCCGTCGATGGTGGCCTGACGGCCGCACATACTCAGAAATCGACCCAGTAGGAAGTACCGATCGACCGGTCCCATCGGCGATCAACGAACAAAAAACGCCGGGTCGGGAGTCCCGGCGTTTCGCGTTTCTGATTGATTCTCTTTCCCGAACCTTCTGCAATCGTTGATATTCCGCTCAAGGCCAGCGGCCGTACGGTCGTGCGCTGACGCGTTGAGTTCCAAATGTCCCCAAAGGCGCGCTCCCCTGCGCGCCAGAGGGGCTTCCTCTCCGCATGCTCGCTTTTATGCGAGAAGTCGCTCCGTGTCTACAGCCTGGTTCAATTTCAGTCGGCAGGCCTTCCGCGTGTAGCTTGGACGAGTGGGCGCACGCAACATGCGATCCCTAGCTTGTTATCAGGAGACTTCCCCCATGAGCCAGAATCCCAACCCCGCGCAGGTTCCGCTTCCGCCCGACGATCTTACCCGCTCCCTCGTCATCGCACAGCCCGATGGGGACCGGTTCCCTCACTTGGGCCTGGCCGGCGATACCTACACCACCCTGCTCACTTCAAAGGACACAGCCGATCGCTACTGCCTCATCGACATGCACGTTCCGCCCGGCGGTGGACCGCCGCCACATCGGCACGATTTCGAAGAGACGTTCGTCATCCTTGATGGCGAGATTGAAGCCACCTTCCGCGGCCAGAAGACGCGTGTCGTCGCTGGCCAGACTGTTCATATTCCTGCCAACGCCCCGCATCAGTTCCGCAACGCGGGCAGCACGCCAGCCCGCATGCTTTGTATTTGCGCCCCGGCCGGCCAGGAAGACTTCTTCGCGCAGGTTGGCGTTCCCGTCGCCACCCGCACAACTCCCCCGCCCCCGCTCGACGAAAAAAGCGAGCACGAGCTGCGCACCAAAGCCTTTGCTCTGGCTGCGAAATACAAAACTGAGTTCATCAAGCCGGAGTAGATTGTGGCTTTGCCGGCTGTCAGTGGACGATCTCCTTCCAGTGCACCGCGGCGAGTGCCGAACGCGCCGCCGTCGCAATCTGGCGCTTTTCGCTGTCGTTCAGCAGATCTGACAACACGTTGTTGGAGTTGACCGGGTCCACGAAGCGCGCATGCAACAGCGCGTCGCGCAGATACTCAAATATCGAGAAAACATTTCCCGAAATGTATGGAGTCGCTCGCGTCGCCAACACCTTGATCGCCACCATCTCCAGGTAGAAAGAAGGGAAGTCCAGCCCGTGCTGGTTTCGCCAGAGTTTCACCACTCGTATCTCATCCTGGCGCCTCGATGCACGCACATAGGAAATATGCTTCTGGATGTTTGTCTTGATCCAGGTATCTGACTTGCGGACATATAAGCTATGATCGGCGGCGTTGGCGTTTTGCTGATGCCCCGGAACCAGGTCGATCGAGTAGCCGTTGTGCCTGATGTTGATCGACACATTTTGCCGCCGCGGCTTGTATCCCCACGCAACCAGCGCATCGAAAAGGCTCTCGTGCACCTCACGCAGAGTCATCCGCCCCGGCCCGCAAAGTGACAGAAACAGGTCAATGTCCGTCCCGCTCCTGATCGCCGTGCCCTTGGCAAACGATCCGCTTGGATAGATGGCCAGCAAGTTATCACCCGCCCACTCTCGTAACATAGGCGTCAACTCGGCCCTCACCGTCAGTATCGGTGAAGTGATGCTTGTGTTGACAGCTTCAAACGTCAGCAGAGAGCGCAAATACTCGTCGGCTTCAAGAAGTCGTGATAGGACATCAACCGCAATGGTGGCCACACGTGGAGTTTCGGATCAAGGGGAACAAAAAAGCTGTGCTGTCGATCACGTTTCAAAACCAGTCGCGCGAAACTCCTGTTCATGGGCGAACAAATCGTCCATTTTTGAACACTCCCGAACCGCGTCCTGACCCGAATGACCGCATAAAGGCCTGTAATCGCACGCAGTCCCTCGCCGGGCGTTTGGCCCTGGGAATGCTGCTTTTCTTCTAAACGGCATGACATGTTGACCCTGGAGGAAAATTTCCAATGAGGATGTCGTCTCTGGATCTACGTTTCGCGTTGCGCCAGCTGCGCATGTCTCCGGTGTTTGCAATCACCATTGTGCTCACGCTCGCCCTCGGCATCGGCGCCAACACGGCCGTCTTCAGCGTCATGAACGCCGTTCTCCTCCGCATGCTTCCCGTCCGCAATCCCGAACAGCTCTTCTACCTCACCCACGAGCACATGCCTGAGGTCGGATCGACCGGTGATTACCGATTTTCCAGCGGCATCAACGTCTACAACCGCCTTCGCGCTGACAAGTCCGCCTTCTCTGACGTGATTGGCTATGTCCCGCTGTCCTTCAGCAAAACAGCCGTCCGCTCTGATGACGTGCCCGAGGAAGTCGCGGCCGACGAAGTCAGTGGCAACTTCTTCTCCGCCCTCGGCGTCCCCATGGTCGCAGGAAATGCATTCGCTCCTCGTGATGAAGATAGTCACTCTCCGGTGGCGGTGATCAGTTACGGCTACTGGAACCGCCGGTTCAACCGCGACCCCGGCGTGATCGGCAAGACCCTGTACATGAACGGCGTGCCGCTCACCATTCTCGGCGTCTCCGCTCCCACCTTTTACGGCGTCGAGTCCGGCGGCCAGTCTACGGATGTCTGGATCCCGCTGCAGAGCCGCTCTGAACTCCCCGCCTGGGGAATGCCGGCCACCGTCGACAACAACCTTTACTTAAGCCCCAACTGGTGGGCCCTGATGATGATGGCTCGCCTCCAGCCCGGCGTGACGCCCGAACAGGCCCTGGCGCGCATGAATCCCGTCTTTGCCAACGCCGCGTACGAGACTACGCACAAGCCGCAGCCCAGTGGCTACTCGATGGAGCTGCAACTGGTCCCCGCCAAGGGCCTCGGAACCTCCAACACTGACTTCGAACAGCCTCTCCATGTCCTCATGGGCATGGTCGTTCTCGTGCTCGTCATCGCTTGCGTCAACATCGTCATGCTACTGCTGGCGCGTAATTCGGTCCGCAATCGTGAATTCGCACTCCGCCTCTCGCTCGGCGCTGCCCGTTGGCGCCTCTTCCGCCAGTTGCTCGCGGAATCCGCCATCCTGGTCCTCGCCGGAGCTTTGCTCGGTGTAGCTTTCGCGTATGAGGCAACGCGCTTGCTCGCATACTGGTCGCAGCTCGAGGTCAGTCTCGCGCCCGATACTCCGGTGCTGCTCTTCACCATCGGCGTCTCCGCCGTTGCCGCTCTCCTTTTCGGCCTCGCACCGCTCCGTGCCGCCGCAACCGCTCCGGTCGCCCTCGTCCTCAATTCGTCTGGATCCCGCAGCACCGCCAGTCGCACCAGCGTCCTGTCCAGCAAAGTCCTCATCGTTGCCCAAATGGCTTTCTGCGTCGTGCTCCTCGTCGCGTCCGGCCTCCTGGTGCGCACCCTCTTCAACTACCGCAATGTCGATCTCGGCCTGAAGGCCGACCAGGTTCTCGCGGTCGGCGTTCACCCGATCGGTTCGTTACCCAACGCTGAAAAACTCGCTTTCTACAACCGTCTCGAAGAGAATCTCCGCCTCCTTCCTGGCGTCCAGTCGGTCACCGTCGCCGCTGAAAGGCCCGGCTCTGGATGGTCTGACAACAACACCCTCACCCTCGACGGCCGCGCCCTCCCCTGGGATGACGGCAAAAACATGCTGCGAAGCAATAACGTCGGAGCCGCCTTCTTCGCCACCCTTGGCATTCCAGTGCTCGCCGGCCGCGATATCCGCGCCTCTGACACCCGCACTTCCCAGCCCATCGCCGTCGTAAACCAGACCCTGGCCCAGCGTTATTTCCACGACGGCTCACCCATCGGACACACCATCGACCGCTTCGGAACCCCCACCACCATCGTCGGAGTCGTACGCGACAGCAAATACCGCAGCGCCGACGAAGAGAAACGGCCAATGGCCTGGTTCAGCTACCAGCAATTGGATTCCATCTCAAACATGGATGTCGAAGTCCGCGTCAATGGCGATGGCCTTGCCCTCTTGCCCGCCATTCGCAACGTTGTGCGCCAGATCGACTCCAGCATCCCCCTCGGCAAACCCCAGCTCCTTAGTACCGCCTTCGAAGATGGCTACCTCATGCCTGCGCTGGTCGCCCGCCTTGCCGTATTCTTCGGAGGCCTCGCAGCATTACTCGTGGCCATCGGCCTGTATGGCACGCTGTCTTATCGCGTCAGCAACCGCACCGCTGAAATCGGCCTGCGCATGGCGCTCGGCGCGGCGCGCATGAATGTTCTCTGGATGGTCCTCCGCGACAGCCTGATCATGGTTTCGGCTGGCCTCGTCATCGGACTACCCCTCGCCTGGCTCGCCTCGCGTTCCCTGGCGTCGCAGCTTTACCAGCTGTCTGCGCACGATCCATATACGCTCGTCGCAGCCTGCGTCGGGGTTGTCCTCGTTTCGTTGATCGCGGCCTTTGTGCCTGCCCGTCGCGCCGCGGCCATCGAACCCATGCGGGCGCTACGCACTGAGTAGAAGTCGGCCTGACCTTGGTCTCCCCCAATGGCCCCGTTCGCGATAATCTCAGTCAAGTGAGTCAAACAAAGACGTTCCCAAATCTCGAACTCGTTCTGCGTCCCATCACACCGGACGAGTGGCCCCTATGGCGCACCCTCAGGCTCGCCGCCCTCGCCGACGCACCCCATGCTTTCGGCTCCACGCTCGCCGAGTGGTCAGGGACCGGGGACCAGGAATCGCGCTGGCGCCAACGTCTGACAACGGTCCCGTTGAATGTCGTTGCTTTCCTCAATGACAGCCCGGTCGGCATGACCAGTGCCACTGCTCTCGATCAAAGCGGCACCATCGCGTTGATCTCGATGTGGGTAGCGCCTTCTGCCCGAGGATTCGGGGTCGGCGACTCGCTGGTCAAAGCAATCCTCGATTGGGCCAGCGAGCAATCTGCTGCGCGCGTCGCGGCTGACGTCGTCGATGGAAACGAATCCGCATTTCGACTCTATAGTCGTCATGGATTTGCGGCAACGTGTGCCATTACCTGCGGAGAATCAGTGTCCCGTCCCGCACGCCGCATGGTCCATGACCTTTCAGGTCGATAACTCCTGTCCGCGATCGAGTCAGGCCCAGCCTCAAAATGGCGCATCGCGCTCAACCGGGCAATCCACTCACATAAGTCCCGCGTATATTGAATGTGCCCCGGCAAAGTCGGCCTGCATTCCCATGGGCGTTGGAGTTGTTTGAATGGATACCGCTGCGCTCCAGTCACATCCGCGATCGAATTTCGCAGAGTCCCTGGCGGCCTTTCATACCGAGGCGGGGCGATCGCTGCTCGACTTGGTTGATGAATCGCCCGTCCTGCTCGTCTTCCTTCGCCACTTTTCATGCGCCTTTTGTGCAATGGCCCTGGACCGCGTCTCTCAGGCACGGCCTCAGATTCAGGCCAAGGGTGTGCGCCCAGTCTTTGTACATCTCGGCTTCCCCGAGCGGGCCAAACCTTACTTCGATTACTACCATCTCTCCGATGTGGAGAGGATCAGCAATCCGCAGGCCACGCTCTATCAGCTTCCCGCTTTTGGTTTGTCGCGCACGAATCCCTATTTGCATTCTCTGAGGCCGGCAGTCTTGATGGGCTGGTTCAAGGGTGCCTTGTTCAAATATGGAATTGGCATCATAAGGGAAGATGGGGAGCAGATGCCGGGCGTGTTTTTTCTGAAGGAAAGGACCGTTGTCCGCGCCTTCCGTCATCGCACCATTGCCGACGAGCCGGATTACTTGAAGCTGGTTGGCGCCGGTTGAGAGCGCGGAGCGGGTTGTCTTCGCCCTCCGCCCGGTTACTCGTAGAGTGGTCCGCGTTGCCACGAAACTAGAGGGCGAGACCAACATCGGTCTCGCCCTCGTAGTCCTTCAGAAATCTGCATGAACGCGCCTACACCGAAAGTACGCGGCCAAAGAAAGATCGATACCGGCGCAGCGCCAGGCGAAGATCCTCCGTCGATACGCTGTCACCGCGATCCCACTGTCCCTCAAGGCGTGCGCGTTCCTCGGCAAATATCTCTGCCATCCTCTTCATGGCCCCTGCCACTAGCGCATCGGCCTGTTCGACCGCGCGTCGCGGTTCATCCACAAATCCCACCTGGATCGCATCCCAACGCGAATGCAGATCAGTCGCCTCCCCGCTGGGGAACAGAGGTGTAGTCTGTTCCTCCGCCGTTGAGCTCTTTTCAACCGCGGGCGTAGCTGCGGGTAACTTGATTGCCTGATGATCAGCGGCATTCCTTCTTTCCCCGTTGAGATCGGCTCTTTCCGTGTTGAGATCGGCTGGCAGCGGACCCGTGTCGTCGTCATGGCGATTCCGCTCGGTCCGTACAACCTCCTCTTCGTCCGTCCTGATCGTCCCGCCGTCCAGCCCTGCCAAAGTTGCGGTTGATATTCCTTCATCAATAGCTCGCTCTTGACTCAAAACATGTTCGCTCATCTCTTTTCATCTCCAATTCGCGATTCTTTTATTCAGCCAGGGATTTTCTCGATCCATAAACGCCATCGAATGACGATCGCACCCTGGTTCCAGTCGCGGAATCGCAGGATGTCAGAAGCCGCAGCCTCGAGTTACCGCGGGCCTGAGTCAGCAAGGTGAGAGCACCATCGAAGAAGAAGAGTTGCCTGCTCGGCACCAATCGTCGAAGCCACGCCGCGCGTCCACTCTGATTCATGAACACTTCGTCAGAAGGTTGTCTGATTCGTCATCTTTCAGCACGCCCTGCCTCGCAATCCACATAACCAAACAGGGAGCAACCTCAAACTCCTGGACCGTTTCAAACTCCCTGTACTCCGCCACCCTTACTCTCATTGGTGGCAGATTTAACAACCGCGGGCGCGCGTGGATCGAAACTTCAACAGTTTGGAAGGGAACCCCCAATGAATCCTACGGATATGAGCACTCCCATGATCGTTGCGATCGTTATTGGCCTCCTGGTCGTGATCGGAATCGTCGGCTATGTGGTCATGCAGAAACGCCGCAGCTCCAATCTCCGGGAGAAGTTTGGACCGGAATATGAACGGGCCGTCGCCGAAGGCGGTGATCGCAGGCGTGCCGAAGCACGATTGGTCGAGCGCGCTAATCGCGTGCGGTCCTATCACCTGCGCCCGATCGCATCGGCCGATCGCGTCAACTTCCTCGAAACATGGACCACGGTTCAGGCAAAATTCGTGGACAATCCCACCGGGGCCGTCCAGGAAGCCGATCAGCTTCTTGGGCAGGTGATGGCCGCTCGCGGCTACCCGGTCGCCGACTTCGAACAGCGCGCAGCTGATATTTCAGTGGACCACCCAATCGTCGTGCAAAACTACAGAACGGCGCATGAAATCGCGATTCGCCATTCCAGGGGCGAAGCCGGCACTGAAGACCTGCGCAAGGCCATGATCCATTACCGCGCTCTGTTTGAGGATCTGGTTGCGGAACCTGCGGTCGTTGACGCGAACGGCGTCGCAAAGATCGACGCCGAACGGACTGTACTGGCAAATTCCGGCCGTGATGCACACGACGCCGCAGCCTGAGTCCGTATCTGGCAACAAGTCATTCTCAAATCGTGAGCACACAGCAGGGCTTCCCGTACTCGGAAGCCCTGCTGTCTTTGGGCTCTGCACAACCCAAATCCAGACAACATCCTAAAGCCGTCTCCGGGAATCGTCATCTATATCTTGACAAACCATAACCGTATGGTTATGGTTTGGTGTGTGGAGGCGGCTGCCGGAACATGAAATCCAGAAACATTGTCTATTGGACTATGACCATACTCGTCGCGTTTCCTATGGGAACTGGCGGCGTCTCGCAGGTAGCCCAATATCTGAGCAACCCCCATGGTGTGGTGCCCGCGCTGGGCTACCCAATGTACTTCTTCGCCATCCTCGGGGTCTGGAAAGCGTTGGGCGCTATTGCCATATTGGTGCCGCGTTATCCGCGCCTCAAGGAATGGGCATATGCCGGCATCTTCTTTGATCTGACAGGCGCGGCCGCCTCGTGTGCCTTTTCGGGAGGCTATGGCGCTTACGCGTTTCATGTCATCGCGCCCCTCATCATCGCTGTTTTTTGCCTGGCGTCGTGGGCGCTGCGGCCACCAGACCGTACCCTCGGCGTTCTCATCCCAGCGACGTCATGAAGACAAGTCGGCGCTGCGGCCTTCCACCAGAAACACATGGAAATCCGTGGCCAAAGGTTCAGCCTCAAGCTGTCGCATCATGAGCGCGATTTGACCTCGATGGTAAGTGGAATGGTTTGCCACGTGCTGCATCAGGTGCGCCAATCTGACATGTGTGTTGCGAAACGGAACCATCGATCCCAGCGATTCGTCTGTCATGCGACTCACGAACTCCGTCTTTTCTGCCTCGATTTCTGCCCATCTCGCCCGCACGGACGCAAGGCTTGGAAATGTAGCCGGATTGAACAGTACACTCCGTCTCGCTCTCAAATCCTCCAGAAATGCGGAATCTGGAGACCGCTCTTTCCAATAGGCAAGCCAACTCCATTCGCCTCCCATGATGTGCAGCAGCGTGTCTCGCACAGAACAAAAGCTGCCTCGCAGATCGCGGGTGAACTGCTCATCGCTGAGCGTAGCGGCCGCCTGCAACACCCTCTGGTTAGCCCAGCGGCCGTATTCGTAGAGAAGCTCGATGTCATCTTTAGTCATCTTGGCACCTGGCAGGCTCTTCGCGCGCTATGGAGCTTTTGTGATCGCTTCCTGGTAGAGCAGGTCGCCGACCGCTCGATGCGCCGCTGTGGAAGGGTGACCGCTGTGGTAGTAAAAGTGGGTTTCGGGAGCGGAGCAGACGTCTACCGGCTTGTCGCTGAACGATCTCTGAGCACACTCCGTGGTCGTATCCGCAATGCCGTATTTGGCAGGGTTGGTCATCAACTCGTCAAAAAATGAACCCCAATGCGAATTCGCGATGCGGATGTCCGGGTGCTTCGCTCGTTCCTCGTCGGGAATCTTTTCGATTTCCGGATTCAACTTGATGCCAACCGCTGCGAATGCGGGAATCTTTGTAGGTAACAGCGCGACCATAAAGCGGCGCGCGCCCAGCTCGTAGAGCGTTTCAATCTCCGATTCAAGATTGGTTCGAGTGAACCCATCTGGGCGGCCTCCGTCGTTGAGTCCGCCCGCAAGAAAGAACATCGTGTTGTCTGGATCGATCTTCGGAATTAACTTGGACTTCGAGAATTCAACGAAGTTCTCGACCTGGTTCTTCATCCCGAATCCAAGCATGGGACCTGTCGGAAAACGGTGTCCGGACCCCTCACCGCTCGCCGCCCCGCTCACCGCGAAATTGAGCCCCTTGCCGGTGCTGCCCGGGTCGCCATAGTACGTAAACGGAATCCCCAGGTGCTGCGCAAGATACACCACCGCTGTTGGGCCATTGCCGTCCACATAGCCTGACCCGGAGTCGGAGTAGCTGTCGCCGAAGACATAGAGCATCGTGTACGGATGCGCATTCACTGCTGGCGCGGGCGGGCCCTGCCCAACAAGATTGCTGGCGCAGAGGATGAGGCAGGCAAGCGTAAAACGAACCATGCGGTTGGCGACTCCTTGTCAGCACTTCAGGTGAATGTGCCGTCTGGCCTACGGAAAGAAAGTCCGCTGGCCAGGCAGAAAGGCCGCCCCGAAGGACGGCCTTTTCCGATTGCGAAACTAAGTTAAGACTATTTGCCCGACAGGCAGCCCTTCTGTCCGGAGCTGTTGGCATAGCCCGTGCCCGCCGTGTAAGCGGCATTCGACCATTCGCCCTGGATCTTCCATGACGTGCCGTTAGAGAACGTCACCAGCGGCGCGCCAAATGTCCATGCGCACTTGTCCCCGTTTTCCGCGCCCGACGAGTCATACCACGCGCCCGGATTCGCAGGATCGCTGCGCGCTTCCGAAAGCTCGTGTCCGCTCACATTCGAAATCGCCGCCAGCCCCTGGGAATGCAGTCCCGACGTGTCTCCAGGATCGCAACCCGCGTCGCCATCGAGCTTGAAGAAGAACGCGAACTGCAACGCCCTCCCTCCGCACGTTCCGGCACTGTGCCATGCGCAATAACCGGCATTGCCGCGCGGCGTGTCCGAATAAACGGCGTAGTACCCATTGCCGCTCGGGTCGGGAGTGATCAGCTTGCATACCTCGTTCAAAATCGTGGTCGTGTTGCCTCCACCAGACGATTGCGACGTGTCGATGATGTGCCCCAGGTGTGTCGTCGACGCCGTCACCTGGCCGTTGGTGCCCGTGTATTCGTCTGAAGTCTTGGCGTAATTCGACCCGTTGAATCCGATGTACCACTGATCCATCCCTGTGATCTTGTCGCCGGAATAGGTGCCCCAGCTGGTGCCCCAGAAGATGGTTTGCGTGATCGCCGTGGGCATGATCTTGCCGCCGTGATATGTCATGTTCGGACTGCGCCGCGCCGGCCTGGCAGATGCCGAAGCCGAAGCCTCAGACCGCGTGTTCGGCTGAAAGTCGCGCGCCCAATGCAAACCCAGCATCGGCGGATCGCCCTGAACGTTGAGATTCTCGGGGGTATTGGTTTCCTGCACAGTCCGCATTTCCGAGTTCTGTGCAACCGCTAGTCCTGTTGCCAGGAACAGGAGGGGGAGTAGCGACGGCTTCATTCCGGTTGTCTCCTTTGTGAAGTGATCAAACGTCTGTCGAGGAACAAGTATTTGTTGCGCACAAATTCTGATGCGCGAAACAAGGGTGTGTTTTGGCGAGCCAGCTTTGACTTTC
Source organism: uncultured Acidobacteriota bacterium (assembly GCA_963844515.1). Classification (GTDB taxonomy): domain Bacteria; phylum Acidobacteriota; class Terriglobia; order Terriglobales; family Acidobacteriaceae; genus Telmatobacter. Next base: position 225,054 of record CAWJOO010000005.1, read on the forward strand.
TATCAATCAACGATCCGCGATGGGCAAGAGGGGAGTCGCGGGTTGTGTGGTGAAGACTATTGTTCAACCTTTGTCGATGTCAATTGTTTAGCCGACATTCGTTGAAACCGCACCAACGCAGACACTCATTACCAAGGTACACAGCCCCAAAGTGCCACTCAGGGTTACTTCAACTCAGTTCGTTCCAGCGCTTTCCTCAGCAGAAAAGCCGGACCGATCACCACCCCCGCATTTGGAAGATGCATTTCCATCCATCCAAGCTCGGTTCCTGTCCGTTTTCCGAAGGCGCCGCGCTCGCGTCCGGACCATCTCAACCGGCCCAAAGTTTTTTTAACTTCTTCGAAACGGCAAACGCCTTCCGCGCACCATTTCTTGAAGACACGTTTCGCGCCTGCTTGACTCCGAATTCCGGGTCTCACTTTCACGGATTCAGCGGTCGAGCAGAGACGCCCAAAAGTTTTGCAGTACAAGTTGCTTCATCCCCAGACGCGCATTGCTTTCGGTCCGTGAGCCTATAGGGGTATAAGCTCGCGATGGCGGCAGGTCTCATCCCCACGACGGTGAGACCTGTGCGCGCCACATTCAGGCTCCACGCCCTTGCCAACCACATCGTTGACAACCATGTTGTTGACAAGCTGGAGCAGTATCCGTTACTTGTGAGTCCGCCTGTACAGGAGGATTTCCCCATGCGTATGTTGCTCAGAGTCGCAATTCCCACGGAAGCCGGAAACGCCGCCGTCAAGGCCGGTACCCTCGGCGCCACCATCAACGACATTCTTGCCGGCCTCAAGCCCGAAGCGGTTTATTTCTTTCTCGACGACAACGGTCAGCGGACCGGTTCCATCGTATTCGACATGAAGGAGGCGTCAGATATGGTCGCAATCGCCGAGCCATGGTTCCTCGCGTTCGGCGCCAAGATCTCGCTTCGCCCCGCCATGACACCGGAGGACCTTGGCGCCGCCGGCCCGGGATTTGAGGCCGCCATCAAGAAATACGGAAAGTAATTCTTCGTCCCGGCACTGTCTGAGAGTGCCTCAAAGCTTGTCCTGAGCGAAGCCGAAGGATCTGGATTCTCAGACCTGGGATACCAAGAACCTAACCCCGTCTTTCGTTTGAAACCGGTTGCGGACCCCGCGCGATCTGGAGAGGCGGGCTCGAAGGTGCGTCACGCCGCAACCACTTGGCGTACGCGCGATAATCAATCGCCGGAACAGTCCCGCAAGCTTGGAGCCGGCTCATGAGCTCCAGCAAAAAGCTAGTAGCGGCATGCTTGTCTTCCGCCGCCGTGGTGCAGTCTGCGCCATCGCAGCCGAAGGTGCCGAGCGCTGCGATGCAGCCGAGATCGAGCCGACCATCGCCTTGATCGCCCTGGAGTGTTGTGAGTAATGCGCCCGCCAGGGTGGTTCTCTTTCCCGGGTCTAACGCCAGGAAGCCGCCCAGGATGGGTTGCGGTTTCTTGACGAAGACGCCGCTGATTGTGGGTATTTTTACGCTGGTGCGATTCAGGCAGCGCACGCTTGCTATCTTTTTCTGCGCATACTGCACAAACTGGATCCTCAGTTCCTGCTTTGCCTCGAAGACAGCGTATACGGCCTCGATGGGGATGACCACTTGTCCGTCAGCATGGAGGAGAAACGGGGAGTACTGCCGGTCGTAGATGACGACATCGATCTGATCGCTGAAGTTGCCGTCGCTGTCAACAATGGACGCGGAACGAGACCGGTAACGTTCGGGAAGGTAGTTTTCGAAGAGTTTGATCCAAACATTCTGGCTGGCCTCGCCCATTGCGGATGAGTGACCGAGCAGGGAGCGCGCCAGGCGCAAGTCCTGCTCGACGCGCGCGTGCAGGCCTTCCATAAGGAGTGGCAAGGACCAGTGGGTCCGGTGCACTATTTTGTTTTGCGGCAGTTTCGGGGGTTTCACAGGCTGTGTCGTTGCTTTCTGTGCCTCTAATCGCCTCACTGGCTGTGTTACTCGCTTCGCTGGCTGTGCTTTCAAACGCAGGCTCATTTTTCACCCCGGCAGTTCAGTGTCCCGCGCTTTCGAACCCACAATCTGTGCGCCAAATCACAACGAGACAGTATTTCGCCCGTTCCACCACGAACGCCGGGTGCCCCAAGTCTCGCTTTTGAGACCTGGGATACCACAAACCTCACCCGTTTTTCGCTCGCATCCCCACGCCCTCAGGCTCGTGCGGCGATGCCGCCGCCAGCGCGAGCGCCGATCCGGCATAGAGCAGCGTATCGGCCACATAATTCAATCCCTCATTCACCGCCGCCGCATCACGGGCAAGGGCCAATAGAACTACATAAGGCACAAGGGTAAGAACCGTCATCAACGCGCCAATCGACCCCGCCGCCACCCGCGATTTCTTATTCAAAGCAAGCCCGATTCCTGAAACCAACAGGATCAAGCCTGTCAGGTATCCCCATGCGCGAGGGAAGGGAACCCATGAAGGCATCACCTTTTCCAAAGGAACACCGGGCGCGAACTCCGGATGAAGAAAATGGTGCGCGGCAAAAACAATGGCGGCCGTTGCAATCACAAAACGCGCAAACAGAATCATCGTCTTCGATAGTTGGGGCGACGACTCTCGGTAGTACAGTCCGGCGAGCGCCCATCCGCCTGCGCAAAAAGAGAGATCTCTGAACAGGATGGCCCACGCAAATCGATTAGTTGCATGCGTGAGCGCCGATGGCACGTAGAGCATGCAGACAAAGAGAAAAAACATCAACCCGAGCAGCGTGGAAGACAGGCGTACGAACTTGCCGAACGTAAGGCTGGTGGCCGCCGCAAGCAGCGCGCATCCCACCAGGTACGCCCAGAACGCGTGCCCGGGCATATAGGACGGAACCATGTTCTGGACAAACTCGGGACCGCGAAAATGCTCCGGCGCGAAGGCAGCGAGTGAAACGGCGATGAAGACAGGACCGAGAGTGATGAGTTTGTCCAGCCCGCGCGCCGCGCCGATCTCTTTGCGGAGCACGAACACTCCGGCGATGAGATAGACGAGCCCGGCAAGCCCCATCCAGATATTTGTGGGTGTAAGCATCAGGACCTTCTTCCGCAATGTGCTGCGGGGGCGAGTATATCCCGGTATTCAGACGCGGTGAGAAGAGTGTTGTGAATAGGACTACTCCGGTCTCGGAACCCAACCTTGACCGTCCCGATTGGTTCCAGACTGTCGTTGTTCTTCACCCAGTAATCCCGGTGCCCAATCCTCGCGCGTCTTTGTCCTTGCTCTTAGGGTGGGATGCCTCGAAGCTCACCTACCCAAAAAGCATTGTCTCCCTGAACGAAGTGAAGGATCCGCGGTTGTTCTGGTTGTTGTTCTTCACCCTTTAAACCCATCGCGAACCGGGGTGTCCCACCCTTGGCGCGTCTTTGTCCTTGCGCTTAGGGTCGGATACCACTAACCTCCCCTCCCCAAAGTTCATTGTCTTCCTGAACGAAGTGAAGGATCCGGGTCTGCTCTTGTCGTTGTTCTTTGTAGAGTACCCGATCACGAACAGTGCGCCCCACCTCGACACCAATGCGGGGTCCCGTCGGCGGTGATTCAGAATCAACAGAAATTTGACACCAGAGAGACAATTCCCCGCGGTGGTCAACGTTAATCTCTCATCAGTCGACCTTCTCCGCGAGATAGGAATTGGAACAGAAAGACCGATTTCGAAATTGCTTCATTCCCTGGATAGGCATGTTTCAAAATGTGGGCCGTATAGGGGTATGCGGATCACGAGGGCGGCAGGTCTCACTCCCACGACAGTGAGGCCTGCAACGCCACAACATTCTCTCCATCCAACATGTGGTCTGTGGCATCGAACTTGCGTGGCTGGTTGAAAGTGCCCTCCAACGGAGACTCTTGCGAATTTTCCGGACCAATGCTACAAAAGGAAAACAAGTGATGAACCGCCGCGCACAATTCGTTTCTCTTGCCGTGGCAAACGGGCTCTCCGCCTGTTGTTGTCGCTGATCTAGTTTTTGCGGTCCGTCCCTCGGACCTTTGATCCCCTTCATCAATCGAAAATCTGCTTAGGAGTTTCACGCGCATGCCGCATTCTCCTGTTCCAAACAAGTCGCGCATTTCCGTCGATACGTGGGCCGTGATCCTCGCGCTGTTAGCGGTGGTTCTCATTCGCACCGGAATTCTCAAAGCCATTCCCTGGTAAGTGCCGGGAGAAGGAGACAACACCATGGCTGATTCAATCGCTCTTCCGCAACCGCGCGCGGCTTCGGTTCCGGCTCGCATCCTGTCGCTCGTGCCTGGAGTGCTGTTGCTGGCTGCTGTGGGCTACGCGGGCAAGTTCATTGAACAGTCGATTGGCCGCTACGGCAAGGCGCATCACCTGGTGCTGCCGAACATTGAATACGTGCTTTGGGCGATCCTGATCGGTCTCGCCATTTCAAACACGGTAGGTGTGCCGGCGGTGTTTCGCGCCGGGGTGGCGACCTACGAGTTCTGGCTCAAAGTGGGCATCGTCTTGCTGGGCGCGCGTTTCCTGGTGGGTGATGTTCTCCATCTCGGCGGCATCTCCCTGGGACTCGTGTTTGTGGAGATCACGCTGTCGCTGATCTTCATGACGCTTCTGGGCCGTGCATTCAAACTGAAGCCGAAGCTCATCACGCTGCTTGCCGTGGGTTCGTCGATATGCGGAGTGTCCGCCATCATCGCGACGCAGGGCGCAATTGATGCGGATGAAGAAGACTCGTCGTATGCGATTGCCGCGATCCTGGCGCTTGGAGCGATCTCTCTGTTTGTGTTTCCACTGATCGGGCACTCGCTGCACTTGAGCGACCGTGGCTATGGACTGTGGGCAGGGCTGGCCGTGGACAACACGGCGGAGGCTTCAGCAGCGGGTGCGCTCTTCTCTGACGCAGCGGGCAAAGTTGCGGTGCTGGCCAAGACCTGCCGTAACGCCATGATCGGATTTGTGGTGTTGGGATATGCCATTTACTGGGCGTCGAAAGGGAAGGCCGCAAAGGTCGAGAACAAGGCCGCGTTCCTCTGGAGCAAGTTTCCCAAGTTCGTGCTGGGCTTTCTGGTGGTGTCGCTGGCTGCGTCAATCGGGTTCTTCACCAAGCCACAAATTGCGGCGATTGGCAATCTTTCGCGCTGGGCCTTTCTGCTGACCTTTGCCGGCGTCGGCCTGCGCACCAACCTGCGCGAGATGCTGAAACAGGGCGCGCGCCCCTTCCTGGTAGGCGCCATCGGCGAAGTAGCAATCGCCGGCCTCACCCTCGGCCTGGTCTACGGCGCCGTCCAGGTATTCAACCTCTAAACCAGCCAGCCAAAATAGGAAGGTTTAGATCGGAATGATGGTTTCGGCATAGTGAAGAGAGGTTTGGCTTATTGAAGGCACCGGTGGCGAAGAGGCTAACGCACAGGTCTGCAAAACCTGCATTCGCGGGTTCAAATCCCGCCCGGTGCTCCAGATTCAAGAACGAATTCGGCCCTCTGACAGCTTTGTCGGGGTTGTGGATAAGGGGAGAAGAGGGGGCGAATCGGACGCCCTATAATGAAGAATGGACCACTGTGCCCTGACCCTCACTGAGACGTTGAGACTGTGGGGGGCGGTGCACGAGCGGTCGAATTCCTAAGGGACTTCTCCTCTTGACTTCTCCGAACGATGCGATCGTGATCCGCGGGGCGCGGACGCACAATCTGAAAAACATTTCCTGCGAGATTCCGCATGGCAAGCTCACGGTCGTGAGCGGTGTGTCGGGGTCGGGGAAGTCGTCGTTGGCTTTCGACACGATTTATGCGGAGGGGCAGCGGCGGTATGTCGAGTCGCTGAGCGCCTATGCGCGGCAGTTTCTGGAGCGTATTGAAAAACCGGATGTGGACGAGATTGACGGGCTGGCGCCGGCTATCGCCATCAAGCAGAAAAATACCACGCGCAATCCGCGGTCAACGGTAGCGACGGCAACGGAGATCTTCGACTACCTGCGGCTGTTGTACGCCCGCTGCGGAACCGTGCATTGCATCTATTGCGATGGGCTGGTCAGGCGCGACTCGATGGACGAGATTGCCGAGGCTACTTTGGCGCTGGGCGAGGGAACGCGGCTGAACGCACTGTTTCCCGTTAAGCACGACATGCCCAAGGAAGAGCCGGCCAAGCCTGCGAAGAAGTCGACCAAAGCCGCAGCGGCGAAAGCGGTGGCGGCGAAGGCTGCGGCGAAGGCGGCTATTGAGTCTCCCATGACGGATTCGCTCAAGGCGCGGCTCATGGAGTTGCGTGGGGGCGGATTCAATCGGCTGTTCCAGGGCGGGAAGATTTACGAGTTTTCGACGCCGGAGTCGCTGCTGGATCTGGATTTCACGCTGCCGGTGTTTGTGCTGGTGGATCGCATTGTGGTCAGCGAGGAGAACCGGGCGCGCATTGTGGATGCGGCGGAAGTTGCGTATCGCGAAGCGGGCGAGGTGATTTTTGAAGAGGTGGTGCGGCAGGTTGAGGGGAGTGCTGTCCCAGGTCTTACAAGCGAGACCTGGGGCACCCAGCTAGTAGCTGAAGGTAGCTCCCCGGTTCCCAAAAGCGAGAGATCTGGGGCACCCACATCCTTGCCGGATGAGCCGAGGCGGCATCGGTGGTCGGCGGCGTTTGAGTGCGCGAGCTGCCACAGGCCGGGACGCGAACCGGAGCCGCGGCTGTTCAGTTTCAACAATCCGTTTGGGGCATGCCCGCGATGCCAGGGATTCGGCAATACCGTCGATTTCGATTTGAACCTGGTGATTCCGGACAAAGGGTTGAGTTTGAATGACGGCGCGATTGATCCATGGAATCGACCCAAATACCGGACATGGTTTACGGACATGAAGAAGCAGGCAGCGGCGCTGGGCCTGCCGATGGACGTGCCGTGGCGGGAGATGCCAGAGGCTGCACGCGAGAGGGTGCTGCGCGGCAAGGGGAGCTTTGAAGGCGTGTTCGGGTTCTTCGCGCAGATGGAAAAGAAGAAGTACAAGCTGCATGTGCGAGTGATGCTGAGTAAGTATCGCGGATATGCGGAGTGTCCGGAGTGCCGTGGGCAGCGACTGCGGGCAGAGGCGCGGGCGGTGCGGCTGAACGGGATGAATATCTGCCAGTCGACGGCGCTGACGATTGCGAAGGCGAATTCGTTTTTTGGTTCGCTCACGCTCACCCCGATGCAAGAGGAGATTGCGGGTTCGATTCTGGATGAGGTGAAGCAGCGGCTCACGTTTCTGGATGCGGTGGGGCTCGAATACCTGACTCTCGACCGGCTGGCTTCGACGTTGAGCGGCGGAGAGGCGCAGAGGATTCAGCTGGCTACGTCGCTCGGTTCGCGGCTGGTGGGAACGCTTTATGTGCTGGATGAGCCGTCGATCGGGCTGCACTCGCGGGACACGACGCGGCTGATTCGGATACTCGAGCAGCTGCGGGATCTGGGGAACACGATTGTGGTGGTGGAGCACGATTCGGACGTGCTGCGAGCGGCGGATCACTTGCTGGACCTGGGGCCGGGGGCAGGCGAGTTCGGCGGCAAGATTCTGGCCGAGGGCGTGCTTGCGGAGATTGAGGCCAATCCGAATTCGCTTACGGGACGGTATTTGTCAGGGCAGATTTCGATTCCGGTGCCGACGCGAAGGAGAGAGCCGGGCCGCGAGAAGCTGGTGCTGAAGGGCGCGTTTGCGAATAATTTGCGCGGCGTGGATGTGGAGATTCCGCTGGGAATGCTGGTGGCGATTACGGGGGTTTCAGGGAGCGGGAAGTCGACGCTGGTGCACCAAATACTGTATCGGGCGGTGGCGCGGGCACTGGGGCAGACGGATGGCGCGGACCCGACGGGGTTGTTCAAGTCGCTCACCGGGACGGAGCGGCTGAACGATGTGGTGATGGTGGACCAGACGCCGATTGGAAGGACGCCGCGCTCGAATCCTGTGACGTATTTGAAGGCGTTTGATTTGGTGCGGGAGCTGTTTGCTTCGCAGCCGGAGGCAAAGAGAATGTCGCTGACGCCGGGGCATTTCTCGTTCAATGTGCCGGGCGGACGGTGCAACACGTGCGAGGGCGACGGAACCGTCACGGTGGAGATGCAGTTTTTGGCGGACGTGGAATTGCCGTGCGAGGACTGCCGGGGTACGCGGTACCAGGCGCGCATTCTCGAAGTGCAGTACAAGGGGAAGAATATTGCCGAGGTGCTGCAGCTGACGGTGAAAGAGGCGCTGCGGTTCTTTGCGGGGCAGACGCGGCTGCTTGAGAAGCTGGCGGTGCTGGACGAAGTGGGGCTTGGATATCTGAGGCTGGGGCAGAGCGCGACGACGTTGAGCGGCGGCGAGGCGCAGCGCGTGAAACTGGCGGCGCACCTGGCTACAGTGCGGAGTGCGAATGCCAGCGCCAAGCCGAGCCAGGCGAGTCGGGTTTTGTACATACTGGACGAGCCGACTACGGGACTGCATTTTGACGATGTGTCGAAACTGCTGACAGCTTTTAAAAAGCTGATTGATGGCGGCGGATCGCTGGTGGTGATTGAACACAATCTGGATGTGATCAAGAGCGCCGACTGGGTGATTGATATGGGGCCGGAGGGCGGCGATGGCGGCGGGCAGGTGGTGGCGGTGGGGACGCCGGAAGAGATTGCGGGGAATTTGATTTCACATACGGGGAAGTGGTTGGGGAAAGTGCTTTAAAGCAGGGACCAGGGATCAGGGATCAGAAAGACAGGACCAGTAAACGGGGACTGAGGGGCTAGGGACTAGGGACTGGGGGCGTGAAGACAATTGTTCTTACCGGTTTTCGCTTCTGCAGCATTCGCAAGATGCAGAAGGCGGCTGCGGCCGCGGCGAGATGTTTGAGAGTGTGACCACTTACGATGTGGAGCGCGACGAAGATTGGCACATCGCATAGCTCGAGAGCCTTGGCCAGAGCGTAGAAACCTAGAACCAGTCCGAAATCCGAGCCTCGCGTGTACCGTTGGGGAAAGAAGAGCGCGAGTAAAATCACCAGCGCAGAATAGACCTGCATGGCCGCATAAAAGCGTAAATCACCTGCGCCTCTTGCTTCACTCCAATACCACTGCAAGACACTCGCGAATCCGACCATCAAGAGAATTGGAAGCAGCACAAGGCCCAGCCGCACATTGAGGCGCTCCGTGATGACTGTCGCTACCATCGCCATGAAAGTGATGGTCATGGGCAGACGATCCCAGACGAGTCGTTCATTGTCTGGCGCGAGGTGATAGTAAGTGGAGCCGAACGCGGTCAACAGCAATCCGGCAAAAACAAATAGATATGGCCAGGTCTCTCGTTCATCGAGAAAGAGCCCGCCTCTCCTGCTGAAATGAGATCGCAGCAGAACAACGAGGCCCCAGATTCCGATGACTGCGAAAGGCAGGTTGGAGAGGACGTCTCCGAGATTGGGAATGCCGAGGAAGCTTCTCTGATCCGCGAACAGGTGGTAGGACAGCGGCTGCGGAATCGGCGGGATCAAGCAGCAGATTGAGACAATCAGCGCAGCGAGGATTGCCAACAACCACAAACTTGATTTTCTGGACCTGTCCATCATTCGGCTTCCTTTCGGGGCTGGAGATGGCTTGAGATTAGCCAGAAGGGAAATCGCGAAGACGACGTTGAATACAGTTTCGCGAGTGTCCTAAGAACAGGGAGTAGGAGGGAGTAGGGGAAAAAGTTACACTCTCCGGGTTGCCTGGAAGGCGAAAAATTTACATGCCTGCAGGTTTTATTGCGATTGCTTAGTTTCTGTTCTGCGTATAAGTGCCTTCGTTAGAAGGGGGAACTAAGATTGGCAATGAAGTTGCATCAAAGAAACCCAAATGTCACGCTAGACAGATCGTTTGAATGGAGGACGCAATCAAAATCAGATTGCTGGCCTTGCCGCTGATCTGCTTAGGGCTTCAGCTCGTTTCCCTCGCCAAGAGGAGTTGTTCGCTTCCTGCCAGGTGATCTTCAATCCAGCGTTGCTGGATGAAAGCTGGCTATATGTTTCGACTCGACTATATTTCCTGCGTGTTGACTGTGAGTGCCGCGATCCTGCTGGGCCAGAAGCGTTGGCAGGGGTGGCTGGTTGCAGGGATCAACAGCATTCTGGTGTGCGACATCGCTTTCAATACGTCGCAAACCGGATTCATCCCCGCAAATGTTTTTTGCGTCGCACTGTATGCGTATAACATTTTGGGCTGGCGCAAGCAGATTAAAGCGAATCGGGAGCTCGCGCGGGTTAGCGGCAGCATTGGTGCGGTTGCGATTCTCACGCAGATGGATCAGCAACACGGTTATGCGTCTCATGTGTCAAACCAGCGCCCGGTTCTGATTCGGCCAGATGTTGCAGAACTCCGGGCGGCAAGGGTTTGTTGCGAGCGCTCCACACCTGCATTTGCGGATAGTCATGAATGTTTTCCGCGTCAACAGATCGACCTGCGGAATCTCTTGACGTGCTCGTTAGAAGGCCGGATGTCAGGGAACTGAAGGGTCCGTCGACACTTCTGTGTGGGAAAGGTTCGTGGTATCCCACCCTAAGCGCTAGAAGCAAAGACGCGCTTAGGATGGGGCACCCAATTGTTGTGGACGAGCGGTCCGAGGACGAGTGAGGTTTGAGGTATCCCAGGTCTCAAAACGAGATCCTTCGACTTCGCTCAGGACAGGCTCTGGGGCACCCAGTTGTCGTGGTGGGTCGGCATGGTGACATGCAACTGCGAATACAAAAACAAATTAGAACAAATGCTTCACTCGGTGCGGAGGGCGCGCATGGGGTCGATGTTGGCGGCGCGTGTGGCGGGGATGACGCTGGCAAGCAACGCCACTGCGGCGACGCCGGCTACTGCGATGAGATAGGTAGAGACGTCGAGTGGTTTTACGCCGTAGAGGGATGAGGCGAGGGCGCGGCCGATGAGGAATGCGAGAGGCAGGCCTGTGGCGACGCCAACGGCGGTGAGGATGAGGCTGTCGCGCAGGATCATCCAGACAACCTGACTACGGCGAGCGCCTATGGCCATACGAACGCCGATCTCCGCGGTGCGCATGTTGACGCGATAGGCGAGGGTTCCGTAGAGGCCGGTGGCGACAAGGACAACGGCGAGGAGGCCGAAGAATCCGGCAAGGCGCGCGAAGAGGATGTGTTCGGAGATGGTGGTGTCGAATTGCGCGCGCTGGGTCATGGGGCGGATCAGGGGCAGATTGGGATCGATCTGCTGCACGGCTTTACGCGCTGATGGAAGGATGGCGAGGGGGTTGCCGTGGACGCGGAGTTCAACACTCATGGGGCCGATCATGGGGATCTGCGCGTACTGGTACCAGGCCATGGGGATGGGCTCTTCGTCGATGCTGCGGTACTTGTGGTTTTTGACGACGCCGACGATGGTCATGGGGAAGCGGCCGCGGTCGTCTGAGATGGTGTGGCCGAGAGGATTTTGATTGGGGAGGAAGCGGTTTGCGAATTCCTCATTGATGATGCCGACGTGCATCGATGAGGCAGTGTCGGAGTCGGCGAAGTCGCGGCCGGCGAGGATGGGGACGCCGAGGGTGCGGAAGAAGTCGGGGCCGGCCACGTTGCTGCGCACGGTGCGTGATCCTCCGTTGGGGACGTCGGGGAGGCGGCCGTCGACCTGCATGTCGCTGTTGTCGGACCACCAGGAGCCGAGGCGTTCTTCCATCACGGTGACGGATTCTACGCCGGGCAGACTGCGCATGCGGCCGATGAGGTTGCTGTAGAAGGTGCGGCCCTGGGGGATGGAGGGCAAGCTGGGCTTGAGGCCGAAGACGACGAGTCCATCGACCTGCATGCCGAGCGGTGTGTTTTCCAGATTGCTGAGAGTGCGAATGAGTAGACCCGCACCGACGAGGAGGATGACGCAGAGGGCCATTTGCAGCGCGACGATGATGCGTGCAGTGCGGGAACGGCCCGCGTTGGTGTTGGATGTGGCGGCTGAGGTTTTGAGGGCCAGCTCGGCTTTGCCCGCGAGCGCGACGCGCAGAGGCGCAAGTCCGAACAGAAGCGCGGCGAGGACGAGGACGGCGAGCGCAAAGAAGAGGACGGTGCGGTCGGGAGAGAGGCTGGATTCGATTTGCGCCCATCGCGCGAGAATGCGCGTGGCGATGGCGGCGAATGCCCATGCGAGCGCGCCACCGATGGCGACGAGGATGAAGCTTTCCGTGAGGAGCTGGCGCAGCAATTCAGTGCGGCCCGCGCCGAGTGCCTGGCGGACAGAGAATTCGCGCTGGCGGGCGGCGTTGCGCGCGGTGAGCAGCATGACGATGTTGGCGAGCGCGATGAGAAGCACCAGCGAGACCATGGCCATGAGCATGCGAAGAGGCGTGCCGTATTGATCCTCGTAGCCGGGGAAGTTGCGCGCATCCGTGAGGCTGAGGACGGGAGGCTTTTCACCCTGCATGGGCTTGCCGAGGCCGATGTAGGCGGAGGATTGGAAGACGGGCTGCAGTTGCGCGATGGCCTGCTCGCGGGTTGTGCCGGGGGCGAGGCGGGCGATGAGTCGCATGCACCACCACGTGGGATTGGCACTGTAGATTTTGCCGTCGTCGAGGGGGTTGCCCCATGCGTTGAGTTCGGGACGGTTCTGCAAGGGAATCCAGAAGTCGGTGGAAGTGCCTCCTTCGACGCCTTCAAAGCCCTGCGCGGCAATGCCGATGATGGTCAAGGGAACGGCGTTGACGTAGAGTGTTTTTCCGAGGACGGAGGGGTCGCGGGCAAAACGGCGGGTCCAATAGTTGTGACTCAGGACGGCGAGGGGAGCGTGCCGCGATTCGTCTTCGGACGAGAAGCCGCGGCCTTCCGGGATATTCACACCCAGGCCTGAGAAGAAGGTGCCGCTAACCATGTCACCTTGAGCTTCTTCCGGTTCGGATCCGTAGCGAACGGCGACTTTACTGGTGGACAGGGGCACGAAAGCGATGACGGTTGAGAGCGCTGTGGGGTGCTGGCGCAGAGCATCGTAGACAGGGTAGGAGAAGGTTTCGTGGGAGTTGATGGTGCCAGTGTCCCGGGGAGGATTGGAGGTCCGCAGGAAGACGATGCGTGCCGGATCGGCCACGGGGAGGGCGCGCAGGAGAACCGCGTTCATGACGCTGAAGACCGCTGTGTTGGCGCCGACGCCGAGTGCGAGGGTGAGGATAGCGGTGATGGCGAATCCCGGACTGTGGGCGAGGGAACGCAGGCTGAATCGCAGGTTGCGCGCGAGTGTGTCGAGCCAGAGGACGCGGTTCTTCAGGTAGAAGCGTTCCCGGGCGCCGGAGACGTTGCCGAATTCCTGGCGAGCGCGGCGGTGGGCTTGCTCGGGGGTCAGGCCTTCTTGCTGTAACTCGTCGGCTTCGAGGGCAAGGTGGGCCTTAATCTCTTCGGAAAAATCCTGCGCACTGCGTTTGGACTTGAACATGCCTATCCCTCCTGGTTCTGGGGTCCGTGATTGGCGTCGAGGATGAGGCCCATGGCGCGAGTGAGGCGGCGCCACTCGTTCGTCTTGTCGAGGAGCTGATCGCGGCCTTTGGGGGTGAGGGAATAAAAGCGCGCCTTCCGATTGTTTTCGCTGACGCCCCACTTGGCGCTGATCCAATGCTTGTCTTCGAGGCGCTGCAGGGCGACATAGAGGGAGCCGTGATCAACGAGGAAGACGTCTTCTGACTGGCGCTGGATGCAGCGGGCAACGCCCTGGCCGTGGCAGGGGCCGAGGAGCAGGGTCTTCAGGATGAGGAGGTCGAGGGTTCCCTGGAGGAGGGCGATGCGGTCGTCGGATGTGTCTTGGGTAGCCATTCGACCCAAGTATCTACCCGCTTGGGTCGAATGTCAACCCGAGGGTGCGGAATGTGACGAGCCGGTAAACGTCGATGGCAGCGGGAGCAGGCTGCTGTCAAGGTTGTTCAGGTTTGCCATCACGGAGGCGGCGAATGTTCAGGGGGTTCGCGTCCTGGAGTTCTGGGGGCAAAAGCTGCTGTGGGAAGTTTTGGTAGCAGACGGCCTTGGCGAAGCGATAGATGGCTTGGGTGCCGACGGAGGTGAAGCGCGGGTCGGAAGTGCTGGGATAAGGGCCGCCGTGGACCATGGCGTGGGTGACTTCCACGCCGGTGGGGAAGCCGTTGATGAGGACACGGCCGGCTTTTTGTTCGAGGATCTGAATGAGTTCGCGGTGGGCGATCAGGTCGTCTTCGTCGCCGAGGATGGTGGCGGTGAGATGGCCGGTGAGCGATCTCGCGGCGCGGACGTAGTCGTGGGCCGAATCGCAATGGACCAGAAGGGTGTCGGGGCCAAAGATTTCGTCGGCTAGCTCGGGCTGGCCAATGAGCTGGTCAAGGCAGACGGTGAAGAGCTTGGCGTTGGCGGCGAATCCGGCCGTCTGTTCGGGGAGGTTTGCCGTGGCGACGAGAGGGATCTGGCCGGAGCGCTCGGCAGTGGCGCGGCTGTAGGTCTGGGCAATTCCCGCGGTAAGGAGCGTGTAGGGCTGGGACTGCTCTACAAGGGATTTGAGCTCGTCGAAGAAGGTCTGGTTTTCGGAGGTGGTCGGAACGAGAACGATGCCGGGCTTGGTGCAGAACTGGCCTGCGCCGAGGGTGACGGAGGCGAAAAGATTCTTTGCCAGGTCGGCAGGGCTCTTGCGCAGGTAGTTTGGCAACACAAAGACAGGGTTGCCGCTGGACATCTCGGTGAAGCAGGGGATGGGGTTGGGGCGTGCGGCGGCGAGGTCCATGAGGGCGCGGCCTGCGCGGAGCGAGCCGGTAAACGTTACGGCGGCGATTTGCGGGTGCTGGACGAGTGCCGCGCCGATTGCGGTGCCGGAGTCAAAGAGCATGGTGAAAACGCCGGGGTGCAGGGATTCGGCGGCAACGGCTTCGGTAACGATTTGTGCGACCATTTCGCTGGTGCCGGGGTGCGCGGGATGGGCTTTGACGACCACCGGGCAGCCCGCCGCAAGGGCAGATGCTGTGTCTCCGCCCGCGACTGAAAACGCGAGGGGGAAGTTGCTGGCGCCGAAGACGACGACGGGGCCCAGAGGGCGCAGCATGGAGCGGAGGTCAGGACGCGGGAGCGGCTGGCGGTCGGGGAGCGCGGGGTCAATTCGGGCGTTGACCCACGAGCCTTCTTCAACCAGTGCCGCGAAGAGGCGAAGCTGATTACTGGTGCGGCCGACTTCGCCCAGCAGGCGCGGCATGGGGAGGGCGGTTTCCTGATGTGCCCGCTCGGCTAATTGCTGTTTATGAAGATCGAGAGCGTCGGCGACGCGGCGGAGGAATGAAGCTTTCTTCTGCCCTGAAAGCTGGCTGTAGGTTTGGAAAGCTTCGCAGGCCTGGGTTACAGCGGATTTGAGGTCGTCCGATGAGGCCGCATAGTAGGGAGGGTCGAGTTGGGCGCCGGTAGCAGGGTTCTGAGCGTGGAAGGGTTCTTCGGTTTGAGAGCCGCGATAGGTGCCAAGGAAGGATGTGCCAAGTAGATCCATGTCAATTTGGATTATTGCGCATGAGGCTGGGCGGAGTTAGCGGGGTTAGCGGGATTATATGCGTGGTCGAGGAGGTTTGAGGTATCCCAGGTCTGAAAATCCAGACCCGGGGCACCCGGCGTCCGCGATGGGTTGGGCGCCAGGAAAGGCCTCACGTTTGCCATGGAGTGGTTGGATTGGGTAGAACGGAGCGTGCCTTGAAGAAGTTTTCAGCCGTGTCTCAAAGAAGGAGAGAGGGGAACTGATTGCATACTGGGCCGATTGTGAGTTCTGCGGGGAGTGAGCGGACGACGAGGGCGCCGTTGGTGCCGGCGGGGCGGATGGTGCCCTTTGTGCTGGTGACGGCGCTGTTCTACCTCTGGGCGATTCCCAACAACTTCAACGACATTCTGATTCGGCAGTTCATGAAGTCGTTTGAGATTAACCGGCTGCAGGCGGGGCTGGTGCAGTTTGCGTTTTACATGGGGTACTTTTTTCTGGCCATGCCGGCGGGCGAGATCATGCGGCGCGCGGGATATAAGGTCGGGATCATGATTGGGCTATGCCTGTACGGGTCGGGGTGCATTTTGTTCTGGCCGGCGGCGCACCTGGGACAGTACTGGTTCTTTTTGACGGCGCTGTTTGTGATCGCCAGCGGGCTGGCTTTTCTGGAGACGGCGGCGAGTCCGTTCATCATTCAGCTGGGCGATGCGGAGAGCGCGGCGCAGAGGGTGAATTTGGCGCAGGCCTTCAATCCGCTGGGCAGCATTACGGCGCTGCTGATTGGGAGCCGGTTTATTTTTTCAGGGATCGAGCTGAAACCAGACCAGGTGGCAGCGATGCAGGCGGCGGGCACGTACGCGGGGTATCTGAAGGGTGAAACGCTGCGGGTGGTTGTTCCTTACCTGGTGCTGGGGACGCTGGTGCTGCTGTGGGCTGTGCTGATTGGGCGGACGAAGTTTCCTCACACGGGCATGGACTACTCGCGGAACACGCTTGCGACGGACCGATCCAAGCCATTGATCAGGCGGAAACATTTTGTGCTGGCGGTGGTGGCGCAGTTTTTGGCTGTCGGCGCGCAGGTGGGAGCCTGGAGTTGGCAAATTCCTTACGTACAGACGTATACGGGGCTGGGTGAGCGCAACGCGGGCTACTGGCTGACGGGGGCACTTGTGGCGTTTACGACGGGGCGGTTTGTTTCGACGTGGCTGCTCAGGTTTGTGCACGCCGGAAAGCTGCTGGGCGTGTTTGCGACGCTGAATGCGGTGATCTGCCTGGTGGCGGTGTTGCAGCCCGGGTGGCTGGGCGTCGGGTGTCTCATTGCGGTGAGTTTCTTCATGTCGATGATGTTTCCCACGATATTTGCGTTGGGCGTGAAGGGGCTGGGGACGAAGACGAAGACGGGCGCTGGAGCGATCGTAATGTCGATTGTGGGGGGTGCAATGATTCCGCCGCTGATGGGCCGGATGGCGGATGTGTCAGGCATCGCGCCGGCATACGTGGTGCCGGCGATTTGCTTTGTGGGCGTGGCGTTGTATGGGTGGCTGGGATCGGAGCCGGATGCGGAGGAAGTGGAAGCGGATCCGAGCGTGGCGTTGGGGTGATGCAGGGAATAGGGAATAGGGAATAGGGAATAGGGAATAGGGAATAGGTTGCGATGCGGGGCCGGCAGGGTGAGATGGCGGTCCCGCATTGTTGTTTTTATTCGGCGACCACGGGGTTGGTGAGGGATCCCAGGCCTTCGACAGTGACGGTGACGGTTTCGCCGGGCTTGAGCCAGCGCTTGGGGGTGCGGCCCAGGCCCACGCCGGGAGGAGTGCCGGTGGAGATGATGTCGCCGGGGAGCAGCGGCGTGATCGAAGACAGGTATTCGATGAGGTCGGGGATTTTGAAGACGAGCTCGCGGGTGTTGGAGTTCTGCAGGGTCTCGCCATTGATGGTGAGGGAGATCTGGAGGTTGTGGGGGTCGGCGATTTCATCGGCTGTGACGATGGCGGGGCCGAGTGGGCAGAAGGTGGGGAAACTTTTCGACATCGACCATTGGGTCGAGGAGAACTGGACGTCGCGGGCGGAGATGTCGTTGACGATGGTGTAGCCGTAGACGTGGTCTCGCCATGCGGAGGCGGGGATGCGGTAGCCGCCGCGGCCGATGACGAAGGCGAATTCGGCTTCGTAGTCAGGCTGGGTGGAATTGCGGGGGAGGATGATGGGGTCGCCCGGTCCGCAGATGGCGGTCGTGAGCTTGAAGAACACGACGGGGGTGGTGGGGAGTTCCATGCCGGATTCCGTGGCGTGATCGCGATAGTTGAGGCCGATGGCGAAGATGCGGGGCGGATTGGGGAGCGGAGCGTGGAGCCGCACCGAATCGAAGGGCAATGTAGGGCTGTTGGGCACGGCGACAAGACCACCGGTGATGACCCCGAGGGCATCGCGGTAGGTATCCCCGAGGGTGAGGATGGTGTTGTTGGGGAGCAGAGCGCCGGGTCGGATGTGGTGGTCGTGGGCGGAATAGGAAACGAGTTTCATAGGCTGAGGTCCTCGGCGAGTTAGCGGGGTTAGGCCAGAAGCTTATGCGGCTGTCCAGCCGCCATCGATAGCCATGGCGGCACCGGAGATGAAGGCGGCTTCGTCAGAGGCCAGATAGCGAACCATGGACGCGACTTCTTCGGGGCGGCCCAGGCGGCCAATGGGCTGGCGGGCGCGAAGCTGAGCGCGGGTCTCTTCCTTGTTGTCTTTGTGGAATTTTTCAAGGTAGCCCTCGACAAAAGGGGTTTCAACGGTGCCAGGGCAAATGGCGTTGACGCGCAGAGTTTTGGGGTATTCAACCGCAAGCTGGCGGGTCATGGAGAGGACGGCGCCCTTGCTGGTGCAGTAGGCGAATCGCTGCTTGATGCCGACCTGGGCGGCCACGGAGCAGATGTTGACCACTGTCCCTGAATGAGTGTCGTCTGTCGCGGCAAGCAGAAGGGGCATGAACGCCCTGGTGACGAGATAGACAGAACGGACGTTGACGTTGAGAAGGCGGTCGAAGTCGTCTGGTTCGGTGGTCTCGATGGAGCCGACATGACCGATGCCGGCGTTATTCACGAGAATGTCAAGTCGACTGATTTGAGCAACGGCGGCGGTGATTGAGTCGGGACTGGTAACGTCGAGGCGGATTGCCGTGGCAGAGCCGCCGAACGCGGGTACTTCACTGCGTTCACGCTGAGAAACTGTAGAGACGAGGGCTTCGGCGGCCTGCAGGTTGATGTCGGCAATATAGACGTGTGCACCGGCGCGGGCGAGTTCTTTTACGGTGGCTTCGCCAATGCCGCTGGCGCCGCCGGTGACGAGGGCGTAGCGATTGTCGAGACGGAACGGAGATGGCGGGACTTGTGGAGTACTCATGAGGGCGATCCTTGATTCGATCCGCGCTGCGTTGAATCAAGGATAGCTGCCGACCCTTGTGGTTTGCACCCTTAGGAGCGAAGCGGGGGGATGTCGGATACTGGTGTGTGCAACGTGCGGCAGCGAAGGGAGACTGAAGTGGCACTGCTCCATGAGGACAGGCTTTTTCCGGGTGATGATGCGTCGAGAGCGGTAGCGCGGCGGTTATACGAGGGGATCAAGGGGCTGCCGATCGTGAGTCCGCACGGACATACGCAGGCGCGGTGGTTTGCCCGGAACGAGCCGTTTCCAGACCCGGTGAAGCTGTTTGTGCAGCCCGATCATTACGTGTTTCGCATGCTCTACAGCCAGGGCGTGACGTTTGAGGAACTGGAAATCGGCGAGGAAGAGATCGAGCAGCCGAGAGAAGTGTGGCGGATTTTTGCCCGTCACTACTACCTGTTTCGCGGCACACCGACGCGTCTTTGGCTGGATTATGCATTTCAGGAGCTGTTCGGCTTTACGGAGCGATTGAGCGAGAAAACCGCCGAATTCTATTACGACACGATCGCGGAGAAGCTGCGGACCCCGGATTTTCTGCCGCGGACGCTGTATGAGCGGTTCGGGATTGAGGTGCTGGCGACGACGGATTCCCCGCTGGACGTGCTGGCGGATCACGCAGCGGTTCGGAAGTCGGGATGGAAGGGACGCATCATTCCGACGTTCCGGCCCGACCCGGTGGTGGACCCGGAGGCTCCGGGATTTCTAGATAACGTGCGAGCTCTAGGCGCGCTGACCGGTGAAGACACATTCACGTGGCGCGGCTATCTACGGGCGCTGGCAAAACGGCGTGAGTTCTTCAAGGAAATGGGCGCGACGGCGACAGACCATGGGCATCCTACAGCACTGACCGAAGACCTGGGTGATACGAGCGCGGCCACCCTGTTTGAGCAGGTTGTGAAGGGAACGGCCTATGCGGCGGATCTGGAGATTTTCCGCGGGCAGATGCTGACCGAGATGGCGCGCATGAGCCTCGACGATGGGCTGGTGATGCAGATTCATCCGGGCAGCACGCGCAACCACAATGCGCAGCTTTTCTCTCGCTATGGGCGCGACATGGGGGCCGACATTCCCGGACCAACCAACTATGTGGAAGCTCTGCGGCCGCTGCTGAACCGGTTTGGAAACGAAAGAAAACTGTCCATCATTTTGTTCACGCTGGATGAAACGACATACAGCAGGGAGCTGGCGCCGCTTGCGGGGCACTATCCATGCTTGAAACTCGGGCCGCCATGGTGGTTTCTCGACAGTCCGGAGGGAATGCGTCGCTTCCGTGAGACAGCGACGGAGACGGCGGGTTTCTACAACACGGTGGGATTCAACGACGACACGCGGGCGTTTTTGTCGATCCCGGCTCGACACGATGTGGCCCGCCGGATCGATGCGGCATTTCTGGGACGGCTGGTGGCCGAGCATAGGCTGGATGAGGATGAGGCGGTGGAACTGGCGTGGGATTTAACGGTGGGGCTGGTGAGAACGGCTTATAGGTTATGAGGCCCGCTGGCGCGGATTTCTTGGATATCGATGACGCGTCGGTAAAGGTCGAGAGCACAATTTGATACCGCCAAATGAGAGCGCAGTTCCGGAGCCCGATCTACGACGCCCGCATCGAATGAGTCTTGAGCCGAATGAGCGTTGACGAGACTAATTCCCTGATGGCGGTGCGGGCAGGTGGTAGAGCGCCGCTGCTTTCGATTGACCATGTGACAAAAGAGTATGCGACGGAGAGCGAGCGGGTGCGCGCGCTGAATGACGTGTCGCTTGAGGTGGGTGCTGGGCGGTTTATCGCGCTGGTGGGGCGAAGCGGCTGTGGGAAATCGACGCTGTTACATTTGGCGGGCGCGATGGATTTTCCGACCACGGGCCACGTGCGATTGGACGGTGTTGCGACTGACGCTCTCAATGAGTTGGGTTTGACGAAGCTGCGGCGCGAAAAGGTGGGCTTCGTCTTCCAGTCGTTTCAGCTACTGAACACATTGAGCGTTGTGGAGAACGTGGAAGTGCCGCTGCTGTTGGCGGGGCACGCGAATCCGCGGCCGATAGCATTGGAACGGCTGGCGAGTGTGGGAATTTCGGAATTGGCCCATCGCATGACGCATCAGCTGAGTGGCGGACAGATGCAGCGCGTGGCGATTGCCCGTGCGATGGTGCACGGGCCGCGTATTTTGCTGGCCGATGAGCCAACCGGAAATCTCGACACAGCAACGGGGAATGCGATTCTCGAATTGCTGCGGCGCGTGTGTACTGAACAAAATGTGACCATCCTGATGGCAACGCATAGCGCTGAAGCGGCGGCCATTGCTGACAGCGTGGTGCGAATGCGTGATGGGCAAATCGTGCGGGAACCGAGCTGATGGGCCGGCTCGCGTTGCTGTACCGGATGATTCTGCGACCTCTGGTGCGGCAGCCGGGACGCGCGCTCCTGATCGTGTTCGCTGTGGCGCTCGGCGATGCGGCGGTGGTGGCGATCGATCTGGCGGGCGATGCGGCTGCGGGGTCGTTTCGGTCATCGATGGAAACACTCACCGGAAAAAATGATCTGGAAGTGACGGCGGCGGGAGGCGTGCCTGAGAGCGTGGTGGCACGGATTTCTACCTTGCCGTTTGCGTTACACGAAAGCCCGCGCATTGAAGACCACGCAATGGTGGCAGTGAGCGGCGAGACGGTTCCGTTGATCGGTATCGACATGGTGGCCGAGGCGAATGATGCCAGTGGAACTGCGTTTGATGATGCGGAACAAAAGGACAGCTTCCGGCACATCAACGACGCGGATGCTGTATGGATTACACGCGGACTGGGAAAGTCAGTTGGCGAAAAAGTGGAGTTGCTGATCAACGATCAGAGGCGGGCGTACACGGTGCGCGGGTTGATTCCGCAACAAGCGAAGATCAATGGCGATGCGGTGGTGATGGATATGGGCGCGGCGCAGCAGGCCACGGGTAAGGCGGGACGAGTCGATCGCATCCTGATCAAGACACCGCAGAGCGGGGACTTTGCGGATTGGGAGAAGAAAATTCGCGCCGCGTTGCCGGATGGCGTGGTACTGAGTCCGCAAGGCAGCGAGACCGTTGCAAACCGACGGATGCTTGCGGCGTTCCGATGGAATCTGCGGGTGTTGAGTTACATTGCGCTCCTCGTTGGTGCGTTTTTGATTTACAACGCGCTGTCGATCTCTGTTGTGCGAAGGCGCGCGGATATCGGCACAATGCGAGCGATGGGTGCGAGCCGCGGCACGGTGCTCGGTGCGTTTCTGATCGAGGCAACATTGCTTGGGTTTGTGGGCGCGATGGCCTCCTTGCCTGCTGGAAGGCTGATGGCGTCGGGCGCAGTACGGTTGCTGTCAACCACGGTGAATGCACTTTACGTTTCGAGTACACCGGGAGCGATGCGGCTCACAGCGGGATCAGTGTTGCTGGCGCTGGTAGTGGGAATCGGCGTGGCCGTTGTGTCTGCGTCGGCTCCGGCCCGCGAAGCAAGTTTGGTAGCACCGACGGAGGCGATGGCGCGCGGGCGGCGCGAGTACGACGTGCGTGTGGAGCGAAAGAGGGATGCGCTGATTGCGGCGGTGCTGTCAGTGCTGGGGGTTGCCGCGGCGCAGGCACCGCCATTGGGCGGCATGCCTGTGATGGGCTATCTGTCGGCGTTGATGTTCGTCGGAGCGTCGGTGATGGTGACTCCTCTCATCGTTCACGCTGTGATGTCGCAGGGCTCGGGGCTATTTCGCCGACTAATGGGCGTGGAGGCACTGCTGGCTTCACGAAGCCTGGGCGGGTCACTGCGCCGGACAAGTGTGCTGATAGGCGCCCTGGCAACGGCGATCGCGATGATGACGTCAGTTGGCATCATGGTAGGGAGTTTTCGGCAAACAGTGCTCACGTGGATGGATGCGCAGCTCTCAGGGGATTTGTATTTGCGGCCGGCCGGCGCTCTGAATGCGGATCAGCACCCGACGATTGCGCCTGGGCTTGCAGAACGAATCGCAAGAGTACCCGGAGTCGAGAGCGTGAGCCGCTTTCGCGCTTACGAGATTGAATACCAGGGACTGCCCGCGACGTTGGCGGGGGTTGATGTGGACTTGAAGCGTCGCGAGCAGAGCCTGAGTTTTTTGTCGGGACGCCCGGCGCTGGATGTGCTGCGGCAGTTGTCAGCCGGTGATTCCGCCTTGGTCAGCGAGCCGTTCGCCAATAAGCATCACGTCAAAGCGGGGGATGCGATTACATTGCCCCTGGGGCAGCGAAAAGCCGCGTTTCGCGTGGTCGATGTGTTCTATGACTACGGACACGAAGCGGGGTTCATCATTCTTGATCGCACGACGATGTTGAAGTATCTGCCGGATCCGGCCCCGACGAACCTTGCGGTGTTCTTGCAGCCTGGCGCGAGCGTTGAGGCTACGCGCGCAGCGGTAAAGCAGGCTGTTGCGGGTAGCGCCGTGCTGATGCTCTCGAATGGCGAGATACGGCGCCAGGGGATCCGCGTGTTCGACCAGACGTTTGCGATCACGTATGCGCTGGAGGCAATCTCGATTGTCGTCGCGATTGGCGGGATCGCGGGTGCGCTGATGTCGATCGTGATGGACCGAAAACGGGAGTTTGGCGTGCTGCGGTTTCTAGGGGCAACGTCGGGACAGATTCGCAAGCTGATCCTTGTGGAGGCCGGGCTGATTGGATTGCTGGCGAACGCAACGGGGCTGGCCCTGGGTTTTGTGCTTTCGCTCGTGCTGGTTTACGTGATCAACAAGCAGTCATTCGGCTGGACGATTCAATTTCACTGGCCGGTGGCTGTGCTGTTCGTATCGCTCACGGTGGTGTACGCGGCAACAGTGCTGGCGGGGATCGTACCCGCGAGGATGGCTGTTCGGTTGAACCCGATTGAGGTGGTGCATGAGGAGTAACTGGATTGCGCTGCTGATGTTATTCGCCTGGGCAGGCGCCGGAGCGCAGGAGTATCAATTGGCCTTGCCGGGATATAAGTTCGAATTCCCGCGTGATTACTTCAATCATGAGGAGTATCAGACGGAATGGTGGTACTACACGGGAAATTTACGGTCGAAGGATGGGCGCCGCTTTGGATATGAGCTGACGTTTTTCCGTCAGGGAGTATCGAGGGAAGGGAATATGAATCCTTGGTTTGTGAAGGATTTATGGATGGCTCATTTGGCTCTCAGCGATGTTTCCGGGCGGCAGTTTTACCATGAAGAGCGATTGAATCGTTCGGGACCCGGGACGGCTGGAGTCGATGAAAAGACCGGGTTGATTTGGAACGGCAACTGGCAGGCGCGAATCGATGAGAACGAAGAAGGTTTGCATGGTGCAGGTGAGAAGTTCGGGCTGGCGTTGAAGGTTGTGCCGGCGAAGCCGCCGGTAGTCCAGGGGCAGAATGGGGCGAGCCAGAAGGCCGAGGGGGCAGGCCATGCTTCCCACTATTTCTCGCTGACCAGGCTCCTGACAACCGGGTCAATCGACGTGGATGGGAAGACATATCAGGTGGAAGGATCTTCGTGGATGGATCACGAGTTCTTTACGGGCGGGATGGCGACAGATGAGACGGGTTGGGATTGGCTGAGCGTGCAACTGGACGATGGGTCAGAGTTGATGCTGTATCGGTTGAGACACCGGGATGGAGGCATCGATCCCTATTCTTCAGGGAGCTATGTGGATGAGAAAGGGAAGAGTGAATATCTTGGCGGAGAAGGATTTTAAGATGTCGCCGGTGGATGATAACTGGACGAGTGCTCAGACCAAGGCCAGTTATCCGGTGAAATGGAAGGTGGCTGTACCAAAGTTGGGATTGGAATTTGAAGTCACGACGCCGCTGCGCAACCAGGAGTTAGTAAGCAGATACGGGCCAAGTTACTGGGAAGGCTCGATTGATATGTCGGGCAAGCGTGGGAGCGCGAACCTCAAGGGCGTTGGATATCTGGAGATGACTGGGTACGCAAAGCCCGGGGAAGCTGTGATTCCACGCTGACCTACACGCCGCGGAATTTCGAGATGACCTGCAGATAGGCTTTGGCGGCTTCTGTGATTACTTCAGGATGGCCCTCGTCTATGGCGGCGAGGTTGACGAGATCGCTGCCCACGCCGAGTGCCCGTGCCCCGGCTTTCAAGAAGCTCTCCGCTGTCTGGACCGTGACGCCTCCGGTAGGGATCAGTTTGAGGTGTGGGAATGGCGCCAGGAGCGCCTTCAAATAGGGTGCGCCGCCCATTGCGGAGCACGGAAAAATCTTGATGTAGTCGGCGCCTGCACGTTCAGCGGTCACGACCTCTGTCGGTGTCAGCGCGCCGGGGATGCTCAGCTTGTGCGCTGCCTTGGTGGCTGCGATTACGTCTTGATGAAGACTCGGGCTGACTACGAATTCGGCGCCGGCCTCGATGGTGGCTTCGGCGTCGCGCGGCGTAGTGACCGTACCCGAACCCAGCAGAACCTTCGAGCCGTATTGACTCTTTAGCTCGCGAAGAACGCCGCAGGCATCGGGACAGGTCAAGGTGACCTCGACCACGGTGACTCCGCCGGCGATCATGGCATCGACAACGGCGAGGGCTTGCTTTGTGTTCCTTGCGCGAAGAACTGGAATGAGGCCGACGCGTTCAAGGATCTGTGCGGTGGATTCCGACATGTCTATCCTTTAAGCAAATTCAGCGTGCGATGCGAGCGCCGCCGCCCTTCATGGCACGCTCGACTTCAGAGAACGTGGCCATACTGGTGTCGCCGGGAGTGGTCATGGCCAGCGCGCCGTGGGCTACCCCGCACTGCACGGCGTAGTCGATTCCCCTGCCGGTGAGCATGCCGTACAGCAAACCGGAGGCGAAGCTGTCGCCGCCACCAACGCGGTCGTAAATCTCGATGTCGCGTTGGGGGACGTGGACGATTTTGTCCTGATAGAGAGCAATGGCTCCCCATGCATTGCGCGTGGCCGTGTGCGCTGTGCGAAGAGTGCTGGCAACGAGCTTGAGGTTTGGATATGCATCGGCGACTTCACGCAGCATTTGCTCGTATGCCGGAATGGGAAGCTCGCCGAAGTCCTCACTGACTCCTTTGATGTGCACGCCGAGCATGGCCGAAAAATCCTCCTCGTTACCGAGCAGGATGTCGACCTTTCGGACCAAATCGCGGTTGACTTCCTGCGCCTTGGTTTTGCCGCCAATGGATTTCCAGAGCGAGTCACGAAAATTGAGATCAAACGAGACGGGCGTGCCCGTGGCGCGAGCTGCTTCCATCGCTTCTGCTGCGACCAGTGCAGTCGATGGGGAGAGAGCGGCGAAAATGCCTCCCGTATGCAGGCATCTGGCGCCATTGTCACTTCCAAAGATTGCGGACCAATCGAAGTCGCCTGGGCGGACCTGGCTGATGGCGGTGTGGCCACGGTCTGAACAGCCCGCGGCGGCGCGCAGCCCGAAACCGCGCTCTGTGAAGTTGAGCCCATTGCGGACCGTGCGTCCGACGCCGTCATACGGGACCCAGCGAATCAGCGAAGGATCCACGCCACCTTGCAGGATGAGATCTTCAACCAGACGGCCAACCGGATTATCCGCAAGTGCGGTCGCGACAGCAGAGCGCAGGCCGAAACAGCGTCTCAAGCCGCGGGCCACGTTGTATTCGCCGCCACCTTCCCACACGCTGAATTGTCGAGTCGTGTGAACGCGGCCTTCGCCGGGATCAAGGCGGAGCATTACTTCACCAAGCGAGAGACAGTCCCAGCGGCGCGTTTGTTCGGGTATCGAGAGGGGATCCATGGGTCCTTCGAGCGTGCTCCATCAACACTGTATCGCACCAGGGTGCCTGGGGCCGAGAATGCCCGAGTAAATCAGTTATGCGAGTGTGTTTATGGATGAAAAGCTGGGCAACATGACCTTGGTGAGGGGCATCCTGTAGAGTTGCTTTTTGCAGTAGAGAAGCCAGGAGCGATAGCGATGAGTGGAAGCTTGTTTAATTTGAGTGGCCGGGTGGCCGTGGTGATGGGTGGGACAACCGGATTGGGTCACGCAATTACCCGGGGTCTGGCCGAAGCCGGGGCGGATGTGGTGCCAAGCTCGCGTCGCGCCGAGCAGGTGAGCACCGTAGCCGCGGAAGTGGAAGCATTGG
This sequence comes from uncultured Acidobacteriota bacterium, assembly GCA_963844515.1. Classification (GTDB taxonomy): domain Bacteria; phylum Acidobacteriota; class Terriglobia; order Terriglobales; family Acidobacteriaceae; genus Telmatobacter. The sequence continues at coordinate 251,952 of CAWJOO010000005.1, forward strand.
GTCGGCGATCGTTGCGCGCGACCAGTGATGTGCTCAACCGCTCGTCAGTACAGGCGCTGCATGACGCCGTACTGGCCGAATTCGGCAAGGTGGACATCCTGGTGAACGCCGCGGGCGTGACGCACAAGGCGCCCACTTTGGACGAGAGCGAAGAGGAGTGGGCGCGGGTAATGGAGACAAATGTTACGGGAACGCTGCGCGCCTGCCAGATCTTCGGCAAGACGATGGTAAAGGCTGGTTACGGACGAATCATCAATATCGCATCGCTGACGACCTACCTCGGGTTTTACCAGGTGGGTGCATACACGACGAGCAAGGCAGCAGTGGGCGGCCTGACAAAGGTTTTGGCTGTCGAACTCGCGCGGACCGGCGTGAATGTGAATGCGATTGCGCCGGGAGTATTTCCCACACCGCTGAACAAGAGCTTGATCATGGGAACGCCGCGAGGAGAAGAGTTGGTGATGCGCACGCCGATGCGTCGCTTTGGCGAGGCGAAGGAGGTGGCGGGAACGGCGGTCTATCTGGCGTCTGAGGCGGCTTCGTTTGTGACCGGAGAGATTGTGGCCGTGGACGGAGGATTCCTGGCGAGCGGAGTCAATCAGTGAAGCAGGGAATAGGGAATAGGGAATAGGGAATAGGGAATAGGCGTCGGATGCAGGTTGGGAGCGAACGGCAGTGAAGATTCGGAATGCCTACGTGAACATCACTTCGCCGGGGCGGAATTTTGTAACGCTCAAGGTGGAGACTGATGAAGGAATCTACGGGCTGGGCGATGCCACGCTGAACGGTCGTGAGCTTGCGGTGGCGAGCTATCTCACCGACCACGTGATTCCCTGCATCATTGGACGCGACCCGTTCCAGACCGAGGACACCTGGCAGTATCTCTATCGCGGGCCGTACTGGCGGCGCGGACCCGTCACAATGGCGGCGATTGGCGCTGTCGATACGGCGTTGTGGGACATCAAAGGCAAGGCGCTCAATACGCCCGTGTACAACCTGCTGGGCGGGAAGAGCCGCGAGGGAGTGCTGGTCTACGCTCACGCCAATGGCAAGGACATCGACGCTGCTCTTGAGGATGTGGCTCAGCATAAGGAGATGGGATATAAGGCCATCCGCGTGCAGAGTGGGATTGCGGGCCTCAATAGCACCTACGGCGTAGCGCACGGCGCGGGCCGCTACGAGCCGGCGGAGCGTGGTCTGCCCTCAGAGTATGAGTGGGAAACTGAGCCCTACCTGCGTCACGTGCCCACGCTTTTTGCCCGAGTGCGCGAGACGTTTGGCGAGGAGCTGCATCTGCTGCATGACTGCCATCATCGCCTTACGCCGATTGAGGCCGGGCGTCTGGGCAAGGAACTCGAGCCCTTTCACCTCATGTGGATGGAAGACCCAACCCCGGCAGAGTTGCAGGATGGATTCCGGGTGATCCGCGAGCACACCACGACGCCCATCGCAGTGGGCGAGGTGTTCAACACCATTTGGGATGCTCATGACTTGATTCGCAATCAGTGGATCGACTACATCCGCGCCACGGTGGTGCATGCAGGCGGGCTTACACATTTGAAGAAACTGGCGGATTTCGCCGCGCTCTATCATGTGCGCACTGGGTGTCACGGCGCGACGGACCTGTCTCCGGTGTGCATGGCGGCAGCGCTGCACTTTGACACAGCGGTACACAACTTCGGTATTCAGGAACACATGCCGCATACTGACGAGACAGACGCGGTGTTTCCGCACCAGTACTCCTTCAAGGATGGATTCATGACGCCCGGAGAGGCGCCCGGATTGGGCGTTGATCTGGATGAGGCGCTGGCGGCGAAGTATCCTTATCAGCGCGCGTATTTGCCGGTGAATCGGAAGCTGGATGGTACGCTAACCGATTGGTAAACAGCAACTGATTGGTAACGAGATTGGTGGCGGAATGATCGGGACCGAAGACCAAACAGACGCACTGGCTGAACCGCCCGCGCTCAAAGGCAGATGGACGATCTGCGCCATGCTGTTTGTGGCCACAACCATCAACTATGTCGATCGCCAGGTGCTGTCGATACTGAAGCCAAGTTTGACAGGGCAGGTGCTCCATCTGCAGCCGCTCCTTCCAGGCTGGCCAACGGTTGAAGCGTCCATTCACCTCACCAATCAGGACTACGGAAACATTCTCGCGGCATTCCAGATTGCGTATGCGCTTGGCGTCGTGTTCGCCGGCCGGCTCGTCGACAGGCTTGGCTGCAGGCGCGGTTATCCCATTGTGACGGGGCTCTGGAGCCTCGCCGCCATGGGGCACGCGATTGTGAATTCGGTTCTGGGGTTCAGCATTGCGCGCTTCCTGCTGGGCCTTGGCGAGAGTGGAAATTTCCCAGCCGCCATCAAGGCAACAGCGGAATGGTTTCCTCCCAAGGAACGGTCGCTCGCCACGGGCATATTCAACTCAGGCGCGGGTGTTGGCGCCATCCTCGCTCCGTTGGCAGTGCCGTGGGTGGCGCTGCATTTCGGGTGGCGCGCATCGTTTCTTGTCACCGGAGTTTTCAGCGCAGCCTGGATCGTGTGGTGGTCCATCCGGTATCGCAAGCCGCGCGAATCCATGGACTGGACGCGCAATGCAATCGTCGACTGGACCTCCCGCGCCGGCGCTGGCGTGGTGGAAATTGCTTCGCTATCGGCAGACTTGGGCGTTCATGCTGGGCAAAATGCTCACTGACCCCGTGTGGTGGTTCTTCCTCTTCTGGCTGCCGCAGTACTTCAACTCGCGGTTTCATGTTGACCTGTTGCACCTGGGTCCGCCGCTGGTGACGGTGTATGTAATTTCGACAGTTGGCAGCGTCTACGGCGGCTGGTTGCCGAAGGGCTACATCAAGCTGGGCATGACGCTGAAGCGCGCGCGGCTGGCGGCGATGCTCACGTGCGCTGTACTGGTGGTGCCGATCGTGGTCGCGGGCGGATTGGATTCGGAGTGGGTTGCTGTTGGCTTGCTGAGCTTGGCAGCGGCTGCGCATCAGGGTTGGTCGGCAAACATTTTCACCACCACATCCGATATGTTTCCCGCGGAACATGTGGGAACAGTTGTGAGTTTTGGCCAGGTAGCCGGCGCTCTGGGCGGAGCGCTTTTCCAACCCATCGCGGGGCATGTCCTGCAACTCACCGGAAGCTACGTGCCGCTGTTTCTGTATTCGGGTTGCGCTTACCTGGTGGCGTTGCTGGTTTTGAGAACGTTGGCGCCAGGGTTGAAGCGAGCGGAGTTGAACGCGTGAATTGTGATCGACGAATTGAGCGGTGCGGCTTGAAATGAAGAATGATATGCACCGAATGAATCCGCCAACATTCCGAGTGGAGTGCTCTGTCTGTGGAACTGACATCGACATAATGAAACGGATGCGTACTGGTTGGAGGCAAGGAAGTTCGGCAGGCAATCTCCCGAAAACGTTTGGGCGCATGGTGCTTGCCTCAGAAGAGTGATGCCCGTATTTGCAGTGGACATTCCGGGCTCTGAGAAATTGAAGTAAGACGGTTCCTTGATCTAGTGGTGACTGAAGAGGAAAAGAAAAATGGCGGAAATACGCAAGCTGCGAATGGGAATGGTGGGCGGTGGACCGGGGGCGTTTATCGGGCCGGTGCATCGCATTGCCGCGGAACTGGACGGACGAATTGAAATGGTCGCTGGCGCATTTTCGTCGTCAGCCGAAAAGTCACGCGCTGCTGGCGCGTCGTTTCGCATCGATCCTGCGCGCGCATACGCGAGCTACCAGGAGATGATTGCCGCGGAGAAGCAGCGGCAGGACGGCATCGACTTCGTAGTGATTGCCACGCCGAATCGTACGCATCTACCGGTGGCAAAGGCCGCGCTCGAGGCGGGAATTCCGGTGGTGAGCGACAAGCCGGCGACCGCGACCTACGACGAAGTCCTGGAGTTGGAGCGACTCGTGGCCGCGTCGGGCTTGCCCTATGCATTGACCCACACGTACGCGGGTTACGCGCTAGTGCGCGATGCACGGGCGATCTGCGCTAGCGGGGAACTGGGACCGATCCGCAAGGTGGCTGTCGAGTATCTGCAGGGCTGGCTGAGCGAGCCGCTGGAGGAGACGGGGCAGAAGCAGGCATCGTGGCGTTCGGATCCGGCGCAGAACGGGCCGGGCGGCTGCATCGGCGACATCGGCACGCATGCGTTTCACCTGGTTGAGTACATGACTGGGCTCGATGTGACCGCGCTGCATGCGACGTTGCGCTCGGTGGTCAAGGGTCGGCGCGTTGATGATGATTGCACGGCGCTGCTCAAGCTGAGCAACGGCGCCGACGGCGTGCTGATGGCGTCGCAGATTGCGGCCGGTGAGGGCAACGGACTGCGCATTCGCGTGTATGGCGAGAAGGCCAGCGTGCACTGGCAGCAGGAGACGCCGAACACTCTCCAGATCCGCCGCAACAGCGGGCCCGACGAGACGCGCCACGCAGGCATGGGTTACTTGACGGAAGGCGCTCGTGCGGTGACACGGCTTCCCGGCGGGCATCCGGAAGGCTATCTGGAGGCGTTCGCGGTGCTGTATCGCGAGTTTGCCGACTGCGCTTGAAGCGTGGCGGGCGGACCGCGCCGATGCGCTGCCGGAGACGCTGCCGGGAATTCGCGCCGGCGTGCGCGGAATGCGATTCATTGAGCGCGCCATTGAGAGCAACAAGACCGGCAAGTGGGTGGAGTTTTAGAGGTGACGCATGGATACGGAGCTTAGCGGCTGCTAGGCGAGCATGATTGGCAGCTGAGGGTTTCGCGCGGCACGATGATTCAGATGCAACAGATGCAGAGGAGAATTGAATGAAGACGATTAAGGGACCGGGGATTTTTCTGGCGCAGTTTGCGGGAGATGCGGCGCCGTTCAACACGCTGGCGGGCATGGCAGCCTGGGCAAAGAAGCTTGGATTCGTGGGAGTGCAGATTCCCACGTGGGACGCGCGGCTGTTCGACCTGAAGGCGGCCGGTGAGAGCAAGGATTATTGCGACCAGATTCTTGGCACAGTGCGCGAAGCGGGGCTTGAAGTGACCGAGTTGTCTACGCATCTGCAGGGACAGTTAGTCGCGAGCCATCCGGCGTACGATCCGCTGCTTGAAGGGTTCGCTCCAGCAGGTCTGGATGCGCAAGGCCGCCAGCAGTGGGCCGTGCAGCAATTGCATTGGGCGGCGAAGGCGAGCCGCAACCTTGGCCTGACCGCGCATGCCACGTTCTCGGGCGCGCTGGCTTGGCCGTTCTTCTATCCGTGGCCGCAGCGGCCCGCGGGACTGGTCGACGAGACCTTCAACGAACTGGCGCGGCGATGGCTTCCGATTCTCAATGCTTTCGACGAGGCGGGCGTAGACGCGTGCTTCGAACTGCATCCCGGCGAAGACCTGCACGATGGCGCGACATTCGAGCGGTTCCTGAGCGCGGTGGACAACCATCCGCGGGCTAACATCCTCTACGACCCGAGCCACATGGTTCTGCAGCAGCTGGACTATCTCGCGTTCCTCGATCTCTATCACGAAAGGGTTCGTGCGTTTCACGTGAAGGATGCGGAGTTCCGCCCGAGCGGCAGAGCAGGCGTGTACGGCGGCTATCAGGATTGGATCGATCGGCCAGGGCGTTTCCGCTCGCTGGGCGACGGACAGATCGACTTCAGTTCGATTTTCAGCAAAATGGCCCAGTACGACTATCCAGGGCTGGGCCGTTCTGGAGTGGGAGTGCTGCATCAAGCATCCTGAGGCGGGCGCCGCAGAGGGAGCGCCGTTTATTCGCGAGCACATTATTCGCGTGACGGAGCGGGCGTTTGACGACTTCGCCGGCGGCGGCTCCGATGCGGAGCGCAATCGGAGGATCCTGGGCCTGGCGTGACCGGAGGCCTGATTTCGGATCTCCGGATCCGGGTCGATTCATTCCAATAGGGCCGCACAGCCAAAATTCGACTAGGTCATTGCGGCTTGATCGCGTGGAACTTACCTGGAGTGCCTTTGTCTGATGACATCTCTTGATTCTGCTTATCCACCCGGACGGTAAACAATTTTGGCTGCGTACCCGGATCGCCGCCGCAACTTGCATCGCGGTGGTTCTCCCGCACGTCGACCAGGTATGCACCCTCGGAAGGATTGGCATGGAATCGATAGGCGAGGCAAGTATCAGTCAGCTCAGTTAAATGCGCTGTGCGAATTTCTTTGCTGACGGCTAGAACCGTCGCATCCTCGATTTCCTGCGCAGTTTTCGAAGACTGACCAGAGGAGGGAGATGGCGTCTGAGCCTGGGGAGCCGGCTCTCGTGAGGGGTTTTCTTTGGCCTCAGAACGGCGATTGAAATCACATGACTGAACTGCTAGCCCCAACATAATAGCCAGGGCGACTTGTCCAAACTTGATTTCCCTATTTTTCATGAAGCGCCAATCTATCCCAGTGGGCAAGATGGTGTGATCGGATGATGCTGATGAGAGATTTGGCGTAATTCGGATCTGTGGCGTAGCCAGCACGAGCAATTTCGGTGACGAATTTCTCCGGATCCTGTTTCACGGCGAACGCATGTTTATATCGAGCATTTTCGCTGAGGAATCTACCGTAATCATCGGCCGCGTCACTGAACCCCGTGTAGGCACGGAAAGTGTCCTTTTCATGGATCACCTTTCCGCCAACGACTTCGGAGGTTCCAAAGTCGACTGACTTGCCGTCCGGCGCCTTCCCCTTGATGCCGAAGTAGGCATTTTTTACGAATGTTTGCCCCAGCCTGTCTCCTGTGCTGATTGCGCAATAAGGACAGCTATTGGGACGCCCCACCTTTTTCTCACAGCCTGTGCAGTCGGCAAAGCCATCTTGATAAATGCCGTGACGTAGGCAGGGTCAGTGTGATGATGGTGGGGATGGGAATGTTCGTGGTGGTGTTGCGGGGTCGTGCTCATTTCGCCGCAAAGTTATCATCATTCGACGTGCGGCGCAACTGGTTTTCAGACGATTTCCGCCCTGTTCATGGGAAGTTTATCCCGGCCTCAGAAGGAACGTGGCTGCTTCAGAAGGATATGGGCGATTGTCGACAGGAGTGGGATCGATTCGCCGACCCGTCACCTTGATATCCTCCCGGGACGGTGGTTTAGGCTCGTCACCGCGACCTGTGATCGCCGGCACCACTCCGAGCGCAGCAGTCGGCGCAAACTCATCAATAGGTTTCAGAACCGGAGGGGAGACGTGTCTTTCCGCGGTTCTGGGAACGAGGGAAGGGCACCCCCCCCTACCTATGTAGCAGATTCTTCGCTTTGGTCGATTTCGTAACAAGCTTTGATTCAATAGGTTACAACTGGACCGTTCATATAACTTTCGCTAAATGTATATCCACGTAGATTCGTGAAGAGGCATTCGCACTTCATCTTCGCCGTGGCGGCTGCTTCTTCGTCACCGTTGTGAGCCTTCCGTTGACGGCGAATTTGCGGCGCTCAAGGGGCGTCGATAAAACAAGGCTGGTGATGGGCGTGCCGTAGGGCAGTAGCGCTTCGATCAGAGCTTCGAGATCGCCCATGCTGGTGGTGGTGACTTTGAGAAGCAGGTCGTCGCCGCCGGTGAGGTGGTGGCACTCGCGGACTTCCTCAAGGGTCTGCACGTAGTCAAGCAGGCGGTGATACTGCTGTCCGTTGCAACTCATGCGGATGAAGGCCAGGACCTCGAGGCCGAGTGCTTCGCGGTCGATTTCGATGGTGTAGGCGCGCAGGATGCCGATCTCTTCCATCTGCTTCATGCGTTCGGCGATGGCCGTGGCGGATAGGCCTACGCGGCGGCCAAGTTCAGCCACGCTGAGGCGGGCGTTCTCTTGCAGTTCTTCAAGCAGCTTTCGGCCGTAGCTATCCATCAGGGCCGTGGAATCCATTGCCATAGTTGGCCATGATAGTCGATTTGCCGTGCCTGACCCAAAGTTGGGATGGCCATTCCATCTGTACGAGCGCCTTACGCCTGCCTAGCATCAATCTCATGGATATTTTGACCCAGGATTGCCTTACTTTGAATGGCCAGTCGCTGAGCCTGGCTGAGATTGAAGCTGTGTCGATGGAGCGCTGCCGAGTTGAAGTGTCGCCCGCGGCGCGGGACGCGTGGCGCGGCGAGCCGCGCGCTGATTGAGCGGATCGTGGCTGAGGGGCAGACGGTGTACGGCGTGAACACCGGCTTCGGCAAGCTGGCGGATGTGCGGATCTCGAACGAAAACCTGGCGCAGTTGCAGACGAACCTGGTGCGCAGCCACGCAGGCGGCGTTGGCAACCCGCTGAGCGAGGCGGAGGCGCGGGCCATGCTGCTGCTGAGGGCGAACGTGCTGGCCAAGGGATTCAGCGGGACTCGTCGCGAGGTGCTTGACCTGCTGGTGGGCATGTTGAACGCGGGCGTGCATCCGGTGATCCCGGAGAAGGGCTCGGTGGGCGCGAGCGGCGATCTGGCTCCGTTGGCGCATCTGGCGCTGGTGGTGATCGGCGAAGGCGAGGCTTTCTACAAGGGCGAGCGGATTGCAGGCGGCGAGGCGCTGCGGCGTGCCGGGTTGAAGCCGGTGCAGCTTGCCGCCAAGGAAGGGCTGGCGCTGCTGAATGGCACGCAGGCGATGGCGGCGGTGGGTGGGCTGGCTGCGGCGCGGGCGCGGAGGCTGGTGAGGCTGGCGGACCTGGCGGGAGCCATGTCACTGGATGCGCTGTTGGGAACGCCGGTGGCCTTCGACAAGCGTATTCACGAAGCGAGGCCGCATGCGGGGCAGATTGCGTCGGCAGCACACCTGGTGTCTCTGATGGAGGGTTCCGAGATTCGCGAATCGCATCGGGAGCACTGCTCGCGGGTGCAGGATGCGTACTGCCTCCGCTGCATGCCGCAGGTGCATGGAGCGGTGCGCGGGGTGCTGGAGCACGTGGCGGGCGTGGTGGAGACGGAGTCTGGATCGGCTACGGATAATCCTTTGGTGTTTCCGGAGGATTCGGCGGATGGCGGTGCGGTGTTGTCTGGCGGGAATTTTCATGGCGCGCCGTTGGCCTATGCGTTTGACTACGCGGCGCTGGCAGTGACGGATTTGGCGGGCATCACTGAGAGGCGAATTGACCGCTTGCTGAATCCTGATATCAACGAGGGGATGCCGGCTTTTCTGTCGCCCGATCCGGGATTGTCGTCGGGATTCATGATTGCGCAGATCGTGGCGGCGGCGCTGATCAACGAGTGCCAGGTGCTGTCGCACCCTTCTTCGACGGGCAGCATTCCAACGGATGGGGGCAAAGAAGATCACGTATCGATGGGCATGACAGGCGCGTTGAAGCTGCGGCAGATTGTGGAGCACGCGGAGCGGATTGTGGGCGATCGAGTTGATGTGCGCGGCGCAGGCGATTGAGTTTCGGCGGCCGCTGAAGTCGAGCCCCAGGCTGGAGGGCGCGCTGGCGGTGGTGCGCAGCGTGGTGCCGCGACTGGAGCAGGACAGGGTGCTGGCTGGGGATATCGACGCGATTGCGGGAGCGGTTCGTGCAGGGAAATTCGACACGTGGTGCGATGCCTAGGTGATCTCCCTCGTGGGCACCGGTGGAAACCCACCCTAGCGACAAAACAGAGACGTCGCGAGGGTGGGGCACCCGGCAGCGTTGATCGAGCGGTGGGGGCGAGTTGTAGGATGGGCAATGCGGGGGACTGCGCGTGAAGCTCTTTCGGACAACGGTTGGCTGCTTTGTGGAAGAAGACGGACGGTACTTTGCCGTTGCTGGGTCGGGGTGGGATAGCTTGCTGACGCACGACGATCTGGAGGGTCACCTGCGGGAGGTGACAGCCAGCGGCGCATCGCGGGGCGGATTCAAGGCTGCGGAATTGCTGCCGCCGATTGAAAAGCCAGGAAGTCTGGGCAGCCGGCGTGACGTACTACCGCAGCCGCGGCGCGCGCATGGAGGAGTCTCAGGACGCGGGCGGCGGCGATTTCTACGATCGCGTGTACACCGCCGAGCGGCCTGAATTGTTTTTCAAGTCCACGGCGAGCCGCACGGTGGGCACGGGCGGCAAGGTGCGTATTCGCAAAGATTCGAAATGGAATGTGCCGGAACCTGAGCTGACGTTGGTGGTGAACTCGAGCGCGCGGATCGTGGGATACACGATTGGCAACGACATGAGCTCGCGGGATATCGAAGGCGAGAATCCACTGTATCTGCCGCAGGCCAAGGTGTATGACGGAAGCTGTGCGCTGGGACCGGGAATTCTTGTCACATCGAATCCGCTACCGCGATCGACGGAGATTCAGATTGAAATTATCCGTGAGGACCGCTGTGCATTCGCGGGATGCGTGAAGCTGACTGAGTTGAAGCGCGATCCGAAGAAACTGGTGGAGTTTCTGTTCCGTGACAACTCGTTTCCCAACGGATGTTTCTTGATGACGGGGACGGGTGTCGTGCCTCCGTCCGAGTTCACGCTGCAGAGCGGCGACCGGATTCGGATCACGATTGAGCCGATTGGGACGCTGGAAAACGAAGTGGCGTGAAGGCAGCTTTCAGCTCTTAGCCATTAGCTTTTAGCTGCTGCGCGGTAGATGAAGCTATCTTCACTTCTCGATCGCATGCTGGTCCAGGAAGCCGTCGACTTCAGCGCGTGTCGGGCATGGACGCCTGTGCGCCTCGCCGGGTGACGGAAATGCCTGCGGCGGCACATGCAAAGCTGGCGGCGGCAGCAGGAGTGCGGCCTTCCATCAGAGCCACGGCGAATGCTCCGTTGAAGCAATCTCCCGCGCCAACCGTATCGATGGCTTCGACCGGGAACGCGCGCACCCATTCGGCATGACCATCGCTGGTGGCGACATATGCGCCTTCGGAGCCACGCTTGAGCACTACGCCTTGAAGGCCGCGAGAGAGCAAGTCTGTCGCAGCTTCTTCCACGCTTAAACCTTCGCCGACATACAACGCCGCTTCATTTTCATTGGGCGTGAACCATGCGACCTGCGTGAAGACGACGCCTGGCAACGGCGCGGCGGGTGCGGGGTCGAGCATGATTGGGACGTTTGCCGAGGCGCAGAGGTCGATGGTATGGAGCGTGGTTTCAAGGGGGAGCTCCAACTGGCAGAGAACGATGCCCGCGGATTGGATCAGATCGGCGTGCGCATCGATGAAGGCGGGATCGACGTCGCCGTTGGCGCCCTGCACGATGATGATGCTGTTCTGGCCGTTGTCCGCGAGAAAGATGGGTGCGAGGCCCGAAGAGCCCTCGAAGCGTCCCATGGAGTTGATGGCGACGCCTGAGCCGGCGAGGTTGTCGAGCAGCGCGTGCGCGTAGGAATCCGTGCCGACCTTGCCGACCATCTGAACGGGATAGCCGAGGCGCGCCGAGGCGACGGCCTGGTTGGCCCCTTTGCCTCCGGGCGTAGTGGCGAAGCTTGTGCCGATGACGGTTTCACCAACCGCCGGAATGTGCGGCGTGCAGGTGACGAGGTCCATGCTGATGCTGCCGACGATGACGATGGGCTTTTGCACGATTGGGTCATGGAGTGCCTTGTCTAATAGAGCGGTGCGATGGCGATGGTGCCGAGGCCGAGCAGGAAAAATAGAAACATGAAGACGAGCAGGAGCTTTGCGGAGCGAGGTGCGCCGGCAAACTCGTGCCAGACGAAAACGCCCCAGCAGGCGGAGATCATGGTGGCGCCCTGGCCGATGGAGTAGCTGACGGCTGGGCCGATGCTGACGTGGGCTTGTGAGGCGACGAAGTTGGCGACTGCGCCGGTGCACCAGATGAATCCACCGAGAATGCCGGCGATATGCCAGCCCATCGGTGCGCGGCCGTAGTCGCGGCCATCGACGGGTGGCTTGCCGTCGAGGGGCTTCTTCATGAGCGCCAGGTTGGCGGGAATGGTGGAGAGCAGTACGCCGATGGAGAAGAACAGTGCGATGGCGTAGGGAGCTGGAGTGGGCGCGAGAGCACCTGGAAAGATGACCCCAATTGCCATTGCGTGAGCGACGAGGGGATAGAAGCTGCCCATGAGCAGGCCTGCGACGAGCGAAAGAACGATGCCGCGCGTTGTGGTGGCTTTTGCGGTGCTGTCGCGCTTGCGGTAGGCGGCTGCATCGAGAACGATGGCGACGGTGACGAGTGCGACGCCGCCGAAGAGGAGCAAGGGATTGGCGGCGGGGTGAACGAAGTAGCTGGAGACGGTGCCGACGATGAGTGCGAGGCCGATGCCGACAGGAAAAGCGACGGCCAGGCCGGCAATGTCTATTGCGGCGACGAGCAGCAGGTTGGCGATGTTGAAAATGATGCCGCCGCAGACTGCGTAGACGATGGCGGTTGCCGGTGTATTCCTGAGCGCTTCCCAGAATGAAGCACCGGTGTTGCCCATGGAGCCAGCAGTTAACCCCCAGACGATTGCGCCCAGCGCCAGGCCGATGGCGTAGTCCCAGTAGAAGAGCTGGAAGCGAAAATTCGGGCAGAGCTTGAGCGTATTCGCCCACGATCCCCAGCAGAGCATGCTGAGGATCATGAGAAAGAGTGCGGCCTGATAGGTCTGCGGAAGAAACATCGCGCCCCCGGGTTCAGATCAACGGAAGAACGAACGATAGCGCGTGGAGCGATGCGGGTGCAAGTGCGGGGCGTGATAATTGCGGTCAGCGTCCGACAAGAAGCGAAAGTTCGCAGAAGAGAGGAAAGCATACCTCAGGGGTTAAAACCCCATCGCCTGAGGTGATTGGTTGCCGGGCATAAATGCCCGGCCTACCTTGTCAAGGCCTGAGAGCGTTCGATTGCAAATTCAGAAAAGGCCGTTAGGTTTAGGTCAGGTCAGCCCTTTGCGGCATTGATCGCTTCGGTGAGCGCGGGGACAACCTCGAAGAGATCGCCGACGATGCCGTAGTCGGCGACTTCGAAGATGGGTGCGTCGGGGTCCTTGTTGATGGCCACGATGCATTGCGAGCCCTTCATGCCGACGAGGTGCTGAATGGCTCCTGAGATGCCGACGGCGAGGTAGAGCTTGGGCGAGACGGTTTGGCCGGAGCTGCCGACCTGGCGCTCCATGGGCAGCCAGCCGTTGTCGCAGATGGGACGCGATGCGGCAAGCTCCGCGCCGAGCGCGGTGGCGAGTTCCTGGACGACGGGAAGGTTATCGGCTTCCTTGATGCCGCGGCCGACGCTCACGATGAGTGGCGCGGAGCCGAGGTCGACGGTCTGGGCCGATCCGCGGAAGGGCTCGCCGGGCTTGGTGCGAATCTGCGCCGCGTCGATGGTTGGCGTAAAGGTGGTAACTTCGGCGGAGCCGGATTCGATGGCGTCGGCGCGAAAGGCTCCTGCCTGCACTGAGACGAGGCACGGGCCGTTGCCCTGGTGGCGATAGTTTCCGGCAAGGCGGCCTTGGAGCAACTGGCGCGTGAAGACAGGGCCCGCGTCGATCGCAACTACGTCGCCGATGAGCACTTCATTCATGCGTGCGGCGAGGGCAGGCGCGAAATCGCGCACCTGATAGCTGTGAGGGAAGACCACCTGCGTTGGGCTTTGCTTTTCGATCAGCTGCTGCAGGGCGACGGCGTATCCGTCGGAGGTGTACTGGACGAGCAGAGGATGCTCAACACGGATGACATTGTTGATGGACTTTGCGGCGGCTTCCTTGGCGAGAGACTCGGTGGAAGCGCCGATGACGACTGCGCCGACGGGCGCGCCCGATTGCGCCGCAAGAAGCTTGCCTGCCGCGAGGGCTTCCCAACTGAGGCGGCTTACGCGGCCGTCGCGTTCTTCAAGAACTACGTAGATGCCGCTCATAGGATGCGCGCCTCGAACTTGAGTTTTTCGACCAGTGCTGCGGCGGCCTGCTTGGCGTCGCCGGGAATGATTTGGGTGGAGCGCTGCTTCTTGGGATGAGCGATGCCATCGAGGACAGCGACAGGAGAGCCGTCGAGTGCGGCCGCGGTAACGACGCGCATTTCCTTTGTTTTTGCTTTCTTGATCCCCATGAGCGTGGCGTAGCGCAGCTTGTTGCCGCCGGATTGGATGGTGAGAGCGGCGGGCGTAGGCAGTTCGATCTCCTGGAACCAGCCGGCTTCGAGCTCGCGCTTGACCTTGAGGCCGGTGTCGGTTTTCTCAACGTGGAGGATGAGCGTGGCGTGGGGTATGCCGAGGAGTTCGGCGAGGATCACGCCGGTCTGGCCGTAGCCAAGGTCATCGGATTGCAGGCCGGTGAGGACGAGGTCGGCGCTCTCGGATCGGATGGCGTCGGCGATGAGGCGCGCAACGCCGAGGGCGTCGCGCTGATTGAGGTCGTTGCAGTCGATGTGGATGGCGCGGTCGGCACCCTTGGCGAGAGCTTCGCGAATGGTGGTGCCGACACGCTCGGGGCCGGCGCTGACGACGATGACTTCGCCTGTGTGTTTCTCGCGCAGTTGTAGGGCTTCTTCGAGGGCGTACGCGTCGGACTCGTTCATGGCGTATTGCAGGTCGGATTCTTCAATCCATTTGCCGGAGCCGTCGATGCGGACTTGCGCATCGCGTTCGGGGACTTGTTTGATGGCGACTATGATTTTCATTGCTTCCTCGAGGACTGAAGCTCCTTCGTTCTGTAGGCGTGTTGGCGCGACTGATCGTGCCCTTTCAAGTCCGGCGTCCGCCGTACCTACGGCAAGCTTGACGCGATGTCGCAGTACCCAGGGCTGGCTGGGCTGAATCATACGCTCCCTCCGGGAGCTGCTGCCTGGGCGCGAGCTGGAGCTCTGGCAGACCGCGCACATGAGCTGGGCTACGTCGAGTAGTTGTGGAGCGTTGCGCATTCATTTCTCCGGTGCTTCACTCGCGCCAGCGCGTCGCGAAACATGGTGTTGCAGAAGGGCAGGCGGTGCCGATGGTTGTGCTCCGGTGCGACAAGCTCCTGCGCGCGGCTGGCTTACGCGTTCGCCGGTTTCTTCGCCGAGGAAGGCGAGGCCGCCGCCGGCGCCGCAGCAGAAGCTGCGTTCACGGTGGCGCGGGGCTTCAACGAGTGTGCCCGCGATCTGTACAAGTTGGCGCGGCTCGTCGTAGACATCGCGATAGCGGCCCAGGTAGCAGGGATCGTGGAAGACTACTTTCTCGCCGGAATTTTGCCTGGGGAGGCGATCGGCGTATCGAGCCATGAACTCACTATGATGCTCGATCTCGGGTGGGGTGCCGTATGCCTTCCAGTCTTCCTGGATGGTGCGTACGCAATGCGGGCAGATGGAGACGATTTTCTTGACCTTGTTTTGCGCGAGGTTCTTCAGGTTTTCTTCGGCGAGCTGCTGAAACAGGAGATCGTTGCCGAGGCGGCGAACCGGATCGCCGGTGCATTTCTCCTTCTTGAGGACGCCGTAACTGGCGCCGAGATAGTTCATGACGCGCGCGAAGGATGCAATGATTTCGCGGCCCTTGGGGTCGTATCCGCCCATGCAGCCCAGCCATAAACAAAATTCCTGAGTCCCGTCGAAGATGGGCAGTTCGGTTTTCTGGATGAACTTGTCGCGTTCGAGTGCACCGATGCCGAGCGCATTGCTGCCGCGTTCGAGTTGGTTGAAGAGCTTGCCGCCGTAGTCGTCTTCCCACGCGCCGGTGTTTACGGCACCGCGGCGCAGGCCCACCATGATGGGCACATGCTCAATGCCGACGGGGCATTGGAACTCGCAGGCGCCGCACGTGGTGCATTGGAAGACGGCCTCCTGTGAGTTGTGCTTGCCGAGAAGTAGATCCTCGGACGTCGGGCCGAATTCGTTGAGGTAGCTGCGCACGCCGAGAATGATTTCCTTGGGGTTGAGCAGCTTGCCGGTGTTGGTGGCGGGGCAATGCTCGCTGCAGCGGCCGCACTCCACGCATGAGTAGGCCTGGAGGCTCACGAGTTGTGTGAGGTCCTTGCCTGTTACGAGGCCGAAGTCTTCATCGCCCACCAGCGGAGGGATCTCCGAGAAGCCGCCGCGCGACAGGAAGATGGTGACCGGACTGAGCACCAGGTGCAGATGCTTGGTGTGCGGAATGAGGGGGAGAAAGACAAGGAGCGTCAAAGTGTGAATCCACCACAGATAACGTGCTGATGGGGTGGAATCGGTGGTGAGGAACGCGCCGAGATAGGTAATCATCAGCAGAAAGATGAGTCCGGCGATGAAACCTGATTCCCAGGAGACCTTTTTGCCGAGCCAGCGCGGTCGCACGAAAACACGCCGCACGAAGAGGCCGAAGATGCCGACGGCGCAGGCAATCGCGAAGGCCGCCGCGAGATAAAAGTAGGTTCGGCCGATCCAGGAGGCAGGATCAAGGAAGCCGATGCCAAAACCGACTGCCGCGTGGTTCAGCGTGACAAGCGCGAAGGCGCAGAATCCCCAAAAAACAAAGGCATGGGCAAGACCAGGCAAAGGGCGCTGCTGAATGACCTTGGCCTGGCAGATAACTTCCCAGAAGAAGTCCCAAACACGGCGGCCAATGGGAGACAACTTGAAATCGGGGTCTTTGCGCGACTGGAGAATTTTGTGAAATATAGGTCCGAAGCGGCGCCAGAACAGCGCTCCGGATGCGACGACGAGGAGGAGAAAGAGTGATTTCTCGACCAGGGAAAAGGATTGCGGTTCAGCCAGCGTGGCGGCGAGGGAAATCATAATCGAACCCCCTCAAGATACACGATGGAGCGGACGATCGTCGTGTCGAGAGGTTGAACGGCCGGAAATGGTCCGCGACGCCACAATCTGCGGGTCTTCCGGGGAAATAAAAATGGACCCGCTGGAACGTCGGCCAGCAGGTCCGGATTGGGTATCGCTATGAACGAAGCTTCAGGTTTGTCGTCAATGTAATGCGAATCCGGCCGAAACCGGACCGCAGTCTATCGAAGCGAACACGGCAGAGAGCCATTCTTCCGTATTCACGGAGCCCGTGAATCTATCCGAGAGGAGCACCGCTGAACCCTGGGTGGGGACCCAGACGAAACACAGCACCGGGAGGCGCGTCTCACTACTAAGACCCCATCAGGCTTTCAGCGATTGCCTAGGAAAGACTGTCGCATGCAACGAGCCCAGCGTCAGTGATTTATCTCACTCGGCTTTGCGCCCGGCATGTCAGGTTTGAGGGTTAGCAGCGAACAATATTCGGCGATTCCAGTCCCTTGGTTGCATTCCGCGTGTCGATCACGAGTTGGGCCTGTTCCACAATTCCGGAGTAGTCGTAGCTGGTGTGATCGGTGACGATGAGAACGGCGTCATACTTGCCCAGATCGTTGAGCGGAGTGTTGGTCATATTCAGATCGTAGTGTCGTCCGCGGCCCACGTGCGGGAAGAATGGATCATTGTAGGAAACGACCGCTCCCTTTTCCCGCAGGAGTTCGATGATGGTGAGCGAGGGTGACTCGCGGAGATCATCAATGTCGCGCTTGTAGGCAAGGCCGAGCACCAGGATCTTCGAACCCTTGATCGATTTGCAGCGCTCGTTGAGGGCAGCGGCCGTTTGTTCGATCACGAAGTACGGCATGGCGGTATTGACTTCGCCGGCCAGCTCAATAAAGCGCGTCCTGAAGTCGTATTCCTTGGCTTTCCATGACAGGTAGAACGGGTCAATAGGGATGCAGTGACCGCCAAGGCCTGGGCCAGGATAGAAAGCCTGGAAGCCGAAAGGTTTGGTCTTGGCTGCGTCGATCACCTCGTGAATATCAATTCCCATGCGCATGCAGAGCTGCTTGAGTTCGTTCACCAGCGCAATGTTGACGCAGCGATAGATGTTTTCGAGCAGCTTGGTCATTTCGGCCGCGGCAGGGCTGCTGACCGCGACAACGCGCCGGAAGATGGACCCGTACATGGCAGACGACAGTTCAAACGCGATATGGCCGCAGCCGCCCACCACCTTGGGAATGTCGTGCCGCGCAACGGTGTCATTGCCGGGATCTTCGCGTTCGGGCGAAAAAGCAACGTGAACGCCGGCTTCGTCTTCCTTCCGGGCAACCTTGAGTCCGCGCAGGTTGTTCTTCTCGAGGATGGGGACGACCACATCGTCGGTAGTGCCGGGATAGGTGGTGCTCTCGAGCACGATCAACTGGCCTTCGCGAATGTGCGGCGCGATGGAGTGGACCGTACCGGTTACGTAGCTTAGATCGGGCTCGTGGTACTCGTTCAGCGGCGTCGGAACGCAGATGATGATGGCGTCCATAGCGCCAATCTCGGAATAGTCCGATGTGGCGCGAAAGCCCGCCTTCTGTGCCTCCTGAATCGATTCGGGCGAAATGCGGACGATGTACGATCCGCCGGAATTCAGGGTGCTTACTTTATCGGCCGCAATATCAAAACCGGTCACGCTGAAGCGCTCGTTGCTGAAAAGCAGTGCCAAAGGCAGGCCCACATAGCCCATGCCGACGATGCCGATGCGTGCTTCACGCGACTCGATGCGCTGTTTAAGCTCTGCAAGCGTGCTGCTGGTTGCGAGGGAATTCATAAGGAAAATTGTACGCCCGAGGGTGGTATGGGCAATGCCACAGTCGAGGGATGCATAGGTGCAGGTTGTATTCTGAGGCGTGGCGTACCCGCCTGGGGAAGAGGTATAGATGGCAAAATATCTGATCACAGGCGCCGCGGGATTCATCGGACGGTCGATTGCGGCAGAATTACTGGCGCGCGGCGAGTCAGTCCGCGGTGTTGACAGCTTTATCACCGGCAAGCCACAGAACCTGGTTGGGCTGGAGCGCATGGAATTCGTCAAGGGCGACCTGGCGGACCCCTCTGTCTGCGCAAACGTGTGTGCCGGGGTTGAGATCGTCTTCCACGAAGCAGCGCTGGCTTCCGTGCCTCGTTCAGTAGCCGACCCCATAGGAACCAACCTCAACTGCGTGGATGCAACGCTGAACCTGCTGGTGGCGGCGCGGGACGCAGGAGTTCGCCGCATGGTGTATGCAGGGTCTTCGTCGGCATACGGAGAATCGCCAACCATGCCCAAAGTCGAAAGCATGGTTTCTGATCCAATCTCGCCGTACGCGGTGGCCAAGCTTGCGGGTGAGCACTACGCACGCTCGTTCTGGCGGGTCTACGGCTTTGAAACCGTGGTTTTGCGCTATTTCAACGTCTTTGGGCCTTATCAGGACCCGACTTCACATTACTCGGGAGTTTTAGCGATCTTCTGCCGGAAAATGCTGGCCGGCGAGCAGCCGACGATTTATGGCGATGGCGAGCAAAGCCGCGATTTCACGTATATCGACAATGTGGTTCGCGCCAATCTCTTAGCCTCTGAAGCTCCAGCGGAAAAGGTTGCGGGGGTGGTGATGAACGCAGCCACGGGTTCACGCATCACCTTGAACGAAACGTTCAGGCTGCTGTGCGGGCTCACAGGCTACCGTGGAAGCCCTGCATACGCAGCGTCGCGTGCCGGGGACATCCGTGACTCCCTGGCAGATATTCAGCTCGCTCATGAGCTGATGGGCTACACGCCCAAGGTTGGATTTGAGGAAGGTCTTCGCCGCACCGTGGAGTGGTACCGGTCGATGGCGTTGACCGAAGTGCCTAGTTCTCAGACAGCTGTGATGTAACTCACCAACATTTAGTAGACACGCGATGGACACTTTTGATTAGTCCACGGTGGGTGTTTTTTGCGCATTTTTCGGTAGCCTCCGCCGGGGCAAAATTTTTGAGGGCGAGGTTTCCGTCCATTGGACGATGCTCCTGCAATCGGGCGCGTTGCTGGCCGTCGTATCGAGGCCGTACCTCTTTTGCAGCCGGTTCGTTCTGATTCTCATGTCAGCCTTGGCGCAGCGGGGCGGCTCGCGTTTCGCCGGCGGCGGCTCATTTTCGCAGTGATTGCCGGGTCGCTGTCAGTATGCCTCGTTTACTGCCTGCTGGCCCCGCCGCAATATGCGTCGAAAGCAAAGCTTGCTCTTCGCACAACCCCGGCGACAACCCTCCAAATGTCCGAATCCGGCGGTGCGTATTCGGGATCACTCGCTTCCGGCCAAACTCAGCTTGAAACCCTGGCCAATGTCTTGCGGAGTGATCAACTCGCCTGGCGCGTCATTCTTGACAAAAAGCTTTATGCGGCTCCGGCATTCTCTGGACGATTTGTGTCGAGTTTTCCAGAATTCCATGCGGAGAACTCTACCCCTGGCGCACAAGCGTATCTTCTGGGCAGATTTAAGGATCGCTTGCGTGTGCGCACGGTTCCCCGCACACTGGTGCTCGAGGTTGAATTTCATTGCGGCGACGCGGCGCTCTCCGCGGAAATAGTGCGCGGCCTGATCAGCGCCTATCTAGAACAGGAGGCGGGCGCTCGATTGCAGGCAACCAGTGATGCATCGCGCTGGCTTCAGCAGCAACTTGCGGAACTGAAGGCCAAATCCGACCGCGACAACGAGCGCCTGGCCCTGTTTCAAAGGGAACACGACCTTTTGATTGCGCCGGCCACTCTTTCCAACGGGCAGCCCAGCGCTGTACAGCACGTTTCGGCCCTATTGCAGGTAGACGAGATCGGGCGAACATTGGCTGCGGCGAGCGCGGACCGCATTCTGCGTGAGGCTGAGTATCGTGCCGCGTCGCAAGGTGATCCGGAACTGGTGCTGGCGTCAAATCCACCAAATACGGATGGTGGCGATCTTGCGAGCTCCGCTCTCCGGCAAATCCATGCCCGCCGCGGTGAATTGGAAGAGGAAGCCGCACAGCTTGACCTCGAGCGGGGCCCAAACTTTCCCCGGGTGCTCGAGATCCACGAGCAGACGCGTGATCTCGACCGCCAGTTACAGGCCTTGAACGAGTCGCTCCGTGAGCGCTTCAAGAAGGCCTGGCAGACCGCTACAGATCGCGAACAGATGCTGCGCAAGAGCCTCGACGACCTGACTACCCAGGGCATGCAGGCGAATGCCGCGGCAATCCAGTACGAGAGCATGCGCGGGGAAGCGGCGGCAAGCCACGAACTGTACTTGAAAGTGCAAGCCAAGACCGAAGAGGCTGGACTTGCCGCCGGTGTCATCAGCCCGGAATTCCAGGTTGTGGACGCACCGCGCATTGCTGCGAAACCGTCGTCGCCGAACCTGGCCCTGAATCTCGCGATCACCCTCTTCGTCGCGACTTGGCTGGCAGCTGGTCTTGCTTTCGGATTGGAATCCCTGAGAGCTGCTCCCACAGTTATTATTCTGCTGCCTCTGGCACTCGGGGCGTCGGCACTGCGAGCGCAGGCCCCCACGCCCAGCACCTCCGGATTGCCGACCGGAGTAGCGCGCATTCCGCAAAGCAGGGAGGCCCGGTCTGCGCCGAGCCCGAAGGAAGCGCCTGCCGTCTGGAATGGCGCCGGTCCTCTGCCGGCGGCAATTCCATCGCTGCCACTCAGTGCGAGCGGCGGTTCAATTCCTGCGGCAATTGCTCCCGGTGACCTGCTTGACGTGAGCGAATTTCATACGCCTGAGTTCCACTCAACAGTCAGGGTAACGGCTGCCGGTGCGGTAAGCCTGCCGATGGTGGGAGAGATCCTTCTACTCGGAATGGATGAGGCCCAGGCCGCACAGACAATCTCGGCAGCGCTGGTCGAGCGTGGCATGCTCCGGCATCCGCAAGTCGCCGTGTTAGTGATTTCTTCAGTCGGGCGAGATGTAAGCGTCCTTGGCGAGGTGGTTCGTCCCGGCGTCTATCCCTACGGAGTGCATCACCGCCTGTTGGATCTGCTGGCAGCCGCAGCGGGTCCTACTGCCGCTGCCGGAACGCTCGCCTACGTCTATCACCGCGACGATTCTTCTGGTGCGCATGCAGTTGTTCTGGAACGGAGCGGTGCAAGCGTTGACGTTCAGCAAAACCCGGAACTCCAGCCAGGAGATACGGTGCAAATTAGCCGCTCTGGTCTCGTCTATGTCGTAGGCGACGTAATCCGTCCCGGTGGATTTACGCTCGAACCCGGACAGCCAATGACGATCTTGCAAGCCATGTCGCTGGCCTGGGGACCCACCCCCAACGCATCACTCCACTCGGTGCGGTTGATTCGAGAACAGCCGGGAGGTGGGCGCACGGTCATCTCTCTCAATCTAAAGCGGATGCTTCTCGGAGAAGACCCAGACATACCGGTCGCAGAGCGCGACATCATCTACGTACCGGACTCCGTAGCCAAAAATCTGTGGAATCGAACGATGGAATCCGTGGTTCAATCTACGGCCGGGGTTGGCATTTATGCGGGCCTGGTGTACTCGCAGAGGTTTTAGGCCATGCGCAGGACTGCCTGGGCGTTGCTCCTTGTATTCGTATTTACCATCCCGTGGGAATACTCTCTGGATCTGGGCGCACCGCTGGGCAATATTTCCCGAATCTGCGGGCTGACGCTCCTTCTTGCAATCATTCCGGCGGTGTTGCTGTCCGGCAGGATTCGCGTTCCTGGAGTGATTCAGTGGCTGACGCTTGCTCTATTTCTCTGGTTCTGCTGCTCATACTTCTGGAGCATCGATCCATCCTCAACCCTGCAACGACTGCGTTCCGACGCACAAGTAATGATGGTGGTCTGGATCATCTGGGAACTCGTGGAGAGCGCGGACCAACTGCGTGACCTGGTGCGAGTTTATGTGGCGGGCTCGTGGGTATTGGGTTTGCTTACCATCGCAAGCCTTGCGTGGCCGGGCAGCGAAGACCTGCTGCGGTTTGCTCCCGTTGGCCAGGACCCTAACGACGTGGCGCGTTTTCTCGACCTCGGCTTTCCGTTCGCGGCACTGCTGGTAAACGGGGAACCAAGGAGATGGGGAAGAACGCTGGCCTTCGGTTACTTTCCTATGGGAATGGTTGCGGTATCGCTGACAGGATCGCGCAGCGGAGCTCTCGCGGCGTTACTCGCGATCCTGGGATGTGGGTTTCTCCTTCAGCGCTGTCACCCGCGGCTCGTCGCATCAGCAGCTATGCTCTTGCCGTTAATTGCTGCGGTGTTCTGGTATTTGGTTCCTCGCGCGCCCCTCGCGCGTATCGCCTCGATTCCGGAGCAGCTCGCAGGCGGCGACCTGAACCAGCGCCTCAACATCTGGGCAGCAGGATGGCAAGCATTTGCACATGCTCCATGGCTCGGTTCAGGGGCAGGGTCGTTTGTGGATGCGGCGGGACTCGCGCAAGTCGATACAGCCCATAACACTGTCGTTTCCGTTGCGGTTGAGGGCGGCCTTGTGGCATTGACCCTGACTCTCGCACTCGCGGTCGCAGGCATAGGTTGCGTTCAGTCGATGCGGGGCGCGGCGCGAATTGGCTTCGGCACCGTGTTGCTGGTCTTGTTGGTGGCATCGATGGCCGCCACGGTAGAAGGGAATCGTAGCGCATGGTTTCTGTTCGCAATGGTGTCAGTGACGAAGCGGATAACGCGAGAGGATTCTGTCTCGATGATGTCGCAATTTGAACCGGTGACATTCCCGCGGAACCGATCCATAACTGTGGGAACTCTGGCGTGAGCGCTCCGGTTATTCCGACGCCTGAAGTTCTGGATTGCGTGCGCGAGCCGAGACAGGAAGCCGTTACCCTGGACCAAAAGATCCTGCGCGCCATTGCTTCAGTGACGTGTGCCGGAATCGTTGTCAAGCTTGCCGCGACGTCTAAAGAATTTGTAGTCGCTGGGGTCTACGGGCGGTCTGATACGACTGACGCGTTCCTGGCGGCGTTTCTGATTCCTAATTTGCTGGTCAACGTGATCGCGGAGTCAATGAACCAGGCGCTGATTCCAACCTTGGTGCGAGTACGCCTGCACGAAGGGCGGCAAAAAGCGCAGGAACTGCTTTCGAACTCGATGCTCATCTCCGGCCTCCTGCTGGCGGGCGCCTGCGTAGCGATGGCATTGGCGGCAAGAGCTCTATTCCCTCTGATTGCGTGGAGCTTTCCACCGTGGAAGCTGCTTTTATCTATTCATATGTTTTGGGCGCTCCTTCCCATGGTGCTGCTGACAGGTATCGCAACAAATTGCACGGCCGTCTTGAATTCTCTGGAGCGCTTTTCAGTCCCGGCGCTGGCGCCGGTGCTCGTCCCCGTCAGCATCATGGCGGGAACGCTGATTTTCCATCATCGCCTTGGCATTTGGGCGATGGTTATTTTTGTCATCGTTGGAACAGCGGCCTACGCCGCGACTATGACACGCAGCATGAGGTCGCAAGGTTACCGGATCGATTTTCGATGGTATGGCCGCAGCGATGCCACGCTTGAAGTGGCACGTCAGTACGGTCCAGTTCTACTCAGTTCGGTGGTTGCCTCAGGTGGCCTGCTGGTTGACCAGGCAATGGCTGCGAGTCTTCCTGCCGGAAGCGTCTCGACGTTGGTGTTCGCGGGACGATTTGTGGGCGTAGTGGTGACGCTGCTTGCTGGTGCTCTTTCGTCAGCCGTTGCGCCGTATTTTTGCACACTGGCAGCCCAAGAAGATTGGCCAGGTTGCCGCCACACACTTCGCCGCTGGACGCGACTCACGTGGGCCGTATCCATTCCAGTTGCTGCGTTGATGATTCTCGGAGCACCGTTGCTGGTTCGTCTGACTCTCCAGCACGGGGTCTTCACGCCGCGGGATACATCAGCCGTTTCTCCCGTTCTGGCAGCGTACGCAATCCAAATTCCGTTCTTTGCCGTGAGTCGCATTTTCTACCGTTTTGTGCTCGCCATGCGACGCACGGATTTGGTACTTTATTGCGGAATCCTCAATCTGATTCTCGACGTATTTCTGGACCTTGTGCTGATGCGCCATATGGGCGTGGCCGGCTTGGCCATGGCCACGTCGATATGGACGATAAGCACGTGTGCATTTTTCTGGTTCTGTGCACGCCGATTGCTTGCCACGGCCGAATCTGCACAAGCACTCAACCAACGATCCTGAACACAGGACGCTGCGCAAAAGACTTGCTGGTAACAGGCTCACTTGATGCAAACACTTCCCAGACCCGCGCAATACCTTCTCAGAATTGACGACCTCTCTCCGACGGTTTCAACGGAACGATGGTCAGCAATTCGCGAACTCACGCGACAATTTGGACTTCGCCCGTTGCTCGCAACCATTCCCGATAACCAGGATGAGGAGTTGGATTCATCTGAACCGGATGATCGCTTTTGGGTTGAGATGCACGAAATGGAAATGGAAGGCGCGACGATCGCATTGCACGGATATCAGCATCAATGTTCCAACCGCGCCAGGAGCCTTCTCCCCCTCCATCGCATGTCGGAGTTTGCGGGCTATCCGCTCGACGAGCAGCGCAGGCGCATTCGTGCAGGACTTGATTTGCTGCGAAGGAAGGGCCTTTCTCCACGTCTGTTTGTAGCGCCAAAGCACAGCTTCGATCGAACAACGCTGCGCGCCTTGCGCGAAGAAGGACTGCCTTTTCTTTCTGATGGTTTCGCGAGGATACCATTTACACGCGATGGCGTTACCTGGATTCCACAACAACTTTGGGGACCCGCGGGCCGCAGCAAAGGCCTCTGGACCATTTGCATTCACCCAGATTCTATGAACCCAAGACGCTTGGCTGAGTTGAAGCGGTTTCTTGGCCGACATTCGAAACAGTTCACGTCGTTTGATGACGTTATCCGGAGATATTCAGCAAATAGCCTGAGCCTTGCGGAGCGTTGTCACGAGCAGCTTGCAATGTGGAGGGTCATGATCCGCATGAAGCGCCATCGAAGGAAGAGCTAGCGCCTCTGCTCTAGGATCGGCGGTAGCGGGATGGATGAGGATGTCTGCTCAACAACTCGGAATAGCAGGCTTCCCATTTATCGAGAATGACGTCCAGCCTGAAATGATCCTTGACGCGCCGGCGAGCATCAGAACCCATGATTTTCCGCTGCTCAGAATCCATCCGCATCAATTTGGTCATCAAGTCCGCAAGGTGAGGTACGCTGCCTGGCTCGGCGAGCATTCCCGTCACGCCGTCGAGCAGCACATCCCGCGATCCAGATACATTGGTGGCCACTGCAGGCAGTCCGCACGCGCCCGCTTCCAGCAGAACCATGGGCAGGCCTTCCCAATGGGAGGTGAGCACAAAGGCATCTGCCGCCTGCATCCAGTGCAGTAGATCGCGTTCAAAGCCCAGAAAACCTACGCGCGATTCGAGGCCGAGATCGTTGCATTGGTCGCGCAACTCCCTTTCCAAAGGCCCGGTTCCGGCAATCTTCAGACTGGCGCATGACGGAAGCTGTGCGAAGGCTTCGAGGAGCGCGTGGTAGTTCTTCACCGGCTCTAGCCGGCCCGCCGCAAGCCACACAAACTCTTCGTCGACCCGATACCCCATTCGGATCGATTGACGCGTAGCACCGGCCGGCTTCCAGAAGCATGTGTCCACCGCATTCGGAATCACGCATAGCCGATCGGGAGAAACCATTCCAGCGCCGCAGTAAGCATAGGCGGCACTCTCGCTCACAGCCGTCACCTTGTCAACGAGCCAATTGCTGTAGCGATAGCCGAGCCCGCGTCCGATCGTGCCGCAAGACGAGGTATGCACGGTATCCAATACCACGCGAACGGGAGCGAACAAACGCGACCATCGAGCGAACCATGCAGCATGAGGCAGGTGCGCATGGAGCACATCGGGCCTGTTCCGCCTGATCCATTGACGCAGCCTGATCCAGCCCGAGGGATCGACCAATCCCTTGCGCATCCGCAGGGAGAAGTAGCCGATTCCTGCGGCCCATAATTCCGGCCCTGCTTCTCCGCCGTTGCCACTGAGCGTTACGACCGTTACCTTCCATCCGCGCTCCCGCATTCCGCGTGCCAGTTGCAACACCTGCAGCTCGGCGCCGCCAAGGCGATCGATGCCGGGAAGGAGCATCACTACGTGATTCATCGCTTTTGCTCAGATAAAGTCTGGCGGATCAGAGCCGCGTATCCCCCTGTGGCCGCATCCAGTTCGTAGGGTTTGAGCCATTCATGCGCGAACCGCTGCCCGGGTTGCAAGGTAGCCAGAGCAGCCAACAGAGATTTGGCCAAGGCGTCGCTCGACACCTCCCGCGCGAGCCAAACACCGGACCGCCCGTGCAGCAATTCCTTCACACCTGCGGAACATGGCATGGACACGATAGGCAAGCCGGCGCTCGCTGCCTCGAGCATGGCATTGGGAAGCGCTTCCAGCCTCGATGGAATTACAAGAAGCGCGGCTCCGGGGTACCATGCCTCGGGATCCGCGACATAACCTTCAAATCGTACGCACGCGCTGAAACCTAGTTGACTGCACCGCGCCCGCAGCAAGGTCTCCTCAGTGCCTTGTCCGAGAATCGTTAGATCCGCCTCGGGTACCTGACTGCGCAATGCGGCAAAGGCGTTCAGAAGGAGATCGAATCCTTTTTCAAAAGAGAGCCGCCCTACGGCCAACAAGTGTGGCCCGTCGCCTCTCCATTGGCTCCTGGAGGAAGAGGTCGATCGGCGAATCGCGGTACCGTCGACAGGATTTGGTAGCACGTGGACGTTCACGTTTGAACCGAGGATGGGCACCCATTCAGCCGCCATTGCTCGCGTCTGGCAGATAATTCCGTCGGCGCGCGGATAGGTCAACCGATAGAGCCACGAAATGAAAACAGATCTGGGTTTAGCCCTACTCGGGGCCAGCATTCCATTCTGACGCAGAAGGATTGGTATTCTGCGCGGAAAAAATATCCGCAGCAACATGACCAGATGGTTAAGGTGAAACATCCCGGAAAGGATGAGCTCCGGACGGACCTTCCAAACCAACCGAATCAGTCCGAACGCTCCAAACAGCACGCGATGCGCTCCGATTCGGTGAGTCTGAATTTGGGGAGGCAACCCTTTGTGCAAGTATTCATTCCGTTCAACAATCCCCAAGTGAACTGTGAAGCCAAAATCGGGCAGGGAAGAGGCCAGGTTGGCCATCACGCGCTCCGCCCCTCCGCCGCCGAGGTGCGGAATCAGTAACAAGATCGTAGGCCGACGGAACATGATTTGCCTTACGACGGTACGCGTTACTGTGCCAAATAGCCGTGACAAGTCTCACAATGTTTCGTGTAGCGAATTGCTACAGTGCATTAGTTACTTCTAATGGTTCCTGGTCCGCGCCAAAATTAGTTACCTTCTCGAATCATTCCATGGGGATTCTCACTGGGGTTAGACATCTCGACGCGCTATCCCCCTCCGAGGATGAGCGACCTCTGATCGTGATCGGCATCACGCATTCGCAGACGTGTCTGGTGCTCAAGGGAAGGCTCAGCGCTTTGCGCGACGCCGGCTTCCGCGTCATTCTCATCTCTTCACCGGGTCCGATTTTGGAAGATTTTGTTGCCCGGGAAGACGTGGAATATCTGTCGATTCCCATGCATCGCGGCATTTCTCCATTCGCTGACGCAGTGTCCTTGTTCCGGTTAATCAGAGCTCTTTTTCGACTTCATCCGGACATTACTGAGTTCAGTACACCCAAAGCCGGTCTTCTTGGCAGTCTCGCGGCGCTATTCTGCGGAGTTCCTCATCGAATTTATGCGCTGCGCGGTTTGCGGCTGGAGACTGCGTCTGGACTGACACGAGGAATTCTTTGTGTCGCGGAGAAGTTGGCGGCGGCGTGTTGCCATATCGTCCTTTGCAACAGCAATAGCCTCCGTGAAAAAACCCTGGCGCTGCGGGTGGCAGGTCAGGACAAACTTCGCATGCTGGGTCACGGAACAAGTAATGGCGTAGATGTCAGGCGTTTTACGCCGGGAGCTACGGACCTCAGATCCGATTTGGGGATATCGGCGAATGTGCCGGTAATTGGATTTGTCGGTCGTCTGACCTGTGACAAGGGCGTTCCGGAACTGGTTGAAGCGTTTGATGAGTTGCTACGCACTGTGCCTGAGGCACAACTCTTGCTGGTGGGCTGGTACGACAAGTCCGATGATGCTTTGCCATTGAATCTCCGTGCCCGTATTGAGCGGCACCCCAACATCATCCTTACCGGGTTTGTAGCCAATACGACGCCCTACTACCGCGCCATGGATTTGATGGTGCTCCCCACGCATAGAGAAGGTTTCCCGAATGTGGTGCTGGAAGCGTCAGCCACATGCATTCCGGTCATTACCACGCTTGTCACCGGGTCGCGCGATGCGGTTCTAGCCGAGGTGACCGGTTTGCTGGTTCCCGCAGGTTGCCCTGAGGCAATCACGGAAGCCATGCTTCGCCTTATAAGAGACGCGGGGCTTCGACGCCGAATGGGCGCGGCCGGACGCGACTGGGTCATGCAACATTTCCAGCACACGCAGGTGCAGGCGCACGCCATGGCACTTTACTCGGATTTGCTGCGGGCGGAATGCCATGAAGCCCTGCCCGAGCAGGCTACGGGCGCGTCTGCTGCGGCTGATTGAGTGCGGAAGAGGGAACTTCACCCTGGGGAACCTGAAGGGTATGCGCGGCCATCTCTGCCGCGCGCAGGACGGTGTTTGGATTTATTCCCAGTGACAGCGTGGCAACCGTCGTAAACAGCAATGCCGCACCGATAGCGATGCCAATCTGGGGCAATTCAATGCGCGAAGGTTCATCTCCTTCGCTGGTGCGCTGTGCGGCGGCAAAGGCCAAGCGTAAATAGTATGCGGCAGCTACACCCGAGTTCAGCAGTCCGATGATAGCGAGAATGATGGCGCCACCACCAATGGCTGCGGTAAACGCGTAGAATTTGCCGAAAAATCCGCCCGTGAATGGAATTCCGATAAGCGAGATCAGGAAGAAGATCAGGAGAATTCCCAGCAGTGGGGCACGGTAGAGAAGTCCCCGATAATCACGGATCAGAGGGAGGCGGTCGTCGTATCCACTGGCAATGGTGATGACGGCGAACACACCCACGTTCATGGCCGCATAAGCGGCTGTGTAGAAGGCCGCTGCCGCAATACCGCTTTGCCCCATCCCGGCAAAAGCCGCCAACAGGTACCCAGCATGCGCGATTGAGGAATAGGCGAGCATCCGCTTTACGTTCTGTTGGCGAAGTGCCGCCAGGTTGCCGATCGTCATCGATCCGATTGCCACCGCCCACAACAGGGGTGCCCACACCGAACGCAGGCTGGGCAGCATCTCGTAGGTCACGCGCAAAAGCAATGCGAACACTGCCGCCTTGGGCGCTGTCGAGAGCAGTGCAACCACTGGCGAAGGAGCACCCTCGTAGACGTCGGGAGTCCACACGTGAAACGGGGCGGCGGAAACCTTGAACAGCATCCCCACCATCATGAGCATCAGTCCCGTTACCAGCAGCGAGTGATTCTGTGCGCCGGCCGCACGTTGCGCGATCTCGTAAACTTGCGTGGTTCCGGTAGCTCCAAAGATCAATGCGATGCCGTACAGCAGGAATGCCGTGGCAAACGATCCAAGCAGAAAGTACTTGATGGCCGATTCAGGTCCCTGTGCAGAACGTTTGCGATAGCCCGCAAGAATGTACGTAGAGATCGAAGAGATCTCAAGCGCAATGAAGACGACCAGAAGTTCCACTGCGCTGGTCAGCAGGCACATGCCCACGGCACCAAACGCCATGAGCGCGTAATACTCGCCTTGATGATGGCTTTCCTCAGGAAGCGAATCGAGCGCCAACAGGATCGCAACGAGCACGATTCCGCAGATGAGCACGTGAAAGAAAACCGTAAATGGGCTTGTCTCTACGGCACCGAAGAAGCCTGTCCCAGTGCCGAGTCCAAGCTGCCAGAGGCTTGCCCAGAGGGCAATCGTGGTACCAACGGCAGTCAGCCATCCAAGCCACCTGCGTGTTGCTCCCGCGGGAAGGGAAGCATCAATCAGCATGACCAGGACACCGGTTATGGTGAGGATGATTTCAGGTAGTATGCGAAGGCTATCGCTTGGGTTCATCGCGCGGCCTCCTCATGGGCTCTCATGACGAAGCGCGGCGATGCAGCTTCTTGCCTGACTTGAGGTTGGGTGACGGTTTTTTCAATCGCCGGCATCCAGATGGACGGAGCCGCTCCCATCACCAGCATCAGCACCGCGAGCGGAACCAGCGCGACCCACTCATTCACACGCAAGTCCGCTGCGGGAGTATCGAAGGTCAATTTGCTCTCCGGCCCATAGAACAGGCGCTGCACCAGCCACAGTACGTAGACAGCCCCAAGAATAATGGTGAGGGTGGCTGCGACGGCCCAGCCCCTGCTTACATTTGTGAAGGTGCTGGACAGGATAAGAAACTCGCCGATAAAGCCGTTGAGCATCGGCAATCCCGCCATGGCCAGCATGGTGATGACGAAGAATGTTGCCGTGCGCGGCAGCCTTGCAGCCACCCCGCCGAAGCTGGCGATCTGGCTACTTACATAGCGCGTATCCAGAACTCCCAACAAGACGAACAACGCGCCTTCAATGACGCCATCATTCAGCGTTTGATAAATTGCGCCATCGCGACCGGTTAAATTGAGTCCGTAGATGCCAAGCGCCGTAAGGCTGAAGTGGCTCAAAGTGGCGAAGGCAATCAGCCGCCAGAAGTCGCGTTGAACGAGGGCCAGACAGGCGCCATAGAGAATGCCGATCACCGTGAGCGCAATCAATAAAGGCGCAATCGCGCGCGTTTGCACGGGAAAGAGACCAACGTGAAAGCGCAGCATTGAGTAGAGTCCCAATTTTCCGGCGATTATCATCGCCATGGCAACCGGGGCTTCGCTGAAGCTGTCAGCCAACCATCCATGAAGAGGGAATATCGGCACCTTGACGGCGAACGCGAACAGAAAAGCGAGGGCCACCCAGAACATTGCGCCTGCCGGCAGCGATCCGCTGGCAAGGATTAGTTGTAGCTCGTTGAAATTGAATGTGCCCGTCCGCACATAAAGCCACACAATTGCTACGAGAAGCGGTGCCGACGGAATAAAGGTAAAGAGGAAGAACTTGATGGCGGCCCTGGCTCCGTTCTTACGTCCGTACATGGCGATCAAGATTGCCATTGGCACCAGGGAAAGTTCCCAGAAGCCGTAGTACACCATCAGGTCGAGCGACACAAAGACGCCGAACATCGCGGTTTGTTGAACCAGGAAGAGCGAGTAAAAGATCTTTTGCCGTTCCTTGATCGCGTTCCAACTGGCAAGCACACCCACGGGCGCCAGCAAACCAGTAAGAACCACCAGCCAGAGGCTTAGACCATCGACACCAACGTGGTAGAAGATTGCCGGGTCATCGATCCACTTCTTGTTGATTTCGTACTGGAATCCCGGCTGACCCACGATAAAGTGCGCCGGCAGATGCAGGGTAAGCCCGAAGCTCACAATGGCCGTGAGGAGCGCAATCCATGCGGAAATCTTTCCTCGATCGGGCAAAAGCGCGATCAGAAGCGCGCCCGCGATCGGAACCAGCAGGATCCACGTGAGAATCGATTCGTTGATTGCGCTCATGGTCTCACCATCCTGCCCACTTGATGTCGATCCCGTAGGCGCCCAGAAGCCAAGGCACCATCGCGAAAATGAGCAGGGCGGCAGCGCCCGCAGTCAGCCACGCTGCGTAAGAGCGCAGATTTCCGGACTGCCACCGTTGCAGCAACGCCCCGCTGAAGCTTGCCGAACCGGCCAAAAGTAATGCAGCGCCGCCCAGGATGGCGAACTCCACTACCCACTCGAGCACAAAGCGCGAAATAGCGAGTAGCGGCTTCACGATGACAAAGCCATACAACTCATCAATCCAATATTTGTGTACCAGGACGTTGTACGGTCCCGACATTGAAGCCGCCAATGCCGCCGGACGGTCCGGCTTGGCACGATACAGTTGGTCAGCGATAAACCAGCCAAGCAACGCCACAACCACAGCGGCCCCGCTCAGGATCCATTCGAGACCGCTGCCAGCTCCCTCAGCTGCCTTCGCTCCGACTGCGGGCGACAGGAAAGTTCCAAATCGCTCGGCGCCAATCCAGCCGCCACCCACGGAGAGAACGGCCAGAATGACGAGCGGCCCCAGCATGGACCAGGGGCTCTCGTGCGGCGTGTGCGCGTGGTCGACCTCCAGGGTCAACCTGGTGTCGGAGCGGGAGTGAACTGGCGCAAGCTCATCTTCCGAGTGAAGGTTGGCCCGGCTTTCACCCAGGAATGCGAGGTACCACAGCCTGAACATGTAGAACGATGTGAGCAGCGCGGTGAACAGTGCCACGAACCAGAAGATCTTGCCGCTCGTTCCGTGCAGAAAGGCCGCGTAGAGAATCGCGTCCTTTGAGAAGAAAGCAGCCAATGGCGGAAACCCGGCAATCGCGAAAACCGCCGCAGTCATCGTCCAGAACGTGATCGGCATGTGCTTGCGCAGGCCGCCCATCTTGCGCAGGTCCTGCTCGCCGCTCAGTCCGTGAATCACCGAACCCGCCCCGAGGAAGAGCAGCGCCTTGAAGAAGGCGTGTGTCATGAGGTGGAAGATGCCAGCCGAGTATGCCGCCACTCCACAGCCCAGGAACATGTAGCCGAGCTGCGATACGGTTGAATACGCCAGCACGCGTTTGATATCGGTTTGCACAAGCGCCATGGTTGCGGCGAAGAGTGCCGTCGCAGCGCCCACAATTGCCACTGTGGTCAACGCAAACGGCGATCGATCGTAGATGGCGTGGGTGCGCGCGATCATGTAGACGCCGGCCGTCACCATGGTCGCGGCATGAATCAGCGCAGACACCGGCGTCGGACCTTCCATGGCGTCGGGCAGCCAAACATACAGCGGTAGCTGCGCGCTCTTTCCTGTCGCTCCGAGCAGCAGACAAAGGGCGATTGCCGTTACTATGCCGCCCTGCATTCCGGGATTGCCCGCGAGCCTTGCGGCGATCTCTGTAAACGTCAGCGTGCCGAATGTCCCCAGCAGCAGGAACATCCCTATCAAGAATCCGAAGTCGCCGATGCGATTGACGACGAACGCTTTCTTGCCGGCATCCGCAGCCGACGTCTTCTGGAACCAGAACCCGATCAGCAGGTAGGAAGCAAGGCCCACGCCCTCCCAGCCGACGAACATCAACAGCGCATTGCCGGCCAGGACCAGCACCGTCATGAAAAACATGAACAGATTCAGGTAAGCAAAGTAGCGCCAGTAACCCTTCTCATGCGCCATGTACCCGGCCGAGTAAACATGGATGAGAAAGCCTACGCCCGTGATGACCAGCAGCATGACCAGCGAAAGCTGATCAAGGACGAAACTAAAGTCGATGTGAAGGGAGCCTGCGTTGATCCACGTCCCGTAATTTTCTACCAGGGGCAGAATGCTCCAGCCATAGTTGGGAGGACCGCACAACGAGCACCTCGTCACGTAAAGATAAACGTAGGTCCACGCATTCACCACCAGCCCAAATGCAGCCAATGGCGCGATTAACGCAATCGCAGTTACAAGCCCCTTGGGCAGTCGCGAGCCCAGAAGCCCGTTGAGCAGGAATCCCGCAAAGGGCAGCGCCGGTATCAACCACAGATAGAGATGTCCGGTCATAGTTTCATCAGGTCGATGCGGTCGACGGCCAGCGTGGAGCGCGTGCGAAAAATAGCAATAATGATGGCCAGACCCACGGCCGCTTCAGCCGCTGCAACCACCATCACAAAAAACACAAAGATCTGTCCCTTCACCAAATGCCACTGGTGCGCGAATGTCACAAACGAGAGATTCACACCATTGAGCATGAGTTCTATCGACATGAATACAGTGATGAGATTGCGCTTGATGAGGAACCCGATCACGCCAAGTGAAAACAGGGCGGCACTCAACAGCAGGTACCACGACGATGGAATCACTTGCTCACCCCCGGTTTATGACGGTGCTCATCGCCCGCGGGCCGTGCTAGCGCAACCGCTCCCAAAATCGCAATGAGGATCAGCACCGACGTCACTTCGAAAGGCAGCAGCAGTTCGTGAAACAGCACCTTGCTCAAATCTGCTGTCGATGTAATGTTGTCGCTGAGCGCTACGGAGCCGAGTCCCTGAGCTTTCAAAATTACGGTGGCGACCACGGCGGCCACCAGAGCCACAGCTGGAAAGCCAATAGCCTTCGCCGCGCGGCTCCCGAGGGTTCGTTCTTCGCGTCCCGCATTAAGTAGCATTACGACAAACGTGAAAAGCACCATGATGGCGCCGGCGTACACAATAATCTGTGCCGCCGCCAGAAACTCCGCGCCCAGGAGCAGATAAAGCACCGCCAGCGAGCTCATCACCACCACCAGCGAGAGAGCGCTGTTGATGGGATGGCTCTGGAGCAGGAGATTGATGGCTCCGGCCAGGCATAAACCGGCAAAAACGATAAACAGGACTAGGTGCATCGTTCCATCGTGTGCAGTTTGAGGCGCGCTTCTTGGGCTCGCCGTTTAAGAAGAGGTTTCGAACAGATTCACTGGCGGAAACCTCTCCGATTGTAACCGAGTGACTTGCGCTATCTGTACGCAAGCCAGAGGCTTGTCCCCACAATGTTCAAAATCGCGAGCGGCAGCAAATATCGCCACCCAAAGTTCATTAACTGATCGTAGCGGAAGCGGGGAAGAGTGCCGCGCACCCACACGTAGAGAAACAGAAAACTGAAGACCTTCAGTACAAACCAGAAGATCGGAAAAAGTGCCGCAAAGAACCAATTCTGTGGCACCGGGATCAGGTCTTTGAACGGGCTGGTCCAACCGCCGAGGAAAAGCAAGGTGGCCACACAGCCCACCGTGATCATATTGGCGTACTCCGCCATGAAGAACATGGCGAACTTCATCGAACTATATTCGGTGTGATAGCCGGCGGTCAGTTCGCTTTCGGCCTCCGGCAAATCGAAGGGCGCCCGATTCGTCTCCGCATAGGCCGCCATCAGGTAAATGAAGAATGCGATGAACTGCAGTCCGCCAAACAGGTTCCAACTCAACATGCCGCGATGCGCCTGGCTCTCTACTATCACGCGCAAATTTAGCGAACCGGCACGCAGCACAACACCGACCAGCGACAACCCGAGGGCTAGCTCATAGCTGATCAGTTGTGCGGAGGAGCGAAGCGAACCCAGCAGCGAGTACTTGTTATTCGAGGACCACCCCGAAAGCGCGATCCCGTACACGCCGATTGACGTGATGCCCAGGATCACAAGCAGCCCAATGTTAACGTCGGCGATCTCGAAGAAGTGAAACCCTCCCGGCCCGGTTACATTCGGCGATCCGAACGGCACGACACCGATGGAAACGAGCGCGCACCCCAGCGAGAGGATCGGAGCCAGCAGGTAGAGCGGCCTGTAGACGGCCGATGGAATGATGTCTTCTTTGAGGAAGGACTTTGCGCCATCGACGAGCGGCTGTAGCAGGCCGAAGGGGCCTACACGGCTGGGTCCCCAACGATTCTGAATCCGGCCTACCAGCTTGCGTTCCAGCAGCACCGTATAGGCGACGGCCATCAGCAGCACTACTGTTACCACGATGATCTTGAGCAAGCTCCACAGAAAAAACTGCAAAATCGTCACTTACCGACTCCTGAACGAAGCGCAGCCAAGTCGAAGGACCTGCTGTTTGTCGCTCGAAACTTCACAAAACTCTGTCGTGTCAACTAATCTGCCGCCGTTCCAGCGAGTTTGCCTGCCTGATGTTCCGCGATTTCAGCCAGATATTTGCTGTAGCGTCCGAACGTGCCCGACGTGAACAGTCCATCGTGTTCGGGCATGACCAGGTCCGTACGTGGGGATGTCAGTGCTGAAACCGGAACGAAACCGGGTTCCGTACGCACATCATTTCCTGAAAAGAGATTCAACCGGTCGAGTTTGTACGACGGTACCAGCCGTTCAATTTCGTCGAGAACTGCGAGTGGATCAAACGGGCTGAGTTTTGGCTCCATTCCATTCGACGCCAGCCATACCGCGTGACGATCCGCCTCGCCGGACTGTGCGCCGCGCGACTGGCCTAGATCGGCACGTACTCCACCTTTGCCAAATGGCACCAGCGCCTTCACATCAGCGCCCATCGCCCCGGCCAGCCGCACGATGATCTCGAAATCAGGCCGCACGCCAGGCCTGTCGGCTGCCTTCTTCGCTAATTGCACGTCGCCATACGTATTGGTGACCGTCCCGCTTTTCTCGTATAGACTTGCCGCTGGAAAAACCACATCCGCAATCGCCGCCGTTTCCGTGAGGAACAGGTCCTGCACGATCAAGAACGTTTTTCTCAGCGTATCCGGTGCAAGTTTTAGCCGAGACACAGGGTTGTTGCCCACTACCAGCAATGCCCCGAGCTGACCCTGCCGGGCCGCGTCAATCGTGTCCGGAGCACTCATGCCCGTTGTCGCAGGAATGCCCGCATACTCCTGCGCGAAGATTCCCGGTTCGCTAATAGGGACATAGCCGGGAAGAAGATCTGGCAGTAGTCCCATGTCCGCGGCACCGCGCGAGTTGGAGTGATCGCCCAGGAAAGCAAACCGAACGTTGCTGCGCTTCAAGCCCCAGGCCACCAAGGCGTCAATCTGTTCCCCGCGGAATTCCTGACCGAAGATAATCAGTAATGACTCCTCAGCCATTACTGCTTTTGCAAAGTCGCCCTCGTTCCGGTCCAGCAGCGTAGTCAGATCGCGGTATCCGTTTGGCGGAACGCCCTGCACCGCCTTTGCCTGGCGTTCCAGCTTGATCGTCTCGTGATTCACAATGTACAGGCGCGCCCGATTGAGCCGCACATTGCTGCGAATTTGCCAAGCCAGGAGAGGGTGCTCTTCCGTGGGATTTCCACCTACCAGGAGAATCGCAGGTGCCGTCCCCGTATCGCGCAGGCTCGCAACTTTGCCGGCGTTCCCGGCAATCGCACGCGCGAAGGTCGCGTAGTCAGCCGTACGAACGTGATCAATATTGTTGGTGCGCAGGACCGTCCGCGCGAACTTCTGCAGCAGGTAATTCTCTTCGTTGGTGGTGCGATTCGATCCAAGCACAGCGATCGATTCGCCGCCGCGAGTGTCGCGGACTTCCTTGAGCCTGTCCCCAGCAACCTTGAGAGCGTGCTCCCACGTAGTTGGCTCCAACTTACCGGCGGCATTGCGCACCAGCGGCTTGGTCAATCGCTCTTCGCTATTGACAAAGTCAAAGCCAAATCGGCCTTTCGCACACAGGAAATCACCGTTGATCCCGCTCTTGTCGCGATTGTCGGCGCGCACAATGTCAGCGCCCTCGTGCGATTGACGCACTCCCAGTGTTACCTTGCAACCATCGCCACAGTGCGTGCACACGGTCGAGACATGGTTCATTTCCCACGGACGCGTCTTGTATCGATAACTGCCGCTGGTCAGCGCGCCTACCGGACAAACGTCGATGCACATACCGCACTCTTCGCAGTCCAGATGATCCTCGCCATTGGGGGCAATCACAGAACTCGCGCCCCGGCTCTGCACGCCAAGTGCCCACACGTCCATGCCTTCGCCGCAC
Source organism: uncultured Acidobacteriota bacterium (assembly GCA_963844515.1). GTDB lineage: Bacteria > Acidobacteriota > Terriglobia > Terriglobales > Acidobacteriaceae > Telmatobacter. Next base: position 290,068 of record CAWJOO010000005.1, read on the forward strand.
ATGCGCACGCAGCGGTAGCAAAGGATACAACGAGGCCTGTCGAAGTACACTGCCGGCGACCACTGCTGTTCGTCGCGATGCTGCTTGGCTTCGGCGTACAGGCTCTCGCCGGCGCCGTACTTGAATGTCATGTCCTGCAGTTCGCATTCGCCGCCCGCATCGCAAACCGGGCAGTCCAGCGGATGATTCCCCAACAAAAGTTGAATCGTCGCTTTGCGGGCCTGCGCAATCTCCGCTGACTCGGTGATAAAAACCTGTCCCTCGGCGACTGTGGTCGTGCATGCGGTCTGCAGCTTGGGTACCTTTTCCTGCCGCACCACGCACATGCGGCACGCAGCCTGAAGGCTCAATCCCGGGTAGTAGCAGAAGGCAGGAATTTCGATTCCCGCCTTGCGGCACGCCTCAATCAGCAGCGTCCCCGCGGGAGCCGTCAGCTTTTTTCCATCGACCGTAAATGTTACGTCTGCCATTCTTCTCCAGCGCCCCTACACCACGGCCAGTTCAACGTGTTTGGCAAACGGGCACGGCTTGCCGTTCAGGTGTTCTTCAAATTCTTTGCGGAATTTCTTCACAAAACCCAGCGTCGGCATGGCCGCCGCATCACCGAGAGGACAGAAGGTGCGCCCCATCATGTTCTCAGCCAGGTACTTGATGTTGTCGATGTCCTTCATCTCGCCAAAACCCGCATGGAAGCGCGTCAGTGACTTCTTCAGCCAGTCCGTTCCTTCGCGGCAGGGGATGCACCACCCGCAGCTCTCATGCTGATAAAAGCTGATCGTACGGAGCGCGAACTCCACCATGCATGTCTGGTCGTCGATCACCACCACACCCCCCGAGCCCAGCATCGATCCAGCCTTGCCCACCTGGTCAAAGTCCATTCCCAGCGTCTCGATCTCTTCAGGCAGAAGGACAGGTGTCGAAGATCCTCCAGGCACCACCGCCTTCAGCTTCCGTCCGCCCCGCACTCCGCCGCCCACCTCGTAAATCATCTTTTTGAGGTTGTAGCCCATCGGCAGTTCGTACACGCCCGGCCGCTCGACATGTCCGCTAAGCCCAAACAATCGCGTTCCGCCGTTGCGCTCTGAACCCACGGCTGCATAAGCCGCGGCCCCCATGGTGATCACGTGCGGTACAGTCGCAATCGTCTCGGCGTTATTGATGACGGTCGGCCCACCATACAATCCCACGACGGCAGGGAAGGGAGGCTTGATCCGAGGTACGCCGCGTTTGCCCTCAAGCGACTCCATCAGTGCCGACTCTTCTCCAACCTCATACGCGCCTGCGCCTGTCTGAGTAATCACTTGAAACTCGGTGTCAGACCCGAAGATGTTCTTGCCCAGGAACCCCTTCGCATAAGCATCCGCAACGGCCTTCTCCATAATCTCCAGCAAATACCGATACTCGCCGCGCAGATAGATAAAGCCCGTCTTCGCGCCAATGGCGAGACCCGCAATCATTGTTCCTTCGATCACCGCATGCGGATCGTGGAGAAAGATCAAATGGTCCTTGCAGGTTCCCGGCTCACTCTCATCGCCATTCACCAGCACATATTTGGGTTTCGAGCTGACTTTGGGAACAAACGACCACTTCAACCCCGTAGGAAATCCCGCGCCTCCGCGGCCGCGGAGGTTGCTGGCCTTCATCTCATTGATAACCCAGTCGGGACCTTGGGCAAGGCACTTTTTCGCTGCCTCATAGCCGCCAAGTTCCAGGTACTTCTCAATGTTCGCAGCACCCTGACCAAACCGCTTTGTGACGATCTTCACTTCATCCGGATGCGATACCAGCCTAGGCATGAGGCGCTCCCCCATTTCGGCTGGGATTGGATTCAATTCGTCCGCGATAACGATCAAGTATTCCTGGAACGCTCTCCGGCGTCAGGTCGTCGTGAAAGTCATAGTTCACCTGGATGGCAGGCGCCCAGCAGCAGGCCCCGATGCACTCCACTTCTTCGAGCGAAAAGACGCCATCAGAAGTCACCCCTTTATGGCCAACTCCCAATTCCTCCTGAAAACGTTCATAGAGGTCGTAGGCGCCACGGAGCATGCAGCTGATATTGGTGCACACCTGAATGTTGAATTTGCCGGCAGGCTTGAATCGCAGCATCGAGTAGTAGCTGGCTACGTTTCGCACTTCGAGTGGCGTCAGGCCAAGGCGATCCGCAATCTCAGCCATGACTGCGTCGGAAAGATAACCGACTTCATCCTGCGCGTAGAGCAGCATGGGGATGAGAGCCGAGCGCTTGATAGGGTACTTCTCCGCGAGCACGTCAAAGCGGGACGCAAGCGCGGGAGAAAAGATCGACATGGTCTCTGAACCTGTTTCTCTGGGGCTCATGCCATCAACTCCCTTGCCCAAGCTTCCGCCACCATATCCATCGCTTCCTCGCGTCCTCCCTCGTTGCTTCGAAGCTGGCCGTCTTCGGTCAGTTCTAGCGTTCCCTTCATTCCGTCGTCGCGTTTCCAGCTGACCAGCGCTCCCTTACGCTCCAGATCAAGCCAGGCATCGCCGTGACGCACCGTAATCCGTTCCTCGCCCAATTCCACAGTAGCCTGACGACTCTTGTTCAAACCGTGCGCCGCGGTGTAGCTGCGGAGAAGGGAAGCCATCGATACCCAAAGCTCGATAAAGACTTGATCACGCAATCTCGTTCCGAATTAACCCTTCAACAATCTTCCTTGCAAGTTGAGCGGATCCAAGAAACTCCGGTTCTCCAAAGCGTATGGACTCGCCATTCACGGTAAAGCTGGTCACCCGAGTTGCCGAGTCGAATACCACGATTCGAGATCCCCTCGATGTCAACTTGAATGTGATTGCCTGATCGTGGATATCGTCGGAAACCTTTGGCTCGCCGGTCAGCGAAGTTCTGACCGTTGAAACCTCCGGGTCGAAATCCACTCTTACACTTCGCAGATTCCCCAATCCTAGCTGAAGCGTATGGCCTTCCCCCCAACCCTCGGCGAACGCGATGAGAGGTAGCTCAAATCTGGCAAGCTCCCGATTTGCCTCTTCCATTTCGCTGCAGATGCTCGCTCGGACTCTTTCGAAGAACTCACACTCATCGTCTTTCCTGGTCTTCTGGGTCTCCGCGTCCATTTGATTAGACACGAATCTCGACTTCGCTTCGGCGGCAAGTCTGGCGTAATCCGACATGGCGCACCTCGTTCCTACCGGTCAATCTCTCCCAGCACAATGTCGATCGATCCAACTACCGCCACCACATCTGCCAGCAGCCGGCCTTTGCACATCGTTTCCAGGGCCTGCAGATCGGCGAATGACGGATAACGCATGTGCACACGATATGGCTTCGCGGTTCCGTCCGAAACGACATAGTAGCCCACCTGCCCGTGCCCCGATTCAATACTCTGATAAACTTCGCCGGCCGGCACCGCAAAACCCTCGGTCACAATCTTGAAGTGATGGATCAATGCCTCCATCTGCGTCTTCATTTGTTCGCGATCCGGCAGAACGATCTTGGGTGCATCGGCCTTGATCGGCCCTTCCGGCATGCCGTCGAGCGCCTGCTGCACTATCTTTACGCTCTCTCTCATCTCGGCGAGCCGCAGCGCGTAGCGAGCCCAGCAATCGCACTCGTTTGACACCGGCACGTTGAACTGAAATTTCTCGTAGCTGGAGTACGGCATATCGCGCCGCACGTCAAAATCGATGCCCGACGCGCGCATGACCGGCCCTGTCACCGCAAGCGCCACTGCATCTTCCGGCGACAAGTACCCTACGTTCTTCAGCCGATTCATAAAAATCGGATTCCCAGTCAGGAGATTCGCGTACTCATCAATCTTTTCCGGGAACGTCTTGATGAACGCCTGCACGCGGGGAAGGAAATCGAGCGGCGCCTCAAGCGCCAATCCGCCGATGCGGATATAACTCGTCATCATCCGCTGACCCGACACCATCTCGAAAAGGCGCAGAATCTCTTCGCGTTCGCGGAATGTGTAAAGGAAGACCGTTAGCGCGCCAATGTCCATGGCGTGCGTGCCCAGCCAGATGAGATGGGAATTGATGCGGGTCAACTCTGCCAGAAGAACGCGCATCCACTGCGCCTTCGGCGGAATTTCGAGTTGGATCAGCTTTTCGACGGCCAGCGAGTAAACCAGGTTGTTGGCCATCGGCCCCAGGTAGTCCACTCGATCGGTAAGGGGCACTACCTGTTGGTAGAACTTGGCTTCGCAGGTCTTCTCAATCCCCGTGTGAAGATACCCAATTTCGGGATAGATGCGGACGACAATCTCGCCATCAATCTCAAGCACCAGGCGCAATACACCGTGGGTCGAGGGATGCTGCGGACCCATGTTCAGCACCATGTGCTGGTCGTGAGACCCCTCGGCTACGGGAACATCAAGAATGGGTGTGCCAACATCCGGCATCACTGCATGTCTCCTTCATGCACTTCGCCCGTCAAGGTGCGGGTTCCAGCCGGTTCCGGCAAGGAATCGGCGCGGTGAAACTGACAGCTTTGTCGTGTTGTGAAGCAGAAATGCACGTCAGCGGTAGCCCTCCACCGGATAGTCCTTCCGCAATGGATGACCGACCCACTCATCAGGCATCAGAATGCGGCGCAGATTTGGATGCCCTTCAAAGCGGATCCCGAACAAGTCGAAAACTTCGCGCTCGTAGTAATTCGCTCCAGCCCAAACTGGGGTAATTGATTCCACTGACGCCTCGGCCTCATCGACAAAAATGCGCAGCCGTAACACGTCTTTGAACGCATGCGAACAGATGTGGTAACTGAGTTGAAACCTGGGGGCCGACGGAAACCAGTCAACCGCGGTCATGTCCTGGAATGCGTTGTAGCCGGAATCGCGCACAACGCCGGCAACGGTGCGGATGCAATTCGGTGCCACGGTCAGGGTGACTTCTCCGCGATCAAATTTGGCGTCTGTGAGGGCGTCCGCATTCCAGGCAAGAAGGGCCTTTATCGCGGGGTGGTCCGGCAATGCCTCGAGAACGGCGGCTTTGTCCAGCAGCGTGGTCTTCGCATCCAGCATCTACAAGTCCGCCTTGTCCAGGCTCCAGTCCAGGATGCCCTTGCGAACAATATAGTAGAGCCCCACGGCCACAAAACCGAGGTAAACAATCATCTCCCAGAAGCCGAACAGCTTCGAGCCCGTGATGCCCGGCAACTGGCGGTAAATCACCGCCCACGGCATCATGAAGACTGCTTCCACATCGAAAAGAATGAACAACATGGCGACCATGTAGAAGCGGACGCTGAACCGGCTGCGCGCGTCTCCCACTGGCACTATGCCGCACTCGTAAGCGGCGAGCTTTGTCTTCGTATTGCGGTGCCGGCCGATAAAATACGACCCCGTCACCATGGCCGCGCCCATACCGAACGCGACCACAATCTGCATCAGTAACGGCAGGTATTGCCAGTGGTAGGGAATCATCGCAGCCGCCCCAAAAAAGGTTGAAGGAAAATCCACAAATCGGCCAGAGCAATCATTCACTTAGCTCGCCAGGCCGCTGGTTTGAGCTTAGGTTCTAAGCTTGCTTCCGTCAAGGCAGCCATCCTTGCTGAAGATGCTGCATCCGATTAACAGAAGAGCAAAGAAAGTTCTCTTTGCTTTGTGATTTAGATCACGTGTTATGATTCTGGCTTCCCCTACATTAGCGACAGTGCTGTTGACGGATTTGGAACGTCCAACCCAGATGGTTCCGTAGCAAGACGCGGCACCAAGGTGATGTGATTCCTCTCCGTTCGCTGTCCGAAGAGCACAGTGAGGATTGATTGGCATGGCTGCCTCCACGACTTCCGGCATCTCCCTTCATGTTCCCGCGCAGGTAAAACCAGCATGCCTGTCAGTTGTGCGGAGGAACCACCCCCGCAAGATCAGTCCTGAGGCAGGGCATGCCCTCGAGAAACTCGGACATGCCATCGAGTACCTCTCCGACGAGTTTGTGCACAGCGGCGGAGATTTGAAGCAGCATGATCCACAAGTCGAGGCCGTACAACTGCTCATGGCGCTGAATCGGCAGGTGTATTTCGGTTGCCCTGAAGTGCCGACTCTCGGAGATCGATTCCGCGCCTTTTTACGTCGCAGGATTTACTGATCTGGCTTGGGACTCTGCATAATTGGAGATCCCACAGAGTGATACATTAACCTCGTGCACTCAACGCATTCCGGTAAATTCTTCGCCCGAGGCGGCATCACCCTTAGTTCCCTCATTTTTCTCGCTTCTCATCTCATCGCGCCGGCTCAGCCCCCCAAAGCTCTAGGCCAATCCAACCATGTTGTCCCCACCTTGGTGTTTCCCCAATTTGTTGCGGGACAGCCGATCCACATGGTGGCTTATGGCGACACTCGTTTTACCGACCCATCAGTCACCAAGGGCACCAATCCTCGTGTCCGTGCGTGGCTGGCAGAGCGGATTGGGCAGCAACATCCGCAGGCCATTTTATTGACTGGTGACATGCCGTACACAGGTTCAGATCCCGCCGACTGGAAGGTATTTCAAAGGGAGACTCAATCCTGGCGCGCCATCAATGCACTTCAGCTCCCCGCAATCGGCAATCACGAAGTGCTAGGCGGGGGACCGGCGGGCATTGCGAATTACATGAAGAGCTTCCCGGAGATCTCCGGGCACCGCTACTACTCCGCCCTGATGGCCAACGTCGAGGTCATCTCGCTCGACTACAACATTCCATGCGGACCAGCCTCAATGCAGGGGCGCTGGTTTGTGTCCCAATTGGACCATCTGCCTCCACAAGTGGAATTTCTCATCATCCTCGACCATCTTCCGTGGATGGCCGACAGGCAGTCAGAAATGTTTGTTGGTCTGCCCACTAAAGACGCAATTGGGCTGCGAACAATGCTGGAAGCCCGCCTCGGAAAGATTCACGCCAAGGTAATTGTCTTCAACGGCCATATCCACAACTACGAGCGATTCGAGCGAAACGGTGTGGAATATGTGATTACGGGAGGGGGTGGCGCGGTGCCCTATCCCGTGTTATTCAGAGGCGGAGGCGATCTGTACCGCGACCCCGGATTTCCGGTTTACCACTATCTGACGGTCGACATTTCCAACCACCAGCTCCACGCCGTGATGTGGAAAGTCAAAGACCCCGAGGCAGGCACGCTTGAAGATGAGATCAAAGACCAGTTCACCATCACTGCTCAGGTAGAAACACCTCGATCAGCGCCGAAAGCGAAGGCGAGAGCGCACAAATCTCCCGACTGAAGAGTCGTTTGGTGCGGTTATTGGCCGACGGTGAGTACAGCGAGCAGGAGGATCCACGCCGCGCCCAGAGTGTGCCAATACCACGCGGTCACATCAATCGCAATCTGGCGTAGTTCGACACGGCGAAGCAGCCCGAGGGCAGTCAGGCAGCCTACCAGTGCAAGCACTCCAAGGAACAAGTGCCCTGCATGGAGCCCGGTCACAAGATAGAAGAAATAGCTGGCCGGCGTCGTGTGCCAACGATCGAAGGCGAAACCCTGAGCCGTAAGCTGTTTCCAGGCAATAACCTGGCCGGTAAGAAACATGGCGCCAAGGGCCAGGGTCGCTCCCACCCACGGGAGCGTGCGCCGCAGGGCTGGCCGTCCCAGGCCGAGCCACTCCTCGAGCACGTCGATTTCGCGGAAAATGTTGCGTCGTCCGAGCTCCATCGCCAAACTGCTCAGAATCAGCAGCGCGGTATTCAGATAAACGATCGGCGGGAGTTCAATCGGGTGCCAGTCGCCGATGAGTTCGTGGCTGCGCGGGTCCATATGCATGCCGGCCTGGCGCGCGAAAAACAACACCACCAGGGCCGCGAAGAACATCATGTCGCCCGCTAGCGCGAAGAACACGAAAAAGCGAATGCGCTGCAATCGCTCGCGAGGTCCTTTTCGCGGGTGTTGCCAGTCGTCGTCACCCCCACCCCCCCCACCACCGGTGGGACGGCGATCGACAGGTGGCTTGCCGCCGATTCCTGGTTCTTTACGTTCGATTTCCGCTGGGGCTCTGGTAAAGGCAATGGGCATCGGGGAAGCCTCTATGGTGGAGATATTAGCCCCACCCTTGCTTGGACGCACGGACTTTCAGATGAGATGGTTTATTTGGTACCGAACTGTGCGACGTTTATAACTTTTGCACCAAAGTTCAGGATTTCTTTTGCGCTATCGCAGCTTCAACAAACATTCTGTGCAGCCGGCGGTCGCCGGAAAGCTCCGGATGGAATGTTGCGGCCATGATGTTTCCCTGGCGTACCAAAGCGGGAAAGCCGTCACGACGGGCAAGAACTTCGACGGATGGGCCGGTTTCTGCGATACGGGGAGCGCGGATGAAGACCATCTCGAGTGGGGCGCCGGGAAGGGAAGTCGGCTCGGTCAGAATAGTGGAGTCAATCTGTCGCCCATAGGCATTCCGCTCAACCACTGCGTCCAAAACGCCGAGGCTGCGTTGCGCAGGATGGCGTACTTCACGTGCCAGAAGAATTGCGCCGGCGCAGGTGCCGAATACCGGCTTTGACAATGCGTAGGCCTGAAGTGCGTCGAAGAAATTGCGGCCGCCAGGCCTTGCCCGTTCCAGAAACTTCAGCATCGTTGTGGATTCGCCGCCGGGTAGGATCAGGCCGTCAAGGTCCTCGAGTTCCTCCGGATTGCGAACCTCAACCGGGTCCGCTCCCACGTCGGTTAATGCTCCGGCATGCGAAGCGTAGTCGCCCTGGATCGCCAGCACGCCGATGCGGGGACGAATCGGTCCCTCGTTCAAGGTATGGTTCTCCTCTTCCTAAGCCGACCCTCATAGGAATGTTCCAGAGCTAAATCTGCACGCCATGTGCAAGCGGACAGCGAGCAGCTGGCCCCCGCAGGCGGCTACCAGCCGCGGGTTTGCAGAAGCTGGGATTCCTCGATGGCCGCGGCCGCCAGACCCTTCATGGTGCCCGTCACCTGTTCGCTGACCTCGGCAAGGATCTTGGCATCGTTGAAGTGGGTGGTGGCAATCACAATGGCTTTGGCACGCGAGACAGCTTCTTCCCGCTCCTTGGGATTGTTTTCCACATCGAGCGGCGTGGCGCGTTCCTTCATAAAGATGCCCGAGCCCACAAAGATGGCTTCCGCGCCCAGCTGCATCATCAAAGCCGCATCCGCCGGGGTGGCTATGCCGCCCGCAGAGAAATTCGGCACCGGCAGTTTGCCGGTTTGCGCGACCATGCGAATCAACTCGTAGGGAGCCTGGTGCTCCTTCGCCGCGGCGTAAAGCTCTTGCTCGCTAAGGACCGTAAGGGCGTTCATTTCCTTCACAATCTGCCGCATGTGCTGGACGGCATGGACAACATCGCCGGTTCCCGCCTCGCCCTTGGTGCGGATCATGGCAGCGCCTTCTGCGATGCGACGCAAGGCTTCACCCAGGTTGCGCGCGCCGCACACAAACGGCGTTGTAAAAGCGTGCTTGTCGATGTGGTGCGCCTCGTCAGCGGGGGTGAGTACTTCACTCTCGTCGATAAAGTCGACGCCGAGTTCCTGCAAAATCTGAGCTTCTGCAAAATGTCCGATGCGGGCTTTGGCCATCACGGGAATCGAGACCGTCGCAATAATCTGCCGGATCAACTTGGGGTTCGCCATGCGCGCCACGCCACCCTCGGCGCGAATCATCGCCGGCACACGCTCCAGCGCCATGACAGAAGTGGCGCCCGCCTCTTCCGCGATGCGGGCCTGTTCCACGTTCATCACGTCCATGATGACGCCGCCCTTAAGCATCTCCGCCAAGCCGACCTTCAGGCGCAGGCTCGTACCCGTAAAGCTCTTCTTTCCATTGAGTTCTGACATGTTCGTGTAACCTCAGCCGCACTCCGCGCCGACGGTTCAAGACCTTCCGTCAGGCTGCGGATGGTAATTCTCAGTGTAACAGCGAACCGGATGAGAGTTTCAGCACCGTGAACTGGTCAGGCGGATTCTGAGTCTTTCCTAATCCATCTGTTCCAATGCTGGTCATTGCGCTGCTCTGTTCCGGTGCATGGCCGCCTCTCTAGTTCCGCCCTCCACCCAACCCGTTGTGGACCCCCGCGATCCGGGACCGGGCACTGCGATCGTGCCTTCTGAAAAGACCACGTTTGGTGCGACAGGCCTCAACGTCGACGGACCGGTTTCGAGGCTCCCGGTAGAGCTGGACGTGGCCGTTCCTATCCGCGACTTTCGCGTACGCAACCTTCTGGCTCTTGAGTCGGGCATTGTTGTGGCTTCGCAATGGGCGCAGTCCGAGGATCTGCCGGTAATGTCCGGTAACCAGACTCTGGCTTGGAGCGAGTTTGAAGTGGTGGACCTGCACCTCGCCGTCCGCCTCACCCGCCTCTCATGAAGATAAAGTTCGCGTCTCCCAAACGAGAGCCTTCCGGAGGCAAAGCGCCCGCTTCAACGGCGGAGTCGGCAACGGGCGGCTTGGCAGGCTGGCTGCTCCAACGTCTCGGTGCGCGGCCTCGTCCACGTCCCACGCTGGCCCTGCTGGAGCGCATTACGCTGGCGCCCCGCCAGACGCTCTCCCTTGTCGAGGCGGACGGCCGCAGGCTCCTGATTGCTACCTCGGCGGAAGGTGCTCCGGCCTTTTACTCTCTCGACCCGCCGAGAGCGCGCGTCGCAAGTCCGATTGGCTCGCGTAAGTCCATGGCGAGAACCTCATGGTAACCATTTGGACCGCTGCGCACACGGCATCGGCGGCCGCGGTACCGCTTCTGCCCGATCTGAATACTCGCCTGCATCCCTCTGACTCAACTCCCTGGACCATTCTTTTTGTTCTCACGCTGGTCACGCTGCTGCCAGCCATTGTGATGGCCATGACGCCGCTGGTTCGGCTGCTGGTCGTCTTCCACTTTCTACGCCAGGCTCTGGGGACGCAGAGTGCCCCTTCGAATCCCACGCTCCTTGGGCTCGGGTTGATGATGACCTGGTTCCTGATGACGCCGGTGCTCACGCAAGTCGACCAGATGGCAGTTGAACCCTATCGCGCCGGCCAGATCACAGGGATTGAGGCCATCGATCGCGGATCGCAGCCCGTCAAGCTTTTCCTGCTTCGCTATGCCCGTGAGAAGGACCTCGCATTGTTCACCGCGGCAGGCCAGATTGCGCGGCCCGATAAGGCGGACGATCTGCCCATGCGCGTGGTCGTCCCCGCTTACATCCTCTCCGAACTCAAAGCCGGATTCGCCATCGGCGCGGTGCTGTTTCTGCCCTTTCTGCTGATTGACATGGTGACGGCGTCGATCACCACCTCCATCGGCATGTTCCAGCTTCCGCCGGTCGTCGTGTCGACGCCGCTCAAGATCCTGCTGTTCGTGATGATCGATGGCTGGAACCTGCTTGCTCACTCGCTCCTGAAGAGCTTTTAAGGAGGCTTGGATGAACCCCGACATGGTGGCCGAACTGCTTCGTCAACTGATGCGGGAGGCCATGATCCTGGCTGCGCCGGTGCTGATCATCTCGGCTCTGCTGAGCCTTGCTCTGAGCCTGATTCAAACGCTCACCAGCCTGCAAGACCAGTCTCTGACTTCCGTGCCGCGCCTGCTCGTCGTGGCCATCGTACTGCTGGTGGGCATGCCCTGGTTCCTGAGCCGGATGGCAGTCTACACCCGGCTGTTGATCGTCGACCTGCACCGCTATCTGGGGTGACAACCGGAAAGGAGTCCGGAGCATGCATGAATGGAGCACTTTTCTCGCTGCCATGACTCTGGCCCTGATTCGCGTCAGCGGCATGGTCGTATTCGCTCCGTTCTTCTCGTCGAATGCGCTTCCCATCCGTGCCAAGGCTGTATTCGTGCTGGCGGTAGCGTGGCTGCTGGCGCCACTGGTGGCTACGCTGCCGCACGCCAACGCCGACATTAGCTTCACCGCCATCCTGGGCGAGCTCGCGGTCGGTCTGCTCTATGGCCTTACCCTCGCATTCCTCAACGAAATTCTGCTGTTCGCCGGGCAGATTGCGGGCGTGCAATTCAGCTTCTCGCTGGTCAATCTCATGGACCCGTCGTCGTCGATCGAAACGCCGCTTCTGGGCAACCTGTTTCAGCTGATGGGGACGCTTGTGCTGATCACCGCGGGTCTCGACCGCATTCTGCTCGCATCCTTGTTTCGCAGCTTCCGCGCGGTTCCCCTGGGAACGTATGTGTTGGCGCCCGCCAGCGGCCTGGTCCTGGTGCGTGCGGCAGGGGGCATCTTCGTGGCCGCGGTGGAACTTGCGGCTCCTGTGCTGGCCGCCACCATGCTGGTCGAGATCGCTATCGCGCTGATGGGCAAGCTCAGCCCGCAGCTGCCCGTCATGTCCCTCACGGTGCCCGTCAAGACGCTTACCGGATTTGTGATTCTGGCTGGGTCTCTCGCTCTCTGGCCGCGCTTTATCGAGGCCCGTTTCGCGGGACTGCTCGATCTGGCGCAGAAACTTGTTGCCGGGCCGGCGGCAAGCGGAACGGGAGGCTGACCCTTGCCCGGAGACCGCACTGAACAGGCAAGTCCGCATCGGCGGGAAAAGGCGCGCAAGGATGGCGATATCCTCCACAGCCGCGAGCTAACGGCGGCTGCGGGCACGCTGGCAGGCGTACTCGCTTTGTCGATGTTGGGAAGCCGCCTGCTGATTGCGTGGCGCAGCGTCTTCTCCGCATTTCTCGACCTTGGCAACCAGGAAAGCTGGGAACCGGACGCAATAGTCTCTACGCTGTCTGCGATTCGACGCCTCACCCTCGTGGTGATTTCGCCGGCGGGCGCGGTACTTGCGGCCGTTGCCGCCGCCGCACTTGCCGTCGGAGTGGTGCAGACCGGCGGTGTCAGCTTTCACGGCGGCGCCATCGCGTTCAAGTTCGATCGCGTCAATCCCCTCACCAACGCGAAGAGCCTGTTCTCGCTGCGTGCCGCGGCTCGACTGGGCAAGTCGCTTATTCCCGCCGCCCTGCTGGCGATATTTGCGGTGCAGCGCATCGCCAGGCAGTTCAGCATGCCGCCGTTTTCCGCGCAACGGCTCGTCCTGCTTGGTTCCGACGTATTCGGGCTGCTCCACGCGGCGGCGTGGCTGCTGTTTGCATGGGCTTTGATCGACTTCGCCGTCGAATGGCAGAGCCGGGAATCGCGGCTCAAGATGAGCAAAGAGGACATGCGCGATGAGTTCAAGGAGACGGAGGGCTCACCGCAAAGCCGCAGCCGCATTCGCGGCCTGCAGCGCCAGATGCGCCGCCGCCGCGTGAAGAACGACGTGGGCCGCGCCGCCGTCGTGCTCACCAATCCGACCCATTATGCCGTTGCCCTGGGCTTTGACTTCAGCACCATGGAGGCTCCGAAGGTGCTTGCCAAAGGCCGCAACCTGCTCGCCGAAGAGATCAAAGCGGAAGCTCGCTGGGCCGGCGTACCCATTGTCGAAAATCCACCCCTGGCACGCTCCCTCTATCGGTCGGTCGAAGTAGGCAGCGCCATTCCCGTCGATTTGTACGCGGCTGTAGCGGCCATCCTTGCCTACCTCTATCGCCAGCGGGTTGAAGCCGAAGTGCGGGAACGCCGCCGGCGCGAAGCTGCCGCCGCAACCAGAAGCGGAAACCGGCCCAACCCATTCTCGAATCCGCATCGCCCGGGAGATAAGCCGTGAGCACAACCGTTACTGCTACCCCTCCGATCAACGCACTTGCTTTCCTGGCGCGTTTTCGCGACTACGCCCTTCCGCTGGCTGCCATCAGCGTCATCTTCGTGATGCTGATACCGATGCCCGCGGCCGCCCTGGACCTGCTGCTCGCTTTATCCATGGCCGCTTCGATCATCGTCTTTCTCTCTGCGGTGCAGATTCGCCGTGCGGTCGAACTGAGTGTGTTTCCCACGCTGCTTCTGCTGCTCACGTTGTTTCGGCTGTCGCTCAACATTGCCTCCAGCCGGCGAATCCTGCTGCATGGATCGGAGGGAACATCGGCCGCCGGAAAGGTCATTGAAGCCTTTGGGCAGTTTGTGGTGGGCGGCAACTACGTGGTTGGGTTCGTTCTGTTTCTCGCTCTCATCGCCATCCAGTTCCTGGTGGTCTCGCACGGCGCGGTGCGAACCGCCGAGGTTACAGCGCGATTCACTCTCGACGCACTCCCCGGCAAGCAGATGGCGATCGACGCGGACATGAATGCCGGCCTGATTGACGAAGCCGAAGCCCGCAAACGCCGCCAGGCAATCGCGCGCGAAGCCGAATTTTACGGGGCCATGGATGGCGCGGCCCGCTTCAACCAGCGCGACTCGCTGGCCACCATTCTGATTACCGCCATCAACATCATTGCGGGCCTGCTCATCGGCACCCTGCAACAAGGTATCGATCTCAGCGAGGCGGTACGCACCTACACAGTTCTCACCGTCGGCGACGGCCTGGTAACCATGATTCCGTCTCTGCTGGTTTCCGTAGCTGGCGGAATTACTCTCACCCGCGCCAACTCGGCGGGCTTGTTGGGAGGCGAAATCCGCCAGCAGTTGCTGGCGCGGCCCGCCACGCTGTACCTGGCCAGTCTCGTCACTGCCGCCATGTGCCTGATCCCGGGCCTACCCAAGTTTGCCTTCCTGCTGGTGTCCGGAGCACTTTTCATTGGTGCCCGCCGTGTGGCCGCGGCTGCCGCCGTTGGGCCGGTGGTCGAGCCCTCTGCTTCAGAGAAGAAGAAAGCCGAGCAGGCTCCCGGCGCGGAGATCTCGGCAATGCTTCGACTTGAAGACCTCACCCTGGAGATCGGTTTTCAGCTGATTCCTCTCGTCGATGAGCAACAGGGCGGTCAGCTGCTGAACCGGGTGCGCGCACTGCGCCGCCATCTTTCTGCCGAGTTGGGCTTTCTTATTCCGCCCGTCCATATCTCGGACAACCTGCGTCTCAAACCCAGGGAATACATATTTTCTCTGCGCGGCCTCGAGATCGGCCGATGGATGACGGAAGGCCAGCAGCTACTGGCGGTCTCCGCCGATCCCAATCGCCGTCCCTTGGCCGGGCGCGAGGCTCGTGAACCTGCCTTTGGCGTGCCCGCCACCTGGATCGCACCGGCTCTCGAAGAGCAGGCAGTTGCAGCCGGATACTCGGTTGTCAATTGCGTGACCGTCATCACCACCCACATTGGCGAATTGATCCGACAGCATGCCGGGGAACTGCTGGGCCGAGCCGAAATCAAACGGCTCATGGATGGGCTCAATGAATCGCACCCCAAGCTGATGGAGGAACTCGTACCCAAGCTCCTGACTCTTGGAGAAGTGGCTCGGGTCCTCGAGCAGCTGCTTCGCGAGCGAGTGTCGATTCGCGATCTCGGGTCCATACTCGAAGCCCTGCTTGAAACCGCTCCCTTGAACAAAAGCACGGAGGCGCTGGTTGAAGCGTCGCGCCAGGCCATGGGCCGGCGTCTGGTCCAGCCGCTCCTCGATGCGGACGGCCAGCTTCCTGTCCTGCTCCTGGATCCCGCCATGGAAGAAGAAATCTTCGCAACGATCTCGCCGGAAAGCGGCCATCGCCTGCTCTCCGCGGCGGTGGCCCCCGGAATCCCGCTGGTGCGGCGCCTGGTCGATTCTTTGAAGCCTCTCATCTGCGCCGGCTCCCCTGCGGCTCCCCCCGTGCTCCTTTGTTCAAGTCCCGCCCGTTACCACGTACGGCGATGGCTGGAACCTATGTATCCCCGCCTGGCCGTCGTGGCTGCCGCGGAAATACCTGCCGAGGTTCGACTGCGACCGGTCGGAACGGTGCGTTAGCACGGGGAGCCAGGAAGACGATCACCGAGGGGACACAGGGTGGGGAGGATGGCATGGAACTCATGGGAGCCGTAATCACCGCAGAACCGGGCAATCACAATGCAAGGCGAGCGGGAGGATATCCTCCTGCCGGTGTGGCCGGGATGATGACGCTGGAGCAGGAGCGGGTGCTTCTCGAACACTTGCCGGTGGTGCGGTTTCTGGCTCGCCGCATTCACGAGCGTCTTCCCCAGCACATTGACATTGAAGATCTCGTCTCCGCCGGAGTTGTGGGCCTTCTCGATGCCTTCACCAAGTTCGACCCGGAAAAGAACGTTCAATTCAGGAGCTATGCGCAATTTCGAATTCGAGGGGCCATTCTTGACAGTCTGCGCACACTCGACTGGAGTCCCCGCGAACTCCGCCGCAAGGGGCGGGCCGTGGAAGAGGCTATCCGCGTTCTTACCGCGCGGTTGGGCCATGCACCCGGAGAATCCGAAGTTGCTGCCGAGATGGGCCTGAGCCTGGACGGCTACCAGCAACTGCTGGGCGAACTGAAGGGGCTCGAGATCGGGACTCTCCACGTGGAGCACAATGAGGATTCGGGAGATGAGGAACTGGCCTACGTACCCGGCCGGCCCGACGAAGATCCCCTGTTCCGTTGTCTCAAGGGCGAGATGCAGGAACGCCTCACCGGCGCCATTTCCAACCTGCCCGACCGCGAACGCCTGGTGATGACCCTCTACTACTTTGAAGAAATGACCATGCGGGAGATTGGTCTTGCCATGGGAGTGGTCGAGTCGCGCGTTTCCCAGGTTCATGCCTCGGCCGTGGTTCATCTCAGATCGGCGTTGAAGGATCTTGCCTCCATTCCGTCGACAGCGAGTTCGAAGCCGTACCGAATGCCGGTGACACGCCCGGGATCCATCGTCCGGGAAGGGAAGTAGTTCATGGAGAAGCTTCTTCGGCAAGAGGAAATCGACGCTTTGTTTGAGTCCGCGCGCTCCAGTACCGCGCCGGAATGCGCTGTGCCAGCGCAACCTGCCGCCATTCCGTATAGCTTCGCGTCCGCGGGCCAGATCTCTACCGAGCAGTTGCACGCCATCAGCATCCTGAACGACCTGTTCGCACGCAATCTAACCCACAACCTCGCCGCCTCGCTGCGTTCGCGATTCCAGGTGACTCTGGTCTCTGCCGAACAAATTCCATTCAGTGAATTCCTTCTGCGCATTCCCGAAATCAACTACGTCGCATCAGTCCGCCTTGAGCCACTGGGTGCCTTGTCAGTTTTGCAGTTGGAGATGGCTCTCGCGCCGCCCATCATCGACCTTCTGTTAGGTGGCGAAGGGAAAGAAGGTCCGCTTCGTGAGCTCACCGACATCGAGGAAGCCATTCTTGGTTCGGTCGTCGAAATCATCTGCCGCGAGCTGGACGCTGCCTGGCAGCAGGTGGGTCTCTGCTTCATCTTTGAGCGGCGCCAGATGCAGACCCAGGTGGCGCGCATGATGAGCCTGACCGAGAAATCCCTGTGCCTGAGTTTCGAAATTCGCATGCCGCATAGCTCGGGACTGCTCAATCTGGCTTTTCCCGCCGTAGTTTCGAATACCATCCTGCGTCGTCTCACCTCCGACTGGGCTCATGGCCGCCACCATGCTCCCGAGATCCGCAGGCGCATTGAGGCTGCTGCCAGGCACATCGAGTTTGGGGCCACGTTGCAACTGCCGAGCGTGCGTATTCCCGCCACAGTGGTCGAACATCTTAGGCCTGGGGACATTCTTCGCATGGACTTGCCGGCTAATACTGCTCCGCTCTGGTGCGTGGGTGGCCGCCCGCTCGCAACGGCTCAACCCGTAAGTGTTGGCGATCATCGCGCCGTTCGCATTGAGCAATGCCTGAGCGGGGATCAGCCATGACGACCTACCTTGAATGCTGGATCGATGCCGCAACTTTACTCCTTTCCCAGGCGCTCTCCGGAGAGCCGCAACTTGTCCCGTCCTCTTCCTCCAGGCTTGAAACAGGTTCATTCGCTTTCGAGGCAACGCTGGCCGGCGAGCAGACCGGGCAGTTTGTCGTCATCGTCGATCGTAGTGTGATGTCTTCGCCCCTGATGGGAGAAGGCGTCGAGCAGAAGTCCTCCTGGGGCGAGCTGCTGCGCGAGGTTGCCGAATCCGCAGCAGGCGACCTGCTCGTCAAAACGGGCCGCAAATGCCGGATAGAAACTTTTAAGGAAATTCCTGGGCGCGAAGCCTCTGCCGGCGATACTTCGAGATCCCGCACATTCCTGCTCCAAGGCACAGAGCGCTCCTGGCCGCTGATGGTTCTCGATGAAGTGCGCACCGCTTCTCCCCAGAAAAAACCTTCCGACCCAGTCGTGGTTTCAGAACCCCTTTCACCCCCGCCTTCCGCACCGGCTGAACGGGCCGGACTCGAACTTCTATTCGATGTCGAACTCGAGGCAACACTGCGCTTCGGCTGCCGAGAACTGCCGTTGGGCAAGGTGCTCGACCTGGGACCGGGAGACGTGGTGCAACTCGATCGCACCGTCAATGACCCGGTTGATCTGGTCGTTGGCGACAAGATCGTTGCCCGCGGAGAAGTGGTTTTGGTCAATGGCAACTTTGGCCTTCGCGTGACCGAGGTGGCCACACCGCGTAGACGCCTGGAGAGTATTCGATGCCTGTTCTGAACTGGCGCAGCAATGCTTTTGCGAGCGCGACACCTCCCGATTCGGACCGTATGCCGGGAGGAAGAGCGCCCGCTTCCGTCCTGCTCGCGCGCGGCGGATTGCTCGAAACCTGCTCCAACGCGGCATGCAATTCAGGATGGCTTCATCTCTGGCGCCGGCGGACTGCGCCTCTCGTCGAAGGCGGGTGGACGTGCTCGGCAGCCTGCACCCTGGAGCGCGTGAAGCTGTCCGTGGCACGGGAACTGGACGGTTGCGCTGTGGCGCTTGAAAAGCACCGCCACCGCGTGCCGCTGGGGCTGCTCATGCTCGAACAGGGCTGGATTACTGCCGAGCAGCTGCGAGGGGCTGTTCGCAGCCAGCGCACCCATGGCACGGGGCGGCTGGGTGACTGGCTTATTGCCAACGAAGGTGTCCCCGAGCGTCTCGTGACTCGCGCCCTCGGTCTGCAATGGGGCTGTCCGGTGCTGTCCCTTGAGTCGCACGATCCGGAAGGATTGGCACCCCTGTTGCCGCGCTTCTTTCTCGACGCATTCGGAGTTCTTCCTCTGCGCGTCGCCGCCGGCAAGCTCATCTACCTGGGCTTCGAGGATCGCCTCGATCCGGTCCTCACCCTTGCCCTGGAGCGCATCTCGGGGCTCCGGGTGGAGAGCGGCCTGGTGGAGGGGTCTCGGTTTCAAACGGCTCACGTCCGGATGCTGCAGTCTTCCTTTCCCGCCGTGGAACTGCTTGAGGCCGCCTCCGAAGCTGCCCTCGTGCAGTCCCTGGCACGGCGGATCGAACAAATCCGACCCATCGATTCGCGCCTGGTGCGTGTGCATGAGTGCCTTTGGCTGCGTATGTGGATTCGTCCGCAGGCTGGTCCGCTTCCTGAGCCTTCGTCAATCCGGGATGTCATCTGCACATTCGCGGGACGGTAGCAGAAGCATTCCCCTCCCACGAGCCTTTAGAGCCATGCAGTTTTCACACCGGGTAGTTCTGCATCCACTGTCTTCCTCTCAAGGGCTCGCAGTTCTTGCCGATAGACACTTTAGAGGCAATCGTTCCATGCGAGAAGTTACAACGTTGATCGTCGACGATTCCGCGGTGATGCGAAAGATTGTGGAACGCGCGCTCCGCCAGGCGGGGTTGGATACCCTCGTCGTGCACGAAGCCGGCAACGGCAATGAGGGACTGGAGATACTCAAGATCAGGTCTGTCGATCTGATCCTGTCGGACATCAACATGCCCTCAATGGACGGCCTCGAGTTCCTTCGCCAGATCGTCGCGCGCAACCTTGCACCTGGGGTTCCGGTGGTGATGATTACCACGGAGTCCAGCGAAGAACATGTCAAAGAAGCAATCCAGGCGGGCGCCCGCGGATACATTCGTAAACCATTTACAGCTGAACAGGTCAAGCAGCGCGTGCTGAGCCTGCTCAACGCCGCCTGACAGGCGACAGATTGAAGGAAAGACCGTGCCTGCGAATCCATGGGCAATGCGATCGTCGCTTCTTGGCGGTGCGGAGAGGCCGAAGAGGATGACGATTTCGCTCCGAAACTCCGTGGGTCTAATCTCCACCCCCGGCAACCTCGACGGCAGCGTAGACGAGGTATTCAGTCTGACTGTCGGCGTGCATTGCAAACGCGCATGGGAGGTGGCCGCCTTGGGGACAGAGTCCGTTACCGCGGTGGTGGGATTCGGCGGGCAGTTGACCGGCGCCTGCGTTTTCAGCACCAGCGGAATCGTCGCACGCGACATTGCCGCACGCATGACCGGCATGGAGTTTGAGGACACCGACGACACTGTTAAAGATGCCATCGGCGAGATCTGCAACATCCTTGCGGGAACATGGAAGAGCAAGGTGCCAGAGCTAGCGTCTCAATGCGACCTGTCTGTACCTGCGGTCATCACCGGCCGCGACTACAAACTGCATGTGCAGGCTCCCGAGTTCACCCTGCGTCACGGATTCCGCTACGACGACTCATTCTTCGAGGTGACCATTCTCTGCGACGGCCTTCAGTAGGCTGGCGTTTGCCTCCCACAATGTGCGGGAACGACGACGAAGAACCGCTGCCTTCGGGCGGTTTCCACGAGTAGTTTCGGCGTTCCCTGATGCATCTCTAATCTTTCGACTCGTGTATCGGACTTCCACCTGCTTCCTTCCACGCCGCGGGAGGAATCGATGGACAGTGGATACTATGCAGCGATGACGGGTCTTCTGGCGCGCACGCAGGCGCTGGACACGGCCGCAGCCAACCTGGCCAACGCGCAGACGCCTGGCTATCGTGCCGAGCGGGAGTACTTCCGTTCCGTGCTCCTCGGCCCTGATGCATTCGGTTCGCAGCTTGGAAAGACCGTCAACAACTTCGGCCTGCTCGGTGGCGACAGGCTGAGCCTTGACCAGGGCCCGCTGCAGCAGACCGGCAATCCGCTCGATCTCGCCATTGAAGGCAGTGGATTCTTTCAAATCCAGACCACAAGCGGCCTCCGCTACACGCGTGACGGAAGCTTCCACCGGTCGCAGGCGGGCATGCTGGTGACCGCTAAAGGCGAGCCGGTGCTTTCTGCCGGAGGCAAGACGATCTCTGTTCCGCCCGGTGAGGTCTCGGTGGGGGCCGATGGGGTGATTTCGGTGGCAGGCGGCGCCGCGGCAACCGTAGGCATATTTAGCTTTGCCCCTGGAGTCCAACTCACGCCCGAGGGCGCCAATCGCTACGTTGCAGCGCAAAACGCGCCTGCCACACTTTCAAAAGACGCCGCCGTGCATCAAGGCGCGATCGAGTCGGCGAACCAGGACGCGATTCAGGGCACCCTCGATTTGATCGTCATGCAGCGTCAGGCCGAGATGATGCAGAAGGCTCTTACCATCTTCCACACCGAGTTCAACAAGTTTGCAACCGAGGAGCTGCCCCGGGTTTGAGGCAGTGATCCCAATCTCACGGAAGGAGCGTCATGATTCGAGCCCTGTATACCGCGGCAAGCGGTATGAGCGCGCAACAGATGAATCTCGACACCATCGCCAACAATCTGGCGAACTCGTCCACCACCGGCTTTCGTCAGCTCCGGCTTCAATTTCAGGACATGGTGTACCAAAACCTTGTAACGCCAGGCGCGGCACAGAGTCAGTCGACGGTGGGTGCCGGCCTGCAAATAGGCCTTGGAACCAAGTCGGCGGCGACCGAGGTGATCATGACCCAGGGTTCGCTCAACCAGACCTCCAATCCGCTCGACGTCGCCATTGAAGGTTCCGGATTCTTTCAGGTGCAGCGCCCTGACGGCACTATCGCTTATACGCGCGCCGGCCAGTTCCACCTCAACAACCAGGGCACCGTCGTGACCACCGACGGCGATCCCATCATCCCCACCATCACGATTCCGGCCAACGCCACCGCCGTCACCATCACGCAATATGGCGTAGTAAACGCTACTCTTGCCGGGCAGCAGAACCCCTCGCAACTCGGGCAATTGCAGCTTGCCACGTTTCCCAACGCCGGGGGCCTCGCAAGCATGGGCGCCAACCTCCTCCAGGCGACCCTCAGCTCCGGTGATCCAGTGCTCGGCAATCCAGGGGGAACCGAAGGGCTCGGCTCGTTGCAGCAGGGCTACCTTGAAAACTCCAACGTCGATGTGGTCACCGAATTTGTGCAGATGGTGCTCGCGCAGAGGGCCTATGAATCAAATTCCAAGGTCATTAAGGCCGCTGACGAAATGTATTCCCAGGTCAACAACATGACCCGCTGAAGTGGAGGAGCCCTGTGAATTCATTGATAGGAAAACGAGTTGGCCAGTTCTCGGGAATCGCCTTGTGCGCGGCCCTTATTACGCCGATTGTGGCGGGCCAGACGCCGGCTCAACCGGCCCCGGAACCGCAACCCAAGATGATCATCGACTCATCCCGGATCGCCGGGGAGATTGACGACCGTGCCTGTGGATCGCGCTGGCTGTTGCTCCGTGACGAGCACCATCGCGGCGGTCCCGGCCAACTCGTTCAGCTCAATTCGAATGGAAGTCACCCGGCCTTTGAGCTTCGTTTCAATTTGCCTCACAGCGCCATGGTTCCAGTGATTCGCGCCGGTGACAGCCTCATCCTCGAAGAGCACACAAAGATCGTCGATGCGCGCTTTGAAGCGCTCGCTCTCGGTCCCGCTCAAGCCGGCGCATCATTCCGCGCCCGCCTGAAATTGGGAGGCCGGATTGTGCGCGCCGTAGCTACGGGTCCGGGCAAAGCCACGCTGCCCTCCGATAGGGAGCCGAGGCCATGACCACGAAATCACAGTGTGCAATGCTTCTTCCATTTTGCGCAGCACTCGCGTTATCGCCAATCCTATCTGCCAAAAAAGCGACTCTCGCCGACTCCGGCAAGCCTAATCCGCCCGAAGCCGCTCTCCGCTCCTACGTGCAGCGTGTTCGTGCTCAGCAGGCCGCTGAAGTGCGCTCCCCTGGCGCGATTTGGAGCCCCAACGGCCAGCTCGTTCGCCTTGGAACGGATTCAAAGGCATTCCGTCTCCACGACGTGCTCTCCATCGTTGTGACCGAGAGCCTGGCAGCGTCCACGGATGGGCAGGTCAAAAACACGCGAGCCTCTAACGCCAGATCCAGCATCACCTCGCTCTTCGGTGCCGTGAAAGCGAGCAACGCCCTGCAGAACCTCGTTGGACAAACCTCATCGTCAGGCCTCACCGCGCAGGGACAGAGCACGACCAACTCCAGCCTCGTCACAACATTCGGGGCCGAAGTCGTCGACGTGCTGCCCAACGGCATGCTGGTTGTGCAGGCCACACGCCAGCTCACGTTCTCGCAGCAGACGCAGCTCATCAAGCTCCGCGGCCTGGTGCGCCCTGAAGACGTGAGCGCCCAGAACCAGATCCTCTCCACATCGATGACCGATCTTGAGCTGGAGGTCACCGGCAAGGGCATCGTCAACGATTCAACGTATCGCCAGAATCCGCTGGTGCGGTTTCTCGAAAGAATATTGGTGTTCTAAAAATGCGGAATGGCGCTGATAGAGAGCGAATAGGAGCTAGAGCCGTGCGGCAACGAACACCACAATCCGTTCCGGGTTTTGTTCTGGCGATCGTTTGTGCAATTGCCATGCTCGCTTCCCCCCGCTGCTCGCGCAGACACCGTCGCAGCGGGCCCGTGTTAAAGACGTAGCCACCATCGAAGGCATTCGCGATAACCAGCTTGTGGGCTATGGCCTGGTCGTCGGATTGCGTGGTACGGGCGACAGTTCGCAGACCGTGTTTCCCGCGCAGACTCTGATCTCCGCGCTGCAACGCATGGGCATCACCGTGCCCCAGACTGGCTCCAACTCCGCCTCCAACATGCAAGTCAAAAACATGGCCGCCGTCTTCGTCGTCGCTACGCTGCCGCCATTCACCCGGCCCGGCTACAAGATGGACATTACCGCTTCCTCGGCAGGCGACGCGCGTTCGCTCGAAGGCGGCATCCTGCTCATGACTCCGCTCTACGGCCCTGACGGCCAGATCTACGCCGAGGCGCAGGGCGCATTGGTGTTGGGCGGCTACATGGCAACTTCTGCCGGCAACAGCCGTCAGGTGAACCATCCCACCACCGCGCGAATTCCCGGCGGAGCGCTGGTGGAGCGCACCGTGCCCTTCGACCTGAAGCAGCTTGAGACCCTCAGCATTGTCCTCAACGACGCCGACTTCCATACCGCGGAGCGCCTCGCCGCCGCCATAGACAAAGCTCTTGGCGCCACGCGTGCCCATACGGTCGACAGCCGCCGGGTCGAAGTCATTCCCTCTGCGGAAGAAGATCGTGCTGCCCTGCTCGACACCATCGAGGGCATCGAGATCGACGTTTTTCCGCGGGCCCGCGTTGTGGTCAACGAGCGCACCGGCACTGTCGTGATTGGAGGCACCGTGCGCCTGCAGCCTGTCTCGATCCTGCACGGCGGCCTCTCCGTCAACGTGATCTCGCAGCCGATCGTCTCCCAACCCGGCCCCTTTTCCTCGGGCACAACGCAGGTGGTCCAGCAAACTACCGTCCAGGCCGTCGACAAGCCCGTCAATCGCATTGAGCTCAAACAGGGCGCAACCGTCGAAGACCTTGTTCAGGAGTTGCAGCGCACCGGCGCCGGAGCCCGCGATGTGATCTCAATCCTCCAGGCCATGAAGGAAGCCGGCGCCCTTGAAGCCGATCTGGAAGTACTTTGATGAGAGGTTACTGTGCTTGATCCGATTACCATCCCGCATAACAACATGCAAACGGCCCCGCAGCCCCGCCTGGTTCGCGCCGCGCACGAATTTGAAGCTCAGATGATGAAAGAACTGCTCAAGCCCCTGACCGCCAGCGATTCTCTCACCGGCACCGACGGCGATTCCGGCTCCAATGGCGCGTTGGGCGACTACGCACGCGAGGCCCTCGGCCGTGCCATCAGCAACGCCGGCGGATTTGGTATTGCCAACCGCATCCTCGGCCAAGTTTCTCACTCGGATATTTCCCGATCTGGTAATCATCCCAACGTGGCACCGGTACCCAAAGAACAGCACTTCGATACCGCCATGAGAATTGCTAAATGACTAGAGTGATAAGTAATGATGCCGATGTAGACCTTAAGGAGTAGCACATGGATATTCGCAGCAGCTTGGATGGATTGAGATCACTTCTGGGAGTGTCCCAGTCCGCGTCCTCTTCGGCGCAACTGGCCAAACAGGCTCGGATCACTGGCGCAGGCCCCTTCAGCGCCGATCACGCCACTTTAAGCAGCGCCGGAAGCATCGTGTCTCAGTCACTGACCGACGATGGTGTACGCATGGACAAGGTAGCGAGTATTCAAGCCGCTATCGAGGCTGGCGCCTACAACGTTCCCGCTTCAGCAGTAGCGTCGAAAATGGTTGATGCCATGCTCGCCCGCGGCCGCTGAGCGCGCCCGTTGACTCCCAGGCGGGGGGATCGGAAAACAGTAGCAGCAAATCGAAAGGACGAACCTCGATGCACGGGTCCGGAGACATCGACTCTATTCCCGAAGCACAGCAACTTGATCTTCGCGCAACCATTGCCGCAGCCACCCGTGCCCTAGCACTGCTCGATGCCGATCGTCTTGAAGAGTTGGCGCGGTCCTGTCACAAGTTGAACAGCGACCTGCCAAAGCAATCCCGGTCCATGCGTGCCAACTTTGCCCGGCGGTCTGCTGCCGCATCCGGTGAATTGGCTGCTCTTGCCCATGTTCTTGAGGCTACGCGGGCCAATCTCAACGTGATGCGCCGGCTGCGCGACCTGCGAGAAGGAAACCTGGAGTACGGCTGCCCGCAGCCATCGTTGTAGAAGAGGACCCATGGGAACCATCAGTTCCGCTTTCAGCCTGATCTCTGCAGCGCTCCAGGCCGACCAGTCTGCTCTCAACATCATTTCCGGCAACGTGGCCAACGCCAACACGCCCGGCTATTCCCGCGAAACACCCACCTGGCTGGAAAATACTCCTGTGACCATCAATGGGGTGGCTTACGGGACCGGCGTCACGGAAACCGGCGCAACTTCCATGCGCGACCGCGTCCTCCTCGAGCGTCTCAATCAGCAACAGCAACTGGCTTCGGCATCATCGGCCCGCCTCGACGCGCTTAACAGTATTCAGGCTCTCTTCACACCGGCATCCGGCTCTGCAAACTCCGCGGCCGGCAACATCGGCAGTGACATCACCGGTCTTTTCAGCTCCTTCGCATCTCTTGAAGCCAACCCCACTGACAATGCGCTGCGCCAGCAGGTGCTTTCCAAAGCCTCCACCCTCGCGGCTGACATCTCGGGCACGGCTGCAAGTCTCAACCAGCAAAGTGCCGCACTCGATCATCAGGCAGTGAGTTTGGTCAGCCAGGTCAACGCCCTCACCTCTTCAATTGCCCAGCTGAACCAGCAGATCCAGTCGGTTTCGCCAGGTACAGATGCCGGAGCGCTCGAAGACAAGCGCCAGCTGGCTCTCTCGCAACTCTCGCAGCTCATCGGCATCAACCAGATCACCACGGAAAACAACGGCCTCACCATCACCACGACGTCGGGTCAGACGCTTATCTCGCATGGCATAAGCAACGCGCTCACTGCCGGCGGAGTCAATGGCGTTACTCATTTCTTCATCGGCGCCACCGACATTACAGGCGAACTTGCCAGCGGCGGAGGTCAACTTGGCGGCTATCTCACCGCTCGCGACCAGGACATTCCCGG
This sequence comes from uncultured Acidobacteriota bacterium, assembly GCA_963844515.1. Classification (GTDB taxonomy): domain Bacteria; phylum Acidobacteriota; class Terriglobia; order Terriglobales; family Acidobacteriaceae; genus Telmatobacter. The sequence continues at coordinate 316,549 of CAWJOO010000005.1, forward strand.
TGTTGTCGCGGCTCTTGACCAACTTGCCTTTGGCATCACCACCGAGGTGAATGCCCAGTCGATCGCAGGTATCGATCTCAATGGGAATACCGGAACAGCCCTCTTCAGCCAACCACTTCAGGTTTCGGGGAGCGCATTCGGTATGGCAGTTGTCATCTCGAATCCCAGCCTGATTGCCGCCGCAGCCACCGGGCAGGGAAGCGGCGACAACTCCAACGCTGTCCGCCTGGCAGCTCTCGGCAGCGCTTCGAGTCCCGCGATCCTTACCGGCCTCACGTTGCCCAATGGCACCATTCTCGCTTCCGGCCAGACGCTGCTCAACAGCCAGACTCCCAGCAACTACTACTCCAGCCTTGTCACCACGCTAGGCTCAACCGTCGCCCAGGTCGAAACCCAAAACACGGCGCAGAGCGCCTCAGTGAGCCAGCTCCAGGCTCACAGCAACGCCATTTCCTCGGTGAACCTCAACGACGAAGCAGCGGCGCTGACCACGCTTGAGCGCAGTTACCAGGCCGCCGCGCAGGTCTTCGCAATCATCAACACGCTCATGGCATCGACTCTGAACTTGGGCAGCCAGACCACCGTGGGTTGATGCCCTGATTGGACGAATTTGGCGAACACCAACCACTCAAGGATTAGTGCCGCTTGATCGACGACCGATCGTAACGGCATCACTCGTGCCTCATCATGCTCGAGGAGTCTCAAGATCAATCCCACACGAGGAACAGCGAGGAACCCATGCGCGTAGATCCTAACTACATTTCCAACCTGGTCAGCGCACTCGATCAATCGCAGCTGACCACACAGCAGCTCTCCTCGCAGCTGTCCAGCGGCGTGCGCGTCACCTCGCTCAGCTCAGACCCTCTCGCCGCCGGCGAAAATGTTCGCCTCCTCAATCAGATTCAACAGGACGACTCCTTTACGCAGTCCGCCAGTCTCGTGTCCGGGCAGCTTCAGGTTGCCGACTCGGCTCTTGGCCAGGTTGTCGACCAGATTACCCAGGCCGTCTCGCTCGCCACCAGCGCCAACAACGGCACCATGAACGCAAGCAACCGGCAGTCCATCGCCAATCAACTCGCCGGCATTCGCGGAGAGATCCTCACCCTCGCCAACTCCAGCTATCAGGGTCAGTACATCTTCGCCGGCAGTGCCAGCGCCAACGCACCCTTCTCGCTTATCAACACCGCCACGCCGGCAGCAGTCACCTACAGCGGTGATCAAGGCATGAATTTCCTCGTCACGCCAGGCGGCCAGCAGATCCAGCTCAACGTTCCCGGCGACCAGATCTTTGCCGGTGCCACTTCCAGCGTGTTTGCCGCTCTCAACAACCTCGTGGCCGACTACTCCGGCGACCCCTTCGATTCGGCAGCGGCAATTGGCCATACCCAGGCCCTCGGTGCGGCTCTCAACTTCGTCTCCCAACAGCGCGTCACGATCGACAACTCCATAACCCAGCTCACGTCCGCTTCGACCGCCGTCAGTTCAGAGCAGGCGCAGTTGACCGCCGCGCAAACCAACCTCATGCAGGCCGACATAGCCAGTATCTCCACCCAGCTTTCTCTCTCTCTGACGCAGCAAACCGCTCTCGAAGCCGTAATCGCAAAACTCGGCTCGGGCAGTCTCTTTGACAGGATGCAGGGCTGATCATCCCTCCTGCCGCACCAGGGAGTCCGCTCACTGCGAGCAATGTCCGCAAAATCGAATCTTTGCCGCAATCAACGCCGGCACCCGAGCCTCGCCAGCGAAAGAGTCCAACTCCCGCTATACTTTCATTAACAGGAATCCCAATGTTTGCCCCTATCCGTTTCCTCTGGAACGCAACCCGAGGCTCCCGCATCATGCCGTGGCGCAGCGAGTACCTTCGCTGGCGCCTGGAAACCTACTCCGGCATGTGGGCGGAAAAGATGAAGCCACGCGATATCTTCAGCTTCGTCTGGGCGCAACGGTGGGAGTTCCTGAGCTTTCTCTTCTGGACCGGACGTGTGCAGCGTGAGGCGCGCCGCCGGCCGTAAGCGAGGCCTTTCTTAAACTTAGAGGGAATAGAAATGTCCGGACAAAACACCACGCGACTGACGCGACGCAAACTTCTGAAAACAGCCCTCGCCACCGCCGGAGCCACCGCGCTGCCAGCTTGGCTTAAAGCTGCTCAGCTTGGCCCCTACTCGCATGTCAATTCCACCGGCCAGGATTCTCTGCGCGCCCACGCTCTCGCGCACGGCCTGTTTTATGGAGCTGCCGTCAATCCGTCGCTGCTCGACGTGGACGGCCTCGCCGCAGGCAACAGCTCAGATCCGTACACCCAGCTCGTTGCCGGCCAGGCCAACATGCTCGTCGCCGAAAACGCCATGAAGTGGAGCGCCCTTCGCCCCACGCCCGCCGTCTTCAACTTCGCGCCCGCGGATCGCCTCCTCCGCTTCGCATCGCTTGCCGGTCAAAGGGTCCGCGGTCACAACTTATGCTGGCATCAGCAATTACCGGATTGGTTCAAGACCACCGCCACGCGTGACAACGCCCGCCTGCTTCTCGTCGAACACATTCAGGCCGTTGCAGGCCGGTATCGCGGACAGATCCAGAGCTGGGACGTGGTCAACGAGGCCGTCGAGCCCAAGGATGGGCGTCCCGACGGTCTGCGCAATTCGCCATGGCTCGGACTCATGGGGCCTGACTACATCGAACTTGCCTTCCAGACCGCCGCTATCGCCGATCCGGGTGCAAAACTCGTCTACAACGATTACGACATTGAGCTCGATACTGCCGAACAGACCGCCAAGCGCGGATCCGTCATGATGCTGCTCCGCCGCCTCAAGGCCCGCAACGTTCCCATCCATGCCGTGGGCGTTCAGAGCCATCTCAAAGCCGCGGGACCTCAGCCGGGCGTTGGTCTGCAGAATTTCATTCGTGAAGTCCGAAAAATGGGCCTCGATGTCTACGTCACCGAACTCGACGTGAACACGCGCGGCCTTGAAGGCGGCCCCGAGGCACAGGACTACGCGGTAGCGCAGGTCTATCGCAACTACCTGGGCCTGGTGCTTCCCGAGCCCAATGTCCCCATGGTCCTCACATGGGGCATCACCAACGCTCACACCTGGCTCAATGAGTCGAAAGAGAAGTGGGCTCTTCGCGAAGACGGCGCTCGCCAGCGTCCCTTGCCCTTCGATGACGACCTCGAACCCGCTCCGGCATTTGCGGCACTTCGTACGGCGATCGACACCGCACGGCCGCTCACTGCGGCTCCTGCCTCGGCGACGGCATTGAATCCCGCCACGCTCTACCAGCCATTCCGGGTGCAGGGAAGTCCCACAAATTCGTCCCCATCGGCCCTCGTGCCCAGATCACGCGTCCAATAGTCTAGGCAATCTTGCCGGGGCCGCGACCAGCCCCGCCGCCACTCAATCAGTCTTCGGCTTCGACGCGTCGTCCTTGGGCACCTCGAGATACACCAGCCCGAAATGAATGTTCGATCCCTGGCGTTCGCCAATACCGACAATGTGGATCTTTTGAGGTGTCCCCGCGCGCAATTCGTGGTCGGTGGACGAGTCGACATTCCCTTCCACCTGCACGTGCCCGTCCTTCTTGTCGTTGCACGTCAAACCACTCCGCGTGGTCTTGATTGCCCCCACGGGCTTCCCGTGATCACACTCCAGAACGTCCCCGTACCGCCCCAGCGGCTTGCGATAAAAGTCCAAAATCTGCCCAGGTGAGTCGGGGCTAAGATAATTCGCAGCCACCAACCTGAAATGCGTATCGCCAAACGTGAATCCCATATCGACGGCGGAATCACTACCCGTATTCTTGAAAAGCTTGGATCCCGGATAAACAGGCAATCCCACGTCCGACGCCTTGATCTTGCCGTTGGCGTGAAGTTCGAATCCGCTGCCGGAATCCTGTGCCGATGCCAGCGAACTGCCGAACAAAATAAATGCTCCCAGCCAGGCGAAAGCAAGATGGGGAAGTGCCGGGGTGCGAAACCGCATGTGAATCCTCCAATAAGTTACAGAGTTGGATACGAGTCCGCGCCACCCCAGGTTCCTCGCAACAGTAACGTCAGCCCGTCTTAGGTTCGTCCCTAGAGATGCGGCGGCTCGCCTATCATCGTCATGGGAGCAAATTCTGGAATGAGTCCGGCACCTTTCCTGATCCGTTGCGGCATCGCGCTTCTTTTCTCTGCCGCCATCTCCTCTGCCCAGCAGCAGATGCCCCCGGCAGAGCCTCCCCAGCCGCTGCCCGGCTCGAACCCCGACCAGCCCACCCTCCGCGTAACCACCCAGGAAGTCCTCGTTCCCACCCTCGTTGAAGCCAAGGGCGGCGGCATTCTCTATGGCCTCAAGCCGGACGACTTCGTCCTCGAAGACAACGGTGTCGCACAGAAAATTCGCGTTCAGGAAGAGATGGACACCGCCCCCGTCGCCCTCGTCGTCGCCGTCGAACAGGGCCGCATGAGTGCCCTCGAATTCGAAAAATTCAGCCACCTCGCCCCACTTCTCGACAGCTTTCTCACCGATCCCCGCAGCCAGGCTGCGCTCATCGGATTCGACTCAATACCGCACCTGCTCCGCGACTACACCCATTCCAGCGAAGACCTCAGCCAGAGCCTCAAAACCATGGAGCCGGGCGACGGCGGCGACGCCATTCTCGACACCGTCAATTACGCTGTCGATCTGCTCGAAACCCAGCCCAAGTCCTATCGCCGCGTCCTTCTTCTCCTCAGCGAAGCCCGCGACCACGGCAGCAAGCACACCAAAATTACCGGCCTCATTCGCAAAATCGGCCAGTCTGACGTACTCGTCCTCACCGTCTCCTTCTCGCCCATCACCGCCCAGTTCATTCACGACGTCAAGGACAACGGCGAGAACCGCACCCTCGATATGATGTCCGCACTCTTCGCCCTCGTCCAGGCCCTCAAGAAAAACGTCTCCAAGGAGATCGCCACCATGTCCGGAGGCGAATACACCACCTTCGTCACCGACAAAAAATTCGAGCAGCGCGTGCAGGACGCGGCCAAGCACGCCCGCAATCGCTACCTGCTCACCTTCAGCCCCACTGACTCCACGCCCGGACTGCACTCCATTCGCGTCAAACTCGCGCAGGATTACAGCGCCCGCGTCACCGCCCGCGCCAACTACTGGATCGGCCCCGAAGCCAACATCGGCGGAACCGAATGAATCCGGCGCGCCCCGTCCAGGCTCTGCCTGGGTGGGAGACCAACTGTCTTTGTCTCCAACCCCCAATCGAGGTCGAAATGCCCCACACCCCCATCAGCTTTGCCCAGAAATTCAGCCTCTTTACCGAACAGTGGCAGCCCAAGGTCATCGCCGAGCTCAACGACTACCAATTCAAGCTCTCCAAGCTCCAGGGAGACTTCGTCTGGCACAACCACCCCGACACCGATGAAGCCTTCCTCGTCATCGAAGGCACCCTCCGCATCGACTTCCGCGACGGCGCCGTGACCCTTAATTCCGGCGAAATGTATGTCGTTCCCAGAGGTGTCGAGCACAAGCCCTTCGCCGAAAGGGAAGTGAGCCTCCTTATCATCGAGCCCCGCGGCGTCCGCAATACCGGCGCAGCCGAAACCACCGCCCTTACCGCCCCCAACGACGTGTGGATCTGATCAATTCCGTCCATCAGGCCTTCCTCCGGACATTATGCCGCACAATCTGTGGCATAATGTCCATATGGTCGACGCAGCCACAGCATTCGCGCATGCGAACCCAACATTCGACTTCGATTGGAAGACGATCGAACAGGGCGTGCCTATCTCCGCTCTCGAGGCATTCGCCGCCTATTCCGGCTTCGCCGTGAAGGACTTACTCGAGGTCGTAATCCCCGCGCGCACCCTGAAGCACCGCCGCCAACGCAAGCAGCCCTTAAGCCTTGACGAGTCAGATCGCCTGGCACGGGTAGCACGAATCTATGCGCTGGCGGTAAAGGTCTTTTCTGATCCGGTAGATGGCCGGGAATGGATGACATTTCCAATTGATCGTTTCCAGGGCAAAACTGCGCTGGAGATGTTGCGCACTGAGACCGGCGGCCGACAGGTTGAAGAGATGCTGATTCAAATTGATGAGGGAATGTTCGTTTGAATGGCAAGATACTGGCGGATCAGCAGTCATCACGACTTGTTGGGCGAAGGTGGCCTGAAGGCGTTTGGACGGTGGCACTCACAAGGATCTCGCATTGTCTATCTAGCAGATTCCCCGGCAAGCGCAATGCTCGAGCATCTCGTCCATCTGCCGTTTCGCAACGGTACGCTACCGAAGACCTATGACCTGTTGGATGTCGAGGCTCCCGACGCAGTAGCGGTCCTGTCACTCGATCCTCCCGCCCGAATCGATTGGAAGGACAATCTCGAATTCACCCAGCAGCTCGGCGATCTTTGGCTCGGCTCACGGGAAACGCCCATGGCGAGGGTGCCCTCGATAATCATGCCTCGCACATGGAATTTTCTGCTCAATCCCGAACATCCAGACGCAGAACAAGTACAGATATCGGAAGTGATCCGCGAGCGCTTCGACAATCGACTTTTCCATCTCGGACCCCGTTGACCCTCGCGTACTTTCGGCACCACATCCGCCACCCGCCACCATTCGCACACCCCGCCCATATCTGTTAATCTCAATCCAGACACTTGAGAGTGGACTGAGAACGCAAGAGGAGTAACACACGCCGTGCTGGCGACTGCAAAGAAAACTGACCTGATTGAACGCTTCCGCACCCACGAGTCGGACACCGGATCCCCCGAGGTCCAGATCGCGATTCTGAGTGAGCGGATTGGCGAGCTGACCGAGCATTTCAAGACCCACAAGAAAGATCACGCCTCGCGCCGTGGACTCCTGATGCTGGTCAGCAAGCGCCGCCGCCTGCTGGATTACCTGAAGACCCACGATACGGACCGCTACCGCGACGTGATCGGCAAGTTGGGAATCCGCAAGTAGCAGACAAACAAACCAGAAAGCCAACTTTGATTCGGAAGCGCCCAGACCGATCAATGGTCACGGCCCCGTTCTTCCTACGGCATGGGGCCATGGTGTACCTGGCGAACTCCAACCGCAGCCAGGACCTGCGCACAGTTGTCTGCTGCGCGGTCCCGGTTGCGTGCGCTCATCGCAGGCCGGGAGAGCCCTCTCCCGCGCGCAGCTGCTCCACTCGGTCTGCGCAGCCACCTGCTCCACGCGCACCCTCGCCACGAGCTCATCACCTCCGCGCGCAGCTCCCTATCCCAAGTTTCCCAAGCGAAAAAATGAAAAGAGGACTCTATGTCTACGAAGCATGAAGTATCCGTCGAGCTTGCCGGCGGCAAACGGCTGGTCTTTGAGACCGGACGCATGGCCAAGCAAGCCTCGGGCGCGGCCCTGGTAACGACGGGCGAAACCGTCGTTCTGGCCACCGCTGTCGCATCTCCCGATCCCCGCGAAGGCATCGATTTTTTCCCCCTCACCGTCGACTACCGCGAATACACGTATGCCGGTGGACGCATCCCCGGCGGCTTCATCAAGCGCGAAGGCCGTCCCAGCGAGAAGGAAATCCTGACCTCGCGCCAGATCGATCGCCCCATCCGCCCGCTTTTCCCTGACGGCTTCCGCAACGAAACCCAGGTCATCGCCCTGGTCTTCTCCGCCGACAAGGAAAATGATCCCGACGTGGTCGGCATCAACGCCGCCGCCTGCGCCCTGGCGCTCTCCGACATTCCTTTCAGCGCCACCGTCGGCGCAGTTCGCGTCGGCCGGGTCAACGGCGAGTTCGTCATCAATCCCACTTATGCCGAGCGCGCCGACACCACCGTCAACATCATGGTCGTCGGCCACAAAGACGGCATCGTGATGATCGAGTCGGGCGCCAAGGAAGAGACCGAAGAGGTCATCCTCGCGGCCATCGAATTCGCCCACACCGAGATCAAGAAGATCGTCGCCGCCATCGACGACCTCGCCTCCAAGGCGGGCAAGACCAAGCGCGCATTCACCGCGCCCAGTCATCGACGAAGGCTATTACAACGAGCTCAAGGCCAAGATCGGCGATCGCCTCAAGGACGCCCTCGACACCAAGGCCCACGGCAAGATCGAGAGCTACGCCCTCGTCAAGCAGATCAAGGACGAACTCGCCGCCGAAATCCCCGCCGACGACACCACCGGCGCTCAAGAAGAAGCTCTCCACCTACTACGAGCTTCTCCGCGAGCGCACCTTCCGCGAGCAGGTCACGAAGGAACGCATCCGTCCCGATCGCCGCGCCTTCGACGAGATCCGCGCCATCAGCATCGAGACCGGCGTTCTGCCCCGCACCCACGGTTCCGCGCTCTTCACCCGCGGCGAAACCCAGGCCCTGGTCACCGCCACCCTCGGCACCGCCGACGACGGGCAGCGCCTCGAGTGCTACGAAGGCGAGCAGAAGAAAAACTTCATGCTCCACTACAACTTCCCGCCCTTCAGCGTTGGTGAAACAGGACGTATGACCGGCGTCGGTCGTCGCGAAGTGGGCCACGGAGCACTCGCCGAGCGCGCCATCTCCGCCGTTCTCCCCAGCGCCGACGAGTCGCCCTACTCCATCCGCATCGTCTCCGACATTCTCGAGTCGAACGGCTCCTCGTCGATGGCCTCGGTCTGCGGCGCCAGCCTCGCGCTCTACGACTCCGGCATCCAGCTCAAGGGCTCGGTCGCCGGCGTCGCCATGGGTCTCGTCAAGGAAGGCGACGATTACGCCATCCTCACCGACATCGCCGGCGCGGAAGATCACTACGGCGACATGGACTTCAAGGTGGCCGGAACCCGCAAGGGAATCACCGCCCTCCAGATGGACATCAAGATCGGCGGCCTCACCCGCGAGATCCTCCAGCAGGCCATGGAGCAGGCTCGCAGCGGCCGTCTCTTCCTGCTCGACAAGATGGATGCGGTGCTCGACGGACCTCGCACCGAGCGCTCCAAGTACGCTCCTCGCATCGAGACCGTGCATGATTCCCACCGACAAGATCCGCGATCTCATCGGCAAGGGCGGCGCCACCATCCGCGGCATCATCGAGCAGACCGGCGCCAAGATCGACGTCGACGACACCGGCCGCGTCTCCGTTGCATCGAGCGACGCCGACGGCCTCAAGAAGGCGCTCGCGATGATCAGCGACATCACCGCCGTCCCCGAGATTGGCAAGATCTACCTCGGCAAAGTCGTTCGTCTCGCTGAGTTCGGCGCATTCGTCGAGCTCTTCCCGGGCACCGACGGCCTCCTGCACATCTCCGAGATCGCCGAGCACCGCGTCAAGGAAGTGAAGGACGAGCTGCGCGAAGGCGATCAGGTCATGGTCAAGGTTCTGGCCATCGAAGGCAATCGCATCAAGCTCAGCCGCAAGGCGCTCATCAAGGAGCAGAAGGCCAAGCTGGCCCAGTCCGCTCCGCGCTGATAACGGCATCCGCTGAAGGTTCAGACGCCCCGCGCCGCTCCGCGCCGCTCCGCCCGCCGCGCCAGCAGCAGCCCGCGCCACGAGTTCGACGAGCGTCAGCCCAAGTCAAACCAGAGCACCATCCTCATTGAAGGCGGAGACGACTTCGACGAGGAAGATGGAGGCGAGGAGTTTGACGAGGAGAACGAGCCTAACTTCAACCGCGTCGAAGGCGCTCCGGTCGTTGCCGGTACCGCCCCTGCCCCAGGCGCCGGCGGTGGACGTCCTCCGCAAGGCGACAACAACCGTCGCCGTCGTCGTCGTCGTGGCGGTCGCCCCGGCGGAAGCGGCGGTGGTCGCCCTGGTGGCGGTGGTCACTCAAGCTAACCCGCAATCAACCAGCAACATTAAGGCCCGGACTCACTGTCCGGGCCTTTTTCATTCCCCTCTACATTCGCGATGCACTCCCGAAATCCCACCCGCCCTCCGCACTCGTCCGCCGTTTTCTCGTGGAGAGAATTATGGCAGTAGTTGAGCGGTCGCAAAGTAAGCCGCCGACACTTCGGCCATTCTGTAGCAGATATTGAAAGAGGTCGCGAATGGCTTGGACTATAGGTTGGCTTATTGCAACAATCGCCATCACTCTTATGTGGCATTCCATCGATCCCAGAGGCTCTTTCTGGCTTATTTGTGCCGGTCTCGCCAGTGGTGTCCTGCTCATCGTCGTGGCCATTCAGTATTGGCTCTACATGATTCCCTTTGTCGCGCTGGCAAGTCTGGTGGGAGCTGCGGTGTGGTTCATGCGTCAACCTCAACCCCAAACTTCTGCGCTGGCCCGAGCAACTGAGGGACGCAAAAACTGAAAGAGCACGTTGCCCATCCTGGCCGCGATCTGCACCCTGGCAGGCACTAACCCGACTCCGCCGAAGTCCTGCCACAGCACCACAACCGCGGGGTGCCCCATGTTTCGATTCTGAGACATGCGAAGCCTGAGGCCCATCCCAGCCTCCACCCCTTCTCCGCCATTCCGCTCCCGCATCAAAATTCCAACTCCATCAGATCCGGCTCAACCCACACCCGCCGCGCCTCCACACTGAACAACTTCTCCCGCGACCAGTACCGCAACACCCAATCCGACCGCCCCAGCCGCGACGCCATCAACTCATTCACCACCTCAAACAGAGGCGCCCCCGGCCGCTCCTCGCGAAACGCACGCGCCGCCCGCAACGACACCCGCGTAATCGTCTCGTGATAGCCGCTCGTATCAGAATTCACCGTCCCCGTCGCCTCGTTATACGCGCGAATCAATCCCGGCAGCATTCCCGCCACTGCCTCCATCGCGCGACTCTCCATCAACCACAGCGTCGCCGCAAAATGCGCCGCATGCGTCCAATGCGCCTTCGGCAACGTCCGCGCCACCAGCCCACTCCCAATCGCCGCAATCTCCTCATCCGACACAAACGGAACAAACCCGCTCATCGCCCACACTCTCCCCAAATCAATCATCGCCTCTGCTCAGCCCAAGCGCAGCGGCTGTTTTTGTCTTTGCTTTTTGGCGTAGCGTCCGAGCCACGACCAACGGGTGCCCCATCTTCGGCGCGTCTTTGTTTTTGCGCCTAAGGTGGGATACCTCGAACCCAACCCAGCCCTGACATCGTTCCAACCCAAAAACCCACCATATTTCAGACGACAAAAAAAGCCGCCGATTCACAGGCGGCCATGCGAAATCCTCCACTCAGTCTCTAACCCGGCGTCGAACACCACGCGCCTACCAGGGCTGAGCCCATCATGGCGTAGCCCACGTGGTTCATCTCCATGCGAATGCGCGCTGCCACCGTGGACACGTCCAGAGTGTCGGCGCCGGGGATTCCGTATTCGATTGCTTTGGGCAGCAAGGTGAGCCACCGTATCGGCAACGTAGTCGTAGAGCGGTGAATCCTCGCGAGGGTCCACCATCATCTCGAATCGCATGGTGGGCAGAGGCAAACCAGCGGCCAGGAAAACCCGATGCAGACGCATTCCCAAATCCAATTGCGCGCCAGAGCGGCGGAGGGTTTCCACCAAAATGGAAACCGCCGTCTTGGTGGTGCTGTCAGGGCCTCCTGGGGCTTGAAACCACGGCTCGAGGAAAGCAACGACACCGCCCGGCCGAAGATGCTTCGTGAGCTTCGCCAGGGGCGCAGCCGGGTCAGTCTGATACATCAGCACCAGCCGTCCCACAATCGCATCCACCGGAGCATCGGGAACATAGTCAGCGAAGTCTGAATGCACAAAATCAATGTTTGAAATTCCCGCGGCGGCCGCGCGCTCCCGTGCGTGCGCCAGTGCATCATCATCCACATCCAGCCCGATCACGCTGCCGCCCGGCCCCACCATTTCAGCCAGCAGCAAGCAGATGTCGCCCGCCCCCGAGCCCAGATCAAGCACCCGCATACCGGGCACAATGCCGGCCTCGCCAAACACGCGCCGCGTCATCGGCTTCAGAATCTCCGCCTGCCGCGCCAGCCGCGCGTACTCCCGCGGCGAACGGCCCAGCGCATATTGCTCATGCATTGTGCTCATGGTTTGTGATTGCTCCGGGGAAGGAGATAGGAATAGGCACATCATACGACAGCGTTCCACAAATCGTGCCATCTCACCCACGTCCCCCCGACGCCCGGCTGACAACAAATCCCAACTTTATGCACGGCAAGGTCGGTCGAGGTAGGTCAGGGATTCACCCCTGGCAAGAAACCGGGCTCTGGGTAGGTCAGGGATTTGTCCCTGACAAGAAACCGGGCTCTGGGTAGGTCAGGGATTTGTCTCTGACAAGAAATCGGGCTCTGGATGGGTAAGGGATTTATCTCTGACAAGAAATCGGGCTCTGGGTAGGTCAGGGATTTATCCCTGACAATACGCCGACCATGTGCCAGGGGTTTTTAACCCCTGAGGCATGCTTCTCGTCTCGCGTACACGGCCACTCACTTTCGGCCATTTCGTGCGGTAGGTCAGGGATTTATCCCTGACAATATGCCAGCCATATGCACGGGGGTTTTAACCCCTGAGGCATGCTTTTCGTCCGGACATTGTGATGGCTTCCACGCATCGTTCATTTTGGAAAGAGATTCCGAAACAAACCCCACGCCATTTGAGACCGCGTAATACCGGGCACAAATCCCCCGCCGACCGGACAAATCTCCGCCTGGCCGCGTGACCGAACGCTGCGCAGTGAGGCCCACGTCACATCGGGAGTCTTGACGCCTCATCTATGCTTGACGCGTCGTCATGAACACCTACTCACTCACCACGGTCACGCATCAACGCCGCGCCATCCTTGTCCGCACCGCGAATGCCGAACTTCTTTTGAATACACTGTTCCACTATCGTGATGAAGATCGCTATCTGCTTCACGGATTCGCGATCATGCCTGAACATCTGCATGTGCTCATTACCTCATCAGCCACACAGACCATCGAACGCTGCGCCCAATGCATCAAAGGCGGCTTCTCCCATCAACTTCGAACGCAATTCAAGGGAGAGGTTTGGCAATCCGGTTTTCACGAACACCGCATTCGCGACATCGAAGACTTCGAAAATCAACTCGCGTACATTGCCGCCAATCCGAAACGCAGGGGCCTTATGAATCACAAATTTGTTCACACGAACTTCCTCGACAAGCTCGACCCATTTCCCGCCCTCCTCGCAACGTCTGCGCGGTAACAATGATCCCAACCACTAACAATGTTCCCAGCCACACTGCTTTGAGGATTATTGCGGAGGCATTGGTTCAGGTAGGTCAGGGATTCATCCCTGACACTACGCTGACCATGTGCCACGGGGTTTTAACCCCTGAGGCATGCTTCACGGCTCGCGTACACTGCCATTCGCTCTCGGCCATCTCGTGCGGTAGGTCAGGGATTTATCCCTGACAATGCGCCGACCATATGCAACGGGGTTTTAACCCCTGAGGCGTGCTTCACGGCTCGCGTACACTGCCACTCACTCTCGGCCATCTCGTGCGGTAGGTCAGGGATTTATCCCTGACAATGCGCCGACCGTATGCACGGGGTTTTAACCCCTGAGGTACGGTCATGGCTTCTGCCATATTGAAACGCTCGATCGGTTCAACGACTACCAAAAGCGCATACCCACAACTCCCAAGCCCTCCCGGTGTCTATCTAAACAACACGGCCAGTCATTGCGACGGCCGAAGGGAGAATAGACACCGATGTATACAACCAAGGCAACGATACTTCTAGGCGCGATCCTTTCCTCAGGCATGCTGATGGCGCAGGCGCCCGCCAACCCCAATCCGGACACACAGCTGTCGACCCAGAGCGCACCGCAAGCCGCGCCCATGCAGGGCCGCCACCACGAGATGAACCCCAACAAACAGGCGCATCATCTGGCCAAGGCCCTCGGCCTCAGCAAGGACCAGGTCCAGCAGATCAAGCCGATCCTGGCCGACCGCGACCAGCAGATCCAGAGCCTTCGCGCCGACCAGAGCCTCGCGCAGCAGGATCGCCGCGAGAAGATGCGCGCCATCCAGCAGGACAGCAAATCCAAAATCGAAGCGGTCCTCAACGACACCCAGAAGCAGCAGTTCGAGCAGATGATGGCCAACCGCCGCGCTCACCACAAGGGCGGGGAATCGAACCAGGCCCCATCCCCCAATCCCGGCCTCTAAGCGAGATTCGTCTTTCCGGCCCAGAGAGGGCGCCGCGCGTAGCGCCCTCCATTCCTCGAAATGTCATCCCAACCCAGACGTGTCATCCCGAGCGCAGTGCTTTTCAACGGAGCCGAGGGACCTGCTGTTGTTTTTATCTGCGCCGAATGCAAAACTGACCGAAACACTCTTCAACCACAAATGTAGTACCCATTGACTACACCGTCTCCCCCTTGACCCAACGCAACACCCCAATCCGCCCCTCATTTAAAATTCCCATGAGCCTTACGGCTATGATTTCTGGGAGAATCACCACCATGCAGCGACACACACTTCCCGCACTCCTCGCCGCGCTCCTCGCCACCGCCTCACTGGGCGCACAGGCCCCCGCCCCCGACGCCACGGTCCACCCACAGGACGGCTCCGTGACCCAGAGTCCCGAAGCGCACCCCGACATCCCCAAGCTCACTCAGGAAGAGCAGCAGACGCAGATGAAGGCGCAGTCCGCCCGCCTGGCTGAATTGCAGGCTCAGCAGCTTGCCCGCCAGCTCGGCCTCAGTGCGGTTCAGCTCGGCAAGCTGCGCCCCATCATGGAGGAACGCACAAAGCAGCTTCGCGCCCTTGTTGCCTCTGGTGATCAGGGCTCGCCCCAAATCCGGGCCAGGGCCAAGCAGATTCAGCTTGCCTTTCAGGACCAGATCAAGAGCATCCTCGATCCGGCGCAAAGACAGCTGTTTGAGAAGATGCTGGCTGCACACGAAGCACAGCGCACCCGCCGCTCCACCACGGCCGCAGCCCAGCGTCGCAGGATCATCACCAACGCCCCACCAGCCGCGCCAAAAGCTGCACCAGCGGCTCCGGCAGCCGCCCCAACCGCGCCTGACACCGCGCCACCAGCGCCCCCCACTCCGCCCCAGTCGAATTAGCTGCCGGAAGGGGCACGAAGGGAAGTGTGTTCCGGTGGCGCGAAACTTCCGTCCAGGAGTCAGGCGTTTTTAGGCCCTGCGCCCCCTCTCCAAAAAAGCTGTCAAGCCCCGCGCTTCAACCAAAACTGTGGAAAACTGGCTCATCCCTAACAAACTAAAAGGAAAAATAAATTTCCAAATTGTGGAAAACTATTAGGGATTAATTCATCAGACTTGTCATACTTAAAACAGCTACAAAAAAGCCCCTCCCGGAAATTTCCCGGAGGGGCATTTCATTTTGGAGTGCGCCAGATGCAAGCTAACCCACAAGCCGACTCACCCGTTCACCTTCTAACTTTTTCGACTTCCACCAGCTCGGAGCGCTTCTGTTTACTGTTTACTGTCGCCTGTCGTCTGCCTTTTGTGATTTAAATCACGGTGAGCGAAATTTCCCCCATTTTCGGGGTGTAATCCGCACAAACCAATCAACATAGTCGTTTTTTTATTTTGCGTGTGTGCGCGCAAGTCCTTTATTTCACTTGTTCACATCTTCACTTAGTCATTTGGTCAGTAGGTTTACAGCTCGAGAACGTTGTCCTCGATCGCCAGGCGGACGTTGCCGTCAGACTTCGCCAGTCGCCGGACCGCTTCCGGCTTGTCAACGTTGGCCTTGAGCATGACCAGCGCAACGGGGACGCTGCGGCCGGCGCTCTTGATGGTGTCTACCGCGGTGGTGCGGTCGATATTGCAGGCTTTCATCAGGATCCGGATTCCGCGCTCCACCAGCTTCGAGTTCTGCATGTGCACGTTAACCATGAGGTTTTCATACACATAACCAAGCCTGGTCATGGCGCCGGTGGTGATCATATTGAGCACCATTTTTTGTGCAGATCCAGCTTTCATCCTGGTGGACCCGGAGATGACTTCGGGGCCGACTTCGGCCACGATGGAGATGTCGGCCGCCTCGGAGATGGGCGAGCCGTGATTGCAGGTCACCGCCGCGGTAAACGCGCCACGGGCGCGGGCGTAGGCAACTGCGGAGACTACATAAGGGGTGCGGCCGGAGGCGGAGAGGCCGATCACTACATCTTTGCGGGTGGGACGGCGGCGGGCGATGTCGCGCTGGCCAAGTTCCTCGGAGTCTTCATTGACTTCAACGGCGGAAGCAAGAGCCTTGGGGCCGCCCGCCATGATGTACTGCACCTGGCCAGGGGCGGTTGAGTAGGTAGGGGGACACTCGGAGGAATCGAGAGCGGCGATACGGCCGCTGGAACCGGCGCCGATGTAAATGAGCCGGCCTCCGTCGCGGAGGCTGCGCGCAACGTGATCGATGACCTCGGCAATTTCGGGGATAGCTTTCTTGACCGCCGCCGCAATCTTGGAGTCTTCGTGGTTGATGATGCGGGCGATTTCGAGGGCCGACTTGGTGTCAAAGCCTTGGGAGGCTTCGTTTTGGCTCTCTGTTGTGAGCTGTTGCAGCAAGGACGCCTGGTCCTTCTTTCCGGCCTCTTTATTTGGGGCAGTGGCGTTCGCTTGCGTCGCGGTTGTCGATAACATCACATTGGTCCCTATTTACATTGTAACTTGAAAACCAGCAACTGAGAATAAACCGTCGTTGAACTTCAGTTGAAGATCAGCAAAGCGATTTACACGGGCATGAGCCTTGCGGAGTCATAAAAACCAGCCCATGTCCTGACCCTATGAGCGCACCTGGAGCAGTGCAGGTTGCAAACGAAGTAGATGTCAACTGCGCCCAAAGTATGAACCGCTCCCGCAAAAGTGGTATCCGAGCAAGCAGTCGGCTCGAAGTCGGGTAGGCTAAAGGTCATATCCCTCTGAAATAAAACGACGATAGGTCTGAGTGCCACCGTTGTTCCAGATTCAGTCAAGCTGGCGAACAGAGGCCGGGCCCGATATTTCAACAAAATCTTAGACGGCTGGGCGAGTAATTCTCTTTCGTCCAAGAGCCGATATTGATGGGTCGATCTCCGGGGGTTGAAGATCACGCCGCCGCGCCCGGGTCAGCTATTGGATCTGCGGGGTACCGTAGGAGAGGGATTCACTCCTTACATCGCGAACCCTCAATGGAGGGTGCTGGGCTCGGCGCCTCTGCCGAAAGCGGTGCCGCTCAGCTTTGAACAAGCCGCGACGGGATCTTTCGACAGCCAATGGGTAGAAATGGAAGGGATCGTCCGTTCCTTTGTACTGGAAGCTGAAGGAAGCGTCCTGGTTATCGACGTGGCCACGCCGACGGGAACGTTTAAAGTGCGGGTGCCTGAGTATCACGTTCCGTACCCCAATGAGCCGATAGACGCGAAGGTGCGATTCAGAGGCGTGTGTGGAAGCGCATTCAATCAGCGGAAACAGTTGGTGGCCATTCACCTCATGATGCCGGGACTGGAAAACGCCACGATTTCAGTTGCGGCTCCGGCCGACCCTTTCGGAATTGCGACGACACCGGTGGACCAAATTGGCGTCTTCTCAGCGCAGTTGAGTGACCTCCATCGAGTCAAGGTCCGTGGCGTTGTTACCGCGACGTTCGACGGCAGAAGTCGAGGGGTGTGCCGAAGAGAAAAGGGGCGCTGTTGACGGTGCCCTCGTAGCAGTTTGCTGAAAGTGTCTGAAGTGAAATATCTAAAAGAGTATTTACGGCACAGCTGAAGCCGTGCCGTGCCCTGCCCTGACTCGTTCCCGTACCCAAAGGCTTGCAAGGCCCCGTGTTGATCATGGCTGGCGTCGGCCGGGGATGGAGCCTTCAGTGCACTGAGGGAGAACGAGTTCCAGCCTACGTGCTCGAAACTACAAATTCGCGCACAAAGGTTCGACGAAGCCGACCTAGAGCGACTCGCGGATGGCGTTGTGAAATGCCGGGCGAACCTCGCGGACAAGTTGATTCTGGCGGTCGGGCCAGGTGCGGTTGGTGAGCAGCACGATGGCAACGCCGGCTTCGAGGTCGATCCAGAGCGAAGTGCCGCTGAAGCCGAGATGTCCGATGGAGTGAGGCGAGAAAAGGGTGCCTGAAGAGGAGTTTTCCGACGGCGTGTCCCAACCCAGAGCCCGAGAGCTTCCGGTGGGCGCCTGACGCTCGGCAAACAGCCTCACAGTTTTAGCGTCAAAGAGCTGCGCATGGCTGGCGAGGGCCGTTGGGCCGGTTGCGGCGAGGATGGTCTCGGCGAAGCGGAGCAGATCGTGCACGTTGGAGAAGATGCCAGCGTGTCCGGCGGCACCGTTGAGCAGCCAGGCATTCTCGTCCTGCACCTCTCCCTGAATGATGCGATGGCGGAAGGCGCCGTCCATCTCCGTGGGAGGTATGGTGAGGCGCTGGGAGATGCTGGGATTGAAGCGGGTGTGGTTCATGCCCAGCGGATGGTAGATCTCGCGGTGGAGGAAGGCAGCTAGGGATTCATGGGCGATGACCTCGATGGCCTTTCCGAGGAGGATGAATCCGGGATCAGAGTATTCGGCGCGCTCGCCGGGGGGGACCTGGATGGGCAGCTCAAGACAGGCGCGGAGAACGCCGGCGGCGGTGGCGTGGGTCCGGAAGAACTCCACGTAACCGGGAAGGCCTGAGTTGTGTGCCAGGAGGTGACGGAGCGTGACGTGGCGCGCATGGCTGCCCATGGGCCGGCCGATCATGAATCCAGGCAGGAGCTCGCCCACGGGGAGGTCCAGATCAAGCAGGCCGCGCTGGTGCAGGAGCATGGCTGCGGCGGTGGTGGCTACCACCTTGGTGAGGCTGGCGACGTCAAAGCTTGTGTAGGGCGCGACGGGCAGGGAAGGGTCGTCGTAGGTGAACGTGCCGGCAGCCCCTTCACAGACCAGGGCTCCTCCGGCAAAAACGCCGTAGGCACAGCCGGGAAAGGCATGGGCGGCGATGGCGTCCTGCAGCACGCGATGAGCGGCAGCAAACTGCACGGTGTCGGTTTCCTGCGCGACAGAGGGCGGGATGGTTTCGCTAGCCATAGTGTAAGAATCGTACCGCGAAATTGGCGCCGTGGCTTGTGATGTTTGGAATTTTGGCTTGGCGGGAGAGATCGGGAGCTATCCTTGGGTTTGTGGATTTCGTCTATCGAAATAGCAACATCTGCAGGAGCAAGGGTTTGGAGGGTGGAATGCGGAGGATAGCTTGGGCGGCGATCGCGGGCATGATGCTGGCGACGCCAGGGTTGATGAGCGGGCAGTCAGAGACGCCGGCGCCAGCAACTGCACCGGCTGGGACGCCCACGGCTGAACAGCCGGCGCCCGATACCGCACCGCAAGCGGTGCAATCCGGCGCGCCTGCAACGAATTCGCAGGGG
Organism: uncultured Acidobacteriota bacterium; assembly: GCA_963844515.1. Taxonomy (GTDB): domain Bacteria; phylum Acidobacteriota; class Terriglobia; order Terriglobales; family Acidobacteriaceae; genus Telmatobacter. Next base: position 335,759 of record CAWJOO010000005.1, read on the forward strand.
GGGCAGGATTCGCAGGCGCGGGCGACGGTGGCGCAGGCAATGCCCGGAAAAAGAGAGTACACGGTTCCGGCAGGGACGAAGGTGCTGCTGCAACTGCGCAGCGCGGTGAATACGAAGAGCGCCAAGGTGGGAGACGGCGTGTACCTGGCGTCGACCTTTCCGGTGGTGGTGGGGAACCGGGTCATGATTCCGGCGGGCGTTTATGTGCAGGGGGTGGTGGACCGCGTGGAGCGTGCCGGACACGTGAAGGGCCGGGCGCAGCTGGACATGCATTTTACGTCGATTATTTTTCCCAACGGCTCGGTGGTGGAGATTCCCGGGCTGGTGAACAGCCTGCCTGGGGCCAGCAAGCAGAGCGTGAAGAATGATGGCGAAGGCACGATTGAGCAGGCCGGCGACAAGACGCGGAACATGGGCAAGGTGGCGGAGGTGGCGATCCCAACAGGCGGGACGGTTGGATCGGTGGCCGGGTTGGGTTCGGGACATCCGCTGGCGGGTGGCATTGCCGGAATTGCAGGCGGTGTGGGTGCAGCGGCTCTGGTGAGCCTGTTTACGCGAGGCGCTGATGTGAACATCGAACAGGGGACCCAGGTTGAGATGGTGCTGCAGCGTCCGTTGATCCTGGTGGACGAGAATTTGAGCGGAGCGGGTGGCCCGGGATCGGCAACGGCACTGGTTCCTGCCGCGGATCAGCCGAAACCGATGGAAAAGCCGCGCAGGGCGCAGATAATGTGTCCTCCCGGTGGGCTTGGTTGCGAGTAATCTAGTAACAGACGAACGAAATGTTGCCACCTAACATCGAGAATCCCCATGATGCTCCACCGGTGCTTGCGCCGGCCGAGGACCAACCTGCGATAACAGGGAGTGCGTCGCGGGACCGCTCAGGCGGGATTGGCCTTTGGCTGCGCGACGTGTTGATTTCCGTTGGCGCGTCGGTGCTGATCATCATGTTTTTGTACCAGCCGGTGCGCGTGGAAGGCACGAGCATGCTGCCGCGGCTGGAAGATCACGACCGGCTCTTTATCAATAAATTTGTGTATCACTTTACGGCGATTCATCGCGGCGACGTGGTGGTGTTTCATTATCCGCGCGATCCTGCCAAGAGCTATATCAAGCGCGTGATCGCGTTGCCGGGGGACCGGCTGCGGATTGAACGCGGCCAGGTGATGCTGAACGGGAAGGCGATCAGGGAGTCGTATGTTCCCGAGGAATTTCGCGACGAGAAATCAACCCCGGAGATGGTGGTGCCCGATGATGCGTTTTTCATGATGGGGGATCATCGGTCGATTTCGTCGGACAGCCGGGAGTTTGGGCCGGTGGATCGAGATTTGATTTATGGGAAGGCCGTGTTTGTCTATTGGCCGACGCGGGATGCGGGCGTGGTGGAGTAGGGAAACCCTCGCATATTGACAGGCGGGATTGGCAGATACCGATATTTTCTTTGGAGTTCCCTACAGCGATTAAGTTGGCCATTGACAAGCGGCGGGTAGAATCACGCCATGAAGAAAACCCTCCTTTTCGCAGGTCTGGTCGTCGCTTGCGTTACCGTTGCCTTTCTGGCGCATTCGCAGTCAAACGACGACTCCCTTGACTCCCTGAAAGTGTGCGCGGCCACGCAGAAACTCATCTTTGAAAATGAGTTTGTGCGCGTCATCGATGATCGGATTCCAGTGGGGGTCAGTGAGCCGCTGCATCGCCACCGGCACGGTGTTGTCATCTTCGTGACGGCCGGTACTTATGAAACCGTGGTACAAGGCGGGACGAAGACGGTGTCGCATCGCGAGGAGGGCACTGCCGTCTGGAATGAAGCCATGGTCCACACCGTGAAGAATGCCGGCAATACGCCGGCGCACGCGATTCGAATTGAGCTGAAGTATTGACGCGACTCTCAAGAGGGGCAAACGTCCGAGCAGCAGGTCTCTCGGCTCCGCCTCAACCACCCCCGCGACGAAGACCTGTCGCCGGGGACCCCGGGCAACGCTTCGCTCGGGATCACACTTCGGAGAAAGGAAGAAGGGGCTAAATGTTGATTCCGGCGGAGCGATAGATCTCAGTGATGTGGCGCATGTCGCGCAGGCCCTCTTCGCCAGGCGACTTTGGCTCCAGGCCATTTTGCAGGCAATGCGAGAAGTGTTCCGCCTGGGCCTGAAAGTGCGAGGGGTCCTTCGCCGTGCTGGGCTCGTCGATTTTTGTGCCGGAGTAGTTGCCAATGAGACGCAGGCCGTCGTAGCTGAATGCGGAATCCACTTCGAGCCAGCCCTTCGATCCATAGACGCGGAAGAAGCCATCCATCTGGGCGCCATAGGTGGTGTTGCAACTGGCGACAACTCCGGATGGAAAGCGCATGGTCCACGCCACGTTTTCTTCCACATCATTGAAACGTCCGTCGTGATCGATGACCGAAGCGTATGCGGAGATGTGTTCAGGCTCTTCGCCCGTCAGATAGCGGCAGGCATTCAGCGAATAGATGCCAACATCGAACAACGGGCCTCCGCCGGCGAGTTTCTTGTTGATGCGCCATTCGCCGGGAGCGATGTTGAATCCGAATGAGCTTTGGATGGATTGCACCTTGCCCAGCGCGCCATCGCGAATGAGCTTGATGGCTCTTAGGTGAGTGGGCTCATAGTGGCAGCGGTAGGCAATCATGAGCTTCACGTTGGCGGCCTTACATGCGGCAATCATTGATTCGGCCTCTGCCACGTTGGTGGCCATCGGTTTTTCGCAGAGCACGTGCTTGCCGGCCTTGGCGGCACGAATCGTGTATTCGGCGTGCATGGAGTTGGGCAGCGCCACGTAGACCGCATCAATGGCCGGATTCTTGGCGATCTCGTCAAAGTTCTCGTAGTTGTAGATGGACTCCTTGGCGATGCCGTACTCGGCGGCGATGCGCTGCGCCTTGTCAGGATGACCGCTCACCAGTCCTGTGATCTGCGAATTGGTGGTCAGACGCGCACCCGGCATGAAGTGCCCGGCAATCCGCCCCAGGCCGATCACGGCGTAGCCCGTCTTCCTGGCTGGGGACTGGGCGTTGATCGCGGGCGTGTAACCGGGCAGCCAAACCCATTGCGCCGAGTTTGGTGAAGTCTCTACGATTCCACAGCATTGTGCGTGCCTTTCGAGTGACTGGAGTTGGAGCCTCTTGATGATTTGAGCGGCGAATCAACTATAACCGGGATTCCGCGATTTGAGTGGCCCATGCAATTGGGGACAGACGCAAGGCCTTTTCGACGGTCTCTTTCAACGCATACGTTCCTAGCCGTGGTAGGCTTTCGCCATGAAATTCAGCTATGGAATCAGCGAGGCTGACTACCTCAAGGCGTGGAAGGTGCGTTCTAAAGTGAACTCGGGACCCAAGGTCGTGAAGGTGGTCATGTTCTGGGTGTTCATCCTGGTCGCTTTGTTGGTGCTTTGGATGGTGGTGCAGAAGAACGCGCACAGTGCCGCACCACAGACGACGACGGATGACGTGGCAAGTGTCGATGATTCATCAAGTACCTTATCCCCACTTGCGCCGAAGAGTAAGGTAAACCAACTGGTCATCAATGTAGGGCCGTTCGTGCTGATCGCGGGGCTTTGGATTTGGATGCTTGCGCGGATGGGACCGGCAAAGATGCGCAAGTTCTATCGGAGCGATCCGGGGATGAAGGGCCGGTACACGGTGGAGGTGATGCCCGAGTTCATCGCAATCGAAAATACTGCCGGGTTCTCATCCCGCTCTTCCTGGAATATCTATGAATGTTGGATAGAGAGCAAGGATCTGGTCATCCTTGTCATGCGATCGCAAGCTCATTTCATTGTTGGTCTGTCGGAGCTTTCGCAGGGACAGCGGGACGAACTAAGGACAATACTGAGTACCGCACTTGCGAAGAAATAGCCTGGATAGGTCGCAACCAATTGAGAGCCTACCTGGGCTTCTCGAAGATGACGATGTGCTGCAAAGGGAGCGTTTCAACGGTGCGGGCGCGCCCCAAACCGACGGCGTTCATTTCGTTCTCCAACTGCTTGACGGACATTTTGTGAACTTCCTTGATGGGGACAGAAGGATCTTCCTTGCGGTATTCGACGAAGACCACGCGGCCGCCGGGCTTGAGCGCTTCACGGATTTTGCTCATTACTTCGAATGGATAAGCCATCTCGTGGTACACATCGACGATGAGTACCAGATCGACGCTGTTCGCGGCTAAGTTCGGGTCAGTCTCAGTGCCACGTACAACTTGCACGTTGGAGGCTTTGAGGGCGACGGCGCGGGTGCGGAGGGTTTGGAGCATCGCATCCTGAATCTCGATTGCCAGCACCTTGCCATTTGTGCCGACCCTTGGCGCCATGCGGAAAGTAAAGTAGCCAGAGCCTGCGCCGAGGTCGGCAACGACTTCTCCAGGGTGAAGATCCAAGGCGGCGAGGACTTCGGCCGGGTGTTCTTCCTGCTCGCGCTCCCGGCGGTCAAGCCACTCGATGCCACCGGGCCCCATGACCTGGGCGATTTCGCGGCCCATGTAGAACTTTCCTGTGCCGTTTGCATCATGGTCAGCACGAGTTTCGTAGCGCGGTGAGGCGGCTGGACTCTGCGCTAAATAAGCATGTACCCAGTTGTTGCGCAAGAACGCGAGATGCTGGGCAAACGAATAGCCTGCGACCGCAACGAGGGACGCGGCCACGAGAGCGGAGATCAGGGCGCGTCGCTTGATATTGAGGGTCATTCTCGGGGAGCAAATTGCGATTTCGCTGTGAGTAGATTGCCAGATAGATGAGACGGCGCGCAACGAGGACCGCTAAATCGGCGGCAGTTAGGCGCAGGGAGTTGGCAGGGGTGGCGGCCGGAGTGATTCGGATCAATTATTGGTCACAAAAAATATCTGAAAAAACAGGGATGGTTGCAACAATGGAGACGCGGCAACGTCATATCGTCAGACCTTCCCGGCACAAGCAAGCATTTTCCAGTTCGCCACCCACTGTTGAAAGGACGACCCATATGAAGATTCGCCTTCTGTTCGAGCCCGGTTACGCACGGACGCTTCTATCCGGCATGGTTGTTGCAGCCGGAGGTTTGATGTTGCCGGCAGCAACGATGGCGCAGGCTGCGCCCGCCCCGAGCACAACCCAGGCCCAGAGCGCTACGCCGGCTGTTTCTCCGCGAGACATCGTCGGGATATGGCAGGGCACGCTGCACGTTGCGGCAGCGAATCGTGATCTGCGAATTGTGAACAAGATTACGAAGGACGACAAGGGCGCGCTCAAGGTGATGGATTACAGCATCGACCAGAGCGGCAATGGAATGGCGGCAAACACGGCAACGTTCGAGGATGGGGTGCTGAAATTCTCGATCGATTTCATTCAGGGCAAGTACGAAGGGAAGATGTCGGCGGACGGGAAGACCATCATGGGCAAATGGACCCAGGGCGGGGGCGATCTGCCGCTGAACCTGGATCGGACGGCTCCAGAAGCGGCATGGGTCATTCCCGAGCCGCCTAAGTCCATGCCTGCAGACGCGAACCCCGGCATTGAGGTTGCAACCGTCAAACCCAGCAAACCGGGACAGCCGGGCAAGCTGTTTTCCTTTCGCGGCCGCAGCGTGTTCACGGTGAACACCAGCATGAACGATCTGGTTACGTTTGCGTATGGTCTGCACACGAAGCAGATTGTTGGGGCTCCGGATTGGTTCGGCACCGACCTTTTCGACGTCGACGCCGTGCCCGATGCAGATGGGCGTCCAAACCTGAAGCAGATGCGGATGGTGATTCAGAAACTGCTTGCGGACCGCTTTAAACTCACCTTCCATCGGGAACAGAGGGAGTTGTCAGCCTATATCGTCACGGTTGGTCCGGGCGGTCCCAAGTTCAAGCCAACGACGGCGGCACCCAACGATCCGCCAGGATTCATGTTTCGCGGGCTTGGAGATTTGAATGTGCGGAATATGAACATGAAGGAATTTGCCGAGGGGATGCAGTCGGCCGTGATGGATAAGCCGGTCATCGATCAGACCGGGCTGACGGACAAGTTCGACTTCAATTTGAAGTGGACGCCGGATGACTCGCAGTTTGCGGCTTTCCGTGGACCGGGCGCGCCGCCGCAGCCACCGCCGTCTGACGATGCCAATGCGCCTCCTTCGCTGTACACGGCAATTCAGGAGCAGATTGGCTTGAAAATGGGCCCGGGGAAGGCGCCGGACGACGTGATCGTGATCGACCATGTTGAAAAGCCCACAGCGAACTAGGGTGTACACCACGCCAGGTGAAAGGTTAAATCCGACCATGAATTTCCGGGATTTCAGGATTTGGAACTTTTTGGCACTACTACTTGCCGGGGCATTGCTGAGCGTTGGTATCGAGCGCGCGATGGGGCAAGCTGCGGCTCCGCCTGCTGCAAGCGGGACGACGGCGAACGCAACGCCGGCGAGCGTGCCGTCGTTTGAGGTGGCGACGATCAAGGCCGGCACCAATGATGATCGGCAGATGCTGATGTTCACGCCGGATGGCATGACAATCAAGGGCGTCCCCATGCAGATGATTCTGCGGGAGGCGTTTCACACAGAAGACGATCACCTGTTTGGCGCGCCAGCCTGGGTGAAATCCACCCGATACGACATCGAAGCCAAAGTAGCGGCTGACGACGCGCCGAAATTGAAGGGTCTTACGGGTGATCAGCGGGTGGGGATGTTGTTGCCGTTGATTGTGGACCGCTTCAACATGAAGTACCACCACGAGACGCGCGAGCTCACCACGTATTCGCTTGTTGTTGCCAAGGGCGGCGTGAAAATGAAGCCATCTGCAGTCGAAGATGCGATTCCGAAAGACGCACCAAAGGATGGCGGCCCGGATGCTCCGAAGGCCCCGCCCAAGGGACACATGCTGCGCATGACGGGACCCGGGCATATTGAGTCTGAAGGAACGGAGACGAAGTTCCTGGCACATGTTTTGTCGCAACAGCTCGGCAAGAGCGTGGTGGACAAGACAGGCTTGACGGGAGGGTACGACTACATCCTGCAGTGGACGCCCGATGATGCGCCTCCGGGGATGGCTGGAGGCGGAGGGCCGCACGACGATGGCGCTCCGCCTGTGAGCGGCCCTTCGCTGTTTACCGCGGTCGAGGAACAACTGGGATTGAAGATCGAGTCGAGCAAGGGAATGGTGGACGTGATCGTAATCGATCATCTCGACCTGCCATCGGCGAACTGAACATCGGGCTGGGAGTGAGTGGATGCGGAGTTGGCTGGCCAGGGTTCTGTTGTGTGGATTGATTTGGACCGGTGCACTGCGGACCGCGCAGGCGCGTGAGTACTATGGCCAGCTCACATTTGGCGGTGAGCCGGTGCCGGGCGCAACGGTGACCGCCACCCAGGGATCAAAGACAATTTCCGTAACAACGGATGAGCGCGGGCTGTATCGCTTTCCTGACCTGGCTGACGGAGAATGGAAGATCGAAGTCAAACTGCAGCTTTTTCAACCTGCCCGCGTTGATATCACGGTGTCGTCAGAGGTGACGCCGGGGAAGATTGAATTGGCGGCATTGCCGCTCGACGATCTGAAATCGCTGGCGAAGAATGTGCTGCCTCGCGTTATCCCGGTGCCCCAACTCCAGACACCTGCGGAGAAGAAACCGGACGCCGCTGCCAATACGCCTGTCGATATTCCCAAGGCGCCTGAAGATCCCAATGCGAGCGCAGACGGGTTGCTGGTAAACGGAAGCGTGAACAACGCGGCGACCTCGCAGTACTCATTGAACCAGGCTTTTGGAAACAGGCGGCCCAATTCGAGAGCTTTATACAACGGCGGATTTGCGGCCATCCTGGATAACTCGACGCTCGATGCGCGGCAATATTCGCTGAGCGGGTTTAGCACGCCGAAGCCGACCTACGGCCGCATTACGATTGGCTTCACGGTGGGAGGGCCAGTCAAGATTCCGCATGTGCTGCCTCGCGGGCCTAATTTCTTTTTTACCTATCAAGGCACGCGTGACCATACGGCACTGACGAACTCGGCATTAGTTCCGACTGAGGCGGAGAGGGCCGGCAGTCTCGCCGATGCTACCGGGCAGCCTGCAACGATTATTGATCCGGTGACAGGGCAGCCGTATCCAGGAAACGTGGTGCCGGTAAGCCTGCAGGCGCAGGCGCTGCTGGCGTTGTATCCGCTTCCTAACGCGACCGGCAATCCGTTGTATAACTACCAGGCGCCAGTGTTGAACTCAAGCCACCAGGACGTGATGCAGCTGAAGCTCGACAAAACGCTGGGGCGCAAAGACCAGCTTTATGGGAACGTGAGTCTGCAGAGCATGCGCGCGGATAGCGTGAGCCTCTTCCGGTTTGTAGATACGACGGACACGCTTGGGATGAACACGAATATCAACTGGGCGCATCGCATAAACTCGTCGATCTTCGGGTATCTCACCTATCGCTTTAGCCGGTTGAGAACGCTGGAACGGCCGCAGTTCAGTCATCGTGAGAATGTGTCTGGGGCGGCAGGGATCACCGGGAATGACCAGGATGCCGCGCAGTGGGGGCCGCCGGCGCTGAATTTTTTGAGCGGCATTGCGGCGCTCTCAGATGGTGACAGCGCATTCAATCGCACGAGGACAGATGGAGTTTCAGCGTCTGCGGGAATCTATCGGCGTCGTCACAACATCACGGTGGGTGGCGATGTGCGCTGGCAGCAATTCAATCAAAATTCTGAACAGGACCCGCGCGGGACCTTCACGTTTACTGGAGCAGCTACTGGTTCCGACTTAGCCGATTTTCTGGTTGGTATTCCGGATGCGAGCTCGATTGCGTACGGAAACGCGGATAAGTATCTGCGGCAGAGAGTGTACACCGGGTATGCCACGGATGACTGGCGCGTGCTGCCGATTCTTACCATCAATGCCGGCGCGCGATGGGAGTACGGGTCACCGATGACAGAATTGCGCGACCGGTTAGTGAACCTGGATGTTGGGCAGGGATTCGAAAATGTCGCCCCGGTGTTGGCTGGCAGCCCGGTTGGCACGCTCACCGGCGTTCACTATCCACATTCATTGATTCGGCCGGATCGGCTAGGGGTTGAACCACGAATCGGGATTTCATGGAGGCCGATCCCTGCGTCAACCGTGGTCGTCCGCGCTGGATACGGCATCTATCACGACACGTCGGTGTATCTGAATCCGGTATTGAAGCTCGCGCAACAGGCCCCGCTCTCGAAGAGCGTGAAGCAGCAGAACAGCGCATCTTGCCCGCTGACGCTGGCCAACGGATTTACTCCATGCGGAACGACAACAGCGCAGACTTTCGGGATAGATCCGAATTTCCGTGTCGGCTACGCGCAGACGTGGCAGCTTTCCGTGCAACGCGATCTTCCCCTTGCGATGCAAGGAACGCTGACGTATCTCGGTGTAAAGGGAACGCACGGGGTGCAGGAATTTCTGCCGAATAGCTATCCGTTGGGCGGTGCAAATCCTTGCGTCGAGTGTCCATCGGGATTTCTGTACGAGACTTCAGGCGGGAACTCGACCAGGCAGTCGGCTCAACTGCAACTGCGAAGAAGATTGCGCGCGGGCCTCATGGCGTCTCTGACATATACCTATTCGAAATCGATCGATGACGATGCAATGCTGGGCGGGCAGGGACATGTCCAGAGTTCAAACCAGACTGATTCGCAGTCGACTTCGACGATTGTGACCTCGGCGCCACTGGTTTCCACGATTGCGCAGGATTGGCTGAATCTGCGGGGGGAGCGTTCGTTATCTGGATTCGACCAACGGCACCTGCTTAACTTGCAGGCGCAGTACACCACGGGCCAGGGCATGGAAGGTGGCACTCTGCTGGGAGGATGGCGCGGGCGGGCGCTGAAGGAATGGACGATCCTGACCCAGATTACCGCGGGAACCGGGATGCCGGAGACTCCGGTGTATTTGGCAACCGTGCCTGGCACCGGATGGACTGGGACGCTGCGTCCGTCGATCACTGGCGAGTCAGTCACGGCGGCGACCGGGCATGCTCACGTGAATGCGGCAGCGTACGCGGCTCCGGCACCAGGGACGTGGGGAACCGCGGGACGCAACTCGATTACAGGACCAGCGCAATTCAGTTTGGATGGTGCGATGCAGAGGACATTTCGCGCTGGGAAGAAGTATTTTCTGGATGCACGACTGGATGCGACGAACCTGATGAATCACGCAGTGTATTCGAGTTGGAATACGACGGTTGGCAACACGCAATTCGGCCTTCCGGTTTCGGTCAACCCCATGCGCAGCGTGCAAGGCACGTTTCGGCTGAGGTTCTGATGGCCCGCAAACTTTTCAGGCGCGCTGGGCTTGTGCTTGCTGCATTCGCTATCCCTGTTTCTGGGAATGCGCAACAGATTGGCCAGAACAAGTCGACTGAAGGCCAGGATAATTTCACGCTCTCGATGAAGGTGCAGCTGGTTGTCGAGTCGGTAGTGGTGAAAGACAAGCAGGGACAGGCGATTCACGGCCTGACGGCGAAGGACTTTTCGCTGACAGAGGACGGAGCGCCGCAGACGATAAAGATCTGCGAACACCAGGACCTGGCAGCGAATGCGGAGCGGCTTCCCGCCACGAAGGCTGGCGAAGAGGACATTCATATTTACAAGAGATTGGCGCGATCGCAGATTGCGCCTGAATCGCCGGAGAAGGAGCGCTACAAGAATCGGCGCCTGCTGGCACTTTACTTTGATATGTCTGCGATGAAACCGGGAGACCAGATGCGGGCTCTGGGTGCAGCCGAGCAGTTCATCCGTACGCAGATGACGACGGTAGACCTGGTGGCAATCATGCGTTACAACAGCGCATCGGTGGATATTCTGCAGGACTTCACATCCGATCGCAACAAGCTTCTGAGCATCTTGCAGACCATGATTGTTGGTGAAGGACAGGAGTCGGCGGAAGATGTAGATGACGCCAGCAGCGCCGACCTTGGGGCCGCATTCGGGCAGGACGATAGTGAATTCAACGTGTTCAACACTGACCGGCAGCTCTCGGCGCTGGAGACGGCCGCCAAGATGCTGGGCCAGGTTGCGGAGAAGAAGTCGCTGATCTATTTCGCCGGCGGGCTGCGTCTGAACGGCGTGGACAACCAGGCGCAGTTGCACGCGACGGTAGATGCGGCGATCAAAGCGGGCGTGTCTTTCTGGCCGATCGATGCGCGCGGCCTGGTGGCAGAGGCGCCGCTTGGAGACGCGACACAAGGGTCGCAGGGCAATTCCGGAATCTACACGGGGGCAGCGGCGAATGCTGTCCGTACCAGTTTTCAATATTCGCAGGACACACTGTATGCGTTGGCTGGTGATACGGGTGGCAAGGCTCTTTTCGATTCCAACGATCTGGATCATGGAATTGTGCAGGCGCAGGAGGCAATCTCCGATTACTACGTGATTGGCTACTACACGACTAATGCCAATCGCGATGGAAAGTTCCGCCGTGTGCGCATCGCGGTGGGAGGCAATACGGAGGCGAAGCTCGACTACCGGCAGGGTTATTACGCTGACAAGGAGTTTTCGAAATTCACGACCGTTGACAAGGAACGGCAATTGGAAGATGCGCTGATGCTTGACGATCCCATTACTGAGCTGTCGATCGCGATGGAGATTGATCATTTTCAGCTCAATCGCGCGGAATACTTTGTACCCATCGTGGTAAAGATTCCGGGCCGTGAACTTGCGCTGGCCAAGCGTGGCGGAGCGGAGCATACCCTGATCGACTTTGTGGGCGAGATCAAGGACATGGTGGGCGGAATTACGGTGACCAACGTGCGCGACCACGCGAATATCAAGCTCTCAGACGCGACAGCGGCGGAACTCGCGCATCGGCCAATTGAATACGACGCAGGTTTCACGCTCCTACCCGGCAAGTACATGATCAAGTTCCTGGCGCGCGACGACGAGACGGGACGCATTGGGACATTCCAGACGACGTTTGTGATTCCCAACCTGAACAAGGAAGAGAGACGGGTACCAATTAGTTCCGTGGTATTGAGCAGCCAGCGAATCGATCAGAAGCAAGCGATATTCGATGCGGCAAAGGCCAAGGAAAGAGAGAAAGAAGAGGCTGTGAACCCGCTGGTCGAGGACGGCAAGAAACTCATTCCCAGCGTCACGCGCGTGTTCAGTTCGAATCGCGAGCTGTATGTATACCTGCAGGCTTACCGGCAGACCGGTTCGGGTACGCCCTCAGCCGATCCCATGGTGGCGTTTGTCAGTCTGTATTCAGGTGGCACGGAAGTGTTTGAGAGCGCGCCGATTGCCGTGACTCCCAATGCGGCATCGAGACTGGGGACGACCGCGCTGAGTTTCGACGTTGCGCTGAGCAAGCTTCCGGCCGGCTCGTACGATTGCCAGGTCACCGTGCTCGACTCAGTCACCCAAAAGGCGAATTTCTGGCGAGCACCCATCGTGATTGCACAGTGAATTTGGTCGTTGAGCGCCCGAGCGTCCTGAAATCCTGGAAAGCGTTGCGGCGGAGACGAACATTGGCTTGATTTCAACTAATTCAGATGCAAAAGGTGAAGTGTGTCGATCTTCCACACTCCCGGGGCGCAGCAGGGGAGGGAACCTGCTAAAATCGATTGAATCCACTCCTCGGAGAGGCGATGCAGGCGATCCTAGCGCTCGAAGACGGGCGCATCTTCAAGGGCCTTGGCTACGGGCACCCCGGCGAATGCCAGGGAGAAGTAGTATTTAACACTTCCCTCACCGGTTACCAGGAAATCGCCACCGATCCTTCCTACGCCGGACAGATTGTCGTTCTCACCAACCCGCAGATCGGGAATTACGGCACCAACCAGGCAGACAACGAGGCGGCGAAACCCTACATTGAAGGGCTGATCGTGCGCGAGTTTTCGCCCATCAGCTCAAACTGGCGCTCAGAACAGGTTACCGACGAGTATATGGAGCGGTACGCCGTTCCGGTGCTGGCGGAGATTGATACGCGGGCGCTGGTGCGTCACCTGCGTACCCACGGCGTGATGCGCGGCGTGATTTCGACGCTGACATCGGATACGGACGCGTTGGTGACGAAGGCTCGGGCGATCCGAAAGATGGATGGGACGGATCTGGCGCGGGTGGTGTCGACCAAGGCGTCTTACAGCTTCGACGAGAATGATGCGCGCAATCAATCGGGCGATCCGCTTCTGTCGAGCGCGGTGGACGGGCCGAAGTTGCACGTCGTCGCGTATGACTTCGGGATCAAGCAGAACATTCTGCGCATGTTGACGCGCGAAGGCTGCAAGGTGACGGTGGTGCCGGCCGAGACGTCAGCGGACGATGTGCTGGGGATGAAGCCGGATGGCGTGTTCCTGTCGAACGGGCCCGGCGATCCGGAGCCGGTGGACTACGCGGTCAAGGCGATCCGCGGGATGATGGGGCGCGTGCCGGTGTTCGGCATCTGCCTGGGTCATCAGCTTTGCGGGCTGGCGCTGGGCGGCAAGACTTACAAGCTGAAGTTCGGGCACCACGGCGGGAATCATCCAGTGAAGAACAATGCCACCGGTAAGGTGGAGATTACGGCGCACAACCACAACTTCGCGGTCGATCCGGAGTCGATCAACGCAAACGAAGTAGAGCTGACGCACGTGGATTTGAACGACAATACGCTTGAAGGGCTGCGGCACAAGACGCTGCCGCTGTTCAGCGTGCAGTATCACCCCGAGGCGGCGCCCGGGCCGCACGACTCGCATTATCTGTTCAAAGATTTCCGCTCGATGATGGAGGAGTGGAAGGGATGAGGCTTGGAGTGCGCGAGAGGACCGGCATTCAACGACAGCGGGGCATTTGGCTCCGCTGTTTTTTGGGTGCAACCTGGATTTGGCTGTTGTTATGGATCATGGCGGCTGCATCCGTGCACGCACAGATTGACGTCTCAAAGCCGGAACGCCTCACACATGTTGAAGGTTATGTCGTTAACAGTGTGGGAAAGCCGGTGGGCAACGTGGAGGTGACGCTTGTTCGGGACGAGGCGGTTGCCTTCAGAACTCGAACCGACAGCGCGGGCGCTTTTCATTTCGATCACGTGTCGGGAAAGTTTGTGTTCCGAGTCGCGCGGTCCGATTTCGCACCGGCGGTACGGGAAATAACCGTTCAACCCGAGATCGTAACCTATCTGGCGCGAAGGAAACTCTACGTGATTGTAGGGCCCGGCGCATGCATGGACGAGTGTTCCTCAATATTCACGAATAAGCATGAGTTTGATCGGGCCATCAAGAAGAACAGCAGACACTAAGTCAGGGAATTGCCGAAATGCCACGCAGAAATGATATTCAGAAAATACTGGTGATCGGCTCGGGGCCGATTGTGATTGGTCAGTCGGCGGAGTTTGACTACTCCGGGACGCAGGCCTGCAAGGCTCTCCGGGCTGAGGGCTACGAGGTGGTGCTGGTGAATTCAAACCCGGCCACCATCATGACCGATCCGGAACTGGCCGATCGAACTTACATTGAGCCGCTCACGCGCGAGTATGTTGAGGAGATCATCCGGCGCGAGTCGGAAATGCTCGCTTCGAAGCCTGGTTCGGGAAAGTTCGCCCTGCTGCCAACAGTGGGTGGGCAGACTGCATTGAATCTTGCGGTCGATCTTGCCGACGCGGGGATTCTGGATCGCTACAACGTGGAGTTGATTGGCGCGAAGCTGGAGGCGATCAAGAAGGCTGAGGACCGGCTGCTTTTCAAGGACGCGATGCTGAAGATCGGCCTCGACGTTTCGAAATCGTCGCTGGTGAATAATCTGCGCGACGGGCTGGATTTTGCAAGCAAGATAGGCTTCCCAGTGCTGATCAGGCCAAGTTTTACGCTGGGCGGATCGGGCGGCGGCATTGCGTATAACCGCGAAGAGCTGATGGAGATTCTGGCGCGTGGCCTCGATCTTTCTCCAGTGCACGAGTGTCTGATCGAAGAGAGCGTGCTGGGCTGGAAGGAATACGAACTCGAAGTGATGCGGGATCTCGCCGACAACGTGATCATCATTTGTTCAATTGAAAATTTTGATCCGATGGGCGTGCATACGGGTGATTCCATCACGGTGGCGCCAGCGCAGACGTTGACTGATCGCGAATATCAGAAAATGCGCGACGCGGCAATTGCAGTAATGCGCGAGATCGGCGTTGAGACCGGCGGGTCGAACGTTCAGTTTGCCGTAAATCCGGCCAATGGGCGGATGACGGTGATCGAAATGAATCCGCGCGTGTCGCGGTCGTCGGCGCTGGCATCGAAGGCGACGGGATTTCCGATCGCCAAGATCGCGGCGAAGCTGGCCGTGGGCTACACCCTCGATGAGATTCCCAATGACATTACGAGGAAGACCCCAGCATGCTTTGAACCCACCATTGATTACGTAGTGACGAAGATTCCCAAGTGGCAGTTCGAGAAGTTTCCCGGAGCCGACGACACCTTGGGCCCGCAGATGAAAAGTGTGGGCGAGGTAATGGCGATTGGGCGCACGTTCAAGGAATCGCTGATGAAGGCGTGGCGCGCCCTCGAGACGGGCAAGAAGACCGGCGCGGAAGTGCTGGAGCCGAGGCGGCTGACGCAGATGCTGGTGACGCCGAAGCCCGAGCGGCTGGGGTACATTCGATTCGCGTTTGAGCGCGGCATGACGGTGCGCGAAGTAGCGCGACTGACGGGGATGGACCCGTGGTTCCTGCATCAGATTCGCGAGATCACCCTCGAGCAGCAGAAGATTGCGGCGACTACGCCCGCCACGATGGACGCGGAGCAGATGCGTAGGTTGAAGCGCATGGGGCTGAGCGATGAGCGTATTGCGACGGAGTGGAAGCTCGAGGGCCACGCAGGCATAAAGCAGGTGAGGGAACTGCGCGAGGGCATGGGCGTGAAGCCGGTATTCAAGCTGGTGGATACATGCGCGGCGGAGTTCGAGTCGATGACGCCCTATCTCTACTCGACCTACGACGAGGAGGATGAGGCACCCCCGACGGACACGCCCAAGATCATCATTCTGGGCTCGGGGCCGAACCGCATCGGGCAGGGAATCGAGTTTGATTACTGCTGCTGCCATGCGGCGTTCGCGCTGAAGGATGACGGCTACGAGACGATCATGGTGAATTGCAATCCGGAGACGGTGTCGACCGATTACGACACCAGCGACCGGTTGTACTTTGAGCCATTGGTTCTCGAAGACGTGTTGGCGATTTACAACCATGAAGCACAAAGCGGCGCGAAGATAGGGATGATTGTGCAGTTCGGCGGGCAGACGCCGCTGAATCTTTCGGGGCGCCTGCTGGCAGCGGGTGTGCCCATCATCGGTACCTCACCTGCGTCCATTGATCTTGCGGAAGACCGCAAGCAGTTTGGAAAGCTGCTGAATGACTTGGGGATTCCGCAGCCTGCGGGCGGCACCGCGACGAGTGTCGACCAGGCGCTGGCAATCGGCGAGCGGATCGGATACCCGGTGCTGGTGCGTCCCAGTTATGTGCTGGGCGGACGCGCGATGGTGATTGCGTATGATGCCGAGGCTGTGGCGAAGTACATGCGCGAGGCCGTCGAGTATTCGCAGGAACGGCCGGTGCTGGTGGACCACTTCCTGGAAAGCGCGGTGGAGTTGGATGTAGACGCGCTGTGCGACTCGAAGGACGTGATCATTGCGGGCATCATGCAGCACATTGAGGAGGCTGGCATTCACTCCGGCGACTCCAGCTGCGTGCTGCCGGCGGTCAGCATTCGCGAAGAGACGCTTGAGACGATTCGCGAGTATACGCGAAAGCTGGCGCTGGCACTGAAGGTTGTGGGACTGGTGAACCTGCAGTTCGCGATTCAGCGCGATGCGGATGGACAGGACCACGTCTATGTGATCGAAGTGAATCCGCGGGCATCGCGCACGGTGCCATATGTTTCGAAAGCAACGGGAATTCCGCTTGCCAAGGTGGCGGCACGGTTGATGACAGGACGCACCTTGAAAGACCTGCTGCCGGAAGAGCTGGCGGCCGGCAAGGACCTGGGAGTTGGAGACCATCACTACGTTAAGTCGCCGGTGTTTCCATGGTCAAAGTTTGCGGGTGTGGACACGGTGCTGGGGCCGGAGATGAAGTCAACGGGCGAAGTAATGGGAGTGGCCGAAAGCTTCGGCGAAGCGTTTGCGAAGGCGCAGCTCTCGGCGGGGCAGATTCTGCCGACCGGGGGTACGGTGTTTTTCAGCGTGAACGACCACGACAAAGCTGTTGTGGTGGAACTGGCGCGGCGCTACATGGATCTGGGGTTCAAGATTGTGGCGACCGAGGGTACGGGGCATGTCTTGCGCAATGCGGGGATGATCGTGGAAACGGTGTTCAAGGTGAAGGAAGGCCGGCCCAACGTGGTGGACCTGATCAAGGGAGAGAGGATCCAGTTGATCATCAACACGCCCCGCGGGCAGGATACCTTCTTCGATGAGAAGGCGATACGGCGTGCGGCGGTACTGGCCCGGATTCCCACCATCACGACAATTGCGGCGGCGCAGGCTGCCGTGGAGGGAATCGCGGCTATGCAGCGGCGGGAAATTACGGTTTTCGCACTGCAGCATCTGCACGAGAGTCGCGTTGCGCTGAAAGGGTGATTTCGCCCCTCTCAATGCCGCAAAATCAGAACCCGCGATTTGCTCAGGCCGTGCGGGTCTTGCGGCGAGAAAGAACGATGCGGGCGCCGATCGCGTAGCCAAAGAGCGCTGCCGCGGGCCAGGTTCCGAAGAACGGGCCATTGTTATCAATGAGGCCGCTGGGGCGCGGGAAGCTGAAGAGCGTCCTGGTGAGTTTTTCCGTGGCGCCGCACTCGAAGCATGCGTTTGGCCCGGTGGGCATGTCGAGAATCCACAGGCTGACGATGAGCAGCCAGATCAGGCCCGCGAGCCAGATGTGGCCGGCCATTTCATCGGGCTTGAAGCGGGTGACCAGGTTTCCGAACGTGAGCGGAACCAGGATTGACAGGAACAGAATGATTGTCTGATTCACGGAACGTGGGTCTATGGCGTAACCCAGGATCATCATTCCCAGCCATGACCCTAACGCGAACAGGATGTGCAGAAAGAACGAGATGGCCTGCTGAGACAGTTTTTCACTGCCGTCATCATCATCGTCGTCGATTACTACTTTCGCCATGCAGTGGCTCCTGAACGGTTGTTTTTGAGGTAATAGAGATTTCTAGTAACTAAAGTATACGCGGAACAGGGACTTAGAAAACCGTGCCCTCAAACGGACGTTTCCCACTCTGGTTCCTGACTTTAGAATGAAAACATGTTGATCGAAGGCATGTTCGCGGCCGTTCCCACCCCCTTTTACTCCGATGAACGGGTCTACATACGCAAACTTGAGGCCAACGTGGCCCGCTATTCGCGAAGCCTGCTGGCCGGGATGGTATTGCTTGGCTCGACAGGCGAGGCCGTTGAGCTGAACGACGCGGAGTCGCGGGAAGTGCTTAGGGCAGCGGCCGGTGCCGCGGCAGTCGAGAAAGTCTTAATTGCCGGAGTCGCACGTGAAAGCGTAAAGGCAACCGTAGAGTTGGCGGAATTCGCCGCGGAATGCCGATTTGACGCTGTGCTGGTGCGTACGCCCACATACTACGCGCCCATGATGTCGACGGCTGCCGTAATGCATTATTTCCGCAGCGTGGCTGATCGGTCGCCCCTTCCGGTCCTGCTCTACAACATTCCGAAGTTTGCGCCGTACGCCATGCCGATCGAGGTGGTAGGAGAGCTGGCACAGCACCCGAACATCATCGGAATCAAGGACTCGACTGGTGAGGTGGAGCGCATCCGGGCCATGGTGCAGGCGACCCGAGAAGCCCCTCGCCGGACCGTGACCGTTACGCCGATTTTCGAACCGGTGACGAGCCGTATGCTGCAGGTGCGGACCGAAGGGGAAGGCAGTTTTGTTTCGGCTGCCGAGTTGGGAGGGGGAACCGCGCTGGCCGTCAAGCCGCCGGCGGCCCCTATGAAGACGCGTACCAAGGATGTGGGGTTCCAAGTCCTCACCGGTTCCGCGGGAACGCTTTTCGAGTCGCTGGAGGCTGGCGCTGCCGGAGCGGTGTTGGCATTTTCAGCTTGCGCTCCCCAGGCATGCCAGGAGATTTATCTGGCATGGAAGGATCACGATTTGGAATTAGCGGCGGAGAAACAGAAGCGTATTTCCGTAGCGAGCCAGCGCGTGGCGGGTTCTCTCGGAATCGCAGGGATCAAGTACGCCTGCGACTTCAATGGCTATTACGGCGGCCGGCCGCGGTCGCCGCTGCTCCCCCTGAATGCAGACGAAAGAGCTGAAGTCGAGCAACTGCTGACCCAGATTCGGAATTAGAGAAGGGCACAGGCTAAAACCGCATCAGGACCACTGGAGCGATGATTCCTGCCAGCAGGAGTATCGCCATCACGATCCGGTCCCGGCGATATTTCCAGGCCATGTAGATTCCAGACGCCGTTGAGGCGAACAGGCTCAATCCCACTACCAGGAAAAAGACTCTGAGGGGCAGAGGATTGTGCTGCTGCGAGGGTACCAGGGGGGGTGGCCCGGTCGGAGGCGCGGGCTCGGTCTTCTTCTGCGCGCCAGTGGGCGGCAATGGAGCTCTCTTCTGCGGGAGCTGCATGGACTGTTTCTTGTGAATCTGCGCGAGAACGACAACCCACTGCGGGGGCTTATAGGAACTGTCGCGCCCCGACTCGTGAAACGAGAAAGTTTGAAGAATCCCTGTAAAGGCGAAAAAAAGAATAGCCGGCGCGGTGAAGACGCCAACATAGAGATGAGTTTTGCGGAAGAACTGCAGCAGGTTCAAGGGCACGCTCAGCAGGGTCTCCTGGGATAAGTGGGAACCCTTCTGACTATACGAGGGGCACATGGAAGCAAGATGAACGGAGGATGGCGAATTGTTCACCTTCGTGAGGGGCCCCGTCCTTCGCACATCGTTACGAGCGAAGAACGGCTTTAGTCCTGGCAGAAGCCCTTACATGGTCGAGCGGGGCTTCAGACGCTCATCAACTCAGCGTTGGCCTCGCGCATGTCCTTCGCGCCAAATTCGATGCCTGCGGCCTTGAGGAAGTCCGAGGGAGGAATGCCTCCGGCAAAGATCCACACGTAATCGTTCTTCAATTCGCGAATGCCATCCTTAGTCTCCAAGATGACCTTGCCTTCCTGGAACTCTTTGGGCGCGGAGTTGAAGAGGACCTCGAGTTTGCGGTGCTTGATGTGCTCTTCAATGCGCTTGGTATTGCGATCCTTGAGTCGCATGAACTCGCCGCGTCGGTAGGAAAGCGTGACCTTGTTGCCCGCCTGGCTAGCCAACCCCATAGCCGCTTCGACGGCGCTGTCTCCGCCTCCCACAATCAGAATGTTCTTGTGCGTGTAGTGATCGGCCTCGATGAGGCGATAGTACACGTGGTCAAGGTCCTCGCCAGGCACGCCCAGCTTGCGCGGCGTGCCGGCACGGCCAAGGGCCAGAACAACTGCGTGTGCGCGATACACGCCATTGACTGTCTTGACGCTGAAGAGCCCGTCCTCGTCCTTTTGAACCCGCTCAACGACTTCAGCGGTCTTGATACAAAGGTCAGTCCGCTTCATGATTGACTGCCAGAACTCAAGGAGTTCTTCCTTTGAAAGCGCGGTCTTGCGAAACTTTCCGTGGAGCGGGAATTCGACCGGGCTGGTCATCACCAGTTTTTGTCGAGGATATTTGCTGACGGTGCCGCCGACCTCGTCGCGCTCCAGAGTGATGGTCTTCAGTTTGCGTTCCGCCGCGCGCAGGGAAGCGCTTATACCGGCCGGTCCGGCCCCTACAACGATGAGGTCGAAGATCTCTCTGCCCACTACCGCGGGTCCGCTGGCGAGGCGTGAGGCGATCACGTCAACAACGTCGCGGCCCTGGTTGACGGCATTCTTAATGAGCGCAAGCCCTCCAAGTTCGCCGGCAATAAAGAGGTTTTCGACGCTCGTTTCCATTTCGCTGGTCAAGCGCGGCATATCAGCGCTGGCAGAAGCCGCGGCCATGACCATGGTGATGGCGCCCACTGGGCACTCGTCCGCGCAAAGGCTGTGGCCGATGCATTTGTGCCCATTGATAATCGCGGCCTTGCCGTTAATGACGGCAAGCACATCGCCTTCGGGGCACGCCTTTACGCACGTCCCGCAACCGATGCAGTTGTCAACGTGGATGTGAGGATGTTGAGACTTGGGGCCGTCTGAATACATGCCTCCGCGTTCGGCAGCTGCGCGTGCTTCCGCCTCCTTCTTCTTATGCTGGAACCAGTAGCGGACGACGAAAAAGCCTAAAACGACGGCCGCAATTGCAAATGTAAGTAATGTTTCCATAGTTTAGTGAAACCCCAATCCGGTAACTACGAGAATGTGCATGATTGCAAGAACTGCAAAGGCGTAGCTGAAGGGGCGGTGAATAACGTGCCAAAGATGAAATACCCGTTGCGTGTGGCTCAGGAAGATGAGCCGTCGCGATAGCGACGCCTTTTGCCGTACGAGGCGAACGACGCGCTCCACTTCAGGATTTGGCACGGCAAACAAACCGAAGGCCGAAACCAGATTTCCGCCGAAACTGGAAGACGCACGGCGCAGCGCCGCGAGTTGAAACGGCATGCGGAAGTCGAAGGTGAACATTTCCAACAACGCAAGCAGCGGACCGATGCGGCGGATGTGATCGGGAGTAGGGACCTGCAGAACCTGTTCGAGTTCGTCGTGGGTATAAATGGACTGCGACGCCAGGGCAAGGCTGAGTTCCGCTTCATTCTTCTGCAACTCGCCCAGTGAGAGTTCCGCCGCAGTGACTGATCGCGGAATCTTGTTGTACAGGTATCGTCCCACGACTCCGCTGAGAGCAACCGCCACCATGATCCAAAACCCGATTCCCGCGATGCCGCGGAATTTGAACGAAGCATGAAATGCAATTACGAACGGCGCGGTGACGCCGCAGATGACGTGGAAATCCATCCAGTGCTTGGCAGTCCCGATACGTCCGAGCCACGGAACGATCTTACGCAGCGCATAAAGAAAAATAATGATGAAAAGTGCCGTCCCCAGCACTCCGAGGTTGACGCCGATAAGTCCGCTCGGTTTCAGCAACGCGTGCTTAGGCGAGTAAGGACGATCTTCGAGCGGAAGAGTGTAGTAGTTGGCGCCGTAAACCGCGAGTCCGATGAGGAACAATATCGACGAAATACCCGCCATGCGGACGCGCGCCATGTGGCCGCGCTCGGCGTTCCTTTGAATTGCAAGTCCGGATGCGGAGTTTTGAACAGTCGCCATTTTAAGGCTTCTCCTTGGCCTGAGGATGAGATGCGGGATTCGCGTCGACCTTCTTGTCTTCCTTGACCTTAACGTTAGGATCCTGTTCAGCCTGAGCGCCGAATACCTTGTAATCGGTAAAAGTGTGCGTGTTGCGCCAATGCTGGCGCGGCGTGGCCACTTCGACCGTTGCCAGTACCGGAAGCGTCATGGTGCCGGTATTGCCCCCCAGATGAATCTGGCGATAGTCCACGTGCACCTTTAGCGAACGAAGGCCGATGTCACTCATGTCATCGATCAAGTTGGATTCCATCTTGAGGACTTCACCGGTGTTTTTATCGAGCCATGCTGTTCCTTGAAGTTCCAGTGGAAATTCTCGATTGCGCAGGGCTAGCGCAGCCAGTGTGCGTTGTCCGTGAATGTGTTTGAAGAGCACCGTAGACGTCGGAATGCCGTTGACTACTTCTTCTGGCCCCTGCGTGAATTCAAACGCACCGCTGTAGTAGGGATGGAAAACCAGCAGCAACGTGGAAAAGCCGTTGGTGACAAGCATGGGAAGAGACTTGTGCGATCCCGCCTTTGTCTCCAGGCGTGACTCATTCAGTTGGAAGTCGTCTCCGTTGCCTTCCATCATCACGAGATAGTCGTAGCTGCTCCGCTCGGTGGTCTGCACGTGACCGCTGGACGACAGCTTCTCCTGGGTTACTGATTCCTTGCAGTGAAGGTTCGCCAATTCAGAAATGTATTTGACCACCTGCTTCTGCGCCTGGACAGGGAATCCGGCGGTGTTCTGACCAGAACTGATCATTGCGGCGCTGGCAAAGAGCAAAGGCACGATAAGCCTGGAAGGCGTGCGCATAGGGGATGTCCTTTCTAATGCATGGCGAAAATAGACGGAAATCGCAAGACGATCCGGACCGTTGACTGTTCTCGGTGCGCCGGTGAACGGATCTGAATCGTTGATCCGCTTGCCATCGCGCCGCTCAGAAAACAGCGACGCTTCTGCGGCTGTCCGGAAATCCGATTCAGCTGAGCGAGAAATAGCCTCAAGAGCCCGGCGGGCAAAAATCATCACCATCTCCGTTGCAATTGCCCGTTCGGCGTTTCAGCTTCGCCCGATCGAGCAAACCATCAAGATCGTTTACGGCCGTTTCCTGCCGTCAGAGAAGAAGTAATTCAGCCGATACTTGGAGAACATCGAAATCTGATGAAGCATCCAGCTGCAATTTATGTCTTCCCCGGTTGCCGGAGATATTCGGAGGTGACTCCAGTGAGCACGCCTTCCGATATCTTTATCGCGCGCATAAGCCTTTCTGCGTCGCGCGACCGACACTTCATTAGATCAAGGCAACGAAGATAAATAGGGGCCCGGATTATCTTAGTCAGACTAACATGGTTGCTTTCGGTAAGCGAAACGTCAGAAGCCGTTTTCCGCACCTTAACAGCAGATTCAGCCCCATGAAAACGAGAGGGAATGCTTGCTCCAGGGCCTGCCGGCCAGGGGCTAAGTGATGACTTTTCTGTCTCTTTGGGAACGTTGGTTCCATGGCAGTCGGCGCAGGCCAGCGGCGTGGGCTTGTAGAACAGCACTTGCTTTCCATCCACTTCTTTCATCAACTTGTGGCAAGCGCCGCAAGCTACGTTTTGATGTCCGCCCTTGAGCGAAAATGCCGTCTTTTCATGGTCGAAAATTGAAGGTTTCCACTTGTTGCTGTTATGACATGACGCGCAGTCAGATTCACGCGCTTCAAACTGATGCCCGTGGGGATCCTCATGACATTCGTTGCAGGCCTGGGGCGCCTTGCTGAAGTTCACGTGGAGCATGTTGCGCTCCAGGTTGGGCGGTTTGTGGCAATCTGCGCACTCAACAGCCCGATGCGAGCCAAGCAGCGGGAATTTAGTGGAGGAATGATCAAACCTGCTCATGTCCTTCCATTCCTTCGCTGAGTGGCAGGATTCGCATCCCATCGGCTTGCCGGCCGCATTGCGCTTCTGCATTCTCTCCGTGAATTCCCCGTGATGAATGTCTTCATGACAGGTGGTGCACCCCACTTGCGCGAAATGGTAGAGAACAACTGTATTGGGAGCTGCCGGCTTGTGGCAGTCGTTGCAGGCCACGGCCAGGTGCCCGCCTTCGAGCCGGAAGCTGCTCTTCTGATGCTTGTCGATGGTGAAGTTAGACACCTTCCACGTATTGCCGTTATGACACTGTTCGCAGCGATTGCGCCACGGATCGGCAGCAAACTGCCCCTGGTGCTCGTCCTTGTGGCAATCCAAACATGACGCAAACTTCATTTTGTAGACGGTGTCTTTACCGGCCGGCTTGTGACATTCCGCGCATTTGACCTTGGCGTGCGGCGGCACCAGCGGATACTTCGTTTTAGCGTGATCGGCCGCCGTGAAGGTTGATGGACTCCAGCCCTGTACCGTGTGGCAGCCTTCGCAGCGGCCTTTATCGGCGCGTTGCGCAAATTGCCCACCGTGTTCATCCTTGTGGCAATCGGTGCAGTTAGCATGCGGAAGCTTGGCCTTGAAGTCACCGCTCTTGTGGCACGCGACGCAATTGACCTGCTGGTGTTTTCCAACCAGTGGATAGTTGGTCTTGGAGTGATCGAACTTCGAAGTAAACGACGAACGGGCCCACGTGGACGTGTTGTGGCAGTAATCGCAGCCTTGTTTGAACTCGCCTTTGTGCGGATCAGCATGGCAGTCGCCGCAATACTGGAACTTGAACCCTGTATACACGGGCCCCCCATCGTCTCCAGGCTTGTGACACTTGGCACAGGGGGTTGTCTGATGCTTGCCCGTCAGCGGATAGCGGGTTTTGGAATGGTCGAATTTCTGTTCGTCGATCTTGCCGCCAGCGCCCTTCCATGTGGTCGTGTTATGGCACTGCAGGCAATTGGCGCCGAGCCGGCCCTGGTGGTGATCTTCATGGCATGTTGAGCATGTTGGACTCAGCCCCATGTAAGTCCTGGCAAGGTCCTTTTTGCTCAACAGCGCGCGCGCCGACGGGGCGATGTTCTTCGGGATATGGCAGCTACGGCAGGTGATGGCAGCGTGCTTGCCGTCCAGCACATAGCCTGTCTTGGAGTGGTCGAAACCCTTGGCCGTAGGCTCCCAGTGCACCATGTTGAAGTTTTCGCCGTTGTGGTCAGAGTGACACTTGACGCAGGCTGCCCCTTGAGGACCCGGAAGGGGGTAAGTCGAATGCAACCCACGATGCCCATCGACCTCTGCAGCGATCTCGCGGTGGCACTCGGTGCAGCGGAAGGAAGCGGACCGCGTGGATACCGTGTGGCACTGGGTGCAGTTGGCAGGGCCATTCAGGCTCTCGTGAGCTTTCGCCAGCGGGCCGGGAGAAATCTGAGAGTGGGATAGCAGAGGAAATAGGAGTACGACAATCCCGGCGAACACCAAGCGGGAAAGTCTATTCACAAATCGAGCGCTTCGATCAGCTCTGGAGTACATTGCTTGCCTTGCGTGCCTGGTTGGCTTCAGCTTACAGCTTCAATGAACGCGGTCCAAAATAAGACGCGCGCAACCGGGAAATTGTGCAGGCAATAAGGATTGCAACGAACGTTGTGCGGTTCCCCGAGATATCTGAGTGCATGCTTATGCATATCTCCTCGGGTCAAGTTGTGTCGCATCGTGCGAGTCAGGCGCTGGGCAATCTCCAACGGCTTCAGACGAGTATCTCGTAGTTCAGGAGATCGTGGCAATGCTGGATTTGTCAATCCGTTTGCAGAGTGAAGTGCAAATGAAATTGATAACCGCAACTAAATTTCAATCTCTTGGAATCCACCATACATAGTTGGGGGAGCATCTGGGAAGTCCTGAACCTGGTGCAACCTCGATTAGAGGTTCCCAACCTTCGATGCACGAATTAGGGCTACCTTCTGCTCTCGACTTGTGAGTCGATCCAATTTCGTTCCGCGATTTGGATGACGGCGGCCGTGGAATCATCCGCATCACTTAATGGTCGCGAACCGAGCATTTCTGCCGATGAGTTTCTTGTGGGCGATTAAAGCGCAGAGAGATTAGGGCGGGCGCATACAGCAGTGGGTCCAGCCCAGGAGTAGCACAGATGGAAGATGATCAGGACATAGTCCGTGAATTTCTGGTAGAGAGCAACGAGAATCTTTCGCGCCTTGACCGGGACCTTGTGGAACTCGAGACCCGCCCGCACGATGGAGAACTACTGGCCAGCGTATTCCGCACCATTCACACCATCAAAGGGACTTGCGGGTTCCTGGGCTTTTCCACCCTGGAGCGCATCACCCATCAAGCAGAGAGTCTCTTAAGTCAGCTGCGTGACGGCCGACGGAAGCTGGATTCGGGTCTGGTGTCAATGATCCTCGAGACCGTGGACGCTACACGGACGGTTTTGAGTTCAATCGAAGCGACGGGCAAAGAGGGAACTGAGCCATTTCTGAGCCTTGCTGAACGGCTCCGCGAGGCAGCGGACCAATGCGGTCGCGGCACCCTCGGATTATCGAAAGCACGAGAGGATGGCGCCGCCTCTAAGCCGGTCCCGGGTCCGAGTGCCGTCTCCGAAGACGAAGCGGCAAAGTCGGCGGAGGCTGCAGGCAAACACGGGGCAACCGACGGCAACATCCGCGTGGGAGTGGTGTTGCTCGACAAACTCATGGACCTTGTGGGCGAGTTGGTTCTGATTCGGAACCAGATTCTCCAGTTCACAGCGGAGCGCGACGACCTGGTATTGAATGCAACGTCCCAGCGGCTCAATTTGATCACGACCGAGTTGCAGGAAGGCGTGATGAAAACGCGAATGCAGCCGATCGGCGTGATCTGGAATAAGTTGCCACGCGTTGTGCGCGATCTCGCCGTAGGGCTAGGTAAGCAGATTTGTCTTGAGATGGACGGAGCGGAGACCGAACTCGACCGAACGATCATTGAGGCCATCAAAGACCCCTTAGTGCACCTCGTGCGCAACTCCTGCGATCACGGAATCGAGGCTCCCGACGTTCGGCAGAAGTCCGGCAAGAATGCGCAGGGCAAGCTATTCCTTCGCGCGTATCACGAAGGTGGCCAGGTCAACATCGAGATAAGTGACGACGGCACCGGCATGGACCCGGCGGTGATCAAGCAGAAGGCGCTTGAAAAGGGCATTCTTTCCCTGGAGATGGCGCAGAGGATCAATGATCGCGAAGTCTTGAATCTCATTTTCCGGCCCGGGTTTTCGACGACCGCGTCCGTCAGTAATATTTCGGGCCGGGGTGTGGGGATGGATGTGGTCAAGACCCACATCGAGAAGATCGGCGGAACGGTTGACGTCTCCAGCAAGCCCGGAGAGGGCACCACCGTCAGGCTCAAGATTCCCTTGACGCTCGCCATCATTCCGGGACTTGTGGTGACCAGCGGCGGAGAGCGATTTGTGATTCCACAGGTCAGCCTCCTGGAACTGGTCCACCTGGAAGGGGATTCGGCTGAGCGGCACATCGAATACGTACATGGAACGCCGGTCTATCGGCGGCGGGGAAAATTGCTTCCGATTACCTACCTTAACGAGGTGGTGGGACTTGAGGCGGAGAGACGCGGCGATGCCGTCAGCATCGTGGTGCTGCAGGCTGAAGACCGTCAGTATGGTCTAGTGGTGGATGGCATTAGCGACACCCAGGAAATCGTCGTAAAACCTCTCGGTAAGCAGATGAAAGGATTGAGTTTATATGCAGGGGCGACCATTATGGGAGATGGTCGCGTGGCATTGATTCTTGACGTGCAGGGAATCGGGCAGGCGTCGGGGGTCCTGGAGGAGATCCAGGAGCAGATGAGGAGCAGCATCGATCGTGTCGAGCACGGGGAAGTCGAGCAAAATCGACTCTTGCTTTTCAAGGCGGGCGCATTCGAACGCATCGCGATCCCGTTGTCGCTTGTGGCGCGCCTCGAGGAGTTTCCAAGATCTTCAATTGAGCGGGCGGGCGACGCGATGGTTGTTCAATACCGGCAGCGCATCTTGCCGCTGGTCGTGCTTCGCAGCCTCCTTGAAAGCGGTCCGGCGGATAGCATCGTCACCGCAGACCCGGCACAGGTGATTGTGTTCGACGATGGAGACCAACGGCTGGGCATCGTGGTAGATCAGATTCTGGACATTGCGGAACAAGCGATAACGGTTCGGCAGGGTTCGACTCGCAAGGGATTTCTCGGGTCCGCCGTTGTGGGTAGCAGAGTGGCTGATTTTCTTGATGTGGATCACGTTCTGCAAGCCACTGCGGCACGTGGGTTCCAGGGACCGGGAGGAGCGACAAAGGAAAAAGCCGTCATGTTTGCGGATCATTCAGCGTTCGCGCGGGGGCTGATGCGGGGAGCGTTGGAAATGAGCGGGTATGCTGTGGTGGAAGCCGGCAACCTGAACGACGCATTGCGCGGTCTGGAGACGCACTCCATCGACGCCGTTTTGATCGCCGAAGACCTGCCACCCGGAGGCGCGGGCGCCCTGATTGAGGCAATGCGCCGAAGGCCGGAATGGGAAGCAATTCCGGTGATGGACGTGACTGCCTGGGACAAGCGAAGAGGTGCTCAGGCGACCGGACTTGAAGCAGGCAACGGCCGGGGAGAGATTCTGGATTTTCTTGCCGGTTTGCCAGACCCGGCTCAAATTGAGCCAGCTTATGCCGTTCCCGGAAACCAGAGGTGATACATGATGATCGATAGTGTAACCACAACAAACGACGACAGTTAC
Organism: uncultured Acidobacteriota bacterium; assembly: GCA_963844515.1. GTDB lineage: Bacteria > Acidobacteriota > Terriglobia > Terriglobales > Acidobacteriaceae > Telmatobacter. The sequence goes on from CAWJOO010000005.1 coordinate 364,635, forward strand.
GGGAGCGGCCGATTCTCAACCTTTTTTGTGGCGGATCTGTTCTTTGGCATCGATGTGCTCCGCGTTCAAGAGGTGCTGCGATTTCAGCCCATGACGCGGGTGCCCAAGGCGCCGGCTGTTATTGAAGGGCTTATGAATCTCCGTGGGCAGATTGTGACGGCGATTGATATGCGCCGCTTGTTGCATCTGCCCGAACGCAAGGGAACCGCTCAGCCCATGAACGTGGTTATCCGGACCGACGACGGTCCCGTAAGCATGCTGGTGGATGAGATTGGCGACGTGTTGTGTCTGGAGACTGCGGCGTTTGAACAGCCGCCAGGCAACCTGGAGCCGATCGCACGCAAGCTGATTCGAGGCGTGTACAAGCTGGACGGGAGGTTGATGCTGGTGCTCGATCCCGAGCGGGCAGTCGACATCGCAGTTGGTTGAAGTCATTTGGAGCTCAGGAGATAGGCGTATGTAGTTCATTTGATTCTTTGAGAATGAATGTCTGATAACAGGTATTCTGTATAGTGAAAGCCGGGATGGCACGCGAGGCCCTGCAACCTTCCGTTGTTGCCAGGCCCCACGGAAAATCTCGTGGCGCTCTCTCCCCTTCTCATAGCCTGCCGCCTGATTCTCTCGCTGCTGAGTTGCGTGGCGAGCACCCTCAAGGGTCGGGCGCCTCCATGTGCGGCTGACGTTTCCTCATTCATGAATTAGGCCGCCACTTCGGATTCACACTCTGGTGAAAGGCCGGCCCACTGTGGAAGAATTCGAGGATGCAAGCTCTAGTTCTGACCGAGTATGGGCACCTCGAGATGATGTATCGCCCGGCCCCCAATCCTGCGAATGACGAAGTCCTGATACGGGTGGCCGCGTGCGGAATCTGCGGTAGCGATGTCCACGGGTACGACGGCTCCTCGGGACGACGTATTCCACCCCTGATCATGGGTCACGAAGCGGCCGGAACGGTCGTTTCCGCGGGCACAGACGTTTCCCGATTCAGCCCTGGCGATCGAGTGACGTTCGACTCGACGATCTGCTGCGGTTCCTGTCCCTACTGTCTGCGGGGAGAAATCAATCTCTGCGATCGCCGTGAGGTGGTGGGTGTCTCGTGCGGAGAGTTTCGCCGCGACGGCGCCTTCGCCGAATACATCGTCGTCCCGGAGCGAATCGTTTACCCTATCCCAGCCGCGCTTTCTTTCGCTGAAGCCGCCATGCTGGAGCCGGTCTCTGTCGCACTCCACGCGGTTGCCGTGAGCAAGTTGCGTGGCGGAGAGACGGCCCTGGTGCTCGGCGCAGGCATGATCGGGCTGCTGACCATGCAGGCAGCGCTTGCGGCCGGCTGCAGCCGCGTTTTCATTGCCGACATCGACCCGACCCGGTTGAGCCTCGCGCGGTCGATGGGTGCAACAGAGGTGATTCCCCTCTCCGGTGCCGCCCTGCTCAAAGAGTGTCTGGAACTGACTAATGGCATAGGTGTCGACATAGCCTTCGAGGCGGTCGGCCGCGATGAGACTGTCAATACCGCGATTGACGTCACCCGAAAGGGCGGAGCCGTGACCTTGATTGGAAATGTCACTCCCGAAGTAAAACTTCCCCTGCAGAAAGTAGTGAGCCGCGAGCTGCGATTGCAAGGAACGGCGGCTTCCGCCGGCGAGTATCCGCTGGCGATTGAGTACATCTCCACGGGCCGGATCCAGGTAAGGCAGCTGATCACGGCGGTGGCAGGACTGGAGGAGGGTCCTCGATGGTTTGAACGGCTGCACTCCCGCGAACCCAACTTGATGAAGATTGTACTGACCCCAACAGTGGAGGCCGAAGGATGAGCGATTCCCTCTTCGACCTCACCGGCCAGGTTGCGCTCGTGACCGGAACCAGCCGAGGGCTCGGCCAGTACTTTGCACGCGCGCTGGCGAATGCCGGTGCTGACCTGATTCTCACCAGCCGTACGCGCGAAACTCTCGCAGAGTTCGAAGCTGAGATCCGGGCGCTGGGCCGTCGCGTTGTAAGTCTGGAGCTTGACGTTCGCGATGAAGGCAGCATTCAACAGATGGCGGCAGAGGCCGAATCGGCACTGGGGCCAATTCACATCCTGGTGAATAACGCGGGCTGCAACGTGCGCAAGCCGGCAGTTGACGTTACCTGGGACGACTGGAACCTGATCCTCGACACAAATCTCCGCGGCAGTTTCTTCGTCGCGCAGGCGATCGCCCGGGGTATGATCGCGCGCCAGTACGGGCGAATCATAAACATTGGCTCGGTAACCAGCGTATTTGGATACGCAGGACTGGCTCCTTATGGTGCAAGCCGGGGCGGCATCCGCCAGCTGACCATGAGCCTCGCTGCCGATTGGGGAGAGAACGGCGTGACCGTGAATTGCCTCGCGCCCGGCTGGTTCAAGACGAAACAGAACCAGGTGATGTACGAAGACCAGGGGTGGGTCGACTACCTCGTCGAGCGCATTCCGGTGAAACGTCCCGGAATGCCCAACGACATGGATGGCGCTATTGTATTTCTTGCTTCGGAGGCCAGCCGCTACATTACTGGTCAGACCTTGTTGGTGGACGGCGGCATCTCAGTCGGATCGACGCGGGCGCTGGTTGCGAAGAAAACGATATCCGTCTAATTGGCGTCGCTCTCAAGCACCATTGGACGAATATCGCGAAGCATGAAGATATAGGCGCTGATTCCAACGACGAGATAGGCACCGGCTACGGCAAATGCTGCTGTGTAGGAATGGAGTTTGTAAATCAGGTATCCGGTTAGGGCGGGCGCCGCGATTCCGTTTAACTGATTTGAGAAATTCAGAATTCCGCCGACGCGGCCAACGCTTCCCTGTGGCGCAATCAATGACGGAATGGACCATCCTACCGCGGACGCCGCCGAAAGTCCCGAGATGGAAAGGGTGATCCACGCTAGTGCTCGAAGCGGAGTGTGGGACCATCCTGCCCCCACAATTCCCAGGCCACACGTAGTTCCCACAACCAGCACCGTCATTCGCACCCTGCTGGAATTCCATCCCCTGCATACCAGGAAATCAACCAGGATGCCACCCACCAGCAGATCGGTCGCAGTGGCGACCAGCCATGGAACACCGGTGTAGAGAAATGAATGCATCAGGTCCATGTGGAGCGCCTGGGATAAATAGGTCGGCAGCCAGGCTACCAGTAGATAGAAGACATAGTTATAGGACCCGAATCCGATCGCAAATCCCAACACCTTTCGTTGCGAAATCAGCTGCGCGAGGGTAAATGGGTTTTGCGCAGCCCTATTCGTGTTTAGCTTCTCGTTCGAGATGAGAGCCATCTCTGCCGGGCTAACCTTTGGATCCTCATGTGGCTCTCGATACACAAAGTAAAACAGCGCAAAATAGAGAAGGCTGAGCACCCCCGTAGCAGCGAAGCTCATGCGCCAGCCAATGTGTAATAGCAGGATGCCAATTGCTGGAACGCCAATCGCCGATCCGAATTTAGCAGCAGAATCGAAAAGACTGGTTGCAAAACTTCGCTCATTTTCCGGGAACCATCTTCCGATCGCCTTGGCATTAGCCGGAAATGTTGGCGCCTCACCGACGCCCAACACAAAGCGCGCTCCGAACAAGCCGCTCAGTGTTGGACTGACGGCCGCTCCAAACGAAGCCGCACTCCATATCAGGGTGCTGATGCGCCCAACGAGCCGCACTCCGAGGCGATCGAGCACTACACCAATAGGAAGCTGGCAGGCGGCGTAGGTCCAGTTGTAAGCACCCAGCAGCAATCCGAACGTAAACTCGGAAACGCCGAACTGTCGTACGAGGGCATCATGTGAGACCGACAGGTTTACTCGATCGAAGTAATTGACCAGCACGCCAAGCCCAAGTAGCCATGCAATCCGCCACCGGCGGTTCGACATTCGTCCTCTTTGTTCTTCCGACGTTGTGGAAACCTGCGGTTCGGATTCTTCGTTGGGCATTCGTCTCTCGACCACCGCATTGAGCTTACAGCAACGCGGCAATTCCTCGAGCATGTGATCTCTGACTGCTCATCGGATTGAGCGTCAAGGCCAACTCCGCTGGATCTTCAAGCCTTGGACTCCCTTCATCCGAACAACGTAGAATTCCTCTTCGGATCAGAATGGAGTTGCCATGAAAGCTACGATCCTTTGCGGGGCTCTGGTCTTCGTAGTTGTGTGCGCTGCCAGCGTGCTGCCTCCTGCTGAAGGGCAGACAGCTCGCACAGCCCCTGTGACCGTAAAGGGCGATCATTTCGTCCGCGACGGCAAACCTTATCAGATCATCTCTGGCGCCATTCACTATCCGCGCGTGCCCAAAGAATATTGGCGTGACCGACTTAAAAAGGCGCGCGCGATGGGCCTGAACACCGTAGAGACCTACGTGTTCTGGAATCTTCACGAACCGACGCCTGGAGACTTCAACTTCAGTGGGCAACTTGATGTTGCTGCGTTCATCCGGATGGCCCAGGAAGAAGGACTGAATGTGATCTTGCGGCCCGGCCCCTATGTTTGCGCGGAGTGGGAGGCAGGCGGCTTTCCTGCGTGGTTGTTCAACGATCCGGCTTTGAAGGTCAGAACGCGCGATCCACGCTTCCTTGCCGCTGCCCAGCGATATTTGAAGCGCCTGGGCAAAGAGGTTGCTGGGCTGCAAGCGACGCACGGCGGACCAATCATTGCGATACAGGTTGAGAACGAGTACGGCTCTTTCGGAAAAGATAAAGAGTACATGGAGGAAATTCACCAGGCGCTTATCCACACCGGCTTAGGCGATTCCCTGCTCTTTACCGCCGACGGTGCGGATGAGATGCCCAACGATGCGCTTCCTGATGTGCTGGCCGTGATCAACTATGGGCCAGGCGAGGCACAAAAGGAGTTCGCGAAGCTTGCCAAAATGCGTCCTCATCAGCCCATGATGACCGGGGAGTACTGGGACGGTTGGTTTGATGGTTGGGGCAAAAAGGAACACGTTCACACCGATGCGGACGCGCAGGCAAAAGAGATTGACTGGATCCTGAGCCAGGGCTACTCGCTGAATCTCTACATGTTTCACGGGGGTACTTCTTTCGGATTCATGAACGGCGCCAACATGAATGCCGGACCAAACGCCCCCTACCAACCTCAGACTACGAGTTATGACTACGATGCCGCTCTAGACGAGGCGGGACGTCCAACCAAAAAGTTCTTTCTTCTACGCGACGTGATCCAACACCGTACCGGAATTACTCCTCCAAAACTGCCTGACCCATTGCCTCTGGCTCCAATCCCTGCATTCGGGTTACGTGACTCGGCTTCACTCTGGGACAATCTTCCTGCCCCAGTTGAATCAGAGGAGCCGCGCACTATGGAAGCACTTGGGCAGGCATATGGATATGTTCTTTATCGAACGCAATTGACAGGCCCTATCGACGGGAAGTTGACGTTCGAAGACGTCCGGGACTATGCCGCTGTGTACGTGAATAAGAAGCTTGCCGGAACAATCGATCGTCGTTTGTTACAGAACTCGATACCGATCGCCATTCCCGGCGGAACAGCAACGCTCGACATCCTGGTGGAGAACACGGGGCGCGTTAACTTCGGCCCCCATCTTCCTGACGGACAAGCGGGCATCGTTGGGTCAATCAGCATCGGAGACCGTAAGCTTACAAAGTGGCAGATGTATTCCCTTCCAATGAAGTCACCCGATGAAATTGGTCATTGGACGAAGAACGATTCTTCGGCAGGAGCCGCTGGCCCGGCTTTTCACAAGGGCACCTTCACTCTCGACAGAGTTACCGACACATACTTCGACACCAGCGCGCTTTCAAAAGGGTTTGTATGGGTGAATGGACATAATCTCGGGCGGACGTGGGATATTGGACCCCAGAAGTCTCTGTTCGTTCCCGCGCCATGGCTGCGGCAAGGTGAAAATGAAGTTGTGATCTTTGACTATACGGACTTGCCGGCCACTTCCCTGCGCGGAGTCAGCGAGCCGGTGTGGACGAAGTGAGGGATCTGTCGATCAGGCCATCCAATCGCATAACGCATTTCGCAACTCATCGATGGAGATCCGTTTTGTATCGTTCTTAACCGGGAACTCGGGCGGGGCAACAATGTAAGCCTGGGAAAGACTTTCCGCAACGCACACACAGGCGGTCGCACTCTGATATTCGCCGTAGCGTGTCGCCGCAAGCCAGACGTAAAGAGCCAGAATCTGCGCATCGATCGCGCTGCCCGGCAAATCGTCAACTGCAGGCAGTGGATTAACCTGATCAGGGTTATCGAAAACCGCGACGCCAGTAAATGGCTTTGGCTTGCTTCGCATGCCAAACTTCGCCGCCAGGAACCGAGGTCTCGCTCGGCGAAACGCTTCAGAAGACCCCCATTGCACAAATGAATTTCCGAAGATCACGGCGCCATTGCCGCTGAGGTACAAAGCTCGCAGGTACTCGCGTACGGCAGGGTCTTCGGCCTCAGGTGGACACCACGAAGTCACATCAACCTTGCGCAGACGATCGAACACGGCATCGGCATCGGTAAGATCCTTGCGCATGGTGTTCATCTCGTGCGAGAAGTTCTGTCTATATTGATCGAGCCTTGCATAGCTCAATAAAACCGGCGTTGCAGATTCAGATCTGGTCGGCGATTGAGATAAGACCAAATCGACGAGACTTCTGCCAGCGTCGACGATCCACAAATCCGCGGCCCGGCTCCGGGAATAACTAGCAAGTCTCTTGAGCAGGCTATTCGAGGCGGAACTACTCTGACCGGCGCTCGACACTAAGAGGCTATCCAGAATCCCTTTTGATTTTGCAATGGATGCCGTATCAAGTTCGATGGGCCGGCCAATTCCCTGCCAACGGCTCCACGGGTCATTCGCGCTTAACTCGAGCGGCCGCGGAATCTCCAGCAGGACCAGCCGATTCCCCACCGCCACGGCATTCCCTGAAGTTTGAGCGTAGCGGTCCGCGGCGTCGAAAACGGATTGCACCGCCTTGCGCCAATCCTGGTAATGGGAAGTGCGTGCCAACAGCGAAGCGTTTTCGATGGTCTGTTCAGTGGTCGAAAAATTCCACTTCCTGACTTCCATTTTGTCTTCAAGTTCAAGTGTGTCGCGGAATAGCGCAGAAGATTGATCGGGGGAAAGGCTGTCCACGTAGAGCAATAAGTATTCCACTGACTGGCGCTCATTGGGGAAAAGGACATCCCATTCGCGAAGTTGCTGATTTACGAACGGAAGGAATGTCACAGGCAGGCGCTTGACGACGCCCTTGTCCAAGGCGTTCTTGAGGTTTTCCGGAATCGATCCTTGGGCTGTCATGTGTCCTGTTTCCTAAATGCGAAAGTCTGTAAGAAGACTGCCTTGAGAATCAATGGGCCGGCATCCGAGTAGTCCTGCCAACGTCGGGCAAACATCGACATGGCGAATCGGTCTTTCGATCACGTTGGGACGGTCGACTGCTGACCCCATCACCATCATCCAGGTGTCCCGTGTCGAGTCAACATTGGCGCGATGATTGAAGAATCCATTCGTCGATGATCCATCTGGGTCACGGCCGAACTCCGGCAAAACAACCATGGTTGTCTTGCCTCGGTAGTCGGGATTTGCTTCGACTTCCTTCCAAAGTTGATAAGTCAGCCGATCGGCCGTCTTGATGCCCGAAAGATGCAATGAATAAGACCCAAAATGGGCCGCTTCCACGTCAGAGAACGCGACGACGAGCACCTGCGGCGAAAACCGATGCATGATTTCGCGCGTCATGAAAAAGGTCAGTTCATCGCCAGAAGTCGGGCCGCCGCTGCGCACAAAACCCGCCACTGCATTCTTGATGGTCTCTTGCACGCGAGGATCGAGACGGTCTGCGGCATCAAACACATTCCAGCCAAGTCCCTCGTAGTTGCTGCCTTCCATCGCACTCTCAAGTTCAGCTTCAATCTTGTTGCGGTCAGCCATATTGGCAGTTCGGCCGCCACGCAGAGCGTCTGCAACGGCCATCAACATTAACTGCTTGGGAAACACCACATTTGCTCCGAAGTCAGGCCCATAGCCGTTTGCGGAACTGGCGCCGATCATGCTCGTAAGCGCTTTGTTGCTGGCCACAATCCACGTGTCGCTGCGGTCAACGCGCATCCTCTTGCGAAATTGCTCAATCAGCGTCGGAGTAGTGGGTGCAAGCTTGCCCCAATCATCCACGCGTTGCCAATTCCCGGTCAGGATGCTTGAGATGGCATTAAAGTGCGCGGTGACGCCTTCATTGCGCGCGTGGTTGTAGAACAACGACTTGGGCAACAGATCGTTGGCGAGATGAGGGACATTCTCCAGACCTTCTTTTGAGAAGGTCTCGGCACGTCGCACCCCACCGACGACTACAAGGATGATTTTGTGACCGGGCCCGGTCGAAGCCGGCGCCTGTCCATAGGCTCTGGTTCTGGGAAGGAGCATCCCCGCTGCCAGCAAACCCACAGCCTGCAGGAAACTCCGTTTCGAACCATCGATTATGGAGCCCGGATCGACCGCGGCTGCGCACTCGGCCAGAGGATCCAAGGGAAGGTCAGTTTCCATTCAGGCTTCTCCTCATTGATTCGCTCGACCCGTTTGCGCCGTAGCATCGCCCCTTGCGCTGTAAACAAACTGCTTCACCTGATCTCTCTCTTTCTCCACCTCGTCCAGGTGGTCCGCGCGCAGTTTCTGGTACACGGCGAACTCCTTCTGGGCATCCTCTTTCCGTCCCACGTGCACGTAGTCCGTTCCAAGGCGATAGTGGGCGTCGGCCAGATCCGCATTAAGAGAAATCGCTCGAATAAACTGCGGAATGGATTTCTGGTAATCGTGCTGGTCGGCATACAAGTTGCCGAGTTGCACATGCGCGTCTGTCAGAGAATCATCCAGCGAAATGGACTTCAGCAGCAGGTTCTCGATGGTCTTCAGGTCGAGCGATGTGTCCTCGGTGCGCTTTCCCTTCCAGAGACTAATGGCGTAGTAGCACTGTGCCAATGCGTTCGTCGGCTGCAGTTCCGCGTAGCGGCGAAACGCCTGGATCACATTGTCGGCTTGGAGCGGTGAGCTGTTGTAAGCCTTGGACAGGAAGAGGTAACAGCGCGGATCGGAGGGGTTGAGATCGGCCGCCTGAAGCAGCGCCTTGACCGCATCGTCGTACTTGCCGCGCGAATAAAGCGACAACCCGAGCCCAATATACTGGCGAGCTGATTTCGGATATCGTTTCACGCTCTCCTGAAAGATCGCGATTGCTGGCTCATAGGTCCGGTGCAGAAGCATCTCGCATCCCCAATCGAACAGATTATCGTCGGTGGGATCGAGGTGAGCAGCCGCCTCAAAGTCGTTCGCGGCCGCAATATATTTCCCGTCCTTCTCGTCGATGTGTCCGAGGAGATTGCGCAGTTCCGCGGTGTCTTTCTGTTTCGTGAGTTCCAGCGCGAGCGTTCGAGCTTCGGAGAGACGATTGAGGACTAAGTCAGACATCACCAAATCGTAAGTAACGTCGTATGCAGCAGGATCGATCTGGTGGGCGCGTTCAAGAAGAGCCCGACCTTCGTTGACCTTGCCGCTTTGAATATAGTATTCGCCCATATTGTGATTCGCGTCGAAACTATTCGCGTCAAGGGCGAGGGCCTTGCTGAACTGTTCGCCTGCTAATGCGGTCTTGCCCGCTCGCAACAGTGCTGTCCCCAGATTGGCTCTGGCTTCCAGCCAATCCGGTTTCAGTTGAGCGGCGGTCTTCAGCTCATTGATCGCTTTCTCCGACTGGTCAAGCGACGCATACACCAAACCGAGAAGTTCATGAACAGTAGAACTGTTAGTTGCGAACGGGAGGAGTCTTTCCAGTTGACCGGCCGCTTCCGCGTATCGCCCCGCTTCGTAGTTCGACACGGCTGACTGGTATTGCTGATCGAGGTCCTGCTTCGCTGGAGCCTGTGCGCCCGAGATCACCGACAAGCTGACGGCCGTTCCCAAAGCGAGGAACCAAAACGCAGCCGACTTGCTCACTCCACTCCTCCGCAATTACCTTGTGAGCAATGTATCACTCATAAGAGAACCCTGGAAAGGCCGCCGACCGGCAGCCTTTCGGGATCTTAATTCATCTGGGTTCGCCTCCAGTTCAGAGTGGCGGCGGAACCTCTGGATGTCCCTTTCGGCCTCATTGGGAGAGCGACGGTCTTGGTCGTAAGTGGGGCAAAGAAGCAATTCCCTTCCACAGTCGAAAGGTCGTCTTCGCTAGAGTCGAGACGGGCCGCAGCCTCGAATTCATTGGTAGCTTCGATGAACTTGGCGTCTTTCTCGTCGACTTGGGCGAGGTCATCCTGCGGGATTGCTGTGTGAGCAAAGCATGACGCACTAAAAAAAATTACCCCCGGAAAAGCACCTGATCGGCGTGCTGTTCCGGGGGTGGTTTCATTTTACGCCTAGTAGTAGAGCTTCAGAGCGAACTGAATCTGGCGCGAACCGTACGGGTTGTCACGGGTCGAACCGATGTCGCCGAACTGCGTGCTGGTGATATTCGTATTGTCCGGTGCACTGAAGTTCGGGTGGTTGAAGAGGTTGAACATATCCGCGCGGAACTGGAATGAGAACCGATCATTAATCGGGAAGGACTTGAAGGTCGAGAAGTCGAGCTTCTTGTATCCCGGACCGGTGGACGTATCTGTCTTACCGCCCAGAGCTCCTGCTCCAGTTAACGGAATGCAACCTTTAGGGCTGTCAGTAATGGGTGTGGGATTGTCGATGCTTCCACCCAACTGGCAGGGCTGGTTGAAGGCCTTCGAATTGTTGTACCAGCGCGGACGGCCCTTGTTGTCGCTCTGATGCGTGATTCCGAGCTTGGCGCTTTGGCCTTTCACCCGTACGTCATTGCAACCTGTACCGGAGGTCGTGCCAGTGTTGCAGCCGAAAGTCTGGGGTTGACCTTGTTGAACAACCAGGATGTAGTTCACACTCCATCCTCCAAGAATCGAATTCGTCAGGCGATTGGCGTTACCCAAAAACGTCTTGCCCTTGCCGAACGGCAGTTCGTATCCGCCACTGAAGTGGAAAACGTTTCGGATGTCGAACGAAGCAAGAGCGTAGTCGAAGTCAACGCCAAGACCTGGTACCTGCAATGCTCGTATTCCCCCAACTGAACCGCCGTTGAGCAGATCGCCGGCGTCCGTTAAGGTCTTCGACCATGTGTAGGTTCCCAGGAAGTTAAGACCTTTCCAGGACTGCTGCTGCATCGTAACTTGCAGTCCGTTGTAGGTGCTCTTGCCGATCGATTCCGAGTAGCCGCCGTTGCCGAGATGCGGGAACGGAACCAGAAGGGTGGTGTCGGTATTTGCCGGGAGAATCTGAGATACGTTGTTCGAGCTCAGGTTCATCTGCAGATTGTTGACATGGGTGAGCACATAGGCTGCCTGAATCGTTGTCGAGTGCGTGATCGAGTACTGAAGCGTGTAGTTCGCGCTCAGTGTTTGCGGCGTCTTGTAGTCAAACTGCATGCCGAGCAGGTTCAGGCCGGAGGCGTCCACCTTGGCCGGATCCAACGGGATGCAACTGAAGGCTGTGAACAGAGACCCGGTTCCGCCATTCCCTGCGGACGGGCAAGCCGCAAAAGGAGTGTTCTGGCTCACAGGGTAAACGTGGTCAGGACCGCCGTGCGGTACGTAATCCAGATTGAACACAAAGGGATAGTTTTCACCGATATTCGGTCCGTAGCCCTGGTTCTCAAAGGAGTTGTAGGAGTAGCCGAATCCGCCGCGGATTACCAACCGCGGAACAGCCTGGTAGGCAAATCCAACGCGCGGTCCGAGATTGGCCGGCTTGGTTCTTACCAGCCCTTGCCCATAACGATCGGTGAATTCAATCTTGATTCCGTCGGCAGCCAGCAGGTCTGTGTAGTTTGTCGCCAGACCTTTTGTCGAGTCGAATGTCGAAATCGTACGTTTGTCTTTACCGGTCGCGGGGATGAGCATGGTCGGAGTCCCATTGGGAAGGCCGCTCGGAGCGAAGTTCGCCTGGCCGCCGTTAGTTTCCTTAATAGGCCCGAAGTAGTCGTAGCGCAGTCCGAGATTGAGGGTCAGTTTCGGATTTACCTTCCAGTCATCCTGAACGTAACCAGCAAGATACTGACGCTCGTCGTAGGTCTTGTTGATGTTTGAGGCAAAAACCTGGTCCGATCCCCCAGAATAGTCGAAGCCGCCGGCAACACTCGATTTAGCTGCAGGAATCAGGAACTGCCCGATCCCGTTGTTCGTTCCGCTCTGAGTTGGAATATCGACATAGCGTCCGTCATAGTCGAACTGGCCGCGTGACCAACCCGGCTGCAAGGTCGAAAACTTCACATTCTGGAACTCGATACCCATCTTGAAGCTGTGGTTGCCGTAGATCTTTGTGAAGTCGTCCGTCAGTTGCAGCGTTTGGCTGATCTCGTCCGAAGGAAGGAAGTTGGAGCTGCCTAGTTGCGAGAGACCGCCGATGCCGATGGTCGGCAAACCACCGTTCTCGTTGCCTTGCGGAATGCCCTGAATGTTGAACTGATCCGGAATGCCATTGACGGCTCCGTCAGGCCCGAAGCGGGTGGTGTGCAGGTGGTTGAAACCGACTTTGGCTACGTTAACCGTGCTCGGCCCGAAGTCATGCGTCCAGTTGCCGGCCGATTGGCTTGATTTTGCTGTCTGCAAACCTTGCGCAAAGAAGCCGCCGTCTGCCGTACCGCCGAAGATACCCGGGAAAAAGATCGGATCGTCCACATAGCTGAAGCGGACGAAGATCTGGTCCTTCTTAAGGGCGTTCATGTCAACACGCACATCGAAGGCGTTGCGCCTATCGGAAATCTTCGACTGGCTGATGAAGTTGTTGTTGTAGGCCGTGCCAGCGTTTGGCGCGGGATAGAGCTGCAGAATCTTGATCGCGTTTGGATCGAGGCGCTCAGCTGGCAAGTGGTTCAAGTCCGTGCAGTGGGTATAGTCCGCGGTGCTGGGTGCGCACTCCGTCGAGAAAGGATCGCGAACGTAGGCAGCGCTCGTGCCATGGTTCGTGAATCCCGAAGTCGGGTCCGTCGCGCCAGCAGCAACCAGACGCGTCGTAGCCGGGTCGGCGATGGTGCCGGCAGGGATAATTCGGCCGAGCGCATCCTGTCTTACAGAGCCGCCAGCCTGCCCCGAAATAATCTGGGAGAGGTCCGTAAAGCCGCTAGCGGCTTCCTGTGCGGTCGGTACTGAACCAGTTTGCGGATCGCCCTGGCTCTTGCGAAAGCCTTCGTAGTCGCCAAAGAAGAAAACCTTGTTCTTGAGAATAGGACCGCCACTGGAGGCGCCGAACTGATTCTGGCGGAGTTCGCCCTTCTTCTGGCCGGTGTTGGCCTCGAACCAGTCGCGGCTATCAAAGAGGTCGTTGCGGAGGAACTCCCATGCTGCGCCATGCAGGCTGTTGGTTCCGGCCTTGATTGTTGCGTTGAGAACAGCGCCGCCGGCGCGTCCCGTTTCCGCGCTGAAGTCCGCGGTCTGTACCTTGAACTCTTCAACGGCGTCTACGGGAGGCAGAACGATGAAGTTAGTTCCGTTGAGGAAGTCGACCGCGTTTGAGTTGTTGTCGATACCGTCAAGCAGGTAGTTGTTTTGGGATTCGCGGAGGCCGTTCGCCGAAAACGCGCCGGAGGCTGCGTTACCTCGTCCATCCGCCTGCGGCGTGTTCACGCCAGCGCCAAGTTGCGCGAGGAACGTGAAGTTACGTCCGTTCAGGGGCAGGTTGTTGACGCTCTCTCTGTCAATGATCTGACCGACCGAAGCGTCTTCCGTCTGCAGTACCGGAGGAGCATCAGTCACAGTGATGGTTTCGGTCGTCGCACCGGCATTGAGCTTAATGTTCACCTGAAGGCTTTGCGAAACGTTTACGGTCAGGTTCTGTTGGGTTGTGGTTTCGAATCCGGGTGCAGACGCAGTGACGGAATAGTGGCCGATTCGAACGGGAGAAAATGTGTACGAACCGCTGACATTGGTCACCGTTTCCATTTTCAAGCCGACGTCTACATTGAGAAGGGTCACATGGGCTTTGGCGACGACTGCGCCGCTGGTATCCATGACCGTACCGGTGATCGAGCCTTCGTCGACCTGGGCGAATGCAAAATGACTTTGCACCAGGAACAAAAGAGCCACTACGAGGGTGACGTAGTTCGCTGATCTAAACAAGCTCAGCTTTTTGCATTCAAAGGCCATCCGAGCTACCTCCTCGTTTCGCACACGGTATTGCGCTCTGGATCAAAGGGATCGCGCTAAACCTTGCTGGAAACGATTACATTTGATGCGACGAAACTTAATACAGCCAAACAACACTTGTCAACCGAAAGTTGGAGACAACCTTCGACACGATGGAGGATTGACAACTTTTGGTTATGGATTGGCTACCGGGAGGGGCGGGCATCTTGGGGAGATTCGCGCCGGGGTGCTATTCTGCGTGGTACCTTACGGACTTCCTCAAAATGTCGCGTCTCACACCCGAAATCTTCCTCCTGCCCCGACGCAAATTCCTCAAAGGTCTTGGGTTAGCTCCAATTCTTCTGCGCGCTTCGCCGCTCTTCGGGGAAAGAATTCTTGAGTCAATGGAGGCGGGTGCCGCTTCGGGAGCCGGTTTCGGATTTTCCGATTTGCGCTACACCCCGCGCTACCCAACCCGATCTCCCCTGGCCGACGTGCTTCGCTTGGTTCCGCCAGGCAGCGACCAATACGTAACGGAGAAATACGCAGCTGAAATTGGGACTGCCCTACTCCAATTCAGTGACAGTCTGCGGAAGCCGATTCCGGACGTTTCCGGGCTGGAACACTGGCTCGCCCCGGAGTTGCTGGGCTGCCAGTTGGTTGGGGCGAAGGAGATGCCTGTACGGTCCGGTTTCGGAATTGACGTGGCTCGCAGGATCTTTCCGCCGGTTGCTGTCTCGGGGAGAAAAGGTTTTCTGAAGGAGATGCTCGGATGGGTCGGATCGCTAGCTCGGGTTGAGACGGCGGAGTTCCAAATTGTAGGTCTGGGAGCAGTCGCCGAGTCACCTCTCACGGTCCGAGTGGAGATCCGCTACGATCTGGTTGGAGTTCGGCGAGGATCCAGCGAGGAGCGCCGCGAAGAACGGGTGGGGCTATGGCGGACGGAATGGGCACTCAACGAGACGGGAGCCTGGACGGCCAGGCGATGGGAAGCCGAGGGGGAAACCGTCAGCAGCCTTGCAGGCCCTGGCTTCGTGGACGTTACAAAGCAGGCCCTGGGACGGGAGGCCTCGTATGGTAAGCAGTTGCTGCGAGGGGCCGATCACTGGCGGACGGTGCTGGATGGAGCTTGCGGAATTGATGTCTACGGGAACAACGGTGTGGCGGCCGGCGACTTTGACGGTGATGGATGGGACGACATCTATGTCTGCCAGGCGGCGGGGCTGCCCAACCGGCTTTACAGGAACCGCGGCGACGGTACATTTGAAGACGTGACGGAGAAGGCGGGGGTCGGCGTGCTGGACGGCACGGCCTGCGCTCTCTTTGTGGATTTTGAGAATTCCGGGCGGCAGGATCTGCTGGTTGTGTGCGGGACCGGGCCGTTGCTGTTTCTGAATCAGGGAGACGGAACATTCAAGATCAAGCGGGACGCGTTCCGGTTCGCGAAGCCCGTTCAGGGAACCTTTGCCCACGCTGCGGTTGCCGATTACGACGGGGACGGTCGGCTGGATGTTTACTTTTGTCTCTATTCCTATTATTTGGGCCTGGATCAGTACAACTATCCGATTCCCTACTTTGATGCTCGCAACGGTCCGGCCAACTATTTAATGCACAACGACGGGCAGTGGAATTTTTCTGACCGGACCGAGGCGTCCGGAATGAATAAGGACAACGATCGGTACAGTTTTTCTTGCGCGTGGGGCGAGTCGGGCACGAGCGCCGCGCCGGATTTATACGTAGCGAACGACTTTGGCCGGAGCAATCTTTACCGGAACAACGGGAAAGGGATCTTCACGGTTGTTTCCGGCGAGGCGCATGTGGAGGACCCCGGGGCCGGTATGAGCGCTTCTTGGTCGGACTACGAAAATAGTGGCAGACAAAGCATTTATGCGGCGAATATGTGGTCCGCAGCTGGGCAGAGGGTTTCTCAACAGAAGTTGTTTCACGAGAATGCCGCGGACGAGATTCGCGCCCTGTATCTCCGGCATGCCCGGGGAAACTCGCTTGTATCGCAGCCTGGGCGACGGAACGTTTGAGAACGTGAGCACAAAGTCCGGGGTGGAGATGGGCCGGTGGTCGTGGTGTTCGGATTTCTGGGATTTTGATCACGACGGGTACCCGGATCTCTATGTTTCAAACGGGTATGTTTCCGCGACGAAGCAACGGACTCAAGGGGACGAGGTCGACCTGGGGAGTTTTTTCTGGCGTCAGGTGGTGGGGCAATCCCCGAACGACGCCACGCCGTCGCTAGCCTATGAACATGGCTGGAATGCCCTGAATGAACTGATTCGGTCGGACCGTTCCTGGAACGGATACGAGCGCAATGTGCTGTTCGCGAATAACCGGGATGGGACGTTTTCGGAGGTGTCGGGAGCGTTGGGGATGGATTTCGTCGAGGACGGAAGGTCTTTTGCGCTAGCCGACCTGGATGGAGACGGGCGGCTCGAAGTCATCCTCAAGAACCGAAATGCACCGCAACTTCGCATCTTGCATAACGCGATGAAGGGGATTGGGGGCTCGATCGCGTTCCGGTTGCGAGGGACAAAAAGCAATCGGGATGCCATCGGAGCGGCGATAACGGTGGAAGCGGGCCCCTTGAAGCAGACTCGATACCTGCAGGCTGGTTCGGGCTTTCTGGCCCAGCATGCAAAAGAGCTGCACTTTGGGCTGGGAGACTGGAAGGAAGTTGTGCGCGCGACGGTCCGGTGGCCGAGTGGGCTCACGCAGACCTTTGAGGGACTGCCTGCAGAAAGCCGGATTGAGGTGGAGGAAGGGTCAAGCCGATTTACGGCAAGGCCCTTTGGAGCGACCGCCGCGACATATGGACACCCTGCACCGCCGGCGCCGGTGGAATCGCTACCGACCCAGGTGGGTACCTGGCTGATCGAGCCTCTGACTGCCCCGGTCAGTTCCCTGCCGGATTTGGCGGGCGCCACGCATGATTTGCAATCTCTGCGGGGAAGCCTGGTGCTGATGACTTTCTGGTCGGCTTCGGCCTCGGCGTCGGTCGAGGTGCTGCGCACGCTTCACCAGCGGCAAACGCAACTCGTGGGTGCTCGACTTGAGATTCTGGCGGTGAATGTCGATCAGGCGGCAGAGCTTCCCAAGTTGCAAGCGCTTGCGGCGCAGGAGAAATTCTATTTTCCGCTGCTGCAGGCGACCGAGGAATTTGCGGGAATCTACAACATCATCTACCGGTACCTCTTTGACCGGCGCCGGGACCTTGGACTTCCCACATCCTTCCTGCTGGACCGTGAGGGGAAGATCGTCAAGGTGTATCAGGGCCCCATCGATGCCCATGCCTTGCTGGACGATCTGAGATCGATCCCGAAGACGGCGCCCGAAAGGATGTTGAAAGCGATTCCGCTGAATGGAGATTTGTACAAGGGGGCGTTTGTCCGCGACGACTTTACCTACGGAGTAGCGCTCTTTCAGCATGGGTATCTGGAGCCGGCGGCGGAGTCCTTCAAGCAGGTGATTGCGGCCAAGCCCAACGATCCGGAGGGGTATTACAACCTGGGGACGCTGAATCTGCGAAGAAACAATTTTGACGAGGCGCGGCAGTATCTGGAGAAGAGTCTGGAGCTGCGGCCCGACTACCCAGAGGCCTGGAACAACCTGGGCATGATGGCTGCGCAGCGGGGGATGGCAAACGAGGCGATCCGGAATTTTGAGCAGTCGCTGCAGTTGCGGCCAGGATATGAGATTGCTCTGTTGAATCTGGGGAACGTGTATCGACGGCAAAAGGAGTTCGACAAGGCGCAGAACTATCTTTCGCGCGCGCTGAAGCTGCAGCCTGACGATCCGGAGATTCACTACAGCCTGGGGATGCTGTTTGCGCAGCAGGGCCAGACGCAGCAGGCAGCGGATTCGCTCATGCGGGCGCTTGAGCTTCGGCCGGGATATCCGGAGGCGATGAACAACCTGGGCGTGCTTTATGTACGAACGCAGGAGTTGAGCAAGGCGGAGGAGCAGTTCCGGAAGTGTATCGAGCTTGAGCCCGGCTTTGACCAGTCATATTTGAATCTTGCCCGGCTGTACGCGTTGCAGGGCGACCGGGAGAAGGCGCGGCAGGCCGTGCGGGAATTGCTGACGATCCAGCCGGACAACGCCAATGCGAGGCAAGCAATGGAGATGCTACAATGAGCCGCTGTAAGGAGTGTATGCCGCGCATTTGGAAAGGTTTACAGATGGGTAGACACGCCGCGCTGCAACAAGGAATCAGGATGGTGGCGGCGTGGTCCGGCGTTGGTCTTCTGGCTTGCTCGATCTTCCTCCAGGCGCGGCCAGGGCTTGCTCAAGCGAAAAAGCCTGCTGCCGCATTTCAGGAAGCGGAGGCTTTGTTGCAACAGGGGCATCTGGCGGAAGCCCGAACGAAAACCCTGGAACAACTAAAGCTCTTTCCGACAAGCGTGGAGGGGTTCAACCTGCTGGGAATGATCGAAGCCAGCAGCCAGAGCCCTTCGGAGGCACTTGCCGCGTATCAGAAGGCACTTCAACTGGCGCCGAACTCGACCAAGACGCACGTGAATCTGGGAAGTTTCCTGGTTTCGCAAAAGCAGTTGGAGCCGGCGGAGAAAGAGTTTCGGACCGCCGTTCGCCTGGAACCCGCCAACCACGATGCCAACTACAACCTCGGCCTGCTGTTGATGGCAAAAGGAGCATCGGCAGAGGCGATTCCCTACTTTGAACGCGTTCATCCGGCCGATACGCCGACGAGATTCAATCTGGTCCATGCCCTACTGGATGTAAAGCGGGATGCCGATGCCTTGCGTCTGGCCAATGAGCTTTCCGCCCAGAACGATAAGGAAATTCAGGTTCATTTTTCTCTGGGAATCCTGCTGGCATCCGAGAAGCAGTACAAGTTGGCGGAAGCGGAGTTGGAAAAGGCCGATCTGCTGCAGCCAGGCACATTCGAGATCCTTTACAACCTGGGGCAGGCGTATCTGCGGAGCGGGGATTACGCGAGAGCCGAGTTGGTTGCGGACCGGGCGCTGAAGCTGAAGCCCGACTCACCGGACATCATGTACTTGCTGGCGCAGACTTACTCCAAAGATGCGCGGCCGCTGGATGCGCTGGATTTGCTGGTTCGCGCGCACAAGATCGCGCCGGAGAATACAGACATCATGTTCCTGATGGCGCAGATCAGCATCTCACAGAACTACTTTGAAGACGCCATCCCGCTGCTGGAGTCGGGGCTGCAGCTTGCGCCGCAGCGCACGGATTTTCGGGCGGCGCTCGGCGATAGTTACTTCATGTCGGGCAAGGTGGACAAGTCGATCGAGGTCTTCAAGAAATTGATCGAGATGGAGCCTTCGGCGCGTTCGTATGCCTTCCTGGGAATCTCATACCGGCACCTGGGCCGCTTCGATGAAGCGAAGCAATGTCTCGAGCAGGGCCTGAAGCTGGAACCCCGAAACCCTACGTTGCTCTTCAACCTTGGTTATATTGAGGAGCGGCAGGGAGATGCGGCGGCTGCGGAGACGATGTTCGAGCAGATTCTTAAGGAGAACCCCTCTTATTCAGATGCTCTGCTTGAGTTGGCGAACCTTCGCGTGAGTGAGAAGAAGCTGACGGAAGCGGAAGAGCTGCTGAAGAAGTATGTGAAAGTAAGCCGCGACCCCGGAACTGGATACTACAAGCTGGCGATGGTGGAGCGGAGTCTGCATGAGACGGCTGCGGCGGATCGGGATCTGAAAGTATTCCAGACACTTTCAAAGAACGTATCGACCGGGCCGTATCCGTTTGAACATCTGTTTGACTACCTGGACACAAGATCGAAGTTAGGTGCCGGGCAGCGCGATCAACTGGATATTACGCAGCTCACAGAAGAGATTAAGAAACATCCCAACCAGCCGGAGAATCTGTATCTGCTGGCTGAGGCGTATCTGAAGGGCCACAAGCTCGATGAGGCGAAGAGCACGATCGAGCAGTTGGATCAACTAAGTTCCGGCGACTTTCGGACGATGACCGGGACGGGCGTTTTACTGGCCCGATATCATCTGTACGACGACGCGATCGCGCACTTTCAGGTTGCTCTGAAAGCGAATCCGGGTTCAGATGGGGTGACGTTCGATCTGGCGAACGCGTACTTCCGCAAGGGCCAGTATCCGCAAGCCCTGGAGACGGCGAGACAGATGTCCGAGGAAGGCCGCAAGGACGATGCTTACCTTGCGCTGCTAGGCGATATCTATGCGCACCTCGGTGACGCGCCACATGCGGAAGAGATTTACAACGACGCGATTGTGCGTAACCCGGATAATGATCAGGCGTACCTGTCGCTCTCGCTTTTGCAATTTCGCGAGGGCAATTTGACTGGCGCGAAGAAGACCTTGCTGAAGGGGCAGGCCCGCGTTCCTGCATCTGGGAAGATCCTCTGGGGATTGGGGATTTCGGCGGCTCTTGAAGGCAATACCGCCGATGCTGCGACGCAACTGGAGCACGCCGTGGACACGCTTCCGGAGTGGCCGGGGAGTTATTCGACGCTGGGTGTTTTCTACTACCAGACCGGACAGATCGAAAAGGCCAAGGAAGTGCTGAGCCGGTTCAAGAACAGCTCCGCCGCAGGGGGGCTGGATGTAAATCGCATTCAGCAGGTGCTTGAGCAATCGGCACCGGCGGCCGTTGCCGCGAACGAGCCGATGACGATGGCCAACCGCAAGGAACTGCTGCAACTGGCTCTTGCGCTCGCGGACCGGACGCTATGAGCTGGTTGTGGCGGAATGGAAGAATGGCATGGGAGCGGATTCGGCGGCTCGCTGCGATCGGACTCTGCGTTTCGATCGGCATGATGGCACAGCAGCCTTCGAAATCGGTCCCGGAAGCTCCAATTTCTGTTCACTACACGGATATCCATAAAGCGGCCGGGCTCACGTTTGTGCAGGATGGGACCCAGAGTGAGGAGAAGTATTATCTCGAAACGATGGGAACCGGCGTGGCATGGATCGACTACGACCAGGATGGGCTGATGGATCTCTACTTCATCCAATCGGCCGCCACGGATGCCTACAAGCCGCCTGCTCCGCTGCACTCGGTCCTCTATCACAACAACGGCGACGGGACCTTCACCGACGTGACACAGAAGTCCGGTCTCGGTGGAGAGGGGCATTACGGACAAGGCGTGGCGGTTGGCGATTTTGATAACGATGGCTGGCCGGATATTTTTGTCACGGGCTATGGCAGCGCGATCCTGTACCGCAATAATCACAATGGGACGTTTACGGACGTGACGGCCAAGGCAGGTGTTGCCGACCAGGGTGGATGGTCGACCAGCGCCGGTTGGTTTGACTATGACAAGGATGGCTGGCTCGACCTGGTGGTGACAAACTACATCGAATGGACACCAAAGACCAATCTGTGGTGTGGCGAGCGGGCACCGGGGTATCGGTCCTACTGCAATCCGGGCAACTACAAGGGGCAAAAGACGAAACTCTACCACAACAACCACGACGGCACGTTTACGGACGTGAGCGACAAGTCGGGCGTGGGAGTGCCGGAGTCTAAGGGCATGGGCGTGGTGCTGGCAGACTTTAACAATGACGGTTGGCCAGACATCGCAATTGCCAATGACACCTGGCCCAACTTTCTCTTCTTGAACAATCATGACGGTACGTTCAAGGATGTTTCCTTAATCTCTGGGATTGCCGCGAGTGAAGATGGCCGATACGAAGCGGGCATGGGCATCGATGCAGCGGACGTGGACGGCGATGGGCTGTTGGATGTGTACATCACACATCTTGATCTGGAACTGAATCGCCTCTATCACAACAATGGAGACGGCACTTTTACGGATGATACCTACCAGTCGGGCATTGGCAGCAAGGCGATGATGCTGAGCGGAATCGCGGCCAAGTTTGTAGACTACGACAACGATGGCTGGCCGGACATTCTGCAGTTGAACGGCGCGATGCTGGACAACGTGCACCTTTATCACAGCGAGGTTTTTTACCAAGAGCCCCTGTTGATGTTTCGCAATCTTGGCAAGGGAAAGTTCGACAAAATTTCGGACTCGCTTGGAGCGGACTTCATGCATCCGGTCGCGGGCCGCGGGTTGGCCGTTGCGGACTTCGATAACGACGGCGATATCGACATCGCGGTGAACAGCCGGGGAGAGACTCCAGAGCTACTGCGCAATGACGGCGGCAATGGAAACCACTGGCTCGAAATATTGCTGATCGGGACCAAATCGAACCGCGATGGCACGGGCGCCGTGCTGAAGCTGACGTCGGAAGGATTCATGCACATGCAGCAGGCCGAGGGCGGGACAAGCTACATGTCGGCAAGCGATCCGAGGCTTCTCTTTGGGCTGGGCAAGCGAACCAGGATCGAGTCGCTGGAGATCACCTGGCCGAGCGGTCAAGTGGACAAGCTGACGAACCTACCTGTGGACAAGATCATCGCGGTGAAAGAGGGCGTAGGTATTGTTCCGCGCTCGTTTCCCAAGGTAACCAGCAAGTGACATCGCACTATTTACACAAGCCTCTTGAAGGCGCAATCCTCTTTCCTGCGAGCGTTCTATGACTCTACCTAGACGGCGATTTCTCGGCTCTTCCTTGTTCCTTCTCGGCAACACGCTCACGGAGGCGTTGGCGACTCCGCTTTGGAAGTGGAAGGACCCGGCGCTGCTGCAGGCTGCAGTTGCCGCACCGACGCAGGTGGCCGCCACTCCGGACGTGCAGTTTGTGGATGTAGCGCAGAAGGCTGGTCTGACGGTGCCCAATGTTTGGGGCGGCATTGACCACAAGCGGTCCATCATTGAGGCCAAGGGCAGCGGTCTTGCTTTCTTTGATTATGACAACGATGGATGGCTGGACATCTATCTGACGAACGGGAACCGACTGGATGCGAAGTGGCCGAAAGGCCAGGAGCCGACTTCTCATCTCTACAAGAACAATCGCGACGGCACGTTTACTGATGTCACGCAGGTCTGGCCTTTGATCATCCGGGTGGCAGGGCGTGTGTGTCGGGGACTACGACAACGATGGCAAGGACGATCTGTTCGTTACATTCTGGGGCCACAACAAGTTGTTTCACAACAACGGAAACGGCACTTTTACCGAAGTGACGCAAAAAGCGGGGGTGCCTCAGGAAAGGGCGCTGGGAAGCAGGGTGCGCGTTCCTCGATTATGACCGCGATGGCAAGCTCGATCTCTTTGTCTGCAACTTACGTCGATCTCGGCCCGGACAAGATCCGCCCACGAGGATCAGAGCTACTGCCAGTGGAAGGGCGTGCCGATCATGTGTGGCCCGCGCGGGCTGCCAGGCGATACAAAATCTGTACCGCAACAATGGGGACGGAACCTTGACGGATGTCTCGGAGAAGGCGGGCATTCTGAAGCCTGGCCCGCGTTATCCATCACGGCGGTCTCTTACGACTTTGACAACGACGGATGGCCTGACATTTACGTGGCGTGGATTCGGAGGCGAGCATCCTCTTCCACAATAACCATGACGGCACCTTTACCGATATCGCGTCATGGCTGGCTGCGCTTACAACGATGATGGGCACGAGCAGGCCGGAATGGGGGTTGGCGTCGCGGACTACGATTGCGATGGATGGTTCGATATCTTCAAAACGAATTTCGCGGATGACACCTGAATCTCTATCACAACAATGGAGACGGCACATTCACCGATCTGATCGTTCAAGCGGGGATTGGGCATCAACAACAGCTATGTGGCCTGGGGATGCGGCGTTTATGGACTACGACAACGACGGATGGCCCGACATTGTTCAGATCAACGGCACATCTATCCCGAGATCGACAGTACAATTCGGCGAGACGTTCAAGAAGCCGCGCCTGGTCTACAAGAACCTTGGCAACGGCCGCTTCAAAGATGTTTCGCAGGGATGGGGCCGGGCGTCACGGAGCGTTACTCGAGCCGCGGCGCGGCCTTTGGCGACTATGACAATGACGGCGGACATGGACATGCTTGATCCTGAACATGAATGAGCTGCCGTCACTGCTTCACAACGACGGCGGCAACAAGCAGAACTGGATCAAGCTCAAGCTGGTCGGAACTCACTGCAACCGGACTGCGATTGGCGCGCGCGCGCGGTGATCATCGGCAAGCATATGCAGATGGATGAAGTGCACAGCGGGACAAGCGTGATGTCGCAGAACGACCTGCGGCTGCACTTCGGACTGGGCGCGACATCGAGATGGTCGACGCAATTGAGGTGAAGTGGCCGACCACGCAGAAGGTTGAGCGATTCACACAGGTGAAGGCGAATCAGATCCTGACCATTCGTGAAGGTGAAGGAATCGTGGCGACGTGGAAGGCGCCCGCAAAGTAGTTCGGCCTGCGACCAAAGTAATACGATCGCTCGACGGTACTGAATGCCTGTGTTAGGCCCTGGTCAGCGTGCGGGCGGCGGGTCTGGCCGGCCCTCGAGGACGACGAGAAATTGCTTCACGTCTCGCCGTTGCTCCTCGACTTCCGCGGCCTCTTGCTTTTCTAACCGATCATGCAGGTCGAACTCCTGCTTGGCCTTGTCGTGTTGGCCCACTCGGTCATAAGCCACGGCGAGACGATAGTGAGCATCCACGAGATTGGGATTGGCTTCGATGGCTCTGCTATAGAAGCCGATGGCCCTATCATGTTCGCGCCGGGATGAAGATAAAATGCCTAACTGTAAATAGCCGTCGGCGCACTTCGAGTCCGCTGCTACCGCATGTGTTAAGTAGACTTCGGCTTGCTCGTAAGCATGCGGATCTGGCGACTGCTCGTGGCGCTTGAGGATAGTCATGGCGTAGAAGTAATTTGCCAGGGAGTTCCCGGGCTCCTGCATGACGAAGCGCTCGAGCCGCTGCTCGATGCAAGCCAGAGGCGCCGGAGCAGCAATCTCTGCCTTGCCCATGAACAGGTAGGGCTCAGGATTGGAAGGGTCGAGGTCTGAAGCTGCGCAGAGTTGGGTAGCGGCCTCGTCGTAGCGAGCGCCGGCGAAGAGCGCGGTGCCGCGGGCGGCGAGCATCCGGGCGGACTTGGGGTAGGCAGCAACGCCTTTTTCAAATACGTCCTTGGCCTGCCAGACAGCGCGATGCAGCAGCAGCTCCGATCCCCATTCAAAGTAGTTCTGCTCGGAGGGATCGAGCCGAGCGGCGCGTTCAAATTCGTGCACAGCAGGCAGCGGGTTGCCGAGTTTCTCGTCGACTTCGGCGGCAAGGCGATCGACGCTTGCAGTCTCCTGCACGGAGAGGAGCTTCATAGCAAGACTATGGGCTCGGGGAAAGTCCCCGCTCTCCTTCAGAGCTAAAGCCAGGTCGTAACCATTCTCTTGATTTGTGGGGTTGGATTCGAATGCGATCGTCAACAGCGGCACCGCTTCTTTGAATCGGCCGGAGCGCAGGTAAAACGCACCCAAACGATGATTCGCCTCGAAGCTTTTTGGAGTTGCGGCGAGCGCCGTCTGCAGCTCTTTTTCTTCCCCTTGTGCTTCCTGAATTGCGTTCGCCTGCCTGGGCCGATCGCCTTCAGGTTTGAGCGTCAGGGTTTCGCGCGAAAGAGCTTCGGTGGTGCGCAGGGTGGCATCCGATCCGTGGCCGCCAACCGCGGTCCAGTCGACGACTCCAGCGACGGTGAAGTTTGGCTTGTCGGCGAACTCCATGGCCTCAACGGGATTGGAAGAGGCGAGTTTCGAACCCTCAGATTCCAGCACAATCTCCAGAGAATTGTTTGACGCGCTCCCATCCTTCGCTGGATCTACGGTAACTTCGACTCGACGACTCCGCCAGCCGGCCTTCTGCGCCGTCAACACATACGCGCCTGCGGGTACCGCCAGCAATTCAAACGAACCATCCGCCGTAGTTGTCCCGTTCTTGCTGCTTGACTCATCCGTGCGTTCAAGTCGAATGTCCACATCGGCTACGGGTTTTCCCGCCGTATCCCGGACAACTCCTCGCACCGGGTCGTGCTGGCGTCGGCCGACGAGGTTGGCTGACTGTCCGCCGCGCAAGCACTCGACAACCCGATGGCTGCTCCGAGAAGTATTGCGCTGAACCAGCGCACAGTCCTTCCCTTCCCGCCAGGCCTCCCTGGTCTCGCGTCAGCAATCAGATCGACGGCACGTCCTCCCAATCCCTCGCTCAACATCTCACCAATAGTTCCTCTAACAATCAATGTCCTCTAGCCTCGAAGTGTATCAATGACGAACACTCGTTGGCTCCTTTCCCGTCCTCGAGACGGCATCCAGTCCTCGTCGAGCGCCCGACTATGACCAGAAACCTTCTCCATTACCGACCCCGTCCAAGTATCCTTCTTGTCGATGGTCAATTTAGCTCCCACGAGGTGCTGAGTGCCAAGGGTAAGACAGCAAGTCTTTGTAGTACTTGGAATCCTGTTTCTAGCCGCAACCATTCAAGCGAAATCTACCGCCGAAACCCAACAGAAATCGGGCTTCGTGCGGCTCGACCGGGTCACCGCTTCCCGGGCAACCGCCAACGGAATTGAAATCCATTCCGGCCCCGCCGTGCTGCAAATCACCGCCCTCCGCGACGACGTCTTGCGCGTGCGCGTCGGCCCCGCCGGTCAGCTCCCTGAAGACGCATCGTGGGCCGTCCTTCCAGAGGCGCGTACCGCCACCGCAGCCGTCACCGCCGAAAACTCCAGCACTTCTGTCGGCTTCAAAACAGCCAAACTCCGCGTTACCGTCCATCGTGATCCACTTGAGCTCCGCGTCACCGATCTTGAAGGCCACGTCATCGCCGAGCAGTTCGCCGATCGCCCCATCGAATACCACGGCACGTCCTTCCGCGTTTACATGCGCTCCCCAGGCGACGAGCACTACTTCGGCCTCGGCGACAAGCCCGGTCCCCTCGACCGTCGCAACGAAGCCTTCACTGACTGGAACACCGACGCCTTCGGATGGCAGGAATCCACTGACCCTATCTACAAATCCATCCCCTGGTTCGTCACCTTTAACAAGGGCATTGCCGGCGGCATTTTCCTCGACAACACCTGGCGTACCAGCTTCGACTTCAATAAGGAATACCGCGACGCCTACTCCTTCGGCTCGGAAAACGGTCCTCTCGACTACTACATCCTTTACGGCCCCGAGCCCAAATCCGTCGTCCAGTCCTGGGTGTGGCTTACCGGCAAGGCGCCGCTACCTCCACTCTGGTCCCTCGGCTATCAGCAATCCCGTTACAGCTACTACCCTGAAACCGAAGTCCGCCGCATCGCCAGCCGCCTGCGCAGCGAGCGCATCCCTGCCGACGTCATCTGGCTCGACATCGACTATCAGTTGAAAAATCGCCCCTTCACCGTTGATCCGCAAACGTTTCCCACCTTCGATCAGATGATCAAGGACCTCAAGGCCCAGCATCTCCGCACCGTCGTCATCACCGATCTCCACATCGCCGACCTGCCCAACTCCGGCTACAAGCCATATGACGAAGGCTCAGCCGGCGATCACTTCGTCAAGAACCCTGACGGCTCCACCTATGTCGGCGTGGTCTGGCCCGGCAAAGCTGTCTTTCCTGACTTCACCCAAAAACAATCCCGCGAGTGGTGGGGCACGCTCTATTCCGACTTGGTCTCCAAAGGCGTCTCCGGCTTCTGGAACGACATGAACGAGCCGGCCATCTTTGAGGTTCCCTCCAAAACCATGCCTGACGACACCCAGCACCGCATCGAGGAACCCGGCTTTGCCACGCGCACTGCGAACCACCTCGAGATCCACAACGTCTTCGGCATGCAAAACACCCGCGGCACATTCGAGGGACTGCTCAAGCTCACCCCCGATCTCCGCCCCTTCGTCATGACCCGTGCCAGTTACGCCGGCGGCCATCGCTACGCCGTCACCTGGACCGGCGACAACTCCGCCAACTGGAACCATCTCCGCCAGACCACGCCGCAGCTCCTCAACCTGGGCCTCAGCGGCTTCGCCATGGCCGGCGCCGACGTCGGCGGATTCGCCGGCTCACCCCAGCCAGAGCTCCTTACCCGCTGGCTTGAGCTCGCCGCGTTCCAACCCATCGATCGCGACCACACCGCCAAAGGAACCTATCCCCAGGAACCCTGGGAAGACGGCTCGCCCGAAGACCTCAACCTGCGCCGTCGCTACATAGAAGAGCGCTACCGCCTCCTGCCTTACCTCTACACCACGGCAGAGGAAATGAGCCGCACCGGTTTGCCCATCATGCGGCCGCTCTTCCTCGAATTTCCGGGCACGCCCGCCGATCGCCAACCTCTCGATCCCACCATCTCCAACGAGTTCCTTCTCGGACACGACATCCTCGTCGCACACAGCCCGTATCCCGACGAGATGGACGACATCTTCGTCAGCCTTCCTCAGGTTGGCTGGTACGATTACTGGACTGGCGCGCACGTTGCCGGCACCGGCACCCACAAAAACATCGACAACTCCGTCAGCCCGCCCTCCGGCGTTCTGGTCCACCGCAGCCTTGACACTCTACCGGTTTATGTCCGGGCCGGCGCCATCGTGCCTCAGCAGCCTCTCGTGCAAAGCACTGACGAGAAGCCCGAGGGACCGCTCACCCTGCGTGTCTATCCGCCTGACGGTTTCAACCAGGACTGCAGCGGCAGCCTCTACCTCGACGACGGCGTGAGCTATGCCTTCCGCAAGGGAGACTTCCTGCGCCTCAACTTCACCTGCCACCTCACACCACAAGGGCTCGTCATCGCCGTCACCGCTCCCACCGGTACATTCGCTCCGTGGTGGAAGCTCTTCTCCGTCGAAGTCTACGGCGCCACCAAGGCAGCCAACGAAGCAAGCTACTCCGCGCTCGACGGCTCCGGGGTCTCACCCATCTCCTCCAGCTACGATCAGGAGCACCACCGCATCACCGCCCTCGTCCCTGACAACGGCAAAGGCATGGAACTCAAACTGACCTACTAGCCCCGCCCTTTGGGACCCAAATTCACCTCAGCATGAGGGTGCCCCAGGTCTCGATTTTGAGACCTGGGATAGCACGAACCTCAACCTACTGGGCCTTAAGCCGACGCACGGACCGAAGTTGTCCTGCACGCCAAGTCCAGTGCATCGAATCCCTATTCCTCGCGCAGCGTCTTGGCAGGATCGATTCCCGCGATACGCAGAGTCGGCACCACGGTCGCTGCCATCGTCACCATCACCAGCACGCCCACAACAGCCAGCAGCGTCGAAGCATCGTAGACCTGCACCCCATACAGAACACTCTGCATGCCGCGCAGACACACCGCGCACAAAACCAGCCCCACCGTAAGTCCCCACATCGAGGCCCGAAGTCCCGGCAACCCGACGTGCACCATAGCCTGACGAACCGTGGATCCAAGTGCCAGCCGAATGCCGATCTCGTGCCTCTTCTGTCCGGCCACACTTGCCACCAGCGCGAAAATCCCTACCGCACTCAACAGCAGTGCCAGTGCCGCCATCACGCCCAGCAACGCCACCTCCACGCGCTGTGAGGCCAGGGTCTTGGCCTCCAGATCGCTCATGCTGTAGAACCCTGAAAACGGCAGATTCGGCGCAGCGGTGGCCAACGCGCGCTGCATCTGCTCCGACAATCCCTCCACCGATCCCGCTCTGCGCACAATCCAACTCGGCTGAAACCACACGTGCACCAACGCCAGCGCTCTCGGATCCATCTGCGTAGCGGGAACGTACATCATCTGCTCGCCGGCCAGCGGCGCAACTGGATCGATGCCCGGCGCGATCATCACGTCCGCCACCACCCCCACAATCCTCGTTTCCTTATCCACGTAGCGGCCCACCGGATTTTCACCGTGGTAAAACTTGCTCATGAACGCCCGGTTGACAATGGCGACATGTCCCGCGCTGGCTCCGTCTCCGTCATTGAATGAACGCCCCAGCAAAATCGGAATCTGCAATGCTCGAAAATACTCCGGCGTGACGTACGCCTGCCCAGACATCACCTCTTGCCCCGACTCGCGCCCGTCGCTCAGCATCACTCCGCCGTTCAGCGCTCGTTCATAAGGCAAGCTCAGCCCCACCGCCGCCGCTTCAACCCCGGGAATCCTTCTCATCGCGGCCGTGCTCTTGTCGAACAGTTCCCTCAAACGCGCCGGATCCTGGAAGCGCACATCGTCAAGGGATGCCTTGCCGGTCACCACGCCGTCCCCATTAAATCCCGGCGGCAGCGTCTCCAGGTGGATCAACGTGCGAATCAGAAGACCTGAAGCAGCCAGCAGAACCACGGTCAGCGCAACCTCGCCCGCAATCAGCATCTGCCGCACCCGCTGGTGGCGAGTTCCCCCCAGCTTGCGACTCGCAATCGACGATCGCAGGTCCACCTTGCGCGTGCCGAAAGCCGGAAGCATTCCAAACAAGACGCTCGTCAACAATGAAACCGCCACCGCGAAACCAAGAACGCGGCCGTCGAGCGAAACGCCCGTCACAGGAAGATAGTGTTCTGGCAGCAATTGCATCAGTCCGCGAAGTGCCAGGTAGCCCATCCCGATACCCGCCGCGCAGCCCGCCAGCGCCAGCATCACGCTCTCAATCCAGAATTGTCTCTGGATCTGCCACCGCGAGGCCCCCAGCGCCAGCCGCGTCGCCACCTCACCGGTGCGCCGCATCATCCGCACCAGCGTCAACCCCGCAAGATTCGCGCACGCAATCAGCAGAATGAAACCCGCCGCCAGCATCAGGCTCCATGCCTGCGGACGCAGTTTGCCGGCCTGCCCCGTTTGCAGCGGCACCGAGTAGTAATCCACCTGCGCACCCGGGTCTTCCTCCAACTCATAGCGGCTCCTTCGAGCAAGCCATGCCCGGTTGATTTCGGCATCTGCCTCTTGCCAATTGGCGCCATCGCGCAAACGCGTGATGGCCTCAAAATTCGTTCCCATGCCTTCGCCTGTGCGGGCAGGCTGCAACGCCGTGTAAATGTCCGCATTCGATGGAGTGACGGCGTCAGCGGGAAGCACGCCAATGACCGTGTACGGCGTTCCCCTCAGCAGAATCGTCTGCCCCACCACGTCACGGTTGCCGTCAAAGAGACTGCGCCGCAATCTCTCGCTCAAAATCGCAGCGTGCGGTCCGCTCGGCCGGTCTTCGTCTTCTGTAAAGTTGCGGCCCACCGCCGGTTGAAGCCCCAGCACATCCAGGTAGTGAGCCGAGATACGCTCGTTTTGCACGTATTGATAGCGCGTACCCGCCTGCAGATTCACGCCCGAAGCCCGTGTGCTCGAAACCGCGGAGATCAACGCCGGCACACTGTCGCGAAGCAGCTCCCATTGCTCGCCATTCACGTGATGCCGCTCATCAGAGGCCACCTTCCCCCGGATGCGCGTATAGACAGTGCCCATGCGGTCTGCATTGGGATAAGGCAGACTCTTCAGCAGCAGCGCATTCACAATCGAGAAGATGGCAGTGTTCGCCCCAATGGAAAGTGCCAGCGTGAGAATTGCCGTGATCGTGAATCCCGGGTTGCGCCGCAATTGCCGGAAGCCGAATCGCGCATCCTGCCAAAGGAGTTCCGCATTTGTTCCCGCGCGGCCATCGCGAACCGCCTGTTTGATCTGCTCAAGTCCGCCCGCGTCCGCCAGCGCCGTCCTGCGTGCTTCCGCGACCGTTGCCCCTTTGGCCATCTGCTCATCCGCCACCAGGTCCGCGTAAGCACGAACCTCTTCGTCCAGCTCGCGTTCCACCCGCCGCTTGTGAAAGAGATTGTCGAGCGCAGCCAAAACCCGCGAAAAAGCTCTCATCGTTCGCTCCCTTCTCGTTCAGATCGTTCGCTTTCTTGTTCTTTCGTCCGGTAGGCCGGAGATTTATCCCAGGCAACAAACCGCGCAAAAAACCTGCGGACCTTACAGCTGCGGAAAAATTCGTTCGGGCGTCAGGCTGGGATCCCCGACAACAAACCCGTGCGAAAACTTCCGAGCTTTACAGAAAGCGAAATACTCGTTCGTCCGGTAGGCCCCGGGGTTATCCCCGGCAACAAACCGCGCAAAAACATCAGGGCCTTACAGCTGCGGAAAAATTCGTTCGTACGGAAGGCCCGGGATTTATCCCCGGCTGCGAACCGCGCGAAACCCTTCCGGGCTTTCAAACTGCGGAAGAATTCGTTCGGGCGGTAGGCCCGCAAACCTTCCGGGCTTTCAAACTGGGGAAAACCTCGTTCGGGCGGTAAGCCGGAATCTACCCCGGAAACAACCGCGCAAAAACTTCCGGACCTTACAACTGCGGAAAAATTCGTTCGTGCGGTAGGCCGGGATCCCCGACAACAAACCCGTGCAAAAACTCCGAGCCTTACAGAAAGCGAAATACTCGTTCGGGCGGTAGGCCCGAGATTTATCCCCGGCTGCGAACCGCGCGAAACCCTTCCGGGCTTTCAAACTGCGAAATACTCGTTCGTACGGAAGGCCCGGGATTTATCCCCGGCTGCGAACCGCGCGAAACCCTTCCGGGCTTTCAAACTGCGGAAAACCTCGTTCGGGCGGTAGGCCCGGGATTTATCCCGGGCAAAGACCGAGCAGAATCAACGCGGGCTTTAGCCCCTGAGGCATGCTTTTCGGTCTCTCTGTTCCGCCTTTTGTGCAAACCGTTCTAGTTGGCCTTCAACGCATTGGTCATCGCCAGCGCAATCGTTGACCACTGCTCGGTTTCAACCTCAAGTTGGCTTTTGCCGGCCTTTG
Organism: uncultured Acidobacteriota bacterium; assembly: GCA_963844515.1. GTDB lineage: Bacteria > Acidobacteriota > Terriglobia > Terriglobales > Acidobacteriaceae > Telmatobacter. The sequence continues at coordinate 397,368 of CAWJOO010000005.1, forward strand.
TCAACCGGTAAAATTTCGCGCGACGATTGTTCTCTGAATCCCCCCAAAACGAACTCAGCCATCCCGCTTCCTCCATGCGATGGAGCGCCGGAAACAGCGACCCTGGCTTTACCTGGAACGTTCCCCGCGTAATCTGCTCGATGCGACGCGAAATCCCCAGGCCGTGGAACTCGCCATCCCCAATCCCCTTCAGGATCAGCAAATCGAGTGTCCCCTGCAACAGATTGGTCTGTTTCGGCGGCATTCCCGCTCTCCTATCGAATGACAATAGGAGTGTCGCTCCATTCGTATAGATTGTCAATAGGAGACCGATCCCCCCTCCCCGTTTGCCGGCAGTAGTAGAGGATTCAGCCGGAAGGTCCCGCATCTACCCCCAGGATTCATCCGGCAGTTCCAGGATCCATTCCGTTCCAACGGTAGGCCCAGGATCTATCCCGCCGATCGATCCGCAAGACTATGGACTTATCCCGGAGATTGGCCCGGCGGTAGGCCCGGGATCTATCCGCGGATTCGTACGCAGGCCCTAATTTATCTCCGGGAATTCATCCGGAACTTCAGCATCTATCGCGAGGATTCATCAGGTCGGCCGAAGATCTATCCCGGAGATTCGTACGGCGGTAGGCCCGGGATTTATCCCGGGTATAACCGATGCAATATCAACGTGGGCTTCAGCCCCTGAGGTATGCTTTTCGGGGAATTTCGCATAACTCTAAGACTTTTCCAGCCCGCGATTCTGTCGAGCCGCAACTGCGCAAAATAAGACCCCGGCGCCCTTGACCCCCGCGAGGTCCCAAACAAGCCCCGTGCTCCCGGCCTCCAAATCCCCTGCCCAATCCGCTTCCCCACAAACCACTTTCGCCGGACAACGCCGCCACGTATCCTTGCCCCATGCTTCGCGCAGCTCGGATGCTCCGCCCTCTTTACACAATCGCGCTGCTCGCCCTGGGCGCTGCCCATATCGCTTTACACCCGCAAACACCCCAAACCGCCCCCCTCATCGTCGAAGGCCTCGGCCGCGGCACCGCCCCCCTCGCCGGCCCCTGGCAATTCCACACCGGAGACGACACATCCTGGGCTGACCCCGCCTTCGACGACTCCACCTGGGAACAACTCGACATCAATCGCCCCTGGGGAGATCAGGGACATTGGGACTACGCGGGCCGAGCCTGGTACCGGCGGCGGATCGACTTCAAGAACATGCCCGGCGACTCATCCGACCTGGCCCTCTACGTGCCCGGCGCCCTGGGTGCCTACGAGGTCTACTGGAACGGCCGCGTCATTGGCCACACCGGCCGCATGCCGTCGCCAACCATGCTTAATCAGTCCACGGCGCAAGTCTTCCCGCTGCCCAACCCGGGGCGCGGCGTACTCGCTTTTCGCGTCTCCACCACGCCGCTCGATTCCACCACGGCCGGTGACGGCCTCGGCTCCGTCGCCACGCCGCGCGTCGGAAACACCGAGTCCATCGGAAACCTTGCCGCCAGGGAACATGCATCCACGCTGAGGAGAATCTTCCTTGAAGTTGTCCAGATACTGATCTACGGACTGTTGTTCCTCCTCGGAGCTTTTGTGTGGCTGCGCAATCGCGACCAGAAATTGCTCTTCTGGATGTCGGCGTTTCTGCTTGCCGACGCCCTTTGGGTTTCGTTGGATCCGGTCCTCTCTCCCTGGTTGCTGAGCAGCCCCGTGGCCTGCGCCTTTTACGGGCCCACCTTCCACTCCCTCGAAGACATCGCCCTCTGGTATCTCCTCCTCTATCTCCTCGGCCTCGATCGATACCCGGCGCTCATGCGTTGGACCCGCATCCTTGCCTGCACCATGCTGTTCTCGTCCATCTTTGACGACCTCGTGTTTCTCATGCCGTACAGAGACGCACATCCCCTCACGTTTGAGGTTCTTGATGCCATTGCCACTGTCGGCTTCTCCCTGCCGCAGATTTTCCCCCTGATTCTGATCGCGCTCGCCTTCAAACGGCGCATGGACCCAGCGCGCCGGCTTGTTGCCGTAGCGGCATTTCTATCCGACATGTATTTCGTGGTCGGCCACACGGCTGAACAGGGCGAACGGTTCACTCGCTGGACCCTCTACTACACCATGACTCGCCCGCTCTTCTCGGTGGCTGGAATTGACGTTTCCATGCCCGCCATCCTGTCCTTGCTGCTCGTCTGCGCCATCGTCTACGCCGTCTATCGCTACATGGTCGAGCAGGGCCAGCGCCAGACCGCACTCGAACACGAGTACCGCAACGCCCGCGCCGTGCAGCAAGTCCTCATTCCCGACACCATTCCATCGATCCCTGGCTTCTCCATCGAGAGCATCTACAAGCCCGCCGGCGAAGTCGGCGGCGACTTCTTCCAGATCCTTCCAACGCGCAACGGCGGCGTCCTCGCCGTCATCGGCGACGTCAGCGGAAAAGGCATGCCCGCCGCCATGACCGTCTCGCTCCTCGTCGGCACCGTCCGCACCCTCGTCCACTTCACCCAAAGCCCCGCCGCCATCCTCTCCGCCATGAATCACCGCATGCTGGGCCGCGGCCAGGGCGGCTTTACCACCTGCCTCGTGCTTCGCGCCGAGCCCGACGGCACCCTCACCGCCGCCAACGCCGGACACCTTGCTCCTTACCTTGCAGGCAAGGAACTCACCCTCGAAAATGGCCTCCCTCTGGGCCTCGCTCCGGAATCGACTTACCCCGAGTCCACCTTCAAACTCCCCCACGGAGCGCAACTCACCCTGCTCACCGACGGCGTCGTCGAAGCCCGCGACAAAGACGGCTCCCTCTTCGGCTTCGAGCGCACCGCCGGCATCTCTCGCCACTCCGCCGAAAAAGTAGCGCAGGCCGCCCAGGCCTTTGGGCAGGACGACGACATCACCGTCCTCACCCTCACCCTCGTTCCCGCCGGCGAAAAATCTACCGAAAAAAGCACCGCCTCCATCCTCTCCCCGGTATAGACGCACCCCCCACGACCATCAACCCAATCGGGCGCGCTGAGAGATCGCTCCCTCAGTGGCCCTGTGGAAAACTTGTCAAGAGGCAAAACTGAAAATAGTTTGTAACCCCCTTTGGAATCAGCGCAAAAAACTTTGCGCCAATTAGGGATTAATTCAACGAACCTGCCATACTAGATACAGACTGATAAAAAAGCCCCTTCCGGATCGCTCTCCGGCAGGGGCATTTTCATGCCTCAAACTCGGTCTTACAGCAGAACACGAACACGGCTCTCGGAGAGGAGAAGCAACATGACCTGTCGCACAAAACCCGCTGACTCACTCCGCCCATTGCAGGCCGCCTTTGTTCCCTTCATCACCCGTTCACTTCATCACTCATTCACTTCTTCACTCATTCACCTGCTCACTGTCCACTGTGCTCTGTTAACTGTCCACTGTTCACTGTCCTCTGCCCACTGCTTTTGTGATCCAAATCACGGTGAGCACAAATTCCCCCATTTTCGGTGTGCAATCGCATGAAACCAATCGACATGACCGTTTTTTTATTTGCGCGTGAAAGTGCTTTTTTCACCAAATCCCGTGCAAATACGCAGCAAAGCAGGCAATTCAACCGCCCCGGCATTAACTTGAAAGCTGACAGCCGAGAGCTGAAAGCCAACGTCCACCTCACAGACTGGTAGGCTAGATACATGAAATTCGGAGTTCTCGTCTTTCCCGGTTCCAACTGCGACCACGACACCTACAACGTGATTGCCGAGATCGCCAGACAGCCCGTCACCTTCCTCTGGCACGACTCGGAAGACCTTCAGGGCGTGGATGCGGTTCTGGTCCCCGGAGGCTTCGCCTACGGCGACTACCTCCGCACCGGGGCCATCGCGCGCTTCTCGCCGGTCATGGGCGCGGTGCAGAAATTCGCCTCCGGCGGCGGACTCGTTCTGGGCATTTGCAATGGCTTCCAGATCCTCACCGAAGCCGGCCTGCTTCCCGGCGCGCTCATGCGCAACGCCGGCCTCAAGTACATCTGCAAGCAGGTTCACCTGCGCACGGAAACTACTGACAGCGCCTTCACCAGCACCTTGAAGAAGGGTGAAGTCCTGCAGATTCCCATCGGCCACATGGAAGGCAATTACTTCTGCACTCCGCAAGACCTGCAGCGCCTCGAAGCTGAGGACCGCATCGCCTTCCGCTACGCCACTCCCGAGGGTGAAATTACGCCGGAAGCGAACCCCAACGGTTCGCTCTCAAACATTGCCGGCATTCTCAACGAGGGACGCAACGTCCTGGGAATGATGCCGCACCCCGACCGCTCCAGCGAGCAGATCCTGGGCTCCGCGGACGGCTGGAAGATCTTCGAATCAATGGTTGGCGCCCTGGCGGCCAGGTAACCCTACAACCCCAGGCCACCGTCGACCGTAAGGGTCTGGCCGGTGATGAAACTGGCGTTGCCGGCAAAGTAGGCTACAGCCTTTGCAACATCGTTTGCTTCGCCGTTTCGCTGCAGCGGTGTCTTCGCCGCAAAACGCGCCGCGTCGTCTCCCGGTTTTTCATCCATTTCAATGCGGCCAGGAGCTACGCAATTCACCGCGACCTCGGGGGCAAAAGCCTTGGCCATGGCCTGGGTAAGCATGTGCAGCGCAGCTTTCGAGGCGCAGTAATGGGCGTGCGTGGCCCACGGATGGATGCCGCCGAGTGAACCCACGTTGATGATGCGGCCATGGGTCGCGCGGAGATGAGGGATGGCTTCCCGCGCAAACAGAAAAGGGCCGCGCGTGTTGGTCTCGAACATCGCGTCCCACTGCGCGACGGTGATTTGATCCAGCGGAGCGGCTTCGTAAACGCCGGCGTTGTTGACCAGGATATCGAGGCGCTTGTGGCGGGCAACGGCGGCGGTGACGGCAACGCGGATTGAGCCTTCGGAGCGAACGTTGCACTCAATGGCAAATGCCCGGCGGCCCAGCTGCTCGATGGCGTCGACGGTTTCCACGGCCTCGTCGGCTGAGGTTCGGTAGGTGAGGGTGACGTCGGCGCCGGCGGCGGCCAGGGTGAGCGCGATGGCGCGGCCGATGCGCCTGGCGCCTCCGGTTACCAGCGCTGCTTTGCCAGAGAGTTCGAGAGTCATCTAGTCGGGTTTGGACTCGGAGGGCTTGTCGGGAGCCTTGTCGCCGTCTTTCGATTCGTCCGACTTGGACTGCTTGGCTTTCTGATCCTTCTCGTCCACGGCGTGCGGCTTGTAAATGGAGTACTGCTCGCCGGGGCGCTTCATGCGGATTTCCACCGCCATCTCGTCCTTGTCGATCTTGTAGTCGCCCCCGTAGGTCTGGAAGCCCTTGGCGATGATCTGCAGGCGGACGACCTCACCGATGGGAAGGACATCAATGACGGTCTTGCCGTCTTCGTTCGACTTCAGCTCCATGTTCCCTGGATCATTCAGGGTGTGAAAGATGATGGCGGCGTTCTCAATGGGCCGTGCGTCGGTGTCGCGGACCACGGTCACTTCAAGCTTGGTGGTCGGGGGCGGGGCCTTGTACTTGCGGCCGCGCTTGTCGGTGCTCTGGGCCGAGGCGGACAGGGCGACAGCGGTCATTCCAAGAAGGACGACGGGGACAGCGAAACGGAGCTTGAGACTGCTAAGCATGCCTTAGATTCTACCGCGACCGTCACATTTCGGGCCAACCCCGGTGACCTATGATCTTCCTGAATTCCTAACCTGCCTGAACCGGAGAAAGGACGAGTCCCGATTTCTATGACGCTCGCACCGCAAAACCGCGCCCTGGTTACGGTCAAGATCGTGCATACCGTAGTTTGGGCGTTCTTCGTGGGCTGCATTGTTGCGATTCCGGTGGCGGGCCTCCTGGGGAGGTTCGGGCTGGCATGGGTCTTCAGTGGCCTGGTGTTGTTCGAATGCAGCATTCTGGCCGTGAACGGAGGGCGGTGCCCGTTGACGGATGTGGCAGGACGCTTCACCGAGGATCGCCGCCCGGAGTTCGACATCTATCTGCCGAGGTGGGTGGCGCGATGGAACAAAGTGCTATTCGGGACGCTGTTTGTGGCGGGAGAGATTTTTACTTTTTCGCTCCGGTTTCATTGGTTGTGAGGCCAGGGTGAACCGGCCGCAGGTGGACGGATAGTTGTGCAGCCCACCCTTTCGCAAATGGCGCGAAGGATGGGGTTGGGAAGAATGTGGAAGCACAACGGGTGGGCCCACCCATCGTGCCTTCGCCGATATGTCGCCGGTGCTTTCCGGCCCTTGCGCCGGAAGAATGCGCAGGTGGCGGGACGCGGAGTTTTAAAGCTCGCGGGACCTCTAAAAAAAAACTGTTCTGCCGGGTTGGACAGCGAAGAGCTTGAAAGCTCGAAGGGGGGACTACTGGCGGATAGCGCTCGCGCGCTTGCACTTGTACATGGGGGAGGGTCGAATGTTCGCGCACTTAGCCGTAGCTATGGCTTACTTAGCTGTAGCTATAACTTAAGGAGGCCGTGCTTAGTGAGCGCGGTCGTCGCGTCAGGGCACTAAGCCTCGTTCGCCGGCGCGGTGAGAAGTCGCGGGTGGCTGACGATCTGTACATCGCATCTGGAACGGCCATGATGCGGAAACTGGAGTCGGGCCAATTTCGCCTGTATGCACGCAGGAAAGAAGCCGGAACCGGTAAGGGCAGGAAGGCGGGAGAGTTCGATTCTCTCGAGAAGGAGCGGCTCGGGCGCGAGGCGTAGTTCTGAAGAACACGCTCGTACGTGCGAACGCGCGTCGTGACCGCGTGCGCGGTTCTAAGCGCGGGTGCGGCGGGGAAATACTCCTGGAGCACGGCTTCGCTCGGAAACGGCGCGCTCTCGGCGAGTCGCAGACTCATGGTCTGGAGGGTGTGGATGATCGCCAATAAGCAGAAGGCGACAAAAGATGGAATTGCCAGAAGGGTTAACAGGGTCATGGATTCTCCTATCTCATATCTCAGGACCGACTTGTCCGACGTGGGGGATTGTCGCGCAGCATGGCTGCGATAGTGCGGCGTTGCAGGCGGATCGGGGGAGAAGGAGATACTCAAAGACCTGAACGACTTATACTGCACAAAGAAAGCTGATTGACTTATTTGCAGTAATACAGTGCAAGCCGGTTGCCAAACCTGTGCCAGGGAACGCTGCGTTCATAACATAGGGTTTAATGATTTGGAAACAGAAAAACGGTACGAACGTCATGCCACTAACTGTGTAGATTTTCCCGTGAGAGAGTAAAGATTCCATTACGCGGTGGATCTTTTGTACTCCGAGGCGAACGATTGGTCGCGCGTTTGGGTAATCCCATGAGAGGTTGTGGACGGCGCAATTATGAAAAAGATGTTAGGGCTGATACTGGTGGCGGGCAGCGCTTCATTTGTCCTTAGGGTGTCGACATATGTGATTCCGGAACTTGTCGGCGTTGTGCTGTCACTACTGGTCTTTCTGGCCCTGTTACCAATCCTGATCGCCAGCTCGTGGGAGGGATTTAGCCATTGGCGCAAGTCGTCACGGTCTGTGGCCTGTTCCAGCTCTGGTCTGCCTCGCGTTCATACTATGCACTTACTATCTTGCGTCACCAGTTGGTGGCTGTATCTCTGACTGGAGATTTGGAAGACATCTCGCTGAATATTCCCGGGTCGTTGATGGTTTGAAAAATGGGGCTATTGCCTGCGCGACTCCGTGTAACGGCAAGGTTGAGGAGATCGAGACGACGAACCATCCTGCAAGTATTCGAGGGATCTGGGGGGCGCGTTGCGATGACAACGGCGCGCTTGTTTTGTTCATGGTCGATACGGATGTGCCTTTGCTTCATGAAGGCTATTTTTTCAAAGACTATGGAAAGAACAGCAATTGCGAAACTCGCTCAGTGTCGCCGGAAGAAAGCTGGCCCCATGTGCCCTACGTGCGACACATTGAGGGAATGTGGTATCGCTTCTCGGATCAGCCAGGGTTTTGAGATGGTCCTCAACAAAACAATTCGCATGTGAGACCCGAGGCGTGCCAAACGCAGTGTCTCCAAATCCGGCTTGCGATAGATCAGAAGCAGATCGGGTTTGATATGGCACTCCCGATAATTCGCTCAATCTCCGTTCAGTTCAGTGGTCATGAGATCTTGACCGGCAGGGCGTCGTCTGCAAGTAATTGGACCAAAATGCTCGACAGTAATTCGTCGAGGTCCTTGCAGTGGCGGGGCGATGATTTGATCCGATTGAAGCTCTCTTGAATTGTGACGAGCGTTCAATCGTCCGCATTCAGATCCGCCAGCAAGCCTGACCCGTGAAGCTTTTCCTTTGCCGGCTTCCAGTATCATTGATGGCCTTGCGGGTCTGAGTGCTCGGAACTCTCACCTCGAAGGGAAGCCTCTTCTCATCTGCCACACGCAGCATCAACAGACGAATGGCATCGGAAATGGAGAGGCCCATGGCCTCGAGAGCATCGGAGGCGCCGCTCTTTGGTGCGGGCGTCGATGTGGGCGCGAACGTAGGTGTCGGAAGCAGCCATAAATTCGATTGTAGTCCCAATGTGACTACATTTTGGGGTTTCCTGGCCAAAGTGCCATCCCGCCCTTAGGCCAGGAAAAAGCGCGCAAAGACGGGGCACGGAGTTTTGTGTACGCCGGCGGAGTTCCCAAAAGCAGGCAGGGGGGGTTGTGGTCATCCCACCCAAGCGACAAGAACAAGAACGTCGCTTGGATGGGGCACCCATTCTTGTGGTTGGAGGAGAAAGTGCAACAGCAAGGACCACCGTGGATCCTTCGACTACCGCCTCTGCTGTTCATCTGTCATTAAAAGTGAGTGAAAGGCACTCACATACTGCAAAATGCCTCTTGACAAAGGCCGGATGGGTTGCCTATCTTTAGCAATTGAAAGGCGACAGTGCTAGCAGTGACCTGGCGGGATTGCTTTGGATGGAGCCCGCGCTGCTTTCGGCACTCGCCTTCGAGGCGTAATTCGGCAGTCAATTCCCAATTTACAACTCCGCGGGTCGAGCAGACGTTCGGCCGCGTGTGAAGGAGAAGCGAAGCAATGGCATCAACCACAGCAACAACGACCTTCACTCCGCTCCACGACAGGATTCTGGTTCGCCGCATGGAAGAGGGCGAAACCATTCGTGGTGGCATCATCATCCCTGACAGCGCCAAGGAAAAGCCCCAGGAAGGCGAAGTGATCGCCGTGGGCAAGGGCAAGAGCAACGACGAAGGCAAGGTATTCCCTCTCGACGTGAAGGCCGGCGACAAGATTCTGTTCGGCAAGTACTCGGGCACCGAGATCAAGATCGACGGTGAAGAGTTCCTGATCATGCGCGAAGAGGAAGTACTGGGAATCGTGAAGAAGTAGGCCTCGCGTCGAGCGTCAGTGAACAGTCAGCTTCAAAGCTTACTGCAGCGCTGACAATATGCGACGTTCCATATTCGAGAACGACAGACTTTGGGCCAGTAAGTCGATACTGATCACTGATCGCTGAACACTGATATCTGGAGATGAAAATGGCAAAGCAGATTCTGCACGGTGAAGAGTCCCGCCAGGCGATCTTGCGCGGCGTGAACGTGCTCGCAGACGCGGTGAAGGCGACGCTCGGTCCCAAGGGCCGCAACGTCGTAATCGAGAAGAAGTTTGGTTCGCCCACGATCACCAAGGACGGTGTGACGGTGGCCAAGGAGATCGAGCTGAAGGACGCGCTTGAGAATGTTGGCGCGCAGCTCGTGAAGGAAGTTGCATCGAAGACCTCGGACGTAGCCGGCGACGGCACGACGACTGCGACCGTTCTGGCGCAGGCCATCTTCCGCGAAGGCGTGAAGACGGTGGCGGCGGGCGCGAACCCGACGGCGTTGAAGCGCGGCATCGACAAGGCCGTGAACGCCATCATCGGCACGCGCGACAAGGACGGCAAGTGGACCACGGGCGGCGCACTCGGCGAGCTTTCGAAGCCGGTTGACGAGGGTTCCGTGGCGCAGGTTGGCGCGATTTCGGCCAATGGCGACCAGGAGATTGGCGACATCATCGCTCATGCCGTGAAGGTTGTGGGCAAGGATGGCGTGATCACGATTGAAGAGTCGAAGACGATGCACACCGGCCTGGAGACAGTGGACGGCATGCAGTTCGATCGCGGCTACCTGAGCCCGTACTTCGTGACGGACGCAGAGCGCCTCGAAGTGGTGCTCGAAGATCCGTACATCCTGATCTACGAGAAGAAGATCTCGGCGATGAAGGACCTTCTTCCTCTGCTCGAGCAGGTTGCACGCGGCGGCAAGCCGCTGTTGATCATTGCCGAGGACGTTGAAGGCGAAGCGCTCGCGACACTCGTGGTGAACAAGCTGCGCGGCACGCTGAACGTGGCTGCGGTGAAGGCTCCTGGCTTCGGCGATCGCCGCAAGGCGATCCTGGGCGACATCGCGATCCTCACGGGCGGCAAGGCCATCACCGAGGACCTGGGCATCAAGCTGGAAGGCGTGAAGCTCGAGGACCTGGGCAAGGCGAAGCGCATCACGATCGACAAGGACAACACGACCATCGTTGACGGCGCCGGCAAGTCGACCGACATTGATGGACGCGTGAAGGAGATCCGTTCGCAGATCGAGAAGACCACTTCCGACTACGACAAGGAAAAGCTGCAGGAGCGGCTGGCCAAGCTGGTGGGCGGCGTTGCCATCATCAAGGTTGGCGCGGCCACCGAGACCGAGCTGAAGGAGAAGAAGGCTCGCGTTGAGGATGCGTTGCACGCGACCCGCGCGGCGGTTGAGGAAGGCATTGTCCCGGGCGGCGGCGTGGCCCTGGTTCGCGCGATCCCGACGGTCGACAAGCTGATCAAGACGCTGGAAGGCGACGAGAAGATTGGTGCGCAGATTGTGCGCCGTTCGCTCGAAGAGCCCCTGCGTCAGATTGTGGCGAATGCCGGCGAAGAGGGTGCGGTTGTGGTGGCGAAGGTGCTTGAGTCGAAGGAAGCACACTACGGCTACAACGCGGCTACGGGCGTGTTCGAGGACCTGGTGAAGGCCGGCGTCATCGATCCGACCAAGGTGACGCGGACTGCGCTGCAGAACGCGGCGTCGATTGCCGGACTGCTGCTGACCACCGAAGCATCTGGTTGTCGAGATGCCTGAGCCGAAGTCTTCGGCCCCGGCGGGCGGCGGCCACGGCGGCGGCATGGACGGCATGTACTGAGAACAGGGAATAGGGACCAGGGAATAGGGAATAGAAAAACCTCTTCCCTGCTCCTTGATCTGCAAGACAGAAAGGCCTCCGGCTTCGGCTGGAGGCCTTTTTTGCTGCTTGCGGTTGATAGGATGGGCTCATGTCCGATCGAGTAACTGAGTTGAAGGAATTTGCGGCGCGCTATACGGCTGCATGGTGCAGCCAGGACGCGGCGAGGGTGGCCGCTTTTTATGCGGCCGATGGATCGCTGACGATCAATGACAACGAGCCAGCGGTGGGAAGGAAGGCCATCACCGAGGCGACGCAGGCCTTCATGACGGCGTTTCCTGACTTGCAGGTGGTGATGGATGACCTGGTTGTGGACGGCGATCTGGCGGTGTACCACTGGACGTTAAGCGGCACGAACACGGGGCATGGGGGCAAGGGAAACCGGGTTCGCGTCAGCGGCGTTGAGCGATGGGAATTCGATCAGGACGGGTTGATCCGATCGTCACGTGGGCGGTTCGATAGTGGCGATTATCGGCGGCAGCTGGCGAAGTAGGGTTCTTATCCTTACACGTAATGGAGCGAGCGGTAAATTGAAAGGCCTCCAGCGTTTGGCTGGGGGCCTTTTGTGTTCCCGGAATATCGTTGGGGAGGAAAATTTTGGGGCGCAGTCTCCTGAAAGGAGAACGCGAGGGTGTAGCGAGGCCGGGGTGGCCCCCTTACGAAGCGACGCGCACGGCGTTGATGGATGTCACAGTTGCGGTGGGTTGCTTCCTGTGGGGGCGCAGCCAGCCGGCTGAGAGCCAAGACACAGGTATGGAGAATTCAGACCAGCCGCATTCCGTACAGACGTTGACGTCTGGCGAGGGCGTCATGGGCGGATGGCTAAGGGTGCGCGGGGAATTCCGATAAAGGCGAATCTCCGCTGGAATAGTTGCGACTGCATCGGAGTGACACTTCGGGCAGTTCACGCGTGGACCTCTGGTTCGTACCGTTAATTTGTCAAGGGGAATTGACTACGGTTAACCGAACTGTATCGCGTCACTTCGGCAGGATTCAACAGCAGAAGTGAACTAACTTCGGTGAATTTTGAAAAAGGTTGCTTGCGAGCAATACTTATATTCATATTGTGAACTTATTATTTACATTATCAATGTTTTCTAAATTGAACCACCTCAGGTACTTGGAATGTGGAAAAGTTTGTGCTGCCGCCTGCGGCGCACCGTGGGTGGTGCAGACGGGGCGAAAGGGACATGGAAGGCGCGTTTTTTCCCGCACTCAATGTGGAGCGGGCAGATGAGGCGGGACCGGGCGGGATTCAGGGAGCAGGAATCCCGCCTGGTCGGACATATCCAGCCAGGGAGCTAGCGGTCAATTCCCTTCCCCCATTGAAAGCGGAGACCGGCGCGCACATTCAAAGGCAGGCTGGGGTAACCGATGGGTGCAATGTGCCGGCTGCTGGTGAGGTTCTCGGCCATTCCGTAAAGGGCAAGCCAGGAGAAGAGGTCGTAGCTGCCGCCGGCGTCAATCTTGGCAAAGCCATAGTCGAGGTTGCGATTGGGGAGCAGCAGGCTGTTACCGCCGGTGGCGTCAGAGAAATAGAGATAGGTTGAGTCGTCGCTGCGGCCGGCGAAGGCGGCATTGACGAGCGCGGTGATCTTGTGGGCTGAATACGTTGCGGTGGCGAATCCCGCATGCGGTGGACGGCGGAAAGGACGCGCGCCAACCAGCGGGGACAATGCCCCGATGGGGATGCCGTTGTAAGTGGGCGCGTAGCCACCGGTCAGTGCCTGGTTGTCGCTGTCGAAGGAACGCTGGACCTGGGCCTGCAGCCACGTATAGCCACCGCGGAGGAAGATGCTGCGTCCGATGCCGCCTTCAAGAGTGCTTTCAATTCCCTGCGCCCGGAATGCCTGCGAATTGACTGCGAAGCTGAAGGCATTGGAATACATCGAGAGCGTGCCGAGAAGCTGCAACTGCTGGTCTGGCGTGAGGTTTGTGAACAGGCTGGGCAGCACGTACTTGTCGACATACTCAAGCTGCTTGCCGAACTCGTTGTGGAAGTAGCTTGCGCGGAAGAGGATGTGCTGGCCCAGGAAGGCCTGCTCAAGCCCTCCTTCATAGGTGCGCGCTGTGGGCGCGGCCAGCGGGGTAATGTGCAGCTGCTGCGCTGTGGACTGAAGGCCGCTCTTGACGAGGAATTCATAGAGAGAGCCGAACTGGTCGGTCATGGCGGGTTCGCGGACGGCGTCACCATAGTTGCCCAGGATCCGCGTGCCGCTGAAGATGCCGGCGCGGGGGCGCAGCACGTAGAACGTGAAGCCGGCGCGGGGCGTGGTTACCACGCCGAAGAGGGAGTAGTGCTCGAGACTTCCGCCGAGGTTGTAAAAGAAGCGGCTCTTGAAATCGCCATGCACGCCGGCGAGGTAGTCATAATTGGTGCGCTCGGTGGCCTCGCTGATGGCGAACGAGGGGATCACTTCAGAGCCGCGCTCATCTTCAAAGTGAAATCCGATGAGTGCCTGCAGGTGCGGCGTGACGCTGTATTCGCCCTGGTAGGCGAGCTGATCGCGATTGGAAACGAGTTCGTAGTGATAAGGGTATTGCTCGTCGTAGTCAAGCACGGCCTGGCCGGTGGCAGATGCTCCGTTGGCGCCGACGATGGTAACGAGGTTGCCGAGGTAGGCGTTGTCGCCGAAGCCGTCGTAGTTCTCAGTGAACAGCCCGGAAGGCTGCCAGAGCGAATACTGCTCGCGCTTGCGGGTGAGGCCGTAGCGAACGATGTTGTGGAAGGATGCGGTGGTCTGGTTGTCGATGGACCCGCTGACGTAAAGGTCCTGATCCTTTTGAGTGGCGTTGTCCGCCACGCGATAGAAGTCCCAGGCATTGGGCACGCCGGTGGCGCCCACGTTGTAATGCAGTGTGCCGCGGATCTGCGTGGACCCGGTGGGCTGCCATCCGAGATTGGCCGCGCCGGAGCCAAGATGGAATTCATCGCTCGGGATCGCGTTGGAAGTCTGGAACCAGTTGGCGGCGATGAGATAGTCGAGCTTGTTGTGAGCGCCGGCTATGGAGGCTTCTTCGCGCTGGGTGTTGAAGTTGCCACCGTCGGCGCGCAGGAAGAAGGACGGGAAGCTGGTAGTGCCTCGAGGCGTGGTGAGGTTGATCACGCCGCTCTCAGCATCGGCGCCGTAGAGGCTGGAGTTGGTGCCGCGATAGATCTCGGCGCTCTCAACGGCCGTGGAAGGCAGGTTGCCGAAGTCGAAGCGGCCTCCGAGGTCGGTAGCTTTAACGCCGTCCAGCAGGATCTCGCTGTCGTCAGAGTCGCCGCCGCGGATGAAGAGCGACGTCTGCGCGCCACGCTGGCCGATCTGCTGCACGGAGGTGCCGGGCATGAGACGAAGATCGCTGACGAGGCTGGTCTGGAGGTCAAGCTCGGCTGGGCCAATGACGGAAGTGGCGGCGCCGGTCTGTGCCTGCGGCGTGGGGGTGCCGGTGGCTGTGACCACGATAGACTGGCGAACCCATTCAGGCTCGAGCACCATGTTTTGCTCGATGGAGTCGAATTGACCGGCGTAGAAGCCCGGCGTCGTAATCTGCCGAAAGCTCTTGGCCGAGACGACGATGAAGAAGCGGCCGCTGGTGCCGGTGAGGATTTGGTAGCTGCCGTCGGCAGTGGAGACGGCGGAGGCGACGACTTTGCCGTCCTGAAGCAGGGCTACGGTTGCGCCGGTAACTTTGGCTCCGGATGCGTCAGTGACAAAGCCGCGGACCGAGGCGGCGTGTGCGCGAAAGAGAGAGCGCCAGGGTGATGGCAAGAGAGAGAAATCGCGACCGGGAAAAGCAAACGGCAGTGTGCGCCAGGAGGCGCAGGGGCAAAGCGAACATGATGGCTCCTTCGTTCCCCTCGGAACGTAAGCGGGTTAAGGCGCCGAAGACCGGTCTCCTGACTTGCGCCTTGTCCCATCCCCTTCCCAAGATCGACGTGCGGATCTCAGTGGGTGGCGATCTCCTTGTAGCGGAGGTGCCTGACAGGTGTCCTGCCTCCCCGTTTGACGAACGGGAAAGCAGCGGCGCTCACAGTTGCGGGGCAGTAGCGGGTTTTCACCGCTTTCCCGAGCATCCTGGCGATTTCTGGAATAGTTTTGCAGTGCGGCCGGAAGGAAGACTTGTTGTCGCGGGCGAACTGCTCCATGTCATGAAGCTGTTTTCAGTGACATGAACATTTTAAAGCCCGAGACCGATTAAGGTCAAAACGCCGCTATTGGAAGTCGGAGAGCGTTGCCGTGCGTCGACCGGGTTGATCAGGCAACGGCTGGAGGGACCGATATGCGAGCCAATGGCCAGCCGCCCATCTCCTTTTGAGCGCAATACGTCTGCCAGGCAAGCAGGGTGAGTTTGCCCGACTTCATTTCCGTGATAACCTGCCCGGGATCCAGCTTGGTTTCACCGTTTTCGAGGTACAAGGTTCCCGGTTGACTGTGCAGTGTCCAGCCGTTGTCGAGGAGGCAGGTAACGAGGGCGTCGAAAAGCACCTCCCATGCGCGGGCATCGCGCTGCGTCGGTCCGAGAAACATGCCGGGAGGATTCGCGATCTTGTTGGCGATATGGCGCGGTTCCTGCACGAGGTCGGGCAAATCCTGCAGCCTCGTTTTTGCAAGAAGTGCCTCATGGTTCGCGACCTGTTTGCGCCACGCGGGAACAAGGACCTCCATTCCGGCTGCATCCCACGAAACCGGCTTCAGGTCTGTCTCGGCCAGGGAGGGGACGACTCGTTTGAGGAGGCCGCCCTCAAGCGAGGCGAGATCGTCAATGAGGGAAATCATGGGAATACTGGAGTCAGATGGCTGGCCGGGATAGTCCGGTGCAGGCAGGTTGAATACCCTGGCCCGTTCCATACGAAGATCGAGCGGCGGGTGGGAATCCATCGCAGACGGCTTGGAATCATCCTTCTCGAGGAATTCCGTGGTGGCCCTGGCGATGTGAGGCGCTGTCACGAAGCGCATGAAGCCTTCGCCCAGCTGCGGTTGAAATCCGCTGGCGGCAACGGGTAGCACTACGGTGTTCCAGTAAGCATTCAGCACTGCCTGGCAGCGAGGGAGATTCGAAAGCCCCTCGGCCAGCGCCTGTGATCCGGCAATATGGCAGGCGAGCTCGTCGGAGCGGTATTCCTGGCGGCGCGAGATCCACTGGGTAATGCGCATGAAGACGTTCCAGTAGCCGCGCATGGTCGCCATGAGAATCATGTAAGGGATGGCCACCACGGCCCAGCGAGTGAGGAATTTGATTACATCCGATTTGTGGCCCAGGTTCTCATAGACCCGCGCGATGGCGCGGCGCGTGTTGTAGACCCATGGCCCGAGGCGGGTGTCGCCGGCGTAGTAATGAGCGAATTCGTGGGCCAGCACGGCGCGAAACTGCGCAATGGTCAGCATCTGAAGCAGCGGCAGGCCCAGCCCGATGATGCGCCGCTTGCCGAATCCAAGGAAGCCGCGAGATTCCACGACGAAAGCATTGGCGTCCCCGAGCAGATAGACCTCGGACGGCATGGGCTCATGGAGCGCCTCGGCGATGGATTCGATCTGTTGCGATAGGCGTTTTTCCTTCGATAGATCGATCAGAACGCCGTTGACATCAATCTTCTCGCGTTGCGGCAGGAGCGACCAGAGGATGGTGAGCCCGGACACAATTCCAAATGCGGACAACGCCAGGCGGGCAACCATGAAGCTCTCGAATGAGAAGCTCACAAGGAGAAGGACCGGTGCGACCAGGCACCCGACGGCCAACAGGAATGCCAGCGCGTAGGAGAGAAACACCGCGGCCATCCCGGCGGTTCCAAGGGCGACGATCGACCACTGTCTGGAAGGCAGGGTGATTGCATTCGTAGTCATGGATGCGGGTCATCGTACCATTTTCCGGCCCTCCGGAAACATAAAATGCCACGCGCAGATCGAGCGCTCCATGCGGAGAGTTCGATGAAGTCTACCCTGGCGATGATGGCAGAAGGGTGGTGACCCCGGGCTGATTCGAACAGCCGACCTACGGTTTAGGAAACCGTAGAATGCCACTTTGCACTGAGTAGCATCGCTCCGCATCGTGTCGATATCTCGCTCATTCTGAGTTGCTTGTGTTACAGCCCATCTTGCACGCCGTCGCAGGAGATTGCCTCAAAGGACAATCCGAACTGACACCAGAACTGACACCAGAATTTGTGAGAGGCCCCGTTGGCTTTTAAGTCCACAACTTGGGCGCTCGCGTTGGCGCCGTGTGCTTACGCTGCTAATGATCAACTCAATCAGCTTTGATCGAGACCGAAAACATGGATTGCTAGAGTGCTCGGATAATCTTAGGTCTGATGCAGCATGGCAAAGTCGCAAGTTAATCCCTCTCATCGTCCGTGATTCGATTACAGCACCCCCTCGGATTAAATCGTTAGCGATTAGCTTTTTGAAATAGCTGTATTTCCGCTTCAGTCTGCTGAAATGCTTTTTCCCAGCATTGCGAACGGCTTCCCAAAAGAGTCACACTCGCAAGTAACTAGGCACTCTTTCGTTCTTAATTGACACATCATATACATCTGTAAGTGTAGAACGGATGAAGGAGATACGAGTGTTTATGCGAATTGTGAAAATCCTGCCGACGGTACAGGTATGGCATGGGCAAGCACAGAGCCCCTTCATCGCCGAATGGAAGCTCGACCCCTTGAAGACAAGAATGCACGACCAGATGAAGGTTGAGAACAAAAGCGGCAAGAAGTACATGTTCGATTTCGGCGGCGGCGCCGAACGATCGTAGTGGACGGGAGCGACCAACCGGGGGGCTATGGCGGGACCTTGCTGTCGGTGAAGCCTGAAGCGCCAGACACCTGGATCGTCGAGCGCGAGAAAGACGGCCGGCTGCTGCTCAAGGCGACGTGGAAGCTCTCGAAGGACTGCGGTACACTCATCGACTACTTCCGCGGGTTCGGGTCCGACGGTACGACGGCGCTCAGCATGGATTACATCTACCAACGCATCGGTACGAGATCGGGCTTCGCAGCAGACTGGCAGAGCATCAAGGAGACGATGAACTCGCCTTTTCCGCTGGAGGTAAAGGCGTTCCAGGGTGATGGCCTTGTCCATCACTACCGTGTTGGAGAAGAAGACGCAGGACCTGAAGTTCGACGGCAAGGAGTGTCCGAACGAGGGGCCTGGTGGGGGCACAGGCGCATCCACCTCGGCTCAGCAAGCCAACGAGCGAACTTTCGTGATCACCGAAAAGATCAACGGAAAAATGACGGATACCGAGAGGGTTGAGCTCTCAGCCGATCGGAAGACACTGACGATCACAACGCGCCTTCCGGGCAGCGGCAAGCCTACCGTGATGGTATTCGAGCGGAAGCGGCCGGACAATCGTTAGACCGGGATTCGACAGCGATTCTCTCGCGTTGTCAAAATATGATCTCGCATTTGCAAGCAAATCAAAGGACATGACGAATAGACTCAAAGAGATGTCGTTTGGTACAGCGCCGACCAGGCGGCAACTCCTTGTGAGTCTCGGTCTCACGTCCTGCGGTCAAATTGTATGGCCCAAACTCTGAGCAGAAGCCGGGAAAAAAATGGTGACAGAAATGCCCAAAAAACCCAACAATGTGCGCACGTCGCTACATCACGAGGTGAACTTCGACCTAGGACCACAGCGGTTATGACGCAATGCTGAGTTCGAAAGACTTTGCTGTCTTTTCTGGGGCACCGGCTTCGGAGCGACACCGGGCCACCTCTTGACAAGATTCCAGTGGAAACCTTGGCGATCCTTCCGAGCCCGGTGTCTAACGGGGCGACGACGGGCTAACTCGATCGGGGCAGGTGTTCTGAGGCCGTGTAATGGAGAGCATGCCTGGGCTACTTGCGATGGTTCGACTTCGCCATGGAAGTGAACTTTACGTGGTAGTGGAAGAAGACACTCGGCATCGAAGGGTGGACCTTATGTCCATCACCGGGAAGCAAATACTGTTGCGCGGAGTGTCCTTAGCCGCTATCCTAGAGGTCGTGGAAGGTCCGCCAAGGAAGCAGTGAATCCTCCGTCCTCGCGGCGCTTAAGCGCTCCTTCGGGCTTTTGCTTCGGGTGAGCGCCACTGCGCAATTGGGCGAATGCTTGGTAGATCCTGGTGGGCCGGAGGGTGGGGTCGGTCAGCTGGACCATAATGGATGCGATGCCTGGCCTTTTCGCGAGAGTTCGGTTGCAGGATGGGGGCAAGGTGTACCTCGTCGTGAGTGGGGACCCTGCCCAGCAACGGGTGAACCTAACCTAGCGGCCTGCCACAAGATATCCTAAACGTGCCGATCGATCTAATTTATGAAGTCTTAGAGGAACCGCCCAACCTCTTTTAGCCGCTGCCCGGAATCCCTCATCAGTCTCCCTGAGCACGCCCGCCTTTGTTTTTAGTCCTCGCTTCCTCGGCCTTGAATGCTTGCGCCGGCACGCGTCGGTCTCGGCTCGCATCAAAGAATCTAGAAACGAACGACGAAGACGCAAAGGGTAACCACGCGCGGCGCGTCAGCGCCGCGCTTTTACTCTTGGATTTTCGATTTCTTGGCGATGAGCGCTTGCTCCAGTTGCGCGTCCATCACCGTGCGCATCTAAACAACTCATAGGTGAAAGACGAGCGATTAAATTGATCCTTGGTTCCGGCAGTAAGCGCGGCGTTTGAGCGCCGCGCTTACTGCTTTTCGTGTCCTGGGCGTGCGGCTACTGATGATTTATCAAGTTGCTGAAATATCGCGCCGCGCCAACTCCCCAGAGGAGCGACGGTAACGTTGCCGGTGCCCGATCAAGCGACGCTAAGCGAGGCGGAATTCCAAGAAAGCCTCATCGCCTCGACTCGAGAAGCATTGCGTGCCGGGCCGCGCGGAGCCCCGTGGGATACGACCCTGATGGTTGGACCGTGGGATTTTTGTTCTCAAGCGGTCCGACGAATCTGCCGGCGTCTCCTACATGGTTGCTGTGAGTTTTCCAGCCAGCTTGTCTGCGGCAGGTTCGGATGCGTCTTCGTCGGAAAGTCCCCACGCCACGTCTTTGTCGGTGACATCTTTCAAAGCCTTCGCCCAAGCCTTCTTGTCCCCCAACGACCCGTATACCAATTCTGCATACATTGCCAGGGCGACGTGGCATTCTTTGGCGTGATCGACAAGCAGTCTGGCCTGCGCCATGCGCTCCCCTCCTGCCTCGCCCGATACTTTCTTGAGCAGCCCGTGAATTTTATTTTGCGCCGTCTTGAGGGTGTCGAGAACCGGCGTGCACTGGAGAACCGCGTCCACAAGTTTACTGTCCTTCTGTTGAATTGCGTAGGCGACCAAACCTTGACACTTCGTCTGCGCGCCAACGTCACAGGGTTCGTCGAAGAGCGGTTTCAGCGTTTCGATATGATCGACCGTTGAAACGATGGAAACAAGGTTCGTGGCTTTGCCGAGGCCCGGAGCGACGTGATTCAGAGCGGTGGAGGCCAGAACTTTCGCAAAAGATTTGGCGAATCTCTGGGCCTTCTCAGTTCGATCTTCTTCCTTTTGAAGCTTTTTATCGGATTTCGGTAGGAGGCTGGTCTTCAGCGAAGATGATTCGTTGCGTGGCGCAGCGGAGGAACTGCTTGAGGATGGAGTCTGGGAATCCGAGGAGTCATCAGGCGACCATTCGTCCGAAGCGACTGCAGTGGGGTTCAGGGGCATAGATTTCTTTTTGCCGGAAAAGGCTGCGAGAAGCCGGTCGACGATTGGCATGGGCGATTCTCCTTAGGTTCCCGTATGGAAACGGTTGCCGGAATACGGCAATCAACGGCTCGCAACGGACGGGTCGCAAGGCTGCTTTATTCAGGTATCGAACTTTAGTGAGCGACTCGGCGCGCCTGTTGTCAAAACGGAGGTGGCAACGCGGTTGCTGCTATACGGCCCGTAAAATCAAATTGGGTCAACGGGAAAGGCGAAGGGATCGGGAAAACCATACAGCAACGGTGCATGAGATGCGAAGAGATTTTTTGAGGGGTGTATGGTAGTGGCGATTGAAGAATCTCTGCGCAGATCAGCAGCGGACCGTTCAGGCCTGAGAGGCGTGGCCGCGCGGGCGGGATGAGCGGACGGGCGCGCCTGTAGGCCGAGTTTGCGCCAGGGACTGCGGCAGAGTAGCTGGCATTCATACCGTACAGCGCTTTGTAGTCTGTGCCCCCTTTCGATATCTCCCGTAGAACAAGAGCCGCGAGGGGTGTTCCCGCACGCCGTTGCCGAACCCTCTGAAGCGGCTCGACAGTCAATCTCCGCCGCGAACGAGTGGTGTCCCCCAGGACCCTCGTTTTGTCTCTCCGGCTGTTTACATTTTCAGCCATCTGCTCCTCAATCTTGACGCTTATGAGCAATTTTGAGCAGACAAGAAGCAACCCTGGGTCTAGGCTCTGCATGAGATGGCTCCCAATTTCTCCAAGTCCTTCCGATGATTGGGTCCGAGGAGCGCACGCGACTTGACCGAATCCACTAGGTTCGCTAAACGTCGGAATATCAATTCCTCAATAGATTCGATATGCACAAACTGCTTCCAGACTATTGCCACGGCGAACAGCGAAGATGAACTTGTCGTACACGAGGAAAAACACGCATGCGACCCCTACGGAGAGTTCAGCGAAATGTACTTCAATCTTGATACCCGCACCCATGACTCCCGCTCTTCACAAGCCAAAAATCAGACTAGATTTTGAACAGTTCGCATATAGCGCGGTTCGGGTCTTCAAGGTGGCTCCAGACGATCATGCGGACCTTTGACTGAGCATGCGCGGAATGCCAGGCCCGGAGTACCTCGTAGCCGCTCTCGTATCCAAGCGAAAGGTCGAGAAGGATGGCATCGGGGAGCGGCCCTGGCCGCGAAACCCCAAATCGAGGGACGCCTTCACAGGACGAAGTGACGTGAAAGCTTCGATGTCAGTGATGCCGACGGCGTGGGCAGCGTCTGCCGCCATGCGAGGTCGTTGGGTTCATCTTCGAGAATCAAAAGTCGCATCGGTGCGCTCCAAGGCGGAGAGATGGCGGAAGGGGAGGTTGAAAAAGAAGCTACCTTGTGGAACTGGGACTAACACCTCGGAGTTTCCCCAGGGTTCCCAAGGCGCAGGTGCGTCACGTCGCTCCTTTGCATCCGGGCAATGACATTGAGCTGTAACGATGTGAGAAGTTCTTTCACTGACACAATTCAGTAGGCCCGCGTCCTCTCCCGCCTCGACCTTGTGTGCTGTTTCCAAAGTGACAATACGGGCAAAACAAAAAGACGTCGCCAGGATGGTACCCCGGCATAGGCCCAGGATCATTCAACAATCCACCCTTCAAAGCAACCAAAGTGCGGACGTACCCCTCTGAAAGTTTGGGCGAGTGTCTGGAGTCGCCACCCATGTCAATTCCTCGGATTTTTCCCGTGGGCCTTTGCGCACTGGGATCGGTCGCCGTCTGTTTCGCCCAGACCCCCGTCACCTTTTCCCCTGTCCTCAGCGAATCACAAGACACGCCAGCCAACATCTACGCCGTGGACCTGAACAACGACGGAATCACCGACATCGTTCAGGATACGGCCTATTCGCCCGCCGGCTTCACCGTGAGCATTGGCAATGGCGACGGCACGTTCAAGACGCCCGTCCACTACAACCTTCCAACCACGCTCACAGGCGTGATGTCCATTGCCACAGGAGACTTTAACAACGATGGCAAGGTGGATGTGGCCGTCACTCTGGAAGGAACCGATCAGGTGGCGGTGTACCTTGGCAACGGTGACGGTAGTTTGCAGTCGCCCAAAATCTCCACTCTTCTACTTACCTCCGGATTCACCTGGGTTTATGCAGGTTCTGCGGCGGCCGACTTCAATGGGGACGGAAAACTCGATCTGGTAGCGTACGCCGGCTCATTTTCAGGAGCTACCTCGACCGCCACCCAGCTTTACGTTCTGCAAGGCGATGGCGCCGGTGGTTTCAGCAACCCGCGCATGCTGCTCTCCGGGCCTCCGCTCTTTACGCAGCTCGTTCCTCAGTTCCAGGTCTTCGTGGGCGATTTTGATTCCGACGGCAGAGCGGACATCGCCACAACGCAACCCACCAAAAACAATGCCGGGGGCGTTGCGAACACCACGCTGCACGTGTTATATGGGAACAACGATTTCACCTTCGGCGATACCACGCCTTATGTCGCCAATGGCTCTCTCACAATCGCGGCCGGCGATCTGAACAGCGACGGTTTCACCGATCTCTTTGGTGATAACGGAACCCAGCTCGCTGTGTTTTACGGAAACGCCTCGCGCACATTTAACAGTTATTTTCCGCCACTGGGCACGAGTTCGGGCAATAACGTCGGTGCGATCTCAGACAGCTGGGAGTGGACCCCACAATACGCCATGGCCGACTTCAACGGCGACGGTCGAATGGATCTGGCCGTATTTTTCTACAGCGTGAGCTCCACGTTGACGGCTTACATCCGGTTCTACCTGGCCGGCGCCAACCCCGGCGAATTCACGAGGCAAGATTTCCCGTTGCCATCGGGCTTCTTCTGGGATACATCGCCGGTGGCGAGCCTGTTTGGCAACCTCCTCACGCCCAGCCTGGTCCTGAACCAGAGCGTAAACGGGAGCATCCCGCCCTACAATTCGCCATCCGTTCTTACCACTGAACTCAATAAGGCAACGAGCGGCTGGTTTGGGCCCTGCTATTACCCAAAGAGCAGCCAGGGCTTCGATGTGTGCGCACCCGGCACCGTCACCGGATCGACCGCACACTTCAGCGCGGCGGTCAACTCCTTCGGCAAGCTTCGCAAGGTCGAGCTGTGGGTCGATGGGAAAAAAGTGAGCGAACAGCACCACACCTGGGATCAGCACGGGTACTTCAATTACAGCGCCGCATTTGCGGCGGGAACGCATCAGGCCACGTTCTACGCGGCCGATGTGGACAACCGTCTTCAGCGGTACGATTTCAACTTCAGCATGGGCGGTGGATGCAGTGCGCCATCATCGCCGGGCGTGAATATATGCAGTCCGGTGAACAATTCGACGGTCAGTTCGCCGGAGCAGGTATTGGCGACTGCGAATATCACCGGCTCGTTGGCGCGCATGGAAGTGTGGCTCGACGGCGTAAAGGTGTATACCGAAACCGCCAGCACGACCCTCAGCACGTCGATCCCGCTTGGCGCCGGAAAGCATCAGTTTGGGGTGTACGCGGTGAACACCGCCGGAACCAAGTGGTTGAGCATCGTGTACGCGACCGTACCTTAGAGCCTGTCGCAATCAGCTCTCTGCAATCAAGTTAGAGAGATGCTTCGAGGGGGAAAAGCCCAGAGCCCAGTTCTTCTGATGTTCGCGTACTCGGCAACTACGTCGCGGCTGCCAATCCCGGCGACTACGGTGTAATCTCATTCGCTTACAGTGGCCCTCCGACGGGCTTCGCCCGCTAAGCGATGTTTCTGGCCGTCTGGACGATAGATGGGGCTTTGTGTGGGATAGGGCCGTATGTGTCCATGATCGATTCAAGTGACACGGTCATAGTAAGTGTGTGCTTCAGCCCTTCGAGCGTTAACTTCGTCCACGTAGACATCATCGATCATGGCTTTTGCGATGGCCAAGTCGAGGCGGGCAAGTAGTTGTTTGAAGGTCTCGTGGCATAGCGAACAATTGCTTTTGCCAGTGGATGTTCCGAGCCGCGCTCGGCGCTGGCGGCGGCCCGAAGAAGCGTTTCGATAGTGCTCCCTGCTGCAGTTTTAACTTCCGTTACCGTGGGTGTGCCCAACGTGAGTGTGCCGGTCTTATCAAAGAAGACCGTATCGAGTTGGCCGAGCGCCTCCAGATAGATTCCGCCTTTGATGATCGCGCCGTGGCGGGCGGCGCGTCCGATCGCGCCGAGTTGGGGGCAGGAACCGATGTGGCCCGCGAAAGCGCCGACGTAGTTCTCATTGGGTAACGACTTGATGAAGTTTGTCGAGACTGTTCGCATCGCGCGTAACTGCCGTCGAATAATCCTTGAGAATTTCTATGGAACATTGATCGTTGACGCCATCGGCATCGGCCTGGCAGCCGCCGGTCTGACGAATCCATTGCTTGCTGCATTTATCCATGTCGCATCAGAACTGACATTTATCGCAAATTCCACCCGCCTGCTTCCACCGAAGCAGGAACCGAAGGCTGCCGACGCACTCTTTGCCGTTTCTGAAGGTTAGCCTTATAACCGTGCGACACATCGCATATTCCGATCTGATAGGGATCGCTCTCGCCATCGCGGCGTGGATACCCGCCGGCGAAAGCTTGCATTGCGCCGCAAGGAATTGCGACTTGGCGTGGCCCCAACATGCACCAAAATATGGCGGTACCTACGTAAGACCGGCGAAGAACTGGCTAATGTGCTAACCATTGCCGTTGGGCAATGAACTACCCCCCCCCAGAAAACTTGAAAATTAGGGAGCCCCATCAAATGGGGCTACGGGGATTGGAATTATGCAAACAAAAGTAGAAACCGGGGAACATCCTGGGAGTGTCACGAGTCGTGATCCTTGGTGGAGCGCAGTTGGCACTCTCGAAAATATGATTAAGCTTTCGAGGACGCTCGGCCAATGGCATCGGCTCGTAGCTGGAGCCCAACGCAAGATCGTCGGCGCAGCGTACGATGATGACATCGTCTTTGGCGACCTTTCTGCGCCAGACAAGGGCCTTCAGGCAGGGATGCTAGTAGCACTGCTGGTGGGCGCAATTCGCAGCACGGCGCGATTCTGTTCCGATCCATCGGTTGTGCTCAACGAACTGAATCAACGCCTGCTCGGCCGCGGCGATGCACCTCCCTTTCATGTGCAGCCTGCTCGATTTGACCCACGGCACGAAGTGCTTTGCCGTCGTTGTAAACCCACGTATGTCCGAGGAGCGCCGACACGACCGACCGTACTTGTGATGCGGCCTCACTGGCGAGCGCAAGGATGAGGTGGCGTTTGACCGCGGGACTGCTGTTTCACGGCGGAATTCATCGTGGCGCAGCGGCTTTGCTTGCTTGGCAACAACGATTCCTAATGCGACGATGGCCATGAGATGAGCGACAGGGTCAAACGGGCGGAGTGTCCGAGAATGGGTCAAAGTGCGCCTCAGCGTCACCGCCCCATGCGCCGAATACAATGGCAGCGGAACGAATGCGAGTCTATCGGGTTCATTTCTCGTTCTCCAGCCGCTTCAGTTCCTCTATCGCTGTCTCGATTTTGTTCATCACTTCCGCACGGTCTTTATGTGCTTGTGCCATGATCTCGGGAGATGACAGCGTAGACCTAAGAATCGCCTTCAATCGCCGCTCATGCTGTCGAAGCAGCGTGATGGCAGTCTGTATATGCGCAATATGAAGACTGCGAGCCGTTTCCATCGTCTGTCACCTGGGTCCATTAAATAAAGACATCTAAGGGTTTCCCAACTGAGTCTATGTCCAAGCAGACCTCAGTTTCTAATGAACTTACGTTCATTTTGACAAGAATGAAGAGTATCGTCCAACCTGGGTTGGCCCGGCGAACAGGCCGACGCAGGCGTTAGGGCGACTATGGAAGAGCGAATCTGGTCAGTGTTGGGGACCGAGTCATGGTTGACGAGCACGAGATATTTTCTTAGTTTTGTCTTCTGACGAAGGGTAGCTCACCGTATCTCGGATTCCACCCAACAAAGGGAAAGTCTTCGACACAATCCCCGTCAGCAGTTTGACGCGGGTCAAGAGGACAGGGGCCCAACGGAGCGTCGCGGTCCAATGCGGGTCGCCCCTCCCGTGCCTATGCAATTCGTAATTGCGAATCAAGATAATGACCGAGGAGTCTGAGAATGGCGAAGAAGACGATGCTGGGAAGACTTCCCCCCGCTCTCAACCTCGAACTTACGGCAGATTCCAGGCGGCAATGAGCTGGCAACAATACGTGACCTACAGACGCCTCGCGGGCGGCGATTGCCGCGTAGCGCCGCCTCATCCGTAGAGAGCCCGAAATATTCGAAATTCTCGCTAGTCAGGTGTCCGACGGTTCCTGGCACAGGGCCGATTCCGCTGCCTTGTTGTCGACGTCCGAGCGCATACAGTTGGAATGCTGTTCATGGGAGCTCTGCGACAATCTGCCGCCGCTCTCTGAATATGAACTTTTACTCCGCGCTGTCTGAAGTTTCGGGATCAGGTCAGCATCACTTTTCCCCGTGGCCCGGTGATGGGATTACCCCAATCTGCTGCAAGAATCCGACTACGTCCTTCTCGGCCCACTTCTCCACTAGCTTGTCATCGGCGATTCGATGGATGGTTATGGAGGTCATCTTCAGATCGTGGCCCGTTCTCGGCGCACCCGGAAGGTCACCTTCGTGTTTCCCGATACACAAAAGGCGTGTGACAACTCTATCTCCCTCAGCGATCTGATCTTCAATCTGGTGAGATCCGGGTGTCGCCTCCCAGAAGATTTTGAAACCCTGCTTCAATCCTTCTCGGCCCGGGAGCAATCCCGGAAACGGAGGCGGACTGTGATCAACGTAATCAACAGCTACGAGTTCATCCATTGCATCCAGGTTCCCCTTATCAATCTCTTCGTAGAATCGGCGCACAAGTGATTTATTGCTTTCAATCGACATCAGCGTCCCTCCTCATGTCTCGTGAAGTCTAGGATAGATTTTTGCGTGTTGGGCACCAGGGCGAGAAAGGCTCGCCCATTTCCATTGGCACTCCCTTCAGCTAGCTGCAAACGGGTTCTACTTCTCCGCCAAGAACAGAGGGGAGGGCCCCGGAACTTCCAACGTACGAACGTTGCGAAATCCGGCTTCCTCGAGCCAACTCTGAAGCTCAGAACCCGTGAATGCGCGGCCGTTCTCGGTGTTCACCGCCATGTTCAGGTTGAAGCAAGCAGCGGCGGGAGGGCTCGTCCTGTCTTCGTTCAGCACAAACTCCGCAATGGCAACAGTGCCCTGAGGCGCCAGCGCTTCATACACTTTGTGCAGGATGGCACGACTGCGCTCTTCACCTTCGGAGTGCAGAATGTGTCCAAGAGTCGCAATCGAATATTCGGACCCAAGATCGACCCGCAGCACGTCGCCCGCGATGCTATTGAAGCGGCCATTCAGTCCAAACCGGGAAACCACCGATCGCGTGACCTCGAGTACTTCAGGGAAATCAACGGCGGTTAGAGTCGCCGACGCAAATGCCTGTGCTGCGGAGATGCCCCATACCCCGGAACCTGCTGCGATGTCCAGGATCTTCGTGGTTTCGGTTTTTCGGCTTGATGCAAGATGCTGCGCCAAAGTTCGTGCCGCCGGAAAGTTTAGCGGCATCAAATCCTCAACGAAGTTCTTGAAGAAGGCTGTGGCTTCAGCTTCCCGATTTACCGAACGCGCGGGATGCCCCGTTCGCACGACTCGCTCAAGCTCCAGGAATTTAGGAATGAGGTCAGCTGTCAGATGGCAAATGAAACCACCATGGAACGACGGTTTGGTGCTCACGAGGAAGGCTGAGCTTTCCGGAGTGAGTGAATAGAGTCCGCCTGCAGTCTTGCGCAGTAACTCGATGGCCACGAGGAAATTGACGAGCGGCTCCACTCCACGTGGTGAACATGCGGTTTCCCTGCAGACCTCGGCGATTGTCTTCGGGTGCTCATCCAAGACATCGAAAATTCGGGTGCGAACTGCAGATTCGATGGCCAGGGGCATCACGAAAGCCCAGCCCATCTGTATCAGGCGCATCGGTGTTACCTGCTGTTGAGCCTGCGGCGGGTTCGCTTTGTGCTGTCGGGGGTGTCAACGATTCGGGTGTCTGTGTCGGGGTGATCATGAAGATTCTCCAGTGCATTTGTTAGGTTCGTTGTCTTGGAATTGACTCATGCGATTTTGCGCATTTCTGGCACCTTACTGCGTGGTGTGAGGTTCTTGGTTCAGATCGGATTTACCGGGAGGATTGCCCACCCAGTTCACATCCCAGGCACCATCGACCGTGATAAAGATGACCGCACCTTCTGAGGCCCATGCCTGATGTTGCATGTGGGCCGGCATGTAATTGAAGCTGCCGGGCGTCATCAATTGAAGCTTGCCGTCGTGCTCGAAGGTCGCTGTACCTTGAATGATCGTGTGGGTTTCATTGGCGCTGTGCCAGTGCATCGGTACATGCACTTTCCTGGGGGTACGGATCAGCAATTGCGTGGCATTGGTTGTGGGATCAACCCGAAGAATTGCAATCTTCGGTGAATCCTCGCCCAATTCGGGCACGATCGCCTGCCACTTCAGATCCTCGTAAAGGGCAGTCATAGCTTGCGGACTATTCGGGCTGGCAGCCATTCCAGAATGATTGCTCTGAGCCCAAAGACGGCCCGGAGAGACTGATGAGGCACGCCAGCACGCAAGTTTTAACTTTTGCTGCTGCATTGATTTTCATTGACTTTTCCTTTCGTTTTCTTCGAAATGATTCGCTTCGAACGAATTTGATTCGCCCTTCTGCCGGAGTTCGTCCAGAATTGCGCCAGATCGATCCGTCTTCCTTGAACATTGGCGACGATGCATTCGCTCAGGGTCTTTGCACGCGCTCGTTCAGGATTTCGAGGTTTCAGCTCACGGACGATGAGCCGCCGCTTCCGCCTCGGTATCGTGATATTCCTTGAAGCGCACGATCTTTCCCATTCGCTATCCAAAACACGTGCGCCCATTCGTCAGCATAGGTGCGGCCGGTGGACTTGACTTGCCATTGCTGGCGTCCCAGCGCGACCACCTTTTCTTCATCTCCGATGAATTCCTGCGGCTCAAATTCTATTGGGTGAAAGAGATGCGGCTAACTCCGAAAAGAACTGTGCGACTTCCTGTCGACCGCGACGCTGCCCAGCGAATGGAATGACATTTTTAGGCCCTGGTATGAACCAATCCACATCTTCACTAAGCGATTCGAGGATTGCTGGAATGTTCCCGCTTACAAAATTCTGATAAGCCTTTCGAACGATTTGGATATTGTCTTGCGAAGTCATGCTTCCTCCTTCTGAGTATTGAGTTGGTTAAAGGTGGGAGACGAGCAACCTTGGCAAGTTTGACCAATGTCTCTCGCATACTTCCCGTGCTTTCTCTCCTGATGAGAATCGCGAGGCCTGTCCCGTGCTTTGCCACCATGATGTCGTGCAGCCCGCCCTGCTCGTACATGATCGCGCTGTCTCCGATTCCGGAGATGGCCTGTACATTATTCACACGTGCCTTAATCCTCGTGAATTGCGCCTCGATATTTTTGTCAAGCACACTCACGCTTAGCACCACTCCCGGCGAGCGATAGGTGCATGCACTGCCGCCGTCAATTGGACTGGGAATGCCGTTCGACGCAGGACCACTCCCGAGGGCTGTACCAATCTCCTGCGGGGTCAAGACCTGGCACGCGCGGTTTTGAGCGAAAGCGGTGGCGGCCGCCAACATAAGGATCATCGAACATAGTTGCAATCTCATGGGTCTCTCCCTTGGCTAGAGTCGCGAAAACGCGACCCGAATCAATTTGTCGATTTCTGGCTTGGCTTGTTGCGACGGCAAGCCCACAACCAGAACAGCAACCACTGTGCTTCCCTGGCGGGCAAAGATTCCGGTCACGGAGGGCGGGATCTCGAGTATTTCCGCCTGATCGCCAAGTCCGAGGAAGGGCTTTGTGGGCGTAGGGTTATCGCCGTTCATCGCCATGATCTCTTTTTTGAAATCTGGCGCCCCTATATGGTCCGCTACTGCCACGCGGACACTCTGATCTCCGTCAGGATCGCCGTACATGCAGTTCATGCGGCCGTCCTTTCCGGGCTCTGCTTGCGATTTTGTAAAGTGGGTGCCGAACGTCTGAATTGATCTCACCCGCGCTCAGTACCTGGCACGATTTGTTCTGCGCGCTCGCAGCCGTTGTCACGATGCAAAACAGAAATGTAGACACAGCAAGTCTCATGTTTATCTCCTGGGTGGCGAGCGGTCATAGCCGGCCGGCGACTTTTGCGGCCATCTGTTTCTCCGCTTCGAATTTGTTGTCGATGAAGTTGGCTGTTACGGTCACCAACACGTCGTTCTTTCGGAACATCAGCGGACCTGTGGTGAGGCTGGAGAGGCTTTGCAATTGTCCAGGCATATCGTGGTTGATCCGGTTCTGCTGTTGGGGGCTGACGCCGAGCACGAAGGCTTCGTCTCCGATCGCCTGCCACGGCAGTCCGGAACTGGGTGTTGCCCGCTGCATTTTCCATAAGCTTTGAACCGGCCTGGAAAGCAAATTTGCCGCCCTCCCAATCCACCTGCACGCTTACGGTCGAGACGCCGTCGTCCGCGGTGGTGTAGTTGCAAAGCTCATCATCCTCATCGCTCGTCGCGTTCACGATGTTGAGTTTCGTGGCGGCGGACACTTCCTGAGCCGATAGCAGGCTGCACGCCTTCGGGTGTCCCGACTTGCTCTGCTTCCCGGCTTCAGGTGAGCGATCGACCTGAGCCTCCACCTGCTGCGAGGCTTCCGCGTGCGAATGGCATCCCGAAGTGGCAAGCGGCACCGCGAAAAGGGCCGCGAGGGTAAACAAGCCGTGCAACCCGCCGAACACGCCTCCCCATCTGCCGCCCCCGATCTGAGAAGAGTTGGGAACCCTCCTGCATAGGCGCTGTCTCAGTCCCGACGAAACTGTTGCGTCAAATTGAGTGCAGATCATCTCGAAGACCTCCATTCGCTTGCTCGAACGAAACTCATGCTGCCAGCGAAAGCTCTCAAATGTCCTCAGATCGCACCTAAAAACTTCTAAAGAAACCTGAATGCTCCGAAGACCAACAGGATCAAGCACTTCTCTGTTCGAGTTAGACAGACGCCGGACGCGGACCGCGATAGAATGCTCGTCAGGTCGCGGCTTGAAAGTGCTCAAGCAGTGCACTGCCCCGAACCCCGGCTATGAAACCCGCATACGAATTCGGCCCCTTTCGACTCGACTCAGAGAGAGGCCTGCTTTTTCGTAACAATCAGCCCGTTCCGCTCACTCAGAAATCGTTCGAAATACTGCTAGCTTTAATTGAGAATCGGGAGGACACGGTCTCCAAGGACGCCTTACTCAAACGTGTCTGGCCCGACACTTTTGTTGACGAAGCCAACCTCACACAGCACATCTCGGTGCTGCGCAAAGCATTCGGTGAAACTCCCCAGGACCGCCGGTTCATCGTCACCGTTCCTGGCCGAGGCTATCGATTCGTGGCAGCCGTTCGGGACGTCAGCGAGGGGAACGACCCTCTACCTCAACCTGTGGCCCCAGACTTGTCCGCCACATTTCCCGACCTCGCGCCGACTGCGGTCGAGCCAGAAGCACCGCCGGGGGTACCGGCAAATTACGGCGCTCCCACCTCAAGATCGTCGCGCTCTTTGAGAATCGCCGCCGTTGCTTTAATAGTTATATTTGCGATTGCTGCAGGCGTCTGGTTCGTACACTCCCACAGTTCTCGCCAGCCGAGCCGCAAGGACACGGTACTCCTTGCCGATTTCGAAAACTCCACCGGCGAACCGGTCTTCGATGGCGCCCTCAAACAAGGATTAGCGGTAGGACTCGGCCAGTCACCTTATCTTGAGATTGTTGGCAATGATCGGGTGCTCGAGGCGTTGCGCTTTATGGGCCGCTCGCCCGCTGAACGGGTGGTGCCGCCTCTGGCCCGTGAGGTCTGTGAACGTCTTCAGGCTAGAGTGTTGGTTTCTGGCTCTATCTCGCGTCTTGGGGCAAAGTACGTCCTTGCTGTTCAGGCTCAGGATTGCGCCGACGCTAGGATTCTGGCCCGTGAGCAGGTTGGGGTTGATAGCCGGGAGCAAGTGCTGGGTGAACTCGGAGCAATCACCTCGACACTACGGCGTAAGCTTGGCGAATCGCAGGCCTCAATTCAGCATTTCGACGTCCCACTCGAACAGGCAACGACAACATCACTCGAGGCACTCCGCTCCTACTCCCTCGGCGTGGAACAGCGTGCCCAGGGCACGGAGCGACAGAGCATTCCCTTCTTCGAGCATGCCATCGAACTTGATCCCGGTTTCGCTATGGCATACGCGCAGCTTGGAGGCGCATACAGCAATCTTGGAGAAACAGATCGTGCTGCCGAGCTTCTTAAAGCTTGCCTTCGCGATGCGCAGCAAACTGAGCGAACGGGAGAAACTTTACCTTACGGTCCAGTACGAGACGCGGGTTGCAGGTGACACGGAAAAGGCGACCTCCACCTACGAGATGTGGGCGCGCCTTTATCCGCGCGATTGGATTCCTCTTAATGGGCTCTCCGCCCGCTATCAAGTGATCGGCGAATACGAGAAGGCCGCAGAAGCCGCCTCTCGGTCCATCTCTCTACAGCCCGATCATTACGTGGGCTACGCAAATCTTGCCACCTCCAACCTGGCGCTTGGCAGGTTCGAGGATGCCAGAAGGGCTTGCGAACTTGCGGCGGCTCGCCACCGCGACAGCATCTATACTCACCGCGTTCTCTTCGAATCTGCGTTCCTCAATCATGACGAGAAAGGCATGCAGCAACAGCTCGATTGGGCGAAAGGTACGGAGCGCAATAACGACATGCTTGCCAGTGTGGCTCTCGCGAAGATGGCGCGCGGCGAGCTTCGATCTGCGAGGGAAATGTTCACCCAATCCTGGGAGGCATTGAAACACGCCGGCCTCTCTGACGACGCGGCGTTCTCAATGGCGGGAGAGGCGGTGGCCGAAGGCTGATTTTGGAAATCTGAAGGAAGCGAAGAAGACGGCGCTGGCGGCTGCGAGCGTTGGGCGCGGTGTCGATGCGAGAGAGACCGCAGCCGAAGCATTGGCCCTAGCTGGAGACGTCGATCGCGCTGGCTCGCTAGCCGAAGAACTGCACGAGCGCTTTCCGTTGAATAGGCCGCTGAATGCCGTGTCTCTGCCAACCATCTACGCCACCATTGAGCTTCAACGCGGAAATCCTCAAAAGGCGATTGACATCCTCCGGCCAGCGATCCCATTTGACTTTTGCGAGTTCTCAAGCCTCGCTGCAGTGTACATTCGAGGTCAAGCATTTCTTCGCATGGGTGCTGGCAAAGACGCCGCCAATGAGTTCCGCAAGATCATCGATCATCCGGGAATCGTGGCCACCTCGCAACGTCATCCACTCGCGCATCTTGGGCTGGCTCGCGCGCTAGTAGTGCAAGGAAAAACCGCTGAAGCTCGAACGGAATATCAAACGTTTTTAGAAGCCTGGTCAGACGCCGATCCAAATATTCCCGCATTGATTCAAGCCAAACTCGAATTTAAGAAGCTGCAATGAAGCCGCCCCGACAAAAAGAAGACACCTCGAGTAGGGCGACCTCATTCCCGGCGCAAGTGATTGGTCCTCGGCAAATCTAACGCTTCTAGGTTCATTTGAGATACGGTTTCGCTTACCCATTCCCTGCTATCGGTGACCGGGACCCGACTCTAGCAATTGCAAGTGCTATCGCTCGTTAGGCGCTTTCGGCAATTGCTGGTTAATCAACGTTTTGCTTCAGCGAAAATCGGGAACGTGCATCTTGTTGACGCACGAGTTGTCAACGATCCCGCTATCGAGGAATTTGGCCGCCATCGCATCGTAGCAGCCACCTCCTTTCCAGAGTTCGAGGTCGAAAGGACCGTGACCGAGGTCGGGGATGATGACGAGATGGCAATTCTGTAGTTTTGAACAAAATTGCTCGGCATAATCCGGAGGTTCCACGCTGTCCATTTCTCCGCTGACCACTAGCAGCGGTGGACTGCTCTCAGGCGGTTTGAAGAAATCAGCCGGAAGCTCATACTTCGGCCATTCCGCACAAGCCGCAAGTTCCTGACGCACACGGTAGTCGCGAAGAAATGTCCCGGCGGTGTAGCGCCTGATATCTGCCGGTACGATTCGGGTTGCTCCCTCGGAACAGGCAATCGTCAGATACAGGCCCATAGCAAACGGAGATGGGCCGTCGGGTAGCATGCGTAGAAATGGACCGAAATCCCCTTCATACGACGCGTGCACCATGGCCGGAAATCCACGTTGACCAGCCGCAGTGATAAACGTATTGCGCACCTGTTCCGTGAACGATCCGCGCTCGATCAAAGCCGAGGTATCTTTCCAATGCACGGGAGCAGGAGCATGATCCAGTCTCGCCAGGACAGCATTCCATTCATTTTGCAGATTGGGATATCTCGAGCTGCACGACTCGTCGACGCGACACTTGTAGAGCAAAAGATCGACCACTCGCTGTGCATTCATCGCGTGGAAGAGGGGCGTCCTGTAATCGAGGGGAGCGAATCCCGCCATCACTGCCCGGCGGACGCGTGTCGGAAATGCCTTGATATAGTGCTGCGCGAGACGAGTTCCGTAGGAAAGGCTCCAGATATCAATCTGATCGGCGTGCAGGGCTTCACGCACACTATCTATGTCTTCGGCGGCGCGCATCGTTGAATAGTCCGTAAGCTCCGCTTGCAAACTCAATTTCTTACGGCATGCGATGACATTCTCCGCTACAAGTTCATCCACGAGTGGCGAACGGTTTTCGATGTCGGGGCAATGAAGTGGCCTAGAGCCACCAGTCCCGCGCTGGTCGATCAGGACCGCGTCGCGCCCTTCGCGATACATGCTTCCGGGGCCAGCGACGAATGGTGCCGCATCCGTGGCGGCGATACCGGGACCACCGTCAAGGAGGAAGAGTGGGGGTTCCCCTTGCCTCGAGTGCAGCGCGGGAATTATCACGACGTTCAGGTTGATTTTCCGCTCTTGCTTTGAAGTATTTTCGGGCACTTCGACAACCCCACATCGCGCTCCGGCTTTGGCCAGTTCCTCCGACTTGCAATCTCGCGGCGTGAATGATGGGGCAGGATAAGTGTAGGCCGAAAGGCTCACAATGGCGAATCCCACACACACGCCCAGGTTGTTAATGTTCATTCGACCTCCCGCGTAAATGGAAACATGATAGCTCTGATTAGTATTGAGGACAACATACAAGCTTTAGCCACTTAGTCAGATACCGATCAAGATATCCCGGCATTGGATCAGGCGAGGACCGAAAACGATTGCGATGAAGAATCTCATAGGCATATCGCCGGCCTGTCGCTTGTTAGCCTGGATCGAGGGCTCCCATTGTGATATCGGCGATTTCGATTTACTTTAATGCCCCGTCTGTGCCCCGCAGCTCTCATTGCTATGCGGATAGTTCCTCGACTGAACCAAGGCACAGTCGGCCCCCTCAAGGGGATCTGGAGGCGTTATCTGCGGCTTACAACTGACGGCGGACAGTTCGAATCGCCCCTGTAACAAAACGAAGATGAGCCAACTCCGCGATCGCGAGCGCAATCGAATACATTAGTATTATGCGTGTCATGAAAATTGTGACAGTCTTTGCGACCCGAGGTCCTTCAACTCATGACATTTCGAGCATCGAGCTCCGGGCTTAAGGCACAGAGGAATCTCGAACTCATCGTACAGACTGGCTTGCTCCTTGCCAAGAGCCTCGATCTGGAAACCCTTGTTCAATCAGCCACCGATGCTGGGCTCCAATTATCGGGCGCTCAGTTCGGAGCGTTCTTTTACAACGTGATCGATCGGAAGGGCGAGAGCTACTTGCCCTATACGATTTCCGGCGTAGACCGTAAGAAGTTTGCAAATTCCCCAATGCCCCGAAATACAGCCGTGTTTGGGGTAAGGGAATCCCGCCCGAAAACCTTAAAAGGTCTTCGACCCCTTCTTTACCACTAAGGGAACGGTGGGGACCGGCCTCGGCCTCTGGGTCGCTAAGCGCTTAGCCGAGAAACGTGGAGGCAGCATTTCGATATCCAGTTCGACTGAGGCCGCAAATTCTGGCACAAGTGCTGAAATCTTTGTTCCTCGACTATGGCCTACAGAGTCGACACAGACGACTAGCGATGCTCTGAACAAAAGAGGTGGTATCGATGTCTAGCCTGCCGATTCTCGAGATTTCTAAGCCGGAGAACTTCAAGGATGCGTTCATCTTCGCCAGACCAGCGGAGGGGATACGCGAAGGTCAGGAAGAGAACCTGCCGACGATTCTCGTGGTAGATGACGAGAGATTGGTTGCTGATACCTTGAGCGAGATTCTCGAGGGGGCCGGGTATTCGGTAACCACGCCCTATGATGGTTGGGAAGCTTTGGAACTGGCCAACAGCTGTAGGCCGGATTTTCTACTTACGGATGTGCTCATTCCAAGATTGAACGGGGTGGAATTGGCGATAGCTGTAAGAAAAATGCTGCCATCCACTCGGATATTGCTATTTTCTGGGAATGTCGGGGTATCAGAGATACTAGATGAGGGGCGAGACCAAGGATATGAGTTCGATACCTTGGGAAAACCTATCCACCCAGATGCACTGCAAAAGACAATCCGGGAATGGGCGTGAATGACATGGAAACATCGCCGCCCGGGCCGTGCCCATGCTCGCCAAGACTCGGGAGAGTGCCACTACGCAATAACTTCCAGTGCGCGGCGGCCTGCGCGCGGTCCGGTCCAAATACTCACGAATCTGCTGACTCGCGGACTAGAAGCGTCAAGGTATTCCTGCGTGTACCCCTTGATCTCTGGGGCTCCACTTCGGCCAACGGTGATTTCATAGCCGAGATTCTTCAATCGGTAAGTGAGTTCGGACTGATAGATGGCGGTCGCGAACTGCTGCGAAGCGAAAAGGCTTTGAGGCTGGATCGCCCGCGGCTTGGCACGTGATCAATCTGGAACTGATCCAGTGGCAAAGGGCATCGGCATAGCCGTTGCCGACGGAAGTCGCGAATTGGTCACTGTCACGCTGGACCTTCGATCCGCAACGGTCGGCCCTCACTTCCTGTCCACCACGCGTGAGCAAGATCAAGCCCCGTACTACTATCCGCTCGACATCCGATAGGGTGCTTCCGAATCTTCAATCGGGCGTGAACATAAAACGCTTCGGCGGTAGAATGGTAGTGAGTCGCAAGTTGCTCTCAATCCCCGGAGGTCAACTCATGCTGATTCTCATTCCCTGGAAGCCCGTAGTTGTTGTCTGGTGCCTGCTGGCCGCTATGCTTTGGGTTGGATACATTGGCTACTCGGTCCTGGAAGGAAAGAACCCTTTTGCGATGGCGCAGCACCATTCATCTCGGCTGCAGACGTCCGGCGCCGCTGACAACGGATCTCGTAGCAAAGCCATCCAGCTTCACGATGACGGCTCGTGAACGCATTGGAGTTTGCTTTCATAATGCCAGGTCAATGAGTGAGGCAGCGCTGAAGCCTCAAAACAGAATCGCTTGCGACAAGTCGAATGCTCGTCCATTGACTTTCGGCGGTGAATCATCCATAGACCCTAAGACATGCCCGCCAAGACCTGGTGATTGTTTCCACTCTGTCCTGATGAGTTTGCGGTGGGTCATTCGGTCATTCACGGACTGGTGTCCATTAGTTAATAGGATCAGCCATGCTTATCGGCGGCCGCTCGGGAAGAAAGACTGAGAAAACCGTCCAGCTACGACCCGGCACGGCGCAGCTCCTTATGCGGATGCTGCCGCGGTGATTTTCTACAATGCTCTTGCATATCCATAGACCAAGACCGGTTCCCACGTCCTTCTTGGTCGTGAAGAAAGGCTCAAAGAGCTTCTCCTTAAGGCTGGGAGGGATTCCGGCACCTGAATCGGCGACGGTCAATCTAACGCCGTTTCTTGAGTCTCCGCCATGCTCGCTAGTAGCAGATATGCGGATCCGAATTCGCCCGCCGCTGGGCACCGCGTCAATGCTGTTTCCCAGCAAGTTGGCGAACAGCTGGCAAATTTCTCCGGGTACGCAGAAGACTTCCGGATCGTGGCGAACCTCGCAATCGACCAGGATTGACTTGTTTTGGAATCTCGATTGGAAGATCGAGATGAGAGGCTGAATGAGCGAACCCACTCTGCGTGGTGATAAATCTTTGGTCTCACGGTAGAACCCGAGGGTCTGTTTTGTGATAAGAGACGCACGGCCTAGCTCTGATTCGGCCGTAGCGAGAAGTTCTTTTATTTGGTCGATTGATTCAGTTCTCTGCGCCAGGTAGACAAGGTTCGTAACCGCTTCCAGCGGATTATTCATTTCGTGAGCGACGGTTGATGCCAGCCTTCCAACGGATGCCAGCCTTTCCGTGGTTCGAAGCGCATGCTCTGTTTTTCTGCGCTGAGTGATGTCTCGCGCGATCTTTGCAGCACCCACGATCCTGCCGCTTTCATCTTTGGTGGGAGAAATTGTGAGAGACACTTCGAGAAGTTCTCCACTCTTCGTACGCCGGATGGTTTCAAAGTGTTCGATCCGGTCGCCTCGCGCAATCGTGGCCAGAATCTCTCGTTCCGTTGTGTGAAGATGATCCGGAATGATCTTCAGGATGGATTCGCCGATCATTTCCTCTGCGCTAAACCCAAACATTTGCTCCGCGCGGCGATTCCAACTTGTGACAGTCCCGTCGAGGTTTTTGCTTACGATCGCATCGTCCGAGGACTCGACTATTGCCGCGAGTCTTTGGGAGGCAACGAGGGCAACTTCCAACTTGTCATTGCTCTCCCTGAGGGCCTTTTCGGTTTGCTTTCGCTCCGTAATGTCGATTACTACGCCGAACATTCGGGAGTCACCTTGCGCCCTGCTACCCCTGCAATGCAGCCACCTCAGTCCGAGCACCGGATGGCGATAACGATACTCAAAATCCATCTGCCCTGACTGATGGCCAGCTTCCATCAATTCGCGAACTCTTTCAAAGTCGTCGGGCGCAACCCGGGATGCCCACGTTTCGAATGAATTTGAATCATTCTCTTCATATCCGAAAATGGCACGAAGTTCCTCGGACAGGAATCTCGCGTCCTTGAGGGGATCCCACTCCCAGGTGCCAATATGGGCTGCGGCTTGCGCTAATCGCAGCCGTCCTTCGCTGATTTCGATCTGCTTCCTGGCCAGGACCTGGTCTGTTACTTCGACGGCATGAACGAGGATCCCATCCACCGTGCCGACCCGATTCAAGATGGGCTGATATACGAAGTTGAAGTAAGCGTCTTCAGGCCCGACGTTGGCAGGGCGATTCAGAGTGGCTTTCATCTCGCGACCGATGAATGGCTCTCCCGTCGCGTAAACCCGATCCATCAATTCGATAAACCCTTGGCCCTCCAGCTCAGGTAATGCGCCATGAAGTGTCTTGCCGATAAAATCGTTCGCGCTCTTCCGGCCCGTGACACGTACATAAAGATTGTTTACGTAGGTCCAGCGGTGCTCGGGTCCATTGAGCAGGGCGATGCCAGCCGGAGCTTGTGACAGGAGCTCTTTCAATCGACTGCGCTCAAGCTCAGCTTCCTCTCGAAGACACACGGTGCGGAATGCGATGGACGCGTGATTTGCAACCACTGAAGCCAGAAGCATTTCGGATTCAGTGGGGAAGTTGGCGCGAGAGGATGCAATCGCCATCAGCCCAGGCGCGTAGTTCAGGCCGACCGGCAATACAGCTACTCGCAGGTTGCGGCTGGAAGGATCGAACCTCAGAATTCTGGCAGATTGTGTGGGTCCGGGAGTAGCAACCTGCAGGTGGACCCACTCGGCAAAACTGGTGTGATCAGGGTCGAAGACTGCCTCATCCTCTTGCCCGTTGATGACATCGCGGAGCCTGACGTACGCAGCAGAGACGTCCAGAACACCCACAAGCACGTCGAGGCAGCCTTGGGTAATCTCGCTCAGCCCGCGTCCTATCCAGGCGGCAGGCATCGCTGAGAGGGCCGCCAGATCGCGCATTGTGCGCTGCAGTTCCCGTGTCTCCGGGGCCGTACCTAGAGCTTCCATCGGCCTAATTCACGCGTTCATCCCTGCGAGAGTGCTTGCGTTCACGGAGTTCCAGCAGGAACTTGTCCGGGGGGACAAAGAAGGGATTCTCCTGAAGAACACCGCCGACGATCACAACCGGATGGGTGCGCAAAATATCGAAGGCCACGCGCGAACTGAATCGCGCCAGATCGTACGTGCAGATTACCGGGTCATCGTATTTGGGGAGAACGTAGTTGAGTCGAGTTTCATATTCGGCCAGATCCTCGACTCCGGGGCGGTCGAGTGTTGCCCACTCCATGTGAGCAACCAATCGAGTGAGGGGAAAACCGCGTTTGGAGCCCGTCTGCAACACTTCTTCGATCAGGGCGAGCATCGCATCCTGATCGAACTTGTCGCGCCGAAGATATGCCTCTTCCCAGCGGCGGATCTCAAGTTGACCGGCCTCAGCAGCAGAATCGGCGTCAATCCCCGCGGACCTAAGCCGGCCGATGTGATCGTCCTTCAACGTTTCGTCAACAATATGGACGGCCCTTTCCCCACGCTCGAACCCTTCCTTAATGAACGGCAGCAGCGAACGGTACTCTTCGTCCGCACTATTGAAGAAGGCGCAAATATGGCGCTCTCTCCCCAGGCACCCGCCGGCAAACTCTACAGGAGCAACCGTGGAATTCATTTGAGCCCTCACTTGTATTGGGGATGTGGCCGCAGAGATCTCTAGACACGTTGGATTGTATTCTCATCAAAAGAGTTGCCTTCGCAATTCAGTATCATCACTTTTATGAAGTTTTGCCGGTTCTCCCTTGGCACCGCAATTTGTGAGTTCGGGAGGTTCCGTACGAGGTCATCCAACTTGCTGATTTCTCCGACCTTGTCCCTGCTCTCACTCCTCGAAAGCACCTCCCGAGGTGCGGCGGGATCGGTCATGATCAACGCACTTCTCGTACCCGATGACGGTTTCGTCCCTTAGTGACTCAGTGGCGTTCCCGCACGACCGATACGGGATTTTTATCGGAGCGTAGCGCCACAAACTTGATGTGCCGAACGTGATTCGATTCGGTCCATTCCAAGAACTCGAAATTGGCAACGAGCCGCGGTCTCACCCAAATACACTCTTTCATCTTCGCGGCGGTGAGCCCTTGCCCCCATCGGCCACTCGTAGCTTCGGGCAGGTTTGCGAATGGACAGTCCTTGACGATGTGCGGTTTGAGGAGACCGTAAAGGTCACGACGAGACGCCGGAACCAAGCCAGCGCGGACCCGGGCAGCGTAGATCAGTTTTTCGCCCTCGTGATATCCCACAACCAAGGTGTCAATTCCGTTGCTGCCGGGTGTGAACCCGCCGATCACGAACTCCTGGCCAATGTTTATTCGTTTCTTCGACCACGATCCGCTCCTTCGACCGGGTTGGTACGGTGTATCGAGCCGTTTTGCAACGATCCCTTCTCCGCTGATCTTCTTGACGCCTTCGATGACCTTGGCCAACGGTCCGCCGAAATACTCTGAAAGCTGGATGTGACCATTTGCATAGAAACTCCGGCGGAGAAGGGCTTTTCTCGCCCGCAGCGGGAGCATCTTCACATCTTGTCCTGCGCTCACAAGAACATCGAACGCGAAGAAAACGACGTTCGTTTCGTGCGTTGCATTCTGGAGAGCATTGAAGCTCGGAAGACCAGCGTCGTCGAACGCAACCAGTTCACCATCGAGAGCAGTATCCGCGGCAATCGCGTCATTGAGACCTCGCACCAGCAGTGGGTACTTCTTTGTGAGATCCTTGCCATTCCTCGACAGAACCCGAACGCCTTTGCTGTCCCGGATTGCCTGCGCACGGTAGCCATCAAGCTTGAGTTCATAAATCCACTCCGCTCCTTCAGGGAGTTTCGCAACCGGCAGGCATTCCATCGGCAGTGTGAACGGGATCGAGATTTGGCTGGTTCGCGGCATCGTTCAAAAGTTAAGGGTACGGCCCAGACTCTATTCCAGGCGCACTCTTGACATATTCGCCTTTTATTCGCCTATACTGGTCCTGTGTTCCACGGTCCTACCTTCGACCTTTATCCGTTTGTCATCGTTTGCAAGGGATGTCATCAAAACATCCCAGCGCCGGTTGAGACGATGCCCGACTCATGGATTGTCGCGGAATGCCCACTTTGTCGTCAGCCGCGACGGTATCTGCCAACCGACATCTTTCAGGGACGCCTTTCGCACGACCTTGTGGCCAAAACTCGCCAGACGGGAGGCAAGACATGGGCGAAATGAAGCGCGCAGTCGCCCGAGAAGAGCAGGAACGACGGAATCAGGATCGCTTTGCGAGTACCGTAGTGATCGCGGCGGCCATCATTGCGGCTGTGCGACTGGCTCGGGACGACATCAGTTCGTCGTCCCCAAGAATCTATGCTGCAGTCTCGGACAGTGTCAGCTTGGCGCGAAAGATCCTACACCGAGTGATCGGGGGATGAGTGAGGAGTCGTGGGATCTGCTCTCGGGTTTGAATGCTGATTCCTCCACCATAAGGTAGTGCTTCCCCTGAATGATCTTGGCAATTCGACTATTCAGAGAATCTCGTGAACTACCGGTCCCGCGCAGAATCGACGATGCCTACGGCCGGCGTTTTCGGGGACTAATACGGATGAAGACCCCGGAAACTACGTTGGACGAGTGATTTGGCCTGAAGTCAACAGTTGTACTTAACTTCCGCATAGCCCGTGATCCGAGATGGACTC
Source organism: uncultured Acidobacteriota bacterium (assembly GCA_963844515.1). Classification (GTDB taxonomy): domain Bacteria; phylum Acidobacteriota; class Terriglobia; order Terriglobales; family Acidobacteriaceae; genus Telmatobacter. The sequence goes on from CAWJOO010000005.1 coordinate 440,878, forward strand.
GGAGTAGCCGTAGACCGTCGCGAAGTAGACGACCGCGAAACCGGCGGCGATGTAGTACAGCAGCAGGAAAAGGCGATGGCGAAGGCGGGCCCGAAGATGCTCGGCCGGATCATCTGACGACAGGTTCTTGGTGAGGTCTTCGAGTTTGAGGCCGGCGGCGCGCGCCTCGACCAGGACCCGGTCGCGCATGGTGACCATCAGCTGGTCGCGGATGCGCGGCGAGAGCTCGCGCAGGCCGACGAAAGCGATCAGGAAGACGACCAGGCCGACGGTGCCACAGAGATAGAACTGGAACTGCCAGTCCTTGTGGCTGGTCAGCGTGTGGCTGGAGACCTCGGTGACGACGAGGCTGCCGAGCACCGGGCCGAGCGTCCAGAAGCCCATCGCGAAGCCGCGTCCGACCTGGGGTGAGAAGTCGCGGATCAGGGCGGGCGTCGCGACGAGGACGATGCCCTCGACGAAGCCGACGCACGAGTAGATGACCATGAACCACACCTTGGAAGGTGCGTGCGGCAGCGCGAAGGCGTAGAGGCAGCCGGTGATGAGGAGCCCGTACGTGACCAGGTTGGCCCGGCCCCAGCGGTCAGCGAAACCCGCCAGCAATGAGGCGAAGGCCCCGATGCCGTTGGCGACGATCGAGATGACCACGAAGTACGTGAAGGTCATGTTGTAGTGCTGGATGATCTGGGTCGCTACGGCACCCTGCAGGTAGAACTCGTAGTACAGGATGATCGTCGCGAGGACCGTGACCCCGAGATAGAAGGTCCGCGGCCCGGTGTTCGGGTAGTGCGAGAGCTGGCGGCTCCAGAGGCTCTTGCGAAAACCCGTGGTCGGAGCCTGCTCGACGCTTGCGGTTCCTGCGGACAACGCGACCTCAACTCTCTGTGTTGGAGCCCGGTCCCACCAGGCACGTTGCGTACCGAGTGTGACTGTGACCTGGGGCACAGTATCCACAGGGGCCGCTTTATTGCTACCCACCACACGGCTAATTGCTACTCGCGAGTTAACTCACCGTTCACATAGGGCCGCGCGCAGCATCGTGTCAAGCCGAACGGGACGAAAGCCCTGGCCGAATGCCTCGAACGGGCTAATGCGGGAGTGCTGCAGCTAGCGCGGCCGGTGCCGGGTGAAGTTGACGACCTGCTGGAATGTCGGGCGGTTCTGCCAGTCGATCGCCGGCTGGCCGACGATTCCGAGCGCGCGGAACTGGATGGCGTCGAACACGGGCATGGTCTGCTTCGCCGCTGCGGCCGCGGGCGAGAGCGTCCACGATGCGGGGTCGGTCGCCCCGCCATTGGCGCTGACCAGGGCCGAGTACGCCTTCACCAGCGCCCCGTCGATCGCCGCGCCGCAGCCGGCCGGTCCGGTCCCGCACCAGGTCGACGTGATCGCCGGGCTGAACCCGGCCGTCACCGATTGGCCACGAAGTTGCTCGAACGTCTTCAGCAGGTAGCCCTCGTAGCCGGCGTCGAATGCGCTGCCCAGGTGGCGCCGCCGCTGTTGGGCGTGTTGATGAACGGCATCGGCAGGATGCCGTAGCCCTCCTGCGTCGCGCCGCCGTTGGTGCCGACGGCTCCGGTACCCCCGGCGGCGAGCAGCGGGTCGTAGACGGCGTGGATGACAAGCGGGATCAGCGTGTCGTCGATGGCGACCGCGGCGGCGTGGTCGTACTGAGCGTTGCCGGCTGCGGCCTTCTCGCGGTGTGCGCCGGACGTGACCCAGCTCTGCAGCTGGGTGAGCATCGCCGAGACGCCGGCCGGTTCGGGCCTTCCCGAAAGGTAGGCCAGCAGCTGCGGCAGGACGGTCACGCCGTCGAGGTCCTGGGTGGCGGCGGTCGCCATCGCCGTGACGACGTTGGCCCGGGTCAGCTTGTTGCCGTGCGCCGCGAGTTGCGTCTTCAGCTGGTTGACCAGCAGCACCGAGCGGTAGATCGGGCCGTAGCCGTACTGGTCGTCGGCGGCGGAGAACTGCGGCGCGGGCTTGTTGTTCCAGCTGACGAAGAAGCCCTGCGCCGGGTTGGTCTCGTGCACGTGCTGCGAAGCGGGCAGGAAACCCTGCCATTCGGCGTTGCCGGTGCCCCAGGACGGGAGGTTCGGGTCGACGTTCTTGGGCCGGACCGGGTCGAGGCCGCTGACGAAGTAGCCGGTGTCGCGGTCGTCGACGTAGAACCAGTTGAAGGTGTAGCCGATCTGCGCCGCGCCCTGCATCCAGCTGCTGACGTCATGGGTGAGCGCGGGCTCGCCCCAGCGCATGAAGCCGACGACCGAGTCGACGTCGTGGTTGTAGGTGGAGCGCTGGTTGACCACCGCGACGGGCGCGCCGCCCGAGGTGGTCCAGCCCTGCACGATGCCGTGCCGGGTGAGGTAGATGTCGTGCGTGATGGTGGCCGGAGCGCCGATGCCGCCGGGCTTGGGGATCGGCGAGCTCGCTGAAGGTCTCGTGCGTCATCGGCAGGCACTGGCCGTCGAATTCGTAGTACGTGCCCTGCGCCGCCGGGGCGCCGCCGCTCGGGTTGCAGACCTTCTCCAGTCGCTGGTCGATGAGGTCGCTGCCGGCCGAGGTCGCCGACCAGGCGAAGTCCTCGCCGCGTCCGAGTTCGACGAGACCGGTGCCCGGGAACGACGCACCTTCGGCCGCGTAGTCGGGGGAGTGCAGGTCTTCGAGCATCAGGATCTGCGGTGCGAAGTAGGAGACCTGCGGGCCGAAGACGGCGATCGGGTGGCCGTTCGCGGAGTCCTTGCCGTTGACCACCAGCGCGTTGCTCATGTGCTTGGGCATGGCTTGCAGCGACGTCATGATCGTGGTCGCCGTCGGGTTGGGCGCGGTGAGGTTGCAGCCCGGGGTGGTGTTCGTCGGTCCGCCGGTCAGCGGTGCTCGCGCATTGTCGGGGAGTGCGGTGGTCGCCGGGTCGACCTTGCCGGCGATCTCGTACGGGAAGGACTTGTCGACGACGGTCGTGGCGGCGGCCGGGTCGTTCTGCTCCTTGAACTGCTGGAAGGCGCTCGTGCCGGCCGCTGTGCCGAGCTGCTTCTGCAGGTACTGCAGCAGCGCGGCGTTCTTCAGCTCGATACCGCCGCCTTTGCCGAAGATGCCGCCGATGAGACCGGCGATCGAGACGACGTCGGCGGCGTCCAGTGCTGCGGCGGGGTCAGGGCCGCGGCGTAGTCGGCGGGGAGCAGGGCCGGGTTGGTGCGCGTCTGGTCGACATAGGCGTTGACGCCGGCGACGAAGTTCTCGATGAGTGCTTTCGCCATCGCCCTTGGGCGCCGTACTCCGTGGGCAGCGCGTCGACCTGAGCCTGGGCCTGTGCCGGTGTGTAGGGGGACAGCAGCAGCTGGTCGTGGTCCATCTGCTCGAACTCGCAGGAGGAGCCGAGGAATCCGGCCAGCGATCCGCTGCCGTAGTGGCGCAGCACGTCCATCAGGAAGAGCCGGTCCTCGGCCTGCGCGTAGCCCGCTCCGAACGCCATCGAATCGTTGGTGTTGCCGTAGATGTGCGGCACGTCGTGGGTGTCGCGGTAGATCGTGACGCCGCTCGCGGGCTGCTCGGTGCGGGTGACATCGCCGGGCGCGACGCCGAAGGACTCATCGTTGTAGTAGGTCGAAAGTCCAGCATCTGCAAGGTTTTGTGAGCTGTAGATGAGGCTCGAGTACTTACCCAGCTGGTCGTCACTGGCGGGCGGGCGGGTCTGCGTCAGCTCGAACTTCAGCGCGTCTGTGGCGTTGACCAGACCGTTCTCACCCGGCGGGAGGATGCTCATGGCCCGGCCGTCGGCATAATCATTGGCGCGGTAAGCGGTGCTCGATGCGCTCGTGGCTGCAGCGCCGGCGGTGGCCGTTGCGGTGGCGGCGAGTGCGATGGCAGCGAGCGCAGCAATGCCTACGGCAAGCCGGGGTCTGGGCATGCCGTCATGGATTCGACGCGCCGCCGCGAAGTCCTGCTCAGGCGGCCGTGGGACGATGCCTCGCGTGAGCTATCGACGGGTTGCGTACGCGACGCTCAGCTACGACGAGGCGGAAATCCAAGCCGTCACCGATGTGCTGCGCAGCGGCCCTGAGGCGTTGCGCATCGGCAAGAACGTGCAAGCCATGGAGGAACGCGTCGCCGCGCTTTTCGAAAACGTTTCGGTGTCGCGACGAGTTCGGGCTCGGCCGCGTTGTTCCTCGCCGTCGACATGCTCGAACTCCAGCCCGGGGACGAGGTCGTCACCTCACCGCTGACGTTCTCGACCGATCTCGCGCCGATCATCCGCGCCGGCGGTGTGTGCGTCTTCGTCGACGTCGAGCCCGACAGCTTCCAGATCGACGTCGATGCCATCGAAGACGCGATAACGCAGAGCACCAAGGCGCTCCTGGTGCCGAACCTCGGCGGCAACGCTCCCGATTGGGACCGGCTGCGCGCCATCGGCGACGCGCATTCTCTGGTTCTCATCGAAGACTCGTGTGACGCTCTCGGCTCGACGCTGCACGGCACGCCGACCGGCACCCGCTCGGATATCAGCGTTACGAGCTTCTCGCTCGCACACATCCTGACCACGGCCGGTCAAGGCGGCATGATC
>CAWJOO010000006.1:0-417572 GCA_963844515.1 uncultured Acidobacteriota bacterium
TACCCACATACCGCAGCCCGTAATGCGTCGCCAGCCACGTCGCGATGTACGGCGCGAGCGATGCGCCCAAAATGCCCGCGAAACTGAACGCCAGCGAACTGGCCCGTGTACCGCACCGCGGTCGGGAAAAGTTCCGACAGCACCGTGCCGAGCGGCCCGTACGTCAACCCCATCAGCGCCAGCCCGACGACCATCATCGCCAGCGCTCCCGTCTTTCCCGGCAGCGAACATCGGCGCCAGCACCAGCCCGAACAGCCCGATCAGCACCGTCACCACGAGCATCATCGGCCGCCGTCCGCGCTCCGCCAGCACGGCGGACATCGGGAATCGTCAGCGCAAAGAACAGCATCGCCGAATCAGCTGCATGACCAGGAACTCTCCGCGGCTGTAGTGCAGCGCCGTCGTGCCCCATGACAGCGCAAACACCGTCATCAGGTAGAACAGCACGAACGTCGCCAGGCACGCCATGACGCCCGCCACCACCGCGCCCAGGTGATCGCGTAAGTACCGTCAAGCATGGGCACGTCGACCCGCTCCGCCCGCTCGGCCGCCGCCTGAAAACCGGCGTTTCCGTAATCGACAGCCGCACATAAAGCCCCAGCAGCACCAGCACCGCGCTCGCGAGAAACGGCAGCCGCCAGCCCCACGCGAAGAACTGCTCGTCGGTCAGCCAGCGCGAAAGCAGCAGAAAGATGCCGCCCGACAGCAGAAACCCGAGCGGCGCGCCGAGCTGCGGAAACATTCCGTAGAGCGCGCGCTTGTGCGGCGGCGCATTCTCGACCGCCAGCAGCACCGCGCCGCCCCACTCGCCGCCCAGCCCGATGCCCTGCCCGAACCGGCACAGCGCCAGCAGCAGCGGCGCCGCAAACCCGATCGCCTGATACGTCGGCAACGCGCCGATCACGAATGTCGAGATGCCCATCGTCGACAGCGCCAGCACCAGCGTCGTCTTGCGTCCGATGCGGTCGCCAAAATGCCCAAAGAGGGCCGACCCGATGGGCCGCGCCAGAAACGCGATTCCAAATGTCGCCAGCGACGCCAGGGTCGGCGGTCGCCGGATCGGTCGCCGGAAAAAACAGCTGCGGAAACACCAGCACCGCCGCCGTCGCGTAAATGTAGAAGTCGAAAAACTCAATGGTGGTGCCGACGAGGCTGGCGAACAAAACCTGCTGCGGCGTGTTGATTTTCTTGTGGGGAACGGGGTTACTCATGCGCTCGTTGCATTGTATCGAACAGCGGGTGCTCACCCGTTTGCTCCGACAGGCTGCGGAAACAGGCCTGAATCTGAGCAATACGAAAAACGTACCTCAGGGGCTGAAGCCCCAGTCCCTTCTGCCTGGTTTACACCCGGGATGAATCCCGGGCCTACCGCCCGAAGGACGCTTTCAGAGGACTGTGGAGTCGCGCCCTGACGCGTTTTCTTGCCCAAACGGAGTTTTTCCGCGGCCTGCCATTTATATCGAACACGAATTGCCTACAGCTTCTCGCGCAGGAAGCTGATCACGTGGTCCGCCTGCACCACGCCCACCATGCGGCCCACGGAGTCCACCACCGGCAGCGCGTGCAAATTGTACTTATCGAACATCTCCGCGAGCTCGTTCTGATGCATATCGGCGGGGCACGACAGCACACGCTCCTCTGCCAGGACACTGAGCCGCGCCTCGGGCTGCGCCATCACCATCCGCGCCAGGGAAACGGCTCCTCGCAGCACCCTCTTGTCGTCCAGCAGATAAATTTCCGTCACGCCTTCAGGATCGCCATCGAAGCTCTTGAGCGCCTGCACCGCCTGTCCCACTGTCGCTTCGGCGCTCACATAAACGAAGTCCGTGGTCATGCAGCCGGCCGCCGATCTCTCGTCGAACTCCAGCAGCTCTTCCACTTCCTGCCGCTCTTCCGGCTCCATCTCCTCCAGAATCGCGTCAGACCGCTCTTCGCTCAGTTCCGCCAGCAGATCCGCCGCCGCCCCCGGATCCATCTCCTCCACAATGTCGGCGATCTTCTCTTCGTCCAGCTTCTCCAGCAGCGCCTTCTGCAGCTTTGGATCCACTTCTTCCAGCGTCTCCGCAGCCACCTCTTCATCCAGCGACTCGAAGACCGCCTCGCGTTCCGCAGGGGGCAGATCTTCCAGGATCTCCGCCAAATCAGACGGGTGCATTTCGGCCAGGCGATCGTATTCAATCCGCAGCTTTACGCGCCGCGCCGGATCTATCTCGATCACGTCCACAAATGCCCAGGGAATGCCATTGGCCGCGAATCGCCGCGACATCGTCTCCAGCGTGGCTCGCGGCACAATTCCTTTGAACACCCGCCGCATGGCCCCGCGCAGCCCCACCTCGACCTCAGCGACGCGCAACAGGTGAACGGACCCGTGTCCCATCCACTCCAGGTCCACGTCGTTCACCCGCACCACCTTGCGGCCTTTTACGTCGATGATCTGCCGATCCACCAGGTCCTGCGCCAGGTAGAGGTAGTTGCCTTCATCTTTCAAGGGCACCAGCGCGCCCGGAGTGCGCAGTTCGAGCGTCCCGGCCGGGGTCTCCATCACTTCCTGCGACGGCACAATACACAGTCCGGCACGAGTTTTCAGCACCAGCCCCGCCACCTTGCCCGCATCGGCCCCCGTGCCCACAGCAATGTCCTTCAGCCGCCCGCGCAGGTGTCCCTGAGAGTCGGTTACCGGCGTGCCGAGCAGCGCCGTCAGGCTCACCCGTGCTGTCGTTCGAGGTTCCATCACTGATGAGTGTAGCCGCTCAATCTCGCCTTTAGCCGCAACACCGACGGCACATTGTGGGTTCCTGAACGGATTGCTCCGCTCCCTCTTCTTGACACAATCCCCTCCAGCCGTGAAACTTCCCCATAGGTTGCTGTGGCAGCGGGACGTGCGAAGCATCGTCTCGCGCTGAAAGACACGGGGTTCAGACCGATTTGAGCGGACCGAACGAAGGCAAGCGCACCATCTCCCTCCCCTCCACCATGGACAGTGTGAGCGAGTTGGAGTCCTTGGCAGAGAAACTGGCATCGGAAGCCGGCCTGGACGAGGATGAAACTTTCCGCGTCTCCATGGCGGCCCGTGAAGCCGCCGTCAATGCCGTCCTGCACGGCAATGAATACGACCCCTCAAAGCACGTCACCGCCAGCTTTGAAAACACCGGCGAGTCGATCGTCATTACTATCAGCGACGAAGGCAGAGGACTCGACCCTTCCAAGCTCCCTGACCCCCGCGAACCGGAAAACCTGCTTCTCGGTACCGGCCGCGGCATCTTCCTCATCCGCTCCATGATGGATGAGGTAAACTTCCGTCAACTGCATCCTGGCACCGAGCTCACGCTGGTCAAACACCTGGCGCGTTCGGGGGAAAATGACACGGCATCCGCAGGGGGCTGATACCAGAAGGCAGGCGCGCCGTGCCGGCTTATCCACGCAGGCTGCGCCCTTACCCTTCACGCAACCCGGCCTGATGCTATAACGTTGGTACCTGACAAGGAGGAATATCCGTGGCTCTTACGATTGCTTCCCGTGAAGTGGACGGCGTCACCGTTCTGGACCTAAGCGGGCGGATCACCCTGGGCGAGGGCAGTGTGCAGTTGCGCGAAGCAGTTCGCGACCTCATCAGCAAGGGTTCCAAAAACATTCTGCTCAACATGAGTGACGTGAATTACATCGACAGCTCGGGCCTCGGCGAACTCGTCAGCGCCTTTACTACCGCCAAGAATCAGGGCGCAGCCGTCAAGCTCCTCGGCCTCACCAAAAAGGTCAAGGACGTCCTGCAGCTTACCAAGCTCTACACCGTCTTCGACATCTACGACGACGAAGCCAGTTCCATCGCTTCCTTCAAGTAGCCCTTCAGCCATCCATTCCAAAAGGCCATCCGCGCAGGATGGCCTTCGCCTTTGGCTTTCGAAACGCCACTGCCAACGGGCCAAAAGTCCAGCCTCGGACCATCCTCGGATGCCGGAAGTGCCGAACGTTTACATATCGCGCATGAACACTACTGTCTCGTCGCTGCCCACCACAGTGCTCACCACGCGTACCTGGTCGCCCTTGTTGATGCCAAATTTCTCGCCATCGACGACACCCATTCCGCCCTCAGCGACCGTGCCTTTGTCGATCTTGAACGTGTGAACCGCTCCTGACTTGTCGACCACGGTTATGGATCGATTGTGCGCCTCAACCTTCGTCACCGTTCCGCTGGTCGATGCGAACGGTCCGGCGCCAAGATTCTTCAAAGCTACGATGGTCGGGTTCTCGCTGCCCCCGAAGTAGAATACGATCGCGTAAGCTCCGGACTTGTCGAACTTCCCGGCCGCCGTTGTTTCGTCGGCTACCCTCTTGTCGAAGGCAATTCGGGTTTTCGGGTCCGCCATCTGCTTGAACACGCCCTGCATGCCGTTGTCTTGAAACACCGTAACGGTCTTTGCTGTTTCATTGATGGCGCTTACCGTACCGGTTAGTGCGTGAATAACCTCTTGCGATGCCAACGGAACCGCAGCACAAAAAATACAAGCGGCGAAGACGCCGCCACTCCACAATGGACGAAGCATACTTTCCTCCGACACTTTTGATTTGACTATGCAGCCAGTATAGTTCTTCGATTTTCGCTCCTGCAACGGAGTTCTGTTCAACGCCCGCTCAAAACCCGCAGCGGAGGTCCCAAATTGGTGAAACAGAACGACTCCGGTCAAATCCCCATGAGCCTCACCAGATCGGCCGAAGCGACGCTCCGCTCGAGAAAGCTGAATTGCCCGGAATCCTTCACTTCGTTGATGGCGTCCAGAAAGCCCGTCATCGCGGCGCGATAAAGCGAAGTGGCAAGGCTGATGCGCCGGACCCCGGCCGCGGCGAGTTCCGCAACTGAAAAGGACTTCCCCTTGATTCCCACCATAAAATTCACGGGTTTTGACACCTCCGAACACACCGCGCGCACCGCGTCGAGATCAGGTAGTCCTGGCGCAAAAAGCACGTCAGCTCCGGTCGCTTCGAAAGCTCGCAGCCGCTTGATAGTCTCCTCCAGGCTTGGATTGGCGTACAAGAGGTTGTGCGCCCGGGCGGTCAGGACAAAGGGAAACGACAGCTTCCGAGCAGCTTCTACAGCCGCTGCGATTCGTTCCACTGCCAGTTGAAAATCGTAGAGGGGCACATCCGGATTTCCGGTTGAGTCCTCGATCGTGCAGCCCACGAGCCCCGTGTCGGCAGCAGCTCGAATCGTCTCAGCGACTGCTTCAGGCGCGGCGCCGAATCCATCTCCGAGGTCGGCGGAAACCGGTACATCCGTGGCATCCACAATTTGACGCGCGTGCGCCATTGTCTCGTCCCGCGTAAGTTCGTTATCCCTCCGGCCCTGCACATTGGCGGAGGCAGCGCTCGACGTCGCCAATGCCTTGAAACCCAGCCCGACCAGAATCCGCGCGGAGGCGATATCCCATGGATTGGGGATTACAAATGCGCCCGGCCCGTGGTGTAGTGCGCGAAAGCGCTCAGCCTTCTCCTTCTGCGTGACGCCCATAAAACTCCTCCTCAAAACGCATGGCACCCAATTAGAGGGCCCGCGATTAGATGACTTCGCTCCACACAATTCTGCCACTTCAGGCGCAGTCCTCCCCACGGGGTACGTGCGATGGGACGGGAACCTCTGGGTGGAACGCGAGGTAGTGAGCGGGGTCGAAACACCTGCTGCAGTACTCGCGCTTCTTTCGCACGGTCAGGCGGTGTCGAAGGGTGTGACCAGGGTCTGTCTTCTGAGACCCGCGACGGCGCGCCGCCACGTGGACACTCGACAGGTAACGCACCACCAGACCGTGCGCAACGCTCTAATGTTTCTTGAAGTACTGCACCTCGCGCTCGTGCTGTTTTGCCTTCTCGAGCGAATCAAAGGTTCCCAGGTTTTTCCGTTTGCCGGTGCTCTCATCTTTCTTGCGCGAATATAACCGGAATTGGCCGGACTTCAGTTTCCGTATCATGCCCAATCTAGATGCGAGCCCCAGATCGTTTGCTGCCCGCGGGCGAAGGGGGAAACCACGCCCCGCTATCCGCAATAAGCTCTCATACTGTATGGGATTGGCGCGACTTCCTGACCAAAATGCATTCGAAAGGTCTGCACTATTCTCGCGAAAATAAAAGGCCATCCTCGCGAAAGGATGGCCTTGTTTTCATCTGGAACCGACAAACCAGCTTGCTTCCGAAATTAGAACTTCACAGCCGGTGCGTTCCTTGACCCCGCACTTGCCTCGAAGTATGCGCTGTTCTCATGGAACCCGAGCATGCCCGCCCAGACACTATTCGGGAACATCCTCACAAACGTGTTGTAGTCCTGCAGCGTCTGGTTATAACGTCGCCTCGAAACCGAGATCCGGTTCTCCGTTCCTGACAGCTCATCCTGCAGCCGCAAGAACTGCTCGTTTGACTTCAGTTGCGGATAATTCTCCGTCAGCGCCAGCAGCCGTCCAAACGCCGAGTCCAGCGTTCCATTGGCCGCAATCTTGGCTGCCGGACCCTGTGCATTCAGCAGGCCCGCCCGCGCGTTCGCAATGTCGCCGAACACCGTGCTCTCTTCCTTGGTGAAGCCCTTCACGGTCTCCACCAGGTTGGGAATCAAATCCGCGCGTCGCTGCAGGTCCACGTCCACCTGCGACCACGCCGACTTCACAGCCTCATCTTTCGACACCAGCTGGTTTTGAGCGCTCTTGAAGCTGCCGTATACAAACAGCACGGCCAGCAGAATGACCCCAACGATCGCCAACAACACCATCGTTCCACGACGCATACAGTCCTCTTCTCCTCCGGCTCCCTAAGGAGCCCCTTCCAAACCCTGTTCGCAACTCGAGCTTTTTTCTCGTCCCTGGCCCCCCAAGACCCTGGTCCCCCGTTTCTCACCAGGAACCGCCAGCCCCACCGCCGCCAGAATCACCGCCGCCAAATCCACCGAACCCACCGCCGCCACCGCCGGAGTCGCCACCACCACCCCAGCCGCCACCGCTTCCCCAGCCGCCACCGCCCCATCCTCCGCCGCGCCATCCGCCACCCAGGGAGTTCAACAGCAGTCCGCCAAACAGCAGCCTGAAGATCCACGACCCGCCAAAGAACACCAGCAGAATAATGAGCAGGATGAACCCGCCCAGCGGCGAGCTGCGATGCCCTCGGCGTGGGGCAGCTTGGGTTGCCGGCGCCTCGTCGCTCAGCGTCACATTGGCGTCCGCCGCGATCACCTGGGCCACCTGGCTTACCTGGGTGAGGATGCCCTGGTCATAATCGTTCGCCCGCAGAAACGGAACGGCGGTCCGCCCGATATCACCCACCTTGCCATCAGGCAGAATTGGCTCAAGCCCGAAACCGGTCTCAATCCGGCGCTGGTGATCATCCACGGACAGGAAGATAAGGACGCCGCGATCTTTACCCTTGGCCCCGATTCCCATCTGGTGGTAGAGCCGGTTGACATAGTCGTCGCGATCCTCCCCGTCGAGGGTATGTATCGTAACCACTGCAATTTGGGCATTTGCCGCCGAATGTTCAATCTCGCTGCAGATTCGGTCAATCTGCGCAATCGCTTCCGGCGAAAGAACATGAGCGTAGTCACTTACATAATCGGTAGGCTTGGGAAGGCTTTCCAGCTTCTCCGCGACGGCCAGAGAGCCGCAAAACAGCACCAGGCCCGCAACCAACCATCGGAGCCCGTACCCAAGAGGGCGAATTAAGGCTTTCATCGCTCTCTATTCTACGTCTCGCACCCAGCGAAAGTTCCCTGCACCAAGGGCTACCGTTCGCCGAGCTTATGCTCCAGTTTTCTTTGGAACTCTTCACATTCCGCTTTGCGTTCGGCAGAAAACTTCCACGGATCCACCCATTCGTCCATCGGGGAGAGCCTTCGAATCGAGTCGATAAGCTCTCCAAACAGCGGCGGCGGATTTCCCGCACTGTCCTGAACGCGCTTCACCTGCCCATGGATCGACAGCTTGAGAACCGAGGTCCCGGCATCCAAAACGACGCTCGGCGCTCGGTAAACGTCCGAAAGCCCATTGAAGCCACCGTCCCTGGCCCTCGAAATCACACCCCGTGCATCAGCCGGCGCGATCTTCATTTTCTTGTCGCTCGCCTTCAACGGGCAGCCCGACGCGAAACGGAATTCATCCGAAACCGTATCTCGCTCGATGCCTCCGTCTGCGTACATCCGGATATGTACCGGCATAAGCTTGGGGCCAACAGAGTCAAGTTCGATGTAGTCCGACGCAAGGAGCGGTTCAACCGCTGGAACCTTTTCAATGCTTACGTAAACCTGATCAACCGACTTCGGCTGAAACCAACCGAACCGGTTCGCAACGATATTTACGATCAGGGCGACCCCCAGCATCCCCGCGGTAATTACGACAACGGATACGGAGACGGGCGGACGCTTCGGCACCCAACCATCATAGGCGAATGTTCAGCGGAGCCTGGCCGGTCGCAGGAAGATGCATCCCCTTCCACCGCCGCTTCCAGCCATTGAACTTCCCGCGCCTTCCCTGCGTAGAGTTCGGTACGGCACCTGCCATGTGTATTGGGACGAAGGCACTATCTGCCGTTTCGGAGGGCTGACCATGACGCTGACACTCCTTCCCGACCAATTTAAGCAGGTCCTCAGAAGGCTCGGCAGAGCGCCGCTGTTTACCGCCATCACTCTCCTGACACTGGCTATCGGCATCGGCGCCAATACCGTGATCTTCAGCGTGGTGGAGAGCGTATTGCTCAAGCCCTTGAGCTACCCTCACGCAGACCAGTTGGTCGGCGTCTGGTACCACATCCCGGGCATCGAAATTGAAAACATGCCCATGGCGCCATTCCTCTACTTCATCGAGCGCGAACAAAACACCACCTTCGAAGACATCGGCGCCTACACCGGCGATTCGCTCAGCGTTACCGGCGCAGGCGAGCCGGAACATGTGACGGGGCTCGACGTGACGGACGGCGTGCTTCCCATCCTTGGCGTAAAGCCCGCACTGGGCCGCTTGTTTACGCGTCGCGACGACACGGCCGGCGCACCCCAGACTGTTGTCCTCTCATACGGATACTGGCGGAAGAAATTCGGCGGGAGCGAGTCTGTCATCGGCCATCCCATTATGGTGGACGGAAAGTCGCGCGAAATCATCGGCGTGCTTCCCAAGAATTTCCACTTCCTCGACCGGGAAGACGCGGCTCTCTACCTGCCCATGCAATGGGATCGGAACAAGACAAAGCTGGGCAACTTCAGCTTTCCGGGAGTTGCGCGCCTCAAGCCAGGAGTCACGCTGACGCAGGTGCAGGCGGACATGGCCCGCCTCGTTCCTACGGCCATCAGAAGTTTTCCAGCGCCCGATGGATTCCCAGTCAGTCTCTTTGAAAAAGTGAAGATAAATCCCACTCCGCGCTCACTCAAGCAGGATGTGATCGGCGACGTGGGCAACGTTCTCTGGGTATTGATGGGCTCCATCGCGGTAGTCCTGCTGGTGGCATGCGCCAACGTAGCGAATCTCCTGCTCGTCAGGGTTGAAGGCCGCCGCCAGGAACTTGCGATCCGCTCGGCCCTGGGCGCGGGACGCAGCCGCATTACCGCCGGCCTGCTCTTTGAAAGCCTGATCCTGGGATTCGCGGGAACGCTCATCGGGCTGTTCCTGGCCCTTGGCGCGTTGCGGCTGCTCGTGGCCATGAAACCGACCGGTCTTCCGCGCCTCAATGAAATCGGCATCGACGGTCCGGTTCTGCTGTTCACCCTGGGAGTAGCGCTCTTTGTCAGCATCGTCATTGGCCTCATCCCCGTCCTCAAGTATTCCGGCACCGGTTTGAATACCGGCCTTCGCGAGGGCGGGCGAGCCCTGAGCCAAAGCCGCGAGCGCCACCGTGCGCGCAAGACCCTGGTCGTCGTGCAGGTGGCTCTTGCGCTCGTTCTGCTGATTTGTTCGGGATTGATGATCCGCACATTTCAGGCCCTCATGCACGTCTCTCCCGGCTTCGGCAATCCCGGCGAACTGCAGGTCTTCCACCTTTACGTTCCAGAGTCGCGGGTGCCGGACACGCAGCGTGAGGGTGTGGTTCGCATGGAGCAGGAGATTGAGAACAAGCTTGCGTCCGTTCCTGGTGTCGCCTCAGTCAGCTTCGCATCCAACATCCCGCTGGAAGGATCGAGTCAAAACGATCCGATCTTCGCGCAAGACCACAGTTACAAGCAAGGCGAGCTTCCACCCATCCGCCGCTTCCGGTTCATCGCCCCAGGCTATCTGGCCACCATGGAAACGCCGCTCATTGCCGGCCGCGATCTCACCTGGGCAGAGACCTACCAGAAGCGGCCCGTCGCCATCATCTCTGAAAATATGGCAAGAGAGTTGTGGCACGACCCTGCAGCTGCCATCGGAAAACAGATCCGGGTCGGCACCACCGATGATTGGCGCCAGATCATCGGCGTCGCCAGAGACGTGCACGACGATGGCGTCAACAACGCCGCGCCTCCCACCGTGTACTGGCCCGTCTTTCAGGACCGCTTCGAAGGCCAGCCCGAGACAGTTCGACGCAATGTCGCATTCGTTATTCGATCTTCCCGCGCCGGATCCGCGGCCTTCATGAAAGAAGTACAGCAGATGGTCTGGTCCATCGACTCCGATCTTCCGCTGGCTGACCCCACCACACTCGGAGAGCTATATACCAAGTCGATGGCACGCACGTCGTTCACGCTGGTCATGCTCTGCGTGGCTGGAAGCATGGCCCTGCTGCTCGGCGTCGTTGGCATCTACGGTGTCATCTCGTATTCCGTCTCGCAGCGCACGCGAGAGATAGGCATTCGCATGGCGCTCGGAGCGCAGCGGCCCGCGCTTACGTCCCTGTTCGTCCGCCAGGGTCTATGGCTCACCGGCATTGGCGTGGTCATAGGACTGGCCTCCGCCTTCCTCACCATGCGACTTATGTCTTCGCTTCTATTCAACGTGAGCCCCATGGACCCCGGCACTTACATCGTCACTTCCATCTGCGTCGTAGTCATTGCATGGCTCGCGTGCTACCTGCCATCCCGGCGAGCCGCCACGGTGGATCCGACATTTGCCTTGCGCGCAGAATAGCTGCACGTCACCATGCGGCGGGCATTCCGCGCGATCGGTCATCCTCCACCGGCTGTTCCGCGACGATAAAATTCGCTCGCCGCGAAACTCTCCGTCGAAACCTTACATGATCCTGATTAGCTTTCGAAAGAGTCTTTGCTACGATGTCTCATATTCATGGCGAGGACGATCAAATTCGGCGTAGCGCTGGCAATCCTCATTGCCGTTGCTACCGTCTTGATCGCTCCATCCATTGATATGCCCGAAACCACTCTGAGGGACCATCGAGTCGCTTCTTCGCATGCTTCCGGAGAGCACACGAATGGCGGCTTCTCTGTCGTCTCAGGCACCGACCCTTCCCACTGGCTTCTACTCGAGACGGAAGCGCACCTCTCTCCTCAAGCCCGGATCTCGGGTCGCACGCGTGTCCTCTCTACAACCGTGTTGCGCTGTTAGATCTCCTTCCTGTTTCAATCAGGTCGACATTGCCGGCGCGGCCCGCCTTCGTGGCTGAGATCAGGATTGCTTCCTAACCCTGGAAGCTTTTTCGTTCTCCGTCACGTCGCAAGAGGCTTCCCGCAATCGCGCCAGTCTGAGCGAGTTCGCATCGATCTAGCGAGCATCCCTATGTTGCGCGATCGATAGCACTGTTGTGAGCGCTTGCACTCGAGCGCTCTCAGCCGTGCGCGTGCTGAGCCCGGCGCCATGTATCAACAACCTAGGTTTCATTCAGGAGAACTATGCTTCGGAAGAGTCGCATCGTTGTTCCCACAGCTCTCTTGCTCGGCGTCGCAGGCACCGGCGCATGTCTCGCACAAACTTCTTCTCCGCCTCTCACCGTCTCCAATGCCGATAACGCCTGGATGCTGGTAAGTTCAGCCCTCGTCCTGATGATGACCGGCCCCGGCCTTGCCCTGTTTTATGGCGGCCTGGTTCGCAAGAAGAACGTGCTTTCGGTAATGATGCAAAGCTTCGCCATGATGGCGATCATTACCCTTGTTTGGGCGGTCGTAAGTTACAGCCTCGCCTTCGATGCGGGAACCAGTTTCATCGGCGGCCTGCATCACGTATTCATGCACGGCGTGGGCCTGACGCCTGATCCCGATTACGGCTCTACGATCCCCGTGCAGACCTTCATGATCTACCAGCTGATGTTTGCGATCATCACGCCGGCGCTGATCACAGGCGCTTTCGCGGAACGCATGAAATTCAGCGCCATGGCATGCTTCCTCGTGTTGTGGTCCATCGTCATTTACTCGCCGATGGCCCACATGGTGTGGGGAAAAGGCGGCATGCTGAACGCATCTCTGGGAGGCGCGCTGCCCACGCTGGATTTCGCCGGCGGCACCGTCGTGCACATCACCTCGGGTGTCTCTGCCCTCGTTTGCGCGCTCTACCTTGGCAAGCGGCTCGGGTATCCAACTGAACCCGCGCGGCCGCACTCCGTCGTGCTTAGTTTCATCGGAGCGTGTCTCCTCTGGGTCGGCTGGTTCGGATTCAATGCGGGCAGTGCCTTGTCCTCGGGCACGCTGGCGACAAGCGCATTCGTCAACACGCATTTCGCTACGGCAGCAGCCGCGGTAGCGTGGGGCGCAATTGAGTGGATTCGCAACAGCAAGCCCAGTGCCCTGGGCGCCATTTCAGGTGCGGTGGCCGGCCTGGTTGCCATCACGCCCGCTGCCGGATTCGTGCAACCAATGCACGCCATCCTCATCGGATTGGCTGCGGGAGTCGTTTGCTATTTCATGGTTGCCATAGTGAAACAACGGTTCGGCTACGACGACGCCTTGGATGCCTTCGGCGTGCATGGTGTAGGTGGAACCCTCGGGGCCATCCTCACCGGCGTATTCGCAACCCGGGAAATCAATCCCATCTTCAAAGACTCCGCCGGCAACGCACTCCCCTCCGGATTGATCGAGGGCAATTGGCATCAACTCCTGAATCAGATAGGCGGTGTTGCCATTGCCTGGGGCATATCCATCATCGGCACACTCATACTGCTCAAGCTGGTCGACATGACCATCGGATTGCGCGTATCCGCGACCGAAGAGGTCGAAGGACTCGATGTCGCATTGCACGGTGAGGAAGGTTATGACACCGCAGCCTGATCGAACATCGCGTGCGCGCCATATGTCGATTCTCAAACTCACCGCGGTTTCACCAGTACAAATGAGGTGCCAGGATGCGGAAAATTGAAGCAATCATTCAGCCTTCGAAGCTAGATCAGATCAAAGAGGCCCTGATTCAGGCCGGAGTCACCGGCATGACCATCCTCGAAGCGCGCGGCCACGGCCGGCAAAAGGGGCACACGGAGTTCTATCGCGGCCGCGAATACTCCGTCGACCTCTTGCCCAAGATAAAGCTTGAGCTGGTGGTCACGAACGCAATGCTGGATGTTGCGATTCGCGCGATCACTTCAGTGGCCAGGAGCGGCAAAATTGGCGACGGCAAAATCTTCATCTCCACGATCGACGATGCCATTCGCATTCGCAACGACGAACACGGAGAGACCGCCCTCTAGTCGAGGCTCTCAGCGCCACGCCCAACCCCCGAAGGAGGGCGGTGTTTTGTCCTCCTTCGGGCTGAAGATTCGCTTGTGAGAATGCCGCAGCAGAGGCAATTTCAATTGAAAAACCTGGGCGCTGGCCCCTATTCCACTGGCTATGCCGCTCGCCGCGCAAGTGGATATTGCCTCGGCTTCCCGCCAATGGGATGGTTGAACGGTAGCCGCCCTAGGGGGGAAATCGATGCCGTATCGGACCATGCTCACCTGCGCTTTGCTTTTGTTGCTTTCCATCGCCTACGTGCCAGTCGACGCCGGCGCTTTAGGAAAACGCGACAAAGGCGATCGGAAATCAGCGAAGGCGGTGGTGTATGTCTGCGCCTGCCTTAACAACAAGTCCTGTTCCTGCATGACCGAGGCCAAAACTGAGGGCCCCTGCGCCTGCGGGACCCAGGGCGGCCCACCACTCAAAGAGGTTCCCGCCGACAGCGACTGGGCCAAGGAAAACCGGGACGCGCTCGCCCAGCAACCCTGAACTGTTCCACTGACCCTCTGGCAAAAGGCCGCCCCAAAATGGCGGCTTCTTTATTGAACTGATTAACAGGCCTATCGGCGCGCTTGAGAGAGTCAACGCCGCTTTCGCGTTCTATGCCTATTGCGGGCCCCCAAGTGACCGATTTGCTCTCCCTTCTATGAATGCAAACAGAGACCACCGCATTGTCCGATAATTTGAGGGCTGACAGCTGACCGTTGAAGATCTCGACTCACAAGGCAACAGCCGGACTCGGTCATACGCATTGGTGTCACTTCGGGGCTCCAGTTCGATATTGCTGCTGCTGTTCCTCCATGGCCTTGAACATCTGCACCTCTTTGGCGGTGGGCTCAGGAACTTCGATCGTTACACCCTGCATATCGCCTTCGACGTGAAGAGGCTTGGAGGCGGATCCGTAGAAGTGGCGCGGCTTGCCTTCGAACTGCGGTGGCATCGGAGCATCCGAATGGGGCAGCGATATCGGGACGTAATCCACATCGGCGGACATGGAACTGGAAAGTACGTAATCGCCCTCGAACACAAAATAGAAAATGAAGCCGGGATCATCCTCTGTGGCACCCGCGGCGGCGACAAAGGACTTGTCATCGGCATTTAACAGGATGACTTGTCCGCCGTTGACAACGTGGCCGTCCAGGGCGGAAACGAAATTGCCGGAAATAGTATGCAGCTTGCTCAGCGGGATGCGAATATCTTCCCCGTTGCGCTCTTCGCCCAGAGAGATAGAGAACGAACTGGCCTCTTTTTTCCGGTGCGTGCTGCCGGAGTAGATGTCCAAGTTCGATTGAGTACCATTCGAGCTCGTGCTGCCGCTGCTGTTTGCAGAAATGTAGTCGATGGACCTCGAGGCGCTCAGATTTGCCATGACAATGTATCGTCCCGCAGGCAGGCCGCTGATTCGATAATTTCCTCGATCATCGCTCTCGAGTCGTGACCAGGACTGGTTTGAGATCATGTCGAGGGAAATCCACGATTCTTTTTCTGCTTCGGCGCTTCGGATGAGCGCGGAGACTTGAACACCCGTCGCGGGCGTTCCATCATCGTAGGTGACCGTACCACTGATGGCTCCGCCTCGCTCAAGAACCACGTCGACGTCTACCGGAAGACTTGATTGGACATCGACCCGGGAAAGGGACTTGAGTACGCGCTCTTTGGCGGCCTGCTGTTGTGGTCCGGGAGGGGTGTCGGGTGAAGAGCGGTCCGTCGCCAACTCAAGCTGTACGTAGGGAGAGAGGTAACCGGCATCGACGGCAACAACATAATAGGACCCGAAGGGAACGTGGGGGATTGAGTACTTGCCTTCGAACGAGGTTCCAACGGATATTGTGATCCCAGGGCCCCGTCCGTTGCCTTGGCCACGCGCACCATCCGCGAGCAGTGACGCAACCGGCTGAAGGTAGACCTTGGCGTTTCGAGCGGGGGCCTTGGTATCCCCAAGCGTAACGCGGCCGTTCACCACTCCTGAATTGCCGGATGACGCAATCGGGTTGTTGCCTGACGCAGGCTGCTGCTGTCCGATGCTCGTCAGGGAGCAAAGAAACACGACCATCGCCACTTGATAGCTAACTCGCATGAGCCTGTCTCGTCCTTCCGGCGAGTATAGGACACCTTGAGCTCCGGTTGAGACCTGAATTCTGCAGTAACGTACGTGAGAATTTGCGGACACGAAAGCTCCTGATTGCGGACGAGCTGATTGCTGACGGCTGAGGGCCGGTGGCTGAGAGCCAAATGCGACATCCAACCGCTCGCCCACCCACTAAACTAGAGGAGATGACCGAGACAATCACGCTGCCTTCGCCGCCCGTCGCTCTCGTTGAACACACAGAGAAACAGCTCCATGGCATCGTCCTCACGGACGACTACGCCTGGCTCCGCGACAAGGAGAACCCCGAGGTCACCAGGTACCTCGAGGCCGAGAACGCCTACGCTGAAGCCTACATGGCGCCCCTGGCCCCCCTCCGCGAGCAGCTGTACGACGAGATGCTCAGCCACATCAAGCAGACTGATGTCTCCGTGCCCTACCGCGACGGCGGCTACTGGTACTACAACCGCACCGAGGAAGGCAGCCAGTACGCCATCCACTGCCGCAAGCGCGGCGGCGTCGACGGGCCAAAGGACAACGCGGAAGAGGAGGTGATCCTCGACGGCAACCAAATGGCCGTCGGACTCGCCTTTTTCTCTATCGGAGCCATCGACATTTCCGACGACGGCCGCTGGATGGCCTACACGATCGACACCACCGGCTTCCGTCAGTACACCCTCAGAATCAAGGATCTCGAGAATGGCGAGATCCTCTCCGGCAGCGTCGAGCGCGTGGGCTCCGTGGTCTGGGCCGCCGACAGCTTCAACCTCTTCTACACCGTCGAGGACCAGGAGCAGAAGCGCCAGTTCGAGCTCTACCGCCACATGCGCGGAACCCCCTACGCCGCCGACGAACTGGTGATCGAGGAGCGTGATGAGCGCTTCAACATCGGCGCCGGCCGAACCCGAGACGGCAAGTACATCATCCTGGAATCTGCCAGCCACACGACCACCGAGTGCCACTACGTTCCTGCCGACGAACCCGAGAGCAAGTTCCGGATGATCGCGCCCCGTCAGGACGAGCACGAATACTACGTCGACCACCGTCACGGTCTCTGGTACATCCGCACCAACGACAAGGGACGCAACTTCCGCCTGGTCACCGCGCCGGTAGAGTCGCCCGAACGCGAGAGCTGGACCGAAGTGATCCCTCACCGGCCCGATGTAATGCTTGAAGAGATTGATTTATTCAGCACATTCTACATAGTTTGCGAACGCCGCGATGGTCTCCCTCGCTTGCGCTCCTTCCGCTTCCTGGGCATCGGGTCGCTGACGGAACACGAGGGGGTAATTCTGTTCCCGGAACCTGCCTATAGCGCTCATCCCCACATCAATCGTGTCTTCGAAACGGCCACGTTCCGCTACGCGTACCAGTCGCTGGTTTCGCCTGCCTCAGTCTACGAATACGACCCGGAGAATGGTGCCTCCAGGCTGCTGAAGGAGCTTGAGGTTCCCGGTGGCTTCGACCGCACCCTCTACGCCAGCGAGCGCATCCACGCCACGGCGCCCGACGGTGTCCAGATCCCCATTTCCCTGGTTTACCGCAAGGACAAGTTTCGCAAAGGGCGGGGAAAGCCGGGCACGAACCCGCTGTACGTGTATGGCTACGGATCCTATGGTTACTCGCTGCCGCTGGGCTTTGGATCGAACCGCCTCAGCCTGCTCGATCGCGGGGTGCTGATGGCCTACGCTCACATCCGCGGCGGCGGCGACCTGGGCACACCCTGGCATGACGCCGGAAAAATGCTGGTGAAGCGCAACACCTTCTCCGACTTCATTGCCTGCGTCGAGTACCTTACCGGCTCCGGCTACGGCGACTCGGAACGCGTGGCCGTCGAGGGCGGATCGGCCGGAGGGCTGCTGATGGGCGCCATCGTGAATATGCGCCCCGACCTGTTCAAGGCGGCCGTCTCACACGTGCCGTTCGTCGACGTAATGAACACCATGCTCGACGCCTCGCTGCCGCTGACCGTTCCCGAATACGAGGAATGGGGCAATCCCAACGAAGAAAAATACTTCAAGTACATGTTGAGCTACTCGCCCTATGACAATTTAAAACAAGCAAGTTACCCGTCGATGCTGGTGAAGACCAGCCTGCACGACAGCCAGGTGATGTACTGGGAGCCGGCCAAGTACGTTGCCAAGTTGCGTACGCTCAAGACCGATTCAAATCCGCTGCTGCTGGTGACCAACATGAAGGCCGGCCACGGGGGCGCCAGCGGACGGTACGACTACCTGAAGGAAATTGCGTTCGATTTTGCGTTTCTGCTGCGAGAATTGGGGGTTATTGACCCCGAAACCCGAAAAAACACGACAAAAGCAGAATCGCGCGCAAAAAATAAAACGACCAAGTCCAGTTGAATGATGCGGTTACACACCGAAAATGGGGGAATTTGCGCTCACCGTGATCTAAAACACAGTGAACGGTGGACAGTGGACAGAGATCGGCGATCAGTGGACAGTGAACACAGTGAGCAATGAATAGAAACGCGGCAGACAGCGAACAGTTCGTTCCTGCCAACGCCAGAAGAGTGGCATGAAAAAAAGCCCCTTCGGGATAAGGTCCCAGAGAGGCTTTTTTGTGAGTCTGATTCAAGTATGGCAGGTTCGCTGAATTAATCCCTAATTTGAGCAAAGTTTTTTGCGCTGATTCTAAAGGTAGTTACAAACTATTTTTCGAATTGCCTCTTGACAAGTTTTCCACAGGGGCGGGCAAGGATCGTGTTGTCCGAGTTCAGCTTCAGCGGTCTTGCTCTTCGCGGTAGCCGCGATGAGCCCATCCTGCGATCGGTTTAGTCCAATTCTGCTATTGGAAGGCGTACCCGAATTTCCCGGCAAAGAGTCGCCGCCTTATGCGCCACGTGCGGAAGCCTCGCATCCGCTCCTGACAATCTTGTGCTTCCCTATCATGGACGATGCTTTCCAGAAGGCACCCATACCCACCAGCGCTCCGAGGACTCTTAGCCCGCACGTTGGGGTTGTACAGGCGCAGCTCGACAGGCCAACTACTCCGAGCCACGTAAGGATTACCATGGCATACAGTTGCATTTCCGTTTTTTTGCTAATCCGGCCCGTCATTGCTCTATTCTCCCCGAAGTGCATTCGGCGCAACGGAGAAGCTTACTCCATCCATTCGGGGATTGAACTCCCACGTTTTGGGGCATTCCGGCCGCGCGCGAACGAAATCGGAATCGCGGGCGGATCGCCGCCTACCCCGAGCTTTGATAAGTCTGCACTTGCGGCGTGCCTTCGACGACGCGGCGCCGTGGTAACGCCTTCGGCGCTAGCTTATTTCCTTCACCGTGATTTCATATTTGAAGTTATCCGGATCGAACGGATCCACCCGGGCCCCCGCGGTCTCCGCCTGCGGATACATGAAATACACCACTGGCTTGTTGGCCGATCCGGGAAGCGCCACGTCATGGGCGTAGTTGAAGGCCATCCAGTTCATCTCCCATGATCCGAACAAGGAACGGCGCGCCTTCGACACAGTCTCGTCGTTCAACGGGAGATTTCCCGGTGGCTCTTCTAAAGCCACTTTCCGCACATCGGCCGGATCCACGGGCACCCATCCATGGTCGCGCAGATAGACCTCCACGCGGCAGTGCTGACCCTTCGTCGCTTTATCGGTGGCCAACCCCAGGCTCTTGTAGCCCATCTCCGATTTCGCAATGCGCAACCCGTACACATGCCGCGCGGGTAAACCCACGGAACGGGCCAAGCCACGTAGAGGGCGTTCAAGTCGGCGCATTTGCCGCCCATATCGCCCGACTCCAGCATGAAGCGGATGTCGCCACGGCCGCAGCCACGCACCTTGGGATCGCGAAACGTATGCTCCACCACCCACTCGTAAATGGCCCGGGCTTTCTCCATGTCGGTGTTCGCGCCGGCTGTGGCTGTCAGCGCGGTCTCTTTCACAATGCCGTCTATCGGTACAAACTGGCTCGGCTTGAGGAAGTAATCCAGCTCGGCGCGTGACGCGGGCGGTGCTGTTCCACGGGAGGACAAATCGACTGCGTAGTTCTTCGTTGAAACGCGGCTTGTGAGGGTGAGCGCGGGCCTGGCGTTTGCGGGGTACGCCGCGGACACGATCCCGAGGGCGTTCTGCTCGTCCTTACTCAACTTTGCCGTTCCGCCCTCCGCCTTGAACTCGGCCGAGATTGTCTTTTGATAAGCCGTGTCGCGAATCAGAGGCGCAGGCAGCCAGATGTGACTCTCCCCTTCGGGCTTCAGCAATTCAACGCGGGTGACCACCTCGAACGTTCGCCATCCGGTGGTGGATGGGGTATCCGCCAGTAAGGGCAACGCCCTGGAAAGCGCCAAACCCGCGCAGATGGAGCCATTGGCCCGCAAGAAATTTCGCCGATTCATATTTCGACCTCGAAAATCGCCACTGAGGGCGAGGGGGTGGGGATCAGCACATTTTTCAAAGGAGACAGTTTGAGATCAGAAGATCGGACTCGATGTTTCGACACTGTCAACGGGTAGAGATGAGGGATCGCTCACGAAACATATTGGCCGTACACCGGTTGTGCCTGCATCCACCGGATGGTTGACCTGATGGGTACCGAGTTGTGGGTGGCGCAAAGACTTCGAAGACGGATTCCCGCTGCCGGCGACGGAGATGGCTATTTGCACGCGGCGTTGTCGGCCTGTTGGATAGCGAAAAAGGTGATGCTGGCGGGGGGAAGTTCGGATGTGCCTGAGGGGGTCGCGAGCCCTTTGAAAGCGGGCAGTTCGTCACCTGCTCCGAGCGCGAGGGTGGCGCCGTTCAGCTCCACGCTGCCGCTCTGGAGCTCGTGCGCGGTGAGTGTGTAGCGATCGGAAGCTGCAGCTATCTCGATTTTTGCCGTGGCCTTGGCGTTGGCGTTGATAGCCAGCAGGGCAACGCCGCCCGGCTGGTTGCGGAGGCAGTGCGCGTAGAGACGCAGGCCGGGAGCCGAGGTGGGACCGGGATCGAGAACGGTGGTGCCCATCAGGCGACGCCAGGCGAGGGCCGCCCAGTAGTTGGGTCTGGGCTGGTAGGTCTTCTCGTCGAGGAGACCATAGTCGCTGGCGGCGAGGGTGTTGTGCATGTGTACCTGAACGCCCTTCCCGGCAAGCACGCCGAGCTGGTTGAGGTAACGGAAGGTGTCGAGGAAGGTGGCGGCAAAGCGGTCGCCTCCGCAGGCGGCCTCGGCGGTTTCAGTGTTCCAGAGCGGCTTGCCGGGCTCGTATTTATCGCGGAGCGCGGCATAGAAGCCGGCGATTTTCTCAGAGCGCGCCAGCCACTCGTCAGAGAGAGCGGCGTCTGGCTTGATGCCGGCGGCGGCGGCTGGACCGACCGCGCAACGACTGGAGATGGCTCCGTAAGAGTGATAGGAGATGGCGTCGAACGCTGGGTCCGTTGCGGCCTGCGAGCCGAGGGCGGCGAGAATGTCGGCGCTGGAGATGGTTTTCATGGAGGCTGGGGCGAGCATGCCTCCTTCACCAACACCGCCGGGGCCGAGGAGGATGGTGTTGGGCGACCTGGCTTTGAGGAATGGCTTGAATACCGCGAAATCGCGCGCGTACGCCTTGGCGTCGTACCCGGCTGGCGCTCCGCCGAGGGCGGCGAAGGTGGGCTCATTCATGAATTCGGCCGCGGCGATGCGGCTGCCTGCGGATTGCGTGAAGGCGAGGAACTTGTCGGCCTGCGCGGGCGTCCAGATGCCGGAGGCATCGCGGGTGCCGGCGCCGAAAGCAAACGAGGTAACGACTTCAGCGTTGGAGGCCTTGGCAAAGTCGAGCACACCCTTCCACTGCCCCTGGGTGAGAACGGCCTTGAAACCTTCAGGCGGAGTGGCAGGGGCCGGTCCGTCTGCGTCTTGAAAGAACGTAGTGTTGGCCCAGGTTCCGCTGACGCGCACATAGGCAGGGCCGAGCGCGGCTGCGAGTTTGCGCAGACGAGGAACCGAGAGATTGATGGGGGCGCGATACTCGTAGAGCGACGGATCCATGCCGACGGGCTGGTTGGCGTTGGGGGCTGGCGCTGCGTCCGCAGTTTTGCTGGCGTAGGGCTTCCAGAAGCGGCCGCCGGTGACTTCGACCATTTCAATGTTGTAGGACTGGAAGCGCTCATCAATGGAGGCGATTTTGGGGAGGGAGGAGGGGGAGAGCTTTGTAGCTTGAGGCGGGCGCACGAGGAGCCTGCAACGCTGGGATTGCTATTGATAGTGCGGAGCAGTGAGAATCAGTGCAGAGGTGAGACCTCTGAGCGACATACAGTAGTTCCCTTCGCGGATCGGAACGCGCATCCAAGATGGAGCGCCGCGAACTCGTGGTTGTGGGGACGGGCGTGGGAAGAGTTTCCGTGTTTCCCGGAGAGAAGAATGCGGAACGCCAATTTCGCCGTTGTGCGGTCAGACCATTTGTGCCATCGGGATTTCGATGGGCCAGTCTGTCCGGGGCGGTGCCCGTAGGCTTAACCTATGCGGTCCGAGTGTACGCGCTCGGGAAGGATGTCTCCGTTCCCGAACTGCTAGCGCGCGCAACTGGGGTATTCAACAGCGATGACTGCAAAGCGAAAATAGAGGAAAAGTTGTATCTTCCTCATCGTCGATAGCAGGGAGAACCTCGTAATATCCGACCTTCGCGCCGCGGGGACGCAGATCGACAAACAAGCGCTCCTCATCGCCGAGGGAGACCGTTTCAAGCCGGGTGTGCGCGATGGGGCGCCTAGGGGCCGTGGCAATCTCTCTTGCGTTGAGCCTGCATAGCGCCGAAACGACAGCATGTTCCGAAAGGAAAGACTAAGGGATCGGTGAGCTGACTGCCCAGCCGGAGCAACATGTGATCGCGGGCGCCGAGCTGCACCTGGCGAGGTTGTGCTTACATCCGGCAATGGAGTGCCCAACCCAGCTCCTGATCCTGCCTATTTCCGAGGGTCGGAAGGAGGGGTGACCCCACCAATTCCCATCATCACTCCCCTAGCCGAGTTCTCCAAGAGGCGCGGCGCGGCAGGAAGCAAGGAGAGTGCATGGTAACTGTACTCGTGGATCGCAACGGGATGGCGCGAAACCCAAAGGTCGTGAGGCCGTTAGGAATGGGACTGGATGAGAAGCAGTGGAGGCAGTTCGACGATACCGATTCACTCCGGCGATGAGAAACGGCGAGCCGGTGGTTGTTCATAACGGTCGCCGTGAACTTTCGGCTGTGATCTGAGCGACTGCGCCGCAGACCAGTAAGTGAAGATTGGCTGAGCCGGCCACTGGCATTCAGTTGACATGTCATGACTGGATTGAAAAACAAAAAGCAAGAGCAATCACCGGTTCTGTCGACGGGTCCGCTGCGGGGATTTCAACGGCGCTTGGGATGGGCAGAAAAAGGGATGGGCTTAAAGCCGCGAGCTTGTGTGCCCAGAGACCGAGGCCGGGGTTGGCGATGAAGAAGATGTCTTCGCCATTGACTGCGTTCCAGCCATGATCAAGTTCGCCGGGATTGTACTTCTGAAGCATCTCGGAAAGATCAGCGTACTCGAAGCCGACGCTTTCGACTTCCTGCCTGGTGAGCTCGCCGGGGCACCAGGTGATGCGGAAGCGGCCTTCCGATGAAGCGTGAATGAGGTGAGCGGCGGCGCTCAGGTCAGAGGCGAGGTCGGGATTCTCTTCGACCGCCTTGAGGGTGGCGGGCGTGCCTCGATAGCCATATTTCCGGATGAGCGTGTCGATGGTTTTGTCTTCGCCGAATTCCTTCACCGCCGGGGCGAGGATGACGAGTTGGCCGCCGTCGGCCAGCGCCATTCTGGTGCGATAGACGGCCTTGTTGCCGAGCCAGGTGGAGTGAAATTCGTGGGGATCGAGGTAGACGACGGCCTTGCGGATGGGCTCGTCCATCATTTCGAAATTGACCTTGACGGCGAGTTCGGCAGCGCGCAGGAAGCATTCCTGGTCGTCGCCGATGTAGAGGCCGCGGAGAGCGAGACCGCCATCTGCCTTGCGGCCGACGACTGTTTGCACATAGACGATGGGCAAGTGCTGGAGGAAGTGATCTGACGCGTAGTTGAGGACGGCACGGACAGGATTCTGCGCCTTGCCCATGATGCGCTCCATGCCGTAGACCGCGCCGAGATAGTGGCTGCGGTTAATGCCTTCGCGGCCGCCGGTGCCGACGAGAATGTTCTTGTTGTAATTCGCCATGCCGATGACTTCATGCGGCACTACCTGGCCAATGGACAGCACCAGGTCCCACTCGCCATGAACGATGTGCTTGTTGACCTGCGCGGGCCAGGCGTAGTGGAGCTTGCCTTCAGATTGCTCTTCGATGAAGGTGGCGGGGACTTCGCCGAGGGTTTCAACGTCAGTGCGCCAGTTGTGGACCAGGAAGCGATCCTGCGGGACGGCGCCAAACATGTGGCTGAGTTGGTCGGGGCGCATGGGAGAGTGCGTGCCCAAAGCGGGGAGCACCTTTTTAAGGCGATCGCCGTAGTAACGATAGGCCGCCTCGGTGAGGGCGCCGGCCTGGGAGTGGAAGCGGGTCATGTCAGGCGGCACGGCGAGAACGCGATTGCGCGAGCCGAGTTGGTCGAGGGTGGAGGATAGCAATTGGGCCATCTCCGCCTGTGAAATTTCCTGGTCAACTCCACCGACCGCACAGAACAAGCTCACGGGTTCGCTCCAGTCACAGGCTACGATACCGGCTACCGTGGCGGGGTGCAATGGGGGCAAAGTCGAGTACGTAAGTCTACGATTTGACGCGATTTTCGGCGCATTTTCGGAGCTTCCAGCTACGAAACGCCCACAATGCAATGATTGAGCAAAATGATACAACCCGCTTGATGGCCGTAGCATCGAACACGATCAGCGCATTCCCCCTCCCGACCGTGCCTCACGTGCCTATGCTCGTCCTAATAGGCCGCTAAACACCTTTCCGGGAAGAGGTTGTGAGCTTACTTATTTCCCATCACGCAGGAGCACGTGAAGATGGCCACCTCCATTGAACAGCCCGGCCTTGGCCAGGACGATCCTAATCCTTCAGGCGGAACTTCCCAGACACCCTCAATTAGCGGCCCCGACGGGTACTCCCCCGAATATATGGCGGCCATTTTGCAAAGCCTGCAGACGATGAAAAACGGCGACTTCAGTGTGCGCCTGCCCGTGACCTGGACCGGGATGGCAGGCAAGATCGCCGACAACTTTAATGAGATTGTTACGGCCAACCAGCAGATGGCGCTGGAACTGAAGCGCGTGGGCCAGGCCGTAGGTAAAGAGGGCAAGACCCGCGAACGCATCCGGGTGGAACGGCGGCGCGGCGCGTGGGACGACATGGAGGTCAGCGTCAACACGCTGGTTGAGGATCTGCTGCGCCCCACCACTGAAGTGACGCGCGCGATTGCCGCCGTGGCGCAGGGCAACTTGACGCAAACGGTGCGACTGGACGTGGATGGTAGGCCGCTCGAAGGCGAGTTTCTGCGCTCGGCAAACATCGTAAATACGATGATTCAGCAGCTGGGGATTTTTACATCAGAAGTGACGCGCGTGGCCCGCGAAGTGGGAACCGACGGCAAACTCGGCGGACAGGCGGTGGTGCCGGGCGTGGCTGGAACGTGGAAGGATCTGACGGACTCAGTGAACTCGATGGCCTCGAACCTGACGGGCCAGGTGAGAAACATTGCCGAGGTGGCGACGGCCGTGGCCAGCGGCGACTTGAGCCGCAAAATCACCGTCGACGTGCGCGGCGAAATTCTTCAGCTGAAAGAAGCCATCAATACCATGGTGGACCAGCTGCGGTCCTTTGCCTCGGAAGTGACGCGCGTAGCCCGCGAAGTGGGAACCGACGGCAAGCTTGGCGGACAGGCCGTTGTGCCGGGCGTGGCGGGAACCTGGAAGGATTTGACGGACTCAGTGAATGCCATGGCCGGTAACCTGACCGCTCAGGTTCGTAACATCGCCGAAGTAACAACCGCCGTGGCCCGCGGTGACTTGAGCCGCAAGATCACCGTCGACGTAAAGGGTGAAATTCTGGAATTGAAGGACACCATCAACACGATGGTGGATCAGCTGAATGCGTTTGCCGGCGAAGTAACGCGCGTGGCCCGCGAAGTGGGAACGGAAGGCAAGCTTGGCGGCCAGGCCAACGTGCCTGGTGTGGCGGGAACCTGGAAGGATCTCACCGACAACGTGAATTTCATGGCCGGCAACCTTACCGGCCAAGTTCGCAACATTGCGGAAGTGGCGACAGCGATTGCAAACGGCGATTTGAGCCGCAAGATCACCGTCGACGTACGCGGTGAGATTCTGCAGCTGAAAGAAACGCTAAACACCATGGTGGATCAGCTGAACAGGTTCGCCGGTGAAGTAACACGCGTAGCTCGCGAAGTGGGAACGGAAGGCAGGCTTGGTGGCCAGGCCAACGTGCCGGGTGTGGCAGGAACCTGGAAGGATCTGACGGACTCAGTGAACTCGATGGCCGGCAACTTGACAGCGCAGGTGAGAAACATCGCTGAAGTTACAACGGCCGTTGCCAGAGGCGATCTATCTCGCAAGATTACTGTCGACGTTAAGGGCGAAATTCTCGAGCTCAAAAACACCATCAATACGATGGTGGATCAGCTCAACGCGTTCGCCGGCGAAGTAACCCGCGTGGCTCGCGAAGTGGGTACGGACGGCAAGCTCGGCGGACAGGCGCAGGTGCCTGGCGTCGCGGGTACCTGGAAGGATCTCACAGACAACGTGAACTTCATGGCCTCGAACCTTACGGGCCAGGTGAGAAACATTGCCGAAGTGGCAACGGCGGTCGCTCGCGGCGACTTGAGCCGCAAGATCACCGTCGACGTGAAGGGCGAAATTCTGGAACTGAAAGACACCCTGAACACGATGGTGGATCAGCTCAACGCGTTCGCCGGCGAAGTAACCCGCGTGGCTCGCGAAGTGGGTACTGACGGAAAGCTCGGCGGACAGGCGCTTGTACCCGGCGTCGCTGGAACGTGGAAGGATCTTACGGACTCGGTGAACTCAATGGCCTCGAACCTTACGGGCCAGGTGAGAAACATCGCCGAAGTTTCGACGGCAATCGCGACCGGTGACTTATCAAAGAAGATCACGGTGAACGTTTCCGGCGAAATTCTGCTTCTGAAGGAAACCATCAATACGATGGTGGATCAGCTGAACAGGTTCGCCGGCGAAGTAACCCGCGTGGCTCGTGAAGTGGGAACCGAAGGCAGGCTTGGCGGCCAGGCCAACGTGCCTGGCGTGGCCGGTACGTGGAAGGATCTCACCGACTCGGTCAACTCGATGGCCGGTAACCTCACGGCCCAGGTAAGAAATATCGCCGAAGTGACAACCGCTGTGGCCCGCGGCGATCTCTCCCGCAAGATTACCGTCGACGTAAAGGGCGAAATTCTCGAGTTGAGAAACACCATTAACACGATGGTGGACCAGCTGAATGCATTCGCCGGCGAAGTGACGCGCGTGGCCCGCGAAGTGGGAACGGACGGAAAGCTCGGCGGGCAGGCGCAGGTGCCCGGTGTCGCCGGTACGTGGAAGGATCTAACCGACTCGGTCAACTTCATGGCCGGCAACCTGACCGCGCAGGTGAGAAACATTGCTGAAGTGGCAACGGCCATTGCCAACGGCGATTTAAGCCGCAAGATTACGGTGGACGTGCGCGGCGAAATTCTGCAGCTCAAGGAAACGCTCAACACCATGGTGGAGCAGCTTCGTTCCTTCGCCGCTGAAGTAACGCGCGTGGCTCGCGAAGTGGGATCGGAAGGACGCCTGGGCGGCCAGGCTAACGTGCCTGGCGTGGCCGGTACGTGGAAGGATCTAACCGACTCGGTCAACTCGATGGCCGGCAACCTCACGGCCCAGGTGAGAAACATTGCGGAAGTCACAACGGCCGTCGCCAGAGGCGACCTCTCCCGCAAAATTACTGTCGACGTGAAGGGCGAAATCCTCGAGCTCAAGGACACCATTAATACGATGGTGGATCAGCTCAACGCATTCGCCGCCGAAGTGACGCGCGTGGCCCGCGAAGTGGGAACGGACGGAAAACTGGGCGGACAGGCGCAGGTGCCAGGTGTCGCCGGTACATGGAAGGATTTGACCGACAACGTAAATGTGATGGCGGCAAACCTTACTGAACAGGTGCGCGGTATTGTGAAGGTTGTAACCGCCGTGGCCAACGGTGCCTTGAACCAGAAGCTCACCGTGAACGCCAAGGGCGAAGTGGCGGCGCTTGCCGAGACCATCAACAATATGACGGATACGCTGGCCACCTTCGCTGACCAGGTAACCACCGTGGCTCGCGAAGTGGGCGTGGAAGGCCGTCTTGGCGGTCAGGCAAACGTACCCGGAGCCGCCGGCACGTGGAAGGATTTGACCGGCAACGTGAACTTGCTGGCCGACAACCTGACCAACCAGGTGCGCGCCATCGCGGAAGTGGCAACGGCTGTGACCAAGGGCGACTTGACGCGATCCATCCAGGTGGAAGCGCGCGGTGAAGTGGCCGAGTTGAAGGACAACATCAACACGATGATTGACAACCTTCGACTCACAACAGATCGCAACACGGAACAGGATTGGCTAAAGACAAACCTGGCACGCTTCACCGGCATGCTGCAAGGGCAGCGTGATCTTGCAACCGTGGGTCGCATGCTGTTGTCAGAGCTCGCCCCGCTCATCAACGCTCAGCAGGGCGTCATCTACCAGATGGAGAGCGACTCGGCGCAGCCGGACGGCAGCCTGGTCCTTCTTTCGACGTACGCCGACACGCCTGAGGGTCATCTTCGCGAAATTCGAATCGGTGAAGGACTTGTTGGCCAGTGCGCGGCCGAGAAGCGCCGCATGCTCATCACCGAATTGCCCAAGAAAGCCGCTCCTATTCGCAGTGGCTTGTTCAAGGCGGTCCCCAAAAATGTGATCGTGCTGCCGGTCCTGTTTGAAGATCGCGTCAAGGCGGTGATCGAACTCGCCAGCCTCAGCGGCTTTACACCATCGCACCTAGCGTTCCTTGAACAGCTCACGGCATCGATCGGCATCGTGCTTAACTCGATTGAAGCAACGATGCAGACGGAAGGCCTGCTGAAACAGTCGCAGCAACTTGCAGCTGAATTGCAGACGCAGCAGAAAGAATTGCAGCAGACCAACGAACAGCTCGCGCAAAAGGCGCAACAGCTGGCCGAACAGAACTACGAAGTAGAACGCAAGAACCAGGAAATCGAACAGGCGCGCCGTGCCCTCGAAGAAAAGGCACGTGAACTGGCGCTTACGTCGAAGTACAAATCCGAGTTCCTTGCGAATATGTCGCACGAGTTGCGCACGCCGCTCAATTCGATTCTGGTGCTCGGCCAGCAGCTTGCCGAAAATCCGGACGGTAGCCTCACGCCGAAACAGGTTGAATTTGCGCGCACTATTCACGGCGCGGGAACCGATTTGCTCAACCTCATCTCCGACATTCTCGATCTTTCGAAGATCGAGTCCGGCACAGTATCGGTAGAAGCCGAGGAAATCTTCTTCGGTGCACTGCTTGAAACGGTGGGACGGCCGTTCCGGCACGAAGCTGAAAATCGCAGGCTCTCGTTTGAAGTGGCCAGCGATCCGCGTTTGGGCCGCTCTCTCGTTACCGACTCGAAGCGCTTGCAACAGGTGCTCAAGAACCTGCTGTCCAATGCGTTCAAATTTACGGAACAAGGCAGTGTTCGACTCAACATTGCACCCGTCACAAGCGGCTGGAGTCCCGATCATCCGCTCCTGGCTGGCGCCGGATCGGTCATTGCATTCCAAGTGGCGGATACGGGTATCGGAATTCCGCCGGAGAAACAGCGCATCATCTTCGAGGCCTTCCAACAAGCCGATGCCGGCACGAGCCGCAAGTACGGTGGCACCGGATTAGGCCTGGCCATCAGCCGCGAACTCGCCAGCCTGCTTGGAGGCGAAATTCAACTGCGATCGATTCCCGGACAAGGCAGCACATTTACGCTCTTCCTGCCGCAGACTTATGTTGGCCCTGCGGCCCCCACGGTCATCAAGGCCGAACGACCCGGCCTTATGCAGCAACAGCAGATGCCCGTCTTCCTTACCAATGTCGCGGCGGCCGAGCAGGAGCAACGAATTGAGGACGATCGCAACAATCTGCAGGAAGGCGACGCTGTTTTGCTGATTGTGGAAGACGATCCGCATTATGCGCGCGTACTCTGCGATCTCTCGCGAGACAAGGGCTTCAAGGTGCTTTGCGCGATGACGGGAGCGGAGGCTCTGGCGCTGGCGCGCGAGTACGGACCTACGGCAATCTCGCTGGATGTGTTCCTGCCCGACATGCTCGGTTGGACGATTCTCAATCACCTCAAGCAGGACCCGCGCACTCGGCACATCCCGGTGCAAATGCTCACGCTCGATGAGGATCGCCATCACGGCCTGTCGCGAGGCGCGTTCTCATTTGTCACCAAGCCGACGACTACGGAAGATCTCGATGCGGCTCTCACGCGCATCTGGGATTATTCGCAACCACGTCGTAAGCGGCTTCTTGTGGTTGAGGACAATCCTGCCGAGCAGATCAGCATTCGCGAACTGCTCGGTCACAAGGATATTGACATTGACACCGTTGATACAGGTGTTGGCGCACTCGAAGCATTGGCCAGCGGCGATTACGATTGCGCCGTGCTCGATCTTCGCCTGCCTGACATGACCGGCTTTGAAGTGCTTGAGAAGATGCGTGACACTCCTGACCTGCAAGATCTACCCGTGGTAGTCTTCACCGGCCGCGATCTAACGGCCGAAGAAGACTCGCAGCTTCATACGCTGGCACGAAGCGTGGTAGTGAAGGATGTCGAGTCCCCCGAGCGGTTACTGGACGAGACTGCGCTGTTCCTGCATCGAGTGGTCGCGGACCTGCCCAAACCCAAACAGGATATGCTTGACCGCCTGCACAGGTCAGACGACGCATTGGCCGGACGAAAGGTGCTGGTCGTCGACGACGATGTGCGCAACATCTTTGCGCTCTCCAGCGTTCTCGAACGTCGCGGCATGACGGTACTCTCAGCGGGCACGGGACGCGAAGCGATCTCGACCATTGAATCTACTCCAGACTTGGCGATTGTCTTGATGGACATCATGATGCCGGAAATGGACGGATACGAAACCATGCAGGTTATTCGTCAGAACCAGGCGCTGCGGCGACTGCCAATCATCGCTCTGACCGCGAAGGCGATGAAGGGTGATCGCGAAAAGTGCCTTGAAGCTGGCGCGTCAGAATATCTCGCGAAGCCTGTCAACACCGAACAGCTGCTGTCTGCATTGCGTATGTGGCTGCATCGTTGAGGAACTTCGTGGATGCAAACATGAAGATGCATCGTTTGCGGACGGCGCATCCAAGTCACTTACGACCCGGGAAGTCTGCTCGATTTGCGAAATTGGAACAGACTTTCCGGTCCGCAATATCTATCTCATTAGATTGATGGCGTGAACCCAAGCGAGGAAATGCTGAAAATGCAGGAAGATCGAATCAACATTTTGATGGTCGACGACCAGCCAGCCAAGTTGCTGAGCTACGAGGTGATTCTTGCCGATCTCGGCGAGAACCTCATTAAGGCGACCACGGCCAGTGAGGCCCTGAACGTTCTGCTGAAGACCGACATCGCTGTCGTGCTCATGGACGTTAGCATGCCTGATCTCGATGGATTCGAACTCGCCGATGTGATCCGCCAGCACCCACGATTTCAGAAGACGGCCATTATTTTCATCTCCGGCGTACATTTGACCGACTCCGACAAGATTCAAGGCTACCGCTCCGGCGCGGTGGACTATATTTCTGTGCCCGTGGTGCCTGAGGTTCTGCGTGCCAAGATCGGCGTCTTCGTCGATCTGCACCGTAAGACACGCCAGTTGGAAACGCTCAACAACAATCTCGAACGACTTGTAACCGAGCGTACGGAAGAATTGCGTCAACGCGAGGATCAATACCGCACGCGCGCCGAACTCCTGGAGCTCGCCACCGAAGCCATCATTGTCAGAGGCTCCGACGGCCTGACGCAATTTTGGAATTCCGGGGCCGAAGCCCTTTACGGATGGACGCGCCAGGAAATGATCGGCCAGGACATGCATGAGCATCTAAAAACCGTATTCCCTTCTCCGCGTGATGAGATCGAAACAGCCTTGCGCGACCAAAAGTCATGGCAGGGAAATCTGGTGCAGAAGACTCGGAGCGGCGCTGAAGTAGTGGTGGCATGCCGCAAGACCATGAACCACGAAGGAACCGCAATTCTTGAAGTGAGCCGAGACATTACCGCGCAACTACAGGCGGAAGAAGCATTGCGTGAAACTGAGAAGCTGGCCGCGATGGGACGCGTCGCCGGGATTATTGCGCACGAAATTAACAATCCTCTCGCGGCCATCACCAACACTCTTTACCTCGTGCGCAATCATCCTTCTCTTGACGATACGGCGCGCCACTTTGCCGATATGGCCGAACAGGAACTACAGCGGGTCTCGCACATTACGCGCCAGACGCTCAGTTTCTATCGCGAGTCCAAGCAGCCAATTCCCGTGAATATTCCTGAGTTACTCGACGATGTTCTCGAGCTGCAGGAACGCGCACTCAACACCGCACGCATTCAGGTTCGCAAACGCTACCGGACGATCCCTATCGTGCAGGGATTCCCTGTCGAACTTCGGCAGGTCTTCCTGAACCTGGTAGGAAACGCCGTGCAGGCCATGCCGTCTGGTGGCACACTCGGTGTCACGGTGCGCGAAGCGACGGATTGGTCGCGCCAAAGACGCGGAACTGTTATTTCCATTCTCGATAGCGGCGTTGGCATCAACCCGGAGGACGCCAAACGCCTTTTCCAGCCTTTCTTTTCCACTAAGTCCACCAAGGGGACAGGGCTGGGATTGTGGATCAGCAAAGGGATTGTGCAGAAATACGACGGCAATCTCAACTGCCGCAGTGTTCGCACCAAGGCCGGTAGTGCAACCTGTTTCCGAGTATTTCTTCCGGTGACGGGCAGCGTTTCAACCGGCGCTTCGCCGGGTGACGAATCAGGCCGTTCTGACCAGGATGGTTCTAATCAGCACGCAAGGACTGCGCAGGTCCTTCAATAACTCGGGACTTATTTCGCTTCCTCGGGCTCAGTGTCGTAAGTCGGATAGATCTCTGGCAGCGGACTCGTCGGCATGGACTTCAGGATTGCCAGATCCTTTTGCAACTGCGCCCATCGTTCCGGGTCCTTCTTTGTGGTGATCGGAGCGTCGAGATTAGAGTAGTACGCCTCGATATCCTCTTTGATCCCGGCTGGAATGGTCATATTGGGTTGTGCCGCAAGCGTGCGCAATAAGTCAGCATAAGCTTGATCAGTCATTGGATATCCGCCTGGCTTAACGACATCTCCCGTGTCGAGCTCACGATTTGTCAGCGGATGCCTGCGGTCGGTCTTGAGGTCGCTCACCGAGCGGGCCTGTCCACTCATTACCAGGTCACGAAACTCCTGTCCGTTACCTGTGTCAATTCCGGGCAATTGAGGTGCGGGCCTGCGTTTGTCAGGTGGCGTGAATCGCCTCAGCACTCGGCGCATCGCCCCAATTGAAAGCGCCAGACTGTGTTGGTAGTCTGCCTCGGCCTGCGGCGTGGGCCCCTTGACAGCCGCAAGCTTCAAAGGTCCTACTTTTGGAACGACCCAAAGAATCGCCGCCAGAGTCCACAACCCAATGCCTTCCTTTCGCCGATAGTGAGGCCAGTTGTTCGCCTTATCCATGGCCAGAATCTCAGCGCGCAGCGCAACAGCCTCGGGTGTATTCACGTCGGCAGGTTCGCTCTTGCGATGCAGCAGCACAAGCGCTTCTGATATTCGCGGAATAAATGTCCGGACAGCAAATCGATAAGCGCCCACATTGACACGTCGCCCGCGCGAGCCGGAAAAATCTTCCGATATTCCGTATGTCTGGTAATACGCGAGCGAGAGCTGCCGCACGGGAACTTCCAGGCCGATATGCCGCAGATAACTCAGCGGAGCCTCGCGATGGCGAGCGGCCTCATAAATATCGAACGCAAACTCTACCTGCACATGCTGCTGCTTGCCTTGGGCGTAGTTGACTTTATTTCCGAATCGCTTGCGCAGCTTTGGAAATTCGATCGGCACCGCCACGTTGGTGGCTAGCGGATGGCCTATCGAATCGCCAATATAGTGCGACAGTGCGCCCACTGCGAACGCGAGTTCATTCACATCTTTCGCATTTCGAAAGAGATTGACGACAAAGTCGCCCGAGCGAACGTAATGCGTCAGGTTAGAGAATGAGATTTCGCCGAACGGGTAGTAGCCGATGTCCTGGATTACACAACCGCCGTAAGCAAAGGCGCGGGCCTGTTCCAGTTGCGCGGGCGTGGAATTGGGAAAACGGCTCAACAACAGGGGTTCGATCGCGTCATCCCACGTCAGGTCGATAATCTGTTCGTGCGTCAGTAGCGAATACGAGAACACCGGCGTCGCTCCCAGCAGCGAGACGGCTACTAAGACACACCAACGCGCCGCATGACGCAGTCTTTCCATGGAGACATAGATGCAGGCCGGGAGCTTTCTGGTCATTGAAATAGAGGTTACTTCTGCGAATTGGCCGCTTCCAGGCGACCTCCCCGAATCCACTCCATAATTGTTCGATACTGCTCACTCGATTCGTTCCCAGGCCAGCGCTGGCCGCCGTTGTGAGTGGCAAGGTAGTCACCAACATTCCCGGCGCTGTCGGTGGGGCGAGTCGGCTTGATCAGCATGAGGCTCTTCTCCGGCTCTGTGATATTGACAACACGCATCGCGTACCTGTAGTTCTCCTTGCTGTCCTGGTCAGAGAATCTTCCTTCGGCGTTCGGCGGCTCCAGTTTGAAAATCACGTGGCTCGCGTGGCAGAAGACACAAGCTTTCCCGTCAGGCCCCTGCCTGGCAAGGATGGGCTCAATCCTGGCTACAAAGTAGCGGAAATCAAGCACGGAGCCGGGCTGCACGTCGCGCAGCGCATCGCTCAGGTTCTTTCCCTGAAGCACATCAGCAGCAATTAGCTTCAAACGTGGATTCGTAGATCCCTGCAGCTTTTTCATTGCCTCCCGAAAATCGTCCCTATGCTCGACGCCTTTCACCTTGCGGAGCGTATCAAGCGCCGCGGCACTAAGATTGGCATCGGAGTTCAGCAGGCTTCCCATGATCGTATCCACGACAACGGGATAATCGAGCGGCTCCTTGATTCTCAATCCCGGATGACCATTGAGAAAGTCCTGATCCTGTGAGACCGCGCCGCCGGCAACACCCAGCCGTTTTTTGAGAAACTGCGGATTACCGGACTCCTCAGTCAGAATGCGCAATGCAGAGGCATCCAGGCCGGCGAAAGCCGTTTTCACTGCCGGCGCCGATTGATCGTCATTCAACAAATGCTCAAGACAGATTCGCAAGGCGGCGCGCTGCACGTCCGGAACGAACGAGTGAAGTCCATCCAGCACCTTTCCCTGGATGGCTGCATCCCTCACAAGGGTATGGAACGACGAGGCGGCTTCGAGGACCTGCGCGTAGTTCTTGGGCTGAGGGTTTTGGTTGAGCGCCGATCGAAGCGCATCGGTCACGCCCGTCTGTTTTTCCCAGACAGAGTCTGGGGGTAAAGCGGCCAGCAACGGGAGCACCACCGACTGGCTATCAGGATTTCCCTGCCTCAGAATTTCAACAACCTTGTTGACCAGCCTTGGATCCGGCGCCGCCGTCACATCGAGGTTAAGTATTCCTCTCTGGCCGTTTTCATACACATAGCGAACCGTTTGGCGGACCTCGTCATTCTTGTCCTCAGAGAGTTCAAGAGCAGCGAGCGTGAACCGGGCGTCGCCCGACTCGCTGAGCGTGCTGCCGGCCTTGAGAACCTCAATTTTCATGGAGGCATCCGCGTCCTTCAGACACGAAAGTAAGGCTTCCTCAAGTTCGGGACCGGAGCTTTTAAAGAAGTGAATAAGATCGCTGTCGTTTCCGATGCGAGTCTGGAAAAAGCCGTTGTGCACATCGTATTTAAAATCGACCGCCTCACGATACGGCGTGTACTCGTAGCCCGGCCGATGAAGATCCGGAACGCCCGGGACGTATTGAGTCAGCACTGCGGGTAGCCCGATCGACACTGTGTCAGACTTAAGCGAAGGTAACGCATAGTGGCGAATATGGAAATCCCACAGCGCGTTTAGAATGCCCTCGCGGCCAAGCTGTGTCCCTTCCCGCAGCACTTTGGCGAGCACCTGAGCCTGATCGCGAACCACATCTTCATAACCGGAGTTGATGCGCTGTTTGTCGTCGTCCTTTGAACTGGCACGCACCCACGCGGATAGATAACCCGTGTTTTCGTCCAGCAGATTGTAGACACTCTCCTCAAGCCCCCGCCGAACCATTGGTTCATTCTCGGTATTCAATCGAGTGGCCAGGGCCTCCAGTGTTCCGCGGCGCGTCTCCGGCTTATCCACCTGCCAGTAATACCAGCGCCATATTCCACCCGCAGCCTCGAAGCGAACATACGGGACTGGATCGTTCAGATCTCGCTGCAGAGCGGCAAGCAGTTCCGAATCGTCAGTGAGATCGCGGAAATGCTGATTGAAGACGCGCGCGCTGCCCCAGCGAGTCCTCGCATCTGGTGAAGCCAGGGCGGCGGTAAGCAGTTTGCGCCCGGCCGCCGCGCCGTCCTGCCGGCGGGAAAGAACCATCCGAATCGCATAAGCAGAAGCCGTCTGGACCATCTTCGTGGAATCACCGAGCCCTTTGATCAATGCCGGCAAAGCCCCGGGATCTGCCATGTGACCGAGCGCGCGAGCGGCCGCCTCACGCGCTAGCGGCTGTTCACTCTCTGCGAGAATTTTGCGAATTTGCTGCAGCTGCGCCTCAGAGGCAAGATCCCAGAACTGATCGAGTTGCTGCAGGAGCCGTGGAAGATCGTTAGCAGCGAGAACCTTGGCCGGAGCGGGATATGCTGCGTCCCAATTCTTTGCCTTGGTTGTGCCTGGGTACAGCGTGGAAAGAGCCATCACCGCAAACTGCGTAGCGCGAAATGGAGTATT
Source organism: uncultured Acidobacteriota bacterium (assembly GCA_963844515.1). GTDB lineage: Bacteria > Acidobacteriota > Terriglobia > Terriglobales > Acidobacteriaceae > Telmatobacter. The sequence goes on from CAWJOO010000006.1 coordinate 36,674, forward strand.
AAATCCCTGGTAAACCGGGTCGCCTTCCCAACTCCCTTCAGGCCTCTGCGCAGCCATCATGGCCTTCACCGCGAGATCGAGATGCGCATCCGCTTCGGGCCTGCGACCGGCTTCGGCCAGCGCCAGCACAGCGTTATAGGAGATAAAGTCGGCCGGCTTCCCTTTTTTGTCGAACAGGTACGGCCATGCACCTTCGGAACTCTCATACTCATAAAGCTGGTCGATGAGCGCGTTGACTTGCGATGAATATTTTGCGCGATTAACCTCTGAGAGAAACATGATCTTCCAGCTCACGTCGATCATGTTTTTCGGCTCGCGCGGGACCGCCAATTTCTCCACGTGATCGCGTTCGGCTATCCACTCCTGCTGGTGTGTCTCCGTATAGGCCAGGTCGAAAGTGCGCCAACTCTGCGAGGCGATTTCAAAAGGGCTCACATCCGGTTCGCAACCGTCAGCTTCGTCGCCGGGCATCTCCGTCAGCCCCTTGTAATGAATTTTCAGAAACTCCGCGTAGGGGAGGTCGAAGTTTTTCCGAGGCGCATCGTGTGTCACATACTTCTCAAAATCGTGCGCAATAAGTGGCAGCCGGCTCGACACCGTTCGCGCCGTGTAAATGATGCGAACCCAGTTGGTATGCGGCTCTCCGTAAAGAGGGCGAGCGTTGTTGTAGATGCGATCGGTAATAAACTCGAGGCTGGAGCGCTGCGTGGGCGCGTAGCCGTTCTGCACGGCTTTGACATAGCCCCTCGTGGTGAATTGCGAGGGATGACACGCGATGCAGAGTTGTGTCTCAGAGTGCTGCATCGTGTTCCGCATCGCCACTGATCCGCGCCTTGGCGTGTTCGAGAGCCAGGAGTCGCCCATGTTGATCAGGAAATCCATGCCAGCGCGCACGGCTTCATGGGGATCCTTGTTGGGCGGCACGCTGTACTCATACGTATGCAATTGATAAGCCGGATGATTGGCGGCTATGCGCACGTAGTATTCCTGACCCGGTTGAAGAATCCGCGTGCGAAATTTATAGAGGCCAGGGTAATTCTGCGTCGCTTCAACCTGGTACACAAACTCGCCATCCGTGAACGGATGCACGTCTTCATGCCCAGCGGAGTCCTTGCCTGATTGAAAAATCTCCACGTCGTAGGGCACGTCGCGGTCAGTCACGTTCAGCACGAAGTAAACGAGCTTTGGCTGCTTCTCGCGAAACGTGAAGTGAAACCACTGGAATCCCTTGATCATGGCGGCATAGCCGTCTTCACTCTTCGATGGAATATACGGTCTCTCATCGGCGCTGCCGAAAATAGTCTGGCCCAATTCGAACCGCTGCGCAACTTGCCATGAATTGTTAGGTGCTGCTGCAACAAGGCCCCGCTCGAGTGAGTTGGTCCCTGCCGCCTTCACGAGGGCCTCTGGAATCACGCGCATAGACGAGGAAATGTCCGGGACTCGTGCACTCGTCGCCGACGAGATCTTCGCCGTTACGTCGCCCGCAGACCGGCCTTGAAAGGTGAAGTAAAAGTCCAGGTCGCCCGCGTGCAGCCATTTCGACCCAATCACTCCCAGGCCGTCGCTGACAACAATCTGGTAAGCATTCTGCCCTTGAACCTGCGCGGGGTCCTTGACTGAAAACGTCAGCGCATACAGCGCGCCCGAACGGGCTTCGTCCAGCGTCTTAACTTCACTCGGATTTGCTTCACTTTCATCAGCGTGGACCGGTCGAACATGCTGAAAAATCGCGCCGACTATCCCAGCGGCTACGGTGAGAGATAAGAACGCGCCGCAAATAATTCGCCGGCTTTTCGACGTGGGACCCATGCATTGACCTCGGTGGACGGGATTTGCGTAAAGTGTCGGGAATTCGTAACAAATATCGAGACAGAGACTATATACCGATTGGTACAGGCCTCGCTATCGCCTGCTGAATCAATAGATTTTAGCGGCCGTATTGTCGCGGCAGCGGGCCGATTTTTTCGAAATTGCGCCATTGGACGCTCCGCGCCCGCGGCCATAACCGAGGCCCGGACCTCTCGCTCAATGTGATTGAAAATTCTGCCTTCCGGGGCGTGCCATTGCTCGGCGGCAGCGAAGACGCCTGGCGCGAATTGCTGCAAAAACCTATGAACAAGAGTGCTCATTTACGTCCAGGTATTCGATTACAGAGTAGACCGCGCACACTCCATCATGAATGTCGGCGTGGGTATGACCGCTTTGGTCGGTTGCCACGGCCAGGTCTTCATTGACACTGCAACCCACGGCGTTCGCCGCATCACCATGATCGCCAACGACATTCCCACGAAGTCCCGCCTGATGGCCACCACGGTGAGCGTTGACTACGACTATGTCGCCATCAATAGTCGCGACTATCTGATGCCCGTCAGCGCGGAGATTCTCGTGCCCCACGATCGCCGCATAACCGACCTGAACCAGATCGAATTTCGTAACTTCCACTGCTTCAGTTCATTTGCACGAATCCTGAATGATGTCCAGGAACAGAAGCCGTAAAGCCGGTTGCCGTCCTGCCTCATTCAGATTCGAGATGCCAGAGGATGCCCATCGGAAGATCCGCAATACGATTTCAACTCACGGACCAGATGAGCCTCGGTCGGCTCTTCGCTGATTTGCGGGCAAATAGCTGGAATTTTGGTGGCAGTGAGGGACTCGAACCCCCGACATCCTGCTTGTAAGTCGGATCGGGAGTTCTCTCTCACTGTCTTTCAATTGCTTTAACCGGCGCAGAATCACGGGTTTCTGGGCTACTCCGAGCGGCCTGTGATTTCTTTCAATTTCTCCCACTTTTGTCTAGACTAGATATTCCTCGAGTTACTCCGGTGAGCTAAGACCACTACAATATGCGGGAATGAGTGAATCGAAGGGGACCGGCTGTGAACGCTCCGATTATCATCGACGCCAGCACTTTCAGAAGCCGCTTGCTGAACTTGCCCTCACCATGGCCCTCAAGATTGAACGTGAGGGCACGCCGCTCCTTGGTGCCCCGCTCTACGTCGCAATTGACCTTGGAGTACTTCTTCGAGTCTCGAGTCAAACGCTCAATCTGCTTTGGTACCTAAACGCAGATGAGAGAACCAATGAAGCAGGGTTCCAGTCGATATATTGGATCGCAGCGCTGCCGCTCGTTCGAACTTTGATCGACAATCTTTACAACATCACCTTGATCCTGCGTGCCCCGGCCCACTATGGGCTTGCCTATCGACTCAGCGGAATCAAGAAGGAGCAGCGCGATCTGAATGACGATCAGAGTCGGTACGGCGGTAAGCCCGAGTGGGATGACTGGATCAAGGATTCGCGAGACAAGATTGATCTTAATTTGCGCGGCTTCGGCGTCACCCAGGCGCAGGTGGATGCACAGCCTGATTGGATGACGCTTGGGAAGTATCTAAGCCAAAAGGGTCCAGGCGGCACGCTGAACGATCACCAGCTTTTCTTGTCAACATTTCAATACGGCCCTTGGCGTGAATATTCCGCCCTGTCGCATGGAGGTCCCGAAGCCCTCCGTGACGTTGGCATGTATTACAGATACAAAGAACAGCCTTTTGAAGACCGACCAAAAATCGACGATGCTCTCGAACGCACTCGGTCTCTTCACCTGATGCGTGCTGCCCTGGTTCTACTCGCAACGGTTACAGAGTTGCAGTTGTTCCTCCATTTCAAGGATGCAAATATCGACTCTCGACTTCGCAAGATATGGGACTCGATGCTGCAACACGTTGAAGTAATCGAACTCTATAACGATCGCTACAAGACGCTGATGGACAGTAGAGGCATCTTGCCTTAAGTCATCCACTGGGACTGCCAGCATAAAAAAGGCCCCGACATGGCGGGCAACGGAACAGCCAGGGGGTAGGGGAAACCTGCAAAGGCAGATTTCGGGGTATGATCCCCGCATTTCCCCCATTTCGAGACGCCGAACCTTCCCGCCCGCTCTGACCCGGCTTCGCTTCCATGATTTGAGACACAGCGCCGTCTCTCGGATGATTGCTGCCGCGCATCCCCATTCCCGATCATTGCCAAGGTTGTCGGATGGTCCCCGAGCACAATGGCGAAGATGGCCGCGCGGTATGGTCACTTTAGAATCGAAGAACTGCGAAGCGCCGTGGATTCCATCAGTCTCCCCGCAAAAACTGAAATTGCGGCAGGGTACCCGCAAAATCCACCGCAGTCAGGCAGTGAACAGAAGACCAACATTAACTAAATTATTGATTCGATTGGTGGGCAGTGAGGGACTCGAACCCCCGACATCCTGCTTGTAAGGCAGGCGCTCTAACCAACTGAGCTAACCGCCCACGCATGGTGGGAGGCCCCGAAAGGCCTTCATCTATCATACCAGCGGTCCACCATTGACCTGGCTCCTGTCCTTCATTGCAATTGGCTGATCGGAAGTACTCACTCCAACGTCTCTGAACACGCCGCCCGCTTGGTACACTACCCAGTGCCCCGTCTCATCGTAAACGCCGACGATTTTGGCCTGACGTCCGGTGTAAACCGCGCCATCTTCGAATTGCACGAGTCCGGCGTCCTCTCAAGCGCCACCCTCATGGCGCGTGCCTCGGCAACAGACGAAGCCATCGAAATTGCCCTCGCCACGCCGTCTCTCGGTATCGGTTGCCACATCGTACTAGTCGATGGTGAGCCGGTGCTTCCTGCATCAAAGCTCCCCACCCTCACCCAACGGCCAAACGGCCAACTGCATCCCACCCTCGGCGCGTTCCTGACGAAACTCCTCACCGACAAGATTCAATCGTCGGAAATTGAAGCCGAAGCTCGCGCCCAGATCCTGTCGCTCCAATCGCGCGGCGTCGTCCTTACTCACGTCGACGCCCACAAGCACATGCACATGTTTCCTCGCGTGCTCTGCCCGCTACTCCGTGCCGCGCGCTCTTGCGGTATCCATACTGTCCGCAATCCCTTTGAACCTTCATGGAGTATCGACGCAACACCAGGCGCTCCGTTCACGCGCCGCGCGCAGGTTCGCCTCCTTCGCCTGCTGGCTTCGCGGTTCCACCGCTTTGTGTCGGAACACGGCTTCATCACCACCGCCGGTGCGCTTGGCGTCCTCGCAACCGGCACCCTTGACGCACCCACCATCTCTTCCCTGCTTCGCGCCATTCCGCAAGCCCAGCCCAATGCCATCTATGAATTGGTTACGCACCCCGGCTACAACGACGCAGCCCTCGCCGGCGCCAAGACGCGCCTGCTCTCCTCGCGTGACACCGAACGCACAGCCCTCGCCGTTCTGCGCAACATCCCTGATCTCCACCTCCTCAACTTCTCCTCAATCCCATCCACATCGGTAACCGGCACTTAATCACACTCTTGCATCCCGGAGCCATCCCCATTCGTCCAATGACAAGGCAGTCCCGAACACGAAGCGAGACCTCATGCGTATCGGTATCACCTGCTATCCCACGTACGGCGGCTCAGGTGTCGTCGCCACTGAGCTCGGCATTGAGCTCGCCGCCCTCGGACACGAAGTTCACTTCATCTCCTATTCGCAGCCGTTCCGACTCAACGGCCGCGATACGGGCATCTACTACCATGAAGTTCCCGTCTCCAATTACCCGCTGTTCGAGTTTCCGCCGTATGACCTCGCCCTGGCCTCGCGCATGGCCGAGGTGGCTGAGTTTTACGAGCTCGACCTGCTCCATGTTCACTACGCCATCCCGCATTCGGTAAGCGCCCTGCTCGCGCGCCAGATGCTCGCCGCGCGCGGCCGGCGCTTGCCCTTCGTAACCACGCTGCACGGCACCGACATCACTCTTGTCGGCCTCGACCGCAGCTACCTGCCCATCACGCGCTACGCCATACAGGAATCTGACGGCGTCACCAGCATCTCTCAATACCTGCGCGACAAAACCCTCGCCGACTTCGGCGTCACCCGCGACATCGCAGTCGTGCCCAACTTCGTCAACTGCAATGTGTACGACTTCATTCGCGACGAAGCTGTTCGCGACGAAGGCCGCCTGCGTTTCGCCAAGCCCGGCGAAGCCATCCTGATGCATCTCTCCAACTTCCGCCCCGTCAAGCGCGTCACAGATGTGGTAAAGGCATTCGCCAAGATCAACAAGGATGTGCCGGCGCAATTGCTCCTCATCGGCGACGGCCCCGATCGCTCCGCTGCTGAATACCTCGCCCACGATCTCGGCATTCACAACCGCATTCACTTCCTGGGCAAGCAGGAGCGCGTCAATGAGTTGCTTCCCCTCGCTGACCTTATGATGATGCCCAGTGAAATGGAGAGCTTCGGCCTTGCAGCGCTTGAGGCCATGGCCTGCAAGGTGCCAACTATTGCCACGCGCGTCGGCGGCGTCCCCGAGCTTATCGACGACGGCCTCACCGGCCTGCTCTTCTCGGTCGGCGATGTCGACGGAATGGCGCGCGGCGCGGTCGAACTGCTCCGTGACCGCCCGCGTCTTCAGGAAATGCGCGAAGCCGGCCGACGTACCGCTCAAAAACGCTTCTGCTCCACGCTGGTGCTGCCGCAATACGTCAACTACTACGAGTCTCTGCTGCAGTCCGCGCACTGAATCGCACCGCACCTGCACTCCGTTCGATCCTGACATGAGCACCGCAATCGACGCGCCAACTGACGCGCGTATCACTTGGCGCGTCCGCCAACCACCAAACACCGCCGCGGTTCGATACACTCGGTAACGGTCCATTGATTGTTACGGAGGCACCATGTCTTCCTCCAAAGAACCCACGCGCCGGGATTTCCTCGCAGCCGCATCGTCCGCGGCATTGGCAGCGGCCGCCAGCTCAATCAGCGCTCAGCCCGCTCCCTCTACGAGTGATCACCATGCCTCCGACGCAGCCAGTCCTTATGCCCCCGCGGACCTCCTGAAGCCTGCATCCCAGCGCACGTTCAGCGGGGAATACGCCACGCAGGTGGCCATGCCTCTCGGGGGCATCGGCGCCGGATCCATATGCCTGAACGGCTACGGCGGCCTGCAGGATTTCTCCATTCGCACGCGGCCCGAGACTACCGCCTTGCCCTCTGCCTTCAGTGCCAGTTCCCCTGAGGCCGCATTCGCCATTCTGCACATCAAGGGAGCCACCGGCACTACAAAGCTGATCGAGGGGCCATTCCCGCCATTCAAAATATTCGATCAGGGTTTGCAGGGACAGGGCCTTCGCCGCGGAGGTTTCGAAGGCTTTCCACGCTTCGCAAAATGCGTGTTCAAAGGCGAATATCCACTCGGAGAAGCACGTTTAACCGACGCCTCCGTTCCGATTGAAGTTACTATTACGGGTTGGAATCCGTTCATCCCCCTCGACGACAAGAACTCCGGCATCCCCTGCGTGATTCTCGACTACACGTTCCACAACGCTTCGCCTCGCACTGTCGAATATGAATTCTCTTACCATCTCTCGCACCTCGCCCCTGGCTGCAAGCCTGAAATGGGTTCCACCGTCAACACCACAATTCCCGGCAAGGGTGTGCTCCTCTCCAACACTGAAGAAGCCAACGCGGAATCATTCGGCAGCGCCTGCCTCACCGTTATCGGTCATCAACCCCGCGTAAAGGGCATGTGGCTGCGCAGCCCCGGGTGGGAATTCGACTCGCTCTCAGCTTTATGGCGCGAAGTATCCACCGGCACTTTCACCACTAACGAGGGCTCGAACGAAATCGACAAGGCCGGCAGGAATGGCGCGTCCATTCTGCTTGAGGGCAAGCTTGCTCCTGGCGAGTCTCGCACCTATCCCATCGTCATTGCATGGCACTTTCCCAATTGCTACATCCACGACGGCGGCAAAGCGCCCGCGGGCATTCAGGGAGAAGTGGGCTGCCGTACCACAGCCGCGGGCCAGCCGCACCGTGGCGCCCGTACTATGTGAACCACTGGAAAGACGCACGCGACGTCGCACAGTACGTAGAGACCGAGTACGCCTCGCTCCGTGAGCGCACGGTGAAGTTCAAAGACGCGTTTTTCGCCTCTACACTACCGCCTTACGTTCTCGATGCCATTTCCTCCAACCTTGGCATCCTGAAATCCCCCACTGTCCTCCGCCAGGAGAACGGAAACTTGTGGGGTTGGGAAGGCTGCTTCCCTGACAACGGCTGCTGCCACGGCTCGTGCACGCATGTGTGGAACTATGCGCAGGCGTTTCCGCATCTTTATCCGAAGCTCGAGCGCACACTCCGCGACATGGAATACCTGCGCTCCATGGACGATAGCGGCCACGTGAACTTTCGCGGCGCCATTCCCGACGGGCCCGTCGATCACGGCTGGCATGCCGCATCCGACGGTCAGCTCGGCGGCATCATGAAGGTCTATCGCGACTGGCAAATCTCCGGAGACTCCGACTGGCTCAAGCGCATGTATCCCCTCGCCAAGCGCAGCCTCGACTACTGCATCCGCACCTGGGATCCAGACCATCGCGGGGGCCTCTTCGAGCCCCATCACAACACCTACGACATTGAATTCTGGGGGCCGGACGGCATGTGCACCAGCATCTATCTCGGCGCACTGTCGGCCATGGCGCAGATGGCGTCCGCGGCGGGACACCCAGACGACGCACCTTTCTACGAAGATCTCGCCAAACGCTGCGCGGCCTTCATGGATGAGCACCTCTTTAATGGCGAGTACTACCAACAGATGGTCCAGTACCTTGACCTGCACGACCAATCCTTTGCCGTCAGCGTCGCAAACGTCGACAGCAAGAGCAGCGAGATGCAGCAACTGCTCAAGCGCGAAGGCCCCAAATATCAATATGGAAGCGGGTGTCTGTCTGACGGCGTCATCGGCGCATGGATGGCCCGCATCTACGGCATCGAGACACCGCTGACACGTAAGCATGTGCGTTCCAGCCTTGAAGCAATTTTCAAACACAACTTCAAGACCGATCTCAGCAATCACGCCAACGCACAGCGGCCCGGCTACGCCATGGGCAAGGAGCCCGGCCTGCTCATCTGCAGTTGGCCGCGCGGCAACAAGCCTACGCTTCCCTTCGTGTATTCCGATGAAGTGTGGACCGGCAATGAATACCAGGTGGCTTCGCACCTGATTCATGAAGGCCTCGTCGACGAAGGGCTCACAATCGTCAAAGCCACGCGCAGCCGCTATGACGGCAAGACTCGCAACCCCTGGAATGAATACGAGTGCGGCAACTACTACGCCCGCGCCATGTCAAGCTATGCGCTGCTCGGCGCCCTGTCTGGCTTTCGTTACTCGGCGGTAACAAAAACCCTCTGGTTCGGGCCGAAGTTGAACGCGCGTCCATTCCGCAGCTTCTTCTCCGCGGCCAGTGCCTTCGGCACCATCGAGCTCACCACAAATACTGTCAAGGTTCACGTCATCGAAGGAGAGCTGGAGATCGAAAAACTTTTGCTGCACGATTTGGAAAATGAGAAAGCGTTCGAATGGAAGACAACCATCACGCAGAACGCCCTGGCAACCAGGTCAATTGCCGGTTAAGTCATGGTGGGCCGTCATACTCGCGACCATAGAGATCGAGCTTTGTCTGCAGATGATGCGCTACTTGTTCACAAACAGCGCTACCGGTGCCATGCGCCCCTGAATCATCGCAAACGTCCTCGCAACGCGTCTTTCGTCGTGCAGCACGCGCAATCCTTGTTCCAGGCTCATCTGCGGCGGCACCGGCTCAAATCCTCCGCGCACCTCGCTGGTCTCCCGTGCTACCGTCTTGAACAGCATGGCACGCCCGCTCATGTGGACTTCAAGGCGCTCCGTCTTCCAGTCCGTATTACTCACCTGAGTCCGTTGCAGCCGGAACCATCCACCTTTATATAGCCGTCCAAAAAGACCGAAACCGAAGTCGACATTTTCTGTCAGCCTGCCCTCCAGCTTCGCCAGTCGCTTCATGCGGGGGTCCACCCACAGATCTCCACTCATGGCGTGGAAAATTCGCGCCTCAATCGAGTGAATCGAATACGCCGGATTGGGATGGAAGCGCATGTGTCGCAACCCATTATCATTGCCGGCATCCTCGTAAAGAAACGCATCAGGCAACAACGCCAGTATGTGGCCGATGCGCGTTTCGTCTTCCTGAAAGGCCTGGCGGTGGCTGGCCTGCTGCGATGGAGACGCCATCAGTTCCCGTAGCCGCGCCTCTTCAACCCTCTTGCCCTGCTCATCCAATGGCTTGCCATTATTCACAACCGCGCGTGTAATAGGACCATCGCAGGTTTCCACTTGTTCTTCCACTCGCAGGCCCTTCGCTGACTGGCGTTGCACCCAATAGCGCCAGAAGCCGTGCGAGTCATGGTCGTGCAGTTCGTTGTAGATGACTTCGCGAACCAACTTACTTGGCTCCTCAGCCGCCGACTGCCCCTCGGCCGGCACACTCGCCGCACGCGCCGGCGTTGACCAACCTGCTGATACCACAAGGACAATTCCGGTGAAGGCCCACGTCACACGCATCCCGTTTCCTCCATCCGTGAAGCTTCGCGAGACGGGTTCAGTATTGACGTGTTTCCGTGAATGCTCCGCGAGACGGCGGTAAAAAGTAGGATAAATCACGGCAAAACACCTCTAAATCGCGAACCATAATCATTACCGGGTCTCAGCCTTCTCCGACCGGCACAACCTTGGATGCACCCTTATCCACATGCGGTTGATCCGGTCTCAGATTGCGCGAGTCTCACTTGTTACACTGGGGCCATGGTTGACGAACAGGAGTTTCGCCGCGCCGCCGAAAGCGCACTCGAGGCGCTGAAGCGCCACCTCATCGCGCGCGAAGAGGAAGACGACTCGGGCTTCGAAGTGGAAGAGCAGAACGGCGTTCTGAATGTTGCGTTCGAGGAGCCTCCGGGCAAGTTCGTCATCACGCCCAACACGCCCGTCCGCCAGATTTGGATCTCCGCTCTCTCCACCAGCTTCAAGCTTGATTGGGATTCCGCGGCAGGCTTCATCCTGCCCCGCACCGGTGAAAAGCTCACGCCCCTCGTCGATCGCCTTATCCACGAGCGCCAGGAAGGCTGACGCCGCCTCGTTAAGCCGCGTTGCGACCGGGCGCAGCCGCCAGAGCGGCCGTCTCAGATTTTTCTGCGATCTCAACAGACCCTTCTCCACGGGCCATGGCGCGCACTTCCGCCACTGCTTCCGTCAATTTCGTCAGCACGCGCACCTCGTCGCTGCCCCCAATCTCCTGCGCTACGGCATCCGCATCTCCGGAATAATTCCAGATTCCCACCATGACGCGCGTCTCCGGACTTCGCGTGCGCAAATTTCGGTATATCCGGTGCGAGCGACCAATTCCGAACGGCGGCAATCCAGATAGAAAAACAATGTCGGGCCGCTCCGCGCTCACCGATTCAAGCACCTCGCTTATACGCCGCACCGGCGCCGTAAATGCCGTCACGTGCCTGCCTACGAGAGACTGGCACAGCATGCAGGCGGCCAGTTCATCCGCCTCATCCCGCACCGGCACACACATCACGCGCAACGGCTTGATCTCATCCACCCGTTCGTCGTCTGTCCTCAGGCCCTCGCCTGCAATGCGTTCCGCCTCCGCATTCTCCCTGAAACCCACCTCGTCAATCAGCTCGCGCGCCGTATGCCGGATATAGCGAACCGTTCCTTCTTCAAGATCTCCATGCAGCCGGTCGTCCTCTGACAAAACCAGCGCCGGAATCAGAACTTCGTCGTACGCCTCTTCGAGCGACCTGTCCTTCAAACTCGATTCCAGAATCTCGCCCGCCTCGCGCTCATCGCGCGCCAGCAACCGCTGATAGAAGCACGTCCACGCCGGAATTGCCGGCTTGTCTCCCAGCATCACCGTCAAAAATTCCAGGGACGGCACGTGCCTCCCCATTACCACCAGGCACACCGTCAAGGGCACGCTTAAAATCAAGCCCACCGGCCCCCAGATCAGCGTCCAGAATGCCGCGGCCACCAGAATCGCCAATGCCGACAACCCTGTGTGCCTGCCGTAAATCCGGGGCTCGGCGAAATTCGCCGTAATCACCTCAAGCACCACAAACGTGCCTACAATCAGCAGCGACTTGCTCCACCCATGAAACACTGCCAGTGACAACACCGTGGGCACCAGCGCCGCCAGTGGCGGCCCCACAAAGGGCACGAACCGACCCAGCCCCGCCAGCGTCCCGAACAACAGCGCATGCGGCAAGTGAATGAAATACAGCACCGTCGCAAATGTCAGGCCATACACCACATTCACCGCAAGTTGCAGCGAGAAGTAACGGCTGATTCGCCGGCTCGCATCGTGCATCGCCTGGGTCATTGTCGTCAGATTGCGGTCACCGCTGAGCCGTATGAGCCGATTGCGCAAATCTTCACGCTGCAACAGCACAAAGAACGTAAACACTACGCTCAGAAATGCCGTGGTCAACGGCTCAAGCACGCCCCCAAGCTGATCCAGCCTGCCAGTGGGCCGCGCAACCTCGCGCACCTGCACAGGGTGCTGCGGCGTCGACCCCAGCGGCTTCTTTGCGCCCTTGCCATCCGCTGCAGCAGGCTCCTGCTCCGGGCCCTGCGCCGTATTCACAGCGCCGAGTTCCTCGCCCAGTTTCTCAACCTCACGTTGCGCGCGGCTGAACGCTGAATCGCTGGGGCTATGGATCGCCGCCATCTTGTTTTCAATGTTGTCCGCGTATGTCGGCAGATCATTCGCCACATCCACCAGTTGCGTAAACAGCATCCATCCCGCCGTGCCCAGCAGGATTGCGAATCCCATAATCACCAGCACCGACGTCAGCGCGCGTGACATCCGCAGCCGCTCCAGCATGCTCACCACCGGCGACAGCAGAAACGCAAACAGAATCGCGAACGCCAGCGGCAGGAACAGCACCTTGGCGAGGTAGAGCACCGTAATCGCAACCATGCCGATCAATAAAAACCACAGCCGCGACAAAGTCTTTGCCGAACTTGTGCCGTTCATCCCCATCCCCCTCTGCAGACCGGCGACTCACACCAATGCGGTCGCAACGCGGCACACTCGTGCATCGACGAACTTACACGCCCCGCACAATTCGCAATTCTCGGGATTAGATGCTGCTTCTCCCCAGGCGGGCCGTTTAAGGCTCAACACTATAACCAAAATACGAAGGCCAGAGACGAATCCCTGGCCCTTAGGCACACATTCCAATATGCCGGCGAACGACTACAATGCCAGGTATTCCCTAATCCCTAATCCCTAATCCCTATTCCCTATTCCCTATTCCCTATTCCCTATTCCCTATTCCCTATTCCCTGTTCTTCTCAACTCGGCGCTTTAATCTCACTCGACGTCCCGCCCGCCGCCGGCACATAGCACTTCATCGTGTAATCCATCACCATGCGATCCGCATTGAACCGCCACCCCAGCGTTCGGATCGTTCGCTTCATGCGCTTGATCCACTCCCGCGGCAACCCATCGCGGTCTCTCTGGTAGTACAGCGGAATCAACTCATCCTTCATCGTGCGATACAGATCCTCGCCATCGCGGCTGTCGTGCACCTCCATGCTGCTGTGCGTCCGCCCTTTGCCAATCGAGAACCCGTTCAGCCCGTCGTATGCCTCCGCCCACCACCCGTCCAGCACACTCAGATTCAGTCCGCCGTTCAGCACAACTTTTTGCCCGCTCGTGCCGCTCGCCTCCAGCGGCCGCCGCGGATTGTTCAGCCACACATCCACGCCCTGCACCAGGTGCCGCCCCACGTTGATGTCGTAGTCCTCAATGAACACAAACTTCTCGCCAAACTCCGAGTTCCGCATCAGCTGCGCAATTTGCTGCAGCACGGCCTTGCCCGGCTCATCGTGCGGATGCGCCTTGCCCGCAAATAGAAACTGCACAGGCCGCTTCGGATCGTTCACCATCAGCGCCAGCCTCTGCATATCCGCCAGCAACAGGTTGGCGCGCTTGTAGGTTGCGAACCGTCGCGCAAAGCCAATCGTCAATGCATCCGGCGATAGTACCTTTGTCAGCCGGTACAAAATCTCATCCGGCTCGCCGCGCCGCTTGGCCTGTTCGTAAGCGCGTTGCCGAACAAAATCCAGCAGTTGCGATTTCAAACTGAGGTGTGTCTCCCACAACTCGCCGTCGTTGACCTTCTCAATGTCCTCCCACGTCTTCGCCGACCCGCTCGAGCTCTGCCACCCCACGCCAAGATGCCGGTCGTACAGCCGGCACATCTGCGGCGCCAGCCAGCTCGGCACATGCACGCCATTCGTAATGTGCCCAATCGGCACCGCCTCCTCGCTGCGCCCCGGATACAGCACCTTCCACATCGCCCGCGACACTTCGCCATGCAGTGACGACACCGCGTTCGCCCGCCTCGAAAGCTTCAGCCCCAGTACGGTCATGCAGAACTGCTCGTGATGATGTCCCGGATTCTCGCGCCCGTAACTCATCAGCGCATCGTGGGAAAGGCCCAGCTCATCTCTCAGGCATCCCAGATGCTCCTCAATCAAATCCGCATTGAAGCGGTCGTGTCCCGCCGGCACCGGCGTGTGCGTTGTAAAGCAGACCTCTCGCGCCACAATACTTGAGGCAGTATGGAAGTCAATTCCCTCTTCCAGCATGCGGTCGCGTATCGCTTCGAACACCGCAAACCCGCTATGCCCCTCATTCAAATGCAGCACGCCCGGCGTAATCCCCATCGCCTTCAACGCCCGATAGCCGCCGACACCCAGCAGCAGTTCTTGCCGGATGCGCGTCCTTCCATCCCCGCCATACAGCCGCGACGTCAGTTCCAAATCCTCCGGCGCATTCCCGCTCACATTGCTGTCCAGCAGCAGCAGGTCGCATCGTCCCACTTTCACCTGCCACACCTTCGCGCGCAACACGCCGCCGCGCGTGCGAATCTCAACGACTACCGGCTCGCCATTCACGCCGATCGCGGGCTGCATCGGCAGTTGCGTCACATCCGTGTGCAGATACTCTTCCTTTTGCCACCCGCCCATATCCAGGTGCTGCCTGAAATATCCCTGCCCATAAAAAAGCCCAATCCCCACCAGCGGAATATCAAGGTCCGACGCGCTCTTGATATGGTCGCCCGCCAGCACGCCCAGCCCGCCTGAATAGATCGGCAGCGACTCGTGCAGTCCAAACTCCGCGGAAAAATACGCCACCGGCCTCGGGCGCAGCACACCAGCATGGCCCGCACCCCACGTGCGGTCTTCGTGCAGATACTCTTGCTGCCGCCGATAGACGTAATTAATCCGGCTATGCAGCACCAGTTCAGTCGCTCGCCGTTCAATTTCTTCCAGCGGAATCTCGCTCAACAGCGAAATCGGATTCTGATTCAGCTGCCGCCAGCGCGTCGGATTCAAATCGCGGAACAGGCTGATGCAGTCGTGATCCCAGCTCCACCACACATTCCGCGCCAGCGCCCATAGCCTTTCCTGCGCCGGCCCAATAAACCGGTCCAGCGTCCGCGCCTCGCTCACCACCGGAGCCACCTGCGCCGCCGCCTCCACCAGCGTGCGAATTTCCGCCTCGCGAAAAATCCGCGACTCCTTCGTCTGCACTACCAGCACGCCCTGCAATATCCCCCGATGAATCAGCGGCACTCCCAGAAACGAGTGGTAGTTGTCCTCACCTGAATCCTTGAAATACTTGTAGCGGGAGTGCTTCGTCACATCGTCCACGGCCACCGGCAATACCTGTTCCGCCACAAGCCCCGTCAACCCCTCGTGCAACGGCATGCGCAGCGTTCCAATGCACCGCGGATGCAAACCCAGAGTCGCCGCAAGCACCAGGTTCGACCGGTCCGGCTCCAGCAGATACGCCGAGCACACATCTGTTCTGAAGCGCGACGCAATCAACGCCACCACGTTCATCAACGTGTCAGAAGGCTTGCCACCCGCCTCCGTAAGGCTCTTCACATCGTCTGCAGTCAGCACAATAGCCTCTTCCGTGGTCTCGTGAGTCTGTGTCATCCGGTATCCTCTTGCCTTTCGCAGCGTTCGTGAAACTGCTCAGAGAACGAAACAATCCCTTGCGCCGGGCGGAAAACAAAACATCCGCTTCCGGCGCGACAACTCCGCATCCTAATTCTGCTCAATCGCGAATAAAGATCCCATCAATTCCCGCCAGATTCAGCGCAGCCGATGGACCCACAGAAGTGTCCTCCCGAGCGAAGCGCTTTTCAGCGGAGCCGAGGGACCTGCTTTTGCCTTTTCTTTCGCCCTTCGCTCTCATCCGTGTGCCCGTCGCAGCGTTGGAAACTCGAACACCTGTGCACTCCCTCAAATCCCTCCATAATTCCGCTTCTCCATCCCATGTTTCTCTGCCACAATGTCCTTCATGTCAGCCGAGCTCATCGCCAACGCCCTCGCCACCGCGCTCTCAGCAGGCGTCGCCGCCGGCTCCACTGACGTCGCCAAAAAGGCGGTCGCCGATGCCTACGACGCCCTTAAGTCCCTTCTGCGCCGGCGCTTCGGTGAAGGCCACGAGGTTCCCCAGTCCGTCGACAAGCTCGAAGCCAAACCGGACTCTCCCGCCCGCAAGCAGCTCCTCGCCGAAGAACTTCAAGCCACCAGCGCAGGAGATGATCCCGACATCCTCTCCGCCGCGCAGTCCCTCCTCGACATCGTTCGCGCCCTTCCCCAGGGCGAATCCCACGTCCAGATCGCCCGCGGCACCGGCATCGCCCAAGCCGATCGCGGCGCCTCCGCCAGCGTCACCATCTCCGGCAATATCAATTCCCTCAACCCAAATGCCAATGACTGATCCCGCCCGCCAAATCGCCCAGGGAACGGGCATAGCCCAGGCCTTTGGAGAAGGCGCGGTCGCCACCGTAAACATTGGCTTCAACGCCACCGACATCGCATCACTCCTCCAGGCCGCCGGCGCCGCCCAGCAAGCCCGCGTCGACGAGCTCGCCACCCAACTCCAGGCCAGCCGCGAAGCCGTCCTCGGTTTCCTCCGCATCCTTCGTGAAGACGAGGTGCCTGCCGACAGATTCGCCGAAAAACTCTCTCGCATCGCCGAGCGTCACAAGTCACTGCTCGCCCGTCTCGATGCTCTCGATCCCGAGGACGACCAGGCCCGCGTCTTCATCGCCCAGGCTCGCGACCTCATCGCCCACGCCGTCACCGCCGCCGACTACGACCGCGCCGACAATCTCCTCGAGCAGGCTGAAGACGCACAGGATCTCACCCTCCATCGCGCCGAAGAACTCGAGCGCGAAGCCCACGCCGCCGCCAGCCGCCTGCGTCTCAGCAAGTCCGCCACGCGCGCTGAACGCGCTCAGCTCAGCCTCACCCGTCTCGATTACCTCCAGGCCGCAATACACTTCCGCGCCGCGGCTGACCTCGTCGCTTCTGAAGACCCGCGCCTCCACGCCGAGCTCCTCTTTCGCTGCGCGCACGCCCTCGAGCTCCACGGCAACGAAAAAGCAGAAAATGCCATCCTCGCTCAATCTATCTCCGTCTTTCGCGAGGCCGCTTCCCTGCTCCCTCGCGAAAGCAAGCCGCAAGAGTGGGCAGCAGTTCAAAACGGCCTCGGTGCCACCGTCTGGCTTCTTGCCGAACGTCAGGGCGACATCCCTGGCATAAAGGACGCGCTCTCTATCTTCCGGTCTGCGCTCGAAATTCAATCACCCGGGGCCAGCCCTCAGCTTTGGGCCGGTACTCAGCTCAACATTGGCACCGCGCTCTATTCCCTCAGCCTGCAGACCGACGATCCCGGCCTGCTTGACCAGGCCATTGCCGCTCTGCGCGCTGCGCTTTCCGTTCGCACGCGCGCCGACCACCCCCAGGAATGGGCCCTGGCTCAGATCAACCTGGGAGCCGCACTCAGCCGCCGCGGTCAATATGCCGGAGCTCCCGATGCATTCGATCAGGCCATCAATGCTTACCGCGATGCCCAACTCGTGATGACGCGCGACAGCTCCCCCCTGCAGTGGGCTGCCGCGGAAATGGGCATCGGCGATGTTCTGGCTCAAATCGGAAAGGAAGCTGCCGATCTCGACCGCCTTCAGGAAGCTGTCGCGACATTTCGTGCGTCTCTTCAAGCTACCCCTCGCACCCGCGTGCCCCTCGAGTGGGCGCGTACGCTTACCAACATCGGCCGCACACTGGCCACCATTGCCGATCTCACCGGCGACACGGAAATCGCCGCTCAGGCCATCTCCTCCTTCCGCGCCGCACTCGAAGAGCGAACCATTGAGCGCGTTCCAAAACTGTGGGCGGAGACCCAGTTCAGCCTCGGCACCGCGCTCTATAAGCTGGGTAATTCGGAATCTGGCTCAGCCTCCCTCGAAGATTCCGTCGTCGTCTTTTCAGCGGTCGAGCAGATCTGGACACCCGAGCGATTCCCCTTGGATTGGGCCCGCCTCAAGTTCAACCTCGGCACGATCCTTTCCACCATCGGCCAGCGCACAAATAACATCGAGCGCGTCGAACAGTCGATCGCATGCTTTCGCGCCGCTCTTGAATTGCGCACCCTCGAAGCCGCGCCGCTCGAGTGGGCATCAACCCTCAACAATCTGGGCATCGCCCTGCTGCACCTCGGTCGCCTGCGCAACGAACCTCAAACCATGCTGGAAGGCGGCCAGTGTTTCAACGACACCCTTGCCGTATGGACCCTGGATGATCACCCCGCGCGATGGTTCATGGTGAAAAACAATCTCGGCAACCTCTTCACCACACTGGCCGACTGGGACACCGGCACAACGATGATCGAAAACGCGATCGTGACCTACCGCAACATTCTTGATGCCCAGGACCGCGACAGTGCTCCGCTTGAGTGGTCCCAGACGCAGCGCAACCTGGGCGATGCCCTCGCCAGACTTGGCGTCGACAGCCCCGGCCCCGAAATCCTTCTGGAAGCGCGCGCCGCTTTTGAAGCCGCCCGGGACGCTCTCCAACAGGCCGGAGACACAAGCCACGAAGATTACTTCCAAACCGTATTTCAAAACCTCCAATCCCACATCGCCGCGCACTCCATCACTACCGAAGGCGCCCCATCCTGATTCCGCCAGGGTGGGCGAGACTCTCACCTACACCTTGCATCTCTTTCCGTTTATCCCTGCGCGCTCACTCTAAATTTCCCTCAAAGAAGTGTCATCCCGAGCGCAGCCTCATTCAGCGGAGCCGAGGGACCTGCTTTTCGCACCCCCGTCCAGCTTGAGAGCGCTCCGGCACCGCCCAACCATCCACCGAAACTTGCGGACACGCATTCAACTATTTGGTATCCTTCGTCAGAATCCCCAGGAACCACCTTCGGCCACCTTCCCGCTCCCGTTCCGATTTTCTTGGAATGCTTCCGGACTCGCTCGTTGACGGTTGTCGAACAGAATCCCGACCCGCTCGGTGGAGAGTCCACACCATGCTGTTGAACTCCTTGTTTGCTCGCCCCTTTGCAATTGCCCTGGCCCGCATCAATCTGCTGTCCGCGAATCATCGCCGCCGGGCAGCAGTCTTCTGCCTCACGGTTGCCGCCTTGATCTCCACAGTCCCTGCGAGCGGCCAGGTAACCCCACAGCCAAGGGCAGCAGCACCGATCCTGTCCCTTGCCTCGGGCACTTACTCCAGCACGCAAACGGTCAGCATCAGCGATGCGACTCCAGGCGCCGTTATCCACTACAGCACCAACGGGGCCTACCCTGGAAGCACCTGGCCCGTCTACTCCGCGCCCATCTCCGTCTCTTCTTCGGAGATCATCGTTGCCGTCGCCATCGCGCCGGGATATGACAACAGCCCCTGGGCGGTCGGTCGCTACATCATCTCGACCTCCTCCAATCGCTGGATCTACTCGATTGCAGGAAATGGCACTCCCGGGCTACTCCGGCGATGGAGGCCCTGCAACCCTCGCCCAGACGTCGCAACCTGCCGCCACTGCGGTCGACACTGCGTGGGAACATCTACGTCGCTGACAAAGCCAACCACGCCATTCGCAAAATCACCGCCCAAACCGGAATCATCACCACCATCGCGGGCAACGGCGTTCCCGGTCATACCGGGGACGGTGGACCGGCCACCAGCGCCGAGCTCACCTCGCCCTGCTGCATTGCGGTCGATCTGAATGGCAACGTCTTCATCGCGGGCGCGGCCGAGGTCCCTGGTACCGCCAAATTCGTCGTTCGCAAAATCGATGCAGGCACCGGCAACATCTCCGTCTACGCCGGCGGTGGCCGATCACCGCGCCTCGGCCCTGCCACCGCGACGTTGCTCTAACCAAATCGCGGGCCTGGCAACGGATGCGCAGGGCAATCTCTACATCAATGAGGGCTTTTATATACAAAAGGTGACTGCGGCCACTGGAATGATCGCCACAGTTGCCGGCAATGGTCTTACCTACGGAGAGAATGGTCCGGCAACGGATGCGCTTTTCTATGCAACCTGCATTGCCCTCGACCAACCAGGGAATATCTACCTCGCAGACGAGGACAATAACGCTGTTCGCAAAGTGAATGCTACCACCGGCATCATCACCACTCTCGCGGGCGGTCCATCCGCCACCTCGATTGGGGGTGACGGGGGGCCCGCCACCGCCGCGCGCCTTAACCTTCCTGAAGCGTGGCGATCGACGCGGCCGGGAACGTCTACATCGCTGATGCACTCAACTACGCGATCCGCAAGATCGATGCCGGCACTGGGATCATCACCACGATCGCGGGAAATGGTGATTTTCAGTCTGCCGGGGGTGACGGCGATCCCTCAACAAGCGCCGGCCTTGGCTTCCTTGAGTTCCTGACCGCCGACAGCGCAGGAAACCTCTTCTTCTCCGACAATTCATCCCGCGTTCGCAAGATCACCCTGCCCACCACGGCGCCGGCGTCTCTGACTACGGCTCCGGTCTTCTCTCTGGGCGCTGGAACCTATGGCAGCCCCAAAACCGTCAGCGTTTCCGTTTCGGACTCTCGAGCGTCAATCTATCTTTCTTTCAGCAACGACCCCCCGGATACAACATGGTCGGGGAACTTCGGCCCGATCGATCTCACCAGCTCGGCCACCATCACCGCCGTCGCTGTGGCGCCCGGGTCGCTTCCCAGCGAGCCGGTCCAGCGCGCATACACCATCACCAGCCCGCACCCGTCGTTCATCTCCACCGTCGCCGGAGTCGGCTACTTCGGCAACTCTCCCAGCGGGGTCCTCGCAATATCCGCAGTGTTCGGAAACCCTGAAGGCATGGCCGTCGACCAGGCTGGCAACCTGTACTTCACCGAGTAAGGCAACAGTCAGGTCCGGAAGGTTTCCGCCGCTACCGGCGTGGAAACGATCGTCGCCGGCAACGGCACTCAAGGCTACAACGGAGATGGCATTGCCGCCACGAGCGCTGAGTTGAGTTCGCCCTACGGCATTGCGGTCGACAAGGCCGGAAACCTGTACATTGCCGATTCCGCTAACTCTCGAATTCGCAAAGTTGACGCCGTAACGGGATTGATCTCCACCGTGGCAGGCGGCGGCTCTGACTTCGTCGACGATGGCATTCTCGCGACCTCCGCTGCTCTTGGTTATCCCCAGGCCGTCGCCCTCGATGCCGCCGGGAAATCTGTACATCCCCGACACCTACAGCAGCTACAATCGCGTCCGCAAGAGTCTCCGCGGCAACGGGGATCATCTCCACCATTGCCGGAAACGGAACCAACTCCTTCAGCGGCGACGGCGGGCTGGCAACAGCAGCAACCTTGTCGGGCCCAGCAGGCGTGGCCTGCGATGGCGCCGGCAATCTTTACATTAGTGAAACAGGCAACCATCGCATCCGCAAGGTGGACGGGAAGACCAAGATCATCACATCTATCGGCGGCAATGGGATTCTAGGCACTCTCGAAAGACGGAAGCCTTGCCACCCAAACACCTCTCAACCCGGCCCTCGGGTCATTAGCTGCGGACGAGGCAGGCAACGTCTATTTCTCCAACTATGGGAACTCGGTCGCGAAGATCGACGCCAACACCGGGGTTCTGACAACCGTGGCCGGCAACCACTACGAAGGCACCACCGGTGACGGCGGGGATCCCACGACCGCCAGCCTGAAGGACCCCAAGGCGTGGCAGTCGATCAGCAACGGAAACCTCTACATCGCCGAGTTCACCGGCTAATTCGCAAGGTCACCATCCCGCGGCGCCATCGCCCTCCTTCAGCCTCCCTGGCGGCACCTACAACACGCCCAGGTCACTAACCCTCACCGACTCCGCGCCCGACGCCACCATCTATTACACCTACACCCCCTACGGCTCGACACCGACAACCGGCGCCACGCTCTACACGGGCCCCATCACCATCAACACCAGCGGAGTTGTCGAAGCCATCGCCATCGCTCCCGGCTACACCAACAGCGCCGTCGCGTCCAAGTCCTACTCATACGCGTTGCTTCCTCTCGCCGCAACGCCCTACTTCAGCCTGCCAGGCGGCACCTACAGTTCGCCGCCGACCCTCACTCTGACGGACACCACGCCGGGCGCCACCATCTACTACACCACCAACGGAATTCCGCCCACCACGTCCTCAACCAAATACACCGGCCCCTTCACCATCTCAATGTCTGAGACCATTGAAGCCGCGGCGATTGCTCCCGGGTATGCGCTCAGCCCCGCGAGCGCCAAGTCATACACCGTGCCGTCCTACCCCTCCGCCGCGATTCCCTACTTCAGCCTCGCCGGCGGCGCCTACAGCACCCCGCAAACCCTTGTCCTCACCGATTCCTCGCCAGGCGCCCTCATCCACTACACCACCAACGGCGCGACCCCCACCGCCAGCTCAACCGTCTACACCGGCCCCATCACCATCAACTCCACCGTGACCATCAAGGCCGCCGCGGATGGCGCCAGCTACTCCCTGAGTCCCGTGAGCTCAAAAACGTACACGTTCAGCGCGCTGCCGTTGGCGGCCCCTCCCTTCTTCAGCCTCGCCGGCGGACATTATGCGACTCCGCAGATGCTGACGCTCACCGACGCAACACCCGGCGCAACCTTCTACTACACCACCAACGGAACCACGCCCACCACATCCTCGACGAAGTACACCGGTCCCATCGTCATCAGCACATCGGAAACGGTGACCGCCATCGCCACCGCTTCCGGCTACGCCAACAGCAATCCGTCGTCGAAGGCCTACACCATCCCCTGAGCCCTGCTCGCGACGGACAAAAGCTGAACCGCATTCGATCGAACAGTCCGGCAAAACGTGAACGGCATCGACACCGTAGTTGGAATCGGCGCAGCCGGGCCAACCGTCAACTGGATCGCGCGCCACATTGCCGTATTCACTACGTATGTAGTGAACATCGACTACAAAGCGCGTCGCCTGCCCCTCAGCCACTCACGCTCTCGCGTCAGTCACCCGCGTCGGCTCCGCGCTTCTCCAAAAAAGCTTGTCAAGCCCCCACCCTGTGGAAAACGCCGCAACCAGCACATTCTAAAAAGAAAATAAATTTCCAAAAATTAGGGATTAATTCATCGAACCTGCCATACTTGAATAGTGACAAGAAAAGGCCCGCCAACCAGCGGGCCTTTTTCATTTGCCGCATGCACGAAACGAAAGAGCAATCCAGTGTCGACACTGCCTAAAAAATCCGCGCGCGAGCCTATCACGCCTCACCCCTGGCCTCCGGCTCCTCCCAGTCCCTGCTTCCTCGCCCTTGGCCTCATCTCACCTTTCACTCTTCACTTTTCACTTCTCGCTTTTTCACTTTTTCACTTTTCACTTTTCACTTTTCACTTTTCACTTTTCACTTTTCACTTTTCTACCCAGAAGTGATTCAAATCACGGTGAGCAACAATTCCCCCATTTTTGGGGCATAACCGTAAGAACCCAATCGACTTGACCGTTTTATTTTTTGCAATTTTGTCCGCAAACGGACACTTTTTGCACCAAAGAAGAGGCCCGGCAGAGCGCCGGGCCTCGAAAAAGTTAGCCGAACTGCCTCTACTGCAGCGAATACACGGTCTTCAAAACCTTGTCAGCCAGCGCCGGTGGAAGTGGAGCATAGGAGAGGCTGGACGCCTGCCCTTCGCCGTCCTTCACAATCCAGCTCAACATGTCCTTCAGCACTTTGGACTTGTTGGCGTCGGCCTGCTTGGCGGGAATCAACAGGTAGGTGAAGCTCGAAATCGGGTAAGCTTCATCCCCCGGCGCATTGGTGATGGAGATGCGGTAATCGGCAGGCATCGTCTTCACGCTGGCGGCAGCCGCTGTGACGCCCTCGATGGAGGCGCGAACCCACTTGCCGGAGGCGTTCTTCACTTCCCCGAAGCTGATTTTGTTTTGCAGCGCGTAAATCAGTTCCACGTAACCGATCGCTCCGGGAAGCTGGCGCACCAGTCCGGCAACGCCTTCATTGCCTTTGCCGCCTACGCCCGTCGGCCAGTTGATTGAGGTGCCCTTGCCGGGACCGTCGTTCCAGTCGTGGCTCACCTTGCTCAGAAAATCAGTGAAGATGAAGCTGGTTCCGCTGCCATCGGAGCGGTGAACCACGATGATCTTCTGGTCAGGCAGCTTCACGCCGGCATTGTCCGCGGCGATCTTGGGGTCGTTCCAGCTGCTGATCTTGCCCAGATAAATGTCGCCCAGAACTTCAGGGCTGAACTTGATCTCGGCAGCGCCAGGTACGTTGTAGATGGGAACCACGGCGCCCAGAACGGTGGGAATGTGAATGAGCTTGATGGGCGAGCTCTTCAACGCGTCGTCGGTCATCGGCATATCGGACGCGCCAAAATCAACGAGGCCCTTGGTGACCTGCGTGATACCGCCGCCGGAACCGATCGACTGGTAGTTGACCTCGACGCCCGGATGCGCCGAGCTGTATTCGGAAAACCACTTCGAATAGATCGGGTACGGGAAGGTGGCTCCCGCGCCCGTAATTTTCTGTGCCTGGGCCAAGCCCATGGCCAACGTCAACAACCCGACGGTAATAAAAGTCTTTCTCACGACACTCTCCCTTGCAGATTCACTGCCGGATTCGATTCTCAAGGGTGAATGTTACGGGCGTTTGAACAGGGGCCGGTTTTAGGCCGGGTATTACCAGAGATTGCACGGGGGCATCTTCAAGGCTCTTGACGGTTTCGCCACTTTTCCGCCAGTGATTTGTCAGCCAATACCTTGATGTAAACTCCGCCGACAACGGAGCGAGCCTGAAAGCCGACCTCAGGGCCGGTCTTGGTCTCGTACCAGTCAGTCAGCGGTACGCGACTGGGGCCCTCATTGACCCAGCGGCCGATGGGCTCCAGGATGGCATTCCAGTCGGCGGGATTATCGGCCAGGGTGGCGGTCCAGATGCTCCAGTCGAGCTTGGTGTAGTCCTTGCGGTTGTCCAGGGGCAGGCCATAGCGATTGATGTGCTTGAGGTAGAAGGCCATCTCGGTCTGGCGGATTTTGGCGGGAAACAGGTTGAAGCCGAGGATCTGGTCCCAGACCAGGTTGTATTTCTGGCTCCAGGTGCCGGGACTGTCGAAGGCCAGCTTGTAATGATCGCCATCCCTGGCCATCGGCTCCCAGCGGGCGGCCATGTCGTGCGCCAATTTTCCGTATTCGGCGGCCACGTCGGACTTGCCGACACCGCGGGCCATCTCGGCGTAAGCGGCGAGGCCTTCGATGGCCTTGATGGAGAGGTTGGCATTGTGGGCCAGGTGGCCAGCGAAGTCGTCCGTTGAAAGCTGGTTGGAGGGATCGAGTCCTTTCTCGCGCAGGTATTCGGCCCACTTGGAGAACTGCGGCCAGTATTCCTTTGCGAAGTCCCATGAGCCGAGTTCCTTCTCCATGGCGGCAACAAGGATGAGGAGGTTACCGCTTTCTTCGACGGGCATCTGGTCGTCCTCAGTGCGCTCACCACCGCCGTAGACCTGGCCGTTCGCAAGTGGATACGTGCCGAGATCATGCGGGGCGAAGGGCCACTTCCAGCGCGGGAGGGCGGCGTACTCAAGAACCGGCTTGAGCTGGGCTTGTAGAAGAACAGGATTGAAGAAGAGGAAGAACGGCCCGGAGGGATAGAGCACGTCGACGGTGGAGATGCAGCCGTTGGAGAAGTTCTCCTTGGGGAAGAGCAAGGGGGTGCCGTCAACGTCGGCAGCGAAGCCGTGAGCGGCAAGGGTCTGGCGATATGCAAGGATGGCTACCTGCGCGTAAGCAGGGCCACCCGCTTTTTCCAGATCGGCGGTGAGTTCCTGATCGAAGCGCTGGCCGCGCTTGTCGAGAGAAGCGAATTCGGATTCGGCGTGGGCGAGCATGTCCTGGACGGTCTGGCCGTTGCGTTGCCAGTAGGGACGAAGCTTGCGGCCGAGGTATTCGATGGACTCGTCTTCGGTGTAGGCGAGGAGCACGTGGCGCGTGACAGGTCCAGCGACAGAGCCGAATGGAAGCATGACGGCAAGGTGCGCGGCGTCTTCGCGCGGCATGAGCGGCATGTCCATGTCGTCGGATGATGGAAGTGCGCCGGACTTGACGAAGCTATCGAGGGCATCGTGCGAGGCGACGGTCTGCGCACCCTGATTGTCGGCAACGGCGAGGTGGAAGTAGCCCCAGTCGATGCGGAGATCATCGCCGGGGCGGCCGAGGACGTGCTGATCGCGCGAGCCGACATTGAGGACGGTAAGGTTGGCGGCCTTGGAGCGGCCCCAGGTTACGGGCTGATCGGGAGTGTTAACCGCGATGACGGGATCCACGTCGATAAGAACCGAGACCTCGTGGCCGCTGTCGCCGCTGGCGGTGAAGCTGAGATAGGTGACGGGGCGCGAAAGGATGTCGAGGTCTTTGGGAAGTGCGGGCGTAAAGAAGGTGGCGGTGAGTTTGACACCCGCTGCCTGGAACTCATAGACGGTGTGCGTGGGCGTGACTTTGAGCGAGGTCTGCTCCATGGCGGGGACTTCACGAGGATCGTCACCCATGAAGCGGTAGGGCTTGCCGTCAATGCGGGCGATGCCATAGATGGGCTGACGCTTGCCGGTCCAATGCGTGGTGTTCTTGTCAGTGAGGTGATCGGCGGCAGACCAGATGCTGAAGTAGGGATCGTAGGCGATGAGGGGCACGGCGGGCGGGCGCTGCTGCGCACGGATCGCGGGAACAAATACAGCGATGCAGGCAAGAAGGAAAAAACGAACGAGAATTGCGGTGTAATTGCCGCTGTGACCGGCCGGAGTGGAATTCATCGTCACCTCGAAATGTTTTGCGGAAAGCGCAGATTCAACCACGCACACGAGGCCCGCATGACGCCTCTTAATCAGGAACCATTCATTTTAAGCGGCGAAGGCACACCTAAAGCGGCCGAGAATCGCAATGGAGCTCGCGCCGTCGGTCACAGACTGGTGAAGTGATCCTCGAAGGCGCGGCATACGACCCGCCGTTCGTTGTTGTTTTGCGGACCGCGGACGACTGAGATATAGTCGGGTTCCGATGAAATACCTGGTCTATGACTCCGAGTCTGATCAACTTGTGGCTTTGAACGCAGAGCCAGCGGGCTATCTTGGCGTGAAGGATCCTTCGTTTCTGGGGGGATTGGTTTCAGTTTGGCATGCGCCGCCCATACCCGTTGAAACCGTCCGGCATGCGCTCCAGGTACTTCTGGCCCGCAAAGGCAATTTCCCTTTTGCCGATATCAATTCGGCCGTAACGCAGATCGTGGCGAATTATCCTCCGGATGAAAACGCCTTCCTGGCCCTGGGCGCCAGTCCAAAGATGATCAAATGGATCCTCAAAAAGAAGGGCTACAACACAGTGGCGATCAGCGTCAGCAAAATCACTGCCAAGGGGGAACCGACTCAGGAGTTTGAGGCCTACGTCAAGAGAAAGCTGGAAAAGGTCAAGAGAAACTCCATTGTGTTGCTTGATTTTGTGAACTCGGGCGAGAGCATGGCAGTGATGAAGGTTTACATTTCGAAGCTTTGGAAGGGGCCGGTCAAGGCGGTTGCGCTTGGCGTTGGGACGGGCTTCAAGCCAGAAGGGGAGTATGCCAAAAGCATTGACTTCATCGTCAAGGGCATACCTGCACTCTCAACCGGATTTGAACAGAATACATACAAGCAAAAACTGGGCCGCGCCAAAGATATGCGCGACTTTGCCACATTTCCGAATCCTGTGAAGGACGGGAAAGTACTTGACCTGCAAAAGAAGCAGTTCGCAACGATAAAGCCGGTATTCGCACGCGCCGCGGAGTTAGGACCGAGCGATATCGATCTGCGCGATTTGCTTGATATCGCCAAAAGCGCGAGCCATGATTCCGATGACAGCCTGGAAGAGATGGACCCTATGGCTCAACTGGATGCTCTCGGTGAATCAGGCGGCAGCGATTTTGAATAGTGGCGTGGCTCATCACCTTCGGACTCGTCCGATCGCCTCACTGTCTGAAGGGGTTATTGGGCAGAAGGAGCGAGGGATGACCGCAACCTGGATGAGCCGGTTTCGTAGCACGTTGGCGGCGGCGGCGCTGTGTTCGTTTTGCATCGTTCAGGGGCATGCGTTCCAGACTCCGTCTACGAGTTCAACGCCAACACTCCAGGCGGAGCGTGATGGCGCGCATGATTTCGACTTCCTGATTGGGAATTGGAAGGCACATGTGCGGCGGCTGCCTGACCGGCTGAACGGCTCGAATGCCTGGGACGTGTATGACGGCATATCGAACCACAAGAAACTGCTGGACAGCAACGCCAACTTTGAGGAGTTTGAAGTTGACAGCCCGGAGAAGCACCTTCACATCAAGGCGCAGACGTTGAGGCTTTACAACCCGGAAACGCATCAGTGGAGCATTTATCTGATTGATCTCGCCAAAGGGGAACTCAGTACGCCGCCGGTTGTGGGTCAGTTTACCGGGAACCGGGGAGAGTTTTTTCACCAGGAAGATTTCAAGGGCCGCGTAATCCTGGTTCGCTATATGTGGTTGAACATTTCGCCCCAATCGGCGCGGATGGAACAGTCGTTCTCGCCCGATGGCGGGAAAAGCTGGGAAGTGAACTGGATCTGCGAGCTCTCACGCTAGTGATCGAGACTGCTACAAACAACATTTAATCTTGATGGATGAAGACACGCTGCCTGGGATTGGTGGGCGGACTCGGCGTGGGCGCCGCCGTGCATTACTACCAGAACCTGGCGAATGCACACGCATCACAGGGGCTCCCGCTCGAATTGGTGATGGCACATGCGGAGACTGACCGAGTATTTGGGTATGTGCAGGCCGGCGACAGAACGGGGTTGGCTGAGTACCTGGCTGGGTTTGCGCAACGACTCAAAGCGGCCGGCGCGGAGTTTTTGGCCGTTCCCGCGGTTACGCCACACTACTGCGTTCGAGAACTGATGGCGATATCACCGCTGGCGGTGCTGAGTATCATCGATCCGCTGGTTGAAGAGATTGAGTCGCGCCGGATCAAGCGAGTGGCTGTGTTCGGGACGCGCTTTGTCATCGAGTAAAGCTTTTTGGCCTTGTTGAGGGTGTGGAGTTCTGTCAGCTCACGGCGGAAGAGATCGACGACGTCCACGCTGCCTACAAACAACTGGCTAAAAACGCGAAGGCACGGAAGAACAATTCGCGGGTCTGACCAGGCTGGCTCACACCCTGCAGGAACGAGAGAAAGCGGATGCGATCCTGATGGCGGGGACGGACCTTTCGTTGACCTTTAATGAAGCGAATACGGATTTTCCGTCGATTGATTGCGCGGCAATACATCTTCAACGGATTTTGCAGTCGATGATTGTGGATTGATGGATCGTGAATGCGGGTGCGTGCAGCGAGGCTTAAGGCTAATCCTCTTCGAGGATGATGCTCTTCAATATAGATACCCAGCTAATAGCGACGGTCAACACGCAACCAACGAGGCCGGTGAAGAACATGATTTCCACGATACGAACACTCAGGACCGCGATTTTTTCGGCCATTGTGATGCTCCATTCGCTATTCAAATAGCAGCGCCAATCTGACGGCGGCGGACTCTATGCGCGATCAGGAACGACAGTGCCCATGTGCTGCGAGCAAGTATAGCGATGGATTTATAGCGCCACAATCCTATACCAAGGTATTAGATATTGCGCTACTTATACTATGGTATTAGTCATTTGTGAGTAAGTAATGCGGGCTAACCGAGGCGCGCTCATGTTACATGCCGTCTTGCTGCCAATAACTAATTACTCAGGGCGGCGTGAGTTACTGCGAATTTGGGTGACTTAGATTCCAGGTGAGGCGACTTAGAGATTCAAAGACTATCAGCTGGTATTTCAAACGCGCCTGGCAGCGGGGTTATTGGCGCTTTGCTTCACGCTGACGGTGTTTCTGGCGGCGCACGAATGGTTTGGCGATGTGGCGGGACTGGTGGCCATGACGCTGGCAGTGTTGATCCGACATCATGGCGCACTCGGCGGGATGTGGCCCGGGCGGCGTGGGGGCTGCGCTGAAGTCAGCGATGCAGTCGGAACCCGATGCGCAGGGCAGCTACGTGCCGGATTTGGAAGGCAAGCTGAAGAAGCTGTAGACGGCTGAATGCTGTGGAACGCCATTGTTTTCGCGGCTATACGGATGAGGCTGGGTGATGATCGGAGACAATGCTCAGGGCCTCCTGGAATTGTCCCGATTGCAGGTCGCGCAAAAGTTGGGCCATGTGGACTCGCCCGTATAGAAGTCTTTTTTCATTCGAGACCATGTTGATTTCACCGGACCAGATGGCATGATGAAAGGCACGGAAATCGGGGATTTGGGCGGCGGGTCCGATGGGTTTGCCGGATGAGCCGAGGAACGTGAATGTCATGGCATAGGACATGTTGACGACCTTGCGCATGAGTTGGAAGCGGGCCGCGCGGTATTCACCGGCGGGCTCGCCAAAGTACGAGCGAAGAAGGGCCTCCTCTTCGTCTTCATTGCTCACGATGAAGTTGGCTACCACGGCGAGGTCGAAATATTCGTCGTTGCGGAAGGCCGCCTCCCAATCCACAATCCAGACCTTGGTTCCGTCGAAGAGTATGTTTTCCGGCTTGAGGTCGTTGTGGCTGGAGACGAGGCCGGCTTCGTCGCGAGGATAGATGCGTGGGACGTTTGCGTAGAGGCGAAATAGCTCCGCGGTTTCGCTCTCAGGCAGGATGCTGGCAGCGCGGAAGCGGGCGATGGATCTATCGACAAAGTCAATAAAGTCGATGACCTTGGGGAAGAGCGGGAGGGCGTGCAGCTCCTTCAGCGTATTGGGGAGGCGGGCCAGAGCCTCTGATAACGGGAAGCGGCGGGCATCGACGAAATCGGTGATTGAGAGTCGGTCTTCAATGCTGGCATACCAGACGCGTGGCGCCAGGCCGGCATCGGCGGCCGACTGCATGCAGCAGAACTGACGGGTTGGGTCGGCGATCGGTTCTCGGCTTGTGATGATGCGCAACAGGTAGGGGCGCGACTTGACGATGATGCGAAAAACGAGAGCCGTGCTGAGACCTGCGGTCAACTGGGTAATGGATTCGTAGGTAGTGACGTCGAATGCGGCTTGAAGGGCACGTGCGACAGCGGGGGATTTGTCTGCCGGAATCATGGGGACTCCTTGAATGACTTCCCCATGCTACGCAGGAGTGACCTAAAAAACAGGCTGTTTTCGATCAAGCGTCCTTGTTACCATTTAAGTGGGAACTCCCGTAAAAGACCAAGAAAAATTGTTTCGCGGCTGGAGAGCTTTTTTCCGCTTCGATACTATGCTCAATGGGGATTGGGCGGGTTGCGTTCCCAGGTGAGACGCCGTTGATGTTCCTCTCCCATTTCATGCGTCTTTGCCAGAAGGGTGAGCCGATTGCCTTCGATCGACAACTGGCGAACAACGTCTTCTCCTCGCTCGCCGGGCATCAATGATTGATGGATGTGATGGGTCACAGTTGCTCCGGTGGGGTCGACTGTCCACGTGCCGTAGTAGGCATAAAAGGCATCCGCGGCCGCCAACTTTTCAGCAGGCGGAGCGGCAATAAAACCCTGGCGCGAGTCGGTGACTGGAACAGTTGGCTGCGGATCAGAAACGATTTGCACGCTCATCCAGCCGGCGCGGTCATAGACGAGCAGCCCTTCAGGATGCTTGCCGTAGATCGGATAAATTACTTCGCCATTGGGCCGAACGGTCTCAACGCTGATAAGGCGCCAGGAACCAATTAATTGGCCGGTCACAACTTCGCCATTCTCATTGTGCGCTTGAGCGACAGCGGAAGAAGTGACCTGGCCAAACGCAAGGGTTACTTGAAAGGCGAGAAACAATACACCGAACTTCATCGCGGCCTCCAGTGAACAGGCTCGAAGATCCAGTTGCGTTTTTCGGGCGCAATTATTGTTGTGCGGCGCGACGACGGCGTCCACTGATGAGATAGATGGCGGCGCGGAGTTCGAGGAGCGGATCGGCTGAAGCCTCAATGCCATCGACGCGAGGGATGGGATCGAAGATGATGTGCTTCTGCTGGGCAACCGTATCGGGCAGGACCGCGTTCAACTCGAGCGTGCCGAGTTCGACCTGGGCACGGCTCTCCGGCCAGTGGATGGTTGCGTCATCGACCGTGTCATCAGGAGCGGCCACCTGCACCATGATCTTGAAGCGGATTGGTGTCTTCGCGACGTGGGAGCCCAACTCGTCGTAGTGGTGGTTGGGCGAGAGTTGCGCGACCTGTGCGTCGGTGAGATAGTCGTTGCCCTGCTCGGGAATGATGCGATAGCGACCGAATTTCTTCTCGCCTGCGGCGTTGGTAAAGGCGAATGCGGTGACGCCAAAGTAGGTTTCGCGCGCCAGGCTGGAGGGAAAGGGCTTGGGAGCCTGCACGAAAGCCAACGCGGCTGGATGCGTGCCGAGGAATTGCTCGATTGGCTTGGGCGATGGGACATCGGGTCCGCTGGCGCCGGCGGCGCGCAGGAATTCGAGGAACTGGTTAGCGTCCCGAGTAGGAAAGCCATCGGTAGAGTGACTGACTATGTCCGTATGGACATGCTCGGCAAGGTTGAAACGGATGGCGAGTCCGCGCGGGTTGGCGTCGGGAGAATTGTCAGGGATCTGAGGAACGCCGGTGGAGTTGGAGAACCGCGCAGTGACGGGAGTGGTTTTCTGCACGTGCGGTGCCTTGGTGAGGGCCTGGGCGCCGGCCGCGGGTGTGAAGGTGCCGGTGAGCATGAGGCCTTTGGCATGGGCAGGGCGAAAGCCAGGATGCAAACCGAAGAGTTGGTCGAATTGAGCCAACAGATCGTTGGCGAGCTTAATGATGCGTTCATCCTGGGAGAGCGGCATGGGAAGACCTCCTGTGTTGCGAAGTTCAGGTTAGACGATTCCGGGGAACCGGCAGGTTTCAGCTATGACGGCCTGTATCGCTGGCGAAGTGATGAATGAACCTTGATGAGGGGTTCATGAATGATGTGCGAACCAGGCCTTTGCTGGAGCACGGAAGAGAATCCAGACAATGAGCGCAAAGATTACACAATGGATAACGCCCTTTTCAACGGAGTTGAGGAATCCGATGACGACGTGCGAAGCGATCCAGCAAAGAGTTGCCCATCGTGCCCAATTGTGGCGCAGAAAGAGAAAAACGCCACAGGCAATGCCGAGCAATCGCACCAGCAGAACGATGACGTTCATGATCTCGAAGACCTGTGGCGGTTTGAGAGCGGAGAAGTTGGTCGCGATGCCACCCACACCCATCGCAATCAACACCAGGCTGAGAACGGTAATGCTGAGAGGACGCTTGATCATTGAGCCTCGTTGGCGCTTTTAAGCGCGGCAAGATTGGACTGCGAGATCCCGAAAGGATTTCGAAAGGCCTTAGTGGCGGGTTTCAGTAGCAGAGGCGGCTGTGGAAAGGTCGCCTTGCGCAAGCTTGCGATGGAAAAAGGCGAGAACAGTGCTGTAAAGGTTGTGCGCGAGTTCTGGGTCGTAGCGAGGGCCTTCGTCGCGCATAAAGGCGTGGGCGCCGTTGACTTCGTGCCAGTTGAAACGCATGTTAAGCTCGTTGAGGCGGGCAAGGACTTTCATGCGCCCTTCGAGGGGGATGTGCGGATCCTGACGTCCCCAGATCATGAGCAGTTCGCCGTGAATGTCCTTGGTGCGTTCGAGCGAGTCGTCATGCATGCCCTCACCGAGGCTGCCCTTGTGGATGTCAGTGGCATAGAAGCATGCGGCGCCCAGCACGTCAGGATTCATGGCAGCGCGAAAGGCGAGATGCCCGCCGATGCAGATGCCGAGAGCTCCGAGTTTGCCAGTGCAGTCAGAGCGTGATGTGAGGTGATCGAGGGCGGCGCGAGCATCGGCGTCGTAGCTGGCAATAGTCTTGGTGGTCTTGAGTGCGTTGCCGCGATCGGATCCGCCCTGGTCATAGGCAAAGACGGTTCCGGCCGGTTCGAACTCATGGTAGATCTCGGGCATGGCGACGACGTAACCGTGGCCGGCGAAGAATGCGGCTGTGCGGCGGATGGGCGCAGTGATCTGGAAGATTTCGGAGTAGAAGACGATGCCGGGATAGCGTCCGGGAGCGGCAGGGCGGACGATGTGCGTGCGCATGGGGCCGTTGGGCGTGTCCAGGGTGACGAATTCGTCGTTGATGACGATCATGAGATAACTCCTGATGCTGGGGAGTTGGGTTCGCAGATGCGGCAAATTTATCGTACGCCGGGATACCGGGACAATGAGCAGCCTCGGATAGAATCGCTGGCGGAAATGGAAATATCTGGAGGACCTGTGCTGCGAATTCGACTTCGGAGCTCTTCGATTTTGAGTAACGCAATTTTGGCCGTCGTGTTTGCGGTGGGGTGCGAAGCTGCTGCAGCACAGAGCGCGCAGATGACAGCGACAGAGGTGATGCAGCGTGTGATTGCGGCGACCGGCGCGACACCGCCTGCGGACACAGTCGACACACTAAAGGCCGGAGATCCAAATACGGTGGTGACGGGGATTGTGACGACCTTCATGGACACCTACCCAGTGCTGCAGAAGGCTGTGGACGGCGGCAAGAACCTGATCATTACGCACGAGCCAACGTTCTACAACCATCTCGACGATCTGAAGCCTCTGGCGGACGACGCGGTGCAGAAGCAGAAGCTGGCATATATCCAGGAGCATCACCTCGTGGTCTATCGCTTTCACGATACGTGGCACATGCGGCAGCCAGATGGAGTGCTGGTGGGGATGGTGAATCAATTTGGGTGGAGCGCTTACCAGAGCCAAAGTGATCCGCATCTGTTCACCATGCCGAAGACGACGGTTGGAAAAATTGCCGCCGATTTACAAAAGCGGACGGGAGCTCGCCTGATGCGGATCGTGGGTGATCCGGAGATGGCAGTCACCCAGGTGGGGCTGATGCCGGGAGCTGCGGGATCTGACCGGCAGATCAAGATGCTTGAAGCAGATGACGTGGAACTGCTGGTGGTTGGCGAGTCGCGCGAGTGGGAAACGGTGCCTTACGTGGTGGACGCGGCGGCTGAGGGGCGGAAGAAGGCGCTGATCCTGATGGGTCACGAAGTATCAGAAGAAGCCGGGATGGACGAGTGCGCACGATGGCTCAAGACGTTGCTCCCGGGAATGCCAGTAGCGTTT
Source organism: uncultured Acidobacteriota bacterium (assembly GCA_963844515.1). Taxonomy (GTDB): domain Bacteria; phylum Acidobacteriota; class Terriglobia; order Terriglobales; family Acidobacteriaceae; genus Telmatobacter. The sequence continues at coordinate 72,031 of CAWJOO010000006.1, forward strand.
GTGTCGGCGGAAGAGCCGTTTCACACGGTGCGGGTTTCGAGCGCCAGCAAGTGAAAGAAGCGCCGGGAAGCTCTAGCCGCGAACTCATTGACCCACACTTCAGGTTGCGCGCCCTCAACCTGGCGGGCGTGAAACATGCCCACCGTGTTGTTGCTCCAGATTGGTGGGCCGGTGGGAGCGATCACGATGACGCCGCCTTCGCCACCGGGAAGAGCGGGCAGGTCCGTATGGATGAGGCGGTCGGCGGCGTCCTGCGGCGACTTGCCGCTTTGGCAGAGAGCGCCGATCGAGTGGGCCAGCGACAAGCGGATGAAATATTCACCAACGCCGGTGCCGGAGATGGCGCAGCCATGGTCGTCGGCATAGGTTCCGGCGCCGAGGATGGGTGAATCCCCAACTCGGCCAGGAAGCTTGCCTTGCATGCCGCCGGTTGACGTGGCGGCAGCGAGATGACCGGCGCTGTCACGGGCGACGGCTCCCACCGTTCCGAATTGATGAGCGAAGAAGTGGGGTTGCTGCAGCGATGCAGCCTTGGGTGTCGCGACGGGCGCGGATTCCGGCGGAGCAAATGGAACGCCGGCTGGCCGCGGCGGGATCGGCTGATGCTTGGCGCGCATGACGTCTTCGAATTCCTTCCAGCGCATTTCCGTAAAGAAAAACGCAGGCGGCTGCTGCTCGAGAGCCTGCTGCTTTGAGAAGGCATCTGCGCCGGGGCCGACCATGAGGACGTAGGGTGTGTGCTCCATGACGGCGTGCGCAAGTTGAATAGGATGACGCGTGAAGTGGATGGAAGCCACGCCTGCACCGGAGCGATCAGCGCCATTCATGATAGAGGCGTCGAGTTCATTGCTGCCATCGGCGGCGAAGGCGGCACCGCGCCCGGCATTGAAGAGCGGATCGTCTTCGAGGACTTCGACCGCCGCCTGTACGGCATTGATGGCCGCGCCGTGCGCCTGGAGGACCGCGGTGCCGGCGGCCAGCGCTTTGGCGAGAGAAGCATGATAGGCGGCAGCGGTAGGCGCATCCATATTGAGCCATTCAGCCTCACCGGCTCCACCGTGAATAGCGATGGCCCAATGTGAATCAGGGACGGATTGAGCAGAAGAAGCGAACGGCGCGGCCAGGACGGTCAGCGAGAGAAGCAGGCGGAGGCGCAAAGATGAGTGCATACGCTACCTGTATACCTCATGCAACGCGACTTCATCCTCTGATACTGGACGCCTCACACGGGCACGAGCATCTGGAGCGTCAAAGAGGGCTTCATCCGGAAGATGGGTTTTGTCAGCTGGGAAACTGCGGGCGGAAGGCGGGAAATTTACCAGGCGTCCATCCTCTTCAACGAGTGAAGAGGATGGGAAGGCCGGGAATGGGTGCGTCGGCAGGTTTGCTTCGACGCGAAATCTAAAGCTATCTATTTATGTAAGGAGCCAATCTATCTAACCGAACATCTAGAAGCCGAACTACTGGACCGCTTTTTCTGTGCAGGGTAAAAGTTCTGTAAACGGGACTTCTAATGAGGCCTGACCGAAGCCATTGAGCGGTACGACGACGGCGACTTGCCGGTTGTGATCGACGCGGGTTACGAGGAAAACGCCCATCCTGCGCCGGACATTAACACGTTCGATAATCCCAGGAATATGCATCGTTCTCCCCTTCATCGTGACCGGAACTGCGGCGCGCGGCGTGTGACCGCCGCGCGGCTGTTGGTGATCTAGGGTGGATCTGGAGGAGCCGACTGTCCAAATCCGTTATATAAATATGGGCATATAAATAATGTTTAAGTGGCCCATCCCGTGCGTCCCCACGCCATCCCCCAGGACCCCTGGACACCATGTCTTGCCTGAAGGCTTATACCTCAACGGGATATACAGACCTTAAGCGAGCAAGCATTCTATCGGTATCCCTCGAAGGGGTGATTTGGCTCACATTTTCCGGGATAGACGTACTTCGTTGATTAATGTCAAAGACTGATTTTGCGGTTTATGGCTGCAGAATGACTAATTTGCGGGGGCGAGGGGAAGGGTGAAGAAGAAGGTGGCCCCGGCGCCGAGTTCGCTTTCGGCGCGAACACGGCCGCCATGGGCCTGAACGATGTGCTTGACGATGGCCAGTCCCAGGCCGGTGCCGCCGGACTCGCGCGAGCGGGCCTTGTCGACGCGATAGAAGCGCTCGAAGATGCGGCCGAGGTGCTCGGAGGCGATGCCCGGGCCGAAATCCTGGACGAAGAACTCGACCTGATTCTCGAGCAAGGTGGGCGCCAACGCGGATGCGCTTGCCGGATTTGCCGTACTTGAGTGGCGTTTTCGATCAGGTTGCCGAACACCTGGTTCATGGCATCGGCGTCGGCCAGAACCAGGGCATCGGGTGCGCCGGCGCATTCCAATTCCACGCCGGAGTCGACGACCAGGCCGCCCAAGAGATTCGATGGCATCGTGCAACCAGGGCGCTGGCGCGAATGGGCTGGCGGGCAAGCTTGTAGTCGGGGCTCTCGACGCTGGCGAGGGCGAGCAGGTCCTCGGTGAGCCGGTTCATGCGGCGAGCGTTTTTCTGGATGATGCCGAGAAATTCGCGCGCGGTTTCGGGGCTGGCAGCTCGGGGTCTTCCAGCAGAGTTTCGACGTAGCCCTGGATGGAGGTGAGCGGGGTGCGGAGTTCGTGGCTGACGTTGGCGATGAATTCGCGGCGCGAGTTCTCCGCGGCCTCGATCCGGGTGACGTCGTGAAGCACGGCGATGGCGCCGCCGGAGGGCAGGGGCGCGGCGTTGACTTCGAAGATGCGGCCGGGGGCGAGCGAACTGGCGCGGCCGGTGCGGACTTCGCGCTGTTCCAGAGCGCCCTTTGACGCAGGCCAGCAGGTCAGGATCGCGCACGGAGTGGACCAGCGGGCGGCCCACGCGGATCTGGGTTCCGGCCATGCGCTGCATCACGGCATTGGACCAGCGCACAAAACCTTCCGGAGTGATGGCGGCACGACCGCTTCCTGCATGGAGTCGAGCATGGCGGCCAGCTCCTGGCGGCGGCTTTCGATTTCGGCAAAGCTCTTGCCAAGCCGCTCGGCGGTCTGGTTCAGGGCGGCTTCCATGGCTGAGAGTTCGTCGTGCTGGCCTGGTCGAGACGGGCGCTCAGGTCGCCGTCGGCAATGCGGCGCGCAAAGTCGACCACCCGCTGCAGGCGTCCGGTGATGCGCAGCGGCGACCCAGGCCGCAAGAGGCAACGCCACGGTGAGGGCAATCAGCCCGGACAGAAGAGCTTCCCGGCCCAGACGCGGAAGTGTCTCTCGCTGAGTGGTTTTCCATGAACTGCCTGAAGCACGAACTCCATCACCGCGGTGTGGAATACCAGCAGCAGAACAAAGAGCCCCAACAGCTTGATGAAGACTTTGCGGGTCAACTTGAGGACGCGCTCCTTGAGGTGAAATCGAGGCAAATAGTGGCGAAAAGCGGCCTGAAAAGCAGAATCCGCCGGGCGAGACCAAACCCAGGCCTCCCCCGCTGTGTCCTGGCAAATCGGCCGGATATGCCCGTAACCGCCAGGCATATCCATATGTTGGAGCTCATTCGCCCTTGGGGATCTCGAATCGGTACCCGGCGCCGCGCACGGTTTTGAGATAGCGCGGGTTCTCCGGATCGATTTCGATCTTCTCACGGATGCGGCGCACGTACACGTCCACCGATCGGGGCGTGACAAACCGGGCATCGCCCCACACGGCATCGAGCAGGTGATCGCGGCTGTAAACGCGGCCGGGGTGACGGGCAAGGTAATCCAGCAGCCGGAATTCGGTCGCGGTGGTGGTGGTCAGGGTCGCCGCGCACGGTGAGCTGCATGGCGTTGGCGTCGATCACGACTTCTTCAAAGCGAATGATGGAAGGCGAAGTGGGCCGCTCAAAGCGACGCAGCACCGCCTTGACGCGGGCGACCAGTTCGCGGGTGGCAAACGGCTTGGTGATGTAGTCGTCGGCGCCGAGTTCCAGGCCCAGGACGCGGTCGTTTTCGCCGGCGCGCGCAGTAAGAAAGATGATGGGAATGGTGGAGAGCGCGGCGTTGGCTGCGCAGCCGGCGGCAGACATCCAGGCCGTCGCCGCCCGGAACCATGATGTCAAGCAGGAAAAGCGCGGGCGGCTGCCGCTCGGCGTCGGGAATCAGATTGGTGGGAGTCAAATACGGCCGGACGGTAAACCCTGCCGCTTCCAGGTGATGCTGCACAAGGCGCGAAATATCAGCGTCGTCTTCCAGCACAAATACGGATTGGCTCAACCGGTCTGCCTCGCCCGGCGGCCGTTGGATTTCAATGTGCGTGAGGCCGCACGGAATCGTTAACAGACTACTGCATTCAGGCAAACAAATTGCAAACGTTCGGTTAATTTGGCCGGCGAGGCCGCAAACATGGCGGATGCAGACAGTTCCGGTAGGCTAAGTACCCGGATCTCGCTAGTTCTGGTTACGGGGGCTGGTGCGCATGGTCTACTGACATGTCGACGTTCACTCGCGAATCAGTCGCGGAGGCTGCCCTGGCCAGCAATGGCTCGCCGTTCCTGCGCTTTTCCGTTCCGTTCAGCGTGCTTTCTTCTTCACTTCGTTCGTGGCGACGATGATGAGCGCACGTAAAGGTGATGGCGAGCAGAGCGATGGCCGGGATGCCATGCAGCTGATCGAGTCCGTCTGGTTCATGTCGCCATAGAGCAGCGCGAGGCCGGCGAACACGAAGAACAATGTGGGCGCAAAACACTTTCAGCGAAGCCTTGCCAAGGGTGAGGAAGGGTTCAATGGCAACGAGCTTTGATCAGATATTTTCGCGACCCAGTAGACGAAATCGTGAACGCGACCAGGTTGAGAACGCGCAGCGGGCCGATCTGCCACTTGTCGAGATTCAGCGCCAAGGGCCTGCGGCGGTGAGGTGCGGGCCCGAGCCAACCGAACCGGACGCCGATGAAGAACAGGCAGGCGCCCGCGGCAAGACCCGCGAGCCAGCCCGGAAACTTGCCGAGAGGAACTCGTCTGCAGTGGCCGAGTGCGCGCCGAGCCACAAGCCGACGATCCAGACTCCCTGCCAGGCAAACAGGTTGAAGGCGCCGGTTTCCTGGAGCGGGATTTGAAGGTGAGTGACGTGGACGATCCAGTTGTGGACCACATCGCGCAGGCCAAACTGGGCCAGCAGCCAGACGAGGCCGCTGGCAGCCAGAATCCATTTCCAGCCCCAGCGAACCGCGGCCGCCGACAGCACGATCGGCGTGAAGAAGAGGAACGTGACGTACATGGGAAGGATGTCGAGCAGCGGCGGGCAATAAAGCAGCAACACCGACCCCACGATGGCGGCCATGGGGTGCGCGAAGTAGAAGTTCAGCAGGTTCATCAGCGCGGCTTTGTGGGTGTGGACGGCGAAGCGGGCCACCACGGTGAAGGCCAGCGCCAGCATCAGCAGGTGGTAGCCGTAGATTTTCAGCGAGCGTTTCCAGAGCTTGGCGCGCACGTTGGCCGGGATCTGCACCCAGTCGCGAATATAGAGGCGGCCGACCAGCAGAGCGGAAATAAAAACAAAGCCTTCGGCCGAGGAAACGAAGCCCAGGGGCTGATTGACGAAGTCGGCGAACCGGGTGGGAAGATGGGTCAGGGTCATCCAGACCAGAAACAGCCCGCGCAGAGCGTCGAGCTCCGGCCGGCGCTCGAGCTTGGGCAGATGCATGTGCGGCATGTGCATATGGATCGCGACCGGCCTCCGGGCCAAATTGGACGTTCTTTCCGCTTAGATGGCCATTGCGCGGATTCGTGACAAGTCCTTTTTCAGATTGAGAGATTCGATGGGATGGAAGGGAAACCCTCAAGTTTTGCTTGACGCTGCCGCCGGGCTCTGCCAAACTCCGTTGGCATTCCCTTCCCGACGACTGGCCGCACGATATTCCCCGTTTCTATTGAGGCGATCGGATGTTCCGGGCGACTCCATTCCCAGGAACAACTCGTGCGCTGCGGCGCCGACCCTGGATCAACGAAGGAGGAACTATGAACAAGTACCTGGCAGAATTGTCGGCACCTTTATTCTTGTTCTCTTTGGCTGTGGAACCGCAGTGGTGGCGGGCGACAAGGTTGGCATTGTTGGAATTGCATTCGCGTTTGGATTTGCGCTGATCGGCGGCTGCCTATGGCATTGGACCGATCTCCGGCTGCCATATCAATCCGGCGGTAAGCCTGGGCGTGTGGGCCGCGGGACGGATGAAGCTTGAACGACATGATCGGCTACTGGGTGGGACAGTTTGCCGGGGCCATTGTGGGAGCCGGAACCTGTGGGTGATTGCCCACGGATGGGCGGCGCCGGATACAGCCGCCAGGCGGCCTGGGACAGAATGGCTGGGGAGCCGGATACAGGGCGGCTATAACCTGAATTCCGCAATTATCTTCGAGTTCGTGGCGACGCTGATTTTTGTCGTGGTGATTCTCGGTTCCACCCAGAAGGCTGCGCCGGCGGGATTTGCCGGGCTGGCCATCGGCATCACGCTGGTGGCAATTCACATCTTCGGCATTCGCATTACGGGCGTGAGCGTGAACCCGGCGCGCAGCTTTGGGCCGGCTTTGCTGGTGGGTGGCAAGGCGCTGCAGCAGGTCTGGCTGTTTCTGTTGGTGCCGAGCCTGGCGGGCATCGTCGCCGGTCTTCTGTTCCGGACTGGGCTGCTCTCCGCCGACAAAACTGCGGCGGCTACGAGTGAGAAGCGCGAGATGGTGGGAGCCTGATACCAGCGCATCATGATGATGTGTGATCGCTCTTACAGACCGGCCTCAAAAAAGCCGGCATGCTTCATTCTGAAGACGTGTCTTTATGGATGGTCCGGCCCTCTCAATGCACCGATTCTGGTGCACAGAGGGGGAGGGGGGTGGGGGTCTCTCCTGCTCTTGGCAAACGGTTCCGGCGAACTGCATTGCGCAGCTCGCCGGAGCGCCTGGGTTGTGAAGGCTAGGCCCCATCGCCGCGCTCGAGCTCGGCAATGTAATCGACCACTGCCTCGCTCCAGCCGTCGATGTGGGTCCACTCGCCATAGCCGACGCCGTTGCGGTTGCTGGCCACGTTGATCACGTAGCCCCTTCCCCTCGGCGCGCCGACGTGGTCGTGCGACTGCTCGTCGGTGATGACGACCATGCGGTCGTAACCCGCGCGGCTGTCTTCCTCGACATGTCGCAGCGCCCGGCCGAGGTACGTTCCGCTGTGCGGCTGGCTCTTGTCGAGCGCATCGCGCAGAGCCATTCCGCGCCGCGCGGGAACCAAGCTGTGCGCACTCAGAGAAGGTGTAGATCGTTACCTTCTCCGCGACCTCGCGCAACAGGATGGCCAGGCCGTACGCCGCATCGGCACGGCGCATCTCCGACTGGCGAGCGATCGGCGACTCCATGGAGCCAGAGACGTCAACCAGCAGAACGGTGTGCCCGGCGAGCCGTGTCGCGCGCCCGTCGAGCGCACGAAACATGGCCTGCTCGAGCGCACCTTCCCACTGCGGAGCGTTGACGTGCGGCCGCCAGAAAGCGGAACGGCAGAACGCGATCCGTCTTCATGGCAGCGAGCGCGCTGAACACGAGTTCCTCGCTGACGCCTGCCTCCCGCATGTTGCGCAGGTTGCGAAGCAGGGCCAGCGCACCGAGCTTGCGCTCGGCAAGCAGACGCTCCCAGACCTCGCGCTTGTTCGCTCCGTCGCGACCCACGGCAGACAAGGCCACCTCCCAGGTGTCGGGCGTGGTCAGCTCGTTGGCCGCAAGCCGCTTCCACAGCGCGGCCTGCGCGTCGTCGACCGGACGCGCGTGCGAGAGGAACAGCACGTCGCGCAGACGAACAACACCGGCGCGGTCGTACTTGGCCAGCGCGTACTCGTCGAACTTGGGTGAATGCCGACGCCAGGCCCTTCTTTACCTGCGCGGAGAGCGGCTGCCGTCCGCCGGCCCAGTAGATGGCCACGAACTCCGCCAGCTCATCGGCACGCTGAATGACGCGCGCAAGAGTCTCGCCGACAAGCTGCGATGCGTGGCGTGACGCGCCATTTCGCGCACCAGCAGCAGCGGCACGTGGCGCAGCTTCATATGCTCGCGGGCTTCGACGGCCAGCGCGGCAACCTTCGCGGCCGCAACGCGCGGAACCAGTTCGCGGATGCGGCCCGCGATCTGCACGCCGTCCTCGTAGAACTCGTTCTCCCACAGCATGCAGGAGAGCACAGAGCGCCGCAGCGCCTGCTCGGCCGTGAGCACCGCGGCCGGCGCGCCCTCGTGCGTGTGCGGGGTGCAAGGTGACTCAGTTTCAAAACATTCAAGCGCATGTAATCGCCTCCTTTCGAAAAAGTACAAAAAGCCTGCCGGGGAAAAGTCGGGCGCGGCATGCTAGCACGTCGAGCCGAAGCCCGACGGCAGGAGTCGAACCTGCGACTCCGCTTGCGCGGCGCTCTTCCAGAAGTATCCGTGCCCTGCGCCACCGGCAGATAAGTTGTTGATGTCAGCGACGGCGTGCAACTTCGTCCGAATCCTCGTCTTCGTCGTCTCGCCGAATCGGTTGGACCCTGGTGACAGCGCTGAAACCGGCCGTGCGCTTGGAAAACGGGAGGGCGCGACTTCGATTGCCAGCTTGTCCATCTGCTCCCAGTGGGACGATGGCGGTCGCTGAATTCGTTGCAGTCCATCACCGTGAATGGGACCGTGAAATTGGGCTCTGCATGCGTGCAGATCACAATCAGATCCGATTCGCGATAGCCAGTCATGCACTGGCCCCATGTGCACGCTTGCACAGGTGCTCGCTGCCCACGGGCGTGCCGTTCTTCACATTCAACTTGGCCATGGTCGTTGTTTTCTAACCGGGGACGCCGGAGGTTACCCCCAACAACGAAGACCTGTTGTCGGGGGCCCAGAAATTTTGGCCGGGGAATAGGCGGAAACGGGGTTTTCGGTGCTCTGCCACTGAGCTACCGAGACTTGCGCTCCGGACGGGATTCGAACCCGCGACCACCGTCTTAGCGAAGTATCCGTAACCTGCGCCACCGGCCACGGTGACGATTGACATGCGCAAATCAAGCTGCGCCCGGGGAACAATCGAATAGAGTTCGGAGCCTCGTTCTCGCGGTGCATTGTGACTCAGGACTTCGCCCCGGCCCCACGAGTGAGTGCTCCGGCAGGGATTCCTGGCCCTGCTTGGTACTGCTTTGGAAGGAAGTAACTCTCCTCTTTCACCACCGGCGCTGACTTAGATTTGTCAAGACGCAGTTATCCTGTGCGCCGTTGGAATGTAACTTCGGCGGACGGGCCTGGATAGGCGTCTAACTCGACGAGTTACCCGAGGGAACAAGCGAAAACAGGAATGGCTTGAAAAGCCACCGATGGACAGTCGATGTACCTGTCTTCTTCACCACTCGGGCGATTACGAGGTCTGAGCGCAACTATCCGCGATGCTTGCGAATAAAAGCTTTGACTTGTGCATGTGCGATTGGCGTAGGAGAGAGACACCAGCGCGGGTTATTTGAAATTCTGAAACCACGCCCGGCGGCCGAAGACGGGGCTCTTATCGAGCCGTCCCAGCCTACGCATCGAGATTTGCGTTGTGTATTCCATCGGGCGTTCTCCTACGCAAGATCGACTATGCCATAAGTCGGAAGAAAAATGCAAGTTAGCGAGATGGTTTTATTTGGACATTTTTGAGTTAGCGATTTACTAACATGATCTCGATGGGATGGTTGCCTGCAGGTGAGTCGCCGTTGATGGTCGTGTAGGCTGAAGGAGCGGCAGTGATTGGACGAGCGCCGCTGCGAGGGGGAGCGGAGATGACCTGGCTGGCGGTGCTGGTGGGCTTGGTTGTGGGAGCGATTTCAGGAGTGGTGGGAATTGGCGGAGGGGTGTTGTTCATCCCCGCGCTGATCTGGTTCTTCCACATGGACCAGGTGAAGGCGCAAGGCACATCCCTCGGCGCTCTCCTGGCGCCTGTGGGCATTTTTGCGTTCTATGAGTATTACCGCAAGGGCAACGCCGATCTTCGCATTGCCTTGCTGCTGGCCGCGGGATTTGTGGTGGGCGGCTATTTTGGCGCGGTCGGCGCACAGCACATTTCGGAGATGTGGCTGCGACGCATTTTTGCGGTGATGCTGATGGTGGTAGGCATGCGAATGTTCTTTACGCGTTGACCCGCGCAATGAAACGCAGCCGCACATAATCGGCGACCCAGTTCCCTTCCTCGTCGCGCAGCGCGGGGGCAAGCAGATTGCAACATTCCGCGATCACAGTTTCACGTAAAGCCTCGGGAAGGCTCTCTAGCACGCCACGACGGAAGGTGCGCAGCCAGCCTTCCATTCCGCTTGCGGGGAGCGGGGTGGGGCGTGGGATCAGTTCAATCCGCTCAACCATGAACCCGTTGCGCTCAAGACGAAGCGTGTAGGCCTGGGGCGTTGGATAGTAGTTCACTCCATCTTCGCGGTCACCGAAGCCATAACGCTGCAGAATGGCCCTGAATCCAACGTGGATGGCTGCAACGTTACCGTGCCCACCCATCTCCGCGACAAAGCGCCCCGTGGGTTTGAGGACCCGGCGGACCTCGGCCATCATTTCGTCCTGGCCGCAGACCCAGTGAAGGACGGCGTTCGAAAACACTGCGTCAAACGATGCGGCTTCGTAGGGCAAGTGCTCGGCAGGCGCATGGTCAGCGACGATGCCCGCTGTTCGAGCAGCGGCCACCATGTCTGGTGAGGCATCGACGCCGGTGACGAGCGCACCTGTGGCAACAAGTTTCGCGGTAAGTTTGCCGTCTCCGCAGCCCAGGTCGAGAATGCGCTCGCCGGGCCTGGCATCAAGCCACTCAACCACTCCACCTGCCAATTGATGAACGAATGCCCCTTCGCGGCCGTACATTTTTGGGTCCCATGTCTGCGTCATGCGAATCCCCCCCCTCCAGTTTCGGTTGACAGTGCTCATTATGCAAAGTTATTAGAATTACAATGTTGATAACGATCACTTATGACTCCATCTTGAAAGGCACGAACGAGCTTGAGGCATCCGAGGCGGATTTCATCGTGCCGGGTGACACCGCCTACAATGGGGCTTGAGAATTTTCTGCGAGGGGATTTTGACGATGCCGCTTTCTGGAGAAGCAATCCGGTTGATGAACTACATTGACGATGTTTCCGTAACGCTGCGCCGGGTGTTGGCGTTCATTCCGACGTTGTCGGCGGAAGAGCGTTCGCGCGTGGCCGAACATCTGAAGGCATCGAAGCCGAACGCGGAAGACGTGGCGAAGGCGCTGGGCACGGAGTAAGCCGGCGGCATAGCTTTTGCCGAGAGGCAGAAGGTGAGTCTCATCAAATCGCGAGATTATCCCTTCCGGAGCCCTGTTGTTTCTCTGCATTCCGGGCGCGTGGGCGAGGGTGCGCAACGCTGCGCGGAATGTCCTGAAAGAAGCAATCCTTTTGATCACTGTTGCCATCATCGGTGCCGGTCCGCTGGGGCGCTGGCTAGCGCTGGCCGCGGCCCGAGCGGGATATCGTGTTCTGCTTGAGGATGTGATGCCGGCGAATCTTCACCATGCGGAAGAGTACCTGCGGCAGGAGTTGGGACAGGCAGCGCTGGGAGACGGCCCACTTGCCGTGGAGTTCGTATCGACAGTCGAGGATGCAGTGCGGGAAGCCGACCTGGCGATTGACTGCGTTCCAGACGAGTTGGAGTCGAAGCTGGAGATTCTGTGGCTGATGGACCGCATGGCTCCGCCCCGCACTGTATTGGCGACGCCTACGACACTGCTGTCGATTGCCGACCTGGCGGGCTGCACCTATCGAGCCGATCGCTGCGTAGCGATCGCGATGGATCCCCGGGATTTCTCGCGCTATGTGAAATCACATTCCGTAGAGCCGCTGGCGCTGCGAACTACCGAGCGAACCGCGCCTGAGACCGTCGACCTGGTGCGGAGTTTCTGGGAGCACATGGGAATTGCCACGACAACACAGCAGGTCCTGATTTAGAAGGGCTCTTTGCCGGGAAACGGCTCCGTTTTGAGTGAGCCGTCACGCTGCTTGATCAGCATCTGAACCTTGCCTTCGGCAGCATCGAGTTCCTGTTTGCAGACTGCGGAGAGTCCAACGCCTTCCTCAAATAATTTGAGTGATTGCTCGAGGGGCAGATCGCCCTTTTCGAGCTGGTCGACGATAGATTCGAGTTTCTTGAGGGACTCTTCGAAAGTGGGCATCTGAACCGGCTCCGTGAATGTACGAAACCTATTTTAACGTTCGGACCGGGGGTCCAGGACCGGCGGACGGTAAACGCATCACCTCCTGCTCAAGCCCCGAGGAGCCCAAGAGCAAACGAGCCCAGCACAAAGATGATGAATAGGGCGCCGACCGCGACTCCCGTCCACGTAACGTTAGTGCGGGCGCGAGCAAATTCGGCGTCATTCATATAGGCAAGGTTGCCATACCTCAACCACCAAATCATCGCCCAGATCGGCACCGTGAACAACAATCCGTAGAAACCTACGAGACCGATCATGGAAACAATGGGAAGAAATCGGAGCACGAAGAAAACGGGAATGGCGAGAGCGGTCGAACGCATGTAGGTGGCGTCGCTGCAGGCCTGGTTCACCTTTGAGAGCAACGCCGCCGCTTTGAGAGCAGACTCGTGATCAACGCGAGACCCGCAAAACCGGCACGACTCCGCACTCGAATCGATAGTCTCGTTGCAATCAGGGCACTGAAAGATGGTTGAGGCCGCGAAATAACCGCAGAATTTAGACGGGTGGTGAGGACTCTTCTACTATGCGACAGGCGGGCTGGGATGACGTCTGGGGCAAGACCGAGGAGATCACTTCGGCGGCGGCGTTGTAGCGGCCGAACGGGGCGCTGACCTGCACGCCCTGGACAAAGGGCCGGACGGCCTCCAGCATCTCCTGCGCGATGGCGATGCCTTCCCTGCTGGCGGCCTCAGGCGTATCGGCCTGGGCCATGCGCAGCATGATTTCTTCGGGCATGGAGACGCGGAGATCGTTCTTCATGAACTCGGCATTGCGCAGGCTGGTGAGCGGCCAGATGCCGGCGATGACCGGAATGCGGAAGTCCTCGATGCGCTCGAGGAAGCTCTTCGAGCAGGCGAAGATCGAAGACGGGCTGGGTGATGGCGTATTCGGCACCCGCTTCAACCTTGTATTGGAAGCGGCGCAGTTCGTGCTCGATGTCGGGCACGCCGGGATTGGCGGCGACGCCGATGGTGAAGTTGGTGCTGGCGCCGATGGAGTTGGAGCCGATGTCGAGCCCGTGATTGAGACGGCGGCACCATGTTGACGAGGCCGATGGCGTCGACATCGAAAACGGCGGTGGCGTCGGGATAGTTGCCCAGCTTGGGCGGGTCGCCGGTGAGGCAGAGGATGTTGTGCAGCCCGATGGACGACGCGCCGAGCAGGTCCGACTGGATGCTGAGAATGTTGCGGTCGCGGCAGGTGTAATGCAGCACCGTCTCGATGCCGGTGTGCTGCTGGATCTGGATGCAGAGGCTCTGCGCGCTCATGCGCGCCGAGGCGCGCGGCGAGTCGGGCACGTTGATGGCGTGCACGCCGAGCTGCGCCAGAAGGCGCGCGCCTTCGATCTCCTTGAGCAGTCGATGCCGCGGGGGGGCACGATCTCCACGAGGGTGACGAATGTGCCTGTCGGCGATGAGAGCGCCGATGCGCGAACGCTCGCGCGAGCGGCGCGGGCGGCGTTTCGCTGTTGATGGTCGATGACGTGCTTCGCCCTCCGACGACACGGGTCTGGGCATCGATGGCGCGCATGGCGGAGCGCATGGCGCGGATGTGATTGGGCGTGGTGCCGCAGCATCCGCCGACGAGCTGCGCGCCGGCCGCGATGGCTTTGCGCGCAAAGCTGGCCATGTATTCCGGCGAGCAGAGATAGATGTTGCGGCCCTCGACGGCGCGAGGCATGCCGGCGTTGGGCATGGCGGCGATGGGCAGCGTGGTGGCTGCCGCGCATGGCTTCGATGGCGGTGAGCACCGTGGCGGGTCCGGTGGAGCAGTTCACGCCGACGGCATCCGCACCCCACTCGGTCAGCAGGGCCGCGGCGTGCGCCGGCGAGGAGCCGTCGAGGCAGTTGCTCTCGTCGTCGACCGTGACCATGACGAGCACGGGCAGATCGGGCGCGGCTTCGTGCGCGGCGAGCAGCGCCTCGCGGGCTTCGTTGAGAGCCGGCATGGTCTCGATGATCAGGAGGTCGACGCCGGCATCGGCCAGGGCGCGGTAATCTGTTCGACAAAGGCGGCGCGGGCTTCATCGAGGCCGGTCTTGCCCGAGAGGCTCGAGACGGACGCCGAGGGGGCCGACCGAGCCGGCGACCCAGGCTTCGCCGGCCTGCTTTTCTTTGAGGTGGTCGGCGGCCTGGCGGGCGAGGCGGACGCCGGCGGCATTAATCTCGGCGACTTTGCCGGCCAGTCCATGGCGAGCCAGGCGGAAGCGGTTGGCGCCAAAGGTGTTGGTCTCGAGAATCTCGGCGCCGGCCTGCAGGTATTCCTCGTGAACGGAAAGGATGAGGCCGGGGTCGGAGAGGTTCAGTTCGTCGTAGCAGCGATTGATGAAGACGCCGCGAGCGTAGAGCACGGTACCCATGGCGCCATCGGCGAGCATGGGCCGGTCGCCGAAGATGTCAGCAAAGGATGGCATTCTGCCTTCATGCTATCGCACTTGAGCCAGCGGGGGCGGGTCGCCAAGACCGGGGTGAGAGCAAGCGTGAGCGCTGGTTGCTTTGAAATGAGAACCGGTGACACGAAGTCCTGTCGCAAAGAACAGAAACACCGAAGGTTCCTGTTTACGTCTTTCCATTTAGGTCGTTCTCAGCCCGGTCCCGAGCGTCATCTCAATCAACCTGCGGTTCCAGTTTAGGCAATCCGCCAAGAAGCGGTGGCGCTTTCCCTAGCTAGGTAGAGATCGTAGAGAACTGAGACGAAGACCCCCTCATAAACACTTAGGACTTCCTTGTTGTCGTTGTCCTGCAATGCTCACGTCGGCGATGGTGCACGTCTGTGAAATCGCCAAGAGCGACCGGATGAAGCTGTCAGATTGGATTCTTCCTTCGCCTACCAAATCCTCAGCTTCCCTCGAGTTGAGTTGACAACTTCTTCCAGTCTTGCCCTGATCTGCAAATTTCCCTCCTAACGCTTCTTGGTCGATGAAACCTGATACTCCCACCGATTTCGAGTTGCGGATGTGATCCAGATCACGTGGCAGCCTCCGTTGTCTGTCCTACCCTTCTCAAGAATTGAGGGAATGTGAGCCACGTCACTTCATTGAGTTCTCGGGAAAGTGCAGAATGCCATTTATGAACTTACTCTTACTTTTTGCATTTGTGGCTGAACCGGATTTGATTGCGTCGCTGCGTAAATGCGCCTTTCCAGTCGATTGCCGGGAAGATCGCGAACTCTTCCGCCAAGGTGAGACTACCAATGGTCTTTTCGTCCTCAACAGTGGAGAAGCCACAATGTTCCTTGAGGACGCAAATGGCGTCCCAGTCGGAATGACTCCCTTGGTCCCCGGTGCTCTTCTTGGTTTACCGGCACTGATTGGAGACAAGCCCTACACCATGACTGCCATCGCGAAAGCTGGGGCGCGGGTCTGCTTTGTCACTCGCAATACCTTTTCCGCCTTGATGCTATCCGATCCCTTGCTCGCGCTGATGATTCTGCGGGTCATGGCAGCTGAACTGCGCAGCACCCGCATTGCTATCACGGAGACTCACGGTCGTTCACATCGCTCAAGAGGTTTGAAGCGGAAAGCGTACCGGCAGTCGTTCACGCAACCCGCGAACTGAGTGGCTTCCCCTCATAGGCGCGGGGCACGAGCTTCGCGCCTTCCACAGCCAACCGCGCCTCCAGTCTGAATTCTTTTCATTCGTGTTCCCATTTGCTCAGACAATTGCGAATAGAAACCGCTACCGTTGAACTCATGCTTAGGGTGGTTGAACCCCTAGGTAAAATTGTAGGCAAGTGGGATGATGGCAAAAGCTTTTGTGCAGAGAGGCCCCCCCAGGACCCCTAGTTTTGTCTCTCCGGCTGCCTACAATTGTGACCTGTTAGGTGTGACCTCTAAAGCCCGCCATTTTCGGACCCTTCACTCGCTCCGGATTCGCTATTGTGTGCCGGGAAGCATAGCCTTGGGGCATGAGGAAATACGAACTGGCGTTCCACGCGCAACATAATTATGACGGCAGCTTTCAATATTCGAGTCACATCAGCACCGGGGGCCGTACCATGGCGAAAATCTTTGAAGGAGAAGGTTCCCTCTTGGAAAGCTATGAGTTGCCTAGAGCACACAGAGGGCGGTATCGGCAGGGTCCTCACGCTGCTCAAGAGCAACTCTGCTTTTCATGTGCCTCCGGATGTCCCGATATCTGATGAACAAGCGGTAATCTTCGGGTGGATCACTAACGCTGCACACTCTGCACACCTGATTTAACGCCCCGTAGTTCGCAGAACAGGCGACGACTCACCACGACCACACAAGGGGCAGGACGGGCTTACAGGGCTTAATCATCCAACTCCCAACAACATCCACGACCAACGTAACGTATCAGATTGCAAACCCTTCCTGTAACGTGATTCGTGAGTGCGAGTCGCCTACCAAAAGCCTGCCGTGCTCCCAAATGGCTATTACACTGCGCGGTGCATACCTTGTGCCGCGCTTTTTTCATGCTCCATCTCATGAGCGGTGCTACGGATGTAACGGGCACACGATGGCGAACTTATTCTCTCCAAGCTCTACGACCTCAAACCGGCATCGGTGCTCACCGGAGTGGACAGACATCCGGTTCAGTTCGTCACAATCGCAGGTTGCCGTTTCTATGAACGGCCAAGTGTATCCGGGGTCGGCTGTGAAGTGAACGTCCACGTTTTCCCAAGGCAGAGGGTCACGCCGAGGGTCAGTTCCTTTTCTGCTGCTTGTAACCAAGTACATACTTTGCCAATTGGGTTTCTCCTGTCCAACCTCATCTCCATCCCATTTCATGTAAGAAGGCACAGATCAGCCACTTGAAGAAGACAATGGCCGCAAAGAGCTCAACTGTCCAGAGCTTGATTAGGAGAATGATTTGATGGGGATCAGACGTGCATCTCTTCTGCGTCATCGGTCCTTCCTAGTGTGTGCGACAGCCAAGAGTGTGGGCAACGGTAGCACAAGCAAAAGGAAGGCAGTAATGCTAGACACAAGACTTCAGGGGAACATCGACACGTCAACAACTGACATGAGCCTAGCACGCCTTAGGATAACGCCTATTTACTAACTTGCTTCCTAGCACTGTCGCAGCGTTGCGGAACGGACCAATATGTCAAGAGCGATATAGAGACTCCCGCACCGTTCGTCTATCGGATGGCCAGATTAACCCGCCCTGTTGGAGACAGGCAAGAGTGACAGCCGTTGGAAAGCGTCGCCGACTAACTTGATTCATCGGTTCGACTAAGAAAATGGTTGAGCAGTCTCTGGCGTTGCCGCTAAGTGATATTTTAAACGTGGCACTGTTCACGTTGACTCTCGTGTCCCTCGTCTTGGCGGCAGCAGGCGTAGTAGTAGGCATGGGACACCTACCGCGACGCCAAAAGGAGCGGTGAAAATCAAGAGGCTGCATTGAATAGTGCGGCGCAGTCGCTCGCAACGGCCCGAGACAGTTTGGCGGAATCCGCAAAAGCGGCTTACCCAAATGAATGATGCAGTCAGGGAGAGCGTCGCCATCGCCCGAGTGCAGCAGCAGCAGTTAACCTCCTCTGTGGCGCTGTCGAAGGCTCAACTGTCTGCGTTGAAAGAACAAGTTGAAATTGCACCCGTACCAGCACACGCCGCAAGGCCGCAAGCAAGAAGCATGAAAAGAAGAAGGCAGCGGGTAAACGAGTGATGAGCGCAGAGGCTCGCGAGAAGATGCAGCCGCACAGCGCAAACGGTGGGCAGCACTGAAGAAGACGGCAAAGTAGGTCTCACATGTGCGGACGATACGGCAGACGAGCCGACAAACAACGGATCACAGAGTGGATGGAAACCCACAACGCAGACGTGTTTGACGACTCATATCTCGCTCCGTCCTACAACGTCGCACCACAGAGTTTGCAACCAGTTGTGCGCCTCGACAGCGGAACCGGGCAGCGAGAAGTTGCCATTATGCGTTGGGGCTTGGTGCCGTCTTGGGCTAAGGATGCCAATGTAGGGTTTTCGACGATCAACGCCAAGGCTGAGACCATCACCACCAGCCCTGCCTTCCGTGAAGCGATGAAGCGTCGCCGCTGTCTCGTTCCTGCTGACTGGTTTTACGAGTGGCAGAAAGTCGACGCCAAGACGAAGCAACCATTTGCTATCGGAATGCAGAATGACTCCCTGTTCGCATTTGCTGGCCTGTGGGAGACCTGGAAGGATAAGCAGACAGGTGAGAGCATCGAGACCTTCACCGTCATCACAACTGACCCCAATGAGTTGATGCAGCCATTGCACAACCGAATGCCGGTGATCCTTCGACCAGATGATTACAGCCGCTGGCTAAATCCAGGTGAACCCTCGCGCCTCCCTGTTGATCTCTTGCGGCCATATGATGCCAACCAGATGAAAGCCTGGAAGGTGAGTTCAAAGGTCGGCAACGTCAGGAACAATACGCCGGATTGTGTTGATTCGCTTGTCGAGTCTCCAGAACCGAGTCAGGGTTCACTTTTTTAGAGGAACAGCGACGAACTCCCGCTCACACTTCGGGCATCGCATGTGCTCACTGTCTGTGTTCATGACCTCACTCGGTGGAATCTTGTATCCACAGAGGGGCAGGGATAGGTCATGTCGAAGCTCTTCGGGTCTGATCGTTTTCGTCTCATCGTTCTTCTCCAATGAGTATCCCACTAGTCCACGTTTTCCGAGATTTCCGACTTATCCTCCATTTCGCCACACCTGGAAGACTCCTACAATGTGCTTAGGTCCGAAGCAGCAATACTCGCCTCCGCCTTACGGCTCGACGATGTATGACTCCTTCGAACGCACAAGAGCGCCAAGAGAACTGGAATTCCCTGGCGCTCACAAGGTGGCCCCGTAGCTCAATGGACAAAGCATCTGGCTGCTAACCGGGGAGATGAAGGTCCGAATCCTTCCGGGGTCACCAACAAAAGGATGGTAGGTAAATCAACCCTGTGCATGCAAGCGGAAAAGACGTTCCAATTTTTTTCCGAAGGAACCCGAAGAATGAGGAGTGCAGACCCGTTCACCCACGCCCTCCCGGTGTGCCGCGCCTAGATGACTAACCTGAACATGGACGGGTTTTGCACCGTCGCGTTGGTCTTTTCTATAGTCCATTTCAACCTACAATGAAAACAGCTTCGTGGTACGTATGTAGGGAAGACGTTGCGGAAGGAGCACACGATGGACCCGAACATCATCAGCATTACGCAAATTGTTTCCGGTGCGCTGGGAGCACTAAAGAAGGCCATTGACCTCGCAGGGCTGACGAACAACGCAGAGCTTCGTGGGCAAATAAGCGAGGCATATAACAGCATTCGCGATCTGCAGAGAATGCTGTTAGACCTGGATGACGAGAATCGCCGCTTAAAGGCCGAGTTGAGTAAGAAGGCAGAGTTAGAGGGGCCGGTACCACCGTTTGGCTACTTCTTCAAGAACGGCGATCACGAGCACCCTCTGTGTCCAAAGTGCATGCAGGGTAAAGAGTCACGCGAGTCTTTCCTTACTCCAGCGCAGGAATGGAACGGTGGTTTACGACGGGTCTGTCGGATTTGTGGACTTCATATTTATAGAGAAGGAAATGGACCTTAGTACTGGCGAGGTTATGCCTCGGGGTTTGGGGCCAAACACCTGGATGCGGTAGGCTGATTGCCAGTAAGAGAAGTGCGAACCCCCAATGAGTCACACTCCTCCCAATGTTGAGCCGCTAGTCGAACATCGGCACTACAAAAGGAGCAAACGTGTTCGACCCAGCAAGCATTAGCGCAGCCCTCGGGAGTGCCAAAACCATTTTGGACCTGTTGAAGAACGCGAACGACGCACAACTTGCGCTCAGAATTAGCAGCGAAATAGCGAATGTTCAGGGCAAGCTGATCGATGTTCAGCAGCAAGCGTTGGACCTTCAACAAGAGAACCATCAACTGCGCGGTGAGATCGAGAGGTCCCGCTCCTACCGGCAACATCACTCGGTGATATGGAAACTGCTCCGAGAAGGCGAAAAAGATGGCCCTTACTGTCCGGCATGCTTAGGCGAAGGCCGCGAGATGCGACTCGTTCTGCGCAAACACGTGGATCAATCCGGGAAGCATCGGTTAACACGCATCCCCCGAAGGTCCACGACGTTGATCCGCGCGAAAAAGCGCAGGGTTGGACGCCGAAAGAAGAGGAGTCAACGTTTAAGGTGCCGAAGAGCTTGGTGCCCGACGATTATTTCTACTGAGCCGACATCGCAGTCTCGTAGGAGAATATTCCTCGGGATTCGAAGTCTGAATTATCACCCGCTTATTCTGCCGACTGCAGTCAGAACGGCTCTATCTCGAAAAGGAAATTTACCGTGAAACTACAACGTCTGCCCGTCTTCAAGTCGGTCGCCTCTGTCGATACCAGGTTTCCCTGTCATTTCGCGGCTCCGGAGAAGAATCAACTTTCTTCCCTTAAGAAGGTTTGCGATGCATGGGCGAACTGATGACAGGACTTCGTGAATCAAACGACCAAGCTGTTTGGAACTCCAGAGCTGCCCTGGACAGGCACGGAAAGACCGATGGTCAGCTCTCTTGTCGCTGCAATTTCCCGGCAATTCAAGAACTCCCTGGCGGTTGAAGAATGTCGTGTCCCTCTTATCTCAAGGACTGGAAAAGCGGCCTGGGGACGATGCGACCTGTGGGTTTCTATTCCCGATCGCTCGCACGCAGACGGAAGATTTAACTTCTACCTTGAAGCTAAGAAGTCGAAATTCGAAATAACCCCTGAGGAACTGGCGAACTTCCTCAAAAGTCGCTGGGGGTGATAGGCTGATTCGTGCCTACGAAAAGAGACAAGCAAAACCAAAAACCAAGTTGGGCATAGAACTCCAAAACAAGGTACACCCACATTACGTCATCGGCATGTTAGTTACGCGATTGAAGGCGAAAAAGAATGATTCCGCAGAGATCAAGAGAATCCTTCACCAGGTTTTTCAGAACGGACAGACGATCGAGACAAGGGGGAAAAGAATCGATGGAGTAATTTCAAAGGGCAGGAGCAACCTCGGGAGATTGCCCACAGTGGCGGTTGCTGTTCTTCCCGACGATAGCCAATCGGGAATGCTCGCCATCTTTACAGTTTTTGGTTCCTCCCGTGAACTGCTTGCAAAGTAGGAACCGGGTTAGCGATACTCACTCGACGCCGGGGAAAGAAACCAATTTAACGTCAGACACACAACGCCGCACACTGTTCAAGGAGCGGGTTCACGACTGGTGTGTCTACCGACGTGACTTCCGCTGTCGAGCAGGGAGAACCCTGTAAATCCCTCTCGTGGAGACGTTGGGGGAGTTGAAGAGGGAGTTGAAGGCTCCATACCAAATCCGACTGTTTGTTGAGTTGCTGAGCAATTCTGACCAGACAAGAAGCAACCTTGAGTCTAGGCTCTGCATCAGTTGGCTCCCAATTTCTTCAGTCCTTCCAATGATGGCCTTGAGCAGCGCACGACAATGACCAACTCCACTAGGTTCGCTAAACGTCGGAATATCAATTCGTCAATAGATTCGATCTGCACAAGCTGCTTCCAGACTTATCGCGTCCGCAAACAGCGAAGATGAACTTATCGCGCACGAGGAAATACTATGCGACCCCTATGGGGAGTTCAGTGAAATGTATCTTCAATGCTGATACGCGCACCCATGAATCCCGGCCTACTTCGCGAGGTGCACGCCAAGTCTCTAAAAATATTGATTCGGAGTGGACTGACTAGCTAGCCCGTACACGACCGAGTTTCCGGCGGTGTGGGATAAAATCATCGGGCGTGGACCACCCATCCGAATTCCGCGATGATTTCGACCGAATAACAGCGGAAATACTCCTTGTGAATGTTGATATCGGCCTGACCCTTTCAGCAATTGCAGCCAACCGGTACTATCCTGAAGGAAAAGCCCCGACTATTCGAAATGCTCGAAGGGCATACGACAAGGTTCTGAGTTGGCGATTGAGGGTTCAATTGAAAGATTCCGACAGAACCAACCTGGACAACAAACTGATCTTGCTTAAGAATCGGCTGGTCGCACTCGGGGAGACGTTCGATTAAGCCCGTCAGGATTTGACCCGTGGCCCATGGAAAACCGATAGACACTCACATCAAGAAATGGCAGACAGCCACGCGGGACAGGTAGTCGGCCATACTACGTACCCAACATCGATGTATGCCTTATCCTGTATCCGTCCCCCATCGTCCGGGACACTGTGAGGAACCCGTCCCGTCCCCTACAGTGTTGTCTTGATGTGTGAATCCTGAACTGAACCATCCACATCCTATTAATGCTCACATATGCCTAGACCCAAAAGAGAACCTTACAGGTGAAAGATTGACTCTTGACTGTCCTAGAAGAAGCTTCCAGTCTGAAGGGGAAGTCTCGCTTGAGCGCGAGTGTCGCAAGGACACCGACAGGAATGTTGTCACTGTCTTCTCAACCAATCTGAAGACCGGGCACGTCACGTCCTGTGGCTGCAAAAGAAGACTCAGCCACATCCCAAGGAAGACAAGTTGTACTTTCTCGCGGCGTTACGGACATCTGTTTGCCTGGGGACCTGCCTGGAGAGGGAAATACGCCTTCACCTGTAACTGCACCGTGTGCAGGCAGAGGAAGGCGACATCGAAGTTCCACTTCTTCGACGCCAATGAAGTCAAGGAAGGCACAGGACATCCTGCCGTGGGATGGAACGCTTCCTCGTGGCCCTCAGACGTGAACACAAAAGCACTCTCACTTCCTACCAAGGGATACTGCGCCGAACCAGTGACCCGACGAACCCCAACTATGAAGCTGTGAACGTGGCAGACGAGTGGAAGCCAGAGATCGGCGGGTTCGCTGCGTTTCTGAGGGACGTTGGCCCGCGCCCCGACCGGCTCCACACACCCTACATCGGTACCCAAACGTGGCAGGGGACTACAAACCCGGTAACGTCATCTGGGCAGACAAGAGGAGGCAAGCAGCGAGAAGACAACCAGCCGCTACGTTTTCTTTAAGGGTCAGAAATTGAACATCACGGAGTTTGCTAGTCAGATCGAGGTTGGACCCATGCAAAGGTAGACCGCCGTTTTAAGAGCGGCAAGACTTCAGAAGAGATCGCGGTGGAAGCTAGTATCCCGGACTTCGATCCATATGCGGACGTGACCATCTAGCCATCCCTCCGACGGGCAAAAATGTCGGTGCGAGGTTGAGTACGACAGCGTCACACCGACCGTCTCTCACCTAGACGCATCCTAGGGGAATCCTAGGCCCCTGCCCCCATCCATAGGGGCAGTCCCAACCCAGTACGAGCGGGGTCAAAACGGGGTGCGTCCGGGGAATTTCCGTGGAGCCATCCTAGACCGGTCTCCCCTAGCCCTTTTTGGCACGTTGCACGAGTTCATGTATAAGCCGATCGAACTCCATAATTTCGTTTGGGTCTGGGTCGAACGCCGTGTCGCACCTCCCTTGCTTGGAGCTGTGACATAGCGGCAATAAAGCGTTTAAAGACCTTCAGCTCGGCCACATCATCCGCGATATATATGCGATCGGCGATAGTCCTCAACGCTATTTCTTCCAGCTCAAGGTCAGAAACCGGGGGTCTCCGCCTCCAACCCCTCGAAGTCAAGAGCACTACTGACGCTGCGCTTCGCAATGAAGATTGTCCAATCGCTGAGATGAGTTCCCGGAACTCTACTTTCCGTTGATCGCGGAGCCATTGTTTTCGCTGTGCGGATTTGGTGAGGAGACTTCCAGCTAATAAACCGACAAGCGGACCGATGTAGCCCCAGACTTCTTTAGCATGGGCGAGAACGAAGGGAGGAATTGGGATTGCATGGGCGTTTTAATGGAGTGAACTACTGGCCACTGCAGAGACCAGACAAGCTACCTGGAGAACAAAGGGCATTCCTGCGCAAGTCTCACAGTGTTTTCCTTCTCTTTGTCTGCACAATGTGCACGGCGTTGTCTCTGACTTCGTACCGACTTGGTGGTCGTTTTTAAGCATAGATATCTATGTACAATCGCTCACTTTGTCCCGGCTTCTAGGTTGATCTCATGGCGAAAATCATCGATTTTGGTGTCTACAGTATCATAATGTGGCATTATTAACTCGAATCTCCTAGGATTGGTCAACAAATTACTTGCATATTTCCCGGTTCTCGTGTATCCTATATAGGTAGGCTTTAGAAAGGTAGCGCATTTGGTAGACGAGATCAAGAACTATTTGCATTAGCCACTTTCTAAGCGGCAGGACAAGAATCGAGGGGTGACTCCGCATGAAGTCACTGTCTGGGCCCACCTAATCAGCCGGGGGCAATCCTAGACAACCTAGAGGCCCAGATCATTGGCCGTAACGGGACGCGCTCCTACCCTTGTTGCGTGACCGGGTTCGAGCTCACCTCAGGTTCCCGCACAGCTGTGCAGCTCGGAACTCTGTGCACTCCGTCACCCCGGCTGGGTATCCCCAAAAAATTAACATTCCTAGGCGGGTTTCTGATGGCCGGTTGCCGACTAGCGCATCACGCGCACAGTCGCCGTTGAGCTGCCTGAGGCTGCCGCGCCTTGCGGACATCAAGGTGATCCAGCCTATCCGCTCCGGTGACCGGCGCAGCGCCGCACCAAACACCCCACCAATTCATAGCTAAGGATTACCAACACCCACAACATGGAACAAGAAACGAGCACCATCGCCGCGGACATGTTCGTCATGGCGCAATACCTACAACGCGAGGCTCACGAAATACAGGGTCGCGCCACACAAATCTACAATACTGCCGCCCAACTGAAGCGGACTTGCCCTAGCCGTCGCAGAGCGACTCAACACCCCAATCGAGGCCAACTAACATGAATAACGAAACAATCCAGACAACTGAAGAAGCGCGCTACCACCAGGAACAAGAACGTGAAAAGCACAACGCCGTACCCTTCGCCGGGAGCAAGTACAATAGCCAAGGACTTCGCAGAATTTCCGTCCGCCTTTAAGCTACCCCCCGGAGAAGTCCTGAGGACTCTAGGAACTATCAAGTGGGACGCCGATGACAACCCAACGGCCCTTGGAGGAGTTACGCTCACAGAGGCCCTAGACGTACGCCCTGACCAATCCGCGGGTGTCGCCGGTTCCATCGCTGAGAGCCACTACAAGGGAGTCATCCGTTCAATCGAAGGCAAGAGTCGCCGAGTACGGCAGACAAAGTGGCATACATTGCGGATTCGGCGAGTCAGCTTTTGCCAATTTACTAAGGCACCTAAGCCGGTGACCCCGGAGACGATGCGTGCAAGTGACTTTAAAGATTTGAACTACGACCAGAAGAACGCCTTGGCCGAAAGCAAACGGCGGTTGGGATTATGTCAATCGATTGCAGCGTGAGGCCACGGAGCGAACTCGAAAGCAGGCATTGGCTGACCGCCCTAGCGCAGAGGAAATCCGAGATGCGAAGCTGCGGGGAGTTCCGGTTGAGAATCTGATCCGTCAGCGTAAGACGACGAAATAAACGACGAACGGGGCAAAAACCCTGGCTAGGAAATGCCCCGTCGTTCCTCACAGTGTGCAAACATCGTCTAGGACATTGCCAGGATTCGAAGAACTTGAACAGCAGACCATTGACCGCCACGGCGCGTCTGATTCCGCGCTCGTTCAAGCCGTCAGCAATCTGTCTTAGGCTCTCTGCACCAGAACGCTTGATGTCTTTGATGATTGGCATTACGTCAGCAGCCCAATCAGCAGCCATCTCAGAACGCTTTGCTGGCCTTCTGCGCGTCCCTTGGCTGCAATGTGATCCCAAGCTCGCGCGACACCCTGATATGACCTAGAGCCGTCCCGCGCTTCTTGGCGGCAGCTAAGGAGACTCGGTTTGTCGGAGATCGCCCTGGCTTCACCTTGTGCGACCGACGCCAAGATGTGAATAACCATCTCGTTCACTTCAGGCATATCGACCGCGCGGAACTTGACTCCATCCATCAACTTCGCAATGAACGCAACATTACGCGCGAGTCGGTCTAACTTTGCGAATGCACAACGTCGCACGATGTAGGCGACACATTGCTAGAGCCTCAGCCAGCTTGGGCGGTCACCGTCCGCCGCCTGACTCCACTTTGACGTACTCGGCAATCAGAGTCCATCTACCGCCGTTCAAGTGAGCATTGATAGCTTCGCGCTGGCGTACGTAGTCCCAAACCGCCCGCTCGTCTTTGTGTGCTCGACTCGTAGATAGCTAATGAATTTCCCGTTCATCATATCCGCCCCTCAATCTTTGTTCGTTACGTTCCAGTCAACGTCCAGGTCCGGCCGACACCACTGGGGATGCACGTCAAGAGGGTTCAAACAAAAAGACTGTGGCGGCACCCCGCGTTTGTTGTCGCGCCTAGTAGATGCAGCAACTTAGGACAGAGAGATCACCCATGCGCAAAGCATGGAGCACGATCGAAGTCAGAAACATCGCGTAGGTGGCCTTGGCCGATTCTTTGTTTTTTGAAGTGGCCCCAAAAATTTTTAAGGTCCAAAACTCATCGTCTTACACAATACCCAACCAAGGAAAACACCATGTCAAGAAAATCACCGCCAAAAAAGGAGCGCCGGAGCAGTCCTAGCGGCAGCCTTGAGGCAGTCACTGACCACCATCAAGAAGGTGGTCTCACAGAACAAGAACAACCAACCCCGCAACATCATTTAAGGAAAACACACAATGGAAAAACTTCTCTATTCACGCCGCGAAGTGGCGGCATTGCTAGGACTCAGCGCCGCCAGCGTCGAAGCCCTCACAAAGTCAGGTCAGCTCACCACAGTAAAACTGGGCAGGTCGGTGCGCATTCACATCACCACGTTGCACGAGTTCGCAAGACGGGCACGGCGAACCGCACCGTCATGGGCAAGCCATTGGCCGAGCTATGGCGCAGCAAAAAGTAAAGCCGGTCTCGCTTGTCGTCATTGCGAAGGACCTCGGCTGCACTGAGGTTCTCTTGAGGCAGATCGTTGACGAGCGAGGATTCCGTCCCTTCGCTCGGGGCGGCGTGCCTGGGCCGTATGGCCGAAAGAGACTTCTCCGCCTTCGTCGCCTAGTCAGGCGCTACTCAAAGCGCGGATACCGGCCTAGTCGGGTTCCGCGACCCGTTTTTGGCGTTCGCCTTCATTTTCCAGGAGTAGCGGACTTTCGCCTTCAACTGTGAGCAGATCGAGGGAATCGAAGGAGACGTTTTCAAGTACCTCTCCGCCTTCAATCTGATTCGCAAGTGGCAAGAGGTTCACGACACGAAATATCTTGTCGATTCTGATCACCATAAATTTGGCCGTCCCGGCCCTTTAGCTGACTCTTCAAGGAGCACTCGGTCTCGAATGGCAAGGAATTGCACGTGTGACTTCACCCTACGACAAGAACTGCATATTCCGCCTTTGCGGAACTGGATCATAAAATCTTCACACACGCAACAGAGCCCTCTAGGAATCGGTGATACCTCCAACAGGCCACCAGCTCCAAAGCTGACTAGGGCTAGAAATCCTAGAGCAGCCCAAAAATCGCCTTGAAAATCCATTGGAGACGTGATACCATGACCACTACGAGGCGCGGAATTTTCGCTTTTACACTTAACACAACAAAGGAACATGGGATGAATACAGCGGAACAGAAAGCACAGAATTTAGGAAAATTCTCTACACCTTGGAGAAATGAGACATTGAACTTGAAGGCCACAATACCAATGAATGAAAAGCACTACTACCCTCGACCGACTCGCCGAGCTGTGGGGATTCTCTGCTCGGTTCATCCGGGAACTATTCCGAAGATGAGCACGGCGTCATATTGATCGACCGTCCCGAGAAAATGCACAAACGGGGATACGCCACGATGCGCTATCCCCGAATCAGTAGCCGCTAGAGTCTATGCAAGACTGACCGCCGCGCAGCCTAGGGCACCGAACTCTGCGCCCATTCTTGCCAATGCCTGTTGCAGATCATCGTGCAACTTCTGCCGACGTTTATTCACCCAAGGTGCATAGTATTTCTCTGTCATCTTCACAGAGTCATGTGTGAGCAGATAGCTGACATCCTCAAGCGGCATCCCGTGGCACGAGCAAATCCACCGCGAATGTATCGCGCAGCATATGGGAACGGAACTCCATCTGGATTCCCGTGCTCATCCTTGAGTGATAAGTACTTGTTCAGCCGTTGATTCTCCCGGTCCAAATCACTGTGAGATTGTCCTCATCCCCGCATGTCGCTGACCAGAAATAGTAGCCGTCACGAACGTGCGGCTGCCGGGTGACAGCATCAAGCGCATCAAGTACAGACCTGAGGCAGCGGCCTGTCCTTGATAGCCTTGCCGGTTTTCTTTGTAGTCAGGTTGAGGCGACCATCTGTGACCGCAATCGTTTGAGCATCAAGGCGTCAATCAGACGAATACCGGTCCAGCGCATCAGTTGGAAGATGGCGCGAAGGTCACTGACCGTATTCCGGGACGTCCCGAAGCGTATAGCGGTCTCGTCCAGCTTGTACGTCGCTGCAATAATCTCGGCTAAACTGCTCCGGGGTGGTCAGTGGCTGGGTTTGAATCCGTTCGTATTTCTGCCGTTTCACCAGCACACTCGGGTCACGATCAAGGTATTCAGCCTGAACAGCCCATTTGAAAAACCGATGAAGATGCGAGACGTACAGGTTCTGGGTCGCTGGGGCCAAACGGTCGCGTTCATTCTCTGCCGTTTCCGACCAAGAGCCGCGCCATGCGTAAAGCAATCGAGGCTTGATATCCGCGAGGTTAGCGATTCCCTGTTCCGCAGCCCAGCTCTTCAGCTTCGACGCCATCGAGTTGAACTGGACGGCCCGAGACCGAGACCGTCGGGGAAGACCAGCAAGCCAATGTCTAAAGCAGTCATCGACGGTGACCTGTCGGGATTGTCGTTCGGCTGCCTTTGCGGCCTCGCGCTCCTCTATTTCCCTCAGTGCTCGCTTCACCGGGTCGCGTGCGTCTATCTGAGCACGCATGAACTCTTCGGCCTTCGCCCAGCTCCTGGTTTTGGCTGAGACGTAGCGGACCTTGCCCGTTTTCGTAAAGGTATAATTGCTTTCGACAACTGCATTTTCGTAGGTTGGATCGTCATGTTTCTCACACTCGGTGGAATGCCGGGTGAGCACTTTAATCGTGAAGGTTGCTGGGGTCTGAACATTGGTCTCGGGCATGGGACCATCGTATTCGAGTTCAGCAATTTTTCAGCAAAAATCATCAACCGTTGAACGCATTATTGATTCTAAATGGTTTACGAATCAATCTAGTGTTATACTTCGGGAGTCAAACGCATTGTCATGCGGCAAAATCGGGAAGGGCGCGCCCTCTCGTGTTGCAATGCGGGTCGCCGCTCCGAATGGTGCGTCGGCTGGAAGATTCAGGCAGCGGTACCGTCTCACTGGTTTTGCGTTTGGGGCAGCTATCGATCGGGGCACTTGCCCCCATTTGTTGACCGGGGCCGCACATCGATTTGCGGCATGCCGCACACTCCGTCGAGGTAAGGGATTTTGAAGAAGAGCAGTCTTTGGTTGAGCACCCTAGGGGCACTCGGGATCGCCGTAGCGCTGGCGGGATGTGGCAAGACGGTCTATTTCGCGGGTCGCGTGCTACCACCCAGCGGCTCAGGAATCGTGTCCTGGTAGCCATTCAGAACGCCAGGCATTGGCAGCTCGGGGCGCTCTGGAAATCATGGATGGGTATTACGACATCCGCTACAAGTACAACAACCCGGGTGTGACTTTCTCGGTCTCGGGATACTCAGGCGCCCTGCCGATCACAATCCAGAACATGCCGGAGGAACAGTTGGGTGCTGTGTATGGCTCGGGCGATGGCAGCTTTGTTGTGGCTAACTATGAAAAGGAAAACACATCAGGTGCTGTCAAAGGCCTGAACGGAACCTCCTCCAGCGTGTTTACCACGCGGGATCAGCATTTTATTTTTGCTGCGAGCCAGACCAGTCACAGCTTGACCGTTGTGGATAACGCCAGCGGCATCTCATACTCGCTGAACCTTCCGGGGGTTTATAGGGTCAGCGTCAACCCGGGCGGGTCGGCAGCCCTGGCGTTCGTGCAGAACTCGAATTACGCCTACTACCCGATAAAACTGAATGCATCGCAAACGCTGCAATACTCCGGCGGACCGAGCACCTGGCCGAAGGCCGCTATGGATTGCGAGCCTCAGAATTCGCCGGGGTTCTGCCTGTTTCAAGCGCAAAGCCCGGATGCGGTTGACTCGACTGGCACGTCTTACGGTGCGCCGCTGGTATTTGACCGGCCTGTGAAGGCCGTGTTCTCCAATGATGGCGGGACCGCCTATGTCTTGAACTGCGGAGCCGAATGCGGTGGAACAACATCTTCGGTGTCGCTGCTTCCCGTGGCGCCTATGATCTTTACGCCGAACCAGACATCGGGAACGCTTCCGACCACCGGAAACGTGACAACGATCCCGATCCCGGGCGGCGCCAGCAATGCATTGATTTCCAGCTCCACCATGTACCTGGTGGGGCAGCAGTTGCTGCCGGATGGGTTGTTTGCGGGCAATTTGACCATCTTGAATCTGGCAAACAATACGGCCGGCAGCTCCAATTTCAATCAGCGATGGCCAGCCCGGTGCGCTGAGCCGGATCATCCAGGCAGACGACAACACGCTCTGGATCGGGATGACCAAGTGCACAAATGGCGAGCGCTTCGCCAAGGGACAGCCGTACGGCTGCCTGACGATGTTCGATATAGCCGCCGGAGCGGTGAAGATGCTGGAGCCGTATCAGGGCGACGCCACCGGTATCGCCGCTGTCACCAGCCTCCACAAGATTTACGTGGCGGAGGGTGGGCAGATCTACGTGTTTTCGACCGTCGATGGCAGGGCCTTTGACAATCAGTATGTGACGGTGACCGGCACGGCCTACGACGTCGCATACATGGACGCGACGACCGACGCAAACAACACGGTCTACTAGGCGGAGATCGAGAGGGCCGGCATGGCTGCGGATTCAATTGCCGACGTGCTGGCCATCGCCGCGCACCGCGACGATGTCGAACAGACTTGCGGCGGGACCTTGCTGCGGATTGCGGCACGCGGACTTCGCACAGCAATCCTGGACCTGACACAAGGCGAAGCAGGAACGCGGGGGACCGCGGAGGATCGCGCGCGGGAGGCCGAAGAGGCTGCACGGTTGCTTGGCGTGAGTTGGCGCAAGGCGCTCGACCTGCCGGATGGCGCTATTGCGAATACTCTCGAAAATCGAATCAAGATCGTGCGGGTGCTTCGCGAGGTGCGGCCCCGCGTGGTGATTCTGCCGTATTGGCAGGCCCGGCACCCCGATCATGCCATCGTTGCCTCATTGGGATATGAGGCATGCTTCCTGTCAGGACTGGCGAAGATCGACACCGGCTCAGCGCCTCATCGGCCATTCAAAATTGTGTATGCCAGCCTCTACGCGGACGTTCGTCCAAGCTTTGTGGTGGATATTACGCCATTCATCGAGCAGCGCCATGCATCACTCATGGCGTATCGATCGCAGTATGCCAATCAGGCCGCGGGTGGAGGGCTTTTCGTTGCGGAAGAAGAGATCCGCGAACGGACGTTTGCAGAAGCGCGGCACTACGGACTTCTTGCAGGCGTGCTGTATGGCGAGCCCTTCGTGCAGAAGGAAGTTGGGCTTGTCGACGACCTCACCCTGCTGCCTGTTCAATCACTCTGACTCGAACCGAATAGTCCCATCAGACTTTGCGCACGGTAGCCTTATTCACCTTAGGTGCGCCGAGGAATGCGTGGCGCATGCGCTTGCCTGAGGACTGCCAGCGGCGGACCACCTCGTAGACAATCGCAGTGGCATAGGTGACCGCAACCCACACGATGACTTCTTCGATGGGTAGCCGGCTCCACGCCGTGATGAAAATTCCAAGCATCTGCGCGTCCTGAAAACCCCACCAGCCATATGGAACGCCTAGAGTCGCCTCCCACAGCAGGCTCATCAACAAAATGAAGAATAGCGTAAGGCTCAGCGCTCGCCAGTTGATCACAGGCTGAGCGGAGGGCAGGAGAATCGCGGAGGGGCCAAGTGCGCCCACAATTAGAAAGACAAAATAGCCGGGAAAGCCTGGAGCGGCGACGCAGAATTTGCGGAACAGAATTGCCCCGACGATGAGAACGATTCCCAAGACGAGGGACAAGGGATGAAACTGCAGGAGGCGGTTGAAGTCGGTTCGTTGCGCAGAGTCGACGGGGATGCTGTAGGCTGCGAGCCAATACTCATCCAGCCAGATATAGACGAGCATCACGGCCATGAATCCCGTGAAGTAGAAGAGGTACTCCTCCACCGGCACTCCGCCGCCGAGTGCGGGCGCCTGCAGGCGAAGCGTCGCTTCAGGATTGGGGAACGTGAGGAATGCGCGCGCGAAGAAGAAGTCCAGCGCCGCACCCATGGGAAACAGGATTGCAATGGTGCGAACGCAGGACTTCTTTGAAATCTTCAGATGCTCCGAAGGAACAAGCCAGAAGAGAATTACGAGAATCGGGATGATGAACAGCAGCAAGCTGACCGTGTAGCCATAGGGCGATGAGGCGCCGATGGCCCCTGGGATCTGAGGCGAAACGCGCGCTGTGTGCAGTGTGAACGCGGCGGGCAGGCTCAGCATGACGATCATGGTTGCAACGATGAGGAAGCTGGTGCGCGGACTCGCAGGCGGTGGCATGAGGCATCTCCGGGGCCGAGATGATGGCGATGGAAATATAGCATGCTGCAGCAGTCACGATCCTCAAATCTGCTGCGCGTTGCAGTTCGTTTCGGATTGACGCATTGAGGCGGCCCACCCTCCCACAAGGAGTGGACCGCCTCGTTGCATTCCGGGGTTTTGCGCGCCGGAAGCCTGGATTTGTTTACAGTGTGCGTTTGAAAAGCGGCGTAGCCAGAAACAGGGTTCCGAATCCAAAGAGGAAGAGAAACAGCAGGTCCTTCTCGATCGAAACGAAGCCGCCGTCTTTCAGCAGAATCGATTTGAAGCCGTGGATAGCGTAGGAAAACGGATCAACGATGGCGATGGCCTGCAGCCATTTGGGAAACTGCGCGATGGGCGAAATTGCGCCCGATGGGAAAAACAGAAGCGTATTGAGCACGCCGAACATGGCGCGGGGAACGAGTGGATCATCGACCCGCACCATCATCAGAAACATCATTCCGTTAAAAGCGATGGACGTGCCGAGAATCAGCAGGAAGAGATTGAGCAGCGCATCAGGATGGAAGATGACGCCAAGCCCGGCCATGAGCGAGCCAATCACAGTGAGGGAAATACCGGACAGCACCGCCTTGATGGCCCCGGCCACGTTCAGTCCCATCACCAGTTCAAGCTTGCTGATGGGCGTAACGAGATAACCCTCGTGCACGCCCCGCGCCTTGTCATCGATGTAGAGCATCCCGCCGCCGATCATGACTGAGATGTACATGGCGAGCGCGATCGAGCCGGCGAGCAGGTACTTCATGTACTCGACGTACGGGTAAATTTCCACGATCCGCAGAGCGACGTCTTTGACGATGCGTTCCGGAATGACGGGCTGGTTGAGCGCGTCCGACCAGAGACTGCATCTCGCTTTCGATGGAACCGCTCATGATCTGGTCTGTGTTGTCGACGACCAGCGCAATGCGGGGTGAGTCCTTCGCGTAGACCCGGCGGCTGAATTGCGGCGGGATGATAACAGCCCCGTCAATCTTGCCGGTGCGCACGTCTTCGCGGGCCTGCAGTTCGTCAGCATAGGGGATGGTTGTGAACGTTGCGATGTTGACTGCAACGGAGTCAAAGGCCTCCTTGATCTTGACTGCCTGCGGTCCGCGATCTTCATCGACCACTCCCACGCGCGCGCCCGTAACGTGTCCACCCAGGGCATGGCCTAGGATGACCAGCTGCACGATAGGCAGCATCATCGACATGATCATCAGCACGGGCGAGCGAAAGAACTTGCGCATTTCGCGCTCGATGATGGCAAACATTCGGTTCATGGCTGAGCTCCTGGGCGCGGCGGCATCATGAAGACGGATTTGACCTGCTCATCACGAAGCTGACGGCCCGTGTAGTGGACGAAGACGTCATCGAGCGAGGTGTTCTGAACGCTGAGTGAAGTGAGTTCCTCGCCGAGGCCTGCCGCGAGTCTCAACAAGTTGCGTTGTAGTCTTCGATCCGTTGGACGTCAGGACTCGGTACACTCCTGCCGACTGCGATTGCACATCGGTCACGCCGGTCAGCTCCATCAGCCGCGACTTCCATCCGTCATCTTCGCGATTGAACTGGACTTCAACGACGTTCGAGCCGGGAACGCTCTGCTTGAGTTCGACGGGAGTGCCAAGTGCAACCAGCGTGCCGTGGTCAACGATGGCGATGCGATCACAAAGCCTGTCCGCCTCTTCCATGTAGTGCGTGGTAAGCAGCATGGTGAGGTTGCGCCGTTTCTTCAGGTTATTGAGCATCTCCCAGACCGCGATGCGCGATACGGGATCGAGTCCCGTCGTCGGCTCATCGAGAAAGAAGATACGGGGATCATGAACGAGCCCGCGCGCGATCTCGAGGCGCCGGCGCATGCCGCCCGAGAGGGTCTTGGTCTGCGCGCCGCGCCACTTCGTCAGATCAACTGCTTCAAGCACCTCCGCGATGTTCTTCTCGCGCTGCGCGCGCGGCACCGAGTAGAGCTTGGCGTAGATGCTGAGGTTCTCTTCAACGGTAAGATCCTGGTCACTGGTCAGCGCCTGCGGAATAACGCCGATCATGTTACGCACCGCGTTGGGCTCCTTCACAACGTCGTGACCACCCACAAGCGCGCGGCCTGAAGTAACAGGGATGAGCGTCGTCATCATGCGGATGAGCGTGCTCTTCCCTGCCCCGTTAGGACCGAGCAGGCCGAAGATCTCGCCATCTGCGACCTCAAAACTCACGCCCTTCACGGCTTCAAATGTGCCGTAGCGCTTGACGATGTTCTCAACCTTGATTGCCGCCATCGCCGCGCCATTCTGCGACTGAACGGAGACTGCTTCCGGCGCTTTCATCGCTTCACCAGCTTGGCCTTCGGCACAAACACGTCGGCAGTCATTCCGGGCACGAACCTCTCGCCGGGATTCTCGATCAGCAACTTGAGGCGAATGGTCTTGATGTCACGCTTGCGTCCGCCGTTAATGTCGCGCTGCGTGGCGAAGTCGGCTTCCGCGGACTTGGCAATGACTTTGCCCTTCACGGTCGCGCCGCTGGGCATCACGACGTTCAGTTCATCGCCAACTTGCACGGCATCCGCTTGTGTCTCAGGCAGTGGCGCGTATACCCACGTCTGCGTGAGATCCATGATGGTGACGATGGCCGTGCCGGCGCCTACAACTTCACCCTGGCGCGCAGCCCATACATCCACCTTGCCGGTGACCGGCGCGAAAACTTTCGAGTAGCCAATTTCGATGGAAGCCTGTTGTGCGAGCGCCTTGGAGTTCTGCACCTGGCTACGCGTTGAAGCAACCGTTCGAGCCGCAACACCCGCTTGCATCGTATGTGCGCGGGCTTGCCGAAGCAAAGCTTCCGCGGCGGCAATGTTTTCCTTGGCTGATTCGACGGCGGCCTTGTCGGCATTGAGGCTGGCCTCCGCAACCTCGCCGGCCTGGGCGCTCATGATCCCCTGTTTGGCGAGTGCGACGGTGCGCTGCGTGTCAGCTTGCTGCTTCACAAGATTCGCCTGAGCCTGCGCCAGGGCAGCTTGGGCAGCGCCCACCTGCGCCTCGGCATTGATCACCTGGCTTGAAGTTTCTCCCTGCGTCTGCCGTTCCGTCTCTATGGTTTCGTTCAGCTTCTGCTGATTGCTGGCCACAGTCGCCTCGGCAGCGGCGTGCGCAGCAGCCAGATCGTCACTTTCAATCACCGCAATCAGCTGGCCGGCGGTAACCTGCTGCCCCTCCTCGACCAGAAGCGATTGAATGCGCCCCGGAATCTTGGCGCTCACCACAACCTCGTTGGCATCGACCGTGCCAATCAGGCGGAGATCGCCGGAGGTGCGGGCCGTTAGCAGATACCAGATGAGCGAGCCCACCGTAAGCAGACCCAGAATCATGAAGACTCGATTGCGCGCGTTCACACGTTCCTCCCGAACTTGAGCCGATCCCCTTCGATCCTGGGCATCGGGGTGTCGGCAAACACCTTTGCGGCCAGCGCCGCGCCGTGTTGCCGGTCATTGAAAAGTGCTTGTCCAAGGAATTCAACAACCGCCTTGCGCCGCGCCGTCAGCGCTTCAACTGTCAGCGGGTCATCCCCCGTAACCAGGCGCCAGATGGGCGCGCTGAGAAAGTAAAAGACGTTGGCGCCCAGAGTCGCCAACTGGATCTGCATCCAGTCCGCCGCAATCAGTTCACCCGACGCAATGCCTTCGCGGACCATCGACCGGTACATGATGAGTGTGGGTTCGAAGACCTTTTTCACCAGGAGGGGCATCACACCCGCCTCGCCCTTGTGGATCCGCATCATCTCCTGCTGCATCAGGCTTTGAAATTCCTGCTGGCCCACGATGCGATCAAAGTGGTTGAGGGCTGAACGCAATACCCGCTCGCCGGGGCTGCTGTCCCCAAGGAAAACGGCCATGGTGCTATCCCGGATTCGGGCGGCAATCATCTCGAGGGAAGCAAGGTAGAGCTTCTCTTTGCTCTCGAAGTAATAGTAAAGAAGGGCTTTATTCACACCCGCGGCCGCGGCGATGCGCTCCGTGCGGGCACCGGCGAGTCCATGGGCAGCGAACTCCGTGAGCGCGGCGTCCAGGATGCGGCCGCGGGTCTCAGCGGAGCGTTCTGGGGGGGCAGCGTTAGGAGCGGGAGTGGGTTGGTCCGTCATAATTAACTAACCGTTTGGTTAAACTAACCAGTTAGTAAATTAACCCGGACTCCCGAAAGATGCAAGAAAAATCAAAACACTGGGGTAGTGCCGGACCTTTGACGGGATTTTCGATGCGGGGGGCGACCACCCTCACCGGCCGCCAATCCTCTGCTCAAGAATGATCATGACGCTCTCCACGGGCGGGTTATTCTCCCTGAGAGAGATTCCGCTTTGAGGGCTGGACGAGTGCATTGGCGATTATCCACTTACAGAACTCAAACGCAGGTGGGCCGCCAGGCTGCCGGACATCTCTTTGGTTGTCTGTCCCGTTGGTTGATCGGGGCCACTTGATCCGCCAGGGTCCACTTGACATCCTAGTGGAAATGATGTTCACTTGATTGCCAAGTGAAGAAAATGGCGACTCAGATACTGCAAGGCACTCTCGATCTCATGATTCTCCGCACTCTTGCCACAATGGGACCGCAGCATGCTTACGGCATCGCCAACCGGCTGCTGCAAGTTTCAGGAGACGCTCTGAATCTCAACCAGGGCACCATCTATCCCGCCCTGGTCCGGCTCGAGCAGCATGGCTGGACCCGTGGTTCCTGGGACAGGACGGAGAACAACCGCGAAGCAAAGTATTACGCAATCACGAAAGCCGGATTGAAGGCGCTGCAGGAGGAAACCGCGCGCTGGCGGCAGATGGCCGGCGTGGTTGAGAAACTGCTGGCCGAGGAGCAATGACCATGTCGCGCTTGAAAAGAATTCTTGCGAGACTAGGAAATCTCTTCCGCAACCAGCGCGCCGAAAAGGAACTTGCGCGCGAAGTTGCGTCCCATCTCGCTCTGATCGCAGACGATTTTGAACGCCGTGGCATGTCGCCGCAGGAAGCCCAGCTGGCCGCGAAGCGCGCCTATGGCGGCGTGGAACAGGCAAAGCAGGCACATCGCAACGAGCGTTCTCTGTTGTGGCTTGAACACACCGTGCAGGATCTGCGCCATGCCGTTCGCGCGCTGGCTCGCAGCCCCGTATTCACGTTGGTTTCCATTGTCACCATTGCCTTGGGCGTGGGTGTCAACACCACATTATTTACAGCTTACAACGCGGTTGCACTCAAGCCGCTGCCCGTTGCCGATGCCAACCGCGTGGTTCGCCTGAGGCGGACATTGGAAAGTCATGTCATCGGCGACGATCAGTACCAATTTTCCTATCCGGAGTACCTCAACCTTCGCGCACATCAGAATGTATTTCAGAACGTCCTTGCTGCCAGTTGGCCAGTGCGAGTTCTTGCCTCTACGCCCACTGAAGCCGCTGGCAGCGCGATCCAATTCCGGCCCGCGCAAGCACAGATCGTTTCAGCAAACTATTTCGCGGCTCTCGGGATCAATGCAAAGCTCGGCCGTATCTTCGGCCCAAACGATAACGGCGGGCCAGGCGAAAACCCCGTTGTCGTGCTCAGCCATCCCTATTGGGAACGCCGATATAACAGCAACCCACATGTGCTGGGCAGCGTGCTCAAACTCGGCAGCACCACATTCACGGTAATAGGTGTCGCACCGCCTGAGTTCACTGGGACGAGCCTCAATCCACAAGTGCCCGATCTATGGGTCCCCGTCTCAATGCAACAGCAGCTCGTGCCCGGACAGGACTGGCTGCACAAGCCAACTGATTTTGAGTTTCAGATATTGGCGCGGCTCGACCCCGGCGTTGCCATGAAACAAGCGGAAGCCGAGACGGATGCATTGATACGTCAGTTCGCCAACACCTACGTGTGGAAAGACCGCACACTTTCCGTCGCTTTGGAGCGCACGGCCTTTTTCGGCAATACAAACGATCCTCGTCTTCGGGCCGGCGTCGCAGCGACAATGTTGATCTTTGCATTGGTTCTACTGGTGGCCTGCGCCAATGTAACCAACATGCTTGTTGCGCGCGGCGCTGCACGCCAAAAGGAGATCAGCATCCGGATTGCTCTGGGCGCGAGCCGTGCGCGGGTCTTTCGTCATCTGCTCACCGAAAGCATGCTGCTTGCCCTTGGCGGCGGCTTTGCCGGCCTGGCGCTGGCAACCGCTGCCAGTAAATTACTGTGGACCGCACTTGACCAGATACTGGTGCGACAGCTTGGCCCGGATTTTGTTCTCAGCCTGAAGATCAATCCCGACGCCCGCGTCCTGACCTACGCGTTAGGGTTATCACTCGTCACAGGATTCATCTTTGGGCTGTCGCCCGCGCTGCAGTTTACAAAGCCTGATTTGAACACCTCGCTCAAGGATGAGAGCACGTCATTCGGACGCGGTGTAGCCCGCTCGCGGTTGCGCGGATTCCTTATCGCCGGCCAGGTTGCCGTCTCCATGCTGCTCCTGAGTGTCGCAGGCCTCCTCATCCGCGGTCTTGTGCGCTCCCAGGCTGCGGAGCCGGGATTTGAAACCCATAGCGTTTACCTGGTTCGCGCAAATTATGGAGACGACCCGGTGAAAGCCGCGGCCAGATTCCACCGCCTGGCCAATTGGTTCAAGACTCTTCCGGACGTGGCGAATGTGGCCTACGGCACGGGCCCGATGATGGGCACCTGGACGCCTCCGATCACCATCAGGAGGCCCGGTAGTCCGGAAGGAGAAACCCACGATCGCACGCTGGCTGGCTATGCCTCAGATAATTACCTCAACACGCTGGGCATCGGCCTTTTGCGTGGCAGAAATTTTACGGCGCAAGAATCAACTACGGGTGCGCATGTGGCCGTCATCAGTGCTGCTGCCGCGCACCTGTTCTGGCCCAATGAAGAGCCGTTGGGCAAACACTTCCAACTTGACCTGCACTTCGATGGCAAGCTGACTGAATATGAAGTGATCGGCATCGTTAAAGATGTGCGCTTCGCGAATCTCACACGCGTCGATCCATCGCGGGTCTATCTCGCCGCCGATCCGGGACTCATCCAGCCAATTTTTCTCACA
Source organism: uncultured Acidobacteriota bacterium (assembly GCA_963844515.1). Taxonomy (GTDB): domain Bacteria; phylum Acidobacteriota; class Terriglobia; order Terriglobales; family Acidobacteriaceae; genus Telmatobacter. The sequence goes on from CAWJOO010000006.1 coordinate 111,927, forward strand.
TTTCGCGGAGATCGGCAGACCGCGCTCTCCTCATTGTCGATGAGCATGCGCAACTACGATAGCGACTTGCTCGCCAGTGCCACGCTTTTGGAATGTGGAGAGCATGCTGCTTGCCCCACAGCGAACACTTGCTCGCGCGCTGGCTACTTTGGCGGCGATCCTGGCATTGCTGGCGCTTTCGCTTGCCGGGATTGGAATTTACGGCGTGATGGCCTACGTAGTGAGCCAAAGGACGCAGGAGATCGGGATACGCATTGCCCTTGGCGCTACAGCTGGACGGGTGCTGCAGCGCATCGCCATGGAGGGCCTTCGCCCTGTATTGGCTGGAATGGTCGTCGGCCTCGCCGCCGGGGCAAGCCTTTCGCTGCTTCTGCACCACACGCTCGCATTCCCTGGCTCGATCGACTTTCTGTACGGCGTGAGCTTCTACGACCCTTTCACTTTCTTTGGCATTACCCTCTTTCTGGTCTTCGTTTCGCTCGCGGCGAGCCTTGTACCGGCCCTGAATGCAATCAAAGTGGATCCGCTCGTGGCTCTGCGCTACGAATAGGTTTGCGCTATCGGGTCGGTCGGCGAAATTGGACCGTAATGAATCTAGAAGGCACCGCCGGGCACCCGCTCAGCTTGTGCCAAAGGCTGAGTCGCGTTTCCAGTTCAGACTCGGGGTAATTCTTCCGGTTCCGGGTGGATGGTGGACAATCCGGAACCCATCCCTCGATAAATACGCTTCGCCAATTCTGGTAAATCGTGAACATCACCAAGTGATGGCCGGCACGGTGCTTTGCCGGCCGTTACCGCATCCTCAACATGGAGTATTAGGGGGAAATCGGCCGTGGTGCGTCACACAGGCCCGTGGTTGTCAGCATGACCTTGTTCCAGACCCTCCAGAGGTACCCCCCACCCCCCCTATGTAGATCGCCGTTTCTTCGCCCCACCCCCACCCCCTCTCCCCCCCAAGGATATCCCCGCCTTTTCTTCGCTTTTCGACTCAACCAACTGAAAATAAACAGCTAATCGAAATAGCTGCAAGATGAAATCGCCGGATCACTGCTCAATCGGCCGGATTCCCGGCTCGTCGGCGCGCTGTTACAGCTCATCTTCAAGTTCCTGCCTTCCGTCGGAAACTCCGCGCCGAGGCGGAACGATGCGGACTAACTTCCCTTTAGAGCGAAGCCTCTTGAAGGGATGGTCGCCATGCAATCAACCGACTCGCTTGTGAGCGTTGAAAACGTAAGCCGCACATTTGCCCTGGACCACAGCGAGCGTGACCGCGCTCGACGACGTCAGCCTCGCGTTGATGCAGGCGAGTTTCTGGCGATTTCGGGCCCGAGCGGCAGCGGCAAGTCCACCCTGCTCAACCTGATCGGCTGCATCGACAAGCCGACCAGCGGCCGCATCCTCATCGAAGGCATGGACACCTCGACACTGAGTCCGTCCGCAGACTGAGTCTGCGGCGCGAAAAGATCGGCTTCGTCTTCCAGACCTTCAATCTGATTCCGGTGTTCACTGCCTGCGGAGAACGTCGAGTATCCGCTGCTGGTGCAGGGGTTCTCGCACGCGAACGCCGCAGGCGAGTGGCGGAAGCGCTGGACAGCGTGGGCCTTGCGGCTCGCGCCAACCATCGGCCCGATCTGCTTTCGCGGCGGCGAGCGCCAAAGCGTGGCCATTGCGCGCGCCATCGTGCATCGGCCCGCGCTGGTGCTGGCAGACGAGCCCACAGCAAACCTCGACACCCGAAACGCCACGCAACTGATCGACCTGATGCGCGACTCTGAATCGCAGACTCGGCCTGACGTTCATCTTCTCTACGCACGATCAGCGCCTGCTCGAACACACTCCGCGCATCGTGCGCCTCACCGACGGACGGTTGAATAGCGACACGACTTTCGAAGGAGAGCGAGCCATGGGCAAGTTCTTGCTGCTTGCGTTTCGTAATGTTTTTCGCAATCGGCGCCGCACGGTAATGACGCTGCTGATGGTGGGCGGCGGCGTTGCCGGGCTCCTGCTGGTTGGCGGATTCTTTGCCTTCATGTTCCGGGGTCTGCGCGAAAGCACGATCCGCAACGGGCTGGGCCACATCCAGATCTTCAACGCCGAGCACTTCCGCCGCGACGAAGTGCACGTGCTCGATACCGGCATCAGCGAACTGGCAGCAGGTTGCGGCGCATGTGCGCTCGGCTGATCATGTGCGCGGCGTGGCTCCGCGGATTGAGTTCTACGGGATGCTCTCGAATGGCGTGAAGTCTTCGGTGTTCATGGGCAGCGCAGTCGATCCGCGAGGCTGAACGGGCCATGGGATTCAGCCCGCGTTTCAGCATCGGGTCGTGACTCTGAGTCGGCGATTCAACGGCGAAGTCGAGGCTCTGGTCGGCGACGGGCGTGGCGCGTTCGATGAGCGTGAAGGTTGGCGATGGGCTCACCATTCTGGCCGTGACCTGCCGATGGCGCGCTGAACGGCATCGACGTGCAGATTGTCGGGATCGTGAACACGGGTTTCAAGGATCTGGACGATCGCTACCTGCGCATCGCGCTGCCCTCGGCGCAGCGCCTGCTGCAAAGCGATCGCGTTACCAACTTGGTTGTCGGACTGGACAAGACCGAGAACACTGACGCGGTGGCGGCAGCATCTCGCGCCGCGACTGCGAGGCCTGCCGCAGGAGATGACGATGAAGAAGTGGATCGAGCTGGCGGCCTACTACAAGCAGGTGCGCACTCTGTTCAGCGGAATCTTCCTGTTCCTCGGGCATCATCGTGTTCTTCATGGTGCTGATGGCCAGCGTGAACACGCTGCTGATGGCCATGTTTGAGCGCACGCGCGAGATCGGCACCATGCTGGCGATGGGCACTCCGCGCCGTTGGATCGTCGCGCTGTTCATGCTGGAGGCCACGTCTGACCGGGATTCTGGGCGCGGCGGTCGGCCTGATCGGGCGGCAATCTGCTGGGCATGGCTCTGAACGCGTCCGGGCTTGCATCTGCCGCCGCCGCCGGGCACTGATGCTCCGACATGCTTTTCAAGCGTGCTGCACGTGCCAGGCCTGATGATCGGCTCGTCGATCATGGTCATGGTGTCGCTGGCGCTTGCATCCATTCTTCCCGCGATCCGCGCATCGCGGCTGCAAATTGCGGAGGCACTGGCTCATGTCTAGCGTCGAATTGCACTCTGCGCAAGCTTTCTCTTGATCGATGCCGGTCGTGCATTCCTGATCGCGTGCGCGTTGGTGGGCCATGCGGCGCAACGCCTGCGGCCTCCGCGCAGGTTCCCGATGCGACGGCATCTACTCAAGAGGTCCGACGCATACCGCAACGGCTGGCCATCGTTTGTCACCGCGCGTGAAGATCACCAACTACGAAGCGGGCAAGGCGGACGAAGAGAAGCTCTACGAGGTTTCGCAAAAGGGGACGGACAAGACCTATGTGGAATTCATGAGCCCGCGCGAGAAGGGCCGACACCTGCTGATGCTGGCGACGATATGTGGATCTACCTGCCTGATACGAGCCGGCCGGTGCGCATCACGCCGCTCGAGCGACTCTCGGCGATGCATCGAACGGCGACGTGGCGCGCACCAACTACGCGGTCGATTACACGCCCGCTATCTGCGCGGACCGAGAAGGTCAGCAATACAGAGTGCTTCGTGCTTGAGCTCACAGCAAAGCGCAAAGGCGCCACATACCAGCGCATCCTTTACTGGATGCGCGTTGAAGATGCGCGCCCGGTGCGGGCCGAGTTCTATCTGACCTCGGGCAAGCACATCAAGTCGGCGACCTTTGACGAAGTATGCCAACTTCGAGTGGAAAGCATGCTGCTGCGCAAGCTGACACTCGTACGACGAAATCCGCCACAACTCGCACAGCGTTCTCGAATACTCGGGCTCTGTGCCGCGCGACGCTGCCTGACAAGCTGTTCTATCAGGGCCGTTCTGACCGGTTCTAACGGGAAGTGTCGACGTGAGGGATGCTTTGATGAAACGTGCACCTGCATCGACGGTAATTATCGCCATGGGCGTTCTGGCCTTGTGCATCCACGCACAAGACGCTCAAACTGCCGGCGAGAGCAAACACGAGACTCGCTACGCCGTTGGCGTAATCGATGACGCAACGTTTTACGGTGGCTTGCCCGCGCACTATCCAGGCGACGCTGAATCGCGTTCTACTCGAGCCTTCGTTCGGCCTGAAGGTCGACAACCGCTTCACGCTTTCAAGCAGTCTCATTGGAGTGACAACCACGCACGCTGATACTGCGTCGCAGGTTCTGGTTCGCGAAACCTATGCGGGGTTATCGGCAGGTGATTTCGACTTCACGGCTGGGCGCAAGATGGTGCGCTGGGGAACCGGTTACGCATTCACCGCTGCGGGGGTGCTCGATCCTCCTCGCATTCCCACGGATCCCTCCGATCGTCTCAATCTGAACGAAGGCCGCGATATGGTGAAAGCGGATTGGGTCCATGGCCCGCATGCCTTGACTGCGGCGTGGTCTACGGCCGCGCTGGCTCGCACCGGGACAGACATGCGCGACACCACGGCAGTCCGTTACAACGTGCTGGTGCGCGGATTCGACACCGGGTTGATTGCGGGCAATGATCGCGGGGGCGACAGTTTTGGCGCGCTCACCTTTACGCGCGTGGTGGGGCAGGCCTGGGAGTTGCACGGCGAAGCCGCGTGGCGCGAACATCCCGCCGTTGTTGTGGGAGCCAAGTACACTTTGAATAACGGCGTCACGTTCATAGGCGAGTTCTTCACGCCGCCGAATATCTCGTACTATCGAAGCGCAGGCGTGTCGCCGTTGGCTGGTCGTCAACATTATGCGTTTCTCAATGCAGGCAAGACGCGACTGCGCGAACTGCCTGGCTGGAAGGAGTGGGACGTGTCCGGTTCAATTGTCACGAATCTTGACGACCGAAGTTACGCGGGGGTTGTCGACGTGAATCGCTGGTTTGGCAAGCATGTTTCCGCGTACCTTCACCTGGAGGTTCCGGCGGGCGGCAAATCGTCACAGTATGGCGCCTCTCCCTACTCCGAGGCGACTTCGCTTGGAATTCGGTTCCAGTTATGAAATCTGACACGACAGACACGGTGAACTGCGAGCCCGACCCGGCAGGAGACGAATCTGTAATCGACCGCGCCATGCGCCGGGCAATGGTCGGCGGCATTCTTTCGATGCCGGCCGTGGCCGCGCTGATTGTGATCCTGTTCCTGACGATGGGGCACTCGCCTGTTTCCGAGACGGTGAAGCGGTTCCTGGAATCGCTGGTTTACACGCTGCTCATTGGGGTTCCATCAGCGATTATTTTGACGTGGATGAGCTTTCGATGGACCACGCGTCTCGGCAAACTGATCCTCCTGCCGCAGGCACTTGTCCTGATCACATGTGCAACAGTCGGAGCTTTGACAGCGGCACTGGCCCTGCAGTTAGTTGGGGTAAACCCGTCGAGTTTCTACTGGTCAGAATTCCGGGGATCGTATCCGTTTTCGATCGTCATCACGCTGGTGGTTGGGCTGACCATGACCACCTACCAGACGCTACGGCACCAGTTGGAAGCCGCCACTCTGCAGTTGCGCACCAAGCAGGTTGAGCAGGAGCGTGCATACAAGTTGCTGGCGGAGGCGCGTCTGTCATCGCTTGAATCCAGGCTTCATCCGCATTTTCTGTTCAACACGCTCAACTCAATCGCGGCGCTGATTCCACGAGATCCGCAGCGCGCCGAAGATACAGTTGGAAAGCTCGCATCCTTGCTGCGGTTTTCGCTGGCGACCAATCAAGCCGGACTTGTCCCTCTGGCCCAGGAGTTAAAGTTTGTTCGCGACTACCTGGAGATCGAGTCCACGCGATTCGGCTCTCGCCTGCGATACGAGATTGACGCGGCCCATGCGCTCCTGGAGATCAAGACACCTCCGATGGCTCTGCAATCTCTGGTGGAAAATGCAGTGAAGCACGTGGTGGCGCAGCGTCCCGAAGGAGCGCGATTAAGCATTGAAGCGAAAAAGATTGGCAACATGGTGCGGCTTGAAGTCGTGGATGACGGACCAGGTTTCTCGCTGGACGCGATAAAGCCCGAACACGGGCTTGGCAATCTCACGGCGCGCCTTGAGCTTCTATTCGCAGACCGCGGAAAGCTCTTCGTAACCCGGCGCGGCACGATGAACGTGGTTGGTTTGGAATTCCCGGCGGAGTCTTGAGAATGAATAACCCTCCGCTGCGCGCCTACCTCGTTGATGACGAACCTCTCGCCATCGAGCGACTCTCCCGTTTGCTGTCGAAATTTCCGGAACTCACGATTGTCGGCAGCGCAACTGATCCGGCTCAGGCTCTACGCGAACTTCAAGGATCGTCCGGCAAATCTATCGATGTATTATTCCTCGATATTCAGATGCCGGGCATGAGTGGCTTCGAATTGCTCACGCGACTGCATGAACAGCCGTGCGTCGTGTTTACGACAGCATTTGATCAGTATGCGTTGCGGGCTTTTGAGGTGAACTCGATTGACTACCTGCTGAAGCCGGTTGACGCGGACCAACTGGAACGAGCCGTGCACAAACTTGATCGCTTGCGTCCTGCAGCCAAACCAGATTGGCAACAGAGGCCTGAGCTGACTGCACTTCTGCATGAACTGGCGGCGAATCTCCGAGGCGATCGACCCCAATTCCCTCGCCGCATTGCAACCCGCGTGGGCGATCGGATTTCCTTCCTCGACCTCGACCAGGTTACTCATGTGATGGCGAGCGACAAGTTGACGTACGCGGTTGTCAACGGGCGCCAACACTGCATTGATCAAACCATCTCCGAGCTTGAGAATCGTCTCGACCCTTCGCGTTTCCTGCGCATCCACCGAGCCGTGCTGGTGAATGTTGACTGGGTCCAGGAACTGAACTCCTGGTTTGGCGGGAAGATAGTGGTCACATTGAAGGATGCGCAACACACCCAGCTCACGGTGGCGCGGGATCGAGTGCGTTCGCTGAAATCGCGCTTGGGCATCCAGGGAAATTAAGCAAGTGGATGTGACTAATCTAAGCGAAAAAGCTGACTTTGGGATGAATTCCGGTGTGCGGATCATCAGACGAGCTCTCTTGAGTCAACGATTCTTGCTCGGCGACATCATCCGTTTCTTCGTCTTCGAGTCCACGCGCGGCCGCCGGATGGCTGCGCGAATAAGCCTCTTCCTGATCTTGTTCACGAAATTCCACGGCGAAGACGCCGCTTAGATCACGGCCTGTTGTCGATGGTTTGACCATTGTGACGGGCCTGACCCCGGTGACTGGGCCGATCCCCATCTTGCCCCCTTCGCGGGACTTGCTTCAGGGAGTATCGGCAGGAATTCCCAGCTCTTTACTTCCTCACTCAGAGTGTCCAAATACGAAACAGTCACTCATAGTCAAGTGCAGCGCTATTCGACCGCATCCGGTTCTTTGCCATACGAAGGCCGTCTTGCCAGGCGCGCCACCACAGCCAGTTCGCGCAACACCTGCTTAAGCGGGCGCGCCGGAGTTCCCCACAAAACCGTGCCTGGTTTGAGGCCTTCGTTGGTCACCGTCTTTCCGCTGAGCACGCCGGCCTGACCGCCAAGGATTACACCTGCGCCGACATGAGCGTGATCGCCAATGCCCACCTGACCTGCGATGACCGCGCCTTTCCCAACGGAACTGGAACCCGAGATGCCGGTCAATGCTACGAGAATGACATCTTCACCGATATCGCAGTTGTGGCCGATGTGGACGAGGTTGTCGATCTTGGTGCCACGACGAATGCGCGTTTCGCCCAGCGCACCGCGATCGATTGTGGTGTTGGCGCCGATCTCCACTTCGTCCTCGATTGCCAGCGTGCCCTGCTGCGGAAACTGCGTGTACGCTCCGGTGGATGGGTTGCGGACGTAGCCGAAGCCGTCCGCGCCGAGGACTGCGCCTGCATGCACAACGACCCAGTTGCCGAGCGTCGTTCCGGGATAAAGTACTGCGCGGGGAAAGATCTGACAATACTCGCCAACGCGGACGCCGCGACCAATCACCGCACCTGCCTCGATGCGGGTTCTCGCGCCAATGCGAGCCTCATCTTCAATCACGACGCAAGGACCAACACTCACGCTCTCTCCCAAATCGACGCGGGCGCCGATCACCGCGCTGGCGTGAATACCCGTCGTAGGCTGCGCCGATCGGAGCAACTTTGCGGCGCGCGCGAACCACAGTCGCGGTTGATGAGATTCCACGACACACTTGTTCGCGGGGTAGGTTTTGGCAAGCCCGGCCCTGAGAACAACGACGCCCGCGTTGCTGGCGAGTGCTTCAACGGCGGTCTTCGGATCTTCGGCAAAGACAATGTCTGCCCGGGTAGCGAGCGTTGGCGAATTCACACCTCGAAGACGATGGTCCAGGCTTCCCTGCACCAAGTTGCCGCCCTGCCGCTCAATGAGTTCGCTGACCTTCATCGCTCCACCTTCCACCGCTATAACTTCAAATCCGGAACCACAATGTCTCGCTCTTTCAAATTGCGCCGTTTACTGCTCACAAAAAATCTTCGTCGAGCCCCGGTAGTCAATACAGCGGAGGTTCGCCGGCGGGCCGCGTCTTCCAGCGCCTGTGAATCCAAAGCCACTGGTCAGGATAGCGACGTATCCAGGCCTCGAGCACATCATTACACTGCTGCGTCGCCGCCAGAATATCGCTCTCCGTGTTGCCAGTCTTCACCAGGTTCAGTTCCGGGCCAAAGCGAAGCACGTAGCGATGCTCGGCTTCTTCCCACAGCAGAAACCCCGGAAGCACCGCTGCACCCGTCTTGAGGGCGACGCGCGCCAGGCCCGACGCCGTACAGGCTTCTATTCCAAAGAAGCGGGCGAACACGCCTTGCGGCGGAGTCATGTTGGTGTCCATCAGAATGCCAACCGTTTGCCCGGCCCGCATGGCGGTGAGCAAGCCGCGCGCGAAATCGTCCTTGTGCAGAACGCGGTTGCCGCGCAGACATCGAATGTTGTTCACGTATTCATCGAGGAGACGGTTGTCGAGGCGCCGGATCACCATCCCCATGGGGTAGCCCATCAGTGAGTGGTAGAAGCTTGACAGCTCCCAACCACCAAGGTGGCCTGTGAGTACCAGCACTCCCTTGCCCCGTGCCTGCGCGGCGACGTAGTGCTCGAGGCCTTCCGTACGAATCCAATTGCGCGTGTTCTCCGCCGAGTAGCGAGGCATGCGGCAAAATTCCACAAGCTGCCAACCAAGATTGCGAAAGACCGTTTGCAGGATGCGATTTCGTTCAGCGAGTGGCAACTTGGGCAGCGCCAGTTCAAGGTTGCGCTCGCCCACTCGTCGCAGCCTGCCCAAAACACGGTACAAGAGCCCGGTGAGAAGTCCCACCAGCGCGCGAGCCAGCGAACGCGGCAGGCGGCCCAGTACGCGGGCCACGGCTACGACCAGCCAATATTCGACCTTCTCCTGCATTTTCAATGGCAAAGGACAAGTCTAATCCGAGCGGACGAAGAATACCCGTGGCTCAGCACTCGCTCATTCAGCTTTAAAGGAAAAACGCGGCAGGACGGAAGGCCTGCCGCGTGCCGTGAAAATGATGACTACTGGTGTTTGGCTTCCACAAAGTAGTGCGCAACACCCTTGACGAATGGCACCGCACCTTGGGGAACTTCCACATTCCCCTTAAGGACGGAATCAAACGGATATTCATGGCCGTAGTAAAGCTCAGTGTCTTCATTGTTCTGGCTCACCACGGTTCCATCGAGGTCGATTCCCGCAAACAGGCCCTTGCTGCGCGAATAGGTGAGAAGCTCGGCGTTCATTTTCCAGTCGGTCGCCGCCTGGCCGTTGCGTCCCACCGGTCCCGCAGAGGCTGCCGCATCTCCGCCAATTTTGAATTTGTTCTTCAACAGATCCTGGAATCCATGCTCGTTGACCGCGACCAATACGAGGTCAGTGGACTGGCCGCCAATCTGCAATCCCCACGAACCGCCCGCCATGCGGATAAATACGGGAGCGCTCCAGCCGTGGCCGGTGCGGCACGTGACCACGCCCTGACCGTATTGCGCGCCGAAGACAAACGCACCCTTAATGAGGCCGGGGACAACGCCAACGCACGTGGCCTGCTCAAGAATATTCATGGGAATACTGCGGTCGCCGGCAGCCATAACCTGATCCAGCACCGTCTTGGCAGCATCAATTCGATCCTGCAAATCTCCGCGGGTCGCCGCGAACGCCGAACTTGCAAACGTGAAACAGAGACACGCTGATGCTATCCACTTCTTCATTCGACCATCCTTTACCCGCACCTGGAGCGGGCTGTTGCCTGTTCAGACGCATTTAAGACACGGAAGTCGCGCTGGGGGTGCCACTAACGACCGGCCCAGGAACCTCCAAGGTCAGCCTAAAGCAAGAAGCCATCGCACGTACGGGGTGGAATCTGCAGTTTCAACAGATTTGAAAGAAAACTCCGGCGAGCGGATCGGGCACGGACTTCTAGGACTGCGGCCGGGGCCAGCGCGCTTCCACGGTCGTGCCGATTCCGCCACGCGGGCGAAACACGCCCTTGATCACGGCCCAGACGGGATCTGTGGCTTTCACCACGTCCTCGAGCACCTGGTTGACGATGTTTTCCTGGAAAATGCCCAGGTTGCGGTAACAAAACAGGTACTCCTTGAGCGATTTCAGTTCCAGGCACTTTTCGCGGGGCATGTAGCGGATGGTGAGGATGCCAAAGTCAGGGAGTCCAGTCTTGGGGCAGACCGACGTGAGTTCGGGGTCATCAATGAGAATCTCGTAGCCGGGAAACTGGTTCTGCCAGGTTTCGATGGGGGGAAAGTTGAAATCGAGACCCGCCTTGGCGTGGTCGTCCGTATAGCGCCGCTCTATTGCCATGGTTCCATTGTAAAGAATGGCAACCATGGGGCAAACGTTGCCTTGGTTCGATTTTCCTGCGACTTCGGAGTCCAATTAGCGTCCGATATACTGACTCAGGTCGCATGAATGGCTAAAGATAGCAAGGAACTTAAGTGGCGCTGGGTGTGGATTGGCGCCGCCATCATATTAGTGCTGGTTTTTCTGTCGGTACGGTCCCTCACACGGGAGCGTCTTCAGGTGCGCGCCGTAGAAGTCTCCCGGCAGCCTTTGGAGAGCACGGTAAGCACCAACGGCCGGGTTGAGCCCGAGGAATTTGTCGATATCCACAGTCCGCTGGCGACCACTGTGAAGGCGGTTCATGTCCAGGTCGGCGACCAGGTAACGGTCGGGAAGCTCCTGCTGGTGATGGACGACATTCAGGCGCGGGCAAGGGTCGCCACGGCGGAGAGCGGGGTAAAGGCTGCGCAGGCGGCACTTGAAGCCGCAACTCACAATGGGACTCTTGAGCAACAGCAGGCATCGACCGCCGAAGTGACGCGGGCCCGCATCGATCGCGAACAGGCACAGCGGGACCTGAATGCATTGACCAAACTAAACGCCACTGGGGCAGCTTCCGCCAGCGAAGTTGCGGCGGCACGGCAAAGGCTCGACTCCGCAAGCGCATCGCTTGAGGCTTCCCAGACCAGCGCCAAAAGCCGCTATTCCCCGTCGGAAGTTGCGCGTGCCGAAGCCGCACTCAATGACGCCGAAGCCGGACTCAACGCGGCTCGCGATATTGAATCCAAGACCACGGTGCGGGCTCCCATTTCAGGAACCGTGTACAACCTCAACGCGAAGGCGACCGATTTTGTGGAAGAGGGCAAGCTGCTATTGCGCATGGCTGACCTTCACCGCGAGGTGGTTCGCGCCTATTTTGACGAACCGGAAATTGGCATGCTCGCAGTCGGCCAGTCGATTCTGGTCAAGTGGGACGCCAAGCCAAACAAGGTGTGGCACGGGCATATCCAGCGTGTCCCAATCACCGTGACGACGTACGGGACCCGCAATGTCGGCGAAGTGCTCGTCAAAGTCGACGACGATGATGGACAGTTGCTTCCCGATACCAACGTGACGGTGACGGTAACAACCTCCAGCGAATCCAATGCGCTGAGCATTCCTCGTGAAGCGCTTCATGTGGAGAACGGCAAGTCGTTCGTGTTCCGCGTGGTCGGCGACCAGTTGCGCCGCGCTCCCGTTACGTACGGCAGCATGAATCTCAACCAGGTTGCAATCCTTTCAGGTTTGAACCCGGGCGACCTGGTTGCGACCGGCACCACGAGTGGACAGCCGTTGCAGGAAGAATTGCCGATCAAGGTGCTGCGGTGAGGACCCTTCCCAGGTTTGGGGAGCTATTAATCCCCGTGCTGGGCGTGGTGGCTTTGCAGTTGGCAACGGCTGCGCTCACGCCTGCCCAGGCGCTGCACAGCGGTTTGGCTGAAGCCAATTCAGCGTTGCAGGCGGGCCAGGCGGACAAGGCGCTTTCAGTTCTGCAGTCCCTTCCTCAGGAAGAAGCTGGGTCGGCCCAGGCACACAATCTCAAATGCCGCGTACTCTTCACGCTCGAACAATTCGACTCCGCCGCGAATGAGTGTCAGCAGGCAGTCAGGTTGGACGATCGAAGTTCCATGCAGCATCTTTGGCTGGGCAGAGCCCTGGGCGAAATGGCTGACAAGGCTTCATTCGTGAGCGCGTACGGCCTGGCAAAACGGGCACGCGCGGAGTTTGAACGGGCAGTGGAACTCGATGATCGCAACGCGGAGGCTCTCGCGGACCTCGGGGAGTTCTACAGTGAGGCGCCCGGCGTAGTGGGCGGCGGCACCGACAAGGCTGCCAACGTTGCGGCCAAGCTGGATCACGTGGATCCCGCACGCGCCCATGAGCTGCGCTCGGCGATTGCGCAACAGAATCGGGATTTCGGCACCGCCGAGCAGGAGTTGCGCCAGGCCATCTCGGCGAGCCCGCATCCTGCCTTTCAGTGGATGCGCCTGGCGAGTTTTTATCGAAAGAACAAGCGCTGGACCGAGATGGATAACGCGATCCAGAGCGGCACGTCGGCCGCTGAGCGAGATCGGCACGCGAGCGTAGCGCTGTTCAACGGCGCTTCAGCATTGATCAAGGCAAATCGAAATCCTGAAATGGCTCAGAAGCTGCTCCAGATGTACCTGGCTTCACCCAGCGGCACTGAAGAGGCGCCCACATTTGTGGCGCATGTATGGATGGCAAGGCTCAAGGCGCGATCCGGCGACACCGCCTCTGCTCGAGAAGAACGATCGGCTGCCCTGGCCTTGGCCAATGGATACAAACCTGCGCAAGACCTTAAGTTTTGATTGGACACCGACGGTTGAACACGATTTTCAAATTCCGGGATTTCACCACGCGCATGGTTATGGGCGGCCATGCTGGTTAGTGCCCCGGCAGCGGTCGCGCAGGTGTCTCTCTCAACTGTGGTTGATCTGGCTCAGCGCAACAGCACGGCGGTAAGGATAGCCCAGGCGGACGTTGCAAAATCGCAGGCAGTGCTCTCTGAGAGCCGCGATGTGCTCATCCCGTCGCTCTCTTTCAGCACGGGAATCCCGGCATTCCCGGAGTTGGGTTTTACAGGCTCGCCTCCATCCATCTGGAATGCGACCGTTCAATCGCTGGTCATCAGCGTTCCGCAGAAGTACTACATTGATGCATCCCGTGCTGGACTGCACGCGGCCACCTCAAGCCTGAAACACGCTCGGGAACAAGCGGCGCTGGATGCATCAACGACTTACATTGAGCTGGACGCCGTCAACCGCGAGTTGGATGCGGCGCATCATCAGGAGACTCTGGCGGCACGTCTCGTGGACATTGAGCAACAGCGCGCAGAGGCAGGCGTGGATCCGCTCAGCGAGTTGTTGCAGGCAAAGCTTACAACAGCAAATCTCAAGCTGGCGCGGCTGCATTTGGAAACACGCGCGGCAACTCTTTCGAAACAGCTCTCGGTACTCACCGGTCTGCCGCTGGGGTCCATTTCTCCAGACCATGCAAGCATCCCCGAGATACCGCAGATCCGCGGTGACGCCAAGCCGCTCATTCTCGCGGGGACTGAGTCGGCGCGCTTCCTGGCACTCTCGAAGCAACGCCTGGCAAAAGGCGATGAGGCTACTAATTATTTTCCCCAGTTGAGCTTCTTCGCCCAGTACAACCGCAATACCACGCTGCTCAACAATGTGAATTTCTACTTCGCGCATCCTTTGCCTGCGAACAACTTCAGTTCAGGATTCGCCATCCAGGTTCCGCTGTTCGACATGGGGCATCGAGCCAAAGGGCATGAGTCCGCAGCCGACGCGCTTCGTGCCACGGTCGAGGCGGAGCAATCAGAGCGGCAGAATGAAGTTCAGATTGCCGAGCTTACCGGCACGTTGCGTGAGCTTGAGGCGCAGGCAGAGGTTGCAGGTCTGAAGCAGCAGATTGCGGCCGACCAGTTGAAGACGGTCCAGACGCAGCTTGAGAACGGAAACGGCGCCGGATCAGCCAGCGGCGGCTCCGCCCAGCTTTCGCCCAAGGCCGAGCAATTGGCCCAGATTGACGAACGCCAGAAATACACCGACGCCCAGGAGGCCGAACTCGGCCTGGCGAAGGCGCGGCTCGAACTCCTTCGTTCCCTAGGCCATATGGAAGACTGGCTGAACGAGTTGCACACAAAGTAAACAGGTTAGCTGCATTCCGGGCATTGAAAATCAACCGGATGTTAAGATGAAAGAGATGCCTATGCCTTTGAAGACGCTGTTTCTGAACCCTCCCTCGTTCGAAAACTTCGACGGAGGCGCGAGCTCGCGTTGGCCCGCAACACGCGAGATTGAGTCGTATTGGTACCCGGTCTGGCTGGCCTACCCCGCCGGCATGCTGGAAGGATCAAAGCTGCTGGATGCCCCCCCGCATCACGTTTCGGCCGAAGAGACGATCAGGATGTGCAAGGATTACGAATTCCTCGTCCTCTTCACGTCGACCGTGGGTTGGGAAGGCGATCAGCGCCTCGCTGAAGCCATCAAAGTAGCCAATCCTTCGATCCGCATTGCCTTCGTCGGACCACCGGTCACAACTTCACCCGATCGCGCTCTGAATGAGTGCCCGGTTCTCGACTTCATTTGTCGCCGCGAATTCGATTACTCGGTCGTGGAGTTTGCGCAGGGCAAGCCGCTGAGTGAGATCCTCGGCATCAGCTACAAACAGGACGGCAAGATCATCCACAACCCCGATCGCCCCCAGGTAGAAGACCTGGACGCGATGCCGTGGGCCACGAAGATCTACAAGCGCGACATGGACGTGACACGCTACAACGTGCCGTTCCTGCTTCATCCCTACATCGCGCTCTACTCCACGCGCGGCTGCCCCGCGCAGTGCACATTCTGCCTGTGGCCGCAGACGCTCAGCGGGCACGCATGGCGCAAGCGCTCCACTGACGATGTGGCTGCCGAGCTGAAGTGGGCGAAGGCGAATTTCCCTGAGGTCAAGGAATTCTTCTTCGACGACGACACCTTCAATATTCAGAAGGTACGCACCATTGAGCTTTGCGAAAAGCTCAAGCCGCTCGGTCTTACCTGGAGTTGCACATCGCGCGTCACCACTGACCATGACACGCTGAAAGCGATGAAGGATGCGGGATGCCGCCTGCTCATCGTGGGCTTTGAATCGGGCGATCCGCAGATCCTCAAGAACATCAAGAAGGGCGCCACCGTTGAGCGCGCACGCGCCTTCGCGAAGGACTGCCACGATCTTGGCCTGGTGGTTCATGGAGACTTCATCCTCGGCCTTCCCGGCGAGACGAAAGAATCCATCCGCAACACCATCAACTTCGCCAAGACGCTGGATTGCGAGACCATCCAGGTGTCGATTGCGCACGCCTATCCGGGCACTGAATTCTACGACTACGCCAAGGCCAACGGCTTCATCACGAACGAGAAGATGGAAGACGGCGGCGGCCACCAGATGGCGCACATCGAGTATCCGGGACTGCCGACCGACTACGTGATGGAGATGGTGCATCGCTTCTACGATGAATACTATTTCCGGCCCAAGGCTGCATTCCGCGTGGTGTGGAAGGCCATCGTGAATCGCGATGTTCCCCGCTTGTACGTGGAAGCGAAAGCGTTCCTCAAGCTTCGTGCGGAGCGCAACCGTGCGGTCAAGGAAAAGCGCAGGCACCAGGCAGATCCACCCGCCGCGGTGGGCGCAGGCGCGTAGTTGCAAGACTCGATCCAACGGAGGGCGGCGCGATGCGTCGCCCTCTTTCACGTTTTAGACGATAAGGACTGTAGTAATCCATGGCCCACGCCAGACTGACTGCGCGGCAATACATGGTTCTGGGGCTTGTTGCGCTCTGCGCGCCGCTCGGCGACACATTCCTGTCGCGCGGAATGACCCAGTTGCCGGCAATCTCGCTCGCTCATCCCGCTTCACTGGTCGTCGCCGTGTTCACGCCGTGGATCGCGGCGGGCATCGCGCTATTGATCGGGTTTTTTGCCAGCTATCTGACTGCGCTCTCCTGGGCCGACCTCACGTTTGTTTTACCCGCAACGGCGTTCGGTAACGTCATCGTCGCTCTTCTTTCGAAATTCTGGCTGCATGAACCAATCTCGATCGCACGCTGGGCCGGCATCCTGCTCATCACGGTGGGAGTCGGCTTCGTGGCTCAAGGACCGTCATTGACCGAGCGCCCATCCGCACTGCCGATCGAAGTTGGCGACCCCCTGGAAATCAACAAGATCGAAGAGGAGCGAGTACGATGACGCTTCCCTCTTCCGCAGTCTCGACCGGGCCGTGGGCTGCGGCAGCAATGATCGCCGCCATTGTGCTGGCCTCCACAACAGGGGAAGTGCTGACCGCGGCCGCCATGAAATCCATTGGCGACCTCGATGACATCCGAGCGCACTCGGGCATGAAAGGCGCCATTCGCGCCGTCGTCACGTGTCCATTGTTCTTCGCCGGAGTGGGATTTCTGGCGCTCGCATTTTTCTCGTTGCTCTTCGCTCTGAATCATCTGAACCTGAGCCTGGTGGCGCCGGCCTCGGCATCACTCACGCTGGTCACGAACGCAATTGCCGGCAAGTTCTTCCTGCATGAGAATGTGGATCGCCGCCGATGGACCGCCGCCGTGCTTGTGTGTGTCGGAGTTTATCTTTTGGCGCATTAACCGCCGAAACGCGCGCAGCTTTACTTCCCTAAGAACTTCATCAGCCCCGTCGGTTCAAGGTCTTTCTCCAATAGGCGTAGTGGGTTCCCAGTTTCGTCGCATAGTCTCTCTGCCGCCATGTGACCCGATCGAACAGCACTTTCCATCGTTGACGGCCAGCCTGTATTAATCCAATCACCTGCAAGAAAAAGATTCGGCCACGGCGACGCCACGCTCGGCCGCGCCGCATCGATGCCTGGCGGGACACCAAACGTCGCACGCACTTCCTTGATCAACGCCGCTTTTTCAAGCTTCGCCGACTTCACCTCCGGAAAAAACTCTGCCAATTCCCTGAGTGATTGGGCAATCGCTTCTTCTCTTGAAAGTGCAGCAAATTCGCGCGAAGAGCTAACCACGAGCTCGACGTAGCCGCCATTCAATTTGCGCCACGGCTGCAGCTTCTTCTTGTTGTACAGCCAATGGATCTCGCGATCGAGCAACACCGCGTGATCGAGTTCCGTAATCTCTCGATCAAACCAGAGATGAACGCTGCATATGGGCCAATGCGCGTGAGCCGAAATTTGCTCTGAGAGCATCTCCTTGCCGTCGACTGCCGGCATGCTCGGCAGCAGCTTGCCCAGCGCTTCAAACGGCAATGCCACCACAACGTAATCTGAATTCAACGTCCCCGTACGTGTAGTGATCGACCATTCCTCAGCTCGCTCGTCCCACGCGAGGTTCTCAACGTTCGTGTTGTACACAACCCGAGAGCCGCGTTCGTGAAGATACTTTTCCGCTTCGGTGTAAAGCTCGCTCAATGGCACGCGGCTCATGCCCATCGATCCCGCTTCAGCAGAGTTGATGAACAATTCGCGAATCACTTTGGCCGCGTAGTGCAATGCAATGCTGTCGACATCAGCGTTCAGAGCGCTCGCAATCACCAGCCGCCAAAACCGGTTCATTGCGCCTTCGGTTTGCTTATGTCGCCGCAGCCAGTTGCCGAGTGATTCCGTGGAAAGGTCCATCGCTCCCGGCTTCATCATCGCCTGAAATGCTCGTCCCAGTGCCAGCTTGTCGGCGATCGTGAAAGCGCTCGATGCCAGTAGACTCGGCATGCCATGCAGAGGCGCGGGTAGCCGGATCGGACCCAGGCTGAATGGTCCCAGTCGCGAGCGCCTCCCACCAGGCTCGATCATCGTCATGTCGCTGGTCCAATGAATCTTGCCGGCGACTCCAATGCGTCGATAAAAACCGACGAGATTGGTGCAACATCCGAATAGCACGTGTTGACAGTTATCGATGACCTCGCCGACGCCAGGATGTAGATAAGATGACGCGCGCCCTCCCAGGTAGCCGCGGCGTTCGATGAGCTGCACACGATAGCCTGCTTCAGCCAGCGCGCAGGCCGCACTCATGCCGGCCACACCCCCGCCGATCACGGCAACCGAATGTTCCCGTCCTTCGCCCACGTAACTATCCTTCTATCGAATCAACGAGCCTTCTCTGACACCATGCGCGCCCAGCCCATGCGCACCAATCCCACGGCGAGAAGTTCCAGCTTTTGGATGGTCGGCACTCTGATTCGTCGCGAAAATACATCGTAGTCCGCTCTGCGAATGCGGCGGAGCAACGCGCGGTATATCCGAACCAGAACCCAGAGCGCAGGACGGCTCTCGGCATCAATCAACGGCAGCAGCTCGCGCGCTGACTTGTAGAAGTGTTCTGCCCGTTGCCCCATCTCGGTCAAAAGCGCGCGCTCGTTCGCAGAGGGCGGCGTGCCCAGCCTTCGTTGCAGCAACTGGTCGACCGCAATGCCATGCGCAGCCAGATCTGCCAGGGGCAGGTACACCCGATTGCGCCCCGCATCCTCGGCTACATCGCGAAGAATGTTCGTGAGCTGGAATGCGATTCCCGTCTCTTCAGCGAGCTTCTCCGCCTTTGGATCGCTGTACCCGAAGATTCGAATGCACACCAATCCAACGACCGATGCAACCAGGTAGCAATAGCGATAAAGCTCGTCAAAAGTGGCGTACGTGTCCGGCGCATCTGACGCAGCATTCGCCAGATCCATCGTCGTACCCGAAACGAGCTCATCGAAAAGCCTGGCGGGAATCGAAAACTTCCGAATCGCATCTCGGACCGCAATGAACACAGGATCACTTGTGCCGCCTCCCTGTGATGCCGAATGCCAGTCCCTGAGCCATGCATCCAGATTCCGTCGACGGTCGTCGCGAGAGAGCGTCTCATCATCGGCCAGGTCGTCTGCACGACGCATGAACGCGTAAACCGCGCAGATTGCGTTTCGGCGCGGCTCGGGCAGGGCCACGAATGAATAGTAGAAATTCTTCGCTTCACGCTTTGCAATCTGGCGGCAGACTGCATAGGCCCGTTCGACAACCAATTCGTCAGGATGCACCGCTGTAGTCAAGCTGCCTTCCTCGCCGACGGTTGTCCCAGGCGCAGGAATGGCAAGAATTTGCCCGTCACCGCACGCAGTGCGAGTTGCAGCTTGGTGCCCTTACTGATCGCCGGCCGCGCGCTCAGCACGTCATAGTCCTGTCGCTCAATCGCGCGTAAAATCTCAATACCGCCACGGCTGAACAAATCGAGATCAAGAGCCAGTTCGCGGTTGACCATGCCAATCAGGGGCAGTCCCTCCTCGAACAGGCTGCGCGCAAAATCGACTTCGTGACGTAGCAAATCGCGGAACTCCTTCGTAGCAATTCCCGCCTCAATGGTTGAGTCCGTCACGCCAAACCGCTCCATGTCATCCTGGGGGAGATAAACGCGTCCCTTGGCAAAGTCAACGCGCACATCCTGCCAGAAATTTGCCAACTGGAGAGCGGTACAGGTCGCGTCCGACAGGCGGAACTTCTCTTCACTCACTTCACCGCATGCGTAAAGCACAAGCCGCCCTACAGGGTTTGCCGAATAGCGGCAGTACGCGAAAACATCCTGCATGGTGGCAAATCGCGTGATCCTCTGGTCCTGCCGGAAAGCAACAAGAAGGTCCGCGAATGGCTCTTTGGGGATCGAACACGCGCGAATCGTCTCGTACAGCGCGACAAACACGGGATGCCGCGCGCGCCCTTCATAGCAGGCATCAAGCTCTCGCCCCCACAGGTCGAGCAATGCCAGCGCGACTGAAGTGTCGCCAACTTCATCACCGAGATCGTCAGAGATGCGGCAATACGCGTAGATCGAATGAAAATGTGGTCGTAGCGCCTTGGGAAGAAACCAGGAGGCCACATGAAAATTCTCGTAATGTGACTCGGCAAGGTTTTTGCAATAAGCGCGAGCTTCATCGAGAGTAGGCGCAACCGCGGGAATTCGATAGCTGGATGGCAACGCGGACCATCCCCGCTCGATCAACTCATCGGTGGAAAGAGTGCCGCTTGGGTTTTGCTGGGTCGCCGGAGCCATCATCGTCTTCAAGGAACGATCGCAGTCTTGATCTCGCTGCTGCGATTCATCAACTTCTCGAACACCCGATTCAACTCGTAAAGGTGTGCATGACCGGTAATGAATGCGCTCGCCTGGAAACGTCCGCCCGCAATCAGGTCGAGAGCTTTGCGGCAGATCGCCGGCGTGTGATGAAACGTAGCGCGCAACGTGATATCGCTGTAATGAATGCGATTGGTGTCGAGCGTGACTTGAGTCCCCACGGCGCAGCCGCCAAAGAAGTTGACCGTGCCGCCCTTGCGCACCAGTTCAACCGCCTCCTGCCATGCTTCAGGAACCCCAACTGCCTCAATGGCGATATCGACGCCGCGATTCTTGGGCGTGAGAGCGCGGGTCTGCTGGATGGCACTGCGGATGCTGCCGGTCTGCACGACGTGCGCGGCACCGAGTTGGCGAGCGGCTTCCGCCTGGCCATCGTGCTTCACAATCGCGATCACTTCGCAACCCGCCAGTGCCGCCACGTGCATCATCATCAGGCCCAGGGGACCACCGCCTATGATGGCTACCGTGTCTCCAGCCCGTGGATGCGAATCTTCAAATCCGTGCACCGCGCAGGCCAGTGGCTCGGTAAGGGCTGCATGCTCGATCGGCACGTGATCGGGAATGACAAGCGTGTTCTTGGCAACAATGCGTGACGGAATGCGGATGAACTCAGCATACGCACCGTTGTTGAACAGCAGATCGTCGCAGAGATTCTCCTGGTTGCGCTGGCAAAAGTAGCAGATGCCGCAGGGAGCGGAATTCAGTGCCACCACGCGATCGCCCTGCGAAAAATCCGTCACCCCTTCGCCGGCCTGGACCACTGTACCGGCGAGTTCGTGCCCGAATAGCGCCGGCGGCACAATCATCCGCGCGTGATATCCACGTCGAAAGACTTTCAGGTCGGTGCCGCAGGTCAAAGCGGCGCCCACCTGCACGATGAGTTCGCCGGGCGCGGCCTCGGGAACGGGCACGTGCTCGATGCGGATATCCTCGCGGCCGTGAAGAACGGCTGCCTGCATGGTGCTGCGTCCATTGAGAAGCGCATGTCTCGACAGTCCTACGGCCGAGACTGACCGCCGATTCCACCGTTTGTCGTCCTTTGACGACCGCCGTCTCCACCGTGTTCAGACCTGCTTCAACCACGTTGTCGACTGTGTTCAGGCCTTCCTCGACGACGTTTTCGACCGTCTTACGGCCACGGAGGATTACGGCTTTTACTGTGCCTGCCACTTCTCCTCCTCCTAATCGCCGCCCCGGCCCAGAATGGGCTCAAGCATGATCTTCATGGAGTCCGCCTTCGGATGCGAAGCAATGTCGATCGCCGCTATCGCCTGCTCAAGCGGGAAGCGGTGCGAAATCAGTTGAGTTAGATCGAAACCGTTGCGATAGCCTCCGAACACCGAGATCGGTGACTTCGTTTAAGATGCCGAACGATGACGAATAGGATCCAAGAAGTGTCTTTTCATCCATGCAAACCGCACCGGGATCAAACGTAGCCTCTCCGTGCTGAGTCTGGGCGAAGAGCAGAACCTTGCCACCCGGCCGGCATGCATCCATCGCAGTCTTGATCAGAGCATTTCCACCAACTGCCAGGATAACCGCGTCGGCGCCCCGCCCCTCGGATTCTTCAAAAACACGACCAACAACGTCCTCTGATCCCGCGTGAATCGGGTTGGTCAGACCATACTTCGCGGCAATGGCATGGCGCTCAGGATACAGGTCAGACGTTAAAACCCGGGCGCCTGTGCGGCTCGAAAGTACGGCATGCATTAACCCAATGGGTCCCTGCCCGATTACAAGTACCGTGTCGTCAGATGCCAGATTCAGCATCTTGACGCCTTTCAGCACGGTATTGACCGGTTCAACAAAAGCGGCCTGCTCAAACGGAACACCATCAGGAATACGCACTACACCGCCGTTGTTGACGACGAAGCTCATCACCCGGATGTACTCGGCAAAACCGCCGCCGGAGGGCTCGAAACCCGCCGTCACCCCCGTCTTCTTGTAGAGAGGGCACTGTGCGGGCGTGCCTTTGCGGCAATAGTAGCAGTCATCGCAGGGCACATGGTGGAACGTCATGACCCGGTCGCCAATCTTGTAGGAGGTAACATCCGCACCGGCCGCGACAACCGTGCCGGCCATCTCGTGTCCAAAGATGCGCGGCGCGGAGTGCGACCCATAATGGATCTTCTTCAGGTCGGTACCGCAAATGCCACACGTGGCAATCCGCACCAGCAACTCGCCAGGGCCAATCGCAGGCACAGGCACCGTCTCGAGACGCATGTCGTTGATGCCGCGATAAACGACCGCGCGCATGGTGGACGGAAGCGCTCCAGCGCTGTGCAACTCGGGGCCTGATGTTTGGGTAGCCATTCTTATGCCGGTGTGACCTCATCCTCGAGAAAATCAATTACGGACTGGGCGATGTTTTGGGCAGCCTTTCTACTATTTTCGCCCATCCGGACGAGTGCAGGCCAGTACCAAGGTCGGATCATGGCAAAAAGAATGAGGGCGCCCAGGTTGAAATGGCCGCCAGGCCCGATAAAACGGTTGAAATCAGGCATACGGGCGCCCAGGCCGTCGCTGATCCCCTTGATGCAGTAAAACGGAATACTCCGCATGGCAGCGAGCCGGGCGACAGCCGCGGCCTCCATATCGACCAGGGCGGCGTTGTAGGCGGCTGCCAGACGCCGCTTTTCGGCCTCGTCCGCCACTCTGGGATTGGTCACCAGCCACAAAGTGCCTGCGCCAGCATCGCACAAGAACCGCTCGCCCGTACGGCTGTCGATCACTCCTGCCAGGTTATGGGCGCTCCCCGGAACCACGCCTTCTCGAAGAGCTCCGGCCCAGCCGACCGAGATCACCAGGTCGATTGGGCCACCCTCTTCAAGAGCTGCGAAGGCCCGCGTCGCGGCAGCCTGGCCCGCGCCGGCACAGGCGGCGATCCACTCTTCTTCGGCGTCGCGTTGGGCCCAGAAATCCACCCCGTTCCTGGAGCTGTGCGGCCATTTTCCAACCAGAGGTTTCAGTTCGCCGGGCATTGCGGCGATCAGGGCCACGCGCGTCATAGGCGCCTCGGTTCAGCCGCGGGCGCGTATCCATTGGCGAAGAACCATTCGATGGCCGCACGCATCGCCGGATACACGGGAAGGATGCGAAAGCCCAGCTCCTGCTGCGCCCGCGCCGAGGAGGCGAACATCTTCTTGCGACCCATGCGCACTTCTTCCAGCGTGGCCCGAGGCTCTTTGCCACGAAACTTGCCGGTGATGATCTCTTCGAAGAACGCGTAAGTCGCCGCCACCGCAAACGGAATCTTCACGGTCGGTGAGGGAATTCCAGTGATGGCCGACATCTTGTCGAGAATCTGTTTGAGCGTCAGGTTTTCGCCGCCAAGAATATAGCGCCTGCCCGGCTTGCCTTTCGTCAGGGCGACTACGTGCGCGCGTGCCACTTCACTCACATCCACCAGGTTCAGGCCCGTGTCCATGTAGGCGGGAAACTTGCGATTGAGGAAGTCGACGAAGATGCGGCCGGTTGGTGTAGGTTTGGCGTCGTTGGGTCCAATCGGCGTGGTCGGATTCAGGATCATCACCTGCTGCCCGTCCTGAGCGGCGGCAATTGCCTGCTGCTCCGCCATGAACTTTGATCGCTTGTAGTGACCTACCATGTCGCCCAGTGACACTGGCGTGTCTTCGTTCACGACAATGCCATCGGTGCGAAAGTGCATCGTGGCCACGCTGGATGTGTAGACCACGCGTCGTACACCGCACTCGCGCGCAAGCCGCAGCAGGTCACGCGTGCCGTCAACATTGGCGCGATACATGGTCTGAGGGTCGCGAATCCACAAGCGATAGTCGGCTGCCACATGAACGACTGCATCGCATCCGGCGAGAGCGCTTCGCAGCGATTCAGGCTGCGCGAGGTCGCCCAGATGCGTTTCGCCGCGAATGCCTTCAAGATTTGAGAGGTTGCTGGTTTTGCGCACCAGCATGCGCAGTTCTGCCCCTTCCGCGGCCAGCGCGCGCGCCACGTGATGGCCGACAAATCCTGTTGCGCCTGTGACAAAGATCCGCATAAGGAGCGAGTCCTGAGTTTAAATGGTCCGATGCAATGGCATGAAAACGTCGACTGAAGGGCCGATTGTGATTTGGCTCACCTGAAACTCGCGTCTCATTCGCGAAAAGGCGAAGAAACGACGATTCTACATAGGGGGGGTGGGGGTAGTGGTGGGGTGTTCCCTCGGTATAGGGATGAATTGAGTATGCGCTGTATCGGAGCTTGAGTTTGTGTCAAGGATCACGGGCTTCAGTTCAGCGAGTCGGCGGACGCTCCGCGTCCGTGGCGAGTTAGCAAGTTCGCTTGTCACGAGGGCGGTTGACTGCGTCAGTCCAGCTTGTCAGGATGCAGGGCAATGTTCTTCTCGCCGGCAGCCTTCTTCTCGTTGTAGGCCTTGACCCAGTCTTCCCAGTGCTTGCCGGCGGCGCGATCCTTGCCGCTGAACTCTAGTCTCGCAATATCGGCATAACTGACCTTGCGTTTGTTGTCGGCCTTGGGCGTGAAGTAGTGAACGTATGAATCCGCCAGCGTTGCGCCAGTAGTGCGATTGAAGATATACGCCTCAACGCGCTCGCCGTTCTTCAGCGTCAACGTCACGTCGCCGCGATAGTCAAAGGCCTTTTCCAGCGCAGTCCGCAGATCATCATCGCTGGCCAGTTGGGGAATCCAGCCTTCCAACTGCTCATGCTCCGTACCGGGAGCCACTTCCATCGCTTCCACTTGCTCACGCGTATATTTCAGCACTTCTGCGCTCATGCGTTGGTCTCCTCAAGGGAGGGCGCTGTCGTCGTGGCGATCTGCACCAGCGGCGCCGCATGTTTCGTATCCCACTCATTGAGCTGCTTGAGAGCGTGCTGGTTCTTGTAGCTCGAGAACGTGCCCTTGACCATGCCCCAGAAGCCGCTCAGCGACAGGAAGCCATCGAGCATGGCCGTGGGCTCGTAGCCGCAGCTCACCATGCAGTTGGCGCACTTCGAATTGCCGCTGCCCACGCCGTATTCTTCCCACTTCGTGGTTTCCATCAATTCCTTGAACGTGTCGGCGTATCCATCCTGGAGCAGGTAGCAGGGCTTCTGCCAGCCGAAGATGTTGTAGGCAGGTGATCCCCACGGGGTGCAGTCGTAGTTGCGGTCGCCCATGAGGAATTCAAGGAACAGCGGCGACATGTTGAACTTCCACGACTTCTTGCGATTCGACAGAATGGCGCGGAACAGCTTGCGCACGCGGGCCCGGCCCATGAAGTGTTTCTGGTCGGGAGCCTTGTCGTAGCTGTAACCGGGCGACAGCACGATTCCCTCGACGCCGATGGCCATCATCTGGTCAAAATGGGCGCGCACGCTGTTGGGATCAGTGCCATCGAAGAAGGTCGAATTCGGGGTCACTCTGAAGCCACGCTTGACGGCTTCCTTGATCCCTTCGACGGCAATGTCATATCCGCCCTCACGGCATACCGCGAAGTCATGATGCTCGCGCTCGCCGTCGAGGTGAACGGAAAAGGTCAGGTACTTCGAAGGCGTGAACTCGTGCAGGCGCTTCTTCAGCTCCAATGCGTTGGTGCACATGTACACATACTTTTTGCGCGCGACCAGGCCGTTGACGATGTCCACGATCTGCGGATGCAGCAGGGGCTCGCCGCCTGGAATCGCTACCATGGGCACGCCGCATTCTTCCACCGCGGCAAAACACTCCTCGGGTGATAACTGCTTTTTCAGGATGTGCGGCGGATACTGCACCTTGCCGCAGCCGGCGCAAGCCAGGTTGCAACGGAAGAGCGGCTCGAGCATCAGCACTGTTGGATAGCGCTTTACGCCGGCGAGCTTTTTCTTCCATATGTAGGTTGCAACCGTCCACACCTGGGACATGGGAATAGCCATCTTCGAAGAACCTCCAAGTTCAGCTACTAGCTTCTAGCTATTAGCTTCTAGCAAAAACAAAAATCGTCAAACTCAACAAATAACCAAAAAGCTATCAGCTAGAAGCCAACGGCTAGAAGCTGCCTTTGTGTTCCATTGCCCGTTGATAGGTCGTCAACGCCATCAACGGGAAGTAATGCCGATACATTGTGTATGCCAGGTAGAAAACCTTGGGAAAGCCCGTGCCCGTGATGATACTTTCGCGCGTGGCACCTTCGCCCATCGACTCGTCCCAGCTGCCGTCTTTGCGTTGCCTTTCAAGCAGCCACTTCACACCCTTCGCAACCGAATCAGACCGGTCGTCGCCCGCCGCCAGCAGCCCCAGCATTGCCCAGGCTGTTTGCGATGGCGTACTCGTGCCTTCACCGCGCGTATTGGGATCGTCGTAACTGCCGCAGGTTTCGCCCCAGCCACCGTCAGGATTCTGCACCATGCGAATCCATTCCGCAGCCTGCTGCACCTGCGGCTCGTTATGCTCGAAGCCGATCGCATCCAAGCCGCGCAATACCAGGAATGTGCCGTAAATGTAGTTGACGCCCCAGCGGCCAAACCAGCTTCCGTCTGGCTCCTGCTCGTCGAGAATGAACTTGATGGCCTTCTCGATGCGCTTGTCGCCGCGCGTGTACCCGTAGCCCGAGAGCATCTCAAGCATGCGCCCCGTGATGTCTACCGTCGGCGGATCGAGCATCGCGTTATGGTCGGCAAAGGGAATGTACTGGAAGATCATCTTCGTGTTGTCTTTGTCGAAGCTGCCCCAGCCGCCGTTGCGGCACTGCATGGCGAACTCCCAGTCGATGGCGCGCTGCACCACCTGGTGCTGATAACGCTCACGTGGATTGTCGACCTTGTTCAGGGCCAGCAGAACCTGCGCCGTATCGTCGGTGTCGGGATAAAACTCGTTGTTGAACTCGAAGTACCAGCCGCCCGGCTCCGTGTTCGGCACCTTAACCGACCAGTCGCCCCTGTGCCGCACTTCCTTTGACAGCATCCAATCCGCCGCCTTGACCATGCGCGGGTCGGTCCGCGGCACGCCTGCTTCGCCAAGCGCGAATACGGCCTGCGCCGTGTCCCACACCGGGCTCATGCATGGCTGCATGCGGAAGGTCGGCTCCGGCATCACGTCACTCGCCGGCTCCTCGATTCCCAGCTTCTCAAATTCGTCGCGCGCGCGAATCACCTGCGGATCATCTTCAGAGTACCCAAGGCAGCGCAGTGCGATGATCGCGTTCATCATGGCCGGATAGATCGCGCCAAGACCGTCGCTCATCTCCAGCCGCTCCAGCATCCACTTTTCCGCGCGCTTGAGGGCGACCTTGCGCAGGGGCCGGATGTGCACGGCCTCGGCCCAGTGGAAGATGCGATCCGCCATCAGGAAAATGTTCCGCCATGAGATAAGCTTCTTGCGGTTCATGCGCAAACGCATGATGGAGTTTTCGCGACCACCCACAAACAGCTCATCGATACCAAATTCCGATGCGATTTTCTTGAAGGGCTTCTTGGCGTAGATGATCGCCAGCGGAACCAGGATCGACCGCGACCACGCGGAAATCTCGTAGATGTTGAAGTAGAACCAATTGGGAAAGAGAACAATTTCAGGCGGAATTGCCGGCACCGCGTCGTAGTCGTATTGACCCAGCGCGCAAAGGTACATCTTGGTGAACGTGTTGCATTCCACCACGCCACCGTGGGCCAGCACCCATTCGCGACATTTCGCCATGCGCGGCTCGTCGGCTTTCAAGCCCATCAGCTTGGCTGAGAAATAGCACTTCACCGACAACGAAACATTTCCCGGGCCGCCAGGATAAAGACTCCAGCTGCCGTCGGGATTCTGGTAGCGCATCATCTCGGCAAATGCGCGCTGCAATCGTCCGGGATCGCCGCTCTCAAGCAGTGTATGGAGAAAAATGTAGTCGGCCTCGAGCATGGAATCGGCTTCGAGTTCACCAGACCAGTAACCGTCCGGGTGCTGCCGGGACAGGATGTATTCCGCTGAACGCCCGATCGCCCGCTCAACATCCGCCAGGTCCGCGTCCAGTCGCCCGAATCGAGGCGCTACGGTTTGTTTTGTCCCTTGCGGTAAGCTCATGAAGTTTTCGAAATGCCTCGGTGTGAACGGAAACGCCCCGAACAACAATCGTCGCAGATAGCAGACAATTCCGGGGTCCTCACGAGATCAACGCGGACCCCATTCGTTACACCCTGCGACGTGTTTCTATTTGGAGCAGCCTTTGCTGCGATAGGTGGCCTGAAAAACTATCGGGATATTGGCCCGTCAGCGAACCGGAACTGGCTCTGCCCCGCCCACCCCGCCGATCGCCTGGATGATTTCCGGAGGCAAGCCGAAGCGAACATTTTCCGGCATAACCTCTACCTCTTCGACGCTGGCAAATCCGTTTTGACGCAAATAATTGACCACGTCTTCCACGAGCACTTCGGGGGCCGAGGCGCCAGCCGTAACTGCAACAGTATTAACGCCTTCCAGCCATTTTGGATCGATTGCCTGGGAGTTATCGATGAGATAACCGAGGGTGCCCAGGTTACGCGAGACCTCGACAAGGCGGTTGGAATTGGAGCTATTTGTGGAACCCACCACAAGGACCAGGCCGGCGTTGTGCGCGACATTGCGAACCGCTACCTGCCGATTTTCCGTTGCGTAGCAAATGTCCTGCGAATGCGGTCCTACGATATTGGGGAATTTTTCCTTCAGCGCATGGATGATGTCGCGCGCTTCGTCCAGCGAAAGCGTGGTCTGCGTCAGGTAAGCCACGTGATCCGGGTCGGGCACCTGAAGAGTGGCAACCTCCTGGACGTTTGAAACAACTTGCGTCACCTCTGGCGCTTCGCCGAGAGTGCCTTCAATTTCATCGTGGTCGCGGTGCCCGATCAGCACCAGCGAATAGCCTTGCTTGGCGAACTTGACGGCCTCAATGTGGACTTTGGTCACGAGCGGGCAGGTGGCGTCAATCACTTTGAGGCCGCGCCCCTTGCTCATTTCGCGCACAGCGGGGGAAACGCCGTGTGCCGAATAGATCACGCGATGTCCATCGGGTACATCGTCAATTTCATGGACAAAAATCGCGCCCTTTTCGGCTAACTCATTGACCACATAACGATTGTGGACAATTTCCCGGCGCACATAGATGGGGGCACCAAAGGTTTCGAGCGCAATCTTGACGATGTCGATGGCGCGCACCACGCCGGCGCAGAATCCCCTTGGTTTTAGCAGCAACACCCGCTTCTGGCTGGGGGAACTCGCGTCGAGGCTACCGTTCGAGAGGTTTTCAAGCACTGAAGAAGTCACAGATCCAGTATACCAACGTGTCACTTATTTTGAGCGGTGCAGTCTGTCGCGCCCCCTTCTTGACAAGGGGACGTGCAGCACGGATCGACGCTAATCCCCATCGGTATTAAGAATTCACTTGCAATGTACTAGTGTATTGGTACATTATTTAACGCATGAAGTACGGCACCGAAACAATTCTTCCGCGGTTCGCCTTTCGGCTCGACGCCCACAGCGGCGTTCCCGTGTATCGGCAGCTCATCGATCAGGTGCAGGGGGCGATTGCCATGGGTGTTCTGCGGCCGGGTGACCAGCTGCCCACCGTGCGACTGGTCGCGGTAGAGCTGGCCATCAATCCCAACACCGTGATGCGCGCCTATCGCGAGCTCGAGATTCGAGGCGTGCTGGACACACAGCAAGGCACTGGAACATTCGTCGCCGACCGTCCTGCCGCTACGACAGGGGAAACGGGGGACGAGAAGGCGCGCAAGCTGACTCAACTGGCAGGTGAGTTCGTTGCCCGGGCCGGCGCTGCTGGCCTGAGCGTCGACGAGCTGATTGAAGCCCTGCGCAGCCACGGAACCGGATCGAATTCCACAAACGCTCAGTCCACAGACACTCAGTCGAGGAGGACATCATGATTCAATCAATCGCAGCTCGTTCGAAGGCGTTCAGCAATGTGGGCCTCCTGGTGTTTTTTCTCTGCCTGGCCAGCGGCGTCGCCGGACTTGCAGTCGCCAAGTCGCCGCTTCCCGCCGTCGTTGGGGCCATCGTGGGACTCTACTTTCTGTTCGCGGTGAAAGTGGTGGATCAATGGGAGAGGGTGGCTGTGCTTCGCTTCGGCCGCTTCCGCAGGCTGCAGGGTCCCGGCGTGTTTCTTCTCGTTCCTGTTGTGGACTCGCTCAGCCGCTACGTAGATCAGCGTGTGCGCGTAACCACGGTCAGCGCCGAATCCACCCTGACGCGCGACACCGTGCCCGTCAACGTGGATGCCATCGTCTTCTGGCTGGTTTGGAACGCCGAGAAGGCCATCTTCGAAGTAGAAGACTTCATGGAGGCAATCACATTGGGTTCGCAGACAGCTCTCCGCGAATCGATCGGCCGCCACCAGCTGGCTCAAATGATCACCGAGCGCGAGACTCTCGGTCACGAACTCCAGAAAATTCTTGACGAGAAGACCACGCCCTGGGGAATCACCGTCCAGTCCGTCGAAATTCGCGACGTGCGCATTCCGCAGGCGCTTGAAAACGCCATGTCGCAGCAGGCTCAGGCCGATCGTGAGCGCCAGGCCCGCGTCATTCTTGGCGACGCCGAGGTTCAGGTCTCCGAGCAGTTTGCCCAGGCTGCAAAGGTCTATGCCGATAACCCAGTAGCGCTGCATCTGCGCGGCATGAACATGCTGTTTGAGGCGATGCGCGAGAAGGGATCGATGGTCGTGGTGCCGTCTTCTGCGCTTGAATCCATGGGTTTCGGCGGCACGCTCGCGACTGCTTCCGTGGCAAAGCAGCAACTGGCGCGAGGAGTTGAATCATGACGATCCGTGCTCTTGAAATCGGCTTCCTGGTCTGCGCCGCGCTTGCCAATTCAGGCACCATGGCACACGGCCAGACCAGCAACAGTCTCGGGACGACGCCGAGGGCGCCCGAGTTACCCGCTCCTTCCGGTCCGTTCGGAATTGGACGTATCGGTTACGACTGGATTGACACGTCGCGGCCCGACCGATATTCGTCCGATCCGAATGCACATCGCCGGCTGATGGTTTACCTCTGGTATCCGACTTCGCAAAAGAGCGCAGCCACCAAAGGCGAATATTTGCCAGGCGCGAAGCAGATGGACGCCGACGCCGGCGCTCAGGCTGCCATGCGCGACGATCACGGAGCCATCTGGCCGCTTATCGTTTCGGGCGCGATCCACTCGCATGCCGTGGATAATGCCGCAGCAGCAAAGAAACCTGCGACGTTTCCGACCATCCTCCTTTCGCATGGCTCAGGGGGTTCAGGCTTCGGCTACACATCCCTGATTGAAGACCTGGTAAGTCACGGTTATGTGATCGCGGCAATTGAACACACCTACGGCGCCGGTGCGGTTGTCTTTCCTGGTGGAGAGATTTTTCTTCAACATCATGATTCCCCTCCGCCCGGTCTCACGCCCGACGAACGTTTCAAGCGCATGGCGGAGTCGATTGGGGCAGGGATAACGGAGGGCGCGACAGACGTACGCTTCGTTCTGGACAAGCTGACCCTGATCAACCGAGGAGAATCCGAGCATTCTCCGCTTGCCGGGAAGCTCGATTTACATGCAGTCGCAGCGATGGGCCATTCCGCAGGAGCGGAGTTTGCCGCTCGCGCCTGCCAGCTCGATGCGCGATTCAAGGCGTGCGTCGATCTGGACGGAGGCATGGTGCCCGTCGCCGCACTTCCCGAGTATCCCGATGGCGCGATCCAGAAACAGCCGCTGCTCTTTCTTGAGGCCAATCCCACCGAATCGAAGATGTTCGGAACCCACGAGCAGCACGAGGCTTACTTCAAGAAGAAGGAAGAGCAATTCAAAACCTGTTGCCCTCCGGGAAGCTACGCGGTCGAATTGCGCTCCCCCGGGATCACGCATGGCAGCTTCAGCGACGATCCGTTGCTGGAGTCCGGCGATCGCGTCTCTGATGCCGATATCGCGCGCCACAATCTCGACCTGATCGAGATGTACGTGCGCGGTTTTCTCGACCTGACTTTGCAAGGCCGGCAAGAGACGCTGCTTAACTCCACTCAATCTTCAGAAGTGACCGTCCGCAAAATAGGCCATTAACCTCAACCCAAAAAACCAAATCCCCAAGGGAGGTATGCCATGAAACTCTTAATCCTTGCATCGACCTGTTTTTCGCTCGCCATCATACTGCCCTCGCCGGCTCATGGGGGGGCAAGACTATCCGGCCCTGACAGCCAATGGATCGGCGTGTGGCAGGCGAAACTCGACGGCCAGCCCGGCGTCGACTTGACTCTCGGAGACGACACCGGGCTAGTCGGCGGCACCGTGGTTTTCCATGTGGTCTCCCGGGATGGCGGACAACCTCATGTGATCGGCCACGATGCCCACGTGCTCATGAATCCCCGCATCGACGGCGACACGCTGCGCTTTCAAGTCATTCGCCTGGGAGACAACCGCCAGCTCGAAATGACCATGCGCATGACCGCCGATGGGACGGCGATGTTTCATTGCCTGAATTGTGGTGATGACTCTGCGGCGACCGAAATGGTCAGAGCGCGCTAATCAACAGCACGAAACGTCGACAAATCACTTCGCGCCAGTGGCTGGGCGAAGGCTCAGCCCACGGGCGCCAGATCGCGAGACACCCACCACAACACCCGCCCAAACACCTTCCACTTGGAAGCGTTGCTGACGTCGAGCGGTAAATACTTGTGGTTTGCGGAAATCAATAAGTCTGTCGCCGCCAGTCGCTGCAGTCGAGCCACCTTGAATCCCAAATCACGGTGTGACACCACGACAATCTTTTCGTTGAGCCTGTCGCGATCCGTCTCCGCTGTATCCACAAAGAGAATTGACCCTGGAGAAATTTCCGGCGTCATCGACTCGCCCTCCAGGTGCATGCTCATCATGTGCTCGGGATTCGGGCACCAGTTCAACGGGGCCAGCAGAACTTCCTCAACCTCCGCGGCTGAGAGCGCGACGTTTTCCGGCGGGGGCACCCTATCGCCATAGGCTGTCACATTCAGGAGCGGAATCGCCACCGCGCTGGCCTTGGTCTCAAGCTGATGCGAAACCTTCTTCCCGCCGACGAGGAAAAAGTCCTGCAAGTTCAAGCGTAGCGAAGACTCCGCTTTGCGCAAGCTCGCATCCGGAAAGTTGGAAATGTCGATTCCGGCACGTTCCCAGAAGTACATGCCTTCAGCGCGGCGCGCCAAATTGCCCAGAGAAACGTAGCCTTCCGCCGTCGGCTCAATCTTGCCTTGGATCCAACGGGACACGGTGGCGGGCGACACTCCCAGGCGATCCGCAAGGCCCGCTTGCGTCAACTTCAATTCCTCAACAAGCCGCAGAATCCTCTCAGACCACTCGGGCAAGGTCGTCTTATGGGCATTGTTTGCGGCCATCGGGATCTCCACGTTCGTAAATTGGAGCAGACCGATTGCATATAACCAATACCTCCAGTGCAATCAGCGATCCAGGCCCATTCACATCACAGATATCCTATCAGGAACAGACACGCATCTAATCTGAGTGAGTTGCTGCACGGTTTGTTCTCCAACTCATCTCGGCTCAGACTTTCTGCAAACCGAGAAGGATCGTTTTGGGTTTTTATTTGAAATTCATGTTGCCGCTGACCGCGTGTCGAAACTGGCTAGGGCGTATTCACCGCAAGCCGGATTACGAGATAGGTTTGAGGTAGGGGACGAGGGACTCCATGCCGCCTATTCCGGGAACAAGAAAGATCATGGTGGTCGATGACGAAGAGACCATTGCGGACACGCTCGGCCTGATCTTTTCATCCAACGGATATGACGCACGCAGTGCGTATTCAGCTGAACAGGCTTTGGAAATGCTCGAGGAATGGAAGCCAAATCTCGCCATCATCGACGTTGTTCTACCAGGAATGAACGGTATCGAGTTCGCTATTTTCCTTAAGGCTAGCTACCCCGATGTTCACTTCCTGCTTTTTTCCGGGCAGCCGGGCACCAGTGGTTTGCTTGAGGACGCCAGGAAGAAAGGCCATCTCTTCGAGATCCTCGCCAAGCCACTGCATCCCACATTCATGCTGGCCACGGTGGCGAACATGCTCTCGGCGCCACCATCGGACTTGGGCCATTTACCGAATTGAATTGCGGAAACACTAACGGCTTGCGGCGATCATTTGGGCCGCGTGCTGCAGGCTTGTCTCGGTGACGGTCGCGCCGCTCAGCATGCGCGCGACTTCGTGCGTGCTGGCCCGCTGATCAAGTAATCGAATCTGCGTCTTGGTGCGTCCGTCCGATTCCCGCTTGTCGATAAGAAAATGCTGGTCAGCAAACGCAGCAATCTGCGGCAGGTGCGTCACGCACAAGATTTGCTGCCCGCGGCTCAGTGCCTTCAGCTTCTGTCCAACAGCTTCGGCCGCACGTCCGCCGATTCCAATATCGATTTCGTCAAAGACCAGCGTGCGCGGCGTCGGTGTCTTCTTTTTTGTTCCCTTCGAAGACGTCTCTTCCACCGCCACCTTCAGTGCCAGCATCACGCGGCTCATCTCTCCGCCTGAAGCGATCTCATGCAGCGGCTTAACCGGCTCACCTGCGTTCGTCGCGATGCGATACTCCACCGCATCCCATCCGCTCGCGGACCAATGCGACTCCTGATTGTTCGCATGCACCGCCACTTCAAACTTGACCTTCATGGCCAGCGAGTTGATCTGTGTCTCGGCCAGTTTCGCCAGCTTCGCTGCAGCCGCAACTCGCTCCGCACTCAAGGTGCCGGCCGCCTTCTTGTATTCCCCCGAAGCTTTATCCACGGCCAAACGAAGGGATTTCAGTAGTTCGTCACGGTCCTCAACTTCGGTCAGTTTGCGCGCTACGTCTTCGCCAAACGCAACAATCTCCGCCACCGTCTTGCCATACTTGCGCTTCAACCGATCCATGATGGCCAGCCGATCTTCAATCTCGGCCAGCCGCTCCGGACTCGCATTAATACCTTCGGCATAGTCGCGAAGGCTTCCCGCCAGGTCGCTCACCGTCGCACGCACCGACTGGAGTTGCTGTACCGCGTCTGCAAACTTGCTGTCGTAACGGGCCAGCTCTTCCACATGTTTCAAGGCCGCAAGCAGGCAGACTTCGGCTGAAATGCCGCCTTCATAGAGTTGATCGAACCCGCCCGTAGCCGCGGCGTACAGCTTCTCAGCATTAGCCAGTACACGCTTTTCTGTCGCCAGCGTTTCGTCCTCCGCGGGTTCCAGTCGCGCCGCTTCAATCTCTTTGCGCTGATAGCTCCACAAGTCCACCATGCGCAGACGATCCTGCTCGCCCTGCAGCAAGTCTTGCAGTTTGTCGGCCGCCGTCTTCCATTGTGCGAACGCTTCAGCAACAGCCTCAGTCGAAAGGCCGCCGAATCGATCCAACAAAATCCGCTGCTGCGCCTGGTCGAAACTCGACAGCGTCTCACTCTGTGCGTGCACCAGCGCCAGCTCCGGCGCCAGTTCTTTCAGCACGGTAACCGTCGCCGGTTGATTGTTGACGAAGACTCTTCCCTTCCCTGTCGCCAGAATTTCGCGGCGAAGAATGATCTCCGTCCCTTCGGCGTCGATTCCGTTTTCTTCCAGGATGGCTTCCGCGTTCGCAGTCGACTCGAAGACGCACGAGACAACGGCCTTGTCTGCGCCGTGCCTCACCACCTCGACAGACGATTTGCCGCCCATGAGCAGTGCCAGCGCGTCAACAAGTATGGATTTGCCCGCACCGGTTTCCCCGGTCAGCAGGTTCAATCCCGGGCCAAATACGGCGATTGCATGATCAATAACTGCGTAATTTTCTGCGCGCAACTCAATGAGCATCTTGGTTGTTAATCCGAGCGCAGCATAGCATGATCCAGCATTCCGCGACCTCCGCTTTCGCCATCCAAGCCTGCAGGGGGCATCCTATCCGTAACTTGGACCGCACCCTTATGTCTGGTAACGTTAAAGATGAGGTGAATGCCGATTTCTACAGCTGCGTTGCTCCTTTTTATACAGGTTGACAGCGGGGCAACTCCCTCGGGCGGCGGGCTCTCACACGGCGCCGGCGCACTGATGGGCCTGCTCTCCAATATTGGCGCCGTAGCAATGGGAGTTCTCATCCTTCTGCTCTGCGCAAGTCTCTATTCGTGGACCGTCATCTTCGGTAAATACTCTGCGTTCAGCAAGGCCACAAAAGAAAGCAAGCGGTTCATCCGCACCTTTCGCAAGGCATCGCGCCTGCAGGAGATCGCTGCAATTACAGGGCGACTTCAAAGACAGCCCTCTCGCACAGGTCTTTGAAGACGTCTACGAGACGTACAAGCGCCAGACCGGGGGGTCGGGCCCTCCGCGCAATCTCGTGCCGCTGGAGCGTTCCGCGCAAACCGCGGCCAGCGAGGCCGTCACCAGTCTTGAGCGCCGCCTCACCTGGCTCGCCACCATCGCCTCAACTAGTCCATTTGTGGGCCTCTTTGGTACGGTCATGGGCATCGTGGACGCCTTCCAGGGGCTGGGCTCGGCTGGAGCAGCCACACTGCGCGCCGTGGCGCCGGGCATTTCGGAAGCGCTCATCACCACCGCGGCCGGCTTGTTTGTCGCCGTGCCCGCAGTCGTGGCGTACAACCAGCTCACCGCACGCATTCGGGTCTTTGCCTCGGCCATCGACGACTTCAGCCGCGAACTGCTGAATTCCATGGAAGAGATTCCTGTTCGCAGCGGCGCCCCCATGCAGGCGCCTGCACCCGCGCCGGCCTACACCGCGTCGCGGCCTGTGCCTGAAGGCGGCCGCGAGCTGCCCACGCGAGGTTAAGACGTGGCTTTTACCACCGCAAACGGCAGAACCGGCACCTCGCTCGCCGAGATCAATATCACGCCACTCGTTGACGTGGTGCTGGTGCTGCTGGTCATCTTCATGATCACGGCGCCGGTGTTGCAGTCGGGCATTGAAGTCGCAGTACCCAAAACCCGCACTGTCCGCGAAATAACGGAACAGCGCGTCGTCGTCACCATCGATCGCGAAGGCGGCATCTTTCTCGGCGACAACCCCGTGAACATCCACGAACTCCCGCAGCGCCTGCACCAGTCGAATGAGGATCCGTCCAAACAGGTCATCTACCTGCGCGCCGATGAGCGCGTGACTTTTGGCATATTCGCCAGCGTGATGGACGCTGTCAAACAGGCAGGCATCACCAATATCTCCATCGTGACCCAGCCGGTGGAAGGCAAAGCCGCGGGAAAATGAAAACGCGGCAATGGCAGGCCGGGGTTGTCACGGTATTGCCGAAACTGAAGGAATGCGGGCTTTAGCCCTTGAGGACCACAACCAGGAACGATGAGCCAACTGCTGGAAGGCGACGAACGACTTGAGCGGGAGTTGACGGGCGAACCCGTCGCAGCCCCCGCCACGGGCTCAGTGTTGCTGCACTTCGGCCTCGCCGGCGCCATCGCCGCGTATTACGTAATAGGCGGTTTCTTTCACGCTAATCAATGGGGAGGGTCATCTGCCGGCGGCGCCATCCGCGTGCAGGTTACCAGCACCATCCCGCTGCCATCTGACCAGCCGCCTAATCAAAATGTCCTCGCCACGGAAAAGCCCAGTCCGGCGCCCGCACCTCCCGCGCCCAAGACTGCTCCAGTGATTGACGAAAAAGCCATTCCCGTCCTGGGAAAGCAGCCGAAGGAAAAGCCCAAGCCCACCCCCGTCACCCCACCCAAAGTCCAACAGCCCGTTCCCCAGAACAAGGCGCAATATGGTGAGCAGGCGGCGAACAACATGCCCCGCGCCATTCAGGGTCAAACCACCCCGGGACCCACATCCATAACGCAGGGCGACTTCGGCAGCCGCTTTCCCTGGTATGTCGATGGAATCAATCGCAAAATGTCTCAAAGCTGGAACAAGGGCGAAGTGGATCCGCGTACACCCAAAGGTGCTCGCGTCTTTCTCGTCTTCACTGTCCACCGCGACGGCACACCGGCCAATGTGCAGCTCGATCGCTCCAGCGGCAGCCCCACACTCGACCGCTCCTGTATGCGCGGCGTGCAACGCATCGATACCTTTGGTGCCTTGCCCAACGGCTACAACGGCAATACGCTCAACGTATCTTACTACTGTGAATTCTGATTTCAGGGCCCGGAAGAGCCCCTCAGCATGCTCGATTCAGCCGCTCCCAGGCAGCCCGCGCTTAACCCTATCGTTCTTTACGCAGGAAGGATTGCACTCCGCATGAAGGCAAAGTTCTTGCTTCTCCCCTTGTTCGCCCTCGCAGTTGTCGCCGCTCTCGCTTCTCCGCTCAACGCCCAGGACTGGGTGCGCGCCGGCACCAACCTTGGCAATGCTCGCATTCGCCTGGCAGCGGCCGACTTCAAGCCGGCTTCCACCGATCCCCAGACTCCGGCGCTCAAGGCCACATTTGATGCCACCCTGGCCACCGATCTCGCCAATGCCGGCATCTTCGACCTGGTTTCCAAGTCCATGGCTCCACAGGCCATGCCGGGCTCCCCGCAGGAGCTTAACCTGCCCCAGTGGTCCGCAGCTCCCGCGAATGCCGAAATGGTCGCTTTTGGTGCCCTTAAGGCCGACAATGGCCGCCTCACGGTCTTCGGCTGGCTCTTTGACGCTCGCAGCGCTTCTCAGGTCCTCGGCAAGCAGTACAACGAAAACGCCAGCCAGGACATGGCCCGCACCATTGCCCATCGCTTCGCCGACGCCATCATCCAGCAGCTCGGCGGCGGCATCAACGGCATCGCCGAAACCAAAATCTACTTCGTCAGTTCCCGCACCGGCACCAAGGAAATCTGGGCCATGGACTACGACGGCGAGAACCAACACCAGATCACACACCTGGGCAGCATTTCCCTCTCGCCCCGCATCTCACCGGACAATAGCCGAATTGCGTTCGCTTCCCTCGACCGGGGAGGCTGGTCAATTCGGATGTATTCGCTGGACCTTGGACGACTGGTCAGCTTTCCGGGAGGTACCGCAGGTGGCTCAAACCAATCCCCAGCCTGGGCGGGCGATGGATCCAAAATCGCCTTCTCGTCCGCACGATCCGGAGACCCGGAGATATGGCTTGCCGACGCGAGCGGTGGAGATCTGCGTAAGCTCACGTCATTTCGAGGACCCGACGTCAG
Organism: uncultured Acidobacteriota bacterium; assembly: GCA_963844515.1. Taxonomy (GTDB): domain Bacteria; phylum Acidobacteriota; class Terriglobia; order Terriglobales; family Acidobacteriaceae; genus Telmatobacter. The sequence goes on from CAWJOO010000006.1 coordinate 151,440, forward strand.
TCCCACCTGGAACCCGCGGACGAACTCGCAAATCGCCTTTGTAAGCGGCCGCACCGGCCTCCCCCAGATCTACACCATGGATCAGGACGGCGCCAACATTCAGCGCATGACCGACGGCGGATACGCCATCTCGCCAAACTGGTCTTCCTCCGGTGACTTCCTCACCTTCAGCTGGAATCGCAAGTACGGGCCTGGAGCTCCCGGCGGCCAGGACATTTACGTCATGGACATCGCCAGCAAGCGCTGGATGCAACTGACCCATGAGGCCGGCAGCAACGACTTCCCCTGTTGGGCGCCTGACACCCGCCACATCGTCTTCGAACGCAATATCGGGCGGACACAGTCGAGATCTGGTCCATGCTTTCCGATGGAACGCAGCAGCAGCAGCTTACGCATGTCGGCAACAATTTCATGCCCAATTGGAGCTTGAAATAGTCAGCTCCGCTCACGTTGTGCACCACTTCGTGCAACAGCATGAGCAGGTAACGGCAGTATGATGTTGTGTGTCGCCCTGCTGTACGTTGTTCATGAGACCAGTAGGATTTTCAATTGAAGTCAGACCAGGGACCGTCTTGGCGAGAACCGGTGTTTTCGCTACGTCGAATAGTATCGGTCCCGCCGGACGGCCGGATTTACAATGGTCGATTAATTGGAAACATCGCTGGTTCATTCGTCACATCGCGAACTGTACTTCATTTCGTAGTCTTAACTTTTCAGCAACTGCGAACCCCGGCTTCGGGCAACGCGCAGAGCGCCGCAACCACCACAGAACCAAGGTTTTGCCGTAACCGCAGAAGGAGATAGCTCTTGAAACAGATGTTCCGTTTTTTCGTCCCGGTTTTGCTTCTCATTGCTTTGATCGGGGTTGCCGGCTGCAAGAAAAAAGAGAAGCCGCTGCCGCCCGTTGAAACCGCGCCTCCGCCCACGACGGCGCCCGCTCCGACTGCCCAGCTCACCGCCACTCCGGCCTCCATCTCTGCCGGTGACCAAGTGGTCCTGACATGGCGCACCACTGACGCCAACAGCGTCTCCATCGACGGCATTGGCGATGTGCCCACCTCCGGGGTCAAGAACGTTACGCCCAGCGCCTCCACCAGCTATCACCTCGTGGCTCGTGGCGATGGGGGCACCTCCGACGCAACCGCGCGCGTGACAGTCAACGCCCCGCCGGCGGTCCAGGTTCCCACCACCACGATGAGCGCCGAAGATGAGTTCAGAGCCAACGTGCAGGACATCTTCTTCGACTACGACGCAGGCGACATCCGCGGCGACGCCCAGGCCATCCTTTCCAAAGACGCAGCCTTCCTCAACAGCCATCCCAACATCAAGGTTGTGATTGGCGGCTATTGTGACGAGCGCGGCTCCAACGAGTACAACCTTCAGCTGGGCCAGACCCGCGCTGAGGCAGCCCGCAGCGCCCTCGTCAATGCAGGCGTAGCCGCCACACGGCTCCGCGTCATCAGCTACGGCAAGGAAAAGCCCTTCTGCTCCGAGTCCACTGAGGACTGCTGGCAGCAGAACCGCCGCGCCGGCTTCACGATCGACCGCTAGAATAAGAGCAGATGCAACGAGATGCGCAGCGGTCCACGCGATGGAAAACAAGCGTGGACCGCAGGCGTTTAGCGAGAGTGGAAATACGCACTAAGAGTCAGACCCCAGTCGTGCCTCAATATGCGTCAAAGGAAGAAGAGGCTCAGGTTTCCATGGGTGCTGCCTCAAGATTGTTAATCATTGACTTTTCAAGACTTCACCGTTTTGGTCCTAACTTTCCACTGTCGTCTGTCCACTGTTAACTGCTTTCAGGTGACCCCATGCAGAACGTTCGAACACTCCGCAATAGCCTCTTCGCCGCAGCCGTTCTGGCCGCCGTCTTCAGCCTCGCGCCGGTCCGCGCGCACGCCGCCTCCAAGGAGATCATTGAGCTGCAAACTCAGGTTCAGCAGCTGCTGGACATGGTTCAGCGTCTCCAGTCGACCATGGACACGCGCTTCGGCGTTATTCAGCATCTTGTCGAGCAGACCTCTGACAACGCCAACAGGATGTCCGCGGCCGTCGACACGCTGCAACAAAAGATCGCCTCGCAGAACGAGTCCATCAGCGGCAAGATTGAGACAAGCACCGGCCAGGTGCAATCCGTAAGCGACTCCGTTGAGGAACTCAAGTCCCGCATCGACAAGCTGCAGAAGTCCGTGCAGGATCTTCAGGGCCAGATGCAGAACATGCAATCGCAGCCCGCCATGCAGCCGGGCGCCACACCTGGCGGCAGTCTGACCGCTCCACCCACGGGCCCCGGCGGCGCGGCCTCAGGTCCAGGAGGCGCGGGCCCCGCTCCCGCGGCCAACCAGGCTCCTCCGCTGCAAGACACCTTTCAGGGCGGCGTTCGCGACTTCAACGGCGCGCGTTACTCTGTCGCCCAAGGCGAGTTTCAGGATGTCATCCAGTACTATCCGCAGGACGAACTTGCCGGCACTGCGCAGTTCTACCTGGGCGAAATCGCCTACCGCACCCAGGACTACCCCACTGCCCTGAAGGCCTACAACATGGTGCTTGAGAGCTTTCCCAGCAGCACCAAGGCTCCCGCCGCCCAGCTTCACAAGGGCATGGCGCTTATCCAGCTCAACAAGAAGCCTGCCGGCATCCAGGAACTACGCTCGCTCATCCAGCGCCACCCGCAGGCTCCTGAGGCCGCCCAGGCCCGCTCCAAGCTCAACGCCATGGGCGTAAAAATCTCCGCCGCCCATTACTAGCGCGCCCGGACTTCCCCAAAACCAGGCATGTTGCACACCCGTTTTAGCGAGCGCCCCTGCGTCCCTGAAGACGGATGACCCGGAAATCCAATTCCGCGTCGCGCATTTCCAGGCCTCTATGCACTCTATCTTCCGTTCCTGTTGACGCCCTCCATCGCTGGCTGGAGTGGTGATGCAGATCACATTTCGGATCAGATCGACACTGAGACACTGCTCCAGGATCGAGTGCCGGATGGTGAGCCTTCTTCCCTTGCACAAAGCAACGCACGCCTGAGACCAGGATTGCTGGATGCGTCCGGTCGCTCGGCCACTATGATGGTTCACCACGGAAGAATCAAGAAAAACTATGACACCAGAGATTATCCATCGCCTTCACTTCGCGTTTACCATCACGTTCCACTACCTCTTTCCCCAGCTCACCATGGGCCTTTCGCTCCTCATTGTTGTGCTCAAGACCGTCGCGCTGCGCAATGACAATCCGAATTGGGATCGCGCCGCACAATTCTGGGGACGAGTCTTCGGCATCAATTTCGTCTTTGGCGTGGTGACGGGAATCCCCATGGAGTTCGAATTCGGAACCAACTGGGCGCGGTTTTCGCGCGTATCGGGCGGTGTGATCGGCCAGCCTCTTGCCATGGAAGGCGTATTCAGCTTCTTCCTCGAATCGGCTTTCCTCGGGCTCTTCCTCTATGGCGGAAGCAGACTCTCGAAGCGAATGCACTGGTTCTCGGCCGTCATGGTCTGGCTTGGCTCCTGGCTCTCGGGTTTCTTCATCATTGTTACCGACGCCTGGATGCAGCACCCAGTCGCCTATGACGTGGTCAACGGCCAATATGAAGTTGTGAGCTTCTGGAAACTTCTTATGAACCCCTGGGGATTGCTGCAGTACGCGCACAACATGACCGGTGCCGTTGTAACCGGGGCATTCGTTATGACTGCGGTAGGGGCGTTCTATCTGCTGGACAATAGGCAGACTGACTTTGCGCGAATCTTCCTCAAGGTGGGCGTGATTGCCGGTCTCATTGCCTCCATCCTGATCATCTTTCCCACCGGTGATCTGCATGGAAAATATGTAGCTCACAATCAGCCTGCCGCCATGGCCGCCATGGAAGGGTTGTTCAAGAGCGAGACCGGCGCCGGCCTCGTGCTGATGGGGCAGCCGAACGAGGAAACTGGCGAGATCGACAATCCGATCGTCGTTAACAACGTCCTCAGCTTCTTGATTTACGGAACCAACAAGGCTGAAGTGACCGGCCTTGACCGCATTCCCCACGATCAGTGGCCCACCGCCCTGCCTTTGCTCTACTACGCCTACCACATCATGGCTGGCCTCGGCACCTGGTTCCTTGCCATCATGGTCGTCTCCGCGTTCCTGCTCTGGCGCGGCAAGCTCTATCGAACGCGCCCCGTATTGTGGGCTCTGTTGCTCAGCTTCCCGCTGCCTTACATCGCCAATACGGCCGGGTGGATGACCGCGGAGCTTGGGCGTCAACCGTGGCTGATCTACGGCCTTATGCGGACGAGCCAGGGATTTTCCTCAATGGTTTCTGCCAGCAACGGGCTCTTCACTCTTCTTGGATTCATGGGACTCTACGCCCTGCTGGGTCTCCTTTTCACGGTGCTCATCTATCGCGAGATCAATCTGGGCCCCTCTCCTAAAGCCGCCGTTCCAGAGCCAATTCACAGCGCAGGCAACTAGGCGCCCAACAGGGAGGAGCAAAAAATGGGTTTCATTTGGTTCTGGCTAGTCGCAGTGATGATCGTCGGCTATGTGGTTCTCGATGGCTTCGATCTCGGAGTCGGCGTGCTTCATTTGTTCCTGGCCCGCAACGAATCCGATCGCCTGGCCACGCTGCGCTCCATTGGTCCTGTTTGGGACGGCAACGAGGTCTGGCTCCTCGCCGGCGGCGGGACTCTCTATTTTGCATTTCCTCTGCTTTATGCATCGGCATTCTCGGGATTCTATCTGCCGCTCATGATCGTTCTCTGGCTCCTGGTGCTTCGCGGCGTCAGTCTTGAACTCCGCAACCATCTCGACCTCGGCGTCTGGCGCACCCTTCTTGACGGCCTATTCGGGATTGCGAGCGCGCTGCTGACCATCTTCTACGGCGCGGCGCTCGCCAACGTGATCCGCGGCGTTCCACTGCGTGCCGATGGCTACTTCTTCCTGCCTCTGTGGACCAACTGGCGGCCAGGCAGCAGCCCCGGCATTCTCGATTGGTACACCGTCATCGGCGGCCTGGTGGCACTCGTAGCTCTAACGCTTCACGGGGCACTGTGGCTTTCGATCAAGATTTCCGGTGAACTCGAGCAGCGCGCTCGCCGCATCGTGAACCCCTTGTGGAACACGCTCTTCGTTTTAACCATAGTCAGCCTGATTGCCACAATCACCGTTCGCCCTCAATCGCTGGACAACTATGTCCACTATCCATTTACCTTCGTCGTTCCCGTGGGTGTTCTCGCTTCGTTGATTGCCGTCCGCCTCTGGAATCAACAAGGGAAGCCCGTCAGGGCGTTCCTTGCCTCCTCCACTTATCTTTTCTTCATGCTTGCCGGCGCTTGCTGGGGCCTTTATCCCACTCTTCTTCCTGCCAGCACCACTCGAGACCTCGATATCACTCTTGACCGTGCGCTATCAGGTCATCACACTCTGGCAGTTGGCTTGGCGTGGTGGCTCTTCGGCATGACCCTCGCCGTCGCCTACGTCGTTTTTGTGTACTCCCGCTTCAAGGGAAAGGTGGAAATGACGGGCAATGGTCATTGAAGCTCCGGACTGTCGCCCGATGTAACGGCCCTCACACATCCATCGATTCAGTCCTGAGAGCGCAATGCTCATAAACTTAACTAAGTTAACTAATCTTGTATAAACTCATACAGATCTTAGGAGAAATCCCGTTAAACCTGCGCTTATTCGGCCTAAATCAGCGTGTTCGCCGTCACATCCAACCCTCATCAACCAAGGCGTAGAGTAACTTTCGGACTCGAGGTCCAGAACCGAGGAAGTTATGTTGAAAAGACTCTTAATCAGCTCATTATTCGCCGCACTTGCCGTCACCACGGGCCATGCACTCGATCACGCATCGAAGATCGTCATCCCCGTCGGACAGACTAGCCCCGCGGACGGAAAACAGATGTACACCAGTTATTGCGCGCCGTGCCATGGCGTCGACGGCCGCGGACACGGCCCCGCAGCTTCAGCCCTCAAGGTTGCCCCAACTGATCTGTCGAATCTCGCCGTAAGCCACAAGGGCAAATTCCCCGAGACTCATCTCGTTACCGTCCTGCGCTTCGGTGTTGAACACCCCTCCGCCGAGATGCCCGTCTGGCATCAGATCTTTGCCCGAATGAATAACATGAGCCCCATGATTCGCGAACAGCGCACGACCAACCTGGTCACGTATCTGCGCACTCTTCAAACAAAGTAGTCGCCGCGGTCTTCTCCTGCGCGAGCGAGCAGACACAGCCGCCAGGCGCGGTCAAATTGCTCGCTAACCTATCTCGCGATTCAAAGGCGCCCTTGAGCAAAACTCGGGGCGCCTTTTCGCATTTCAAGGTTCCCAGTTCCCTGTTTTCGCCTCAGGGGTTCAACAGTCCGGCAAAGAATGGGTTCAACAGTCTTCCCGTCGGATCCACGCTGTGCACCGCGTCTGAGAATTGTTGCCACCGATCGCCGAACGCTTTCTGCACCTGCGCTTGCGTCACAAACGGACTTTGGTTCAGCAGCGGAATTCCTCCGCGCTGCGAAGCAAATTCATTGAACGCACGCAGGAAATTCCCCCAAGCCGCCAGGTCGGTGGGCGCATGAATCGGGTCGATTGAGAACATGTCTCCGTCCTGGGTGTAGGAGAGTAGCGAGCCCGAGTCTTTCCGCACCCGGTATGCACCCAGCGGCATATTGCAACGGAAGCCAGTGGTCTTGAACCACTGCTCGGCGAAGTCGAGATAGGCGCGGTAAGTATCCAGCCATTGCGAACGCGGGAACGCCCAGAAGGTGAAAGCGTAGCGGGCCGACTCCGGCGTCTCGTGGTAGTCGATGGTCTTGTCCGGCGCCAGGAGCGTGATGCCGCCGGCAAGATGAAGAGTTTCATAGAGCAGGTTGGCGAAGTCGAAATTTCCCTGCTGAATGGCGTCGCGCAGCCCTTTGTTCACCATGAACTGGTCGATCATGCGCCCTAGGTTCGCGCCCTGAAAATTCCACAGATTCTTGCGAATCGCCGCCTGCAACGCGGCGAGGATGCCGGGGTGGTTCACCTTGTGGCGCTGCTGGAAGACCGCGGTCCGTCCTACCGTCCAGCAGACGATCCCCTCAGAAGTGTCGAGGAGGTTGTCTACTTCGGCCTGGGTAAGTTCATCGACGGGACGCGGCAAGTAGGTGAAGTGGATCGCTTCGATGGGCTTGATCTTGAACGTCACCTCGTAGATGACCCCAAGCAGGCCATAGCTGGAGCGCATAAGGCGCATCAGGCCGGGGTCGCTGGCGTCGGAGGCTTCGGCGAGGCTTCCGTCGGGAGCCACCCACTTCATGGCGGTGACGTATGAGCTGACCTGACCGAACTCGATGCCATCGAGCGCGTCCTTGCTGTGGCAGCAGGCGGCTGAGCCCACCGTCATGTTGCCGATCTCGATGTTGAGCACGAACTGTAGATTCCTGGCACGGAGGGCCTTGCTGGCTTCGATTATCTGCATTCCCGCCTGACAGGTGAAGGTGAGGTTGGTCGCATCGATGGAGACCACCTGGTTCATCTCCTTCATGTCGATCATGGTGCCGTCAGACGATGCGCATGGCGTGAGCGAGTGGTAGCTGCCCATGGCGCGCACGGGGCTGGGATAAGTGGCTGTATCGCGAAGCACATTCTGAATGTCGGCAACATTTTTTGCGGTAACGAGTTGTTGCGGGTTGGCGGTGATGCTGCCGTCATAGTTCTTAACAGGGGTGGGCATTGGGGGGACCTCTCAAAGATGGGGAGTCTGCCGAGGGGTTTGAAGCCTACAAAGATTAAGCCGCGAGAGCGGCAGGGCGCAAGAAAACGGTAGGCGAGGGCGGCATGGCGTTCAACTCTGCAATCGACAAAGGGGCGATGCTTCCGCGATACTGCCGAAGCAGGAAGAGGAGATGCAGCGCATGTGCGATGACTTTATTCACCAGGGCTTGACCCACGACCCTACCGTGTCACGCAGGGCCTTCGGGCTGGGAGCAGCGGCGACTGTTGTGCTGCATTCCACAGTGGCAACGGCGCAGACGAAGGTGGTTGAGAAGGATGTAAACGTGACGATGGAAAGCGGGGTCTCCGACTCGGCCCTGTTCTATCCCGAGGGCAAAGGGCCCTGGCCGGGCTGTGTTGGTGTGGACCGACATTCTTGGGCTCAGGCCGGTGTTTCGCGAGATGGGCCAGAGGCTGGCCGCCGAGGGGTACGTGGTGCTGGTGCCCAATCCGTTTTATCGGAACGCGAAGGCGCCGGTGGTGGATGGCTCGTTTGATTTCAGCAAGCCGGAGGATCGCGCCAAGGTGATGCCGATGGCGGCAGCGTTGACGGCCGATGCGAATATCAGCGATGCGAAGGCGTACCTTGCATTTCTTGACGCGCAGCCGCAAACAAACAAGAAGAAGAAGATTGGCGTCCAGGGATATTGCATGGGCGGGCCGCTGACGTTTCGCAGTGCGGCGATTGCTCCGGATCGCGTGGGCGCGGCGGCGACCTTCCATGGCGGAGGCCTGGTGAGCGATAAGCCGGACAGCCCGCACCTGATGATTCCGAAGATGAAGGCCGAGGTTCTTGTGCGCGGTGGCCGATAACGACGACAAGCGCGATCCGACCGCGAAGGACAAGCTGAAGGAAGCATTCGCTGCTGCGCATCTGAAGGCCACCGTGGAGGTGTACGACGGATGCAGTCACGGCTGGACTGTGCGCGGAAGCCAGGTCTACAACGAGCAGGGGGCGGAGAAGGCCTGGGCGGAGTTGCTTGCGCTTTACAAGCGGAACCTGGCGTGAGAACAGAGACGGGAAGGGACTAGGGAATAAGGGATTGGATGACAGAAAAGCCCCGCCGATGCGCGGGGCTTTTGATGTGATAGAGGGGTTGGCCGGGGAATTCCGGCCTACCGCACTACTGCAGGTTGGACATCAGGGCGTCGAGGGCGGACTTGGGGGGGCGGGTGACGGACTCGGGGAGCTGGCCCAGGGGCTCGTCGACTACGTTGAGCAAGTCGATAAACGTGGGCTTGGTGGTGTCGATGTAGAGGACACCGGTCAGAACCTCGCCCTTCTCGTGCGCTTGCATTAGGGTTTGGACCGCGTGCGACTTGCTCGTCGGATCGTAGTCCTCATGCAGCTTGCGCAGCCGAAGGCTTGATCCGTCGTGCATTTCCACTTCGTAGACCTGGCCGGAGTCGTAGTCGACCGCGATGTCGTCGAAGCTGGCGACGAAGCCGATTTCGTTGATGGGCTCGTCGTTTTCCTGCATGAACTTGTAGCTCTTTGTCGACCCTTCATGATCGTTGAAGGTAACGCAGGGGCTGATGACATCGAGCATGACCGTGCCCTTGTGGGCGATGGCGGCCTTCAGCATGGCGAGCAGTTGCTTCTTGTCGCCGGAGAAGGAGCGGCCCACGAAGGTTGCGCCAAGCTGAATGGCGAGAGCGCAGGTGTCGATGGCGGGGAGGTCGTTGATGACGCCGGTCTTGAGCTTGGAGCCGATGTCGGCGGTGGCCGAGAACTGGCCCTTCGTCAAGCCCGTACACGCCGTTGTCCTCAATGATGTAAATCATGGGGAGATTGCGGCGGAGGAGGTGGACGAACTGGCCCATGCCGATGCAGGCGGTGTCGCCGTCGCCGGAGACGCCGATCGTCGTCATGGTGTGGTTGGCGAGGATGGCGCCGGTGGAGACCGACGGCATGCGGCCGTGCACGCTGTTGAACGAGTGGGACCGGCTCATGAAGTAGGCAGGGCTCTTGGAGGAGCAGCCGATGCCGGACATCTTCATGACGCGCTCGGGTTGAACGCCCATCTCGTACATGGCGTCAATGATGCGCTCAGAGATGGCGTTGTGGCCGCAGCCGGCGCAGAGCGTCGACTTGCCGCCGCGGTATTCCACGATGGGAAGGCCGATGTGGTTGACCTTGGGTGTTGGTGTCGCGGTTGCCATGATTTAGAGGCCCTCCTTCGTGGCGAACTCTTCCGTGATGCTGCGCGCGTCGATGGGCAGGCCGTTGTAGTGGAGGATGCTGCGCAGCTTGACTACCTGCTCGGCGGGTAGATCGAGCTTGAGCAGGCTCGCCAATTGCGCGTCGCGATCCTGTTCAACCACGTAAACACGCTCGTGAGAGGCCACAAAGTCGTGAATCTCATGCGCAAACGGATAGGCGCGGATGCGAAGGTAATCCACGTCCTGGCGATATTCCTTCTTGATCTGGTCCATGCTTTCGCGCAGCGCGAAGTCGGTGCTGCCGTAGGCGAGGAAGCCGATTTTGGAGGTGCCGTCCTTTACGACGACCGGAGCGGGAACGATCTTGCGCGCGTTTTCAAACTTGCGCGAGAGCCGGTCCATCACTTCCAGGTATTCGTCGGGCTTTTCGGTATACCCTGCCGACGGCGTTGTGTCCCGATCCGCGCGTAAAGTAGGCGGCCTTCGGATGGTCCGTGCCCGGCAGGGTGCGGTAGCCAATGGCATCACCGTCAACGTCCTTGTAGCGGGCGAAGCTGCCGAGCTTCTTGAGTTCTTCAGCGGAGAGGACCTTGCCGCGATCGAGAGGCTTCGTAGGATAGTCGAACGGCTCTGACATCCAGTTGTTCATGCCGAGATCGAGATCCGTGAGCACGAAGACCGGGGTCTGCATGCGCTCGGCGATGTTGAAAGCCTCACATCCTATCTCGAAGCACTCCTTGACGGAGGCGGGAAGCAGGATGATGTGCTTGGTGTCGCCGTGAGAGAGCACCGCGGTGGAGAGCAGGTCAGCCTGCGAAGTGCGCGTGGGCATGCCCGTTGAGGGGCCGGTGCGCTGCACGTCGAAGATGACGCCGGGGATCTCAGCGAAGTAGCCGAGGCCTGCGAACTCTGCCATGAGCGAGATGCCGGGGCCGGAAGTCGAAGTCATGGAACGCGCGCCAGCCCAGCCTGCGCCGAGCACCATGCCTATGGCTGCGAGTTCGTCTTCCGCCTGAATGACGGCGAAGGTGGCCTTGCCGTCCGCGTTGACGCGGAACTTCTTGAGCAGGTCGGTGGTGGCTTCAATCAGCGAGGTCGAAGGCGTGATGGGATACCAGGCCACGACTGTGACGCCCGCAAACACCGCGCCCATGCCGGCGGCAGCATTGCCGTCGATGATGATCTTGCCGGCGGTCTGGTCCATCTTCTCGATGACAAACGGATCCTGCTTGACCAGCTTTTCCTGCGCGTAGTTGAAGCCCGCCTGGACTGCACCGTAGTTGAGGTCGAACACCTTCTGCTTTTTGGCGAACTGCTTCTTGACGCTCTTTTCCACGACCGCGAGATCGAGCGAAAGCAGGTAAGCAACCACGCCCACATAGACCATGTTCTTGACCAGCTTGCGCAGCTTGGCCTCCGCGCAGACGGACGCGGTGATCTTGTCGAAGGGAACGGGATAGCAGACCACGTCGTCGCGGTACTGCTTCAGGTTCATGTTCTCTTCGTAAATGGCCACGGCGCCGGCGGGGAGACTGAGGATGTCTTCGCGTGCGGTTTCGGGGTTGAGCGCCACCAGGACTTCCGTATTGCGCGTGCGGGCAACGTAGCCCTCTTTGCTGGCGCGAATGGTGTACCAGGTGGGTAATCCGGCAATGTTCGACGGGAAGAGGTTTTTGCCGCTGACGGGCACGCCCATTCCGAAGATGCTTTTCAGCAGTACGCTATTGGCGGATTGCGAGCCGGACCCGTTCACCGTTGCTACGTTGATGCTGAAGTCGTTTACTACGCGCTGACGCGCGTTTATTTCGCCCTGTTCTTGACCAAGGGCCAGGTCTCCAGTCGCCATTTGGCGGGATTCCTTCCGTGAAGTTCTCTAGAGTGTGGGAAACACTAACTACCTTGTGATTATAGTCACTGCGGAGGTTGAGCGTCCCATAAGCGAGCCTGGATTGTAACGGGGTGAGTACCACTTGCGTGCCATTTGACGGCAAATTGGCGCGGGAGGTTCCCTCAGCGATCAGGCGTGCCTTGGTTTGCAGCGATAGGGAGTGGAGCGCGCATGGTGTGGAATAGACTGCTCAGTTTTGTGTGGAGTAGAATCGTCATATGGAAACGGTCCAGATTGTTCTCGATAAAGAGCTGCTCCAGGCCACCGATCAGGCTGCAAGGCAGACCAAGCGGAATCGTTCCGCGCTGGTGCGGGATGCGCTGCGGGAACACCTGCGGCGATTAGAGGTAGCCGTAGCTGAAGAACAAGACCGTCAAGGCTACTCGAAGCAGGCTCAGGCGAGCGTCGAATCGAGCGATTGGGAAGCGGAGGCGGCGTGGCCGGCAGAATAGCGCGGGGAGATGTCCGGCTTTATAGCTTTGCTCCGCCCGACAAGAAGAGACCGGTCGTGGTGCTGACTCGCGATAGTGCCATCGGCTATCTCTCGACGGTCACCGTTGCCCCCCTTACGTCGACCATTCGTGGCGTGCCGTCGGAGGTGCAGTTAAATGAGGAAGATGGCTTGAAGGAACCGTGTGCGGTCAATCTTCACAATCCTGTGACTGTGAGCCAGGAGCGATTGGGCAAGCGTGTGGGGAAACTGAGTTCTGCTCGGATGAATGAGGTGTGTGCGGCATTGCGATTTTCGTTGGGGTGCGATGCGGGTCCGGCTTAGGAGCGGACACATCGCTCACAGCGGAGGAGACAGAGGGCAAAGGCCCCCGGATCCTTCGACGCGCCCGCTGCGCGGACTTGCTCAGGAGAAGCTCCTTGGAAAAAGAGCCCGGTCAGTGAGTGGCAGCGACGGGGCGGAGGGAGTCGCGGTTCCAGCGGCGTATAAGGGTGAGCGAGATGACGATCAGGGCGAGGGTGAGGCCTATCCAGAGGCCGTAAATACCCCAATGTAGAACAAAACAAAGGACAAATCCAAGAGGAAGGCCGATGAACCAGTAGCCCACCAGGTTGGCGACCATGGGGACTCGTGTTTCCCCCAGGCCACGAAGGGCGCCTGTGGAAACGATCTGGATGCCGTCGAAGATCTGGAATGCGGCGGCCAGCCAGAGGAGGCTTGGACCGACGGCGAGCACCTCGGCGTCGTGGGTGTAGAGCTCAATGAGGGGGCGGGGTGCGATGAAAAAGAGCACCGCTGCGGAGAGCATGAAGGCGGTGCCGAGGCCCATGGCGAGCCATCCGGCGCGGCGGGCGCGGGCCTGGTCGCCAGCTCCGATGGCATGACCGACACTGACGGCGGCGGCGGCGGAAATCCCCAGGGGGACCATGTAGGTAAGGGCGGCGTAGTTGAGGGCGATCTGGTGGGTGGCCAGGGCGACGGGCGTGAGCCATCCTGCGGAAAATGTGCCGAGGTTCCAGGCACCGACTTCAAGAACGATTTGCCCGGCGGCAGGTGCGCCGATGCGAACCAATTGCTTGATTTTCACGAGGCTGGGCCCGGCCCAGTGCCTGAAGAGCGGATGGCCGCGGGTGCGCTCATAACGCCAGGCGAACCCGATGAGAGCACCGGCCATGCCGATGCGCGCGACAACGGTAGACCAGGCCGAGCCATCGACCCCGAGGGCCGGCATGCCCCATTTGCCGTAAATGAAGACCCAGTTGCCAAGCCAGTTGATAAGGTTGGCGACGACGAAGGTGACGGTGATAACGCGGACCTGTCCGACGCCCTGAAGATACCGGCGTGCGCCTCCGTAGAGAAGAAGCGGAAGAATGCTGAGGGTGAGGACGCGGAGGTAGCTGGCGGCCGGCGCGGCGACCGATGGAACGATGCCGACATGGGTGAACCCAAAGCTGACGCCGAAGATGAGAAGCATGATGGGCGGGCTCACGATGCAGGCGAGATAGACGCCCTGGGCGAGCCAGTGATGGCAGGCGTCGTGGTCGCGGCGGCCGTAGGCGTGGGCGACGAGGGTGTCGAGGCCAAGGAGCAGGCCGATGCCGAAAAGCGACGGTGTGTAAAAGACGGCGTTGCCTAGGGCGACGGCCCCGATGGCAGACGGGCCCAGCTTGCCAACCATAATGGTGTCGACCACGCCCTGGGCCATCCAGCCAAGTTCGCTCAGAACGACGGGGACGGCCAATGCGATCATGGCACGCAGTTCCCTTCTCCAGTCGCTACGGCTTGGATGTGTCTGGCTTGAACCCATCTTTCTAATCTAGCAACGCGAGGTGCGGTTTTTGTGAATCGGGGCGACCTTGGACGTACGGGTTCGTCGTTGCGCGGGTCGGGGAATTTGTGAAAGGCTCGATGCGATGAGTGACTCCATACAACAGAGCGCAATTGGAGACTGCCATTTGCTGCAGGCGGGCGAATCCTTCATTGGCAAGCAGGGGCTGCATTATGCGGTGGCTATCTCGGCGGAGACGGTGGGCGCGCAGGCAATTCACATGCAGCTGGTGACAATTCCTCCGGGAGGACGAGCATACGCGCACAAGCATGCGACGCATGAGACAGCGATTTACGCTCTGAGCGGGACATCGGGCGTGTGGCACGGAGAGCGGCTGGAGCACCACACCATCGTGAAGCCGGGAAGCTTCTTTTACATTCCGGCGGATGTTCCGCATCTGCCCTACAATCCAAGCGCGACGGAGCCGGTGGTTGCGGTGATTGCGCGGACCGACCCGCATGAGCAGGAGAGCGTGGTCCTGCTGCCGGAGCTCGATGGAATTCATCCGGCGTAGGCCGCCACGGCTGGGGCTTGAATTACATCAGGCAACTCCCGGCCGGGAAATTGGCTCTCTAATGCAGGCAAACAGCGAGGGGCGTTTGCCTGCCTTATGACGACTTCAAAATATGGACTGTTACGACTAGTTGCCGTCTTCAAGCTGATGAAGGCCGCCATGCTGATTGCGGTCGGCGTGGGCGTGCTGCGGCTGGTGCACGCGGATGTGGGGCAACGGTTGGAGCATTGGGTGCGGGCACTGGGGCTCGATCCAGACGCTCGGTTGGTGGATCGCGCGATTCAGATGGTCACCCAGTTGCCTTCGCACCGGTTCAAGCAAATGGGGATTGGGAGTTTTGTGTATGCCGCGCTGTTTCTGACAGAGGGGATTGGGCTCTGGCTTGAGAAGCGATGGGCGGAATGGTTCACCGTCGTAATTACGAGTTCGCTGGTGCCGCTGGAAGTGTACGAGATATTCCGGCATCCGTCCGCGGTAAAAATGGCTGTGCTGGCGATCAATATTGCTGTAGTGGGATACCTCCTTTATCGGATCCGCCACGAGGGGTACCCGCACCCGAAGGTACACGCAGGGATTCGAATGAGCCGTCGGCAATCAGTTGGCGGAGCGGAGTAAGGGATGGAATCCCTCGTAACGGAAGTCTCGGCTCCAAAAAACCCACACTCCGATAACGATTTCAAGCACCAAACCTTACTCACAAGAATCAGTCCTTAATCAGGAGGGAGCAGCGGCCTTTAGGCCGCTGAATTGAGCCCGACAAGATGGAGCGGCTTTAGCCGCGGGCCTCTCACAGCCGGGGCCGCACTCAGCCGCCCTGAACACATTGCACCGTGACCGCCGGCACAGAATGCCCTTCCAGGGTTGACGCACCATTGATTCTGAATAAATAGCGGTAAACCGTGTGTGACGGCGCCCTCGAATTCCTATGCCGCTCGTTTTTGCCCGCCGAGTCCGTTTGCATAAGAAATGATGCAGCAGGGGGAGGGGGTGGGGGTCGAGAACCTTCTTCCACCAACCGTTTGCACCAACAGTAGTGCACTGCGGGGGGGTGGGGTGGGGGGTAGCTGCAGCTGAGTCCTAAGGCTAAAACTGAAGGCTGAAAGCTGCTTGCTTTACCATCGAAAATGATGGTTGTTTCAGTGAAAAAGCGGGCAGTAGTGTTACTGAGCGGAGGATTGGACTCGGCTACGGTAGCCGCGATCGCCGCGAGCGAAGGCTACCAGGTGAATGCGCTGTCGTTCGCGTATGGGCAGCGGCACAGCTGGGAACTCGAGGCCGCCCGACGGGTTGCACAATCCATGGACATCACGAATCATCGTGTAGCTACGATCGACTTGCGGGTGTTTGGCGGGTCGGCGCTCACCGGCGATATCGAGGTGCCCAAGGGTCGCGGCAGCGAGGAAATGGGCCACGGTATTCCGGTGACGTATGTGCCGGCGCGGAACACAATTTTTCTATCCTTTGCGCTTGCCTGGGCGGAGGTGCTGGGATCAAGCGACATTTTTATCGGCGTGAACGCGCTCGATTACAGCGGATATCCGGATTGTCGGCCGGAATACATTGCCGCGTTCGAAACGATGGCAAACCTGGCCACGAAGGCCGGAGTGGAGGGACGGCAGAGGCTCAAGATTCATGTGCCCCTGATTCAAATGACGAAGGCGCAGATTATCCGCAGAGGGCTTGAGCTTGGCGTGGATTTCGGGTTGACGAGCAGTTGCTACGATCCGGACGCGAACGGTGTACCGTGCGGACAGTGCGATTCATGCTTTCTGCGACGGAAGGGCTTTCGCGAAAACGGGGTTGACGATCCCCTACCCTATCGGGATGCACGGGTCGCGCCATGAGCTACGCGGTGAAGGAGATCTTCTACACCCTACAGGGCGAAGGTGCGCAGGCGGGGCGGGCTGCGGTGTTCTGCCGGTTTGCGGGATGCAATTTGTGGACGGGGCGAGAAGCCGATCGAGCGACCGCGGTTTGCCGTTTCTGCGATACGGATTTTGTCGGCGTGGATGGACCGGGCGGAGGAAAGTTCGAATCGGCTGACGCGTTGGCGGAGGCGGTTTCGAGCAAGTGGCCAGCGGGTGAATCCAAAGGCCGGAAGTTTGTGGTGTGTACGGGCGGAGAGCCCCTGCTTCAGCTTGATGCGGCGGCGATTGATGCGCTGCATGAGCGGGGATTCGAGATTGCCATTGAGACGAACGGAACGGTAGTTGCTCCGGAAGGAATCGACTGGATTTGCGTGAGCCCGAAGGCGGGATCAAAACTTGCGCAGCGAACCGGGCATGAGCTGAAGCTGGTATTTCCGCAGGCGGACGCGGAGCCGGGACGTTTTGAAGAATTAAAGTTTCGCCACTTTTTTCTGCAGCCGATGGATGGTCCCGAGCGGATGTTGAATACGGATCGCGCGGTACGGTACTGCATGGAGCATCCACGCTGGCGGCTAAGTCTGCAGACGCACAAGTTTCTTGGCATTCCATAAGGACACGATGGAGATCTTCAAGGAATTCACGATAGAGGCCGCGCACTGGCTGCCCAATGTTCCCGAGGAGCACAAATGCCGGCGGCTGCACGGACACAGCTTTCGTATCCAGGTTTATGTTGAGGGGCCGCTCGATCCGCAGTTTGGCTGGGTGATGGATTTCGCGGATCTAAAGGCCGCGTTCCAGCCGATCGAGGATGCGATCGATCATCGTTGCCTGAACGATGTGGAAGGGCTGGAGAATCCGACAAGCGAGAACCTGGCGCGGTGGGTTTGGGACCGGCTGAAGCTGGAGTTGCCGATGCTGAAGAAAGTGATTGTGCGTGAGACCTGCACCAGCGGCTGCGTCTATACGGGAGATTAGCCGAAGGGCAACGCTCAGAAGATGCGCGGGAATGGAAGCCGCGGTTGAGCGGATTCCTGTTCGACTGCGTGCAGCCACTGGCGAATACTTTCGCGAAGGGTTTCAACTTCGATTCCGCCGTAATCGTTTGGATAATTATCGAGGCGCCCGAGAGCCCTTTTCAGGAGCGATGCGAGGCCGATCAGGTTTCCCTTCTGTAGATGATGGAAGGCAGCGGTCACTTGGATGATGGCCTGCAGGAAGGTCTTGTCGGGCTCGTCGCATTTGAGCCAGACTGCCTCCCAATGCTCATGGGCAAGCCAAAACTCCTGGTTGTGGTAGCAACGCAATCCATCTGCGAGCGGGCCCGTGGTCCAGTCAAATATCATCGCTTCCTGATTATCGTGCAGTGGCTCACGGCTGCGCGCATCGTCATCACTAGTGAACTGCCCTCCACGTTGGAGGACTTGACGCTTTCGGAGCCGCGAATGAGAATAGCTGGCTGCCGGGTTAAACTCCGAAGGCTGGTCTTCCGTCCATTGTGATCGAAGCAATCTTCAGATTTTCCTCGAAATGCGCCTGGGGCGGACAGTCTGCTCCGATCAAGGTTCCACACCTTCTATGTACGATCTTGAGCTCAGGAGTTCCATCATGCTTGCTCGCTTTCAGCAATCCGCATCCATCGTCTCCTTCGCCGCCGTCATCGCGATATGCTCCCAGGTTTCGCAGGCACAGAACACAACGGCAACCGCGCCCCCAGTGATCGATGTTCACGTTCACGCAATGGATGAATCCTTCCCAGGCGGGCCGATGTGTCCCAATGAGTCGAAATTTCTGGCGTCTGATCCGAGCACCAAAGAAGCACCTTTCGGCTGGAGCCAGGAGGAGTGCACGCCGAAGCTCTTTCCCGCGGCCAAGGGGGAATATCTGAAGGACGTGGTGGCCGAGATGGAAAGACTGAATGTGACCGCGGTTGTTTTCGGCGATCCGAAGAGCGTGCAGAAATGGAAAGATGCAGCGCCTGGGCGCGTGATTCCGGGTACCAGCTTCAACGAGGGAATGACGCCGGGCAAGCGTGTGGCGCTGGACGAGTTACGCAAGGATTTCACCAAGGATGGATTCAAGGTAATGGGCGAGATCGGGCTGCAGTATGAGGGCCTGTCGCCGAGCGATCCCTCAGTCGACGCTTTTTTTGCCCTTGCTGAAGAGCTCGATGTTCCGGTGGCGATCCACATGGGCACGGGCGGCTCCGGGCGGGCCAACCTCGGCATGCAGAAATTCCGCGGGTCCATGGGAAATCCCCTTCTGCTGGAGGAGCTGCTGGCGCGCCATCCAAAGCTGCGCGTTCAGGTGATGCATGCCGGATACCCGATGATCGATAACATGCTGACGCTGCTGCAGGCCAATTCGCATGTGTATGTCGATGTCGCGGGATTGATCTGGAGCTATCCGCTCAAGGAAGTCAACCGTTACATTCAGAGGCTGGTCGAGGCAGGTTTTGAAGATCGGGTAATGTTTGGAACCGATCAGTTGGAATGGCCCAAGTTGATGGCCTACTCCATCAGTATTATTCAGAACGCCGACTACCTCAGCCCGGAGCAGAAGCGCGACATTCTGTATAACAACGCGGCGCGCTTTCTACGGCTCGACGCGTCTGCGGTCAAATAGCTATCGAAACGGCAGTTTGGGAGATTGCCGTTCGCAGTCACCGATGGGTCGGGCGTAGCGAACACGTGTCCAGGTTGCGCGGCTGGGTTTCAAGTGCGTCAAGGCCGGGCCGTCGCCTGCCTTCATACGGAACATCAGATCACTCTTTGGCGTAGTTCAGGTTGGTGCGATTAATAATCGCGCTCCCGAAGCGTCATCTCTATGAAAAGTCAAAAGAGTGAACCCGTGAGCACTGCTGTTGCCAACCTCCCGTTGCTCGATAACAATGCCAGCCTCTCAAGGCTGTTTGCAGCGCATTATCGGCGTGTGCTGATGGCTGCCTACCGAATAGCGGGCAACATGGCAGACGCGGAGGATGTGGCCCAGGCCGTGTTTTTGCGCCTCGGCACCGTGGATGGCCATGAAATGGACAATGCCGGAAGCTACCTTTACCGGTCGGCGATCAACGGAGCTCTCGATCTTTTGCGGCGCCGTAAATCCGCGGCGGCGGAACCGCTTGAGAGTGCAGCGGGCGAAGTCTCCAGGCAGAGAGGCTCGTCTCCGGAAGCGGAGATGTCGAGCCGGGAATTGGGTCGGATGCTTCGCCAGGCAATTGGCGAGCTTCCACCGCGGGCGGCGGAAATGGTGGCGCTCCGCTACCTGGAAGAGTTGGACAACCGTGATATCGCGAAACTGATGCGAACGTCCGCTGCCGTGGTGGCAGTGACGTTGCACCAGTCGCGATCGAAGCTAAAGAAACGACTAATTGAGTTGCAACGGGGGACGCGATGAAACAGGATGACAGATCTCTCTTCGACCGAGCTACACACGCATTGCGGTCCGATGTGCCGGATTCAGAAGCCATTACGGCTGCCGCATCCAGAGCGGCCCAGACCCTGGGAATCGAGATGAATCACGAGGCATGGTCTGGAGCGATTCAGACTTGCGAGGACGTGAGGCAGCTTATGACCCCGTTCCGTGCGGGCACCCTTCCTGAGGCTCGGGCGTTGCTGGTCCAGGCACATATGCGGGAATGCGGCTCTTGCCTTCGGAGTTTCCATGAGCAGTCGCCCGTGGACTGGACGGCACCGCGGCGTGCGGCGTCTCCTCGCCTTCGTCCGCAGAGTTGGGGTTGGGCCCTGGCGTTCTCGTGTGCTCTCCTCATATCCGCGCTATTTCTGTACAAGGCCTACTGGCAGGTTCCGCCGGGCGTGAGGGCTGAGGTGCAGTCGATCGACGGCACCGCTTTTCTGATTTCGGGCAGCAGCAACCGTCAGCTCTCGCCGGGCACCGAATTACGCGAGGGAGACCAGGTGCGCACCGCGGGGCAGTCACATGCGATTCTGCGCCTTAGCGACGGCTCGCTTGTTGAAATGGATCAACGCAGCACGCTGGGCGTGAATGCGCGCGGACACAACACGACAGTTGCGCTTGATCAGGGCGCATTAATCGTGCAAGCCGCACATCGCACTTCCGGACACTTGTACGTGAGAACCTGGGATTGCCGCGTTGCTGTTACGGGAACTGTGTTCTCGGTCAATTCAGGAATGAAAGGATCAAGGGTCGCGGTGTTACGCGGATCGGTCGATGTGGCGCACTCCGGGGTTCACGCCTCGCTGCATCCAGGTGACCAGTTGGCCACCAGCGACAGCCTGGCTCCGGAACCGCTGGCAGAACAGTTTACGTGGAGTGCCGATCGGCAGGAATACGTCGGGATCATGGCTCAGTTGGCGAACGTGGAGCACCGCATCGCACAAATCCCATTTCCGGAATCGCGATTCAGCAGCAGTCTCCTTTCCAAAGTACCTGCGAATACTCTGCTCTACATCAGCATTCCTAATTTGGGCGACTTCGTGAACCAGGCCAACACGATCTTTCAGGATCAGCTGAACCAAAGCCCCGAGTTGCAGCGGTGGTGGACACGCGGAGGGAAGCATAACTCGGGTGACCTGAACGCACTGGTTGAGAAGATTCACGACGTGAGCCAGTACCTGGGTGATGAGATTGTCATTGCAGGAACCGGCGAAGAGAATCATCACGGCGGCGTGGTTCTTGCGCCGGTACAGCGGAGCGGCCTTGCGGACGAATTGCGGCGGCAATTTTCTACATCCACGGGCGGCCTGGTGGTGTTAGATGAGGCATCATTGGCCACGACTGCCGACTCGTACAATTCGGGACCAGGCGGATATGCGCTGGTACGCGAGCACGAAGTGGTCTTCTCAAACAGCATTGCCGCATTAAAGCTTTTTGCCGGGCAATTGAACGCGGGCGACAGCGGATTTGCTGCCAGTGACTTTGGAAAACAAATTAGCGCGGCATATGAGCGCGGCGCGGGCATTATTCTTGCGGCGAATCTCCATGCCATGTTGCAGAACGGCGTTGTGCATGTGCCTCGGGGTGCGAATAAGATTCACTCGCTTGAGAACAGCGGACTTGGCGACGTGCAGTACCTGATTGCGGAACATCGGGAGGCAAATGGCCTGCCGCAGAACCATCTGAACCTCCAATTTGCCGGCACGCGCCAGCGAGTGGCCTCATGGCTCGCCAGCCCGGCGCCCATTGGATCGCTTGATTTTGTGAGCCCGAACGCAGCGGTTGCGGTAGCGGCGCTTTCAAAGGATCCGGCCGCGATCGCCGATGACATTATCGAGTTAGCTTCACAGTCGCGCGGCACCCCAACAGACTGGAGCGAAATTGACGACAAGCTTGAGATCAGTGTGCGTAATGACCTGGCAGCGAACCTGGGCGGAGACTTTCTGCTTGCCCTGGACGGCCCTGTACTGCCAACCCCCGCCTGGAAGCTTGTGGTTGAAGTGAACAACGCAGATCACCTGGAGAACACGCTTGAGCGCCTTGCGAAGACCTTAAGCAATCTGGGAAGCGGCGCCAATCAACATCAAATCACCATCGAGCCAAGCACTGTCGGATCGCAAAGGTACTACGCAATTCGTGATCTTTCCAGTGGACTCGTGAAGGTGAACTATACGTTTGTTGACGGGTTCCTGGTTGTGGCGCCAGAGCGTGCCTTGCTGATTGACGCGCTGCAGATCCACGCGAGCGGCAACTCACTGGCACGGTCGGCGAGCTTCCGTTCGCTTCTACCTCACGATCAGAATGAGAATTACTCTGCGATTGCCTATCAGAATCTCAGCCCGGTGCTCACGCCGCTTCTCAGCCAATTCAGCGGCGAGTCGGCTGATGCCATCCGCAGACTTGCCGCCGACTCCAGGCCCACAGTCATCTGCGCCTGGGGGAAGGATAAGGGCATTGAGGCCGCCAGCGACAGCCGGCTATTTGGCTTCGATTTTCTAACGATGGGTGCGATTCTGAATTCACGGAACAAGTCAGCGAGCCAAAGCGTAATTGAATGACATGAGCGTGATCGAGCTTAACGGCCTGGAAGTGCGTCTCGGGGGAAGAACGGTTCTCAACGGACTGACGGGCGAGCTGCGTGGAAATGCAATCGGTTTACTCGGGCCGAACGGCGCGGGGAAATCTACGCTGATCAACACGCTGCTTGGGTTCCATGCACCTTCACGCGGGACGGCGCGGGTCTTCGGACTTGACTCGCGCCTGGAGCGCGCCCGCATCCGCCAGGGCATCGGCTACATGCCGGAAAACGATTCGTTCATCGGCAACATGAGCGGCGTCCGATTCGTTCGATACATGGCGGAGCTTGCGGGCCTGCCACGGGGTGAAGCGCTGGAACGAGCTCACGAGGCACTCTTCTATGTAGGGCTGGGTGAAGTGCGTTACCGGAACATCAGCACCTATTCGCTGGGTATGAAACAGCTGATCAAACTTGCCCAGGCACTGGCGCACGGACCACGCCTCCTGATCCTTGATGAGCCGACAAACGGTCTCGACCCAATGGCCCGCCAGCGCATGATTCAAACCATCCAGGAGATTCGCAAAGAGGGCAGCATACGACTGTTGATTTCCTCCCACCTGCTTCGCGATATCGATGAAACCTGCGATGAAGTGCTGATCCTCAAACAGGGGGGAATCGCTGCGCTGCGCAATATCGAGGAAGAGCGCCGCTCGCACCGGAACTTCATCGAGTTGGAAACGGTGGGTACAGTCGCAGCATTCTGCGATGGCGTTCGCGAGAGAGGTTGCGAGTGCGCATCGTTCCCGGATGGGCGCATCAAACTAGTGATGCCCGACAGCATAGAACCGCGCGACCTCTACGTGCTAGCGGCCGAACACGACGTCCAGATTCGCCGCATTCATCGCCGTCGAGACTCGCTTGAAGACATCTTTCTCCGGGCCATGGAAAATGAGCCGGCAAGGGGGGAACTTGTCCGTTTATAAGCACGAATATCGCGCCTATACGGGGCCGGTGACACCATTGTGGTCACGAGTCGGCGTCCTCGCCCGTTACGCATATGCTGAAGCGTGGTCGTCTAAGATCACGGTGGGATTGTTCACGCTCTCGATGCTTCCTGTCCTCGTCTACCTGATCATCATTTATATTGCCAACAATCCCGCGGCGCGCATGATCATCGCGCGCGGAAATTCAGCCGGGCTGGCGATCGACGCCACGTTCTTCCTGAGGGTAAGTATCTCGCAGTGCTGGCTTGGGCTTGTACTCACGGCGTGGGTTGCGCCGAGAATGGTGTCGTTCGATCTTTCCGACAATGCATTGCCCATCCTGCTCAGCCACCCCATCTCGCGCTTCGGATACATCCTGGGAAAATTCATTGCGTTGTTGTCATGCCTTTCACTCGTCACATGGGTTCCGTGTTTGCTGCTTTTTGTGTACCAGGGATATGCATCGCCGCAACCATGGATGGGCGCCAACCTACAAGTGGCAGGTGGGCTTCTAGCGGGATGCGTTATCTGGATCCTGCTTTTATCGTTCCTTGGCATCGCCCTGTCTTCCTGGGTCAAATGGAGGGTGGTGGCGACGGGCATCATCTTTGCCGCCGTGTTCGTGCCGGCGGGAGTAGGCGGCGTGGCCAGCGCAATTCTGCGGACAAAGTGGGGCTTACTGCTGAACCTGCCGGTGATGATGACGGTACTCTGGCAGCGATTGCTGGGCGTGGCGGAGTTCAATCGCATTGGGAAGGACCTTCCCAATGAAGGCATCGCGGCGATGCTGCTGTTGATTTGCCTGGTCTGCGTCGCGATGCTGAACGCACGCATCCGCGCCCGTGAAGTGGTGCGAGGATGAACACGATGAGCGATCGCATTGTCTTCGATGACGTGTCAAAGTTCTACGGTGAAGTATTGGGCGTGAACCGCGTGACACTCAGCATTCCGCCAGGGGTCACCACACTTGTAGGTCCCAACGGTTCAGGCAAAACCACCTTGATGAACCTGATGACCGGCCTTGTTCAACCGTCGAGTGGGACAGTTTCCGTTCTCGGCATAACTCCCGGTAACGCTACTCAATTCTTTCGCGAAGTTGGCTATTGCACGCAGTTCGATTCTTTCCCGCGCGGATTGACGGGGTGGGAATTCCTGATGGACAGTCTTCTGCTTCACGGCATGGGTGAAGGCGACGCATTCAGGCTCGCGCAGGAAGCCATCCAACGCGTGCAACTTGGCGACGCAGTTGGCCGCAAGATCGCAGGTTACAGCAAGGGTATGCGCCAGAAGATTCGGCTCGCCCAGGCTATTGCGCATCATCCTCGCGTGCTGGTTTTGGATGAGCCGCTAAACGGGCTCGACCCTATGGCCCGTGCTGAATCGCTCGCGCTGTTTGAGGAACTCAGCCGCCAAGGTATGCACCTCGTCATCTCGAGCCACATTCTGGATGAAGTAGACCGAATCTCCGATCGGGTTGTCCTCATTACCGGCGGCTACCTGGTGGCTGAAGGCAACATCCACCAGGTGCGCCAGGAAGTGCGCGACAAACCGATGCAGGTGTTGATTCGCTGCGATCGCCCGGAGGTATTGGCTTCGCGGATGTTCGCACTGAATCATTGCGTCGAAGCCAGACTTCACGCTGACGGTAAAGGCGTATTCCTCCGCACCGGCGACCTCGATGAGTTTTACCGGTTGCTGAACGGGATTGCGGTGGACGGGCTGGTGCAGATTGAGGCGGTTGCTCCTGCCGACGACGATACGCAAGCCATCTATCAGTACCTAATTGGTTCAGACGGGGGTGCATCGTGATGATGAATAGCAGCGCGTTTGCCCAATCCGTCTTCCAACAGCCATGGACGCTCTATTGGCTGCAGGCGAAGCGCCTGGTTCGCATTGAAGTGAGAAGGAATTTGTTTTCATGGAAGGCGGCGTGGATCTACTTTCTCGCCTTCATTCCCAGTTTCATCATCCTCTTGCATTTGGTGTTTGAGTCACATCCTGTTTCCGCTCTCAGTGAAGACACCAACGTGCTTGCGGGGATCGTGCAGTTCTACTACCTTCGGCTCGGTGTGTTTTTCGGCTGCCTTGGTATCTTTGCGCGCCTCATCCGCGGGGAGATGATCGATCGCAGTTTGCACTTTTACCTGTTGTCGCCGGTGCGCCGCGAAGTGCTTCTGCTGGCAAAATTCATTGCCGGGTCCATCAGCGCTCTGGCTCTGTTCGGTACAGCAATCGTTGCCGACTTCGCTTTGATGTACGTTGGCTTCGGGGCAGCCGGGCAGGACTATGTATTCAATGGACCCGGAATGGGGCAACTCGAGTCCTACCTCGTGATTGTCATTCTGGCTTGTCTCGGGTACGGCGCGGTCTTCCTTCTGTTGAGCATGATGTTCAGAAATCCCACACCGGCTGCGATGCTAGTCCTGGGATGGGAGGCTATCAATCCCGTGCTTCCTTCGCTCTTACAGAAGATAAGCGTGGCTTCATACCTCCGCCATCTGATGCCCGTCACTGTTCCAGGCGAAGGGATCTTCGCATTGCTCACTGTACAGACGGAGCCCGTCCCTGCGTGGATTGCGGTTCTAGGTCTGCTGGTTCTGATCGCGGCAGTCCTTGGATACTCTTGCTTGAGAATCCGTCGTCTTGAGATTAGATACACAACGGACTGAACCGAGCCTTCGACCTCAGTCCGCATTTCTTCGATCTCAGATCAACGCCGGACTGCGTGTCGGCTGAAGAGATTTCAGTACATTTTCTGTTGATTCAAATCGGCCCCTCTGGCAGGGCCGGCGGAGGTAGCGCACGGTTTCCGATTGGTCGAGCCCCTTTTTCAGTCTCGAGGAAAAACAACCAGGAGTGATCCCGCGCAAGGATGTTTTCCAATTCCGACTCGCTCAAGACCATGCAAGCAGTCGAGAGAGCGTCGGATTCGGCGGCCGAATCGGCAAGGGCCCACGCGCGGCTTTTCCGCATGGCGAGCTGGCCTGTCCGCGGATCAAAGATATGGCTCCCCTTCACCGCCAACCCTGAACCGCTCAATGAAGTGTGGCTCAGAAAGAACCGCTGCGGCGCATCATCATCACCCAATCCACAAGACCAACCGGCAGTCTCCCGCGGCGGATCTCCCGCCAGAATACTGCTGCCGCCTGCAACCAACAGGAACGAGGGGCAATCCCAACTACGCAGCAGTTCCCCCATCCGATCGAGCGCGAACCCCTTGCCGATAGCGCCCAAATCGAATTGCAACTTCCCGCTTTCACACTGAATCGCAAACTCTTCCCGAAGTAAGAGCCACTGCGGCAACGAGGTTTGCGTTTGCAATGCCGCAGCCGTAGGAGAAAACGCGCAGAGCGTTGCCAACTCCATTTTCTTGGCGATTTCAAGGCAGGCAAATGCCGGCTCGCTCAGGCGCAGTTTTTCTCCCGGCGCGAGTTGTGCGATCTGCGCGATGTCGCTGTTGGGGCGGAAGCGGCTTAGTTGCGATTCCAGCTTGTCGAGAAGGTCGAATGCGGCTTGTGCGGCCTGCGAGGCATAGGTTCTCTCTTCGTCGGCGATGCGCACCTCGAAGTAGGTCGCCATGGCGCGATGATTGAATTTGTGGATGTCAGCCATGGCTTTTCATTTTGGCGCGGGCGACCACAAGAGGATCAGCACGCCGGGACGGGCTCCGAAGAACTCCGGACGAAAATTCTTCAGTTGTTCAGCGTATTGGTCGGCAGCTTCGGTTGAAGTGATGTAGAAATCCGCTTGACCGGGTTGCTGGCCCGGCTGCCAGAATCCAACTTCAGCGATGTGCCGCAGATACCACGGCAATGGCCACGGATCGGACGCGATGACGGCGATGCGCGGCGCGGCGATTGCATTTTGGTGCGTCAGCCTATCGATCTCCGCAGGTAGTCCGAGCAAGTCCTCAGATGTGTGGGCGTAGGCGTACGGATTGTCTTCATCGGCGGGATGGAGAAAAACGCGCTGCCGCGTATCGTGGAAGATCAGGCCTGCGACAGCAACTCCAACCAATGCGCAAATGGCGCGGTTCGCAAAGTGAACAGTAGAGGACTTCGCAGGCATACGCCAAAGCGACTCGAATGCCACGCCAGCGAACAGGGCAATGGGCAGCCAGAAATTCAGGGCCAGCCATGGAGTCTTGTAGGGAATGAGGCTGTAGATGATGGCAATGAGAACAGCATAGAACGCCAGAAAGATGTAGACCGACGGGCCGCGCTTTCTCACCCCAAGGAGAAAGCCGATGCAGGCGAGGACGAGGATCACTCCGCCCGACCAGCCGCCGATTAGAAGCTTGGCGTAATACCAAGCGGGTCCCTGATGACTTTCTCCGCCCGCACGCGCAAGAAAAATCGGCGCAGCCCGCAACAAAGCGGCCGGAGCTTTCCAATTCCTGCCAAACCAGGTGAACAGCAATACGCTGACGATTAGAAAGGT
Source organism: uncultured Acidobacteriota bacterium (assembly GCA_963844515.1). Lineage (GTDB taxonomy): Bacteria > Acidobacteriota > Terriglobia > Terriglobales > Acidobacteriaceae > Telmatobacter. The sequence continues at coordinate 179,236 of CAWJOO010000006.1, forward strand.
AGCGGCAGCGGCTAATGCTGATTTAGGTCTCCACAATCCAACAGCGCCTAGTCCACGCAGGTTCCACAAAAGACAAATCAATGCGGCGATCACCAGGGCGACGAAGTGCAGTACGGCGGTCTCCTTGGTTGCGAGCATTAGCGCAGCGCACGCCGCAGCCAGGGCGGCGAGTGGGGCAGAGCGCCTTTGCCACGCGCGCCATCCCGCCAGAATCAACCCAAACGTAGCCGCGACAAAGATGGACTCATGTATGAAATATCGGTCGTAGTAGACGGGCAGCGGCGCCGCTGCAAACAGCAGGGCCGCAACCAGGCAAGGCACAAAGCCGAATATTTCGGCTGCCGCCCCAAATAGCAGAATCGTGAGGCTTCCTGAGAGAACCGACGTCGCACGCAGTTCCGATTCCGTTAGGTCAGAGAAGTTCTTTGCACCTTGAATTTTCGCCAGCGGGAGGGCGAACGCGGCCAGCGCCGGGCCGTGGCGATCCTGCGGATCGTAGGTGAACGGCTGACCGGCCAACAATTGCCCAACGATGTATGCGTTAACTGCCTCATCTGTATGCATGGGGCGCTCACCCAATTGCGGCAGGCGGAGGAGAAGTCCAAGAAGCGCGATGAGGAGAAATGCAGCCCACCGAACCCACGGTGAAGGAAGAGCGGATTTCTGTATTTCAGTCAATCCGGTCTGTTCACCGACAACCGCCTTGAAGTTATCCGCTGGAAGATCGGAGTTGTCGATGAGCGACCTCACACGGCAGGCTTGCCCCAGACTTCAACTTCAATGTAGTGGTTCAATTTGTTTGAAGTATTTCCATTGCTGTAGAGGCGAACATAACGCCCCTTCGCGCCCTTGGCATCGATCAACTTGCCCTGATAGGTCTCGATGTAATTCAGACTCTTGCCCGCGCCCGCGCCGACTTCGTTGGAGAAGTCATTGTTGAAGATGGTCGTCACGCCCGACTTGAAGGTGGGGTCGTCCGAAACCTGCACCACCACATCGCGATACACGCGCGCCTGCGAATGGAAATGCCAAATAAGGACCGCGTAGATATCCGCCTTCCGCGCCAGATCGATCTGAACCCATTGCTTGCCGGGCCCGAGTTCTACCCAAGAGCCCTCATTGCCGTCCTTGTCTCCGTCGACAACCATGTCCAGCGTCCCAACATTCGGATTGCTGTCGCTCGATGTCACCTTCTTGCTCTTGGCGAGATTGATTGTGCCGGCGGGAACCATGAAATCGGGACGCTTGCCCTTGGTTGCCGGCTCGAGATTGGGCACGTTGAGGGGCGCGGGCGTTCCCACAAAGAGAGGCGCCGGCAATTGGGTCTTGAGAACCACCTGGTTCTGCGCAATTGCTGCGGCTGAGAAGATAAGTACAGGGACGATGGCGAAAATTCTGGAGACGATTCTCTGCATGGTACTAAGCTCTCACTTCTTCGGCGGTGATGGCAATTCTGGTCTGCGCCGCAACTGCTTCATTGGCCTTATGAATTGAGTATTCACTGGTAAAAGCTTCGTCGCCAGGACAATTCAGCTTTGCCGTGCCCCGGATCGTATTGAAAAAATTCTCCAGGTGCGGCTGATGCGGTGGTTTGTTGAAGAACACGGGAATCTCATACTCAGCCAATTGCGCAGTTTCGCGCACATCCACTTTCGCGGCATCGGCTCCGGCCGCAGCCTTGGCGGCAACATAACCCTTTTGAATCAGATCGTCCCACGATACCTGGGTGGCGCGCGCCTCACGGTAAATCGCGCAAAGGGATGGGTCCTCAGACATTTTGATGGTGCCGTCGTCGCCCATGAACATCTCAAAATAGCCGCCGCCTGCGCTGGTCGTCGTCTGCACCTGATACATGGCGCGGGCCACGCCCTGGGCCATCGGATACTCGTAAATCACGATCGCGTTGTCATACCAGTCGTGGTTGCTGTAGTAGTCGAGTCCACCGCTGCCGATGACGGACTTCGGCGGCGTGCCCATCCACCAGTTGAAAATATCAATCTGGTGTGCGCCGAGATCGGATAGCGGCCCCCCGCCGAGCCCCTTGTACCAGCGCCAGTTGCGGAATGTGTGCATATCCTTATAGCCGTATTTGGCGAGCATGCTGGCGGGCATCTCGTATTTCTTGGGCCAGCCGAAGTCTTCCTTCACGGCTCGATTCCATTGCGCTTGTGCAGCCGTGAGGCGGCCGCAGAACTGCGCTTCATGCAACAGACGGTTCAGCGTGAAAAGATAGCGCGGGTTACTGCGCCGCTGATGACCGATCTGCAACAGCTTTCCGGTTTCGCGCATGGTCTTTACCATGGAACGCGCTCCGTCGATGGTGTTGCTCATCATCTTTTCGCAGTAGACATGCAGGCCGGCCTTCAGGCACGTGTTGGTCATGGGCGCATGCCAGAAATCCGGCGTCGCGATCAGAACCGCCTGCAGGTCCTTCTCCTTGGCAAGCATGTCTTCATAGTTCTCGTAGGTGCGGACCTCGTTGCCGAGTTTTTGCAGGTAGCGCGCGCCTTCGTTGAGGTGGTAGTCCCAGATATCGCACAGCGCCACCAGCTTGATGCCCTCAATATTCAGGAGCGACTCCAGGAGAACTTTTCCCTCTTCGCCGTAACCGACGAGGGCAATATTGATGGTGTTCAGCGAAGACTTGTGAACGGCTGCCGTCTGTTGGGTGGAATCGGATTTGCAACTCGTTAACAGCAGGCCTGCACTGGCGACCGTGGTCGCTTCAATGAATTCTCGACGAGTCAGGAACGGATTTACCATTTTTTAAGGACCACAAATTTGTTGTGTTCGGCCAGCATCAACGCCCCGGCGACCAGGCCTATATGAATGCCCAGGTAGGCCACGCCGTCGGGCTGATCGATCAGAACCAACCCCACCGTGAGCGCAATATAAAGCAAAGCCTGGCCAAGAAGGGAAAGGCGGGTGCCCAACCCTATCAGGACCATGAGGCCGGTCAGAATGAATGCCGGGCCTAGCATCTTGTCGAATGCCACCAATGCGAACTTGGGAAACAGCGGCTCATGAGCGAATTTGTCTTTGAACGCGGCCGGGATGCCCGCATAATTGGCCAACGCATAGGTCTTGACGTTCACGTTGACCATTACTCCGCTCGCATCCGGCTGACCGGTCGAAGGATCAATCAGCGGCATGGCCACAGAACGGTAGGAGCTATATTTCTCAATGCCTATAAATAGAGCGCGTACGCCGAGCCAGAGGCGTAATACGAGGTAGGCATAGGTGAAATCCCAACGAACTTTAGGGCCGGCTTCCAGTTTTGTTTCGGTTGAATCGATCATGTCTCCCCGGTCTTTGCCAAGGTTGAATGGCGGTTGAAACGACAAGCTTCCACCGTCGTCCGGCAGAAACATTGCAACGAGGCTGAGGCCCGATAGCCTCTAGCTCATCTTCCATGGCGCCCGGTATTCGCGGGTCATCAGTTTGCTGGCTTCGGGATCGCCGATGATCTTTTCTTCCCGGGCGTCCCACCGAATTTTTCTTCCCGTCAACATGGAGATCAGGCAAAGGTGTCCGGGAAGCGCCGAATTATGACCGACTTCCACCGGAGTCACAGTGGCCTGGCGCGTCCTTATGCAGTCCAAAAAATTCTGCTGGTGGTTGGACGAGGTGTAGAGCTTTACCTTGCGCAGCTCCCTGGGCAGATATTTGCCTACCGCCCAGTCAGGGTTCGATGCCGCAAATCCTTCACGATCGACCCAGACCCAGCCTTCCTTGCCGATCCATTTCACGCCCATCTTGATGTCAGGATAACCACCTGCGATGGTCATGGTCACGCCTTGCGGATATTTCAGTTCGAATCGATACTTCGGCGCGGTGTTCCATACCGCTTTTGCCGGAGGCAGTTCACCGCTGCCCTCCACCTCGGTCGGACCGGTGTGATCGAAGTCCAGACCCCAATGCGCAATGTCGCAATGATGACCAATCCAGTCCAGAAGCTCTCCCCCGCCGGTGTTGTAATTCCACCGCCAGGACTTATGGGTGAGCGCCCTGATGTAAGGCTCCTTCTTCGATGGACCGATCCAGGTCTCGAAATCGAACTCTGGCGGCGGTTCGGAAACCAGCAGGTCAAAGGCCTTTGTGCCAACCTGGATCTGCTCAAGGCTCGTGAAATTCTCCCCCTGAGCAGCGAGCTTGGCAAGGGCGTCCTTTTGTACCCCATCGAAATCCGAGTTGCCTCCGGGCAGCCCGATTTCCACATGCGTTACCGCACCGATAAGCCCGTTTCGAACGATCTCCGCAGCCTTGTGGAAGGTGGGAACTGAGCGCTGCCATGAGCCCATTTGCCAGATAACGCCGTTCTGCTTCACCGCGCGGACAATCGATTGCTGCTCAGCGATGGTCTTAGCGAGCGGCTTCTCCCCGTAGATGTCTTTCTTTTGGCGAGCGGCTTCGGTCGCCACAATCTCATGCCAATGGTCGGGCACGGCAATCATCACAGCGTCAATGTCGGGGCGGGCAAGCAGTTCCTTGTAATCGTGGTAGCCCTTGCAATCCTGGGTCCCGTAAGTGTCGTTTACCAATTTGATGGCCGCCTGTAGATGATTCGCATCAATATCACAGGCTGCAACCACCTGGCAGTCCGACGACGCCAAAAATGACTGCGTATTTCCTGGCCCCTGCCAGCCCATACCGATGACACCCAGGTTGATGGTGTTGTTGGGTGACTTGACCTCACTCTGACCGAAGGCGGGAAGAACCGCTGGCAGGATCGCGGCCGAACCGGCGGCTTTCAGGAAGGTGCGGCGATTGAACGAGCGAGGCTGAGCTGAGCCTTCAGAACGAGACCATTTGGACATGATCAATTTGAATATCACTTTCCCGCGGAACGTGGCAACCGCCTATGGGCAACGCGCGGCAGCTTTGGTGCCGTTTACATACTTTCTGGGAAGACGAGTACGAGGCGCGGTGATCTTGGATACCATTCTCATTGGAGGTGAGGTGCCAGCGAGGCGTCTCAATTGACCACCACGATGCGCCAATGAGGAACCGAACGCTTCGCATCCCGCCAAAACTTCATGGAAATCCTGAATTCAACGCAACTGACATTTCGACTTGCCTTCCCTGGTTTACGAAATTCTCGTTGCTTTTGAGATTGGGCCAAAGACAACGCGGATCAGAAACAGTTTGGTTTCAATAGCTTGGAATTTCCGCATGCACCTCAACAAGTCTTGCCACGGCAGCCTTCACGAGTTGACGTGATACGCCTTGGCGTAGTGTGTTGACCATTCCACCAGGTCGGCATTAATGAAACGCCACGTCGTGGTTTTGCGGTCGACCTCCATCAGCATGTAGGCGTTCGGGTCGTAACGGGTGGCCGCCATGATGTAGTGTTGCGGGCCGTAGGTGTGTGCAAGATCGATCCATTTGTGGACGTGCCCGGAAACGACGAGTTGGATCGTGTCCTGATACTTGCGCAGGATCGGGTGCAGCCCGTAGTCGGAGAACTCGGTCGCCTGCACCGCTTTCAGTGGGTAATGTATGAAGACAAAAGTGGGTTTGTGCTGCTGAAGCTGGGCTTCCAGCCATTGCAACTGCTCTTCTCCCAGTGAACCAATGCCGGGATTGAATTCCGTCGCCTTGTTGTCCTGCGTGACGCCCAGGAAGTTATTCAGGTGAATGAACTTCCATCCCTTGTAATCCAGCACAGAGTAGGGCTCGGTGTTGAATTTCGACTTGAACAGGCGATGGCTCATGTCGCGCGGGACGCGCCGGACATCGTAGTCATGATTGCCGAAGCCGAGGTGCACGGGCATGTGAAACCCGTCTGTGATGGCCTTGGCATTGTCGAGCCGGGTCTTGTTCTTGAAGTAGAAGTCGTAGTCGGTGGACGGGTAATTGTGGAAGTAGTCGCCGATCAGAAACACCTGCTCGATGGCGGGGTTCAGGGAGTTGATGAGGTCGCGCGCGGAGGTGTAACGCGGAGTCGTCACCAGGATGCTCTCGTTATCCTCCACGCCGTTCTCGCTGCCCTTCACGTAGAAGTCATCGATAATGTGGGTGTCGGCGACGAGTGCGAAGTAAAAGTAGCGATCGCCCGCCGCCGCGGCCGCCTCACGCGCCCAGAGTGAGCGTGTGAGAGAGGCTGCTACGGCGGCGGCTGACATTGAGCCGAACTGGCGTCGAGTGATGGATGTCATGAAGGTTACCCCCTGTTAAAAGACAAGCTTGGCGGCCACCTGCAGCTGGCGGGGAGCGAAGGCGCCGGTGATGGTGCCGAAGCTGCCGTTGCTGCGGTTGGAGTCAGGCGCCGTGTAGTTGACTTGGTTGAGGGCGTTGAATGCTTCGCCTCGGATGTCGAGCAGAGACGTTTCGCTCCACAGTCGGAAGCCTTTATGCAACCCGAGATCGAGTTGGTAGAACGGATAGCCGCGCACGGTATTGCGGCCGGCGTTGCCGTAGGGGTGGGCGGCATCAGGGATGGAGACGGCAGTGCTGTCAAGGTAGCCGGTAACAGCGGTGGCTGTCTTGATACGGCCCGACTTGGTAACAGGATTGCCCTTGACGTTTGGCCGGTAGTTGAGCAGACCGCTCACGGTGGCTGAAGAAGAGATGTTGTAGATCAGGTTGACGGGCTGTCCGCTGGTAGCGGTGTTGATCGCCGTAAACTGCCAGTCACCCAGCACGGTGTTCAGGAATCGAGGCGAGTTCCCTCCCCAGCGGCGGCCATTGCCGAAGGGCAGGTCGTAGACAATACTGAGGGTGTCGTTCAGGGGCTGATCGTAAGCCGACTCGCCGCGCTCACCTGGAAGGTTGGCGAGATTCACCCGCGAGTTGTCGTTATTCGGCGTATCTAGATGACCGGAGGCATTGTCGATAGCGCGCGACCAGGTGAAGGAGTTAAGAGCATAGAGGCCGCCGGAGAAACGATGTTCCAGCTTGACCTGGAGGGCGTTGTAAGAGAGGAAGCCGGCCGGAATTGACTCTTCGATGCCGGTGAAGGTGGAGATGGGCCGGCGGGCCTGCAGCGTCGGGCATTTGCCGGTGGCAGGGCAGGGTGCGGCCTGATTGAGATCTGCGAGGACCCAGACGTGGACCCCATGCTCCCCGATGTAAGAGGTCGTGAGCACCGTGTTCTTGAAGACTTCGCGCTGCACGTCAAGATGCCAGGACTGCACGTAGCCCGTGGGGATGTCTTTGGGTATGTAGCGGGTCTGGGCAAGAAGAGTGCTGAAGTGAGAGGGATCTGCGAAGCCAGTCGGATAACCTTGCTCGACAGGGCTGAAGCAGGTGGTCACGTCCTGCCCGGCGGTGCAGATCGGCTGATGGTTTGACTGCGTTGAGAAAGGCGCAAACTGGTTGACCGAGGAGTTGACGATATAGGGACCGTTGTACGCCAGCAGGTTCTCGCCGCCTTCGCGATTGAATTGATCAAAGCTGAGGCCATACGCCGAGCGAATCACGGTCTTCGCATCGAGCTGGTATGCAATACCCAGACGGGGAGCGAAGTCGAGCTTGGGCATATTCACCAGAGCCCGCTTGGAGAGCGAACCTTCCGACGCCTGGATGAGCGTGCTAGTGCCGGGATCAAAGTTCGCCAGGTGATTGCCGTCCACGTACTGCGGGGTAACCAGCTCATAGCGCAAACCGGCGTTCACGGTCAGTCTGGGAGTGACCTTCACGTCGTCCTGAACATAAAAGAAGTTCATGAGCTGGTGGTAGTTCACGATGCGGAAATTGTTGAGCTGGTAGCTGGAACGGGCGCCGAGTAGGAAGTCAGTAAGATACGCGGCCTGGCTGGCACCGGTATCGCTGGTCCCGCCGCCGTTCTGGCTGAAGGCTCCCCCAAAACTCTCAGAGCCGTAGACTGGGTTAAAGTCGTCGACTTCGGTGTTGACAGACAAGAACTCCCAGCCCACCTTCACGCTGTGGCGGCCCCTGAGGATGGAGTAGTTGACTTTGGGGTCGATGACGAAGGGGTTCTGGAATTGCGGGTTCGATCCCTGCGCGCCCCACGCAGTAAAGTTGTTCACATTCTCCGAGCTCAACGCACGAATAACGGATGCATCGGTGGGAAGTCCGGGGATGCCGGCCTGGGTGTTGAGACTGGGCTGTCCTACCAGGTAGGGACTCTTGCCTCCCTTGGTCCAGGTAAGACCGATACGCGCGTCCAGGATGGAACTCTGCGAGAACGTGCGGGTGATGCCTGCCGCTATCTGCCGGTTATAGGCGTGGATGGTGCCGTTGCCGCCGCCCCCGGCCTGCCCGGGAATGGAGCTGGCATCCACGATGTTTCCCTGGTGGTCGCTAAAACGCCCAAAGAAGGTGGTCTTCGGGTTAAGAGAGAAGTCCAGGCGCCCGTCGCCCTTGTCATCCGTGAGACTGGCCTTGGGGAACGAAGCGTAGTTGTTGGAAAAGCCCGTCACATTAGCTGGAGGGAGCGCTCCGATGACGAGCTTGGCCAGCGGAGTCCAGTCGCTCTGAGGGACGATGCCGTCGGCATACACCTGGCCAGTGATGGGATTCAGCAGCGGAACGGGTTGGCCGGCTTTACCGGCGGTGGCGGTAGTGTTGCCTGCATAGACAAACACTCCGTTGCGCTCGTTGGCGTTGGGAATGGTGGCGGTGGTGTATTGACCTTGCACCTGGCGGTTGCCTTCGTAGTCAATGAAGAAGAAGAGCTTGTCGTGCAGGACGGGACCGCCCAGTGCTCCGCCAAACTGATTGCGGATGAGCACGGGCTTCTGGCGCTTGCCGGTGAGGGCGTTCAGAGCCGGAAGAAAGGGGCCGACCGCATTGAGAGAGGTGTTGCGGTTGTACTCCCAGACGCGGCCGTGGAACTGGTTGGAGCCGTTATTGATGGAGACGTTGATGACGGCCCCCGAGGCGCGGCCGAACTCGGCGCTGTAGTTGTTGGTTTCCACGCTGAACTCATTGATGGCATCGGGCGAGGGCGGCATGGCTTGGTTGGAGAAGCCCTGGTTGGAGGTCCCGTACGCGTTGTTATCAAGTCCGTCGAGGAGAAAGTTGTTGAACTCGGAACGCTGGCCGTTGACGTTAAAGGAGGCGTCGCGGCTGGTGACGGACTGGTTTTCAAGGTTGTTGCGACGAACGCCCGGAGCCAGGGTGGCGAGATCCCCGTAAGCGCGGCCATTCAACGGGAGGCTGTGAACCTCGGTGGAGGAGATGACGGTTCCAGTTTCGCTGGTCTCCGTCTCAAGCGGGGCCACACCGCCGCTCACGGTTACGCTCTCAGAGACGCCTCCGGGCTTCATGGTGACGTCCACGCGCTGGCGGGCATTGACAGTGACGGAGAATGGCTGGGTCTGAACTGAACTGAAGCCCGCCAATTCGGCGCTGATCCTGTAATTGCCAATTTGGACGTCAGTGAACTGGTACTGTCCCTGCGAGTCAGATGAGACGGTCTTGGCGACGCCGGTGGCGACGTCCGTCAGCGTGACCTTGCAGTTAGCGATAACCGCGTCGGACGAGTCTCGGACGAACCCGAGGACTGAAGCTGTTTCGAATTGCGCATGGGCGAGCAATTGGGCGAGAGAAAAAAGGCAGACAGTAAGAGAAAATACGACGAGTCGTCGCACAAGAAAGCGGCGCAGACAGGGAACGGGTAACGATTTGCGATCAGCTTGAACTTTCATCGGGGCTCCTGAGAGGATTGATCTCACTACTGGCACGTCGAAGCATTTAATTCCCCCCGTACAGTGCGCGGGAAGAAGAGAGGGCGACAAAACGGCCACCTGCCTGACGACGCGACTCTTCGATCGTTGCATTGGAGTGTGAATGCTTGTTTAAAGCGGAAAATGGGACCGGCCCGCTGACGTGTGGCGAAAGGATGTCAAAGAGAAATTGCGGCATACGACCCAGTCTGAGCCGGCAAAAGACAGAAGCGAGTCGTGGAGCGATTGCACGCATGATTAGCCTAGCCGAGTCATTCCTTCACACTTGGTTCCTGATTGACTTGCTATGCTCCACGGACTTTAGTCGAGCCTAAACCGACGATTGCGGAGACCCGGGCGGCGCACCGGCCAGTTTTCGGCCTGCGTCAAATTCTAAAGATACAGAGCAGTCAAGACAAGAGGCAGCCAGAACAATGCGGCGCAGCCGACTGGCGAACAAGTTGCCTACAACGCCTTGAGATGTTTCGTTCGCCTGGCGGCTTGTCGCAAGACGAACGCATCCTAGTGTTCGTCACCCTGAGTGGCGCTGCGGAGGCATCATGCGTTTTCTCGTCAACAATAAACCGATCGAAGCAGAGTTCGATCTGCGTACGTCATTGCTGGATCTGCTGCGCGATCATCTCGACCTCCATGGCTCGAAAAAGGGCTGCAACCAGGGCGCATGCGGCGCCTGTACGGTTCTGGTGGACGGGGAGCGCATTCTGTCGTGCCTGGCGCTGGCTGTGCAGTACCAGGGAAGGAGCATCACCACGATAGAAGGGTTGGCGGAGGATGGGCGTTTACATCCGCTGCAGCTGGCGTTTATCGAGCATGACGGATTTCAATGCGGCTACTGCACGCCAGGCCAGATCTGTTCGGCAATAGGAATGGTATCGGAGGCGAAGCGCGGAATGCCCAGTCATGTCACGCAGGACATCGGGGCAGAACTCGTCCCGCTGGACCGCGATGAAGTGCGCGAACGCATGAGCGGCAACCTGTGCCGTTGCGGAGCCTACAACGGAATTGTAGACGCAATCTCCGAAGTGTATGCGGAGGCAGAATGAACCTCTTCACCTATGCACGAGCAGCGCACGCAGAGGATGCCCTCCGCCTGGCGGAGCCACAGGGCTCCAAGTACCTGGGCGGTGGAACCAATCTGGTTGACTTGATGCGCGAGACGATCGAGCGTCCCGTCTCGCTGGTGGATATAACCGGGTTGTCGAGTGCGATCGAAGACACCGCCGATGGCGGCCTGCGCATCGGCGCTGCTGCCCGTAACAGCGCTGTTGCCGAACACCGTGCTGTGCGCACTCGCTACCCCGTGCTCTCTCGGGCGCTGTTGGCCGGCGCCTCCGGCCAGATACGCAATATGGCGACGGTGGGGGGCAATATTCTGCAGCGAACGCGCTGCGCGTATTTTTATGACGATGATGGCTCACGCTGTAACAAACGCACCCCGGGCGAGGGATGCGATGCGATCGACGGGTTCAATCGTTATCACGCCATCCTCGGGTCTTCACCCTCCTGTGTGGCGACTCACCCTTCGGACATGTGTGTAGCACTCGCCGCGCTCGACGCCATCGTGCACCTGCGCAGTTCAGGTGGGGCGCGGAGCATTCCGCTGACCGACTTCCATCGCTTGCCGGGAGATACTCCCCAGATTGAAACGGTGCTGGAGCCGGGCGAGTTGATTGTCGTTGTGGAATTGCCGCCCAAAGCTTTCGCCCAACGCTCGACCTACCGCAAAGTACGGGATCGCTCGAGCTATGCGTTCGCCCTTGTGTCCGTCGCCGCCGCGCTCGATGTGGACAACGGCACGGTGAAAGATGTCCGGCTTGCGCTGGGCGGCGTAGCGCATAAACCGTGGCGAGCATTCCGGGCAGAAGAGGCCCTTCGCGGCAAAGCTGCCACGGCGGAAAACTTTCGCGCCGCCGCCGAAGTGGAACTGGCCGACGCGAAGCCGCTCCACGACAACGCATTCAAGATTGAACTCGCTACCCGCACCATCACAGCGGTGCTGCAGGAACTGGTGGAGGAAGGGCAATGAGTCTCAAGTCTGCGGCGATGAAGCTGATGCAGAAGGCGATTGAACACGCGCCTGATGCGTGGATCCCGGGCAACGCGCCGGATCGTTTAGTCACGCACAAGCACGGTCTGATTGGCGCTCCTGTCACGCGCATCGATGGGCCGCTAAAGGTCAAAGGCGCAGCTCCGTTTGCGGCCGAGTTCCCCATTTCCGGCATGCTGTATGCGGCGGTGGCATTCAGCACGGTTGCAAAGGGACGCATTACTGCTCTGGAGACCGCCGCGGCTGAAGCGGCGCCTGGTGTGAAGCTGGTTTTAACTCACAAAAATGCGCCCAGGTTGAAGCCGACGCCGCTTTTCAACACTTCGCCTAAGGCCGCCGGACCCAGCGATCTCCCCATCATGCAGGACGACAGCATCCACTGGAACGGAGAGGCGATAGCCGTGGTCCTGGCAGAGACGCAGGAACAGGCGGACCACGCGAAATCGTTGATACGGGCAACGTACCGCCAGGAAGCCGCTGTAATCGACTTCGACGAAGCGATTAAGAATGCCCGCGAACCGAAGAACATTCTGGGTGAGCCGCCGACGGTGGAGGGGGGTGATGCGGAGGCCGCTCTGGCAGCTGCTCCGCACCGAGTTGATGCGATGTATTACACGCCTCGGCACAATCACAACCCAATTGAGCTGCACGCTGTCAGCCTGTTCTGGGAAGACAGCGAGCTCTTCATCCATGATGCATCGCAGGCTGTGGCCCAGTCGGCATGGACGCTGGCACAGGTATTTGATCTGGACGAAAAGCAAGTGCATGTCACGTCGCCTTACGTGGGAGGCGGATTTGGCAGCAAGACCGTGTGGCACCATCACGTTCTCGCGGCGGCAGCTTCGCGGATGGCAAACCGGCCGGTGCGCCTGGTCCTCTCCCGCGAGGGTGTGTATCGCACCGTGGGCGGACGCACAACGACGCGGCAGCGAGTTGCCATTGGCGCAGACGAAGACGGCCGCTTCCAATCCCTCATCCACACAGGCGTTGCTGCGATGACCACGCATAACAGCTGCCCGGAACAGTTCACCTTCCCGGCCCGGCATATTTACGCGACGAAAAGCTTTACGATCGGGCAGAAGGTGGCCGACATGGATATGTTGGCTAACACCTTCATGCGCGCTCCCGGCGAATCCATCGGCACCTTCGCGCTGGAAAGCGCGGTGGATGAGCTTGCGGCGCAAATGGGCATGGATCCGATTGAACTGCGCATACGCAATGAGCCGGAGAAGGATCCGACTACAGGCAAGCCATTTTCATCGAGAAACATCGTCAAAGCCTACCGGGACGGAGCGGAACGCTTCGGCTGGAGCAGCCGTCGTGCGACGCCCGGCACGCACCGCGAAGGCGAGTGGCTGATTGGGATGGGCTGCGCTACCGCCACTTATCCGTACTACCGCATGCCTGGGGGGAAGGCTCGCCTCACAGTGTCACAAGATGGCTACGTCACGGCGGAGTTCGCGGCGCATGAAATGGGCATGGGCACGGCGACGGTGCAAACGCAGGTGGTGGCTGAGCGGCTTGGAGTTGCACCCCAATGCGTGCGCGTCAACTATGGCAGCTCTGACATGTCAGGCGCGTTCCTTGCGGGTGGCTCGTCGCAAACAGCGTCTATCGGTGCCTCCATTCAGGCGGCACATGCCGCGCTCATTGAGGAGCTGATCAAGCTTGCCGGAAAGGATTCTGCGCTTCACGGCCTGGACGCGGAGGATATTGAGTCGCGGGATGCCGGGCTCTACAGCATCAAGGAACCTTCGCGCGGAGAAAGCTATGCCGCGATCATCCGTCGTGCGAACAAAGCCGAGGTTAGCGTGGAGGCGAGCGCTCCGGCACCGATGGAATCACAGCACTGGTCGATGCACTCGTTCGGCGCCATGTTCGTCGAGATGCGCGTGAACGCCATCACGGGCGAAACGCGCGTCAGCCGCTTTTTGGGATCGTTTGACTGCGGGCGCATCCTGAATGCGAAGACGGCAGCGAGCCAGTTTCGGGGAGGCATCATCATGGGGCTTGGTCTCGCGCTGATGGAAGAGACGCAGTGGGACAAGCGCAAAGGCCGCATCATGAATCCAAGCCTCGCAGAGTATCACATACCGGTGCACATGGACGTGCCCGATATTGACATCATGTGGACCGATATCCCCGATCCGCACACGCCAACGGGAGGGCGCGGCATCGGCGAGATAGGAATCACGGGCACGGGAGCCGCAGTAGCGAATGCCGTCTATAACGCTTGTGGCAAACGAATCCGCGAATTGCCCATCACGCTTGATAAGCTGCTGTGAACTCTTGCTTGCCTCATTCTCGTGAGCAGTGAACCTGATAAGGAAAAGATTTTTGCCGATCCGAATGGCCCCCGGCTCATCATTCTGGGTGCGATACTGCTGCTAAGCCTTCTCATCAGCGGCCTTAGCCTATACCGCATCCTTTTCTCCTCAGGGAGCAATGTACCCACCGTCCGCGTTACGTCCGAATAGTCGCCTTACGAGTCTCGACGCTCTGCGCGGCACCGTCATGATCATCATGGCCATCGACCACATCCGCGACTTTTTCGATCGATACTCCATGTCCAACTCGCCTACAGACTTGACGCAAACCAGCGCAATCATGTTCTTCACCCGGTGGATCACCCACTTCTGCATGCCCGTCTTCATGTTCTGCGCGGGTGCGTCGGCCTTTCTCTGGTGGAGTCGCGGCAAAAAGACGCGCGGTCAGCTCTCCTGGTTCCTCGGCACCCGCGCCGTCTGGTTCTTGGCCCTCGAAGTCGTCGTGATGAATTTTGCATACAGCTTCAACGTCTCAGCGCACAGCGTCATTCTTCTTCTCGTCCTCTACATCTTCGGTGCCTGCATGCTGCTCATGGCCGCGCTTGTCCACCTGCCTCTGCGCTGGCTCGCCGTCCTCAGCATTGCCTTCATCGTTCTGCATAACTTGCTCGATACCTACTCCGCGGCGCACTTCGGCAACTTCTCGTGGGCATGGCATCTTCTACATCAGCCCGGCGTCATCATGCTTGGCAACCGTCCGGCCTTCGTCGTCTACCCGATCCTGCCTTGGATCGGTGTACTGGCAGCGGGCTTCTGCTTCGCCCCAATCTTCAACCTCGATGACAATGTCCGTCGCACCATAACCCTCCGCCTGGGCTTTGCCCTTACTGCGGCCTTCTTCGTTATCCGTGCAATCAACGTCTATGGTGACCCCTCGCATTGGACCACGCAGAAGTCAGCCGTCTTCACAGGGTTGTCATTCCTCAACTGCACCAAGTACCCGGCGTCGCTGGACTTCATCCTGATGACTATCGGCCCCGCCCTGCTGTTGCTCGTCTGGTACGACCGCATCCGCTTCTCGAGCCGTAATCCGCTCATCGTGTTCGGCCGCGTCCCACTCCTCTACTTCGTTATGCATTTCTACGCGATCCACATGCTGCTCGGCATCATGAGCTACATCCGCTACGGCAATCGGGCCTTTAGCTTCATCTTCAACACCATACCGGCAATGGGCGGCCCTGGCGAAGCATATCCTCCAGATTTCGGCTATCCCCTCTGGGTCACCTATGCTATCTGGATCGGCTTAGTCGCGGCGCTATACCCACTCTGCAGCAGGTTCGCACAATACAAAGCGACCCACCGTTCGTGGTGGTTGAGTTATCTTTAGGTCGAGAAATTGACTTACCCCCGGTCCATGGAGGAATACTCATGCTCGAAGGCTCTGAAGCCAGGGTTGCCATCGTAACTGGCGCGGGAAGCGGAATCGGACGCGCTGTTGCGTTAGCAATGCACGCGGCCGGATTTCACGTGGTTATTGCCGGGCGTCGTATTGAAGAACTGGAAACGACCGCATCCCAGGCGGCGGATTCGGGTACAACCATGGTTGCTATTTCCACGGATGTAAGCAAACCTGCCTCGGTGCTCAATCTCTTCCAGAAAGTGCAACAAAGGTTTGGACGCCTCGATGTTTTATTCAACAATGCGGGAATCGGATTACCCGCAATTCCGATTGAAGATATCTCGTACGAACAATGGACCGGGGTGGTCGACGTCAATCTAACTGGGGCATTTCTCTGCGCGCAGGCTGCTGTCAAGCTTATGAAGTGTCAAACTCCTCGGGGCGGCCGAATCATCAACAACGGCTCCATCGCAGCGCATGTTCCTCGGCCAAACTCGGCAGCATACACAGCGACCAAGCATGCCATCACCGGCTTGACCAAAAGTCTCTCACTTGACGGACGTGCTTATGACATTTCATGCAGTCAGATCGACATCGGCAATGCAGCGACCGATCTCACGCAGTCAATCCGCAACGGGGCGCTGCAACCCAACGGCACCCTGCTGGCCGAGCCTTGCATTGACGTGAAGATCGTAGCCGACGCGGTTCTTTACATGGCAAACCTGCCGCTTCACGCTAATGTGCAGTTCATGACGGTCATGGCCACCAAAATGCCCTATATCGGGCGCGGGTGAAGCAGTAAGGCCGTTCGAGTCATCAATCGTTTAGACAATGTGCGACATGCTAAGTGGCAGGCTCAGGGTTGTGAGCAAGGATGGCGATGTTATCCCCAGCGATATGCCACTTATCACCTGAAATTTCGTTGACATGCATGTACACGTTGCCGATTCACCACTCCGATGAGCCGGTTTCACGTCCATTTGGACTGGATTGGTAAAAACTCTCCGCTGACCATCTGCAAAATCTCATGATTTTTCCAAGGTCCGACGCACACCTGGAATGCCCATTTATGTGGAAGCGGCGGCTATGACGACTACGACACTGATGGTCTTTATGCGCGCAATTGCACGGAATGACCGGCGGGGTCTCTCATCTGTACTTTGACATATCCGGTGTGGCGGGCCTGGGTAACTGGAAACCAAAAAAGGGTTTAAGGAGAATCCTATTCGGAAGTGATGGCGCGTGGACTCGCTTCACGCCCTCAAAGGCCATAGAGAAATTTCGCCAGTTACCTCTCGCTCCAGACGGATTTCGCACAATTGAGTCGAACGTGCGGCCTTACCTGCATCTGGACGGCAAAGTGCGTCGCCTTCCGCAGGAAAGAAGTAGGCCTAGGGTCACGAATGCGATGAATCTAAACGAGATACTGGCGGAGAGGGTGGGATTCGAACCCACGTTAGAGTTTCCCCTAAACACGCTTTCCAAGCGTGCGCCTTCAACCACTCGGCCACCTCTCCAATTGCGGATGGGTCACTCTAAATTTAACACAGCGGGTCATGGTCGATTGGAGCGTTAAGCCAAGGAGTACCCAGGCAAATCCAGCCATGAAATCGTTTACTTTCTGGGGGTGAGGCGTTTATAGTTCCGCCTTGTTCCCGCACTCTGATTCGTGCGCCTGCACCAAATTACTGCCTTCTGGAGGCATTCATGCCTGTCATCTCCCGTCGCGATCTGCTTTCATCCGGATTAGTTCTTTCGGCATCCTCATTACTTGCTCGCTCCGCCTTGGCGCGAACCGCCTCACTGCTGGCCGACATGCCGCAGGGTTCGGCTGAAGCCGTGCCCGCGCTGGCTCCGCGGGAACACTTGCTATTCGATTTCGGATGGAAGTTTACCTTTGGCAACGGCGTGGATCCGGCCAGGGATCTGGGCTTCGGCGTCGGGCAAGGCGACTTTGCAAAGACCGGCGACTTCAAGTTCGCCAAGGCAAAGTTCGACGATTCGAAGTGGCGCACACTCAACCTGCCTCACGACTGGGCTGTCGAACTGCCGTTCGTAAACGACGACGAACAGAATTCGCATGGCTTCAAGCCATTGGGGCGGCGCTATCCCGAGTCGAGCGTGGGATGGTACCGCCGCGAGTTCGACATACCTGCAAGCGACCTTGGCAGGCGCATCACGATTGAGTTCGATGGCGCGTTCCGCAGACGTTTTTGTGTTTGTCAATGGCTGCTTCATCGGCCGTAACAACAATGGGTACGCGCCGTTCCGGTTCGACATGACGGACTATCTGGCCTACGGCGCAAAGAACTACATTGTGCTGCGCGTTGACGCGAGCTTCGGCGATGGATGGTTCTACGAGGGCGCCGGCGTCTATCGCCATGTATGGCTGGCCAAGACCGATGCGGTTCACCTGGGTAAGTGGGAGAGTTGGGTGCGGCCAGCGGTGACAGGCAATGCGGCGACTTTGTCGTTGGGCACCATGGTCCAGAACCAGGGCAAGCAGCCCGCGACGGCCAAGGTGAGCTGGGAGATTCTCGATGCCAAGGGCGCGACCGTTGCGACGGCCGAAGCAGCAGGCCAGAAGATTGACGTGGATGGAACAGCCAGCTACACCGCGTCGGCGAAGCTGACGAGTCCAGCGCTGTGGTCGGTGGACGAACCGAATCTCTATTCTGCGATTGTGACGGTGGAATCCGAAGGCAAGGTGCGCGACGCGGAACGAGTTTCGTTCGGCGTGCGCACAGCGGAGTTCACCGCCGACAAGGGATTCTTCCTCAATGGCAAGCCATTAAAGATCCAGGGCACATGCAACCATCAGGATCACGCGGGTGTGGGTGCTGCAGTACCGGACCACTTGCAGTGGTTCCGGCTTGCAGTATTGCGCGAGATGGGCGGCAACGCGGTGCGCACCTCCCACAATATGCCTACACCGGAGTGGGTTGAAGCCTGCGACCGCATGGGCATGATGATGATGTGCGAGACACGCCAGATGAACTCCACTCCGGAGGGGCTTGAGCAGTTGGCCACAATGGTGAAGCGCTATCGCAACTCACCGTCGATCATCCTCTGGTCCATTGGCAATGAAGAGTTCGTCTTGCAAAGCGAAATGGCCGAGCAGGGCGCGAAGATCGCAACCACCATGGTCCGGCTGTGTCATGAACTTGACCCCACGCGCCAGGTTTCAGCGGCCGTGAACGGCAACAACGAGAAGGGCGTTTCTGAGCCGTTCGAAGTCATCGGCTTCAACTACAACCTGAAGTATCCCGACGAATACCACAAGAAGAATCCCACCAAACCGATCTACGGATCAGAGACATCGAGCGCGATCGGCACGCGCGGCGTGTACACGTCAGACAAGCTGCGCAATACGGTGAACTCCTATGATGGCGTGGTGCCGTGGGGCGAGACGGCCGAAGAGTGGTGGAAGTTTTACGGTACGCGCGAATGGATGGCCGGCGGTTTTGCGTGGACAGGCTTCGACTATCGCGGTGAGCCCACGCCGTATGGCTGGCCGTCGATCAACTCGCAATTCGGCATCGTGGACATGTGCGGGTATCCCAAGGACAACTTTTTCTACTACAAGGCGTGGTGGGGCAAGGAGCCGTCTCTGCACCTGTTCCCGCATTGGAATTTTGAGGGACGCGAAGGCGATGAGATCCCCGTGTGGGTCTATACCAATCTTGAAGAAGTCGAGCTGTTTGTGAATGGCAAGAGCCTGGGCAGCAAGAAGGTCCCACATCTCGAGCATGTCGATTGGAAAGTGAGGTTCGAGCCCGGCTACATCGAGGCGCGCGGCTCGAAGGACGGGAAAGTCGTGCTCACCGAGAAGCGCGAAACGACCGGACCAACGGCGGCAATCCGGCTGACCGTGGATCGCACCGAGATCAACGCCGATGGCGAAGATGTTGCGGTTCTCAAGGTCGAGGGCCTGGACAAGGATGGGCGCCTGGTGCCGACGGCGAGTAACAAAATCGGCTTCAAGGTCACTGGCGACGGCGTTCTGATTGGTGTCGGCAATGGCGATCCGAACTGCCAGGAGAGTGACAAAGAGCCGCGGCGTTCGCTGTTCAACGGCCTCGCGCAGGTAATTATCCAGAGCACCAAAAAGGCCGGTGAGATTCAGGTTGAAGCAACCAGGGAAGGCCGGGGCGGTCCGGCACTCACGTCGGCGAAGGTTGTGATCACTACCAAAAAGGTTGAGTTGCGGCCTGCCGTTCCGGCGGCGCAGCAATCGTAAGAGTGGCCCCGGCCCTTTATCGAGGACCGGGGCACACATCCATCACTTAATTCCCTTCCCGCGCACACGCATCAAGAGCTCATCTGCAGCATCGTAGCCGCAGGGGATCTCGACGCCTTCGAGGGTCGCGCCCGCATCGAGCAAAGGCGCAATCCAATCGGGCGAGCGACGCTCCTTCCAGTAGGAATCAGTGCAGGCCTGGATGGCGCGTTGCAGCGGCGTGCGAGCCTTGCCATCAAGCGCATTGACCTTCGCGCCACGCGTCAACAGCAGCTTCGTTGTTTCCGGCCGCCCACGCCACGTGGAAACATGCAGGGCCGTGGAACCCCCTGCAATGTCAAAATAACCGTCCCCAACGTACAGCGCATCGACTGGTACGCCAAGGTCAATCAGGCACCTTGCACCTTCGCTGTTTCCAACTCCCGCAAACTGAGGCAGCAGCGTGCCACCCTCGGCCAGCAACGCCTGCAGCAGCTTCGGCTCCTCCTTGAGGAGAGATTGAAGAGCAGGCTGGTCCGCGATCGCGCACGCGGCGATGAGCCGGTCGACACCGGCGAATTGCGGATCGATATCCCGTTCGCGCAAGAGAGCCAGCACATCACCGCGTCCGCGCCGAGCCGCCATAACCGCCGCGGACCGGCCATCGCGCCCGTTTCTCATCAGCGGGTCTGCGCCGCGATCCAGCAACAACCGGATCATCTCGATGCCGTTATCGCGTTGCACCGAGTGTTGCAGCGCTGTGTTTCCCCACTGCGGAATAGCGTTCGGATCCGCGCCATTGTCCAGCGCGAGCTTCATGCCGTCGTAGTCGTGCCAATCAGCTTTGCGAACAAGGATCCAGAGGCGGCTGCGATCGTTGAGCTTGCCGCTTTCGAGAAGGATCTGCGTAACGGTGTTGTCGTAGCTTTCCGGCGCGTGATAACAGGTCTCGCCATCATTCGGGTCGGCGCCACGCTCCAGCAGAAGACGCGTAACGTCCGGGTGCTGGGCAACCCCCGCAGCACCGTAGATGATGCTCTCGAACTCCCGATTGCCCTGCCACATGGTGTACCAGCCGGTGTTGGGGCTCGCACCGGCGTCGAGCAGAAGGCGCGCGGTTCGAACAAACGCGTCGGAGCGAGCACGGTCGATGCGCAAATAGCGCGAGAAGCAGAGATGAGTGAGAGCATCCCACTCGCGCGGGCCGCCAGGGGTTGTGGCCAGCTTCGGATCAGCCAAAAGGAATCCGCGCACCGCCGATTCGTCCGCCCGAACAGCGGCGGCGTAGATGTTGGTGTTGTTCACCTGCGGATAGCGCGCCAGGATGGCTTCAGCTTCATCGAGTGTTCCCGAAGTGTGCGGAGAACCATCCTGCGGGACGGTGGCCGCAACTAGGAACGCCTTCACGGGATCAGCGAGAGCCTCGATGGCGCGTTGAATGCGAAGAGCCTCAATGTGCGCACCAAACTTCGGCCAGCTTTCAAAGCCGTGTTCGCGCGCGATCACGAGTTGGGCAGCGGTGAGGGCAATAGGCGCCTGGGCGCCGTCAGGGTGGTGAGCGTGCAAGCGGACCAACGCCGTAGGCGAGCCGTCGCGGCACTCGCGCAACAGGTCCTTGGCTCGCTTCTTGTATTGGTTGAGGTTGGGGTGTTCGGGCAGGGTTCTTTCAGGCATACGAAGCTCCTTTCGTGAGTCGCCTGGAGTCCGCGCCAATCAGGCTGGAAAGAAGTTTCGTCAAATTGTGAGACCTAAGGTGGGCACGGCCCTTTCCGCGGACTGGATGCGCCCTTCGCGCTGGATTCCAGCGTAAGGCGGACCAGGGCGGACGTCAATGGATTTTGCATCGGCTCGCTTCAGAAGCGGTAAGTGGGCTTAAGTTCGCAGCGATAAACGGTTGAGCTGGCACTATCTCGGCTGGCGCGGGCGGAGCAACTTGCCCAACTGAGCAGGAGTTCAGGCCCGAGGGGGAAAACCATCGGCGTGCGATCAAGGTCCGCTTCAATGCTGACGCCTTCGGCAGACGCAGGCAACACGAAATTCAGCGTTCTGCCGAAGATGACGGGGTAGGATTCACGGACATTGGAATTAATGGACGATCGAAAGACCTCGGCTTCGACGAGGAACGTGACGGTGTCTGACCAATTCAGCGCTTTTGCGGTGATTGTCCTGCCACCCGGCTGAAGGCCGCTGGGATCGATCCGCGTAAATGGACACGGTCCAGCAATGCAGGAGGCGCGCACATTACGGAATCCATTGTCGGGGCCTGCATCGAGTGTGATCTCGCCCATGGCTGCTTTCCATGCTCCATCCGGCGAGCACGGTCCTTCTCCGTTACACGGCACGTTGCCCTTGTTGACTACCTGAAAGGTCTTGACGGCGCTGCCGACGTTCTCATCGCCCTGAGCATTTACGGTGTAGCGGATGCGGACGTTGGTAACAACAGCCAGTTTCTTACCGGGGTCTGGCCCTTCATCGGGCGCCAAAGGCGTCATTTGGGCGACGTAGAGTCGACTTGCTGCGGTTCTGATCCCCAGCGGCATGGTGATTTGGAAAGGCTCGTATTGGGGGTCGCGAAAGGTGAGTTGAACCGTCTGTCCGGGCCAAACGTTTTCTTTGAAGGAGAGATCGAAGAATCCGGATGCGTCGGACTGCGTTCCGACCGTAACCACACCGTCGGTGGCAGTTACCGCGACATTGGAAATCGGCAGTTGACGGCGCGGGTCGGAATCGCGCCGAATGACTGCGCCCTGGACCGTGATGGTACGGGGGCGCCAACGATGACTACGGACCGCAAGGACGGTGATAACGGCGCCAACTGCCGATAAAATTGCCGCCCATACAATCAAACGTTTCCAATTCATCAATTTCTCGTGCCCGTCAGCTCATTTGACGCTATGCTCGCCCAATTCGCTGTACCCTTTGTGTTTACCATGGTGCATTTCGGAGCATCTAAAATCAAGGCTGTCACCATCGTTTCGCACCGGGCAAACCGGCGGAGAGCCACGACTTGGAGCCACCCCGCATCCCAGATAGTAAGAATCACGAAAAATGCCAGCAACCGGAACCGTTAGATTGTCGCGGTTTGACGCGCCGCCGCGTCCTGCATCAGATGGCGACCATGTCGCTGGGTCTGCCGCTGGCCTCAGGCGCGATAGCCTCATCGTTAGATTCAGCCCCCCAGGCTCAAAGAAGAAAACCCGCTTCTGAAGTTACACGCCCGCCGGCAGGGACAGTGCTGTCCCAGCAGGACGATCAGTTCCTGAACGACATGGAGCACGCCAATTTCCTGTTTTTCTGGGAGCAAGGCAATCCTGAGACCGGGTTAATCAAGGACCGCTGCAACGTTCGCACCAATGATTCCAGCATTGTAGCCAGCAGCGCTTCTACCGGATTTGGGTTGACGGCTATCTGTATCGGGCAAATGCGGGGGTTCGTCAGCTACGAAGACGCGCGCCATCGAGTGCTCACAACTCTGAATTTCATTTGGCACAAGTTGCCGACTCACCGGGGCTTTTTCTATCACTTTGCCAACATCGGCACCGGCGAGAGGGTTTGGGATTCAGAAGTATCTTCCGTCGACACGGCCATGCTACTGTGCGGAATATTGATGTGCAAGCAACACTTCAACGATAGAGATATCCAGGAGTTGGCTCACGCCATTTTTGATCGAGTGGATTGGACCTGGCTGTCAGAAGACACAAGCCTTCTGTCGCATGGCTGGACCCCGGAAGCGGGCTTCATCCACTCGCGGTGGGATTACTACAGCGAACTGATGATGATGTATCTGCTGGGGATGGGATCGACGACCCATCCGCTGTCTAGCGAAGCCTGGTTTGCATGGAAACGCCTGGTCTTCGAATACGACGGGCAGCGATACGTCGGATCCTTTGCTCCGCTGTTCGTGCACCAATATTCGCAGGCGTGGTTTGATTTTCGCCAAAAGCGTGATCGGTTCGCCGACTACTTTCAGAATTCAAGTATTGCCACCGATGTGCACCGGCGATTCTGCGTGGAGCTCAATCCCCAGTTCCCCGACTATAGCAACGCTTTGTGGGGCATTACGGCATCGGATTCCGCCAAGGGGTACGTGGCATGGGGTGGCCCTCCCGCGATGGGTCCAATCGACGGAACCGTGGTACCTGCGGCCGCAGGCGGTTCAATTCCATTCCTCCCGGCCGCGACGATGCGCGTTCTCCATACAATCCATGACCACTACCCGAAAGCGTGGTGTCGTTACGGCTTCGTTGACGCGTTCAATCCTCTTACTGACTGGTATGACACGGATGTCGTTGGCATCGATACGGGCATTACTATGCTGATGGCGGAAAACGCGCGCTCCGCGTTTGTGTGGGATACTTTTATGAAGAATCCCGAAGCTCAGCGCGGCATGGAAAGCGCTGGCTTCAAACCGTATTAGCGGCAGCAGCCGCCTACCCCGAGGCGTTGGCCCCGACACCTGTCGTACAGCATTGTGGAACAACGATGCGCTTTCACTACGCATCGTATCCACTAGATACGGCCCCGGACTGTGGAAGCCTGTCTCAGCCGGATTTCTGCGCGCTTCGCTGGTGTCATCCAGCCGCTCCTCGAACCCAACGGTAAACAAAGGAAGTTCATGTCCGCCGAAACCAATACTTCGGGAGTTGCAGGTGCCTCCGCAGAGGCGGCAACGAAACCGCCGGAGAAACGAGGCAATGCCTGGGGCGAACGCCTCAGCGCGCTAAAAAATGTGCCTCCAGTTCTGCACTTCGTTTGGGAATCCGGACCGGCCGTAGTCTTCTGGAACATCACCATTCGAATCGTTGTGGCGTTCCTCCCCGTGGGCATTGGCATCATCGGGCGCTACATCATCGACGGCGTGAACCAAATCCGCCTTCATCAATCATTACCACCACACTTCTGGTGGTTGGTGAGTGGTGAGATGGCTCTGGCCGTTGTTACGGGGATTTTGGCACGGTCGGTCGACTACTTCGACAACTTGCTTGCTGATCGGTACACCCATCACGTCAGCGTTGAAGTCATGCGAAAGGCCGCGGCTCTCGACGTCACAGTTTACGAAGATCCGGTGTTCTATGACCGCCTGGAACGCGCTCGTGTGCAGGCGACGGATCGCCTGGCGATGATCCAGCAGATGGGACGTTTGATCCAGCAGTCCGTCACAGCAATCGCGTTCTCGGCTGTACTCATTAAGTACTCTCCATTCCTTCTTCTCCTTCTCATCGCAGGGATCATTCCAGCCTTCCTCGGAGAAAGCCATTTCGCGTTTCTCACCTACGCAAAGAATTTTCGCCAGACGCCCCTGCGTCGTCAGATGGACTACCTCAGACAAGTCGGGGGCAGCAAGGAAGCTGCCAAGGAACTCAAACTCTTCAATCTCAGCGAATACCTGACCGAAAGATTCTCACGCCTCTCGCAGACCATTTACGAACAGAATGTCGCTCTAAATCGACGCCGCCTCTTTTGGGGCGGATTGCTCGCTATCGTTGGGCAGTTGGGATATTACGGGGCCTATGGCTACAGCATCTGGCGCACGGTTAAAGGCGTGTACAGTATCGGCGATTTGACTCTGATTACCACCGCGATCATGCAGGCGATGTCGAATATACAACAGGCATTCTCGACAGCCTCCGGTGTGGCTGATCAGGCACTGTTCCTCACTGACTTGCTGGCCTTCTTTGAGATGAAGCCCCGCGTCGAATCGAAGGTGAACGGAATAAAGACGCCTCGCCCCATTAAGCGGGGCTTCGAATTCATTAATGTTTCGTTCGGTTATCCTGGAACATCGCGCCGCGTCTTGAAGGACTTCAACTTCACTCTTGAGCCCGGCGAGCGGATTGCGCTCATCGGGGAAAATGGTCAGGGAAAGACGACGATCGTCAAGTTAATCACACGACTATATGATCCAACTGAAGGTCAGATTCTGCTTGATGGCGTTGATCTCCGCGAGTACGACCTTAACGACTTGCATGCTGAAATGGGCGTCATCTTTCAGGACTTTATGAAGTACGAGATGACGGCGCGTGAGAACATCGCGGTCGGACGTATTGAGGTTCCCCACTCGCCCGGCGAAATAGAATTTGCTGCACAGAAGAGCCTGGCGGCCGGAGTGATAGCGAAATTGCAAGGCGGTTACGAGCAAATGCTGGGGCGGCGGTTTGAAGACGGAGTCGATCTTTCAGGCGGTGAATGGCAAAAGCTGGCGCTCGCCCGTGCGTACCTGCGCGACGCACAATTGCTGATTCTTGATGAGCCGACAGCGGCTCTCGATGCACGCAGTGAAATGGAGGTCTTCGACCGTTTTGCTGAACTCACTGAAGGCAAAATGGCCCTCCTGATCTCTCATCGCTTCTCGACCGTTCGCATGGCTGACAGAATCGTGGTGCTTGAGGGCGGTCGTCTGGTAGAAGCAGGAAATCACTCGCAGTTGATGGCACTAGGTGGCCGGTACGCCGCAATGTTTGAAATGCAGGCAGCCAGTTACCGCTAAGGACTCAATGAATGAAACAATTTCTTTCCTGGATGCGCAATACGTGATGAACGATGAACGACTTGAAGCGCTGCAAAAAGCCGCGCGTGGTGCGGCCTCGTGGGAGGTATCGCTTCGGCCCACTACGGCAGGTAAATTCAAGGAGCGCGTCGCGGCGGCGCGCTCGAATGTTGAACACCTCGAAAGAGAACTCGCCCTCTTGCCTGACGATCCTGCCACCCACGACAGGCCCATCGCCGGACTGCTTGAGCTGCGATCGAACCCTCGTATCTTGCGTTCCGCTGTATCCGCCGTAACTCCTCAACCAAAAGACAGGGACGACCTTCCAAGAGTTCTCGTCGAAAAGAACGAAGAGCCACGCGTCGCTGCTCTGGTGGCAAGATACATCCAGGCGGTGAACGGCGAAATTGCACCTGAGACCCTGGCTCTCTTCGTGAGAGAACTCCAAATCAACGATCCGCTCACACTCAACGAAATTTGGCATATTCCTTCCTACTTGAGCTTCATATTGCTTGAGGTGATGCTGGCAACTGCCAGAAGAGCCCTCACGACGAATGATCCGGGGCCGAATTCGGAGTTGCTCGTCTTATTCGCCAGTATGCGATTGGCCACCAACACTGAGTGGAACGGCCTTCTGGAGTCCCTGATCGCGTTTGACGTCAACCTGCTGGAAGATCCATCAGGAACCTATCCTAAGATGGATTTTGAGACCAGGCAGGTTTATCGCAACCGGGTTGCGCTCATTGCACGCCACTCTGATATGACTGAAGCCCAGGTCGCCTCCCAGGCGATCGAACTCTCCCGGGAGGGCGCATGTGCCAAATACGAAGACCCGCGTAAGCAGCAGCGATGCAGCCATGTAGGGTACTACCTGCTGAATGGCGGATTTGCGAAGCTGGCTGCCCGCGTGAACTTCCATCCCCCCGTCTCCGTCCGTGTGCGGGCAATGATTCGTCGCAACGCCGACGACTTCTACATCACCAGCATTGAACTCATCACCATCTTCTTCATCGCGACCACCATATTCCCTCTGCTCCCCAACTACCCCGTTTTCGGACGCCTTGCCATAACGTTCCTGCTCATGATCATGCCCGCGATGCAGTGCGCGGTGGAGTTGGTCAACAACTCAATCACTTCCATCTTTGAACCCGAGCCGTTACCAAAGCTGGACTTCAGCGAGCGCATTCCTAACGATTGCACCACATTGGTGGTTGTTCCTACTTTGTTGCTGAACCAGAAGCAGGTGCGCGAGATGGTGAATGAGATGGAAGTTCGGTTTTTGGCAAACCGAGATCCAAATCTTCACTTTGCCCTGCTCACTGATTTGCCTGACTCCGTGAGCAAGCCGCATGCTCACGACAACAGCCCACTTGTCGATCTGGCAATTCAGCTCACTAACGATCTCAATGCCCGCTACGCTTCTCCGAATAACGGATCATTTCTTTTTCTTCATCGCCATCGCATTTTCAACGTCCGTCAGGGAGTCTGGATGGGTTGGGAACGCAAGCGTGGAAAGCTCCTGGATCTGAACAAGCTTCTTGTGGGAGAGTTTGACGCTTTTCCGATCAAAGCTGGCAGACTCGAAGCACTCCGGACTGTCCGGTATATTCTCACCCTTGATTCCGATACCCAGCTTCCTCGTGGGACCGCAGCCAAGCTCGCAGGTGCGATAGCCCACCCGCTAAACCAGGCGATCATCGATCCCAAGTTGCGGATTGTTGTGAACGGTTACGGCATCCTGCAACCGCGCATCGGGGTCAGCGTCAGTTCCGCATCCCGCTCACGATTGGCATCGATGTATTCCGGTCAAACCGGGTTTGACATATATGCGCGCGCGATCTCGGATGCCTACCAGGACTTGTACGGAGAGGGAATCTTTACCGGTAAGGGGATTTACGAAGTGGCCGCGCTGCACACCGTGCTCAACAGCAGGTTCCCGCGCAACACCTTACTCAGTCACGATCTGATTGAGGGTGCCTATGCGCGAGCCGGTCTGGTTACGGATGTCGAACTCATCGATGACTACCCGACCCATTACAGCGCCTATACCCGCCGAAAGCACCGCTGGGTCCGTGGGGACTGGCAAATTGCACGCTGGATGTTTTCCAAGGTTCCTGACGAAACTAACAAATTAGTGCCTAACCCTATCTCTACCGTTTCCCGTTGGAAGATTTTTGACAACCTTCGTCGTTCGCTCGTTGAGCCGTTCACATTTATATTGTTCGTCGCCGGATGGCTTTGGCTTCCGGGTGGTCCAGTTTATTGGACCATCGTTCCGCTCCTTCTGTTCTTCTTTCCCACCATCGTGCAGACTGCTTTCAGTGTGGGACGAGCCTTTTGGAGCAGGCGGGAAGGAGCAGTTGGCTTTGCCCTCAGCGGCTCCGGACCTGCGGCTCTCCTTGCGCTGTTGAATCTCTTCTTTCTTCCCCATCAAGCATTGTTGGCCCTGGACGCCGTGATGCGCGCTCTCATCAGACGTTTCATTACCGGTGAGCGTCTTCTCGAATGGGAGACCGCCGCAGAGGCAGAATCGCAAACTCGGAAATCTACCCCAGTTGATCGCTATCTGGCCCTGATGCCCGTGATCGCGTGCAGTCTCGCGGTGATCATTTACGTGTTTGCACCGCAACGCATCGCCCTGCTTGTTGCCGCACCCATTCTGTTCGGATGGTGTATGGCAACGGTCCTTACAGCCTGGCTCAATCGCCCCCCTCAGGAGCTTCAAAATTTAAGTGCGGCAGACCGATCCCTGCTTCTCGGCCACGCTCTGAGAATCTGGCGATACTTCAGCGAGTTCGGAGGCGAGGGCCACAATTATCTGATTCCTGACAATGTCGAAGAGAAGGGCCTATTTGAAGCAGCACGTGTATCACCTACCAATGTAGGCCTCCTGCTCAATGCAAGACAGGCCGCATGTGAGTTCGGGTTTCTGACTATCCCAGAATTCTCTTCTCTCACGCAAAAGAGCCTGACGACTATCGGACGGCTTGAAAAGGTCCGCGGTCACCTACTCAATTGGTATGACACACGGACCTGCCAATCCCTTGAGACAAACCCTTTTGTTTCTTCTGTAGACAGCGGCAACTTTGTTGCATCCCTCTATACGCTCCATTCTGGAGCTCGCACGCTCCTCAACAAGCCATTGCTCTCACGTTCGTTGTTCACCGCACTACGGCCGCACTGGGAACTGATGATGGCACAGGGCAAGGTACCGGGAACGCTCGCGAAATTGTCGCTGCCAGGGCACACGGCCACCATTGCGGAATGGCTCACTTGGTTGGCGTCCGCAGATTCTGCGTTTGAAGCGCTGTCCGCTACTGACGCGACGACTTCCGACCCTTGGTGGTATCGAGAAACTCATCGACGCATTTTCGCGATAAATGCATTGCTGCGAGACTATCTACCCTGGCTTCAGCCTCAGTTTTCGCCGCTTCGGGAGGTCGCGGAATTAGACCTCAACAACAAGTCAGAATTACTCTCCATCGATCAGGCCGCGCTATTCGCTGAAATGCTGGAACGCAAGCTTGCCCCGGCAAGCGGGCTTACTGATAGTCGGGGTTCCACTACGGAGCAGTTGCATGCCGCATTGCCATCTGCGATCAGCAATCTCCGCGAGCTTGCGGCTCAAATCCGCAACATTGGGCAACAAGCCGAACGCTTTGCCGAGCAGACTGAATTTGGTTTCCTCGTCAATCCCGCGCGCCACATTCTTTCCATCGGCTACGACGTTAGAAATCAGAAAGCCCATGAAGCTTCGTATGACATGCTTGCGTCCGAGGCTCGCATTGCGACCTTCCTGGCGATTGCTCGCGGCGAGCTTCCTCAACAAAGCTGGTTCAAGCTTTCACGTGACCACACGTACGCATTCGGCACTCACCTACTCATGTCTTGGACTGGAACCATGTTTGAGTATCTGATGCCTTCGCTCTGGATGCGCAGCTTTCCGAACACCCTCCTTTCCGACACGCTGAACGCTAGTGTCCAGGTCCAGCAGGCGTTTGCGCGATCGGCAGGAATTCCATGGGGCATATCAGAGTCAGGATCTGCGCGCACGGACAATGCCGGGCATTACAGTTATTTCGCCTACGGAATTCCGCATATCGCGCTTTCCCAAAGCGCTACGGCCGGCCCGGTAGTTTCGCCATATTCCACGTTCCTCGCTTTGGGCGTAGATCACGAAGCCGCCATTAGCAATCTGCGGCACATGGCATCGGCGGGATGGGTGGGTGCGTACGGATTCTACGAGGCCGTCGACTACACCACCTCAACTCGCAGGGGTGACCTTGTCCGCGAGTGGATGGCGCATCATCAAGGGATGTCGTTGCTAGCGCTGCTCAATTGCCTCTGCGACAACATCGTCCAGGAGTGGTTCCACGCCAATGCCCTCATCCAGTCATCAGAACTCCTGCTGCATGAAACGCCTATCAGCAAGGCAGCGCTTCGAGCAATGATGAAGGACTTCGCGTTCTTTCCGCATAGACCGGCCGAGGCGGCCTGACGAACATCTGATTCAAAACGCGCGCCCGGTCTGCTTCCAGGTGCGATAAGTTGCCTTCAAATGATCAGCGGTGGACTTCTATCAGAACAAGCTGATTTGGCGCGAGCCTGAGCTCGAGTTTGCCGCCGTTGAGACCCTTTTCCTCGGGGTCAGGTAGCCCGGTTTCGCGATTGAGCTGCTCCACTTGCTCCGGCGTGGGATCGACGGGGCTACCCTGTTTCTTATAGTGTGGCAAAACGTTTCCATGTTCATCGTCCACGCTCTGTAGGGTCACATGGGCCGTGTTGGGAAGATTGTTGAAGGTCAGGGTCAAGTTACGGGCGGTCCCACTTTGATCGGGATCGACAAGATTCCAAGCTGCGATTGCGAGGTCTCCTTGTGCAGTCTTGGTCACGATTACGTTCTTCGATTCACTCGCAATACGCTGATCTCCAAGCTCGTGCAAAAGGCCATACGCGTAGTAACTTGGCTTGTTAATCCCTCCTTTGGCACGCAATCCAAACTCGCCAATAAACGGTTTGGCGATCGGGCCACCCTCTTCAAACACATCGGAGAAAGTCCAGAACGACATCATGTTCACAAGACCATCACACTGGCGAATCGTGTTTGCCAGCGCGGGTCCTACAAATGTAGTGTCGCGAGATTCCTTCATCCCCTGAACATTCCATTCCGTGAGAAATAAGGGCAGATCAGGTTGACTCGACGCGTTGATCTCACCACGGACCTTCGTGAGCGCCTTGAATTCGCGTTCGTCCATTGGAATGTCTTCATTCTTACCAAACAGGTCCAGCGTCGTATCATCCGCGTACGCATGCGTCGATACGAAGTCAACCGGAACATGGTTGTCCGCGGTGAATTTCAGAAAGTCAGTTATCCACGCAATGGCGGCGGTTGAAGGCCCCCCGACACGAATCCTGGAGCTGACGCCCTTCAAGTCGCGCGCGGTGTGTGCATATAGTTCAAAGTACGAACGGTCTCGCGGAATCCCGCCCCAAAAATCAATATTTGGCTCGTTCCAGACCTCAAAGTACCACCGCGATACTTCATCAATTCCGTAACGATCGACCAGATGCTGCGCAAAGTGCTTCATTAAATCGTCCCAGCGTTCCAAGCTTTTTGGAGGTGAAACATTCTGCTTATACCAAAATGGATGAAGGGCGTCTGCATTGAATGCCAGCTTTTTGGGCATGAAGCTGATCTCAACAAACGGTCTCACGCCATTCTTGAGGAGCCCGTCGTATATCTGATCGACGTAAGCAAAGTTATAGACGGGGTTGCCATGCTCATCCTCGTTGTAGACCCCCACCTCATCGTGAAGGATGGCATGAAATCGCACATAGCGAAAGTCAGCGACCTTTTTCACCGCCCGAAGGTCTTCCCGATAGCTCTCCCGAAGCGTCAGGATGGCGCGCCCAGAACCAAACATCTGCTCCCAAAAATGCGGGAAAGGTTTTCCAGTGGCTTGCGCATCGATGGTAACGGTCTCCTGTGTGAAGTTGAATTGTGCTCCCCATACGAAGATCGCCAGAAACAGGAAAGACACCCGCATGGCTGTCGGATGACGCATGAGCTTCTCCATTTTTTTTGTGTGGTGATAGTTAGGGTTACGGAAAGAAGGTGCGCGCTGAATGAGAAAAGAACGCGAGCAGCAGTATAACCTGCTGCTCGCGTTTACTAATCAGTTTGACTCGACCTTGTTAAAAATGGAACCGGGCTTGCATCGTAACGGTCCGCGAGCCAAGCGCCTTCTGAGCCTGCCCAAAGTTGGCAGACTGGATATTGTTGGAAATCTGAGTTGGATCGAAATTGAGATTGTTGAAGAGGTTGAACGCATCTGCGCGAATCTCGATACCGGATCCCTCACGCAACTTGGGAATTCCGAAGGTTTTGGTGATCGTCGCATCCACATCACGATATCCCGGTCCGGTGAAAGAATTGCGACGGATTCCGGGTGCCTGAGGGACCACGCCTCCTGTTGCTGGGAAGGCAGGGCCTGCCGTTAGCGTAGGCGGTGTGAAGTACGCCTCGGCAGCGTTTGGATCAGTGGCTGCCTTGGGGAAATTCTTGTTTGCGCCGGCGCCCACTCCTGGGCCCGACTTGAATGCATCGTTGCTGTGGTCCTGTCCCGCGCCGCCGAGGTACGCCGCAGGCAGAACCTGGGTGTAACCGCAGGTTGAGCAATACAGGCTGCCGACTGGACTGAAATACACAGGTGTCCACGGGAACCCGGTGTGAAGATTCAGAACTCCACTCAGCGTCCATCCACCCGCGATCTTCTCTGCCCACGCGTGGTTGCCATGGAAGATGACCGGTTGCCACATACCAAACAGCTTTTCCTGCCGCGTGATGTTGTAGTCGGAACGGCCCCAGTTGAGGCTCGTGTTAAAGGGATAGTCCTGCTCGGTGTACGGAGCCGAGCTTGTGTCCATGCTCCGGCCCCATGTGAATTGCGCATCGAGCGAGAATTGACGGCTGAACTGGTGACGCAGGGTGGCGATCATGGCGTTGTAACTGCCGTGGCCGATGTTATCGAAGAAGTTGACATTCGCAACCTGCGGATTCAATGGAATTCCCTGCACCGACGCCACAGCATTGCCGTCGTAGTGGAAATACGTGTGCCGTGAAACGCTACCTTGATAACCCAATGTGAAGACCCATTGCGCTCCCAGGTCGGTCTGTGTGTCGAGTGAGTAGTGTTCCGAGTACATAGTTGGCATGTTAGAGCGGAATGCTGTCACGCCAACTGTTCCCGTTGTTGGCAGCCCGTTCGACCCGAACGTTGAGATTGTGTTTGGGTTCGGCGGATAACCAAAAAGCGAGTGAACGTCACTCGGAATTTGGTATACGATTCCCGGATTCGGATCCGAAGGCTTGCTGATACTGAAGCCCGGAGAAACCTGTAATCCAGGGTTGCCATAAACGTTAGCGGAAATCGCGATCTCTTCCTGGTTGTAGTTCAGGCCAAAGCCCCCGCGAAGCACCACGCGCTGGTGGTAGAAGCCCGGGCTCCACGCAAAACCAACTTGCGGACCAAAGTTGAACTTCTGCGGTGTCCACAGATCTCCACCTTTTTGAATGGTCAACCCTGTCATCATTTCTGATCCTGACCCAAATCTGGCGGAGAACATATTGTTCTGCTTCGCCGTCAGAGCGCCAAAGTAGCTGTAGCGCAGGCCCAGGTTCAGCGTGAGAGACGGTTTAACCTTCCAATCGTCCTGTACAAAGGCGCCCCACAGATTTTCGCGATTGTCTTGCCGTCCGGCTGTCGGGATGCCCGTATTCGGATCAAACGTGCCCGACTCGGATTGCGGTGCATCATTCAGAAAATCCCAGATGTTAAAGAACCCGAAGTTCGGCCTCGCCGCATACGGCGCGACGTTCAAGTAATAAAGGCGCGTCAGTTCCCCACCCATTTTGATGGTGTGATTGCGCAGGATCCATGTCGCGATGTCCCGATAGTTGTAAGTCCACTGATTCAGATCGCTGGGACCAGGGGCACCGAAGTTCTGCAGCGTGATCGATCCGATTGTTCCCACTGAGTCATTGGGAAGACCGAAAGGTTCTTGCGGATTGGAGGCAATTTCATTCCACCGCCATCCCGCGGCGTTGGCGCGTGCTTCATTCAGGAAGTTCGACGAGAACGTGTGGTTCCAGATGCCTGAAAAAGCGTCGTTGATGGCCGTGTGGTGCCACAGGTTATAAGCGCGCGTTGGGCCGCTGAAGTAAGTCTGATTGACGGGAACCCAGTAGATCGCGAAAGTAAGGTGATCCTTGCCGGTCACGTTGGCGTCGAGACGGCCGTTGTATTGCTCGTCGACAACATGTTGCGGGTTGACAGTGGTGAAGTTCGCGATATCCGCGACCCCAGGGGTCAGTCCGTTGCCCACACCCGGCGAACTGGGGTTCGACCAACCCGGATCCTGCGAACCCAGAGGTGACGTGAGCGGCGACCCAATGTTTAGACCCTGACCCGGCACGGTAATGCAATTCGTCCCCTCTACGAGTCCGGCGTTCGCACAAGTTTCGTTGATGATGCCCGCGGCATTCACGCCCGCGCCCGGAAAGGTAAGGAACTTCGACGCAATGCTTCCCGAAGGAGCAAGTCCGTCAAAAGCTGATGTCTCGTACCATCCTGTGTTCGTTACGCTCGAATTGTTCCGCTCCGTCTCATACGCAAAAAATGCAAATATTTTGTCCTTCCAGATGGGGCCGCCGATGCTGCCGCCTATCTGGTTGAATCGCTGTGAATCCCGCAGTAGCCCGCGAGTGGTTGGAGTTCCGGCCCCAATCGATCCCGGGCCGTTATACCGCTGATAGGCATTCAGTCCCGGACGGTATGCCTGAAAGAACGCACTTCCATGAATCTGGTTCGTGCCACTCTTCGATGTCACTTGGATCTGGGCGCCGCTGAATCGTCCGCTCTCCGCGTCGTAGCCGTTCGACACCACTTTTACATTGTCCACCGATTCCTCGGAAGGAGTAACTACCGAGGTCCCACCCCAAACGGCGCTCGTTGTGCCAATGCCGTCGATCGAAATGCCATTGCTCTCATACTGTCCGCCGGCAGCAAGCGTCTGGGGTCCATTCTCCGTGGCAAAAATACCCTGGCTTGCGTTTGGTCCGCCTGGACCTTGCGTACCGGGCAAGCTGAATGTGCCGCCGCCCGCGGCCTGTGACTGGTCGCCAGTCGTACCGGGCGCGAGGTTGGTTAGCTGGAACACGTCCCGTCCGAACGACGGCATGTGCTGGATCTGGTTCTCGCTGATGGTCCCGCCAATGGTTGCCGTTTCCGTATCGAGAAGTGGCATCTTCGATGCGTCAACCGTGACCGTTTGTGCCTGCGCCGCGACCGTCAACTGCACATTGATCGCGTTCGCCTGCTCAGGGATGATCCGCACGTTATCCAGAATCTTGGTCTGGAAGCCATCCGCCTCAGCCGTGATCTTGAAGACATTGGCTGGCAGTGCGTTGAAGTTGTAAACGCCCTCCCCGTTGGTGGTTCTGGTCTGCGTTTCATTTGTCCCAGTGTTGGTCAGGGTCACTTTTGCGTTAGGAATGACACCGCCCTGCGAATCGGAGACCGTGCCCTGGATTGAGGCCCGGTATTGGGCGAATGCGGTGGGAGAAATAAGGAGTACGGCGACAATAGCGGCAAAAATCGAGCGAAGCGGCGCAACTGTGTCGAATTTCCTTGTACTGGCCCAGAAATGAAGATAGTGCATCATTGTTCTCCTTTTGTTTGCACGCTTGCGCACGACGCACGCATAGGTGTCGGGGACGTACCCGATTCGCCCTTCAATTTTTTCAACGATTTCCGGCAAGCGGCCGGCGCAGAAAGTCGTGCAATCCGCACAGAAAGTCCGGTGGAGTGAACAACAGCCCAGCAGCGATAGTCGTGTATGTACAAGCGCAACCTTACCGCGACATTAGATGGCGACTTATTTCCGGGAGTGGCCTGAGCGTTTGCCGAGAGGCAGACAACATAATTCTTCGCAAAGGTGAGGTCGTCCTATTTTCCATGGGCTCGCAAGTTCTGTTAGCGTGAACTATCTGCGGGGTTCCGAGGGGCGGTTGCATGTCTGACGGTGAGATCGGGTCAAACCAGGCAGCGGCCCCGGCTGAAGGTCATCCACCTGCGGTCGTTGCCGGTTTTTCCGGGTGGCTGCTCGACGCATTCGACTTCTTTCTCGTCACTTTTTGCCTTACGGCAATGGCGCACGAGTTTCACAAGACCGACGCACAGATTTCCCTCGTCATCACCATGACCATGCTTTTCAGGCCGGTCGGGGGATTCGTCTTCGGCATATTGGCCGATCGGTACGGGCGCCGCATTCCTCTCATGATCAACATGAGCGCGTTCGCCATCGCCGGAATCCTCACCGGCTTGGTTCCCAACTACACGTCCCTGTTGGTCGTTCGCGCACTCTTCGGCATTGTGATGGGTGGCACCTGGGGTGTAGGAGCATCGCTGGCCATGGAAGGCGCGTCCGCAAAACATCGGGGCCTTTTGTCCGGCCTTCTACAGGAAGGCTATGCCGCGGGCAACGTCCTGGCGGCGATCCTTTATTTCTTTTTCTTCGATCGCCTGGGCTGGCGTCTGCTGTTCATCCTCAGCAGCCTCCCCGCCATTCCACTCATTCTGTATGTACTGTTTCGCGTAAAGGAATCGGCGGTCTGGAAGCAACGAGCCGCCACCAAGCTGACATGGGGAGAGCAGCACCGCGAAATCCTTTCGCATTGGAAGCTGTTTCTGTACCTGCTCGTCTTCATGACCGCGATGCTGTTTGCGTCGCACGGCACTCAGGACATGTACCCGACTCTCTTGCAACGCCAATGGCATATGGACTCGTCGCATCGAGCCGTCATCACTGCCATCTCCGGAATTGGAGCCATACTGGGAGGGCTGGCTTTCGGATACTTCTCTGACAAGAAGGGCCGCCGCCGCGCCATCATTACCGCGTTCATTCTTGGCGCGGCAATCATTCCGCTCTGGGCCTATGCACCCAACCAGACATTGCTCGTCCTCGGCGCCTTCCTGATGCAGTTCATGGTCCAGGGAGCCTGGGGAGTCATCCCCGCGCATCTTTCCGAGCTCTCGCCCGACTCGGTCCGCGCCCTGCTTCCTGGTCTGGCCTACCAGAGCGCCGGAGTCCTGGCCAGCTCCGTCGTCTACATCGAGGCGATATACGCTGTGCGCACCAGTTACGCAACCGCCATGGCGCTCACCGCCATCAGCGTTTTCGCGGTAGCGGCGTTCATGGCGTGGATGGGCCGCGAACGCCACGGACAGCGATTTGGGTCGGCCTGATACGGCCGGTGTTTCTTCCTGAACAGCAGCGAAACACGGGTCAACTCGCCTTGCCTCAATCGATCCAATAAATAACCCGCTATTCCTTCCCCTTCTCCCGCGCCTCTTCCACCTTCTTTGACAGCAAATCCTTGGCCTTCTCCAGTTCCTTTTTGCGCGACGCGCTCAGACCCTTGCCCCCGCGATTGATGTAATACGTCAGCATCCGCATCCCCGAGCCAGGCCCCTTCGGTGAGACATCCTTCGAAGCCAACTCCCTCGCAATCGTCGATGCGCTCTTGTTAAAAAGACCCTCCGACGGATGCGTCGAATCGGTCTTGACGTCTTTCACCCATTTCTTCTGAGTATGAGATTTCTTGCTCGAAGCAGCCATAAACACCTCCCGTAGATATCTCCCTGACCGCGCTCATACCTTCCAAACTGCGGGGAGTAGATGCGACCGGAAACTCGGTTGTCGCCTGAAG
This sequence comes from uncultured Acidobacteriota bacterium, assembly GCA_963844515.1. GTDB lineage: Bacteria > Acidobacteriota > Terriglobia > Terriglobales > Acidobacteriaceae > Telmatobacter. Next base: position 217,078 of record CAWJOO010000006.1, read on the forward strand.
GCCAGATTGACAAATCTGCCGGAGTTGAAGCCTCATCGCTTCGTCTTGCAGATCGGCCGAAGGCAAGTACTCGGCGTGCGATGCAAGCGCGGCAACGGCTTTGATAAGGTCTGCATCCCATCACCCGGAATAAAACTCCTGGAGGAACTGAAATGAAGGTAGACACTATTGAGAAACTATTCGTAAACGAGTTGAAAGATATCTACTCGGCAGAGAAACAAATAACCCACGCCCTTCCCAAGATGGCAAAGGCCGCCACGGCGGAAGCACTTCGGACCGCATTCGAAACTCACTTGAAGGAAACCAAGGGGCAGATCGAGCGCCTCGACCGCGTCTTCGAGATTCTTGGAAAAGCGGGCAGCGGCAAGACCTGTCAGGCCATGAAAGGACTTCTCGAAGAAGGCGCGGAAACCATGGAAGACACGGCCGAGGGCGAAATTCGTGACGCTGCAATGATTGCGGCGGCGCAACGCGTAGAACACTATGAGATTGCCGCTTATGGAACGGTGCGAACCATGGCCGAGTTGCTCGGTCAAAAAGAGGTCGCCCAACTGTTGCAGGAAACACTGGACGAAGAAGGAAGCACGGACAAAAAACTCACCCAGATCGCTGGTACGGTGAACAAACAGGCCCACCGCCAGGCCGCCTGATCTCACCACCATCCGGCTATCCCGAGCCCGAATCGAGGTTCGGGATATGCCGGATTGGATTTCAACTCGCCTTTTGGCATCCCTGGCGTAAACTTGTCTGCTGACCCGAAACGTCACCACTGTTATCAATGTCGGGTGACATGCGCACCCGGTCCGCGATAGCCTTAAGGGGTATTCGCGCCGTGCGCGCTGCAAGGAGCAGATTTCACCTCAATGCCAATCCAACCGACCGCCAATATCTGGTACAACGGCAAGCTCATCCCCTGGGAACAAGCCACCATCCACGTGATGAGCCACGTGGTTCACTACGGCTCCAGCGTATTCGAAGGCATTCGCTGCTACACCCAGCCGCATGGCGCGGCCGTGTTCCGCCTGCCGGAGCACATGCAGCGTCTTATCGACTCCGCCAAGATTTACCGGATGCAGCTTCCTTATTCGCTCGACGAACTGTGCGCGGCCGTGGTGGATACCATTGAATCCAATGGAATTGCGCCCTGCTATATTCGCCCGATCGTGATTCGCGGCTACGGTGAGATCGGTGTGAATCCCAAGGGTTCGCCGATCGACGTCTACATCTCCAACTTTCCGTGGGGCAAATACGTGGCCGGCGGCGAAGCAGCCGATGTCTGCGTTTCCAGCTGGAATCGGCTGGCCCCCAACACCATGCCCGCACTGGCCAAAGCCGGCGCAAATTACATGAATTCGCAGCTGATCCGCATGGAAGCCGACACCAACGGCTATGTGGAAGGCATCGCGCTCGATGTTAACGGCCTGGTGAGCGAAGGTTCGGGCGAGAACGTCTTCCTCGTCCGCAACGGCGTGCTCTACACGCCTCCGCTGGCCAACTCGGCACTCTCCGGCATCACCCGCGACAGCGTTCTGACCATCGCCCGCCACCTGGGCCTCACGGTGATCGAGCAATCGGTCCCGCGCGAACTCCTCTACATTGCCGACGAAGTGTTCTTCACCGGTACGGCGGCCGAAGTCTCGGCCATCCGTTCGATTGACCGCATCATCATCGGCGACGGAAAAATCGGCGAAATCACCAAGAAGATCGCCGACGAGTTCTTCGCCATCGCCAACGGGCTCAAGCCGGATCGCTTCGGCTGGCTGACTCCGGTAAAGGTGAACGCGCCGGAAACCGTCAGCGCGTAAGAGTTCAATCTGGTAAGCATGAGCGGGCGGCCGATTCAGGCCGCCCATTCTTTTGCGCGGCATGGCAAAGAGTCCCGGGCCAGCGGAAACGAAGCTGTAATGTTCCATTCGCTATGATGGCGAATATGTCGATCGCAAGCCTCCCTCGTCCGCATTCATTCTCGCCCCTGCTTGCCCCCTTGCTCGCCCTCTTGATGGTCCTTTTCCTCCCTTCCTCGATCCCAGCCCAGGTGTATGCAGGCAAGCCCAAGCTGATCGTGATCGTGGTCATCGATCAGTTCCGCGGCGACTACCTCGATCGCTATCGCGACCGAGTTCAGGGGCCGCGGCTTTCGACTCTTCATGGACCAGGGCGCCTGGTTCACGGATTGCTACTACGACTACGCCAACACCAAGACCGCTCCGGGTCACGCCACCATCGGTACCGGCGCCTACTCTGATGGTCACGGCATTGAGTCCAACGAGTGGTGGGACGCCTCCCGCTCCGACACGCACAAAGTGAGCTCAGTGGAGGACGAGCGTTACCAGATCGTCGATCTTCCCGCGAGCTCCATTCCAGCTAACCAGCCCGGCGCGCCTGAGGCTGCCGCAAAGTTCGTGGTTGGCGCTTCGCCGCGCAATCTGCGGGCCACCACGCTGGGCGACGAGCTGCGCCTGGCTACACAGGGTAAGTCGCGAGTCTTCGGAGTCTCCCTCAAGGATCGAGCCGCAATCCTGCCCGCCGGCCAGTCTGCCAATGGCGCCTTCTGGATTGACAACGCCAGCGGTCAGTTCACCACCTCGACCTACTACATGGAGCACCTGCCCGACTGGGCCAGGGCCTTCAACGCAGGCGGACGCCGCGCCCAGGCCGAACACGAAGCCAACGTGGACGAAAACACCACGCAGTTCTACGAACTAGTTGGCCGCACGCCGGCCGCAAACGGCTACGAGCTTGACTTTGCCAGGGACCTCATCAAGAGCGAAAAACTCGGTCAAAATGGCGTCACCGACCTGGTCACAATCTCGCTATCCGCAAACGACATTCTCGGACACCAGTTCGGCCCTGATTCCGACTTCGAGAAGCAGATGGTCCTGAGCCTCGATCACGACCTGGATGGCTTTTTCGGATGGCTCGACCAAGCCGTCGGCCTGAAAAACGTCTGGCTCGCCCTATCCGCTGACCACGGCGTGGCTCCCATTCCCGGCGAAGCGGCCAAACTCGGCATCCATGCGGCAGCCGTGAATATTCAGGCTGTCTACGAACGCGTAAATGCGCGTCTAAACGCCCGCTATTCCGCCCAGAACAAAACCGCCTACCTCATGCCCGGCCCCGACCTTCCCTATGTCGTCTTGAACCGGCAGGCTTTCCAGGCTGCGGGCATGAATGAAGACACCGCCGAGGATGCCGTGGCCGCCCTGCTGCCGGAAGAAGTAGCCGCGCTTGCTCCCAAACCGGAAGATGACAGCCCAGCCCAGCACCGGCTGCCCCCGACCCCGCAAGTCGCCGCTGTCTACACGCGGTTCGCGCTGGCTCACGGGCAACTGCCCCCCAGCGAGTGGGGCCGCGCTGCTCGCCCACAGTTACTCCGACCATGGCAACTGGTTCGTGATGATGCTATTGTCCAGCTACCAAATGGAGGGCACCGGCCAGTTTGCGGCACAACGCACTTCAGCCCCTGGTCCTACGATCGGCACGTGCCCGCTGGCGTTCTATGGCACGCCATTTATCCCCGGCGAGTATCATCAACGTGTGGCCCCTGTCGATCTGGCCGTCACATTCGCGTCGCTGGCTGGGGTGAATCAGCCCTCGGCGGCAGTGGGCCGTGTGCTGACGGAAGCCATTAAAACGACCCGCACCACACCAACGCACTGAGGACATCAGCCCGCACGTGAAACCCGATATGAAAGTGCAGTTGGCCGGCATGACGCTGGTCAACCCGGTGATCGCCGCCAGCGGCACCTTCGGCTACGGAATCGAATTCGAAGAGATCGTCTCTCTCGAGCGGATCGGCGGATTCGTGACCAAGGGAATCTCGCTGCCAGCCGATCAACGGCCACCCGCCCCGCGCATTCTGCAGACCGCTGCCGGGCATGCTCAACGCGATCGGACTGCAGAACGTCGGCGTCGAGGAGTTCATCGCCAAGAAGCTCCCGCCCCTGCGCCGCTATTCGCAATGCAATGTCATCGTCAACGTCTTCGGCTACACCGTGGGCGATTACGTCGAGCGTAGTTGAGCGACTGAACGAGGCCGAAGGGATCGCCGCATACGAACTCAACGTGTCCTGCCCCAACGTGCATGCGGGCGGCATGGCGTTCGGCGCCGATACCGGCTCGCTCGAGTACCTGGTGACCCGCATCCGCACCGCGACCAAGCGCCCCCTCATTGTTAAGCTTTCACCGAACGTGACCTCGATCGCGCAGATGGCCAAGGTGGCGCGACGCGCGGGCGCGGACGCCTTGAGCCTCGTGAACACCTTTCTGGCCATGTCAATCGACGTGGAAACCCGCAAACCACGGCTCAGCAACGTCACGGGAGGCCTCTCCGGCCCCGCCATCAAGCCCATCGCCCTGCGCATGGTCTATGAGGCCGCCAGGGCCGTTTCCATTCCAATTCTCGGCATGGGCGGGATTATCACTCCCGACGATGCCGTCGAGTTCCTGCTTGCCGGGGCAACCGCTGTTCAGGTGGGCACAGCAAGTTATGCCGACCCGCGCGCGACCGAGCGGCTGGCAAAAGGACTCGAATCGTGGTGCCGAGGCCACCACGTGGAGCGCGTGGCAAGTGTTACGGGCGCACTTGACGTGCAGAAGAACTAGGGTTTCAATCTATTGAAACAGGAAAACTGCAATGGCATTTCCGATTAAAACTTGCGTAGTCTGTGAAGAAGAATTCGAGCTGAGACCCGGTAAACCAGGATTTGCAAACCGTTGTCCCTCATGCAGCGAGCCGGAAGCGGAAGATCCAAAAGCCGCAGCAGGCGACTACCGCACGGCGGACAGCGAACTGAACGAGGCGCGCAAAAAGACCATGCGCGAAATGCTCTACAAGAAAGAACAGTGAGAAGACCACAGTGAGTGCGGTTCAGCCTTCCCACGGAAGGCAAGGAACAGCTCAATCAGCAGGATCAGCACTACTGTGACTTCCAGCAGGAAACCCCTGCTCTGATTGAATTGCTCGATCATGTCCTGATGGAGCGCCTCAGCGGTGCGCAGCTTTTCGGCCACCAAGTTCTTGTAATCAGGGACGCCCACTTTAGCCGACGCGAGACGATAGAGCCGAGCCGCAAACATATCGCTCAGGAACTTGATGGCGTTGTCAGCGTGCTCGGTGAGTTCGGCAATATCAAGCAGCACGGTTTGCAGGGAGGTAGCCGAGCGCGCCATGCGGTAGCGGGCCAGCACTCCCTTCTTTTCGCCAAGCAGGTCGTAGACGTTGTCGAGAATTCCCGTCAACAGTTCGTCGTAGTGCCGGAATTCGAGCAGCTGTGAGTTGGCGTATTCAAGGAGTTGAATCGCGGTCTGCGCCCCAAGACTGCTGTCGTAGAGAAAGGCCGCATTCCAGCCAATCACCGCCAGATCCTGCGCGTAGTACGAGATCTGCGAGTTCAGCACTTCGCCGCATTCGCCGTCAGACAAGACCATCCGATCGCCGCGTACCACCTGGGCAATTCTCAATCGCTGCGTAGCGATAAGTTCCGCCGCAGTCGGCGAGCCTGCCACTTCGCGCGCATGAAAGATGAAGTAATCTTCGCTCAACCAGCGCGCATATGGCTTAACCAACGCCTTGGCTGACCGCTCCAGTGTGCGCCGGACAATCGGCTCCACACGCGATGAGAAATCCACGTCCCAAACCCAGCGGCTGGAAAGCTGCACCAGCGAATCCCAGTCGCCCGCAAACGGGATCTGGTAGATCACGCTCACGACACCGTAGTCGAAATACTTGATCTCGCCCTCAAGGCTCTCACCGGTTTCGAGCGTCAGCGGCTCAAGCCGCTCAACCAACGGGAGGACGTTCATAGCGGACATAGGCGGGCGCGGCCTGCTTGGTGCTCGGCTGGCGCACGGTTCGCGAGGTGACGCTTTGCTGGATATGGTCGAGGCGAATCTCTTCGCATACATCGAACTGGATGAGCACGAGGACAAAGCCGCTGAGCGGGAATTGCGTCGCAGGTGAAGATTCGCTTTCCATGTCCTGACGGCATGGTAGCGGATTCATGTTGCTGCGACTATTAACGCGTAGCCGAAGCGCTGGTGATGAGGATCACGATCTCGCTATGCCATCGAAAACAGCAGAACGATCGCGGATCATCGTCGGATGGAAGTTCGAATGCGAAAAAGGCGAATACGAGGCGAAACAGATATTGGGGGGTGGCTGCGTTCCGTTCTTCGAGTTCGGAAATGCACCGAAGATGAGGCACTGACGGGGGGGGGGTGGGGGTACACCTGGTTTGAGTCCAACAACAAACATCAGGCTGGTACTCGGTCTCAGGCAACGTCATCATGGGCGATGAAGGTGTCAGGCGTCCACTATCCGCCCAGGCTGACGGCCCGCAACTTCGGCGTCGATCTACTAGACGAAGTTTACGCACTTGGCGTGCAGCGAGATGTGACGCCGTTCACAGTCACAAGTGACGATCGGCCGAGCAAGAACGACATCTGATTCAGAACCTCGGCATCGCCGGAACTTTTTCGGGAGGCGGTCCCTGGCCAAACGCGAGACTCGCGGTAAGGGTTGCAACAATGCAGAGCGAGAGCCACTTCATCTCGTCTCCTTGTGCGCTTCGCTCTTTAGCGGCTCCACGCGCACCTTGCTGATCCTTCTTCCTTCCATCTCCACGACGGTCAGTTTGCGGTCTTCGAAGTCAACGAATTCGCCGGTGCGTGGAATGTGGCCCAGACGCGTGAGCAGGAATCCGGCGAGCGTCTCGACACCGCCGTCGCGAGGCAGGTTCCAGTTCATCTGGGTTTCGAGGTCGCGTAGATTGACGCCTCCGTCGAGGAGAATAACGCCGCGGGCATTGGTGATGAGCGGACGTTCCGGATCATCGAATTCGTCTTCAATCTCGCCAGTGAGTTGCTCGATAGCGTCTTCGGCGGTGACAAGGCCGACCGTGGATCCGTATTCATCAACGACGATGGCCATCTGGCGGCGCCGTTTTTGAAATTCGCGGATCAGGTCGAGGACCGTTTTGGTTTCGGGCACGACGAGGACATCGCGCATGACCTGGCTCAGGCGCAGTTCGACGAAGGGAGTCGCGGACAGACCGATCGCTCCGGCGCGCAGAGCGGTATTCCCTGCTCTTTGCGACGAGGCGGTTTCGACTGCGGGCCTTGCGGCCTGCGTGCCTGCGCCGCTCGGAGAGGGACGGTGGGAGGCGGGGCGGAAGAAGATGAGCCGCGCAAGATCCTTGGAATACACCACGCCAACGATGTGCTCGGGGCCGCGCGTCTCATCATAGACCGGCACGCGCGAATGCATGAGTTCAATGACCTTCGCGCTGGCCTGTTCAATCAGCATGTTGGAAGGGAGCGAAACAATTTTCTGTCGCGGCGTCATGATCTCGCGAACGGGAACGTCGTTCAACTCGAGGGCTCGGTGGATGAGCGTCTCCTGATAACGGGGCAAGAGACCGGTGCGTCGTGCCGCTGTCGTGAGCAATTTGAGTTCCTCGGGCGAGTGGACCGAAGCGCGCTCAGTCATGGGGATGTCGAATCCGCGAAGGATCAGTGCGGCTGACCGGCTCAGGAGTCGAACAGCCGGCCGGGCAAGCGCCATAAAGACGATCATAGGGGGTGCAACGGCGACGGCGAGCGCCTCGGCACGGCGCAGAGCCAGAGACTTCGGCACCAGTTCTCCGGCCACCACATGTAAATAGGTGATCAGGCAGAAGCCGAGGGCAACGGCAACCACTCCGAGGATATGGGCAAGGAGATGGAGATGGGATGGAGGCGCGGGCAGCGAGTTCAGGACGGCGAGAAATCCAGCTGCCGCAAGCGGTTCGCCGATCCAACCCAGAGCGAGCGAGCAAAGCGTAACGCCCAGTTGGACCGCGGGGAGAAAATCGTCGAGGTCGCGCTGCAGCCGGCGCACCGCGCGTGCTCCGGGAACGTGCGAGGCAAGGAGCTGCTCGATGCGGGTTTCGCGCACGGAGACCATGGCGAACTCCGCCGCCACAAAGAAGCCGTTAGCCAGAATCAACATGGCGACGGCGACACATTGAAGCAGCAAAAGGCCTTGCATCTCGCTGTGAGGATAGCATCGCGGGCATTGCCCCGGCGGGGATGGAACCGATTGGCGCAACGCTGCGTATGGAAGTGCAGCAGCGGTCACGATGGGAATAACGACCGTCATGGTTAACCGAAGGTTCGGGTGCTCGTCTTAACTCTGGGCATTCTCCATTCCTGAAAAATTGAGAGCTGCGGCAGGAGCCGCGGGAGGTGTTCGGTGGCGGCGCGAAAAAGCAGGCGATTTTGGATCTGGATTGTCGTAATTGCGGTGTTGGTAGTGGGCGCCGGTGGAGTTGCGTTGGCACGAATGGTCTCCGGAGGATCAATCGATCCCAACAGGCTTGCCAAGGTGAGCCGAGGGGATGTGGCTCGGTCAGTGGTGGCGACCGGCAAGATTCAGCCCATCACCAAGGTTGAGGTGAAATCAAAGGCTTCCGGCATCGTGGAGAAACTGTTTGTGGACATCAACAATCATGTTCACAAAGGACAGCCCCTGGCCCAGCTTGACGAGCAGGAGATCAAAGCCCAGGTGGAGGCGCAGAAAGCGCAGTTGGCGGCGGCTGAAGCCAACGTGGGCACATTTGAAGCAAATATTGAACAAGACAAGGTGAATGCGGAAGCGCCTGACCTGCCGATGTACAAGCAGACTCTCGATCGCAATCTGCAGATGGCGAAGGCGGGTGTAGTGAGCCAGCAGGCTCTGGACAACGCCAACAGGGACTACCTTGCAGCGCTGAACAAGCACGACGGCGCCAAGGCCCAGATCGGCGTGGACACCGCCAAATTGAGGCAGGCGCGCGCGCAGGTGACGGAGAGCCAGGCGAGCCTTAAACAGCTGGAAGAGCAAATGAGTTACACCACGATTGTGGCGCCAATGGACGGAGTGATCCTGTCACGCGACGTGGAAGTGGGCGCCGCCGTGAGCTCGATACTTGTGCTGGGATCAACGGCCACGCTGGTAATGACGGAGGGCGACACAACACAGGTTTATGTACAGGGCAAGGTGGACGAGTCTGACATTGCGCATGTCTACATGAGCCAGCCTGCCCGCATCAAGGTGGAGAGCTTCCGCGATCGCGTTTTCAACGGCAAGGTCACCAAGATCGCGCCGCTCGGCGTGGAAAAAGACAATGTGACCACGTTCGAGGTGAGGGTCTCTATCGACAACCCGGGCGGCGAGTTGAAGGCAAATATGACCGCCAATGCGGAAATTCTGCTCGATGAGCATAAAGGCGTGCTGACCGTGCCTGAGAACGCAGTGACGTACGACGGGCAGAAGAATGCGAGCGTCGAGATCCCGGACAAGAAGCTGAAAGAGGGCAAGAGGAAGATCCCGGTGAAGGTGGGGTTATCGAACGGCTCGGTTACAGAGATCTTGAGCGGAGTGAAGGAAGGCGACCAGGTGGTGCTGCAGCAGTAGGGACATGTACCGTGTTGGGTCGCAGGCTGATTCGCTTCGTTCATGGACGCACAGAACTGTTCGGAATCGAACAATCAAAGGCGCGGCAAGGGATTTCGCAAATCGCGTAAGCCCGCGTAGATCAAAGGGTTTGCGCGACAACACGAATTGGCCGCGAGGGTGCTTCTGAGTAAGTGACTGAAATCCGCGTGCTCGATGCGGATAGGAACTTTTCACTGACAACGGTACTTCGAGGGAATGCGATGAAATATGCAATTGCAGTAGCTGCGGCAATCTGTGTGGCGGCTCTTCCGGTGCTGGCGAGCGAGGCCACCTTCGAACGGACCCTCCAGGTGAACGGTCGCGCCGAGCTCACCGTCTCCACGGGTTCTGGCAACATTCACCTCACGCATGGGTCGGATAGCCAGATCCACATCTTCGGACGGGTTAAATCGAGCTGGGGCCACGACAACGAGCAGAAAGTGCACGACATCGCGGCCAATCCTCCCATTGAGCAGACCGGCAACATTGTGCGCATCGGCACGCACCATGAGAACCTGCGCAACATCAGCATCGACTACGAGATCCAGGCTCCGGCGAATGCATTCCTCGATGCCAGCTCGGGTTCGGGCGACGTGACTGATGACGGTGTGGGCGAGAACGCAAAACTCAGCACCGGGTCGGGAAATATCCATGCCACCGGTCTGAAGGGCGCATTCAATGTGAATACGGGATCGGGCGACATAGTTGCTGAACAAACGGGTAGCGGCGATGTGAAGGCGCAGACAGGATCGGGCAACATTGAGCTTCACGATCTGCATGGGAGCCTGCGCGCCGGCACAGGGTCAGGCGATATCAAGATCAACGGATCCCCGGTGGGCGAATGGAAGCTGGAGACCGGATCAGGGAACATCGAGTTTTCGCCTGGAAATTCAGGCTTGACCCTCGATGCGTCCACCGGATCGGGCTCGGTTCATTCTGACCATGAGATGACGGTGCAGGGATCCTTCGACAAGCACCACATCACCGGAAAGATCAATGGAGGCGGCCCCACGGTGCGCATCCAGACAGGCTCGGGCGACGTGCGGATTCACTAGGCTTGCGGCCTAAGTGATCGGCAATCGCAACGAGGTTACTCCTCAGGCGGGATCTTCAAGAGCCACGGAAGATCTCGCCTTTTTTTGCCTTGGGGAGGGTGGTCAGGCGCTCCAGGCCGTGCGGCTTGACCGGCTGGCCGAGATAAATCCCATATCCATAGAGATTCCACGAACGCACTGAAGGATATGATTCGCGATTGACGGCAGCTTTTGTGCCGTGACGCGGAATGACGGGCCAGAGATGCTGACGGCGCCGACCGGCTGCCGCTGGGCATCGAGAATGGGAACCGCGATGCAGCGCAAGCCTTCCTCAAGCTCTTCGTCATCAACAGCATAGCCGCGACGGCGGGTCTTTTCGATCTCTGTGCGAAGGGCCTCTGCCGTCGCAATGGTGCGGGTGGTGAACCGCTCAAATCGAGTTCGGCGAATGATATCCGCGATGCGGTCCTCGGGAAGGAAAGCGAGCATGGCCTTTCCGACCGAGGTGCAGTGCACCGGATTACTGGCCCCGATCCGGGTGATCATGCGGACCGAACGGGCAGGCTCAATCTTGTCGATATAAATGACCCGTGCCTGCTCCAGGATGCAAAGGTGGGCAGTCTCTTCGGTCTCAGCGACCAGGCGGCGGAGATGCGGTTGAGCGCGCTCGCGGAGGTCGTATTGCTCGATGGCGCGATTGCCGAAGTCGAACAGGCGCAATCCCAGACGAAACTTGCCACTCACCGTGCGCTCCACCATGTGATGGCGTTCGAGCACCATCAGGAAACGGTGCGCCGTGCTCTTGTGGAGTTGAAGTGCCGATGCAACCTGCGCAAGACCCAGCGGCGTGTCGCTCTCGCCCAGGAGATCGAGGACTGCAAAGGCGCGGTCCAGAGCCTGAACTTTGTAGGTTCCGTGAGGGGCAGCGTCTCGCATCGTGGTCCTCCGTTTCGCCTATTGAGTACTTTCAGTTTTTCAGATCACCAGAGGCATGTCAAACCGTGTCGACGTAAAAACAGCCCTTCAGCCTTGAATGGGTCATTGGTTTTCCGGGGATATGCATTTCGGAATGAGGCATCTTTTATCTACGCAAGCCGTTGCGACCCACTGTATTCAAGGTAGAACAGAATGCTTGCTGTAGGAAAGTGGCGCGTCACGATTTGTCCTCGACGCATTGATCAGGCTGGAACGGCGTCCCCTTCTCCCGGTGCGAGGAAGAGGTTGGCCTCCAGACCATGCTGTCGCGTGTACAGGTCGTAATAGCGTCCGCCGAGAGCAAACAGTTCGGCGTGGTTGCCGCGCTCCACGATCTTTCCCTGCTCGACTACAAGGATCTGGTCGGCGCGGCGAATGGTGGAGAGACGGTGCGCGATTACGAACGTGGTGCGGCCCTGCATGAGTTGGGCAAGGCCTGCCTGGATCATGGCCTCGGACTCGGAGTCGAGTGAGCTTGTGGCTTCGTCAAGGATGAGAATGCGCGGTTCGGCGAGAAGGGCTCGAGCGATCGACAGCCGTTGGCGCTGTCCGCCAGAGAGCTTGACGCCGCGCTCACCCACAATGGTTTCGTACTGCTCAGGGAAACGCTCGGCGAACTCATCAACGCGGGCTGTTCGGCAGGCAAAGAGGAACTGTTCTTCGGTGGCATCGGGCCGGGAAAACATGATATTTTCGCGAATCGATCCATCGAAGAGGAATGAGTCCTGCAAGACCACGCCCAGTTGTGAACGGAAGGTGTTGAGGTCAACCTGCGCGAGGTCGATATCGTCGACAAGTACGCGGCCGGTTGACGGGGTGTGAAAAGCACAGAGCAGGCTGATGATGGTTGACTTGCCTGAGCCTGAGGAACCAACGAGAGCGGTCACGCTGCCGGGCTCCGCGCGAAAACTGATGCCGTGCAGAACGGGCTTGGTCGGCTCGTAGGCAAATTCCACATCTTCAAAGCGCACGCGGCCTTCGATGGGCGGAATTTTGAGGGCACGGCCCGGGACCTGATTCTCTTCAATCTCCGACATGATTTCGTTGGTGCGATCGAGGCCGGCAAACGCTTCAGTAAGCTGCGTGCCGATATTCACGATCTGGAAGACCGGTGCGATCATGAAGGCGAGAAACATGTTGTATTGAAAATAGGTACCGGGAGTCCAATCTCCGTGCAGTACGAGGTGGCCGCCCAACCACATGACGAGGCCGGAAACCAGGCCTAGCACCGTGGTGGAAGCTGATGAGAGCACGCTGGTCAAGGTAAGCGACTTCATGACGTTCTGAAGGAGGCGCTCCACGCCGCCGCCGAATACCGTGGCTTCCCTCTCCTCGGCGTGATAGCCCTTGATGACGCGCACACCGCCAAGCGACTCAGTCAGGCGCCCGGTGACCTCGGCATTGATCTTGCCGCGTTCACGAAAGATGGGGCGAATCCTCTTGAATGCATACTGCAAAACGAAGACAAAAATGCCGGCGACAGCGAAGACCGTCAGGGTGACTCGAGCGCTGCGATGCAGAAGATAGATGAAAGCAAGTAAGGCCGTGACCATACCACCCAGAAACTCGACCAGGCCGGTGCCCACGAGGTTGCGAACGCCTTCTACGTCGGTCATGATGCGGGAGACCAGCGTGCCAGTGCGGTTTTCGTCGTAGTACGCAACTGAGAGCAGGCCGACGTGCTTTTGGACCTGTCTGCGCATTTCGGCGATAAGACGCTGTCCGGCTTTTGACAATAACTGGGTGAGTGAAAACGAAGTAAGGGCCTGAACGAGCATGGCGGAAAACACAACGAGGATGTAGGGTCCCAGCAACTGCGGGTTGGGACGCGCTGGGTTCAATACCTTGTCGAGCAGTGGCTTGCTCATATAGGGCAAAACCAGGCCGGCCACTCGATTGAGGAGCATCAGCAAGAGGCCGATGACCAGCAACCCCTTGCGAGGCAGCACAAGCAACTTGATTTGCGGCCAGAGCTTTTTAAGATTTGGCTTTTTCTTAGGGGCCTCCGCCTGGCCAGGGCGCGCGGTGCGTCCGTGGGGCGTGCGCTCCGCGCGCGCACCCATTCCCATTCCGCCACCGCGCATCGTTCCCATGGGCTAGACCAACCTGGCGCGTCGCGCTTCAATAAACGACCGCACGCACATTAAGACGTAAACTAGCAGCAAAACCGCCATCGTGAGTTGTGCACCAAGCGCGATCATGTCCGGCGCGATTCCTGCTGAGCGGGCATGAAGGTAGCTTGGGATGGCGCGACCCGCGGCACCAAGGAAGCCGAGGAGCCCAATGGTCACACTGATATGCATGTAAAGCTTGCGCCGCCCCGGATCAGGACTCATGGCCAAAAGGCCAAACAGGCCAAGCGCCAAACCAAACCATGTGGGGATCAGCGCGGTGGGATGCTGACTGCCGGTGCCCAGGTAGCTGCCCAGCCCAAGCGCAATCAACAGAGCCGCGAATATGAGGGTTACTTTTGCCATGCACACTTCTCCCTGAATCTTACGGTCAGCATAACAGTACAGATGAATAGCTGGCCCGTGTCGATTCAGGATCATGTGCAGCGTTCATTCCCCTAGCGCTGGATGCGGGCCGATCCACCCTTGGCGAACGCCCGAACCTGGTCAAGAGTAGCCATGGTGGTGTCTCCCGGGAAGGTGGTCAGCAATGCACCATGGGCCCATCCCAGCTTGATTGCTTCCTCAGGCGCTTCTCCATTCAGGAGCCCGTAGATGAAGCCGGCCGCAAAACCGTCCCCTCCACCCACTCGGTCGTAGACATCCAGTTCGGCAGTCGGAGCGGAGTATGTCTTGCCATTGATCCAGGCAACAGCGCTCCAACTGTGACGGCTCGTGGAGTGAACCTCGCGCAAGGTAGTGGCGACGATCTTGGCATTGGGCAGCTTTTTCGTGACTTTGTCCATCATGCCGAAGAAGGCGCTGGGATCGAGCTTTGACTTGGCAGCGACCTCCGGCCCTGGAATGCCAAGGCCCTTTTGCAGGTCTTCTTCATTACCGACCAGGACATCGACGTTCTCCACGATACGATGGATGGTTTCGACGGCCTTCTCTTCGCCGCCTGCGACCTTCCAGAGTTTCTCGCGGAAATTGAGATCGAAGGAAGTAATGGCGCCGGCTTGCTTGGCGGCCTTCATCATCTCGGCCGCAAGCTCTGCCGTGGTGGGCGAGAGAGCCGCGAAGATGCCGCCTGAATGAACCCAACGGACGCCGCATGAGAATATCTTCTTCCAATCGAAGTCGCCCGGCTTCAACTGCGCGGCCGCTTCGTTGGAGCGGTTGTAAAAAACCACCGGCCCTCGAACGCCAAAACCGCGATCGCTGTAGACTGTGGCCATGTTGGGGCCGTTCACGCCATTGTGTTTGAAGTGCTTGTAGATGGGTTTGACGCCCATGGCACGGACCCGCTCGGCAATCAGGTCACCAATTGGGTAGTCAGACATGGCGCTGGCGACTGCTGTTTTGAGACCGAAGCAATCTGCGAGGTTTGCAGCAACATTGAATTCTCCGCCGCTTACGTGGATCTGGCACTCCGTCGCTTTGCGAAAGGGAATGATCCCGGTATCGAGCCGGTGCACGAGGGCTCCAAGAGAGAGAAAATCCACTTCCCCGTCGTTGCGGATCTGCAGGTCATTGCTCATCGTGTTCGCTCCTATGGCTCGTGATCGTTGTTTCGGTTGGGAAGACCCGGCAAGTAGTAATTGCTCCTCAACTTTTGGGAGCCGACTGCTTCATATCCGCAAGCACCTGATCCACAGTCCAGTCATTGCCGGGATAAAAGCGTATCACTTTGCCGTCGGGACCAATCAGGGTCGTGGATAACGTGTGTGTGATCGTGGAGTCCGCCTCATGCGTCATGCCCACGTCGAACCACTGCGCCATCTTACCGAGCGCGGTTTTTTCCGGAACTCCAAAGTCCCACCGAGTAAAGGCGCTCTTCGCGTCGCTGCCGATGTATGTGGCGCCGTAAGCGCGCAGTCTCGCGGGCGTATCGTTCTCCGGATCAAAGGTCACACAGAGCAGATGTGTCTTACTTGAAAGAGCCGGATCGGCACTGACCTGTCGATTGATGTCCGCGAAATTATGCGTCACGCGGGGACAGAAATTCGGCAGAGGGCATCGCGTATAGATGAATGTGACTAGCAGTTCTTTGCCGCGGAATTGATCGAGTGAGATCGTCTGGTTATCCTGATTGCGCAATTTGAAATCAGGAACCCTATCGCCCGGAGCAGGAACGTGGAAAGAGACTGGGGGACGATAGTCTGCACGACCTTGCGCCACCACCACGATGTGATCAAGGAACACATCGCCGTCAGCACGCTGAGAGACCAGCAAATCCGCAGTGATTACGTCGCCCGGGTGCAACTCGCCCAATATGTTTGCGTCCTTCACTTTGTAGGGCATCGTCATGGCTTCCATAAAGCCCGGGATCGCCTCGTGGTTCACGGTGACCTCCCCTGTCGAGGCGGTCGTCGACACCACCTTTCCCCGCAACCGAAAAGCCTTGTAGGAAGAATCGGCGGCGGACTGCATGTCGGGCTTGGCATCAGTCCGGCATCCCGCGATCAATGTTGCGGCCACCAGTGAGCAGCTAAAGAGTCGGCGAATCACTCTTCAGTGTACAACCGCGAAAGCGTTTTCGAAGGCAGGTGGCGGGGCGAGCGGAAAGGGGGTATAACGCTGGAATGGGAGCAAAGCAAGCCCAGGAAATCGACGCATGGCTGCGTGACGGCGGAGTCGTGATTACGGCCAGCGATCGAGCTGCGCGGGCGATCACCGCGGCTTACCAGAGGAATCGACTGGCGGAGGGGCACAAAGCCTGGGAAGCTCCGGCGGTTTTGGATTGGCAGCGTTTTGCGCGAGAGCAGTGGGAACGGCGAGCCACGGATGGCCGCCTTGTACTGAATCCTCTTCAGGAAAGGGCGATCTGGTCGGATATTGTGGCAGGCTCAGGACACGCCGCTGCGACACTGGCCCAATCCCGTCATCGGCTCGCAGCCATGGCAATGGATGCCCACGGATTAATTTGTTCATACGCGCCCCGGCTGCTGGATGAACGCGCGCGCAATGGTTGGATAAACGACGCGGCGGCCTTCAACCAGTGGCTGGTGGCTTTTGACGATGTCTGCGAATCCTCCAATGCATTAAGTACCGGCCGCGTACCACTTGAACTCATTCCTCTCATTGAGCGCGATAACCATCCAAGGTCGCCGCTGCTGCTGGCTGGATTTGATCGTCTGCTTCCAGTGCAAGACGCGCTGTTTGCAGCGTGGGGTGACTCGCGCCTGGCTGATGACGGCGATGAACAGGCCGCCACGCGTTTCTACAGCGTCAGCGATGCAGATGCGGAACTCACCGCCTGTGCGATCTGGTGTAGAGACAGCCTTGCGAAAAATCCACAAACGCGTCTGCTCGTTGTGACGCAGGACGCGGCCAAGCGGCGTGGAGAGATCGAACGAGCATTACTTCAGCATTGCGATCTGGCAGGAGCACACGTTGAGTTCTCACTTGGAGTGTCTCTCGGCGGGATCGCGATTGCGCGCAGTGCGATGCTGCTCTTACGTTGGCTCACCGGGTCGATAGAAGAACACGAGCTTGATTGGCTGATTGCAGGCGGTCACTTCACCCGATCGGCTGAGGAGGCTTCGGCTCTGCAGTCTCGCATGCGAGATTTGCGGCGACACGGATTGCAGCGCACTCTTTGGACGCTTGAGACTTTCATTCAGGAGCGCGCTAAGCCGACACCGCCGGTAACGTGGTTAGAACGCATCACATCAGCCCAGCGGCGCTTGAGTGCGACACTGCAGAGGAAAAAAAGCCCGCTCGAATGGGCTGAACTAGCGCCGCTCTTGCTCAATGACGCTGGCTGGCCTGGCCCGACGCTGGGTTCGAGCGCCGAGTTTCAAGCCGCGCAGCGTCTGCAACAGGTTGTAGATTTGTGCGGCTCGCTCGGTTTCGACGGGCGCCGCATCGCGTGGCAAGAGTTCCTCACGGAACTGGAGCGTGCGCTGCAAGAAACTCTTTTTTCAGCAGAGTCGCAGGATGCTCCGATCCTCATCGCGGGTCCGTCGGAATCCGCCGGGTTGACCGCTAACGCCATTTGGTTTCTTGGTGCGAGCGAAGACGCGTGGCCCGCGAGCGGAAGTCTGCACTCGCTGATTCCAGCGGGAGCGCAGCGCCAGGCTCGTATGCCCCATTCTGCACCGCAGCTCGACTGGGAGTTGGCGGTTGGAATGACTGAGCGGCTGCTGGCGTCCGCTCCACAAGTGCGGTTCAGCTATCCACGGCAGGTGGACGGTGTGGACGGACGGCCTTCAAGGATCATTGCGCAGGTCGCGGGGAAGGCGGAACAACTGCCGAACAATCTGATACCGCCGCCTTTCCCGCAACCAATCACAATCTGTGTCGAAGATCAGAGCTTGATTTCATTGATAGATCTTGCGTTACCACGAATGCCGATAAAGATTCGTGGCGGCTCGAGGATTCTTACAGCGCAATCGCAATGTGGTTTCAGAGGCTTCGCCCTCGGTCGCCTGGGCGCAGAAGAGTGGGATCCTGCCGAAGCGGGACTAACTCCGCGTGTGCGCGGTCAGCTCTTGCATGCGGCCCTTCGAGAAATCTGGGCAGGACCGCCAAATGGAATCAGCACGCTCTGCGAATTACAACGGCTCGAAGATCGCCACGCGTTTGTCGCGGCTCGGGTGCTCGCTGTTTTTGTTCGCGAGCTGCCAGATGCTGCGCGCCAGCTCATGCCCCAACGCTATCTCGAATTGGAAGCAGAGCGTCTGATTCGGCTTGTCTCGGAATGGCTCGACTATGAAATGATGCGATTGCCATTCACCGTGGCGGGCAGCGAGTTGACCACCACGACAACGGTCGGACGACTTAACTTTGACCTCCGCCTCGACCGCATCGATCTGCTGAATGACGGCTCCTTTTTGGTAATCGACTATAAGACCGGCGATGTTTCGCCGAGATCATGGGATCTTCCTCGCCCTGATGATGTCCAGCTACCGCTTTATGCGGGGTTTGCGCTTGAATCCGGACAGGAGCTTGGAGGGTTGGTCTTTGCGAAGATTCGCGCAGGGGACGTCTGTTTCACCGGCAAAACGGGCGACCCAGCAGGCACGCTCGGTCTCGGATTGAAGAATATCGCTTCGTTAAAGAAGAACCAGCTCGACATTGAAGATCTCATCAACTGGCGGAATGCAATCGAACAGCTGGCACGCGATTATTCCGCCGGCCGGGCCGACGTGAATCCTCGTGATCCGATCGAGACATGCAAACAATGCGGCCTTCAAACTCTATGCCGCGTTCACGAACGGCCAATCGAAGTGCAAGAAGAGCGTGCGGGAGACGCGGATGAATAACAAGGTGAGCCCTGCGCCGCCGGATCAGGAACAGCGCGAACGAGCTCTCGACCCAAGCCGGTCGATTCTCGTGCAGGCTCCCGCCGGCTCGGGCAAAACCGACTTGCTGACTCGGCGCTTTTTGCGCCTTCTGTCCGACGTTGATGATCCCCGGCAGATCGTCGCCATTACATTCACAAAGGCGGCAGCAGCGGAGATGCGCCATCGTATCGTCTCGGAACTTGAAAAGGCTGCAACGAACATTCCCACTGATTCCAATGAGCTCTCAATCGATTCTCTCGCCCGTCGAGCGTATGAGCGCTCGCAGGCCCTGAATTGGAATCTCATTGATTTGCCTGCCCAATTGCGCGTCTCGACGATCGACTCATTTTGCCGCGACCTCGCGTTACAACAACCATTACTCGCCGGACTGGGCGGTGCCCTTGATATTGCGCAGGAACCGAAGGAGCACTATCGCCGCGCTGCGCGACGGACGCTGGAGCAACTTGAAGGGAGCGGATCTGCCCTCGATCCTCGACTTCGGCAAGCAATCGAGACTCTGCTCGTTTGGCGCGATAACAACTGGCAGGATCTCGAGACCCAACTTGTCCATATGCTGGAGCAGCGAGACCGATGGATGCGGGACTTTGTAATTGAAAGCGAGCAAGACTGGGGAGCATTGCGGGCTCGCATGGAGCGGCCACTTGCACGGGCAGTTTCGAATAGCCTGGGGCGGCTGGCGGACCTTCTGAACCAGATCCCGGGCGCGTGCAGCGAGGTGATGGAATTGGCGCGCTTTGCCTGTGTTCAAAGTGGGAACAGCAAGCACCGAGAGCTCGCCGAATTGGCGGAATTTCCATCCGGCCCCTTTGCCAGTTCCGAAGAGCTGGACGATGCCAAAAAGGCCTATGAGTGCCTGGCTTTGTTTCTTCTTACCGGAACGGGTTCGTTTCGCAAGGCTATCAATGTGAGCCTCGGTTTTCCGGCTGACAAGAAGCGCGAGAAGCAGCGCATGACGGACCTGATTCGTGATCTGGCGAATACGGAGGGATTGCCCGACGCGCTGGCGTCGGTCAACACACTGCCACCCGTGCGCTATACAGAGGAAGAATGGAAAATTGTGCAGGCTTGCTTCACTGTTATTCGCCGGGCCGCCGCCGAATTGCAGGTCATCTTTGCAGAGTCAGGGACGGTTGACTACATCGAAGTCGCGCAGTTGGCGCAGCGTGTACTCGAGGCACCAGATGAGGCGCCCACCGATGCCGCCCTCGTCATCGCCGATGGCATTCGCCACCTGCTCGTTGACGAATTTCAGGACACAAGCCGCAGGCAGCATAAGCTGATCGCGAGCCTTGTGGCAGCATGGCCTGACACATCGGGCCGAACCGTATTCGTTGTCGGCGATCCCATGCAGTCAATCTATTTTTTTCGAGACGCTGATTCCGAGTTATTCCCACGAGTGCGAAACCTCGGCCTCGATCTCTCCACCGGGGAGCCACTGCAATTTGAATTTGTTCCGCTTTCATCCAACTTCCGGACTGGCCCCGAATTGGTGCGAACACTGAATCAACTGTTCACCGATGTATTCGCATCCCCCGACGGAAGCGATCTGCAGTTCTCACCCTCGCAACCGGCACGGGCCCAAACGATCGGTGCCGGATCACAATTGTCGCTTCACCTCACATTCATTCCCCAAGTCGCGCGAGGCAGCACCTCCGATCCAACGGCAGTACTGGAGAAGCAGGCCACGCGCGGGGATCGTGAGAATGCCTTGCGATCGCAAATGACGGAGATGATGTCTTTGCTTGGCAGCCATCTCCGGCGCATGGAAGAGGCTCGAGAGCGCGGAGACAAATATCGCATAGCAATCCTCGGCCGTACCCGTGCGGCGTTGGCGCCGATTGCTCATGCGCTTCACGAAGCAGTCATCCCATTTCGCGCCGTCGACCTCGAACCACTCGCCGAGCGGCCTGAGGTCCTCGATGTTCTCGCGCTCGCCCGCGCTCTTTTCAACGGTCAGGATCGAGTGGCGTGGCTCGGAGTTCTTCGTGCACCGTGGTGCGGGCTATCGCTCGATGACCTCCATCAACTCACATCGGGAGACAGCCCGGAACTGCTTCGCACCGCGATTCCAGAGTTGCTGTGCCAGCGTGTGCACCTGCTCAGTGCCGAAGGACAGCGCGCCGCCAATCGAGTCATTTCCGCCGTCGACCTGGCTAACGTTCTTCGCGTCAATGCTCCTGCTGCTTCTCTTGGCACGTGGATCATGCAAGTTTGGGAGCAATTGGGAGGGACGGCTTGCGTCGATCCCACGGCGAACACCAACTTGGGCTTGCTTTGGAAGTGTCTCGATGGACTACCCAACGGAGAGTCTGATCTCCTCGGAAGCGCGCTCCCGCTCGCGCTTGAAACGCTCATGGCACAGCCTGATCCGGGCGCATCGAGTGATTGCGGCGTTCAGCTCATGACCATCCACAAAGCGAAGGGTCTGGAATTCGAAGTGGTCATTGTCCCTGAACTCCAGGCCAGGTCAGGCCGGTCAACAGCACGGATGTTGACATGGCTCGAGCGCGGCCTTCCTGATTCAGACGACTCCGCCGCCGTTACTGAGTTTCTGATAGCGCCCTTTCAGCCAAAGGGTGCTGACCGCGGAAAAACGAAAGAATGGGTCGATCAAGTCTATCGAGAGCGCGAGCACCAGGAAATTCGCCGCATCCTGTACGTTGCGGCTACGCGCGCTCGAGAAGAACTTCACTTCTTTATTCGCCCTGAATACAAAGCGGGCGCGGGAGGTGAGTTGATTCTGTGCGAGCCTTCAGAGAGTCTATTGTCCGCTGCCTGGCCCTCATTGCGCGAAGAGGTACAGATCAAATTCGATGATTGGGTCCATAGGCAGACAATGTCCGGCTCTGTCTCCCTCGCGGCCGCGGGCGACTCGAATCTCACCGAGATGGCGCCCCTGATGGCGCCAATTGGATCGCCGGCATTGGTTCGACAACTGCCGCTCGACTATCGGCCTCCTGCTCCTGAGACGCGAGGAGCGAACAGAGCAATCGATCTCGTCGCGAGCGACATCAACGCGCTTTATAGGCGACACGAAGGAGGAATGGCATCTCGGGCGCTCGGTATCGCGGCTCATGCGTTCTTCGAGGAGCTTGCTCGCCTGCGGTCATATCTAACTTGGGACGAGGCGCGGGCGTCTCTAACCATGAATACGGCTCGCGTCGCTTCACGAATTCGATCTTCGGGACTCGATTATCGGGAGACAAAAGAGATTGTGGATTCTGCTTTTCAACTGGCGCTCCGCGCATCGTACGATCCAGTGGCAGAGTGGATTCTTTCGCCGCATAAAAATGCGCAACGGGAATCTCGATGGTCTGGTCTGATTGCTGGAACTCTGCGCACAGTGCAGGCCGATGCTGTTTTTCGCGCAGGAGAGACACCGCAATCTGAGGGCGACAACATCTGGTGGATCGTCGACTATAAGACCGCTCAGGCGGAAAGTGTCGACCTTGAACAATCCCTTCGACAGTTGCGTTCTATATTCGCCCCGCAACTTGAGATCTATGCACAGGTGTTGCACAACCTTCATGGCGCGGATGCTCGCATTCATGCCGGCCTCTACTATCCGCGAATGACTTGTTTTGATTGGTGGAAGATTTAGATTAGAGACTGTGCACGTCGCTTATTGGCTTTCTGAAACTTCCAGCCCGATTGCTCGCATTAATTGCAACGCGTTGCTGGTCTGCACTATTCCCGGTTTCAACTTGTAATCAAAAACCAATTTGTTGCCTTCGAGGCGGTCCTCGAAGTGTGCGTTAAATGCGCCTGCCATGGACTCCGGAATGCGCGCCAGCGCCAGGTCGTGCGTACTTACGATGCCCACTGCATTTCGCTTGATCAACTGCTGAAGCACGAATTGAGTCCCAACGAAGCGGTCATGGGAGTTGGTTCCGGATAGGAGTTCATCAAGGAGGAAGAGGACGGGCACCGGTCCTTCCGCGAGATCGGAAACTGCCTTGATCCTGCGAATTTCTGCGTAGAAGCGTGAGATTCCGCCGCTCAATGAATCGAGGATGCAGATTGATGCCGCCACCCGGAGTGAGGAGAGACGCAGACTGCGCGCGCGCACTGGGGAGCCGCATTGTGCCAGTACCGCGTTCACGCCAATGCTGCGTATGAAAGTACTTTTGCCGGCCATATTCGGACCGCTGAGGATCATGAGTTGGCCGCCAGGACCGAGAGTCACATCATTCTCAACGGTTGCGGTGGACGAAAGCAGAGGATGCGCCAGACCCGATGCCTCAAAGAGAGGGCCGTCTGGAACAAACTCCGGAAACGCATATTCAGGATGTTCGTAACAGAATGCGGACAGAGATATGAGAGCTTCGATCTCGCCCACCGCGTCAATCCACTTCCGCAGGGTCGGTCCGAATTCCTGCTGCCAGCGCTCGGCTATGAAAACCAGTTGCGCGCTCCAGAATGTGACCAGATCGAATGGGCGCGCGAACAAGCTGTGCCGAGACTGAATTGTCTCGCTCAGACGAGCCAGCTTGCGAATAGCAACGGAAGGCGGAACACCTTCGTGCCTGAGGCGGGATTGCAGTTCCCGCAGCAAGGGCGCGGAGAACGCTTCACTCTCCACGATCGCAAGGACTTCGGCCAGCAACTTGAGGTCGCCGAACGCCTTTTCGATTGCGTTCGCCGCGCGTTCGAGGCGCCTATGAATCCAGTGAGCGTACCCGAAGTTGAAGACGCTGACTACTAGAGTTGGAAGCCCCGAGCCGGTCACGATCCATGCAACAACGGAGACCACCAACAAGATCGCCAACAAGGTCGTCAGCACTCGCGTGGCCTTCGAAGTGAGAATTGGATCTCGCTCACCCCACGCCGAAAGAGCCTCAGGGTGCATGGCATTCCGCACTGTTTCGCCTGCCGAAACAAGACGTTCTCGGAATCCGAGCCTGACGGCAAGATCACGTACGGCAGTCTGGCGCGCTGCAATCACATCCAGCGGAGCCGGATTGAGGAGCCAGTTCGCAAGACAGTCTTCGCCGCTTCGCGTTCGCGCAATACAAAGATACTGAAAGACTGAAGCGCTTCCGAACAGGTCCAAATCCCGAGCGTAAACATGCGAGGTGTCCGTGTAGCGGTCCCCTCTAGGTCCGCGACCCTCCCATTGCCCGTTCATCCGGGCAAGACCACTCTCGTAGAAATGAATGGTTAGCGCCCTGCGTGGCATCCGATCAAGTACCCGGTCGTGCGCAATCAACAGGCCCATGAACGCCGCCACAAGCACCAATAACGGCGCCAATGTCCACAGATGATGAACAACGAATACCGCCGCAATTAAGGCAATTGCCGCCACCAGGAGCTTTGACGCACCCACCACCCGGTCGCGCTTACGGTCCGCAAGCTGCAGCTCCTTCAGCTCTTCGAGTCGCTTGGCGTATTCATCTCGTGCAATTGGCGTGTCACGATTTGCTGAACTCGCGTCCATGCGTCGGCCTCGTCTCAAATCAGACTACAGCCCCGCGAGCAGTTGACTTGATGATAGCGGTTGGCGTGAATCAGTCCGCGCCGCCGGGAGGCCCCGGATTCGCCGCCGCCTGCTTGGCCATCACGCTCTTGTGGTGCCGCACGTCTGCGCCCTGGACCCAGAAGATCACGTCCTCAGCAATATTGGTGGCGTGGTCGGCCACGCGCTCCAGGCTGCGACTGATCATCAGCGCGTTCAGCGCCTGGGGAGCAAGGTGGCTCTGCTCCTCCATCACCCGAGTCAGCGACTTGTAGGCCGAGCGATTCATCGCATCCACCGCATCGTCCATCGTCAGAACGGTGCGCGCCAGTTCGGCATTCGCCTCAATAAACGACTGCAGGCTCTTGCGCACCATGTCTGCCGGCAAGCGCCGCCATCCGCGGAATATCGACCGGCAGCTCCGCCGCGGAAGCTGTTCCATGTGTCGCACGCGGTCGCTGATGCTCTTGGCCGCATCTCCTACGCGTTCCAGATCGGCATTGATCTTGATCACGCTGAGGATGAAGCGCAGATCGATCGCCATGGGCTGCTCCATCGCCAGCAGATCCAGCGCTGCCTGGTCGATATCGCGCTCCATGCGATTGATGGCCACTTCGCTCCTGGTCACCAGGTCGCAGATCGAGAGGTCGCGCACGCGATAGGCTTCAATGGCACGCTGGATCGCCTGTTCGGCCAGTCCGGCCATCACCAGCAGATTTTCCTTCAGGTCTTCAAGACTTTGATGAAACCGAATTCGTCGTCATCCGAACCTTCCCGTGATGTAATCTTCCGTCCGCTTATCACTGGGATTGGTAAAGATCTTGTGCGTCGAATCGAACTCCACCAAGCGCCCGTTCAGGAAGAAGCCCGTCTTCTCCGCCACGCGCGCCGCCTGCTGCATATTGTGCGTCACAATCACGATAGTGTACTGCGATTTCAGCTGGAAGATCAGGTCTTCAATTTTCGAAGTAGATACCGGGTCGAGCGCCGACGCAGGCTCGTCCATCAGCAGCACCTCGGGATCAACAGCCAGCGCCCGCGCAATACACAGGCGCTGCTGCTGGCCGCCAGAAAGGCTGGCGCCCGACTTCTTTCTAAATCGTCTTTGACCTCATCCCACAGAGCCGACTTCTTCAGCGACCGCTCGACGGTCTCATCCAGCACACGCCGGTTGCTGTAGCCGTTCAGTTTGAGACCCGAAGCCACATTGTCATAAATCGACATCGTCGGAAACGGATTTGGCCGCTGAAACACCATGCCCACCCGACGCCGGATCTCAACCGGCTTGGCGTCAGCGTAGATGTCGATCTCGCCCATCCGTACCGTGCCAGTAACACGCGCGATGGGATTGGTCTCGTGCATCCGATTCAGGCACCGCACAAACGTGCTCTTGCCGCAGCCCGACGGCCCAATCAATGCGGTTGCATGATTCGCCGGAATGTTCAGATTGATCTCCTGCAGCGTGTGATTGGTTCCGTACCACGCATTCAGGTTCGTTACCTCGATGCCGACGCCCACGTTCGTATTTCTCCTTCTGATCTTGTCCTGAACAAAAACTCACAGTGGCGCTTCAATGAAACCGAACCGCCACAAAAAACCGCACGTACTGAAGATAAAGCGTCGGACCTTGCAATTCTTCCCACAAATTCAAAGAGGGATAACTGCACTAGCTTGTCCCTTCAGAACTCCGCGGCTGGTCACATAGCGCACCAGCGAAACCGCAAGGACAATCAGACAAATCAGCACCAGCGAGCCTGCCCAGGCCAGTCGATGCTAGTCATCATACGGCGACAGGGCGAAGACACAGATCTGCAGAGGCAGTGCTGCGATCGGCCGGTCAAGGATTGTGCTCCAGAAAGCGTTTCCCAGCGCCGTGAAGATCAGCGGAGCCGTCTCGCCCGCCACGCGCGCGAACGCCAGCATGCACCCCGTGATGATGCCCGGCGACGCGGTCTTCACCGTAATGGAAAGCACGGAGCGCCAGTTCGGAACACCCAGTCCCAGCGCCGCCTCGCGCATCGCGTGCGGCACCATCAGCAGCATTTCTTCAGTGGTGCGCGTCACCGTGGGAATCATCATGATCCCCAGCGCCACGCCGCCGGCAAACGCCGAGAAATGCCCCAGAAAAGGCAGCCAGCTAACGTGCGGGCTCACGATCAGTGAATACGTGGCCACGCCCATCACGATCGACGGAACGCCGTTCAGCACATCGGCAGTAAAGCGAATCGCATTCGCCAGCTTCGTTCCGCGTCCAAATTCCGCCAGAAATATCCCGCCCCCGATCCCGATCGGAACGCCAATGACGCTTGCAAGTCCCAGCAATACTCCCGAACCGACAATGGCATTCGCCATGCCGCCGCCGGCCTCACCCGGAGGCTGGGAATCTTGGTGAAGAAATCCAGATTCAGCGAGGACGCGCCCTTATAGATCAGGTAGACAAAGATCGCTAAAAGCGGTGCGATCACCACCACTGTCGCCGCAATAGCCAGAAACGTCACCAGGTTGTCGGTGAAGCCCCGCACTCCGGATCGCATTGTCTGCTCTGCCGCTGTTCAAGCTTCCCTTTCCTGATTCCAGCCCCAGGCTGCCACGCATTTACGCCGCCCGCGCCGGCGTTCCCCGCGTTACCGCCCACACCAGCAATCGCGCCAGCGCATTCACCATAATCGTCACAATGAAACAGCGCCAGGCCGATCTCAATCAGCGCGCTGCGATGCAGATCGCTTACTGCTTCGGCAAATTCATTGGCAATCACCGACGCCATCGAAGATCCGTTCGCCAGCAGCGACTGGTGGATCTCCGGCGTATTGCCGATCACCATCGTCACAGCCATCGTCTCGCCCAGTGCGCGGCCCAGGCCCAGAATCATGGCGCCCACAATGCCGATACGCGCATTGCGAAGCACGCCCATCCGGATCATCTCCCAGCGCGTTGCTCCCAGCGCCAGCACCGCTTCACGCTGCGAATGCGGAACCGCCGTCATCACCTCGCGGGTCAGCGACGAGATGATCGGCAAAATCATGATGGCCAGAATCACCGCAGCCGACGCAAAGCCCAGCCCGGTCGGGTTGTCGTCGCCAAAAAATCCGCTCCATCCCAGATACTTTGATCAGCAGCGGGTTCACATGCTCCCGCATCAGCGGCACCAGAACAACCACCGCCCAAACTCCATAGATGATGCTGGGAATCGCGGCCAGCAATTCCGTAATAAACGCCAGGGATCCGCGCAGCGCCTTGGGGCACATCTCTGTCAGAAAGATCGCCAACCCAACCGCCAGCGGAACAGCAATCAGGAGCGCCAGCAACGACGAAACCAGCGTTCCATACATAAACGGCAACGCGCTGAAGTGCCCGTTCACCGGATCCCAGTAAGAGCGGAAGATGCGTGTACGAGTCGGTGTCTGACTGGAAGAAGAAATGAAAACCGAAATGCGTTCCAGGCCATGTGCGAGCGCATAACCAGTTCCGTCACAATCAGCAGCACGATGCCGAAGATGCTGAGCGCGCACAACACCATCAGCCCATGAAAA
Organism: uncultured Acidobacteriota bacterium; assembly: GCA_963844515.1. Taxonomy (GTDB): domain Bacteria; phylum Acidobacteriota; class Terriglobia; order Terriglobales; family Acidobacteriaceae; genus Telmatobacter. The sequence goes on from CAWJOO010000006.1 coordinate 244,952, forward strand.
CCGCGGTCCGCCATCGCCGAGTTCCCCCGCGACAGCAGGAATTTGCGGATGTCGGAAAGATCATGGGCGGAACTCCGGTCGACGGTGGCTCCGGCGCTGCGGGTTCACTCTTTGAGCGGCAGATTGACCTGGGAGACGCGGATCTCTGGCACTTGTACGATCACCTTCGTCAGGCTACCGGGCGAAGATGAATAGAAGGTTACAACGTTGCAAAATCAAATGCATACAAGCACGCAAAACACGGTGCACTCGGTTAAGCTCGATCTCGCCCATCCGGTACTCAATGACCTGACCCATTCGCTTGCCGGTCCCGTAAGCTGTGCGAACTCAAGGAAACTCTATGCGCTCACTTTGTGCCGTTGGTCCTCTCGTCTTCGCTTCGACCGCGCGCAAGCCACGGCTCACCCGACCCGGCTCACCGCGAGTGGAAGGCCTCATGGATCACCCACCCCACCGCGCCTTTCCGGGAGCCCTTCGTTCTGCATTTCCGCCGCACTGTTGACCTCGGCGTCGGTCCCCGCCAGCTTACATCGTTCGCGTCAGCGCCGACAACCGCTTTATTCTGTACGTGAACGGGCAACGAGTCGGCGATGGCCCAGCCCGCGGCGACCTGACCCACTGGCGCTACGAGCGCTTCGACCTCGCCCCGCTGCCTCAAGCCCGGCGAGAACCTGATCACCGCGACGGTCTGGAACTTCGGCGTATACGCCCCCATCGCCCAGATGTCCGACCGCACCGCCTTCTTGCTCGAAAGCGAAGCCACCGGCGACGCCGACATCAGCACCCCCGAAGGCTGGCAAGTCGAAGATGGAACCCGGCCACCGCGCCCTGGATCGCTCGTCCGTGACCATCAAGCACATACATGGCCGCCGGACCCGGCGAAGAAATCGATGCCTCCCAATACGACTGGAACTGGAATACTCCGTCCGGCTCAGGATCCGACTGGGTCTCGCCCGGCGATCCCATGCGCGACAGCATCTATCCCGGCACCAATGAGGCCCACTCCGCCGACACAACCGGCGACAATCCCTGGGGATCTGGTTCCTGACGAGCTGCCGCACATGGAGTACACGCTCAACAAGTCCCGGTCAGCATCGTTTCGATGCGACGACATCTCCGGCGAACGCAGCCAAGCCTGACACACTTCCCGGAGCAATCGGCGACTCTTGCTGCGAACAGCCATTTCCATCTAATCCTCGACCGCAAAACCCTCACCACCGCCTACCCGCAACTCACCGTCTCCGGCGGCAAAGGCGCCCACATCGAGCTCACCTACGCTGAAGCCCTCTACGACAAGACATGCACAAAGGCGACCGCGATGCCGTCACTGGCGAAGAGCCGCACGCAGCCCTCGGCCTCACCGACAGCTTCCTCCCCGACGGCGGCGATCACCGCACCTTCGAGCCGCTCTGGTGGCGCACCTGGCGCTATCTCGATCTCGACATCACCACCGGCGATCAACCACTCACCCTCGAATCCCTCAAAGCGCAGTTCACCGCCTATCCCTTCGAAGAGCGCGCCAAGCTCGAAACCGGCGACCCCGACCTCGACAAAATCTGGGAGATCAGTTGGCGCACCGCCCGCGCTCGACGCCCACGAAACCTACATGGACACGCCCTACTACGAGCAGCTCCAGTACGTCGGCGACACCCGCATCCAGGCGCTCATCTCCTACACCGTTGCCGGCGACGACCGCCTCGGCCGCCAGGCGCTTGAGGCCTTCAACAACTCCCGCATTCCTGAAGGCATCACCCGCAGCCGCTACCCCAGTTCCCTGCCGCAGAACATCCCCACCTTCTCCCTTCTCTGGATCGGCATGCTCCACGACTACTGGATGTACCGTCCCGATCCCGCGCCCATTCGCGAAGGCCTCCATCAAGGCACGCGCGCCGTCCTCGGCTGGTTCGCCAAATACGAACGCCCCGACGGCCTGCTCGAAAAGCTGCCCTGGTGGAGCTTCATCGACTGGGTTTCCACCGGCGAGATCCCTACCTACAGCGCCAACAGCGAATCCTGCGTCACCACCCTTGAGTACCTCGGCGCACTCAACGAAGCCGCCGATCTCGAGAAAGCCTTCGGCGACCCGCACATCGCCGCGCAATACCGTGCCCGCGCCGACGCACGTGCGCTCCGGGCTCTACTCCACAATGCTGGAGCGCCGACCGCAAGCTCCTCGCCGACAACCCCGACAGAAGAACTTCAACCAGCAGGCCAACATCCTCGCCGTCCTCTACGACGTGGTTCCCGAAAGATCAGCAGCAGGACGTCCTCAACGCAGGTCCTCGCCATCGAGCCCGGCACCACTCCCGACGGCGTACTCAGCGCTTCCTACTATTTCCGCTTTTACCTCGCCCGTGCGCTCGAACATGCCGGCATGGCCGACGACTATCTCCGCTCCCTCGACCCCTGGCGCAAGCTGCTTCCGCTCCACTTCAGCACCTGGCCGGAAATCCCAGGCGACACCCGCTCCGATTCCCACGCATGGTCGGCGCACCCCATCTACGACCTGCTGACCCTCGTCGCCGGCATCGAGCCGGCGAGTCCCGGCATTCGCCACCGTGCGCATCGCTCCGCACTCGGCAGCCTGCCCTCGCTCACGGCCTCTTTTCCCCACCCTCAAGGCGCATATCACGGTCGAATATCACCAGACCGGAACACCGATCGGCTCAAGGAGGTCCGCGTTGCACGCCGTCGATCACGCTTCCCGGCACTCTCACCGGCACCTTCGTGTTCAACGGTCAGACTCAGCCACTGAAGCCCGGAATCAATCACATCGAGATCGCCGAATGAGAGTCTGACCTCAGCGGCCGATCGCATGCTCTGAACACCGGCACGCCGATCCCGAATCCCGCCACGGTCACTGATAATCCATACCACTGAGGCGGTTCCGTGCGCCAGTAAATCGTGTTACAACTCCAACATGGCAAAAGGTAAGAGCACAACGCCACCGGGCACGTCAATCTGCGCATGCTGGCTGAACATCTGGAGCTGTCGCAGACCACCGTCTCGCTGGTGCTCAACAACTCGCCATCGGCCAAATCGATTCCCCCGGAGACACGGCAACGCGTCATGGAGGCCGCCGAGCGCCTCAATTACCGGCCCAATTACTTCGCCCGTTCGCTGCGCCAGAGCCGCTCCATGAGCGTCGGCGTTCTTGCTCCCGATCTGAGCGAGGGCTACTTCACGCGCGTCATGAGCGGCGTGGTCGAAGAGCTCACCGCCGCGCACTACTTCTACTTCACCGCCTGCCACGACTGGAAAAAGGAACTCATCGAGCAGTATCCGCGCATGCTGGTGGAGCGCGCTGTTGACGGCTTCCTGCTCCTGAACACGCCATGCGGACGCACATCGAGGTTCCCGTGCCCGGTCGTCGCCATCTCCGCGCACAGCGCGGTCGAAAATGTCACCAACATCGTGCTCGACCACCATGCCGCAGTCGAGCAGGCGCTGAAGCACCTCTACGAACTCGGTCACCGCAAGATCGCTTTCATGCGCGGCCCGAAGGCCATTCCCGACTCCGAGTACCGCTGGGAGAGCATCCAGGAGGTTGCACGCGAGATCGGGCTCAAGATCGATCCTGCAAACGTGATCCGCATCGACACCGCGGGCTGGTCAATGAAGGCCGGCATACACCCCATGGCCCCGGAGATCGGCTACAAGCCGATGAAGGCCCTGCTTGAAAAGACGCCGCGACTTCACCGCCATCTTCTGCTTCAACGACATCGCCGCCATCGGCGCCATCCGCGCCCTCAAGGACGCGGGCTGCTCAGTCCCGGGCGATGTTTCCGTGGTCGGCTTCGACGACATCCAGTCCGCCGCCTACTCCACGCCCTCGCTCACCACGGTGCGTCAGCCGCTGATGGAGATGGGCCGAAAGCGGCGCAGAGGTTCTGCTCGATCGCATCGCCAATCGTGAAAAGGAATATCCGGGGGAGATCGTCATGGCTCCGGAGCTGATCGTGCGCGAATCAACGGGCCCGGCCAAGTCTGCCTAGACCGGCCGGTCCGATCCCTTCGGAATCTCGATCAGGTTCTGATTTTCAATCACCCGCAGAAAGTCTGAAACCACCGGCTGATGTAGACCTGCGCGTGCGCCTCTCCGCAGTAGTGCCGCGCCCCGTTCACGGCCGCAGCTTCCTTGGTCCATCTGTGGATCGTCAGGTGCCGTCTGGCCGCAATGGATCACGAACCATTTCACAGGACGCTGGGTCTCCTCGCCACAAATCTCGCAACGATAAATAGACTCAATCACTATCCGGCCTCCATTCTCTGTTAACTGTTCGACTGCGTCTCTGTCTCTCCTGCTATTCAAGCATCTGCAAATCGAGCGGCGGCTCGAGCAGGCAGTCCATGCAGTGCATGCTTTCCATCGCCCGTTGCAACGCAGAAGACTTGCACGGTTCCACTGTGACCACAAAAGGCAGCGCGTGCTGAGGATAGCCTGCCTTCTGCACAATTGCCCTGATATTGATCCGTTCCCGGGCCAGCGCACCGGTAATCTCTGCCACGATTCCCGGCCGGTCATTCACCAGGAAGCGAATGTAATGGGGAACCTCGAACTCTCCGTCCACCTTGGCCTTCGCTGATGGAAGTTCCACTCGCTGCGATCCATGGGCGAGTGCCAGCAGATCACTCACTACCGCAACCGCGGTTGGATGTCCTCCCGCACCATGCCCCGAAAACACCACGTCGCCGCCATAATGCCCGCTGAGGATAACCATGTTCTCGGTGCCTCGCGACCAGGCGAGCGGCGAACGCTGATCCACCAGCATCGGTCCCACCGTGGCCGCAACGCTGCCGTTTGTCTTCTGCGCACGCGCCACCTGCCTGATGGTGCAGCCCAGATCGCGAGCGTAACTGAAGTCGACCGCCGTCACAGCCGTGATCGGCCGCGGAAAAATCTCTTCCGGATTCACTTCAACTCGCAAGGCAAGCCGCATCAGGATTGCCAGTTTGGCGCGCGCGTCGAACCCGCCCACGTCTTCTGTGGGATCGGCCTCCGCATATCCCTTCGCCTGCGCCTCGCGAAGCACATTGCCGTACTCGGCGCCGGCCTCCATCTGGCTCAGGATGAAGTTGCAGGTGCCATTCAGAATCCCTTCCATCCGCTCAATGCGATCGCCCGCCAGGCCCTGCTCCAGTCCCGGAATCACCGGGATCCCTCCGGCAACCGCTGCCCCATACTTCAGGTGTCCGCCGTCGAGCCGCTGCCAGCCGCTCCAGTTCTACGCCATGGAATGCGATGAGCTTCTTGTTGGCGGTAACCACGCTTTTCCCGGCTTCGAGCGCCCGCCGCACCCACGATCCGGCTGGATCCATCCCGCCGGCAAGCTCAACCACCACATCGACATCCGAGGCGAGCACGGCATCGGAGTCCTCGCTCCACTCCACGCCGTTGGCCCAGTCCACGCGCTTCCGTCCGACACCCCGATTGAATACGTGGGTCAGTTCCAGGCCCTCGGGCCTGGATTCGGTCAAAATCCGCGCCACGGAGCTACCAACAGTTCCAAAGCCGAAAATGGCAATCCGCAAGGGCCGCAGCAGGCCCCGATTTTTCAGCATGGAACCGGATTCAAACGAGACATTTCCTTCAGGCACAAAGCATTCCCCTGAGAGCGTGAGCATGAAAAGCGGCGTTGCCCCGATTCTACCCGAGGAGCCTTCTTTGATTGTGGGCAAAGTGGTGCACCAAAACTGGTGTAGCATGCATTCATAACATGAAGCGAAGCTTCTCCATTTCGCTTGTTCTTCTCTTCCTGCTTACCCCGCTGGCCTCGTGGCTGCCGGGCGCAGGTGAGTCGACCCTGCCGGAGTGCTGCCGCCGCCATGGAAACCACCATTGTGCGGCGACAGCAGGAGTGGCAACGCCTACGGATGGAAGTACTTCCGTCTCAGCCCCCGCTCACTGCCCGCGTTTATCCTGCCGGGGGCCAGCGACACGGGCTGCCTTCCTGCCGCCTGAGCCGCCGGCTGCGAGGGCATCAAAAACTATATTTCGCCGTTTCGTTCACTCCATCCTCATTGCATATCGCATCTCGGCGCACGCTGGCTGATCGCGGGCCTCCCTCCGCAAGCTGATCAAGCTCTCTCTGAAACGCACCGGGACAACGCTATCGTTCCCTGTCAGCTTTGGCTGCCGCGGCTGTTCGATGCATCGCTATTTAGTCAGTGAGGTCACGCTCAATGCGCCGTCTTGTCACATTCCTTCTTCTCTTGCCTTTGTCCGCTTCCCTGCCCGCGCACGCTACTGTGTTTGCGACCGTGCGTGGAGTCGTGCATGACCCGCAGCACCGGCCCGTCGCCGGAGCGCATGTCATGCTCAATGCCGCAAACTCCGCGTTTTCACTCCACGCGGAAACCAGCAATGACGGCGAGTTCGCCATTCCCGAAGCGCCGATCGGCTTGTACACGCTCGACGTGGAGGCCGGCGGGTTCGAAACGTTCACTGAACCGCTGACTCTGGCTTCCGGAACCAATCCCGTCGTCCACATCGCTCTTTCGGTGGGATCGGCAACCGTGTCGGTCCAGGTACACGGTCTCGATGGCGCCAACGTGACTACCGATACCGTCACTCCCACCACGCTGGTCACCCGCGCTGATATCGACGAAACCCCGGGGGCGAGCCGCACTCTGGGCATGCAGATGATCACCAACTTCGTGCCCGGCGCCTACATGACTCACGACATGCTGCACATCGATGGCGGGCACCAGACAAGCTGGCTGCTCGACGGAGTTGCGATCCCCAACACGAAGGTCGCTTCCAACGTCGGCCCGCAAATCGATCCAAAAGATATCGACTCACTCGAGATTCAGCGCGGCAGCTATTCGTCCGATGTGGGCGACCGCACCTACGGCGCATTCAACGTCCTTCCGCGCAACGGATTCGAACGCAATCGCGAAGGCGAGATTCGACTCACCGGCGGCAATCTCGACACGGGTGAAGCCGAGGTCTCCTTCGGCGATCACTCCGCGTCGACAGCCTGGTACGCCAGCGCCACGGGTTCGCGCTCCAACTACGGACTGGCGACTCCCGTGCCTGCTGTCTTCCACGACTCCACCAATTCTGAAAGTGGATTTCTCTCCATCATCCGGAATCAGTCCGCCAACGATCAGTTGCGTATCACCGGCCAATATCGCCAGGACTTCTTCCAGATCCCGTACGATCCGGACACAAACGATTATCAGTGTGCGTCCGGCTACTATTGCTCCGCTGGCCTGCGCGACGGCCAGACTGAGCGCGACGCATTTCTGCTCACCAACTGGGTACACACTTTTTCGCCAACGTCGCTCCTGTCGATTGCGCCCTTCTACCACTTCAACCAGGCAGAGTACGACTCCCCGGCAAACGATCAGCCGGTGGCCACAACCTGGCATCAGACGTCGAACTATGGCGGCGGCCAGGCCGACTTCCGCGCTGAGTTGAAGAACAACAGCTTCTCGGCGGGGCTGTACTCCTTCTACCAGGGAGAAAACGATCTCTTCGGCGCGCTGATCAACGATGGTTCCGCGCCTTCCCAGCCGAATTCCACGGCGAATGCCACGGGCGGCCTTGTTGAGTTCTATGTTTCCGACCATCTCCACATTGGCAAATACGTAACGCTTCTGGGTGGCGAACGCTTCTCAATATTTCGCGCCGCTCTGAACGAGACGGCTATCTATCCGCGCATCGGCGCGACAGTTGAGATCCCTCGCCTGCACTGGGTTTTGCGCGGCTTCTACGGACACTTCTTCCAGCCTGCGCCGTTGCAGACCGTCTCTGCCTCGGTTCTCAACTACGCCTCAAACCTGCCAGATGGCGAGAACACATTTACTCCCGTTCGCTCCGAGCGCGACGAGGAGCACCAGTTCGGCATTCAGATTCCGATGAAGGGCTGGCTTCTCGACGTTTCTACCGTCAAGAATCGCGTGAGCAACTTCCTCGATCACTCGAACCTTGGCGAATCGAACATGTACTTCCCGATCGCCGTCGACGGCGCCCTGGTTCGGTCGTGGGAGATGACGCTTCGTTCGCCGCGCCTTGCACGCATCGCCAACTTCCACCTGACCTACGCAAACCAGATCGCGGAACAGCGCGGCGCCATCGTGGGTGGATTCACCTGCAGTCTGCCCGGTGATCCCGCGTGCAATCCAGACGATTTCTCGTATGAGCCTGTCGACCATGACCAGCGCAACACGCTGAACACCGGCTTCACCGCCACACTGCCCACGCACACGTGGTTCGCCACCAACGTGTACTACGGATCAGGATTCGTGAACGGCCTGGCAGGCTCGGGCATTGGTCCTTACCAGGGAGACTACCTACCCGTTCACACGACCTTCGATGTGTCAGCGGGTCACAGCCTGGGTGATCGATTAAAGGTATCGGCAAGCGTTGTGAACGTAACCAATCACAGGCTGCTCACTGACAACTCCGTAACCATCGGCGGATTCCATTACAACGATCCCCGCATGTTCACGGCGGAGTTGCGTTACCGGTTCCACTTCTGAGAAACGCACCTTCCGGCGTCAGGGCGGAGAGGAAAGAAATGGGGGTACCCCCACCCCCCCTCCTCCCGCACCAATTCCAGTGCAAATTCTCAGGTTGCTCCTATTCTCAGATCTGAGAGACGGATCTCCCTTCGGTTGCGGAAACCTGAAGAGAGTATGGTGCGGGTGCACGCCTCGCGGATGTGTTGAGAGTCACGGATGGATGTGAGAACGATCTCCCGAAACGAGTGCGGCCTCTTCATAGAGGGATGACGGGGTAGTTCACGCGGGATTTAGACTGAGGGAGATTGGAGCACGGCTTTCGGTATGGACAAGTTTCTGGTGACGGGCGGGACGCCTCTGGTGGGGACGATACGGGTGTCGGGGGCGAAGAACTCGGCGCTGCCGTGCATGGCCGCGGCGATTCTGACCGAGGACGAAGTGGTGCTGGACAACATTCCCCATGTGAAAGATATAGATACGGAGCGGCGACTGCTGGCGAGCATGGGTGGCGAAGTTGAGATTTTCGACGACGGGGTGCAGCGGACGACGCGAATTTGCTGTGCGGTGTTGAGCGATCCGGTGGCGAAGTACGAAATTGTAAAGACCATGCGGGCGAGTTCCCTGGTGCTGGGGCCGCTGGTGGCGACGGACGGGGCTGGCGCGCGTGGCGATGCCGGGCGGATGCGCGATCGGGGGACGGCCGATTGATCTGCACATCAAGGGCCTGGAAAAGATGGGCGCGGTGATCACGCAGGAGCACGGCTACCTGGAAGCCAGGGCGGAGAGGCTGCGGGGTGCTCACCTGGTGTTCGACAAGATTACGGTGACGGGAACCGAGGACCTGCTGATGGCGGCGGTGCTGGCCGAGGGCGAGACCCTGATGGAAAATTGCGCGCTGGAGCCGGAGGTGGTGGACCTGGCGACGCTGCTGAAGGCGATGGGCGCGAAGATTGAGGGCGCGGGTACGGAGACGATTCGCGTGCAGGGAGTCACGAAGCTGCATGGGGCGCGGCACAAGATATTTCCTGATCGCATTGAGGCGGGAACGTTTTTAATTGCGGGCGCGATTACGGGCGGAGATTTGACTGTGGCGGGTTGCAATCCGCGACATCTGGGCGCGGTGATGAGCAAGCTGCAGGAGACGGGGGCGCGCGTAGATATTCTCAGGCCGGACGCGGTGCGGGTGCAGATGGAGGGAGCGCTACAGGCAGCAGATATTTCAACGGAGGAATATCCGGGGTATCCGACGGACATGCAGGCGCAGTACATGGCGCTGGCCACGCAGGCTGAAGGCGTGAGCATGGTGAAGGAGAACATCTTCGAAAACCGCTTCATGCATGTGCAGGAACTGGTGCGGATGGGCGCCCAGATCAGGGTGGATGGGCGGACGGCGACGGTGCAGGGTAAGACGTGCCTTTCGGCGACGAACGTGATGTGTTCGGATCTGAGGGCGTCCGCCAGTCTGGTGCTGGCGGCGCTGGTGGCAGAGGGGCAGAGCGTGCTGGATCGGGTGTACCACATGGACCGCGGCTATGAGCGGATTGAGGAAAAGCTGCGCGCGGTTGGGGCGAAAATTGCGCGCGTGAGCCATGTTCCGGCGGGAGTGACGGAAGAGGCGATGGCGTAAAGGCAGGGACTAGAGACTAGGGTCAAGGGAATAGGGAATAGAAAACCCGTACCGCCTGACGGCGGTGAAAAAGTGAATAGTGAAGAAGAGAATTTGCGACCAGGGGTTAGCGCCAGCTGACGGCGAGGTGCCAGCGAAGTTGGTGCTGGGCGGTTTTGCGGAGGACGCGTTCGTACTCGCGCAGTTCGGAGAGGACGGGGGCGGTCTCGGAGCCGAGGGCGGCGGGTACGTCGTGGAGGAAGTCGATAAGGGCGCAGATGGAGACGAGGCCGCTGGCGGCGTCGAACCATTGGGGCTTGGGCAGGTGATTGGCCCATTCGGGATTGCCGGCTCCCTGCTCGAGCAAGAGGGCCATAGAGTTTTCGTCAGCGGAGAAAAATTCAAGGAGCGGGTTGACGCGAAGGCGCTCGGCAAGACGTTCGAGTGCATCTTCGTTGCGGGCCAAGGCATGCCCGTTGACGAAGATATCGAAGCCCGGGTCCTCACCTTCGACAACTATGTAGAGGCTGGCTGCCATCTCCTTTAGTTTGGCATTGGAGAGTTTTTCAGGCCAGTGAAAAAGAAAACGTGGTCATCCGGCAGATAACGGGTGTGCACATCCGGAGTTACGCCTGTGTAACCGAAAGTCCCGTAGACCCACAGCCCGCCGACCTATAATCTTGCATTAATCAGATGACCTGGTTGTCGTCACAGTTATTACCAAGAGGTGTGCGTGGTTTGGAGTAAGCTCCCCGATGTCATAGCAGTGGGGCTGCTGGCGTGGGCATTCGCTTCGGTGGCTCGCCGGAGTTACTCCCCTGTCTCCGCACACTGGATGACGGGCTGGGTGCTTGTCGTGGTGCACTTTGCGGCGCTGGTGATTTCAGATCTCCCCGGGGTGTGGGGATCGGGTGCGGTCACGCTGAGCGTGCTTGCTCTGGTGTGGGCCGGAATCCTGTTCACACGCGCCTCGGTGCCGTACAAGGATGAGATCTCAAGCCGCTTGATGCTGGTTGTGCTGGTGGTTGTGTACACGGTGTATGTGTCTGCTTTGCAAGTAGCGGCGCCGCCGGTGGTCCTGGATATCGCGGCGGTTGTGCTTGGTGTGAGTCCTTTGGCGCTGGCGCTGGGGTTTGCGCGCCGGTTCACACACCCTTTGCGCTGGTTCCTGGTGTCGACGATATTTGTGCTGGGGATTGTGCTGCTGGCCGTGCAGAATCGACCCAACGGCGGCGAACTGGCCCTGAATGCGGTGCTCTTCGTGGTGTTTCTGGGATGCAGCACTCATTTTCTTCACATGTACGGGCGAGCCACGGCGGGCGCGTTCATCAGCATTACGGCGTTTTACTTTTGGGCGCTGGTGTTTCTGATTGCTCCGCTGCAGATGGCATTTTTTCCGCACGCCTCGATTGAGAGCGAGGTCTGGAATTTGCCTAAGTACGTGGTTGCCGTGGGCATGATTCTGCTTCTGCTGGAAGACCAGGTGGCGCACAACAAGCACCTGGCCTTGCACGACGACCTGACCGGGCTGCCAAACCGGAGGCTGTTCCAGGATCGGCTGGCGAATGCGGTGGAGCGTGCGCGGCGCACCAATACGATTACAGCGCTGTTGATGGTGGACCTGGATCACTTCAAACAGGTGAATGACACGCTGGGTCATCATGCGGGAGATTTGCTGCTGCAGAACGTGGCGCGGCTGTTCAGCACGCGCGTGCGGCGATCGGACACGGTTGCACGAACCGGCGGGGACGAGTTTGCCGTGATTCTTGAATCGCCGGTGAACCGCGAAGAAGCGATGCGCGTTGGCGAGAATTTGCTGAAGCTTCTGCATGAGCCAATGCGGATGAAGGAACGTTCGATCCGGGTGGGCGGAAGCCTGGGCGTTGCCATTTACCCCGAAGACGCACAGGACATGGAGTCGCTGTGCATCACGGCGGATCTGCGCATGTACGATGACAAGCGCGCTAACTCGAAGGCCAGCAGGCACGGAGGGTCCGGGGGAGGGTTCCAGGACCCTGGCTCGAAGCCGGAGCGAACCACCGAGTTCGGGATGCTGCTCTAAGGCGTTACTTCAGAACACTGCCCCTCAGATGACATGAATGACCGCGGCTGCCGGAAGTCAGAAGGGCAGCCGCTATCTTTCGATTCCCCCTTCCCCTTCGAAGGGTGTCGGGGCTCGGTCAGGAGATTTCGATCACGTCGCTGCTCGCAGCTGCAGCGGCTTCGGCTCGCTCCATGAGCTTCTGTGCGGCGTCAAAGAACGCGGTCGCCTGCGGGCTCTTGGGACCGGCAAGCGTCACCGGCAAGCCCCGATCGCCGCCTTCACGAATGGCTGGAATCAGTTCAATCGATCCAAGGAACGGGATGTTGAATTGCTGCGCGGTGCGCTCCGCGCCGCCCTTGGAGAAGATGTCGATCTCATGGTGGCAATGCGGGCACGTGAAAAAGCTCATGTTCTCGACAATGCCGAGAACTTCCACGTTGACCTGGGCAAACATTTCCAGCGCCTTGCGCGCATCCTGCAGGCTCACGTCGCTGGGGGTCGACACCACTACGGCGCCGGTCAGGGGAACCGTCTGCACCAGCGAAATCACCACGTCGCCGGTGCCCGGAGGCAGATCAACGATCAGGTAGTCCAATTCGCCCCAGTTCACCTGCTGCAGGAACTGGCGGATGATCTGGTGGAGCATCGGACCGCGCATCACCAGCGGCTTGTCGCCCGGTGAAATGTAACCGATGGAGATGGTCTTGATGCCGTGCGTCAGGTTCGGCTCAATAATGTTGCCGGCGCCCACGCGCGGCTGCTGGCTCGAGCCCATCATGAGCGGCACGTTGGGGCCGTAGATGTCCGCGTCAATGAGCCCGACTCGCTTGTCCCAGCTTTGACAGGGCAATCGCAAGATTGACGGCGACGGTGGTCTTGCCGACCCCGCCCTTGCCGGACCCGATTGCAATGATCTTGGAAACGCCCGGCAACGCCACGGGCTGAGGCATGGCATTTGAATGCGCCATAGTGCGACCTGCTCCTTTTCGTTCTGTGCCGATCAGGGTTCCGCATCCCGCGGTCCGATCGAGGGTTTCCAATGACGCCGGGTTACTGCTCAGCGCCGACTTCGAGTGCCGCTGTCACCTGGCGCGCCTTCCTGCGCCGCACTGTCTCTGACTCGCGATGCTCCCGTCTCAGCAGGGCGTCATCAAAACGCCGTTGCTCATCCGCCGTTGCCGTTTTAAGTTCCGGCACGCGCACGCGGCGACCGTTGTGATCGATGGCTACAAATACCAGGTAAGCGCTGGCCACATGCAGCATCACGCCCGTCTGGGTGTTCTCCACCCACACCTTCACGCCCACTTCCATTGATGTGGAAAATGCGCGATTCACGCTCGATTTCAGGGTGAGCAAATCTCCCACGTGGACCGGCTGAATAAAGTCGATGTGATCCATGGCCGCGGTAACGACATGGGTGCGCGAGTGGCGATAGGCAGCCATGGCGCCCACCAGGTCAATAAAGTGCATCAACCGTCCGCCCAGAAGATTTCCCAGCGTATTTGTATCGTTGGGCAGGATGATCTCGGTCATCTCCGACTGCGAGTCGGTGACCAGACGCGCCGGGAGTGGAACATTTTCAGTGGAACTCATTACGATTGGGACTCCGTTCCGTTTTCAACAGTCAACCCGAAAAGCCTTCTTGCGGATACAATGATTCCACGGGATCCGATCAATCGGGGGCACAGTTCCAGTTTCGGCAATCCCTCCAATTTAAGCAAATCCAACAGGTGGCCCAGACTCCTATATGAGCACCATGGACAAAATCGCAGGACTACGAGAGATCCTTGCCCTGGATCCGAAAAACAGCTTTGCCCGCTATGGAATAGCCGTGGAACTGGCCAATCGCGGCGAAGTGGACGCGGCCATGGCAGAGTTCAACAGCCTTCTCAAGACCAACCCAGACTACACAGCCGGATATTTCATGGCAGCCCAGACGCTCTCCAAGGCGGGCCGGACAAGGATGCCGCGATCGAGCGCCTCAAGGAAGGCATCAATTGCGCCGCACGGACAGGCAATCGCCATGCCCTCAGCGAGATGCAGGGAATGCTCGATGAACTGAGCGACTGATCGGCCTGGGTTCCCCTTGACTCGGAAAGACCGCGAGCACGCCAAAAGAGAGTTTCTGCTCTCTTTTCGAATCCGCCCGCATCTATACTGGTAATATGCCGAAGTATTCCATCGTCGTCCCTTTCCACAATGAGGAAGAAAACGTTACCGCCCTCTACGCCCGCCTGAAGCAGGTGATGGAGCAGGTTGGAGACAGTTTCGAACTCGTCCTCGTGGATGACGGCTCCAGCGACAGAACCTACAAACTGCTTGAGGAAGTTGCGGCCGTCGACAGCCGTGTGCTGGTCGTCAAGCTGCGCCGCAACTTTGGTCAGACTTCCGCCCTCGCGGCTGGGTTCGACCACGCCTCTGGTGAGTTCATCCTTTCCATGGATGGCGACCTGCAGCACGATCCCAACGAGATTCCCAACTTCCTCGAAAAGCTGGAAGAAGGTTATGACGTCGTCTCGGGCTGGCGTGAAAAGCGCATTGACAACTTCGTTATGCGGCGCTTCCCTTCCCGCTGCGCCAACTGGCTCATGGCCAAGCTTTCCGGGGTCGACATCCACGACTTCGGCACCACGTTCAAGGCCTATCGCCGCGAAGTGATTCAGAACATACCTCTCTATGGCGAGATGCATCGCTTCATCCCAGCTCTTGCGAGTTGGTATGGCGCGTCGATCTGCGAGATTCCGATCAAGAACGTGAACCGCGAGCGCGGCAAGAGCCACTACGGCATCGGCCGGACGTTTCGGGTGTTCTTCGATCTGCTCACTATCCGGTTCCTGCTCAAGTACATGAGCCGCCCGCTGCACTTCTTCGGCACCTTCGGCGCCTTGGGCATTCTGATGGGCAGCATCATTTCCACGTTCCTCCTGGGCATTAAGGTAATGAACTGGCACCAGAACGTGATGGACCAGCACGGTCCTCTGTTCGTGATCGCCGGAGTGCTAATTCTTGCCGGCATTCAACTCCTGGCGATCGGGCTGCTTGGTGAGCTGCAGGTGCGCCACTACTACACCAGCCAGCAGCACACACCCTATGCGATCGACCGCCTGGTTCGCCTGCGCGCGCCGGAAGAGCCCAGCATTCTGTCGGATCGGGATTTGAATAGCAGGGACTAGGAGCCCGGAATAGGGAATTCGGAATAGAAGAATAAAGGCCCCGCATCGGATGATCCGCTGCGGGGCTTTTCATTGCGCAGGATCTCTCACTTGATTCTGCGAAACGCTTGTCCGACCTCTGCTTTTTCTCTCCTATTTCCTGCTGCTTTATCCCTATTCCCTACTCCCTATTCCCTGCCTTTCAATCCCTATTGCCTTGCGCCACCGTGGCCTCAGGATGCATTCTTGGCTGTTATGAAAGCCATCCAGATTCGTGAGACAGGCGGACCGGAAGTTCTTCAACTGGTCGAACTGCCCATTCCCGCACCGGGGCCGGGGCAGGTGCTGATCCGCGTGGAAGCAATCGGCGTGAATTTCATCGAGATCTACTTTCGCAAAGGACAGTACAAGACCACGCTGCCCATGGTTCCCGGGAGCGAGGCGGCAGGGACCATAGAGGAACTCGGACCGGGCGTCAACGGCTTCAAGGCCGGCGACGCGGTGGCATCGACGGGTGTCCTCGGGAGCTATGCCGAGTACGCTCTCGTCCCGATCGCCCAACTCGTCAAGGTGCCTGATGGCGTGAGTCCTGAGCATGCGGCCGCAGCCTTGCTCCAGGGCATGACCGCTCACTATCTCGCCTACTCCACGTTTCCGCTGAAGGCCGGAGATACGACTTTGATCCATGCCGGGGCAGGTGGCGTCGGGCTGCTGCTCACCCAGATGGCAGTGCGCATTGGCGCTCGTGTCATCACCACCGTCTCGAACACGGAGAAGGCTGAGCTCTCCCGCGAAGCCGGCGCGTCTGATGTGATTCTCTACACCGAGCAGGACTTTGTAGCCGAGGTCAAACGGCTCACCAACGGCAAGGGCGTCGACGTGGTGTACGACTCCGTGGGTAAAACCACCTTCGACGGCAGCCTCAACTGTCTTCGCCCGCGCGGCCTTCTTGCCCTCTTCGGCGGATCCAGCGGGCCGGTTCCACCATTCGATCCTATTCAGCTGAGCGGCAAAGGCTCTCTCTACGTGACGCGCCCCTCGTTGTGGCACTATGTCGCCACCCGCGAGGAGCTCGATTGGCGCGCCAGGGAGGTTCTGGGGTGGGTGGCCGACGGCAGCCTTAAGCTGCGCACGGAGCACGTTTATCCCCTCGATCAAGTAGCGCAGGCTCAGTCCGATATGGAGAGCCGCAAAACGACGGGCAAGATTTTGCTGGAGCCCTGAGAGGCGGGCTCGTTTCTGCGTTCACACGGCAGCCAGCGTCCTCTTACGGAGGCGGCGGCCTCGCACCAGCCATTCCGCAAAGATCAGGTTCGGCACCCAACATATCCACGCGATGATCGGATAGCTCGTGGCAATCGGCACCCCAGCCACGATGGCGAGCGGCAGGTACATCCGCAACGTGATCGCGGCCGCCGTCAGGGCGTAGCTTCGCACCATCCACTCGCGGTGAGCTTCTACGCGACGGCGCCGGATGCTCGTCCACGCCATCGCGGTGGACCCGACCCATGCCGCTCCCAGGCAGAGAAATCCCGCTGAGGCAACCGCCCCCGTCTGCGCATGCGCGGCAATCGGTAGGGACGCGATCCATCCCGCGAGCACCGCCCCGCAATACACTCGTCCCGTCCACCGGTGCCACCCCATGAACCGCGCTCTGAACCCTGGCAGGAACTGCCATGGCCCGGTAAGCAGTGCAACAGACGAAAACACCGCGTGCGTAATGAGCCAGCCGTGGCGGTCAAAATAATTGGGCAACGGCGAGGGGAAAGGAACTCGTGGCAGCGCATAGCGCAGCGCCACCAGTCCGGTGCCAATCGCGTTGATAGCCAGTATCACCCATCCGATGAACGTCAGCCTCGTCCATTGCTTTGCAGCTTCCACTCGTCGCACTCCCACCGGGAAAGTATGCCACTGTTCAAGTCCAAAACACCTACATCCCGACCCTCTCGCCCGCCGGTCACAGCGCTCATCTCACCGGAGAGAATACGATTGAATCATCATGGATACAATTTCCATTTCGTCAACGGATCGCGTATTCGTCCTCACCGGTGCCGGCATCAGCGCCGAAAGCGGTCTTCCGACGTTTCGT
The DNA here is from genome assembly GCA_963844515.1 of uncultured Acidobacteriota bacterium. Lineage (GTDB taxonomy): Bacteria > Acidobacteriota > Terriglobia > Terriglobales > Acidobacteriaceae > Telmatobacter. The sequence goes on from CAWJOO010000006.1 coordinate 262,312, forward strand.
GCATCAGACGGACTCTGGGCCGGTCACCGCATTGAAGACGTTTGCACTCCTGAGGCTCTCGAAGAAAATCCCGCCCTGGTGTGGGAGTTCTACTCGCTGCGGCGCGCGCAGGGTGCCGAGGCCAAGCCCAATCCCGCGCACGTGGCGCTGGCTGACCTTGAATCCAGGCTCGGTGATCGCTTCTTCCTGTGCACACAGAATGTCGACGATCTTCACGAACGGGCCGGCTCGGAGCAACTTGTCCACATGCACGGCGAACTGGCCAAGTCACGCTGCGGAGACGACTGCGGTCAGCCACCGGTGGAGGATCGCAGGGTTTATTCGAACCTCGACGAGGTTGGGCGATGCACCTGCGGCGCGAGGCTGCGGCCGCACATCGTCTTTTTTGGCGAAACGCCGCTTGAAATGACTCGCATCCAACGCAAGATTGACGATTGCTCGCTGATGGTTGTCATCGGGACTTCAGGATCGGTCTATCCGGCCGCCAATTTTGTAAATTGGGCGCGCCATGCGGGTGCTCGCACCGTGTATGTCGGCCCCGAGCGCCCGCTCAATGCTGCCGCGTTTACACACATCGTTGAAGGAAAGGCCGGGAAAGTCCTCCCCGGCCTGTTTGATGTGCAATCCGTATAGGAAAACTAGGGCTACACGTTTGCGGTAGTCGCGGCTTCAATCTCTTCAGTCAACGCCTGCGATGCCACAATGCAATCACCACGGCTCACGTCGTGGTGTGTCACAAGGCGAATCGCAGTCCGTCCGACTGAGCTGACAAGAATCCCTCGCGCCTTCATGCGGGCCACAAGTTCCGACGGTGTCAGCGCTGCCAGCAGGCGGAATACCACGATGTTGGTCTCGACGGTGTCCGGGTCAATGTCCACGCCGTCCATGTTCGATAGCGCCTCGGCAAGCAGACGCGCATTGGCATGATCTTCATGAAGCCGTATCGTCATCTTGTCGAGCGCTATAAGCCCCGCAGCCGCGAGTATGCCGGCCTGGCGCATGCCGCCGCCGAGCGCCTTGCGATAAATCCGCGCCTGCTCCATCAATTCCGCCGAGCCAACCAGCATGGATCCCACTGGTGCGCAGAGCCCTTTTGAGAGGCAGAACATCACGGTGTCGAACCCGCGCGTTAGAGCTTTCACGTCTGTACTGAGGAATGCCGCGGCGTTGAAGATGCGCGCGCCATCGAGGTGCACGGGCAGCTTGCGCTCCTTCGCATTGGCCCAAATCTCTTCCATCACGGCAAGAGGTGTTACACGGCCGCCGGCAAGATTGGCCGTATTCTCCAACTCAATGAGGCCTGTCGCCGCCCGGAAAGATCCCCGGCCGTAGATCACCGGTTCAATGTCATTCCAGGTGAGAATTCCGCTTGGCGTGGCGACGGAGCGGATGAGGCACCCTGAAAATACCGCGGCCGTCGCCATCTCCCAATCCATAATGTGTGCGCGCGACTCGCAGATGATCTCCTGACCTGGTTTCGTGAGCAGGCGCAGCGCGATTTGATTGCCCATGGTGCCAGTCGGCACAAACAAAGCATCTTCGCGTCCGAATACCTCCGCGGCACGGCGCTCGAGCAGGTTGATCGTCGGATCTTCGCCATAAACATCGTCGCCCACTTCGGCTGATGCCATGGCGACACGCATTTCGTGAGTTGGGCGCGTTACGGTATCGGAGCGTAAGTCAATCAGGTCGTTCGATTCCATGTTTCTGTCCTGTGTTGCGAGCCTTTTCCCTGGTGCCTGTTCCCTGTTCTCAGGGAATCTGCGCCATCGGCAATTCCATGACCGGCGTGACTTTGCCGCTGTTTGACGCGTAAGCCCACATGCCGTGAAAACTCTGCCGGAGGCTCGGCTGCGCCTTGAGCAGAGCGCTCATTACTGCGATTGCTTCCGTACGCTGGGCTGCGGGATCAGTCACCCCTGCTGACTCATACGTGGCCGCAAGATCCGGCTGTCGGAGGGAAGGGTCGAAGTGTATCGATTCGACCTTCCAGGTTCGGTCTCCGGCGGTAACCGATAACGGGAATGCGTCGGCGGGTGAATTCTTGACCTGTCCCTGTTCCTGCCCCAGTTTGTCTAGATTTGGGGACGAAATAAAATCCACTGGAATCAGCAGGTAACGAGCTGCGTCGTAGCAGAAGTACGCAGCCCAGGGCGAATTGGCCTGCGCCATCTGCCGCGCATGCTCCCAATACCAGACGCCATCGTGGCCATCGAACGTGCCAGGCCGCACGAAAGCACCGCCCAGCTTCCATGTGTTCGCGTCCCAGCCGAGGATAAAGCCCATCTGGCCCGTAAGTTGCGCACCCGGAGCGTCTGCGAGGATTACGGCGTAACGGCCGGGTGGCAGAGCATGCATGGAGATGGTCACGGTGGTGGAACCGTTCGCGTTGGAGCAGAAAAACTGGGCATCTTCGGCGGCCTTTTGTGCCGTCGCGTCCATCAGGTAAAGGCTGCGCAATTGAACCTGTCCGCCCTTTACCGCCGGAGCACCCTGCTCAATCGCATAGCGAATTCCGTCCCAGTCCTGGGCGACCGATGGCAGCAGCGCCGAACGAAGCGAGGCGGTGTCCTGATTGATGACCGCCGTGGCCAGCCGCTGGCCGGTTGCGGCCAGCAAATCCCGGTCGGTGGGGGTCATCTCGCCCTGCGTCGTGCAGCTGCTCGCATGGGCAATTGCCGGCACCGCAAGCGCAGCGCACAAGACCAAGTGAACCGTGCGGGCTGCCGACCAACTTCTCGAGAGGCGCATTCGAGGATTATCTCCGCCCCAGGGGGCTCTCCGATGAGCGTCCGCGGGTCTCTTGTAGTCTAGTACACAGGGGCGAAAACGCCCCTGTCTCCTTTGACGGGTGGGGAAGCCCGTGATGATCAGAAACCTGGTGCAAATTCGCGTGTTTTGCCTTCGCCTGGCGAAGGCGCGCAACTCGTTGGTGGGGCCGTGCGCGCTCGTGGCAGGACTGACCCTTGCAACCGGACTTCACGGGTTCGCCGCGCAAAATGTACCGGATGCGCCCGGCGTGCAACAAGCACCCAAGACCACCCTGCACCGCAAGAGCAGCGCCGCTCATGCGGCGCTTCCTGCCCCTGTGCAAGAAGAGGCGCCCGCTCCAGTCGTCCCCGAACCGCCCAAGTGGCCGCTGAACGACCCGCCCGCGCCTGCCGCCGTACGCTGGGACAGCCAGGGTCTTCAGATCCAGGCGACGAACTCCAGCCTGAGGCAGATTCTTGATGAAGTAGCCACCACCACTGGCGCCAAAGTAGAAGGGCTGCAAGGGGATGAGCGGGTATTTGGCGACTATGGCCCGGGTCCGGCGCGTGACGTGATCTCGCAGATCCTCCACGGATCCAGCTACAACGTTCTCATGCTTGGCGACGAGGGCCAGGGCACCCCCAGAGAGATCATCCTGAGTGAAAGGACAAAGAGCGGTTCGCAGCCTGCGCAGGGCATCAACCGCCAGCCGGTGCAACAGGACGACGAAGTAGTGGAACAGCCTGAGCCCGACGAGCCCAATCAACAAGTCCCCATGAACCGTCCACCGAACATTCAGCCCATGAATCCGCAGGGCGTTCCCATGACGCCGCAGCAGCGCATGCTGGAGTTGCAGCGCCAGCAGATGCAAATGCAGCAACAGCAACAGCAGAATCAAAACCAGCCGATTCCACCTCCGCAGCCCCCACAGGACTAGAAACCGGCAGCATTGGCATGCCGGGATTTGCGTGATGATTTGCGGGGATTTTTAGAGGGCTGCTTCAGCCTGTGTCTTGACGGAAACTGCCTGGGTGCGCGGACGCATCAGCGCGAAGCCAACGCGAAAGATTCCATAGGCCGAAAGTACACCGAACGCCATCGAGCCCACAGTTGCGCAAACCAACATCCCTAAATTCAATGCATCTGCCATCTAATGTTCCTCTTGCGGTGCTCTTGGAATAGGTCAATGTATGACCGTCGCGATGTTTATTCCTGTACGCATTGCGCGACTACAATGCGATTCTCGCACTAAACCGCAAACAGACCGTTTCGTTGACCCTTGATTCTATTGACAACTAGAATACCTCTAGACTGCTGCGTTCCGATGAATCTGATCCGAACATGAGTGCCGCACATCACTCATCAATTCCCCGACTCATTTTCATTCCGATCCCAGATATCTCCCATCATGGCAATTACTCACATTTCGGTACGCGGCGCCCGGCAGCACAATCTGCAGGACATAAACGTTCGTATTCCGCGCAATACCTTGACGGTAGTCACCGGCCTTTCGGGCTCCGGCAAGAGTTCTCTGGCGTTCGACACCATCTACGCCGAGGGGCAGCGGCGTTACGTCGAAACCCTCTCTGCTTATGCCCGCCAGTTCCTCGACCAGATCGAACGGCCCGATGTGGACTCGATCGAAGGACTTAGCCCGGCCATCTCCATCGAGCAGAAAACCACCAGCCGCAGCCCGCGCTCCACCGTCGGAACCATCACTGAAATCTACGACTATCTTCGCCTCCTCTACGCCTCTGTCGGCACGCCACACTGCCCTAACTGCGGCCGTCCCATCGCCCGCCAGACCGCCGAACAGATCGTCCAGCGCATTCTGCAGCTTGGCGCCGGGGAGCGCGTAACCGTGATGGCCCCCGTGGTGCGAGGCCGCAAAGGCGAATTTAAAGAGCTCCTCGATCAGTTCGACCAGCAGGGTTTTCGCGCGCGCGTTGACGGCGAAATGAAGGACTTGTCTGAGCCTGTCCCCCTCGACCGCCGCAAGAATCACAATATTGAAGCGGTCATCGACCGCGTTCTGCTGAAGCCCACAGCTTCGGAAATCGCTGCCGCTACAAGCGGCAAGCCGTCGCTGGAGAAACGACTCGATGCCGCTGTCTCCAAAGCGCTGCAGATGGCAAACGGCCTGGTGCTCATCGTGCTCTCCAACGGCGAAGAACAGCTTTTCTCTTCCTCCATGGCCTGCCCGGATTGCGGTCTCGACGTACCGAAACTCGAGCCGCGGAGCTTCAGCTTCAACTCCACATTCGGCGCATGTCCCGAGTGCCATGGTCTCGGCTCCATGTACGATCTCGATCCCGCCAAGGTTATCACCGACTGGTCGAAGCCCCTGCTCGATGGCGGCCTTGGGCCGGGATCCGCGTCGCAGTATCTTCTAAAGCTCATTCACCTCGCCGCAGAGCGCTACGACATCAAGCTCAAGACGCCGTTTGAAGATCTCCCTCCGCGCCAGCAGCACATCCTGGTCTATGGGCCGCCGAAGAACGAAACCTCACGGACCGGCTTTCACGGCATCCTCAGCTACCTTCGGGACACTATCGAGGAAGCACGCAGCGACGGCTACCGCGACTACATGATGAACTTCATGTCCGCGACGCCCTGCCCCGTCTGCCGGGGTAAGCGCCTGCGCCCGGAGTCCCTCGCTGTCAAAATCAACGGACTATCCATCGCGGACTTCACGGGCTTGTCGCTCAATCGCGCGCTCGGTGCGGCGTACGAACTGACTTTCACTGCCCGCGAGGCGCTCCTCGCTGATCGCATTCGCCGCGAGATCATCGAACGGCTTGAGTTCCTCTGCGCCGTAGGGCTGAGCTACCTCTCGCTCGATCGCAGCGCGTCCACATTATCTGGAGGCGAAGGCCAGCGCATCCGCCTCGCCACACAGATTGGCTCCAAGCTGCGCGGGGTGCTCTACGTTCTTGACGAACCCTCGATCGGCCTCCACCAGCGCGACAACACCCGCCTCATCGAAGCGCTCGTTCAGCTTCGCGATCTCGGTAACACGGTCCTCGTGGTGGAGCATGACGAAGAGACTATTCGCCACGCTGACTACGTCCTCGACCTCGGTCCGGGAGCCGGCCGCCTCGGCGGCCATGTGGTCGCATCGGGTACACCTGCCGACATCATGGCCTGCCCGCAGTCTCTTACCGGCAAGATACCTGTCAGGGGATATCGGAATCATCCATCGCCCCCAGCCGCGCAAAATCAATGGCAAATGGCTAACCATCACCGGTGCCCGGGAGCACAATCTGCAGGACGTAAATATCCGCATTCCGCTGGCCGTCATGACGGTTGTGACCGGCGTCAGCGGAAGCGGCAAGAGCACGCTTATCAATGACATTCTGTATAAGTCACTGGCCAAGACCATCTACGGTTCGCGCGAAGAACCCGGCTCGCACGAAACCCTTACCGGCGCTGAGAATCTCGACAAAGTGATCCGCATTGACCAGTCCCCTATCGGCAGAACCCCGCGCTCCAATCCCGCCACCTATACGCAGGTGTTTTCGCCGATAAGGGATTTGTTTGCAATGCTCCCTGAAGCGCGAGAGCGTGGCTATAAACCTGGGAGATTCAGCTTCAACGTGGCTGGGGGCCGTTGCGAGGCCTGCGAGGGCGACGGACAGCGCCGAATTGAGATGAATTTCATGCCGGACGTCTACGTCCAGTGTGAGGTGTGCAACGGGCGCCGTTACAACCAGGAAACGCTGGCCGTAAAGTTTCACGGCTACTCGATCGCAGACATCCTTGATCTCACAATCGAAGATGCGTTAAGCGTGCTTGCCAACGTGCCGCAACTGAAGCAGAAGCTACAAACGCTGGTCGATGTCGGACTCGGCTATGTGCACCTGGGACAAAGCGCCACGACGTTGAGCGGCGGTGAAGCGCAACGGATGAAGCTGGCCCGCGAGCTCTCCAAGCGCCAGACCGGAAGAACCCTCTATGTGCTCGATGAACCTACCACGGGGCTGCACTTTGACGATGTGCGCAAGCTGCTCGAGGTACTGCACCGCCTTACTGATCTGGGCAATACCATCATCATCATCGAGCACAATCTTGACGTAATAAGAAATGCGGACTGGATCATCGACCTCGGCCCCGAAGGCGGGGAGAATGGCGGCCGGCTCGTTGCGGAGGGTCGCCCGGCGAAAGTCGCGGCCACGCCCGATTCCTTCACCGGGCAATTCCTGAAGCGCTACTACTACACTTCGGTGGATGGCCGATTGGAGCCTCTGGAGCCAGAGGGAGATACGTCGAACGACACGGAACTTGTCGCAACAGAAGAAAAAACCCATCCAGGTACGATCGGAGCAAGCCCCAAGTCCGAAGCCGGTTCGGTATTGCCTGCAACCAAGAAACGTGGCAGGCCAGCCGCTACCAGCGCCGCGCCCGAGAAGAGCGCCGTCAAGAAGACAACGATACGTAAAAAGCCGGTGAAAGCATGAGCGGCCTTCCCGACGCGGAATGGCCCGCATCGGAGGACCGGCCTGAGCCTGCGAGCGAACACGATCTTCACGCGGAGCGACTGGAATTCGAAGAACAACCGCTCAGTGCCGCGGGGCCTGCCGATTCCATCGAGCCGATGCAAGAGGACGCGACGCCACCGGAATCTTTTCTTGCGTCTTATGCCCGGCAACCTCTACCCCCGCCCATCCGCTTTCCCAACTTCCTTGATGTATTTCTTCTGGCCCTTCTACTGATTTTTTGCTGGGTCTGTTCGGGAGCTCTATTTGCAGCCGCCGTCCATTTTCATATGTGGGGTGTTGCAACAACACAGCAGGCTGTGAGCGATATTCACTACCAGTTGGGTAGCCAGACAGCGTGGTATCTGCTTGCGTTTGGCGGATGCGTGCTCCTGTTTCCCGCCATCTGGCACAAAGAGTTTTTCGACGGCGTGGAGTGGCATGCAGCGGCCGCGTTTCAAAAACGCTGGAGGCTGTTCAGCGCGGCGGTCGCCTGTTTTGGTTTGGCGCTGGTGGACGGGTTGCTACTGCCCGGTCCCGCCGACACGCCTATCGACCAGGTCTTCCGCATGCCCGGAGCAGCGTGGCTTCTGTTCGCCTTCGGAGTTACGATGGCGCCATTCTTTGAGGAAATGGGTTTTCGCGGATTTCTTTTGCCTGCGTTCTGTACAGCAGCCGACTGGACGGCAGAACGCCTCACAAAACGTCCCGCGCCACAGCCCAACGATGAGGGCAATACGCGCTGGTCGCTGGCTGCCATGGCGATCGGTTCAGTGCTGACCAGCATTCCGTTTGCCTTAATGCACGCGTACCAGACTGGGTGGTCGCTCGGTCCGTTCCTGCTGCTGATGTGCGTGAGCATGGTGCTTTGCTGGATTCGTCTCAGTACGCGGTCGCTGGCCGCCAGCACTCTCGTTCACTCGAGCTACAACCTGCTTCTGTTTTCGCTGATGCTTGCCGGTACTGAGGGCTTCAAGCACCTGGACAGAATGTGAAGTAGCAGGGACGAGGGTCGAGGGAATAGGTAATAGAAGACGAGGACCTCCGTTCACTTAGAATCTAATTCGATGAAGACACCAACTCATGCTCAACAACTGCTTTCGCTCCTCGCCCGCACCAGCTTTCGACTTGGCCAGTTCAAGCTATCCTCAGGCGGGACCAGCGATTACTACATCGACTGCCGCACCACTACGCTGCACGCGGAAGGAGGACGTCTGACTGGGCACGCCATTCTCGAATTGCTCGAAGAGAACAGGATCGAGGCCGATGCGGTGGGTGGCCTGACGATGGGCGCGGATCCGATCGTGTCGAACGTGGCTACCGCGAGCGCGTGGAGAGCTCAGGCAACGCCCGGAGTTCCCCTGCTGCATGGATTCCTTGTACGCAAGGCGGAAAAGGCCCACGGCACGGGGCGCAGAATTGAAGGGTTTTGCAAAGAGGGTGCGCGGGTGGTAATTGTGGATGATGTGTGCACTACCGGCGCGTCGACAATCAACGCCATCGAGGCTGCGCGCGAAGCGGGAATGGTCGTCGCGGCCGTGGTTTGCATTGTCGAGCGGGAGGAAGCAAACGGCCGCCCTGCCGTGGAAGCGGCAGCCCAGACGGCCCCGTTTCTGCGACTCTTTACTGCAGTCGAAGTTCGTGCCGAACATGTGAAACAGACGAGCTAGCTAAACGTCCTGCCAAGTCGATTGATTTTGCAGAATGGGGCCGGTTGCCGCGCCCAAAACAAAATGCCAGTAACCCCGGTGCCTGAACCGGAGCTACTGGCATTCCTGCTTTAAGTAACTTTCAGAGAGCAGGTGCTGCGAGGGGAGAACTAGTTAGCGCCGGGCGTGCTGGCGGTCTGCTGGCCGTTCTGTCCGCCCATGTTGGTCAGGAGCCGAATTTCAACACGGCGATTCTTCTTGCGGCCTTCCGCGGTATCGTTAGGAGCAACTTCCTTGTCCTTGCCGATGCCGATCAGGTAGAAGCGGTGTGCCGGTACGCTGTACTTTGACGCCAGGTATTGAACCACGGCATCTGCACGGCGCTGGCTGAGTTCGTAGTTGTACTGCGCCGGGCCCGTCGAATCCGTCCCGCCAGTCACTTCGAGAATGTAGCTCTTCTGCGAGCCAAGCTGGCCAGCGAACTGGTCCAACTGCTCCTTGTCGTCGTCGGTCAACGCGGCTTTGTCAAAGCCGAAGGTAACCGCAACATCGCCCACCGACTTGTAGTTGTCGAGGCCCTTCACAACTTCGCCGAGGGAGTCGGCCCGGTGCACTGCATCGTTGGCCGCTGTCTGCGCGTCGCCTGCAGCCTTCTGAGCGGTCTGAGCATTCTGGGTCGCGCCGTCTGCCGCACCCTGCGCCTGCTTGATGCCTGACTGGGCGCGAGAATCCACATCGTGGATATTGCGGTTGTTATCAGCCGCTTTGTCTTCCAGGGAGTTCGTGTGGTCAATCAACGGTGCCGTCTGGCTCCGGACGTAGTTCTTCGTGGAACATCCCGTCACTCCCGCCAAAGCCAAGGTCACAACACAGAGTCCAATCCGGTAGTTCATCTTTTTTCCTCTCTCCCGTGCCCGAGACTGGTCGTCTTTCGGCGCTAGCTCCCGGGGCAGAAATGGTCGTCTGCCAATCAGTACGATGCATCCTTGGGACCAAATGAAATTGTATCCGTTAACTTATTAGTATTAATCGACTTATAAATATTGCATGAGTGTCTGCTTCTGCTGGAAACTGTGTAAACTTTACCGCTTGGGTAAGGATTGGCCGCCGTTTTGACGCGACATTGCGTCGTACGGCCCTCGAGGCGAATCCAAGGGGAAGATCGCCTACAATAAATTGCCGCCATCGCCCGGTGTCAGATCAATGGATTTCCACGAGAAAATACGGACGCTTCCAACCCAGCCCGGAGTGTATCTCTACAAGAATGCCGAGGGGGAGGTCATCTACGTCGGCAAGGCAAAAAATCTTCGTTCCCGCGTTCGTTCTTATCTCCTGATCGCGTCGCAGGCAAATGCAAAGACCGGATCACTGATGCGGGAGGCTGTGGATGTTGAGTACATCCTGGTTGCGAATGAGCACGAAGCCCTTGCCCTTGAAAACAACCTGATCAAGCAGCGCAAACCGCGATTTAATATCCTCCTTCGCGACGACAAGACGTACCCGTTTGTGAAGCTCACGCTCAATGAGCGCTTTCCGAAAGTGTTTGTGACGCGAAGACTGCGCAAGGATGGGGGTGCGTACTATGGGCCATATTTTCCGGGGAACCTGGCGTATCGAGTAGTCGAACTCATCCACCGGAGTTTTCTGCTGCCAAGCTGCAAGGTCGATTTGACCCGATACCACCCGCGAGCGTGCCTGCAGTACTACATTCACCGCTGTCTTGGACCATGCGTGGAAGGGTTGACGACACCCGAGGGCTACAAAGAGGCCGTACGCGACGCGCAGTTGTTCCTGGAAGGGCGGCAAGCGGAGTTGGAGCGGGCGTTGACGCAGCGCATGATGGCGGCCGCCGAGGCACAACAGTTTGAGGCGGCCGCAAGACTTCGCGATCAGCTCATGACAGTCCATCAGCTACAAGAAAAGCAGCGCATTGCCACCGTAGAGCAGGACGACGATGCCGATGTATTTGGCTATCACTTTGAAGGGGGCAGTCTCGCGGTGAACCTGTTTCACATTCGCAACGGCAAAATTGTGGATCGGCGCGAATTCTTCTGGGAGGACCTGCCTGAACTGCTCGAGAGCCTGGCCGGAGAAGTAACGGAAGAGAGCGCCCCGGAAAACAGATCGCATGCGACAGATTCTCAGCCTGTCTTCAATGCCGGGCAGGTTTTCAGTGCGCTGTTGAAACAGCTCTACATCGATCAGCCCTACGTCCCACGCAGCATCCTGGTCCCCACCGATTTCGATGATCGGGAGGCGCTGGCGACGCTCCTCAGCGAACGGGTTGGACATCGCATTGAATTGGCGGTTCCACAACGCGGCGAGAAACGTTCGCTTGTGGACCTGGCAGCGCAAAATGCCAAGCAGTCCTACACGCAGCGTTTCCGCGTCCTGGAGCCAACACGAAAAGCGATTCAGGAAGCGCTGGCGGACGTGCTGATGCTTCCTGAAATGCCGAAGCGGATCGAGTGCTTCGATATCTCGCACATCCAGGGCGCCGAAACTGTTGCATCGCTGGTGGTGTGGGAAGACGGCAAAATGAACAAGGCGGAATATCGCAAGTTCAAGGTGATGACCGTCCTGGGTGTGGACGATTTCGCCTCGATGCGCGAGGTGGTGCATCGGCGCTACAAGCGCCTCAAGGAAGAGGGCACGCCGATGCCGTCGCTGGTGCTGATTGACGGAGGACTTGGCCAGTTGCACGCCGCCGCAGACGCGCTTGAGGAACTTGGATTCACCTCGCAGCCGCTGGCCTCGATCGCAAAGAAAGAAGAGGTGATCTACCTCTATGGCAATGAAGAAGAGCCGGTGGTGCTTGATCGCCGGTCCCCTGTGCTTCACCTCGTGCAGGTGATTCGCGACGAGAGCCACCGCTTTGCCGTGGGCTACCACCGCCAGCGCCGCGCGATGCGCGACCGCGATTCTGAGCTGCTCAACATCCCGGGCGTAGGCTCGCTGACCCGGCAACGGCTGCTGGCGCATTTCGGCAGCCTGCGCGACGTGCAGCAGGCGACAGCTGAATCATTGGCGGCCGTGGTGCCGAAGAAAACGGCGGAGAGCATCTGGCGGCATTTCCATGAGGCCCAGGCGCAGGAGCCGGTTCCGCAGAAAGCGTAAAGCTCCGATCAATCAAAGGACGATGACCAGGCCCCAGCGCTCCGCATGTGGCGTGCTAACCTCACATCACCGCATGAGCGAAACGGTCCCCAAAAAAACTCATCAGATTGCGGCGGATTTGCCGCGCGTGCTCGGCGCCAGCCAGGCCACGGCCATCGTGGTTGGCACCATCATCGGCAGCGGCATTTTTCTTGTACCACGCGAAATGATGCAGGACGTCGGCTCGTCTTCTCTGGTCTACCTTGCGTGGATTGTCGGAGGCCTGCTGTCGCTGTTTGGCGCCATGACCTATGCGGAACTGGGCGCAATGATGCCCTACGCCGGCGGCGAATATGTGTACCTGCGCGGCGCGTACGGCGACACGACTGCCTTCCTCTACATGTGGACATGGTTTGCGGTGGCTAAACCCGCGTCGATTGCGGCCGTAACCAGCGGTCTGGCACGCACGCTGGCGGTTCTTCCCGCGTTCCATTGGCTCACGGCAAGCGTACCCGGCCTGCCGCTGCTGAACTCGCAGCTGTTTGCGATTGCGGTGACCTGGTTCATGACTGGACTGAACTATCTCGGCATCAAGAAGGCCGGGGATTTCCAACTCGTGTTCACCGTGCTCAAAGGAGTTTTGATCCTTATCGTGGCGGCGTTTTGCTTCACGTCGGCATCGGGCTCATGGAGCAATTTCAACACGTCTGTTCCGCACGCGGCCGGGGGATTTGGCGGATTCATGGCAGCGCTTATCGCCACTCTTTGGGCCTATGACGGGTGGAACGATCTGACCATGGTAGCGGGCGAAGTCAAGCGGCCAGAGCGCAGCCTGCCTGTCGCACTCATCGGCGGCTTGTTCGTGGTCGGCGTCCTGTTCATGGCGACGAATGCGGCCATCCAGTACATTCTTCCCGCCACGCAAATCGCCGCGAGCGAACAGCCGGCGGTGGCTGCGCTTTCAATCGTGGCCGGCCCGCGCGGCGCGGGATTCGTAGCTGCGGCCATGGCGCTGAGCATCTTTGTCACGCTCAATGGAACGGTGATGTCGGGCGCACGTATTCCCTTTGCGGCGGCACGCGACCGCTTGTTCTTCCGCCAGTTCGCCGACATCTCTCCTCGTTTCCAGTCTCCGTCTACGTCGCTCGTTGTGCAGGGACTGCTCTCGACTGTCTTGCTGATATTCCTGAGCAAGTTTCAGCAGCACTTCGAACTGGCCATCTTTGCAGAGTGGCTGTTCTACATGCTCACGGCAACCACCGTGTTCGTGTACCGGCAGCGCCAGCCACATCGACCGCGGCCCTATCGTGTTTGGGGATACCCGCTGTTGCCCGCGGTGTTCGTGATCTGTTCCGCTGCTGTACTGGTTGCCAGCTACACCAGCAATCTGCAAGGTTCGCTGATAGGGACAACCCTAATCCTGGCGGGACTGCCGGTGCTCTGGATCGTGCGCCGCCGCTACGGCGCCTCTGTTTCCACTGAAGATAGCCAAGTCGATTAGTTTCGCTCGTCTCGTATGAAGGTTTACCGACCTTGCGCCCCTGAGGATCACAAAAGTACACTCTTCCGGAGCAGGAATCGCCCCCGAGTTTCGTTCGCGGCGCCGCGCGACCAAGGCCTGCGGACTCTCTTAAAATCCCCGACTGACAACCGAATCGCCACGAGGAAAAAGCATTGCGAGTTGGCATTTTCACACGCGAATATCCGCCCCAGGTTTACGGGGGAGCGGGAGTGCACGTTGATTACCTGAGCCGCGAGTTAGCACGCGAAATCGAGGTGGAAGTGCACTGCTGGGGATCCCAACACGTAGACCAGGGCAACCTGCACGTGATCGGCCAGGAACCCTGGGATGAGATCTCGAATGGCACCGAAGGCAAGTTCAAAGGCGCGCTGGAAGCCTTCAGCCTGAATCTCACGCAGGTGAAGGCCCTCGAAAATATTGACATCGTGCACACCCATACCTGGTATGTGGCCATGGCTGGGTTCCTGGCGAAGAAACTCTACGGCGTGCCGTTTGTGCTGACCACACATTCTCTTGAGCCGTTGCGGGCGTGGAAGGCGGAGCAGCTCGGAAGCGGTTACGCGATGAGCTCGTGGATGGAGCGCACGGCGATCCTGGATGCGGACGCGATCGTTGCGGTGTCCCAGGGCACCAAGGCCGACATCCTGCGCGCGTACCCTGACATGGACGAAGATCGCATTCACGTGATTTACAACGGAATCGACCTGGCCGAATATCAGAAAACTTCAGAGACGAAGGCGTTGATCGAATACGGAGTGGATCCCTCGATCCCGTACGTGCTGTTTGTGGGCCGCATTACAAGGCAAAAAGGTGTAACTCACCTCGTTGACGCCATCGAATTTTTGCCACCTGATACGCAGGTGGTTCTCTGCGCGGGCGCTCCGGATACACCCGAGATCGCGGCAGAGTTGCGCGAGAAGGTCGAGCGGGCGCGCAAGAAACATCCGCGCATTGTGTGGATCGAGAAAATGGTGACAAAGCAGGAGACGATTCAGCTTTACAGCAACTGCGCCGTGTTCTGCTGCCCGTCGGTTTACGAGCCGTTCGGCATTATCAATCTCGAGGCCATGGCATGCCGGGCACCCGTAGTGGCGAGTTCCACCGGGGGCATCAAGGAAGTTGTCGTGGAAGGCGAAACGGGATACCTGGTGGCATTCGAGCCAGCTCCCCAAACCGGCTTCCCCGTCGATCCGGATGCCTTCGCCGAAGATCTCGCAGTGCGGATCAACATGCTGCTGCAGGATCCGGAAAAGCGCAAGCGCTTCGGCGACGCGGGGCGAAAGCGCGTTGAGGATATCTTCAGCTGGACTGCAATCTCACAGCAGACTGTCGCTCTTTATCGCAAGCTTCTGGAGAAGCGGAAGGCGGTAAAGAGCTGAGTCGAGATCGCGTCCAGTTGATAGTCTGATTACGACGCGAATGCCCGAGATCGAACTGCTAGACAACCCAATCTGGAACGCATTATCAACCGTGCACGCTCCGCTTTCCCTTGGCGATGAGTGTGCACGTCGCTATTTGCCGGAGATCGGCCCGCTCAGCGGGATACCTGATCAAGCACCCGAGAACTACGAAGCATTGCGCGGTCTCGCAGATGGCCGCGCAGTTGCCCTGTTCTCCATTGAGCCAATGCGAATCCCTTCAGGATGGAAAACTGTCCGCGAGGGGCCACTGGTGCAGATGATTCGCACTGCGGAAACTTTCGCGGCGGCTGGTGAACCGGATCTGAAGTTGCCCTTACAGAGTCTGCGTTCCAACCAGGGAATCGAACTGCGCCGGCTCGCCGCTGCCGATGCTCCTGCTATGGTGGCGCTGGCAGAACTCACCGAGCCCGGGCCGTTTCGTCTTCGGACTATCGAGCTTGGCAATTTCTACGGCATATTTCATGAGGGCGTGCTCCTTGCCATGGCGGGCAAGCGCATGCATCTTCCCGGCATGGTGGAGGTGAGCGGCGTTTGCACGCATCCCAACGCGCGAGGCCGCGGCTATGCGGCGCACTTGATGTCCTTGGTGATCGGAGAGATTGAAGCCGATGGCAAAGTAGCTTTCCTCCATGCGCTCGCGCAGAATCCGGCCGTACGGCTTTACGAGCGCCTCGGATTCCAACACCGGCAGGATTTCAATTTTCTGGTGATCGCTCCTGAAAGTTGACCTCTCAGTGCGACGGTGGATTTTCGGAAAGAGTCTGAAGAAGCCGTTGGGACACTCGATATGTCTGCTTCACTCCCTTCAACTTCCTTAGAAGTTGTTCGCGCAATCCCCGCGGGGCAGGCACTTCTTCCGCTTCCAGGTATTCCGAGCCAGCAAGATTCGGCGGCCACAGGACTCTTGATGCCCAGCTCTTCACCGAGGCAAGCTTCAACTCGAGCGAACCGCCGAGCTGTTGTTCAAGTTGATCCAATACTGCGTTGATTCCGGCCGCACTCATGGTGACGCTGGAGTAGAAAAGATCCCCATCCTCGCGGGTCACGAACACGAGGAAGTAATCATCGGCCGGCCCGTGATCGGTGGTGTACTCGGCAATCAAAACGATGTCCCCAATGCGAATCGTCCACCCCGGCTCCGTGGAGTCGCTGCGGCTGAACACAGTGGGGCCTGATATGCCGAGGTAGATCATCAATGGCTACTCTATAACGGCATTGAATCATGCCGAGGCCCTTTCAGCGGGCACGATGCGGGACTCTATTCATCTACCATCGAAAGAACGCATGCCCCACAAGCCCAAGCTCGGCCAAAACTTTCTTCGCGATCAAGCTGCAATTCAACGCATTGCGGCTGCAATTGGGGAGATAGCCGGGCAGACCGTGGTTGAAATCGGTCCCGGCCAGGGAGCCATCACACGCAATCTGGCGGAACGCGCTGCCCATGTCATCGCCATCGAGTTGGACCGCGAATTGGCGCCGCGGCTGCGCGAGCAATTCCCAGCGGAGCGCGTCGCCGTCGTCGAGCAGGATGTGCTTCATTTCGATTTTGCAGCGGCAGCCGCAACATCCGGACATCGCCTCCCTGTGGTCGGCAATCTGCCCTACTACATCACTTCGCCCATCCTGCTCAAACTCGCTGCAAGCCACGCGGCCCTCGACCGGGCTGTGCTGATGGTGCAACGCGAAGTGGCGGATCGAATCGTCGCCCTACCCGGCTCGCGTGACTACGGGCTTCTCTCTGTCACTGTCCAGATGTTTGGCCCCGTCGTGCCCCTTTTCACGCTGCCTCCAGGCGCTTTCTCGCCCCCGCCCGACGTGCATTCCACAGTCTTCCGCTGGAGGTTCGCACCGCGTTTCAATGAGTTGGGCCTGAGCGAACAGCCATTCTTACGATTTGTGCGCCTGGTTTTCGCGCAGAAGCGAAAGACGCTCGCAAACAACCTGCGTGCCGCCGGTTACGATCCTGCCTGCGCACAGGCAGCCGCGGCAGCAGTAGGAATTGCTCCGCAGGCGCGCGCCGAGGAACTCAGCGTTGAGTCGCTGGCCGCACTTCATCTGCACCTCGAAAAAGACCGGGCCGCTTCGCCTGACGAAGCGGCCCGGTCTGGCTAGATACCAATTCCTATTTGGGGTGCCCGGACGCCGGTGGAGGTGAGGGGTGACTCGCCGCTGGCGGAGGGGATGAAGGACGACTGGGCGCAGCCGGTGGGGGGGTGCTGCGGCCGCCACCACCACCGCCGAACGAGGGTCGCGGACCTTCCGAGGGTTGTGGCGCACGAGGCGCGGGTGCAGGGCGTGGGCTCTCTGACGGCTGAGTAGGCCTCGCTGTGGGCCAGTTACCGCGTCCTGGCGCCAGCTCATTCGGCCGCTGGAAGACCGGCCTATTCCCGTTTTCAGGCTGTACTCCGTTCTGCGGTCGATTCCCGTTTTCTGGCCGATTTCCGTTGTAGGGCTGATTTCCGTTGTTCGGCCGCATGCCGTACTGCGGTCGATTCTCATTCTGGACCGGCGAACCCGTCATCGTCCGTGTCCCGGTCGAGTTTGGATGCCCATACACCGGGCGCGACGACACTGGCCGGAGCGGCGTGGTGACTGACCCGCCTATCATGACTGGCGTTCCGATTCGGCGTGGCGGCAACGGCGCCCCGCTAGCAAGCGGCAGCCGGCGATTGACCGGAATAAAGGGCCTTGGCCCATCCGCATGAGGTCCTTCCAAAGGATGCGGACTGCGCGGCCGGGGCAAACCCGGGCGTTGGGGTAGTTTGTACCAGCGAGGCGTATTTCCGACGGTAAAGATCCAGCCGCCACCACCACCGATACCCCCACCCCCCCACCACGTTTGGCAGCCGCCGGGTGCCCAACCCCAGCCAAATGCGTCGTAGTAGTTCCACGCGCCGCACTGGTAAGGCATGTAACCCCAAGGCTCGCCCGACACCCACACGTAGCCGAAGTTAGGCGTCCACATCCAATTGCCCGTGCCGTAAGGATCCCATCCCGGGTTTGAAGCTTCGTAAGGCGACCAGATATACCCCTGATCAGGCGTGTTGTACCATGTGCCGTTGGTTTTCAAATCACCCCATGCCGGATTGTTGCTCTGAGGCAGGTTTTGGTCGGCATCGGTGGTAGCAGTCTCAGCGGATGTCAACGCCTGGTCGCGGTCGGCGTTCCACGCGTCCCAGGAATCGGGCTCGATAGACTCCGCCACGGTGGAATCGGCCGGAGTGCTGCCGTTCAACGAAATGCTCTCGCCACCATGCAGGTCGACACCACCTCCGCCCGAGCTGTCCAGGCGGGCGTTGCCGGAGAACACAGCGATGCTTGCCGGTCCCTCATCGAGCTTGACCCGGATGACTGTAAATCCGTTCGCCGTGATCTCATTCGACCCGAAGCGAACCCGAATTGGGGCGGCATCGCTTCCACCCTGCAGCTCAAAAAAGCCCATGCCGTTGCTCAGCACGATTTCCGTGTCGCTATTGACCCGCAGCATCGAAAGCGTGACTGAACTCTCCGGAGGTATCCGTGCCACGCTGCCGTCATCAAACTGAATCTCGGCCCGTCCATCACTTCCTGTAGTGAGCTGTGTCCCTTCAAACAGTGGCGTGTTTGCTACCGCGTGGTCGGCCAGCATTTGATCGCCCTGTGAGATCTGCACCTGGCCATCCACACTGCTCAATCGGGCGGCTCGCCCGGATTGTCCCCCTCCGTCATTTTCGTCAGCATGCAAAATTGGCGTCAGGCTGAGCCCCAACGCCAACCCGATCACAGCAACTGTTCCCCGCACCAAGCTTTTTCCTGTCGGCTTCATGATGAAACCCGCCTTTCGACCGCAACCGCCTGATACCCCTCACTCAACTCTATTTAGACACCGATTCGGGCGGTAAAGTCGCGCCATCGTCACCTCTGTTAGTTTCTGGCGTGGTCGAGGAGGGCACGAGCTCGGCGACGAACCCGCTCCAGAACCGAGTCATCGTCGGCCAAACGCTCCAAAATGTCTCGAATCGAGCCAATTTGCAGGGCGCGGCCATCTGCGGCCGATTCCGCCAGAACCTCGGTTTCTTTATCGAGCCCGAGCCGGTCATGCTGCAACAGGCTCTGCAGGCGGGCACCTTCAACCAGCGTGTTCGCCACCGAGACCAGATCGTCGCCTAAAGACTCAATCTCGTTGTCCTTGGAATAGTTGAACTCGCACGTACCCTTTCCGTCAGGACCGGAGTAAGTGAACTTCTTGGTGCCCTGGAATGCCACTTTCATGTGGCTCTCACACTGGACGCCAAACAACTTCTTCCGGCGCGCCACCTGGAAGATGCGATTGGCAAAGTTGGCGGTCATTTGGAAATCGCGATCCTGGTCCGGTGGCTCGATGCCCTGTCCCTCGCCCCTGGCGGCGTTTCCACGCTCGGACCGAAAATGTGCGCTGCCGTCCGGATGAACTTCAATGGTCCAACGGGCTGGGACCAGTCCCGGATTGGAGAACTCCACCTGCACCAGCGGTTCGCTCTCGCCGAGGGCCGGAATCGAGAGGGCTGCCAGCGCAACCAGCATAAATGCCTTCATTACCGGATCCCCTGCATTTCAAGCGTTTGCGCGGTATGAATGTGGCATATCGCTATCGCCAATGCGTCTGCGGCATCGGCGGGTTCGGGGAGCTCCTTGAGGGCCAAAAGCCGCTGCACCATGAATTGCACCTGCTCTTTGCTAGCCAATCCGTAGCCCACCACGCTCGACTTGATCTTCAACGGCGCATACTCAGCCACCGTCAATCCCTGGCACGCCGCTGCCAGCAGCGCCACTCCGCGCACTTGGCCAAGCTTCAAAGCCGATTTCGCGTTCACGGAGTAAAAAACCTCTTCAATCGCGACTACGTCAGGCCGCCACAGGGCGAGCGCCTCTGAAAGCTCGCGAAAAACCTGCTCCAGACGTATGGGAAGCGTCTTGCTCTTGGACAGCCGGATCCCGCCCAACACCCTGCATTCTAGGCGAGATTCGCGGCCGGTGTCGCAAGTCTCCACCACGCCGAAGCCGGTTACTTCGGTGCCGCAGTCAATCCCAAAGACGCGCATTGCGAGAAGTTTACCGCAGCTGACTCTATTCACAATCAGGTGTCTGTCACCGCGCATCTATAGCCCCACTAAAAATATTCTTCAACATGTGAGCGAGATCACCGTGTACTCGGAGCCAGTTTTGAGATGCTGCAAGGGTGTTTCAGTTTCCCAAAATTATCCAGGGCGGTATGGGGGTGGGGGTCTCCAACTGGAGACTCGCCCAGGCCGTCTCCAGGCTGGGACAGCTTGGCGTCGTCTCCGGGACAGCCTTGGAGCAGGTGTTCGTGCGGCGATTGGCCGACGGCGATCAAGACGGCAGCATGCGGCGAGGCTTGGACGCTTTTCCGTTTCCTGAGATGGCGCGCCGAATCTGGCAGGACTACTTTGTACCGGGCGGCAAACCGGAGCTAGCCCCCTACCCCGTCACCACGATGCACCAGCGACGTGAGCCGCGCAAACTGGTGGAACTCTGCATGTTGGCCAATTTCGTCGAGGTCTTTCTGGCTCGGGAAGGACACGGGAACCCGGTCGGCATCAACTTCCTTGAGAAGGTGCAACTCCCCCATCTTGCGTCCATTTACGGCGCCATGCTGGCAGGCGTGAGCTATGTCCTTATGGGCGCCGGCATCCCGTTGCATATCCCGGGGGTTCTAGATGCCTTCGCCGATCACCGCGCCGCCGAATACAAGCTGTCGGTAGCAGGTATCCGATCGAGTGGAGACGAAGAACCCATCATGCGCCTCGATCCGGCTGACTACACCGGGGGCGTTCGGCCCACACTTCACAGGCCTTTGTTCCTGGCCATCGTCTCTTCGAACACCCTCGCATCGACGATGCTTCGGCGCGCCAACGGCGTTGTGAACGGCCTCGTGGTCGAGGGGCCTACCGCCGGAGGTCATAATGCCCCACCTCGGGGCAAACTTCAGCTGAACACCGCCGGCGAGCCCATGTATGCCGAACGGGACCGCGTCGATCTCGCCGAATTGCGCGATCTCGGGCGCGCCGTTCTGGCTGGCGGGCGGATACGGGAGCCGCCATCGACTGGCGGAAGCACTCGCTCAAGGCGCAACCGGCGTCCAGGTCGGAACGGCATTCGCATTCAGCCGCGAGTCCGGTCTCCGCGACGATCTGAAGAGCCGATTGATCGCTCAGGCCAGTGAAGGAACTGGCCGGGTGTTCACAAATCCGCTCGCATCTCCGACCGGTTATCCCTTCAAAGTGGCTCAGCTTGAAGGTTCCTTGTCCGACGACGCTGTGTATGCGGACCGCAAACGGATCTGCGACCTCGGCTTTCTGCGTGAAGCTTACGCGACAGAAGCGGGCCCCATTGGATATCGTTGCCCGGCTGAACCTGCCGCGTGCTTCGAGAAGAAGGGCGGAGAGCCGGCCGCGACCACGGGGCCGCATCTGTCTTTGCAACGCGCTCCTGGCAAACATCGGCCACGCACAGGTGAGGCCGGACGGGAAGATCGAGCCGCCCCTCGTGACCGTGGGTGACGACCTCAATACAATCGTCCAATTTCTTGCGCCAGGGCGCGAAAGCTACTCTGCAGCGGAGGTGATTGAGTCGATGCTCGGCGACGAAACTGCAACCGACGCCCACAAGACGCAGATTACCGTGAATGCCGTTTGAAAGAGCACCGGCTCTCAATTCGCTGTTATTCGGGATCATCGTCAGCCAGTAAGTCTGCCAATCGATCCAGCTGCCGTTCCAGTTGCGTGCGGTGAGACCTCACCCATAACTCGAGCGCGTCCAGCCCTGCGGAGGCAATCCGGCAGGTGTCGTACCCGGCCCACCTTCTCCGTATGCGCCAGCTCGCACTCCTCGAGTATCTGCAGGTGTTGCATGACGGCGGTGAGCGTAATCCCCAGTGGGCCAGCAAGGTTCGACACAGAGAGGGGACCCTGTGCCAGCCGATCGAGGATGGCTCGCCGCGTCGGGTCCCCCAGGGCATGAAACAAGCGGTCGATATCGACCTTCGCAGGATCGACGTTCGGGGCCGTCACTCCGCCTCCAGAACCTTGCGCAGGCGGTCCATTAAGCCCTTCCAGCCCTCCTCCAGTCTCTTGGACATCTGCATCTTGTCGCCATCGAAATACGCGCCCTGGTGCGTGCAAATCAGGTCGGTCCCCTTGTTCGAGGGCACCAGTTCAAACGTGATCTGCGAGGCCAGAATGCGCTTGCCCCCAAACTTCATCGTTGTCGCCATAACAATTCGGTCGTTGGGAGCAATCTCCTGGAAACGCGCCTCGTTGTCGATGACCATCCCGGCAACCGGTGTTCCTTCCTTCATGCGATAACTCAGTTTCTGCGTGCCGCCTTCGGTGAAGTTCAGGTTGAATTCCAGAAGTTCGTGCCCTTCGCCGTCCGCAAACCATTGGCTCACCTTCTCGGGTTTCGAGAGTGCCGCGTAAACCGTCTCCACCGGCTTTGAAAAACTCCGTTCAACGACAAATGTGCTGTGAACTACCTTGGGTTCCGTCATATCCCGATCCTCCTGTCGCTTCGACAATTACTTAAGCGACGACTTAAGTATCGAACCAAACGGATCGATTGTCAAGTGGTCACTTCACTATTTTTGGAAAATAATCTGTGTCCCCTAGCGATGTTGGGGAATTTGCGATTGGGGAGGTTGCGGCTCAGGCTGAAGCGTCTGCGGCGTCGTATCTCCGGGCTTCGGGCTTTCCGAATCTGAGTCGGTCTTCACTGGCTGTTGCATTCCGGGCAGGACCACGATCTCCGAGCCAAGCCGGTGGTAATCCGAGAAGATAATGCGGTTCAGCATGGTGATCGGCCGGGCCAGCTTGCGCGTGTGGGATTCCCGGCAGGTATCGGCTTCCTCCACGCTGAGTGCCAGGCTGCGAACGGGGCAGAAGTAGCGGCGATCGCCAAGTATTACCGCACCGTATTCAATCGCAGAGGACACTTGGGTAATGGGGTCTCCGGGGCTTGACTCCGCCTGCACCGTGAACCGCACCAGTACGCCGGTTGCAGGATCAATGGACAAGGTCCCGCGATAGGCAGGCTTCGCTTGAAAGTTCGGCCTTCCATGGCAGGCAGCGTTCACTTCGTAATGCGAGCCCGACTGCGGGACAGAATAGCGGAATACCGCCACCGGACCGCTCGCACTCGCTTCCCAGTGGTGAAAACTCAACGTGCCGCGCGCAAGGTCAAGAAAGACAATGGCTGCCTCTGTTCCGAACTCTCCCTGGCTGGCAAGCCCCTCGTCGCGCTTCAATTCGCCGTTTCTGTTGGACGTAACGCTCACGCGCGACGAATCGGCGACTTCCCGGCCTTCTGTAAAAGTGATGTCTCGCTCCGAGGAACCGACCAGGTGCATCCCTGGTTCCGTCGGTACCGTCTCATTGCCGACCAACACCGGCCCGTCGTCAAACTGAGTGGTCGTCAAACGAGCAAAAAAATCCGGCAAGTGGGATAGAGTTTGGAAGACAAATCCACCTGCCTGCCGAAGCATCGTTTTCTGTGCATTGAAGTCGGGTTGAGGCAGCCCAGGAAGCTCGTTTGCAGGCGGATCGAGAAACGCAGAACGGTCCGCGAGCAGCTCAAGAGCGGAGCGGGTCATCGGTCCCAGGCTGAACTTTGCCGTCAGTCTCGCGCGCTCCGTGGCAGTTAGCCGCTCTGTCAGTTCCAGCATTGCAAGGCGCGGCGCCAGGGAGTCCTCACGGTTGATCTCATCAAGCAAGTCTGTCTTGCCGATCTCTTCGGTTTGACCCGCAGCTGCGGGGAGGGATGAAGCGAGGACCCTTTCGAGCTGCTGGACGGTGACCCGCTGCGCACTGGACATTCCCAGCGCTGTAACCAGAATCACTGCGAGCAGGATCGCTCTTTGCATCGCCATTCCTGTACCAGGGGAGCCACGTCCTCCGCGCCTTGAAAGTAGCATAGATGCCGGGTTGCCGCTATCAATCACGCAACCGACATCAAATCGCCGATCTCAGTAAGATGGAACCGTCATCGTGAGCCAGCATTCGAACATGTCAGAACGCGAGTTGTTCAACGAGTTGTCGTTCTACACGCTCGCCCATCCTGATCCCGTTTTCCTTCACCAGAACGCGGTGGATGCTTTCACCGCCCAGTTGGCGGGTCCCGATACGAAACCGATCGCCTTGGTCTTTGCGCTGGTCGGCCTCTATCTTCATGTTGAGAAGCAGTTCACTGGAAAAGAGGTGCAAAGGGTTCACATGCACTTGGCGAAAAACCGAAGGACCTGGACTTCACCGCTTCTCCCCGAAGGACGCGGCGCGATCCGTGTGAGCCAGGTTCTGGAGGAACCGGCCGGTCCGGCGTGCGACGCAATGATCGGTCAATGGTGCGCTTCGGTCTGGAGCGCATTTCAGGCAAGCCGTGGCGAGATTGCTCAACTCCTGGCAAACGAGTTGGACATCCGATGACTTATCGGGGCGATTGATTTTCGACGCTGCAGCCTTGACAGGGGCAGCCGCTCACATCTACAACAGCCGGTTCACATCTGCAACGAAACAGGAAGGATGAATGATGGAGATCTCTTCGACTCGCCGTAAATTGCTTGGTGCCATGGGCTCAGCCGGTGCGCTGCTGGGACTGGGAACCGCCGCGGCCGTGCCAGCTGCCCACGCAATGCCGCCAGAACCTTCAGCGCTGCCGGAAGACCTTCTGAGTCTCTCCCGCCTGCGTAGCTATAAAACGCGGCGCTCCTCGAGCTGGGATCGTACCGGCGGCAATGGCGACGCGGTACCGGTCGATCCTGGAGCCACGGCCACGCTGCTCGACGTGACGGGCGCCGGCGTGATCACGCACATTTGGTTCACCATCAATTCCGCGGACCAGCACCACCTCAAGAATCTCGTTTTGAGAGCGTCGTGGGACGGCGAATCCAGCCCCTCTGTCGAGGTCCCCATCGGCGACTTCTACGGCCTCGGTCTTGGTGAGTACTTTACCTACCAGTCGGCGCTGCTTACCGTGGCCCCGGTCAAAGCACTAAACGCTTACTTCGAAATGCCTTTCTCGACCGCCGCCAAAATCACGCTTACAAATCAAGGCAGCAAGCGCACCGACAGTCTCTACTTTGCCATCGACTACGTCACGCTTCCCTCGCTTCCCGCGGAAATCGGCCGTTTCCACGCGCAATATCGGCAGTCCGCGCCCGGCAAGCCGACACTTGATAAGTGGACAAACAACGGGGACAAGGCGGTCAACGAGATCAAGAACCTGAACGGCGAGACGAACTACGTGTATATGGAGGCGACGGGACGCGGTCACTTCGTGGGCGTCACGCACGCCGTCGAACAAAACCAGGAAGGCTGGTTTGGCGAAGGCGACGATATGATCTTCATCGACGGCGATAATGCTCCCACGATCAATGGCACCGGCACCGAGGATTACTTCAATGGCGCCTGGGACTTCAATGGTCAACCGTTTTCCTATCCGCACAATGGAGCGCCTTACATTGTTGATGCCGAGCGGATTGGCGGCCGCTATTGCCTCTACCGCTGGCACACGGAAAGCCCTATCACTTTCGAAAAATCAATCAAAGTCACGATCGAGCACGGCCACGGCAACCATCGAGCAGACAACTTCTACTCCACCGCGTACTGGTACCAGACAGAGCCGCATGCCGCCTTTCCTGCTCTTCCTGCGCCTGAAGAAAGGATTCCCCGTATATTCGCGGTTGGCGGAGCTGGCGCCGAAAAACCAAAGGAGTAGTCGCCGCCCTGCGGTTCTCTGCTGCCGTTTCAACAGCGGTGCATCCGGCGAGCCACCTCGGTTCGCCGGGAAGGCTCACGCGGTGGTAAGCTTGCCGCAACCGCAGGAGGCTGCCAGGGATGCCCTCTTCCTTTCGTTTGATTGTCCCCTTTCTGATGTTTGCCGTACCGCTCGTCGCGCAGGACAATGCTCCAACCCCCGAAACCACCCTGCGGGTGAACAGCCGCGCCGTTCTGGTTGACGTCGTCGTGACCGATCGCGATGGCAAGCCGGTGACTGGGCTTGGCAAAGACGCATTTACTGTTACGGAACAGGGCAATCCTCAGCCGGTTACTTTCTTTGAAGAACACCACGGGCTCACGGCGGAGCAGGTGCGCGCAATCCAGTTTCCGGAGCTTCCTACGGACGTGTTCAGCAATTTTTCTCCGATTGGCCAGCCACCGGCTGTCTCCATCCTGCTGCTCGACGCCCTCAACACGCCCATGGCCGATCAGGCATATCTGCGGCAGGCGGCGCAACATTATCTCAAGACGCTCAAGCCCGGTTCACGGCTGGCGATCTTCACGCTCGGCCTTCGTCTTCGCTTTGTGCAGGGCTTCGCTGACGACCCCGCGCTGCTGGCCCGGGCCCTCGGCTATCAGAAGAATGACAGGCCGGATCCCGCCGTTCTTCTCCAGTCGCAGGGAGAAGAAACAGCTCAGGACACCGTGGTTGGCCTCATGAATCAGCAAGTCGGAGCCGGTCCTGCAGCGCAAACTTCAGCCGCCGCAGCCAATATGATCGAGGCGTTTCAACAGTTCATGAAAGAAACCCAATACGCGCAAACGGCTGATCGCGAGTATCGCACGACGCAGGCTCTGCAGCAGTTGGCGTCGTACCTTGCGGGCTTCCCCGGACGCAAGAACCTGATCTGGATGACAGGCGCTTTCCCGATCGACATCTTCGGGCTCACCGATATGCGTTTTGACGACAGCACCCCGAAGACCATCAACCTTCTTTCGGCGGCGCGCGTTGCTCTCTATCCTGTCGACGTACGCGGGGCATGGACCCACGCGATGCACACGGCCGAAAACACGCTGGATCCAACCATTACCACACCCCAGCAGATGATGGGACCGGCGGCCGGCTTTTCTCCCGCAACCGCGGATTCGTCCAACATCGTGAGCGGGCAGGGGGCCGTTACGACGACCAGCGGCGGCTTTGACCACGCCCTGACCAGCGAAAGCATGGCCAACAATTCCAGTAATGCCGGCATGGACAGGGTCGCCGAGCAAACCGGTGGTCACGCCTTCTACAACGGCAACGATCTCACTGGAATCATCCAGAAAGTGGTTTCGTCCAGCTCAAACTTCTACACCATCTCCTACACGCCCACTGACGCGAACATGAACGGCGCATTCCGCAAAATCAAGGTCAGTGTGAACGGCGGCAAGTACAACCTGTCTTACCGGCACGGCTACTATGCGAAGGATGAAGGCCTGCCGGGCGCCGCGCAGCAAGCTCAGACTCGCGCCGTTCAGGTGGCTTCGCACAATGGTGCAGATCCGCTCCAGCCCTTCATGGATTTCGGTTTGCCGCAGACGGAACAGATTCTCTACAAAGAGAAGATTGTGCCTTCCCCGGAGACGCCGAACGCCCAGCTTGACGATAAGAACGCAATCACTGGGCCGCACGATCATTACGCTGTGGACTTTGCCGTCGACCTCAAGGATCTGGACCTCAAGCTCGATTCCGACGGCTTGCACAAGGACACGCTGAATATTTCCCTGATTGTCTACGATCGCTACGGACAAATCGTCAGCCGCCGCGACCACCTGGTTGCCCTCAACATCAAGCCCGATGTATGGGAGGTCTTCCAGCATACCGGGGTTCAGCTTCACGCATTTGTCGACGTGCCTCACGGCCAGTACTGGCTGCGCACAGGGGTCTATGATGAGTCCACGCACAAGGTCGGCACGATGGAGGTTCCTTTCAGTTCCGTCCATCCGCTGCAGGCGTCGAATCAGCAGAGTCAGACGCAACAACCCTAGGGGAGAGCACCCGTTCACGTTGAACAGGTGGGCCTCCACTTGATTCGCCTTCTCGTTCAGCGCTGGTGTTTGGATTTACGCGATGCGAGATACTGGTCGATCGCATCCTGCCATTCCTTGCCTGCCCTTTGATCCCCCTCGCTCATTGCCTTCACGTGCGCATCGCCATCGGGCCTGATCGCCGTGCGGGCGTATGTCACATTGACCTTCGTTGTCTTCGCATCCAACAGTGAAAACCGTACGTCAATTGTGGTCACCATCACATCAGGAATAAAGTACACGTACTGGAAGTGCCGCGCATCCAGATCCCGTCGCGCAGTCACCCACACCGCCTGCAATGCGCCATGCTTGATGGTGAAAACCGCTCCCTGCTTGTCTTCCGCCCCAAGCGGGTAGATAAATTGCGGATCCCAGTGTTCGCCCGCCCACGCTCGTTCGCCCTCTGGGCTGAATAACTCCGCCGTCTCTAAGTACGAGGCGCGAACCATCACTTCAAACGAAGTCTCCACATGCACCGGTTTATCCTCCTGAGCGACCACAGGGAGTGTGGCCGGTACGCAAGAAATGCCCGCCAGGACTAGTAGAGAAGCCCATCTCATCGCCTCTTCTCCTTCAGGTTGTGGCTGTCGGTCGCCTTCAGGGTCATGCCGTACAGCGTTTTGAACTGCTCAATTTCCTTCAGCGTCTGCTGGCCGAACGGCGCCTTGCCCTCGAAGGCGTGCAGCACAATTCCCTCCAACAGGTCGCCCAGCGTAATGTCCTTTTGCTCGGCGATCGCCTTGAGTACCTTGAGCATGCGCTTCTCTACTCGGACTCCGGTTTGAACTCGCTCCACTTCCACGGCGTCGCGATCTTTCTTTTCGTCTGTCATAGGTACAAATGTACCAAGGTACATTAATTTGGGCAACCAAAACCTTTGCGCGCCGATCACGCGCGCGGCTTTCGCGCCCGCCTGCCCTCGCCTGATATGGTCTTTGAGGAAGCACATGAATCCACCTTAGGAACCCGAGCGCGATGTGGAAGCGTTGGCGAACTCGCATACTCCTGTTCCTGGCTGTTCTCGGGCCGGGATTCATTACAGCCAACGTAGACAACGACTCTGGCGGCATTCTTACCTACTCCCAGGCAGGCGCGCAGTTCGGATACACCCTGCTTTGGACCATGCTTCCCATCACCATCGCCCTGATCGTCGTCCAGGAGATGTGCGCCCGCATGGGCGTGGTCACCGGCAAGGGCCTCAGCGACATGATCCGCGAAGAGTTCGGGCTCCGCCTGACCTTTGTGCTGATGATCGTACTGGTGGTAGTCAACTACACCAACGTGGTCACGGAATTCATCGGCATCGCTGGTTCTCTTCATCTCTTTCATGTGCCCAAATACTTCAGCGTGCCCGTATGCGCAGCCCTTGTCTGGTTCATGGTGGTCAAGGGCAACTACAAGAGCACCGAGAAAATCTTCCTTCTGGCCTCAGTCGTCTACATTGCCTACATCTTTGCGGGCGTGCTGTCGCAGCCAAGTTGGCACGACGCGCTGGAGGCAACCGTCACCCTGCCGGCCCGCTCTGTCTGGCGCGACAAGGACTACATGTACATGGCCATCGGGATTGTGGGTACGACAATCGCCCCGTGGATGCAGTTCTACCTTCAGTCGTCCATCGTAGAGAAAGGCATCCGCGTCAAGGACTATTCTGCATCCAGGCTCGACGTAATCGTGGGCAGCTTCTTTACCGACCTGGTGGCATGGTTCATCGTGGTGGCGTGCGCGGCAACGCTGTTCTTCCATGGAATGGGCGCCATCCAGGTGGCCTCTGACGCTGCCGAAGCCATGCGTCCCCTGGCCGGCGACTATGCCTTTGTGCTATTCGCTTTCGGCCTATTCAATGCTTCCCTCTTCGCAGCGTCTATCCTGCCTCTCTCGACTTCCTACACGGTGTGCGAAGGCCTCGGCTTTGAATCAGGGGTCGACAAAAGCTTCCATGAAGCTCCGTTCTTCTACTGGCTCTATACCCTTCTGATAGTCGGCGGCGCCGCTACAGTGCTGGCACTGCCTGACGGATTCCTGGTCAAGTTTGCGGTCTTGTCGCAAGTGCTGAACGGCGTTCTGCTGCCTGTAGTCATCATCCTCATGCTGCTTCTCATTAATCGACAGGATTTGATGGGCAGCTACAAGAACTCGCGTCTCTGGAACGTAATTGCGTGGGGTACGAGCATCATCGTGATTGGAATGACCATGGTGATGCTGTGGGGCATGATACCCGGACACTGAGATGCCCCGGCACCGGCGATCCTCAAGGAGGAATCATGCAGGCGACATCTCGATTTCAGCGGATGGCAGTCATTGCCGCAGTAGCGTCTTCCCTTGCAATTCAGGCGGCCTGTTCGCAGACCGCGCGTCAGGACGGGACCGACAGCCGCACCCTGACCCGCGTTGCCGATGTTCCCATGCCCGGCCCCGCGGTTCGATTCGATTATCAAAGTCTCGATCAAAAGAACGGGCGTCTCTACATCGCGCACATGAACGCCGATCAGCTTGTGGTCTTCGATATCCACGCCAATACGGTGATCGCCAATCTGGATGGCTTCAAGCGTGTTCACGGAGTAATTGCAGTTCCGGAGTTGAACCGCGTCTATGCATCTGTTACCGGCGACCACGTCGTGACCGCGGTAGATGCAAGTTCGCTTAAGATCCTCTCCGCCGTCGGCCCTATTCACTACCCGGATGGACTCGCTTACTCTCCGGCAACGAACAGGGTCTTCGTCTCCGACGAGCGAGGAAACGCCGACGCGGTCATTGACGCGAAGACTGACAAACTACTCGCCACAATCAAACTAGGTGGCGGGGCCGGAAACACAGTGTGGGATTTGAACTCGGGCCACATTCTGGTCGCCGTGCACGAAGTGAATGAATTGGACGAGATCGATCCTGCGGCAATGACCGTGATTGCCCACCACCCACTGCCCGGAATTAAAAACCCACACGGGATCACGCTCGATCCTGCCAACCACGTTGCATTCGTCGCGGGTGAAGAAAACCATTCCCTGGCTGTCTTTGATCTCATTTCAGCCAAGGTGCTGTCCGTCCAAGATGTCGGCGGAAATCCCGACGTGCTCGCCTTCGACCCTGGATTGAAGCGGCTCTATGTTTCCGCAGAATCGGGAACCGTCACGGTTTTTCAGGAGAACGGCACTCACTTGAAAGAGATCGACCGCTTCAACACGCCTCACGCTCACACCGTTGCAGTCGATCCCGGCACACACCTTGTCTATTTCCCACTTGAGGACGTCGGCGGTCGACCCCTGCTGCGCATCATGAAGCCCAGGTAAGCCCAACGGGTCGGTCTCGTCGCGCAAGGATCAGCCGCGTCTGTACAGCTGTTGCGATTCACTTTCGTTTTAATCGACTCGATCCGCCGCTCGAAGTCGCATTGCTGGTGTCGACCGCCGAGTCGCCGAAATCCCGAGCGCCGTAGTCATAGTCTTCGCCGCCGTCGTAATCCTGCTTCTCCGTCGGCGTCTTCGCACGCTGCTCTTCGTTCAATTCCCAGCCTTGCTCACGCGCATATTCGCTCGCCAGCCCACCGGTCCGAGGTGTAAATCCCGTTGGCTCCCGCTTCTCGTGGCGCTTTTTCTCGTCAACCATAGCCTTTTCCTCCCGTCAATTTGGTTGAGATGGAGCTGATATCCAGCAAGATGCCCCGTGGTTCAGTCCTGAAGGCACCGAGAGTTTCTTTCCAAGCCCAATCCGGAACCGGGAGCAACTTCCCATCCAGTGGCCGCTTCCGAATCCTCGAAAGGATCTAAATTATGCCGAATCGCTCCAGCGAAAAGCCGCCCCGCAATCCGCAGTCTACTCAGCTCTCCACCCCGCGCACCGCAGCTGACTCCTCTGTGCGTCACGTCGGTCGCACGCTCGAATCAGACCCCGAATACTACGACCAGCCGTCCCGCGAGTTGGCCCCGGCAGCGGCCCTAATCTCCCGTAGTGGAAACGATCTTACCGCCACACCGGATATGCGCGATGGCTCCGAACGGCTACCATACACTCATATCATTGGCGGTTCCGGCCAGGAATCCCTCAAGACCCGACTCCCCGGAGACACCAGTTCCGACCCGCACACCGACCTCGAACCGGACAACGCCAACGCCGTCCAGCTTCGCAGAGAACGCAAGAAATAATTGTCGTAGAATTGATTTTTGGAGCTGCCGCCGCGCGAGATTACAGTAATTTGCCCGATGCCAAATCACGAATCAGTCCGCGATCGGCAGGCAGAAAGTCGTACTCCGGCAACTCTTCCAGACGGGTCCAGCGAAGTTGTGCGAAGATCCGGTTTTCAAGCTCGCCGATAAACTCGCGAACCGCAAAAAATTGCAGATCTACCGCGCCGCCATGGCGGTAATTGTGGCGAATGCGGGTTACCAGGGGTCCCACTGTTGCCTGGATCCCTAGTTCCTCGTCCAATTCACGCGCAAGAGCCTGTTCGGCGCTCTCTCCGGCCTCGATCTTGCCCCCGGGAAACTCCCATTGCAGCGCCATGGGCTGGTCGGGACGCCGCTGGCAGATCAGCACCTCCCCTCCACGCACGATCAGCGCCGCTGCCACAAAACGCAGTGCGGGCCCGACGGGCTTTGAATTGGGCTCATGCTCGAGGTTTTCCACGCTTTTAGTGTACCCGCCACAGTCAGGATGGAGAGGCTGCCGTCCCCCCAACTACCCGTGGCGAACTGAGTACCCCGCCACGGCTCCATCTCATCGAAAATAAAGCTACTTTCCTACGATATCGCTCAACGTTCCTTCCGCACCCGCGGGTCGGAACCATCCCCAACCGTGGCTCACGGCCGCCTCCAGCAGCGCCGGTGAAGGATTGATGGGAAATGCATTGGCAGCGAGCTCAAGCATGGCCAAATCGTGGATCGAATTGCCGAAAACGGCGTCCGGCAGCCCAAGCCCCACCCGCTTCAGAGCTACTGCCTTGCCATCATCGGTCGGCACATCCACCAAGGTGCTGGTAATTGTCCCGTTCACAACCGCCGCCTCAGCCGCGAGCACTCGGTCCTCGGGAATCTTGAACGCCTTCACGCCCTCGACAATCACCCACTTATTGGTGGAACTCACTGCCCACAACTCTACCCCCGCAGTGCGCAAGTCCATCACGAGTTGGGCGATCTCGGGAAATACTCGTGGCAGCACAAATTCCTTTACGTAGCGCGCTGCAGCCTCCCGAAGTTCAGTCTCGCGCAGGCCGGCATAAATCTGTACCATTTCACCGCAAATCTGCACCTCGGTTACGCCGCCGGACCGGTAAGCCCGATGACGGGTATCAATCCAGTCGCTGGTCGATCGCGACACAAGCCCCTGTTCCATTGACCACGTCATAAAGCCGAGGCCGGCATCGCCGTCCCACAATGTCCCGTCACAATCAAACACCGCAACGCGCGGCTTCAATCCCAGAACTTTTTGTTGCAAAACCTCGGCCGTCCACTGGGCCGTTTCAAACTGGGTCGTCGTCAAGTGCTTTTCGATCCTCTTCGCGGAATGCATTCATTCCTATTCTCTTCCATAGACTGCCCTTTTGCACGTCAACGAAACGTAAATCCAGTGATTGCAATACCCCCGGAGGCCGCAAAGGTCAATCCTGTACCCAAGGCTGTAGTCCCTGCTCGATTATTCACGCGTCCCAGTCCTGATGTATCCTGAGCCTTCCGTGTAACGAGGGATCCCATGTCTCTTAGAATTGCTGTCCTTATCTTTTGCTTGTTTTCCGTAGTCGGCCTTGTCGCTCCAGCCCAGAATCCGGCTCCGCCCGCCGTCGTCAGCGCCGACACCATCCCGGCAGGACAATTGATTCAGCCGACGGAATTAGTCAAATTGCTCAATTCGAAGACAGACGCACCATTAGTCATCCAGGTCGGATCCCAGGTCTTCTACCAGGAAGCCCGCATTCCGGGCGCCAAATACGCAGGCCCCGGTTCCCGGCCGGCAGGGCTTCAGGCCCTCGAAAAGATTGCTGCAGCCGGTCCCAAGGACAAGTTCATCGTCCTCTACTGCGGTTGCTGCCCGTGGGGTCATTGCCCCAACGTGGCTCCCGCCTTCCAACATCTCCACGAACTTGGCT
This sequence comes from uncultured Acidobacteriota bacterium, assembly GCA_963844515.1. Taxonomy (GTDB): domain Bacteria; phylum Acidobacteriota; class Terriglobia; order Terriglobales; family Acidobacteriaceae; genus Telmatobacter. The sequence goes on from CAWJOO010000006.1 coordinate 296,114, forward strand.
ACACCAATGTCAAGGTGCTCTATCTCGCCAATAACTTTGGCGATGACTGGGTGAGGAAGGGTTATCCGAGGGAGCACTAGTCCGTGGGCAGCCGAGCCGTTCTGCCACGGCTTCTTACGATGGCGGCCCTGTCCCTTGCTTTCCTTACTCCTACCGCATCTTCTGGAACCCTGATCCACAAAGCCGCTCCGCCTTTCGTTCGTACCGACCTTAACGGTCAGCGCGTTACCCTCACCGCCGCCAGGGGTCACGTGGTCCTGCTCACCTTCTGGGCTACATGGTGTGTACCCTGCCAGGTCGAAATGCCCCGATTCGTCGATTGGCAGACCCGCTATGGTCCGCAGGGCCTGCAAATCATAGGCGTCTCCATGGATGACGAGGAATCTCTTGTCCGCGCACTCACCGCGCAGAGCCACGTCAATTACCAGGTCCTAATGGGCGATGCGAAACTCGCCAAGCTCTATGGCGGCATCCTAGGCCTGCCCGTCACCTTCCTCATCGACCGCCACGGCAAAATCGCCGCGAAGTTCAAGGGTGAGACCGAATTGAACTCAATGGAGCAATCCATCCGCGCCCTTCTCGACAAGCGCTGAAAATTGCCGCCACACCCGTTCCGTTCCGCCGTCAAGTTCCGCCCTCACTGAATCTATTGGCGTCTTTGATTCCGTGATGAAGGAGGTACGGTAATACGTTGCAGCACAAATGTTTCCCCGCTTTCGCGCCGATAATCGGGGGTGTGGACGGGCCCTCCAATCTCGCGCTTCTGAAGGACTACCAGATCTACCTCCGCGTAGAAAAAGGCCTTCGTCCGCTCACCTGCGAAGCCTATCTTTCCGACCTTCGCACGTTCTGTGAGTTTGTCGAGAAGCGACATGGGGTTCTGCTCAGTTCCACGCAGGAAGACGTGGCCGCATTTCTTGAACACCTCCGCGCCCACGGCATCGAATCCCGCTCCGCCGCGCGCAAACTCAGTTGCTTGCGCGGCTTCTACAAATGGCTCCTGCTCGACAGTCGCATCCATCATGACCCCACCATCAACATCGAATCGCCCAAGGCATGGAAGGTGCTGCCCAAGTCACTCGCCGAGCCTGAGGTGAACGAGATGCTGGAGCGGCCGCCATGGCCGCCACGCATCCCAAGGCCCAGGCCATCGCACTTCGCGACCGCGCCATCCTCGAGTTGCTCTACGCCGGCGGCTTGCGCGTCTCCGAAGTCGTGGCGCTCTCCACCAGCGATCTCGGCCTGGACACCGGCCGCGTCCTGGTTCGCGGCAAGGGCGACAAGGAACGCATCGTCCCTCTCGGCCGCACCGCCATTGAAGCGCTCAGCACTTATCTTTCCGAGGGCCGCCCGCACCTGGCTCGCACGGACCGCCCGCAACGCCGCGCGTACCGATGCCGCGCGCCTGTTTCTTTCCCTGCGCGGCATGCCGCTTACCCGCCAGTGGATTTGGTCCCTCGTCAAGATGGCCGACAGTTCCGCCAGCCCCCACATCCTGCGCCACAGTTGCGCCACACACATGGTGGAGCATGGCGCCGACCTGCGCAGCGTGCAAACGCTTCTCGGCCACGCAGACATCGCCACCACCCAGGTCTACACGCATCTAGCCCTGGGCCGGCTCAAAGCCGTGCATCGCGCGCATCATCCGCGCGCTACGCGCCGAAACCGCCAGGTCATCGAGCCCAGCAAACGCTGATTCAGCCGCCAACTCCCCCCAATCCGTCGACGATACCTTCGAGGAATCGGCATGACTAAAGCCTTGCGGGCCGAGGTCGACTCGGCCCCGCGCAGCTTCTGGTCGACGACTATCTCCGCGTCCTTGCCAATGAACGCGGCGCATCCACCCACACCCTGCGCGCCTACGATCGCGAAATTTCCAGCTTCGCGGCTACATCGTAGCAACGTTCGGCCCCGAACAGACACCCGACCGCATCGAGCATACCCACATCCGCGCCTATCTCGGCACCCTCTACGATCGTGGGCTCTCCAAGAGCTCCACCGCCCGCGCACTGGCCGCCATTCGTAGCTGGTTCAAATGGCTTGCCCGCATGGGCCACGTGGAACAGAACGCCGCTGCGCTCGTCCAACGCCAAGACTGCCCAAGCATCTGCCCCGCGTGCCTTCCATTGAGCAGATGAACCGCGTCGGTGGATACCGATCGACGAAGAGGCCGCCAGTTGGCCCGCCCGCGACCGCGCCATCCTTGAGTTGCTCTATGGCTGCGGCATCCGCAACGCCGAACTCACCGGCCTCAACCTCGAAGACATCCACTGGGCCAACGAAGCGATTCTGGTCCGCGGAAAGGGCAAGAAGCAGCGCTACGTCCCGCTGGGCGAGCCGCCGCAGAGGCCCTCCGCGCGTATCTTGCCGGAACGCTCCGCGCGGCTTGCCGCGGCGGGCCCGCAGGCCCACCAGCCGCAGCTTCGACTCCGCGCTCTTCCTGAACCTGCATTTGCGCGGTCTTGCGAAGCCCTGCGGTGAGGCGCGGCTCACCACTCGCAGCGTCGGCCGCATCGTCAAGCGTCTCGCCATTCCGCGCGGCCTGTCCGTCGGATGTGCACCCCCACACGCTCCGCCACGCTTTCGGCACCCACATGCTGGAAGAAGGCGCCGACCTCCGCGCCATCCAGGAATTGCTCGGCCACGAGCGCCTCTCCACCACCCAGCGCTACACCCAGCTCACCACCACTCAGTTAACTCAGGTCTACGACCGCACTCATCCCCGCGCAAAATAACTCGCCGATCGCGCCACAGATCAAGCGCCCGCCCGCTTCTTCCGAGCCGTTGGGGACTTTAACTCCAGAGCAAACGCAGCCTCAATCTCCTGTTTCATTCCGCGCTTCAGCATGCCCTTTCCGCGGAGATAGCGTTCCATGATCGCCACTGCGTCCCCGTGCGATCCCCGCTGTCCCGGCACGCGAATGCTCGCGCATTCGATCAGAGTCGCCCCGCGACCCCGCCGCGCACGATCAATCGACTCATGCGCCACGCGATAAACTGCCACCGCGTCATAACCATCCACCAGGATTCGCGGCAGCTCAGTCCCCGGCGCCAGCCCTTCAAATTTTTTGCGCTCGTCCTTGCTTACCTCAAATGCCGGACATACCAGGATCAGAGGCAACGTATGCGCCCGCGCAATTTCCAGCGCGTCCCGCCACTGCTCCAGACTCGCATCGCGCCAGAACACCACACCCACTCTGCCATCTCTCTTCATCTTGCTCGCCATGGCCACGCCCAGCGCATGGAAAAGCGCCTGCGCGGCTTCCTGCGACCTTGCGGCTTCACCCTGTATTCCCTGGCGATCTTTTACAATCGTCGCGGCCGTTTCCCCCCTCGATAAGCGCACCAGCGGAATCTCGTCGGCCGATGCCGTCAGGTCTTCGGGCTTGGTGTCGATCAATACCGCCGCGGCTGCAGCTTTTACAGCAACCCAACCGTCATCGCGCTGTCCCTTCCCCCGCCTCATCCGCTCTTCAATCAAGCGGTTCTTCAGCAGGTTGCAATACATCGTCTCCAGCATGGCCGGCGGAATTAGCGAAAACTCAGTCTTCTCCGCCGGCGCCGCCACGGCACTTGAAGTCTTACCCTTTTTTTTCATTCGGATGGGACCCTCGGTCTCTGCGATTGTAAATGCCTTCAACCCTCACGCCACTTCCATTGACAACGCTGTTGGCGCAAGCTTAACGTCAACCCCGTCGGGACCTGATGCCCGCCCTCCGTCGGCTCTTTCCCCAAGCCGGTCGGCTCTCTCTCGAGGAGGTCCGTTCGATGAATCCCCGTTCCATCGCCATGATCGCCATTCCTCTGCTTTCGTTTAACCTCGCCCATGCCAAAAACAAAAAGCTCCAGGTCCCTGATGTCTTTCAGTCCGCACACAGCGTGTACGTCGAATCCGCTGACGGCGAAATCTCCAAGCCTGGCCTCAGCAAGGCTGAACACGACGCCATTCTCCAGGTGCAGGTAGCCATTCGCGAGTGGAACCGCTACACCCTCGCCCCCAGCCGCGATAAGGCTGACCTCATCTTCGTTGTGCGCAAGGGTCATGGTGTTGGCGACCAGGACCACCTTGGCCTTGGCCCTCATCCCACAATGCCGCAGCCTGGAGCCCTTCAGCCCGGCCAGGAGCGCACTATGCAAGCGCATCCAATCGACCAGAATGCATCCGTCGGCACCGGCGGCGACGACATTGCCATGCAGGACCTGCTTCGCGTATATACCCTCAATGAAAAAGGAAAACTCAAGGGTCCTGTCTGGAACCGAGAAGCGGACGGCGGCCTCGACGGCCCGACGGTCCGTTTGCTCATGGAACTGAAAGCTGCCGTCGAAATCACCTACCCGCGCGACGCTGCACCCGCCAGTCAGGCCAGCCCCCAAACCACGCCATAGGCATTTCGCTTCGTATCTGATTAACCTGCGAGCTCGGCGAGTACCCACGCACCCTGTTTACCGCTACGTCGAGTAATCCGCGTTGATGTGAACGTACTCGGTAGTCAAGTCACAGGTCCAGAAAACGCAACTGCCGGCGCCCTGGTTCAACTGGATCGCAATTGAAAACTCCGGTTGCCGCAAATATGCGTGTGCGGCTTCTTCGTCGAACTCGTCCGCGCGCCCGCCATCCCGGCAGATGCGCTGCTCGCCAAACCAGATATCAATGCGCCCCGGATCTATCGCCGCACCTGAGTAGCCGATCGCCGCCGCCAGCGTCCCCAATTAGGATCAGCGCCGGCCCATGCTGTCTTCACCAGCGGGCTATGCGCAATCGCCTTGGCTACCTTCACGAGCATCGGCATCGCTCGCCGCACCGTCAATGCGCAGTTCCACCACGTGTGTAATACCCTCGCCATCCGCAACTATTTGCTTCGCCAGCGACGTACACACCTGCGTCAGAACCTTCGTGAATTCTTCATTGCCCGCTTCAATTGTCACCCCGCTCGCGCCGCTCGCCATCAGCAGCACGGTGTCGTTTGTCGACGTATCTCCGTCCACCGAGATGCGATTGAAACTCAACTCGATCGCCCCGTTCAGATACCCCTGCAACACTGCCGGTTCCATTGCCGCATCTGTCAGGATGTACACCAGCATCGTGGCGTGCGGCACCAGTTGGGGATGAATCATCCCCGAGCCCTTGCACGTAGCGGCTATGCGCACTTCGCGCCGCAACCCATCCGCGCCATCAACCTCAAATCGCGCGAATGCCGTCTTCTCCACCGTGTCGGTCGTCAGAATTGCCTGGGCCACTTGCCGAAAGTGATCTGAGTCGGAACCTAGTTGCGAGGCCAGCGTCGGCATTACCGCAACCAATTTTTCCGCCGGCAGCGGAACACCAATAATCCCCGTTGATGAAGGAAATACCTCAGCCTCAGCGCAGTCAAACACCTTTGCGGCACCCGCGCAAGTAGCCCGTGCCGCATCCAGTCCCGCTTGCCCCGCTGCGCAATTCGCGTTGCCTGCGTTAATGGCGACGACACGTACTTTGCCGCCTGTGGCCTTCAAATGCTCCTTGTCAATTGCCAGGGGAGCCGCGCTCACCTTGTTTGCTGTGAACGCCGCTGCGGCGCTCGCTGGCTCATCCGCAACAATCACCGCAAAGTCGGATCGGCCGCTCGCTTTTAGACCAGCTTTGGTCGCGCTAAACCTGAAACCCTTCGGAATCAGAAACTCTGAAATTTCGCTCATCTTCCTTCGCAGCCATCGCCCTCAACATCAACGCGGGCGCATGGGTTCAACAATTTAATCTAGCAGCTTGGGGGTGCAATGCCGGAAAACGAATCCAGTAGCGAGATCAAAACTGCAGGGGCCAATCCCCTGCCGCATCGAATCGATCCGGACCGGCTGAGTTAGACCCGACTCGCTTTCTTGATCTTAGAAATGTCAACGTGGCACGTGGCGACCGCGTCGTGCTCCAGGACGTCAACCTCTCCATCCGTACCGGCGAACACGTTGCTATCCTCGGCCCCAACGGCTGCGGTAAATCCACGCTCATCCTCACCATGACGTGCCAGATCTACCCAATCGTCGCGCCGGAGATGCGTGTCCGCATCTTCGGCCGCGAACGATGGGACCTCACGCAACTCCGCCGCCACTTCGGTGTAGTCAGTTCTGGCATTACCGGTCAGGAACTCCCCGGCGAGCGCACCGCCGTCACCACGGGCCGCGATGCCGTCATTGCGGGCTTCTTCTCCGCATCAACGCTATGGCCCAATCTTCACGTCACGAGCGAAATGCGCGAGCGTGCTGTGGAAGCCCTCGAGCGCATGGAGGCACTCCACCTTGCCGATCAGCTTGTGGGGGAAATGTCCGCCGGCGAGAAACGACGCATCCTCATTGCTCGCGCCCTCGTTCACCGTCCCCGGCAGTTACTGCTCGACGAGCCCTCGAACGCACTCGACCTGGCCGCGCAGCGCGATCTACGCGAGACCCTCCGCCGCCTCGTCGGAGAGGGCACGGGCCTCATCCTCGTTACACATCATCTCGCCGACATACTTCCGGAAATTGAACGCGTCATTTTGATGCGGTCCGGCCGAATCGTCGCCGACGGTTCTCGTCAGGAATTACTCACCGCGCCGCGTCTCAGTGAGCTCTTCAACGCTCCCATCCGTATCGGCCGCGACGAAGAATGGCTGCACAGTTGGTAAAGCCATACTCAGCAGAGCGTTAACCTTCGTCTTGCTTTGCACCCGGAAGCCGTTTCCGCAACAGAGCAATCTGTCCCGAGTGATGCGATTCGTGCTCACACACGTGGAACCACTTCACAAATTATTGGTCGGTCCCCACGGAAAGCTTTTGTCCACGGCCATCAACCACGCGTCGTCGTGCTTGCGGAATTCGCCCAGGGTCTTCTCTCGCACCTCGTGCAAAATATCCACGTAATAGGCGCGGTCATGCCCCTTGATCGTCTCCCGTCCCGCCTTGCCCAGGTTCATCGCCGCATCCCATTTCTTCTTCACGTCTGCTGACCAACTGTCCCACTTCATTCCGTCGAACGTGTTCATCTGGTAGTAGGTTTCTGTGGCCGCCAGGTGCAGCATCAACGCGCCAATCGTGTTCGCGTTTTTGTCGAACAGTACATCGAGATCTGCCTGGGTCAGGTTCTTTGTAGCGGCAAGTATTCCGTTCTGCTCGCGCATCCACGTCAGCATCGACACAAAACTCCCGACCTGCGGCGAAAAGCCTTCTCTCAGCCCCAGCACATTCGGCGACTCAGCCTCTCCGAAGGCCTTCTGCGATTCGATGAGCGTTCCGCACAGTCCGGCCGCAATCGCCGCCGCCGAACCTCCGATGAAATTTCTGCGGGAGGCCGTTTTCCGACCCTTAAGAAGCATTGAAGCAATCACCTAAATTCACCTCTATGACAGGATGTGAAGTCTGGTTGATCCGACTACGAACGGGCCATCAGTATACTTCCCCGGTTCACTGAGGCCATCAACACAGTGCCGCCCCATGCCTCGGAACCACTGCTCAGGTCGCATCTGACCTTCAGGCCTCAACCATTTCACCAACTGCCGTCGAAACCTTCGCAGTCAAAATCGCCGAGCCCAGACACGCGGCGATCAAAATCTCCGCAATTACCGGGCCAATAAAGAAATACCTGTTTGAGCTCACTGACAACACCAGATACACCAGCAGAAACGTCACCATCACCGGCCGCAGCCGGGTTGGATCCTTCTTCGCCAGCGATCCCAGCTGCCACATCACAATGGCTTCGCCAGTTAAGAAAATCGTAACCGCCAACCCCATGCCGAGGTAGAAATCCCAATAGCTTCGTGTGTGCCCACCAGAGCAAACGTATTCAATTTCATTGCCGTCACGGCGACAGTTGCTGGCCCGGGATCCGCCGAACCAAAAACTCCGCCAATCGTGTGCAGCACCGCATGGATCAACGTAAGCACCGAAGCAATTCGAAGAAAAATCACCGGCTTCATCTCATCGTCCTTTCTGTCCAAAGCGCAGACATCGGGTGCCCCAGGTGTCGCGTTTGAGACCTGGGATACCGCGAATCTCTCATTCCTTCACGAACTACGAACTGAACTTCTTCGCAAACTCCGCCAGAATCCCTGCCCAGGCCCCCGGCCCATCGAACAGCGCGCGCAGCTGCTCATAACCCTCGCCATGGCGCTCCAGCTTGCTGTGCTCCAGTTCCACCAGGTCGTTCCCGGGCCATCGGCCATGAATCGAATCTCCACCTCACTCGCCTTCGCCATATCCGGATCGAAATGTCCAATCCGGCTGAGTCGTGACCCGGCCCCAACATGCCACGAAAATGTGACCCGATGCGGTGGCTCCCACTTCAGCACCGAGCCCCATTCGCACGGTCTCGCCTTCGGCATCGCGCTCATACCAACGCCCGCCTGCGCGGGGCTCCACAAAGATCGCCTGAACGGAGTTTTGCCAATGTGGTGCGTCGCTGGCCACCAAGTTTCCATTTGTTCCACAAACACGCTGAACGCGCGCTCCACGCTCGCTGCCACGCGAACACTCTTACGAACGACGGCTGCTTCCACGGTGTTTGCCATGTTTTTCTCCTGTTGGTGGTGGTTTTCTGCGGCGTGCTTAAAGGCGCTCATTGCCTTGGTCCACATCTGGTCGAAGTGGGCCCGCAACCGTGCCACTCCTTCCGGATCCAGTTGATACAGTCGCCGCGTTCCCTGCTTCATGTCCGTCACCAGCCCCGCATCCTTCAGTACCTTCAGGTGCTGCGACACCGCTGGCCGGCTCACCGGCAGCCTCCGTGCCAGCTCGTTGACGGCAACAGGCCGCTGCGAGCTTTTGAAAGATCGCCATGCGCGTCGCGTCGCCCAGCGCGTCCAGCCCGGCTTGTAGGTAAGCGTCCACTAACCGTAAGTTACCACGAACCAATGCCTCCACGTCAGAAGAAATTTTTCGCATCCGTGGTTCGATCGCAGCCAAACCTTCCGCCCCTTCCCAGACCCTGCAGCGCTCTGATGTTTCCCCCCGTTTGTCTTCCCATTGGAATGTGAAATCCTCCTGTTGGTAACCCAAATGAAAATCGCCTGCGTACAAATCGCATGAAACAGAAACAGGATGTCCCGCTAGGCATGCCCCCACTCATGGCCGTCTTCATCGTCAAGGTCCAGAACCTGCCATGAAGGCCCTGTATCGGTTCTCTGCGCGCATCCTTCACGCCGTCACCAGGTCACGCGCCGGAAAGCGTCTGCAGGAAGAAATCGATCGCACATCGCCGCCAGGATCAAACAGAACATCCTTGCGGGTATGTCCCCGCGGGAGGCACGCCGGCACGCCATTCTCAAGTTCGGCCCCACCCAATCCATCCGCGAACAACGACCACGCAGAACACCGCGTTCCCTTCGTCGACAATCTACTCCTCGACATCCGTTACGCCCTGCGCGTCCTGCGCAGATCTCCGCCTTCACCACCGTTGCCACCATCACTCTCATGCTCGGCATCGGCGCCAACGTCGTAGTCTTCGGCGTGCTGAATGCAATCCTGCTCACTCCGCTCGCCGTCAGTCACCCTGAGGATTCTACCAATTGCGCCACAGGCAGTCGATGACTAGCCGCCTCCTCGCGTCCTCGTTTCCCGCATTCGACGATCTGCGCCGCCGTAATTCAACCTTTGCCGGCATGGCCGGTATCTCGCTTACTCCCACGCCAGCCTCCTCTGGCGCAACGCGCAAATCAGCATCTCCGGCGATGAAGTCACTGGCAATTACTTCGATCTCCTCGGCGTGCAGCCACAGGCAGGCCGCTTCTTCCACGCGGCAGACGAGCATGGTCCGGACTCCGCGCCCTACATCGTTTTGAGTGACGCCGCGTGGCGAAACGCATTTCACGCAGACCCATCCGTCATCGGCGCCACAATTGAGTTCAACAAGCATCCGTTCACGGTCGTCGGCATCGCACCGCCCACGTTTCACGGCATGGAACGTTTCGCCTTCCCTGACTACTGGATCCCCATGGTCAACGAGGAACAAATTGAAGGGTCGGACTACCTCCATCGCCGCGCCTCGATCGCCGTCACAGTCATCGGCCGCATCAAGCCAGGCGTCACTCCCCAGCAGGCCACCGACAACCTGAACACTATCGCCGCCGAACTTGCCGCGGAGTATCCCGTTACGGACAACGGACAACCGCTGCGCCTCAGTACATCCAGGCCTCATCGGCGACGAAGGCGACGTCATTCGCGGCTTCCTCTTCAGCGTCTCCATACTGGCGATCCTCGTGCTCGCCGCTGCCTGCGCCAACCTCGCGGGCTCTTTGCCGCGCGCGCAGCAGACCGCAGCAGAGAACTCGCGCTACGGGTCGCCCTTGGATCAACGCGTCGCCGCATCGTGCAACAGCTGCTGACTGAAGCCGTAATCGTCTCCCTCATCGGCGGTGCGGCGGGCTTCATCGGCGCGTGCTTGCTTCTGGGCACATTGAACCGCTGGCACGGGCTCTACGGCCACCTTGAAGTCGCCGTCGATGCGCGGGTCTATCTCGCTGGCCTCGTTTTCACACTCATCAGCGCGCTTCTCTTCGGCGTGGTTCCCGCGCGTCAAGCGTGGAGCGGCAGCCCCCTCCGATCCCTAAAGTCCAATGCCGGAGACACAATCCACCTGCACCGCTTTGCCCTGCGCGACCTTTGCTCGGTGCCCAAATTGCCATCTGTACGCTGCTCGTCACCTCGTCGCTCGTCGCGGTGCGTGGTCTAGTGCACGCGCTTCAAATCCCGCTCGGCTTCGAACCGCAGGGGGCCATGCTGGTCAACATCGACATGGCTCAAATCGGTCAGTCAGGCGAACCGCTGGATCGTAAACAAAAGGCCATCATTGACGCTGCCCGCGCGCATCCCTGGCGTCACGGCCGCGGGCGCCATCAGCCGCACTCCTTTCACTGGGGGTATGCGTGGCGTTCCCATCTTCGCGCCCGGCACCACGGACTTCAAACTGAACAATGCCGCCCTCGCGCCGTACGTTTTTGAAATGTCTCCCGGATATTTACGAGCCGCGGGCACGCGCCTCCTCGACGGCCGCGACTTTACAGCCAACGACGTCGCAACCACGCCTCGCGTTGCCATTGTCAACCAGGCCTTCGTGCAAAAAATGTTCGGCCTCGCCCCCGCCCTCGGCCAACACTTCATCGTGAACGGCTACCTCACCCAAATCGTGGGCGTCGCGCAGGACGGCAAATACCACGACATGCAGGAGTCACTGCAACCTGTCGTCTACCTCCCCTTCTCGCAAGCGGATTCCGGGGATACCGTCTTCATCGTCCGATCACCGCGCACGCCAAGCGAAATGACTGAAGCACTCCGGCGCACTCTTGGCAGCATCGCGCCCAACGTACCCATTTCCGCCCAGAGCTGGCTCGATGACCTCCGCGGCGAGTTGTTCCCTGCCAAAGCCGCCACGGTAGCGCTCGGCGCGATGGGCCTGCTTGCAGCCATGCTCGCCGTCACCGGAATCTTCGGAATGGCTGCCTATAGCGTAAGCCGCCGCATGAAAGAGCTGGGCGTCCGCGTTGCCTTGGGCGCGCGCAAACGGCAAGTCATGGCAGCGGCTGTCGGCCGCCCCATCTTTTTGCTCGGCATCGGATCTGCCCTGGGCCTTGGTGCGGGTGCCCTCGCCACTCGTCTTCTGGCGCACGTCGTCTATCAGGCCAATCCGCGCGACCCCTTGGTTGTGGCCGGCGCCGTACTCACGATGGCTCTGATTGGCGTCGCAGCCTCCGCCATCCCCGCCCGTCGCGCTCTGGCCATCGATCCTTCCAGCCTCATGCGCGAAGAATAAGCCGCTCCTTCTTGCTCCCATCGAATACCCGGAAAAAGTTGGCTTGCGCTTGCCGATAGTTGCGCCGCGGAATTGCAATAAAGCGATTTCGTACTCGAGAACCTACTCGTCACTCTGGCTTATCACCACAGCCTCGGCCGTGTTACCATTCCCGCAATCGGCTCCCTTGCCGACTCTCCGGAGGTTCCGCATGAATGGCTACTCAGACGAGACTTTCTCAAGACCACCATCGCCGCCGGAACTCTCGCCGGCGTGGCCGCGCCGCTCGTCGCCGAGAAGCGCACCGCGCCTCGACAAGGTCACGCTTGGCAAGTCCGGCCTCAAGGTCACGCGCCTCGCATTTGGCACGGGCAGCAACAACGGCCACGTGCAGTATTCGCTCGGCCAGGAGAAGTTCACCGGCTCGTCCGCCTACGCCTACGAGCGCGGCATCCGCTTTTTTGAAACCGCCGAAGCCTACATGACCCCGGCCATGCTGGGCAAAGCCCTCAAGGCCTATCCCGCGCGACAGCTACATGCTGATGAGCAAGGTCACCACTGACTATGACGTCGATCCCCAGGATCGCTTCGAAGACATGCTGCGCACCTCCAAGACCGACTACTTCGACATCATGCTGCTGCACTGGCAGCACGACGATAAGTGGGTCTCGGAGACCAGACGCTGGCAGAAAGTATCGATCACTTCCAGTCCAGAGAAGACCATCATTTCCAATGGCGCCAGCGTTCACGGCCTCCCAGCCCTCCGCCAGATGCCCGGTAATCCGTGGCTGCAGGTGGCCATGATCCGCATGAACCACAACGGCACACGCATGGACGGCCCCACCTACGCCGACAACAACAATCCCGACAGGGTGTCCGAAGTCGTGCAGCATGTCCAGCCAGGTCAAGAAGGACGGCATGGGCGTGATCAGCATGAAGCTGGTGGGCGACGGCGACTTCACCCAGCATTCCGATCGCGTGTCGGCCATGCGCTTCGCCTTCCAGAACGCCGGCGTCGACTGCGTCACGGTCGGCTTCAAAAATAATCAGGAGATCGACGAAGCCATCGACAATCTCAATCTGGCTCTCACTTAGAACTAATCCGAGCCACATCTCAGAGCCGTCGGAGTGTCAATTCCGGCGGCTTTTTCAGCCTGATCAAATGTCCAGCTTGACGGCTAACTTGCCCGGCGATACATTGGGATTACACGGGAAAGGAGGTTGATCCAGCTGATGAAAAGTGATTGTTCCAGTTGTTCCGTACGTGAGGTGACTGAGGCCTAGGGCATCGCGCCCCAGACCCATACCCCCGGTATTTCGGGCCCCCGCGAACAGGTCTTGGTTCGTGGGGTGGTTAGTCCCCAGCGGAGTTCAACCGCCGGGCCTAATGGAATCGCGGCAGCGCGATGGCCTTAGTCCAATCCCAACAGTCTACCGGCAACGGCTCGGGAATTTTCCCGGGCCGTTGTTGCATTTGCACTGTTTTTCCCGACCTTCACCCGCCCTCAATACGGTTCTCAAGGTTTTCAGAGCCATCCAAGCCGCAGGGTGCGGGAATCTGCATCGCTGCTACCGTGTCCGCCGATAGCCAGCCGTGCTGAATGCCCTTGCCGTTCATAAGCGGGATAGGTCACACTTCGAAAGCAGAATCTGGCACTACACGTCCCTCCGTGTTTTTGCGAGGCTGCCGCTTGCCTGCTAAAAAAAATGGCCACTACCCTGAGCTATTCGCGCGGTCCTGACCGGCCGCTGCTGGAACTGACCGTTGGCGGCCTGCTCGCACAGGACTGCCTCCCTCTACCCCGATCGCCTGGCGGTGGCTTCGCTGCATCAACAGAAGCGCATGACGTGGGCGGAGTTGAGCGCGTCTGCGGATCGGGTGGCGCGCGGGCTATGGTCGCTGGGCATCCGGCGCGGCGATCGCGTGGGCGTGTGGTCGACCAACTGCATCGAGTGGATCATGATGCACATGGGCTGCGCGCGGGCGGGTGCTTCGCTGGTGAACGTGAACCCGGCGTATCGTTCGCATGAGTTGAGTTACACGCTCGACGCGCTCGCGGATGAAGGCGCTGTTCCTGTGGCACAAGGACAAGCGTGCGGACTATGAAGAAATTCTGGGACGGGCGCGGCATGGGCTCACGCTGGAACTGGAGCATACGATCTACTTCGACGCGCCGGAGTGGACCGCTCTGCTGGATGCTCCGGGTAAACTGCCGGATCACGTGGCCGTGGATGATGTCGCCAACATTCAATACACGAGCGGCACTACCGGCATGCCCAAGGGCGTGATGCTGACGCACCACAATATTGTGAATGACGGGCAGTTTCTGGCGCAGGGATTTCACTACACAGAGCAGGATCAAGATTGTTGTGCCGGTGCCGCTGTTTCATTGCTACGGCTGCGTGATCGGGACCATGAGCGCGCTGAATTCGGGCGCGGCGATCGTTCTGCCGAACTGGACCTTTGACGCGCGGGCCACGCTTGAGGCGGTGCATGTGGAGCGCGCGACCTCGGTGTACGGAGTTCCGGCGATGTATGTGGCGGAGTTTGGGCTGCCGGAGTTTGCGAGCTACGACCTGACCAGCCTGCGCACCGGCATGATGAGCGGAGCGCCATGTCCGGTGGAGTTGATGAAGCGCGTGTTGAACGAGATGCACATCAAGCGAACTGGTGATCGCCTACGGACAGACGGAGACGTCGCCGGTGGTGACGATGAGCGATGCCGGCGACTCGATTGAAGTACGCGTCAACACCGTCGGCCGGGCGATGCCGCAGACCGAGATCCAGGTCATTTCGACCGCGACGGGCGAGCAGTTGCCCAGGGGCCAGCAGGGCGAGATTTGCGCGCGCGGCTTCGCGGTGATGAAGGGATACGACGGCGATCCCGACGGCACTGCGCTGGTGATTCAACCCGACGGCTGGCTGAAGACGGGCGACCTGGGAGTGATGCGCGAAGACGGCTGCCTGCACCTGACGGGGCGATCCCGCGACGTGATCATTCGCGGTGGCGAGAACATCTATCCGCGCGAAGTGGAGGAGTTTCTCTACACACATCCCAAGGTGAGCGAAGTGCAGGTGGTGGGGATTCCCAACGCGCGGCTAGGCGAGATCGTCGCGGCGTGGGTGCGGTTGCGGCCCGGCCTCGAAGCGACGGAAGAGGAGATTCGCGCCTGGTGCCAGGGGCAAATTGCGTACTATAAGATTCCTGAGCATATCCGCTTCGTCGACGATTTTCCGGCGACGCTTTCGGGGAAAATTCAGAAGTACAAGATTCGCGAGTTTGAAATTGACGCACGCGGTTTGCAATCGGTGGCTAAAACGCAAATGGCGTAACGTCGAACGGACGCTCCATGGCCGGCCCGTCTGCCCAAATTCCTGCCTGCGCAGTTCTCAAAATGGCTGCCATCTTGGCCCACTGAAGATTTTTGCCAGATACCTGTATTCGGCCAGGAAGCTGCAGCTTCGCGCGGGCTCCCTAAAAATCTTGTCAAGTGCCATGCCTGTGGAAAACGCGCTAAATGGCTGAAATTAAACACAAAAAATAATTTCGAAAATTAGGGATTAATTCGTCGGATCTGCCATACTTGAAATAGATAGGAAAAGAGACGCCCTCCAAACGGAGGGCGTTTTGCTTTTCAGAGCCCAAACTGCAAAGCCCGAAATGCCGAACCAAATTTTCGGGGCCAGAATAGGAACAGCCAATGTCGATTGAAACAAAACCATTAGTTTCCTTGAAATCCCGATCAACCGGTCCTCGCTACACGAGGTCTGGCAGTCTCTCGGCTTCCTCAAGGTGTTTCCGCTGCACCATGCATTGCCCGCTTTTCACGTGCCATTGTGTTCCAGATCACGGTGAGGAGAAATTCCCCCCAAAACACGTCACATCCTTTTGATTCCCAACGCTTTGATCGTTTTTTTTTTGCGCGCGAATGCGCCCTTTAGGCAAAATCGAGCCCAACCGGCGCAAAACGATCGTTTAGTCGGAAACTACACAGTGAATCAGGCACCTTCTGAGAAGACGTCTGGCACATCGATTCCCAGAGCGGTGGCAAGGTCGTGCTGATGTTCCTGCTCCTGGGAGATGATTTTCCTTAGCTGTTCAGCCAGCGCAAAATGACCGACAGCCTCGGCCTGCTTAACGCGCAGGCGGTAGTTGCGGATGGTTTCCGTCTCGTTGTCGAGGTCAAAGCGGATCATTTCCTCGGGCTTGTCGCTCAGTTTGACCGGCTTTGGCGTGGCTGTGGGCATGCCGCCCAGGTAGTCGATCTGGTCGGCGATGATCATGGCGTGCTGCAATTCTTCGGAGGCGTGCTTCTTCAGTTCCGCGGCAATGCTCATCCATTGCGCCCCGGAGATAACGTTGCTGTAAACCGTGTAGGCGATGATGGCCTGATATTCGCGAGCAAGATCTTCGTTCAGCGCGTCAATGAGTTGTTTCACCGATTGTTGCTTCTGCGGATCCTTCTGTTCTTTCTGGGCCATGGTTGTCAGTTCCCTTTCTCCAAATGGAAGCCGCGTAGTTGGATGCCGGGAATGCCATAGCCGTTGATCCGGATTTCTCGCAGGCGGGGAAAGACCGGGCTCCAACGTATAATTCGCAGTAATTTTCCGGAGGGGACTATGAAGGCGGCGCGCGCAAGTGTCGTGGTGGTGGGAATCGTTCTGGCTTCATGCACGGCAACGGCGCAGACGCTTTCGCCGGAGATGGCCGCGAAAGTGGACAAGGTCTTCGAGAAATGGAACAAGCCCGACTCACCGGGATGCGCGGTGGGGGTGTTCAAGGACGGACAGATTGTCTACAAGCACGGTTACGGCATGGCCAACCTGAACGACGATGTGCCGATTACACCCGAAACGGTATTTCACGTGGCGTCAATGTCGAAGCAGTTTACGGCGGCTTCGATTCTGCTGCTCGCGCAGCAGGGGAAGCTGTCGCTGGACGATGACATTCACAAATACGTCCCCGAACTGCCGGACCTTGGCGAGCGCATCACGCTGCGCCACCTGATGCACCACACCAGCGGCCTACGCGATCAGTGGTCGCTCCTGGGGCTGGCGGGATGGCGCTACTCGCAGGACCTGATCACGGACGACGACGTGATGTCGGTGCTGGTGCACCAGAAGGCTTTGAACTTCAAGCCCGGCGAGAAGTACATGTACAGCAACACGGGCTTCACGCTGCTGGCGATTGTAGTGAAGCGGGTGAGCGGCATGTCGTTCCGGGAATTTACGACCAAGAACATCTTTGAGCCATTGGGCATGAAGCACACTCATTTTCGCGATGACCACGAGGAGGTCATCAAGCACGATGCTCTGGGCTACGAACAGGACGGGAAGGACAAGCCGTTCCGTATGAACCTGACCAACTTTGACACGGCGGGAGCCACCAGCCTGCACACGACGGTCGAGGACCTGCAGCTTTGGGATGAGAACTTCTACCACCCGAAGGTGGGTGGGCAGGCCCTCATTGACCAGATGGTGGAACCCGGCAAGCTGAACAGCGGGGAAATGCAGGACTACGCCGCCGGGTTGGCCATCGGCAAGTACAAGGGATTGAAGACGGTAGGCCATGGCGGCGCCGATGCGGGTTATCGGTCAAGCATTACGCGCTTTCCCGATCAGCATTTCGGGGCGACTGTGCTGTGTAATTTTGCCGACACCAATCCCGGTGGCCTGGTGAACGAAGTTGCGGACATTGTGCTGGCGAAGGACTTCAAGGAGCCCGCAAAAGACACAGCCAAGGACAAGGCGAAGGAGCCTGCGAAGTCTCCCACGGTGACGTTGACGACGGCGCAGATAGCGGCGGTAGCGGGGACCTACTGGAAGCGCGAAGACGACGACTACCAACGGTTCTTCATCAAGGATGGCGGGTTGCGGATGGATTTTGGAGGGGACGAGTCCCATCCGTTAAAGCCGTTTGCGGAGTCGCACTTTCACGTCGGCGACGTTCCCTGGGGCGAAAAGCTGGACATTCACTTTATAGCGGCGGCTGACGGCAAGCCGGCGCGTATCGAGCAATCCTTCGATGGGGACAAGGCTGGATGTGTACGAGGCAGTAACAGCAGTCGATCCGACGACCGCCCAGCTGGGGGAATATGCGGGCGCATTTGTGAGCGACGAGATCGAGCCTGTGTACAGGTTTGCCGTAGTCGACGGAAAACTAACCATGACGCGGCTGAAGAGCAAGCCGGATGCGATGCGGCCTGCGGAGAAGGACGTATTCATCGGGCAGATCGGGACAATCCGGTTTACGCGCGACGCAAACCAGCACGTGTCGGGATTCATTCTCGACGCCGGGCGTATTCAGGGCTTCAAGTTTGCACGCCGACCGGACGCCGCAATCGAAGCACAGCATGCGGAGGGCAAGTAAAGAACGCCCGGCTGACTATTTGAGTTCGCCGGGTTTGCGCCGCTTGCCACCGAGACTGCGCATGAGGGGTATGAACCATGCGAAGTTGGCGACGGCAACCACACCACAGGCAATGAGGGTGGGCGTGAACCAGCGGCTGCCCAGAGGCGGCAGCATGGCGACCCACACCAGAGAAACCTCAAGCGCGGCGAAGCCGATGGTGACGAAGAACTTGCTGTTGCTCCACCGGCCCCGGCGCTTTTCCTCGCGGTAGACGCGGTAGCCGATAAACAGAGAGACGGCGAAATAGAGCAGGCTCAACATGGCGGTATCTCCCGCTTAGTTAGTACGGGGTACCGTTGCCATGGGTGACCGTCTGCCTGGTCCAATTGCCACCCAAAGCCGCGTTGGGATTGGCGTTGGGGTCATTGGTCTGGAACCACTGGCCGTTGCCGTTAGACCAGGTGTTGGTGTAGGCGCTGGAGACTTTGGCGGTGCCGCCGGAGCCGGTGACGGTCTGCTGATTCAGCGCGTAGTCGACCCAGTCAGAGGTCGCGGTGTCCTTGGCTGCGATGCGGGCGTGGAACTGGTCAGTGCGGCTCTGCGCTTCCGACTGCATCTGCTGCATGAACTGCTGGTGGTTGTGGGCCATGACGTCAGACCACTGCTGGAATGCGGCGGCGCGCTGGCGCATGATCGCCTGATTCTGCGCGGCAAGGGCCTGGTTCAACGCCTGCCGCCATTGGGGATTTTCAGCCGCGCCGGCGCCCGTGTGATTCTCGATCAGGTTGATGACGCCATCCAGCTTGCCCTTGGGCGCCCGAATGCAGCGAACCTGCGCATTACAGGCGTTGACGAATCCGCCCCCCATCAGCGGATTGCGCGTGCAGATCATCGTCACGTTCAGCTGTTGCTCCACTTCGAAGGTTCCGTTGTGGATGATCGATCGATTGGCGCCCACATCGCCCCGCATGCTGTAACCGTGCATGCCGGCCGGTTCGTAGCGCGCATTAGTCTGGTCGATGGATGCCATGAAGGCGCTCTGTTGCGCGGCCGGCAAAGGCCAGTCCCTAACGCTGTCGGCATTGGTCAGGTGCGCCACATATTTCAAGAAGTCCCGGGCCGATATTTCGGTGCTGATCTGCGGGCACTTCGCCAGCACAGAATTCGCCACCTGCGAGGTGGAGTTTCCCCAGTCAAAACGCGGAAGGCGTCGAAGCTCGGTGAGACCGTCCAGTGCGTAGGCGCGGTACACCGGGAATGGGTCGTTGCTGCACCCATCGCCAGCCACAACCATTCCTTCCATTTTCCAGCCTTCGGGATAGGTGACGGTGTAGGCGTTCATGCGCATGATGGGGTCAAAGAGGTTTTGCGATTGCCAGCCATCGGTTGCAGCGAACGCGGACGGGGCGACGATAGTAACAGCGACAGCAGCACATAGTACGCCGCCGAGCGGAACGAGGCGCTTCATCTGGGGCTCCAGCAAAGAAATGACGTGCAGTGAACCCGATGATAGCGCAGCCATTTGCAATATGCGAAGAGGGATTCCGGAGGACCAAGAAGCAGACATTGCCGATCCGCGAGGGAAGGGCGCGGAACGATTGGGTGGTTGACCAAGCATCTCCATGGAAGCCAGGGTGAAGTACGCATCGTGGGCGGCCAGAGCCCGTTTACGGCCCAATGACGACCGCAGGGAGCGTGAAAGCGGGCAGTAGACTTTTTCAAAGAGAATCTCGTCTAATCGGTTATTAGCTGTCGCCGCAAGGCAGATGGGACTGTGCGACGCCCGTGTCCTTCACCAATCCATTCGCGAGTTCTTCCCGGGAATCAGCAGCAGTGGGAAAAATTAGAATAGACAGCCAGCACCGCCCGATGCTGCGGACGAACAGAGCGTCCGCCCTTGGGCTGGTCGCGCTGGCCCTGACCGTTGCGCTTTGGGGATTTGGCTGCAAGCTGGCGCGGTACAGCGTCAATTCCGGTGGAATTTCCCGGGCGTCGATCACGAGGCTTTGGAACAAGAGTCCCGAAGCGGTGGAGGCAGTTACCTCGAAGTTGAAGGCGCGAGCTGTCCGGGCAATTGAGCAGGACGCCCTTTCCGGCCGCCAGCGAAGTTCGCCAGGATTTCGCTCGATCGAGTCCATTACGTCGCAGGATGAGCGAGGCGAAGTCGCGTCGCTGCCAGCTCTCCTTCCCTCCCGATCTCCTCCGACAATCGCAGCTGTCTAGCACTCGCATGCTGGCGCCGGCGCGGGATGAACGCGCTGAGCGAGTCGCACCTCGATGAGTCGTTCCGCCTTTGACAAGTTTCCGTTTTTCCCATGAAAGAGCCTGGCAGCGCTGTTTGCTATCTTGCGAACTCCGCCGTGGGCCTGGATGAGAAGAACGGATATTCACGAGGATTTTCGTCGATGCGAACACTCCGATTTTGAAATTCGGTCGGAAGCCAGCCCTCAATTCGCACGTGTCGATTGACACCAACAATTGATGGGGGATCTCCGCGATGGAGATGGAATGCAGAGAAGCATCGAATGGGCATGTTGCGTTTCCTCTGTTTGGAAACGAGAATCTGCCCGTGGGAGTTTGGAGGGATGATCAGGATGAGCTGCCAGCGACTGACCATTCATGCGAGGCTTGCGACCGGGAGAAAAATGTCGCCCAGCTGATGGAAGTGGCGGAGCGCTATCGGGCAAGATTTTTGTGGCTTGCCGCGCGGATTGCGAACCGTCGCGAAGACGCCGAGGACATTTTGCAACAGGCACTTTTAAAGGCATATTTGAATTTATCCAAGTTTCGCGGCGACTCGAAGATGAGGACATGGCTCACGGCGATCGTGCAGAATACCGCGCGCGAATACGTTCGCAGCAGTCGCAGGCGAGTGTTTGTTTCGCTGGAGTGCACGCCGTATCGCGAGGGAGGAATCCATGAAGAACTGGAGCTGCCCGACCCGGCAATGGGGCCTGATGAGCGTTACGAACGAATGGAAAAGGTAGAGATTCTCTACGGAGCAATCAACCGCATGAGCGAGAGCAATCAGCATCTGCTGCAGATGTGCCTGCTGGAAGAGATGCCCTATGAGCAAGTGGCATCGCGGCTGAACACACGGCTGTCGACGATCAAGTCGCGGGTTTTTCGCTGCAAGCACCTGCTGCGGGCGGCGACAGGGGACTGTTTTGGGCAGGTGGAGTGAGGGGTGGTGCGTGAAATAGAGACTTTGGTTTTGGCGGAGGTAGCGGATCCATGACCACGACTTCCGCCAGCACCGCAACTTCCGGTCGGAAAAGTCGTCCCTAAGAGTGTCGATACTGTGCCCCGAGCACATTTGGCATCCCAAAAGCGGAGATAAATTATGCCGGTTTTGTACGGACCTTGGACCGCCGCGCTCTGTCTCAGCCTAGTGGCTTCGTCGACGCCCGGCTTCGGGGAGGCCGCTTCTCGGGCTGTTTCCCCAGCCCCTTCTACGGCTACCGAAATGGCAGCCGAACGTCCCGCGATCTCCACGCAAATTCAAGGAGACGAGCGCATTGTGCATGCGCTGAACCGGTTCACGTTTGGGCCGCGGCCGGGTGATCTCGACTCAGTAAAAGCGATGGGGCTGGACCGCTGGTTCGATGAGCAGTTGCACCCGGCGACGATCAACGATGCAGCGCTGCAGGTGCGACTGGCGCAGTATCCGGCGATGACGTGGTCACCGGAGGACTTGTTGTTCCGGCTACCCAACAATGCGGTGATCCGGCAGGTGATTGATGGCAAGGCGCCAATGCCCGACAAGGGCGCGCTTTACGCGGTTTATGAAAACCAGGTGACGCGGGTGACTGCCAAGCGCGAGCAAAAAGCGCAGAAGAGCCCGGCTTTGGATGCGGTACCAAAGAAAGGGATGGACGCAAAGAACGCGACGACGGAATCGGTGCTGCCGCCTGAAGAGACGAAGAGTGGCTCGATGGCGGATTCGAACGCGATGGGGTTGTCCGGGCAAATGGCGCCACAAGTGCAGATGACGCAGACGACGGATGCTGCCCCCGCAGATCCGCAGTTGGTTTCGACAATACTCGGGCTGCCGCCGCAACAACGCGTGCTGCGATTGACGAAGATGCCGCAGCCAGAGTTTGATGCGTTTTTCAAGGGGCTGAGAGGACCGCAGCGGCAGTTGTTGATGGCGGACCTCTCACCGGATCTGCGGGAGACGGTGGAGGCGCTTGAGAACCCTGAGCGCGTGGTGGTGGGCGAGCTGATGGCGCAGCGGCTTTTGCGCGATATGTACTCCAACGCGCAGTTGCAGCAAGTGATGACGGACTTCTGGCTGAATCACTTCAACGTGTTTCTGCGCAAGAACGAAGCGACACCGTATTACCTGGTGAGCTACGAGCGCGACGTGATTCGACCGCATGCGCTGGGCAAGTTCGAAGATCTGCTGGAAGCCACAGCGCACAGTCCAGCGATGATGATCTACCTGGATAATGCACAGAGCATTGGGCCGGACTCGACGGCCGCGCAGCGCGCGAAGATTGCGGTGGCGCGCAATCCCGACAAGAAGAAAAAGGCGCCTGAGGGGTTGAACGAGAACTACGCACGCGAACTGATGGAGTTGCACACGCTGGGCGTGAATGGAGGCTACACGCAGGCCGACGTGATCCAGGCGGCGCGGATTCTGACGGGATGGACTGTGGAACGGCCGCAGCGTGGCGGCGGATTCCAATTTGACGAGAGACGGCATGAGCCGGGCACGAAGAAAGTGCTGGGCAAGAAGTTCAAGGAGAACGGCGAGAAGGAAGGCCGCGATTTGCTGCATATGCTGGCAACGCGGCCGTCTACAGCGCAGTTTATTTCGCACAAGCTGGCGGTGCGGTTTGTGAGCGATGATCCACCGAAGGAATTGGTGGACCGGATGGCGAAGGCGTTTCTGACATCGGACGGCGATATTCCCACGGTGCTGAAGACGATGTTCAAGTCGCCGGAGTTTTGGTCAGCCGATGCCTATCGCGCCAAGGTGAAGACACCGTTGGAATACGTGGTGAGTGCGGCGCGGGCCAGCAATGCGGACGTGGTGACTGTGCAGCCGCTGGTGGCGGCGCTGCGCGACATGGGCATGCCGCTGTATGGATGTGTGCCACCGACGGGATACAAGTGGGATGCGGCAGATTGGGTGTCGACGGGCGCGCTGGTGAACCGCATGAACTTTGCGTTGTCATTGGCGGCGAACCGGCTGAACGGAATTACGACGACCTGGTCGGCAGAGGGAGCGACGGCTGCAGTTGCGACGCTGAAGCCCAGACAGGCCGTGTTGAATCTGCTGGCGGATATCGATGCAGATGCGACGGCTGCAAAAACGGAGCCGGCTGCGGCGACTGCGGGTTCTGTTGCTGTACCTCCGCCGCCGAGTGCAACCCCGGAACAAGAGGAGGCGCGGCTTGAGACGCTGTTGCTGGAGGGACATGTAAGTGCATCAACGCGGTCGGCAGTGCTGCAGCAGTTTGAGAAGCAAAGCGGGACAGAGCCTGGTGTGCCCGTTGCCATGAATCAGAATCAGGTGCGGCGCGCCGCTGCTATGCCGTCGATCGAGAGACAGAATCAAGTACTCGCCGGATTGTTGTTGGGCAGTCCCGAATTTCAGAGGCGTTGAGAGACGCTCACTCATCATGAAGACAAAGCAAGACACGAGAGGTTCGAGTATCCCAGGTCTCAAAAGCGAGACCTGGGGCACCCTCTGGTCGTGGCCAGTTTGCGATGCAATGCAACTGCAGAGCAACGGCTGATCCTTCGACTGTGCTGAGGGTGACAAGTCTGTGGGTACGAGAGTGATAGAGGGGTAGATTATGCAGATCAATCGCCGGTTCTTTCTCCGCAGGGGCGCGCTGGCTCTGGCTGGAACAACGGCTATTCCGCAGTTTTTGGTGCGCACAGTGATGGCGCAAAGCGCACTGGCACCAAAGCGTCGATTGGTTGTGGTCTTCCAGCGCGGCGCGGCTGATGGGCTCAACATCGTGGTTCCGTATCGCGAGAAGAACTATTATTCGATGCGGCCAAGCATTGCGATTCCGCAAAACAGAGTGGTTGATCTCGACGGATTCTTCGGGCTGCATCCGTCGATGGCAGCGTTCAAGCCTCTCTATGACCAGGGAAATCTCGCGATTGTGCACGCGGCTGGTTCGCCGGATGTGACGCGATCGCACTTTGACGCGCAGGACTACATGGAGTCTGGCACGCCCGGTTTGAAAAGCACGGATGATGGATGGCTGAATCGCGCACTGCAGGCAGAAGACCAGCGCCATCGCCAGGAGCACAGCGCTTTTCGTGCGCTGGCGCTGGGAAATGATGTGCCGCGTACATTGGCGGGCAAGGTGCCGGCTATCGCCATCAGCAACGTGAACAACTTTACGGTGGGCGGACGCGGGCCTGTTACATCACCCGCAGCGAGCGCGTTTGAGGCGATGTATGGAACGAGCGGAGACAAGATTTTTCATGCGACAGGGGAAGAGACGTTTGATGCCGTGAAGATGTTGAGAGCGGCGAACCCCGCGCAGTACAAACCTGCGGCCGACTATCCGGGTTCCGATTTCGGTAACAACATGAAACAGATTGCGCAACTGCTGAAGGCGAACCTGGGTGTAGAGGCGGCGTTCACCGATGTGAGCGGATGGGACACGCATCAGAACCAGGGCGGCGTGGATGGCCAGCTTTCGAATCGGCTGCGCGATTTTTCGTCGACGATTGCAGCGTTCTGGAAGGACATGGGGGATGAGGCCGCAAACGTTACGCTGGTTACGATGTCTGAATTCGGACGCACGGCGCATGAGAACGGAACGGGCGGCACCGATCACGGGCATGCGAATGCCATGTTTGTGCTAGGTGCGGATGTGAAAGGCGGCAAGGTTTACGGCCGCTGGCCAGGACTCGACACGGAGCACCTCAACGAAGGGCGCGATCTTGCGCTCACGACGGATTATCGAGCGGTGCTGGGCGAGGTGGTGAGCAAGACGATTGGCGCGGGGAATTTGGAGCGTGTGTTTCCGGGTGCACGGCTGAGGTCAGATGGATTTTTGAAGTTGATGCCGGGTATGAGCAACGCGAATGTCTAGCGACATTTTCTGACAGCGTAATGTTGCCCATGCCGGCGCCATCTTCTTCCTTTAGGTTTCGACGGGAAGGTTGGAGATGCCCTCTGTGCCGAAGATGCGGCGGTAGCGCTCCACTTCATCCGGCGGTCCCATTGCCTTCGCGAAGTTGTCAGAGAGCTTCACGGCTGAGCGGCCTTCCACTTCACTGAGTTTGCAGACAAGGCTGATAGGGTCGAAGGCGCCGTCGCCGAGGGGATCGCAGTTTCGAAAATCATTGGTGAGGAATGTGCCCCATCCGGCGCTGAAACGAATGCGCGGTTCGTGCCGCCAGCGCGCGGGATCATGGAAGTCGGCGGGTATGCGGAATGAGTCGGGCGATAAATCGCCCAGGATCGTGCCGCCGAAATGCGCGTGCAAGGCGAGGATGCGATCCACATCGAGAGCATCAGACGCGATCAAGCGCTTGCGTCGAGGATTGCGGCCATGCTCCGTCAGCCAGGCAATGTATTCATCGCCCGCAACGAAGGGGTCCTTGCTGTCGATGCGTTGCCCCGTCCAGTCTGCCACCCAGTCAGGCGCATTGCGCAGGAACTGCGTGGTGCCGAAGGTGTCGGGCAGGAGAATGAGCAATTCGCCCTGATATGTTTGCTGCCAAAGCTCGAGAAGACGATACTGGGCGGTGCGGAGTTCGTCGTCGGTGTCGGCCAGAGCGGCGAGGGCCATGGGCAGTTCATGCGCGTTGGTGCCCATGGCTTCAAGATCGTGCTTGTAGGCAAGATAGGTGTTCGAACTGCCTGTAAAGCTGGCGCCGAGGGTATCACGCATGGCCAGCACCACGTACTCATGCCAGAGAAAACTGTGACGGCGACGGGTCCCGAAGTCGCTGAGGCTGAGCCCCGGAATGCCGCGCAGTCGTTCCATCTTCTCCCAGAGGCGGGATTTGGCCCGCGCATAGAGCACGTCGAGTTCAAACTCGCTGAGCTTCTTGAGCGCGGCGCGAGTCTTCAGCTCGTCGATGATGGAGAGGGCGTAGATCTCCCATAGCGTGGTCTCGGTCCATAGGCCATCGAAGCGGAGAGCGATCTGCCCGTCTTCAATCGAAAGGTCGAAATCCGATAAGCGGAAGTCATTGGACAACCACTCGAGAAATGCCGGTTCGAAGATGCCGCGGCGACCGAAGAAGGTGTTGCCGGCAAGCCAGATCAGCTCGGACTTGTGGAGGCGCAGCTTGCGCGTGGCCTCAAGCTGCTCACGCAGTTGATGAACATCGATGATTTCGCCGAGCCTGATGTGGGTGGAGCGGTTCTGCAGGGCGAAAGAGACGCGCGTTGCCGGGAAGTGCTTCCAGATGAACTGGAGCATGAGGAGCTTGTAGAAATCGGTATCGAGCAGCGAGCGCGCGATGGGATCGAGTTCCCAGTTGTGGTCATGCGCGCGGCGAGCAATGTTGATGATCACATTCCATACTCTACTTCACGGACTTGCCCGCATTGGCGGTGTGGGCCTCAATCATGCTTTGCATGCTCGTTTGCACGTTGGCGCCCAAAGGAGGCATGGCACCGATCTGGGAAGCGACCCAGGAGCCCCAGCGATTCCCTGCCTCATTCAGGACCGCCAGCGGTGCGCCGCGCAAGAGGTAGTGGGTCATGGCGGCGGTGAAGGCGTCGCCGGCGCCGATGGTGTCTGCCACTTTAATGGGCACGCCGGGATGCTCGTGTGATTCGTCGCGAGTGACAAGAAGGCTGCCACTTCCCCCGCGGGTGATGGCGACCATCCGCAGTGTGGGGAACTCGTCCAGGAGGCGGATCGCGCCTTCCCGAAGCGCGGTCGGGTCCCTGGGGTCATTTGCCGGCAGCCCCAACAGTCCCAGGACCAGCGGGACCTCGGTATCGTTCATCTTCACAACGGTGGCCAACTCGAGGGATTCCTGAATGACTTCGCTCGAGTAGAAGGGATGACGCAAATTTACATCGAAAATACGGGCGCAGGATGAGGATGTTTGGGCGGCCAGAGTCTGGATGGTCTGGCGGGACTCGCGCGCACGTTGCGCCAGTGATCCGAAGCAGATGGCGTCGGCCCGTTCGGCGAGACGAACCCAGGCGTCAGTGAGTTCGAGGAAATCCCAAGCCGCCGGCTCGTGAATGATGTATTCCGGCTGACCGTCGTTGAAGCGCACAGTCACGATGCCGGTCTGGTGCGAGGTATCCACCTGAAGATGTTCAGTGTCAGCGGGCAGCGGATTAAGTTTGGCCACGGCTTCGCGACCAAGGTCGTCGCGCCCAATTCGGCTGAGAATGACGGCATGATTGCCAAGACGCCCTGCCATCACTGTGAAATTGGCAGGTGCGCCGCCCAACGAACCCACCGGGGCGACGATATTCGACGGTTTAGAGGTCGAAGCTGCCGGCAAGAAATCCCACAGTAGTTCGCCTATACCCAGAATCAGACGCGGTTCCATATCCACCCACTCCGCAGATGTCCGGTTCGATTCCGGTCCGGCTGAGAAGTATCTGCCAGACACAGCTTTCTCCCCAAGGGGTGGGTTCGTCAACTGGGAGTTGGACGCAGCGCGCCGCACCGTTACGAATAAAGCCGCCGAATGACGCTCCGGCGGCTTTGTTCGTGGAAGATTCGTGCATTACTGCGGGTGGTGGTGAAGCGATTTACCTGGGGTGGCGCTCAACCATGCGACGTAGAACCCATGCCGCAGGACGGATGGCCGCAGGTGCACATGATCTCAGTTTTGGAAGCCACACCTTCGCAGTGGGCGCTGCAGTACTTTGACTTGTCGGGAGCGGCGCAGCTACAAGCCGCGTTGGCACATTTCTTGGGAGCGTGGGCTGCCATGGTTCTCCTCCTCGGGGGTTGAGGTGTGTGACTCGAACCTGTTGATGTTCGGATGCAAGGCGGGAAGAGGAAGATTGTTCCGCTGCATATTTTTTTTACAACCAAGAGAAGCGACCGCCCCGCCGGGGTGAGGGTGGTGTTGAAGCGATTCCACATTTGGAAGAACTGCCTATAGCTTCAGTTTGGAAAAGAGGTAAAGGAGAATCGAAAGGACCGCGCCGATGAAAATCGCGATGCCGAACGGGAAGAAGACCTGGAAAGTCCTGCCGCGCCAAGCAAAGTCGCCCGGCAGACGGCCAAACGGGAGGCCGGTGCGACCCGCGAATAGCAGGAGCACTCCGACGACCACCAGCAGGAGACCCAGACCGAGGATTGCTTTGCCCATATCGACCATTGGAACCTTAGCCGATGGAGAGCTTCCGCGATAAGCCCCACGCATGCACGGCTAGAATAAGGCAAGCGGTCACCATCCGGAGAGCTTTGCAACGGCGCCTGGACGTTGAAATTTTCAACGACCGACACATCTGAAAGAGGATTCTGTTGAGACGCATTCCTGGAATGGAGGTCGCATGAACGTTGCCGCAATGATCGCCGGGTTTGTGTGTATCTTTACGGTACTGCTCGACGCATTCCAGACGATTATCCTGCCGCGCCGCGCTACTGGCCGAATCCGCCTTACGCGCATTTTCTACATCGCCACCTGGACTCCCTGGGCCTTCGTTACCAATCGCCTATGCGTTCCGCGCCATCGCGAAACTGCGTTCAGCTTTTACGGGCCGCTATCCCTCATCCTGTTGCTGGTATTGTGGGCCACTCTTCTTCTGCTGGGGTTCGGGCTGATGTTCTACTCGCTCGGTGTACCTTTCTACGACAACCGCCAGCAGATTGGATTTTGGTCAGACATTTACGTAAGTGGGACGGCAATTTTCACGGTGGGCCCAACCGATGCCGGCCCCCTGAGCGGCGCTGCCCGCTGGTTGATGGTGATTGAAGCCGGAACGGGGTTTGGGTTCCTCGCTATTGTCATGGGTTACTTCCCTGTCCTTTATGGCGCGTTTTCGCGCCGCGAGGTTAACATCTCGCTTCTGGACGCGCGCGCCGGCTCTCCGCCAACAGCGGCAGAGCTCATGCGCCGCCATGCGAACGAGGACTCGGCCGAGGCGCTTTCAATTCTGCTTACAGAATGGGAACGTTGGTCTGCAGAACTTCTTGAGAGCCATATTTCCTTCCCGCTGCTTTGCTACTTTCGTTCACAGCACACAAATCAGAGTTGGATCGGAGCGCTCACCTGCATTCTTGATGCGTCAGCCATGCTGATAGCCGGGGTTCAGGGCCACACGGCTCGCCAGGCGCAACTTACGTTCGCCATGGCCCGTCACGCAATGGTGGACCTGACCCAGGTGCTTACGCAAACACCCATATCCGACGCGCGCGATCGCCTGCCAACGGAACGCTACAACGAACTCTACGGGTTTCTCTGCGGCAGCGGCGTGAGCATGTGCCGGGACGGGTTCTCAGAAGAACGCCTGCGGGAACTACGGCGGCTTTACGAGCCATACGCAGAAACGCTCAGCCGCTATTTCTGCATGCCGCTGCCTCCGTGGATGGCCGAGAAGCCGCACAAGGACAATTGGCTTGCTGTCTCCAAGGTGAGAGCTGCTGCGGAGGAGACTAATCCGCCTGAGGCCCTTGACCAAAACCACAAGGAATCGCAGGCTATTGTCAGCTTCAACGACGACCACGAGTTCTAGCATCGCCCAATCGCGGTCGTCTCATATGCGATGTCCGTTATACTGCTCGCGAATCTCTGGAGATCAAGATGCCTACACTTCCTTCGTCCGCTCAGGACCAGTCACTTCTCGCGATGGTCTCATCGACCGCCCCGATCACCATCGCCGATGTCATCGCGCAAATGCAGGCCATTGATGCCCTGCTGCCCGATGAGGATGGACTGAAGTGGTTCAACCGGCTCTACCTGATGGTGACGCAGGAGGTGGACCTGAACCCGCCCGGCGGCGCATGGAAGAACCCGGAGTGGCTGCTTCATCTCGACGTTGTGTTTGCCGGTCTTTACTTCACGGCGATCCGTGAATTTCTGACCAGCACGCGCACCCCATCGGCTTGGGCTGCCTTATTCGAGGCCCGTTTCACTACCGGCATCGACCGTATCCAGTTCGCCTTGGCCGGTATGAACGCCCATATCAACCGCGACCTCGCCATGGCGCTGATCCAGACTAACGCGGATCTGAACATGGTACCTGTATTCGGAGGTCCGGAACACACCGACTACCTGGCCGTGAACACGCTGCTTCAAAGTGTCACACCGGCGGCGATGTCGATGCTGTCATCGGGTCCCCTTGGCGAACTCGCCGAGGACACAGGTAAGATCGGACGCCATTTGGCGGCGTTTGACATCATGGCCGCGCGCGACGCTGCATGGGACTTCGCCTGCCAATTGCGCGATCTACCTGCCTTGGCTCGACACGCGGCCGTGGCTGCGCAAGACGCGATTACCGGGCAGCTTGGCCGGACGATTCTTACCATCGTCTAAAGGCCCTCAATCGCTCTAGCGAAACGCCGAACAGCTCTTGGGAGTCTTTACTCCGGACACAACCACCCAGCCGTTGTCCGCGCCGCGATGCGTGGAGCAGTGCGTATCGTGGATCCCCGCCGCCCACTTTCCGTGCGAGGTGTACCCCTGGCCGTAAGCGAAAACCTGATCGTTAACCTGAGCAGTGACGGGGCCAATTAGATCGTCATTCGTGACAATCTGCACATTGACCGTTTCACCATCCGGCAGATGCACGGCGATCGTGGTCAAGTGATGGCTCCCATGCGGTCCGCCGCGTCGAATTTGTGTCTTCTGCGTGACCACACCACACGCCATGATGTTATCGACATCCCGCGTTGAGTGTTGCGCGATCAGGTCGGCAAGTTTCTGATTCACCTGGGGCGTACAACTTGACGGCACAGGCACATCGTTTGCGGCAACAGCATTTCGGCTTGCCAACACCATCAGAGTCAATAGAGCCAATCGCAGTGCATATCGCATGGATACCCTCACGCCCGGATTGTAGCGCGCAACACGTGCTTGCTACCCTGCCTATGTGAACCCTCCCCGCCGCCTTCTTCCCGGCCTTGCGAAGAAAGATGGCTTCCTTCCTCATCCATTCGATGAGGCTAATGGCGTGCGCACCAGCGGCCTGGTGGCCGGCCGGCATCTCAAATCAGGACACACGCATGATCGCCATGCAACGGCCTATTACGGCGTGGCGCCTTCTGTTTTTAACGGGGTTTTGACTCGCTGGCGGAAAACTCGGCCTGCGGCGCCGCCGGAAGAGACCACGTTCATCGACATTGGTGCGGGCATGGGACGTGCCGTCCTGCTCGCGGCCGAAATGCCGTTTCGCAATGTCATTGGCATTGAACTGAACCCGGCATTAGTTCGCATTGCCAACCGCAACCTGGCGACCTGGCGCAGGTCAAGTCGCATCAAGGCTCCGGCCCGCATCGTGGCTCACGACGCCGTGGACTTCGAGTTTCCAGCAGGACCTTGCGTGGCATTCCTCTTCAATCCGTTTGGCGCCGTCGTGATGCGCCGCTGGCTCCGGGCGATCACGCACAAATTTGCCGATCGACCAGGTGAGTTGGACATCCTCTATGTAAACAATGAGCAGGAAGGCGTGTTCGAGGTGCAGCGAAACTTCCGGATCAGCATGCGAATTCAAAGGGGCGGCGACGCCGTTCCGCCGAACCTGGCCCGCCTCTTTCTTGGCCCAGTCAAACGCTCGCGTGCCGATCGACACGCGGACGATCGAATTCTCGCCAACCAGCCGGATGGCGAATACGCCTCCGCGCCGCACGAGGATTGCTCCATCTGGCGCTGGATGGCATGACGAGTCATGACATCACGAATCGAAGCAAGCATTTCTTCGGCTATCAACCCTTTCAAAATTGAGGAGATGCCCGGTTCGGCTAGAACTTTCCAAAAAGGCCTGTCCGTTGACATGGCCCAGGAACACTTCTATGATGTGGCTCCGGTCGTTCCTGGCAAGACCGTCCCCGGCAAACAAATCCTTATGCGACTGGCTGTCTTGCGCGTCCGCCGAATCTCCGTGCTCTCAGCTCTTGTTCTGCTCGTGTCCGCTTTGGCGCAAGCACAAGAGATTGGCACGGTCACACTGTTGAAAGATGGCCCGTTGCGTTTGATTCGCGGCTATTCGATGTTCCAGGGAGCGGAAGGAATAAAGCTTCGCCAGGGCGACATTCTTGAAACCGGTCCCACCACTACGGCGCAGGCGCAGCTTGAGTTTTCCGGTGGCGCGGTCATTGAACTCGGGCCCTCGAGCCAACTCTACATTTTGAGCCAAAGCGGAGGGTCAGCCGACATTGTGTTGCTCAGCGGTTGGCTCAAAGGTGAAACTTCCACGGGTTCTTATCGGTACTCCAGCCCGCTTGCATCGGCCACGAGCAAAGGCGGTAATGTTCTTTTGCACGTTACAGGCGATAACGCAGATATCTTTGTGGAGCGCGGAAATGCCGCTGTCTCAGGCGGAAGCGGAACAACCATCTCCAGCGCTCCCGATAAGATTTTCTTCACGCATCACGCAGGCAAACAGCTCGTCTCGGCAGAGCGCCCGTCAAAGGATTTCATCGCCGCCATGCCGATCAGTTTTCGCGATGTACTGCCTCCACGCATTGATGCATTTACGGACAGGAAGCCCGTTCTGCCGAAAAGCGACCACGAAGTCACTTATGCCGATGTGGAGCACTGGCTGACAAGCTCTCCGGGTTGGCGGCGAGCCTTTGTGGCGCGATTCAAGCCCCGGCTCCAGGACAACGCATTTCGCAAAGCAATCTCGGATCACATCGCAAGCCTGCCTGAATGGGAACCTGTTTTACATCCTGAAGATCACACCACCGGCTCTACACCTGCCGCCCAACCGAGTTCTCCACCGGGTGAGAAAACGCCATGAAACTGATCGTTAAGTTCAATCTGGTTTTGACTGCAATATTTGCTGTCGCCTTCGTTCTCGCGGGGTGGTTTACTCACACATTGCTGCAGCGCAATGCCATGGCTGAGATTCAGGAGAACGCGCGCATCATGATCGACAGCGCCTCCGCGGTGCGAACGTATACCAGTACGCAGATCAAACCGCTGCTGAAAAACCAGATGACCTACACCTTCATGCCGCAGTCGGTGTCAGCCTACTCTGCGAATGAGTACTTCAAGCTGTTACACAAAAAGTACCCGGAGTATTCCTACAAAGAAGCAACGCTGAACCCGACCAATCCCAGTGACCGAGCCACCGACTGGGAAGCGGATATCGTTCGCATGTTCCGTCAGTATCCTGAGAAGACCGAGTTTGTGGACCAGCGAGATACGCCTGCCGGACGCGCGCTTTTTATCGCCAAGCCGCTCAAAATCTCCGACCCCGCTTGCCTCGATTGCCACGATACTCCGGATCGCGCGCCGCGCACGGTAATCGAGCAGTACGGGAGCGACAACGGCTTTGGCTGGAAGTTGAATGACATCGTTGCCGCGCAGATCATCACCGCGCCTATGCAGTTGCCTATTCAGCGCGCCAACAGCGCCTTTACGGCATTCATGCTTTCGCTTGCCGCTGTCTTCATTGTTCTTATCGGCGCCATCAATGCCATGCTGATCTTCCTGGTCATCAAGCCTGTGAACCAGCTTTCGACTATCGCCAGCGAAGTGAGCCTGGGCAATCTCGAGGTGGCCGACTTCAAGGCAAACGGGAATGACGAAATTGCCAAGCTTTCCGAGTCATTCGGACGCATGCGTAAAAGCTTGGTGGAAGCCATCAGGATGCTCGAAACCTAGCCCGCACGATCTGGGCGACGGAATTTCAATACACGGGGAATCATCCTCGCGCCCTTCGTTTTGGCTCGTTGAACGTGACTTTCTCTGAATCGAGCCACCGCGAGCGTCAGCTGATAAGCGACGCAAAACTTCGCGTAAATTTTGCGGTCTGATTTGAAGTGTCCCGAGGGCGAGTCCGAAGTCAAATCGGGCATGTTGACCGGGGCAATCTCACCGCGGCGTCGCGAGGCCGGATAGCGGAGGTTCTTTCACAACTCCGGCATCTTGGAGGAAGCGCGCGCGGTCGTTCGGGTCGCTGATGTGTTCCGCGAGAAACTCGTAGAACTCGCGCAAGCTTGAAGCGCGCTTGGCTTCCTTCTTCGCCAGAATTGGTGCGATCGGCCCTAGGAGGGCGGCCAGCTTTTTCGCAATCTGCTCAGTGGCAGCGGGCGTAATCTCATTCGGTGACGACGGATCGATGGCCGCTTCGGACGCAGTGATGACTGGCGAAGCAGGTAATTTTGAGCGCTGCACATTCGCGATGCCACTCACTAGTTCTCCTCTCTTCGCCAGAAATGCCGTGCGCTCCTCCTGCTTCGGCAGGTTCGCGGAAAGGAGAGTGTAAAGTTCAAGGACGCTGGTTGTCTTGGCCGCGGCACGCTTCACGTGCACCCTTGCCAACGGTCCAACAAAGCTGGCCAAATGTCGCTCGATGATCGGCAGGTGGGCCTCCTGCAATTCGTCGCTCGCGCCTGGGGGCCCAGTGTGGGCTGGGCGGTCATCCGTTGAAGGCGCCCTTCCGAAAAGGGTTGTGTCGCGGAGCCCCTGGCGGATTTTAGTAGTCAGCTCATCTGAGGGTCTCAGAGGACGTTGTGAGTGCAGCGTGTCGGTTGAGGATGCGGCAGGGGCAGCGAGCGGGTCCTGCGTGGATGGAGACGGCACGGACAGTGGCACAGCGGGGTTTGGTGTCCGCGAGAAGATCCGTGTTGCCGACAAATCATCCTGCACATCCGAGGCGGGTTGAACTGTCAAGCGCTGGGATTGCTGTTCTTCGAGTTGGGTTTGCAGGTCCAGCAATCGTCGATCTTCTGGATACGTTGCCAACGCCTGCTCGATCTCACGCAGGGCTGCCCGAAAATCGCAAGTCGCCTGGTGACTTCTGGCAGCATTCATCGCGCTTGCTATGGACTCTTCCCGCTTGTGTTCGGCAATTGTGGCCTGTAGATCCTGGGCATCAGGCGCGTTCGGGGCAATCTCAGCGAGCCGCTTCAGAATGAGTTCCGACGCCTGCCAACTGCTCTCGATCGCGGACCGTGCGGCCTGCGCCAGCTCCGACTCTGCCTGATCGTGAATTAGAGAATCGTTACTTGCCGTCTGGAAGGCCGTCAACAGAAGCTGCGAACCCACGTCCCACTGCTGGTTGGCCAGTGCCTTGCGGCCCTCCCCGATCATTTTCTGCGCCTTGACGCGCTGGCGTGCTCCGTTTTCGGCCTGATCCTGCAGGTACATGAGGTCGTTGTCCCACGGAAACGACTGCGTTGCGGCGGCCAGGAAGCTCAAGGCAACTTCGTAATCACAGGCGCTCAAAGCCCCCTCAATCCGATCGATCCAGCTCTGCTTCGCATCGATCTCGGCGCGATCACCCAGTTCGCGAAGCCGCTTGATGATTCCCTTTAAGTCGGGATAATGCTGGTACACGGCGCTAACCGTCTCCCACTTGGCGAGTGCCTGATCGAATTGTCGATCCTCCTCCAGCTTCTGCGCCTCGAAAACAATCTTTCCAATTACCTGGTTTAGGGCGCGAGCCTGGTGAAGCTGTTCCTTCACCCGGCTATCGTGCGGACTCATTCGCAGAACCTCTTCCAGGATATTCACACGCACATCGAGTACTGCCTCCTGGTCTGCGTGCTTCATCGCGATCTGCACCGCGACCGCTTGATCTGATCGCGCACGATCTATCAAGTCGCGGAGTTCAGGATCATCGCCCTCCTCTTGTGCTTGCGCTTCCAGCGACCGAATGGCTTCGTCAAATGATTGGCTCTTGAGCAGCTGTTTGGCCTCTTTCAGCCGTTCTTCCCTCTGCCGCTCCGTCCGCTCCCGCTCCATCCTATCGCTCACAACTCCAAGCAGGGATTGGAGGCGGGCCTCCGGCCCCAGCTGCACGAGAGCTTGTTCCAGCTTGTTCTTGAGTTCTTCATAGCGGCCCTCCTGAAGCATTACGCGCGACTGGGTCATGATCTCATCCACCAGTTGCTTACATTCCTCCATCTGCCGTTGCCGCTCGGCCAGACCCTTCAGCTTCAGTAGTGTTCGATCGCCAGGAAACCGCCCGAGACCCTCATCTGCCTTTTGGGAGGCAGTAACGTAATCATCAACATTTAGCGCCTCTTCTACTTCCTGGATGAAAGCTTCCAGTTCGCGGCGGCGGCTTTCTTGTTGCTGGCTCACTGTTGCGGATTCCATCAAAGAGTGAACCTGCGGCGATGACGAATCCAGTTCCTCGGCCTGCTTGAGAATATTGATAGCAGCCGTGAATCTCCGCGACAAAAGCTCCCGTTTCGCCTCGAGGAGATAGCTCTCCATCTGCTGCTGCCTCGTCCGCTCTTCAATGTCCCGCTCGATCATGCGGTAAAGCGACTTAGCGTGGGTGTCGTTCGGCGAGACCGCAAGCGCGGCCTCTGCCGCGTCCCTGGCTGCTTCCAGATTGCCTTCAGCCTGCGCGGTTTCGGCGTTCTTCAAAGCCTGTTGCAGCTTCTCTGACCGCTCGGCCGCGTCGCGAATTCTCTTGCGCAGCTGTATCAGTTCAGGATTGTCG
Organism: uncultured Acidobacteriota bacterium; assembly: GCA_963844515.1. Classification (GTDB taxonomy): domain Bacteria; phylum Acidobacteriota; class Terriglobia; order Terriglobales; family Acidobacteriaceae; genus Telmatobacter. The sequence goes on from CAWJOO010000006.1 coordinate 332,730, forward strand.
CGATCGAGAGTCAACGCTCGATCGACATGTTCCAACGCTCGATTGAACTGCTGGTCGGCGAGCGCTTCGTCAGCGCGTTCGCGCAACCCCTGCACCTGCTTCCCAATTTCATCCCGCTGGATGCGCTGTTGCACCTCGCGCAGCATGCGGCTGGCCTTGGTGTGTTGCTGGTCAATCTTTAACACTCGCTGCAGCGTTCCCTGGGCCTTGTACATCTCGCCCTGATCCACCAGGCGAGTTACCTCTTCCATCTCCCGGCCGATCAGCTCTTCCTTAAGCTGCCCCTGCAGTTGTGCCAGGTCGAGCGCCAGTTCCTCCGCCGTTGAGTAGCGTTCGTCGGGACTCTTTGCCAGCGCCTTGAGAAGAATCTCCTCCATCTCGGGAGGATAGGCGGTTAAAAAGCTGCCCAGAGGCGGGGGCGGCTCGTTCACAATCTTCATCAAGGTGCTTGCCGTGTTCTCGCCGTCAAACGGCAGATGATCTGTGATCAGCTGATAAAGCACTACTCCTGTCGAAAAAATGTCAGTGCGAGAGTCGATACTCTTGGAGTTCACCTGTTCTGGGGCCATGTATCTCAACGTGCCAAGAACTTCGCCGGTGCGGGTCACATTGGTATGGCCGGCGTGCGCGATCCCGAAATCGAAGATCTTGATGCCGCCATCCCGACTGATCATAATGTTGGCCGGCTTGATATCGCGATGAACTACGCCGCGACGGTGCGCGTATCCAAGGCCATTGCAAACCTGGATCACGATCGCAATCTTTTCCAGCAAATTGAGCTGGCGCCGATTGGCCAAAACGCTTTCTAATCCCTCGCCCTCAAGGAACTCCATTACGAAGTACGGGCTGCCCTGGTAGTCGCCAAGATCGAAGATGGTCACGATGTTGGGGTGCTGTAAGCTCCCGAGCGACTGTGCCTCGCGGAAGAACCGCTTAAGCATGTCAGGGTTCTCGCAGAACTGCCCCGTGATCATCTTGATAGCGACCTTGCGGTCAAGGTTCGGATCAGTCGCCTGGTATACAACCCCCATGCCCCCGCGTCCGATGACGCCGACGACATCGTATTTCCCGATCTTCGAGGGAACAGGCGTGGTAGTCATGCTGTCGAAACCCGAATGTTTTTGGAACGCGCCCCATGAAACCTGGTGGCGGCAAACCACCCTCCTGAACATAGAGACAGAAACCGTCTCAGCGATGTAGTCAGAAGAGTGGATTTCGCCGCGGAGATTGCCATGCGAACTCGGGCTAGTCAAAACACGAGTTGCCGCCCGTTTCAGGATTCTACCCGGATCAGCCTTCGAAGGAAACATCGCAGAGCAAACGCGGAAAATCCTTCCTACGAAAGCACAACCGGCGGGCCACCTCCTAGGATGAAGGGCTGTCGAAGGTGGGGTTCAGCTTGAGAGTTTGTTCAATTTGTAGCCAAGGTCGCTTCGGGATAAACCAAGCCGTCTCGCCGCCTCGGCCTGGACACCACCGGATGCGCTAATGGAGCGCTCAATCAAGATGCGCTCCAGTTTTCCCAATATCTCGCGAAGATCCAATTGCTCAGGAAGTCGCGACGCAAGCTGTTCAACCGTCATCTCCCCGCCTTGCCGATTTGAGAAGATTGCACCGCTCCCAATGGGAAAGTCTTCCGGCTCCAATTCAGCATGTTGCCCAAGGATAAACGCGCGCTCGACAAGGTTGGCGAGTTCACGAATGTTTCCAGGAAAAGAATAGCCCTCAAGCTTCCTGGTCGCATTCTCACTCACCCGTTTGATGGGCATCTTCATTTCCCTCGCAATTCTGGCACATAGCATGCTGCAGAGGGGCTCGATATCATCTTTCCGCTCACGCAGAGGGGGTAGCCCAATGGGAACCACCGCCAGCCGATAGAAAAGATCTTCTCGAAACTGCCCTTCGTTGACTCGATCCTGAAGATTTCGATGGGTGGCGGCCAACACGCGAACGTCGACTTTGCGCGTGGTTGTTGACCCAACACGCTGAATCTCCGCGGTGGCTAGAACTCTTAGAAGTTTCGCCTGAGCAGCAGGAGACATCTCCGCGACTTCATCCAGAAAGAGCGTACCTTCATGCGCGGCTTCGAATAGACCATTCCTTGCTTTGTCTGCGCCGGTGAACGCTCCTTTTTCGTGACCAAACAACTCGCTCTCCAATAGCGTCTCGCTGACTGCGGCACAATTGATTGCGATAAATGGGCGAACGGCTCTTGGGCTATTGCGATGAATCGCGCGCGCAACCAGTTCTTTACCTGTGCCAGTCTCTCCTGTGATCAGGACTGTAGAGTTTGCTCCGGCTACTCGCGAAATGAGGTCTCGAACCAGGCGAATGCCTTTGCTTTCCCCGATAATCTCATCAGCGCCTTCCAGCTTTCGAACCGTTGTTCGCAGAACAGCATTCTCCCGCAAAAGAGCAGTCCGTTCGCACGCTCTTCGAATCGTGGCTCGCATCACATCCAGCACATAAGGCTTGGTGAGGAAATCGAACGCGCCTTGGCGCATGCTCTCAACGGCTAACTCCACAGTTCCGACTGCCGTAAGAAAGATGACCGAAGTCGTCGGATCACTCTCCTGAACCGCGCGGAGCACATCGAGACCGGTGCCTCCGGACATCCTGTGGTCTGTGAGAACGACGTCGAAGTCTTCCTTTGAAAGCAGAGCGATGGCCTCTGAGGGACTTGAAGCTTCAACGCAAACATGGAAGTCCTGGCGAAGATTGGCCTTTATGATTCGCCTCATGCCTTGCTCGTCGTCAACCACCAGTATTTTGCCCATGTCTGTTCCTCTCAAGCTTTGCTCACGGTAGACCTTGCAATCGTCATTGAAAAAGTCACGCGACCATCCCGATTGTCGGTCAACTGCAAATCACCACCATGAGCAATTGCGGCGCCCTTCGCAATGGCGAGACCCAAGCCCGTTCCGGTCGACTTGGTCGTGAAGAACGGCTCAAAAATCTGAGCAAGGTCCGCCTCGGGAATAGACGGCCCCGAATCTTCAACGCAAATGCTCAGAACATCCTCTTCGAAGTAGGCATTCAGCCTTACAAATCCCCCGTTGGGAGTAGCGTCAATTGCGTTCAAGACCAGATTCAGTATCGCGCCTTCTACCTGTGGTGAGTCGATGTCGGCGAGGATATCTTTCGATAGCTCAGACGTAATCGAAATGGATCGGCCGGCTGCGTGAGCCTTGGTGACGGAGGCGATATAGGAAAGGAGGTCGTTGATTAGCGCGGGCGAGCGCCTGACTGGTGACGGCTTTGCGTAGGTAAGAAAATCTGCCGTGAGGGACTCCAGGCGTTTCGATTCACGCACCGCTATCGCGAACATCTCTTCTCGCTCTTCGTTTTCGGTCCCGGGATAAACTGCTGTAGCCAGCGAGCTTGAAATCATGGCAACGGGATTACGGATCTCATGTGCCACTCCACTCGCCAATCGCCCGACCGCGGCAAATTTCTCCTCCGCAATTAATCGTTCTCGCGTAGCCTTTAGCACTTCGAGATTGTGCTTCAACTTCTCCTGATTTGCTTTGAGCTGATTCACGAGAAGCCATGCCAGCAAGCCCATGATGAGGTAAACAGCGCAGAGCATTCCGCCGTCAAGATATTGTGTTGGACGAGCCGGGGGGTGAATCTCAAAGAAGTGCCAAATCCATAGCATGATCATCGAGTCTGCGGCCGCTATGGTCAGGATGGTAAGAAGCAGTCCAAATGAATACGCGGATTGGAGAATTGGAATTGCAAGCAAGACGAAATACGGATTCTCATCCCGGTTTGTAATATAAGTGAGAAGCGCGGTCAGCACGAATACAACTGCAATCGAGATACAACTCTCAATCTTGGCCTCTCGATCGGCTAATCGCGAGGCCCGGCCTCGCAGCCACAACAATTCTCCCACAGTCAGCAGGAAAGCCAGTCCGAGCAGCCCGATCACGGGGAGTGACGGTTCGCCCAGGACCGAAGCAAAATGAGCGTGTAACGAGAGCAACAGGCCCAACACACAGAGAGTAATAAAGCAAAAGATCACCTTGTGTCGGGCCAAGCTGTCCGCAGAATCCGTATTGTCGGCAAATGCCGTATCAGGAAACATATGTTCTTTGCCCGATTTCCAAATAGATTCTTGCACGAGTCATATTTACCGCATCCGCTTGAATGGCCTTGTCCTCTTTGCCGGATACGCCCACTGGACCCTGAGGCCTCAGGATACCCTTCTTCTTTTCTCGGAAACCAAGCGGATGTGGCCTGTTATCCGCCTTCGCGCAGGATGAGCAGGCGGCGGACGGCACCTGTTCTCATGGAGCACAGTCCGCCAAATCGTGGCGTTTTCAAACCGGCTATCGGAATTGCGAAACGAGAGAGCCGCATGCCGCGATCGAGCATGGGCTGTTTTGCTGGAATCCATCGGCGGACATTCTTCAATGCGCATTGGATCGATCAGCACCAGCCGGCCCCCTCTTGCGACAATTCTAAACTTCCGGATAAGAGGATCGCAGCGCAGCGAGCCCAGGCCGCATGACCCTAAATAATCGGCAGCCTGCAAATAAGAGTGACCCATCCCACGTACGCCTTCGTCCGACCCGTGCCGATTGATGAAACGCAGAAGCCATAATTCAATCGGAATCCAGAACGATTGAGCGTCCGAAACTTCTGACAGCCCATACAACTCCTTTGACAATCGATAGACGCTTTAAGGCCTCCTCTACTTATGCATCAAGGATTTAGACGAGACCACATTTGGCATTCCGAATGCAAAAGGCTTGGGTGTGAGTTGCTCAATGCAAGCCCACAAGGAGGTTCTATGAAGCACCAATCATTATTCCGCACGCTCGGTTCAATGGTCGCCGTGGCGCTAGTTATGGCAGGCGCAACGTCGACTCTTTCAGCACAGTCAACTGATTCGGAACGAATCTCGCGACTGCTGCCTAAGGCGCGTAGTCACGCTGTGCTTGCGAACGACCAGGCAGCAAGACTCGAGACCTATACCAGATCCAACTCGAATTGGATGTCGCATGCCACAACCCTCAACCAGATTAAAGAGCACGTAAACAAGTTGGGTGTGATGAACCAGCAACTTAGTGCTCTGCGCGCAGAGGGGTCCCCATGGCAGCAGAAGGCGATCGACCAGATCGACGTCCGGCTCAGGGAAGTTGCGAGTCATCTCAATGACACTATTAATCATCTGAATGGAAATCGAGCGAGAGTCAATATGCAGACTTATCGTGACCATGTGCGGGGCAGTTACGATTTGACAAGCGATCTCGCGGAGATGATCGACGACGTCGTGGACTATGACAAAGCCAAGTCTCAAGCCGATTCGCTCGAGCAACGCCTGGAACTACCGGGCGCTTCGACTGGCATCTAGACATCCAGGCGCAAACCGCGCTCTGATGAAAACAGTCGGGCTTGACGGCGCAGTTACCAACTCGTTGCAGGTTGACAACGCTAATCCAGAACGCAACTGATCTCAACGCGCGATTTCACTTCTCTAGTTCCGCCTCACTCAGGGGCGGAACTTGTTTTGCGTTGTTCGACCGGATCGTGTCGTCGAAGGGGAAGGTCTTGGCCTCGGGAGAAAGGAGGCCTCTAGCATATAAAGAGAGATCAATTGCCAGGAGACCGACTTGCGAAAAGGCTACGAAAGCCGATCTGAATTGCAGGGATCTAAATTGCAAGATTGATGTGAACGCGTAAATCGGACACTCGTCACTGGGGCCATGGATCTAGTCCACATCGAGAAATTCCTCTTCAAGCAGAAAAGAAACATGGACGCTGAATGGGGTGGAAGTGAGAGAACTCGCTAACCGCACCGCGGCAGTACGATTTGGTACCGACTGATTCTTACCGGGGATCAACCCGAATGGCGTCCATCGTAAAAGCACGAAATGGCGGCTACACTCGGCGCAGAGCCAAAAGTATTTGGTCGGTTGCGTACAAATCGGAAAACCATCATAGCCATGACCCGATGAATTCGTAGGCATCTCCAATTGCATGAGCCAAACCGATCCGCCCGGCAGATCCAGCAGGTCGCGAGAACATTCTGAATTGGCACAGCGCATATCGTTCCCTCACTCTACAGTCGATTGGCTACGCGTACTCGTGCTGGTCGACAGGGCGTTCTGCGGCAGCTGCGTTGATGAATTCATCAATCGGATCTCTAGGTCGTATGGTGACCACGGGGCACGGTGAGTCGACGATAACCCGATGCACCACACTTGTACCCAGAAGCCAAGATAGGACTGAGGGATAGGGCGATCCAAGGATAAGCAGGTCTTGTGAAGTACTGCGAGATTCGAATGCAATGATCTCCGCAGGATCGCCTTCCCGTACAACGCAGAGTGGTTGATCTCTGTGCCTGGCCTCCTTCGGAATCAACTCGAGGAGGCGCTTTCTGGAAGCAAAGCGCGCCAATTCTCTTTCTTGGCCGGACATCCTGGCGGAATCGAGGACATGCAAAACCGTGAGATGTGCGCCATTAAATTCAGCAAGCGTGCTCGCGAATGCCACGATCAATTCATCAACCGGCTCGAATGACGTCGCTACCAGGATTCGTCTCAGTGGAGTTCCCTGTTGAACGTCTGGGCGGGCACGGCGACCAATAACGCAAACTGGTACCTCAAGCGTTCCGATCAACTCTTCGGCTACCGAGCCTTCTAGGAACCTTGAGACGCCGCTCATATTCCGGTTCGAAACTATGACCCTATCGACGGACCGAGCCTTCACAAGCAAAGGGATCTGCTTTTCGGGGTTGCCTCGTAGAACGATCTGATCGCAGTCGATTCCGGCACGCTGAAAGGCGTCAGCCATCTCATTCAATTTGGCCAGCGGACTAACCACTTGATAGAGCGGCACAATCGTCGGCATCTCGTCCATGGATTCTGTTCTCGCAAGACACGATTGAATCACGTGAACGAGAAGAACCTTGGAATTGCTCAACCTCGCTTGGTTTATTGCGTGGAGCGAGAAACCGTTGCCTTCGAGCAGATTCGTGGCAACAAGGATCACGCGGGGATTACTCCAGCGAACGATCGAACTCTGTGTCATCTCGCACCTCTCAAGCAGTGAAGAGTCGTCATCTCGTGTTTGCGCGTTCAGGCGTGCGCAGCGATAGACATTCGGCTTTCCTCTCCAAAATGAATCGGGACCGGGCAATCGTTAAGGATCGTGGCCGACCTCGAACCCGAGACCTTCTCGCTTCCCAAACGTTTGCTATGAATGCAGCCAGCCCATTCAAAGGCGGCCGCCTTACCCAACCTTCCTCTTGGAACCTGGGAAGAAGGGTAAGAACCGGAAATGGGCATCGGCGGATCAGTCTCCGAACGAGGAGTATCTTCGAATCGTCTGTCACCGTGCCATTCAGCGGAAATGCAATCAATGTGGGGTGGATTTCTGCGGCCCTCTTGAGAATTACTTCCTCCGGGGCACCATACAGCAGAACTGCATCCCCCTTGTCCTTCAGAAGTTTCAAACTGCGGGCAAGTGTCTCAAGGCGAAACTGAATCTCCATTTGCGCATCCGGCCTCGACGGCGAGTGCCCCGGATCAATGACGTGCAGCAACTCGAGATGAGCGCCATTGTCCTTTGCCAGAGCGCAGGCAAGATCGAGCGCTTCTTCGCTGTCATCTACACAATCAGTGACGTAGAGAAGTTTCCTGGGAATTCCTTGAATGAATGCAGGGTCCGTTTGTTTGTCGGATGTCATGTTCAGCTCCAGCGCAAATCTGGTTGAGGTTTCATCTATGAATCTGCTGCAACACAGCCGTTTTCAAGAACTCAGTGATTTCGTGATCTTGAGTTACGCCAGTTGAAATGCAAGCGGAGTGCCAACCCTAGCTCATAGAAAGTTGTTTGGTTGCTTACAGATGAAGGGGACACGCGCCGGCGCAATCGCGCTGTTGTCCGAATTGCTTGACGCTCACGTCAAAAGATTAGGACTCCAGCTCGAGCCAGCTGGATTTTTTGAGGAATGACAGGGTGATTGGCAGGACCTACCGAATTCGATCTGGCCAGGCGCGCGTAACTGCCTGTTGAATTACGGTGCTACGAGGCGTGCAGCAGAAAGCCGACAGCAATCTGTTTGCCTGGTCGCCGGACGGATCGACAACCAGGCCTTGATCGTTGGTGAGCAACTGCCTGCTGAGAGTGGCGGGGTCCTCATGGCTCCCCCGGAGATAAGTCAGAGCATTGCCTACGGATTCCGGCTCCATATCACGTAGTACGGCTGATCAGATAGAGTGGCATTGAAGCCAGGATAGAGCCACGCCTCTCCTTCTCTTCGCAACTCGAAGTAGTACTGCAAGGAAAACGGAGAGTCGGTGTATTGACCAGGAATCGAAGCCTGAAACACCCCATCGGTTGCGGGCATTTCCATTGAATGCCAACGTTCTCCTTGATTAGTGTGACGGTAGGTGAGACGCGCACGAGTTGGCCCCTCATGCTGCCTCACGGATGTGGTAGTGAGGGCAATAGCGAGCTCCTGACCTGGACGGAAACCGGCGGGCACTTGGTGGCTGCAATTCAACGAAGGCCTCTTCTGAGGGTTGCAAACAACCTTCAAAGCCCTCACTGCAGCCGTTGATTCCGTGAGGTTTTGTGGAGAGTCGAGCACCTTTTGCATCGCTGCGATGTCGTTGTCGATATCGGACAGACGGTCAATCCAGTGTCCGCGGCGCATGGGCACATTGCCGTACGAGATATCGGCTATGTACACGTTTCGAGCGCGGTCAGCCATCTTTGCCCAGGCCTGACGAGCTTCCTGGTATCGCGTCAAGGCAAGCCTGCCCGCTTCGCGATCGCCGCTCTGTTTGAAGATTTCAAATAACACCCCACTGCGGAGTTTGCCTGCAAAAAAGATTCCCAGGCCGTTCTGAATTTCGACATCCTCTTCCAGGCGTCGGATGGCGGCCGAGTCGCGGGGAGTCGTTTTGACACGAGCATCGGCAAGAGCTTCACCTGATACCATCGCGAATCCTTCAAGCCACTGGGCAACTTCAATCGGAGAATATTTTGGTCCGGGAGTTCCTCCGAGCAGATCTCGCGTGTACTCTGCAATGGTTGCAAAGAGCTGCGGATCGAGAGGGCTAACAGTCCCGAAACATTTGGGGCTGGGGGTATCGCCATAAGGGGATGGCTCGCTGTCGAGCACAATCGGCATATTGTCATAGATCTCTGGCCAAAACGCGTGATTGGACGCTGACGGGAGATGGGCAGATGTGACGAGGGGAAGGGCCCGGCTCGCATTCGCCAACGCGATCTCGGCGGGGCCAGCTCCTGCTCCAAATTCATTGCGCAAATAGCGGCGCCACGTCTCCGGATTCCCATTTGGGTTGTAAAGGTGCCGTCCCCACAATCGATAGCTGTATTCGAACTTTTTCCAGTCGGCTGTGGGATTGAGAGACTGGTCCGCATAAGCGCAGCGGCCTCCCGGATTCCCGGAACCTTCGCGCCCTTTGAAAGTCAAAGGCTCCATCAAGTCGATTCCCGCCGCTCCGCAGAAACTGGATGTGCGCCCGTAAGCTGCGCACAATTCGGGATCACCGGAAAGTAAGTGACGTTGCGAGCCAGGCCAAAGTCGGAAGAGGAGGCGCGTTTTGCTTCCTTTCTGGAGAAAGTCAGCGTATCCATAGCGCGTGAAGAGCCGAGCCCCGCCGCTCAGGCTGAACGGGCCATTTTCCACATGAGCAGGATCAGGAATCTCGAGAGCGCGAATGTCCGCCTGGTTGTAGCCGAGGCTTTGATGTTCGGCGGAATATTTTGCGCCAAGTTTGACCGGCATCCCGGTGGCGGCTGCAACATCAATCATCGTTTGGTTGACACCCTTGGCGTGCATTTCGATTTCTATTGTGCGGCCACACCCGGAGATTGCTTCGAAAAGGGCTTTCCAAAACGGATAACTCCCTTCTGGAACGCCACTCTCACCGTGAACGCGCATCGTCAGGCCCTGGATCTCCGGGCATTCCCTCAGCAGAACCGCAAGAGCATCGCGGCAGTAAGCAGCGTGGGATTCGGGGGTCAGCCCTTCAATGCGGTGGTAGGCATTTGGGCTTGCTGTCCATTCGTAGGCATGCGTCCAGATACCCAGTTGAAAATGGAGCCCGCGCACGCCTGTCTCAGCCGCGACAAACCGCAGCATCTCCAAATTCCTTTCACGCTCCCTTGCCGGCAACGGAGTGGGGGTCGTGGCTCGCTTCCCATCGGCCGATGCCAGTTGTACGACACGAACCTCGCTGTATCCGGGCACTTCAACTAAGTAGGGATAGGGAAAATGGAGATAGTCATCGGTAACCCCTTTGGGGAAGTCGTATTCAAGCCCATAAGCAAGCGTGAAGCGATTGAACCGGGTGGCGACGAGGATATCAAGATATTCACGCCAGAAGTCCTTGTCGTAATACCAGGATTTATCTTCGAGCTCACTACAGAAATAGCGGCTGACACCTCTTACTTCGTTTGCCGGCCTTTCAACCTCCGGCTCGGTCAAGTTCAAACCGAATCCGGGAGCGGAACCGTACCGCACGCGCTCGGCGAGCTCCAGCAGTCCATAGACGTAGCCCAACTGCCCAATTCCCGATACGAGCAAAGCGGGAGTTTGGCCAACGCGCCCGGGTATCAAAAACGTGCTATCGGCGACTGCTGGCTCCACTGCAGTCCTACGAAAGCCATGGGCGAGTGCCGAATGTCCAGGAGCGACGGCGATACATAAAGCTGATCCAACCACATGATCTGGGGAATGAATCAATTCGCACGTTAGCCCTCTGGCTCTGCAGTCTTTGAGAAGCTGTTCTACAGCGTGGGTGACAGGCTTTGAGGATGCAGTCGCGTCCTGCGCATCCATCACGATCGAGATGCGCTGAGGCGATGCTTCTTCACGGCTAGGCGACAGGCTGTATAGTGAAGCCCCGCCGGCAAGTCTCAGAAAATCGCGGCGCTGCAGAACCGCGACGGAGTCGGATTTCATCTGATTTACTCCTGAGTTTTCCGGCACTCCTGATGCTCAGGGATCGACCTGATCGATAGGTTCCTTAGTGTCGCTTTTTCTGAACTGGGAAAGTCCTTACTTTGGACCTGATGCAGGTCCGGAATAATCATCCTGTGGTCTTGCCGCTCTGGGTAGAAGTCTGTAACCGTCGCGAGTGCGAATATGATACTTCTGCCGAGACTTGCCCAACAGGCTTACCTTGATCGAGCGCCAGCCTCGATTGGGGTTGTACTGCGGATAGTAGCTCAGGGTATATAGGTGAACCAAGTCCTCCCGGATCGAGGCGAATGCTTCCTTTTCTTGACGCCAGTTGTTCGCGAAATACGCTTTACCTCCTGAAACCTTGCTTACTCGTTCAAATGCAGCGGCAGAAGCGGGGTCCTCCTGCGCTTGGCGCGTGCTTATGATGTAGATGATGGTTCCAGTTGATTGAGCCATTTCCGCCACGTCCTCGGGCGGAACGGAGCTAGCATTGTCAGGGCCGTTTGAAAAGACCACGATTGCCTTTCGCCCCTTCAAGGTCGCCGCGTCCTTCACGGTTAACAACAGGCTGTTATACAGTGCGGCGCTATCGCCGGCGACGGTGCTGCGGAGCCCGTTCATGATGAGTGAGTGGTCCGTAGTGAGGTTTGTCGCACGCGAAAGATTGCGGCTGTACGAATAGAACGCCACTTTGCTGGAATCGTCTATGGTGCGGATGAAGTCAGCGATCGCGTCCTGAGCGAAGACAAAACCCCGATACATGTAGTTGCTGGTATCGAAGAGAACAAAAACGTTGTCTTCAGTTACGTGCGAAATTGTCACGCCCGCAGGGTCTGCCGTCGGCCTTTGCGACTCCGGTTCGGAGCCCTCTTGAGTGCCCGTCGAGGGATGGCCTTGATCGCGCGAGCTGGTTTCCATCTCCGTCTGACCGGAAACACTACTTTCCTCGAATGTGGAGATCTTCTGAGGAAGTTTGTCTTCAGTAACGGTGAAGTCCTGCGGCCGAAGCCCGGTGACGTATCTCCCCTTATCGTCCGTGACGGCCACATTGAGTTGAACAAGAACAACGTTTACGCGCAGTTGCATCGGATCATTTTGAGCGGAGGGAAATGAGTCACGACTCTGCGCGAGAAACAGGAGAATGAATATTCCTAGGCACGTAAAGGTTTTCTTTGTCATAGGCGATGCGTTACGCAAACTCCTGCTTGTCCTATTGCCGTGCAATAGTATCTGCGGCGTGAATGTTGATCCTGCCTTGCCGAAACTCGTCTCCGGTTTCCTCCATCGCCCGCAATAGGGCGTGCCAATCGTCAATGTTGCTGGCGAAGGTGTTGACGACCATTCGACGCGTAAGCGCAGGTACAAGTACGTTGAGCATTACCGGTGAATAGCCCTTCTCATCAGCCAATCTGGCCCAATATAGATTGTTCGATTCCCAGGACTCTGCAAAAAGTCTGCTGGCAATGCCCGAATAAGCCGAAACCGGTTTCATATTCAGAAGTGTGCAGGCATCGGTGAGCATCAACGTGGGATGGGGCACCCCGAAGTCTGCCGATAGGCGCACGGAATCTGTCTCGGAAGGGTATTTCCGAGAGAGGTCTTCCAATTCCTTGCCTGCTGGTCCCAACATTGAAACTTGATCCGGATACTTCTTCCGGAATTCAACAGCTAGATAGAAAAGCTCGGCCGGGACGACTTCGGCGATCAATTTCGTGCCTCCGCCCGCACTTTTTAGGGCCTGCTCGGTTCTTTCCAAGCGGTCCGGCGTCAGGAGATCGTCGAGGACGGCCAGCACTTTTGCACGCAATTCCGAGTTCGTTGGGCACGCGCCCAGAATTTCTTCTCCAAGACGCTGATACAGCGCCACTGCGTGCAGTTCATTTTGGCTAATGGTCCACCAGCGCGGTTGGATCGCGCTCACCAAAATCCCGGGGGCAGTCTCTTGCCAAACCAGGGCCTGCACATTCTTTGGAGCAATGAAATCCTGTTCTGTGGATGCAAGCGCATATGGCAGATCGGCGAGCGAACCCATCAGATACGCCCCGCCGCCGGCTGTGGCACCGACTCCGATCAAATCCGGGTCCCTCCAGATATTTTGAGCGCCCACCACCGACACCGATGAAAAATCATGCGATCGGACAAAGAGCGGGTTGCTGTGGAGAACCTCGGCGCCCGGGGGTTCATAATATGCGTAATTCAAGCCAACAAGAGTATCGCGAAGAAATGGGGTCAGCTTGCCGCGAGCCGCTTCCAGTTGCGAAGGCGTTGCCGGAGATCGAAGGATCTTGGCCATGTCGGTTCGCACCTGCAACTCCGCGTGTCGACTGGTATATACAGGCGGAGACCAGGTGGCTCTTTCATTGCCGGTGAAGATGGGGCGCGGCATCTCAAATTCCCGCAGATTTTCCGCAAGAGGGAGCAAACTGTCCGCGACCTGTGCTCCGTGAGCCATCGCGGTCAGCCCGTCATAAAGGCCGAAAAGCGTATCGATCGCCACCAAGTGCTGATCTTCTAATACGGCGCGAATCCGGTCCGCCAGTTCCTGGTGCACCCGTAATCCATCCTCAGTGTCCTGAGATGGGCCTGCGAGCAAGTCCACGACCTGATCCTGGGTGAGGTTCGTCTTTCCGGAAACATCGCCTAGAACTGACTGCAACGAAGCCCTTGCTGCCTCAAAAAGCTGCTCTGATGAATTGATGAAGATGAATGGTTCGATCAAATTCTGCCATGACGTATTCATCAGCGGCTTTGGAATTTGGCCCTGCCTGGCGAAGATTTGCCAAAGGCCTATATTTGCCTGAAATGCACCCAACGCGTTCGCCCGCAGTGAGGGATTGGCAATTCCCGCGATACGGTCGGCCGCGCTCACAAAGCGATCGATCGAAATCTCATTGAGATCCGGGAACTCCACAAAAATTGAAAACCAATGGGAGAAATGGGAGAGATTGCTCGCAATCAATTGCTCAGTTGCGGCAGACAAGTGCTGGTCCGGGGGCCTCCTGGCATCCAGCGCGCTCACCATGAGAAATATTTGAACCGGGCCATTGTCAATCTCAAGATTTGAACAAGCGACCAGCGTTTCGAGCAACCGCTCCGAACTATCCCATCCGCGGTTCTTCCTCACCCAGCCTTTGATAGATCTTGTTTCGGCTTTTTGGGAGAGGATTTGCTCCCATGGCCCAATGCCGCCGGGGATTTGAAGGTTTCCACTCTCCTCCCACTTCAAGGAGGTGAGCAGCATCAGAAGTTGGGCATTTCTCGGAAATACACCGGCGGTGGCGGCACGCGACGCAGTCGATTTATAGGCACTGTAGAGTCGCGTAAGGCGAGCCCCTTCCGCGATGTGAGCCTGCTGCTTTTGAGCCAGGCGAGACATGACGTCAAAATAAGCGGCCAACCAGCCGTTATCCCTTGCAAGCAGGTGAGAAACAAACTCCCCAGGGGAGCGGGGACTTGCTCCCGCGAGTTCTTCCCAGCCTTGGTCATTGCCTCCCGGCACTACGACTCTTCCCGAGCGGACACATACAAATGTTCCGAACAAATCAAAAGCAGTCGCGAGGGGCATCATTCTTTTCAGGCCAGGCGACCGGCCCAGGGCGTCGCGGGTTTCCGTGTCGTACCTCGACACGGCACTGTAAAGGCGATCCAGATTCTGATCGTGAAGCAATGCTTCGAGCAAATCACCGTTCGATTTCCGCTCCCATGTCGAGACCGCGGTCCAATCCTTCACTCTGTAAAAAACTGGGACTCGGGTCGCGGGAAAGGCGTACGAGAAAGATTCACTCTTCTGCAGGGCGGCTTCAAGCGCTGAAAGAGGAAACCCCGAGTCGATGGTCAAAAAGGCGCGCTCGGCGTCCGCTGTCATTAGCGAAGTCTGCTTCTGGCCACAAGGAGTTTCAAACTTGTATCCGAGGACTTTCATCAGCCGAGTCGCATCATCACATCCGGTAATGTGAATCATGCCGCTTGCGTCTGAAAGGGGCTGCAGTTCTCGCGCCTGGCGCACATACCGATCGAGCAGAACCAGAAATTCGGTTTCCTTTCCGTGATCGTAGCCATAGAGGGCGGCATTACGGGCGAGCATTGCCAGCACATCCTCTGGAGACACGTCCTGGCTGATGCCCGCCATGCGCAGGAACGATCGCAATGGGCCTGGAATGAGTATGAAATCGGTGGACGCGGGTTGCGACGATTGATCTTCAGCCGCTGCCGAGTGGTCTGAATCGGATTGTTGAGGCAGGGCAAGCGCGTAGTCCGTGTTGCAGGTTCCAAACAGGATGACGGCCGCGCATAAATTCAGGAAGCGAAGAGGGAACTTCATGAGAAAACCCCTTCAGACCGAGCCATAATCGGTGCACAAGCGGCGCTGCTGCGTGTGCAAAGGCCAGCCGCGAACCACTGTGGCACAGGGTTCAAGAGCGTTGACTCGCTTTCGCGGTTTCCATCCTTCGCAAGAGACGATTGAACAACAATAACTGTCTCTGCGGAAATTGCCTGCCGGAAGCCGCCGGAACTCAGGATTGAGAGCTTGCTTCACTTCCCATTGATCCGGTAACAACACGACGTGCGGGAATTCACTCGGACCCGGGGAATCATCATCGCAAAACAATGATCGTCGGGCAAGTCTTTTTCAAATTCGAATCTGGCGAGTCGGTTCGATTGCGGGACCTGCCCGTTGTTTCAGGCCGGCGCAGAGACCAGATTCATTCGCCCCTACCTGTCGGCAGAGGCGCTTCGCCGGATCGTCATTTGATCACAGAGTTGGAACGAGAGCGAGCGATCGGCGCTGGTAAACGCTCTAATTTGTCCGCCGTAAGGCAAAAATGCAGGCGAGGACACGATGCAGGCGGAATGTGGCTTATTCCATCAGACGCATTCGAACAAGTCAGGCTCGATTCAGAGCCATGACGTAAGATTCTGCTGATGCACATTGAACAAGGAGATGTATGGGACCAAAGGGCGAGAGTCGCAGGGATTTCTTGAAAGCAGGCGGGACCGCGGTGGCTGCAACGGCCATTTCCTGGAACGCTAACAGCTATGGCGCTATCCTGGGCGCCAATGATCGCGTGAGGGTAGGGGTTGTCGGATGCGGCGACCGCATGAAGCAGGCGCTCATTCCCGCCTTCCTCCAACACGCCAAAGAAATGAACTTCGAGTTTGTTGCCCTTTCCGACATCTGGAATCGAAGGCGCGAAGAAGGTGCGGCCTACATCCAGAAGCTCGGCGGGGGTTCTGTCGAGAGCGTTCGTAACAATGATGAGCTATACGCCCGTAAGGACGTCGATGCTGTTTTGGTTGCCACGGCAGACTTTCAGCACGCCCTGCACGGCGTCGAAGCCGTCAACGCGGGCCGTGATGCCTACGTCGAAAAACCTACCGCGCACACCATGGACGACGCCCGCAAATTCCTCGCCGCCGTAAAGAAGTCCGGTAAAGTTGTGCAGATCGGAACCCAGCGCCGCAGTACGCCGAGTTATCAAAAGGCCGCCGAATATATCCAGTCGGGCAAATTCGGTGACATCGTTATGGTTGAAATGACATGGAACGTCAACCAACCTGGCCGTTGGCGCCGGCCCGACGTTGTGCCACTTCTTAAGGAGCAGGATACGGACTGGAAACGCTATCTTCTCAACCGCCCTCATGAGCCGTTTGACGCGCGCAAATATCTGGAGTTCCGACTGTTTTGGCCCTATTCCTCCGGCATCCCCGACCAGTGGCTTGTCCATCAGATCGACACGGTGCATTGGTTTACCGGCCTGCCCCACCCGCGCAGCGTTGTCGCGAACGGTGGCATCTACCTGTGGAAGGACGGCCGCCAAAACTGGGATACCATGACCGCGGTATTCGATTACGGCCCGCTCAACGATCTTACAAAGGGCTTCCAGGTGCAATATACATCGCGATTCACCAACGCCGCCGGCGGCGTTAAGGAAATCTACTACTCGAATGGCGGCATGATTGACATGGACAAGCAAACGGTAACACCCACCGGCGGTCTGACCGCCAGCTCGGCGGCGGAAATGAGGATGCAACCCAATCTGCTCAGCAGCTTCTCCCTTGTCGAAAATGCGGAGTCGGTGTCGACCGATGCCAACACCCACGGTGATCCTCAAACTTCGGCGAACATGCGCAATTGGATGGAATGTGTTCGCTCCCGCAAGACTCCCAACGCCCCCATCGAAGCCGGATACAGCCACTCTATCGCCCTTTGCATGAATGTGGCTGCTATCCAGACCGGCCAAAAAGCCACCTTCGATGACAAAACGCAACAGGTAATGGTAGGGGACAAGGTCTATGAGTAAGGGGGCCGGCCTGAAACGAGTTGCCACAATGTTTTTGACCGTTTCCACTCTCGCCGCCTCGTCCGCCCAGGGCGTTCGGGTGGTTGCGCATGAAGCTGAACGGCGCGTTGACGTTCGCATCGACGGTAAGCCTTTTACCTCATACGTATGGCCTGAATCGCTCAAAAAGCCGGTGCTCTATCCGCTCATCACTGACGAAGGGACCACGGTCACGAGGGGTTTTCCGCTCGACCCGCGGCCGGGAGAACGCGTCGATCATCCGCATCACGCCGGTCTATGGTTTAACTATGGCAACGCCAATGGGTTTGACTTCTGGAACAACTCCGACGCGATCAAGCCGGAAGACCGCGCCAGGATGGGTAACATCGTCTTCAAAAAGATAGTGTCCACCAGGAGCGGCCCCAGCTCGGGCGAACTGGTCGTTGAGTCCACTTGGATTACCGGATCGAGTCAGCCGATTCTCGATCAAACCACTCGCTACGTCTTCTCGCGCCGCAACCATGTGCGTGTGATCGATCAGGAGATAACTCTCAAAGCACTCGGTCGTGTCGTATTTAATGATGACAAGGAGGGGCTCCTCGGGATGCGGGTCGCCCACTGGCTCGAGTCTCCCGAAGAAAAGGGCGGCGTCTTCATGGATGCGAGCGGCAAGCCCACGAAGGTTGATGCCGCCGACACAAAAGACGCAACCGGAGTGTATCTCACCAGCGAGGGAGTAAAAGGCCCGGCGGTCTGGTCAACTCGCGGCCGCTGGTGTTCGCTCACAGGACGTACCGGAACCCATGTCGTGACAATTGCAATCTTCGACAATCCGAACAACCCCGGCTATCCAACCTACTGGCATGCTCGTGGATACGGATTGTTTGCCGCGAATCCACTAGGCCGAACGATTTTCGATTCAAAGCAGCCCGCGTTCAATTTCACGATCGAGCGCAATCAGACGACTTCTTTTCGCTATCGAGTGGCCCTCTACTCCCGCGCCGCCACTGTCGAGGAGTTGAATCAGGAAGCTGATAAGTTTGCCATCACGGATAAGTAGCGCTCGAGGTCCAAAGCGATTGAACCCTCTGATTTCTCGGAGCAAATTCAAGACCGTGGACGTTCGTGCACCGCTATAAATTTACGGAGTAAACAACAGTGAAGATCAGGTCGAATTTCATTGCCATCGTGCTGCTGTTCCCGGCCATCACGCTCAATTCTGTAGCTCAAGAGGACTACTTCCTCAACTGGCCGGCAGGGACTTCTCCGCGAGAGGTCGGCAAGAGTCTCGCTGAACACTTCATCACCACACCGCATCAGGGTTCGACGATCTTCTATGGTGAGGTCGGAACGTGGTACGGGGCGCTCACCTTCGCACAGTTGTCCTCTGACAACTCCTTGCGGGACCGGCTTATCAAACGCTTCGATCCCCTGCTGCCTGGTGGAGCGGAGACAAACCTTATTGGCAAACGCGCGCATGTGGACGATGAAATATTCGGTATTGTCCCCTTGGAAATCGCCATCCAGACGAAGGGCCAGAAATACCTGGCCTACGGAAAGCAATTCGCTGACCGCCAATGGGAGAACCCGCAGCCAGACGGGCTATCGGCGGAGACGCGTTACTGGATCGACGACATGTACATGCTGACGATCTTGCAGTTGGAGGCATACCGGGCCACGGGAAATAAGGAGTATCTGGATAGGGATGCATCCGAAATGTCCTCCTACCTCGACAAGCTACAGCAGCCTAACGGGCTATTCTTTCATGCCCCCGACGTGCCGTACTTCTGGGGCCGCGGAGACGGATGGGTGGCCGCTGGGATGGCCGAAATTCTGCGCGATCTGCCGGCAGACCATCCGAAGCGCGCGCGCATCATGAGCGGCTACAAGACAATGATGGCGGCTTTGCTCCAATACCAGGGGAAGGACGGCATGTGGCGCCAGCTCATCGACAATGATGAGGCGTGGCCGGAGAGTTCCAGCTCCGCCATGTTCACCTTCGCCATGATTACCGGCGTAAAAAACGGTTGGCTTGATCCCTACACCTACGGTCCCGCTGCCAGAAGAGCCTGGATTGCCGTCGTCGGATACATTGACCAGAACGGCGACGTCACCAATGTCTGTGAGGGTACTGGCAAGAAAAACGATCTGAAGTACTACCTCGAGCGCAAACGAAAAACAGGCGACTATCATGGGCAGGCTCCCGTCCTATGGGCAGCCACAGCACTTCTCCGCCAGGAGAACAGGGTCGATCATTGAGAAACGTCCGCAAAGCACACGAATATATCCCAGTCATGGGAGGATCCGTCACCGCTGGTGCGGCGGGCCCGCAGCAGCATCAGGGGGGTCTAGTCTGGTTCGGAGTTAGAACTGGAAGCTATTCCGCGCTCCAGCTTCTTCGAAAGGAAGATGCTGCCTACGCAGAAACCGATAAACAAATAGTAGCCAGGCAAGATATTGGAAGCATTCGTCGGGATCAGCACCTGTTGGATGTTCGGCACCTCGTGCAAGCCACCCAAAGCGCTACCGATGACGCCGTTGAACGCCACAAACGACATGAAGATCGCCAGGACCATCACGTCGGCCATGGACCACTTGGACAAGTCGAATGCGAGCACCTTCACCACGCGATTAGTGCGCAACAGCGCCGGCCGGAAGAGACACGTGCCGAGCGCCAGCATCTTCAGCGCCGGGAAGACCACGCTGAAAAGAATTACCAGTACGCCAACCAGCGTCATCTCCGGGCGACCCATCTGCATCAGTGTCTGAAACACCTCAAGCACCGTCTTGCTTCGGTAATAGAGCGACTGGTCGCGAAACTCGATGGGCGTGCCGAGCAGGGTTGCGTCCAGCTTCGTGACACGGACTTCAACTTCCAGCATCGGGCTGAGTACGCCCCCCGCCAGCATCGTAATGCAGAACAGCATCAGCACCGCCACTGCACCGCGTGACAGGACCGATCTGCCGGCCATCAGCAGGATGAACCCCAGCGCCGCAGATGCGAGCACGATGAGATAGTAGCGGGTGAGCTTTGTGTCCACATCTCCAATTTGTTTCCTGAGAGCCTCCTCGCAAACAGTTCCTTCGGCACAACCATATCTATTCAGAATGGCGGAATATGTAGTCATATCGGTCGAGCTGAACGTATTCTTGACGGCATCGGCCAACACGCTGCGAATGGAGTCTCTAAAACTCCTTTGCGTTTCCGGCTTGGCTAGCTCCGCCATCACAACGTTGGTGTACTCTGGCACATGCGGGCGAAGCGACGCCACAATCATGTTCACAAGCATCGTGTTACCCCCACCAGGCTTGCCCCCTGCCTTGGCGTTCGGAGATGTCATCTGCGTCTTGATGTTGTCCAAAAGAGCATACAGCGACCGTTCAACCATGGGCCGAAGAGTCTTGCTCTGCCCTTTGAGATCGAGCTTGTCAGCTTGTGCGTTGAGCATCGGTCCGATGATCCCGCGCCATTGGTCGGCGCTCAAAATTCCGTAGCGCGCGTGCGTGATCTCGGCCAGGTCGGTGCGAAGAAGGCGACGCGCAGCCAGGCTATCAACGGTCTTCCAACTGAACCAGATGGCCGGCAACAGCAAAATCACGCCTGCGGCCAAGCGGAAATCGGCCCAAAGTGAATGTTCTCTCGGTGATGGATTGGTTGATTTGTCCACGTGTTCCACGATGGTGATAACGAGTATAGAACCGCTTCCCTATCCGTGAGGTATTGCAATCGCAAATTCGTCGGGTGAGGCCCCGGGGTCGAATTCGTACTTGCACGTTTCCGCCAAGGAAAGCACCTCTTGAGCTTACCGCGTTATTTGACGTTGCCCGGAACCGTCGGCGTTCATTACCCACACTTCCATGCATCCTGTGCGGCTACTCTGAAACGCAATGCGCTTGCCATCCTGAAACCATGAGGGAGTTTCGTCAAGATAGGGTTGATCATGAGTCGCTAGTTTGCGGGCATCGCCGCTCCGCACGTCAACAATCCAAATGTGCGCGTCGTGAGCCTGAAGGCTGTTGACTTGAATAGCCAAGAGACGTCCGTCTGGCGACCATACTGGCCATTGTGCATTTCCCTCTCCAGTCGGGAAATGACTAACCTGGCGGCGACCACTGCCGTCTGCGTTCATCACAAATATGGCCAGCTCCCCTTTCGGTTCGTTCCGCCCAGTAAAAGCAATGCGCTTCCCATCTGGCGACCAGTGATTGTTCCACGCAATCGACGAACCGTCAGTGATCTGTTGCGCCTTCGAACCATCGAGCCCGGACACCATCAGCCGCGTTGAAGTCCATGCGCCAGCCATAGAAAGGAGACGGCTCCCGTCGGGTGAGAGCATAGGGGCGCGACCGGGTACACTTGCGATTTGACGCTGTTCCTTCCCGCGTGGATCGATGGAGTAAAGCCTGCTGACATCGTTCTCAAGCACAGAGAAGAGAACTCTTTTTCCATCGGCAGACCATGCAATTGCACCCTTGTCCTGAGAACTGTGCGTCAACTGTAGTTCGTCGGCGCCATCTGGAGAAATAATGAATAGGTTGTTGTGACCATCGCGATCCGACAAAAATGCAATCTGCGTACCTTCCGGTGAAACGACGGGCTCACTACCATGTCGTGGGACTTGTTGACCATGTATGCCTGTGAGGGCGGCGACCCAAAACATAAAGACCAGCCGTGTGAACTTCATCGCACCAAATCTCCTGCTTCACGCAGAATCCAAATTGTCTTCACCAATGGCCCGAGACATTCTGGCAGGGCTGAGATGCAAACGCAACAAGTCTTGAGAAGGCCATTCGTCAGAGGCTCGCCAGAGCGGGCCGGTCCCCCAACGACAACCCCCTCAAAGCCGGTTCTACCTTGTCACAGCATCGTCTAAATGCTTACACTGCCTTCTCAATGGCAATCTCTTACGAAAAACAGACGGTCAATGCACCTAATCCTCTGGTCAGGTTTTCCCACCGAAGTCGAATCACCCGGTCCCTCGACTTTGCCAAGCGGGTTCTTCCTGAGAAGGGAACGTTTGTTGACTTCGGCGCCGGTCAGGGTCTTCTGTTGCATCAACTCCGGAAACAGTTCGCCGACGCACAATTGATCGGCATCGAGCCATTTATGGAACTACGCTTCCCTGGTTCAGCGCGATACATTCGCGACTTCTCTGAACTCTCTACCGGCAGCGTGGACGTAGTGAGCGCATTTGAGGTCTGTGAGCACCTGAGGGACGATGAACTGGCAACCTTCGTCGACGAAAGCCTGAGAGTGCTTAAACGTGATGGAAAGCTTTTAATATCCGTACCCATCATGCTCGGCGGAGCTGTGGTCCTGAAGACATTGAATCATCGACTCCTTCATGGAAACACCGACATGTCCGTAGGCGAAGTCGCGCGCTCCACACTCGGCCGGCCAGTAAGCCGTGCGGTCAACGTGAAGAATAGCCACAAGGGATTTGACTTCCGTCACCTCATCAAGCAGGTTTCTTCTCGATTCGAACTGATCGAACAGCAGCACTCACCCATTCCCATATTGCCGTGGTTTCTAAACTCCCAGGCCTTTCTCCTGTTCTTGAGAAGGTGACTGACTATCCATTTGCCAGAGTCCCGACCCAAAGCCGGCAGACAAAGCCACGGCCGTCGCTTAGCGCTGTGCGTGCGTCAACAGCAAAGCATGGAGTTGTTCACCCACTGCTGATGATCTCCCCAATCGTCAGCAGTATGTGAAAGCAGGTTGATCAGGATGCCTGGGAGGTTGAGTTCCGGGGCGCGATCGCGATCCTTCGTTCGCTGTCTACGTGCCCGGAAATCGCCTCAAGGATCGGCTGGCCGGAGACCCGAAGGTTGTTTACTAGCTTCTGAGCCGGAGACGCTTAAGAAAGCAGCAATCAAGAGGTGCCTTGCATTCCACGCTTTGCGGGTAAACTAAAGTCAAATTGACGAGCTAAACGATTTCTTAGCGAGGGCAGGTGATGTTGCCTGGCCCGCGCACCAGGGCGGTCGCGTCACAGCTGAACGAACTGAACGCGTCGTTGGACAGGTAAGTGAGCCGAGAGCCGAACGTAACCCGGATATCAGGGTTATTTGTTGCGATGAAACTCACCACTCCTGCGTTCACGGGGATTGTCTGCCCGAACGTCACGGAGCTGCCATTGTCGATTGCAATGCCCGCCATGAGGTTCTGCTGCGCGTCGATGACGGCGTAGTTGTCATCCAGTACCTGCGACCCGGTCAGGACATTGATTCCATTCGATTGATTGCTTTGAAGGGTCAGCATCGTGGTGTCGGGGTTTCCCGAAAAATTGGGATTGTTGAAGACTGCCAACTCTGAGCCCTGTTCCAAATGAATGCCGTCGCCCAGATTGAAATCGGAAGTGACCTGCGCGCCGGCATCGAGATCGAGCCCCCCCTTCGCGTTCAGCGAAATTCCGTGGATGTGGTTCGATATCGTCTGGATCCTGCCGCCAAAGTCAACCATGTGCGAGCCCGAAACGATGGTCAGGCCATCGCTGAGGTTTTGAGATGCATTGAGGAATGACTGGCCATCCAAAAAACCCGAAGAGTTGGTGCCCATCTGGACGCCGAGAGTATTCTGCGTAACGTTGAGGGTGGCCCCCGTCAGGGTGAGGCTCGAGCCATTGTTAATATTGATGCCGAAAACTCCGTTTCCGGTGATCGAGTAGGAACCTGTGACGACAAGGGCCGAGCTGGCTTCGATATCGAGGCCGTGCAGGGAGTTGTCCTGACTGGAGCCGCCGTTCACCGTGACGCTCGAGTTGGCCAGCGCTACGATGCCCGACAGCTTATTGGCGGCGACGGTATCGTTTTGGACAGAGACCTGTGCTCCGTTCTGCACAACGATGCCATTGGATCCGCCGGTGATAGCGAAACCATTGAGGGTTACGCGTTGAGCCCCGGTTACGGTGACGGCGTCTTTTCCGACTCCGTTGATGGAGGCGCCGCCAATTGCGTTGAGTTGAAGGCCGCTGGTGGTAATGGCGATGGAACCTGTGCAAGCTCCCTTGACATTGATGAGAGTGTTGGGAAAGGCCATTGCAACCACGTTTGCAAGCGATTCCCCACGACTGCAGTTGACATTGAGAGTGGGTCGGAACTCGGCGAAGGCCTGAGAACACATGCCGAGAAGGAACAGAGAAACAGCATGGGCCGCGAACGGCCTGGTACGAACGAGCATAGTCGATCTCCTTTGAAGGATTGGGCAAGTGCCACGCAGCAGGGAGAAACGTCGGGCAGTGGAAAACAGGACGGCTCGGTCGCGAGGGTTTCAGGGACTACCGGCGCCGAGGTTTCCCCGCTACTCAGATAACGCGACAAGACTGGAGGGATACTGGCATGAATGGCGAATTTTATTTTGTATCAAGTGACATCGCCGAATGCGGCGCGGCCAGCCGGCTCGGATCCACCAGAAGCCACATAACGCCTCCCATTGCCGCCATCGCTGCCGCGAACACAAAAGCCGCAATCCAGCTGAACCGGCTTGCGATGTAGGGAGTGAGCGAGGCAGTCACAGCGCCGCCGATCTGGCAGCCCATGTTCATCACTCCCGAGACGACACCGGAGCGCGCGCCGCCAATATCGGCGCTCACCGCCCAGAAGGAACTTTGCGAAAGATACAGCGCGCCCGCTCCGCCGGCGAGGATCATGCTCGCCGCATACGGACCCTGAACCCGGGCGCCCACAGCCAGAAACACCGCGGTAAGCCCAAACGAAACGATCGCAACCCCGCCGCGTCCCCAACGCAAGCCAATCTTTTTGGTGAGCCGATCGCTGATGAGTCCACCACCCAGACAACAGATGGTCATGGCGATAAATGGAGTCATTGAAACCAGCGCGCTTGCCTTGAGGTTCAGTCCCCGGACCTGGGCCATATAGATGAAGAACCAGCTGAAAAAGATCCAGGCCACATAGCCAAACGAGAAATAGCTCAAAGTCAGCGCCACCACATTGCGATTGAGGATCGCGGCTCTCCACGGGCCCTGCGCATCCGAGTGCCGAATCCTTTTAGTGGTGCGCGTGGCCTGAATATGCGCCAACTCGTCAGTTGAAATACGTGGATGCTCTTCCGGCTCGTCGCGCGCCATGACATACCAAACCAAGCCGACCCAGAGCCCGACGGCGGCGCTGAACCAGAACGATGCCCGCCAGCCGTAATGGCTGTTGATCCAGGTAAGCACCGGAATGCTGAGCCCCGCGCCCGCGCCAACGCCGGCAAAGATCCAGCCGTTCGCTCGCCCTCGTTCGGCTACAGGAATCCATCGCGCCACAAACTGATTCGAAGCGGGGTAGATGACGGCTTCCCCGGCGCCGAGCGAAAACCGGATCAGAACCAGAATCAGCAGCGCATGGACCAGGCGCGGATGTGCGATGGTGGTCAGAGCTGTGAACAGCCCCCACCACAACACGCCAGCCGCAAGGATCATTCGTGGTCCATAGCGATAGGCCAACCACCCGCCCACGACCTGAAACGCGGCGTACCCGATCAGGAACGCGCTGAACACCCATCCCAGCCGGATGTCATCCAGCCCCAACTCGCTCCGTATCGCCGGGCCGGCGATCGATATATTGGTCCGATCCATAAAGCCGACGGCACTTAGCACAAAAAGCCACAGAACCAGCAAGCTTCGGACCGGGGTGCCACGTCTCAATGAGTCCACCAATCCTCACAGGTGAATATAGCCGGTTCGGCGCCCGCTAGAAAGGCGCGTTCCAGGCGCCCCCAAATCGTTGCGTGCGCCCCTCGTAGAAATCCAGATCATCGTTCGAGGCATTTTCAGGCTCCCGCGTTCCGCTCGTCTTGTTGCATAACTTTGAAATCCTTCTGAAAAGGGTCCGCGCGAACGCGAGGCCTTTGAAAAAGGTCGACCACTTGTTGCCGTCAGGTTAAAGTATCTTCGTAGTCCCAGTTGGCGGTCCGGGGCACGCGGGGGGAGCTTTGGGCACGGACGAGTCGCAGGAGATTACCGAGTTGCTGGAAGCCTGGGGAGAGGGCGATCAAGCCGCTTTCCAGAGGCTCGTTCCGCTGGTTTACGCGGAATTAAAACGCATGGCGCGGCGGCATATGTTCCGTGAATCAGAAGGTCATGTACTGCAAACCACGGCACTTGTGCATGAAGCATATATGAAAATGGTTTCCCAAAAGAAGGCCAGGTGGCAGAATCGTGCCCACTTCTTCGCTGTTTCGAGCCAGCAAATGCGGCGGATTCTAGTGGACGCGGCACGTTCGAGGCTTCGCCAGAAGCGAGGTGCCGACGCCGAGATTGTGGCGCTCGAGGATGCTCCCGCGCTCTCGGTGACGCGAGCCGCGGAGTTCATTGCCCTCGACGACGCCCTGCAGCAATTGATTCGACTCGATCCACGCCGCGGCAGTGTGGTGGAGATGCGCTATTTCGGCGGCATGAGCGTGGAGGAAACGGCCACTGCTCTTAATCTGTCGGAGGACACGGTCCTCCGCGACTGGAAATCCGCCAAGGCCTGGTTGTACACCGAACTCAACAGGTCGGGAAAGATGGGTACACTGGACCTCGCTCCATGAACCAAGAGCGGTATCAGCAAATTAATGCTCTCGTCGAAGCAGCCCTGCAATTGGATCGCTCCCGCCGCCGCGACTTTCTTCACCGCGCCTGCGGGAGCGACCAGGACTTGCTCGAGCGGGTAGATGCCTTGCTCGACGGTCACGAGTCGGCGGTCGATTTTCTGGAGAAGCCGGCCCTCGATTCCTGGGCCCGCGATGTCGCGCAAGCTGCGTCAATGAAATCACTCATCGGCCGCCAGGTCGGACGGTATTTGATCTCTTCGCATCTCGGCTCCGGCGGTATCGGCGAGGTGTGGCTCGCAAACGACACAGAACTGAGCCGCGACGTCGCCCTCAAATTTCTTTCGCCAGAGGTCGCTCACAATTCGGATCAGGTACGAAGATTTCGCCAGGAAGCGCGCGCAGCGTCGTCGTTAAACCATCCCAACCTGGTAACCATCTTCGATATCGGCGAGTTTGACGGGCGGCAATTCATAGCCCAGGAGTTCATCCGCGGTAAAACCATCCGCGAATCTCTCAGGGCGGGACCGTTCAATGTTGACCAGGTAATAGAAATCGCGGCGCAGATAGCGGGCGGGCTGCGCGCAGCGCACGAAGCCGGTGTGGTGCACCGGGATATCAAGCCGGAAAATATCATGATCCGGCCCGACGGTGTAGTGAAAGTACTTGACTTCGGAATCGCGCGTCTTGCGGAGCAGGAATCGTCAATCAAGAACAAGCCGTCGAGAGGATTAACTCAGACGGGCATCATCCTCGGCACCGCAAGATACATGTCGCCTGAACAGGCCCGCGGATTGCCTGTGGACGGGCGCAGCGACATTTTCAGCCTCGGCGCCGTGCTCTACGAAATGCTGACCGGCGCCGCGACCTTTCAGGGCGAAACGCCATCGGATATTCTGGCCGCCATCCTCACTTATGAACCTCCGGCATTGTCGGGCGACGCTCGGCGTGTGCCTGCGGCGTTTGAGCGAATCGCGCGAAAATGCATCGCCAAGGATCCAGCCGGGCGGTATTCGACAGCCGCAGGTCTTCAGGAAGCCCTCAAGACACTAGGGGCTAAGAACGGACGCGTAATTCCGCTTCGCGCTCTCTGGATCGGCGGTGCGATCGCGGTTACAATCCTCGCCGCGACCGTTTTTGGTTTGTTGATGAGATCCCGCCACGAGCCTGCCACATCCTTCAACTCCATGAACATCTCTCGCCTTGCCACGCGAGGAGAAGTATCGGATGTGACCATTGCTCGCGACGGAAGCCTTCTCGCCTACGTGGTACCCGACAAGGTCGGCCAGCGTATCTGGATTCGGAACACATCCAGCTCCGATGAGAAAACACTCGGTGTCGAGGGAACGCAGTTATCGAACATCACGTTCTCTCCCGACAATTCCTTCCTCTACTATCGGCGAAAGGGGCAGGGCGAGTCGGATGACCTGTATCGAGTTCCTGCGAAAGGGGGAACGCCCCGGCGAGTGATTGGCGACGTGAGCGGCGCGGCCGCAATTTCGCCAGATGGGAACCATCTGGCATTCATCCGGCTCAAGCCTTCCACATGGGAAGCATCTCTCGTCGTGAGCGACTCAGAAGGTGGCAACGAGTCAATCCTGCAGACTCTGCGGCGACCGCAGTTCTTCGACGAACATAGCCTGGCGTGGTCGCCTCATAGTGACGCAGTTGCGTGCTTCGCTGGGGAGGGCGCCACCATTCGCCTTGTAGAGATAAGCATTCGCCATCCGGCACAACGGTTGATAAGTCCGCAATCATGGATTTGGCCCCAGTCCATCGCCTGGTCAACGCGTGGCGACGTTTTGGTGGTCACGGCAGCAACTCCGGGCGACATCGATCAATTGTGGGCAGTGAGACACGAGACCGGAGAGGTCACTCGCCTTACGAATGATTTGAGCGGCTATGGACGTATCGCAATGACAGATGACGGCGAATCTCTTGTTGCGATACACAGAGAGAGTGCTCTGGCGCTGTGGGCGACTGCCGGCCGCGACAATCTTCATTTTGATCGAATTACCACTTCGCCACTTTCCTCGACGCGCGTCGAGGCTGGCTGGACTCCCGATGACCGGGTCGTCTATAGCGATCCCGCAGATGGCTTTCGAAATCTGTGGATCATGGAGGCAAGCGGCGCCAATCCTCGGCGTCTTACCTCGTCTGCAGGTAACAAAGATGAATTCGTCGTTACGCATGACGGTCGATATATCGTCTTCGAGCAGGACTACCATATTTGGCGAGTCAATAACGACGGCTCCAACCCCAGGCAGTTGACCTACGGCGCGTTCGATGTACACCCCGACGTGAGTCCCAATGGGAAAACGGTGGTGTACGCTTCGTTCGCCGATTGGACTCCGGGTGTTGGGGGCGAGCCCACGCTTTGGAGCGTACCTATCGACGGGGGAGAGGCCGTCCAGGTCTCTCGTCAGCCGACCTCCGTTCCGCGCATATCGCCGGACGGAAACCAAATCGCCTGTATTCACTATCCTGGACGGGACCCGCGATACTCCCGCAGGCTCCTGGCCGTGATGAACAGCGATGGGAATGGGCCGTTCACAGTTTTCCAGAATTCACCAAGCGATCGAACCCAGCTGTCATGGAGTCCCGATGGACAGGCTCTCGATTATGTTGTGAATGCAAACGGTATTGGAAATCTGTGGCGCCAATCTCTCAAGGGAGGTCAGCCTGAACAGGTCACTCACTTTGATAGCGACGAGTTGTTTGACTTCTCATGGTCGCACGACGGACGCCTTTTGTGCACTCGCGGCAGCACCAGTCGCACTGCGGTACTCATCCGGAACTTTCGCTGAGTGTTCCCGGTGTATTTGAAGGGATCTCGCATTTGGCGGCGATGTTGCGGTTCATTCCCGCGCAGACCGCGTTGTTGTCAACGGCCGAGCATGCTCCCGCGACCATTGCCGAAGCCTGGCGCTCGCGTTGATACTACAAAGTTTTGGTTGGCTTCCACCAGGCGATACACTCGTCACATGTCCGCACCGGAGACAAAAAGCGTCATCAGCACGTGGATGGTTGTGGATGACGCGAGCAACGCCACAATCTTTCCGCAGATGGGGATGAACTCCTCCGCGGACCACCGTGTCCAGAGCAGTTACTGGAAGTGCGTGGCAGTGTTTTTCGCCGTCGCCTCTCGAACGAGTAGGCCGGTCCATTTTCGTCTTTATACGAACAGTGCCAACAATATCTCGTTAGCCGGACCAACGATCACGGCGCTTCTCGAAAAATTCGACGTCGAAATCGCCGTCGTTCCTCAGCATCACCTTCCGCCGCCAGACTACTTCGGCACTTGGCGAAACCAGTTCTATATTCTCGACATCATCGACCATATCTCCGCGGAGCAGGACGAACGAAGACACGTTGTTACGGATAGCGACTGCCTTTTCCTTCGCTCTCTAGATGGCTTCTTCCAGGCCATCGAGCGATATGGCGCGCTCACGCTTGACGTGGGCCGCCCCCTGGGCAGTCCGATCAACGGCTTGACTCGTGAAGATATGTACATGCTCTTTCGGCAGATGGGAAACTGCGACCTTAGTGAGCCGCCGCTCTATTTCGGAGGAGAGATCTTTGCGGCTACGAGCGACGCAATTCGCCGTATGCAGCCGATTGCGGAAAAGGCGTGGCGCGACTCGCTGGAGCGTGCAAACAAGGGTTTAAGCCGACTTAATGAAGAGGCCCACCTGCTCACCTACGTCTACTATCAGCTTCGATTGCAGCCCGCCACTGCGAATCCGTTCATAAAGCGCCTATGGACGAGCAGGCGCTTTCGCAATGGAGTTCCGGAAGATGCCTTGCTTCCCATCATTCATCTTCCCGGAGAAAAGAGGTTCGGCTATCGCGTACTCTATGAAGCCGTGAAGAACTCTGAGTCATGGTTCTATCGGGAGCGAAACAACGACAGGTGGCTCGCCAGGATTCACGCGACGATGAGCGTCCCGCGTCCAAAGTTTCGGAGGCTGGCGTCAGAGGTTGCCAGCTCCGTCATGAACAGAATTGAACGCCGCATCAGAGGCTTGGTCGGAAGGTAAATGCGTGGCTAACAAACAGGGTGACGCCGGCAGGTTCTCGTTTTTTTTAATTCTTGCTCCGAGTCGTGTTCCCGAAGACGGTCCCTCGCTGTGGCCGTGAATCCGTGAACGCACTTCCAAAGCTCATCATGGAAATCCCATATCCTTTGGGGAGCACATTGCAAGCCGTTGGCCGGGCGCAGCGTAACTAACGCGGCGAGCTAAGACCATTCTGGCAGCTTCTTGAGTTCACTCAGCACTTTTGCAGTCACGGCGCTGATCAGTGTCCGGTGACCTTCGCGCAATCGGCGTCATAGTGCCATCTGAAAATATCAAAGATTTCGGGACATACTTGCCCGTTGCCTCAAACGGTACTCCGGAAGGGCGAGGCAAAAACCGTAGAGTCGAGGTTTGGGTTCGCGATGGGCTTCTATAGCTCCGAGTCCTCCCGGCAAACCTTATTAAGCCTCTCCTCTTGTTCCTCCTTTCATAGTTCGTAGCCGTGGCTCTAGGTTCGACCAGCGATTTCGAACCTCAGCTCCGTTGATCGGTATTGGATGCTAGCACCGCGAGATCGCAAGAACCTTCAGGTCATCATGATTTTGCGAGCTTCCCCCTCGGGATCGTCCACCATCCGGCACTCGTTATCCCAAATCATCGTCTTGTTCGATTCAGGATCCGTAGCCGCCCACTTCAAGCCCGGAATACTCGGGTTCCCCGTCGCCGCAAATGTCGCCCACGCAGACGCCATCTTCCTGGCCAGCGCCAGCGCCTCCGTCGTGTTGCCGGCTCCCTGCTCGCATCGCTTGGTGTTGTCAAAGCAAAACGGAAGCTCCGCCGTGTGCCATGCGCCAGGCAAACTCTCGAGAATCTGTGTCGCCGTCATGCAGCACGCGATCCACCTTCGCCGGCGCGTAAAGCATTTCTGGCTCGTTCCCTTAGAAAAAATCTTTACGCCCACCCGACTCGATCACCGGCACGTCCGCGTCCATCACCTTATATGTAGCTCCGGTCAACTACTCATTCCGCGCAGCGCCGGCGTCGTGATCGAAATGCGAATGGCTGATCTGGAGAACCTCGCGGGTCCAAAACGAGCAATGGCTCTTTGATCCGACTTCTGGAATTTCTTCTCGACGTTTCCTGAGGAGAGCCTGGTCGCGGCTACTTGCCCACAACCTTGATAATGGAGTCATCCGTTGCGCTCCACGCGGGAGCGCCCTCGTGTTTGAACTGCTGCGCTGCGTCGTCCCATGTCAGCTTTGTGATCGAGCCTCCGTCCTTTTCGTAGCTATAGGTTTTCCCGTCGTCCTGGAAAAGGCTGAAGCTGCCATTCGCTCCGGGATAAACCCGGACGGAAGCGATCGCCTGTGGCTGCTGTGCGCTCTCCACCTCGGAACCGAGGGGAAGAATGCTTCCGGCTTTTACGAACAATGGCAAGGTGTCGATTGGGGCATCCGCCACAATGGTCTGCCCACCGTGCAGCCGCTCGTTGGTCCAGTAGTTGTACCAGTCGCAGCCCGCGGGCAGGTATACCGAGCGATGCGTTGCACCCTGCTCCGTCACAGGAGCGACTAGCAATGCCGGGCCGTACATGTACTCGTCTGGAATATCCGCGGCCTTGGGATCTTCGGGAAAATCCATGAACAGCGCTCTCATGTACGGAGCGCCGCTCTGGTAGCTGCGATAGGCGGCTGAATAGGTATAGGGCAAAAGCTGGTAGCGCAGCTTGAGATACTTTGCGAGGATCGGTTCCGCCTGCTTGCCGTATGCCCATACTTCGTTGTGATTTCTCTCTCCGTGGGCGCGCATTACGGGCTGAAAGGCGCCCCATTCAAACCATCTCACGAACAGTTCGGGATAATCCTCGTAGTTGCCAATGGTACCGCGTACATCGGATCCGTCAATCAGCGGCTTACGTGCCGCGTGGTAGTCGGGCCCAAGCGACGGCGAGAAAAACCCAGCGATGTCCGTGTCCCAGTACGGTAGTCCGGTGGCGGTAAAGTTGAGCCCTGCCGGAATCGAGCGCCGCAGCATGTCCCAACTCGAAATGATGTCGCTGGACCAGAAGACCGTGCCGTTGCGTTGCGCACCCAGATATGCGGCCCGAGCCAGGATCATCACCCTGCGGCTGTCGCCAAAATCCCTCCGAAACCCCTCGTAGACCGAAGCAGTGTGAAATAGCGGATAGACATTGTAGAAACGCGTACCCGAACCGACGAAGAAGACATCTTTGGCCGGATCGACGTCCGGCTCCGTCTCATCGAGCCAGATGTAATCGAAGCCGTAGGGCTTCACGTAACGGTCGCGGATCTTCTCCCAGAACCACTTGGCCGCCTCCGGATTGGTGGTGTCAATATTAGGCCCGATGACGGCCTGGAAGCCTCCGGAATCTGGCTTTCCGTCCGGGGAATGAATCAGCCAGCCTTTGCGCAACAGCATGTCATAGAATTGCGTACCCTGAGAAAAATGAGGCCAGACGCTCAACAGGGTCCCCACACCCATGGTATGTAGTTCACGATTCATGGCCGCCGGATCGGGCCAGCGCTTGGGGTCGAGGTCCATTTCGCCCTGCTTGGTCATGTTGAGAAAGTCGACGACCATAACATCGAGTGGGAGCTTCTTCTGGCGGTATTCCTTGGCGATATCGAGAGTCTGTTCCTGCGTAGGGTAGATCGCCTTACTCTGAATGTATCCGTAGGCCGCTCGCGGCAGCAGGTGGGATACCCCCGTGAGCAGGCGGTAGCCCGCATAGATCTCGTCGCTTGTGTCTCCAGCGATTACGAAGTAGGAGACGCGGTTTCCCACTTCCGAGTACCACACGTTGCGCCCATTGAAGCCCAGGTCCACCGTCGTTTTAGAAGGGTTGTCCCAAACCAGACCGTAGCCGCGACTCGATACCATGAAGGGAACGCATACATCCTGGCCGCCAATCGCCACGTAATCATGCCAGCAGCGTATCTGGTGCTCCCTTAAATCCATCCAGCCCTTCTGCTGTTGACCCAGGCCATAATAGTGCTCATCGGCTGGCGAGTCGAATGTGGAGGCAACCCGGTAGCCTTTCGCGTCAGCATCAGCCGCCTCCACTTCCGGGCTCTCTGGCTGCATGCTCCAACTGCGCATGTGCAACAGTGTCTTGCCGTCCGTCGCTGTTACCTCCAGCGCATCATTGTGGGGACCAAGGCCGCCGTCGTTCGGACCATTGCCGCCGCCACCACCTCCGAAGTAGTGTTGGCGCAACTCGAGATTGAGTTCGTCGAGCGGCATGGGCGTCGGCCGTTCGTTTTTGGGAAGATCCGCAGGCGTCAAGCGCACCGCCATGCGGCTGGACCGGTACACATCGTAGCCTTGCGCGTCGCGCTCGTGGGTCCATCCCTCCGCTGAAGGCTGGGCGACGAAGCCGTATCCGGGAACACTGGTGGCAGCAGCTCTATCGTTGCTCAGAGTCACGCGCAAGATGTTCGGAGCGTACGGTTCCAGTGAGACAAATGTCTCATTCCTCTCCAGAACGATAGGACCTTGGGCGGTCGCCACCCCGCCCAATAGCACCGCCGCGCTCACACTGCACGCAAGGGACTTCCCCGTTGCACGAAAACCCATACGGAGCCATTGGCAAATCATGAAGCGCCAAATTCGCATTCCTCTCCTATCTGCTGATTGATCATCGCGAACGGGTTACCGTTCTTTGTCTGACATCCAGTCCAGGACTTCCACGCGAGACAAAAAATGAGCCGCGTGAAGATTCACCAACACGCGGCCTTGGAGA
The DNA here is from genome assembly GCA_963844515.1 of uncultured Acidobacteriota bacterium. GTDB lineage: Bacteria > Acidobacteriota > Terriglobia > Terriglobales > Acidobacteriaceae > Telmatobacter. The sequence continues at coordinate 367,282 of CAWJOO010000006.1, forward strand.
TATGTGCCTCGCGGGGCGCCGGATGTGAACGTTGCACCCTGCGCCGCCGGTTCACAACAACTGGGAGAACGACTGCCTCGCGCGTTGCGTGGTCAACTCAAAAACTGATGGTCCCTGAAAATTCAAGTTGACGCGGTCCCTGCCCGATCGCCATCCCGGTAATGATCCCCGCGCCACTGCAATCAATGCAGCTGTTCCCCGGATTACCCGGACTTATGTGGTTGAAGGCATTGAATGCGTCCACACGGAATTGGACCTGGAGATTCTCGCGAATCGGAATGTTCTTTAGGAGCGAAACATCTGCATTGAAGAACGACGGACCGAAGTAACTGTTGCGGCCAACACTGCCGAAATGATCGAGCATCGGTCGCGAAAACGGTCCGGAATTTGATCCGTTTGTGCCAAACGCGGCCACGGGCGCGAAGTACGTCCGCGAGTGCGCGTTCGGATCAAAAGAGCTGAGATTTGTCTTCAGAACACCCCCTGCCTTGTTGGGCCTGCAAGGACCGCTCGGTATGTCGGACCCGCACTCGCCGTAGCTTGGGGTAAAGGGGAGACCGCTTGACCAGTTCAATGTCATATTTGTCTGGTAGCCGCCAATGAGATAATTTGCCCACGCCGGGACGCTGCTCAAGAACTGCTGCCTGCGCCCGAACGGCAGATCGTAGTTCCCATAGAGTTGGAACTCCTGCTGCCGCAAGTCATCGAATCGTCCGTAGTTAACTTTCCTGTTGATCTCCTGGTAATCCCCTCCGTAATTGAACGCCGCTTGCCACGAATACCTCGCCGTAAATTGCAATCCCCGCTCGAACCGCTTGTCCAACGTTGCCTGCAGCGCGTTGTAGTGTGTGTCGAATCCATCGTGGTAGAAAGTCTGGTCCTGGGCCCACCCAAAACGGGCGAAGTAGGGGCGCAGATAGCTCGTGTTGCTGGTCTCAGTTTGCCCACTTTGAGGAGCGGCCGAGGAGGCATTCGGATTCCAGCATAACCCTTGCCCGGATGAGCTTTCGGCCGCCGGAAGACAGGCGGCCACCTGGTTCGGATTGGTTGTCTGTCCGTCGCCGGCAAACGTATGGGTGCCCTTGTTCCCCGTGTAGGCAAGCGTCGCGGAAATGGACTTCGTGAGCTCGCGTTGGACGCTCAGATTAAACGCGTCCACGGTGGGCAAGACCTGCGGGTTCTGGCGAAACTTGGCGCTCAAGCCATTGGGGATCGCGATTTGACCGTTAGAGGGAATGGCCGGAAAAACAAAGGGCGTAGGGCCGGTCGAGAGGTTGAAAGCCGCCGTATTCGCGCCCTGGTTGGTAAGGTTCTGGTTGGCGAGAACCGGAAGATTCTGGGTGACCACGTGACCGAAAATTGTGCCGAAGACACCCACGTCGAAGCTTCTTCCATAGCCCGTGCGAATCACAGTCCTCTTATCCAGTTGGTAGGTAACGCCGAGGCGTGGAGCAATGTTTTTGAAGTCCTTCTTGCCATTCATTGCGGTGTTGAAGGCGCCGTAACCGGCAACGTGAATTGTTCCCGTTGTGAGGTCGGCGAGGCCACCCTGTCCGCGGCCATTGACTGCCTCCGGGAAGTAAATCTCCCAGCGAACTCCCAGGTTGAGGGTCAAATTGGGAGTGACGCGCCAAGAATCCTGCGCGTATGTGAACAGGATCTTCTGCGACTCCTTGGCGTTAGTAGACGTGCTCACATACCGTTGCATGTTGGTGACATCGCCCAGGAGAAAGGTTGCCAGCCCCAAACCTCCAGGGGTGCTCAGCGTCGTGTTCTCGGTGTCAGTGGCGCTGAAGGTCACCTCGCCGGCTCGATTCTGGTCGCTTGGCACACGCAGATTTCGCGCATAGCGCAGATCGGCGCCAAACCTGAAATTGTGATTCCCGCTGATCTTCGTCCAATTGCTGACGACCTGATACTGATCCTCCGTCTCGAGCAGATGGCAGTTGCACGCATTCACCTGAAGACTCGAGCCAAAACTAGACAGTCCGTCTCCACTCCCTCCTCCTGTGTTGGTCATGAAAAAACCAGGAGCGCCCGAGGTGAAGGTCGTGCCCGTATTCAGTCCCGGGATGCCTGCCTCGGTAGCCAGCTCCTTGGTGCCGTCATACTTTTGTGTAGAGACGTGGTAGCGGAGATATCCCAGCCGGAAGTCCGTGAGGAACTTGGGATTCAATGCGATATCCATCCCCCCCACCGCGCTTTGGTTCTTCCCCGCTGCGGATCCGCCAAAATTGTTCGTGATGGACGAGAATCCCGAGCCGCCGGCCGCTCCGAAGATCGTACTGGCCGAGTTTGCATTGTCGAAATAGCTGTAGCGGCCGAAGGCGTGCTTCGACTCGGTTACCTCGTCGTCGACACGCACGTCGAACTGGTTCTGGTTGGTGACCCCAGTGCCGCCCGCATTGTAGTTATTGGCCGTACCGCCCTGCGTTCCGGCCGAATTCGGAAGCGGAATTAGATTGAGAAGGTAAAGTGCCTGCGGAGAAAGGTACTGCTTCGGGATGAAGTTGTTCACAAAGGGAGCCGCCCCCGCACGCGGATTGTAGATCTGTCCCTGAAGGGCGCCGCGGCCAGTAAGAAACTCGCTCAGATCGCAGCCGTTCCCGGAGAGACACGAGTCGTGAACCAGCTTCGTTGGCACGGTTACCTGGGCCGAAGCTCCGTTCCGTTGCCGAACGGCCTGGTAGTCCCCGAAGAAGAAAAACCTGTTCTTGAGAACAGGCCCACCCAAGGACGCGCCAAACTGGTTGTACATCGCCGGCGGGGTCAAACGGGTCGACAACGCAGAATAAGGCGCAAACTGGTTATAAGGATTGCGCGCCAGTTGTTCCCCGCTTCGCCGATACTCGAACACGTCGCCATGAAAGGTGTTGGTTCCCGACTTGGTCTGGGCGCTCACCACGGCGGCGACCGACTGCCCAAACTCCGCGTCGTAACTCTGCGTTGAAATTTTGGTCTCCCCTACGGCGTCCAGGGGCGGATTGATAACGATCTGACCCAAAATCGGGTCCTGATTCGAAGCGCCATCGAGCAGGTACCCCACCCCGGAAAAAGACTGTCCCGCGATGTTCACCGTCGGACTGCCCTGCGCGTCCTCCGCGTTGTTCTGCGACCATCCCATCGCCTGGGCACCCGGAATCAGCAGTTGGAGGCTGGCGAAGTTACGCCCCGGAATAGGCAGGTTGGAAATGCTCCTTTCGTTGAAGACGGTCCCAACGTCTGCTCGATCAGTTTGCAGCTGCGGAGCCTCGGACGTGACCGTTACGGTGTCACTTGCCATGCCCACACTGAGCTTCAGATCGACCTTCGGCGACGTGTCCGCCGCGACCTGAATTCCACGATTCTCCACTCCACTGAACCCTGCCGCGCTCGCCTTGACGGTGTAGACATCCGGAATGAGATTAGGAACCGTGTACCCGCCGGACTGGTTGGAGGTCACCTGAACCGAAGTTCCCTTGCTCTCGTCTATTACCGTGATCGTGGCATTGGGTATGGCCGCGCCGGTGGTGTCGGTGACTGTACCGTAAATCGTTCCATAGATTGCCTGTGCCTGCACGGTGCGCGTCCACTCGCAAACGCAAAGGAGCGCAGGCGCCAACAGTACAAACCCGAGCACCTTGTTGCTTCGTTTCTTCATAATGCCTCCTGAGGATTGCAAGCGGATTGAATAATGCTACGTAACCTCGACGCACACGCTTCTCGAACTCAACTCACCGATAACTGCATCGACCAGCACGGCTGGAATCTAGGCCGCAGTCTCGGTTAGCGGCAAGTAAGATACGGTGCATTACAGTAAGAAACCGGCAATTTATTGGCTATTTGGTTGATCTTGCAGCAGTCGATTGATGGATCGTGAGCGCGATGGCGGAGAATAGGGGTGAATTTACGCCACACCCTCAGACCGCCGTGGATAGGTCCTTCGGGGTCGCAGAAGTCCCCTTGACAGAGATTGCGCGTCTTGTGTGTAATCTGGCGGTGAGAAAGAGTGAAGCGATTTAGTAAAGTTTTAATTGGGACCGAAGGCTCGAGGTTCTAATCCCGTCACGATTGGCAAATTGGTAGCTGAGCGGCAGAGGTTGTAGCCGTTTCGCTTTTCGAGCGTCCTATAAATTCAGAAGCGTCCGAACTCCGATGACCTTCTTCACAGAAATCAGTTGGGGTACCGATGAAGGCAGTGGTGGAACCAGCGAATCGCAAAGGTGAGTCCTCTCTACTTGTTGGAGAAGATTCGGAGAAGGCTGAAGCGGTTCATCAGGAACTGGATCGGATCATTGCAAGCCGCTATTTCCGGAGTGCGGGACGGAGTCGACAATTCCTGCAGTATGTTGTGGAAAAGAAGCTCGCCGGACAGGTCGAACGCCTGAAAGAACGGACGATTGGTACTGAGCTATTCCTGCGGTCACCGGATTATGCGACCGGAGATGACCCAGTTGTTCGGGTCCAGGCAGGAGAAGTGCGGCGACGGCTCGAGCAGTACTATCAGGAGGGGTCCCGCGACTCATCTGTCTTCATCAAGCTTCCGGTGGGTTCCTACTCGCCCACATTTGAATGGGCAGCGCAAAGGCCGTCGGCGAATCCGGAGCTCGCCACCCTCACTCCGTTGTTGGCGCCGCATACTCCCTTAAAGAAGCTCCATGGCTTTAGTTGGCCAGGGATCGCCGTGGCGGCAGCTTTTCTAATTCTTGCGGTTGCGGTTGGAATGGTGTTCATCAATTCCCAACGAGCAGCGCCCAAGAAGACGATCATGGAACAGTTTTGGGGTCCGGTATTCACAACCCCGCAACCGGTTCTGATCTGCCTCGCAAAACCCGTTGTGTACCGTCCATCCAAAAGACTGTACGAACAGTATTCGCGCACGCACCCAGGGACATTCCAGACGGAGGTTGAACGATATAACCAACCTCTACCGCTTGACCCCGGTGAAAAACTTTTCGGGAGTGATATGACGGCCTACCCCGAATATGGGGTAGACCTCGGGGATGCTTATGCTGGCGTAAGCCTCTCTGGCCTTTTCGGTCAGCTCGGCAAGCCCCGACAAGTAAGAATTGGCTCGAATTATTCCTTTCAGGATCTGCGCAACTCGCCGGCAGTGGTGGTGGGCGCGTTCAACAATCGGTGGACTATGGATCTGACAGCCAATCTGCATTTCGCCTTTGTTGAAAAGGAAGGGAAATTTACCATCCAGGAACAGACCTCGGGCGGTCGAATTTGGTTGCAGCATGTCGCGAACTCGGCTTCAGAGAATGCTGATTATGCTATCGTCGGTCGAATCCTGGATTCCCGAACCGGTCAATTCATCGCGATCGTGGCTGGAATCAGTGGTACTGGAACCCAGGCGGCTGCGGAGTTTGTCTCTCAACCGGAGTACATTGAGAAAGGTCTCCGCGACGCTCCCCCGGATTGGCAGAAAAAGAATCTGGAAGTTGTTCTCAAGACCACGATTACGGATTCAATTGCCGGCCCTCCGCAGGTCGTGGCTGCTTACTACTGGTAGCCATTTTTAGATCTCAACATCTCCGGTACGCGACGTGATTGTCTCGGAATTCGATATCGAAGAGGATTACTGGCGATGCGTTCTACCAAAAGGCAATTCAGCTTTTTCATTTGCTGCCAAGTTGTGTTGACGGTGACTTGCTTCGGAGTCATGTCCGTGACCTTCGTTGCTGGACAGACTGTCGGTCCAGTATCGGAAGCCCAGAATCTAATGAACAAGGGGCAGTTGGATAAGGCACTGGAATTGCTCACCCCGCTGGGTGCAACCGATCCGGAGCCAAAAGGTGCTGAATATCTCCGAGGTCTGATCCTCTATGAGAAGGGCGACCTGGCAAATGCAGCGATAACTTTTATGAAAGCATCCGCGCAGGATCCGGCGGACCTGGAAGCAATGAAGATGCAAGGCGCCAGTTTGTTTCGTATGGGCAGGGCAGCGGAGGCTATCCCTCTGCTGGAAAGGGCATCGGCCTCGTCGCAACAGATGAACGTAGATCCTCAATACGTGCTCGGCCTTTGCTATCTCGATACGAACCGGTTCGACGATGCCCGCCACGCGTTTGCGGCGCAATACGAGTTTTTACCCGACTCCGCGCCAGCGTATTTACTCGAGGGCAGGATGCTGCTGCGTCGGCAGTCCTTGCCAGCCGCGGAAAAATCAACGCGCAGAGCCCTTGAACTCAAACCGGATCTACCTGCAGCTCACCTGCTGCTGGGACAGATTGCTCTCGCCCGCGGTGACCTTCCCGAGGCATTGTCGCAGTTCCGGATGGAGCGCGACTTGAATCCTATGTTTGGCACGGTCTACGATCGGCTTGGTGATGCCTATCTACGCGGGGGCGATTACGTCAATGCCCAGAAATCACTGGATCGCGCTGTTCTTCTTGAACCAACATTGAACATCCCTTACATCCTGCTCGGTAAAGTGATGTTAGAGCAAAACGACCCTCTGATGGCGACGATGTATCTAAAGCATGCTATTGAGATCGATACAAAGAACTCCATGGCGCACGCTCTGCTTGGACGGGCCTACCGCACCCTTGGCCGCAAAGAGGACGCGGTAGCGGAGCTGCGGACCGCCGCGAAACTACAGGAAACAGAAACGCCGGCGCTAGAACAATCCAAGTAGCCTGGGTGCTTGTACGCAAGATGCGCTGGATCTTCGGGATGAAGTCGTCAACGCTTCTCGTGCGTTGGATCTCCGTAGGCGAGAGCCCTCACTGGAAGCGCAGGATGATAGGTAGTTCCGCACCAGCGTTGTTGCGATCGCTCAGGTTGAACCCCGTAGATCTCTCACGCGATTTTTGTGTCTAGCGGCCCTGATGGCTGTTGGCTCGATTCCGGGCGCGCCGTCTTTCTGGCGCGCCGATGATCTTCCAGGCTGCGGGGGGAGGGCGGGCAAATCCGCTAGGGCGGTCGCGGCTTCGGTTGCACTTCGGGAATGCGGGGTTGGTGGGGTAGAGCCAGCAGATCGGAGCGTCCCAACGGGAGTCACTGCATTGGTCGCAGAACCGGAGAAATGAAGCAGGCCCGATCCTGACACAGGCGAAGAATGGAGAGACTGCGGCAGACTACAATTTGGAGAACCTTTGGTCAGGAACACCCACAGATGCGCAGGATTTTGATGGGGAGCACCCACAGAAACCCCCACTCGTGGATCGTTCCGAGGTTTGTGGCGAAGGTGGAAAGCCGCGTAAATCAATGAATTTAATTGGTGGACGCGGTAGGAATCGAACCTACAACCTGTCGGTTAAGAGCCGAATGCTCTGCCAGTTGAGCTACGCGTCCATGTGTATCAGGCGGGGTTGCGCATACTCAAAAATCAGCACACGCACTAGAGAAATATAACACAGCGAATGGGCGCGGCCAAACGTCGCGGCGCACCTTGAAAGGACGCGCTTCTCCGCGCTTGGAACCGCTGATTTACTACTCAAAATGAGGGGAATTTAAAACGTGAATGCGAGGCCCGCGCTCACGCTGCGCTGATCCTGGGCGAACACCAGTAGCGAGCCATCGGTAAGCATGAACGGCCGGTCGCCCTGGGCCAGCACATTGCGCATGTCGAACATCGCATCCATACCGACGATGCCCTCACGATGGAGTCTCACTGGCTGGCGGAAGTGCATATTCAGGTAGGGCTCTGATGCATCTGCGGCATAGGGAGCCACGCGGGTGACCGTGTCTTCAGGCTGCCATCGATAGCTCGCCCGCCAACGCGTTCCAGTGCCATCCAGCGTCCCTGACAGTGAAATTGAGCACATCTGGGTGCGGCGCGGTCGCGTGGCCGCCACCAGTTGGTTCAGCGGGGTCGCACGCTGAACAGACTTCATCACCAGCGCGTCCCCATTTGCATAACTGATCCGGATCGAGTTTCCGCGCGCCGATCTCCGTTCAACGGCTGCCACAATCCCGGTCGATGAATATCCCGGAGCCGCCGCCCGCAACATTCCGCTGGCGTGGTCATACAGCCCGTTCTCCACCATGTCCTGCGTCGGAATGGCGCCGCGCGTCATGGCTTCAATCACCGGATTGCTCAGCGAGTCGCTGTACATCACGAACGACATCCCCGACATATCGGTGCGGCGCTCCCAGCTTATCTCCTGGTGAAGGCCGTGCTCCAGGGCCAGGCTGCCATTATGAATCGATATTGCGGGAAGATTGCTCCCTGCCGCTGTCGAGCCTTCAACATGCTTACCTGGCACGGCGGTGGCCATGCGGTAATGAATTACCGAATTGCCTTCGTGCCAGCCCACACTGATGAAGGGCAGCGCGGCAAGAATCGTGTTCGGCGAGTTCTGAGCGAAGCGCGCCAGAACCTGCTCCGCGCCCGTCTCCACGTCAAACTCGTCCCCCATGGTCATCTGCTGCCAGGTGCGCATGGTGGCTTCGTTTAAGCCCTCGGCACCTGCGCCTTCAAATTCCGGATGAATCGAAACCGCTGCCAGCGATTGCACAGACCCGGCAAATCCCAGGTCCTGGCGGAACCCGAGCGTCGACTCCATGCGCGCATCGCTTCCGGGCGCAAAATCAACGCTTGCCAGCAACTCGCGGCTATTGGACGGCGTGTCTTCCACTTCAAGCGAAACCCGCTGGCCATCCTCGCCAAAAGTGCCTTCCTGGCCAACGGCCGTCAGGCGAGCCTTCAGCTTGGGGTGGGTATTCGGTCCCTCTGACACCACAATGAGCGGACCATCCTCCAGCATCCGAAGCAGAGGACGGTTTGCGGGTGAACGAAGCGTCCACGCCCAATCATCCTTCTGCGAGTCGGCGCTGCGAGGCTCGGCCGGGAGCCACTGCATCACCTCATAAAGGGTGTTCAGGGTGAGATTCACAACCGTGCTGGCGCGGACCCGCACATTCTCGCGCAGCGAAGGAAGGTACAGCGTTCCCATCGCCTTGATCGAGTAGTTGCCGGGCAGAACTGTCGGAAAGATGAAACGGCCTTTTTGGTTGGTATAGGCGCTGGCCACCACGCTCATGTCGGAGCGAAGAAGCTGAACTACGGTTCCAATCTGCGGCACGCCCGCGGAGTCGCGCACAACTCCGTTTACTGAGGCTGTGCTTGCACCTGCGAGAGGAGCGGCGACAGATCCGATCAGTAGAGCCAACAACGCGAGATGGAGCCTGCTCAATGTCACGTATCGAGGTGAACTGGAGGCGTCTCTGGCAAATCCAAATGCTAGTTGAACCGCACGGATTCCCGATCTGACGTCGGATAATCCTGTTCGCGCGGCTCGTTGCATACTATTCCACGACAAAAGGTGCCGATTGCGCAATCTCTTGTTTTGAGATTTCGTCATTTATTTTGATCGTCACCTTGTACTTCCCTGGTTGAAGACCCGCCATCGGCAGCGATTTTACCACCGTGAGCTGGTCGCTGTGAGCACCTAAGTCCTTTGAATCCAACTTCTTCTCGAAGATTACATTGCTGGTGGCCGTATCGATAATCTGATACGTCACCGTGGCGAGGTTGCTCTTGCTCGCCTCGTCGATTCCCAGGTTGTAAACCTGCATCCAGAAGTTCAATTGCTGGTTGCGCTTGAAATTCACCGGGGTTGCCGGGGTCGCCATCACGCGGGGACATATCTTGGTGTTGCCGATCACGCAATTTCCAGCGCCGATCGAGTGCGAATCCACCGTGCCCATCTGGTCGGCGAGGATCAGCGAAGAAGTGGCCAGCTTTTCGTCGTGATAGGTGGGTACTTCCAGACCGCGCCCATACAGGCCCACATGATCCGGGTTGTGCACATCCTTGATCGCGATATCCAGGCGATAGAGGCCGGGAAGCAGCGGAAGCGCCTTCCAGTAGATCGACTTTCGATCCAGGCTCTTTTCCAGCAGCTCTGCCGGTTGCTCAATCTCGACTGTGTTTTCGTCCGTCTGCACCGTCTTGTGGGTGAGCGTGGTCACCTTCACCAGAATGTTGACGATCCCCGTCGCCACCCCATTCTTGGTCTCAAAGGTAATGTCGCGATTCCGGATCTGCACCGTAATCGGCACCAGGACCGTGCTCTCCGTCACCTTCACAAAGTCCGTGCGGACATCGAACGGAAACGGCGGCCCATTCATGATCTTGTGCTCGGTAATGAACGACTCCAGATCCTTGAACTTCACCGGCGGCGGCGCAAACAGCTTGGCCGCCAACTCAATACGATCAAATTCCTTGGCGCCCTGGCTGGCCGCCAGAGGACCGTTCCCCAGACTCTCCACGCCGCCGCGGAATCGGTCTGCCTTCTTCGACTGGCCCATCTGTTCCCATTGCGTCTGGCCCATGCCGGGGACGTGAAGAAGCGCGTCCTTTTCGCTGCGGTCGATCGTAAAGTGGTAATCGCCGCATTGGCAGGTGTCCACAAACTCGATGTCGATGTTGTCGCCCACGCCCTCTAGATAGCGGTAGTGCCACGTCTCAAACGGAAACGTCGAGGTCTCGCCGCCGCCCTCTTCAATGGGTCGGTTATAGGAGCCTCCCGAGGGGTGCGATTCGATCGAATCCGGCTTGCCGAACGAAATGTAGATGTGACCGCGATCTGTCTTCCAGCCCGGCTTGCCGGCCGGGAAGTGATCGTTGGCATACTGAATGCGGCGGTAGTGCTCGTCGCGAAACTCATTTTCCGGCGAATCCGGGTTCGGATTGCGGCGCAGCCAGAAATTCTCGATGAACGCTTCGCGCTCCTCGTCGTTGCTCAGGCTCTTGAAAGCCTTCCGCTCTTCATCACTGATGATGTATGGCACATCCTGCTCGAGCCAGGTCTTGTACGCGCCATGGAGTTCCCTCTTCGAGCTCCTTTTGCGCCCTGAACTGATCCTCATCCGAGCGCTGCCGCTTCAGGGGATCGACTTCCTGTGTCTGGGGCGTGGACGTTGCGGGCTGCTGGGCCGGCAGCTTTTGTACGCAAAGGAACGAAAGGCCGCAAACCAAGGCAACGGCTACGTAGGAACGGCGGGTGGACATCATTTCCTCGGAAACTCCTGGATTGCCCTATTTTACGAGTCCCAGCACTGCCGGGCAAGACTACGCCTCGGAGTTCGCGCCTGTTGGACTCCTTGCAAAGGTCAAATGTCACCTCCAACCGCCATAAATTTTGTTCACTGCTCATCAAATTTTCACTTTCTGCCTTTATCCTGCTGAGACCAGCGGCCTGCTTAGTGCGTCCATAGGAAAGACGCACACCTTCTCTGATTCGAACCTGATCCGCTTCCCCGGACGGGCTCCAGCCGCGATTCCCTGAGTCTGAGTCGCGAATGGGTATGCAGGTTGCGATCCTTGGGCAATGCAGGCCGAACGGCCCTGAAAACGTCGTAGTTCCCTGCCCTGCCGCGGGACTGATGCGCCGGTTGAAGGATTTCGTTGAGCGCGGCTGGTTTTCAAGCAATTTCGGGAACCGCTGCACGGGTAATTGCGTAAACTGGAAGGAAGAATTCTGGGAGCATCACGGACAATGAAAAAGATTTTGCTCATTATTGCCGTCCTTGTTGTAGTCGCGGGCCTTGTAACGTTCATGGTCGTCAAGCAGCAGTCCGGCTACACCAAGGTCATGACCGCCAAAATCCAGCGCGCTAACCTTGCCACTGTCGTTAGTGGAACCGGCCAGATCAAGCCCACGACCTACGTGAACCTCGGCGCCAACGTGATGGGCCGGGTAACCCACTTCTATGTAAAAGAGGGAGAGTCGGTCAAGAAGGGCCAGACGGTCGCCACCATCGAAAATGTCCAGCAAAAGGCGAATGTCACCGGTCAGCAAGCTGCGATTGAAGCCGCCAAGACCGACATCAACTCCTACATCGCCGCGGAAAAGACCGCCGATGCAAACGTGCAGCGCGCCAAGGCCGACCTGGAGCAGAAAAAACTGGACTGGGATCGTGCCCAGGGCCTCTACAAGGCCGGCATCATGGCCAAGCAGGACTACGACGCCAAGAAGGCCGCGTACGACACCGACGTCGCTACGGTCGCCCAGATGGTCGCCGCAGCTCAACCAGGCCAAGGCCCAAACCGACTCCCAGCGCGGTCACCTGCAGACCGCCGTGGCCACCCTCCAGGCCAATCAGGACATGCTCGATAAGACCATTGCCATCGCTCCTTTCAACGGCATCGTTACCAACATGCCCGTCAAGGAAGGCGAGACTGTGGTCACCGGCATTCAGAACACAGCTGGCTCGACCCTGATGACGCTGGCCGACATGAGCATGATCACCGCCGAGGTAAAAGTCGACGAGACCGACATCGTCAACGTGCAGCTCGGCCAGCCTGCCGACGTAACCGTTGACGCAATCCCCGGCAAGGTCTTCAAGGGTCACGTCACCCTGGTCGGCGACCAGGCGCTGCTCCGCTCCAGCGGCCTCGCCACGTCCACCCAGACCTCCGGCACTGAAGAAGCCAAGGACTTCAAGGTCATCGTCACCCTCGATGAGGCCAGCGATGACCTCCGTCCCGGCCTTTCCACCACCGCCAAGATCACTACCGCGAAAAAGGCCAACATCCTGTCGCTGCCCATCCAGGCGCTCACCATCCACACGCCGGAAGATCCGCCAGCCAAGGACGGCGTGCAGGCTGCCTCGGCGCCAGCCACCGCCCCGAACGCCAAGGAGCAGACCGGGCGTCTACGTGGTTCAGCAAGGACGCTCACGGCAAGCTCCGTGCTCACTTCGTTCCGGTCACAACCGGCATCACCGGCGCCACCGATATTGAGGTGCTCTCCGGCCTCAAGGAAGGCGACGAGATCGTAACCGGGCCCTATAAGACTCTGCGCGGGCTCAAGGAAAACTCGCTGGTCAAACGCGACACCGTCAAGCCCGGTGACCAGCCCAGCAAGTAACAAGCATCCGTCTGGTTTCATTGCCAGATCGAAGCCGGGAACTGATCGCTCGAAAATCCGTACTATGACTGTACGGGTTCAGGGAATCCACTTCTCTGCAACAAAGCGGATCCCGTAACGTCAGAGGAACATATGGGGACGATGACCTTGGACAGCACCAGCACCGAAGAGCTAGCGCAACCTGTGGCGCCGCCCAACGGCGACGTGATCGTGGTCGAGGACCTGTGGCGCACCTACGACATGGGCATGGAGCAGCAGGTCCAGGCCTTGCGCGGCGTCAACCTGCGCATCCGCCACAATGAGTACGTCGCCATCATGGGGCCTTCGGGCTCCGGCAAGTCCACGCTGATGAACCTGATCGGCTGCCTCGACACCCCGTCGAAGGGCAAGTACTGGCTCAACGGCCAGCTGGTCAGCGAACTGGACGACGATCAGCTTGCCCGCATCCGCAACAAGGAAATCGGCTTCGTCTTCCAGACGTTCAACCTGCTGGCCCGCGCCACCTCGCTGCACAACGTGGAACTGCCGCTCATCTACAACGGCACCCCCACCGCGGAACGCCTCGAGCGCGCGCGCAAGTCACTCGCCGACGTGGGCCTTGAGGCTCGCATGAACCACAAGCCCAACGAGCTATCCGGCGGTCAGCGCCAGCGCGTCGCCATCGCCCGCGCCCTGGTCAACAGCCCGTCCATCATCCTGGCCGACGAGCCCACCGGCAACCTCGACTCCAAAACCGGCGTCGAGATCATGGCCCTGTTCGACAGCCTCCACGCCAAGGGCAACACCATCGTCCTTGTCACGCACGAACCCGACATCGCCGAATACGCGCACCGCGTGGTCCACATCAAGGACGGCCAGATCTTCTCCGACGAACCCTCCAAGCGCTTCCGCAGCCCGGACTACGTTCCGCATACCAAATCCAGTCATTGAAGTTTTCGCTGCAAACGCAACATTAAAATGGACGTATCGCATCCCTGAGCGATACGTCCATTTTTCTTACATGCGCGGTTTTCCACAGGTTTTCCACAGACTGAATAACGGCCCAGCCGCCCCAAAATGACGGCGCAATTTGGGTCGTCCTAAAACTGCGGTACAGGTTGCTCTTTGGCCTTCTTGAGCGCCGCCTTTTGCTCGGCTGACACAGCCCCGTTCAGCGCCGCTACCGTCGCCGTTCCCGCTCGGATTCCCGCTCCGATATCGGTGACCGTCACCGACACATTGCGGATCATGGCGCGGCTGCCAGGTTCGGGCGCCAGGCTCGCCGCCACAAACACAAATGACTGGCAATGATCCCGATTGGCCGCTATCGTGGCCGGAGACAGCGCGACATTCGGATTTACGGTCGACGACGTTTTCGCCGACGCGAACGCAAGAACAGTCCCGGAAAGTTCCGGGAGATCCAGATACTGCGCGCAGTCGGCCATTTCAACGCCTCTGCCCTGCACCGGCTTCCCTTGCGTGTCGAAAGCCCAGAACGCATGATCCGGGACACTCGACGGCAATTCCTTTCCGAACGTCTTCCGCAGAGAGTTCATCATCGCCTCGGCCAGAGGTTCATGATCGGTTGGGAATGCGATCCGGCGTGAAATACGCCACACTCTCTGGTCATTCGGCGGGAAGTTGAGGTCCACTTCCACAATCTCCCGGTCCTCCTGGCTTCCTGTGGCCGACCAAAGCATCGCGTATGTGATCGGCTTGTCCGCCAATACTTCCAGGCGCTTCTGTCCATACTGGATCATTCCGTTGGGTCCATGTTGTTTCAGCAACTCATAGGCTTCGGCAATCGGAGTTCCGGTCCGGATGCCAACAATCGTCGGCGGCGCGGGCGCCTGCCCCTGCGCCGCACAAACGATTGCCCCCAAGGACGCCGCAACCCACACAAGCAGCACATAAAGCTGGACTCTTCTAGTCATCGATATCCTCCGGCGGAACGCCGCCTTGCGGTTTAAAGCACCGGTTTTGCCTGCTTTGCCTTGGCTGCATCCGCCGCGCGCGCTTTCTCGGCCTCCGCCTGGTACCAGATGGCGGTGGCGTGAGAGGTGCGGTGGGCCAGCGGCAGGTCCACCAGGTCCGTGGTCATGTTCTCGATGATGGACTGCGTGCTTCCCACAGACGCGCTCATGGCGATGAAGTTGGAACCACACCACCCGCCGGGAGCGAACGGCTGACCAGTCGCTTCATCGAGAAGGTAATGCGTGCCGGGGTGATCGGGAACATTCCAGCAATTCACCACCGACGAAATACCGGAATTCGGAAGCGGAACATGCCGCCCCGACTCGTCGAAGAGCCAGAGAAGAGTTACGGCCTCGGAATCACTTGACGCCGGGTCGTTGGAATTGGGAGCAATCGCGACCGTCTCCTTGCCATATTTCGCCCGAAGCGCCGCAAACAGCGTTCCTCGATCGACATGCATGCGTTTCGTGACCCGCCTCACCCGCCAAACCGCCTGCTTCTCCGGCGGCAGAGTCGTCACCAATTCAAAGTCGTCCTGGTAGTTATCCGCCGGGTTCACAATCGTTCCCTGGTACACCGGCGCAGGGAACGTGTACATGTTGTCGTTGTAGGTGGTGAGCTGACTCTTGGGATAGTGGGCCCGTACCAGCGCAAGCGCTTCCTTCGGGTCCATGCCCAGGTGAACGCCAATGATGTCCGGCATCTTTCCGGATTCAACCGTCCCGGACGGAGTGGCGGCCGCCCGCGCAGGAGGTGCCGTGGCGTCCGGCGGCGTCCATGGCTCACTCTTCTTTGCCTGAGCCTCACTTTGCTTTTGCGCAAGCCCGGCCCCCAACAAGCAGGCCACACTTAAAATGAGTATCGAACTAAGCTTCACACTGGGTATCCTTCTCATATTGACCTCCGGAACGCGGGCACAGGCGCGGGTTCGCGATCCGCTCCAAGGCGGTCTATCCGGGAACCAGCTTGCTCAGGCTGAACCAGGCGTTTGGGGCACGTCCGGCGCGATGGCTTAGTCTCACCCTGATGGGCCCCTGGAGTCCTAACGGAATTCTGAACTTTTCTAAAGAAGGCGCTTCGGATGACGTTCATACCTCCCGATCAGGCCGAGCAGACATCCGCCAGGCGAGTGTGGCAGTTTGGGGCGTGTGAATTTGACGAGTTGCGCTATGAGTTGCGCGTTCAGGACAAAGTGGTCGACCTCGAGCGCAAGCCTCTTGAAGTCCTCCATCAATTGCTGCTGCGAGCGGGTGAAGTCGTCCGCAAGGAAGAACTGCTCGACTCCGTCTGGCAGGGGACGTCGGTCGTTGACGCCTCACTCGCCACCGCTGTATCCAAGCTGAGAAAAGCCCTCGGCGAAGAAGAGATCATCCAGACAGTACCCAAGCTCGGCTACCGCATCGCCGTTCCCGTCCACCTCATTGCGAGCCGCGACGATCTTGTCGCGAAGCCTTCAGCGAGCAGCCCGCCCGCCGCGCCGCCTCATGTCGCCACACCGGCCGTGCAAACTGTCCCACGGCCCTTCTTCAGAAGACCGCAACTCTGGTGGGCCTGCAGCGCCCTCATCCTTGTGGGTCTGCTGTTTGGCATCATGGGACTGCGCCCAGCACCAAAGTCGCCTTCAACGCCCGGGCCCGTCGCCATTCTTCCCTTCCGCAATGCCGGATCGAACCCCTCCTTGGAATTCCTCAGAACCGCCCTGCCCGATCAGATTGCCAACGCCCTCAGCCCGGCGCATTCTCTCGTCATCCGCCCGCTGGCCGCATCCAACCGCTACTCCGATGCCTCCATCAATCTGCACGCCGTCAGCCATGACCTCGACGTGAACCGCATCGTGACCGGCGACTACATTCAGGCAGGCGACCAGCTCCAGATCACCATGGAGGCCATCGACACCGACGACAATCGCATCCTGTGGCGCGACACAGTCAACATTCCCAAAAGCAATCTGCTGGAGTTGCAGACGCAGGTAGCCGGAATCACCAGGAAAAGATTGGCCGCGGCCCTCGGCGTCACCGGCTTCGTGTCCGAAGTCTCCGCACCGGCCAGCAATGAAGAGGCGTACGAGCTCTATCTCAAGAGCATCGCCATGTCTTACGATCCCGAGCCCAACAAGCAGGCCGTCTCCATGTTGCGCCGCGCCGTGCTGCTCGATCCCAACTACGCCCCCGCCTGGGGAAATCTCTCCCTCCGCTACTACTCCTACTCGCGTTTTGGCGGCGGCGGCCCCTCCATGCTGCAGTTCTCTGACGCCGCGGCGGAACGCGAACTGGCCCTCGATCCCGAATCGCCCATCCCCGTCGCGGAGATGGCCATCCATCGCACCGAGCGCGGCGAGCTGGTAAAGGCGCATCAAACCGCCCTCGAGCTGCTGCGCCGCCGCCCCGACGACCCCAACAATCACCACGTCCTCAGCTACGTGCTTCGCTATGGCGGCTCGCTCGACGAGGCCGGTCACGAATGCGACATGGTGGTCCTGCTGGCCTCCAAAATCATCTGGGGCTCCTGCGCCACCACCTTCATGGAGCTCGGCCAGTACCGTCGCGCCCAGGACTTCATCCGCAAGGACCTCAGTTCCGAATGGTCGAAGGCTCTGGCCGTGGAGGTACATCTCCGCCAGGCCAAAACCCAAACCCGCGAGTCTGAGACAGGCGAGTCACAGTCGGCCGAACTTCAGCAAGCCCTTAGCATCGGCGCGCCCCAAATTGCCCATTGGGGCAGTTACAAAATGCTCCTCGCCTGTGCCCGCCAGGCCCCTGCATCGGAGATCAAAGCCCTCGCCGCCGGCGTTGAGACCGATGACGACCCGGAGATCAACTACCTCTTCGCCGGCCACCTCGCCTATTGCGGCCAGACCACTGCCGCCCTGCGCATGCTCAAGACTGCCATCGCCCGGAACTACTGCTCGTATCCCGCCATCGACAAAGACCCGTTCTTCGACGGTCTCCGCAACAACGCCGATTACGCCCGGCTCCGGGCCGCCGGAATCGCATGCCACGCCAACTTCGTGGCCAATCGCGAATCGGCTCCGCAGAGCGCCCCTCGTGCTGAATCGGTAGCGACAAAGTCATTGGCCGCCAACACGCCCGCCGCCCCATTACCAGCATCCGCGACAGCTCAATAAATACCTGACCTAAAACTGGAAGTATTCTCCGTAACTTGCTAATAAATCGTGAGATGTCCGGTGCCAACCCTCACCGGAGCATCACTCATCCGGCACCAAGAGCTGTGCCCCGTTCATCGCGGCCTTATCGCGATGAGCGGGTCGTAGGGAAACCGAGTTGTCCACGACACGACCGCAACGGAACAATAGGCGTCTGGAATCTGAGATAATCGGCCGAATCCGCTTGAAAACCTAGTTGGGAGACTACTACCATTAGCGATCCTGCCTCGACTTCAATTGCTGCTGAGCCTGTGTACCTAGAACTAACCTTTAGGCGCCTGATGTGCATTTGGTGGGCATATTTCTGGCGACACATGCTCTATGGTGCCCCTCTTGTGATCATCGTCGGATTCCTTGAAGGACTAGTTGGGCTGGGAGGGAAACACCTCTTGTTGTCTTGGAGCGCCGGTGTGGTAATGGCTGCAGTGTCAATGGTTGTGTTGGGAGTTGTCCTGCACAAACAATTTCGCCATTTCTCTATTCGAATTGTGGCGTCTCCACGCTAGAGCCTCTGCCTGAAGAATTTTTATGCGCTCATTCACGGCATTCCGGTCGAGTCACCGCCAATACGGAAGTTACCAGCCTGCCGACACCAATCTCCTTAACTAGCTTCCACCACCGCCCCTTGCGCCCCTCCCGCCGCAACCTTCCGCCGCAACACCGCCGCCGAAATCAGCGTGATCACCAGCCCCACCGGAAACGGTTCGATAAACGTCATCAATGCGTTGGTCAGCGGGTTGTCCTCAAGCGCTTTGGCCTTCTGCATTTCCACAATCTTTGCCTGGATGGCCGCCTCGCTCGCCCCCGACGCACGCAGCCTCTCCACCGCATGAGCGCCTTCCTTGGCCATGAAGTCCGGCATGAAGCCGAAGTACATAATCTGCCACGTGACCACGTAAAACGCGCACGTGATCAGAGTGATCAGGATGCCCACTGAGAATCCTCGCCCGAACGTGATCCGTCCCCCGCCCACGTTATTCCGGTAGGACCGGATCCCGAAGAACACCAGCAGAAACGAAGCCACCATCGTGGTGTAACCGACAATCAACGCGCGGTCAAACCCGATCTGGTCTTCAAATGGAAGCGTGCTCAGCATCAACACTGAGATCACCAGCCCCCCGATCATTCCAAACGTGACGACTACCTTCCTCATGCCCCTCTCCTGTCTCTAGTCTGACTTCAGCCTGGTTTTCAAATGCTTCGGAAAATTCTCTGGGATCAAGGAATCGTGTGAGGGCGCGATTTTAAGGCGTGCTGAAAAGTCTTTCAGGCGGTAGGCCCGGGATTTATCCCGGGCATCCCCGACCCAGTGTCAACGCGGGGTTTTAACCCCTGAGGTATGCTCTTGGGAATTTCGCTTTTTCTGCACCCTGTTGAGTCGCGCCGCCAATCGCCTCTCCCCAGCCACTTCCGAACGCGGCCGTTCAACCCTGGACCCACCTTACCCAGATCAGCCCCGTCCCAGTCGTCATTCTTTTGAGTGATTTTGGCCGTCAGCCCCAAAAATCATCCGTTTGGGCGACCCGTTTCGGCCAGAAGCCCGAGTTCCCTGCCCAGTTGCACGGCCTGCGTCCGCCGCTTCGCCCCAAGCTTGTCGAACGCCCGGCTGCAATGCGTCTTCACCGTGTTCTCGCTGACAAACAGCTTCCCGGCAATCTCGCGATTGCTCAGCCCCTCAGCCACCAGGCCCAGAATCTCCAACTCCCGCGGCGTAATCCCCAGCTCTTCCCTCTTTCGCTCGTTCAGTACAAAGGGCTCACCCCGCACCGTCTGCTGCCCGCCCTGCGGCTCCAAAGTTTGCGGCGCCAGAGCTTGCGGAACCTGAGTTTGCGGCACAAGCACTTCCTTCACCACAATCTCGGTCCGCTTGCCGGTCAGCCGATTCCCCAGCCAGATCCCCAGCACCGCAAACGTCGCCGCAATCAGCCCGCCGTAGATCTCAAGCGAGTGCTCAATCACCAGGTACCGATACTCAATCAGCTTCAGCAGGGTCACCAGCACCCCGCCCACCAGCCCGAAGATCAGCACATGACGCTTCATATCGTTTGTGCTCCCGCGCCCGAGGGATGGGCGCAGCGTTCCAGGGACTTGAACGGCGGGAGTCTGAATGCCTTCCTGATTCTGCCGTAGCCCTGATCAATCCGGAAGCGTTTTCTTGCATCGAACTTCCGCCCACTAGTCGAGGTCGGTGGCCCAGTCTTCAATTTTCAGAAATGAAGCTACGTGTTTGAATGCCTTGTCGTGGGAAACCAGAACTGAATTGGAGGCCAGAGCCTGGGCCGCAATCATCAGGTCCGTGGCTGAGAGACTCTTGCCCTCTTGCTGCAGGCGGGCCGCAAAATTGCGATCAAACTATGGGTCCGCTCATGGCCTCCTCCAAATCTTGTCAAGCCCCCTGTCACCTGTGGAAAACTCCGCCGAAGCACTTAAGATCATGTTTCCATGTACTTTACACGCCAAAAATAAATATCGAAAATCGCCCAAATCATTAGGGATTAATTCGCCGAACCTGTCACACTTAATACAGGTAGAAAAAGCCCCTCCAGGAAGACGTTCCCGGAGGGGTTTTCATTTGCCCAAAAAATCGCCTCTGGCCATTCGTAGAGAGTGCATCTTGCATTCAGCCAGGCCGCCTCCTTATCGAGACGAAGAACAGGAAACTTTCATGACGAAATCTCGAATCGAACAGCCGCCAACTTACTTTGTTCACTTCTTCACTCATTCGCTTTTCATTTCACTTTTCACTTTTCACTTTTCACTTTTCACTGAATTCGTGATCTAAATCACGGTCAGCGCAAATTCCCCCATTTTTGGGGTGTAATCGCATGAATCAAATCACCTTGACCGTTTTTTTTTTGCAATTGTGAACATCCCTACGGGAAATTCAAGCAGCTTTGCGATCAATTACCGGCTTGGAGGGCTCGGCCAACTGGTCGCGGTTGGCCAGCGAGTGAACGTGGGTAAATTCCGCGCCGAAGTAGAAAATCTGCGCCGAGTAGTAAACCCAAACCACCAGCACCACCAGGGAACCCGCTGCGCCGTAGCTTGAGGCTGTGGTGGACATGCCCAGGTAAATGCCCAGCAGCGCCTTGCCGATCACGAAACAGGATTGCCGTCACGGAAGCCCCTACCCTGACGTCCTTCCAGTCAACCCGGCAGGCAGGAACGTACTTCAGGATGCACGCAAACAGGAGTCCAATGCCCACGAGGGAAACGAGGTTGTTGAACAGATCGAGTACCAGCGGCGGAACCGGAAGCAGGTTGGAGAAGAACTTGGCGACGGCAGCCAGCGCGGCGCTCACCAGCAGCGAAACCAGCAGAACGAATCCGACACTGAGCACCAGTCCGAAGGAGAAAACGCGCTCCCGCAGCATGCCCCAGATGCCAGAGGAAGCCTTGGGATCGGCCTCCCAGATCTGGTTCAGGTCGGCGCGCAGTTCCTGGAAGACGCCGGAGGCGCCCACCACCAGCGTTACGACACCCACGATGGTTGAGAAGATGCCGGTCGAGAATCTCCGTCCGCTCTCCAGCATGGCCTGAACCGATACCCTGCCCTGGTAACCGACCAGAGACTGCACCTCGTCGAGCAGGTGCCCCTGCGCGGTGCTCTGGCTGTAGATCAGCGAAACGATAGCCACGGTGAGAATCACCAGCGGGGAGATGGAGAGGATGGTGTAGAAGGCCAGCGCGGCGCCCAGGCGTGTGGCATTGTGCTTGTTCCAGTCCTCAAAGCTGCGGCGAAACAGGGCGGTGAGTTTTTTGAAATCCACAGCGGTCCTCCAGAGAATGCGCAGAGAGTGCGCCTGGCCTGGTGGTTTGGATGCGGCCAAGGACGGCTGCCTGTTGCTTGACGGGAATGCTGTCGGGAGCGCCGGATTCGATGTGGCCAAATCGGCGGCGGCGCTCGTGGAGATTCCCACCGCGGTCGAGTTTAGGCAGTTCATGTTTTCAACGTGTCCGCCGATGAAACAGCCATTGGCCGGAGTGCTTCAAAACCGGCCGCGAAGGTGAGGCGCAGAGACCGTGATGCCAAATGCCGTGCAGTTCCAATCGCCCCTCACGACGCCCGGCCCAACCCTTGTCGACCCTGAGCCTGCAGGCGGAATGGCGGCGGTAGGGCAGCCGGCCCTAATCGCGGCCGGGGTCAGCGCGAGTTGGCGCAAGCTCCTGCTGCAGGCCGAGATGGCTGCCCCGCACGTCCAGCTGGCATCGATTGAAGGAGAGAGCGGCGTGGGCAAGCAGACGCTGGCCCGCTACCTGCTGAGCCGCTCGCCGCTCGCGGGCACTCCGTTCAAGTGGCGTGACGCGCGGGAGTGGCTGCTGACAGATCTCGATCCGGCGACCATGGCTGGATTCACGTATCTGGATCGCGTAGACCTTCTGGCGCCGCCGGGCCAGGGGTTGCTGCTGAGCGTGCTGAAGGGCCTGCAGGAGCGGCCGCTGGGTCGGGTGCTGCTGGTGGCCTCGTCGCAGACCCCGCTGCGGCAGATGGCGGGCCAGGGGCTGCTGATGCCTGACCTGGCGTTCCGCTTGACCGCGGTGCGGCTGGCCATTCCACCGCTGCGCATGCGGCGGGAAGACATCTGTTCGTTGGCGCAGGCGCTTCTGGACAGCATCTGCGCGCGCTACCAGCATCGCCCGGTGGAACTGGGACCGGGCGCGCTGGGCAAGCTGCTGCAGCATGCATGGATGGGGAACGTGCGCGAACTTGCCAGCGTGCTGGAGGCGGCGCTGCTGGAGACATCAGACGGAGTGATCCGGCCTGCGGACCTTGTTCTGCCACTCAGTGGAGAACCGATGCGCGAGCCGATCGCTGCGCTGCGCACTCGCGATCTGAAGCTCGACGACGTGATTCAGCGACACGTGCGCTACGTTGTGGACCTGAACCGGGGAAACAAGCTGCAGGCGGCACGGCAACTGGGGATCAGCCGTTCAACGCTCTACCGGCTGCTGGACAACGAGTCCGTCTTCGCAACATGAGGCTGCGGACCTATTGGAAGCGCAGCGCTTCCATGGGATGGACCGAGGCGGCGCGGCGCGCGGGCAGCAGGGTCACGCTGGCCGCAATGTAGGGCGTATCTTCGACCATCCCGACCACGCGGCCTTCGCATGGTTCATGCCAGCCATGGTCATGATCTGGCCGATGGGGTTTGTTCCCGGAAAGCGCGGGCTAGTCCATCCGGAGCACGCGCATGGGATCGACCGATGCGGCCCGGCGTGCGGGAATGATGGCGGCTGCGGCGGTGGCGACGAGGAGCAGCAACAGACTGCCTCCGATAGCAAACGGGATCCATGACGGGCGTTTGATAGAGCAGGCTGCGCACCCAGCGCAACGTAAAAAGCGCCAATGTCAGTCCCACGCCGGCGCCGAGCAGAACTGGCTGCGCTGCCTGGCGCAGGACCAGTCCGATGAGCGCTCTCTTCCCTGAGCCCAACGCGATGCGGATGCCGAACTCCTGCTTGCGCAAAGTGACCGAGTACCCGAGGACGCCGTAGACGCCGAGCAGGGCCAGGAGCAAGGCAGACGCGCCGAACCCGCTGAGCAACATTGCCTGGAAGCGGTCTGTCGACACGGAATCGCTGACTTGGTCATCCAGGGACTTGAGGGTTGGAATGGCGACCTGCGGATCGATTTGCCAGATGGCGCGGCGCATGGCGGGGATGAGCGACTCGCCTGGCTGCGCACTGCGGACGAGAAACGACAGTGTCCACGGCGTGAAGTCCCAGTAAGGAGCGTAGGCCATGGCGGCGGAGTCCTTGAGGCCGTTGATGCGCGTGTCCGCTACAACGCCGATGACGGTAAACGGGATTTTGCCATCGGGGACAAGGGAGGCGATCTTCTTGCCGATTGGATTTTCTCCGGCAAAATTCTCGCGCACCGCTCGCTCCGAGAGGAGCACGACTTCAGGGTTGTTGCGGTCAGAGGCAGTGAGGTTGCGACCGGCGACCAGGGGGATCTGCATGGTGGACAAGTACTCAGGGCTGATCCAACGGACGTTAATGGGAGGCTGCTGCCCGGGCGGCAGGGGGTGATCAGGCCGCTCCAGGGTGTCGACCCAGGTTTCACCGGTGAGAGGCGCAACGCTGGTGAGGGCAACGGATTGCACGCCGGGCAGGCGACCGAGATTGTCGAGCGCGCGATCGGCAAAGTTCAGCTTGGCACCTTTGCCGGCTCCTGTGAAGTCGCCATATTGCCGCGCAAAGAGATCGACCTGAGCGAGGGCGATGTGGGTGGAGTTGAAGCCGCGATTCTGATGCACAAGATTCGAGAAGCTGCGCAATGCGAGCGAGGTGACGATGAGCAGGACGATCGTGCAGGCGACTTGCGCGGCAACGAGCAGGCTGCGGACGCGATGACTTTCCTGCGAATTGACGGTACGCGTGGAGTTGGCCTGCAAGGCGGATTGCGGCTGTACGCGCAGGGAGCGCAAGGCGGGGAGCAATCCGAAGATGAGTGCGGCGGTTATCGAGAGGCCGGCGCAAAACGCGAGCACGGGGAAGCTTACCTTGACTTCGTCGAGGCGCGGAATGTTGGCGGGCGCGAAGGCGAGCAGCAAGCGCACGCCGGCGTAGGCGAGGACGATTCCGGCGACGCCTCCGGCGCATGCCAGCACAAGACTTTCGACGAGACGCGAGCGCACGAGCTGGCCGCGGCTGGCGCCGAGGGCGGCGCGCACCGCTGTTTCACGTTCCGCATTGACGGCCCGGGCCAGTTGCAGATTTGCCAAATTGACGCACGCGATGAGCAACACTGCGCCTACCGCGGCGAAGAGCATCCAGAGCGCGCCACTAACGCCGGAGGCAACGTCCTGGACGAGGGGCGTCAGGGCGATTCCAAGATGCTTGGGCAGATGGGCGGAGAGCGTGTAGGCCTTCTGAAGGGATTCCAACTCTGCATTTGCCTGGGACAAGGAGACGCCCGGCTTGAGGCGCGCAATGGCCTTGTAGTTGAAGTTTCCGGTGTCAGCCTTCAGGTCGCGATCACTGGGCACGAACGGCTGAAACAGCATTGCGTCCGTGGCAGTCTCCTGGAACGAGATTTTGGGGGCCAGGGCAATTTTGGGAAAGACGATGCCCGCGGGGAGTACGCCGATCACCGTATTGGGCTCGCCACCGATGCGCAGCGTTTTCCCGATGACTGCGGCGTCGCCCGCGAAGATGCTCTGCCAGCCTTCATAACTCAGGACAACTACATTGTCGGAGCCCTTGCGCGCGTCACTTTCAAGAAAGCCGCGGCCTAGCATGGGCTGCACGCCGAGCAACGTGAACAGATTTGGCGAGGCGCCGACAGCACCGACGATGCGGGGATGATCGCCATTGAGGGAGACGCTTGCTCCGACCTGAGCCAAGATGGCGACGTCATCAAGCGTGGTGGCCGTGCTTTTGAGGCGCATGACATGGCGGTAGTTGTCGGGGATGGACACCATTTCGCCGCGCGTCTCGTATTGAACTTCGCGCAGGACAACGAGACGATTGGGATCGCGGAAGGCGAAAGGCTTGAGCAGGACGGCATTGACGACACTGAACACGGACGTGGCGGCACCGATGCCGAGCGCAAGCGTGAGTACGGAGGTGAGCGTGAATCCGGGAGCCTTGCGCAACTGGCGGATGGCGTAGCGAATATCACGGCCGGCGTGCTGGAACCATGGGAGGCCTCGCTGCGCGCGGTAGGATTCGCGAACCTGGGTGACACCGCCGAAGACGCGAAGAGCGGCCGTGCGGGCGGCCTGCGGAGGCATGCCGGCCTTGAGATTTTCGTGGATGGCGAGGTCGAGGTGGGCCTGCAGCTCATCGTCAAGGTCGGAATCGAGTTTGCGGAGATGAAGGAGCGATGCGCAGCGCCTGAGGAGAATGCGAAGACTGTTCATGATCGCCTCCTAGTTGGAAGGGGCAAGGAAGCGCGCCATAGTGGCGGCAATGCGCTCCCAGTTCTCGGTTTCCTGTTCGATCTGCTTGCGCCCGGCGCGAGTGAGCGAGTAGAAGCGGGCACGGCGGCCGGTCTCGGATGTTCCCCACTCGGCCTTGACCCAGGCGCGCTGCTCAAGGCGAAGGAGCGCGGGATAGATGGTTCCCTGGTTGACGCTGAGGGTGTTGACGCTGACTTGCTCAATGCGTCTTGCGATGCCGTAGCCATGCAATGAGCCCATGGATTGGAGGGTCTTCAGCACCATGAGATCAAGCGTGCCCTGCAGGACGTCAGATTTGGGTTCAGGCACGTCGGGTCTCCTGTCGAATGACAGACTATAGAGTGATGCGTAATAGGCAGAATGTCAACCTATTGAGATTTTTTGTTTTACCTATGTCAAAAGCGGGCTTACTTCACCGGGACGGATACTTCAGACGCGTGCAGGTGAACAATCTTCCAGACCGGGCCCGTTTTATGGAGAACGAGTTACGCAGCAGCGTGAACTAAACTCGACAAGTGGCAATTTGCTGCCTGAGGACCCTGACTGTGCGCCGAAATTTGCTGATTTCCCTGTTTGCCGCTGTTCTGTTTTTGATCCCGAACCTAACTGCGGCCTATGCGCAAGGCGATGCTGCGCCGGGCCCTGTGGAGGATCGGCGCAAGGCGATGAATGCGCTGTTCAACCAGTTCTGGGAGGCAAGCCTGGAGCGCGCGCCGGAGTTTGCTTCATCGATTGGCGACAAGCGGTTCAACGACCAGGTGACGGACTACTCGGTGAAAGCCGAGAACGCGTGGATCGAGCGCGAGCAGGGCTACATGCTGAAGCTGGCGGCAATCGATCCGACGGGCTTTACGGATTCCGAGAAGACCAGCCGGGATATTTTGCTGCACGACTTCTCCGATGACATTGAGGCGACGGAGTTCAAGCCGTGGGAGATGCCGGTGAACCAGATGGGCGGCATCTACTCGACCTATCCGCAGGTAGTGGCGCAGCTGAGTTTTACGACGGTGAAGGATTACGACGACTGGATTGCACGGTTGAAGGCGCTGCCCAACGCGTTCGACCAAGTGACAACGAACATGTCGATCGGCATGGAGGATCACCGCGTGCCTCCGAAGTATCTGCTGGAAAAAGCGCTGGCGCAGGTGAAGCAGTTGGCGGGGCAGAAGGCGGAGGATTCGCCGCTGGCGATGCCGCTGAAGAAGTTTCCGGCGGCAATTCCGGCGGCGGAGCAGGAGCGAATCAAGGTGGAGATGCTGGCGGTGATCACCAAGCAGGTATTGCCGGCATACCAGAGGTTTGCGCGCTTCATGGAAGTGAGCTATGTGCCGGCGGGTCGGGAGGAACCGGGGATTTCGGCGCTTGCGGACGGTGCGAAATATTACAAGTTTTCGATCCGGAGAACGACGACGACGGACCTTACGGCCGAACAGATTCACCAGATTGGATTGGACGAGGTGAAGAAGGACGAGGCCGATATGCTGGCCATTGCACAGAAGCTGGGATTCCAGGATTTGAAGAGCTTTCGCGCGAGCATCAAAGCGAATCCAAAGATGAAAGCGACTTCGCGCGAGCAATTGCTGGAGACGTATCGCGGATACCTTGGGCCGATGAAGGCCAAGTTGCCGGAGCTTTTCGGAAGGCTGCCGAAGGCGCCGTTTGAGGTGGTGCCGGTGCCGGATTTTCTAGAGAAGACTTCGGCGCCTGCGTACTACCAGGCGGGCACGCCGGATGGCAGCAGGCCGGGGAGGCTGTTTATCGACACATACAATCCGACGGATCGAAATTTATATGCGGCGGAGTCGATTGCCTATCACGAGGGATTGCCGGGGCATCATCTTCAAATTTCGATTGCGCAGGAGCAGACGGACGTACCGACGTTCCGCAAGTTCGAAGGATTCTCAGCGTATGCGGAGGGTTGGGGGCTTTACTCCGAGCGGCTAGGCAAGGATGTGGGGTTCTACACGGACCCCTATTCGGACTACGGGCGGCTGGAGGCAGACATCTGGCGGGCGATCAGGCTGGTGGTGGATACGGGCGTGCATTCGAAGCACTGGACGCGGCAGCAGATGGTGGATTTCTTCCACGATCACTCGAATATCGACGAGACCAGCATTCAGGCGGAGGTGGACAGATACATTGCATGGCCGAGCCAGGCGCTGGCATACAAGATTGGGCAGCTGAAGATTCTGGAATTGCGGGATCGGGCGAAGAAGGCGCTAGGAGCGAAGTTTGATATCAGGGATTTCCACGACCAGGTGCTGGATGCGGGGGCCCTGCCGCTGGACTTGCTGGAGGCGCGGATTGATGCGTGGATTGCGAGCAAGAAATAGCGGTCGAGCAGGTTGAAAATGACTGCGGCTAAAGGGCATTCCGTGGGGGGAATGCCCTTTGTTTTTTTAAGCCTTCGGAACGGCTGTGGTATGTGCTTTCGCGGAAGAATGAGGCGCAGCCTTTTTGGATGTGGAGCTGGCGGGTGGGGCGCTTGCCTTTGCGACTGCAAGGGCCTGATCGATGGCACGATAGAGGTCCTTGGCGGGGTCCTGGACTTCGAAGTACGGATCGCCCTTTGGTGTTGAGGCGACGATGAAGATTGTCGGCGTGTGCTGGATGCCGGTGCGCTTTCCGAGATCGTCATCGGCATGAACCAGCGATGCCAGCTTGTTTTGCGGGTCGATGGCGAAGGGTAGAGAAAGACCGTGGCTGCTGGCAAAAGTCTGCGTGAACTTGGCTAGAACCTGGACGTTGTAAATGGAGCGCTGGTTGGCGAAGACGGCGTCGCGATAGACGTCTCCGAGGTCGTTGCCCTTCTCATCAAACCAGCGGGCATAGACAGCGGCGGTCTGGCTCCAGGGATGCGCGGGAATCAGGTAGTCGTGGCGCACCAGCGGGATTTTGTACTTGACCGCCGCATCGTGAAGGATGGGGGCGGCGTGGGCGCAGGCCGGACACTCGAGATCGCTGAACTCAACGATGGCGACGGAGGCGCCCTTGGGTACGTGGAGAGCGGCGGTGTCGAGGACTTTGGTTGGATTCGAAGCAGCTTGGCCAAACGCGGACGTTGAGGCCGCAAGAAGCAGGACGGCGACGGCCTGGGCCGGGAGTGCGAGGGAGCGAACTTGTAAGCGTGTCAGCATAAGTTTGGGGTAGTACATGAGAAATGGACTCGATTTTGAATGTAACGTAACATGCCCGGGCGTTGGGGGTATTGAAATGGCGCAAGGGTGGGATTGACGCAGGACGGGTGTTGGGGGCCACGGGGTAAGTACTCCCGGGACGTTGGTGGCGATATCTAGCACAGCAAATGCTTTAGTATCGAGACACGACTATGCGCTACGTGATTACCCTGCTCGCTGTGCTGGGCCTGACGGTTTCTTGTTTGGCCCTTCGCGTCCACTACTCGAACGATGTGGAAGTGTGCGACATCAACGACCACTGGGACTGCGGCGTGGTGAATCACAGCCCGTTTGCCATGATGGGGCCGGTGCCGGTGGCGGCGATCGGCATAGCGGGTTACGCATTGATTGGCGTGCTGGCGATGTTGCGCAAAAAGGCGCTGGTGTTGGGGGCGGCAGTGGTTGGCCTGGGATTCGCCTTCTATCTGACACACATTGAAAAGGATGTGCTGATGGTGTGGTGCCTCTATTGCGTGATTTCGCAGGTGATGATTTTGCTGATCACCCTGCTGAGCGCGGGATGGCTCTGGGCGGGACGCAAGCAGGCTGGATAAATCAGGGCCCGGGCGGGTCGGAGAGAAACATGCCGGCGGTATAAGCTCTATCCGAGATGAAAATCAGGATCCGGATGGACCGCTGTGTTGTGCTCGGATGCTTGTTGGCGTCGAGCGTAAGTGTGAACCCGCAGGTTGCGCAGAGTGATCCAGCTGTAAAGGTGACTGGAGACTCGCCGTCTGCGAGCCCTTCAACGCCGGTGACGATTGGGGTTGATCTGAATCAGTCGCTGGGGCATTTTGTTCCTATTTACAACTGGTTTGGCTACGACGAAGCGAACTACACGACCGCACCGCATGGGCGGGAGTTGCTGCGTGAACTCCACGATCTAAGCCCGGTGCCGGTGTTCGTTCGGGCTCATCATCTGCTGACTTCGGGCGATGGACGAGCGGAGCTGAAATTCAGCTCGACGAATGTTTACAGCGAAGACGCGCAGGGCAAGCCTGTTTACGATTTCACAATTCTTGATGGCATATTCGACGCCTACAAGGCTGCGGGCGTGCGGCCGATGGTAGAGCTTGGATTTATGCCCAAGGACCTTGCGGCCGATTTGCCGAACCGTCATGAACCCTACCAGGTACATTTTCCTCAATCGACGGTGTCTGGCAAATCCAACAATCCGCCCAAAGACTTCGACAAGTGGCGGGAGTTGGTGCGCGTGGTGACCGCTCACCTCGTGGAGCGCTACGGCAAAGACGAGGTGGTCCGCTGGTACTTCGAAGTGTGGAATGAGCCTGACATCGACTACTGGCACGCAAGCCCAGAGGAGTACTGGAGGCTATACGACTACGCAGCGGCAGGCGTACGCTCAGCGTTACCGGGGGCTGTCGTAGGTGGTCCCGCGAGCACAAGTCCACGCAGCGAGAAGGCATATAACTTTCTAAAGAACTTTCTAGAACATGTGAATTCCGGCAAGAGCACTGCGGATGGCGGAGCGGTGCCGCTCGACTTCATCTCATTTCATGCCAAGGGATCGCCGACTATTGAGGCGGGACGCGTAACCATGGGATTGAGTCGCGAACTGACTGATGTGGACAAAGGATTCGCGCTGATTTCTGAATTTCCGCGCTTTCGCAAGCTGCCAATCATTCTGAGCGAGGCCGATCCCGAAGGCTGCGCGGCGTGTTCCTCAAAAATGAATCCGGCGAACAACTACCGCAACGGTACGCTCTACCCGGCCTACACGGCGGCGGCGTACAAGGCGCTCCTCGACTTGAAGGAACGGCATGACGCGAATCTGATTTCAATGTTGAGTTGGTCGTTTGAGTTTGAAGATCGAGAATACTTCGAAGGGTTTCGTTCGCTGGCGACCAACGGTGTTGACAAGCCTGTGCTGAATCTTTTTCGGATGCTGGGTCTCATGTCTGGCGATCGAGTCAAGACTACGAGCAGCGGAGCCGTGGCGCTTGAAGAGCTTATTCGCAGCGGAGTACGCGAAGGGGCGGATGTTGATGCGCTCGCAACGCACGAGGATCACAGCTCTTCGATACTGGTGTGGAACTATCACGACGTAAATGCACCGGCGCCTTCGACCGCGTCCTCGATCCGCGTTGAAGGAATTCCTAGCGCGATCAGTCGCGTACTGGTCACGCAGTATCGCATTGACGATGCCCACAGCAACGCCTACACCGCGTGGCAGCAGATGGGATCGCCGCAGCACCCGGACGAGCAACAGTACGCACGGCTGAAGGATGCGGGACAGTTGCAACCGTTTGGATCGCCAACCTGGATTGATGTGCACAAGGGAATGCTGGATATCTCCGCTGACATGCCGCGGGAGGGGATCGCGCTGTTTCAACTGAGTTGGTGATGTGCCGCATTTGACCGGCATTTCGCAGCGGAAGCATTTGCAACTTGGGCTTTGCTGAAAGCGCAATTATCGCAGTCGTGAATCTTGTCTTCTTAGGTTGCGCGATATCGCTCTAGTCGTTCGCGGGGGCTGTTCATGCGTATTTGGCGTTGTTCCTGGTCGGGCAGAGCTACCGGAAGCCTCAGGCCGGGCGCCTGGGCTTCGATTGTCGCTGCAGGCGCGCTCGCAATGTCTTGCAATGCGCAAACGCCAGACCGATCGCCAACCGCGACGCTTACCAGCGCGAACATTCAATTGGGATTCAAAGCTGACCGGCAAGCGCCAAGGGTCGCATGGCTCGGCGGAGGGTCTGGGTTCCGGTTGCGGAATGAGACCTCGGAGCGGTTGCCTGGCATCGTAGAGATGGGCGGGGCCAGCGTTTCTTTGGTTTGGCAGCACAAGGCGCAGCAAGATCAGAAGGACCCGCATCATGTCGTCTTCGTGTATGAGTCCGCCAATCCCCGGCTGCGCTTGTCGTGGATTTGGGAAGGGCGTGCCGACTTTGGACCTATCGAGCATCGGATCATCATCGAAAACCTTGGCGAGAAGGAAGTCTGGCTTCCCCTCGTCGATTCCCTTCGACTTGAATTGACTTATCAAGCGCCGAACGGATTGGAAAACTTCTACGTCGAAAAGGGCGCCGACAGCCCTTCCCCGATCGGCACACACGTGGACAAGGTGAGCGATGGCTACGAGTGGACGGGCAAGTCGTCGACCTATGCGCTGCCCATCCCTGGCGAGGCGCGCGAGATCATTCCCGCGGAATTTGTGTTTACAGGAGACCGTGCTCAGTCTGGCTGGTATGCAGGAATCGAGTTCAGTGGAAAAACGCGGATTTCCCTGGAGCGCAGAGCGAACACTATAGTGACCGTCGTTGGATTGGATCCGGAGCCAGGCCCATTTCGCACGCGTCTCGAACCCGGCGGGAAATTCGAAACACCCACTGCATTTCTCGGGGCATTCACCGGGGGCCCGGACGGCGCGGGTAACCAATTGCGCCCATGGGTACGGGCTGTGCTTGGAAATCCTCTGACGTGGAAAGACGCGCAATACCCCCTTACGGTGAACAACAGCTGGGGAAGCGGGATGAAGGTGAACGAGCAAGAGGCACTGCACATGATTGCCGATGCAAAGGAGCTTGGCCTGGAGATGTTTCACCTGGACGCAGGCTGGTTCAAGGGCGTCGGCGACTGGTATCCCGATGCGGCGAAATTTCCTCGTGGCCTTGCAGCCCTTGCCGACGCGGCTCACGCGCAAGGGCTACGATTCGGCCTTTGGGTCGATTGGACGCAGGCCGGCCTCGATGCCGATCCAGGCGCCCTAAATGCGCGCGATCCTGCGGTTCGCGATTGGCTGATTACCGATCTACCGCCCGAATGGAAACCGCAGCAGTACAAAGGCAAGACTGTTGACCTTGGAGTTCCCGAGGCTCAGGTCTACGCGGCGGGGGAAGTTAAGCGCATGGTGGATGACTATCACCTGGACATGCTGGAGCACGACGGCTATCTGGTAGCTAAAGGATGCATGCGCGACGACCACCCGCATGCCCCGCCAAATCAGAGCACTATGAAGGTGATTCATGATTGGGGATCGGATTTTGTGATGGCATCGAATTCCACCGATGTGAGCTATCACGCCGTCCGCGCCTACTACGGCATCTACGAGCAGACGCGCCGCGAGCACCCGGGCCTGCTATTTGAAATCTGCAATGACGGTGGGCGCATGGTGGACTTTGGCTCAGCGGCGCACGGCGACTACTTCTCGATCACTGACACATACGACCCCCTTTCCAACCGGCGTGCTTTTTATGACACGAGCCACGTTTTGCCGGCGGCAATGCTGGAGAGCTACGTCGAGAAATGGCCAGCGCCTTCTCCTGAAAATTTTCTCTACATGCTGCGAAGCGGCATGATGGGATGGTTCACGCTTATGCTGGATACGGTTGCATGGTCGCCGGAGCAACGCCAGGCAGCTCACAACGCAATCGCCCTTTACAAGCAGAAGCTTCGGCCTCTGATCCGTGATGCAAATCTCTATCACGTTGCGCCGCGCCCTGATGGCGTGCACTGGGATGGCGTGGAGTACTGGGATCCGTCGCGAAACGCCGGAGTGCTGTACGCCTTCCGGGGCAGTATTGGAGACGAACCCGACCATGAATTTGTTCTGCAGGGCCTCAAACCCATGAAGATGTACAGACTACATTTTGAAGATGGCACTTCGAGCGATACACGCCTCTCAGGCAGGCAGCTCATGCATTCCGGGGTGCAGATTCAATTGCTACACCCACTCAGTTCGGAACTGGTCTTCATTGAGGAAGTGGCGACACCGCCCCGGGCGGGTATCCTGAGGTAAGCACGCAAAGAACATGAGGAACAACATGGCGGAGATAGCCGTTGGAGTACCGGAGGTTCCGGCGCAGTTGCCCAACGCAAGGGTGGCGGTGCTGGGCGCGGGCAAGATGGGTGGAATACTCTTGCAGGCGTTTTTGAAACAGAACCTGTTTGCCCCAGACCAGATTCACGCCACAGTGGCACATGCTGAGCGGGCGATTGCGCTGAGCACGCAGTGGGGCGTGGACGTTGGCACTGACAACCTGGAGGCGGCGCGACAGTCAGATTTGATTCTGCTAGGTGTGAAGCCGTTCCAGGTACCGGATTTGATTGAGCAGATCAAGCCGGCACTGACGACCGAGAAAACCATCGTGTCGTTCGCGGCAAGCGTCAAGACTCGGTCGATTGAAGAGGCGGCAGGGATGGAAATTGCGGTGATCCGCGCCATGCCCAACACGCCGTCGGCGCTGGGTGCGGGCGCAGCCGGGCTGTGCCGCGGGCGATTTGTAAAGCCTGCCCAGATGGAGCTGGCCGAGCGGATCTTCGAGACTGTGGGCCGCGTGGTAGTGGTGGATGAGAAGCACATGGACGCCGTGACCGGTCTGTCGGCGTCGGGCCCTGCGTACATCTACATCATCATTGAGGCGCTGGCCGAAGCGGGCGTGAAGGTCGGTTTGCCACGCGATACGGCCACACAGCTGGCGGCGCAAACCGTGTTTGGCGCAGGAAAAATGGTGCTTGAGACCGGCTATCATCCGGCGCTGCTGAAGGACGCAGTGACGACTCCGGCGGGGTGCACGATCGACGGCATCCTTGAACTCGAAGAGGGCGGCCTGCGGGTGACGCTGATCAAAGCGGTGATGCGCGCGACCCAGAGGGCAAAGGAACTGGCTGCCGGCTAGGGTGAACAAGCTGCAGTTGAACGGGCTAGACCCGCAATTGAGCCATTGCGGAGGTGAGGGCGGTTTCCCACGCAGGGAGCCGCACGCCGAAATGCGCAGCCAGCTTTTCATTCGACAAGACAGAGTAATGCGGGCGGGTTGCCGGCGTGGGGTAGTCCTTCGAGGCAATGGGGACAACCTCTGGATGGCGATCTCCGAGGAGCGATTCAGATCCTAGGGAAGCCGCTCGCGCGAAGATGGCCCTTGCGAAGCCTGCCCATGTTGTGGAACCTGAGCAAGTCATGTTGTAAAGTCCGGCCCAGTCTTCGACAGAACCTGCGGAGCCGCTGAAGACGCCGTCGACGACAGCGCAAGTGGCATCGGCAATGGCGATGGAGCTTGTCGGCGCGCCGGTCTGGTCGTCGACAATGGTGAGTTTGTCGCGCTCGCGGCCGAGGCGGAGCATGGTGAGGAGGAAGTTTTTCCCATGCGGGCCATAGACCCAGCTCGTACGAAAGATGAGGTACTTGCCGCCAGCTTCGGCGATCGCCCGTTCGCCCGCGAGCTTGCTTGCGCCATAAACGTTGAGCGGATTTGCGGCATCGCCCTCAAGCCACGGAGATTCCTTTGAGCCATCAAACACGTAGTCGGTAGAGTAGTGGACGAGAAGTGAGTCGAGATGCCGGGCCTCTTCGGCCAAGATGCGGGGAGCGTGTGCGTTGATGGCGAAGGCGGCTTCCTGCTCAGTCTCAGCGCGGTCAACTGCAGTGTAAGCAGCGGCGTTGAGAATCACGGTTGGCACGGCGGCACGAACGACGGTGCGAAGTTGATCTGGATCTGCGAGATCGGCGTCGCGTCGATCGCAGCGGATTATCTCGCCGATTTTTGCAAAGCTCCGTTGCAACTCGCGCCCTACCTGGCCAGCAGCGCCGAGAATGAGAATGCGACCCAGTCCCTTCACGTTCAGTTTGCTCTGTTCGGATTCGATCAAGCAAAGACCTCTGCCGTGCGAAAGGGGCTTCCGTTGAGATCCTTCTCGGCAAGAATGGCGTCTTTTGGCGCGACAGGCCATTTGATGGCAAGATCGGGATCGTCCCACAAAAGCGTGCGCTCGCCGGCTGGGCAGTAGAAGTCGGTGACCTTGTAGGCCAAGCCCGCCTCGTCAGTCAGAGCGGCAAATCCGTGGCCGAATCCAATCGGGATGTAAAGCGTGTTTCCGCTTTCGGCGGTCAACTCGACGGCGACATGCTTGCCGAAGTTGGGCGAACTGCGGCGGAGATCGACGGCGACATCGAGCACCGCTCCGCGTGTGACGCGAATTAGTTTTCCCTGTGGCTGAATAACCTGGTAGTGCATTCCGCGGATAACGTTGCGAGTAGAGATGGAGGTATTGTCCTGCACCCAGGTGGCGGGAAGGCCGGCCTCCTCATATGCCTTTTGATTCCATGTCTCCCAGAACGCGCCGCGACTGTCGCGAAATATCCGGGGTGTGATCAACAGGACTTCAGGCAAAGCCGTCTGAACCACGTTCATCGGCTAAAACCCCTCCGCCGGTTGGTTCGGTTCGTTGCAGATAGCAATCAGGTATTGGCCGTAGCCGCTTTTGCGAATGGGTTCAGCAAGACGTAGAACCTGATCTAGTGTGATGTATCCCATGCGGTAGGCAATCTCCTCAGGACAGGCGATCTTCAGTCCCTGGCGCTGCTGGATGGTTTGCACAAACAGGCCAGCATCAAATAGCGAGTCGTGTGTACCGGTATCGAGCCATGCCATACCGCGGCTCATCACCTGTACCTTCAGCTTTCCTGCCTGAAGGTAGAGACGATTGAGGTCGGTAATCTCGAGTTCGCCCCGCAGCGACGGCTTGAGGGAAGCAGCCAGATCGACAACGTCATTGCCGTAAAAATAAAGGCCCGTGACGGCGAAGTGCGATTTAGGCTTTGACGGCTTTTCTTCAATACTGATGGCGCGACCATCGGCGTTGAACTCAACCACCCCGTAGCGTTCCGGATCGTTGACGCGATAAGCAAAAACAATGGCGCCGTGATCGATCGCCGCCGCCCGCTGCAATTGCAGCGAGAATGACTGGCCGTAAAAGATATTATCGCCGAGCACGAGGGAGCACGCATCACCGGCGATGAAGTCGCGCCCGATGAGAAAGGCCTGGGCGAGCCCGTCGGGGCTGGGCTGAATGGCGTAATTGAGATTCAGACCCCACTGGCTACCGTCGCCTAGCAATTCGGAAAAGCGGGCTGTGTCCTGCGGGGTGGAGATGATCAAAATGTCGCGGATGCCTGCCAGCATCAGCGTGCTGAGCGGGTAGTAGATCATCGGCTTGTCGTAAACCGGCAACAGCTGCTTGGATACCACATGGGTAACGGGATAGAGCCGGGTTCCCGACCCGCCGGCAAGGATGATGCCTTTCACTGCTGGCCCCTTTCCTCGTAGTTGCGACGGATCCAATCGCGGTAAGCGCCACTGCGAACGTTTTCCACCCACTCAGAGTGCTCGATATACCAGGCGACAGTCTGACGTAAGCCTTCTTCGAATCGCACTTTCGGCTTCCATCCGAGTTCGCTGGTCGATTTTGGAAGCATTGATGGCATAGCGGCGATCATGTCCGGGGCGGTCGGGAACGAACTTGATAAGTCTTTCACGGGCACCCTGATCAGGGTTCGGCCTGAATTCATCCACCAGGTTGCAGATAGTTCTGACCACATCAAGATTGGCCCGCTCGCTATTGCCGCCAATGTTGTAGGTCTCGCCGAGTCGGCCGCACTCCAACACAGTCCGTATAGCCGAGCAGTGATCACCGACGAAAAGCCAGTCGCGCACATTGCAGCCGTCACCGTAGACCGGGAGCGGCTTGCTCTCCAATGCGTTCAGGATCACGAGCGGAATCAGCTTTTCCGGAAACTGGAATGGACCGTAATTATTGGAGCAGTTGGTGGTCAGAACCGGGAATCCATAGGTGTGGAAGTAGGCGCGCACCAGATGATCGGAAGCCGCCTTCGAGGCGGCATATGGGCTGTTCGGCGCATAAGGCGAGGTTTCGGAGAACGCCGGATCTTCCGGTTTGAGCGAACCGTAGACTTCATCGGTGGAAACATGGAGGAACCGGAACTTACTGCGCTCTGCATCGTCGAGGGCGGACCAATATCTCCGAGCCTGTTCCAGCAATGTGAAGGTGCCGTTGACGTTGGTGCGGACGAATGCGTCAGGCTCAGCAATGGAGCGGTCCACGTGGCTTTCTGCGGCAAAGTGGACAATCGCGTCGGGCCGATGCTCGCTGAGCAACGTGGATACCAGGGCGGAATCGCAGATGTCTCCCCGAACCATCAGATGACGAGGATTGTCGAGAAGTGAGGCCAAATTCTCAGGATTCCCGGCGTAGGTTTGCAAATCGAGGTTGACTGCGCTTCCCCCGCCCGCCACCCATTGCAACACGAAGTTCGATCCGATAAAGCCTGCGCCCCCGGTAACGAGAACCTTGTTGGGAGTTTTCATTCTGAAGGTAATATTCCTCGTTTCTTCTGATGATATAGCTACAGGGCAGGCATGCTGGCCGTGCGGGTCGGAGTTGAACTGCTTTCTGATGCGCGGTTGCTACCGATTCTGGTGGCTCTGGGAATCGTGCGGATTGCACGGCACTTGATTCAAATGCCTTGCTTGCAGTTTTGGCCAGGGTCTGCGCGTTATCCTAGTAGGGTGCTCCAGTTTGCTGGAGACATTGCACCAGATTCTCGGTTGAGCACACGTTCTGCTCGGCAAAGCGGCATGACCCTAGTGCCTGCTTGGTGATGGCTTTGCCTCGTGCCGAGGCCGAAATGTACGCGAAGGGATGAACTGTAATTGTTCGAGATTCACTACCATCTGCTGCATGGCGTTGATGACGGACCACGGACCCTGGACGATTCTCTGGCGCTCGCCGAAGCTTCGATCAACGAAGGGGTTACGCATATCGTCGCGACTCCCCATTCCAACCACGAGTTCACCTTTCGGCCGGATTTGAACCGCGAGCGTCTCGCGGTGCTGAAGGAGCGGCTGGCCGGCCGACTGACGCTTGGGCTCGGATGCGACTTTCACCTGTCGTTCGAGAATCTTGAGGATCTTCGCCGGGATCAATCCAAATACACAATCAACGGCAAGCAATATTTGTTAGTGGAATTCTCCGATTCATCGATTCCAGTGATGACCACGGACATCCTTTACAAACTGCAGTTGATGGGGGTGATCCCGATCATCACTCACCCCGAGCGGAACCCGATCCTGGCGTCAAATTTAAGCCGGCTCACCGAATGGATTCGCGGTGGATGCCTGGTGCAAGTTACGGCTTCCTCCCTCACCGGGCGATTTGGCAAACGCGCCAAGGCGACCAGCTACGAACTGCTCCAAAAGAACTGGGTTCACTTCATTGCGAGTGATGCACACAGCATGGAAGGCCGCCCCCCGTCGCTGCGCGAGGCACATCAGACTCTGAGTGCGGAGTTTGGGAAAGAGACCGCCGACCGTCTTTGCATTGACAATCCCGGCGCTGTATTCCGCGGAGACCACCTGAAAACGCAGCCGGAGCCCCTGGGCATCTATGAGGAGAAACGAGCCTTGAAGCGCGGCTTTTTCAAAGGCATTTTTGGACGGGGATAAGCGGGGCGTGCCTTAGTCCCGGAAACCCAGCAGCCGCCCCGTTCATTCCGGGATATTCATCAATCTATCGTTCCTGCGCCCGGTGCCGTCGAGCACGCTAGCGCCTGGACTTGTTTGACACGCGGACAACTGACCACTTCGCCGATCCAATTGCGGTGCCAACCTATGCGGACAGTTACCCCTCAGTAAACCAGTGCGCTAAAGGGATGTCAGGCGTCCAGCCCTGACGCGGTTGGCTACTAAAACGTTCGTGGGTGGAGCCGGTAGGTTACGCCAACTCCAAATCCACTCGGAGTGAGACCATGTGTCCCAAGATCGCCTTTGAACTGTGGCCAGAACTGGGTCTCGTACTGATAGCGGATGCTGAAGTCTCTCGTGACGCGCTGGTCCAGAATTCCGCTGGGAGAAAACATGAAGAAATGGCCACTCCCCGCATAAGCCTTGGGCAGCGTGATTGAAGCAAGCCCGGCTTGTACATTGATGGAGAGCACAAAGTTACGGTGTCCTAGAGCCTTGAAGCTCGGCCCGATAATGTAATTCGACTCCCGCATGCCGCCAGGGACGCCACCCCAATTCAACACCCGGACTGTACCTTCTATACCCATCCGCCGCCAAACCTGGTTTAAGCCTGCGTACGACTCGAAGCCGTACATGTGGCGATCCCAGCACGAGAATGTGCCATCCTTTCCGCATCCCCAATCGGGGTTAACTGCGATGGGTTGCACTCCGACATACATTGAAGTTGGGGTTAGAGCGTCTGGCACGCTTTGGGCGGAAAGCACGCCCGCGATCGATGTCGGGACCAGAAGAGATAGTAATAGTTTCTTAAGCACGGTCATGCTCCAGAGGGTTATATACCGCGGTTTCTTAAGCTGAAATGTATGGTCTGTCCGAGGGGTATAGAGAATGGATACACCCGATATCAATCGGTTGTAAAGGTCGTCATCGCCAGGGGCAAAGGTAGTGTGTCGCGCGTCACACTACCTCGATTTTCGGGTGGGAAAGCGGGTTCAATCGCGGGGAATTTCTTCAAATTCGGCGCAAACCTCGGGCATAATCACAAATCCATCAAAACGCACTGAGCGCATGCGGGAAGTAGGCCATTTCCGTTAGGCCCTGGCCCTTCAGCTTCCCCAGGGAGGCATAGCCACCAGACCGCGTTTGCGGGTTAACAGGAGGAGGCGATGGAACTTGTAGACAGGCCCCTCTCTGGCGCCGCTCGGGGTAGACTCCACGAGCGCTGCCGACCGACTGGTGCACTCCATCAGAAACCCTTCGACGCGAGAAATGGATGTAAGCGCCCTTAGCAGGGAGGAATCAACTCTCGTGGGAATTGAACACGGTGTAGCCGTGTTTGCTGACCAGGGCATCTCTTTCGGCTAGTTCAAGGTCTGCGGCGACCATCTCCCTGACCAGTTCGGCAAAGGTGATGCGCGGCTCCCATCCCAGTTCGGTCTTGGCCTTGGTGGCGTTTCCCAGCAGAGATTCGACCTCGGTGGGGCGATAGTAGCGCGGATCCACGGCAACAATCTCGCGACCGTCCTGGTCGTATCCTTTTTCGCTGGCGCCTTCGCCTTCCCAATGGATATTCATGCCCAGCTGTCGTGCCGCAATCTCCACAAACTCGCGGACACTATGCTGCTCGCCCATCGCAATCACGTAGTCCCTGGGTTCCGATTGCTGCAGCATGAGCCATTGCATCTCAATGTAGTCACGCGCATGGCCCCAGTCCCGCATGGCATCCATATTGCCGAGAAAGAGACGGCTCTGCAGGCCTACCTTGATGCGAGCCAGAGCGCGCGTAATCTTGCGCGTCACAAACGTCTCGCCGCGCAGCGGAGACTCGTGATTGAACAGGATTCCGTTGCAGGCGTATATTCCGTACGCCTCCCGGTAGTTCACCGTGATCCAGTACGCATACAGCTTCGCCACCGCATAGGGGGAACGCGGGTAGAAAGGCGTCTTCTCGGTTTGCGGAACTTCCTGCACAAGACCATACAGCTCCGACGTTGACGCCTGGTAGAAGCGCGTCACCTTCTCCATGCCGGTGATGCGGATCGCCTCCAACAACCGGAGGGTGCCCAGCGCATCGGAGTCAGCCGTATACTCCGGCTCTTCAAACGAGACCTTTACGTGGCTTTGGGCCGCCAGATTGTAGATCTCGTCCGGCCGCACCTTCTGCACCACCTGGATCAGGCCGCTGGAGTCCGTCAAATCTCCATAATGAAGCACCAGCCGCGGAGCATTTTCGTGCGGATCCTGGTACAGATGATCGATACGGTTGGTATTGAACAGCGACGTGCGCCGCTTGATGCCGTGCACCTCATAGCCTTTGTTCATCAAAAACTCGGCCAGATAGGCCCCGTCCTGGCCCGTTATGCCTGTGATAAGTGCTTTCTTCAATGTTTCACCTGTCCCTGGTCTCCATCGAAAGTTATAGTTGAAGCTGCCTGTGAGGCCGATTGTCCCAACCGGCTCATCGAGGCCGCCACAAGGTTGGAAAGCGCCTCAGCGCTGGAACGCGGCTGCTTAGAGGATTGCGGATCTTGGCTTGCCTTGCTGTTCGTTGTACGTGGCGGGCCTGCCAATACTGACATAGGTAAACCCATGGTCAGCCATAACCGATGGCGTGTACAGGTTGCGCCCATCGATGATGATGGGAAAACGCAACGCGCGATTGAGCCGCGGAAGATCGATCTTTGCGAACTCCGCCCAATCCGTGAGGATCAGCACCGCATCAGCATTTTCTGCAGCTTCATAAATGCTTGAGGTATAGCTCAAATTGTCAGATTCGGGAAGGATAGCTCGCGATTTCTCGTTTGCAGCTGGATCGTATGCGCAGACATGAGCGCCTGCTGCCATTAGACGCCGAATCACATCGATCGCAGGGGAATCGCGAATGTCATCGGTGTCTCCCTTAAAGGCAAGTCCAAGAGCCGCGAGGCGTTTGCCGCGAAGGGTCCACAAGGCTGTTCTTACCTTGTTGAAGAACACATCGCGCTGCGCATCATTGATTCTGCGCACCTCTTCCAGGATTTGAAAGTTGAGGCCTTTCTCCTGCGCCACCCAGTGGAAAGCAGCAACATCCTTGGGAAAGCACGAGCCCCCGTACCCAAGGCCCGCACGCAGAAACTTCTGACCGATACGCCTATCGAGTCCCATTCCAGCTGCTATATCTTCAATGTCCGCGTCGACGCTTTCCGCGAGGTTCGCAACCGCGTTGATGAAGGAGATCTTCAACGCCAGAAATGCATTGGACGCGTGCTTGATGATCTCCGCACTCTGCGCGCTTGTTACGAGAAGCCTGGCCGGCTGGGTCGCGGAACATGCACCAGGAAGCGAGTCCGGTCTCGCATAATAGCTGCCTTCAGAGATTGGCGCGTAGATTCGTTTGAGCAGTGCAATGGGCCGTTCCGTGCTGGCACCGACCACGACACGATCAGGGTGAAGAAAATCAATGACGGCAGTGCCTTCACGTAGAAACTCTGGATTGGAGACAACGTCGAACAGGTCTGGAGCGA
Source organism: uncultured Acidobacteriota bacterium (assembly GCA_963844515.1). GTDB lineage: Bacteria > Acidobacteriota > Terriglobia > Terriglobales > Acidobacteriaceae > Telmatobacter. The sequence goes on from CAWJOO010000006.1 coordinate 410,067, forward strand.
CTCCGTGCCGATGCAGGACGCGCCGTACCCACTCGTTGGTGTACACCGGCACGGTGCTCTTTTCAACGATGACCTTGTAGCTTGAGATTGCACGAGCAATCTCTGAAACCACGGCTTCGACATAGGAAAGGTCCGCGGCACCCGTTTGGCCTTGCGGCGTGCCGACAGCGATGAAGATCGCCTCGCTTCGATTCACTGAGTCGGCCAGATCGTTGCTGAATTGCACACGATTGCCGCGATACTTGGCGAGCAATTCTGGCAGGTGGCGTTCGTAAATTGGAACCCCACCGTCACGAAGTGTCTTTACCTTTGCCTCGTCATTATCGACACAAATGACATTGTGGCCCATCTCGGCAAAACATGTGGCCGCAACAAGTCCAACGTATCCCGAACCGATTACACAGATTGAAACAGGTTCCAACATTGCTTGTATTCACCTCAATGGATTTTGTGAAGCACGGATCGGCGTCACTTCGCGCGTTTTGGTCCCAGTGCGTCGAAAAGACTTGCTCTTTTCCTATTCTAAAGGGGAAGAGAGTTCGACTGTAACACCAACGTTTCCGTGAAAATCGCGAGGATCAGAATCAAAGCACGTTTGGGACTCATTCGAATCGAGGATCATGTTTTCATAACGCGATTGCCTACAAAACGGGCGGGAGTTCCCACGTAGATGGCGCCTGGAGGAACGTCATCGAAGACGGAACTGCGCGCGCCCACGACAGCACCGTTTCCGATGGTCACACCTGGAGCAACAAAGACATCTGTCGCCACCCATGCTTCCGACGCGATATTGATTTTCTTTGCAAAGATATCGAAAGTGCGGCTGGTGTAATCATGTGAGCCGGTACAGATGTACGAACGCTGAGAGATGACAACGCAATCGCCGATCTCGATTTCGCCCAGGGTGTAGAGGACAACCTCGTCTCCGATGTGGCAGAAGTCGCCGACTTTAAGCTTCCACGGGTAGGTCACCCGAAGAGAGGGCCTGAGGATCACGCCCTTGCCGATATTAGCTCCGAAGAGCCGAAGTAGCCATCTGCGCCAACCGTAAAATACCTGTGGGGACATTCCAAAGAGCGTGGATTGAACAATCCACCACAACTGCGTGTACGCGGCCGAACGCCCTCGAAACCCTGGGGGGACGCGAAACTGATCCATTCGTTGGAATCGGCGTTCGGTTTGATTCGCTGAGTAGGGCGTCATGCGTTCGAAGTCGCCGGCAAAGAAATCACGGGGAAGCCAGGTCAAGTCGTTGCGAGTGTCATTTTGTAATATCTCGATGGACGCAATGAGGGATCGCTCACCGATTACAGGAGGTGACCTGAATTCGTCGTACGATGTTATTGAAGATCCTCTCATGATCATTATACCTAGGTGAATCCATTTTTGAGACAATGTCAGGATCCCGCCTCAAACCGCGATCCAATCAGCTATCCGAAGCCAGGACGCGTTCCGGAGGCCGGCTGCGGGGTTGAGAGATCGTTCAACCGAATGTTCTGGCTCGACTTATCTGTAATCGTGTGTCCCGTACACCGCAATTAGCTTCCACATCCTTTAGGATTCCATGATCGTCTCGAAATTGAAGTTCGGTGCATAGGGCATGAGGTGTGGATTATGAGTCACCCGCGGCACTCGACCGCCGACCGACCTCGCTGCTACCTACGGTTCTGCCTGTTGGCTGCTGGGCTGCAGCCGATTCTTCCCATTATCGAAATATCTCGGTAGCCGAAGAATCAGATGAGTGACAAGCGCGTTACACCGTCACTACACCAAGGTCGAATCCGTCGGCGTGGATAGCAAGGAAGCATCGTGCACTCGGTGTCCACCTCCCGAGCCCCGCCAGAAGCCGAGGATATGACTTTGCGACGGACCAGGCGCAAGGTCTCGGCGCCCCGGACCCCGTACGCAACCCGATGAAATCCTCACGTTGGCGCGCCTTCGACTGCAATCTCATCCGAGAACAAACTCAGAATTTTCTCTCCACAAATGATGGCGCTGTGAAAAGGCTCTTTAGATACTGCTTGAGGGTGCCAAAGCGCTAATCGCCTGGATGCTAAATTGTCCAAAATCCTTGTAGATGGCAGACGAGAATGCGGAAGTTGAACGCAACAAAATGACAATCCTCATAGGTCATCCAATTTACTCTCGATCGACACCGAGTCGACGATGGCAGGGAATCCAGCCTAATTGATTCCGCGTTGATTGGTCGGATAAACTTAATCCTCGTCCAGTAGCACTTCAAGCAGGTGAGGAAACGATTGAAGTGACCAGGTTAATTCGACAAATCATATCGGCTGATCATGTCTGGCCCAAATGGCTCTCAGATCTCGCTCGCTTTGACTGTTAGCTCGCTCCTTGACCGTCTCAGAATCTTTGCAAGCTTGGATTGTTATGACTTTACTGCACGTGATTAATACTCTCTCGCCGGTCGACGGTGGACCGCCCCACGCAGTGCGCCAGCTGGTGAATGCCTACGTAGCAATCGGTGGAGAGGTTGAGATTGTCACTTTGGACAATCCGGCGGAGCCATTTCTGCGCGACATTCCTTGTCGCCTTCATACGCTTGATCAGATGTATTTTGGCAGGTACTCCTTTTCGCCGCGACTCTGGAATTGGCTTCGCGAGAATGCGGGGCGCTTCGATGGAATGATTATGAACGGAGTCTGGAGTTTTCCTGGGGTGGCGCTTCGTCACGCAGCGCTCAAGGCGGGGAAACCCTATGGGATATTCGCTCATGGTGCGCTCGATCCCTGGTTCAACCGGCAATACCCGCTCAAGCATCTGAAGAAGCAACTCTACTGGCCCGTACAGCAAGCAGTTTTGCGTGATGCAGCAGCGGTCTTCTTTACTTCAGAAACCGAGCGAGATCTGGCACGTTCCAGCTTCCGTTCAGCAAACTGGAACGGCATAGTTGTCCCTTATGGAATTACCGATCCGATGGCGAACTTGGCTGAATCCGATTCGCTCGTCGAGGAGTTCTATCGCGCGTTGCCCGCTTTGCGCGGGCGCCACTTCTTGCTGTTTCTGGCTCGTATTCACAAAAAGAAAGGTTGCGACCTCCTCGTAGAGGCATTCGCGAAGGTGGCGTCGCTGGCGCCTGAAGTAGACATCGTCATGGCCGGTCCCGACCAGGAGGGGATGGAAGCGAGCTTGAAGAACCTCGCGGAACGGCTCGGAATTGCAAATCGAGTGCATTGGCCCGGCTTGATCGGCGGCAAAGTGAAATGGGGTGCGCTTATGGCGTGCGATGCCTTCGTTCTGCCATCTCACCAGGAGAACTTTGGAATCTCCGTGGTGGAGGCACTTTCCGTTGGACGTCCGGTGCTCGTCAGTAATCAAGTGAACATTTGGCCGGAGATCGAGGGTCACGGCGTAGGCTTGGTCGACGACGATACTCTCGAAGGTACAGAGCGCTTATTGCGCCGCTGGTTTGATCTTTCGCCGTCGGAACGCGAAACAATGGCGGCTCGAGCGCGGCCATGCTTCTTCGATCGATTTGAGATGAACCGCACCGCCATCTTGATTCGCAATTTCTTTTCTTCGCTCAAGAATGGAAGAGAGTCGAACAGAAGGCCTGATCAGATAAGAGTGAAATGATTTGCTCTTACTTGCGCCAAAACTCTTGCGCCAAAACTGGAGAAATGAGATTCGAAGTATATCGAATTAGTAAAATAGCCACACATCGGGAGAATCATGCAATCCAACATTTCACTCGAAAAAACGGCTCTCATTTGTGGGGTAAGCGGCCAAGACGGAAGCTACCTGGCGCGGTTCCTTCTCGCGATGGGCTACCGAGTGTGGGGGACGTCCAGAGACGCCCAAGGGTCAACAATGTCCAATTTGACGTCGTTGAAGATCTTGGAAGAAGTGAGGCTCCTGTCCATGGTGCCCGAAGACTTTCGGAGCGTCTTGGTAGCAATACAGAGAAGTTCGCCTGACGAAATCTACTATCTCGCTGGACAGTCTTCAGTTGGATTGTCATTTGAGCAGCCAGCGGAGACGATACAGAGCACGGTAATCGGCACTTTGAATGTTTTGGAAGCATGTCGGATGTTGAATCGCCGTGTTCGGCTATACCATGCGGGTTCGAGTGAGTGCTTTGGCGACACGAAGGGAGAGGCCGCGACTGAAGAAACGCCCTTCAGTCCTCGAAGTCCGTACGCAGTTGCGAAAGCGTCCTCCTTTTGGTTGGTAAATAACTATCGTGAAGCCTACGGTCTCTTTGCGTGCACTGGACTGTTATTCAATCACGAGTCACCATTGCGCCCGAGGCGGTTCGTGACCCAAAAGATAGTGCAAGCGGCGAAGCGGATCGGCAATGGTTCGAATGAGAAATTGATATTAGGTCGGCTCGATATAAGCCGCGATTGGGGATGGGCACCAGAATATGTTGAAGCTATGTGGCGTATGCTTCAACTGGAAAACCCGGAAGATTTTGTGATCGCCACAGGTAGATCGGAGCCCTTGCAGGAGTTTGTGAAAACTGCATTTGAATCAGTGGGCCTCGATTGGAGTAATCATGTGAGCCAATCTCAAGAGTTCATTCGACCCACAGAGTTGCAGACGAGCGTAGCGAACCCAAGCAAGGCTAAGGAGAAACTCGGCTGGCACGCCAGGAAAACCTTGGCCGAAATCGTGCGAGGAATGATGAGCAACGATTTGGACCAAGTCATAACTTCGTACGGAGGAGCATCAACCTAAACATCAATTGTCTCCGTCTCTCTGAGGTAGGAACTCCTTTGAAAGACGTTGGACAGGCCCGAGACGCCGGATCGAAGACCAGTGGGACGAAGAAGAGCGAAGGCGGTCGACATTCACATTGCTCGTGGGGATTAGACCGTTGTTGGGCGAATTACTGGGAATCCCTTCGGCCACCCTCGTCGAAGAGGCTAACCGGCGGGAATAGGATGTAATAACATGCTATTTTCAACCGTGGAGTAATAGTGCTAAAGTCCGCTCCGTTGTGCCGGCCTTTCGTTTTGTGACTCATTCGTCGGGTAGAAAACTTGGCTATACTCAGGCGGCACGACCAAAAGCTCCTGTAAAGTCTCGAAATGCGTTTGAAATCGATAGGGCGTAAGCGCATAAGTAAACGATCGTCCCCGACCCGAGACCAGGAAGACCGCCGCTCCATCATAAAAACAGGCATTAAACGCCTCCTGAGAACCCAGTTCCTGGGCACCGCGCGGCGATAACTCAAGTAAGACAAAAGGCCGGTCCCGATGGATAACCTGCGTCAATCCTCGCAGCACACTCGCCTCTGCACCTTCGACATCAATCTTGATGATACCGATATCCCTAATATCGTTCTCATCGAGAAACTGGCTTGCAGCTCTAATTTGAACCTCTATTCCACCGCTTGAATTGATGCCATAGTGCCAATCCGGCAAGATAGATCCACTACCTCCCAACTCGTTCTCGGGCGGGAAAAAGAGCATCGTTTGGTCCCGTTCACCGAGGCCAACCCCAAAAAGCCGGGTGTTTGTCGTGTTGTTCATAGCCAGCTTCTCCCGAGCCTTCTCCAGCACAGCGGGGTAAGGATCGAACCCGTACGCCAAGTCGGCGCGAGGCGTCATAAACAACAAATGGTGCCCCACATTAGTCCCGATGTCGAGATACACTACTCGACGCTGGTTTTGACGCAAACATTTGCTCAAAGCATCCAGCACGCTCAGTTCTGCCGGGGCAAAGCACCCATACATGAACACAGTCCAGTCGATAAAACATCCACTGTTCCCGCAATAACGGAGCCCGAAGAAATCCGTAACGAAGGGGAAATTCCGGCCATCCGGGTCTACGAGCATACGCAGCAGTTTGTCTTTCCCCTTCCGAATCCAGCGTTGGCGACTCAGCCAGCGCGCGACACGAAGTCGCCGGGTCATCGTCCTGCTGTCGGAGCTGCTCATGTCATTTCGCTCGGGCTTAGAGTTCGAAACCATATACTGTTTAGCGTACCATCCAGCCGCTTTTCCCGAGAAACAGCGATTTCGCACCTGAGTGTCCGCTCAAAAGCGGCCATGGAGAGAAGGCTTAAGGCAGAGCTGCCGGGGAAGTCAGCCTCGGTGGTCACGAGCCCCGTCTTGAGCAGCAAAAAACGAGAACAAATCATCGCATTGGGAGGGCTTGGCTGCTTGGCTGGCGTTGCGGCGCATTGACCAGGGTTCGCGGTTGGGTCTCTGTAATCGAAACGAGGGGATGATTCCGGCGATCCGCCACGCATTGGCAGAGTGAGATGAAGCGGGGGCAAGGCGCTAGGCAATAAATTGTTGAACCGGCGCTGCCAATTCATCCGGATTACGAGACGCGAAAACTTCCACAAGAGAGTATTTTTCGGTTATGTATGCGAGATCGCTCTGGACGATTTCCTGATACGTCCGTTTGCCATCCTTCTCCGGATATCCAAAGCAATGGTATCCATACCCCCAGAGCAGCCTGAGCACCTCCCGGCCAACTTCGGGGCCATGCAGTTCGATGACCAGCCGGCATTCATGCTGCGACAAAAGGTGGGCTGCGCCCTCAAGCACCAGCGCCTCAGCTCCCTCCACGTCCAGCTTGAGGACATCGGGTTTGGCTATCTCGTTGCGTTCCATAAGACTGTCGAGACGAGTCACGGGGACGGAAACGGTGCGAGGAGGCATCCCATATTGAGCGCGTGACTGGGAGGCGCGCCCGGACCTTACCGCATCCAGACTCCCGGAATTCGAAGTCAGATCGTCCACCTGAAACGCGAAGGTGCCGTCTTCATTGCCGGCAGCAAGAGGCAGAAGAACCACCTTCGACTCACAGCCTCCAAGGGACATATTTTGCGTGAACAACCGGCAATTGCTGCCGACCGGCTCGAAAGCATAAACTTTTGAAGCCTGACAGTATTGCGCGATAAAGCGGCTGTACAGCCCGATGTTGGCTCCAATGTCATAGACCACATCACCTTTGCGGACCAGCCGTTGCAATCCGCCCAGCATGAAGCCCTCAAACGTTAATGGAGGGCGAAGCCAGTACATGCGATGTTGGCGAAGCCGTATGGCAATTCTTCCGATGGGTTTCACGTTGACAACCCACGGTAGATCGGGCATTGCTCTGAGCAGCAAGCGTCCTAACCATCCGGTTTTACGTACTCGATGATGAAGCTTCGAAATTAAGTGTGCCATTTACTTCGTTGCCCCCTTCGCGTCTTGAACAAGAATAGTCTGCTTCAACAATGCGCTACGAATCTGCTGCACTTCGTCGATTGTGAACCGTGACTCGCTTACAGCGCGCACGTTAGCTTTGATGTGTTCCACCCGCATCATGGCTGGAATAACCACATGAATCCCCGTACCCCTCAATATAGAGCTGAATACAACATCGGCAAGTACGAGGTCATCGACATTTTCGAGCTTCTCCCTTAGGGTTGAATCCATTTTCGGATCTCCCGCCAGCCGTCGCAGGATTGCCTGGCATTGCTGCACCCTGGCTGTCCCGCCGAAGGGATGATTGGCAACTAGAACACTGCCTGAGGCGTTCTTT
>CAWJOO010000007.1:0-16840 GCA_963844515.1 uncultured Acidobacteriota bacterium
TGCCCTGACCGCCGACGGCGACCTGGTCCAGCTTGTCCAACCCGGGCGTGTACTCATAACGCACCACAAGAACGGATTGGTCACCGCTCAAGCCGCTGGTACGTTGCCGAAGGTTGTCATTCGCGCTCGCCGAGAGCGGCTCGGACAGCAGCAACCGGCACTGCAGGTAATCAATGTCATAGTCCACGTTGGGCCGCAGGTTCACTACCCCTGTGATGATGTTCGACGCTTTGTCGCGGACTTCAATATGCACGCTCTCGGAGCCTGTGAGGATATCCTGGTGATGCAGGAAGTAGAGCGATCCACCGGTTCCGAGGAATTGCTCATAGCTCGCCAACGTTCCGGGTTGGGCGGCGAAACCATCCACCGTCATCCGTCGCTCGCCGAAGCTGGTGAGTCCAGACCCAAAGTGCGCGTCGGCTCCATACAGGCCGCGGTCGACATGAGCCAGATCGTTCCCCGTGTAGGCGATTTTAAAGTTGCCCCACATTCCGTAATCCTGGCCGTGGCTTGCTTTGACGTAGAACTTGCCCAACGTAGGCGCCGTTTCTTCCACCACACTGTCATCGCCAAACGACGGGTAATAATATTCGGGATTGATACGCCGGAATAACGAATCGGGTGTCTTATCCAGGAAGTTGCTGAACAGGTCTTTCACGGGGCCTTCACGGGTATCCGCGCTGGCAGTCAAATGCCAGTTCTGGTCACCTTTCCGTTCAAGTAGAACGCCAATCGGCCATCCAGCGACGAATCAACGGGCTGTGCAGCATTGTCACCCTGCTGTAGTTTTTCCGCCGCGCTTACACTGTTCTTCGATATCGTCATATCGGCAACACCGACAAAGAACAGGTCCCTGCGTTTGAAATCCAGATCGCGGAGATATAACGAGCCGTTGCCGTCTCCATCCAGGACCGCGACTTCAACTGTCTGTGTGCCGTTGGGAAGGACCTCCTCCGCAACGAAGTTGCCCTTCGGGTCAACCGGAACCTCGCGGCCGGCTACCCAAACCTTGTGGCCCGCAGGTATGCCGCTGCCCTGCACCTTCACCGAACCGCTGCCGAGCGGAATCTGCTGGCGTGCCAGATCGTTCTCGCCGTAGGCGGCCAGCAGCGCCTGCGTTGATGGCTTGTCGGACATCGCGAATTTTCCAGCCGTCTGGTGGTAAAGCCACAGCGGCCGCGAATCCGTTTCATCGAAATTGCCCTTCGCGTCATAGGCGCGAAGCAGGTACTTGAGTTCGCGTGCCGGGCCCACGAGAATTTTTCCCGCCGGGTGCCATTCCGCAAGCCCCGTTTCATCGACCGGGACGACTGCGAGCGGCTCGGCTTGGAATGACTGCTGCTCGAATATTCGGATTTCAGCGCGCTTGAGGAACGCCGCATAGTTGCTGTACATCCGGAAATGCACGACCGGTAGATCCAGCTCGCTGACTGGTTCTTTTACAACCAAGGCGACTGGATCCGCCGCAACTCCGAGCCGCCGCCGCGATTCGAGATTGTCCATGTGGAATTGGATATTGGCGTTGTCGAGCGCAACGTCAGTGCAGCGCTGGACGTCGGAAGAGCTGCGGTCCAGGTCATCGATCGGCTTGCCGTCGACGGTGATGTGCATCACATTCAGCTCGTACGGGCTCTTCGGGCTGAGCTCCTTTGTTAGATGGGTGACCTCCACGCCTTCGTAGCTGTCCAACGGCAACTTTTCGTCGTACACAGCCTGCACCCGCACGAACGATTCTTCACCTTGAATGAAGCCAAGATTCACGACATCATCTGCCTGGACGTAGCCACGTCCCTCATGTTCGGACCGGGCGCCGGCCAATTGCGGGTCCTGCATAAGCAAGTCCATGGCGTGGCGAGCCCGCGCCGCGGAAAGGCCGATGTCATCGTCATATACGGACGCGGTACGGCGGTCGAGTCGCTCGTTCTTGGTGTAACCGATAAACCGCAGCCGCGCGTTGGTGCGATCCGCAATTTCTGTGAGTGCCCGATGCAGATTTGCCGCGAGGTCCGGCGGAACGATCAACTGACCATTCTCAAGCTTGAGATCCGGGATGCTGCCCCAGGCAGGATCGTAAACCCTGGTTACTGTTTCCTCGATATCGTTCGGGCACAGTTGCGGCGTGTCCAGTAACTCCTGAAGAAGATCGTCGTACCAGAATTCCACTTCGATGCGACGATTGATTGTCCGTCCCTGCACGGTTGCGTTGGAGGCAAGCGGGTGAGAGGACCCGCGACCGTCGCTCTCGATTGCCGAAGCAGGCAATCCCAGAACTTTTTGCATCGCCAATGCGACTCGTTGCGCCCTTGCCTTCGACAATGACAATTGGTTCCCGTAAAGGCTTTCATCGCGGCCGGTCAGCGGCGCATTGTCTGTGTAGCCGATAAACCGGATCCTCACGCCCTGCTTATCCCGCAAGTTATTGAGCGCCTGCTGCACCTGCTTGGTGAAAGCGTCGGGAATGGAAATGTTCTCGTCCTGGTACCGCAGTGGGATGACGAGGTTCTTGACGCGCATCCGCGGCGTCTGGCCTTCCTTATATCGCATCTTGCAGACGTCCTCTACGCGGCAGACCTTGATGCGCTTGATGTTGTCGGTCTGATTAGAGCCGAGCGACCATTGCTTCATTGTCTGGTCGCTGGATAAATGCCGCTCCACCGGCTGGGTCGGCTTGGCCGTGTTGACCTGGCCGATGCCCACCGGAGCCGCCGCGATTAACAACCCGAGAATCAGCAGTAGATGGCGTTGTATGCTCATACCGTTCACCTACTCCCCGGCACACGCAGGTCAGAGCGTTTAGGCGGGGCGCCGCGCCGCCAGAAAACCTCAGGCTCAATCGTCAGTACGTAGCGGTCTTTTTCTGCGTCCCAACTTTCGGTCAACTGCCGCTTAAGAGCTTGCATGCGCCGTTCGACTAGTGCCGCATCCTCGGTATCGGCGACGTAGGACAGGCGCAGCACCGACGGCGCTTTGCGCAATTCGCCAAGGAGCACGTCAACGCGCGGCCTCCACTGCTCGCGGATTTCCGTCTTGCCCGGCTCGAAGGCCGCATCCGACAGATCAATCGCCACAACGCGGTAGATTGATGCACCGAAATCAAATTTCAGGGCCTTGCCCGCCGTGGCGTGTTTGATCTGCATCAGGTCAGTGGACATCCGGAAGCCGCTGGGAAGGGTTCGGTCGTCGAGCTTCAGCACAAAATTGCTGCCGCGGATCTCGTTCGGCACCACCGCGCAGGTGATGTGGAATCGCCCGTACTGATCGGTCTTTGCCGTCAGGCCTTGCGCCGTTACTACCCGTACTCCCGGCAGGCCTTTCTCGCCAGGATCCTGAAATCCGTTTCGATTCACGTCGTCGAAAACCTTGCCAAAGACATCTGTGCAGTCGAATGTCTGATCCGGGATGACACGAACCGTTGCGGTGGCTTCACCGGACATGGGCTGGCCTGTCCCGCCCTGGAAGACCTGCGCGCGGTTGGTGAACTCTCCTTCGCCAACACCGGCGCCGACTGCGAGCAAAAGCGTGATCACGGGATGATCGTCGCTATCGAAGCTGATACCGTTCCACGCGAGCTGGCCGGCGGTGACCGTGGGCTCTGTGGGCACACCATTCAGGCGTGCGGATCCTTTGATGTAGCGGAAGCCCGCCGGATAGCGATCCACAACCTGCACACCTTGCGGAGACAAGCCTGACGCACTTCCGATCGTGATGGTGTACGGTACCAGTTGCCCGCGAGTGACGTTGAGCAATGGAGTCGTTTTAGTGATCGAGACCGATCCTGCGATCTTCTGGTCGAGCGCAATGTGGTTGTTGTAGATCTGGTTCGAGCCAGGCACGGCAGTCCCATCCAGGGTGAGATTCAGGTAGTACGCAGTCCCAGTACTGTGCGGAGCGACAGATGGCGGCGGCGCAAAAGCCGAAACCTGTGCTTCGCAGAACGGGACGGCGGGAAGCGCATCCTGCAGACTACCCGGACAGGCAAGTACCGAAAAAGGCGCAGTCGCCGCATCTGAAGTCGCAGGAATGTTCTTCGACTCGCCGGCGACATAGAGTCCTGCCGGCCCGATCACCTGGATCAGATAACTGCTGCTGGCGGGGCAGGCGGGATCCGAGAAGTTGAGGTCGAAACGGTAATAGCCGCCCGCCTGGGTGATTTGGCCCTGCTGAGCCGAATCGTCAAAGCAACTCGCCGGGAGAGGAGTGCCGGCTCTCAGCATGGTGAGCGTGGCGCCCGCAATCGGAGCGCGCGTCAATGAGTTGTAAACTACGCCATTCGGCGCGATCGGCAGATTTAGATTCTGGACGTTGTTATTAGAGGGCACGGTGATGCCGGTGATCCGCTGCAGACTGTTGGTAAAGACTGAGTCGGCTGTGCCGAGCTTTGCAGTATTCGGGCCAGCGCCGGGCGCGGAGAATCGCAGCTCGTACCGGTTTGAAGTCCCGTCGGTCGGCGCCACGCTAATTAGGCGATAAACGCCATTGGCATCCGTAATAACGGACTGCAATTGGATGCCATTAAGAAAGAGCGCGACCGTCCAACCCACCAGACGCGGCTCATCAATATCAGGTACCTTGTTGAAATTGGCATCGAGCCAGGCTGTGCCGTTCAAAGTTCCGGCGCCGGGAGGTGGAGCTCCTGCGATTGTGATAGAAGCGCTGGCGCTGGCGGTTTCTGTTGGAGTGTTCCATGTGACCAAACCAGTGTTCGTGAGAGTGGTGCCGGCGGGAATTCCCGCAGCAATCTGCGCGCGAAAGCGCAAGTCAATGGACTGTCCGGGCTGCAACGGACCGTTGGGCGTGGAAAAGTCTGCTGTTATTACCGACCCGACTACAGTGACACCGGTGGTTGCGCCGTTCATCGTCGGCGCTGGGTTCACGAGCGTAAGACGACCTACACCCGCGCTGTTGAGATCGTCAGTGATTACGACCGAAGAGGCCTGGAAGTTCGGAGGATTATTCGAAGGATTGTTTACGTGCACCAGGTAGTCAAGCTGCGCGCCCGGCAGCGCAGGGCCGCCACCCACGACTGTGACTTGCTTGGTGATTGCCAACCCTGGGATCACTACCGCCACGATCTTAGTAAGGTTTCCACCCTCAAGGCTGAAAAACGCATTACTGCCCGGTGCAATGCCACCGTTGCCGAAATTGACGATCCCACTGTTCGCGTTAAATATCGTGTAGTTGATTCCCGCCGGACCATAACGGTGCGGATCGGTTGCGATTGCGCAATTGGGATTCGGCCCAAGAGCACTAAATGTCCATCCCGGGAGGCCACAAACTCCATCGTCCTCGAGACCAAAAATAGGGACTGTTGCGCTGGTGAGTTGCACGGCGGTGATAACTTTACTTGTGTTATTCACGACACCAATCAGGTTGTCGTCAAGGCCTTGATCGTAAGAAGGAGCAGGATTGGGAAAAGTTGTTGTGATAGACCCGTCAGCGTTCAGCGTGATTAAGATGGTGCAACCTTCATTGGCGCGTCCGTCTTGATTCGCGAGATAGGTGGGACTAACACCCAGTCCCCCACCGGCATCGCCGCCGGAAATAATGGAGCACGTCTGCGTCTGGGCAAACGCAGAGTTCGATCCCATCATGAGAACGATGATGCTGAAAACAAGTAAGTAAAAGTGAAGCCCGAGGCGTGGCTTGTCAGGCAGGATCGCGATCCAGCTGCCGTGCCGTCTCGCGTTGTTCGTGTTGGGGAATGTCATCAATGCCCTCGTTGCACTCACTCAGTGATTTTCGGGACCGAGGCAGTCACGGTGTGGACTGAATTTCGGCGGCCCCGCTGTCCTGGGGCTTGCGGCCCGTTAGACCGGTAACTTTGCGTCGCCATCTTTCGATGGTTTTGCCTTTATCAAAATTGCGTCGAGGGTCGACGGATAAGATCTTCGAGCTTCTCTAAAACCTCCTGGCCATCCCTGGCTTCGGGCCTGCGTCCGGCATCACGTCGCCGGCAAAAAATCTATCGGGTACACAATCGTCACAGCCTGCACGCCTTCCTTCGCGCCGAAATTGATCGTCTTGACACGGTTCACGACCTGAGTGACGAGATCCGGCGAATCCATGTCAGTCGATTGCAGTTGGCACATTGACACGGAGCCGTCTGGCTCAATCGTCAGACGAAGAACCATCTTGCCCTGCAACGTCGGATTGATGCGCAGTGTCCGGTTGTAATCGCGGTAGAAAGCAGACTTATAACGATCAAACACAATCTGTATTTCTTCGTCAGTGCGGGAAGCGCCTGGGCCACTGTGGGCCTTTGGTCGGCCGTCGCCGCCGCCGATCCCCGCGATGGAACTTTTCGCGCGGGCCACCTGCAAACCGGGCCCGCCCATGCCGCCGCCACCACCGCCTCTGCCGCCGCCACCTCCCACATTTCGGCTCAGCGAGCCAGCATCAATACCACCACTTGATCCCGGCGTATTGGTCGTCAACAAAGAGTGTGATGAGGCCTGGCCTACTTCGTCCGCGGCAGCATAATGCGCATCGCTTCCTAGACGCGGCGCGTTCTGGTCCTGCGCCAGGCTTGCGAACTGTTCTTTGAATGCCAGAATTCCCGCCCTACCTATGTTTGGCTCAGGCGGCGTCGCATCCGCGGAAAAGCCCTTTGCCGGACCTGCTGGGAGATCCGGTTTCCCAGGCCCTTTTGGAGCTTCAGAAGCCCTGGCCTTTGCTTCCCCAGTTGCCGCCTTTGCCGGAGGAGGCGGGACCGCAGTCGGCGTGACAGGAACCGCCGCTGGACGATAGAAGACAATGTCGAGCTCTTTTTGCGTGCGGGAAGCGCCGCTGCGAGTCAGAAATGTCGCCGCGACGAGCATCAGCAAGCCAAGCAGAACGACATGGAGCACAATGCTCTCCATCATGCTGCGGGCGGACGGCCCCCCGGATTCTCTGAACCGGCTGATTTCCATGGTTGTGTCCAAAGCAGCCACCTCAATTGGCCGTAACAAATTCGACCTTCAAACCCTCGACGCCCGATTTCGCAAGATCGAGGATGCGCAGAACTCCCTCGTAGTTCAAACGATCGTCGGCAGCCAGAAACAAGACGCGCTTTTCCGGGGGGCGGCTGCCCAGTATGTCTCCCACCCGTGCGGGTAACTCGGTTGCGGCGATCTTTTGATCACCCAGTATCACGCGACAATCCGTTGGAAGCCCTTCTGTTGCGGAGGGCTTAAGGATGCCGCAGGTCGTGGCGGAGATGATCAGGATCAACTTTGATTCCTGAGACTGCGCGGGCGTGGCATTGCTCGAAGTCTTAGGAATGTTGACGTCATAGCCCTGCATCAGTAATGGAACGACGACCATGAAAATGATCAGCAGCACGAGCACTACGTCGACCAGCGGCGTAATGTTAATCTCGGACTGCAGATTGGATCCCGAATCGCCTCTGTTGAATTCCATAACTTCAGTCTCCTTGCGTCCCTGCGTTGCGACCCTTGGCGATCAATCCCACTCCCTGGAATCCGGCCTGCTCCACCGCCTGCATGGCCTCTCGAACCTGGCGGAAATTCAGCTTGGCGTCGCCCCGGATCACGACCTTGGGATCCGTTTCGGCGGCAACTGCGGCGCGGAGGGCATCGCCGAACTGCTCGGCTGCGACCTGCTTATCATTAACCCACAGCTTGCCGGCCTCATCGATGGAAACCAGAATCCGGCCTCTCTCATCGCCCTGCTGCTTCGGCTTCTCCGTCTTTGGCAAGTGGACCTCCGGCCCTTTCCGCATCTGCGGCGCCATCACCATGAAGATGATCAGCAGCACCAACACCACGTCAACCAGCGGCGTGACGTTGATGGACGCCTGCATTTTGGAGCCTTCACCGAGCCGCATACTTATTCTCCTGCGAGTCCACTCTCATCACCCTGCTGCTTCGGCTTCTCCGTTTTTGGCAGGTGGACCTCCGGCCCTTTCCGCATCTGCGGCGCCATCACCATGAAGATGATCAGCAGCACCAGCACCACGTCGACGAGCGGCGTGACGTTGATGGACGCCTGCATTTTGGAGCCTTCACCGAGCCGCATACGTTATTGTCCTGCGAGTCCATCGACATCTTGGCGACCCGATCGATCTGCGGCGCCTTAAAGAGCCGGTTCACGAGCTGGGTTGAAGCCCGATTCATCTCGATGTGGAAATTTTCAATCCTGCCCGTGAAGTAGTTGAACGCGGCGACGGCCGGGATAGCGACGAAGATGCCCAGCGCCGTCGTGACCAGCGCCTCGGCGATGCCGCCCGAAACTACAGACATACCGCCGGATCCCGTAGCCGCGATGTTCCGAAAAGCGTTGATGATTCCAGCCACGGTACCGAAGAGTCCGACGAACGGGGCCGTGGAGCCGATCGTAGCAAGGAACCCGAGACCCTGTTTCAATTGGACCAGTGTCTCCGACATGGAGTCTCTGAGTGCGCTGGTGACTTGGTCGAGTGAAGCAGACTGGTCCCCTCCGGCCTCGCGTACGCCATCGTACTCCAGGATGCCCGCCGAGACCACCTGCGCCACGTGCGATTTCTGATGTTGCTGCGCGGCTTCGATCAGTTCCTGTACCTCTCCGCCGTGTGTGAACTTCGAGAGCAAGGGTTTGAAAGTCTGCGTCTCGCTAGTGGCCGCGCGGAAGCGGCGGTACTTGTCAACCATCACTGCCACCGAAAAGATGGACAGCAAGGCAAGGCAACACATCACGCCGGCTCCGAATAGGCCGACGTTTCTCAGCAGCTCCGTAAAGGTCATGACATTCTCCTATGCGCCGCAACCCCGGGCTGCGCCGCATTCTTTTTGGTCGGCGCGCTGCTGGGGGCACAGCGTTTGCGACTTGATTTCGAAACTCAGCATCCGCATGAATACTTCCTTGTCAATTTGGTCGCCTGAACTCGTCAACCCACCCAGAGGTGCAGAAGGCGTGCCAAGCTGGGAGACGAGTAGCGGCCCTCTTGAACTAGCGCGATTGCAACCGAATGATTGCGCCGCATATTTCATCTCTCATTCTCCCTACGCAGTTCCTGGATGTACTCTCGGACTTCGAAGAGTATTGAGCAGATTGCTTCGGCCAACAACAGTACACGGGTTCTAAGGTGTTCTCTCGGCGGGGGCCAATACCTCCGTCAAGTTAGCGGGAAGGTTCCAATAGGTATCTCTAGCTTTGTCCGGCTGGGCAATGGACGACTTGGTGTTTGCGAATCTGCGATGGCCAAAGGTAACTTTCTATCAAGAGCACGCGAAGCGAGGCAGGTTGGGGAGCTTTTATTGCGAAGTGCCAGTCATATTGATAGACATCAATGGATCATCAGATAGGGAATGACAGCCAGAGCAGAGCTTTTCCTGTCCGGTGGACATTTCAGAAGTAAGCGGTGCTGGGAGACGCCGGGCAGGAACAGACAGCTAAGAATTTATTTAGGAGTTCTCATGGGCAGATTCGCGGATCAGGATGGATTAGAAGGGAAGTAAAATAAATGCATTTTCAAAAATTCGTCATCCCGAGCTCCCGTCAATGAGGGCGCTGATGAAAACGCGGGTCGTTTACGCCCTTCAAGATGACGGTCAGTAAAGGAACTGAATGAACGACTGAAAATTCAGACTGCAATTTGTTGATTGTTTTCAAAAACCTACTTCAGCTAAACGCAAACGGCTCACGGCTTCTTTTCCGATCTTATTTCGTAATAGCGCAGCTCCCGCATGAATACTTCCTTGTCTACGGGCTGCCTGGAGTCGTCGAGCATCGGTGAGATGCCAGTCGCGCGGCCAACTTCCGAGCTCTTCCATGGCACGATGACCAGCGACGTGGGCGCTTCCTGATTGCCCAGAATGGACATGCCCAGCGCTTTTCCTCCCGGGACGGAGGTCAACTTCGGATCTTGGTCAGTTTGTGCCTGGGGCTCTTCCGCCGATGCTGCTTCCGTTTTTGCCTGCGCCACTTCAGTCTGTCCCGGTTGCTTTTTCGTCTCTTCCTGCGCTTCTGCCGTTCCTTCCGCAGCTGGTTTCGTTTCTGCCGGCGCTTCCTTCTGTGCCTTCACTGCTTCCGTCTTCACGTGCTTCTTTGCGGCAGCGGCGGCATGTTCGGCCTCTGTCTTTTTATCCGGCGTTTTGCCGGTCTGCGCGGCGACACTCGTCGCCACCAGCAACACAAGCAGCAAGTATCCCTTCATGACTTCTCCTTCCGGCTCGTGCGTTTGCGAAGGTCGGCAATCCATTTCACGACCTCGGTGTCATCCGGAGCGAGCCGGCTGTATGCCTGGTAATGCTCCAGCGCGCACGCGTAATCCCCGAGATATAAATCGCACAGTATGGCCAGGTTCCTGTGCGCATAGTGGAAGTCGGGGAACTGTGCCAGGGCCGCTTCATAACTGGCGCGCGCCTTCGCAAACTCTCCCTTGCGCCGTTGCACCAGGCCAAGCTCGTTGTAGGCGGCGAGGTGGTGTGGATTCAATTCCAGAGCTTTGCTCAGGCTGGCTTCGGCGTGGTCCAGGTCGCCGGTGCGGGCATATGCAACGCCTAGGTTGATGTGCGCTGCCGCTGTTGTGGGCGACTGTTCGGTCACCTTAATCAGCAAGGGGATCGCGTGATCGTATTGCGCCGCTTCGAGCATGCGCATCGCCTCATTGTATTCAGCGCGCACCTCGTCCGGGACGGGGGCTTGCTGCGTTATCGTGACGCCATTTGCATCCCGCGCGAAGTCCGGAAGCGCGGCCGGTGGTGGTGGTGGCGGTGGCAGATTCGTCTTGGCCGACTTAGCGGTCACCGCACGCTCAGCATCCGGTACGCAGCCTAGGAAGAAGAGTAGGGCCAGCCACGGCATGCAGCGGCAAATCGCTTTTAACGATCGAGTCTTATTGCGGATTGGCATTTTTCACCGCTCCTTGGTTCGCCGCCATCGGCGCCGGGTGTGTTGCGTCCGGCTTGCTCGGCGTTGTGCCGGTTCCCGGTGCCGGTTGCGTCGTCTGGTCCGTATTGCTCGGCGTAGTGCCGCCGTTGCTTGGCGTCGTGCTGGTATTGTTCGGTGCCGTGCCGCCATTGGTCGGAGCTATACCTCCGTCGTTTGGCGTTGTGCCGGCATTGCTCGCTGCCGATGCCTGGATCGCTGCTTGCGCTAACGGCGATTGGTACACGTAATGGTCAATGGCGCCGATGAAGCCGCTGCTCATTTCGTTTTTCGCGTAGCGCCCCGGCACCATCTCGGCCAGCCTGCTGAGACTCTTCTCAGTCCATGTGTTGAATACGCCGGCGTGCAGTGATTCCATGTTCTTCTCATGGACCTTGATGGCTTTGTCCTCGAACGGATACGCTGCCTCATCCAAGTCCGCCTCAAACTTTTCCAGATTCGCACCCTTCATATCGGCGGGACGCTCTGACTCCTTCAGTGAACGGCTGAAATCGAAATAGGTCTCGGCCATGTAAAACGTGGCGGCTGCTGTCACGTCGGCGATTTGATAATCCACGAGCCCAGTCATGGCCTTGATGGCGGCATCCATGCGCTGCCGTTTTTCCTTCAGACTGGTCTCGAACGGTTGCCGCAGCTTTACAGCCACGCAAGCCTGATAGAGCTGCTCCGCCAGAACCAGCGCTGAGCGGCCCGCGAGCGTGCGCGTACGGCCAGTCCTTTCAGGCCCGGCAGCGCCGTCAATGCGTATGATTTCCGCCAGCTCCTTTTGATAAAGAGAGTCGTCGTGCGCCCCCTTGTGTATCTCAGCCATTTTGAAATGGGTCTCGACGGCTGCTTCGAGTGGCTTCGGAAAATCTGTGACGTAGCGTTGGTAAGCATTCAGTGCTTTGTCGTTCGCATTGGACTGCTGATAGAGGTCACCTGCCATGAGCAGCGACTCCTTGCGCACTGCGTCATCCGTGGACTCCGATGCCAGTCGCTCATACTCTCCAGCGGCGTGCGACAACTCGCCGCTCTCCCGGTAGGCGCGTGCGATTAGTCTCGTGGCCTCGCCCGCCATTTTGTGCTTGGGGTAGGTGCCGCGAAAAGCTTCGAGCACACCCGCAGCGGCCTTCCAGTCCTTCAGCTCAATTAGAGCGCTGCCTGCGTCGTACTCGGCCGTGGCACGGATTGTGGAAGTAGGCGCCGCCGTGCGAATCCTAAGGAAGTGATCGGCGGCCGCGCGATAGTCCTTCGCGTCTCTTGCAAGTTCACCCTGCTTATAGATTGAAGCCGCCAGATTGTCGACGAACTTGGCGTGTGACGCATCGCTCTCCGGCGTGACCGCCAGCACCTGCGTGTAGCCGTGTTCGGCCTGCGGGTACTCGGCAAGTTCGAACGAACCGTGCGCAACCACAATCCACGCGGAGCGTCTGATGGGCATCTCCGCTCCCGGATATTTATCGATAACCCGCTGGGCGGAGCCCACGGCGGCGCGATAGTCCTTCATCTCGTATTGGTCATCGGCGGCCGCTCCCAGGATCGCCGCGGCCTGGGCATGGGTCGGGAACGTGTCAGCGAATTTAATCGAGCTTGCGACCGTATCGTGCTTGATGGCCTCCAGATTCTCCTTGGCTGCGACCTTCAGCTGCTCGCGATATGCGTAAACTGCAGCGTAACCTGCCGCTGGCGATTGAGCGTTTGCCGGATATCCATAGGCTGTGCGCTCGTATTGTTTGGCCGCGTCGCCAAAGTCTTTGTTCTCAAAGAGAAGGTCGGCGAGCCGGTAGTTGATCGCCGGCGACTCCGCGTCCGTCGGGAAGGACTTGAGGTAGTCGCCATACCAGCGTTGAGCCTCCTGATAATTCGCAAGCTTCTCTTTCGCTTCCTGCGAGCTTTGATACTCAGCGTGGTAGTGTGTCGCAAGGTCCTTCAGGTCAGTCTTCAGATAAGTCAGCACTTCAGGCAATTCTTCCGGTTTGTTGTGCCGCCAGTATTCCGCCTGCATTCCATACTTGGAAGCAAAGTCCCGCTTCGATTCCAGAACCAGCTTGGGAAATCCGCCCTTGGTGAAAGTCTCCACCACGCGCATGCTGAAACGTGGGGCAGCAGGGTGGAAAGGATGGAGTGTTATGAAAGCGTTGTATGTTTTCGCGGCGTCGTCGTAGCGCAGTTTCACCAGGTAGTGCTCGCCAAGATTGCTGTAAACGCGGTCTTCATAGGACCGGCTCTTGGTGCTGGTGAAGTACTGCTGGACAGCATCCGGCCCGCCGAGATTGCTGAAGCTCAGGCTGACTGCACGAAACGTATCGGCGACGCGGCGTTCATCCTCTTTCTCGTGCTTCTGATCGAAGTTGTAGCCGGTCGAAACCTTATAATCGAGCAGTCCCATGTACTGCTGCAGGGCTTCTTCGTATAGTTCCTGCTTGTAGAACGTCCAACCGAGCTTGTATAGAGCGAGTTCATAGTATGGGGAACGGGCGCCCAGGTTGGTGATCGCTGAATAGGCGTTCTCGGCGTCACGAAATTTTCTGCGGGTGAAGAAGTACTCACCCCGACGGAACTGCACTTCGTCGAAGTGCACGGAATTCGGATTCGCGCGAATCGCGAGCTCCATGGTTGCCATGGCCTCTTCCGTGCGGCCGAGTTCGTCATACGCTCGCGCCATCTGATAGAGGACCTGATCACTATCCTTATATTGGGGATACTCGGCGAGCAGCTTTTTATAGAGCTTGATCGCCTCGAGAGGACCTTTGGGAGCTGCGTCAGCGCCTGCTACTTCGGTCGGCGAAGCGTCACTATTGCTGCTTGGGATTTTGTTCTCCGCGGTTGTGCGCCGCTCAAATTCCTGATCAGATTCCCCATGGCCCGCGCGGGCAGTTGTAGCGGACGGATTGGGCTTTTGATCTGGTTTGTTCTTAGGCGCCTTGGCGGACTCTGGAGCCGGCATTGGCTTCGGCTTGCCCTCGCCTGTATGTATGCCGTACTCCTTCTCCAGTTGCAGGTCCGCGAGACGCCGGATTGCCTCGGGCGTCATCGGGGTTTCCGGTGATTCATCCAGGAATTTCCGGTAGTGCTCCATGGCCTGATCGACGCTTTCCTTGGTATCCGCGTCCTTCACGTCCGGAGCCACCTTTTGCAGGTCCGCAAGCGTCCCCTGCGTGTTGGCCGGTTTGTGATGCGCGGTACAGCCACCGAGGAAAGCCGACACAACCACGATTGGAATGGCGCGTCGAAGCATCAGCGTCCTCCTGCGCCAGACTCGGCGCGCGAAGCTCGATCATAGCTATCGGCCACACCGAAGCGTGCCTGGATCTGCTGGGCCACCAGGCGTTGCCGACGAGCCTCAAGCTGGTTAACGGCGACGTTCTCGATCATGTCCCCCTGCCGGGCCATCAACACATCGACATTCTTCAGCGCGATGCCAACACGTTGACGGAGTTGTGCAATCTGGGCGTTGTACCCAACGTAACTGTGCATCGCCGCCTGCCTCGTCCTGACGAATGCCTCGTGCTGCTGATTGAGAGCGTCCACCTGGGTGTTCAAGTCCTTGAGGTGCTCAAATGCCGTGGTGAGCCGCTGCGGGTACTCGGTTTCCACGCGCCACGTAAGTACACCGCGCAGACGGGCCAGGCGCTGCCGAAGCGCGACTGATTCGGGGCCCTCAGAGTTACCGAGCTGCTTTTCAATGAGTGCGATGTGCTCGCTGGCGATCCGTTCATCCGCGGTTGCCAGGTAATCCGGCCGAGGCGCGATAAGCATGGCATGCAAGCGGTCGTCGAATTGTTTGCGCTGCTGGAGTCGTACGCGCATCCGTGAATCCAGCTCCCGAAACTTAGCGTCGATCTCCGGCAGCAGCGGCTCGTAATTCTGTTTACGCAGCCGGATGATATCGTCGAAAGATTCAAGACTGGTTTGATAGCCCATGAGCTTCGAGCGCAGGTCCTCGAGGTCGAGGTAGTTGTGCAACGCGGTCTGGAAATCGTGAGACGCCATGAGCGCCATCAGGTAGAACGTTTCCGGCGCATCAGGAAGGCCGCGCAAACGGATGACCCAGGTTTGGTCCTCCCGGCTCTCCTCGCGGATCAGGGCTTTGAGGAACCGCCCCTCCTTAATGCTATTGATCGATGCGTCTATTTTTTCGAGTTGGTTGCTGTACACCTCGAGCGCGCGGCCATAGGTGAGCGCGGCGCGACCATATAGCTTCAGGTCGGCATACGTGTGCGGCACGGCAAGCAAGGCTTCCTGGACCGCGACATCCGTCGGCTCACGATCAGCCAAAATATTCCAGGGAACAAGCGCACGATCAAACTGTTTGCCTGAGGTGTCAGCCCAGCCAGCCCGTAGCAGAGCTTCGTTGGAGAACGGGCCCTCCAGCCGGACGCGGTCGAGTGCCTGTTTTGCTCGCTCAAAGTTGCCCGATTCGAACAGAAGAGAGCCAAGCACCAGGTTAGACTTGTCGCGGATCGCGAGGCCGGAAGGATCATTCGCCTGGATTCGTCCTGCCTTGTCCAGTTGCTCCACTGCTCCCTGTTGTTTACCGGCTTTCAAAAAAGCGATACCGAGGTTGTAAGCGACAAATCCGGCGAGGCTCGGATCATTCTGCAGGTGATTGAGGACTTCAATAGCCTCGTTCGGCTTGTCTGTCGCCATATAGATGTTCGCCCGCAGAAACTCGACATCGTTCTTTATCTTTGCTGGCACGGTACCCTGGATCCTTCCCAGAGCCTGCAATGCATCGTCAAGCTGGTCCTTTTGGAAGTGAATGCGGGCAAGCCTGAAAGCGGCTTCGTTTCGTACGGCCTCATCGACGGCGCCTTCAAGCACCCGCTGAATGGCACGCCCAGCCTTGTAGTGCATGCGGTAGTCAAGCTCGAAATCGCCGACCGAAAATTCGGCTTCGCCGATGTTGCGGTGAAGCGTATCGAGTCCGGGCTCGTCCAGACGGTGGTACTGTGCAAGTTCAGTGTCGAGCCGCTGGATTGCTTCGAAATACTGCGCCTGGTAGGCGTGATAGAACGCTTCGTCGAAAAAGAGGTCATCCTTCTGGTTCCCGGCCTGCTTCTGGTTCGCAGGCTTCTCCTTCCCAGCCGGCTTCTCCTTCTGAGCTGAGGCGGGAGCGGCAGCCATTGCAAGGGCCAAGCCTAGTCCGATTATGCGACGAGTCGCTCGCATCGATTACAACTCCCCAAGCGTAATCGGGGTGTTGCCGGCGTCCGGTCCGGCCACGGTCAGCTCCACCAGCTTTGGCTTAACTTCCTTATGAAACGTGAAGTGCTCCGTGCGGTTAAAGTCCGAGCCGCTCTTAAGCTTGCCATCGACAAGCACGTTGAGCTTGTGGTCTCCCGTGGCCACATTGCCCACGTAGATCCGTTGCACGCCACCCTTACGCAGTGCCTCGAGTTCCTTGGCGCTATATATGTAGTGCGCAACCAGCTGACCGTCAATCTGGAGCCGAACGGCATCGAGGCGCAGCTCGTCGCCTTTGGCCAATGCGACGAAGATTGCGACCTGCGTCCCTGACGGGTACAGCAGCTTTTCCTCCAGCTGGTTCAGCTCCGCCGCAATGCTGAGGACATCGGATTTGGTCTGCTGAACCTGTTCGTCGAGGTCCCTCATCTGCCGCTGGTCAGGAGTGGCAGCGGCGCTTTTCTGTTCCGTCTTCTTGTTGTCAGTCCGTTCGGCGCTCTTGTTTCCCTGCAGCGGCGCAGCATGTAATCCCGAGAGAGCCCCAAACGATAACGCCAGCACCAGAGCACTCCCAATCGTTAAATGCGTTCTATTTTTCATCTCTGTACTCCATGCAGACTTTGGACAGTCGTTTCCGACGTTACTGAGTATTGAGCAGACTGCCGCCGCCAACAACGGTACACGGGTGCTAAGGTCTAGTCTCTTCGGGTGTCGATACCTCCGTCCTAAGGAGTACGCGGGTGCTAGGTCCTTTCTATCCGTGCGTCTGATACCTCCGTGCGAAGCGCACTTATTTGCGAGG
>CAWJOO010000008.1:0-357819 GCA_963844515.1 uncultured Acidobacteriota bacterium
CCGAACGAGCCCCGCGACTTGCCGTTCGCGTTGACCGATCTCACCTTAGCCAAGTTCAAAACATCTGCCACGGAGAGACGAGAAGCCGATTGTCCTTTCAGGCGCACCGCTCCGTCCACAAACTCAAGGTCTTCCTCCTTCTTGCCTTTGAAGGGGCTTCCCTCAGCTTTGATCGCTACGGTCAGAACAGATTTGGCAGCGTTGCGGGCGGCTTCGAGCACGGCGGGAGTCAGGGATGCAGTGGCCCACGAGCCGCCGCTGATCGGCCCTGGCGGCAAGGAGGAATCACCCAGGACGACCTCAACTTTGTCCACCGGTACACCTGTCTCATGCGACACCATCTGGGCGAGCACCGTATACGTGCCCGTTCCGATGTCCTGTGATCCGGAAGCGACCCGTGCTGTTCCGTCCGAGCGTAGTTCGACCGTGGCTTCCGCATCGGTCTTCATCGCTCCCCAGGAGGCCGCAGCCACGCCCCAGCCCAACACCTGTCCCGGAGCACTCTTCATTGAACCGATGGCGGGATTTCTCTTGTCCATCCAAACTTATCCGCGCCCACGGTGAGGCATTCCTGAAGATGACGCGAGAGAATGGTTTGCCATTCGACTCATCGACCTTCGGCTCGTTGAGCAGACGAAGCTGAACGGGATCCATCTTTAGCTTCAGGGCCAGTTCGTCAACCGCGGACTCCAAGGCGTACAAGCCTGGAACCGCGCCAGGGCCGCGCATTGAGGTCGGCGTGCCCACATTGCGCCGCACCATGCTGGACGTGACCAGCACGTTCGGGCAGGAATAGAGCAGCCCCGTGGCCTCGCCGCAGCCTTCATCGTAGTCATCCTGAATGCTGGTGTGATTGGCATAGTCCTGCTGGAGGGCCGTGAACTTACCAGAGGCATCGGCCGCAATCTGGATACGCTGGTCAATCGCCGGACGGTGTCCGACACTTTCAAACATCATGGCGCGGCTGACCACCAGCTTCACCGGGCGGTTCAGGTTCCGCGCACAGGCAGCAGCAAGACCGGAGTGCGGCCAGGCCAGAGCTTGCCACCAAAACCAGAGCCTAGATACCGCGTAATGACCTGTACTTTGTCGGGAGGGACACCGAGCATCGCCGCCATCACATCGCGATGATTTACCACCGCCTGCGACGTTTCGTAGAGCGTGAATTTGTCACCGTCATACACGGCAACGGAGGCATGTAGCTCGATGGGATTGTGGGTCTCCGCGGGTATGCTGTACACCGCATCATGCTTGATCGCTGCGCTCTCGCAAAGCAGCGGCAGTATCGCCTCGCTTTGATACTTCTTTTGCATCGTTCATCCGGAGGCGTTGGCCTCGGTCTTCGGTTGCTCCTTCGGCTTCGTCTCACGATAGGTTCGATTCCAAAAGCCCGTCAGCAGTATTGTGGGCAGACTTCGTGTAGGTAACTTTGACCGCTTCGGCAGCGGCGCGAGCCTGCTCAACGTTTGGGCGACGGCCACGGCAACGTACTGCCCGTAGTAGCGAACTGTGTGTCTTCAAGCGGCGGTCGCCGCTCATCCATCAGAAGGCTGAGTCCAGCACCAGGTGGAACCCGATAGAGCGGACCAAGCGTCTCGTGTGTGTATACGGCGAGCACGCCGGGCATCTTCTCCGCAGCAGCCGTGTCAATCTTTTGACGGTACCGCTGGCTACAGTAGCCGTCGTTGGCCACGCGTAAACGAGACCGGGGAAGTGTGATCGGACGAGTACAGTGCCCGTCCGGTGGTCTTCAAGCGGTCCGTCGATGCGCGGTCTGGCGACGCCGATCACTTTGCTCTCGTGTACCTGCTCTGGAGTGTTTTCGTGCTGCTGTGCCATCGGCATCTCCTGTTACGCGAGTGCTGTTGCCTGTGTGAGCGCGTGGGTCAAGCAGCGCTTCGCGAGTTCGATCTTAAAGTTGTTCTGAGAATACGGACGCGCTTGGCGGAGAGCTGCCTCTGCCGCAGCACGGAAGTTGGCCGGTGTGGCTGCCTTCCTTGAAGGGCGCGTTCGGCTTCCGGTGATCGCCATGGCACCGTGCCCACTCCGCCCAGAGCAACGCGGATGAAATCGACGCGACCGCCGCTCTGCT
Source organism: uncultured Acidobacteriota bacterium (assembly GCA_963844515.1). Classification (GTDB taxonomy): domain Bacteria; phylum Acidobacteriota; class Terriglobia; order Terriglobales; family Acidobacteriaceae; genus Telmatobacter. Next base: position 2,093 of record CAWJOO010000008.1, read on the forward strand.
TGAGTACGATGGCTGCGATGCCAGGGCGAACTCATAGGAGGCGCGGTCCCGCAGCTTCAGATATAAGCTCTTCGATCCGGCGGGCAGCGCAGGGATTGTGATGTGCGTGATGAGGTCACCAGGCTCAAGCACCGTCTCGCGTTCAGGAGTCTGCCTGGGGAGCAGATAGAACTCGCGATCGGAAATGTCTTCTCTCCCTTGTTGCCGGCAATGTGGACTGTTGCGTCCAGCGCGACCAGGGCAACGTTCTGATCAGAAGGATTGGTAGCGATGCACTTATCGCTTGTGCCCAGGATCGCCAGCATACGGTTATGGCCGCCAAGGGCGGAGCAGCCGGTACCGGGCTGGCGCTTGTTGCATCCGTAAGCAGTATCTCGGTAGTAGACGCAACGCGTCTTCTGCAGGAGATTGCCGGCAGTAGTGGCCATGTTCCTCAGTTGCGTAGAAGCTCCGCTGAGGATGGCCTGCGAGAGTACCGGATAACGCTGCTTTACCCGCTCATCGTGTGCAACGACACTGTTCGTCGCCAGCGCGCCGATCTTCATGCCGCCGTCGGAGGTCAGCTCAATCGACTTGAGCGGGAGCGCGTTGATGTCGATAAGCTGACGCGGAACCTCGACGTTCAGCTTCATGTAGTCCACCAGATTGGTGCCTCCAGCTATGAAACGGATGGGCGCACCCTGCTGAGCGGTGGGCGAGTTGGCCTGCGCCGCAACCGCATCAGGAACTGAATTGACAGCGATGAGATCGAATGGCTGCATTGCACCACTCCTATGCGGTACGCTTCCGGCAAGCCTGACGGCAGCAACAATGTTCGGGTAAGCGCCGCAGCGGCAGATGTTGCCGCTCATGGCCTTCTCGCACATCCGCGTCTGCTGGGCCCCAAGGCTCTTTCAGCATGGCAGCGGTAGACATGATCTGGCCGCTCGTACAGTAGCCGCACTGGTACCCGTCGTGTTCGACAAATGCCGCCTGCACCGGATGCATCTCGTCCGGCGTTCCCAGGCCTTCAATGGTGGTGATCTCTGCCTTCTGTTGCATGGCCGCGAACAGGAGACAGCTATTCGCCCGAAGGCCGTTGACATGGACTGTGCAGGCGCCGCACTGCCCGTGATCGCAACCCTTCTTCGTTCCCGTGAGGTGGAGAGTCTCGCGAAGGGTGTCGAGCACGGTGGCACGGGGATCGATTTGGACGCGGTGCGCAACTCCATTCACCTTGAGCGTGACCGGAATCGTACCTGTCGGCGGTGTAGGAGCGGCTGCTTGCCGTCGTCCTGCTGCTGAGCTGCGGGAGCAGCAGCAGCGGGAGCTGCGATGCTGGCAGCGGCTGTTGCGACGCCTGCCGCGCCTGCACGCGAGAGGAACGCGCGTCAAACTCAGCTTCTGGAGTGTGGTCAATCTTCCCTGACCGTCGTTATCGGATGCAGCCATCTGCTCCTCCTCGTATCGCATTAAATTGCCTTTGATTCGTACAGGACGTCAAAAGAAGCCCCAGCCGGCAGCGCGCCTTAGATATTTCGGAGGCGATGCGCCGCCCCATCAGCGCTTCTGTTGTTTGTCTGCGGATCTTGGAAAAACGCGCACAGTGGCGGCAACGGCGCGCGAGCTAAGCATTGCATTGAGGTATGGGCTGCTACTGTATTTCTTGCGGTACGCATCATCAATCTGAGTCTGGACGGGTCCTTCGACAGGCTCGAAGGCGACCTCGTCTATGAGACCCGCGGAATGAATTCGTCCAGCCTTTTGCGCCATTGCCGCCTGGTACCACGAGGATGATCGCCCGTTGTACGCTCGGACATATAGATCTGTTTCAACGACTACGGACCAGATCCAGGTCGGCGTGCCGTAGGTTACTCCGTCTTCCCGGAAGGGCGAGATGTGAAGGTCGTCTGCGTGCGTGATCTTGTCGAGATGGTCAGTGTTCCAACCACACATAGCTACTCCTTGCGACGCTTCTCAATGACCTCTTTGAAGACCGGCGCTGCGGAGAAACAGCAGGGCCAGCCTGCATAAAAAGCCAAATGGGTTAACACCTCGCCTGCTTCGCTGGCGGTGAGGCCACTATCCATGGCGCGGTTGAGATGAAATGTGACATGGGCAACCTGCCCGGACGCGACCAGAGCCGCGACAGTAACCAGGCTCCTATCCCGTGGAGCAAGCGCGGGCCTCAGCCATAGGTCTCGGAAAAGCAGGTCGGTTGTGTTCTGCACAAGACCGGGCGTTGTACTCCCGAGATTACTGCTGACCATAGCTGCTCGCTGCGCTTCAGAGGCTTCATTCAGTGGGAGCAACTTGTCCTTGGCTGGGGGCAGGTCATGCCGTGAGACGTGCTTCGATTCGAAAAGCCGCGCTGCAACGACCGATGCAGCCGTGGCATTTGGCCAACCTGAGTAGAAAGCCAGGTGCGTGATGATCTCTGAAAGTTCGCTTGGCTTTAGTCCACTGTCGAGTGCAAGGGCGAAGTAGTACGGCATGTCAACGGTTTGCAACCCGGCAATCAGGGCTGCACAAGTGACAAGGCTCCGATCACGTCGCGACAGTTCTGGCCTCTTCCACACTCCGTTCAGTAACGCATGTTCGGTATAGTCCTTCAACGCTGGCGCAATAGTCCGGAATGACTCGGATGGGCTCGTAGGCAACTTGATGTTTGATAATTCCAAGTTCTTCTCCTGTGAGAACGCAGACTCGGTGCGGAAGAAAGACGCTAACCCGGCGACGAGCCCGGCCTGGATAAGTTTGCGTCTTCCTACGTCGTGATGGGTGACACTTCTTACCTCGAGTAAAATTTCGCTAACGACAGCGCCTGCTGTCTACCTACTGGTTATTGGATGCCAGACACGCTGAAAGAAACCTGCTGAGAGCTGCATGGCGTTATGAGCAACGTTCATGAATCGGCTTTGGTGCGTAGTTCACTCAGGCCCGCAGTGCTCTGATCACCGCAGCTAACCCGGGAGTCTGCTGCCGTCTGCTGGGGTAGTACAGGAAGAATCCGGGATAAGGTTGGCACCAATCCTGGAGAACTCGAACGAGCGTTCCCTGCTCACAGGATCGCCACCTGGTGTTCAGATAAAAACGCGAAACCTACGCCATCCAATGCAGCCCTCAGGACCAAATCAGTATCTTCAACGATCAACGGTCCGGTAACAGCAACAGATACGGACTTCTGCCCTTCTGGAACTCCCACCGTAAAGTCCCGCCGACCCGTGGCTGAAGTTGATGCAGCGATGCTGGACGAGATCGCGCGGGACCTTTGGCTTCGTTCGTGATCTCATGTACTCGGGAGAGCCACAATCGCAGGAACATGGTCCGCGAGAGATCACGGACGGCGATCATGTCTTTCTGAATGTACTCGCCGAAGTGGATGCCAGCATCGAAGCCCTCCGCGACAATGTCTCTGCGGCTGTCATCTGTCGTAATGTCGAGCACGATGTCAGGATATCGGCGTATCAGTTCGCCTATTTTCGGTGCCACCACGCTCGTCGCCAGCCGCGGTACAAGCAGACGGACGCGGCCGGCGGCTTTGCCTGATCGTCGGAGACAGCTTGCAGGCTTTCGTCAACCTCAATCAAAGCCGGGCGCAAGTCTTGCGAGCAGTTTCTGGCCAGCATCGGTCAAGTGCCACGGAACGCGTCGTACGCGCAATCAGGCGAACCCCAAGCCTTCTTCAAGCGCCCGCATGGAATGGCTGATAGCGGAAGGGGACACACCTTGCCGCTTTGCGGCCTTGGTAAAGCTCTTTCTCTTCTGCAACCGCAACAAAGGTAGTAAGCGCAGCGAAGTCAGTCGGCATCATTTGTGAATTGTACTCACAGCCTCGTGCAAGAATCATGCTGCTATCACTCAGGCATAGTGCGGTCATCCTATTTATAGCAATGATAAAGGCTGTTCGATTGCACTGGAGAGGCACTATGCCGCACATCATCGTAAAGCTTTGGCCCGGGAAATCCGAGCAGCAGAAACAGACGCTTGCGGACCAGATCACGGAGAGTGTGATGTCCACCTTGGATTACGGCGAGGAGTCGGTTTCCGTCGCATTCGAAGAGATCCCTGCCGAGGATTGGGCTGAAAAGGTCTATCGCGCAGACATCGTCGGAAACGAAGAAAAGCTGTACAAAAAACCCGGCTACACCATGTAGTCGGGGCCACATATTGAGGGGTTTAGAACCATGAAGAACATCTTGGATTTCACTGGCAAAGTCGTACTTGTAACCGGGGCCGCTTCCGGCATGGGCCTTGCCACTGCACAGGCATTTGTTGAGGCCGGCGCGTCCGTCGTCATGGCGGACTTCCGGGAAGATGTCGTTCAGGCCGAAGCTGCGAAGCTGAGCGGGCAGGCCGGAAGGTTCTCGCGTTGCGCTGTGACGTGAGCGATGACGGCCAAGTCGAGGAGATGGTGAAGCGCACGGTCGCCGAGTTCGGTCGCCTTGATGCCGCTTTCAACAACGCGGGCACGATGGCGAAGGTGGTCCCCACTGCGGAGAGCACCCGCGAAGAGTGGGATCGAGTTATCGGGATCAATCTGCGCGGCGTGTGGAGCTGCATGAAGTACGAGCTGCAAGAGATGGAGAAACAAGGCAGCGGAGCGATCGTGAATAACGCTTCGGTTGGCGCGATCACGGGCAATCCGGGCATCGGCTCCTACATCGCTTCCAAGCATGGTGTCGTCGGACTTACAAGGACTGCCGCACTGGAGTACATCAAGAAGGGCATTTACGTGAACGCAGTCAATCCGGGGCTGATTGATACGCAGATCGCTCGCGACGTGGTGAGTGGAAGTGAGCGGGCCTACAACGAGATCGGCAAGCAGGTGCCGATCGGCCGGCCAGGGCGCCCGGAAGAGATCGCTTCCGCAGTGCTGTGGCTATGCAGCCCAGGAGCTAGCTATGTGGTAGGACAGGCAATCACAGTGGACGGCGGAATGACCGTGGTGTAGCGCGGCGAGAAAAGAGGATTTTGCTCAGAAGCCCGGATGGAAAAGAGTGGGCTACGGAGTTTCGGTCGTAATTTGCTTCATCGTGTCGATCTGGAGACTGCAACCAAGCCGCTGTGATCGGTACTGCGATTCCATATCACTTGACAGGTGCGGCACCAGATTCCATGCGGGTCGATAGTGACGGCAATCGTCTACGTAGCCATGTACGGGCAGGGCCGGGTTCTCGTATTCAATCGCAATGGGATACCGATCGGCCAGGTGCTGCTTCCCGGCCGGAGTGCTGGCCACAACCTTGAATCGACGAGCATGGCGCTAAAGCCCGGAACGAACGAGCTTACATCGTGACGAATGATGGCACCGGTGGAGGAGGCGCAACAATCTCCGTGCAGGAGTCTTCGCGAAACGCATCAGTTGTCTCGTCACCGATGAATGAGGAGAACAAAGCAGGAGAGTGAAATGAAGGCAACACAGTTCTCTACGGACCTCTCGTATTCGACGCGAAGATCAGACGATCGCGGGTGATGCCGAGGAGCCGCGGCAGTCCTTGGCTATGCAGTCCGGGGCAAACTGCAGCACACCAAGATGAAGTGGCTGTACGGTCTTTACCAGCTTGAAGAATGAGAGATCAGGATGCCATTAGTCGGAAAACAATTGGAATGGGAGTCAGAGATGATCAAGGATTTTCAGCAGTATGCATTACGTGTCGGGATCTCGAAACGAGCGTCGGCTTTTACGAGAAACTCGGCCTTCAAGGTGGTCGATCCCATCAGTGAATTAGATGATCAGGGGCTCGCACACGTGATGCGGCTGCCGAGAGGCCATCTTAAGGTATTGCATTTAGCGCCCCCCGGAGGCAGCCAGCGGAATGTTCATAGACCTGGTGCAGTGGTTGGAGCCCGTCCTCGGCAGGAGAGCCGTATGCTGACTTGAACCACGTTGGGATCAATCGCCTTGCGTTTCATGTTTCGGATATCGATGCGACTGCGGCGACTCTCCGGAACGGGGCATCACCTTTCTGAGCCAGAAACCGCAATCGTTCGGACCAATTCGAACAATCATTACGACAGATCCTGATGGAGTCTTTATCCAGCTTCTGGAATGGCTGTAAGTCAATTGCAGGCGGGCTAAACGCCAGAGTTTTCCGAGGGATGTTGCCATACGTAGCAGGTCATCCGTCCGGCGCACGCAAAAGAGGCTACCACGGCAGATAGCGGCATGACAGTTTTGTGTGATCGGCGCTATCCCATTCACAAAGGAGAAGAAACATGCTGGGAACAGTTCTCTATGGTCCGCGGGACATCCGCTTCGAGGAACGAGAAGACCCTCGAATCGAGAAGCCGACTGATGCGATTATTCGAACCGCAGTCGCCTGCGTTTGCGGGTCTGACCTGTGGCCATACCGCGGCATTCAGAAGATTACGCAGCCTACGCCCATGGGCCACGAGTACTGCGGAATCGTGGAAGAAGTCGGCAGTGCGGTGAAGACGGTAAAGCCGGGCCAGTTCGTCATCGGTTCGTTCTGCATCTCCGACAACACGTGCCCGAACTGCCGGAACGGGTATCAGTCAGGATGCGTGAATCTCGAGTTCATGAGCCGCGCACAGGCGCCGTACCTGCGCGTTCCATGGGCAGATGGCACTCTCGTCGCCACACCTGACATTCCCTCGGATGATCTACTTCCCAGTCTTCTCACCATCTCGGATGTTCTTGGAACGGGCTGGTTCGCCGCGGATGCGTCAAATGTGAAGCCGGGATCGACGGCGGTCGTTGTGGGGGATGGCGCAGTAGGCTTGCTCGGGGTGTTATCGGCCAAGCAGATGGGCGCGGAAAGAATCATCGCGATGAGCCGCCACGAGAAACGCCAGCAGCTCGCGCGCGAGTTTGGGGCCACCCATATTGTGACGGAGCGCGGGGAAGAGGGAGTCACGCGCATCAAGGACCTGACCAACGGCATCGGCGCCGATTCCGTGCTGGAATGCGTCGGCACGGAGGAATCGATGATGCAGGCGATTCGCTCCACGCGCCCGGGAGGCTCGATTGGCTATGTTGGCGTACCGCATGGAATGAAGCTGGACGTGTTTCCGATTTTCTTCCAACTCGTTCGTCTCCATGGCGGACCGGCTCCGGTGCGGAGGTACTTGCCAGATCTGATTAACCTTGTTGGAGCGGGCAGATCAAGCCGGGCAAGGTGTTCGATCTGACCTTCCCCTGGACCAGGTTGCGAAGGGCTATCGCAGCGATGGACGAGCGTCGCGCCATCAAGGCTCTTCTACGCCCATGAAGAAGCAGAGCCCTGTCGAAAGATGTGCAGCCAGTGACTTGCCTCTGCGGGCGTAGCAGGCGCGACTTCGTCAAGGCAGGGGCGCTCTACCTTGTTGCTTTGGGCAACGCTGCACAACGCACTGCGGGCGGGCCCAGGTTTACCCAGGAATGAATCACACCAAGGAGAAGCACATGGAAATCAACAGAGTAGGTCACACAGCCATCCGGCAAAGGCCCGGCAGACTGGTTCACCGGAACGGTTCGCATCGATCCTATGATCACCACCCCAGACCCGGCACTGGTCCCGCCGCGGCGTGACGTTTGAACCTGGGGCCCGCACGGCGTGGCATACACATCCTCTCGGGCAGACACTCATCGTGACAGCCGGGTCCGGTTTGGCACAGCGCGAGGGTGGACCGGTCGAAGACATACGTCCAGGGGATGTGGTCTGGTTTCCGCCCGACGAGAAGCACTGGCACGGCGCCGCTCCCACGACAGCCATGACCCACATCGCCATTCAGGAGAAGAAGGATGGCAAGGTCGTGGACTGGATGGAGCATGTTTCTGACGAGCAATATCGGAAAGCGTGAAATATGAGTCGTATTTTCATTACCGGCAGCACAGATGGGCTCGGCTATGCTGCGGCACGTGGTCTTATCGAGGATGGCCACGAAGTCCTGCTGCATGCGCGGTCGCGAAGCCGTGCTGATGACCTGGGCGATCTGGCCTCGCAATCCGCTGGGGTTGTGATCGGCGATCTGAGCAGTGCTGCCGAGACACTCAAGGTCGCGAATCAGGTCAACCGGATCGGTCGAATGGACGCGGTGATTCACAACGCGGGCATCTACCGCGTACCGAACCGGAGCGCGACTGCCGAAGGTCACGCGAGAACTCTTGCGGTGAATGCGCTCGCGCCATACATCCTTACGGCGCAGATCGAACGTCCCCGCCGTCTGATTTATCTCAGCAGCGGCATGCATCGCAGCGGGAGTTCTTCGCTCGACGACGTGGACTGGTTGAAGCGGATGTGGAATGAAACCCAGGCCTATTGTGACAGCAAGCTCTATGTCACAGCACTCGCGTTTGCGGTTGCTCGGCTGTGGCTTGATGTTCTGAGCAATGCGGTGGATCCGGGGTGGGTGCCAACCAAGATGGGCGGTGCAGGCGCAACAGACGACCTTGAGCTCGGTCACCTGACCCAAACGTGGTTGGCATCTAGCGACGACGCTGCTGCCGCGGTGAGTGGCCGCTACTGGCATCATCGCCAGGTGCAAACCCCTGCTGCGCAGGTAACGGATAGTGGGTTCCAGGAGCGGCTCATCGGCACACTGGCCAGATTGAGCGGGGTGAGCTTGCTCTGATAGCGGCTAGACTGGCATGGTTGTCGGGTACAGGTTCGGGTACAGACGTCAGTTTGGTCTAATTTCGTCCGATTACGCTAAATTACGGAGGGGACAGGGTTTAGGCCATTCTCTAATTACGCTCAATTACGCTTATTTATCATAGACTTACGGCATTCATGGGAAACTCAAAATCCGCCGGCCTTGCAAGGTCATGGGGGTTCGACCCCCCTCCCGGCACCAACAAACCTCTGAAGATAATAGACTTGCTCCTGACCGTACTTTTCGGCCCTGCCGATATTTTGGCTTAGGGGGCTATTTGGGGGCTATACGAGTGAACGGGGGCATCAACGGTCTCCAAATGCTCGACGATGGCCCATTATGAGACTCCCCGTGGATTCCATCCGTTCAAGCTCACTCCAGTTCCTTGGCGGCGTCTTGTAACCATATTTGGAAAGCAAATCTGTGCGATACATCAGCACCTGTACATTTGGCTGATATGGCATTGCTACGAGCTTGCCGTGAACCAGATAACTGGCAAGGAGCTCGGGATCTTGCGGAGAGACTTGATTTAACAATGGTTTCAAGTCCATAAGGTCATTGGCCAGAATGCCCGACCAGATCGTGTCAATTCCGTACACGTCAGTGGATGTGAACTTGTCGTGGAGAAGGTTGGTCACGAGGCGGAGCTTCGATGCATTGTCTTCTCGGGGTGGGAAGGTGATGCACGGAGATACCGGTTGCGCGCGTGAACTTCTGCAAGCTGGCTTCTGTTTGAGTCCAATTAACTCCTTGAGCCGCTATCTCCTCGGAGTCGAGAAACGTGATCGTCACTGGCGGCGCCGGTTTTCTGCAACCGGGAAAAGCGAGAGCAGCTAGAGCGATTCCCATACTCGTGACCCGTCGCACGCATCCGCACAATGCACGGCGGGGTCGGGAATTGGTGCGCATTTTGAGACAAAAGACCTCGTAGAGGATAGACAACGAGCGCAGGTTTCACCGCCTTCGTAGCGTCGGGGAATTTAACAAGGCCTCGCAGCCAAGGCCACAGACTATTTTTCCTCATCCATACAAGAAATGTGGGAGAAAATTGCCCTTCCTCGACTGTTCAAAGCGGGCGGATAAGTGGGACTCATCGCAATCTCGGCAGTGGGCATGCTTGGTACTGATCGCATTCCTCTCATTCGCAATGGGTTAGACCATAGCAATTCGGCCGTCGGGCAACGAGAGTGGGAGGACGCAATCAAGAATTATCCCGATGCGGTGACTGGTGGCTGCCAAAGCCTCGCATCTAGGTGCAACCTTGCTCGGAATTTCGCTGACCTTTAGTGGCTTGTTTCTGGGAGTGGAGAACACGCTCAGGCCTCCCCTTGTCGGGTTCTTCACGAGCATGCTCTGCTTGATTTCCGCGAGCCCAGAGCTCGGCCTTCTTTATTCAACCTTGACTTGTCGTAGCGAGTCCACGCCCTTCATTGGATACTAGGGCACGAGCGACGAAGTCATGCTTAAGGATATCGAACGCGTGACGGTCGATAGTTAGCTCGTTCGTACAACGGATTTACGGACACTTCTCTTCCGGCGGAACTCAAATCGGATGATCTAGCGCCATTGAACCGAGATTTGTACCGTGCAGACAAAAGCGCCCATTAAGCATCAACGTTTTTGGGTGCCTCAGCAAGTGGCCGTAAAGCCGGCTGATCGGACGAGTGATTGCAGCCAATTGACTCGCTACGGCCGCTCCAGAAATGTAAAACCACAGTTGTGATTTCGGGTACAGGTTCGGGTACAGACATCAGTTTGGTCTAGTTTCGGCAAGCTACTCTAGATTACAGATGGGAATGGGTTTAGCCGGTTCGCTAATTGCGCTCACTTTCCCTTATTTATCATAGATTTACGGCGTTCTCCGGAGACTAAATCCGCCGACCGTTGCGGTCATGGGGGTTCAACTCCCCTCCCGGCACCACTCTTAGTCTTTTATTTAGTGTAAGTTAGGTTACACTCGCCCGGCGCCATTAAGGCGGTAGGGTGCTCCTTCGGTACAAATACAGCACATTGCGCATCTCGATTGTTTTAAACAACTTACAACAGTTAGCCTATTTTGGTCATTACGCTCGCCTACGCTCAGTTGGGATTCGATTACGCTCGATTACGGCTTGCAAGGCGGATAATTGGTCCGCGGAAGACAAGATATCCCGAGAATGGCCTACTGGGCCGCGGACAACTCGGCGCTGGGCTGCCAATCACCGGCCCGTCACGGCGCTATGGTCACGATGACTCGCTTGTAGCGTGCAATGGGCGGCGAGCCCTTGTCGGCGACCCTGAGGATGAACTGGACTGTCTCCGGCTTCGTTACTTTCGGAGCGAGCAATGTGACGCTTTCCATGTTTTCGGCAACAATGAACTTCACTTGGTCTTTGTAGGAACCAGCTTCGGGATACTCGAACCAAAGAAAACTCAGGCTATCGCCGTCCGGGTCAGTCGCGGTTGCCGCCAATTCAAACTGTTCTCCGGAGTGCACCGTGAATTGCGGGGGGCACTTCAGCGCCGGAACCGGAGGATGGTTGGCCTGCCCATATGGCTTCGTCGTCCATTCCATACGCGCAGCGAAATCGTTCTGAAAATCGTCCCTCCACCGCCAGATGGTCGCTTTAAAGTCCTGGTTCGGCTTGGTGCCTGGTTGAATGGCTCGACCGTATTCCGCAGATACCGGCGGGGTGTAATCGTCAGTGGCGTTGGTCCAGATAGGATGCGTCTCGGCCTCAATGGGAACGCCGCCGATAAACGTGCGTGGATCCGAAACCGCTACGTCCGGCTTGTACAGTTCGTACCGGCCGCCCCATCCGCCCCAATTGGGATGCTCAGGTGAGTTTAGGCCGTTCGGTATGAGTCCGAGCCAGGAAGGCGTATCTCCCTCCATCCCGTATGCAACGTCCGGATACATCGCTCCCAGCGGCCCATGCCCCTGCTGAATGTGTTCGGCAAGCCACTTGTTGCTGATCGTGGTGTTGTCGATTCCGGGAATGAAGCTGTTGATGCCGGTCCACGTTGCAGAACGATAGTCTCCGCCCGGAGTGACGATGTAGAACAGGTTCGGGAAGTTCTTCCGAATCCACGGACCGCTGTCGTCCTGGTCAGAGATGGTATAAACCCTGAGCTTCCCAACCAGGCGATCAACTTCGTTAGGCGTTTTGATGGCCCGCAGTTTGTAGAGCGCCTGTGCCAGAGTATTGGCGCCTCCCCAGACCGTGAGCCACAGCGGCCGATCATCATTTTCTTCGAGGATCCGGATGAGCCAGTCCGACCCTTCTGAGTCTTTGCCGACCCCGACTCCCTTCATCCCGTACTCGGCGATGCCGTGCTTGACCAAGCCATCCAGCGCAGAAGCGGATGGATAGCTCGGATCATGTTGGACCAAATTGGCGTGCACCTTGCCGTAAGCCCGAATTACCTGGTGAATCAGTTCCGGTGAAACGGACGTTCTCTTCCAGGTTGAGGTCGTCGCAACCAAACCCTCGATATCAATCACGTCCGAATACAAGACAAGACGGACCAGGCTTTCCGTATCGTCGACCTCGGCTCCGATATCCGTCAGCACAATCATCCGCTGCTTCTGCTCAATTGCGGGAACTCCGAGGTTCATGCCCTGCGCACGAGCAAGCGACATGTAACAAGCAGAACCAAGCAAGAGTACAGCAGCTAGAGCTCTCAAGATGAGCTTCATAGAGGGGACACCATTCCTTTCAGTGCAGATTGGCCTTTGTATGTGTGCACATTCCATACTTCCCGCAAGGATCTCGTTTGGCAACTCTGGACGGGAATCATTGAGAGGGCACACTCAAAACTTCCACGGGGCCCATCAGGCCAGAACGCATCAAGGGAGAATCCGGCGTATACGGCGATTGTGGCGCAAACGTATATGTTGTCGCCCCAGTCTGCTTATCTCCAATGAGTCGATTCGGCCAGAGAATTGTGACCGTGATGGAAAGCGAATTCTCGCCTGGCCTTATCTTGCCGGTCACATCAATCTGTAGGGAGGATGCCAGACGATCTCTTCACGCGATCCATTCGCCGAGCTTTCCGCGAGTTCGCGTCCTTCACCCAGACTTAAGAACAAGCGAGTGCCGTCTTTGAACCAGGAGTCTGGCGCCGTAAGAGTGCGCGTGTACGTCGCGTGGCCGGAGAAGTACTTTACGCTCGCATCGCGAGATTCATTCCACGGAATGAGATCAGAAAGCGTCAGATTTTCGGTGCACCCCATCCGGGTTGGAAGGCAAGATTCCATGGGCCGGTGAGCGTCTGCAGAACAGCCATGGTGACGTTGGGCACGGTGCGCGAACGTGTTGCAGATTTATGGAATACGACGAATACGGATCCCTCGGGATCAAGGTGCAGTGGAATGCTGACTCCATTCTGATTGCTGCGGTACGACACCGGCTCAGTCATTCCACTCGTCGCGTGCCATATCTCTGGCGCCATGCCCTGGACGCGGCAGGTTACGGCCACATCCTGGGGCCGATTGACCTGATTGGAGACGAAGTAGATGTCGCGGTCAGCGGAATGACCATGCAGCGTCATGATGTTGGTGTCTCGTTCCGGCGAAGTTACATCGATATCCGGAAGCTGATCCGCAATCGTTCGAATGGCTCGATCATCGTCCGACGGTGCGCGGAGCGGATGCAATTGGATCAACTTGCTCCTCATGATCTTCGCAGAACCCGCGCAAAACTCTGCCATGTGAACGGTGGAGAGCTGGAACAGATTCAATTTCTCCTCGGGCATGTTTCCGTGCTAACTACCGAGCGATATCTGGGCTGCAAGCAGAATCTTGAGGATCCTGTGAACGACCGTTTCGGATCCCTCTTCACATCCGCGCTGGTAGATTTGCGCTAGGCCCTGTTGACTTCATTCGATAATCCAGGGCACCGAACTCAAGACAGGCCAATCGGAAACGCTAAGAGCGCGCCGGTGCCGTAGAAGATGAGGTTTGACCGCGGGCTTTTACTCCCCGGTTGGCAGGATTTCCTCAATCCCAGCCCAGGGGTCACCTTGAAGCACAAGGTACTTCAGGTAAAGCTCGGAGCCAGTGCGATCTGCCGATGCGAGCAAATTACGGGCGGCCTCCTGAACGCGTACGTCTGTCAGGGTGGCGAAGTCAAAGTTCTCCTCGATCATTCCCTCGGAATGGGGAATATTGAGCAAGTCAAGAAAGCTGACAATAACGGCGCGATGCTCGTGGAGAAGATATTTCTTCAGCAGGTCATCCACGATCGGGTCAGGAAGTGACGAGGTTGCCGCCGTCCAATTGACCAGCCGCTCAATCGGGCTTTTGCGGACAAAGACTTCGCGCAGTTTCTTTTCTCTAGCCAGAGAGGCAAAGAGAAACTGTTTCTCCGCACCCTTTGACTCAGCCCAAAAAACCTGGCAGACGGCGACTCGGATCTCATTTGGCAATTGCCGCCAAACACGATTTGCAGAAACTGACACCGGCGGTCCCCTCATACTTCGAATTCTGAGATATCAGTTCTGATCATAACGATTGCAGAACAACTATGGAGCGGACAGCTGCGGCTTCACGGCCATTGTCACTTCCCCAGCACAGATTCCGCCGGCCGTGCCGTCGTAATCGGGTCGGCATGGCGATGCACCAACCGCCAGCTCCCATCGATCTTCTCGTACAGGCTTGTCACCCGCACGTGGAACTCCGCAAACGCGTCGCTCGTTCCCACCTTCGCTCGATCGTTCTCAACCTCGACAATGCACGCCAGCTTGTCATCCGCATACTTCGCTATAAGGTCCACGTTCGCTGAACCTTCACGATACTTCGCAGCCGCTCCTGCCAGCGTCTTCACTACTGCAGCCCGTCCACTTGCAAAAGGCCCAAACGGATTCCCCAGCGTAATGTCCTCGCGGTCCGCAAACAGGGCTTCATACCCTTTCGGATCGCCGTTCAAAATCGCTGTCAGCGCACGATGACTCTGCGCCACCGCAGCCTCTAGAGTGGGCGTCCCAACCACACCCTGCGCACCGGCTTGCGCAAACAGGCACACCGTCAGGGCCACGCATCCACGCCACATAAGTCTTTTCATATCTTGGTAGCTTACACTCTGCTCCGTTCGGGCGGATTGCAACCCTCGCAGGCATGCAAAAGCCCACCCAGATTCGATTGGTGCCCTGAACCTATTGATGTAATGGGAATCCGGACGGCAAAGCTGCCTCAAGAGTGATTCGTTCTCCTGTGATGGGGTGGTGAAATTTCAGAAATTCTGCGTGCAGGAAATATCCTCCATCGCCAGGGACGCCGGGGAGATTCTCAAGAGGCAGGCCGGCTACACCGTACAGAGGATCGCCGACCAGCATATGGCCGATGGATGCCAGATGGATTCTGATTTGATGAGGGCGGCCCGAATACAGGCTTACTTCGAATGTTGTGGTGCTTGTGCTGCGTGAGATCACCTTTGCCAAAGACTTTGACGGTTTGCCGTTTGGGTTGGTGGCCCACACGAAACCGAGGCGCGGGTGCGGTACGCGCCCGATGGGCGTGAGGATTTCGTAGACATCCTGCTCTGCAACGTTTTGAGCCAGCGCCCGGTAGATCTTTTGAGTTTTTGGCGTGTTCCAGTCTGCTGTCAGGCTAGAGGCTGCCTGCGGAGTTTTGGCAAACAGAACGATGCCGCTGGTGCCTCGTCCCAACCGGTGAACGGGGTTTGCATCGGGGACATGCTTTTGCACCAGGCGCAAGAGGGTGTTTTCCATGAAGCCGGCACCGGGGAGGGTGGGCAGCCCGCTGGGTTTGTTCACGGCCAGCAGATGGGGGTCATCCAACAGGACTTCGAAGTGCAGAGGGGCGTCTGGTTCGATCCACGGGGGACGGTTCCAAATAAGGGTTTGGCCTGATGTGACTGATTCGCTTCCGATGGCGATGGCGCCGTTGAGAGTGACTTCGCCGTTGTTCAGTTTTTGTTGCCAGACTTGTGGGGTTGAGTGGGGGTAAAGGCTCGCCAAATAGGAGAGCAGCGTTTGCCCAAGGCATTTGCTGCTGATGATTGTGGCGTAGGCATAGCCCCGGTTGAGCATGTAGTTTGAGTGTAAGCCGTGGCATTGCGGCAGGAGTTGCTGGGTTGAGCGTCACTGAATTCAGGCATCGAGAGCTTTCAATGCATCCAGTATTAAGAGCAAAATTCCGCACGGATCACGTACCGAGAAACACCGAAGCCAGACAATCTCTGAAATGTCGCCAAAGTCGCCAACGCGTATTTCGACGGATCGCCGGTGGTGGAAATATGCATTGCCCTGTTCTCATCAAGTGACGCAGTCGGCGTTCTGTCCAGCCGATCGGCAGCTAAAACCAAAAACTCATAGTTTCGCAAAATCTCGTATAGTCGTGGAGCTACATGCGACCCGTATGGAGGCATTATCAAACCATTGAGGACCTTGTTTCTCGTACCCCTTATTGCGTTTGTTCTGTTCGGCCGCGCCATGCCACAAGAGCCTGCCCATCACACCGTCGTACCGCTGCACGAGTTTCAGCAGGGCCAGTGGGTCGAGAATGTCTCGGGCAACTTCACCAAACCCGGCGAACCCTTCGTCCTCCGAATCCATCAGGACGCGGGATATATCGTCTTTCCGCACACCCATCCCATCGACGAAAACCTCACCATCGTAAAGGGCACATGGGCACTGGGTATGGGAAGGCATTTCGATCGGTCTGCGCTCATGCTGATGGAGCTCGGATCCTTCGGCATCGCACCGAAGAATATGGCGCATTTCGGCTGGTCCAAGACCGATACCATCGAACAGGTGCATGGAATCGGACCCTTTAGCTCTGTGTTGCTCGATCCGGTGTTCGAACTCACCCCTCAAGGCGTGACTCTGCTTACGTCGCTGCTTCTTCCCGGCAAACCTGCAACTTCATATCCGCCCGACTGCTTTCCGCTGAAGATGGGCGCAGCAGCACGGAGCGACCGTGGCGAAGGCGTTGTCATCGGCGGGCGCTGCTCGCCGGCCAATCAGCTCACTCAGTACTGGGTCAAGGAAGCCAACGGTAAACGATTCTGGGCCACGCTCCAAGAGCTCAAGTTGCGGCCGTAACGGCCCTCGCATTCTCACCAACGAGTTGTGATTGAGTACACGGAGCGGCCTACACTTGGGCGCTGCATGGTGGTGTGGGCCGATCCGATGACGCACACGGCGGAGAACATTGGCTCGACGCCGTTCGAGGAACTCGACATCATTCCAGACGATCCGAAGAAGTAGTGAACAGACCCACGTGCCTCCTCGGGTTTCTCAATACGTTGGAATCCGAATCGGTCCCAAAGCGCTTCTCTCCAGTAATGACCTTGCCGAGTGCTAAATCGCCGATGCACTCACCGATCCGATTACTCCTCGAAAGTCGGCATGGCGACTGGAATCTCGTGACCTGCTTTCAAGTTTCGTGTTGCTTGAGGCCTGCGCAACCGAGTTCGCTATCCGCGCACAGATTGCGGTGTGACACCGAGAAATTTACTGGATCTCGATTTCTTTCCGAACCGAAACGGCGGCTATCCCAGGAAAATCCTTGGGCACCGGAAAGGTCACTTGCCGCCCAGCCAGCCATTGCAGCCCGCGCGGAATAATGGTCTGCACAGCGGCGCAGCGCATTCCCGCCGGCTGCACATCCCCCGGCCAGACATGGCCGTAAACCGAAACATAAACACGGCCTTTGCCGTAAGTGGTTGTCCATTCCACAGGCCACAACATGCCCAGTCCCGGCACAGTGTCCTCGGCATAGGCGAGCACCTTAACCCGCTCCGCCGGACCGCGCGCATAAACGTAGACTTCCGAATCCGGGGTAAGCCACGCTTTCGGCATTCCAGCGTGGATTGGGTCGTCGCCGATTCGCGTTATCAGCCTGTCGGCACGCGGGCCATGACTCGTGTCTCCGCCCTCGCCGGGTGCAATCCGCACCATCTCCCCATTCTTGCCCACACGAATCGATGAACCATAACTCGCATCGCGCCAGCTAAGGCCAACCATGTCTTCATATTCCTTCCAACCTACAAAGGCATTTTCCGCCGCATGGAAGATATACACGCCACCGCCGTTGCGGACGAAGTCCGCGAAGTCCATCTTCACAGCATCCGGCCAATCCGGTTTCGGTTTCACCCCTGTCAGAAGGCCATTCATTGCTCCCTCGTTGCAGGTCTGGATTACGACGTCGTACTCGGCAAACCGTGGCCGCCACGCTGCCCACGCCGCGGTGTTGGGATCAATCGGCGCGGTGCTGACCGAAACTTCGAAGCCGCCGGCTGCTTTCAAGACACCGCGCAACAGAACCGTAGTCTGTTTCCAGTCGTGGTTGCTGAATCCGTCAACAATAAGCACGCGAATCTTGTGTTCTGAGGCGAAGGCAGGAATGACCATGACACTGGCGAATAACATTCCGAGCTGGCAAAGGACAGCGCAGATCTTCATGCAAGCATGATAAGCGTTAGGGGCAGCGGCATACCCAGGACCAATCGATCGGTGCTAGGGGCCGACGCGGAGGGGGTGATTGGCCCGCCATTTAAATCAAGCACCAAGAATGGGTGCTCCAGGCCTGGATTCTCAGACCGCGAAAAGCACGAGTTTCATCTCCGCGTTTCCTGGGAATTCCTACGTAAATCCAAGCCAAATCGTCAACGACCGGCCGAAGTCATACGGGTCGCAGAAATCTCCAGCGTCCGGGATTCATGGGACAGGTTGACGCTGAATGATTGCCTGTCCAATCGGCGTTTGTGAGGCCTAGCAGCTAATCTACTTCGCAGAGCGCCGCTGCACGAGAAGCCACGACGCTGCAGCGAAAAGCGGAAGTACAACGTATACGGAAACCCGTGAAATCTGGTGCGAGATTGGGCCGCCCTCAAGCAATCCAGCCGCTCCGTAGAAGCCAAAGAGCACTCCGGCGGTAACTAGCACCATCAGAATTCGTTTGCGCCCATCATTTGGAAAGAGCCGCGACATAGTATCCGGCTCAATACGCAGCAGAAAGTAGATCAGCAGAATCGCCGTCGGAAGGCCCAGCACCAACAACACGATCCAGGGAGAGCAACCAAACCCCCGCTGGATGGATCCCATGTCTCCGTCGCTTGTGAATGTACGGACTGGCACATAGTCGATGAAATTTCCCAGGCTTGCGACCGTGGTCCAGTAGAAGAACATGGCCCACCCCCCGTGGTTCCGACGCTCGGCCATCGCATAGCCAAAACGGCTGAGTGGAAACGTGATAAGGCCATTGCCGATAACCATGCCAGCCGCTGCGATGATCGCCGCATCGTGTCCGTGACCACTGGCGAAAATAGGTGCCTCGTTCACATCCTGATTGATCCCGAGTTGCGCTAAGAAGACAACAAGCGTTGGGTGAGCGTAATAGAGTGCTAGCGGATTCGACTTCCAACCGATTAGCCAAGCAGTAAACGAATGAGCATACTCATGTGCGAAGAAGGCGAATGCGTGGGCCGCCCAGAGCTGCAGAATCAGCAAGACGCCGAAGACAGGCCAGCTCCAAACTGCACGAAATTGCGGGGATGGCTTAGCTGCTGCGCGAGTGTATGCCATTGATTCAATGTAGCGTAACTGACGCTTGAGCAGGTTCTTTAATCTGCGAAGGCCTATCAATACTGGGAAGTCGGCATTGCGACTGGAATCCTGTTAGCTGGCGTACACAGGCGAATCGGCGTTGCCATTGGCGTTTAAGGGGAGTAATCCAGAAGATTGGCGAAAACGGTTGTCAATGAGTGCTTTGCCCTGTTCTCGACAGTTGAGGTCCGGCCGCCTTGGAGCGGTTAGCACGCCCGACTGCGGATTCGGCCTCGAATGTGTCCTTTGCATCCTTGTGCCAACCAGGCTTGAACTTGCAAGGATATCTCTTTTTAAGAGAGGTTCAAATCAGTGACGGTCAATGATGTCGTGCAACGGTATGCGGAATCCATCAATGGAGATAAACCGGACCTTGATCTTGCCCGGCAGGTCTAGGCTACGAGCGAGAGCGCATCCTTCATTCATCCCAGAGGACATGAGCAAGGATGGGATGCCATCGAGCGCAACTTCTACGTTGGCACCATGGGTGAGTTGCTGAAATCGCGAAAACTCGTTCCGTTCAACCTAAATGTGCAGGAATACGAAGATGTGGCGGTGCTTGAGTTCTACTGGCGCTTCGACGCGAACTTTCGACAGGATGGAACACCACTGCACACGGAAGGACGCGAGACCCAGGTCCTCAGGAGGATCGACGGGGACTGGCGCATTCAGCATGTCCATTACTCCAGTATGCCGGTCACGGAAGCGCGGGAAGGGTTCTAAGGGCTTCTCAGCTTTGGCACCTATTCAGGGTTGCGCGTCAGGAGCGAGCATGTACCTTCGTCCATCAGAACTCAATAGACTGGAAAGGGAGCCTGCCTTACTAATCCGGTGCGCGTGCGACCGGGACTCTAAAGGGATTTTGAAGGAGGACGCCTTGATTCTGATTACGGGTGCCACTGGTCATGTAGGCCGTGGCGTTGCACACATCCTTTCAGAACGGAACGTGCGGCTTCGGCTAATGGGGCGAGATGTCTCTCGGCTTCCCCAGCTCGGAGCCGAATGCGTTGCCGGCGATTATGACTACCCACAATCGCTCCATCGTGCCTTCGAGGGAATCGAGAGGGCGTTTATCGTGTCTGGCTACGCCGAACCTGGCAAGCGAAGTACCCTGCACAAGAACGCCTTTGACGCAGCGGCAAAAGCAGGAGTTCGCCACATTGTTTATCTCTCATTTCTGAGCGCTTCCCCGACCTCGTTATTTCCGATGGGACGGGATCACTTCTGGAGTGAAGAACACTTACAGGCGACAGGCCTACCGTTCACGAGTCTTCGCGACAGCTTCTATATGGACCTGATACCAGAGATGTTCAACGACCAGGGGATCATGCTCGGCCCGGCAGGCGATGGGCGGGTTTCTTGGGTTGCACGTGAGGACGTGATTCGCGTGGTGGCGAGTGTGCTCGAGAATCCTGTCGGGAAGGAAGGGATTTTTGAAATTACGGGCCCGGAATCTCTGACATTGCAGGAGACCGCTGAGCAGATGGCTCTGCTCACGGGATGCAAGCTCCGCTATGAGAACGAATCGGTGCAGGCAGGGCGCGAATGGCGGGCACAGTTAGGTGCACCAGCTTGGGAAGTAGAGACTTGGTTAGGTTCATATGAGGCGATTGCGGCTGGAGAGCTGGCAAGGGTTAGTGATGCGGTACGCGATCTAACGGGGACTCCGTCCTCGAACCTTCGATCCTATTTTTCGCTGCGACCGGCTTTGATGAAAGAACTTCAAAGAAAACTGCGGATCGATAAACAAGACTGAGACAGTCCATGTGAATCCACCGTAGTCGTGATGTGTTATACCGACCTAAATAACCGATTTGTGGCAGGATGACGCGCTGGAGGAAGTGATCGCGGCATTGATAGCGGGAAACGCGCTTCTTGTCGTCCGTGATTTGGATGCTAATCGCCAACCCACTCACCGAGCCATAGCGCCGGAACTCGGAGTGCGGTCGGATTACCGCCAATACGGAAACAATCCCGGTTCGGTCAATTTCCTGTTTACTTCCGTATCGCCCCCCATCCTCCCGCGACCCGCTTTAGAGAGGACTGGCGGTACGGTAGCGGTACACACGTCAGCTTTTTCCACTTGCACTAGATTGCGCTAAATTACAGTCAATCAGCTACTTAGGACTTCGCTCAATTACGCTGACATTCCATGAATTTTCAAGGACATACACTTTCTCAGGAAAACTCAAAATCCGCCGACCCTTGCGGTCATGGGGGTTCGCCCCCCTCCCGGCACCAACAAAATCAATAGTTTAGATTTAATTGGCCTCTCGAAATTGGACAGACCAAAATCGTTTGGTGACTGTTCTGATGGCTGTTGGTTTATACAATCGCCTGCAGCGAAGAGCCGGCCCAAGGGATGAGGTCCCCGTCAAATCTCGGCGAGCGCATTGCCCTGAAATCATCAATTGACACGATAGTTTCTCTCGCGGATGACTTGATAGTTCTGACACCCTTAAAATCTGATATTGCTCGTGACCACTGATGAGGCCCAATTCGAGGTTTATCGACCCGCGCTCCTAGGGTATTGTTACCGGATGTTGGGATCGGTATTCGACGCAGACGATGCCGTGCAAGAGGCCATGATTCGCGCATGGAAGTCTTATGATCGTTTCGATGGTCGTGCTTCTCTCAAATCATGGCTGTATCGGATTGCGACGAACGTTTGTCTCGATGAACTAAAGAAGCGGGGCCGCCGTGCACGTCCCATCGAAGAAGGTGGTCCATCTTCGGGTGCGCCGTCACTGGAAGAACTTAGGCAACAGCCCGATAGCTACTGGATCGAGCCGATCCTAGATACCGACATCTGCGATCCCGATGCGGACCCTGACGAGAAAGCCTCGTTGCGTCAAAGCATCCGCTTGGCTTTCGTTGCAGCTCTCCAGAAGCTACCGCCAAAACAGCGAGCCGCACTCTTGATGTCAGAGGTGCTCGAGTACCCGGTTGCGGAGGTCGCGGAAACGCTGAAGACCTCCGTTGCCTCTGTGAATAGCGCGCTTCAGCGCGCTCGCGCATCTCTCTCCAAGAGAACTCCAAACGAACCAACCGAGCTTTCTCCTCCTCAGCAAACGATGCTCCACAGATATGTCAACGCGTTCGAGAGCTATGACGTGGATGGCCTGGTATCGCTGATGCGCCAGGAGGTGACCTTCTGCATGCCCCCGTATTCGCTATGGCTGCAAGGCCCGAAGGACGTTCAGACCTGGATGCTCGGTCTGGGGTCTGGATGCCGCGGCTCGCGTCTGGTCCCTACCTTGGCCTGCGGCTGGCCGGCTTTTGCTCAGTACCGGCCCAATCCAGGGAGCGGGCATAAGGCCTGGGCCTTGATTGTTCTGGAGGTTTTCGGCGATCAGATTTCCGGAGTGAACAACTTCCTCGATGTTGAACGGCTCTTTCCCCGGTTCGGTTTCCCGCTGCAACTCCCGCCGAAATAAAAATTCCGCCGCTCCGATGAATTTCCAGCCTTACGGCAGTCATTGAATCAGAAGGAGAACATGATCCATGAACGCCACCGCACAAAACTTCACGACTGATCTCTCCCACTACCAACCTATGTCCGGAACCAGGATCTGGATCGGCCGAATCCTAAGCGGCATCGTCAGCGCCTTCCTTCTGTTTGACGGCGCAATGAAGCTCTTTAAACCGGCATTCGTTGTGAAAGCTACCGTCGAATTGGGGTACCCGGAGTCGGCGATCATAGGGATCGGCGTTGTCCTAGTTCTCAGTACGCTTCTTTATCTGATTCCCAGAACAGCAATCTTCGGAGCCGTTTTGCTTTCAGGGTACCTGGGAGGAGCCGTCGCCACCCACGTGCGCGTGAGCGCTCCATTGTTCAATATTCTGTTTCCGGCGATCTTCGGCTGCGTCCTTTGGGTTGGCCTCTACCTTCGCGACCGGCGGCTGCGAGTCATCCTCTCGTAGTCAACTTCATAGAACATCGGCGCCCGCGCCGCGATGCAAACCGAACTCAGTCTGAATTCGAGATTTACCTCAGGAGAAGAACATGAAGATCAGGCGCTATCTCGACTTTAAACTGTCACTCATCGAGCCCGCACTGCAGCATGGGTGGTTCTCGGCCAATTACCGCCCCACTCGTACTTTACCGCTTGGTGAAGTACGGATTGTCCACGATCCGACTCGAATCTCGGCAACAGCCATCGAAAAAAACCTTCTTGACGCTGGAACGCATTCCGGGGTTGATACTTGGGATGTGCCCACCGGCGAGAACCCGAGACAAACGCTCCGCGCAGGCGCTCTCAGCAAGGCCGCGGGTGTCAGCACCGACACGCTCCGCCATTACGAGAAACTCGGGCTACTCCAAACGCCACCTAGGACTGCCAGCGGCTATCGCGCCTACCCCCGCGAATCGATCGATCGTGTCCGCTTGATCCGCAATGCGCTGGCGTGCGGTTTCACATTGAAGGAACTCGCGACAGTTTTGCGGGTCAAAGATGCAGGTGGCGCACCGTGTCGAAAAGTGGCTGCGCTGGCACACGAGAAAGTGCAACAGCTCACCACGCAAATTGCCCAACTCACGCGCCTCCGAGACGCGCTACAGCGCACCACCGAGGAGTGGGATCGCCGTTTGGAAAATGTGTCGCTGCATGACCGGGCCGACCTTCTTCAATCGCTCACGAGCAACCTAACCGAACCGCCTGTCGATGCCACTGGAGCAGAAAATGAAAACGCTAGTTCTCGCCGTCGCCCTCGCTCTTTCGGCTTTGGCCTGGGCTCACAATCCATCCATGTACCCGATGCACCAGCAAGGAACGTCGGCTGATCATGCTGCGGACGTCGATGCCCGTGGCGACCATGCGATGGGATTCTCCCACGATAAGTCTGTCCATCACTTCGCGCTCTTCCGCGATGGTGGTGCGATAGAGGTGGCCGCAAATGACCCGAACGATGCCGCGACGCTCGACGAAATTCGTGCACACCTGTCGCACATCGTTCAAATGTTCAGCGAGGGTAACTTTCAGCTACCCATGTTTATCCACGACACGGTCCCGCCCGGCGTGCCCGTGATGAAATCCAAGCGCGCGGCAATCTCTTACCGGTTTGAGTCAACGCCCAAAGGAGGCCGCGTCCGCATTGCGACCGACGACAAAGAGGCGCTTGAGGCAATTCACCAGTTCCTTGCGTTTCAGATCGACGATCACCGAACCGGTGACTCCAAGGCTGCCGAGCCGCCACACTAAACCGGGGGACGAAACATTCCCTTACTTGGCACGCAAGCCTCTAGGTCTGGGTGAGCTAAAGGAAAAGTCATCGAGAACCTCTGCCGCGAAACCTCGATTACTCGTTCCAGTTGGATAACCGCCCCACACGTACTTTACCGCTTGGTAAAGTACGGACTGTCCACGATCCGACCGAAACTCGCGGAGAGTCCGCCAGCTGGATGGATGAGCGCATTGGCCTGGAGTCGTCAGTCGAGGAAATTGATCACGAAAATCTGCGAACCCCTGCCAGACTATGAGAAGCCTGCGCCACGAGGGGCCTGCTTCTGAAACGACTGATTACTGTGCACCATCCTTATCGTCCTGTTGTCGCTCGCGGCGAGCCTCGCGGGGGCATTGTCCCACGAGCATGATCGCTATCGGATCGTCACGACCGCTCGGGTTGAAACCGTCACATCCAAGATGCGGGTGTCCACCGGTATAGCCTGCGAACCCTTGTGACCGCCGGTACCCCTTGGGACTTCGTTCGCCTGTTCGTTGGCATACCCGTCCTCGTTGCTTCATCTGTCATCTATTTGCGCGGGGCGTTGCAAGGCACCGTCGTGTTTATCGGAAGCCTTGCGAGCTTCCTTCACAGACAATCCGCCCCGCGTCTCTGACATATTCGAACTTCACCGGCCCATCGTGATCGAGCTGGGAGAGAGAAAACCCGGTGAGACTGGAGAGCGGAACGCTCTCGGTATTCATTCGATCGTTGTCGAGGTCATCGCGGCTGATGAGCGAGAATTGCACCTTGCTCAACGACGAATCCCGCGTGAGCTTCCATGCGTGCCGCCAGGTCTTGTCCTGAGTTTCAAGACTGTCTGCCGGAACCGTCGAGGATTGTGCGGCATACGCTGGAGAGAGCGTTGCCACAAGGGCATGCTCCGCGATAGGCGATATTTGAGGAGCCAGCGCGACGTGTGCAGCGGAGCCTTGAGACTGCGGAGCCGCCTGGTTCTTTGCCACAGCGACGGTCGCGTCCTTGGCAAACGCGATCCATCCCGGCATGCGCACGCTCAAACCGAGCAGAGCGAGCCCGAGCGCCACGCAAAACGAAACGCGCGGCAGTGAGGCCCCGCTGAAAAATGGAACCTCGGACGAAGCAGGGGTCTGGGGTGCCACAGAATTGTTGGTTGACATCTGTCCCACGGGCGCCACACACGCTCGGATGACAATTCCAGAATTGGGATAATTTGTCTCCACTTCCTGGGACGAGAATCGGTGCGGTAAACCTCACCTCACATCGTTTTGTGAGTGGCTGCTCGCGGAAACGTCTTGGCGAGATAAGTCTGAATGATTGTCAGTTCGGCGGGAGTGGCAGGCGCACCTCTCGCGGACATACTCTGCACTTCGTTGGTCCATTCCTGCGGAGTGAGATGTTGGCTGGTCACAATGTCGAGGGCGTGGCAAGTGGAGCAGGCGCGAATAGTGACGTCGCGACCTGGTCCCGGAGGCAGCAAGGAGGCGTAGCGGCTGAGTGTCACCTTGCTCCTCGGGTCCGGACCCTGGATTTTCGCCGCGAGCCCCGGTGTTGCAGCTGTTGGCTGGGAAGCGGCGGGGTTGGGGCTTGCCTGAACTACGTTCGGTCTTCCTCCTGCGCCGTCGTCTAGAGTGAATGCAATGAGTTCATCGCTGAGCAGAGGCGCACGCAGCAAACCTCCACCGGTTGAGACGATCGCCAGGTACTGCTTCCCATGTTCGTTGGCGTAGGTGATGGGAATTGACTGGGCGGATGCGGGCAGATGATAGCTCCAAAGTTCCCGGCCGGTTTTTGTCTCGAAGGCTCTGAAGCGAGCGTCGTCAGTAGCACCGATAAAGGTTAGGCCGCTGCCGGTGACAGTGGGGCCACCTAAGCCGGGACGACCGGTGTGTTGATTTGCTTCGGGAAGGCTATCGGTTACACCCAGGACCGAGCGCCACGCGATTTTGCCGCTATTCACATCAATCCCTACGAGTTCTCCCCAAGGCGGTTCGTTGCATGGGAGACGTTTCTCAGGGTTCCAGAAACGCACCGTTCCCGCGAACGGACCCGAATTGGTGTAACCTCCGGTCTCATCGGGGACGATGCGCATCGGCTGGCCCAGATTGTTCACATTCACGACGAAGAGGCCGAGCGTGGGGTCGAAGGCCCCGCCAGCGTAGTTCACGCCACCGTGTGTTCCGGGAAAGTTAACCGAATAGCGATTGAACGCCGGAGGTGTGTAAGGCTCATGAGCCAACAGCATGTGGTTTTCGTCCACATAGGCTTTGCACCAGGCGGCGTGCCCTGGCAGGTCATGATACAGCTGCGCGCTCATCTGGGCGAGCGGCTCTGGAGTCACTGGAAAGGGCTGCGTAGGCGAAGCACGCTCGCCGGGAACATCACTGGGGGGTACGGGCTTTTCGACAACGGGGAACAGCGGCTTTCCCGTGACTCGATCGAGTACGAACAGGAGCCCGGTTTTGTTGACGACCACGAGCGCTGGAATGGTTCTGCCATCGCGATGAACATCGACAAGGGTTGGCGGCGCCTCGGTGTCGTAGTCCCAAATATCGTGGTGAACAACCTGGAAATACCAGAGCAATTTTCCGGTGGCAGCCTCTGCAGCGACGATCGACGTGCCGAAGAGATTGTCGCCGGGCCGATCCACTCCGACGCGATCGTAGTTCGGAGCTCCAAACGGCATGTAGACGATGCCCCGCTCCTGATCGACGGTCATGTAACCCCAGACGTTGACGCCCGAACGCTGCTTCCAGCTATCGCCGCCCCAAGTGTCGTGGCCTGCTTCTCCTGGGCGTGGCACAGAGTGGAATGTCCACACCAGCTTTCCGGTATGTATATCCCATGCGCGGGTATCCCCGGCAGGGCCGAGTCCACCGCCCACTCCGCCCCGCCCCTCTCCGCTTCCCGCGCCGGTGATGACGAGATTTTTATAGATGACTGGAGGCGAGGGCAGAATGTAGAGCTTGTCCGTGCCCGTGCTCATCACTTCTGAGGTACGCAGATTGACCGCACCGTTATTGCCGAAGCCTGCGTTGATCTTTCCAGTTGCCGCACTAATCGAATAAAGAAAGCCATGGCTCGTTCCGAAGAGCAGCGCGGGGCCTGTGGTTGCGTTTCCGGGCCAATAGGCGGCGCCGCGCAGAGATGCCTGATCTGATCCGGGAATAGCGAAGACCCATTTTTCTCTGCCGGTGGTCGAATCCAACGCTACCACACGGCTGTAGGGGGTTACGACGAACATGGTGTTTCCAATGACGAGGGGCTGATCTTCAGAGGGACGCAGTACGTTGTCGCGCGCGCTGCCTGCCGGTGGCGCGGGCTTCATGTGATAGATCCAGGCGACCTTCAAATGGTTGACGTTTGCAGGCGTTATCTGAGTCAGAGGAGAATACCGCGTGGCGCCGGACTCGAGGTTAACCATGGGCCACGAGCCGGATGCACTTTGCGATGCCACCGATGGCAGTCGCAACCAGGCGAACATGGCGAGCAACAACAGAACGTGCCTCACGGATGAATCGATGGCGGCGGATTTTCGAGTCATATCCTCCTCGAGCTCTGGGACGAGCTTAGAGCGACGAAAAGCTGGGATCAATTCTAACGAGATGCCCGCGCTTCGGTCAGGCGAGACGGATCGGCACCAGGCGCTTCCGGTGTGAAAGGGCTTCAGAACACTTCTGAACTCGTCGAAGCGCACGTTGTGAATGGGTCGGAAGCTTGCCCCGCACGAGGTTATTCGAACTAAACCTGAAAAGGCCTTTCCCTTTCCAGTTCACGGGCGACCGCTCGCCTCCTGCCAATCAACAGCTCTTGAGCACTGATGCTCCCGCGAATCGTTCCCGTCTCCCGGTCAACCACCAACATGGTCATCACCCCGGTGGTTGCCATTTCTTCGGCGACGGCCCGACAGGTTTCATCCTCGTACGCAAGCACCTCCGGTAAGCTCTCAACACTCGCCCGCTCTTCTGGAGTCCAGATTTGCACCGGTTGTTCCTTCATCACGTCCGCGACAATGACCATTTCGAGAGGGTCTACGCCATATTCGCGCGACAGATGGTATCCCCGACGACTCAGTTTTTCAGTGAGAATTGATCGAGGCATAACGAGCGAGGTAACCAGGTATGATGCGGTGCTTGCGAGTGCCAGGGGTAGGAGCGCCGGCATGGCGTGGGTCAGTTCCATTGAGAAGAGGATCGCCGTTAGCGGCACGCCCAGGGCGCCCGAGAGCATCGCTCCCATCCCCATCAACGCCCAAAGAGCTTGTGTCTCTCCCGGCATATGTGCCAGTCGCGCAGCCGATTCGCCCAACGCTGCCCCTATCATCAGCAGGGGAGCCAATACCCCTCCCGAAGTACCGGAACTCAGGGAAAAGGCCCACATCAGCGACTTAGCCACAATGAGTCCCAACAACATCGAAACTGGAGCACTGCCGCGCAACAGTTCCGCGATATTGTCGTACCCAACGCCCAACCCACGCGGAAAAAAGAAACCACCTATACCGATGCCGATGCCACCAATCGCGGGCCACCACATCCAGTGCACCTTCAGGTAACCGCAAACGTGCTCAAACCCATCTTCGAGGCCGTACATCAAGCGACTTAGACCAGCCGAGGCAAGGCCAATAAGTATCCCGAGCGGACAGGCAACAAGAAGCGCCAGGCCTATCGAAATGGATGAGTGCAGATCTACCGGAAATAATGGCCCCGGTCCAAGCCAACTAATGCGCAATGCACCTGCGAAAATACTTGCCGCAGCCACCGGGACCAGTGAACGTGGACGCCACTCGAACAATAACAGTTCTACCGCCAGCAGAATCGCGGCGATCGGCGCCGCAAATGTTGCAGACATACCCGCAGCCGCGCCAGCCACCAGTAAGGTCGTTCGTTCCGCATCGGTAAGATGGAGCCACTGAGCGACCAGCGAGCCGAAGGCGCCACCAGTCATGATGATCGGACCTTCCGCTCCGAACGGTCCACCTGAACCGATGGCTATCGCCGCCGAAAGGGGTTTCAGGAGAGCCACCTTGGGGTCTACACGCGCACCACGAAGCAAGATTGCTTCAATCGCCTCGGGAATTCCATGCCCACGTATCTTGTCCGTCCCATAGTGCGCGATCAACCCCACCAACAGTCCACCAAGGACCGGTACGAGGGGCATGATCCATGGTGATAGCGAGGATCCAGCAGGTCCAACCAACGCCAAGCTTAGGCGATGGTAGTAAAAGAGGTTTGTGGCCAAGGCGATTGCGCGCAGCAAAAGCACGGCCAAACCCGCTGCACCTGCGCCGATGAACAGCGCCACGACAGTCAAAAGCCATACTCTTCGATCAACGGTGAAGTCGCGTAACGCGGACGGTCGAGACTTCATCGAGCCTCCGTCGTGATTGAAATATGCGCATTGAACGAAATGTGCTTCAACGCCCTTGTCAACCGAGGAGCAAGCTCATTCAACTCTTTTGCGTGGTCACCGGCCAGTCGGCCAAGAATCCGCCGCCCTTTGTGGGTGATACGCAAAATCGCACGCCTTTTGTCGTCTGCGTCCGCCCTGCGTTCCAATAGCCCATCCCGTTCAGAGCGGTCAACCAGTTCCACAGTACTGTTGTGTTTCAGCCCAAGGCGTTGGGCCGCATAGGCGATCGTTACGAGGATATTTTCCGGCGCGCCAGCCACCTGCAGAAGAAGTTGATGCTGCTGGGGCTGTAAGCCCGCATCCAGGGCGGCGCGTTCACTGAAGAGAAAGAAGATTCGCAGTTCATAGCGAAACTCAGCCAATGTCCTGAGAAGCAATTCCGGATCGGGTGCCTCGGAGCGACTATCCATTTATATATCGTTACACGATATTAATTACAATGCAAACCATACTCATATCGATGCTGTTTGAGTGCTCACCGTCGGTCGTTCACTTTTAGTTCGGTCGGTTCTCTACTCCGCGCCCCGCCGCTGAGCCATCCGGTATTGGCCCACGGCCCAATCTTGGCCGGCTGGCCCAATGCGCCGCGCTTCGGCAAAGATCTCCGCCATCTGATCAGCGAGACTCAGACGGGTCTGGCGACTCGCCGCAGCTTCGCGTAGCAAGCTTAGGTCTTTCGCGCCCAACTCGATGGTTGCCGCAATATGTTCGGGCGGATGCAGCATGATCTTGGCATAGGCAGCATAGAAGGGCGACTGGAACAGGGCATTGTTCACGGCTTCGAAAAATGCCTCGGGATCCACTCCCTGCCGGGCCGCAAAGACAAATGCCTCGCCGAGCGAATGGATCATGGCGCTGATGAGAAAATTGCCCCCCAGCTTGACCGCATGTGCCTGCCTCGGCTCTGTGCCGAGCACGGTTATACCCCGTGAAACCGCCTCGAGCAGAGGGCGGGCACGCTCCACCGCGCTGTCGACACCAGCCGCCACAACCCAAAGGCGACCCTCTTCCGCCACACTTGGACGGCCAAATACCGGCGCTCCGACAAAATCGACGCCCCGCTTTGCGTACTCTACTGTGAGCCGCTCGCTGAGCGCAACGCTGATCGTGCTGCACGAGATGTGAAGCCCGCCCGGTGAGAGCGCGTCAGCCAAACCATTGGCGCCGAAAATCACTTCCTCATAGGCCGCATCGTCGAAGAGCATAGTGATTACGGCGTTAGCGCCCAGTTCGGCTTCCGCTGGAGTCGCCGCGGCAATCGCCCCTTCGTGGATGAGGGGTTTAGTGCGCGCTTCGCTCCGATTCCACACCGACAGCTCGTGTCCGGCGGCGAGCAACCGGAGCGCCATGGGCGTGCCCATATTGCCTAGTCCCAAAAAACCGATCCTCATCGCAATCCCTTCCGTAGAGCGTGTTATTAACTTCCGCAAGCACGCGATAGTCAATAGTAGGCTCTACGACGGGCGACGATTCAAAATGTGATTAAAATCGTGAACGAGAGCGTCAAACTCATCTCCCTTGAATATTCCGTTCCGTCGACGAACCACGAAGACACGCGTGCTCAAATCCCCCCGCGCTAATTGACGAGCAGCTGTTCGAAGGCGTGCTACTCGAACCGCAGTATCGATTTGCAGATGATGTTCAATTTCTAGGAGGGGCCTGGGCTGTTGGCACCGCCTCGCATTCCCGCTCCAATCGGCTCGTCAACCATCCACAACGCCCAATTTGCGGGAACTTGGTTGCCGAGGGGCCGCCACGGAAAGATAATTGTGGTGCAGTCATTCAACCGAGGAAGTGGTCATGGCCATCATCCGAAACTGCACAAGCTGCGGCAAACCAAACCGAATTCCAGCCAGGCACCTTGCCGACACCGGTCGTTGCGGGGCGTGTAAAGCACCGCTCACCGCGATAGGTGAGCCTTTGGAGGTCAGCCCGGAAGAGTTCGACGAGATTGTTGGCGACAGCAAGGTGCCAGTTCTAGTTGATTTCTGGGCAGAGTGGTGCGGTCCGTGCAAAATGGCCGCTCCGCATGTTGCCCAGGTCGCGCGCGATCTTGCCGGCAGGAGCATTGTGCTCAAGGTCGACACGGAGCGGTTTCCCCAACTCGCCGCGCGTTACCAGGTGCAGGGCATCCCGAATTTTGCCGTATTCGCAAACGGCAGCCTCCGGTTCCAACAGGCCGGCCTGGTCGATGGGAACACAATGAAGAGCTGGCTAGTTCGCGACGCATAGCACGCTGGCGGCTGGTCTGACGGAGCGCCCTCAACTCAATTTTGAAACGCAGCGGCCGCCCACCGAGCGTCGCATACTCGCTCTCTATGCCACGAAGACTGTAAGCTCGATTGCCGAGGGTTCTTCTGATGATTCAGACGACATTAGGCGAGTTGCGTTCACGTGTGGTCCCTATGAAGATCTTTTCCGTGCTCGTTACTCTCGGGCTTATGATTCCGGCGTCAGGCCAGCAACAACTTCAGACGCTCCTTGTAGGGGTTGACCATAGGACGGTAACCAGCCTCGACGGGGACTGGCACTACCTTGTGGACCAGTCCCCCGCGCGTGCTCTATACACGTCCAGCGGGCAAATCAACGACAAATCGTACGGACTCAACGAGCATCCCAACATTGTTGGCAAGCACAATCAGGAATACGATTTCTCGACGGCTCCCACAATCAAAGTACCCGGGGACTGGAACACACAACTGCCTCAGCTTTTCAACTATGAAGGTGTCCTCTGGTACCAGCGCGACTTCGATTTCCAACCAAGATCAGATACCCGCACCTTTCTTCACATCGGGGCGGCCAACTATCGCTCACACGTGTGGGTCAACCAGAAGCGCGTTTGCGATCACGAGGGCGGCTATACTCCCTTTGATTGCGAAGTGACCGCGGTTCTGCATGCGGGCTCCAACTTCGTTGTCATCGCGGTCGACGCAACCCGCCTCGTCGATGGGGTTCCGTCGGTGGGCATTGACTGGTTCAACTACGGTGGCATTACACGCGACGTTTCGCTCGTCACTGTGCCCCACACATTCATTGACGATTACGATATTCACCTTGCACATGGTCAGAGCTTCGACCCGTTGAGCAAAGAGATCACCGGCTATGTTCACCTGATCGATGCTGCAGCCGGAACCGCGGTAATGATCGACATTCCAGAGGCCAGCGCGAAGACTTCCGCTCGAACAGATGCCGAAGGAAATGCGGCGTTCAGCATGAAGGCTCAATCACTAACGCTCTGGTCTCATGAAGCGCCAAAGCTTTACAAAATCCACCTCATGGCCGGTGACGATTCGCTCACTGACGACATTGGCTTTCGCGACATCCGCGTTGATGGCACCCGCATTCTACTCAATGGCAAGCCGATCTTCCTCGAAGGCGCCAATATGCATGCAGAAGCGCCGATGCGGGGCGGTCGTGCCTACTCGCAGGAAGATGTTGACACGATCTTCAGCTACCTGAGAGATCTTCACGCCAACTTTGTCCGCCTCGCCCATTACCCGCACGATGAACGCATGGAGCGGGCTGCCGATCGGAACGGCATCATGGTCTGGTCAGAAATTCCTAACTGGCAGAACATTTCCTTCGAAAAGCCTGAGGTTTATAGCAAAGACGTCACAATGCTCAGAGAGATGATTCGGCGAGATCGAAACAAAGCATCGGTGATTCTATGGTCCGTCTCGAACGAGACGCCGAACAATTCGGCCCGGACCAAATTCCTTACAGATCTTGCTAATGAAGCCCGCAAACTCGATTCCACGCGCCTCATCACCTCTGCCATTATTGGCCCTCGGCCAAATGGGTACGAGATGGTAAACAAAGACCCGCTCTGCGATGCTCTCGATGTCATCGGGCAAAACGAGTACGTTGGTTGGTACGAAATGACCCCGGAAGAAGCGGACAAGATTCAATGGACGCTACCGCAGAAGCCAGTTCTGATGAGTGAGTTCGGTGCGGAAGCCAAATTTGGCAACCACGGGGCAACGAACGAACGCTGGACAGAGGAACAGCAGGCCTACGTTTTTGAGCATCAATTTGTGATGCTTCGCAAGATCCCGCAACTGCGCGGCACCGTGCCCTGGATCCTTATGGATTTTCGGTCACCCACGAGGAACATCCCCCGCCTGCAAGACGGCTACAACCGCAAGGGACTGATCTCGGAAGATGGTAAGAAGAAACAGGCCTTCACGCTGTTCCAAAAAGCGTATACCGAGCACTCGCTGGGGAAGGGGTACTAGGAACAAGATGGGAAACGACCTGGAGTTGAGCCGGGCGCACTTTTCCTCAGTTCCGCCATGTACCCTGAATAAGGACTGCTCATGACGGAAAAGAAAAATCTATCCCCCGAAATCCTTCTTCATATTGCTCAAACTCTGAATCTGCCGCCTCGCAGCGTCAACGCGGTCATCGAATTGCTCGACGATGGCGGAACAGTTCCATTTATCGCGCGTTATCGCAAGGAAGCGACGGGCAACCTGGATGAAGTGCAGATTCGCTCCATCGAGGAAAAGCTCGCATACTTCCGCGATCTTGTTGAACGCCGGGCTTCAATCCTCTCGTCCATCGCCGAACAAGGCAAGCTCACGGATGAACTTAAGGCAAGTATCGAGGCAACACTCGACAGAAGTGAACTGGAAGATCTCTACCTTCCCTACAAGCCCAAGCGGCGCACCAAGGCTACTATCGCCCGCGAAAAGGGACTTGAACCTTTGGCGCAGTACCTGTGGACCCAGCAGGCGGGTCTCGAGCCACTGTCCGCTCTTGCATCACGATTCGTGAATGCCGAGCTTGGTGTGGCCACAGTGGACGAAGCGCTTGAAGGCGCACGTCATATTGTGGCCGAATGGATAAACGAAGATGCCAATCTTCGTAAGGCGCTGCGTCAACTCATGTTTGGTCAGGGGATCGTCATCAGCCGCAAAGCTCTTGACGCGATCGATGAGCAGGACAAATTCAAGATGTACTACGAATACAGTGAGCGCGTGAAGACCATACCTTCCCATCGCATGCTCGCCATTCGCCGCGGTGAAAGCGAGAACGTGCTGTACTTCCTGATTGAAGTCGAAGTCGAGCGCGCCCTCGCTATCGTCCGGCAACATGTGCTGCGGCAGCCTGGTGACTGGACGCGCGAACTCGAACTCTCAATTGAAGACGCGTGGAAGCGCCTCCTCAATTCGTCGATCCAAGGCGAGATCCGGCTCGAGCTTAAACGCCGTTCGGACACCGAAGCCATCGCGGTCTTTCGCGACAATCTCTACAACCTGCTGCTCGCCCCGCCTGCGGGACCAATCTCGGTGCTCGGCATTGACCCCGGTCTGCGCACCGGTTGCAAGGTGGCGGTTGTCGATCAAACAGGCAAGGTGCTCGCACACGACGTGCTCTACTTGCATACATCAAAACGCGGCGATGCGGAAGCGGCGCCGAAGCTCGAATCCCTTTTGCGTCAACATCACATTCGTGCCATTGCCATTGGCAACGGTACTGCATCCCGTGAAACGGATGCTTTTGTGCGCAGCTTTCTGCGTGACAGAGGGATTCAGGATATTTTCTCCGTGACAGTCAGTGAGTCAGGCGCAAGCGTATACTCCGCTTCCGACATCGCCCGTCAGGAGTTTCCGGACCTTGACCTCACCGTCCGCGGTGCCATCTCCATCGCAAGGCGTCTTCAGGACCCCCTTTCGGAACTTGTAAAAGTCGATCCTAAATCTATCGGCGTGGGCCAGTATCAGCACGATGTTGATCAGCGCCAGTTGGCAGAGTCACTTGAAAAGGTCGTTGAGAGCTGCGTAAATCGAGTAGGGGTCGATCTCAATACGTCATCGTGGACGCTATTGCGCCATATAGCCGGCATCAGCGAACGCACCGCGCTCAACATAGTCGCCTATCGCAACGAGAAGGGTAGCTTTCGTTCGCGGGCCCAGGTGCTCGAAGTGCCAGGGATCGGTCCAAAGACGTTCGAGCAAGCTGCAGGATTTCTGCGCATACGCAACGGCGACAACCCTCTCGATTCAACCGCTGTCCATCCCGAATCTTATTCTGTCGTCGAGCAGATTGCCGCCCTCCTCAATACTCCGGTGGCCGACTTGATTCGCCAGCCGGAGGGACTCGAAAAAGTCGACCGCACCAAGCTTTCCGCAGGAACATTCACAATCAACGACATCCTCGCGGAACTGCGTAAGCCGGGCCGAGATCCGCGTGACAAGTTCGTAGCCCCCAGCTTCCATGAGGATGTGCGCTCAATCTCTGACGTCAAGGCGGGAATGGTGCTTGAGGGCGTGGTAACTAACGTGACTAAATTCGGCGCATTCATCGACATCGGCGTGCATCAAGATGGACTGGTCCACGTAAGCGAGCTATCCAATCGCTTTATTAAGGATCCGTCGGAGGCCGTCAAGACGGGACAAATCGTCAGGGTGATGGTCTTAAATATCGATGAGAAAGCCAGGCGCATTGCTCTTTCGATTAAGGCCTTGACCGCGTCGACGCCTCGTGCCGCGAAGCCCGCACCCAAGCCGCAGGCAAAGGTGGAGGATCAGCTTGTTGCACTTTCGAACAAGTGGCGAGTCCGCACTTGATTTCAGGCCGGCTCTCCATTTGCTTCGGCGATCATCCGCCTTCTCGCAAGATCGTCCCTGTTAAACTCCAGGCCAAGCCCGATTGCATTGCGGGTTTTGTCTCGTGGTTTCTCGCAAAGCATGCTGAACCGCTACAATCAAAAGCGCTTGCCTCGGAATTGCGGGACAATTTTCAGCAACATCTTTCTCCCACGCCGGGCGCTCTCTAATGCCAAAAGACGCTTTTGAAACATGAGCACAATTCCTGAGACAGCCCAATCGCAACCCGAAGATCTCCGCGTCTTCATCAACGGGCTCGAGGTGCGTATACCCGCCGGCGCGACCGTGGCAGTATCTATTCTGCAGGCCGGAATACCGTTTCGAACTTCCGTATCGGGGAAGCCTCGGTCTGCACTCTGCGCCATGGGCATTTGTGAGGAGTGCCGCGCCACCGTCGACGGCGTTCCTCATGTGCGAACATGTCAGCGCATCGCCACCGAGGGCATGGAGATCATTGCCGGATGACCAAAGCCTTTGAGGTAGTCGTGGTCGGAGCCGGTCCCGCAGGCATGGCCGCCGCCGTGGCCGCATCGGAAGCCGGCTGTAGTGTTTGCATCTTTGATGACAATCCGGCAGCCGGTGGGCAGATCTGGCGCGGATTTGGCGCAGGCAAAATCAGCTCCTATCCTGGCTCCTCCGCGCTGGCTCGCCTGAACGCCCGATTCCAATCCGCCCGCATCGAGATACTCTTCGGCGCGCGCGTTGTCGGTCAGCCTGCTCCGCGCATGTTGCGCCTTGAGACCGAGACCGGCTGCGCAGATATCGCTTTCGACAAATTAATTCTCGCAACCGGCGCGCGAGAACGTTTTCTGCCCTTTCCCGGATGGACACTTCCTGGCGTTATGGGGGCCGGCGGTCTGCAGGCGGTCGTCAAGTCGGGCTTCTCCATCTCTGGCAAACGTGTTGTCGTTTCCGGTAGCGGACCGTTGCTTCCCGCAGTTGCCGCGAGCCTTTCTAAACACGGCGCGCAGGTCGTAGGCATATTCGAGCAAGCCCCGTTCAACCGGCTGATGAAGTTCTCACTGGGACTCGTTGCCCATCCCGACAAAATCTGGGAAGGATTGCGTTATCGCAATGCCACGCATCGTGCCCCCTATCGCACCAGTTCGTGGATCAGGCAGGCACGCGGCACAGAACGTCTGCGAGTTGTCACCGTCAGCATCAACGGCACACTTCGAGATTTCGAATGCGATTTCCTCGCCTGTGGATTCCACCTTGTGCCGAATCTCGAACTACCACGCCTGTTCGGTTGCGTTGTAGAAGACCGCTACGTCCGCGTCGACACAAATCAGAGGTCTTCTGTGGAAGATATTTACTGCGTTGGGGAGCTCACTGGTGTCGGAGGGCTCGATAAGGCCCTCTGCGAAGGAGAAATCGCAGGACTCTCTAGCTCTGGCCAACCTGCCGTTCATCTCATCAATCGCCGCAATCGGCTGGTGCGATTTGCACAGCGCCTTGATGAAGCCTTTGCCTTACGCCAGGAGTTGACTCAACTCGCCGACGCGGACACTTTCGTCTGCCGTTGTGAAGACGTTCCCTACCGCGCACTCGAAACCTGTCGCAATTGGCGGGAAGCAAAGCTGCACACCCGGTGCGGCATGGGCCCGTGCCAGGGACGCATCTGCGGCCCCGCCGCTGAGGTACTTTTCGGTTGGAAGCACGACGGCGTCCGGCCCCCTATCGCTCCCGCCCGCGTCGAGACCCTCGCTGCGGGCCCGGGTACGCTTTCAGGATCATAGAGAATGACAAGAGGAGTGGTGATGGCAACCCTGAAGCAAGCGGCCGGTTCGATTCTATTCGGTGTATTCCTGGGGCTTTCGCTAGAAGCCTCTGCACAATCGAATCAATCAGTTCAGCAAAGCTCAAAGTCTGGCGACACCACCGAAAAGACCGGGGAAAAACCGAAGCGCACGGTCCGCCCCAATGACGCGGGCTCTCCCATCCCCACGCGTGCAGAAATGCTGCGCGGCGCCTACGGACCCTTTCGCGCCAACAACGACCTCCTCTACTATCACCTCGACATCCGCGTCGATCCGGAGCGGAAATACATCAGCGGCAAAAATACCATCCGCTTCCGCATGCTTAAAGACGGCAAGCGCATCCAACTCGACTTGACCGATGTCCTCGCCATCAACAAGATCGTCTTCGGCAACATACAACTCAATTACAGTCGCGACGGGAGCGCCGTGTTCATCGACTTTTCACGTACATTGCGCGCCGGTCAGGTTTACTCCATCGACTTCTACTATTCAGGCTATCCAGCCGAGACGGGCCGCTTCGGCGGTTTCACCTTCAAACGGGACTCCTCTGATCATGCATGGATCAACACCGCCTGCGAGGGCATCGGTGCAAGCGTCTGGTGGCCGAATAAGGACCAGTGGCACGACGAAGTCGAATCCATGGACATCAGCGTCACCGTCCCCAGTGACCTGGTTGATGTATCGAATGGCAAGTTCGTCGCCAAGACCGATCTCGGCGATGGCTACACGCGCTGGGACTGGCGCGTGCACTATCCCATCAATAACTACGACGTCTCGCTCAATATCGGAAACTATGTCCACTTCTCCGATCAGGTAGACGACCTCCCGCTCGATTTCTATGTGCTCCCCGAAGACCTCGAAAAAGCTAAGTCGCAGTTCACCCAGGCCAAAGGGATGATCGAGGCCTACCAGCATTACTTCGGCTCCTATCCATTTGCGAAGGATGGATACAAGCTTGTCCAGGCGCCCTACTCCGGCATGGAGCACCAGAGCGCCGTCACTTACGGCAACCTCTTCAAGAACGGCTATCTCGACCGCGACTGGACGGGCGTCGGCATAAGCCCACGCTTCGATTTCATCATCATCCACGAGAGTGGCCATGAGTGGTTCGGCAACAGCGTCACCGCCCTTGATCCGGCTGACATGTGGATTCACGAAGGCTGGACCACCTACCTCGAAAGTCTCTACGTTGAGTACCGCTGGGGCAAAGACGACGCTATCAAATATCTCAGCGGTTATCGACCCAAAGTTCACAACTTGCGGACTGTCATCGCTGAGCGCGGAGTGAATGCAGACCCCACGGAAGACCAGTACTTCAAATGTGCGCTCATGCTCAACACCCTTCGCAGCGTCATCAACAACGACACAAAGTGGTGGACACTGCTGCACAACTTTTATCAGCGCTACAAATACCAGAACATCCAGACTGAAGATGTGGTCACCTACTTTAACCAGAACACAGGCCTGAACCTGACACCCATCTTCAATCAGTACCTGCGCCATCCCGCCATTCCGCGGCTCGAACTTCTCTTCGGCGAATCATCGGGCATGGTTATGTACAAGTGGGCTGCCGACGAGGAAGACTTCTCCATGCCTGTACGCGTGGGCGCTCCCAACCAGTGGCAGATCATCCATCCGACTACCAAGTGGCAGACAATGCAATCCACACTCAGCAAGGACGACTTCCAGGTTGCCACCGACCTTTACTACGTCGATGTCAACAAACAGTAGAAACGATCGCGATAATCGTCGAAGGGGCGGGATGATTATTTCCTCGGAACAGTAGACGAGCCGTGAACGTCCGCCTCACAAGCCCGTCGCCAAAGCGCCGGAATTCATGATTCTGCTGCATCAGCCACACAACGAGCGTCGGCCTAAGGCCAGATTGTCGGATTCATTTGGAAGCGAGGGTTTTGCTCTGAATCGACGTCCGTTGGCGGACGTCGATCCAACATGGCATGAAAGTGCAGGCAGAGACAGCGGTATGCCATGCATGAGTTGTACTCGCCGCAAGGCAGATGCAAGGTCGCCGTGTGGCCACATGTGCATGACAAACTCGGAAAGTGCTCACGCAACTGCGAAAACTTCATGCTCAATTTGACCATGTAAAGAAAATCGGGAATTACGCCTTTTGTGGGAAGGTCTGCTGTTGAGCATTCTCTCCTGCGACGCGCATGATGAACAACCCGTCCGGATTTGATGACACGGGTTTGACCAACTCGGACGGAAATGAGAAATTCAGGATCAGCGGATCTCCAAGAATGCACTATTTTCGGTGCATCTCGTCGGCCACAATCCGGCCGATACGCAAAGTGGGAGAGCCACCAGAACACGAGTTGGGGTATCATGCGTCTATAGAATGAGCGGTCTATTCCCCTTAAGGGGAACCGCACGGTGGTGTCTGTGTATCGATTTTTCCCGCGTTTGGCCTTTGTATTAGGAGCTGCGGTCTTTGCCGCGCTCGGTCTAGGATTCGCTTTGGGCGAGTTTGGCTGGTTCGGCGTACATGCCGGAGGCGAACAGGACGGCGCTTATAAACAGATTGGTGTCTATCAGCAGGTTCTCCGCCGCATCCAGAGTGACTACGTCACTGACCCCAACATCAACACAGTCACTACAGGCGCGCTACACGGTCTTCTGGAGTCTCTCGACGCCGACTCGAGCTACCTCACGCCCACCGAATACAAGATTTACAGGGAACAGCCTTCCACCGGCGTTGCCCAGGTGGGAATCACAGTCTCCAAGCGCTTCGGTTACGCCACGGTGGTGAACGTGCTACCCGGCTCACCCGCCGATCATGAGCACATCTCAGACGGCGATGTGATTGAATCCATAGGAGATCAGTCCACCCGCGAGTTGTCGCTGGCCGTCATCCGTCTCATGCTCGATGGCAAAGCGGGAACGAGTGTCACCATCACCCTCGTTCGCCCACGCAAGTCTGATCCCGATAAGGTCACCCTTACCCGCGCCATCGTTCCCACCCCTGCCCTGGCGGATCAGCAGTACGAGAACGGTTCCATTCTTTACCTCAAGCCCGGAATCATCTCCAAGGCTCGCGTTGATGAGATAGCCACTAAGCTCAAGGCGAACAAGAGCCGTAAGGTCCTCCTTGACCTGCGCGATGCGTCCGGCGGCGATTCGGACGAGGGACTCCGCCTGGCCAACTTGTTCATCAACCAGGGCACATTAGCCACCCTCGAAGGCCAGAAATTTCCCAAGCAGACCTTTTCAGCCGATCCAGCCAAGTGCCTCAGCACCTCACCAGTTGTCGTGCTGGTGAATCGTGGCACCTACGGGGCCGCTGAAATCACGACTGCAGCCATCGAAGACTCCAAGCGCGGAGACATAGTCGGCGAGCGTACCTTTGGCGAAGGCTCCGTTCAGAAGACGATAGATCTTCCTGATGGCGGGGCTCTCATACTCACCATCGCCAAGTACGAAGGTCCCAACGGCAAAAAGATTCAGGACGAAGCTGTGATCCCAACCGTGCAAGTGGGACAAGTGCCCGACGACGACGGCGACGACACCACCCCACCTGCCAAGGAAGACCAACCCCTTAACAAGGCGCTTGAAATCCTCAAGACGAAAGCCACCTAAGCCTCACATTCCTCGGGGGATTCAAAGCGGCGTGGCCAATTGGTCCACGCCGCTGACGTTTTGGGGTCGAGATAAGCGACTTTCCCAGACTTGTCCTGCTTGATTCCGTTACTTGCAAAGCATCAAGTTTGTAATCTGGCCACGTGATAACCTCTGGATACAGCACTCCTTCCAAAGTTGTGCGGGAATGCTACGAGGCTTGACCCGGTTTGGCCGCCCCTCCACAATCCTTCGAACCGCGCGGTTTAGGCCGGAGCCATCGGCTGGACTCAGATTCCGCTTTGCCTCGACGGCACCATCCCCGCAAGCTGGCGGGCAAGAAGATCCTGGTTGTGCTCGTACTTCTTTCCATGGTCACGGGGTCGTTGGCCGGCCTCACTCTCGTATACTCGGCCAACCTTCCCCAAATGGACGACCTGGAGCGCTATCGTCCCTCCACCATGACCGACCTCTTCGATCAAAAGGGTCGCATTGTTGGCTCATTCGCCCTTCAGCGCCGCATCGTCGTCAATTACAACGACTTTGCCCCGGTCCTGCGTCAGGCAGTCATCTCCATTGAAGACAAGGACTTCGAGTCCCACGGCGGCATCAATTTCTTCCGCATCGGCGGCGCCCTCTGGCACGACCTGCGCAGTCACGGCCGCGCCCAGGGCGCTTCCACCCTCACCATGCAGCTGGCCCGCAACCTCTTCCTCTCCGCTGACCGCACCGCCGTCCGCAAATTGCA
Organism: uncultured Acidobacteriota bacterium; assembly: GCA_963844515.1. Classification (GTDB taxonomy): domain Bacteria; phylum Acidobacteriota; class Terriglobia; order Terriglobales; family Acidobacteriaceae; genus Telmatobacter. The sequence continues at coordinate 44,527 of CAWJOO010000008.1, forward strand.
AGAAGCTTATCTTGCAATCCAGATCGAGCGCACGTTTACGAAGGAGCAGATCTTCACGCTTTACGGCAACCAGATCTACCTGGGCTCCGGCATGTACGGGTTTGAGGCGGCGGCGGAGTTTTACTTCTCGAAACATGCAAGGGATCTGAACCTGACGGAAGCTGCGTTGCTCGCCGGACTGCCCAAAGGCCCGGCCGCCTACTCCCCTCTGCTCAACCCGGAGAAGGCCCTTCGCCGCCGCAACCTGGTGCTGATGGAGATGGAATCCGACGGCGCTATCACGCATGCTGAAGCAGAGCGCGCCCTGCAGACTTCCCTTGACCTTCACGTCGCACAGCCCGAGGGGTCCGTGGCCCCCTGGTTCCAGGAAGAAGTCCGCCGCGAGTTGGAAAAGCGCTTCGGAGCCGAGCAGGTTCACGAGGCCGGCCTGCGCATTGACACCACCCTCGATCTCGACCTGCAGCTCACCGCAAACAAAGCCGTAGTCGACGGCTTAGCCACCTACGAACGCCGCCACGGCTGGAAGGCCCGCATTCAAAACGTGCTCTCTGACGGCATCGCACTTCAGGACTATCGTCATCCCGACTGGGCGCTCAAGCAGCATCCCGGCGACTACGTCCACGTACTCGTTACAAGTGTGCTTCCCTCGCAGGTTGACGCGCGATTCGGTTCGGAGGACGTAGTCCTCATGCCCGAAGATTGGAAGTGGACAGGGCAACCCTACGCCGACTCGTTCATAAAGCCCGGCGACGTGCTTTACGTCCACTTGACGGATGCCATGATCGGCGGTTCGCACCGCGGCACTCTCGAGCAGGACTCAGGCGCGCAGGGCGCCATGATGGCCATCGACAATACCAACGGCGACGTGCTCGCCATGGTCGGCGGCCGCGACTATGCACTCTCCGTCTTCAATCGCGCCACCCAGGCAGAGCGCCAGACGGGCTCCAGCTTCAAGCCCTACGTCTACACTACGGCGATCGAAGAGGGCTCCAGGCCCGACGACATCATCGTCGACGGACCCGTCAGTTTCGCGGGCTACACGCCCCACAACTACGAAAACGACTACAAAGGCTCGATGACTCTCATCAACGCCTTTGCGGAGTCGCGCAACATTCCCGCCCTCAAGCTGGCCGCGCGCGTCGGCATCCGCAAGGTCATCGACCTCACCCATCGTTTTGGCGTCACCTCGAACATCCCCGCCTATCTTCCCGTCGCGTTAGGCGCTGCCGAAATCACCTTGGAGGAACAGGTAGCGTCCTACTCCGTTTTCCCAAACGATGGCATTCGAGTGCAGCCGCGCCTCATCCGCAAGGTTTCGAACGCCGACGGCATCACCCTCTGGGAAGATCCGCCCGAGGTGAAGGAAGTCATCAGCCAGCAAACCGCGCGCACCATGATGACTCTGCTTCAGGCCGTGACTGCTCACGGTACGGGAGCCGAAGCCGCACAACTCCACCACCCGCTCGGCGGAAAGACCGGCACGACCAGCGACTACACCGACGCATGGTTCCTTGGCTTCTCACCCTCCATCACATGCGGCGTCTGGGTCGGCTTTGACAGCCGCGAGTCGCTCGGGGAAAAGGAAACCGGCGCCAGGGCGGCCCTGCCCATCTGGATGACCGTGATGAAGCAGGCCATTTCCGGTAAAGACAGCGAGCACTTCCTCGGCGATGAGGTCAGTGACAAAAGACCGCTTCTTCAGGCGAGCCTTGACCTGCCCGCCAAACCCGGAAGCCCGACAACGAAAGGTTTATCTGCAACAGCCGCGCCGGCGAAGCCGAGGGTCCTTGGAGCGCCCTACCCTTCCGCGCCAAACCCATCGTCAAAGCCCAGGCTCGTCCGTGCACCCTATCCCGCCGCACCAGCGCGTGGTGCAGCTTCATCCGCCAGCACAACTAAGCCTCGCGTTGTCTCCAAACCCACAACGCTCGATTCGGGTGCGCCGCAGCGAACCACTTCGGCGCCTCAAGCAATCACTACGCCCCAGGTCAAAACAGCCACGGAAAGCAAACCAACCAATCCTCCACCGCCTGCAGCCATTAAGCCGCGTACTGAGGTAAAGCCCACCTCTCCCCGTCCCACCTCATAGTTCGACGGATCACAAACCGGCCAATAATTTGCAAGAGTAATTAAAAACGCGTTCGGCTGCCACGTAAGACGGTCGGAGCGAAGACACGCTGCAAATCCGGACGATGAGAACCTTTCGTGTTCGTACCAAACGGTCAAAGCTCTCTGTAGGATCCGACTGGTGCCGGGTTGCCCATCGCCTACCGGGCAGCCAACGTGAAATATCTCTGCGCCTTTCCGACATCCTTAAAGATTTGAGCTTTCAACGCTTCCGGCGAAGGCCACTTCATCTCCGGCCGCAGCCGCATCAGAAACTCGAGTTCGAGCGGTGTCGCCTCATCCATCTCCATCGGCTCAAAGTCGAGAATATGTGTCTCCACGCTGAATCCCGCGCCGTCGAAGGTTGGCCGGTTACCAATACTAGTCACCGCCTGAAAGCACCGTTCACCCACGCCTAATCTCGTCACATAGACACCGAACCCAGGCAGCACCCCGTCATAGTCCGCCAAATTCACCGTTGGCACAGTCAGTCGCGTGCCCACTCCCCGATCCCGCTTCTGCGTGGATCGCACTGCGAACGGCCTTCCCAGCATCCAGCGCGCATGCTTCACATTGCTCGCCGCCACCAGTGCGCGAATCGCAGAGCTCGATACCTCTAGCCCGTGCACGCGAACCGCTTCATGGACTGTAACCTCGAACCCAAGCTCTGCGCCGAGTTCCGCCAACTCGCACACACCCGCCTCGGCCTTGTACCCACAGCGAAAGTTACCCCCCTCGTGCAGTCCCCGCGCCTCCAGTGCGTCAACCAGCACCGTCTGCACGAAATCCCGCGCCTTCAACCGCGCCAGCATTTCGTCAAAGCGGAGCACCACAATCGCGTCAACACCGGTAGACGCCAGGAGGTTCAGACGATGCTCCATCGGCGTCAGCAATCGGGGTGCATCCGCCGGCCGCAAGAAACTATCGGGATGAGGGTCGAACGTCATCGCCACGGCGCGCATGTCGCGCTGCCGGGCCTCCTCAACCGTCGCGGCAAGAATCTGCTGATGCCCCCGATGCACACCGTCGAAGTTTCCAATGGACACAACGGACGGACCAAAACCCGCCGGTATCTCTTCCATTCCGCGATACACGGCAATCATGCGTTTGCGCTCATTCCACCATCAACCGCGTTCGGCAGGTGCACCGCAACCTCGAGCCCGTCGTAGCTCATCGCCACGCCCTGAGGCAGCATGCGGTTCGTCTCTTCGTGTCCAAGCTCGTGCGCAATGTGCGTCAGATACGTCTGCTTCGCGCCGATGCGCTTCGCCCACGCAATGGCTTGCTCCACCGTGGCATGACTGGGATGTGGCTTGTGCCGCAGAGCCGGAAGCACCAGCGTCTCCAACCCTTGCAGAAGCGCAAAGCTCGACTCCGGAATCGTGCTCACATCGGTCAAGTACGCCATATCTCCAAAACGAAATCCCGATACTTCCATTTCTCCATGCAGCACGGGGACGCGCACAAAGTCCACACCGTGAATCTGCGTCCGATCCTCGAGCGGTTTCATTTCAACACGCGCCCGGTTGGCGTACGTCGCAGACGGCGCCAGTGTGTAGTCGTAAATCCGTTCCAGCACCGCCGCCGTCTCCCCCGAGGCATACAGCGGAATGGGCCCACCATTTCGAAATGCCACAAAGCTCAGCGGCCGCAAATCATCCATTCCAAAAATGTGGTCCGCATGCGAATGGGTATAGAACACGGCGTCCACATGCCCGAGTTGTGCGCGCAATGCCTGTTCGCGAAAATCCGGGCCGGTGTCGATTACCACCACCCGCTGACGCTCGTCTGCCATCCACCGAAACAGGACTGACGGCCTCAGACGTTTGTCGTGCGGATCGGCAGAGGTGCAGACCTGGCAACGGCATCCCACCGTGGGCACGCCCATCGATGTTCCCGTGCCCAGAAATGTAAGGCGTCCCTCCATCGCTTTCAGCGCGTCGCTCCCAAGCGCATCGCCCTCAGCGTTTGCCGGGCTTGGTCGGCGGCACGGGCGGCACACCAGGCATTGAGATCATGTTGGTGAGTTCGAGAAACGCCATACGCGCTTCGAACAACACCGCCTGCAGCATCCGATCCTCGGCCGTCGTCAGGTTCCCTTTCGTCTTTTCCGCAAGAACGGCGAGCAGATCAATCGTCTGTTTCGCGCCCAGGATATCCACCCGCGGCCGCTGCCCTTCTTGCGTGCCCGCGCCCATCTGGATCATTGCCGACACGTAAAACTGCTGCACCAGTGCTTCGAACGTCACCGGCGGCTGTGGACCCGCAGCAGGATTCTGTGCGCGCACCAAATCCTCAAGTCGCTGGCTCGACGCATCGTACGCCTTCTTCTGTTCGCGGCTCTCTTCCGCCGTTGGCGGGGGAGGCATTTCAGGATAGGCACTCGCTTCGTCTTCAGCACTCTCTGGCGCCGATGTCACGAGTTGCGGACCGCGCGACGGTTCTGGGGTCGGCGCCGACTCTACAGCCGTCGCCGCCGGAGCCTCATGTGACTCCGCGTCGGCCGTCTCCCGTTCCTCTTCCTGGGCCTTGTACTTGCGGCGATCGATCACTTCAAATTTTGGCGTATCGGTCATCTTTTCTGATCCCTGCCTCTTTAATCTCTCAAAATGTCGGCGCGCCCGTCAGGAGTTTCGCCGTTCCGGTTGCCTCGGCCGCCCCATAGCTCAGCAGCTGATTCTTCGCTTCGGCCTCTCCGCGCACCATGCCCAACGCAAACCGCTTCGCGCCCGCTGCCAACGGCAATTCCGCCGCGCTGGTCACACTGCCCACTGCCACGCCACCCAGCTTCAACTCCGCACCAGCTGCCGGAAGAGATCCGTTATGCCCAACAGCTAACTCCAGAGATCGCAAATGCTTGTGGACGTTGCCTCGCGACCGGATCCGCTCCACAATCTCTTGCCCTAGATAGCAACCCTTATTGAAGTGCAACGCCCGCATCTGCGACGTCTCCTGCGGCAAATCGCGTTCCATCATGTCGATCCCGTACAGCGGAATCCCCTCCGCCACGCGAAACGCCTCAACCGACGCACAGCCCACTGGCACCGCGCCTCCAGTGATGAAAAACTTCCAGATCTTGGCCATCGAGTGATGCGAAGTCCAAATCTCGTAGTGCTCGCCAATCGCGCCGTAATCCCGCCGAATTCGCAGGCTCATCCCGTTGAACTCCGCCCGCGCATGCTTCATCGGCTCGGCCGGCACCGGCAACCCAAGCCGTGTCAGCACTTCGCCTGCCTTGGGCCCGGTCACGCCCAGCGCAGTTTCATTTTCGCGCGGCGTCAATTCCACATCATCCATGATGATGAATCGATCGAAGTGCGTCAGGAGACGGTCCAATTGATCGGCTGCGATTTCCATCTCCAGCGTGTCGCCACCCCGCCACGCCGTCAAATCGCCCTGAATACGACCCTGCGCGTTCAGCACCAGGTTCCAAGCCCCGGCATCTCCCGCCAGCTCGCTTACGGCATTCGTCACCATCCCGCTCAGCCACCGAAACCTGTCTTCACCGCGCACTTTCACGCGCCGCAGCCACCCCAGATCGTGCACCGCCGCACCAAACACCAGCGCCTCTATTTCCGTCGATCGCGCGTCCAACTCACGTGGGGTGATCACCCCGCGATAAACTGTCGTCTCCGGCTGGTTTTCTCCGGATGCAAGCCACGCAGTCAACGGAGTGGCGATTGGGGAAGCGGCAAGGGCGATGTCGGCCATGGGAAGGTTTGGGCAGCTGGGGGCAAAAAATATGCCAGTCCCGGCCCGCCGCATCTTAATTATAGCCTTCAAGGGGTGTCGGTTGGATTGGGAACCGGCAGAGGGATGTGGCAGCGAGAATAGGCAAGGAGAGCAGATGATAAAGCAGTTGAACGCGGCTGGCGACGCAGGCGGCATACGACCCCGTGTCACTATTGCAGCAGCCATTCTGGGCGTCGTCTTCGCAGGCGCAAGCTCCCTCGCCGCCCAACAAGTCCCCGCACCCAATCCGCAGCCGCCGCTCCCCCAGGGCACCCCGGGGTCTGGCGACAAGAACGCCAAGGGTCCCGAGGTCAAAATCACTCCCGAGCAAGCCAAGGAACTATTCGCCCTCGTTGACCAGCTTTTCCAGTTCTCCTCCGAGGAAACCGGCCTTCCCATCAAGTCCAGCGTCAAGCGCCAGCTCACTAGCCGCGTGGCGGTTGAAAGTTATCTAAAAGGAAAATTTGAGGAAGATGAAAGCGCCAAACGCCTCCAGCGCGGCGAAATCGTCCTCAAGAAATTCGGCTTACTCGATCACGACTTCGACCTCAAACCCTTTCTCCTCGCCCTCCTCAAGGAACAGATCGAGGCCTATTACGACTCCAAAACCAAGACCGTCAACATGCTTGACTGGGTCAGCATCGATGAGCAGAAACCCGTCCTGGCCCACGAGCTAACCCACGCACTCCAGGACCAGCACATCGACCTCGAGAAGTGGAGCGACCAGACACCTTCCGACGTCTCCACCACGTACCGCGAAGACATTGACCACCTCGCCAAGGACGAGATGGACACCGCCCGCGAAGCCGTAGCCGAGGGTCAGGCCACCGCCGTCATGATGGACAACATCCTCAAGCCCATGGGCAAAAGCCTGCTCAAGGACCCCGAAGTCGTGGAGTTCATCAAGAATCAGATGAATGGCTCTGACAACTCGCCCGTCATGGCCCGTGCCCCGCTCCTGCTCTCCGAGTCGCTCCTCTTCCCGTATCGTGAGGGTCTCAGCTTCGAGCAAGACCTGTGGATGGACAAGGGCCGGGAAGCCGCATTCGCCGGCGCCCTCGACCGCCCCCCAGCTCCACCTGGGAAATCATCAACCCACGCGAATTCGAGAAGGCCAAGATCCCGGTCGTGCCCCTTCTGCCCGACATCCATCCTCTGCTCGACAAGCAGTACAAGCCCTACGACATTGGCCAGGTTGGCGAGCTCGATCTGCACATTCTCACGCAGCTCTTTGGCGGCGACGCCGCCGCGCGGGATCTCACCCCCGCATGGGACGGCGGCATATACTGGGCCGGCCAGCAGCGCAACGCCGCCCCCGCCGACCAAGCCAGCACAAAGTCGGTCGTCTTCTTTTACCTCTCCTCGTGGAAGAGTGACGCCTCCGCCATGGCCTTCGCCAAGCTCTACACCAACTCCCTGGGACGCAAGTACTCCGGCCTGCACCCTGACGACAAGGCCACCCATCCCGCCCCCGCCGACTCGCCCTCCGGCCCAATGGTGGAGAAAGTTTTCGCTACAGATGAGGGCCCCGTCGTCATCACCACCAGGGGCAAGCAGGTCTTCGTAGCCGAGAGCTTCGACCTCTCCACCGCAAGAAAACTCACCGCGTTAATCCTTGACTCGCAAGTCAACGGCGAACTCAAAATGGCAAGTCTTCAGCACCCGGCGAGCACAACCCCGCAGACCGCTACGATCGCAGTCCCGTCAACAACTCTTAGTGGCGGCCTCGTTCATCTCTTCGCCACCAGCGGCGTCATGAAATCCGCCGTCGAGGCCGGCATAAAAGCCGCCGCATACAAGACACCCAACTAAACACAAATATTCCGTGCCCCGTCTTGTTGCTTGCTTTCCGAGCCAACCCAGCACGAAAAGAGGGTCCCTCAGGTCCGGTGTCCCCGCGGACAGATCTTCTTCCGATTCCGAGACCTGGGAAATCGTTACTCTCCCCAGTACGGTTTCCAAAAATCCCTAACTTCGATAGCCCTCATTGAGCTCTCCACGACACAACCGCTAAGATGACCACGCGCCACAATTCATCCCCGGAGTACACATGTCGGAATCGGAAAACATAGCCGTCCTCGCCCGCTTCGTTGAAGAAGTCATCAACCAGGGCCACCTCGAAGTCTGCGATCAAATCGTCGAAGAAAACTTCATCGAGCTTGACCCACTACCCGGCCAGACTCAGGGCCGCCAGGGCCTCAAAGACGTGATCGCGATGATGCGCGCCGGCTTCCCGAACATTCACTGGGTCAGCGAGGAGATCATCGCATCCGAAGACAAAGTCGTTACCCGTTTCACGTGGACCGGTACCCATCGCGGCCCTTTCATGGGAATCCCCGCCACCAATCGCGGCGTCACCGTGAAAGGCGTTGTCATTGACCGCCTCGCCGCCGGAAAAATGTCTGACAGCCGTATCCTCATGGACACATTCAGCATGTTGCAACAACTCGGGGTCATCCCCGCTCCCGGCCAATAGAAATCGCCACGAGTCCCTGTTTTATCTTCGTTCCCTGTTCCCTGTTCCCTGTTCCCTGCGCTCCTCATCCTGGCAACTCCGGTGCCAGCTTCTGCACCGGCTCCGCATCGGCGCCCAGCCAGTCCGGATGCCGTGCCGTCGTATCGAAGTGAGCTGTCGTCTTGAACAATTCGTACTGTCCCTTCTGCGCCGCCTGCTCAGTCTTGGCCAGTATCGTCGCCACGTTCGCCTCATCCATCGGTTTAAACTGCCTTACCGCCGCAAACGCCTGCTCCAGAAGCTCCGGCGTGTCGATCCCCGTGATCTGCACCGCCACCGGCACGTTGAGCGAATACATTAGGCAATCCATCGGCTCCACAACGCCGCTCTTCAAAATAATTCCATCGCCGAAACACTTCATCCCCAGCACCGCGATCCTCCGGTTTGTGGCCTGCGGAACCACCAGTTGCGCAAAGCTCCTGAAGTGCGCGTCCATCACGTTGATCGGCATCTGCACAGTGTCGAAATGGAACCCATGTCTGTCCGCTACCTCCAGCATGTAGAGGTGAACATGCGGATCCTTGTGACCCGTAAACCCGATGAAGCGCACCTTGCCGGCCTTCTGCGCCTCCACCACTGCTTCCATGGCGCCGCCTTCGTTGAATATGCGGTCCGGGTCATCGAAGCGAATCACTTCGTGATGCTGCAGCAGATCGATGTGCTCCACCTGCAGGCGCTTGAGCGAGTCGTTGATCTGATTCGTCGCCACTTCCTTCGTGCGCCCGTCGATCTTGGTCATCACGAATGCCTTGTCGCGATATCCGCCCTGCTTCAAAGCTTTGCCCACGCGCATCTCGCTGCGGCCCTCGTTGTAGTCCCACGAGTTGTCGAGGAAGTTGATCCCTCGCTCCAGTGCCTGGTGAATCAGCTTGAGAGCGTCGTCTTCGGCCACCTTCGGCCGGCCGAGATGCGCGCCTCCCAGCCCGATAACAGACACATCGACGCCTGTCGCCCCCAGTGGCCGGTACAACATCTCGCCTTTCATCGTTCCGGCCACAGAAACCCTCGGAATCGCCGCCGCAGCCTCCTTGGCGGCCGATGCTGTTCGCAGCCCGGGCAGCGGGTTTTGCATCTGCGCATGAGCGGAGTTCGAGCCATGCCCCGGATTGAGCGAAGTGGCGGCAACAGTGGCAACGGTACCGGACAAGAATCTACGTCTATGCATAAGAGAGGTCTCCCAAAAAATTGCCATACATCCCAGGCACTTTTCAGATGCAATTGAGAGCACGGGGGAGGCCCGGCGCGCGCTCCGGCGGGCGCCATAGTAGAGCACGACAATTGTGAGAGTTTTGTGTTGACGGGCTACCAAAGGCAGCCCCAGCCCCTGATTGCCAGCCGCTAGTCCTTAACCACTAAATACTCATCCAGCAGCACCGCCACCAGCACCGCAGTGGGAACCGAAACTAGCGCTCCAACAACGCCCGCCACCGCCGACCCAATTAGTAAGGCGACGATGATTGCCAGTCCCGGCAGGTCCACGCTCGACCTCATGATGCGCGGCGTCAGGAACGAGTTCTCGAGATTGATGTAAACGAGATAGAAGATGCCCACGCCCAGCACGCGTCCCCAGGAGTCGAACGCCGCCACCAGCAGCGCCAGCCCGATGCAGATCGCGGCGCCAATAACGGGAATGATGTTGAGCAGGCCCGTTAGAAAACCGAGTGCGTACGCATAACGCACATTTAGGGCGACGTACGTGACCGTGCTCGCCAGACCCAGGATCAGCATCAGGCTCCCCTGCCCGATGAGCCATTTGCCCATTCGCCCTTTGGCCCGGATCAGCGCGCCATCCAGCCGTTCCCGCTGCCCGTGCGGAAAGAACGACAACACCCACTCATATGCCGAGTCGCCTTCAAGTTCAAAGTAGACGGTAAGGATCAGCCCCATGGCCAACGTGAACACTGCGCTGGCCCAATTCTTGATCGAAAGCAAAACGTAGGCGGCGCTGTTGCCAACCGTGCTCTCCAGGCGTTGAGCCAGGTCTTCAGGATCGATCTGGCTGGCGAAGGGCAGCCGGCGGATCTTATCCAACAGTGGAGGCAGGCGCTTTGGCGCTTCCTTGGCAAAGTCGTGCAGGTCTCGCACTACCGGCGGCACAGCCAGAACGGCAAACACGACGATCCCGCCCACCACAACAAACAGAAGCACAAAAATTGCCGAGCGCCTGAACGGCTGAAAGCGGCCTATGCGAAAAGCGCCAATGAATTTCACCATCGGCTGCAGAACCACCGCAAACAGCGCGCTTACGTAGAGCAGTAGCAGTACATCGCGCAACAGCCACACCAGGTAGCTCGCAAAGGCGATGGTAAAAACGAAGACAATGTAACTGCGGGCGGTCCGCTGGGACTTTGCCTCGGGACTGGATTTTCGGATCGCTTCCGCTTCTGAAGTGATGATTTCGGGTTGGATTACTCGCCTCCGCTCAAAATGGAGCCCACGATTCCGCCGATCAATCCCGCGCCTGTTGCTTGTGGAATCTCCCGGCCGGCCCGTGGCAGATAATGCTCGATTTGATGCGCAAGTCGCGAAATTGGCAGCGTTTGCAGCCACACGGTTCCAGGTCCCATCAATTGCGCCAGGAACAGGCCGTCGCCGCCGAAGATGATGTTCTTGATGCCCGGCACCATGGTGATCTGAAACGAAACCGTGGACATAAATGCGCCCACGTGGCCCGGATGCACGCGCAGCATCTCGCCCGGCTGGAGGTCCTTGCGGATCAGTTCACCTGAAAGCTCTATCCACGCTGTTCCATACCCACCGATCTTCTGCAGAATGAAGCCGTCCCCGCCGAATATGCCGGCACCAAGCGATTGCTGGAATCCGAGGCTCAAGGTTACCTGCGGAGTGGCGCAAAGGAATCCATGTCGGTGAACCATGTATTCGAAGCCCTGGCCGACCTGGAGGGGAACGATGTGGCCGGGGACCTTGGTGGCGAACGCCACCTCGCCGGGGTACTGCCAGGCTCGGTATTCCGTCATGAAAATGCTGCCACCGCCGACCACGCGTTTAAAAACGCCGAAGAGCCCTCCGCCACCGCCCATTTGCGTGTGGGTGGTCATCTGGATGGACTGGGTCATCCACGAAAGCTCGCCGCTTTCAGAGAAGACACTTTCGTTGGGGTCGAGCTGCACTTCCAGCACCGGCATGGTCGTGCCTTGAATCCGCGTTTGCATCGATGGCCTCCTGGCTGGCAACAGTGTACACAGGGACCTTGCAGCGGCCGTATTTTTGCATCGAAAGTTCGACGAAAAAAGCACTCCATCTGCAAAATGGAAAACGCTCACATGATCAGGCTGAATGGCTCTCACCTTCGAATAGGAGGAGAACGTGAAAGTTGAAAGAGTGAGGCAGAGACAAAGAGCGCGGTTACAGGACCAGGAAAGCAGCAATGCCCGACGAGCCCGGTTTACTATGATGGTCACAACGCATGGAGCCTCTCACGCACTTTCTTACCGGCGCCTGCATTGGCCGCGCCGGCCTTAACCGTAAAACTGCGTGTGCCACGCTGGTTGCGGTACTGGCCGCAGAAGCCGCGGACATCGACGTCTTTTGGGGCTTCAACGGACCGGTCGAAGAGCTAAAACGGCATCGGGGCATCACGCATACATTTTTGGGTACGCCATTTGTTGCTGCAGTTGTTGTTGCCGTGGTAGCTCTGTTCTACCTCTGGCGCGAGGGACGGCGAGCCCGCAAAAGAGATATTTCTGATGCACCCGAGGAACCACCCAAGGCAAGGCGCAAGCCCCCGATGCGATGGCTCTGGCTGTTTGCCACCGCGTTGATCGCGGCATTCAGCCACATTCTTCTCGATTGGACCAACAACTACGGCGTCAGGCCGTTCTTCCCATTCAATCCGCGCTGGTACGCCGGCAGCTTCATGTTTATTGCCGAGCCTGTGCTCTGGGCGCTCCTGCTGTTGGCGCTGGTCGTTCCATGGTTGCTGGGATTGGCAGACCGCGAGATCGGCGCGCGGCGGCCTATGTTTCGCGGGCGCGGCTGGGCCATCTTCGCGCTCCTCGGCATGATTGGACTTGGATGTTGGCGCTGGGCGGAGCATGCCCAGGCGCTCACTCTGATCGATGGTGGTCAAGTGACCGCGAAACACATTTCTCGAGTCGCCGCCGAGCCCTTTCCCGTCAACCCCTGGCGATGGCACGCAATCGTGGAGACGCCGGGCTTCTACCAGATGGCCGAGGTTAACACCCGCACCGCCTCAGTCGAAAGCGATCCGAATACGGACGTGCTCTACAAGCCCGCGTTTACAGCAGCTATCCAGGCGGCGAAACAGACCCCGCTGGGGCAGGTCTATCTAGACTGGGGAACCTGGGCGGTTGTGCGCGACGTGGGCCAGCAGGCAATTCCGGGGGCGGAGATGCCTCAACTTCCGGCTGGCAGAGCGTGGACGACTATTGAGTTCAGCGACCTTCGATTTGCCTACTCATTCCGGACAGGCGAGTCCACACACCCGCCAGCCGGCCTGCGTGGCTGGGTGTACATCATTGACGGCCATGAAGACGGCGGGGAGTTCATCGGCGGTCGGGAACAGAAGTAGCCAATTTCCAACCTCGAAAAACTTTGTTGGTGAGGTGAAATCCAAGGCACCTCCTCGCGGGCTTAGGTTGACCCAGTCGCCCCTGACCCCCAGAATGGAGAGAGCCAAACCAAATTCCCCGTCGGATCTCCGTCGCGGATGACGACGGCAATTCATCTCCGAGGTTCCAATGCCTGCTTACCTGCTGCTGTTAGTTGCCATTCTGAGCCGTCTCATCCCCCATGCCGGTTGGCTTAATTTCACTGCGGTCGGTGGAGCCCTGCTCTACTTTGGCGCGCGCCGCTCCTGGCGGGAAATGCTTGCTCCCCTGGCAGCCCTCATGGCCACCGACTACATTCTTACGACCTACGTATACCACTACGGTTTCCAGTGGGTTGATTACGCCCCCACCTGGATCTGGTATCTGGCGGCGATGGCTCTCGGTCACATCCTGCTTCGCGCTCGCGCCACTTGGGTTCGCTTTGGCGCAGCTGTTGTCCTGGGACCCACTTCGTTCTTCCTCATTTCCAACTTCGCTGTGTGGTTTGCCGGCACCATGTATGCAAAGACGCTATCCGGACTCGGCGTCTGCTACGTAGCGGGCCTGCCGTTCTACCGTAACGACCTGCTGTCGACTACCGTAGTAGCCGGCCTCGCGTTCGGAGTGCCGGTGCTAGTACGCCGGATGAGCAACTCGGCGACTCCGGCGGTCTCCGCCCGGTAGCCATCTGCCACACATCTCGGTTTGGGTTTGAGACTAGGAATTGGCGGTGCGCCTGCGTTTCCGGCGCATCCACCACCACCCGAACACCACCAGCCCAAGCCCGAACACCACCAGCAGCGCCGTAATTGCATGATGCGCCACCACATCGACGGCGCCCGGTCCCAGCTTCAGCACCAGCAATGACAGAATCAGCCAGCGGATCAGGCGACCGACGAAGACCGCCAGCATGAATGGCGCTACCCGCATTTCAAACACCCCAGCCGCAAACACGAAGAGTTTCCATGGAGTGGGCGGAGGCAGCATCGACGGGATCGTCATCGCTAAAAATTCCTGCTTCTCAAACCGCGTACGCAACAGCTCGTAACGTTCCCGATTGATGCGCTTCAGCAGAAACAGCTCTCCGCCTGCCCGTCCCAGCCCGTAGGGCAGCAGGCCGCCGACCGCCGAACCCGCAGCCGCCATCACGCAGTACAGCACGAAGTGGCTGCGGTCATTCCACACCCAACCGGCGATCAGAAAGTCCATTGGCACCGGGATTGTGGAAGAATCCAGCAGCGCGACGGCGCCCGCCCCCCAAAAACCCAGCTTCAGGATGGCGGGAAGGAGCACCAGCTTCCACTTCGTCATCCACCGTGCCAAGAACTCCTTCAAACCTCTTTCCTTTCTGCCTCACTGCGGCCTCAAAACCGCTCTCATCCGTCTAATCAGAAAGTCCATTGTACGTTGCGGTTGTTTTCTGCCCCGCTTCGAACGTCCGGGCTTCTCGGCTTCCGCAATCACACCTCGCCGGCGGGTTTGGCCCGATTCGACAGGGATGAGAGAATGGAAGAAAGGACTCGAAAAGGAGCCGCAGGGGCAGTGTGCCCTCCGCTGGTTCCCGCAGGATCAATGCCCACCAGCGTCGTGCCAACCAGCGTGAACGAGCCGAACGAGCCCACCGCGGGAAATCCCGGCCCCAGCCAGCCGGAGCAAGCTCCCCCCGAGCCAGGTGAGGATCGCACCCCTGTTGTCCGCGGGTCCCGCTGGGTCGACTACGACACTCACGAACTAATGGACATGATCAGCGAGCTCGAGGACGAGCGCCGCTGGGCGCGCCTCCGCGAAGGCATCCTCTGGGCGGTTCTGTTTCACATCCTTCTGATCTCGGCAGCCACCTGGATCCCAAAATACGTCTTCCATGTCCCTCCGGTCATTGATCCGTTTGACGCCATCAAGCAGCGTAAAGATCTGAGTTATTTAGACTTGCCGCCTGACCTTGTGCAAAAATATCAGCCCAAGGTGACGGTGAAACCTGTCCCGCAGAAGCCGCCGCAAATCGACCGGAAGACGCTTGAAGCTCTCAACAAGCCCACCCCCCCTCCCGTCTTGCCGCCCACGCCTGAACCCAAGGTGGAGCAGGCGCCGCCCCAGCAGCAGGCCCCACCGCCGACGATTGCGCCCAATCCGCAATCGCAGCCGCAGTTGGAGACGCCGCAGCCCAAGGCCGTACCGGCGCGCCCCAGCTTTGCCCTGGGTTCCCAGAATCCGGCAAACCAGCTTCATGATGCCATTCGGGGCGCGGCCCGCACTCCCGGCTTCGATTCCAACCAGGCTCCGCAAGGCGGCGGGCTCTCCATGCATCCCGGCGCTGGCACCGGCGGCGTCCAGGTCCTCTCCGACACCCAGGGCGTTGACTTCAACAACTGGCTCCTTCGCTGGCACCGCGAGACCGAACGCACCTGGGATCCGTTGATTCCGGACGAGGTCAACCCTCCCATCCTCAAGACCGGCGTAGTCGTCATCCGCTTCAAGGTGCTGCCCAATGGCCGGTTGATGGATGGCGGCATGATCCTGGAAGGCCGTTCCGGCGACATCGCCCTCGACCGCGCAGCCTGGGGCGCTTTGACTGGCTCCAACTACCCCCCCCTCCCCCGTGAATTTCACGGCCCCTATCTGGAACTCCGCGCCGTGTTCATGTACAACACCAGGCCGCAGTAATGCTGTCCAGACTGACGCGGCTCATCACGCTCGGCGCATTCGGCACCTTCCTCTCGATCCCGGCGCTCGCGCAACCGGATCCGAAGGCGAATGCCGCCTTCGATAGCTACATCCTTAACGTGGAGGCGCACGTTGCAGGCCAGCATCAGTCGCTGGATGGATTCCTGGCTCCCGTTACCCTTCCCGACGCAGTCACCCGGCTCTCAAAAGGCGAGTTGCTGATTGAAAAGCTAACTCCCGATCCCAGCCCCGATCTCCCGGGAGCGCTGCTCTTCGACTGGCGCGGAACCGCATTTGTCCCCGGGGCCAAAGCCGCCGATTTCGAGCGCCTGCTCCGCGACTTCAACAACTACCCGAAAGTTTTTGTACCGGAGGTTGTCCAGGGCGAAACCCTTTCGCAGAACGCGGACCACCTCCAATCCCGCCTGCGCGTGCGCCAGCATCACGTCATTACCGTGGTCCTCGACTCCACGTACGACGTCACGTTCGGGCGCCTGGATCCTGCCCACGGGTACAGCCTCTCAAGAAGTGTAGATATCTCCGAAATTGAGTCCGCCGGAACTCCAAAGGAAAAGGCTCTGCCGCCAGAAAAAGCACATGGATTTCTCTGGCGTCTGAACAGCTATTGGAGCTGGGAAGAGCGCGACGATGGCCTTGCGATTCAAATCGAGTCCATCTCGCTTACCCGGACCGTTCCTCCCGGCCTCGGATGGGCGATTCGGCCAATGGTCGAAAGCATTCCCCGCGAGTCGCTCGAGTTCACTCTGCGCTCGGCGGCCAATGCGCTACGAAAGGGACCCGCCGAACCCGAGCCATCTGATAAGCCGGCACCGAAAAGATAGGGACTCAATTTAGAGCATTGCTTACGCCGTCGCATCTTCTGTCTGCCCAATCGACAATTCCTGAAGCGGCGCGCCCCCCGGCGGATCGTTAGGCTTGGTGCCAGTTGGCAGATGGATTCCATCCTGCGCCAGTAGCGCCTCGTAAACAGGTACATGCCGCCAGTAACGCGCCAACGCGAACGCGCTGATGTTGGCGATCATCAGCGGCAGCACAAGCCCATAGCTGCCCGTCATTTCAAAGACAATCAGGATCGACGTCATAGGCGCTCGGACAATGCCCGCAAACACCGCTCCCATGCCCACTACCGCGAATGCCCCAATCGCATCTTGCGAGTGATGAAACACGGTCACATCAATGTAGCCCACCGCGCCGCCCAGCATTCCGCCCATGAACAGTGAGGGTGCAAAAATGCCGCCCGACCCGCCACTGGAATACGAAAAGACCGTGGCAAGCAGTTTCAGTACACAGAACACCGCCATCAGAATCACCGGCAGCGTCCCCGTAAGCGCCATCGTCAGCGTCTTGTAGGGGTCGCCGGCAATTCCGTTCATGTGGAAGAAGTAGAGGCCGATGACCGCCAGGGCGCCTGTACCCAGCCCGCCCATGGCCGGATGCACCCACCTGGGAATCGCGGTTAGACTCTTGAATCTGGCGCGCAGCCACAACAGGGAATCAGTAAAGGTGACCGACACAACTGCCGCCAGAACACCCAGCAGCGCGTACCAGATCAGCGACTCTGAATTGTTGAGCTCATAGGGCTTCGGGACATGAAATACGGGATCGTCGCCCATGATCTTGTGCTCGACCAGGGCCGCCAGGGCCGCCGCTACAATCACGCCCGCCAGCATGGTCTGATCCAGGTCGCCGATCAACTCCTCCAGCGTAAACGTAATTGCCGCAATTGGCGCGTTGAAGGCCGCGGCAATGCCGGCAGCCATGCCTACGCTGGTCATGCGCCGTCGATACTGTGGACTCAACCGCGCCGCGCGCGAAATCAGGCTGGTCACGCCCGCGCAAATCTGTACAGTCGGGCCTTCCAGTCCTAGCGACGCACCCGCGCCAATCTGAAACGCGCATAGTACAAATTTGCCGACGGTTTCGCGTAAGGAGATGAGCCCATAGCGCAGACTGAATGCGACCTTCACTTGAGGAATGCCGCTGCCCGCCGCCGCAGGAACCCAGAACACGAGCCCGACGCCCGCGACCAGCCCACCCAGCGCCGGTGTGAGAATCGTCCAAAAAATCCAGCTATGACCGGGAGCGTTGTTGGCTGGATCAATCAGCAGGTGCTCAAGCCACTGGATGGTTTTGTGAAACGCCACCGCAGCCAGCCCGCAAAGGCCTCCAGCCACAATGGTGAACCCTAGCATCCGCTGCTGTTCGTTGGGTAGCCGCCGAATTAACCACGCCAGGAAGCGTGCCCAACCCGGTCCAATCCGATCAAAATATTTCAATGTGCCGCGAAACCTCGTGGGGAAGCCCTTGCTCTTTTCAGTATAGGAGCTAGTGACCTGGCTCGGTTTGATGCATGAACTCTGCCAGGTAGTCCTTCCAAACCGCCGCGATGGTGTGCGTGCCATGCCCGCGCGTCGCATCCGAGATGGGCAGGAGAATAAATCGCGCGTGCGGCATGCGCTTCACCATCTTTTCCGCGATGCCCAACTCCGGCGGATTGATAAAGTCGTCTGCGGAATTGATCCACAATACGGGCGCGGTAATTGTCTCCATCTTTGGTGATGGGTCGTAGTTCCGGCTCGCGTTCAGGTAGTAGATCATGTCATTGGCGTCGGTCGCCGCCATGGTGCGCGCCAGGTACTTGTCGGCATACTGCTCGGCCGAGTCGCGCGTTGGCTCCTCCTTCTGCATCACCAGAGGCGCCGATCCCATCACCAGCAGCATCTCGTTCGCCCCGCGCATCCCGTTCAGGGGCTCGGTCTTGTATTCGCCGCCCATGTATGCCGGGTCGAGCTTGATGTCCTCGATCGCCATGTAGCGCATCATGCGGTTGCGCCCCGCAAGTTGCACGGGAAGGCACGCAAACGGCGCCAGTGCATCCATGAAATCCGGATAGGTCTCGCCCCACACAAAGCTCTGCATGCAGCCCATGGACGTGCCCAGGATCAGCCGCAGATGATCCACCTTCATCTCGTCCAGCATCATGCGCTGGCTGCGCACCATGTCGTCGTAGTCGTAAGCAGGGAAGTGCGCATGCAATCCGTCGGAGGGCTTCGAACTCTCTCCATGGCCGATATCGTCCGGCAGAATCAAGAAGTATTTCGTGATATCGAGCAGCCCGCCCGGCACGAACAGCACGTCAGAAAACACTGGATTCAGCAACGAGTGCGCATTGCCGCCCGTGCCATGCAGCAGGAGCACAGCATTGTCCACGCGTCCCGCAGCATTGCGATGCGGCGAGCCAAGCGTGAGGTAATGCAGCTTCAACTCCGGCAGAGTCTCGCCCGATGCCGAATTTGAAATCCTTCAGCACCACCGTGCCGTCTTTCGTGGGCCACGAGTGTCTCTGCTGACCGAGCGTTGAACTAGTCGGCGTCGGACCTGCCGGTGGGTTCGACTGGCTCGCGGTCATTCTGCCCAACGTGAGCATGACGGTAACCAAGATCAAGGCTGGTTTCACGTTAAAGTCAACCTCCGGAATTCAGATTCGAGCCTAGCCGCCGCATCCGCGCTAATGCAAGAAGAGGTGCGGAACGTCCCGTTTCCGCGCTAAAATTAATGCGGAAATCATGCGCGTCCGCACACCCATTCCCGCCATGCCTCCCCGTAGGCGCTTCCGCCGCGGCAAGCACGACCGTGGACGCTGACCCCCTCGCCAATTAATCTATGTCCCGACGAATTCTTTGGCCCAATCGGGCCTCTGAGCACGCCTGCCAAGCGCCGCGTGCCTGATTTACCCAAGCTCGATCCGCGCTCTCGCGGATAGAAAGGTCTACCGATGAACAGCTTCGCAAGCCGCGCCACGCTCCAATCCGGCGGCAAATCCTATACCATCTACCGTCTGCCCGCACTCGAAGAAAAAGGCTTCAATCTCAGCCGACTGCCCTTCAGCCTCAAAATCCTGCTCGAGAACCTGCTCCGCCGCGAAGACGGCGTGAACGTCACCGCCGGCGACATCGAATTCCTGGCCAAGTGGGATGCCAAGGCCGAGCCCAGCCGCGAAATCGCCTACATGCCCGCCCGCGTGCTCATGCAGGACTTCACCGGCGTTCCCGCCATCGTCGACCTGGCCGCCATGCGCGACGCCATCAAGACCCTTGGCGGCGACCCCGAGCGCGTCAACCCGCTCATCCCCGCCGAGCTGGTCATCGACCACTCCGTTCAGGTCGACGAATTCGGCACCGCCCAGGCCTACGACGCCAACTCGCTCCTCGAGTTCCAGCGCAACCGCGAGCGCTACGCCTTCCTCAAGTGGGGCCAGACCGCCTTCCGCAACTTCAGCGCCGTCCCGCCCGGCATGGGCATCTGCCACCAGGTCAATCTCGAGTACCTCGCCCGCGTCGTCTTCACCGCCGAAATCGATCGGCGAAATGACCGCCTACCCCGACACCCTCGTCGGCACCGACTCCCACACCACCATGATCAACGGCCTCGGCGTTCTCGGCTGGGGCGTGGGCGGCATCGAAGCCGAAGCCGCCATGCTCGGCCAGGCCGTCTCCATGCTCGTCCCGCAGGTCGTCGGCTACAAGCTCACCGGCAAGCTCCGCGAAGGCGCCACCGCCACCGACCTCGTCCTCACCGTCACCCAGGCCCTGCGCAAGCTCGGCGTGGTCGGCAAGTTCGTCGAGTTCTACGGCCCCGGCATCGCCGAACTGCCCCTCGCCGATCGCGCCACCATCAGCAACATGGCCCCCGAATACGGCGCCACCTGCGGCATCTTCCCCGTCGACGCCGAAACCCTCCGCTACCTGCGCCTCACCGGCCGCAGCGACGAGCAGATCGCCCTCGTCGAGGCCTATTACAAGGAGCAGGGCCTCTTCCACACCACCGGCGCGCCTGAAGCCGAATACACCGCAGACCCTGTCGAACTCGACCTCGCGACAGTTGAGCCCAGCGTCGCCGGCCCCAAGCGCCCGCAGGATCGCGTGCTTCTCAAGGACGCCGCCGCCAGCTTCCAGCAGCAGCTTCCCAGCCTGCTCGCGCCCACCGCCAAGCCCCTCGGCACCCGCACCGCCGCGGCGTGGCAGCGCGACGCTCATCACGGACACCGCCGTCGCCGTCGCCCGCGAAGAGAACGAAGGCCCCTCCACCTCGTCCGCGTTGGCTTCAACTGCCAGCATCGCCCCGCTCCACGTCACCACCACCGTCAAGGAGCGCTTCAACGTCGATCCCGACAAGTATCTCGATCACGGCTCGGTCGTCATCGCCGCCATCACCAGCTGCACCAACACATCGAATCCCTCCGTGATGGTCGCCGCCGGCATCCTCGCCAAAAAGGCCGTCGAAAAAGGCCTCACCGTTCCGCCGTGGGTCAAGACCTCCCTCGCGCCCGGCTCCCGCGTCGTCACCGACTACTACCAGAAATCCGGCCTGCTGCCCTATCTCGAAAAGCTCCGCTTCAACGTCGTCGGCTACGGCTGCACCACCTGCATCGGCAACTCCGGCCCCCTGCCCGCCGACGTTTCCGAAAGCCATCGACGAGCACGGCCTGGTCGCCGTCAGCGTTCTCTGCGGCAATCGCAACTTCGAAGGCCGCGTCAACGTCGACGTCCGCGCCAACTACCTCATGTCGCCGCCACTCGTCGTCGCCTACGCGCTCGCCGGCAAAATCGGCCACAACTTCGACACCGACCCACTCGGCGCAGATCAAGCAAGGCCAGCCCGTCTACCTCAAAGACATCTGGCCCACGCAAGCGGAAGTCGCCGCGGCCATCGAAAAAGGCCTCTCCAGCGAAAGCTTCCGCAAGGAGTACGCCACCGTCAGCGATGGCGACGCCAGCTGGCAGGGCCTCAGCTTCCCCACCGGCGACGTCTACCAGTGGGAGCCCGACTCCACCTACATTCGCCAGGCGCCCTTACTTCGACGGCATCACCAAAACGCCCGCGCCCATCAGCGACATCCTCGGCGCCCGCGTCCTCGCCGTCCTCGGCGACTCCGTGACCACCGACCACATCTCCCCCGCCGGCAACATCAAGGCCAGCGGCCCTGCCGGCAAGTATCTCGCCGAGCACGGCGTCAAGCCCGCCGACTTCAACTGCTACGGCTCACGCCGCGGCAATCATGAAGTCATGGTGCGCGGCACCTTCGCCAACGTTCGCCTGCGCAACAAGCTCGCCCCCGGCACCGAGGGCGGCGTCACCCGCCTGCTGCCTGAAGGCGAGCAGATGTCCATCTTCGACGCCAGCGTGAAGTATGCCGAGCGCAACGTCCCGCTCGTCATCCTCGCCGGCAAGGAATACGGCTCCGGCTCCTCGCGCGACTGGGCTGCCAAGGGTCCCAATCTTCTCGGCGTCCGCGCCGTCATCGCCGAGAGCTTCGAGCGCATCCATCGCTCCAACCTCGTCGGCATGGGCATTCTGCCCTTGCAATTTGAAGAAGGCCAGAACGCGGAATCGCTCGGCCTCACCGGCGAAGAAATCTACGAGCTTCGCCGGCCTCACTGACTTGCTCAAATCGAAATTCGCCAACGGCCGCACACTCGACGGTCACAGCAACCGCGCCCGACGGCACAACCAAAAAGCTCTCACGCCAAAGTCCGCATCGACACGCCGCAGGAGATCGAATACTACGAGCACGGCGGCATCCTGCAATACGTCCTGCGTCAGTTGGCTTCGAAGTAGTAGTCCCAATCAAGCCCCTCGGCCCTGCTGCAGGATCACCGCATCAGGGTTGAGGCGGCATAAAAGGCGGCGTACCACCTCTTGGAGCCGCGACCCCCGACCCCTCCCCGATCAGCGTATAGCTGATTGCGTGCGCAAGGTCCTTGCACGCGTCCAAAACCTTCCCCGTCTTACGAGGCGAATCCACCGCCAGCACGCTGTTGTCTTTGAAATTGATCTTGATTTGGTTGGTGGTGCAGCTGAAGTCTTCGTTCTCGGCCACAATGCCGCCCTTGTCCCAGCGAACCACCTGGTAATACTGCACCGCGAGACCCGGTTCATTGTCATGCACGCTGGCGGTCGCCTGCATGCAGAAGCTTTGATTTTTGAAACAATGGATCTCGACCAGTGGCAGACGGGCCCGCGCTACCCCTGCTTTGGTTTCCGTCGGATTCCATTTGCCGCGGGCGATGAAAGTATCCTTTTCCGTGCGGACATCGGGCTGAGTCTGCGCCATCGCACACGCAGTCCCAAGCGACAGAAACAACAAGCTAAACACAAGACTTCTACGGCGCACGCGCAATGACTCCTGTGGGAGATGAATGCCATTATCTTACTCCCTGTGGAAATCATCTTTGTTGCGGGACAGAAAACCTCATCAATTTTCGTGTTTGCCGAATCTCGGCGCGGTTGCCCGATGCCTTCCACGCCGAGGTCAGTCTTCTTGTCAGCCTCGGCTCAGCTCGCCAACGCCTGTGCCGTACTCAGGTCCGCTCTGAAGCGGAGCCATGCAGCAATTTCATCTGGCTGCGGGAGCGTGGCGGAGTGCAGCATTCGCACTTCGATGCTCCGCCCCAGCGTGTGCCGAAGCAGCGCTTCTTCAGCATGCTCAAACCGCCGCATACGTGCTCCACACAGGGTGCACGCATGAAGATCGTTCGCATCAAGGTGCGCGCAGTTTTCGCATAACGATGCTCCACGTGCACTTCGCCGACTTCCATTCGGCCACAGCAGCGTACGCACTTCCCCTTTTTCCAGCGCCTCGATTACGGCAGGCAATCCAACCGCGCCTAAGCCATTCGACGCTGCTCCTCCCAGCGTCTTCTCCACCAGCCGCATCTCATCATCGCGATCTTTACCGTCAACAATCGCCTGCGCCTTCTCCTGAACCTCCTCGAGCGATGCCAAGCCCGGATCGACCACGAATCGCCCCACTAAAATACGCTTCAAGTCTGGATGCAGCTCCGCTTCGATCTCAGGCAGCATCTCCTCGCGGCCGCCAACCAGCAGGCAGTCGTAGTCCTTGTGTTCGTAGAAATGCAGCAGGTGATCTGCAAGAAACGCAAAGTGCTGGCGAACCTGTTCGTCTTTCTTTCTCTCCAGGTGAGCGGACTTGCGTGTGCCGGTCGTTCTTATCTGATCCTTCTCTTCATCAAGCACGTGACTATGTTCGACAATCTGCTTTGCTTCGAGCAATAACAGTCGCGCTCGGTTGCGATCTGCAAGCGCAATGCAGTACCGCCTCCTCGTCTGTTGCTGGGCCAGAAGCGGGGCAAGTGAGAATGTCGACCCCACATCTATTCGAGTGCCATAATCTCCGGGCATATCGTACTCGCGCCACATTTTCTCCCGGTTGCACGCGAAGATGATCTTGGCGCGGCCGCCGTTACCCTTCATCTCCGCTACGGTTTCCATCACACGCTGGACGTCCGCACGATCGGCCGCGCTCTTGCCCTTTGGCGTTCCCAGCGCTTGCCGGATTTTTTCCTTCGCTAAGATCATCTCCTCGCGGCCGGAAAGTTCTGACGGCGTTCCAACCTGTAAATACATCGAGAGAGCGTCGCCCCTGTCGGTCCAAAAATCGGCGAGTTCCTTCAATTCATCCAATGAAATTCTTGGTTTTTCAGCAGCCATAGTTTCTCCCTTCACCGCCGGTATCGAACAGTGGAAATCGGCAAACACCATTTGTTGGGTAAGCGATGCTCGGTTATGGCTCCTTTCGCACTGGAATCCATCGGGGCCCTGCCGCTGGTTTGGTGTGCGGATGAAGATGAGCTTGAGGCTCTGACATGACGGCAGTCTGAAAAGAACGGGCTGTCTTTGTGGGGACAGTCGAGCGTCGGTCTGAAGGAGGCTGATTCTTTTCTTTTCTCATTCGCGATTGCTCCTCTGAAAGCGCCGGAATGGCAGCAGAAAGGTTGCCATGAAGTTCGCGTGCTGTGCGCTTCTAATCAACCTCGGATGCGGGCCTCTCCTGAGACGGTTATCCGGCGTTTACTTCTTGAGGTTCAATAATTTTGAGTGCCGAAAAACGAGAAACGCCGCTCTCAATGGAGCGGCGTTTCTCGACTTCATTTCGCTTTCAGGCGCTATGTTGACTGCGTCCTAAAACCCATCTTTGTTACTTTTTGCGCGGAGCTGCCACTGTCTTCACCGCTCTCGACTGCGCGGCCCGCTTTGAAGTCCCTTCAGCCATCGGTGCTTCTTCCTGATGCGGCGAAAGGAAGCGCGTCTCGGAGCTATGGTCGCCCAGAACATGAAGCCGCAGAAAATTGGTCGAACCCGACTTCGTGCGCGTTCCCGCCACAATCGCAATGACCTCGCGCGGCCGCACGTAACCGCCCTGCACAAGCAGGCTTTCCGCCAGGTCCACAAGTGCTTCCGTCGAGTTCACCTTGGGGCAGCGGATCGGCACCGTTCCCCATAAAAGGTTGAGACGGTTAATGGTGATATCCACCGGGCTCAATGCAAAAATTGGCGTCGGGGGATGATACTTCGAGAGTTGGCGCGCCGTCGTTCCCGACTCGGTGAACAGCGCAATGCCGCGCAGATCCAGGTCCTCGGCGGCGTGCGCCGTCGCTTCGCAAATCGTTTCGGCGATCGACAGGCGTGTCTTCTGCACGTGCGACTGGTGCCCCGCCTGCTCCTTCATGGTGCGTTCGGCTTCCTGCACGATGCGGCTCATCATTGACACCGCTTCAATCGGATACTTGCCCACCGCCGACTCGCCCGACAGCATCACGGCGTCCGTGCCGTCATACACCGCGTTCGCCACGTCCGATGCTTCCGCGCGCGTCGGCCGCGGATTCTCGATCATTGACTCCAGCATCTGCGTCGCCGTGATCACCGGCTTGCGGTACTCGCTGGCCTTGCGAATGATGTGCTTCTGGATAGCCGGCACGCGCTCAGGCGGAACCTCAACACCCAGGTCGCCGCGCGCCACCATAATGCCGTCCGCGGCCAGCAAAATCTGGTCAAGTTGCTCGATCGCCTGCGGCTTCTCCAACTTCGCGATGATCCATGTTTCGCTTCCATACGCCGAAACGCGATTACGCACCAGGCGAATGTCTTCCGCCGTACGCACAAACGAAACCGCAATCGCATCGACCCCATTTTTCAATGCAAATTCAAGATCAGCGTCGTCCTTTTCGGTCAATGAAGGCACGCGAACCGGAATTCCCGGCAAGTTAATGCCTTTGTTCTCTCCCAGTATCCCGCCGTTGATGATGTCGCAAATTACATCGCCGCCATCCACATCGTTCACGCGCAGTTCAATCAGTCCGTCCGACAGCAGAATGCGGGAACCCTGCTCCACATTTTCAGCCAGCGTCTTGAATGTCGTGCCCACCAGCGAGGCAGTGCCGGGCACTTCGCGCGGCGTGATCGTGATGCGGCCACCCGTCTTCAACAGCACTGACTGGTGATCTTTCAGCTTTGACGTCCTGATCTTCGGCCCCTGCAGATCTCCAAGAATGCAAAGAGGTTTGCGCTCCTCGCGGCTCACCTTTCTGATCATCTGGATGAGCGCCAGTTTCTCTTCATGCGTTCCGTGCGAAAAATTCAGGCGAACCACATCCACACCCGCTCGTACCAGGTCGCGGAACACGGGTTCGGTATTCGACGCCGGGCCGAGTGTGGCCACAATCTTTGCGCGGCGTAAAGTTGCGGCGTCGGACAGGCTGTGTTCAGCGAAAGCCATTGAAAATGCTCCAAATGGTTATTAAATCGGGAGTGGGAATTTAGGTGTGCGGCTGGCTTCATTGTACATGGGGGATATGGTCTCTCCAGCCTGAAGCCAAGCCGGGAAACCTGCTTGATATCGTTCAGATTGGGAAATTAGCTTAACCTTGCGACACGGTCCGTTCGGCTATCCGGTCTTGCCGAATCTGATACAGAACCCCGTTCAACTCAGCGCCAATCAGCGCGCTGAATGATGCCAGATAGAGCCAGACCAGCGTTGCAATGCCCGCCGCAAATGATCCGTAGAAGCGCGAGTAGTCGGCCACCCGGGTCACATACCATCCAAACGCCAGCGTTGCCGGAAACCACAAAAGCGATGCCGCCCATGCCCCCGGCATCACCCAGCCCCAATGTTCTGCGCGCTTGGTTCCGAAGTGATAGAGCGCCGATAAAACTGAAACACTGGTAAGCACTGACACTGCCCAGCGCACCAACCTCCAGAAAAAGATCACAACGTGTCTTAATTCATGGTCGGCATTAGCCACCATCCACATTTCAATCTCGTGTCCGAACACCAGCAGCAGGCTCGCCAGCCATAAGGGGACAAGCACGATGGGCACCAGCATTAATGCCCGCGCTCTCTTCTGCCAGAAACCCCAGCTATCCCGCCGCTCCTGGTAGGCGCGGCGAAATCCTTCCATCAGAGACAGCATCACACCGAGGCCCGCGAACACGGCCAGGGTCGCAGCCGAAAGCAGCAACTGGGTCGAGCTCATGCGCCGCGCCGTCATCGAATCCTGCAGCAGGAGCACCGACCCTGACGGCATGAACTGGTCGAAGGTGCTGCGCATCTCCACCATCAACGACGAACCCTCAGGTACGCGCGCCAGCAGCGCCGTCACCACCAGCACCGCCGGAAAAAAACACAGCATGCCCGAGTACGCGGCCGCCTTCGCCGTGTTGAACACGTCGTGATCAAGCGCCAGCCAGATTGTCATGCGGACAGTGCGGAAAAAACGCATCATACGGTCAAAGCAAGAGTAGAGCATCCTCCTGCTTTCCGCGACACGCTAATCCAGTCAGGATAACGAGGCGAATCTATCAGGCAAATCGAGGCCTGTGAACCGTTTATTTAATCTAGGCCGTTGCCGGCAACTTACTTGGCAAGGTCTTCGTAAGCGTGGACCCAGGCGTTCATCAGGTCGTCAAGCGTATATCCCGGCTCCATCTTGCAATTGCCGAATGCGTCGTCTTTCTTTTCGCATCGCGCCACTGCATCGCCGCCCGCGTTATACAAGGTAAGCCCGTTTGGCCCTTTAGGAACTTCCACCAGCGCAGGCTTCGTCACCGGTGTTGCAGGGGGTTTCGCGTGCTGGATCGACGGGTCCGCAGACACGGCGGCCAACAGAATGAATGCGGTCAGAGCGCTCATTCAAGACTCCAATATTTTTGATATGTCCCCAGTATGCCGATATTCTGCCTAAGTACAAGCACTTTTTGCAGTGTCGCCCGACACTCGACTTTTTCCCGTTAATCCCCCCAGGGCGCACACTGCCGACCGGGCATCAAACGGTTTATGATGGCCCCGCTATGATGACCCTCACGCTTCGTACTACTTGCAGATTCGTTGTTAGCATCCTGATCGCACTTTTCGCAGGCGTCTTTGTCGGTGCGCAAGCGCCGCATCCTTCGAACGCACAATTAGCCGATCCGCAGATGAACCAGAAGGTCGACGCGCTCATCAAGAAGATGACGCTCGACGAAAAAATCGGCCAGCTCGTGCAGTTTTCAGCCGGATTTGCCACCGGGCCCGGCGCTGCCGGCAAGAACCAGCGCTTTGAAGATATGGTCGCCAAAGGACAGGTTGGCTCCTTCCTCAACGTCGTGGGAGCTGAAGCCACCAACCACTATCAACACATCGCGATGGAGCAGACCCGGCTCCATATACCCCTCATTTTCGGCCTCGACGTCATCCACGGGCACCACACCACGTTCCCCATCCCGCTGGCCGTTGCCGCCAGCTTTGACCCCGCCATGGCCGAGATCGTCGCCCGCACCGGCGCCCAGGAGGCCCGCATCGACGGCGTCCCCTGGGTCTTCTCCCCCATGGTCGACATCGCCCGCGACGCCCGTTGGGGCCGCATCATCGAGTCCAACGGCGAAGACCCCTATCTGAGCGCCGCCATGGCCCGCGCCTGGGTCCGCGGCTACCAGCAGGGCGACCTCACCAAGCCCGACTCCGTTGCCGTCAGCGTCAAGCATTTCGCCGCCTACGGGGCCGCCGTCGCCGGCCGCGACTACAACCTAACCGACATGTCACCCATCATGCTTCGCCAGGTCTATCTCAAGCCTTATCAAGCAGCTGTAGAAGAAGGCGCCGCAACCTTGATGTCGTCTTTCAATTCCATTAACGGCGTGCCTGCTACCGCTAACCCCCTTACCCTCAACCAGATACTGCGCAAAGAGTGGGGCTTCAACGGCTTCGTAGTCTCCGATTGGGGGGCGGTGGGTGAGCTTGTGAATCACTCCATTGGCGACGGACCTACCGTGGCCCGGAAGTCCCTCACGGCCGGCCTGGACATGGACATGGAAGGCAATCTCTTCGGCACTACCCTCGCGTCCCAGGTGCGGGCCGGCAAAATCCCCGAATCCGTCGTCGACGAGGCCGTTCGCCGCATTTTGAGGGTCAAGTTCACCCTTGGCCTCTTCGACCACCCCTTCACCCAGGCCAGCCCGGCCTACGAGCCGACCCCGGAGAAGCGCGCCCTTACCCGCAAAGTCGCCGACGAAACCATCGTCCTGCTCAAGAACGAGCCCGTTGAGGCCGCCGGAACCCTTCTGCCCCTCTCCGGCAAAGCCAAAACCATCGCCCTTATCGGCCCCTTGGCCGACAACCAGCGCGACATGCTGGGCGCCTGGTCCGCCGGCGATCCCAAGTTCGTCATCACTCTCAAGATGGCGCTGGAAGAACGCCTGGGAGCCGACCACGTCCTCTACTCCGAAGGCTGCGGCCTGCTATCCGGCCACGACGCCGTCGTGCTCAACCACGTCAACTTCGGCGGCTCAGCCGCCGCCAGCGGCAGCGACGAGATTCCGGACGACGCCAAGACCATCGCCGCAGCCGTCGAGACGGCAAAAAAGTCTGATCTCGTTCTGATCGCCCTGGGCGAATCGGCCAACTGGATGGAAGGCGAAGCCTCCAGCCGCGTCCACCTGGGGTTTACCGGCGCCCAGCAGCAGCTCCTTGAAGCGGTCGTCGCCACCGGCAAGCCCGTGGTTCTCATCGTTCTCGCCGGCCGCCCCCTCGAAATCAAGTGGGCCGCCAACCACGTCCCCGCCATCGTTGAAGCCTGGTCCCCCGGCTTTGAAGGCGGCCACGCCCTCGCTGACATTCTCTTCGGGGACGTGAATCCCTCCGGGAAGCTGCCCGCCAGCCTGCCCCGCGCCGTCGGCCAGGAGCCTCTTTACTACGCGCAATTCCCGACGGGACGCCCTGCCGGCAACGTGGACCTCAGCCGCATACCCACCAACTCGCTGGAAAAGTTCCTCTCCCGATACGTTGACGAGGAGAACTCTGCCCTCTTCCCATTCGGCTTTGGCCTCAGCTACACACGCTTCAGTTACTCGACGCCCACCGTCACACGCTCCACGGTGCCGCTCAAGGAAGTCATGATGTCGAAGCACGATCCAGTGGTAAAGGTCGGGGTCGACGTCCGCAACACCGGCTCCGTTCCCGGCACTGAAGTGGTACAGCTGTATGTCCGCAACACCAACACCAGCGTCGAGCAGCCTGTCCGCGAGCTCAAGGGTTTCACGCGCGTCACCCTCGCTCCCGGCGAATCCAAACACGTCGATTTCCCGCTCAGCTTTGACGAACTCAATTTCTACAACGTCGACGTCAAGCAGGTCGTCGAGCCTACGCAATACAAAATCTGGGTAGGCGGCAGTTCATTGGCCACCGCCGAAACCAGCCTTCAAATCGTCGAGTAGGCGGTTCAAAGGTCAGAATCAGCATGAGGACCCCACCCTGGCGACGTTTTTGTCGCCGGGGTGGGAGAACACGAACCTCGACGGCAGGCCGGGGGCGTTTTCCAAGCAAAAATTCAGCCAGACGCGCGGCGCTTCAGCTCTTGGAGTATGCTTGGTTCCGTTCTCGCAGACCGGATCTCCTCCCACTCGAGGTTCACATGACCGACCGTCCTCCCATCCGTCATGACTCCCACGACGAACTTCTGGACAGCCCCATCGACAACTCCCCTACCGACTTGAAATACGTCAAAGTCGGCCGCTACCTGGCTTCAGTGAAACACTCCGTCGAAGCCGGCATCCAATGG
Source organism: uncultured Acidobacteriota bacterium (assembly GCA_963844515.1). GTDB lineage: Bacteria > Acidobacteriota > Terriglobia > Terriglobales > Acidobacteriaceae > Telmatobacter. The sequence goes on from CAWJOO010000008.1 coordinate 75,024, forward strand.
GCGGTCTTCGAACCCAACGGTGAAGCCCTATGGGCGCGCGTCCGCACCACCATCTCCGATTTCCTTACCAATGAGTGGCAGCAGGGCAGGCTCCTCGGCAGCTCGGCGCAGGAAGCATTCTTTGTCCGCTGCGATCGCACCACCATGTCCCAGAACGATCTCGACAATGGACGCCTGGTTTGTGAAATCGGCGTCGCCCCGGTCAAGCCCGCCGAATTCGTGATCCTCAACATCGGACAGTGGACCTCCGACCACAAGCCTTGATCGGGCACCCTGCGAATGCAGGGTGCCCGAGAGCCTGTCCGGAGCGAAGCCGAAGGACCCCGCTTTTGAGACCCGGGATAGTTGGAACCTCAGCGGGACGAACCAAAGAGTATCGAGCTGGCGTTTGAATGCAACGAATGCACGCTGTAGGCGGCTCGTCCGGCGCTGCCCCATGGGCCATTCTCTCGTCACATGGAGGAGTGTTGGGGGAGCCCTAGTTCGAAGAAGACTCCTCGGCCAATCCTTGGCCGCCCGCGACGGACTGGACCTCTTTCAGAAAATCCGCGGCGGGCATGCCGGCGTATTTTTTGGCAAGGGGATCGTGAGTGTAAGGAACGATCACGGGGCTCTGGCTGGTTTGCATGATCGTGATGCAGTGTGGCACGTTTACGTCCCCAACACCGGCGCAATAATCTTCCGGGTTGATCCGTGGCCCGCTGGGAACCGGGATCTGGAAGATCCCCTGCACGCCTTCACCTGCCGCCGGGAAGAGACCTTGAACCAACTTTGTTTCATGGCCCTTGGATGGCCGCAGAAACAAAACGTACAGAAAGGGCTTGGCGAAGTACGGACCGACGACGTCGAAACGACGCGTGAAGATCCCGGGTGATGGCGGCTCGCAGGGAAGGCTGCCAACGGGCACTCCGAAGATGAGGGTGTCGCCGGGATGATGGGGGCCTTTCCAACTACGGATGACCCTGATCTCGTTGTAAGTCGCAACGCTTTGACCCGAGGGAGACAGTACAACGGCAGCATCGCGCACTCCCGCCAAGATTACCTCGTCGCTCTTCTCCATCAGGGTAGTCAGATCCTCGACGAACGTTTTCGGACTAACGTTGTAAGGCTGAATGATCCAGCCTTTCTGCGTGTGCGTGAAAGGCCCCGGCCCTTCCCCCGTGTCGTCCAGAGCGCGTTGGCAAAGGGCACTCGCGAAGACGGTCTCCTGTGGCCATTGGGCCCTTATATCGCTCAGGCTCAGTTCTTGGGAGGCGCTTTGCGGCCGTCCCGTTCCGAGCGCTGCCGCGGCGGCGAGTAGCGCGCCGGTCAGGTTCCGCATGATCGTCATCACAATGCACTCTCCTCGAGCCGAACCCAAAATTACAAAGTAGACAGCAATAATCGTTATGCTCTTGCGGTAAGAAGCTGACCATTGCGGACGTATTGTGGACCACTCTTCAGTATGCCGTCTCTTCGCCCCGGTCCCGGCAGGCCGGGACGGGGTTAGGGCAGAGTCAGCGGGCTTTCTTTTGCAGAGCACGGGTGGTTTCCCAGCCAACAGAACCGAACTGGACAGTGATCCGTGCGCCAGAGACGAAGAGGAATGTGTGTTCCAGTAATGACCCGCTCAGGCCCACCAACTCGTCAGCGAGTAAAGAGTCTATCCGTCCATCTCCACTGTCGAACCAACGCTCAACCGGGATATTCGCGTGCAGCGACGTAACTTTCCTGTAGCTCAGTTTATGCAACAAGTTTTCGTCGAATGAGCGGAACACAGCCCTGATGCTTAGTCTGAGCCTATTCCGACGAGAACTCTTTGGCGATACTCCAACTGAATCACCGAATGCGAACTCCAAAAGATCGCTATCAAACAGCGGCTGTGTTGGGTCGGCAAACATCCGATACGCTTTTTTGCTCAGCCTCGGCTCCAGCACCTTCATCTGTTTCAGGTAAGCCTGATGCAGTGCCCGAGCATTCTGACGAGCCTTTTCATACCGGCTTGAATCGAAAGGCTCGGCGTTCAGGGCCTCCTGAAGCTCTGGATCGTAAAAACGTAATGGCTGCGGGATCGCAGAGTAATTCGACTGAGCCGGTGTCAGAGTTCGCTCTTGTTTTGACGGCATTTTGAACAGTCTATTCCTACCGTTTGCGATGGTTCCCGAGTGGTGGACGATGGGGAACTTTCGAGCGAGGCCGCTCGTGAATCGAGGTCAGAATCGAGTTCTGGGCGGTAGGATACGGACCTGTTGCTTGCCGCCCGCATCCAAGCACCATGTCGGCCGTGCGACAAACTTCCCCGGCAGGTGCACAGTGACCGAGTTCCCGCCACCATCTGAAAGAACAACGCCTCCAGCCACCATTTCGGTTCGCCGGATCCCAGTTCTTGCCATCGCTCTCTCGGTGGTTGGGGGAATGCTGGTGGGTGTCGTCATTCTCACGGTTTTCCTCCACGCCGCAACGGCCGGCATATGGGATCATCTCGCATCGCTGGTTTCCGACCGCACCACGCGCATCGATGTCGCTCAGCCAACCGTGGTGATGCAGGTTCGCCGCCTGTCCCGCCTGGAATCCGTCTCCTTCACTATGGACAAGATGGTTTCCGGGGACCGCGAAGGCCGTGCCATGCCTGCAATCCTGACCGGGGATCGCATCCTGCTTGAAGTTCACGGGGAGGCGGTTGCAGGTGTCGACTTCGATCAGCTCATGCCCTCCGGAGTCCAGGTTTCGGGCCGCAACGTTCACATCTTGCTACCGCCCGCGCAGATCTTTACCATCGCTCTCGACAACGCCAGGACCCACGTCTATGAGCGACGGACCGGACTTTTCGTTCCTCCCGATCCGAGCCTGGAAAGCGAGGTTAGGGCGCGGGCAGAGGACAACCTTCGCCAGTCAGCACTGACCGCCGGCATCCTCGATACAGCCAGCAAGAATGCATGCGCAACAGTGACCAAATTGTTGCTCGGCGTCGGTTTCAACGAGGTGACGTGCGACTCAAGGAAATCCAGATGACGGGTGGCTGACGCGCTCTTGACAGTTTCGGGTGCTCATCGCACTGAACAAAAATTAGCATGGGAGAATGGTATTCACTCGCGGTTACTATTCTGGTGAAATAAGAGCGATCAACCAACGGTGAGAAGCCTGCTCGCGCCGGGTTGTGGACGAGTAGACGGTAACTCGGAGCCCGCGCCGAGGTGACTGGCAATTGGGCAGCGTTGTATGCGAAGAGTGCCTTCCGGTGGTCAAGGCCGTCCCGTGATGGTGGGTAAGCCCGTTCTGCCCGAGGCTTCATTCTTTTCGGCCACTCATCGCCGTGCCGTGCGGTCTTCCCGAGCCAGAGCGAGGAGCCATTCTGAGGCGCGAAACTTCAAGAAGAATGTTTGCGACAGCCATGACTACCAGCGCTATCGACAGTTTGTCGCGATCCCGAAAGGCGATATAGACGAAGGCTGCGAGGCAGAGAGTCCACAACAACGCGCGCCAATATCGCTTGATCATGTGTGCCGGCATTTCGATCATCCCCGTTCCGATACTCTCGTGAAGCACCGATCCTGATGGATTGTGGCAATCCGTACTTTACCAAGCGGTACATTACGAGTGGGCGGTTATTCGACAACAATCCGGAGCTATGCAACAATCCGGCTCAAATGAATTACGAACATTGGCTAGTAACGACGGCCACGATCGACAGTTGCGAGTGGAATGATCCTCCATCAGACAATCCAAGCAGCCTATTCGTGGGCTACTTCACAGTTGTCTTCTCCTATGCGGTTGACGGCAGGAACTACAGCGGCAATTTCCATTCCTCACACGCGTGGGGAAAAGAGACCGAAGTCGGGATGCTGTATAACCCGCATGACCCCGTGGAGAGCTGCATTTGCGATGAGGATGAATCGCAAATCATTCCGGTTTTGGAATGCGTCTTCGCATTGCTCGGCGACCTATAGCGGGTCGCGAGGGGACCGTGGCCAACCTGGAAGTAATCGGGGCGATCCGCCAAACATTCTGCCAGGATTACGAGCCCCTGCTGTAAATCTCCCTGAGGTGGGCTCTCCCCATTTCCCCCTCTAGTGAATCCTGCTCTCCACAAACCTCTCGATCGGCTCGCGCAGAGGCTCACTTCACCGGAGGTGATGTAGAGACACGGCGTCTTTGCCGGATCGGCCGTCTTTACCAGAACAAAAGGGTCGCTCGCTGCTCATTTCGTCAATTCAAGGTTCGAGCTGTTTACTTCGCCGAGACCTTGCCTGCAATCTTGTCGTACTCCGCCTTCGAGATGGCATGCTTCTTTACCATGTCGTAGGCGCTGTCGTAGGGCCGCTGGTTGATGATGTGGCGGGCGGATTCTTCATCGATTCCCGGCAGGCTCATCAGCTTGTCCGCCGAGGCGGTATTCACGTTCACGGTTCCGCCTTGTTTCAGGCCCTCCGCCACTCCCTGGGCGACTGCCTTCACGTCGCGCGTGGCTTCGGAGGTGGCCTTCGCCGTGTCTTCACGGATGGCGTCGGGGCTACGCCGTTCCGGGGTGCAGGCGGTCAAGACAAGCAGGGTGCAGGTACACAACAGGACACGCTTCATATCAAGGTTCGATGCCGTCCTTCAGGCACGCGTCCAAAAAATGTCGAGCCTTCGCGTTGTGGAAAGATGCCTAAGCCGCTGATTCCATGCGAAGAAGGGATTTCGAAAATTTTGGCTTTACTCGAAATAGATGACGATTGTTCCTCCTGAAAAACGGGTCTCGAAAATCGGCTTTATTCAGATCTCTGGGGCAGGCGGCTTTCGAAGCAGGGCTCGACCAGGCCCTGGCTGGCCGTTCCGCCCTTCCGACGCTCCATGTCAGCGCCGCAGAATCACCATCGCGCGACCTCCTATAATCCTGCCCATGGATGGTAAAGGGCATTCTCCCCAAGAAGCGTCGAAGCGCGCGGAAGAGCTACGCGCAGAGATTCGACGCCACGAGCACCTGTACTACGTGATGGACACGCCGGAGATCTCCGACGCCGCCTTCGACAAGCTGATGAACGAACTGAAGCGCATTGAAGCGGATCATCCGGATTTGCTGACGCCTGATTCGCCATCGCAGCGCGTGGGTGGCAAGCCTGCCGAAGGATTTCAGAAGGTGCGCCACTCGCGGCCGATGCTGAGCCTGGATAATGCCTACTCTGAGGAAGAGCTGCGGGACTGGGATCGTCGGGTGCGTGAGCTGGCCGGCACCCTGTCTGTGGAGTACACCTGCGAGCTCAAGATGGATGGGCTCAGCCTGGCTTTGCATTACGGGGAGACGGCGGATGGCGGGGCCCGCCTGGTGCGGGGATTAACGCGGGGAGACGGGCAGATTGGTGAAGACGTAACCACCAGCGTGAGGACCATTCGCAGCGTGCCGCTGAGCATTTCTGCCGAACGGCTGAAGAAGGCCGGCGTGCCTGCGGAGTTTGAAGTGCGCGGTGAGGCCGTGATGCCGGAAAAGGCCTTCGAACAGATGAACAAGGAGCGCGAGGCGCAAGGGCTGGCCCCTGCTGTGAATCCGCGCAATGCCGCGGCAGGCACGCTGCGCACCATGGAGCCGAGCATCGTGGCACAGCGGCGGCTCGATGTGTACGCATACTTTCTGCTCAGCAAAGGCGAATACCTTGCCATCGGCCAGGAGGCCACACTCGATGCGCTCACGGCGCTCGGCTTTCGCGTGAATCCGCATCGCGGCCGCGTTCACAAAGTCGAAGAGATGATGAAGTTCATTCAGGCGGCGGGGGAGCGGCGCGCCACACTCGGCTACGACATTGACGGGGTGGTGTTCAAGGTAGACGCCCAGGCCACACAGCAACGGCTCGGCTACACCGGTCGTGCACCACGCTGGGCCATTGCCTACAAGTTTTCGGCGGAGCAGGCTATTACGCAAATGCAGGGCATCATGATCACCACAGGGCGCACCGGCAAGCTCACGCCAACGGCCATGCTGAATCCGGTGTTCGTGGGCGGCGTGACGATCAGCCGGGCCACGCTGCACAACGCAGATTGGATCGAACGCATGGGCCTGCGGATCGGCGACTGGGTCAAGGTGGAACGCGGCGGTGATGTTATTCCCAAAGTAGCCGAGATTGTGGAGGACGCTGAGCATCCGCGGGGAACGCAAAAATTCGTGTATCCCACGCACTGCGGCGTGTGCGGCCAGGCGGCAGTACGGGAAGAGGGCGAGGCGGACTATCGTTGCGTGAATCTCGATTGCCCTGCCCTGCTGCGAGGAGCGCTGGAACACTGGGGCAGCCGCGGCGTGATGAATATTGAAGGGCTCGGCGAGGCATCGGTTGCTCAGATGGTGGAACGAGGACTGGTCCGCAGCGTGGCAGATCTATATCCGCTCACCGAAGAGCAGCTGGTCAGTCTCGAACGGTTTGGCGAGAAGTCGGCCCGCACGTTGCTCGCGGAGATTGAGCGCAGCAAGCACGCGGGGCTGGCGCGCGTGCTGATGGGACTGGGTATCCGCTTTGTGGGCGAGCGCACGGCGGACGCGATTGCGCAGGAATTCGGATCGATGGACGCGATCATGAACGCAAGTGCGGAAGAGTTGGAGCGCGTGGAAGAGGTTGGCCCGCGCATCTCTGAAGCCATTACCGACTTTTTTGCGCGGCCCGCAAACCGGGAGTTGATTCAACGGCTCGAAGCGGCCGGCGTCAACATGACTGCGGAGAAAAAGCAGAAGACGACGCAGCTTGCGGGACTCACCATCGTGCTCACAGGCACGCTGCCCAACCTGTCTCGTGAAGAGGCCAAGGCGCGGATTGAAGCCGCGGGCGGCAAGGTTTCAGGATCCGTCAGCAAAAAGACGAACTACGTGATCGCAGGTGAGGAAGCGGGGTCCAAACTCGACAAGGCACGGGAACTGAAGGTTCCCGTGCTCGATGAAGCGGGGCTGATGGAGTTGTTGGGGAAAGGCCCGAACGGTTGAGGCAGATCTCGTTCGGAACGACCCGATGTCGCGGAGGGCTTTCGTTGCTACCCCGAACTGTGACTCTATTCCTGCGATTCAATCAATCGCAGGGATGAATAGAAACGAAGCCGGCTACTGTTTCGGTGCGAAATAGCCCTTCTTGGCGCGCACCTGATAACGGCGATCGTTGCAGTAGAGATAGATGGGCCGGAACGAGCCATCAGCCTTGAAGTCGGCCGGAATGTAGGTCAGGGCGTACTGGCTGCGTAGCTCCTGCTCGATATCTTTGAAGCTGGTGCTCATCTCCTCCACCGAAGGCGGAAAGAAGACCTGGCCGCCGGTTGCTTCCGCCATGTCGGTAAGCACTTTGTCGCCCTTGCCGCGGCTGGGAGTCCAGTTGGTGCTGATGGCGTAGATGATGGTCTCGGCGCGCTGACACTCCTTGATGGCTTCGTCGAGGTGCACGCGGCTCTGGTTGTCGTCGCCGTCGGAGATGAGGATCATGGCTTTCCGGACTGGCTCCTGGCCGCGAGCTGTGTCCAGCAACTTGGACTTGCAGGCAGTGTAGACCGCGTCGAAGAGGGCGGTGCCGCCACCAGGGCGCAAGCGATTAACGCCGGACTGCAATTTGTCCACATCGTTAGTCCAGTCGGCGGTCACGGTCGGCGTTACGTCGAATCCCATCACAAACGCGCGATCGCTCCGTGCTTTCAGTATCTCCAACAGGAATTCGATAGCGGACTGCTGCTCGAACTGGAAGCGCGTGCGAATGGAGGTGCTGGCGTCGATGACGATGCCCACTCGCAAGGGAAGATTGATCTGCTGGTGGAATGAAGTGACTTTTTCCGGAGCCTTCTGATCATCGAGAAGGGCAAAATCCTGCAGCTTCAGGTTTGGAATGTAGTGTCCGTGCTTGTCAGTGACCGTGAAAATCAGGTTGACTTCGTTGGCGCCGATACGGAAGACGGTGTCGGGCGCCTGGTCTTGCGGAGGCTGCGCGGGCTGCTGGCCATTCGCGTCGGGGGCCGGTTGCTGGGCAGGTGCGGCTGCCGCAGGCGGGACAGGTGTCGCGGTGGGCGGGGTTATGGGTGCGGGTTGCTGCGCGCTCATCAGGGCCGCAGAGAATACCGCAACCAGGGCGATGCCCAGGGAACGAGGAGTCCGGCGATAAGGGGACGCCGGCTGAATAGGCTTTCTGATCATGTCTGGTTTATTTTATCAATGACGGATTTGGCGTACTGGTTTTGACGGCGATTCCGGTGTTTTGTCACCCTCAATCTTGCGAAGAAACTCTTCCAGTTCCACAGGAAGGGGTGCGCTTAGGGCAAGGGGTTTGCGGTTGACAGGGTGCGTGAACTCGAGTTCTGCTGCATGGAGAAAATTACGCCCCAGCCGGAGCCGTTCCGGCTCAGCATTGCGGCGGGCAGCGCGAGAAGTGGCGGCATTTGAAGCAGCCTGGTCAGTGAGCTGGCCCGGCCCGCCATACAACACATCGCCGACTACAGGATGGCCGATGGAGGCCATATGCACGCGAATCTGGTGCGTGCGGCCGGTTTCAATGCGAACTTTGACGAGCGTGAATTTGCCGAAGCGTGATGCGATGCGGCGCTCCACTTCGTAGTGGGAGATCGCGGTGCGGGCATTCTCCAGGGGCTGCGTGGTCATACGGGTGCGGCGGACAGGGTCGCGGCCCACCCCGGCGTTTATGGTGCCCTTGGCGCGTTCCACATGGCCCAGCACCAGCGCGATATAGGTCTTCTTTATCTCGCGGCCGGAGAATTTCGTTGCCAGGGCATTGTGCGCCTTGTCGTTTTTGGCCACGATGATGAGGCCGCTGGTGTCCTTATCGAGACGGTGCACGATACCGGGGCGCAAATCGCCGCCCGTGGAAGAGAGCGACTTGAAATGGAAGAGGAGCGCATTGACCAGTGTGCCGCGGCTGCGAGCGTCTTCATTCTGGCCGGAGCCCGCGTGAACCATCATGCCCGCGGGCTTGTCGACGACCGCAAGGTCAGCGTCTTCAAACACGATATGCAGCGGAATATCTTCAGCCGTGGCCTTGAGAGGAGCGGGGTGGGGTTCGCCGGTGATGAGCAATGGTCTCGCCGCCGCGCAGTTTGAGCGACGCTTTGGGACGGGCGCCATCGACGAGCACGTCTCCCTGTTCCAGTAGCAGTTGCACGCGTGAGCGGCTTACACCCTCGATCTGCGCCGTAAGAAACTGGTCCAGACGCTGGCCTGCGGCTTCAGGCGGTGCGACGAGGGAACGAGGTTCAGCCATTGCGCACCTCAGGTAAAACATGAACTTCATTTGGAGCGCCAGTCGCAATAAGCGTCGTCTTGCGTGCACGCAGAATCACCGCACCGAAGAGAACGAAACCAATCGCAATTGCCTGCGGACCATCGAGCACGCCATGGAACAAGTCGCCGCGCCCCTCCCAGTCGCGCCAGAATTCGGTGACATAAATTACGCTGCCCGAGCCCATAAGGGCGACTCCCGCTACGTCACCATCCTGACGCCGCGCAGGGAGCCATACGAGCAGTAAAACTGCAAGTGTCAGATACAAAATCCCAGCGTATCCCTGAACTGGATGCAGAGGAATTCCGAGCGGGGCGCCGCTCCAGCGATATGCCAACGGATCCGTGTACGTGACGGCCCAAGGTGCCGAACTTCCCTTCCCAAAGCCTGAGCCAGCGAGCAATGCGCCGAACTGTTCGCATGCCAATCCGATCGCGAGTGGGGCGGAGAGCGCGTCGGCTGTGCTTGCAAGAGGCAGGTGGTGCCTGTGCGCATAGAGTCCTGCCGCGATGATTCCAACGAGCGCCCCGGCCGCGGCGACGCAGGGGATGATGCACCATTGCAAGGCCAAGCATCCACAATGGATGACTGCAGCAAATCTCGCCAATTCACGATCACGAGGAGCAAACGTGAGCCCACCAAAGCCGCGAATAGAGCGGTGATGGAGAGATTCCAGACGTGAGCGGGGGATATGCCGGCTACGCGCGCGTTGCGCTGCGCAAGAAATAATGCAAGCAACACGCCGACCGCGGCCATGGCCCCGTAGCTGGGGATGAGAATGGCTCCGATGTGGAAGAGGACTGGATGCACCTGAGACAAGGATACGGCATGGGATTACGCAACGTCAGTGCTTCCCTCGAAAAGAGAAGCCGACCCACGGGGCCGTGAGCGATGCGCTGGTGAACCCGTCCTAAGACGGTGGAGCTCCCCGCGGTTCATTAGGCATTCCGGACTGGCGGACACGGCACACAGAACCGATTGTCGAGTCGAGCTCCTGTTCAATGAATGTAGGTTCAACCAGCGTTGACCACCCACCTGCTTTGCAGGCCGGTTTCTATTGCGGATAGTATGGGTGTTGCGCGAGGAATTGCAAGTCTTGTGCGGGTGGAGCGAAGTGTGCTAGGCCCGTATCGCTACTGTGCCGCAACGAGTTGCTGCTGGCTTTGCGCGCCGTCAACTACCGCAAAGCGAACTCGCTTTTTAGGATGTGAATTAATTTGCGATCGAAGATCGATGCATGCACTGGGCAGTTCTACGATCCGGTTTTTCTTTCCTCTTCGAGAACCTCGTCCAGCAGGCCGCGCAGGCTGGTTGCGCGAGCATGGCCGGCGCGTGCCGCGACTCCGGCCTCACCGGTTTGTGACAGCTCATCGGCAAGGTTGAGAGCGGCAAGCACCGCTACGCGCAGTGAGTCGACGGTGCGGCCCTGCGCGGCGACGGCGCGCATCTTGGCGTCGACCTGCGCCGCCAGTTCGCGAATGTGCTCGGGATCCTGGCCGGAGAGGTGATAGGTCTGGTCGTAGATCTCGAACGGTGACGTAATTAGGCGCGGATTGTTCTCCATCGCCACCTCAGACCTCCAGCGCATCGAGTTGCGCAAGCAGCCGTTCTACGCGCTGGCGACCTGATCGCGCTCTGCGCGCAGGAGTCTCGACTTCCTTCTGCAGGTTTTCGATTTCGTTCTCGGCGTTCTTCCGCGAGTTGTCTGCGTTCGCGCCTGCTTCCGCAGCGTGGCGCGCTCTTCGGCGGCAGCGCGCGCCAGGCGCTCGCGCTTGACCAGGTTGACGGCGCGAAGAATGCGCTCTTCAAGGGCGGAGAACTCATCCGCACTGAGCGCAACGAGTGCCCTGCTCCGCGTTGTCCGGTCTGATTTTCGGCCGTGTGCTTCCGCGACCTCAGGGCCCCAGTGAAAATTCCGACATCGATAAACCTCCGTGCTTCGCACTTATGCGCAGTATATCGCCTCGGATTGGCAGGTGCACAAACTCAGACGTCCGCAGCCGCGCACCTGCTTTGCCAACCGCTTCAATGACTCGCGATTGAAACGCCTGCAGTTCTTCTTCGCGCAGAGTGCGATCGGGCGCCTGGAACGTGACCCCAGCAGCAGCGAATACTCGCCTGCGCCGAGTTTCGCATCGCGGAAGACCTCGCGCGCGCGCCACTCCACGAGCTCGGGAATCTGCAGAGCCGCGATGCGCTTGATCGATGCTGCTCCCACGGAACGCTCTGCGTCGAGAATGAGCGAGAAGTCGCGGCGCACCGGCTGGAAGCGCGAGATTTCGCGCGCGACCGGCTTGCGCAGCGGCAGCTTGTAAAGCCGATCGAGGTAGATTTCGCCCAGCAGCACGGTGTCCTTGAGCTTGCGGGCCGCTGCTTCGCGCGGATGCAGCTGGCCGAACCAGCCGACCGTGACGCCGTCGACAACGACGCGCGCGGAGCGGTAAGGATGCAGCCACGCGGGCGTCAGTCCCGCCTCCGCCGGGAAGCGGTCGAAGTAGACGACTGCCGACTGAAAGCGCGCGAGCAGTTGCTCGACCGACGCCCTTCAGATCGTGGAATTCGATGGCGCGCGCCGGATGCAGCGCGCCCTGCTCGGGCAGTGCTGCCGGCGGCGCCGAATGCCAGCGCGGGCCGTTCTTCCACTTTTTCCGTGGTGCCGCTGAAGACGGTGCCGAGTTCGAAAAGTCGCACGTCGCTGACGTCGCGATTCAGGTTGCCGGCGATCATCGTCGAGCATGCCGGGCACGAGCGACGGCCGCATGCACGCCGGCCTCTTCGCTGAGCGGATTGCCGAGCGGCACGACGAGGCCAGGCTGCGGCGCGGTGAGCGCAGCGTCGGCGGCGGAGCAGAACGTGCTGGCGATGGCTTCGTGAAATCCCGCGGCGAGCAGTGTGCGGCGGACCGCGGATTCGCTCTCGGCCCACGGCAGCGCGCGCACGCCTTCGCCGAATGCGGGCAGCGTGTTGGCGAAGCGGTTGTATCCGTAGACGCGCGCGACTTCTTCAATGAGGTCGATCTCGCGCTCGAGATCGAGCCGCCAACTTGGCAGCGTGACCTGCCATGCTCGTTGGCGCTGCGCCGGACTGCGGCGTCAAGCCCGCAGCCCAGAGCCGTCAGCACGTTCTCGACCGTGGCGGCGGTGATGCCTTCCGGATCGATGGTCGTGCCGAGAATGCGATGCACTTCGCTCAGCGCCAGCGCGATGGGCTTGCGCTTGGCGGTGCGCGCTTCGAGCGGCGGGAACGCGCACATCGACGAGATCGCCTTCGATGTGAGCCGCCGTTGGCGAGCAGAATGCTGCTGACGAGCGCCGAGGCGACGGGGCCGGCGTTGAAGTCCGCGCCGCGCTCGAAGCGATGGCTGGCGTCGGTGTGCAGGCCGTGGCGGCGCGCGGTGCGGCGCACGGCCATGGGATCGAACCATGCCGCTTCGACCAGCACGTTCTTCGTCTCGGGCGTGATCATCGTGTCCCATCCGCCCATCACGCCGGCCAGGCCCAGCGGCTTGGCGTGATCGGCGACAACGAGGTCTTCAGGATCGAGCGTGCGCTCCACGCCGTCGAGCGTCTTGAGCTTTTCGCCTTTGCGCGCGCGGCGAACGATGATGCCGCCCTCGATCTTGTCGAGATCGAAAGCGTGCGTGGGCTGGCCCATGGCGAGCCATGCGAAGTTGGTGGCGTCGACGGCGTTGGAGATCTTCTTCTGCTCGAGCAGGCGCGAAGTAGGTAGCGACTTCCGCGCCGGGAAACCAGTCGCGCGATTCGCCGATGGTGACGTCGCGAAGAACGCGCGCGGTGAAGCGGCCGCAGCGCATCTTCCGCTTCGATGCGGACCGGGAATGGCTGTCGCCGCGGGCTGCGCGCTCAGGCAGCGCGAAGTCGAGCGGCGTGCAAGTGCAGGCCGTAGATGGCGGCCGCTTCGCGCGCCACGCCGTAGTGGTTCATGGCGTCGACGCGGTTGGTGGTGATGTCCATCTCGTAGAGCGAGCCGTTGCCGGCGCCGAGATCGTAGATGCCTTCGACGGCGATGCCGCGCAGCGTGAGGTCTTCGGCGAGCTTGCGCGTCGGCGACGGCGAGTCCCGGGAGATAGGCGCGTAGCCATTTCGTGAGAATCTTCATGCGAATTGCCCCAGAAACCGCATATCTCCCGCGTAGAACTGGCCGATTTCGCTGATGCCGTACTTCATCATGGCGATGCGCTCCACGCCCATGCCGAAGGCGAAGCCGGAGATCTTCTTCGGATCGTAGGCGGGCTGCTTCTCCGCCGCGAAGGCGAAGACCGCAGGATCAACCATGCCGCAGCCCAGCAGTTCAATCCAGCCCGAGTGCTTGCACTTGCGGCAGCCCTTGCCGCCGCAGAAGATGCAGCTGATCTGCACGTCGGCCGAGGCTCGGTGAACGGGAAGAACGATGGGAAGAAGCGCGTCTTCACCGCCGAGCCGAACAGCGCCTTCATGGCGTGGTCGAGCGTGCCCTTCAGATCGCTGAAGGTGATGTTGGTGTCGACGCAGAGGCCCTCGACCTGGTGGAAGATCGGCGAGTGCGTCGCGTCGGCCGCGTCGTTGCGGTGCACCTTGCCGGGAATCACGATCCGCACCGGCGGCGGCTGCTGCTCCATGGTGCGCATCTGCACGGGCGAGGTGTGGGTGCGCAGCAGCAGGCGATCGCGCAGCGGGCGCCGTTCCTGATTGGCGATGACAAGCGTGTCCTGCGTGTCGCGCGCCGGATGGCCGGGCGGGAAGTTCATGCTCTCGAAGTTGTAGAAGTCGGTCTCGACCTCAGGGCCAACGCCGACCGAGTAGCCCAGCGCCGCGAAGACGCGCGACGATTTCGTTGAGCGTGCGCGTGATGGGATGCTCGGCGCCGGTGAGCCGGCGCGTGCCGGGCAGCGTGATGTCAATGGCTTCGGCGGCAAGCGCGGCGTCGCTGGGCCCGGCGCCGGCAGGCTTGTTCGAGCAGGCCCTCGACCAGTTCCTTGAGGGCCTTGAAGCGCTCGCCGACGGATTTCTTGGCTTGCGGCGGAGCGGCCTTGAGCCAGCGGCCGGAGACATCGTTGAGGCGGCCCTGCTTGCGGCCCAGCCAGTCGCAGGCGGAAGGCTTCCACAGCGTCGGGCCGTCGAGGGTGGCCGCATCGTCCGCGGCCTGCTCTGCAAGCGCGGCAAAGGCCTTGTCGAGCGAGTCGTCGTCGAAGGCGGCAAGATCGGGAATCGCGTTCGTTCGTCATGCGTGCTCAATCCCCTCCGGGGGTTTTCTCTTTTGTGGCAATAATGGAAGAACGCACAGAAAAACGGCCTGAAGCTGAGCTCCAGGCCGTCAGGGACTACAGCTGCGTGACTCTGGCTCAGGCGGCTGCGGAGCTGGTGAGAGCGGCTTTCGCCTGCTCCACCAGCTTGGTAAAGCCGGCGGCGTCATGCACGGCGATGTCGGCCAGGATCTTGCGATCCAGCTCGATGCCGGCCTTCTTGAGCCCGTTGATGAACTGCGAGTAGCTTGTGCCGTTGAGCTTGCAGGCGGCCGAGATGCGGACGATCCACAGGGAGCGGAACTGGCGCTTCTTCTGCTTGCGGCCGGTGTAGGCGAACTTGAGGCCGCGCTCGACGGCTTCCTGGGCTGCCTGGTAGAGCTTGGATTTTGTGAGGAAGTAACCGCTTGCCCTCTCAAGAATCTTCTTGCGGCGGTCATTCCGCTTGGTACTGCGTTTTACGCGGGGCATGGTGTGTTCTCCGTTTGGTTACGTGGTCTACGCGGCTGGAGGCAGGAGAGCGAGCCCAGGTGGGCGCTGTTAAACCTCTTCACTCGCTCGTTCAAGCCTTGATCTCTCGGCGGATCCGGTAATACCGGTCTGCCGGGGGCCTCTCCGACTGAGGCCCGGATGCCCGTCTCCTTAAGCGGAGACGGCGCAACGATCAGGCGTAAGGAATCATGCGCGCTACCTTCGCGTAGTCGCCGTCGGAAACGAGCAGCGGTCTTGCCCGAGCTTGCGCTTCGTCTTTGGCGCCTTCGACGTAAGGATGTGCCGCGTCTTCGTCTGGCCCCGCTTGATTTTGCCGGTGCCGGTCTTGCTGAAGCGCTTGGCCGCGCCCGAATGGGTCTTCAACTTGGGCATTGTTCTTCTCGTATGGGACTGGCTTGGTTACCGACTCCCAAATCCCCGCGAGACAGGGACTTCCCTGCCTCTTTGAGGCTTCAATCAGTATACCGCAAGCCGGCGGTTTCGCCGCTATACCGGCGGGCGGCCGGCGTCGAGGCCAGCCGGATTTGGCTAGTCGAAGCGGTAGAGGCTCACCTTTTCGGTGTGGCATGCTGCGGCCGTCAACGCGCCAACCCTGCCCCTGGTCGTTCTCGTCGCCGTTCAGGCGCCGGCCCGGAACCCATTTGCCGTCCTCGAAAACGCCTTCGTCGATGGCCCAATGCCGACAGGGCGGTCTTTTTCGTTGATCGGGCGTGAAGGAAACGCGGAATCCTTTCCCAGCGCCGATGAAGTCGATCCGGGCCGTCGGCCATGATGAGACCGTAACCGCTTTCTGTGCCTTGGCCGAAGATCTCGTCCAGGGTGACATGGAGGTGAATAGCCGTTAGCGGTGAAATCGACGGCGGAGTGGGCTTTGATCGAGCACAAATCCGTGAGCGTCGCCGGCGGCTTGATGCTCGGCGAGGATCGGGGCGAGCTGAGGACAGTTCGCGGTAGCTCGCAGCGAGGTCGCTGTTGGCATCGGTGTCGTCTTCAATGGCGAAGGGCGAAAAGCCGATGCCGGCTTCTTCTCCAAGTGCGTAGAAGACGTTGGCGGCACCGGTTTTGCCTCCGCGGGCCTCCGGCATAAAGAGCGGATTGCCGGTGCGGTGATAGCGCCGGCACCACTCGACGAAGTTTGCGGTCGTAAAGGTCGGGCGCATAGAGGTCGAGTGCCGTACCGGCCGCCCGCCATACGTCGACAACCCATGGCTCTGGGCAGCCGCTCGGGATAGCTGCCCGGCTTGGAGTCGTCGCCAGCCAGCCACGTGTTCACGTACATCGGGAGGTCGTAGGCAGCTTTGCCCTTGGCGGTCACGCCCTGGATAAAACGTGCATAGTGCCAGGCCATGAAGATCTCGTCGCCGCGGGGCGTATCGCCGAAGACCTGTGCCCAGGTGCCGGATGTCTTGGCGCCGTTTGCTTCCCAAAGAGCACGCAGGCTCGGGATAGAGGCTTTCATGATGAGCCTGGAGATAGCTGATCAATTCGGAAGGAACAGCGGAGTAAAGGCGTGGTTGGCAGCGTCGGAGCGATCGCGCGAGTCGCCCAGAACGCCTACTTCGTTCTCCACCTGCATCATCACCACGGTGTGGTCGCGGGCGTCCACTTCCTTGATGTGGCTCATCAGGGCGGCGTAGGCCTTGGCATCGGCTTCCTGGGTGGCACTGCTCATGGGGCTCAGAATCTCAATTTCCTTGCCATGCTGGACCACGCGCGGAAATCGCTTGGTGTCCTGCTTTACCCAGACCGGCGCGTAGCTCGACATGCCGTTCTTCCAGCTGGCGAGCCAGAGAAACACGATGCGTTCATGCGCCTCGCGCGCCTGGGCCAGCAAGCCGTCGACTAGCGCAAAGTCATATGTGCCTTCGCGCGGCTCCACGAGTTCCCAACTGAGCGGCGTGACGACGGTGTTCAGGCCCATGCCGGCGAGCTTGCGGCCAGAGCGGTTTCATGTATTCCAGGCTTGAAGACGACGAGTTGTGCAATTCACCGCCGAGAATCAGAAACGGCTTGCCATCGACAATAAGCTGGGTGGTTGTCCCTCTCTTCTCGAGATGCGGGACGGAGGCGTTCTGCTGAGAAAAGGCCGCAGTCACAAGGGCAAAAACGATCGCCAGAATTGGGAGCCTGTAAAGGGATGTGCGCATGACGGAACGGAGTCTAGCACACGCGTTTCATTTGCTCCTGTGAGTGCTGGGGGCCGCAATTTCACCCGATTTTTTCATTGAACGTATGAGTTCGCATATTTCTCGCATAAGCGGTTAAGAGTTCGACGATCCTCGCTCTTGATGTAAACAGGCAAGTTACCTTGTCCCAAAATACTGTTGCTAAAATAGGTATGTTGAAAATATACTGTTCTGGAAATGGGTAAGAATTCTGAACATCGCGACCTTTTTTCCGGCGCATTGGAGATGATGATTCTCCACTCACTGCGGCTGAAGCCCATGCATGGTTACGCGCTGGTGAAGCACATCAAAGAACGCTCGGCGAATCTGCTGCAGATCGAGGAAGGATCCCTCTATCCGGCGCTGCAGCGCATGCTGAGAGAGGGCTGGCTTGAATCGGAGATGGGTGTCTCTGCCAAGGGCCGGCCGCTTCGGATTTACCGGTTGACGGACGATGGGCGGCGTCATCTGGATGAGGAAGTGTCGAGTTTCGAAAAGATGTTTGCCGGAATCACGCGCGTGCTGTCAGTCGCAGAAGTGTAGGAGCCCAACATGAAATGGATGGCCGGGAAATGGCTCAAGAATCTCTTCTCCCGAGGGCGCCGGTACGAAGATCTCACGGCTTCGATCCAGGAGCACTTTGAAGAAAAGATTGAAGAACTGATGGAAGCGGGGATGCCGCGCGAGGAGGCAATACGTGCGGCCAGGCGCGAGTTTGGCAACGTGGCCCTGATTGAACAGCGCGGCCGCGAAGCGTGGCAGTGGCCGACGACGGAATCTGTTTGGGCCGACGTGAAGTTCGCGTTGCGGCAGCTGAGAAAATCGCCGGGTTTTGCCGCTGCTGCGCTCATTACGCTGGCGCTAGGAATTGGCGCCGATGCCGCGGTTTTCAGCCTTTTCGACACGGCCTTGCTCCATCCGCTTCCGTATCGAGACCCCGCCCGATTGATGCAGGTAACGGAGATTCAACCGGGCCAGGGTAAGGACGAATTCGGCGTGGCGATCCAGGAAGCGCAGGACTACGAGAGTCGCAGCCAGACATTCGCCGAGATGGGCACATTTGAATCGGGCGACTTTAATCTCACCGATGAGGGAGAGCCATTACGCGTGAATGCGGCGCTGGTTTCGCATTCCGTGTTTCCTCTGCTTGGAGTTTCTCCGATTCTGGGTAGAACGTTTGTTGCCGAAGAAGATCGCTACGGGAACCATCATGTCGCAGTGCTTTCATCGCATCTTTGGAAGAGCAAGTACGGCGGGGATCCCAGCATTCTGGGGAAGACGATCAAGTTGGATGAGACGCCTTACCAAGTGATCGGCGTGATGCCGGCTTCGTTTCGGTTTCCATTCGATGGCAAGCCTCTGAGTGCGCGAGCCGATATCTGGGTGCCGGACGCGATTGTTCCGTCGCGCCTGGAACCCGACAACAGGCTCATGGAATTTGGCGTGGGGCTGATTGGGCGGCTGAAGCCTGGAGTCAAAGAAGCGCAGGCGCAAACGGAGATGACGCAGATCGCCGGCGCATTCCAGAGAGAGCACCCCGATGTGTACAGGGGCACGATGCGCGTGGAGCCGCGCGCTTACGCATTTGCGGGATATTCGATGCAGAAGGCGCGTCCGCTGGTCCTATTGCTGATGGGTGCGGTGACGTGCGTCTTGCTGATTGCGTGCGCGAATGTGGCGAACTTGTTGCTGGCCCGGGCCAGCCGCCGGAGACGCGAAATTTCCATTCGTGCGGCGGTGGGTGCAAATCGCATTCGGCTGATGCGGCAGTGCCTGGTTGAGAGCATGGTGCTGGCGGTGGGGGGAGCCGCGCTGGGTGTGTCGTTTGCTGAAGGGCTTTTATTTTCGTTGCGACTGTGGGGGCCGCAGAATGTTCCGCGTTTGCAGGATGCAGCGCTCAATCCGCAGGTGCTGCTGTTCACGCTGGCGGTTACGATTGGCACGGGAATTCTGTTTGGGCTGGTGCCGGCGTGGAAGATGTCGCAAGTTGCTCGCCCAGGGGGCGCTCAAAGATACAGGGCAGCTGGGCACCGGCCGCAGCGGGCAACGGCTGCTGGATGGTATTGCGATCGCTGAAGTAGCGCTGGCAATGGTGCTGCTGATAGGCGGCGGGCTGCTGCTGCGAAGCTTTGTGCACCTCATCGAGACGCCCTCGGGATTCGATCCGAAGGGAACGCTGGTGATTCGCACCAACTTCGACCGGGCACGCTATCCGCAGGGCGCACGCAGGAGAGTGGTGCAGCGGGAATTGCTGGAGCGGTTTTCGCAACTGCCGGGCGTTACCAGCGTGGCCGCAGCGAGTCATCTTCCGTTGAGCGATGAACGCCAGATCGGGGTTCGCCTGGAGCACGCCGGTCCCGATGATTTTCACTGGGCCGCGAATTCGGTGGTCAGTCCCGGATATTTCAGGGCGATGGGCATTCCACTCGTGCGAGGGCGGGATTTCAACGACCATGACCGGCCGGATTCACCGCCGGTGGCGGTGGTGAGCCAGGCATTCGCGTCTCAATTTTTTCCGGGGCAGGACCCTCTCGGGCAGCGCTTTTGGTGGGGCGATCGCGCGCTCTTAACAGTGATCGGGGTAGCGGCAGACGTGCATATTGCCGCGCTGGATGCTGAACCTCCGCCGATGGTCTACGACTCCATGTTTCAGATTGAATCCGGAGCGAGCAGCCGAACAGCGTTTCTGCTGCGCGGGAGCGATGATCGGACGGTTCAGATTCCGGAAATAAAAAAGATTGTCGGGGCTGTGGATCGAGACTTGCCGTTGTACGACCAGACAAGTCTTTCTACGCTGGTAGAGGAGTCGCTGGCACAACGCCGGTTCACGTTGCAGCTATTGAGCTGCCTTCGCCCTCTGTGCCGTGATGCTTGCGACGGTGGGGTTGTTCGGCGTGATGTCGTACCTGGTGGAACAGCGCGAGCGGGAGTTTGGATTGCGCATGGCACTGGGCGCAGATCGAAAGAGCATCCTGATGCTGATTACCAGGAAGGGCTTGCTGTTGGGAATAGTGGGTTGTTCAGTAGGGTTGGTGCTGGCCGCAGTCAGCACAACCTTGCTGCGCACCAATCTCTATCATGTGAGCCGATTCGACTCGATCACGTTTTGCAGCGTGCCTTGCGTGCTGCTGGCGGTGGTCTTGCTGGCCGTGTTCTTCCCGGCGAGGCACGCGGCTTCAGTTGATCCGATGAAGGCGCTGAGAGCGGAGTGAAGTAAGCGTCGTCTATTCACCACGGGGCTATTTCATTTCACGGGCGGTACACCTGGGTCTGCGGTGACTTTTGCCTCTGTCTCAACCAGGCGCACGTCGCGGCTTTTGTTCCCATGACGTGGACGGAAGCGATGTTTGAATGCCGAATCGAGAACGCCATTTGCGTTGTTGAGGCGAAGCACGGGCTGGCTGGAACCGGGAGCGGCGTCAATTCTTGCGCCATCGAGCGTCAGGTCTTCGACATCGTCGACCACGAGCCCTGACTGCCAGGTGGCCGCGTGCGGCTCTTCCCAGGCTATCTCCACATCGTTCATGGCCACGTTGCGCGCATATTTCAAGGTCATGCCCGCTGCCGTGCTTTCGTATGGCGCGTCCGGCGCGTGGGACACAAACAACCGGACGTGATCGAGTCGAATTCCCTCCAGCCAACTGTCGGGGTGACCCTGCATGGCGGATGTGCCCTGGCCATGCGCGATGACATTGCTGATGGTGACGTTGCGGATGATGCCCGCCGCGGGCTCGTTGTCGTAGTGGCGGCCGTCGAGCTCGCTGCGGCGCTTGATGTTGAAGTGAATGGGATCGCCATCGCCCCACCAGAACCAGTCGAATCGCCGCGTGTCGATGGTTACGTTGGCAATCACCACGTCTTCCACGATGCCTCCATCGAACACCATGAAGGCCAGGCCGCGATTGGAGTTGGTAATGACGACGTTGCTGATGACCACGTGGCGGACGGCCTTGCTGTTGCCGTCACAAAACTTGATGGCGCTGGATGATGACGAAAGACGGCTGTTGGTTACGGTCACGTTTTCTGTAGGCAGGACCGGGCCCCAGGCGCTGGTTGAGTAGAAGACGATGGCGTCGTCGCCGGTCTCAATGGTGCAGTTGGAGATGTGCACATCCTGGCAGCCGTCGGGATCGATGCCATCGGCCCATACAGCGTCTTTCTGGCTTGAGTAGATGTAGACTCCGTCGATGATCAGGTGCTTGCATGCATACGGATTGATGGTCCAACTGCGCGAGCGCAGAAACTTCAGGCCCGCAATGCGAACGTCAACACAGCGCAACAGCAGCACCATGCGCGGATAGACTGTCTCCTTGCCGAAGCTCGCGGGAAACGAGCGCAGCAGGGGTTTGCCGGTGGCTTCCATCTGGTGCTGATTGGAGAGGATGTAGTGGTCGGTGATGGTGTTCAGGTGCCACTCGTAGGCGGCTTGCCCATCCAGCGTTCCGCGGCCTTCGAGCGCGATGTCGTGCAGGTCCTCACCATAAATCAGTGCGGCTTTCCGGGCGTCGTCGTACTGGCTGCCGTCCAGAGCCGCGAAGATGGTCGCGCCCGCTTCAAGATACAGGCGCACGCCGGAGCGCAGATGAAGCTGTCCTGAAGTGTACTCACCCGGTGGAACGTAAACCTGGCCTCCGCCCACTTTGCCGCAGGCGTCAATGGCTTTCTGCAGCGCGGGCCGGGCGTCGTCGCCTTGAGGCCCGTTGCGCCGTAGTCCTTGACATCAAAGACGCGCTGCGCCGCAGCTGTTTGGCTGCAGGCAGCCAAGCCTAACGCGCATGTGCACAGGAAAGTTAGACGGGTCGAAATCATCCAGCCATGATGCACACCAACCGCGCCAGACCCAACAAGGAATGTTTGCGGCGATCAAGACCGTTTAAGGTCGTCGTTCCAAGGTATTTCTCAAGGAATTCCGTGATGCGCTGGCGTCCGTCGAAGCCATGCCATGGTTCCGGGACAGGGCGTCCGAAGATGCCTCCCGCGAGCGGGCCGTGGTCTTCGCGCGGATAGGTTACCAGTTCGACTGGAACACCATCCTGGCGAAGCGCGCGGTACATCTCCTGAGATTGGCCCAATGGATCCGTGGTGTCGCTCTCGCCCTGGATCAGAAGGAAGGGGGTCTTGGCATGCGCAGCGCCTGCAAGTGGGCTCTGGCGCCATGCGTCTTCCATGCGCTGCCAGGGCTTGCCGAAGTACCAGCGGTCATACCATGAACCGCCTTCGGTACCGTATTCACTGAACTGGTCGATTACCGGCGCGGCGGATATTACTGCCTTGAAACGGTCGGTCTTTCCCTCGACAAACGCGGCCATCTCACCGCCGTAACTGTAGCCCATGAGTGCCATCTTCTCGGAGTCGAGAGGGTATTTGGAGAGGACAAAATCTACACCCGTCATGATGTCCTGGTAATCGCCACCACCGAGGTCGTTCTTGTTGGCCGCGGCAAATGCCACGCCATAATTTGACGAGCCGCGCGGATTCGGACGTAGCACCGCCCAGCCATGACCGACAAGAAACGATACAAACAGATCATTGCGATCCTCAAACGCACCGAAGGGGCCGCCATGTACATCGACGACCAGGGGCACTTTGCCGGTTTTGGCCTGGGGAGGAAGATAGAGCAGGCCTTCGACCGCCATCGCGCCGTTCTTCCAGTGAACGAGTTCAGACTGGACACTCCGGAGATTTGCAGGGGCAAGTTCGGGAATCGGAAGCGCAGTGCACGGCTCGCCGAGTTTCTGCGCCATGCAAAGCTTAACGGGTTGTTCGCCGCCCTCGGCAAGCCAGACCCAGCCGGTTTGCTTTCGATTCGAATTGAGACCAGTAATGATGGGAGCGCCAAGGTTCACCTGCTCCGGAGCCTTGTTGCCGTTGAGCGACAGACGGACCACTGTTGAATGAGTTCCGATTCCGGCCTGCGCGATCAGGGATCCATCGGGAGAGAAGTAAAGTGCTGCGCCATTCAGTTGGCCAGCATATCCGGCGGAGAGCCGCACTGGCTTGGAATCACTTCCTGCCAGCGGAAGTGCGAACAGTTCGTCGTATCCGGGCGGCGCGTCCTCAGGGGTTGCCGCGGCAAAGACCACTCGGCCTCCATCGGGAGACCATGCTGCCCCGCCTACCGTGGCGGGAATTGCGTCCACCTTGCGAACAGTCTGCGGGTTCGCGGCTTCGACAATCCAGGCAGAGCCCGTGGGGCCAAGATCTGATTGATCGTTGGGCTTTTCCGTGATCACTAGAAGCTGGTTTGCGGTCTCCGACCAGCGCGCAGCGTGCACATCCGGTTCAATGCCCGTCGGCTTCAGCGCCCCATCGAGCGATCCGTCTTCCTTAAGGGCGGCGAGGTAAAGCCGCGTTCCATGTTCATCGCGGTTGACCCAGACAGCGTCCGCCTTGGCATCCTTTTGCTTCTTTTCGCCGGCCGTCTCCGGATCCTTTGCCCAAACAGCCAGCCACTTTCCGTCGGCCGAGAGCGAGTAGCCGCTCACTTCGATCGGCAGCAGCTCGTCTGCCTTGTTATCGCTGTCTGATCGGCTTCTCGTCAGGCTTCTTCTCTCCTCTCCTTCTTCTCTGACACCGGGAGGTGGAATAGCATTCTTCGCCTTGGAGTCGTCGACGACGGGTTTCACCTTCAAGTCGAGAGGGGCGGCCTCACCGCCGCGCATGTCGAGACGGAACAGTTGCATGTGTTCACCGCGCTTGGCCAGGAAGAAGACCGCCGAGCCGTCAGGTGCCCACTGCGGACTGCGTTCGCCGCGTTTGTCACTCGTTGGAGAAAACGTGAGCTGTCGCAAGGTATCCGCACCACCCGAGGACGAAACCACCCACAGGTGGCTCTTGGCTCCGTCTGCGGTGGCGTCGGTCACGGAAAAAAGCACGAACTTGCCATCAGGAGACACCTGCGGGCCTCCCAGACCTTTTACGTGGCGGAGATCTTCGCTGGATGGGAAATGCAGTTCGTCGGCCGCAAGAACGGCCGAAGTTACGGTCAGCACAGCACAGAGAGGGAGAAGAGTGGCCAACAACCGGCTGGAACGCATGGCCCAAGAATACATGCTGTCGTAAGCAGAAAGGCCGCCTCAAGGGGCGGCCTTCCATGCGAGTGAGGCGTGTTTACTGGACGGCTGGAGCGGCGGTCTGCGGAGCCGCGGCAGCCGGTTTCGGCTTTGCCGCTTCCTGCTTCTTGCTCGGAGCAAGGATTGCGTGAAGGATAGTACCTTCCATGCGCGGCATGAACTCCACAATGCCGGCATCGCCGATGTCCTGGATGAGCCGGTTGATAATGGCGTATCCGAGTTCGCGGTGTGCCATCTGGCGGCCGCGGAAACGGAGGCTGGCCTTCACCTTGTCGCCTTCGGTGAGAAAGCGGACGGCCTGGTTCTTCTTGGTCTGGTAATCGTGCTCGTCCACGGTTACCGAGAACTTGACTTCCTTGATGACGATAACCTTCTGCTTCTTGCGGGCGGCGCGCTCGCTCTTTTCCTTCTCATAGAGGTAGCGGCCGTAGTCCTGGATGCGGCAGACGGGCGGAACCGCGTTGGGGCTAACTTCTACCAGGTCAAGACCGCGCTCTCGGGCAATCTTTAGAGCCTCGAAAGGCGGCAGGATTCCCATTTGTTCGCCGTTTTCGTCGATGACGCGGATCTCGCGCGCGCGAATACGATCGTTGATGCGAATAAAGGACTTGGCGGCTCGTTTATCGAAAGCGATGGTTCTCCTCCAGAGCGTGTTCGCGCCGACATGACCGGAAAAACGGCTTCGCGGCCGGCTGGCGAACGCATCCACGAGTATAGCATCGGTTCGGTTGCGTTTTCAGGCGCCGGCGGCGCGATGGATACGACTCCAGCAAATCTATGCCTGCATGCGAAGGTGTTGAGGCTGGCCCGGAACACTGCGCACAGAGCGTTTCCCGATAAAGACTTCGTCCACCGAAAGGCGCGCATTTCCCTGAAGATCGACGAATCCTACACAATTTTTGGCGCACATTTCGCGATCCTGCGCCGACAGGAAAGGCGCAATCAGCACAGGTGTTGAGTCGGATTTCTTCCCGTCCGCACACGTACGAAGCTTTTGAAGGGCACGCTTGACGTCGTCCGGTTGGCCGTCCGAGACGTTGCAGACCAATTTGTGATTGCGGCCGAGAACGTCGATATCGGCCAGAATATTCGATTTACGGTGAGCCGGCTGGAATTTGATATCTCGGGTCTTGATGGATGAAACCTGGTGAAGCAAGGCACTCAGGGCTTCAGCGGCCTGGGATTCCATTTCGTTGGGGGTGCGAGTGGACTTCATTTCCATCTCCTTATGAGATCTTGGCCTTGGGTAACAACCGTTGCTAAAAGAGGGAGGACTGCAATCACGGCTTTTGGCCGTACGATTGGTTCTGATGCGGTCGGTCTTTCGCTCGCAACTTGCCGGACGGGACGGTTCACGCCGTCACCCTTACATTGCGCTTACAACCTGCATAATCCGGTTGCTGCGCTTTGAAGCCAGAGCTACCGATTGCAGTGTGAACGCGTTTCCTCCAGCGTGTTCCATGGCAAGAGCAACAGGCTTCCGGTTGGAGGGTTCCCGGGTCACCTTGTGATTTAACCAAGCGCCGAGCCGGGGATCGCAAATCTCCGGCTGTCCTTTCCAGAATGCGGGCGGCAGATTGCACTCAATGCGGAGATCGCCAAGAAGCAGCTCCACGGCACCCATGCTCCTGGGAAAATATCTACGAACATTGGCCGCGCCAACGCGCACGCCAAGTACTTCTCGTCCATTGTCCTGCGTTTTTACGACCATAAAACTCACCTCAGCGAAAAGTGAGGTCAGCCGGGGGAAATTAAATCAGTCCTTCGAAGGGACATGACAGTAGGAGTGAGAATTTTTTTGAACAGGGACGACAACTCTCCCTGTCGCCAGATTGTCCCCATCGTGCTCTTCTTTGATTGCCCTGTCAAGTGCGGGGAACTTGTAAGCATTTACATTTACAGCCCGGGTGCAGAAGTCATGAAGTGCCTGCCAACAAAGGGGTTTCTTATAACTCGAGTTTCTTGCGATTCTGGCTGAACGATCAAACGTGATAAGCAGCGCAGCAGTGTTGCGTCGGGATTCGTTCCTGTCACAAACAGGGTCACAAGCCGGTTGGCAGGCAAATCCTCCTCGACTTCTACGGGAAGGAAATTATCAGAAAGTGCCACGGTTCGCCCTTGAGCCTGAAGCAGGGGAGAGGTGTGGAGGGTGATGCAGTCAATCGTCCGGGCGAGAAAGCGGCTGCGGTGAGCACGGACCTTCTGGTCATTAAGATTGCGCAATTCCGCCATCCGCTCATCGACCTGTGCGGGAGAAACAGGCGATTCTGCGTGAAGGGCCCAGCCGCGGGTTCCAGGGCGCGGCTGAGAACGGGAACAGGTGCAGGTATCCGAAAGGCAGGGCGCGAATGAACTGGCATGTCTCCTCGAATTCAGCGTCCGTTTCTCCCGGGAACCCAACCATGACGTCTGCGCCGAGAGTCACATCGGGACCTGCCGCATCGAAGATCGCGGCCACCTTTTCAGCGTAGTGCCAGGGGCGATAGCGGCGGTGCATGCGGCGCAGGACGGCGTCAGAGCCCGATTGGAGCGGAAGGTGGGCGTGGCGCGCGAGGCGGGTTCCGGAATATTCGCGGAGCAAAGCGATCAGATCGGCGTCCCAGTCCATCGGCTCAATGGAACTGAGTCGCAGCCGCGGAAGATCGGTTTCTTCGAAGATCCGACGCACCAGGTGCGCCAGAGTGGGTCGCAGATCTCGTTCGCGAGCCGGCAGGTCGCGTCCCCAGCGGCCAAGATTAATGC
Organism: uncultured Acidobacteriota bacterium; assembly: GCA_963844515.1. GTDB lineage: Bacteria > Acidobacteriota > Terriglobia > Terriglobales > Acidobacteriaceae > Telmatobacter. The sequence goes on from CAWJOO010000008.1 coordinate 101,941, forward strand.
CCGAGAGAACGAATTCGTTGCCGCCCGGTAGCCACGAAGCTCCGGACATGCGTCAGGACCGATTCAGCAGGAAGGCTGCGGGAATGCCCACGCGTCTGCGGGATCACGCAGAAGGTACAGCGGTTGCTGCAACCCTCCTGGATCTTCAAGTTGGGACGCGTCTGCGTTCCGGCGACGAGTTGCGCCTCTTCGAGGAAGGAGTGGGCAAAGCGGTCATCAACCCACACCGGCGTTCCCCCCTCATACGAGCCAGACATCAGGCTGCGAACCGGAATCAAGTCGGGTGAATCCGCGCGGCGGTAAGGGAACTGGGACCCGGCAGCCAGTTGCATTGCGATTTCCGGAGCAAAGGCCTTGTGGCTATTCCCCACAACCGCCGCGACACCTTCGATGCCAGCCAACTCTTCCGGGGCGCGCTGGGCATAGCAGCCAGTGACGAGAATTCGCGCTTCAGGATTGACCCGGTGGATGCGTCGGATGAATGCCCGTGCGCTCCGGTCGGCTTCGGCCGTTACGCTGCAGGTGTTCACGATGACTACGTCGGCTGCACCTGGCGTGTCTTCAGCCAAACCGCTGGCCCGCAGGCGCTCGCTCACCGCTTCGCCATCAGCCCGGGCCGCGCGGCACCCGAAGTTCTCAATATGGAATGCGGAACTCACATGCCCAGTTTACGTGGGTTTCCATCACTCACGGCCGATTGAAAAATTTGCCTTCGATATACTGGAATTTGACCGTCTCCAACCCCAAATTCAGCCCATCAGGAACCACGATCTCCGCCCCAAGAGCCATTCCAGAGCCCGAGGGCGTCGGCATCGCCGGCAGGATCATCGGGTTCACCTCGTTCACGTTTGTGGTGTACCTGGCGATTGGATTGCCGTTGGCCATTCTGCCGGCCTATGTGCATCTGCACATGGGGTTTAGCGCGGCACTTGCGGGGTTGGTCATCAGCGTCCAGTACATTGCTACGTTTCTAAGCCGGCCGTGGGCGGGTCATATCTCCGATCATGCCGGCGCAAAAATTGCGGTTTTGTGGGGCATGAGCGTGTGCGCGGGGAGCGGCGCGCTCTTGCTGACCGCAGCTCTGGTGCACGGCACACCGTGGTTGAGCATAGTGTGCCTTATCCTGAGCCGCCTTGCCCTGGGAGTGGGCGAGAGTCTGGGTTCGACCGGCGCGACCTTGTGGGGCATAACCAGCGTAGGCCAGGAGCACACGGCAAAAGTGATCTCCTTAAATGGCATTTGTACGTACGGAGCCATGGCGTTGGGAGCACCCCTTGGGGTAGTGCTCGTGACCCGCTTTGGGCTTCTTTCCCTGGGACTGCTCACAATGATCGTTTGCGGAGCCAGCATTGTCTTCGCAATGAGCAAGGTTGCAGTGCCCGTGGTAGTAGGCGAACATCTTCCCTTCCAAAGCGTTTTGGGACGCGTGGCGCCTCATGGTATCGGACTGGCCCTGGCCGGAGTGGGGTACAGCGTTTTGGCCACGTTCGTCACGCTGTTCTACGTGAGCCGCCACTGGGAGGGAGCTGCGCTTTGTCTTACCGCATTCGGTGCCACCTTTATTACGGCGCGGCTCATCTTCATTCACACCATCGAGCGGTTTGGAGGGTTCCAGGTCGCGACGGTGTGCCTCTGTGTGGAGGCCTCAGGCGTACTGATGCTGTGGCTCGCGCACACGCGATGGACAGCCCTGGCCGGTGCTGCTCTAACCGGATTCGGATTTTCGCTGGTGTTTCCGGCAATCGGAGTAGAGGCTGTGCGCCGAGTTCCGGAGAAGAATCGCGGTACAGCGTTGGGGGTCTACACGGGCTTTTCCGATGTCTCGTTCTTCCTGGTGGGTCCAACCGCTGGAACGGTGATCGGCTCTTTTGGATACGCAAGCGCATTCCTGTTTGCATTCATTTGCGTGATGATCGCGCTGACCATTGTGTTGGTCCTGGCCAAGCGACACGAAGCGGCGACTGATTTCTAAAATAAGGCGCTACTTTACAAGGAAGAAGCGGACCGGCGCCAGTTCAAGAGCCAAAGACAAATCCGTATCTAAAACTCTTGATTGGAACCGTCACGCGTCCCCTCCCGAGCAAAACCTCAATCAGAGCTTCAGCGAGAATTTCGAAGGGCCATCCCAGCAAGCCAGCAAAGAATTCTTCCACAGATTCGGTTTGCGATTATGCTGACAAACGACCCGATCAGTCAGAATGCAAAACGGCCACCCCGAAAGGTGGCCGTTTTGCCGTGTCCGCGTAAAACCGAGCAGCTTCGCCGTAACGAATTTACCGCTCGTTCTTGCGCCAGTTGATGAGATCGCCGAGCGTCGTGGTGGAGCTGGAAACCGGCTTGTGCGCCTGGCTCTTGCCGCCGCCATGGCTTTGGCTTTCAGCCTTGTAGCTCTCCACCGTCGCGCGGCTGGCTTCCTGACCAATCGCGCGCAGGCTGAGACCCACCTTCTTCTCTTCCACGTTGATCTTGATGATCTTGAACTCGTGCTCTTCGTTCTGCTCGAGCTTGGCCGGATGACCGTCGTCTCCCACCGCTTCAGAGACGTGGCAAAGACCTTCCACACCCTCAGCAATTTCAACGAAGGCACCGAACTGCGCCGTGCGCAGAACCTTACCGTGAACCACATCGCCCACGCGATGCTGAGCGAAGAAGCTCTCCCAGACGTCGGGCTGAAGCTGCTTGATGCCAAGGCTGAGGCGGCGGTTCTGCGGCTCGACACCGAGTACGACTGCCTTGACCTTTTCGCCCTTCTTCACCACTTCAGAAGGATGCTTGACGCGCTTGGTCCAGCTCAGGTTGGAGACGTGCACCAGGCCGTCGATGCCATCCTCGATCTCAATGAAGGCGCCGAAGTCGGTGAGATTGCGCACGCGGCCCTCAACAACGGTTCCGGCCGGGTAGCGCTCCGTGAGATGCTCCCACGGATTCTCCATCAGCTGCTTCATTCCGAGCGAGATGCGGCGATCGGCCGGGTTCACGCTGAGAACGACGGTCTCGACCTCGTCACCGGGCTTGACTAGCTTGGAGGGGTGCTTGAGACGCTTCGACCAGGTCATTTCGGAGAGGTGAACCAGGCCCTCAATTCCCTGCTCAAGCTCAACGAACGAGCCGTAGTCGGTAACCGAGAGAACGCGGCCCTTAACATGCGCACCCACCGGGTAGCGCTCCGAGGCGTCAAGCCACGGATCAGGCGTGAGCTGCTTGAATCCAAGCGAAACGCGCTGCTTGTCTTTGTCGAACTTGAGCACCTTTACCTGGATCTCATCGCCGACGTTGACCAGGTCACGCGGATGCGTCAGGCGACCCCAGCTCATGTCAGTGATGTGAAGCAGGCCATCGATGCCGCCCAGGTCGACGAACGCGCCGTAGTCGGTCAGGTTCTTCACCGTGCCCGTCAGGATCGCGCCCTCGCCCAGCTGCTCGAGAGTATTACCACGCTTGGCGTTCTGCTCTTCTTCCAGTATTTCCTTGCGGCTGACGACCACGTTGCCGCGCTTTTTGTTCAGCTTGATGACGCGGACTTCAATCTGCTGGCCGAGGTAGCCATCAAGATTGCGCACGGGGCGAATCTCCAGCTGCGAGCCGGGCAGAAATGCCTTCATGCCGATATCAACGGTCAAACCACCCTTGACGCGGCTCACGATCGTGCCCATGACCGGTGTCTTTTCGTTCGCGGCCTTCTCGATCACGTCCCAGACACGCAGGCGTTGTGCCTTCTCATAGCTGACCAGGTACCCGCCCTCGGGTTCCTCGCGCTCGATGACAACTTCGATCACGTCGCCGGCATTAAACTTAACAGCGCCCGTATGATCGACCACCTGCTCCAGTGGAACCATGCCCTCTGACTTCAGGCCCACGTCCACTATCAGGTGCTTGTCCGTCGACTTGATCACTGTGCCGGACACGACTTTGTCGCCGTAGGCTTCAACCGCTGCGGCTTCAGCAGCCTGTTCGCGTTCGAATGCCTCGAGCGCCGCGGAGAAGTCATCCATCGACTCTCCACCGAACTCGTCGCTTGTCGGCCTGCCAGCATGCTGAGCCGGCCTTGCAGCCACCGGCGCGGGCGTGCTGTCCGCAACCACGGTGGCGGTCTCTTCGGATGTCGGCGCTTCCGCTTCGGCAGTATTTGTTGCTTCGGCCGGGGCGTGCTCTACCGGAACTTCGACTGCAGCGCTTTGCGTTGGCTCATGAGTCGCAGCGGCTACAGGTTCGGTTGTGGCATCGGCGTCCAGCGCGGGAGTAACAACTTCGGCGGTCTCGGGGTTGGACGTGGATTCGTACGACGACTGTTCAAGCTCCGTCGCAGGCTCAAGGGTTGGGGTTTCCAGTTCGGTGTTCAGGGTTATGCTCTCGGGTTCGGGATTGAGGACGTTTGCCATCACAGATAGCTCCAGGATTCTATGCACCGGCTGCAATCTTTTGCCGGATATGGCTCCCACTTAAATGCGAAGGATACCATCGGCCAAATCCCTCGACGCAATATGTCCATATGGAGTTTTCTCCGGAGACAACGCTACGGGCCGGGTGCGCCGGACCGGTTGCGACTCGTCTCCTATGGGAAAACACCCGGCAGGCAACTGCTGGCTTGGAGGGCGGCCGCAGCTCACTGCTGGAATCCGCGCAGGAAGCTACGCTTCTTAGTATAGCGGTCTGAAGTTTCGCCAGTCAATGCAATGGGTTGGATAAAGTCAGGCCCTATACTTGTGCGAATGGCGCGTTAAAAAAATGGACATTCTCTGGACACCATGGCGCTACGCCTATATTACGTCGGCCGACAAGTCGGTCCGCCCGGGAGTGCCGCGGCCCCTCGACGCGTGGCCTGACGACAAGGGATGCGTCTTCTGCAACCTCATTGCGTCTATTGATCACGCCATAGAAAATGGAATGCCCGCCGATCAAGCCGAGGCTGCCGGCGGACTAATTCTGCGCGGCAAGTCCTGCTTTATCAGCCTCAATGCCTACCCGTACACCTCCGGTCATGTCATGGTGATGCCCTATGCTCATGTCGATCGGCTAGCCAAGATGCCCCAGGAGACCACCCACGAACTGATCGACCTGGCGCAGCTGACCGAACGCGTCCTCGAGCGCGTTTACCGGCCCCAGGGGCTCAACTTTGGCTTGAATCTGGGTGAGGCGGCAGGCGCGGGAGTCGCAGGTCATCTGCACCTGCACGCAATGCCCCGCTGGGTTGGCGACACAAACTTCATGACGGTGGTCAGCGAGACCCGGGTAATTCCAGAGGGCCTGGACGACACATGGACGCGGCTCCGTGCCGGATTCAAGGAAATCGAATCTCTGGAACCTGAGGGGCCCCTCTGATCCCGCGATCAAGATCTACTCTGCCTGCAAGCATGATCTTTCAATCAACAAGTAAAGGTCGGCGCATGCCGGACATGCTAATGGAAGATAATCGCGACGAGGCTTTGTGTGATTGACAACAACGGATCTGCATCCCCGCTGGAAGTCTGGCCCGCCCTTCCCCAAAGGGCCTGGAGTGACACCTGTGCCACGTTGCAATTGTGGATGCAAGTTGTCGGGAAAATTCGCCTCGCTCTGGTGCCACCCATCAATCACTCCTGGCATGTCACGCTCTATCCCACCATCCGGGGTCTCACAACGGCACCCATGCCTTACGACCAGCGCATGCTTCAGATCGACTTTGATTTTCAGGAGCACCTGCTTGAAGTGGGGGCAAATGACGGCGTGCGCACAGCATTCGCTCTGGAGCCGATGACCGTTGCAGCTTTCTACGAGCGCGTCATGAACGCCCTCGAAGCCATAGGTGCGCCGGTTCGAATTTGGCCCATGCCCCAAGAGGTCGCCAATCCAATTCTATTTACGCAGGACACATCGCATGCTGCATATGATCCAGCCTATGCTCAACGGTTCAGCAATGTTATTTTGCAATCCATGCGCGTCTTTACCACGTTTCGCGCGCGATTTCGCGGCAAAGTGAGCCCCATCCATCTGTTCTGGGGGGCCATGGACCTGGCCTGTACGCGTTTCTCAGGTCGCACCGCTCCCGAGCATCCGAGCATGCCAGGGCTTCCCGATCGCATAACGCGCGATGCGTACTCACACGAGGTCTGCAGTTGCGGATTCTGGCCGGGGATGCCGGGCGTCGAGCCGATGTTTTACAGCTATGCTTATCCCGAACCGCAGGGTTACAAGGAGTATTCGATCGGTCCGTCTGCTGGTGCGTACGACAAGAATCTCGGCGAGTTTGTGCTTCCGTATGAAGAAATGCGCCGGTCCGCCGATCCTGACGCCACGCTGCTCGCGTTTCTGCAGAACACGTATGAAGCGGCTGCGACTTGCGCGCATTGGGATCGGGACGCTCTTGAGTTGAAAGCCACAACGGCTTGATTTGTTCGGGTATCCTGCCTGCTCGTCACCGTCGCGAAGCGTTTTGCCCCCCTCAGAAGCCGCTCGTAACGGACTACGAACCTCGGCGACACGATCAACGTATCCTTCCGCGTGTAACGAACTAGAAGGCGGTGATCTTTGCGTCACGTGTCAATAAGTCTTGAGCTGATTTGCGCGAGCATGTTGGTCGGGCTCGCAACTCTGGTGCCTGCTGCCACGGCCCCCAATCCCCCGGGAAAGATGGTGGACCTGGGAGGCCACCGACTTCACGTGAACTGCTCGGGGCTCGGGAGTCCAACAGTTGTTGTCGAAACGGGCTTGGGCGACTTCTCTTTCGACTGGATCCTGGTTCAGAACCCGGTGTCCCGTTTCACTCGCATCTGCACTTACGACAGGGCAGGATATGCCTGGAGTGAACCCGGGCCGAAACCACGAACATTTGACCAAATAAACCTGGAGTTGCGAGATGCTCTTCAAAAACTTGGTGAAAAGGGCCCATTCGTGTTGGTTGGACACTCGTTTGGGGGTCCTGTGGTGAGGAATTTTGCGCGAGTGTACCCGAGCGACCTAGCAGGAATCGTGCTCGTGGACGCCGCGCATGAAGGAATGCGCGTTGGCATAGGGGGTAGAAACACGATGCGACTCGGAGCGTTTGCGAAGGACCGTGAAATTCCACCCACGCACGAAGAGATGAAAGATTCTGACAAGCCAGCATTGCCTTCGAACGGTGAGCCACAGGCTGCGATTGAACTAGACGCGATGTACAAAGCACTACCGCCGGCCGATCAAGGTTTGCAATTATGGGCGCAGTCGCAGCCAAGTCTGGATGACACGGAAAACAGCCAACGCGAATGGTCGGACGAGTACTTCGGAAAGCTATTGGCGAAATCACAGGATGGCTCGCTGGGAAAGATCCCTCTGATTGTGTTGAGCCGCAGAGATGGTGGGTACGGCAACGATCAGGACGTTCCCGCCGCCCAAATGGAACAGGAGCGCATGGAGGGCCAGGCGATGCTGGCTCGCCTCTCGACCAACAGCAAACACATCATCATCCGTAGCGGTCACAACATGGAGTTGGAAGCGCCCGGCGATGTGATCGCTGCTATACGTCAGATGGTAGAGGCCGTACGGCAGAAGAAGAGTCTGTGACACCGCATCCGCACGATCAGGCCTATCCTCTCAGATCCCTGAACCTGTCTCGTCCTCCGCCTCCGCCGCAAGCGCAAGCTCTGCCTGGTCCACGTCGGCCCGGTCGAGAAGAGCCTTCGGTATTGACTTCGTAGTGCGAATACCCAACTTCTTCAGCATCTCCACTTGGCGGATCAGATTTTCGCGACCATCGACCAGCTTCTTCATGGCGCTCGTGTAGTGTTGGTCGCACCTGCGCAGGCTGTCACCCAGAACCTCCATATCGGTGACAAATCCGACAAACTTCTCGTAAAGCTTAGTTCCGCGATCCATCACTTCGCGCACGTTGCGCGCCTGGCGCTCCTGCTGCCAAAGCACGTTGATGATCCGAATGACATACAAAAGCGTCGTCGGGCCAACCAGCAGGATGCTTTGCTTGTAGGCATCTGCCCACAGCTCGGCGTCCGCTTGTAGAACCATCAGCAGAGCGGGCTCGACGGGGACGAACATGACGACGAAATCAGGCGCCTCGAGATCGGGAAGGCGATGATAGCCCGCCTTGGCGAGGCCGGTGATATGGGCACGTACGCTGGATAGATGGAGCTTGAGGGCGGCTTTGCGGGCGTCATCAACTGTGGCATTCACGCAATCGGTGTATGCGTTCAGCGATACCTTGGAGTCGATGACCAGGTGACGCCCGCCGGGAAGATATAGCAGGACGTCGGTGCGCACTGTCCGGGTGCGGTCGCCCTGATCAGATTCAAGCCCGGTGAACGACTGCTGGAACTTGTACTCTTCTCCTTCGCGGAGTCCGGCCTTGTCGAGCAGATCGCGGAGGATGAATTCACCCCAATCGCCCTGCGCCTTGGCGGAACCACGCAAGGCAGTCGACAGGTTGCGGGCCTCCTCCGACAGTTGCTGATTCATAGTGCCTAGATTGCCGATGAGGGTTCGAAGAGTAGTGACGCCGTCCTTTGAATCACTCTGTGCCTGCTCCACCTTCTCGCGAAACTCCTTGATCTGATCACGCAGCGGCGAAAGCATGGTTCCGAGATCCCTTTGGCTCGACTCGGCGAATGCCTTGGACTTCTGGTCGAGAATTTCCCCTGCGAGCGCCTGAAATTGGTCGGCAAGAGCTTTTTTCGCTGTCTCGAGCAGCGCCACCTTTTCCGCCAGTCCCTTTCGCTCGTTAGTCAGGTCGGCTTGGAGTTGGCTGACATCTGCCGTGAGTTTGCGCTCGGTCTCAATTCTCGACTGCAGGTCCGCGCTCAGCTTGTTTCTGTCTTGCGTGAGCGCGTTAATCGTCTTCTCACGCTCACCGCAAAGCGACTCAAAACCTGCCCGCGTCGCCGCCAAATCCCTGGCTTCCCCAAGTTCGGTGCGGAGTGCCGTCAATTCGACAGTCATTTCGCCCGACCGCATCGCGAACTGCTCCTTCTCATTTTTCGCGGCGGCGTGACGCAGCCAATATCCGACCAGAATGCTTAGGACGACCGCGAGCGCGGCAATTAGAGCCTGCATAAAACGCTCCCCTTCTCTACTTCGCCTAATGTACGCCTTTTGCCTGTGCATTTGGCGGTGGAAATACCCCGGTGACGGTTCCCTCATTCGGTACGGGAGGGGCTTTGTCCCAAAGACCCCATCCCTAAGTTTGGCGTACCTTTACACACCCCAGGGCGCCCGATAGACTTGAAGTTTCGGGGCCGTGCGCGATTTTTTCCTGCGCCGCGGTTGTGCTCCCCCAGCGCGGGCCGGTATTGTAGGCAGGCGGAGCTTGAATAATTCACCCCCATTCCGGATTCCGAAGTTCCAACCCTACGAGGAGAAACACGCATGGCCGTGGAAGAAAAGGTTAAGCAGATCATTGTGGAACAGCTGCAGGTTGATGAGGCCGAGGTAACGCCCGGCGCGAGTTTCCAGGAAGACCTGGGCGCGGACTCACTCGATGTGGTCGAGCTTGTCATGCAGTTTGAAGAAGCCTTCGACCTCGAAATTCCCGATGAAGATGCCGAGAAGATCAAGACCGTCAAGGACGCCATCGACTACATCGAGAAGAACGAAAAGACCGCGAAAGGCAAGTAGCCGGTGAATCGTCGAGTGGTTATTACCGGCCTGGGGCTGGTATGCGGTGTGGGCAACACCGCACCCGAAGTGTGGCAAAAGCTCGTCGCGGGCGCCAGCGGTGCGGCGCCCATCCAGGGCTTCGACACTACCGGATATCCGGTGACATTTGCCTGCGAGGTCAAAAACTTTGACCCGCTCAATTTCGTGGACAAGAAGGAAGCGCGCAAAATGGGGCGCTTCATCCATTTCGCCTTTGCGGCGACGCAGGAGGCCCTCGCCCAATCTGGACTCGAGATCACGCCCGAGATTGCGGACCGTGTGGGCGTCTTCATCGGCTCCGGCATCGGCGGATTCGAGATCATCGAGCGCGAACATGCCAACCTGCTCGCAGGCGGACCCCGCAAGATTTCTCCGTTCTTCATTCCCGCGACAATCATCAATATGGCGGCCGGTCAGATCAGCATCCGTTATGGGGCCAAGGGACCGATTTCGGCTACTGCAACGGCCTGCGCCACTTCCGCCAACTCAATCGGCGACTCCGTCCGCATGATCCTTCACGGTGATGCCGATGTCATGATCGCCGGAGGATCTGAGGCCGCCGTCACCACCTTGTCGGTTGGCGGATTCGCTGCCATGCGGGCGCTCTCGACACGCAATGACGAACCGCAGCGGGCCAGCCGCCCCTTCGACAAGGATCGCGATGGTTTTGTGATTGGTGAAGGCGCCGGCATCTTGATCCTCGAAGAGCTGGAATTCGCCAAGAAACGCGGCGCCAGGATTCTTGGCGAGGTCATTGGCTATGGCATGAGCTCTGATGCCTACCACATGACTGGCATTGCTCCCGAGGGCCAGGGAGCTCAGCGCAGTATGCGCGCGGCGCTGAAAGATGCAGGTATCACTCCGGAGCAAGTCGGCTACGTCAACGCTCACGCCACATCCACTCCGGCCGGAGACGGAAACGAGTCCCGCGCCATTGAACTCGTTTTCGGGGAACATGCTCTCAGCCGCAAACTCAAAGTCAGCGGCACAAAATCTATGACCGGTCATCTTTTAGGGGGAGCGGGCGGGCTTGAAGCCGGAATTACCGTTCTCGCACTACAGAACCAGATTCTGCCTCCCACTATCAATCTTGAGAACGTCGACCCCGAGTGTCACCTCGACTACGTGCCTAATAAAGCCGTACCCCACAACTTCGATGTAGCCCTCTCCAATTCCTTCGGCTTCGGTGGCATCAACGCAACGCTGATCATGCGACGTTTCACTGAGTAGCCTTCTCACCCCTGGAAATAGCCCAAACAGAAACGGTGCACATCCCGCGATGTGCACCGTTTCTGTTCTCACTACAAAACAGCCTATCCCATCATCGTTGTGAATCCGATCGAAATCAGCAGCATCAGGAACCACCAGCCGAAGACCGCTGTGTATCCTGCACTCCTCTTGACACCGGCCACCGTCGATACACCGATGGCAATCAAAACCATCGTCCAGATCGTGATCGGATCGATGCTCGTCGCGAGCAGGAAAAGCACCTTGTTGGCTTCCAATGGATTCATATAGTACCCGAGGTTGGTCCCCGCGGGATTCTGCGGAAGAAACGCATCGGGCGCCACTCCCGCAAATAGCCCAATCGCCCCAATCACAAGCTTTATCAGTCCTGGAAGCCCCGCATACCAAGTCACTGCCAGCAACTTGCCAAATGTCGCCTTGCCGCCAAAGCCAAAGTTGATGGTACCCAGCAACACTCCTGCCCCTATCACGTTCATCAAGAGGACGAAGACTGGCGCCAGCGCCCAGATTCCCTCCTGCGCCATTCCGGAGATCCTCATCTGCGATTGCCGCTGTTCCGGCGGAAGCTTGTCCATCGCCTCTGAGGCTTTGGGGCTCATCTTTACGCCATTCTCGGCAATCGTGGTCCAGCCAACCTTTGCGTTCACTACCGCCCACAACCCTGTTCCGACAACGATGAACAGCACAAATGGCAACCACCAGCTCTTGTGACCATTCTTGATGTCGTTGAAGGTCTTCGATGGAGCTGTAAATGCATCCACCACACGCTCGATTTGCGACAATCCAGGAGTTCCCTCGGCTGTCGGTTGAACACTCGTGTCACTCATCATTCGCCTCTCGAAAGTCTCTGGGGTACCTTGCCTGCGCCCAACCATGCAGACCGCCATCCCCCGATAGTGGTTGCAAATCTTTCCGGTCGATGCAACGAGCTAGAACGGTTCGACCAGGATGGCAGTGCGTTTGCACGCGATTGTAACCTGAACGCGAACCGTCCGGCATGATTTCGATACAAATATCGAGAAGTTGAGAACTAAAGGTCGCGCGAAGCCATTTGAGTATGAGGTAGGACCCGGCGCCTGTGCGGCGTCTCTGCCGGTGCCGGCGGAGGCGTCACATAGTTCTTATATACCGTAATGTGGAAGCACTTCTGGCGGAACTCTTCTTCGACATCGATGGTGCCACCCAGTTGCAGAGGCAGCAACCATCCCCGCATCCAGCTCAACTCAGCGCGGCTCATTCCGTGTTTCACCACGTCAATCGTGGCACCAGTCAAATGCGGGCTCACTACGTCGCCCTCAGCTGCTGCGGCATTACCGTTGGTCAGCATAAGGCGCTTCTGGTACTCGACGGTACGCACCGCCGAACTCACCTCGATAGCGTTTCCAAACCTCGCCCGATGCGCCTCGGCCAGATCGGCAAGAAAATTCGCCGTCCACGGCCGGCAATACTTGTGATTCTCAGTGAGATTGCCGTTTACCACCAGTGACGGTGACTCGGGCACAGGAACCAATAGCTTCTGAGCGATGCGGTCGGAAAGATCGTCTTCATCCAGAATCCTCTCCAGACCCTCTGACTCGGCCATTGTGTTCTGGCGCGCCAGCGACTCAAACGATCCCTTCAAAGCCGAAGGCGGAATCATGGGCATCCGGTGCAATCCGAGCGCTTCTGACGCCGGCGCCGCGGATGTCACGAGCCGGGCCGTAGGCGCATGCCTCCTTTGAGAGACAGATCTTGCCAGTTGTCGCCTACGCGATGCTGTCGAGCGTGCGCGACCGCCACGCGCCGAGGTCTGACTGGCAGCTGCTGCACGTCTGCGAGCAGATGTCACTCTGTGGGAGCGCGCGGGGACCACTGCCCGCTTATGACCTCTCGCCAGGCGTGCAGGCGAATCGGCGAAGGCCGCTGTCACCGACAATGAGCCCGTCAAGGCCAGAGTCGCCAACACAATAGCTAGATAAATATTCCGCATCATCAAAGGGAGCCCGCGGAGAACCAGAGCAAATTCAGTGTACCTTGCATCCGCTCAGTCGGTCGAGTGCCTCGACGGATGCGGCCGAGTCTGATAATTGGACGAAATCCCGAACCCAAGATTCATGGCGCCCCTCGCAATTCCTGAATTCAGCGGTAGCATCTCTACCGACGAGCCCATTCGCCGGCGGCCGTCTTGCACCCTGTTGGCCGAAACTCAGGATTGCTATCAGTACAAACCAACGGGAATTCCTCTCCACTGGACCCTCGAAGTCTCAAGTGGATCGGGCTTGGTCAAGCCAACGAAGTGAAGGTTCGCCTGAATGCAGAGTGTCGGAGTCACGAATTCATAGCTGGCCTGGCGATTATGGCAAGGAACCACCGGGGCGCGAGACGCGGCCGGTGGCGCTGAGTTCGCGGTAGAAGCCAAGATCGTTGCCGCTGAGCATTTTGGTAATGTAGGCGATCTGTCCGTAATGCAGGCCGAAGTGTTCGACGACTTGGTACACCGCATGAAGGCCGGACACATGGTAGCCCTGGATGTCGTAATGCGTGTGCAGAGCCTCCTTTGTTAACCCTGAGAAGACCATGACTGCGGCGGCCATCGTCTGTTCCAATTTCAAGATAAGTTCCCTTGTTGAGATGCCATTCTTGCGGGAGAACTCCGCCGGGCGGTCGCGAGTATCCCCAAGATGCTGGAAGGGCGCGATGAGCCATTGGGTGACGTTGCCGTTCAAGTGCAACACCAGGTTGCCAATGCTGTTGCTGGATTCGTTGGGACGCCACCAGACTTGGTCTGCATTGAGAGACTCCACGCACGAACGAAGCCGGGGCCAGTACTGGTCGATCAGCTTGTGACGCGAGAACTCGACGAAGAGAACTGAGGTTTCAAGGGCGGTGTTGGGCATGATTAAAATTTCCTCCGGAGCTTAGAATCGCTTGTCGTCCCCAGCTACGCTTCAATTTTGGGTGGCTAGCGCGACTGGCGGTGGGAGTGGAGCAATTCCGAATCTATCGTGTTGAGGAGTTTCCCATTTGAATCATTGAAGTAGCTCCAGAACATGATTCCCCCTAGTCTGTGCGCCTGGATATATTGGCACTTAAGAGCAAGCGACTCGGGGTCTTCATAGGACACGAAAACCTGTCTGTCCGGATTGTAGAGATAGGGTACGTTGGATGCAGCATCCCAGTAGCGCGTGAAGCCCTGGTTGAGCATGTTCGATTCGATCATGCTGAAGGGGGCATAGGCATTCGGAATCTGCTTGCCTGGCTGAAAGAGGCCGTGATTGCTGCTCGAGACGCTACCCCACATATGACCGTAAAAAGGAACGCCCAAAACTAGCTTTTGGGAAGGAACGCCTGCTTTCTCGAACGCCTCCACGGAGGCATCTGAAGACACCTTCTGAGGATCTGCAGGGTCAGTGAAAAGCGGGGAATGATTTCCTGTGATGAGACCGGAGCCGGGTTCGTAGTAGTCGTACGACATAAGATTTACAGTGTCAAGGAATCGCTGCGCTTCAGCCATGTCAGTGTGCGCTAGAAACTCATCGGACGCCCCTGCGGCGATAGTCAGGAGCAGCTTGGTTCCCATCTTCTTTTCATGCTATCGAACTGTCTACGAAACTCCCTGAGGAGAGCGATGAAGTTCTGACGGTCTTCGGACGGAAGGGATGGCCGGCACCCGGCATACCAGGATATTCCCAATCAATGTCGAGTCCATCAAGGTGATAGAGACTGATGAAGTCGATAGCGCTTTGAATAAATTGCTCGCGGCTTTGACTAGTAAGCGCCGCATCAGAAAACTGGCCGGACCACAGCCAGCCACCAACGGAGATGAGTATCTTGAGAGAGGGGTTCTCAGTCCGCAGTGACGTCAGCAACGCCAGGTTGGCCGGGTCATTAGGATGCCCAATCACCATACGCCCGTCCTGAATGTTGGCGAAGGCGTAGTTGATGCGCGTCACAGTGTGAGAATCGATCTGACCGGGTTGCAGCGGCCCGTTCTGCGGGAAGACGTAGGCAATAACCTGGGGACCCTTTGCGGGGTGAGAAGCAGCATGGAGAGTAGAGACTATCAGGAACGAAGCAAATAGGAGCAGAGAGTCCTTCAGCATAAGTAGGTTCTCAACAATGATTGGCGCGGCCCTATTCGCTCGGCCAATCCTGGGAAATGCTACCACCCAAGGGGAACCACGTGGGCGGAGGTGAACGCGAGGAGGTATTCTCGATGGTAGTTAAGGGCTTCACGATTGAAATGCCGGAGAGTGCAAAAACCATGTTGCGAGGCATATCGAAGTTTGTCGGACCAGAACTACTTTTCATTCTCCACGAGATGGGACACGGAGATGAGATTGTGCTTGCCGATGCGCATTTTCCAGGGCATTCGCTTGGTCCAAAGGTTCTGCGGGCGGATGGCATCCGTGTGGTCGACTTGCTCGAGGGCATCCTGCCCTTGTTTGAACTCGATAGCTACGCGACGCCCCTCATAATGATGGCGGTGGCGGAGGGTGATGTGCTCGACCCGGCCGTTGAGCAGGACTACATGAGTGTAATCGGCGAGTTTGCCCAGGACGCTCCTACTCCAGTGCGGCTGGAACGACACGCATTCTATGATCGGGCGAAAGGTGCGTTCGCAATTGTAATGACGGGCGAAGTGCGCAAGTATGGCAACTTGATCCTGAAGAAGGGCGTGACACCACCCGCGTAGCCATTGGCGGAGATCGTACATTCTGAAGAAAACCGGCTTGACCTGATTGTGCGCTGCAAATCCTGCCTGGGC
The DNA here is from genome assembly GCA_963844515.1 of uncultured Acidobacteriota bacterium. Classification (GTDB taxonomy): domain Bacteria; phylum Acidobacteriota; class Terriglobia; order Terriglobales; family Acidobacteriaceae; genus Telmatobacter. Next base: position 117,533 of record CAWJOO010000008.1, read on the forward strand.
AGCGACGGAGCGTCCCATGAAGCTGAGATCTTCCAACGAAATGCGCGCGGTGGTCAAATTTTCGACATTGATTTGGAGTTTTGTCACGTGGGCGACGGTTATGCCTGCACAGGCTCCGCGCATCGACAAGATCGATCCGCCCGGCTGGTGGACACAGATGCCCGATCCGATGTTGCTGGTGTACGGTGAGCATTTGAGCGGAGCAAACTTCAGCATTGCAGGCAACGGCGTGCAACTCACTCGATCACAAACCTCTGACAATGGTCATTGGGCATTCCTTTGGTTACGCACCAGCCGTGCGTCTGCTCAGACCGTCACTATAGGTGCCCGAAACACTGCCGGAATTGCTCGACAGCCCTTTGACCTTGCCACTCGGTCAACTGATGTCAGGGCACATCTTGGGTTCTCGGCAGCAGATGTCATGTATCTGATCATGACTGACAGGTTTGCCCGCGGTCAGGGCGAGAACGATAAACAGGACCGCGACCGCAACGACCCTCGCGGATGGCACGGGGGAGATTTCAAAGGAATCGAGCAGCACCTGGACTACTTGCGGGATCTGGGTGTGACGACTATGTGGACTACGCCAGTTGCCTCAAACGGTGCGATGCCTGACTCGTATCACGGATACGCGGCTACAGACCTTTACGCAGTTGATTCTCATTTTGGCACCGTGGCAGACTACCGGCGATTAGCGGATGCGTTGCATGCACGTGGCATGAAACTGGTGATTGACCTGGTGCCAAATCATCTGGGTGTGCAGCATCCGTGGGTGCTGGACCCTCCCGCGCCCGAATGGTTTCATGGCACCCTTGCACACCACATTGGAGCGCAGGGCGATTTTTACCAGCTTGTTGATCCGCATGCTTCAAAGCAGTCATGGCGCGCCCTTACGACCGGCTGGTTTACCGATGCGATGCCGGATTTGAACCAGGAGAATCCCCTGGTATCTGCTTACCTGATTGAGAACGCTCTCTGGTGGGTGGAGACGGCGAAGCTAGATGGTATCCGATTAGATACATTTCCATATGTGGGCCGCGCCTTCTGGCATGACTTTCACACCGCGTTGCACACTACGTTTCCTCAAGTGACGACCGTGGGCGAAGTGTTCAATGGAGACGCGGAACTCACATCTTTTTTTGCAGGCGGCGTGTCGCATGACAGCATCGACACTGGTCTGGATACGCCATTTGATTTTCCCGTGTTTTTTGCGCTGCGCAACGTACTGGCCGGCAACAAACCCATGACCGAATTGGCCAGCGTGTTGCGCAAGGATGCTTTGTATCCGCACCCTGAGCGCCTGGTGACATTTGCGGGGAATCATGACACGATGCGCTTTTTTACCGCGGCAAACAAGTCAGCATCCAAGCTGAAGTTAGCAATGGGGTTGATCGCCACGATGCGCGGAATGCCTGAGATTTACTCGGGTGACGAGATTGCCATGGAGGGCGGAGACGATCCTGACAACCGTCATGATTTTCCAGGGGGATTTCCGGGCGATGAAAGAAGCGCTTTCAATGCGAAAGACAGAACGCCCGTAGAGCAGGACGCGTTTGCGTGGACTGCCGGCATGCTAGCTCTGAGACGGTCGCACAGCGTAATGCGGGGCGGATATGAGCAGAACCTGTTGGCAACTGACGATGTGTTTGCGTTTGTCCGCGCCGACGGTGAAGCGGGATGCGGGCTGGATCACGCGCGCGAACGGGTTCTGGTGGTCATGAACAAAGCGACACAGAGCCACGATGTCAAACTGAACACCGAGGGAACAGTATTATCCGGATGCACGGAATTCGAGCCGATGGCACCTGCGTTGGGCGCTGTCCCGAAGCTTGATGGTGGCATGGTTCAACTGGAGGAGGCAGGAGAATCTATGTCACTTTATCGGGTTCGTTAACAGTGCAGAAGATTGCCTGCGGATCTAGACGGATAGATCATTCTTGGCGGAGAAAGGGAATCCCAGGATAAGACGATTACCCTCAGCCAATCGTTCGTAGGCCATCGATCCGGCGAACCGATGCATCAGGCGAATCCCATTTCCACCGGGTGTCATGTTCTCGAGATTGGGGGACTCTTGGGCATTTGAAAGGCCCGGGAGACTGGGCGCGAAAGTTGGGGCCTTGTCCTCAATGGCAAAGTAGAGACTACCCTCGGAAATCCAGGTTCGAATGACGATGGGACTACCTCGCTGGCCGCGATAACCGTGAATAACCACGTTGGCCAGAGCCTCTTCCATACAGAGCTGGACGGCAAATCGCGTCTCGTCGCGCAGGCCCTGCCTATCTGCCAACTCGTCGACCCATTCCTGAACGCGGATCAACTCGGTAAGCTGGCTATCCAGTTGGAGCGTACTCAGCGGTTTGTCCATGAAGGTCTCAGGCGCTCCATCAGGTGCAAACAAGATAAGAAAATCCGCGGAACGGTGGGCGCTAACGGAGAGCGGCTACGGCAACTGTGAAATCGTGGAAGATGGGAATAATTTCCCCAATGTTGCTCGACGTGAGGACTTCCTCGACCATCGGAACGGGGTTCAGCAGCACCATCTTTCCTCCACGACGTTTGACTGCCTGAGCGGGGAGCACGATGGAGCGAAGCCCCATGGATCCCAAGAACGATACATTGGCGAGGTCAAGCAAGAGGAACTTGGAAGTACCCGCGAGCACATTCATACGCAGATCGATGGCAGCTGCGCCCTGTATGTCCAGACGTCCTTCCAGGATGACCCGTGTAATGTCTCCGGTGATCGATTCAGTTGAAAGTGTCATTGCGAGCATTCCTTTCCGCATCCTGAAAGCAGGAAGGGTGAATTTTGTCTGCGAGATTCGCTCATGCTATGCGGCCTATGTGAATCCTTTGTTACATCGAGCCAGTGTGTGTGGCCGAGGGTACGGTACCTTGAACTGCCCAGTCGGCTGCGCGGCGGTAACGGACCACAAGCAAAGTGATGTCGTCAGACTGGCTGGCGCCTTCAGCGAACTGTTTTATTTCCGCGAAGATCCCCTCCTGAATAGCGCCCAATGAAGGGTCGGTTTGCCGTCCGAGAGCTTCGATGAGCCGTTCAGTTCCGAAGAGTTCGCAATCTCGATCCTCGGCTTCCGTTACGCCGTCGGAGAAAAGTAACAGTGTATCGTCGGGTTCGAGTTGAATGCGGTCGGCAGAGAACGTGGCTATCTCAATAAGTCCGACAGGGAATGATCCGCCGGAATAGAGTTCGGTCACCTTTCCGTTCCGCAGCAGCAATGGTGACGGATGGCCGGCCCGAACGTATTCGAGCCCGCCTGCTGGATCGAGCAAGCCGAAAAACATGGTGGCATAACGGGCTAACGACTCTCGTTCGCACAAAAACCGGTTGAGATGATTGAAGACGGTGACGGGGTCGACGCCCAGAGTCATGCCTGAGAGAGCGCCCTGCAGCATGGTGGTGAGCAGTGCGGCTCCGAGACCCTTCCCTGCCACATCAGCGATGAGGATGGCGGTGCGGCCGTCGGGCATTGAGAAGACGTCAAAGTAGTCGCCACCAACCTCGTGACAAGGCCGGTGAATTCCCATCACGGCGAGATGCGGAAAGTCCTTCAGCCCTTGCGGCACGAGGGCTTGCTGGATTTCGCGGGCGATACTAAGTTCCTGTTCGAATCGCTGTCGTTCCCGTTCGCGCTCAACGAGCCGGGCGTTGTCGAGAATACTGGCGGCTTGCGAACCAAGGGCATCGAGTATCTGCCGGTCAAGTGCAGAGAAGGTGGCGGTGCGCTTGGAATCGAGATATACAGCGCCCAACAACTTGCGGCGAGGTACTCCAGCCGAAGGCTTTTCGGGCCCGTGGGGTGAGCCGTAGAGAGGAATCACGACGGCAGAGCGCAACAACTGGAGCATGACGCTTTGCGCCGTCTGTACGTTGAGATCCGCCAGGTTCAGATCCTCGTTGATGACTGCCGTTTCAAGCTCTATGGCACGCCCGAGCACCGAGCGACTGGGATTCATCTTTTCCGGCGGAAGGGTGTCGCCGTTTTTTCCGCGGGCCACCCTCACCTGCAAAACACCTGACGGGTCAGGCTCCAGCAACATGCCACGGTCGGCATGTGTGATGGCGATGGCGTGGTCAAGCATCGTAGAAAGAACGGATTCCAGGGGAAGCTGAGAGTGCAGCAACTGTGTTGCCTCGAGTAGCAGTCTCAATCCTTTCAACTCTGTTGCGGAATCGCCACCCCACGAGCCGAGCAGACTGCGCAGTTTGTTCTCTGCTTGTTCCTGCGAGTGCGGTTCGAGTCGAAACCGAAATACTAACTGGCATCCTTCGTCTGTGCCGATGCGAATCCGGTCACCATCGGCAAGGGCTTTTCCTGATGTGGGCGTTCCATTGACGAATATGCCGTTGAGCTGGCCGCGGTCCTCGATCTGAAGGCCCGAAGATCCGGCCGAAATGGCTACACACTTTCTCGATATGCGCTTGTCATCAATGGATAGGTGGTTGCCGCTTTCCTTTCCGCGCCCTATGAAAAAAGGAATCTCGGTGACCGCGACAGTCTGCGACGGGCGATCCGAAAATACGACCTCGACATATCCGTGTATTTGAGCAGATATTTCAGACATAGGCTTCAGGCTTGTGATTCTAACAGTTGATCAAAACCTGTTTGTATCGCCTGATAGTCTGCTCAGCTGGGTGAGGCTGTCTCGTAATAGAATCGCTTCCCTCATTGACTATGTTCCTTGACAATTTCACGCCGTATCAATACGGTGGAAGCTCACCGCCCAGCATGGGCTTGTCAATAAATTGCCGACTATGTATGTCTGCGGCATGCAACGCCCAGATTGCGGTGCTATCCCCCTAATAGCAACTGAATGCTTGCTTAAGTAAGGGCACGTGCGCGCGCAGAGCGAAGCGCACTTTCGGCTGAAGACGGCTGGGTGTGCGCGAACGAGCACGAGTCATACACAAGTTTCAATTCACCCTGCCCGAGGAAACCGGGCGGCTGAGGAGAGCGATGAAGATGGCGATTTCGGGATTGATGAGAGTAACAACGCTTGCAGCCGCTGGCCTTGTCGGCGGTGTCACACTTGCGTCGGCGCAGGGTTGCCCAAATTCTCCCAGCTATTCTTCCGATTTCAGCACGGACCAGTCGTGCCTGGCGCTCAACACGTCGGACAGCACTCATCCGGTGACCTTCGCGACCGCACAATCCTCGTCGTCGACTGTCCTGCGGCTCACGACAGCCACAAACGGTCTCGCGTCATCAGCCTGGTATACCGCCCCACAGAATGTGACCACGGGATTCACTACCACCTTCTCGTTCCAAATTGGCCACCCCAATACTTACCACGCCGATGGCATAGCATTTGTCATCCAGAACAGTGGCACTACGGCGCTGGGGTCCAGCGGATGCGGCATAGGGTTTGGTGGCGGCGACTGCGTCACTGGAAACGGCGGAATTCCGAAAAGCGTCGCCATCGAATTCAACACATTCGCCAATGATCCACCTACCGATCCGAATTCCGGAAACGATGTCGCGATCCAAAGTTGCCCGGGAGGGGCCGCGAACTCCGTCGCCTACAGTTCCAATTGCAACGTTGCCTATTCCATCCTCCCCGGCAGCATCAATCTCACCGATGATTCCGTCCATACCGTGACGGTCACCTACGCGCCTTCGGCGTCGGCCACCTGCGGCATGAACGGTTCTCAGAGCTGCTCCAATCTTCATGTTTCGGTCGACGGCACCGACCTCTTTCCTGCCGGTGTTCTGTTCGACATGACCAGCATAACCACCAACACCGCGTCCGTCGGATTCACCGCGGGCACCGGCGGCGGCAGCGATATCCAGGACGTTCTCAGCTGGACCTATTCACCCACGCAGACGGATACCGGCACGGTCACGCCGGAGCAAACCACGCCAACCACGTTCAACTATAACGGCGGTTTTGCCGTCAACGATCCAAACAGCGGCTACAACTTCTCCGCGCGGCAGACCCCCGCCTCCAACCAGACCCTCCAGGTGACTGTCAGCGCGATCCCCATCACCCAGGCGGCTTGCACACAACTTGTGCAGCAGAATCCTGCCTTCACCGGTGCTCAGTGCTTCGTCTACCAGAATGGCGGCGGCCTGGGCAAGGATTCAGCGGTGCTCTTTGAAGTCACCTGCCCCGGCGGATCATGCGGATCCGGTATCGACCCGTTCTACGCCGACCTGGGAAGTCAATTCAGTTTCAGCTGCGCTGAAAATCAAAACCTTCCTCCAGGGATGAACCTGACGTGCCCCCCTGATGGCTCCGATTCACCCGACGGAACCACCTTCGCTCTTCCGCATCTCACGCCAACCGACGGTCTGCCAGGAGTCGGATTCCTCAAGGGAGAAGGTCCTGATTCGCAACACCCGTGCACAGCAGGTGCCGCGCCCTTGTTCGCGAGCAATCAGATTGAGGAGTTCCACCTCGGCGATACTAGCGGCGGTGCCAAGGGTGGCAGCGGAGGTACGACGTCGTGCTGGGTCATGACTTATCACACACCGGGCGAGACGCCGAGCGTTACGGTTACCCAACCGGTCGACGGCGGCACGTATACGCAGAATCAGAGCGACGCCACCACCACGGCTAATTACACATGCACCGCGGCGTCCACCGGCGACCCCAACGCGGTGCCCGCTGGTCCGTATCTCACAGTGCCGCCAGCTCCGACTGGCGTTTGCTCGGCAACCAATTCGATTGGCGGAACTGTCGCCAATGGCGCTCATTTTGATACTGGCACCCTCGGGTCGCATACCTTTACAGCGCAGGTTCAGGACTCGGCGACCAACACCAATCAGAAGATTGTCAGCTACTCAGTGGTGCCGCCACCCGCGCCGCCCTCCATTTCGGGCCCTTCGAGCGCCACCTTCGCGGTCGGCACTCCCGGAGCTGTGAACTTCAACGCAACCGGCTACCCCATTCCCTCCTTCTCAGAGCTTGGGGCTCTTCCGGCGGGCGTGACCTTTGTGGACCACGGAAATGGCACGGCAACACTTTCAGGGGCCGCCACCGCGAGCGGAATCTTTCCCATCGTCATTAGGGCTCAAAACACGGCAGGCTCCCCCGCTTCCCTCCCCTTCGCGCTGACCACGACTGCAACTGTTCCCGCGGCGGGCAAATGCAACGGAGTCTATAACGGCACGTTTAAGGGCAATCTGACCGTTTCAGCGGGCCAGAGCTGCATCTTTGTTGGCGGCGGAGTCACCGGAAACATCACTGAGAATGGTGGAACCTTGATGTTGACTGGCGCTTCCGTCGGCGGAAATGTTCAAGTGACGGGAGGTACGTTCTCGATCGGCGCGGGCGCTGCGGTCAAGGGAAATTTCTCCATGATCATTACTGCCAAATCAAGCGTACAGAGCCAGCTTTGCGGCGCAACAATCGGTGGCAATCTGTCGGTGCTTGGAAGCAGCGCACCGGTCGCAATTGGCTCAGGATCCCCGGCGTGTCCCGGTAATTCAATCACGGGCACGCTTACTGCAAGTGCCAACAATGCTTCGACTGCGATCTACAACAACACTGTGGGCGGCAGCTTGCTTGACCTGGCAAACCTGAAGCCAACACAGGTTTTCTCCAATCATGTGAAGGGAATCCTCAGTTGCAATGCGGATGTCTCGATCACCGGTGGAGGCAACACGGCCGCGACGAAACAGGGTCAATGCGCGAAGTTCTGAGGATGGGCTCCGCGCTGCCACGAGTTGGCGGCGCTATATCTCTCTAACGAGGTGAAGGGGTGAACGCGACCAACGCGTATTACCTTGCCTCATCAAGTCAAATTCTGACTTTTGCGACTGCCGGGCCCAAGTGGGCTCAGCGCTAAATCTCGGAAAGAGGTTGTCCTTCGATTTTCGCGAGCTGGGCCCGGCAGACTTACCCAGGCAAGACCTCGGAATCAATGTCGGCACAATGGGCCGGAGATCAATCAAGATTGCGTCTGCGACCTATATATCACGCTGACCTGGAACCACATGAACGAACTATCTGATCTTTACTCCAACCTGTGACATTGATTTCGTAGCCTTTGATGGATCCTAATTACCAGCTTGCTTGAGCCAGTTTGCAGAGTCCTCGTAGATATGTTTCATATCGGCTCGCTGGAGCAGCTTTTCGGCACCCTGATCTTTCTTCATCGTGTCCAGCGTATTCACAACCCAGCGGAAGTTGTCCCTGGCGTCTGCGCTGGCTTTACTGTCGCGCGCGATGGACCCAAGCAAATAATGAGCTTGCGCACTCAGCGCTTGCTGACCCAGTTTGTCTGATCGCAATAGGGCCCGATCCAGTTCCTGGCGGGCGTGTGTTGCATCATGAGCCGCGAGCATTGCCTCGGCCATGAAGACCTCGCATTCCACTGAAGAATACTTTAAGCCTGCAGCGTCGGCCTGCTGCATTAGTGCGTGGAGGGCCGCAATAGGCGCGGCGCCCTTCTTTTCCCGGACAGAGACTTCTGCCTGAGATATCTTCGCCAGAAGAATGCGCTCGTTCTCCTTGCTACGCGTCGCCGCTTGCAGCGCTTGGTCGTACTGCGCATGAGCCGCGGTGAAATTCCCTTTGTAAAACTGGGCGTCGCCTTCAAATCCCAGCGTCTGGGCCACAAGGCCATCGTTCTTCAAATCGCGCGCCAGGTTCAGTGCTTCATCCAGACTCCCTTTCGCTTCGTCCATCCGACCGGCGAGTATGAGCGCCTGACTGTAGCCGCCCAAGATCTCCCCCATCCAAAATGTTTTGTCCTTGAGATCTCGGAAAGTCTTCAGGGCCTCTTCTTTGGAATGCACCGCAGCGCCGAAACGGCCCTGATAGTCGAACAGCCCGCCAAGCCCATAGGACTCGAGAGCCGCCCCGCGCGAGTCGTTGATGCTGCGGCGCAATTCAAGTGCCTTCATGTAATAGCTGATGGCCTGATCGTACTCGCCCATGCTTGTTAGCGCCTGGCCCAGGTTGTGTTCGGCGTCTACGATGTCCTGCGGATTTTTAGACTTCTCCCTCAATTGCAGCACCTGCTGCAAATAAGCGAGCGCGTCTTCATACTGACCCTTTTCCGAATAGACGCTGCCAATGTTGTTGAGGCAGACCGCCTGCATACTCTCATTGCCGATTTCGCGTTCCAGCTGCAGAGCTTCCTTGTAACTCGCGAGGGCCGCGTCGTGGTCACCATGATCATCCGCCAAATTGCCCATGTCGATCAGCGTGTCGCCGAGACCGCGCTTGTCACCAATGTCGCGCCGGATCTGCAAAGCTTCAGTGAAGTTCGACATTGCGGCTTTGGCGTTACCCAATGAAGCCTGCGCCCGTGCCATTTCGTTCAAGCTGAAGGCGAGGCCGCGTTGCTGTCCTATCTGCCGCCAGATAGTAAGGGCCTCTCCTTCGCTCCGCAAGACTTCCTGAGGCTTGTCGAGCATCCGATACGCGACCGCTGTCAGATGGAGGCTGGTGGCCTTCTGCTCCTGGTTATCCATCTGCACCGCGAGGCTGTATGCGTGGTTTAATGGCTCGAGACTACCCTGCGGATCACCGCTCTTGATTTGAATGCGACCGAGGTCGATTGTTGCTGCGATGTTCTTAGGGTTCGCGGCGAGTATCTTCTGGTAATAATCCTTGGCCTTCGTGAGATCGCCGGAATCCTCGTAGAGCCTCGCCAGAGTCGATCGCACGTCGGAATTGTCAGGAAGGACTCGTGCAAGCTTCTCGTAGGCCGTAATCGCTTCAGGAAAATGTTTATCGACCTGGAGTTCGATCGCGGATATCTGGAATTTCTCGGCCTCAGGAAGGCCCAGGCTTAGCAGGACAGCCTTCTTCGCAGACTGCTCTGCCTCGCTGTCGTAGCCGAGAGCGCTGAAAGTTTGAGCGAGCCGGGCAAAGGCCAGAGCGAAGTTAGGATCAGCCTTGGTGGCCGCGTCGAACTGCTTCTCTGCTTCAAGATTCTTGCCATCACGCTGAAGCCCAAGCCCCTGGTTGTATTCTTTCATCGCGTCAAGTGAGGTAGAAGTAGGCTGGAACGAACTCGCCTTGAGTTCCTTCATCACCGCGCTCGGAAGCTCCAGGGTCTGGCGGATCGAGTCTGCCAATTGGTCGATGGCGGCGGGAACATCCTTTTCGCTTGGCGCATCGGCCTTCAACGAAACCGTGCGGTTGCTCTTCATGTCCTGAAGCGTTACGTCGATCCGGATTGTATTTCCGAACTTGGCAAATTGTCCCCAGACCACGCGGTCCGCGCTCCCGAAATCAGCGACACGCTTGATGGTCCCGGGATCCAGAACCGTTGATGAAGAAATCCGCAAATCGCTGAATATCTGATGAAGGATGTTTGGGCTGACAGTGCGCAAACTGGCTGACTGGCCGACGTCGGTTGTCAGCATGTCGGCTACGCTCGAACCAAGCCAGTCCAATGAAGGGTCAGACGATGCATTCCTGAAAGGCAGGATGGCAAGCGAGACGGCCGGAGCCACTGGAGCCGACGCGCCTGAACGTTTCAAGAGACGTTCACGTAACAAATACCCGCCCACCCCGAGCGCAACCACAACGACCGCGGCCGCAATCCATATCCCCCGGGACACGAGACCTTTGGGTTGAGCTCTCGGTCTTGCCACCACTCTTCTGCGCGCCTTGCCCTCGGGCGTGGAATCCTTCCAGTTGATGAGATCAGCCTGGATGTCAGCAATCTTCTGATAGCGCGCGTTCAGGTCTCGCTCGAGGCATTTGTCGACGATCTCTCCCAGCATTCCTGGAATTTCGGAATTACGCTCTAGAACCGGAATTGCGGCTTCCTGGGTTCGCTTGATCAGGCTTGCCAGGGCGCTTTCCGCCACGAAGGGCCGCTCACCGGCAAGCAGCTCATAGAGAATCAGGCCAAGTGCAAAAATATCTGAACGCTGGTCAAGATCCTTGCCCAGCGCCTGCTCCGGAGACATGTACTCCATGGTCCCGAGCATCGCACCGGTTTGTGTCATTCCATCGCCGCCCAGGGTGCGCGCGAGCCCAAAATCCATCACAACGATGCGCCCTGTGCGATCCCTCATGATGTTCTGAGGTTTCAAGTCGCGATGGATAATTCCTACGCTATGCGCGGCTTCAAGTGCCTGGCAGATTTGTTGCGCAACCTCGACCGCTTCTTCGGGAGGAAGTTTCTTCTTCTCGTGCAGGATCGCGCGCAAATCCTTGCCCTCGATGAACTCCATGGTGATGAACTTCACCCCCTGAGCTTCGCCGAGATCGTAAATTCGGATCACATTGCGGTGTGTCACTTGAGACGAGAGGACAAGTTCCTGTTTGAAGCGCGCCAGGATTTCGGGGTTTGAGGCCATTTCCGGCCGGATCACCTTCAAGGCAACAGTCCGGTCCACCTCAAGATCGGCGGCCTTATATACGGCTCCCATGCCGCCTTCACCGAGGAGTTCCAGAATCTCGTAGCGGTCGCCAAGCTCAGTCCCAATCTGAAGCATGATGGCGGTCGAGATGGCGCCGTCCGCGCTCGGCGGTCTGGGACTACGACGAATGGAAGTGCGCTGGGGAACGGTCGCGCCCCCAGATACGATGGTGGCGCCATCATCTGCAATTGGCCTAAGACTGACGATCGTCGCATCAGGATTTTCTGGTGCCCTCCCTCCCCCGACCGTCGGTTCGGAACTAGGTCGGGCGGGAGGTGCGGAGATGATTGTTGCATCCGTATCCAGGCGGATCGGGGCGGCCGAAATGATTGTGGCGTCAGACTCTGGTGGGCGACGATCCTCATCACTAGTAACGATGGCGTCAGAATCCCGGCCGCCTGAATTTTCGGCGGAGAGCGGTCCTCGCTCCCTGGAGGAGGGGTTTTCTCCAGAAGCACGGGTTTCGCTGCTTCCCAAAGGGACATCGTCCATGTCGCGTTTCAAGACCTTGAAATAGTAGGGGCTTTCGGCTCAAATGCTCGCTTGTACCTGCCGAAACAGTCGTAGTGGCTGAAGTATAACCGATTCCTAAATCATACAGTTTGATCCACATATCCAACGAAACTGAGGATTGGAGCAAGTGTTGACCCGAACCCCGAAGTCCAACCATCTTTACGGTTAGATAGAAAGAGCGATTTTGGCCAGTCAGGGCTCTCGTGATAACGAATTCTCAGGCACAAAACAAGACCGGAATTATTCCTCACTGACCCTTGCAATATCCTAAATTATTGAAGAATGAGTCAAATGGCTCTCCAAGAGTCCATCATTTAAGGAACACCCTTAGTAAGGTTGTCACAACTGATCGAATCTTTGGGCAACATTGACGCACCGCTGAGAACCAGAACGCATCGGTACGAATCGTAGCAACGTTAGCGAACAAGTTAAATGCTCCCCAACTGCTCCGCGGACCAGTTCTCAGACTGGAGCGATTCTACTTCCACGGAGAAACCGATGTCAGCCTCTTGCCTGAACTCGAGCTCGCAGCCAACCATCAAATGTCCTTGAGTTCGGACCGATCCGTCCAAAGATTCCTGTCTTAGACCATGGTCAGGAATCTATCTGCTGGGTGTATCGACGGGCTGATCAAGTCGAAGAGAACCCAAAAGGGGAGCGAAAAGGGCGGAAATGGAAGTCGGCTACAAATCGGCCATAAATCGGTGAAAATGGATATTGGAACATGCACGAAATCAAGAACATGACAACAATAGTTTGAGGTCAGGGTGTCGCGGGAAGACTGAGTTTTCTCCGGCAATTTTAATGCGAATGAATGACCAGCACTTGAGGTTTGCGTTGATGGATAAAAGAAACGGCCGTCTGCCTGTCGCCATCGTCGCAATGTTCGTCGCGGAGTTATGCGCATTTGCACAGCCCACTCCTGGTCAGCCGGCGCCAACGGCAAATGCAAATGGGCTTCCATTAGTCAGCCCGATCTTTGGCGACAACATGGTGCTTCAGCGCGGGAAGGCAAACGCGATCTGGGGTTGGTCTGACCCCGGTGATAGCGTTCGCGTGCAGATTGGGGACAAGGCGGCTAGTGGAGTTGCCGGAGCTGATCGTCGCTGGGAGGTGAAGATTGAGCCGCCCCCGGCAGGCGGTCCTTACACGGTGAAGATCTCCGGGCATCAGATAGTTCAGTTGCAAAATGTGCTGGTGGGGGATGTTTGGCTGTGCGGCGGGCAATCCAATATGGGGTTGCCGCTGCGGTTTACGAAGAATGCGGACGAGGAGATCAAAGCAGCGAACTATCCAGAGATTCGCTTTTTCACTGTGGCCGGACATCCGACGTATCACCATGCCGATGTGATCGAAGGCAACTGGCGGGTTGTGTCACCTGAGACTGCGAGCTGGGTCTCTGCTGTGGGGTACTACTTCGCAAGGAGAGTGCAGAAGGACTTGCACGTTCCAATTGGGCTTGTTGTGGATGCGGTTGGTGGAACACCAGCGGAATCATGGACGAGCGAGGAAGCCCTACGGGCCCTGCATGACTTCGATGTTCCGCTGGTTGAACTGGATCGGCTCAAAAGTGCGAATGGTCCTGAATACGGCAACTACGTGATGCACTGGTACGACCAGTACGACGTGGGCCAGAAGAAGAACTGGGCGGCTTCGGTCTTCGATGACTCCGACTGGAAATCTGTGCCGGTGCCAGGCGGGTTCACCGAGTTGGGAGTGCCGGAGACGCCAGCGCTGGTGTGGTTCCGGAAAGAGATCACGATTCCTGATCCCTTGCCGAAGGCGGTCATCGAGTCGAATCCGGCGCCGGGACCGTTTCCGCGCCGCGGCACCATGCTGTCGCTTGGAGAGATCGAGCGGATGGACACGGCGTACGTCAATGGGACAGAAGTCGGCGGGAGTGCGTGGGTGGAGAATCCACGCAGATACTTCATTCGCGACGGCATTCTTAAACCCGGCCACAACGTGATTGCGGTTCGTGTTTTGAAGACAAAGGCTGACGGCGGATTTCTATCCAAACCGGAAGAACTCAATCTAACTCTTGCGGATGGGACGAAGATTGCGCTTGCGGGCGCGTGGAAAGCGAAGCTTAGTGTCGATGCGCGTCCTCCTCAGACACTTCCAATCGCCTATGAAAACTGGCCGGTGATGCCGAGTGTGCTTTACGAGGGAATGTTGGCGCCGCTCGCGCCTCTCTCGATAACCGGAGCGATCTGGTATCAGGGCGAGCAGAACTCGCCGCGCGGGTATCAGTACCGGAAGATTCTTCCCGCGATGATTGCTGACTGGCGAGCGCTTTTTGAGCAAGGTGATTTCCCGTTCTACATCGTGAGCCTGCCCGCGTTCACAAAGCACAGCGACGTTCCAGTGAATGGAGACGACTGGACGGAGACGCGGGAGTCTCAGGCAATCACGGCGGCAACGGTTCCGAATTCGTGCCTTGCCGTGACGGTTGATACCGGCGATGCGGACAACATCCATGCGAAGGACAAGCAGCCGGTGGGCGATCGGCTGGCGCTTTGCGCGCTGGCGAAGCTCTACGGCGAGAAGGTTGTGTTTTCCGGCCCTACGCTTCAATCGGTTGAGCGGGTTCCGGGGTCGATCCGGCTGCATTTTGCGCGCACGGATGGAGGGCTGGTCGTGAAGGGCGACAAGCTGGGGGAGTTTTCGATCGCCGGAGATGATCGCAAGTGGTTCTGGGCTGACGCGCGCATCGAGGGAGACGCGGTTGTCGTCTCGTCGCCGTCGGTGCCGAATCCGACGCAGGTCCGTTATGCGTGGCAGTCGAATCCTGCAGCTACGCTGTTTAACGGAGCGGGATTGCCGGCTAGCGCCTTTCCGCACGGATAACTGGCCTGGCAAAACAGAGGGAGCCAGACCTTACTGAAGCATGCAGTAGAGCATTATCAATTGCCTCTTTCAACCACGAACTCAGAGATTCGTATAAGAAGCAGATTGACGCGAATTCTAGAGTGACAATCACGGGGCCGTAGTCGCCTGCTCGTCCGCATGGTTTTCCAAGGCTCGATGTTGCTTCACTCAGTCGTGGTGACAACGGTTCATGTCATCTCTATAATTGCAATCTTCGCTGAAGACGCAAGCAGGTAAAGCTTGCAGGAGCTTGCCTATGCCCCGCCCTCTTTGTCTGCTTATGCTGTGCCTCTTGCCGCTCGCCGTGGAGAATCAGGCACAGAAGACACAGACGAGCGGAACGCACCGTTCCACGGCTGTAGACCCTCGCGTCGAGATGTCACTCCGCGATGGATGGCGCTTCAAACTGGGTCCAGAATCTGCGACAGAGCTCCAGGCTGAACCGGATGCGACATGGACAACCGTCAGCGTGCCACACACCTGGAACCGGGTGGGCTACTACAAGGACGCACCCGCGTCCCACATCAACACCGCGCAGAACGTCGTAACCACGCAGGGCGTCGGCTGGTACAAGCTCGTCTTCACGCCTCCAGCGAACGTGGCCGGCATGGAGAGCTTTCTGCAATTCGACGCCGCAAGCCGCATCGCAACCGTCTGGCTGAACGGAACCATGCTTGGCACACACCGGGGAGGCTTCTCGCGCTTTCGCCTGGACAGCACGGCAGCACTGAAGCCGGGCCAGGAGAACACGCTTACGGTGAAGGTGGACAACACAAAGCCCGCGCTGGGAAGCTCGACCGCCGACGTGTTGCCGCTTACGGGAGACTTCTTCGTGTACGGCGGTTTGTATCGTCCGGTAAGCCTCGTCTTCACCAGGAAGACGCACCTTGATCTGATGGACTACGGCTCCTCCGGCGTCTACGCGAAGACGACGTCCGTCGCGTCTGCCGGGGCGCAGGTGCAGGTGCGCGCACGGGTGCGCAACGACAGTGAGCAGAGCGGCACCGTTCGTGCTCCGAACCCTGCTGCGTTGACGCGCAGGGCAAGGTCGCGGCACAACAAGAGCAGTCCGTCACGGTGGCACCAGCGAGCGTGGTAGAGAGCACCGTGAACGTGGCTGTGCCGCATCCGCATCTCTGGCAAGGGGTGGAGGATCCTTATCTGTACCGCCTGGTGGTGGAACTCTCAAACAAGTCCTCCCAACTGGTCGGATCGTGTCTCTCTCCCCTTCGGCATTCGGCAGGTTCGGTTCGATCCGGACAGCGGACTGTTCCTCAACGGAAAACACGTGGCCGTGCACGGCGTCGGCTATCACCAGGATCGCGAAGGCAAGGGCTGGGCGTCGGAACCGGAGGACGTTGCCGCGGACGAGGCGACGATGCGTGAGATGGGGGTGACCGGCATACGCCTCACCCACTACCAGCACGGCCAGCCGATTCACGATCTCGCGGACCGCGACGGACTTGTGCGTCTGGGACGAGATTCCCCTGGTAAGCCAGTGGACGTTGGGCGAGAGCCTGCAACCGACCGAAGCGCTTCGTGAGAACGCCCGGCAGCAACTGCGCGAGCTGATCGCGCAGGACTTCAATCATCCCTCGGTCATCACCTGGTCCATCGGCAATGAGATCGATTTTGGAAACAGCATCCCGGCCTTTGTCGGGAACAAAACGGGCGCCGTTCCCGATCCCGCTGCCCTTACTCAAAGAGTTGAATCAGCTGGCGCACGAACTGGACCCCGGCAGGCCCACAACACTGGCGACCTGCTGTGAGGGAATACGCTACGCACCCGATACCGTCGTGCCCATCACGGCCTCGGTCACCGACCTCTCCGGCGCGAACCGCTACTTCGGCTGGTACTACGACACAGCCGTCCGACTTAGGCCCTCATCTTGACGCCCTGCACCACACCCGGCCCGCACAGCCCATGGCGGTAACGGAATACGGCGCCGGAGGCGCTATCTCGCTGCACTCTGACAATGCGCTGGGTGGCCCGGAGTCTCGCAACCGGCCCCAGGCGGAAGAATACGAGTCCTACATTCACGAACAGAACTGGTCCACGCTGCGCAGCAAACCGTACCTATGGGGTACGTTTCTCTGGAACTCCTTCGACTTCGGAAGCACCACGCGCAGCGAAGGCAATGCCCAGGACATCAATACCAAGGGCATCGTCACCTTTGACCATAAGTATCAGGAAGGACCCGTACTTCTTTTACAAAGCCAACTGGACGGCGACGCCAACGGTCCACATCAACTCCAGCCTTTATACCGAGCGAGCCTACCGGATAGCCGATGTGCGGGTGTACAGCAACGCGCCCAAGACCTCGCTGAAAGTAAATGGAAAGCTCGTCGGAGTGCTTGCAGACTGCCCGGATCGCATCTGTGTCTGGAATGGCGTCGTCCTCAGCCCCGGTGCGAACAACATCGTCGCAACTGGCTCCTTCCCCAAGGGAGATGTGGAGGACAAAGTGCAGTGGCATCTTTCCGACGCCGCCGCGAAGAGCACCTTTATCGATTGCGGCGCGCTGGTTGCTGGCGCAAGCCCGGACAAACGCTTTGGATCGGATACGTTCTTCGAGGGCGGAACGGCGCAGATGATCTCCGGTCCGGGAGCTCGGGTTCAGAGCTCCGGCTCCGGCGTCAATTGCCGGGACCAGCAGCCCAGAGGTGGCGGCCACCTACCGCGCCGGATCTTTCACCTATCGTGTTCCCGCCGCTGACGGTCCGCACAGCGTAGTCCTCACGTTTGTGGAGCCGTCGCTCCATCCCGGCGACCGCATTTTCAGCGTTTTCGCGAACGGGCAGAAGGTTGTGACCAATCTGGATGTGGCAGCCGCCGCGGGAGGTGCGCTGACCGCGTATCAACAGCGTTTCGAAGTGAATGCCAGGGATGGCATGGTGATTCTTGAGTTCAGACCGACCAAAGGAGACGCGATTGTTTCCGCGATCGAGGTGCAATGACGTTGCGCGTGGGTTCCGTTACAATTCGCGTCTCTAAGCCGACCCATTTTCCGCACGGTGATCGGCGTTTCGTTAATCCGTGAATCGCTCCTACGAAGGTGAGAACTAATGAGTCGCGCCGTGCAGCGGAAGCGAGATGGTCAACGTCGCTCCTGGACTTGCGTTTCGTGCCGTGATATCTCCATCGTGAACGCGAACTGCTCGTCGGGCGATGGCCAAACCCAGGCCCAGGCCGCGGTCCGCTCATCGCGTGACGCGTCGGCCCGGAAGAATGGGTCAAATATCAGCTGAGTCAGCGCGTCCGGGATTCCTGGGCCGTAGTCACGCACTGGAATGCTCGCTGTATCTCCTTCGTGTTTCAGCGTGACTTCCACAGACCCGCCACGAGGCGAGTATCGGATCGCGTTGCGCACGACATTCTCCACCGCACGCCGAATCAATTCGGCGTTCCCTTGAATGATTGTTTCTGGTTCTGAGCTCACATCGATCCTGCATCCAGTTCCCTGTGCGTCAACGTCGCAATCCTCAACTGTCCTTATCAATAGATCGTTGTGGCAGAGTTCTTCCATTTCGACAGCGCCCGGCTCGCCCTCCGCCCGAGCCATGTCAATCAAGGTTTCCACCAGTTCAGACAGACGCTCAATCTCGTGGCGAAGCCGAGTTGCTGCAGCATCCCGATCTGTCGTTTTTCGAACCAACTCCGCTTCAAAGGTGAGGCGAGCCAGAGGAGAACGAAGTTCATGGGAAACATCCTGCAGAAGCTGCCTTTCAGTCATGAGCAGCGTCTCAATGCGTTCGGCCATTGCGTTAAATGAACGGCCAAGGTTGCCGATCTCGTCGTCGGAACGCGGCGTAGCACGGGCCGTGAGTACCCCATTTCCGAACCGCTCCAGAATGGCTGCGAGTTGCCGAACCCGCCGAGTGATATACGCGCACGCTTGCGGCGATACTATCTGGGCTTCGTTTTCCAGGGGTTTAATCTGCTGGCCCGCAAATGCCGTTGAGAATGTCGAGCTGCCGCTAATTTATCGCGGCACGAAGCGTTCGGAGCGCCGCGAACGCGCTTTTCGGTCACTCGAACTGGTTGGTTTCTCAAAGTGGGGATCACACGCCGGCAGAGCTTTCCGGAGGGCAGCAGCAGCGCGTGGCGATCGCACGCGCCATGGTCACGAACCCATCAATCTTGCTGGCGGATGAGCCAACCGGAAATCTGGACAGCGCGCGAAGTCAGGAAATTATGGAGCTGCTCTGCGGCCTCAATCGCGAACAAAATCTAACCATCGCCATGGTCACTCACGAGCCCGAGATGGCCGCATACGCAAGCCGCACGATTCACTTTCATGATGGTCTCGTCCATTCCGACATGCCCAATCACGCCACCACCGCAGCCGGGGCGACAACTCACTGACTTGTTCGGGTGAATCAGGAGAGACCAATGATCTGGAACGCAGTGTTGCTTGCACTCTCGGCGATCCGGCGGAACGTTATGCGCTCCGTGCTGACCGTGCTTGGAGTCATCATTGGCGTTGCCGCTGTTATAGCCATGGTGACCATTGGAAACTGCGCCACCGCCAGTGTCGCGGCGCAAATTAACAATCTAGGTCAGAACGTACTCAACCTGATGCCGGGCCAGATGCGCGGACCGATGAGTGGGCTCCGCGAGCAGTCGAAGCTCTTCGAGGAATTCGACGTCGAGGCGCTCACCGGTGATGTGACCGGTGTTCGCTCGGTCGCACCAACTGCTTCAAAATCCATGCAAGCAATCTACGGCAATGCAAACTGGTCTACTACCGTGTACGGAGTCAATAACGCGTACTTCGATGTACGTAACTGGATCGTCGAATCCGGTCGCGAATTCACTGAATCCGAAATCAAGACCGGAGGGGCAGTCTGCATTATTGGCGCCAGGGTCCGTAAGCAGCTTTTCGCGGATCAGGATCCAATCGGCGCGAATCTCCGACTCCAGGCTATTTCCTGCCAAGTCGTCGGCCTGCTGGCCTCCAAAGGGCAGGGTGGAATGGGAATGGACCAGGATGATCTGGTCCTCCCACTTCACACCTATCAGCGCAGAATCTCCGGCGACCGGAAGATCTCCGGCATTCAAGTGGGTGTGCGCGATGGATCCGATAGCAGCTACGTTCAGAACGAAGTGGTCACCCTCATGCGTCAGCGGCGCGGCATCCAGCCAGCTCAGGAAGATGACTTCACAGTCATGAATTCGCAGGAATTCCTAGCCACGATGACCGGCACGATGCAGGTGCTGACAGCCCTGCTCAGCGCTATCGCTGCCATCAGCCTGCTCGTGGGCGGGATTGGAATCATGAACATCATGCTGGTCTCGGTTACTGAGCGGACCCGCGAGATAGGCATTCGCCTCGCCATTGGCGCCTTCGACGGTGATGTGATGATCCAGTTTCTTGTCGAGGCAATAGCTCTCGCTTCCCTCGGCGGCATCATCGGTATTGCTCTTGGGCTTGCCGCATCCTATCTCGGGTGTGCCCTGATGAAGCTTTCCTTCTCTCCTAACCCGATGATTGCCTTCATCGCATTTGTCTTTTCGGGGATGGTCGGCGTGGCCTTCTGATTCTTCCCAGCACAAAAAGCTGCACGACTCGATCCGATAGAGGCGCTACGCCATGAGTAGCTATGAGGTTGTTTACTTGCAACTCTGTCTGATGCTGTGACCTGAGTTCAAACCTGCTTTCGGAGGATTCAAATGCATCGTGGATTGACATGGGCTGTACTGACATGCTCGGTGACGGGGATTGCGTGGCTGGCTTCAACACCGGTCCTGAGCCAGGAGCAGAATGCACGGTCTGAAGCTCGGGCAAACACAGGGTCCGCCCTGCACGACATTTCCGGAACCTGGGTAGCAAAGATGATTACTCCAATGGGAGAGTTGGAGATCACCTACAAGCTCAAGGTGAATGGCGGAAAAATCACCGGAGCTCAGAGCCTTCCATTTGGAGATTCTCCCATCGTGGATGGTCAAGTAAGTGGCGACACCTTCCGCTTTGTTGTGGAGTTGGAGTCTTTTGGGGACATTCAGAAGCGCGAGGTACAGGGAAAGATCGTCGGCGATGCTCTTGAACTCACACCGGCAATGCCAGGACCGCCACCCGGAATGGTACCCAGGCCTGAAGGGCCAGGAAGACCTCCAGCAGGTGGACCGCCGAGCCCGGGTGCGGTCGGCGCTCCTGGCGAAGCACCTCCGCCATTCCAGATTCGAAAAGTCGTAGCGAGACGCGGAACACCTACACCCTCCTATCGCGCCCCCTCAGTGGATTACGCTGCTCTGCCTCATTCGGCGCTTCACGCGTTGCGGTCCATCTCATCAGTCGGAGTTGCAAACACGCCTCCAATGGGTTGGAACAGTTGGAACAAATTCCAAACCAGAATCGATGACGCAACGGTCCGCGGAATCACCGATGCGATGGTCCGCAGCGGAATGAAGGACGCGGGATACAGATACGTGATCATCGACGATGGTCGGCAAGGCTCGCGTGATGCTGAAGGAGTACTTTCGCCGAACCCTCAGTTCCCGGACATGAAAGCCCTTGCCGATTACGTCCACTCCAAAGGCTTGTTGATCGGGATCTACTCGTCCCCGGGGCCCCGCACCTGCGGCGGCTTCGAAGGCAGCTATAGCCACGAGGAACAGGACGCCAAAACATTTGCTGCCTGGGGTATGGACTATCTGAAATACGACTGGTGCAGCGCTTCGCGCATTTGGAAAGACGCCGACATGCGGGCGATTTATCAGCGCATGGGTGAGGCGCTCAAGCAAACGGGCCGTCCGATCGTTTACGCATTATGCCAGTACGGTCGTGCCGGTGTCGTTCAATGGGGAAGTCAAGTGGGTGCAAACCTGTGGCGCACAACCAGTGACATCACCGACCGATATGCTTCCATGGCGAAGATTGGCTTCGCTCAATCAGATCTGGCTGACTTCGCCGGCCCCGTTCTATGACAAGGCAGCCGAAATGAATGCGGCGGTTCATACACAGGGCGCAAATGGGGGAATGTCCGCCGCAAACGCACAAGTAGATCCCGGCTCGATCAGGCCCGGCGCGGTGGGACCCGGAGGTGGTCCACCAGACTCAGGTATGGGCGGGCCACCCTCGGTTGGAGGACCAAACATGTCCGCGGCGTACTTGCGCAACTTGAAAGTTAAGCCTGGAGTTGGAGTCGCGGGCTGGATCACGCTGCGGCAGCCGAAGAGAGCAAAGCTGGAAGTACGTCCCATAGACATGCTGGACGAGGTCGACATACCTGTCAATGGAGTCTTGTTTCTCTTCTAACGTAACTTGGTCAGCGCATATAGTCGAAAAACTCCTCGAACCGTGCAGCTATGCACGGCAATATGAGATGAATCTGGGCAAATTGCATGTCTTTCCCGCCGGCTCGCTGCCGCCGTGCATCACGTGTGGCGAAATTGAGCTCGTTTGGAATCCAAAAGATTTCTTCGGGGCAGTAGTTGGAGAACCAATACCAACTTATGGGAATTCATCTGGCCTTAGGTGGGGTTCAATTCTCGAGAGTCATTTCAAAGCGAAGGCGCTATCCGAGAGAGCTCTTCGACGCGCCTAATCTTCGATGCCTTGTTTCCGACGCACCTTTACCACAGCCCAATCTGGCGTTTGGAACTGCATCGCTTCTTCTCCTCAAGCGCTCCGCTGCAATCGCTGTGTTAATCCGATCTCGATCGACTTACCATCGCTTCGCTCCCGTACCCGCGCTGGAACGCCTCGTAACGGTTAAATGGACACACATCTTGCATATTATTGAAAACGAAGACAGTGATCTGCTTTAAAAAGGATAGTTGAGAAGAGGAAGGTTTACTGGCGGTCACTTGGCAAGCGGGGTGTCAGGGTGCCAATGATAAGTGTGCACAACCGCAGCAAGGTCCGTCCATCCTCAAGAGCTCTTTGTCGATCGGCGAATCTAGCGATGCGTTTTGCGATGCGGACGAAACGATTCAGCGCCGCCTGCACGCTCATCGGAACGCTGCGGACGGCACTTGCCAATCGAAACAAAGAGAGCCTCACCAGGAAGAATGGAGAACGCGGTTATGCTGAGGAAAGTCGCATTTTGCGTTGCATTGTTGATTTCTGTTTCTGTACCGGTGGCAGCACAGGCTCCCGCGACATCGTACTCCCCATCGTTGTTGCTGGGAGCGGCTTGGTATCCGGAGCAGTGGCCAGAGTCGCGTTGGGAAGCGGACTTGTCGCTGATGGAAGCGGCCCACATTCATCTTGTCCGCATAGGAGAATTTGCCTGGAGCAGCCTGGACGAGGGAGACTATCAACTTGATTGGCTCGATCATGCGGTGCGCGCGGCCGAACGGCACCACGTCGCCTTGGTCATCGGCACGCCCACCGCTGGCCTCCTGCCTGGCTTACCTCCAAGTATCCAGAGACTCTGCGCACCCTGGCGGACGGACGCAAAGATCGGTAGCGGTCCTGCGGTGAGAGAAATATCTTTCAGCCGAGATTCTCAAGAATCTCGGGCGGAGCCGGTCACGGTCACGTGCGCTCCGAAACTTTGCAGACAGGTAGGATAGCGATGAAATCGAAATTCAATTCAGCTTTGATGCTTTTGGTCGTCCTCACTCTCGTTGGCACCATGTTGACCACGGCGCAACAGCCCGGCACCCGATCCCTCGGGAACCCGCCCCGGCCCAAGGGCCCGTGCGACATCTACGCCGCCGCGGGCGACCCCTGCGTAGCCGCCCACAGCACCACGCGCGCGCTGTACGCCGCCTACAACGGCCCGCTCTACCAGGTGCTGCGCCAGTCGGACGGCAAGACGCTCGACATCGGCGTCGTCCGGCCC
The DNA here is from genome assembly GCA_963844515.1 of uncultured Acidobacteriota bacterium. Classification (GTDB taxonomy): domain Bacteria; phylum Acidobacteriota; class Terriglobia; order Terriglobales; family Acidobacteriaceae; genus Telmatobacter. The sequence goes on from CAWJOO010000008.1 coordinate 141,061, forward strand.
GTCGCCTCGCCGGCCCCGGATGCGGGCGGATACGCCAACGCCGCCCGCGCAGGACGCGTTCTGCGCCAACACCTACTGCTGGATCACCACCGTCTACGACCAATCCCCCAAGCACAACGACCTCACCCAGGCGCCGCGCGGCGGATTCAGCGGCCCGGCCATGGGCGGCTTCAACAACCTGCCGCTCGCCGACATGGCGCCGATCACGATCATGGGCCACAAGGTCTACGGCGTCTTCATCGAGCCGGGCATGGGCCTCCGCAACGACGATCCGAAGGGCACCGCGGTCGACGACCAGGCGGAGGGACAGTATTGGGTCATCAACGGCCAGCACTACAACTCCGGCTGCTGCTTCGACTACGGCAACGCCGAGATCGACAGCCGCGACGACGACAACGGCACCATGGAAACCACCTACTACGGCAACGCCACCTCCTGGTATCACGGAGACCCTCCCGGCCCCTGGGTCATGACCGACCAGGAGAACAATCTGGTGGGTTGCGTCAACCCGGATGGGTCCAAGCTCTGCCCGAACCTGCCGAACATCACCTGGCGATTCGTCACCGCCATGGCCAAGGGCGAACCGCACCACTGGACCTCGATGGGCGGCGACGCGCAGAAGGGCGACTTGTCGGTCATGTTCGACGGACCGCGCGTCAACGCCACCTATGACCCGATGCGCAAGCAGGGAGCGATCCTGCTGGGCAACGGCGGCGACAACAGCGACGGCTCGCAGGGCACTTTCTACGAAGGCGCGATGACGGCCGCGGGCACCTTCCCCACCGATGCCACCGACCAGCTGGTGCAGGCCAACGTCGTCGCTGCCAGTACGACGTGCCGCCGCTGAGCCTGGCGCCCGCATCCGCAACAGCCACTCCGCCCGGCCTCCAGACCTTCTCGCCCGGGCTCCTCGCAGGACACCACCGTGACCTTCACCAACACCACCGGCGCGCCCGTCAGCGGCGTAGTGCTGAGCATCTCCGTTGCCGAACAGGCAGTGGACTTCCGTCGCTGCGGGTACTGAGGATGCGTCGAAGACGTTCGCCGATCCGGTTGCCCCGGGCGCCAGCGTGAGCGCGACGTTCAAGGTCACCTCGGGACCGGCGGCCTTCAACGGCGACCTGGTCGGCAACGCCTCGTGGACGACTCGCCACCGGCGGGAAGCAATCCGACGACAACCGCCGAGAAGGTGCGCAACGTCAGCCCGGTCAAGATCAACGAGTTTCCGCATCAGCTCGGGTTCTCCCGCCAACACGACCGACTCGTTCATCGAACTCTACAACGCGGGCCGAGCAGCATCGACATCTCCAACTGGACTCTGACCGAGCACCCCGACCCAGCAGGCCATCTTCTCGACGGTGAAGATCCCCGCCGGGACGAAGCTCGCAGCCGGCGGCTTCTACCTGCTCGGCCTCTCCAACTCCGGCCTGGCGGCCCCCGCGCGCGCGGGCGATACCACCATCCACGTCAGGAGCACGACCGGCATGACCGTCGGCGACACGGTCAGCATCGACACCGGCGCGAATGCGGAGACCCGCAAGATTGTGAAGCGTCGGCACGGCGGCCGGCAACCATACGACGCTGTGGCAGCCGCTCCCCGATGGCCCGGTGATCACCATCCCCGCCGGCTCGACCAACGTGCCCGTGACCAGCGTAGCCGGCTTCGAGGTCGGCGAGAAGATCGCGCTCGGCTATGGCGCCACCTATCCCGCCGTCGGCAACAGCCCTGGAGCAATATGAGGTGGCCACGGTCACCGCGGTCGGCAAGCCGGGCACGCAGGCCTATCTGGCCGCGGACGCGCCCGCCGGCGCCACCAACATCAAGGTGACGTCGGTCGCCAACATCTCGGTCGGTGACAAGATCAGGCTGGACATCGACAGCGTCGGCCACGGCATCGAGACCGTCACCGTCACGAGCGTCGGCACGCAGGCCACTCAGACGCAATCTCGCCGCTGATGCGAGCGCCGGCGCGACCAATATCAAGGTTCGCCGAACCGGATGGTTTCGCCGTCGCATGACAAGATCACGGTCGGCACTCCCGCGAACAGAGAAGACGGTCACCATTACCGCCGTCGGCGCAGCCGGTCCCAATGGCTCCGGCATCGAATTCACCCCGGCCCTCGCGAAATCCCACATACGGGACGAGTGGGTGGTTGCTCCGGGCACAGGCCTCGACCTGGCCGCGCCGCTGAAGTTCAACCACGCGGCCAACCTGCCCTTCAGCGCCCGCGGAACGGGGATCAGCTTCCAGCCGGCGACGGCTTTGCTCACTCCAGCAACGAGCCCGTGCAGGCGCTCGGCACCGGCATCACGCTCGACAGCCCGCTGGCTCATGGCCACGCCATCGACGCCGTCGTGCGCGATGCCGCAGTCACGACTGCCGGCTACCAGGGGACGCCGGCGCCCAACCAGTGGTTCGGCGGGCCCGAGTTTATTACCAACTCTCCGCTATTCGGCCGCATCATTCCCGTCAGGCGGGCAGCATGGTGCTGCGCGACCCGCGGGACTGGTTGTCGACAGCCTCAACTACGGCGGGCTCGTCGACCCGTGGGCCGCCGAGGGTTACCAGGCACGTCCGGAACAGGACAGAGCGGATGCCATGCGCCTGCTCCCGGCGCGGCGATGGGCTTCGGGCCCGCTGCTTCACTTGGAGCCACTACGGTAGCGCGGGCCGCTTCCCGGACGGAGCCGACACCGATAGTAACTGCGCCGATTTCTTGCGCAGGCTGCCACTACTCTTGCCGCTCCGTCTGCCGAACAGGCCGGCAATATCAAAGTCGCCAGCGTTGAAGGCTTTGAGGCGGGCCAGAAAATCACGATCGATACGGGCGCGAACCTCGAGACCGCCGTCATCGCGACGGTTGGCACGGCGGGCGCCACCACGGTGGGCGCCGACTACCGAAGTGGGCGCTACGCTTATCCCCGTCGTCAGCGCCATTGGCTTCCGCGAAGGTGAAAGCGTCACCATCGACAGCGGCGCAGACTCCGAGACGGCCGTTGTCACCGCCATCCATAGGTTCGGTGGCACCGCAATCGCAATCGCCGCGCCACTGGCCCACTCCCACGCGGCCGGTGCTCAGGTCTCGGGCAGCGGCATCACCCTGACCGCTCCCTTAACCAAGGCTCACGCCACCGGCGCGCAGGTCACCGATAACTTTCCCACGCCCGGCGCGCCCAACCAGTATCACAGGAAGCCTCAATAGGGGACGACCTGCCGCGACTCCAGAGCCAGTTCGTTCTTCCGAGCACCCAGGTCAACACCGTTGTCCACTCGGGCTCATACCAGCCATACACAAGGCTCAGCCGAGATGAAGGTGTGAGTATCAGCGCAGCAAACTCGTCACCGGATCAAGCCCGTCCTTCGCTCGATACGCCATTTCCCGGAACCGAAACCATGCGCCGTGGTGGACGCCTTCTCCGAACTGGTGCTTATGGAGTACAACTACCATTGTTACTGGGTGGCCGATTTCGAGACCACGGCCAAGTCACAACAACGGAACACCATGAGACTTGAGTTAGGCCACTCCGCAATCCAATCCGATGCGTCCAAGGAAGATAGCGTTAGTCAACCTTTCGATCGTCGGCACTTTCTCCGGCTTGCGGCAGGAACCGGGGCGATGATTCATCTTGTTGGCGATGCTTTTGGTCTATCGCAGGGCGTTGCCAAGCAGGAATCCGATCACAAGCCATCGACCGCTGATTCACAACTGCCCGATGGCACCGCTTACGCATCCTGGGAGCAACCTCTCGCCTTCTCTAAGACGTACTACGTAGACAACACCTCAGGAAGCGCTGATGACTCCGGCCCGGGCAACAAGACACGGCCATTCCGTACTATCAGCAAGGCAGCCCAGGTGCTCGAGCCTGGCGAGCGCGTGGTCATCGCCGCGGGTACCTACCGCGAGTTCGTGCGCCCAGCGCGTGGCGGTAGCGGACCCACTCGCATGATCAGCTACGAAGCTGCGCCCGGCGAAAAGGTCTTTATCAAGGGCTCGGAAGTCCTCAATGGAGATTGGCAGCAGGAATCGGTTTCAATTCGCCGTTTCGGTTCCGCAGGGCAAGATGCTCCGCCTATCACCGCATGGCAACACGACCTAAAGGGCACGTTGTTCCCCGATGCCTATAACCCGTTCGCTCTGGCGAGCGTCCCCGCAGATCGCTCGTGGCTGGATACCAAAACTGTCGACATGGGACCCTATTTTCGCCGGCGCGGTTTGGTGTTCGTGGATGGCAAGCCGCTGGAACCAGTGGAAATGCGGCGCGAATTGGCAAACGTGCAACTGCCCGGACCGCCGGCTCCGGGTCAACCGGTGCCTCCCACCGGTCTGCCTCTGCGCACGCGCGGCGGCCCAATCATGCAGGAGATTGGCGGCTCCATCGATGCCAGGGTCTGGGTGGACGGCTCCGGAGAGTCCATTACCGTCCGCCTTCCCAATGGGCCGCCTGCCGAGCACATCATCGAAATCACCACGCGTGAGCAGGTATTCGCTCCCGCGCAAAAAGGCCTTGCCTACATCCAGGTGAAGGGAATCACCTTCCAGCACGCCGGGAACGGGTACCCCATTCCGCAGCGCGGATTGCTTTCCACCAGGGGAGGTAATCATTGGATCATTGAAGACAACACCATCGAGTGGGCAAATGGCGTGGGGCTCGACATCGCGAACGGCGATTGGAACGACGCTCCCACTCCTCAAGCAGGGACGTCGCACATCATCCGTCGCAACAATATCCGCTACTGCGGAGTCGAAGGCCTTGCCGGTATGGGAACGCGCGATGCTCTGATCGAAGATAATCTCGTCGAGTGGTGCGGCTGGGCCGATGCCGAACGCGCCTGGGAAGCCGCCGGTGCCAAATTTCACGGCGCGAAGAACCTGCTGTTCCGGCGTAACGTTGTCCGCCACATTCGTCACGCCAACGGCATCTGGCTCGACAGCCGCAATGCAAACTGCCGCATCACCTGCAACATCGTCGCGGACGTTCTTACGGTCAGCGCAGCCGTGCACATGGAAATGAACCTGGATCAGAACCAGATCGACAACAACGTTATCTGGGACGTTCGGAACGCCGAGCCCGGGACCCCGGGTCAGAGGGGATGCGCAGGATCGGGCATCTTCATCAACGCCAGCGATCGTCTCATCATCGCGCAGAACTTGATCGGCAGATGTGACAATTCCGGCATCTTCGCCATCATGCGTCCTGATCGCGCTAACGGCGGTACAGCGCAATACAACCAGATCGAGAACAACATCTTTGCCCGTTGTGGCACCTCGGCTATCGTATTCCTCAACCAGAACAATCAATCTGACGGCAACCTTTTTACCTCCATGCCGAATGAGTTTCTGGGCTTCTTCCAGGGGGACTCGAAGCAATGGCTCGACCTGGCAGCCTGGCGCCAGACGCACGAATGGGACAAGAACTCAGCCGTGGGTGAACTGCAAATCGAATTCAGTTCTGAAACTCTGCGGTTGACGATCAGCAGTAGCCAGCCGTTTCCGATGGTGAACATAGTCAATCGCATCCACTGCGACCTTCTTGGCAAGCTCACAGGAGACACCAGAGCCCCCGGCCCGTTGGCTGACCCGGGATCCACATCCAGCTGGGACCTGGATCCGCGATCAAAAATTTAACAATAGAAACCTTCGAGGAAGAGCCGTGCCCCGCGGCAATCGGGTCACAATACCGGCCTGTCGCCGAATCGAACTGCACCAGGAAGTCCGCTTGTGGCCAGCTTTCAAAATGGCCGAATGTATCTTCTCACCACTAGCGGCGAGCGCACGGTTCACACCGTTGGCCGCTTCTCCGCCAATGCATTCATCGGGGGCAGATGTGGCTTCTGGCGTGTTCACACTTTGCCCGCTCAGCGTCCAATGCACAGGTCACGATCAGCAAAACCATCGACCTAGGGCACTGGGAGCGAGAATTCTGATCGCTTATGACGCCCAAGGAGAGAAAACAGGTCCCCCGCTCGCAAAGGGCCGAACAGAAGGCGAATGGCATCCAGCACGCCCTCAACCTGCTCCTCAACTGCGGTTTTGAGAGATTCCAATTGGCGCCGAGATGTAGCGCTCCGCGGGAGGAAGACGCGTCCCGTTTTGTGCCACCACATCCAACCGTGGGTACACGCGATGCAGCCAGATCGGCGCGGGCGTGCCCGGAATGTCCACGATTACCCGGATACCGTTGGCCTGCATCTTGTCCATAATCGTGTCGAACCATTCGAAGGTGAACTTGCCTTGCGACGGCTCGAAGGAATCCCACGACAGATCACTCATGCGCACGACATTGAAGCCCGCACGCTTCATGATGGCAATGTCGCGATCGATCTGCTCGGGAGAGCGGTCGATGGGCTGATGGCAAGTGCCCACAAAGAGCTGTCCGGGCCCGGGCCAGTGAGAGCGGACCGGTACGTCCTGCGCAACCGAAGCAGAAACCAAGACAGTGAAGACAAGAGCGAAAAGAATTTGTTTCAATGAAAATAACCTGACCTCTTCTTGCAACTTCCATCATGCTCCCGATGAATTGATCTTGAACACATAGGCGAAATCGCATGGCGGCTTTTCCGGCAGCTTCACCGTGACACCGTCAGCGTTGCGCGACCACTGAAGGTTGCGCTCCGATCCCAACATTCCGATTTTGGCGATCTGCCTTGGGTAGTGGGGCGAGTTCGAAGCCAGCGACTTGATCGTCAACTGTGCACCTTCGGGCCATGCCAACGCGATTGCGTATAAGGTCTCCCCCTTGGTGGTAAATCGGATGTCCCCCGAAACAAACTTCGGAAGTGGGCCATAAGCTCTCTCGACATGGCCTTTGGTCGGACCCTCTCCATAAATCGTCCAAGGACGCGTCGCGTAAATGGCCTCGCTGTTCACCGCCATCCATTGGCCGAATTTATCCAGGAAAGCAAGTTCATCGTCATCAGGCCTGCCGTGACCCGGCAGGGGAATATTCAGAAGCAGGTTTCCGTTCTTGCTGACGACGTCGACCAGGTAATGGACCATGAAATCCGGTGTGCGGTATTTGTGGTTCTCGAATACCGATCGGCTGTAATGCCAGGCCCCGATGCAGATGTCGGATTGCCATGGAGATGGTTCGATCTCCCCGGCCTGACTGGCTTCGTGGTCAAGCACGAGGGTACTCATTACAGCTTTCGGGACTTGCTTGATGTTGAATACCGCGTCGAGCTTGCCTCCATTGCGACGAAGGTTGGAGTTGTAATAGTAGGCCATGATGGGAGGCGTTAATTCGGGCATGCCGAGCCACACTTTCAGTCCCAGTGCTCCGCCGTCATCGAAATCCCAATCGCAGTTATCGTCAAAATAAAGGAGATCCGGATTGTATTGGTCGATGACGTCCTGGACGCGCAGCATGAATTGTTCCACGAATTCAGGGCAAGGGTCGTATTTGCCATGCGGATTTCCATTCAACTGCCTTGGGTCCATGCCCTGCCACCATTTGCCTTTTCCGTCTACGGTCGTAACCACACCGTCGTAGGGCACCCCCTTGAGCGGACCGGTTTCATCGCTGCTGTAACGGACAGGCATGAATTCGCGCCAGACGCGGCCGGGCGTTCCGTGATAAGTGACTCCGAACCTGAGACCGTGCGCGCGGGCTACTTTTTCCCACGTTCCGACGATATCTTTTTTCGGCCCGACATTCATGCAGTTCCAGGGTTGATGTCGGGAATTCCAGCAATCGAAATTGTCGTGGTGGTTGCCCAAAGCAACAAAGTACTTGGCGCCGGCTTTTGCGTAGAGGCGGATCAGTTCTTCCGGATTCCAGTTTTCGGCCCGCCAGACGTTGCAGATGTCCTTATACCCCAATCGAGACGGATGACCGTAAGTCTTGACGTGGTAGTTGTATTGACTGCTTCCCTGGACGTACATGCCACGGGCGTACCAGTCCCCCTGCTCGGGCACGCACTGCGGGCTCCAGTGAGCCCAGATTCCGAACTTCGCATCGCGGAACCAGTCCGGGCACTGATAAGCCTTGAGAGATTCCCAATTGGGCCGGAATGGACCCATGATTGGACCACCGGTGAAGTTTGGATCTGTGTACGTACCCGGCTGCGCGGTCGAACTCCGCTGACCGAATGCTCTGCTGGCAAGCCCCAGAACACACCCAGGCTGCCGGCCACGAACTTCCTGCGATCGAAGCCGTCTTTTTCTTTCTTCATCTCACGAACTCCATGCACCTACGTAATCTTCAATGTGATTGCATAATCGCAGGGTTTTCGGTCCGGCATGACCACGACAAGGCCCTGCTCATCTTGCGCCCACTCCAACTTACCGTCGTAGCCTAACAATTCCACGTTCCTGATCTTAGGTGGAGAGTACTTGCTCGTCGTGGCCAGAGGCTTGATGAGAGCCTCCTTCTCCGGCCAACCCATGACGAACGCGTAGAGCGTATCGCCTTTTGTGGTGAAACGAACTTCCCTGGAAGTAAGTTCTTTGCGGCTGGACTCGTTAAAACGGGTTCCGCCGCTTGACACTGCATCGGTAGCTACCGGGCCATCTCCAAACGTCTTCCACGGTCGCGTTGCATAGATGCCCTCGCTGTTAATGGTCATCCACTTCGTGATTTCTTCCAAAATGACCGACTCTTCGTAATCAAGTTCGCCGCTATTTGGTAACGGAAAATTCAGCAGCAGGTTTCCATTCCGGCTGACAATGTCAACCAGCATGTCGATGACATACTTCGGGGTTTTGTATGTGGCCTCCCGGTTGTAGTGCCAATCGCCAATGCATGTGTCGGTCTGCCATGGGTTCTCCGGAATGCCGCCGGCCACACCGCGCTCCCAATCGAGCACGCACGTTCCGGTTTCGCAGTCGCTCGGCAGTTTGCTGTTGTAGACGGCTTCGCAACGCCCCCCGTGACGCTTGGAGTCCACGTTGTAAAGGTTCGCCACCAAAGCCAATCCATATTCTTCGAAGAAAATGTCGCCATCCGTGTAGAGAAGGTCGGGCTGATATTTATCGACTAGATCCTTGATGCGGTCGAAATAGTGCATCTTCCACTGCGCCGGCGCTTGGCGGTCATTCAGAAGACGATCGCTGTAGGGATAATACTTCGGAAGTTCGTGATACAGGTCGGCATTGGCGGGATCGGCGCCATCGTACGGCACTCCCGCCAGCGGCCCGGTCCTATCGCTCATGTGCGATGTGGAGAACCAGTGATAGCTGGGAGCGAGGTGTTCGCTGACAGCGAATCGAAGGCCGTGCTTTTCTGCGGCTTTCTTGAATTCGCCCACGATGTCCCTCTTTGGTCCTGTGACTACAGCGTTCCAGCGCGGTTGGTGCTTTGAGTCCCACAGGTCGAATCCGTCGTGATGCACGGCCATGCTGCAGAAGTACTTCGCTCCAGCTTTCTTGTAAAGCCCCAGCAAATGATCTGGATCGAACTTATTGGCCTTCCAGGTCGGAATCACATCCTTGAATCCGACCTTGCCTGGATGACCGTAGGTCTTCACGTGATACTCGTACTGTTTGTGACCCTGGATGTACATGTTGCGTGCATACCAGTCTCCATATTCGACAGCAGACTGCGGCCCCCAATGCGCCCAGATCCCGAATTTGGCATCGCGATACCAATCAGGAACATGCCATTCCCGGAGTGACTCTCGCGTGCCCTTGAAAGGGCCGGGAACGATTTGCAGATGCGGGTCGGCCGGCCCCTCCCTTGGCGCCTGAGCGACGGACTTGCGGGATAAGAGGAGCGCGGGTGCACCCACAATCAGGGGCAATGCTCTTCGCCTGCTAATTTTCATGATCACCTTTCTGTTTGCTTCCTGGATCTGTTGTTCGCGTTTTTTCTGGTCGCTACACCTGCGGATCGCTGCCCCGCGATGGAGAACCTCAGGCGTTGTTCGGCCTCCCTGGTCCAATAACCGCAATCCAATTCGAAAAAGACAGAAGTGTAAGGAATGGTAAGCGTGGATTTGAGAATCAAAATGCGGAAGAGCTTGGCGCTCTCGTCCAGCTTCTCAATGATGCGGTCGTGCGCGATCACCTGTGTTTCTTGATTGCCGATCAGTTCCGCTAGTTCCTCGCGGTACGCGCATACACCGGGTGCATCATTGTCAGCAACAAAGTCGAGTTCAGCATCCAGGTAGAGGTTGGCTCGAACGTGTTTTGTGCGACGTATAGCGTTGAGCGTTGACCTCAGCAACTGGTGATGGTCCGCTTCCGTCGCTATCGTTTGTATCCCTGCATTCGACTGAGCGGGATATGCTGAATCGGCAACGACGATCCAGTTACGATGTCCCAGAACCGGGAGCACACGCTTGAGTGCAAGATCCCATCGGTCGCGATTCGTAAAGTCTCGCTTGATCACATTCAGCCTCTCTGGTTGGGGAGCCGGCGAGTTGGACAAAGCCTTGATCCCGCCACTATCCTTGATGCCACGGCTACCCCCTCCCGTATCGTCGATCGGCAGTCCAGTTGAATGAAGCTCCTGACAATAGGCGAAGAATACACCTGATCCAAGGGCACCGGTAACATTGAAAGGCTTCTTACGGGATGAGAATCTCGCGCCGCCAAATCCTGCAACTCTCCGCGACGCTGCTAGGCCCCGGTATCCTCGATTTTTTGCGGACTCCGACGTGGCGCTGGTCGAGCATGCCGATCGTACAAGCCTCGACAGTCTCCCCGTCCCCTCAAGGCGCCGCCCCGCCCGGTACAGTTTATCGATGTAGCGCGCGAAGCTGGCCTCACGACACCCAATGTCTGGGGCGAAGTCGATCGCAAGAATTACATCATTGAAGCAAAAGGTAGCGGGATTGCCTTCTTTGACTACGATCAGGACGGCTGGCTTGATATCTATCTGACCAACGGAACCCGCCTGAACACCACCTTGCCCCAAGGCCACGCGCCAACCACTCAGCTCTATCACAACAATCGTGATGGCACCTTCACTGACGTTACAGCCAGATCCGGTCTCGGCCCGCACGGGGGGGCAGACCGGCATGTGCGTCGGCGATTACGACAACGACGGTTGGGATGATCTGTTCTGCAGTTTCTGGGGGCACAACATTCTCTTCAGATTGGCGCGCGTGTACGCGTGGTGACTGGAAAGCATGCGCAGATGGACGAAGTCCATTGCGGAACCAGCGTGATGTCGCAAAGCGATCTGCGGCTACACTTCGGCATTGGACAATCCACGAAGATTGATTCGCTCGAAGTAAAGTGGCCGACAACTCAGAAGGTCGAGACGTTCGCCAATGTCGATCCCAACCAGATTCTGACCATCAAGGAAGGTTCGGGTATTATCCAGAAAATGAAGCCCGGCCTGAAGGCAAACGCAGTGAAGTAAAGCCGGCAACGATTCGTTTGGATGTATTTGCGCGATTACCGCGAACGGTACTTCCGGCATTTGATTGCGCCGTGATGTCGCACGCCTCCAGCATCATCGCCGAATTTCGGTGTGCAAGGGAACCGAAAATGCCTGCTTTAACAGCGGTTATGGTCTCATGGGAGGAGTATCTATGATCAGTCGTTCGCGCCGCGCATTTCTCAAAGCAAGCGCCGGTGTTGCCGGCGGTTGCCTGCTCGGCGAGCCAGCGGTTACCTGGGCATCGTCTGCGAATGTGCAGACATCTCCCGCGGAGAGATTGATGCCCTTCCCGCTCGCCTCTATTCGGCTTACTGCCGGGATTTTCCGTGAACAGGAAGCGATCAACGCGCGGTTTCTGGAATCGCTGAACGTCGACCGGCTTCTCTACAGCTTCCGCGCCACTGCGGGCATCTCCTCAAGTGCCTCGCCATATATGGGCTGGGAAGCGCCAACCTGTGAGTTGCGAGGTCATTTCAACGGGGGACACTTCCTTTCCGCCGTCGCCCTGGCTTCGGCAGGTTCTGGGAATTCCGTTCTGAAGAGCCGCGGCGACCAACTCGTCGCCGGATTGGCCGAATGCCAAAAGAGAGACGCGCCCCCCTCTCCCCCTACCCTCCCTGGTCCAGAGTCCAGAGTGCCGCCGGCATACCGAACTGTTCGAACGGCCCCGTCAACATCGTTTCGCCGCAGGAAAGCAGTAAGACAGGTGAAATGGCCTGAATTCATTAGCTATTTGCAACCATGGGCTTTAGATTTTGTGCCTGGATTGTGCCTGCAAGATACAGACAGGTCCGTATTGAGAGCCAGAAATAATTCGGAGGTTGAGCCCATGCAGAATGGCAGCATCATGCTAAGCGAGCGTCGGCGTGGTCCCGACATTTAGGAGTACAGATGGTGCGAACCTAGTGCCGACGGCAAGCGCAAACACCGTAGAATGGTTGTCGGGTCGGTCAATCAGCTTAGGGACAAAACAGCGGTGATTCGTGCGACCAGTGCTCTCCGTCGGGACATCAATCGGCCCAACGCTCGATGCAAAGGAAAGCCCGTTACTCTCTCGCAGTTGGCGGATCACTACGGCCAGCGGGAGCTTGCATCCAGCAATTGTTGGACGACGCACTCCACCAAAATGGGCTATCGAGGGTACCTGCGCAAGTGCATCATTCCGCGATGGGGCGGCTACACGCTGTGTAGCATTAGTGAAGATTCGGCTACCCACTCTGTCGCGCGCCTCGACGACGATCACATGGCGTCCCGCTTCAGCGAGGATGCGTGCGGCCGCCAGGCCCGCTAACCGGCGCCAATGACGACGACTTCGGCCTCGGTTCTGGTCCTATCTCCATCAGATGCTTGTTTTTGATGCCATGCATCTAACTGGCACATGTCAAAGGCAGCGAAGAGGAGAAGATTGCCCGACATCGTGACTGAACCGGCGCTTTCAGCGAAGGAAGCAGGACTGCGGTATGTCTCCGACGCACAACCGGAGCTTCAGCGAAAGAAGTCCGGCAAAGGCTTCCGGTATGTCGATGCCGAGGGGAACTCAGTTCGGGACAAGGATACTTTAGAGCGGATCCGGTCTTTGAAGATTCCGCCCGCATGGACCGACGTTTGGATCTGTGCGGATTCACGCGGGCACTTGCAGGCGACCGGGCGCGATGCGCGGGGCCGTAAGCTGGGCAGGTACCATCCGCGATGGCGCGAGGTTCGCGCCGAGACCAAGTACGATCGGATGCTGCTGTTTGGGACAGGATTGCGCGGGATTCTTGCGCGCCTGGAGGAGGATATCACTCTGCCAGGATTGCCGCGAAACAAGGTGCCGGCGACGATCGTACGCCTCATGGAGCGAACACTGATCCGAGTGGGCAACGAAGAATACGCGCGGGAGAACAAATCGTATGGGTTGACCACAATACGCGGGAAGCACGCACAGGTAAATGGGGGTACGGTTGTGTTCCGTTTTCGCGGAAAGAGCGGCAAACTGCACACGGTGGATGTTAGAGATCGACGTCTGGCCAAGATCGTGCGGCAGTGCCGGGATCTTCCAGGGCATGAACTGTTCGAGTATCTGGACGAATCGGGCGAGCCGCGCAAAGTCAGTTCAGCGGACGTGAACGATTATTTGCGTGCGGTCAGCGGAGAGGATTTCACGGTGAAGGATTTTCGGACATGCAGTGCTGGAATACTATCTGGCAGGCAACTTGGAGCGGCGAGTCCAGCGAATAGCTGAAGCAGGCACGGATGAAGTGCTGCGCGAGGCAGAAGAGGAGGCTCTGCTGGAACTGTGGCGGGAGCGGTTGGAGAAAGATCGCGGCGGAAGCCACGGTGCTCAGTCTGAACCGCAACAAAACTCATCCTCTGTTGCACGGCGGAAACGAAGTACTCAGTCGGGTGAAGTTAACAGTCCAAGTAGCAGAGCTTCGACGGCGCTGAGTGGGTCGCGACACAACTATGCGGGACTGACCCGCAGAACGTAGACGACATCGCATTCTATGTGGAGGACTGCGAGGGACATGTCAAAAACGCAGGCTGCAGATGTAGGATTCGTCCGTGTGCGCGGGGCACGCGAGCATAACCTGAAGAATATCGACGTCGACATTCCACGGGACTCTCTCGTGGTCTTTACCGGAGTCTCGGGGTCCGGAAAATCCTCGCTCGCATTTGGAACTCTCTATGCTGAGGCGCAGCGGCGATATTTGGAGTCCGTGTCCCCGTATGCGCGCCGCCTATTTCATCAGCTAGAGGTTCCCGAGTTTGACTCGATCGACGGTCTTCCGCCCGCCGTTGCGCTTCAACAACAAAGAGGCTCTCCGACTACACGTTCCTCTGTGGGCAGCGTTACAACTCTGTCGAATCTGCTGCGCATGCTCTATTCCAGGGCTGGAGATTACCCGAAGGGCCAGCCGCTGCTCTATGCGGAATCATTTTCGACGAACACAGCAGAGGGTGCATGCCCTCAGTGCCATGGCCTCGGCCGCGTTTACGAGGTAACGGAAGAGTCTATGGTGCCGGATCCAAACCTGACGATTCGCGAGCGAGCCGTGGCTGCGTGGCCAACCGCTTGGCAAGGGCAGAATCTTCGAGACATTCTTGTAACACTCGGCTACGACGTGGACAAGCCCTGGCGGAACCTGCCCCGCAAAGACCGCAATTGGATTCTCTTCACTGAAGAGCAACCGACGGTGCCGGTCTATGCCGGATTCACTCCCGCTGAAACGAAGCAGGCGTTAAAACGGAAGCTCGAGCCGAGCTACATGGGTACATTCACAAGCGCCCGTCGCTACGTGATGCAGACGTTTGCGAACAGTCAGAGCGCCATGATGAAGAAGCGCGTTTCGGCCTATATGCTCAGCACTGTCTGCCCGGCCTGTCACGGAAAGAGATTGCGTCCGGAAGCTCTGACGATAAAGTTCGCGGGCTATGACATTTCCGAAATCTCCGCCTTTTCATTGAAGCTGCTCATGATGACGGTCGCGCCTTATGCCGATGGCGGCGCTAAAGAGGCAAAATCGCCGGAACGCGCGCTCGTGATCAAGCGAATCGTTTCCGAAATCCTTGCCCGACTTCATGTGCTTCTCGATCTGGGACTGGGATACCTCAGCCTTGAAAGGAGCACGCCAACATTATCTCCGGGTGAACTGCAGCGCCTGCGTCTGGCAACTCAACTCCATTCGAATCTCTTCGGCGTCGTCTATGTACTCGACGAACCCTCTGCCGGGCTCCATCCGTCCGATACCGAATCGCTGATGCGGGCACTCGATGTGCTGAAGCGGGTCGGGAATTCGCTTTTCGTCGTCGAGCATGAGATTGACGTTATTAAGCATGCCGATTGGCTGGTAGATGTTGGCCCTGCGGCAGGTCAGGCTGGTGGCCAAATCTTATACAGCGGGCCACCAGAGGGCTTGCGAGCCGTGAATGACTCCGAGACCGCCAAATATCTCTTCCGCGGAACGCGCAATCACTCTTATAAACGTCGCGCGCCTGTTGGCTGGTTGAAGCTGCGAAAGATCACACGTAACAATCTTGCCGAAGTCGGCGCTGACCTTCCACTCGGTGTGCTTGCCTGCGTAACTGGAGTGTCGGGATCGGGAAAGTCGACTTTGGTTTCTCAGGCATTGATCGATCTCGTCACAGCCGAACTCGGGCACACATCCCGGACGGATGAAGATCTGGATGAATTGGGAAGCGAACCCATGATCGAGACGAGGGGCGAGATCGCTGGTGGGCTGCAAGGAATTCGACGCCTGGTTGTGGTTGACCAGAAGCCAATCGGCCGCACGCCGCGCTCGAACGTGGCCACCTACACGGGGCTCTTCGACCACGTTCGAGCTCTGTTCGCAAACACAAGAATGGCCAAAGGACGAAAATACGATGCAGGACGGTTCTCGTTCAACGTCGCGAAAGGTCGTTGTGAGACCTGCAGGGGCGAAGGCTTTGTTTGCGTCGAGCTATTATTTTTGCCAAGCGTCTACTCGCCGTGCCCAGCCTGCAAGGGCTCGCGCTTCAATGTCAAGACACTCGAGGTTACCTATCAGGGGAAGAACATCGCCGATGTTTTGAGGATGACCGTGGATGAGGCGCTGGACTTTTTCTTTTCTGACGATTCAGTCAAACGCTATTTGAGCGTGCTGCACGATGTTGGATTAGGGTATCTCCGCCTTGGACAATCCGCAACAGAACTCTCTGGCGGGGAGGCACAGCGTGTCAAACTGGCCACGGAACTGCAGAGAATCGGTCGCGCAGACACGCTTTACATTCTCGATGAGCCAACCACCGGACTTCATCCATCTGATGTTTGCCGCCTCTTGGCGCAACTGCAGACTCTCGTGGCGAACGGCAACACCGTAATTGTGGCCGAGCATGACATGGACATTATTACCGCATGCGACTGGATTATTGACATTGGACCGGGCGCAGGGGATGAAGGTGGAAAGATGGTGGCCTGCGGCCCACCCGAACGCGTCGCAAAGGACAAGGCAAGTCGCACTGCGCCTTATCTAGCGGCTCACCTTGGCGTCGAATAACCACCCTCAATGAGTAAAGATGGGCCGACTCCGCCGTTCTTCAGAAATGATATCCGGTCCTATCAGTGCTCAAGTCCTGCATAAGGATAGTTGAGGCATCTGTATTTGCGCTAAGCATGTACCGAAAGGGGAACTCTTTTCGTTGTCATTTTCTCGCGCATTAATCCCCGGCGTTGTGCTCGCGGACTCGGATCTCTCCATCGACGAAAAGAGGGATGGTTCCTATGGTTGCCCGGCGCCGCCACCTGCGCCATAAATGTTACCAGTGGCATTATCGGAACTACGTCGAAGTAGGCCTACGATCCTGCAGGAAATCTGTACGACTATGCGCAGACCAAAGCGGCGACAATGAACTATGTGAAGTCCCTGGCCAAGCAATTGGGACCCAAAGGAATCAGAGTAAACGGTGCGCCCTATCCCGGCCAGTCGCAACCTTGGCCTGGCCTTGCCAGCAAGATGGATCCTCGGCCCGATCATGGAGTAATGGTGAAGGTGCGACAGAACGATACAGGACATCCTGCTTGCAACTATTGAGGCAACGACTGTGCCAAGCATTCGGGATCACATATCAAATCACATATCAATAAGGTTGGTGCCCAAGAATATAGAACGCACCGTTCCACTCACACGTAGAGCTTCGATGGCAAGGACATGCATCGCAGTTGCTTACATTCAGACTTCCTATCTCTTCCGACTTGCGGTACAAGCGGCGGGCTCAAATCACACAGGCAAATCGATGCACGCGCGTCCCTCGGGATACGACTCTGGGCGCGCGGGGCAGTCGTGAGAGCGCTTCATTCAGGAAGTTCGCAAGCACATTCGCCGAAGGGGAAGTGGGCGAACCCCATGATCAGATCCTGCATCGTATCCCGTGTCAAGACCGCACTCGAATAAATGTCGGGAGTCTCTTATGTCTGACAAACTTGCCATCGTCACCGGTGCTTCAAGCGGCATCGGTCTATCCCTCGCCAAGGAACTTGCTTCCCGCGGATACGATCTGGTTGTGTGCTCCGCCGGCGAACGACTGCCTGAAGCGGCTGAAATCGTCCGCTCATCCGGGGCACAGGTCGTCCCCGTAACCGCAGATCTCTCCACACGGGCGGGCGTCGAGTTGTTCTGGAACCAGGTCGTGGATCTAGGTCGGCCTGTGGACGTCGCTTGCGTCAATGCAGGTGTCGGCGTTGGCGGCCGATTCTGGGAGACGGATCTCGAAGAAGAATTAAGATGATCGAGTTGAACTGTGCTTGTACTGTTCATTCGGCGACGACTAAATTGGAAGGCGCGGTCGGGAACCTGATCCCCGGTTCCGTGAAGGCGTCCATGCACGAGAAGATGGCCAAACCCCTAGGCGACAAATAATGCCCCGCCTCCACATGGAGGCAACCAAGGAGACATCTCATGGCAGGCGCAACTACGGAAAAGCTACAAGCGATGGAAGTTCCGCAATCAGGAGCCGTCGGCATGATCGTGGAGGGACACTATACTCCTCCGCCTGCCGATAAAGATGGGAAGCAATGGGTAAGGACGAGTGCTCTCGTTCTTCGCTCGGCGACAGAGTTGTATGACCTTTGGCGCGACATCGCGAAGGCTCCAATGTGGCAGGAACAAATCGTCGAGGTCCGCATAACCGGCCCCAAGACCTCGCATTGGGTCATGATGACGGGCGACGACCCCGACAAGCGGCTCGAATGGGACTCGGAAATACTGAATGACGAACCAGGCAAACGCATCGCCTGGCGTTCCATCTATGGCGATTCCAATAATGCAGGCGAAGTGATTTTTGAGACTGCGCGCGGGGAACGTGGAACCATCGTTACCGTGCTGCAGGAGTTTCGCATGGGCAAGCTGGCAAGCGCATGGGAGACGCTTACAGGTCGCAATCCGAAGCAGTCGATTATCGAAAACCTTCGTCATTTCAAGGCGCTCGCAGAAGCGGGCGAGATCCCGCGCATACAGGGCCAGCCACATGGCCCGCGAGGAACAAGCGGCAAGGCGAAGAGATCACTGTATGGCGAGACGGTTGAGACTCCCACCGGAACCCAGCGGATCGCAAGCTAGTTCATCAATCATCAAACTCAAGCGCGCAGGGATCGCCTCTGCAGTCGGCGCAGGTAAAGGAGTCTTCCATGAAGGCAGTTTGCTGGATGGGCACGAGCGACGTTCGAACACTCACAGTCGATGATCCAAAAATCCTCAATCCGCACGACGCGATCCTAAAGGTCACGCGTACGGCCATCTGTGGCTCAGATCTTCACCTTTACGACGGCTTTATTCCCACAATGGAATCCGGCGATATCCTCGGCCACGAGTTCATGGGCATCGTGGAAGAGGTTGGCCGAGAAGTCTCGAACCTGCAAAAAGGGGACCGCGTGGTCGTACCTTTCACGATCGCCTGTGGCAGCTGCATCTTCTGCAAGAAGAAGAGCTGGTCGGCATGTGATAACACGAATCCTAATGCACATCTGATGGAGGCCGCCTACGGATATTCAGGTTCAGGCCTGTTCGGATACTCCCACATGATGGGCGGATACGCGGGCGGACAGGCACAATACGTGCGCGTCCCCTTTGCCAACGTTGGGCCATTGAAAATTGACAGCGACCTTCCCGACGAGAAAATTCTCTTTCTCTCCGACATTTTTCCGACCGGATACATGGCCGCTGAAAACGCTCAAATTGAGGAAGGGGATACCGTCGCGGTTTGGGGTTGCGGTCCGGTCGGTATCTTCGCGATTGCCAGCGCCTTCATGTTAGGCGCGGCCCGCGTCATCGCGATTGATAGATTGCCCGAACGGCTGGAGATGGCTCGCCAGTTCGGAGCCATCTCGGTCGACTATTCGCAAGACGACGTAAATGTCCTAACCGCGGTGAAAGATCTCACCGGGGGCATGGGGCCTGATTCCTGCATTGATGCGGTTGGGCTCGAAGCGCACTCAACGGAACTACAAGGGATATATGACAGGGTAAAAACGGCTGTGATGCTTGAGACGGACAGACCAAGCGTCCTGCGACAGGCGATTCAGGCGGTCCGTAAAGGGGGCACCTTATCCATCCCTGGCGTGTACGGAGGCCTTCTCGATAAGGTTCCATTCGGTGCAGCCTTTGGCAAAGGGATAACGATGAAGATGGGACAAACCCATATGCACAACTATATGAAGCCCCTCTTGAGGCGAATTGAAAATGGTCAGATAGATCCAAGCTCAATCATCTCTCATCGCATCACCCTGGATGAGGCGCCGGAAATGTACAAGGTCTGGCGCGATAAGCGCGACAATGTCACGAAGATTGTCATAGATCCGTGGGCCGAGAGAGCCGCATAATTCAATTTCGGAGCTAAATATGAACAAAGCAAAGGATCCCCGCGAGGCTGGACCGAAGCCCCCCTTCCCCCAACCACAACAGACGCATCCCGGTTCCGTGCGTCAGTTGAAACCGCCTGCCGATCATGGTGAGGATAGTTACCAAGGCACAGGGAAATTGAAAGGTCGAGTGGCTATTATCACTGGTGGGGACTCCGGAATCGGTCGTGCCGTAGCAATCGCTTTTGGGAAAGAGGGGGCGGATATAGTGCTCTCTTTCCTGCCCGAGGAACAACCCGATGCGGACGATACGGCGGCGGTGATCGAAAAGTCAGGCGTCAGAGTCGTAAAAGTGGCAGGGGACATTCGAAAGATCGAAACTATCGATAAGCTGATCTCAACTGCCGACGGTCAGCTCGGGCGTGTGGACATCGTAGTGAATAACGCCGGCTATCAGATGTCGCACGACGATATCGCGGAGCTTTCTCCCGAAGAACTGGATCATACGTTTCGCACCAATGTATTTGCCACGTTCCTGCTGAGTCAGGCCGCCCTCAAGAAACTTCCTGCTGGCGGCGTCATTCTGAATACGACTTCGATTCAGGCATACGACCCGAGTCCACAACTAGTCGTGTATGCCGCAACAAAGGCCGCAATTCTCAGTATGACCAAGAGCATAGCGGATCTTGCGATCAAGCAAGGAGTTCGCGTGAATGCGGTAGCGCCGGGCCCCGTTTGGACGCCACTGATCCCTTCGACGATGCCGCCCGAAAAGGTCAAGACGTTCGGTTCCAATACTGGCTTAGGGCGTCCCGCGCAGCCGGTCGAACTCGCGAGGATCTTCGTGTTTCTCGCTTCGGACGATGCCAGCTACGTGACCGGTGAAGTCTACGGAGCCACGGGTGGGCGAACACCTTACTGAATCGCCGGGCAGCGGGAAGCGGCGTCTTTGAACGACATTAAGGCACTGCTGAGAATCAGAGCGTATCGGAACTAATCGTAGCAACATTGGCGACAGTTTATGTGCTCCGCAAGTATCCGCAGAATTCTTCGGATGAGGGTTCTTAGTAATGCTGAAATCGCAGACCGCCTTTTCTCGCTGGCGCGGATGCTCCAGGTCGAGAAGGCGAACCCCTACAAGATTCGCGCATACCGCCGCGCCGCCGATGTTATCCGCGAACTTGGCGAGAGCGTCGACGAGTTGGTTCGAAGCAACGCTGACTTGCGTGTCTATGGCGGCATTGGCGAGGCCATCAGCGCCGCCATCCGCGAGATCGTCGAGACGGGCACTCTGAAGAGCCTCGATAAGCTCCGCTCGAGCGCCAGTCCGGAACTAGTCGGCCTCAGCGCACATCCGCGCCTCGATCCCCAGCGCGTCTTTCGCATCTACAAAAAACTCTGCATCTCTACTGTCGAGGCCCTCCGTTCCGCTCTCGACAGCGGCCTGATAGAGCGCACCTTCGGTTCGCGTATGGCGCTGCACGTCCGTCACGGACTGGTCGATACCTCGGTGATCCTGCTTTACCACGCGCACCCGCTCTGCAAATCCATTGAGGAGTTTCTGCTGAACAAAGCGGGTGCCGAACGCGTCCAGGTAGCAGGCGACTATCGCCGCCGCGTGGAGATTGTCGGAAGGCTCGATTTCCTCATCCATGTCCACGATTTCGGAAAGGTCGTCGAAGCCATGAAGAGCTATGGCGGCCGCACGTCGCTGGTTGAATTGAGGGCAACGACAGCCAGCTACTCGCTGCCGTCCGGGCCGCTCCTCTGCCTTGAGCGGGTCCAGAAGAAGAACTGGGGACTAGCGCTCATCCGCAATACCGGTTCCGCGGCGCATCTACGCAAATTGAGCCGCATAACCGGCAGCCTCGCTGCTCTCGAAAACGCCACCTCCTTTTCAAGTGAGGAAGCTTTCTATGAGCGTTTCGGCATGCAGTACATTCCGCCCGAGCTCCGTGAAGGCTTTGATGAAATCAGCCAATCGCGCAAGGGCGCAACGCCGCAACTCATTACTCAACAGGACATTCGCGGCGATCTGCACGCGCACACGTTCGCCAGCGACGGCGTCGATTCGCTCGAAGACATGGCGCACGCCGCACAGGAACTCGGCTACGAATACGTTGGCATCACCGATCACTCGCCCAGCCTTAAGATTGCCAATGGACAATCCATCGAAGGCTTGCGCTCTCAGATCCGTGCGATTGATGAGCTCAACGCGCGCCTCCCCGGGTTTCGAGTGCTCAAGTCCGCCGAGGTCGACATTCTCGCCGACGGCACACTCGACCTTCCCAACGACGTGCTGCGGGAACTCGACTATACCGTCTGCTCCATCCACTCGCGCTTTGCGATGAACAGGGAGCAGCAGACTGAACGCATTTTGCGCTCCATGGACAACCGCTATTTCACGATCCTCGGCCATGCCACTGGACGCCTGCTCCTCAAGCGCCCCGGGTATGAGCTCGATTTCGATCGCATCATTGAGCACGCGAAAGTTAGAGGCCTCTCTTTTGAGTTGAACTCCAGCCCCGACCGACTCGATGTATCTGCTGAAAATGCAAGGCTGATTCGAGCGGCGGGCATCAGGATCGCTATATCCACTGACTCGCACAGTACAGGCGAGTACCGTACGATCCGCTATGGCATCGAGCAGGCCCGACGCGCCGGGCTGGAGAACGCGGACGTCCTCAACTGCCAGCCCTTAAATGTGCTGCTTGAACGGTTTGCTCGGTGATCCGTCGCTACACAGTCGTGACTCGCAATGTAGCTCTTGATTGCATGGGCACTGCCGAGTGCTTTCACGGTCGGAGAGCAAAGCAAGCTACCAAAGAGCTGGAGTGCATCGGAACGAGCATACATACGTCGTTCGCGAGTTCGAACACGAGGACTATCGATGAACCCCTGAAAACAAGGCTCAAACTGGAGGCAGAACGGCCGATGCCTGAGGAGGTGGACGACGCGAACGTGAGCAAAGCAGCATAGAACTAGGCTGGTTGGGAGCCGGGCGCAGATTCTGCTTCTGGCTCCGCTCGCGATTAACATGACGCGGCAGGGTGCGAGCAAGTTAACGATTGGAATGCAGGAAGGTGGCGATGCGCGCGGCATCCGCTGAGGTGACTCCCATCTCCGGCATGGCCGTACCGGGATGGATCTGCTGTGGGTGCTCGATCCAGTAGATAAGATTCTCGGGAGAGTTCTGCAGCGTTCCTGCGAGGTAGGAGCGCTGCGCGAGGTCAGCAAGTGAAGGGCCGACCCTTCCCACCGCGCCGGGCACATGCGGAATAACGTGGCAGGTGGGGCAGCCGTATTGGATCATCAGGTCCGGTGCGCTGGCTTGCGCCGCAGTGGCATGCTGCTCGGGGGGCGTTGGAGTGCGAGCATCCCGCGCAGATGATGATAGCCGCCGTCATCCCGATCGAGCCGACGAGCTTCATGAACGATCTCCTTTCGGCGAATCGAGTGCCGCCTGGAGCGACGTGTGAGCGAGTCGGCGGTCCGACTCTCGGAGCCATTTCGCGAATAAGACCAGACCGACCGTGATCAAGACGATGCCCGATGGGACCCACATGATGACGCCGCCAAGTTGTTGATCTTGAAGAGGAGTGAGGCCCCAGGCTTGCGTGGTCTGCCGATACGCCGGATACCAGAGGACCGCCGAGAACGTGAGCAGGGCTCCGAGCGCGCTGCAATGGGCTGCAGTTCCAAAGACATAGAATGTCGCCGCCCCGTAGCTCATCGCCGGCCGGCCAACGCCATAAAGTGCGGACCAGAAGATCACAGCAGTGAAGAAAAAGCTGAGGTGCTGGATTGCGTGGATCCAGTCAGAGGTGAGCGTGGCTTGGTATAGAGCAGGAATATGCCAGATCCAGAGGGCGAAGGCCTCCAGCAGCCATGCCGCGAGAGGACGCGTGATGAAGACGATGAGTGAGCTGCGTTCGATCGCGTAGACCCAGCCACCAATATCTACTCGTTGGCGCGGAGCGAATGCCCAGAGCATGGTGGCTCCGGGATGGGCGGCGGAGATGAGGGGCGCCGAGACGAGGATGAGGATTTCGTGTTGCAACATGTGCGCGCTGAAAAGCTGCTCGCCCAACTCGTGGATGGGGGAGACAAGCGCAAATGCAAGCGTGAGCAAACCGGCATAGAAGCTCGCGTGCCGCCAGCGCAGCTTGTGGATGCTTGCCACGTCGGAAGAGTCCCGCTGTGTAGACAACTGTGAGGAGAGCGAATGGGAGCACAATGGATGGTTCCCAACTCCAGGGTACTGACGAAAACGACTCGCCTTTTGGGGCGGCGAGGAGTGCGCCTGCGGGATGCGAAATGAAGCTCAGCATCAGTCGTTAGGCCCAAAGTGATAAGCACGAGGGTGCCTGCAAAAACAACCAAAGTGCAAAAAGCGGAAAGCAGAAGGGCGACCTTCGCCATGAAGAGCTGGCGCCCTTCCTCCGGTAGCGTCTCATCGGGGTTAGGTTAGTTGATCGTTGAGCGTTCCTGGCAAGCCATGCAGCTGCCGCGCACAAGGCGAGGCAGCTAGCCGACGACGACGTAGCCGGTGTCGTTTGTAGCCGACGATAGCGATCCAATGCGCGACAGTGTAGCCGACGATGGTGCTGATACCCGCAGCCAACGGCGAAAGCGCAAGGCTGAGTAAAAGCTGGCGATCGAGCTTCTGGCGGTAATGAGCCACGTCGGTCGAGATGATTTCAGGCATGCAACCACCTCGGCGCCCAGTAAATGACGAGATAGATCGGGATCCAGGAGACGACAACGAAGTACCAGTAATCAGCGTTCTCAGAGGCGTCCATGAATCGCTTGCCTTCGACCAGAGACGTGAAGAAGAGTACTGTGAGAACGATAGTGTCGACGAGATCGGTGAGCAGATGGGTGACATGCAGGCCCATCAGCATCCAGACAGCGGAGCCATAAGCATCGAGGCTCCAGTCACAGTTGAGATGACGCAGCTCAAAATAACGAATGACGAGGTTGGCGATGCCGAATAGCGAGAGTGTCACCAGCCCGATTTGCATGGCGCGCTTGTCGCCTTTGCGAGCCCGGCGGCGATACCATTCGTTGGGAATGACGCTGATGAGAAAGACGGCGAGATTGAGCGTGCCCCAAAAGAGCGCAGGAGGATTTTCGTGAGGCGGCCACTCGACCGACCGCGAGTGCAGATAGAAGTACGAAGCGATCATCAGCACGAAGACCATGCCTTCGATGGCCATCATGCCGATGATGCCGCACCACGTCAGGCTCTTCGTTCCGAACAGCACCGTCGGCAACTTCGAAACATCGAGGACTGCGGGCTCTACTCGCTCTGCCATATCTCCCTCGCGCGCCGCCGTTGAGCGGCCTGCTTGTCCGGCCAGAACCAGCCGATCATGGTGATGGCGATCGGAATCGTGCCGAACGTGATGCCCCACGGGGTAAAGATGCTGGCAACGAACGCCGCCGGTGGTTGCCAACGCGGCAAGGAACGGCCAGATGCTCGGCCCGGGGAATTCGTCCTTGCCCTCGGGCTCGGCATCGAGGGTACGCGTAGTGAGAACCGTGCGCGCATCTTCATCGAGACCCACAACGACAGGCTGATTTGGTGCCGCGTCCCACAAGGCCTCGCGGCCGTTGACGGTGGGCAGATGCAGGAAGTTGTACTTCGGGGGCGGCGACGACGTGGCCCACTCCAGGGTGCCCGCGAGCCATGGGTTCGGTCCCGATAGCGGAGCCGCGACGAAGAGAGCGGTAGACGTTACCCATAAACAACAGGACCGAGACAAAGAGGAAGATGTAGCCGAGCGACTCGATCTGGTTCAGCAACGTCCATCCCATGTTGGCGGGATAGGTATAAACACGCCGAGGCATTCCCCGAAGACCAACCAGGTGCATGGGGAAGAACGTGACATTGAAGCCGATGAAAAATAGCCAGAAGCTGATCTGGCCAAGCTTCTCGCTGAGCATTCGGCCGGTGACTTTGGGGAACCAGTACGTCATGGCGCCGAACAGCGGGAAGACGGCGCCCCCGATGAGCACGTAATGAAAGTGGGCGACTACGAAATAGGTATCGTGTACCTGGAGATCGACCGGAACGGACGCGACAAAGATGCCGGTCATGCCGCCCATGATAAAGACAAAGAAGAAGCCGAGGACCCACCACATGGGTGTCTTCAGCACAACTTTGCCCGTGGCCATCGTGGCGATCCAGCAGAAGATCTGCGCGCCGGCGGGGATGGCGATCATCATGCTCGCGGCGGTGAAGTAACTCTCGGCGATCTGCGGAATGCCGGTAGCGAACATATGATGCACCCACAGCCCGAACGCCAGAAATCCGGTGGATACGAGCGGCGAGTACGAGGACGAGATATCCGAAAACGTGGCGGCGGCTGAAGGTGGCGACAATGGTGGACACGACGGCTGTGCCCGGAAGGAAAATGAGGTAAACCTCAGGGTGTCCAAACCACCAGAAGAGGTGCTGGTAGAGAAGAACGTCCCCGCCGACAGCGGGATTGAAGAACTGCGTTCCTCCCGTCCGGTCGAGCAGCAACATGGTGCTTGAGAGCATGATGGCGGGCAGGGAGAAGAGGACCATGAACGCAACGATCGCCTGTCCCCACACGAAGAGCGGGATGCGGTTGAGCGACATTCCCGGGGCGCGTAGTTTGAAGACCGTGACCAGAACCTCAACGGCAACGGCGAGGCCGGAGACTTCAGTGAACGTGATGAGCTGCGCCCAGAAGTCGGCGCGCTTGCCCGGTGAGAAGTCCGGACCAGCCAGGGGAACATAGGAGAACCAGCCGTTGTCCGCCCCGGTGTTGCAGAGAAAGGCGATGTAGAACATGATGCCGCCGAACAGATAGAGGTAATAGCTGTACGCATTCAGGCGGGGAAACGCGATGTTGCGAGTGCCGACCATCAACGGGACCAGGTAGACGCTGAGCGCTTCAAACATCATGGGCACCGCGAATAGAAACATCATCGTGCTGCCATGCATGGTAAAAAACTGGTTGTACTTGTCTGCGGATAGAAAGTGCGCCTCCGGAAATGCAAGTTGCAGCCGCATGGCGCCGGCGAGCAGGCCGGCGATGAGGAAGAAGCAGAACGCGGTCACGACATAGCGGATGCCGATCGTGGTGTGGTGCACGGCCTTGAACCATCCAAGGAAGCCGGTCGGCTCCCGCCAAATGAACTCCAACTGCGCAGCCTTTTTGCGTTCGGCGTCGGTCAGTTCCTGGGTTTGAATCGCAGTCGGTGTCATCGCAAGGTCTCCAGGTAGGCGAGCAAGTCCTGCAGGTCCGGCCCGGAAATCTGGTTGGGCGGCATGCGGCTGCCGGGCTTCAGCGCCTGTGGGTTCAGGATCCAGCCGCCCAGATTCCCAATGGTGTTCGGCAGCATGCCTGCAGCGATCGTGGACCGGCTGGCAAGGTGCGTCAGATCGGGCCCTACCCGTGAGCCGGCCGGTGTCCCGCGAATGGTGTGACACAGAACGCAAGCGTGGGTGAGGAACACCTGCTGGCCATGCACGGTCTGGGCGTTCGTGGGAGCGACGGAGCTTTGCGCCTGCGCGGTCATCCAGTTGTCAAAGTCCTTCTGCGATTCGGCAACCATGTAGAAAGACATGTGCGCATGCTGTATGCCGCAGTACTCGGCGCATTGACCGCGCCAGCGGCCCGCCTTATCCACCTGCATGAGGACGTCGGTGTTGTAGCCGGGCATGAGATCGCGCTTGCCCTGGATATTCGGTGCCCAGAAGCTGTGTATCACGTCGCGTGATGTGCCGTGAATACGGATCGGTGTTCCGACCGGGACGTGGATCTCATTGGCGGTGGTCACCATGCGGTAGGGCTCGGTTTCATTGGGATACTGCACCTCCCACCACCATTGATGACCGTAGACATCGATGGTAAGAGCCTGCTGTTCGTTCATCCTGCCAAGCCTGCGGCTGGTGATCAAGCTGCTGATCAGCATGACGAAGAGCAGGAGCACGGTGAGAGTCATGGCCCCGGCGACTGCCCGAGTGGCCAAACGATCACCTTGTTCCCCGGTGGGCTGAGGTTCAGGCATGGTGTTCAGCACGTGCCGCCGGCGCCATACGAAGTAGACCAGCGCGGCAATGGTGAGGAGGTATACCGTTCCAGTAATCCAGAAGATCAGCGCGAATGTGTGCTCAATGTGCGCGGCCGCCGGTCCGGCCGGGTTGAGCGACGTCTGGTTAGAGGGAAAGCCGGGAACGGCCGCGATCAGGATCATGGCTTTGCCTTCTGAATGGGCTGCGGGTTCTCATCGGACGGGTGTTCTTTCTGGCGCGCCTGTTCGGCCTTGGCAACGGGCATCTGGTCCGAGCGCGACGGAGCGACGTCACTGGGAAGTTGTCCGCTCATCGAGCGCACGTATGCGACGAGTTCCCAGACCTGGTAATCGGGAAGCTTGCCGCCGAAGCTTGGCATGCCATTGGGACGTCCCTGCACAATGTCGGAGTAGATCTGCTGCGGATGGCTGCCATAGATCCAGACCGAGTCCATCAGTGCCGGCCCAATCGCGCCTCCGCCTTGTGCGTGGCAGCCGACGCAGTTGTAGGCGCTATAAAGGCGTTTGCCTTCGGCCACAGCATAGGCGCTGCTCTCGTATTTGCTGATGTCCGGCATGGGTGCAGATCCCCCGGCGTGAACCTCGTTCAGTGCCGTTCCATCCGCTACCTGGGCGCCGGCGGAGCCCGGATCGAAGACACGCTGCTCGCGCTTGCAGCCAAGCGCGAGCAGCAACATGGCCGTGACTGTGCACACGAACGGCGGGCGCTTCATCGGACCTCCTTCGCGACATTCACGGTTGGGATGGCGAACGCGGCGAGAATCTGATTGATCTTGGGCTGCAGCCTGTGAATGGAATCGTTAAGCTGCTGCAGAAGCGCTCGGTCCTGCTTGTGTACGCCCGAAACCGATCGAATAGGTAAATGGAATACCCGAGAAGCTGTAGGCGCGGGACACGGGCGTGACCGCCAGCGGCACCGGACTGCGCTGCGCGAAGTAGCCGGCGACCGGTCCCCAGACGACAGCAACACCGACACGGCCATCGGCCACGGCCTTCACCACATCGCCTTCGCGCTTGCCGAAGGATTCGAAGCCGACGATCTGCGCCGCGTGGCCGGAACGGATAAGCGGAAGAGATGGCGGAGAGAGATCCTCTTCCAGAATTTGCAGGCCGATGCGTTTATCCTTCAAACGCTCGTCCGTGAATGAGGCGATTTGCAGATGCTTGCCGCGCCGGCGTTACGAAGGCGTAGCTCGATGTGTAGTACGGATCTGTGACGGCGATGCCCCGTACGCCGGTGGGCACGCCCAGCAGTACGTCGCAGGCATTCTTGTTGAATTGCTCCCGAAGGAAGCCACGCCGCGAACGTGCCCAGACGAACACAGGCTCGCGATGGATGTCATGTGCGACGAGGCTGATGATGCGATCATCAAAGCCCGAGCCGGCGCGATTGGAGAATGGAAGATTGTCCGGGTCAGCACAGATGCGTAGTGGAGCGACTGCCCCTGCGGGCAAAGAGGCAAGCGCGAGCGAGAGCGCAGCCAGAAGTTTAGGGAAGCGCAAAGACATAGAGCGTCCCTCCCGCCTGCGTGACATTTTTCAGGTCGCGCAAGGCGCTGCCCCAGCCATTGGCCGCCGAGTCGTCGCGAGTGTCGAGATTGGCGGAGACAATGGCGCCCGGCCATCCGCCCACGCCGGAAAGGATGGCGACATACTGCTTGCCGTCGGGGCCGCGATAGGTGATCGGCTGGCCGATGATGCCGGAGCCGGTCTTGAACTGCCAGAGGATCTTGCCAGTACGCGCGTCGGCGGCCTTGAACCAGCCGTCCAGCGTTCCAAAGAACACAAGGTCACCGGCTGTGGCTACCGTTCCGCTCCATGTCGGATACTTATCGGGGATGGTCCAGACTTTCTTGCCGCTGATGGGATCCCAAGCCATGATCTCGCCCATGTTGCCGCCCGGGCCGGCATAATAGCGCACCGTGGCACCGATGTAGGGTGTGCCCGCAATGTAGTTGGCCTCGTTGTACTGCTCGTCCATGCACATGTTTTCGTGGGGAACATAAACAAGCCCGGTACGAGGAGAGAACGACGATGGCTGCCAGTCCTTCGAGCCAGGAGCCATGGGGCAGATGTTCACGGTCTCCTTGCCTACCTCGGGCTTCTTCTCGTCCACGTGGATCAGCCGGCCCGTATTCAAATCGACGCCCTTTGTCGTGGTGGTGTAGACATAAGGCGTCGCGGAGAGCACCTGCCCTGTCAGCCGATCGATGATGTACATATACCCGTTCCGGTCGGGCCGCACCAGCACCTTGCGCGTGGAGCCCTGCCAGGGAAGGTCGAGCACGATGTCCTCGTTGATGCCGTCCCAGTCGAACAGGTCATGCGGAGCCATCTGGTAGAACCAAACCGCCTGCCCGGTATCGGCATCGCGGGCCCACAGCCCGCCCGTCCACTTGTTATCGCCCGGCCTTGCATCTGCGTTCCATGGCCCGGGGTTCGCCGTCCCGTAATAGATAAGGTTGCTGGCGGGATCATAGGCGACAAACCCCCAGACCGTTCCGCCGCCTACGCGCCATGCATCCGGCGGCCACGTCTTCACGCCCAGGTCCGTCCCCTTATCGCTCGCGTAGAACGGCTTGAATTTGTCGCCGATCAGGACATCCTTATCCGGGCCCGTGTTATATGCCTGCCACAGGAGCTTGCCGCTCCGCGCATCCAAAGCCGCCAGCCAGCCACGGACACCGAACTCCCCTCCGCTATCGCCCACCAGCACTTTGCCATGAACGACGGTGGGCGCCATGGTCATGGTTTCGCCTTTGCTGATGTCGGCAAGGTGGGTACGCCAGGCGAGCTGGCCCGTGTTCGCGTCCACGGCCACCGTATAACCATCGAGGGTGTTGTAGAAGATCTTTCCCGAGTCGAACACCGCCCCGCGATTCACCCAGTCGCAGCAGGCTTCGCCCTTTGCCGCCGGCGACGGGTTCGGCTCGAACTTCCACTTCAGAGGGCCGCCGGGTTTGGTCAGGTCCAGGGCAAACAGCGTGTTCGGCCATGGCGCGACGACGTACATCGTATTGTTGGCGACGATGGGCGCGGCTTCCTGCCCGCGCGCGACACCCGTATCAAAAGTCCACGCCACCTTGAGGGAGGCCACATTGCCTGTGTTGATCTGCTCTAGAGTGCTGTAGCGGGTATTCGCGTAGTCCTTGGTCGCACGCACCCACTGGCCGTCGTCGGCTTCAAGCTGACCCGCATAGGACCGCAGCTGTCCCCCGTCACCGGCGGGCGGCTGGACGGTTTGCGTCGCTTTCCTGCAGCTTACCAAGAGCGACGCGAAGAGCAGCATCGCCAGCCAGGCGCTGGTTCGCCGAAACACAGCGTTAGTTTGCAACGTCGAGAACGATAACATGGGCGAAACGCCTGCGTAGTAGCAACAATTTTTGGATGACGAGATGGCAGATCGTGTTGGCCGACATGGCAAAAGTCGCTCAGGCGACGCGATGGATGCCGATCTAAGCTTGCCAACGATGGCATCCTGGGCGCCCGCGCACCAACGTCCTAAGGGCAGTTAGGGATAAAATGAGCGGCGATTGCGCTTCGCCCTTTATGCCGATCTGCTGGCCCGCCCGCCATATCCAGCCGCTGGGAATTTTTCGCTTCACGAATGAGATCTGGCAGTTTCAGCGAAGTCGAAGGCCGGATATGCGCTCCAGCCATCGCCTCCAACTGAGACAGCGCCTGAGCGTGCTCTCGCACGCTTCGTGCGCACAAGAGCAATCCGGCGGAATGTAGATGTCAAAACCGCGCATATTCGCGTCATGGGCGGTCACAGTGATGCAACTATTGGACGTCAATCCGGTCAGAATCAGTGTCTCCACCTCCAGGTGCTGCAGGAGCACTTCCAGCGGGGTCATGTAAAAAGCGGAGTGCATCGGCTTGAGCACGAAGTAGTCTTCGCTGTCAGGTAGCAGCGGCCGTACAAACTCTGCCCCTTTG
Organism: uncultured Acidobacteriota bacterium; assembly: GCA_963844515.1. Classification (GTDB taxonomy): domain Bacteria; phylum Acidobacteriota; class Terriglobia; order Terriglobales; family Acidobacteriaceae; genus Telmatobacter. Next base: position 172,716 of record CAWJOO010000008.1, read on the forward strand.
GCCTCGAGGCAACGGCCCATCAACACTTCCTTTTCGCTGCGCCAATCGCCGAAGTTATCGTTCACGTATAACGCCGGGATGCCGGCCTCACGCGCACGCGCCTTCAGCCGTAACCAACGCGTCCCGCATTCTAAGTGCGTGCTTGAGAATTGCCTCTCCATCCGGAAACTGAAACGTCGTAAGCACGTCGATCAGCAACAGCGCGATCGGCACGGGCGAGGGAAGGGTCTGTGCATGTTTCCGAGACCTCATGCCACGTATGATGCGATCTGCCCTGCGAGGCCGCGGGTCTGCACAGGAAGGGCGTCTCCCTTTTGAGTTGCAGACCCACGCCGTCGACTCACAACTGACGCAAAAGGCAGCGCGCCGACCGTTCTGCCACCCGTCGTCCGCCGTGAGCGCACTTTCACCGCGGCGCTGCCCGTTTACGCAACCAGGCGCCATGTGTCGAGCGAACTAGTTGGGAACGACATGGAGATTGTTCGTTACGTCAAAAATGCCTGAAACAGTTTTTGCCCGGAGGGTGGCGGTGTTGCGGTCGGTTTCGTTATCAACGACGCCTTCGAGTGTGACGTGTCCATTCTTGACGATGATGCGGATGGGCTTCTGGACCCCAAGAGCATATTTCTCCATCGGCCCAAAGCCGTAGATCGAGCGATAGAGTGAGAGGCGCAGCTGGTCATCCATCGGTGATGGCGGCAGGACCTCAATCTTATTTTCCACATGATCCACGCCCTCAATGTGCTTCAGAGTATTCTCTGCGTCCGACTTGAGGGTGGGGCGAGTCACCTGGCCCAACAGCGTGACCGTATTGCCGCTGACCTGGAAGGCGATGTTATCGAAAACCCCAAAGTAGGGCAGCATCAGCAGTTCATGCCGAACTTCTTTCTGGATACGGGCCTCGGCGGGGCTGGATGACGAGGCGGGGCCGTTCTGGCCGGCGTAGCTTTTGATCGAGGAAGCCAGCCCGATAGCCAGGACGACGAGCAGCAACAAACGACGTTTCATAACCACTCCTTGACCAAGAGTTATGGTCGTTCAGTTCGATGCGGCCGCGCGGATGAGCGCACGAATTCCTGCTCGGCTTTTTAGAATTGGCGAGAACAGGAGCACCCGGGCCGCCGTTCAGCCGAGGTCGCCGTTGGGCTGCCTCTCATTTCTGGGGCGGCTAGCCGCAGGCCGAGGCCAGCAGCTTCGCGGATATGTCGAAGCATTCGCCGTTTGCGCCACGCTTGCTCTGACCAGCTGCAATGCCTTGTGTTCTGGCTCCCAAACATTAGCGTTCATCAAGTAGCCATCGAGATTTAGCTGCCTGGCTCCTGAAGATGCCGGGCCCGCAGTCTCAGGGCCTCAACAAACGGTCCCTCACGGTGAACGTCGCGGGCCAACGATTCAGCATCGTCGGGGGTGACGGAAAATAAATCTCACCCTGGCCGGAGGCCCTATGTATCACCACGTTAAAAAGCTGATGTACACCGTAAAGATCGGCCAACCCGATGTCCGGTTCGGCAATATGCTCCTGGAACAATTTGGCGGAGCGAATGGATGAGCTTGCGCGCCGCGATGCAATACACCATCCAAGGGTGGAACTGTGTGGATGACCTGGGACGTCGGGATCTGCTGCTCGACATTGGGACTGAGGAATTGAGCCACCTTGAAGTGGTCGGTGCTCTGATTCGAATGCATCTGAAGCCGTTCAAGACTAACCGCGAGGCCGCTGAAGCTGATCCATTGATTACGATCGCAGGTGGTGGAGGCGTGGCGCTGTTCGACTCGATGGGAAATCCGTGGACATCCACTTATCTAAAGATTACCGGCGAGCTTGACGTTGATCTGCGCAGCAATATTGCGGCAGAGAGCCGCGCGAAAATTGTCTACGAGCGGCTGATCGATCACACCGAAGACCTGGGAACTATCGATACTCTTCAATTCCTCATGACGCGAGAGATCACCCACATGAAAGCCTTCCAAGCGGCGCTCGACAGCATGGAAAAGAAGCCGTTTTCGATTGGCAGGTTACTGCCGACTCCGGGAATCGTGGACGAGTACTTCAATGGATCTACGGGGGACGGAAATGAGGGCGATACGGATATGCGTGGGCCGTGGAGTGCTTCGTTTGGACTGGAACCAGTGGAGTCGGAGCTGGCGGGTGGTCCGGGGCTTTCGGTTGGGGATATCGATGGAAAGCTTCCGGGGGAAGATCGCGGGAAGCAGGATGACGCTCGGAAGGCCACATCTTCGGCTGCGAGAGAATCCATCGGGAACAAATCTGAGGGAAACGGGACTTCGCGACTAAGGAAATCCTTGCGTAAAGCCGTCGCTCCCAGAGAAGTCGAGATCGTTCGCGTAACATCGGGGGTGCCACTCCACGTTTTTTGGACAGGTCACCATTCCCTGATGACCAATTAAGTAAGTCTCAGGTTCCGTTTAGTGAACGCCAAAATTCACGCCGTCGCTGTGGGCGTGGGTGCCCGCCCGATTGCTCAGCTAGCGTCACTGGTTTGGTTTCCTTCACTCTAAGCTCCTGATTCAAACAAATTACCCAATGCACCTAAGATGGATGGGAAGAGACGCACATATGTTTGCCCGGACAAGCTAATTGTCACGTTGTCGAGGGGCGGCCCGTGAGGAGACAGTGCCGCGCGAAGTGGCGCAACCGAAAAGCGGCTGTTTGGCGGGCGCGAGGATCGCTACTGCATGGGCGGTGCTCCGCGGCCCTAGAGGCGCTGTCACGGACCCCCATTACCCTTCTTTGGAGCAAACGCCGACACCGACATTTCTAACCTTCGTGCTTCGACTCGGTCGTATTGCGCGCCGGCTCGGGAGATAAGAGTTTGTAGATCGATCCCCCCGAAGCGGCTGTCGGTTTTGGAAAGGATCTGCAGTGCGCGCCAGAGGCTCATCTTCCCCAAGATACCGAGAGCGAGGAATTCCAGGGCTTCGAACTCTGCGAAGGAGGTGGTGGGGCCGGCGGATCCCAGCTTCGCACGACTGGCTTTTTCGCCCAACCATGCGGCGATTTCCTTTACCGTGCTCCGGCCCGACCCGACTCTCTCAGCGATTCCGCGCAGCGTGCTGCGATCCTCCTCAATTTCGGCGAGGAGAGGACTCACAAACTGTTGAACGTTTTCCTCAGCGTGCCGCTCACGCATCGCCATGAGAAGATCAACGGCAAAGTCTGCTCCTGACAAATGGTCGTGCAGGTAAGTGCCTAGCGGGTTATTCATGGCAGTGTCACTCCCGGATCGCCGGCTGTATTTGATCGTTCGAACCCTCATCGATTTCAGATGCCGTCAGCCCAAAGGTGGATCCGGACTTGTCGCACAGCATCTCGGTATATCTCCCAACGCCATCACCCTCCCTTTGGTTAGCGCCGGGGGTGGATTCGGGCCGCCGTCTCATGAATGACTATTTACTCGAGGTGGCTTATCTAACCAAAAAGGTCGAGGCTCCGGTCAAATTGCATTGGTCGCGTGAAGACGATTTCGCACACGACTCATATCGTCCCGGCGCCTTCCACTACTTAAAGGCCGGGATCAATGCTCAGCGACACCTTATCTGATGGCGGCAGCATTTTTCACATTCGGCAAAGGCAGAAGGTTTCGGCGAAATCAGCCCATCCCAAAAATCGCCTTCAGTTCTTCGGGCGGCGCTACCTCAAGCTGACCGAATGTGCATTCCTCCGGTTTCTTGTCGAAACGCCACCGGCGGAACTGCGCCATATGCCGAAATCGTCCGCCTTGCATGTGGTCATAACTGACTTCAGCGACAAGTTCGGTCCGCAGCGGTTCCCACGAAAGATCCTTTCCCTGGCTCCATCGGCTCTGCCTTGCCGGCCCTTTGGAAGAACTCTTGCTCGAACCAGAGTCGATCGATGCCCACCAAGGGTTCTGCGCCATCGCGTTTTTGCGATAAGGTTTCAAGTAATTCACCAACTCATAACGCTTTTTGAGAGGAAAGCTGCCACACACACCGACATGATGCAGAACGCGAGCGTCGTCGTAAAGTCCGAGCAACAGCGATCCTAATGCCGGCTGTTCACTTGTCCGATGCCACCTGAATCCCGCGACGACGCAGTCGCAGTCCCGTCCATGTTTGATCTTGAACATGTTTCGCCGATTGGACTCATAGAGGCCATCTTTGGACTTTGCCATCACTCCATCGAAACCGGCGCCTTCGAAACGACGAAACCAGTCTTGAGCCAAGGAAGAATCATCCGTCGCGGGAGTGACGTAAAGCGGCGGAGCCGCCTTAGAGAATGTGGCTTCCAGCGTCTTGCGGCGACGCGAAAAGGGTTCCCCTCTGTAGTCGTGATCGTCCTTCGCCAGCAGATCGAAGAGCGCGATCGACGCGGGCGTTCGTTGGCTTAATAGCTTTACTCGCGACGCCGCCGGATGAATGCGGTGCTGAAGCGCCTCGAAATCTAACGCGTCGCGTGTAGCAATCACGACCTCTCCATCAATTACACACTTTCGGGGAAGCTGATCAAGTAGCGGTTCAGTGAGTTCAGGAAAGTACCGATTCAGCGATTTCTGGTCGCGACTCTGGATCAGAATATCCCTGCCATCGCGAAAAATTATCGTACGGAAGCCGTCCCACTTCGGCTCATAAATCCATTCTGCGCCGACTGGTAGCATCTCGATTCGCTTAGCGAGCATCGGAAAGATGGGTGGACGGATGGGAAGATTCATTCGGGGGAATCCTTTCGGATGCTCTACTAACGCGCAAACGCCTTCGGTTTTTGCATGACGCGTCCGACCAGTCCAGGCAGGACGTTGAGCAGCAGAGTTTGGTGACTGCAGTGACCGTGAAATGGCGCCTATCCATTCCGGGCATGATTCGCTCCGTCTGTTCTTCCGTTCTTAATCCAAACCTGAAGTGAATGGGCACACGGCATGGCCGACTTCACGCAGAATCCCTCAGAGAGCCACCTGGGACGAATCTGTTGCCGAAGCCCCTCGGCCGACAGGACCTCGTGCTTCCATCTGATTCGAGGCAAACGGCCGGGTCAGGAGAAGCTGTGCCCGCATGGCGAGATGGTGCATTTTTAGGCGTCACGTTAGCCCCTCCGCAGCGCCCCCTTCCATACGTACACTGAAGCAACGATCGCGCCAAGCGTTGTCTGGAGGGAGGCTCTTTCACGCGATGCAACCCAGGCTCGCGATCTTTGATCCGAGGCATTGTCGAATCTGGTGACTAGGCAGGGTGTGCGGACTAATGCTGTCGCGCCGGGTCCCGTGTGGACCGCCTGATTCCTTCGACGATGCCAGCCGAAAGGATTAACCCTTTTGGTTCCAACACCTGCTGCGGTCGTCCCCGCGCAGCCGATTGAGGTGGCGAAGATCTTTGTATTCTCGCTTCTGACGACTTCGGCTATGTGACCGGTGAAGTATACGTGTGCTACGGAGGACAAACACTCTACTAGGCTATGAGGGCGACGACGATTCCCAGCCGTTGCCACTTCTCATCTATGCCTCTTGAAAAGATCCACCCTGGCAAACAAGATGCGTTCATCGAACCATGCGACAACATTGGAATCAAAGGACATCCCGGGCAATGGCTGCGAGGTGGGTCACACTGTGAAGAGCGATGTGCCAGCAAAACGCAAAGGTGTGAAACCTTAACCGGCTTAAGGTCATATCCTAGCAATCCTCCTAGTTTTCATCGACGCGGAGGTACTGCATTCTTCTCCGTGATGGACATGATGCCTGATCTTCTTTCGAAGGTTCTGTTGCGAGGCCGGAGAGATTTGTATCAGGTGGTCGACGCCGATTTTCGGCGGAATGTAGTGGAAGTGATCTCCATTGACAGCGTGACACAACACCTGATTCCCGATGTACCATTGTCAGCCATCAAGGAATTAATTGAAGGACCGCCGGACTACCTTTAGGAACTTGCTGAATTTCGTTGTGATTATTGCCAACGGATTCTGCATTGCACGAGAGAGAAGCTTTGATTCTGCCGCGTCCAACCGCGAATCTGGAAATCCAGAACTGCGTGCCCTTCCAAACCTCAATCTGCCAATTGCCGGTTGGAGTCTGCATCCTAGTCAAACATGGCAACTCGAGACGTAGTGGCAATTGGCGCTTCTGCTGGCGGGATTGAAACTCTCAAACGCCTCATTGCAGGTTTGCCCGAAGGGTTTCCGGCGGCGGTATTTATAACCCAACACATCCCCCGAGGGGCATCACGGGTGGCTGCGATACTGAACGGGACCGGATCTCTTCCGGTGGCTTCCCCTGCCGACGGGGAACTCGTCCAACCTGGACGGATTTACGTTGCTCCCCCCGACTATCACCTCATTCTTACCCCGGGACGAGTACACCTCAGCCATGGTCCTCGCGAGAACCTCCAACGCCCTTGTATCAACGCCATGTTTCGATCTGCGGCGGCGTCGTACGGGGAACGCGTCACGGGGGTTCTTCTGTCTGGTCTGCTCGATGACGGGGTTGCGGGCCTCTGGGAGATACAGCAGAACAACGGCATCACTGTTGTTCAAGATCCCAACGACGCCCTATTCCGGTCCATGCCCGAGAATGCCATCCGGGGACTCGCCGTTCAATACATCGTTCCCGTTGCGGAAATGCCGTCACTTCTCAACCGCTTAGTGATGACGAATCATCGCGCAAAATCAACTTCAATGCCGTCGAGTCCAGCCATCAGTTCCTGCGGTCAGTCTTGTCCCGAGTGCGGGGGAGCCATGACCTCGGCGCACGTGGGCACCTTACATGAATATCGTTGCCACACGGGTCACAGACTCGGACTCGAGACGATGATATCGGGCAAGCGTATGGAAGTTGATCGTGCTCTCAACATGGCGCTTTCGCAATCCGAGGAGCTGTCCGCTCTTCTCCAAACGGCGCTCGCCAATGATACCGGAGAGAGAAAGGATGAAATTGAGAATGATCTCGCTTTCCGAGACCGCGAACAGAAGACTCTCCGCGAGATGCTCTGGCATTCCGAACGTAAATTCTGACCTCGCGCGTGCATCCCGACTCTCGTATGCCTGTGAATGGGGGCGGAGGCGGCGAATGTCCACCTGGGAACCAAGCGTCAGGTGAGCGCCATCTCGCGAGGCGTGAATAAGAGGCTGCAGGAGGCTGCAGTTCAGATGGCTAAAGTTGTCGAAATGGATTGGAAAGCTTATCGGAAGTCCTGAGCGGCTTGAAGTGGGTGGCGGTGCTTTTGTGCCACTCGTCAATCCGGATCACAGAGAGGCACTAAGCACCATGGGTCAAAACGAGGCAGGATGCGCTCGAAGAGGCGGTGAAAGGAACCTGGTTCCCCAGCAGACGGGTGAGGCAGCCAGATCGCGAAATAGCTAGAGACCTTAAAGGATTATCCCGCTGGATCGGGGTACTCGGCTTTTTGCCCGTATAAAGGCTGGGTCGAAAAGGTTGTGGGGAGATAGAATTACCGCATCGTTCGCCTGAGAGAAAAGGTGCCCTACGTATGCAATGTCCGGTCTTGGTTGAACTCACCAAGAAGTTAGATAGCGTGAGGGCGGAACAATGCACTACACGTGGGGATTTGAACGAAGCCGTCGAGAAAAAGAAGCGTCTGCAATCAATCGAGGCATCCCTGATCCATCATAAGCAAACCTGTACAAGATGCCGACAGATTGATCCACTCATCACGTGATTTGTCGAGAATTCCATTCACCCAGCTAGATTAATTCCCCGCTCGTCCGTGTGATTTTTCGCCTTCTCGTGACGGAGACGATAGGCTTTTTGGGCGTGGAGAACGCGGCTTGCCCGTCTGGATCCCGTGGCGCGTACGGCGAAAAGGCCCCGATCGTTTTGCTCAATGAAATAATGTTTCCTCCTATTCATGCGATCGTCCTGCCCGAAATACGTACAAAATATGCGCGGCGCTCACTCATAGCTCGAACCAAGACCGTGCACTGGAAAAAAACCTAGGGAAAACCCTTGGAAGTGACGGCGCATCTCCTCCTTCTAAGCTAGAAATTTCAATGGAGTTTCCCTTTTTCATGGCCGCATTGTTTCACGACGTCTATCGCCCGAATGGCTCCGTCAGCACCGAACTCTGGAAAATGGCCATTGACTCGCTGGCTTCCATGAGTACGGTTGCAACCGCCCTAGCGGAGCTAAAGCATCTCACGCCCGAAGAAAAAATGTTGGCTGAAGCGCTATTGAAAGAAGCAGCAAGCTGCGCTACGGCATTGATGCAGCTTCGGCTTCTCAATACCAATACCGCCTCGACGATCACTTAGGCGCGATACGCCCTTATCTCGGCATCCACGTAGCAACGGTGCGCCAATTCAGCTTTCGCAAGTCGGTATTCCGACTGTTCGGTGGCGATCGTCCGATAGCATAGCGGGCATATTGAATCGAAGGTGCCATTGCGATTTGTGCGGTGCGGGAAAATAATCTGCGGTTCCTCTTGTTGTTGTGTGGTGGTCATTGCCTATCCCTTTTGTAGAATTGCGGGAAGAAATCTTTATCCATTTCCCGCATAGAATAATCAAATTTCAGAAAAAGTTACAAGCAGAAAAATGATCTTAAACGTTTACATTTCAGGGAGATGGCCGCTCGACGGCAAAATGAAATCGGTAAAACGATTTTGTTTCCAGATGGATTAGAAGAGATGTGTGGAGGCGTTGATCGCCGGCCCACTATACCTTGCCGATTGTTTCTGGGAGAATCAGCGCGATGATGCGTACTGTGTGGACGCACCTACTGTTTCCTTAGGTTGACGGTCGCGTGGGATGGGCGCGGGCGCCAACCGTTACAGCCTGGTTTACCCGCCGACCTTCTGGACATCCTGCGCCTTCGCGTAGCTTTCCATCAGGGCCCCATATGCGGGAACGATGTGGTCGATGATGACCTTTGCGAAATCTAGGGAGCGGACGGAATTGGTCGCCTTGCTGAAAAAACTCGGCCTGGATGCCCAGGCCCGTCTGGGGACAATGTCATGAATGCAAGTGGAATCAGGAGACGAATTCGCAACCATTTCCGTTTCCTATCGTCGACAGTGATATCCATCGTCATGCACCTGCTGGGAACCTCGGCGCTATCGATAAGCATGATGTTATTGGCGAGCACCGAAGCACAATTAGTCGAGTAATGATTATGTTCGTGCTGCATGGCACAAAGTATTCCGATCGCATGCATTCACAGGTTAGCCATTGATTGCAATTTCCCCTTGGAGCGAAGGCCCGAATTCCCAGTGAGTGATATCGAACTCTCTGGCGGGAAACTCGGAACCGCTTAGACAGCAGGGTAGTTTCCGGGCCTTGCTGCACCGATTCTCGTGGGATGCCCGCCGAAATTCCAATTGCAAACTTTGCCCATTTGTCGGCGGCGCATCTTCCGGCTATACTTGGCCTGCTTACTCCTCCCATCGAACAAGCCAGCCCCCGCATTAAACAGGCCAGGAAAGAGGTGTCTGTTGCACGCTCCAAGCGTTTTCCCCAAAAGAACAATCGAGTCCGTTCAGAATAGGTGGGCGGTTTTCTTTCAACTCGTGGCACTCACCTGCATCGGGCTCGCCACATCTGAGGCGATCTCGCAACAGACGCCCAGTTCCGCGGAGCGCCAGTGTATGGCCGCGGTGCAGGGCAAGGTCGCCTGGAACAAACAGGGGAACAAGATGTGGAGCAGAGCGGATCTGTTGAACCTCTGCAGTGTCACGACCAATCCGCCGGCGACCATTGCCTGTTTCCAGGACGCGATTCAGGCCGATGCGACGAAGGAGGACGCCATTGCCAAGTGCAAGGCGCCTGGACAAGCGCCTCCTGCTGAGCCCAATCCGTTCATCCCGAAGCCGCCGATGACGAGAACAGGCGCGCCGCCGAACAGCCGCACACCGGCCAACCAGTACGACGCTCCGCCGAACAGCCGCACACCGGCCAATCAGTACGACGCCCCGCCGAACAGCCGCACGCCGGCGGAGAATGCTGGCCAATACCGCGAAACATACGGCGCAGTGCCGCCGCCAGAGAATGCCCGACCGCCAGCCAACCAGTATGAAAAGGTTCCGCCGCCAGGGAATGCGCGACCGCCAGCCAACCAATATGAAAAGGTTCCGTCGCCAGAGAATGCGCGACCGCCAGCGAACCAATATGAAAAGGTTCCTGCCAGCCAATATGGCGCAGCACCCCCGGAGAATGGATATACCAAACCGCCGCCGCCAGGGAATGCGCGACCGCCAGCGAACCAGTATGAAAAGGTTCCTGCCAGCCAATATGGCGCAGCACCCCCGGAGAATGGTTATACCAAACCGCCGCCGCCCCAGGGAATGCGCGACCGCCAGCGAACCAGTATGAAAAGGTTCCTGCCAGCCAATATGGCGCAGCACCCCCGGAGAATGGGTATACCAAACCGCCGCCTCCGCCAGGGAATGCGCGACCGCCAGCCAACCAGTACGAAAAGGTTCCTGCCAGCCAATATGGCGCAGCACCCCCGGAGAATGGGTATACCAAACCGCCGCCTCCGCCAGGGAATGCGCGACCGCCAGCCAACCAGTACGAAAAGGTTCCTGCCAGCCAATATGGCGCAGCACCCCCGGAGAATGGGTATACCAAACCGCCGCCTCCGCCAGGGAATGCGCGACCGCCGGCCAACCAGTACGAAAAGGTTCCTGCCAGCCAATATGGCGCAGCCCCTCCTGAGAACGGGTATACCAAACCGCCGCCTGCGCCAGAGAATGCGCGACCGCCAGCGAACCACTACGAAAAGGTTCCTGCTACTGGCGGAGCGCAGGGTGAGCGCAACTATGGTGAAACGACCCTCAATCCCGCGCCAAATAACCAGTACAACAAGGTCGGCGTAGGGCCCAATGAGGGCGACTACGGCAACCTGCAGCTCAAGCCCGCGCCCAATAACCAGTACAACAAGGTTGGCGTAGGGCCGAACGAGGGCGACTACGGCGATCTGAAGCTCAAGCCCCCCGCGCCCAAAGGGAAGGTCCCCACCGCGGTCGGCACGGTTGGCGGTGTTGCCGGAGCGGGCGCCGTGGGTCTCGTAACCGGGGCCGGTTTGACCGCGATTACCGAAGCGGCCAACGGCCAGAAGGTCACCATCCAGAACCCCAAGGATCTCAAATTCGTCGGGTCGACCAACCAGCCCAAGTCAATGTGCTGGCGCGACAGCTATCCCAACGGGGCGGGCGAGACCCTGGACTGCGCGAGTGGCCTTGAGAAGAGCGGCCAGCTCTGCTATCCGCCCACACGGGCCGGCTACTCGTGCGCCGGCACCGTTTGCCTGGGCAGTTGCCCCGCCGGCTTTGCAGACGTGGGCGCACTCTGCCAGAAACCCGCCCCCTATGGTCGCGGTGCCGGATACTCCATTTTTTCCGAGTCCCAGTGCAACAAGGACAATCCCTCGGTGGGATGCGAACAGAGCGGCGTCATGTACTATCCTAGATGCCAGGCCAACTTCCATGCGGTCGGCTGCTGCATCTGCAGTCCTGATTGTCCCCCCGGCATGACCGATACAGGCGCCGATTGCGCCAAGACCAGCTATACGCGCGGGGCCGGCGTGCCCATCACCCAATGCCCGGCAGGCCTGCAACAAAGTGGTTTGGTTTGCTACCCCGCCTGCAAAACCGGTTACCAGATGGTGGGTCCGGTGTGTTGGGACCAAAAATGTCCCGCGGACTACCCCATACAATGCGGCGCATCGTGTGCTGTATCACACGATGCGTGCGCTTTGAGCACGGAGAGCCAGGTGCTGACACCCCTTCAGGTGATTACAAACGTGGTTGGAATTGCCCTCACCGGGGGCGCATCGGCGGGTGTTGAGGTAGCTGCCGAGGAGGGGGGCGCAGCAGCCACCAAGGCAGCTATTGCCGCGTCACTGAAGGCGTCGGCTAAGGCAGCGGGCAAGTCCCTGTCGGATTCGGCGGCGAGTTCCGCGGGTAGCACGTTCGGCTCAGCGGAGATCTCCGGTACTTTCGACTTTTACAGTCTGGATCCCACGGGAGTGGCCCAGGTTGTGGAAGCTTACGACAAGCCAATCTGCAATGTTCCCCAGAATTAAGGCTTGTCCGGTAGGCCGGCGGCTCCGGCATGGACGAACAGGGTGAAGGAGAGATGCATTGACAACCAGGCGCAGTTTCTTCAACGGATTCTCCAGCTCGATTTTCCCGGGCGGAACGATTTTGGTTCGGGTGGCAGCGGCTGCATTCCTCGCCATCGCGGCATCGACGGCAATTGCACAACAGCCGTTGACCCCTGCTGAGCGGCGGTGCGTTGCTTCGCTCCAGGGCAAGGTAGCCTGGGACCAACAGGGCGACCGCACTTGGGACAAGGTGAATATGTCGGACCTTTGCCGGGGCACAAGCAATCCAGAGGCGACCATCGCCTGCTTTCAAAGTGCGATACAGGCAGGCCAATCGTGGGACAGTGCCATTCCATCGTGCAGGGGCGGGGCGCCTTCCTCCCAATCAACCAACGTGCAGGCAGTCACGAAGGTCTCATTTGGCTGGGGAGGCAACAAGATCGGAGAGTACCAAAATACCCAACCAGGCCATTGGGTGGAAACTCACGTGGATGGAACCGCTCCGTTTCAGTTTGACGAGGTCCGCCGGGAGCCTGGAGCTATCTACCTGTTGGACGGTTCGCGCGGCGTGAATATCGAGCTTGACCTGGTCGCGCACAAGGTCGACTACTCCGATACGAACTCGCCCAATCCGCGAATCCTCTATAACATTCGAGCCGTTTCTCCGCCGCTTACCGCGTCTGACCCGCTAGCCGATCCGCGGCCCACGTCCGCGCCTTCAGGCGCTGCCCAGTCTCCTGCCGCGGCAGTCACAGGAAGTGGCCAGATCGACAGTTCATTTGCGGTCCTGCGCTGCGGTGCTGTGAACGACCCGACCGATGCTGTAAACAAATGTTCGGCGGTTTGCCAGAACTATCAGGGTTTCAGCGGGAGTTGGGCAGTCGCAGCGCAGCCGAATCTCGCCGTATGCCAATGCAACGCAAAAATCGATACCGCGATCTCTGCGACCGAGATCATTACTCCTCTGATCAAGACCAACGATGATGCGGCGCAAATGTGTCCCGCAGCTTGTCAATACTACGGAGGCGGTGATGGCACCTGGCGCCCGCGGACTGCCTCCACCTCTCTCTGCGGGTGTGTTCAGCCGTTGCACTAGAGCAAATTTTCAAGATTTTTGTCGGAAACAGGGGGGAAACCAAGTGGGGAAATCGGGGACGGACCGGACGTTTCCCACAAATTCTGGCTGCCAAGCCATCGCTATTCGAAAGAAAGCTCCCCTGCCGTTCCTCCTCAGCTCTCTTTTGGCATTCCAACAAACTCTTGTCGATGCATGAAGATCGTGATGGCTTATGAAGCTTGCTCTTGTTCGAATCTTCAGTTCTGCTGCGGCTCGATTGCATTTTCCAAAATGCCGCGACTGGATTTCCCCTTGGGGGGTATTGCAGGGTGTAATCCGAAGCGGCTAGCTAGGGCTTCTGAGTGGGACGCATCAGGACCTCGCTGATAAACGACTGCGGTGGTTGCACCACAAGGGTGGCAACAACTGAGGCTATATCATCCGGCTGGAGTTTCTTTTTCGGATCCTTTCCTGAATCGGCGCCCCTGCCGGAGTGGTCACTGAAATCCGTATTGATGGATCCTGGGGCTACAACACTGACGCGAATATTGAATTGACGGAGCTCTTCAGCCACCGAGTACGTGAGGCCATTCAAGCCCCATTTCGAGGCAGCATACGCGGCTCCTTTGGGAAGCGGGTTTCGGCCGGCCAGCGACGAGATATTAATGATGTGGCCGGATTGGGCTGCAATCATCAGCGGTGCAAGGGCACGAATCATAAGATAGGGACCGCGCAGGTTTGTATCGAAGATCAGGTCCCATTCCTCGTCGGCAGTTTCGTGCAGAAGCTTTCCACCCATACCCACGGCAGCGTTGTTCACCAAAATATCGCAGCGTCTATGCCGCTCTGCTACAGCAGTCCCTAATTCTGCCACGGCCGTCGCATTCGTCAGATCGCAGGGAAACGCGGATGCGGCTCCGCCAACACTGACGATCCGGTCCTGGACTTGATTCAGCTGGTCAGCGCTACGGGCGACAAGAACTACGTGCGCTCCCATTGAGGCGAGACGAGAGGCAATCGCTTCACCGGCACCACGGCCGGCGCCCGTCACCACAGCTACCTGAGATTCAAGTGATTTCATCATGTCTTGTTGATCCGGCAACCTACAAACTCGCGGAAGTTTACGCTTGCTTAAAGGTTTAGGCAAACTCAATCTCTTCGCAACGGCAAAACAAAACAATCGCGTGCTGGCTGAATCTTTTGAGTAGAAAGCGCCCCTGCTCAAATGTCAACTCATCTGCATGAGCGAGCTGCGACGAATGCGGGCTTTCGGAATGTCCCTGCGTTCCGTCGCCACAAAAGGTCTGAAAATGTACCTCTCGGATCAAATCGTTTCAGAGCTATCGATAGAGAAACAACTTGCCTGCGGTAATATCTGATGTGATTGAGAGCCCAAGTTCGCAGCGCGCTCGCGACGTCACGCCCTTACTCTGTCATCTTCGACTCGCGGGCGAGGATTTCGGCTGTTGCGTCCTTTCTCAGCGACTGCAAACAATCGAGCAGTTCCTTGGGATTGAGGCTGTCCACATTGTGCTCAGATCGATCGTGGCGTACTCGCCCACCAGTGGAAATGACAATTACGTCTAGATTCGGCACGATTGCCCGTAGATTATCGATAAGCTTCCTGCATTCTCCATCATCTGCCATGTCCGCGTTAACTACTACGCCGTCCACTTTCGGAAAACGTCTCAGGCAATCAAGTGCTTCCGCTTCGTCGTAGGCCGTGATCACGTTAAACTTTGCAGTTTCAATCACCAGTTTTCGTGTCGAAATACTGCCAGGAAACTCCCGATCCACAACGAGGAAGCACGGCCTTTCCATCCAGAGTTAGATGCTCGATTTGAATTGGCGGATAGCAGGCGGCGCGCACGAGGCAAATGTTTTCCTTCGCCACAAACAAGGGCGGCGGGTTCCGGTAACCGTGCGAGCGGAACCACTGCGGGATGCCGCTGGGTCGGTTGTCGGGGTCATCGAGATATTCAGTGACGACTCGGCCCAGGTCGAGGCACGTCGCATCTCCCAGGCGGCATAAGGCACAAACACTCGAACCTGATTTAACTGGAGTCGCACGGCGTAATCCAGATCTCGTTCCGTCACCGAAGGATTGTATTGAAGCCAGAATTCAGCGTGGCCGATGGTTTCCGCAGATTGGTAATTGAATCCTCTGACCCCGGTGAGGTCTTTTGGCACACGACGCTGCGCGGTTACAGGGAGCGTGGCAACCATCAGCAATGCGATAGCACAGAAATGAGTTCTTATCGGCTCTCCTCGGGACGGTCTTTCAGAGCACCGCGTCCTCATTCGAACGTGATCGTGTATTCCTTGTGCGGTTCCAGGTGGACGCGCCAGTCGCCGTTTACTTCGGTGATTGCAACTGCGTGTCCGCCAGTCTCCACCTTCGCAATGCGCTGTCCATGCGGAGGCCGAAGCTTGAACTCGCCTGCAACGGCCGGGCGCAACGCGGCGCTGAGCGCCTTGTTTGCTTGCCAGCTCGCATCTACTTCAACTTCACCGCGGGCCTTCAGTCCGCGGAAGTGCCCGTCAGACCAAGCGGAAGGCAGCGCGGGTAGAAGCGCGATTTCGCCAGAATGGCTTTGCAGCAGCATCTCCGCGATACCGGAGGCTCCACCAAAATTCGCGTCGATCTGAAACCAACGGCGATTGGCGTTCAGCAGACTCTCTGCGGATGTGGCAAGCAAATCCTGGATGTGCTTGTTCGCCCGGTCGCCATCGTCGAGCCGGGCCCAAAGGTTTGCATACCAGGCGCTCGGCCACCCGCCCTTGCCGCCCCCATTCTCTTCTCTTCGTTCAAGTGAGATGCGAGCCGCATTTGCCAGTTCCGGCGTACCGCGCAACGTGATCTCGTTTGAAGGAAACAACGCGAATAAATGCGAAACGTGGCTCATCCCGGGAGTCGGTTCGTCGTAATCTTCGCTCCACTCTTGCAACTGACCATGTTTGCCAATCTTCAGATCAGGAATTCGCTCGAGTGCTTTCTCAAGCTGCGCGCGGTACGCGGCATCGATCCCCAGAATCTGCGAGGCGTCCATGGCCGCATGAAAAAGCTCATAGATGATCTCGTAGTCCATGGTGGCTCCGACAGTCTGCCTGCCGATCGTACCGTCGTCCGTGCGATAGCTGTTCTCAGGCGAGTACGACGGATTCGTGACCAGGTGACCCTTGCCATCATCGGTCATGAAATCCAGCAGGAACTGCGTTGTTTCCTTCATGATTGGATAAGCTTCGCGGCTCAGGAACGCGCGGTCCAAACCATATTGGTAATGTTCCCAATAATGCAGCGCCATCCACGCGCCTCCCATGGGCCAAACACCAACATATCCGTAATCCACCGGAGCCGTGTCGCCCCACGCATCAATATTGTGGTGGAAGACGAAGCCACGCGCGCCGTACATCTCCTTCGCGGTGCGTCGTCCGCTGTCGAGCGACATCTTCACTAAATCAAAAAACGGCAGGGTCGTCTCCGGCAGATTGCCCACTTCCGCCGGCCAGTAATTCATCTCCACATTGATGTTCGTGGTGTACTTGCTGTCCCACGGCGGAGCCATGCTGTCATTCCAAATGCCCTGCAGGTTAGCCGCCATCGTCCCTGGCCGGCTGCTGCCCATCAGCAGGTATCTGCCGAATTGAAAATAAAGAGCGGCGAGTCCAGGATCTTCCTTGCCTTGCTTTACCCGCGCAATACGCTCGTCAATCGGAAGGCTCTCGATCTCGGATCCATCGGTGGCCGGCGTCATCTCAAGCTCCACGCGGCGGAAGAGTTTCTCGTGGTCGGCAAGGTGGACAGACTTGAGGGTCGCATATGGCTTCGCGGCACGCTCCATATATCGATCACACACTGTACCCGGATCGCCGCCACGATAGTCCGTTGCCGCGACAAGCAGCAGCGTCGCAGAATCTGCATTTGAAACAACCAACTCACCTCCGGAGACCTCAACCTGTCCACCTTCGCTTACCGCATGCAATACCGCACGGAACTTTACTCCAGTCGGTTCGAGTTGGTCGGTTTCGGCCTTGCGTTGTTCAGGCTTGAGGTTGGGAGTAATCCAGAAGCTGGTATGTGCAATGGCCTCGCCCTGCATCGTCAAGAAGCCGGGTGCAGCCGCCGTAGTCTCGCTATCTTGCGACCGGGCCAACTTTGAGTGGAAGGAAAGGCGGCCTGGCTTGTCACTCGCGATGTGAACTACGAGCACCTGGTCCGGCTCGGAAGAGAACACTTCGCGTGTGAAGGTCGCATCCCCAACCCGATACGTCACGCTCACAATTCCCGTGGCCATATTTAGCTCACGCCGATAATCAACTGCATCATCTTGACCTGAGAAGTCGATGTTCAGATCGCCCAGAGGCTGGTAAGGTGGCTGCCGGTTAGGAATCCCCATCATCTTCTGATCTTCAAGCGCCTCGGCTTCGCGCGGCTTACCCCCAGACAGCAGTCGCCGAACCTCCGGCAATGCCTTCAGCGCCTCATGATTGATGCGATCTCGACGCTTACCATTCCAGACGGTGTCCTCGTTCAGTTGGATGTGCTCGTGCGCGACACCGCCATAGACCATCGCGCCCAGTCTGCCGTTGCCGACCGGCAGGGCATCACCCCATTTCTGCGCGGGATGCCGATACCAAAGCACAGGATCGGCAGCCGTAAGCCGCACCGGCGCCGCCAGACTCAACAGGAGAATTGAATACCAGAAAGCATTTCGCATATTGCCTTTCAAAAGGAGGTAAATGAAACGCCGATGAATTAGAGTCAGACTCCGCACGAGCAATTGCTCCGGCACAAACCTGATGCAAACGGCGGCATGGCGATGCGTTACGCATGATGCAATTGCGCCACCCAGTGAATCGGTTTGTGCCTGCCAAGTTTGAGTTGGATGCTCACCGGTTTACCCTCAGGCAAGTGCAGATCGCAGTTCGCCATGTCCGGTTTCAGCGGAGCAGCCAACACTCCGGCGGGCAACGTGATCTCCTCGATCCCGTAGCGGGCGATCAGCGTGACGGTCTGTTTGCGCAACGAGGTCACCGTCAGGTGAACCGTCCTGGCGTCCATGTCCCATGTCAGTTTGTCGAGCCGAGCAAAAGTTCGCAACAGCATTCCATCGATCGAACCTTTTTCGAGAGTCTCCGGAAGCGCAGGCAACACCTCGATCACGCCAGGGCGCGAGTAAGCCAGCATTTCCATCATGATGGTGGGAATGCCACCCTGGGCATCCGGCATGGGGAACGCCCAGGGATCGTGAGAGCACCTGAGGGTCCGCGCGACATAACCTTGCTCAATTAGTTGCCGCAGTTCGGTGTCCACCATGTAGCAGTCCTTGAGCCGCGCGCCAACCAGAGCGCGATGGCAACGGCCATGGGCCGCAAGCCTCTCCGGCACGCGCTTTCTGTCGGCTATCATTGCCGCCAGCGCGAGTTGCGGCGTGCGGTCCGGATCGATCTCGTCCCCTGGCCACACGCCGTAGAGATGAGAGATATGACGATGGGCGTAGCGCTCTTCCAGCGTAGGCCATGCCCATTCCTTCAAGGTGCCGTCGGGTTCCAGTAGGTACGGTGGCAACTTGGCCAGAAGCGCCTTCCACTTCTGAACACCGTCGGCATCAGAACCAAGCAGTTCACAGGACTCGATCAGGTTCGTCAGCACCTCGCGGCAGACCGCGATATCCATGGCCGCGTTGATCGCAATCATTGCTCCTGGCCCCGTGTTCAAGGGGTTATTCTCTGGCGAGAAAGACGGGGCGAAGATGTAATTCCCATCCTTATCGGTGACCGTAAGGAAGTCTTCGTAAAACAGCGCCAGCTCTTTCAGGGCCGGAACGATGCGCTCGCGGAGGAATTTCACATCCCCAGTCACCAGATAGTGATCCCAGAATGGGCGAATACACCAGCCTCCCGCGGAAAGCCAATAGGGGTGGGGCCAGATCTCTCCGGTCGAAGCGGCATAGGAGTAATGGAACGAGACTCCGACATTTTGTTGCGGCATCAGGGAATAATGTGTGCCGCGCATTCCGAAAATGTTCTGCGCATTGATTCGGAAGTCCGGCGCCAAACTCTCCATCCAATTAAAGTAAGCATCCATGCCCTCTCGCAAGTCGCCCTGCGGACCGGGTGCAATCTGCAGGTTGATGTTTGCGTTTGTCTCGGCCTGCATGGTGGGATATTTTCCGCTGGCGAGGATGAACCAGTAGCGCCCCATTTGAAAGATCTTCTCAAGCAACGCGGGCGAGTAGTCCCGCCGCGTTCTCTGATCAGCCAGAAGCTCCTCTGTCGACATGCCATATTGAGAGGCGCCGCCAAAGTCCACGGTGACGCGGTTCAATGCTTCAGATTGGACTTCGCGGTGTCGCTCCAGGATCGCGTGATAGTCAGGGCTCAACTGTTCGACAGCCTGCCACAGCGCTTCAACCTTGTCATCGCTATAGTCGGCGAACCATTCAATACGAGTGAGGAGCAAGACAGAGGAAGCGTCGTCGATAACAAGGGTGTCGCCATCCATCCGCGCCGAGCCTCCGTTGCGCACTACGCGCACCACCCCGGCATACCCGCTGTTATCCACCGAGGGATCCAGACGGCACTTGTAGATGAGTCGGTCTTCCTTAGAGTTTTGCCGAACATCGCTCTCCCCGAGATTCCCGCCGAACAATCCTCCCGGATTGCGTCCTCCCCTCGA
Organism: uncultured Acidobacteriota bacterium; assembly: GCA_963844515.1. GTDB lineage: Bacteria > Acidobacteriota > Terriglobia > Terriglobales > Acidobacteriaceae > Telmatobacter. Next base: position 192,475 of record CAWJOO010000008.1, read on the forward strand.
ATACCGCTGCAACGCGATTCGAGTATTTACTCGCTGACCGCTCGGGGCGGTGAGAAGTTGGACCACAACGTCGTCGGGTCGGGAGGTGAGTGCATGTCGAACCCAGTCGCCACGCTCATCGCTCCAATGCACCTTCACTTCACTGCTCTCGAAATCAACGGTGCGCAGATAATCCCTGACCGCCGCGGTTTTCGGAAAATCGAGATGCATCATGAATGCCGGGACTGTAGGATGCGGCCCGGTATTCTGCCTGATAGGGCCCTTGTTCATTTCCTTGAAGGCCAGTTCAATCGCTTCCTGGAATTTCCCGTCCAATACCATTTGCCGCACTTGCGGAAACACGGCCACGGCTTTGGGAGCCATAAGGGGCCTCTTCCAAGGCATCAACAGGCTTTCGTGGTGGAAGAGGATCCGCTCCGCGTACGGATCGCACACTACTTCGACATTCATGTGCCCATTGCCGGAGGTGACGCCATCGCTGACCGTCTTCCCGGGCCCAATGCTGCAGAATCCCGTGCGCGGCACAACGTTTCGCTTGAGACGCTCGGCCAGCGGCATGGGCAAAACCGAGATGCCTTCCGCCGTCTCCGACTTCCTAAAGGCCGGCAATTTGGGCGGATTCTTCTGAAGACTGGCACGCTTTAGATATTCGGCAGTGCGCACTTCCTTCGGTGTGGCCGACGTCTGCGTCTTGGGCTGCGCAGGCTTTGCCGTTTTGTTCTCGCCGGCTAGGAGCGGTGCAAGAAGCGTTTGTGAACCGGCGAGTCCCGCAACAAGTGTACCCTTCTGCAAAAAATCTCGGCGCTTCATCTTCCCCCTCATATGGCGTGACCTTGAACACAGCGCCAGCCTGGCGCAAACATCGGTGACATAAACGGTCACTATCGGATTCGGGGGAATTGTACACGCCCGCGCATCGATGATTTACGGACCTACCGCAGGCCGAGACAGGGACGTCAACGATTGAATCAACAGGAGGGGAGCAGAATTAGATTCCGTGTCAGAATAGATTAAGTGCTCCGCAACTGTCCGCAATCATTGTCACGCCAAATTGATCTCTTGTGGAGCGCGCAAGCCGGTCTAAGCCAACGTCGCTACCGGCAGCGTATGGTCCACAATACATCCGGAACTCCAAAAAAACCTACAGCCCGGCTCAATGAGCGCATTGCCCTGTACGCAACAGGTGAACGGCCAAGACCGATTGTTGAGCGAGTTCGATTGCGGATGAGACCTCAATGAGCGGCCTGCAGTTCGGAGCCCGATGGATGAGGACCTACAACGAAGCTTTGCGGAGCAAGGACCGCGCTCAGATCCGGACTGTAATAATCCACAAGTTTGGCCGGGGCCGCCTTGGCGCGGATGACATAGCGCGGCGTGAACTGGAACGTGAACTTGCTCCCTTCGGCCTGGGACGACCAGAGATAGAAGATGATCCGGTCCGGCTGCAACTCATACCGGCTGATCTCCCATCTGTCCAGCAGCTTGCCCAGCGACGCACGATCCACGTCTGCGCCGGGTGGCAGGCCCACCTCGGCCAGCATCATGCCGTACGACTCCGACCCGAAGCGCCGCGCGCTCACGGTGCAGTCGATGGGCTGACCGACTCTGGCCCCGGCAACTTCGCACCTATACCCGAAGTCGAATCCAAAGTTCTTGCCCGGAACCGTGGTCTTCGTCGTGGAGCTACTCTGAGTCCACGGCACGTAGATCCACGCCGTGATCTGCGCACTGGCGAACGTCGAGTCCGAGCCTCCGGCAAACTCCAGCGTGTTGCTTCCCGCAAGGAGCATGGACGACAAGTCGATGGTGCGCGGCGCGTCAAGAATCTGGCTGTCGAGCTTGAGGGTGTCTGCCGACTCACCTGTGAGAGACGCGCCGTTGACAGTCAGCGTAAAGCTCGAATCGCCCTTGCTTTGAAGCTGGCGGATTGCAACCGGCAGAACAGCCTTGAGCACGCGCACGGTGGCCTGTCCGCTCATCCAAATGCCATATTCGTCGCGGCTCCGGAGCAGATACAGCAGCGCATCGCGCTGGAACGCGTCATCGGCAGTGGCGGCGTTTACCTCCAGCGCGGCCAGCGCCAGCGCGGTGGTTTCCAGCCTGCCCGCCGCACCCCATCCATAGAACGGTGAATATCCATCGAACTCCCAATGGACGCCGTCCTTGTTGCGCTCCACATTTTCGATGAGCTCCGCATGGGCGCGCGCCTGCGCAGCGGCGTCGCCGGTCTGGACGGCCAGCATCAGCCGCATCGCATTCGACCACGGATCGTGCAGCGCCAGAACTGACGTTGCCGCGTATGTCGTGGCCCGCGCGGCCGCCTGCTTCATGCGCGCTTGCAAATCGGCGGGCACAGCAACCGCAGGGTCTTTTGCCAGCGCGGCCGTCTCCAACACACGCGCGATGTAGAGCGTGTCGCGCGCCGAGGCCGCTCCGTAGCGCGCCTTCCAGTACCCATCTGCGTTCTGCTGCGAGAGAAGCCACTGAATCGCTGCGGTGATCCGCACGCGATCGACCGCGACAAACGGCGGGGCCTCAGTAAGGAACTCGATGGAATAAGCGGTGAGTGCCGGGTCGCCCGTGGTGTCGTTGCCGCCCCAGTACGTCAAGCCGCCGCCCGCATTGAAATATCCCAGCAGCCGGTCGTACCCCAGTTGAACAAATTCCTGGGCCTTGTCGCGCTCGGGCGAGACAACGCCCGCCGCCTTCGACAGTTCCAGATACAGCAGGCTCGGGTATGCCGAGGAGATGGTCTGCTCCGCGCAGCCGTGAGGCCGCTCCAGCACGGCCTTCATCGCATGCACCACGCTGGCGCCGAGATTGGGATAGAGCAGCAGCGTGGAATGAATGGAGCCCGCAATCGCCTCGGACGGTACCTCGAAGCGAACCGTGTTTGTGCCGCCGCCACGAAGCAGCGTAGATGCGTTGATAGTGCGCGGCTCGCCATCGGGATGCACGCGCACCGTCTTCTCCACCGCATCGCCATCGTGCGCACCCGCCGCCGTGATGCGCAGAGGCCCGACATCCACAGCGGAGGCCGCACGCAGACCCACCGGCACTGGTGTGGATTTATTTGCCTGGATGGTGGTCTGCGTGATGGCCGGAGTGGACAGCGTGAACCAGCCCTCCGGCTTGACGCTGACGGGCAGCGTAAGCGCGCGGGCCGTATAGTTGCGCAGGTTCACCGGCAGCGTGATCTCATCGCCCACGGTCAACGTCTGCGGCGAATCGAGATCGACGATGAAGGGTTGGAAAGTCCTGAAGGTCTCATCGATCTGCGTGAAGCGCCCATCCACCGTCGAGCCGACGGCGTGCAGCTTCCAGGTGGTAAGGCTGTCAGGCAGCGCAAAGCTCAGGGCCGCATGGCCTGAGGAGGTGGTTTCAAGTGAAGGCGCCCAGTAAGCCGTCTCCGCGAAGACATGGCGCAGCCGCGGAGTCATGGTCTGCTCGGTGATGGTGGCGCCGCCGTTGGGTCCGCTCACCTTCCTGACGCCGCCCTTGGCCACGGAAGCCAACACAGCCGAGTCGGTTGTCATTGGTGCTGCGTCTGCGGCCACTGAAACCGTCTCCGACGCTGCACCCAAGCGCAAGACAACCTCCACCGTGGTGAGCGCCGACGACGAGACGTGCACATCGGTGATTGAGAAGCTCATGAAGCCCTTTGAATCCACCCGCATCTTGTAGAAGCCCGGAGCGAGATCCGCGATGAGGAATGAGCCGTCGTCCTTGGTCGTCGCTCTGGAGGCCACGCCGGTTGAGAGATTCTCGACCTGTACACTCGCGCCCGGAATCACTGCGCCAGTCGGGTCCGTAACGGTTCCGCCGATGGCGCCTGTGTCGCCTTGGAACAGCCCCGAATCGACAGCAACCGGCCGCAGGTCGCTTCCGCTTTGTTGCGACATAGCATGCGCGAACCGAGCGATCTCGTCGTCGCGATCCGCGCGCAGGACCCGGACGACCTGCGCAACCAGCGTGACCCTCGCGGTCCCGCCCTGGATCGACTCGCCCGCTTTCACCTTGTCGATGCGCGCGTAGGAGAACTCGCGTTTGCTATCGAGCGCGAAGGGCTTGCCCAGCGGGTCGTGCAGGATGCTGAAGTCGATGCCCGCCGCCGCGAATGCCTTGCGTGCATCCGCTTCTGTCTCAGGAAATGGATGCCCGGCGTTCGCCCACTGCGCGAGCGCTGCGCGCAGCGCGGCCTCGGTCTTGCCAAAGTAGTCCACGCTCAGGCTCTGCCACACCGCGCCGGAATCTTCGCCCTGAACCCGAACATAGTAGGCCCGGCCGAACACGTCGATGACGTAGGTATAGGGCTTGCCCTTGCGGTCGAGCGTATGCTCCGCGGCGGAATCGAGATCGAGTCCTGCATCTTTGGCGAGGGCTTTCAGGGCAGCCAACGTCGCTGGGAGCGGTTTTCCTGATTGCGCGGTATCCTCGAGCAGCGCATTCAGCTTTGCGCCGGGCACCGCGTACACATTCCGCTGCACCAGCGTGACGCCGAGATCGTCCGCGGTGCCGAACTGCTTATCGGGTCCTGCGCTGTGCAGCGTGACGATGTCGGTGTGCCATCCCTCGCTCGTCTCCACCTTGTACGGCATTTTCCAGGGATCGAGGAGTAGATCGGGACTCAGTTTCGCATCCGTCGCAAATTGCCTGACCTGGTCGAACGTGGCGGGAAACTCCGGCGGCAATGCAGCGAGGATGGCATGCGTCAGCGGCTCGAGCAGTTTTTCCATGTGCTGCTGGTACTCCTGTCTCACCTCATTGTCGTCGTTGGACTCGACCGATAGCTGTTCTGTGGAGTTGTTCAGCAGCAGCGCTTCCGCGGCCAGGTCGAGATCGGCATCGATGGGCTGGGCCGTGTTTATCTGGTCTAGGCTCTCGCGTGTCACATCTCCCACGCTGGCCGGCTCCAGCCACCACCGCCCATGGCCGAACCAGCGGTCGTTTGCCTCCGCCTCGGTCTCGGCGCGTTGTTCCACGGCGGTATCGAACACCGATACGCCGAAGACGCCGGCCGCACCTTTCCCTTGAGTTCGAAGCGAGAGTTCAGCGTTCACCTTCGCTCCGGGCACGTACGACGCCTGCAAGCCTTTAACTTCGCCGTTCAGGGAGTGATCGCCATCGGGGTAGAGAACCGAGCGTGTGGCGCCGTCCCTGTCGCCGTACCAGCGGGGCTTGCTCGCCTGGTCGCGCAGGCTGTAAGCCCGCAGCATGATGAGCCCGTGAAAAGCAGGGTTCGCCGGAATCGAGAACTGCTGCTCGCGTCCATTCATGCGCAGTTGCCAGTGCTGCACTACTCCCTGCGCCGAAAGGATGTCCATATCCACATGGGTTCCACCTCGTGTGTGCACCGTGCCTTCGATGGCTTCGCCGGGACGCAGCAGCGTCTTTTCGAGCGAGATCCAGAACCCTTCATTGTTGTCGATATAAATCTCATCGTCGAAGTGGGAGGCAGCGCCGTTCGCGTCGCGCGCGGTGATGCGGATCTTGGGCCGGGACTCTTGTTGCCCCGCCGCATTCAACGGAAAGTGAAGCGAGACCCTGGCGAGCCCGTAGCGGTTGGTCTTCACCGTTGCGGCCCTGGCGGCGTGCGAACGCGCGTCCATCCAGTCCAGCGTTACTTTGCACGGCGCCGGAGTGCCGTCTGCGAACACCGTGGAGAGCATATAATCCCCGTCGCGCTCGCCGGCTCCAATGGGATTGAGATAAATATGAACGGGCTCCTTGCTCACGCGCACGGCAAAGTTGCGCGGCTCCGTGCGGCCCGTCGAAGCGTCGGTCACCAGCGCGCGGTAGGTCACGTCGCGGTAGCGCTCCCACTGGTCATCGCGCAGCAAGCCAAACTCGTCGTCCACCTTCAACTTCAGCGCGGCGTTGCCCTCGACGTCGAGTTGCGCCGTCTCCTCGATCTCCTCCGGTTCGTCGTAGCGCCCGGTCTTCGGGTTCCACTCCGCATCATCGGCGCGCACAAGCCGCACTGTCCCGCCGGCAACGGGCTTGCCGAAGAGGTATCCGGCATGAATCTTCACCTGCGCCTGTTGACCGGCCAGGTAGAAGGCGCGGTCGGGAGTGGCCGTCACGCTGAACTGAGGCAGCTCGTAACGCTGGATACGCACAACCTGCGCAGCTTCATCGGTGTTCTCCTTTGCGTTGTCCAGGCTGAAGTCCGCCTCGTAGTCGCCGGTCTCAATCTGTTCCGACGTCTTCCAGTCATACGCGGCGATGCCGAAGCGGTTGGTCTTCACCGCAGCTTTCACAAGCGTCTTGTCATCGGGGTCGTTCACCGTCACGGTAACGGGCTCGCCCGCGGCTGCACGGCCGGCGCCGGTCATCGCCAGTGCCCGAAGATGCACAGTCTCGCCCGGCTTGTGCAGCGGCTTGTCCGTCTCGATATGCAGGCTGCCCAGGTCCATCACGGCAACCGTTCCACTTACGGAGTCATGCGCAAGCGCGCCGCCCGCGCCCGGCATGGTGCCCTCAACCTTCAATTCGAGCCCCTCGCCTGTCCGGCCCAGAGCAGGCAAAGTGAGGATAGCCTCTCCGTTGCGCGCCGTGATTGCCGTGGCCCCGACTGTCTTCTTGCCGGCGATCGAGTCATCATCGAAAAGCGATGCTTTGATGCTCACGCCGGGCAGCACCTTGCCGGTCACCGGATTGAGCGCCACCACGCGCGCGCTTACCGCATGTCCGAGCGCGACCATCCTGGGGTAGGCGACCCGCAGGCTCATCAGGTTCGTTGCAATGGCGCCCACTGAGAGCATCCCGTGCGCACGATCAGCTCCGTTCTGCTCCACGCGATACCCGATGCGGAACCATCCAATGTCTTCCTCATGCCTGGCGCGTGCATCCGCGGGCCAACTCAACACGGCAGAAACTGCACGTCCATCCGCGGTGAGCGCGGCGACGGTCTCACTAGTGCGCACATCCTTAGGAGACTCGAGCCACACAACCACGCGTGTTGCGGCGTCGAGCGCCGCGCTGAGCGGCAGCCTAACCCGCATCCGATCGCTGTCAAGAATGGCTCTCGCGCCTGCTTCCAGAACTCGTGCTTCAGACGTGGCGGCTGGTGCGTGCAGACTGTGCCTGGCGGCAGGAAGCTGTGCATGGGAGGCCAGCACAACGTGCAGAACTGGAACCAATAGAGCAGCCCGCGGGATCATGGTTGCCCATGCTAGCACAGGACCAGTTTGGCAGCGATCGCGGCGATGAACTGCCCTGTCCTCGCCTGTACGCCTGATCAGTTTCCTGACCTGATGCCGACCGCGCTGATGGGCCAGGATATCGGACAATGGACAGCAGCGAATGAACGCGCCCACGGGACCCGGCGATCTAGTGATTCATGGTTGCAGCGTCGGCGCCGCACTTGACATCAGGATTCCAAACTGCAAAAAGGCCGCTCGGGCTGTGCTTCCACACCCAGACGTGCAGAAACCAGAAGCCAAGGCCAGGCGCCGTCTGCAGGTCATGGCCCATGATCCGCGGGGGCTCTGCGGACTTCCACGCGGATGTGGGCACATAGAATTCAACCCCATTGAGTTGGAAGGTGCCGTCCTGCCTCTTCTCGTATACCAGCACTTCCGGATGCTCGAGGTCGAGAGTTGCGTCGAACAGTGCCTCGTTGTTGAAGTGGTAGCCCATCGCTCCAGCCGGTTGATGTTGGACACAGCCGGTTGCAAGCTTATACCCGGCGGCATCGGCCGCATCGCTCGTCTGAAACTTGTCCGTCGCCGCACGGATTTTCAGGACATCGCGATCTACAGCGTCACCAAGCCCGGTTGGAAGAACACTCGGAGCCTGGCTCATCACTGAGGTGCCTGTTTGCGCCCCAGCCGCACCCGCACACATAAGTATTGCTAGCAACACACTAGCTATCCAGCCGCTTGATCGAGTCATCGTTGTTCATCCCTTCGAAATTGGATATTTGCCTTCCTCATGTGCTGAATCTAGCGAGATGGCGAATTAGAGCGACAGGTGTTTTTGACCAACTGTCTCGTGGATATGTCCAAGTGGACGGCGGCTCGGCGAACGCGGCTGATCATCGCGACAAGCGCGGCAAGTCGTTTCGTCAACGCTAGCCCGTCTAAGGTTGCCCGTGGCAGAATGAAGTCGTGATATGGCCTCCAGTGCGAAAGCAGATACGGCTGGTCGCGAGCGTCTGGCTTGCCTGGACCATCGCCGGGCTTTTCTACATCATCCAGGACACAGTGCCGCGGCTCTACCGAGGTGGCGCCGTTCCATGGAAATATGTGTTCGTCGGCTGGATGACGGGTATGTACGTTTGTGCCGCTCTCACTCCGGCGATTCTTTGGCTCAGCAATCGGTGGCCCATCGAACGCCGGGTCGCCTACGCCGCATGGCACCTCTGTCTCAGCGTTGTCTTCTCGATCATTGCCAGTTCACTCGAAGTCCCGTTCTTACTGCTGCTCGGTGCCTTCCCTGCGCCGCCTCCGCCGCCATCGCTTGTGGCCGGAATCAGAATCATGTTGTCGTTCGGCCTTCAGGGCGGCATCATTCGCTATTGGGCGGTCATCGCGCTTCACGCGGTGTACCGGTCACAGAAAAACGCTAAGACCCGCGAGCGGGAGGCATACGAGCTCGAAGTCCAGGCATCCGAACTGGCCCAGCAGCTTGCAACAGCGCAATTGAGTTCACTGAAGATGCAGTTGCAGCCGCATTTTCTGTTCAATACGCTTGGCGCCATCATGGTCTTGATTCAGCAGCAGAAGACAGTGCAGGCTGAAGCGATGGTTGAGAAACTCGGCGATCTCCTCCGCCTCACGCTCGAGGACGTGGAGGCCCAGGAGGTCCCGCTCTGGCGCGAGCTCGAATTCCTGCGATTGTATCTCTCGATCGAGCAGGTCCGATTCGAGGACCGGCTTCGGGTGCGGATTGCGCCGTCTACTGGGCTGTCCGAAGTTCTGGTGCCGCATATGGTGCTTCAGCCGATCGTTGAGAACGCGGTACGCCACGGTCTTGGCCAAAGCGAGGAGGCCGTGACAATCGAGGTGGTGGCGGCCAGCTCGAATGGATCGCTGAACCTCATTGTGTCCGACGATGGACCGGGCTTTCTCTCGTCCAGGCCCAGCCGCACTGGAATCGGGCTGGCGAATACCAGAAACCGATTGGCGCGACTCTATGGCGATTGCGCGCGTCTCGCCATAGAGCCGGTGGCGGAGCGAGGTGTGCGGGTTACGATCACACTACCACTCCGGACCGGGCCACCCGAGTTGGTACTGGCTGAGGGCTCACGATGCGATTGACCGTTCTCGTCGTCGACGACGAGCCTCTCGCGCGCGAGGGTTTGACGCTCTTGCTCGGCCGCCAGTCCCAGGTCGAGTCAGTCTGCGAAGCGCGCAACGGACGCGAAGCTATAGCTCTGATTCGGGAGAAGAAGTTGGATCTCGTGCTCCTCGATGTGCAGATGCCGCGGATGGATGGCTTTGCGGTTGTCCAAGCCGTCGGAGCAGAGCGCATGCCGCCGGTCATCTTCGTGACTGCGCACGACCAGTATGCGATCAGGGCATTCGAAATCGCGGCAATCGATTATCTCCTCAAGCCAGTGACCGAGGAACGATTTGAGACCTCGTTCCAGCGGGCCCTTGGCAGGCTGCGAGGTGCGCCGCACGAGGACGCCACCAAACAAATGCTGGCGATGCTCGATGCCATCGCGAATCCGCCGCGACAGCTAGAGCGATTCGCGGTTCGATCCGGCGAGAGCACCATCATCGTGCCAGTAAATGAGGTGGATTGGATTGAAGCTTTCCAGAACTACGTCCGGCTCCACGTGGGTGCAGCAACGCACCTACTCCATGTACCGATGAACACTATCGAAGGTGTGCTCGATTCCAGCCGCTTCCTGCGCATCCATCGATCACACATCGTAAATGTTCGGCGCATCGCGCAATTATGGTCGATCGCACACGGACAGTATGCCGTCGAACTCAAGACAGGACAACGCCTGCAATCGGGGCGCACTTACAGTGAGCGCATCCGCCGCACGCTCACAAACCCGTTCTGACTAACATTTCAAAGATTCATGGGTAATCAACGGGTTGAAGGAGCCGTCTACGATCGGATTCTAACCGCAGATGCCATCCAAATGATCAGCGATGCTCAGCTGGCTCAATGAAAAGCCTAGAGATTGGTCCTTCCGCGCGAGGAGAGGCTTTCATAGATTGTCATAAGAGGTGATGATGTGAATGCGAACTATAACTGCAGGCGGGAAGACAACCCGGTGCGCGTCACAATTCCACAATCCGGTCCCAAAGGGCCTACCACCTCGCAACAGCCCATGAAATGCTTGGGTCTGGTTTTACCAATCGCTCACGATGAGCCGCTTCCGGCTGTCCGCTCATGAACGCTCGTCAACTGTATTTCGGCGAGCATGCCAAGTCCTCAAACTGGAACTAATGACCTACGAAGATCTCTACATCCTCATCGATTACAACTATTGGGCGCGCGACCGGGTACTCGACGCCGTTGTTATGATCACGCCCGAGCAGTTCACTACCCTATGGGCAGCAGCTTCAGTTCGGTACGCGATACCATCGCGCAGATCTGCGCTGCCGAGCGCATTTGGATCAACCGATTAAAGGAGGCACGCCACAGGTTCTTCAGAAACCGGATCGCATTCCCGATCTCGACGCAGCCTGTAAGGAGTGGGCCGAACTGGAAGGCGAGATGCGCGAACAACTCACTAGATTGAGACCGGAAGCTGTGGATTGCAAGATCGAGTATCAGGACCTTAGGGGCAACGATCAATCGGATATCGTCTGGCAAATGCTGCACCACCTTGTCAATCACGGCACCTACCGTCGTGGACAGATCACCACGATGTTGCGACAGACGGACGTAGAACCGCCTGCCTCCATGGAATCTGATGGGAACCGGGCCTCCTGCACTCTTGACAGTGAAGCAAAAATACTTGATTGTCAGTAAAGAGATTCCGATCTATGCAGAGCGAAGGAAAACCATCGCTAAAACGGAAGAGAGCAACAGGAAAGACCACGGACACCACCGCGGTTCAAGACTCACTCCGGCCTTACGCAATTGCAGACAAGCTACGAACCTTGCGGCTACGCCACAGCATGGGACTTGCTCAACTCTCGGAACACACCGGGTTCTCACCCGCCATGCTGTCCCGACTCGAAAACGGACGACTTGTGCCCACGCTCCCCACGCTCACGAGAATTGCCATGGTATTCAGCGTTGGGCTGGACTACTTTTTCAGCGACCCCAGAAAGCGGCACATCGTGGCTGTTGCGCGGAGCAACGAGCGCAAGGTTTTCCCATCCGATCCAAAGTCCGCTCATGTCGCATGGCACTTTGAGAGCCTCGACTTCCGCGTAAATGAACGAAAGCTGAGCGGCTACCTCGCCCACTTTCATCCGCTGTCGCTGGAAAATGTCGTGCCCCACTATCACTCGGGAGTGGAGTTGCTTTACCTGATCAAGGGGAAGCTCGAAATGACGATTGGCGTGGAGACGTTCCAACTCTCAACAGGCGACTCAATCTACTTCGACTCGATGCAGAAACATACGTATCGAAGCCTGGTAAAGGCGCCCTGCACCGCGATCGTGGTCACCACGGGCTCCGCTCGATAGCGCACTCGATTCCTCGCGACAATACATCACTGCAAATCCAGCCCACTTTACTCAAACGCAAGAAACATGGTGTTTCTTGCGTAGAGGACAATCGATTGCCTTCAGACTATTCGAGTTGAACCATTTCATCACGCAGTCTTCCTAACATCGAGGAATGAAATATCACGGAAGCGGCGGGAAGAAGAAGAGCGTTGCCATCGTGGGAGCAGGTCCTGGTGGGCTCGCTACTGCCATGCTCATGGCACAGCGGGGATTCCGAGTCCAGGTTTTCGAAAAGCAGGAAGTAATCGGGGGACGCAACGCAGAAGTGCGTCTCGGCGAATATCGCTTTGATCTCGGTCCAACTTTTCTGATGATGAAGTTTCTCCTCGACGAACTTTTTGCCGAGGGAGGACGAAGGTCGAGTGATTACCTGCAGTTCAGAAAACTCGACCCGATGTACGCGCTCCACTTTCCCGACAAAACAATGCTGGCCCGATCGCACCCCGACGCGATGAAGGCTGAGATCGACAAGCACTTTCCCGGGGAAGGCGTCAACCTCGACCGCTTTCTCAAGCGCGAGAGCCTGCGCTTCAAGAAGCTTTATCCGTGTCTGCAGAAGCCCTACGGCACGATTGCCAGCATGATCAGTCCAACGCTGCTTGCCGCCGCTCCTCACATCGCAGCAGGACGGTCGCTCTACAGTGTTCTCGGCGATTATTTCCGCTCCGAGGAACTTCGCCTGGCATTCACTTTCCAATCCAAGTATCTGGGCATGTCGCCGTGGGATTGCCCAGGTCTCTTCACCATGATTCCGTACACGGAGCATGCCCACGGCGTGTACCACGTCATGGGCGGGCTCTCGCAAATCAGCTCTGCCCTGGCCGAGGTCAGCCGGGAAGAGGACGCGGAGATTCACACGTCTGCGCCGGTCGCCAGGGTCCTCCTGGACGGTCGCCGCGCGATTGGCGTTGAGCTGGCGAGCGGTGAAAAGGTTCTTTGCGACGACGTGATCATCAATGCCGACTTCGGTCATGCCATGGCCACGCTCTTTCCCGAGAAGAATCTCGGCCGCTATACACCGTCAAAGCTGCGCAAGCGGAAGTTCTCGTGTTCGACATTCATGATGTATCTCGGCCTCGATCGCACCTACGATGCAGAGCACCACACCATCGTCTTTTCGCGCGATTACAAGCGCAATATCGATGCGATTACGCACGGCCACGGCAGCCAGGAAGATATGTCGCTCTACATCCGCAACTCCTGCAAGACGGATCGGTCGAGCGCGCCGGCTGGACATTCTGCGCTGTATATTCTGGTCCCCGTAGCCAACAACACCAGCGGCATCAACTGGGAAGAGAAGAAGCAGGAAATGCGCGAGTGCATCTTCCGTGCTCTTCGGGAACGAACTTCTTATGGAGATATCACGCCCCATATTCAGCGCGAGATGATCGTCACCCCGGAAGATTGGGAGCGAAAGTTTTCCGTCTTTCTCGGCGCAACGTTCAATATGGCCCACAACTGGAAGCAGATGATGTACCTGCGTCCCCACAACGAGTTCGAGCAGTTTTCGAACTGTTACCTGGTCGGCGGCGGGACTCATCCCGGCAGCGGCCTGCCCACGATATTCGAGTCGGCCCGCATCTCCGCAAATCTCATCTGCCAGAAATACGAGATTCCCCACCCCGCTACAAAGCCGCTGGAGCTTGTGCACGCGTGATGTCACTTGACGCAGAGCGAATCCTGACCCGCGCCCGCGACGCACAACGCCCCTGGGCGGCACTGGGCGCGGCGCGGCGGTGCGCTATTCTCAGCCATCTACGCCGCGAAGTCGCGTTGCAATGTGAATCGATTGCGGAGTTGGTCGCGCGTGAGACGGTGAAGCCGGCACTTGATGCGCTATCTGGAGACGTGCTGGTCACCTTGGAGATGATGCGCTACTACGAGGCTGAGGGAGCGAGGATCCTGCGCGGTCGTCGAGTTGGCAAGCCTGCATTCTTCTTTAGAGGCTCTCGTTTCGAGACGTGTTTCCAGCCGCACGGAGTGGCGCTGATCTTCGGCCCCTCCAATTACCCATTCCAGCTGTCGATGGTTCCCCTGGTCACCGCGCTGGCTGCCGGCAATGCAGTGGTGCTCAAGTGCTCCGAGCGCACACCGGCGACTGCGGCACAAATTGCCAGACTCTGCGCTCAGGTAGATTTACCGCAGGGTCTGGTGCAGGTGTTGCATGACAGTGCCGAGGAATCTGCTGCACTCATCGATGCCCGGCCGGACATTATCTTCTTCACCGGCAGCTGCCGTCATGGTCAGATGGTCGCTGAGCGTGCCGCCAAACACCTCATTCCAGCGATTCTTGAACTGGGCGGAAAGGACGCGGCCCTCGTCTTTGCCGACTGTCACCTCGACCGGGCCATCGAAGGCATAACCTACGGCGCCTTCTCCAACGGAGGAAGGGTATGTGTCGGGGTCAAGCGAGCGTATGTTGAAGCATCGATTTACGACAAATTTCTAGCAAGGCTGAAGCAACGAATCGCGAGTCTCAATGTCGGTCTCGGACCAGATGCGGACCTGTGCCCGGTTTATGGAGTGACAGCATCCGTTCTGCGCGACCAGATCGAAGACGCGCTTGCCCGGGGGGCCACTCTGCACTCTCCAGAGCAGCCCCGCGAGATTGGGTCCGAGCCGGTGCTCCTCACCGGCGTTCCCGCCGATGCGCGCATTCTCACGGAGGAAAGTTTTGGCCCGGTGCTCTGCGTGGCGCCATTCACTACGGAGGCCCAGGCAGTTGCGTTTGCCAACCAAAGCGCCTTCGCTCTCAGTAGCAGCGTGTGGACTCGCAATCTCGCGCGTGCACGCCGGGTAGCCAGGAATATCTCCGCGGGGAGTTGCGCCATCAACGACGTCATCCGCGTCATTGCTAATCCCTACGCCGCCTTCGGAGGCAACGGCCTCAGCGGACATGGCCGCTACCACGGTCCTGAAGGCCTTCGCGCTTTCTCGCGGATCAAGACCATCATGTTTGCCAGCGATCGTAGCGCCCGCGAAGTCAACTGGTTTCCATTCACCAAGCGCACCCGGGAGCAGCTCGCCAGGCTTCTTCGATTCCGACACAAACCAACGGGATTGGCCGCCTTGGCGAATCGCCTGCTGCCTATCCTGTTGTGCCTGGTCTCCATCGCCATACCGGCGCAGCCCAAAGCCCAAACGCACCTCACCGTCGACGTACGACTGTCCCCAGGCGCAAATGGCGAACTGGCATACCTCGTTTTCGACTCGCCCTCAGGATTTCCGGGTGACGGCAAAAAGGCAATCCGCCGCGGCTTTCTGCCGATTCCAGCGGGTGCCCCACAATTGCATATCGATACCGATCTGCCACCTGGCACCTACGCTGTCAGCGTGTATGAGGATCTGAACGGAAATCACAAACTCGATCGCAATCTCCTGGGCATTCCGCGCGAGCCGGTCGGGGCATCGAATAATCCACCAGCACGTATGGGGCCCCCACGCTTCAGCGAGTGCTCGTTCCGTCTCGGCGCCGCCGCCCAAACCATCTCCATCACAGTGGTGCGAGAATGATGAGCGCTACTGCACACGGAAAACGAGTGGTTGTCATCGGAGCCGGACTCGGCGGCATGTCCGCGGCCATTATGCTTGCCCGGAATGGTTTTCAGGTCACTGTGCTGGAGAAGAACGCAAAACTCGGTGGCAAGTTGAATCAATTGCAGACGGGAGGATTCAGTTTCGATCTCGGCCCATCTATCTTCACGCTGCCACATATCTTTCGCCCGCTGTTCGAGGGCGACGGGAAGCGGCTCGAAGACTATATCGATCTGCAGCGCGTAGATCCCCAATGGCGCAATTTCTTCGAGGACGGGGTGGTTCTTGATTTATGGGAAGACCGCGAACGGATGCGCGCGGAACTCGCGCCCTTTGGCCCCCGCGTTATTGATGAGTATGAAAAGTTTCTCACGTACTCGCACCAGCAATATGAGATTGTCGAGCGAGGGTACCTCCGCCATGGCTTAGACACGTTCGGACAGTTTTTGCGCTTTTATGGCTGGAAGGACGCACGGAATCTCGACTATCTGCGATCGATGTCCGGCAGCATATCCAAACGTCTGAGCAATCGATATCTTCGCGACATCTTCGAATATTTCATCAAGTATGTCGGATCGAGCGCGCTCGACTCTCCTGCATTCATGAACCTCATGCCGACCATCCAGATGGAGTTCGGGCTCTGGTATATATCGGGCGGCCTCTACCAGCTCGCTCACGCTTTTCGCCGGCGCCTCGACGAGTGCGGTGTCACTTTGCATCTCGAGCACGAGGTCCTGAAGATCGATCACGATCGCGGGACCGTGACCGGCGTGGTCTTCCGAAGTCCTGATGGCAGTACAACCGCTTTGCAGGCCGACTTCGTTGTATCCAACATGGAAGTCATCCCCGCCATGCAGAAACTGCTCAGCACGCGCCCTGCCGCGATGAAAAAG
The DNA here is from genome assembly GCA_963844515.1 of uncultured Acidobacteriota bacterium. Taxonomy (GTDB): domain Bacteria; phylum Acidobacteriota; class Terriglobia; order Terriglobales; family Acidobacteriaceae; genus Telmatobacter. The sequence continues at coordinate 208,550 of CAWJOO010000008.1, forward strand.
CTGCGTCGCTTTCAACCGTCCTGCTCCGGTATTGTTCTTCACCTCGGGCTGGACCGCGCGTACCCGCAGCTCGCGCATCATAATTTCTTCTACTCATCGGATCTGCACGCGCACTTCCGCCGAGTGTTTCGCGACGGAAAGCTCCCTGACGATCCTACGCTGTATGTCGTGGCGCCTACTCGCACAGACCCTTCGCAGGCGCCGCCCGGTTGCGACAACATCAAGATCCTGCCCCACATCCCTGCCCTCAGCGACAGCCGGCCGACAACCCGCGAAGATTACGTTGCGCTGAAAGAGATTTGCCTCGACAAGCTCGAGCGCATGGGTCTGACTGATCTGCGCCGCCACATCGTTGTCGAAGACTTCTGGACGCCTTTCGATATTGAGGCTCGCTACGGCTCCAACCGAGGTTCCATTTATGGCGTGGTTTGCGACCGCCGCCGTAACTTTGCCTTCAAAGCACCGAAACAAAGCTCGCAATTTCGAAACCTCTTCTTCGTCGGCGGCAGCGTGAATCCGGGGGGAGGCATGCCCATGGTTACGCTCAGCGGGCAGCATGTCGCGCGCATGATAACCGAGCAGAACGCGGGAGAAATGCGATGATCGTGTTCGCCCTGCTGCTGTGCGCGCTCGGCTTGGCAGCGGGTTTCCTGCTGATCGGGAGAATCCCTACCTGTCCACCTGCACAACTTTGCGCGGCAACGAGTCTATCCATCATCATTCCAGCACGCAATGAAGAGCAGAATCTGCCTCACCTTCTCGAGTCAATCGTTCACTCAGTGACACGTCCTGTAGAAGTTCTGGTCGTCGATGATGGCTCGACCGACAACAGCGCCGCTGTGGCGGCCAACCTGGGCGCGCGCGTGCTGACATCTGCCGAAAAGCCCGCCGGATGGACAGGCAAGTCCTGGGCATGCTACCAAGGCGCCCAAAACGCCACGGGCCAACTTCTCTTGTTCCTCGATGCCGATACATACTTCCTGCCCGGGGGGCTCGACCGCGTGATCGGGCGCTGGTTGTGCGAACGGGATCGGCGGTTCGTTCTTTCTCTTTTGCCATTCCACGAGATGCATAGCGCCTACGAGCAGTTTTCAATCTTCTTCAATATCCTGATGGCTGCCGGGGCCGGCGGTTTCGGGGCGGTGACAACCCCTCGCCTTTTTGGCCAATCGCTCGTCATTTCCAAAGAAGCATATTCTGCCGCGGGAGGGCATGCTGCTGTTCGCGGAGCTGTACTCGAGAACCTCCGCTGGGCGAGTACGCTTCGCGACAGCGGCAATCGCATCCTTTGCCTCGGAGGCCGCGGCACTTTGCACATGCGTATGTTTCCCGAGGGATATCGCCAGATGTCGGAGAGTTGGGCGAAGGCCTTCACTCAGGGAGCAGCAGACTCAGGAAGCATCGTTCTTATTCTCGCGATAGTGTGGATTTCTGCTCTCTGGTCTACTTCGCTTCTTCTAATCTTCCCGCCCATCTTTGGCCGTCTCAGCCCGGCACTCGAGTACTTGATCTTGACCCTCCAAATCACTTGGCTTGCCAGCCGTCTCGGCAACTACCGAGTACTCACTTGTCTGCTCTTTCCGTTGCCACTCGCCTACTACTGCCTGATTTTTGGGCGCGCATCCGCGCGACGCGCTCTAGGCCGTAAAGCTGTCTGGAGGGGCCGCGAAGTATGACTGCGTTGGTATGGGCGGTCAACCTTTTGGGCTGGCCCCTGATTCATCTCGCGATCGGCTTTGTGGCCTTGCGCCTCCCACCGCATCTCTTCGCGCGCGATACCTGGCTAACGGCCCCGCGCCGTTGGGAACGCAGCGGCCGCCTTTATCGGGACTGGCTCGCGATTAGAAGATGGAAGTCCATGCTACCCGACGGAGCACCATGGCTCGGTGGGTTCGCAAAGAAAAGATTCCACTCTCGCGATTCAACCTATATTGCACAATTCCTGCTTGAAACGCGCCGTGCCGAGCTGGCGCATTGGTGCATGCTCTGTTGCCTGCCAGTTTTCTTTTTGTGGAACCCGCCGTGGGCTCGCTTGGTCATGACAGCATACGCCGTTACAGCAAATCTGCCCTGCATCCTTGTGCAGCGCTACAACCGCATCGCTCTTGCCCGAGTGTCGCGCACCCGGCTTCGTCCGAGCTATCGATGACCGCAGAATATCGCAAGCATGATCCGTCGCTCGTGCGACGTCGATACCTTGTGCATCTCTTCTCTGTAACCGAAAATGGACGCGCGAACTGCGGCTATATCGCGCGCATCCGCCCATGGGCTGCCCGTTATGGTGTCCACGCTGAAACCCGTGAGCGTGCCTTTGCCGATGAATGCGAACTCATCGCAACCATCAACCCACTTCTTCCTACAGGCTCCGATGTTCGTGACGTCTTCGTCCACATCGAAAGCCCGAAGGGCTTCTACTATATTTTGAATCTCACCAATAGAGAAGCAACGCTGCTGGGCTGGAGGGTGTGATTCCGGCCGCTTCTCTTTGCTCTCAAAGCGGGACAATTCGGATACGTCGGCGGGTTATCTTTGCTGATGCGCTGCACATCAGAATCTCAATTGACGCTACCGGGAACGACTGTAGCGTATCGCTTGGAGACCGCGCGGAACCGCGTCGTTAGCCACGTTTAGCGCGAATCGCGGGTGTCCAGCAGTGACCACGCCCAAAAAGCCCAATCGGACACCGGCCGACAATGGAAAGGACATAGGGCCCATGTTCGAAAATGGACTCTCGCCCTTCTGGAAGAGCACGCGACCTTTGGAGCAGTCCAATGGAACGGCGTGCTCCAACAGCTTCCGGAGCAGGCCGGGTTCTGACACAAATGCGGAGGAGTCGAGCTTCATTGAGGGATTGTGCACGGATTCGGTGTACACGGAAGTGACCGGATCACGTGGCGATGGTCACTACTTAGTCGCAAAGGGGATCCGCGGAATGACCCTCCAGGGATAATGCCGACGAACCGAATTGGGGAAAGTCGCCTACAACTCTACCAAAATTCAGCACAACGAAACGCACCCTCACGGACCGCAAGTTCTTTGCTGGGTTCTTTCACGTTACTCGAGTGCTGGAAAAGCGGCTATTTGGCAGACGGTCGTGATTCGGATCACCGCGCACCCTCCAGTACCCGACTCATCATTGCACCAACCGGTCGTGTGTATGCGGATTATCCTCCCATAAAAGTCAGGAATCGCGCACGGCGCGAAGGCAATGGGGAGACAACCATGCGAGCGAAAAGTGTCCATGGAACGAACTGCGAGCTTCCTCGGGCTCCCAAAGCACACCTCGAGGCCCTGATTGAAAGCACCAGAGACCTGATCTGGTCCGTGGACCTCGAGTACCGCCTGGTCACATTCAACAGGGCCTTCGCCGAAGCCTTCCTTGAAAGATGGGGTGTGACCGTTCAAGTCGGAATGGGGCTTGAGAACTGCCCTGAAGAAGCCAACTTCTGGCGTTCAGCATTTTCCCGCACGCTCGCTGAGGGTTCAGTGCGAGCTCCCTTTGAGACCAAGGACGGCCGGAACTTCGAAGTGACGCTCCACCCGATTAATCACGCGGGCCACGTAGTCGGCATCTGGGTTTTCGCCAAGGATGTCACTGAGTGCAAGCTCGTTGAGAGCCTGCTAAGAGCGAGCGAGGCTCGTTTCCGTGCGCTGGTGGAGAAAGCCCCCAGCCCGGTTGGCATCAGCCGGGAAGGGATCACGCTCTACATCAACGACCGGTTCGCCCGGATGTTCGGCTTGGCCGACACGAGACAGGCCATCGGGCTGCCGATCGGCGGCCGGCCTGGCGATCTTCCTTCCAGAAGCCCGTAAGCGCGGCTATCAGTCCTCCATTGCGGTACCCTTCCACCCTTCCCCCGGCACCGTGGCTTGCCTCACTGCCTACGGTGACATTCCCAACAAATGGTCCGAGTCAGAGCGAAAGCTCATGAACCAGGTAGCTTCGGCAGTCGGATACGGTGTTCGCACGCTGCGCGATGCTATCGCCAAGGAGCAATACCAGCGCGATTTGAGGTCAAGCTTGGAACAGACCATCCAGGTGATCGCCGAAACGGTGGATCAGCGCGACCCATACACCGCCGGTCATCAACGACGCGTGGCCGATCTTTGCGTTCGTATCGGTCGCCGGCTCGGGCTGGACCGTGAGCGAACCCACGGACTTCGTCTCGCAGCCAGCATTCACGACCTTGGCAAGATCGGCGTTCCTGCTGAAATCCTTACCAAGCCAGGCCGCCTGACGCCTACTCAATACAGCTTGATCCAGGAGCACGTGCAAATGGGGTACGACATACTCAAGAATGTACGCTTCCTCTGGCCGATCGCGGAGATGATCCGGCAGCACCATGAGCGCATGGACGGCTCAGGTTACCCGCAGGGACTGATCGGTGATGCGATCCTGCTTGAATCGCGAATCCTAGCGGTGGCCGATGTGGTAGAAGCCATGGCATCGCACCGCCCTTATCGTCCGTCGAAGGGGACTGCAGAGGCACTTGCAGAAATCACCCGCGGCCGCGCCACTCTATTTGACGCCGATGTCGTGAATGCCTGCATTGGCGTTTTCCACGACGAGGGGTACGGGTTCCCGGCGTGATTGATTCAGGTCTTAGAAATGATAAAAAAGGCGGAAATCGGAGTAGAGGCCAGGGTCGCTGTCCACTGATTACCTGGCCAGATTTGGGCCCTCGGTAGAGGACAAGAAAGCGAAGTGACGACTAGAGCGCGGTAGTGTAAACCTCTCTCACCTTCGGAGTCGATTCTCTCCTGCAATAAATTCGTTGAGTTTCGAAACCAGTGTTTCCAAGCTAGTGACACAAACATCCTGCGCCTCCCCTCGGACCTCAAGTAGCGCGATCGTTTGTTGCCGCCACTCCTTGTGCGCAAAACAAACGCGCGGCTGTTTCAACCAACCTTGTCATATCTGTGCGACTTGCGACTTGTTCATTCAATCGGCGCTCTGATTTCCAGATCAGACGCCTTTAGATCCTTGCGGACCTCTCTTGCATGGTTTGCTCCGATACCGCGGATATCTTCAGAGTCATCAACACAGCAAGGCAGCGTTGTGGATCCGAACTATGCAGAACTCTTCAATTCCCGACTACACACGACACTTTGCATTCGTATGAGACAGCGGACACGGCAGTCGAGATGGACCGAGGATCGTTCGAGGGATATTCGTAAATTGTGGTTACGGATTTCGGCATTTGCTGGGGTCCGCCGACCGGGCCCGATGTCGCCTTTATCCGGCTCGACTACCTGACACGAGACACAGTGCGCAGGCATTAGCGGAATTTTCCAGGGCGCATCTTATTGCGCCCCAGAGTCCCCAAGGGTGCGCTTAAGTTAGTGATTTTATTGGTTGCGGGGGCTGGATTTTTGAACCAGCAACCTTTGGGTTATGAGGGAAGGCATAGACTGATTTTTAAGAGACTTAGTGCGGCGCGGATGCCCCCGAAGCACCTTTTAGAATCCGTAAGATACAAAACCGCTTTGCGAAATGCACTCTAGTTTGCCCGCCTGTTTCTTGCCGCACCAAATCCTGCTGACTATACCTTGCAACGTTCCCACGACTGGTGAGCGGATCACCTACGGCGTTTTTCCGGAAAGGAAGCATCGCGTTTTCCCGAGCATCGTCGATACGTACGGTCCAAATCTCGAGAAACGGTACGGTGAAGGGTGCCGGAACATCGTATTACTTTGGCAAGAAATCAAAGCGCAAGGTTTCGAAGGTCAATCTTCAACGGTTCGCACGTGGCTGCGGCATCGCTTCGGATCTCCGAAAGAGGGGATGATGAATCCGCTTGTGAAGAAATCGACGAGCATCGGACATCAACGCATCGCATGGCTGATGCTGAAGGCTGATCCGCTGAAGAACGGCTACTTGAAGGCACTCTACCGTGCTGCGATCTGGAGAACTCGGTCCGCCTGCACCTGCTGCAGGGAGAGCACCGGAAAAGAGTCCGCAAAGAAAGAAGGTGCAAAAAACGCTCATTCCTGGGCGCAGAAATATTTGAGATCTAGTTCATTTGTCCTCCGGCAAACGGAACTTCACGCAAATCGTTCGCTCTATGTCTCTAATTCAAGATTCACAATCGCCACGATGGCGCAATTCATGTACCTTACTGTAGTCGAGACAGTAAGCGCTATCCGCTGGCGATCTTGAAGATGCTTTCTGATTGAAAATGGAGTACGGATCAAAATGACCAGGAATCAGACCCGCCGCAATTTTCTACGAGTGGCGCCGCTTGCGGCTGCCGTGACCATTCCTTTTGCAGAGAATATGTTATGGGCAACGAGCACCGGACCAACTGACACACAAGCCGCCGCCCCGGAGCCGTTTCAGGTATTCAGCGCTGAGAAACTTGCCGATGCGATGAAGTCGTTTCAGACACAGCTTGGCGAGCATTATCTATACCAGCCCAAGGCTCTTCCATTGACGATTGCCATGACGACCCAGCAAAAGCAGATCGGGAAGGAATTTGAGTATCACGAGGGTCGCGATCATATTTTCCTGATTCTTGAAGGCGCGACGAAGTTCGAAGTTGGCGGGACGCCAAAGGAAGCGCGGAATACGAGGCCGGGAGAATGGCTGGCGGCGGCATCGGACGGGGCAACCACACTGGAGGTCAGGAAGGGTGACATGTTGGTGATTCCTCGGGGCACGCCGCATAGGCAGAGCACCGAGGTAAGCGTCACATGGATGCTGATCTCGCCGTCAGGTTCATTGAAGAGCTAAATAGGTATGGCGGCCAATCCGGGCGAGCATCCCCCGATCCCTCGACATCATCAATAGGCGCTAAAGTTAGCGTACTAGGACGTGGGTTGCTATCTACACTGACTGGAGAGGAGTTCTCTTACCATGGCTGGGCTCCCACTACCAGGAGAAGTCTATCAAAAATCAACGCTTCAACACGATGTCGACATCTTCTGTGTGCCCCGGTCTCTGGCGGCCCTTCCCCACACCGGACGTGCAATGAAGTATCCCTGGGCAAGATCACATTCGAGGTGGTTGAGTAAGGTCCATTGTCGCTAATCGCCGAGGTGCACCCGACGCTAATTTTCAGATTCTGGGCGGAGCGCTCCCAACCCTCCCTGCGCAGGGATTCCGCTGGTCACGATCAGCAAAAAGAATTGACCTAGGGTACTGGGAGCGAGAATTCTGATCGTTTATCACGCCCAAGGAGAGAAAACTGCCTTCATCTGCACAAAAAGGAGGCAGCAATGCAACGAGGAAGCATCATCCAAACAGGCCGCAAACAAGGTCCGAATGTCTGGCTTTTCCGCTGGTCCGCGAAGAATCGGAATGGACGGCGAGTGTATCGGAAGAGAGTAATTGGAACTGTTGAGCAGTACCCCGATGGGGAAGCAGCGCGCGTGGCAGCAGCCGCGCTGCTGACTCAGCACAATGTGGATTCCAGTCACGCCAGGGGATGTAAAACCACCGTCGAGCAAATTTGCGAACACTTTGAACAGAAGGAATTGCGATCCGGGGACTCCTTCCGGAGCTTTGCCACCGTGAAAACTTATCGCGGCTACATTCGCAAGTGGGTTAAGCCCCGATGGGGATGCTTCTACCTGGACGAGGTCAAGGCTGTAGACGTCGAAGCGTGGTTGCGCCGGCTCCCAATCGCTCGATCATCGCGCGCAAAGATCCGAAATGTCCTGTCAATCCTGTTTAATCACGCGTGCCGATACGAGCTCTTTGATCACAATCCGATGCGATTTGTCCGCCAGAGCGCAAAGCGGCGGAGCGCTCCAGTTGTGCTAACCGCCCTGGAAATCAGAGCCCTGGTCGACCATCTCGCTCTTCGCGAACGCACGCTCGTTCTCCTGGCCGCATCAACCGGCTTGAGGCAAAGTGAACTCTTCGGGCTCAAGTGGCGCGACGTTGACTTCGAACATGGAGAACTCAGCGTCACCCGTTCGATCGTCTTCGGCGTTGTCGGCCGCTGCAAGACGGAGTCCTCGCAGAAGCCTGTTCCTCTCCATCCTCAACTCAGAGATGCACTGTTGACCTGGCGAAAGACGTGCAAGTTTACGGATTATGACGATTGGATCTTTGCGAGCCGTTTGCACAAAGGACGGAGGCCGTACTGGGGCGCATCCATCCTTCGCAAATACATTCGACCAGTTGCCGAGTACCTCAACATTCAGAAGCGCATCGGTTGGCATACTTTCCGACACACCTACTCGACCTTGCTCCGGAGTGTCGGAGCGGAGTTCAAAGTGATGCAGGAATTGATGAGGCATCCCACCTTGAGGACAACTATGGACGTCTACACCCAGGCAGTTGCGCCTGCCAAGCACGCCGCGCAAGCAGCCGTGCTGGCTTTGTTCTTCCCAACGCCTCGCTCGATGATGATGACATCATCATTGGAACGGCGTAGCTGCAATCAGATCGAGGGTGCAAAAGGGACACAGAAATGTGGCTTTTTGCACCCTCGAATGTCAGGCGAAAATCAACGCAAATTGCAGATTCTATTTGGCGTCCCCGACGGGATTTGAACCCGTGTTATCGCCGTGAAAGGGCGGTGTCCTAGGCCGGGCTAGACGACGGGGACGTTAGGTTAGGCGGGAGCAGTGAGCCACTAAACGAAAATCCCGGTGCCTCACGGGCGGGCCGGTTGGCCGGAATCGCCCTTATGAAGGCTATCAACTCGGGCAGGGTATGTCAAAGAACATGCCACGCGGTTGCTGATGGTTCCGACGCGCGGGTGGAGAAACCTCTGGCCACCCATTTCGGGTGCCTGGACCAATGTACCGACTTTTCCTCAGAAGAATGTGGTCGGGAACTCGCCGCCGACGACGAACGTATTTCCCATCGAGCCCTATCCGCAATTAGAAGTATGCTTCCACGTGCCCACGCCTCCGGCTTGCGGGTCCGGACGGGCCTCATGAGCAAACTCGTTCGGCTGCGAATGTGTCCATCCTGCAACTCGCGAACGGCAGGAAAGCGAAATATTTGCGACAATGGAGCGGTCCCGGTAATCAGACTGTCAATTGCTCTTAATCAATTTTTTACCGCGACCTCAGTCGCGATGCCGGAATGCAGGTAAGTGAGGGTAACTCTTTGAAATTGAATCTCGGAATGGTCGGGTTATCAGTTTTGTGCCTGGCGGCGGTGGGCTGCCAAAAGCAGGCTGGCCCCCCGGCGGCGCAGGCGGCGGGAATGCAGGCGATGCCCGTTCAGACCGCAGTGGTAACTCTTGCGCCGGTACCCCAAAGCAGCGAGTACGTGGCGACCATAAAATCCCGGCGTTCCGCAACTCTGCAACCCCAGGTGGATGGCCGGCTCACGGAGATCGGTGTCCGTTCCGGCGACCGCGTAAAGGCTGGTCAGGTGATGATGAGCATCGATCCCCTTCACCAGCAAGCCTCTGTCGATGCACAAACGGCAACCGAGAGGCAGAAGAAAGCAACCTACGACTACAACACCCTCCAAATAGAACGGCAAAAGAAATTGTTCGATGAAGGCATTATTAGCCGAGACGTTTTCCAACAGGCTCAACAGGCTTATGACAACTCGAAGGCCGACTACGAGTCTGCTGTCGCGTCGCGGAAGGCGCAGGAAGAACAATTGGCTTACTACACGATACGGGCTCCATTCGACGGCATCGTTGGAGACATCCCAGTGCATGTGGGAGATTACGTTTCGGCGACTTCGGCTCTCACTACTGTGGATGAAAACAAGGATCTGGAGGCCTATATCTATGTTCCGACCGAACGCGAGTCGCAGCTGAAGCGCGGGCTTCAGGTCGAACTGATGGATACTTCGGGCAAGATGTTGGAAAAGACGAAGATTGATTTCCTGTCACCACAGGTTGACAACGCGCTGCAAGGAATTCTCGTGAAGGCTCCGGTGCACCTAAGTCCCGAGATGCTGCGCACGGCACAGTTGGTGAAGGCGCGCATCGTGTGGAATACAGCGTCGATGGCGGTTGTTCCAGTTCTGGCCGTTACGCGCCAAGGCGGGCAGAATTTCGTCTTCGTGGCGCGCCAACAAGACGGCAAATATTTCGCGACGCAGACACCCGTGACTCTTGGAGACACGGTCGGCAATGCGTATTCGGTGTCTTCTGGTCTGAAGGCGGGGGACCGCGTCATTGTGTCAAGCACGCAATTCTTGGTCAATAACATGCCGGTGATGCCGATGGGCGCGTGACGCGCCCCGGTCAAATCGGTTCCTCGGCTTGAAATCGGGTATGCAAAGGTCGGGAATGCCCCTGCGGCCCATGTAGGGAAGGAAGGCTTATTTTGTTTGTTGATTTCTTCATTCGCCGGCCGGTTTTTGCGACCGTTTGCGCGCTGCTGATTATCTTGGCCGGTGCGATTTGCATTCCGACTCTGCCTATCTCGCTTTATCCTCAACTCACTCCGCCGCAGGTTTCGGTGACCACAAACTATGTGGGCGCCAATGCCGACACGGTTGAGAAGGCAGTTACGATTCCGCTTGAAGAGGCAATCAACGGCGTTGAGGGCATGCGCTACATTACGTCGTCGAGCACCAACAGCGGAACCAGCACAATTACCGCCACGTTCAATACGGGCTACAGCCTTGATATCGCGGCGGTGGACGTCCAAAATCGCGTCGCCAGCGTGCAGGGCCGGCTCCCCTCCGCTGTGAATCAAAATGGCATCAGCATCATCAAAGTTAGCCAGAATTTCGTTTTCGCGGCTGGGTTCTTCACTCGAGATGGGCGCTACTCGAACGAATTTATTTCCAATTATCTTGACGTATACGTAAAGGACGCGGTCAAGCGTGTATCAGGCGTCGGAGACGTCCAGATTTTCGGCGAACGCAAGTACGCAATGCGCATCTGGCTCGATCCCGTTCGCCTAGCAGCTCGAAATTTGACAGCCAGTGATGTCGTTAGCGCACTCCTTGAGCAGAATGTAGAGATCCCCGCAGGACAGCTTGGACAGCCACCTTCCAACGCCAGCCAGGCATTTCAAATCCCAGTGCGTGTGATTGGAAGGCTCAGCGATCCTGCACAGTTCGACAACATCATTCTAAAGAGCAGCCCCAACGGATTAATTCAGCTGAGGGATGTGGGACACGCTGAGATCGGTGCTGAAAACTACAGTTCCGTACTCAAGTACAACGGCAGGGTTGCAATGGGCATCGGCGTACAGCAGCTTTCCACCGCCAACTCCCTGACTGTGGACGCGCAAGCGAAGGCGGTATTGAAAGAGCTTTCCAAGAGCTTCCCGCCCGGCTTGGAATATGCGATCGCATTCGACTCGACGACCATCGTCGGAGACTCGATCCGCGAAGTGATGGTGACGCTCGGCGAAGCCGTCGTGATCGTCATCGTAGTGATCTTCCTCTTTCTGCTCGATTGGCGCGCTACGATTATCCCTGCTGTCACTATTCCGGTGTCGCTGATCGGCACCTTTGCGTTCACAAAGATCTTCGGCTTCTCCATCAACTCACTCACGCTGTTTGGAATCACGCTGGCGACTGGCTTGGTCGTGGATGACGCGATCGTGGTTATCGAAAACGTACAGCGACATATCTCAATGGAGCACTCCGATCCACACGAGGCGACATCGCGCGCGATGAGCGAGGTAACCAGCGCCGTCATCGCCACCTCATTGGTGCTGATCGCTGTCTTCGTGCCGGTTTCATTCTTCCCCGGCACCACCGGAATTTTGTATCGGCAATTTTCGCTCACAATCGCGTTTTCAATTGCGATTTCGGCATTCAACGCCTTAACGCTTTCACCAGCTCTTTCGGCCATGTTTTTGCGCGGCGAAGAAGAACGGCCGCACCAGCTGGACTTCCTGCACATCCGGCTTCTCTCGCGCGCGTTTGCGGCATTCGTGCACGGCACTGACGCAACGATTTCATGGCTAAGCCGGACCTATGCCAAATCAATTCACGTTGCACTTCGAATCCGCTACCTGCTGCTGCTTCTGTTTTTTGTGGGACTCGGCGCTACGGCTTGGATTTATCAGAAGGTGCCCACAGGGTTTATTCCCCAGGAAGACCAGGGATACTTTATCGCGATTGTCCAAGCTCCTCCCGGATCATCGCTGGAATACACCGGGGCACTGGCAGATCGCGCAACAGCGATCATCGCGCGTGACCAGGACATATTGGGCGCTTTTTCAGTCATGGGTTTCAGCTTCAGCGGAGGTGCGTCAAATGCGGGCCTCATGTTCATCGCATCCAAGCCTGCCGATCAGCGCCGAGGCAAGGGGCATACCGCGGCAGAGATTGCGGCTCGAATAGCACCACAACTTCAAATGCTGATGTTCCAGCCGAACGGTGGATTGGTCTCGATGTTCCAGCCGCCCGCCGTGCAAGGTGTTGGCAGTTTCGGCGGATTTCAATTTGAACTTCAAGACACAGGCAGAAACACGATCGGCGATCTCGATCGCGTTGCGCACCAGATAGTCGCAGGAAGTCGCGCGAACAACACTCTTACTGGCCTTCTGACCACCTTCTCTGCAAACGATCCGCAGGTCCTGGTGACGATTGATCGCGAAAAGGCCAAGGCGTTGAATATCCCGCTCTCGCAAATTACGACCACCCTGGGCGTTTTCATGGGATCGCAATACGTGAATGACTTCGACTTCAACAACCGAACCTATCGTGTATTTGTCCAGGCAGACCAAACATTCCGAATGACGGCGCGAGATCTGCACAACTTCTATGTTCGCTCTGACGCAGGCCAGATGGTGCCCCTCGACAATCTGGTAAGCGTCGTCAATAGTGCCGGCCCTCCTGTTATTAATCACTACAACCTCTTCCGTTCCGTTGAGATCGACGGGTCAGCTGCTCCCGGCTATAGCTCGGGGCAAGGCATCACCGGTATGGAAGAGCTTGCAAAGCAAATGATGATGCCGGGAATGACTTACCAGTGGACGGGCTTGACGCTGGATGAGATCGAGGGCAGCGGAAAGGCGCTGATCATTTTCGGCCTTGGCCTGCTCGTAATTTATTTGACATTGTCGGCTCAATACGAGAGCTTTGCCCTGCCCTTCATCATCCTTCTTGCCGTACCAATGGCGGTGCTTGGCGCGCTGGGTGCGATAGCCCTGCGCGGGATGTCAAATGATGTCTACTGTCAGATCGGCCTTGTTATGCTTATCGGCTTGTCGGCAAAGAACTCGATCTTGATTGTTGAGTTTGCCGAGCAACTGAGGCGGAAAGGTCGATCGATTGCAGAGGCAGCAATTGAGGCCGCAGAGTTACGCCTCCGTCCGATCCTTATGACTTCGTTCGCCTTTATCCTTGGCATTTTGCCCTTAGTCTTCGCAACTGGGGCCGGGGCATTGGGAAGGCGCTCGGTGGGAACCACGATCGTGGGCGGCATGTTATTTTCGACGGTATTGAATTTGTTCTTTATTCCCACCCTCTACGTGATTCTAAGCACAATTCTGTGGAACTTGACGGGGAAGAAGTCTCGAAAGCTGGAGCACGCGGAGTCAGTGCACTAACTATCGTTTCTCTTTGTGGGCAATCACATAATTCCTGATTTCGCTGTACACTTCGCCGGACACTACGCCCTCATCAAGGAGATCCTGCTTGGTTCGATAAGGTCTGAAACGCAAAATGCGCAGCGCCCATGTTCGTCTCATTCCAGGGACTTTAAGCAATTCATCAAGGGTAGCGTGATTCAGATCGACGCGCAGTTCCGGTGGAACCGGATTCGGCGGAGCCGAGGCCGAGTAATCATGATCGACCTGCGACCGGGTGATGCTCGCCAGACAGGCAAGGGCCATTCCAAGGGCAAATGTTCTCGCAATTTTTCTCACGCGCCATTCTCTTCCTAATGAAGATTCCTGACAAGGCTCGACAATGCTGGCGCGGACTCGGCATTTTCATGCGGATTTCCCTATTCGTACGTACTCGCTTGCGACAATAGGGAATGGAGAACCTCACGACACCTCCTAGCGGCGTACAACATGAGCCCCGGTTTGGGCCAGTGACCGTAGTTTTCCTCGTCTCGCTGGGAGGACTGCTATTGGTGTGTCTGATATTTGTTTGGATCACTCGCGATGCCATGCAGAACCTCCCTTCGAGAAACGGGCGGGGTTCAGCCGCTGCCACGAAAAGCCGCAATACGCTCGTTGACCAAAATCCTTGGCTAACAGCACAAGCACTTGCACCTCTCGCGGTCACCGCGGAGGAAAACCGCCTCGCGAGAGAAGCGGAACGACTTGCTGACCACGAGGTCGATCAGGCCTTTGCGGCTGCATTGCGCGAAGCCACCCTAAGTATGGCGCATCGTACACTCAGCGGAGACGCCCTTGCCCTTTCACAAAGAGTGGCGCAACTGCAGCAGATGGTTGCGCAGGACCAGGCCACTGTGCAGCAACTCACGGCGCAAGCCCCCGATAAGGCGCCTGAGCCTGACCAACAATCAGGGTCGGATCTCGAGATAGCCAAAGCGCAGCTTGGACTCGATTCCGACGAACTGGCAGACGCGAATGAGGATCTCGATCGGGCCACGGGAGATGAGCGCGCACTGATTCAAGGTGAGTTGGCCGCTCATGAAGCATCCATGAAAAAGTACGACAGCGAGCAAGGGTCCGACGGACAGGTTGCGGTGATTTCGGCAGGTCGGTTCGGCACGCTGGCTGGGAGAATCGGAGCATGGAATCGGCAGGCATCGCGACTTAATCTGATTCAGCAGGCTGCGCAGCAAGCGCTCGCCGATGCAAAGTCGTTCACAGAGCGTCACGATTCGCTCGAAACACAAGCGAATGCAAATGCTCAAAACACCACAGGAAGCGGTCAGAACCGGACTGCGCAACTTGCCAGCATCAAGGACCGAAGCGCCGAACGACAGTTGCTGAGTATCTACGACGACCGCATCCAGACAGAGCAACGCCTCGCTGCTGTCTATCAAAAGTGGGCAACACAGGTGCAATTGCAACATCGGATCCTGCTGCACCTTACGCTACAATCACTGGCCTGGATCCTCTTGATTTTGATTGGCATGGTCCTTGGCGATGGCCTGGTGCGCCGCGTGACGGAATATCCCTTGCTTGACCGCAGACACCGCCATACGCTACGGGCCATTTTAGAACTTGCTATCCAAGTTCTGGGAATCCTTTGCATCCTGTTTGTCATTTTTGGATTGCCCCAACAGACATCGACGATTCTGGGCCTCACTACCGCGGCGCTCACCATCGCTCTCCAGGATTTTGTAGTCGCGTTCTTTGGATGGTTTGTTCTGATGGGAAGCCGCGGCATGCGCGTTGGAGACACCGTAGAGATCAACGGTGTCGGCGGGGAGGTAATCGAAATCGGATTGATGTCAACAACACTGCTTGAGACCGGCAATCTTACTTCCAGAGGTTACCCGACTGGTCGACGAATCACCTTCATGAACAGCTTTGCGATCCGGGGGCAATACTTCAACTTCTCAACCACTGGACAGTGGATGCTCGATCAGTTCGAGGTAACAATTCCGGCATCCGATCAAACGCACGTACTCGTTGAAGAGATTCTCCACGCGGCGGAAGAAGAGACAGCAGAAAGCGCCAATCTCGCCGAGCAGGAATGGAGACGATCTCCGAGGATTGATCGACTTAAGGAATTGCACGCCTCTCCCTCTGTAAATTTGCGTCCAACAGGGCATAGCTTCGAAGTTGAGGTCCGGTTTGTGACGAGGGCCAGTGATCGCGAGGGAACCCGGAATCGTTTATACCGCCGCGTGATTGATCTCCTGCACCGGCCCGGGGCGACAGCCAAGCTTCCAGCGAAATGACCCGAGACGAATAAACATTTGACATTGAACGGTGTCTGCCGTAATTTTGGAGTTAGATGCAGGCCCGCCACCATCACGGTCATCACCACCATCATGGACACTCCATGCCGGCGGACTGCGATGGCCTGATGTAACGGCCCAACAGTTTCAGAATCACCGTAGCCCGCCGGCAACTCAGCCGACGGGTTTTTTGTTGGACTAATTTCAACACGAGAGAAGGAAAATGATCGACTTCGAAAAGATGGATGGCCTCGCACCGGGCATTGTGCAGGACGCGCGGACGGGCGAGGTATTGATGTTGGGCTTCCTGAATCCCGCGAGTTATGCGAAGACGCTGGAGACGGGATTTGTCACGTTCTGGAGCCGCACTCGACAGAAGCTTTGGATGAAGGGGGAGACCAGCGGCAATCGGCTCCGAATTGTGTCTGCCGCCACCGATTGCGACAATGACACAATCCTGTTTCGCGTTGAGGTGGAAGGCGATGGTCTCGTGTGTCACGAAGGATCAGTCAGTTGCTTCACTCGCCCCCTAGAGTTGACGAATCAGAGCGTTACGGGGGCAGCCAATGGCTAACAAGCTTCGCCTGGGAATTCCCAAAGGCAGCCTGCAAGACGCAACAATCGCGCTCTTCAAGCGGGCGGGGTGGAACATCTACGCAGACGGTCGTTCCTACTTTCCTTCCATTGATGACGCTGAAATCGAATGCATGCTGATCCGCGCACAGGAGATGGCCCGCTATGTAGATCATGGGGTTCTAGATGCTGGTCTCACGGGCATTGATTGGGTCGTCGAAAGCGGTCTTGACGTTTCCAGCGTCACAACGCTTACTTACGCCAAGCAGAGCCGCAGAAAAGTGCGGTGGGTGCTGGCGGTCCCTGAATCGAGTGGCTTTGAAAAGGCGGAGGACTTGGATGGGAAGATTATCGCCACTGAACTCGTGGAAGTGACCAAACACTACTTCGAGCAAAAAGGAGTAAGTGTGAAGGTCGAATTTAGTTGGGGAGCAACTGAAGTAAAGCCCCCCATGCTGGCGGATGCCATTGTTGAAGTGACCGAAACCGGCAGCTCATTGAAAGCCAACCACCTGAAAATCATCGATACCGTCATGGAAAGCGAGACTCACCTGATCGCCAGCAAAGCGGCGCTCGCGGATCGGTGGAAACGGGAGAAGGTTGAATCGATTGCTCTCATGCTGCGTGGCGCAATCGATGCACAGTCGCAGGTGGGCCTGATGCTCAACGTGAAGCGCACTGATTTGGAGGCGGTACTCGCTGTACTTCCTGCTCTCAATTCCCCGACCGTTTCTCAGCTAAGCGAAGCAGATTGGGTTGCTGTCAATACGATTCTTGAAGAACGCACCGCACGGGACGTAATTCCTCGCCTCAAGGCAGCCAACGCCGCTGGAATCGTGGAATACCCCTCAACAAAGTAGTTCTATAGCCGCGGAGGACCGATGAGGATCATTCGAACTCGAGGACGCGGCTCTCGAACTGCGTTGGAAATCATTGCAACCCTGGAGCGGCGAAGCAGTACGGCTCTCGAAGGCGTGCTTCCGGCTGTCAGGCGGATCGTTGCCGATGTGCGACGATCCGGAGATCCCGCGTTATTGCGATATGCGAAGCGATTTGATGGACTCGCCCGCGCTGCTGCCCTTCGCGTCCTGCCTGAGGAGATGGCAGAAGCCTGGCAAGCGATCGATGAGGGCCTTCAGGCCGCACTCACGACCGCGGCGGATCGAATTCGGCACTTTGCGACGCGGCAGATGCCTCAATCATGGGCGGAATCGACCATCGGTGGTCTCACTACCAGCCAACTCGTGCGCCCCGTCGAATCTGCCGGCTGCTATGTGCCCAGTGGACGACATCCACTACCCTCGACGTTATTGATGACCGCAATCCCGGCTCAGGTAGCCGGGGTCCAACGCATCGTTGTCGTCTCTCCTAGACCCGCCAGGGAGACTCTCGCCACGGCTCACATGTTGGGCATAACAGAATTCTATCGAGTGGGTGGGGCACATGCTGTTGCTGCCCTCGCCTATGGAACCGCCAGCATTTCGCGCGTCGACAAAATTGTGGGGCCTGGCAATCTCTACGTCACCGCTGCCAAGCGCGCAGTCGCATTCGACTGTGCAATTGATATGCTGGCCGGCCCCACCGAGATCGTGGTTACCAGCGAACATGGAATGGCAAGCACGATCTCGTCTGACCTTGTCGCCCAAGCTGAACACGATCCCGAAGCAATCGCAATTTTCATAACCACTCGCGAAAAGCTGGCTGAGGCAGTTTCAAAGGAATGCAAGCTTCGCAGTTCCAAGAATCCCGTTGCACGAGAGTCCCTTCGCCACAACGGGCTCATCATACTCGCCTCTTCAACTGAAGAAGCGAGAGCGATCACAAATCGGATCGCACCCGAACATCTGACGGTCGATGCGGCCGCAGATCTTGAATGGGTACAAAATGCAGGATCGGTATTCGTGGGACCGTGGTCAGCTCAACCGATGGGCGACTACATATCCGGTCCCAATCACACTCTGCCAACTGGTGGAATGGCGCGCGCCCGGGGCGGTTTGAGCGTGAATGACTTTGTCAAATTGATTACGGTTCAGGAATACGGTGAAGCTGGAATGCGCGCTCTCGGTCCCCCGGCAGCGCTACTTGCCAATGCGGAAGGCTTGGCTGCACATGAGGATGCGATTCTCTTGCGCCTCAGAGGCTCATCGCACAAAAGGAGACCGAGTGCCTGAAGAACAGATAGCGACCTTCCCAAGCCCCCGTGCCCGAGTACGCGCGATGAAAGAGTACCATCCCCCGCTCGGATGTCGAGATTCGTTACGCCTGGACTTCAATGAGAATACGGTTGCATGTTCGATGGCCGTTCGCGACGTCTTGAGCCGCATCGCGGCGGGCGATCTGACTCGCTACCCGGAACGTGCCCCGATTGAGTTGAGTGTGGCCCGCCATCTCGGCCTTAAAGCTGAACAGGTTGCGCTTACCAACGGAGTTGATGAAGCAATTCACGTACTCTTCGAAGCCTTTCTTGAAGTAGGTAACGAGTTGTTGCTTCCCGTGCCCACCTACACGATGTATGAGGTGTACGCATCTGCGACAGATGCGAATGTAATTGCGATTCAGGCAGCGGATGACCTGCAATTTCCTTTTGAGCGACTGGTTGATTCGATTACACCTCGCACCAAGATCATTGCTATCGCGAATCCGAACAGCCCCGCCGGAAGTGTGGCATCGCGCGAGGAAATCATTAGGATCGCGCAGCTAGCACCGCATGCCATTGTTCTTGTCGATGAAGCGTACTTTCACTTTTACAAGCAGATCCGTAATCGACCTCGTCGGCCATCAGCCCAATCTCGTGGTTGCGCGCACCTTTTCAAAAGCCTACGGCTTGGCCGGACTGCGTGTGGGCGTACTTGCTGGTTCCGTGGACACAATGCATTGGGTCCGTCGCGTGCTCTCTCCATACAGCGTGAATTCGATTGCTCTCGCATGCCTTCCGGCAGCTCTCGACGACTCTGCGTACATCGACTGGTACGTAGGAGAAGTACTTGAGGCCCGTAGCGAATTTGAATTCGCATTGGATCAGGTAGGCCTTGATGGTGGCCGAGCGCGGCGAATTTTGTTCTCGTCGAAATCGGCGAGAAGCATGCGGAATTTGTCAGGCGCATGAATGCCGCCGGCGTACTCGTGAGAGATCGTTCCAGCGATCCGGGTTGCGATGGACGGGTGCGCATCACCATTGGTACTCGCGAACAAATGCGCCACGCAGTTTCGGTTCTTAGGGAATCGATTGGCGCGATTCGAAGCAAAGGAGAAAAGTAGTGGACAGCATCAAGGCCCAACCTGCTTCTGATCGGAATCCACATGAATCGCGTTCCGCGAGCCTGGAGCGCAATACCACCGAAACACGCATTTCAATTCATCTGACGATTGAAGGACAAGGCGCGTATCAGGTAACGACGGGGATTCGCTTTTTCGATCACATGCTGGAGCTATTTACGCGGCATGGCGCGTTCAATCTCGATCTGAAATGCGATGGCGACCTCGATGTTGACCAGCACCACACGGTGGAAGATGTCGGTATTGCAATGGGCGAAGCCTTTGACAAGGCCCTGGGCGACAAACGCGGAATACTTCGTGCCGGCTATTTCCTTATGCCGATGGATGAAACCCTTGCTATTGCCGCTGTCGACCTTGGCGGCCGAACCGCATTCGCAGTCGACACGAAAGTGCGGACTCGGCTGGTTGGGGACCTGCAGACGGAGTTGGTTACAGATTTTTTTGAGGGTTTCGCCCGCGGCGCCCGCGCCAATGTGCACGTGAAAACAATGTACGGCCGCTCCAATCATCACAAAATTGAAGCCATCTTCAAAGCATTTGCTCGAGCACTGCGAGTGGCTTGCAGCAAGCGATAAGCAACTCGGCGAAATGCTTCCATCGACGAAGGGATTGCTTTGATGCGCGTAACAGTAGTTGACTACAAGGCCGGAAATTTGACATCAGTGCTTAAGGCGCTTCGTCACTTGAACGCGCAGGTAGAGGTAACGGGCAGCGATTCCCTGTTGATTAATGAATGCAGAGAGGCTGGTGCTGCCTGGAGTAGGTCATTTCGCCGCGACTGCCCGTCTCGATGAAACGGGTATGACGAGCGCATTGAGAACTGCAACATCCCGTGGCATCCCCTTTCTTGGGATCTGCGTGGGGATGCAGTGGCTTTTTGCCGGATCAAGCGAGGCCCCAACCCAGGCAGGACTCGGGGCTTTTCCTGACCGCTGTGCACGTTTTCCCGAGTGCGAGCAAAAGGTGCCACACGTGGGGTGGAATTCGCTGCAGGTTCGACAGGATTCGCGTCTGCTAGCTGGAGTCGAATCAGGCGAGTTCGTTTATTTCACGCATTCCTACAGAGCGCCAATCACCGGCGACACCGTGGCTGAAACGCAATACATCGAACCGTTCACAGCGGCGGTCGAGCGAGACAACGTGATGGGCGTGCAGTTTCACCCAGAAAAATCAGGTGAGGCGGGCCTTAAGATCCTGTCCAATTTTCTGCATTGGAAAGCGGGGGCGGGTACATGCTGACCAAGCGAATCATTGCATGTCTCGATGTGCACGACGGGCGAGTCGTAAAAGGCGTTCAGTTCCTCGACCTGGTGGATGCGGGGGATCCTGCTCAGCTTGCTGCACGACATGCCCACGAAGGCGCCGACGAGATCGTACTACTGGACATCACGGCGACGCATGAAGGGAGATCGACTCTGCTCGAGACCGTGCGACGCACCGCGCGCGAACTGTTTGTACCATTCACGGTAGGCGGGGGAATTCGCACAGCATCTGAGGCGGCACAGGTGTTTGACGCCGGTGCTGACAAAGTGAGCGTGAATTCCGCAGCCCTCTCTGACCCAGGATTAATCGACGCTATTGGACGCACCTTCGGAGCGCAAGCCGTCATCGTCGCCATTGATGCACGTCGCGACCCCACTGCAGTCGACCCAGTGCGTAACGCCCAGGTTTACGTGCAGGGCGGTCGAACGCCTACCGGACGTCGCGTTGTCGAATGGGCACGAGAGGCGGAAGCACGAGGCGCAGGAGAGATTCTCCTCACCTCGATGGATTCTGATGGCACCCGGGCCGGATTTGATTGCGAACTCACCGCCGCGGTAAGCGAGGCAGTAAGAATTCCAGTGATTGCCTCGGGAGGCGCGGGCACGGTCGCCCACTTCGCAGATGTGTTTGCGCGCGGCAAGGCAGACGCGGCCCTGGCTGCCAGCATTTTTCACTTCGGTGTGTCGAGCGCACGCGCACTCAAACAGGAACTCGTTGCGGAACACGTACCTGTGAGGCTGCCATGCTGATTCCTTCCATCGATCTACTCGGCGGTCGCATCGTTCAGCTGGTGCAGGGCGAGACACTTCGGCTTGCGTTTGATGACTTCAACTATTGGATTGAGAAATTTTCGCGCTTCCCACTGGTGCAACTCATCGATCTCGATGCTGCCATGCGCAAGGGGGACAACTCGGAGTTGGTTGCCCAGATCGCAAAGCGACTCCCATGCCAGGTTGGTGGCGGTTTCCGTACGGTAGATCGCATTCGTGAAGCGCTGGATCAAGGTGCTACACGCGTCATCGTTGGCTCTGCGTTTTTCTCCTCAGAACACGAACGCGGAGCCGTGAACACGGAGTTCGCGAACGAAGTCGCACAGGCTGTCGGCCCTGACCGCGTCGTCGCCGGCATCGACACCAAAGGCGGTCGCATCGCAATCAAAGGTTGGAAGGCGAACATCGCATTGAGTGCCGATGAAGCGATCCCGCAATTGAATCCCCACGTTGCCGGCTTTCTCTATACCCATGTTGACGGCGAAGGAATGATGCAGGGCTTCCCAACTGAGGTTGCCGTACGGCTTCGCGGCCTGACCATTCGCCACCTAATCGTGGCCGGAGGAATCCGGAGCCAAAATGAAGTCGACGAGTTGGACGCATTGGGTGTCGATGCCGTCGTGGGGATGGCTATCTACACGGACGCGATCACTGTGTAACTCACCAAGGCTGCGCGCAGTGTCTTCGATCACTGAGACACCCAAGTGGCCTTCGGCTATGCTGAAGAAGAAGTCCAAGAAAGGGACGACGCATGAGAGCAGGCAAACAGAGTGGAATCCGGCTGGCCACGCGTATGGACGAAGTAGGCTTCTCCGACATCGTGCAAATCAGAAACAAAGTGATGGCTATGCGCGGCGAAGGCCTGAAGGTGTATTCCCTACACGGAGGAGAACCTTACTTCGAGACCCCCGACGCCATCAAGTTCGCTGCCGTGCGCGCGCTCGTCGACAATCAGACGCACTATGCTCCCTCTTCGGGAATACCACCGCTTCGTGAGGCGCTGGTCCGCAAGCTTGCCGCCAAGAACGGAATCAAGGCGTCCGCCGACGAGGTCCTCGTCACTGTTGGCGGATCGCAGGGATTATATGGAGCGTTTCAAATCGTGCTTGATCCAGGCGACGACGCATTAGTCTTTTCGCCCTATTGGACCCCAATTGGCGATCTCGTCACAGGGGCACAAGGTCGCCCCCTGCTCGTACCGACGATCACCGCACGCCGAAACGGCATTCGGAACACTTTGGAACAGTTTGCAACTCCAAAGACGCGCGCCATCTACTACAACACGCCGCAGAATCCCAGCGGGCTTGTCTTTACGCGCGCAGAAGCTGAAGAAGTTGCCGCGTTCGCGATCGAGCGTGACCTGATCGTCGTTGCTGATGAGGCGTACGAAGACCTCGTCTACGATGGAGATCACGTATCCATCGCATCGCTTCCCGGCATGGCAGACCGCACCATTACCTGCTTCACCTTTTCCAAGACTTACGGCATGACTGGATGGCGCGCAGGGTATGCTGTTGCGCGCGAGCCCTTCATGACGGCACTACGCAAAGTCGTTTTGTATTCAACCAACGGCGTAACAACTTTCGTTCAATATGCCATGCTTCAGGCACTCATGTCTCCGGAATCGGAGATTGCAGCGCGTCGCGAGAATTACCGCGTGCGCCGCGACCTTCTCGTCAATGGGTTGAACGAAGTTGGTCTGGATTGCGACCCCCCAGCCGGTGCTTTTTATGCATTTCCGAATGTTGAGAAGATTCACAAGAACAGCCGGACTGCGGCCCAGATTCTGCTCGAAAAGGCGCGGATTGCCACCATTCCAGGATCCGTCTTTGGAGCACAAGGCGAGGGACATTTGCGCTTCGGCTACGCCATACCTGAGCAGGAAATTGAGGATTGCGTCTCGTCGCTCCGAACATTCATGAAATAGCAATCCAACCTCCTGAAATTGGACGCCGAATCCGCTCCCCGGATGGCATGAATCCGACTCGGATTCGTTATCCTAGGCTTTATGCCACCGATCTCTTTCCTCGAGTGCTCCCGCTGCCACCTTCACCATGATCCCGCAACGCCACAAACAGTGTGCACGGCTTGCGCAGGCTCGCTTTACGTGCGCTACGACCTGTCCGCCGCAAAGGGCATTGCGCAACGTGACCTGATCGGATCGACGCTGGAAGACAGGGGCTGGAGCGGTATGGGCGATACCGCCAGGTGCTGCCTGATGTCGAGCCGGTCACGCTCGGCGAAGGGTGGACGCCGATGCTTCGCAGCCGCCGCAACGCCAATGTCTGGCTGAAAGAAGAAGGCGCGAATCCGACCGGTACCTTCAAGGCGCGCGGGCTCGCGCTGGCGGTCACGATGGCGCGTCACTACGGCCTGAAGAAACTGGCCGCGCCCACTGCGGGCAATGCCGGAGGAGCGCTGGCCGCGTATGCAGCCGCCGCCGGAATCGAGTCTCACATATTCATGCCCAGGGACACGCCCATGGCGAATCAGGTTGAGTGCCTCGCGTACGGTGCGCATCTTACCCTGGTGGATGGCCTGATCTCCGATTGCGGTCGCATCGTCGCCGAGCGCAAAGCCGAGGAAGGCTGGTTCGATGTCTCCACGCTCAAGGAGCCGTTCCGCGTGGAAGGCAAGAAGACCATGGGCTACGAGCTGGTCGAGCAACTGGGATGGGAGTATCCCGACGCGGTCTTCTATCCCACCGGCGGCGGCGTGGGCTTGATCGGCATGTGGAAGGCGTTTGAGGAGATGGAGCAACTTGGCTGGGTCACCGGCAAGCGGCCCAAGATGATCGCGGTGCAGTCTGCGGGTTGCGCGCCTGTTGTGCGTGCGTTCGAAGCAGGGTGAGCGCGTCAGCCAGATGTGGCAGGATGCGCATACCGTCGGCTTCGGGACTGCGCGTTCCCAAGCCCTACGGCGACTACATCATCCTGGACATTCTGCGCGCAGTCAGGCGGAATGGCGGTCGCCGTTGAGCGACGACGCGATCTTCGCATCGCTGAAAGATTGGGCCAGCCACGAAGGCCTGCTGCTTTCGCCTGAAGGCGCAGCGGCCACTGCCGCCTACGATCACTTGCTGTCGACCGGGTTCCTCAACGCCCATGATCGCGTGGTGCTATTCAATACCGGCTCTGGAAACAAGTACACGGATGTGATCGGGGCAGCGGCTGATGCAGACCCCAATTGTAAGACCAGACAGCTAGCTGGAACTCGGCGTGGACGACGGCTTCGCTGAAGATTCGCTGTGTCGTCGACTTCGATTCGGCCGCCGCTGGCTTTGCTTCGGAACGGCTTCGATTCGGACGAAGGTGCTCCATCGCTGGCTGGCTTGTCGCTTGACGAGGAATCGCCCGACGGCTTTGACGCATAGTCGTTGATGTACCAGCCGGCGCCTTTGAACTGAAGGGCAGGTGCCGTAAGTGGCCGTTCCAGCTTTGCCGCCGCATTTCGGGCACACGGTCTCCGGCTCGGCACTGAAGCTCTGAATCTTTTCGTAGCGATTGCCGCACTGTGTGCAGCGATAGGCGTATAGCGGCAAGTTGCTTTCACCCCACGAGGAAGCAGAATCGATCTGTCTTCTATTCTATAGTCCGGCAAGGCGGCATGGCCCGCAGAAATTGCCGCCTACAAGCCGCAGGCCAGCATTCCATTCTCATCAATGCGCCGAGAGCGGTACTGACGCTGCCTTGTTTTCCCAGCGCCAGAGTGATGCTTCGCCGCCATCGGCGATGGTGTATTTCAGTTGCTCCACCATCGAAGCTGGCTTGGACATTTGCATCTTCACCTTGCCCAAGTCCTGCGTCGCGTCGTAAGCCAGGCCCCATTCGCCGGTCTTCTTGTTCACGATCAGCACCCAGTTATCAGGGTCGGAGATGTCGACGAAAAGCGTGTAGGTCCCCGCTGGCACGTGGAGGTCGCCGATCATCAGGTCGCCCGTCGGTCTTAAGCGTCGTGGCGGCATTGGCTCCCGCGCGCCACATGGGGTAGTGTGGAGTCCTGCCTTGCGATCAGGCCGTCTTTCGTGAACACGTGGCCCTCGCGTCCCTTTACCCGCGGTGACGAATAAGTGATGGTGACGGTTTTACCGCCGACGGTGCCAGTCGCCGTCTCTGGCGGGCTTGCCGGGGTGCCGCCCTGCGCAAACAGCAGTCCCCGCCGCCGCCAGAAGACCGGTACAAATCAAAAGATGTTTCATGCAATTCCTCCTTGGATTGGCTCCAACATCGCCGCCGGGATGATTGTCGCACCGCCCACGCCGCTGGGGAAATGCGGATGGACTGGCCCGCGCAGGCTGCTACCATGCGGGCAAGTGAACACGATGTCGAACTCCGCCAGTAGCCAATCGCCGGCGCCCGCTTTCGGGCCGCCGTTCAGCAGGAAAAGCCCCTCCAGGTGGCTGGTGCCATCAATGCGTACACGGCGCGACTTGCGGAGGCAACCGGCTTCCGTGCCCTGTATCTCTCCGGCGGCGGGGTGGCCGCCAATTCCCTGGGACTGCCCGATCTCGGCATCAGCACCATGGAGGACGTCTTGATTGACGTCCGCCGCATCACCGACGCGTCTTCCCTGCCACTTCTGGTGGACATCGACACCGGCTGGGGCTCCGCCTTCAACATCGCCCGAACCATCCGCTCCATGATCAAAGCCGGCGCCGGTGCCGTGCATATGGAGGACCAGGTGGGCGCGAAACGATGTGGCCATCGCCCGGGCAAAGAGCTTGTTCCCGCCGCCGAGATGGTTGACCGGATCAAGGCCGCAGTCGACGCCCGTACCGACGAGCAATTTGTCTTGATGGCGCGCACCGATGCGCTTGCGAACGAAGGTCTTGACGCCGCCATCGAACGAGCTCAGGCCTATGTGGCGGCCGGCGCTGACATGATCTTCGTCGAGGCCGTTACTGAGCTGTCGCAATATACGCGATTTCGCGATGCCGTCGGCGTCCCTATCCTCGCCAACATCACTGAGTTCGGCCAGACCCCGCTGTTCACCCGCGACGAACTGGCCCAGGCTGGCGTCGACATCATTCTCTACTGTTGCGGAGCCTACCGCGCCATGAACGCCGCAGCGCTCAAGGTTTACCAGGCCATCCGCACCGAGGGTACCCAGCAAGGCGTCCTGCCTCTCATGCAGTCACGTGCCGAGCTGTATCGTTACCTCGACTACCACGCATACGAAGCTAAACTCGATCAGCTCTTCGCCAGCAAGAAGGCAGACAAGTGAGAATCGACCAATTCACAAGCCGCAGGGTTCATTTCCTCGGCGAGCAAGACGGCCCGTCGGAGCAGGATCTGAAACGCCAGCTCTCGAACTACCTTAGCTGCGAGCATGAGATCGAGAAAGCCTACCTGGTTCGGATCTCTTACGACGCTACTTCCCCACCCAAGGTTGCGCTTTGCCTCGTCGGGGAACAGACCAACACCCTCCAGGTCATCCAGTCCGTCCGCACTATCTTCAGCGAGCTGTTCCAAACCACGGACGGCATGGAAGTCCTGTTTTTGAATGAACTCCAGAAGAAAGAGGTGGGCTTCGCCGCCAATCCCTTCTATGCATCCGACGGAACCGACACCTGCCGGCCTAACTGAATCCAATCCCAATCACTTTTGATGACTAGACACCGCCAAACCGCATCCATTACGTTTGAACTTCGCTGGAGCGTGCATGACACAGTTCGAAACGTCACCTGGATTCAAGCCCAAAAAGTCCGTGGCCCTATCCGGCACGCCGGCCGGCAACACCGCTCTCTGCACCGTCGGACATAGCGGGAACGACCTTCACTATCGCGGCTACGACATTCACGACCTTGCCCGCCATTGCGAGTTTGAAGAGGTCGCCTACCTGCTGATTCACGGCAAACTCCCGAATACTGTGGAGCTTACCGCCTACAAGACAACCCTCGCTCAAACGCGCAGCCTGCCTGCAGCTGTCAAAGATGCCTTGGAGCTGCTCCCCGCCACGTCACATCCCATGGATGTGCTGCGCACCGGCGTCTCGGTGCTCGGCTGCGTGCGGCCCGAAGCCCTCGACCACAATGAAGAAGGCGCGTGCAATATCGCCGACGGCCTCCTCGCCTGCCTCGGCTCCATGCTTCTCTACTGGCACCACTACGCGCGCAACGGCCGCCGCATTGAAGTCGAACCCGGCGCCGACTCCATTGCTTCGCACTTTTTGCAGCTGTTGCATGGAGAGGGGCCCTCGGCCGAGTGGGTTTCAGCCATGCAGGTCTCCCTCATCCTCTACGCTGAGCATGAGTTCAACGCGTCCACCTTCACCGCGCGCGTCATCGCCGGTACCGGCTCCGACCTCTACTCCTGTATTACCGGCGCAATCGGGGCGCTCAAAGGTCCCAAGCACGGGGGTGCCAATGAGGTAGCCTTGGAAATCCAGAGCCGCTACACCTCGCCTCAGGAGGCCGAGCAGGATATCCGTCGCCGCGTCGCCGAGCGCGAAGTCATCATCGGCTTCGGCCACCCCGTCTACACCATCTCCGATCCCCGCAGCGACATCATCAAGGACATCGCCCGTAACCTTGCCGAGTCCGCCCAGGGAGGCACTCTTTTCGAAATCGCCGCTCGCATTGAGGGCGTGATGTTTGAAACCAAGCGCATGTTCCCCAACCTCGACTGGTTCAGTGCCGTAGCCTACAACCAGATGGGCGTACCCACTGACCTGTTCACGCCTCTATTCGTCATCGCTCGTACCGCTGGCTGGTGCGCCCACGTTCTCGAGCAGCGTCGCGACGGCAAGATTATCCGCCCCTCCGCCAACTACACTGGTCCGGAGCCCCTCAAATTTGTTCCCATCGAAGAACGCACGTAGACGATACTCTTTTCAGAGAAAGGCACAGAAAATGGCAGGTTCCGTATACCGTAGAGGCGTTACTGTGGCGTTACTTTTTGCGGCCTTCACGCTTTCGCGGGGATTCGCCGCGGACGAGCCAAAATGCGCTCAGCCAACGGTTGTCCAGGATCCGACCTACAAACCGGGACAAGTTTGGAGCTATAAAAACAGGCCCGGTGAAAATGAGTCGACAGTAACGATTCTGCGCGTCGAATCGACGCCGAAATTGGGAATCATCGTCCACGTGAGGATTGACAAATTCAACCTGGAAAATTGCGCCGGCAACAAGGGAGATTCGTCGATGGACCATGCTCCCTTCGCCAAGGCCGCAATTGAAAAGAGCGTTGTAAAGCTGCTTCGAACGGAGAAGGACATCCCCGACTTTGATGAGGGTTACAAAGACTGGCTCTCCCACTGCGGCGGCGTTTACAAAATGAGCGTGGCCGAAGCCTTGACCGCTTACCAACAAAACCATGAAGGATCACGGCTGCGGAAAATGAAACCCGTGTGTGATCACATGCCGGTGGCCGGTATCGCCTGCAGCGGTCCGATAATCATCCAGCCTGGAAGGTAATTTCAATTTGTCCTCGCACATCAGCAACGAACGCCCCGCCCCCGATAAAGTCCTCACCGACATCGCCGACTACGTCCTGGACTACAATCAAAAGCGACCTCGCCTATTCCACCGCCCGCGCCTGCCTGATCGACACCCTCGGCTGCGGCCTTGAAGCCCTCGAATACCCCGCCTGCACCAAGCTCCTCGGCCCCATCGTGCCCGGCACCATCGTCCCCAACGGCGCGCGCGTCCCCGGCACGCCCTACCAGCTCGACCCCGTGCAGGCTGCATTCAACATCGGCGCCATCATTCGCTGGCTCGACTTCAACGACACCTGGCTGGCCGCCGAGTGGGGCCACCCGTCCGACAATCTCGGCGGCATCCTGGCCACCGCCGACTGGCTCTCTCGCACCGCCTCGCGGAAGGCACGGCTCCTCTAACCATGCGCGACGTCCTCACCGCCATGATCAAGGCGCACGAAATCCAGGGCTGCATCGCACTCGAAAATTCCTTCAACAAGGTCGGCCTCGATCACGTCGTTCTGGTCAAAGTGGCCTCCACCGCAGTCGTGAGTCAACTCCTGGGCCTCAGCCGCGATCAGATCATCAACGCCCTCTCTCTCGCCTGGGTCGACGGCCAGAGCCTGCGCACCTATCGCCACGCGCCCAATACCGGGTCGCGCAAAAGCTGGGCTGCCGGCGACGCCACCAGCCGCGCCGTCCGCCTTGCCCTCATCGCCAAAACCGGCGAAATGGGCTACCCCTCGGTTCTGACCGCAAAAACCTGGGGCTTCTACGACGTCTCCTTCCGCGGCCAGCGAGTTCAAGTTCCAGCGTCCCTACGGTTCCTACGTCATGGAGAACGTGCTTTTCAAAATTAGCTTTCCGGCCGAGTTCCACGCCCAGACGGCCGTCGAAGCCGCCATGAAGGTGCATGCCCAGCTTGCCGAACGCGGCCTGAACGCCTCGGCCATCCGCTCAATGGTGCTCAGAACGCATGAGGCCTGCATCCGCATCATCGACAAGAAAGGCCCCCTCGCCAACCCCGCCGACCGCGACCATTGCGTCCAGTACATGATCGCCATTCCGCTTCTCTTCGGCCGGCTCACGGCAGCCGACTACGAAGACAAGGTCGCCCTCGACCCCCTTGGGGACCCGGATCGACGCGGTCCGCGCCAGCATCACCTGCGTTGAAGAACCGCAATTCACCCGCGATTACCATGACCCCGAAAAGCGTTCGATAGCCAATTCGCTGCGCGCGGAACTGAACGATGGCACCGTCCTTGAAGAGACAGTGGAATATCCCATCGGCCATCGACGTCGCCGCACAGAGGGGCTCCCGCTCCTGGCCGAAAAATTCAAAACGAACCTCCACCGCCGATTCCCCCACGAAAAGCAACGGCAAATCCTCGACGTCTCCTTGAATCCGGAGAGACTTGATGCCATGCCCGTAAACGAATACGTCGACCTCTACGTACCGTGATCGCTGCTCCATCACGCCACAAAAACTTGGGGCACTCAGCACACATCGGCGCATAATAATCTGAGAATCCCTCAGAAATAGGTGCCCTGTTGCCCGCTCTCCGTGTGTCCATCACGCTGGTCCTCGGTGCGATAGCCTTCGCCCCCGTTCTTCCTGCGCAACACGCTCCAAACGGTAACGCTTACTACCAGCAGCTGCGCACGCTGCTCCCCGCGGGCGAGGTCGTGAGCGTCAGCAATTTTGAAATGCATCGCGACGCCGCCACCCTGAAATTCGTGCGGGGCGACTTTGCGTTCTACGGGGAGGTCAACGGCAAGGTCACCGGCGCCGTCTTTCGCGGGCAAGGTCATCTTCATCTCACTCCTCCCTCGCCGGAAGAACGGCACAATCTGGCGGTCTTGACCAAGGCAGAGGAGTTCGATGATGACTTTGACCAGCTGGTACTCCGCTTCACGGATGGCACGGCAGCCGAGATCCATGCTGCTGCCACCGGCAAAAGCGTACCTGACCGGATCTTCGAGCAGTCGGCCATTGAATTCCACAACTTTCAGCGGCTGAAACTATTCGAGAATTTCGACCTGCGCTTGCTGGAAGACGTGTTGAGCCCCACCCAGTCCGGCTACTTTCTGGCCGGCATCCACGGCAAAAAGAACCCTCACCTCGTGCTGACCATCGATCCTCACGGCGCCCGCGAGGTATCGCCAGAGGAAGTATCCCTTCTGAGTTGGAACGACTGGGGACCGAGCTACCTGGCTGCATTTCCGATCAAGCAACGTGCAGAAGGTACCGCAGGTGGGCACGATGAGGAAAACGGCACCTACCAGATCACTCACGAAGACCTGGAAGTGACAATCGAAAAAAGCGGCTTCCTCATGGGATCCGCGCTGGTGCATCTCACCGCTCTGCAGGATGGCATCGCCGTGGTGCGCCTGGCCCTCTATCCAACTCTCCGGGTTAGCCGTGTGGAAACCGAAAAAGGCGATGCCCTGGACTATGTCCAGGAGAAGAAAGACGAAGACGCCGATTTCGGCGCCCTTCTCCCCAGCCCCCTGAAAAAGGGAGAATCTACCACCCTCCGCGTCGCTTATGGCGGTAAGGACGTAGTCCGCAACGAGGGAAACGCCAATTACTACCCCATTGCCAGGGAAACCTGGTATCCCAACGCCGCAAGGGGTTTGGGAGACTATGCAACCTACACCATGCGCTTCCACGTTCCCAAGGGGCTCCAGCTCATCGCCACCGGGACCAGGGTGAGTGAAAGCAGCGAAGGCAAATTGACCACTTCCGATTGGAAGACCGATGTTCCGCTGGCTGTGGTGGGATTCAACCTGGGCAAGTTTGTCATGAAGGAGGCGACAGTCGCAGGCTCGTTGGGCGACAACCTGACCATTGATGCGTATGCCAACACCACGCCGCCGGACAGCATGACCCGCGTGGAACCCAACATGTCTCTTGAGGCGAACTCGCAGGATCAGGGCGCCCCTTTGGGCTCTTTCAATACTCCGTCGATGCTTCCCGTGCAGCTGAGTCAGGCCCAGGTGGCAGCGCAGATTTATTCCGCCTACTTCGGGCCCCTTCCGTTCGCCAAAGTAGCGGTGACGCAGCAGTACGCATGCAATTACGGCCAGAGCTGGCCCATGCTCGTCTATCTCCCTATCTGCGGATTCCTTGACACAACCCAGCAACACTTCATGGGTCTTCATCCTGAAGACATGTACTGGAAAGTGGTCACACCGCACGAGGTGGCGCACCAGTGGTGGGGCCAGACGGTCGGCTTCCGCAGCTATCGGGATCAGTGGATGAGTGAGGGTTTTGCGGACGCTTCGGCGTCGATCTACCTCCAGTCAACCCGCCCCAAACCCGATGAGTTTCGCGACTTCTGGCGCCAGCAGCGCAAGATGATCACCGAGAAGAACAACATGGGTTTTCGCGCCATCGACGTAGGGCCCGTGACCATGGGTTTCCGGCTCAGTACCAGAAAGAGCCGGCTGGAACATCTACCGGGACCTCGTCTACCCCAAGGGCGCCTACATCCTGCACATGATCCGCATGATGATGTGGACGCCGCAAGAGGGTGACGCGCAATTCAAGGCGGCCATGCAGGACTTCATCAAGACCTATCGACTCAAGGCGGCCACCACCGAGGACTTCAAGGCCATCGTGGAAAAGCACATGAGCAAGGCGATGGACCTTGACGGAAACCACCGCATGGACTGGTTCTTCAATCAGTACGTGTATGGCACTGACCTTCCCGCATATCACTTTGAGAGCCAGCTCAGGCAGGAAGGTGAAACCACCAACCTGCATTTCAAGCTGACGCAGTCGGGGGTTCCCGCCAATTTCAGGATGCTCGTCCCCATCTACGTGGAATTGTCTGACGGCAAGGTCCTTCGCCTTGGCGCTGCGGCCATCCTGGGTTCAACCAGCGCCGAGCAGACCGCGAAATTGCCCAAAACGCCGTCGCCCATTAAGAAGGTGCTCATCAACTACTACTACGACGTGCTGTCCACCGACAATTAGCCTTAAGCACTCCAAGACCGCGATGCGTTATACTCCGGGACGCAATCAGCTTTTTTATTCAGGAGGATTTGGGATGCGTCTCAACAGCATTGGAAAGGTCGCCGCTTTCGCAGGATTCGCGCTGGCCCTCGTCGTAGCTCCGATCAAGGTTTCTGCGCAAGGCGGGGACACGATCCTCAAACCGGCAGACACGCAAAAGCTGCTGCCGGCAGCGGTCTACTACAAGGGTCAGTCAGCCCCTACGCAACTGCGCAACTCGGGCGGCGTCAAGCTCTCTGACGGCTCCTATATCCTCTCGACCCTCGTTGACACCAGCGGCTATTCGAGCGATGTGCAGGCCAAGTACCAGGCCTATTTCATCACCGAGGTGGCGCTCAAAATCGGCGACCAGAACCTTCCGGCGGGCATTTATGGTGTCGGCTTCGTCGCAGGTGACAAGTTCATCGTCACCGACGTCGGCGCGCACGATATTTTTACGGTAAGCTCCGCGACAGACTCGGCCATGAAACGGCCCACGCCTCTCCAGATAGCAGCCGACCCCAGTGGCGGATTCCGGCTCTACTCCGGCCGGCGCTACGTGGTGCTCAACAAGTAGCGGTCTGGCCCGGGCGGGCCGCTGGCGTTTCCGGAAAACAGCTTCCCGTGCACAATTGGAATTCCGAAGCGAGCAGGGGCTCCGGCCCCTGAAAACGCAGCCAGGATCGGTGGGCTTCACAGGCTGCGGAATAACTCTACCGGACAACGAGACGTATCGGGCCCCCGCTTGACACCTTGCTGAAACTCATCCTCACCTTCACAGGTGGACGACTCATCTGGGAGGTAGGCCGGGGATTCATCCCCGGCATTAAAGCACAAAAATTTACCCGGGGCTTCAGCCCCTGAGGCATGCTGTTCGGGGATTCTGGCCCGAATTGAGGCCTTTTCAGTAAAGCTGCTCAACCGTTCCGGTAATGTCAATAAACTGTGGGGGTCGCTGGGCACGAACGTCTCTAAACAACGCAGATGTATCCAAAATCACCGCAATTTAGGACCATTCGGTGTGAACTAGTCGTGTAGGGGATCTCGAAACCTACCCCCCCACCCCCTCCCCCCGTGCTTCTTCGTTTGTTCGCCCCCTATCCGATGCACACTTCCAACTCATGCGGGCTTCCATGCGCATTCGCAACTTCCTTCGTCCAGAGCGCGTCAATCCTGTAGAGAAGTTATCCTGCACTTAAGCTTCTAAACATCCTCTCTCTGGAGAGGAACTCAATTATGCGCGACCTGAAAAACATTGCCGGAGATGACGACGCGCGACTGATTCCAATCTGGTCGATCGCTGCCGCCGTAGGCGCGTTTGTGGGCGTCGAATACTACTTCTGGATGGTTCTCCCCGAACAGGGACATCATCATCCGCCTCTTGGCTTTCGCATCTATTTCAACCTGTCCTGGGGACTCCTCGCAGCGCTTTATTTCCTGATGGTTGGCTACGTCAGCAAGGACGCGCCGCGCCGCGCCATGAGCGCCCGTTTCTGGATGCTTATCTGCTTCGTAATGCCTGGCGGAATCGGCGCCGTCCTCTACTTCCTGCTACGCCAGCCGCTGGTCTCCCGCTGCCCGGCCTGCAGCACCTTCGTCCAGAGCGATTTCCACTTCTGCCCGCAATGCAACTACCAGCTCGTTGCCAGTTGCGGCAATTGCTTCCGCAGCGTCCGCGCCACTGACCAGTTCTGTACCCGCTGCGGACACGAGCTTGCCGCCGACCACATGCCCGCGCGACTGCGCGGTCATGGGCGAGCTGAACCGCTCGAGACAGGAATGACAGCAGAAGGTCCGGCTTCCTACAATCGAGCCTCGACTGCCGGATGTCTCTTTCCGCCCTCATCATCGATGACGAACAACTGGCTCGCGATGAGCTCAAGTACCTGCTCGAAACTCTGGGCGGCGTCGACGTTGTAGCCCAGGGCACCAACGGCATTGAAGCGGTCGACCTGATTGAGGAATACCACCCCGACCTGGTTTTCCTTGACGTGCAGATGCCCGGCCTCGACGGTTTTGCCGTCATCCAGCGGCTCAAGGATCGACATCAAACCCGGCAACGAGCTAACCCGGGGCGGACGAGGAACCACTGCCTCAGATCGTGTTTGCCACCGCTTACGATCAGTACGCCGTCCGCGCGTTCGACGTGAATGCTGTCGATTACCTGCTCAAGCCCTTTGATCGCAGCCGGGTGGAGCAGGCCGTGGAGCGCGCCAAGAGCCGTATGGCGGGCGGTCCAGCCGTCGCGCACGGAGACCCAGATCGACGCGCTGCTGAAGCTCTTGAACCGCGCCCAGCCAAACCACCAGCCCGCGAAGCTGATTGTGCAGGCGCAGAGCCGACTTTTGCTCGTGGACCAGGCGGAAATCTGCTACGCAGCCATCGATGAAGGTGTCATTCGGATCGTAACCCCAAACTTCGAAGGACAGTCGAAGTGCCGGACTCTCGAAGAGCTTCTCGAATTGCTCGATCCCGCCATATTCTGGCGCGCGCACCGCGGTTTCGTGGTGAACATCAATCACATTCGAGAAGTTGTGCCGTGGTTCAAGTCGAGCTACCAACTGCGCATGGATGACAAGAAGCAGACCGAAATTCCCGTCAGCCGCTCGCAGACGCGCCGTTTGCGCGAGCTTTTCAAGCTTTAGGCAGAGGCTTCGCGCCGGGCCTCGCATAGCGCCGGGGCGAGCTTAGCCTTGCCTGAGCCAGATTCTCAGTCGTAGCGCTCGAAGATGATCTGCTTGCGGTGCCAGCCGTATCCCGCGAGCTTTTCGCGCACTCCGGCGACCATGTTGT
Source organism: uncultured Acidobacteriota bacterium (assembly GCA_963844515.1). Classification (GTDB taxonomy): domain Bacteria; phylum Acidobacteriota; class Terriglobia; order Terriglobales; family Acidobacteriaceae; genus Telmatobacter. The sequence goes on from CAWJOO010000008.1 coordinate 244,363, forward strand.
TCAGTCCGCAAATGTACGCGTAAATGTCGAATTGAGCTCGGTAGCCGGTGTGCTGGGGTCAATCGGCGCCAGCGGCAGAGTCTGTCCGAGCCGTGCGGCCCGCTCTTCAACAATCTTGCTACATGCTCCTGAACGTATCCCCGTAGTCCTTTCCAGCTGTCGCCGGCGCGGCTCAGTGTCGCCAAGTAGTGAAAGTTGGGCTTTTTGGCCGCGAGCGCCTCGAACTCTTCGTGGTAGTACAGCTCTGACTCGTGCCGCGTTCCGTACACCATCCAGATATCCCGGCCTTCGCTGCGATCCGGCCCGTCCTCAGGGAAGAGCCACTGCGCAAAACCGCGCATGGGCGCGATGCCCGTGCCTGTCGAAATCAGGATTGAGTCCGTCAACGGCTGCTTCAGGACGAAGTGCCCGTGAGGACCATGCACATTCACGGATCCGCCAGGAGGAAGCTCAGTCAAATCGGCAAGATGGTTGGAGAAGAAACCGCCCTCCACTCGATTCACGCACAGATCAAAGTGGTTCCCGCGCGGTGCTGATGCGATTGAATAGGCGCGCGTCTGCTGTTTGCCGCTTTGATCCGGAGCCACGGTAGATACAAACTGGCCCGATGTGAACGGAAAACTTTCCAGCTCGTCGATTGCAAAATCGAAGTGGTAACACTGGGCCGTTTCAGAGATACATACTTTGCGCTCTAGACGCGCGGAATACAGCTTACGTTCCAAGGCAGCACTCGCGGGTTACAGGATGCGCCCTTGATGGGCTGATGCCAGTATTTCATGGCATGCCTTGCGGCTGGCAAGCGGTGTGGACTCTCGACTTATTCAATGGGCGTAATCAAATCCGGGGTGTCGTTTCGCACGTTTCCCACTTGCTTTCCAACCTTCCAGGCTTCCATCATTTCTTCCGGATAGGGTCGCAAGAGATCTACGGGCAGCCGCGCCGGGTCGGCGGGTGCCATCCACCGCTCATGGTCCTCGGGCCTCACAATTACGGGCATGCGGTTATGAAAGGGCTCCATCAACGGATTGGGGTCCGTGGTGATGATCGTGAAAGTCTCGAGGCGCTGACCAGTCGCCTTGTCCTTCCAGGCATCCCATAAGCCCGCTACGCTGAACAAAGCCCCGCTTTTCAGACCCACGGCAAATGGCTGTTTTTCCTTCGGACTGATCGTCTGCCATTCAAAAAAACCATCGAGCGGAATCAAGCAGCGCCGCCGCTTGAAAGGCTCTCGAAATGCCGGACTGGTCTCGAGGGTTTCCGCTTTCGCGTTGATAGTGCTAAAGGCCACCTTGCTGTCTTTGGCCCAGAAAGGAACCAGGCCCCACCGCATCGACGCCCATTCACGCTGTCCCGTTTCATCGTTCACTCGCACAACCGGCTGAAACGTCTGCGGCGGAACGTTGAACGAGGGCAGGATCTCAAAAGTGGTCGGAATCCCCAGGCGAAAGGCCTCTGCGATTTGTTGTTTATCGGATCGTCGAAAATAGCGGCCACACATACGCGTGGATACTTTGTACCACGACGGGATGGCTCGATCTGCATCACGCCGCTATAGACATACGCCCTCGGCGCAAGGCCACACTCCATGCAGGTCAGACTATTGCGCGCCTGCCGGTCCGCCTCGCATACTACTGTGCGGGTGTTACCGCACTCCCCAGAGAGTCGCCAGGAAGGGCGCCATTGGCCATTTCGAAGATCTACCCTGATGCGCATTCTGCGCTCGCTGGCATTGTTGACGATGGCATGACGATCGCTGTCGGCGGCTTCGGTCTCTGCGGCATCCCGGAAGCCCTTATCGTCGCGCTGCGCGACACTGGGAAGAAGGATTTCACTATCGCCAGCAATAACGCCGGCGTTGACGGCTGGGGTCTGGGGCTTCTCCTCGAAACTCACCAGATCCGCAAAATGATTTCCAGTTACGTCGGCGAAAACCGTGAGTTCGAGCGGCAATACCTCTCCGGCGCACTTGAAATTGAGTTCTGTCCGCAGGGCACACTGGCGGAACGAATGCGGGCAGGCGGCGCGGGCATTCCCGGCTTCTACACGCGCACCGGGTTCGGTACTTCCGTTGCTGATGGAAAAGAGCAGCGCGAATTCGATGGCGTTTCCTACATCCTGGAGCGCGGCATCCGCGCCGATCTCGCCATTGTGAAAGCCTGGAAGGGCGATGCAGGTGGCAATCTTATTTATCGGAAGACGGCTCGCAACTTCAATCCGATGGCTGCCACGTGCGGCCGCATCACGGTAGCCGAAGTAGAAATTCTGGTCGGTACCGGAGAGCTTGATCCCGACCAGGTTCACACACCCGGAATCTTCGTGCAACGCGTCGTACACAATCCAACGCCCGAGAAACGCATCGAGCAGCGAACGGTTCGAACCCCTGAGGCGAAAGGCTGAACCCATGGCATGGTCCCGCGAACAGATGGCACAGCGTGCCGCACAGGAGCTCGAAGACGGCTTCTACGTCAATCTCGGAATCGGAATTCCCACGCTGGTCGCGAACTACATTCCCCATGATATTCAGGTGACGCTGCACTCTGAAAATGGCCTGCTCGGCATTGGGCCATTTCCCCGAGAGGATGAAGTCGACGCCGACCTCATCAACGCCGGCAAGCAGACGGTGACCGCCATGCCCGGCGCGAGTTATTTCTCCAGCGCCGACTCATTCGCCATGATCCGCGGCGGCCACATCAATCTTGCGATCCTGGGCGCCATGCAGGTGTCTGGACAAGGAGACCTCGCCAACTGGATGATTCCCGGGAAAATGATCAAGGGCATGGGCGGCGCAATGGACCTCGTTGCCGGCGTCCGTCGGGTGGTGGCTCTTATGGAGCACACGTCGAAGAATGGCGAGCCAAAAATCCTGCACCACTGCACGCTTCCACTCACTGGCGCGGGCGTCGTCAGCCGCATCATTACTGAACTTTGCGTTCTTGATGTGACCGGCGAAGGGCTGAGGCTGGTGGAGCTGGCGCCTTCGGTCACGCGCGATGAAGTGGCAGCAAAGACTGAACCCGCGATCATCAACTAGAAGGTTCAGCAGGCCTGCCGCTTCGCCTTTGTCACGCGCGATTGCGTTTCCCTGCCCAACACTCCTGTGATGAATGCTCCGGCAGCGATGAGCCGGTCGAGATCGACGCCCGTTTCGATGCCCATGCCATTCAGCATGTAGATCAAATCTTCAGTCGCCACATTTCCCGCTGCGCCCGGCGCATAAGGACAGCCGCCGAGGCCGCTCACCGAGGAATCAAAGACGCGCACTCCCGACTCCAACGCCGCGTAGATATTGGCGAGCGCCTGCCCATAGGTATCGTGAAAATGCCCCGCCAGATTTTCAACCGGAACGCGATCCGACACCTTCGCGATCATCTGCTGTGCTCGTTTTGGCGTACCCACTCCAATTGTGTCTCCCAGCGAAATCTCGTAGCATCCCGCTTTGAACATCATGCCCGCTACGTCCGCAACACGCGCCGCATCTATTTCGCCCTCATAGGGACAACCCAGCACGCAAGACACATAGCCGCGGACTCGTACATTCATCGCGCGAGCCGCATCGAAGACCGGCTTGAATCGCTCCAGGCTCTCCGCAATACTGCAATTGATATTCCGCTGGGAGAACGTCTCAGAAGCCGCGGCGAAAACGGCAACCTCGGTGGCGCCGGCGGCAACAGCAGCTTCAAACCCGCGCAGATTCGGCACCAGCACAGGGTAGGCAACGCCATCACGGCGCGGCAATGCACGCATGAGTTCACTATGGTCAGCCATCTGCGGAACCCACTTTGGCGAGACAAAGGCCGTCGCTTCAATGGTGGTCAGGCCCGCATCCGCAAGCATCCCGATAAATTCAATCTTCGTTTCAGTGGAGACGCTCTTCGCCTCGTTCTGCAGCCCGTCACGCGGACCCACTTCGACAATTCGAATTGTCCGCGGAGTGTTCATCTCAGTTTCCTTCTTCCGCACGATCAAAGTGCAGCAGCGCCACGCCTTCGGTTACCTGGTCGCCCACGCTAAAGTGAAATGCGCCCACGCTGCCCGCGGCTGGCGCGTAGATTGTGCACTCCATCTTCATCGCTTCCAGCACCATCAGCGCCGCGCCCTTTTCAACCTTCTCGCCCGGCTGCACGGTCAGAGCAATCACGCGCCCCGGCATTGGCGCCAGAAAGCTGCTCTCTTTCGCAACGTGCTCCAACTCCATGGCAAGGGGATCGTTGTAGCTCAGAACCCATCGATTACTGTCCGCAAACAAGTAGAGCGTGCCGTCAGACTCGATTACATCGGCACGGACCTTGCGGCCTTCGATTGAAACCGAAAGACTCTTATCCGGCTCAATGTTCCCAGTCATCGCGAACAAAGAATTTCCAACAGTCGCGCGGTATAAGCGGTGGCCGTAGTCGACAACGACACTCTTTGCACGCTCCCCGTGCATGAATTCAAATGTGCGCCTGTAGCTTCCGTTCAGCCGCCATCCATCTCGAACAGCCCAGGCTGAATTCTGTTCCCGCGCCGCCTCATCGCGTTCTCTCACGATAATTGCCAGGGCAGCAATCGCAAAAATGTCATCGCCCGGAGTGGCTTCGGCTGCCGTTACCCACCGCTGTTCACGCTCAATCAAGCTCGTGTCGAGCTTTGCGGTTGCAAACGACGGGCTCGTTACGAGACGCTCAAGAAAGCCAGCGTTATTCGCGACGCCGACAATCTGAATTTCTTTGAGAGCCCGGGTCATTTCCTGCAAAGCGAGTTCGCGCGACTCATTCCAAACAATTAATTTGGCAATCATCGGGTCGTAGAACGGCGTGATCGTGTCGCCTTCTTCAACGCCGGTGTCGATCCGCACGCGATCTGAGGTCTTTGGAAACTTCAAATGCATCAACCGCCCAATTGAAGGAAGAAAATCATGCGCCGGATTCTCGGCGTAGATGCGCGCCTCCATCGCATGTCCGCGCATCGTTAGTTCATTTTGCTTAAGGGGCAACGGCTCGCCGGCGGCAACGCGAAGTTGCCATTCCACGAGGTCGAGGCCCGTGATCAACTCCGTGACCGGATGTTCGACCTGCAGGCGCGTGTTCATCTCCATGAAGTAGAAGCCGCCATCACGATCGACCAGAAATTCGACGGTGCCCGCTCCCACATAGTCCACGGCACGCGCGGCGCTGCGTCCCGCTTCCCCGAGCGACTCACGCAGTTGTTCCGAAATGAGGGGGGCCGGTGCTTCTTCAACTACCTTCTGATTTCTCCGCTGCACGGAGCAGTCGCGCTCAAATAAGCTGATCACGTTTCCATACGTGTCGCCGAATACCTGCACCTCAACGTGGCGCGGCTGAACCAGGTATCTCTCGATCAGTACGGAGTCATCGCCGAATGCTGCCGCAGCTTCGCGCCGGCACGCGGCGAGTGCAGGTTGAAACTGGTCGCGCGCGTCAACGCGCCGCATGCCCTTGCCGCCGCCGCCTGCATTGGCTTTGATCATCACAGGGTATCCAATGGACTGCGCCTGTTCCTCCAGAAACTTCGGCTCCTGGTTCGATCCGTCGTATCCCGGAGTCATGGGCACGCCCGCTTCCCGCATCAGGCGTTTGGCCGCGGCCTTCGAGCCCATTGCGCGCATTGCATTTGGAGACGGGCCGATGAACACGATTCCGTGTCGTGCACACGCCTCAGCGAACTCCGCATTCTCTGAGAGGAATCCGTAACCCGGGTGAATGGCCTGCGCACCTGATTGCTTTGCTGCCTGGATAATGCGATCGATAGATAGATAGCTTTCCCGCGCTGCCGATGGACCAATATGCACGGCGCTATCAGCCAGCCGCACATGCCGGCTATTTGCATCGGCATCCGAGTACACGGCAACGGTGCGGATCGCCATCCTGCGACACGTGGCGATGATGCGGCAGGCAATCTCGCCGCGATTGGCAATCAGAACGGTGTCAAACATGACGCGTCACCGTTGCGTTACCCAGGATGCAGGCCGCTTCTCCAGGAATGCGCTCAGCCCTTCTCGTGCTTCGTCGGTTGCTCGAATGCTGGCGATGCTCACCGCGGTCTCTTCCATCAGCTCCGGTGTCAGAGGGCGATTTACAACTGCGTCAATCAGATCCTTAGCTGCCTTCTGAGCTCCGGGCGCGCCCGCCAGGAGATTACTGATGGCTGCGTCAATTTTCATGTCCAGTTCTTCGGGCTCCGCAGCCTCATGCACGAGGCCGATCTTCTCCGCTTGCGAAGCCGTGATGCGCTCGCCCGATTGGAACAATCTCCGCGCCCATCGGGCACCAATGGCCTGGACCACGTAAGGGCTGATCGTAGCGGGAATCAAGCCGAGCCGAACCTCGGATGTCGCGAACACCGCGGAGGCCGATGCAATCGCAATGTCGCACGCGCTCGCCAGGCCAAGACCACCTCCGATGGCGGCGCCGTTTACCCGCGCAATCGTTGGTTTGGCACAGGCGGCGATCGCATGAAACATGTCCGCGAGCTCACGCGCATTGGCAAGATTCTCAACCGGGCCTGCCGCGCCCTGTTGCTTCATCGATTCCACATCGGCGCCCGCGGAAAAGCTTCTGCCGCGGCCCGTAAGCACAATGACACGCACCTCGGGATCTTCGCCCAGCGTGCGAAATGCCGCTGTCAATGCGCGGATCAGCTCTTCATTCATCGCATTGTGCAGGGCGGGTCTGTTCATCCAGACCCATGCTGCCGCGCCGCGTCGTTCTATTTCTAAAACTTCCTCAGCCATTCAACCTCTCACATCCTGAATACGCCGAAGCGCGTGGGTTCAGCAGGCGCATTCTGAGCCGCCGCTAAACCAAGGGCAAGTGCTCGCCGCGTATCGAGGGGATCGAGTATTCCGTCGTCCCACAAGCGAGCCGTGGCGTAGTACGGATTGCCCTGTTCTTCATACTGCTGTCGAATTGGCGCCTTGAACTCTTCCTCAGCCTCAGTGCTCCACGTCTTGCCTTCGGCCTCCATAGCGTCGCGACGCACGCGCGCCAGCACATTGGCCGCCTGCTCCCCGCCCATCACGGAGATGCGCGCATTCGGCCACATCCATAAAAGCCTCGGCCCGTAAGCGCGACCGCACATGCCGTAGTTTCCCGCTCCAAAGCTGCCGCCAATGAGCACTGTAAATTTGGGCACGCGCGCACAGGCCACGGCGGTCACCATCTTGGCACCGTCTTTGGCAATGCCACCGTTCTCGTATTTCTTTCCCACCATGAAGCCGGTGATGTTCTGCAGAAACAGCAGAGGGATGCCGCGTTGCGCGCACAGCTCAATGAAGTGCGTTCCCTTCTGTGCCGACTCTGAAAACAGGATGCCGTTATTCGCGACGATGCCGACAGTGTATCCATGAATATGCGCAAAGCCCGTGACCAAGGTGCTTCCGTAGCGCTGCTTGAACTCGTCCAGGCGGCTCCCGTCGACCATGCGCGCAATCACTTCGCGCACGTCGTAGGGCTTGCGCGTGTCCGCAGGCACAATGCCGTAAATCTCCTCGGGATCAAACAGGGGTTCTTCCGGTGCGTTCTGCGGAGCGGCCGGTTTCGCTCGATTTAGGTGCGAGACGATTCTTCGCACGATTGAAAGAGCGTGCGGGTCATTCTCCGCAAGGTAGTCGGCGACACCAGAAATTCGGGTATGCACGTCCGCGCCGCCCAGTTCTTCCGCGCTCACTTCCTCGCCTGTTGCCGCCTTCACCAGCGGCGGGCCGCCCAGAAAGATGGTTCCCTGCTCCTTCACGATCACGGCCTCATCCGACATGGCGGGAATATACGCGCCGCCCGCGGTACAGGAGCCCATCACGCACGCAATCTGCGCAATGCCCTTCGCGCTCAGATTTGCCTGGTTGTTGAAGATGGCGCCAAAGTGATCGCGATCCGGGAACACTTCGTCCTGCAGCGGCAAAAATGCGCCGCCCGAGTCGACCAGGTAAATGCAAGGCAGGCAGTTCTCCAAAGCAATCTGCTGCGCACGCAGATGCTTCTTCACCGTGATCGGAAAATACGTTCCGCCCTTCACCGTGGCGTCGTTGGTAACGATCACACACTCTTGCCCGCTGACCCGGCCGATTCCAGTGACGATTCCAGCGCCCGGAACATCGCCTCCATACATGCCATTCGCGGCAAGGGCTGAGAACTCCAGAAACGGTGTTCCTGGGTCTAGCAGCAAATCGACCCGCTCGCGAGCAAACAGTTTGCCGCGCGCTTTGTACTTCTTGCGTGCAGCCTCCGTGCCGCCCAGCGCAGCCAGCGCCGTCCTGTCGCGAAGCTCCTGCACCAGCCCGCGCATGCGCTCCGCGTTCCGGAGAAACTCTTCGCTTCTCGTTGACAATTGTGAGGGGATAACGGTCATGCGCGCGGGCTCCTTGCTTATCTCGCTCAGGCGGTTTCCTTGAACAGCTCGCGGCCAATCAGCATGCGTCTAATTTCGGACGTGCCCGCTCCAATTTCAAACAACTTCGCATCTCGCCACAGCCTACCCGTGGGGTGTTCATTTATATAGCCGTTACCACCCAACGCCTGGATAGCCTGACCTGCCATCCAGGTCGCCTTCTCCGCCGAATAAAGGATCGCACCCGCACAGTCCTTCCGAACGCTCTCCCCCCGATCGCATGCCTGCGCGACTGCATAGACGTACGCGCGGCAGGCACTGTACCCGGCATACATATCGGCCAGTTTGGCTTGCATCAGCTGGAATTCACCGATCGGCTTCCCAAACTGCTTTCTTTCATGCACATAGGGAACCACAACGCCCATGCACGCGGCCATTATCCCCAATGGACCCCCGCAGAGTACGAGGCGTTCGTAATCGAGGCCGGACATGAGGACGCGAGTGCCACCGCCGACGCGACCGAGGACGTTTTCCTCGGGAACCTCGCAATCGTGGAAGACCAGTTCGCAGGTGCTGGAGCCACGCATGCCGAGTTTGTCGAGCTTGGGCGAGGTGGAGAATCCCTTGAATTTGCGCTCGACGATGAAGGCGGTGATGCCGCGGGAGGCTGCCGCCGGATCGGTCTTGGCATACACAATCAAGGTGTCGGCGTCGGGCCCGTTGGTGATCCACATTTTGCTGCCATTCAGCACAAACATGTCGCCACGCTTGTCGGCCCGCAGCCGCATGCTCACAACGTCAGAGCCAGCCTCGGTCTCAGACATGGCAAGCGCGCCCACATGCTTGCCGCTGATCAGGTCCGGCAGATATTTGCGCTTCTGCGCCTGGGTCCCGTTTTTCGCCAGTTGATTCACGCAGAGGTTCGAATGGGCACCGTAGGAGAGTCCGACGGACGCGGACGCGTGCGATATTTCTTCCATGGCGATGACATGCTCGAGGTAGCCGAGGCCGGCGCCGCCGTAATCTTCGTCTACAGTGATTCCGAGCAGACCAAGGTCGCCCATCTTGTTCCAGAGATTTCGCGGAAAATGGCTCTCGCGGTCCACCTTGTCAGCGATAGGGGCAATTTCAGCCTGGGCGAACTGGTTCACTGACTCGCGCAACAGCGCGATTGACTCGCCCTGTTCAAAGTTCAAACCTCTCACACGCATCTCCTGGAACGGCCGTACATTTGCGGGGACTTTGACGATAGAGCAAGTTGCATGGAATTGGATGCAAGCGGCTTCCGGCCCGGTCGAGATCTTCCTCCAGGGGATTCTGGATTCAAGGGCTCTGGAGCGCCGCATGTCTCACTTCGGAAAGACGATACACCCCGCGATGCAGGGTAGTCCACACACCTTGGCGGCAAGAACTTTGGGACCGTAAAACCAAACCCGTGTTACACTTGGTTCAGTCGTAGAATTCGATCAAGAAGTCCTTGCCTGTTCCGAGTAACCGCTCTACAGCAATCACTTCACACATTGCGTTCGGCGGTAATCAACACAGAGGAGCAACACATCATGGAGCAAGGCACAGTTAAGTGGTTCAACGACGCCAAGGGTTTCGGTTTTCTTAGCCGCGACAATGGCGAGGACGTATTCGTCCATCACACCGCAATTCAGTCGAACGGTTTCCGCACCCTTCAAGAGGGCCAGCGTGTTCAGTTCAATGTGACCAAGGGTCCCAAGGGCTGGCAGGCAGAAAACGTCACCGCTGTCTAAGCGCGTGTTCGGAGCAACAAAAAGGACGGCCTCGGCCGTCCTTTTGCTTTTGCGGATCTTTCAAGTCTGATCGCGGGCAGCCTAAGCTGCGGGGCGCATTTTCTTGGCTTTGGCGATTTCAGCCTCGGTATGCATCTTGTCGGGCTCTGAATCGTGGGTGCCGAGATACTGCAGAACGTGATTGATCGAGTCTTCAAAGCGGGAACCCGTCTTGTGAGTGGCCTTAACCCCTTTAGAAACCAGCTGGCACACTTCGAAACGGTTAATTCCCTGCGCAAGCGCGCGATGAATTTGATCTGAACGCATGTAAGACTCCGGTCAAGAGGTTGACTGTTGCGTGGACTGCGGAGCTCGTCAGGAGCGGAGGGTGGCCAGAGCCGAGCAGGTGGGTAGATTGAGACTCAGACCTGGAATTTGTATGAGCCTACGTCGATTGTACGCCCGAACATGCGATTCACGGCTTGAATATTCGCCCATCTGGAACTGCCTTCCCAGTTTCGAGGGCTGTCCAAAGGTTCAAGAGCGCTTAAAGCGGTTGGCCGAGACGCTTTTCGAGCTGGGCCCGATAGGTCCGGCTTACGCGGGTGCGGGATCCGTTGCGAAGCACGGCGTCGAACTCCCCATGGGAAATAGGCTCGAGTTGAAGAATGCTCTCGATATTCACAATGGCGGATCGATGGACGCGCACGAACCGTCGCGGGTCAAGCTTTTCAGCCAGCTCGTTCAGCGCGGCGCGGTACAGCAGTTCCTTGCCGGCCACGTGGAGGTTGACGTAGACGCCGGCGGCCTCGATCCAGTCGATGTCGACTGCTCGCACAAACCGGGTTGACCCGCCTGATTTGACCACCAGCCGATCCCATCGCCTGTCCGCAGTGGATGGCGCCATGGAGACCATCTTCATGACGCGCTGCCCGAACTCGCGAAGGCTACGCTCGTCGAGGCGGGTCTTGACCCGGGTCATCATGCCTTCAAATCGTTCGTCGCTGAACGGCTTCAGCAGATAGTCGAGCGCGTTTGCCTCGAATGCGCGAAGGGCGTGCTGATCGTACGCGGTAACGAAGACCGTGAGCGGCATCTCCGCCGCGCCAATGGCATTCACGACACCGAGACCATCCAGTTCCGGCATCTGCACATCAAGCAGCACGAGGTCAGGACGATTGTCGAGAATTGACTCGACAGCGGCCTGACCTTCAGCCGCCTCGAAGACCGTGCCCACCTGGGGATCTTTTTGCAGCAGGTCAATCACGCGCTGTCGCGCGGGCCCTTCGTCGTCAACAACGAGAACGCGCATCAATTCACCGGAGGTCATTCTCTTCTCCCATTACCCGCAACGGCAGCTTGATTTCGACCGTAGTTCCACCCTCTGCCCGGCGACGCACGATGAACGAATGCCTCCCGGTGTACATGCCGTCCATTCGTTCGCGGGTGACTGAGAGCCCCAGTCCCGCGGAGCGCTCCATGGACCACGAGGCCGGAAGGCCGACGCCATCATCCGCCACTTCGATGGACAGCTGTTCGTCGATCGGGCGCGCCACCACAGTGACGGTTCCGCCCGACGCCCGGCGGGAGATTCCGTGGCGAATTGCATTCTCCACCAAGGGTTGCAGGAAGAGTGACGGGACTGAGGCGTATCGGACTTCGGGCGCCACGTCGATCTTCACAATGAGCTGGTCTCCGAAGCGGATCTTCTGAATTTCAAGATAGTGGTGAAGAAATGCGAGTTCCTCTGCGAGCGGGACCTCCTGCCGGTCCTTGGTCTCAAGCGACATGCGCAAGAGGTCGCCGAGGTGCTCAATCATGCTGCGCGTGAGGCGCGGGTCGCGTTCGACATGGGAGGAGATGGTATTGAGCGCATTGAAGAGGAAGTGCGGATCAAGCTGCATGCGCAGCGCGTTGAGACGAGCCTGGCTGTAGCTCTTTTCCATGCGTTCCAGGCGGAGTTCGCTGCTTATGTATCGGCCGTAGTAGCGGTAGGCCTGCACGGCACCAGCCAGCATCCAGTAGACGATGCTGCTCCACAGGAACCAATCGCCGAACTCCCATGTGAACAGGGTTTTGATCGAGACGTGACTCCAGGGGAGATTGCCCAGTGAAGCACGCAGCGCGAAGAACACATAGACATAAATTGTTGTGACAACGAGGTCGCCCAGGACAGCTGCCGCGAAGCGATGGCCAAGCTGCTTTCCGGTAAAGGGAAGGCGACGGTCGGCGGCGAACATGAGGGGTGCGATGAGCCCCCACGCCCACCACTGCGGGAGCGCCTGGCGCCACTGAGTCGACCACATAGGCAGCGCAAAGACGACGCCGATGGCGGTTGAGCCGGCCGCCAAAAGAAAAATCCTGCCCAGAAGTGATCGGGTCAGCACACGGGCAAACGCGAGACGCGGAGACTCATCAACGCCTACGATCATCCCGGTATCAGCAATAGTCGCCATACCAACTCCCTGCCCGAATCGCGAAAGATTGCATGCGAAGGTCTAACGGTTTCTTGATCTAAATGTCCCGTGAGTTTCTTACTTGGGAGGACAGAGTATTATCCATCAATCGTGCGCGTTGTGTTTAGTCAAGCATCGGCGAATCGGCGTCAATGCTCTCCATGTATACCAACTCGTCCGCTACCGCGTGTGAGGCCAGCCGGGGCCGGTGAATCTGCTGTTGAGGCTTGCCACGGGAATCTGCCGTGTCCTGGCCGAGGACGAGGACCGCCGCGCCGAGCAGGAAGATGAGCAGGGCGCCGATCCTGAGGACGATGTCTCCGAAGGGACCCCAGGTGTCCGCAGATTGCGGAGCAACGTTGCTTGGATCTGATCGGTCATTTCGCCACGAAGCTGTCTTCATGCTTCAGAGCGTATCGAGATTGCCTTGCGCGGTCGACAAATGGGTTGCAGCCGGGATTCGGGCGCAAACCAGTCGGCCTGATGAGATTTGGGGCGAAGCCGGGTCAAGGATCGACCATGCTTCCGTGCAACTTCAATCGCTGTTAACATAAGAGGGCACATAGCCGGACAATCCGGACACATTGCAGAGTAACGAAAGAGGATTTTGTGGCAAATACCACCAAGATTGAAGACAAGATCGAGCGCAAGAAGATCAAGCGGACAGCCCGCAAGAAGGCCGCTCCCAAGGCGAAGAGAACCGCCCCGCGCGGAGCCAACAAGAAGAAGATCAAGAAGGCAGCACGCGGCCAGTCGAAGCGTTAAAGCGGCTGTGCAGCCCGGCAAACGCGGCTGCGGGAAGCAAAGTCCCGCAGCCGGCGTGCACTTCCCCTAGTCAAACCGTCATCCCGTTTTGATCCGAAGGCCGCCTCCGGCGGAAATCGACTCAGGTGAAGAGGAGAACTGCACTGCCCAACCAACTGGTTGCCCGCAAATCCATCGACAAGCTGATCAGCGACTCGGAGAATCCCGAGCACGCACTGAAAAAGACGCTGGGACCGTGGTCGCTGACTGCGCTCGGCATTGGCGCGGTTATTGGATCAGGCATCTTCACGGTCATTGGCACGGCGATGGCCGGGCAAAAGTTCTCCATGCCCGCGGTCGGTGATACGCCACTGGTTTACTGGCTGATCCACCACACTGCATTGGCAGGCAGGCCGGGCGCAGGTCCAGCGCTGGCGCTTTCGCTGGTGCTGGTGGCGATTGTGTGCGCCTTCACAGGCCTTTGTTACGCCGAATTGGCCTCAATGATCCCCATTGCCGGTTCCGCGTATACCTACACCTACGCCACCATGGGCGAGCTGGTCGCCTGGATCATTGGCTGGGACCTGATTCTGGAGTACGCCTTCAGCAACATGAGCGTGAGTGTGGGGTTTGCCGCGCACATTGTTGACCTGATGGACTGGTTCGGATTTCACCCTCCGCTGCAATGGATTTCGCCTGCTTACCTGCCTACCGGCCTGCAGGACCTGGCTGGAAACGATCTGTACAAATCGGGCTGGCACTTCGGCTTCAATGTTCCGGCGTTCCTGATCGTGATGATCCTGACGGTGATCCTGGTGCGCGGCATCCGGGAATCTGCGAGCACTAACAACGTCCTGGTGCTGATCAAGATTGCGGCTATTTTGGTGTTTGTTTTTGCCGCGGCCAGCTTCATCAAGCCACACTACTGGCATCCGTTCATGCCGAACGGTTGGACCGGCCTGCTGACGGGCGGGTCAATCATTTTTTTCACGTACATCGGGTTCGATTCTGTTTCGACCGCGGCTGAGGAATGCAAGCACCCGCAACGAGATTTGCCGATTGGCATCCTGGCCACCCTGGTGGCGTGCACGGTGCTTTACGGTGCGGTCGCCATCGTCCTCAGCGGCATTGTTCCCTGGCAATCTGTAATGGGTGACGCTGCGCCGGTGGTCAACGCGCTCAAGAAGCTCTCTCTTATGCCTGGTGGTTCGGGGCTGGTCTGGGTCCGCCTCTTCGTTCTGATCGGCGCCCTGCTGGGCATGATTTCGTCGATCCTGGTGTTTCAGCTGGGGCAGGCACGAGTGTGGTTCGCGATGTCACGCGATCGTCTGCTGCCGGATATCTTCGGCCGCATCCATGCCCAGTTCCGGACCCCCGCGGTGGCCACGTGGGTGGCGGGCTTCGTGGTTGGCATTCCGGCGGGGCTGCTCGACATTGGAACCGTGTCAAACCTGTCGAATATCGGCACCCTGTTTGCGTTCGTGCTGGTGTCGATCGGCGTGCTCATTCTTCGCTATCGCGAGCCTAATCGCTATCGCGGGTTCCGTGTTCCGCTCGGTCCCGTGTTCCCGGTGCTCAGCATCGTGTTTTGCATTGTGCTGATGATGGGGCTTGAAGTGATCACGTGGGTGCGGTTCTTTGCGTGGCTTGCCACCGGCTTGCTGATCTATTTCTTCTACAGCCGCCATAGAAGCGAGTTCTGCAAGACACGGTAGCTGGATGTTCACACGATAGCTAACCGCCCCAATGATCCTGTGAGCGTTTGGCGCCCCCGGGCGTCCGTTGTATGGATGGAGCGCAGTCGTACCGCTGACACCTCCGCCGTATGATTCCTCCATGGATGAACGGGAAAACGAACTATCAAGGCTAGTCGATGAGCTGAACCGCTCGGCAGCGGGCGTGCGCTCGGGCGAAAGGAGGACGATCGACCAGGTGCTGGCCGACGCCACGCAAAGCCAAGCCTCAGACATCCTTCTGGTGGCCGGATCTCCCGTGACCATGCGGGTCAACGGGGCTCTGACAGCCGAGTCGGCGCCGCCTGTCTCAGCGGAGGGGATTCGTAGCCTGCTGCTGCCCCTGCTGAGCGCGCGGCAGTTGGAAGAGCTCCGCGAGCGCAAATGCATCGACTTTTGTTTTGCGCGCGGCTCCCTGGGCAGATTTCGGGCCAATTTCCATTATCAGCGCGGTACCCTGGCGGCCGCCATACGGCTGCTTCCGGCGCAGATTCCGACGCTCGAATCCCTTCATCTGCCACCGTCGCTTGGCACTTTGGCGGACCGGCGGCAGGGGTTGGTTTTGTTGACAGGAGCTACGGGTTCAGGCAAATCATCTACGATGGCGGCACTCGTGAACCGCATCAATGCCAGCCGGCGTGACCACATCATCACCATTGAAGATCCGGTCGAATATCAGCACGCCAACCGCAAATCCCTCGTGGAGCAGATTGAGCTTGGCTATGACACGCTGAGCTTCGCGGATGCCGTCCGCGCGGTGCTGAGACAGGATCCGGATGTCATCCTCGTTGGAGAGATGCGCGACAGTGAAACGATGGCCGCCGCCCTCACCGCCGCGGAGACCGGACACCTTGTGCTGGCGTCGCTGCATACCAACGACGCTGCCCAGACTGTCTCGCGAATACTCGACACATTTCCGACCGGGTACCAGTCGCAGATCCGCCAGCAGCTCTCATTGGCTCTGCTTGCTGTCGTCTCGCAAAAACTGCTGCCACGCCTCCAATGGATTCGGCCGCTATCCGGCGGTTGAAATCCTGGTGGCCACCAGCGGCATGCGCAACCTGATTCGCCGAGGCGACGATCATCAGCTTCGCGCCAACATCGAAACTGGCCGCGCGGACGGGATGCAGACGATGGAACAGTCTCTCGCCGAGCTGGTGCATCTGGAGCGTGTCTCCCGCGAGACAGCTTTCGCGCACTCCAGCCACCCGGAAGACTTGCGGCGGCACCTTAACGGCTAGGGAAGGCTCTCCAGCATGGGACAGGACCGCATTTCACTCCGCTAAACTTGAAGAGTGACCGAGATCGAAGCCTTCATTCGCCGCCTCCCCAAGGCTGAGCTTCACCTCCACCTGGAAGGCACCATCACTCCAAGAACACTTGTCGAGTTGAGCGCGCGGCACGATGCGCAGCCGATGAGTCTCGAACAGGCCAAAGCCCTGTATCAGTTCAACGATTTTTCGGAGTTCCTTGAGGCGTTCAAAGTGGTTACGCGGCTGCTCAGCGGCCCCGAGGACTACGAACTCGCCGCGTGGCGTATGATGCAGCAGCTTGCTGCCCAGGGGGTGGTTCACGCCGAGGTGTACATCTCTGTCGGGGTGATCTACCTGTGGCGTAACCACGATCCCAACTGTTTTGAGCCAATCTTTGCCGGATTGGAACGGGCCAGGGAGCGCGCGGCAAGCGAACTGGGCCTTTCCCTCTACTGGATCTTCGACGCCGTCAGGCATTTCACCGTTGAAGAAGCGGCACGCGTCTTTCGCAAGGCCATCGAACTCAGCCCTCACTATCCCTCAATCATCGGTATCGGCTTGGGCGGCGACGAGCGCCGAACCGGATCCGAACCCTTCAAACAGCTTTATGCCGAGGCACGAGCCGCGGGCCTTCGCCTGACCAACCATGCCGGCGAGACCACCGGACCGGAGGCAATTTGGGAGGCTCTGGCAGTGGGCTCGGAGCGGATCGGCCACGCACTGTCTGCCATCCAGGATGCGGCGCTGATCGACGCGCTCAAGGTGAAAAAAACGCCCCTGGAACTCAACCCCACCTCAAACGTCAAGACCGGAGTGTGCCGGTCGTTTGCCGACCATCCCCTGCGCCGCTATTTCGATGCCGGACTGCTGGTTACGCTCAACTCTGACGATCCCGCGTTTTTCGGTTCCGACTTGGCAAACGAGTTTCTGATGGCCCACACGGAACAAGGATTCAACCGGGATGAACTGCAAAAACTTGCATCCAACTCGATCTGGGCCAGTTTTCTGCCGGAAACCGAAAAAATCCGATTTCTTGCTCAGAGCAATGACTGAGATTAAACGCTTCTGTAACATACCGGTCTAATGCACAGGCGCAGGGGCAGGATCATTTGCGCTATCATGTTTTTAGAGGAGGCTCTCGCCGATGTCCATTGAAAATGAATCCGTTACACCGGGAGAGCATACCGGCGAGCGCAAGGCGTTACGCGTGATTGGCTGGTTCTCCATGGGAATGGCCGTGGCCACAATTGGAATCTACGTGGGCTATGAATTGCGCAGCCGCTACAAGTTCAAGCGCCGCACTCCGTACGACTTCTACTCGAATGCTGAGGCTCAAACCGCCAACGAGTTCGGAGTGGGTATCTAGGCTCGATTCGACCTTAAGCAAAAATGCCGCCTTCGGGCGGCATTTTTTGCTTTTCAAGGGTTCCTCCGACAAAGTCTCACGGGGCCGGTTCAGGCGCCGGGGCGGCGTGGCCGCGGGTCAGCAGGAAGTAGACGACTGGAGTAACCACCAGGCTAAGCACCATGGAAATCAACAGCCCTCCTATGACTGATATTGCCAGCGGCTGCAACATCTGCGAGCCCTGCCCGAGAGCTAGTGCCAGAGGCAACATGCCGGCCAGGGCGGCCAGAGCGGTCATGAGAATGGGCCGTAGCCTGCGTTGCGCGGCGTTGAGCATGGCGGTGCGAGAATCGGCTCCCTCTGCGCGGAAGCGCTCGTCAGCATCGAGGAGCAGAATGCCGTTTTTGGCCACGATGCCGATGACCATGATGAGTCCCATGAAGCTCGACACGCTGAAAGTAGTGCCTGTGATCAAGAGGGCGCCAACGACTCCGGCGATCGACAGCACCGACGAAGTGAGGATGGCGATGGGCGCTGCGAAGTTGCGAAACTCGGTAAGCAGCACGCCGAAGACAAGCACGAGCGCCATCATGAGTACGCGCGCCAGTTCGCCGAAGGACTTCTGCTGTTCCTGGTAGGTGCCGCCGTACTCGACGCGCACATTGGCCGGCAGATGCATGGCCTGAACGCGGCGCTGGACCTCCTTCACACCGCTTCCCAGGTCGGTGCCTTCAAGCCGGGCCGTGACGACAACGAGGCGCTCCAGATTTTCGCGGCGAATCTCGTTCTGCGGCGGAAGCTGGGTAATAGCCGTCATGGAGCCAAGCGACGCAGTGTGGCCCGTGCTGGAGTTGAATACGGTGTTCTGGATGGTGTCGAAGGACTGCCTGGTATCGTCCCCAAGGCGCACGCGGATGGTGTAAGGGCGGCCGTTACTGATGAGCGGGTTCGGCACCTCGACGCCATCGAGGATGGCCGTGGCATCTTCCGCGACTTCCTGGGTGGTGAAGCCCAGGCGAGTCGCGAGCTGCGGATTGACTTCGAAGTTGGTGGCGGGCCCGCTGATGGTGTTCTCGATGCCGTTCTGTACGTCGACTACGCCGTTCACCTTGCTGATTTCGTCGGCGACACGTGGGCCTAATTTCGTGAGCAAAGCGGCGTCGGGATTGAAGATCTTTATCTGAACCGGTTCAGGGGCGTTGGAGAGGTCGCCGATCATGTCTTGCAATGTCTGAATAAACTCAACGTCGAGTTCCGGCTCGCTGGTCTTGATCTGACGACGCACGTCGGCAATGACCTCGTTGATGTCGCGACTGCGATGAGTCTTTAGCTTCACGCTGATGTCGCCGGTGTTGGCCTCAGTGACTGCGGCGAGACCCAGTTGCAGGCCCGTCCTGCGGCTGGTGCTCTCCACTTCGGGAGTCGCGCGAAGAATCCGCTCGACATGATCGAGGACCCTGCCGGTCGATTCAAGAGAGCTGCCCGCAGGCATGACGTAGTCGAGAATGAATCCGCCTTCGTCCATTTCGGGCAGTAGATCTGTGCCCAGTCGCGTATATGCGAAGTAACTGACTCCCGCTAGCACAACGCACAGAATGCCGAGCCAGATTGGCCGGCGCAGCGACCACTCGAGCGCACCGTGATGCCATCCGGTCAAGCGAGCCATGAACGGGCCTTGCTGGTGATGATCGGTGGCCTCGGTCGCAGCTTCAGAGTCAATGGCCTTGGGTTTGAGCAGTATCATCGCGAGGCCCGGAGTCCAGGTGACAGCGAGCAGCAGCGAGGTGATCAGCGACACCGCCATGGTGATGGCGAGTGCGCGAAAGAAACTCCCCGTCACACCCGTGACCGCGATCAGAGGAAGAAAGACGACGACCGGCGTGATGGTCGATCCGACAAGAGGACTGGAAATCTCGCGCAGGGCTTTGCGCACCGCCTCCACGCGGCCTTGTCCGGCATCGCGATGGAGAACGATGTTTTCCACCACGACGATAGCGTCATCGATGACCAGACCGATGGCGGCGGCCAGTCCACCCAATGTCATGAGGTTGAAACTCTGTCCGATCATCCAGAGGACGAGGACGGTGATCGCCACTGTGACCGGAATAACCAGGCCTGCGATGGCCGAAGAGCGCCAGTCGCGCAAGAACAGAAACAGGATGATGCACGCCAGGACGAGGCCGATGAGGATGGCATCGCGAACGCTGGCAATGCTGTCGCGGACAAGTTGGGACTGGTCGTAAAAGGGGCGGAAGACTACGCCTTTCGGGAGACGGGCGCGGAGCTCCTCCACTTTTGCGGCCACGCCATTCGCAACCGCAACGGTATTGCTGGCAGGCTGTCGGGCGATGTTCACCAGCACCGCAGGCTGCCCATTTGCCGATACGTAGGTGTAGACGGGCAAGGGAGCCTGTACCACTTCAGCAAGATCGCTGACTCGAACCGGAGCGCCAGTAGCCGTTGCTCGAACGGTGAGCTGACGCAGGCTCTCGATATCATGCGCCTGGGAGCCCACCAAAGCGAGGACGAGCTGGTGGTTTTGCGGATACAAACCCGGCGAATCGATGGTGTTGGCCGCTCCTATGGCATTGGCGAGATCAAGGATGGTTACACCCGATGCCTGCAGGCGAGCCAGGTTGGGAATGACGTGGTACTCAGGGACCTGCCCACCCTGCACGGTAACTGTAGCGACACCATCAACACGGTTGAGCGGGGGCTTCAGCGTGTAAGTGGCGAGCTCCCACAGGTCGCTTTGGGAGACAGAACTGTTAGTGGTGGTAAGGCTGTAGCCGAGAATTGGAAACGTGGCAAAGGTAAGGCGATTGATGGTGATTTTGGCAGTTGAAGGCAATTCCTGCTGCACGCGGCTCACGGCGGCACTTACCAGTTCCAGGGTGCGGAACATGTCGACTGACCAGTCGAAGAAGAGACTTACTTCAGCGGAGCCGCGGCTGGTGGTGGAGCGGACTGTGGCGAGGCCGGGGACCGAGTTCACCGCATCTTCAATTGGTTTGGTGACGGTTACCTGCATCTGCTCGACAGGCATGACGCCGTTGTCGACTCCAATGACGACGCGGGGAAAATTTGTCTCCGGGAATACTGCGATCGGCGTGCGGAAAAACGCGTAGATTCCCACAATTGTCAGGGCGAGCGCCGCAAAGAAGATGGTGCGCACCCAGCGAGGGAGCCAGAAGCTTTCGCTCTCAGCACTGCCGGGCATGGATCCGGGGGGATTGGGAGACATTATTTACCGCTCCCCTTGTCATCTGCAGAGTCGCCCTTGTCATCATCTTTATCTTTGCCCCCGAGGGTGACCTTGGTGCCGTCATCGAGCCCATAGCCGCCTTCGGTTACGACCATGTCCGACGGGCCGACGCCGCTGAGGATCTGAACTTTCTCGGTGGTGCGCAATCCGACTTTCACTGCATGCTTATGAGCGACGCCATCGCTGCCAACCACCAGGACATTCGTTGATCCATCATCCGCCGGAAGAATGGCTGCAATTGGCAATTGAATCGCATTGTCGATTGTGTGCCCCTTGATGACCGCGTGCACGGGCGTACCGACCTTATAGCGTCCCGCCGCATTTGCCAGTTTCAGCCAAATCTCCACCGTCGTGGAGCCGGGATCGAGTGCAGGGCTGATCAACGCAATCGTCGCTTCCTTTGGTTCTTCCACACCTGGGACAGTCAGTTCCGCCGATCCCCCTAACCGCAACTGCTGAGCGGCAGCCTGTGAAATATGCAACTTGGCGAGCAGCGAGGTCGTGTCCATGACGGTGATAACGGTAGCCCCAGCAGCGGCGGTCTCACCGGGAAACAGAGGACGCTCCGTGACGACGCCGTCAATCGGGCTAGTCAAGCTGGCAAAGCTCACCTGCGCTTCCGCATTTTGGAACTTGCCTTGAGCCGAAGCCAGCTGGCCCTGCGCAGCGTCCGTACTGGCCTTCTGCGTCGTCTTCTCCACATTGGCCAGGTGCTTGGTCGCTGTGTCGTAAGCAGCCTGCGCCTGCACCGCAGCGGCAATGGCTGTATCCACGTCACGACCCGCGATGGCGCCTTGCTGCAATAGCCGTTTGCGTTCTTCGGCGGTCCGATTTGCAACTTCGAGATTTGCCTTCGCCTGATCCACGTCGAGTAGCGCTTTCTGCATGTCCTCAGGGATGGTGGCTTGCGTGGCGGCAGCATAGGCCGCCTGGGCTTGAGTCAAACCCCCTTGCGAATCCAGCGCCGCCCCGCGCAAATCCCGATCCTCAAGCGTCACCAGCAACTGGCCCTTGTGCACTCGCGCGCCGCGCTGCACAAGCTCTGCCTTGATGGGTGCGCTGATGCGGGGGGCTATTGCGGCCTGGGCAAGTGGCGCAAGCACGGCATCGGCAGCAATCTCTTCAGAGATAGGGCCGACGGTAGGATGCTCTGCTTGCACGGCGACCGACGGTTCCGGAGCCTCCTCTGCTTTCTTCTTGCATCCGCTGAATGCCGCACTCACCATAAACAGCGTGCAAATCAGCATGACTGGCGGTCGTCTCCATGAACGTTCACTCATGCGCTAAAGCCTTCCTGTAAGTGTTTCAAGCTGGGCAAGGGCGACGTGATAGCGGATCATGCCATCGGCCTGCGCGTTCTCGGCTGACACCAGTGTGCTCTCCGCATCTACCACTTCAAGTACAGTGCTTTCACCGTTGACGTAGCGCAGGTTGGTGAGGCGCAGGCTTTCGCGAGCGTCGACAACGGTCTGATCAAGGGACGCAAGTTGCTGGCGAGCCACGACCGCCTCGTTGTAGAACTCGGTAAGGTCGGCCAGAAGACGTCTCTGGGCTGCCGTAACCGCAACCCTGCCGGCCTGCGCACGGATTCGCGCTTCTTTCACTTTTCGCTCGGTAGTGAGCCAATCCCAGATGGGAAAATCGACGGTAGCGCTGGCGGAATAGCCAAGGTTGCGCGAACCATCGGGCCCCTTGCTGGCAAACTGTGGCGCATCAATCCCGTAGGTATAGTTGAGCGCGAGATCCGGCAGCAACCCGGCCCAGGATGTGAGCGCCTGCGCCTGGCTTGCCTGGAATGAAGCGAGGGCGCTGCGGAGCGCGGGATTGTTCGCCCTGGCCGCAGCCTCGACACTCTCCTTCTCTGGAAGTAACGGGGGCGCAGGTTCCTCGGCAAGTTCGATCTTGGTTGACGGGTCACGATAGAGAAGTACACCAAGTTCGAGGTTCGCCTTTTCGTTTTCGAGCGTGGCATCCGCAAATTCACGTTGGCGCTGTTGCTGTCCTAATTGAGCTTTGATGACGTCTGCATGAGCGGCTTCTCGGCCCGATTCTCGCTTTTCAGTGATATCGACAAAGCGATTGGCCTCATCGAGCGCGCGCTGCGCCACAGCGAGCCTTTCAGCCCCGGCACGAACGTTGTAGTAAAGCTGGACGACGGTCGAAATGAGGCCGCGGCGCGCGATTTCCAGCTCAGCTTTGGCGCGGGCAGCGTTGGCGTTGGCAAGACGCACGGCGGCGACTCCCGCCAGCCCGATCGTCTCGTTGACTGACGCTTGACTGGTGTATTCATGTACGGCGTTATTGGCGATAAAGATCGGAAGAGACTGGCTTACTCCTCCCTGGGCTGTGGACGATTTCGAGTGATTCGATTCCGTGTAGAGATATTGATTGTGAGCCGTAACTGAAGGCAGCAAGGCGGCTTTCGCATCCTTGCGTTCCAGCGCTGTAGCGCGGCTCTCGGCGACGGCTGCTGCAAAGGAGGGCTCGTTCGCCTCCGCGAGTCGGATGGCGTCCTCCAGCGTAATCGGCTTCTGCGGGGCCAGGGCTTGAGCCAAGCCAAGAGCACTGCTTGAGAACACCAGCCAGAGCCCTGCCCATCGAATTCCTGGTTTGATCCAACCCATTAGAGCGGATTATAGGAGGCTCGGCTTAAGGGTTGCTGAAAGCTGAACGGTGCAGGCGTGAAGGGTTGTTGCTACCCAAATGGGTCGCTCAGGCGCCGATTTGACAGTTCGGCGGACGAAGAGACGATCCTGAACGAGGCGCAAAGAAAAACCGGCCAGATGGCGATTACACCCCCGGATTCATTGAGGTAAGCGTCGCCTTTCGGGGTAACATGACAGGTATCCGTCTCCCCATTCGACCTCCAGAGGCCCAGTTCGAGTCTGGCGACGGGTTCTGGGATCAACCGTCGCGCGATTGTCGCAATCGCGTTCGAGGACTCGGCCAGAGGTAGCGGACAGGTCGGACCTCGTGGGCTTGCGTTGCAGCAACTTCGGCGGGCATCGCAGGCCACAACATATTGAAATGGCGGATAAAGGAGCTGCAGGCCATGCATTTTACAAAGACAGTCCCTCGAAGACTCACGCATCGGATCACGGTTGCGGCGATTCTGGCGCTCGGGTGCGCGACAGCCCTTTGCGCACAAGAACCGGCGAAAGCGACACCGGTCACGGTTGACGAGAAGACTCTGCAGGCCCTGCTCGCTCGAGTCGAGCAACTCGAAGCGCGGGTGAAGCAATTAGAGTCCGAGAAATCGCCGGCGAGCAGCACGAATAGTGCTGAGGCCCCTGCGCCGGCTACCCCGTCGGCTACGGCTTCCGCCTCTCCCGCCGACGCCATGCTCAATAAACCCTCCGCCGGGTCGGCCACCCAACAAGGGACCGCATCGACGACCGGAGACGCTGAGCAGGCACAGTCTGACAATGCCATGGAGAGAATGGACGTGAGCAGGACACTGCTCCGCATTCGTGGCTTCGGAGATATCTCCCTTCACGGAGACAATGCGAAAGGTGACACAACTTCTTTTTCGCTGGGACAGCTGGATCTGTTTGTCACGTCTGATGTATCGGATAAGTTCCGATTCCTGAGCGAAATTGTGTTTGAAAATGGCGGGACAAATATCTATGGCACCCAAGTGGGCGACAAGAACAGCTACGGAGTCGACATCGAAAGGTACTTGCTGCAGTATTCGCACAACGACTATTTCAATCTCACGGTTGGGCGTGGCCACACCGCCATCGGGTACTACAACACCGAATACCATCACAGCTCGTGGTTGCAAACCGCCACTGGACGCCCTTTCCTTTTCGACTTTGAGGACCACGGCGGGATTCTTCCCATCCATACGGTGGGCGTCACGGCGTCTGGACAAATTCCGTCGGGCTCCGTGGGCCTCCACTATGTCGCCGAAGTTGGAAACGGACGCGCTTCGCGAACGCCCCTGACGGCCGAGCCGGTTCAGAACGACGAGGATGATCAAAACCACAAGGCCTACAACTTTGAAGTGTTTGCTCGCCCCGAGGCCGTGCGCGGTCTTCAAACGGGATTTTCCTATTATCGCGATGTGCTTTCACCGGCGAATACGCATAGGGTGGGTGAATCGATATTCGCGGCTCACGCTGTCCTTATTCGGCCTCGTTACGAATGGCTCAACGAAGCGTTGCTCGACAGGCACACGGTTCTGGGCACTCCAGCCGTTTACAACACGCCTGCGTTTTACACCCAGCTATCGCGTCAATTCGGCTCCTATCGCCCTTACATGCGTTACCAATACATGAATGTGGCGAGAACGGAGCCGATTTACCCGGATGTGGGGCTGAGACACGGCCCTTCGCTAGGCATTCGCTATGACGCAAGCGAGTCCGTCGCAGTGAAACTTCAATATGACTACACCAGGTTGCGCGACCTGCCAGCCATGAATGCTCTTGCGCTCCAACTTGGCTTTACCTTCTAATCGCATGCCCGGAAGATCGCGTTTACTTACGAGAGTCTTGTCGGCAGCGGTGCTGATCCTGCTGCTACAGGACACCTCCGCCGTTTCAGGGAGCGGAGTTGCCCCAACGCCCCCGGACCAGATCACTCCGACGGAGCCATTGGTTATCGTCGTCAATCACTCCAACCCGATAAACGAGCTCTCGTTCGAAGAACTGCGCAAAATCTTTCTCGGTAACCGCAGCCACTGGCCGAATGGTCGCCGGATCACCCTGGTCATGAGAGAGCCGGGGGAGCCCGAGCGGAAAACGGTTCTCCGAGACGTGTGCGGGATGAACGAAGACCAATTCAAGAATCACTTTGTACACGGCCTGTTTACCGGTGAAATCCTGGTTTCGCCGAAGATTCTTGCCTCTCCGATCGGCGTGCGCAAGTTCGTCTTCAATGTTCCGGGAGCCATAGGGTACCTCCGGGGTGCCGACGTCGATGACTCGGTCAAGGTGGTTCGCATCGATGAACTCCTTCCCGATGACAAAGGCTACAAGCTGCGCATGCAGACTCAATTGGTGGAGTGACTTGAAGAAGCAGATCAAATTCGAGGCAAGGCGCCAGTTGCACTATCCGATGCCTCTGGTTGACAGATGGCTGAGCGCGGCGTCCCGCCATAACGCAGTTCTTCTGCTCTTCGTGGTGTGCTGCGGCGTCACCATCATCGGCGCCTTGGTCATTCGGGATATGCAGCAGGCCAACACAGAGGCTCAGAGGATGTACAAGAGCTCGGTGGACGGCCTGGAGGAGATTGGTGAACTGCAGTACGACGCCCAGGAGACCCGCCGAACTACGCTTTATGCGCTTACAACCACTGACAGTAACCTGCAAATTGAATACGCAGATCAGACCCGCAACGCCGACCGCAGGGTCCGCGAGGAAATTGCAGAATACGGCCGGCAGGCGAAGGGATCGGAAGAACTCGCACTTGCTGATCGCCTGAGTCGCGATTGGACCGCATACCTCGGAGTGCGCGATGAAGTTCTGGCCTCTATTCTGGAGGGCAGTACCAGCGAAGCTGTGAGTCTCGACCTCGCCGGGGGCGTTCCCGCATTTGAACGAGTGCGGCAGGACTTGAATGAAGTGAAGAGGCTTTATGGCGAGGATGCTTCACGAGAACAAGCAAGTCTGGCCGAATCCTCCCGGCGTTCATCTTCAAGGATGGTCGGCATTCTAAGCTTTACATTCCTTCTGTCCATCGCGGCAGTCTGGGCGATCCAGAGAAGTCAGTTAATGGGCCGAATGCAATTGGCAAACCTCCAAATGGAATTTGTTGCGTCGGTGTCACACGAGCTTCGTACTCCGCTCGCGGTCATCCGTTCCGCAGCGGATAACATTGCGGATGGCCTGGTGAAGAATACGGACGCGCTGCTGCGATACGGCGCCATCCTCCAACACCAGAGCCGGAGCATGGCTGAATTGGTGGACCAGATCCTTCTCTTTGCATCGACCGAGGACCGAAACAGGCGCGTGACTCTGCAACCCCTGGCGGTTGAGCTTATAGTCGAGACAGTCCTGGCTGACACCGAGGTATTGATTCGCGATTCGGGGTTTACTCTGGACCTTGAAATAGAACCGGGCCTTCCCCACGCCCTTGGTGACCTTGCAGGAATTACGCAATGTCTGCGCAACCTGGTGGGGAATGCCGTGAAGTACGGAGGGTCCGATCGTAGAATTGTCCTTCAAGCAACCGCATCTCTTCCCAGGGACAGGTTCCCTGGAGAACTTCGAGTGTCGGTTACGGACCGGGGCATCGGTATCGATTCTTCGGAGATCGTGCATATTTTTGATCCGTTTTACCGCAGCCCGCGCGTTCATGCTTCTCAGATCCACGGCACCGGTTTGGGCCTGGCGTTGGCCAAGCGAATCGCCGAGTCCATGGGAGGAAGTCTTACGGTGCTCAGCCAAATCTCCGTAGGCAGCACTTTCACGTTGCACCTTCAAATTGCACAAGGAGAGAACATCCAAGTTGCCGCCGCTGAAGAACGACAAACGAGGATGTCCCTGACATGAACGAACGCATTCTTATCGTAGAAGACGAACAGGAATTGTGCATGACTCTCGGCGATCGCCTTCGGAGTGAGGGCTACACCGTGGATTTTGCATTCGACGGGAAAACCGGCTTTGAAAAGATCGGACAAGCGGTATTCGATCTGATCATCCTCGACATCATGCTGCCGATGGGCAGCGGGCTGGACCTGTGCGCGCACGCGCGCCAATCCGGGCTCACGACACCGGTGCTCTTCCTTACCGCCCTCAGTCAGACGATTGAAAAAGTGGCGGGATTCAAGGTGGGCGCGGACGACTACGTCACCAAGCCATTCGACACGCTGGAACTCATGGCGAGGGTTGAGGCCCTGCTGCGCCGTTCTCCGGCCCGGGAAGGCAATAAGCAAACCGGCGATTTGTACCGCTTTGGCTCGTTGGTCCTGGACGCGCGGAGGAACAGGGTCACCTATAACAGCCAGACTGTCCCCCTCACGTCGCGAGAGTTTCAACTGCTGCGATACCTGGCCGAGCACAGCGGCCTCACTGTTTCTCGCGAAGAGCTGTTGGAGCAGGTTTGGGGACACATTCCCGGCACTATGACGCGCACCGTGGATATGCACATCGCGAGCTTGCGCCAGAAACTGGAGCCTCACCCCAAGAAGCCGGAATTGATCCTGACCGATCCAGGATTGGGCTATCGGTTCCACGCCTAAGGCACCGAAACGCAGCGCAGCCAAATTGTCTTTGTTGCTGTATCGATGAGAAAGAAATGGTCGGGACGGGCAGATTCGAACTGCCGACCCCTCGCACCCCAAGCGAGTGCTCTACCAGGCTGAGCCACGTCCCGACATGATCAAGCCGGCTCGGGTGAGCCGGCTTTGGGGTCTTGAGTAGTGTACACCAAATGGCTTGGAATCAGCCGATTTGTCGCTCCCAATTGGTATGCCCGCTGACTCAGTGAGACGGGGGAACGTACTCGCTCGGCAAGGCCGAACCGGAACCGAAAAAGAACTCCTCCATCTGCTCCACGAGGAACTGCTGGGCCTGCGGAGTCCATGGCTGGAGCCGATATTCGTTGAGGAGCATTTTCTGCCGATCGACCCATTCTGCCCATGCGGCCTTCGACACATTCTTGTAAATCTTCTGCCCAAATTCCGAGTCGAAGGGCGGCTCATCCAAGCCTTCCATCTCTCGCTTGTTACGAACGCAAAAAACCATGTGCGCCATCGTTGCTTTCCGCTCCTTACGTGACAGATCCATTGTAACGGACCAGATTTGATCACGCGTTTCGCCGAATATCCAGGCGCTGCGCTATCTTCTTTTGCCTTTTTTGTTCGACTTGCCGCGACGTTTCGCAGGCGCACGAACATCTTTTCGCTTGCTCTTTTTCGATCGCGAAGCGGGCTTCGCGCCGGTCAGCGCAATTCCTTCTTCAACCAACGAGAACTGCAATCGCCGCTCCTGCGCAAGAATGCGGTCGAGAATGACGTGCACATGATCACCCGCCCGAAACTTCCGCCCCCACCGCTCGCCGACAATCTCATGCGTGTTTTCGCGCCACGTATAACGGTCGTCGCGCATAGTGTCGATCGGCACCAGGCCCTCGACGAATAAATCGGTCAGCTCCACAAACAGACCGTACTTCGTGGGGTTCATTACCAGGCCGGCGAACTCTTCGCCAACCTTGTCTTCCATGAAGCGGACCTTCTTCCACTCCATCAACTCTCGCTCGGCTTCCGCCGCGCGGCGCTCCGTCTGGCTCGTCTCCTCGGCAATCTGCGCCAGTTCCGGTTCAGGGATCGGCGTTTCGCCGACAAACGCACCAGTGCCCCCGGGCTTCTTCCTGCTCAATACAATTCCGGCAAGCCCTTCGTTCGGGTGCGTCCATGGAGAGTCAAGACGACCCTCTCCGATCATGCCCACTCCGCGCACGCCGGCCCGCAATAGCGCCTTCGCAATCCGGTGCACGATCAAGTCCGGGTAGCGGCGGATGGGCGACGTGAAGTGCGTGTAGGTCGGTGCCGCCAGCGCAAAATGCCCTTCATTGATCTCTGAGTAGCGCGCTTGCCGCAGAGATCGCAGCATCAGGTAGCTCAGGATGCGTTCTTCCGGCTTGCCTTCAATGCGCTTAGCCAACTTCTGATACATCCGCGGCGTGACCGGAATATCTTCTGTCACCTCGTGGGTTTTCGCCTGGCGGCCACGTCCGTAGTTCTCCCGTCGCTCGCCCTTCGTCGTGATGCGCTTGACTGGAAGAGCACCGACACCAAGCGTGTACCCAAAACTTGCCGCCAGTTCTTCAAACTGCACCACGCGCCGCGACTCGGGCTTTTCGTGAATACGATACAGCGAGGGCACTCCAAGATCTTCAAGCCACGTGGCCACGCACTCGTTGGCAGCAAGCATAAATTCTTCAATCAGCCGGTTTGCCCACGTGCGCTCAGCCTTGGTGACGCCACGCATCTGGCCGTCGTCATTGAACTGAATTACGGGTTCCGGCAGATCGAAGTCGATGCTTCCGCGCTCCTCACGACGGCGATTCATCAGCTTCGCGAGCTTCTGCATCAGCTCAATATCTTCAGTCAGTTCGGGATACGCAGCGCGCGTGGCTTCATCCCCTTCGAGAATCGCGTGAACTTTCGTATACGTCATGCGTGCGGCCGAACAAATCACGCCTTCCGCGACTTCGAATCTCTCAAGATTGCCGGCGGAGTCAAGCTGCATCACGCAACTCAACACCAGGCGGTCTTCACCCGGCCGCAGGCTGCAGATGTCCGTGGAAAGCTCCTGCGGCAGCATTGGAATGGCGCGATCGGGAAAGTAGACGCTGGTTCCACGCAGGCGCGCTTCAAGATCGAGATCAGTGCCGGGCCTGACGTATTCTGCTACGTCGGCAATGTGCACCTGAAGTTCGTACCCTCCATCAGGACGTTCTTCAACCAGCACGGCATCATCGAAGTCTCGCGCCGTTTCGCCATCGATCGTAACGATCGGCAATCCGCGGAAATCGCGACGTTGCGCGACTTCGGCGAGATCCAGATGCGCGACGCTTCGCGCTTCGGCCAGCACGTTCTCGGGAAAGACGCGCGGGAGCTGATGCTTGCGGATCATCATCTCCACGTCCACGCCGAAATCATCGGGGTCGCCCAGGACTTCGATGACGCGCCCAATCGGCGGACGGGTTGGGGTGGGCCAGCTTGTGATCTCCACGTCGACGATCAGCCCTTCCAGGTCGTCGTAATCCGCTGCAATCTGCGCTTCTGATCCCAGGACGCGATGCGGGGTGGATTCCTCCGCCTCCGGCGGAAATTCCTGCCCAGGAGGAATCAGAATCGGCTGCGTCATTCGCTCGTCAAAAGGCACTACAGAATGACCTTGTTGCCGATCGGACCGCGCGTAATGAAAGGTGCCTACCACGGTGGGATTGCGCCGCTCGATCACCCGCGCGATCCGCCCCAGCCGCCGGCCATCGGCGCGCGGCGGCTCCAGTTCCACAAGCACCTGGTCACCCTGCATGGCGCCATTCATTGAGTCGGGCGGAATGAAAATGTCTTCATTGCCGGTCGCCTGGCGCGCGTTGGGACGCACGAACCCGTAACCGTCGCGGTGCAGGTCGAGGCGCCCGGCAGCCAGGTTTTCGCGCGTACCAGCGGGGCCGGTCGCGGCTCGCGGAATGCTCCAGATCTCCCGATCGACCTTCGTCAAATCGCCGCGCGCCGTGATGCGCGCCAGTTGCTCCAGCAAGAGCCTCCGTTCGCGTCCGCCGCCCAGG
The DNA here is from genome assembly GCA_963844515.1 of uncultured Acidobacteriota bacterium. GTDB lineage: Bacteria > Acidobacteriota > Terriglobia > Terriglobales > Acidobacteriaceae > Telmatobacter. The sequence goes on from CAWJOO010000008.1 coordinate 275,463, forward strand.
CCAAGTTCGCGCACCAGTTGCTTGTAGCCGGCCTTTCCGCCCGCGGAACGGGCAATTCGCGCTATTAGTTCGCGATCGGTCATATGTCAAGAGTACAAGGGTGGTACATCCTATTTGAACCAATGGGTTGAACACCGGCCCGCCCCTGCTGCGGAATTGCTTACAGGCATACATTCTTTATGCGACAATGCATCCAGTTTTTACCTTCGTTTCAGCCGATTTGCCCCTCCGCGACCCTGCGGAAGGCGCTGAAGTCGTGCGTTTACGCGTCTGGTGGCGCCCCCGATTTGTCCTAAGCGATTCGCCGTTTTCCCTATCCCAAGATGAGCGAAAGGATATTCACCATGACTATGTGGAAGCAGCAACCTACTTCTGACACGGGAGCCTTTGTCCCGGACTATATTCGCCAGAATGTTCAAGTATTTGAACCCACCCGCCCGGCAGCCACCTCCCCCATGCCGTCCATCTCCAAGCAAACGGTCCTGACGCGCGAAATGGTGGTTCGTGGCGAAATTACTGGTGAAGACGCGCTTTACATCGATGGTCTTGTAGAAGGAGAGATCAACATCCCCGGGGAGCGCGTGACAGTTGGGCCGAACGGTTCGGTTGTGTCGACCTCAAAGGCCCCCTGCATCACGGCACAGGAAGTTGTGGTCCTCGGCTCCGTGCGGGGGAATATTGTTGCGGCAGATCGGGTGGAGATTCGCGCGAATGGCAGTATTACGGGGGATGTCAGCACCGTACGGCTGAAGATTGAAGATGGCTCCTACTTCCAGGGCGGAATCGATATTCGGAAACCCGAGCCCAAACCAGTTGTGGAGGAAGTCGAACCTGACATGTCTCTTTCCAACCTGGAATACGAACCAGCCACCGCATAATCCAACTTTCCTGACCGGCCATGATCGTGGGCGCCTGATGCCCTGGGGCGCCCTGATTCGTGCATTCAAGATTTCCTCTCGCCAGACCGCACCGTCCGTGTGCGAGAATCTATGCAATGCACTTCTTCGCTGCTGCGCAGCCTTTTGTGACGAGCCTTGGCGGAAGACCCCGCACATGCCAGAAGGCTATTTAGAATAGTGGCAGCCGCGATGTGCCATTCGCCCTGCTGAACGTCAATTCCCCAAAATAGCGGTCAGGAAAGGAATCATCAAGTCTATGTGGAAACCAAGCCAACCCGAGCAACCTGCCTCCAATCCAGTGCCCGAGCCCGTTCGTCCGGCCCCACCCTCTTCGGCTCTTGAGTCGGCAAGCCGCGCAGGGGTTACGGCTGGCGATCAGGCCACCATCAGCAAGGGTCTGTTTATCAAAGGCGAAATCTCCGGATCCGAATCGTTGTTCATCGACGGAAAGGTCGAGGGCAGCGTCGTACTCAACGGCAATCGCGTCACTGTGGGTCGGAATGGCCACGTGGCGGCTAGCATCACCGCCCGTGAAGTTGTGGTGCTTGGCAAGGTCCGTGGCAACGTAACCGCCACTGACCGCGTTGACATCCGCGCTGAAGGCGCTCTCACCGGCGATGTCGCCGCTGCCCGCATCAGCATTGAAGACGGTGCGTTCTTCAAGGGCGGAATCGACATTCGCAAGGCCGAAGCCAAGCCCGCGGCCGGTAGTAACTCAACCACGCCCGAGCCGGCAAAAGCACACTCCTAAGCCGCGAAGCACAGAACGATTCGCCCAGGCCTCGCTCCGGTGACGCCTGGGTTTTGTGCTTGTATGGGGCAGCTTCATCACGAGCGTGAAAACCGATTGTTGGCGGATGTTTAGTCCTTCAAGTCCTCTGGCTTAATCATTCCGCGCCTGCCAAATTCCGCTGACCATTTCCGCCAGTAAAGATCTGCCCGATCAAAAGAGCTTCTGGTAGCGTGGCAAATCTTTTGACGATAGGTCCGGGTGAAGTCCTCTTCATTTACATGCACGCCTCTGGTGCCCTTCGATACGCCCGTCCCCTTTTTCGCCTCTTCCTGATTGTGCGATTCAAAATCGGGGTCGAAATCCAAGCGAAATCGCTTCTGAGGGCTGGTCTGCCAACCTACGACGCTACCGCTCGAGAACCGCATTGTGCCCAGATACGGCTTCATCTTCAGAATTATCTTCCCTTGGCCATCGCGAATTCCCAACCCAATTTCAGCATGGACCAATGCCTCCTCGATCGAGTCGTGAAGTTCGCCGCAGGAGAATTCTCGCTGTTCCTGCTTCAGCTTTTCCTGTTGATATTTCGTCAAGTTCTCGGCCATGGCATCCTCGCAGCCCGATGATATCTGGCAATGTGTCCGGAAAGCCGAGGAAATTTGATTCAGCGAGGCGGACGTTCTACGTCAATCTCATTCGCTTCATCGCCACCTTGGGCAACGCCGAGCCCGTCTTCTCGAGCACCCATTTGGTCACAGAGAGCCACAGTATTGCGCCGGCGATCAGAATGCCCGCGTCGATGACCCTGTTTGCCAGGCTCCAGCCCAGGGTGTTCGCGGCCTTTGCGAGAGCCAGCGTGAATATCAGCCACACCGCGGCCCCGCTGGTAACTGCCGCCACCAGGCAGCGGCCTAGTTCTCGGTAGTCAAGGCTGATGAGGGATACCATCCGCTTTTGATGCAAGAGAAAAGCCAGTACCAGGGTCTGAAGCGTGATGCCCACGTCTGAGGCAACAGCGAGTCCCATCGCACCCCAGGCATGGTAGAGCCCGGCGTAGATGGGCAACGAAACCACCGTGACCGCCGTTCCGGCCACCATCGGCACAAAGGTGTTCCCCGCCGCGTAGAATGCCCGCGCGTAGATCGACTGCGCCGACCATAGGAACATCGACAGGCAAAAGATAGAAAAATATCCCGCGCAAGTGCCGGCATCCAAAACTGAAAACTTGCCGCCCAGAAAGATCATCTGCACCAGGGGTACCGCCAGCGCAATCAACCCCGACGCCACCAGCAGTCCAAGCGCAATAACGCGCGAAACCGAGTCAGCAACACCGGTCGCGAATTCGTAGGTCTTCCCTTTTGACCACAAACTGGCGAAGAAGGGCATGGACGCTACGCCCGCTGCCTGCGCCAACACCGCCATCGGCGCGGTGAACAGCCTCTTGGCATAAGTCATCAGCGAGATTGCGCCATTTGTTCCCGATCCGTAGTGGAAGATGATCCACTGGTCCGCGGTCACCAGCGAAACTCCCACGATAAGTGGCAAGGAAAGCCGCACCCATTCCCGCAACCCCTTGTCGTGCCAGTCGAGCAGCGGGCGATAACGGGTACCGGCGCGGTCGCGCAAAGATGGCATTCAAGAGGAATGGGCCAAAGAATGCGCCGGCGGTGGTTCCGAACGCCAGCGATGACACGCCCAGCTGGTGCCGAAGCAGCACGCCACCTACAATTGTGCCCGCGTTGTAAATAAGTGGCGTGACAGCCTGCACGCTGAACTGCTTGCGGACCAGGAGAACCGATCCAAACACGCCGCCCACAAAAAAACAGAGTTGAGCCGGCAGCAGGATGCGGGTCAAGTGAACGCAAATTGCCGCCTTCTTTGCGTCGAATCCGTTAAACCACCAATGCACGTAATAGGGAGCAAAGACCTCGGCCAGAATCAGTGCGGTTCCCAACACCAGGCACATGGTGGTCAGGATCACCGAAAGCGATCTCTGCCCTTCGGCCTCCCGCCCGGAATCGCGGTAACGAGTCAATATCGTCACGAAGGTGATCGAAGCCGCCCCACCTACCAGGAAGTACGAGATCATGTCCGGCAGCACGAATGCCGCGTTGAACGCGTCGGCCTCCGTCCCCCGGCCGAAGATGCGTGCGATGTAGACGTTCCGCAGCAAGCCGAAAAGACTTGAAAGAAATGTCGACGCCATCAGAATGACGGTCGCGGAAAACGCCGTATGCGCATGAGACGGCCGCAGCATGTTCAGAAGGCGCATCCATGGCCGGGCAGCCCCGCGCGACGCCTCAGGCCGCGGTGGCCCCGGGAGCGCCTGATCTGGCCCCGAAGGTCCGTTTGAATAGGAGTCTGTCACTAAATTCAATTCTACCGGCGATGCTGTGAACTGCCGATAACGAGCGATGTTCGCGAACCGATCGGCTGCTCAACCGCCCACCTTCGAATTCGGCTCGAGTATTCTGGCGGCGGGGGTCAATTCAATGGGTCGGTTGATTGCTGTCGCAGTCCTGATGTGTTCCAGTGCGGTCTCGATTGCCCAGTCAAATGAATCAGCACATCCGGCGCCTGCCAAGGTCATCCGCGGAAGGGAAGGCATCACGTTGCCCGCTCCGCCCGCCGTCACCGCCGAACCGGTTACCGACAACTATTTTGGCACTAAGATCACCGACAGCTACCGCTGGCTGGAAGACGCCAAAAGCACGCAAACCCGCGATTTCATCCAGGAGCAGAATGCCTATACCGCGCGCTACCTGAAACAAGCGCGGAGCCGCTCAGGCATTCTCGAAGATCTTGACGCTCTCGAACACGTTTCGCGGTGGTCCTTGCCCGTTGAGCGAAACGGGAGCTACTTCTTCCTGAAGCGCATCGCCGGAGAAGAGCAGTCTTCGATTTATGTGCGTCACGGCTGGACGGGCAAAGATCAGCGACTGGTTGACCCGGCCGCGATCAGCCGCGATCCCAACACCTCCGTCACGCTCTCCGCTATCTCGCGCGACGCCTCCATGATTGCTTACGGTGTCCGTCAGGGCGGCGCGGATGAAACTGTCGTGCATGTCCTGGATGTGAAAACCAACAAAACACTTGAAGACGAGCTGCCCGCAGGCCTCTATCGCTCGATAAACTTCACGCCCGACGGAAAAGGCCTCTATTATGCGCGGCAGAATCGGGAGGGTACGACCCTCTACCTGCACATTTTCGGCACCCGCAGTTCGCGTGACACGCTCGATCTTTGGCCACGAATTCCGAGGCGAGGAACTCGGCCCTATTGACTTGTTCTACGCCAGCATTACAGAGGACTGGCACTACCTCGTGATCACCATCAATCGCGGCGTTCCCGCACGCCGGGTCGATATCGTGTTCCGCGACCTGACGAAAGCCAACTCCCCGTTCGACCTCATTGTTTGGGGACTCGATTCGCGCTTCTCCGCCATCCACGCCGGTAACAGTTGGTTCGTTAAAACCGACTACAAAGCCCCCAACAGCCGCATCCTCAAAGCGGACACCGGCGGCATCATGCCGGACGCCTGGACCACCATAGTGCCTGAATCTGACGACGTAATCGACGATTTCTCCATCGTGGGCAGCAAGATTTACGTCAAGCGTCTCAAGGATGTGAAATCCGAGGTGACCGCCTACACGCTCACGGGCAAGCCGGCCGGCACAATCGACTTCCCAGGAATTGGCACGGCCTCATCCGTTCAGGGCCGCCCCGATCTGCGCTATGGATTTTTCAGCTTCGAATCCTATATTCAGCCGCCCACGCTCTATCGCCTCGACACCACAACCGGCCATCGCGAAGTCTTTGCCGAGCCCAAAATCCCTTTCGACACCGCCCAATACGACCTGCAACAGGTCTTCTACAAATCCAAAGACGGCACCCGGATTCCCATGTTCATTGCCGGCAAAAAGGGCCTGAAGCAGGATGGATCAGCGCGCTTGCTGATGACCGGATACGGCGGCTTCAACTTGAGCCAGACGCCGCACTGGAACCCGGAATGGGCATGGTGGCTCTCCCAGGGAGGCTGGTTTGCGCTTCCAAATCTTCGCGGCGGTGGGGAATACGGGGAAAAATGGCACGAGCAGGCCATGTTTGAGAAGAAGCAGAACGTCTTCGACGACTGGTTTGCTGCCGCTGAGTACCTGGTCGAGAAAAAGTACACGTCTCCCCAGCACTTTGCCATCACCGGCCGTTCCAACGGAGGCCTGCTCATGGGCGCCTCCATGACCCAGCATCCGGAACTGTTCTCCGCCATCCTGTGTGGCTACCCGTTGCTCGACATGCTGCGGTATCAGAAATTTGAACAGGGGCCGCAGTGGACGACCGAATACGGATCCGCCGAAAACGAAAAGCAGTTTCCCTACCTGCAGAAGTATTCGCCTTATCAGAATGTCAAGGATGGGACCGCCTACCCCGCGGTGATGTTTTTCACCGGCGACAGCGACACCCGCGTCGACCCATTGCATGCCCGCAAGATGACCGCCCTCATGCAGGCAGCATCTGCCAGCGGGCGCCCTATCCTGCTGCACTACAGCCTCAACGGGGGGCACTCAGAGGGCGTAAGCGTTGAACAACAGATCCAGGATGGAGCCGACCAGTTGACATTTCTCTGGACGGAAACTGGTGCTCCCTCCCCTCAGCACGGCGCAAAACCGTAATTCCAACCAAGATCTGGACGCGCTGGGGGCGACCCAAAAAAAAGAAGCGCGGACACTCTCGTGCCGCGCTTTATCCTTTGAAACTTGCTTGCTATGATGCAAGCGTTCAAGAGTTGGTTGCCTCCACCTAATAATGTAATTGCAGTCATGAAACGCACGGATGGAACCTGCCGCAGTCTTAACCATCTCGCGCCGTCGTAACAGGTTCTGATCTGCCGATTCCCGATCGGCATTGGCTGCTTGCTGCTAACCCATGCTCGCTGAATGAGTTGGTGCCGTGTAGCGCCTCCAGGAATGGGCTTCGACCACTCAAATTGACGGGCTGCTTAGACTTGGCGCAGTCATAGCAAGCACGTCGTTTTCAGCGTAATGAATCCGCCTATCCCATTTTGAATCTGTGGCTTAATTATTCCCGATGTGGGAGCGCCCCTCCGCCCTTTTGACTGGTCGCAAACTTCGACAGTATTGCTGCAAACTATGCTCATGAGCATGCAGCCCGAACCCCTCATGCCTTCTTGTGCTCCCCCTAGGAGCTTTGCGGGATTACTTGCCGAATTAGCGGCATCGGGGAAAAAACGCCGGACGGAACCCAATTTCGATGGTTTGGAAGAAGATGTAGTATCTCTGAGCTACGAACAGGCCTTGCGAAGCCAGAAAGGCCCCCTTCCGACCTCAGCACTGCACGGGAGAGAACCGGAACCAGATTCAACCCTGGCTGATCCTCACTCGGATCGTTCTCGAGAATCTTCGCTGTCCGTGGCCGGCTCTGCCTCCCTAGACGTCCCTGGGCGAGCAAAAAAGTCCGCAAGCGTGACGATTCGCCTCAGCGGGCAGCAAAGCGAGCTGTTGCATCTTCGCGCCTCGGAAGCCGGGTTGACCGTCTCCTCTTATCTGCGATCGTGTGCCTTTGAAGTGGAAAGTCTTCGTGCAGAAGTCAAAACCACACTGGCGCGGCTTCGTGCGGATGGCTCTTCGGATGAGCCAGACAAAGGCGCTTCATCTCAGGAACGACCGTCATCATGGCGGCGTTTCTTTAGCCGAAAAGCCCACAGCAAGTCGGGAACGCTGACCAGCCGCATCACTCAACTTCAAGAATCAGGCACTTGAGATATTCGGTCTCCGGAATGTTCAGCACCACGGGATGATCGGAAGCCGCGCCGCGTCGTTCCAGTAAGCGCACGCGACGGTGCGCATCCGCTGCCGCCGATGCAACCGCTCCCTCCAAATCACTCCACCCCACGTGATGCGAGCACGAGCACGTGATCAGAAGCCCGCCCGGACGCAGCATTTTGATGGCGCGCAGGTTCAGTTCCTTATATCCCCGCAGAGCCCCTTCGACGGCGCGTTGCGTCTTCGCAAATGCGGGAGGATCGAGAACAATCGTGTCGAAAACCTGTTTCCCATCCGACCATTCACGAAGCAATTCGAATGCATCGGCCTCCACCCAGTCGACCTCTGCGCCAAGTCGATCGCGATTCGCGTCCAGATTTCGCTCCGCAACCTCGAGAGAAGCGCGCGATGAATCGACTCCCGTCACCTGCCGGCATGTCTTGGCCAGATGCAGCGCGAAGCCGCCTTGATAGGTGCAGACGTCAAGCGCGCGGCCGCCAGGCGTTCGATCCGACGCCCATTGCTGGGCCGCTGCATAGTTGGCGCGCTGGTCGAGAAAGGCACCCGTTTTTTGACCCGCGTTGGCATCGAAGTGAAAATTGATTCCGTTCAGGCTGAAAACGGTGCTGCTTCGGAAAGATTCGGAGTCCAGCGCCCACAACGGTCCGGTCGCCGGAGCGGAGAGCCCTTCGAGCTCGCGCATGCGGGGATCGGGACGCTCAAAAATGGCGGCGGGAGACAACAGTTCGCGGAACACACGAACGGCCACCTCGCGCACCGCGGCCGACGTCGAGGCCCTTTGCGAGTAGCTGAAAGATCACAAGATCCCCGTACTTGTCTGCGATCAGCCCCGGAAGTTCGTCGGCCTCGCTGAAAACAAGACGGCAAGAGTCGGTGGCAGCATCGTGCGATTTGAGCAGTTGGATCCGGCGTTCGATGGAACGGCGCAGGCGACTTTCCAATACCTGGAGCCACTGCTGTTCACCGATTGCTTCCCGCGAGACCATGCGCAGAGCAATCTGCGAAGTGGGGCTGTAAAGTGCCGTTCCCAGCAGCACCCCCCTGTTATCCGCAACGGGCAGCAGGCTAGGACTACCGTCCGTTCTACCAGAATTGCTCGTCGCGATATTTTCCACGTCCGACGCGTAAACCCAGACATGCCCGTTTCGGATCCTGTCTGAAGCCCTTCGACTGACGGTTGCTCCAAATGCAGGCTTTCCGGCGACTGGAGGCACACTCGCGAAACGAAGTTCCTTGCCCTTCCCGCCCTCAACATGCCTCGCGGGACGCTCACTCCTGCCGGGCTTGCCTGCCGCGTTCACTGCGCGCGACTGCGCCGCCTTCTGTTTCTCTACGAGCCTTAATTTGTCCTGCTTGGTCATACGCTCCGCCCGGAGGCTACGTTCGCTCACTCCATCTGTCACTCTAGTCTAGCGGGAACGCCGATGAATCCCGCTCAAAGCTGGGCTCGTCGCATGTCGCGATTTGTGCCATGAATCGCTTTCGTATCTTTGCACACGAGAGGTTCCAGTCCCGGCGGCTCCATCTGAGGAGTCCCTGGCTGTTAACACCGCTGAGAACTTCTGAGACGCCATGCTAGGATGCACCCACGCCCGCAGTCTGCCCGGCTGTATTCCAACTCCTCCGAGGTCCCTATGCGCATTGCATTTCTCTTCAGTTCCATGCTTTTGAGCCTGGGTTCGTTGGCGGCGCAGGTTGCTTCGAGCCCTGTCGCCGTGCCCGCTCACACGCAGCCCTTCGACATCGTGATCGTGAACGGCCGCATCATCGACGGCACGGGATCGCCCTGGTATTCCGGCCAGGTGGGCATTCGCCAGGGGCGCATTGCTGCCATCGGCAATCTTTCGGCCGAACCACGGCGGCAGACGATCGATGCTCAGGGCAAGGTGGTCGCGCCCGGGTTCATTGACATGCTGGGCCAATCTGAACTGACCATGCTGGTTGATCCCCGTCTGCCCTCCAAGATCTATCAAGGCATCACCACGGAGGTCACGGGAGAAGGCGGATCAGCGGGCCCGATCAACGCATCCATGATCGAGAGCGATCGCTCCGGCTACGAGCACTTGAAGATCAACCCCGATTGGACCACCCTTCGCGCATACTTCGCCCGGATCGAGAAGCAGGGTATGGGCATCAATCTTGCCAGTTATGTGGGCGCCACAAGCATCCGCCGCATGGTTCTTGGCGATGCCGACGCCCAACCCAGTCCCGCGCAGCTTGAGCAAATGCGGAACCTTGTCGACCAGGCCATGCGCGATGGCGCGGTTGGCCTTTCCACGGCGTTGCAGTACGCTCCCGCGCCGTACGCCAAGACTGAAGAACTGATCGCTCTCGCCAGCGTCGCTTCGAAATACGGCGGAATCTACGCCAGCCACATGCGCAGTGAAGGGCCCGGAGAGAAGGAGGCCATTGAAGAGGCAATCCGCATTGGCCGCGAAGCCCACATCCCCGTCGAGATATGGCACTTGAAAGCAGCCGGAACGGCTGCCTGGGGCAATATGCCCAAAATCGTCACTCAGATCCAGGCCGCGCGCGACAGCGGCATCGACATCTCTGCCAATACATATGCCTACACGGCCTGGTTCAACACGTTCTCAGCCTTCATTCCACCGTGGGCGCACGATGGCGGCGATGCCAAACTCATCGAGCGGCTCAGGGACCCTGCAACCCGTGCACGTATCCGGGCCGACATGCTGTCCAAAGCCGACACCTGGGATAACGAGTGGCAGGAGATCCCGGGTCCCGAGGCCATCCTCGTCGCCGTCGTCCAGAACCCTGAGCTGGTCCCTCTCCAGGGCAAGCGCCTCTCTGACGTTGCCGCTCTCTGGCATGAGGACGCCATCGATGCCCTCTGCGATTTGCTCATCAAGGACAAGGCCTTTACTGAGGTCGCGGTATTCGGCATGAGCGAGCCCGACGTCGTGCTTGCGCTCAAGCAGCCGTGGGTTTCAATCGACAACGACTCCCAGGGCACCGCTCCCGATGGTCTGCTCGGCCAGGAACACCCCCATCCCCGCGCCTACGGCACCTTTCCCCGCATTCTCCGCAAATACGTTCGCGAGGAACACGCGCTCACGCTCGAAGACGCTATCCGCAAATTCACGGCTCTCCCCGCGCAGCGCATGCGCTTTTCCGATCGCGGCGTGCTCAAGCAGGGCATGGCCGCTGACGTGGTCATCTTCGATCCCGAAACCATCAAGGACCTCGCCACCTTCGAAAACCCCAACCAGCTCTCGCAGGGCATGGACTTCGTGCTGGTCAACGGCGTCCCGGTCATCGCCCAGGGCAAGATGACCGGTGCTCTTCCCGGCCATGTCCTGCGCGGCCCCGGATACCAGGCGCGGTAAGGGTCCCGCCCAATTTTCGAGGAGTGACGTGGGCTTCACAGCCGACGGAAAACTTCGCGCCGAATCGCGTCAGGGCACGACATCACGCTCGCTGAAAAACTCGATCGGGCGGTAGGCAAAAACTAAGGTCGCTTGGGCAGCCTGCTGATGCCAAAAAAGAAGAGAAACCCTACAATTGCGAACACGACCAAATGCGATGGCGTGAGCAGAATGTCCAACAGGCTATTCATCAAAATCACTCCTCTTTTTAGGCGGTATTATAGGCGCGTCCGTCCCATGCCGAATTTTTCTTGTGCGTGGCCGACAGGGCTCGTCTGACCGATGCTGTGAAATCTTGTCAAGAGGCAAAATCGAAAATAGTTTGTAACCCTCTTTGGAATCAGCGCAAAAAACTTCACTCCAGTTAGGGATTAATTCGTCGAACCTGCCATACTCGAATCAGGCTCAAGAAAAAGGCCCGCGGCATGCCGCGGGCCTTTCGCATTTTCACCAGAAACCGAATCGAAGGAGGAACCACGGATGTTCCAGCAAAGGAAGAGCGATCAATACACCCACCCCCTAGCGACCGTTCCTTCGCCATTTCGCGATCAGAGGGCACCCCCCACCCCCCCTATGTAGATCGCCTTTTGTTCGCCTCGGAACCTCAACCCGCGAACATGCTGCCTCGTCTCTTTTTCCCTGGTCCCTGTCTCTAGTACACTGGCGCACAAATGGCCACACAGAACCTCAACCCCAAAGTCGACGCCTACATCGCCAACGCCAAACCGTTCGCGCAGCCGATCCTCACTCATCTCCGCAAGCTGGTCCATAAGGCCAGCCCAAAGGTCGAAGAAACTATCAAGTGGAGCCGGCCGTTCTTCGAATACAAGGGCGCCATCATCGGCAACATGTCGGCCTTCAAGGAGCACTGCAGCTTCGGCTTCTGGGGCCAGGAAATTGGCGAGGTCCTGCGCAAGGCAAATGTGGTCCAAAGCGATGGCATGGGCACGCTGGGCCGCATCACGAGCGTTGACGATCTTCCCTCTGAGAAAGCGCTTTTGGACTGGATGCGCCAGGCCGTGAGCTTCATTGAAACGGGCAACTACACCAGCCCAATAGCCGCTCGTAACAAGGTCGTCAAGCCGGCAAAAGCGGCGGTCGAGACCCCAACTGAATTTGCCGCGGCGCTCAAGAAAGACAAGAAGGCCTCGGCCGCATTCGCTGCCTTCAGCCCCAGCTGCAAGCGCGAGTACGTTGAGTGGATCGCTGACGCCAAGCGGCCCGAAACGCGCGACAAACGCATTGCAACTGCCGTCGAGTGGATCGCCGAGGGCAAGCAACGCAACTGGAAATACCAGAACTGCTGACGCGCATTTCGAATCTGATCAGCAAAACAAAAGAGCCTGCCGCAAACTTCAATGCGACAGGCTCTTTTTGCACCTACTATGTGCAATCAGTTTCGTTGGCGAGTCTTGGCCAGCAAGCGCAGGATCTCAAGGTACAACCACACCAGCGTAACCATGATTCCGAACGCGCCATACCACTCCATATACTTCGGCGCCCCGTAGTTGACCCCGCGTTCAATGAAGTCAAAATCGAGCACCAGGTTTAGTGCCGCGATGGCGACCACAATGACGCTGAACACAATTCCGATCGGGCCCGATCCGTTCACCGACGAAAGGAACGGAACATGGAAGAAGCCGAGCACCATCTGCAGCATGTAGAAGAGGAAAATTCCTCCGGTGGCCGCGATAATGCCCATCTGGAATTTCTGCGTCACCCTGATCATGCGCGAGCTATACGCCAGCAGCAGCGCGAGTAATGTCCCAAACGTAAGCGCTACGGCCTGGATGGCGATGCCTGGATAACGGAGATCGAATATGGCCGAGATTCCGCCCAGCACCATACCCTCAAGCAGCGCGTAGATCGGCGCGGTCACCGGCGCCCACTCTTTCTTGAACGTAGTTACGAGCGCAAAAATCAACCCGCCAATCATGCCAATGGTCAGCATCGGCGCAACCTGGCTGATGTCGCGCGTCTCCAGGAAGCGATACCAGGTCCACGCCGCGGTGGCGAACGCGCAAATCAGCAGGATTCCCGTCTTGTTCACCGTTCCGCTCAGCGTCATCCGTGCGGACGCATCGATTGCGCCGTACCCGCCGCCCCCAGAAATTCCGCGAAACGTGTTCTCGCCAAGAGCAGGATTTGAAGTCTTCATTAAAGGCATTGGTATTTCTCCGTCTACTTCCCCAGTTAATAGATGACCAGGCAGGACGCACGATTCATGCGCGTCTCACCTTCAATTCCAGGCTTTCCTCCTGGTGCAGTACGGCTCACTGCTTCCTGAGACCCAGCGCCTCCACGACCGCCGGATCGACCTTCGCGGGCTGTCCGTCCTGCTTATAGACGACGCCGAACCCGCCGCGGTAGTCCCACATCGTCCAGCCGATCCCATCCGCTTCAAGCGCCGTGCGAACATCGTGGATCCAGTTCATGCGCGAAGCCGGGTCAGTGACGCGCCGGTACGCACCGAACTCGTTGCAGAGCAGCGGCACGCCATTCGTCTTGCCCCAGGCCGCAGCGGCGTCAATCTGCAGCCGGATGCGATGTCCGTCCCAGTGGTCGAGCCAGTAGTGTTCGAAGTCATAGCGATCCCGCAGGTCCGGAACCTGCTTGATGGTCTCCTCCATCGAGCTCTCCGTGGCTGGATAAGGAACATTGTGCGTGTAGATCCACCAGGAGCTGCCCCAGCTGGCTCCCTGATGAGTAAATTCATGCGGCTCATAGAAATGGAAGTTGTAGATCACGTTGCCGTCCGGCAATGGGTGCTGCGTCAAAAGGTCGGCGATACTCGACCAGTTTGGTCCTGTAGCGATGATGGTATTCTGCGGCGCCACCTCACGAATCGCTGCCGCGGCCCGTGCCTCGATGCCCGACCAGCGGTATCCATCACTCACTTCAGGCTCATTCATGATCTCGAAGAAGATCAGGTCCGGGTTGCGATTGGAATAGTGGGCCGCAAGCATTCGCCAAAGTGTCGAAAAACGCTCTACGTCAGCGTTGTTATTGCGCACTCGCAGCTTGTAGTCGGACTCAGGATGGATGTCGATCTGTACGGCCAGTTTGTTCGCCAGCATGGTGTCCACGGCATGATCCAGCCGCGCCGTGAAGTCGACGTTCAGTCCTTCCTTGTTATGCGGCTCCCGCTCCAGGGGTGCCGGATCGATGCTCAAACGAACACTGTCGAATCCCATCTTTGCCATGAGAACAATGTCCGAGTCATCGGTGTAGCGATTTGTCCGCGCCGCCGAATAGTCACTTGCCGACTGCGCAAACCACTCGGAAGCATTGATTCCGTGCTTCAAGTGTTGCGACGCGGGCAAAAGCAGTTTGCAGTCCTGTCGGCCGGTCCTGCGCAAACACGGGCGACACCAAAAGCAACAAGGCAAGAAAGCGCCCAAAAGGCATACAGGAAACTCCAGGGAGTGAAGGTGAGTAACCGTCCACTTTACTACGCCAACCACAAATAAGAACGGCTCCCGGGGAGGGAGCCGTTCTTGGTAGCAATATGGAAATTTACCTTCCGCCACTCGTCAATGCCGGACCCATGTTGTCGGCAATCTGCTGGTAGCTGGTGCGGAGATACTTGTGCGGATTCACCGGCACCATGTGCACGCGAACCTCGTAGTGAAGGTGCGGCCCCGTTGACCGGCCCGACTGACCCACGTAGCCAATTACCTGGCCGCGCGTCACATGCTCACCCGCCACCACCGACATCGACGACATGTGACCGTATACCGTCATCAGGTCGTGACCGTGGTTGATCGTGACTTCGCGACCGTAGCCCGGAGCCCATCGCCGCAATCATTACTTCGCCGTCGGCCGCGGCGCGCACCGGCGTGCCATAGGGAGCGGCAATATCGATACCTGCATGGAACGCGCCTTCGCCGTTGATTGGGTCCTGGCGCTCACCGTAACTCGAAGTTACGCGGCCTTCGAGCGGCCACAACGACGGTGCATCGGCCAGTTGAGTCCAATCACCCAAATATCCATAGGTCAATCCGCCTTCGAGAGCTCGCGAAACGCGACCAGACATGGCCTGGTTGCGCAGCGTGTAGAACTCATTCAGGGTGGCCTTCACATTCTGGGGATTGCCGTCGTCGGTAAGCACCAGCGCCTCGGGCGATTGCGCAACGGCGGCCTTGGCAGCTTTCGAACCAATCAGGCGGCTCTGGCGCAATCCGTAAAGTGCGGTCACCTCATTGGCGAGCGCTCCCAAAGAAGCGACCTGCACATCCCGATCGTGCGCAATCTGCGCCATCTGCGTGTAGTTTTTGCGCAGGGTTTCGCGCTCCTGGCGGACCTGGTTGAAGTTCTCCGTCTTGAGCAACATACGGGTGTAGGAGCCTGCCAGCCCCACAATTGTGAAAGCTCCAATCAGGGCAGCGGCCACGAAGCCGTACGCGTAGTGCAAGGGGAGGGGGATCTTGCGAACCCGTCCATCTTCATCCCTTGACACAAAAAGAATGTAATAGCGTTTGCGATTCATGTCTGGGTTCTCAGGCCTGTATTCGTCAGGCGCGCAATTCGCCGTTACTTTTTCGACAAACAGCTGGTTAGGGGCCTAACGGCCGGAGTCAATAGAAAAGTGGGCCTAGCGAGTACCCAGGATGTTAGATCGTTGGTTCAGGCTAGCAATGTGGATTGCGCGAGGTCAACCAAATTACGGCCTAAACCCTTTCTTTTTAGCGAACAAAAGGTGAAATCAGGGCCCCATTGATCGCTTTCGCCCTCCGTCGCCTATTCTCACTACAACGTTAGATGTTCGATAAAGCGAAAAAGCCGAGGGGTTTGGACGGAGAATTGGAACTTCTTCGCCGCATCCGCACTTTTGCCGGCGCTCGACAGGGAGCCTTACGGCTGGGCATCGGCGACGATTGCGCCATCCTTCGCCCCAAACCCGGGGAGGAAATCGCCGTCACCACCGACCTGAGCCTCGACGGGCGGCACTTTCGTTTGGCATGGCATCCTCCTGATTCTGTTGGGCATAGAGTTTTGGCGAGAGGGCTGAGCGACCTTGCTGCCATGGGAGCCCGGCCCCTTGCCGCATTTCTTTCACTAGGGCTTCCGACGTCACTCACGGCTTCTGGTGGTCGGCAAAAGCCGTGGGTCGACCGTTTCTACGGGGGTCTCCTCAGTCTGGCAAAGAAACACAATGTCCCGCTGGCAGGCGGGGATCTGGCTGAATCGCCGATGGCTCTTGCCGATATTGTGCTCATGGGGGGAGTGCCAAGGGGCCGGGGCCTGCTGCGCTCGACTGCACGGCCCGGCGATGGGCTTTACGTGACCGGCTCGCTGGGAGGTGCTTCCGTCGGGCTTGTCCAGCTTTCCGAACTTGGCGCCAAGGCAGAGGCTTGCGGCCGCCTCGTCAAAATCCCCAAACGGCTCAATTCGCTTCTTCAGCCGCACCTCTATCCTCAGCCGCGTATCGCGCAGGGACTTTGGCTCCAAACTCGCCGGATTGCGTCGGCCGCAATCGATATCAGCGACGGCTTGTCCACCGATCTCGCCCACCTTTGCGAAGAATCGGGGGTCGCTGCTGAACTGGACGCGGCATCACTGCCCATCGCAGCGGGCGCGAGGATCGAACAGGCTCTCCACGGAGGCGAGGACTACGAGTTGCTCTTCACTGCCCGCCCTGGCGCATGTGTTCCCCGCTCAATCGCCGGCGTTCCAATTTCCAGGATCGGCCAGGTGGTGCGGCGGCGCTCGGCGGCACCTCAAATCGTGCTTCGCACCGCGACCGGACTTGAGCCACTCGACCCGCAAGGCTGGGAGCATTTCTCCGCGAAGGCAAGATAACTCCCTTCAAGGTCGTATCGAAATATTTACACCTGATTGCGAACGACACTAACCGAACCGTCTCGTCAGCCGTATTGGTTCCGTGCTAGCATTCACACCACGAAGCGCTTTGGCCGGATTGCACGCTCCCGAAGCACCCCACTCAAAGGTTCGCCAACACCCGCAAAGGAGGCGGACGTCATGAAGCTTTCCGCATCCACCGCAACAGCCGGTATCGCCCTCCTGTTGCTCGCCGCCGCCCTCCCTGCCCAAACCGCCGGCACAGTTGCAGCCGCCTCATCTGTTTCCAAGGTGCGCATTGTGCGCCTCAGCGAGGTGAAAGGCGTGGTCCAACTCGACCGCAGCAACGGCCGTGGTCTCGAGCCTGCCATCACGAATTTGCCGATTGTGGAGCAAAACCGGCTGGAGACAGGCACAGGTGTGGCTGAGGTCGAATTCGAAGATAACAGCAGTCTTCGCGTCGCTCCGGATTCAGTGGTGGAGTTCCCGGAGTTGTCGCGCACGTCTGCCGGAACCACGGTGTCCTCGGTGCATGTGATAAAGGGCATGGCCTACTTCACCCTGGTCAAGTCCAAGGGCAACGAATTCAATGTGCTGTTCGGCAACCACAAGGTCGCCCTTCCTCCCGCGGCGCACATCCGGCTTCGAGTGACCTCCAATGACGCGACTCTCGCGGTGTTCGACGGCGCCGTGACGGTCGAGGGTCCGCAGGGGCCGCAGGAAGTCTCGAAGAAAAAGACCGCGACGTTCCTTATGGAAGACAGCGTTGACGCCACCATCGCAAAGAACGTGTCCTCTGACCCGTTTGACACCTGGGATAAACAAGCCACCGAATATCACGCCCGCCAGGCTGCTTTCGGAGCTTTCGGCAATACGCCCTACTCCTATGGCGTGAGCGACATGATGTATTACGGTGCATTCAGCAACGTTGGCGGGTGCGGGACCATGTGGCGTCCGTACTTCACCAGCGCCTCTTGGGATCCCTATTCGGCTGGCTCCTGGGCTTACTACTCGGGTGCTGGCTATTCCTGGGTCTCGCCTTATCCGTGGGGATGGACGCCGTATCACTCCGGTTCCTGGTCCTATTGCCCGAATGCCGGCTGGGGCTGGCAACCGGGTGGTGGCTGGTCGGGCCTCAACAATGGCAGCATGATCGCGTTTAATCCTACCAACGGAAACGTGATGCCCGGTGGCAGGAACCCGCATCCAATAGCGCCGCCGCACCCGCCACGGCCCGGCGAACCGACCCTTGTGTCCGTCATCTCGAAGCCAGTGGTCAAGTCAGAGATGGGGTCGTCCAACTCATTCGTATTCCGCAAGGACTCAGCCGGACTCGGTATCCCGCGCGGTGAGCTAGGGGAGTTGAACAAGTTCTCCCAGCATGCCGTGCAGAAGGGTACCGCCAGCACCTCGGTCTACATGAGTGCAGGCGGCGCGCAGCCGGTCGGAATGCGGCCTGCAAGCGGATCGCTTGCACCGGTATCGATCCATCGCGGAACGCCGCCGCCAGCAGAGCCGGCTTCCGGTCAGTATTCGGGTGGCAATGCGGGCTCCTTTCGGGCGCGGGGTCTAGCAGCATGGGCTCAATGAACTCCAGAAGTTCCAGCCCCTCTGCTTCGCGCCCGTCATCACCCTCACCATCACCCGCACCGAGTGGCGGTCACCCGAAATAGGATTGCCTGAACATAGGTCGGATTTACCGCATGCCCCAGTCCCAATAGCAGCCTTGCTGCCGCCCGGATTGGGGCATAGCTTTGTGAAGGCCCATCCTGCGCGCTCACAATGAACCCCGCCTCGCCTGCATGAGACCGCATGATCGCAGATCGCTATGATGGAAGGAAGACATCTGGCGACTTTGTTTCCGGTATATCGGGGACGATTGCGCAGGATCGTGGAACTCCGACCATGACGACGACTACGAGAAATATCTTGGTCGACAACACCTTTCCTCACGCCTGGCAAGCTGAGGTTCTGAGTGCGCGCCCACTCATTTTGCCGTCACGACACTTCGTTTACCCAGTCGACGCTGAAGAAGTCGAACGCGGCGCACTGGAGATTCTTGTGCACCCGCTGAGTAGACCGACCGAAGGAGAAGAACAAGAACGTTCGCCGTCCGCTCGGGAGTTTCTTGCCACCTGCGCCCTCGGGTTCCGCGATCCTGCCGCCCCCAGCGGCATCTGGTCGGCGCCAAATCCGCTTGAGCTTTGCGCTGTTTCCGGTGGCTACGCCTACCTCATCAACACCGCCGCGCCCGATCGCTTCGCGATGATTCCGTACCGCCCTGTCCTTGAGGTCCGTCCCATCGCGTCCGAAAACCTGCTGCTGTTCGTCGGCCACCACCGCATTCTCGCGTGGGGCGTCGACGGTCAAGCCTGGCAATCACCCAAGCTCTCTGACGAAGGCATCACGGTGACCACCGTAGACGGCTCCAATCTGCACGGCCGTGGATGGAACATGATGACCGATAAGGAAACTGCGTTCACGCTGGATATGCGAACCGGGCTCATCGCCGTTGTTTAGGCCTGAATTCTGCTTCGCGCCTCACGCCCGGTCCAGCACCGCATCCACGCTGTACTTGCCTGGTCCGCTCAGGAACAGCGTGACGGCCGATCCCAAGTACATCAGCATCAGCTCGCCGTGACCTCCCTGGGGCCCGACCAGCGCGAAGTGATGTACAAAGGCCCACGCCACACCGATGTTGACAAAGATGATCAGCGCTGCCCAGCGTGTTGTCAGCCCCGCCATCAACAGGAGCGTGCAAATTCCGTCTGACAGCGTGGCAAACATGAGGCTCGGCGCGACACCAATGTGCAGTGGATTTGGAAAATGCTGTGCCATGGTCTGAAACCCAAACAGTTTCTCCGTGCCATGCTTGAGAAAGATCGGCAACGCGGTAAACAGCCGCAGTGCCAGCAGACCGCAATTGGGGCTTAGCGCAATCGCTTTCAACAGCAGAATTTTCCGCAGCATGAGTGGCCTCTTTAGGTGGGGACTATCAGGTGATTGGAAGCATGGGTAGCATCGTCTCCGGCGCCGCGCCTGTCAAGCTTTCCTTGTTATCCCTGCGGACCCCGCGCCCCAAGCCGCTCTTTCAGCACCACAACCACGTCATCGCCCACGTCTTTGCCGATGCGCTTGCGCAGTTCTCCCTTCACCGGCAGCTTGTGCCGCCCATCTCCCAGCGCCATAAATGAGCTCTGGAACGGCTCGCCATCGATCGTGCCGCGCACTTTGACCAGCCCGCGTGTCTCGAAGAACGCAACGGACTCAGGCCAGACAAGATAAGTCCAGCCGCCCCTGCTCGGGCTCTTCTCCAGCGTCGCGGTAAACGACTTATTCACTTTGGGCATGTCACCTCCAACAGCCAACACTCTCCCGGATAGCCTAGCGCCTTCGCGTGTCCGGTTGAATTTCGTTGTTGCTCGCGCCGCTTCCATCCTCCAGAATGCTCGATATGATTCTCAACGACCGCCGCAGCTTCCTCCGCCAGGCCGCCACCCTCGCCGGAGCGTTCTCCGCGAACAGCCTCTTCGAACAGGCGCACGCCGCGGACTTTCACGCCGCAGCCGCGCGCATCACCGGGCTCAATGCGATGGAAGCAGCGCAGGACGAGGACTACTGGGCGGTCATCCAGCGCGCCTACTCGGTCAATCCCAACCTCATCAACCTGAACAACGGTGGCGTGTCGCCCGCACCGGTCGTGGTACAGCAGGCGGTGGAGCGCTATAACCAGCTGTCCAATGAGGGGCCTTCGTATTACATGTGGCGCATCCTCGACCAGGGCCGCGAGCCGCTGCGTGAAAAGCTGGCGGCTCTGGCCGGGGTCAAACCGGGCGAAATCGCCATCAACCGCAATTCCACTGAGGCTCTCAACACGGTCATCTACGGGCTCGATCTGAAGGCCGGCGACGAGGTTATCGGCACCAAGCAGGACTACCCCAACATGATTCAGGCCTACCGCCAGCGGGCCATGCGCGAAGGCATCGTCTACAAGCAGCTCAGCTTCGACTTTCCCGTCGAGGACGACAACGTGATTGTGAAGGCCTACGAAGAGGCCATCACGCCACGGACGAAACTCATTCACGTCACTCACATGGTCAACTGGGTCGGCCAGACCATGCCCGTGCGCAAGGTCGCCGACATGGCTCACGCGCACGGCATCGAAGTCATTGCCGATGGCGCCCACTCATTCGGCCTGATGGACTACAAGATTCCCGATCTCGGCTGCGATTACTTCGGCACCAGCCTGCACAAGTTCCTCTCCGCGCCCATCGGCACCGGCATGATGTGGATCAAGGCCGACAAGATCGAGAAAATCTGGCCGCTCACCTGCAACGGCACGCCACGGTCCGCCGATATTCGCAAATTTGAAACGCTGGGCACGCGCAGCTTCCCGCTCGAGCAGGGCATTGGAGAAGCGCTTAATTTTCACAACGGCATTGGCCCGGCCCGCAAACAGGCCCGCATCGGTTATCTCAAAAACTACTGGGCCAGCCGCGCGCAAGCGATGCCCAAGGTCAAGATCCACACCTCGTTGAATCTCAACTACTCTTGCGCCATCTGCGGCGTAAGTGTCGATGGCAAAACTCCGGCCGAGCTCGAAAACGCACTGTTCGATGGCTACAAGATTCACACCGTGGGCATTGTCTGGGAGAACATCAAGTGCGTGCGCGTGACGCCGCATGTTTACACGTCGATTGCGGATCTCGACAAGCTGGTGCGCGCGCTGGGGGAGATCAGCTCCAAGGCGTGATGAGTATGAGCGGTGATCGCCGAGCGTGCCGAGCTTAGCCGGCGACCAGCGAATGGTTGTAGTTTGGCTTCAGGATCGTTTCGTAAGCCGCATACACGCCCTCGAACACCGCATCCCAGCTCATTGTCAACGCGTACGGGCGCGCGGCCCGACGCATCGCAGCAAGTTGAGCGGGATCGCGAAGCACGCCTGCAACCGCGTTCGAGAACTCCTCGTCGGTAACAATCCGCCCGGTTTCCCCTTCGCGAATGATCGTAGGCGGGCCGCCATCGGGCGTGACAATGGCCGGAACGCCGCTCGCAAGCGCTTCCAGTACCACGTTGCCAAAGGTATCCGTATGCGATGGAAATACAAAAAGATCCATGTTCGCGTAAGCCTCTGACAGCGCCTTTCCCTTGAGGACGCCAGTGAACTCCGCGCGCGGCAGATGCTCGCGCAGCCACTCTTCTTCTCCTCCGTGGCCAACAATCATGAAGCGGAAGTCGTGGATCCCCATTTGCTCCAGCTCCTGTTGCACTGTCGCCAGAAGCGCCACATTTTTTTCGACGGAAAGCCGGCCCACAAAGCCAAGCACAAAGGTCCGGTCATCAGCGCTGCGGGTGCGATTCGAGGGATGAAAGAGCTCCGAATCCACACCGCGCGGCATCAGGTAACACGGACGTCCGGTGGTTCTTTCCAGGAGGGCACACAGCGCGGGATTAGGAGCGAAAAGTACCTGTGCAATCGCATAGAATCTTGCCGCAAACGCCATCGCCACGTCTTCGATCTTGTGACCGGTGGCTTCAGCGCTTGGCTTCGGCAGATGGCGCAGAAACCACTCTGAACGGCGCGCCGCGTACTCGTGGACATTCGTATGCCAGCTCGCCGTAAGCGGCAGATCGAGGGCTCCAGCCAGCCCGGCTGCGAGCATGCCCACTTCACTCGGACCAGTCATGTGAATCAAGTCAGGCTTGAAGCGCGTCAGCACATCTTCAATCATGGGAATGTGGCGCATGAATGCCGGATCGAAGCGAAGATCCTTCTCCAGGGCGATGGAGAGAAAGCCGCGTGGCAGCTCGAGGGTCCACACGTTACCTTCTTCGGTCAGGGCCTGTTCGCGGTCTCCCGCTCGCACACACAAGAATGGCAGGTTGCGACGGCGCGCAAATGCCTCAAAGTGCCTGCTGGTGTGTGCTACCCCGTTCACTTCGTGAAATGAATCAGGGAAATAGGCAACGCGTGGCGTGCTGATTGTCATGGCTCCGGATCGGGCATTCGAAAGAATGCTGTTAGCGCAGTGGCGTTATCGGCCGCCGGCGGACAGCGCGGTTCACCGTCCGGAAAGCGGTCTTCCTGACTCTAAGATTCGCAAATGAACTGCATTGCCGCCCGCGGAGTTGAATCTTGCGACTCTCAGCCCTCGTGCTCGCCGAGCGCCAGGCGCAACTGATGTGACTCGCTCCATGCCATGCGGAGGCCCTTTGAAACTGGCGCGCTCCCCATGAGCATGACCAGGGCAATGCCCCAGCGCATGAGACCGGGGGCGTTACCGTCCGGCCAGAGTTCACTCAACGGCCGCACCACGCCGTTGGCATCGGGATGATATACGCGCTCATCCCAGGTGCGTGATCCGAGCGGGAAATCCGGATAGGGCCGAATCGCGTCAATTGTAGAGCGAAGCAGGCGATGCTTCCACGGCTCGGCGTATTGCGGCATAAAGAGCACTTTGCTCTTCTTTTCGCGGCGAATCTCGTGCACAAATTCCGTGAACGACGTCGCGTTGGTCAGATTGATGTTCGCATTCGCTTCCACGCCATGGCGGTCGCCTCCCGAGATCAGCAGCATGTTCCACCTCTCGGCCAAACGACAGGTTGCGCGGTTTTCGTCCCAGTGACGGAGTCCGTTCAGCTCAAGCGCATGAAGAAAATTCCCGTTGTTCAGCAGGAACTCGTTCACCAGAAATTGATGCTTCTCCTTGCCCGTAAGGAACAAGTCCCACATTGGATGATTGAAAACCACCAGCACGTTAGGCTCGTCGTTCAGTGCCGCCAGAATCTCCGTCAGGCGCTGATCGTTGGGGTTGGCAGTGAAGTCCTCGAGTGTCTTCATCCATTCGACAGCTCTGGAACTGGGCAGATTGTGAATGCCAAGGTGGAAGTCCTGCACGCCGCCATAGGGCACGCTCCACTCCACCGAGACCGGAATTTGTCGCGCGCTGGGCACCGAGCGCAGCAGCATAGGAGCCTTGATGTTGTCGTGGTCGGAAAGCGACACCATGGCCGCCAGGTCCAGATCCTCAATCTGGCTGCTTTCGAGGTCGAACGCCAGCTTCGGAGTCATGGGCGGCGTCCAATAGCTCTCGGAGTAGTTCACACGCATCCCATGCCTGTCCGCCGCCCGGTTCTCAAGCCTGGAAATCCAGGGGCGGATCATGGGGTACTGGTTGCCAAGATTGGCGAGGAAGTCTAGCGTTTCCTGGGACTGATTTGTATGACTGTGTAGTGATACACCCGCACGAAATCCCTTTGGGGCGCTCTGATCGCGCCACAGGTAAGACACGGTTGAGTTGGGCATGTCGCTCCTCATTCCCGCTTTCTGATTGGGGTTCTTACAGTCCAGTGTCGCGAAACTGCGTCAAAAACCGATTAAAGCCGGACGAATAAGGGTTCAATTACCGCAGGAACCAAGAGAATCAACCACTAATCACGGAATCACTATTCACGGACTCCAGGAGAAAACCCGCGTTTTCACCGGCGGTGCCTTGGAGTGAAGCTGCTCACATTTCAGATGAATCTGACTCAAGTACACTCGTTGGGATCCTTTGGAGTCAAGCGTGACAGCAGGCAACCGGGTTCTCGCCATCAACCCAGGATCGACCTCGACAAAGATCGGGATCTTCCTCCAGTGCGCTGCCGGCCACGGGACGACTTTACCGGATATTAACACTCCTGTAACAGAAGAATGGACCCATAATCTTCATCACCCCGACAGTGAGCTCGAGAAGTTTCGAGGCTGGTCCGCCCTCGCCCAAACGGAATTCCGCGCCGCCGGTATCCACCAGGCGCTCCAGTCCGCCGGGTATGATCTATTTCCCTTTGCTGCGGTGGCCGGACGTGGAGGCCTTCTACCTCCGATGGAGTGCGGCACCTGGCTGGTGAATGACGCAATGATCGAAGAGCTGCGTCAGGCCCGCCGCGGCGAGCATGCCTGCAACCTGGGAGCGGTCCTGGCACTCCGCTTCGCGCAAGCGGCCGGCGTCGCGGCTTACATCGTAGACCCGGTGACGGTAGATGAATGGCAGGACTGCGCCCGTCTCTCCGGCTCTCCGCTCATCGAGCGCTCCGCCATCGGCCATGCGCTCAATATCAAGGCGGTTGCTCATCGTTTCGCTCGTGAGCAGCGCCGGTCGTACGCGGAGATGCGGCTCATCATCGTCCATCTCGGCAGCGGAATCACCGTCTCGGCCCATCGCGGCGGCCGCATGATCGACCAGAACACGCCGGAAGAAGGTCCCTTTGGCCCCGATCGCACCGGCTCGCTTCCGGTCCGGCAGGTCGTTCACGCAGTGCTTCACCGACAAATACAACGAAAAGCAGCTTGACCGCATGGTCTTTGGCGAAGGCGGTCTCTTTGCTTATCTCGGTACGCGTGACTTGCAGGAAGTGGAGCGCCGCATTGATGCCGGTGATGCAAAGGCGCTGGTCGTATACGACGCAATGGTCTACCAGATAGCCAAGGAAGCTGGCGCAATGGCCGCGGTTCTCCAGGGTCAGGTCGATGCCGTCCTTCTCACCGGCGGCATGGCCCATTCACGGAGGCTCGTCAATCAGCTGCGGCCTTCAATCGAGTGGATCGCGCCGGTCCACGTCTACCCCGGCGAAGATGAACTCCGTTCCCTGGCCGAAGGCGCCTTCCGCGTCCTTAACGGCGAGGAGGAAGCAAAGCACTTTTTGGATGAATCCAAGAAGGCAGAACCGAACGGAGGAAGTCGAAGCCCCCTGGTGATTGGCCTGGAGTGAAGAAGCGCGAAAAGTGGAACTCCGCGCAACCTTATCTTGAAAGCTTGCGGAAACTATACGAGATCGGCAACCCAATGATGAGCATGTGTACCAGCAAGCCTTGAATCAATCCCTTCATCTGAAACGGGCCCCTCGAATGGAACGCGCTGAGCGGAAGGACGACCAGGTTCATCACCAGAAAGACGGCGATACCGTAGAACACACCGCAGACCACAAAATTCTCTTTCAAGAATTTGAGCTTCTGGCCGGCCAGACAATAGACAGTTGCCGCTGAGAACGCGATGAAGTAATGCAGGAAAACGCCGAGTATCCACGTACCGACGCCCCCGGAGGCAGCAGCCTGCCTTCCCAGCAAGCCTCCAGCGATACCTTTAGGCACATTGGGCCCAAAGGTGATGAAGGCCGAGATCAGATCGAGAGTCCCGGCAACGGCGCCGCCCACAACAATGGCAAGAATCAGGCTCTTCCTCTGGTTGAGAAAAGCGGCGGAAACAACGTTCATGGAAACCTCACAAAACGGGAAGATCACGTTGCACGCGAAGACGAACCGTCATGGCAACACCACGCGCGCTCGCCTGTTCGCTGCGCGGAGGGGGAACTCATCACCCGCCTCGTTACAGCATCTTAGCGCGGGATCATTTGCTCTGTGACCGGCAACTAAATCGTTTGATTCAATACGGATTGGCTGGGAGTGAGCCGGTGTCATTCTGGATTGGACCGGCGCGCATGGAATCTCCAACACGCACGTTTCCAGCCGTTGATCCTAAATCTTCTCCAGGTTTGCGAACTTCTCCATCAGCTTCTTCATGCCGTGGCGCGTGAACATCACGGTAAGCTTGGCGTCCTCGCCTTCGCCTTCGCGCATCAGCACAGTTCCTTCACCGTACTTGCTGTGACGCACCCGCTCGCCCTTTTTCATCCCCGCCGCGCCAGTCGCCTCGGGAATATCCATCTTGGGCCGCCCAAAGGAGCCGGCCTTGGCCATTCCGCCTTTGCCGCCAAAAAACCGCGCAATGTTGTCGAGTGAGTTGGCATCGACGCCACCCGAACGGGCCGCCGCGGGCTTTGCACCCGCCTGGCTGTATGTCAGGCGCGGCGCCTCCTGGCTCTCGTTCTCGTAGTCGTAGTGCTGCTCGCCCATTTCCCCCGATGCTCCCCGCCTGCCCTGGCTAAAGCCGTAAGCAGGATTGGCCCATGAGGGCCGTCTGCTGCTCAGGTTCTCGATCAGAGCCGGCGGCACTTCTTCCAGGAAGCGAGAGGGCACGCTCATCTCCGGCGCATCATTCCCATACCGCCGACGGTAATGCGCCCGGGTCAGGATGAGAGTATTCATGGCGCGCGTCATGCCTACGTAACAGAGCCGCCGTTCCTCTTCCATTTCTTCAGGATTGTTCAGCGTTCGCGAATGCGGGAACAGGCCTTCTTCCAAACCAGCCAAAAACACCAGCGGAAACTCCAGGCCCTTGGCCGCATGCAGCGTCATCAGCGTCACCCGCGCTTCGGGATCGAACTGGTCGGTGTCCGATGCCAGCGCCGCATGATCCAGAAACTCCGCCAGTGTCTCGCCCCGCACCTCTGCGTCGTGCGCTGCGTTCGCAAGTTCCTTGAGGTTTTCAATCCGGCTGAATGCCTCAGGCGATCCTTCAGCCTCCAGCGCTTTGATGTAACCGGTTCGGTCGATCAGGAAGCGAATCAGTTCCGGCAGTGTCGCGGCATCACCCGGCGCGCGGAACCCCTCCACGCGTTCACTATCACCTTCGCCGCCCGGCGCTTCTCCCGTGCCATTCGTCCCGTTGGCCGCCTTCATTTCCGAAACGCGCGTTGCCCATCCCTTGCCCGTCTTCGCTTCCGCCTTCCTGGGCTTCGCAGGGTCCGTCTGTTTCGGCATCTTCAGAAACGGCCGCTTCGGCTCCTTGGCCGCAAACGGCGAAAAACTCGATGCATCCAGCAGCGTCATCTGATTCTCATTGCCGCCGAAGTTGAAGTCCGCTGCTTCCGCATCCGCCAGTCGCGGCTTCCGCCTCATTGCCGCCCGCGCCAAATTCAAATCCCGTATCCGCGTCTTCAGCAGTCTCCGCGGCTACATCCGCTGAAAGCTTCCCGGCAAAATCCGGATCCATCATGGCCTGCGCATCCAGAATCAGCGTGCCGGAATGACTCCAGCGCCATCAGCGCGCGCGTCGGAATCAGCTTGTTCTGGATCGCCGCCGTAATTCCTTCCCACGTCGACTGGCCGGTCTCGAGCGCCAGCCGCTCCAGCGTTGCCAGCGTCGTCGCGCCAATCCCGCGCGCCGGCGTATTGATCACCCGCTGCAGCGCCATCGAGTCATGCGGATTTCGCACCAGCCGCAGGTAGCTCAGCATGTCCTTGATCTCGGCTCGCTCGTAAAAGCTGAATCCGCCCACCATGGTGTAGCGGATGTTGTACCGCCGCAGCGACTCTTCCACCAGCCGCGACTGCGAGTTGGTCCGATAGAGAACCGCGCACCGCGCCCTGCTCGCCTTCCTCATTGTTTTCGCGCAGAAACTTCTGGATCTTGTCGGCGATGAACAGCGCCTCGTTCTCTCCGTCCGGCGCCTCGTAGATACCCAATCAGCGAACCGCCCTGGCGCTCCGTCCACAGCTTCTTGCCCTTGCGCCGCAGGTTGTTCGCAACCACCGCCCCGGCAGCTTCAAGAATCATCTGCGTCGACCGGTAGTTCTGCTCCAGCCGCACGATCTTGGCGTTCGGAAAATCCTTCTCAAACTCCAGAATGTTGCGAATATCCGCGCCGCGCCACGAGTAGATGCTCTGATCCTCATCGCCCACCGCGCACACGTTCTTCGCCTCGCCCGCCAGCAGCTTCATCAGCTCATACTGCGGCCGGTTCGTGTCCTGGTACTCATCCACCAGCAAGTAGCGGTACTTCCGCTGATAGCGCTCGCGCGTCTCCGCCGACACCTTCAGCAGCCGCGCCGCTTCCAGCAGCAGATCGTCGAAATCCAGCGCATTGTTCTTCGTCAGCTCCGTCTTTGTAGCCCTGGTAGATGTGCGCGATCCGCTCGCTGTTCGGATCCTTCGAGCCCAGGTAGTACTCCTGCGGATCCACCATGTGATTCTTTGCCCACGAGATGCGCCCCAGCACCGTGCGCGGCGTCAGCTGCTTGGTGTCGAGCCCCATCCGCCGCATGATCTGCTTCACAATTGCTGACTGGTCGTTCTCGTCGTAAGATGGCGAAGACTGCGCGTCAGCCCCTCGCCGTTCACTCGCAGCGCCTCAATATCGCGCCGCAACATGCGCACGCACAGCGAGTGAAATGTGGCGATCAGCGGCTTGGCCAGCGAGGTATGCCCCATCAGCCGTTCAACGCGCTCCGCCATCTCGGCGGCTGCCTTGTTGGTAAACGTCACTGCCAGGATCGAGTCCGGCGCAACGCCCTTTTCGTGGATCAGCCAGGCAATGCGGGCGGTGATGACGCGCGTCTTGCCCGAACCGGCCCCGGCAAGGATCAGCAGGGGTCCATCCGTAGCTTCAACAGCAGCGCGTTGTTCAGGATTCAGTTTGGCGATGAGCGACGACAAAGGCGAGTCCGGCGGGAAGAATCCTTACTCTAGTGTAACTGTCTTGGCATTACGGAACGGCCGCTAGCGCCCAGCGTTCATTCAGCACCGGAGACCAACCGCCAACACGATTTGAACCCATCTTCACTCAATTGGCGAATAACACTGACCACGGCTCCACGTACGTCCACGCACCGTTCACTTTTGCGTGAATCGCACAAATTGTACATTTTATACAAAATGTTCGATTTAGAGTAGAATGAATTCATGCAAAAGGTATCCGCCACCTACGCCAAGCAGAACTTCGCCGCAATGCTGGACAAGGCGCAGCGCGAACCAGTTCGCATTCAGCGCCATGATCGCGACATCGCCGTGATCCTCTCCGCGGAAGAATACGAGCGAATCCGCAAGGATCGTTGGACCGAATTCAACAGGCTTAGTGCACTAGCCGCCGGACAGGCAAAGGCCAATGGCCTGACCGAGTCGATCCTGGCTGACATCCTCGCCGAGTAATGCCCGGTCGCTACGTTCTCGATACAAACGTGGTCATAAGTGGAATCCTTTTCCCTGATTCAGCCCCATCGCGCGCCCTGAGAAAGGCGCAGACTGGGGAAATCCTCGCCTCCGACTCCACAAAGGTGGAATTGATTACGACTCTTGATCGCCCACGCTTCGATCGCTATCTCGAAGCCTCTGTGCGCCGCGCTGTGGCCTCAGAATATGCAAGTAAATGTGAGCCCGTTACGATTGGTTTCCCGATCCGCGCCTGCCGCGACCCGCGCGACGACAAGTTCCTCGAGGTTGCCGTTCATGGCAGG
Organism: uncultured Acidobacteriota bacterium; assembly: GCA_963844515.1. Taxonomy (GTDB): domain Bacteria; phylum Acidobacteriota; class Terriglobia; order Terriglobales; family Acidobacteriaceae; genus Telmatobacter. The sequence continues at coordinate 305,190 of CAWJOO010000008.1, forward strand.
GCCGATGTAATCATCACGGGAGATCAAGATCTGCTCGCTCTTCACCCGTTTAACGGTATCGCCATCATCACACCTGCCGCATTTCTTGAAACGCCGGTCGCACCGCCATCCTGAGCGACCCGTTATCCTGATCCACATAATGACGTCCACTTCTGTTGCTCGACGCATAGCCGTCTACTGCGGCTCAGCCGATGGCGCCGATCCCGCCTACCGCGCGGAGGCCGTGACTCTTGGCACCGCCATTGCTGCGGCCGGCCTCGGGCTCGTTTACGGAGGCGCGAATGTCGGCCTCATGGGGGCTGTTGCCGATGCCGCCCTCGCCGCCGGAGGCGAGGTCATCGGCATCCTGCCCGAAGTCCTCTCTGGACGCGAAATCGCTCACAAGCACCTCACGCGCCTTGAAACCGTCAGTACTATGCATCAGCGCAAAGCGCGCATGGTCGCCCTCGCCGATGCCTTCCTCATCCTGCCCGGGGGTTATGGCACCCTCGACGAAATGCTTGAAATCGTCACCTGGTCCCAACTCCGCATTCACGCCAAGCCCTGCATCGTGATCAACACGCTGGGCTACTGGGACGGCCTGCTCGCATTCCTCGATATGACGGTGGCCGCAGGCTTCCTCAAACCGGAAAACCGCGCTCTGCTGCAGGTGGCAACCGACGCAACTGAGGCGGTACGCCTCGCCGTCGCACAGTTTGCGCCGCCTATACAGCCATAGATTCTTATCGGGAATTACGTGTTAGTTTGGCGTGCCCGTCGTTTCGTCTGTCGCGAATTTGCATTCGGTGCACTGGCAGTTCCGCCGCAGAAAATCCCACGAATAGATACCCGCTGTGTGCCCATCCTGCCAGTTGAACTGCAGCGCATAACGGCCCACGGCCTGCGCGCTCGCCGGCTTGGCGGGCGGCGTGTACATCGGCAGCAGATCGGCAGGCTTCTTCTTGGCCTCTCCCAGCTTCCGTCCCTGCTGGGAGCGCTCGTCATTACAAGTGGCGCAAGGGCAGGCATTGCGCAGCCACGCAAAACCCCACGCGCTGCGGTGCCCATCGGCCCAGTCGATCTCGAGCCCCTTGCCCTCGGTAATCAGAACCCGCACCTTCTCAGGAGTGATGGCAATGCGCGGCAAGGGCTGTTCCGACGGAGTGTCGCGCACTCGTTCTTCAGGGCTCGAGATGCGTATTCCTTCATGGCTCACAAGTACAGTTTACAGCGGACAGTTGGCAGACCACAGCGAACAGCGTATGCGTTTGTGCTAACGATCGCCTATTCCCTATTCCCTATTCACCTATTCCCTATTCCCAGCCCTCACCTCGTCTTCCAGAAGAACCAGGCCGCCATCCCGAAGCCAATCACGATCACCACGCCCCGCAACACTGACTGCGGAATATTTCGCGCCAGCCGGGCCGAAGCATATCCGCCAATCGCGCAGGCCACCATCGCCGGCAGGCAATAGCGCCACTCCACCTCGCCACCGACGACAAAAATCAGGAAAGCAATGCCATTAGCCGCCGTCGTCGCCGCCACCTTGAGCGCATTGATCTCATTCAGATTTTCAAATCCGAAAATAGATAGCAGGGTAATGATCAGAAACCCCGCGCCGGCCCCGAAGTAGCCAATGTAAAAGCACACCACCACGGTGCACACGAACACCAGCGTCCGCCGCGGCGCCTGAATCGCCTTTCCGGCGTTCCTTTTTCGTCGCTCAATCCATTGCGATACCGGCCGGCTCACCGCGAAGATGGTCGCCGCCAGCAGCAGGAGCCACGGCACCAGGTGCAGAAACGTGCTTTGCGGGGTGTTCAGCAGGACCGTTGCCCCCGCCGTGCCGCCCAGCAAACCCGCCAGGCACATCGGTAGAACTAACCTTGAGTTTCTTCGAAAGTCCTGCCGATACGCGTAGATCGATGTCAACTGCCCGGGCCACAGTGACACGGTATTCGTCGCGTTCGCCTGCACCGGCAATATGCCCGTTCCCAGCAACGCCGGAAACAGCAAAAACGAGCCACCACCCGCCACTGCGTTCAGAACCCCGGCCACGAACGCCGCCACTACGAGCCAGATCGACTGCCAGGGAAAAGATCCCGAACCTGCGAGCGCGAGCATGCTCCTTCGATTGTAGAAGGCGCATGCCCTGCGTCCCGGTCACTTCAATGGCATCAAGCCTTCGTCGACACGATTTCGCCCGCTGCCACCAGCCCTTCGAGTCGCACATAGCTGGCTTCCATGCCGTGCTCCATCCCCGTCGCCAGCATCTGCGCGCGCGTCGCTGCATCCGGCAGCGTCATGCGCATGGTCATGAACGTTCCATCGCCATCCGCAATAAATTCATTCACAACGTGGTTATCCGGGGTCGGATCGGGAAGATGCATCCGCTCCACGTGCACAATCCGGCTGAAGGGAACGAGCTCGAGGCATTCACCCGTCAGGTAGAATCCGGCTCCCTTGCCGTCGGTCCACTCGATGCGCATCTTTCCGCCTGGCCACGCCTCATTGATGCAGACCGGCATCGTCCATCCCGGCGGTCCCAGCATCCACTTCTTGATCAGTTCTGGCTCCGTGTGCGCGCGATACACGGCTTCCGGTGGCGCTGCAAATCGCCTGGTCACCAACACGTGGGTATCGCCTTCTGTCTTCAACGTCATTCCGCTCATTGGATCTCCTCTCCTTTTTCCTGCTTCATCTCCGCTAATACCTGGTCCAGCCTGTCGTAGTTCTTCTCCAGAGCCTTCCGCAACATGGCCAGCCACTCATCGGCTGCGTCCAGCCCGGGTTTCGCCAGGCTGCATGGGTGTCGTGCGCCTTCCACCCGCCGCACTATCAGGCCCGCTCTTTCCAGCACTTTCAAATGCTTTGAGATAGCAGGCTGTGACATCACGAACGGTTTCGCCAATTCCATCACCGTGGCTTCGCCAGCGGCCAATTGGGCCAGGATCGCCCTCCGCGTCGGGTCGGCCAGGGCGTTGAATGTGGCGTCGAGCATCGTCATAACTTAATAGTTATATAACTTAGTGGTTATGTCAATCTAATTCTGCAGAACGATCAAATTTTTTTCGCCAGTAGCCAGTGACGGAGTGTTCTGGGCAAAAAAGAGCCCGCGCCTTGGGTCAGGACGCGGGCATGACCGGCGAAGAGCCATCTTCCTCGCCGGAATCTGTCTGTTAGGTGTGAGTGTTTTGGGGCACCTCTGGTTTCGTCTCGCACGCGGAAGAGCTCACAAATTAGTCGGCAGCCAACCCGGCCGATCTGCAACTACGCCTGCCCTTGAGATCGCGGGTGGGCGAAAAAACACAATATTCGGCCGCCGGGGAACCTATGCCCCCGCTAATCTCCGTGATCAAGCCTCGTTAACTCTATGAAACTAAACACGGTTTTAATTTTTCGATAAATATGATGCAATTACACTCATATTTTATGCATCCCTTATGCTATAGTTCCATCAGATGAGGTGGCTGATGGGGACCTACCCCCCACCCCTAAATTTCTTAGCATCATCGGAGGAATACACACATGGCTATCAATCGCTGGGATCCGTTTCGTGAAGTCGTTGCACTGCAGAACCGCGTGAACTCACTGTTCCGCGACATGAATGAGAGCGACAGCCCGTTGACGACCGCCAGCTTTGTGCCGGCTGTCGACATCTATGAGGACACCAGGAAGGTGGTTCTGAAGCTCGAAGTCCCTGGCATCGATGAGAAGGACCTCGACATCCGTGTCGAAAACAACACTCTCACCGTCAAGGGCGAGCGGAAGTTCGAGAAAGAAGAGAAAGAAGAGAACTTCCATCGCATCGAGCGCCGTTACGGCAGCTTCTATCGCGCGTTTACGCTGCCCACCACGGTCGACACCGAGCACGTCAATGCGAACTACAATGCTGGCATCCTCAAGCTCGAGCTGAGCAAGAAGCCTGAAGCCCAGCCCAAGCAGATCAGGGTCAACGTCGGCGGTCAGGCAAAACTCGACCCGCACAAGGAAGAGTCCGAGTTGGTCGGCGCGCGGTAAGCCAGGTCTTCAGTAATCGGTGGTCAGTTGCCGGATCTTAGCGCTCAAGTTGCAATTTCTCTTCAGCGCGAGGGACTTGCAACTGACCATTCCTTTTGACATCTAAAAGGGGCAAGGTCTTCTTTCTGATTCGCTGGTTCACCTCTTTACTGTCACCCTTTCTGTTCACTGTTAACTGTCCACCGAGGTAAACATGGCCATTCGTTGGGAAAAACTCACCGTCAAATCGCAGCAGGCAATGCAGCAGGCACAGGAGCACGCGGCCAATCTCGGCAACCCTGAGATTCAGCCCGTCCATCTCCTGCTCGCTCTTGTTGAAGATCGCGAAGGCGTGATTCCCGCCGTGCTGGGAAAGATCGGTGTTCCCACCGAGCGGCTGGAGCACGACCTTCACCAAATCGAAGAGAAGCTTCCCCGCGTCGCCGGCTCGTCCGCCCAGCCCGGCGTGGGCAACGCGCTCAGCAAAATTGTGGACCAGGCCTTCAAGGAAGCCGCCAATTTCAAAGACGAGTACGTCTCCACCGAGCACCTGCTCCTCGGCGCAGCGCGGCAGAAAGGCGATCCCGCGCATGAGGCTCTGGTCGCCGCCGGCGCCACGCATGAAGCCATCCTGCAGGCCCTGACCGCCGTTCGCGGTTCGCAGCGCGTTACCGACCAGAATCCCGAAGGCAAATTCCAGGCGCTCGAAAAGTACGCCAAGGACCTCACTGAACTCGCGCGCCGCGGCAAACTCGATCCCGTCATTGGCCGCGACGAAGAGATCCGCCGCGTCATCCAGGTGCTCAGTCGTCGCACCAAGAACAACCCCGTGCTCATCGGCGAACCGGGCGTGGGCAAGACCGCCATCGTCGAAGGTCTCGCCCGCCGCATCGCGTCTGGCGACGTCCCCGAAGCACTCAAGGAAAAGCGTGTCGTCTCGCTCGACCTCGGCTCCATGCTCGCCGGTGCAAAGTATCGCGGCGAGTTCGAAGAACGCCTCAAGGCGGTGCTGAAGGAAATCGACGAGGCCAACGGCCAGATCATTCTCTTCATCGACGAGCTCCACACCCTCGTCGGCGCCGGCGCTGCCGAGGGCGCGATCGACGCCAGCAACATGCTCAAGCCGCCGCTCGCTCGCGGCGAACTCCGCGCCATCGGCGCCACCACTCTCAACGAGTACCGCAAGTACATTGAGAAGGATGCCGCGCTCGAGCGCCGCTTCCAGATCGTCTACGTGGGCGAGCCCAACGTCGAAGACACCATCGCCATCCTGCGCGGCCTCAAGGACCGCTACGAGGCGCACCACAACGTGCGCATCAAGGACTCAGCCATCGTCGCCGCGGCCACGCTCTCGCACCGCTACATCAGCGACCGCTTCCTCCCCGACAAGGCTATCGACCTGGTGGACGAAGCCGCGGCCTCGCTGGCAATCCAGATCGGCAGCGTGCCCACTGAAATCGACCAGCTGGAACGCCAGGCAACGTCGCTTGAAATCGAGCGCGCCGCCCTCAAGCGCGAGACCGACAAGAACAGTCTCGAACGCCGCGAAGAAGTGGATCGCGAACTTGGCACACTTCAAGAACAGATCACCGCACTGCGCGCCCGCTGGACGCAGGAGCGCGAAGCAATCACGCGCATCAGCGACCTCAAGAAGCAGATTGAAGCCCTGCGCTTCGAGGCCGAAGAAAACACGCGCCGCGGCCAGCTCGATCGCGCCGCGCAAATCCAATACGGCGAACTGCCTCGCCTTGAAGCCGAACTGCGTAAGCTCAACGCCGAGCAAGATGGCGCCGTCAGCGGCTCCAGCGGCCTGCAGCGCATGCTCAAGGAAGAAGTCGACGAAGAAGACATTGCCAAAATCGTCAGCAAGTGGACCGGCATACCCGTCACCCGCATGCTTGAAGGCGAAGTCAAAAAGCTCGTGCAAATGGAGCAGCGCATGCGCGAGCGCGTAGTTGGCCAGGATCAGGCACTCACCGTCGTTGCCAACGCCATCCGCCGTTCGCGCGCTGGCCTCAGCGACCCCAAGCGCCCCATCGGCTCGTTCATCTTCCTCGGCCCCACCGGCGTGGGCAAAACTGAAACCGCGCGCGCACTCGCCGAATTTCTTTTTGACGACGAACAGGCCATGGTCCGCATCGACATGTCCGAGTACATGGAGAAGCACGCCGTGGCTCGTCTCATTGGCGCGCCTCCCGGCTACGTCGGTTACGACGAAGGCGGCCAGCTTACTGAAGCCGTGCGCCGCCGTCCGTACGCGGTCATCCTCTTCGACGAAATCGAAAAGGCGCACCCTGACGTCTTCAACGTGCTTCTGCAAGTGATGGACGACGGCCGCCTCACCGATTCGAAGGGTCGGACCGTGGACTTCAAGAACACTGTCCTCATCATGACCTCAAACCTCGGCGCGGCGCTGCTCACCGGCGACACGCTCAAGACCGAGCATGACTTCGACATGGCCCGCGAATCCGTGATGCGCGTGCTCCGCGAGCACTTCCGTCCCGAGTTCCTCAACCGCGTCGATGACACCGTCATCTTCCGCTCGCTCGGCAACGCGCAACTGAGCCAGATCCTCGACCTGCGCCTCATCGAACTGAGCCGCATGCTTGAAGGCCGCCAGATCTCGCTCGAGCTCACCGAGCCCGCACGCCAGCTGATCCTTGCCGCCGGCACGGATCCCGCTTACGGTGCGCGGCCCATGAAGCGCGCTTTGCAGCGCATGGTGCAGGACCCGCTCGCCATCAAGATTCTCGACGGCGAAATCCTCCACGGCGCCCACGTGCGTATCCACGCCGATCGCAACTCCAACGCGCTGCGCTTCGAGCCCATGGGCCGCGAAGCCATGGCCTGAACCTTACGCACAAACCTGGGTGCCCCATCCTAAACACGGCCTTATCGTGTTTAGGGTGGGAGACCAGATTCTCAAGCCGCGATCCCATCCAATCTTCCGGTAACATCAGATATTTCTGTCGCAACAGAAATATCTGATACAATCAACACATGGTCCTCACCGACTCCGCCCGCGAATTCATCCTTCACTGGGGAGAAATGGGCACTCGATGGGGCGTCAACCGCACTGTCGCCCAAGTGCACGCCCTCCTTTATCTATCCCCGGAATCCCTCACCGCCGAAGAAATCGCCGACTTCCTCTCCGTCGCTCGTTCCAACGTCAGCACCAGCCTTAAGGAGTTGCAGAACTGGAATCTCGTCCAAATCGACAGCCGTATGGGCGACCGCCGTGACTTCTTCCGCACCTCCGCCGACGTCTGGACACTCTTCCTCACCGTGGTCGAGCAGCGGGTCGAGCGCGAAATCGTTCCGACCATGACAATGCTCGAGCGTTGCGTCACGCAAGCCCGGGCCGAGCGCCCCGCCCAGCCTGCCGTCACCGCGCGCATCGCCGCCATGAAGACATTCCTCCAGGAAATTCACGGCTGGTACACCCAGATCAAAAAGCTCCCACCCGCCAGCCTGCACTCGCTCATCAGCATCGGTAGCGGTATCACCCGCTTCATCCCCAAACGCCGGAGGCTCGACTAATGGCCGCCACCCTCATCGCCACGCCCACCACAACAGCCGCAATCGCAGGCCCCGCATGCGCCGAAAACTTTCAGCGCTATTACGAGGAAGCCGGCCCCGACTACGCCGCCTGGAGCCCAAACTTCAACATGCACTTCGGCTTCTTCCGCTGGGGCATGAATCCAATGCGTCGCGAGAAAATGCTTGAGCAGATGAATCGCGAAGTCCTACGCCGCCTCAACATCACCGCGGAATCCCCCAGCATTCTCGACATGGGCTGCGGTCTCGGCGCCACGCTTCGCAGCATCGCGCGTCAGCTTCCCTCGGCGGACCTTCACGGCATCACGCTCGTCCCCTGGCAACTCGAACAGGGCTGCGCCCTCAATCGATCTGACCCCGCAGCCGCAAGCATCGCCCTCACACTGGGCGACTACCAGCGCACGCAATTCGCGTCGGAATCCTTTGACGCCGTCTACGCCATCGAAAGCTCCTGCTACGCCACAGGCGCCAGCAAGGCCACATTCGTCCGCGAAGCACAGCGCCTCCTCCGACCCGGCGGCCGCCTCGTCGTCGCAGACGGCTTCCTCGGCCCCGGCAAACTCCGCGGTCTGCAAAAATCAATCTGCCGCACGCTCTGCGATTGCTGGGCAATCGACACCCTCGGCGAAGTCGAGCCATTCACGCGCGCACTCGAGCGCCTCGGCTTCCGCGACATCATCGTCGAACCCATGCAGGCCTGCGTCACGCCCAGCGTTCTTCATGTCCCCTGGGTCACGCTCAAATTCCTGCTCACATCCGTCGTCTTCGGCCATCGCAAAATGACGCGAGCCCGCTGGAACAACATCCTCGCGCCGATTCTGCTTCCCTTCATCGGCCGCCCCATCGGCCCCATGGCCTACTACCTCATCAGCGCCACACGCGCCTAGCAAGATCCCGCACAAATCCGAGCGCGCCATGTCTCGCTTTTGAGATATGGGATAGCAACGCACCCGCTCGTCACTCCGCGCGCAATGCCGGCATCAGCCCCACAAATCCGCCCACCACCAGCATCATTCCAATCAGCATCCAGTTATCCAGATCCCAGAACACCAGCACCAGCGCGCATCCCACCGTGATCAGCACCACTGCCGATCGCCTCACCCGCGGCAGCCCCCACAGAATCAGGCTCTGGGCCGCCAGCCCCAGCAACGCCAGCTTCGCCAGCGTCGTCGTCAGCAGAAACGCGCCCTGCGGCTCCGTCATCCCCTTGAACGTCGCAATCGCTCCATCCAGATAGCGCGGATCCACCTCGCCAAGCCCGCGATAAAACGCCGTCCACATTCCGAAAACGCCGCCCAGGTAAATCGTCCCCGCCGCCGTCACAAACATCGCTACGGCGCTCAGTCGCGGCCGCGTCCCTCGGGAAACGCGATACAGCGTGTAGGCCGACAAAAGCAGGAACGGCAATCCCAGGTAGCCAAGGATGTGCGGATCGTGCACCATCGGCCAGTGGTTCTGCGCCCGCACCAGCGCTGTCACCACCTGCGCCGGATCGCGGGGCACGTAGCGCAATTTGAAGTGGAAAAAGTCAGACCCGCTGTGAAAATGCATCACGAAGACGATGCAGAACAGCACCGGAAAGATCATGATCGCGAACGATCCGCGATTGCGTTTTGACTGTGTTGAAAGCTCATCCATGCATGGGATAATTGCGTGAACTCCGCATCGGGCGCAATCATATTCGCGCGGCGCAGGCGCTTATGAAACAGAAATCGCAAAGTGTCTCGAAACCCGCCGCCTCCACCCGTGATCTCGACGCCCGCGCCATTCGCACGCGCGCCAGCATTGACCAGGCATTCGTAGCCTTGCTCTTCACCCGCGCCTACATCACCATCCGCGTCAGCGACATTTGCAAGAAAGCGGACGTAGGCCGCGCTACGTTCTATGCGCACTACAAATCGAAAGACGAGCTCCTTGAATCGCAGCTCACGCGCATCATCATGCCGCTGCTCCGCCCATGCGCCGGCCTGCCCTGGCTCCTCAATTGCCGCGACTTCTTCGCGCACGTTCGCTCAGCGCCCCAGTTATTTCGTTCCATCATGAGCGGCGGCGAGGGTTCTGGCGCGCGCGCCGTACGATCTGCCCTGGAAGCGCGCCTCGAGCAAATCCTCGCCGGCCAGCCACAGTTTCCGATCACCCTGCCACAGCCCCTCGTCAAGCGCTATGTCATCTCCACGCTGCTGACCGTGGCCCTGCACGGCCTGCAACCCAACACCATCGAATCCGGCGACTCCATGCAGAGCCAATTCGAAAAGCTCGTCGGCGCCGGCCTCTCCACATAACAACTGCGGCACTCTCCGCGTTCCCGCAAGAACGTGGGTGCCATAGCTTGTCCTGAGCGAATTCGAAGGATCTCGCTTCTGAAACATGGGATAGCACGAATCCAAACCAGCCGCCAATCCATACCTATCGAATGAAACTTGCGCCCTTACATTCCGTCCGTCTAGACTCTGCGCATGAAAAACATGCTTCCCCGCGCATGCAAATCCGCCGCACTTCTGCTCCTCGCCGCCGCCGCTACCCTCTCCGCGCAGGACTGGGCAAAGATCCGCCTCGAGGCCTCGCCGCGCCACCGCGAATACGTCCCGCTCAAGCACGGCGACCGCATTGTCCAGGCCCTCGTCGTCTATCCCGAGGTCAAAGGCAAGGCCACTGTCGTCGTTCTCATCCATGAGATCTTCGGCCTGAGCGACTGGGCTAAGGAGATGGCCGACGAACTCGCCGGTCAGGGCTTCATCGTCATTGCGCCCGACCTGCTCACCGGCTACGGACCCAACGGCGGCGGATCGAGCGCATTCGCCGGCCAGGACGACACCGTCAAAGCCGTCTCCGGCCTCGACGCCGACGGCGTGCTCGCCGATCTCGATGCCGCGGCCGACTACGGCAAAAAACTTCCCGCAGCCAACGGCAAAATAGCGGTCGCTGGTTTCTGTTGGGGAGGCTCCAAGTCCTTCGCCTTCGCCGCTCACCGCAAGGACCTCTCAGCCGCGTTCGTCTTCTACGGCACCGGGCCCGCCGACGTCTCCACCGTCACCGCTCCCGTCTATGGTTTCTATGCCGGCAACGACGCCCGTGTCGGCGCCACCATTCCCGCCACCACTGAAGCCATGAAGGCGGCCCACAAGTTTTATGAGCCCGTCACCTACGATGGCGCAGGTCACGGCTTCATGCGCGCCGGTGAAGATCCCACCAACACCGTTCCCGGCAACAAGACCGCTCGCGAACAAGCCCTCGCCCGCCTCGTCAAGGAGCTCAAAGCATTGAAGGCCGCGCCGGCCGCCGCCAACGCGACAGTTCACCCAAGCGTCGCGCGCACCAGGGCCATCGCGTGTCACGACGCGTCAACCTCACCTGCAACCATGTAGTCGGAATTCACAAGGAGTGAAGCGGACGCCTCATTCCCACGAACCGTCATCCTGAGCGGAGCGGAGTCGAAGGATCTGCGGTTGTTGTTGCTTTTGCGAAGCGAGGTCCCCACTTTTCCAGGGTGCCCCATCCTAACGACGTCTTTGTTTTTGTCGTTAGGGTGGGATACCTCGAACCTCAACTCGCCGGGTTCCCGCCCTAAAGTGATTTCACAGTGTCTAGGGTAGGCGACCACAAATCGCAGCGACTCGATTTTCTCGCGATTTACTTCCCCAACGCCGCTTCAACCGCCGCAGTCACCTCCGGCGAATCAGGTGTCACCGCCGGCTCAAACCGCGCCACCGGCTTCCCGCTCCGGTCGAACAGAAACTTCGTAAAGTTCCACTTGATATCTCCCGCAAACTGCGGATCAGACGCCGGCTCGGTAAGGAACGTGTAGAGCGGCGTCTTGTCGTCACCCTTCACGCTCACCTTCGACATCATCGGGAACTTCACGTTGTACTTGTTGCTGCAGAACGTCTTGATCTCCGCGTCCGTGCCCGGCTCCTGCTGCATGAAGTTGTTCGCCGGAACGCCCACAATCACCAGCCCGCGATCCTTGTACTTCTCATACACTGCCTCAAGCGCCGTGTACTGCGGCGTGAATCCGCATTTGCTGGCCACGTTCACCAGCAGCACCACCTTGCCCTTGTAAGCGCCCAGGCTCACCTGCTCACCGTCAATCGACCGCATCGAAAAGTCATAGATCGACTTTGAAGCCGCCCAGCAAGCGCCGACAGCCGCCAGCATCATCAAGACCAAACCCAATTTGCGCATAAGACCTCCTTACCTCGCACTGCCCTCCGATGATAATCGCCCACCCTCGCGCGAATCATCACGGAATTGTCACCAGCCGGCAATGAGCGCCGCCCAAAACGACGCGGGCTTTGAGCACGGTCGAAGATCCTTTCCTGCAGAGACTGACGCTACCGACTCAAAGAGCTTGTTGACCCTTCGTTCGATGGAGGAGCAAAGTTCCGCATGTCGAAGACCTTCCAGTCTCCCCCGGGCGGCTTGACCCAAAGCTCCAGCATCAGCTCACCGGCACCGTCCTCGAAATAGGGAATATGAAGCGTGTGTTTTCCGCCACTCAGGACGACGTGGCCAGTCCGGTTAATTCCGCCGTGCGTTCCATCTTCTTCGATGATCTGTCTGTCGTCGATCTGGAGTCTCGACCCGTCGTCCGAGGTGAGTTCGAATTCGTATTGACCCGGCGTGCGAACCCAGAACGCTCCGTGATAATCCACGCCGAAGTGATCAGAATGGCAAGTCACGCCGGGAATGGCGCATGCGGGCGGTGAGAGCTGGTTGGGTACTAGAAGATAATTCGCATAAATTGTCCCAACAGGATCAAGTTCGCGGAAGTCGGGCAGAAGAGCGGTTCCTGGCTTCAACTCGAACACATCCCCGCAAAGAGCTTGAGGACGCGGCACGATGGAACCGAAAGAGCCCTTAGGGCCGGGCGGAGGCATGCCGCTTTTATCGACGGTTTGTTCGACGGGGACGTGCTTTGCCTCGGACAGCAGCACTTCCTGGGCCGGGGCGGCATGCGGCCCCTCGTCGTTTCCGGGGAAGAGAACATTGACCGAACCCAGGTTACCGGTGGAGCGGTCTCTGACGACGAAACGTGTCATCGCCAGTCCTTTCGGCACATCGATTTCAAACAATCGGCGGAAGCCGTGTTTCAGGGTTCGCGCATACTCCACCGACGTAAGCACCTGGTCTGAGGTGGCCTTGAAATAGTTGAGCGGACGGCCGGCAATATCGAAGTTGCAGGCACCGTAGTCAAGCTGGATGCGGCGGCCGCTATCGGAGAGCGAAATGAAAGCCAGTGAATCCGGATCGATGTTCACTGAATAATGCAGCACATCGGCCCGGCCGGTCACAACAGGCACGGCCTTCAGAGAGATGGAAGGCGGCACTGCGGAGTGATCGCACGCATCGTCCCAAAGTTCCCTGTCGAGTAGCTGCTCAGAGGCCTTCCGCATCGCCGGCGGAGCGTCCTTCTGCCGAACGTAGTATCGGTGCTGATAAAAGAGCTTGACCCCCTTGCGGCGCGTTCTCATCAACACGTCGTGAAATCCGCTCGTCCACCCGTGAGTGCTCGGCCGATAGGCAAGCTGGTAGTGCTGCGTCATACGCTCCAGGCAGGAGACGGCCTGTGCGCGCAGAAATCCCGAGCCGGATACTGTACTAGCCGCACCGGGAGCGTCCGGATCGTAGATCCGCAGCATGGTGATAGCGCGCGCCGTTCTCTGCGATTTGCCGATCGCTTCGAAGACCTCGAAGTCATCGCGCCCCAAATCGAGCACCGGGTGATTCCGCTTGTCCAACGCCAGAACATCCACGATTACCTCACGTGTGGTGAGGCTGAGAGTGAAGCCTTCTCCCTCCTGCGCAACACGAGCGGTCAGGCTGTTCGTCTCTTGTGCGACTCCAGCGGCAGGCGTTGCGCCAAGCGTCACCAGCATGCACGCGAACGCGATGTCACGGGTCATTCGCTCTCCGGAGCTACGGTAATGGCAGACCCGACAGTATAGGGCTACCCATGGATCCCAGTATGTGATCGGCCGCCCATGTTTCGCTTGTGAGACATGAGATAGCAATGTGCCAAAGCCGACGTCCTCGTCAGCGCGGAAAGCTTGGACGGGGCGTTGCCGCCCTCAGCGCAGTTGCGAAAGAAAACCGTTCACCTCGCGCAGCACGTCCGCTTCGTTCGACAGAAATACGTAATGATTCGCGCCTGCCAGCGTCACCACGCGCGCAGCCGGTACACCCTTCTTTACAGCGCTCTCTTGTTTCTCGACGAGTGCGGTCATCTTGGTTGTGAAGGCTTTAGCGGTGTTCCGAACCGTTGGATCTGTGCTCTCGTCCACCCAGCTTCCAAGTCCGTGCCGGATTAGCGAAAAGGATGAGCGAAGGTACCTCAATAGCAGTAAATTTCTTCCCGTCCTTGATCATCGACATCAGCATTGACCCGCCAGGCGGGTTCCGAAACTTCCCCACCGTGCCGGCGGCGGTCGACTCCCGCTGCTGGCGAAGTTCGGCCTCAGGAAACCGGAAACCGTTCACCCGCGCATAGTATCCCTGCAGAGCGCTGAAACTGGCCTCGTCCGTCTCCCTGGGTCCAGGCGGCTGCGGCGCGTGCAACTGCTGCATCTCCATCACGCTCGATCCATTCCCATCATCGAACGCATAGGAATACCCCGCATCCAGGTACACCAGACCCGATACTCTCTCGGGATGGCTGCTGGCAACCGCGCTCAGCTCCGACCCCGCGAAAGAGTGCCCCATCAGCACCGGCCTGTCCAGCTTCAACGCGTCTATCGCCGCCAGCACGTCCGCGCCAAGCCGCTCAGCGCCGCCCTGCGGATCGGCGAAACCCGAAGCACCAAAGCCCCGCCGGGTGATCCCATACACGTGGTAATGCGCCGTTAGCTTGGGTGCGAAGTCGTCGAATATGTGCGCCGTATTGCCGCCCCCGGCCAGCAGCACAACGGCTTGGCCGGACCCACTCCAGTCCAGCACTTCCAGCTGAATATCATTGTCCACAGTCACAAGCCGCGTGCGGTGTGGCCAGGGATCCTTCCAAGCCATCGGGTTCTGTGCTGCCAGAGAACCTGTGAACAATGCGAGGAAAATGATTCTTGCCTGTCGGCACAATGAAGGCATGGGGCGAGACGCTCCTATACTTCACAACCTGCGCGTACTCCACTCATGATGTTCCCAGCCAAACTCGATCGCCATGCGCATGTCGTTCGTGTTCGCGTATCACTGAGACTTCACGGCCAGCTTGATCACGATCCAATCCTTGAACTCGGTCAGTTCCCCGCTCCGCACGCCTCAGGCTTCGGAATTCTTGTGTCGTGGTTTTCCGTGTAGCACCAACCCACCAACGCATCGGGCGTCTTGCCGGCATTGGCCCCGCGAAGGTCCTCCAGGCTCAGTTCCTTGAAGTCGAAATGCACGGAACCATCTGACATAACCGTTCCCATCAAATAGCCATACACATCGGTCTTCGCCACCTTTCCGCTGGCAATACCGTCCGGCAGCCGATACCGCACCGCCCCCGCCGTGCCCACAATCCAGCCCGGCAATACCTTGTCTTTCCAGTAAGGCGTGTTATACACATCCTCCACCACAAAATGAGAGTGGCTCGCCAGAACATAAACGTGCTTGCCCGCCGACTGCAGGTTCAACAGAAGTTGATACACCTCGCGTCCCGTTGCCACGCCGTCGGAACTGTCGCACATGCTGTGGCTCAAGCCCACGCTTCCGGGTAGAGCTTCGTGCATCCCCACCACCACGGTCTTGATCGCATCCGAGTCTCGGTCCGCCGCGATGCGCGCCCGAATCCATTTCATCTGCTGCGGATCGAAGGTGCTTTCGGTCGCATTGTCGAGCGTGATAAAGTCCACCGAATCCATCGTCCAGTGATAGTACGAACGCACTCCTTCAGAGGTATCGTGATCCGCTCTCCGCTGCTTCTCAACGCTCTCGTTGTTGAGGTAGCTGCCAAATTGGGCCAGGTATGCGTCGTGTGTCTTGGGCGGAATCGTTTCGTGGTTCCCAATGCCTAGAAAAACCTCCCGGTCGCCAAACGGTAGCAACTGGTGCTCGATAAAGTCGGGCCACGCATTCCCAAGATAGGAACTGATCGTCATGTGCGGCTGATCGAGATGCAACGCCGCCGGCGCCATCATGTCTTCGTCAAAGTCGTAGATCGCCCGATAGTCTCCGAGGTGCCAGTAAAACCGCGACTGCGTTTTCAAGACTCCGGCCGCAATCGCCGGCATCACCACGTCGCCACAATTGCGCGAATCCCCTGACACTGCAAAGGTCCACAGCGGACTCGGCGCACTCTGCGCCTGGGCGAGCAAGCCGCCAGCACACAGACAAGCGATCGCATGAATAAGTTGAATTGGCTTGAACATCGGGAGCACCCCTCGCTAACGAGGATAGGCTACGAAGCCTTGCGTTTCTGCTCCGCGTCGCGAAGTGCTTCGTGGATGATCATCTTGAGATACGTCTGATAGCGCAATCCGCGCTCGGCCGCCTGTATGCGTGCTTTCGAAATGTCATCTGGATCTAGGCGAATAGTTGTACTCGGTAGGGCTGCCTTCTTCGCGGCAGTTCCGATTCCAACTCGACCCTCGGCAGTGGCCTTTTCAAAGTCTTCGAGTAGAGCATCTTCGTGAGACTCCCACCACTCGGCTTCTTCGGCTTCACTCGCGAAGGTCTTGTTCTTCAATTCGTCCAACATTGCCATTCCTCTTCTGCGTCAAGAAGTAGCGTCGAAATCGTTCATTCGCGGGCCAAGCGGTGATGACGCGAATCTGACTATCCCGCAAGTGGAGATACGATGAGAATTCTGCCGGCATCAGTTTCCCCGATTTGCGCAACGCGCTCTTCTCCATTGCGAAGATGCGACTCCAAGTCGTGACGAGCCAGATGGCCTAGATTTTCATTGTCCCAGTCGAACTTCATCGACGTCGTCATCATTCGCTCCAAATCATTGCCATCCGCTTCGAATAGCAGACCCTCTAACCAAGGTGGAAGGAATCGGCAACGAATATGTAGCGATGACAGTATTGCAGCGAAAAATATCGAAGTCTCCGCTCCTCGATGGTTATTGTAGCTACGTTGTAGCCATTTTGCAGCTACTGCCGCAACTCCACCAGCGTTGCTCCCTGCCCGCCTTCATTCTGCGGAGCCTCGGCAATCGTGGCCACGTGCGGATGGCCCTTCAGGAATTCGCGCACGCCGCGGCGCAGGATTCCCGCGCCATGCCCGTGAATCACGCGCACCTTCGGCAGTCCCGCCAGAAACGCGCGGTCGAGATACTTCTCCAATTCCTCGGTAGCCTCATCCACCGTGCGCCCGATCAGGTTGATCTCCATGCGCATGTCATCGGTGTTCGCGCTCGTCACCGAGACAACCACATTCTTCTGCTTCCGCGCGGCTGCCAGTGGGTCGGGCCGTGGGCTTGGCGTCCCCGTTCCTGAAGTTAAAGGCTCGGAGAGTTCGTCGCGCTTGACCCGCATCTTGATCGGACCCAGCGCTACCTCGAAGACATCCTTCTCCACTTCGCGCTGTACCACCGCAATCTTGTTCATTGACTTGATGCGCACCTGGTCGCCGGGCGCAACGTGCTTGAGCAAGTGCGGTTGCGCGTTTGCGTCTCCCTGATCGGCGCCGGTGCGATGCGCGACCACGGTCTGATTGAAGCTCTCCTGGAACTCGCGGCGCAGGCGCATGATGCGGCGCTCAGCCTCCTTCGTAAGTTTCTGCTGTGCGGCCCGATCCTCGATGGCGCGCACATTCTCGCGCATCTGAAATTCGAACTCCTTCATCAGCGACGCTAGCTTGCCCTCAAGCTCCTTGGTGCGGTTGCGCAACTCCACGTCGCCCTCGCGCGCCAGCCTGGCTCGCTGCTGGTTCAGCAAGTATTGCTGCTCGCGGGCGGCCTTCCGCTCCTCTTCAAGATCAGTGAGTTCTTTGTGCAGCCGGTCGAGGAATCGTGCGATGTCCACCTGTTGCGACCCCAACCGCTGCCGCGCCGCGCCGATGATCGTGGCGTTCAGCCCCAGCCGCTCCGCCGTCGCGATACCCGCCGACGCACCGGGAACGCCGAGCCGCAGCTGGTAGTTGGGCACCATCGTCACTTCGTCCACGCCCGCCGCTGCGTTCAGCACGCCCGGCGTATTAGCCGCGTACACCTTTAGCGACGTGTGGTGCGTGGAAATCAGTGACCATGCCCCTGCATTCAGAAAAAAGCTTGCAACAGCGACGGCCAGCGCCGAGCCTTCTTCCGGATCGGTTGCCGACCCGAGTTCGTCGAGAAGAACCAGCGAGTGCCTGTCCGCCAGCCGCGAGAGCCGGTCGAGGTTGGTGATGTGCGCCGAGAACGTCGATAGCGCTTCCTCGATCGACTGCGCATCGCCGATGTCGGCGAGAAATGCGTTGAACACCGGAAAGCTGGCCGCCGCCGCCGGCACCGGAATCCCGGCTTGCGCCATCATGGCCAGCAACGCCGTGGTTTTCAGCGTGACGGTTTTGCCGCCGGTGTTGGGTCCGCTGATGATGAGCTGGCGATGCTCGTCCGTGAGCTCCAGGGTCAGCGGCACCACCTTTCCTCCAGTCGTCCTCAGCCGCTTTTCAAGCAGCGGGATGGCGAGCGGCCTCCAGGCTCAGACGGTCCCACGTAATGGCCGGTGCGACGCAGTCGTAAGCGCGGGCGAATCGAGCGCGGGCCTGCAGGCTGTCAACCAGCGCCAGCACCCTTGCCCCCGCAACCAGCGCGAAAGCGTAGGTCCCCACCTGCCGGGTGAGGGCCACGAAGATGCGGTGAATCTCTGCCTGCTCTTCTTCAAGAAGTCTGACGAGTTCGTTGTTCTGCTCGATGGTTTCCAGAGGCTCAACGTACACCGTCAACCCTGAGGAGCTGGCGCCATGGATGACGCCGGAGACGCGCCGCTTCAGCTCGCTGCGGACGGGGATGACGAAGCGCTCGCCGCGGATGGTGATGAGGTCTTCCTGCGTCGAGCCGTCCGACGACAGCTTGCGGAGGGCCGCGCGGAGCGATTCCTCGATGACGCGCTGCTGGCGCTCCTGCTCGCGGCGGATGCGGTTGAGTTCGGGCGACGCGTCGTCGGCCAGCGAACCGTCGGGCTGGATCTTGCGCTCGATCGACTCCGCCAGCGGGCGGAGGCTGGTGGTCAAGGGAGCGGAAAGCTCGGTAAGCCCAGGAAGCTTGGCGATGAGGCGCGCTGGCGGGGATTGCAGCAGCGCCTGCCAGGCGGCAATGTCATTGGCGATGCGGGCGATCGATTGCAGCTCGGCGGCTTCGAGGGCGGCTTCCGGAATTCCGGCTTTGGCGGCGAGTTGGGTGGGGTCAAACAGCCCGCCGAGAGGGATGGAGACTTGCTCTTCCAGCAGCAGGCGGACCTCGGCGGTGAGTTGGTGCTGGCGGGCGATCCACGGCTCGTCGGTGGAGGGCTGCAGAGCGAGGATGGCGGAGCGGCCAACGGGCGACGAGGCGAAGCCGGCCACCAGGGCGAGCAGTGGCTCCCACTCGAGGGCAGGGTAGTCAGCGTGAGCTACGGGAGACGGGATTGGATCCAATAAATGCATGCTTTCTACTCGAAATTCCCCTTATACGCACTTTCACGCGCAAATAAAAAACGGCTTAGTTCAGCCGGTTCATGAGGTTAGACCCCGAAAATGGGGGATTTTGTGCTCACCGTGATTTAAATCACGAAAGCAGATGACAGATGACAGATCACAGTGAACAGTTCAGAGGCCGGTGAAGAAGTGAAAAAGTGAAATGTGAAGAGTGAAGCAGCGGCTTTCCAGCTATCAGCCGTCAGTGAACGAATGAAATGCGATCGAGAACGCGAGTGAATCAGAGCGAAGACCACGGCCTTTTTCTGTTCTTAATTCAAGTATGGCAGGGTCGAAGAATTAATCCCTAATTGAGGCAAAGTTTTTTGTGCTGATTCTAAAGGGAGTTACAAACTATTTTTCAAAATGCCTCTTGACAAGATTTCCACAGGGGGAGGATTCGGGGGAATAGGGACTAAGGGAATAAGGGACTGAGGGAATAAGGGACTAAGGGACTAAGGGACTAGAGGGATGATAAAGGGACTGAGGGACTAAGGGACTAAACTAAGGGGGTAGACGGTCGAGTAGATTTTGCCGATATGCGGCGAAATTACCGGAAGGGTTGTCCTGCCTTTGAGGGGATTGCGGAGGGGAATCAGATTCGCTGCAACTTCCGGTTGCAATTTCGGGAGTCCCAAGCTGTTAGCGTTCTCAAGTACACCGGGGATTGTCGCTTTTGATTCATACACTTAAGGACCAGATGACCTTGATCATCGGGCTCGTGCTGAACGCTTTGCGGGAGATGCTGGAAATTTTGCCTGGAAAGCAACGCGGCCCAGGTTCGGTCATTGACCTGCTTCTCCTGTTTCGGTATCCCAGAGTTTCAAATTCATAGTTGATAGAGGATCAGGAATGTTGAAGGCAGATTTGATCGTGCGGCAAGCTTGCGTGGCTGCACTTGGGTTGGTGATCGCGGCAGGAATGCTGGGTTGCGCGTCGAAGCAGGAAAAGGCTCTCGAACTGGCGAAAAAGCAGGCGGTTTCGACTGGACAGCCGCAGCAGGTTTCAAGCGTGGACAAGGAGGGTAATACCACCATCAGCGTCGTAGAGCCACCGGCGACCGGCCAGAAGGAGCCGATCGTCGTGACGACAACGACTCCCCCTGCTCCGGGAGCGCCCAAGCCCTCGCCGAAAGAACCGACAATCTCTGTGCTGCGGGATGATGGGCCGGACCTGGCCCTCGACCAGTCGGTGCCGTCTCAGTCCGGAGCGGGCCAAACTGGGGCAACACAATCTGGAAAAGCCGGACCGGCTAAACCGAGTCCGGTGGGAGCGGCAACCGCCCCGGCAGAGGTGAGAATTCCCGCGGGGACGTCGCTGGCAGTTCGTGTGGACCAGGCGATCAGTGTGAAGGCCAACCGTCCGGGCGACCAGTTTACCGGTGAGGTGGTGGCCCCTGTGGCGGCGAATGACGGCGGCGTGCTGATACCCAAGGGTGCACGCGTGAAGGGCCGCGTGGATGCCGCGCACAAGAGGGGACATTTCAAGGGTGCGTCGGTGCTGGTGCTGCGTTTGGCGTCGATTGAGCTTAACGGGGCTGAGTACCCGGTGGAGACGCGCGTTCTGGAGGAACGGAAGAAGGGCAAGGGCAAGCGCTCCGCCGCGTTCATTGGCGGCGGTTCGGGCCTGGGCATGCTGGTGGGCGGACTGGCCGCCGGACCGGCGGGCCTGCTGTGGGGCGGACTGGCGGGAGGCGGCGCCGGAACCGCGGCCGCAGGGCTGACCGGGAACCGGGACCTCAAGATTCCCGCCGAGAGTGTGGTGCACTTCAACCTGGCGCAGGATCTGGTGGTGGGGCAGGGGAAATAACGCGCCTTGCGCCTGCTTTCAAGCCGCTTCGTACTCGCGAGATCGCAATCCACGTAGTTAATTCCTACTGCATATGTAGTTGATAGACTGAAAATTGGCGGAAAGCACGAACGCGGACCTTGCGGTCCGCGTTCGTGCTTTGTAGATGACGTTTGATTCGAGTGTCCGGGATAAATCCCGGACCTACCCAAGCCCCGGGGCGGTTGCGCCGAACCAAGGCCGATGGCCGTGGTTTGTGAAAGATGTTTGGCGGAAAGCTAGATCATGATGGGTCGATAGCAGTTCGAGATCATCCGAGGTCGCCCGCAATTATCGAATGAGCGGGCGATGTCCGAATCTAAGGCTGGTTGGCTTTGAGGATTGTCTCGGCCCAATGCTCGCCGGTGGTGCGAAGCCACTCGACGGAGGATTCGTCCTTGTACTCGTTGTAAAGGTAGAGGAAGAGCAAGCGCTGCCGGACCCGGCGCGGACCCTGATCTGGGTTCGTGCTTTATAGAATACGTTTGGCGTTTGAATGTCCGGGATAAATCCCGGACCTACCCGATTCAATGCCTTCGCGGCCGAACCGGACAAGAATAACTGGTGGCGATTGGCGGAGCGGAGGCTGACTTGATTCCGGCATCCAAGAGAGAAGCGCGACTGCACAATTGAGAACGCCGATGCCCCAGGAATCCATTCAGCAACATGTTGAGATGATCGCGAAGCACGAACAGGAGTTCCTGGAGCGGCGGACGCGCTCGGAGCGGCTGGGAGATCTGATTGCGGGGGCTGCGGGCAACCTGACGTTTGTGTGCATTCACCTGGGGATCTTCGCGATATGGGTTGTTGTGAATGTGGCTCCGGGGATGCGGCACTTCGATCCTGCTCCGTTCTCTATGCTGGCGACGATTGTGGCGCTGGAAGCAATTCTGCTGGCGAGCTTCATCCTGATGAAGCAGGCGCGGATTGGACGGCGCTCCGATGAGCGGGAGCACCTGATGCTGCAGTTGATGCTGCTGATGGAAAAGGAGATTACGGCGGTGCTTGACCTGAACCGGCAGATTGCGCGGCAGGTGGGGTTGGAGCAGGCCGCGGATCGTCCCGGGATGGAGGAGTTGAGTCAGCACACGTCGATCGAGGATGTGACGCAGACGATTCGGGAGAGCTTGCCGAAGACGGAATAGGCGATGCCGGGGCTTGGGAAATGCGGGGGTGAAGACGCGAACGCGGACCTTGCGGACCGCGTTCGCGTTTCGTTGTGACGAGTCAACTTGCCGTTGTCCGGATTGATCCCACCCTCTCTGAAGGTAACGGGTGGCGCGTCAGCGATAGAGATGTCTGGGCCACGCCTTGATGGGGAGTTTTCTGCGGATCGAGGCGCGAGCTATTTCAGTGACGGCGATGGGGCTGAGGCAGGTGATGGGCAACCAAGCATATTGCCGGATGTTGGGCCCGAGAATCAGAAAGCAGGCGGTGGCCAGTGCGATCCACTTGGAGACGCGGAAGGCGAGGCCGCGGGCGGGGGTGTTGATGTGGAGGAAGAGCGCGCCGATGAAGGGGCTCATGGCGAACGATGCGAGCAGCGCGTCGGTGGCGTAGTCGCTGTGGCCGGTGAGGGCGAAGACGGCGGCAGCGGCCAGGAGGACGAGGTATCCGGCGACTGCGGCGGGCCTGACCCAGGTGCGGGAGCAGAGGGCTCGGGCTTCGCGGCTTCCCTCGCGGAGCAGGCGGGCCTCTTCGGCCGTTAAGAGGACATCGCGATAGCCGCAGTTGGCGAGGCGCGGGTCTCCGAGGTTGTCGAGCGCCTGGCGCGTTGCTTCGGATTCGGTGGCGCCGGCGGCGAGTGCGGCGTTGCGGGTAGCCTCAAAGTGCTCGGTGATCTCGGCGCGCACCTTCAGGGCGGCCTCATGCGACAGGCGGCGTGTGGCGTGGCGTAACCAGGTCTCGAGTTCGTTCATGACGATGCTTCTCCTTATGCCGGTCACTATGCGCTTCCCAGAATCAGGGTGACGGCCTGCGACAGTTCCTGCCATTGGGCGCGGTCCCTGGCAAGCAGGGCGCGGCCGGAGGTGGTGATTTGGTAGTAGCGGCGGGTGCGGCCCGACTCGATGGTGGAATACGACTCGACCATGCCGTCGTTTTCAAGCTTGTGAAGCGCGGGATAGAGAGTGCCCTCCTTGAAGTCGAGGACGCCGCGAGAGCGCTCTTTGATGCGCTGGGCAATGCGGTAGCCGTGGCTTGGCTCGGACTCCAGCGCTTCGAGGATGAGGGTGGGTAGAGCGCCTTTGAAGTTCATATGCATCGAAATCCTATGCATAGGATGCGATATAACAGTACGGATGTCAAGATCCTAATTCGCGACACCACGGGAAGCGACTATGCGGAACGATTTCGGCCGGGGGGAAGAGGGGCAGGATTGTTGCGACAGAGCGAGCCGCGCGGCAAGACGCAAATTACGATTCTCCTGGACTAGGATCTGGTGGATCATTTTCTAAAGAGGCGGACGCATCGGGCGGAGCGGCCGGGTATCAGACGCTGATCAATGAGGCGCTACGGCAGCACGTGAAAGGCAAGGCACCGAAGGCTCGAAGAGACGCTGCGGAGGATTGTAAGGGAAAGAGATGCGGAAGGCGGGATGATGACCCGCAGGCTTGGTCACAAATCTCGCTACGCCGCTTTCTTGACGCGCATGGTAATGCGAAGGCCGGCGGATGTGGCCATTTTGACCAGGAGGTCGAGGCTGAAGACGTTGATTTTGCCGCGGAGGAGGTTGGAGATGCGCGGCTGGGTAACGCCGAAGGCTTTGGCGGCCTGGGTCTGGGTCCAGCCCTCGCGCTTGATGTGGCGCTCAAGCTCGATCATGAGCGAAGAACGCAGCTTGAGGTTTTCGGCGATCGCGGGGTCGTCCTCGATCGCATCCCATACATTGGCGAAAGTTTCCTCTTTCATTGGCTTATCTCCCGGGCCAGCTCGTTGTAACGCCGCTGAGCGAGAGCAAGATCGCTGGGCGAGGTTTTTTGCGTTTTCTTCTGAAAGCAATGCAACACATAGATTGCCTGAGCGAACTTGGCGACGTACATGACCCGGTACGCGCCGCTCTTATCTCGAATCCTGATTTCTCGGACGCCGGAGCCGACGGTTTCCATCGGCTTCCAGTCTCCAGGTTCTTCGCCCTGTTGGATTCGGAACAGCTGCTGGCCGGCTTCACGGCGGACTTCTTCAGGAAACCTGCGCAAATTTGCAAGCGAACTGCCGCGAAACTTGATCGGACGGACGGGTCGGAGCACTTATGAGTATGCAGGATTCTGCATAACGTGGCAAGGGGATTGGAGTGCGGGACAGGGTTCTTGGCTAATCGATGAGGTTATCCCCAGGTCTCAGAGGCGAGACTTGGCGCATCCGGCGAGTCAACGGTGCTGCAATTCCCAGACACTGACGGAGCATAGGGGCACAGCAAGCAAAAGGCGGACCGGTTGGTCCGCCCTTTGGGTAGTTTGAGCTGGTCGTCAGGCTTTGGCGAGTACCGCGGTGCCCAGCTTCTCGGCCATGAGTTCGTTGGCGTTGGCGAAGAAGTCTTCCCTGGCGATCTTGCCTGCGTCCACTTCAGCGAGGAGGGCCTTCTGGGCGATGTACTCCTTGTTGACGATGCCGGCCTTGGACTGCAGCATGCGCCAGGCCTTGCGGCGTTCGACGCAGAACATGACGAGCTGGCGGCTGAGCGCGCGGTACTCCGTCTTGCCGTTTTCTTCGAGCGTGATGTAGACGCCGAAGTCGGGGATGAAGGAGCGGTGCGCGGGGTCGAGGTAGCGGCGGTAGACGACGTCCTGCTGGGTGATGCGGACCAGCATGTTGTCGAGGTGGATGAGCTTTGCGAGCTGCTCGGGCTTCACCTTCTTGAGGTGGTTGCGGAAGCGGGCTTCGGTGGTGCACCAGTGAGCAACGGTGTAGCGGCGGGTTTCGCCGGTGGTCTTGTCCTTGGTCTCGTACCAGTCGAGATCGATCGAGGGGTTGCCCTTGACGTCGAGGGCTTCCTGGTAGGTTTCGCCGAGGCGCGGGTTGAAGACGAACTCGGGTACGCCGCGGGAGTCGCGAACGCGCTGGGCCTGGTGAAGGGCCATGTCGTCGGCGACGCCGTGCTCGGGCTGGCAGGTGGTGAAGCACTGCAGGAACATGGTGCCGCGATATTCGAGGCCATCGAGAATGGCGCGGTAGAGTTTGGGGGCGTTGGCCATCGACACCTGGGCGACGAAGGGCGAACCGTGGCCGGCGAGGAAGGTTTCCGCGACGGTCTTCTTCTCAGTGTTCTTGCCCTGGGTGGCCGCGCCGAAGACGTTCATGTCGTTGCCGCCGAGCATGGGCGTGGAGTCGGAGTTCTGGCCGCCGGTGTTGGAGTAGACCTGGGTATCGAGCATGAGCGTCTTGACGTTGGGGCGGTTCTGCAGGATGACCTTGGACATGTTCTGGTAGCCGATGTCGCCCATGCCGCCGTCGCCGCCGACTACCCAGACCTTGGGCAGCTCGACGATTTCCTGGTCGGTCATGAGCGCGTCAGTGAAGTGGGAGAACTCGTAGTACTCGCGCTCGTTGACGCCGCGTGTCGCCGGTGAGGAGGATGTCAGCGAGGCGCTCGGGGAGGACGGAGCGGCGGGCGTGGTCGACGATGAAGCTTTCGCCCATGAGCCAGCCGACGGTGACGCCGTCCTGGAAGAGGGAGTTCATCCACGGATAGGGGTGGGGGTTGTTGGGAGTGGTGGAGCCGTAGACCGTGTTGCAGCCGGTGTGGGCGGCCATGGCCATGACACTCATGCCGTTGGCGAGGCGGCCGTCGATGGGCTGCAGGCTCTTGTGGTTGAAGGCCTCGGTGAGCAGGACGGCGGCGATGGCCTCGACGAGCTGGGCATCGGTGATGGGGCCGTTGGCGGCTTCGTAAGCGGCGATGCGGGACTTGGTGTCGTCTTCGTCTTCGCCGCCGAGGCCCATGACGAGATGCGCGATGGACTGGCGGAGGAGCGCGTAGCCGGCGGCGTCCTTGTCTTTGAGGGCGGCGAGCTTGGCGGCGCCGGTCTTTTCGAGGTCGCCGGCCTTGCCGACGAAGCGGTCGGACTTGGCGTGGTAGACGGGGCGCATGTACGCCTCGGTGACTGCGGCGATGGAGCGGAGGACGGACTTTTCACCGCAGCCGGCGCAGGCGCCGTCGCCGGAGACCAGGGCGTCGTAGTTGGTGCGAACCATGAGCATGTTGCGCAGGGTCGCGGTCTTGGAGTCGGCCGGGTTGGCGGCGTTGTAGAGGCCGAGGTACTTCTGCGAGGTGTCAGGCAGCAGGTTGAGGAAGGCGGTGCCGGTCTCGTGCTCGGTGTTGACTTCCTCGGTCTCCTGGACCATGCGGAGGGCCTGGTGATCGCCGCAGGCGGTGACGCAGGCGGCGCAGCCCTTGCAGAGGTCGCTGACAAAGATGGAGAAGACGCCGCCGGAGCCGGGAGCCTTGCGCTCGGGCGAGGAGAAGATGGCGTTGACCTTCTGATAGGCCATCGGCACCTTCTCGATGATGGCGTAGAACTGCGCCTTGGCTTCGGTGGAGAAGCCGTCGACGGACTCGGTGACTTCGCGGAGGATCTTCTGGATGCGGGGTGCCGGTCTTCATTTCGGCAACCATGCGCTGGCGGGTCTGCTTCTCGATTTCAGGAAGCTTGGCGATCATCTTGCGACGCTCGGTCGTGATCGGAGACGTAGCGGGTGATGGCGGTCGAGAGCATGGTGGACAGGTCCTGCGAGGTGTTGGGCAGGGCGGTGTCAGGGCAGACCGAAATGCACTCCATGCACTGGGTGCAGTTTTCGGGGATGTAGAGGGGGGTTTCGCGGCGGGCGACGTACTTGGAGGCGGTGTCGCCTGTGGCCGCGGCAATGACGCCCATGGCGCTGAGCGGGGTGGCGGGCTGGTCATAGCCAAGGCCGGCGCGGAATTCGGCGTCGAACGCGGAGATGGTGGCGATGGGCGAACGGGTCGCCTGGCCATCGGGTGGCGGCGTGGTGCGGCAGCCGCCAGTGGTGCAGGTTGCTCCGGCTCCGCCTTCAGCGGCGTAGGCAGGGACTTCTTCAAGGATGGGCAGGAGGGCCTGGCCGCGGAGTGAGGAGCGGTCAGCGGCAGCCACATCGCCGATGGCGATTTCCTTGACGCGATCCCAGCCCTGGAGCATGACTTCCATGTTGGACTGGACGACGGCGTCGCCCTGCTTGCCGAACTTCTTCACGTATTGCTTGTAGACGACTTCCTTGAACTGCTCCTTGGTGATGCCGAACTCGTCGAGCAGGCCGGAGCAGGCGAAGAATGCGCCGAGGAAGGCGTTGCCCTGCATGCGGAGCTGGAGGTCGCCGCGGTTCGTTGCCTTGCGGGCAATGTCGAAACCGGGCAGGGTGAAGACGCGGATGTTCTTCTCGATGATTTGCTTGCGAGCCCAGATGGGCAGGTTCTGCCAGGCGCGCTCGCCTTCTTCGTCGGACTCCCAGACCAGGCTGCCGCCCTCCTGCATGCCGTCGAGCGGGTTGCAGTGGGTGAAGGCCTTGGGATCGCAGCAGAGGACCGTGGTTACGTGGCGCAGGTCACAGTTGACGCGAATGCGTTCCTTCGCCGCCACCATGAAGTAGCTTGTGGGCGCGCCCTTCTTCTCAGAGCCGTACTTGGGGTTGGCGCTGACGTGGATGACTTCCTTGGGATTGCCGAGGTCATCCGTCAGGCCGTCGCGTTCAAAGAGCAGATCGTTGAGATCGCCCAGGATGGCGCCGAGGTTTTTGCCGGTGGTGATGGCGCCCCATCCGCCGATGGAGTGGAAGCGGACGGCCACTGCCTTTTCGGGAAGCAGGGAGGGGGCTTCATCGCCGACGACAGAGTAGGGATGGTCGATGCCGAGAACGATGAAGCTTTCACCATCGGCCAGGGTCTTGCCGTCTTTGCGGGCGCGGCCGGCGGTGGCGTATTCGTAAGCGCCGAAGATGTGTTCGGGGCGGAAGTCGCGAGAGCCGAGGCCATAAGTCCCGGCGATGATGTGGGGTACTTCCTGGAGAGTGATGTGGGGGATGCCAGCAGTGCCCTGGACGGCCTTGGACAACGCTGTGCGGATGTCCTTGCCAAGCGGGTTGTCGGGCGACAACGCCTCGTCCGTGCGCTCGAGAATGATGATGTTCTTCTTGCCGCGGACGGCCTCAACGATGGCCGCCTCGGGGAAGGGCCGGATGACATTGACATGGAGGGAGCCGACGCTGGCATTACGAGTCTGGCGCAGGTAGTCGACGCCGGCTTCGATATTTTCAGCCGCGGAACCGAGGGAGATGAAGATGGTGTCGGCGTCTTCGGTCTTGTACTTGGTGACCAGGCCATAGTAGCGCCCGGTGAGATCGCCGAAGTCCTTGTAGGCTGCCTCCAGGAATTCCAGAATCGGCTCGGCGAAGTTGTTCCTCCGCGCCACGATGCCGTTCATGTAATGTTCCTGGTTCTGGACCGGGCCAAGCAGGATGGGGTTGGTGAGATCCATCATTTTGGGGACACGGCGGCGGGTGGGTCCGAACAGGACGCGCTGGGCTTCGGTGGGGCAGTCGATGATGTCTTCGGGAGAACCGAGGTACTCGCGGATCAGCTCGGACTCATGCTTGTAGAAGGTGCGCTCGAGGTGGCTGGTCAGGAACCCGTCCATGATGTTCATGCCGGGAGTGAGGCGAGAGTTCGGTGACGCGGCGGAGGATGAGGGCCTGGTCGGCGGTCTGCTGCGCGTCCTTGCCGAAGATCATGATCCAGCCGGTATCGAGCGCGCCGTAGATGTCGTCGTGTCCGCAGTGGACGTTGAGGGCGTGCTTGGTGAGCGCGCGGGCGCCGACTTCAAGCACCATGGTGGAACCCTTGCCGGGAGCATGGTAGTACTGCTCAACGCCGTAAACGACGCCCTGACCGGAGGTGAAATTGACCACCCGTTTCCCGCATACCGAGTGGGCGATTGCGCCACCCTGGGCCGCGTGCTCGCCTTCCGTCTCGATGGCGATCGTGTTGTTTCCAAACACGTTAAGGTGGCCCTCGGCATAAGCCTGCTGAAACAGCTCACCCCCTTCGGTCGAAGGGGTTATGGGGTAAAACACGCCGGCGTCGGCGATGCGGGTCTCGGTGTGGTACGAGACGAGCTGGTTTCCGTTGGCGGTGACCCGGATTCCGGGATAGCGAGCTGATTTCATGGTGTGAATCCCCCTCAGTACGAGCGAACTGGTACTTTGCGAACCTGATTCTTTTGCCGTTTCAGCGGAGAACCATTGTATTGATCGGTTCCCGTGATCTGCAACGGCGGTCGCGCGGAGCGCGAAGTAAAGCGATCTTTCTGCGCGTGCGGGGCGGCGGCTAACGACAGGGTGGCGCGATGCGATTGCGCGAGCCTGTTTGCGTGCCGGGGAGCCAAGCCGTTCCCTGTTAAGTCTATGGGCGGGCGAATAGCATGGGAAAGCCGGGGACGGCGTGTAATCCCGCATTGCAAACTACTAGACCAGTATGCGCCCAAAACGTGATACCGCATACCGTTATATGGTAAATGGCGGCCTTTAGCCAGGCCGGCATATTTACGGTCGAGCCGGCGTGAGTACACGGTCGTGCAGAGCCACAAACAGAGGCTCCAGGGCGGAGCGCGTCACGCTGCCCATGGTGGCGATTTGTCCCCAGCCACGAGAGCGGAGGTATTCGCTCTCGTGGGCGATGCGGAACCCGGCTCGACGACAGAGTCGAGCGAACCCGGCGCCGGGTAACGGGAATGATGTGATGGTCGGCGCCGCATCCTGCTCGGCTGCAATGGGACTCAGGCCGGATGCCCGGATCTGGTCGCGCACCCAGCGGGCGAGTTCGCTTTGCCGGACGAATCGGTCGTGGCAGGCGGAAGGACTTGCGTAGTTTTGGCGCAGTGAATGGTGCAGGGCGGCGATCAGCGGAGTCGAGACAGTGGACCGGGGCCCATGGTGGCTGATGGACTGCCGGAGATCGAAGGTGGGACAAAGCTCCCGGCCATCGAGACGATCCAGGGCCTGGGTGGATGCGAAGACGAATGCCAGTCCGGCATACGATCCCAACGCCTTGCCGGAGACGCCGGAAGCCAGGAAGAGCGGCGCGAACTGCGCGGTATCGACGGCACCGAGGCTGCTGACGCAGTCTGCGGAGACGCGGACACCATAAGCGGCGGCTATTTTCAACAGCCGGGGCAGGTCATTGAGCACGCCGGTGCTGGTTTCAAGGTGGACAGCCCATATCCATGAAGGGAAGTCCTGGGAAGGGGTGTGTTCGGATGTGCCTCGCTGCAACTCGCTTTCGATGGCGCTGAAGTTCCAGGGCGCGCCCCAGGGGAAGCGCAGAGAACGGAATGTCAGCCCGGCGAGACTTGCCTGTCGAACCAGCCTTTCCCCGAATTCGCCGTTGGAGAGGATGAGACCGGGTTCGTTCGCGAAGCAAGCGCGGAGATTGGCAGCCACCATGTCATTTGCGAGCGTCCCCGAGCCACCCAGAACGACTGCGCGCATACCGCCCATGAGGGAACTGAGGAGTGAGCGGCTCTCTTCGTATTCGGCAATGAAAGAGGCGCTTCGATGCGAGACTGGCGGGGCGTGGAAGGCGTGTTGGATTTCGGGGGCGATCTCAACGGGACCTGGCAAGAGGCTGATGCTGTGTTCGCTTTGCAGGCGGGATGCATAGAGGTCTGCGTGGGCGCGCAGTGCAGGAGGCGGCACATCAAGACGAAGGCGCATGGGGACATAGCTGGCGGCGCCGGAGATTACGGCAGGCCCCATGGCGCGGAAGCCCATCTTCCGGTACATGGACATGCGGCTGGTGATGCCGGAGGCGAGGAGGTCAGAGAAGTTGTGGAGCAACGCATAACGATAAACGTGGAGAAGAAGGCCGGGGAGAATCGCCGATCCGCGGTGTTGCGGCGCGATGGCGAGCAGGCGCACTTCAAGAGGTGCACGGAGCACGCGCAGGGCTGCCGGGTCAGGAAGGCGGCTGGTGATGGAAAAGTCCGGCCCCGGATGCACGGAGACCATGCCCACGAGTTCGTCGTGGAGGAGCGCGATGAAGTAGCGATTGGCGGAATGAAAACGATCGACGAGGTGGCCGTTCGATGTGGGTTGGTGCTGTGCGATCTCTTCAGCGAAGGTCAGGTGATTCAGGCGGTGAATCTGCTGAAACTCCCGCTCGGTTTCAGCTTCCTTGAATCGAATATCGGTCATCGTTCGGAGTCTCTTCCGCTGAATCACACAACTGTAACATGCGATTGGCGGGGCTCGCGTTCTGGAGGAGACAGAGCTGAGAGTCGATGGCGCTGCGGATTTGCTGGAGGAAACGCCAGGCGCGGAGCTGGCATTGCGCACAGGCGCGTGCAGGCCGCTATATTGAGGTGCGTTGAAGGAATGGCCGAATCTGGGCTGCACTGCGCGGTTAGATCTACGTGAGGGAGAAGCTGAAACGATGGCGGATGCAAAGTACGCGATCTATCCGAGCTTGAAGGATCGGGTGGTGCTGGTGACGGGCGGCGCGACGGGGATTGGGGAGTCGCTGGTGAGGCATTTTGCGCACCAGGGCGCGCGGGTGGCATTTCTCGACATACAGGACGAGCCGGCAACAGCGCTGCGAGATGAGCTTGTCGACTGCGGGGTGCACGACGCCGCTCTACCTGCACTGCGACCTGACGGATATTGACGCGTTGAAGGAAAGCGTGGCGCGGGTGCTGTCGGCGCTCGGCACGGTTGATGTGCTGGTGAACAATGCAGGCAATGACCAGAGGCATGCGACCGACGAGGTTACGCCGGAGTGGTGGGATCGGTGCGTGCAGCTGAATCTGAAGCATTATTTCTTTTGCATCCAGGCGGTGCTGCCGGGGATGAAGGCGGCGGGACAGGGATCGATTGTGAACCTCAGTTCGATTTGCTGGATGATTCCGTCAACGGGGCTGCCGGCGTATGTGACGGCGAAGGCCGGGATTGTTGGGCTGACGCGAACGCTGGCGCACGAGTTGGGACCCGCGGGAATTCGCGTGAACGCAGTACTGCCGGGAGGCATTGCCACGGAAAAGCAGAAGCGGCTGGTGTACACGCCGGAGTACAAGGCAACGATCCTGGCGAGCCAGGCGCTGAAGCGGGACATATTGCCCGAGGATGTGGCGCGGCTGGTGCTGTTTCTGGCGGCGGATGATTCGAGCGGGATTACGAATCAGAGTTACGTGGTGGATGGGGGATGGGTGTAGCGCGCTGAAAGCGCGCAGGGACGAGGGGCGAGGGACTAGGGACTGAGGGACTGAGGGACTGAGGGACTAGGGACTAGGGACTAAGACTAAGGGACTAAGGGACTGCGGCAAAGACTGGACGATGGACGGAAGATGGCGAGGCGTTGGATGATTGAGGCCGTTTGCTTGGCAATGTCGAGCGCCGGACTGAGTACGCAGCAGTTGACTCACGTTGCGGTGGGCGCGGGTGATCCGGAGCCGCGGTCGGCGGAGTATGAGAAGGTGCAGGCGCGGCTGGCGCGGGGATGGAATACGTGGGACGTGCACAGCGTGGCGACGCAGGTGCTGCTGCCGGAGGGGCTGGCGATCCATGTGGGGATGAAGCACAACTCCACGCTGAATGGCGATGCGTTTCTGGGCGATGCGCTGATTGGGAGGCTGGATAAGGACGCGGAGGTGGTGACGCCGGGGCCGCATGCGTGGGATGGGAGTTATACGAGCGCGGATTACGAATGGAAGGGGCACAAATGGCGGGTGGAGAGCGCGCATGATGGCGATGATTTGGTGATGCTGGTGAGCCCGCTGGAGTCGAAAGGCGCATCAGCGATTCCTCCGACAGTTGTGTTTTCGGTGAATTTTCTGTGGAACCGCGCGGCCGCTGTTTACCGCGATCCCCAAATGATGGAGGCCGCGGGGCCGCAACTTAATCCAACCGTTCGCTGCACTTGCGAACCGGAGTGGAACAAAGAGCCTCCAAAGCTTGCCTTGCCGATAGGAGGGCCCTATTTCGCGGCGGATTTAGTAGAGCCCGTCGGCGTATCCACTGGGAAGCAGCGTTCACTCGGGGAGATTCAGGCGGCGATTGCGCGGCAGAAAGCTGCGTATGAACAGTCCATTAAGGCTGCCGGTGCAAACGGGCCGATACTGGACGCGATCGAAACGACGCTGGGATGGGACACGATCTACGAGCCGGAGAAGGGGCGCGTGGTGTCGCCGGTGAGCCGGGTGTGGAGCGTGGGCTGGGGCGGGTACGTGATCTTCGACTGGGACACGTTTTTTGCGGCGACCATGGCGGGGATCGGCGACAAGGATCTGGCTTACGCCAATGCGCTGGAGACGCTGCGGGAGGAGACGCCGGCGGGGTTTGTGCCGAATTACGCGCGGGCCGGCGGATGGAAGAGCTTCGACCGCAGCGAACCGCCGGTGGGGGCGATCACGGTGGCGGGGCTCTATGACAAGTTTCACGACACGTGGTTTGTGGATGACGCGTTCCCTGCTCTGCTGAAGTGGAATCGGTGGTGGGCGGAGCATCGCGATTTGCAGGGTTATTTAACGTGGGGCAGCGATCCGGACAACAAGCCGCGGAACCTGGATGACGGGTCGGTGGGAACGTGGCAGGGAGCGATCTTCGAGTCAGGCTTGGACAACAGTCCGATGTATGACGGCACGACTCTACAACGAACAGACGCATCTGCTGGAGTTTGGCGATGTGGGGCTGATGGGCCTGTATGTGGCCGATTGCGACGCGCTGGCGCGGATGGCCGATGTGCTGGGAAAAACGGCCGAGGCAAAAGAACTAAAAGAGCGCGGCGACAAGTATCGCGCGAAGCTCAAGACGATGTGGGATGAGAAGGCTGGGATGTTTCTCAACGTGAACCTGCACACGGGGGAGAAGAGCCGGCGGCTTTCGCCGACGAATTTTTATCCGCTGCTGGCGAAGGCTGCTACGGCAGAACAGGCGCGGACGATGATCGAAAGGCACCTCAAGAACCCGCAGGAATTCTGGGGCGAGTACGTGATCCCCGCGATTGCGCGCGATGATCCCGGCTTCAAAGACCAGCAGTACTGGCGGGGGCGCATCTGGGGTCCGATGAATTATCTGGTGTATTCAGGGCTGAGAAATTATGAGGACGCAGCCGTTCGGAAAGACTTCGCCGACAGATCGTACGCGCTGTTTGCGAAAGAGTGGACAGAAAAGCGGCACGTGCACGAGAACTACAACGCGGTGACGGGGACCGGGGACGATGTGACATCGAGCGACCGCTTCTATCACTGGGGCGCGCTGCTGGGGTATGTGGAGTGGATGGAGCGGGCGCAGCCGAAACACTAGAGGACTGCCACAAGATAACGAAACGGGGACGCCCTCCCACCCTAGCCGGAAAGACAAGAACCCGGCGAGGGTGGGGCATCCGTCGCGAGGGACTTCGGCTCTGCGATTGGCGGGGTGATCTGAGACAATTTGGAATCGTTACCACTTCTGGCTTTGGTGGGCGAGAAATAGTCTGCACCGCGTGTTGATGCCGTAAGATTCTTCGCGAAAGGATTCTGTCATGACCTGGCACCCTAAAACATTCTGGAACCCGCCTTTTATCTGGTGTATTGGACTATTTGCTATTGGAGCCGCATTGAGTGCCTCGCCTGCCGCTGCTCAAACCTCGGTCGAGGCCGCCAAGGTTGCGGCGGAGGTCGATCGCGTGGCGTCGAATCTCCCCCCGACATCGCGGACGGTGATTACGCGGCTCTCGCTGATCAAGGAGCTGCCCGAGGGCACCTGGAAGATGCACTCCGGCGACCTGGCGCATGGCGAAGCAGTCAGTCTTGACGAATCCGGTTGGGAGCCTATATCGACATCGCCCCCCGGCAAGGCGCCCAACGACGCAGTCTGGTTCCGGCAGAGCTACACAGTGCCTGAGACACTTGGCGGATACGATCTGACCGGCGCGCGCATCTGGTTTCAGTTTCACTCGGAAGCCAATGGGCCGATGCCGGAGATTCTCTACTTCAACGGCCGGCGGGTTGCCATGGGCGATGACCTTGAGCCTGTAGTGCTGTTCGACAGCGCCAAGCCCGGAGACAAGGTTACGGTTGCCGTAAAGCTGCTGCACACGGTGGATACAAAGACGATCCGTGGCGCGACGCTGGATATCGATTTTCCGGAGAACCGGCCCAATCCTGAAGACCTGCGCGAAGAGTTTCTTTCTGCGGCTTTGCTGGTTCCGACTCTGGCCAAGGGCGGCGACAGCAGCAGCATGACCACTCTGAATGATGCGATCGCAGCGGTTGATCTGAAGGCACTGGACGCGAAGGATCAGAGCGGGTTTGACGCCAGCCTGAAGGCCTCGCACGGCAAGCTTGAGGCCCTGGTTCCCCTGGTGCAGACCATGACCTGGCACCTCACCGGCAACTCGCACATTGACGCGGCGTGGCTCTGGCCCTGGACCGAGACCGTGGATGCGGTGAAACGCACCTTTGGGACGGCACTGCAGCTGATGTACGAGTATCCGAAGTACACCTACACCCAGAGCGCGGCGGCTTATAACGACTGGATGGCCGAAAAGTATCCCGACATGAATGCGGAGATCAAGAAGCGCATTGATGAAGGGCGCTGGGAGATCGTGGGCGGCATGTGGGTTGAGCCCGACCTGAACATGCCGGACGGCGAGAGCCTGGTGCGGCAACTGCTGGTGGGCAAGCGCTGGTTCAAGAAGGCATACGGCGTGGACGTGCGGATTGGATGGAATCCAGATTCGTTCGGCTACACGTGGCAGCTTCCGCAGATCTACAAGAAGAGTGGCGTCGACTATTTTGTAACGCAGAAGATGACGTGGAACGACACGAACCAACTGCCGTTCAAGCTTTTCTGGTGGGAGTCGCCGGATGGCAGCAAGGTGCTGGCGTATTTCCCGCACGATTACGCGAACAACAACCTTAGCCCCATGCGTCTTTCCGCCGATACGGCGCAGGCACGCGAGCGAGCGACCGGGATAACGGAATTTATGGACCTGTACGGGATTGGCGATCACGGTGGCGGTCCCACCCGTGCGGTGCTCGATCAAGGGATGCATTGGGCCAATCCGTCGACGCCGGAAAAAGTGATGCCCAAGATTCAGTTCGGTATCGCGCAGACGTTCTTCACCAGCATTGAGAAGAAAATTGCACCGGAGAGCCGGGAGTGGAACTACCAGTCGATGGCCAAGGGCTATGAGCCCCCGCCGGCCGTGGAGGGCAAAGTATCGATTCCCACATGGAAGAGCGAGATGTACTTCGAGTATCACCGCGGGGTGATGACCACACAGGCGAATCATAAAAAGAACATGCGCGACAGCGAAGAG
The DNA here is from genome assembly GCA_963844515.1 of uncultured Acidobacteriota bacterium. Taxonomy (GTDB): domain Bacteria; phylum Acidobacteriota; class Terriglobia; order Terriglobales; family Acidobacteriaceae; genus Telmatobacter. The sequence goes on from CAWJOO010000008.1 coordinate 341,425, forward strand.
CAAGTTCTGGATGCCGAGAAGTGGGCATCGATCGCATGGCTCGATGGACGCGCGTATCCCGGCGACGAACTTACGGAGGACTGGAAGAAGGTGCTGTTCAACCAGTTCCACGATCTGGCCGCCGGATCGGGTATCGGGATCATCTACAAGGACGCGCAAAAAGACTACGACGTAGTGCGGTGGTCGACGAATGAGATTTCGGCCGGAGCCATGCAGACAGTGGATGAACGCGTGAATACGGCAGGGAGCGGCATCCCTGTTGTGGTTCACAATCCGCTGGCCTGGGAGCGCTCTGGCGAAGTAACGGTGCACATTCAGGGCGCAAAGAGCGGCGTGAGCGCGACTGGCGCACAGGTGGTGGAAGCGAAGACCGACGAGAAGACCGGCGTATCCGATATCCGGCTGCATGTTCTGAAGGTGCCGGCGCTCGGCTACAAGACGGTGTGGATCGGCGGTAAAGCGGCGGCGCAGAAAGGCGCGAGCGATGTCGAGGGAAAGGACAGCGGTAGCGCGATCACTCTGGAAAATGCCACGCTGCGGTTGACGGTAGACAAGGGAACGGGTTGCATCACGAGCCTGTTCCAGAAGAAGACCGGCTTTGAAACGATTGCATCGAGCGGATGCGGGAACCAGTTGCAGTTCTTCAAGGACACACCGAAGGACTACGACGCGTGGAACATCGATCCGGGCACATTGGATGCGCCGCCGACAACGATTGAGCACGCCGATGCGGTGGAACTGGTAAAGACCGCAGAACCGGGCATTCGCGTCACGCGCCACTGGCAGGAATCCAAGTTCGTGGAGACGTTCAGCATTTCAGCAGAAGGCGACACAGTTGACATCGATAACGAATTCGACTGGCACGAGACCCATGTGCTCCTGAAGGCTGCATTCCCGCTGGCGGCATCAGGGCCATTCGCCACGTATGAGATTCCCTACGGATCGATTGACCGGGCGACGACGCGCAACAACTCGTGGGAGAAGGCGCAGTTTGAAGTGCCTGCGATGCGCTGGGCGGATCTCGGCGATGGCAAGCACGGGCTCAGCGTGATCAACAACTCGAAGTATGGATACGATGCAGCGGGTAATGTGCTGCGCCTCACCCTGCTTCGTTCGCCGACATGGCCGGATCCGGAAGCGGACCGCGGACATCATCACTTTCACTACGCGCTGTTCCCGCATGCAGGTACGTGGAAAGACGCAATGACGGTACGGCACGGATGGGAGTACAACTATCCGCTGTCAGCGGCGGTGACGACGGCGCACACGGGAGCGCTGCCGGCTGAGCACTCGTTTGCCTCAGTAATGCCGGAGAATGTAGTACTCACCGCAGTGAAAAAGGCCGAAGATGCGAAGGGGCTCATCTTTCGTGTCTATGAGTGGGCAGGCAAGGACGCAACCGTTGAGTTCCATGTACCGCCAGGCGCTAAGGGCGCGACGGTCACTAACATGATGGAGACGGCAGAAGGCTCGCCGCTCGCAGTCGGAAGCGATATCGTGAAGGCTCCCATCAAGCCTTACGAGATACTCACAATTCGAGTGGACTATCCCGAGGGCGGTCCTAAGGAATAGAACTTTCGGCAATTTGGAATTGAGAGGGCGGGGCTTCGGCTCCGCCTTTTTTCTTTGGACTCGATATGCTGACCGATTTTGTTCTTGTGGATTAAAGGCGGCAGGCCAAGGCGGGGATGGATCACAACACTGCCGTGACCGATGCACGCTTGCTTCGTGATGCCGTGACCGCTGTCACATATTTTCCTTTTGCATCGGATCACGCTTAAGAAGTTTTAAGAATGACGCGAACTGATTTGGAGTCGCGTTGAACCAAGGATGATAAAAATCCAAATCCTCTTTGTGCTCTTTCTTTCCTGCATTGATTTTGTTGTTCGTTTATTACCCGGCTCATTTGATTCAGAAGCACGAGGAGTACGCCAAGATGGGCAGCCGGTGGCCAAGCTTCAGCCTGGGGGGCCGACTGTCCATCGATACATATAGATATTGAACCTTTGGCGTACCATCGAGCCCGGACCGGAGCATGCGCCCGGTCCGGGCTTTGGTATTCTGGGAAGAGGGAGCTTCTCCATGGACATTACTTCCCCGTTCTTTGTGGTGCCGTTGATTATTGTTGTGTTCGCTGTCTGCATTTTCTGGGGCACCAGCAGCCAGGAAGACGGTCACTCCGACCACGACGGCCACGCAACCCACTAATCCCGTCCCCGCCCGCCTGAAATGCTGCGTGCTGCGATCCCTGCCCGGATCGTGGTAGAAAGAAGTCGCCCCCGGGCGGCGGCTGCGAGGGTTCCGAAAGGAACTATTTGTGCCGGCCGCGCGTAATTCTGGGGAGAGGGCAACTGCCATGAGCTACAAATCGACCATTTTCCTGGCTGCATCGCTTGCGGTGACAGCGGGAGTTTCCGGCTGCCGTGTCCACGTAAACAAGGGCGCCAACGGCGAGGACAAGACGGTCCAGGTGGACACGCCATTTGGCGGGGTGCACGTAAACACGGACCAGGTCTCCGCAGCGGATCTTGGCTTGCCAACTTACCCGGGAGCCACGCAGGTGAGGGACGATGAAAAGCACAAGTCTGCCGATGTCCACCTTGGGTTCGGCGAATGGCAGTTGCGCGTGCGCGCGGTGAACTACGAGACCTCGGACTCCAAGGAGCAAGTTGCGGCCTTTTACAAGAAGGCGCTGGGCCGCTATGGCGACGTGCTGACGTGCGAAAACAAGTCGCCGGTGGGCTCGCCTACGGTCACGGGCGAGGGCTTGTCCTGTGCCGACGACGGGAAGAACTCCAACGTCAAGTTTGACGATAACGATTTCGGCTCGAAGGACGGGTTCAATTTGAAGGCAGGGTCGAAGCGCCATCAGCATATTGTTGGTTTTGAGCACGGCAAAGAGGGGAAAACAATATTTGCGCTGGTTGCACTGGATCTTCCTTCGGGAACCGAGAAGGATTCCGGGAAGAGTGACTAGACCCCGTGGTGCAGCCACAGTCAATTCGCAGCATGATCATTCCTTTTGAGACGTTGGTTGGTATTTCAATTCATAGCCAATCACCGTCATCTCGATCTGGCATCCTCACGCGAACTGCGGCTTGAAATGACGCAATTTCGGCCTCGAATTGACCAATCGAGTCGAGGGTCATTGCGGGCGCACCCAGCTGCCCAAGGTCGTTTGCAACGGACACATGCGCCGGGGTAGTTCCCCTGATTTCAGAAGGTCTGATGTTCGCCTTGGGATTGTTGATTCCAACAGTCAGGGTTGCGGGGTCGCAGGTGAACCCCTGGTTCAACCTCCGCCCGAGAGGGTGAGATGACCTACAATTCCTCCAAAGCAGAAGCAGATTCCCCACACTGGAGCCGATCAAGTATGCAATCCGACCACCTTCGTTGCCTTATTGCGACCCTTCTTGGAGTTGCTATAAGTCTTTACGCGGCGGACAAGCCGAAGCCGGTGGCAGCCGCCACTGAAACCGACCCTTATGCCGAAGTTCAGCCCGCAACAGAGACGCTGGACATGTCAATGTATCAGCGGATTCGCGATGAGGGGCTGAACCACTCGCATGTGATGGAGTTTGGATCGGCGCTGATGGATGGAATCGGACCGCGGCTGACGGGATCTCCAAATGCGAAAAAGGCCAACGAGTGGACGCGCGACACGCTGACCAAGATCGGGCTCGAAAACGCGCATCTGGAAGACTGGGGTGAGTTTGGCCTGGGCTGGCAGCAGTTGAACACCTGGGCGCGCATGGTGACGCCGGATACGGCCGTGCTGATTGTGCAGGCTACCCCGTGGTCGCCTTCAACCAATGGGCCTGTGACAGGCGACGTTGTCTTTGTGAGCATCCAGGACGATAAGGATTTCGACAAGTACAAGGGCAAGCTCGAGGGCAAGGTGGTTCTGTTCGGCGCCATGCGCGAGGTGCCGCCCATCGATAAAACGCTCTTCACGCGTTACACAGAGAAAGAGCTGGATGACCTGGCGGAGTTCCCTGTCAACGCGAATGCCGGTGGAATTCCGCCCGAGTTGCAGGCGCGCCTGCGCGAGCGCATGGAGCGGCTGCGCATGATCGACAAGATTGCGCAGTTCTTTGCGGATGAGAAGGTCGCGGCTGTCATCGAGCCGAGCCGGGGCGCATCCGAAGGCGGCGGTTCGGGCGGTGTTTTGTTCGACGATAATGGCGCAACGCTGGGGCGCACTCCTTACGTGGCTGAAAAAAAGGTGAAGATTCCGGTGGTGGTAGCAGCCATCGAGAGCTACGGGCGCTTGTATCGCCTTGCACAGATCCACGCACCGTGCAGCGTGGAGGTCAACGTTGAAACAAAGTTCACCGGCGAGCACGAGCATGGATTTGATACGGTGGCGGAGATTCCCGGCACCGATCCCAAGTTGAAGGACCAGGTGGTGATGGTGGGTGGTCACCTGGACAGCTGGATCTCCGGCACCGGCGCAACTGACAATGGCGCGGGCACAATTGTGGCCATGGAGGCGGTACGCATCCTCAAAGCGCTGGGCGTGAAACCGCGACGCACCATTCGCATTGCACTTTGGACCGGCGAAGAGCAGGGATTGTTCGGATCGAAGGGCTATGCGACGCAGCATTTCGGCTCGGCGAAGACATCGACCACTCCAGACCAGATGCAGTTGCCGGAGTTCATGCGCCGGGCAGCGGGTCCGCTGGAAGTGAAGCCGGAGCAAAAGCTCATTTCCGGCTACTTCAACGTGGATAACGGCAGCGGAAAAATCCGGGGCATCTACACACAGGGCAATGCTGGAATCGCACCGATTTTCGCGCAGTGGATGGCGCCGCTGAAAGACCTGGGCGTTACCACGATTACCAACCGGAACACGGGCGGCACTGACCATCTGAGCTTCGATGCCGTGGGTATTCCGGGGTTCCAATTCATTCAGGACGAGTTGGATTATGAAACGCGGACGCACCACTCAAATCAGGATGTCTACGAGCGGCTGCAGGCGGCAGACTTAAAGCAGATTGCAACCGTGGAGGCGATCTTCTTATACAACGCGGCACAGCGTGACCAGATGCTGCCGCGCAAGCCGCTACCGAATCCGGAACAGGAACAAAAAATGCGCGAGCCATTGCCGGGAATCTTCCCAGGCGCGATGGCCCCCGAAGAAAAGAAGTAATTCGACCCGAAAGCCTGCAACCAGCCACGGCATTCCCTGAGCGGAATGCCGTGGTTGTTTCTTTTGGACGATTCACCGAAGAGGCGCGGAGGGATCCGTCGTCAGGCCGCAGTATCCTCGTCTTCCTCGCGATCCATGATCGTTTCGTCTCGCGGTTCGTCCAAGTTGGCTTCTACGGCACTCTCGGAACTTCCCATCCCGGCGGGACGATGGCGGCGAATCGTGGAACTCGTGTCGTCGCGGCCTGGAGCAACGTTGTCTACTCCTTTGTCGGCAAGATCGGGCCCAACCTCGGTTATTCCCTCAATTTGATCGCGGGCGAGGTCATCGTCGATCAACCCCGAACCGTCTTCAGAGTTGAGGACGTCGTCGCCATCCTGCACCAGGTTGAGCTCGAGGGCATCAATCTCTTCGTCTGTCGACGCGTCGAATCGATTCAATTCATTCTCGTTGGATTGTTGTGGCATCTGGCTTCCTTCCTGAGGCTTAGCGTCGGGTACTGCGGTCGAACAGAACGCTTTCTGTGTCTGGTTGACGCCAGCCCGACTGCTGCTTCAGGGGATGAGATGCTGATCGCCCCCGGCTCGTTGATTGGCGTTTGGAAAGCCGGAGCCGAGGGCGATTAGGGAATATCGATCTTTACTTGGGTTGAGGGGCAGGCTGGGGAGCGCTTTGAGCGGGCTGCGCGGCAGGCTGCGAACCCGCGGGAGTTGCGTTTGCACCGGTTGGAGAAGGGTGTCCAGGCGGCAACGCCGGATGCGCTGGGGTGGCGGTCGGGGCAGGTCGAGGTGCCGGCGCCTGCTGCTGCGGCAGTTCGGTCACTTCCACCAGTTCTATGTCGAAGATGAGGTCGGATTTTGACGGAATTCCTGGCTTTCCCGCCGGTCCGGGCATGTCCCGAGTCCCATAGGCGAGCTGCCAGGGAATGAAGAGCCGGCGCTTGCCTCCGATGTGCATGCCGGCCACACCCTGGTCGAACCCGGGTATCAGGCGGCCCATGCCTTGCGGGAACGGCAGCGGATCGGGATCGCCAAGTTTGGGCTTGCCGTCGGCATCCATTTCGGGTTTCCCATCGACGCCCATGACGGGCTTGCGATGTTCATCGGATGAGTCGAACACTACGCCGTCGGCGGCACGGTAGCCGGTGTAGAACACCTTCCAGAGCTTGTTCGATTCGCCGAGAGCGCCGGTGCCAATCTTGATGTCCTGGTAGCGCAGAGAAAAGGCAGTATTGACGGGCGCGACGACCTTGGGAACGCCGGGAGGCAGCTTGATGGCGGATGCGGAGGCAGTGGTCGAAGTTGCAGCGCGCGGAGTCGCTGGGTGTGCGGTCGCTGGCTTGGTAGTGGGAGTAGCCGGTTTTGGTGCGGTCTGCGCTTGAACAGTCATGGCAACTGCAAGGCACACAAGCAAAGGCGATTTCTTCATTGTGTAGTGTACTCCGGGATTCTTTTGAAGGGAGTGTATCAAGAAGATGTTGCACTTCGACTGATTCCATGTCAATCCGTGCCTGATATGAGAAAAACCGCAGAACTTATGCCTCTTTATGCGTTTAAACAGTAGATTGAAGCATGGTTGGTTCATTTCTGCCCTTCATAAAATTCCTCTGGCTACCTGTTGCTTCATTCATGGCAGGCATTCTTAACACGGTTGCGGGCGGAGGTTCCTTTCTTTCGTTGCCGGCCTTGATCTCCGGGACAACGCTGGTGGGTGTGGGGGCGGTGACTGCCCAGGCCACAAACACTGTGGCGCTCTGGCCAGGACAACTCACGTCACTGGTTGCGTTTCGAAAACAGCTTCGCACTTATGGCTGGAGGCTGTTGCCGCTGGCGCTCGCCTCCGGACTTGGCGGCGAGTTGGGTGGCCTGCTGTTGATGCGAACCGGAAACCGGATGTTTCGCCAGATGCTGCCATGGCTGCTGCTGTTTGCCGCCGTGATGTTCATCCTCAGCTTTCCCATTGGCAAGTGGCTGTCCAAGTTGTCAGGTGGACGCCGCTACGACGCCTGGCTCATTTTTGGAATGGTGATCGTAAGCATTTACGTGGGGTATTTCGGGGCTGGTGGCGGGTTTCTGGTGATGTCGCTTTTGGGGATTTGCGGTGTACGCGATATTCACGAAATGAACGCGCTGAAAGTGCTCACGGCCGCCGTTTCAATCGGGATTCCTGCATTGACGTTCATCGCAGCACGGCGGGTGGAGTGGCAGTTCTGCCTGGAGATGGCGATCCTTGCCGCTACCGGCGGATACCTGGCCGCGCGATTCAGTCCTAAAGTGAACCAGCGAGCGATGCGCTGGACAGTGGCCTGCATCGGGCTGCTAACCGCCGGATATTTCTTTCTGCAGAATTCGATTCACCACGGATAAGCACTGCTGATAGTTTTACCGTCATGAATTCAATGAGACTTGTGCGCGTTTGTACGATCGCGTTGTTTGCAACAGTACTGCTGACGGCTGCGCCTTTCGTTTCGATGGGACAGGCGACGCCAGACGGTTCGGGTGGACTTCCGGAGACAAAGGCCCCTCTGCCGCAGACGGCGCCAACCCAGCCCAAGTCCGAACAGGCGTATAGCTTGCCACCCGACAAGCTTGCCCAGGCCATCATGCTGAACAAGATCCGGCTGGCGCTGGAAATTGTTGGGACTCTATGGGGATTCGCCGTGCTGTGGCTGCTGCTGGCCACCAAGGCGGCCGCGCGGCTGGCTGAATGGGTGAAGAGCGTGTCGCGGTATCGGTGGGTCCAAGGGTTGATCTTTTTCGCGGCCTTTTTCGTGATCACGACGCTTGCGAGCCTGCCGCTCGACGCCATCGGGCACACCGTGAGCCACCACTATGGGATCAGCGTGCAGGGATGGGAAAGCTGGTTCGGCGACCAGGGCAAAGGGTTGGCGATCGCCGTGATCTTTGGGTCGCTGGTCATGCTGCTGTTCAACTGGGTCGTACGCGTTTCCCCGAGGGCCTACTGGGTCTGGCTATGGCTCATCACCATGCCGCTGGTTTGCGCGGCCATCATTCTGACCCCTGTTGTGATTGATCCCCTGTTCAACAAATTTGAGCCGCTGACCAAGACGCACGCGGAACTGGTGAACAAGCTGGAAACCGTAGTAGCCAAGACTGGAACCAACATTCCGCCGGAGCGGATGTTCCTGATGAAGGCCAGCGAAAAGAGCAATGGCCTGAACGCTTACGTGACGGGGATGAGCTCGACCAAGCGGTTCGTCATGTGGGATACGGCGACGGATCGCCTCCCGGATGACGAAGTGATGTTCGTCTTCGGGCATGAGAGCGGGCACTACGTGCTGAATCACATCCCCAAGATGCTTGGGATAACCGCAATCGGTATGTTCTTTATCTTCTGGATCTGCGCGCGGGCGTCAGAAAGGATGATCCGGAAGTTCGGTACTCGCTGGCAAGTTGACTCGGTGGCTAGCAGGGCTGGATTCCTGACACTGATCTTTTCTTTCTCGATCGCGAATTTCCTGTTGACGCCGGCGGGCAACACCATGAGCCGCCACTTTGAGCACGAAGCCGATGTGTACGGGCAGGAAGCCATTCACGGTTTGGTGCCTGATCCGCAGAAGACGGCGGTTTCGGGGTTCAACCACCTGGGTGAAGCGTGGCTCGACGATCCTGATCCAAATCCAATTGTCGAGTTCTGGGACTACAACCATCCGTCGGTCAAGAATCGGGCCAACTTTGCCGCCCATTACGACCCATGGGCAAGTGGTGGGCACGGGCAGTTCTTCGACAAGTGACAAAGGGCGGCGCTCGGACGCTGCTCTTCTACAATCAGGGCATGCAATTTCTATCAATTTCGAGACGCAGAGTGGATGCATTCCCACCGGAGGCATTTACACCGGAACTGGTGGGCGGCGAGGCGCAGCGCGTGAAAGAACTGTACGCAGCCGGCATTTTGAGGCAAGTTTGGAAGCGCGGCGATGTGCCCGGTGCGGCGATTCTGTGGGAGGCCGCCAGCGAGGCCGAAGCGCGCGAGGCGATTGCCAGCCTGCCGCTTGCACGAGCTGGGATGCTGGAGGTCACGACCTTTCTGGCGCTGGAACCGTACGGTGGTTTCACCAAGTGAGCGGAAGACGAGTGTCGGACGACCCCTTTGATCGCGTGACCGGGTGAATTTCCCAGGGAATTCCCCTGTTAGCTTGTGCAAATCCAGCGTTTCGCCCCTCCCCGCCTGACCCCTTACACTGGAAATGTCTCGATTTCCTGGAAGAGGAGCCCGCATGGCGTATCCCACGCAATACCGCTACACCAAAGAGCATGAGTGGATCTCGGTTGACGGCAACATTGGCACAGTTGGCATCACAGACTATGCGCAGAATTCGTTGGGCGACATTGTGTACGTGGACGCGCCCAAGGTGGGCGACTCGGTAGCTGCAAATTCAACATTTGGTTCCGTGGAGAGCGTAAAAGCGGTGAGCGACCTGTACTCGCCGGTGACAGGCACGGTGACCGAAGTGAATGAGACGCTGAAGACAGAACCGGACAAGATCAACGCCGCGCCGCATGAGACCTGGATCATCAAGGTGGAGCTTTCGAATCCAGCCGAGTTCGACGGGCTGTTGGACGCGGCAGCATACGAGAAGTTTATTTCCGAAGAGACCGGAAGCTGAGTGTCTGCAGTTCCTGCCCCGGTTGATTCGAATCGCTGGAAGCTGCATCAACAATAATGACGATATGTTTCGGCGTGCCGATTCTAGGTCTCGCCGCAGAAGGCTTTTAGCCTGAAGCTAGAAGCTGGGAGCTAAAAGCTGCAATGCGCTATCTACCCAAATCGCCCGCCGAACGGGAGCAGATGCTCGCCGAGATTGGCGCGGCCGCCATTGACGATTTGTTTTCCGTGATCCCCGCCGAGTACCGCTTGACGCGGGACCTGGATGTGCCGCGGCAACACGCCGAGAGCGAGATCATTGATTACTTCAAGGCCGCTGCCGACAAGAACGCGACAGGCTATGCCAGCTTTCTTGGAGCGGGCGCGTATCGGCATTACCGGCCCGTGATCATTGACGCGCTGGTACAGCGCGGCGAGTTCCTCACCAGCTACACGCCCTACCAGGCCGAGATCACCCAGGGCACGCTGCAGGCCATCTTCGAGTTCCAGACCATGATCGCGGAACTGACCGGAATGGACGTGGCCAACGCCAGCATGTACGACGGCTCGACCGGCGCCGCCGAGGCCGTGATGATGGCTGTTCGTGTCACCGGGCGGCACAAGGCTGTCGTCGCGCGGAGCGTGCATCCGGAGTATCGCGAGGTGATGGCGACCTACGCCAAGCATCAGGGGCTGCCAACCACACTAGTTCCCTATGACCGCGAAACAGGACGCATCGACCTGGCGGCGCTCGAAACCGAAGTGACGGAGGAGACCGCGGCAGTTCTAGTGCAGAGCCCGAATTTCTTCGGGATCATCGAAGACATTCCCGCCATCGCAGAGATCGCTCACAAGAAGGGTGCGCTGCTGATTGTGTCCATCGCCGAAGCGGTTTCGCTCGGCGTGGTGCGGCCGCCCGTGGAGGCCGACATTGTGAGCATGGAAGCGCAAAGCTTCGGCGTGGCGCTGAGTTATGGCGGACCGTACTGCGGTGTGATCGCAGCCAAGGAAAAGTATCTGCGGCAGATGCCGGGCCGGCTCGTCGGGCAGACCGTCGATCACGATGGCAATCGCGGGTTCGTACTGACGCTGTCGACGCGCGAGCAGCACATCCGCCGCGAGAAGGCGACCTCAAACATCTGCACCAACCAAGCTTTGGTCGCGCTGATGGCGACGATCTTCCTTACCGTGTATGGCAAGGAAGGCATTCGCGAACTGGCGGAGCATAATCTGGCGAAGGCCGCCTATGCGGCGCAGGAGCTGAGCGCGCAACCGGGCACGAAGCTACTGTTTAATGGCGCCCCGCGGTTCCACGAGTTTGTGGTGGAGACCGTAGAGTCGCCGGCGCTGTGGTCGAAGCGGCTGCTTGAGAACAAGATCGTGGGCGGCGTGGAGTTGAGCCGTTGGTATCCAGAGTTGGGGAACGCCACGCTCTGGTGCGCTACGGAGATGATTGCGAAAGAGCAGATCGACAAGGCAGCCGCGGTGATGGCGGCCGGGCTTGTGGAGGCGTAAGGCCGATCCACTGGCAATAGCCGTGAGCGGCTGGTTTTGTATCAGGGCTCGGCTTTAGCCGTGCCGAAAAGGATGCAAAAAGGAGTGGGCTTTAGCCCCTGCGATGGCAAAACCAAGCCGCAATGCCGCTGCCGAAGACATTCTGCGGCCAGCGCGCACATTCTTCGCCACAACGAAGACGAGCATGGGGCGCCGGCTTTTGCAATCGGATCGAAACGCGCACCTGTTGATCGACATACTTCGCTCATTGGCTATTGAAAAGAAATTCAAGCTTCAAGATTTTGTAATCATGCCCGATCATGTCCACTTGCTCCTTACCGTTCATGACGGAATGACGGTCGAAAAGGCGATGCAACTAATCAAGGGGAGATCCTCCTTCCGAATGAAGAAGGAATTGGGAATGTTGGGCGAAGTGTGGCAACGCGGTTTCTCCGAGGTGCAAGTGATGAATCGAGGGAGTATGGAGAAGCATCGGGCGTACATCGCGGAAAACCCGGTGAAAGCGGGGCTTGTCGATTCGCCTGGGAAGTATCCGTATTGTTATCGGTCGTTGGCAGAGTTGAAGGTGACAAGCAATCTGAAATCGAGGGAAGACATCGCGGCGAGGGCGGCGGAGCAGGGGCTAAAGCCCGCCTCAATTTGACCTGCATGCGGCACGACTGAAGTCGTGCCCTGTTACGAAGCTATGCAAAACATCGAGGAATACATGGAAACGGGAATTGAGAATCCGGGCGTACGCACTACCGGCCCACGCACGACGGGCAAAGTTCGTCCCCACCAGACGCAAAACGAGCGCCTGACTTTTGAAAAGTCTTCGCCCGGCAAGAAGGCTTACAAACTGCCGCCGCTCGATGTGCCTGCGGTTGACGCCGCTGCCCTGCTTGGCGGTACGCATCGCAAGGTCGCCGGTGAGCTCCCTGAGTTAAGCGAGATAGAGATCATCCGCCACTTCACGCGGCTCTCCACGTGGAACTACGCCATCGACCTGGGCATGTATCCGCTCGGCTCCTGCACCATGAAGTACAACCCCCGGGTAAACGAGTTTGTGTCGCGCATCGAGGGCCTGGCAGAGGCGCATCCTTACCGGCCTGATGCGCTCGCTCAGGGCGTTCTCGACGTGATTGAGCTGCTGCAGAAGTGCCTCATCGAAATTACCGGCATGGACACGATCACGCTGCAGCCCGCGGCGGGCGCACACGGCGAGTTCACCGGCATCCTTCTTGTTCGCGCGTGGCATGAGTCGAATGGAAACCCACGCAAGAAGGTGATCATCCCCGACTCCGCCCACGGCACCAACCCGGCGACTGCGGCCATCTGTGGCTACCAGGTGGAGAACCTGAAGTCGAATGCGGACGGCGGCATCGACCTCGACGCGCTGACCCGACAGGTGGATGAAGAGACGGCGGCGCTGATGCTGACCAATCCTTCAACCATCGGAGTGTTTGAAAACCAGATCCACAAGATCGCGGACATTCTGCACGCCAAGGGCGCGTTGCTCTACATGGACGGCGCCAACATGAACGCTCTGGTGGGCAAAGTGCGGCCCGGCGATTTCGGCGTGGACGTGATGCACCTGAACCTGCACAAAACGTTCTCCACGCCCCATGGCGGCGGCGGCCCGGGGTCCGGGCCCGGTGGCATGCAAGGCGTTCCTGGAGCCATTTTTGCCGACCCCCGTTTTGATGACGAAGGCGGATGGGACGAAGGGCTGGAATTATGATCGGCCGAAGAGCGTGGGCCGTGTGCGCGCTTTCTACGGCAACACCGGCATGTTCATCCGCGCTCTGGCCTACATCCTGGCCAACGGGCCGGACGGTCTGCGGCAGACAACCGAGGATGCCGTACTCAACGCGAACTACATCCGCAAGAAGCTTGAGGACCTGTACGAGTTGCCCTACAAGACGCCGTCGATGCACGAGGTAGTCTTCAGCGACAAGCGGCAGGCCGCCAAGGGCGTGAAGACCGGCGACATCGCCAAGCGCCTGATCGACTATGGCTTTCATCCTTACACAGTGAGCTTTCCGCTGATTGTGCCGGGCGCGCTGATGATCGAACCTACGGAGAGCGAGTCCGTGGAGGAACTTGACCTGTTCATCGCGGCCATGCGCTCCATTGCGAAAGAAGTGGACGAGTCGCCAGAACTGGTGAAGGGAGCTCCCCATTCAACGCGCGTTTCACGGCTGGATGAAGTGGGCGCCGCGCGTAAGCCGATCCTGCGGTGGAGGAAAGAAAGCTAGGAATTGCACTCAGATTCAGTTGGAAGACCACGAAGGCCGCCGGATTGATTCCGGCGGCCTTTGTATTTGCTTTGAGCTCGATCAAATCACTCAATACTTCGCATTGGCCACGCCAACCAGCTCCCCGAGCGCCGGAGCGGTCGTAGTCTTCTTTGCAGAGTCCTGTTTGCCGCGTTCTTCCTTGCCGGCAATTCCATCTACCGCGCCGACCGAAAGCCCCTTGCCGCCGGCCATGTTTGAATCCACTTCCTGCAGACCGAACTGACTGGTCCACGGCCCGCGCATGTCGGTTTCGCCCTCGTCGCCATCACCAGTCGAGCCGTTGAAGAACTCATCCACGAGAACCGGCGTGGGTGCCAGACGACCGATGGAGAATGGCGGCTTTTCCATGCTTTCCAAGGCCGCTGTGAAGGCCTTCATGTGAGTGATCTCCCGGGTCATCAGGAATTGGAGCGTGTCGATAGTGCCGGGATCTTCCGTGTGGTCGATCAGGCGCTCGTAGACGATCTTGGCGCGGGCTTCGGCAGCGATGTTGCTGCGCAGGTCCACGTCAAGCTCGCCGGTGATCTTCAGGTAGTCGGCCGTCCACGGGTTGCCACGTGAGTTCAAAAGCGCCACTCCGCCTCCACCCGCGATGGTCACAAGCGGATCGGCCTCGGCGGCTTCCGACTGCGTTTTGAGCGGCTTTAGGTGCATGCGGATCAGGGCGCCAACCACTTCCAGGTGACTCAACTCCTCAGTGCCGATATCGAGCAACAGGTCGCGACGCGCAATGTCGTCGACGCAGTTCCATCCCTGGATGGTGTATTGCATGGCGGCCGCAAGCTCTCCATTTGCGCCACCGAATTGCTCGAGCAACATGTTTCCAAAGCGCACATCAGGCGTGCCCACTTTGACGGTATACATAAGTTTCTTAATGTGGTGATACACGTAGATCCTCCTGGAGGTGAGGTCGGGTGTCGTCGGCTTGCGTTCAACGATAAGGATTGTTGACCTGCGGCGATCCGACGGGATGAAGAAACTAAACAGGGTTAGCGAGTCTGCCGAAAGCCCTTTCGCAGACTTTTTAAGATGGCTCGCCCGCTGACGTTTACGATGCAGCGGTCCAAAGCGAGTTGCATCCGACTCGGAATCCTCCTGGAGTTCCGGGGAGTACCCGAGGAGTCCACGTTTTCCGAGATTTCCGACTTATCCTCCATTTCGCCACTCGTCCGGTCGACCTACACTCTTGAAATGGCCACCATCCCCAACCTGAGCGGATTCGACACCGGATTGCCGGCGAACGTCGATGCCGAGAAGACGATCCTGGGCGCGATCCTTCTGGACAATGCCGCTCACGCCGAGGCGGCAGAGAAGATCTCGGCCGACGACTTCTCGCTCGACTCGCATCAGCGAATCTACATGCGCATGAGCGAGTTGCTTAACGAGCAGCGAGCCGTCGACATCGTCACACTTGCAAATGAACTTTCGCGCTACAAAGAAATCGAAGCGGTTGGCGGCGTAGCCTATCTCGCATCTCTCACCGAGGGCTTGCCGCGGCGCCCGGTTATCGAAGAGTACGTCAAGATCGTCAAGGACAAGGCGCTGCTGCGCCGCCTGATGGCCATCTGCTCCGCGGCCATCGCACGCGCGGCTGACCAGAGCGAACCAGCACTCGAAGTGTTGGGCGCCGCCGAAGCGGGATTGATGGAGGTCAGCGAGAAAAGCATCTCGATGGGCCTGCAGCCGCTGGACATGGTGGTAGCGAACTCGTTCGGTTCCATCGACAATCTCTACAAGCAGAGTCGCGAAGTGACCGGCCTCGCCACGGACTTCTACGAACTCGACCGCATGATGAGCGGTCTGCAAAAGGGTGAACTAATCATCATCGCGGCGCGCCCGTCGATGGGAAAAACTGCGTTCTCCATCAACATCTGCCAGAACGCAGCGGTGAATCACGGCGCGGTGGTGGCCGTGTTCAGCCTTGAAATGAGCAAGGAGTCGCTTTTGCGACGCATGCTGGCTGCGCAGGCGTGGGTCGATCAGCGCAAGTTGCAGACTGGCTTTTTGGGCCGCGAAGATCACGACCGCTTGCAAAAAGCGCTGGGCGACCTTGTCGAGTCGAAGCTCTTTATCGACGACACGGCGGGCATTTCGCTGGCGGAGATGCGCGCCAAGGCGCGCCGCCTCAAACAGACTGCGGGACGGCTTGACTTGGTGATGGTTGACTATCTGCAGCTCATGTCGGCAACGCTTCCCTCCGCGGGCGGCAAGCGCTATGAGAATCGCACCCAGGAAGTTTCCGCGATTTCGCGCGGGCTGAAGGCCCTCGCCAAGGAGATGGATGTGCCGGTAGTGGCCCTCTCGCAGCTTTCGCGTTCAAGCGAGCGCCGCGGCGAAGACAAGCGCCCCTTGCTAAGCGATCTCCGGGAATCGGGCTCGATCGAGCAGGACGCGGACGTAGTTGCCTTCATTCATCGCGAAGCGTACTACAACCGCGATGAAGAAATGTCGGAATCAGATAAGGCGAAGTCCGAAATCATTATCGCCAAGCAGCGAAATGGTCCCACCGGCACAGTGCACTTGAACTTCATCTCCAAGTTCACGCGCTTTGACAACCCCGACCAGGGACATGACGAGTAGGGTAGAAGAGTCCCCTAATGCTCGTTGAAAATTAGAATCACTCTGCCTACGACTAAGTCGCCCGGCGACTCTCCCGGCTCCAAATCAGCCAATTCGATGGGAAAAGACCGACTGTGGGGTCGCAACACAAGCCTGTTCATCAGGAAATCCGCGTACCTCAGTTTTAGCCGCGTATTCATGCGTACTGCGTAAACGTTGGGACGATTGGGACGGTTCGGGACGAAGGTGTTGTAGTGACGGTCAAGCACCGCAATGGCGTCCGGC
>CAWJOO010000009.1:0-40694 GCA_963844515.1 uncultured Acidobacteriota bacterium
GGTTTTGACAAGACTCATCGAGGACAAGGCAATCCTGGAGAGGCGCGAAAGTGCACCACGTGACTCTCGACGATCAGGAATCGCCTGCTTGCCCTCGACCAGCTAGCCACACTTCGGGACATGCTCGCGTACGGAGTATACGAGCGGGATATGCGAGCCCGACTGTCATTGAAGAAGCTGAATTCTGGCGGTGGTCCCAGACGGAACCAGGAAGCACATCTACAGACCTTCAAGAAGGCTCTGGTTCGATACGAGCTGTTTGGCATCGTGGTGCCTACCTGGCAGGAAGCCCACCAGGTCCAGGCCGCCCTCAGGAAAGGAGGAAGCTTCGCCACCCTGGCCGGGAGCATTCCCACGAACGTCAGGTCGAGAAAGGCGGACGCTTCGGACTGGTCAGCTCGACGCCGAGATCGAGCAGACGCTTGGCCCAGAGGGGCGCTGCGTCAGACCCTGGCGCTGCGGCCTGGGAGCAGCGGCAAGCGTCAGCAACACCTTATGGTGCGGTCGTGCTGGGTCTGGGGCGGGTCGTCGACTCTTACGACGACCTCAAGCGGATATCGAGCGTCTGATAGGGATGGAGGCAGGCCGGAGCTTCGCCACCGCCTCATGGCAAAGGCCCAGGTCACTTCTTCCCTGTGGGCCCGACCCGCTCAGCCCGGGACCTCCCCTTCCGCCAGCGAGAAACAAGCGTCTTCGCACCACCGACCGCGACGGCGTCCGCCGCCCCGCCATCCCTGCACAGCCGAGCAGTGCGCCGTCCGGCGCCCTCGTCTCTCTGTGAGCCGCCCAGGAAACCCCACAACCCATGTTTACGCCGGAATCGAAAGATTCCGACATTTCGAGTCGGGAAGCCAGAACGACCATCAAGATCCTGTGAAGAAACGGAAGGATTTTCACTCAGAAAAGGTAACCAAGCCATAGCAATCTACCACTGGAGGGTCCTCATTTTGGATACCCATCGCGATCAAGTTGGGACGTCAATTCTAGTGTGGCTGGCGTCTTCGCGAAATCGTGGAGGCGGCGGCACCGCCGACAGAGCTGGATACCTTTACCGGCGGCGTTTCATCGATTTTAATGTAATCCGCGGCGGCATCGGTCCCTGGCTTGTAGGCCCCCTGGGGAGTTGCTCACGTTCAACGTCGGTGGTCGGGGTTGGCGGCGCCTTTGCAGGGTGGTGATCGCGACGTGACGTTCGTGAAAAACACGACCGACTCATCACACAGACGGTCACGCTCTTCCAATGGCTGCTCCGCGACCTTCAGAGGCGAAGTTTTCCTTTTACCGATACGCTCACGACGGGGGATATCGAATTCGTCAGATCGAATCTCTCTTAACGGCGGCGCCCGCGACGTCTTTGCCGGTAATACGTCAAGCCCGCAGCCGCCATCAACATTCATTTTTTTCACCAGTCTGGCTGCTTCAGCTACCAGGTCGGGTCTCTGGCTCAGCCCATTGGGTGTCGGAAGGGCGAGCAACTTCATCTCAGGCTGCCTGGGTCTCCAGCAGAACCTGGTCAACGGGTGCTTCTTTACCTTCGAGACAAAGGACCCGTGGGGCGTGTTCGGATTGAGGCCAATGGCAACGTGGGGCCGGGAGATATTGAATCCGAACGCCACCCCTCCTCTTGGTCTTGCTGATGAAGTCCTCACATGGTCATCGCCGACAGGCGAAAGAAGGCAAAGTAGGACGTCCGACTCAGCGACGGCGCCTCGCCAGCACCTGGCTCATGTAAAATGGGCTGCGGTGTCCCCTGGGCCTGTAGCTCCTCGTGGTGTTGTAATCAGGTAGTCGATAGCAGCTTTGAAGTGGCGCGCATAGCTCTTGTCGTACAAGACCTCGAGGTCGATCGGCGTTCAGGCGCTCTTGTAGCTGACGACGGTACTGGTCGTTTGATGAGAACGGACAGCCAGGCCTATAAGCTTTGACCAAGGTGGCCACCCAGTTCAGAAAGCCCAAGGACCCTCGAGCGTCGCGCTACCACCCGGCTCGACCATCGCTGGCCATCCATGGGGGGGTGACCATGGATGACGAAGATAGAGCTGCGAAATGGTGTTGCACCCGCCAAACGGAAAGGCTCTCAGCGGAGAGTCGGGCCATGATTTCGGCATGTAGTCCTTGGTCAGGACAAGGGCGGACGACTGTACGCCGCCTCTCCAGAGCGGTCTTCTCCAAACTGTTACGCGAACGGGATGAAGTGGTTAAACGTAACAGGCCGCCACCACAGAAATGCGAAACAACACGCGTTCGGGCCCTCCGACGCGCTCCACGATACGGCGCAAGCTGTGGAGGAGGGGCGCACCGACCTTGAGGGTACCAACTGCAACTGACGATGATCGGAATCGGTGGCGATGGGGTCTGGGTGGGACGGGAACCGTCGGGCGAGTAGGTTGGTGACCCCAGGCCGGGCAGGGAGTACCGGGCCGACTCGAGTAGTGCTCGGCGAGCTTGTCGTGCTTCTCGACGGTCTCGCTGCCCAGGTAGTAGTCAACTTCCCCACCGAGCTGCTGACCGAATGGCCGTAACAGGTCGCCTGAATGGGAGCGAGACGGAGGTTCGAAAAACACACGCTCCCCTCGCACAGCCCGATGTCGGTGAAGAACAGCATGCGAAAGCCCCCGGTTCACGGCGCACAGTGGTACTCCCCTCGGCTCCTTTTCCACGGCGTGGAAACTCAGTGGAAAACGACTGGATGAGAAATTGTCCGGTGTCTTGCCCATGGTGATGCACCGGCACCAGTTCGTAGTCACCTTTCAGCGTGGCGAGCATGTCAAAATGGTTGCGATAGGTCGAGTGGGTTGGAAACCAGGTGGAGCTGACGACAGCGAATTCTCTGTTGAACCTGGCTGGGCACCGGCAGCGGAGGCGCTCCGACTGCCGGCGGACTTCGCCGTCGATGTGCTGACGCACGCGGAGGGTTTGCCAGGCTGGCGTCGATATAGGTGGACGCAAAGAAGAGCTGGTGGAGGTCGTAGAGGCGAAAAAGCGGGCACCGGGCAGCAGATAGCGGAGGTGCTCGTAGGCGTTCTATGTCCGCCAGACGGAAACAAACAGGCTAATGGGAGAACAAGATGGTGGAGGCGGCATTGGGAGCGGCCTTGAAGAACACGTAGGATCCACCGGGTGGTGTTGCGCACGGAATAAAGGGTAACATCTTCGCCAGGTTCTTAGGTTGCTCGTTGACCAGCGGCAGCCACGCATCGGTCGTCTTGGGCTGGACATGGCGACAACGTTTGCACTACGACCGGGTTGCTTTGCACGAACGACAGGTGATATGTGCGGAGGGATGACGTAAGTGGTCTGGGCCATGAAGAGAAAATGGCTAGCGAAAAGGTTGATCTGGACTGGACGGCAGGGCCTACGCCGACGAACGTTTCTTGGCCAACGCCGCCAGGATGGACAGAAGCTTCTCGCTGAGCCCCTGCCAGTCTCCAGAGGTATCAGACACCATGAGCTCGTCGCTGCGGATGTTGAGAGGGGTCTTATCGATCACGCGGGTTCCACTAAAACATGCAGCATGTTGTGCAGGGCGCTGGTTTCCTGCTGCGACAGGAGAGCCCGCCACCTGGCCGAAGCCAGTGTCATGCCAATGCAGGCCTATGACAAGATGTCCGATAGCAGCCGTCAGTAGCCGTGACTTCGATAACCGGTTCGGTATCGCGCAGGCGGTCTTCGCTTGTCATCTGCTCCACGCACGCGGCTGATCTCCTATGTCGGCAAAATGATCGAATGCGGGCCTGGGTATTCCCGCATGAGTACTTCAACGGGGGCCACGCGACATCCTGGCCCGGCGCTGGGGCGTGGAAGATACGCGCAGCCAGGCCTACCTAGAGGCGCTCTACCGTTACCGCACGACGACGAACGGCTGGGGCACGAAACTGCAGTGGTGGCAATACGCCGAAGCGTTCAGGCTCTGAAGGATGATCCTCCCACTTCGACCGTTCATCTTTCTCTATCCAAATGACATCGCACCTCAGGCTGTCTTTCCATCTGTCAATCGTCACGGGCCGTTGGGGGTTCGACGACACTCGCACCACCGTAGCGAGAGACATTGAATGCTGGAAATATCGTCCACGTGGCACACTGCTCCCGCATCTTGCGCGAAGAAAACCTGTTTCAATATCTCGGGGGCCTGGGCGTCAATCCGCTATTGCTCCGATACGAATCGTATGTCGACCAGCAGCAGGTCTGGCTTCGAACGGGTTGCCTTATTTCTGGGTGTGCCCCCCGAGGGCTATCGATGCCGCCCGCCGAGTCGGGAGACCCGTCACCATGCCTCCCTGGAGCAGGTCCGCCAGGATCTTGTGCGGCGGTTTCGTGCGTTACAGCCCGGCAGGGCCCCCTCCACCTCCGTGGAGTTGTCCCTGGGGAGAGGTATGAGCTTGACTTCGACGCCACGTGATCTCAGCCAGTTGAGCGCCGGCAGGGTCGGCCAAGCGACCCCGGCGACCACTCGGTGCACGCCACGCTCTACAATGGTGGCGGCGCATGGGCTCGCGGCATGGCGTTGACGTACAGGGTCAGTGGGACAAATCCTGAGGCCCGGCGGCCTCCAGGCAGACGACTTCAGCGTGGAGATGACCTCCAGCCGTATTCTGACCTTCTGACAGCACCCTGCCATAAATCGCCCAGAATGGCCCCAAATGGGACCCGGAGCGGTCCGACCCAGGCCGATGGCCTTTAGCAGCCAGGCCTCTCCTCGCTTGCGTGCACTGCCGCCATGGTCAGCAGCACAATCAATACAACCGCTCGCCAGCTTCGCATGACGGCGCATCTTTCAGACGTTCTGGGCCCCCTGCGGGTAGGGCCGGGGCAACCGGTGCAATGGACCGACTACATGGAAATCTCAAGGGGATCACCTTCGAATCCGCCCGCAGTGCCTCACGTCCCATCGGGCCAAGGACTGTACGTTTGCATGGACATTCGTTCCGCGTCGTCATCTCACACACGCGGGCCCATTCAGACGGACTCGGGCTGAACCATCGACTTCGCCGACCTCAGCGCGGCCTTCCGTCCGCTGTACGAACTCGACCACCACTACCTGATGAATGCCCGGCCTTGAGAATCCGACCAGCGAGGTGCTGTCCATGTGGATTTGTCGGACCGCCTCAAGCCCACGCTCCCAGGGCTTTCCCAGGTCGACGTCGAGGATGTGCACCAGCGGGTGCAGCTACCGCGCGGAGAGGAGCCATGGTGTCGCGCACGAGGAGTTCGAGCGCCAGGCGAGACAGCACCGGACGCCCTGGCGGTGTCATTTGGGGCCCAGCGTCTGACTTACCGTGAGTAACAATAGGCCAACCGACTGGGGCATTACCTGCGGGATCACGGCGAGATGCTGGAAACCCTGGTCGGCATTTCGTTGGAGCGCGGTGTGGACGTCATCGTCCCATGCCTGGGCATTCTCAAGGCCGGGGGTACGTCCCACTTCGATCCAGTTTACCGGGAAGAGCGTCGCCAGTTTATCGTCCATGAACCCGAGCTCAGATGGTCGTCACTTCCTCTACCCTGTTCGATATCGAAGGTCAACCGACGGAAAACCTGGACGTGCACGTGGCGGCGTCCAACCTGATGTCAGGTCATCCACACGTCGGCTCAACCGGCCCGCCTAAAGGCGTGCTGGTCACGCACGACGTGGCGGGCTACTCTTGACGCCACCCGCCAGTGGTTCGACTTTGGGGCCTGGGAAGCCTGGGCGATGTATCACAGCTATGCCTTCGGCTACTCGGTCTGGGAGTGCGGGGCGTCTTTTGCTACGGGGCCAGCCTGACCATTCTGCCGGTCGAGGTCGCCGCCGCTCCGGAGCGCCCTACAGACCCTGAAGGATCAGCGGATCACGGTACTGTGCCAGCCCCGTCGGCCTTTCGCCAGGTGCTCCGCAACATGCCTTTGCTCGTGCACACCAGGAACTGTCCCTACGCCACATCGTGTTAGCGGCAAGGCGGTGGTGCCCGGAGTGGAACGCTGGTTGACCCTGCATGGGGATGCCTGTCCCCGTCAGCTCGAGTGAACGTAGTCAATGCCCAGTCGCTGCTGGAGCGCATGCGCAAAGAATGTGAAACCGCCCGACAGTATTGCCGTCTTGTATCCGAGCATCTTGAGCGTACGGATCAGGCGTTCCGCTCCCTCCGCCAGAGGAATGGAATCCAGCAGTTGATGAACTCGCTCTGCAGGGAGTCCTTTGAGCAGCGCAACTCTTTTCGTAAAGCTCTCGTCAAAGTCCAGCTCGCCCCTCATGGCGGCCTTTGTGATTGCAGACACGCGGTCTCCCACGCCGGCCATTGAAGCCAGCTCGTCGATCACTTCGCCTTGAATGAGAGTCGAGTCCATGTCGAATGCGAAAAGTCGGCGGTTCCGCCGAAAAATACTCTCGCGTTGAAATGCAATGTCGATGACCAGGTCCTGCGCCGTCGCAAGGAATTCCGTACGCATGGCCGCCTCGCGCGAGGTGTCGCCGCTCAAGAGCAACTCAACACACGCGTTGCCCGAGGATTCAATAGGCGAAAGCTGGCCGGATAGCCGCTCGATCCGCTCAATGTTCATGCCATGGCTTGCAATGAGATTGCTGATGCGCGCAAGCTGCTCGGCTGTGATTGACCGCCCCAGAACCGTCACGATGAAATGGTGATGGTGAAGGCCGTGAAGCCAGTGCTGAAGCGCGTCTCGCGGAATCGAGGTGAATCGTGCCAACAGGCCAAGTTCGTGAGCGCGATGGTGCAGGACCGACCTGATCGTCGCGAAATCGCAGCCAGCAGGACTCTCCAGCAGCAGGCCGAGAGAAACATTCTCGTGGACAACGGATTGCCCAATGTCCAAAACGCGCACATTGTGTTGTACAAGGACGCCCGTCAGCGCTGCCGTAAGCCCCGGCTTGTCGGGACCGGAGAAATGAACAAGGACAGTGGAGGGGAGCGAAGAAATTGACATGCCTTCCCTAAACTATAACGGCTAGACCATCTGGCAGGTTCGCGGTGCTGATCCACGCTTGCGATGAAATCTATGTCGTCACAACAGGCTTTGAATTGTGCGACGAGCGCAGAGTGAACACCGTGATCTCGGGACGGCAGTTGAAACGGAAGGGAACACCAACGCTTCCGATACCGCGGTTGACGTAAAGCTGCAGGCCTCCCATCGAGAACCAGCCATCAATGTACTTGCGGCCGCCAGGAGGCAGGTGGAAGGCGCCGAGCATGGGGATCCGCACCTGGCCGCCGTGGGTGTGTCCGCTGAGCATCAGGGCGACGGAGCCGCCCGCTGGGTGCCGGAGCAAATCGTCAACGAAATCCGGCGCGTGGCACATCAGAATAATGGGCTCGTTCGCCACGCTGCGAATCGACACGGGAATCGTGCGGTCCGGATCGGGCCTGCCACAAACGGGATCTTCAAGCCCCGCAAGCCAGATGCGGCTGCGACCGCGTTCAATTGGGACATAAGCATTGCGCAATACCGGAATACCTTGCTGTTGCAGCGCGTCGACGATTTCGTCTTCCCCAGCCATGATGTCGTGATTGCCGAGAATCGCATACCGCCTCGGACACTCGATCTCGCTCAGCAGGCTCGCACACTCCCACGCGGCGTTCATCGTCATCTTCTTGGGGAGCACCTGTGCGCTCACATAGTCGCCGGTTAACAGCACCATGTCAGGCTGCAAGCGGTTGATTTCGTCGGTGGCTTCGCGAAGGAGAAAGGGCTCTGTGAATTCGTTGAGATGAATGTCGCTCAATTGGGCAATCTTCATGCCGACGAATTCATGCGGCAGTCGATCGATAAAAATATCGCGATGCACCACGTCGATCCAGTGGCGTTCCACTTCCCCAGCGTAGAGCGCCGTGCCCGCTGTGCCGTAGGCCAGAGTCTTCAACAGACTGCGGCGCGTCAACTGCTGGCTGGGCAACGAACCAGTCAAATCCATAACGTAGGGGTCAACTTCCTCTTCTATGATTTGGACCGTCTCGGGGAGCTTTTATACTGCTCGCTCTGGATTGCAGCGGGAACTTCTGTTCGGCGAAAAAGCCGGATCATACTTTGTATGGATGCAGATTTCGATTGCGGTGCGCAAAGCAAGCTCGTGGATTGCCGGGCATTTACTGGATTATCGCAGTTATTCGGTGAAGAAAACGTCTCCATTTCGCGAGTGCCCCGAAAGTGGTAGTTGACCGCGTTGCGTGAAACCGTCTCATAGTGGACGATCGCTCGCTCGGGAACCAATTCGTAACTCTTTAGGGTGTGTGACCGGGATCGCTCGGGCTTTACCCGCTCTCCATTACAGGGAACCATCTGTAACGGACAGAAGAGCGCTGTTGTTGCAGCACAGGTTCCGGTTTGGCCCCGTAACCACATCTAACTAAAAGTCGACGCAACTCAGTGTCCAGCAAAGCGTCTATAGGACTGAAGATATGCAATCCTTGAATGTAATGCGGAAGAGAACAGTTTTCGCCCTTTCCCTCCTGGTTGTTGGCGGGTTTGCGCCCGGAACCGTCGGAACAGCCCAGCAGGCCGCTCCTGCGCCGCCAGCTGTCTCGAAGCCATCAACCCAAGACGTGATGCTGCCGGTGACCGTCCGGGACAAAAAGGGCGCCTTGGTGACCGATTTGCAGAAGAATGACCTGACGCTCTCTCAGGATGGTCGTCCGCAGATCATCAAGAGCTTCAGCCGCGAGAGCACACAACCGATTCGGGTGGGACTGCTTGTGGATACCAGCAAAGGCGTCAGCGGCGCGTTGAACGAAGAGCGCAAAGCGGTTACCCAACTGCTTGATTCCTTACTGCCGGCCACTGGTTCCACCAAGGACCAGGTATTCCTCATCCATTTTGACCGCGAAGTTGAATTGTTGGAAGACTTTACGGGTTCCCGCGAAAAGATCGGGCGCGAGATCGACGACATGGGGCCCACCAAGCAGGAACGCTACGATAACCAGGGTCCGGAAACCACCGGAGATGATCGCCCATCAAATCGCCACGGCCACAATGGTACGCAACTCTATGACGCCATCTACCTGGCAGCGGACGAGCTCATGAAAAATAAGGACGGCAGAAAGCTGTTGGTGTTGTTCTCCAATGGCGCCGACCGCGGCAGCAAGGAGACGCTCAACGATGCCATTGATGCCGCCGATCGTGCAATCTTGAGGTCTACACGGTCTTCTTCAAAGGCGAGCAGGACAGGTCTGACAACGAGGGAGGCAGTTCCAGGCGCCACGTTGGAATGGGCGGAGGCTGGCCGGGCAGCGGTGGTGGCCCGGTAGGCGGTGGCCGGCGCACCCCCGAGCCTACTACTGCCAGTGGAGTGGACGGGAAGAAGATCATGCAGCAGATTGCCGCTCGGACCGGCGGCCACGCATTCGAAGCCAAAAAGCCGGCTGATCTTGAGGCGATCTACAAGTTGATCGATGAGGAGATGCGGGCACAATATCTGCTTACCTACACGCCTGACAAAGCGGATGAGGAAGGCGGCTTCCACAAGGTTGAGCTGAAGGCCAAAAAGGAAGACCTGTCCGTTTCGGTACCCGAGGGTTACTACGCTCCGGAAGGAAAGTAAGCCAGCGGATCATTTTGTCTGAAAGAAGGGAAAGCGCCGAGGGGTAGCCCACGGCGCTTTTTTGGGGCTTGAACTTCAATTGTGTCTATGCCGCCTTGGCCCGTTCAATGCTCACGGTCTTAGTCTGCAGAAACTCCTCAAACAGCGCGCGGTAGAGGATCATTGCGCTGCGTAACTCCTCTGTTGTGGCTTCATTTTTGCCAGCCCGCACCACAATCGCGTTGGCGCGACGGAACGGGTCAACGAGGTGCGCGTGGTGGACGGAGATGTCCGCAGCCCTCTGATTGAAGCGGCCTCCCATGTAGCCACGCGTCGTCAGCAGGCTGTTGACCAGTTCGTCGGCTTCAGTCACGGCACCGCGAGGATGATCCACGAATCGCGCTTGAATTCCATCCCATTCCGCCAGGAAGCGTCGACGCTCAACTTCCTCTAGAGAACGCAGTGTCATTCCTTGCACGTGGCGCAGGCGCATTTCGAGTGCGGCCTCGGCCTTCCGACGTGATCCATACTCCTCGAGGACTGCGTCATACTCGGGGCCGAAGCGAGCGCGCAATTCTACGGTTCTGCGATGGCTCCGCTGCCGCGCGACGCCCCATACGATCAAGAGCATGATGACGAGGACAACCGTGCAGGCGCCGAAAATGATTTGAGGGCTGTAGGCATTTAGGTTCATCTCAGTCTCCGATATTTTCTGGTCTCGATACGCTGGGCCCCGTTTTCGGAATACCCATCGCAACGATGCCGGTTCCACGACTTGTCCGATGGGATGTGACGCCTTCTCAGGCTGTTGCTTACGTTTCAGATATGAAAGTTTATGGCGCACGACGGCCAAATTTGAGCTCGCGCGGTAATCAGCCCGAAAACCGGGTAAATGCACCGAGGTCGCGGTCATTCGACCGCGACCTCGGTTTTCGCCATTTTGGTTGATCAGTTGGTGCTACCGTGCAGATCTGGCCCGGTGAGTTTTTCCTGGAGAGCCGCCTGCGCAGCTGCAAGCCTTGCCGTCAACAGCCGGAAGGGCGAGCAGGATACGTAGTTGAGCCCGATCTTGTGGCAGAACTTGACGGACTCTGGATCGCCGCCGTGTTCGCCGCAGATGCCAACCTTGAGGGTGGGCCGGGTGTTGCGTCCCTTGCAGGTGGCCGTCTTCACCAACGCTCCCACGCCCGCCTGGTCCAGCGTGGCGAAAGGATCGTGCTTGAAGATGCCAGCCTTCAGGTACGCCGGAAGGAAGTGGTTGATGTCGTCACGCGAGATACCATACGTGGTCTGCGTGAGGTCATTGGTGCCGAACGAGAAGAACTCGGCTTCCTCGGCAATCTGATCGGCCGTCAAGGCAGCGCGGGGCAGCTCGATCATCGTGCCCACCATGTAATCTACCGTCGCGCCCTTCTCCTTGAAGACCTGCGCGGCGATGCGGCGGATGATAGCCGATTGGTGGCGCATCTCTTCGATGGAACTGATCAGCGGGACCATGATCTCAAGGTGCGGTTCGCCGCCGTTCTTCTGTACGTTGACCGCGGCCTCGAAGATGGCTCTCGCCTGCATCTCCGTGATCTCGGGGAACGTGATGCCGAGACGGCAGCCGCGCAGCCCGAGCATCGGGTTCACTTCATGCAGCTCCTGGACGCGAGCCAGGAGGATGCGAAGCTCCTTCAGCTTGGGCGAGCGGGGCTTGGTGTCTTCGAGGTGCTGGATCTCGACCAGCAGCTCTTCCCGTTGCGGCAGGAACTCGTGCAGCGGCGGGTCAAGCAGGCGGATGGTTACAGGCAACGACTCCATGGCCTTGAAAAGCCCCACAAAGTCGGCGCGCTGCATCGGAAGCAGTTTCTTCAGTGCGTCGCGACGCTCCGGCTCCGTGTGCGCCAGAATCATGGCGCGCACGTGCTCGATACGTCCCTCGGCAAAGAACATGTGCTCAGTACGGCACAATCCGATGCCTTCGGCGCCGAACATGCGAGCAGTCTTGGCGTCGCGCGGTACGTCGGCATTGGCGCGGATGCGCAGTTTGCGAACCGGATCGGCCCAGCTCATGAACCGTACCAGTTCCGGATCATCCGGGCGGGCTGGAATCGTCTTCAGCTTGCCATCGATTACGCGGCCCGTGGTTCCGTCGAGCGACAGCCAGTCGCCCTGCTTGTAGGTCTTCCCCTTCACGCGCAATTCCTTGCGGTTTTCGTCCACGACGCAGTCACCTGCTCCGGCCACGCAGCATTTGCCCATGCCGCGTGTTACCACCGCTGCATGCGATGTCATGCCGCCGCGGGAGGTAAGAATGCCTGCCGCTACTTCCATACCCGCGATATCCTCGGGCGTTGTCTCGCCGCGCACCAGGATGATGGTGGGATAGTCGCCCTTCTGGTGGTGCTTCACCGCATCTTCAGCTGTGAAGACGATCTGCCCTACCGCCGCTCCGGGAGACGCCGGAAGGCCAGTCGCGAGCACCTCGATCTTGGCGCCCTTTTCGTCGAGCCGGGGAACCAGGAAGTCGTAAAGCTGGTTGGGTTCCACGCGGAAAATCGCCTCTTCCTGAGTGATTAAACCCTCTCGAACCATGTCGATAGCCACACGAACAGCCGCCAGCCCAGTCCGTTTTCCATTTCTGGTCTGCAGCATGTAGAGTTTGCCATCCTGGATGGTGAACTCGAAATCCTGCATGTCGCGATAGTGCTTTTCCATCTTCCAGGTGATAGTGCGGAGTTGGTCGTACACCAGCGGCATGGCCTTTTCCAGTTCGCTGATCGGCATCGGCGTGCGTACGCCCGAAACGACGTCTTCGCCCTGCGCGTTCATCAGATACTCGCCGAAGAAGATCCGCTCGCCCGTAGCCGGGTTCCGGGTAAATCCAACGCCTGTACCGGAATTCTCGCCCAGATTGCCGAAAACCATGGCCTGCACGTTGACCGCTGTTCCCAGCCAATCATCGATGTGGTTGATGCGGCGATAGGTCTTGGCGCGCTCGTTCTGCCAGCTCCGGAAGACTGCATCCCTGGCCGCAACTAACTGATCCAATGGGTTTTGCGGGAAATCCTTGCCAGTTTCCTTCTTCACCAGCTTCTTATACTCGCCGATGATGGCCTGTAAAGCCGCCGGCACCAGCTCGTAGTCGAATTTGACCTTTTCCTTCTCCTTGATGCCGTCGAAAATGTGCTCGAACTTCTTTTTGGGGATGTCGAGAACCACGTCACCGAACATCTGGATGAGGCGGCGGTATGAATCATACGCAAAGCGCGGATTGTTGCTGCGGACGGCCAGCGCTTCGACCGCCTTGTCGTTCAGACCCAGGTTAAGAATCGTATCCATCATGCCGGGCATGGAGAACTTTGCGCCCGAACGGACCGAAACCAGGAGCGGATTTTCGCCCAAGCCCAATTTCTGGCCCTGCAGCCGTTCCAGGCGTTCCAGAGCGGAATGCATCTCGGCGTCCACGCTGGGGCTTACCTGGCCCCGCATGTACTCGCGGCATGCCTCTGTCTGAATCGTGAAGCCTGGAGGCACTGGAAGCCCGGCGTTGGTCATTTCAGCCAGACCAGCGCCTTTGCCGCCCAAGGTGTCTTTCATGCGGCCATTGCCGTCGGCGCTGCCGCCGCCAAAGAAGTAAACGTACTTGGTGGGTGTGGTTGAGGTCGAGCTCGCCTGTCCGGCAAGCTGCTGGTCCATTACGCCCTGCGTCATGGGATAAATCCCTCCGTACGAAGATTTCCCGGCCCGTCGACGAATATCTGCCATTTGGGCGGGAGTCCGCGGAGTACTAGCCCATGAGTGGGTGGCGGGACGTTGACTCAGCCTGCAGCAACGGCGAACGGTATGTGGCTGAGTGCGTGCGAGTCATCCAGCCATTCCGGCTGCACATCGCGGCAATACAAGAATTGCAGTTACAAATAACAGGCTTGCCCTTACGTATGCATGTGTTCAGCATCACAGCGCATGGCTTCCAAAAGGCGACTCATCATACGCTGGCGCGGGGATCATTCGCAATTGGGTGCGAGAGCCTGCGTGAAGAGCAAAGGGTATAGGGAAATTTGGCGCGACGCGGTCCCGATCATAGGGCCGGATCAAGGATGGGTTCATGCATCTCTCGCGATGAGAATCCCATCCTTACACAGCTTCGTGGTACGGAGTGAACCTTAAAGGGTGACGAATCGGCGGAACCAGACTGACGGTCGAAAATCCCGAACGGGGGAAACCCGTAATCAGGCTGCCGATCTTTCCGCGCAGGCCGTCGACGTGATGCCATGGGGCGCATGCGCCAGGAGAATTCCCTCAAGGCCCACCAGGGCGAGAATCTGCGATACGCGCGTGGGCACGTTGCAGAGACGGAACTCGTGGCCGGCTTCGTGGGCGCATCCGTAGAGCGCGATCAATGCCGCAATCCCGGCGGCGTCGATACGATCGACCGCCTTGAGATCGAGAGCGATGCTTTGCCGGCGAACCAGCGGCTCCAATTGCGCAACCAGGCAGTGATCGTTTCCGCGAACCAGTTCGGTCATTCCACCCGGTGCAGAGACTTTCATTTCGTTGTCAAGAGTGCAGATCATAACCAACCTCCTATGCGGGTGCCGCTTTTTTCCTCTTGCGGCGTTTCCCTTGCTACTGAACATTGCATGCGAGCGGCCAAATGCGACCTGAGCGAATATGCTGAATTCACAGGGGCTTTTGCCGTTTGACCTTCTGCCCCTGGTGTCCGGTTGCGCGCTCGCTGTTCGCAATCGCACATGTCATGTAGTAGTACGCAACAGGAGGCCCCGTCGGTTCCGTGAATTCAATGTTCCAAAACTCGACGGCACCTTCGGTTCCTCCGCTCCTGAATCGCGAAGCCGTGCGGGAGCTTGCTCTCGAGGGTGGATTCACCGAGGCGGGTCTTGTTGCCCTTCCACATACACACGACGAACGAGACGGAGAACGGTTTACACATTGGATTCGCACCGGGCGCGGCGGAAGCATGAATTATCTTTCGCGCACGAACGACGAGCAGGAGTTGGTGCGTGCGCGCGTGGCTACACCGTTTCCGTGGGCGCGTTCAGCGATTGTTTGTCTGGCGAGTTATCACTGCGCGCATTCGAAGTCAACGGATCCCGCGCCAACAGACGCGGGATGGATCGCGCGCTATGCGTGGTCGAGCCGCGTGGATGCGGAAGGGAAGCGCAGGCCAAGCGATTATCACAAGGTGTTGCTGAAGCGCATGAAATTCCTGGAAGCACGCCTGCACAGCGAATACGGCGGATTCGAATCACGCGCGTATGTTGACACCGGCCCAGTAGTGGAGCGATCACTGGCGACGGCCGCAGGTCTGGGATGGACCGCGAAGAACACATGCCTCATTCATCCCGCTCTCGGGTCGTTCGTCTTCCTGGCGGTGCTGCTCACGTCATTGGAAGCAGAGCCGGTGCAATCAAAGCTGACCGTTCCGGATCGGTGTGGATCATGCCGGCGATGTATTGAAGCATGCCCGACCAACGCGCTTGATGCGCCGTACCAGATGGATGCGACCCGCTGCATTTCGTATTTGACGATCGAGCATCGCGGCCCTATTTCGCCGGCGCTGATGGAAGGAATGGGACGACAAGTGTTTGGCTGCGATATCTGCCAGGACGTTTGCCCGTGGAATCGCAAGGCTCCCATCGCAGTCAATCCTGAACTTGAAGCACGCGAGGAACTGGTGAACCCGGCGCTCGCGGAGTTGGCGTCGTTGGATCAAAAAGCTTTTGAAAACAAATTCAACGGATCGCCCGTGCGCCGCGCCGGCTTCGAGGGACTTCGGCGCAACATCGCCATTGCCATGGGGAACAGCGGCGAACCAGGATTCGCATCGCTCTTGCGCGCCTGGGAAAGCGCGGCCGACGAAGGACTTCGAACTGCCGCGGCATGGGCGCTCAAGAAGTTGGACGAGCGCAAGACGTGAGAAAAACTGCCGGCTGGATCAGCCTGCTACGCGCCTTTTCAGGCTGGGCTGAAGTCTTGCATTATGCGACGCGAAGAACGTTTGCCGCGCTGAGACCCTTGGGGCCTTGCTGGCACTCGAATTCAACCGCTTCACCTTCATTCAGCGTCTTGTAGCCTTTCTCCTGGATGGCAGAGAAATGGACAAAAACGTCTTCCCCCGTGTTGCGCTGGATGAAGCCGTATCCCTTGGCCCCGTTAAACCACTTCACTACTCCCTGTTCCTTCATTCACGTTCTCCTGTGATGGCAGGCACAGCTCTCTTGCTGGCCTTCTCCTTGGCATTCGCAATGATTTTTTCGGAGCAGAGGCTCCCAGGGGAGACACGCGTTCCCCGGGTGCACTACCGGCGCGCCGTGCCTCAGTTATGGCAGGATTTTGCGACTTATGCAAGGAGAAAATGTGAGCAAGAAAGTGCGAATTCTTGGGTAATGCAGCATATTTTTGAGAAAGAGCTTATTCTTAACTCATAACTTTCCCAGCATTCGCGGTGCAATCGCCGCCCTTCCCATTCCAGGGGATACGACTCTTTCAAAGGGAGTTCACAGTGGCAAGTGTCTCGAATTCCGGTACGGTGGCCGAGCCGGTTATAGAAAACGCAGTTGTTGACGAATTGCCCGAGTGCACCGCTCCAGCGCCGGTTGCGGTTCAGCTTCCCAAGTGGTACCGGTGGCGCCGGGATGGCGCGGCGCTAGTCAACTACCTGCTCGACAGCGAGGTACACACCTTTGCGTTCAGCGTTGCCGCGAACGCGATTCTGTCCTTCATTCCGCTCGTGGTGTTGCTCTACACGTTGGCCATGCAGGTGTTTCATTCGCAGGCCATGGTGGGCGTCGTGAATGACATGGTGAATTACTTCCTGCCCTCTGTGACCAAGCAGCCCGACTGGCTGGCGAGCAACATTGAGAGCGCCGCGGCCATGTCGTCGCAACACGGCATCCAGGCGTTTTCTCTGCTCATGATTCTTATCTCCTGCACCGGCATCTTTCTGCCGTTGGAGGTGGCGCTGAACCAGGCGTGGGGAGTGGCCAAGAGCCGCAATTATTTGCTCAACCAGGCGGTGGCGTTCGGGCTTGCCATCATCATGGTGCTGCTGGGAATTGTTGCCATTTTGCTGAGTGCGGCGCAGCGCCAGATACTCGAATTTCTGTTCTTTCACCATACTGAAGCGGGCTTTCTTGGCTGGGTCTTCAACGCCGTCAGCTACATGTGGCTGGCTCTTTGCAGCGGCGTCGCGTGCATCCTGTTCTTCTTTTGCATCTACTGGCTGCTGCCCAATTGCAAAGTGCCGGTGCGCCCCGTGATGCGGGCTTCGGTCGTGGTGGGCTTATCTGGCTGGGCGCCCGCTATGTGTTCGTGGCGGTGCTGCCGCACCTCGACCTCAAGTCGTTGTACGGGCCGTTTTACATATCGGTGGGGCTGCTATTCTGGGCTTACGTGTCGGGCCTCATCCTGTTCGCGGGTGCGCAGTACAGCGTGGCGCGACTCGGGCCGCGAAAGAAAGAACAGATTCTGGCCCGCAACTCTTTCGGCGAACATTCCTGACGGCATTAGACGTATTCAAAAAGCGTCATGAATCCGAAATCCAAGTGCAACTGCTGATAACAGTGGAAGAGCGTCGAACCGGGACTGTCGGCAACAAAGTCGATCTCAGCTTCGCCGTATCCGGGCAGCATCAGCACA
The DNA here is from genome assembly GCA_963844515.1 of uncultured Acidobacteriota bacterium. Taxonomy (GTDB): domain Bacteria; phylum Acidobacteriota; class Terriglobia; order Terriglobales; family Acidobacteriaceae; genus Telmatobacter. The sequence goes on from CAWJOO010000009.1 coordinate 17,153, forward strand.
TCTTTCATCGCGACTGCCATTGCCTTGCAGCCAAACTTCGTGACTTCGAACGTGTGGCGATGCAGGTGGATGAGATGGATATCGTTACTGAAGTTGCGCATGCGAATCCGGCATCGCTTTGTGGTCGTGCACGTGGAATGCAGACTCCTTTTCCGTGCGCGCAACCCGGCCTGCAAGCGCGTTCGCTATGGAACCCTGAAGCCCTTCACGGCAATCGCATTCGGACCGCGTCCCGCGGGCAGCATCGTGAAGAGTGCATGCGACGCCGTGCGTACTACCGCCACGTCTCCCGACCGCGTGTCGACGACGAACAACAAGTGGCCTTCCGCGGAGAATGCCATCGCCGACGGCCCGTCTCCCACATGAATGGACCCCGAAGGGTTACCTGGAAAAGAGACGCGCTTGCCGTCTTCGATCGCATACATGGTCACGTCCTGCGCATGGAGGTTGGCAGCGTAGAGCAGGGAATTGTCGTTCGACACCAGCCCACGCGAAGGTGCGCCGCCCATGAGATACGAACCGGCCACCTCATCGGTCGAAGTGTAGACTTCGCTGATCGTGTTCGAGATCGAATTGGACGCGAACACTTCGCCGCCATCCGGCTTCAGCGCGAGGTGCACGGGGCCGCGACCTACATCCATCATTGCCTCGAGCCGATCCGGCTCGGTGAGCGTGCGCCAGGCCAATGGCCATAAGCTGATGCCCACCGGAGCAGGCCACAAAGGCTTTGGAGGAGTCAGGCAGGATTACCACATCGGCCGCTCCCGGGCAGTTCTCGAAGATGGCGCGCACGCGTCGGCTGGTCGCATCCACAAGGCTGACAGAATTGCCTCCGTGGTTCGGCACGACGATCGTATTTCCGTCGGGAGCTACGCGCGCTTCAACGGGCTGTTCGCCCGTTCCGATCTGCGTCACCTCTCTTCGGGACTTCAAATCAATCACCGAAATCGTGTTGGAACCGGAGTTGGCAATGTACGCAAGCTCGCGGTCGGCATCAAGGTCAATCGAAAGAGGCTGTCCATGCAGCGGAATCGTCGCCGTAACCGCGTTGCTTTCCGCATTCATGATGGTCAGTGACCCTTGTCTGCCGGGATTTCCGGAATTCACCACGTAGACTTCGGGACGTTTGGGATGGGCCGTCACTGCTACAGGATTCGATCCCACCATTACTTCGCGGTCGAGCCGCACATTCACAACGTCCAGCACTGTGACAGTACCGCTGGCTCCGTTTGTTACGTAGGCATACTCGCGATAATTCGGCGGGAACTGCGGAAAATCGTGAGGGCGGCAGCCGGAAAGGGCCGTCACCAGTCAGGCATACCGAGAAAAGGCGGCCCCCGAGGCCGCCTTTTGCAGTGGTTCTGAAGCGCCTACTTGCCTTTGGCTTCATGCGCGGCCACGGCCGACTCCACGTGAATGCCACGGAGAAGGTTGCGATGCACAACGGGAGCAATCTGCTCGATTTCATCCATCATGGTCACGAACTGTTCGGGATAGATGGACTGAGGACCGTCAGACAGCGCCTTCTCGGGCTGATGGTGCACTTCGACCAGCACTCCATCTGCGCCAACGGCAATGGCGGCACGTGCCATGGGCAACACCTTGTTGCGCTTGCCGGTGCCGTGGCTCGGATCGACAAGGATAGGCAGGTGGCTGAGCCGTTGCACGGCCGGCACAATGCTCAGATCAAGCGTATTCCTGGTGTGGTCGGCAAACGTGCGCACACCGCGCTCGCACAGGATCACTTCGTAGTTTCCTTCGCTCATGATGTATTCGGCGGCCATCAGGAATTCATCAAGGGTGGCGCTCATGCCCCTCTTCAGCAGCACAGGCTTGCGCAGGCGGCCCGCATGCTTCAACAGCGAAAAATTCTGCATGTTGCGGGCGCCGATCTGGATTACGTCGGCCCATTCGGCCACGAGTTCGAGGCTCTCATTGTCGATGGCTTCGGTAATGATCCGCATGCCGAAGGCATCGCGGATCTCCGCCATGATCTTGAGCGCGTCGAGGCCAAGCCCCTGAAATGCATAAGGTGACGTTCGAGGCTTGTACGCGCCGCCGCGGAAAAACTGCGCACCGGCGGCGGAAACCTGTTGAGCAATGGCGAATGCCTGTTCGCGGCTCTCGATGGAGCACGGTCCGGCAACAATAGCCAGGTTTCGGCCGCCTATCGCCGCATCGGTTCCGGGAAAGCGCACGACTGTGTCGTCTTCTTTCGAATCGCGGCTGGCTAATTTGTAGGCCTTGGTTACACGAATGACTTCGGCGACACCGGAGAGTTCCTCCAGGTTGCCGCGTTCTACTTCGCCGCTGTTGCCGGTAATGCCGATTGCCGTGCGTTGGGCTCCGGGTAGCGGATGCGCGCGGAACCCCAACTGTTCAATGTGTTCGCAGACCGCCTGGATTTGTTCCGGCGTCGCCTGCGCCTTCATGACTACGAGCATGGTTTGGCCCCTTGATCCTTCAGTCTAAACTCTGATGGAGTGCAGGGCAATGATCGCGCGGACTAGAAACCTCTTTGGGTTTCTGTCTATTCCTCGGATCGGATAGGGTGGAACCACTCAAGCCTAACAGCGCAGAACTGGGGTTAAGGTGCCAGGCTATTCAGCCTCAACTATTCTGTCTCGTCTGTTGGTTCGCCGCTTCCAGAGTGGGCGGCCACAAGGGCGGGTGCGATAACCATTCCGATGAACGCAAGGCCAATCAAAAGATCATGCATGTTTTCGTTCTCTCCTGGCTGTAATCTCAGCCTGCGGCAGGCTTAACCTGTCCACATCTGAATCATGAACCCAAAAAGAGAACCGTTAAATCCCACAAAGACAGGGGTCACCCGATGACCCGAGTGATTACTTTAACCCGATTGTGTTATTACCTTTACCGAAAAGTGAGCCAGATCACACGTTACCGGGGCGGCAGCTGCGCGACACGAAAGTATGCATCGCGAGCAGCCATTCGCAGAGCGAATGGCTGGTGCTTGATGATAAGAAGCTATTTAGCGGGACTTACCGGAATTCTCTCGCTCGAGGCGCTTTTCCGCCCGCCACTTGATTCCCAGCCAAACCACGTATCCCAGTTGAATGACCCAGGTTACGACGTAAGCCGCCACGGTGAATTGGTGATCGAGAATGGCGCGTTGATCCATGATGTCCTCTGGTCTCCAGGTTCGGCTATACGTTAAACGTGGCTTTCGAGAGCTTCTTGAGCTTCCATCGCTGCATTTTTCTGTTCGCGGCGAACCACGTAGTAGCGGAGCAACAGCACCAGTACGCCCCACGCAGCCCACGCCAGCACATTCCAACCGAAGGCAGCCAGCATGGTCGGGTCCTTGATGCCGGAGTCGTCGCCGCCGCCGAACACCGGAGCCGGGTGCTGGGTGCGCCACCAGCGGTTCGACATGTAGACGATGGGTACGTCCAGCGCTCCAAAGATTCCCAGGACCGCCGCCAGCGTCTGCATCTGCGGCCCGGCCGCGAACCGCCGCAGCAGCAGATAGCTTACGTAAATGAGCCACAACACCAGCGTCGTGGTCAGGCGCGCATCCCATGTCCACCAGATACCCCAGGCGCGGCGGCCCCACAACGGCCCCGTAATGAGCACAACGGTGCAGAAGACAACCCCAACTTCGGCGCCCGCTACCGCCCAGGCGTCTGCAATTCCGGCCCACTCCTGCCGGCTCCGCCGAAATGTCAGATATCCGATTGAACCCAGCAGACTGACCGCGAAGTACAGGAAGCAAAGCATCGCATTGGGCACGTGGTAGTAAAAAATCCGCTGCACTTCATGCATCGTCGATTCATCGGGCGCAACGTAGATGGCCTGGTAAAAGCCCCAGACCATGAGCGCGACGACAATGACGGCGTAGATGCCGATTACCAGCTTTTTCATTCAAACCATCCAATCCGACCGGGAAGTGACACCTGATTTTCCCGGAGGGACGCTTCCAGTTTACGTCGTGCGCGGCGGCTGAGTCTCCATCGGGGAAAGGATCGTGTGATGTGGATCACCGGTCGACTCAAGCCGAACCAGCGCCGCAGAACCTTTCACGCAGTCATCCGAGGAGGCGAACAAGTGGCACGGGCGAACAAACGGTAACCAAGGGGGGTGGGGGTAATTACTTCCCAGGGTGTCTTTTGAGCGCACGCATGACGACCGGGCGCCACGCAGAGTGCCGCAGATTGGAGGATAGGCGCGGCTGTCGATGCAATCTGTATGGGCGATCACACGGGTCCAAGGCGAAGGTTCCGTGACAAGCGTCAGAGTTCCGCTATTCTGCGTGAAAGATCGTATCGAACAGCAGCAGGCTCACCGTCGTGAAGATGATGTCGTAGCCGGTCAGCAGCTTGATCCAAAGGCCGGGATCGCTTTCGCCGGTCAGGATGGCCCCGGTGGCCAGCACCATGGCCAGCAGCGCCGGCACGAAGATGGGAAACAGGATCAGCGGCAGCAGCAGCTCGCGGTTGCGGCTGCGGATCGACAGCGCCGCAAAGAACGTGCCGTTGGCAACCAGCGCCCACGTGCCCAGGGGCAGCACCAGCGCCAGCAGCCAGCCCTGTCCCTCGACCCTGCAGGTTGTACATCACCAGGAAGACGGGCGCGAGGATGATCTGCACGATGGTGACGAAGAGGAAATTGGCCAGCACCTTGGCCAGAAACAGCTCGGCGCCGGGCGTGGGCGCCATGCGCTGCGCGTCCATCACCTGGTGGCGGATCTCGCGCGCCCAAGCCTGGTTCAGCGCGCTGACTGAAGCGAACATGGTGGCCACTGACAGCACGCCGCCGGCAATCTCGCGAGCAAACGATCCGCGCGGGTCGAAGGCCAGCGAGAACAGCACCACCACCAGCAGCGCGAAGAACAGCATCGAGTTGATGGCTTCCTTCGAGCGCCACTCAATGCGCAGGTCCTTCATCAGGTGGGTCCAAAGCACGCGCGGCATCATGCGGGCTCCTCGCAGTCTGACGCGGCTTTGTCAGGTCGGCCGTTTGCACTTCCACATCCAGGGCCTGCGGCGGCACGCAGGTAGTCGTCGGGGCTGAGGATGAGCTGGGTTCCGCGCGTTCCCGCGGAGACGCTGATCTCGTCGAAAAGGATGGCAGTTTCGTCCACGTAGACGGGGTAGGCTTTCTTCGCGCCGAACAGGGTGACGCCACCGCGGATGTAGCCCGTGAGCGGCTGCACGTCTTTGAGCGGGGCCATCTCCGCCTTGCGCAGGCCTGCCGCTCGCGCCAGCTTCTTGAAGTCGAGCTCCGCGTCGCCCGGGATCACGGCAAATCGTAGATGTCTGGGTCCGCCGGTCGTCGAGAAGGGTTTTGAACACCTGCTCCGGCGGCATGCCGATCTTTTTTGCCACCGTGATCGCCGACAGGTCTTCGGGATCGACCTCGTACTCGCGCAACTCGAAGGGGATATTCAGGCTTTCCAGGAACCGCGCTCCATTGGTCTTCATAGCGTTGGGCGCCCCGGATCAAAGCTTGCGACGCGGCCGGCCTTGAGGGCCAGCACGTAGTCGGCGATTGGCGCTGCGAGATCGCGCTGGTGCGTGGTGATCACGATAGTCCGGCTGCCATGCCGGAAACTGTGCCAGCAACTCCACCATCTGCCGCACTGATTCCACATCCATGTTCGAGAACGGCTCGTCCAGCAGCAGCAGTTCGGGTTGCGCCAGCAGTACGCGGGCCAGGGACGTCCGCTGCCGCATGCCTTGCGAATACTGTCCCAGCGTGCGCGGCAGATCGGGATCGAGGCCCAACCTGGCGCAGAGCTTCCGCCGGAGAAAGGCACGTCGCGGTCCGGGATAGAGGCTGGCAAAGTAGCGAAGATTTTCCTCGCCGGTGAGCTCGTCGTAGAGCATGGGAGCATGGCTCATGTAGCCGATGCGGTCACGGGCGTCGTGGGGCTCGTCGCCACCAAACAATTTTACGGTGCCGAAACTTGGCCGCAGCAAGCCGGCCAGGATCCGCAGAAGCGTGGACTTGCCCGCGCCGTTCTCGCCGATCAGGACGTAGCACTTGCCAAGTTCCAGTTCAACTGAAACCTGGCGAAGCGCGGCAAATGAGCCGAAGAGTTTGGAGACGTTCTCGAGCCGGGCGCAGCTTGCAGGACTTGCCGTTTCGCTCATGCCTTCAGTAGGTCGCGGAGGCCGGGACCACTTTGGCGGGCGGCGTAACAGAGGCGCGTGGATTCGAGGACGGCTTTGAGGGAGCCATACCAGGCTGGCCGCCAGGTCCTGTCGGCGCGTATTTGCTGGCGCACTTGGCCTGCAGTTCGTTGGCGTGGAACACACCATCCCGACCGTAGGAGCCGATCGCAACCGCCTGGGAATCATCCTTGAACGTGTCGGGTGGCGGCTCGGTGCCCTTGTAGATCACTTTGAGAAGTTTGCCGCTGGGAGCTTTGGGAGAGTGGCTCTCGAACTCGTTCATGAGGAAAGTGACATTGGGCCCGTTCTGCTCGATTGAGCCGGGCTTCACGAAGCCATCCACGCGCAAATGCCGCGTATAGACCTTGTCACCCATGCTCACGAGCTCGGGGATGTGGACCAGATACTGCTTGCTCTGGTCGTAGCCGGCAAAAGCCAGCCATCCAATGGTGCCCAGAATGATGGTCACCGCGATCCCGATGCCCACGTTGTTAGAAGACTTTTTCATAGTTTACGCTCAACTTCAACGATACGAGTGAGAAGGACGTGGGTCAACCACCTAATGGTGACGGATATCACTTCTGTTTTCGCCCAATGGATGACGGCGGAAGTCAGGGAGAGGCAAATCCTTTTGAACGAGCCTCTAAGTGCTTTGGCAAGTAATGAGTTCTCTAATTTAGACGTTCTATAGATGGTTTCGAATCAGGCTTCGTCATCCGTTTTGCCTCGACTAAAGGAGGCAACGAAAGCCGGTGAGAGAAGCATGGCTAGAAACGCAACACCGATCACGAAATCCCGCATGGGGTCTATCTCCTTGCGCGTTATCCCTCCCCACAAGGTTCGGCCCGTGTTGGGCCAACTGAATTTTGGGGATAATCGCTCCACGAATCTATCCCCGGTCGGGTCAAAGCGGGAATAGCAAATTAGATAACACACAACCACTCTGGGGGGAGGGCAGTCCTTCCTAGGTAACATGAAGTAATCAGCCTGAGTATGCGCCTGTTTTGCAGCACGACAGACTCGCAAAACATGGTTTCGCTAGTTATCTTCCTCGCTCTCATGGCGCGGAATTGCCGCGCAAATTGCCGGACAAGCAATCATGGCGAAGAACGCAAGTGCTACTAAAACATCATGCATAGGGGGAGCGGCTCCTTAAGGAAGATAGTTTACGAGTTCCTGACTCGGTAAAGATTCCTCGTATATTCAACTTCCCGAGAATATGGTAATGCCTGTTGGTACTGTTACTTTTACACGACGTTGTGCTAAAAAGCAAACGTTCAATCTTCCCAAAAAACAGGGAGTCAGTAACAAAACAGAGGTTACTAAAGATAACTGTACCAATGGGCCATATGTGAGCTTGCTCGTAACGCCTTTGTTTGCGGCAGCGCTCAAAACGGCTATTGAATGGAGCCCAGCGTCTTTGCGGCGCGATCCAGGGCTTCAGTCAAAACAGTCAACTGCTGGGTGGCGCGGTCGGCATTCTTTGACTGAATGGCTTCGGTAACTCCGGGTATGACCACCGCCGCGTATCCCGTGTACTCGCCGGGAGCATAGATGGTATGCCGATACCACGGGCGATTGGGCAGTCCCGGCGGGGATATCAGGTCGGTTTCCACCTGCCGGAGCGCCTGGTTCATCTTGCCTGGATCGGCTCCGGTGCTCTTTTCCACCGATGTTGCGTGTTCCGCGGCGGTGGCGAACCGGCCCGCAGCCGCCAGTGCTGGGCCAAAGTCGATCGGATTCAGCTTTTCGTCACCCGCTTTGTGCCTCGCAGTCTCAATGTAGGCGGTGATTTCGCTGGCGTAGGGGACATAGTCGAACGGCAGTACGTCGGTATCTGCCATGCGAATAGCCTCAATGCCGAGAACCCGCGCCATCTCCTGCAGATAAACGAAATGCGGATCGGCATTCAGGGTGAACCACGCGTAGTTGTCGAAGACCGAGTGATACACGCCGTAGGGGCCACCCGAGCCAATGTCGGTGGACGGCACTCCCACGTGCTGCAGGAATGGCGTGAAGTCTGATCCTGAGCCGAGATCGCCGACACGGACGTCTCCATCACCGGGCGCATTTGAAGGCCTGTGCTCATTCCCCTCACCGTGCTGGTTGCGCCACGCTTCGTAAACTGTGCCACCTGTGGGGCTGGGAACGGCCCGCGCCACCTGGCGCATGAACTCCTTAAGAGAGGGCACTGCCGCCGCAGAGAAGTTCGGGCCCGGAAACCGCCACGTCCACGTTGAAGTAAGCCACGGCATGCTCCAGTTCCTTGGCGTGCTGTTCTACCCATTCCGTGGACCCGATCAGGCCCTCCTCTTCGGCGTCCCAACTGCAGAAGACGATGCTTCGTTTCGGCTTCCATCCGTCTTTAAGCAGCGCTCCGACCCCGTGAACTGCCTCAAGCATGGCGGCGGTCCCGCTGTTGGGATCGACAGCCCCGTAGACCCAGGCGTCGCGATGATTACCCACCACCACCAGGTCGTCGCCCGCATCAGTACCCTTAACCCTCCCGATCACATCCCAGATAGCGCGGCGCTGGTAGTCCTGCTGTGAGACGAGGTGGACCTTAACGTTGCCCTGGCCCCCCAGGTGATAACGGAAACCGAGCGCGCCCTGCCAACCCTGCGGCACGCCGGCACCTTTCAACCCCTGAAGGATTGGTGCCGCGTCCAAATACGAAATGGGGATCGAGATGATGTGGGGTTGGTTGCCCTCGGGGTTAATGCGAGCCGAATCAGGCAGATCCGGGGTGGAGGCAACTCCCGGGGTCTCCGGATCCCCCGGATACTTGAAGAGGAATTGAACGGATCCGCGCTGTACGCCGCTATCGGGACGCCAGGGGCCCTGGGGGTACGCATCTCCTTTAAAATAGCCATCATCCTGCGGATCGGAGTAGATGAGAACGCCCGCCGCGCCGCGCTGCTCGGCGATATACACCTTTACACCGCGAAAGTTTGATCCGTAGCGGGTGATCACGATTTTGCCGTGCAGGTCGATGTGGTCGGCGGCAAGCTGGTCAAAATCTTCCAGGCGGCCATAGTTGGCGTAGACCACATCGCCAGTCACATCGCCAGATCCAGACGAGCCGTTGAAGGGCATAACGATGCGGGGATCGTCTTGAAATGGGTCGCTGACTACGTGTTCCGGCTTAGGCCCGGTCATCAACAGCTTCCCGTCCGCGCCGAAGGCTTCCACTTTGACCACTTTGGGCTGGTTCATCAGCACGCGATAGGGAACGATCTCGGTTTCGAGGCCCGCTGCGCGAAATTTCTGCGCGACGTACTCCGCTGTTTTGTGATCTTCCGGCGTGCTGGCAAGGTGGGGCTCGGCCGTCAGGGTCTTCAGTGCTTCGCCGGCCAGCTTTGCGTCGGGTACGGCGATGAACTTCTCTTCGACCTTGGCTTCCGTGCTGAAGTCGCGATAGCCGAACACGGTGGCCGGCGTGGCGCTTTGAGCAAGACTGCTGGAAAAAGATGCGACGAGCAAAAGGCCGGCGGCAAGCGGCTTGCACAAAGTCATGCGGAGGGACCCTCTTTAAGAAAGGTAGCGCCCGGTATGCATCCGCTGGTGGCGCGACGCGACCGAGAAGCGCAACAATGCCACAGCTTACACTAGAGCATTGGAGCGACTGTTTTGAGCGCTGGACCGCCAATCGAGGATCCTTCAGGCATTGCGCCGAAACAGACTGAGGCGGCCGCAGTCGCAGCAGAGCCGCGTGAGTTTCCGCAGGCGATCCGCGCCCTGCACAACCCCAACTTCAGGCTTTTCTGGAGCGGCAACTTCCTCTCCAACATCGGCACCTGGATGCAAAATGTAGCCCAGGGCTGGCTGATTATCACGCTTACCAACTCCGCATTCTGGCTTGGCGTAGTAAGCTTCGCGGGTTCAATCCCATTCCTGGTTTTCACGCTCTTCGGCGGGGTGATTGCCGATCGCGTGAACAAACGCCGCCTGCTGCTGGTGACACAGACGGTAATGATGCTGCTGGCCTTTCTACTGGCCCTCCTTGCGTGGTTGAAGAGGCCGGACGGACGTCCCATCATCACTGTCGGGGAAATCGCAGCCATCGCGTTCCTGAATGGCGTGGCCATGGCGATGAACGCGCCCAGCTACCAGGCGCTGGTCCCGCGGCTGGTCAAGCGCGAGGACCTGACGAACGCCATCGCCCTCAATTCTGCCCAGTTCAACATGTCGCGTATTCTGGGCCCCACGCTGGGTGGATATGCCATGGTGCTGTTCGGCGTCGCCGGCAACTTTTTCCTGAACGGTCTGAGTTTTGTTGCGGTGTTGTGGGCGCTGGTACGGATCCAGTACCCCGACGAGAAGCCTGCGCGACGCGAGAGCATGTTGTCGAGCCTGCGGGGCGGATTCGTCTACCTCAACAGCGAGCCCCAAATGCGGGTACTGATATGGATGACGGCGGCGGTGAGCTTCTTCGGCATCCCGTTTCTCTCCTTCATCCCCTACTTCGCCAAGGTTCAGCTCAATGTGGGTGAAGGCGGTCTCGGCTTGCTGATGGCAGGTTCGGGCCTGGGGGCGGTGCTGGGCGCCATGACGGTGGCGGTGGCTGGAATCATCCGGCACCGCGGCATCGTGCTCACCGTAAACGGTGTGGTCTTCTTTTTGGCGATCATTGGATTCAGCTATTCGCAATGGTTCGCGCTTTCCGAGTGTCTAGCCTTCTTTGAGGGCTTCAGCGGAATCTTGATGATCTCGTGCTTTAACGTGTCCATCCAGCATCTTTCGAGCGACGAGATGCGTGGACGCATTATGAGCATTTACGCAACCGGTTTCCTCGGACTGCCGCCCCTGGGGGCCCTGCTTGCCGGGGAGCTTTCAAGGCATATCCCCACAGGGCATGCCCTGGCCGCAATGGCGGGGACGTCGCTGCTGATTTTTGTGGGAATCTTCAGCTTCTCGCCGGCGCTGCGCTCCCTCGACTAGATGCAATTCGAGGAGACGCAGCGCGCGGGATTGGTTTGCAAAGTCGGAACGAAACGACCGGTCAGGCGACCGGCTGCGCACAGTGCGAGCAGCGCCGGGCAGCGAGTGGAATTTCGCTGAGGCATTCGGGGCAGGCCTTGGTGGAAGGCGGCACTTCCGGCACGGGCTTTTTGAACTTGTTCATCAGTGTGTTAACGGGCAGCACCATCCCGAAGTAGACCACGAAGGCGATAATGAGGAAGGTGATCGTGGCGTTCAGGAAGTTGCCGTACATCACTTTGCCACCGCCGACCTCGAGCACAAGGGCCTCGAAGTTGGGCTTTCCGCCGGCGGCAGCGATCAGCGGTGTGATGATGTCTTTCACCATTGAGTTGACGATTGCACCGAACGCGCCGCCGATAATCACGGCCACCGCCAGATCCATTACGTTGCCGCGAAGAATGAAATCGCGAAATCCTTTAAGCACGGTAAGCCTCCTCGAGTAATTCTCGATGCAGGGTAGCAGGCGAATCCCGTGTTTACAAATGATTTAAGGGTAAAGAAAAAGAAATACCGCCAACCCAAGGATCATGACGTCTGTGTACAGCAGGATCAAAACACCCGCCTGGTACAGTGACCACTTGTGCTTCATGCAGCGCACAGTTTCCACCATCGCTACCATGGCCGCCATCACGGGAAGAACCTGCCAATGCGACGAATGCAGGTCATCAAGATTGGGGAATCCGCCAAGGCGAAGGCTGACCAGAAAGGCGCTGAGCGCCAGGACGATGCTGCGAACGATCGAAGGCTGCCTGAGCCGGAGAAGTGATGTGCGTGGGAGCACGTTCTTTACATTATCGCAATGTTGGGCGGCCATACAGCCTGCACGACACGAGGAGAATCCTAGTCGCTAGGGAGGATCCATGCTCGCTATCGATAAGGTTTCCACGATAACAATTGCCGTGAACGATCAGGACGAGGCGCTCACCTGGTATACCCAGATGCTCGGATTTGAAAAGCGCGTCGATCAGAACGGCAACGGTTTCCGCTGGCTCACCGTGGCGCCGCCGCAGCAAATTGAAGTGGAGTTCCTGCTGGCTTCGTGGTTTCCCGATCGGGTTGGGAAGAATGCCACATGGGTGCTCTCCACGCGTGATTGCCAAGGCGGGTATGAAGAGTTGAAAGGGAAGGGAATCGAGTTCGTGCAGGCCCCCCAACCCAAACCCTGGGGAATTGAAGCGGTCTTCGTGGACCTCTACGGCAACAAGTACTCGCTGGTGCAGGAGTCCGCGCAGGTGATGACGGATGAAGCCGAGAAGAGCGCGATGAAGATTCCCGACATGGGAGCCATGGCCCGGGAAGGAACTCCGGCCGAGGTTGACCCGGCCTGAGACCTACTTTCGCCACCAGTTCCATCTCGCGCAATGATTCTGCGTAAGGCGCACGCAGCACGCCCCGCTCAGTAATGATCGCAGTCACGTACTTCGCCGGGGTCACGTCAAACGCTGGATTGCAGATGCCCACCCCATACGGCGTGAGTTGCTTGCCGCCGTGATGCGTTACTTCAATGGCATTGCGCTCCTCGATCGGAATCGCGTCGCCAGTTGCGGTTGCAGTATCGATGGTCGACCACGGCGCCGCGCAGTAAAACGGAATGCCGTGCTCCTTGGCCAGAATCGCCACGTTGTAGGTGCCGATCTTGTTGGCGAAATCGCCGTTGGCGGCAATGCGGTCCGCGCCTACCACTACGGCCTTAATCTTGCCGGCGCGCATGAGGCTGGCTGCCATGTTGTCGCAGATCACCGTCGTGGCAATGCCATCGGCCATCAGCTCCCAAGCGGTCAGCCGCGCGCCCTGCAGAAACGGACGCGTCTCGTCGGCGTAGACGTGAATCTGCTTGCCCATCTCGACAGCCGAGCGAATCACGCCCAGCGCCGTGCCATAGCCGCATGTGGCCAGAGCTCCGGCATTGCAGTGGGTCAGCACACCACCTTCGTCCGGCAACAATTCGCCGCCGAATGCTCCCAAAGTCTTGCACGCAGCAATGTCTTCTTCGTACATGGCGTGTGCTTCTGCGAGGATTCTCTCCTGAACCTCGGCCATTGTCGCTCCGGACGCGTGCAACTCCGTAAACAGGCCCTTCATGCGGTCGATGGCCCAGAACAGGTTCACCGCCGTCGGTCGCGTTCCGGCCAGGCGCGCGCAGATTGTCTCGAATTCAGGCGCAAAGGCCTCCGCTGTTGCCGCAGTCGAGCGCTCCGCTCCCAGCGCCACGCCGTAAGCCGCTGAAACGCCAATGGCTGGCGCGCCGCGCACTACCATGGTCACGATGACATCCGCAACCTGTTCGTAGGTAGTGGCGAGCACATAGCTCTCCTCGAGAGGGAGCCGCGTCTGGTCGATGAAGCGGACGCCCTCAGGGGTCCAAGTAAGCGTAGGAATCATGCTCTTCCAGTGTAAACTGCGCGCTGGTTCAAAAGCTCCATTTGGCGAACAGCCCCACTCTATCCACGCCGCGTTATTCTGTGGGAGGGAATCGAAATTCGATGGAATTCCGCGCCAAACCCGTCACCTTGAACGAGATTGCACGCTGGCGCGATCTTTACCGGCAGGAGATGAACTGCCAGATCATTCACGATTCGCTGCACCCTCGCGAAGGCTGGACTCAGTCGTACTTCCTTGAAGCAGATGGCGCGCGGGCCGGTTATGGATCCGTCGTGATCGGCGGTCCCTGGAAGGGAACCAGGACAGTCTTTGAGCTCTATGTTCTTCCGAATTGGCGCTCGAGAGTCTTTGATCTGTTTGGCGCGTTCCTCGCGGACAGCCAGGCTACCGCAATCAACGTGCAGTCCAACGACGCGACTCTTACCGTAATGCTCCACGCATTCGCGAAGAACATCGTAAGCGAGAGCATCGTATATCAAGACAAGTTAACGACTATGCATCAGGTTGCCGGCGCGACTTTGCGTCAACGTCCTGAGCCGGATTCTGACTGGGCCATTGAAATGAACGGGGAAGTCGCGGCAACCGGAGGGATTCTTTACCACTACAACCGGCCCCACGGAGACATTTACATGGAAGTCGCTGAAGCATTCCGGAGGCGGGGACTTGGTTCGTATCTCGTTCAGGAGCTCAAGCGAATCTGCTACGAGGGGGGAAGCATTCCCTGCGCTCGCTGCAATCCTCAGAACATCGCCTCCCGCAAGACGCTGCAGAAGGCTGGCTTCGTGCCATGTGCGCACATCCTCGCGGGGTCACTTTGAGTTAGCCGCTCAACCGAAACCCGCTTCGTGGCGCCCTGCCCTGAAAACGTTTGCAATTTATACTGGACGCACCGGCTACCAACTGCTTACAGTTGTGTGCGGTAACTTTCCCTTAAGATTAACCGTCGTACAGCGCCACAAAAACTGGCGCAAAGGAGCCGGCCCTCTTGATCTCCGCCGCTAAACTCACATCCGTCGATTGGCTCATCATGCTGCTGTACTTCGTGTTTGTGCTGGGCATTGGTTTTGCCCTCAAGCGCTACATGAAGACCAGCAAGGACTTCTTTCAGGCTGGCCGCGCTCTGCCGGCGTGGATATGCGGACTGGCTTTCATCAGCGCCAATCTCGGAGCGCAGGAAGTCATCGGCATGGGCGCTTCAGGCGCCAAATATGGCCTCGAAACCGCGCAGTTCTACGGCATCGGCGCCATTCCCGCCATGATCTTCGTGGGCATTTTCATGATGCCGTTTTACTACGGCTCGAAAGCCCGCAGCGTTCCCGAGTTCCTGCGCATGCGATTTGACGAGAAGACCCGCGCCCTGAATGCCTGCTCCTTCGCGGTGATGACCGTGTTCAGCTCCGGCATCAGCATGTATGCCATGGCGCGACTGATCCAGGCTCTGCATGTCTTCGATTCGCTGTTCAACACTCTGGGCCTGCCGCCTGGAGGCATCTTCACCTTCTCAATCGTGCTCTCGGCCATCATTGTGCTGGCCTATATCTTCCTCGGCGGTCTTACGAGCGCCATTTACAACGAGGTGCTGCAGTTCTTCCTCATCATCGCGGGCTTCCTGCCGCTGGTGCTGCTCGGCTTGAAGAACATCGGCGGATGGAACGGTCTCAAAGCCACGCTCCCCGTGGCCTACATGCATGAGTGGAAGGGCGTGATGCACGCCAGCACCAATCCCATGGGCATCGACATCATCGGAATCGGCATGGGGCTGGGCTTCGTGCTCGGCGCCGGTTACTGGTGCACCGACTTCCTGGTCATCCAGACCGCCATGGCTTCGCATAACATGGATTCCGCTCGCAAGGTGCCGCTCATTGCCGCTGTGCCTAAAATGCTCTTCCCGTTTCTGGTGATTCTCCCGGGATTGATCGCGATCGCGCTCCCCACGCCCCACAGCACAACTTCGGTGATCCACAATCCTGACGGGTCCATCGTTCACCAGATCGACGTAGTCTCGACGCAGCAGGCTCAGGGCCGCGGAATTGTGCCCGCCAAGATTAACCCCATCACCGGCCAGGCCATGACCATGGCCGACGGCCAGCCCCTGCTCGACTACGACATGGCCACGCCCAACATGTTGCTACACTACTTCCCGACTGGCATCCTCGGTCTGGGACTGACCGCGCTGCTGGCAAGCTTCATGAGCGGCATGGCGGGCAACGTTACGGCCTTCAACACAGTGTTCACCTACGACCTCTACCAGTCCTACATCCACAAGGGTGCCAGCGATCGTCACTACATGGCGGTGGGTCGATGGGCCACCGTCGGCGGCATTTTGCTATCCATCGCCACCGCCTATGCGGCCATCAGCTTCAACAACATTATGGATACGCTGCAGCTTGTGTTCTCGTTTGTGAACGCGCCCCTCTTCGCTACGTTCCTGCTGGGAATGTTCTGGAAGCGAGCCACCGGTCATGGTGCTTTCGTGGGACTCATCGCGGGAACCGGCGCTGCCATCATCCATCACGGCCTCACACTGCCCATCCAGGCGCGTCCTGGAATCCATGGCGGCTGGATCACCGTCATCCACAATTATCCGAGCGACATGGCGCAAAACTTCTATGGCGCTATCTATGCCTTTGGCGTCAACTTCTTCGTCGCTGTGTTGGTAAGCATGTTCACCAAGGCCAAGGCTGAGTCCGAACTGGTGGGCTTGGTCCACTCGCTCACCCCCAAGCCGGAGACTTCGCACCTGGTCTGGTGGAAGCGGCCGGAAACCCTGGCCATTGCGGTCCTCATCGGCGCCATCGCCATCAACATCTTTTTTGCGTAATTGTTGGATTGGAACCCATCCTTGTTGCGGTTTAACCAAAACAAGGATGAAATTAACGGGATAGCACTTCATTCTTAGGAGCAGGACATCGCATGAATCTCGATCTGCGCATTCCCATGGGCTTGATGTTCTCCATCATTGGTGTCATTCTCACCGGGTTCGGGGCTGCCACATATAGCAACACCGAGCTCTACGCTCGCAGTCTCGGCGTCAATGCCAATTTGTGGTGGGGAATGGTGCTGCTCGTCTTCGGCCTTACCATGTTTCTCATGGGCCGCCGCAGCCAGAAGCGCCTCGCCGCTTTACCACCGGAGCCGGTGGATGACTCGGCACCTCGGCGCGGCCACTAGGCGTAGGTGGTTACTCGAGAATCACTTACTCCCCGGACTCTTCCAGGCGTCTGAAGCCTCAACGCCGGAATTGCGAGCCCTCTCAATCACCGAACGTTCCCGGACCCGTTCTGAATTCCGCCGCAATGTCGCTGATTCCTTCCGCAGAGATCGCGATTGCTCGACAATTGACAGCGACTGAGCTCGAAGCGTTCGGCTCCACTCGAGCAGGCTGTTCACGTCTTTCAACCATTTTTCCGGCGCCGTCAAAGGCGGGATCACAAGGTCGAATTCATCTTCGATGGCGGCGCGATTCGTACTGCGAAAGAAGATGACTGGCGCAGTGCTGCGTTCCCGCGTCAGATGGAAGGCCTGTTCCGGTGGAATATTTTCGCTTTCGGTCAGGATTACCGCGTCAGCCTGCTGCGCCACTTCGAGTGCCATCGCAAAATGATGCAGCGAGGCACACTCGTCCACCTTGTACCCCGCACTGCGGAGTATGTCCACGCGGTGGCAGTCATCCATTCCAATGTGGAGTACGTGTGCCGCCATAAATTTTCCTCTTACGCCGTGTTTAGTAGAGCGTTCGGGGGAAACGTGTAGGCGAGTATACACGGAATCCATAGCCCAGTCGGTCATGTATCAGGCATCACGCGACATCTTGTCAGAGGCAAACTTTCTAAGCGTGATTCGGCCTCTTGAGTTGCTTCACGATTTGACGCGATTGAGTTTCGAAAGTTGCGGTGGCCTTTGTAATCAATTGTCATCAATCTCAATAAAAATCCCCCGCCGACAGCTAACCTCTTGATTCGCAAGTCGAAACTGAATCAGTCGGCGGCATCTTCTTGTCCCACGCTGAACCGCATTGTCCTGTAGTCAAATGTGTAGCGGCGGAACTGATCGAGTACGTCAATCCCAAGTACCCCGTAAACATCGTCTATCGCGGCGTTTCCTACCGGCTGTGTAAGAACTCGAATGTAATGCGTATTTACCACCGTCCCGCCCACATCAAGCGGCGTGGTTTCCGCAAGATAGGCCGGCTGCGGCGCTTGACCCCCCTCACCGGGAATCTTGAATAGTTCGATCTTCTGCCCTGCGAATTCGTTGCTGTGTTCGTCGTAGTACCGCGATGTGAAGTAGCTTTGTTGTCCGCCCGCGTCCACCACAAACATACGTTCGTTACCCACTGCTCCCAACGCCAGAATTACCTGGTCGCCATCAAGAAAGAAATGGGCTCCCTTGGAATCATTGGGTCCCGGGGCCGCGGCGTTGGGATTAACTTCGATCGTTGCGAAGCCCGTAACGGTGAGCCTTCCCAGCGCCTGCAGTGCCGCATAGCCAAGAACCCCCTGCACTTGGTATTTGGTCTCAGGGAAAAAATAATCGGCATCATCAAAAATGAACGCCGTCATGTTGCGCAGCGTAAGCCGGCCGCCGATCGTAAACCGCGGAACAACGGTTACATGGACCTGCATTGGCTTCCCGGTAAGCGTGTGAATCGTGACCGCCTGCTCGGAAACCTTCAGTCCAACCTCGCGCGCCAGCGTGCGCGAAATCAAATTGAACGGCGCCGTCGGATCCAGCATCCAGCTATGCGGCATGGCGTCCACAAACACCGGAACGTCCGTAAGCCCCAGCGGGTCTTTAGTCACCTGCATGACAAAGGGATCGCATTTTTCGACGATCATCGGCGGATTAACCTCCGCCAGGGGAAGCATCTTGAGCGGCATCTCGATCTCGTCCCGCTCGTCATTACTCAGCTTGCTGCCGACCCGTGTCTCCAGCGACTTGTACGCTTCAGCGGCCTTTGCGATTTCGCCCGCGCGCAGATAATCCTCGGCCAGAGCCTTGCGCAACAACTTTTCGTGCGCCAAATCTCCGCTTGCCGTTACCTTTTCCACTAGCGGCTCAAGGAATTCGATTGACTTCTGAATATGGTTCTCGCGATTGGCCAGAATGCCGCGATAGAGTTGCGCCTGTTCTGGCGGCAACTGGTCAAGTTCATCCGCCACGCGGAAATACTGGTGATCGGCAAGCAGGTTCTGAATACGAATATCAGTGTTGATACCGCTGCTGGTGCCGGTGCGCACCTGGGACCCGGTTCCTGGCTGCTGTTCCTGGGAGGGAGGTGTGGCAGGAGCAGTTTGCTGAGCAGAAGTCGATTGCGCGATGAACTGCACTGACACTGCCAAGAGGCACAGGCACCCTGCCCGCGCCATTCCAACCGCTCGAATCATAGTTATTTCGAAGGTAACAGATTATTTACACACCGCGTTTGCTTAAGAGCAGACTTGTAACCCGCTTTTCCAACACGGCTTACTGTGCTGTGAAACTTCACAACACTTCGGCGATTAGACTGATAACAGCTTCGAAATGGCGCGAAAAACGATTGAACATTACGAGATTGTCCGTCGGCTGGGTGCCGGCGGCAGCGGCGTAGTCTACCTTGCCAACGACACACTGCTGCAGCGCCCCGTCGTGCTCAAGATTCTGCGCACCGGTCTCCTCTCTGCCGAGCAGATGCGAAAGACTGTGCTCCGGGAAGCTCGCCTCGCCTCCGCCATCGAGCACCCTAACGTTTGCGCCATCTATGAAGTGGGCGAAAGTGGCGACGAAGCCTACATCGTCATGCAGTACGTACCCGGCCAGTCGCTCGACCGCCTCATTGCCCGCGGCCCCGCCAGTATGCAACTGGTTCTTTCCGTCGGCATCCAGATCGCGGACGGTCTCCAGGCCGCTCATTCGCTTGGCATCTTCCATCGCGACCTCAAGCCGCAGAACGTGATGCTCACTGACGGCGGCCTTGCCAAGATCCTCGACTTTGGCCTTGCCCGCCGCATCCGTCCGGACGAGGCTAACTTCGACCCTGCCAAGCCTGCGCTCGCCAAAGATGCGTCGGTCGCCGCCACTTACACCGCGCGCGGAGGCACCATCCGCTACATGGCGCCCGAGCAATTTGTTACCGGCCAGTCGAGCGTGCAATCCGATGTCTGGGCTCTCGGTGTCATCCTCTTCGAACTTACGACGGGCCGGCACCCCTTTGCCCGCCCCGATGCTGAAGATTTCCAGGCCATTCGCGCCATCCAGTTCTCTGAACCACCCAACCTCACCGAAATTATTCCCGGCATCTCGCCCGAACTGCAAAGCGTGGTCCTCTGCTGCCTCGAAAAAAATCCGGCAGCGCGTTATGCCTCTGCCGGAGAAGTCCGCGAGGCGCTCAAAACCATCATGAAGGCGCTCCAAATCGAAACCGGCAGCATCCCCGGCGAGGCCGCCGCCAATCTTCCCACTACTGGCATCGAAGCCGAAAAGCGCACAACCGGCTTCCTCTCCATGCTGGCTGAACGATTTCGTGAGTCTGCCGGCGACAAGACGCAGCCCACCTCTCTTCTCGTCCTGCCGTTCGCCAATCTCGGCGCCACTGAAGTGTCGCCCTCTCTACGGTTATGCGCTGGCCGACGCGATCGCGGCCCGCCTCGCCCGCATTCCGGCCCTCGTCGTCCGGCCTTCCAGTACCCTCATGAACATGTCCATCTGGCCCAGATGGACCCGCCTCCAGGTTGGCCAGCGCCTGCTCGTCTCCTTCGTCCTCGCCGGCAGCTTCCTCCGTTCCGATCAAGGCTTCGATCTCAACTGGCAGCTTGCTCGATGTCGCGTCGCAAAGCGTCCGCTCCGGCGGCGCCATCCGCGTCGCATCGCTCGATCTCATTGCCGTCCAGTCGGAAATCTCCAACGAGGTCTTCGCCGCGCTCCACGGCCTCGGCGCCGCCGATCGCATGGATGCACCATCGGCCGACGGCCGCGCTCCGGCTGCCGCGGAACGCTTCTCTGCCCGGCCCCGTCAGCGAAGAGTATCTGCAGGCCCGTGCACTGCTCAGCTCCTTCATGGTCCGCACCGGCTCCCGCGCCGACCTCGACCGCGCCCACGCACTCTTCACCAGCGTCACCACAAAAGATCCCGAGTTCGCCGCATGGCTGGAGCGGCCTCGGTATCGCCGAACTCCAATACACCCGTCACGGCTTCGGCGGCCAGAGCCACATCATGCACGCACGCCGCGCATTCGACGAAGCTCTCAATCTTGACCCCAACGCCGCCGAAGCCAATCTCTACCGGATCTACATGTTGTTGTCTCGCGGCGAGAAGGAATCCGCGCGCCACGGCATCGCCAACATGCTCTCCACCGCGGCCAACGATTGGAACGTCCACATGGTCGCCGGCCTCGCCCTGCGCGGCGATGGCATGTACGATGAGGCGCTCGTCCAGTTCAATCGCGCCCTCAAGCTCAACCCCGCCAACGCCGCTATTCTCTATAACCATCGCGCCCGCGTGTATCACTACCAGAACCAGCTGGAACTCGCCGGCGACGAACTCGACAAGGGGCTCGCGCTTGAGCCGCGACATCCGCTCCTGCGCACCTCCGCCGGCTACCAGCAAATGCGCCTCGGCAATCTCGGCGAAGCCATCGACATTCTTGAGCGCGTCATTCGCGACGACCAGGAACTGCGCATCGCCGTCCCAACCCTCGCTCTCTGCTACGTGCAGGCCGGCGAACGTGCCCAGGCCGCCGCGCTTCTTAAAGACGATACCCTCGCCGCCGCCGAAGCTGACAGCGAAATGGCCTATCGCCTCGCCACGTACTTCGCAGTTGAAGGCGACTCCACCGAAGCCCTCCACTGGCTGCGCCGCGCCATCTATTTAGGCAACGAAAACTATCCCTGGTTCCAGAAGAACCCCGCCTGGAACAATCTCCGCACCAACGCCGACTTCGAGCGCATCCTTGAAGACCTCAAAAAATCCTGGCGCAAAAACCAGCGCACCTGGAAGCGCCTGTTAGAGCAGGTCCCCCGCGAAGCCCAGTAGCCCCACGAAGCCCAGTAGCGCCACGAAGCCCGGTAGACGCGAAGCCCAGTAGCCGCGCGACACCGGGGAATACTCTCGACATCCAATCAGTTGTCATCCTGAAGCGCAGCTCTTTTCAGCGGAGTCGAAGGACCTGCTTTTGCATTTGCTTTTGCCTTTCCTCCCCCATACGAAACCCGAGGGTGCCCCAGGCCTCGATTCTGAGACCTGGGATACCACCAACCCTTCTCAGTCTGTTCTTATGAGCGCAGGGGGAGTCGGCTGGATTTCGAAAGTTCCGCATACGCGTCGACTCGACCAGGACTCGCTTTTCGTTAAACCAACCGCTAGAATGCACGGCGTAGAGGAGCGTCTAATGAGGGTTTTTGCGCGAGGTGCACTACCCATTCGACGGCTCGCGATCATCACCGTTTGCCTCACTCTAGGTAGCCTCCTCACAACCGTGCACGCGGGAATCGCGGCAGGGGGAAATACTCCGGGGTCGTCATTTTTGATCGGTGGGATACGTGTTTCTTACTCAGCGGGCCTTATATAACCTACATTTCCGAAGCCGTAAAAGAGGAGCTACGGCCCTACGCAGGGCATGCGATTGAGATCGACGTAAATGAGATAACCCAACCAATGAACCCCGGCGATGGGCTCGTCAAATCTTATGTGATTCTTGGCCAGGCGATAGATGATCCGAGCAATCCGATTACCGACAAAGTAGAGATCACAGTCGAAGCAGGTTTTGATGGTAAGAAAGCCCCTGTGTTTGTCATTACCCTCAGGAACAAGTCTCTTCAACCAGTCCCTGTGAGCCCATCAGAGGTGGGCATCACACTGCTCGGAATGAATCGTGGAGCGGTCTTCAGCGCCTCTGACGGGAAATCGGAGGCGTGGATAACGCGTGCCGATCTTGTACCGCATGGACCAAACGGGGTGGCTGAATCCTCGTGGACGTCTACGGTGGACGGCAAGACGGTTTACGCCAAGTACAATGCCGCGCAGCCATGCTATTTCAGAACTCGCGTCGAACTCGCCGCGTACCAGTCGGTGAGTTGTCGTGTTCGTCTTGATGTTCCAGCCGGAGAGTATCAGTTCATGGCAGGATATGGCGGTGGAGTGCACGCATGGAAATCAATCGCGAGCAATGCGGTTTCGTTCAATGTTGATGTCGCTGGCGTCGCGACGGTTGTGCCCTGAAGCCATGTGGTTGGATCGTTGCTGTGTCGCGGCCGACTCGGAACCTTGTCGAGCCACCTCGAGCAAAGTGTTTTTGCAGGATCACGGCCGGCCTTATCACCGCCACTCGTGATCGTCGACACGGACCCTGAGGCTCTATCGGTCCCATACTCAACCAAGGTTCCCAGAACCAAGGGGAGGCGTGTCCCCAACGGTGCCGGCAACCAGGAGAATTGCACCGAGAACGCAGCAAGCAGGGGGAGGGGGTGGGGGTCCCCAACGGCGTTTCGCATCAGAACTGGTGCAGGAGGAGGAAGGGGGTGGGTATCGCTCCCTGAGCAGCCCATCACCTCTTGCCGGGATACGATCACCACTCCGGGTGCTATTTTGTTCTTGCCTCGAAATTAACCCGGAGCCCATCATGACCCTCCGCCTTCCGGCTGTCCTGCTCGTTCTGTCATCTGTGTCGCTCCTCGCGCAGGGTCCCGCGACTCCCCCTCAGCCTGACCCCACGCCGGAGCAAATCAAAGCCGCGGCCGCCATGCCCTTTCGCAATCCGTCGCTCCCCATCGCCCAGCGCGTTGATGACCTCGTCTCCCGACTCACGCTTGAAGAAAAAGTCTCCCAGACGATCGACCGTGCGCCCGCCATACCACGCCTCGACATCCCCGCTTACAACTGGTGGAACGAGGGCCTCCATGGCATCGCACGCTCTGGTTTCGCCACCATGTTTCCGCAGGCAATCGGCAACGCCGCTACGTGGGACGCGCCGCTGGTTGAACAGATCGGCGACGTCGTCTCGACCGAGGCGCGCGCCAAGTACAACGACGCCCTTCGTCGCGGCAATCACGATCGCTACTACGGC
>CAWJOO010000010.1:0-41550 GCA_963844515.1 uncultured Acidobacteriota bacterium
CATCTACGCTCTCTTTCTCGGATTGCTCCGAAGAAGAGGGTGCACGCAGATGCTCTTACCTTGTGAGAATGATCAAGCCAAACCTGATCGATTCCCACGACTGGCATGTTCAACCTTATTGTCAAAGATCCTTGAGGGTTGTCCGCCTGAGCGGTTCCCTTACGGATCGAGGCTCAAACTGTGACGTCTGAGTGTCCCCGAACTTGTTGCGCTGATTAGGTTTAGCGGCTTACCGCATCACCCAATCGTTTTGCGCGACTTTCTGAGACTATCGAAGATCTGGTATCATGTCAACCCACTATTTTCACTTCATTGGAGGCCGCTCAAACTCAATGTTGGCGGGTGTTCCTCGCTTATGAAGCGCTCCTGGATTGATCGGCCAGACCGGTCTCAAAAAACCATCGCGCAGCGCTGAATATCAAAGAACGACCAAAACTGCTCGAGCCGCTAGAGGCTCGCGAGAGATTATTCTCTCCCGGGTCGTGCGGTGGATTGTTCTCTGCGGGATTCCCTACAGGGGTTCAGGGGCGTTCTAATCTACCTCGCCTGACCCTACGAACTGGCTTTCTCTATCCCTAACGGGCAGGCCACATGGCCACGGAAAGCCCCACTGCTTACTTGTTACTTGCAACTTTTTGAGACTAACACAGCCGTCTCTGCTTTGCAACAAGCGGTTCACAATTGAGAACCGTTCGTTGCGACTTGTTGAGAATAGCAACCGAAGCCGTGGAAAGCAAGGGGCAAAGCTGTGGGAAAGGGCGATTGGCGGTGGAAAAGGACAGGGAATAGGGAATAGCCACCCCAGCGACGAAGACCTGTCGCCGGGGACCCCGGCAAGGGGATAGGGAGTAGGCAGTAGGGAATAGAAAAGCAGGGGCTAGGGAATAGGGGCTAGGGACTAGCCGAAAAACTGCGCGATGGCGGGTCGGCTGCCAGTTTCACTTCCTCACTGTTCCCTTTCTTCACTGCTTTGTGCACTGTTCACTGTCGTCTGTTTACTGCTTCTGAATGATTCCCAGATCCGTCAGGCCGTTCACGAAGAACTGCATGGCCAATGCCACCAGCAGCAGGCCCATGATGCGGACCAAGATGCGAATGCCTGTCTCGCCCATGAAAGCGCGGACGCGGGCGGCTCCAGCGAACACCCAGTAGCTGACGAACGAAGTGACGCCGATCGACCCGATGATGGCAGCCATCTCCCAGTGCCAGATGGACGGCACCTGGCCCACCAGCACCATGACGGACGAGATCGCTCCGGGGCCGGCGAGCATGGGGATCCCGAGCGGCACGATGCCCGCGTCTTCCTTGCTGGCGCCCTCTTCGGTGTCGCCGTGGGCTTCCTGGGTGGCTGATCGCTTGGCTTCAAGCATGTCGAGGCCGATGAGCAGCAGAATGAGCCCGCCCGCGACTTCAAAGGCCGGCAGCGTGATGCCGAACATGCGGAAGATGAGCTGGCCGGCAAGCGCAAAAGTAGTCAGCACAATGAAGCAGGTGACCGCGGCTTTGCGGGCCATCCGAGTGCGCCGCGCGGGGTCGGCGGTCGAGGTGATGGCAAGAAAGGAGCCAATGGCCGCGAACGGGTCCACCAGAAAGAAAATGGAGCTGAGCGCGAGCAGCGAGAAGCGCACGATGGGCGCATGGCGCAGCTCGTTAAATGCGGTCGCGGCTGGATTTTCCCAATGCACGATTTTATTAAAGCCTCGTGAATTGCGATGGATTCAAATGACATGTGTCCGTGAGCATCGTCGACGCGGGGGTTGCCGGACGGATGACCAAGCGGGTCTGGCAACCGGCCTCTCGTGCGGCATCGAGTTCCCGCACCACATCGGAGAAAAACAAAACTTCAGCGGGCGCGAGTTGCATGGCTCCCCGCAATGGCTGCGTAGCTTGCCGGCTCGCCTTTGCGCCGGTGCGGGTATCGAAGTAGCCAGCAGATCAGCGGCGTCAGATCGCCGAAGATGGAGTGGCGGAAGAGAAGCTGCTGAGCCTCAGTGGAACCAGACGAGTAGATTGCGACGCGGGCCCGTTCGGACCACCGCTGAAATGCCACCGGCGCGTCGTCAAACAACGTGCCCTTGAGTTCGCCGGATTCAAAGCCTGCCTTCCAGATCTTGCCTTGGATGCTTTTGAGCGCGGTTGATTTGCGATCGTTGTCCATCAGCCACAGGAGATACGAGCGCGCAAACAATTCGTTTCTGATTTCGACGCCGTATGTTGGACTGACCTGCGACTCCTCGGCGCGGTTTTCTTCGGCCAGCAGTTTAAGGTCTGCCTGGATATCGGGCCTTGCCAGGTTTTGCTTAAGGAAATCGGCGAGGTGTGTGCGTGCATAGGGAAACAGCACCTCGCTGGTCAGCGTCAATGGCGCGACTGTGCCTTCAACATCGAGCAAATAAAGCTTGGGTGTTACTGAGGTATTGCCGGCTTCGCTCATGCGCTCCGATCGACGCTGATCGCGGACTCTACGCGTGGCCCGAGATACTGCGGGCCGAAGCAGAGCGGTTGATAACCTGAATCGACGCCGGAGCCGGTGTAATGCGGTGTCCAGCCGGCGGTGTCCTGAAACCAGCGGATGGCGCGGATGCGTCGGTCTTCGCAGAGCGTGAACCAGTGGGTCGTGCCGCGGGGCACGCGCAGCATGTCGCCGGGGCCAACCTCGACCGATGCGACGCGGCTAGCGATATGCAGGAAGAAAATGCCGCGCCCGGAGAGGATGAAGCGCACCTCGTCTTCATCGTGGGTGTGTTCCTTGTCGAAGCGCGCCAGCATGGCATCGAGGTTCGGCGTAGCGGGATTCACGTCAATGACATCAGCCGTCACGTAGCCGCCGCGCTGCTTCATAGCTTCGATCTCGTCGGAGTAAGCAGCCAGCACGGCGTCGGCGGTGCTGTCGGGCGGCACACGATCAAGGCTCCAGCGCTCGTAGTCGATGCCGATTGATAGCAACGCCGAGTGGATCTCCGGCTCGCTATCGAATTTGACGTTCTCTGCGGGGAAGCGAAGAACAGCCATGGAAATCTCCTCGTATCACTGGCCAGGCGTCGGACTCAACCGTCGATATTCCACCTCGAACAGAAACTCGAGAGCCTCAAGATGGCGCCGAGCCTCAGCCACCGACGTACCCCAAGTATAAAGTCCATGCCCGCTCAACAGCACTCCGTGCGCCGCGGGATGGTGCGCGAGAACGGCGGTGAACTCCTCGGCCAGCGCAATGTAGTCCTGCGAATTGGCGATGACCGGCACTCGTTCGCGGTGTGCATGCGTCGCCACTCCCGAGAGCGCCTTCAGGAGTTCGTAGCCTTCGATGGTGACGTGGCCGGCGGCTTCACAGCGCACCGACAGCAGCGTATTCCAGATGGTGTGAACGTGCGCGATGGCATGGACCTTGGGCCGGTCGCGATAGATAACCTGGTGCAGACCCGTCTCCGCAGACGGCTTTCCGTCGCCGCTGATCACGCGGCCATGCGCGTCCATTTCGATGAAATCCGCGGGAGTGATCTGGCCCTTGTCGAGGCCGCTGCGCGAAACCTCAATTCGTCCAGTCAGCGTATCCCTAACGCTGAAGTTGCCGCTGGTGGCCGGCACCCATCCTCTTGCCGCGCACCAGCGTGCCAGAGCGCAAATTGCGTCGGTCTGGGCCGTCAGGTTTCTGAGATCGGGAACCATGGCTGGTTCCGAGTGTACCAACGGCGCGCCACTGGGCTCGACGTGAGCGCTCTACAATCGGATTTTGCTGACCCAGGCCCAACGCGACCAACTCGACGTGGTGCTCGTCTCGCCGCGCAATCCGCTCAACATTGGAGCGGTGGCGCGGGCCATGGCCAACTTTGGCTTTGCACACTTGAACGTGGCCGCACCGTATGCTCCGCATTGGCGCGAGGCCCGCTCCGCTGTCGGAGCGCCCGATCTGCTGACAAGCGCGAAAGAGTTTTCCACTCTGGCAGGCGCCGTTGCGGACTGCACTTTCATCGCTGGAACCGGCACTCTCACCCATCGCAAGCCGGATCAGCGGGTGATTTCACTTCCCGAGCTGGTGCCAATTTTGAAGCAGGAACTGGCGCGCGGCGGGCGGGCGGCGCTGGTGTTCGGGCCGGAGAAACACGGGCTGACGCGTGACGACCTCTCATGGTGCCACGTGCTGCTCGAAATTCCCACCGACCCGCAGCAGCCCTCGATGAACCTGGGACAGGCTGCCGCCGTTTGCCTCTACGAGTTGGCGCGTCCGAGCGCTTCTGGGATCGAGTCACCGCTCGGCGGCGAGGTCTCGGCAGCATCGGAGTCGCTCGATCGGCTCGCCACATTGATTGAAGAAACGATGACGGCAGCACAGTATTCGCCCGCAACGATGGCCGGCGCCAACCAGCACGATGTCCGCGTGGTTCTGCGCAAGCTGAGGCTGTCTTCTCTCGACACGCGGCGCGTGATGGGGCTGTTTCGGCGGATTCTTTGGCGACTGGGTAAGGTTCAGCGACAAGGTGCGAAGCATCCCGACGAAGGCATCGATCAAACGAACTGAAGCATCAGAGAACCTCGAACGTCATTGACGTCCGTCGGATGACTGCGAGGGATCTCAATGAGTCCAATCGTTCTTTGCGCGTCCCGATCACCCATGGATTTGGTGGAGAAGCCCCGCGGATTCCATGACATGTGCCTTAGGTCACTTGAGAGGGAGAATTAATATGGGGAATAGGCCAAAATGCTGCTAAAGTGCCTTCAACGGTTGCAAATTATGCTTAGAGATATACCCCCCGGCACTGCCCAGTGCAGGCCTATTTTCTTGCGTGCTGCCGTAGTTTTTGCAGCCTGCGCGTTTGCCACGATTAGCCTTGCTCAGACACCGGCATCGCCGCCTGCTCCCGCGCCGGCTGACTCGCAGCAAGCTGCAACCGGTGATCAGGCCCCGGCGGCCGATCCCCCGCAAACTACGCCTTCCGCGCAACAGGCGGAGCCGGCCAAAGCTCAAGATGCTGAGCCCGCAAGCTCCGGCACCAAGACAGAAGCGCCGACCTCGAAGGACATGCACGAGGCCGCAGCAACTGAGGGTCAACTAAGCCAGCAGCTGGTTGGCAAGACCTTTTATTTGCGCGGCGGTTATTTGGACAACACGCTCCACTTCAACGAAAAGGGCGTGCTCGACGGTAGTTCGCCGAAGGCCTCTTACACGTTGAGCCTGGTCCAGATCGACCACATCAAGGTGGACAAGCACCACGTGGAGCTGCAGGGCGTGCGATACGGGCTTCATTTTCTGGGCGCATTGCCCACCGAAGACCAGGCGGGAAACGTCGACAAGGTCAAGCTCACATCGAAGAAGAAGCCGCTTAAGATCACCATCGATCGCGAAATCGTGGTGGCGCCCAAGAAGGTGAAGCCCGAAAAGGCCGACAAGAAAAAGGGGAGCGAGAAGAAGCCTGGCCTTCCGGCTCTTGCTGTCGCGCCGTCTCCATCAAATGCAACCGCCCAGCCCGCCTCGTCACCTGCCGAGCCGCAAATGGCCTCAGCAGCGATCCAGCCTCAACCCGCGGCAGGTGCAGCGTCACTCGCCAGGGACGCTGAGCCGACCAGCCACGGCGTGACGGTGACTACCTCGAAGGCGGAAGCGGACCGCATGTTGGGTAAGGCGCTCGAATCCATATTTTCGACGGGGATTGATGACCGGATGGTCGCCACCTTCCCTGAGTACTGGAAGCTCTACTACAAGTCAGTCGCAGAAAAGGCGGATTACAAGCCTGCCGATTCGACGATCCTCAAGCCGAACCAGGTGGACAAGAAGCCGCATCTCCTGCGCGCCTTCGACCCTCCCTCAAACGAGTACGCACAGAACAACGGTGTCGCGGGAATGGCAATGTACCACGTTGTCGTTGGCCCAGACGGTAAACCAATGGAAGTTGCGATCGGCCGTCCCATCGGCTTCGGTCTCGATGAAAGTGCCGTCGAAGCAATTCAAAAAGCGAGTTTTGAGCCAGGGATTAAGGACGGACAGCCTGTTCCGGTCGAAGTCGACCTCACCGTCCAGTTCCGAATCTATTCGAAGAGAACCGCTGCCACGGAACCCGAATCTGTCAGGGTGAACAACGCTCCGAAAGGGCGTTCACTTCCTGGCCCCTACAGCGCTCTCAGTCCGCAAGCTCCCAGTCCACAGTGAAGGCGTCCCGGGCCATTTGTTTTGGCCCGGACGCGCGCTCCCAGACCAGTTTCCCGGCTATCCGAGGGGCTGCCACAGTTCGATCCGATTGCCTTCCGGGTCCCATATCCAGGCAAATCGTCCGTACCCCTCGTCCTGGCGCTTGGGATCGATTTGCACGCCGGCCCCTGCAAGCTTCTCGAGCAGGGCGTCGAGATCGTCGACTCGGAAATTCAGCATGAATTGCTGCGGTCCGTCTCCGAAGTATTTGGTGTCGGCCGAGAAGGTAGAGAAGACAGTCATTCCCATCGACTCGGGCCCGTCAAAAGCCATGTAGCCGCCGGATCCGGGAATGCCCAGGTGCTCCGCATACCACGCTGCCAGCGCCTTGGGGTCCCGCGATTTGAAAAATACCCCGCCCACTCCGGTTGCTTTTGCCATGCGGTCACTCTCCCGGGAAATCGTACAACATCCCCCAGCTACTCACTCTTCCTGCTGAATGACCTGATCCAGTTTGGGTTTGTGCTTGGCCTGGCGTCCGGTGCGCGGCGTGTCCGCAACCACCCGGGAAGGCTTGGGCTGCCCCACCCGTTCGCGGGCGTTGGCCTTGACGGCTTTGGTGGCTGAAAACTGACCGGGCTTGCGCTTGGCCACGCTCGTATTCCCTTCCCGATCCGGTCTTGCGTAACCGGGCCGCAAGGTCGAGTATGAAGGAGATTGAGCCCAAGGGAAAGCGGCACGGGCGAAACTCTGGCTGGAGAAGCGGGACCATGGAAGAGAAAGACTTTTTCAATGAGACAACGGAACAGCGGACCCACACCCTCACATGTCCAAAATGCGGCCAACCAGGTGAATACAAAGTTACCTGGGTCGTGCGCCGCAAGCGGGCGCAGTTGCCGCGCAACGCGGATGAGCGCGACCGGGCGCGTTTCGCCAAGGCCCAGTCTTACATGGTGCGGCGCGACGACAAGCTGGGCTGCGCCAACATCCGGTGCCGCAAACCATTCGAAATCACCGGCCTGCAGACGCTGGCGTTCTTGCAGGAATAGTTGAAGGCCAGGGGCGAGGCTGGCGTTCGCCCCCCCGTATGTGATTGAATCGAGAGTGTAAGCGGCTGCTCAATACCCATTCGACCAAGACCTTTCCTACCAATCGGTTCAGGTAGTCAAGGGCCATCGGCAGCGCGCAAGGAGAACGAGAGATGCCGAACCCCCTGCTTCCCCCCGAAGAGCGTCACCTGAACCCTGACCAGGTGGAGGCGCTGGACAAGCGTCGCGATCTTGGGCACACCTTCCTGGTGATTGCCGGGCAATTCGCCGTGATTGCGACAATTTTGCTGCTCTGGGTGGGCCAGGACCTCAGTTACTCCCCAGGCTGGGCACACCCCATGGCTTACTACTTCGCCATCGCCTGCGGCATCATCGTGGTGATGGGCTTGACCGGGATTGTCCTGCGTCGTGGTACCCCCCGCATCGACTAAATTATCGGCTGTCCTTCCAAGGGGATGCGACCAAAATACCGAATTCGGTTATGCCGCTCGTGCATCAATAAGGTGTAGCCTGAAGGTGACGATGGCCGTTTCCCTGCCCATTTTTCAAAATCCGGAGCCGCGAACATTCAGTCGGGAAAAGACCCGCTTGACCGATAGCCATGGTCGCGTGATCCATGACCTGCGCGTCTCCATCACCGACCGCTGCAACTACAAGTGTGTCTATTGCCGCACAGGTGAAGTTGGTGCGCAGTATCCAGAACTGCGCATCGACGAGTACCTGAGGATCATCCGACTCTTCGTCGGCCTCGGCATTACCAAGGTCCGGCTCACCGGCGGCGAACCGTTGCTGCGGCGAGGACTGCTTGACCTGATCCGCGAATTGTCCGGGGTACGCACCATCTTTGGCGACAAACTCGACCTCGCCCTTACCACCAATGGCCACTTGCTTGAAGGGCTCGCCCAGCCGCTCAAAGACGCGGGCCTGAATCGCGTCACCATCAGCATGGATGCGGTTGACGAGCTGACGTTCGAGCGCATCACACGTGTTCCCGGCAGCTACCAGGCAGTGCTGAACGGCGTTCATGCGGCACGCGAAGCGGGCCTGACACCGATAAAGATTAACTGTGTTCTAATGCGGGGCTTTAACGACGAGCAGATCGAAAACTTTGCTCACTTTGCGCGCCGCGAAGACGTGATCGTGCGCTTTATCGAATTCATGCCGCTGGAAGAAGGCCGCCTGTGGACGCCCGAAATCGTTGTGCCCCTGCGCGAAATTGTGGAGCGCATAGGTCGCGTTATGCCGTTGACAGAACTGCCTCCCAACGAGGCCGGCGAGACGGCGCGTCGTTACACCTTCGAGGATGGCAAAGGCGAAATCGGCATCATCGCCCCTGTAACACAGGCCTTTTGCGGCGCCTGCAGCCGTGTCCGCCTCACGTCCGACGGCAAAATTCGAACCTGCCTGTTCTCACAGATCGAGCACGACCTCTATGGGCGGATGCGCTCCGGCGCTCCCGATGAGGAACTGCGCGCATACATCGTGCGTACCATCAACGAGAAAGAAGCCCGCCACCATATCGGCGAGCAGGGTTTCCTCAAGCCTTCGCGATCCATGGTCCATATTGGTGGTTAGTAGGAAGTTTCTTCGTGATGCATTGTATTGATTTTCATGCTTGCCTCAAGTTTCTCTGTTGGTACGATAGGGGGGTTCCAAGCGCACAGCGTGCCGTGTTTATAGAGCGCGCGGGCCCCACATTTTTTCCAGAACCGGCGTTGGTATGACTCAAGAAGCTGAAGCCCGCATTCCGCTGGAAGACCTCCTTGTCTTCCATCGCCTGGCACGCTCGCTTACATCGAGCTTCGATCTCGACGCCATTCTCCGCACCATTCTCGACCACATGGAAAGCCTGATCCAGGCGGAGTTGTGGACCCTTCTCATGCTTGATGAGGAGAAGCAGGAGCTCTACTACGCCATCGCCGGCGGCGGCGAAGAAACCGCCCTGCGCGATCTGCGCGTCAAGGTGGGCGAAGGCGTCGCCGGCTGGGTTGCGCAACACGGCGAAACGCTCATCGTGCCGGAATCGGTCAACGATCCGCGCCTGCACACGCCCGGCCCCTCCACACTGCGCAAGGTGCGCTCCGTAATTGCCCTGCCTCTGCGGGGCCGCAGAAGCACAAATGGCGTCATCGAAATCCTCAACCCACATGCTGGACAGCTCAACGATTACACCATCGCCTTCCTGCACATCCTGGCCGACCACGCAGCCATCGCAATCGAAAACGCCAACGACGTAGCCCGCATTCAGCAGCTCACCATCACTGACGACACCACCGGCCTCTTCAATGTCCGCCATCTTTACGACGTGCTGGCGCGCGAACTCGATCGAGCCAGCAAGAAGGGCGCGCCCCTCAGCCTGGCCTTCCTTGATCTTGATCGCTTCAAGCTCGTGAACGACGTGCACGGCCACTTGATCGGCAGCGAGTTGCTGGCCCGCGCCGGACAACGCCTCCAGGAGTTGAGCCGCCCGCAGGACATGTGCTTCCGCTACGGCGGCGACGAATTCGTGATCCTGATGCCGGCTACCGGCAAAGGGGCCGCCATGGAGCAGGCCCACGCATTGCACAAAGCTCTCATGTCCACGCGTTTCAAAATGAAGACGGGCATTGAACTAACCGTGAGCGCCAGCGTTGGCGTGTCAAGCACTCCCGATGACGGCATCACGGTGCACAGCGTCATCGGCGCCGCCGACACGCGCATGTACGACGTGAAGACCAACGGCCGCGGCCACGTGCGCGGCGCCTGACACGGCCTTTCCTCTCTAATCAATCTTGTTCCGAGCGAAAACGGAAGCTGCGCGTCCTGTAGATTGAGACGCGACCGCAGGCGCCGAAGAGAAAACTCGGGCTCGTCTGACGAAAGATTCTTTGAGAGGCCAAAGATGCTGACGCTGACCCACCGGTTAAAGACCTGCAGGGTTGTCATCACGTGTGTGGGGCTTGCCATCGCAGCCATCTTCCTAATAACCGCCGCCCGTGCGCAGGAAAGCGATCCGAAGCTCGCAAACCTGAAGCAGGAACGGCAGGAGCCGGAGCATACCCAGACTTTCTTCCTTAGAAACATCACCGAAAGAAACGACTTGAACGACATTACGACTGATCTGCGCAACGTTCTCTATCGGGCGAAGATCTACGGCGTTGCCTCGCAGAACGCCATCACCATACATGCCACCGCTGAAGACCTTGAGGCCGCGCAAAAGCTTCTCGCGGAGATCGACCGCCCCAAGAAGACCTACCGCATCACCTTTGCAATCACCGAATCCGATGCCGGCAAAAAAGCCGGCGTGCAGCACTACTCCATGATCCTCACCGGCGACAACAAGGGCTATGTCAAACTGGGAAACCGCGTTCCGATCGTCACTGGTTCAGTCGACAAGGACAACTCGTCTCCCATGACGCAGATTCAGTATCTGGACGTGGGCATCAACATTGAAGCGTCAGTGAGTGGGGTCGCAATGCGCACCAAGGTTGAGCAATCAAGCCTGGCGGATGAAAAATCGAACGTCGGAATTCAGGATCCACTCGTCAAGCAGATCACTCTCGAGGGAACCTCAACGTTCACGCCTGGCAAGACTGTAGCTCTGGGCTCAATCGACATTCCCGGAACTACGCGGCACCAGGAGATTGAATTCGTCGCGGAACTCGTGCCATGAGCCATTCTGCGCTGAGTGCCACCCACGCAGGAGCTATTCGTCGTCAGAAGCCTTCTCGTTGCCCTGCTTTTCCGCGATCTTCTCCAACTGGTTGCGCCAGTCCAGCGATTGAATAAAGCTGTTCGACTCGCGCCAGTTCGGTTCGACGATCACGTGCAATTCAAGATAGACACGCGTGCCCAGCAGCGATTCAATCTGCTTGCGCGCACCGGTCCCAATCTCCTTGAGCTTCGCGCCACCCTTGCCAATCAAGATGGCCTTCTGCCCATCGCGCTCGCAATAAATGGCCGCGGCAATGCGCGTCAGCGGCAACCGTGGAGGTGGCCCTTTCTTGCGCGGGGGCGCAGGCGGCTCAGCTTCTTCATACCGCTCGATCACCACCGCGGAGGCGTACGGCACTTCTTCGCCGGTCTCCACAAGAATTCGCTCACGGATCAGTTCTGCGACCATGAAGCGCTGAGGCTGATCAGTGTATTGATCCTTGGATAATAGCGCTCACCCGTGGGCAGCACTTCCACAATCTTGCGCAACAGCAGATCGAGGCCATCCTTCTTCTTCGCGCTTACCGGGATGACCTGCGCAAAGTTGTGCTGCTTGATCAGAGCATCAATCATGGGCAGCAGAATATCTTTGGCAACAAGATCAATCTTGGTCAGCACCAGGAACACCGGGCAATCGATCTTGCGCACCAACCCGAAGAGAAACTCATCCTCGCTCGCCCAGATCTCCTGCTTCTTCGAGAGCTTCACCGGTGAAACTTTAACTTCCTCGACTGAAGCGTCCCCGTCGCCAACGTTGTTTTCCCGATTCCCTATTCCCTGGTTCCCTAGTCCCTGCTTCTTCCAGCTTCACGCGCCGCGTCGCATCCATCAGCACCAGCACCAGGTCGCGCGTCTCCAGCGCCTCGTACACTTCCTGGAGCATGCGGCGATCGAGTTGCGACCCCGGCTTGTGCACACCCGGCGTATCCACAAACACAATCTGCGCCGCCGGATGCGCATCCTGCCGTTTCCCCTTGCGCGCCGCCACCTCCACCACGCCCAGGATGCGGTTCCGCGTCGTCTGTGGTTTTGCCGTTACAATCGCAACCTTCTCGCCGGTGAGCGCGTTGAGAAGGGTGCTTTTTCCAACATTGGGCCGGCCCACGATAGCTACAAATCCAGATCGCAAGGGTTAATTAGTCTCCTTAAGTCATTATCGCGGATTCAAACGAATGCCGTTGATATCATGGGCGCATGGCGCCTCGGAATCCTCCACACCCGATGAATTGAAGATTCCCGAAGGTCGTACCGACCGCCTCATCTTGAAGCCCCTCGAAATAGCCGACGCAGAGCAAATCCAGCAGCTTTTTCCGCGCTGGGAGATCGTCCGTTACCTGGCCAACCGCGTGCCATGGCCCTATCCTCCCGATGGCGCTCTAGCAGTTTTGCTGCGAAGTGGCTTTGCCCCAGATGGAGCGCGGAGAAGCGTGGCACTGGACCCTGCGCCGCATCGTCGACCCCGAAAAGCTCATCGGATGCATCGGGCTATTCCGCGGTGAAGATGAGAATCGCGGCTTCTGGCTTGACTCGAAATGGCACCGGCAAGGCCTGATGAGCGAGGCCTGCACTTGGGCCAACGACTACTATTTCGACGTGCTCGGCTTCGAGCGCATGCTGGTTCCAAAAGCCTCCGCCAATCTCGCCTCGCGCCGTCTCTCCGAGCGGCAGGGCATGCACCTGGTTCGAATTGAGGAGCGGGATTTTGTCTGCGGCCGACTCAAATCTGAGATATGGGCCATCACCGCGGCCGAGTGGCGCACCTGGAAAGAAACACATCTCGACAGCAACTTCATCTAGCCGTTCGGTCTGCTTCAGCCTTCCGTCCGCATCGATCCTCGCGCGTCAGACGCTTCACGCGCAACCGGCGGAAATGCTCTCACGCGCTCCACGCGACGATCGGTGGATGCCACCACCTCGAGGCGCACTCCAGGCGGCTCCAACATAACCAGTTCTCCCGCCAGGGGAATACGCCCTTCAATTTCGCTCACCAACCCGCCGATCGTCGTCGCTTCGTACCCTTCGCCTAAGTCCACTGGCTCACCGAACAGATCACCGAGTTGATCCACAGAAAAGCTGCCCGGCAACAACCACGAGCCACCTTCCTCCTGCTGGGCCACTTCGATGGGGGCGTCGTGCTCGTGCTCGTCGCTTATGTCCCCGACGATCTGTTCCAGCAGATCCTCGATCGTCACCAGCCCTGACACGCCCCGTATTCATCAATCACGATCCGCATGTGCTGCTTCTCGCGCTGCATCTCGCGCAGCAATTCGTAGCCGCGCTTGGTCTCCGGCACAAATGCCACCGGCCTCTGAATGCTTGCAACCGTCCGCGTCCGCGCCTCAACATCCGTAATCTGCAGCAGATCATGCGAGAAAGCAAGGCCGGTAACGTTGTCGAGTGTCCCCGCATACACCGGGACGCGCGAATAATTGTGATCCTTCAGTTTCACCAGGAATTCTTCCAGCGTCGTGGTTTCCGGCACTGCGAATACGCGCGGCCGCGGCGTCATCACTTCGCGTACCAGTTTATCGCCGAACTCAACAGCAGAGCGCACCAGGTCGCGATCGTCCTCTTCGAGAATACCTTCTTCTTCTCCGGCCTCGAGCAGCGCCTCCACATCCACCGCGGCTTCTTCTTGCGCAGTACTTGGCTCCTCCGCAAGCGCTGCTACAGAGAAGAAGAAGCGGACCACCACCGTAATCGGCGTCATTAACCACAACAGCAAGCGGATCGGCCACATCAGCTTTGCGGTCCACCGCCCCGCCGTACGCTCAAACAGAAGCCACGGCATCACCTGGTTGCAGAACACCACCACCAGGATCACACCGATGATCGCCTGCGCAATCTCAGGCGTTGTCGGCCGGGCCAGGTGCGGTTCGCGATCGAAGAGGACCGCGCCAAAGAGAAGCGCAATCCCTCCCAGTGCCAGTTGCTGCGCCACCAGCGCTGAGATGGCCGCGTGCTCCCGAGTCAAGCCCAGGTGCGGCTCAACCTGCTCTTCCCACGCGTCCAGATTCTCCTGCACTTCACGCGAAAGAATCTTGCCGAATTCGGCGTAAATGCGGCTGATGTACGAAGCCAGCGTCTCCACCAGCGCCAAAACCACAACCACCGTAATGGCAAGGGCACTCATGCGCGATCACCAGACCGGCGTGCACGCCATCATTGCGCCCTTTTCTTCCGCGAAGGAACAGGAGACTCACTCCGCTCAATCAATCCCTGCGGCAGCCCCAGTCGAGTCCGCAGCAGCCGTTCCCTTCGCGCCATCTTTCCGGAGTCGCTTTCGTGATCGTACCCGGCAAGATGAAGCAGCCCGTGCAACATCAATACTTTGACCTCAACTGCCAGCGTATGCCCCTGCTCCGCAGCCTGCTTGCGCGCCGTTGGAATGCTGATAGCCAGGTCTCCTGCCACCGCGTGACGCGAAGCCTCGCCAGCCGGAAACGACAACACATCCGTAGCCTTGTTCTTTCCGCGGAACGTGCGGTTCAGCCGCTTGATCGCCTTGTCAGATGTGAGCAGCACGCTCACCATTCCGCGCAACCGAACGGCCGCTTGTGCGTCACTCAGAAAACGGCTCAATGTCCGCACAGTTGGCATGCGCCGGTGACGTTCCAATTGAGGGGAGTCGTGCAGAGTTGCACCTTCTTTCGTGTCAGGTGCGGGGTGGTCATCCAGGTCTGGGTCAAGAAGGATCATCGTGGCGAGGCCGCTCATGGGGAGGCCGCGCATTTTCCTATTCTATGCGATGCGCAGATTGACTGCGGTTTTGCCTTCGCACAAATGAAACGCCGCCCCCGAAGGAGCGGCGCCTCCTGTCCCATGTTGCCTTACTGCGGCTTCGCCGGTTGCTGGGCCTTGCGCACTTCGCGATTCTGGCCCTGCACCTCGATGCCCTCGCCAATCCCCAGCGGCAGTTCCTGCTGCTGCGGCTTGGACGCATCGTAAGCCCGCACAATACGCTGCACCAGCGCGTGCCTCACCACGTCTCCGTCCTCAAAGTGGCAGAACTTGATCCCCTCCACCCCCTCAAGCACATTGATCGCGTCCACCAGTCCCGACTTGCGCGGGTTGGGCAAATCGATCTGCGTAATGTCGCCCGTGATCACAGCCTTTGAATTGTTTCCCATGCGCGTCAGGAACATCTTCATCTGCTCGATCGTCGTGTTCTGCGCCTCGTCCATGATGATGAACGCATCGTTCAGCGTGCGCCCACGCATGAAAGCGAGCGGCGCGACTTCGATGACGTTCTTCTCCAGCATCTTGTCGACCTTCTCCGGCTCGAGCAGGTCGTAAAGCGCGTCATACAGCGGACGAAGATACGGGTCCACCTTCTCCTGCAGCGACCCGGGTAGAAAGCCCAGCTTTTCGCCCGCTTCCACCGCCGGCCGCACCAGCACAATGCGGCTCACCTTCTTCGCATTCATCGCCGCCACCGCCATGGCTACGGCCAGGTAAGTCTTGCCTGTACCTGCCGGCCCCACACCGAATACCATGTCGTTCTGCTCGATGGCCTCGACGTACTTGCGCTGATTCACTGAGCGAGGCTGTACGGCGCGCTTGATTCCCGCCGACCGCTGCTTGCCCGCATCCACCAGCGAGCGCAACGTCGTCGCGGGATCCGCCACCACCAGGCGAAGCATCCCGTTCAACTCACCGTTGTGTAAATTTATGCCCTGGCGGCGCAACGCCTCGAAGTCTTGAAACACGCCCTTGACTCGAGTCACGCCGGCTTCCGGTCCTTCCACATGCACGGCATCCGATCGAAGATCGATTCGAACACCGAGTGAATCTTCCATCAGCCTCAGGTTTTCGTCGCGGGTCCCGAAAAGGGGCTCAAGGTGTGGCGTGATCTCCAGAGCAATTCTCAAGATGTTTATTGGCCTCCAAAGTGCCGGTTAATGTTGAAGTGCTTGCCTCCACAACGAGTGTTTCGCTTTGCCCGCCGCTGAAATCTGTCAACCGCTGACAGACTTAGCAAAACGGCTCTTCGATTGGATGCGGAAGCGCCTCCGGCGGAGGCAACGTGCCATGCGCCGGCAGGTAAGTTTCTATATACGAGTGAGGTTTGGGGTGCCCAGAGCAGGAGCAGGCCCGAGCCCTGGGCTGAATGAAGAAACCGCGGGATGGCGTGGGCGACCAAATCGGGTATCTGGGCTTGAGAGTAGCCGTACCGGCGGGCGCAGTCAATGCGCCGCATCAAAAATTCTCATTCAAAAGTTACCTCTTCTTGCACCCTTCCCTCATAATCCGTGACTTACGCCCTTTCGCCAATGCGCCAACATTGGCCCCTTCGTCCCATATACCGGGTCTGACGCGGGAAATTCCACACGCTTCATCCGCTCCAGTGCCGCCGCATCCGGCGCGCTGCGGCAAATGTCCCAATGCTCGCCGGTCGGATAAGCGCCAATCACCAGGAAGTCGTCGCTCGCCTCCAACTTGCAATGGCCAGTCCCTGTCGGAAGCAGGGCCACATCCCCGGCCTGCACCCTTAACTCGTGCCCGCCTTCACCGCCCAGCACCAGCCGTCCCCAGCCGCCCGCAAATCCCAGCACCTCGTGCGCCGTTGAATGATAGTGATGAAAGTCATACACACCGTTTCGCCACTGCGGCGGCCACCCGTTGCGCGCAAACGCCGCCTCCATCGCCGATGCCATCCCGTCGCCCGTCCCATACGCGCCGCGATACAAAAGCACTGGCAGAACCTCGTTATTCGGCATCCAGTCGTTTCGCGAAAGCTGCAGCACCTCCGGTTTCACATCAGCCGCCCATGAACGCGCACTCATCCCCGCTCCCGTCATTGCCAAAAGCGCATTGAATTCCCTTCGATTCACGACCCTCATCGCCTCACCCTGATCTCACTGGCCGGGATGCCCCGCCCAATCACGCCGCCGGCAATTCCCACACCCACACCACGCCGTTAATCCGTTTGATTCCAATCAAACCATGCGGGAAGCTACCTCGGGTATAGTGTTTCCACAGCTATGAAACTCTCCCGATTGATCGCCTTATCGTTATCCGCTCTCGCATTTGGCTCTGCGATCGTCGTGATGTCTCAGGCCGTTCAGCCCGGTCGCTACGGCATCTTCGACGGATCGTCCGACGTCGGTATTACGTTTCCGGGATCTACGACGTTCAACCCCTACAACGGCGTCCTGCGCGTCATCGGCGGCGGAGCCGACATATGGGGCAACAAAGATACCTTCCACCTTTCCTGGGTCAAACTAAAAGGCGATGCCGTGTTCAGCGCCGACGTCGAGTTCCCCAGAAAGGTCTCTGAGCCCAACGCCAAAGCTGTCCTCATGTTCCGCCAGGATCTCGACCCCGACTCCGCCTATGCTGACGTGGCCATCCATTACGACGGCCACATCACGCTCCAGTACCGCGAGAAAAAAGGCGGCGACACCGCGGACATGGTTTCGCCCATCAGCGGCTCCAAACGCATTCGCATTGAACGCCACGGCGACGTGTTCACCGCCAGCGCCCAGGCCGAAGACGGCAAGATGATTCCCTTCGCCCGCTACACCGTGCATCTGACAAATCCGGTATTTGTTGGCGTCGGTGCTTGCGCGCACGACGTCAAAAACTCCGTCATCATCAACTTCTCCAACATATCCATCGAGCGGCTGGGCAACTAGCTCTCGATCTCTGTGTAGCACCGGGAGCGCCCCATCCTTTCGCCACTAAATGGGCGGAAGGATGGGAAGGAAAAATGTCACCCTCTACTGCTTCTGCAGCGCCCCTTCCATTACTCGCTCGATATCCACGCCCTTGCCCTTCCAACCCTGCCCCATTGCCTTGAACGCAAAGTCATCGGGATGGAACCCGTGATGCACCAGCTTCAGCCGCGTGCCTCCGTCACCTTTCGACTCCAGGGTCCAGGTCACAGTGGTCTCGAGCTTATTGCCTTCTCCAGTCGCGGACCCGCCCGCCCACGTGTACACCAGCCGCTGCTCCGGAACCACTTCCAGAACCTCGCAATCCACAATGCCGTTCCAGTCGCCCATCGGCTTTGACCGGAATTGAAACCGGTGCCCCACCACCGGCGCAATGTCGTTGGGCATCAGCCATCCGGCCAGCATCTCCGGCTCCGTCAGCGCACGCCACACCAGCCCCTGCCCCTGACCAAACTCGTACTCCACCACAATCTGCTCATTTCCCTTCATCATCCCCTGCCTCCTTCGAAGTCTTTTCACCCAAATCTGGAACCGAATCCATTCCCCGCGCTGAACCAGGCTCCACAGTCGCATTAGCCTCAGCACGCGCCAGCAGCGCTCCCAGCGCGTTCAGCTTCTCCGGCCAGAACTCCCGGTAATGACTCAGCCACTGCACCATGGGCCGCAGCCCCTCGGGACGCCCCCGATAATGCGCGAACCGCCCCGCCCGACGCTCCTGCGCCAGCCCGCAGCGCTTCAGCACCCCCAGATGCTGCGAAATCGCCGGCTGCGACACCGAAAACTGCGCCGTCAACTCATTGACCGTGAATTCCCGCTGACATAGCCGCTCGAAGATCGCCAGACGCGTCCCATCCCCCAGGGCCTTCATCAATTCAACCTGCATGATTCAACATATAAGCAATTACTTATATATTGTCAACCACAAAAGAACCGACGCAGATTTTCTTCAACAAACATCGAGCAGCGATTGGGACTCATGTTTATTGGTCGCAACTGTCCTCCGGCCTATTCCCTATTCCCTAGTCACTTGTCCCTAGTCCCTCCCTCCCTTGCCTCATCTCTCACTTTCCCGTAAACTAGGAGACTGCGAGGGATGCGGCTCCATCTGCATCCTCCAACCGCATCATCTCTTTTCCGAATCAACTCTCCGGAATCAAGGAATTTTTGAATGGCAAATCACGTTTCATCGCTCAAGCGCGCCCGTCAGACCGTCACCCGCACCGCCGTCAATCGCGCCAACCGCAGCCGCGTGCGTTCCAGCCTGCGCGCCCTCCGCGAGGCTCTGGTCAAGGGCGACGTGAAGGTCGCAACCGAGCAGTACAGGTCCACCGTCTCCACCCTCGACAAGAGCGTGCAGAAGGGTGTATTCCACAAGAACACCGTCTCCCGCTACAAGAGCCGCCTCAACGCCCGCCTCAAGGCATTGGCCACCGCCAAGGCGTAGTTCTCAGCGATCTCATGACATCAAGCAACAGCCGGGCCGCAGCCCGGCTGTTGCTGTTTCCGCCCTCAGGGAACCACCATGACCGACTCCGCAAACGGCTACGAGGAAAATGCCGCCGAGTTCATGCGCCGCCGCGACCACTTCATAGGCCCCAACACCGTCCGCGAATGGGCCGCTTCCTTCCCGCCTGAAGCTGAAATATTGGAACTCGCCTGTGGCCATGGAGTCGTCACCCAGGTGCTCG
Organism: uncultured Acidobacteriota bacterium; assembly: GCA_963844515.1. Taxonomy (GTDB): domain Bacteria; phylum Acidobacteriota; class Terriglobia; order Terriglobales; family Acidobacteriaceae; genus Telmatobacter. Next base: position 19,229 of record CAWJOO010000010.1, read on the forward strand.
TGGACGCCGGATTGTCCGTCAGTGCCGTCGACGCCTCACCCACTCTTCTCCGCGCCTTTAGCGAGCGCTTCCCGGCCATCCCCACGGAATGCGCCCCTGCGGAGCAATCGAGTTTCTTCGGGCGCTCCTTTGACGGCGTCGTCGCCTGGGGTCTCCTCTTCCTGCTTGAAGTACCAGCGCAGCGAACCATTCTGCGCAAAGTCGGTGCCGCGCTTCGCCCTGGCGGACGATTCCTGTTCACCGCCCCGCTCCAGGAGTGCGACTTGGATCGACATCCTCACCCAAAAGCCATCACGATCCCTCGGAGCACCGGCCTATGAAGAGATCCTGCGGGAAGCCGGCATGGAAGTCTCCCACGGCGTCACCGACGAAGGCGGCAACTACTACTATGTCGCCACCAGACCGTCACCGTAGATCGTCCCTATCCCCAGTCCCTAGCCCCCCTAGCCCCTCAGTCCCTATTCCCTATTCCCTATTCCCTATTCCCTATTCCCTATTCCCTATTCCCTATTCCCTAAAATTAGTTGACAACGTCAAGTAATTTAGCCCATCCTTTTTACATGGCGCCCTCCCCCTCTTCCCCCGCCGTCTCGACCGCAGCCTTCCGCAGCTTCAACCGTGCCTACACACGCTTTCTCGGCACTCTCAACGACCATTACCTCAGCACCGAGTACTCACTTGCCGAGGGCCGCGTTCTCTATGAACTCGCCACCCGACGGCCCACCCCGCAAGCCAAAGAAATCGCCGAAACACTCGGCCTCGATCCCGGCTACCTCAGCCGCATTCTCCGCAAGCTGGAACGCTCCGGCCTCATCGCGCGTGCCACCGCCAGCCACGACAGGCGCGCATCCGATCTCGCCCTGACCAACCGCGGACGCGCCGCCGTCCGAACCCTCAACCAGCGTGCCGATAAACAGGCCCAGGCAGTCCTCGACAAACTGTCTCCACCGCAGCGCCAGCAATTCGCAGACGCCCTCAGCACCATCGAGGCGACCATCAGCCTCCCTTCCACCGCCGCTCCCGAGTCCCTCAGTCCCTTAGTCCCTCAGTCCCCTGCCGCTTCTAGCCCTGGTCCCTGGTCCCTGATCCCTGGTCCCTGTTCTGATCCCATCGTCCTCCGTACCCATCGCCCCGGTGACATGGGCATGATCGTGCACCTTGAAGGCACCGGCTACGCCGAGCAGTTTGGTTGGGACAACACCTTCGAGGGGCTCGTTGCCCGCATCGCCGCCGACTTCCTCGCCAGCTACGACGAAACCTGTGAACGCTGTTGGATCGCCGAACGTGACGGTGTCCACGTCGGCCACATCTTTCTCGTCCGCCACCCCGACCAGCCGGGAACCGCTAAACTCCGCCTCCTCTACGTCGATCCCGCCGCCCGCGGCGAGGGCCTCGGCGCACGTCTCGTCGACGAGTGCGTCAACTTCGCCCGCTCCGCAGGATACAAGCGCATCACCCTCTGGACCCAGAGCACCCTCACCGCCGCGCATCGCATTTACCAGGGCGCCGGCTTCCGCCTCGTCCGCGAAGACCCCCATCACAGCTTCGGCAAAGACCTGGTCGGCCAAACCTGGGACCTCGACCTCCTCTAACTCCGCTCATGGTCCGGCCACCCAATCGCTGTTCACTGCCCAACCGTCCCTGCTATCCTCCCCTCACCATCGCGCGATCACGCCCCGCGCATCAGAGGACCGTATGAGCACCCTCGCACCGGCCCCGGCCTCCTCCTTCAATCTCGCTGCCCAGCCACTTCTCATTCGTCGCGCCGCCGTCCTCGGCGCCGGCACCATGGGCTCGCGCATCGCCGCTCACCTGGCCAACGCCGGCATCCCGGTTTTGCTGCTGGATTTGGTTCCCGAAGGAGCAACGTCGAAAAACAAGCTGGCGATAGCAGGCCTCGAGGCCTTGGCCAAATCCCGGCCCGCCGCCTTCTACGATGCCGCCTACGCAGCCCGCATTACTCCCGGCAACTTCGACGACGACCTTCCCAAACTCGCCACTTGCGACTGGGTAATTGAAGCCGTCGCGGAAAATCTCGCCATCAAGCACGCCCTCCTCGGTCGCGTCGCCCCGCATTTAGGCCCCGGCGCGATCCTGACTACCAACACCTCCGGCCTGCCTATTCACCAGGTCGCCTCGGTTCTCCCGGATCCCGTCAGGAAAAGATTCTTCGGAACCCACTTCTTCAATCCGCCGCGCTACATGCAGTTGCTCGAAATCATTCCCGCGCCCGAGACCGACCCCGCCATACTCGGCGCCTTCGCCGCATTCGGCGATCTCATGCTCGGCAAGCAGATCGTGCTCGCCAACGACACGCCCAACTTCATCGGCAACCGCGTCGGCGTGTCCGTCATGTTCACCGCCGCCACGCTCATGCTCCAGCAGGGTCTCACCATTGAGGAAGCCGACGCCCTCACCGGACAGGCCATCGGATGGCCGCGCACCGGCACCTTCCGCCTCGCTGACATGGTCGGCATCGACATCCTCGCCCACGTAGCCGCCAACTTCCCCGCCGGCGTAGCCGGTGCCGGAGCGGTAGGTGCGGACTTTAGCCCGCACACTGAGACCACAAAACAAGAGGGGGCTTTAGCCCCTGAGGCAAGTTTTTCCGCCATCCTCACCGAGATCGTCAAGCGCGGCTGGCTCGGCGACAAATCCGGCCAGGGCTTCTACAAAAAAATAAAAGGCGCTGGCGGCAAAGAAGAACGGCTGGTCCTCGATCTCAAAACCCTCGAATACCGCCCTCTGTCCAAGGCCGCCATCCCATCGCTCGACATGGCGAAGAACGCGGCCACCCTTAAGGAACGTCTGCGTCTTCTGCTCGCCAACGATCCCGCGAAAGACAAGGCCGCTCGTTTCCTCTGGCCGCTGCTCTCTACGCTCTGGAACTTCTCCGCGGGCCTAATCGGTGAAGCCTCCAACGACGCTGTTTCCATCGATCGCGCCATGCGCGCCGGCTTCAACTGGGAGATGGGCCCCTTTGAAATGTGGGATGCGGTGGGCGTTCGCGAATCCGTTGCCCGCATGAAGGACATGAACCTCCCCATCATCCCTGCCGTCATCTCGCTCATCGATACGGTCCCCGGGGCCGGGCTCCGTGACCTGGTACTCACCCGACGGCCCGCAGTGCTACAACCCGGTCACTCATGGCTACGAGCCCATCCCTCAACAGCCCGGCCACGCCAAGGTCGCCGACATGCGGCGCATTCACAAAGTGGTCCGCTCCAACACCGGCGCATCCTTGGTTGACATCGGCAACGGTATCGGCTGCATCGAATTGCACTCACTCAAGAACGCCATCGGCGGCGACGTTGTGGCGCTTGTCAGCTCTGTCCTCAAGCCCGACTCCGATGCGGTCCGCGACTTCTCTGGCTTCGTCATCACCAGCGATCGCGAGCACTTCAGCGTTGGCGCCAATCTCATGCAACTCCTTCTCGCCGCCCAGGAAGGCGACTGGGAAGAAGTTGACGGCGCCATCCGCCAGTTCCAGCAGATGACCGCGGCCATCAAGTTCTGTCCACGCCCCGTCGTCGTCGCTCCTTTCGGCATGACCTTCGGCGGAGGTGCCGAAATGTGCCTCCACGCCGCACGGCGCCAGCCTTACGCCGAAACCTACATCGGCCTCGTCGAAGCCGGAGTAGGCTTGATCCCCGGCGGTGGCGGGACCAAAGAAATGCTGTTGCGCGCAGTCGACGCCGCCACCGCCCTCGCCCCTCCCGACCCCAAAGATCCGCCCTCGCGCTTCGCCCAATCGGCCGAGTTGCAGACCGCCATCAAGCGCGCTCTCGAAACCATCGCCATGGCCAAGGTCTCCACCTCCGCCGCCGACGCCCGCAACCTCGGCCTGCTCACTGCCTCAGATCGCATCACGCTCAATCGCGAGCGCCTGCTGCTCGATGCCAAAGCTCAGGTCGAATCACTTATTGAATCCGGCTTCTCCGCGCCCGTTCCCCGCACCCAGATACCCGCTCCCGGTTTGGGCATTCTCGCCACCCTGGAAACCGGAATCTACATGATGGGCGAAGCCGGTTTTGCATCCGAGCACGACCAGAAAGTCGCAAAGTGGGCCGCCTACATCCTCTCCGGCGGCCGCGTCACCGCCGGCTCGCTCGTAAGCGAGCAGTACTTGCTCGACTTGGAGCGCGAAGCCTTCCTGAGCCTCTGCGGCGAGCGCAAAACTCAGGAACGCATCGCCTTCACTCTCAAATCGGGAAAGCCCCTGCGCAACTAGCACGGGTCGGTCATCACGTCTCGAATTCACCGCTCGGCGCTACAATGCTCGCGAGCCTCCTACGTGATTTTTGCTACCCGCAGTTCGCGCCTCCTCGTGCTGGCTTTCGCAGCCGCGTCGAGCGCTCACCGCGCAAGATCCGAATCCCCTCGTCACATCCGGCCAAATCGACCGCGACGGCCAGTCCGTTTCGTATGAAGTCCGCCACCTGCCGGTAAGTTCATATCCCAACCTGCCCCTCGACGTGGCCGGCCAGCTCACCGATCGCGGCTGCCTCATCCCCCAGACCTACGCGGCCCGCCGCCCTGAGAACGTGGTTCACGCCAGCCTCCAGAACCCCGGTTCGTCGGACTGGGCGGTCCTCTGCTCAAGTCAGGGGAGCGTGTCGCTGATAGTCTTCTTCGGCACCACTCCGGGCGCCCCCCTGACCCTGCTGAGTGTGCCGGAGACCAGGCGTCTCCAAACCCACTTCGGCACCGGCGTTTTGGGCTTCAACTGGGGCATCGACCCGGCAACTCCCGACGCCGTCCGCCAGGCCCAGATCGGCCTCCATCCCCGTCCCGCGCGTCTAGACCACGACGCCCTTGCAGACACCGCCGTCGACAAGAAGACCATCTACCACTTCTATGCCAAGGGCTCCTGGTCCATCCTCGATCTGCCCGACGAATAGGCATGAGTTGACCGTTGAGGCTCGAGCATCTAACACTGAGCCAGCAGCGACTAAGGGAAACCGGGCTTTTTCGGTCCCTGGTCCCTGGTCCCTGCTCTTTGGAGTTCTCCATGCCCGAAGCCGTACTCGTCAGCTCCGTCCGCACCCCGGTTGGCCGCGCCCCCAGGGGCAGCCTCGCTACGACTCGTCCGGACGACCTGGCCGCCATCGCCATCAACGGCGCCCTGGGCCGCGTGCCTTCGCTCGACAAGGCTGAGATCGAGGACGTAATTCTCGGTTGCGCGCAGCCCGAAGGCGAGGCCGGCTTCAACATGGCCCGCTTCGCCGCCTTGCGCGCGGGCCTTCCCATCGAGGTGCCGGGGATGACTGTGAACCGCCTGTGCTCCTCGGGCCTCGAGGCCATCGCCCAGGCCGATATGCGGATCCGGTCCGGCGGCAACAGAGTCGTGATCGCGGGCGGCGCCGAATCAATGAGCATGATTCCCATGGGCGGCAACAAGCCCAGCCCCAACCCCTGGCTGGCCGAGAACTACCCGGCGTCTTTGCTCACCATGGGCCTGACCGCCGAACGGGTCGCCAGGCACTACGGCATCAGCCGCGAAGACCAGGACGCCTTCGCGCTGAACAGTCACTTCAAGGCCACCGCGGCGCAGGCGGCCGGCCGCTTCGCCGAGGAGCTGGTTCCGGTTCCCGTCAGCAACTCCGTTCCCGGCGCAAAGGCCGGCAAGCCCACCGTCACGGATTCGATCTTCGCCGCCGACGAAGGCCCCCGCGCCGATACATCCGCCGAGGCGCTCGCCAAGCTCAAGCCGGTGTTTCACGCCCAAGGCAGCGTTACGGCCGGCAACTCGTCCCAAACCTCGGACGGGGCGGCCGCTACCATTCTGATGGATCTGCGCCGGGCGGAAGAGCTTGGTATCAAACCGCTGGCCCGGCTGGTGGCCTACGTTGCCACCGGCTGTCTTCCCGAGGAGATGGGTATTGGACCGATCCATGCCATCCCCAAGGTTCTGAAGAAGGCGGGTCTTGCAATCGCCGACATTGAATTGATCGAGCTGAACGAGGCTTTCGCGGCCCAGTCGCTGGCCGTGCTGCGGACGCTCGGAATCGACCCGGCCAGGGTAAATGTGAACGGCGGCGCCATTGCCCTTGGGCACCCGCTGGGGTGTACCGGCGCGAAGCTTACGGCCACGCTGCTAAGCGAAATGCAGCGGCGCCAGGTGCGGTACGGCATGGTGACCATGTGCGTGGGTGGGGGCATGGGAGCGGCCGGAATCTTCGAACGATTGCACTGAAACATGTGAAAAAGGCACTTTCACGTGCAAATAAAAAAACGGTGATGTTGATTGGAATGATGGAGTTGCACACCAAAAATGGGGGAATTTGTGCTCACCGTGATTTGGATCACGGTGAGCAGGGACTAGGGACGACGGACCAGGGACTAGGAACTGTCCTGGGTAGCTGGCAAGTAGTGAAGTGGATGAAGGAACAGGGAGTAGGGAATAGGGAATAGGAAGCCGAGTGGTGCTCCCAGCGATCTGGGCCTGCCGCAGGAAGCTCACAAACGCGGGGTTTGCGATGGTGGTCGACATGGGCTGGCTCCTCAATCTGCACGAAATTAAAAAGGCCCGCTGGATGGCGGGCCTTTTGCTGTTAGTTTTGATCTCTATTTCAATGATGACAGGTTCGGGCAATTAATACCTAATTTTTGGAAGTATTTTTTCTGTTTGGAATGTGCGGTTTGCACCGTTTTCCACAGGTGTGGGACTTGACAAGATTTTGAACGGTCGTCGTCGGCGCGATACCCAAGGCAGAAATTCCCCCATCTCAATACGTGTAGGCCACTGATGTACTTTTGCCGGGTTCAGCAGACCGTTTGATTGCACCGAGCGTCAACTGGGATCATGTGGTGAGTTGGTTACGCTACTTACCCACCGACTTCCTGGTCAATGAGCGGGCTCTCGACTTCCCGGCTTCATCGCCAGCGCTCCGAAGGCCGCCCTGAATACTTCATCCGGCATCAGTTCGGGGGTCAGCAGTCTCTGGAACACCAGTCCTTCGATCAGGCAATGGATGACGCGCACGAGTTGGTCGGCCGGCATGGGAAGGTCTTCCTCCTTTGTCACGGCGCGAAGCCATTGCTCACCGAATGCGTAGCTTTGGGCGGTGACGTCTCTTACCTGGGCGCGCATCTCTTCGTGGGTAAGCGTGTAGGCCAGGCCGGTGAGGCGGCCTACCGCCACCGCGCTGCGGTCTGGGATTGCCGCAATCGTGGCTTCAGCCATGGCCTGCATGATCTCGCCAAAGCTGGCTCCCGGTTTTACCTGTGGCTTAATGGGAGGCCAATAGGCGTGGCCCAGTGTGATGAAAAGCTCGTCGCGATTCTTGAAATTGCCGTAGATTGCTCCCGTTGTCATCCCCGCTCGTTCGGCGATGTCTTCCAGCGTTGTATTCTCGTGCCCTTTTTCGCGAATCAGGGAGCGAGCCGCTTCAAGGAGTTTGGCGCGCGTACGATCGCGCTTGTCGCCTTTGGGCTGACGGCGGGGCGAACCTGTTTCGGAGTTCTGCGTCATCGCTTGATTTTATAGTTTAATTATTTTATAGTAAAGTTACATTTTAACGAGAGAGGCAATATACTGCGATGAACTCCTTCCCCGAAGTCGAAATGACCTTGCAGAAGCAGGTCGATGCCGGAGAGCTGGCCGGAGCGGCCACCCTCGTCTGGCGCAATGAAAAAACACAGATCGCCTGTGTTGGCTGGAGGGACATTGAAGCCGGTCTTCCGATCGAGCGCGACACCATATTCAGGATCGCCTCCATGACGAAGCCAATCACTTCGGTGGCGGCGCTCATGCTGGTGGACGAAGGACGTATCAGCCTGAACGATCCGATTACCGGCTATGCTCCGGAGTTCTCGAAGATGCGGGTTCTACAGTCTCCCAATGACGCCCTCGATGAAACCGACCCGGCAGATCACCCAATCACCTTTGACGATTTGCTGACCCATCGGGCTGGCTTTACCTATGGCGATTTGAACCGCGGTCCAATCAACCAGGCGTACCGTCAAGTCCTTGGAGGCGATGTGGACACGGACCTTTCGCCGGATGAGTGGATAGCAAAGCTCGCGAGTCTGCCGTTGGTCAACCAGCCTGGTTCGGCGATGTCCTACGGAGTGTCGACAGACCTGCTTGGATTGCTTATCGCAAGAATCGAGGGTGCCCCGCTGGGCACAGTGCTGAAGCGGCGTATCTTCGATCCGCTGGGAATGAAAGACACGGGCTTCCTGGTCCCCATCGAGAAGAGAAATCGCCGTTGTGCCGCATACGGATTCGACGAACAGGCAAAGTTGGTCAAGCGCGCCACATGGGGCGGGGTGGTGGTGGCTGAACGGCCCCACGACATGGCGTACGAGTCCGGTGCGGTAGGGCTTTGGTCGACGCTGGACGACTACCTGAAATTTGCCCGGCTCTTTCTGGGAGACGGCGAGGTGGACGGGGTAAGGCTCCTGCGTCCCGAGACGCTCGCCGCCATGATGACCAATCAACTCACTGACAGCCAGCGAGCAAACTTCGTACTGATTGGACAAAAGCCGTTTGCGGTGGGCCGGGGATTTGGCATGGGCGTCTCGGTGGTGCTGGAGACGAACAAGGCGGATTTCATGCGCCGCGGCAACGTGGGAACGGTCAGCTGGCCGGGCGCGTGGGGAGGATTCTGGCAGGCCGACCCCGTTGATGGCTCGGTGTTCATCTTCCTGGCGCAAAACATGGTCGAGCTGTCGCAGATGGCAAAGGGCATTGGTCTCGGCGTGTGGAGTGCCATCGACTCGTTTCAACGGCTGGCATCAGAGTTGAGGCCTTAGCGCTGGTGGTCAGGTTGTGACGCCGTGACGGCGGAAGACGTCGGCTACGCGGGCCTTTTCGGCATCGGAGTAGTGCTTGCGAGTGGCGATCCAGGCGAGCCAGTTTCCCTGGATCTTTGCGCCGGCGCCGAGCAGGGCCTCGAAGGTGGGCACGAAGTCGCCTGCAGGAGGGTAGTGGTCGAAGCCGTGGCCGGCGTGTCCAAGCACGGTGCCGCCCCATTGGTTGACTTCTTCAAGCGGCGCGCCGCGGGCGATGAGGGCCTTCACGATGCCGAGGGATGCGGCTCCGGCGGCCCAGTGGAGCGGGGTGGCGCCGCTCTCGGCCCGGTCGAGGAGGTCGGCGCCGTGGTCCAGTAGATAGAGGGCGACCTCTTCCCATCCGTACATGCAGGCCCAGATGAGGCCCTTCTGCCGTTGGGCAGGAGAGGCGGTGGGAAGCAGGGCGCCGTCGGCATCGAAGAAGGTCTTGACCACGTCGAGGCGGCCGGCGCCTGCGGCGGTCTCGAGGTCGAGGCGGGCCTGGCGGTTGGCGAAGAATACGGCGCTGCGGACTCGTCCGTTGGCGAGGCAGCCGAGAACGGGGCCTTGGCCGTTGCCGAAGGCATTGGGCTGCTCCATGCGCGCGCCGTGGGCCAGCAGCAGTTCGAGGAGCGGCTCCATGACGCCGGCTACTTCAGGGTGGATGCTGGTGGCGGCGAGACCGAGGGTGGTGCATCGGCCGCCGTAGACGCCGGCTTCGGCGTCAACCTCGGCGCCTGACTCGAGAAGCAGCTGCGCGATGGCGACGATGTTTTGCGGTGTTTTCTGGCGGTAGCCTTCAATGCCATTGGCGGCGGTGTAGTGCAGGAGGGTGGCCGAGTGTTCGCGCGTGGAGTGATGGAGGGGAAGGTCGGGGAACTGCTGCAACAACTCCTGGAGGCGAGGGAGATCGCCTGAGACGATGGCGTCGGCAGCGGCCTCAAATGCGGCGATGTAGGAGTGTGGGTGCTCGCCTGCCTGGAGGAGTTGGACGAAGCGGGGCCAACTGATGAAGCCGAGTGCGCGGGCGATGACGAACTGCGCGGTGGAAAGCGTGCAGGATTTGCGGGTCTTGTGCAGGGTGCGCGTGGCGAAGTCGGTGAGTCCGTCGACCCAGCCGGCCCGTTCGATGGGGAGGTTGGGGGCGAAGGCAACGCGGGTTCTTTGCACGAGGTCTTCAACGAAGTCTGTGGACCAGTCGCGGATGCCGCCGGGAGCGTCGGCTTTGCAGATTTTGACGAGGTTTTTGGCGAGCTTGCGATAGTGCTCGAGGCTGGGGTTAGGGGGAAGCGGAAGAGCGTCCTGAGGATTGGGGAACATGGGAATCTCCTTTCACGGCATGCCTGGAGTCCGCACCAATCAGGCTGAAAGAAGGTTCACCTTCTGAGGGTGTTTCGGGTGGGTGGGCGTGGCCCTTTCCGCGGACTGGATGCGCCCCTCGCGCTGGGAACAGGGTAACAGGGGCTGGGGACCAGGGGCTAGGGACTTAGAGATTAATCAGGTGAGGTCGAGGCCCCTGGTTTGACCGACGCTCTACACACTGGAGACGATACGTTTTGACATCCATCCAATGCACATTTACAAATTGGGGAGTGCTGTAGGGCGCAACGGACCTTCGGGCCGAACGGGCAATGCCCGCCTACATACCAAATTCAGGAACGCGCCCTATGCCCAATCTCGAGAACCTCAAGAAGCAAGCGAAGCTGTATCTGCGATGGCATCGCGATCGTTATTACCCGGTCGCGGCGCAAATTCGAGCGGTGCTTCCGCGTTTTCAGCATTTGACCGATGAGGATCTGCTGGCGCACAGCTTCAAGCTATCTGACGCGCAAGAGTTGATTGCGAAGAAGGCAGGATTCGCGAATTGGGGGGCGCTCCTCAACGGAGTCAGCGCAATGAATGATCCGCAGAGTGAAGATCATGTCAAACCAACACTTCTGGCCGCAGAGCCACAGCTTTTTGTCTCCGACGTTAATGCCTCGTGTGAGTTCTACACGAAAAAGCTGGGGTTCACCGTAGCCTTCACCTACGGCGAGCCGCCTTTCTACGCGCAGGTGTTCCGGGATGGAGCGCGATTGAATCTCCGGTATCTGGATGAGCCGGCAATCCGTCCGGAGCTTCAGGACAGAGAGCATCTACTCTCGGCATCGATCACCCTGGACGACGCCAAGCCGCTCTTCCTCGAATTCAAAGCGGCTGGGGTGACCTTCCACCAGGTTCTCAAGACGGAGCCGTGGGGAGCTCGCACCTTCATCGTTTGTGATCCCGACAACAACCTGATCCTTTTTGCGGGACAGGGACGGTAGGCGTAGACAGCCTGCTGATCCCGTGTTCTCCGGATGAATCAGATGCGAAGTTGCATGTGCGTCCAGAGGCCAGCGCTACTGGCTATTGGCTCGCAGGCGGTAAAGGACGTGCCGGCGGAGTGGGTGGTCTGAGGTGAGGCGGGGATGGTCGAAGTCGTCGGCGGGATTGCAGGTCATGCCGAGCTTCTCCATGACACGGCGGGAGCGGAGGTTGGCAGGGACGGTGAAGGAGACAACTTCAGAGAGACCCAGCTCCGTGAAGGCCCGATGGAGAACGGCGCGGGCACCTTCTGTGGCGAGCCCCCTGTCCCAGTAGTCGAAGGCGAGGCGCCAGGCGATTTCGACGCAGGGATCGGTGTGGGTAAAGGGCGGTTCGAATGCGGGGACGTAGAGGCCAATGTAGCCGATGAAGTCGCCGGTGGCGCGGAGTTCGGCGGCCCAGGGGCCGAAGTTGTGGCGGGTGAAGTGGGCCTGGATGCGCTCGATGAGGGCGTTGGATTCTTCAAGCGTAAGCGGAGCGGGAAAGTGCTCCATGACGCGGGAGTCGGAGTTCATCTGGGCGAAGGGGAGACGGTCAGAGGGACGCCAGCGGCGGAGGATGAGGCGGTCTGTCTGGAGATCGGACATCGGAGACATGGTACTCGGCGCGTGATTTGAATTGTGATGGATTCGGTTATTTGTGCCACACTACGGCGCCGCTACGGATGACAGACTGCACCCTGGCGAAGTTTGTGAGGTTAGCGGCGGGGTCTGCGCTGAGGATCGTCAAGTCGGCCAGCTTGCCGGGCGCGATGGTGCCTTTGCGGTCTGCCTGGCCCATGCGCTGGGCGGGGTTGGTGGTGAGCATGGCGAGGACGGTGGGAAAGTCGAGGCCAGATTTGGCCAGGCATTCATACTCGCCGTCGGTGGTGTAGTCCTCCATGTAACCGACGTCGGTTCCAAAGATGAGCGTGCCGCCGAGGGAGTGGAACTGGCGGACTTCCGCATACATGGGGTCCATGTAGTGGGGGTCGGTGGTGACGGTGGTGGTGAACATTTTGAGTGTGGGGACCATGGCCATGTTCTGGCGAATCATGGTGGTGAAGGTGTCGGTGGTGATGCCGCGAGTGTCGTCAGGGACGTGGGCGAGGACGTCAACGCCTCCCTGGATGGCGGCCATGGTGCCGGCAAAGTTGGACGGGTGGGCGAAGACGAGTTTTCCGTTGAGGTGGCTGGTTTCCACTGCGGCTTTGACGATGGGGAGCGGCATGGGGAGGACGGTGCCGCGTTGGATCCATGAGCCGGTGAAGAGCTTGGTGAGGTCGGCCCCCGAGGCGAGATTGCGGCGCACGATAGCCTGGGCATCGATAGGCGTGGTGGGCTGGGGGAGCATGGCGACCATCCAGCGCGGCATGTTTTCGCGGAGATAAAACGGTGCGCCGTGAGGTGGGTAAAGGGCGGTGCCGGCGGTGTAGACGTAGGGGCCGGTGAGCTGGCCGAGTTCGATGCGGCGGCGGATGGAGAAGGTGTCGGCGGGGTTGGAGCCGAGATCGATGACGGTGGTAAAGCCGCGGCTGAGGAACATGTCGGCGAGCTGGGGATTGAGGGTGGCGGCTGATTTCCATTCGGCCATGGTCCACTTGGGCTCAGTGAAGTGGACGTGGGCGTTCCAGAAGCCGGCGGTGATGGTGCAGTGGTCGCAAGGGACGATGGTGGTTCCGGGAGGAACCGGGATGCTGGCTCCGACAGCGGCGATGAGGCCGTCGCGGATGAGGATAGTGCCGTCGTCGATGACTGGAGCGCCAGGCGCTGTGTAGATGCGAGCGTGCTGGATGGCGAGGGTGCCGCCGGCGAGTTTAAGCGGCGGATGCGAGTTGCGGCGCGGGTAGAACTCGACAGTCCAGATGGCGGCGATAGCGAGGAGGGCGAGGAGACAGAGGGCAACGGCCGCCCGAAATAGAAATTTACGCATGAGACCTCAGAATGTACTGACGGAGGATACGCGATTGAGGTGCTGGTGGTTTCGTTGGGTGGATTTCGAAGTCAGGCGAAGGAGCCGGAGTGGAGGCCCGTCACCGCGGGCAGGCGGCTCGACCCTGCGAATCGGCGAGGTAGTGGGGTTTTGCGATAGCTTGGAAGGTGCACGGTCGAGTGCCCGCTGGTGATGCGGGCGGCCTGCACGAGGAGCATTAATGCGCAAACGAGCTTTCTGCTGGCTTACCACGAGTGCAGTGTTGTTGACGGCTATGGGTTTGAGGGTCGTGTCAGCGCAGGACCTGAAGAGCTTTGAGCAGCGGATTACGACCAAGGTGCTGCCGAATGGGCTGACGATCATCATCTGCGAGCGGCCGGAGGCACCGGTATTCGCCTACAACACGTTTATCGACGCGGGCGATGTAAACGATCCCTCGGGTGAGAGCGGTCTGGCGCACATGTTCGAACACCTGGCGTTCAAGGGAACGACGGAGATTGGGACGAACAACTGGCCGGCGGAAAAGGTGGCGCTCGAGAAGGTGGAAGCGGCCAATACGGCCTACGAAGATGAGTTTCGTAATCCGGCCGGGGCAGACCCGCAGAAGCTGGCGGCTCTCAAGGCCAAGTTTGATGAGGCGCAGGCCGAGGCGCAGAAATACGTGGTCCCCAACCAGTTCACCGAGGTAGCGGAGCGCAACGCCGCGCACGACCTGAACGCGAGCACGGGGCTGGACGAGACGCAATATTTCTGGTCGATGCCGGAAAACCGGCTGGAGCTTTGGGCGTGGATGGAGAGCGGACGGCTGGCTGATGTGGTGCCGCGGGAGTTCTACAAGGAGCGCGACGTGGTGATGGAGGAACGGCGCATGCGTACCGACTCCAACCCCGAGGGAAGGCTCTTTGAGCAGTTTGCTGCGACAGCTTACGTGGCGCATCCGTACGGTCGGAGCGGCGTGGGCTGGCCGAGCGAGTTGAGCCAGATTACGGCCACCGAAGCGATGGAATTCCACAAAATGTACTACGTGGGCGCCAACATTGTGGTGACGGTGGTGGGCGACGTGAAGGCGTCAGAGGCGATGCCGATGCTGGAGAAGTATTTCAGCAAGGTGCCGGCGGGTTCGCGGCCGCTGAAGATGCCCACAGAGGAACCGAAGCAGTTTGCGGAGAAGAGGGTGATCATCCGCGATCCGTCGCAGCCGATCTACATTGAGGGCTATCACCGCGGGAGCTACAAGGATCCCGACGACGCCGTGTATGACGCGATTGGCGATATCTTTTCGAACGGGCGCGTCTCGCGGCTGTATCGAAGCCTGGTGAGGGATCAGCAGATTGCGGCGGTTGCGGTGGGTGAGAGCCCGTTCCCGGGAAGCAAGTTCCCGAGCCTGTTTCTGTTTGGCGCGGTGCCCTTGCCGGGGCACACTCCGGCGGAGATGGCGGACGCGATACACAAGGAGATCGAGAAGCTGAAGAATGCGGACGTGACCGACGAAGAGTTGGCCATGTTCAAGACGCGGGCGAAGGCGGATCTGCTGCGCGGACTCGGCGACAACCAGGGGCTGGCTAACGCGCTGGCTGAGTACCAGACGCGTTATGGCGACTGGCGCGAGCTGTTCAAACAGCTGGACAGGGTGGACAAGGTGAGCAAGGCGGATATTCGGCGGGTGGCGAAGCAGGTGTTTGTTTCCGGTAATCGAACCGAGGCGTGGACCGAGACGGCGACTCCAGATACCAAAGCACCGGCGCCGGACGGCAAGGGAGGTGCGCAGTGAAGACTTCCCTTTCCACGCAGATTTTCGGATTGATGATTGTTGGCGGCTTGTGCCGGGACCGGTTCGCTTGCGCAGGCGCAGGACAAGCCGTGGGAGAAGATTCCCATTCCAGCCTCTGCATGCGTTCAAGCCGCAGCAGCCGAAGCGTATCGAGTTGAAGAACGGTATCGTGATTTTTCTGCAGGAAGATCATGAATTGCCGTTTGTGTCGGGGTCGGTGCTGATTCCGGGCGGCGCGATTGATGAGGACGCTGCCAAGACCGGCCTGGTGGACCTTTATGGACAGACATGGCGTACCAGCGGCACGGCGAAGCTGAGCGGCGACGCCATGGACGACAAGCTCGAAGCCAAGGCAGCGCATATTGAAACCGGCGGCGGCGAACAATCGACTTCAGTGTCGTGGGATTCTCTGAAAGGCGATGCGGACGATGTGCTGCAACTGGCGCTGGATCTGCTGTTCCATCCCAAATTTGACGAGCAGAAGTTGCAGCTGGCCAAGCAGCAGGATGCCACGGGCATTGTTCGCCGCAATGACGATGAGGGAGAAATCGCCAGTCGTGAAGCAGTAAAGCTTGTGTACGGAAAAGACAGTCCCTATACGCGGCAGCCGGAGTTGGCTACGCTTCGAGCCATCACGCTTGGCGATTTGCAGGCGTGGCACCAAAAGACGATTGGCGGAAAGCTCATCGTGTCGGTAGGCGGCGATTTTGACGCCGCGGCGATGGAAGCGAAACTGCGGGCTGCATTTGAGGGACTGCCGGCAACAACAAAGATGCCCGCGCGTCACGATCAATTCCACGCGCCGCAGCACGCGCTCTACTTCATCAACAAGGAAGACGTGAACCAGTCGAACATCCAGATTGTGGGCCTGGGGACGGATCGACACAATCCTGATGTGCCTGCCCTTGCTGTGATGAACGACATCCTGGGCGGCGGCTTTGCCAGCAGGCTGTTCCAGACGGTGCGCACCAAGCTTGGACTGGCGTATGCGGTAGGCGGCGGTTACGGATTTGCCTACGATCATCCTGCGACTTTCAACGTGGACGTGTTGACGCAGAGCGCAACGACGGTGAAGGCCACGCAGGCGGCGCTCGATGTGATTGGCGGCCTGGACACGACGCCGTTCACCGACGATGAATTGAAGCGCGCCAAAGACGACATTCTGAATGCATTTCTATTCCGCTATGACACCAAGGAAAAGGTGCTGGCTGAACAGGTGCGCCTGGAGTTTTATGGCTACCCCGCGGATTATCTGACGACTTACGAAGCGGCGCTGAAGAAGGTGACGCTTGCGGATGTGAACGCGGCGGCGAAGAAGTACATCCACACGGACCAGTTTGCGGTGCTGGTGGTTGGGAATGCTGCGGAGATCAAGCCGGGGCTGGAGGAGTTGAAGATGGGTCCTGCGCACCCGATTGATATTTCGATTCCGGGCATGCCGAAGGGCGGGCCACAGGGCGGCGGAGAAAGCCAGCAGTGAGTGACGTAATGAACCGTGGGAGAGTTGAGGCAGTGACTGCGAACGAGCGGCAAGAGCGACGAAGCATCGCGGAGATAGTGGCGGCGGATGCGGAAGAAAAGGCCGCCAAGGCGCGACGCCTGATGGAGGCCGGAGTGACGATTTTCCGGCCGGACACCTGCGTGATTGACGCGGAGGTCGAAGTCGGCGCAGGAACCGTCATCGAGCCGTTCGTTCAGCTGCTGGGCACCACAAGGTTGGGTGCGGGCTGCAGAATCCGCTCATTCACAGTGATTGAAAACTGCACTCTGGCCGATAACGTACTGGTCCGGCAAAATTGCGTGCTGGGCGACAGCACAGTGGAGGCGGGAGCGAAGATTGGCCCGTTTGCGCACCTGCGGCCGGGCAGCGAGATTGGCGAGGACGCGCATGTGGGCAACTTTGTGGAGACGAAAAAAGCACGGCTCGGCAAAGGAGCCAAGGCCAACCATCTGGCTTACATTGGCGACGCCGAGGTGGGAGAGGGCTCGAACATTGGCGCAGGCGTGATTACCTGCAACTACGACGGCGTGAACAAGAACAGGACGACGATCGGCAAGGGAGTGTTCGTGGGCAGCGATTCGACGCTGGTGGCGCCCATAACGCTGGAAGATGGGTCGTATGTCGGTGCCGGATCATGCATTACCCGGAACGTACCGGCGGGTGCACTGGCGGTGGGTCGGGCCCGGCAGATTACGAAAGAGGGGTGGGCGGACGCGCGGCGGAGACGGAAGAAGGACCCGACGTAAGCGAGAGAAGGGCCTGTGGTTACTAAAGTCCGTCCCATCGTTGCCCTGGGCCAAACGCCGTACCCTGTTCGTACCCAGGAAGTGTTACCTGGGAACTTGAATTTCAGCTACTTAGAGTGTCTTTCGCGAGTAAAATGATGGTACGTTTGTCATGAACCTTCATTATTCATACACCGAAAAACGGGTTAGAGAGATGCTTAACACAAGCACACATCCCGTGATTCTGACGCTTCATTTTTTCCAGTCTGATGATTCGAAACAGACGCCGTACGCATAAAACTATGGGATGACCAGGCGGGTTGAACGATCTCGCCCTTTTAGAGTCGACTCTCCCAGGTGACGTCTGAGTGATGGCAACGCCGCAAAGAAAGCAGACGGCGCGAGCCATGGGACTGTTTAGCTGCTTTGGAGAACTTTGCCTTGAGTCTGGAAGCTGCTGGAGCGGGATTGCGGAAATTCGTGGTCGCGGGGACCATGGACGCTGGAGGGCGCGGATTGCTACGGCCTCACAAAGCGGCGCGAATCCTGGTCGTTGACGACGAGAGCCATGTGCGATCGATGATAGGCGCTACGCTTGAGCGCCAGGGCTATGACGTGCAATTAGCGTCGAGCGGCCACGAAGCGATGGGCATTCTCGAAGGCAACACCTTCGACCTCGTATTGACCGACATTGTGATGCAGGATGGCAACGGGATCGCGCTGCTGGAGCGAATACACGGACGAGATCCGCATTTGCCGGTGGTGATGGTGACAGCCATCCATGACATCAGCGTGGCCATTGATTCCATGCGGCGCGGGGCCTACGACTATCTGCTGAAACCGTTTGAGCGTGAGCACCTGGTGGGTACGGTGCTTCGCGCGCTGGATCATCGCCAGGCACTGGAAGAAAGCCAGAACTACAAGCAAAACCTGGAGCAGGTGGTGCAGGCGCGCACGGAGATGCTGCGCCAGGCGATGGCGGAACTTGAACACTCCTACGATGTAACGCTCGAGGCCCTGGGCGATGCACTGGACCTGAAAGACTCGGAGACCGAGGGACACTCCAAGCGCGTGACTGCCTACACGATTGCACTGGCGCGGGCGATGGGCATCAAGCCGTCAGAGATCAAGGTGATTGCCCGTGGCGCATTCCTGCACGATATCGGCAAGATGGCGATTCCGGACCAGATTCTGCGCAAGCCCGGGCCGCTTAATTCCGAAGAGCAGGAAGTGATGCGCGAGCACTGTTCGCGCGGGTATCACATTCTGCGCAAGATTCCGTTTCTGAGTGATGCTTCAGAAATTGTGTACTCGCATCAGGAGCACTTCGACGGCACTGGCTATCCCAACAAGCTGCGCGGTGCCGAGATTCCCATTGGGGCACGTATTTTTGCCGTAGCCGACACGCTGGACGCAATCACCAGCGACCGCCCCTACCGGAAGGCGCGCAGCTTTGATGCGGCGCGCGAGGAAATTCTCCGCTGCTCTGGAACGCCAGTTTGATCCCGCCGTTGTGGAAGTGTTTTTGAAGATTCCGAACGAGCTGTGGCACGAGCTGCGATCGGAGATTACCGGGCAGCAGAAGCGTTTCTCCACGTTCGATATTGCCGCGGCGGAGATGCCGAAGAGCTTTCGCTAGTCGAAGAAGACAATTGATTTGATTGGGGAATTTCTGCCCTAAAACGCGTCAGAGATTTCATTTCCATGAGGGTAGAAAGAAAGCTGCGCCGCGCCCAATTTATACTCGATACAGCGTCAGGAAACACGAGCGGCGGACAAACAATGCAAAACCAGAGTCGAATCTACGTGGCGGGGCACCGGGGTCTGGTGGGAAGCGCGATTGTGCGTGCTCTCAATGCGAGTGGGTTCGATCGGCTGATCGTAAGTTCGCGCGCCGAAGTGGACCTGACGAAAGCTGGCGAAGTCGACGCTTTCTTCAAACGCGAGAGGCCGGAGTATGTCTTTCTTGCCGCTGCGAAGGTGGGAGGTATTCTCGCCAACCATACATATCCCGCCGACTTTATTCGCGAGAATCTTGCCATTGAAAGCAACGTGATTGACGCGAGTTATCGCAATGGCGTGAAGCGCATGCTTTTTCTGGGATCGAGCTGCATTTATCCAAAGCTGAGCCCGCAGCCGATCAAGGAAGAGTACCTTTTGACCGGACCGCTGGAGCCGACGAACAGGGCATATGCCCTGGCAAAGATCGCCGGCATTGAGATGTGCTGGTCGTATAACCGGCAATATGGCACGCAGTTTTTGTCGGCGATGCCGACCAATATTTACGGGCCCGGCGACAACTTTGATCTGGCGAACTCGCACGTGCTGCCTGCGTTGATACGCAAGGTTGTACAGGCAAAGATCCATGGCGAGCGCCGGCTTGAGGTCTGGGGCACGGGTACGCCGCGGAGAGAGTTTCTATTCAGCGACGATCTCGCGGAGGCTTGCGTGTTCCTGATGAATCTGCCGGAAGAAACGTTTGCGAGCCTGTTGACGGAAGACTTTCCGCCGTTGATCAACCTCGGCACCGGAGAGGACGTAACGATTCGCGAGTTGGCCGAGATCATCAGCGATGTTCTGGCGTTCAAAGGCGAGCTGATGTTCGACCCCAGCAAACCGGATGGAACGCCGCGGAAGTTGCTCGATGTGAGCCGCATTGCTTCGCTGGGTTGGAAGGCGCGCGTTTCTCTCACGGATGGGATTCGCCAGACGTACGAATCAACGCGGAGTCAGCTGGAAGCTCTGGCCATCCAATAAGTGCCACAACAACGGGTGCTCTTCTCATGAAAGTTCCTCTACTCGATTTGAAGGCGCAATATGCCGGCATCAAGGACGAGGTGCTGGCCGCAGTAAGCGAAGTTCTTGAATCGCAGGTGTGCATCCTCGGCCCGCGAGTGGAGGAACTTGAGCAGCGTGTCGCGTCGCTTTCCGATTGCCGTTTCGGCGTTGGCGTCTCGAGCGGAACTGATGCATTGCTGGCGGCGCTTATGGCGCTTGAGATCGGCCCGGGCGACGAAGTAATCACGCCTTCATTTACCTTTTTCGCCACCGGCGGATGTGTTGCCCGCGTGGGCGCAACGCCCGTCTTCGTAGACATCGATCCCCGGACATACAACATCGATCCCGAGCAAATAGATCGAGCCATTTCGCCACGTACCAAGGCGATCATTCCCGTTCACCTGTTCGGGCAGATGTGCGACATGGATCCGATCATGGAGATCGCAAAGCGGCATCAGCTCTACGTGATTGAGGACGCAGCGCAGGCGATTTCCTCCACTTACAAAGGGCGCAAGGCGGGCAGCATCGGCACGGTTGGCTGCTTGAGTTTCTATCCGACCAAGAACCTGGGTGGCGCTGGCGATGGCGGAATGCTGGTGACGAACGACGCCGATTTGAACGAACGGCTCCTGGTGATGCGCAACCACGGCTCGAAGCCGAAGTACTATCACCAGGTCGTCGGCGGCAATTTCCGGCTCGACCCGCTGCAGGCCGCGATTCTGCTGGTGAAGCTGCCGCATCTCGATGCATGGTCGGAAGCACGCAGGAACAATGCGGCAATCTACGATCAGGGATTTGCGGGTAGCGCCGTTGAAATTCCATGGATCAGCGCGGACACAGGCAGTATCTACAACCAGTACGTGATTCGAGTGCAAGGGCGTGACGAGCTGATTGCGCATCTTAACGCAGCGCAGATTGGCAGCGAGATCTACTACCCGGTGCCGATGCACATGCAGGAATGCTTCAAAGGCCTGGGATACAGCGAGGGCGATCTGCCAGAGTCAGAACGCGCGGCCCGCGAGGTTCTGGCGCTGCCCATTTATCCGGAGCTATCGCGCGACCAGGTTGTCTTTGTGTGCCGCACGATTCTTGATTGGGTCGCTCGTCGTTCTACACAGAGGGACGAAAATTCACTTTCCCGCGCGGGATCGGATCTTTGACACCCGGTTGCTTGTAGACGGAAGCAACCAGCGAACAAAGAGTGATTCATCCTTGAAAGAACACTGCCGATTGGCAAGATCTATATGGCGTGCGCGTGGCAGCAGCCTTCGGGACCGGGATTCCCAGGAGGCCTTAAAATCAAGCACACCTATCGCTGATCGGAAGACGATCTCTCCCGATCAGTGCAAATTACCAAATGCGAGAAGACCTTAGAGAGGATGGCCAGCGCGACCTGGCACTTCGGGTCCTGGCCACGCTGTGCCGCTCTTAGTCATTGCATCCTGCCTTAAAACCGAGGACGGCGTCTGAGGTCCCTGAAGTCGTACTCGGTACCAATAGTGAAGCCGTTGGGATTCAGCGTGTGCGGCCCAAAGATATGTGGCCAGAATTGGTATTCATAGGCGCCACGCACCTTCATGTTGCCGAAAACTCGTACTTCCAAGCCGCCGCCAGGCGCCTGGATCGCACGGGTGTCATGCGTATAATGAGGGTTCTT
The DNA here is from genome assembly GCA_963844515.1 of uncultured Acidobacteriota bacterium. Lineage (GTDB taxonomy): Bacteria > Acidobacteriota > Terriglobia > Terriglobales > Acidobacteriaceae > Telmatobacter. The sequence goes on from CAWJOO010000010.1 coordinate 40,696, forward strand.
GGAAGGGAAATCGATGCTGCCCATGCCGAGAAGGTATTGGAAATAGGGTTGGGCGATGTGGTAGTGGGGAAAATTGTAGACCACTCCCCCGGCGAAAGTGTCCTGGCGCATGCGGTTCAGCGTAGAAGGGCGTAAGGAATTGATGTCGCGCCCCTCGATCTCCAGAGAAAATCCTCTAAGCAGGGGGTGGACAGTTGGCGGAGTCCAATCGAGCCACACGGTGATGCCGTTCATCCTCCGCTCTCCCCCGTTGTCTTTTCCGTAGTCAAGGTCGAAGTTGGACATCCCGAAGCCGACGGCAACAGGAAGGTGGCGTTCCTGGGCTGAGTAAACTGACTGCGAGAGACCGGAACTGGCAGAGGCAACGAGGGCGCCAACGACAGCGCACAGTAGGAACTTGGATCGCATATCTATATTCTCCTTAGAGCTACGCGCATTCTCCCGATTCGCATTCGTGCGCGAAGCATGTGCCGATGGAAACTCAACCGCAGAGGAGAAGATCTAGAGAAATGCTAAGCCCGTTTTATTTTTTGCTGCTTCGTTCAAAGAGGTAGCTGATCGATTCGCCGTCTCGCCGAACTTCCGTAACGCTTGTATTTAATCATTTCGGTAACCAATTTGCTGTGTCCTAGGACACAGCATTCGCGGGTCGGAGGTGTCTCGGAATACGACCCCTCCGTTCGCGAGAAAATAGGGCGTCCGCCGTTGGAATCCCCTGAGTCCGCGGACGGACAAGCAGGCGGCGGCGTCTGTGGGTGACGTTTTTCACCCGTTTAGTTCATTCCGGGGTGCTCCACCGTCGTTCCCAGAGTCTCTATAGCCTGTTGACCCTGGCGACCATTACCTGAAAGCAAA
>CAWJOO010000011.1:0-55663 GCA_963844515.1 uncultured Acidobacteriota bacterium
GGCGTTCCCAGGATTGCGCCGGCCGCCGTCAGCGGCGCCTGATCAGGCGTCCCTGGGTGTGCGGTGGCGGCCAGGCCGAAATCCATCACGCGCGGCGAGCCGTCGCGCCCCACCATCACGTTCGGCGGCTTGAAGTCACGATGGATGATCCCTGCCGCATGTGCCGCCTGTAACCCGCGCCCCGCCCGCACAAACACGGCCAGGATCTCGGCCACCGGTCGCGGCCGGCGCGACAACCAGGCGCCCAACGTTTCGCCTTCGACCAGCTCCATGGCGAGAAAGATCCGGTCGCCGGCGACCCCGACGTCGTAGATACCGACGACGTTGGGGTGGTGCAGCCGCGCCACGGACTGCGCCTCGCGCATGAAGCGGGCGCGGTGGGCGTCCGCGTTGCGCACGTCCCTCCTCAGGATCTTGATGGCGACCTTTCGATCCAGCTCGGGGTCGTAGCCGGCGTACACCTCGCCCATCGCGCCGCGGCCCAGCAGGCGTCGCAGCTGGTAGCGGCCGACGGTGACGGCATCCAGCCGGCGCGTTCCGCCCGGTCCGCCGGGTGGGGCGATGGGGGCCGCGACCGCCACCAGGGCGGCGCAGGCTGGGCATCCAACCAGGTGTTCTTCGACGGCGGCCAGCGCCGCGCCCTGCAGCTTCCCGCCGACGAAGGCGAGAACGGTACCTTCCTCCAGGCAGTCCACGATCCCCACCAGAGTATCCCAGGCCTGGAAGGTGACCGGGAACGTAGACGGCCTCCGGCCGCGGCTTCTGCTAACGTCGGCGCCATGGCCGCGGGCCGGGAGCCATCGCTGCGGGAGGTCTGGCGCGGGCGAGCCCCGCTTTGGCCCTGCCCGCCGACGCCGAGGACCTTCTGGGGGCGCTGGTCATCCGAGCGCGGCGCGCCCATCCGGAGTTGCCAATCGACGGCGTGCGATTCGTGACGGCGCTGGCCCGGGTCGCCGGCGCGGACGCGGCCGGCACGCTGCGCGAGCTGCACGCCGAGGACTTCGGGCTGGCCGTCGCCTGCGCGGACGGGGCAGCGGGCGCTCTGGAACGGTGCGATCGACTTTGCCGTCCGGCGCTCGCCGCCGCGATCGCGCGCATCGACACCGCCGTCGACTTTCGCGACGAGGTCCGGCAGATCCTGTGGCAGCGGCTGTTCGTCCGCGACGGCGAGCGGCCCCCGCGGATCGCGTCGTATGGCGGGCGGGGGCCGCTGGCCGCCTGGGTGGCCGTCGCGGCTCAGCGCGTGGCGCTGGATCTGCGGCGGGCCGCCGTACGCGCGCCGGCAGCGGATCCCGACGCCGACCAGCTGCTGCCGGCGCACGCGCACCCCGAGGCCGATTACCTGCGCAGCCGATACCGCGCCGAATTCGAAGCGGGCGTGCGGGCCGCGCTGGCGGCGCTTGGCCACCGCGACCGGCTCCTGCTGCGGTTGACCACGCTGAGCGGCCTTTCGCACGAGCAGATCGCGGCCATTTACGGCGTCAACCAGTCGACGGTCAGCCGGTGGATTGCCCGCGCGCGGGACGCCGTTCTCGCTTCGGCAGAGCACGAGGTGTGCGCGCGACTGGGGCTGCCCGCGTCGGAGTTTCGGTCGCTGGCTGGTCTGTTCCTGAGCAACCTGGACCTGAGCGTGTCGCGCGTGCTCGCGACGATCGACGACGAATAGAGCGGTCGCCGCCGGTTACGCCGGCAATCCGGCGATGTAGTCGGTCAGGTCCGGGGGCAGGGGGCTCTCGACGGTGACGGGCTCGTGACGAACGGGATGCGGGAACGTCAGCCGATGCGCGTGCAGCGCGTGCCGCGGCAGCCCGTCGAAGATGGCGAGCAGCTCCGGCGTGACCCCCTGGTCGCACGAACGCATGAACAGCTCTTCGCTGGCGCCGTACAGCTTGTCGCCGACGACCGCTCACTCCGGACGCTACCGGCAAATTGGTTCCCGCCAAGGAAGCCCTGAATGCCAATCAGCCCATGCTGATCTTCCTGGTATTTCTGCAGGTCTTGTTTGTGTGCATGATCTACGGTCCGATAGCGGCTTATCTTGTGGAGGCATTTCCCGCCAAAGTGCGCTACACGTCGGTCTCGTTGCCGTATCACGTGGGGAACGGCTTATTCGGGGGCATGCTGCCGCTCATCGGGTTGTGGCTGTGTGCTTCCACCGGAAATATTTACGCGGGCCTTTATTACCCGATGGGCGTCGCCACACTCACATTCATTTGCGGTTCCATCCTGCTGAAGGAAACGCATGGCACGCTAATTTGGAACGAAGTTTTGGGCCCGGCGAGCGGCACAAAGCAAGGTGGATAACGCGCGAAGAGCCCGCAGAGGATGAACTGCGGGCCCTCAAATCAATTTCCCTGGGGCATTCGTTCGGGGAAGGTAAACAGCGCGCTCACATCGCCGAGGGGCATCGGTTCACGCTCCACAAAGACCTCGAGCAACGTGGTTGTGTAGGGATAGAACAACGACGCCCCTCCCTGGGTGAGTGGCGAGATATCCATCTTGACTGGCCGGTTGTCAGTGGAATCGTGCGATGCAATTGCCAGCCGCTGCGGGTCATCTTCACTCCCCGTGTAGGCTTCGTACTCAATCAGCTTGGAACCGCTTGAAGCGATCAACTCAACCCACATCTTCTTTCCAGTCTCCTGCAGCTTCAGCATCTCTTCGGTCAGGTGGATATAAAAGCACCGATAGCTGCTGTCGCTGGTATAGGTGTCCGCAATCAGGTGCACGGACGGGAAGTCGGGGTCGTCGGACTGGCTCAGGTCGTCTCCGAAGAAAATTTGAAGGTTGAAGTCAGTGACGCCGTCACCGTGGTCATCCACCATGTGCACCACGAATTGCTGCCAGCCGGCTCCGTCCTGCACACCCTCGGATTTGTCCATCGCTTCCTGGTTGCTTTTACCGAATTCCTGCGCTCTCTTTTCCCAGTCCTGGTAAGCGGCGCCGTCCTTGACGCCTAGAAACTCGTAGACAAACTTGACGACATCCGGATCAGGGTTGGAGACGATCGTGCCGTGGTTTTGCCCTTCCACTGCGATCATGGGAGCCGCGAGCCGCCCATCGGTCCACGGTGAGATATCCCATCGTTTTTTGGGATCGGTGGGATCGAGTTGCGGATGCCGCCGAAAATCGAGGCTGACTTTGCGCGTGTCCAGTCCGCATCCCGCCCAGCGCACCGTTCCGTCGCTTCCCGGAGTGTTGGTGACCCCTGAAATGCCTTTGTAGGGCGTGTTGCCGATGAAGATCGCAATGTAGGGCGTGGAGTCGCCCTGATCGTAAAAGGGGGATTGAGTAATCATGTCGTGATGGGAAAGATCCCACGTGTATCTGCTCGCCAACTCCAAACCGTCTAGAACTTCGTCTCCCGCATTCAGAAAGTCAGGGCCCAGATCGCGATTGCCTTTTACCAGCGCGCCTAGCCAGCTTCGACCCTTTCTGGCCTGTGGCGAACCAAACGTAGCCGGGGCCAGGCCCACAATGTGCTTCAGCCGCCGTATGCGGCTCTTGGGGTCGTTGGGCACGCGCCGATAGGGATCGCTGGTGAGCCACTCGCGCAGAACCAGCATGCCCGTCGAGTGAACAATGACGTCGAATGTCCAGTCGTCTCCCGGAATCTGCTTCGCGAATTTCGTCATGCGCAGCGCGCGGTCAAACGCCTCGCCGAGATCCTTGATGGTGACCTCGTTGTTGAGCGTGACGTAGTTCCCAACGTCAATCATGTCGGTCGAGATACCGGCCTCGGCAAGCTTATCGCGCCACGGGAGGAAAGCCTTCCAGTCAGAAGAGTAGCCATGGATCAGCAGAACACGCCCTTGAGAGGCTGGTGTCAGCGTCCGGGGAGCAGCCGCCGGGCTGCCGCTCTGCACCGGGGTGAGTGCCGGCGAAGGTGTTGACGACGGAGGCAAGTCTTTGGAGCCGCCCAGGTGGAGTTCCTTCTTGATGTCATCGAAAATGCCCATATCAACCTCTGCCTTCCATGTTCCAGATGGGGAGAACTCTAGTGGAGACGGGATGGTGCTGCAAGGCAAATCTCAGCCTGAAGAAGGGAAGACGTGTTCTGGTGGAGGATAGAATGTGGATTGGGAGCGGTGATTTGCCGTTTGTAGCCTCGGCTCGATAAAGTGACTCCCACGCGGTTGCATTTCCGAAGCGTGCCTGCCGGCCGCAACAATCAGATACGTTCGATATTTCCTTCCCCCAAAAAGGACTCCTTTATGTCTTCCATTCCGTCTGTCAGCATCAACCAGGATCTCGATTCAACCCTCCGCGAAGACCGCGTATTTCCGCCCCCGCCTGAGTTCAGCGAAAAGGCGTACGTCAAGAGTCTTGACGAGTACGAAACACTTTACCGCCAGTCGATCGAAGACCCTGAGGCATTCTGGGCGAACGTTGCCAACGATCTGCATTGGTTCAAAACCTGGGACAAGGTGCTGGAGTGGAACCTGCCCTGGGCGAAATGGTTTGTGGGCGGCCGAATCAATCTGAGCTACAACTGCGTCGATCGTCACGCCTTGGGCGCGCGCCGCGACAAGAAAGCGATCATCTGGGAAGGCGAGCCGGGCGAAGTTCGCACGCTGACCTTTGCCGAATTGCATATTGAAGTCCAGAAGTTCGCCAACGCGCTCAAGTCGCTGGGGATCAAGAAGGGCGATCGCGTTGCGATTTACATGGGCATGACGCCCGAGCTCGCCATTGCCTTACTTGCTTGCGCCCGCATCGGAGCCGTGCACTCGGTGATCTTCGGAGGATTCGCCGCAAATGCCATTGCCGATCGCGTCAACGACTGCTCGGCCGTCGCCATCATCACCCAGGACACGAGCTATCGGCGCGGGAACGAGATCCAGCTAAAGAAGACCGTGGACGAAGCGATGCCGGCATGCCCCACAGTGCAGCACGTCATTGTCTATCGCCGCACCGGAAGCGCGGTGAACATGGTGGCGGGGCGCGATTGGTGGTGGCAGGACCTGATGGCCAACGCGCCGACCGAGTGCCCGGCTGAGCCGTTGGATTCAGAAGATCCGCTCTACATCCTGTACACCTCGGGCACCACCGGCAAGCCCAAGGGGCTGGTGCATACGACAGGCGGCTATGCGGTGCAGACGTATCTCACCAGCAAATACGTCTTCGATCTGAAAGATGAGGACATCTACTGGTGCACCGCGGATATCGGCTGGGTCACCGGGCACTCGTATGTGGTGTACGGGCCGCTGCAGAACGGCGCCACCGTGCTGATGTACGAGGGAGCGCCTAACTTTCCCGATTTCTCCCGCTTCTGGAAAATCATCGACGACCACAAGGTGACGATCTTCTACACTGCCCCCACCGCGATTCGCGCCTTCATCAAGTGGGGCGGCGAGCACGTGGAGAAACACAAGCTCGACTCACTGCGCCTGCTGGGAACGGTGGGTGAGCCCATCAATCCCGAGGCGTGGATGTGGTATCGCGAGAAGGTGGGCCACAACCGCTGCCCGATCGTCGACACGTGGTGGCAGACGGAAACCGGCAGCATCATGATTGCGCCCATTCCCGGAGCGGTGCCTACCAAACCCGGCTCGGCAACGCGGCCGTTCTTCGGAATTCAGCCCGAGGTGGTGACGAAGGAAGGGAACCCGGTTCCGGCGGGGCACGGCGGGTTGCTGGTGGTGCGGCGGCCATGGCCTTCGATGGCGCGTACCATCCACGGCGATCCGGAACGCTTCCAAAAAACCTACTGGTCTGACGTGCCGGGCTGCTACTTTACCGGCGACGGCGCGCGCATGGATGCTGATGGATACTTCTGGCTGATGGGCCGCGTAGATGACGTCATCAACGTGAGCGGCCACCGCCTGGGGACCATGGAAGTCGAGTCGGCTTTGGTGGCCCACTCCAAGGTCGCCGAGGCCGCGGTCGTGGGACGCCCTGATGAGTTGAAGGGCCAGGCAATTTCGGCGTTCGTAACCCTTGAAAGCGGCAACCAGCCCAGCGAGGGCCTGAAGGACGAACTGCGGAAGTGGGTAACCAAGGAGATTGGCGCCCTGGCGCGCCCCGACGACATCCGGTTCACCGAGGCGCTGCCCAAGACCCGCTCCGGCAAGATCATGCGCCGACTGCTCCGCGAGTTAGCCACGCACGGCGAAATCAAAGGCGACACCACAACGCTCGAGGACTTCACCGTGATCGCCAAACTGCGCGAGGCTGAAGAAGGATAGCAAGTTTTCCAAGTTAAACTTCCGTTCCCCGCAACGAAGTCATCCTCGGAAACGGGCGAAATCATGCGGAGCCAAACTTCCGTATCGCCCACAACCCACCCATAATCCCAGTTGCTTGGTTAACAAACCAGATACTATAATCTGGTCAGTATGGTCAGATGGAGATGCTTCAGTGCCAACAGCAAAAAGGAAGGTCAAATTCAAACCGACGCAAAAGAAAGCCGTGAACATGGCGTTTGGCAGGTGCAGACTGCCAAGGCGCAGTTCAGTGAACTACTGCGTCGTGCGCGCGCGGAGGGTGTGCAGATCGTAACGAAGCAAGGGGAAGACGATGTTGCCGTAATGCCGATTGAACAATACCGGAAGCTGACACGGCGCTCGAGGCAGCCTGCCAGCCTCGTCCAGTTCTTCGCGCAGTCTCCCCTGGCTGATATCGATCTGAACCTGGACCGAGACCGCGATTACGGGAGAGGCATCGAGTTATGAGCGGGTTCTTGCTAGACACGAACGTGATTTCGGAACTCCTCCGGCCAAAACCGGAACAGAAGGTTGTTGAGTGGGTTGAGGCTACCGACGAGGACTTGATCTTTTTAAGCGTCCTGACGATCGGCGAGATTCGCAAGGGCATCAACCTGCATCCAGACAGGGGAAGGCGCGCAAAGCTTGAGGCGTGGTTGGCGTCAGAGGTTCGAGCTAGGTTCGTGGATCGGATCCTACCCATCGACGAGGCGGTTGCGGAGCGTTGGGGACTACTCACGGCCAAAGCCAGGATGGAGAGAAATCACACGCTTCCGGTGATAGATGGTCTGCTTGCCGCAACTGCCCAGCATCACGACCTGATCATGGTTACTCGGAATGTGGACGACGTGGCGCCGACCGGCGTGCAACTATCAATCCATGGGGCTGAACACGTAATGCAAAGACCCATCTCAGCAGGCGATTGCCCTCGACACTTCCGGTTTCTCCGCGACTCGACCGCAGCTCTGAATCGAGAGAAATGATATCGTCGGACTTGCAAGAGATGCCTAAAAAAGCAGCGATCTCGCTATTCTTTGTCGCGCTCCTCGCGGTGTGTAGCGCGGACGAGAGCACGATTGAGTATGCTCGGGTTCAGAAGGCACAGAATCTCCGCTTCCACTGCATGGTAGTCAGCCAGAGTTACTTCGAGTCGCCAATGGTGTGGTTCCGACCATGGTCTCGTCATATGTGCCGTCACCGGTAATGAACTGACGTTTTTTCGCCCGGAGTAAGTAGTTCTTCACCCGCGAACTGGCACCTGACCCTGAGTGAAATGGCTCGACCCAGGCGAGCGCAACGTCATGCGCTCGCTGGCACGAACGAAACCAGTCTTGTGATCGTTTGGGTTCAGCGGGACCGGGTTGAAGTAGTGGTAGCGGACTGGGCCACTGTGCCGCACGAAGCGGCGGCGAACAGAATGAGACATAAAGAAACCGAGAAGGTACTCAATGAGGACACCTGAATCTCGAAATTGACTTCTCGGAAGCGGTCCTGATTTTACTCCGACACCGCAGTTATTGCATTAGGGAGTGCGATCCCCTCCCCCTGACCGGATTATGAGCTGAAGCTGCCCATCATTACCACCTCTGTTCTCTTAGGACGGATGCGCTCCGCGGACCCCGGGACCCAACAGAACTTCTGGCAATGGATTCAAGCATAATGGAATCAAGCCTTTACGACTTTGAAAAGATCAGGAAACGTGACGATTTGAACTCGGCTCATCCGAGATGACGTTGCACAAAGGGTTGGAACCACGAATTTGATGAACGGTCTTGAGGTTCGGTGCCTAAGTGAACCCGTAACGTGATCGCGGGAAGCGCGATTTTGTAATTAGCGCTGATGGAATACGAGAGGTTTTTCCCGCAGTAGAGGCGCTCTTTGCAGTCTGCTCCTCCTCTGCCGCATTGGAGGGTGATCAAGTTTCGCCCACGCCGCGATCCGATGGACATCTCATTGGGAGGCGTAACTGTGAAAGCTGAAACTGTGCTGATAGAGGTGATTCCCAATAGCGGCAAGGCCGATTTGACAGTTACTATGCCGGGTTACGCGCAGGAAACGTCCAATGCGTGCAAGCAAATTGGGTGCCTTATGCTTGATCAGGCACTCGGAGAGTACGACGTTGAGACGCGGGTCGGAGGGATTTCCTTTGTGGCGACTCCGATTTCTGGCAATAAGACAGTCGATTAGAAGTAGGAGACGCAGGTGAGAAATTCTTTATAACGACTCGATTTCTGGCAATCAGACAGATCACCTTAAGCAACTACCAAAGGTCGTGGACGCCGCCCTTGCGTCTAAATGATCTCTTTGCCGCCCGGTATAGTCACAACGCTGTGATCTACAAGTGCGGAGCATAACAGTACAAATTGCGTTCCATTCCAGAGAAGGTGCGACACATCCGCCAATTCCGAGCCAATCACCGCCGACTCGTCTCCTACGCGGTGGCGTCCGAAGGCGGGTAAGATCGTCGAAGGGCCGTTTCGATGAACTTGAACTGTTGTGGAAGATTCCGCTTTTTGTGGTCGTCGCTGCGTGGGGAATTTATTTCTTGTCAGTTCCCTCCGCGAAGCACGAGCAAAACATGGCTAAACTGCGGCGGTGGTGGCAATCACGGGGGCACCGCTGAAGCCTAGACGCACTGACGCGTTCCGGTCGAGTAACCGCATATGGGGAAGTTTGACTGGTCGGGCCGGCGCGGTGGCCTCCAGGGCAACGCTTTTCAAGATTTGTACGTCTTCAATGCTCACAGGTTGACTGTTCCCGTTGCAGCGCGTACGCTTTAAATAAGTACATTGAGGTCTCCCATGCCTAGAGTAGCCGTGGATGACAACAAGCGAATGAACCTCCGGCTGCTGCCTGAGCAAAAGGCCACGCTCCTGCGCGCCGCCGCGTTAAGACACACCGACCTGACGGACTTTGTTCTCCGACCCGCTTTGAGAGAGGCTCAGGCAGTAATCGAGGAATCCGAGCGTATCGTCCTGTCGGAACGCGATAGCCTCCTGGTACTCAGCATGCTTGAAAACCCGCCTGCGCCGAATGCCAGGCTGCGGGCCGCCATCGCCGCGATGCCCAAACCGAGGCGGAAGGGGGCGTGAGCCTTCCCGCCTGGCATGAAGAGCCAATCTTAAGAAGGCATGACCGAAAGTCCTTCGACTGTGGCGACGTATCCATGAATGACTTCTTGCATCGTTACGCCCGGCAGAGCCATGAATCCGGCGCCGCGAAAACCTTCCTGGCAATCAACGACGCGGACAACAAGAGCATCCTTGGGTTCTACAGCCTGGCTCCCGGCGCGCTTGCCTACGCCGATACCCCGGAGATTGTTCGCCGCGGACTCGCCCGGCACGACGTGCCTGGGTTCCGCCTCGCGCGCATTGCCATCGATCTCCGTTGGCAGGGCCAGGGTCTCGGCGGCCAACTTCTCGCCGCCGCGGCTCGGCGCTGCCTGCTCGCTGCGGCTGAGGTTGGAGGCGTGATTCTCATCATCGATGCCAAGAGCGATCGTGCGGCACGGTGGTACACCGGCTATGGCGCCGTGCCTTTGGCAAATAAGCCTCTGACGCTCGTAATGTCGCTCGCCACCTTCGCCGCGCCCCTGAAAGCCGCAGGGCAGTTATGACTTTTGACAGGCCTTCGAAATCCGGCCGCGTATCACCGCAGTCCGTGACCCCCGGCACAAGCCCCAAGCCCAATTCTGGCGCATACTTCATCCAGGTTCCCGGAACCACAGGGGAAGCGTGTCCCTGAACGGTTCTGGGACACGGGAAAAAGAGGTACCCCCACCCCCCCACCTATGTAGCAGAATCTTCGCCTTGACGAATTCAGTAAATTAAAGAAAATAAAATATTTAACACCGATTCGTTCATACAACCTTCGCTTAATGTATATCCATACCACGAACCTTTGCGGCTTCGACGCATATCCTTGGGAAGTACCGCTTTCAGCCAAACCATAAGGCAACTTGCTCCTCCAAATTCCGTCAAGGTTATCGATGCCATCTTTACCAGCGCTCGAACGCGGTTCTTTCCTGCGGTTTAGCGGATCAGTCCTCTGTCTGGCTTTCATCCTCCTGATCGCGGGCTGTGCAGACGTGCATCTCACCGGCGCCGCGCCCTCGGGTCCGCCGTCACCGCCATCGGGTCCGCCGCCTCCGCCAGGTCAGAACGGCACAGTGACCATCACTCCCCAATATGCGGCCGTTGAGCCTGGACAGACATTTCAGTTCACCGCGAGCAGCTCAAACGGCGGCGCGCTTCAATGGTCCGTAAGTGGCGGCGGAACCATCGATCAATCGGGCAACTACACAGCGCCTGCCTCGATCTCTCAAAGTGAGAACGTCACGGTGACTGCCGCGCTGGTGTCGGCGCCGCAGCAGGACAACGCCACCGCGGTCGTCGCCGTCATTCAGCCGGGCACGATCCGGTGCGCGGACTTCACCGGGAACCCGCAGGTGGCGCAATACACGGTGTTTCTTCCCGCGCCAGGCAAAGCCTCAGTGGAATTCGGCACAACCACAACCTATGGCCGGAATACGTGGCAGCTTGCTACGCCTTCCGCGAATGGAGGACAGGTTCAGCTGTGGGTTGCGGGCATGCTCGGCCAGACGGCCTATCACATGCGGGGAAAGATTGTGCTAAACAACGGCGCCACGCTCAACGAGGCCGACCAGGTTTGCACCACGGGCACGCCTCCGGTGACCTCGGCAGTGCAGGTGACAGCGCCGGGCCCGGGCTTGCCGCAGCCAGGCATCGAGATGTGGAACACGGTGCTGCCGCAGAACGATACGCAGATCTTCGCTACCGACTTGAACGGCAACGTGATCTGGACATATACCTACAAGCATTCCGTTGAAGACATTGTGCAGGGAATTCAGCTGCTGGCCAATGGCGATCTGCTCATGCCCATCTCGTTCTTGTCGTCATTGAGTTATCCCAACCAGGCAAGCCTGATCAACGAAGTGCGCGAGATCGATCTTGCCGGCAACACGGTGAAGTCGTTGACCGTGGATGCGCTGAACAAGAAGCTGGCCTCGTCGAACCTGCGAGACGGGCAGGGAAGCATTTACCTCTTCAAGAGCTTTCACCACAACGTAGTGGTGCTGCCAAATGGGCATTGGGTCATCCTGGCGGCCTACGCCAAGGGGTTCAGCAACCTCACCGGATTCCCGGGGAACACGGCGGTGCTCGGCGACGCGCTGGTCGACGTGGATGAGAATGGGAATCCGGACTGGGTATGGAACACGTTTGATCATCTCGACGTGAATCGTCATCCGATGAATTTCCCCGATTGGACCCATTCCAACGGAATGCTGTATTCAGCCGACGATCACAATCTGCTGCTCTCGGTCCGGCACCAGAACTGGGTCATCAAGATTGAATTTCTCGATGGAAAGGGCTCGGGCAAGGTTCTGTGGAAGCTTGGCAAGGATGGCGATTTCAGGCTCTTGGGCGGCACCGACCCGACGGACTGGTTCTACGCGCAGCACGGAATGGATTTCGTCACGACCAACACCACAGGGGACTTTCGGATGGTCCTGATGGACAACGGAAATGATCGTTTTCTTCCCTCTGGACAGGTGATCTGCAATCCCTTCAAGCCTCCTCTGCCCGCGACGTGCTACTCAACCGTGCCGCTGCTCGAAGTAAACGAAAGCGCGATGACGGCGACGCTGGTGAAGCATTACGTTCCGCCGCCCAGCCAATTCAGTTACTTCGGCGGAAACGCAGAGCCGCTTGCCAATGGCAACCTTGAGGCAACTTTTGCCTCCACTGCCAGTGGCGGCTTGGTGCAGGAACTGGACCCGGCGACGCTGCAGCCGGTGTGGCAGGCGACCTCGCCGGGGGCCGATCAATATCACGTGAATCGCTGGCCGAGCCTGTATCCAGGCGTGCAGTGGTAGTACCTTTTTTGGGCCTTTCATATTGCATTCAAAAATGGAATTGCTAGACTGTTGGCAAATGATGAGAAAAAAACTCGCCCTTTTCTCCATCCTTCTGCTGGGGGCTGCCGCAGCCGGAGCCCAGCAGGCAACCGTGGACGAGCACGTTACAGCCCCGGAAAACCAGCGCAAATTCCCCGCCAAGGCGAATGGGCCGCACCATGCCGCGTACGGAACAATCCGTGGGGTGGCGTGCAGCTATCCCGCGGTGATCCAGTTCCGGCTGGTAGGACCCACAAGGCCGGTCAAGGTGTACAACAACAACTTTGCTGCGATCGATCTTTCGGTCGTTGGCTATACGCCGGACGGCCCCGTGAATCCCTGCAAGGACTTCGAAGGCATGAAGGCAGACATTCAATACGCGGAGAGTTCCGACAAGACCGTGAGCGGCCAGGTGTTTTTCGTCGAACTAAGGAAGTAGGGGTTTCTCCCACGATGCGAAAGCTGCGCTACAGCGTGGCCGCGAGTCTCGACGGGTTTATCGCAGGACCCAGCGGTGAGTACGACTGGATCACGCCCGATCCGTCATTCGATTTCGTTGCCATGTTTCGCGAATTCGATGCGATGCTCGTCGGACGCCGCACGTTTGAAGTGATGCAGTCGCGAGGACAGTCTGCGAAGTCGATGGGGTTGAAAGCGTACGTCGTCTCTACGACGCTCGATCCAGGCCTCAATCCTGGCGCGACTGTCATTCGAGACAGCGTGGCGGAGGCGGTGGCTTCACTGAAAGCCGCTGCGGGTAAAGATATCTGGCTCTGCGGCGGAGCCGTTCTGTTCCGAACGCTTCTTGATGCGGGGTTGGTGGATACCGTGGAATTGGCGGTGATTCCCATCATGCTGGGAAGCGGCGTCAGCGTGCTTCCCGCGGGCCGGCGCTGCCACCTTCGCCTGCAATCCGCCGAGTCGTATCCGAATGGAATGTTGTGGTTGAAGTATTCGGTCATCCTGGCCGAGTCCGTCGCCTGAGGCCACAAAAAAAGGTGCGCGAACTGCGCACCTTTGATTCGTCCCACGCAATCCGCTGCGGTTAAAAACGATAGCCGATTCCGATGCTGGCTCGCGCATTGCGCGTCATGTGTGGCGAGTAGCTCTGTGCAGGGGTGTTATTGTTCACCGAAAAAGACGCCGCAATGTCATCGCCGGAGAGGCGTAAAACCCAGCGCGGCGTAACCGCGTATTCCACGCCCACGCCAGCGCCACCTGCAAAGGAGATATCGGGAGTCTGGCCCTCGCCGCCCGTGTGCTCTCCGCCCAGCAGCGCGCGGGCAAAGATGCTCCATTTGTCAACGATGTTTCCGTGAAGTTCGGGCCCGAACAAAACCTGGTCGACGGAGGGTTTCCCGGGATTGCCCGAACCGACCGAGGTTGAATAGAACGCTCCATCGGCAGTGATGGCGAAGAATCTGCCAAAATTGCGGCTGACTTCGAGATTTGCGCCAATGAGGCCGTATCGGGATTGATTCACCTGGTTCAAGCTGGTGTAAGCCGCTCCTGCGTAAAACAGGTACTTGTAATTGGAATCCGTGGCAGGGCGCGGCGCCCGATCCGGGGCGACCTGGGAGGCGGCTGCGAGCGGCAACATCGCTGCCGAAACCAGGGCAAGAATTGAAACCAACCACTTACTCTTCAATGTGCAAATCTCCTCAACTCACAAACTTCTCGGCCGCCAACGAGCGGCTGCATTTCCAGGCTGTCGTACGGTACGCTCTTAGACTATCCTTTGACCCCTGCCTCGCAGAAGTGTCACCTCGGCCACCAAGTGTTTCCTCAAGTCAGCGGGGAACTGCCGTAACCGGTTGAGCAAGGCGAACGGTTGGCCCTGATCCTTCACCAACCGTGACGGCAACTCCTCCCGCCAGATAGCGGTTCATGGATTCGCGCCGCCGCCAATCGAGTTTCCATCCGTCGTCGATGGCGACAACCGTGTATTGTCCAGCGGGCACATCGCGCAGCGAGAAACTGCCGTCCGAGTCAGACTCATCGCGACGCAGGAGGGAGCCGTAGGCGGACGCCTCGCGCGGCACAAGCACGATCATCACTCCGGGCGCAGGTTTGCCATTCATGCGGGCAAATCCCTGGATGCGGGTCTGCGACCGGCTTACCGTGACTCCGAGGTTCAAGGGCTGATCGCCCACTACAACCTCGTTGCCTGACACGGCGCGTTTGCCGCTGGAGACTGCGATGATCGGCAATTCCTGTCCGATGCTGCCGATGTAAACAGACAGGTTCCAGCGCCCGGGAAGAACCGAATCGAATTGAAACTGGCCCTTTCGGGCGAATGAAGTGACGGACGATCTGCGGCCGTTGTCATCTGCCGGCTGGAGCACGAGATTTGTGTCTTCGTCGACTGGTATGCCGCTGGTGCTCCGCAGTGTTCCTGTCACCACAACGGAAGGCGTGCCTGCATTGGCATCGATCTCAACGTCGGAAGCAGCGTCCAGTTCCACAGTCCGCGGAGGATCTCCGTGGGTGAGATCGTAGTGACCGGGCGCGATGCCGGTCACTTCGATGGTTCCCTGCTGAACGGCGATGATGTCGGCTCCGCGAGACTGAATCTCCGCACCAAAAACAGTCTGGCGCAATTCAACCGGAGGTGCTCCGCGCCGGACCGAGAGAGGAAGGGTGACGTGCAGGGCCTGGACCGCATGAAGGTTGATGTTGGCCTCTTCGCGGCTGCCCGCGGTGATCACGACAGGCGCTGCCGACGCTTCATCAACGGTGGAATCGAAAAACGTGATTGGATACGCGACATCGAGTTCCGTTCCGGCCCTGTCAGGCTTCCGGTTTGCGTTGCCGTGAAGCGCGTACCAAGGTTCAGCTTTCACGGCAACAAGGTACTGTCCGGCAGTGAGGTTGCTGAATTCGTATGCGCCGCTGTCGTCGGTAATCGCGCTGTCGGCCTGTCGCACTCGTTCTCCGGCGTTTGAGGGCTCAGGCTGTTTGAAAAGCATGACGCTGGCGCCTTCGACCGGATCGCCGCCATCGCCTGTGACAATGCCGCGCAGGACTGCTGACGGCACCAGCTTGAATTGCAGGTGCTCCGTATCCTGACCTTCTCCGGTCACGATGGCGCTGCTGAAGTCATCATGTTCGTCATACCAGGCGGTCCGAAAGCCGCGTTTGGAGGCAGTGAGCGGATACCTGCCTGCCGGAAGGTGTTCGATGACGAAATGCCCTTCGGAGTCAGAAAGGGCTGTAGCGACGATACGGTTTACGGGGTCGGCAAGGGCTGCGATTGCGGCTCGCCCCAGTGGCTCGCCGGTAGTGGAATTCACAATGCGGCCCGCAATTCGATATTCATGCCCGGCAGGACGCGGAGTCTCCTGTGATCTTGATACAAAAGGGCAGCTAATAAGGACCGTGATTCCGATAGCCAACTCTTTGAAGGGCGCGCCTGTTTTGAGATGGATTCTCACGGAACCGGAGCCTCCAGAACAAGCGTGCTGGTGGAAGAAGGTTCGAGAGTCACTGGTTTGCTTCGGCCGGCGAGGGCGGAGAGCGCATCAGGGTTGCGATATTCCAGTTCAACCGGAGCAGAGAAGATATAGACGTGATAGCTGCCGGGCGTGAGGTTTTCGAGGGTGAGTGTTCCACCGGAAGACGGGCGCAGAGTCAGGGGAACGACATCCGCGGTTGAATCGAAATCCGGAACAAGGTACACGGTGAATACGGGTTCTTCGCCGGCGGTCTGCGCCATCAGGTTTGCGGCCAGGCTTAACTTGAGCGTTGCGCAATCTTCACGCAAGGTGAGCGCCATGGACGCGCTGGTCCCGCCGGGTCCAATAACGAGCGGCTCGCGAGCCAGGCTTGCCCCGCCGCCGGTAAAGGATGCCTCGCACAGGCCGGGCTGGCCAATCGACGTGTGCAACCAATAAGAGCCGGGCGCAAGGACATTGGTATCGAGCTGTCCGGGAATGGGGCCCTGAGCGAACTGGGTCCACATGCCATCTACCAGCGAGTCGCCAGCCTGGCTGGCCGAAACGAAGACGGCGCCTCGATTTCCACGAGGGCCTGGAGCCGGGGATGAACTGTGAATGACACTCACAGCAAGCGGGTTGGCCACCTTCTGTGTGAGAGCAATGTGGAGGTTTGCAATCGGACGCCCCGAAACGGTGAAGTCTGCGGCGCCCTGCAGAATCATGCCAATGGGTGTCATGGAATTGCGAATACTGAGAATTCCCTGGTTGGGCCGCTTCACGGCGGTCACTTGCAGAGAGTATGAGCCGTCCGGCAGCATGGCCTGCACAGTACGGCTGTCGGAATCATATTGCGCCGAGTAGGGCAACGAATGGCCCTGCGTGTCGAGCACGGACGTGCCGTAATCCACGACAGACTTGTCAGTGTCTTTTCCTTGAGCGAGAGTGGCACACACCAGGTGGAAGGGTTCAAGCTTCAGCGTGAAGTTTGCCTGGGCGGTTTCTCCGCCGCGCACGTGAATCCTGGCTGCACCAGAAAACTCGCGCGCATCGGGATAGAAGGTGGCTGCATATCCACTCCATGCGACCTTTGACTCGCTGTTCTTTTCGACCAGGGCTCCAACCGATTCGCTGTCCCGGGCGGACTCCGTTCCGACAGCGTAGTCGCCTTCATCGAGTCCCGCAAAGCGAAAGGCGCCGTCGCTGTTGGTTCGAGTATTTGCCGTGGTGCGCCAGATCGCGTGGCCACCCTGAATGATTCGCCGCAATAGCTGCACGCCAATTCCCTGGCCAGGATCACCTGTGGTGAGATCGATGCGGCCGCGGATGGCACTGGTTGGCGTCATGTAAAAGACGAGCGCGGGCATATCCGGGCTGACGAAAACGTTGTGTCCGATGCTGTTTGTGTTTTCAATCAGGGTGCCATAGCCGGATGGGTTCATGGGTGCGTCATGGAACCCTGGCTTGACGAGTTGGAAGAGCTGCTCACCCAGACCTTGCACCGCGATCTCAAACTTTCCGTCGCCATCGGTCAGCGTGCCGAGTCCGGTTTCGCCGCCGACCTGGATCAATGCTCGGGGAAGGGGCTCTTCGGTTGCGGCATTCTTGACGACTCCGTGAACTGAAATGAGGGCAGCTGGCGGAACTGGCGTGGGTGATTCGGTCGGACCCTGCGGAGGAGGCGGCGTCTGCTGTTGGTCTGGCGCTTCCTGGGGTCTTTGTCCCACGGTGATTGTGGCCGCTGCCAGCAAGATGGCCGCGCACAGGAAGCAGCGGAATACAAAGTCCCGTGCAGGGTGGCACGAAGAGACGGCGCGCAGACGTTCTCGCGCTTTGGCGCCAACATTTCGGAGTTCCAGGGCCACGTCTTAATTGTGACGGCTGGCGCGCCGGAAAGGAATCCAGACCGGAGGAAATTCACCCGCGCTCGAGGTACCAGGGGATGTTGATGACCACGATGCGGCGGTTACCGCGGACAAGCAGGATGACTTTGAGCAGATCGGCGCGGCGGTTGTGCAGAAGGTTTTCCCACCAGTGCCGCACCACAAGCTCCGGAACCAGGACGCAGATTTTGCGTACTTTGGAGTCTCGTTCAACATCCAGTATGTAATCGATCATGGGCTGAAGGATTTGGCGATACGGGGACCTCAGGATGACCAGCTCGGGCACGGCCTTGCTCCGGCCCGCAGAGGGGCAGCAATCTTTTGCTCCCATTCTTCGCAGATGGCGTCAAGTTCATCGGCAACCTGAACGTGCAGGCAGCGAATGTCAGTGGACATGGAGAGCGCGAAAGAGAGAGCTTTCTCCGTGATGCGGCTCCAGCGGTCAACGGGCACAATGACGATCGGTTCCTGAACCTCGGCCGGCTGGATGGGACGATCCAGAGCCGTATCTTTGTCGACGTGGGCGTAGTGGCGATGGACGGCGCGCATCAGCGTGATCATGAGAGCCACGAGCAGCGCGGTGATCCAGGCACCCTCAGTGAACTTGGTGATCAGAACGACGACCGTGGTAATGCCCGTGGCGACGGCGCCCAGCCCGTTCACGAACATGCGTAGAGAATCGCCGCCATTGCGCTTCCAATGCACCACCATTCCTGCCTGCGAAAGCGTGAAGGCCATGAAGGCGCCGATTGCATAGAGCGGGATCAAATGGTCAGTGACGCCGCGAAATGCGATCAGGAGGATTGCGGTGAGAGCGACCAGGATATAAATTCCCCACGAATAAAGCAGGCGCCGGCCGCGAAGGAGAAACACATGCGGCAGGTAGTTATTGGAGGCGATGGCGCGGGTGAGTCTTGGGAAGTCAGCAAATGCCGTGTTGGCCGAGAGCGCAAGAACCAGCAGGACCGAAGCTATGGTCATGTAATAAAACCAGCCATGGCCCATCACGGCGCGGGTCAGGATGGAGAGGACGCTCTCGTAACCTGGACCTTCAGGGTTGGTAGCCGCGATGTGATAGGCACGGCACAACACCGCTATTCCGGCAAGCAGAATCGAAAGAAGAACGATGATGATGGTCAGGGCGATCTTGGCGTTCTTGCGGGTGGGGTCGCGGAAGGCCATGACTCCGTTGCTGACCGCCTCAACTCCGGTCATGGCGGTGCAGCCCGAAGAGAATACCTTGAGGAGGAGCCACCATCCAGCTATCGCGGTGGTGGCGGTGGGAATCGGCGGAAGCGGCATGACGGGATGGGGATGCCCGCCGGCGTGCAACGCGCGGAAGGCGCCGACTGCGATGACGATGAGGAGCGTTCCGGTAAACAGGTAGGTGGGGATCATGAACACGACGCCGGTGTCGTGGACGCCGCGCATGTTGATGATGGTGAGGACCAGCAGTACGCCCAGGCACAGTTCAAGTGTGTGCGGCTGCAGAGATGGAACAGCGGAGATGAGCGCGCCAACGCCGGCTGAGATTCCCACGGCCGCCGTGAGGATGTAGTCGATCATGAGCGCCGCCGCGGCGAGCAGGCCGGCGTTGGCGCCGAGGTTTTCGCTTGCCACGGTGTACGAGCCGCCGCCTTGCGGATAGGCTTCAATGGTCTGCCGGTAGCTGAAGAAGACGATGAAAAGCAGGATGATTATGGCCGCGCTGACGGGGAGGATGTAATGCACTCCCACGAGGCCGAGCGGGATGAGCAATGTGAGCGCGGCTTCAGGGCCGTACGCGGCAGAGCTCAGGGCGTCGAGACCAAAGATGGGAATGCCGGCGATCGGGCCAATGTGTTCAGCACGCTCTTCGCTTGTAGCCAGAGGGCGTCCGAACAAGAAATTCAGGATGTTTCCGGAAAGTGCCATGTGCGCTTAGATGGTGAGCAGCGGTGGGAACGAAAGCAAATGCCGCAGCGTGCATTCTCTCATGCATGTGAGGGCGGAATTTTGAATGAGTGAAGCTGCGAGTTGTCCCGAGTGGCAATTCTCCGGCGCCGGAATGAGAACAATTTGTCTGTGCCGGGCGATGCTTGCGACGCTGGGGATCGTCTGCTATGGTTCCATGGGAACGATATCATTCCAGCGGTTCGGATAGCGAACAGGTCTCACATCGCGAGCCTATGAATGTTGATAGGTGGGCTTGATGTCGCCGAAGGAGATGCGTCTTGAAGTATGTTTTTATGCTGTCTTTTGCTTTGTTCTCAGTTGCCGCCTCTTCGCAGGGATACACTCGCGGGCTTGGGGTTTATCCCGGCGATCCCAGACAATACGACGGCCCGAGACTCAGCGTGGACGCAACAAGCTATCGCAATCTCGCTTTGCACCGGCCCGCTTATCAATCGAGCGCATACGACTACAACCTGACGGCGCAGTTGGTGACCGACGGTATCAGAGGAGCACGATCTTCCGCGTTGGGTGGTCGCGTCAACAAGCGATCAGGGGAACTGCCGAAGAGCGAGCGCGCCGTGTTTCTCGATGGCAATATCGTTTCGTCCATCAACGTGAGTGGCGACCATCCGTGGGTTGAGATTCGATATTGAGGGCGGCGGTTCTCTCCCCGGAGTCGATCACATCGACGTTTCGCTGCGAAAGATTTACGTGCCGCCACCGGCAGGGTGGATGGTCCATCGTGGTCTCCGGATCGGACGATCGCAGTGCGTGGAAGGAGGTGGGTCGATACACCGGGACGGATTTTCCGGGAAGGCACGAGGACGGGCCGGGATTCACGGTGCCAATCGAAGTCCCGCAGCCGGTGCAGTTTCCATTCCTATCGCGTGGAGTTTTCCGGGGCAGGCGTGAAGTCGTGGGGCGTGGGGAAGTGACGCTGTCCGATCAGGGGCATGAAGTGCACGTTGCGGGCCCGGATGTTTTCTCAAGCGCATGGATGAGCGCGGGCAGCGGCGAAGAGTGGGTCTCGATCGACCTGGGAGCGCGCGTGCACGTTCGATCGAGTGGTCTTGTCGTGGATTCGGCGCGCTGCCGCCGGAACCCTTCAGATTTCAGAGGATGGCGCGCGTGTGGGACTTACTACAGGCGCTGCCGGATTCAGTAGCTCTCGATGACGACATTCATCTGGCCAAGCCGGCACACGCGCGCTGGGTGCGCGTGCTGATGACGCGGCCCTGCGGAACCGAGCGAGCGATACATCCTCAGCGAAGTGGAAGTCTACGGACGCGGCGGCATGGTGCCGACTGCCGCAAGACTGCTGCGGCGCCGCAGTCAAACGGGACGCTGCCGCTCTCTGGCGGGAGATGGCGCGTGCAGCGCGCATCGCTCGTCCAGGCGGATGGCGAGCAGACTCTCGACTGCTGGATTTCCTGACAAGGACTGGATGGTGGCCACAGTCCCTGGAACCGTGCTGACCAGTTATCCTGAATGACGGAGCGATTGCCGATCCCAATTTCGCCGACAATCAGTACGCGATTTCCGACTCATTTTTCTGCGCGGACTTCTGGTATCGCGACGAATTCGTCGCGCCCGCGCGCAATGCACGGGCGAGCATACGTGGCTGAACTTCGACGGCATCAACTGGAAGGCCGAAGTCTATCTGAACGGGCAGCACGTGGGTCGCATCGACGGCGGATTCATGCGCGGGCGCTTCGATGTCACGCGCGCTGATTGCATCCCGGCGCGAGAATGCGCTAGCGGTGCGCATCATCCGCAATGCAAATCCCGGCGGCACAAAGGACAAGGCAGGCGAGACCGTGAATGGCGGCGCGCTGGGCCGCGACAATCCTACTTATCACGCATCGGCAGGCTGGGATTGGATGTCGACGATCCGCGGCCGCAATGACGGTATCTGGGACAACGTCACGCTGACGACCAGCGGGCCGGTCACCATTGAGAATCCGCTGGTGACGCAGCACGCTGCCTCTCCCAGACACAACGAGCGCCGATGTCTCGATCGCAGGCGACGCTGCACAACCAGGAGGCTCACCCGGTGACGGGCACGCTGCGCGCGACGTTCGGCGACATCATCGGTGCAGACACAGGTGACGCTCGATCCTTCGTCGATCAAAGACAGTCAAGTTCGCGCCTGCGACCCAGCCTGCGCTGCACATTGCGCGACCCTAAACTGTGGTGGCCGAGCCGGATACGGCGATCCGAATCTCTATCCGGTAACAATCAGCTTCATCGCGAACGGCAAAGACGTCGGATACGAAGGCCTTCAAGGCGGGCATACGGCAGTTCACCTATTCGGAAGACGGCGAAGTGCTGAAGATCTGGATCAACGGGCGCCGCTTCATTGCCCGAGGCGGCAACTGGGGATTTCCCGAGTCGATGCTCCGCTATCGCGCGCGCGAGTACGACATGGCCATGCGCTACCACCGCGACCAGCACTTCAACATGATTCGCAACTGGGTGGGCCAGACCGGCGATGGGGCGCTTCTACGACGCGGCGGATCGCATCGGTATCGTGGTCTGGCAGGACTTCTGGCTGGCGAATCCGTGGGACGGGCCGAATCCCGACGACAACGATTTCTTCCTGAAAAATGCGCGCGACTATCTGCTGCGCATTCGCAATCATGCGTCACTTGGAATTTTCTGCGGACGCAACGAAGGGTTTCCGCCTCAGCCGATCGACGATGGCTTGCGCGCAATGGTGGCAGAACTCGAGCCGGGGTCGCATTACATCTCAAGCTCTGCTGACGGCCCGGTGAGCGGTCATGGACCGTATCGTGTCGAGCCGTTGAAGCGAATACTTCGATCACGCGCCCACCAAGATGCACAGTGAGATTGGCGCCCCGAATGTGCCGGAGATTGGAGATCTTGCGGAACACACTTTCGCTCGGATCGCGATGTGGCCCATCGGGCCACAGTGGCGGGTTCATGACTTCCATACTCAGAACCCATTTGCTGACGCCGTGAGAAAAGCTACGGCGGCGCAAAAGAGGTTGCGGAGTTTGCGAGCCTTGCGCAATTTGTGGATTACAACGCCTATCGGGGCATGTTCGAAGGGCAAAGCAAGAATCGACTTGGTGTTTTGATTTGGATGAGTCATCCGGCATGGCCGTCCATTTTGTGGCAAACGTACGACTACTTCTTCGATACGGACGCTGCTTACTACGCGGCCAAAAAGGCGGCGGAGCCGATGCACATTCAATGGAACGCCGCGGCTGACACGGTTGAGGTGGTGAACTACAACGCCGGCGATCAGTCCGGGTTGACAGCGCGTGCTGAAGTGCTGGATATCGATGGCAAAATGAAGTGGCAGAAGAGCGCCGACGTGGATAGCCGTGAAGACACCACGTTGTCGCCAATCACGATGGAATATCCGGCCAGCCTGGCACGCACGCACTTCATCCGCCTCACGCTGCTCCGCGGTGAGGCCGTGCTCAGTTCCAATTTCTATTGGCGGGGAACCAGTGAAGAGGACTACACGGGAATCCGTTCGCTTGGTGAAGCGCACGTTGCCGTTAAAACCAATGTCACGCGGGTCGGCTCGCACTGGAAGATCGCGGCTGAATTGCAGAACACGTCGAGCATTCCGGCGCTGATGATGCGGGTGAAAGCTATCCGCGAGAAATCCGGCGACGTGATTGCGCCCGCACTCTACGACGACAACTACATTGCGCTTATGCCGGGTGAACGCAGGACCCTCCATGTCCAGTTAGAGGATGCGGACACGCGTGGTGAGCGTCCGCGACTCGTGCTTCGCGGATATAACCTGCCACGTCCAAATTGACGTTCGATTTATCGGGATTCGGGATTGATGGTGGGCAGCGTGAAGAGGAAACGGCTACCCTTGCCGAGGGTGCTTTCCGCCCAGATACGCCCGTTATGCTGTTCCACAATGCTGCGGCAAAGGGCGAGACCGAGGCCCGTTCCGCCAAGAGCGCGCGAGTCTGATGCGTCACCCTGTTGGAATCGATTGAAGATGTGTTCCAGCTTCTCCGGTGCGATACCGTGGCCCTGGTCTTCCACGATGAAGCAAACTTCGTTTTCACCCTGGGGCCGAGTGCCCAGGCGGATCAGCGTATCAGGCTGCGAAAACTTGATGGCATTCGCCACCAGTTCATTCAGCACCTGGAGAATGCGATCTTCGTCCGCGAGCACGATGGCCGGCGAAGCTTCAATGCGAAAAGTGATGTGCACCTGGCTGGCAGCATTGTGGGCCACATCAGCAGCGCGGCGAAGCAAGTCCAGGGTCTGCACCGGAATACGGCGCAACGGAAGACGTCCCTTTTCAACCTTGTCGAAGTCAAGAATGTCGTTGACCAGGCGAACCAACCGGTCGCAATTGCCGATTGCCATTTCCACCATCTGTCTTTGCTTTTCCGGCCGTTTGTCGAGCGACCCGGAAGAGATCAGCCCCAATGAAGCGCGCAACGAAGTAAGCGGCGTTCTCAACTCATGGCTGACCGTCGAGATGAACTCATCCTTCATCTTCTCGAGGCGACGGCGCTCGGAAATGTCCTGGAATGCAACCACCATGCCGGAGATGGCGCCGTCTTCAATCAGCGGACTGGCCGTATATTCGACCGGGAATGAAGAGCCGTCAGCGCGCCAAAAGACCTCGTCGTGCATGCGCACTGTTTCTCTCCGGCGCATGCCTTGCAAGATGGGGCTGGTAATTCTGGAGTAGGCCGTGCCATCAGCGTGGCTGTGGTGGACGATTTCGTGCACATCGTGGCCGGCCAATTCCTCGGCCTTGTAACCGAGAGCTTTGGCCCCGGCCTGATTGATGAATTTCAGTTTCCCTTCGAGATCGATTCCATAGATGCCATCACCCACCGATTCCAGGATCAACTCGCGTTGCCTGGTGGCCAGATGAAGAGCTTCTTCGGCCTCATGCTGTTCGCTTATGTCTACGCCGTGACTAAGAATGAATGGCCGTTCTCCGCGCAATTCCATGCGACGGCTACGAAACGCGATGCGCCGATAGACGCCGTCGCTGCGCCTGACGGGCATTGCTCCCTGCCATTCGTCTTTTGTTTCCAAAGTGTGCAGGCATTCCTGGAAGGTACTGGCGCCCGTGGAATCCAAAAGGTCGGTGACGGGGCGTCCCGTAAGATCCTCCACGCGATACCCGAGCGTCTCTGCTGTAAACGCGTTCAGCGAAGTCATTCGGCCTTCGGTGGTGCAGGTGAATACAAATCCGAGACTGCTTTCGACGACCTGGCGATAGCGCGCTTCGCTCGAAAGCAAGGCCTGCTCCGCCTGTCGCTGATCGGTGACGTCCTGCCCGCTGACAATGAGGTATTGAATCTCATTGTTGGGTCCGGTCAGAGGACGAATCGTCCAGCTGATACGCCGAGTTTTGTCACCGGAAATTCGCCAGGACGTCTCATGAGGTCCCGAGATTGTTCCGGCAGCAGCTTGATGGAGTTTGTCCGCAGCCCAGGAGCGATCGTCTGTTTCCAGCACTTCTTCAACAAAAGGCCTGCCCGCGGCATCCGCAATCATCAAGCCAGTGAGCTGGGCGCAGGACTGATTGAATCGCACAACGCGTCCGGCTGTGTCGAGCACCGCAACAAGCGCAGGAATTGAATCGAGCGTGGCTGCCACGAAACAGCGTTCGATGGCCAGAGAGCGTTCGGTGCGCTGACGTGCGCGCTGGGCCTGCTCCTGGGCGCGGATACGGTGATAAAGCTCAAGCCGCGTGATGACCTGGCGGCCCAGGACATCCAACAGCGTTAAATGTTCCGCACTGAACTGGTCCGGCTTGCGCGCCAGCACCGCCAGCGTTCCAATCATCTGCTGATTCGATGAAATGAGAGGGGCGCCAGCATACGACCGGCAATGCTTTCCGCCGGGCACTTCGATTCCCTCGGGAGGGAAACGTGGGTCCTTTGATCCATCCTGAACCAACAGGGGCTGGCCTGTGAGAGCCACCCACTGACATGCGCTGGTGACGCGCGGCTGTTCAGCCGCCGTAAATCCGAAGCGTGATTTGAACCATAGACGATTGAAATCGAGCCACGCGATATAGGCGTAGTCGGCGAGGCTCAGCACAGCGGCCAGCTCCGTCAACTCGTCTAAAGCAGGGTCCGGACTGCGGTCGAAGACGTCAAAGTCCGACCGTGATGTCAGCCTCGGAGGATCCGCCTGCTGGTAGCTCTGTATTGCACCCATCTATCTTCACGCACCTGTACCCTAACAGTATGGAAGAGACTGTTGTATTTGGCTCTTACACAAAGGGGGGTGATCTGCCCCTCTCAAGTGCGACCTTAGTAATCAGTTCGGGTTATCTGCAAGATTTTGCACGAATTACGGACAGAAATAGTCCAAAAATGAGATATTGCTCTAGTGTGTACCGGTTGGGACCTTGCAGCAGTCTCCACTTTCCGCCGGTTCGGTGCTTCCGGCGTCCAAGACCACCTTCCAGGAACCGTCGGGCTGCTTCCGCCAGATCGTCATGTAGCGGCCGGAGGTGGTGACCGGGTTCCCGTTAGCATCCTTGCTGTGGCCCTCGTAATGTCCCCACGTATAGCCCATGTCGCCTGACGGGCCCATCAAGCCATCTGTAGGAGTCCAAGTGAGTTGGTAGGCGTTTGGCGACCATCCGGCCGAGCGTGCAATAGCCACCTTGCCGATAAGTGGGGCCGCTGCATTACCCAGGGCTACGCCGTCGTCGGCAAACCAGTCGGCAAACGCTTCTCCCCCACGGGCAGCCACGTCTTTGGCGAACTTCGCTTCGAGATCAAAGAGAAAGGCCTTTCCCGGCTTCATCGTCGGGTCTGCCAGCGGGTTGGGGGTTGTCGAAGGAGCGGTTGGCTCGAGCATTTGACCGTGCATCTTAGGAGAGAGAAGTGTGATCAGGGCGCAAACCGTGCTGAGAATCACAAACAATCCAAACTGCTTGAAGATGCGTTTCACTTAAGGGGTGCCTCGCTGTGCTCTTGATCCCATCGTAAACCTCTGTTACTGGCAGACCCTTCTGGATGAAACCTTGGATTGGGTAGAGCGTCGAACTCAAGAGCAACGTAACCCGGGCATTGATATACTGTGAGTTGGCGAACCGGCGAACACGTGCCCCCCGGCAACCCGGGGCTTTTTCTTGCAGTTACGGCCTGGGGCCCGGGAGAAGGAAATAAATGGGAGCATTGTTGGAGTCGATCCAATCCCCCGCCGATATCAAGCGCCTCAGTCATGCGCAGTTAGCCGAGCTGGCGGAAGAGATTCGCGGTTTTTTGATCCAGTCGCTGTCGAAAACCGGTGGCCATTTAGGACCCAATCTTGGTGTAGTCGAGCTGACGCTCGCCATGCATTACGTCTTTAACTCACCCCAGGACAGGTTTCTCTTCGACGTCAGCCACCAGGTCTACACACACAAAATTCTCACCGGCCGCCGCGAGCGATTTGGAACCATCCGCCAGGCCGGTGGACTCAACGGGTTCATGCTGCGGACAGAGTGTGAGCACGATTGCTACGGTGCAGGTCACGCCGGAACGGCATTGTCGGCAGCACTCGGAATGGCTGTGGCTCGCGATATGGCCGGGGGGAATGAACACGTGGTCGCGGTTGCGGGCGATGCTGCTTTCACCAACGGTATCTCGTTCGAAGCATTGAACAATATCGCTGAACAGACCAAGCGCCTGATCGTTGTTTTGAATGACAATGAGTGGTCGATTGACCGCAATGTGGGGGCGATCGCCCGCTACTTCCATCGCGTTGTCACGAACGAGCATTACCAGCATCTGCATGCTTCCGCCAAAAAGATTGTGCAGAAAATTGGCGGCAAAACGGCGGTCAACGTGATGCGGCGGGCGGAAGAAGCCGCCAAGGGCATGCTGTGGCCCTCCATGCTGTTCGAGGAGTTCGGGCTGGAGTATTTCGGCCCTATT
Organism: uncultured Acidobacteriota bacterium; assembly: GCA_963844515.1. Taxonomy (GTDB): domain Bacteria; phylum Acidobacteriota; class Terriglobia; order Terriglobales; family Acidobacteriaceae; genus Telmatobacter. Next base: position 27,277 of record CAWJOO010000011.1, read on the forward strand.
GACGGCCACAACTTGCCACAGCTCATTGAGACATTCAAGTTTCTTAAGGCGGCGGACCGCCCAGTGCTTCTGCATGTGATCACGCAGAAAGGCCGCGGTTTTCAGCCGGCTCTCGACCTGCAGAAGAAATTTCATGGACTTGGGCCATACGACCCGGAAACGGGAAATACACGTCCTACTGGTCAGCAGACATATTCCGAGGCATTTGCGACGACGCTGGTGGAACTAGCAAACCAGGATTCCCGCGTGGTCGCTATCACCGCGGCAATGCCCAACGGAACCGGGCTCGATCTGTTCCGGCCTCATCACCCCAAGCGCTATTTTGACGTGGGAATCGCTGAAGAGCATGCAGTGATTTTCGCGGCGGGGATGGCGACGCGCGGATTCCGACCCGTGTGCGCCATCTACTCGACATTCCTTCAGCGCGCCTTCGACCCGATCGTTCATGACGTGGCGCTGCAGAAACTGCCAGTCCTGTTTTGCATGGATCGCGCAGGACTATCGGGCGACGACGGTCCCACCCATCACGGCCTCTTCGATATTGCCTACCTGAGGGGTATCCCGGAGATGGTCTTGATGGCTCCGAAGGACGAAGACGAGCTCGCAGACATGATGAAGACCGGTCTGCAAATCCAGGGGCCGAGTGCGATTCGTTACCCGAGGGGAGCGGTGGCAGGTGTTTCCAGGAAGACCTCGCCGCAGGTACTTCCGGTCGGCAAAGCGGAAGTGATTGTGGACGGCTCCGACGTGGCGATTCTTGGCCTCGGAACCATGATGCCACTGGCGGTCGAACTGGCGGCGCGCCTGAGCGCAGAGGGGCATTCCGTTGCGGTGATCAATCCGCGTTTTGTTAAGCCGCTCGATCGCGAAATGCTTGCTACTTATGCTCGCCGCGTCGCCGCCTTCGTTACATTTGAAGACGGGGTGAAGATGGGTGGGTTTGGAACGGCGGTGATCGAAGCACTGGAGGAGTTGGGAAGCCGCGTGCCTGTTGTTCGTATCGGTTGGCCTGACCAGTTTATCGAGCACGGTAAAGTTGAAGCTTTACGAGAGAAGTACGGAGTGTCGGTTGAGGCTGCCTATACGCAAGTTCTTCCACTGCTTGCAAGCCGCCAGCGTCGCACTCTCGTGGCCAGCTAATTTGATTTCATCCGGAGATCACATTTCAAATTCTGGCCTCAATTGCAGGGTTTCAGGCAGCCGTGCGCATCCGCACTTGACCGGTACGCGGTCCGTGCGACAATCCTCATCAGATCAAATCTTCTATGCGAAATGACCGAATCCTGCTGTCGGGTATCCTAGGCCTTTTTCTAGGTGCGCCGCAGGTCCACGCGCAGGCACCCGTTGTTCCTCTTGTGCTTGAAGGGGGCACGATTGTCGATGTCACTGATTGGGGTCACTCCGCGAAGGATCAGCCCGATTCCGTTGTCATCGTGCAGAACGGGCGCATCACCGACGTAGGAACTCGAACAACACTTCCAGTTCCTAAGGGCGCTCGGGTAATCGATTGCACCGGTAAGTACATTGTGCCGGGACTCGTTGACGGCTTTGCGGGCATGAACAGCCAAAGCGAGGCAAACGCTGATCTTTACATGGGCGTGACAACGGTGGTGGCGAGTTCTGACCCGCGTCGCGGCCACATCGATCTAAACGCCAATCCGAGCCCTCACCTTTATCTTCTTGATTCGATCGGCACCACCGATGATTGGAGCCTGCTGGCAGGGCAGCCCGGGTGGACTGCCAAACTTCACGAAGGAGTCAGACCCACGGAATTGGGCCCCGAAGATACGCTGCGTCAACTGAGCGACACTGCAAAACTGGGAACCAAGGTTTTGTGGATCGGGCATGAAGTAACCGCGGCCAACGCGCAATGGATCATCACCCATGCACACCAGATGGGTTTCATCACTTATGGTGAGTTTGTATCGACGCCTTACAAAGTGGGTATCGAAGCCGGCGTCGATGTGCTTCTGCGCATGGGGCGGTATGAACTGGGTGTGATTCCTGACGAGTTGCAGCAGCCGCTTGTGGACGATCCCGAAGGGAACGCTGCTACCACAGCGTATGACTACTCCGAGCGATTGCCGCCCACGGATCCCCATGTACGTACCTACGCGGAGTTTCTGGCAGCGCACCACACGGCGCTCATGCCCATGTTCGCGACGTACTACCAGCGCCTTCCCGACCATCGCAATCTCTGGACAGAGCCCGCAGCTGCGTTGCTGGATCCGTCGCGGATGTTTAATCCCCCCGACCGCAAGACCGGAGAGATGGTGTATCCGCTGCCCGGATGGTCTCGCCGCATGCCCGCTGCGGCGCAGCGCTATCTAGTGGAGAGCCAACACAAGAAGGCCGATCAATCTGCTCTGCGGTTATGGCACATCAACCAGGTGATTTTCAGGGCGTATCCGCATTACCTGGCCGCGTCTGGCGCGCCCGTTACCGGCTCGTTCACCGGGATATCGCTGCAAGTGGAATTGGAGATGCTGACTCGCCTGGGGCTTACGCCACGAGAAGCACTTGCAGCGGCAACCAACAACTACTCACTGCAATTCAATTGGAACGACCTTGGACTCATCGCTCCCGGAAGGCGCGCCGACATTCTCGTTGTAGATGCTGACCCGACGGTGAGCATATGGAACGTGCGCCGCATTTCCACGCTCATCCTGGAGGGCAATGTGCTTGAACGCGAAACGCTGCTTCCGCCGAAGAGATAGCTACGGACCTAGTTTCGCTGCACTGCCTGTCGCGATGCGATGGAGAGGATTTCAGGGAGCCGTTTCTGGCGAAACTCGAACGACTTCGACAATTGCTTCAAGACGCTGCCAGCCGCAACATCGCCGAAGATTCCGCCGGGCATTGCGTAGTCAATGGAGTCGCTGACGAGCGTTCCTTCGACCCCTTCCCGGATGTGTGCCGCAATCCCATGTCGATGCCGAAATGCTGCAAATGGACCGCGAACCTGCTCATCGGTGAAGTGGCTGTTCCATTCAAACTCCACGATGCGCGCGGTCCAGCTCACGCGTTGCGGAAGCCATTTGACGGGATAGAAGCTAAGGAGAATCTCTGAACCCACTCCGGCAGCCACGCTCTTGAAGCGGCGGCCCGGATCGGCCGCGAGGGGACGTGGCGGCGGAGGTTGCAAGCGTACATCTTCAATGCGCGCCTGTACTTCAGGTGGCATCAAGTGGGGCAGATTATGAGGTGTCGCAAAGAAGGCGAACACGAGCTCGACCGGATAGGGAACCCAATCGCTGGTTTCGAATCGACGTATCATCGCCTCGATCCTAATGCCTTCGGGCATGCTGATGCTGCGGGATGAAGTCTGCAGCGCATCGAATTCCAGTGCCGCTTACCCATGCCGGCAACAGTCACACATTGGACATAGAATGAATGCTCAAGGAACAGCGGCCGGGGCGCGAACCGGCGAGCGACGAATAACGTAGAATGTCAATAAAGGTTCATTGCAGAGACTTGAACGCTCCCCAACTCATGACGAGTTCCGCTTCTCATTCCGCTCCAGGACGACGGAACCATCGTGCGGGCCTTGTTCTAATTGCCGCATATAAATTACTGGGTGCATTGTTGTTTGTGGCCATAGGCGTGGGTGCATTGCGCCTGCTCCACAAAGATATCTATGACGTTGTCTGGCGCATGATCGGGGATCTCAAAATGAACCCCGAGTCGCGATTTGTCAATTTTCTTTTCGAAAAGGCCGAACTTCTTAACGACCCGCTCCTGAGGCGAATCGGCTTTGGTGCATTTTGTTATGCCGCGGTCGGTGTGCTCGAGGCCATCGGGCTTTACCTCGAAAAAACCTGGGCAGAGTTTCTCACGCTGATCATCACCGCATCGTTCCTGCCGTTCGAAGTACACGAGCTGATGCACAGGCTCACATGGGTCAGGGTGGGCCTGCTGGTGGCGAACATTCTGGTCCTCCTCTATCTCATCTGGATGCTGGGAGAGAGAGCCGCACACAGACGGCGTGCCCAATCAACTAAAGCAAGCTAGTCCTCAGGGATAGAGTCGCACCATCTCCCAATCGCCGCCCTGCAAGGTGAATAAAAATCGGTCGTGCAGGCGGTTCGCGCCGTCCATCCAGAATTCAATCCGCTCCGGCTTTATGAAATATCCGCGCCAATATTCGGGCCTTGGAATTTCAGCCTGATGCGTCTCAGTGAAAGCTTGGACTTCTGCCTGCAGCGCCTCCCGGCTCGAGAGGACGCGGCTCTGCCGCGAGACCGCCGCGCCAATCTGGCTCGCCCGTGATCGGCTATGAAAATAGTGATCCACATCGGCCGGTGGGAGTGGCGCAACAAACCCTTCGACCCGCACCTGCCGCCGTAACGATTTCCAGTGAAAACAGAGGGAGGCCTGGGGATTCTCCGCAAGTTCGATGCCCTTGCGGCTTTGCGCATTGGTGAAGAACGAGAAACGATGTTCTCCAACCGGCTTGACCAGCACCATGCGCACGCTGGGCCGGCCGCTAATGGAGCAGGTGGCGAGCGCCGCGGCGTTGGGATCATTCGGCTCGTGCTCTTGCGCATCTCTCATCCATGAATCGAACAGCTTCAGCGGATCTCCCAGACTGATGTCGCGTGCACCCTGCATGCGCAGATTTTAGCCGCAGAGTCGATGAGAGAAAGGCAACGAGCAAATTCTTCTCATCCGATCGCATTTTCGTATCCGAATGGAGGGCGATTTTCGCTTTTATTTCGCCATACACCATCGACGAACCCTCTGCCAAGTAACCCTTCGTTCAGGGGAACCTTAGAGGTAAACACTACAGGTTGTGGTGGGTGGAGTCCGGTATCCCAATTGGCTCATTCCTTTAAGTCTTCTGTCCTAAGTGCAAATAAATACTCGATTTTTCCCGTTGGACGACCTGTCGCAGTGAGGCTATGATCGTGTCTAAAGTGGAGTGAAGGGGAGTAAAGGGGAATGAATTCGCTCCACATTGCTCCTCCAAAGGCAAGAATACTCCGGAACTCTCTTTGAACCGCCTTTTTTAGTTTTGTAAACGCTTTTTGGAACCAGTCTGACCACCCGGAATGCAAGTGCGGCCTGGCAGGCGGGTAGGAACCAGATCACCGAGCAAGAGGAATCGCAATGTTTCGCGGCAACCATCCAGCCAAAATCGACGAAAAAGGCAGGCTAAAGATGCCTTCTGCCTTCAAGCAGCTGATGGACGCCCAGAGTGTGACGCAGTTTTTTGTGACGAGCACCAACGGCAAGCGCGCCGAGATCTGGCCCCTGCCCGAGTGGGAAAAAGTGGAAGAGAGGCTGGCCGGAGCCAGCGCTCTTGATGACGCGGTGGAAGAGTACCTCAACCTGGTGAATTACTACGGCCAGCAGGTGGAAATGGACAACCAGGGCAGGTTGTTATTGCCCCAGATTCTGCGCACCAAAGCAAGCCTGGACGCGGAAGTGACGGTGATGGGGATGAGGACGTTCCTGGCGGTTCACAACCGCGAAGTCTTCGAGAAGGAACTGCCGGCGGACGGCTTGACTGAAGAGCGTCGCAAGCGGGTGGCAGCGATTTTGAGCGCGTAGCAGGACGGGAGCCCCCGAGGGGGACACATGACGATCGAGAACAAACGCCATGTGCCGGTTTTATTGACAGAAGCGATGCAGTATCTGGCGGTGCAGCCTGGCAACACTGTGGTTGATTGCACGCTTGGATTTGCGGGGCATAGCTCCGAAATCGCGCGGCGGCTGGGACCAAAGGGCAAGCTGATCGGATTCGATCGAGACCCACGGGCGATGGAGCTGGCCAAGCAAAAGCTCGACCAGGTTTGCGACGAGCTGGGCAACGAGGCTCCTGAGGTGCGGTTGATCGGAGAGCCATTCAGTTCGGCGCCGATGCACTTGGAAGCCGGTTCGGCGGACGCGATTTTGGCGGACTTCGGTGTGAGCAGCATGCAGTTGGACGAGGCATCGCGAGGATTCAGTTTTATGGCGGATGGGCCCCTTGATATGCGCATGGACACGCGCCGGGGCGACACCGCCGCACAAGTGGTAAATGAGGCGAACGAGCGCGAGCTCGCAGACCTTATCTACGAATACGGAGAGGAAAGGAGGTCGCGGAGAATCGCCAGAGCCATTGTGCGCGGGCGGCCAGTGACGACGACAGGGCAGTTGGCCCGAATCGTAGCCGCAGCCGCCCCGGCAATGAAACAGGACAGGATCCACCCGGCTACACGGACATTTCAGGGGATACGGATTTTTGTGAATCGAGAGTTGGACGAAATACGGGCGCTCATGGAGGCCGCACCAAAGTTGCTTAAGCCCTCCGGACGTTTGGCAGTCATCAGTTTTCATTCCCTGGAAGACCGAATCGTGAAAGACAGCCTGCGCGAGGGCGCGCAGAAGGGGGTCTGGACCATTCTGACGAAGAAGCCCGTGGTGGCAGGGGAAGACGAGATGGATCGCAATCCGCGATCACGCAGCGCGAAGTTGAGAGCGGCGGAGAAGCAGGGAATCGACAAGCAGGGAACCAAAGAACGGGCAGCAGCGAACAGGCGTTGAGGAGAGAGTGATGGCGGCAGCGACAACAACCTATTTTGAAGCCGGGCGGAGTTGGGGCGCGCGGGTGACCGAGCGGAACACGGAGCTGATGGCACTGCAGGCAACGCGCCGCCGCGGCGTGCGCACGCCGGAATTCTATTTCGCCAAGCACATTGACAACACGCGTCTCGTCAAGGCGGCTGACCCTGTCCGCGCCCGCGAAATGCGCAGCTTTGCGATGGCTGTGAGCATGCTGTTTACGTTGATCATGATCTACGGATTGCAGCACTTCAGCGCTATCGAGAGTTCGTATCGCGTCGAAAGTGAAAAGCAGATCGTCGAGCATCTTCGCGAAGAGAATCGGCAGCTTCGCCTGTCTGAGGCGCAATTGACACAGCCTGCGCGCATTGATGGCATGGCTCGCCATCTTGGCCTGGGTGATCCACAGCCAGGACAAGTAATTCATCCAACCGCGCATCCGGATGCAAGCGCACCGGCATTAGCCCAAGTGGCCCCTGTGACGCCACTGCAATAGGCGAGAGCGCACGCTCGACTCTCCGGGAGCAATTCGCGATGCACACCGCCGCCATCCGCAGCAGAAATCGAAACATTATTCCGCGCGCTATCCCTCTCCGGGTGGCGCGCTTCTGGGTTGTCTGCCTGTTCTTCCTGGTGTGGACGTGCGCGATCACCTCCCGTCTTTTCTGGCTGCAAATCATGCGCCACCAGGAGTATCTCGATCGAGCGCAGAAACAGCAGCAGCGGACATTCGAAGTAGCGCCTCGTCGCGGCGTCCTCTACGACCGTAATCTGCATGAGCTGGCAATGACCGTGCAGGTGGACTCTGTTTATGCAGTGCCTACAGAGATTGACGACAAGAAGACAGCTGCGCGTGTGCTGGCTGGCGTGGTGCACACCGATGCCAACGATGCACAAACGAGCGAAGGCCAGATCGCAAGTCGCCTTGCCAAGAACAACGGCTTTGCCTGGGTGGCGCGTCGAGTCACGCCCGAGGTGGCTGAGCAGGTGAAGGCTTCGAATCTGAAAGGCGTCTATTTTCAGAAGGAGTTCCAACGCTTTTATCCCGACAATCAAATAGCAGCCCAGGTTCTTGGGTATGTAGGCGTCGATGACAACGGTTTGGGTGGCCTGGAGCAGAAGTTTGAACCGCAACTGCACGGTGTACCGGGCCGCATGTTTACCGCGATGGACGCGCGCCGTAGGAGGCTTGGTTCAAGTGAGAGCGAGCCGGAGCCTGGTCACGATTTCATTCTGACCATCGACGCGAACATCCAATTCCTCGCGGAGCGCGCACTTGACCACGCCATGGAGCGCACTCACGCTGACAATGGAACTGTGGTCGTGCAGGATGTGCACACCGGGCAGATCCTGGCTCTCGCAATTCGGCCTACCTTCAACCCCAATCAGTTTAGGCATACCACGCCTGCCCTGCTTCGCGATCACGCAGTGAGCGATGTATACGAGCCGGGCTCGACCTTTAAGCTGGTGACCTATTCGGCAGCCCTCGATCAGCATGTAGCCGCGCCGGATGACAAGATCGACTGCCAGGGCGGAGCCATCACCATCGCTGGCCGCACCATCCACGATGACAAAGCGGATCATTATGGGGTGATCACTGTTCACGAGGCGCTCGAGCATTCCAGCGACGTGGCGGCGGTCAAACTCGCCATGAAGATCGGCCCGGACAAGTTCTATCAATACATTCGTGACTTCGGATTTGGTTCGAAGCCGGCAGTCGAACTTCCAGGCGTGACCCGTGGACTGTTACGCGCTCCGGCCAAGTGGGGAACGACATCGATTGGATCGATTGCCATGGGACAGGAAGTGGCGGTGACTCCGATTCAGCTTGTATCGATGGTTTCGACTATCGCAAACGGCGGCGTGTACCTTCCCCCGCACGTGCTTATGCCGGCGCAGTTAGATTCAGCCAACAAAGCTTCGGCTCCGCGGGCTTCGCCTTTCAAGGCTGGCGGCGAATTGCCTGATCCGCTGCCGACGGGAGCGCATCGCGTTATCTCTACCATGACCGCCGCTCAAATGCGCAAGATGATGGAGGGCGTCGTGCTTTTCGGAACGGGTAAGCCCGCCCAGTTGAATGGTTATTCCGCTGGAGGCAAAACCGGGACCGCGCAAAAAATCGACCCGGCGACTCACCTCTATTCGAAGACGATGCACGTGGCGTCATTCGCTGGCATCGCACCCATCAACAATCCCGTGATCTCGGTCGCGGTAGTGATGGACAACCCCAGGGGGGCTTCTTATTACGGCAACCTCGTGTCGGCCCCGGTTTTCTCAGAGGTAGCGCAGCAGGTTCTCGAATATCTGCGCGTACCTCACGACGAAGAAATCAAGCTGCCCAAGACGAACGAGAAACCCGAGAAGACAGCTCCCGAAGACGATCACGACAATCAAGCCGACGTAAACGCGCTCTTTGCATCAGTGAACGATCTGCCTGGCGACGATCCACTACGCTCTCCGGTAGAACCTAAGGATGCTGCGGACGCTGCAACTTCGCCCATGGCCACGGTGCCGGCAAGTTCGAATCAGGCTTCAGCCGTGTCGAGCGACAAACATGTCGACACTGGATCCGGCTCCGCAACGATTGCCGATACAAGCGCACTGCCGGCTCGCTCCGCAACGATTGCGATGAGTTCCGACCAGCAGATCAAAGTGCCTTCCCTGGTAGGAATGACTATGCGTCAAGTGATCGAGACTGCGTCTAATGTCGGCCTGCCCATTCAGGTCTCCGGGCGCGGCACCGTTCGTGAACAGGCTCCAGCGCCCGGAACGCTTGTGAATGTGGGAACACGCATCGTTGTCCGCGGATCTCGATAAGACAAACAGATTCTGATCCGCGCCCCCTTCCGTCTACAATCGAGCACGAGATGAAGTGGACTGAAATCATTGCAGGATTGGCATCGGTAGGCGCATCAGGCGACTCGGATAAAGAAATCACTGGAGTCGAGTACGATTCGCGTCGCGTGCGTCCCGGGGCCGTTTTTGTCGCTATGAAAGGCGGCTCTACAGACGGCAACCGGTACGTTGAGAAGGCTCTTGCCTCCGGAGCTCTCGGTATCATCACCGATTCCGCACACACCTTCGACCACCTCACTGTCTATGAACCGGGCACGCCAATCCTCGAAGTGGAACATGGGAGGCGCGCACTGGCGCAGGCCTCAGCGACATTCTTCGGCCATCCAGAGCAAAAGCTGGCAGCTACTGGAATTACGGGCACCAACGGAAAAACCACGACCGCGTTTCTAACTGAATCGCTTTTGAATTACGCGGCCCGCACGACGATCCTTGTGGGCACCATTGAGTACCACGTAGCTGGCGAGGTTAGGCCATCAATCCATACCACGCCCGAATCACGCGATCTTTTCGAGTTGATGGCGGAGGGTGTTTCGCGCGGAGCCACGGAGTTGATCACCGAGGTTTCCAGTCACGCACTCGACCAGGGACGCGCCGCAGGCATCAACTTCGATGTTGCGGTGTTTACCAATCTCACCCGCGACCATCTCGATTACCACGGGACCATGGAGAAGTACTACACGGCCAAGAAGCTGCTTTTCGACGGCACCATTTACCCTCCGCCGCGCGTTGCCGTAATCAACACACATGACGATCGCGCCAAACAACTAGGTGCCGCCGCACGCAGAGCAGGCGCCGAGGTTCGCACGTACGGAATCAAAGCAGGAGACTGGCGCGCAGCTAGCCATCGCCTCACTCCGGGCGGCGCCATCATCGAAATTGAATCGCCCGCGGGCTCAGCACAAGTCACGTCGCGACTGGCCGGCGAGGTGAACATTCTCAACCTGCTCGCCGCCTTTACCGCTGCCCATGCGCGAGGTGTCGCCTTCGAACAACTTATCGAGGTGGTCCCGCGTCTGCAGCCCGTTCCGGGTCGCTTTCAGCCGGTTGATGCAGGACAGCCTTTCACTGTGATCGTCGACTATGCTCACACTGATGATGCGCTGAAGAATCTCCTCGTGCTTGCAAAGCAAATGACCGCGCACTCTGGCGGGCGCGTGATCACGCTGTTTGGATGTGGCGGCGATCGCGATCGAACCAAGCGCCCGAAGATGGGTCGAGCTGCAGGTGAGGGAAGTGACTTCGTCGTGGCTACCAGCGACAATCCCCGCTCTGAAGATCCGGTCGCAATCCTTGCGGAGGTAGAACCTGGTTTGAAATCAACCGGCGTGCGCTACACAATTGAACCCGACCGCGCCGCCGCAATCCGGCTCGCACTCGCAGAGTCCAAGGCAGGCGACGTGGTTCTCCTGGCCGGCAAAGGACATGAGAAGGAACAGATTCTCGCTGATCGCACGATTCCATTCGATGACGCAGAAATAGCCGCTTCCGCCTTGGAGGAAATGGGTTATGGTGAGGGACGATGAAGCTCACGCTAGCTGAAGCCGCGATAGGTGCAAGCGCCATGCTTGAAGCACCACCCACCATCCTTAACGCCGGCGGGGTCGTCGCTCAGGGCTATTCGATTGATTCGCGCACCATCGCTCCCGGTGAGCTCTTTTTCGCCGTGCGGGGTGAACGATTCGATGGCCATGATTTTGTTACGGCGGCTGCGGAGCGTGGAGCAGCGGGCGCCGTAGTTTCCCGCGCGCGTGTGGCCTCGCTGCCAGACGCGGCGCTGGCAGTTCCGCTCCTGATCGCCGAAGAGCCTCTCGTTGCAATGCAGGCGTTGGCAACCCACGTTCGCCGCATCTGGGGCAAGCGCATCGTCGCGGTGACTGGCTCGGCCGGAAAGACGACAACCAAGGAGGCCATCGCCACAGCCCTTGGCGCAAAACTCAACGTTCTGAAGTCGAAGGGAAATCTCAATAACGAATTTGGCCTTCCCATGCAGCTGCTACGGCTCGAACATGAGCACGATATTGCGGTGGTTGAAATGGGCATGAATCATCTCGGCGAAATTGCTGCTCTCGCGCGCATCGCCGCACCAGACTGGGGTGTGGTAACCAACGTGGGCACAGCACACGTGGAGAATTTCTCTGACGGGCAGGCTGGAATCGCGCGCGCAAAATTTGAGCTGGTGGCGTCGCTGCCTGCAACCGGAATTGCCTTTCTCAATTGCGATGATGCGTACGTGTCCCAGTTCGGACGCGACTTCGCGGGACGCGTGGTTTACTTTGGCGCCGGTCCCTGTGCCGATCCACAAATCCTTTCCGTCACTGAAGATGAAACAGGCCTGCACATTCGTTATCGCGCCAGAGAAGAGGAGGGCGCTCTGACGCTGCAGCTGCTGGGAGCTCACAATGCGCTGAATGTCATGGCCGGCCTCGCCGTTGCGCTTGAAGCTGGAGTCAGTCGTGAGGCCGCCGCCTCTGCGCTCGAGTCACTCACCGCCGGAGACAAGCGCGGCCAGGTGCTCGAGATTGCCGGTGCAACCGTCCTCAATGACAGCTACAACTCCAATCCGGAGGCGCTCCAATCCATGATCCGCTCCCTGGCTTCACGGCCCGCTGATCGCCGCATTTTAGTCGCAGGGGAGATGCTCGAGTTAGGCGAGCAGGGTCCCGCTTTGCATGCGGATTGCGGACGAGCCGCCGTAGAAGCCGGAATCGATCTCGTCATCGGCGTGCGCGGGAATGCGCGGCACCTGGCCGCCGCTGCCTGCACAGGCGGAGTTGCATCGCTGTTCGTTCCCGACGCCGATGAGGCCGGTCAATGGATGCGAACCAACCTTCGCCCCGGGGACGTCGTGCTCGTCAAGGGCTCGCGCGGCGTTCACCTCGAACGCGCCATTGAAATCGCCAGGGCCGCCCCGCCGGAGGAGAAATGAAGCGTCGCTCTCTGTCAGTTGCATTGCTGGCATTCCTGCTTTTTGTCCCCTTCATCCGCATTTCCGCCGCATCGCCGCCAGAGTGGACTCGGCCATTCCCGCCATTTCGGATCGCCGGCAACCTCTACTACGTCGGCAGTGAAGATCTGGCTGCGTACCTCATCACCACGCCACAGGGCGACATACTCATCAACGGCAATCTGGCGTCGTCACCCGCGCTGATCCAAAAGAGCATCGAGGCGTTGGGGTTCAAATTCAGTAATGTCAAGATTCTCCTCATCAGCCATGGGCACTTTGATCATGTTGGGGGCAGCGCCACCATCAAGAAACTCACCGGCGCCAAGTTGGAGGTAATGGACGCAGATGTGTCCGTAGTCGAGTCCGGCGGCAAGCGCGACTTCCAGTTTGCTCACGATAAGACATTCTGGTTTCCGGCTGCACATGTCGATCGAGCCTTGCACGACGGCGATCAAGTCTCACTCGGCGGCGCCGTGCTCACGGCCCATAAGACTGCCGGCCATACCAGGGGCACCACCACCTGGACCATGGATATAAGCGAATCAGGGAAGACGCAGCATGTGGTGATCATCGGGAGCCCAAACGTCCTCGACAGCTATAAACTCGTCGGCAATCCGACGTACCCGCAGATCGCCGACGACTTCCGCAACCAATTCGCCTTACTAAAGTCCCTCCCATGCGATATCTTTCTCGGCGCGCACGGAAGCTCTTTTGGCCTCAAAGCCAAGTACGATCGCCTGAAGGCAGGAGATCGCAACGCATTTGTTGACCCAGCCGGTTACCAAAGCTACGTAGCCGAACGCGAGCATGCCTTCGACACTACATTCAAGAGCCAGCAGGCATCTCAGTAGTGACCTGATGGGAACCGATCTGCAGCTTGATGTACCTCGCGACCTGTAGAATCAAGGACAATCCCGCCTCAAGCCGGCTCTGGAGGCCATTTGCTTTACTGGCTGCTCTACCAAAAGCTTTACCCGTTCTTTCACCCATTCCGCATCTTCCGCTATCTCACGTTCCGAACGGCATTCGCGTCGCTGACTGCGTTGCTGATCGCCCTCTTTATCGGCCCTTACGTGATCCAGAAGCTGCGTGAATTTCAGATCGGCCAGTACATTCGCGAGGATGGTCCCAAGTCGCACCAGAAGAAATCCGGCACCCCCACCATGGGCGGCGTGCTCATCACCATCGCAATCCTGCTGCCCACAGTGCTTTGGTCCGATCCCACAAACTACTTCATGTGGATCACGGTATTCGCCACCCTGGCGTTCGGCGCGGTGGGTTTCGCAGACGACTACATCAAGGTGGTCAAGCGCCGCAACCTTGGCTTGACCAGCCGCCAGAAGCTCGCCGGGCAGGCTATCGCCGCTACTGTCGTGGCCGGAGCGCTTTGCATCCTGCAACAATTCAAGCTGTTTTCCACGCAATTGTCCGTCCCGTTTGTAAAGAGCTGGCACCCCGATCTCATGTGGCAGCTGCCCCATCACTGGCCTCATCTCGGGTTCCTGGCGTTTCTTCCATTCGTGGCCTTCGTCATATTCGTTCTGATGGGTTCGTCAAATGCGGTCAACCTCACCGATGGTCTTGACGGCCTGGCGATTGGCTGCACCATCATCGCCGCGGCCGCCCTCGCCGTGCTCACTTATGTCAGCGGCCACGTCGTCTTCGCGGACTACCTGGAACTCCAGCACATGCCCCAGGTCGGCGAACTCACGGTCTTCTGCGGATCCATGGTCGGCGCATCCATCGGATTTCTCTGGTACAACGCTCACCCCGCTGAAATCTTCATGGGCGATGTAGGCTCTCTGGCGCTTGGCGGAGCCATCGGCACGGTCGCCATCATCATCCGCCAGGAGCTGTTGCTGCCCTTTATCGGGGGCATTTTCATCATTGAAGCCATCTCGGTCATGCTTCAGGTGGGCAGCTACAAATTGCGAAAGAAGCGTATCTTCAAGATGGCTCCGCTTCACCACCACTTCGAGCAGCTGGGCTGGAGTGAGTCCAAAGTAATTGCGCGCTTCTGGATCGGTGCGCTGGTGTTTGCATTGTTTGCACTCACGACGCTGAAATTGCGCTAGTCCGGCTGCAATCCACAATTGCTTCGGTGGACAATGGAGAAGCCGGCGGCTGAGGATAGAGCGATGATGGAATTGAAAGGCAAAAAGGTTCTTGTCGTCGGGCTTGGCAAATCGGGCCTGGCCGCGGCGTTGTTCCTGCGCCGGCGCGGAGCCCAGGTCACGGTCTCCGATGTGCGCAGCGCGGAGGCGTTCGCAAAAGATATTCCCGCCCTGCTCGACGAAGGAATCAATGTGGAAGCAGGCGGTCACGGCCTTTTGACCTTCCGCCGCCAGGACCTCATCGTCGTCAGTCCCGGCGTGCCCCTTGAAACGCCCGAGTTGGTTCAGGCACAGAGCTTCGGCTTGCCCATTATCGGCGAGCTCGAGTTAGCCGCTCGCTTCCTGAAAGGCAAAACCATCGCCATCACGGGCTCTAACGGGAAAACGACGACCACAACGCTCGTCGGCGAAATCCTGAAGGAATCCGGCAAACCCACGTTGGTTGGCGGCAATATCGGCGTGCCTGTGGTCGCGCTGATTGAAGAGAGCACTGATGACACATGGTCAGTGCTGGAAGTTTCAAGCTTTCAGTTGGAAAGCACGCAGGAATTTCACCCTGCCATCGCCGTGATTCTCAACATCACGCCGGACCATCTCGATCGCCATGGAAGCTTTGAGAACTACGCTCTTGCAAAAGAGCGGATCTTCGCTGCGCAGACCGCAGAAGATTGCGTTGTTCTGAATGCCGACAACGCTCGCACCGCCGCGTCCGCATCGCGATCAAAAGCCCGCGTCTATTGGTTTTCAATGGAGTACCCGGTGGACCAGGGTGCGTGGGTCGAAGAGGGCAATGTCTGCTTCCGCGCGGAAAAGGGAGGCGCCTTCGAACCAATTCTCCCCCTTTCAGCAATTCCCTTGAAGGGTGAGCACAACGTGGAGAACGTGCTGGCCGCAGTGTGCGCATCGCGCCTCGCTGGCTGCCCCGCAGAGGCGATTCGCCGTGCTATTGAGAGTTTCAAGGCCGTCGAACATCGCCTGGAATTCGTGGCGACGCTCAACGGCGTCGATTACTACAATGATTCGAAAGCGACCAACGTTGACGCAACCGCCAAGGCGGTGGCGGCATTTCCGGGCGGTATTCACCTCATCCTGGGCGGCAAAGACAAAAACTCTGACTACACGCAGCTCTCGGATTTATTGCATCAGCGCGTCAAGTCGATCTACACGATCGGCTCTGCAGCGGCCAAGATTGAGTCACAATTGCGCGGCGTTGTTCCCATTCATTCGTGCGAAACCCTGGATAAAGCCGTCGCCGCCGCGTCCATTGCCGCACACCCCGGCGACATCGTGTTGCTCGCACCGGCGTGCTCCAGCTTTGATCAGTTTGAAAACTACGAGCATCGCGGGCGCGTCTTCAAGGAACTCGTCCATGCTGGGCGAGGTTGGAAGGTATGGCAAAACGCGTAGGCGTCGATAAGTGGATATTCTTCACCACCCTGCTGTTGGTGTCAGTGGGGCTGGCGATGGTTTTTTCCGCATCCGCCGTCGTCGCCCAGGAGCGCTTCCACTCCCCCTACATGTACGTCGGACGGCAGGCCCTCTGGGCGTTGGGTGGCGTCATCGCCATGGTCCTGCTGATGCGCGTGGACTACACACGCTATAAATCCCCGCGCTTTATCTACCCCGCACTTTCCATCGCAACGCTGCTTCTTGTTTCCGTCTTTTTCTTCCACGACTCGCACAACACCCATCGGTGGATTCGCTTCGGCGGATTTTTCACCTTCCAGCCATCAGAAATCGCGAAGCCGATTCTTATCCTCTTCCTGGCATGGTTTTTGCATACCCGTCTCGATCAGATGCGGGATTGGAAAAATACCCTTCTGAAGGCCGCGATCATGCCCGTGCTTTTCATTCTGCTCGTCGTTAAGCAGCCTGATCTGGGAACGGCGCTGGTTCTCGCCGGTGTTACCGCCATGATGCTTGTGCTGGCGGGAATGGAGTGGAAATATCTCGCTCTAAGCGTCGCCGCGGCTCTCCCACCCCTCGCCGCCCTCCTGTTCTGGGTTTCCTGGCGTCGGCAGCGCATGCTCGTGTTTCTGCACCCGGAATCCGATCCGCAAGGTGCTGGCTTCCACATCAATCAGTCCCTGATTGCCGTGGGAGCAGGCGGCCTCACCGGTCGCGGCTTCATGGAGGGCATGCAGAAGCTTTTCTATCTTCCCGAAGCGTCCACTGACTTTATCTTTGCAAATATTGCCGAAGAACTCGGATTCATCGGCGCCATCTTGGTGGTCCTCCTGTTCGTGGTGTTCGCCATACGCGGCCTGCGCGTGGCGTTCCGCTCTGAAGATCCGTTCGCGCGCCTTGTGGCTTTCGGCATCACCACTGCGCTTCTTCTGCAGGCGTTCTTCAACATCAGCGTGGTTCTCTCCCTCGTGCCCACCAAGGGCATTCCGCTGCCCCTTATTTCCTCAGGCGGAACGTCGCTTTTCTTCACGCTCTCCAGCATCGGCATATTGTTGAATATTTCTCAAAAAGTCGACTAGAAGCACCGTGATCGAAGCAGATGTTGTTCCCATGAATCACCCTCACGAGCCATCCGGCAGGTTTGCTAAAATCACTACAAGCCCGGCATAGGAGTCCATTCCTGGAATCGTTGTTTTCACTGCTGCCACCCGATGCAAGGGCTTTCTGATCAACATGAATGAGGCTCACCGATTGGCCGCGGATAGGTATCGCGCGATCAGTTCCTCGCGGAACTTGCGCGAGGCATCTAAGTTCGAGGGAGAGGCGAAGGCTTGGATCAGTTGCGAGTTCTAATCGCCGGCGGAGGCACGGGCGGCCACATCATTCCAGCGCTGGCCGTAGCGCGTGAACTCGTGGACCGTGAGTCGGCAGATGTTCTGTTTGTGGGAACTCAGCGGGGAATGGAAATCCGTCTCGTGCCCGAAGCGGGTTTTCGGCTCCGCCTTATTGAGGTCGGCCAACTCAAGAATGTTTCCCTCCTTACCCGCATTCGAACCATGTTCAACCTGCCCATGGCAATCTCCGCTTGTAAGCGGATAATCCGGGAATTCAAGCCGGATGTCGTGTTTGGCGTCGGTGGCTACGCTTCAGGCCCGGCCATGGCGGCGGCGCTGCAACTGAAGCTGCCGACCATGGCATTTGAGCCCAACGCCATGCCCGGCTTGGCAAATCGCCTCGTGGGCAAACGCGTCCAGGCAGCGGCAGTGAATTTTCCAGCCGCAACCGCCTTTTTCAATAACGCTGAAGTGACCGGGATTCCAGTGCGTCCGGAGTTTTTCACGCTGCCGGCGCCGCCCCAGGCCCCCCCCCACCTGCTGGTTTTTGGGGGATCGCAGGGGGCGCGGCTCTTCAACACTACACTGCCAAAAATCGCACGCGAACTGCTGGCCGCCGTCCCCGGCCTCACGATTTTGCACCAGAGTGGGGTTCGTCACTCCACCACCACGCAGGAGGCATACGCGAACAGCGGCGCCGATCCCGCATTTTGGAAAGTGCAGCCCTTTTTCGACGACATGCCTGTTCGCTTTGCGCGCGCGAACCTCGTGATGGCCCGAAGCGGCGCATCCACGGTCGCCGAACTCGCCGCAGCCGGAAAACCCGCTTTACTTGTGCCGTTTGCCGCCGCAGCTGACGACCATCAGAAACGCAATGCCGAAGAGATGGTGAATGCCGGGGCTGCCGTCATGCTCAATGAATGGGATCTCACCGCACCCTGGTCAGCTTCTCCAAGCCCTGACGCAACTCCTTCGATCTCCACAACAGCTTGAATCCATGTCGGTTGCGGCGCGTACCCAGGCACATCCCGACGCCGCCGAGCGCATCGCTAACCGCCTGATGACACTCGCGGGCAGAAGCTCGAAGGCATCGACGCAACTCGTGTCTCTTTAAGTACTGTCCCCAAAGATATTCATCACGTAAAAAGGCCCGCCTGCCGAAGCAGACGGGCCTTCTTAGTCTCATTCTTGGAGGAGCTTACCGATGGCCGCCCCCTCCGTGGGATCCGCCACCGCCGCCATGAAATCCACCGCCACCGCCGTGGAACCCACCGCCGCCCATTCCGCCACCGCCGTGGAATCCGCCGCCATGGCCACCTGCGTACCCCCCGACATGGCCACCAGCATAGCCCCCGCGGAAACCGTTCCCAGGGTGCGCGCCGTACCCGCCACGATAGCCATACCCACCGTGGTAGGGATAACCGCCGCGATATCCCCAGCCGCCTCTATGGCCATAACCCCAGCCGGGGCCCCAACCCCTGTGATACCAGGGACCTGCGCCTATGAAGAACCCGCCCGCGAACCATTCCGGCCCGTAAAATCCATAAGGCGCACACGAATAAGGATAGTAGGCGTAGTAGCCGTATTCACAGACAGGTGGGCCGTATTCCACCGGAGCGGCAACCACCGCGGGACCGATTCCCACGCCAATTGAGACCTGGGCATTTGCCTTCATGGTGAACGGAACCACCAGAAGCGCTGCTAATAAAACAAGGCGAATACCTCGCATAACTTCCTCCTCGTGCTGCCCTGTCCCAGCTTTCCGGACCCGGCTTCCGGCGGCGTTCGCTTGCCACTCCGCCCTTTTTTTCAGCACTGCCAGCCTGGAGCGTCTCTCCCTGCCGGCTTCCACTTCTTAAGACAGCGTTTGGCTGCGAAAGTTGCGGTTCAAAATCGCGAGTAATGATCCCCTGAAAACTCAGTCGGAATCGTACTCTGATCAGTCCGAATCGCACTCTGAAACGCCAAAACGGCCTCTCCGTTGGGAGAGGCCGTTCCTTATCGGCAAGTTTCAGGACTTGCCCAATTACCTGAGTTGCCTACCTTACTTGTCCAATTACCTGCGGTCATGATCCCTATGGCCGTCGCGATCGCGGAAGTGTTCGCCCCGGTCCCGGTCACGGTCCCAATTCCTGTCGCGGTCCCAATTCCTGTCGCGATCCCAGCCACGGTCCCGGTCGCGGTAGACACGGACGTAGTCGTCCCGATCAAAGCCGCGCCGCACGCCCACAAAGTTCCAGCGTCCCGGCACCCAGTACCCGCCGTCGTAATAGCCTTCTGCCCAAACGTATCCCGGTCCGGGGCATGGAGGAACATAGGCCGCACCGCTGCGCACATAAATTCCAAACTGTGCGGCGTGGGCTGTGGTTGTACCAAACCCCAAAGCTCCTGCCATTACCGCTGCGCTCAAGATCCATTTGCCTAGGTTCTTCATAACTCCTCCATCCACGGCCCGCGCTTCTCGAGGGCCCCTTCCCGCTTTGCTTTGAGGCTTGGTTATTGCTGCCTCAATGCCGCCGGTTATGTCTTGTCTAAACACGCATTGCGCTGATTGTTGCGGATTTCGCGCGAAATAAACCCGCGCAACTTTTCGCAAATATGGTGTCTACCCACACCGCAAACGATCGTAATCACATGGATTGGCGCGCTATTCTGGATTTCGAACATGTCGACCTTCTGGACCCTTGTTCTCGCTATGTCGCTGATCACCCCGCAAAGCAACTCTTTACCCAAGGAGCGCCTCATGCATCATGCCCACGGCACATTCACTGTCGATGTCCATCCGATCTCACCGGCACCACCGACAGGCCTGAGCCGCTTCTCCATAGACAAGCAGATACACGGCGATCTTGAAGCCACCACGAAGGGAGAGATGATTTCGGGCGGCGACCCGAAGCAAGGCGCGGCCGGCTATGTCGCCATGGAAGTCGTAACCGGCACCCTGAAGGGCGAGCAGGGGAGCGATAAGCACGGTAGCTTCGCGTTGCAGCACTCCGCCACCATGGATCAAAGCGGACCGAAGATGACAGTGATTGTCGTGCCTGGCTCGGGCACCGACGAACTGAAGGGCATCGCGGGCAGCTTCACCATTCACATTGAAAAGGGTCAGCACTCGTACGACTTTGACTACACGCTTCCTGATTGACGAGGGGACGAACCCCGCATGACAAGCGGCTGCGAGTGATAGAGTGGACTCTTACTGTCCATGTTTGCAACCTCGCAGCACGCACACTTCATTGGCATCGGCGGAATCGGCATGAGTGGTATCGCCGAAATTCTGCTCAATCAGAACATGAAAGTTTCCGGATCCGATCTGCGCCGCACGCCGGTCACTGAGCGGCTGGTGCAGCTGGGCGCCATTGTGTATGAAGGCCATGAAGCCAGTCACGTCGCCGGCGCAACGGTGGTCGTAACCAGCTCCGCGGTGCACACCGACAATCCTGAAGTGCAGGAAGCCCGCGCGCGCAAAATCCCCGTCATTCAGCGTGCTGAAATGCTGGCCGAACTCATGCGGCTCAAGTACGGAATCGCCATTGCCGGCATGCACGGCAAGACCACCACGACGTCCATGGTAGCCAGTGTTCTCAGTGCAGGCGGCCTCGATCCTACCGTCGTTGTTGGCGGACGCGTTGATGCGATGGGCTCGAACGCCCGCCTCGGCACCACGCAGTATCTGGTGGCAGAAGCGGATGAAAGCGATCGTTCGTTCCTCAAGCTCTCGCCTATTCTCGCCGTGGTTACGAATCTCGATCGGGAACACATGGACTGCTACGCCGACATGAAAGACGTGGAACACGCGTTCCTGGCCTTCATGGACAAAGTGCCATTCTATGGTGCTGTCACTGCGTGCATTGACAACCCGCAACTGGCCGCCATTCTCCCGGCATGCGCATCGTCGCGTGTTTACCTACGGCGTGTCGCACGATGCCGACTACAAGCTCGAGCCGCTGCCTGGCGATGCCGAATGCTTCTCGCGCTTCCAGGTAAGAACCGCCACCGCCACGCTAGGCCCATTCGGGCTGCATGTGCCGGGACGCCACAACGTACTCAACGCCACTGCCGCCGTTGCCATTGCACACCAGCTGCAGGTTCCAGCCGGAAAGATTGCGGAAGGGCTCAATCATTTCCGCGGCGTCGATCGACGCTTTCAACTGCGCGGCACGGGGCGCGGCATCGCAGTGGTCGACGACTACGGCCACCACCCGACTGAAATTCGGGCCACGCTGGCCGCTGCCCGCGAGTGCGGTTACAAGCGGATTCACGTGGTCTTTCAGCCGCATCGCTACACGCGCACCCGAGACCTGCTCGACGAATTCGCCGGCGCCTTCACTGATTCCGACAGCGTCACCTTGCTTCCCATCTACGCGGCCAGTGAGAGCCCCATTCCCAATATCACCGCGGAAGTACTGGCCAACCGAATCGCCGGGCCGCGCGTGCGCTTCGCTCCCGACTTTCAGGCTGCGATACAAGCAGTCATTGATGAAGCAAAAGAGGGCGACCTCATCCTCACACTCGGCGCGGGCAGCGTGAGTCAGCTGGCTCCTCAAATCCTCGCCGCGCTCAATTCCTGAGCGACGCGGCCTTCCGTCGAGTGCTCCGCAAACCCATTGCGCAAACGATTTACTAGAAGGCGTTGCCGCTGGTATGATCCGTCCGGCCAGATTTCAACCAGGCCGTAAGGAGTCTACGCATGGTCGTGCGTTCGCGCAGAAGCTTTCTCAAATCCGCCTCGGCATCAGCTGCTGTTCTTAGCCTTCCGGTTCGTCATGCCTGGGCCGATGTGGCGTCCACGCCCGTCCGTGTGTGGAGCACTTTTCGCGAGCGGCGCCATGAGTCCGCGGCTCCACTTACGTGGAAGCCCGCTGAGAAGATCTCCGCCGAAGCAGTTGTCTTGAACCCAACAGCGACGCGCCAGGAGGTTCTCGGTTTCGGCGCAGCCATGACCGATTCTTCCTGTTATCTGCTGAGCCAGCTCACCGACTCCGAACGGCAGGCCGTGCTGCACGACATATTCAATCCTTCAGAGATGGCCATGAACGTGTGCCGCACCTGCATGGGCGCCAGCGACTATGCGCGCGACGTCTACAGCTTCGACGAAAGCGACACGCCCGATCCAGACCTGAAGAAGTTCTCCATCGATCACGACAAGGCTTACATCCTGCCCATCCTCCGCGAGTCGCGCAAGCACAATCCCGAACTCTTTCTCTTCTCCTCGCCATGGAGCCCGCCCGGATGGATGAAGCCCAATAAATCCATGATCGGCGGCGCCATGCGCAAGACCAGCTTCGATCCGTATGCGCGCTACTTCCTCAAATTCCTCGAGGGCTATAAGGCCGAAGGCGTGGCTATCGACGCCGTCACCGTGCAGAACGAGACCGATGCCGAGCAGGAGGGCAACATGCCCGCCTGCCTGTGGGCGCAGGAGCAGGAGATGCAGTTCGTGGCGCAGAATCTCGGCCCCGCGCTGCGCAAGTCAGGCCTGGGCACCAAGATCTGGGTGCTCGATCACAATTACAGTCTGTGGGGACGCGCTATCGACGAGCTCAGCGATCCCGCCGCCTACGAATACATCGACGGCATCGCGTGGCACGGCTACGTGGGTGAGCCCTCGGCGATGACTCGTGTGCACGAAGCGTTTCCCGCCAAGCCCTGCTATTGGACTGAAGGCGGCCCCGACATCAGCCAGCCCGATTACCAGACTGACTTTACGCAGTGGGCGTCGACCTTCAACGGCATCATGAACAACTGGGCGCGCTCCATCACCTCATGGAACCTTGCGCTCGACGAAAAGGGCAAGCCCAACATCGGTCCCTTCTCCTGCGGTGGGGTCATCACCATCGAGAATGGTTCGCACAAGATCACGCGCAGCGGCCAGTATTGGGCCTTCGCGCACTTCTCGCGGCACATTAAGCGGGGAGCCAGGGTTTTCGCAAGCAATGGCCTTGCGCCGGACGCTGCGAAGGCTCCCGTATCGCACGCAGCCTTCATCAATCCTGATGGAACGCACGTGGTCGTTCTCACCAATCACGGCGCGGAGCAGCGTGTGCAACTGGTCCTCGGAACCTCGGCGATCGATATCGATCTGCCCGCCGATTCCGTCCACACGCTGGAATGGTAGTCCGTTCAGGGATTTTTCGATGGGTAGCAGCGCGCTGATTTAGCCGCGCGGTGAAGCCAGCGGCAGAGTCTCGCCTGGAACGCGTGACGGCGAGAAAGAATTGTAGAACCGAAGCACATCCTGCTCGCGCCGGGCCCCTGAAGAGGGGAAGAGAGCCATCAGCGTGTAGAGCCGCTCGCCCGTATAGATCATTCGTATGTTGATTACGCCGCCACCCGCGTTGTGAGCCACAATGTCACGTGCCGGGTATCCCGCCGCGCTCGCGTGGGCATCCGTGTCCAGAAATGTCTGCGTCTTCGAGAGCATCCCATCGCGGGCCGCATCCAGAGTTTTGTCAGGAGCACGATTATTCACCCGCGCAACGGGCGGATTGTCTTCCCAGGTAACCGCAAACGTCGTTTCTCCGTCGGGATTCGCAAAAATCATCTTTATGGGCTCGGTACTTCCCGCCTCGTTAATCGCCGGTACCTGCAAGTCTTTGGGCTCCGCCGGCATCTCCACGCTGAATCCGGCGTCCGGCCTTACCGCCGGTTGCCAGCTCATATGAGCGGGACGGATGGCCCCAACCACCCCGGAAACGCTGTTGCTCACGCTCTCAAGAGCCTCCGGCCGGCCCCTGAAACCCAGGCCTCCATTAAAATAAAAGTAGCCTGCCGCCGCTAAAACGGCCGCCCCGATCAAAAAGATGTGCCAGCGTTTCATTGTTATAAGAGTGCCAACTACTTTCTTTTTGTGCAACTTGAATCTTTAGCAAGTGTATGCTTTCGGGCAAAATAATAAATTTCAAAATCCTTCAGAAAGATTGAGCAACCAATTTGGGAAGGGTGGCGTCGAATAAGTTAACAAGCAGAGGCTTCCCCGATTTAAGGCCTTCCAAAGTAGGTGTTCCATCCTCTTTGAAGGTTCCGGTAGCTAGGAACCCCTTCTCTAATACCCTCCAGGACCCCCTCCAAATAATGCCTCTCAAGCGGGCCTGCCGGAAGGCAGGCCCAACTGCTTTATCCCCCTTCCGCTGATCACGACCCCCCTCGTTGGCTCAACATCCCTGGCAAAATTCCCTGAGAATCCCCGATAGAATCAGTTAGATGCCTCCTTCCGCACGCACATCCGGCCCTTCTCGCAAACCGGCAGCCAAGCCCCGACCCAGCGCGCCTGATGCAGATAGGAAAAAGGCTCAGAAGCCAGGCACGGAACCAGGTTTAGAGCAAGCCCAACTCGAGCAGATAGACGGGCTTTTCCGAACGGCAGGGCTGGTGCGCAACCGGCGGCAAAAACCGGCCGGGGTTGCCCGCCGGTCGACATTCCAGGACAAAACCCCCGAAGAACTTCGCCCCGCACCAGCCCAGACCGTGACCGCCCGCAATGGCGTCCAGTTTGTCGCCGTCCCCGGATGGGAAAAACTCCCCTGGCTCTGGCACGGTTTCAGCAGCCGCCTTGGGGGAGTCACCTCCATCTACTCCCCGGAAGGCGCTCCCGGGGAACTAAATCTTGGTTTCACATCGGAAGACGATCGCGAGAATGTCCTGCGCAACCGGCAGCTGCTTGCTGAAGCCGTCACCGGGGATCCCGGCACACCCATCATCACGCTTCGGCAGATTCACTCTGGCCTGCTGGTAGTTCCCAATCGCCCGTTGCCAACCGGTCCCGCGCAGCCGGCGTGCAAAGGCGATGGCCTCATGACCGATCAGCCCGGGGCGCTTCTGGGTGTCCAAACCGCGGACTGCGTTCCCGTTCTCATCGCTGATCGCAAGCGCAAGGCTGTCGCCGCCTTCCACGCCGGGTGGCGCGGAACCGTGCGTCGCATCGTGGAAAACGGCATTGGCCGCATGCGGGCGGAATTCGGATCACGTCCTGAGGATCTGGTCGCCGCGATAGGGCCTGCAATCGGCCCCTGTTGTTACTCGGTCGGCGAAGAATCTGCTCTCCGAGTTCGAGTCGCAATTCGCCTACGCGGGAGATCTCTTTCATGAGGTCTACGAAACCGATCCGGTGCGGACCAAATACCCCATGCTGTTCCTCACCCAGCGCGCCCCGGGGCATTCGCCTATGGGGCCTAGCCTGCATCTCGACCTGGTTGAAGCCAATCGGCGCCAACTCCTCGCCGCTGGGCTCAAGCCGAAATCCATCCAGGCCGTTGGCGGATGCACCGCTTGCCAGCCGCACACATTCTTCTCCCATCGCGCGTCGCGGGGCAGGGCCGGGCGCATGCTCAGCGTCATCGGCATTCGCGCAAAATGACAAGGCAGGAAAAGGAAAAACCGCGGCGCTGAGGGACTCCGCGGTTGATTCATGAAGGCAGGTCGTGCGTTAGCCTTTGGTGTGCCACCCGTTCCGGGGGATTCGGAACGGGCCGGCGTTTAGGAAGCTTTGGCTTCTTCCTGTTTGGCCTCGTCTGGATTCACCAGGTCGCGAAGTTCCTTCGAAGGCTTGAAGTAAGGCACGCGCTTGGCTGGAACCTCCACGCGCTCCCCGGTCTTCGGATTTCGTCCGATGCGCGGATTGCGCTGCCGGATACGGAATGAACCGAAGCCCCGTATTTCAATCTTGTCACCGCTCTGTAGAGCGCCAATCACCGATTCGAAGATGGTTTCTACGATGACCTCGCCATCACGCCGCGTCAGGTCGCCCAGGCGGGTCACTTTTTCCACCAGGTCTGCCTTCGTCATTCCTCTCGACCTCCGCTCCCAGCATACCCAAAATCCCCCCGGTTGGGAGAAAAAGTAGCGTCTCCTCAGCGATTTGGGCTTTTCCCATCAGTGATTTGCCGGAATCTGGCCCGGTTGAGACCATTTTCAATCCGCTTCGTCCCAGACCCGTTTATGATGTCCAGAGTCTTAGCAAGCTATCGGAACATCAACAATACGACACGCTGAAAGAGCCCCGAACGTGACGGCGTATCCCAAATACAGCATTATCATTCCGGCTTATAACGAACGTGCCCGCATTCTCGCCACGCTCGAGTCTGTTGTGGAAACCGTGCGCGCCCACCAATGGTCGGCTGAAGTCATCGTGGTCAATGATGGTTCTACCGACGAGACCGCCCAGCTTGTTCGCGACTTCGCTCTGGCGGCCCCTGAAGTTCATTTAATGGAAAACCCTCGCAACTGCGGCAAAGGCTATAGCGTCCGCTCGGGCCTTCTTCACGCGCTGGGGGAAATTGTCATGTTTACTGACGCCGATCTCTCCGCGCCCATCAACGAGGCGGAGCGGCTCTTTGAGGCCATCGCCAATGGCGCCGACATCGCCATCGGGTCGCGCTGGCTCGCCACGAGCCGCCAGACGCATCGCCAGCCCATCTATCGCCAGGTCTTCGGCCGCTTGTTCAACGCGCTCACCCGCGCAGTCATGCGTCTTCCCTACGCCGACACACAATGCGGATTTAAAGCCTTCACCCGCTCCGCCGCGCAGACCATCTTCCAGCTGCAGACCATCGAGCGATGGGGCTTCGATCCTGAAATCCTCTTCATCGCACGCAAGCGCGGCTACCGCGTCGCAGAAGTCCCTGTCAGCTGGGCCCACGATGCCCGCACCCGCATCAGCTACCTTCGCGACGGCCTGCAGATGCTCAAGGAACTGGCGATCGTTCGCTGGAACGCCCTTATGGGGCGCTACGGAAAGCAAATATCGCAGATTCAGCGCATGGGCGAGAGCAAGTAACTTATGCCTCACCCCGGGATCACGCGCATCGCCGCCGGTGTCGCTTTCTTTTTCCTCGCAGCCCTGATCGTCTGGCGTCGCACCCGCCGCTAATTCCGTCAACGAGAGTCTTCCATTCTCGCTCTTGCGTCTCCAATGCAGCGGCTGACCTTGCGCCCCCAGCCGTTGAGCGAGAATCGCGCCCCCGGAGGTACTCCCCATGCTCAGAAAATTGGCACTTGCAGTTCTCTTCATCGCCCTCGGCACCGTCACCGCGTTGGCCGCCGACGTAACCGGCAAATGGAACGCCACCGTGGAAACTCCGCGCGGCACTCAGAACCTCACGTTCGACTTCCACGCCGACGGCGCCACCCTCACAGGCAAGGTCACAACGCCCCGCGGTGACTCCGACATCACCGACGGCAAGATCGACGGCGACAACATCTCCTTCACCCAGGTCGTCAACTTCAACGGCAATGAGATGAAGATCAATTACACCGGTAAGGCCGATGGAGACGCTATCAAATTCACCCGCACGGTAGGTGACCGCCCCGCTGTCGAATTCACTGCCACTCGTGCCAAGTAGGCTTGGCGCAACCCTCCCCGGCATACGGTAAGCTGAACAGCAGCCCGACTCCGCTTCGTTCGAACAGTCGAGCCAGATCGCATGCCGGCAGGAGGTCCGCTTGGTCGCAAGCAGCCAATGTGTCACCCTTCTTCGCTTGCTGATCCTGCGCCGCGCGCCGCGCAGCCGCCCTGTAGCCACCCACCGCAGTCTCTTGCTCATAGCCGCGCTCTGCCTGCTGTTTGCGCCTGCCCTCTCCGCGCAATCGCCCATCCCCGTCGTCGATGTCACCCACATCCACGGCCCCAAACTCCTCGACTCCACCTGGCTCGTGCAAGCAGGTGACAACCCCGCCTACGCCTCTGCCGCTTTCGATGACAGCCATTGGATCCACTTCGATCCATCCAGTCCCATCAACGTCATCTACGGCAAGCAGCGCCCCTCCGTAATCTGGTATCGCCAGCACATCACAGTCGACTCCGCCGAAAAAGATCTCGCCCTCAGCGAGTGGCAGATCGCGCGCGCCTTCGAAATCTACGTCAATGGCGAGCGCATTATCGCCTCGGGTCGCATCGATCCTTTCCGGCCTTACACCCTCACGGCGCGCCCCGTCGGTCGCATTCCCCAGCGCATGGTCGAATCCGGCTCTCTCGTTATCGCCATACGCGTCTACATCTCGCCCTCTGAATGGGGAAACGGCCAGAACCCCGGTTACTACGCCAACAATCTTTCCATTGGCCAGTACGACACCCTCGCCCGCGACAATTGGCTCTCCATCATTGGCGCCAACACCCTCCAGTGGCTCGATCGCTTCCTGCTGGCCTGCCTCGGCCTCGTGGCCTTTGTGCTGTTCGCAGCGCAGCGCCG
>CAWJOO010000012.1:0-157698 GCA_963844515.1 uncultured Acidobacteriota bacterium
CACCCACAGGGGGTTGGCCGCAGAGGCCAATCGTTCCTCCTTTGAATCGGCTCTTGCATGGGTTCTATCCGGTTCTGGGGCTTCGGTTTGGATTCCGTTGACTCGCATAGATCGCCCCGCTATACTCCGGCCAATTGAGTACAACCCTCCCGCTCGTAAGCCCTGGATAGGCCGGTGGTGTTGCTCCCGGAGGATTTAGATGGTTTTTCCCCGAATCACAGGCCTGGCAGTGGCCAGTTCCCTTCTCTTTTCGCCTTCCTTCATGTTTGCCGATTACACGTACCAGGAAACCACCCAAATCACCGGCGGCTCCATGGTCAACATGATCAAGACGGCGGGTGCTTCAGTTCCCAGGCCCGAAAAGCCGGCGAACCCGTCATGTCGACCGTATACATAAAGGGCAACCGCATGGCCAAGGTGTCGCAAGACAACATCGAAATCATCGATCTCGATAAGGAGGCCATCACCAACATCGATAGCCTAAAGCACACCTACACGGTGGTGGCATCCAGCAGATCCGAGAGCAGATGGCGAAAGCCGCGCCGGAGATGGAAAAGAAACGTCCTGCGGAGCCTGCGGCGCCCGCAGCGAAGGATCCTGAAGACGTGAAGATGAGCTTCGACGTGAAGGTGCGCAACACGGGTGCGGAGAAGCAGGTGAGCGGCCTTTCAGCGAAGGAAGCGATCATGACGATGACGATGAAGGCCACGGACCAGAAGACGCAGCAGTCGGGCAACATGGCGGTGACGAACGACATGTGGATGGTTCCGGAGATTCCGGGTTACGACCAGGTGCGGGACTTCTACGTGAAGATGGCAAGAAGATGGGGTCGGTGATGGCAGGGGCGGGCAGGGACATGAGCGCGATGCTGGCGTCGCAACCGGGCGCGACGGCAGCGATGGCGGACATGGCCAAGGAGATGGAGAAGATCAAGGGTGTGCCGGTGATGCAGGTTATGCGCATGGGCACGACGCTCGATGGCAAGCCGCTGCCGGCGGCATCGGAAGCGCCTCTGCCGCCGGACAATCCCGGCGATGTCAAGCGGCGGCGACATGGCAAAGCAGGGCATGGCGTCGGCATCGTCGAGAAGCTGGGGGGCTGGGATTCGGCGGGTTTGGAAGAAGAAGAAGGATGAGACACTTCCGGCGGCCTTTCCAAATCAGGCACAAGAACTCCGCCCAGGCACAGCGGCGGAAGCGATTCTGATGGCGAGCAGACGCAACTTCAAGCTTCTCGTCTGACCCGGTGGATGGATCGCATTTTGAAGTGCCGGCGGGGACAAGCTGGTGGAGACGAAGATGCGCTAGTCGAGGTTTGATCAAGTCGACTGGGCTGACGCTAAGCGTTGAAATGCCCTCGCCGGATGTAGCGGCGAGGGCATTTGTATTGTCGTCTAGATGGTAACTTCCGAGTACGCGGTCACTCAGGAGCAACCCACGTCCATGGGTGCCATTCGGAATCTTCGCTCCGCCAGAACCCTGTCTCGACGCGAAGATCGACAGCGGGAAGCAGGGATTTATCTGCCTCGAGAAGAACGCCCAATGGAACCACACGTCTCTCTGATTCCGGTATTTCCGGCCCAGAGCATGAAAAGATTTCCCACTGGTCTTGTTCCCAACGCATGACCTCTGTGATCCTTGCGCCACGTAGGACATCAAGATCAGTCAAGGCTACGGAATCCTTAGGCACGGGATACGTCCATGCCTCGTTCAACCACCGCCAACCGGGTGTGTGAGTCGGACTCCACGGTTGCGAGAGGTCTGGAACATCAATGGTCGAGTGCGCCTCATCAGGAACAATTTGGTAGGCTTCAATACTTCTTCCCGGATAGTAATCGAAGGCTCCGAGCATGAGCGCGGTTGCCCAACTCGTTTCCACCTCGCGGAAGGAAAAACTGCCCCATGATTCTGCTTCGGCTCGTGCGGCATTCCAATCGACCAGCGGCAACAGCGTGCCCTTGACGCTCTTTATCACTTTGGAAACATCGTCTAACTTATAGAAGTAGCTTCCGGCCAGGATGAGTTCTGCGCCTAGCGATTCGGTCAACCCTATCGTGTAACCGAAATGCGGGTATCCTCCACCCGTGACAACGTAAGTGTGGAATCCATGTTGGGCGATGTGTTCTCGAATTTCGCTGAGGGCCTTGAGCCGTCTCTCTTCCTTATTCATGTCCCCTCCGCCGCCGCGGTGCAGAGAACATCGCATGGTCGTTGGCGACACAAACGGCTGGCATGGAGAGCATTGCATTGAGTATAGGTGGTTTGTCTCAATTAGCGAGTGTGTCGTGGGCTACTCGTCACTGACTATGCCGTCTCTTCGCCTGTCCGATGCTGGTTCCAGCGACAGGCACAGCCGAGGATGACTCCAGCCTATCTTTTATTCGCGAAAGCTTCCCAGTACGCCTCACCCAGCTCAACAAACTCCTGAGGCGTGACTTGCCGTTCCCCAATCGAGAATGTGATTCCCTCTCCGCGAATGAGAGCCTCCGCGTAAGAGTCTCCGCCTACTAGAAGACCGAGACGTAAGGCGATGCTCTCAGACCCCTGAGTGAGCACAGCAGAAGACAGTTCCAAGCCATTCTCAGTGAGTCGCTCGAAATCAGCCCACGATAAGGACTCTTCGCGCCATTTGCTCTGATAATCAGCAACGAGTGCTTGCTGTTGTCCGGCAGGTATTCCGGCTGGAATTGAACAGCCGCCGGGCCACGGGACGCTGCTGAATGAGCGGACGGACTTGACGCCGCCGACAACGATGACGAACCGGGTATCCACGGAAAGATTATGGAAGTCCCTGACGTAGCCGACATCAAATCTCAGCGATAGAGTTCGCGCCATTAGGTCGGACTCGATTGCAGTTAGATCACCGTCGTGGAGCGTGCTCCAGAGACTAAACTCGGTTGCACCGTCAGGAAGGTTTACCCAATCCGCAATCTGTTCCTTAGACACCATGCTGTTCCCTCGGAATTACCCGCGAATCTCTTGATCCATCGCTCTTTTCATCATATGCTCCAGCGTTCTGAGCGAGTCGTGGGCGACTCGGAAGTAACTGCGAAAAGCAGGTCCCTCGGCTTCGCTGAAAAACGCTTCGCTTGATTGAATAAACCGGAAGGCTCCGATGGCGTCCTTGATTAGACTTTGGTTGTTTGGAGACCAAGCCTGATGCGGGAGCAAAGGAGCCTTATGAAGATTGTAGGGTGTGATTTTCATCCCAGCTTCCAGCAGGTGGCGATTTTGGATATTTCGACCGGGGAGGTGCGGGAGTTGAAGCTGATGCATGCCACAGGAGAGGCGGAGCGGTTCTCATCGCGAACTGGCGTCGCCGGTGTTGGTTGGCATGGAGTCGGTAGTGGAACTCGTTGTGGTTTGAACGGCTGATGGAGCATCTGGGCCATGAGCTTTGGATTGGAGATGCGGCACAGATCCGTGCCAGCTACGTGCGCAGGCAGAAGACGGACAAGCGCGATGCGGGGCACATTCTGACGCTGCTGGTGGAGAAGCGTTTTCCTCGGATCTGGGTGCCGTCAGAATGTGGAGCGGGATCAGCGGCAGTTGTTGTTGCACCGGCATCGGTTGGTGCAGATGCGGACCAAGGTCAAGACCGAGCTGCAGCATCTGGCGTTGAACCAGGGCCTGCAGCAGAAGCGTTCCCTGTGGAGCGTTCGGGGGAGGGCTGATTTAAAAAAGCTTTCCCTTGGAGAGGCTGGACCGAACGCCGGAGGGATGGATCTGTTGAAGGTGCTGGATATGCTGGAAGGCCAAGTGAGCGAGTTGGACGAGGCGGTGAGTGAGCAGCTTTGGCCAACGACAACGCGCGGTTGCTGATGACGCAGCCGGGAGTTGGGCCGATCACAGCGCTGGCCTTTGTGGTGACCATGGGCGATGTCGCGCGCTTTAAACGCGGCAAGCAGGTGGCCAGCTATCTGGGACTGATTCCATCGGAACGCAGTTCGGGACAGAAGCGCCGGCTGGGAGCGATCTCCAAGCAGGGGAACGTCTTTCTGCGCACCATGCTGGTAGAGGCTGCGCAGTCGGCGGTTCGCCATGATGAGGAATTCAAAAAGGAGTATGCGCATCGCTGCCACCAGAAGCCGAAAGGCGTGGCCAAGGTGGCCGCGGCGCGCAAACTGGCGGTACGGCTCTACTGGATGCTCCGCACCCAGACACCGTACGCGCACGTGGTTCACAACGAGGGCAGCCCGAGTCATCCTGTGGTCGGCTGAGGCCAGACCGTTCGCTTGAGTGGGCACCCTCGCATCCGGCACAGGCTGGGTGTTCGAAAAAAGAATCATGGTCGAAGTTACGGCCGCATCGATGGCTGGTGGAAACAAAAAACTCCACCAAAAGTGATTCGCAGAGGGCTCGCGTGAGGCTCGGTCTCCAAACAACCGGCTCCCTCGATCTGCTCAACCCAGGTCTACGCATTTCTTTGCCCTTGACAACGCCTTCCGGTTTATCGACGGGATGACACCTCTGGGAAAGTGGAGAAGAGCCAGATTACGGTTGAATCGTGGCAACTCGTCAATATGCCGCCCATTCGCCCCCGGGCAGGCCAGAAGGGGCGGTGAAGATCGAGCGACCAGCTATGGATGACATCCCGGAATAGCCGCAGGATTGAAGGGCTTCCCGTGATTCATGTCTGAAACAAGCTGCTTTTGAGACGCAAGACTCGGTACACAGAAAGCTTCTCTTATATTGTCCGATAAGAGGTCTTGATCATAAGGGTCTTGGGTCGTCACGTCATCGCGGACGGTCTTCAGTTTTTCGTCGAGATCAGCGTCATTTCGGTGTTGGTGGTAGTAGGCAGTCCAATCGTCCAAAAACTGTGTTCCAAAAACTTGCTTCTGCCCAATGAACTGAAGGTAACGGTCAAGCGTTGCGGCGGAAATCCAAACCGAGTTGGAATCTCCTTTGGCGATTGCCTGTATCGCTAGTATGTGAGCCAACAAATATTCGTCTGGCTTATCGCCATGCTGAAGGATGAATGCTGCATCGTGGAAGTCTTGGGCAGTGCTCACACCGCCGGAAGCCAATAGTGCCCGAACTTGATCGCGTCGTGCAGCATCATGTGCCCTGAGCAACTCGCCACCGAGCGACTGAATCGACTTTACCTTGCCTGATGGCTTGTCCGGTTCTCCGGAGTCGGAAAGAAGCACTCCGCGATCTCTTTGATCTTCCACGTAAACCTGGTGCATTTGAGAAGTCTTCGACTTCTCGGTTTGCGATTGCCCTCGGGCACCACTCAGGAATGCGGAAAGCAAACATAACATCATCAAAACGCGCACACTGCCTCGTCTCTACCGTGAACTCAGCACGAACTTATTGCCCTCTGGGTCTTCGAATATAGCTGAGGAACCCCAAGATTCTTTCTTAGGTTCCTGGAAGAACTTGACGCCGCGTTGTTTTAGAACTTCGGTGGTCTGAACAACGTCATCGCACCAGAAAGAGATGGGTTGAAATGTACCGATACGGTCTTCATGCCCTTCTGGCGTGAAGAGCGATAGACCAGTGTCGGCGCCTGGGATCGACAGCTCGATCCACCGCTGGCCACCTTTGATGAACTCCTGATCTGTTGTCACTTTGAATCCCAGGGAGTCAGTGTAGAACTTCAATGCCGAATCCTGGTTTTTCACCGGAACACTGATGAATTTGATCCCGCGAATCATCTCTCGTTACCCTCCAAGGCAAGCCTAAGGGCCGCATCGATGGAACACAATATCCTATTCGTTGCTATACTATCTAAACGTATAGACATGAACAAGGACATCCTTCTCGATCCTTACGTCCACGGAACCCTGCTGCGCGATCTGGTGGGGCATGACCATAAGCCTGCTGCCTTTCTTATCTACTTCTGGCTATATGCCGAGCAGCACCGCCTGGCTAAATCAATTGAGATTAGTTACGCCGAGCTGGCCGAGGAAACAGGCCTTTCGCGCTCTGCCTCACAGGCGGCCGTAGGATGGCTGGTAAGGCGCAAGCTGCTCTCGGTAAGCAAAGAGACTGTGACTGCCACGCCGGTTTATTCCGTGCGACGTCCGTGGCGGCGGTAATGAGTATCGGATGGCGTCTCTGCGGATCGCGGCCAAGTCGGAGGTAACCGCGAAAAGCAGGTCACTCGGCTCCGCTGAAAAGCGCTTGGCTCGGGATGACAGCTTATGGTCTAAGCGAGACCGGGGCCACCCGCCTCTCATGGGCAGTTAGCGGTAGTGTCGTTTACTCGGACATGACTTCGAAGTAAAGTCCGGGTAGGTGGATGCGCCCGAAACGGGACCCGGACGAGCGTCTTCTCACTCAGGATCGTCGTTCGACCCATGTGCCACCGTCAGAACACCAGGAAGAACGAGAAAGATGAGAGTGGTCACTGACACTCCGAAGCTCATGGATTTTCCCCCGAAGATTCCGGGACGAGGCGCAGCTTTCGGTTGATGCTCGGCCAGTACTGGCGCAGCAGATTCCCGCCAAATCTCCATCCTATGTCGCTGGCGTAGCGAGTGAACGTGCTGCCGACGGTGCGATCTTGGTCGGGGTAGTAGGCATTGGCTAGCCCTTCACTCATTAACGGGCCGATCAAGCCGGAATAGTTGATTTCCTTCTTTCCGGAGTCGCTGCGAGTGAAGATGATCCTGCGGGCCGAGTACTCCACAGATTGCGGGAACGACAAATTCTCTTCGACGTAGAACCGTGGATCCTGGTGCAACGCAGAAGCCAATAGAAAGCTTCCGAAAAGGTTCTCCGAAGCATTGCGAGTCATTTCGGCTCCGAAACGCTTCCCGTATCCTTCCGCGCCCTGGCCATACCCCGAGGGACTATTGACAGCCTGACCGTATGCAGCGGCACCCGCCGCGCTGACGATCGTTGAAAACGCGACACTGTTGTTCGCTTCCAGCTTGAATTTCTGCCAACTGGTCAAGGGCCCCTGATTCGTAGCGAGGTCAGGAAATACCAGGGATTTTCGTTCCAGCAGTCGAACGACCACCACGCCCCCTCGTATCGGATTGGCCGCCCTTCGTGTTGTCGCCGGCTTTCTGGGTTGAGACGGTTGCTCGGTTTGCGATGGCGCATCCGGCAGGGACTGGGTATCGGATATCTGCGCCACAGCGATATTGAACAGTGGTGCGAACGAGAAAACCACGATCATCCGAAGCAGTAAGATCATCGTGTAAGCATCTCATGTCCCGGTCAGCGCAGGAGCGCCGAGGGTAAAAACTCAAAGGCTCTACTCAGCGAGTGGTTCCGCAATGATCGCGGTGTTGCGTCGTCCGTGAAAATGCAAGGACAACTGCGGATTCTTCGAATGCGCTCAGGAAAACGACTCCAGGGTGAGTGGTGTTCGTGCGATCCCAGGTCTCAGACGCGAGGCCTGGGGCACCCGGCTGCATGGGCCGCCAAGCCTCATCAATCTAAGACGATTTGAGTTCAGACACGAGACAGGAACTGATATCCCTGGCGGACTGGCGCGAGTTCGTCTCCGCTCGCTGTGCCGTCCTGCTCGATGAAGATTTCCTGCACGCCCACTTTCTTGAGAGCGCCGAGGAGCTTTTTCCAATCCGTGGAGCCCTGGCCGAATGCGGCGTACCTGGGGAAATTTCCGGTGATGGTGGGCGTGAACCCCGTGGCCCATTCCTTGACATGGGCGAGCTTGAATCGATGTGGGTACTTTTCCAGATACGGATAGGGATCGCCACCACCGGCGATGAAGTTGCCGATGTCGAATTCGTTGTCGACCACGGCGGGATCGGTGAGGCGAAGGATTTCATCGAAGGCTACGATGTCACCGTACTTCTGAGCTTCGATGTTGTGGTTGTGATAGGCGAAGCGCATTCCCGCCGCACGCACGCGCGCGCCGATGGTATTGAACCGGTCGGCGCTCCAGCGCCAATCTTCAAGCTCGATGTGGTCGAAGGGATTACCGGACGCGGCCTTGGCGGCGCCCGAGGCGGCGGGTTTGATGGAGGGCACGGCGGCGATCATCCAGGGCATGCCGACTTCATGGCAGAAGTCGATGGTACGGTGAACTTCATCGTCAGACATGGAGGCCTGCAGGCAATGCGCGCCGCTGGCGGTGAGACCGGCGGCGGACAGGCTGGCGCGGACTTCTTTCGCAGCGCGGTTATAAAAGCCGGCGAATTCGACGCGCTTGATGCCGATGGAGGCGACCTTGGCCAGCGTGCCGTCAAAGTCTTTGGCCATAAGCTCACGGAGAACCCAGAGCTGAACGCCGAATTTGTCCGGGGGGTAGTCCGCGGCGCCGGAGAAGGGAGACGATGCGATGGCCAGTGATGCCACTGCGCCCGTTGCGAGGAAATTGCGTCGTGAGATCACCTGGATCCTCCTGATTCGAGCCACTCCCGCATGATATCGCCTGGCACAGGACGGGAAGGGCTGAGAGGCAGACGGTCGGGCTGATGCGGAGAGCAAGACCGGAAACGGCCTGATCTGGATGGTGGGCGCGGTGCCCAGGACAAAGAGGGCGACTTGTAGAAACTGGCATAATCGAGAGAACGCTCTTGCAGGATGAGGCATGCCACGGATGGATCGCATTGTTGCTAAGACACTTGTCGCGCTGGGATTGATGGGCGGGATCACGGTATGCGCCGCACAGTTGGCTAATCCGCCTGCGCCCACGACGCCGGCGAGCAAGCCGCGGGGCCCGCTGCAGCTAGTGACGTGGTTCGGTCCGGGTTCCATTGCGCTGCCGCAGGGCGACGAATGGAAGCCGGAGTTGTTGACCATGTACGAGAATGGCAGGCGGCCGGTGGCCCAGTTTTCGAACGATGAAAAAAGAGTGAGCATGACCTTTCTTCTGTTCGAGAACAAGACGGGCACGCCCACCGCGCAGGGATGCCGCGAAGACGCGATCAATCCGATTATCAAGAAGTATGGGAAGGTGGTTTACAAGCGCAGCGACAAGAACATCAAGCTTGAGGACGGCGTGGAAGCGGCGACCACGGCGTACACGCTGGATACGGGGGATACGAAGGTGCCTCAGGAGCGAAACCTGTTTGCGTTTGCGGGGAATGCGACCACATGCGCGGAGGTTCACTTGTCGAGCCCCATCGACACTGCCGAGGAAGCGGACGTGATGCGGGAGGCGCTGTCGGTGTTCCATCCGAACGTGGCTTATCAGCCTGCCGCCCTCGACTATTTTCAGATCGGTCAGCTTCTGTTCAAGACGTCACCGGCTTTTGCGGCGCACTACTACAGGGCTTCGCTTGACGCGATGCCGGCAGATGGCGGCTTTACAACGCCTCGGCGAATCACGACTGACCAACTGGTGATGGCGCTTGGCCTGGCCGGCGATTTGAAGGGCAGCCGCGAACTGGCGGAGAAAGCTGTTGCGGCGGATCCGGATTATCCGATCAACTATTACAACCTGGCGTGCGCCGACGCGGAACAGGGCAATGCGACAAAAGCCAAGAAGCACCTGCAAGAGGCCTTTGATCGCAGAAAGAATGTGATCCAGGGAGAGACGATGCCCGATCCCGCAAAGGATGATTCGATTCTGAAGCTGAAGGGGAACAAGGCGTTCTGGGAGTTTGTGATGTCGCTGCCAACGAATTGACAAGAGAATGAGGCCGGAACATTTGCGGCAAAAGAATGGGCGCATCCTTTGAGGGGATGCGCCCATTCGCCGTTGCGATCAGGGATTGAGTTGCCGAAGCGACAAAGAGAACTAGGCGGCGTCTTCCTTGCCGTCATCGTCCTTTTTGCCGGCCTCGAGCTGCGCTTCGAGTTCGGCGCGCTTCTTGGCCTTGACTTCGTTGCGCTTCTGGCGCTTCTCGTCGAGCTGCTTTTCGGCGCCGAGGAGTTCGATGAAGGCCTTTTCGGCGCCATCGCCCTTCTGGAAGCCGGTACGCACGATGCGCAGGTAGCCGCCCTGGCGATCGCCGTAGCGCGGGGCTACGGTCTCGAAGAGGCGGGTCACGGCCGTGTCAGTCATGAGAAAGCTCAGGGCCTGACGGCGGGAGTGCAGATCGCCCTTCTTGCCGAGGGTGATCATCTTTTCGACGTGGGGGCGGACCGCCTTGGCTTTCGCGACGGTGGTCTCCACACGGTCTTCCACGATGACGGACGTGACCAGGTTGCGCAGCAGCGCGCGACGGTGGCTGGTGTTGCGTCCGAGCTTGAATCCTGCATTGCGATGGCGCATGGTGAAATCTCTTTCCTAGGGGCTAGGGCTCCAGGGGCCAGGGGCTACATAACTCAGTCCCTGGGTCCTCTCCCTGTCCCTGCATCTTAGAAGTTCTCTGTCTCGGTGGGCAATTGCAGGTCGACGGAATCCAGCGGCTCGTCTTCGTCGTCGTAGCGGCTGTAACCGGCGGCCAGTGCGGCGGCGGGCGAAATGCTGGTTGGCCCGGGAACCGCGTTGCCCTGTTCGTCGATCCTCATGCCGAGGGACAAGCCCATCTGCGCGAGGATTTCCTTGATTTCGTTGAGGCTCTTGCGGCCAAAGTTCTTGGTCTTGAGCATTTCGGCTTCGGTCTTCTGAACCAGCTCGCCGATGGACTGAATGTTGGCGTTCTTGAGGCAATTGTAGCTGCGGACGGAGAGCTCAAGCTCTTCAACAGAGCGATTGAGATTGTCGTTTCGCAGCAGGATGCGGCCTTCGTCAACGCGGGACTCGGTGTCCATCTCTTCTTCGAAGTTGATGAAGATATTCATGTGGTCCTTGAGCAGCTTGGCGGCCAGGCCGACTGCATCGGCGGGGAGCACGGCGCCATTGGTCCACACTTCGAGGGTGAGCTTGTCGTAGTCGGTGATCTGGCCGAGACGGGCAGCATCAACGGTGTAGTTGACGCGGCGGACGGGCGAGTGAACCGAGTCGACCGGAATGAAGCCCAGGCCGAGGTCGCCGTCGAAGTTCTTGTCCGCGGAGATATAGCCGCGGCCGCGCTTGAGGCGCATTTCCATTTCAAGCTTGCCGCCCTCGGAGACAGTGGCGATGTAGACGCCTTTGTCGAGGATCTCAACGTCGCCATCGGCTTCGATCATGCCGGAGGTTACGACGCCGGGTGTGTCGGCGCGGAGGTAGAGGGCCTTGGGGCCTTCACCCGCGAGCTTGAAGGGAACCTGCTTGAGGTTCAGGATGATGTCGGTGGCGTCTTCAACCACGCCGGGGATGGACTGGAACTCGTGCAGCACGCCTTCAACACGGACAGCTGTGACTGCTGCGCCTTCAATGGAGCTGAGAAGGGTGCGGCGGAGTGCATTGCCGATGGTGGTGCCGAAGCCGCGCTCGAAAGGCTGAGCGCTGAACTTGCCGTAGGTTTCAGTGAGTGTCTCGGCATCAACTGCGAGACGCTTGGGTTTCTGGAATCCTCTCCAAAGCATATGCGTGATCTCTTTTCCCGCGCGGCAAGTACGTCGCGATGCATTTTGCGGCGGCCGCGCAAGTTCTCCTTCGGTTGAAATTCAGGGAGTAGTGAATAGGAAGTAGGGAATAGCTCATCGTGCAGATGCCTACGATGCTTTCTATTCCCTATTCCCTAATGCGTATTCCCTGTCGTGCGTTACTTCGAGTACAGTTCGACGATCAGCTGCTCGTTGACGGGCAGGTTGACGTCCTTACGCTTGGGTAAGCTGAGTACCCGGCCGGACATGCCTTCGAAGTTGGCTTCGAGCCATACGGGGACGGGGTTTTGAGCGGCATACTGGGTGCCCTGCTCAATAATGATGAGCTTCTTTGCGCCTTCGCGGATCGCGATCTCGTCGCCAACATTTACCTGGAAGGAGGGAATGTTGACCTTGCGGCCGTTGACCTGCACATGTCCGTGACGGACAACCTGGCGGGCCTGGCGGCGCGAGATAGCGAAGCCGAGACGGTAGGCGACGTTGTCAAGGCGGCGCTCGAGCTGCTGGATGAGCAATTCGCCGGTGACGCCGGTGGCGCGGCTGGCCTTTTCGTAGTACTCGCGGAACTGGCCCTCAAGCGTGAAGTACATACGCTTGGCCTTCTGCTTTTCGTGCAGCTGGAGGCCGTAACCGACGATCTTGGCCTTGCGATCTTTGCCGTGCATGCCCGGCGGGAAGTTGCGCTTCTCGATGGGGCAGCGATCGGAGTGACATTTGGTGCCCTTCAAGAAGAGCTTGGTGCCTTCGCGACGGCAAAGGCGGCAGACTGCTCCGGTGTAACGAGCCATTTCTTCTCCTGACTTCGGATGACGGCCGGTTTACACGAAAGGCGCTCTAGCTATTAGCTCGGCCTTTAGCTTTTGTGCCAATGCAACAGTTGCGAGTGACTAGAGTTGCTGCCGTGGACGCTCGTCCGGCCCATTCTGTTTCAGCTGCGGCGATCAGCTCTTGGCTCTTGCTCATGTGCTGGGCTAGTCTCAACCTGGCACTAGCTCAGCTAATCCTGACAGCTGTTTCTTACACTCTGCGGCGCTTGGGCGGACGGCAGCCGTTGTGCGGAACCGGCGTGACGTCGCGAATGGAGCGGACTTCAATGCCCGCCGCTGCTAGAGCGCGAATGGCGGACTCGCGGCCCGATCCGGGACCGGCGACGCGAACGTCGACGGCGCGCAGACCGTGATCGCGGGCCATGCCGGCCGCGTTTGACGCTGCCTGCTGGGCCGCAAATGGTGTGCCCTTACGCGAACCGCGGAAGCCGAGAGAGCCGGAGCTCTTCCAGCTAAGGGTGTTGCCCATCTGGTCAGTGATGGTGACGATGGTGTTGTTGAACGACGCCTGAATGTGGCAGATACCAAATGGCACATTCTTGCGCTCGCGCTTTTTGAACTTTTTGTTCTTGCCAGCCTTGCCGGCGCCGGCTTTCTGCTCTGGTTTCGCCATTTAGGTTTTACCCGTCGCTTTCTTCTTGCCGGCCACAGTTCCCTTGCGCGGGCCCTTGCGTGTACGGGCATTGGTATGGGTGCGCTGACCGCGCACCGGCAGCGACCGGCGATGACGGTTGCCGCGATAGCTCTGGATGTCAATGAGGCGCTTGATGTGCATCTGGACGTCCTTGCGGAGATCGCCCTCGACTTCACCCTCGTCTTCAATGACCTGGCGGATGCGGTTGACCTCTTCTTCGCCAAGATCCTGGATTTTTTTGAAGGCGTCGACATTGGCCTTCTCCAGAATCTTTTTGGCGCGGGGGTCACCGATGCCAAAGATATAGGTCAGCGCGATCCGAGCCTGCTTGTTGCGGGGCAGATCGACGCCAGCAATACGTGCCATTCGAATTCCTCTTTGGTGCTGGGTTGTGTGCCATCCGGCCTTAACCGGTTCGCACGGGTGATGCGGAAAACTCCGGGGTTCCTCGCAAGCCTTGATTCAAGCTAACTAGCCCCTTTTACCGGTGAACAGTGGACAGAAAACAGTTGCCCACATCCGGAGGAGGTTCCTTGCCTATTACCAGACTCGAAGTTAGCCCTGGCGCTGCTTATGCTTTGCGTTTTCGCAGATCACACGAACCACGCCACGGCGGTTGATGACCTTGCACTTGACGCAAATTTTTTTGACCGATGCACGGACCTTCATGATTTTTACTGCCCTTCTCCGCGCATCATTTGACGCAGCGGTTGACTTGCATTCGTTGCTCTCACCCCAACCACAAAAGCGTGGTTAGGATGGGGCACCCCATGTTGTCGGGTACCGAATCCTTATTTGTAGCGGTAGACGATACGTCCGCGGTTAAGGTCGTAGGGGCTCAGTTCCACCGCCACGCGATCACCGGGAAGGATGCGGATGAAGTTCTTGCGCATTCTTCCGGAAACATGGGTCAGCACCTCATGGTTATTCTCGAGCTTAACCTTGAACATGGCATTGGGCAGCGTCTCGATGACCGTTGCCATAACCTCAATCGCGTCTT
Organism: uncultured Acidobacteriota bacterium; assembly: GCA_963844515.1. Taxonomy (GTDB): domain Bacteria; phylum Acidobacteriota; class Terriglobia; order Terriglobales; family Acidobacteriaceae; genus Telmatobacter. Next base: position 13,810 of record CAWJOO010000012.1, read on the forward strand.
CCTTCGACAAACCGTATCCCGCTTCTGGCGCACGCGCGCCTGAGTGTTTTGGACCGAGCTTCTCTACTCAGTCAGAATTCTTGCGCCGGTGTCAGTAACGGCCACCGTATGCTCGAAGTGAGCACTCATACTTCCGTCGTCGGTGACCGCTGTCCATCCATCCTTGAGGACGCGAACTGCAGCCTTGCCGGCGTTGACCATGGGCTCAATGGCGATGACCATGCCGGGGCGCAGCTTCATGCCGCGGCCAGCTTCACCAAAGTTCGGCACCTGGGGATCTTCGTGCATGTGCGATCCGATGCCGTGGCCCACAAAATCCCGTACCACTGAAAAACCTTCAGCCTCGACCACCGACTGCACGGCCGCGCCGATATCGCCCAGGGTCGCGCCCGGCTTTACGGCCGCGATTCCCGATTTCAACGAATCTTCTGTAACGCGCAGCAGCCGCGCCGTGTCGGGATCGATGTTCGAGCCCACCGGAACCGTGATGGCAGCGTCACCGTAGTAGCCGTCGACGATCGCGCCGCAATCCACGGAGACAATGTCGCCCTCCTGGAGAACGCGCTTGCGGGACGGAATGCCGTGCACAACCTCACTGTTCACCGACGTGCATAGCACACAGGGAAAACCGTGATACCCCTTGAAGGCCGGCTTGGCACCAAGCTCCTCAATCTTCTTTTCAGCGACAGTTTCCAAATCGAGTGTGGTGGCGCCGGGCTTAACCTGGGCGCGCACGAGTTCGAGCACCTCTCGGACCACACGGCCCGCACGGCGCATCTTCTCGATTTCCTGAGACGACTTGAGAACAACCGCCACTAAAATCCTCTTGATCGGGAAGCCATGAGCGACTGGCCAGAAGATACTCCCCCGGCCGGGGTTCAAAGCTCACTGAGCAGGTATCCTTACACACGCAAAGTCGCCGTCCGGTGCGCTAAAACGCGCGCAACCGTTCAACGGCGGCAACAATTCCGGCTGCCACCACATCGATGGGCCGGTCTCCATTCACTTCTGCGAAACGCCCGAGTTCCCGGTAGTGCTCAACGACGGGAGCAGTCAAAGCGGAATAGGCGCGCATGCGTTCCGCGAAAACCTCTTCCGTGTCGTCGGCTCTCAGCATCAGAGTCGCGCCTTCAACATCGCATATCCCGCTGATTTTAGGCGGTTTAACGTAGATGTTGTAGATCGTTTGGCAAACAGGGCAATTCCTGCGCCCAGTGATTCGACGCAGTAACCCATTATAATCCACGCTGATACTGACGGCAACCACAGGAAGGGATTCGGGATGAGAGGCGATCCGCCCGTCGAGCCAGCCAGCTTGGTTGAGGGTACGAGGGTAACCATCGAGGATATAGCCGATTTCCGTATCGGGTTCGCGGAGACGGATGGCGACCATTTCATTGACCAGCGAATCGGGCACCAACTCGCCGCGATCCATGATGCTCCTGGCAATGCGGCCAAGTTCAGTGCCATGTGAAACGTTCGCCCGAAGCAAGTCGCCGGTTGAGATCTGGGGGATGCCCCAAAGCTTAACCAGTTCCATGGATTGCGTGCCTTTTCCAGCGCCGGGCGCGCCCAGCAAAAGAATAGGGCCAGGCAAGATCTTTCGACCTACTTCCCGGCCTTTCTCTATCTCGGAGATCAAAGAAGCCATTACCAGGTTTTCCTTCCGCGGATACGACCGGAGCGCGGGGAAAAGCCCTCATAGTGTCTCATGATGAGCTGCGATTCGATCTGGTTGACGGTGTCCATTGCGACTCCCACGACGATGAGCAGCGAAGTGCCGCCAAAGTAGAAGTTGACCCCCAAACCATGCGTCATCCAGGTAGGCATGCTCTCAAAGAGCCGGCCGACCAGGAACAATTTGTCGAAGCGTATTCCCGAGATCATGAAGGTAGGCACGAGGGAAATGATGATCAGGTAGAGGGCGCCAACCAGGGTGATCCGGGTCAATATGTCATTGATGAAGTCAGAGGTACGACGGCCGGGCCGAATGCCGGGAATGAACGATCCGGATTTGCGGAAATTATCGGCGATGTCGTCGGGCTTCATCACGATAGACACGTAGAAGTACGCGAAAAAGATGATGCCCAGAACGTAAAGCGTCTCATACCACGGATATCCGGGCTGGAGAGCTTGGATGATGGGCTGGAAGAAGCGGTTGTTCTGCACCCACTCAACCTGCGCAAAAAGCAATGGCGCGGAGAGGATGGAACTGGCGAAGATGACGGGCATGACGCCGCCGGAGTTGACCTTGAGGGGCAGATGGCTGGACTGTCCACCCATCATGCGGCGGCCGACGATGCGGCGCGCGCTCTGGATGGGAATGCGGCGCTCACTGCGCTCGACGAACACGATGAAGGCGACGACGGCAACCATGGCGGCGATCATGAGGATCACGGCCAGGAAGGTGAAGGAGCCCCAGGCATTGGTCTGAATCTTGGTGACAAGTTCGCCTACGCCACGAGGCAGGCCGGCGACAATGCCGGCAAAGATGAGCAAGCTCATGCCGTTGCCGATGCCGCGGTCGGTGATCTGCTCGCCCAGCCACATGATGAACGCGGTGCCGGTGGTGAGGGTGAGGACGGTCATGAGGCTGAAGCCGATGCCGGGATTCAGCACCAGGCCCTGCTTGGTGAGGATGGCCGCGATGCCGATGGATTGCAGAGCGCCCAGGACAACCGTCATGTAGCGGGTCCACTGGGTAATCTTGCGGCGGCCGAGTTCGCCTTCCTTCTGGATGCGGGCCAGCGGTTCGTACACCACGGTCAGCAGCTGGAAGATGATGGATGCCGTAATGTACGGCATGATGCCGAGGGCGAAGATGGTCATGCGGCGCAGGTTACCGCCGCCGAACAGGTTCATGAGGCCAAGCGCCGAGCCGCCCTGCTGGTCGAAGAGGCGCTCGAGCAGCGTGGTGTTCACGCCCGGCGTGGGGATCCATGCGCCAAGACGGTAAACGGCCAGAATAGCCAGGGTGAAGAGCACCCGCTTGCGCAGGTCGGGGATGCGGAAGATATTGAGGAACTTCTCAACCATGAGTAGGCGTACCCTTGAGGCGCCCAGCGCCAAATTTAAGCGATTGCATTCATCTTACGCGGGAAAGGCTTGCTTGTCGCTGTGATCTATCGCACAGGAGGCGGAATCTTTGGGGGAACTATGGGCCTCAATTGAGGCCCATAGAATCAGGAATTACTTTAGGCCTTGGCTGGCTCCGGGGCACCCAGCACAATCGCCTTTCCGCCCGCTTTTTCGATCTTTTCCTGGGCGGACTTGGAGAACTTGTGGGCATGGATGGTGACAGCCGAGGTGAGCTCGCCGGAGCCGAGAATCTTGATAAGAGCCTTCTTGCTGGAGGCGAGGCCGAGCTTCTTATAGTCGTCCTGGGTGATCTCGGAGATGGACTCGAGAGCCGCGATCCGGTCGAGATTCACAACCGTATATTCAGTGCGGAAAATGTTGGTGAATCCACGCTTGGGAAGCCGGCGATGCAGGGGCATCTGGCCGCCCTCAAAGCCGCGCATCATGTGGGAACCGGAGCGCGAGCGCTGGCCCTTATGGCCGCGGGTAGAGGTCTTGCCCATGCCGGAGCCCATACCGCGGCCGACACGCTTGCGCCCGGTGTTTGCATTCTTGGGCGCGCGTAGATTGGATAAATTCTTTGCCATGATGTCCTCGCTATAGCGCCGGGGCGATGCTGGATCGCGCCGACTCGCGTTGTTTTGAGTAATCGAGTGATCGCGTGATCGCGTGATGAAAAACAGTTGTGCGTTGCTCCATCACTTGATCACTCTTTCACTTCATCGCTCGATTACTAGTTCTCCAGGATACGGACCAGGTGCGGGATGGCCTTGACCATGCCGCGGGTGGATTCCGTATCGACGCGCTCGACGATCTGATTGAGCCGCGTGAATCCGAGGCCCTTGACGACCAGCTTATGCTTCAGCGGCGTGTTGTTCTTCGAGCGAAAGTATTGAATGCGAATCATCTTGGTTTCGGCCATGATTAGAGATCCTCAACCTGCTTGCCGCGCATGGTGGCTACTTCTCCCCTGTCGCGAAGCTGCACGAGAGCGTCGAAGGTGGCCTTGATGACGTTGTGGGGATTGGCGGTGCCGAGGCTCTTGGTAAGCACATTCTGCACACCGGCAGAGGTCATGACCGCACGGACTGCGCCGCCCGCGATCACGCCCGTGCCTTCCGGCGCCGGCTTGAGCAGCACCTGGCCGGAGCCGTAGCGGCCCAGCACCTGATGCGGGATCGTGGTGTCGGTGAGGTTGATGCGAACCAGGTTCTTCTTGGCTGATTCAATTCCCTTGCGGATCGCCTGGGGAACTTCCTTGGCCTTGCCCGAACCGTAGCCGACCACGCCGGAAGCGGCGTCGCCTACTACGACGAGCGCGGCAAACGACATGTTTTTGCCGCCCTTGACCACCTTGGTCACGCGATTGATGGCCACCACCTGATCCTTCAGGTTGTACTGGTTGGCATCGAGTTTCTTCTTTAACATCGTCATGTTCTCTCTCAGCTTTCAGCTTTTAGCTCTCAGCTATCAGCTTGCAACGCAGCGCCGATCAGGAATTCAGCAGATGAACTGAAAGCTGAAAGCTGACGGCTGATAGCTTCCTTAAAACTCCAACCCGGCCTCACGGGCTGCATCGGCTAACGCCTTTACGCGGCCGTGATACAAGTAGCCGCCGCGATCGAAGACCACCTTCTTGACACCCTTTTCGACGGCGCGCTCGGCGATGGTCTTGCCGATTTCCTTGGCCGCCGCAATGTTGCCGCCGGTCTTGGCCTTGATGGCGAGGGTGGAAGCCGAAACCAGCGTCTCGCCGGTCTGGTCGTCGATCACCTGGGCATAAATGTGGTTCAGCGAGCGGTGCACGCTGAGGCGCGGACGCTCCGTGGTACCCGACAGCTTGCGGCGGATACGAGCGTGAATGCGCTGGCGAATTGAGTCTCTCTTGATCATCGGTATCTCTTCCTATCAGCGGAGCCGCCCTGCGGCGCCGTTCGGTTTTTTCAGTTATCAGAGATCAGAGATCAGTCTTTCATCGGGTTATCTGATCTCTGTTCTCTGAAAGCTGATCTCTTACTTGCTGCCAGTCTTGCCGGCCTTCTTCTTGAGCTTCTCGTCGGAGTAGCGTACGCCCTTGTTCTTGTACGGATCCGGCTTGCGGAGCGAGCGCATGTCGGCGGCCACCTGGCCCACCTTCTGGCGATCGATACCGCTGACAGTAAGGTGCGTCTGCTTGGGATCGATGGCCACTTCAATCCCGGTGGGCAGCGGAAATTCGATGGGGTGCGAGTAGCCGAGAGTGAACACCACGGTTCCCTTGCCCTTCAACTCAGCGCGGTAGCCGATGCCGACGATGTCCAGATCCTTCTTCCAGCCCGAGGTGACGCCGTGAACCGCGTTGAACACAAGGGCGCGGGTCAGGCCGTGGAATGCGGCAACCTTGTCGCTCTCGCGGAGCACGTTCAGGAAGCCGTCCTTGGTCTCGAGCTTGATGCCATCGGCGATCAGTGCCGAGACCTTGCCCTTGGGACCTTCGACGAGAACGGTGTTGCCCTCCACCTTGTACTTGACACCCGCGGGCAGCGGGATGGGCTTTTTTCCAATACGCGACATTGAATCAATCCTTTGCTGGCTTGCGAGTCCCGATGGCAATTGCAGCCTTCGTTCCACTGCAGCCGGAAAACAGGGGCTAGAGACTAGGGACTAGGGTCCAAAAAAAACATCTGGCTTACATTTGGCGACTCAAGGACCCTGCTTTCTCGTCCCTAGTCCCCAGTCCCTGCCTTATTTACCAAACTTCGCACAACAATTCGCCGCCGACGCCTTCACGGCGGGCTTGACGGCCGGTCATGACGCCCTTGGGGGTGGTCATGATGGAGATGCCGAGGCCGCCCTGGACGCGCTTGATCTCGTCGCGGCCAATGTAGACGCGGCAGCCGGGACGCGAGATTCGCGCCAGGTCGCGGATGGCCGCTTCGGTTCCGCCGTACTTCAGGTACACGCGGAGCACCAGCTTGCCCTCCTCTTCCTGGGTCTTGTAGTTCGAGATGTAACCCTCTTCCTTGAGAATGCGGGCGATCTCGGTCTTCAGCTTCGAAGCAGGCACATCCAGCTTCTGGTGGCGGGCCCGGATTGCGTTCCGGATGCGCGCCAGAAAATCTGCTACTGGGTCGGTCAGACTCATTCCTTCTCCTTCATTCCCCGTTCGCTCCCGGCCTCACTTGATCAGGAGAACCAGCGGGAATGCTTACTACAGCTACTAGCTCTTAGCTATTAGCTTCTAGCTAGGAGCTAGAGGCTGAAAGCTGAAAGCTGCTTTATTACCAGCTCGACTTGACGACGCCGGGGATTTCGCCCTTGAGCGCCAGTCCGCGGAAGCACAGACGGCAAACGCCGAACTTGCGCAGAAAACCGCGCGGGCGTCCGCAGAGCTGGCACCGATTGTGCTTGCGGCAGCTGAACTTCGGCTTCCGCGCGTCCTTAACTCGTTTTGCAGTGGTTGCCATAAATCCTCAAATCCTCTCGGCGGCCTAGGCGCCCTGGCGGAACGGCATGCCGAAGGCGCGAAGCAAAGCGCGCGCCGAGTTGTCGTCTGTGGCCGTGGTCACGATGGTGATGTTCATGCCCTTCAGCTTTTCCACCTTGGAGTAATCGATCTCCGGGAAGAGCAGCTGATCCTTCAGGCCAAGCGTGTAATTGCCGCGACCGTCAAAGCTCTTCGTCGATACACCGCGGAAGTCGCGCACGCGGGGCAGCGCCGTGGCAATCAAACGATCGAGGAACTCATAGGCCTTGTCGCTGCGCAGCGTCACCATGGCGCCGATCGACATGCCGGCGCGCACCTTGAAGGCCGCAATCGACTTCTTCGCCTTGGTGGTAACGGGCTTCTGTCCGGCGATGGCAGCCAGATCCGCGACCAGCGGATCGAGCAGCTTGGTGTTCTGGGTGGCTTCACCCAGGCCCATGTTGATCACGATCTTCTCAAGCTTGGGCACCGCCATGGAGTTCTCGAGTCCGAGCTCCTTTTGCAGCGCCTGCTTGATTTCCTTGTTGTATCTTTCCTTCAGCCTTGCCGCCATTTGCTGTTTGCTCTCTTTCTGCCGGACTTCGGAGTGGCTTGCGCCGTTTACCGTTACGGCAGGGGTTACGCAGATCCGAAGATCTGACTGGATCCCGCTACTTCTTGGTGGGCAGCGTCTGCCCGCACTTCTTGCACATGCGCACCTTGGTGTCGCCGTCCTGCTTGTAGCCGATGCGCGCCGGCCCGCAGTTGGGGCAAACCAGGGACACGTTGGAGATGTTGATGGGCGACTCCTGCTCGGCAATGCCACCCTTGGTGCGCTGGCCGGTCTTCGAGGAGACGGTCTTCTTGACAACCCGCACATGCTCGACGAGCACGGTGCCCTTGTCGGGGAAGACGCGCAGCACGCGGCCAGTCTTGCCGCGGTCAGTGCCGGCGAGGACCTTGACCGTATCGTTGCGACGAATGCTTAAGCTCTGCATGATTTCTCCAAACCTTCTTAAACTACTTCCGGCGCCAGCGAAACGATCTTGAGGAACTTCTTCTCGCGCAGCTCACGGGCAACGGGACCAAAAACGCGGGTACCCACTGGCTCATGTGCGTCATCAATCACCACGGCCGCGTTCTCGTCGAACCGGATGTAGGTGCCGTCGCGACGGCGATATTCCTTGCGGGTGCGGACGATGACCGCCTTTACAACCTTGCCCTTCTTCACGGTGCCATCGGGCGATGCTTCCTTCACGGCCGCCGTGATCACGTCGCCGAGGAAAGCCTTTTTGCCCAATCCGCCGCCCAGGGGCAGGATCATCTGCAGCTTGCGCGCGCCGGAGTTATCGGCAACGGCGAGCATGGATCTCATTTGCACTGCCATGGTCTGTTCTCCCTACGCGCGGTTACTTGGCTGCCGCGGCAGCGTCTTCAATCTGACCGAGCGACGAGCGACGCACGATTTCTTCAAGAGCCCAACGCTTGAGCTTGCTCGTAGGACGGGTCTCACGAATGCGAACAACGTCACCCACGCGCGCAGAGTTCTGTTCATCGTGAGCGTAAAACCTCTTCGAGCTCTTGACGATGCGCTTGTACTTGGGGTGCGCCTTGCGCATTTCCACTTCGACGACGATGGTCTTTTGCATCTTGGTGGAGACCACGTTGCCGACCTTCTCATTGCGCCGCGTGGTTGCCGCCGGCGTCTGCACTGCTTCAGTTGCCGCCATTTAGCGTGCTCCCTTTCCGGCTGTTGCTACGGCGCCATCTTTGCCTGCGCCGCGAACACCAAGGGCGCGCTCCCGCGCCACGGTCTTGATCTGAGCGATCTCCTTGCGCAGCTGGCGGAGTTTCTTCACTCCGTCGTTCTGCCCCATGGAGACCTGGAAGCGAAGACGGAACAGCTGCTCCGCCGAGGTCTTCTCGTGGGCCGTCAGTTCTTCGTCGCTCAAACTGCGAATCTTATTCAGTTCCATCTCTTCTCTCTCTCGGGCGCCGTATCCCTATGGGACGCGCGCCGGATCCTGTCTTATTCCGCTGCTTCAGCCGGCGTCTTCTCAGCCGACTTCTCTGCGCCGGGGCGTTGCACAAACTTCGTCCGCAAGGGCAGCTTGTTCGACGCCAGGCGCATGGCTTCCTGCGCGATCTCCGGGGCGACCCCTTCCATTTCGAAAAGGATCTTGCCGGGCTTGACTACCGCCACCCAATGATCCAGTGCGCCCTTGCCAGAGCCCATACGAACTTCGGCCGGCTTCTTGGTGATCGGCTTATCCGGGAACAGGCGCAGCCAGATCTTGCCACCACGCTTGATGAACCGGGTCATGGCAATACGGCTGGCTTCGATCTGGCGGTCGGTAATGTAGCCGCACTCCAGAACCTTCAGTCCGTACTCGCCGAACGCAAGCGAGGATCCGCGCCACGCTTTTCCGCGGCGCTTGCCCTTCTGCTGCTTGCGAAACTTCACCTTCTTTGGCATCAACATAGCGAAACCCTCAAAAACCAGGGATCAGAGATCAGGGATCAGGGATCAGTTCCAATCCCCTCCCGACTCGCTTCCCGGGCAACTTGCTCTCAAACATAACCAGCAGACGATTGAAGTCCAACAGTCAAGACTTTCTGATCCCTGACCCCTGATCTCTGATCCCTGCTACTAAAACACGCTCGTGCCGACTTGCGGCGTCTGCCGGCGCTTCTGCTCGTAAATGTCGCCGCGATAGATCCACGTCTTCACGCCGATCACACCGTAGGTGGTGTGCGCTTCGGTGAATCCGTAGTCGATGTCGGCGCGCAGCGTGTGCAGCGGCAAACGTCCCTGCAAGTACCATTCCGAGCGCGCGATTTCGTTGCCGTTCAAGCGACCCGAAACGCGCACCTTGATGCCCTTGCAACCGAAGCGCAGCGCGGAGTCAACGCTCTTGCGCATGGCGCGGCGGAAGCTGACGCGCTTCTCTAACTGCAGCGCAATGTTCTCGGACACGAGCTGGGCATCGAGCTCCGGCTTGTTCACCTCGATGATGTCGATGAACACGTCGCGGTTGGTGCGCTTGCCAAGCTCGGTCTTGAGCTTCTCAATCTCAGCGCCCTTGCGGCCGATGACGATGCCCGGACGCGCGGTGCGGATAAGGAAGCGAAGCTTGTTGCCGGGGCGCTCAATCTCGACCGAGCTTACGCCGGCAGCCTTCAGCTTCTCGCGCAGCTCAGCCTTGAGCTTGACGTCTTCGACAAGGAGCTTGTCGTAGTCGCGCTCAGAGAACCAGCGTGAGCGCCAGGGCTTGTTGACTCCCAGCCGAAATCCGTAAGGATGGACTTTCTGTCCCATAGTTCTTCCCTCAAACCTCTCAGGCCTTCTTGCTGACCTTTTTCACCGTTGTTGCCTTCTTGGTTACCTTGGACGCCGTCGCCGACTTCGCCTTCTTCGCGGGCTTGGCAGACTTAGCCGATTTAGTCGGCTTGGCAGCGGCCTTCGTGTCTTCCACCCGGGTCACCAGGCTCTCCGAATTGGCGCGCTCGGCTACCGAAAGAATGATGTGCGTCAACCGGCGCTGATAGCGATAGGCGCGGCCCATGGGGGCGGGGCGGATACGCTTCATGCGCGGACCTTCATTGGCGATGGCCTGCTTGACGTAGAGGTTGTCCACATCTACGTCATCGCCGCGCTCACCCGAAACATACTTGGCGTTGTCTACTGCCGACACCAGCAGCTTGTGGATCACCGGAGCGATGCGCTTCTTGGTGAAGGCGGCTGTCTCCAGCGCCTCCTGCACTCCCCGGCCCTTGATCAGATCGAGCACAAGGCGCGCCTTCTGTGGCGACACGCGCTGAAACCTTGCCTCGGCCCGGTATTCCTTTGTCACGACTGCCATTGGTCTCTTCCTCAAAATCAGCTACGAACAGTTCTTCTTAGCGCGGCTTGGCAGCGGCTTCAGCCTTGCCACCGGCGGTGTGTCCCTTGAATGTGCGCGTCGGCGCAAATTCACCCAGCTTGTGGCCCACCATGTTCTCGGTCACGTACACGGGAACAAACTTCTTGCCGTTGTGCACGGCGATGGTGTGCCCCACGAACTCGGGGAAAATGGTGGAACGCCGCGACCATGTCTTCACAACCTTCTTGTCGTTGGCCGTGTTGAGCGTCTCAATCTTCACGCTCAGGTGCGCATCTACAAACGGACCCTTTTTTGTCGAACGTGCCATGAATCTCCGCTCCCTTTACTTCTGCCGGCGGCTGACGATGAAGGCGTCGGTCCGCTTGTTGTTGCGTGTCTTGTATCCGCGCGTTGGCTGGCCCCACGGGGTCACCGGGTGACGGCCGCCTGAAGTCTTGCCTTCGCCGCCGCCGTGCGGGTGGTCGACAGGGTTCATCGCAACGCCGCGATTGGTGGGGCGAATGCCCTTCCAGCGGTTGCGCCCGGCCTTGCCGATCGAAACATTTTCGTGGTCGGTGTTGCCCACCTGGCCAATGGTCGCCATGCACTCGACGAGCACCTTGCGGGTTTCACCCGAGGGCAGCTTGAGCAGCGCGTAATCGCCTTCCTTGGCGACCAGCTGCGCCTGGGTTCCGGCCGAACGCGCCATCTGCGCACCTTTGCCGGGCCGAAGCTCAATGGCATGGACAGTCGTACCTGCAGGGATGTTCTTCAACGGAAGAGCATTCCCCACCAGGATGTCGGCTTCAGGCCCCGAGCTGACCGTCGCACCAACCTTCAGCCCAACCGGCTGCAGGATGTAGCGCTTTTCGCCGTCTGCGTAGTGAACCAAAGCAATGCGCGCGGAGCGATTCGGATCGTATTCGATCGTGGCTACCTTGCCCGGAACGCCATACTTTTCGCGCTTGAAGTCGATGAGACGAATCTTCTGCTTGTGGCCACCGCCGTGGTGGCGAATGGTCAGATCGCCTGAGTTACGGCGGCCGCCGGTGCGCTTGCGGGTAGTCAGCAGCGGCTTGTGCGGCTTATCGGTCGTCAGGTCGTCGTTCACCTGCGTGGTCTTGAAGCGCAGGGTCGGCGTGATCGGTCTAAATGTCTTGATTGCCATCGTCTTTGTCCTGAAGAGCTGGCGCTACTGCTGCGCCGCTCTCCCCGTTTCTCCGGATGCTCTTCACGAGCCTCCGATATTCCTTACTGTGAGCCGCTGGGCCAGGTCGCCTATTCCCTACATCCAGTTCCCTATTCCCTGCGTTTACAGGTTGCTCACGTACTCTGGCATCTTCTCGCCGGCCTTCAGCCGGACGTATGCCTTTTTCCAGTCGGGGCGGAAACCCGCGAACTTGCCGCGGCGGCGCTCTTTGCCCAGAACATTGGAGGTGCGAACCGCTGCGACCTTCACCTTGAAGAGCGACTCTACAGCTTGCTTGACTTCAGTTTTGCTGGCCTCAGGCGCTACTTCAAACACAAGCGTGCCTTCGGTTTCTTTGACGCCCAATCCCTTTTCAGTGATCAGCGGGCGGCGAATTACGGTGTAGAGAGTAGGCATTACGCGGCCTCCGTCTGCGCTGCGTGATTGCGCTTTGAAACACTCTTCACGAGGGCCTCTGTAAGCTGCTCGATGGCCGCCTTGGAGAAGATGGCGCGCTCATAGCGGAGCAGATCGTACGGATGCACTTCATTGTTGAGCACCAACTCCACGCCCTTGAGGTTGCGCGCACCGAGCACCAGCGATTGCGAAAGCGACTTGCCGTTTTCGACCACCAGCGCCGTGCGGGTGACGCCAAGCTTGTCGAGCGCGTTGCGGTAGAGCTTGGTCTTGGCTTCCTTGATCTCGAGCGAGTCGACCACGGTGAGTTTGCCGTCAGCGAGCTTCGAGGCCAGCGCCGAGCGCAGCGCGCCGAGCAGCTTCTTGCGGGGGAAAGCGTAATCGTAGCTGCGCGGTTGAGGTCCATGGACCGTGCCGCCGTGACGCCACAGTGGGGAACGCACCGAGCCCACGCGAGCGCGGCCCGTGCCCTTCTGCTTCCACAGCTTCTTGCCGGAACCGGCGACCAGCTTGCGGTTCTTGGTGGCGTGCGTGCCCTGCCGAAGCGAGGCGCGATAATGCTTGACCGCCTCCCACAGCAGCGCTTCGTTGATCTGTCCGAATACCGAATCGGCCAGATCGAGCGAGCCCACCTTGTCGCCATTCAGATTGACTACATCCACTTTTGCCATCGTCTTCTTCTTCCGCCGGCTCATTTTCCGGCTCTCAATTCTCGTGCGCCGCAAGGCGCTATTGGCCACACCGCGGGTGCTTACTTACGTTTCGCGGTTGCCTTCTTCGAAGCCTTCAACGGATCGACCGTGCCGGATCCAGCGAAACCACGACGCTCACGCGGTGGCGCCTTGGCCTTGGAGATCATCACGTAACCATCGCGAGGTCCAGGAACCGCCCCTTCAACCATCAACAGATTCTCGTCCAGATCAATTCCGCGAATGCGCAGATTGCGAACAGTTACTTGATCGGTACCGAAGTGGCCTGGCATGCGCTGACCCGGAAACACGCGCGACGGGAAGCTCGAGGCGCCGATCGAACCCTGCACCTGGAACATGTGGCCGTGCGACTTGGGACCGCCGCCGAACTTATGCCGGCGCACAACGCCCGCGAAACCGCGGCCCTTGCTGGTGCCGATTACATCAACAAACTTGGCATCGGAAAAGATGTCGACCAGGACGCGATCACCGGCCTTGGTACCTTCCACGCCGTCGGCCGCAATCTCAAGGTTCACCTCGCGGATCTCCTTCACCGGAGGCGCTTCGGTCTTGGCCAGGTGGCCCGCCTGAGGCTTGGTGATCTTCGATGCCTTGACGAATTCAACAAGTCCAATCTGCGCGGCCTCGTATCCATCCTTCGCCATGGTCTTGAGCTGCGTGACCACGCAAGGGCCAGCCTGAAGCACCGTGATCGGATGCACATCGCCCTTCTCGTCGAAGACCTGCGTCATGCCGATCTTTTTTCCCAGAATTCCCGTGACTGCCATATTTCCCTCACCTCATCATGCGATGTTGAATGCATCGCACTGCCGGGCCCTGCGCGGGCTGCGAACGTTCTTAAGTCTTCCACTACCGCTGGCCCTTGCGCTCGAAAAGCGCGCCAGCCGCACCGCAGGTGCCTACTTCTCGAATGCCTTGATTTCCACGTCAACGCCAGCGGGGAGGTCGAGCTTCATGAGCGCGTCCACCGTCTGCTGCGTCGGCTCGAGGATGTCGATCAGACGCTTGTGTGTGCGGATCTCGAATGCCTCGCGCGACTTCTTGTCCACGTGCGGCGAACGCAGCACGCAGTACTTGTTCTTGATGGTCGGCAAGGGAATCGGACCAGCTACCGTTGCTCCGGTGCGCTTGGCCGTGTCCACAATCTCGCCGGTCGAGGTGTCGAGCACACGATAGTCGTATGCCTTCAGCCGGATGCGAATTCTCTGTCCTACCATGTGCTCTTCTTTCTTCTCAACAGGAAGCCAACATTGCTGCTGGCTCCCTGCCGTCAACTCGTTACTTAACGATTTCGGAGATCGTACCCGCGCCTACCGTGCGTCCGCCTTCGCGGATCGCAAAGCGCAAGCCCTTCTCCATGGCCACCGGGGTGATCAACTCCACCACCAGCTGCACGTTGTCGCCCGGCATCACCATCTCCACGCCCGCCGGAAGCTCGGCCACGCCCGTCACGTCCGTCGTGCGGAAGTAGAACTGGGGACGATAGCCCTTGAAGAACGGCGTATGACGGCCGCCCTCTTCCTTGCTCAACACGTAAACTTCGCCCTTGAAGTTGGTGTGCGGGGTGATCGATCCACCCTTGGCCAGAACCATGCCGCGCTCCACGTCTTCCTTGGGAATGCCGCGCAGCAACAGGCCTGCGTTGTCGCCAGCCAGACCTTCGTCCAACTGCTTCTTGAACATTTCCACGCCCGTCACTACGGTCTTTCTTGTTTCGCGGAAGCCCACGATCTCAACTTCCTCGCCCACCTTCACCTTGCCGCGCTCGATACGGCCCGTCACCACGGTGCCGCGGCCCGAGATCGAGAAGATGTCTTCGATCGGCATCAGGAACGGAAGATCAATGGCGCGATTCGGCTGCGGAACGTTCTTGTCCACCGCATCCATCAACGCGTCAATCTGCGCTTCCCACTTGGGCTCGCCGTTCAGAGCGCCCAGTGCCGAGCCACGGACCACCGGAACGTCGTCGCCCGGGAACTGGTACTTCGAAAGCAGCTCGCGCACTTCCATCTCGACCAGGTCCGTCAACTCTTCGTCTTCAACCGCGTCGCACTTGTTCAGGAACACCACGATGTAAGGCACGCCAACCTGGCGGGCCAGAAGCACGTGCTCCTTGGTCTGCGGCATCGGCCCGTCCGTCGCCGCGACAACGAGAATCGCCCCGTCCATCTGCGCCGCGCCCGTGATCATGTTCTTGATGTAGTCGGCGTGACCAGGGCAGTCCACGTGCGCGTAGTGACGGTTGGCCGTCTCGTATTCCACGTGCGCCGTCGCGATCGTGATGCCGCGCTCCCGCTCCTCAGGTGCGTTGTCGATCGA
Source organism: uncultured Acidobacteriota bacterium (assembly GCA_963844515.1). Taxonomy (GTDB): domain Bacteria; phylum Acidobacteriota; class Terriglobia; order Terriglobales; family Acidobacteriaceae; genus Telmatobacter. The sequence goes on from CAWJOO010000012.1 coordinate 28,831, forward strand.
ATCAAACGAACGGAACGCTATCTTCGGGTTGTGCTTCGACAGCACCTTCGTGATCGCCGCCGTCAACGTCGTCTTGCCGTGATCGATGTGTCCTATCGTCCCCACATTCAATGCGGCTTCGAACGATCAAATTTTTCCTTCGCCATAAAAGTCCTGAATCCCTTTCGTAGCTCGTACTGCCCGGTTCACTCCAGGGGCGCCGGCTTTCCGGCTCCAGCCCCAAAACTTTTCAACCCTCTTCGCGATCTTCTGCGAAGCCAGCCCTACTTGCCTTGCGCCCGGCCGATGATTTCGTCGGCGATCATGCGCGGCGCCTCTTCGTAGCGCGCGAACTGCATCGAGTACGACGCGCGGCCCTGTGTGGACGAACGAATATCGTTCACGTAACCGAACATTTCCTTCAGCGGAACGATCGCCTTGATGATCTGCGATCCGCCGCATGCTCCATGCCTTCAATCCGTCCGCGGCGCGAATTGATGTCGCCGATGATCGTCGCCCATGTGCTCTTCGGGGACGGTGACTTCAACAGCCATCACCGGCTCCAGCAGCACGGGGCTGGCCTTGCGAGCGGCTTCCTTGAACGCGATTGAGCCGGCAAACTTGAATGCCATTTCGTTCGAGTCCACGTCGTGATAGCTGCCGTCGAACAGGGTTACCTTGATGTCCACGAGCGGATAGCCAGCCAGGATACCCAGCTCAATCGCACCCTGAACACCCTGATCGATGGGCTTGATGTATTCCTTCGGAACCGCGCCGCCCTTGATTTCGTTGATGAACTCGTATCCCTTGCCCGGCTCGTTGGGCTCGATGCGCAGTTTGCAATGCCCGTAGTTACCCGAACCGCCGGTCTGGCGAATGTACTTGCCTTCCGCCTCGGCCTTCTTGCGAATGGTTTCGCGGAACGCCACCTTGGGCTCGCCGACATTGGCCTCGACCTTGTGCTCGCGCTTCATGCGGTCGACAAGAATCTCAAGATGCAGTTCGCCCATGCCGCTGATGATCGTCTGGCCCGAATCCTCGTCGGTCCGCACCTTGAAGGTGGGGTCTTCGTCCGCCAGCCGGGAGAGCGCGATGCCCATCTTCTCCTGGTCGGCCTTGGTCTTGGGCTCGATGGCCACCGAGATGACAGTCTCAGGGAAAGTGATCGCGCCCAGCGCGATCGGATGCTGCGGCGATGCAAAGCGTGTCGCCCGTCTTCAATTCCTTCAGCCCAACGCAGGCGCAGATGTCGCCTGCATAGATCTCGGTGATGTCTTCACGCTTGTTGGCGTGCATCTTCACCAGGCGGCCGACGCGGTCGGTCTTGCCGGTGCGCGGATTCAGAATCGTGTCGCCCGTCTTCAGCGAACCGGAATAGATCCGGATGAACAGAGCTTGCCGAACGGATCGTTGATGATCTTGAAGACCAGCGCCGAGAGAGGCTCGTGCATCGTCTGCCTTGCGCATCAGATCTGTTCGTGATGATGCGGGTCGATGCCTTCCACCGGAGGCTTGTCGAGCGGGCTCGGCAAGATAATCCACGACCGCGTCAAGCAGCGTCTGCACGCCTTTGTTCTTGAATGCGCTTCCGCAGATGACCGGGAAGACCTTCATGATCGATAGTCGCCTGGCGGATGCCGTCCTTGAGTTCTTCAATGGTCGGCGTCTCGCCTTCAAGAAACTTCTCGAGCAGCACATCGTCGGTCTCGGCGATGACTTCGATCAGTTGCAGGCGGAACGCTTCTGCCTTCTTCTGCAGTTCGTCCGGAATCTCTTCGACGTCATACTTGGCGCCCATGGTCTCGTCGTGCCACAGAATGGCCTTCATCTCGATGAGATCGACGACGCCCTTGAAATTCGCTTCCGCGCCAATCGGAATCTGCAGCGCAACGGGACGCGCGCCCAGCCGCTTGCGGATGGTGTCGAGCACGTGCTCGAAGTCCGCGCCGTTCTTGTCCATCTTGTTGACGAAGCAAATACGCGGAACCTTGTACTTGTCGCCCTGGCGCCACACCGTCTCGGTCTGCGGCTGCACGCCGCTGACTGAGTCAAACAACGCCACCGCGCCGTCCAGCACTCGCAAGCGACGCTCCACCTCGGCGGTGAAGTCCACGTGGCCGGGCGTGTCGATGATGTTGATGCGAATGTTTTCCACATGCAGGTTGTCGCGGCCGACGTGATGGTGATGCCGCGCTCCTGCTCCTGCTCCATGTAATCCATGGTCGCGGTGCCTTCATGCACTTCGCCGATGCGGTGCGTGATGCCCGTGTAGAACAGGATGCGCTCTGTCGCTGTCGTCTTGCCGGCGTCGATGTGCGCCATGATTCCGATATTCCGGCAACGATTCAGAGGTATGGTGCGAGCCACTTTGATTCATCCTTGCGGGCGTGCGAGCCCGCGGTTATCTTCAGTGACTTCATCGTTCAGGGATTCAGCGTCCGGACAATCTGCTTGCGATCCGGCCAGAAACTCTGCTGATCAACGCACGGGCCTACCAGCGGTAGTGAGCGAAGGCCTTGTTGGCCTCGGCCATGCGGTGGACGTCTTCCTTCTTCTTCATCGCCGCGCCACGGCCGTTGGCCGCGTCCAGCAGCTCATTGCTCAGCTTGTCGATCATGCCCTTTTCGCCACGGTTGCGCCCGTAGGTGATCAGCCAGCGGATCGCCAGCGAGGTGCGGCGGTCGGGATTGACTTCGATCGGCACCTGGTAGTTGGCGCCGCCCACACGGCGGGTCTTCACTTCGAGCAGCGGCTTGCAGTTCTCCACGGCCTTCTTGAACAGCTTGAGCGCGTCGTCGCCGCCGCCCTTCTCTTCAAGGTTCTTCATCGACTGGTAGAAGATGCCCTGCGCGGTCGACTTCTTGCCGCCCCACATCATGGAGTTCACAAACTTGGTGACCAGCGTGGATCCGTACACCGGATCCGGCGCTACTTCCCGCTTCGCAATGTGCCCTTTTCTCGGCATTGTTCCTCAAACCTTCTCGCGCTCTTAGCGCCGCTTCTGCTGCCCTAGTCCCGGCCCAGTAATCCGTCCGGGAACCGAATCTCAGAGGTCAGGGGTCAGAGAGCAGGGGTCAGAATTGATGCCATTCTGATCCCTGATCCCTGAATCCTGATCCCTACTTCTTGCCCTTCGCCGGTGCCGCTCCGCCCTTGGCGCGCTTGGCGCCGTACTTCGAGCGGCTCTGCTTGCGGTTGGCCACGCCAACCGAATCAAGCGTGCCGCGCACCACGTGATAGCGAACACCCGGCAGATCCTTCACACGGCCGCCGCGGATGAGCACAATCGAGTGCTCCTGCAGGTTGTGGCCGATGCCGGGAATGTAGGTCGTGACCTCGATCCCGTTCGTCAGCCGCACGCGGGCTACCTTGCGCAGTGCCGAGTTCGGCTTCTTGGGCGTCTGGGTGTACACGCGGGTGCAAACGCCGCGCCGCTGCGGCGAGGCCTGCAGTGCAGGTGACGCCGTCTTGTAGCGGGGGGCCGTGCGCCCCTTGCGAACCAATTGATTAAATGTCGGCAAACCGAAACTCCTTACCCAAAAACCTCTGCCATCGTTCAAACAGCCGCGCGCAGGCCCTTCGGGCTTCTTCTTTGCGCGGCGCAATTCAGCGCGTATACACGCACAGAAGCCCAGGTTCTGCTTCGCGTCTGCCTTCTTCCCATCTCAGACGAGAACCGCGACGGTGGCTGTTCGTTTCCCCTAAAAACGGGAAAGCCAACTCCGTTTCGCGGTTCCGGCTCGCATAGCCCTCCAAGGTGGAGAACGCGCGAGCGCCGTAGCGAATTTTCGCGATCTAAACGCTTCAGGGGATTAATGCCCGTTCAAAACCTGCGTAAGATCGACGTTGCCCCTGCCCTTCACAAGATGAGAGCGATTTCGGGGCCTGTCTGGCCGGCTCAAACTTGCCTGGCCTCAGGACCTGCCCGCGCCAAAATGCCAGCCCGGGCCTTCCTGTACATCCATCGCCGTCAGAACACACGGAAAGGGACGTTCTTGCGGAACCTTTTAACAATAACAAGAAACCGATACATGGTCAACGAAGACGCACGCAGGCCTGTCAAATTTGGCAACAGCCTCATCCAGCAGGCCAATTGCAGTGCTATCAGTTCACCGAATGCACCGTCCAGGCGCCATTCACAAGCGCAAAATCGGCTCGACGATGAGTGCTCAACCGGTTGATCGCGTTGTGAGAAATGGTCTGCACCGAATCAGGAATACCGGTCCAGTCATATACTTCCGTAAATCCAGCACTCTTGGCCGTCTGCACGTTTGCCACAACGTCATCCTGCGGATCCGCTACATCCTTTGCTTTCAGGTGATTGGCGGTCGCCGTGGTGACAAAGAAGTGGAAGTCCTTGCTTCCCTCTTCGGGCCGCCACTGAATTACATCGGTGCCCCCGGCGAGTTTCAGAGCTTTCTTCCCATCGTCAGTCAGGACGTAATCGGCCCAGCGATTGTTGGGATAAACCTTGGTGAGTTTCCAAAGCTTGCTATTGATCCCCTGCTTCAGGCCCATATCGTCGACCGCGATGGTGGCCGGCTCGGCAGGCCGCTTGTCGTAATCGCCTTGAATCAGTGAAAGAGCCGCGGTTTTTGACAACTCCGGCGTGGAATTGCACCCGCTCAGCATCATTCCAACTCCAAGAACCGCCAAGACCCCGGCAGCGCAAATTGACTTCTTCATGTGTCCCTCCATTTCAGGCGTTCGCCCTCAGGCTCTTCATCGATCGCAATTCCAAGTGAGATTCCTCCAGACGCTGACAAGCCCGAAGGGCCGATCGGCGAAGGCACACTCACAGCCTTCTCAAAACTGGAGCGAAATCGACGCCGCCATTTTTGTCTCACTGTCTGCTTGTGTCAATGGAAATGAAAGTGATGGCGAACACAGGAGCCTGGTTTTCCACCATGAAAGCACCCCGAAGCTCAACCCGCCCCGCGTGCGGGGAGTTTCAGGGCGCGAGTTCCGCTCAGCGTTCGGGACTTGCAATTCGTTCCAGGAGGAACTCGAGAAAGCCCTCCTCGTTTGATTTGAGACAGGCATTGGCATTGGGGGGACCATCCACAAGACTGGTGAACCCCTTCGCGTCAACCTGGAACCGAAAGGGCTTCATGGGGCACAGTTCCGGCTTGATGGCGTACGCAGCTGCGACAGGATCAAACAGCGTCGGCGTGGGGGAGCGGTTATCCGCCCTGTCCATCCATTGGTGATAAAGCAGGGTAAGCTGGTCGGTAAGCGGCGAACCGAGGCCGAAAATCTTCTCTCGCTGCGCTTCTTCGAGATGGATTTGAGTCGAGTCGAGCGGCATCATGAAGACCGGAACACCGGATGCGAACAGCGCGGATGCACCTTCAGGATCCCTTGAGATGTTCCACTCGGCGTCTGGCGGACTGTCCGAGGAACCGGGGGTATCGTATCCGCGATACACACTCCCTCCCATCATCACTACGCGCTTGAGTTTGCGAAAAGTAGCGGCATCGCGCGCGATGGCATCCTGCACGTTGACCAGCGGGCCAATGGCGATCAGCGTGATCTGACCCGGATGGGCCTTGATCTGATCCAGGAGGAATTTCACCGCCTCCGGATGGACGTGGTCTGGCGCCTGCCGCGCATAAGCGGCCTGGGACAGGACATTCGCCTGCGAGGTCTTTCGGCCAGCCGCGACGGGAATAGCCGACATATGCACCGCTGCAAGGTATCGATCCGTCAGGCGGGCGCGGAGCTCCGTGTCGCCGTAAGCCGTGGTAATGCCAAGCAGCTTGATCTCCGGGCTGCGCAGCAGAAGTGCCAAAGCATAGGCGTCGTCGATGTCATCCCCAATGTCCGTGTCAAGAATCGCCAGCTCAGGCCCAACCTTGGCAGGCGTGTGTGCAGCGGGCGCAGTGGGCTGGGCCTGGCTTGCCCCCTGCCCTGAAGCCGTCCCGACTGCGAGCGCAGCCAGCAATCCCACTACAACAATCCGCAAAATATTCATCCTCAATAATCTAACCGCTACAGCCCGCGCTTAACGAGAAGAGATTCCCGCCGTGCGAAGCTCGACTGAGTTAGCATCGAATCAAGTTTTCGGTTCGGATACATAAAAATGAAACTTCGTATGCGCGTTTGCTCCGCTCTTCGCTGCGTCATGGTGCTGTATGCGATCAGCTCTGTGTCAGCATGGGCGCAGTCATTCGATCTCGACCGGGGCCGCGAACAGACCATCTCGCTGGATGGGAACTGGCGCTTTCATCCTGGCGACTCTCCATCATCCGGCAACACCTTTGCGTGGGCAGCACCGGCATTTGACGATTCGAGTTGGGCGCTGCTGCAAAGCGGAAAGCCATGGTCTGAGCAGGGCTATCCCAACATGGGAGGCTTCGGCTGGTACCGCTTCAACGTGCGAATTCCCGCGGGCAATAAGGCAACCGCACTGCTTATCGCCCCAACCGTCAGCTCTTATCAAGTTTTTTCCGATGGAAAGCTGGTCGGAAGCCGCGGACCGTTCCCGCCGAACACCTTGCCATCGAGCGAATTCAATTTTCATGTATTTCCGTTAACTGACGCCGGAAGCCAATCCGCACAGACCGTTGAAGTGGCGTTGCGCATGTGGCACGCGCCAATCTGGGCAAATTACGTCGGAGGCGGCCCCATGCAAGCCGGCCACATGGCCGGTGATCCCACAATCCTGCAGGCGGAGCGGCAGCACCATCAACTCCAGCGCAACGTAATCTTCGTTGACGCCTACTCCTACAGCATCATCACGTGCCTGGTTGGGATTGTGATTCTTTGCCTCTTCCTGATGCGGCCGCGGGAACGCGAATACCTGTGGTTCGCTTGCCTGTTGCTGGCCCAGTCGGCCGACAATGTGCTCTGGATCGGACAGCAGCTTTTCGCCTGGTTCCCCGAGCCCATCTACGATCTGGCGGACGCGGCACTCGTTGCGATCATGATCTGCGCGTCACTCCGCTTCTTCTCGCGTGTCCTAGCCACACCCGCGGGCACGCTGGGCCGCATCGCTCTGGTGCTCGCCGTCATCAGTCCGCCAGCTTCCGTGCTCTATTGGCCGCGCCTGGCTTCGCCGGCGACCTCTGCGTCGATTCAGATCGCCTGTCTTCTTCCCGCGATGCTCTGGATCCTGTTCACCCTCGTGCGCGGCGCCGTCCGCGGCAATCTCGATGCCCGCCTTCTGCTGGTGCCCACCGTACTCGACCTCGGATTCTACTTCGCAGACAATCTCGCCATCGTCATGGCACAGGCGGGATTGACCGACCTTCCCAGCATGCGCATCTTTGAAGTGCCCGTGCCGATTCCCCCCTTCAAGCTGCAAACCGGCACCGTGTTGCACTTGATTTTTCTTCTTGCCCTGCTGGTGTTCCTGATTCGTCGCTTCTCATTGGCACGACGACAGGAGGAGCGGATGGCCGGCGAGTTCGAAGCCGCTCGACAGGTGCAAAAAGTGCTGCTGCCCGATGAAAAAGACCAGTGCCCCGGCTTTCATGTCGAAAGCATCTATCATCCGGCAGATCAAGTGGGTGGCGACTTCTTCCAGCAGATTGCCGATGGCCGTGGCGGCATGCTGATTGTCGTGGGCGACGTAAGCGGCAAGGGTCTGCCTGCCGCCATGATCGTCTCCGTACTGGTGGGGGCAATCCGCGCAGAAGCGAGTCATGGCGTCGATCCAGCAGGCCTGCTGTCAGCTCTGAACGACCGCATGATGGGCCGAGCCCATGGAGGTTTCGTGACCTGCATGGCCGCGCACCTCGGTGCGGACGGGCTGCTCACTGTTTCCAATGCCGGGCATCTGCCGCCCTACTTGAATGGCGAAGAGATCGCCGCTCCCGGATCGCTTCCGCTGGGGCTGTTAAGCGGCGCACGCTACGACGTGTTCACGCGAAATCTGGCTCCAGGCGACCGCCTCACGTTCGTTTCCGATGGAGTCGTTGAGGCACAGTCACGCACGGGTGAGTTGCTGGGCTTCGAACGAACTCGCGAACTCAGCAGCCATTCAGCGGAAGCCATAGCACACGCCGCGCAGGACTTCGGCCAGGAGGACGACATCACCGTCGTCACCGTCGAGTTCACCGGCGTTCCTTGCGGGGGGAATGGAGCCCTGGCAGACATTAAGTCACTTCGTCAAGGACCAGCGACTGCCTGAGTCAGTCGCGCCCAGGCAGGCTGTCATTCAGAATATCTAAGGCGTCGATCCCGCGTCCGGAATAAGCACCGGAATCCCGTCCATGATGGGATACTTCCTGCCACATTGCGTGCAGGCAATCCGATCCGCTTCCATGCGAAGTTCGCCATAACAAACCGGGCACGCAAGCTGTGCGCTGAGACTGGCAAAAGCAGAGGTGAAGCCGGAAGGAGGAGACGGAGGCTGGCATCGAGTGTGGCTACTGAATCGTCGCGTCGGGATTGGCGGATCCATTCGCGGTCCGATGCGGACGACCCGCGAACTCCTTCTCGATCTTCTCGTTCGTTCCCGCCTTGGCAAATTCGTAAGCCACGCGAATACCGTTGTAGATGGCGTTGTCATTCGACGATCCATGGCCAATGATGCAAACGCCACGCACGCCCAGCAGGGGCGCGCCGCCATACTCGGTATAGTCCAGCGCCCGGCGGAATTCGTTGAACGCTTGCCGTGACAGCAGCGCACCCACCTTGGCTGTAACCGTGCGGGTCAGCGATTCACGCAGCACATCGCGCACAAATCGGCCGATGCCTTCGCTGGTTTTGAGTGCTACATTTCCAACGAATCCGTCGCACACAATCACATCGGCGTGGCCATTGAAAATGTCGCGGCCTTCCACATTACCGATGAAGTTGACGGGAAGCGCCTTGAGCAGCGGAAGCGCCTCACGGGTCAGGTCGTTGCCCTTGGTCTCTTCTTCCCCGATGGAGAGCAGACCCACGCGCGGCTTGTGGATCTTGAGCACGCTGCGCGCATACATCTCGCCCATCACCGCGAACTGCTCCAGGTTGTGGGCCTTGCAGTCTACGTTGGCGCCCACGTCCAGAAGCACGCAGGGTTTGCCGGGGATGGACGTTGGCATGGGCGTCGCCAGGGCCGGGCGATCGACGCCGGGCAGCGCGCCCAGCACCATCTTGGCCGTGGCCATGGCCGCGCCGGTGTTGCCGGCGGTGACAAAGCCCGCGCACTTGTGCTCGCGAACCAGCTTGAGTCCCACGCGCATCGAACTGTCCTTCTTGGTTCGGACAGCATGCGCCGCCTTCTCATCCATCCCGATCCGCTCAGACGCATGATGGACTACGATGGGCAGGTCTTCGTTTTCAAGGTGTTCGTCCAGAAGATCGCGCAACTCGGCTTCCGGCCCAATCAGATGGACCCGTACCGGAAGGGCGCGGCAGGCAAGGATGGCGCCCCGGATCTCAGGCTCGGGTGCCTTGTCGCTGCCGAATGCATCCAGCGCAATGTCGATGAGCATGTGCTGCGCTCTCTCGGGGACTACTTGGCTTCCTTCACTTCGAGAACCGCGCGGCCCTTGTACTCGCCGCACTTGGCGCAGGCGCGATGAGGGAGCTTCTTCTCGTGGCAATTCGGGCACTCGGATACCCCGGTGGCCGTCAGAAAGTCATGGGAACGGCGGAGTGCAGTGCGGCGCGTCGAGTGGCGCCGTTTCGGATTAGGCATGGTGCAATTCCTTTCGGTGTCTTCGCTCGGCCCGCAGCCTGAATCGCATCCGGCCCAGTCATCCGGCGCAAGCGTACACCCTTGAGTCTTTAGGGATCAATTCTTGATCCGGGGTCTTCAGGACTTGATCCGGCCGCGGAGTCCGGCCAGCGCTTCCCAGCGGGGGTCGCTCGGACCCTCATCGCAGGAGCACGCCTGGCTGTTGCGGTTCTCACCGCAGCGCGGGCAAAGTCCCTTGCAGTCAGGCTTGCACAGGGTCCTGACCGGCAGAGACAAAAGCACCTGCTCCCGCAGCACATCTTCAAGCAACAGACTGTCTTTTTGATAATACCCGATTTCGGTTTCCGGCGCTGTAATCGAGCGTTCCGGCGCGTCTTTGTCGGCCCCCACCGGCCGGAAGAGCAGGTCGAAGTCGCCCTCCAGGTGCATCGATACCGGCTCCACACAGCGGGCACAGGGAATCTCGAAACTTCCCTCGAAGCTTCCCTTCAGCCGGATGTCGGCAACAATCTCCTTGGGGCCGCGGTGCTCGTGCAGCACCTCCGCCCGCCCCTCGCTGGCCAGTGAGCCCGTCTGCTCGAGCCTCGTCGCCAAAATCGATCGCTCCAGGCTGGAACTGGAGATCGAAATCGATCGGGTCCCGCTCCAGTTCACTAACTTTGAATTCCATAGTGTGAGCCTAAGTCCGCCGGGTCCGCCCGTCAATTCAGCTCCCTGAACCGCCCTGCATCTGCCTGCGAAGCAACTTCGCCAACCGCTGCCGCCGTCTTAGCGAAGCGGAGGCTGCATGATGCGTTTCAACGGTTGTCTTCCGCTGGCGTTGGCCGGCATCGGAATCCTGGGTTCCGCTGCTGGCGCACAAAACATTACCTTCAACCAGGCCGATCGCCTGATTCCCTACTACCCCTACAACATGATGAAAGCTGACCTGAACAAGGACGGTTACCCCGACCTGATGTTCAGCCTTCCCTCGTCGCTGAATCTCTATACCCTCATGTCCAACGGCAGCGGCCAGTACGTGGACTGGACCATCCCCACGTCCTACTGCCCGTCCATCCCGCTCGCCGCCGCTGACTTCCAGCGAAACGGGAACCAGAACATCCTCGTCGGCTACCCCAGCGCCTCCATCGGGCCCTGCGGAGGGACCACGTCCCAGGGGTTTACCTTCGCGGAATACGCCAACAACGGTCACGGCATCTTCAACAAGCAGGCGACCCTCACCGGCGAGGCCGTATCCGCCGTGGTGGCCGATTTTAACGGAGACGGAAAGCTGGACATCGTCGCTTTCACCCGCGACGCCACCACCGGAAACTTCTTCTTCGACCTGTACTACGGCAACGGGTACGGCGGCTTCTCGACTCCTTACCCCATCGAGCAACTCCCCGCCGCGGCCGCTCCGACCGGCCTGGGATACAACATGGTCGCCGGCGATTTCGACGGCAACGGTTGCCCCGATGTGGCATGGGTCGAAGAGTCGGGCGGCGCGGCGAATCGCCAGCCCCTTTCCACCCTTCTGAAGATCGCGTACGGCGACTGCAAGGGCGGCTTCGCACTCACCACCCAGTACACCGGGAGCGTCTACCTGAACAACCTGCATGTTTCGGACCTGAACCGCGACAGCGTCAGCGATCTGATCACCACATACAACCCGGATGGCGTCGCCGGAGGGGGCATCCAGATCTTCTACGGCCAGAAGAATCGCACTCTGACCTCGAAAACGATCGTCGACAACGAGGCAGCGGATCCGCTGGAAGTTGCCGACCTCAACGGCGACGGCTACCCCGATATCGCCTACTTCGATTACGTAAACGGCGCTTCGGTACCGCCCACCTCGTCGACCATCGTGATCCGCCAGGGTGATGCCGGCCAGGCCTTCGCCACCGAAAGCACCTACCCGTTCGGCCAGAACAGCGTCAACCAGATGCTCGCCGGCGACTTCAACCGCGATGGCAAGGTCGACCTCGCCGTTCTGTACAGCGGCCCCACCGTCCCCTCCAACGAGAAAGGCTTCTCGTTCCTCTACAACACCTCTCCCTATCCCAACGGCGCATGCGTTGTGCCAGCCGTTGCCGGCGTCAACATTTGCAGCCCCGGCGCTACGTCCGGAACCACGGTGAATGTGCTGGCGGCCGGTATGGCCGACAATCCGGCTGTCTACATGCAGCTATGGATAGACGGGAAGCCGGTGACAGGCTACGGCAGCACCGACACACTGCGCACCACCGTGACGCTGCCCCCTGGCCAGCACAACTTAGGCGTCCTGGCCATCGACGCATCCGGCTACCAGGTAGGCAACTCCAAGGTCGTAACCGTGCAATGACGAAATGAGGGCCCGTCTGCCCGACTCCAGTTTGGAAATCGGGTAGATCGGGCCCGTTCACAAGCAGAGTAAGAGTAGACACTCTGTTCATCAACTTGCTCCTCGATGGGACGAAATCTATAGGACACCGTTGTTGAAGGTCCCAGTTGTGGGGTTGACAGTTTGAAAGGACCCGACGAGGGGCGTCCTACTCCCTATTGCCTATTCCCCCTGTCGCGATCCGCGGCCGCCAGCGCTCGCGTCAACGCAATCTGCTGCCCGTGGCGCTTGGGATGGAGCGCAATCATCAGGAACATCTCATAGCAGTTGACCGGCCCGCGCACCATGGGGTGGGTTGTCAGCCAGCTTCGCGGATCGCCTTCAAACTCTTCGACGAACTTGACCGTTTCGGCGCGGACGGCTTCAAAGGCCGCAAATGCCTCGCCCGCTGATTTGAACTTGCCGGCGGGGATCACGATCTCCGGGGCAGCAATGATCCTCGCTCGATCGAGGGCACGGTCCAGGATCTTCGCCTCGCGAACCGGGTTGTGCTGGCGTTCTGCGACAGGCACCGCAATCTGCACGCCCCTCAGAAGTTCCTGTTCCGTGACCGCCAGGTGCTCCAGGCAATCCAGAACCGACCACCCGCCGGCGACCGGGCGTTGCGAGGCATCTGCCTCCGTGACCCCGTCTATCGCCCCGCGCAGGTCGCCGAAACCCTGGTCCAGTATGCGCAATATCTCTTTCCGCTCCACTTCGTCCAAGCGATACTCCTTTAAATAACTGATTTTGCTTGACTTATACCGATGAATTTGATATACTACTAAAGTGCCTGCGGCCTCCGAACCTCACTATGCGCCGCAAGCGAGGAGACCATCATGGAAAAAAGCACCACGCCAATCGAGCGCTTCTTTGAGACTTACGCCTTCCACACCGACAAGGGAAATGTACCCGAACTCATCGCAAGTTTCGCGGATGTCTTTCTGGCGGCCGGCCCGCAAGGCACTCAACCGGTACGGGCCTGCGACTTCGCACTCGCTCTTCCCAGGCGTTACAAGCTGTTTGAGAGCCTGGGCTGCCGACGGACCGAACTGATTAGCCTGCACGAAACCCGTCTCGACGAGCGGCATGTCTCAGCCCGCACAGAGTGGCGCCTCACCTTCGAAAAGCCTGGAGCCGAGCCGCAACAAATCGTGGTCGAATCGACATTCCTGATCGACGCTGGGGCAGAACCGTTTCGGATTCTTGTCTACCTGGCTCACTCCGACATCATGGAGATCCTGAAGCAACGCGGAATCGTCCCTGCCTAGCGGTTGCTCCTGGACTCCGCCAGCACGGGAGCGGAAACCGGCGCGTGCAGGTAGTGGTCGGCGAATTCGAGGAATGCGGGCCAGTTTGGCGCGGGCGTGTGACCGAATGGATGCTGACGAAACGCCAGATCGCCGCCGGCGACAACGGTTTCGACTGGTGGAAATTCAGCTGTGCCCAGGTCCTTTGCGCCCAGCAGGCGATAGAGGGGGCCGGCAGCCACTTCAGCCAGGAACATTCCGCGCGGATCGGCCCAAGCGTCGCCACCAGTGTTGGCATAACCATCACCGCTGCTGGAGCCGCCTCCGATAAAAACCGGCCGCGGCGCCGACAGCGCAATCAACTCGTGGTTATCGACAGGCAGATCCTTGGCCGTGAGAGGTCCACCATAGCGAAGGAAGTTGCCGTCGAACCAGTGATACAAGGAGGATGAAGCGAGGTTTGTCATCTGCTCGCCGAATATGTGGCGATAGAGCTTTGCGCCGCCCTCTCCGGACGAGCTTGAATAGCAGATGGCGAAGCGTGGATCGAAGGCCATGGCGACTAGCGCAGTTTTTCCGAAGCGCGAATGCCCCTCGATGCCTACCTGACGGGCGTCGATCGCTGGATCAGTTTCCATGTAGTCGAGAACTCGACTCGCTCCCCAGGCCCAGGCGCGGAGTGTTCCCCAGTCATCCAGCCCGCGTGGCTGGCCCTTGTTCATCAAGCCGATGATGCCTTCGGTGAGCCCGGCCCCATCGTCCGCTTGAAAGCTGACGGGATTCATCACCGCAAATCCCCAGCCGCGGGCGAGAACCGGTCGGCCGTCAACTCCCCATTCTTCGGCGGTTCCAGGCGGAAGAGGCTCGGCTAGCGGCCGATCGAGGGCGCGCTGGAAATCCTTTTTGAAGGCTAGTTCGAGGATTACGGGGACGGGACCAGGGGCGTGGGCGGGGACGGTGAGCAGGATGTCGATGGTTACGGATATCCGTGGGTCGGCGGAGTTATCGACGTGGCCGAGGAGCCGCTTGGTCACTGCGTCGACGCCGCCGTATTTTTCGGGCGTGCTGCTCACCACTTGCCATTGAACGGCGGGAAGATTGGCCGGAGCGCGTCCCAGGATTTCGCGTTCAAAGTCAGTAACAATCTCCGGACGGCGCTGCGACCACCATTCGTCTTCGCTGGTGATGCGTTTGCCGTTCTTCATCGTCAGCGGATCAGGGAGGTCCGGATAGACGTTGGCCTTCGATTCGTCGTAGTTGGTTGCGTTGGTCGCTTTCGCATCCGTTGCAGGCGGCCGGCGCATCTGCGCATCCTTGATGCCCAGCAGGCCAAGCAATCGCGCGCGGTCGTCGGCAGCGGAGAGGTGCACCGCGCTACTTGCTGCGCTTTGAGCGGAGGTCTGAGAGGCCGCATGCAAATAGCGGCTCGCGAACTTCAGAAACGTAGGCCAGTTCGGGCCTGGCGTGTGTCCGCCAGTATGTTGGCGATAGCCAATGTCTCCGTCGATGAGCGTAGTCTCGATGGGCGGGAATTCGGTCGTTCCCATGTCCTTTTTGCCAAGCAATCGGTACACGGGTCCGGCCGCCTGCGGCCGCCAGGAACATTCCCTTCGGATCGGCCCAGCCGTCGCCTTCGAAGTTGCCGCCTGAAATGAACACGGGCCGCGGGGCGACCAGGGCGATCAGTTCGTGCTGATCGATGGGCAGATCGCCGGTAGTGAGCGGGCCTGCGTACTTGAGAAAGTTGCCATCGACCCAATGAAACGCCGCGGCGCCGGCCTGGTTTTCCACCTGCTCGCCGAAGATGTGGCGGGAAAGCTTGGCGCCGCTTTGACCTGAGGAGCTGATGTAGCCGATTGCCCAGCGCGGATCATACGCCATGGCCACGAGCGAAGCCTTGCCGTAGCGCGAGTGGCCCGCAATCGCCACCTGCTTCGCGTCAACAGCCTTGTCCGTTTCAAAGTAATCAAGGCAGCGGCCCGCGCCCCAGGCCCACGCCTTCAGAACGCTCCAGTCATCAAGCTTGCGCGGCTTGCCTTTGTTGACGAGCCCGATGATGCCCTTGGTCATCTCACCGCCGCTGTCGGGCTGCGCGCTTACCGGAACGTATTCGGCGTAGCCCCAACCCAACGCAAGAACCTGCTGCTGCCACGTTGGGCCTTTTTCGCTGGCGGCGAACTGGGGGAATCGTTTCTTCAGCATCTCCAGAATTTCCTTGCTGAAGCCGAGTTGCATGACGACTGGCACAGGCCCTTTGGCATTGGCGGGTGTGCTTAGTTCCAGCTCAAGATCCACCTTGATGTCGGGGTCGGCCGAATTGTCGGTGTGGCCGACAAGCTTCTTGGTGATAATTGCGACGTCGCCATTCTTGTCGGGTGTAGTTCTCACCAATTCCCACTTCACCTTGGGCAGATTTGCCGGCGTGCGACCATACATTTCACGATCGAAAAGCTCGACGATTTCAGGCCGGCGTTTGCTCCACCATTGACTTGCGGTGGTCACCGGCGTGCCGTCGTTCATCACCAGCGGATCGGGAAGGGTCTTGTAGATGTTGGCCTTGGATTCGTCGTAATTGACGGGATGCGGCGAGTCTTGTGTGTTGTCAACGGGAGGCCGAAGTTCCTTGATGCCGAGTTCGTCCATCACGCGCTGGTGCTCTTTTTCTGAAGCCGCCTGGATGGCCAGCATCTCCGGCGTTGGCTGAAACGCGGGCGGCTTGGATGCGGGCGCCGCGGCAGGTTTTTGCGCGAAAATTGGCGCTCCACTCAGGACGAGGAGCAAAGGGAGGAGAGATGCGCGGCACGAAACAGGGAACGTCGAAAAGGGCATGTTTGGCTCTCTTTGTCACCGGCTCGATTGAGAGGCGCGGGGCGGGCCAAGAATATCGATCTACCTGGGTACTGGCAAGTGAGCCTCTCAATTTGGCGGAAGGTTACGAGCGAACCGGCGTGCATGACTCTCGCGACGGCGGATCCGATGATTTCTCAAAATCATCAGATTGTCCTGAAAGCGATGATCGAACATCAACCGTGGCACGAGTGTGAAAGTAGTTCAAGGCAAAGCCTGTGCATCTGAAGATTGAAACGAACATGCTTTTCCGCCAACGCCTATCCAAGCGTACAAAGGGAAGGCGCGGCCAGGCGGGTGTTTGAGAAGAAAACGACAATGCCGCCGAAGCTCAACGCGCAAGTTCGCCTCGTGAAACGAGATGCGCTAATCAGCGCGACACATGGGCGCCAGCAGTCGGCATGCATCTCTCGTGCAGCTTTGATACTTCGTTGCGGGGGGCTATGGTAGCCTCCGGATGTGGACCTAACGGGTCCCCGGCCGGGTGCGCCGCGGGCAGGGCTGATCGCTCGTTACGGGGGAGATTTGCATGAGCGCTGTCAGGTACGACCTAACCGTCATAGGCTCCGGGCCTTCCGGACAGCGCGCCGCTGTGGCCGCCTCCAAGATGAAGAAGCGAGTCGCCGTGGTTGAATCTCGCGCGGTGGTGGGCGGCGTCTGCATCAATACCGGCACCATCCCTTCAAAAACGATGCGCGAGGCGGTTCTGCATCTTTCCGGGTACAACTACCGCAATGTGTACGGCATTAATTACCGCGTGAAGGAAAAGATCACCATGGCCGACCTGGCGTTCCGGGTGCAGGCTGTGATCAAAACTGAAGTTGATGTGACCGAGGCGCAACTCTCGCGCAACGGCATCGACATCGTGCACGGAGTGGCCCACTTCGTTGACCCGACCCATGTGCTCGTGGAAGGCCCCGGCGGCGACAACACGCTCGAGTCCGAAAAGGTCATCATCGCTGTGGGAACGCGGCCTTCGGCTTCTCCCAAAGTGCCCATCAACGGGCGCACGATTATCAACAGCGACCAGGTTCTCGATCTGCAAACCTTGCCTCGCACGCTGATCGTGGTCGGAGGAGGCGTGATCGGCGTTGAATACGCCTGCATGTTCGCGATCCTCGGCGTACGCGTAACGATTATTGAAAAGCGTAACAAGCTTCTAGAGTTCGCCGATCAGGAAATTGTGGAAGCGCTCAGCTACCACCTCCGCGACAGCCGTGTCACCTTACGCCTGGGCGAAGAGGTGCAGAGCGTGGAAGAGCTGCCCGACGGCACCGTGGTTGCGAACCTCGAAAGCAAGAAGCGCATCTCCGGCGATGCCCTGCTCTATGCGGTGGGCCGTCAGGGTGCGGTGGACGATTTGAACCTGGCCGGAGCCGGGATCGAAGCCGACCCGCGCGGACGCATTCCTGTGGATGAACACTTCTGCACCAAGGTTCCTAATATCTTCGCCGTAGGCGACGTGGTGGGATTCCCGGCTCTCGCATCTGTGTCGATGGAGCAGGGCCGCATCGCCGCTCATCGCGCGTTTGGCGATACGACGACGACCTCGAATCCCAGCGTTTATCCATACGGCATTTACACCATTCCAGAGATCAGCTTTATCGGAAAGACCGAGGAACAGCTGACCGACGAGGACGTGCCCTACGAAGTGGGCATGGCCTACTATCGCGAGACTGCCCGCGGACAGATTCGCGGCGACACCACGGGCCGTCTCAAGCTGATCTTCCATCGTGATACGCGCAAGATTCTGGGCGTCCATATCATCGGCGAGGGCGCGAGCGAACTGGTGCACATCGGACAGGCCGTTATGACGCTCGATGGCAACATGGACTACTTCATTCAGACCGTCTTCAACTATCCAACCCTGGCGGAGTGCTACAAGGCTGCGGCCTTCAACGGCCTCGGCCGGTTGTCGCGTTATCAGCTCTGAGCGAACTGGAATAGGCGACTGGGAAAGTCGAGCTGGTACGCAATTCAAGGGGCAAGGGGGAACATAATGACAATCGCGATCGGCGTGGTAATGACCGAGCACATCGTGGCCGGACGATTGGAGGACCACCAGCCGGTTGGAACGTCAGTTCGCTTTCCCGCCGACCCGAATGAAGTGGATGCTCTGGGCTCGATCCCTGGCCGCGAAATCGTCGACATTCTTGCATCGCAGATTTTGGAGCTGGCTGCCCAGAGCGAAAAACCCGTTGAGGCCATCGGCGTGGCTGTGCCGGGCGTGATTCGGCATGGGGTAGTAGAAGACAGCCCGAACCTGACGCAGCTCAAGGGCATGAACATGGGCAAGGAACTGGCGCAGGTATTGACCGATCGCGGCATTGCCGCGCCCGTGCACATTGCCAATGATGCGGACGCGATAGCCGCCGGGGTGGCTGCGACACGCGGCCAGCTGAATCGCCTCACGCGCGTGTGGACCATCGGCAATGGCATTGGATACGGCCGCTGGCCATACGTTGAAGGTGTGTGGGAGGGTGGCCACATCACCGTCACTCTCGACCCCAAAGAGCGCTTTTGCGGATGCGGCGGCGTTGGCCACCTTGAAGGCATCATGGGCTATCGCGCCATGCGGCTACGCTTCCTCGACAAGGAACCGGAAGAAGTATTCGCAGCCGCCAAAAAAGGGGACGAGCGCTGCCGCGATTTCGTAGACATGTGGCATCGAGCCCTCGCCGCTGCGACAGCGTCGTTCATCCATCTTGCGGGACCGGGACGGTTCTACTTCACGGGCCACAATGTGGGCTTTCTGCAGGTTGATTTGCTGCGTTCGCACATCGAAACCATGGTCAAGCTGAGCCCGCTGATCAGCTTTTCGCTTGAAGTGCTCCCTCCCAACGATGAAACCGCCTTGATTGGAGCCGGTGTTAGCGCCTTACGCGCCTTGACCTGGTAAGACCAGTAGACTGCCGCCACGATTGACAAGCCGGTTCGATGATCCGGCCCGAAAATGAGAAACCGATCCCAGACTCGGGATCGGTTTCTCTGCTTCTATATGAGTGCTCTATTTACAACGCTCTATCTTTTGCGCAAATAGGTACCCGAAATGCGATCGTGCCAGCTCAGATGATCTTCATCGAACACTGCCCACACAATGCCGATCCCCACCGGAAGAAGTGAAAGCGCCATAGCGCGGAGCCTGAATCTCAGTTCCTGTTCCGTCGGAACTTCGTTGTTGAAGGTGCAGAGAGCGATGCCCGCGTAGCGCATCCCCGGCGTCGTACCAGCCATCTTGAAGAACGCCCAGTAGTAGCCGAATCCCGTCAGAAGTAAGCCTGCGACCACGATCATCTCTGCCGTTCTTACTGCTGGAAGCTCGGCCATCTTTGACGTAACCCACAATGCGCAGGCGAAGAACACCGCGAGAATCAGCGCGCCATCAACCGCCATGGCCATCAGGCGCAGTCCCAGCGGCGCCAGGAACGGTCGAAGCTCCCGTGTGGCTTGCACGCTCGGCGCTTCTTGCCGAACGGGATGCGCATCCAGTTCGATTCCCGACCACACCGAGTCTTTCATGATGTTTTGCAAGGGCTCGAAGTGCTGCGCTGCGGCCGTTTCGGCAGTCATCGCGCCCGGGTCGACTTCGAAGATGCTCAACTGCCCTTCTGGATCAAGCAATACGCCGGCGACAGCCTCGGCCAGGCGGGGACGCATCTTGCGCGCTGCCACCAGTTCGCGCGGAAACTCGATGAGATTGGCATGCGAGGATTCGGCGTCTATCTCGATGGGCTCGCTGTGCAGGGCAGCGTTGACCTGCGCCGGAGTCCACCAGTCTTCGACAGACAGCTCAAACTCGTCATGATTGCGCGAGAGAGTTGGAGACGGCATCTGAATGGCGCGCGCGGGGATGTCCGGCTCCCAATGAAGATCGAAGCTTTTGCCGTCGATGACTTCCGTCGTAACAACCGGCGACAACTCGGGCGGCGCTGGTCTGGCGGCGGCAGCGGATATCGTCGCTTCTCTTGCTTCAGCGGCCGGCGCCTCCTGTTCCCAATCAAAAGCCAGCTCGGGCGCGCGCTCCTCCACTTCGACACGTGGAGTGCGCTGAATGGTTTCAATGACGGCCGGGCCGCGCATGGTCTGTCCCGACGCCGCATGCATTTCTGCAAGAGCGGATTCCGCCGCGGCCTGGGCCTCAATCGCCACCTTTGTTGCGATCTCGGCGGCTCGTACAGCGACGCGAGCCTCCTCGGCCTGCATCTGCGAATAGCTCGGAGCCTTGGCATATCGAGCGGCTACGCGCGCTGCGGCTTCGGCCGCGCGGCTTGAGCCCGACTCGGGCGCCTCCGCATTTCTATCCGAAATGCCGCCCGCCCCCTTGCGATTCTTATGCGCGGCGATGCGTTGATTGATTTCCTGTTTCCACGCGGGCTGTAAAGACTGTGTACTCAACTCGAGGGTCCCTTCTACTGCGTCTACTCGCCTTTATCGTTCCTGACCGAGTGCCGCCCTATTTAGGTCTGCTTCCCCGCTCAAAAGACGGATGGCAGACATTGCTCCTGAAACGAGGCTTGGAGGCTGCGGTGGAAAGATGCAGGCGTCGACCGGACCGAGTGATCCGTACGGGCAAAGGTGCCGGGTTGTCCTGCTGCCAGAGCTGCTTGAACGTCATTCCAGGAGGAAGGCAGCGATTTGCTATGCTGGCCTTGGTCCCGGATGCGTCCTCGCAATTTTGTGTTTATCACGCTGATGCTTCTCTGTCACGGCTTTGCGACAGGGCAGACGTTGACCAATGGGTTACCCCCTGCACAATCTGACACGCAACCTCAAAAGCCGAACAGCGGAACTCAGCCTGCGGCTCTCCCCGACGATCCCGGTCAGGAGGCACTCCCCGTTGCGGAACCGGAGGCAGCATCGTCGGGCGGCGAGCCCGTAACCTACAAAGCCGACCGACAGCACTGGGCCGCCAATGTTCTGACTCTCGATGGAGTGGAAGATTTTCACTATCGCGATTATGTGTTTCGCGCCGACAAGGTAGTTTGGAATCGCACCACCGGCGAGGTGGAAGCCGATGGCAATCTGCGACGTCACGGGCGGCCCCGAAGACATATCCATCACGGCATCACGCGGCGACATCCGGCTCAATTCGCACAACGCCCGCTTTTACGATGTAACCGGCACACTGGGCGTGCGGTCGACTGGCCGGACCGTGGTTTACTCGACACCCAATCCCTTCATCATTCACGCCCGTGTGCTGCTGGAGACGGGGAAAGGAAGTTATCGCGTTGTCGACGGCTCCATGACCAACTGCCGCCTGCCGCGCCCCGACTGGCAGTTGATGGCTCGCTCCATCGAGGTAGCCAATGGAGTAGCGTCCACCAGGAGCACATACTTCAAATTTCTCGGCGTTCCCTTGTTCTACTTGCCTTACCTGCGCCATCCGGTCGACGAAAGCGGGCGCCAGAGCGGCTTCCTGATCCCCAATCTGAGCAACTCCTCCATTCGCGGCTACACCATGGGCGAGCAGGTTTACTTCGTGATCAACCGCAGCATGGACATGGTGATTGGCTCCGAGTATTACAGCAAGCGCGGCT
Organism: uncultured Acidobacteriota bacterium; assembly: GCA_963844515.1. Classification (GTDB taxonomy): domain Bacteria; phylum Acidobacteriota; class Terriglobia; order Terriglobales; family Acidobacteriaceae; genus Telmatobacter. The sequence goes on from CAWJOO010000012.1 coordinate 50,413, forward strand.
GGGCACCCAACGGCGACTTCCGCTACAAGGGTCCGGGGCTCGACCACCTGACAGTTCGATGGAACGCCCTCTTCGATCGCGGCTATCAACAGTTGCAAACAACTGGACCGCAGGCGGGGGAGATGGCCCTCGTAAATCAGGGCGGCAGCGACATCATTGCAAGTGGGCGTATCGACTTGTCGCCAGAGGATCGAATCGCCGGAAACGTAGAGTATCTCTCCCGGTACCTCTACCGGCTCGTCTTCAACGACAACTACCTGCAGGCCGTAAGTTCTGAAGTCAAGAGCGACGTGTCGTACACGCGTGCGCACAATGGAGTGGTGCCCTCGGTTGACGTATCGCGGCTTCAATCTTTCGCCAGTTCCAGCACCGGCGACGAGGTTAGAATCCTGCGCCTGCCCAGCCTTCGCTACGACGTCCTCGACCGCCCGTTGGGCTCCGCTCCGGCTTACTGGGGGCTTGATTCATCGATAAGCCACATGGCACGGTCGGAACCAGGTTTTCACGCGCACAACGTGGGGCGCATCGACTTCTACCCGCACCTTTCTTTGCCGTTGAACGGCGGCGGCTGGAGCATTATTCCCGAGGCTGCCCTAAGAGTTACTCTCTACTCCGGGAGCCAGACCCCTGACCTCTCGGGAATTCAGGGGGGGACTCCCGCTGTCCAGCACGAACCTCTTCGCCGCAACTACGGTGAGGCTTCAGTCAATCTCCGCCCTCCCACGCTGGAACGCGATTTCGCGATTGGCCCCTGGCAGCTTCGTCACGTGATCGAGCCGGAACTCAACTGGCGCTTTCGCGGCGGCATTGGAAGCGCCGCGCGTAACGTCCTTCTTGTCGACACCACCGACATTGCCACTGATACCAATGAGGCAGGATTCTCGCTCACCCAACACATTTATGTACGCCCCAGAACACCGAAGCCGTGCGCAAACACAGAGGGAGTTGCGATGGAATGCGACCGTCCCCGTGAGTGGGCAAGCTGGCAGGTCGCGCAAAAGTACTACATGAACTCCGATTTTGGCGGGGCGCTCATTCCCGGCAGGCGCAACGTGTTTGACAGCACACTCGATCTGTCTGGCGTCTCGTTCCTCACGGATGCCCGAAACATCTCACCCGTCATCTCGCGTCTGCGTTTCAATGCGATTGAGAATCTGCGCATTCAGTGGGACCTCGACTATGAGCCGAAAGCCGGCCGTCTAGGCGCAGACAACCTCTTCGCCGGGTACAGCTGGGGCAACACCACAGTTGGCCTGGGACACTCCCTGCTCAATGCGGTCGACGAGCAGGGCAGTTCGGCCTCCCTCGTGCAAAGCCAGCAGTTCAACCCGTTTCTGCAGATCGGCAAGCCCAATGCCGCCGGATTCAACCTGGCGGCGAACGGCGGGTACGACTTCGTCCATGGAGCATTGCAGTATGCCGGCGTTCAGGCCGTATACAACTGGAACTGCTGCGGATTAACGGTAGGGTACCGGCGCTTTGCCCTGGGTTCATTTCGCGACGAAACCCAATACTTATATAGCTTTACGCTCGCCAACTTCGGTTCGGTTGGGGATATTCGGCGTTCCAACTCGGTCTTCCGCGATCCCTCGGCTCCGCCCACGTATTAAAGTGCCTTTCTGCTTGACCCGCGTCTACAACTCAGAACCCCAGGCTGGAGTATCCTTTCTAAAGAGGTTTCCACTTTGTTTCGACTTCGTTTGATGGCCGGCCTGATCGCAATCACGCTGGCTGCCGGCTGCAAGGCCCAGACCGCTCCTGCCGATCCCACCCTCACGCGCCACATCGAGGTCATGGTTCGTTCCAAGTTCAATATTCCCCAGACCTACGATCTCCAGCTTGGAACGCGAAAGCCCAGTCAGATTCCTGGCTATGACTCGCTTCCAATCCTCATCGGCCGCGGCGGAAAAAACACCACCATCGACTTCCTGATCTCCACGGACAACACCAAACTGGCCCGCCTGGAAACATTTGACCTGGCCAAAGATCCGTCGCTCCATATTGACGTCGCGGGGCGGCCGATTCGCGGAAATCCCAACGCCAAGGTCACGGTGATCAACTACGACGACCTCGAATGTCCCTACTGCGCGCGCATGCACCAGTCGCTGTTCCCGGCCACGCTGGAGCGCTACAAGGACAAGGTTCGCTTCATCTACAAGGACGATCCGCTCGTCGAATTGCATCCCTGGGCCATGCGCGCCGCCGTCGATTCCAATTGTCTTGCCGCCCAAAGCACCGACGTCTACTGGGCCTACGTGGATTATCTGCATTCGCACGGTCAGGAGATCAACGGCGAGAATCGCGATGCGGCCCGGAGTTTTGCGGCACTCGATCGCATTGCGCGGCAGGAAGCCACGGTTGCCAAGCTCGATAGCCCAAAACTTGAGGCCTGCATTGCGAAGCAGGACGATACCCAGGTCAAGGCTTCTTCGAGCGAAGCTGAGAACCTCGGCGTGAACGGAACACCTGCGATCTTTGTCGAGGGCGAACGAATCGAGGGCTTTGTTCCCGAGGCGCAGCTTTGGGCAGTAATTGACCGCGCATTGAAGGCTGCCGGTGAAGAGCCGCCCGCCGCGCAGCAGAATCAACAGGCCACTCCTCCCAAACCTTCGGGACAGTGAGTCTTTAAAAGAGCGTAACGGTCCGTTTTGACGGTGTTGCAGAATGACCATTCTCCTGTCGCTGCGGTACGCCCGGGAGTTATCCTTAAGTGCCGGAAGCTCTTAGGCTTTCGAGGAGAGTTTAGGTTGCAAGCTGAATCGTTTTCCTGGGCGCGTCGTTCCGCCCTCTGCCTTGTCAGTGTTGGGGCTCTGCTCTCGGTCGTCAATGGATGCCACCGCCCCCCGGGCGCTGACGTTGTCGCCACAGTCAACGACAAGGAAATCATGCGGGGCGAGCTCGACAAGTACTACAAGGCCAGCCTCGGCGAATCCCAGGAAGCGCCTTCGCCGCAACAGGCCGATATCCAGCGGCTGAATATTCTCCGCGGCATGATCGACGACGAAATTCTGCAGCAGCGTGCCGCCAAGCTCAACCTGGTTGCCAGTGACGAAGACGTGAATGCCAAGCTGACCGAGTTCAAAGCGCTTTCAACCCAGGAAGAATTCGACAACCAGCTCAAAGCGCGCGGACAAACGCTCGATGATCTCAAGCGCCAGATCCGGCGGTCGCTCACCACCACAAAATTGCTCAATAAGGAAATCGAGTCAAAGATCAATATCACCGACGCCGAGATCACAGGCTATTACAACTCACACAAATCGGAGTTCAACTTCATCGAGCCTCGATACCGCATTGCCCAGATCGTTGTCACCGGCGCGCCACCTCAACAGAACAGCAATCCCCAAGCGCGCAGGGTGCCGAACGAGGCTGAGGCCCGCAAAGAAATCGACAACATCCACAACAGATTGCAGAGTGGAGACGACTTCGGAACCCTGGCCGCGCAATTCTCGGAAAACGCCAATTTGGCGTCGAATGGCGGCGACATGGGCTTCGTACCAGAGTCTCAATTGCGTACCGAGACAGACCTCTATAACCAGATCGTCAAGCTGAAGCCGGGACAACTCACTGACGTGATCCCCGCCTTCGACACATCCGCTCCGGGCCGCCGTTTCCTGGGCCTTGCCATTTACAAACTACTCGACCGCGAACCCGCCGGACAGCGCGAGATCAACGACCCGCGCGTGCAACAGGCCATCCGCTCCAGCCTTCGCGAGGGCGATGCGCAATTGCTCAAGACCGCCTATTACGAGATGCTCCACGATAGTTCCAAAATCCGCAATTACTTCGCGGAACAGATGCTGAAACAGGGCGCGCAGTAGCCCGGCAGCCACCTCGCAATGAGGACCGGGGGTTTGGGATTTCTACCCACGATCCGCTCGGGACCACAAAGTAATCGAGTTCCTCCGTTAACGGTCAATTGACCATTCACAGGACCATCCTCGCTCCTCCCAAAGTATTTCTGCTCCCCCCACCACACCGCAGTTGTTAGAGGTATCGGGAATGTGCACCTTGCCAGACTATGGGCGGTAGTGCTGTTCGGTATCCTCGCCATCGCAATCGGAGATTCGGCTTTGCAGGCCGCTGCGCAGGCGGGTCAGAGAGCTGCATACGTACCACTCGACCCCGATACTGTATTCCCCATGCATCCGCTATCCCGATCCAGTGTCTCCCTGAACGCAGTAAAGGATATGCGATTGCTTTCGAGATTCGGTATAAATGAGCCTTCAGAAGATCGGGATCGCAAAAAGTAAACGTGACAGCGGCGAGCCATCGCACCAGTTCTACGTCAGCGGCTGAGCGAGTCGCGCCGAAGTCCTCGACAACACAACGATCACTGTTCGCGCAGAGCCTTGACGGGATCGAGGCTCGACGCTCTGCGCGCCGGCAGCCAGGACGCCAGCGCAGAAATGCTCAGGAATACCGCGGTCATGCAGACGTAGGTGGTGACGTCTGTGGATTTGATTCCGCCTACGAGCAGAGCAGAGATCACCCGGCCAAGAAAGATAGAGCCGATCACCCCGATGACAATGCCGGCCGCGCTCAGGCGCAACCCCTGCGCGACGACGAGGCGCAGGATGTCTCCGCGCTCGGCCCCCATGGCCATGCGAACTCCGATTTCAGAGGTGCGCTGCCGCACCGAGGTGGAGATTACGCCGTAAAGGCCAACGCCCGCCAGCAGAGCGGCGATGGCTGCAAAGACCGAGATGAGCAGGAGAGAGAAACGCGTGCTGGCCTGCGAATCATAGACAACAGAATCGACGGTCTGCATCTTGTTGACGAGGATTTGCGGGTCGAGCGCCTTCATGGTGGCGCGAACCTGATTCTCGTAGGAAGCTGGATCGCTGCCCGTGCGCAGAGCCCAGGATTGAACGGCCCCGGATCCCAGGAAGGCGTCGGGAAAGTAGATCTGCTCGCGTCCAACCTCCGCGAGCGAGTTGACACGCTGGTGAGCGACAACACCGATGATCTCAACCTTCTCTGCTTCGGGGGTGCGCAGGCGGGTGAGGATTTGTTTTCCGATTGCCGACTGGCCGGGAAATGCTTTGGCCGCAAGCGCCTCGTCAACGATGACGCTGGTGCGTCCCGGAAGATTGTCGTCCCCGGTGAAGGTGCGTCCTGCCAGCAACGGTGTGCGCATGGTTTCGAAGTAGCCGGGAAGAACGATTTGAAAATCGGTTGCCTGAAAGCGGCTTGGATCGCGTGCGGCGTCCACTGTTCCCCACCGAATCGGGCTGAACTGGCCGGTGAGCGGAAATGGAAATGAGCCCGTGACGCTTTGCACGCCCGGGATGGATTTGAGCTGGTCAGTGACGACGTGTATGAATGCGGCCCGTTGCTCGGGAGTCTTCTGGTTCAAGCGGCCTCCCTGAAGCTGGAAGGTGAACAGATGATGGGGATCGAATCCCGGATCGATCTGCTGCAGCTTGAGGAAGCTCCGGAACATCAGCCCGGAACCGATTAGCAGGATGAATGAGAGCGCAACTTCGGCCATCACGACCGCATTGCGAAGAAAGGCTCCACTGCCCATGCCGGAGGTCCGGCTGACGCCGCGCAACACATTCATGAGCCCGGGGCGGGAGGCGCGCAAGGCGGGAACGATTCCAAAAATAGCCGCGGAGGCAAGGCCGGCGAGCGCGCTATACAAAAGCACTTCGCCATCGATGCGGACATCTTCAAGGCGGGGCAGGTTGGCTGGAGCAAGAACCCGCAACGCGAAAATTCCGCCCCGGGCAAGTCCCAGACCGGCCACCGTGCCCATCAGGGCGAGCAGGACTGCTTCGATGAGGATGGGAGAGACCAGCCGGGAGCGGTTTGCGCCAAGCGCCGCACGCAAAGAAAATTCGTGCTGCCGAAGCGATGCGCGTACCAGTAGCAGGTTGCCAACATTGGCGCAGGCGATGAGGAGCAGGAAGAACACCGAGATGGAGAGGGTAAGAATCGCGGGGCGCACCGCAGCAACGAGATGCTGTTGCATGGGAGCGAGATGGATATAGTAGCCGGCAGTCTCGTCGATGGGAAACGTCTGCCGTGCCTGCGCCGCGATGCCGTCGGCCGCGCCCTGCACACTTTTGAAAGATGCTCCGTCTTTGAGCCTGCCAATCGGCCGGATAGAAAAGTCAGTGCGCTGGGCCGAATTGTAATTGAGACGGTTGGCGATGTAGATGTCAGGAGTTGGCTCCACGTTTGCGTCAGGCGGAAAGTAGAGCCGAAACCCCGGGGCCAGCACGCCGGCGATCACAGGTCCGGGGAGGCCGGGAATCGTGATGCCGTGGCCCAGAACAGCCGTATTGGCCCCGTAGCGTCTGCGGAAGTATTCGTAACTGAGGATGGCAGTGCCGGGCAGTTGAGCAGCCTGGGCGTTGGCTGCGTTGTTGGCCGGCGGCTGCGGTTGTGGAATTCCGTCCTGCGCATTGAAGTCGCGGCCGAACATGATTTTGCCGCCCATCACATCGAAGAAGTTAGTGGTAGCGATTGCGATGCTGATCTCTTCCGGTGTTCCGTCTTCCTGCGCGACAGCGGTGCGGCCCGTGAAAACACCGGCCATGTCAGAGAAGTACGATTTGGTGCCATCGCGCAAGTCGATGTAGTCCGCGTTAGAGAAGGGCAAATCGTGGACGTCGCGCTTGCGGAGGTCCATGCCGGCGATCACCAGTTTACCCGGATCACGGTAAGGCAGCGGTTTGAGCAGCACTGCATTGGTGACGCTGAAGATGGTGGTGCTGGCGCCAACCCCGAGCGCAATCGTAAGGACGGCTGTCAACGTATAGGCGGGGCGCTTGGCAAGAATGCGCGCAGCGATGGCGACATCTCTACGTGTCATGGGGGCGACCTCTACCCTAAGAGTTGAACCGCGATTTATCCAACTGTCAATCGGGAGTTGCGGAGGCTGTTCTGATGCGGAATAATCCCACGGCGAGTTGGGCGAAGACGTGGCCCTGTGTTCGACTTCCGCATTGCCCATTACATGCTCACAGGGTGTCTAAGCCCAGGAATTGCTAGGATTGGTCGATGGACTTCAACTACATCGTAGTTCCCGCGATCGTGGTGGTAGCCCTGGTATTCGTAGCGTCCGGAGCCCTGCGGCGGATCATCACACTCCGAAGGAGCGACCACTCACGGTCGCGGAAGTGGAAAGAGGGCGTTATCCTCTGGCCCGCTGCATTGTTCGGCATCGGCATGGCGGCATTGACGGCATTCAATGCAACAGCTCTCTACTACTATCGCCACCCACCTCCCGGGAACATGTACTGGGTGAATGGACGCATGATGCGCCTGCAGTGCATCGGGCAAGGTTCTCCTACCATCGTGCTGGAGGCTGGAGGCGGAAATGATGGGCTGACATGGGCAGGTATCCAGCCGAGATTGGCCCAGCATGCGCAAGTGTGTTCCTACGATCGAGCAGGCATGGGATGGAGTGATCCAGGTCCCTCTCCGCGCGATGCCGATCATGTCGCCACGGAACTCCACGAGCTGCTTGCTTCAGCGGACATCCATGTACCGGTGGTTCTCATGGGACATTCGATGGGCGGACTATTCATTCGCGACTACGCGGCGCATTACCCCACCGAGGTTGCCGGACTCGTGTTTGAGGATTCATCTACGCCGCTTCAAAACCGTCAGCCTGCGTATCGCGCATTTGAGGGGCCAAGGAAAGAAACCAGTTTTGACCGATTTCTCAATCGGGCAACGATCCAGCTTGGCATCCCAAGACTCCTCGGCATTTGTTCGGGCAGATCCGATCGAGTGAAAGGAATCAGTGAAAGACTCTTTTATGAGGACCGATGTCACGAATCGTTCCAGGCAATGGAGGCTGAAATGGAAGACTTCGACCTCTCGGGTCAAGAAACAGTCAATAGTGGGCCTTTCGGCGATATGCCGATCCTGATCCTCTTCCACGATCTGGCGATCGACGCGTCTGACATTCCGCAATCGCTGATCGAAGAAACCAAAGCCGATCAGGACGGGTTTATGAGGCTCTCAACTCGTACTCGTCGCGTCATCGTTAAAAGCAGCGGCCATTTCGTTCATATCGATCGCCCCGATGTCGTAGAGCGGGAAGTAGTCGATTTCATTGAGCGTATCCGTGAGAACAAGCCGGATCTCGAGGCGGGGCAAACGGTCGTTGCCGAATGAGCTGATGGAGGTGGTGTCAACTCCGACCCACGGGGCATAACCGGGGATACTTCCCCAACCCCGGCAGGGCTTTTCCCCGGAGCCAAGCCATTTGTTCCCGTCGCCCTGTGCTCACGCTAAAATTTGTGCACCGGGAGATGTTAGAACAATGCCCAGCAATCCCGAAGAAACCCTACTTCAAGGTTCGGAGTTGCTCAAACCTCTGTTCACAAAGTACGGGTTCGATTTCGTGCCATTGGACAAGGGCAAGAGCAGCGGCGGTCCTTTCGCTTCCGCGGAGTTTATTAGAGGTGATCGGAGGTTTGAATTTCACCTCCGATTCAGCTTGGGGATGGTGACCTACCACCTTGGCGCGGAGTCGATATCGCACCAAGAGTACATGTGCTCTGTGTTGGGAAAGCCGAATCTGAGTCGCTATCCCGGCTTTTCCGATGACCCGCTGGACTCCTTTAGCAACCTGCGCGATGACGTAGAGAACTACTGCATTGAGTTCCTCGAAGGAACGAGCGATGCCTTTCTGCATCGGATCGAAGATGCCCGAATGCGTTGGGCGCGGATTCCACAACTCCCGGATTAGGACTCTCAAATCCCGAGTCGCGGCCTCGAATGTGCGGTTCCGGGACCATCGCCGCCCCTCGTGCTTTACCGCTTGGTGAAGTACGGCTTGGCCACGATCCGACGACTATCGACGATAATGGTGTAAACACTGTGATCACACCTACGGCGATCACTGGCAAAAGACAATAAATGCGCGGTGAAGGATTGCCAGTGCCCCTGCTATGAAAAGCCAGACGAGGAAAGGGCCGAGAGAAAGAAACAGCTATCTACCTGGCTCTGGTCCATGGCAGTAGTGGCACTGACATCTCCGCTCTTTTTTGTGCTCAACTCTTTCGGAAAGCCCGGGACTGGACGTGCGGCTTGGCTGTCAGCCATGACGATCTTGCTCGCGATGAAGGTCCGATGGGAACTCAGAAAATACTTGTGGTTCTGGTTGACTATGGCCTGTATTGTCGAAGGCTATCCGAGTGGCTTATCGGTCTCTGCATTTACCCAATCTGCGCCACATGTCTCGCAATGCCAGGCAGCCTCTCGCGGTGGCACTGGGATCGACATGAGGGAAAGGGCCACAAGGGACCGCCCACTCTCTGTCCCGTCGCCGAGCGTAATGTCGGCCAATCCGCACCTTGGGCAGGTTGGCTGTTCGTAGACTTCCTCCTCGCCATAATCGATTGTCGGCGGAACCTCCTCTTCCAGAATCTCCCGTGCAGCCGCTTCGTCGCCCTCATCCACCTGCAATCGCATACCGCCCACCGCATTGGAGAGGAACCAATTCATCCGCACCAGATTCTCATCCGCAATCCAGGCTGGAATACCCGTCGATTCCAACAAAGAGCGACCCACGAGTGCCCCCGTCAGATCCCGATAAGTCTGTACAGTCACCAGTCGGCGGAACTCCGGTTCGTCCGGCTCTTCCACCAGCGGCGGCTCAATCCCGCGCCTCGCAAATTCCGCACGCAACGCCGCCTGTGCAATTTCCATCAGGCCGTCGTAGGAGCGAGCCAGTTCCATAAGTTCCGTCTCGCTCATCGCCGCATACTGCGCCGCCAGATCCTCTGGACTGGGTGTCATGCACGAAATCCTAACAGGAATCGAGAGCGCGGCAGGCGGGTGGCCCCGATCTCGGAAAGGTCATCCACCTGAAGGCTGCCCCCGGTCTCTCGCCTTTTGGGAACCGGGGGAGCAAGAGCCGAACTGCCGGTAGCGCATCCATTCGGGAAATCACCAGCGTCCGGGCCCTCGAAGGCCCGGTCGCAACTCAAAACCACCCGCACAAATCAGGCGCCCTCCGCAAAGACGTTAGGCACCTCAAGGCCCACAGCCCCTCAACCTCGTCGCGCGCCGACGCGGGAAATCAGCGGGGCAGCACTATCTACTACATACGCAGTAAAACTTAACTACATGGCCAGCTACTGAACCCCAGCTTGAAGAATCTCGGCGAATCCTCACCAGACCCGCCCAGGGGTTCGCCCCAAATCTTGTCAAGAGGCAAAAATGAAAATAGTTTGTAACCACGTTTAGAATCAGCGCGAAATACTTTGCGCCAATTAGGGATTAATTCTTCGAACCTGCCATACTTGAATAAATAGCAAAAGAACGCCCGCCAACCCGGCGGGCGTTTTCATTTGGGGCGCAAAAGCGCCCCCAGGAGCCCATATGTCGCAAGAAGCTTTATACCTGCCTCCCGCCCAACCCGTGTCGCCTGTCTTCGCGGCCGTCAATCGTTGTATGAACGCATACAAACAGGCCTATCGGGCCGCCGGAACCATGGGCGCCGATCAGTACGATCGCCACAACGCGGGGTCAGACGCCTACCGTCTCGCCCTGCCTCTCACCCAGACCGAGATCGACGTCCAGGCATTTATCAACTGCATTACTCACGGAATTGCGCTCGGCGTCTTCGAGAACCACGAACCCTCGCAGCTCCTCTACGCGGCGCAAATCGCCCTCTCCGTAACCAAAAGGAAACCGGGCAAGGGATAAACACACCGCTTCGCCCACTGTATGCACCGAAAACGGTGCAGCAGGGGGGAGGGGGGTGGGGGGTGGGCCGGCCTGATGATCCCTTAATGATCGAGAATTTCGCCTGACTGGCGAATATCCTGTCGTCGTACCCAGTGCACCACGACAGCTTCCCTGCCCCTCGAGCGGCGAGGATGCACTCCGGAAGAACAAGCTATTGCGCCGATTCTTCGAAAAGCATCGCAACGAAAATGGCCCCCGCCAATGCGGAGGCCATTTCTGTGGCGCGATTGAATCGATAAATTACTTCAGATTCCCGCTCGAGTCCATGGTGATGCCGCCAGGACCCTTGTCCTTCTTCTCTTCGTTCTGCTTGCGCGTACCCATTGCCTTGGCGGTCCAGTCCTTCGCCTGGGCTACGTCTGCCTTCACCGCTGCCGGATCCTTGTAGTCGACATCGGCCTTGCGGCGATAAATGAGGTTCAGGTAGGTCATCGCGTCGTCGTAGTTGGGACGATTCTGCACTGCCTGGTTCAGATACTTGAGTCCCTCGTCGACCAGCGGAGCGTTCTCTGCGGCAGATCTGCTCAAGCAGCTTCTTGGGTGCCTTGACGTTGCCCTCGCCGTCGTCGTTCAAGCCGGCGGGAACCAGACCTTCAGTGTGTTCTTGTGCGCCGTGGTCCAATCGATGACGCCGATCGTGTACGCCGCTTCAGGGTCCTTCGGATCGACCGCCAGAACCTTCTTCTGCCAGTCCTTGGCTTCGTCCAGCTTCTTCACGCTGAAATAGATGGCCGCGATCTGCTTGAGACTGTTGACATCGTTCGGATCCTTTTTGAGCACTTCCTGGAAGATGTGATGGCCTGCTGCGCATTCTTCAGGTTGTCAGGGGTAGTCGAGACCGGGAACAACGTTCTGCGCAAGAGCAGTAGCCAGATAGCTCTTCGCCATCGGAAGGCTCGGATCGAGTTCAGTGGCCTTCTGGAAGTGGCCGATGGCTTCTTCATACTGTGCCGCCCTTGTAGGCGTCCACTCCCTTGTTCAATTGATCACGGGCTTGCAGGCGGTTGCACCCGCTCATGGAGAGCACCATGCCGCCTAAGGCAACCGCGAGCGCCATAATTCGTGCGGGTCGATTCATGTCCTTATCCTTCTCCTTCAGGTCGTGCCTGTACCATGCGCGCCTGGATCTGTGCATAAAGCTGGCTCCGGCGGGAGTTTCCGAAAACCAGGGTGAAAAAGAATTGTACTCCTGTTGAGCCGCACGTCATCAATGGCGAACTGTCTTTGCTCACAACTCGGGTATCTTGCGAATTCCCGATCTCGCTACAAGCCGATCGCCGTCTTTGGCGTCATCAAGACCCACATGATCCACGCCTGCCGCATGGCTGATGTCGATCACTTCCGCAATCTGTCGTGAAACTGAGCTGGTCGTCGCCCTTCACGAAGAGCACACGATGATGCGCGATTGGCATAAATGGCAGCCAGTCGCGCCGGCAAGATCCGCCCGGGCAAATGGTCTGCTGATTGATCCTGAAGGCCGCGTCATCGCCACTGCCCTTCAGGACTTCCAGCACTACCGTTTCAGAGTGGGGCGGGCATAACCTGATGAGACGGTTTCGGCACCAGCGCGGCTTCTCCCTGCGGTGTCGCCGGAACAATCACCATGAAGATGATCAGCAGAACCAGCAGCACATCGATCATCGGAGTGACGTTGATCTCCGATGCCAGACCTCCGGTTTCTCCATTGTTCATCGTCATGGCGCAGTGTCCCCTTCTTCCCATCGGGAAAACTGCCAAACAGCAAACGGCCGGCCTACTGTCCGGCCATGATCTTCGGCGTCATGATGCCGATGTGATCCACGTTCGCCGAGTGGGCAATATCGATCACTTCGGCATACAGCCGAGAAGTTCACATCATCGTCGCCCTTGACGAACATGACACGTTCGGCGCGGTTCGAGTAAATGTCAGTGAGCTTGCGCCAGCAGATCGCGCTTCTCAACCGGTGTCTCGTTGATCTTGTAGGTCAGCGGTGTGCCGGCCTTGCCCTCGACCTGCACCACGATGGTGCGATCATTAGGCTGCGTCTGCGTGTGGATTCTTCGGCGGCTGCGGCACCAGCGCATCCAGCCCCTTTGGCGTAACCGGCACAATGACCATGAAGATGATCAGCAGCACCAGCAGAACGTCGATCATCGGGCGTCACATTGATGTCGCCGATCGCGCCACCACTGCTCCCCATTGTCATTGCCATGGCTTCAAACTCCTCTGTTCATAAGAACTGTTAACTGGAAGACAGTGCGTGCGAAGGTTATTCGCCGCCCGCTGCTCCGCCAGGCTTCGCGCTTCTGCGTCAACAAGCCAACTTCATCCACGCCTGCTGTGCGCACCGCATCGATCGCGTCTTCTACGGCGCGAAACTGCGCGCGCGCATCGGCACGAACGAAGATGGTCTTGCCCGGCTTGTCGGCAATCTTGTCACGAACCTCGCGCTCCAAGTTCGGTCACTGCGACCTTGTCCTGCCCAAGGAATACGCCGCCGTCGCGCGTAATCGCCACGACGATTGCATCTTCCTTGTCGGCGTCCGGCATGGACGTGGGATTATCCACCTTGGCCATATCGACCGACACCTTGTTCTGCAGCATGGGCGTGATGACCATGAAGATGATCAGCAGCACCAGCATCACGTCCACCATCGGTGTCACGTTGATGTTGGAGTTGACATTGGCTGCCTTCGTTACGAACTGCAACTCCCATGTGTGGAGCTCCATGCCTTGAATTTTTCTCCCGGAGGTCGTCCGGACTGCCGTCAATCGCTTGAACCTGCGGCGCGTATGCGTTGAAACCGGTGGCAGGAAGGGTCGCCTCTGCTCCTGCCCTCCGAAACATTCCCGCTCAGGCTGCCAGCCGCTGAGCTTACCGCTTGTGGCTCTGCTTGATGAAGTAGTCGATCAGTTCGCTCGAGGAGTTATCCATCTCGACATCGAAAGCCTCAACGCGGCCGGTGAAGTAGTTGAACGCCATAACGGCCGGGATGGCCACCAGCAGACCGAATGCCGTGGTCACCAGGGCTTCAGAAATACCGCCGGCGACTGCGCCGATACCCGAGGTCTTCTGCGTGGCGATCTGCTGGAAGGCGTTCAGAATGCCGACGACGGTGCCGAACAGTCCGACGAACGGAGCCGTTGAGCCGATGGTCGCCAGAACGCTGAGGCCCCTCTTCAGCTTGGCGTGCACGATGGCTTCGGCACGTTCCAGGGCGCGCTGCGAGCTCTCGATGGTCTCTTCGGTCGCCATACCGGAGGAAACACGGAACTCCTGCAGGCCGGCGGTGACGACTTCCGCCAGGTGCGACTTCTTGTTGCGATCGGCGATCTTGATCGCCTCTTCCAGCTTGCTGTCCTTCAGGGCGCCGGCAACCTTGGGCGCAAACTCGCGCGACTGCTTGCGGGCCGCGGAGAAGTACAGGTAACGGTCGATCATAACGGCCAGAGACCAGATCGACTCGATGAACAGAAGGATGGCCACACAGCGGGCCAGCCATCCCATGTGCTGCCACAAGCCCATGGGGCTGAAGCTGACTGTACCGCCCTCTTCCTGGAAAAAGGCCAGGCTGCTGACACGTGTGCGAAGCAAAATGTGCGAGCTGAGCGAGAATCACTTGAATCGTTCCTCCTAAGGAGTTTTGCTTGTGAACTACGGCTTGATTGCGGTTGCACGGCAATTTCAGAAACACGCAATCGAACGACAGAATTCCGCTTGCCGCCGCGTGTTGACCACGGACGCCGGCTTCAGCAGCGGTGCTTCGGTCGACGACTTTGTCCGGAATTGCTGTGGGGAATGCGGACGCGAACTCGATTCGCATTCAGGCCAAAAAAGGAAGGCCCTTTTACCTTGGATGGGTAAAAGGGCCGCGGAGTTCTCATCCGCCCAGACTGAAGATCACGTTTACCGTGGTTTCCACCTCGACGGGCTCGTTGTTCAGCAGGTAGGGCTTGTAGCGCCACTGCCGCACGGCGTCCATGGCGGCCTGCTGCAGCATGGCCGGACCGCTGATAACACGCAGATTTTCGATGGTTCCCGACTTGGAGATCGTTGCCTGCAGCACCACCGTGCCGGAGACGCGCGCCGCCTTGGCAATCGGCGGATAGACCGGCGTCGTCTTCTGCAGCAACATGCCCGCGGCAACGCCGGCCGAGATGTTCACCTTCTTCGGCGCTTCAGCCTTTACCTTGGGAGCTTGTTGTTGCCCGGAGAACAGGCCGCCGATCACGCCACCCTGCAGCTGCCGCCCAGGCCTTCCATACCGGCTACGCCGAAGCTGTTCGACGGCGGAGCTTCCTTCTCAGCCACATTCTTGATGTCTTTGGGGATCTTGGTGGGAGCAACGAGCTGGTTGTTCATCATCTCCGACTGCACGTGCACCACATGCACGGGCGCGGCCGGAGGCGGCGGTGGGGGAGGTGGAGGAGGCGGCGGCGGGGCGACCAGAAGCGTCTGCATCATCGCCTTGGGCAACGCCTCAGGGTAGATCAGCGGGATCAGGATCAGCAGCACAAGAATGGAGCCGTTGATGATGAACGTGACCAGCATCCAGCGACCGCTTTTGCTCTTGATCTTTCCGCCGGATTCAAATGTGGAGTCTTCAAACATGGCCAGCCTCGAATCGGGTGTTGGTTACCTCTATTTAGACACCGCGGGAACGCTGAATGTTCCCGGACGCCTAAGCTGCTCCCAGCAGCGTGCTCCAACCTATACCAGAACATCGCTCAATGTTGCAAAGGGTGATACAAACCTCAATCGAAATGACTCCAAAGAAGACTGTTAAATGCGGGCGCGTTTGGCGGCGGGCAAGACCACGGCCTTACCCTTGCTCGAGCCGCCATTGCTGATATGCAACCAGCATGGGCGCCGCAATTGCGATGGATGAGTAGGTTCCGATGAGAATGCCGACCACCAGCGCGAACGAGAAGCCCCGCAGCACCTGCCCGCCAAAGATATAGAGCGAAAGCACGGTCAGAAACGTCAGACCGGAGGTCAGCACGGTCCGGCTCAGGGTCTGATTGATGCTGCGGTTGACCACGTCCGGCAGCGACTCGCGCCGGCTCAGCCGCAGGTTCTCGCGAATGCGGTCAAAGACGACGATGGTGTCGTTCATCGAGTAGCCGACCAGCGTCAGGATGGCCGCGATGACCGTCAGGCTGATTTCCTGGCTTGGTCAGAGCGAAGAAGCCCACGGTAATCAGCGTGTCGTGGAAGCACGCCACCACGGCGGCTACGCCGTAGATGAGCTGGAAACGGAACCAGAGATAGACCAGCATTCCGAGAGCGAGTAGATGGTCGCCCAGAAGGCCTTCGACTCGCAGCTGATGGCCCACGGTCGGTCCCACCACGTCGACCTTGACACCCTTCCGGAGTCTGAAAGGGATTGTTATAGTGCGCCTGCAGCGCCTCCACGATCTGCTTCCGGCCGGCGTCGAGAGTCGTTCTCGTTCTTCTGCTCCGGCAGGCTGATCAGGACCTCGTTGCGGTTCGCGTCGCCGCCGTAGGCCTGGATCTTGCGCGTCGCGAATCCCGGCGGCGTCCACCGCCTGCCGAATGGCGCCGATGTCGGGCCGGTTCTGGAACTGCACCTGGACCTCGGTGCCGCCGCGGAAGTCCACGCCCAAGCGGAACCGGGCTGCCGGTCTTGCGCCCAGTGCCAAGCCATGGAGACGATGCCCGGCCACGCTGAAGATGAGGCTGAAGGCCAGGAAATACCACTTCTTGCCCAGCCAGTCGATGTTTACGCCACGAAAGAATTCCACTTGAATTCTACCTTCCTGGAAGGACAGGGAATAGGGAGTAGGGAATAGGGAGTAGAAAAACCTAACTACGCCCTCATTCACGCTCCCCTCACCTGCCCATTGAAATCCCAATGCCAAAGTCTGTCGCTACTCCCAATTCGCTGCACCTAAATCGAAACCAGTTCGCCGGGCTTGCATCTTGTTCAGGTGGGCGTCAAAGATGGTCCGCGAGACGAACACCGCCGTGAACAGGTTGGCCAGCAAACCGAACGTCAAGAGTGGTGGCGAAGCCCTTCACTGGCCCGGTTCCGAACAGGAACAGAATGGCCGCCGACACGATCGTCGTCACGTGCGTGTCCACAATGGTGATCCAGGCGTGCGCGAAGCCCTGGTCAACGGCCGCCGAGGCTGCCTTGCCGGCGCGAATCTCTTCACGAATACGCTCGAAGATCAGCACGTTCGAATCCACGCCCATACCGATCGTCAGGATGACGCCGGCGATGCCCGGCAGCGTCAGCGTTGCGCCCAGCCACGCCCATGAATCCAAGCAGGATGAAGCAGGTTCAGGATCAGAGCCAGGTCGGCGTTGATGCCCGATCCGCGGTAGTAAATAAGCATGAAGACCATCACGACAAGCATGCCTACAATCGCCGCGGTCACGCCTTCCTTGATTGAGTCGGCTCCGAGCGAAGCGCCCACCGTACGTGTCTCGATCTCCTCCAGCGAAGCAGGCAGAGCGCCGGTGCGCAGCAGTTTGGAGAGCGCCGCGACTTCGTCCTCGCTGAAGCTGCCCTCGATCTCGCCCGTGATCGTGAATGGCGCTCTTGATGTTGGCCACTTCGCGAACGGTTCCGCCCATGACCACGGCCATCGGGTTGCCGACGTTGGCCTTGGTGTAATCGTAGAACTTCTCGCCAGCCTCGTTGGTCAGCGTAAACCGCACTTCGCGCTGCACCGGTATTGGGATTGGTCGTCGGGATCGGCGGAGCGGAAGTCGCTGCCTGCCACCACGGCCACGCGCTGCACGCACGTAAAACTGTCGTCGCCGGACTGGTTGCCAATGCCGCCGGAGAAATGGCAGAATCTCCTGGTCCGGCGGCAGATTCCCGCCCACGCTCTGCAGCGCAGCCTGCTCGTTGGCGAAAGGACCGCCGACCACCGGGTGAATCTCAAGACGCGCCGTTGACTGAATGATGCTCTTCACGCGATCGAGGTCGGAGATGCCGGGCAGTTCCACCAGGATCTGGTTCGCGCCCAGGTTGTACTCCTGAATGACCGGCTCGCTGACGCCCAGCGAATCCACGCGATCGCGAATGGTCTCGATCGCCTGCGTAACCGTGCGCTGCTCCAGGTCCTGCTGGAAGTTGGGCTTCATGGTCAGCGTAAACGTGCCGTTTGCGCCGCTGCTCACGTCGAACTCGTTGGCGTACTTGGTGTCGAAGCGTCGAACTCGCCACGCTTGCTGATTGGCGGGCGCAACCCCTCGACCTGAATCAGCGTCGGCTTGTTCGCCGGATCCGGCTTGAAACGCGGCTGAACGTTACCTTGGCGGTTTTGAGGTCCTGCTGTAAGCTCCCCACGGTGTTGTCAGTTTCCGCGCTCACGGCTTCCTCACCTGCACCTGCAGAATCAGGTGGGCGCCGCCCTTGAGATCGAGACCAAGGTGGATGCGATTGGTGAGTGCTTCCGTCAGCGCCTTGCCGCTCACCCCATTCGGAATGCCGAAGATGCCGTACAGGCAAACCACCAGTACCGCGATGATCAGCGCAACTCTGCCTTTGAGATTCTTCTTCATCGTTTCACTTCTCTATTTCGAGATTGCCGAGAGGGTAGAGCCCGAAGGCACGCCGTTCTCTATGCAAAACTGAGAAACCGACGCCGCCTACGAGGCCGACGTCTCCTGCGTGGTCACCGAAGCGATAGCGCTCTTCGCCACTTCCATCTTGATTCCGTCCGGAGCCACCTTGATGATCATCACATCGTCCTTGATGGAAAGAATAGTGCCGCGAATGCCGCCCGCCGTGGTTACCCTGTCGCCGGGCTTGATGCTGGCGAGCATCTCTTGCCACTGCTTCTGCCGCTTCTGCTGCGGACGAATCATCACAAAGTAGAGAACCGGGATCAACAGCAGCGGCAGGAGCATGGTAATGCTGCTGCCACCACCCGCGGGCGAGCCGCGAACATCGCCAAACTGATTGCCACACTCATCCTTTACCGCCAGGCGTCGTTGCTTTCGCGAAGCGCTCAGGCACAGGCGTATCCGGGCCTGGGCCCGCCGCCTGAAATAGATTTTGTCTCCGGGAAACGTCCTGGCCGTGTCACGGACTCAGACGCGGAAGCCTGAACCCGCCTCGGATGCCCACCGGACCTCAGTCCGCATGCACCGCGCCTCCGGTCCAGCTCCCGTCGACTTCCTGTTCGACAAGGCCTGCCTTTGGATATTCAATCCTAGCCGCTCCATTCCGATCACTCCGAACCCGCTACTCCGAATTCGACAAACTTGTGCCTATGGCTGCTTTAACTGCCGGACAGATCCCAAAAGAATGCCTAGCAAGATAAGATACGCGGAGACAGGGCCATGTCAAGGCATTCGCGCTCCGAATTGCCCTCAGCGATGACGCCCGTCACAGCCCGCCGACGCCCTATTTCCCTTACAAAAACCTTACTGATCGATTGCACCAGTCTTAGGTCCCTCGCTGTCTCCTGAAGCTGTCACAAGTTGCGCTGCTCCGAATTCCCGGAGACCACCGATTTCGAGCAGCGCTCAGGAGACGCCATGTCAACCCCGATCAATGCACCCTGGCTGCTGCTCATCCCTTTTTGTGCCATTCTTTTTTTCAACGTATGGGCACTTTGGAACTTCTCCAATGAACTTCGCCGGGGAAAGCGTCGCCGCGTCCGCCGCACGCCCTATTACCCTCCCACACGGATCTACACGCCGCCAGCGCGGGTGGTGCGATTCCGGCGCAGGCACGACTCGGAGGCGGCGTAAGAGTGTGCTGGTCGCGCGTGGCGGTGGTTCAATACGGACCTATTCATTTGATTTGGCGGCAGGTGGCGCATCCGCCTCGTCGGCGGTATCTTCCACCAGCATGGCCGACCCTGGCGCTATCTCAAAACTGGCTGGCTCCCTTCCAGCCGGGCGAAACGTCACCCGGAGGGGTTCACGCTGCCACTCCGGTATCCCACATACCGGGTCTGGATGCTCATTTGTATCTGCGGTGAACACTTTAAGTTTCTTCGCCAATATAGGCTTGCGCGCCGCCAGCTGCGCCACCACGGCGTAGACGCTCTTGCCACTTGCCGTGAGACCGCAATACGCTCCAAAGTCACGGAACCAGCTCACATGGCTGACGCCAGGATCGTAGTCCGGCAGTTTAAGCGGGGCAACATGGCCGGTGGCGCGATCGATCAGCATCCACGGACCTCTCTGCCAAACCCAGTGCGGCTTTTGAGATTCGGGCTTCTCTCCGGGGAGCTCGTCATTCAGCCGCACCGCGCGCCTCACCACAAAACTTCGATCTGTGACTTCGTGGGCGTCGCCGGTGGTCCACTCCTTGACGACACCATCGACGAGCAAAGGGCGAATCTTGAGCGAATCTTCTTCCGGGAGCGCCCCGGATGGGTCGCCGGCCCTGGAATAGACGACCTTTTTCGGCGCACCCAATGCCACTACGTGGGGCTTTTTGGCTGCTCCAAGACAAAGGGGCTCAGCGCCAATAACGCGCCCAGAACCCCCGGAAGATATCTCATACTCCGTCGTTCGAACATGACGGCACCACTCCTTGCTTTTTTCTACCTCGGCCTTTTATGAATGGCCTGCTATAACTTCGCTGCTTCTACTGCCCGTGCCACCCGGAAGGCAATGCCTTCATTCAAGTGGGCGGCGAGAACTTGCATTCCAACGGGCAGACCGGTGCTTGTGTTGCCGCACGGGACTGAAACCCCGCAGATCCCCGCCAAGCTCGCCGTGACGGTATAAATGTCCGCCAGGTACATCGAGAGCGGATCGCCTGTCTTTTCGCCGAGTTTGAAGGCAGGCACAGGAGATGTCGGCGTTACGATCGCGTCCACCTGCGCAAATGCCCGCAAATATTCCTCTGCGAGCAACCGGCGTACCTGCTGTGCTTTGCCATAGTAGGCATCGTAATAGCCCGCTGAAAGCGCGTAGGTCCCCAGCAGGATGCGACGTTTCACCTCGGCGCCGAACGCCTCGTCGCGCGAATGCCGATACATGGCTCCCAGGGTCTCTGACGCCTTGGATCGATAGCCGTAGCGCACGCCGTCGAACCGGGCCAGGTTTGCGCTGGCTTCGGCGGTCGCGACCAGATAGTAGGTGGGGATGGCGTACCTGGTGTACGGCAGGGAGACCGGCTTGACTACGCAGCCCGCCGCCTTGAGCGCATCGATGCCTTTTTCGATGGCCGCACGCACTTCAGGATCAAGACCGTCGGCAAAATATTCTGCCGGCAAACCGATGCGCAGGCCTTCGGCAGGTTTGTCGCTCTCGGTAGCGTAGTCCGCTACTGGCGCGGGCGAGCTTGTTGCATCCTTCTCATCGCGCCCGGCAATCACGCTCAGCAAGGTGGCGGCATCGCGCACATTTCCTGCGAAAGGACCAACGCGATCGAGGGACGACGCGAAAGCAATGAGCCCATAGCGCGATACACGCCCGTACGTGGGCAGTACTCCAACCACGCCGCAAAAGCTGGCCGGCTGGCGAATGGAACCGCCGGTGTCAGAGCCCAGTGTAGCCACTGCCAGGTTGGCTGCGACTGCCGCAGCAGAGCCGCCGCTCGATCCACCGGGCACACGTTCCGGATCCACAGGATTTCGCACCGGCCCGTAGGCTGAATTCTCGTTCGACGAGCCCATCGCGAACTCGTCGCAGTTGATCTTGCCGAGTAATACCGCGCCGGCGTTTTCGAGCCTGGCGACAGCCGTAGCATCATAGGGCGGGTGATAGTTTTCCAGGATCTTCGACCCAGCGGTTGCCGGCGCGCCCTTCATCACCAGCACGTCTTTTATGCCCACGGGAATGCCGGCCAGTGGCGGTAAAGGATCACCCTTGGCTGCCATGTGGTCTACTCGCTGTGCCTGCGCCATAGCGCGTTCCCTGGAGAGGCTGAGGTACACATTCAAGCGCGGATTCAGCGCCGCGATGCGGTCGTAGTAGGTAGAAGCGAGATCCGCCGCTTTCACGCTGCCTGAGGCGATCTCCGCGCCCAGGGCAGCCAGGGTCTTCGGCTTTTCAACAAAGGTCTCGGCACTCTTGATCTCGCTGGCCAATCGCAATCCTCTCGTGCGGTGTCTCTGATCTCAGATTCGTGCTTGTTAGTCCATAAGCACGCGCATTTAACGCTCGATTACCTTCGGCACCTTGAAGAACGTTCCGTCTGCTTCAGGGGCTTCGGACATAACGGCGGCCCGGTCGAGCGACGGTTGCAGCACATCCCTTCGGAGAGAAGCCGATCCGCCCGCGCCTTGCAGTTCGCTCACCTGGGCCAGGGGAGCAATGCCTGTTGTGTCCAGTTCATTTAACTCTGCCACGTACTCAAGAATTGCGTTGAGATCGCCAACCATGCGCGGCATCTCCTCCGCGGAGAGCTCAAGGTGCGCCAACTCCGCGACGCGTTCAACATCGGTCAGCGTTACCTTGGCGGTCATTTTCTGCTCTCTCCCAGTCACGTTTCTAATGACATTCCAAAGCTAAAGTATATCTGGTCGCGTGGTTGTATATTCTTTGAAGCGTTGCCTGTCGCGACCCGCTCTCCCTTCTCGATCGAGCCTTCTCAATCCACGACCATGGTCAGGGAAACCGCATGCTGTACCGAGTTTGAAGTGACTATGAGCGAAATTGCGTAAGTTCCTGGTGCGACCGTGTGCGCGGTCGGAGTAGGTGTTGATCCTCCTCCGCCGCCACCTGAGCTGGCGCAACTCGACAATCCAGCGATCGCAAGGGTCAGGAGAACAATGGCTCCAATCTGGCGTCGGCGTTTGCGCGTTGCGAAGGGCAGCAAAAGAAAACCAAGTGCCAGGGAGGTCGCCTTCCAGTGAGGGCCCGGCGGCTGGGGTGATGCCATTGCTGCAGCCTGGCTGGTGGTGATCTGCACAATCTCAGTCCCGGTGGCACTGGTGGCGACGGAGTTGGCTGATGGGTTGAAGACGCAGGCAGCGTATGAGGGCAGTGAATTGCACTGAAATGTAAACGTTGCGGCGCCGCCCGATGGGGTGAGGGTCACGCTGTAACTCGCGGTCTGCCCACTGGCAACAGTCTTGCTCGACGCGCCGGATTGAACAACCGCGAAGTCAAATCCGATGCCTGACAAGGGGACGGCCGCATTGCCTCCGAGCGTACTGGAGGCGATTGTCAGGTTACCGGTTTGCCCACCAGGACTCGCAGGAACAAACGCGACGTCGACTGTGCAGTTGGTTCCTGGGGCCAGCGACGTGGCGCAGGTGCCGGCGGAAAGTTTGAAACCTGCGCTGGCCGAGAAAGCCATGTTGTCGAGCGACACGGCCGTGCTGGTGTTGGAGACGGTCACCGAGATCGCGCTGCTTGTGATGCCGACCCCGGTTATGGGAAAAGTGACCAGAGCTGGCTGCAGTTGGATTGCGCCGTTCAATCCACCAATCCCGCTGAGAGCAACGATGGTTGGAGTTGGTACGGAACTTGAGTGGATTGTCAGAGTACCTGTGAGCGTCCCTGATTGCATCGGCGCAAAGATTACGCCGACCGAGCAACCTGACCCGGCAGGGAGACCCGTACCGCAGACATTCTGAGACAGGCTGAAGGGGCCGCTGACAACAATAGTAAGTCCGGACGCTGTTGATCCGCCGGCATTGGTGATCAGCACCGATTGCGCCGGGCTGGAGTCGCCTATGGCAGTTGGCGCAAACGAGAGCTTTGAGGGACTGGCGCTCAGAGCGCTCGGCGACTGGCCCGTCCCGCTCAGCGGCACCGCAACAGATTTCACTCCAAGGGTTGAGGAGGTGAGGGTCAGAGTCGCGGTGGCCGAACCCGCTGCCTGGGGAGTAAACACGATCGACACCGAGCAGTTTGCCCCGGCTGCCAGGGTAGGGCCGCATGTAGTCGCGCCGGTCGAAAAACTCGCTGCTGCCGGGCCAGTGATCTGGAAGCCGACGTTGGCCATTGATGCGTCGCCTGCATTTGTCACACTGAGCAGCGACGGTACGCTCGCGGCCCCCACCTGCTGCGTTGTGAAGGACAGGTTCGACGGACTGACCCTGAACAATGGCGCCAGAAGGCCAGTTCCTGCGAGTGTTACGGTTTGCGTCTTGAGCGCGTCTGCCACAGTGAGCGAACCGGTTTGGGGACCTTGCCGTGTCGGCGAAAACTGAATGCTGATTGAGCAGCTCGATTGCGAGGCGAGTTGGGTAGTGCAGTTGTTCGCTTGAATAAATTCTCCCGCGATTGAGACCTCGATTGAGGTCAACGGGTTTGTGCCGTTATTGGTAATCGACACTATCTGCGGCTCGGAATTCTGCCCAACAATTGTCGCGGGATAACTCAGGGTTTGAATCGAGAGCGTGTCTGTTGGAGGCGACGTGCCTGTACCAAGCAACTGCACGTACTGCATGCCCGCATCATCAACCATGGTCAGTGTTCCCGTCACCGGTCCATTTTCCGTTGGCTGGAAGACGATCATGAATACACAGTCGGAATTCGCCGGCAGAGAGGTTGTGCCACACGAATTTGTCTTGAGTTGGAAAGGACCACTTGAAGTGATGCTGGAAATTGTTATCGCTGTCCCGCCAATGTTCGCAACCGTCACTGGAAAAGCCTGGGAAGTCGCCCCTACAAGCTGCTGGCCAAAATCAATCCGGCCGGGGCTCAGTTGAACATTTCCGGTGGTCGCGCCCATGCCCAACAAACTAACGGTAAGGGATCCGCCCGAAACGTTGGCCGCAACCGTTAACTGCCCGGAACGCACCCCGTCCCCCGCAGGCGAAAACGAAACCTGGATCGAACAAGTAGCGCCAGTCGCGATAGACGCCTGAGCACAGTTGTCTGTTACTCCGAAATCGCCGGTCGCCGTGACGGCTGTTGGCGCAAGTGGGGAGGCCCCAGTGTTCGTGATGGTTATGATCTGCGCCGGGCTCGTTGTTCCTGCCGTCTGCGTTCCAAACGTGAGGTTTTTCGTGCTAATTCTGGCGGTCGTCAGCCTTGAGGCATTGGTCAGCAGCGGGATCTGCCACATGCCGCGTCCATAGGTGCCCGCCACCAGGACGCCAGGCGTCACACCGATGGGAGTCGTACTGAGTGCAACCACTGGCGCCAGCGGTAGTCTCGCTCCGTACGGAGCCCAGCAATTTCCACCAACCGTACCGCAGATTGCCACTGTTCGCGTTGAGAACACTCCCACATCCGTCGCTAAGTACAGGGTGTTCGCGTCCGCTGGATCCACGACTGCTGCATTAACCGGCGCCCAGGGCAGATTCGAGTCGATCACCTGCCAGTGAGCGCCTCCGTCAGTCGACCGATAGATTGCTGCCACGGGCCGCGTTGGATCAGAAACTCCCGCGACCGTGATGTATACGGTATTTCCGCTGACATCATGGGAATCAACGGTCACACTCGAAACGTCCAGCCCGTAGACATTCATCGGGTTTAGATCACCGGACACGGGACTCAGAGCCAAATCCTGCCAAGCTGACCACGTCCCGTCAGCGTTCATGGCCGCCTTCAGCACATGTCCGGCGACGGTCGCACCACCGTCCGCGCGACCATACACGCCGACATAGACGATCTCTCCGCCACCAGGAAGCGCCATCGCAGCCATGGTCCGGATCATGGCGTTCCCGCTGCAGGACGCGTCTCCCATGTTTCCGTCGAGCATCGCCGTGACCACGTTTGACGCAGTCCACCCGTCACCATTTGCTGGCCCGCGCCACAAACGGCAGGTACCAATGAGCAGTTGCGTCGCATCCAGCGGGTCCACGAGGAAGGGCGCAGGCCGCGTCATTGTCAGACCATCATTCCCCACGTCACCGTTCGTAACAATCGGCGCTGCGCCAAAATCCGATGGCGTGCACTGGCCCGCTTTGGAGCAAAGGTGAATCGATATTCCTGCTCCGTTGTTCGCGTACCATTTGTCCGCATTGGTTGGATCGATAGCAACCGGTCCGCCCTCACCGCCAATCATTTCCGGCCAGTTCAGAGTGACTCCCGTGGTGTTCTTGACTCCCGCGGTGCCATTGGCGCCCATACCCGCCATCATGGTGTAAGGCGTCATGCCGACCGCTGACATGCTCTCGACCTCGGCCAGCGATCCTATTCCGCCATTCAGGTTCTGCCAATGGCTGCCATCCGCGGCTGAACATGTCGAATCGGTCTCTCCGATCGCATCCAGCGATCTCCAAAGGCCACTGTCGTTGCCCACAAATAGTTCAAGGGGATTCGTGCCGCTCCACTCCAGCGCATGCTGAAATGGCCCTACCTGCGCGCTCATGCAGGTCGCGCTATTCGTGGTATTTCGCCACACACAGCCCATGGCCAGGCTGCATTTCCAGAGGTCGTTGTCGCCGGCGAGCAACACTGTGTCCTGGTCAGACGGCACCGCGGACAGCACAAGATCATAGTCGCCATTCACAATTGTCGATTTACCCAGCGACGTATCCGCTTCGAGTGGCGCAGTGTTCCATTTCTTGCTGAACGAAAGCGTGTTGGTACACGCTCCTCTGCTCGCTGCGCACACATCCTGCCAAATCCCCTGGTCCTGATTGTTTTCGTCGACCGTCCACGCAAATGTGTCGCCGGTCAGGGGATTCACCGCCAGCGCGCCGCGGAAGACAGGACACGCCGGCGAGCCCGCGATCATCGGATTCGTGGGACACATTGCTGACGACAGGCCCAAACCAGGCTGTGAGTTCAGCCTTGTCCAGGTGACTCCGTCCGCCGATTGGTAGTAGCCATGAAACCGCACCGCAGCCATGAATACGCCGCGCACTTGATTCCACACCACCGCCGTCACGGCATTGCCATTGCCGGCCGAGTAGCCATCGAGCGGCCCCTGCACGTCATGGCCGTTTCCGTCGGTAATGCGCGCCAGAAGCCACGTCGCTCCGGAATCAGGCGAGTAGTAGAGGCCCTTGTAGCTGGTGCCGTCCACTTCGGCATCCACGAGTTGGCCCTCTGCCGACTGCGAGACAGCCGCCACCACCAATCGAGGATTCACGGAACTCCACGCAAACCCCGCGAAGCCTTCTCCAGAGAAGCCATAATCCTGGTTGGAAAGACCCATTTGCCAGTCCTGCGATTTGGCGATCAGCGACCATGTCTTGCCGCTGTCCGTTGAGCGCAGGATGCCCGCGCCATAGTACGAGTCAAGCGCATCGTTGGGGTCGCCCGTTCCCGCAAGAATCACTCCGGTTCCGCCTGGCTGAACTGTGATAGCTCCGATGCTGATCGAAGCATCCACGGCGTTACTGAGCGCACCAGGCGCGTCGGTCAATGGTGTAAAGACGACATTTGCCGCATTAGCGGCGCCGGCGTTCTGAGCCTGCCACACTCCGCCGCCCGTCGTTCCCACATAGAGCGTATTGCCGGTTGGGTCTGAAGGATCAAGCGCCAGAGACGATGCCCTTCCGGTTATCAGTCCATAGTTTTGCGAGATCACGGCTGCGGGCCCCAACGCCATCCATGAGACAGGAGCCGGAGAAACTTGTCCGCTTGCCAAAGCAGGGTGCGGCGCAGCGGGCCTGCGGGCCAAAGCTCTCCGCAACCGATGTCCTCGCGGGGCCAGAAATCGCCGGGCCTGGATGACGCGGGGAGGTACGGCGTTCCCGATAGTTTGGGATCCGCGCTCTCGTCCGGAAATCTGCGCAGCCAGACCTTTCGCAAGCTCGACATCCTGTGCCAACGCCGCTGGAAAAGCCGACAGAAGCGCGACCAGAAACACCCCGAGATTCCGATGAAGTCGATTCCGCGCCACGCTTCTCACGCCGCCCCAGGCGGCAGCCGCAGCCACGATTTTCTTGCAGGCCGTCATCACACGCACACCCGGAGTCCAGCTCCGGATCTTCTTCCCGCAATCATCCGCGAGAGAGGCGCATGCACCCTGAAAAAAGAGCGCCTTCTAAGAAAACAAGGTCCCAGACTGGAAAGTGTGGCCTATTCTAGGACACGCGATTCACCAAATCATGTGACCGTCACTACACAAGACGCAAACCTCACGGGATCAGAAGGATCGACCGGGGTTTGCGGCATTCGGTTTCAAGCCGAAGTCTTCGAATTCTGCGTGACATAGGCTTTCGCATTGAACTTCTTCGCCGTCGATGCTCCCGACATGGGACGCACTGTTCCGAATACGGGCTTGTCGAACCAAGGCCGGTCATGCTTTCCCACGATTGCCCACGCCACTCCGGCGTATCCATTTGGATCCCGCCCATCGATTTCATATTTGTCATTGAGCGTCACAGCCCACTCGAAAGCACGAGCAGGGTCGGGTGACCACTCCAGGATTTTTTTTGCCCAGTACATCCGCATGTAATTGTGCATCCATCCCGTGTTCACCATCTCCATCTGGGCTGCATTCCAAAGCTCGTCGTAGGTCTCGGCTCGCTCAAGCTCCTTCAACGTGTAGGTGGCTGGACGGCTATCGGCCGCATGCCCGGTGAGTGTCTTCCGCGCCCAAGGTTCAGCGCATTCCCAATTGTCGTAGTTTGGGTTGTACTTCACAAACAGCACCGAGAGTTCGCGCCACCCTATCAACTCGTCAAGGTAGCGTTTGCTTGCGCTCGCAGGGGCCTTCCCATCGGTCACTGCCTTCTCCACAGCCAGTGCGATCGTCAGTGGCGAAATATTCCCGAAATGCAGATAAGGCGACAGGCGGCTTGTTCCCTTTACTTCTGGCTTGTTGCGCATTTCTTCGTAGCCTGCCAATTCCTGAGTCACAAAGGTATGCAGTCGTTTTAATGCCGCATGAGTGCCTCCCGTGAATGTGTCGACGGGCCCCACCGTGCGGTCAAGCTTGTCGAATCCCCTGGTGATATCCTCGTCCACCGGATGACTCTTCATGCCTTTCGGCCGATGCCACTCATGCTGAGGCTTCACGTGCTTTGGCTTTACGAGATACGTTGCCAGCTCCCGCTCCAGGTGGGGCCTGAAGTGGTGCAGCAGGAAGTAGTCGCGGCCGAATACACGGGACGGCACCACAACGTCAGCATCCACGGTCCAGTACGGCAGGCGCAGGCGCCTAGCCAACACCTGTCGCCAGCGTTCGGGCTCCCGGCAGGGATTCTCATCGCCTACCACAAGGGCCGCGCCTACTTCGTCAAGAAATGCTTCCAGTGAGTTATCCGGATGCCTGCGCAGAACAAATCCCACGCCGCGCTCCGCTGCATCCTCAGCCACGTCACGCAGCCCTTGCGCCATGAAGTGGTAGTGCCGCAGATTCGCATTCGGGTAGTTCGGAATGACGGAGAAGTACACCACCACGGGCAGACCCAGCAGGTTCCCGGCCTCAATCGCAATGTCGAGCGCAGGGTTGTCCACGATGCGGATGGCTCGTTGCATCCAGTAGACGACGCACTTTGCGCCTTCGCGCGGCGCGCCACCGCGCCTAACCAGAACGCGCGGCTGATCAACAAGGCGCGCGAATTCCTCCGGCATACCTGCGGGTTTTTCTTTTGTTCCGCCCAAGCCTCGGCCTCAGGCTCTATTCTCCACGTTCGTCGTGATATTCACAGCAGGACAAGAATGAGATTTGGTCGCGTCGAAAGAACGGCATGGAAACTTTGACAACAACCGTTAATTGATCATCGAGATCTCGCTTTGAGGGGCGGAATTACTTGTCCACGGGCGGCTCTGACCAGACTTTCTCGAGCCGGATCGCATCAGCATTGGGCGGCGCTCCTTGGCCAACAATCCTCAGTTCCGCCGAGGTGGGCGACGTCAGCGTCATTGCCCATTCCATATCCTCTCCGTCGATCTTTTCAAGTATGGATAGCGTGCCATTCTTGATAAACGTTTTCGAGATTGGGCTCGACCCGGGTCTCGGCTCTGCGCCCGTGATTCGCCCCTGCTCGTCCATGTTCATCCACTCGTGGGTGACGGTTCCCGCCAGCTGATTATCTTTGACGTTCAGGACCAGGGTTGCGAATCGTCTGTCTTTGAACATCCAGTTCCAAGTGCCGGCAAAATCTTTCGCCGTCAAATGATCCGAGACCACAAACTGCGAACCCGGCGACTGGGCATTCTCCAGCTTGATCGCGCCACTCACCAGTAATCCGGCTAACACCAGCCTGCAAACGAGATTGGATTTCTTCGACAGTGTCATTGTCAGCCTCCTATGAGGGAATTTGGGATAATGCCAAAGGGAGTTGAGGGACTGCGTTCAATACGGCTCCCGTCGGATCGAGCGATGCCATCCGCAGTTTGGACGCGCGGCTCCATCCGTCTGCGAGGTTATTTTGCGCTTCCCTTCCTCGCCGCATCGTACGCCAGTATGAGAAAGGATGACCATGGCCGACTCCCCCAGCTCCGGCATTGTTTCCATTTCTAGCGCCCATTCGGTTGATGAGACCGTCGCGCGATTGCAGGGCGTTCTCGAGGCCAGAGGCATCGCCCTTTTCGCTCTTATCGACCACAGCGGGGAAGCTGAGAAAGCCGGCATGCCCATGCAGAATACCAAGCTCGTCATCTTCGGAAATCCAAAGACTGGCACACCACTCATGCTCGCGGCGCCCACCGCCGCGATCGACCTGCCCCTCAAGATCCTCGTCGCCGAAGACAGCACCGGCCGCGTCTCCGTCTCGTGGTCGGATCCTGCATGGCTTCAGCATCGCCACGGTTTCCCCGCCGAACTCACGGCGAACATCGCCGCTGTCAGGATGCTTGCCGAGCTAGCCACAGCGTAAGCTGGAATCAAGCCGCAATGCGTACCAAACTACAGCCCGCCAGAGTTGATGATGTTGCCGGCCTCGTCATTCTCCGCAATGCTGTCAACCGGCATCTTGTTGAACAATTCCTCGGACAGCTTCGCACATCGTCAGTCACGGAGAAAGGTGTTCGGTTTGCCATGACCAGGGCATCCGTGTTCGTAGTCCGGCATCGCAAAGAACCGATCGCCACACTGGCGCTCTCCACGCGCAAGCCCTGGGCCATCGACACGGCATACTTCTCGCCGACCGACGCACCGCTCTACCTCACCGACATGGCCGTCGATCCTCAGCGCCAACGCAAGGGAGTTGGGCGCCAGTGCATCGCTGATGCAATCAAGATCGGCCAGCAGTGGCCTGCTTCAGCTATTCGTCTGGACGCCTACGACGCAGCTTATGGAGCCGGAGACTTTTACCGGAAATGCGGTTTCTGCGAAGTCGGCCGTGCGGTTTATCGTCAAACTCCGCTTATCTACTTTGAATGGCTTATCCAGAAATAGACCAACTCGTGATCGTATTCGCTCGCAAATAAATGAAGGCCGCCCAATATCAGGCGGCCCCTTGTCTGTTCACTATCTTCTGAAAGTCTGCAAACTGCGCTTCTACCACCGTCCCCAGGCCCGCGTGAAGTAATCCGCAAGCGTCATGGCAATCAGCGTCAGGAACGTAAACAGCCCCGCTCCCACCGTTAGCTTGGTGAGCTTCGAACTGTACTTGACGTGCATGAAGAACAGCACCACGATGGTCGCCTTCACGCAGGCGATAAAGAGCGCAATCACCGGATTGAAAACGCCCAGTTCAAGGTACGATGCCCACACCGTTACACCAGTCAAAAACAGCAGAATCCCGCCGACCGTCAGGTAAACGGTGGGTGGCACAATGTGGCCATGGCTGTCGTGAACATCCTGCTCGGTGGCCCCGTGATCGTGGCCCGTGTGCGCATTCTGGTGCGGATCCGATGTGCTCATATTTGTGTCCTTAGCCGTGCCGGCTGATCAGGTAAAGCAATGGGAACAGGAATATCCAGATGATGTCGACAAAGTGCCAATACAAGCCGAAGTTTTCCACGAACGTCACATGTCCTGTCGTGTAGGCTCCGGCGTTCGCTCTGAAGATCATGAAGCACAGGATTGCGATGCCAATGATCATGTGCAGGGCGTGCATGCCCGTCATTGCAAAATAGAGCCCGAAGTACATCTCCGTGTGCCGGGCCATGTCCAGAGGCAGCGGCTTGTCGCCGTACTGCTTTGCTTCGGGATCACTTGCAGGATCGGTAAACGACTTGAGGCTGTAGTGAAAGCCCGGAACGTGGTGCTTTTCAATCTTCTCCGAGTATTCGATGGTCTTGATGCCAAGGAACATCAGGCCGAGCAGAAGCGTGGCACACAGCCAGAAAACCAGGCCCGCCTTGCGACGGGTCTCCGCGCACCATACACCCATCGCCATGGTGAGACTGGAGCTGATGAGGACCGCCGTGTTCCCGGTGCCCCACCAGATATTCAGCTGGTGCGAACCCGCGACAAACGCCGGATAGTACCAATTGCGATAGATGAGGTAGGCGGTAAAAAGCCCCCCAAAGAACATGATTTCCGTCAGCAGGAACAGCCACATGGCAAAGCTGGTGGCGTCCACCTGCTGTTCCATGCTTTCGAAATGATGGCGCTGATACGGCGGATGCTCGTGCTCCGCATGCGCACCATGAACGGCCACGGGGCTATCCGACACTGGTTACCGCCTCTCTCTCATGCTTGCGCTCCAGCCACTCGTAGTCATAGGCATCGTGATCCACAATCGGAATCTCAGGGAAGTTCTCCGTCAATGGCGGCGATTGAATCTGCCACTCGAGGCCAGTTGCCTGCCATGGATTGCTGCCCGCGATTTCGCCGTACTTCAACGACCATGTCAGATACAGAATCGGCAGCAGATAGCCGACGCCGAGAATGGTAGCGCCGGCGGTCGAGAAAACGTTGAGCACCTGGAATTCCGCCGGGTACGCTGCGTAGCGCCTTGGCATTCCCAGCGTTCCCAGGATGAACTGCGGGAAAAACGTGAAGTTGAACCCGATGAAGGTGACCAGTGCGGCCAGCTGCGAGATCTTCTCCGGGTACATGCGGCCCGTCATCTTGGGCCACCAGAAGTGAACACCTGACAGGAAAGCCATGAGCATGCCACCCACCATGACAAAGTGGAAGTGCGCCACGATAAAGTACGTCTCTGTCAGATGGATGTCGGTCCCCGTGGTTCCCAGGAATACTCCGGTAAGACCGCCGATGGTGAATAGTCCCATGAAACCGAATGCATACAGCATCGGCGTCTCAAACGTGATGGAGCCCTTGTACAGGGTGAACGACCAGTTGAAAATCTTGATGGCCGAAGGCACCGCTACCAGCATCGTCAGCAGCGAGAACACCAGCGTTGAGTAGGTGGAGACACCCATGATGAACATGTGGTGCTCCCAGACAAAGAACCCGAACACCGCAATCGCCACCGAGCTGAAGGCCACCGCCGTATAACCGAACACACGCTTTCGACTGAAGGTGGAAATCACCTCGGAAATCACACCCATTCCCGGCAAAATCATGATGTACACAGCTGGGTGCGAGTAGAACCAGAACAAGTGCTGGAACAGGATCGGGTCGCCGCCCTTGGCCGGGTCGAACACCCCAATGCCCATCGTCCGTTCCAGGATCACCAGAACCAGTGCGATGGCCAGAACCGGCGTTCCCAGCACCATCAGGATGCTGGCCGCGTAATGTGCCCAGACAAACAGGGGCAGGCGGAACCACGTCATCCCTGGCGCCCGCATCTTGTGGATCGTCACAATGAAGTTCAGCCCGGTAAATATGGAACTGAACCCGGCAATGAATATCGCAATTCCGGTGCTCAGGACGTTGGTGTTCAGGTAGTGCGTGGAAAGCGGGACTGTGAAGGTCCAGCCCGTATCCACACCGCCCGCAGCCATTGTGTACAGGACGAGGATCCCCCCCGCCACGTAGAGGTACCAACTCAGCAGGTTGATCTTGGGCAGGGCCAGGTCTTTGGCGCCAATCATCAGCGGAATCAAGAAATTACCCAATGTCGCCGGAACCGAGGGCACCAAAAACAGGAAGATCATGACCACGCCGTGCATCGTAAACACCTTGTTGTACGTGTCGGTCGCCATCAGGTCGGATTGGGGAGTCAGAAGTTCCAATCGGATGAGGCCCGCCAGCACTCCGCCAATGGCGAAGAAGAAGGTAATCGAGGCCAGGTACAACATGGCAATCCGCTTGTGATCTCCGGTCAGCAGCCAGCTCAGAAGGCCGTGTTCCCTGGTGATGAAATTGACCTTTGGAACCCTGGCGGTTGACTGATCGGGAAGTCTGACAATGGTTTCCTGGAAACCATAGCTGCTATTCTCGCTGCTCATTGCGTCACCATCCCCTGTGCCGGCGAAGTCTGCCCCGGGGTCGTCTTCTTAACCGCGGGTTTGGCAGGTCCTTCGCCTTCCGGCAGCAAAGTCGTTGTATTCAGCGTCTGTTCAACGCGGTAATTGGAATTAAGGTTCTTGATGTATTCCACCAGGGAGATTACTCCGTCTTCGCTGATCTGCCCCTGGTAGGTAGGCATGATCGGGCTGAAGCCCTGGGTTACGTGATCTGATGGATTGAGGATCGCTTCCCGCAGATACGCCTCATCGGCCAAGGCGGTCCCCCCGCTGGCGAGAGCCAGCCTGGTTCCATATACACCTGCCAGACTCGGTCCACGTGCATCCGCGTGTCCATTGTGACAGGCACCGCAGCTCAGGCTTGCGAAGAGCCGTTCTCCGTTCTGGGCCAGACTCATTCCGCTGGTCGAATCGGCCAGCCACTTCTTGTAGCCGTCCGGCGTCATCACAACTATGTCGCCGATCATCGCCGAGTGATTCGTCCCGCAATACTGCGTGCAAAACAGGTGGTAGGTTCCAACCGTTGTTGCCTCAAACCAGACGCTGGTATATCGGCCCGGAATCGCTTCGCGCTTCACGCGGAACGCAGGGATCGAAAAGCTGTGGAACACATCCTGCGAAATCAGCGTCAACTGGATCGGGCGTCCTGTGGGAATGTGCAGCGCGTTGATTTCGTGCTGTCCGCCGGGGTGCTCCGCCTTCCACATCCACTGCTTGCCCACCACGTAAATGTTCATGGCGTTGGCGGGCGGCGTGTACACACGGAAGTAAATCAGGGCTCCCCATACGAACATGATGAGGAACAGGCCCAGGGGAATGATCGTCCAGGTGGCCTCCAGCATCGTCGATCCTTCAATCTGCACAGCCACGGGATGGCGCTTCTTGCTGTACAGGATCGAAAAGCTGGTCAACAGGAGAACCACAATCGTCATTCCGATCAAGCTCACCAGGACCATGAAGAAATACAGCGCGTCCATCTGCGGCGCGATCTTCGACGCCTCCGGTGGATAGAGCGAGAAATTCGTCAGCCACTTGATGAGAAATTGCCAGAGTACTTGGCTAATGTGATCCATTCCGTTATCCGTTCACCTTTGTTCCTGTGTCCTGCTTGTCCGATGCCGTGAGGTGGTTGTGCCGGTAATCGCGGCGGAACATCACGAACATGAATCCGCCCAACGAAATCATCGTCACGAAACCGCCCAACTGCACAACTCGAGCCACGATGAGGGAGTGCTTGTTCGTTCCCGGATCGTAGTGATAGCAGTAGGTCAAAATGTTGTCGACCGGCGATCCAATCTTTCCGTTCGAAGCCTCCACAAGCCCCAGCCGCAAATCCTTGGGCGAGTACTCGACACCCATGTAGTACTGAGCCAGCTTCCCTGCCGGGGTCACAATCTGGATCGCGCTGGCGTGCGCAAACTGCGTGAGCTTTCCATCCGGTCCAGGAATCTTCACGTACCCGAACCCTACGGTGCTCGTCAACGCATCAATGCTGGCCTGCGTTCCTGTAAGGAAGTGCCAGCCATACGCGCTCTCCGGATGTCCATACCGCTTGACGTAACTGCGCTTCTTCGCGGAAGCAAGATCCGTGCCTTCGCTGGGATCGATACTTATGACGATCACGTTGAAATCGCGGCCCACCACATGGTCCACCATCTGCAGCGCGCCTGTTAGTCCATTTAACTCTTCGGAGCAGAGCATCGGGCACTGGTAGTACACCAGCGCCAGGATCGCGGGCTTTTGCCCGAAGTAGCTGGCCAGCGGAACCTGTTGGCCGGTGTCGTCAGTGAATGTCAGATTCAGTGGGAGCTGCTGATTGAGGTGCTGCGCAATTCCCACTTTGTTGAGGATGGAGGCCTTCTGGTTGGCCTGCCCCATCTCCTTCTCACCGTAGCCCGACACCTGCGCCATTAGAGCGGGCGCCAGCACAATCATCGCAACCGCGGTTGAAGCCGCCGCGCGGGTGAAACTCCGAATTGTGCTAATGAACTGCATACTGCTGTTGCTCCTGCAACTCACTACTTCGACATCTTCGGTCTCTCGGCGCGTGCGCCTTCGCCAAGCGAAAGCTCCTGCTCGTACGCCGTGCGCGCGAACCCGTTGGTCAACGGAACCTTGACCGTCGGCTTCTGATCTCCGGTCATGATTTGGGCGGCTTGCGGCGCCTGTGCCACTGCCAAACCGCGCTCCGCAATCAGTTGGATGGCGCGATCAATAGGAATGCGCACTTTGCCGGGCTGCCCGTCGATCTTCGTGTAGTAATCCAACAAGAGGTCCTCCCGCGTATGCAGATCGGCTACATCCTGATTGCCGTCGTCGGTCTGCACGCGGGGCGTGGGAAACTGCTGCGTCAACTCCGCCATCTTTGTCTGCAGCGCGGGGCTGTTGGGCAGATTTCCAAGGTCCCGAACTTCCACCGTCTTTGTCCACTTGCTGTTGCGCCCATCTTCTTTGTTCATGTTCGCGTTGATAACCTTGCCGATGCCGTAGCAAAGAATGCCCGTCACCGCAACGAAGATCGCCAGCGCCGTCAAAAATACTACGATGCCCGTGACACCGACATCGCTGCGCTCGTAGCCGTGCGACGCATCGATTTCCTCATTGTCGCCATGCGGTGGCAGCAGGTTGTCTTTATGCTGTGGCATGTTCAGGCTCCAAAATTTCGGCAAGATGTGGATCGTTGACCTGGACCAGCGGCCGGGTCTTCAGCTGCATACAGAAGAACGCAATCCAGAACGACACCATGGCGACTGGCACGGCCACATACTCAAAGATCCCCGCGCTCGCGTGCAGATTGCGCGCCGCGTCCTTGAAGTTCGGCTCGATCAACCAGAACAGGTCGAAAGCTCGCGCGAAGATCATCCATTGGCACACCCGCACCAGCCGCTTCTTGTTTCGCTTGATGTCGCGCGACAGCAGCAAGGTGAATGGAATTACCCAGTGAAAGATGAAGTCGAGCGTAATGATGATGCCCCAGTTACCGCGAATGCGATCGAGATACCAGTTGATCTCTTCCGGCAAATTGCCCGACCAGATGATCAGGAATTGGCCGAAGGCAAGGTAGATGTTCAGCATGACGAAGGCAAATGTGAACTTGCCCAGGTCGTGCTGCTCAGTCTGCCGCAGGATCGTTTTGAAAGGCTCGCCCTGGGATAATCCGATGGACACGATGATCGAGAAGGCCAGCACCATGTATCCCTGGCCCACGAGAAAGAGCAGCCCATACACCGACGAGTACCAGGTTGCATCCAGCGACATGACCCAGTAGATAGCTCCCGCCGTCATGGTCAGCGAATACACGACAATGCCGGGACCGCTGATGTTCTCCATCTTCTTGATCCAGAAAGGCGTGTTCGCCGGCGAATCCGCATCGCGCTTGAGAGACAGCGAATTCAACCTCCACGCATAGAATCCCCAGATCGCGAAACAGATCACGCTCACGACCACAAACGTGGTGGGATTCAACATCGCGTGCTTCCATTGGATTGCGTGGTCGATGGCTTCAACCTGCTCCCTCGTGATCAAACCCTGGCTGAGATCCTTATCGACGATGCCGTGGTTGGACCACATGTACAGCCGCCCCTGCATAAAGGCAATCGGAAGCCAGTAGAGGAAAACCAGTGGCAGCGTGCGGCTCATGGCTTCAAGAGGACGACGCAGGAGCAGTCCCCACTTGCCACCGGAGCAGTACTGGACCATCAGGAGCGCCAGCCCGCCCACCGCGAATCCGAACGTGAGCATCAGGCCGTGAAGCCAGCCGCGCAGCAGGTGGTCGATCGAACCGTCGGCGAACGCCAGTCCAGCCGCGATGATCGTGAACACCGCTCCGACAATCAGCGCGCGCGTCTTCCAGACGTCGACGAATGCCGGAGCGCCCAATGCGGCGGGGAGCGTTTTGGCGTGAGTTGCGTGAGCCATTCCTGTTCCTTTTGCTTCCTGTTCTTACTTTCCGTTGATTGCTTCCCTGGTCTTACTTCCCTGCCGGCTTGGCCTTTTGCATCTGTTCAGGGTCCGCCGGATTCGCCGGAGCCATCGACGGGTTTCCCTCTTTCGTAATGGGCGGATATGCCTGCACAGCCGTCGCCGGGAATGGCCACGGCTGCGCGAACGAAGCCGGAAGATTGTTACTGGCCGCCACGTCCTTCAGGTTCTGCACCGCCACTCCCGCAGGCACATCGGCATCGGTCGCCAACTGGCTCAACTGAAGCGCGCGAATGTACGCTGCCACAGCCCATCGATCTTCCGGGGGAAGCTGAGCTGAATAGTCCGGCATGGCGCCGTATCCGTGCGTCATCACGTAGAAGTAGTGCGAGAGGGGCTGGGCCCGGCGCACCTGGTCGTTCAGGTTGGCCGCGGGCTTGTAGCCACGCTGGACAATCTCGCCAAGACCGTTACCCACGCGCGAATGGCACGGCGTGCAGTAAATGTTGAACCGCTCATGACCGCGCTCGAGCACTTCCATGGTTACCGGAAACGGCAGTTGATCTTTCTCCTCGCGGTACCCGTTGGCCCCTTCGACTACGCCCGTATAGAAGTAGCTGTCTTCGCGAAGTTGTCCGCGCGCCACCGTGTTCACAACTTGCGGCCGCGCTCCGCGCCCATCGGCGAAGAATTCAGAACCGCGTTGCGGAATCACCTTGGGCTGATTGTGCATGTCCTGCCGGCACCCGGCCAGCAGCACCAGCACCGACGCAGCGACAAGGAGGCCTGCGCCCTGCCGGCGCGACGACCGCCGCTCACTGTTCGTTGTCCACTGTCCACTGTTCGGCATCAGTACTCCACCTCCGACACCGAAAGCGGTGCAAAGCTCTCCAGGTACGTCCGCGCTTCCATCAGGTCAAACTTTGGGTCCAGCGCCTCCAGGCACAGGAAAAACTTGTCTGTCGTTGCGCCATCGCGAAAATTCGGCGCATTGAAAAGCGGGTGATACAAGGCTGGCAGACCATTCAGCGCCAGCATGCCGAACGCTGCCGAAAGCCCCGACCACAGAATCGTCCATTCGTACGCAGGAACCACGAATGCCGGCCACGAATACGTTGGCCGTCCCCCAATGTTCAGCGGATACGCCAGGGTTGAAATCCACGTCTCCAGCAGGAACATCGCGGCCAGTCCCATCAGTCCGCCAATCAGCGTCACCAGTGGCACGGTGTTGCGATGGAAACCGATTGCTTCAGCCGCCTCTTCCACCGGATAGGGTGTGTAGCAGTCCATGCGCCGCCAGCCGTCCTTGCGCGCCTGCACGGCGGCGCGAACCAGATCGCTTGGCGTTTCGAATTCGGCCAGCAGGCCGTACGTTCCTTCACGTGGCGGCATAGTTAATCACCACTCCCCGCTACCGCTTTGGGCTTGATCTTGGCCCCGGGCAGCATCATGCGAATTTCCGACATCGGGATCATGGGGAGGAAGCGCACAAACAGCAGGAACAGGAATGTGAACAATCCCAGGGTTCCGACGTACGTCATGTAGTCCCACTTGGTGGCGCGATACGTGCCCCATGACGATGGCAGAAAGTCTCGATACAGACTGGTTACGACGATTACGAAGCGCTCGAACCACATCCCCGTATTTACAACGATGGAGATGAAGAACATGAAGCTGATGTTGGTGCGGAGCTTTCGCGACCACAGTGTGGTTAGCGGAATGGCGAGGTTGCACGTAATGAGCACCCAGTACGACCAGCCCATCGGTCCGAACACGCGATTCCAGAACATGAACCATTCCCAATGCGATGCCGAGTACCACGCCATGAATGCTTCCATGCCGTAACCGTAAGCGACGATGAAGCCGGTGGCCAGCATGACCTTGCCCATGTTGTCGATGTGGCGTTCCGTCACCATGCCTTCCAGGTGATAGAACTTGCGCAGCGGAATCGCCAGGGTCAGCACCATCGCAAATCCCGAGTAGATGGCGCCTGCCACAAAGTACGGCGGAAAGATCGTGGTGTGCCATCCGGGAAGCACGGCTACAGCGAAGTCGAAGCTGATGACAGTGTGGACCGAGAGCACGAGAGGGGTTGCGAGACCGGCAAGCAGCAGCGAGGCTGTTTCGTAGCGCATCCAATGCCGTACGGAACCGCGCCAGCCCAGCGAGATCAATCCGTATGCATACTGCGCCAGGGGTGATTTGGCGCGATCACGCATGGTGCCGAAATCGGGAACCATGCCGATGTACCAGAACACCACGGAAATGGTTGCGTACGTTGAAACCGCGAACACGTCCCATAGCAGCGGTGAGCGGAATTGCGGCCATATGCTCATGGTGTTGGGATACGGGAAGAGCCAGTATCCCAGCCACGGACGGCCAACGTGGATGAGCGGGAACATGCCGGCGCAGACTACGGCGAAGATTGTCATCGCCTCGGCAAAGCGGTTAATCGAGTTGCGCCAGCCCTGCTTGAACAGCAGCAAAATCGCCGAGATCAGTGTGCCGGCATGGCCGATACCGATCCACCAGACGAAGTTGATGATCGCAAAGCCCCACGCCACTGGCTGCGTAATGGCCCAGATGCCTACGCCTTTCAGGAACAGCCACGTCACCGCCACCAGCAGCACCGTTGCCACAGCGCCGGCAATGCCAAACAGCGCAAACCAGCCTAACGGCGTGTGCGGCGTCAGCACGATTCGGGTGATCTTGTCGGTGACCGATTTGAACGTCTGCCCCTGTTCGATAACCCGGAATTCTCCGGTGGCGGGATCTACCCACCGCTCGTACTCGGGGCTTTTGGGTTTCAGGTCGCTCGTTGCCATCGTGGCTTAACCCTTGGCCGGTGCGTGTTCCACCGGCGTTTCTTCGAGTTCGCTGTTCGGATTGATGACCGCGGCCACATAGGTTGTCCGCGGGCGAGTGTTCAAGTCGGCGAGCACCTGATACGTCCGCTCGTCGTTGCGCAGCTTGGCCACCTTGCTGTTCTTGTCGTTGATGTTGCCAAACGTGATCACCTTGGCCGGACACGCCTGCTGGCAGGCCGTCTGGATTTCGCCGTCGACAATCGCCCGGTTCTCCTTGTCGGCCTCAATCTTCACTGCTTCGATGCGCTGAACGCAGAAACTGCACTTCTCCATCACACCGCGCGCTCGAACCGATACGTCCGGGTTTCGCATCAACTTCAGGCTTTCCGTCTCATAATCAGAGAAGAGCAGGAAGTTGAATCGACGCACCTTGTACGGGCAGTTGTTGGAGCAGTAGCGGGTTCCCACGCAACGGTTGTAGACCATGGCGTTGAGGCCTTCGGGTGTGTGCACCGTTGCGCCCACGGGGCAGACCTGCTCGCACGGAGCGTTTTCGCAGTGTTGGCACATCATGGGCTGGAAGTGTGCCCGCGGCGCCGCCAGGTCGCCCTCATAATAGGTGTCGATGCGGAGCCACTGCATGTTCCGCCCGATCCTTACCTGCTGCTTGCCAACCACGGCGATGTTGTTTTCCGCATAGCAACTGACGATGCAGGCATTGCAGCCAGTACAGCTGTTCATGTCGATCGACAGGCCCCAGGCATTGTCCTTATAGACCCAGTTGGGGAATAGCGACGTCCCCATCTCGGTCTTCTCGTGCCCTTCACCTTCGTTGGCGAAGCCGGGATGCGCCTTGTACTCGTCCAGCGTGGCGTACCTGATAATTCCGCGGTCGCCAAGCGCCTCGTTGCCTTCGAGCGAATTGTTGCCGTTACCCGTGTGGTCACCGCCGGCAGCCTTGCCGCGGTGATCCTGGAAGTGGCTCTTGGTAATCGCCACGCCCCACTTGCCACCCAGCTTCTTGATCGAACCGGTCGCATAAAACGGCGCGAAACTCGGGCGGATTGCGTACGCACTGAACCCTTGCCCGGAGCCTACGCGGCCTGCGAACTCGCGGCCGTATCCCAGGTGCACCGTCACCGAATTATCAGGATGGCCCGGCGCCACAATCACCGGCGCCTTCACTTTCTTGCCGCCCACACTCAACTCGACGATGTCGTCTTCTTCCAGACCCAGCTTGGTCATCGTTGCGCCGGAAACGATCGCCGCATTGTCCCAACTCAGGTTCGTCACCGGCTTGGGCAATTCCTGCAGCCAGCCCACGTTCGAGAAGCGGCCGTCGTACACATTTGGATCAGGACGGAAAATGATCTCGATCGCATCCTTCAAAGAAGGCGTCGGCACCTGTCCCTTGAATCCGGCATCCGCGCTGCCCTTGGCATCGAACGCGGTGTCGGCAATCCAGCCGGCGTGTAGCGCCTGCCGCCAGCCTGTCTCGAAATCGCCCTTGATCGACGCCTTCAAGGTTTCGCGAACCGCCGCATACGCACTCTTGAGCGGTTCAGTCAATAAAGTCTGGAAAACATCATGCGGCTGCTTGCCGCCGTACAACGGCTCGATCAGTGGCTGCACAATGCTCAATGTGCCGTCGTAGGCGCGGGCGTCAGACCATGACTCAAGCGCATGGGCCGCCGGAATATGCCAGTGCGCAACCTGCCCGGTTTCGTCTGAGTGCGAACCCAGGTGCGCGACCACCTTGACCTTGTTGAACGCGGTCTGAAAATCGAGATCTGCCGGAGCCGTATAGATGGGATTTGCATTCAAAATGACAAGGAAATTCACCTTGCCCGCGTTCATGTCGTCGACCAGCGCCTTGAAGTCGGCCATCTGGTCACTCGGCATCGGGTTCAAGGGTTGGCTCGAAGTCATGACCGTCTTGCCGACATTGCCAAGTGCCTGGTTGATCGCCATCGCGAGCGCTGCGACCGAGGGATCCTGATAGAGCCCTGGAATCACCGCACTCTTTCCCGCATGCGCCTTGAGGTCCTTGGCGAGTGCGGCCAGGAACTTCTGTTGCTCCCGCGTCCAGCCGTAGCTGGGGGCCTGCGTGCCCGGCGCACCAACCGCTTGCGCCAACGCCGCCGCAAACGCGGGAATCTCGCTGGCGCGCAGACCCAGGCGATGCTCTGCCTTCATGCCGGTAGTGGTCGGTGTGCTTTCAATTGTGTAGAGGCGATTCAGTGTTTCCGGCGACTTGCGGCGCTGCGCATAATCCCGCACCAGCTTATGGAATCCGGGATACGCCGATCCCGAAAGGAAATCCGCGTCGAGCGAAACAATCACGTCAGCGTCGGCCAATGCGTATTGCGGAGTGGCGCCGGCAGCCAGCGCTGTCCCTGCGATGCCTGGATCGTATTGCACCAGCTTCGCCTTGGGATAAGCTTTCTGCACCTCCTGCCACTGCCTCGCCAGCGTTGGCGAAGTGATGGTCGCGCTCAGGAAGTAGAGACCGGTGCCATCCTGCGATTCGGTAGCTGCATGGCGAAGCGTGTCGGCAAAATCTGACCACTGCCGAACCTCTCCCATGTTGGTAACGCGCACTGAACGGTCTGGATCGTAAAGATCGAGCAGTGAACCCTGCGTGAAGATATCGGAAGAGCCGAGATTGTAGGGATGCTCAGGATTTCCGTCCACCTTGATGGGGCGGAACTGATCACTCTTCACAAGAACAGGGACCGCGCCGCTCGCAAATGGAAATGCCGACGCGAAGTACATTGGCTTGCCGAGAATCAAATCCTCAGGCTGCTTCACGTAAGGATAGATTGGCTCGTCGGGCTGCTTGGCGCAACCGGCCAGGCCTGCCAGCGCCATTGAAGCGCCCATCAGCTTCATGAAGCCGCGGCGCGAGACCGGGTCGACCCACTCCTGCGCCGCCGATGGAAACTCCCGCAGGACAGCCTCGTCGAATTCCGGCGTTCCCGCCAGCTCATCGATCGAACGCCAGTATTTCTTGCCCTTTACGCCACTCAACTTCTGCCTCACCGCTGCCAAAGTCATCGGCGCTTCCGCAACGGGATTACCGGCCCCGGAGGAGCAGGTGCATCCGCTGCCGCAACCCGAGCTTACAGGCGTCGCATTCCCGGCAGAATTTTCCGGAGCGTTCGCTCCCGAGAGATGATGTTGACTCACGATCTGCTCTTTCCCATTGCGTTCGCTCATCGGTGGCAGACCTCACAACTGGTCAGCTCACGCGGCGTCCGGATCTTGTATTGCTCCACCAGGAAATGTCCCATCTGGCTTTGATCAGTGAACTTCTTGTAGCTGGCCGCCGTCGGCA
The DNA here is from genome assembly GCA_963844515.1 of uncultured Acidobacteriota bacterium. Taxonomy (GTDB): domain Bacteria; phylum Acidobacteriota; class Terriglobia; order Terriglobales; family Acidobacteriaceae; genus Telmatobacter. Next base: position 94,251 of record CAWJOO010000012.1, read on the forward strand.
CGGCCGCGGCTTGCACATCCCCTGCCAATCCCTTATGTACCGCCATGGGCAACTGCAGTGAAGCCACCTCGGCTCCGGCACCGGTCGGATCCTTGGTTGTGCAGTTCACACTCTGCGCCGTTGGCGTTCCCATTTGCCCCTCGCTCACTGAACACCACACCGGACGCTCTTCTGTGGGCTTCTCCCAAGCCATGTTGTAAATCTGGCTGGTGGGGCGGATGTTCTTCGCCGGGTTCCGATGGCAATCCAAACACCATTCCATCTGCAGCGTGTTCTGCTGATACATCAGAGGCATCTGGTCGACACGACCGTGGCAGCTGGAGCAGCCCAGCCCCTTGTTCACGTGGATTTCGTGACTGAAATAAACATAGTCGGGAAGATCATGCACTTTGGTCCACACGACAGACTGGTTGGTTGCCCAGCTGCGACGCACCGGCTCAAGCAGCATCGCGTTCGTCCAGATCTGCGCGTGACAGTTGATGCAGGTCTTGGTGGGCGGAATTCCCGCGTAGCTCGACTTCTCCACCGTGGTGTGACAGTACTGGCATTGCAGTCCCAATCCCATCACGTGGTGCTTGTGACTGAACGGCACCGGCTGATCCGGGCGCTGCCCCTGCCGCGTCACCCACGGAGAACGTTGCAGTTCATCCAGCGTGACCCCCAGGGCAATCACAATCAGCCCCGTCAAGACCAGGCTCGCGCGTGCCAGGGCGTTGGAGCTGCGGTCAAATATCTGCGCCATGAGTGCTTTCCCTAATCTCTTTGCTGCGCTTGTTTTGGATGGGTTTGTTGGGTTCTTTGTACGGATCGCTGTGCCGACGATCACATACCCTGTGTTCAAACTTGATTTGGAGTCAAAGTGTCACTGATTCAGGTGCGACCCCGAAAAAACAATATATCAGTCAGTACCCTTCTCTCGTTCCATTAGATGTCTCATTTTCCAAAATAAAGTTGGCATACTGAAACTTTCTAATCTACTGAAAAGAAAACTCTTTGTGACAAGTCCAAAACTTGAGTAAAAGACCCCGTACCATTGGGCGCTCTCGTCCCAGTGGTTGGTATATCTCGCTTCAACAAATTGATACTTGCCTACATCCCATTCGGTCAATGTTTCCGCCCGAGGCGCAATGTTTAGCGGGACGCTCGCTCAGTGGGCGCCTTCCGATCGAGTGCCAGTGTTTGGCATTCGATCACTCTCGCATACGACCACTCTCGCGAATGGCAATTTTCAAATCCATAAAAGCCCGGGACGCGCTTGATTGTTGATTCCGGATCCCGGCGCGTTTCCTGGAAGTTTGGCTCGAAGCCAACTCTCGCGGATAGGGGAGGCGTATTCGGAGCCGACCCCGGCCCTGCCCGATCAGGGCTCGTTCACGGTGCCATAGGTTTCTCCGAAGGACTCGTCGGGCGAGGAGGGAGGCCAGCCGACCATGACGAGAAATACATCGAGGACAAACAGGGCGATGGCGAGGTCATTGAGAACGACGGCCTGATGGGGATTCGGCCAAACCTGGTTTGCCGCCCAAAAGAAGAAAGCGAATGTCAGCATGATGGCCTTCGCCCATTCCCGCCACGGAGGCCGATGCGCCGCCTGGTAGATCAAATAAGCAACAGCGATTAACGCCAGTGAAGCAGCAGCCAAAATGTCATGGCTTCTCCCTGATACCAGCCGCGGCCACGCATCGCACAGCAAAACGACAGCGGCAGCCACGAATGTGAGGATGCCTAGATACACCGATAGTGCGCGACGGGATCCGGTAAGACGAATGTACATGGCTCATTATTGCCTGCCTCTGCTGAAGAAGCCGTAAAGCCACGTGCAATGACCCAGGGCCGCGTTGCCATGTTGCTCAGGGCCAACGATCGTATGCTTTAGAATTCCTTAAAGCTCGGTAACCGGCAACCGGCAGCGTTCAGTTAACAAAGCCCTTTAATCAGTGCGGCCCCCGTTGGGAACGGACCGGGTGGGCCTTTTCTGCACGGCGGCAGCGGTCGCGTCAATCTCGATGTTGTTCGAAAAGGAAGGGCGTTCGATGAAGTACGCGGGATTGCTCGTTATGCCGACCGGTTTCTTTCTGGCGCTTGCTGCGCTGGTGCTATTTGACGATCCGGGAAGACGCGGTGCTTTTGTTGCCTGCGGTGTGCTTGTTGAAATGCTCGGACTGGCGGTTGCGGTTCGCGGACACATGCTGAACCGGGGAGACGCACGGCCATGACGACGACTTCGAACCTGCCTGTTCCGGACTATATCCCTGTTCTGATTTTTGCCTTTCTGCTTTTGGCTCCATTGGCGCTTGCGGGCCTGGCGCTTATAAACGCCGGGCTGGGGCGATCGCGGTCAACAGCGCAATCACTGCTTGGCTCGGTCGCCATTGTATCGGTCTCGTGTATCGCCTTCGCGGGTGTGGGCGCGTGCTTCGCGGGAGCGGAAGGAGCGGCAGTCTTCACCGCCGCCGGCAAGAGTTGGAACTGGATTGGGACGGGCCCAATTCTGCTGCGGCACATGGCCAAGTCGCCGATGGAAGCGCAACTGGGGATTCTGTTTGAGTGTCTGGCGGTAGCCTTGGTGGGGATGATTCCCTGGGGCGCAGGTGCGGATCGAATGCGGTTGGCGGCTGGATGGGCGATCGCCGCGGTCCTGGGCGCAATTGTGTTCCCCCTGCTCGCTCATTGGGTGTGGGGAGAAGGGTGGCTGGCACAGCTTGGTGTGAACTTCGGGTTGGGCGCAGGGTTTCTGGATAGTGCAGGAGCCGGCACCGTTCATGTGCTGGGCGGAGCGAGTGCGCTTGCCGTTGTATGGATTGCCGGGCCGCGCCGCGGAAAATTTCCCAAGGAAGGACTGGCGACGGCCATGCCGGGACACAACGTTGCGTACGTCCTGTCAGGGTGCTTGCTGGCGCTCATCGGGTGGATGGCATTCAACGCCGCCGGTGCGCTGTTGTGGCTGCATGCAGAGCCGGCGGTGCTGGTTGTGACAGCATTAAACACGGTGCTGGCGGCGTCAGGCGCTTTGTGCGCCACCCTTGTAGTGACTTGGGTGCGCTTCGGCAAGCCAGATGCGAGCCTTTGCGCCAATGGATGGCTGGCGGGCCTGGTGACTTCCAGTGCCTGCGCGTCGATAGTGTCACCCGCTGCAGCGTTGTTCGTTGGCGTCGTGATGGGAATCGCGACGCCACTGCTGGTTGAAGTGATGGAACTTGCTTTGTCCATCGATGATCCTGCGGGAGCCATCTCGGTGCACTTCTTGGGAGGATTGTGGGGCTTGTTTGCAGCGGGAGTCTTTGCACCTCTGCATGGACAGGTGCTTGCACAATTGGTGGGAATTGCCACCCTGCTCGGAGTCTTCCTGCCTCTGATTTACCTGGTTTTCAAAGGGCTGGACAGGCTGGTTCCCTTTCGCGTGGATCAGGATGGCGAACGGATTGGGATGGATTTGCATGAACTCGGAGGCGGCGCTTATCCGGAGTTTGTGATCCATCGCGACGAGTCATACCGCTAGCAGTTCTCAACCTGATCGAAAACTGAGTGTGACGACCGAAGCCGCGCCCGAGGACGGCGCGATGACTGACGTCAGGTCAGGGCTTGCCTGACGACGCTGACGGATTCGGCGGGTAGTCGCGCTCGACAGCCTTTTTCAGGTCTGCAACAAGAGTGACCTGCGGCGCGTCGAGGCCGTCATGAAACGATCTGGTCCAGAGTACAGCGCCCAGCGTGCCGTCTGCATTGAGAAGGTGCACCTCAAGCAGGTCATCCGGAGGCCCGACTTCAGTTCCGACAACCACTCCGGTTGGAGGGCCACCTGGACCTGAAGTGGGACGCTGATTGGGGTATGGCTGATTTCGCGGGCCATTCCCGGCTCCCACTGTGCCGCCAATCGTCGCACTGGCAAGGCGGCCTTTGCGGACGACGAAGACCAGCTCTGCCTGATTCCTGCTGATGGTTATGGAGTAGCAGTTCCAGTCGCGAATCGCATCTTCCACATCAATGATTGCGTCTCGATCCGAGGGAAAAATGCCGGGGGTGTACGCGTTTTGGCCGTCCATGGTTTCCACCCACGCGTAACGAGCATTGTCGAAGGCTGCCGGGACGGTGTGTTTCTTCTTCCCCTGGGCTGCCAGGAGGGTTGGTAGCGCGACGAAAATCAAGACGACACGTTGGGTGGATGTCATGCCGTAGCCCGCTTTCTGAGTCCCAAGACCGCGTGAGCACAGGCGCTGGTTGGACTTCTGTTGTTGCTTGACGAGAGCAAGGGAAGCCCAATTTTCGACAACTTGGCCGGGCTGTCCGCCTGACCACGAATCCTAACTTCTGCGACACCATTCGGATCGGAATTATCTCGGTACCCGAAATTCCCTGGAGTCCGAAATTCCCCTGGCGAGGCCAATAAATTTTGGGATCGAAATGGCAATCTAATTCGCTTTACTTCGCATCAGAGCAATCATTCCCACAAAAATATTGGAGTCATATCTTGAGACGTTCAATTGAAAAAAATACAGGCATCTCCGCCTCATCCGCCAGGAGCTACAAAGAGTACTGTTCGGCGACCGAAATCGCTGAAGTTACTATCCCGCGTGTTGGGCAGGGAGTTCGAATTGACGCACGCGATGACGTGTTCGTCGTATTGAGGACAGACCTCGATCGCGGAACGGCCGACGTGCTCCGGGTGTCGGGTGTTCGCCAGATTGAAGGAGGCATTCCGCTGGGCATGATGCGGATTCTCAGTGACGACGGCTCTATGGCCGCATTCCAGGTGACTCAGGACTAAGTCCTGTATTTTAAGTAGAATGCATGCTTTTTGACTTTACATCATTTTACAGCCACGGCACCGGGACCGGAGCTACACTTCAAGTCATCACCGAGGCTACTCAAAGGCCACTGAGTGAATGCGCGGAGTGGCGAGCTCCGCGCTTTTTTTGTTCTCATTTGATCTGGAAGTAGGGCATCGAATCAGATTTTTCCGGATTGGAAAAATTTTCTTCTCTTATTTGACATTTGTTCTATACGGCCCACGGTTCTAGATGAAAGTGTCATCAAGCGGGCGCAAAACAGCATCCCGAATGCGCGGTGCTCGCACATCATCCACAGACTGAGCGCGAACTCCACGAGTTCGCGCCTTTTTTTTGTACCTATCCCTCTAGCCCCTCACATCACGCTGTTGAACATCACTCTGTGACAAGCACCTTTTCTTGTTGATCCATAGTACGAAACGTACTATAGTACGTTTCGTACTATGGCTAACCCTTCCACACTCGAGATGGCTCTGCTTGGATTGCTCAGGCAGAGGGCACAGTCGGGATACGACTTGCGCAAAACTTTCGCCGCCACGGCGATGCGTCACTACAGCGATAGTCCTGGGTCCATTTATCCGGCATTGCGCCGGCTGGTGGGCCGAGGCTGGATCGCCGCCATGAGCCCAGCCAGCGGAAACGCAGAGGACGCTCGCCGAAGACAGGGATTTGCTTTGACCGACGCTGGTTCCAACAGATTGATTGCCTGGCTGGAGCAGGAAGTAGGCCTCGAGGACGTGAAGTTTCGCCTGTCGGAACTTTTGTTGCGGTTCGCTTTTATGGATGGGAACATTCCCCGTTCCTCAACAATTCTCTTTCTAGACCAGTTCAGTCGTGAACTGGGAGCCTATGCCGGAGAGCTGCGCGCTCAATTCGAAAAGACCAGCGCCCGGTCCCCCCTTCACACCGGACTTCTTGCCTTCGAATTGGGGATCAAAGGCATGGAGACGCAACTGGCCTGGGCGCAGGAGGCTCGCACCCGGCTGGCGGAGACAGTCCAATGAAGACGATTCTGAAGCTGTTAGGTTGCTGGGTGGCAGTGACTCTGTCGATGGTATTGGGGGCCACACTGGTCTCCGCGCTGCATCTGCATATGAATTCCATGGCGGATCCGACGCCGGCAGGCATGAAGTTTCTCGCGTACATGGTTTCGTGTGTGGCAATGACGCTGGCGATGTATTCCGTGGCGCGGGGTCTAAGCGGCCCGGCCCCACTGCGTGCCCTGGTGATCGCCGCATTCGTGTTTGTTGCGCTCGGTGTCAACAACATTCTGGATGGGCTGATCTACACGCACACCTTCGACGGCGCGGTGCCGGCAAATGCGTTGTTGACCGCAGCGGCAGGAATCATGGCCGGCGGATCTCTGGGGCTGTTGTTCGGCCATCGTGAAATGTCGTCAGGCCTACGCCAATTGGGTTGGTCGAGTTGGGCGGGACGCGGGCTTGCAGCGTGGCTGGCCTGGCCCTTCATCTATTTCGCCTTCGGGGTGATGGTGAGCCCATTCGTCGTTCGCTACTACACCTCGGGCATCGTGCCGGGATTTCATATCCCGTCGTTCGCGGTGATCATCCCCATGCAGTTACTGCGCAGCGTGCTCTTCCTGGCGGTATCTCTGCCGGTGGTGGCGCTCTGGAAGGGCTCGCGCCTGAGCTTGTGGATTGGGCTGGGGTTGGCCCATTCGGTCTCTGTGGGATGGTTCGGGCTGATTGCAGGAACATTTCTGCCCATGGTCATGCGTGTTGGACACGGGCTGGAAATTACCGGCGATTCCTTTGTCTACGCCGGGCTCTTGGTGCTGTTATTCAGCCGCCCGCAGTCCGCAAATCAGCCAGTGGCGAGCATGCCGAAGCAAATGGAATTGCAGGCGCATTGAGCCTGCCGCAACTCCGGACGCAATTCTGTGGACAGTTGAGAGTGCACCGCAAAAGCAGGTTCGTGACAGACTGGTGAAAGCAGAAACCGAATGAGAGAAGGCCAGCCCTCGGGCTGGCCTTCTCTCATTCGCATGCAAACGGCTAGAACTTGACCGATGCCGCGCGGGGTGACACTCCGCTGAGTTCCGCAGCGCGTGCTTCAGCAAACGCGGCAGCGCCGAGAACCGCAGCGCGGCTTTCAAGTATCACGCGAACCGGCATGTTGATGAGCAGTTGAGAGAGGCGGCCTTTGTCTGTGAATGCCTTGATGAAAGTCCCATCCTTCAGCTTCTCAAGGATGCGGGGACCGATGCCGCCGCCGATGTAGAGGCCGCCGACCGAAAGAATCTTGAGCGCGAGGTTGCCGGCCTCGGCGCCATAGGCGGAGACGAACATGTCCATGGTGCGCTCGCAAATCTCGCTGCGGCCGGCCAGTGCCATCTCCGTAATAACGGAATTGGCATCGTGTGCGGACTCAATCTGCTCCGCAAGCGAAGGAGATACTTCCATGCCGCGCACATCGCGCAGAAACTCGAAAATGCTGGTCATTCCCATGCCGCTGACAACGCGCTCCCAGCTGATGCGACCGTTGTATTTTTGCTTCAGATAGCGGAGCAGGTCGATTTCGTCCTCGTTGCGCGGCGCATAGTCAGCGTGACCGCCCTCGGAAGGGTATGGGATGTGCATACGACCGTTCCAGGTGAGGAGGCCTTCGCCAAGACCCGTTCCGGCGGCGATGAGCGCACGATTGCCAATCTGGCTTGGGTCACCCTCAGAAAGAGTGAATATCTGGTCGGGCTGGAGCTCGGCGATGCCATATCCATTGGCTTCGAGATCGTTGATCAGGAAGACGTGGTCGATGCGGAGGTGAGTGGCAAGTTCGCGGCTGTCGAGAGTCCAGGGCAGGTTGGTCAGCCGAAGGCGGCCATCGCGTACGGGGCCTGGAACGCCAAAACAGGCCGCACTGGCCTGGTCAGAGGAGAGAAACTCGCGAACGATGTCTTCGAGGCCCGAATAGTCCTTGGCTGGAAATCGATTTTCGCGTTTGTAAGTGAGCTTTCCATTGCTGAAGTCATACAGCGCCAGGTGAACCTTGGTGCCGCCTACGTCGCCGGCCAGAATCATCGTTGCCTCTCCAAAACGCCGCTGCCTTCCCCGTCTGTCGCGGGTAGATGCGCAGCTGCGGCCTTATCCAGAAACAGAGTGAGTATACCGCTTGAGGGCCATATCAGTTGGCTGGGAAGCCGCTCTGGATCACGGGGTCCCATGAAAACTTCGCGAACACGGTCGGCCTTGTCGGCCCCTGAAATGAGAAAGAAAACTGAACGTGCCTGATTGATGACGGGCCAGGTAAGAGTGATTCGCCGGGTATTGAGCTGCGGAACCGTGTTGGCCGTCACCAGGCGGCTCATTTCGTGAATCGCTTCAGTGTGCGGAAAAAGAGATGCGGTATGTCCGTCCGGTCCCATGCCGAGAGAGATGAGATCAAAGCGGGGGCTTTCGGCGCCTTCCAGGCGAAAGCTGTTGCGCAAGTCGGACTCGTACCTCGACGCTGCCACCTCCGGGTCCAGTTCGCCTTCCATCCGATGTACCTGGTCCGCAGGAATGGACACGTGGTCGAGCAGAGCCTCTCGAGTCATTCGATAATTGGAATCGGGATGATCAGGCGGAACGGTACGTTCGTCCACCCAATAGAGATCCAGCTTGTCCCAGGGCATGCGCACCCGCCAGCTCTGGTTAGGATCGGCAAGCAGCTGAAAGGCCGCCTTGGGAGTAGAGCCTCCGCTGATGGCAACGCGGGCGCGATTCTGGTCCGCCACTGCTTCGCTCACCATTTCGCTGAAGTACTGCGCTGCCCTCCGAGCAAGGGCGGACGGGTCCAGCTCCACGTAGTACTTGATGTGTAGCTTTCTGTGCATCTCAATCTGCTCCCTGTGCGTGTCGACCTGGCTTAAACGGCTGACGCCGTGCACAGATTGGAACGTGCTTGGAGCCAGGCAGTCGACTGCCGGAAATAGGACTTTTGGTTGGTTGAGAGATGCGCGGTCCAAGTTGGCTTGGTTTCGCCACGAAGCTGTGCAAACCGCGCAAGGGCGTATCCATAGATTACCTCAGAGAGGTAACCAAGCCGGCTTATGGACCAACCCTGCTTGCGTTCATCTTGAAATTGGAGAAACCTGCGCGATGCGTTGGCCGTGAATCCGCTCGTCTTCTGTGACCGGGAGTCGAGGCCGCAAGCCAAACATAGAAGGCAGTGTAATGGGTCGAATTGCGCTGGCTACCGCCTGCCTCTGCTACTTCTTCTTGTTGGCGGGTACATCCTTTTCAGAAGCAGTCGTAATGCTGCCGTCGGTATTGATCAGGAAGAACTTCTTCATCTCGGCCGGCTTCATCGTGTCTTCAATTCCGATGTACTCCGGCATGGCCGGCTTGCGGTTCAGCACGTATAGAACATCGGTATCTTCGGGAACCGTGGTAACCACGTGGAAGTGATAGCCGGCCACCTCGTTGGAGCCGGGCTTCGCTTCGGCATCGAGAATGGACTTGTGCAACTGGCGCTTGTCGAGAATCTTCAGGCCGTCAGCCGAGATGGTGTAACGGACATCGCCACCGATAGGCCAGGTATTGTTCTTGATTTGGCCGGGATACAGGTACACATAAAACTTCCCTCCCGGCGCCGGCAGAACTGCCGTGTTGTATGGCCGCTTGGGCTGGGCAAAGTCGTGCGTCGCGAGTTCCAGGGCCAGCTCGCTGGTTTGCAATTCCTTGTCGCCCAACTTTGGGGGATCGACCTTGCGGGCTTCGTACTTGTTGGGGGACTTCTCGGTAGCTTCGTACGCGATCACCACGCTTTTGTGGTCCGCATTCCACTTGGCGAAAATTACCCGCCAACCCTTTGGTGTCCGCATGCAGATGTAATGCGTCAAGCCCTCAGTGCTGGGCTTGAGAGCAAAGATGGCATCTGTGCCATGCGTTGCCGCCTGGTCGTACGCATACAGCTCGCGTCCGCGGTGGGAGATTCCGGCAAGGGTAGCTTTAAGATCCGGAGACTGGCAATTCGCACTTACGGCCGTCGCGCTCAGGCAAACGGTCAGGAACATCGAAGATATCTTCACGCTGGCTCTCCCGCTGCAGGCACCGGGAGGCTGGTCTGCGGCATGGAAGAATTGTACGGGAAGGCTAGCAGACGTTCAGTGCTCAAAAGCACTCGGGAAGCAGGGGCGATACTCGCCTTTATTTACCGAGGAAGACTCGGTACTGGGTTTCCAGCACACCAGAAGCGCGAGCCAACGCCAATTTAGACAGGTTGTACTGGTAGAGGCTCTCAACCAGGGTGTTCTGAGCGGTCGCGAGCGTGGCCTGGGCGGCGACCAGCGGCAGCGTATTGTCAACCCCGGCATTCACGCGCTCCGTCTCGTCACTCAAAGCACGCGTAGCCAGCGCAACGTTGGAGCGCGACACTTCAACGAGTTGCAGTGCGGCGTTGACATCCAGCAAAGCAGAGCGCACCTGCTGATCGATCTTGCTGCGCAGGTCCTCGAGTTGCGAGTTGATTGCGCTTACCTGGGCCTGGGCAGCGTCAATGTTTCCCCGCAGGCTCGCTTCGCGGAAAATGGGAACGCTAAGGGTTCCTACAGCCGCGAAAACCCCATGTGAACCTGCACCGCCGATCTGCTGGACGCCGTAATTCCCGCTGAAACTCAAGGTGGGAAACCGCTGACTGCGATACGCAGCGTGCACGGCCTTGAGTTCGACTTGCTGATTTTGGAGATTCTGATAATCCTGGCGACTCCGGTAGGCGATGGCTCGCACTTCTTCCGGAGTTTGCAGGGCAAGCTCAGAGTAGGGAGCGCGGTCGGTGAGGACGATCTTCTGGCCGGGATCGAGACCGATTTCGCGCTTGAGCAGGATAAGGTCCTTTTCGTAACTGTTCTCCGCTGATATGGTGGCTTGCTGCTGGGCCTGGTACTGCACGCGCGGGCGAAGCTCATCAAGGTTTGAAACGGTGCCAGCCATATGCGCTTCGTGGGCGTTGTTGAGTTGCACAAGGTCAGTCTGCTCGAGAGCCTTGGCGTTCTCCACTTCGCTCGCCGCGGCAATAGCATGAAGGTAAGCGGAGGCGACCTGCTGGATGACCTCGCCGCGGGCGGACATCTTGCTGAAATGAGCAGCGCGCGTGGCGGCGCCGGCGGCACGCCAGCCGGCAATCACCGGGCCCGAGAAGAGGATTTGGCTGAAATGGATCTGGCCTTCTGTAAGCGTGTCGCGCGTAATCAGGGAGAAGCCCGAAGTATTACCGGGAAAGAACTGGGCAAACTTGGCGAGGACGCCGGGACCGAAACCCTGCGCCGCCAGGTTGTGCTGGTGAAAGCCCGTGTCACCCGTTAGCGTGATGGTTGGTAAAAATTGCTGCAGGGCCTCGTTCTGCTCCCCGTGGATAGCCCGTTCATTGTTCTCCGCCTGCTTGAGACCGAGATTGTTCTGGATCCCGCGGGAGATCGCGTCATCGAGCGAAAGCTGAATGGGCTGGTCGGTCGCGGGCGCCAGCGTGACGCTGCCATAGAAGGGATTCGTCGCCGAAGTCGGGTTGGCGGTTTGCGCGCCTGCGATCTTGACTTCCGCCGCTGCGCAAAGCAGGGTAAGGCACAGGGAAAGCTTGATCCCCGTGGCGGCAGAATGGCGCGCTCGACTCATGATCATCATTTTCTCAGATGTATCTGAGCGGGCTGGAGATTCGGCGGAACCGCAATAAAATGGCGGACCAGCCCAGGTGTGCAGCCGGCCCGCCCAAGGTTGAGGGTTAGATTTTCCGCAGTTTCCAGCGGCCCTGTCGAAACAGGACAATGCTGGCCACGGCGATGGCGCTTTCGGCAACGACAACGGAGAGGAATGCTCCCTCGGCACCAAGGTGCAGCCCGACGGCCAGCCACCAGGCCAGCGGAAGTTCCAGCACCCAGAACCCGAAGAAATACACAATCGTTGGCGTAATCGTGTCGCCGGCGCCATTGAAGGCCTGCAACATCACCATCACGTACGCGTATGCCAGGTTGCCACAGGCAAACGTTCGCAAAGCCATGGCAGCAATGGGGATAACCGCCGGATCATCGACGAACAGACTGACAACCGGGGTGGCAAACGTAACAAAGAACAACCCCAGGATTCCCAGGAAGAGCACGTTGTAAAGGCTGGTGCGCCAAACCGCCTGCGCTGCGCGATCCGGATTACCCGCCCCTAAGTTCTGCCCAACCAACGTGGCGGCGGCATTGCTCAGTCCCCAGGCGGGCAGGATGAAGAACACCACGATGCGGATAGCGATGGTGTACCCAGCCACCGCGGACGAACCGAAGATGGAGACGATCCGCACCAGCACAATCCAGCTGGCATTCGCAATCGCGAACTGAAGCATGCCGGTAAGTGAAACACGAAGCAGGCGGACCATCACTCGGACGTTGATCCGTAGGTGGCGCGCCAGAACGCGAATCCGCTCTGAGCCGCGCATCAGCCGGTAAAACTGGTAGAGAACGCCGATGCTGCGCCCGGTGCAAGTTGCAAGAGCAGCACCGGTCACGCCCATATGCGGAAAGTGAACGGGCCCAATTCCAAGCCCGAAGATCAGGCATGGGTCGAGGACCAGGTTGATGATGTTTGACACCCACAGCAGGCGCATGGCGATGGCAGCATCTCCTGCGCCGCGGAAGATGGCGTTGTTGAGGAACAGCATGATGATGGCGCCGCATCCGCCGAGCGCGATGCGCGCGTAGCCAGAGCCACTGGACACGATGGCCGGCGACGCGCCCATCAGCTGCAACAGTTGCGGTGCGAAAATGGCTGCGGGTATGCCGATTGCCAGCGATATCAGCAAGCCCAGGACAATGGCTTGCACGCCGGCGATGGCCGCATCTTCAGGATCCTTTTCGCCGATGCGGCGCGCCACCATGGCAGTAGTCGACAAGGATAGGCCGAGCCCGATGGCGAATACCAGCGAGAGCATCGACTCCGTGATACCGACAGTCGCAACGGCGTTGGCGCCAAGGCGGCCCACGAAGAAAACGTCGACAACGGCAAAGAGGGATTCGAGCACCATCTCCAACACCATGGGAATGGCGAGCAAGAGGATGGTGCGGTTAAGGTTGCCCTGGGTGTAGTCCTGGTGCGACCCGCGAAGGGCCTCTCGCACCGACGACCAAAAACCGGGCGCACGGCCGTCTTTCGACGGCAAGATTGATTCAAGCGACGACATGGGAACTCCACGTACCCGCGCGAACGAACGAGCGGGCACAAGCAAACGGGGGCACGCTGCTGTTAAGCAGCCACTGCGATCAATTTGGATTCAGCAGAGCAAATACCCCGGGGCTGAAGTGGACCTCGGGAGCCGCGTCGTGCGGCGGGTAGGAGAGCCCGAGGCAATGTTCAGCGGGTAGGTCGAATTCGTACGGCGCTTGGCTGAAACATTGTTTCCTCCGTAACCGGCGGGACCGGTAAGTTTGATGATATTAGCGCAGATTGGGAGCCGATTGCTAGCGAAAAAGGGCCAAATCCGATTGCGTAGGGTCCACATTCACTCGGGCCGCCGACGCGGAGGGCAAAGGCGTAACGCCGCATCTCTCTAGATAATCCGCAGTCGCATTGAGTTCGTCGGTGCTGATCGTAGGATCGTTTGCGTCTCCCTTCGGCACGAAAAGTACCATCCCCTGTCGGGCCCGCGTGAGCAACACTCTATAGGTATTCTTGCGGAAGATTCGCTTGTCGGGATTCTTTATGCGCAGCCATCGATTGTTAGTTCCTGGACGGAAATTGCGCAACTGCCAACCAGAATCACTCCAGGTGAAGTCGCCTCCCCAACACACGCCGATCCAATCGAGTTCCAAACCTTGAATTTCGAACTCCGTGGCAAAGACCTCGCATTGAAAACTCGAGCGAACATCGGACCGCTCGGCAAGATACCAATGTTCCCATGGATAGTCCGCGTGAAAGGTGGAGTTCGGCTCAAGTCCCTCCGCCCTCAAACGGGCAGCGCCCGAAGAGCCAACAAGCCCATATCGGTTCTGACCAATTCCCTGCTCCCGAAGTTGAGAACGAACTTCTTCCAGGTCTCTGAGAGAAAGATCGGAAACTTGGTAGTGATACCAAGAGCCGAGGCGTCGACGGCGCGGCCATCAATGACATGATTTACCCAGGTGGCAAGCTTCTCCGCTCGCAGACTTCGATTCGAAGTGCGCAGATGTAATGCGGGGCTGGTGCGAACAATTCGCGATGACGTTTCCGCGTCGAAGAGTCGATGCCCGGCTGTCGAGGGTCCACCATCGAGCACTTCGGGTGAGGCGTGAATGATCCATTGCTTCGCGCTCTCGGAAAGAGCTTTTCCCCACTCCTCAAGACCCGCTTCTCCGTCGTTGATTTCTTGGCCTCCACCGACCAGTGCGATGACCGCTGCCCAGTCTTCGTGTCTCTCCATGATCTTCAGCAACATCTCCGGCTCCGAATAATCACGGGCGAACTTCTTCTTGTTTTGTGAACGGTTCCACGCCCGCTGTGCCTCGTCGAAGATGATGGCGTGGTTAGATGGGCAACGGAGATTGTCCTCCGTATGGTACCGAGCGAAGACGTGCACATTTTCAATAAGGGTCTTGGCCTCAATTCGGGCTTGAGCAACATTCGATCCGGACTTTCGGCTCTCCTGAGTGAAGAGATGCTGCAGCACCTTCACGAGCGGTCCGTTGCCACTCATAAAATGGATGGCATCGGCTTTGTTCTGATCAGCGTGAGCAAGGCTCAGGCCGACCAAAGTCTTTCCAGATCCCGGTACACCAGTGAGAAAGCAGATCGTGTGTTGATGTTCGGAGCGAGCTTGATCGACAAAACCTTGAATGGCGTCTCGTACCATTTCAATCTCGTGTTCGGAGGCTTCCGAGTGAGCGATCTCCCGGATATCTAATCCCGTTCGAAGCGCCATCGCCGCTTCGATGATGCTTGGCACAGGGTGATACGGACTGTCATCCCATGATTCCGGATCAACCGTGGGTAGATCGTGTTGCTCAATGTCGTTGAGAATGTTGGGAAGCGATTCCCACGGCGTCCGGATCACGCCGGCGATCCAGTAAGTGGCCAATTGCGGGAACATCTCGTACTGGCGAAGATCATCCAATTCGGGTTCGTCCGCTTCCGGCGAAACGATGATCGGGATGATTCTCCTTTCCGCAGAACACTTATGAAAGTAGTGCAAGAGAAGAGCGTACTCCTCGATTTGGCGCCGCGCTTGAGCAAATGCATCGCCTGACTTGGCTTCAAGGATGACGATCGTGTTCCCAATCAGAAGCACAACGTCGACCCGCATTTCCTTGCGCGGAATGGAAAACTCGAGCAGAATGCCCCAGTTGTGCGCAGAAGTAGAGTGTCCTACACATTGTTCCAAGGAATTCCTAAGAGACCGGAGATCTCGCTCCCATGTGAGGGTTTGATCCGAAAATTGATTCGTGTACCCGCGGTTCGCATAAGCGATCGAAAGTCGCGCCAGCACATGGTCTTCCGTTAGATTTAGGAACTCGCGCACAGTCGACCGATAGAAGGAAGCCATTCCCCAATCTTATGCGGACAGCGCGAAATGGCGGAGTATTGATTGATCTCGTCTCGTGGGAGATGTATTTCACAACATTCTCCTTGGTAGAGAAGAGTTTCGCCGTATAGAGTGCGGTTGCGCAGAGTTTCCGAACCGGAGGTCATCGCCTTGCATTTACGAATCAGGTGCACAGAGTGGGAGTGCGCGCCGCGGGTAAGAACAATGGCGCTTTGCATCGTGATCAGCTTGCTTGCGCTCGCAGGTTCTTCCGCGCAGCAGACAAAGACAACGGCGCGCGAGGAAGCGGCGGCGATTCGCGAACAGATTCGAGCTGCGCACGCGAAGGGCGATGGCGCGGCCTACGTCTCTACCAGTCGAAAGCTAGAGGAATTTCTCAACGACTCTCCTCAGTCCATACTCCAGTTGATGAGCGCGCAGACGTTCGCGGGCGACATAGACGGCGCGTTGCAAAGCCTCGAACGTTTCATTCAAATGGGTCAGTCGGATGAGAACACGCTCGCGGCCAAGCCGTTCGAAGCGCTGCGCAAATCATCGAAGTTCGCCGCGCTCCAGGCCGAGATGGCCAGGAACAACGAGCCCATTGCGCGCGCAACTGAAGTCTTCCGCATGGAAAAGACTGATCTGATTCCGGAAGATGTGGACTATGACGTTCGAACGTCGCGGTTCTTTGTCTCAAGCGTGCTGCAGAAGGAAATCCTGACATTTGATGCGAAGGGAACCTCGCAGGTCTTTGCGCACGCGCCGGACGAATGGCCGATGATGGCGTTGAAGATCGACGCCAGCCGGCGCACGTTGTGGGCGACGGAAGTAGCGCTCAAGGGATACAAGTGGTCTCCGGAAGCCGCCTGGGGACGATCTGTTGTGCTGATCTACGACCTTGATTCGGGCAAGCTCCTTCATCGTGTAGAAGCCATGCCAAAAGCCACGTTCGGTGACATGACGCTTACGCGCGATGGTGATGCGATCTTGTCGGACAACGATGGAGGCGGCATCTATCGTTTGTCGCGCCGAACATGGAGTGTCGAGCGGCTCGATGAAGGTGGATTCGTTTCGCCCCAAACCGCTACGGTCTCGCCGGATGGCCGCCGGCTGTTTGTGCCGGATTATTCACGAGGCATTGGGATTCTCGATCTGGAGACGAAGAAAGTCACGTGGCTCGGTTCCGGCGGGTTATACGCATTGAACGGGATTGACGGCATCTACCTTGACGGCACGACGCTGCTTGCGACACAGAACGGAGCGTCGCCAGAACGAGTGATCGCGTTCAGGCTCGACGCCGCGTTGACGCATGTCGCTTCTGAATCGATCATCGAACGCGCGACGTCATCGCTTGGTGATCCGACGCACGGAGTGATCGTCAACGGCGCCTTCTACTACATCGCCAACTCGGGGTGGGACGCAGTCGCAGACGACGGGACCATCAAAGCAGAACCCACAATGACGAACCCTCGACTGATGCGAGTAGATCTGGGCGGCATTCGAAATTGAGAGGGCAGCGTGCGGCAGGACCGGCGCGTCTTAGCAGCACATGCTCTTTAGACGAAACTGCACCCCCCACCCCCTCCCCCCTGCTGCACCATTCTGGGTGCAATTAACTGACCCCTCGTGCTGGAGTCCTTGTATCGCCGGAGCGGGATGAGAGACAAATCTCCCTAGGGTTCCGAGAACCTGGGTTGAGTATGGGCGGGCTGGGCGGGCGAGGGCTGTGATGAGGGGTACGGTTGGATGTGACAGGAGAGAAGAGAGGCAATCTAAACTAAGTGCGAACTGGAGAATTCTCTTGACGCCAAAAGTGCGGGCCGTGGTGGCCTATGTTGCAAGCAGGCTGATCTCGGGAGCGGAATCGTCGTTCATTTTTGACTTCTCGGGGCCCGGTCATCGGTCGATGGGCGGGACCATCAATGAGAAGTGCGTCAACGTCTACGACTACAGTGAAAACTGCCAACTCACGGGAAACTTCAGCGCGGGCTCGTTCCACCTCTTCCATCACGGAGAACGCGTCCACATTTCACTTGAGATACTGGGTCAATCATTCCGCGGATTCGATCTTGGCGCCGGGCGGCAATTCAACGGTACGGTGACGGGCCCGAAAGCCTCTTTCTTTGATCAGGCCGATCAGCGACGCTATTCGTATTGGTGCGAGTCACCGGCATTCACCACACTGCCAGGCACGGAAAGCGCGGGCGGCGAGGATGAATTGGATTCCCAGGCCCGGGAGACTGGGCCTGAGAATCCAGTTGTCGGGTAGGGCCTATTCTTCCTTTTCGTCCACTGGGCGTTTGGCGTTGGCGAGGATCTTGTCGGCCACCAATTGCGGGACGATGTCGTAGTGGTCCATCTCCATGCGGTAGCTGCCCTTGCCTTGCGTCATGGAGGTGAGCATTTCGGCTAGGGAGACCTCCTCATGCCGCTCGGGAAAACTTCTCCACCTTAGGCCGCTTGCGCTGCGCCGCGTGCCACAAATCGTATTGCTGCTGCAAATCGAGCCACATACCGGCTCGGTTTCAAATGCATCGGCCAGCTGCAGCGCCATTGCCGCCGTAAAGGATGCCCGTCCGTTCAGCAGGCGCGAGAGCCTCGAACGCGCCACGCGCAGCCGCTTGGCCGCCACGCCCACCTGCACCGTACCGAGATACTCGCGGAGAATTTCGCCCGGATGGGCCGGATTGTGCATCGTCATTGCCATCGCATTTCTCCTCGCCGGTTAGTGATAATCCTGGTAATCCACCAGGATTGCGTTCTCATTTTCAAAAGTGAATATTCTGCACCAGTTTGCGTCCACCTTGACTGACCTCCCGCTGCTCCACGTCGCGGCTCTCAAATATCGAGACGTGGAGCAGATTTTTCCCGAGTGCAGGCTGGCTATTCTTCCTCTTCGTCCACCGGCCGCTTGGCGTTGGCCAGGATCTTGTCGGCGACCAGTTGCGGGACGATATCGTAGTGGTCCATCTCCATTCGATAGGTTCCCTTGCCCTGAGTCATCGATGTGAGCTGCGCACCGTACGTGAGCATCTCCGCCATGGGCACCTCGGCATGGATGGCTGTCGTGCGGCCTTTGGATTCCATGCCTTGTACGCGGCCGCGGCGGCCGTTCAGGTCGCCCATCAAGGTGCCTGCAAACTCATCCGGCGCCTCAATTTCGACTTTCATGATGGGCTCGAGGAGACAGGGCTTGGCGGTCTCCATGCACTTGCGGAAGGCGAGGCGGCCAGCCATCTTGAACGACATTTCGTTGGAATCGACGTCGTGATAGCTGCCGTCGTAGACAACGGCCCTGAAATCGACGACCGGGTAGCCGGCGAGATAGCCACGGGCGGCGGTCTCGATGATGCCCTTCTCGATAGCCGGGATGAAGTTGCGGGGGATGGCGCCGCCGAAGACTTCGCTGGCAAACTCGAAGCCGCCGCCGCGGGGCATGGGCTCCAGGCGGATCTTGCAGTCACCGAACTGACCGTGGCCGCCGCTCTGCTTCTTGTGACGTCCATGGCCTTCGGTTTTGGCGCGAATGCCTTCGCGATAAGGGACCTTGGGAGCCTTGAGAGTGACCTCAGCGTGGTAGCGCTTTTTGAGGCGGGACACGATGGTTTCGATATGCGGCTGGCCCGCGCCGGCGATAAGGAACTCGTTGGTCATGGGATCGCGATAGAAGCGGATGAGCAGGTCCTCTTCCATGAGCTTGTGGATGGCGGGGGCGAGCTTGTCTTCGTCGGCACGCGATTTCGGTTCAATCGCGTAGGTCATGGCAGGCTCGGGTAGCGGGAAGAGGTCGATCTGGATCTCCGCGCCTTTGGCACCAAGGGTGTCGCCCGTCAAGGTTTCACGAAGTTTGGCCACCGCGCCGATATCGCCAGCGTGGAGTTCGGGCACGTCCACGGCCTTGCGGCCCTGCATCACGCTGAGGTGCGAAAAACGCTCCTGGCTGCGACGTGTGTAGTTTTCGAGCGTGGCGTCGTTTTTGATGATTCCGCTAATCACTTTGAAGAAAGTGATTCGGCCGGCGAAGGGGTCGGTCATGGTCTTGAAGACCAACAGGGACGGCGGTCCGCTGTCGCTGATGGGGCGCACGGTGATGTCGGATGGAGCAGAGTCCGCACTGGCAACGGCAGCGCCGCCGTTGGCTTGCCCAGGGCCGCTCGATGACGCCATGGCAGGCGAATGAACAGCAATCGGTACGCGCTCGATCGGCGCCGGCGCGTAGACCTTGAAGAAATCAAGCAGGTGATCGGTAGCCACGTTCGTTTCGCCGCTTACAAACAGCACCGGAAAAATGCGGTCTTCGCGAATGGCCTCATGCAGGGCCGTAATAAGGTGCTGCTCGGGAATGGTGCCTTCAGCGAAGAACTCTTCCATGAGCTCGTCTTTGCCTTCAGCAACCAACTCAACAAGGGCTTCGTGGGCAGCCTTGGCCTGTGCCGACAGGCTGGCGGGAATCTCGCCAGTGATCTTGCCGCGGCCGTCGCCGTTGGGCGTGTAGTAGAACGCTTCCATAGTCACCAGGTCCACAACGCCATGAAAACCGCCGGCATCCGAAATAGGCAACTGGACGGGCACGCAGGTTCGGCCCCAGCGCTCATGGAGATCGTCAATCAGCGCGCTCAGACCTCCGCCGCCTCCGGCCTTGGGATGATCCATCTGGTTGATGACCACGATGCGGGGGATATTGGCTTCTTCGGCATACCTCCAAACGCGCTCAGTGACCGTTTCGACGCCATGCTGGGCATTCACAATCACGGCAGCCGCTTCCACAGGCAGCAATGCGGCGCGGGCCTCATGGCAAAACATATGAAAGCCGGGAGTGTCGACCAGGTTGACCTTGACGCCCTGCCATTCAGCAAAGGCGACAGCGTTCTGCATGGTGGTGCCGCGAGCTACTTCTTCTTCGTCGTATGCGGTGGCGGCGGTGCCATCGTGGACACGGCCCTGGGCGGGAGTCATTTTCGCGGCATGCAGCAGAGCGGCAATCAAAGTGGTTTTGCCGCTGTGCGCATGCCCCACTACAGCTACGTTGCGGATCTCACTTCCCTGGTACGTTTTCATGTTTGTTCTCCTCCACCACCTGCGGTGGGGCCAATTGCCTTCGGGCCTTTGTGGTTGTGGTTTGAATGGGGGTCCGCACTGCGGGGTGCGCCCCGAACGATGCTCTCCAGCGGACCGGTGAGACGGTCCTGAAAATCCAGGAAAAGCACTAGAAATGGTCAGGTAAGGAGACTGTTTGAGGCGCAGGGACAGCGGGAGGGCGTCCCTGAGGGCGTCCGCTTGGCCGACTTGAACGGCCAAGGCTCCCGGTCTGCCGTCTTCCTCGTCCATGCGGAGAGTCTCCGGCAGGCGCCCGGCAGTTGATCATCACCCCAGCGACTAGAACCTATCGCCGAGGACCCCGTTAACAGGAGATGAATCCGCGAGGCGTCTATCAGTTGAGACCGGATGCTATCACAGGCGGAGTCTGACCGTCTTGTGACCAGAGATACAACCGAAATCCCCCGGTTGCGCCGACTCAGGCCTACCTGCGGAGAACCGGCAGCAAGGCTGAGTAGTCATCGGTCCAGACTCGCAATCCCGGTTTGAGAGACGGGGCCACAGAGTGAGCGGCGACCTGGGGAAGATCGAAGAAAGCTTCATTGTCAGAAACGAGCATCCAGGTGGCGCCGAATTCCCCTCGAGCATCGTTGGGAAGGCTGGAAACGCGGCGTGCCTGCATGCCACTGGACAGCGCGAGAAGGGTGATGGGCGGGTCCAGGTCCACATGCTGGTTGGAGATGTGGAATGCCAGGATGCCCCCCGGAGCAAGGTGCCGTCGATATAGTTCGAGGGCCTGCGCCGTGAGCAGGTGCAGCGGGATCGAGTCGCCGGAAAATGCATCGACCACGAGGACGTCGAATTTCCGCGAAGGTTCCGCGGCCAGAGAAGTGCGGGCATCCCCCTCAACGACTTCTACGAGTGCGCCAGATTCGCGCAGGTAGGTAAAGACGTTGCGTGCGATGGGCGGGTCTGCGGGGTTGATCTCGTAAAACGTAAAGCGATCACCGGTCGCCCCGTATGCAGCAACGGTGCCTGCGCCGAGACCGATCGCGCCGACATTGCGGGAGCGTCCAATGCAACAGAAGCGCAGGGCAAGCCCCACGCCCGAGTCTTCTGCGTAGTATGTGGTTGGCGTGCGACGCAAAGCCTCATCGCCGAAGATCTGGTTGCCATGTTGGATCGACCCATTCAGCAGTGTGCGCACGGTAGAGCCCGGAAAACTGTGATCCTGCTTCACGCGGAGGCTGCCGTAGAAGTTTCGTACCGCGACGGTTGTGTCGTGCTCGAAGGCGATGCGGACCATAATAACGAGTGCTAGCATGGCCGCGCTTCCTGCCAACCACAAGAGGCGCTGGCTCCAATTGCCGCGCCAGGTTGCGGCAAGAGCGAGCAGCGCCGTGACAAAGAACGTGATGGGCAGATCGTAGTTGTAGCGAAAAATCAGCGGCGCGGCGATTCCGATGAGGAAGGATCCGGCCGCTCCCCCGGCAGCAAACAACAGATAGAAGAGAGTGGCTTCAGACGGGCGCGGCGGGCGCAACGCGTATGCCTCGGTGTGAAGGAAGAGGCACGCCACAAGAACTTCGATGAGGAAAAATGTGATTGCGATCCGCATGGGCAGCGCGACGTCAACGTTGGAGAGCATGTAACCAAGGCCGCCCAGCATGACGATGAGAAAGCGAGAAACGACGCCGCGCGGAAGCAGCTGCGGAAACTGGAATGCCGCAATCAGAGTGATGAGGTAGACGCTCAACGGCAAGATCCAAAGCAGCGGAATGGCAGCGATATTGGCGGTGAGATACTGCGTGACCGCGCTCAACTGCATTGACGCGCCCATCGGCAAAAGAACCCAAAGAACTTTGTGAACGAGCGAAGCGGGAGGTTCCTCCTGCGCCTGAAACTGCATCGATTGATGAAATGACCACCCGATAATTAGCCTTGTGCGCCAGCAAACCCGACACCGCCGCGAAGAGCGCGAAACCGCAAAGCCACGCGATGCGCTGCGCATGCAAGGTGAGGTGCGGTTCGACGAGCGACGGGTAAAAAGCGAGAGCCAATAGCGACGCGAGGTTAGAGAGCGCAAACAGGCGAAATGGAATTCCTCCGCCCTCAAGGCGCGACCACCAGGCCTGGAGCAGAGGGCTGGTAGCTGCCAGCAGGAGAAACGGAAAGCCAATTGATGTAGACAGCACGACAAAGACGGTTGATACCGGGTTGGAAGCGCCGCTGGATGCATCGACAGGACGGATTGCCCAACCCGCTGCAGCCAACATGCCGATCAACAGCACCGCGAGATGCAACATCCAGCTCAACCTGCGGGCGAGCCAGTGCGCATAGAGATAGCCCGCGAGTAAAGCGGTCTGAAAGAACACCAGGCAGGTGATCCACACAGAGGCGGAGCCGCCAAGTATTGGCAGCAACTGCTTGGCGGCGATCGGCTCAACAAGGAACAGAAGAAATGCGGCCATAAATATGCAGCCGCCGAACAAGAAGCGCAGACGGGACATTGTTTCCTCAGATTGCGCGAATGGGCACACAGAGCAGCGTGGTTTGGCAATTTTCTTGCGAAGAACACTTAACCTGCGGATGCTATCACAACACGCGCTTGCGGCCAGGCATCCAGCGTTGACTCAAGCTGTGTTACAGTCTGCTTACCCTGCGGGCCCGTTCGCCCTTTTCCACCACAAAACCCTGAGGTGAGCCCATTGGGCAATCCCGGCGATGCAACCACTGTTCCTTCGGCGATCGACGCGACTGGTGTACGCGATGGTGCTTCGGCCATGAATGAGGAAGCGGTTGGCCGGTCGGCTCAGCGAAAAGCCTCTCTGCACCTGTTGCCAATTATCGGTGTCGGTTATTGCCTCGCCTACATGGACCGCGTGAACATCAGCTTTGCATCGTTGCGGATGAACAGCGATCTCCATTTCAGCGCAACCGTATATGGGTTGGGAGCGGGATTGTTCTTCATCGGATATGCGCTATGTGAAGTCCCATCGAACCTCCTCATGCTGCGATTTGGGCCCCGGCTCTGGCTGGCGCGCATCATGCTGACATGGGGCCTGCTTGCCTCCGCCATGATGTTCGTTCGTACTCCCTGGGAATTCTACGGACTTCGGTTCCTGTTGGGCGTAGCGGAAGCTGGCTTTTTTCCGGGAGTTGTTTATTACCTCATGCTGTGGTTTCCGGCGCGGATGCGAGCACGGGCGGTAAGCCGCTTCTACATTGCGCTGCCGCTCGCCTCCACCATGATGGGGTCCGTGGCCGGATGGCTAATGGGACTCAATGGCAAGCTTGGGCTCGCCGGATGGCAGTGGCTGTTCCTGCTCGAAGGTCTGCCGGCAGCGCTGTTCAGCTTCGTCATTTTGCGAATGCTGCCAGACAGCCTGGCACAGGCGCGCTGGCTGACCTCTGACGAGAAGAACTGGCTGCAGCAGCAGCTTGATTTCGACAGCTCCAGTGCGCATCTCGGACACAGCGCCGGGGTGTTGCGCGCCTTGCTTTCGCCAAACGTCTGGCTGATTGGCGGCTACTTTTTCTGCGCACTCACTTGTTCTTATGGGTTCAATTTTTCGGCCCCGGCAATTTTGCAAAGCGCGACTGGCTGGAGCATAGCGAACGTGGGATATCTCATCGCCGTTTTCGGCATTCTGGGAGCAGCAGCGATGCTGGCTAACGGGTCTCACTCCGATCGAACGGGCGACCGATCCACGCACTGCATCCTACCGTGCACGATCATGGGGTTTGCTTATCTGATTGCAGGATCGACGCATCAGGCATGGCTTTTGGTTACCTCACTCGCCATCGCGTACGTCTCGTTCATGTCGATGCAAGGCCCAGCGGTCTCGCTTCCAACTCAGTTTCTGGCGGGACGGGCAGCCGCGGCAGGTATTGCCGCCATGAACACCATCACCATGTTCTCCGGCTTCGTTGGACCTCTTTGGATGGGGCGGGTAAAAGATGCCACTGGCGGCTACGCTCTCGGGCTCCGCGGACTTATCATTCCAAGTTTGGCCGCCGCCGGTGTAATGTACACGCTGACTCGGAATCTAGCGCGGAAACCAATGCGAGCGGCCAACTCGAATCTTGCTGAAGAATCAGTATAGGCAGATGGAAATCAAGGCGCACTATCTAGACGCCGGCAGTTGCAGGGAGGATATCTTCTACATCAACCCATTGCGTTGGGTAGTTTCCTGTATAGCAAGCCACGCAAAAGCCGGTGCCCTGTTCGCTCCCACAGGCCTTCGTCATCCCGTCGAGCGAAAGATAGGCGAGCGAATCAGCTTCAATAAACTGGCGAATCTCCTCAATGGTCTTGTTGGCGGCAATCAGATCGCGCTTCGAAGGTGTGTCGACTCCATAGAAACAAGGAGAGACCGTCGGCGGGCAGCTGATACGCAGGTGAACTTCCGATGCGCCCGCTCCACGCACCATCCTTACAATCTTTCGCGACGTGGTTCCCCGGATGATCGAATCATCAATGAGAATCACGCGCTTGCCCTCGAGCAGGTTGCGCACCGGGTTCAACTTCAACTTCACGCCGAAATCGCGCACTCGCTGTTCCGGCTCAATGAAGGTGCGACCCACGTAATGATTGCGGATGAGACCGAACCGGAAGGGCACACCCGCCTGCTCTGCATAACCCAACGCCGCAGTAACCCCTGAATCGGGCACAGGAACAATTACGTCAGAGGCCACATGCGACTCGCGCGCGAGTTGACGACCCATTTGATCACGGCTCTCCTGCACCCAGCGACCGTAGATTTTGCTATCAGGCCGCGCGAAGTAGACGTGCTCAAATATGCAGCTGGTCTGTTGCACACCGGTCGCGTACTGGCGGCTGGTGACTCCATCCTCCGTAACCATCACCAGCTCGCCGGGCAGCACATCGCGTTCGTAGTCAGCGCGGAGCAAGTCAAAGGCACAGGTTTCGGATGCAAACACGATCGTGTCGGGCCCGTCCGTGTTATGGACACGCCCCATTGAGAGCGGCCGGAAACCGCGCGGATCGCGAGCGGCGAAGATGCGATCGCGAGTCATCATCACGATGGAAAACGCGCCTTCCACCTGCGAGAGTGAGTCTGCAATGGCATCAACAAGCGAGTTGGCGCGCGAATGCGCAATGAGCTGCACGATGATTTCAGAGTCAGACGTGGTCTGGAAGTACGCCCCGGAGCGCTCCAGGCGTGCACGCACGTTACCCAGATTCACGAGGTTGCCGTTGTGGGCGATGGCGATGAGGCCCTTTGTGGAATCCACGCGAATCGGTTGTGCGTTCAACAGCGCAGAGTCGCCGGTGGTGGAGTAACGTGTATGGCCAATCGCCATGTGACCGGGCAACTTCTGCAACACGTCGTCGGTAAAGATCTCCGATACCAGCCCCATGCCTTTGATGTTGGCAAGATGGTGTCCGTCTGCGCTGGCAATGCCCGCCGATTCTTGACCGCGATGTTGTAGCGCGTAAAGTCCCAGATAAGTCTGGCGAGCAGCGTCAGGATGCCCGTGAATGGCGACCACGCCGCACTCTTCGCGAAGTTTGGGGTCGTCCTCGCTTCCTGCACTGTCCCCGATCCCCGAACCGCGTCTTGATGATGCAGTGCCTGATTTGAGTTCTTCGGATGCGTCGGTCTCTCCCTCAATTCCCTGAAACAGCAACTGCGTCATGCCGTCACCTCATTGTGGAGTGCAGCTTCCAATGCAGTCGCCCAGGGTGTCTGTAGTTCTGAGATGGGCGCGGAAATAAAAATGTCGCCGTAAACGGCAATCTCCAGCCGATCGCCGCCGGTAGTTCCAATGCGCGCGGCAAAGAAGCTGTACTCGTCGGCCAGTTCTTCGATTGCACCCACGTTGTTGGGTTCGGTGGTGAGAAGCACGGTGGAAGCGGGTTCAGCGAACATGCCGAATTGAGGATGAACCATCAACGCCTGCTCCTGTTCCACCTTGGCGCCGATGCTGCGACCGAATGCCGCCTGTGCAAGCGCTACCGCAATACCGCCATCAGACAAGTCGCGCGCGGAGAGAACCATCTGGCGCTCAGCCAGGACCTGGAGCAAGGTTTGCAGATCGGCCTCGGCTTCAAGATCGAGCGGGGGCGGCGTTCCCCACATTCCGCCCAGAACCACCTTGGCATACTCTGATGATCCGTAAGCGCTCAACTCGACATTCGCGGAGACAATCGTCTCGGCATCACCCTCTGGAGTGATCGGCTCAGGATGGCCAACAATATTGTGATTGATTGACTCCTCTTCAAACGGCACATCGAGACCGGCGTTCGGCTCATCGCCTCGCGGTATCGGCCACAAAAGCATGATCGCGTCGCCTGCGTTTTGGAAATCAGCCGGAACCGCCTTGGTAACATCATCCAAAATGCCGACGATTCCCAACACCGGCGTGGGATAAATGCCCTCGCCCCTTGTCTCGTTGTAAAGAGAAACATTGCCGCCAGTGATCGGCGTTCCGAGTGTCGTACATGCCTCGGCAATTCCATCAATCGCCCCGGACAGCTGCGCCATGATCTCTGGCTTCTCTGGATTGCCGAAGTTCAGACAATTAGTGGCCGCAACCGGCAAAGCTCCGGTCATCGCGACCTTGCGCGAACACTCGGCAACCGCGTGCATTGCGCCCAGTTTGGGATCGAGATAACACCAGCGCCCATTGCCGTCGAGCGCCATGGCCAGTCCACGCTCATGCCCGGCGGAACCAGTACCCTTGATGCGCATCACGCCGGCTTCTCCACCAGGACCGATCACCGTGTTGGTCTGCACCATCGTGTCGTATTGCTCGTGCACCCAACGCTTGCCACACACATTGGCGCTCGCCAGCAGCGTTTTCAGCTCAGCCGAATAGTCGTGATCCTGATCGAGTTTCGCCAGAATGTCTTCGGGAGGATCCAGCGGGACGGGCGCCTTCCACGTGCCGACGGGGCGGCGATAAAGCGGCGCATCATCTGTGAGTGATTCGTTGGGAATATCGGCTACCAGCACGCCATGGTGGTGGATGCGCAACCTTGACTGCGGCTTGACCGTTCCCACGATTACAGCGTCGAGGCCCCACTTGGCAAAAACGCTGAGGACCTCGCTTTCCCTGCCCTTTTCAGCCACCAGCAGCATGCGCTCCTGGCTCTCGGAAAGCATGATCTCGTAGGCGCTCATGCCCGTTTCGCGCTGCGGAACCAAGTCGAGCTCCACATCGAGTCCTACGCCGCCGCGGGCTCCCATCTCGCACGTAGAGCAGGTCAACCCGGCGGCGCCCATATCCTGGATGCCGACGATTGCACCGGTTTTCATGGCTTCAAGGCAGGCCTCCAGCAGCAGCTTCTCCATAAACGGGTCGCCCACTTGAACGTTGGGCCGTTTTGCCTCGGTTCCCGCATGGAATTCTTCGCTGGCCATGGTCGCGCCGTGAATTCCGTCGCGACCCGTTTTCGCCCCTACATATATGACTGGGTTGCCGGTTCCGCTGGCCTTGCCGTAGAAAATCTCGTCTTTGCGCACCATGCCGAGAGCAAACGCATTCACGAGCGGGTTGCCGCTGTAGCACGGTTCAAACTTGGTTTCGCCGCCAAAGTTCGGCACGCCGAAACAGTTGCCGTAGCCGGCGATCCCGCTCACCACCCCTTCCACGACCGAGTGGTTCTTATGGATAAGTTCCTGCTCGACTCCAGCCTCATCGGTAATTGGTCCGAAGCGCAGCGAATCCATTACTGCCAGTGGTCGTGCACCCATGGTGAAGATGTCGCGCAGAATCCCACCGACCCCGGTTGCGGCCCCCTGAAGGGGCTCAATGTAACTGGGGTGATTATGGCTTTCAATTTTGAAGGCGCAGGCCCAGCCATCGCCCACGTCGATGATGCCGGCGTTTTCGCCCGGCCCTTGCACCACCCGGTCACTCTTCGTCGGCAGGCGCTTCAAGTGGACGCGGCTCGACTTGTAGGAGCAGTGCTCGCTCCACATCACGCTGTAGATGCCGAGTTCTGTGAGGGATGGGACGCGCCCGAGTGCCTTCAGGATGCGCTCGTATTCGTCGGCAGTAATGCTGTGCTGGGCCAGCAATTCCGGGGTTACGGCTACCGGCTCGGGTACTGAGGCAGAGGAGGCGGTGGTCATCACGATTACGTCCATTGTCGCATGGCTTTTATGCCGCATGGCTTTTACATTCCGCCCCGACCGGCTCGATGGGAAAAGCTCTCCGTCAAGCGCCCCGCAATGTCCAGTTCGGCTCGGTCGCATAGACTGGCGTCCAGGAAAGCGCTATGCGATACTTTGAAGGCCCACCTACCCCTTGCCGGGATGGCGGAACTGGCAGACGCAGCGGACTCAAAATCCGCCGACCCTTGCGGTCATGGGGGTTCGACCCCCCTCCCGGCACCATCTAGTATCTTCCTAAGCCATTTCCTATTAGTGACTTACGACGGCCTACAAGCGGGCCGCAGAGTGACATTGCCGATTTCGGGTACAAATTTAGGTACAGTGCGCATCCACGTTCACTCTGAATATTTAGATATGAAGGAGACTTTTATGAGCGTTGCGGAGAAGCGTCAGCTGCTCCTATTTACGCTCGATTACGGTGGTGGCGGAGAATCGGTCCGCCCAGCATCGATTTTGAAGCTCCGCAAGTCCATATTTGTCTGTCTACTGCTTGGGTTCAACACGCTAGCTGCTTGACTCTTCCAGTTCTATGGCACGCGGAAAGAGGATGTTGTTCTCAAGGTGGATATGTTGATGCAGGTCCTGTTCGAATTCTCTCAACCCGTCATAGAACGCATGAAAGGTCGGGCAGGCATCTTCTGGAGTGGTGAAGGTTCCACTGAGACGGTGGATCTCTGCCATCAGAGTGCCCGCAGCATCATGCTCCCGCGTCATCATCGCGATGGGATTGGCAACGGTGCCGAAGCAACTGTGGGGCTTGGCCGTTCCAAGGGACACTGATTGCTCCAGACTGGCTACGTACGGAAATAGGACCGCTTCTTCCTTCGCGAGATGCTGGGTAAGTTCCTCGTCCAGCTGCGTAAGCGTGGCAGCAATCACTGGCAACTCCGCCTTCGTCGAGCCGTGACGATTAACGACCTTCAGAGCAAGCTGGGCGAGCCGTGGTAGTTCTCGTTTCACGTATGCATGGTGTGTAGCGACGATATGCGAGCTCAAGCTCTCTAATGATTTATCTGCCCAATTCTCGACGTCTGGGCCGGGCTTCTTTGCGGCAGATTCCAACGCAGCAATGACCTTATCAATTTCCAGGTTTCCCGCAACACAGGCATCCGCAAGAGGCCTTCGGCCTCCGCAACAATAGTCGATTCCAAATTGTTCAAACACTCGAATTGAAGAAGGCTGTTCCAGTGCGATTTCGCGAACGGTCTGTGTGGTTGCAGTCATATCGATCTCCCTTGAACCACACATTAGAGATTTCACCGGGCTCCCTACAGCGACTTTGGTCACTCGGAGTCTAGAAAACTACAAAGAACTGCAAGTTGGGTGCAGCTGTGACTAAAGTCGCTGTGGTCTCCGTTCTGCCAGCCTACGCTTGGAATGCAACAATTTGAACGGAGAAGGTGCATTCGATGTTTTGTTACCAGTGCGAACAAACCTCAAAAGGTGAAGGCTGCCAGACCCTCGGCGTCTGCGGGAAAGATGAAACAACAGCGACCCTACAGGATCTCCTGATCCACGTCATCAAGGGCATCGCGATGTATGCGCATCGGGCGCACCAACTAGGAGCGTCCGATCCAGAAGTCGACGCCTTCACAATCCAAGCCATCTTCTCAACACTGACAAATGTGAACTTCGATCCAGACCGCTTGGTTGGGTTGATTCATGAGGCGATCAAAACCCGTGACGCGGCACGCGACATGTATGAGCGCGCCAGCGTTATGGCGGGAATTGCGCCGGCCTACCTCGGTGGCCCGGCGGCCTGGATTCCGGCCTCCTCGCTGGAAGGCCTGCTTGCCCAGGGGCAACAGACTCTGTTGCCGACTCGGTTCCTTACCGAGGGCAAAGAGGTCTCAAACCTACAGGAACTCGTTCTCTACGGCCTCAAAGGCGTGGCTGCCTACGCGGCCCATGCACTCGCATTGGGCGCGGGAGATCCGGTTTCGTTTGCAAAGATTCACGAGCTGCTCGATTTCCTTACGAAGCCAGCGCCTACCGCTGACGAACTTCTGACCAACGCGCTTGCCGTGGGCGAACTGAACTACCGCGTGATGGAGATTTTGGACAAGGCCCATACCGAGACTTTTGGCCATCCCGTACCATCAAAAGTCAGGCTTCATGCCCGGAAAGGCAAGGCCATCCTGGTATCCGGCCACGATCTGCACGACCTCTACGCGCTCCTGGAACAGACAAAGGGGCTTGGCATCCAAATTTACACGCATGGCGAAATGCTGCCTGCGCACGGTTATCCAAAGCTGAAGGCCTATGAACATCTCGCCGGCAATTACGGCGGAGCCTGGACAGACCAAGCCGACGAGTTCGCGGAATTTCCCGGCGCAATCCTGATGACCTCGAACTGCATTCAGGAGCCGAAAGTCAGCTACAAAGAACGCATTTTCACCTCCGGCGCAGTCGCTTGGCCGGGCGTTCTGCACATCGCGGATCAGGACTTCAGCCCCGTGATCGCCGCTGCACTTCAGGCGCCGGGCTATGCGGAAGACGGCACCGGCGAAGAGATCACCGTCGGCTTCGGTCACAACGCAGTCCTAAGCGTTGCCGGTCACGGTGATCGATGCGGTAAAGGCAGGCGCGATCCGCCATTTCTTCCTGATCGGAGGCTGTGATGGTGCACGTTCCGGCCGGAGCTACTACACGGAGCTGGCCGAATCCATTCCTGCTGATTGCCTGATCATGACACTGGCCTGCGGAAAGTTCCGTTTCAACAAGCTCGAATTTGGAGAGATCGGCGGCCTGCCCCGCCTGCTCGACATCGGCCAATGCAACGACACTTATTCGGCATTACAGATCGCACTGGCTCTCGCCAAGGCTTTCGAATGCGGCGTCAATGACTTGCCTCTCTCGCTCGTCCTCTCCTGGTATGAGCAGAAAGCTGTAGCGGTGCTGCTCACGCTCCTCCACCTGGGAGTTCGCAACATTCGCATCGGACCGACACTCCCGGCTTTTCTCTCGCCTGGCGTGCTCAATCTTCTTCACGAGAAATTCAACCTCATGGCAATCGGCACTGCGGAAGAAGATCTCGCAGCAATGCTTGTATGAGCTGTTCTGGCCGGGCGATGAACATTTCGCCCGGCACTTTCCAATCGGAGTTGCAGAAGTGCGCCCTTTTCAAAAGGGCAAGTCGGTATGAACATGGAAACGATCGCGCCAACCCACAAGCAAGAAGACAGGAAGAAGCTCGTCCGCCGCACTAGCCCCGATGACTCGCAGCGGGTCAGGCGAGTAGTTCAATGGCTGTTCGTAGGCTCTGAATGGTTGGTTGGGAATCCAGTTTCTTCTCTGGGTCCGCTACTGCGAGCGCGGAGGCTCTGGATTAAGTGTTGCAGGCCTGCAGGAGCCGAAGGCTGGCTGCCCATTGCAGGATTGATGAACACGAAGTATCTCTTGCTAACGGGACACGTGCCGGAAGTCCATCCAGCTGCAATGGTTCTGTTCATCGCGTTCCTGATCATGAGCATTCTGCTCAAGAAGGCGTTTTGTTCCTGGCTCTGCCCGGTTGGAACCCTCTCCGAGAATCTTTGGAAGCTTGGAAGGCGCGTATTCGGACGCAATTTGCATCCACCGAAATGGCTGGATATGCCGCTTCGAGGGTTGAAGTATCTGCTTCTTGGTTTCTTTGTGTTCCTGATCGGCGCCATGTCCGCCGAGGCAATCCACGACTTCATGTCAACGCCTTATGGCTTGGTTGCTGATGTGAAGATGCTGAACTTCTTTCGCGATATCGGGCAAACAGCGGCAATCGTCATTGGTTTGCTGGTCCTTCTGTCCATGCTCATTCAGAACTTCTGGTGCCGATACCTCTGCCCTTATGGTGCGCTGCTCGGAATCACATCGCTCCTCAGTCCGGTAAAGATCCGCCGCGACGCTCGAGGCGTGCATCGATTGCGGAAAATGCGCGCGAGCCTGCCCTTCCAGCCTTGCCGTCGATCAGCTCGTGCAAATTCGATCTGTTGAATGCACGGCTTGCATGGCGTGTGTCGCCTCCTGCCCAGCCGAAGGCGCTCTGCAATTTTCGTTGGTGCCGAGAAAGGCAGCAACGCCGGCGGAGAGATGGCGTCGTCGTACACTCTCACCTGTTGCCGTCGCGGCAGTTATAGTTTTTCTCTTCCTGGGCATGGTGGCAGCAGCGAAGGCGACCGGGCATTGGCAGACTAACTTACCAAAGGAAATGTACATGGATCTGGTTTCCCATGCGAGAGAGGCTAGCCACCCTGGCCTGGAATGAACCCGAGCCAGGTCGCCTCTGCCGCGACGGCCTACTTCCGTCGAAACCGAAATTCCGTTCCGATCGCAGCGATGGCGTGACTATCCAATACCTGAGTCGCGCGGGCGAAAACAATCGTTTCCTCAACTTGGATGTGGTCGGAATAGAGTTGCTTGAGACGCGCGGTTTGGGAGAGCAACTGTTGTATTTTTTCTGATCCTAGGACGCCCGACTCAATCCATGTTGAATAGAGCCCCTCGACCGTTTCATGCAAGTCGCTTGCTTCGTGATGATCATCTTCAAGCCGATCGATCTCTTCGAAGGAGCGTGCATCAGACTCGCGCAGCCGTGGAAAGAGTGATTCTTCCTCATCCGCTGTATGACGTTGCCCGCCGGTTCGGAAGTATTGAAGCGCAGCCTTGATCGCATCGCGTTCCTCATCGGAAAGACTTCTGCCTTCCGCCCGATTAACCACGACGCAAAGAATTCCGAGGAAGCTTTCGATACGCCTGTGGCAGTCCTTGAGCATGCCAATCGGATCGTCAAAACCACTGTCAGGCTTCGCGCCAATTTGAATCGCCATTGCTTTCCCTCAATTCCCACCGTTCTTATGATTGTCGTCCATTCAACGCGAAGGCGATTTTATGCGCCCTGGAGAACATGAAGAGTCGATGCTGTTTTCATCTGCAAGGCGGTTTTACGTATCCCTTCGGAACGTACGAGCAGCACGGCTCTTCGGCGAGTGGATTTCCGGTCAAAGCATGTGCGCGAGCCCGCGATCCGCCACAAATCTCCTTGAATTCGCACGACCCGCACTTTCCTTCAAGCTTCGACGTATCTCTCAGATCGCGGAAGAGCGGAGAATCCCGATAGATTGCCGCCAATTCCTGTTCACGGATGTTGCCGGCCGACAGCGGTAGAAAACCGCTTGGGAAGACATCCCCTTTGTGTGAAATGAATACGAACCCTTTGCCGTCGTTAAGACCGCGCGGCGCACGGCCTATCGCATCGACGGACCTCTCATGCACGCTATCGGTACCCAGTCCCGACTTTCGCTCAGCGACTCGCTGCTGCAGGACAAAGCGCCTGTAATGCTGCGCCTCCGTCGTCTTGATATCGAAGCTCGCGGTCTTGGATAGGCTGTACACTTTCGCAAAGACCGACTCGAACTCTTCCGCACTCAACAGATCGTTCGAGCTTTCCTCGTCCCGTAGGAACGAGGAAGAAGACACTCCACAGAGTAATCTCCAGGCTTTCCATCAATGCGACGATCTCGTCGATCTCATCAATATTCCTGCGACTGAACGTCGTATTGATCTGGACCGGCAGGCCGATCTCGTTTGCCCAGCGAACGGCATCGAGGGTTCGCGCAAAGGATCCACTCATCCCGCGGAATGCGTCGTGGGTCGCGGCACTTGCGCCATCCATGCTCACCGCGAGCCGGGCAAGCCCCGCCTCTTTGAGCCTGATGACAATATCCTTCGTGAGCAAAGGCGTAGCACTCGGGGTCAGGGAAACCCTGACTCCGACGGAACGCGCATGGGCGATCAAGTCAAAAAGATCGGGCCGCTTGATCGGGTCCCCTCCTGTCAACACGAAGACCGGTACCTTCAAAGCCGCAATTTGGTCTATGAGATGTTTGCCTTCATCGGTGCTGAGTTCGAATGGATCTCGATCCGGCTGGGCGGAAGCGCGGCAATGCACACACGCGAGGTCGCAAGCCTGGGTCACTTCCCAGATGGCGATGAATGGGCGTTCGTTGAAGTCGATGGTGTTGATTTGCGGATTCATAGATTCATCAGACAGCTTGCGCCCGCCTAATGCAGTGACCAAAGTCCCAGGCTGCTAGAATCCCTCAGTGACCGCTGAACGAACTGACCTTGCAATCGCCCTCGGGAAAACAGCACTGTTGTCGGGCCTGACGCCGGCAGAGTTGAAGACCCTCGCCTCGCGTACAGTGCGCAAGCTATTCAGTACAGGAGAGTTGCTGTTTTCAGAAGGCGAGCCTTGCAACGGGCTGCACATCATCGCTTAAGGAAAGGTCCGCATATTCAAGACCTCTGTGGGTGGCCGCGAGCAAGTTCTGGCAGTGAACGTTCCGGGCGAGTCGGTCGCGGAACTACCTGTCTTCGATGGTGGCCCATTTCCCGCGTCCGCGGTGGCGATTGGGGACGCAGAAATTGCTTTCATTTCGCGCCGCGATTTCCAAGCGTATTGCATGGAGCATCCGGAAGTTGCACTCAAGGTGCTTCAGGTGGTTGGCGCTCGGTTACGCCGCCTGGTAGGGATCATTGAAGAGCTGTCGTTCACGACCATCCGCCAACGCTTGATTTCGGCATTGCTCAAGCTCGCTGATAGCGAGGGAAAGAAGACCGTGCGCGGCATCGAGTTTCAACTTCCCGCAAGCCATCAGGAACTTGCCAATCAGCTGGGAACAGTGCGCGAACTGGTTTCCCGCAACCTCATGCGACTGCAGGCTGAAGGGATGCTGGAAGTTGATGCACGACAAATCGTAGTGAAGGATCTCGGTGGGTTAAAGTCTCTCTTGGAAACGAATTCCTAAGAGACTTTTTAGACGATTCTCACTCTGAGTGACATAAGTTACTGCTTGGCTCTAAGTAGATCGCTAGGGTTGCAGGTGGAGAGTGCTTATGCCAACCTCAACTCAGTCCATCCGCGAAATCGTAACGCAACATCCATCTTCAGCCAAAGTTTTTCATCGATTCGATATTGACCTTTGCTTGCAGGCGGACCTCTCGCTCGAAGGAGCGTGCCAGGAACTGCAGCTCTCGGTCGATCAAGTCCTTGAAAAACTCGCGGATTCGGAGGCTAAGGAGCCGGGCGGCTCGGCTATAGATGCGGCAACCCTTCCCCTTGCGCGCCTGATCCAGCACATCGTCCGCATCCACCACCATTGTGTTCGTCAAGAGCTTCCGCGGCTTGCGGAGATGGCTTCAAAGGTGGCAAC
The DNA here is from genome assembly GCA_963844515.1 of uncultured Acidobacteriota bacterium. Lineage (GTDB taxonomy): Bacteria > Acidobacteriota > Terriglobia > Terriglobales > Acidobacteriaceae > Telmatobacter. The sequence goes on from CAWJOO010000012.1 coordinate 129,879, forward strand.
GACGCGAGGAGATCGTGCGCCTGAACTCGCGAAGGTTGCCGAGCTAATTGAGCAGCTGCGAAGCGAAATGTATGCCCATATCCAGAAGGAAGAGCAGGTCCTGTTTCCGTTCATTTCGCAAATGGATCAGGAATCGATCATCGCCTATCCACCTACCCATGCGTGCTTTCGCTCAGTCTCCCATCCGATCTTCATGATGGAGCAGGATCACGAGTCTGCCGACCACATTGTGGCAGAGCTCATACGGCTGACGAACCATTTTGAGCCACCCTCATGGGCCTGCGCTACGCATGTAGCGCTCTTTACAGGGCTCCGCGATTTCGAGGCCGATCTCAGGCACCATGTCCATCTAGAGAATGATGTCTTGTTTCCCCGCGCCATTCAACTGGAGACAGAACTCAAGGCAAGGAGTTAGTTATGGCTACGGTTCCATTGTTTGAACCTTTGGCTTCCTCAGCCCACATAGGGGAGAATGCGGCTGTCATTACCCGTGAACGCCTGAAGAGCCTGATGCTCCGCGCCTGGATATTGGCCGGCCTTTTCTTTATGGCGCTGCCTGGGACACTGTTGGGATTTTCGAACCTGATGGCGATCAGTGCACATCACGGTCTCGGTGCATTGCCGGCCGCATGGATGGAAGGACACGGCCATGCTCAAGTATTTGGCTGGATTGGCAGCTTCATTCTTGGGATCGGATTCTATTCACAGCCCGCGCATGGACGATCTGTGGTTCGTCTGCCTCTATCCTGCTTCATTCTTTGGGAATCCGGCGTCGCGATGCGTTGGTTCGCAAACATCTACGGATGGCATTGGCGCACGCTTCTTCCGGTTTCCGCGGGATTTGAACTCATCGCTGTCATTCTGTTTCTCTATGCGGCGTCGCACCATAAGCTGCCTGCTTCAACTCAGGGAAATAGGGCTAAGTCTCCAATGGAACTCTGGATGGTCTCGGTCCTGATCGGGACCGCGGGGCTAGCGTCCGCAGTGATCTTCAACTTCGTCGAGTGTGTTCGATTGGCTCTCGAGGGAGGCCTCCGTTCATTTCCTCACTCGCTCGACCAGAAATATCTCGTGGTGCTTGGTTGGGGATTTGTCGTCCCAGTCGTATGGGGGTTTTCGGCACGATGGTTGCCAGCTTTTCTCGCAATCACGAAGCCCAACGTTCGCTTATTCCGGGCTGCGTTGTGCCTGGATGTAGCAGGCGTTCTCTTCGGAGTGGCAGGGTCACCGAGGTCCGGCACTATCCTCTTCGCAATAAGTGCTGCGACGATCGGGTTTGCCTTGCGCTTTTGGGAACGGCCACACGGGGCGGCTAAAACTCAGGGTATCCATCCCAGTTTCCCGGCCTTCGTTCGTTTGTCGTATGCATGGTTGATTGTGGCGGGATCGATGAGTGTCTGGGCTGCATTTGCCGATGTACACGGTGGCATCTGGGGCGCCTCGCGTCACGCCCTTACGGTCGGGTTTGCGGCAACCATGGTGTTCGCAATTGGGCCGCGTATCCTGCCGCACTTCGCCGGTATTCAGAGTATTTTCAGCAAGCGTTTGATGCTCCTCAGTCTGCTGTGTCTTCAGTCAGGATGCCTGCTCCGTGTTTCTTCAGAACCTCTCGCCTATGAGGGTCTGGTCTCGTTCGCATGGAAGGTTCTGCCTGTCTCGGGCATGCTGGAATTGGCTGGAGTGTTAATCTTCGCGACAAACCTGGCACTCACATTTGTGATCGGACGATCAGCCTTTGCTATGAACAAAGCGAATCAGCGAGCTGCAGCATAGTTGCTCATTCTAGCTGGCGGTGTCTGAGTTTTCTTCAGGGTGTGCCCAATCATAGGTTGCCCCCAGCCAAGACCGTCCGGGAGTGGTTTCCTCAAGATGAGGAAGAAGAGCCCACATTCCAATCAGCGCCAGCCCTACGAGGTTAGGAAACAGCAAGGGCGCCATCGGCGGAGCGCCATTGACCAGCCTGTCGAATAGACTGTGACCCGGTTCAACGAGATTTGCCTGAATATGAAACCAGAATCCCAGCACGCCGACAAACGCTTGAGTCAGCATCACGATCAAGCAAATGTCCATGAATCGCCGGGTCACGGTAAGTACCAGAGGAACAATCAGGAAACCCGTTGCTAATGCGGATGAAATGACAGGAATCCATTCGGTCTTCGCGAAAAACCCATTGGAAGCATGGTCGGTTAGAGACAAGACGAAGTTTCCGAAGAAGCCGCCCAACGCCAGAAGGATCACCCAGCGAGCCCACTCCGCGCTGCGTGCTGCTACCATTCGATTCATCAGAAGCAGGAAGCCGAGTCCTGTGTACGCCAGCGGTGCGGCGAAAGGCGCAGCGTAAGTAAGGCTCTTGAGCGTTCGATCAAGGAAGAATCGGCTCTCCAGATGGTAGAGCACCCCGCCCAAGCCAACAAGGACAGAGAGCCATCCGACCATATAGCCGACATCGCGCCACGGTGCCTCGAAGTGGCCCATCCAGCGCAAGCGCGATGATCAAAGCCAGGACCAGCGGCGCTCCGATAGAGAAGTACAGCGGAATATACTCGGCGGCTTTCTGGAAATGATTCACCGAGTGCGCAATGTAGATGTCCGCGGCGAGAATCGCGAGATTTGCGGTAACAAAGAGTTCCGCCCACAGCTGCGGGTCGTGGACCCATTTGAGGTGCGGGTCTGCGAGGATGTCTCTGCAAGCGAGGTAGCAGCTTACTTATGGGCATGCTCCCTCCGCAGTTCGTCAGCATCATGCTGTAGCTCAACTGTCTTCGACAGAAGCTCGTAATTGCCATGCCACTGCACAAAATCGGCGCCGCCCATGAATGCACCGTGCTTCGATGTGCGGCCGTCGTAGTGCCAGAGATTGAAGTAAGTGAAGTCGATGGTATGCGTGAACGGAGGTCCGGAGAGCGAGCCATCTTTGTGAAGGTCGTCCATGATCGCCTTGGCGGCCAGAATCTTCGCATTGGTGCTTTCGACGACTTGTTGGCCCTGGTCGTAAACGCGGTCAACCAGGGCCTGCGTGTGGCACTGCGTGCAAACCTGCTTCATGTTGATCTGGGCCTGCAGGTAATTCGGACGATGAGTCGTAATTGCGTCGGCAAGGTACCAGCCGAGCCGGTCCGATGGATTGTGCGTAACCTTGAGGCCGTTGATGCCGCTCATGTGGCACGTGGCGCAAGTGGGCACAAACATGTCCCGCGTCGTAAGTGTGCGCGGATCGGCGTCCAGCTTCAGCAGATTGCGCTGGGCGGCGAACATGACCCCGTGCTTCGATTCGTTGTAAATCTCGATCTGCGAGTGATCGGGACCCATGTGGCACTGCCCGCAGGTGCTTGGCAGGCGCGCAAGTTCCACTGAACTCGTATGCCGAGAGTGGCATTGAGTACATGTGCCAATCGTTCCGTCGTCGTTGGGCTTGCCGACTGCATGGCACTGCTCGCAGCCGGACGTGGCTGCAGGATGACCTTCCGGAAGCACGAGAGGATTCGGAGGGCGTTTCGTACCTCCTGGTTGGAACTGTTCGCTGAAGGAGACTTGCTCCGGACTTAGGCCCTTCTCGCCTCGCACTGCGGCCCAACTGGGTGCGGCGTGGCGGCTGCGAAGAAATTCCTGATAGATGCCTTCGTGGCAGGAGCGGCAATTTCCAGCGGTCAGATGGGTGCTGATGGTAAAGCCGTGGTGATCCACCTTCTGCTGGCCCGGACCCGGCTGGTGGCAGTCGAGGCAATTTACGCCCTTCTTCGCGTGGGCGGACATCTCGTATTCATGCACAACTGAGTACTGAAGACGTGCATGACATTCGGCGCACTTTCCTGACGCGCGGACGAAGTCGGCCGTGGGCTGAGCCGTTTCGACGCTCGGACGCTGCCGGTTGATCAGGAACGCAGACACGATGAGCGCAAAAGCTATGACGACAGCCAGAAAGACTGAGCGAAACGACATGCGGATGGACCCCCGGGGGAAATGGCCTTAAGTGCCGCCATGGAGGCTCGCGTTTACGTGCTGGACGGAACCAATGCCAACTGTAGCAGGAGTGGCAGACGATTAGCATCAATCTGGCATGGCCATCGAGCCAGCCTCTCAAGAAATTCTTGAAATGAATCTCCTTCCAGTGACCAAAGTCCCTGCATTGCTTAACGAGGAGTCTCTACGGTGGTTCTAGCGCGGAACAAAGCGCGCGATTCATCGAGGAGAAATCATGTCCTACAAGCGTTATTGGGTGGCACTCGCCATCGTCATCATTGGATCTTTCGCCGTTCTCGGAGGAGTCGGCAGGAAGATGATCAGCGAAGCTCCGCCCATCCCAGATGTGTATAACACTGACGGGCAGCTTCTCTTCACCGGCAGTTCCATCACTGATGGACAAGGAGTCTGGCAGTCCATCGGCGGACAGGAGATCGGTACAGTCTGGGGTCACGGCGCCTATGTCGCGCCTGACTGGAGTGCAGACTGGCTGCACCGGGAATCAGAGATTCTGCTCAACACCTGGGCTCTCCGAGATGGTGCGGCAAGCTTCGACGCGTTGAGTGTTGACCAGCAGGCCGTGCTCAAGGCTCGCCTGATTCGCGAGATGCGGACCAATACCTATGACCGTTCACGCAATCGAGTTATCTTGAGCACCGATCGCGCCGCGGCATTCGAGCAACTTCGCGCTTACTATACCAACGTCTTTGCCACTGGCCGGTCAGAGTATGCCATCCCCAGCGGGGCATTGGTGAATGCTGCAAAACAGAAGCAACTGGCCGCGTTCTTTTGGTGGACCGCATGGGCCTGCGGCACGGATCGCCCGGGGTCTGAGACGACCTACACAAACAATTGGCCGCATGAGTCGCTGATCGGCAACGAACCAACTTCTGGTGCAGTCCTGTGGAGTGTCCTCAGCTTCGTCGGTCTGCTGGCGGGAATCGGGGGCCTTGTCTGGTGGTATGCGTCGCAGGAGAAGGAACTCGTTCATGGACCCTACCCAGAAAAGGATCCATTTCTGGCCTTCACACCCACACCGTCGCAACGCGCGACTCTGAAGTATTTCTATGTGGTGGTCATCCTCTGGGGCGTCCAAATCCTGATGGGAGTCCTGACGGCTCACTACGGCGTCGAGGGGCAGTCCTTCTTTGGCTTCCCGCTCGCTAAATATCTGCCCTACGCCGTGACGCGCACATGGCATCTGCAAATCGCCATCTTCTGGATTGCCACGTCGTGGCTTGCGACAGGCCTTTATGTTGGCCCGGCTGTCAGCGGACACGAACCGAAGTATCAGCGGCTTGGTGTGAATGCACTCTTCGGTGCTCTGATTCTCGTAGTCGGCGGATCGCTCGCAGGTGAGTGGCTCGGTATCCAGCAGCGCTTGGGCAACATGTGGTTCTGGTTCGGCAGCCAGGGTTATGAATATGTCGATCTTGGCCGATTCTGGCAGATTCTGCTGTTCATCGGCTTGGTTCTTTGGCTTGTCCTGATGGTTGCGGCTTTGAAACCGGCACTCGTTCGCAAAAGCGAAGACCGCTCTCTTCTCATCCTGTTCCTCATCTCCAGCATCGCCATTCCGCTCTTCTATTCGGCAGGACTGATGTATGGTCAGCGCAGTCACCTCGTCACTGCTGAATACTGGCGCTGGTGGGTAGTTCACCTCTGGGTCGAAGGCTTCTTCGAAGTGTTCGCGACGGTCGTGATCGGATTTCTCTTTACTCGTCTCAAACTGATCGAGATTCGCACCGCAACCAAGGCGGCGTTGTTCTCGACGACCATCTTCCTCTCGGGTGGAATCATCGGTACTTTCCATCACCTCTATTTCGCTGGTGCCACGCCCGCCGTCATCGGCCTTGGCGCCATCTTCAGTGCATTTGAAGTTGTGCCGCTGACGCTGATTGGCTACGAAGCATGGGAGAACATTCGTCTCGCGCAACCAACAAAAAAGTCTCAGTGGATCGCCAATTACAAATGGCCCATCTACTTCTTCGTCGCAGTTGCATTCTGGAATCTGGTGGGAGCGGGCCTATTCGGCTTCCTCATCAACCCTCCGATCTCTCTCTATTACGTGCAGGGACTCAACCTCACTCCTGTCCATGGCCACACGGCTTTGTTCGGGGTGTACGGAATGCTAGGTCTTGGCCTCACGCTGTTTTGCCTGCGCGCGTTGAAACCTGGCCGCAAGTGGAAGGAGACTCCGTTGAAGCTCTCCTTCTGGTCTTTGAATTTCGGCCTGATCTTCATGGTTATCCTGAGCATGCTTCCCGTCGGACTGCTGCAAGCCTGGGCATCCATTGAACACGGTACCTGGTATGCACGGTCTGCCGAATTCATGCAATCTGGCACTTTGCAAACGTTGCGCTGGATGAGAGTCCCAGGAGACATTCTGTTCGCGATTGGAGCAGCGTTGTTCGCCTGGTTCGTGCTTGGACTGCTTACCGGGCATTCCTACAGTAAGGAAGGACAGGGCGGAACAGGTATTTCGTTGCACGACCAGGACGAAGAACGCTCCACCGCATTCGCGGGTCGCTAACCAATCTACTCAACACTTCATGCGGCGCCTCTGTTGCCCACTCGCACCAAGGGCGCCGCTTTCAACTCTCGTGAACACCAACAAATTGCATGAAGGAGCAGCACATGGACTATACATTCTTTGCAAATCTACGAGAGGAATTCACCCTTCCGGAAAAAGGCATCCTGAGCCGTGTTCTTCATAAAGACGAGAAGGTCAATGTGACACTCAAAATCCGCCGACCTTCGGGTCATGGGGGTTCGCCCCCCTCCCGGCACCATAGATATTAGATCCTGAACATCACAAATAAAAATACTTAGGTGACTAGCAATCAACTCGGGGGAACTGGGAAAGCAATTATTCCCACCATTGTCGAAAAAGATGGACCTGATTCGGCAGAGGTAAACGCTTATTCCTTCTCAACCCGAATTCCATCCACGAAGACCATTGTGTTGTGCGATCGCTCATCGGGATGAACGGCGCGCTGGCCCAGAACTTCGATGCGGATCGTATGTCGACCAGAGGCGGCGAACTCCTTGCGATAGACGCCGGCTCCCCAAATATCATCCGCCGAGTACGTATCGACAACTTGGCCCGGCCCATCATCGATGCTGACAGTCGCTTCTCCATTCTCCGCGCCAAGCTTTGTGAACCACAGCACCCGCTTCCCTTCAAACGTTAGCTCCGCCGTCGCGCCTTTCACATTAGAGGAAGTAAGGGTTCCCTTGTAGGCCACGAGTGGTTCCTCTTTGCCGTGTGTCCACTGCGGGCTAAAAAGGATCCCGGCATCGGCTGCATCATCAACAACGCGGGATCGGATGACGGTGGGTCCATGCGCAGGGATGCGTCCCGACGCATTCCCCGCCCCATCAACGGTGCGGACTTCGTAGGTGGCACCCAGGTCGGCACCCGCGGAATGATCAAAATAGAAATCGCCCTTAGCAACCTTGTCGAGAGAAAGGCCGTCACGGAAAATTTCGTAATAGGCGATCCAGTTATTGTCAGACCCGGGTTGCCACTTAAGCTCGACTCCGGGAAAGCCCATGTTGTCCGCTCGATCTTTGAACACTGCAGATGGAGGCTTCGGTGCTTCCTTATCCAGTGTGCTGCCTGGATGCAGGGGGAGATTGAGATAGATCAGTTCACCCGGAGCCATTTGTTGAAGCGCGATTCCCTTGTCCATCAGGTCCGCCCCACTCCGGCTCTCCGTCTCTGGCGATTCCTGATAGCTGACCACGTACGTCTGCGCAGGTATGAGGCCCTTCGGTTTAATCGTTACCGAGCCCGGGGCCACGCGTTTGGGAATAATGATGCCTCGCAGACCATCTCCGCTCATGCGCTGGAAATACATGGTTGCATCGTCGCCGATGACGACCGGCCGGAAAACGTGAACCCATCGTCCCACTACTCCCTTACTCTGCAGATAGTGGTAGATACCAAACAGCTCACGCAAGCCCTCGAGTTTCAGTGGGTCCCGGGTATCACCCACCGTATCCGGGTTGAGACAAAGCCAGCCTCGCCATGTGGCCTTGTCGTAATTGTGGACATCGCGCCACGCATCGGGATTGTCGGCGACCTTATCAGGCGGTAGCAACAGGGACGCCCAGTAGTTGCGCACCAAGCCGACGGCGGCATCGCTGAACTGGATGTTGGTTGAGTAACGAACATAGTCATAGCCGGCATACAGGCCACCGCCATTGACAGCCTGGAACGAGGTGCCTGGATGCTGATCGAGAAAGCCCTGGAGCACTGCGCGCATGCCTTGGTCCTGGCCCAGCAAAGGCGTCTCGTCGCCGCTGTTCGGGTTGGTCATCATGCTGTCGTTGCGCCACTCGAAGTCTCCCCATTTGGCATGGAAGGAGTCCAGCTGGCCCTTCATGAAGGCGACCACTTCGGGCCGCGACATATCCAGCGTATTTGCCGCGGACGACCCCTCGACATCCTTGGCGATCCACTCGGGATGATCGCGCGCGACCTTTGATTCAGGGTCCACCGTGTAAAGAAAGGCATAGATCAGCTGCCCCATGTCGGACTTGCGCAGATAATCTCCCGTGGTGCGGAAGTCGGGACCATTCCAGTCGCCCGCACGGTCCCACCATCCCCAGTCGCGGTGATACACGTCAGCGCCCACCTCACGCATCATGTCCGCGAGGCGAAAAACCTTTCGGAAGGTACTATCGAAGTCACCGCCCCCGCCCGCCCAAGTTCCGCCCGGCAAGCCCCAGGAAGTACCCTTCCACCAATCTCCAAGCATGCGGATACCAGGGAACCAGCCGTCGCGGGTGTAGTCCCAGAGATAGCGATACTGCCAGTCAAGCAAGGTGTTGCCGGCATCATCTAAGTCCCCCTGAAAGAGACCCACGAAAGCCTTCGGCGTGACTACACGTTCGCCTGCCATGAGGTTCCGGCGATAACCGGCGACATGCATACGGGCAGCGATGTCACCTTGGTTATCCAGCTCGTACGAAGATGCCCAGTGACCGAAATAGTCCCACCCTATGAACATGCCCTCCCTGGTCGAGTGGTTGTAAAAGGCGACCCACGGAGCATAACTCGAGGTACCCGAACGGAAACCCGGCTTAGCATCGGTGGACGCGGAAAGAGTAACTGAACATACGCCACCGCTGATACGCACTGTTCCTGACTTGGACGCGGTCCAGATGCGCGCAGAATCCTCGGTGAGTCCTCCTCGCTGTACACCAGGACCGATATAAGGCCCCAGCATATCGCCGGGCTTTACTCGCCATTCATTAGAGTTCTGGTCAAGCACCAGATCGGTGAACTTTCCTGCTTCGATAAATTGATATCGCCAGCCGTGATCGCCCTGGCGGGCCGAGAACTCCTCCGAGGCCACATGGCGTTCACCTTCGTCATAAGTGATGGCAGGATCAAATTCCAAACTATCAAACGCCTTATTGGATTTCACGAGGAACATAAGCTGGTCACCTTTATGGATCTCAGCCTTCGCTTCCACCGGGAGGAGCCGGGTACCGGATTGCGCGGCGACCCGCTCTTGGGCTGGCCAGATTTGTTCGCCATTCAGCAGGATGGCGATGTTGGGTTTCCCGTCGACAAAATCTCCGCATACGCCTCTATCGGGGAAAGGATCATTAGAATCGAATCGCCGAGGCGAGCGTGCTTCAAGTTTTTCGGTCTTCAGAACCCACGAACCATGGGCATTATTGCCGCCGGTCATCCAGTCGAAATCGACTGCCGCGCGATCCCCCAACCGCGCGCTGGCATTCAGAAACTCCGGGTCGGTGAGCATGAGCGGAGCCGATCCCACGTTCTTGAATTCGGTCCATTGGCGGATGATGCTTGAGCCGGGGTATATCACGTAGGTCTTAGTGGCGACCAGTGACTCTCGCTGCAGGATCAGATCCAGTTGCAGCTCTCCTTGGCTGAGCTTCGAAGTTCGTGAGTCAACCAGGGACCATGGCCCGGTCGAGTCCGACGGCGATAATTCGTGGCCGCTTATCTTGTTTTTCAGGCTGGTGGTGACCAGCCTCCCGTTCTGTAACGCGATCGTCATCTCGACTGTGGCCGAACCGAGAGTCCAGGATGTGCCGTGCCTGGTTATGTATGCGTCCTCGCTCGCATCGGCGAGACACTCGCGCGCAAGGAGAAGCATTATTGTTAACAAAATAGTTTTCACGTCTGCACCTGCAAGCAGTAACTATTCCACGTCGGGCGGCACCTTGCAACCTGCTTAATCGCTGTGGACGACACTCTCGAGGCTGAAGCCGCGAGTCGCAGCAGCCTGATTACACCGCTAAGTCGTGATGGAATCCGCAGCGAGGGCGATGAGGTCCGCGACTTCCTGCGGATGCGACATGAATGGGCAGTGGCTTGATGCGACTGACCGGATGGTGGCGTTCATGCGCTTCGCCATGAATTCCTGCGCCGGTGGTGGGATCATCTGGTCGTCCGTGCACGTGAGATACCAGGAAGGGATGGTCTTCCAGGCGGGCGTGGTTTCCTGGCCGGCGAAAGCCGCAAAGCCGAGAGGCTTTTGTACCGCTGCCATAATCGCGGCTTCGTTATCTGTGGCCCCACCAGCAAAGGATGTGTGGAATTTCTCTCGATTGATCCAGAGAAAGCCGTGCTCATCGGCTTCGATAGCCGCGGAGCCCGGCGAAGGCGGCCCTTGTTTGCTGAGGGATTCAAGGCTCTCCCCCTCATCGAGACCGAAGGCAGTGATATATACAAGCGCCTTCACCTGCGGTGTGGCAGTTGCGGTCCCGGTAATCACCGCGCCGCCATAGGAATGGCCCACCAGAACAGTTGGGCCAGTCTGTGCGGATAGAAGCCGGCGAGTGATTTCGATGTCGTCCGCGAGGGACTTCAATGGAATCTGTGCGGCTGTTACGTTGTAGCCCTTGGCCTGAAGAAGAAGGATGACCTTGCTCCAGCATGAGCCATCGGCCCAAGCGCCATGTACCAGCATGATGTTTACGTTTTTGCTCATACGAATCTCCAATGTCGCGGTGAGGGCGATGTGCTGCGGTTGATGGGTCAGGCCGAAAGAACGGCATCGTAGACTTGGTAGTCCGTGTATCCGAGTTCGTCAAAGGTGTAGAAGGTTTTTCGGTCGTACGGGGAGAGTGGCAGGCCTTCGCGAATTCGGAGCGGGAGATCTGGATTGGAAACGAAGTAACGTCCAAATGCCACCGCGTCCAGCGTTCCAGACTCAACAAGCTGTTCCGCACTCGCTGGCTCGAAGCCGCCTGCTGCGATCAGCTTGCCTTTGAAAATGTGGCGCAAACTCTCGGAGGCCACGGCTCCCTGTCCCTCGTGGATCAGGTCACTGCCTCCGATGCGCGGCTCGATGAGATGGAGATAAGCAAGGCTGAAATCATTTAGCTTTTCGGCGATGTATGAGAACAGTGCTTCGGGGTTGCTGTCCGACATGCCGTTCCAAGTGCCATTCGGACCTAGGCGCACTGCTACACGTTCTTGTCCCCAGACGGAAATCAAAGCAGTCAGAATCTGGAAGAGAAGGCGGCTCCGATTCTCAATCGATCCACCGTACTCATCCGTTCGCCTGTTGCTTCCGTCCTGCAGGAACTGATCAACGAGATATCCGTTGGCCGCGTGCAGCTCCACGCCTTCGAACCCTGCATCCATTGCGCGCTCTGCGGCTGTGCGGTAGTCCTCAACGATGCACGCGATCTCTGCGTACCGTCAGCGCGCGATGTCGGAGAGGCTGCACCCAACCACCGGGGATCGAGACAAGGTGATTCGGATGCTGCCAATAGGCTGGGTCTACCGAAGCGGAGACCGGCATCGCTCCGCCTGTCATTGCGGTGTGCGACGAACGTCCCGTATGCCAGAGCTGCGCGAACATATGGCCGCCCTTGGCCCGTACGGCGGAGACGATCTTGCTCCACCCGTTTACCTGCTCGCCGGTGTAGAGGCCAGGTGCGCCAAGCCATCCGCGGCTCGTTAAAGAGATGTTCGTGGCTTCTGAGATGATGAGGCCGCCGTCGGAAGCACGTTGCTCGTAGTACTTCTTCATCAGATCGCCCGGAACGGAATCCGGTTGGATCGATCGGGAGCGCGTTAGCGGCGCCATTACGACGCGGTGCTTCAGTTGTATCGCGCCGAGCTGCAGTGGAACGAAGAGTGCTTGTGTGGGATTTGCCGTCATGTGGATCGCTCCTTGATTCAGCCTCTTGACGCCTTCACTTCAGAAACTATGAAGCACGCCATGCAAGAGCGCATCCCGCGATCGAAGGCATTCTCGATGCCGATGACTGGTTAGTGCCTGGCACCACTATCTAGGCGGGTCGAGAGTTACGGCGCACACGTTGAGAACGATTCGCTACGAGTGGCGCGCTCAATTGCTCACAGGCGTGAACGGCGGCCGTCCGGAATAATGATTTCGCGACGTCCAAATAGCCGCGCATCAAGCGAATATGCGCCGGGACCAAGCAAAACGAGTATCAGCGACATGGCGCTCAGTTGAAGAGCTATGAAACAGTTCGCGTACCTGCCTGGGCCGGTCGATATGAAGATCTCGAAGCCGTTGATGAGGTAGCAAAGGGTCGCGATCGAACCGGCTATAGGGGTCAATAGTCCCACGACGAGCACGAGGCTCACGCCGATGGAGACCAGACAAACCATTTTCAGAGTGAGTTGAGCCCCGCCGTGCGTCGTAAGGACATGCGATACCCTGGACGACTCCACCAATAGCGATGATGACTCGCAAGAGGATCAGGCCGATACCAGGCCAGCTATCTGGAAAGGCAGAGAATAGTTTTTGCAGTCTATGCCTCCTGGGCAACTGAGAACACCCCGAGTGAGGCTAACGCGAGTTGTGATCCGATGAACCCCTAGATCGAGTGCTTTTCGTTCGAAATCAGCGGTTGCGGCCTCGGAGAAGCGCCACCAGATTAAAGTTGAATAATTCCCCTGCGCAGGCCAATGGCGACAGCTTCAGTGCGATCGCTCGCGCCGAGCTTTTCCATGATGTGTTTGATATGGCCCTTTACCGTCTCCTCGGAGATGAACAGCAGCGCGGCTATATCGCTGTTTCTATTTCCTCCAGCCACCTTGTGGAGAACTTCGACTTCACGCTTACTCAAGGACTCTTCGCCCAGATGTTCTACGAGATGAGCTGCGACTTCCGGGGGAATATGCTTCTTTCCTGCGTGCACTTTTCGAATCATCTCTACAAGCTGCTTTCGCGGCATGCTTTTTAGCATGTATCCCTGGGCGCCTGCCTCCAATGCGCGCTGTATTTCCGCATCTCCCTCGAAGGTCGTGAGCATAACGATCTTGGCAGTTGGAAACTCAGTGCGAATCGCAATGACCGCGTCGATGCCGCTGATATCCGGCATTCTCAAGTCCATGAGGGCGATGTCTGGCCGATGCTCACGGTACCCGGTGATTGCTTCACGGCCGTTTGACGCTTCAACAATCAGCTCCATGTCCGTCTCGTTCCTTATGATCGCTGCGATTCCCTCTCGCATCAGGGGGTGATCATCGACGCACATAATGCGAATCTTTGACGCGGTGTTCATGGGCGCTCTCGTTGTTCAGTATCCTGAGTCGGGATGTTGGCTTTTCGACGGAAAGGCCATAAACGCAGCCAGTAAGATTTCGCTGGAAGATTGCTATCAAAGGCAATCATACCCGGTACCGTGAGTTGGACCTCCGTGCCGGCGCCGGCGCGAGTGCGGAGCTTGAGAGTAGCACCAATCTTTTCGGAACGCTCTCGCATTCCGGGCAGCCCCCAATGTCCTGCGCGACCTGAGTCGAGCACGTTTGGCTCGATTCCACACCCATCGTCGCTCACAAGAACTCTCACGAAGGTTCTTGCGTATTCCACCTCCAGCTCAATCTTGTTAGCTTTGGCATGCAGAAACGCGTTGACAACCGCCTCGCGCCCGATCCGATACACCTCGTCACGGATCATCGGGCTTAGCGGACGAGGACTGCCTTGCGTGGTCACCTGGAATTCTGCCGTGTGAGCTGCTGGAAATTCTTCGGGGAGTCGCGATAGTGCAGTTTCGAGGCTAAGGACATTGCTTTCAGGCGCGCGCAACCCACGGAGCGCTGACCTGCCTTCCTCAGTGACCTGTCCCATCAGTTCAAGAATGTGCTTCAGAAGGGGCTTCGATGGGGAATCGTCCGGTGTCTGATCTTCAACAACATCAAGTTGCATAGACGCACTGAGTACTCCTTGCAGAAGCGTGTCGTGTAGATCTTGTGCAATCCGAGTACGTTCCGCAAGCCGCTCCTGGAACCGGACGTTCAGTTGTCGCGCCAATTGGGACATTCGCATCTGATACATCGCAATGACAGTCAAGCAGGATAAAACGAAGCAGACCACGCGAAACCACCAGGTCTGCCAGAAAGCCGGCTCTATGCCAAAGCTCACCGTGGTCTCGGGCCCGTTCCATATACCGAGACCGTTCGACGCTAGAATGCGGAACCGGTAGGATCCGGGACCCAGATTGGTATACACCACCTGCCGTTGCGCGATGTCATCGCTCCATCCTTGATCGGAGCCTTCAAGCATGTACCGAAACTTGATTGTTTGCGGCAGCGCCAGATTTGAATCAGCGTAGTTGAAAGTAATATTCCGTGAGCCGGCCGCAAGCATCGGAGTGTTTGCCAAGCTGACCGGTCTGCCTTCGGCCGATATGGATTCCATTCGGACAGTTACAGGACCGGTAGTGTGTGCGACGGTCGCTGGTTGGGCCGAAGCTAACCCACGGGCCAGAGAGATCCAGATGCGGCCATCCGCATCCGTCGCCACCGAGCGATCGCGCCTTACTCCTTCAACTCCCGGAAGTCCGTCTTCGGTCCCGTAGCTCAGGACATCAGCGTCCACGACGGAACCCATCATCAGCCTGTCTCGCGAGACCTGCGATACATGGTCGGAGGTGACAAACCACAACGAGCCCAGCTTGTCTTCCGCAATGCCGAAGATGTCTTCGCGCAGCGGATCTGGAAGCGAGCCTGGCATTTCAATACGATCGGAAGCGATAAATGCAGGTCCACTCGAAGTCGCAATCCATAGGACATGCTTCGAATCTTCAAATGCGGACCTGATGTTTGAGGCAGCCATTTCTGAGGGAAGGGCATAGCTCTTCCAATGATCACCAGCAAACGAGTCAACGCCGCCGGGCCTGGCGAACCACATTCTGCCGTCATGCCCTTCAACGATGGAAGAGACTGAGTTCGAAGTGAGCCCATTGTCAGTGGAATAGTTTGTAAAGATGCCGTTGCTCAGCCGGCTGATTCCCCCACTGACCGAGCCGGCCCAAACTGTTCCATCGCGATTTCGGTGAACGGAATAGATGCTGTTCTGGGCTAGCCCATCCGCTTGGGTATACGTCTGCGCAACGAAAGAATCACCACGCCGCTTCAATACTGTGAGTCCTCCGTGTTGCCGCCCAACCCAAATCTCTCCGTCACCTCCGCTGATGGAATAAATGGTGTCTCTATCGAGTTCATCGTTTTTGATATGGTGGACGCCACTCTGCGTACGGCAGTAGAGCCCTCCTGAAGCCGGTGCGAACCAGGTAGTACCACTCGAATCGATGTAGACGGGACCATTGATTTCTGGCGGAAGGCCTTGCGCGGTTGAATACCCGGTGAACATGCCGTCCCGCAACCTTTCGATCCCACGCGGTCCTCCGAACCAGATGCTGCCGCTGCGATCCTCGTAGATCGTAGTGATCTCGTTTTCGATCGAGCTACTGACCAGTTCAGTCGAAAAGGTAAGCTCTGCTGTGATTCTGATCAGACCATGACGGGTTCCAGCCCACACGTTCCCATCGCGGTCTTTTGTCAAAGCCAGAACCTGAAGTCGCCCGATGGAAGATGGCACGGAAGTCTCTGACAGTCCGCGCCCGTCCCACCACTTCAAGCCAGTGTCGGTTCCAATCCATACTCCGTCCGGGTTCGAGGGGAGCACAGTGTTTACGCTCGTCAGATCGGCCGGACCTGCAATGTGATTGCTTTGTCCCTTGTCGACCCGGAACAGACCGATCTCCCGCGTACCTAACCATAGTTTCCCGTCGATTGCCTCCGCTGTCGAAATGACAATGCCGGGGATATCATCCGCTATTTCGTAAGGTCGGAATGCTCCGTCGCGAAAACGTAACAGACGACGCTGTGGACCCCACAGAAGCAGCCTGCCATTGGCATCCAGGGACATCGACGTAAACGCTATCTCCTGTAGTCCAAAGCGGGCCATCGCATCCTCAAACGTCCCGTCACGATATCGGAGAAGATGCGGCCCATCCAGTCGAATCCACAAGTTGCCGTCTGCATCGGCGGCGAGACCTCGGACAGATCCAATGGGCGGCGCGCCAGCAATCGGATGTTGAATCAGAGTGAAGTCCTGGCCGTCAAAGCGAACCAGCCCTCGTTCGGTTCCGATCCAGAGATAGCCATCCCGCGATTGGCTGATTGCGAAGACTGCGCCACCCACGAAGCCCCTCTCGGCTCCCCACTTGTCGCGGACGTATTGCGATATAGCCTTCGACGGATCCAAAGCATAAGCAGCATTGACAAAGCAGACTGCTGCGATCCCGACTTGCAGCCAACGCTGAAGCCGGTGCATGGGAATGAGTTTTTCAAGGAAGATATTCAAACTTCTCAATCACAACCTCGGTGGGCCGTTGCGACTTGCTCTTGGAGTGATAGAAGTCATACAGATCAAGATGAACGGTCTCACCGCTGGCGGCCGGGATGCCGGAAGTAAAGACATGTTCGCTTACTACTTTGGACGCTCGATCTCCCGCTATACCGCGTACCGTCTTGAATGACGCACTGCCTGGCTCCCAGTGGAGTATGTGGGTTAGTACCCCAGCCGGCGCATTAAAGCGCGCGATGTTCTGCGGAATATAGTAGGGCTGAACAACATACTGCGCGTTCTTGCTGCCGGGCTGCCCCCATTGGCTCAGTTCGACGTCCAATTCAATCCGCGTCTCCTCGGCGCGGCGCTCGTCCACCGTGAATAGTCCAAGCATTCCGGAAGGTTCCAGATGAGCGCTATCCTGCACGACGAACTTGTACGTGCCATATCCGAGACTTCGGGTAAGGCTGATCTCCGCGCATGACCAGAGGCCATCTCTTTCGCCCATTCGAAGATGAAGATGGCCTTGCGGATCGACCCACGCATTTTCTGAATCGTAGGCATTCAGTTCGCCGCCGCGGTCGGTCGCTCCCGGAGCGCACCTTCCAATCGTATCCGCTGAAGTGAAGGATCTTGAGGGGAGCCGGCGGAGTGGTCGTCCCCTTAACAGCCAAGACACGCACAACCCCACTCCCTTCCGTGGGAAGGGTCGAAATCCTGGGTTGTGGATGAAACCCAGGACCAACGAGCAGAACTGCGTAATCGGTGCCAAGGTGTGTGAAGCTTTTCCAGGTCCCGTCCTTTTCGACGTTTGTGAATGGCCGGCTCCATAGTGGCTGTATCCACCAGACATCGTTCTTTGCGTATAGGACGATCTGCTGCCCCGGCTGCGCGCCGTCAACACGGCCAGCAATCGTCTCCATTCGATCAGGGCCGCCTTGGCCCGATGCAGGGGTCCGGGTCATCTCGATGGAAGGCTGTTTGTGTAAAGAGTGCGATCCACATCCGGCAAGCAGGACGCAGGCGATGATCGAGAACTTTCTTGAACGTGATCGCCGCGTTGTTCGGAGATTGCCGTGTGCACCAGGACCCATAATCTCCATTCCAACTTTTCTCTGGGCTCACCCGGCTGGAACCTTGCGCCACAGTATCTGCCTGTTACATCCAGTGACTCGAAAGGAGCAGCCACTCCTCCGGCCAGGCAATGAGCGTCAATGAAAACGCATAGGGCGATCACGTCTCCCACGTGGACTTGAAAAGCAGCTTTGTTTCCAGCACTTGCAAGTGGCCCGCTTCTAGTTAGTCAATCTGGCGAATGACCTGCGTTCCGATGAGGGTCACATCTGGTTGAGAAAGCGGCTCCAGGTACAACATACACCAGAGGCAAAGAGACCACCTGAAAGAGGGGTAGAATTTGGGCTCATTCTAGGCTTTCGGCAACTGTGTCCCCGGGATTACGTTGAGGCATGATCTGCTTTCGGGTTATCTGGATTGTCAGAAAGCCCGAACCAGTCCCTGACGCCCGGGTTCACCATCCGACTCATCCTTGAGGACTAAGGAGACGCCAATGCCGAATGAGAAACAATCCCCGTTTGACCTGACCAATGAACAAGAGCCTCTACCCGAAGATTGGCAGGCCAAGGTGCGGGGCCTGCAGGAAGCTGTCTGTTTCCTTTTGATCAAGAACCAGCAAATGCGGATGGCCCTGTCGGATGAAAAGGGCAGCTTCCGAACCAAAGAACATTCGTAGACGTCGAGAGCGGAATCCGGCGCCACAGAATCCAGAAGCTGGGAAATGCGCTACATCGAAGTACTTCAGGAGGGGCTTCCGTGAAGGCCAAAGGCTGCGAACCATTCTGCTCGCCTTTGTGCTGCCTGCGGGACGCGGAATGCTTCGTTGATCCATTACTCTGTACAGGGGGAATGCTTAAATGCGATTCGGAATGAGAGAGTACCTAACTCAGGCCGCAGTGCACCTTCTGTTCGCGGTTGCCGTTGTAAATCTAGGCCATACCGGTGCGGTTCTAGCACAGAGTGTCACCCTCGGGAAGTGCCGAGGCACAGCATTCCGCAGCGACTCAGGGGCAGCGGCCCACGAGCAGCCCATATTCGGGAGACCTGTCTATCTTCGAGTATCCCGATCGGGATAAGAAACTGCACATCGAGAGGGTAATGGATTTATTGGAAATCACGCAGGGCAAGGCGGTTGCGGATATCGGAGCAGGCTCCGGCTGGTTTACCGTGCGAGCGTCGGCGCGTGTCGGCTCCTCCGGTACGGTGTACGCAGAAGACATCAATCCCAGCGCGATCGACTACATCCAGCAAAGGGTTACGCGAGAAAACCTGAAGAACGTGAAGCCCATACTCGGAACCGTGGATGATACAAATCTCCCGGCCCGCAGTGTGGATGCGGTGCTGATTCTGAAGACATACCATGAATTCGCTCATCCACTGTTACTGATACAAAGGCTCAAAGCCGCATTGAGACCGGGAGCCAAGGTGGGCATCATCGACCGGAATGGTAACGGAACAGATCATGGCATCATGCCCGAAGTGGTCGAGCAGGAGATGTCGCAAGCGGGCTTCAGACGCATCGGAAAGTACGACTTCACCAAGAGCGATGGCCAGGACTACTTCCTCATATTTGAGTTGAAGTAGAGGTCTCGAGCGAGCACGCTCCAATCCCCGCCCCACGATTCAAGCATGCATTGACTGGGCCGTTCAGGAATCATTGCATCGCGGGGCCGCTATTTCGCCGGAATGCGGTACACAGTTACAGAATAGGGCGCCAATTGCACAGCAATGGTTCCCGACTTTTCTTCTACCGTTGAAGACGCCGGCGAAACTGCGGTTGGATGTTCAAAGCTGTTCTCCGCCTTTAGATCGGCGCCTTCCAGCGTTGTGACCTTCGCAGTCGCATCGGCGTTGAGGCCTTTCAATCGGATCTCTGCGCGACGCGGAGCCGCTGCATAATTTACCACCTTCACGATGAACTCATGGCTGTGGTCGTCCAGCGACGCACTGGCATAGAGCCCAGCATCTACATGCGGTGTCACGGGCACAATCCGCGTTCCGACGTTATTAGCGAAGAGCTTCTGGACGTAATAGTTGGGAGTGCCATAGGAATGCAGATTGTCAAACCAGATCTCATCGGGCTTCCACTGCCACGCATCCACGTGCGCCATCAGCGGAGCATAGGAGGCCATCCGCACGAGGTCGCCGTTCCGCTCGAGGCCAGTCATGAACGCGGCCTCGGTGATTGCGGCATTCCAGTTGTTCCGGTTTTCGGCACTCGTCGAGGCCACGGTTTGCGCGGCATACTCCCCGGCGAAGACCTTCGGTCCGGAGCGATCGTAGTGGTCGTAACGGCCGCTGTTATCGAGGAACCACTGGGGGCTCATGTAATAGTGCTCGTCCACGATATCGGCCTTCAGCTGCCTCCACGTAGACCACATGCTGTCAAACGGCTCACCGGCGGGAAAAGGCCCGGCGGCGACGACGAGCTTGATCTCAGGGTGCTGCGCCTTCAACGCCTTCGCAAACACCTTGTAGCGCTCGACGTAACGATCGCCCCATTGCTCGTTGCCCACGCCCATCATCGTGAGGTGAAACGGCTCGGGGTGCCCCATCTGCGCGCGCAGCTTGCCCCACGGCGAGGTGACAGGGCCGTTTGCGAAATCAATCAGGTCGAGTGCATCGTGCACATACTCATCGAGCTGGTTGAGCGCAGCTGTTTCGCTGGAGTTGAACTGACATGCCATGCCACAATTCAAAATGGGTAGCGGCGCTGCTCCGATGTCCTCTGCCAGCTGGAAGTACTCGTAGAAACCCAGGCCGAACGATTGAAAGTAATCGGGTGCCGGTCTCTGGTCGAACTCATCGTTCCATCGATTGATGATTGTTTTGCGTTCCGCATCCCAACCTTCTTTTCAAAAGGAGACAGCTTTTGATCAGTGTTTTTAGTGAGTTTTTTCTTTAAAAGTGACTTAACGAGAGTAGCATCGGCATTCTCAGTAAGCAGTTTCTTCTCATCATCATCAACATCTAAAGCCTGGATCTGAGCTATTCGATCAGCCTCAGTCTTCTCTTCCTTCTCAAGCTCTTTAATTTTCTTAGCCTTAGCAATATCTTCAGTGGCTTTATGGGCTCTACTGATCTATGCTGCTTCGAGGGCGGCCCGGTAGAGACGGGCATTCTCGATGGCCGTCCCGATCTCCAGCCCAACACTCTTGAGCACGCCTGCACCCTGCTTGTCGAACCTACCGCCCCACCGGACGACGCCGATCCGCCCCGTCAGGCTCTGCTGCCAGCGAAGGGGCGCGACGAGACAGGTGCCCTGCGGGCCCGGCGTCTCCCCGAGAAGCTGGGGCAGCGGAACCAGCATGACACACTCGCTGGCGGTCTGCTGCGAGAGGAAGTCAAGCGCTTCCGCCCGGCCGGCAAAGCCGTCATGGCGGTGCACGCGGAGCGGTGTCCCGGCCGGCGCGTCGTCCACCAGCCAGATCACCACCCCGTGCGCGTTCAACGCCGCGCGCGTGTGCGTCGCGGCGGCGGACACCACCTGCTCGACGTGGAGGGTCGTGTTTACGGCCCGGGTGAGCTGGTGAAGGGATGACACCTGCTGGTGCAGCGTGGTCAGCTCCTGGAGTGCGGCGGGCAACCATCTGTTCCAGGTTCTCGCCCGCGGAGTGAAGCTCCCGCGTGAGGTGCTGGTTTTCGACCAGCGTGAACACCTGCCGCAGGATGACAAGAATGATGAGCGTGGCGCCGGCGTGGTACACCCCCCCACTCACCCCACCGTGTTGGGTGACGTCCCGCGAGGCGATCAGGGCGAAAGCGGCCACCGCCGCCAGGTAGGGCAGCACCACAGGCGCGATGCCACCCCGCGCGGCAGCCAAGGCGGGGCGGGAGCGGCCGGCTCGCCGGGCGGGATCCGGTCGCCAGAGCGGCAGGAGCGACGCACAGGCTATCAGGATATCTCTGGCGAGGTACGCCGCCCTGTACCAGTCGCCTGCCATCCGCCCGGCTGCCAGGTGGTTGTAAGAATAAAAAAGCCTCGGCCGCTACCCAGAGGGTAATTCCGCCGGCCAGCAGTCCCATCGAGCGGCGCTGCATCCCTCCGCCGGCCTCACTGCGGACCAGTACCATCGCGACGAACCATGCCCGCAACGTCCCCGGCGGGGTACGCCAGGTTGACGAGCCGGGCCAGGACCGAGCTGTTCGCCAGGGTCCAGAGATGCCTAACCAGGCGGGACCAGGTTAAGCACGCCTGCGCTGGTCGCCGCGATCAGGCAATCGAGCACGAACCGGGCGCGACCCGCCGGGTGGCGTTTGCCGCTTAGCCAGAACAAGCCGGCAATCACGAGCGGGTACGTCATCAGATAGCCGGCGGCGTCCGGCCATGCAGGCGAGAGGAGCCGGACCTTCAGCACCGTCTCATAATAGGTCCACGCGGCGTCCCCGACAGCCCAGGAGAGACAGGCTGAGCCGATCAGGCTCCAGCCCCAGCGGTGGATGCCTGTTCCAGTGGGTTCCCCGCCGCGCATACATAAAGGCCGCACCGCCCGCAAGCAATGAATGCTGCGGCACTGATGAGGTTAAGGGCCCCGGCGCGGTACCGTGCCCCATGCGGCGCCCCAAGGTACGCGGACGAACGCCAGCGCCAAGGTACATGTGGCGAGCGTAAAGGCGCGCGGATGAAATTGCCCCTTGTGCATAGTGAGGCTTTCGTGAAAGGTGGTGCTCCGATACCTGGCCGAGCCCGGGGATGCCGCTGACAGGGAAGCTCGGATGGCTCCGGCGATCGCTCCGACCGCTCGTGCCTCCTGGCGACATGCTGCCTGCTGCCCTCCGTTGATCGGTGGAAACCGGAACGGCTTTGTCCTCCATTGGTTGTAATCGCAGGGTGTCCCAACCTGGAGAAGGGAACTACCGAACGGATGCCGCACTCGGCAGTGGATTACCGAGGCCCCGACCACGCCGGTGCCCTATTCAACAGATCCGCAAGCGGGTTGTAGCTCGACCAGGAGGAGGGCCGCCTGGCGAACCTCGGAGATCCACCACCAGTCGCATGCGGCACCCGAACTGTGTCACAAACGACACCCTGCTTTGACAGAGGCCGATGAGCACCAGAATCCGACTCCTTGAAGGGGACGCTGCAGGTCGATGAGCTGCCGGCAGGAAGCTCCCCGGCGCCGGTCGCTTGCCCGCACTTTCCCGACCGCCTGCACGCCTATGTTGGCGCAACTGGCAGCTGGTGCCCCTGGGCCGGCTGGCAAAGGTGGTGGGCGCAACGCCGGAGCAGATCCGGACTCGGCCAGGCGATGGGCCTGTCGAGCCGCCACGGATCAGCCGGACCAGCGCCGCCGCTCCGCCCTCACGGTCATCCGGCGCAACTGGCACCTGCTGCCCTACGATCAGCTGCTCGCGCTGCTCGGCTGGACGGCGAGGCAGCTGGCCTACACCCTCCGGGAAGACGATTTTCTCTTTATCAAGCTGGGCAGCGTCAAGCCCCCGTGCGAGCCGCTGCATCTATACAGCCCCCCAGGCGCTGAAGCATGCGGCGCGCGAGCAAGATCGCCCGCGTGGTCGCGAGGAGTTTGGCCGGCGGAGAGCCGGCATCGTCCATTGCCGATCCCCTATTTAGCTTCGTCGCGCGGTCCCCGGGCCGCCGGGCCCGCGCCCCAGCGCCCGGAAGCGCCGCCTTCTCGCCCCGCTTCTGCTACTCCTACTTTGCGCTCTACGGCGACCCGCTGCTCGACACGCAGGCGGATCCCTACCCGGACGGCTACCTGGCGCGGCTGGCGGCGTCCGGCGTCGACGGCGTCTGGCTGCAGGCAGTGCTGTACAAACTGGCGCCTTTCCCTGGGATCCGGCTGCAGAGCGCGCTACCAGAGAGCGGCTGGAGAACCTGCGCGCGCTGGTGGCGCGGGCGCGGCGGCACGGAATCGGCATCTACCTCTACCTCAACGAGCCGCGCGCCATGCCGCTCGCGTTCTACAGGACCATCCCGGAACTGAAGGGCGTCGTACGAGGGCGACCATGCCGCGCTCTGCACCAGCGTCCCGGAGGTGCAGCGAGTACCTGACGCGATTCGGTGGCGACCGTCTGCCGGGCCGTGCCCGATCTGGCCGGCTTCTTCACGATCACCGCCTCGGAGAACCTGACGAACTGCTGGTCGCACGGCCGGGCGGAGCGAGCTGCCCGCGCTGCGCCGGCGCGGGGCGCGGCCGAGGTGATCGCGGAGGTCAACGGGCTGCATCGCAGGACGGCATCCGGCGGCCGGCAGCGTGCGCAGCTGATCGCCTGGGACTGGGGCTGGCCGGACGACTGCGGCCGAGGCACATCATCGACTGCTGCCCGCCGACGTGGCCCTGATGAGCGTCAGCGAGTGGGACCTGCCCATCCGGCGCGGCGGCGTGGACAGCGTGGTGGGCGAGTACTCCCTCTCCGCTGTCGGGCCCGGCCCCGCGCGCAGCGGCACTGGGCGTTGGCGCGACGAGCGCGGGCTGAAGACCCTCGCCAAGATCCAGGCGGCGAACACCTGGGAGCTGTCCGCGGTGCCGTATATCCCGGCCGTGGAGAACACGGCGCGGCACGCGGCCAATCTGCGCGAGCGGGCGTGGACGGCCTGATGCTCGGGTGGACGCTGGGCGGCTATCCGTCGCCCAACCTGGAGGTGGTCGCCGCAGTCGGTCAGCGGAGGCGACGCCCGAGCGGGCGCTGGAAGACGTGGCGCGGCGGCGGTTCGGCAGGGCGCTCGCGCCCGCGGTCGTGCGGCCTGGAGGCGTTCAGCGCGGCGTTCCGCGAGTTTCCGTTCCACATCGGCCGTCTACCCGCCCCGATGCAGTTCGGCCCGGCCAATCTGCTGTGGGAGGCGCCGACCGGCTACCGCGCCACCATGGTCGGCTTTCCCTACGACGACCTGGACGGCTGGCGGGCGGTCTACCCCGCCGATGTCTTCGCCGCGCAGTTGGAAAGGTTGCGGATGGCTTTGCGGCGGGTACGTGCGTTGACGGAAGGCCGCCATCGGTGAAGCGAATCCACCCCGGCAGCAGCGGCAGTGCATGGCGGAGCAGACGTGCCGGAGGCGGCCCGATCCACTTCCGCAGCACCGCCAACCAGGCCCGTTTCGTCCAGGCGCGCACGCCCTTGATGGGGCGACACCCTACTGAAGCGCGGCGGCTTGCCAAGCCTGGGAAGTTGCTTCGGGAGGAGAACGCCTCGCCCGCGCGCTCTAGGTATCCAGACCCGGGACTCCCCGCATCGGCTTCGAGGCCAGCAACCACTATTACTACGTGCCCCTGGACCTGGCCGAAAAGGTGGTGAACTGCCGGGACCTCCTCCAGCGCTGGCTGCCCGCGCAGCGGCGGAAGTGGGGAGATCTAACCGCCGGTTTGAACGGGCGACCCGTGGGTGGCTATAGGGTCTGTGACGGCGGGGGGAAGGGCCCGCAACATTCCCCCCGGAGCTGGGGTTGGATTGGGGGATCACGTAATACGTGTACGTAAGGACCTATCGCGTAATGCGTGGTACGTAAGGGCCTGACGCGTAGTTCGGGATGCGCCGCTTCGTCCCATGACGTACCACGCGCTACGCATTATACATTACGTGTCACGTATGTCCATGCACCGACGCCATTCCCAAGAATCCACAGGGAACTCCCTGACCTCCATCGCGGCGGAATGCTGCGCCGCGAATTCCTTCAGGTCGGGATGCTCGGGGCTTTCGGCGCCTCGATGACCAGCGCGTTCCGCCCGACTCCCGGCCGCGGCATCCGGGCGCGGCCCACGAGCGAAGGGAGTCATCGGTGGTGTGGATGCCCGGCGGGCCGCCGCAGATGCAGTTCTGGGACCCGAAACCGGACTTGCCCGCGGAGTGCCGGGGCACGGCGAAGCCGATCAAGACCAGCGCCCCGGGACTGGAGGTCGGGCACCGCCTCCCGCTCCACCGCACAGCAAGGGCACCACTTTGCACTGGTCCGCAGCGTCACCCTGGACGCGGACTACGACAACCACATCCTCGGCGACCAGAAGCTGCCTGCAGCGCGGTGAACAAGACCCCGCCGAACTTCAAGCCGTTTGCGAACCGGGACGAAATACCGTCCATGGGCTTCGATCATCACCTACAAGACGCCGAACACCACCGGTCTCCCCACGGCGATCCACGTGCCGTACCGCGTCAAGTTCACGAACCAGGGCGTGGTGGGGGAGTTGGCCGGGTGGATGGGGAGCAAGGTACGACCCGTGGCTGACCGAGGGGGACCCGAACTCTCCCAGCTTCCACGTGCCGGACCTCCTCCCGCTGCCCGGCTTCAGCGTTGAGCGCCTCGGCGGCCGGCAGCGGCTGCTGGAGCAGATCGACGGTTACCGCCGGGACCTGGACCGGGACCTGGGCGCGCGGCAGCTCACCGACGCGCAGCAGCGGGCCTTCGCCGTAAGCACCTCCGTGGAGACACGCCGCGCTTTTGACCTGAAACAGGAGCCGGGCACGCTCCGGGACCGGTACGGGCGGCACATCTGGGGGCAGTCGCTCCTGCTCGCACGGCGCCTCTCGCAGGCGGGGGTCAAGTTCGTCCAGGTGAACCTCGGTGACAACGTCAACTACTGGGACTATCACCAGCAGGAAGACAAGTTCATGGACCAGCACTGCCCGCCGTTCGACAAGGCCTTCAGCGCGTTCCTGGAGGACATGCACCACCAGGGCATGCTCGATGAGACGCTGGTGCTGTGCCTGAGCGAGATGGGACGCAACCCCGTGCTGGGCAAGTCGGTGGCCGGAGCGGCAGCGAACGCCGCCACCCGGGATGGACGCAACCACTGGCAGCGGTGCTGGACCGGACTTATTTGCGGGCGCGGGCGTGCGCGGCGGGACCGCCGTCGGCGAGAGCGACGAATGGGCGGGCTACGTGAAGAGCGAGCCCTGCTTCCCCGCCGACATCGGGGCCACCGTGTTCCAGGCCATGGGGATTGATCCGCGCGGCGAGGTACGCGACCTCCAGGACCGCCCGGTCTACTTCAACGACGGCCAGGTGATCGAGAAGCTCTTCTGATGTGGGCTGCCTACACCGGCTAATACCGGACCTCCAGCACCGCGATCTCCGGAGGGCAGCAGAAGCGCACCTGGGGCGCGGTGTGCCGCTCCATTCCAACCCCGCGCGAGACCTCGACCGGGGTCCCTTCTTGTACCAGCGCTGGCCGCCGGCATACCGGCGCGGCAGCCGGGTAGACGTAACGGGCGGCCCAAAGAGCGGGATCACGACCTGCCCGCCGTGTGTGTGCCCGGCCAGCGCCAGGTCCACGCCGCGTC
Source organism: uncultured Acidobacteriota bacterium (assembly GCA_963844515.1). Classification (GTDB taxonomy): domain Bacteria; phylum Acidobacteriota; class Terriglobia; order Terriglobales; family Acidobacteriaceae; genus Telmatobacter. Next base: position 156,755 of record CAWJOO010000012.1, read on the forward strand.
CCGCCAGGTGCTCTACAGGTCCGGCGCATGCGCGACCACCAGGCGCAGGTCACCATTGGGCGCGCTGTCCAACACCCGGTGTAGCTCGGCCGGGTCCTTGCGGCGGCCGGTCCCGAGATCCAGGCCGACGAGCGTCAGCACCCGCCCGCCGGGAAGCGCTACGCGCGCGGACTTGTTGGAGAGGCAGCGGACGCCGGTGCCGTCGAACAGGTGCGTCCAGCGAGGTTGTCCCTATCCGCGTCGCCGCGGACGGCGTAGGCGCCGAACGGCGGATGGAGGTCCGAGCGGCGCAGCAGGGCATTGAAGTCCGTGAAAGCCCGGGGGCGAGTGTTGAAGACGCGGTTTTGGACGTAGTCGCCGGTGTAGACGAGGAGATCCGGATGGAGCGCGGTATCCTCCCGGAACACGCGCGCTTCGTAGGGACGGACCCGGTGCGTCTGGATGTCCGAAAGATGGACGATCCGCAGGGTGCCCGCATCCGGCCGCCCGTGAGAGAGGTCCAGGGCGTAGTGCCGGACCTGCAGCGCGTACGGCTCGCGGTGGTAGGCGTCGGCGTAGACCAGTAACCAGTGCCGCGGTCACACCGGCGAGCAGCCCGCCGCGCCAGGCCGGCCGTCGAACCCGGCCTGACGGGTCACCGGGCGCCCGGAAGTGGACGAGGGACAGCCAGCCGACAGAGCACCACTCCTTCCCCGAAGAGCCCCTGCGCGGCGAATTGTAGGACCGTCAGGCCGCGGATGGCCAGGCCGTGGGACGGGACAGAGAGGCCAAAGAGGACCGCCAGCAGGAATAGCGAGTTGCCGAACAGCACCGAGTCGCCGCCATGCGGGTCAGCCAGAGCCACGTGCCGGAAGGCTTCTTCAGCCCACCGCTGCCAGCGGCGCGCGATGAGGACCACGAGGCTTCCCAGCAGGAGGTGGAACACCACGCCTGCCGCGATGAAG
>CAWJOO010000013.1:0-40858 GCA_963844515.1 uncultured Acidobacteriota bacterium
CATCGAGCGTGGTCTCGTCAAAACCATCGCGCACGAATAGGGTGAGGGCGGTGCTGGCGAGCTGGTCGTGGCTGGTCCGCGGCGGCCGGCCGCGGGTCGGAGGCGCGACGGCGTCTGACTGGCGAAGCGCTGAGGTCGACATCCTGACCGATAATCTACCCAGGCCTTGATATCTGGCACCGAGTGCGATAAATCATCAGCGCATCTCAAGCCCACCGCGAGGAGCACGCCATGACGCAGCCAGCCACCCAGACCGCCGACGCAGCGCCCTTGGACGGGGCGACTCCGGCGTCGATCGAGACCGCGACGACGCCGCTCAGCGGCCCCACAATGGGCCCGCCAGGCCGGCGGCCGTGGCGCCCCAGAGCGGGCCGGCGGATGACCTCGTCGAGGATGACCTGCTCGTCGAGGACGTGTCCATCGACGGCATGTGCGGCGTCTACTGAAAGCCGGGCCTGAGCCATGGCCGTCAACGCACCGGGAAGCTTTGACATCGACCGTCCATGGCGCCTGGACCAGCAGGTCGCCATCCGGCCCGAGCGCTTCGGTGCGCTCGCCTACCACTTCGGGACGCGCCGCCTCTCATTCCTGAAGTCGCGCAAGCTGCTGGCGGTGGTGCAGGCGCTCGCCGAGCATCCCAGCGGGCGGGAGGCGTGCCGGGTCGCGGGCGTCAGCGACGCGGAGCTCCCTGCCTACACGCGCGCGCTCGAGACGCTCGCCGCGTCCGGGATGGTCACCGAACGAGGCCATCGATGAGCGCGACCGCGGCGACCGGCCGGAGCCTCATTGACCAGTTCGAGATTGGGCTGGACGCGCCGATCTGCCTGACCTGGGAACTCACCTACGCCTGCAACCTCGCGTGCGTGCACTGCCTGTCGAGCTCGGGCCGGCGCGACCCGCGCGAGCTCACGACGCAGGAGTGCCGCCGGGTAGTGGACGAGCTCCAGCGCATGCAGGTGTTCTACGTCAACATCGGCGGCGGCGAGCCGACGGTCCGCCGCGACTTCTGGGAGTTGCTGGACTACGCGACGGCCCACGACGTCGGCGTCAAGTTCTCCACCAACGGCAGCCGGATCACGCGGGAGCGCGCGCAGAGGCTTGCCGCCAACGACTACCTCGACGTGCAGGTCTCGCTCGACGGGGCCTCAGCCGAGGTCAATGACGCCGTCCGCGGCCCGGGCTCCTACGCCACCGCGCTGCGAGCCATGGAGCACCTCGCCGGCGCCGGAATGGAGAACTTCAAGCTCTCGGTGGTGGTCACGCGCCACAACGTCTCCCAGCTCGACGCTCTCGAGGCGATCGCTCAGCGCTACGGGGCGCAGCTGCGGCTCACACGCCTGCGGCCGTCGGGCCGGGGTGCCGACGTATGGGACGAGCTGCATCCCACGGCGGCGCAGCAACGGCTGCTCTACGACTGGCTGATGGAACGCGGCGAGCGCGTGCTCACCGGAGACTCGTTCTTTCACCTGGGTGGATACGGCGACGCTCCCCCGGCCTCAATCTGTGCGGCGCCGGGCGCGTCGTGTGCCTGATCGACCCTGTGGGCGACGTGTACGCCTGCCCGTTTGCCATCCACGAGACGTTCCTGGCCGGCAGCGTGCGCGACGCCGGCGGCTTTGCCGGGGTGTGGCGGGAGTCCGAGCTCTTCCTCGAGCTGCGCAGCCCGCACACGGCCGGAGCCTGCGCGTCGTGCGGGCTGTTCGACGCCTGCCGGGGTGGCTGCATGGCGGCCAAGTTCTTCACCGGCCTGCCCCTGGACGGACCCGACCCGGAGTGCGTGCTCGGACACGGAGAGGCGTTGCTGGCCGAGGCCGGCCGGGCGGGGCGGATTCCTGCGCCCGGCGCCGACCACTCGCGCCGAGCACCGGCACCCCGCGCCGACCATCGCGCCGAGCACCGGCACCCCGCGCCGACCATGCGCACCGAGCACCGGCGCCCCGCGCGTGCGAGGACGATCCCCTGGCCGGCCTGGACGTCATCCGCTGATGGCCGGCGACTGGTTTGAATCCATCGCCGAGGCCCAGCGGAGGGCCGAGCGGCGGCTGCCATCCAGCGTCTATGAGGCAATCTGGGCCGGCGCGGAACGCGGCCTGACCCTGCGCGACAACGTCGAGGCCTTCAGCGAGCTGGGCTTCGCCCCCCACGTCGCCGGCCTGTCGGCGCAGCGCGACCTGACGACGTGCGTGATGGGCCAGGAGCTGGCCCTGCCGGTGCTCATTTCCCCGACGGGGGTGCAGGCCGTCCATCCCGAGGGCGAGGTGGCCGTGGCTCGGGCCGCCGCGGCGCGTGGCACCGCGATGGGCCTGAGCGCGTTCGCCTCCCAGCCGGTGGAGGCGATCGCCGCGGTCAACGCCCAGACGTTGTTCCAGGTCTACTGGGCCGGGACGCGGGAGCAGATGCGCGGGCGCCTGGACCGGGCCCGGGCCGCCGGCGCGACCGGGCTCATCGTCACGCTGGACTGGACGTTCTCCCACTCGCGCGACTGGGGCAGCCCGGTCATCCCTGACCACATGGATCTCAAGACCATGCTGCGGTTCGCGCCCGAGGCGCTGCGGCGCCCGCGCTGGCTCTATCAGTGGGCACGGACCGGGAGCCCGCCCGATCTCACCGCTCCCAACATGGCGGCGCCTGGGGCACCGGCCCCGACGTTCTTCGGCGCCTACGGCGAGTGGATGATGACGCCGCCGGCAACCTGGGACGACTTGCGCTGGTTGCGCCGCCAGTGGGACGGGCCCTTCATGCTCAAGGGGGTGATGCGCGTCGACGATGCCCGGCGTGCCGTGGACATCGGGGCCAGCGCGATCTCGGTCTCCAACCATGGTGGCAACAACCTGGATGGCACGCCCGCGACGATCCGTGCCCTGCCCGCGGTCGCCGAGGCCGTCGGTGATCGGCTCGACGTGGTCCTGGACGGAGGGGTCCGCCGGGGCAGCGATGTCGTCAAGGCGCTGGCGCTCGGCGCGCGGGCGGTCATGATCGGTCGCGCCTACCTGTGGGGCCTGGCCGCCAATGGGCAGGCCGGCGTCGAGAATGTGCTCGACATCCTGCGCACCGGGATCGACTCGGCGCTGCTGGGTCTCGGACGCGGGTCAGTCAGCGAGCTCACCTCCGACGACGTCCTCATCCCCGAGGGCTTCGCGCGCCGCCTGGGCGAGCCGCCTATGCCCACGGGCCTGGAGTCGCGCGCGCCCACCGGCCGTCACGCGGCGTGAGACTCGGCTCCTGCACCTGGCCGGATCTCGATCACGGCGCGAAGCCACGCCTGCTCATCCCGCTGGGAGCCACCGAGCAGCACGGCCCCCACCTCCCGCTCTCCACCGACACGCTGATCGCCGCCGCCGTGGCCGAGCGCGCCGCCCACGGCCGGGCCGACGTGATCGTCGCCCCGGCGCTGCCCTATGGCGCAAGCGGGGAGCACGCCGCGTTCCCGGGCACGCTCTCGCTCGGAGCCGAGGCGGTGGAGATCGCGCTGGTCGAGCTGGTGCGCAGCGCCGACCACTTCACCGACGTCGTTCTGGTCTCCTGGCACGGGGGCAACGCCGACGCGGTGAAACGAGCGGTGGCGCGCAGCCAGGTTGACGGCCGCACCGTGAGCCGCTGGGAGCCGCGACTGCCAGGGGCCGGCACCGACGCCCACGCGGGCCGGATCGAGACGTCGCTGATGCTGGCAATCGCGCCGGAGATGGTGGGCGAGGAGCGGCCCGTCGGTCCGTCCGAGCCGCTGTCTGACCTGATGCCCGGGCTACGCGAGCGCGGGGTGCGGGCGGTGTCGCCCAGCGGCGTGCTCGGCGATGCGCGCAAGGCGTCCGCGGCCGAGGGTCGCGCCCTGCTGGCGAGCCTCGTGACCGACCTCGCGGCGTTCCTGGCGCGGACCGCGCCGGTGGCCATCGTCACATGAGTGCGCCGCCGACCCTGCCGGTGGCGCTGGACCCCGGGGTCCGGGTCAGCGCCGGCGGGCGCCTGCTGGTCGGCGGCACGCCGCTGCGGCTCATCTCGCTGACCCACGGCGGGGCCCGCGTCGTCTCGCGCTGGCGAGGGTGGGCGGGTCCATCGCCGGTCGGGGAGGGCTCCGCCGAGCGGCGCCTCGCTCGCCGGCTGCTCGACGCGGGGATCCTGACGCCGCATCCACCGCCGGTCCGGTCGACGGCCGATCTCACCGTGGTTGTGCCCGTGCGCGACCGTCCGGCGCAGCTCGAGCGCTGCCTGGATGCGGTCCGGAGCACGTGTCCAGACGCGCACATCATCGTGGTCGACGATGGTTCGCGCGATCCCGCGCCGGTGCGGGCGATCTGCGCGACGCAGAGCGCGCGGATCATCCGCCACGAGCGACCCCAGGGCCCCGGCGCTGCGCGCAACGCGGCCCTGGCCGTCTGCGCCACACCGTTCGTCGGCTTCGTCGACTCCGACGTCGTCCTCACCGCCGGCGCGCCCGGACGCCTGCTCGGCCACCTCTGCGACCCGTCGGTGGGCGCGGTGGCGCCGCGGGTGCGCGGCCTGCCGCCGGCGCGCGGGGTGATTGGCGCCTTTCAAGCGCGGCGGTCAGCGCTGGACATGGGGCCGCGAGGCGGCCTGGTGGCACCGGGCCGGGCGGTGTCCTACGTGCCCAGCGCGGTGCTCTTCGCCCGCCGCGGCGCGATCGGCGAGGGGTTTGACCCGGCCCTGCGCGTCGGCGAGGACGTCGATCTCGTCTGGCGGCTGTGCCGGGCCGGGTGGCGCGTGCGCTATGCGTCAGAGGTGCCCATCTGGCACGACCACCGCGTCGGCCTGCACGACTTCGCTGCCGACCGCTGGCGTTACGCGCGCTCGCTGGGCCCGCTGGCCCGGCGCCATCCGGGCGCAGCGCCCGCGATGCGGGTCAGCCCCGGCCTCGCCCTGCCCTGGGCGCTGGCGCTGGCGGGACAGCCGCGCCCCGCGCTCGCCTCGGTCGCCTGGACGACTCTGCGCTACCACGCGAAGCTGCGGCACCGCGTGGGCGGGGTCGTCTCCCCGGCGAAGCTCGCCGGCGCCGGTGTGGCGCGCGGGCTGGCGGCGACCGGGCAGGGCCTCGGCTACGCGGTCCGCCGCGCCTGGGCACCGCCGGTGGTCGCGCTCGCCGCGCGCCGGGGCAGGGGCGCACGTCGCGCCCGCGCTGTGCTGCTCGCCGCCTTCGCGCTTCCGGTGATCGAGGACGCCCTCGCCGCCCGTGATCTGCGCGCGCTGCCCGCCGACGCCGCGCTGCGCGTGCTGGCTGAGCTCGTCGCCCTCGCGGGCACGTGGGAGGGCTGCGTGCGAGCGCGCACCATCCGCCCCCTCCTGCCCACACGCGGCGGCGATCGATGAGCCGCGTCGCCGTGGTCACCGGCGCCGCGCGCGGGATCGGCGCCGCCACGGTGACGGCTCTGGCGGCGACGGGGTGGAGCGTCGTCGCCGTCGATCGCTGCGCCGACGATCCCAGGCTGCCCTACGGGCTGGGCACCGCGGAGGATCTCGAGGCCGTCGCGCAGCGGGCGCGGGAGCTGGCGGGCGACGGCGAGCCGGTCCGATCGCTCGCCGGCGACGCAACGTCGCTTCAGGACATGGCCGAAGCGGTGGCCTGCGCCGAGCGCGAGTTCGGTGGCGTGGACGCCGTGATCGCGGTGGCCGGAGTCATCGCGGGCGGGGTTCCGCTGTGGGAGATGCCCGTGAGCGAGCAGGAGGCGGTGATCGACGGCAACCTGCAGTCAGTGCTCGTCGCCGCGCGTGTGGGAATCCCCGCGCTGCTGCGGCGCCCCGCGCCGCGCTCAGGGCGCTTTGTGGCCGTCGCGTCGGCGGCGGCGACGCGCGGCCTGCCGATGCTCGCCGCCTACTGCGCCGCCAAGGCCGGCGTGACCGGCCTGGTGCGGGCGCTGGCCGCCGAGCTACGCGGAACGGGGATCACCGCCAACGCGGTCAGCCCCGGTTCCACGCAGACGCCGATCCTGGATGAGAGTGCTCGCTTATACGGCCTGGAGTCGACCGAGGCCTTCTCCGCGCAGCAGCCGCTGGCGCGGCTGATCCGGCCCGAGGAAGTCGCGGACGCCATCGTGTGGCTGGCCGGACCGGCGGCCGCGGCGGTGACCGGCACAGCGGTCGCGGTGGACGGCGGGCTGTCCCTCTGACGCCCGATTTGCCGTCTCGTGACCGATTTTTGACACTCAGTGCGCTAGCGGTCAAGTCTGAATGCGCGCACCATCAATTTCGCGCCCCAGTGCCGTTATGACGTGCCATGATCGGCCCCGGTCACATCACGTTCACCACCGGGTTGCGGGAGCTCCTGGGTGATGCGGGTCCCACCCACCCACCCACCCACCCGCCCGACGACCCGGTGCCAGCTGTCTGGGAGAGCGGAGGAGATATGGTCGCATCCACCGGAGAGAGCCCTCTGAGTCGATCGTGCGCGGGGCGTCGCCTCGCCCGGCGTTGCGCCCTCTATACGGGCCAGTCTCGCTTGACACCCAAGGTTCATTTGATCCTCGATCTCTTGAGCGAGTACGTCGGTACGGACCGAGATCCTCGAGTCAAACAGGCTCCGTTTAAAGGAATCTTTACAGAAGTTTCCTGCCGAAAACGTTCAGCCCGTAATGTGCGGATGCGCCAGAATGCGTTCCAGCAAGATATGCGAAACAGTTTTGCCAGTGATCAGCCTCGAACCAGCAGCGTGACCTTTTCGGTGTGGCTTGCAAAGTTAAGCGCTGCCTGGCCTGCCGAGTTGCCGCCACCTACGATGAAGATGTGCCCTTGGCAAAGTCCGAATTGCTTGACCCCGCATCGTAATATAAGCCGTGGTTCAGATAGCGATCCTCGGCTTCCAGGCCGAGGCGAACGTAGTCGATCCCGATCGCACAGTTACACCACTCCAAAGCGCAGGCGAGATCATGCACGCTCGGGTGATAGAGCTTTGATCCCTTGTCCAGAACGCAAACTGGTAAGGAATCGTCTCGAAGAGAATCAACGCCGGCTTTTTCACGAGCTTGTTTCTCGGAAGCTAATTCGGTCCAGGTGAAAGGGATGCTGCTTCGCTGCATGAAATCACGCAACTCGTAAGTATCAGCCGAGTTGGAAGCTCCGAGGAGATCGTATGGACTGGTGCACGGTATCTCCGTCTAACATGACAAGAGGTTGTTGCCACCGGCGCGGACGATCGCCAGTGGCTGAGGAAATGCAGCTCAGGCCTCCTTGAGCAATTCTGTCCGGTACTTCGGAGCGAGCGCTTTTGCTTTCTCCACGAAATGCTTCTGCTGTTCCGCATCAAGCTTTGGTGGCGCGGTCGTGCGTGTTGCTACCGGAATACCGACCTGCTGAAAGAAGTCTTCCTGGCCGGAGGGCGAGCAGATGCACAGGAGACGCACCGGCTTTGAAGACGCATTATGAAACTGATGCGGTGCGTTGGACGGAATATTTACGGTATCGCCAGCACGAACGATGGACTTCTCTCCACGGAAGGTCGCGTTCAGTTCGCCTTCCAGGATAATGAACGTTTCTTCAAAATCGTGACGGTGCGGGGCTGGGCCACCATTCGGCGGGATGTGCATGTCAATGACGCAGAAGCGCCCGTTCGTTTCATTGCCCGAAACGGCAATGGTGTAGGTGTCGCCGACGAGACCAATATGCTGCAGCGTCTGATCCGTATCAGGCTGCGCAATGGTAAGGTTGCGTTGCAGGTCATCTGCTGGGAGCGGCGGGTATTCCGGCGTAGTTTCGAACATGTGGTGGTCCTCTCTGGAGATATTGCTTCGTACAGGAATGGGGGACCTCCCGGGAAAGCAGAAGCCCAGACCTTGTTTGCGGAGGAAATCACGCCCGCTGTGGTAAGCATGGCGATTGCAGAACGTCGAGTTTGCGTCGTCATGGCTGAGCAACCTTTGCCGCAAAGCTTTCAAAGAGTCGCATGAATTCCGTCGGCTGCTCTTCAGGAATGAAGTGGCCGCAGTCGGACATGACCTTGCCCGTCACATCCTCGGCAACGGCTTTCAACATCTCAGCCACTTTTGCTCCCACTGCTTTGTCGCCGCCAATCGCAAGGATGGGAGTCTTGACCTTATGCTTCTTGAGCGGCGTAGTTTGATCAATCGTCTTGAAGGCGGCTCGATACACTCCAAGCGAGCCGAGGACGCCCTCTTTACCGCAGCCTTGGCGAGCATTACTGCGTTACGCAGAGAAACATCAGCACCGGACGAGCGAATGAGCTGCAGCGTTCCTACCTGGTAGTCGACCAGCACAAGGGCGGAGTTCTTCCGGGTGAACGGGCCGCGCATTTGAAACTTGGATTTCGATTTTTCAAACATAGTAGATGTTCCTCAGAAAGGTTGGGATGATGTAAATAGTGAGGGCGAGAGATCACGCTTGTTTATTCAGCGTCGAAGAAGGCCCGCAGAGTTCGCGGCTCGCGCCCGAGGTCCTGCGGCGCCAACAGCCAACACCTTCAATGCCACCGTCGACTACAAGCAACTGACCGGAAACGAAGTCTGCATCCGGCGACGCGAGCAGAAAGACCGGGTCGGCTAAATCCGCGGGACCTTCGTCTCGCTTGATGGCTCGGTGTTCCACCTGAGTCCTTGATGAGCTCCTCGGGCATACCGCTCAAAACGGGTTCGGTGAGCGTCAGTCCCGGAGCACCGACGTTGACGGTGATTCCGTACTTTCCTACTTCCATCGCAAGCGACCGCGTAAACCCAACCAAGTCAGCCTTCGGGGCAACGTAATAGGTCTGTCCTGGGACGCCTTCAAAGATCGAAGCCGAGCCGATTCACAATCCTGCCCCAGCCGCTCTCCTTGAGGAGAGGGAGAAGTGCACGAACCATCTGGAAGCTGCCGGTCAGATTATTCGCGAGGATCTCCTGCCACTGTGCAAGTGTCATCTGCTCAAATGGAACCAGGGGGTAATAACCTGCACAGTTGACCAGCACATCAACCCGGCCATGCACTTCCTGCATCTGCGCGGCGAAAGCGGCCACTTCGGATGGGTCCGTCATGTCCGCCGTTACGGTAGTCAACCGTGTTGCTGCGTCACAGCCGGCTTCGAGAGCCTTCAGGGAGGGCTCGGAGCGGTCTAGGCCAACAACTTTGTCTCCATTTACCAAGAAGCGATCGACAATCTTCCCGCCGATCCTCCGCCAGCTCCTGTGATCACTACTATGCGTCCATTTTGCATTTTCGTAAACCTCGTGGCACTGTCTAAACGTTTTCGTAATAAGAGAGATGAGTGTTTCCATGGCTAGGAAGCTATTTCTTCCGCAAACGAGGTTTGCGCCTGTGCAACAGACTTGGACAGTGCAGGAAGTTTAGCGCGGTCGCTCATGCAAACGTAACAACGACGGTTGTGACGTTGTGGTGGTAGGTGTCCGTTCCTCCCTTGTCTCCGTACCAATGCGTCATTGGTGCGTCAGCGATTAAGGAATCCTGATTGCTGAGTTCCAGGCGCAGCCTGTCACCCTTCGGAGCAGTACAGACATGGGCATGAGTTCAATACGAAGTTTCGTGTATGTCGCCCGGAACCATGGGCTCCGAACAGCTGTGTATGTGGAACCGCCGCATTGGCTCTGTCAGCCCTGGATCTTCTCCACGGTGAGACGCACGCCGCCATCCCTGGCTGACCTTCTTACCGCGCCAGGACTCCTCATCTGCAGTCGCGATGGAGGGGTTTGGCGATGACATCCATATCCTTCTGGTTCGAGTTCGCATGGAGATGCAATACGGCCTGACCCCGTGAACTCACGGTCATGATCCGTAAGCGCAGTAGTGTATCCTTCGCAAGGCTCCGGCTCTTGTCTTCGGTGGCGCAGTCGTAGAAGAGAACGACCTCACCCCCGCCCGAAGTTGGACACGTCGTACTGGAAGGCTGAAGAATCCTGCATGGCTGCTCTCCTTGAGCGGTTGCACTGCACTGGTGTTGTGGAGCGGACGCGCTTTCCCATCCGCTCAGGGGCGAAAAAGGTTTAGGCCCGGGTGGTCTGCTGCCGCTCGAAGGCTTCGGCCAAGCCATGCAGTCGCAGATTGTTCTCCCACAGGTTGGCGAAGCGCTCGTGTTGGGTATGAAGTGCGGTGGAAGATGTAGTGGCCGTCTTTGATAAAGCGGGACCACTGCTCTATGCCTGCGTAGTCGTTCCGCCAATAGAAGGCGTTCAGGTGCGGCCCTCCAATCAATCGAAGCTCGAAACACATCTCCGGCTAGCGCATCACGTCGCCGTTCTGCTCGCCTCCGTGGATCTGGAATATGACCTGGTTCTTATGCGCTGCCGGGATCATCCGGGGATTCAAGACGTACGCTGTGACTCCACCCCACACGGTTGTTGACATGGAAACGCCCAAAGCCGCGCGCTGTGGCGCAAGTCGCGGAACGGTCTCTTCGGCAGCTCGCGTTACGATCACTCGCCAAGCTGCGTTGTCGGGTGGGTTTAGGTTCCAGAACGTGGAATAGAGCGCCCCCACCAGCGCCGCCGTATTGGCGTCAAGATCTTCCGGCACCGGAATAAGCCGTGCCGGCTCAGCGCGCTGACCGGCTTTGCTGTTCACTTCCGTCTGCTGCACCTGTAGAGCCCCGCGACCGGGTCTTGCGCTCTGGCCTAACCAGCCACGGCAAGGGCGAGCGCCACGGCATACAAGTGGCCCTTGGCGCGCCCTTCCCGATGCTGTGTGCATGCGAAGAAACGGCTCCGCCCGCCTGACTCTCTCGCCGATGAGCTCCCAAGCCTCATAGCTGGGATCCACCCCCATCGACAGGGAGTTCTGCTCCGGTGGTATAGGTCGCCTCAAACGCCAGGAAGACGGCCGCCTTGGCGATCTCTTCCGTGTTGCCCACTCGTTTCATCGGGTTGCTCTCTGCCATTTGCTTGTACGTCTTTTCAAGCGCTTCCTTGGGCATGACCTTGTCCAGAATGGAGGTCGCAATCGGGCCAGGACTCACTGCGTTGACCCGGATGCCGCGCGGCAGAAGCTCCCGCGCCAGGCTGCGCGTCATGGATCGCACGGCGGCCTTCGTCGCGGCATAAGCGCTCACCATCGGATAACCCATTACATTCACCACTGAGGTCGTGAACACCACGCCGCCTCCGTCCCGCATCCATGGAGCGAGCTTTTGTACCGTGAAGTAAGGTCCTTTCGCGTTGACCGCGAAGAGCTCGTCGTAAGCGCTTTCTGTCGTCTCTTCAAAAGGGGCGAAGCGCGTTTGCCCCGCATTTACGAACAACGCGTCGATTGGTTGGAATTCGGTTTTCACGCGATCGGCAAGCTTCCCGATGTCGGATAGCAAAGCTGCATCGCTCTCGACCACGATCGCCTTCTCGCCAAATTCCTCACGCGCCGCATCCAAGCTCTTCTTGGTGCGGCCCGTGAGCAGCACCCGGCTCCCTCGGAGACCAGAAGCCTAGCGGTAGCAAGCCCAATGCCGCTTGTTCCTCCCGTAATCAGTACCCGCTTTCCTGCATACTTCGCCATTTTCCCTCCGTGTTCAAGAAGCAAAGCTGATCGATACGTCCTTTAAGATTCCCGATCCCACTCATACGATCTATTCTGAGAGTCCAAGTAATCCGCCTGATCGTCTAAAAAGTAATGGACCCGCTCTCACAGATACTCATTGTCTTGAATCCCCGCACCTACAACTGCGGCGGGTTGGATCTTGGCGCAGGCTCGGCCATTCAATTTCCAAAACACGATGGTCTGAAATGTTATGCGGTCGTCTCTGGAGAGGCTTGGCTTTCAGTCGACGGTGTTTCTGGTCCTGTGCATCTTCAGGCTGGTGAATGTCTTCTATTGCCGCGCGGAAAGTCCTTTCGACTTGCCGGGACTCAGCACAGTGCCATTGCCTCGTACACCGGCGTTGAGACGGTGCAATGCGGAACGATCGCATCGTACACCGGAGGAGGGCAGTGCCTGCTGGTTGGAGCGCATTACGCCTTCAGCGCGACACAGGCAGGCATGCTCCTCAATCTGCTGCCTCCCATGGTGCATCTCACCAACGCGGCTGAGAACGTAGCTCTTTGCTGGACCTTGCAACAGATGACAGAAGAATTGCAGCCATCCACGGCCCGGCAGCGTCGTAGTCGCTCACTCGCTCGCCCGAATGATGTTTGTTCAAGCGATTCGCGTCTATATCGGGGAGTGCGCAAGGGACAATCTGGGAGGGCTCTCGGCGCTGGCGGATGTGCAAATGAGCAGGGCAATCTCCTCCATGCACCATGAACCCGCGTATGCGTGGACGGTCGAAAAGCTGGCGCAGGCGGTCGGTATGTCTCGCGCCGCATTTGCCTCGCGCTTCAAGAACACGGTCCGGCAGTCGCCTATCGAATACCTGACACGCTGGAGGGTACTGCTTGCTGAGGACAAGATGGCGAATACGGCCGATCCGATCTCTGCAATCGCCCAGTCGCTGGGATATGAATCAACCAGCGCCTTCGGTAAGGTGTTCAGGAAATTTACTGGTCACAGCCCTCGCCAATTTCGCAACGGGCTAAACAACCCGGCTGTACCCACCTTCGTAAAGGCTCATGCAAGCGCATTCCTCGACAGCGCATCCGCCGCCGTGGAGCTTCCCGTCCAGATAGTCCTCACAAAGCGCTTGTGGGAAGTCCAGCCTTGAATCGGCTTCGGACCGTTCCATTCTGGCCGGATTGGTCAAGCAATTGCGACCTAGGAAGACTAATGTGTGGCCTTATCAAAGGCCGATGCTGCTTTCGACGAGAAGTAATCGCCAGTCTCAAGATCCTCAAGAAGAGTCGGGGAAACCGGGCTCCACCCAAGCAACGCGCGCGTGTGAGCACTGGAAACAGGTGAATCGACAGCAAAGGCCTTTGCAAAGAAAGGATTTTGGAAATGCTCTACGGCGCCGTCTACAGGGATGGAGACGGTCGGGATCTTTAGCCTTCGTCCAACTATCTGCGCGATGGTCTGGAAGGTGATGCCGCTCTCCCCTGTACCGTGCAAAAAGCTGCCTGCCGCGGATCCTTGGCCAGAGAGGCTGTAATCGGCCCTGCCTTTGTAGCAAGTTGCGTTCCGCGTCCCAGCACGGAGACATCGACGACCCGCTTCACACCCTGGCTCCTGATCGCATTGAGCGCCGGTCGGGTGAAACGCAGGTAGTACTCCGCATCGTTGTTGTCTGAGAAAGACGGAGGCACCACCAGGAAGACGCTTTCGGCACCCTTGAGGGCCTTTTCCATGGTCACTATGTCGTCCAACGATCCTGTGACGACCTCCACGTTCTCCCGGACTTCCGGAGCGAGTCTGGATGCGTCACGGACGACGACCCGAACTGATTCTTTGGCGGCAAGAAGATGAGGGATGACTTGCGATCCGATCTTTCCGGTGGGCGTTGTGACGACAATCATCTGTTTCCTCGCGTTGCTAGAGCTTCTTGGTTCTATGTGGTCCTGAACTGTGTGCCAACGATCGGCAGCCTCGAAAGCAGAGCCGGGATTTCATAGCTCCGCCCGCTTTCACCAGGCCAGCTCGCTACCCGTCTCCAGGAACTTGCCAGTTGGCGGAGAGTCCAGCAGCGCGAGGCGCACGATCTCCGCGGCACCCTGTTCCACGGTTTGCGGACCGCTATGTCCATTTAGGTCCGTTGCCGTGTAGCCGGGGTTCACAGAGTTCACCGCGATATGGGAATCGCGGAACTCATAAGCCAGTTGGACGGTCAGCATGTTCAGCGCTGCTTTTGAGGCGCAATAGCCCAGAACCTTTACAGGGAAAAACTTCCACGTCGGATCCGTCTGCCGGCTGATGCAGCCAAGCTCGCTGGAGACGTTGATAATCTGTGCCTTCCCTGCCTGTTGCAGCAACGGCAGCATAGCCTGAGTTACCGCAACGCTTCCCACAAAGTTGGTGTGCATGATGGCTTCCACGTCCGAAAGGCTGGTCTTGCTCGGCGGTCCATCGGCTTTGCCGGAAATGCCGGCGTTATTAATCAGCACATCCAGCTTGCCGAACTGCGTCCGGATCGATTCCGCTGCAATTGCAGCCGTCTCATGGTCGTTCAGATCAAGCCGGACAAAATGCACGTCGAGACCGTCTGCTTTCAGCTTTGCGACTGCCGCTTGTCCCAACTCCTCACTGCGCGCAGCAACCAGCACCGTCCAGCCCGCTTTGGCAATCTGACGCGCGACCTCGAACCCGATACTCTTGTTTGCCCCAGTGACGAGAGCGATCTTTTTTGACTCTTGCATGTTTTATCTCCTTCCTTGAGGATACGAAGGAAAGTTCAGGTTTCCATTCGCATATGACAAAAGAAGCCCTGCTCGAACTGGAGCCACGAAAAGCTCCGCAACAGAGCCGGTCCATGGTGACCGTGCAGGCCATTTACGACGCGACTATTCAGGTTTTGCTTCGATCTGGACAGGAACGCCTGACGACCGTACGTGTTGCAGAACGTGCCGGGGTGTCGGTTGGAACGCTTTACCAGTACTTCCCGAACAAGCAGTCTTTGTTGTTCGCCGTGCTCGAGCAGCATATGGACCGGGTCACGAGCGCTGTGGAAGAGGTTTGTTCCGCGAACCATTTCGAGCCGTTGGAGGTTATGGTCACAGAGCTGGTCAATCGTTTCGTCAATGAGAAACTCACAGACCGGGACGTTTCAGTGGCTCTCTATCGCATAGCTGCGGAGCCGGGTGGCGATCTCATTGTAGGCAGGATTCGACGGCGGTACGAAGAGGCGATGCTGGCAATGTTCCAGACGGCAAAGATTCCTGCCTCAGTGGACCTCAAATACATGACTCACATGATCTTTTTGACGCTGGCGGGCACAATTCGTGGTCATCTGGAAACCAGTCCTTCACCAAAAGCCGTCCGCCAGTTGAGAGAGCATCTCGCCAAACTGATCCTTGCGTACTGCGAAACACTCTGATCCGACTCGACTCCCCTTTGACTCAAGGAAGTTCTGGGGATCCCTGGGGCGAATCGGTCCTACTAAGCGCGTTTTAGTCAGTCCGCGGCGCGGCTCCGCAACAGCCAGCAATTTGGCCACGTCTCCTTATGACAGAGTGAGGGCGAATTGCGCTACCCTCTTCAGTGCTGCGTTCTAAAGCTTTACTGCTGATTGAGACTTGAGGCCAGGCAGTTCAGGGTGCACACCGGGCCGAAGACCTTGCTCTGTCGCGATCTTTTGGAGTAGTCGCGTCAGTTCCTGGCGTTCCGCTGGAGCAAGCGAAGTGCAGATTCGGTCTTGATGTGCTCTCGTTAGGGTGATCAATTCCAACGCTACACCTTGGCCCTTTTCTGTAAGCTGCAGCATGTAGGACCGGCGGTCCTCCGTACTCTTCCCGCGCCGCACCAGGTCTTTTCTTCCAGTTCGTCGATCAGCCTGACCAGATTGCTGGGAAACATTCCCAGAGCATTCCCGAGTTCCCGTTGGGTAAGTCCGTCCGCTCGGAAGATTGCCTTGAGCACGCCCACATGGGCCAGACGAAGCCCAAATGGATCTACCTGCTTCCCAAATGAGCTTTGGCTATGCGAACCAACCTGTGCGATGAGGAAGGCAAGATCGTCTTGCAAGATCTGATTTTCGACTCTTTAGCGAAATCGGCTGGCTGCTTCCTTGGACATGGATACATGATATAACGATTATGCAAGATATGCTATCGGCTGACTGGCCGGAACAGCATGAAAGAGGAACCCAATGGAAGTCGCAAAGTGGATTGTCGCGTTGGTTGCTGTGTTCAACTTCGGCGGTTATATTGCTGACGCGGTGATTCCGTTTACAGCAAAGCAGCACATCCACAATCCACGCTGGCCGCCCCACGCCAAGTTCCACAACGGCCAAACCATGCTGCTGGGCATCGGGTTGGGTCTCTACTCCTTATTTCTTCTCTTCGGAACCGGGCACGCTGACGTTCTTGCATTTCTATCTGGCCGCGGTCGCAGCCTCGCTCTACTTCGTGGCGATGCTTCTGTCGCCCATCTTTCCGGGCACCGGCTGGAGCGATCCTGAGTTTACGCAAGAGAACGGATCCGTTCTGGGGATGCATCCTCAGCTCTTTGTGGGGTTGCTGGTGTGCCTGATTCTTCTCGCGGCTTGCGGGTATGCCTTCTTGAAGCACTAGTAATCCATAAAACATGCGCCGAAGAAAGAGGCCACAGTCCATGACGAATCAGCGCAAGCCCGACTATCCCATTCACGAGATGTTCCTCAACCGCTGGTCGCCAAGAGCCTTCACGGGTGAGCCAATCACCCAGGAAGAACTTCTGACCATGTTGGAAGCGGCTCGCTGGGCGGCCTCATCGTACAACTCTCAGCCCTGGCGCTTTCTCTATGCCTTGCGTGATACGGCCGCATGGGAGCGCTTCCTGAACCTTCTTGTGCCGTTCAACCAGTCCTGGGCGAAAGATGCGTCTGCACTGGTCTTTCTGGTATCGAACTCGACCATGCGATCCCCTCGAAGCGGTAACGAAGTTCCGTCCCCGACACACTCGTTCGATGCTGGCACCGCTTCCGGCTACTTCGCACTCCAAGCTTCGCTGATGGGCTGGTACGTGCACGGCATGGTGGGCTTTGACGCGGACCGCGCCTTCGAAGAACTGAGCGTTCCGAAGGGTTATAAAGTCGAAGCCGTATATGCGGTTGGCAGGATAGCCGATCCAGCGGGTCTGCCGGAAGAGCTGCGTACGCGCGACGTGCCCAGCGACCGGCGCTCGCCGGGAATGGCTTCGGGCTCATGCCGCGTGCGCGACGGTCCGGCGTGTAACCGTGAAGTCGGATGAAAGGGCCTCTGCGAGGTCACGGTAAGTGGGGGCTGTTCCCATGGCTCCCCTGCACCAGGATGAGCCCAGGACCTTGGCCGGTCACGGTGTACCCGATGTTTGTCCCGTCTTTTGATGCAACGGTGTTCATGTCCTCTCCTTGCGGCGACTTAGGATGGGTTGATTCGTTTATCGGAGTTGCCTCACCTTGCTGTGGGAACCATCTTCGCCATCTGCCCGAACGGTAGCCTTGGTGCAAGACGGCTCAGGAGGTAAAGAACATTGCTCAAGCCAGGCCGGATCTCCGTCCTCCCTGCTTCCATTCCCGCAATGGCCTGGTCTACTAATTTCTTTACCGGCATAGCCTTTTGCGCCTTCATCTCTGCCTGGAACTCATCACGGAATAGTTTGGTTTCCGTGCCTGGGGGGGCAAGCTCTACAACCGCCACTTTCGATCCCTTGAGCTGCACGCGAAGACACCGCGTGTAGGCGTGAAGACCGGCTTTTGCAGCGCTATACACTGGCGATAACGGAAAGGGTACGAAGGCCAGCCCGGAAGAGACGTTCACAATGAGCGCTTCGGGGCTTCGCTTCAGGAGCGGCAGAAACGCCTGGACCATCTGGATCGGGTCCCCTGAGCGCAACGTCGATCTCTTTGGTCACGTCCGTAAGCGCATACTGTGCATTGACATTCAGGTTGCGCATGATTCCAGCGTTGTTGATCAATACGTCGCAGGTTGGAAAGTCGGCAGCAACCCGCTGTTGAAGCGCAGCGATGTCGTCCGGATTCGTAGCGTCGCTCTGGAGGGTATGCACCCCTGGCAGGTCGACTTTGGCTCGTCTGAGTTTCTCGGAGTCGAGCCCGGTAATGAGGACTGTGTTGTCCCGGGCGACAAGTTGTCTTGCAAGTTCCAGGCCGATGCCACTTGTACCCCCGGTGATTAGGACTGTTCTGTTTGTTAGCTTCATAGTTTCCTTTCATGGATGAATGCGGTATGGCTTCAGAAGGTGAAAGCCGCTCCGAGCAGGAGGGCCACGAAGACAAGCACTGTCGCGCGTGGCTGCGGATACTCCAGGAAGCGGAAGCAGAGTGCCAGCCAGGCAGCAGCAGCGATCAGGCCCAAGGACACTCCGGGCCATCTGCCGAGTGAAGTCAATCCCTGCTTGATTGCGAAGAGAGCGAGTACGGCAAACAGAATCTGACTTAGCGCATAGGCCGTGTTCAATCCGTAGTACAACGTCGTTTCAGGACTGGGAACGCGTTTTCCACGAAGTACCTGCGAGACCACATCGATCCCGAACTGTAGAAGACCGCTCAGGAGCAGCCAGCCATAAGCGCTATAAAGTAGCCCCGCATGAAGCTTGCCGCCTTGCTGGAGTGTTTGCATCATGTTCCCTCTGAAGACGCCTCAGTTCCCTGTCTGTGTGAGACTATAGGCGTGCCACTCTCTTATGGGAAGTAGGCACTTGATAGTTCAATATGCACTAGAAAGAGAGTGTCGCTATGGCAAAGAATCCACGAACCTCCCCACAACAGATTGCGCAACTAGAGGCCTATCAAAAATGCGAAGTATCGGCCGAGTCGAAAGACCGCGTCGAGGCACTTGTGACGGAGTTGATTGGCCGTGTCGCCGATAAATGGACGATGCTGGTCATCGAGGTGCTAACGGAAAAGGGGGAACTGCGCTTCACTCGCCTGCGGGAGTGTGTGCCCGCTGTCAGCTACAAAATGCTGACGCAAACCCTCCGCTCCATGGAGCGCGAAGGGCTCGTCGCGAGGACTGTGCACCCGGTCATCCCGCCTAAGGTGGAGTACCGGTTGACTACGCTCGGCCTAAGTCTCAGTGCTGCTTTCTGTGGCGTCTGGATGTGGGCGGAAGAACACATTGGGGAAGTAGAACAGGCCCGTGCCGCGTTTGAGCAGAATCGAACGAAAGCATCTTGATCGGGATTGGCCACGGTAACGCACCTCTCGTCAGTTGCTACGGTCTGGCCTTCGTACCGGGCGCGACCTCATCTTGGCCGGCCGGTCGCGAACCCTTCGCTCTCGAAACCAATCTTCCCGGTGTTTTCTGTGCCGGCGATGTGCGCCACGGCTCCATCAAGCGCGTCGCCAGCGGCGTTGGGGAAGGCAGCATGTCCATCGCCTTTATCCACGAGTACCTCGCGCTTATAGGTGAGCCTGGTCTCACATCGTAGTTTCCAGCGGCTAAGACCCTGTGCCTCGCCGTCTTTCACGGCGCTACGTCCCTGCCGGCGCATCAAGGAGTCACTCACTCCTTCGCATTGTGCAGAGACTTGACTTCATTCGACAAGATAAGGATCGTTTGCTCAAGGAAGTCGGTGATAGTTGCAAACTCGTCCACACTGTACTTCGAGAGCAGCTTTGCGATCTGGGCGCCATGCTTCTCGTAATGAGTGTCAATCTCGTGCAGCTTTTCAGGGATCGCGCAGACAGTCACAAGCCGTCGGTCAGGGAAACCGCGCTTCCGTGTGACGTAACCGGAAGACTCCAACCTGTCGATGAGGGCTGTCATGGAGGGTCCTGTTAAACCGACAAGACGGCCCAACGAACCTGCGGACATGGGTCCGTCGTGAAGCAGCCGTAGAGCTTGGAGATCTGTTGTGTTCAGGCCGAACTTGGCAGCAATTGTGGAATGGAACAAAACGACCCGAGCCGCGAATTGACGAATGAGAGGGACGTACGATCGGATGCGTTGATTAGCCATGAGCACCAGCCTATGTATCGAATAAGTTTCGATTGCCAAATCTTGTCAAAAGCGATTTATTCCCAGTGCACAGTGTAATGTCTCCAGTTCGTGTGGGGTTCGCGAACCAGATTGCGTCAAACTGCGAATTGAGCGCGATGGGTTGATTGTGGGCAATGACTACGCAAGGCTTGCAATCTCAGAGATACTTCGATAATCTAATCATACGGAAGACGACAGGTCTGTTTACTCTAGCCCCTTGCTCCAACCGCTAAAGGAGGATTTTCCATGAAGACATTCATACTCATTCACGGTGCCTGGCTGAATGCAGGAATTTGGGACCGGATTGCCCCGCGCCTCCGCGATGCCGGTCACGAGGTTCTAACGCCGGAGTTGCCGGGAAATGGCCGAGACGCAACACCGGCCTCTCAAGTCAACCTTCAAACCTACGTCGATGCGATAGCGAGCGTTGATTTCCGAGCGAGAGGATGTGATCCTTGTCGGCCATAGTATGGCTGGGATCGTCGTCTCAAATCTGACGGAGATGATGCCGAAGAAGATCGCGCACTTGTTCTATCTGGCGGCGTTCATGCTGCCCGATGGTGCATCCGTGGTTAGCTTCCAGGAAGCACAACGGGCTCTTCGCGCTGGGCAACAGGCACCGCCTCAAGACGCTAGGGGCTTTCTACAATTTGGTCCGGATAAGAGCTACTCGACTCTCAACCCGGAACTTGTGCCGATCAAGCTTTGCAACATGTGCACGGAAGCTGACGCGCAGCTTCTTGTGAGCCTTCTCGCACAGCAACCGACAGGACCACGTCTCGATCCTGTGCACATAAGCGAAGCGCGGTGGGGCAGCGTGCCTCGCACTTACATCAAGACTCTTCAGGACAAATCTGTTGCAACCGAACTCCAGGAGGCGATGCTAGCTCAGATCCCGGGCACGCCAGTGGTCGAACTGGATAGCGACCATTCTCCCTTCTATTCGAAACCTGAAGAGTTGGTTGATATTCTCTTGACCGCGGCTCGGTGAGCGGGCGAAGGAAGTGAATCGCCCGATTCTTTCGCGAAGTCACAGTTGATCGCCGGAACACGGAACAGGAGTTGAAATGCGCATTGTTTCCTTGGAAGAACACTTCATTCTTCCGAACCTCGCGGTCCGCAGCGCTGCAGGTTCTCAGGAGACACGTGCCAGTGGGTCGGCAATGCCGGAATCTCTGCTCGCGCGGCTCAGGGAAGTGGGCCCAAACCGCATTGCTGAAATGGATGCTGCTGGGATAACCATTCAGGTCCTTTCAGCAGTGGGTGCAGGAGCGGATAGTCGGGAGGGAGATGATGGGCTGGAGCTTGCGCGTTCGTACAACGACCGGCTCGAGAAACTCGTTTCTGCACATCCACAGCGATTCCGTGGTTTCGCGCATATTCCACTGCGTAGCCCTCAAGCTGCGGCCGATGAACTTGAACGCGCTATCAGCCAACTGTCTTTTTGTGGCGCTCTTGTCAGCGGGACGATCGATGGTCTGTTCCTCGATGATCCTCGTTTTAGGCCAGTTCTCGAATGCGCCGAGCGAATGGGACGGCCGATTTACATTCATCCAGGGACACCGCCGGCAGGCGTGAGGCAAGCCTATTATGAGAACCTGCCTGGCAATGCAGGGGCGCTCTTCGCCAACCAAGGCTTTGGATGGCACATGGAGACAGCCATCCATGTGCTTCGGCTGGTCCTTTCCGGCACGCTCGCCCGCTATCCCCGTCTTCAGCTCATCATAGGCCACATGGGAGAGACACTGCCGATGTGGCTTGGACGGCTGGATGACGTCTTTGGGACTCTTCTGGAACGGGAGCTTGGCCGCACGCCCAGCCAAACCATTCTCGATCAGGTCTGTATCACAACAAGCGGTTTCTTCAGTGCGGCCCCATTCGCGGCGGCACTCGCTGCGTTCGGACCGGACAGGATTTTGTTTTCCGTGGATTACCCATTCAGTTCCATGGCAGACGGTGTGACATTCTTGCGTCAGCTGCCCGTTAGCGATGCAGACATGGCCAAGATCGCTCATCTCAACGCGGCACGGCTCCTCGGCATACCGGGATAGTGCCCTCTCAACCTCCGAGCGGTGGAGGCCACTCGTAGCCGTGGTTCCGACTGCTCACCCGTACGAACACTTCGCCGAGTTGTGTTTGGGAGCGGGCTAGCTCAGGTCCGCGGCGAGGCCAACAGATCGACCAGTGTTTTCAAGCCGCTTTGCACGCCGGAAAGCCCTTTTTCCGGGTGCATTCTGCCGCTCTCCTGGAGAGCGATCAGACCGTGCATTGTTGCAAATAACAGTCCAGCAAGGGTCGTGCTGGGTATGTCCGGCAATGACTGCGCCACCTGACATTCCTGGACAATGACCATGAACTCAGCAAAGGCCTCAAAAGCAGTCTTCTCCAGTTCGCCCTTTTGTGCAGCGATGGATGGATCGTTGAAAAGCAGTCTATAGCGTGCCGGGATGTTCTACGCTGAAGTCGACCACGACATTGAGCGCTTTCATCAATTTCGCCACTGGCTTTATCGAACTTTGACGCACCGCTTTGAAAGCTATCGTCAGCATCACAAAGTCGGCTGTCGCGACCGCAGCCAACAAAGCATCCCGACTTTTGAAATGCTTATAGGGAGCATTATGAGATATCCCGGAGGCATGGCCGACCGCGCGCAGCGTCACGGCATTCTCGCCACCGGAATCAAGCAGCGCGGTCGCAGCAAGAATCAGTTTCTTGTCCGTCGTTATCGCAGCTGACTTGACTCTTCGCTTGGCTGCAACCGGACGAGCTTCTTGGAGTCGTTCCATAGTTTGGCTGCTCTCTGTTCGTCATAGGACATCTTAGAGGATCGCGTCTCGTTCAATGCGCCATCGTTCGACTGGAGATACTTGCCGGACGCGTTTGCGTAAATGGGATCGACTGCAATTTGCGCGAGGGAGGCGCCGGAGAAACTGACTGAGCCTTGCGTTACGCCCATGCGCTTCATGAGGCCCTTCATTAGGGAGGTTTTTGCAAGCCACTGCACGGGCTTTGGCATCGTTCTCAGCAGTCCCGTCTCTGGGATGGATCCAGGGTCGAAGGCAATCGATGCAATCGTGCTGCCAGCGCGCCGTAACTTGCGGTGTAGTTCATACGCATACAGCATCGTGCAGAGCTTTGAGGTTGAGTAGCGTATCCCCGCAGAGAGCGGTTTCTTGCCATCTTTTCCATCGTTGGCAAGGGCAGTCGCGTCCGGCTCAACCGCTTTGCCAACCATCTTTCCATCGGTTGTATCGGGATCATGCGTTCCACTTGCGGTGAACACGATGCGTCCGCCGTCTGCCATTCGATCAACAAGCAGCTCGACCAGCAGGAAATGTCCGAGACAGTTGGTGGCAAACGTCGTTTCGTAACCATCGGGGCTGTAGGTTGTCGGCCCATTGTGTCTGCCGCCCGCATTGCACAGGAGCGCCTCTAACGACGCCACCTTGCCGCTGTCGAGCAGAGCTCGGAACTCCGCTGCGGCCTCTCTGACCGACACCAGCGAGGATGTATCCAGCTTCAGCGTCGTGACCCTTACGCCGTAGCTCGTCCGGAGTTGCTGTGCCGCGGACTCCATCCGCTCTAGGCTCCGTCCGGCAAGAACGAGATCGCAGCGCGAGCGGGACGCCAGTTGCTTTGCGCATTCGAAGCCGATACCGGCATGACCCCCGGTGATTAGAACTGTGGGCATATCGAACCTCCTTTAGGTTGACACTGTCAACCATAACAGCGGAGGTGTACATTGTCAACCCCCCTTAGAACCGGTTCCGAGTCTTCCGCGCAGGGCGCCCGTGGCGAGCAGCGTTAGAGGGTTCCGCTCCGCACGACGCCGCAGTCTTCCGGGGGGCTTGCTTAACCATCATCCAGTACTAATCCGGGCGGAAAGACAGTGAGGTTTGCGGCTCCTATAAACTTAGGCGGTTATCAACCTTGTCGCTAGCGCGATGTTTTCCGCCGAAGCAGGTGGGCGAACAGCCAACTGAACGTGTGAAGGCCCGTGTGAAAGCGCCGCCGGATTGAAATCCGATCAGAAAGGCGATCTCCGCGATGCTGCGTTCTCCGCGACGCAATTCGTCCTTTGCGACCACCATGCGCCAACGTTGCAAATACCGGATTGGAGTGACACCGACGATGCTGGTAAAGCGCAGGTTGAAAGCAGACCGCGAGCACCCGCATAGCCGGGCCAGCTTCGACGTGGTCCATGGCTTTGCTGGGTCACCATGCATTGCTACCAGCGCGCTTGCAGTCATCGGATCAGCAAGGCCCTGAAGCATCCCTGTCTTCGTTGGTTGTGCAACAAGAGCCCCACCCCTGAGCAGTTCCACAAGCAACAGTTCCATCAAGCGCGCCACGACGAAATCGCTTGCGGGTGCAGGTGCATCGCTTTCCGCTTCGTTCATCGAGAGTAACGCAAGTATGCGAGTGGAATTAGTGCTGCTCACAGCGACATGCACCAGAGGAGGAAGCAAATTAACAAGCAGATCTTCATTCGCCGTTTCGAAAACAAACCGGCCGCCGCGAATGGTCACTGGCGCTGTCTTGCCCACACCCACACGCATCGTCGTGGAACGGGTCGTGGCTATCAGTGTTTCGCTATCGACTGGTTCCACCTGCCGGTCCGAGGCAAGAACGAACGGAGCGATGGTGCGGATCAAAAGGAAATCGCCTGGGTCTAGCTGAAGTGGTTCCTCGTTCGATCGAAGAAGAAGAAACTTTCCGCGGTCGACCCGAAAAAACAGCAGATCGTGCCGCTCACGAAAACCGACGCCCCACCGGCCGCTGGCCCGGATGGCGCCCCAAAGGGTCGCCTGCGGCCGCAACAGGTGGATAAGCTGAAGGAATGGATCGATCGCATTTGGACGATTGGTCATGTTTTCTGGCCTCTCTGCCATCGACTCGCAATCAAACGCTGTCTACTGTAAGGTTTGTGCGGATGATTCAAGAGTTTGCACTCTAAGGACTTTTCCATGACCGAAACGGAAATTCAGGCAATCTTCCAAGCTTACTTGGATGCGTTCGCCGCAAACTCCCCGGCGGAGCAGGAACGACTGCTACGTTCCAGCGTGGCGGAAGATGTGGTGTACACCAACCCCGGCGTGGAAGGCCGAGGACTGCAGAATCTCCTGAACCACATCAGCGTCTTCCAGGAGCGCTTTCCGGGCCACCACTTCCGAGTGAACTGGTTTCGGCAACAACATGGACAACTGCTGTCGGAATGGACTCAGGTGGGGCAAGACGGAGAAGACCTCGTCACAGCCCACAGCTATGGCCGCCTCAATGAGCTTGGGCGTATCGCCCACCTGGCCGGTTTCTGGAGCCCTGGTGCAGTATAAGGTGTTCGCGCCGCACTACAAACGAGATCGGCGGAAGTCGCCTTCTTTGTTATTGCTATCTCAGTGTCAGACCTTACGCGCTCTGGTGAGGGCACCCCGTGAGTGCAATCTTCGATACTCGCTGGGGCTCAGACCGACAGTCCGCCGAAACAGCCTAGCGAAGTTACTTGCGCTCTCGATACCGACGGCGATGCCGACTGCCTCGATGGCTAGATCCGACTCGCGAAGCAGCTCCCTGGCTTTCTCCATACGCAAGGCACGTTGATACTCGAATGGCGCACATCCGAGCTGAGCGCTGAACGATCTGGCGAAGTGGTAAATGCTGACTCCACACAGGGCTGCCAAGTCGGCCAAGGAGGTATGAGCTCTCTGAATGTTCGTTCAGGAATTCCACTGCGGGCTGCAGCCTCTTGACGCCGAGCAGTCCTGAGGAAGCCTTTGCTGCATCAGCCTCCATCATGTGAAGCAGTCTTGTGGCGATCAAAAATCTAGCGTGGTCCACGAACTCTGGGTGCAACTGTCCCGACCAGTAAAACTCGTCTGCAGAGGCATTGCCCGATCGTGTTGATGGTGGACTCCTGTCGATATGACAGAGGACGCAGGAACCCCGCAGAGTAGCCACTCTCCGTCACTTTGGCCATGAAGTCGAGAGAGAAATACATGTGCAGGAGCTCGCCGTCGCCTTGCCAATGTATGCGATGTGGCTGGTTGTGCGGAATGAATGCGACAGAACCCGGGGCAACGGACATGCTGTGCGATTTGCCGACCACACTATGGGTGAGAAACGTGCCCGACGACCCTTTACGAAAAAACGAAAGTTGCGCTTCCGAATGGGAGTGCTCGGGCGCATTGAAATTGTGGGCTCTGACAATCTTGGTGATGGTCTCGGAATCTACAGCAACGGCATACTCGGAATGGGCTGTCTCCTCGACTCTTCGTAAACCGATCTGAAAGCGGATCTGAGCTGACAGGCAGAGGCACTCGTGGTGAAGTCTTCCCGAACTTTTCAGCAGGCATCGCGACCTCCCTGAGATCCAAAGCTATTCTTTCAAATCTTAGTTCGCAATCCTGGGCAAGAGAAGCGCAAGCGGAGCATACAGGACTCGTCTACCTCCGCGTCGAATCAATTGAGAACGGGACTGCCGATCGGGTCACGATTGGCGCTCCTGAGGAGGTTGACGCATGAACGAACCTGCTGTTCCATATGTCTTAACGAATCGAAACAGCCCCGCCTTTTGGCTCATCGACAACCTATGGATGCCTCTGGCGGGGAGTTTCCTGACAAACGGAAACTTCTGCTTCATCGAGCAGGTTTGTGGGACCGGCATCGGCGGCCCTCCGACCCATAGCCACCCCTCCGACGAGGGGCTCTACATTCTGGAAGGTCATTGCACATTCAATGCCGGCGGGGAGACGGTCAAGGCTGGTCCAGGCACTCTGGTTTACGTTCCACGCTTGGTGGAGCACAGCTTCACTGTGGACGCTCCCAACTCCCGCCTCCTCAACTTCTATACTCCAGGCGGCTTCGAGATGTTGCTGATGAGTCTCGCAACGCCAGCAGCGGAGCGTAAACCGCCCGTTCCCGGATCGGCCCCTATGCCACCGCGGTGGATGGTTGAAGAGTGCTCACGTGAGTTCGGCCAAATCCCGGGGATTGCGCTTCCGTTCGCGGACCCTCCTACCAAAGAAAACATGGTCACCCATCCCAGCGACGTCAACGAACTCAAGCCATACGGGATCAACATCGAGGATGCGCCTGCCTACTGGTCGCAGGGGATCCTGTGGACGATTCTAGCTACCAGCGAACAGACAGGCGGCTCTTTTTCCCTTATGGAAGAACTCTGCCCGAAGGATGCGGGTCCACCGCCACATACGCATGAGCAAGACGAGGTCATCTATGTGGTCGAAGGTGAACTCACGATGATCGCAGGTGCGGAGCGCATCAACGCGAAGGCCGGAGCTCTGGCGTATATTCCAGCCCGCTGCGTTCACAGTTTCCGAGTCGATTCTCGTGAAGCACGGCTTCTCAACTTCTACCTGCCCGGCGGATTTGAGAGAGTCATCACGGAGTTCGGCGTTCCCGCTGAATCCCGCGTGGTCCCGCCTTCGGGTCTTAAGCAGCAGGGCACTCCTGAGCAGATGAAGGCCCTCTTTCAGAAGGTGGGTATGAATACAGTTGCCCTGCCCGATTCACTTCGTGATGGCCGGGGTAAATAAGCAGCCTAAGTTGTGCGTTCTTCGGAACGAGAAAGGATTCACGATGAATGAGTTTGAGACGCAGGAAACGGCTAACAGTGCGGTTGGCCTAGTGAAGGCATTCTTTGCCGCCAAAGAAAGCCATGCATCGGCGCCGACCATTAGTTCTAAGGTGAGTAAGCCCATCTGTGCGGCCGAGTTCGAAAGGCCATTGGCTCACTGCGCTCTGCGAATGGTACGACTGCTCGATCTGCCCAACGCAATGCCGATGCTCTATCCAGAGATCATGAGAGTGGTTTGCTATCGGCTACTCACCGGACCGCAGGGGGCGAAGTGGTCAACATGACGCTGGCGAACCCCCACACACAGCGAGTGGTTAGCGCGATCCACTCGTTGCGAGACCGCTTGCTGAAACAGTCCGTGTCGAGGAGCTCGCTTCGACAGCGGGAATGAGCCCCTCATCGTTCCACAGGGACTTTAAGGCGGTCACGTCGATAACTCCGCTCCATATCAGAAGCCGCTACAAACTCCTTGAAGCACGCCGTTTGATGATCTCCGAAGCAGCGGACGCAGATACAGCTGCCTATAAGGTCGGTTACGTGAGCTCCTCGCAGTTTAGTCGCGAGCATTCCCGGATGTTCGCGATATCTCCGCGTCCCGATGCGGTAGCGTTCCAACGAACCGCAGCATAAGCCTCAGGCCGCAACACTTTCTCCCCAGCAGCGTTTCGCCAATGGCAGCGTTGGCGAGCGCGCTCAAGAGACGGTCCCCCGCTCACGGGTTCTCAACCTTACACGGCGTTCGAATGGCAACGGCGTCGCCGCGTCCTGTGCCACAGGTAGTACGAAACTGCCATGAAGAGGAAGAACACCAGCGGAAAGAGCGCGTGTGCCGCGTCCCCGGTTAGAACGAAAGCTGCATCCAGATTGGCGCTCTCTTCACCCGTTCTTTGAACTTTGCTGATCCATGGTCGCTCATCACTCTGTGCGAATGACATTACATGAACAACTGAGCCCTTCAGTCTCTTTGGACACGTCGTCCGTTTGCACAGTTGCATAGACGTTTAGGCTAGCGGCCCTGTATGCCTGACTCCCCATGAAAGGTAATGATGCTATATATCATCAACAAGGATGAATGGTTAACCGTTGCCGTATCTTGTCTTGGCCGTGTCGTTGGTAGTGTGAGTAAGAGCTTCAAGCATGAGATTCAAGACGGTCTGCCCGGCGACTTGCCGACGTTGAGGTCGGACCAATATGGCTACTTTCCACTTCGGCATGCGAAAGCCTTGATCTCGGAAGGGCAGAATATGCAACCCTAAAGAAGCCTCCGATGCCTTTGCCAACGCCAATGGCACAATGGAAACCCCCAGTCCTGCGGCGACGAACTGAAGCATGGTTTCGACTGCGCTGACTTCGAACATGCTCTTGCGGCGAAGCCCATGGGCTGCACAACTCCTATCGACAATCGCGCGAAGCGCTCGTTCTGGGGTGAGATCGACAAAAGGCAGTGGACCCATCACTCCCAACGTGACCGCTTTTCGTTGAGCCAGTGGATGCTTCTTGGTGCAAATTGCGACCAGGGAGTCTTGAACAAATGGAATCGCGACCACGCCGGCAGGCAAGGTCTTCGCGGTGACCGCGTGAAAGCAGAGATCGAGGGCTCCCTCCTTAATTAGTTCTGGCGCTTGTGGGCTGTCAATCGAGCGAACTGTGAAATCAACATCGGGGTATTGTGCATGAAATCGACCCAAGACAGTCGGTAGATTGATGTATGGCCCCAAACTCTGGAGAATGCCAAGGCTAACGCGACCCCGCACTATGCGACTTTGGGCTCTGACGGCTTCCATACCATCACGAAGCATGGTCACAGCCGGCCTGGCGTATTCGAGAAAAAGAGTTCCTGCGTCCGTCATGGATACGCGTCTCGTGGTGCGCTGCACCAGCGTGACACCCAGTTCCTCTTCCATCTCCTTGATCGTCACGGACAGGCCGGATTGGACGATATGCAACTTCCGCGCGGCAGAAGTGAAGCTGCCTTCGTCCGCTAAGGCGATGAAACTCCGATAGTGTCTGATATCCAAGCGACCTCCTCCTGCTACTTATCTCTTGCGATGATAGATCACGTCACTACATATTCTCAATCACCCGTAATGAGAGACGCATCTCTTATACAGGTTGTCCGAGAATCCCATGACTAATTACGCGAACCAGTTAGGACGACTCCTCCTTGCCGTATTGGCAGGCAGCGCCGCATTACGTGCGCAGCAGCACCCTCCGGAGCCCACCGTCAATCTCGGAGACACCAGCTTTCTTGATGCCCTTGGCGCACCAGGAGTTCTTCTCGAACAGATTGGGGACGCCAGTCACAGCGGCTCGAAGATCGACGGTTCGGGACAAGTTGTCCCCGGTGCCCCCGATGTGAACAGCATCAGCGGGCTAACCCATGGCGTCGTCCTGACGAAACAAAAGCTTTTTGGGGCATGGTGGGGCTTCGAGGCGATAGTCGCCACCGCGCATGTGAACGGTGGCTCCAGCGGTGTGGCGGGAGGACTCGGTGATCTGACCGTCTCGCCTCTCGTCTTGCAATGGAAGGCCCTAAAGTTTGGCTCCAGCCAATTGAACCAGCGCTTTGTCCTTGACTTTGAAGTGCCGACGGGTGAGTACCGACAGGACACCCCGATCAGTCTCGGCGGGCATGCGTTTACGGTGCATCCCTGTTACGCCTTCACATTCTTTCCGACCAGAAAGGTGGAGACTAGCTGGCGGGTGCACTATCTCTACAACGGCAGGAACAACGATCCCGCTGTCGGAAACCAGGCACGCTCCAGCCAAGCCGGCCAGGCGATTCACCTCAATGCGACGGTTGCGTACAGTCTGACGCACGGCGTGTGGGTAGGAGCAAACGGCTACTTGCTCCGTGAGATCACAGCGCCTCGGATCAATGGCCTGGACATCTTGTCGTCGCCGGAGCAGGTCGGCGCGCTCGGCCCGGGAATTGTATGGGACCGGGGCCAATACCTGCTTTACGCCAACGGGTACCACGAAGTCGGCGCACTGAATCGCTCAGAGGGCAACAAGCTTGTTCTGCGCGTGCAATGGGTGCCGGGCCGAAAAGTTGGTATCGACGGACCGCAGTGACAGCGGTCGAGTTGTGAGGAGAGACGTATGAACTTGAATTGGAAGAAAACAACCCTCGACGGAGGAATCCACGCATTCGTTGCGGGCTCAGGGACGCCTGTGATTCTTTTGCCGGGATGGCCCGAGACCGCCGAAGCGTATAGCCAAGTCTTCCCGCGCCTTGCACAACGTCATCAGGTCTTCGCACTAGACCCGCCCGGGTTGGGTCAATCGGAACCGCCCACCGAAGGCTATGACACAGCAAACGTCGCGAAGGTGCTATCGGCTACGGTCAACACAGTGACATCCGAACGCATTCATCTGGTTGGTCATGATGTGGGCGGCTGGATCGCGTATGCCTGGGCCGCACAGTTTCAAGGGCAGGTGACAAGCCTCACTCTGCTCGATACCGCGGTCCCGGGTACCGGCCCTCCGCAGAGTTTCCCATTGTCGCCTGAGTTGAACGTCAAGCTATGGCAGTTCTCCTTTAACATCCTTCCCGACCTGCCGGAGATCTTGACAGCGGGACGTGAGCGCGAACTCTTCGATTGGCTCTTCGAAAACAAATCAGAGCGACTTGAGCGGATACCACAAGCCAATCGGGATCGCTACGTTGAAGCCTATGCTCGTCCCGGTGCTATGGGCCGCGGCTTTGCCTATTATCGTGCCGTCGCCGAGAGCGCAAAGCAAAACAAAGAGTTCAGTACGAGGAAGCTTCCTATGCCTGTACTCGCTCTTGGTGGACGAAGCGCGACCGGCGACCGCCTTCGGGCGTCAATGGAATCGCTCGCACTTCAGGTTGAAGGTGGAGTGATTGAGGACTGCGGGCACTACGTCATGGAGGAACAACCGGAACTTGTCGCCCGGGAACTTATCCGCTTCTTCGATCGAGTGGAGGTTCGCCCTTGAAACCCTACCTGCTGTCATTCTTACTAGGTTGCGTCGTCGGTGTCCTTTACGGGCTATGCCGCGTTAAGAGCCCTGCTCCGCCTATCGTTGCTCTGGTCGGTCTTCTCGGAATGGTGCTGGGAGAAAGCGGCTATACGTTCGTCAAACAGTGGCTTCAATAACCCAGCAAAGGAGAAATGTTATGTCGAAGGGAATCGTATCCGCCAGACATGTTGATCATGTCGGCTTCACTGTGCCTGATCTCGATGCCGCTATCGAGTTCTTTGAAAGGGCGTTGGGTGCGGATCTACTCTGGAAATTAGGACCATTCCATGAAACGCCGACTGGAGTCCAAATAAATAGCATCAATCTCGCAATGCTCCGCCTGGGGCCGAACATCAACGTCGAACTCATGGCCTTCGACGCTGATTCGCAGCAGCGCACGATGCCCAGCAACATCGATTACGGCGCAGCACATATTGCTTTCTTTGTGGATGACATCGAGGCAGCAGCCAAATCCCTCAAAGAGCAAGGAGCGGAGTTGCTCAAAGGACCCCTCGATGCGAAGGGTGACGTAAAGCAGGGCGAGCGAATCTGGTATTTCAAAACCCCCTGGGGCGCATTTATGGAGATATTGTGGCGTCCCGACCACCTCGGATACGAAAAGCAGACAGAGAATCGCCTCTATCAACCACACAATAGCTGGTCCACGCACCGCAACGGCACCCACACCATTGATTAGCATACGGTGGGTGGACCCTTTGCCCCCGTGTCGCTTCCAGTGCATGACCATGGCTGCCTGAGAGAGGGTAAATGCAAGAAATGCCAATGGCAAAGAGTGGGATCAGGCGATCCGTGACACCCCCGAAGACTATGAGCACAAAGGCAGTAAATCCAACGAGCGCATAGATGCCATGGGAGTAAAGGAGACGCCGTCCACGGATCTTGAAAACGTGCGGGAGATAATCTCTCTGAGCAATGGCGCGGGCGAGACGTGCTAGATTACGCCTGGAGACATAAGCAATCCATAAGGATCACGATCCGCGTGAGATGAGCAGATCAGCGTCTTTGCTACGTCAGGATGAGGCATACGAGCATCGAGGTAAGAACGAAGACGGTCTTCGGGGCGACCGAGTGAATGGCGATGGACTGCACACTCACGACTGCCAACAGAAAAGTGATGGTGAGTCCAGCCAGAAGGATTCTCCTGCCGCTCCCTGGTTTAGCGACATTGCCTCTCACGATGGTTACGCCTTTATGCCTTCCTGATGCGGCGGATGCGAACCTTGCCTGTTTGCCTCGCCGGACTCCAGGACGCTGCAAACGAACGGCGATCCATCTATCAGGGTACCTAGGCTCGGCTCAGAAGAGATCGGCGTTTATACAAGAAGGGTCGCGTTTCTGCGTCACCCTGATGATCAATCGAGCTCATTGGTGAAGGACCAAAACATATGTTGCCCAAAATTTCAGCCAGCATTACCACCCGTTTTGCATCGCATCTGCTGCTTCCCCTGGCGTTGACTGGAGCTTTGGCAGCGGGCCCCTGCTTCGCGCAACAGACTCCTACCCCTCCCGCACCGCCGTCGGACGCAAAATCGACGGATGCGAACGCGGAAATGATCAAGGAACTGGATATTCTGAAAGCCAGGATTGCTGATCTAGAATTACGCATCGGGGGGGCAGCGGCCGCTGCGCCGACTCCAGCGCCGATCCCTTCGCAGCCCGCTGTCCCGCCACTCGCGGCGAAGGCCTCCGCACCGGCCCAAACGACAGTGGCCCGCGCCGACGCTCTCCCTGCAACTGCTCTGATTGACCCTGCCGTTGCCAGGGATACAAAGAAAGAGACGGTACCCTTCGCCTTTGCAGACTTCAGCTGGCTGAACGGAAATGCAAGAACGATCGACACACCCTATGCGACAGCCTTCTTTTCTCCGGAGGTGCGCGCAGACGTGAACTATACATACGATTTTCGCCACCCGCAGGACGATACCATCGGCGGCTCAAGCGAGATATTTCGTTCCAGTGAAGTGCAGGTTACGCAGTTAGGTGTCGGCGGCGATTTTCACTTCGATAACGTCCGCGGTCGCGTGATGACGCAGTTCGGCCTCTATTCCGAGACGACCCCCCGCAACGATGCCAGCCCCAGCCGGGGACAGTGGAATCTCACCGACGCCTACCGCTACCTCTCCGAGGCTTACGGTGGTTATCATCTCAACGTCCAGCATGGCATCAATATCGACGCTGGCATCTTCATGTCGTATGTCGGGTTGTTCTCCTACTATCAATTCGACAACTGGGCATATCAACCTTCCTACGTCTCCTCGAACACACCATGGTTCTTCAACGGCGTGCGTGTGCAGTGGTTTCCCACCGCTAAGCTCAAGATCGAACCCTGGTTCATCAACGGCTGGCAGTCCTACGGACGCTTCAACAATCGTCCCGGCCTCGGCGGCGAAATACTGTACAGACCCAATGCGAACTGGTCCTTCGTCGGCAATCAGTACGGCTATGGACGCGACGCTCTTGGCGTGACCCACCGGACTCGTTACCACAGCGACGACAGCGTTGAGTATAAGTATCTGGATCACCCTATGAGCTTCGTCAGCAAGGCTGCCGCTACCCTCACTGGCGACGCGGGTTGCGAAACCGGTGGCGGCGTGAGCTGTTTTGGTAACGGTAAGAATGGTCCGAAACAGAGCTTTCTCGGATTCATGTTCTACAACAGGCTGTGGTTTGACAGAGACCGTTATGCGATGACGATTGGCGGCGGCCGTATCAACAATCCCGGGCGGTATCTTGTTCTTCTGCCACCTATCAACGGAGCCACGGCCGCCTCAGGCACTCCGTATTTCACAGAGAATCCGGGAGATCCATACAAGGCTTGGGATGCATCCGTGACAACCGACTACATGCCCAGCCAGTACTTCACCTATCGGCTTGAATACAACCACCGTGACGCGAACGTCCCCTATTTTACGGGCCCCGGAGGCATTACGCCGCCCGGAGGGAACTCCGGCGCGTTAGGTTCGATCGTACCGGGCTGGACCCCCGACCTCCGAAAAAGTGAAAACAGGCTTACGCTCGCTTTCCTGCTGAAGTTCTAATCACACCCGCGCCTCCGTGCCACAACATTCAGCATGGAGGCGCGCCGCGGGCGGTCGATGCCGGTCGAGGCCACGCGCGCACGCAGATCGAGCTTCGTAGATGGCTACTCCGGTGTCAGTTTCGACACTTTACGCTTTGCCATTCCACGTGTTCCATATCAAGTTGCCGCTGGTTCCACGGTAGAAAACAGTCCAGAAAGGTTGCCGCCACGCCACGTCGCGCCCGGCTCAGATTCCATCGTTCCGCCGAGAAACTGCCGTGTCGTGCTCCAATTTGCCCCGTTCCACCAGATGCGGCCCAGCGTATTGTCCGGATTTGTTGCGATAGAACACGTCCAGTCGCGACGACCATCGCCAGTGCACCTGGAAGGCATTGTGCGCACCATGCTTGAGTTCGCGTAAGAGTAAATCCCATGTTGTACCATCCCGTGTGCGTACTCACCATCATGCTGTGTCTTTCTATGGCTTTCTCGGCGAGAACTCTAAATGCGCAGGAGCCCATCGCCGTTTCCACAAGATCAAGCGCGTCAAACCCACTGTCGAAAGACTTCCTGAGTCTCCGGTGGGTTTTACTTCTCACGCTGTCGAAGTTGACGAAGCAAAAACTACCGCGCCCCCTTCTGCGAGCTCTGCGCCGACTGAATCAGCTTCGGCAGCATCAGCGATTTAGACCGCTTCAAGTTCGCTCCAGCCATCGCCTCAAGCTGCGCCAGCGCCTGTGTATGCTCTTCCGGAGTGCGCGCGCATGAGCAATCTGCCGGAATGTAAATGTCGAATCCCCTCATGTTCGCGTCATGCGCAGTCACGCTGATACAGCTGTTCGATGTCAGTCCAGTCAAAATCAGCGTCTCCACGTCAAGGTGCAGCAACAGCACCTCTAACGGCGTCATGAAGAACGCTGAGTGCATCGGCTTCAGCACAAAATAGTCTTCGCTGTCCGGCAGCAGCGGTCGCACAAATTGCGCGCCCTTTGCCTCCAGGCAACGCCCCATCAACACCTCTTTCTCGCTGCGCCAATCGCCAAAGTTATCGTTGACATACAACACCGGGATGCCCAACTCGCGCGCCCGTTTCTTCAGCCTGACCAGCGCATCCTGTATCTTCAATGCACCCTTCAGGATTGCGTCTCCATCGGGAAACTGGAACGTAGTCAATACATCGATTAGCAACAGCGCGACAGGTACTGGCGAAGGCCGAGTTTGCGCATGCTTTCGAGACCTCATGTCGTCTCAGATGCGGTTTGAACCTGTAGGGGTTCCGCGCAATGCTCCTGCCGAGATAAGAACAATCCAGCCTGGTCCGGCACCTCCTCATAATCCTTCTGCAGCCTCTCTGATCCACGCCCGCATGCCTCTCCTTGACCAACCCGGCGCGGGCTACGCCACGCACGCCCCCCGCATCTGAGGTCTACGCACGCACCTTCCGATGTGAGGAAAAGGGATGAACACCGACAGCCTTAATCAAAGTACCTCCAGCAGCCTCCGAGAGACGTCAGACCCGCGCGAACGCTTTGCCTCTCCGCCTTTCCCGCAACCTAAACAACCCGCTCCCGGCAGTTCCAACGATCTGCAGCCGCTCGCTGACTACGGTGAAACCACATACACCGGCAGCGGCAAACTCACCGGCCGCGCCGCCCTCATCACCGGCGCCGATAGCGGCATCGGTCGTGCGATCGCGCTCTGCTTCGCCAAAGAAGGTGCCGATATCCTCTTCGCGCATCTTCCTGAAGAAGAGGACGACGCCATCGCCGGTGCCGATCTACGTCGCGGACGAAAGCGTCGGGCGCGCATCGCCGGCGGTCGAGGCGGCGATCTACTTCTGCGTCCGCGAGGCGATCCAGAACGCGGCCAAGCATGCCGGAGCGGGCGTTACGGTGACCGTGACGCTGGCGCGGCGGGTCGACGCGATCGAGTTCACGGTCAGCGACGACGGCGTCGGCCTCGCCCGCGAGGCCGGCCCCGAAGGGAGCGGCATCACCGGAATGCGTGACCGTATCGAGGCCGCCGGCGGCGTCCTCGAGATCGTCTCCGCCGCGGGACGCGGCACACGGGTGTGCGGGACCGTGCCTTCGCACCACGACTACGTCCCCGAGTGCCGAGAAGGCGCTGTGCGAGGCCGCGCAGCATCACAACCTCCGCCAGGGAGTCGCCGCCTAGACGAGCGCTTCGTCTAAGTAGTTATCCCGGCTCGCGTGAGGGAACGTCGCGATGTGCGTTCATGTGCCTTTCGTCACGCTGGGCGGTGACTTACAAAATCGTCCTGGGGAGCTCGTCATGGACGCAATCGTTGTCTACGAATCGGTTTTCGGAAACACCCGGGCGATCGCCGATGCGGTCGCCGAGGGATTGGGATCGGTGCCGGCGCTGCCGGTGTACGACGCCGCCGAGCATCGCGGCACCGTCGATCTGCTGGTCGTCGGCGGGCCGACGCATATGCACGGCCTACCCACAACTCGCAGCCGGCGTCTCGCGGCCGAAGGCGTCCGCGAAGACGGCACCGGCCACGTCGAGCCCGGCGCTACCGAGGAGCCCGGGCTGCGCTCGGGCTCCGCGACCTTCCACCGAACGCGGCGCAGCGCGTCGCGGCGTTCGACACGCGCTCGACAAGTCACCCTGGCTGACCGGCGTCGCCGCGCGGGGCATCGCGCGTAGGTTAAGACGCCACGGCTATAAGGTGGTCGGGACAGAGAGCTTCCTCGTCGAGGATTCCGAAGGCCCGCTCGTTGAGGGCGAGCTCGACCGCGCACGCGCCTGGGGCGCGGAGCTGGCGCGGTCGCTCCCCGCAACCGACGCGCGCCCGGTCGTGGCCTCGCCATGACACTGATCTGGTTCGTCATCTGGCTGATCGCAAACACCGTCGGCGGGCACGAGCCGCTGCTCCTCAACCCGGTCAACGCGTGGACGGCCACCTTGATTCTCGCGATCGCGCTCGATCTCGGTGCGGCCCATGCCCGGGGAGGGCAGCAGAGTCGAAGGCGGTCCTAGGCCTTGCCGATGAGTTCCCTACCTTGCGCTCAGGTGCGAAGGGAACGCTCATGAGTGCGTTCGCGGTAAGGCGACCTGGCGGCCAGGATCGTGGCCGCGATCGAATGCTCGCGAGCGCCGGTGCGCGCCCGCGGCTTCAGGCCCGCGCGCTGTGCACGCTCGGCACCCTCCTCGGCCCGCTGACGCGCCTGAGCCTCAGAGGAGCGATCGAGTCTGTCGAAGTCGACATCGCCGAGTGCCATGCCCGAGCCGGTCCGGGCCACGACGTCGATGAGCCGCTCCCACACGGTGAGAATCGTGGCGGGCTCGCCTTTCATGAGCTCCCCGGCACGATCGATCGCCGCCTGCGCGTCAGCCGAACCGTCATATGCGATCAAGATTATCGATGATTTCCGTTATCGAATGGCAGTCAGCGGAGTGCCGCTGGATCTCCAGCCGGCATCGGACTGGATGATCGCGGCTGGACGGCGGGCGCGCGTATCTCCGACCGCGCGCATGCCCATCGCTTCGAGCTCGGACGCCGCGCGAGGGCGGGCCTCGAGCGTGACGCAGTGCTCCAGCCACACCAGAACCGAGCGTCCGTTGACGAACTGCGAGATCACCCGGAACAGGTTCCGGCCATCGGTGAGGTAACTGCCGGGCGTCAGATCACGCAGTGAGAGACGGGAACGTCGGCGAAGAAACGAAGGCATCGCCCCGGCAGTGTCACCCGGCGCCGCCGGCGAGCGCATCCGTAGTTGTGCCGCGACCGGCTGCGCAAGACTACGTACCGACCCACGAACCGTAGGAAGTATGTAGCTCGATCGAATGCCGCCCAGGGTTTGCCCCGCGTGGCCAGGGCGTACGGTCAGGTCATGACATCCATGTTCGGCAACCTCCTGATCGGAGGTGACGGACGCGCTGGAGGTGGTGTGGGGACCCGTCACGGACCGGATACGTACGCGGTTTCTACGGACCAGGACGACCGGCTACTCCGGATGCCCGTGCCCGCGCCGCCCCCTACGCTCGAGCTATGACTGGAACTACAGAATTCAAGGTGCGCCGTCACCGGGATGTGCGGCTGCCGGTGGAACAGTCTGCGAGATCAAACCGCCGCGCTCACACATCGGGACGACCGACCCATACCGCGAGCGATCCACGAGAGGTCGCCGATCCGCCACGTCTCGAACCCGGCGCCCGGCCTGACCGCGGTACCGAACCGAGGTACATGTCGCAGGCGGTCGGCGCGACGTACGATCACCTGCGCCCGCGATCGAAGTGACTGCGCGCACCCGAGCGGAGGAGGGGCGACCAGCGCAAACGTCCGGATCCCGGCCGGCCCCGTGCACGACGACGCGGGCGAACTACCGATCGGACGGGCATCCGGTGATCGGTGTGCGGTCAGAGAGTTCTCCGGCCTGCCCACGATCGCCAATCCGTTCGACGATCCGTGCGTCGTACGCCAGCTACGTGGGAAATGCCGGATTCCAGCTGAGGTAACACGCGCGATGATTTACTCGATGGCCCAGCGCGTCGACAGATTCCCCGTTCACGACGACGAGATTCGCGCACAATTCGCGATTCGAAGGAGACTGAGCGCGATGGCCGCCGAGGAGCGGGAGATGGAGCGGGCCATGAAGGCTTTCGAAGAAGACGCCGACCAAGCCAAGCGATTTATCAAGGCCGAGTGGCGCAAGGAGAACTGGGGGACACGACCCCCAGCGTCCGCCGGCATGGGAAAGTCACTGACACCAGGCCCGCGCTTCGGGACTGTCGGTTCATGCGAGGGGGGCCTCGCTTAGGGCGAACCACGCCCGCATCGTGGACGTGGCGGGAGACCCCCGGCCGAGTTGCGGCTTTGGGCGGATGCGGGATCACGGCATCCGCGACGATCCAAACCATGACCATGACCGCAGTCGCTCGCTCAATGCACGGCGATCTTCGCCACGAAGTCGATGTCAACGGCCGGCACATGATCGTGACCGACGAGCCCGAGCGCCTCGGGGGAACCGATACGGGGCCTGCGCCGCACGAACTGCTGCCAGCGATGCTCGCTTCCTGCGTTTCGACGATGATCACCCTGTACGCACGGGCGCGGGAGTGGGAGCTGTCGGAGGTGCGCGTCGAGGTCGCGTATGACTCGGAGTCAACTCCACGGCATGTCGATGTTCGCGTCTATCTGCCGGACGGGCTCACATCCGACCAGGTCAGGCGCCTTCGCAGAGTCGCTGAACACCTGCCCTGCGAAACGGGCCCTCGAGGCCGGGTTTACGTTCGACGAGCAGTTGATTGTCGGCGGCAGCGAGCTGGCGCGAACTTAGAGGTTGTTCACCGGTGACTGGCCGGTCTGCGGCGGACCGGACGGACCTGACCACCCACGCGACCGGCGGTTTAGGCGCGGAGGTCGCGGCGTTCGCTGGCGAGGTGGTGTTGCGGTAGAGGTGCAGGGAGATGGTGAAGAAGACGATGAGGATGCCGGTGGCCCGGGCGAGCGACTGCCAGACGTAGCCGCCGGCGGGGCCGCCTTCGAGGAGCGCGCGGGCGGCGGTGACGGTGAGGCTGAGGGGTCGGTTGGTGGCGAAGCTTGAAGCCAGCTGGGCATCGTGGCGACCGGGACGATCGCGTTGCTGGCGAACGCAGCGCGAGCAGGCGATAGCGACGACCGGCTGTCATACCGGCACCGACAGTTGTGTCGGCTCCCGAGCCGGCAGCGATCCGCGATCCGGCAGATTGGCGGTCGCGAGCCGGAGAGCGCCGACGCGACCACACCAAAGCGGCGGACACCGCAGCGTCAGGCTTCGGCGCGTCCTATAAAGGATGATCGCGAGCGTCCCAGGGCGGCGCTATCCAAGGCGCCCGTTTCCGGCGAATGCACCAGCGCCCACGGCCTCGCTCGAGCCGTCGCGATGACGGTTATGACGATCGAGTGAGCAAGCCAAGCGAGATTCGTGGCCACGGTCACGGCTACCGGG
Source organism: uncultured Acidobacteriota bacterium (assembly GCA_963844515.1). GTDB lineage: Bacteria > Acidobacteriota > Terriglobia > Terriglobales > Acidobacteriaceae > Telmatobacter. The sequence goes on from CAWJOO010000013.1 coordinate 39,988, forward strand.
GCCAAGCATCAGCTGCTGTCCGCGATCTGGGACTGGATCGTAAGTCACGGCTCCCGGCAGACCAGGTCCTGGTCGTGGTTTGTGGCGCCGCCGTCCGCGGACGCGGCGTCTGAACGTTTGGGCACGTCTGGCCCACGCGGCAGGTCTCGTCAAACGAACCGGCCGGCGCGATCGACGCCGTGTCTTGCCGGACGCCTCGGTGCAGTCCGGACATTTACGGCGTCACGGTGATGTCGTTCTTGACCTCTTGACGCCGCCGGCGGATGCCGCGGCCTCCTCGGCGATGCGCCGCTCGGCGAGCGAGTGCACGTTGCCGTCCAGGTGCACGGTGCCGTTTCTGACATCTACCCGATCGAGCGCGCGTCAAGGTCAGCCATCCTGGCGATCGCTCGGTGAATCTGTTCCTCGAGGTCGGCCGCCTTCGGCTTGTCCGGAGCCTCGAGCGTGATCTCGTTCCTGACCCCGAAGACCCCGCAGAGTTGTTCGAGCGGGCGTTCCGCGGCTTCGCGCTGGTGGCTCCACTCGACCGTGCCGCGGAGAGTGACGTAGCCGTCTCGGACCTCGGCCTCGACGGTGTCGGGGACGACGCTGTTACACGCGAGCTGCCGGGCGATCGTCTCGGCGATCTCCTCGTCGCTTCCGTCGCGGGGTGTCGCCGGCTTGACCTCGAGCCGTCGGCGACGGCCCGAACCCCGTAGATTCGCTCGGCGGCCCTAACCGCGCCGACCCTCTCCGCGTACGAGTCGACGCGTCCGGAGAGCACAACCGCGCCGTCCTTGGCACTGACGCCGATCCCCCTGGCCGTGACCCAGGGTCCCAGTCGAGCTCGCGGTTCACGGACTCTTCGATTGTCCTGTCGGTTGTGCCGGAC
>CAWJOO010000014.1:0-292676 GCA_963844515.1 uncultured Acidobacteriota bacterium
GCAAAAGATCAGCGATGCACTGCTCAAGACGCCCGGAGTTGAAGGCGTAATCGCGGTGAACAACTTCTCACTCCTCACCCAGGTACAGAGCACCAACGCAGGCTTCTTCTTCGTGAACCTCAAACCCTGGGATACGCGCAAGACCAAAGAGCAGCAACTCGAGTACATCCAGAGCCATCTTCAGCAGCAGCTTGCCGCCAATCCTGACGGCATCGCCTTCGCGTTCCCGCCTCCCTCCATTCCCGGCATCGGAACCTCCGGTGGCGTCACCATGATCCTCGAAGACCGTTCCGGCTCCGACGATCCCGCAACGCTGACCAAGAATGTCTTCGGTTTTCTCGGCGCGCTCTCCAAGCGCCCTGAAATCGCGGCCGCCATCCCGTCCTACCAGCCCGCCGTGCCCCAACTCTATGCCGACGTGGACAAGGAGAAGGCGCTTCAACAACAAGTTGATCTCTCCACCATCTACACCACCATGCAGACCTTCATGGGCGGATATCTGGTCAACTACTTCAATCGGTTTGGCCGCCAGTGGCAAACCTATGTTGAAGCTGAAGGCACGTCGCGCTCCAACATCGCTAACATCGACCAGTTCTATGTGCGCAGCGCGAACGGCAGCCAGGTGCCGCTCGGCTCTCTCGTCAAAGTCACTCGAATTACCGGCCCCGAATTCATCTATCGATTCAACGAATTCAATGCGGCGCAACTCAACATCACCGGCGCGCCCGGATACAGTTCCGGCCAGGTGCGCAAGGCTCTCGAAGAAGTCTTCAAGGAGACCATGCCAGCAGGCGCGGGATTCGACTACTCCGGTATGTCCTACCAGGAGCAGCAGGCCGAGAAAGGCGTTCCATCCTGGGCCGTATTCGGCCTGTCCCTGCTCTTCGTCTTCCTTATCCTCGCAGCGCTCTACGAGAGTTGGACGCTGCCGTTCAGCGTTCTGCTCAGCACTCCTGTTGCCATCTTGGGTGCATATGTCGCGTTGCACGCGCGCCTCTATGAGAACGACATCTTTGCCACCATCGGTCTGGTAATGCTGATCGGGCTCTCAGCAAAGAACGCCATTCTGATCGTCGAATTCGCAAAGACGAATTACGAGAGCGGTCAAAGTATCTGCGATGCCGCACTCCACGCTGCGCGCCTCCGCTTCCGCCCCATCGTCATGACCGCGCTCGCGTTCATCGTTGGTTGTTTGCCATTGTGGACGGCCACCGGATCGGGCGCTGCTTCTCGTCGTATTCTCGGCACAGTCGTTGTCGGAGGAATGACGCTCTCCACGCTGCTCGGTCTCATCTTCATTCCCGTCACATTCGCCGTCGTCGAATTCCTCTCCCATCGCTTCGCGAGGGGCGGCAAAGGCACAACCATGGATTCCATCTGCGGCCCAGGCTCAACATCCAGTGGACCAGAGAAGCAAATCCCCGCTCACGCGCAAGTTGAAGGAGGCCAGGGATGACGCGCAACTTTCAACATGCACGACTGATCCTGTTCGCCGGCGCGCTTAGTCTTTTGGCCGGGTGCAACGTCGGACCAAAATATGCGCGTCCTAATGTCACGGCTCCCCCGACGTTTCGTGGCGCCGACGAAGCAGCAATTACGAGCAGCGCCCCGAACTCACTGGGAGATGAACAGTGGTCCACCGTCTATCGAGAGCCCGAACTGCAGGAACTTGATCCGCAAAGCTCTCGCCAACAACTACGACGTGCGCATCGCGGCGCAGCGCATCCTCGAGCAACAGGCGCAGGTCAGCATCACCCGCGCGCAGCAGTTTCCAACCGTCAGCATTGGCGGCACCGGCATCGGCGCCACCTTGCCGTCTTCTCTGGGATCCAACATTCCGAGTCCGCTGGTGAACGGATCGTTCAATGTATCGGCGGCTTGGACACCCGACTTCTGGGGCCTGTACCGCAAGCAGACAGAAGCGGCGCGCGCCCAGTTGCTGGCACAGACATGGGCACAGCGTGCCATTCGGATGACACTGGTGCAACAGGTCGCGACCTCCTACCTGCAAATCAGGGCTCTCGACGCGCAACTTGAGATCACAAAGGAAACCCTGAAGGTCCGCCAGGACTCTGTGAATCTTACGAAGACGCTGGAGAGCGGCGGGTCAGTGCCGCTCTCCGATCTGCGTCAGGCGGAGCAATTGCTGTACACCGGCCACCTCGGAGATCCCGCAACTCGAACAGCAAATTCAGCAACAGGAGAACGCAATCGCTCTTCTGCTTGGAGAGAATCCCGGGCCCATCGCCCATCAGGATCCGAACGCGCTCGCGCCTCCGCCGCAGGATCTTCCCGCGGGCCTGCCTTCGCAACTCCTTGAGCGGCGGCCGGATATCCAGCAGGCAGAGGCTACCCTCATCGCCGCCAACGCCCAAATCGGCGTTGCGCGCGCGCAGTTCTTTCCCAACCTTTCCATCAGCGGGTCTGGCGGCGTTGGGGGAGACAGCCTGTCGAGCATCTTCGACACCGCGGGAAAGACCATCTACGGTATCGGTACGCTGACACAGCCGCTGTTTGAAGGCGGTAAGCTTCGCGGTCAGCTTAAACTCTCGCAGGAAACCAAGCAGGAGATGGTTCTCACCTACCAAAAGACAATCGCCGGCGCATTCCGCGATGTCTCCAACGCTCTGATCGCTTTGAACAAACAGCGGGCCTACCGTGAGCAGCAGGAGAAACTGGTCGAAGCCGCAAAAGACGCGACACGCCTGGCTCGCCTTCGTTACGAAGGCGGTTCAACCGGGTATCTTGAAGTGCTGACTACCGACTCAAATCTCTTTGCAGCGCAACTGAACCTCGTGACTGCTCAGCAAGGCGAAGCGCTCACCCTGGTGCAGCTCTATAGCGCACTCGGCGGTGGTTGGCAATCCTAAATGCGATTGGTGAGGACTTTCCAGCCACGGGCCTGAACCTCGCACGTGCAAGTGATCAAGCTCTCACGACGGGCCGGGATTTATGCCCCGGCCCTCTTCACTTTCTCGAAGAATTTGACGCGCCCGGTGCAGCATTGTGTAATCAACTCCACGGATCTTCCGTATTCATGCGTCCAAGTGATTCTTCGAGTCGAGGTGAACTGAGTGCGCCCCTTTCTTCCAGCCTTCTGCCTGGTTTCTGTTCTCGCCAATGCCGCCAATACTGACCACCCTCTCTGCGGTTACACAGCAGAACACTCCGCGACCGAAACGCAGTGGGAAGGTAAGTTTCGCGCTGTCCCTGAGCCGGACCGGATCAAGGAGACGATGCGTCGACTCGCCGCTCGTCCGCACCACGTTGGATCTGTATATGACAAGGACAACGCTGAGTGGCTCCTGGCGCAGCTAAAGTCCTACGGCCTCGACGCGCAGATCGAGACGTTCTCCGCTCTCTTCCCGACCCCGCTGGAACGTCATCTTGAATTGCTTGGCGCGACCAAGTCCGTCGCCAAGCTGCAGGAGCCGGCCCTCAGCCTCGATCCAACGTCAAGCCAAACTGCAGAGCAGTTGCCGACTTACAACGCGTACTCGCGCGACGGCGATGTGACGGGGCCGTTGATCTACGTGAACTACGGGCGCCCCAAGGACTACGAGGTTCTCGATCGCATGGGGATCAGTCGTGAAGGGCGCGATCGTGATTGCTCGCTATGGCGAAAGCTGGCGCGGCATCAAACCAAAGGTGGCCGCAGAACACGGAGCGATCGGTTGTCTCATTTACTCCGACCCTGGTGATGACGGGTACTTTGCAGGAGAAGTCTATCCGAAGGGTCCCATGCGCCCGGCTGACGGCGCACAGCGCGGCAGTGTCATGGATATGCCCACTTATCCCGGCGATCCACAGACCCCCGGCGTCGGCGCAGTGGACGGGGCCGAGCTGGTTCCACTGACAAAGTGGAGACCATCACCAGGATTCCGGTACTGCCCATCTCCTATGCCGACGCGACCCCGCTGCTGCAAGCGCTCGGCGGCGACCGTTCCACCCGACTGGCGCGGGGCGTTGCCCTTCACGTATCACTTTGGGCCAAGCACGGACAAAGTTCACCTTGCACTCAAGTTCAATTGGGATCGCAAAACGCTCTACGATGTGATTGCGCGCATCCCAGGCGCGACTCATCCTGACCAGTGGGTGATACGCGGCAATCATCATGACGCTTGGGTAAACGGGGCGGAAGATCCAGTCTCCGGCGCAAGCCCGGAGCTTGAAGAGGCGCGGGCCCTCGGGGAGATGGTTAAACAAGGATGGAAGCCACAGCGCACGATCATCTACTGCTTCTGGGACGGGGAAGAACCTGCACTCCTCGGCTCGACAGAGTGGGGTGAGACGCACGCTGCAGAGTTGAAGGAACACGCTGTGCTCTACGTCAATACCGATTCCAATGACCGGGGGTTCTTCGGCGCAGAAGGTTCACAGTCTCTCGAGCATTTTGTCAGCGAAGTTGCGCGCGACATAAACGATCCGGAGACCGGTATGCCTGTAGGAAAGCGCGCCATGCTGGCCGAGATCGCCGATGCAGATGCCAAGCACCGCGAGGAGCTACGCTCGCGAGCGGATCTCCGGCTTTCAGCATTAGGATCGGGGTCGGACTTCTCGGTATTTGCCGATTACCTCGGAATCGCGAGCCTGAACGTCGGGTATGGCGGCGAGGACGAAGCAGGCCAGTATCATTCGATCTATGACGATTTTTACTGGTACACCCATTTTGAGGACACCGACCTGACGTATGGGCGCACGATGGCGCAGACCGTAGGAACGATGGTGATGCGCATGGCGGATGCCGATGTGCTGCCATTTCAATTCTCCAACTTCGCTGACACTATTCACACCTATGTTGGCGAGGTAAAAGACCTGGCCGCCGAGATGCGCGATCTGCGAAGGAACGCGACCTCGAATTACGCGAGGGCGTGTTCGATGCCCTTAAGGATCCCAAGAAGCGCCGCGTCACACCTCCCGTGGATCCGATTCCTCCGTATCTGAACTTCGCGCCGCTGGAACAGGCGTCGGACGATTTGACTGATGCAGCAAAGGCTTTTGACAGCGCTATATCCCAGCAGGCCGGCGTGGTGCCAGACGATGTGAATGCGGAGATTGCGCGGGTTGAGCAGACTCTTACCGATCCCACAGGCCTGCCCAACCGGCCGTGGTACCGAAACCTGATTTACGCGCCGGGTTATTACACGGGTTACGGGGTGAAGACGCTACCCGGAGTCCGCGAAGCGATCGAGCAGAAGGACTGGAAACAGGCCGACGCGCAGATCATTCGCGCCGCAGCCGCAATTGAGCGCGAAGTGGCACTGCTCAAGAAGATGAATGCGGAGCTGCCCTCGGACAAGAAGAAATAGTTGTGTCGGAGGAGGGGTGTGACCATCGGCCAGACCCTGGGCCTCACAATTCAATCAGACACTCCCCCTCGAATACCGTTTACGATCGAATTGACCAATGATAATGGATCTCGAAATCTGTGTGGATTCTGTCGATTCCGCAATTGCAGCGGAACGCGGCGGAGCGCAGCGTGTTGAACTGTGCAGCGCACTAAGCGAAGGTGGCATTACGCCAAGTTCGGGTCTCATTCACCTTGTTCGCGGAGCCGTGACGCTCGATGTTTTTGTGATTATTCGTCCCCGCGGCGGCGACTTCGTCTACACCAAGTCTGAGTATCAGGTTATGCATCAGGACATTCGGGACGCGCAAGCCATGGGTGTCAACGGCGTCGTCCTGGGCTTACTCACTGACGATCACCGTGTCGACCTTGATCGTACGGCAGCGTTAGTAGAACTTGCCCGTCCCTTGTCCGTAACCTTTCATCGCGCCTTCGATGTCTGCGAAGACCTGGATAAAGCGCTGGAAGACGTGATCTCGGTGGGCGCCGACAGGCTACTCACTTCCGGCGGCCGTCCAGACGCCCTGTGTGGAGCGCGCCGGATCGCACAGCTCCGAGAAGCCGCCGGCAACCGCATCCGTATCATGGCAGGTGGCGGGGTCCGCGCTTCCAACGTGGTCAAACTTGTGCAACGCACCGGCGTTCTTGACGTGCACACCTCCCTCAACGGCAACCGGGATTCCAGGGAGCGGGAGAACCTGCACACGGCACCTCTTTCGCTGCAGATCGACTCGACCGGAACTTTCATCGTGCAGGAAGACGACGTTCGCTCGTTCAAGGCCGCACTTGATTCCGTGTCCAATGGCGCCCGCGAGTGACTTGCCTACGATCGCGATTCAACTCAATAAACCCGCTCTGTGGAGAGCCATCCAGGTCAATCTCCGTCAATAGTGATAAGCGCGCGAAAGAGATCCTCCTGTGTTGGCCGGCGGAGATTGATCCGCTGATCACCGACGAGGCATTCCTCCGTAGTTGCCCCGTCGTTTGCTGCCAATAGTGTCAAGGTGCTGACGGCGTAATCCCGGTACCCTCTGTTGACGCAGGCGGCGACCAGTCGTACAACTGAAACTCGCGGATATGCGCTTCCGATGTGCTCGAAAGAATGTCGAGCCGTACGCGGCTTGCCGTCACAGCAGGAAATGCGTCGATTTTCTTGTGTCCGATCGCCTGCCCTTCCAGGATCATTTCCCAGCCTTGACGCGTGTCGTCCCAGGCCTCGATAGCGTACTTCTGCACATGCTGGCCATCGTTCAACCACTCCATCGAGACGGCATGATCGAATCGCACGGGATGATCGAACGATATTTCAAGAGCCGCATGGTGTGAACCGGCAGGGGCCGACCAGAACGTGTCCGGATCATTGTCGAAGGCAGCGTCGGTTTCCGGATCGCCGGCAGAACGCTGCAGCGCCAGATTTCTATCGGCACGATCCTTCAGCGCCGCGCCAAATTCCTTGAGGCGAGTTGCATCGACCTCCGGTAACAACCCCCTGCTATCCGGTGCCACTCCAAGCATGAGTTGGGCACCGCGCCCTACGGTCTTGTCGTAGACCTCCAGCAGTTCATTCACGCTCTTCAATGACTTTTCATCACGCGGGTGCCAGAACCAGTGCTCCTTGCGCAATGGCGTGTCGGCCTCAATCGGCCGCCATCGGCGATATCCATGGCGATCGATGACGTTCCAGTTTTCGTAATCCACCCTGCCTGATTCTGTGCCCACCCATCGCGCATCGCCATATTCAAACAGTCCGGTGTCGGCGAACACAACGGCGTTGGGCTGATAGGTTCGCAGCGTCTCGATGATCTTCTTGAAGTCGTAGACGTGCCCTTCACTCCCCGCGCCATCCAGCCAGAACTCCACCAGGTCACCGTAGCGCTGCGCTAATTCGGCCAGCTCAGCGTTGTAATAGCGGTCGTATGCTGCAGAATCCTTATACCGTACATCGTGCCGGTCCCACGGAGAAAGGTACACACCAAACTTCAACCCGTATTTTCGTGCGGAGCGTGCGACTTCGCCCACAACATCACCCTTACCGCCGCGCCAGGGGCTGCTTTTCACGCTGTACGTTGTCTCAGCAGTCGGCCAAAGGCAAAATCCGTCGTGATGCTTTGCCACCAACACCACATACGTCGCGCCCGCATCGCGGATAGCTTCCATCCACTGGTCCGGATTGAACTGCGTTGGGTTGAACACCGATGGAGCGGCGGTTCCATCTCCCCACTCCCTGTTAAGAAATGTATTGGTCGAGAAATGGAGAATGACACCAAACTCAAGATCTTGCCACGCGGTCTGGTACGGGGCGGGTTTAATTTCGCCGCCAGCATCCTGGGCACACATTGAAATTCCGGCAACACCGGCGAGAATCATCAACAATAAGCACCGCAACGGCAAACCCGTCTTCATTGAGCAACTCTCCTGTGTGCCAAGTCTTTCCATCTAGGTAATGCGAAACCGCATCTCCGGCTGCCAATACCGAGCACCGGCGACATTGCCGTTAACCGCATCAAGGGTATATTACGTTGGAATGACCTGCGTTCGCTTCAGGGAACTCTCCTTCCTACTCTTGCAGATCCTCCTTGCATTGTTTTCGGGCCTGCCGCTGGCGCCATCCTTACCCGTGCACGCGGCGAAGCCTTCGCAGAATACGTTTCATCTTGCTGCCCCAATTGACTTGCGTTGCGCAGGATCTTTGGAACCTTTGGCGGTTGCAGACGTGAACCCCGGATTCCAGTGGAGAGTCCAAGCCGCATCCCCATCACTTCACGGCGTGCGCCAAGCAAGCTATCAGGTCCGTGTTGCCAAAAATGTTCATGACCTCCTAAGTGGCAAGACACTCTTGTGGGATTCAGGAAAGGTATCGGGGAACAGGTCGGACACCGCGAACAAGCCATATTCCGGCCCTGCTCTCGAGCCGCAGCATGTCTACTTTTGGCGAGTGCGCGTGTGGGACGAGAACGATCATCCCAGCCCCTGGAGCTACGCCGCGAAGTGGATCCAGGCACCCGTTTGGCACGGCAAATGGATAGGAGCGGCGACAACTGATGTCGAAGCCGATAACAGACCATTGCCACTGCTCCGCAAGGGTGTAGAGCTAAAGGCTCCCGTGTCGCGCGCAATTCTTTATGTCTCCGGTCTCGGCCAATACGAGTTCAGAATCAACGGCGCCAAAGTCGGTAACCAAGAGCTCGCGCCGGGCTGGACCGATTACCGCAAGACGATCATGTATGACACCTTCGAGGTCACGTCCCTCCTACACCCCGGCGCGAATGCGCTTGGGATCATGCTGGGCAGCGGCATGTATCACGTGCCGAAGACGCCAAATCGCTATCAAAAATTCGTCGGTAGTGACGGACCGCCCCGGTGCGTCGTGCAATTGCACATGGAACTGCGTGATGGAACGACTCTCGAAATCGCAAGTGACGAAACGTGGAAAAGCGCGTCCGGCCCTATCACATTTTCATCCACGTACGGCGGGGAAGACTACGACGCTCGTCGCGAAATCACCGGATGGGATCGCCCCGGGTTTGACGACCGCAATTGGAATCCCGTCGTAATCACCGATGGTCCGGGCGGTATGCTGAGACCCGAGCTGGCCCCTCCCGTTCGTGTCATGCACACATACACACCCATCCACCGCACCCAGCCCAAGCAGGGCCTGCAGGTTTACGATCTGGGGCAGAATTTCGCGGGATGGCCGGTAATCTCGGTCGCAGGCCCTCCAGGTTCTTCATTGAAGCTCATTCCCGGTGAATTGCTCAACCCTGACGGAACAGTCTCTCAGGAAAGCTCCGGCGGCCCGCAGTGGTTTTCATACACCTTGAAGGGTGGGGGCACGGAACACTGGCGTCCAAGATTCAGTTATTACGGATTTCGCTACGTTCAAGTGGAAGGTGCTGCAGCAGAAAATGCTCCAGGAAGCAGCTTGCCTAAGCTTATCGATCTTCGCGGAGAGGCAGTCCACACCTCATCGGATAACATTGGAACCTTCGAATCTTCTGAGAAGCTGCTCAATGACATTCACACGTTAATCGTTCGCGCCATCGAAAATAATGCCATGAGTTTGCTGACCGATTGCCCTCACCGGGAGAAGCTCGGCTGGCTTGAAGAAACTCACTTGCTCGCCCCGTCCTTGCTTTACGACTTCGACTTCCGGGGACTCTATGAAGCTACCGCGCGCAATATTGCCGACGCACAGCAATCCGATGGTCCGAAGACCGGGCGTGTGCCCGAAATCGCGCCGCAGTACGTCTTGTTTCAACCCGAGTGGGGGCCTTTTGACGATTCTCCTGAGTGGGGCAGCGCGGCCGTTCTTGCGCCCTGGTACCTCTATGAACGCTACGGAGACAAGGGCCGTTTGCTCGCTCACCTTGATGTGATGCAGAAGTATGTTGACTATCTCTCTACACGCGCGCAGGGCAGCATTATTGCTTATGGTCTGGGTGACTGGTACGACATCGGCCCTGGCGAACCCGGTATGTCAAAACTGACAAGCGCGGGCTTCACACCAACCGCAATTTACTACCAGGACCTTCTGGTCCTCGTGAAGACTCTTGCGCTCGCGGGTAAGGATGAGCTGTCGCGGCAATACGCTGGCAAAGCAGAGTTGGTCAGGAGCGATTTCAATCGACGCTTCTTCGATAGCGCAAACCATCGCTATGACAAGGGGAGCCAGACCGCACAGGCGATGGCGCTCGTTATCGGCCTGGTACCGGACAGCGAACGGTCGGCAGTGCTCAATGCGCTGATAGCCGATATCCGCGGTCACCAAAATCATGTCACGGCTGGAGATGTCGGATACCACTATGTTGTCGACGCACTTCTCGATGGCGGCCATTCCGACGTTCTATTGGATATGCTCGAACGAACCGACTCGCCAAGCTACGGTTATCAGCTGGCACAGGGAGCCACGGCGCTAACCGAAGCATGGGATGCCGACCCGAAGAGCTCTCAGGATCACTTTATGCTTGGGGATATTGAAGAATGGTTCTATCGAGGGCTTGGCGGGATTGGCATCGATTTCTCTGCTTCGTCTCCGCGCCAAATTTTGCTTCGCCCCCAGGTAATCGGCAACATCAACTCAGCACACGCCCGTTATCTATCAGCTTGGGGGCAGGTCGAAAGCAGTTGGCGGCGGGGGCCTATGCAGACCACCTATGTATTCACCGTTCCCGCCAATGCCACTGCAACCGTCGAATTGAAAACGACGGCTCCGAGACAGGTGCTGGTTGACGGAATTGCGGCAGAAAAGGCCCCCGGCGTCGTTAGCGCCAATCGATCTGAAGGATTGATCGAGTTGGTAATTGGATCAGGCCACTACCGCATCACAGCGCCGAATCCAAATTAGAAAGCGCCGCTCGGTAATTCGAGCGGCGCCACATTCCGAATTCGGCCGCGAGCTACCAGTCGATCTGCGCCGGGAAGAATTCGGCAATGAGATCGTCGTAATAGGGCTTCAATTCCTTCACGTTCGGCTTCGATGCCGACTTCGAGTATAGGTCGTAGGGGTTGAACTTCTTCACCCACGGAAACATAGCCTTGTCGTAGTCCGACAGCAGATGTTCATATGCGCCTTGCTGGTGCCACGAGTAGAACGAGTGATAGCGCAGCATGTAAAGCGCTTCTTCCGGAAGGTAATTCCGCGTGACATGCCCGATGTACGCATCGTGACCCCACGACATGTGCACCTTGCTCAGCCCGCAATTCGGTTCATAGATTCCGTATTTGGTCTGAAGCTCTGGCACCTTGCTATCAGGGTTGGCGGCAAAATACTCCGGAAATACCACCTTCTCCGAGTAGGCGCAACCCACCGGGAAGGTGTCTCCCACGACTGCCCATTGAGGCTCGCCATACAGGCACAACACCTTGCCCAGGTCGTGAACAAATCCGGTCAGAATCATCCATCGCGGATGGCCGTCCTTGCGGATGGCTTCCGACGTCTGCATCAGGTGTTCAATCTGTGTCAGGTCAGTATCGGGATCGCTGTCGTCCACTAGGGTATTCAGGTACTCCGCTGCCTCCCAAATGCTCTTCTTGCCCCTGTTGAGCGCGAAGTATTCCTTCTCTTTCGCAAGGACAAAGTCGAGCGTCTGGTACTGGTGATTCAACCGGTAAAACTCGGCCACGCCCGGCTGAGCCTCGGCGTCATAGACCCGGAATTCGGCCTCCGTTTTGCCTTCTTTATAACGGCCCGCAACAAAATCTCCCCAGCTATCCTCGATCGCCAAACCATCGCTGCCCGCCTTCGGTGATGCTGTCGCCATCTATGGCCTCCTGATTTCTGGCTCGGTTCAGACCTGCGCTCAACTATTGCGTCGTCCAAAGGGGAATGCAGGCCAAAATCAATGCCGCCTATTCCATCTTACGGAAAGGCGGCAAATGTTCAACCATCAGGAACTTTTTACCAATAAGTCAGACCTAATATGTCAGGAGAGTTCAATGTAAATCGTCCGGTTTTCTAATCAGCATCATGGCGTGGGGCAGGTCCGACACTTTGTAACAAAAATTGCCAGATCAAAGACTTTAACTGGCGCGCGAAACAAAAATAGCAGTTTGTATCGGGCCCCTCTTCCAGCGCCACTCCCGAAAAGTGCCGCTCTCCAAGGGGCCCGCCCCTCCAGAACCTTTATCTATCTCGGGACTAAAGGCAGAGTAACTTTAGTCTCGCGGTCTCGCAGTGACGTAAGTCACTTGATATACGAGAAACGGGATACCCCAAGGTAATGTTCTATCTTCGCACAATGTTCGCCCACGGATGCACTTTCTCCTCCGTCTAAAAGAGACGATCCACTGGCCTTAATGAGGTTGGTGCGCTGGGTCCGAACTAGCGATTCACGGGACTCGCTCCCGGCTGCGTTACTTGATCCATCGGCAGTTCCAGAGCAAACAGGGAGACATTCCCCTGATCGGCGTGAACCCACATGCCATGGAATGCGGTGTGAAGTTCAGGATGCTGCACAAGCAGTTCATTCATGATATCGACAACCTGCTTGCGGGCAGATGGCGGATCGCGCAATTGGGCAGCCTGTGTGGAATCGGGAAGATAGTGCACATCAAGATCCAGCCCGCCGAATTGTGTCGTCGTATCGACAGCGCTCAATTGGAATGCTGTGCCATTCGCGTTCAGCGTAAAGGGTCTGTCGCTGGGGAGATTATCCGGCTTTACATCGTTGGATTCGGTTCGCAGTTTTTCGAGGTTAGGGCTGGAAAGATTGTCAAGCGGGTCAAGCAGGTCATTGGCAAGGCGATAGTAGAACCACGCCGCCCATTTCCCGTTTGCTTCCGCATACTTACGCGCAGAGACCCAGTACCACAAGCCGTCGTGCCCAGCTTGAATCATGGGTTTGGCGAAAAAGCCGGCCAACATCCAGTGCTTATCCGGCCCCTGTGCCAGGATCAGCGACACCTGCTGCGGTTCCTTGACCCCTGTTGCGTGCAGCAAGGCCAGCGCGTACTTACCCGGAGGCAGGTTGTTGAAGTTGATGATGACGACCGGGGAACCACAGAAAAATTGCGTGTTCGCTGCCCCGGGTTGATCGGTTGACGCGTCGAGGTCGTACACCGAATCGACGGTTATGAAGGCTTGCTGCACCTGCGGCGCCAGGCCCTGGACCGACGACGCAATACCGGCGAAGTCCGCCGCCACGGCGGGGAGCGTAACGGCCTTGAGGCCATTCACGTTGCCGTTCTGCACCTGTAGCATCATGGAGCGCGAGGCGTCCACAATGGCATTGCGGTCGGCCGGTGTCATCTGCGCCTGGGTGATGCAGTTGGCAGCCCACGCGACGGGCGCAAGTAAAACCGCGGTCGCCACAGAGAGCAGCAGACGGAATCGAGCGTTACGCAAAACGTGCATGACAGCAGCCTTCCTGAATAACCATGGGAGATCGGAACGGGAACCCCCGCGCACCTGTTCAATTAGATGCTCGCGAACAACCCCGCGCAAAAATCCAGCCGCACTCCTCAATTTGTGTGCCTCAGCTGGCCCGTTGCAAGGGTACTCCACCGGCATCGCGCTGCTCCACGCTCTTTGAGAGTGCCCGGACTGCATGATGAAGCACTTCGCGCTGCACATCATGCAGCGACAGGGCGGAATCACCGTTATCCCGCCGATCGACGAGCACAGTTTATGGTAAGACTGACGGTTGATATAGATGAACTCGAGCGGATATTCCGGCTTGCGCGCGCGGGCTTGAAGGGGCTCGGCATCGAGGAGATAGCTCACGTCCGGCCGCGGAACAATCTTCATGATGACCCGCGCATAGAAGCGAACCAGAGGGTTCCGCAGATTCAGATTCGCGAGCTCGTCGTAAATGTAGCGGTCGAAGATCACGAAATCTAGGTCCGAACGCAAGGCCTTATGGACCATCCGGCGAGTCGAAAACGCGTCGAGCAAATAGAGGGGTAGGCGCACGGCCGCCATGGGCCAGGAACGGACGTTCTTGTCACGGCGATTCACCGGGGCGTCTGGGCTCCCACTCCTTTTTCGCCCTTGAAGATGCTGTGTCCGGCCTTCTCTCGGAGTCCCTTGAGGCAGGCGATGCGGTCCCAAAAAGCAATGACCTCAACCCGGAGATTCTGCTGGCGGAGGTAAGACCTGAGCACCTTGATCTGCGTGCTCTTCCCCGCTCCATCCACCCCGGAAAAGCTGACAAACGTGGTACGGCGTTTCGTTAGGTATTCAGCCATGTCCCCTGATCCAGAAATCTTCTTAACGGTTTGATTACTTTTACGGACGCCCAGAGCTGCTGCGCGACAGTCCCGCTACAGTCCCAACAGCCACTGCGGCACCCACAATGATGCCCACACGAATGACAATCGAACGCACCCGGCGCTGCTTGGCTGGCGCGATCACAGCTCCCGCAGGTCGGGAAGCGGCAACACCGGTCGGTTTGGCGACAGGTGCAGCAGCTGTGCCTACAGGGTTGCTGTTCTGCTGATCCGACTGAAGATTGCTGGGCCGTGATGAGGGATCCGCAAGTTGCGGAACCGGCGCCTCTGGAGCATTTTGCGGACCCGCTTCGGGCGCCTGCACCTGAGCGGCCTGCTGACTCTGCGCGCCCTGGAACGGGAGCAGCCTGGACAATCGGCGCCGCCATCAGAACAATCAAGATTCGTGCGATTGATGCATTGAGAAACTTGAGCTTGGAGTTTTCCATGGATCCTCCGTGGGTGCGGTTGCGCGCGGATACTGTCATGCCGCGTTCACTGATGAGCGATGCCCCTCTTTGGGTTGTTCTAACCCGTGTGAACCTGCATGCGTGGCGCGGCGCTGAAAGCTCTCCACGGCTTCATCGACTGTGCCGAAAATCCTGAACAGTCGCGCAATTTCGGCGAGTTCCAGGTTTCGCATTGCTTGTGTCCCCACTGCGGCGAGTCGCACGTCACCATTGCGCTTGATAGCCCCTTCCAGGCAGCAAAGCAACAGATGGGCCGCATACCTGTCTATCTCCCGGAGCTTGGAGCAGTCGAGCACGATAGAGGGCCGCTCGACGTTCATGGAGTTCCCCAATTCGCGAAAGAAAAGTCTCCCGCGTTTTGCATCCAGCTTCTCCGGTAACTGCTTGATCGAAACAGCGCGAGGAAGATGTGTCATCCTGAATTCCCACCTTAGGTTCTTTGAGTCTCTTGGATCATTGCAGGCAACTGAAATCATGGCATAAAAACATTTCTTGAACCGTGGCGTTATCCCGCGTTCCGTAAAAGGCGAGCAAGTTCCGCCTCGGGATTGCGAACTGTGTGCCCCAAAACGTTGCGGGCATAACGGAACAGCGTCATCAGGTTGCTGTTGTACCAGCAGCACTCCGTCATGCGCGGGGAAAGACCGGCAAGGAACCGAAGCTTCTTTACGCGGGTGGGCGAGGACAGCATCGACGCAATCAGCCGGTGGTTGCCATCCAGCACCGTCAATGGCTCATTCTCGTTCACGCCGATCAAAATCACCGCGCCAAATCCGGGATCAGGTTGGCGCAGGTGATCGCCAATGGCATCAATCTTCGTGAGAAATGACGATTCAAGCATGTGCGGACGGGTGCGCATGCCGTGCGCCACTTCTGTGGCAGAAAAGTTCCCGTCGGCAATCCTGCGCCACTGCGCGCGAGGAAAAATCCGGATATTGTCCAGATCTGCTTCGTTCACTTCTACCTGGTACCACTCCGTCGTTTCCGGTAGTTCCTTCCACAGAGAGAGATGCCGGATGAATAGTAAGGCGCGGCGCTTCGCATTTTCTTCGGCATTATCCAGATCTGGTTTGAGAACAATTTCACGAAGACTGTCGTGATACTCGCGGAACTCGTGGCGATGGAAATCGCTCTTGAGAAACTCCGCTATCACTTCGTCCTCGGCGACCTGCCGAATCAGGCGGAATGGCGAGCATCCGGCCCCTCGCAGCATGTCCTTTGGATTAGTGAGCGCTGTGAAGAGGAATGGCAGCGACACCATCACAAACAACACCACCATCAGAAAAAGCTGCACAAGCACCACCTCGCGAAGCGATGAGTGGAACCGGGAGATGCCTGCCACCAGAACCACGCTGAAAGCAAGCTGCACCCAGCTGGTGTTGGCGATCTTGTACGACATTTCGAAGCTGATAATGAGCGCCGCCAGGGAATAGATGACCGTTGAGAGCGCGTAGAGGGCCAGCAGGTAAGGAATGTTGTAGCGGCCCGCGATCTGGAACTCCGCACCGAACAAATGGGTCCAGAGAGCAGCGGGCGCAACCATCAGCACCACAGCAATTCCGGCGCCGATGCCGAGAACGAGCATGAGCGACGTAGCGATGACGCGCAGGTCGCGGCGCTCTTCATCTGACGTCGCCGCGACGATCGGAAATGTCGAATTCACCACCGCCATCGACATGGAGTAAATCACGCGGCCCACCATGGCAACGGCTGCGTAGATACCCGCGTCACCGGCGAGAAAATAGTGGTTCACCAGCACGATGCCGCAGTTATTGATCAGCATCTGCCCGGAGAAGAACACCGTGGCATGAAAAGTTTCGCGGACAGCATAGGATAGGCGGAGTGGATTCGGAACACGCCCGCTGAGCTTGATCGGCACTACGAAATATGCGATCCCAATGGCTGCCGAGTTGGCGATGATGACGCCGTGGACGCCCATACCCGCCATAATGAGTGCCAGAGATCCGCCCAGGCGCACGGCTTGTTCAATCACCATGTTGATGGCGAGAGAATGAAATCCAAGAGTGCCCTGGCTGAATCCGCGACGTGCTCCGAGTGGAATGTAAAAGGCCGCGCCGACTGCGATGAGGCCGATCAGGTTTGAGTCGGGCAGGTTCAGGTAGTTCGCGATCGGTTTCTGCAGCACGATGAAAAGGAGGCCGACAGTGATTCCGAAAGCCCACGATCCCCGGTGGAACATGCGATAGACGGCAGTCTTGCCTTGTGGAGTATCCTGCTGAGCCACAACCTTCGAACCGATCATCTGGAACGCTAGGGTTACCGCCGATAGAAGGGTAAGAAGCGTGTAAACGACCGTGGCATGGCCGAAACCTTTCGCTCCGAGATACCGCGCAACGATAATGTTGTAGGCGAGGTTAATCGCCATGGTCAGGCCGGAGCCTGAAAGTAACACAACGCTTCCCGAGACAATGCGGGCCTGAAGCGTTTTCGTCTTATGGGTAACGCTGTTCGGCAAGCCGGGAACTCCAAATGAACGCGAGATGAGGGTAGGGTGAGGCTCTAGAGTTAAGTTCTTGAGCGACAGATAATACGATGCGTAAATCCGGAGGCCGGCTGCTCGGAGCTCCAGTTTGCCCGTTCCCTGCAACCGTGCTGGCCAGAAAGCTATCTAACTCTATTGTCAATGATTCTACATCGCGCAGCAATTGCCCTTTTCCTGTCTGTAGTCGTGTCGCACGGGTGTTCGGGGCCTGGACAGTCGACTAGTCAGATACAGCCCTTGAAATATAGGGCCCCAAACGGCTCACCTGAGGTCCTGGCCCTGTACGAGGCATGGTGGGGCCATCCGGAACACATCAATATCGGCTATTCGTCTCACGATGCGGGCGTCTTGACGAAGCAGATAAACAAGGCCAAATCGATGGGAATCTCCGGCTTTGTCGTAGATTGGTACGGCGACCGCCAGCCCTTCATCGACAAGAGCTACGCAATGATGCAAAGCCAGGCCGAGAAAAACAAGTTCAAGATCGCCATGATGTATGACGAAACTGACCAGGAAGACGGCGCGACCGACGAAGCAATCGCGGACTTTACGATGTTTCGCGACACCTACTTGTCGCCAAAGTCTCCCGGACACCAGGCCTATCTCACCTTCGAGGGACACCCGGTGATTTTCATATTTCCCAAGGGAAATCACACCGACTGGGGAAAATTGCGCGCTGCGGTCAGTTCATGGAATCCAACCCCCTTGTTGATTCAGGAGAACTTACCTGGCAAGGACGTGGCCGCTTTCGACGGCTATTACGCGTGGGTTCAGCCCGGACCAAAGGGCTGGGCGCAGGATGGAAGCAATTGGGGCGACCAATACCTGGCCGAGTTCTACACCACCATGGGGGCGAAATTTCCTGACAAAATGCTGGTCGGCGGGGCGTGGTCGACCTTCGACGACAGCAAGGCCTCGTGGGGAATGAACCGCCACATCTCCGCTCGATGCGGAGACACCTTCAAGGACACGTTCGCTGCCTGGCACAAGTTCTTTCCCGCCAACAACGCACCGCCGTTCATCATGCTGGAGACCTGGAACGATTACGAAGAAGGGACCGCCCTGGAACCCGGGGTGCCAACCAGCTGCGGAAACCAGCCGCAAAACTCTGCCGCCTCAACGCAGGTGCCAGCCTCCAGCAAGGAACAACAGCAGGCGGTGTCCACGCCTCAAAAATAGGGATTACAACTCACCCATCGACCTCGATTTGACAATCAGGGTTTAGGCAAAAGGAGCAGCGGCCAGCCAGTCTTAAGGGGCACCGCCCCTTCCCGTTTGGCTTTGTTTTCAGACGGTTAGCGGTCACCGCCAAACCGCGCGGTCGCTCCCCAACCTAACGCCAAATCAATTGGAAACGCGCTTTCGTCACTCTCGGACCCGCTGAACAGCACTCGATCCAGCGTCCATTCAGAAATTTGCGACACTTCACGAAGGCACTCGCTAAAGTCTTGGACTCGCACAGGCCGACCATCTCCGCACACGAGAAAGGGCCCAGCGTTTGCTGTGCCCTTTTCACCTTCCGCTAAGAATACTTTCCACGCGTCTGACTTTACGCCGCCTGGCTGACGTCCCGCTCAAACGACTCACCGGCAATCGCGTAGGCTTCATTCGGCGAACCGTACCCGCCATGCATCGCGATCATCCCCACCTGGCTCGGAAGCAACACCTGCGAACGGTGAACGCCGCTAATGAGCGAATGCGGACGGTTGCGAACTTCGTCGTACACGCGTCCCACGTATTCGCCAAGGATGCCCAAGGTCAGCAGCAGCAATCCGCCCATGAAGAAGACCGAAGCAGCCACGCCGAAGCCCACCATGGCGATCTGGCTCACCGGAAGCAGCATGCAAATCAGCAGAAGGGTCGCTACGCTTGCCGAAAACCCGAAAAGGCCGAAGCTCAGTCGCAGGGGCTTGTAGCTGAAGCTGGTGATAGCGTCCATCGCGTACTTGATACGGCTGATGAACGAGAGCTTTCCGTCGCCGCCAAGACGATCCTGGCGGTCATAGTACACAATGGCGTTCTTGAAGCCCACCCAGGCACGCAGCCCGGGAAGGTAGCGATTCTTCTCGCGCAGCGCCAGCACTGAATCCAGCGCCTTCCGATCCATCAGGCTGAATATGCCCGCATTGAGCGGAATCGGATAATCAGACAGCGCGCCCAGGAACCGATAGAACAGCGGGAACAGGAAGGCGAGCAGTTTGCGGCTCTCCTGTCGGCTGCGGCGCACGCCAACAACCACCTCGGCGCCTTCGCGCCATGCATTGATCAGCTGCGGCAGAACCTCTGGCGGATCCTGGAAGTCGCCGTCCATCAAAATGACGGCGCGGCCCCGTGCGGTTTGCAAACCCGCAGAAATGGCGCCCATGTGTCCCCAGTTGCGAGACAGTTCCACAACTACGACATGAGAGTCAGCGGCCTGCAGGCCTTTCAAGAGCTCAAGGGATGTATCAGTCGATCCGTCGTTGACGTAAACGACCTCCCAATCATCAACTACGCCTTTCAACGCGCTCGCCACCGCCTCGTGGAAACGAACGACAATTTCTTCTTCGTTGTAGATGGGAACAACTACTGAAACCATGCCGTGACTCCTGAATCATATTTTTCGTGCGACTGCTCTTCTGCAGAGGGGAGAACCTTGGGGAAGTTGGAACCGGTCTAAATACGAGCCTGATTCCCCCTATCACCCTTGGATGCAGCCAATCACTCTGTTACTGCCTGGAAAATTCGAACCCTCCACCGTGTTTCCGACGGTGTCAACACGGCCACATAGCGCGCTTTTACGTGCTGAGTTGTGACCACCTTTTCCTTGTCCAGGATCTGCTGATCGTATTCTACTTCGTCTGTCAATTCGATCGACAAACCTTCTGGCGAGTAAAAAACAATTTGCACGTCATGAGATCGATCCTGGTAGCTGGTTCGCAGTCCCGCTTTCGCCTGCTGCTTGATCGTCTCCGTCAGCTTGTCCTTTGCCGTACCCACAAAATCCCGATCGAGCGCATCCAGCCGATTGGTGCTGAGAGCGATACCCAGCGTCTGCCAGGATTCGACATAATCCTGTACGACTGCCTTCGCTGTCTGCTCCGCAAGTGCCCGTGGTCCCTCCAAGTGAGACGGCTGCACCCGTACCGTGGCCTGCGCTGACGCCATCGTCGTTGCGGCGCCAAGAGCGGCCATCGCTAGCAGAACAGATCGCGTCATCCCTATCTCCCCCACCGGATCTGATTCCCCAACACCACGCCGCTTGCCACGGTGATCATCGCCCCCGGATACGCCGGCATTTCCACCTTGGCCACGCCGCGTTTCAGTGGCACATCCACCGTGGTCTGCGCCCCGTTATACGTCTCCGTAAAAGTCACAATCGTACCGTCCGGAACGGCATTTCCGCTACAATCGCGCACCGGCGCCGTTTCGAGATTGACCTTCTTCCCCGCGGGTTTTGCCGTCATCTGCAGCCCACACGGATCGCCCGGTACCTGTCCAATCACCCTCGTCACCGATACATCTCCCACGCGGGCCACAAACTGCGCTGCGCCCTCTTTCGGAGATGAATCCATCGTGATCCACGCCGCTCCGCTACGCGTCGTTACCGATCGATTCTGCACAGACCCCGCCGGCGTCGACAGTTGAAACGTAATCGGCGTCGGCGCCATCACCAGGTTCTGGTACGAATCGAACAGGTATACCCCCCCTGTAATCCCATCCTTCAACCCAACCGGCAATCGCGACGGCCGGGCCAGAAAGCTCAAATCCGAAGGCTTCGCGGCCGGCGTCACATCGAGCGAGCCACTGTCCCCCGATCCAGTAACGTAAACCAGGTAGTGCCCGGCGTTGTACAGCGTACCGGCGGCAATATCTATGGCTGAGCCTAACTGAATATCCATCTTTACTATTTGTTCTGGGCCAACCATGTACAGCGTTCCCGGACCGCTGCCACTGCTTTGTACGGAGAAGGCACTCCCCGCTGTAATCGTCTTGGGAACGCCGAGTCCGCCCTGCGCGCACAACGTCGCGACGAAGCAGACATTCAAAAGCCCGACCGCCAGTTGGCGTGCAAGTCTCACTGCGCGCCTCCCATGATGTAGGTCGATATCACGGTGCGCTGGCTGCTGATCTTGTGTGCCAGGTCTTCAGGGATGTGAATGTTGAATGCCACCGGCGTCTGGGGAAGCAAGGCGTGGTCCACATATTGGTCGGCCACCCACACCAGGTTTCCGTTCTGGTCGTAGAAAGTGCCCAGCACATGCGCCACGTTGGCAATCTGTCCACTCTGATTCACAAGCTCGCCTGTCAATGATGCGTTCGGGGCCGGGTTGATCTTCTCGTTCTGAATCTCGATCACCGGGTCTGCCGATGCGGGAATCAGCGTGGAGAACGGCGTCATGCGCACGCCGCCCACCTGCGAAAGCTCCACATCAGGAAAGCGAATGAAGAACGGCGTTACCTGCTTGGGCAGCAGGAGATGCGAAATCTTGTCGAAGCTTCCCTCTGTCGAAATCGGCTGCTGGCTCTTGTTCAGCAACGTCGCGGTCACTGAAACATACGCCGGCACCACGTCTTCGTTCAGCAGTTCGCCCATGATGACCGTGCCCTCGGCGCGCTGCACAGGATGCATATCGATGATCTTCACGTGCGGAGCTTCCACCGCGGCCGCGCCCCAGTCGTCGGCGCCACCCGGATAGATCACGTCCCAACGCAAATAGTTCACCGGAATCACTTGCGGCGGAACCGGGGGCTCCTTCGTATAAGGCCAGCTCACCTGCCAGCGTCCACCATTCTTCACCACGTGCACACTGCGCGTTACCACGGCATCGCCGACCACGGTGGCCCAGTGCAGCTTCACCTGGTACTCCGCATCCGAGTCCGACGCGTGCGCAGGGAAGATCTCAAAGGTATCCAGGCCTGAATACGTGCGCAGGTTGGGATAGTAGCCCATCAAATCGCTCATGAACTGCGACTGCGTGAACTGTGCCTTGTTCGCGAGACTGTCGTAGGCTCGGCCCCACGCCTGGGCATGAATCTGGTCGCCGAAGGAACGCAGTGCGCCCTCCGCGGTCGATGAATCAGCGCTCAGCCCGCCGCCGCCGGCATACACCCTTGCGGCAGAAATTGGAAACATGGTGCCGATAACGACCAGCACAATTGTCGCGGCCGCAAGGATCAACGAAAGAAAGCGTCCACTCATTACGAAATCATCCTTCCGGACACAAGTGTTTCATCGCTGGGATAGGAAGATTCCTCTTCCTCTTCCCGGCGGCGGCGCTCCGGAATCAGCATCACCAGGATTGCGAGAATGCTGCTGCCAAGTGGCAGAATGCCCCACATCACGCCCTGCCAGCTCGGCGGCATCTGCGGCGCATTAACCGGCGTCGCCGGCGGTATTCCATCCTTGGCCCAGATAATGATGGTCTTGTCATCCAGATTGTCTACCGGACGCCAGCCGGCAAACGCAAGCAGCGGATCGTAGTAGCGGTCACGGACAAATATCCACTTCAATCCGTAGTGATCCGCGTGCTCCAGAATGGCCCGTAATGCGTCCAGTCCAGGCTTGCCGTAGTATTTCGAACTGGTCAGCGCACCCGCGCCATTCTTCGTGAGCTCCGGCAACAATCGCCCTGAGTTCCACTCGCCGTCCTCGCTGGGCGCATCGGTCTCCATCGCCAGGCGCGAAATCTTGTTGCCGAACCCCAGCGTGATGTAGCTGTACTTGTCGTGACCATCGCGATTCAGCCAGAACGCAACGTCGTCCACCTTGAAATCCACGGCATCGGCCGGACGAAACGAAGCCCAGCTCACGGCCAGGGCGCAGCTGGCCGTAGCCAGTACCGCCAGGGTCACTATCGCCTTCATATGGAATTTCGCAATTAATTCAGCCGCCAGCAGTCCCACGAACGGAAGCGCGAGCAACGTCGCCCAATAGCTGAAACGCTCCATGGTCAGCACTTCAAACGCTCTGCCCAGCAGCAGATGACCAACAGGTGTGGTGCCGCCCAGGCCCACCAGGAACGCAACCCAGAATCCGAGCAGCAGAGGCCGCAGCCGTGCCATCGCCGCCCCACGCCAGAAAATGAACGGCAGCACCAGGATCAGCGCACCATAAGGCACCACGAAGTAATTCATGCCCCATTCCGGGTTCAGCAAATAGTTCGCGCGGCTCGGATGCGGAATCGGCGTCTGCGTAACCGGGTACTTCAGCAACGCAATCCAGAACGGCAGAAGCACTGCGGCAATCGCGCCGCCCACCACCACCATGATCGATATTGTGCGAACCAGGAAGGCCGGCACTGATAACCGCTCACCATCTTCGCCTTCACGATCGAGCAACGCCAGCGCCAGCACCGGAATGGCAAAGAAGAACGATCCGAACAACAACGTCGCGTGATGTGCCGCTGCGGCGGCCGTAAACAGCACGCTGGCCTTCAAAAACGCGCGCCAGCGGCCGAACCGCACCCATTCAAACAAAAACGGCAGCGCATTCAGATAAAGCGGCGCGGCTGAAGTGGTGCCCAACTGGCCGGCAGAATAAACAAGAAAGCTTTCGCTTCCGACAAAGACGCTCGCCAGAGCCGCAAACGATGCGGCACGCGGACTCACCCACAGTCTCGCGAAGCGATACACGCCCACCACCAGCAACAGGATGGCCGTCATCTGTACGGCCATATAGGCGAAGTCCAGTCCCGTCAAGTGAGAAACTATTGCTACCCACTGCTGCGGCAGCGGCGGATACGTCATTTGCGAAAAGCCCGCGTACCACTTCGGATTCCACGGATTAAACCAATGATGAAGGTAGTGCGACGCAAAAAAAATGTGAAAGTTGGTGTCGTACGACTTGAGCGGTAGTTTCATCAACAACAGCGGCAGGTGCACCGCTAGTGCCGCCAATAGAAGCAGGCTCATCGGAATGGGCCTTTGCTGCGGTATAACTCGTTCGGGCGGCATAACCGTCTCTGATTTCTGCACCGTAGCCTCGTGAAAGAGCATGAATTTAGTCCCCCGGAAGGTGCTCTTCCTGTCTTCCTGTAACGTCACGCCGCCTTCTCGCCTCTCCGCCTCTATTCTTCTGTAAGACGTGGAATTGTAAGGCCCGGCAGTGGAGAATTGTATACGCAGACGTGCATGTACTTCGATTCCCAGAGCGCCCTTCGTGGTTGCTTCCCGGTGCGCTCCAATCGCCTGCCGCGGTTGCGCTAGATCAATGAGCAGTTTCAATTTGACCATACCGCACCGAAACCGCACCTGAAGCCAACATCAGGGCCAGATTTGGAATCAAAATAACTGTATTCAGTTCGCGCCTTTTTGGGGTTTCCTTTTGAAAGACAGATTTTCTTTGTTTAATATTGCCGGTCTTCTTGTGCTCTCCGTCGGGTCTGCTGTCTGGGCTCAGGAGTCACAGACCTATCAGATCGGCTCGGATACTTCCAAGAGCCCCCAGGCTCAAAAGCAGCAGAAAAAACAAGGCCAGGGTCCGAACCAGACGCAGGGTCAGGATCTGGGCTGGGGTACAAACATCCAGAACGCGCGCATTGGCCGCGCCGCGGAACTCGCCCTGAAGAAAGGCGACAAGGCTCAAGCTCTCGACTTCGCGCGTCGTGCTGTAAAGACCGCTCCCAACGATTCTCAGCTGTGGTTCCTCCTCGGTTATGCAGCGCGTCTCAACGGTCGCATGGGCGAGTCAGTTGATGCCTACGGCAAGGGTCTCGCGCTCAATCCCGGTTCCCTTGAAGGATCCTCGGGCCTGGCCCAGGATTACGTCATCATGGGCCGCACAGAAGATGCCCAGAAGATGCTCAAGGAGATCGTTGCAGCCGATCCGAATCGCCGCGACGATACGCTCCTTCTCGGCGAAACCTACATGCGCGCCAAGGATTACCAGGGCGCCCTCGACTGGCTCAACCGCGCCGAGCGCCTCAAGCCCGAGTCGCGTTCTGAAGTCTTGCTTGCCATCAGCTATGAAAACCTCAAGCAGATGGACGCCGCCAATCGCTACCTCGAGTTGGCCAGGCATCATGACCCCAACAATCCCGACGTAGCGCGAACACTCGCCGGGTACTACCGCGAAGTCGGCAAGTACGGCGATGCTATCAACGCACTCAAAGCAATCAAGAACCCGAAGCCCGACGTGATGGCCGAGCTCGCCTTCACCTACCAGCTTGATGGCAACATGACCGACTCGGCCAAACTCTATGCGCGGTCGGCAAACGCCATGCCCAAGGACATGACATTACAGCTCTCTGCGGCACAGGCACAGATCGCCGTCGGTTCCGTTGACGATGCCAATACCTTCTTGAAGCGCGCCGAGGGCATCGATCCTGATTACTACCGCCTCCACGCCATTCGCGGTGAAATAGCTCGCATGCAAGAGCGCGAAGAAGACGCCGCCAAAGAATACGCCGATGCCATCGCGCATCTTCCCGCCGACCCCACGGAAGGCCCGCTGTACGGCATTCAACTCCACGTCAACCTGATGCAGATCGACGGCGCCCTTGGAAACACCGCCGCCTCCCATCAGCAGCTTGAAATCGCCCAGAGCCAGATCGGCGCAATTGATCAGCAAGGCGCGGCCCGGACCTCGTTCCTACGCCTGCGCTCCCTCATCAAGATGGCCGGCGGCAACCTCGACGGCGCGCTCACTGACATCAGCGAAGCCATCGCCCTCGCTCCACACAGCCGCGACAACCTGCAGCAGAACGGCGACATCCTCATGAAACTCGGCCGCACCGAGGATGCCATCAACGTCTATAAGCAGGTTCTCGGCATGGATCAGAACAACCGCTTCGCCCTCATCGCACTCGGATATGCGTCACGGGCTGCGGGCCGCGGTGATGACGCAGAGCGCTACTTCAAAAGGCTCGCGCAGGTCGATCCCAACTCCTACGTTCCCTACCTCGCCCTCGGCGATCTCTACACTTCGCGCCGCGAATTCACCCAGGCGCAAACCTCCTACGCCAAGTCGTACAGCATCAGTTCCAAGCACGCCCTCACAGTCGCCGGAGGTATGAACGCCGCTATCGAAGCGCACAACATCAGCCTCGCCGGTGACTGGTTCAAGCGCGTCACTGATCCAATGCTCACCGAGCCCCAGATCCTCCGCGAAGAGGAGCGTTACCTCTCCTTCAACGGCGACTACCCCAAATCCGAACAGGCCGGCGAACAAGCCCTCAAGTTGCTCCCCACCGATCGCGACGTCATCGTCTACCTCGGCTACGACCTCCTCCACATGGAGCGCTGGGACGACCTGCTTGCCCTCACCACCAAGTACAACAACGTCCTTCCCAAGGAGCCGGATATCCCCCTGCTCGCCGGCTACGTGCACAAGCACACCGGCGACAAGGAAGCCGCCGCCAAGGACTTTTCCGAAGCCATCGAACGTGATCCCAAGGCGACCACCGCCTACATCAATCGCGGCTACATGCTCAATGACCTGCATCAGCCCGAGCAGGCCGCCGCCGACTTCGAAAACGCCCTCAAGCAGGAGCCCAAGAACGGCGAAGCGCATCTCGGCCTCGCCTACTCCAGCCTCGATCTCCACAAAGCCACTGCTGCTCTGCGCAACGTCGACCTCGCTGAAAAAGAGATGGGCGACTCCCGTGACATCCACGTAATTCGCGCCACAGCCTACGGCCGTCTGGACATGCTCGGCAAGGCCGCCAACGAATACAGGGCGGCCCTGCGCTTTGCTCCCGATGACCCCGCTCTTCACCTCGGCCTCGGAAACACCATGTTTGCTGAACGCCGCTACCACAAAGCCATCGACGAGTTCCTGATCGCCGCCAAGACCGATCCCGGCGACGCCGACATCGATGCAATGCTCGCCCGCTCCTACGCCAATCTCGACGACCGCCCCAACACCATGCACTACGTCGAACTAGCCGAGCACAACGCGGCTGCACATCCCGCTGCGCCCAACTCGTTCGACTCCAGGCTCAGCAACATTTACGTCGAAACCGGCCAGGCCCTCAATACCCTCGGCGAGCAGAACGCCGCGCTCCAGCGCTTCACGCGCGCCCTCGATACACCGCACGCTGACCGCGTCGCCGTCCGTCTCGCCATCGCGCAAACCATGGCGGAACAAGGTCACGACAACGATGCCGAGCGCCAGGTCGCTCTTGGTCTCATGGAAGCCGGCGCCGGTGAAACCTCCCCCGTATCCGGCAACCAGTACATCCAGGCAGCCGACGTCTTCCGCGGCCTCCACGAATACCAGCTCTCGCAGGGCTATCTCGAACGCGCAAGAAAAGCCGGCGCTCCCGATCCAGCGGTCCGGATCGGCATGGCCAACAACTACCTCGCCATCGGTGACACCATGCGCGCCAAAGCCGAGCTCGACGCCGTTCGCGCCTCAGCCGAAGGCGATCCCGACTACCAGTTCCTTCTCGCCCAGGCCAACGTCTTCCGCCAGGAGCATCGCAGCGCGCAGGCACAAACCTCGTTCGCGCAAGCCTCCAACGCCGAAGGCGAAGACTCCACCGCCGAACAAGGCCTCCTCGAGACCGGCGGTGAAGAAGGCTACAGCATTAATAAAAAAGTCAGCCTTCTCTCCAACTTCAGCGTCAACCCCATCTTTGAAGACTCCACGGTCTACGTTCTCGACTCCAAGCTCGATGCGACGTCCCCCGTCGGCAGCACTGACACCGGCCTGCTTCCTCCGCCGCGCTCGTCTCTACAAACTCAGTGGACCGCCGCCTATCACCTGCACTACAACAATCTCCCGCCCATGAGCGGCTTCTATCAGCTGCGCAACGCACGCGGCAACATCTCTGTTCCCGCCACCAACTCCATCGTCAGCCGCAACACCACTGACAACTCGTTCAACTTCGGCCTTAATCCCACCATCCGCCTCGGCAATAACACCCTCACGCTCAACAGCGGCGTGCAGGCCACCGTCCGCCGCGATTCCAATTCGCCCAATGAGATCAATCAAAATCTTCTTCGCGAATTCACCTACATCTCAAGCAGTTCGTTTTTTAACGTGCTCTCCTTTAGCGGATACTTCATTCATGAGCACGGCCCCTTCACCGATACAAGTCAGCAATCCGCGCAAATGACCGGCGCCATCGACTTCCGCGTCGGCGCGCCCTGGGGCAAAACCGCACTCGTCACCGGATGGGGATACAGCGACCAAAAATTCTCGCCCCGCAACTACGAGAACTACTTCACCTCTTCTTACATCGGCTTGGAGCGCCGTTTCGGATCGCACATCAACGTGCGCGGCATGGTAGAAGATCTCCGCGCCTGGCGCGTCTTCCAGGGCAACTCGGGAATCGCGCAGGACCTCCGCCCCGCCGCCTTCTTCGACTACACGCCCCGCAAAAACTGGGAGATTCAGGCATCCTCGTCTTACTCCAGCACGCGCGGTTTCCACGTCTATGACGCAACTCAAAACGGCTTCTCTGTCTCCTATGCGCGGCCCTTCCGCCGCAAGATGACTGACGCCGGCGGCCCCGTCACGTACGCCTATCCGCTGCGCTTCACCGGGGGATTGCAGGAAGAAACTTTCTTTAACTTTACGGGTGGCCATAGCCAGCAACTGCGGCCCTACTTCAGCATCACAATATTCTGAGGCGGTATACGCATGAAGATCTGTCTGGTTGGCACATTTCCTCCGAGTGGACGCCAGTTGAACGAGTACTCCTTTCACATTGCTCGCGAGCTCAGTCGCAACTCTGAAATCGAGTTGACGATTCTCGCCGACGAGCTCGATGCCTGCGATTTCGCAACCGACGCCTCCGGCAAGCCGCTCTCGATCGCCGGACAGTCCGAGCTCGATGGCTTCAACGTGGTCCGTTGCTGGAAATTCGGCAGTCTCGAAAACCCCATGCGCCTGCTCAAGACCATCCGCCGCATCAAGCCTGACGTGGTCTGGTACAACCTGGTCTTCTCCAGCTTTGCCACGCCTGAGAATCCCGTCGCCGCCTTCGCCGGGCTTTCCGCTCCCGCGCTCACCCGCGCCGCCGGCTTCTACACCCACATCACCCTGCACCACATTCTTGAACACGTTGACTTCGCCGCTGCCGGCGTCAAGCGCGAACGCCTCTTCCGCATCGGCACCGAGCTCGCCACCCGAGCGCTGCTCAAAGCGCACTCCGTCTCGGTCTTGCTGCCCGGCTACCACCACACGCTCGTCTCCAAATACTCCGCGCAAAATGTGCTCCTCGGCACCCACGGCACCTTCGCCACCACGCCCACCCCGCCCGATTTCTCCAAGCGCGGCAATCCTGATAAACGCCTCCTCGCCATCGGACACTGGGGAACCTACAAGCGCCTCGAAACACTGATGGAAGCTTTTCCCTGGTGCTCGAAAAAATTCCCGAGGCACGCCTCATCGTCGCCGGAGCCAATCACCACACCCGCGCGGGCTATTGGGAATCCATTCGAGAAGCGCAGCCAAAGCATCTGCCCATCGAGTTCCGCGGCTACGTTGCGGAAGACGACATCCCCGAGCTCTTGGCACTACCTCTGTGCTTGTGCTTCCCTACGACTCCGCCACCGGTTCGAGCGGCCCCGCACACCAGGCATGCGAATACGGCGTTCCCATCGTCAGCGCCGATCTCCCTGACTTCCGCGGCATGGCTTCTGACGAAGACATGGCCATCCGTTTCTATCAGATCGGAAACGCGCGCGATCTCGCCAATCAGATCATCGCCATCCTCGAGTCGCCCGAGCTCGAACTCCAGATGGCTGAACACAACTTCGCTGCCGGCGTTGAAATGACCATGACCAACGTCGTCAACAACTACCTGCGCTGGTTCCGTCTCAATAACGCCAAACGCACCCTCCGCCGCGCCGGCGTCAACACCGGCCGCACCCGCTTCAGCCTGCGCAACTTCAGAGGCCGCCACGCTGGCCCCGATTGGCGCATCCAGCCCACACTGATCAAGCAGGATCATGAGCCCGCCGCCAGCCACACTCCGTCTCCCTTAACGCCCGCTCCCGCCTACGCCGAGGCCGGCAACGTCCCCGACAATCCACCCTCCAAAAACTCGCACCGCCGCTAAATCCGCGCGCCGCCTCCCACAGCCGGCTTCTAAACAACCAGCAAACAACAACGGCTGACCTCGCGGTCAGCCGTTGTCGTTTTCCTGCAAAGCGGAGCATTAAACCGACGCGTTATCCCACATCACTCAGCGGCTGCTGAAGACTTCGCTATCCGCGTCGCCGCATACCGCGTCCCGTCGTAGTTCGCCTCAATCCGCACCTGGTCGCCCTGGTGCAGCTTCAACACCACCGGGTCCTGCGGATTGAAATGAATCTGGTAACTCCGCTGATCGCGCGGATCCACCACCATCAGGTACCCGCTCGCAATATTCATTGACGAAACCGTGCCCGTAAATACAAACACAGCTCCCGGTGTCGCCAGGATCGTGATCTGCTCCGCGGTGCCCTGCCCGCGGTTATCAGGCTCGAAATTGAGTGACACCAGCGCCCCTCGCGTCAGGTCCTTTTGTCCGCCATCCTCCGCCGTGAATGTAGCTTGCCCCTCGCGGCTCACCTTCGTCTGGTTCGTCACGTGGACAGTGAATTGCGCATTCGTCCCCTGCCCAATCATCGTCAGCACCCCGCTGCCCTGGTCGTAATCCAGAATGCGCCCCTCATAAGTGCCCGTCGGGTTTGTCGAAAGAATATGAATGCTCAGAGCAAAAATCTTCGATCCGTCAAGAGTCGTCTGCACGGAAGCATGCTCCGCCGGTCCCAGCTCGCGCAGCGGTATCTTGTTCCCGTCTTTGAATACCTGCGTCCGCTCGTCGTACAAAATCTTCATCGGCTTCTCGCCGTAAACCCGCAGCACAAACTGGTCGCGAACCTGGTCGATATTGCCGATCTTTCCGCCAAGAATCGTACTCTTCCCACGCGGCAGCGGCGGTACGTCCGCCAGGCTCTTTCCCGCGCTCTCTGACTTGACGGAGGACGCCTGCAGCCCCATAGATCCGGCTTGCCCAGCTGCCCCGTGCCCCAACGCAATACCGGCCAGAACCACCGCCGTCAAAATTCGTTCCATTGCACCATACCTTGTTCAATTACTTAGATTAGTTCATTTAGCATCATCTACTTGGATGTATGTTGGCCAGTCCCGGTGGTCTGTTCCCATCCCCGGTTTGAAGTCGGGAGCAACACCCCGGGCACCCTTGCATCTAAGATATTGTGTCCATGTCTGATCAACTCCGTGGACACC
This sequence comes from uncultured Acidobacteriota bacterium, assembly GCA_963844515.1. GTDB lineage: Bacteria > Acidobacteriota > Terriglobia > Terriglobales > Acidobacteriaceae > Telmatobacter. The sequence continues at coordinate 31,194 of CAWJOO010000014.1, forward strand.
GCCTGAAGGGGAAACAAAAAGACATGCTGAAACGTTCGCTCACGCTTATGGCAGTGGCTGCAACTGTATGTGTTTGCGGCTCCTACCCTGCCTGCGCGAAAGAAGGGCATGTCATCAACATCCCCATGCGTAGCAAGCTCACGCCGGTGCAGCGTCTGAACCGCGAGGGCGTTGAGCAGGTCAAGAAACGCAATTACGAGAAAGCCGAACAGATCTTCTTGAAGGCTTATCTCTACGATCCGGCCGACCCCTTCACCCTGAACAACCTGGGCTACGTGTCAGAGTTGCAGGGACAGATTGATCGTGCCCACAAGTTCTACCAGCTCGCCGCCGAACAGGGGAGCGACGCCAATATCGACCTCAGCAACGTTAAGGAGCTCAAGGGCAAGCCGATGAAATCGGCCCTCGTTGATCTCAACGATGCCACCATGCGGATCAATCGTCAGAACCTCAACGCCATGCGTCTTCTCTCCCAGGATCGCGGGTTTGAAGCCATTGGCATGCTGAAAGATTCGCTCAAGGCCGACCCCCAGAATCCCTTCACCCTCAACAATCTCGGCGTCGCCAGTGAAGCCATCGGCGATCTCCCGGGTGCCTTGAGGTACTACACAATGGCGGCCAACACCCGCTCCAATGAACCCGCGGTAGTTACTCTCGATCGCTCCTGGCGCGGCAAACCAGTCAGCAGCATGGCTGAGGCCAGCGGCCACCGCGTCCAGAGATTGCTCGACAGGTCTGCTCAAGCCGGCTCCCAAGCTGTCCAGCTCACCGTGCACGGCGTCTACGCCGCCAATCAGAATGACTGGAAGACGGCCCGGCAGGATTTCCTTCGCGCCTATCAGCTCGATCCCAATAGCGCCTTTTCATTGAACAACCGCGGATTTGTCGCAGAACAAGATGGCGATCTTGAAACCGCGCAATACTTCTACGAGAAGGCCCGCAGGGCTTCCGATTCCGCCGCCCGCGTGGGCATGGCCACGCAGGTCTCCGCTCAGGGACAACCTCTCGGAGCCGTTGCTGACAACAGCAATACCAAGGTCGACTCCGCTCTCGAGGAGTACAGCCGCCAGCGCCGAAACCAGAAGGGACCAATCGAACTCACCCCCCGCGGCGATAACCCACCGCCTGGAGACGAAAACAACAAACCTCAGTAACTTACTGGATGGGCCACCCCCGAATATGACTATGAATACAAAAAACGAAGCTCCAACCTATAAGTCGCTCGACCTCCTCTCCCGCCTCCTTTTGGAGGAGCGGAAGAATGTTTCTGGCCTTGGTTCTCTCAAAGATCAATTGACCGCTGAACTCCTGACGCTTTCCCGCGAAGAGTTCGACGATCTGCTCGCGCTGGCCCATCTCAACCACGTGATCGTGCGCGGCATGGATTCATTCCTCGCCATCGTTCAGGCCGCCGGCGACACCATGCGCGCTGAGTGGGCCGCCACCGCTTTGGCCGCTGAGAACGCGCGCATCGCCAATGCTCTCGGCTTCCTGGATGAAGTCTGCTCGGCCTTCGTCGATCGCGGTTACGACGTCAGCGTCATCAAGTCCCTCGATCACTGGCCCGACCTCGGCAGCGATCTCGACCTTTACACCAATGCCCTTCCGGAGCGCGTCTGTGGTTTGATGAAGCGGCGCTTTGAAGCCGAATTGGCGCAGCGCAGTTGGGGTGACCGGCTGGCCTGCAAATGGAATTTCAGTATCCCCGGACTGCCCGAGTTGGTGGAGATACACGTAGGACGCCTGGGCCAGACTGGTGAACAGGTCGCGATCGCCTCATCCCTGATGAAGCGCACCCGCACCATCACCATCGGCAACCGCTCGTTCCGTGTGGCTTCGAAATCTGACCGGCTGCTAATCTCCACATTGCAAAGGATGTACCGCCACTTCTACTTCCGCCTGTGTGATATCGTCGATTCTGCCGCACTTGTGGAAAACGACGGGGTTGATTTTGAAGATCTGCGGGCGGCAGCGACGCGCGCCGGTATCTGGCAGGGCACCGCCACCTACCTCGCCATCGTTTCCGACTATGTGAAACGTTACCGTGGATGGGGAATTGATCTGCCAAGTTTCGTTTTACAGGCAGCCCGGTTCGGGGGTGATGCCGTCTATTACGGTAAGGGCTTTATCCGTGTCCCCATCATGCCGCAATCGGCAAAGCTCTACGGATCGCAGCTCGTTGGCATCCTTCGCAAGCGTGAACTTCATAACGGCGCGCGACTCAGTCTTTTACCCTGGCTGGCCACCGCCGCCGTAGTCGGACAAAAGATCACCGGCAGCGATAAAGGTATCTGGTAAGCGCGCTTCTTCCCCGGTTGTGCAAGCAGGACCGGTTGCAGATCATAACTTTGTAAAACCAAGGATTTCTTGGTCGACCAGGAAAGGGGATGCCGGAGCTTTATCCCTTCGGCAAGCATCTATGGGCAATCAAACGACACCCAGGCCGATCTCACGCGGAAGGCTGACCGTTGAAAACAGCCGGCAGCAAGGGGCTCATACTTACAATCGCTCCAGCCTCGCATTTGACGTTGACGAGGCGTACCAGGAGGATCTGAAGCCACTTCCGCAACTTGTTCCCAAGGCGGGCATCCCGGCAGCAGCGGCCGGCACTCCGACCTTCGGGAGTCTCGACATACTTACCGCGCAGAAGGACCCGACCTCCAAGTGGGTTTCTGCGATTGTGCACGTCATTATCATTGCCGGAGTTCTCTACATCGGGTTCAAGGCCAAGCAGACATTCGTTCAGCCGCAGGTCGAGAATCACGTCAGCGTTACGCTGTACGCTCCTCCGCCTCCGCCGAAGATGCTTCCCGCGGCTCCCAAGGAAGGCGGCGGCGGTGGTGGCGGCGACCATCAGATCATTGAACCCACCAAGGGCAATCCACCCAAGATCGTGGCAAAGACCGTGGTGATGGCCCCGCAGATGCTGCGCATCGACCACCCCAAGATGGCAGCTGAGCCGGCGGAGATGGTGAAAATGCCGGATAACCCGAACCTTCCCAACCTGGGGATGACCACCAGCGCGCAGGTTGCGCTGGCGTCGCAGGGCAAGGGCTCCGGAAGCGGGTTTGGTTCCGGCGCCGGCGGCGGCATCGGCATGGGCCATGGCATCGGCTCCGGCCCGGGCAGCGGCGGCGGTTTTGGCGGCGGATTGATGAGCGTTGGTGGCGGCGTCAGCGCGCCGACGCTGGTTTCGCGAATCGATCCCCAATTTACTGAAGAAGCGCGGGCAGCCAACTTCCAGGGCAACGTCGCGATTCAGCTTGTTGTGGATCAACAGGGCAATCCGCAGAACATCCGCGTGGTGCGGCGCGCTGGACTGGGATTGGATGAGAAGGCAGTGGAGGCAGTTCGGCAGTACCGGTTCCACCCGGCCATGTACCAGAATCATCCAGTGGCGGTTCAGATCATCATTGACGTCGATTTCCACCTGCATTGATTCCCTTCTCTGTTACGAAGACCAAAGAGGAGCCTTTCGGGGCTCCTCTTTTTGCTTGCTTTTGTGCTGTTTTGCACTGGATTTGATGAAAAAGACGCTTTCACATGCAAATAAAAAAACGGTCATGTTGATTGGAATGATGGGATTGCACACCAAAAATGGGGGAATTTGTGCTCACCGTGATTGAAATCACGGTGGAGGCAGGGAATAGGGGCGAGGGAAGAGGGAATAGAAAAACTGCTGAGAGATCCGTGATTCGGTCGTCATGGTCTGGTCCCTTCCCTCTCGGGCTCCCTTTCTGATCCAATTGAGCCGATTGCTCGTGTAATGGAAAAAGCCCGCTGGTCGGCGGGCTTTTTCTCTTATTAATTCAAGTATGGCAGGTTCGTTGAATTAATCCCTAATTGGGGCAAAGTTTTTTGCGCTGATTCCAAAGGGAGTTACAAAGTATTTTTCGTTTTGCCTCTTGACAAGATTTCCACAGGCGAGGAGCGAGGCGCGTTGAGGGACTGATTTCACGGCCCCTTGACCAGGGCGGCGACAAGGACTATGAGCCACACCCGCGCTCGCATCATGGCCCCGAATGACCCAGAGAAAAGATCACGTTGATCGTCGTCATGATCTCAATCGGCTCGCCATTCAGCAAATAGGGGCGATAGCGCCACTGCTGCACCGCCTGGATTGCCGGGCCTTGAAAGACCTTTGATCCACTGACTACCTTCAGGTCCTTGGGGTGGCCGTCCTTTCCAATCATGGCCTGTAGCACTACCGTCCCCTGCATCCCAGCATCATGCGCAACTGATGGATACTCGGGAATGACCTTGTATTCCAGCATGCCCTGCGTAACCGCTCCCTCGACTTGAACAACACTCGGAACCCGCACCGCATCCGACGGCGCGGCGAAGATGGCGTCATTTGCATCGGCAATGTTCTCGACATTATCCAAGTGCATGGTCAGCAGAGTTTTCCCGGCCCGCACCAACTTGATATCACCCGGAATGGCCCGCTCCTGAAAGCGCAGCATCCGGTCGCGCAAGACCTGTAGAGACGAACCCGGGTACGATGAAACCCGGAGGATCGGCTCCGATTGGGCCAGGCAGTAAGTCGCGACTTGCATGGGAGGTGCGAGGGTGAGGCAGGTCAGCTTTAGCCTACCCATTTCCACATCTTTCCCGGTTAGATCAAATTTCTGGGCGCTCTGCGTTTTCGGCAGGGGGCTCACCAACTCGCGCTGAACGCTATAGACCAGCTGTGGAACAGCGCCACGGACATCGGCGCGGAGATCCCCCTGTTCGCTGCCGTAGCGGGTTTCAGAAAACTCTTTTCCTATGAAGACGCGCTTGAATTTTTTGGGCCCAGCCCAGAACTCCTCGTATGTGCCTTCGTCGGACGGGCTGCCCTGATCATTAAATAACTGAATAGAGGCCTTGATATGCCATGGCTGGGCATCATCGACAGCCAGGTTGTTCAGTTTCGAAGCCCGCGCAAGTAGCGCGAACGGGTCCACCGGGCCGACAGACGGATTTGCGGACACTTCCTGTGCATGGGTCGAGAGTGACAGAACAAGAGCCAAGACAAAGGTCATGCAGCAGTGCAACCAGAGGCATCTCAATTTGGGCATGCCGAAACGATACCTGAAAGGACGGTGGACAGGGAACGGTGGACGGACGACGGTGATGAAGCGAAAAGTGAAGAGTGATATGGGGCGCCCGCATTTTGCGCTGGGGTAAGAAAGGGCGAAAGCAGGAGCACGCAGATCCTTCGACTTCGCTCAAAGAGGACAATGCATTTTGGGGAGTCGCGGTTTGAGGTATCCCACCCTGGCGACAAAAACAAATGCGTCGCGAGGGTGGGGCACCCGCAACACCGGAAATGCGGTGCTTCCCTGTTCGCTTTCGGCACAACACCGCCCGCTTGCGGACAGCGCCGGGGCGCGTCTCCGCTCCATCCATGCCCGCCAGACCTCTGCCGCATGCGCACTTTGGCAACCCCACCGCGCGGCCGGCACTCTCCAAGGACCGTTCTGTTTCTCCCGTGCACCCGGAACTGCCGTTGGTCCTGTAAATGCTTCCCTTCACTGCGCGTCACCAATCCCACGTCACTCCGGAGAACTCAATGGCCCTGCGATCTCTTCGTCGACTCCCCTCCATCTTTCTGCTCACCGGCACGCTGTGGGCGGCCACCAATCCCTTCGCCGGAACCTGGAAGCTGAACCCGGGAAAAAGCAAGCTGACCGATCAGATGAAAGTGGAAGAAGCCGGCCCCAACAAATACACCTTCATCTTCTCCGCCGACAACGCGGAGACGATCACGGCCGATGGTACCGACCAGCCGGGCATCTTCGGCAGTACCTTCGCGGTCACTGTGCAGTCCGACCATCAATGGAAGGTGGTGCGCAAGAAGGGAGGCAATTTGATGATCTCCGCCATCTGGGATCTCTCCTCCGACGGGAACACTCTCACCGACAACTTCACGGGCTATCGGGCTGATGGGTCGACCAGCAATCTTCTATACAAGTACGCGCGAACTGCGGGCACGTCGGGCTTTGCGGGCACATGGGAGAGCGTCGAGGAGCAGGTGAAATCCGCCTACGAGATGCGGGTTGAGACCTACGACGAGAGCGGCCTTTCGTTCATCAACCCGGCCCAGAAGTCGACGAAGAACATAAAGTTCGATGGCAAGGATTATCCGGGGCAGGGCCCCAATCTGCCGGCAGGTTATGCGACTTCAGGCCGGCGTCTGACTGACAGCACCGTTGAGTTGACTGACAAGATCAACGGCAAGGTGTTGGACACGCAGCAGGTGGAGGTGTCCCCGGACGGCAAGACCCTCACGATCACGACGCACATTCCCGGCCAGAACAAGCCCAACATCCAGGTGTTCGACCGGTAGAGAGTCCGGAGACGAGGAAGAATAAGTTTCCGAAGCGAAGAGAGCTGCCCCTAGGCAGGGATGGCCACCAGAATGGGTTGGCGACGGATTTTGAGGACAGTGATGTCGTCTTCCTGGCCGAATGCCTGGGCGGTAGCGGCAATGTGCTGGGCAGAGAGGATGGCGATGCTCGCAGTGCGCTCGAACCCGAAGAGCTCGCCATTCTTTGCGCGGGCTTCGGCGACGCCGTCGGTGACGAGAGTGAGTTCAGCGTCGGGGTCGAGATGGAAGGTGGATTCGGCGTAGTCGGCCTGTGCGGCGAGGCCGAGGGGGAGGCCGGATTCGACGGGAACTTCATTGCTGCCGAGGTAAGGGGCGAGATGGCCGGCATTGGCGACGGTGGCGGTGCCGTCGGGATCGAGGCGAAGAACGAGGCAGGTGGTGAAGCCGTTCTTGCTGCGGCCGAGCATGCGGAGGTTCATGGCGTTGAGGATTTCCGCGGGGCTTTGCGTGTAGTGGGCGAGAGTGCGGACTGTGCCGACCAACAAAGAAACCGCCATGGCGGCTGGCATGCCTTTGCCGCTTACGTCGCCGATGACGATGAGGGCGGAGGATGGCTGGGAATCCAAATGCCCGGGGCTAAAGCCCTCCTGATTGGGGCCCGCATTCAGGGGCCTGAAGGCCCCTGCTCCCTCCGGTGAGGCGAAGCGGGTGCCATCCGGAGAGGCGACGGGGACGACCTGGAAGAAGTCGCCGCCGACCTGGGTAGCCGGCTTGAGAAGGGACTTGCTGGACGGTGCGAGCAGCTTCGAATTCGGACTTGAAGCGTTCTTCGTCGCGACGGGTGCGGGCAAAGCGCAGTATCAGGATGGGAGAATCGAAATGTCCGCCAGGAGACCGGTGATCTCTGGGACGGAAATGGGAAAGGAGTGGAACATCTCCTGCCCAAAAAGGGAGAGAGGACGCATTGTAAGCAGAAAGGGCCGAGCAGCAAACGCGCATCCAGGCTCCCTCGCCGGGCGGCGTACAGAGCATCAAAAATCGATCCATGGATCCACGCGAGGAAGATTACCGGATCCACGTCTGGAGGCTCATTCATCAAGGGATGAACATCAGATCCAAGATGCCGTGGCGATCGAACTCCAAAAGGCCCAGCCCGTGGTTGCTTCAGAAAAGTCACGTAGAACATGGGAGAGCAGATTCCCGACGAGATGGCTATTAGGCCGCTGACAGCTAAGCTCCACTGCTCCCACACCGGGTGGAACACCGGGTAGACGTTGAAGAAGTTACCCGCCGCGGAAATCAGGTAAATGGCGGCAAACCACAGGTACTCGCGCTCTCCAGGGCGCAGCAGGAACAGTCCAAGCCCGGCAACTGCAGCCAGCAAATAGCAAAGGAACAAGAAGTTCTCGGCGGCGAGGGACCAAGACTTATGATCACGCCTGAGTTGTCTCTCCTCGTTCATAAGGCTGACATCACCGATGCGCACACCCTGGAACTCCGGGTCATAAACGGAAGACGATCCCGGCCACTGCCAGACGCGGATAGCTACTATCAGGAATTGCTTCCCGTCCGTGACGCGGGCTGGGATGGGCATGACCTGCTCTAGGGCAGGACCACTCGGAGATTGACCAGAGTAATAGGCTCTCTCATTCGGCGGCAGCCCGCCGAACTGTCCAATCAACTCCCCCTCGGCGAAGACTTGGTAGCTTGTGCCCAACTCAGGCACGAAAAGAGCCAGGGGCGGATGACTGGCGGGCAAGATTACCTGAAACCGATACCAAATCACGCCGCTGAAGTCATTGAAACCCTGGCTTCTCCATGATCGGTCGGAGTGCAACATCTTCCAGGAGGAATCGTCGAAGCTGGGACTGGCCCAGCCAAGCTTGCCATCGGGATCGTCGCCGGTGTGGAAGCGCCAGAGGCCGTGGAGTTCGGCCATCTGAACGCGGTCACGCTCCAGATCAAAGACCTGTCCGTGAGAGAGATTTGTGCTAATGACGAACAGGAGCGCGAAGGTGAGGAGGACTGTCGTGCGCCTGTCCCAACCCCGGGGAAGCATGATAGGGATGGTTGCATAACGGAGTTGGAGGTGCAATGGGAAAGCGTAGTGTCCGAGAGGCGGGATGAAGGGGTTGGTGGTTTCCCACCCTCTTCACGATGGAGCCATGAAGAGGATGGGGCACCCGCGGTTCGTGCCTAGTTCATCTTCGCCAAAACGAGGCGAGGACACAGTCGAGGTTTCCCACCCTGGCGACAAAAACAAATGCGTCGCGAGGATGGGGCACCCGCGGTTCGTGCCCGGGAGAGAAAGGAAAACCAAAGCCCTTCAAGGCTAGTGGTGTCCCACCCTAGCCTTAGGACAACGTCAGGACGTGGCGCCGACGGGTTTTTTGCCCAGGACATACTCGTCGAAGTTGGGCAGGGGCTGGATGAGGGGAGCGAGGAGCGCGGCGGCCTGCGCGGTGGTCAGCACTTCTTCTGGAGCGAGCTTGGTGATTTGCGCGGCCTTGGGGTTGGGCTCAAAGACATCTTCGCGCATGAGGCGGCCACGGTCGTCGTAGGGCCAGATGGTCTCCTCGAAGTTGGTGTAGAGATACATGCAATCGGGCTCGGCCTTGGCGCCCTTGAGCTTGAGCATTTCTATCAGCAAGTCCTGCGACAGGCCTCGGGGAAGAACTCCGAGAGCCTTGGATGAAAGGATGGATCCGCCCCAGACCTGCTGATGCGCAAGCACGGTGAGCGCGATGAAGTTGTCGGCCACGGCGACCTGCAGGTTCTCTCCGTAGAAGATGCACTGGTTGGTTTCAGCCCAGAATTTGTAGAGATTGCGCACGTTGTCTTTGCCGCTGACCTGGGTGTTGAAGCCGAGGGCGTGCAGGTTGTAGACGGGGGTGTCTACAACCATGTCGTCGGCGAGCACCTCGTCGTAGCGGCCGGACAGCTCAAGGAAGACATGGCGGAGGTAGGCGAGGAGGAGATAGCGCTGGCGCGGGCTGGTGATGCTGGGAAGGAGTGCGTTGATGGGCTGAAGGGATTTGGTGATGTCGTATGGGGGCATGATCGGGTCCTCCGATTTTGGCGCGGTTTTCTGAAAGGGACGAATGGCTTGCGGTGTTCTGGTGGAGTTTCGGTTTCAATCCCCGGTCCCCAAGTGCGAGGGACCGGGGCACCCAGCGTGTCTCTTTATGGTTCGGCGCCGGCGGGAATGAGTATTTTGGCGGGTCCGGGACCGGTGTACTTGCGCATCATGTTCCAGGCCGTGATGGCGATGCCGACGTTGATGCCGATGACGAGCACCTGCTCCCAGAGTGCCGCGATGTGCTCGGGCATGTCGGGATCAGGTGGCGCGGCAAAGATGATTTTGCGGTGGTACACGGCGACGGCGGCGAGCACATAGATGGTGACGATCACTATCCAATTCAGATACTGAGCCCAGGGACGCGCGGCTTTCTTCTCGGGCGTGTTGTAGAGCTTTTGCAGAGTGCGGCGCGGGCCGACATCGAGATAGCGGTAGGCCACGAGCCAGTAGAGGAGGCCGTAGTAGTAGAACCAGTTGACGGCCAAGGCCGCCACCAGGACATGCAGGGAGATTTCGAAGTAGTTGCGGATTCGCACCCAGCCGCCGATGAAGTGTCCGAACGATTGCGGGTTGCGGTTGAAGTATGAGGCCACGGGCAGCGACGAGAGGAGCAGGGCGATTCGGCCGCCCCAGTACCAGAGGCGGCTTTTGTAGTGCAGCGACACGGGCCCGCAGACCAGCAGGTCGAGCGAGACCACGGCGATGTGGAAGGCAAAGATGGTGATGGCCTGGCGGTTGCCGAAGAGGGGGTTGAGGAGATCCTGCGGCCGGCGGAATCCCTGATAGATTTGGCGAACGCCGACCCACATCCCCCACAGCAGGAGTATGGAGTAGACGGCGGTGATGAGGATGGAGTCTGGAGCCACGGGGGAGAAGCTCATGGGGCACCAACGTAGCGGAAGATGTTTGCTTCGTCAAACAAATTCTCGATGGGGATGGGGTTTGGGGCCAGAGTACGAAAGGCGGGGGAGGAGAGACGGGGTCGTTGATCGGGTTGGGGAGATGGTCTCCCACCCTAGCGAGAAAAACAAAGACGTCGCGAGGGTGGGGCACCCCGATGGGTGGGGCACCCGCATTGAGTTGGATGGGGCTCACTTGATCTCAGGCGCTCCGGCGGCGGAGGTAGAGTTCGCCGGCGAGGAAGGTAGAGGTGAAGCCGATCCAGAAGGCGATACCGAAGAACTGGTGGGGCGTGAGGTGAGTGCGGGACTCGGTGGCGAAGAAGACGCCCATGACGGGTCGGGTAGCGGCGATGCCGAGGAGGACCGCGATGGCGCGGGTCATCCAAAGGTGATGGGTTTGCTGATTGCCGGCGAAGAATGCGGCGGCGGCGCGGGTGAGGGAGAAGAGGAAGATGAAGTCGTAAAGGAGGGTGGCGGACTGCTCGGTGATGCCGCCGACAGGGTTGGTGCTGAGGGCGAGAGCGGTGAGGCCGATGATGGTTCCGAGTATGAAGAGGGCAATGGTAACGCGGCGGTGGAGCACGGTGTTGGCGCGGATGCGGCGCGAGAACCAGGCGGGAAGAATGACGATGAACGCGAGCGCGGGGACGATGTGGGCGAGGGTGCGGGCTTTGTTTGCGGCGAAGGCAGTGTCAAGGGCTTGAAGCTGCGGCGGGGCGGCGGCGGAGGGTGGCACGGCGAAGGCGGCGATGCGGCGGATGGCTGCGGCCGCTGCGATGAGACAGAGGATGAGGAAGGGGATCCAGATGAGGGCGGAGGCCGGCCGGGTGCGGGTTGGAGTAGATGAAGTCATAAGCGAGTACAGAATTTGATGGTCGGGCTGCTTCGGTTGAGGAGGTGGTCTCCCACCCTGGCGACAAAAGCAAAGACGTCGCGAGGATGGGGCACCCAGGACGGACCTGGTTACACGGACTGGATTGCCGATCGGGGCTGTGAGTCGACGTTGACGCTTTCAGGCAGGGTGATGGCGACGGCGATCATCCAGATAATACCGAGGAAGCGGCCGATGGGGATGAAGTAGGCGGCGTTCCACAGGATGAGGGTGAGCGAGGCGAGTTCGCATGCCGTAGAGACGACGATGCCGAGGATCATGAGCCAGCGTGGAATGAGTCGGTAGAGGCCGGCGGTGACGGACACTCCCGCGATAAAGAGGCCGAAGGGGACGACGAAGCCGGGGCCGCCGCCGGCGAAGCTGAGGGCCTGGAGTGCGCGGACGGTACTGTCAGTGTCGGACACGCCGGGGCGGGTGATGCACCAGTTGGAAAGAGCCGAGAGCATGAGCAGGCCGGCGGCGCCGAGGCCGCCGGTGAGAGCGATGACTTCTCCGGCAGCGCGTACGCGGAGGAAGCGGAGGCGGCTTACGACCGTGGCCACAAAAACGAGGAGCGGAACGGCAGAACCGAATTCGAAAAACGACCCGAGACGCAGAGAGCCGGCGATGCCGGTGACGTACGCGGTGGCCTGGTGGGAGGCGTCGTGCGGGGTGGACATGGTGGACCCGAGAGTGACCGCTCCGGCAACGACGAGGATTGTGTAGGTGACAGCGGGGAGGAGAAGCGGGGGCCCGGAGTGGTGTATGCGGGGAAGAGTGTCGGTGTGCATTCGTGACCTCACGAAATCGTTTATCTCATAAACGATTATTTTATGCAATTATTATTTCCATGGAACCTGATCAGATTTTGGAACGCATGAAAAAGGGCGGATTTGCGTCGTTTTTGCTGGCACAGGTGGGTGCGCATGCCGCGAAGAGGTTTGGGGAGGCATTGGCTCCGTTGAAGATGACGCCCCCGCAGGCTGGGATTCTGCGGGTGCTGGTGGGGGCTTCAGGATTGAGCCAGCGGGAGTTAGCGGCGCGGATGGGAATTCATCCGAGCCGGCTGGTGGCGATAGTGGACGAAATGGAGGCGGTGGGGCTGGTCACGCGGGAGGCGAATTCCGATGATCGGCGGCAGTACGCGCTAACCGTAACGGCAAAGGGCCGTGAGGTGATGGGGGAGCTTGGGGCAGTGGCTCGCCGGCATAACGAGACGCTGTTGCGGTCTCTGGCTGCCGAGGAGCGGGTGGTGCTGGTGGGGTTGCTGGAGAAGATTGCGGGGGACCAGGGGTTGATTCCGGGAGTTCACCCGGGGTATGGGGGGGTGGGGGACAGGAAGGGATGAGGTGCAGGCTTTGGGTATCCCACTCTTTCCACGATTGTGCCGACGATCAAACGCCAGAACTACCCGGGTCCCGCAGCTTCGCTCTCAGGAAAACGGCGCTCTACTGGCTCGGAGGGTCGGAGCGGGAGGTGGAGTCGCTGTTGGTTTCCGCCGGTTTCTTCTGACCGCCGGGCTGGGCGTAGTAGCCGCGGCGCGTGCGTACGAGCAGGTTCTTGTGGTTGGATGAGTAGGCTTCGACGCGGATCTGACGATAGCCGCCAAGGCTGGCGGGCTTGCTGGAGTGATAGCCGACGCCGTACTGGTTGCGGACGTCGCGGGCGACCTCGGAGGCGATCTCGCTGACCTCGTCGATGGATCGAGGGAAGTAGGCCAGGCCGCCGGTTTCTGCGGATAGGGATTCGAGGTCGTCGTGAGCCTTCTGGTACTCGCCGCGGTCGGCGTCGTAGAGCAGGCCGATGGTGTAGACGACGGGGCCGCCAAGGCCCTGCACGCGGCGGATGGCATCGCGAAGATTGAGGCGGGATGCGTTGTCGGCGCCGTCGGTAACGATGAGCAGGACTTCCTTGCGCTGCTTGGCGTGGTGAGCGAGCTCGTCGGCTGACGCGGCTACTGCGTCGTAGAGGGCAGTGGTGCCGTGGGAATCAAAGTGCGAGATACCGCGATTGAGAGCCACGCGATCGACGGTGAAACCCTGATCAAGATATGCGCGTTCGCTGAAGTTGACGACGAAGGCCGCGTCTTTGGGATTGGATTCGGTGAGAAGCTTCATGGCGGCGGCGTTCACGGCGGAGCGTTTGTCGAGCATGGAGCCGGAGTTGTCGATGAGGATGCCCATGGATACGGGCTGATCCTGGTGGGAGAAGGACGTGGTGGGTTGGGCGACGCCGTCTTCGAAGACGCGGAAATCGTTGCGGTTCAGGTCGAGGACGGGGTGGCCTTTATCGTCGACCACGGTGCAATCGAGGAGGACTTCATCGACGTCTTCGTGCAGGGTGTAGACGCCGTTCTGGCCCTTCTGGATCTGACCGGCGGGGCCCGAGATGCTGGGCGCATTTGTGCCGGCAGTGGTGGGAACGACAACGTCAGGCGACGGGATGGGGTCGCGATCGACCGCGAGGTCGGGCTGGATTTCCCGCTGGAGAGGATTGTTGAGCTCGGCGGAGGGCAGGGTTTGGCCGGGCGCAGGCTTCGCCGGCGTGGTCTGTGAGGGCCGGGCTGGAGTTGGCGGGGCCTGTGCCACCAAAGGGGTTACACCCAGGATGGCGGACAGGACTGCGAACGGGAGCTTGGAAGCAGCCATAAGAGAGCGTAAATGGAAGTGATTCACGAGCATAGGGGGCAAGTAGACAGCTTAATCAATTTGGATGCACTTTTTGGGTGAAAGAGCCGTGTCAGGGAGTGGCGGGCGCGTCGATTTCAGCGTCAATGAGGGCCAGGTCGCGCGCGCGGGTTTCAGGCAAAAGGAGGAGACCGAGCGCCATGAGGACGTAGGCGGAGAGGGCGAAGAAAGCGATGGCGCTGCCGAGGGGCATGCGAGCACTGAAAAAGCCAACAAGAGTGGGGAAGAAGGCGCCGATGGCGCGGCCGAAGTTGTAGGCAAATCCCTGGGCAGTGGCGCGGATGGAGGTGGGAAAGAGTTCAGTGAAGAAGCTGCCCATGGGGGCGAAGGTACCGGCGGGAAAGAAGCCGATGGGAAAACCGAGGAGAAAGGTACCGCGGTTCCCGAGGGGGAGCAGGGTGTATGCGCCGATGGCGAGGAAGGCTCCGGCGGCGAAGAGTGCCATGGTGGCGCGCCGGCCGAGAGCATCGGCAAGGTGAGCACTGACGAGATATCCGAGGAAAGAGCCGGCGATGATGACGATCAGGTAGGCGCCAGTCCCCGTGATGCCGAGACCACGCTGGCTTAGATAGAGGGGCAGGAAGGTATTGATGGCGTGGTAGCCGCCATGCGCGCCGACAGCGATTAGGGTGGTGAGGGCCGTGTTGCGAATGAGCGCGGGCGAAAAGATGCGAAGGAGTTGGCCGGGAGGATTGGGGTTGCGGTGAGCGCGGATGAAGATGTCGGGCTCGTGGACGTGGCGACGGATCCAAAGAGCCATGAAAGCCGGGAGGATGCCGATGAAGAACATCCAGCGCCAGGCCAGGTCGGCAGGGAGCAACTTGAAGAGCGCGGTGTAGCAGACAGCAGCAATGGCCCAGCCGATGGCCCAGCCGCCCTGGGTGGTGCCGACAGCGCGGCCGCGCAGGGCGGGACGGATATTTTCGCCGATGAGCACGGAGCCTACGGCCCATTCTCCGCCGAAGCCAAGACCCTGGAGGCCGCGGGTGATGAGGAGTTGCGTGAAGCTATGAGTAAATCCGCTGAGGAAGGTGAAAACGGCGAACCAGACGATGGTGATTTGAAGGACGCGAACGCGACCGAAGCGGTCTGCGGCGAGTCCGGCGATCCAGCCGCCGATGGATGAGACAACGAGAGCCGATGTGCCGAGAAGACCGGCCTGGCCTTTGGACATGTGCCAGATGACGATGAGCGTGGGCAGGACGAAGGAATAGACCATGACGTCGAGGCCATCGAGCATCCAGCCTGAAAAGGTGGCGATGAGCGTGGAGCGCTCGGTGCGGTCGAGTTGGAAGAGCCAGCGCATAAGAGCAGGGACCAGGGATCAGGCAACAGGGACCAGAGTTGTCAGCGCATAAGAGCAGGGACCAGGGATCAGGGTTGTCAGCGAGCAACTAAAGGGATGCCGTGAATGTACGTAACGGCGAACGAGGGTGATGTTGATCCTTGGCACGTATTCCATAAGTCCTACTCCCTGTCCCCTTCCCTGTTCCCTGGTGCCTGATCCCTGGTCCCTGCTCTTATGCCCCAGCCGCCGCCGCCGGGGGTTTCGATGTGGATGATATCGCCGGCTTCGGCGTATTGGGTGCATTTGCCGGGGAGTTCGGTTGTGGCCCGTTGGACTTGATGATGGTGGCGTGGCCGGTTGCGCCTGCCTGGCCGCCGGAGAGACCGTAGGGAGCAAAACTGCGGCGATCGGCGAGCAGCGTAACCTGGGCCGGGGTGAGGAGTTCGATTTCACGGATGAGGCCATGGCCGCCGCGCGCTGAGCCGATGCCGCCGGAGTTGGGACGGTAGCGGTAGGAAAGGACGCGGAAAGGATAGGCGTATTCGAGGGCCTCGATGGGGGTGTTGAGCGAGTTGGTCATGTGGCAGTGGACGCCATCGATGCCGTCAATTCCCTTCCCGTCTGCCGTAGGGCGTGCGCCCATACCACCTGCGATGGTCTCGTAGTACGTGAAGGGCACGTCGGTGCGGGGATCGATTCCACCGATGGTCAGGTTGCTCATGGTGCCATAGCTGGCAGCGGGCACGCGATGAGGCGCGGCTTTGGCGAGGGCGCGCAGAAGGACATCGGTAATGCGCTGGCTGGCTTCAACATTGCCGCCCGCAACCGCGGCGGGCGGAACCGCGTTGACGATGGTGCCGGACGGGGCGGTGACCGTGACTGGATTCATGAGGCCGGCGGTGGCGGGCGCGTCTTCCGCGAGCAGGCAGCGGAGCACGTAAAAGCAGGCAGACCAGGTGATGGGAAAGACGGCGTTGACGGCGCCCTGGACCTGTGGCGCGGAACCGGTGAAGTCAATGGCGACGGCGGCCTGCGCGGGATCGAATGTGAGAGTGACGGCTATGCGGATGGGCTCGCTGGTGACGCCGTCGTCGTCGAGAAAGTCTTCTGCCGAGAAGGAGCCGGCGGGCATGGTGCGGAGTTCGGCGCGCATGAGCCGTTCGGTGTAGGCGATGAGTTCGTCAGTAAGCGCTTCGACTTTGGCGAGCCCATATTTCGCGACGACTTCAAGGATGCGGCGCTCACCCACGCGGCATGCCCCGATCTGCGCGGCGAGATCGCCTTCGCGCTCCTGGGGCGTGCGCACGTTGGCGAGAAGCATGGCGTGAACGCCGTGGTCGAGGTGACCGCCGCGCATCAGCAGAACAGGCGGAATGCGGATGCCTTCCTGGTAGATTTCCCGCGCGGGGCCCATCGATCCGGCGTACATGCCGCCCACGTCAGAGTGGTGGGCGCGCGAGGCGGCGTAAAACGCAGGACGTGATTTGTCGCCGACGAAGATGGGAAGGACGAGCGTGATGTCAGGGAGGTGTGTGCCGCCGGCGAAGGGATCGTTGAGGATGGCGATGTCGCCTTCGCGGAATTCGAGCGCGTTGACGACGGCCTGGACCGACATGGGCATAGCGCCCAGGTGAACAGGCATGTGGTCGCCCATGGCGATGACGCGCCGCTGGGCGTCAAAGAGTGCGCAGGAGTAATCGCGACGCTCCTTGATGTTGGGCGAGATGGCGGTGCGGCGGAGAGCTGCACCCATCTCTTCAGCGATGGAGTGGACGGCGCTTTGAAAGATGGCGAGTTCGATTGGGTTCCGCACATCAGGCGTCATGCTTTGACCTCAATGACCAGGTTGCGCAGCGAATCGACGCGGAGTGTGTCGCCGGGTGGAAGAACGGTGGCGGAGGTGTACTCCGAAATGATGGCGGGACCCGGGAAGGTGTCGCCGGGGTTGAGGAGGTCGCGATTATAGATGCGGGTATCAACGAATTTGCCGTCGAAGTAGACGGGGCGCGTGGCAACAAAGGCCTGATGGCCATCTCCATCATGGAGTGATTCGGGAATTTGCTCGAAGGGCGGAGCGGGAGAGACCATGCGCACGCGGAGGTTGACCACCTCGATGGGGCGCGACTGATTTGCAAAGCCGTAGCGACGGTGATGCAGCGCGTGAAATTCTGCGGCCATGTTAGGGCTGAATGGAATGTTGAGATCGTATCCCTGGCCATGGTAGCGAAGGTCGGCTGATCGATGCGCAGTGCCTGCGAGGTTTTCCGCGGCAAAGTCGGCTGCGCCCTGCGCTTCGAGTTCGGCGAAGGATTCTTGAAGTGAAGCCGTAATGGGCAGCATGACGGTGCGGGAATATTCACGCATGGTGTCGGCGAGCAGAATTCCAACGGCAGAGAGCGCGCCGGGCAGAGCCGGCACCAGGACGCAAGGAACGCTGAGGGCGCGAGCGAGACGGCAGGCGTGGACGGGGCCTCCACCGCCGAAGGCGACGAGCGTAAAGTCGCGCGGATCGTAGCCTTTCTCGATGGAGATGACGCGGATGGCCTTGGCCATGGAAGCCTCGATCACATCGAGAATGCCGGCGGCGAAATCCTCAACGGTCGCGAGCCCGCCTTTGGACAGTTCCATGAAGTGGCGGGCTCGGGGAAGGTCGAGCGCGAACGAGCCACCGAGGAAGTTGGCGGTATCGAGGCGTCCCAAAAGCAGGTTGGCATCAGTGACGGTGGGCCTCTCGCCCCGGCCAAAGCAAATGGGGCCGGGTACGGAGCCGGCGGATTCCGGACCGACGCGAAGCATGCCGGCAGCGTCGAAGCGTGCCAGAGATCCGCCTCCCGCTCCGGCGGTGTGGATGTCGAGCATGGGCACACCGATGGGAGTTCCGGAGATGCTGGACTCATTGCTGATGCTGAGACCGCCTGAAGTGCCGTCAACGAGCGACACGTCAGTGGATGTGCCGCCCATGTCGAAGGCAATGATTCGGTCGAAGCCCGCTGCGGAGGCGAGCTTCCACGCGCCCACGACCCCGCCGGCGGGGCCAGAGAGCACGGTACGAACGGGCTCGGAGGCTGCCACGCGCGCGGAGATGATGCCGCCGGAGGATTGCATGACTTCGAGGCGGCCACGGTCATAGGCGTTCTCGATGCTGCTGGCGAGCGAGCCGAGATACCTGCCGACTCGGGGAGCAAGATACGCGTTGGCGACGATGGTGGAGGCGCGTTCGTACTCGCGGAATTCGGGAAGGATCTTGTGAGATATGGAGATGGGGAGGCCGAGGGGTTCAAGAGCCGCTGCAATTTCGCGTTCGTGATCTGGATTAGCGAACGAAAACAGCAGCGAAATTGCGATTGCTTCGACTTTGGCGTTGTGAACTTGTTCGACGAGGGCAGCGAGGTCTGCAGGATCGATGGGCAAGATGCATTCGCCATCAGCGGCGACACGCTCGGCGATTCCGAAGCGAAGATTTGGGGGAACGAGGCACTCAGGCGCTGGCTGGAACCAGTCGTAGAGGCGCGCGCGGGCCTGACGGCCAATGGCCAGGGTGTCTTCAAAGCCGCGCGTGGTGATGAAGGCAACACGGGCACCGGTGCGTTCAAGCATGGTGTTGGTGCCGACCGTGGTGCCATGACTAACGACGACGCAGGAGCCAGCCTCGATTTGCTGAAGTCCATGAAGAACCGCTGCGCCGGGATCGTGCGGTGTGGAGAGGACTTTGAGCGCGACGAGTTTGCCGTCGCGGAGGGTGACACAATCGGTGAAGGTTCCGCCCGTGTCGATAGCGACGCGCGGGTTAGGGGTTCTATCAAGCTGATGGGAGGCGCTTGTCGGCATGATTTTTCGGGAGGAATGGCGCGACCGATGTTGGTGTGCATTATTGCAGATTGAAATGCGGGTCGGACGAGGGTAGGCCAAGGATGGGCGGAGTGAAGAGCAGATTTGGGCCCGATCTTGAAAGTCTCGCCCGGCGGAACGTGTCTTCATAACATGGGGCCCCGGGCGCGTTCCGAGGGGGGCGAGACAAAGTCTGCGATGCGCGAAGAACAAGAGAACGTTGTTCGGAGATTGGTTCAGGAAGCGGGTGGACGCATGGCTTGAACCACTTCGACTAGAATCGGCGTCAGTATGGAAGCGCTTTCGCATGTAGACGCATTAAATGCGCGATTTGGAATTGCCGGAGTGGCGCAAGTGGTGGCCGGGCTTGGCGGGCTGCCGATTGTTCGCTTAACGACCGCGGCCGCGAAGGCGGAGATATCGCTTTACGGCGCGCAGGTGATTCGGTGGAAGCCGGCGGGGGCGGAGGAAGTGCTGTTTCTAAGCGAGAAGTCGTACTGGGACGTGGGCCACGCGATCCGCGGAGGCATTCCGGTTTGTTTTCCCTGGTTCGGCGACAAGTCTGACGATCCGTCGGCGCCGAAGCACGGATTTGTCCGCACCAAACAGTGGCGGCTCGACTCACTGAGTGCGCTCGATGACGGATCGGTGACGCTGGTGTGCTTCACGGAGAGCGACGCCTCAACGCGGCCATCGTGGCCACACGATTTCTGCGTGGCGTATCGCATTACGGTGGGCGCGAAACTGCGGCTCGAGTTTACGGTGATCAATCGAGGTAAAACTGCAATGCGCTTTGAGGAGGCACTGCATACCTATCTCCGCGTAGGCAAGGTGCAGAATGTGGTGGTGCGCGGCCTGGGAGAGGGTGCGTACCTGGACAAGACGGACGGATTCAAAGAGAAGCCGCAGAGCGGTGACGTAACCTTCTGCAAGGAAACGGACCGTATTTACCTAAATTCAGAAGGTGCAGTGGAAGTGATTGACCCGGCGCTGAAACGAACTCTGAAAACTGACAAGGTTAACTCCAAAACGACGGTGGTGTGGAATCCCTGGATCGAGCAATCGGCAAAGCTGGCTGACTTTGGCAACGACGAATGGAAGCAAATGGTGGCCATCGAGGGATGCAACGTGCAGACCGCCGCGATTCAACTTGATCCCGGAGCGGAGCATACGATGCGGGTGACACTGAGCGTAATTCCCACCTAAGTTCCGCAAATACTTTCACAGAAACACGGAAAAAGCTGTGCCGGATATCACCGCGGTGAAGTCTTAGCAAGTTACTTGGGAGGTTCAATCAACTCCACATGTGTTGCTGCAGGGCAGGGGTTGAGGAATTCATCCACCTGCAACAATTCCGACTTTACAATGATCCAGAGACACCTCGCGAGATAGGTTAGAAGATAGTGATTCTAAACGACAAAGTGACATTTGTGTTATGGCGCCTCGTGTCGTAGAGATGCCCTGTGAAAGCAAGGGCCTGTTGTAACCGCTGTGTCAATATTCCACTGATATGGGTCAGTATCAAGAATTATGTTTGCTGGACCAGCAATCAAAGACTATCCTCGAGACAAAGTCATGAGAAAATATTGTTTTGACTTCAGACATGCTTTTGCTATGTGTTTCTTCGGCTTGAATTTGGGATCATAGACATGTGTGTGCAGAACAAATGTAGGCCAGAATCTCAAAGGCGTGGCATCGGTTCCGAGCCTGAATGCTGTCAAGGACAGGGCGATTTGTTGAAGAGTGATCGACAGCTTTTCTGAGTTCCAAAAAGGTAGTTGGCAACATTGTGGTATTTGGCAAGTTTGTCTGTAATCCCCGGAGGCAAAAAAGTTTGGCGCAGGTGCAAGATTTCTGCGCCGTTGTTAATCGCAGTGCGCTTTATGCGTGGCCGGCACTGGCAGTATTTGGCGCATTTGCAGATGGCAGCGTGATTGTTTTGGAGGGATCATGAGCTCCAATCCGGGGATTTCCGGAGAGCCCGAAGCGTCTTTCAGGGTAAGATCGCAGCACAGCGTTACTACCAAGTGGGAGACGCACACGTCTATTCATGCAGGCGTGAAATCAATCGACAAGGCAATGATCCACCGGGGAAAACCGCTCAGCGGTTGGTCGGCTTCTTTGTTGAAGCGCGCATTCGATGTCTCGTGCGTGCTTTTCTCCCTTCCAGTCACTTTGCCTCTGTTTCTGACGATCGGGCTGGCGGTGAGGGCCACTTCGCGGGGACCCGTCTTATTCCGTCAGCAGCGGATGGGAAGAAACGGACGTCCGTTCACAATTCTGAAGTTCCGCACGATGCCGGTGCGGCGAGCTGCAACAACGCGGCCATCCGTAACCACGTCAATCAACCAGAGATTCACGCCGGTGGGACCATTTCTTCGACGGTGGAAGCTCGACGAGTTGCCGCAGCTAATTAATGTTCTACGCGGGGACATGAGCGTGGTGGGACCGCGGCCCAAGATGTCGGACCACCAAACCGCCTGCCTGAACTGCAGGCCAGGAATCACTGGTCGCGCCACAATCGTATTTGCGCGCGAGGAGATGGTACTGTCTCCTCTTCCAAGCAGCCAGCTTGAGGGCATCTACCACAAGGTCGTATTGCCGTTGAAGCAGCAATTGGATGAGGAGTACATGTCCCAGGCCTCGTTCAGATCTGACGTAAAGCTCATCTTGAACAGCATTTTCCGCAAGTGGGAAGATCTCGAGCTACGTCACCTGATCCAGCTGCATCCTGAATTTGCCTCGCAGGTTCGCAAACCTGCCGAGAAGCCTATCCCGATTCCGGTGGTGCTCACACATCAACAGGTGACGCTGCAGAACGAATTTCAGATCGACTGAAGACTGTCCGGATTTAGAAACACGCAGGCCCGGTTGAAAACCGGGCCTGCGTGTTTCTAGCATGCTGCTCCCTGGCTCGGATTTGGAAATGTGTCGTGATTCTCGGGCTCGCTTTTGTCAAGGCAGGCAAAGTCCTTTTCAACCGCCACATCGAGAATGCCCGAGCCTACGTCGACGCTGGCATATATCCCGATTTCCGTGCTGCCGGCCCATTTCTGAACCTCACGATGCGGAATCACAACCGCGACCTCCTGTGGAAGATAGCGCACCATCGTGCCAGTCACTTGCGCGGATTCGTCTAAACCGACAAGCAGGGCGTAAGTCAGCTTTGCGTCGCGCTGCGGGCCAAAGTGGATTGTCTCTTCAATTCGACCTGACTCAAGCAGCCTGGACATCTCGCTTGGCGATAGGCGAAGCCGCAACGAGTCACCCTTGATTCGCAATTTCATCTGCTTCCTTCTATGAGTCTTTCTCTAGCGGGAATTTCGTTATCCGTCGCTCACGGTGTGATTGAATGCTAACGAAACAGGAACTGGGTTAGCAACGGCATCGCTCCTTGACAGGTGTTCGCTCTTTGCGCGAAGGTCAACGGGAATTGAGGGTGTGACGATGAAACCGCCGGCGCGAAGCGTTGCGATTACGCAGGTAACAGAATGGGATGATGGTGCAACCCGCGCATTGCAGGATTCACTGGCGGTGGAGGAACCGCTGGAGATCCGAGTCAACGGCACTCCTCTTACTGTAACGATGCGGACACCGGGACACGATCTGGAATTGGCCGCGGGGTTTCTGCTCACTGAAGGAATTATCGAGAACGCCGAACAAATTGGCGCCATCCGCACCACGGACCCGGCGCCGGGTGTGAAGAGCAATGTAGTGGAAGTGGATCTGCGGGAAGCTCAATTCGAGCCTGCGGATTTGCAGAGGAACTTCTTTGCGGCGTCCAGTTGCGGGGTCTGCGGGAAAGCCTCGATTGAGGCTATCCGCAAGCGTGGATTGCGACGACCGGACCAGCAACTGCGAATCGGCCCAGAAACCCTCTGTAGAATGCCGGAGGCGATTCGTGCTGAACAGGCAGTATTTGACCGAACCGGCGGGCTTCACGCAGCCGCGCTGTTTGACGAAGCCGGCAATTTGCTGGTTCTGCGCGAAGACATTGGGCGGCACAACGCAGTAGACAAGATTGTCGGGTGGGCTCTCCACGAAGGGCGGCTGCCGCTGTCGAAATCTGTCTTGCTGGTAAGCGGCAGGGGCGGCTTCGAGATCATCCAGAAAGCGCTGGCTGCGGGGATTCCGGTGTTGGCTTCGGTATCTGCTCCCTCGAGCCTGGCTGTAAAGCTGGCGCGCGAACTGGGGATGACTCTGATTGGATTCCTGCGCGGGCGGCGCTTTGTGGTCTATTCCGGGGACTTTAGATGCCTGCCTCCCAGTTGAGCAGTTGGGGGCCTTCAAAATGAGCTCCCACGCCTGCCAGCCACTCAGCGGTATTGAAACGCTCTGCTCAACTTCGGCGGGATATCATGCTTCCATGTTGCCCCGATTCCTGGTTCAGCCCGTTCTTACCTGTGGTTTTGTTTGCATCGCGCTAAATGGCATTGCGGGTGCGCAGGATGCATCGCACTTGCGCTCAGTTCTTGACGCTCTGCATCGCAATTTCAACTCTGCATTGAATGCTCACGGAGTGGCAGGAGGCGGATTTGCCTTGGTACATCCGTCGGATCCGGTGACCGAATTTGTTGCGGGTGAGTCAAACCGCGACATGCACCAACTTGTGTCCGCGAATACCTCGTACAACTGGGCGTCGATCACAAAGACGATGACGGCGATCGCGATTCTGCAATTGCGTGATCATGGGCGCCTGTCGCTTAATGATCCGGCGGTGAAGTATGTTCCGGAACTCGAGCACGTGCACGATGCATATGGCTCAATTGACGCGATCACGATTCGAGAATTGCTGTCACACAGCGCGGGGTTTCGCAATCCTACCTGGCCATGGGATTGCGACGATGCGAAAGATTGCGAATGGCAGCCGTTTGAACCTGCAAAATGGACCCAGGTGGCGGCGATGCTTCCCTATACACACATTGCATTCAAGCCCGGGACACAATGGAGCTACTCCAACCTTGGATATGTTTTTCTGGGGCAGATTATTGAGCGGATCAGCGGCGATGACTTCGAGGTCTACGTGGATAAGAATATTCTGAAGCCACTGGGAATGACGGAAAGTTACTTCGATCGCGCACCCTATTTTCTGGAGAGCCAGGTGTCGGCAAGCTATATTCGCGCAGGAACCAAGGTGGCGCCGCAGCCGGTCAACTTCGATACCGGCATAACTACGTCGAACAGTGGACTGAAGTCGCCCATCACCGATATGGAGAAGTACCTCCGGTTCCTGATCGGCGAGCCCGGGAATACGCGGTACGACCAGGTATTGAAACGAAGTTCGCTAGAAGAGGCTTGGACAGGCGTGCTGCCTGCAATGCAGCAAGGGGAGGCTGCGACATCCTACACATCGGGACCGCACGGTTCACAGCCGCAAATGGGATTAGGATTTTTTGTGCTCGACGTTAGCGGTCATCGCTACATCTATCACGATGGCGATCAGGGCGGATTTTCATCGGAATTGATTGTTGATCCAGCGGGCAAGAGCGCCGCACTGCTGATTGTGAATACTACGGACACGGGCGCGCCTGCCGCCGCAGATGCCAACCATGCTGTCTCGAACACCGAACCGGACCCTCAAAGCGACCTGCGGCTGGCCATGCGTGCAATCCTGATTGATTCCGTATTTCCCACATACGCGAACAGTAAATGAGTTCGACTACTTCGAGTCGCCGCTGTTGCCGATATCCATGGAAGGCGAGATGGGGTTACCCTCGTCGATCATGGATTCGATGCAGTCGTTGAGAATCCCCTTTGCATCGAGAATGAAGTCGATGGCGTCGCGGCCGGCCCCATATCCTCCTTCGTGCGGCGTGATGTAGTGCGCCACTGCCTTCACCTGCTCGCGCGCATTAGCGACAGCGACGGCGAATCCACATTGGCGCATGACAGGCAGGTCAATTACATCGTCGCCAACGTAGGCAATTTCGTCGAGGGTGACATTTTCTCTTTCCATGATTTCGCGAATGGGCTTCATTTTGAACGCCTGGCCCATGTAGACGTATTCGAGTTTGAGATCGCGCATGCGGGTGGCGACGGTTTCACTGATGCGCTTGGTGATTACACCGCACTTGAGGCCGCCGATGCGGGCAAGCGAAATGCCGGCGCCATCGTGGGCGCTGTAGCCCTTCGCTTCCATCATGGTGGCGGATTGAATGCCGAAACCGACGCCGCCGTCGTTTCCGGGAAACTGGTGCTGCGGTGGTTGCGAGGCGCCCTCCCTTGCGGGGGCGGGCACGAGCCAGATGGTGCCATCCGTGAGGACGCCGTCGACGTCAAAAATGATGACCTTGATACGGCGCGCGCGTTCAGTCGCGGTTTTCGTCATAGTGCAATTCTAAGGGGACGGGAGGGGCCGCTTTTGCGAGAATGGAGTGAATGGATCGAAGCGAACAATCCGCGCCGGCTCAGCTTGCTCCCGAAGATTACTACCTTGAGGGAGGGCTGCTCGTGTTTACGGCGGCTTATCACTTGAAGCGTGGATACTGCTGCGGATCGCGCTGCCGGCACTGCCCTTTTGAGCATAGTAATGTTCCGGGTGCTGCAACGGATCAGCGACCCGAGGAGCCGGTGGACGAATTCGACGCAGGTTGAGGCGCCGCAGGAGCCTGCGGTTCGCGGACGAGCATGGCGAAACGCGGGAATGCAAAACTGCCGCCGGCGTCGTCAATCACGTTCAACTGGCAGATGTACGAGCCGGGCTTGAGGCCGGCGAGGGGTACGTCGAGTTCGACGCTGACGGCATCGCGGCCTTCCACATTGATTGCGGTGGCCTTGACCACCGGGGTTTCGTACACCTTGGTTGAGCCCTGAATAAGTTCGAGACTGCTTAGCAGGCTGATGCCGGGCTTTGTGCCTTTTGGCTGATTCTCCAGTTTCTCGCGCGAGGGAGCGTAGATCTCGTAAAGCAGGAAAAGGTGCTGATCCTGGCGAAAGACGTGGCTGATGTTGGGCACGTATTCCTCGCCATTGCGTACAAGCGGAGTCCTCTCCTTGCTTGGCTGGCGCGCAGATGCGAGCACGATAGAGCTCATCTTGAGCGGAGCTTTTTTCATCTCGGGCAGCGTGATGTCAGCTTCAAAGGAGCCCATGCGGCCGGTTTGATTCTCTCGCACCACGAACTTGAGGTGGTACTTGCCCGGCGGCAAGTTAAAGCTGGTGGTGTACTGGATGTTCTTCTGGCGCGCCTGTTGCGCGGAGTCGAGGTTGAGCTTGACGGTTTCGCGCGCGCGACCAATGGGGCGCTTCACTTCGTCGATGACCGTCCCGACGATGTCGAGTGTGGCCTTGTCCTTGTCTCCGCCTTTGACGAAGGGGATTTGCGATCCCGGCACGATGAGCGAGACCGGAACGTAGAAGCGGTTTTCATCAAGGCGGAAGTACATGGCGTCGAGATAGACGGCGACGTCAGTCGCGGGCAGATCGCTGGATAGCTGCTCTTCGAGATCGCGCTCGCGATCTTCTTTGCCGGAGTGCTTGAAATCGGCCGGTGCGTAGTAGCCGGGACGGTATTCGAGCTTGATACCGGGCCGGTTGATTTTTATGGTCAGCTTGCGGTATTTGCCGTCGCGCGCGGGATTGGTGGAGTGAAACCCGATGGCGTAGTAGGCAGATGTGTCGCGCTGCACGCGCGCGAAGGCAGGAGCAAAGTCGTTGGAATCGAAGAAGGCCTTTCCGCCGGTATCGGAACTTAGCGTCGCCATCACTTCCTGGGTGGCATAGTTCTGATTCATGTTGTTCATGAGCGCACCGCCGTTGTACGCGCTCTGCCCTCGGATGCTTCCAGTGGAGGCATCGCCAAGCGGGGAGACTGCCTGAAGACCGCGTGTGTCGACGCTGTAGATGGCGAGGTTGGCACGGACCGCTGCATTGATGGCATTGCGCAGGGAAGCCTGGTTCTCAATGCCGTCGCGCGAAATACCGCCTGAGAAAAAGAGCAGGGACTTCTTCTCGTTGATCTTCTCAAGGGATTTGGAGACGGCGCGCAGGGCGAAGAGTTCGCGATCTGTGTTGAGGTCGTTGTACTCGCTCTCGTCGGGCGTGTAGCCGGTAGTGTCTTCCACCTGATTCGAATTGGAGTTTGTGCCTTGCGCGAACCCTTGTCCTTCAGTGCCGTTATACGCGCCGACCTCGTGGATGAGCGCGTCTTTGTCGGCGGTAAAGTCCTGATCGACTTTCAGCGAGTCGCCCAGCGAGACGAGTGCGATCAGATCCGCGGGCTGCATCTGCTTTTTCAGAAAGTCCCTGGCGGCCTCGACGCAGCGGTCGAGATCCTCGGGCTGCATCGACGTGAGATCGAAGAAGAAAACGATCAGCCGATGATTGCGGAGGTCTTCAGGTTTTGCAACGGCCACGGCCTTGCTTCCAGGACCTGATAGTGCCCACCGCCAGTCCACTGATGGTGGCTTCATTCAGCGGAGTGGCCATGTCGACGCTTTGAAAATCGAAACTTGAAATTTCCTGTTTCTTTCCGTTTTCGAGAACTGTGAAATCGCTCCGTTTGAGGTCATGGACGAGTTCGCCGGTTTTGGCATCGCGCGCCACCACGTTAGTGAGGACCAGTTCCGCGTTGACCTTGAGGACGAATCCGGATTGCTGCGCGTTCGGATCTGGAGCAGCTCTGGGCGCGTCCTGCGCGGGAATGGGCGCGACAAGAGCGAGGGCCGCTATGATCGCGATCGCCTTGTGTGCGCCGTTTTGTTTTGAGCGAAACGTCAAACGAACCTTCTCTTGTGAAGAACTAGAACCGGAAGCGCGCATTGAATTGGAACGAGCGCATGTTGGCGACGGAACTGACCTGGCCGAAATTAGAGCTGCGTTGCGCTTCAAGCCCCGAGTACAGCGTGGTATAGACGCCGCTGTATTGAACGGTGTTGAAGACGTTGTCGGCAGTGGCGCGAAGCTCCATGCTGCGCGTGTCGCCGAATTGAATTGTTTTGGAGAGGGACATGTTATTGGACAACGTGCCGGGGCCGGCGATGGTGTTGCGCGAGGCTGTGCCATAGAGTCCGGCAGGCTGCGCAAACGCAGCCGGATTGAACCAACGCTGCAAAGAGCCGCCGCCCGTTGTCAGCGAGACGCCCGGTGCGCGATCGGGCCGCAGTGTGCCGGTGGTGCCGCGCGCAACGTCAGAGATGTCGGCCTGGTAGGTAGGCGTGAGTGGCGTACCGGTGGCGAACGTAAAAGTGCCGGAGATGGAGAAGCCCTCCATGATGTGCGAGGCCGTGCCGGTTGTGAAGTAGAACTTGTCTTTGCCGAATGGAAGCTCGTAGAGGTAGTTTCCGGTTACCTTGTGGCGCTGATCGAAGGCGGAGTTGCCTTGGTCAGCTGCTATGTCCTGCCAGTTTTGCGCAACCACCGTTGAGGTGCCGCCGACCGAGCCTGCATCGTCAATAGAGTGCGAATACTGGTAGTTTGCTCCGACCGAAAAACCATTCGACATGCGCTTGTTCAAGCGGAGGGTTCCCGCATTGAAGCGCGAGAATGCGCCGTATTCTTCGAAGAAGAACGGTATGTTGCCGGGATCCGTATTGGGGCTGCCGGGCACGGCGCGCGGGGCGATCTTCACATCGAGATTGCTGCCAATCGAGCCGTTGTAACCCGCGTTCATCACAATGCCCCATGGCAGAGTCTTCTGCACATCGAGGTTGAACGCCTGCACGAACGGCAAATGATAATGCGGGTTAACCGCATAGTTTCCAATTGCGTTTGGCGAGGGGAAGCCGTTGGCGAGCGAATAGCAGGCAACCAGCGGATCTGCGCAATTCGAGGTGGCTTCGTTGGTCTGCTCGTTGGCGAAGGGCGGCTGGTGCGCCATCGTGGTGGCAAATAATGAGTACTGGCTAACGGTATAGTTCATCCCATATCCGCCGCGAACTACGGTCTGCCTGGGAAGGCGCAGTGCAAATCCGAGACGCGGAGCCAATGCATAAGGATAGGGCGACACCAACGCGCTCGGCAGCCTGCCGTAGTTTGGGCTGGTGGCGCCTGCCTGCACTTGCGAGACGCTGGTGAAGCCGCCGCTCGGATTGGTATCGACCATCGAGAGGCGGTTGTACTTTTCCGAGTAGGGAGCGAAATATTCGTAGCGTAAGCCGAAGTTGAACGTCAGGTTCGAACGCGCGCGCCAATCGTCCTGCGCATAAAGGTCGAAGACGTTGTCGCGCAGATAGCTTTTGTCGACGGACGCATTAATCGACGTCTCCTGCGGTTCGCCCAGCAGGAAGTCGCCGAGAGACGATCCGGTATAGAGGCCGGTGAAATAAAACGTGCCCGTGGCGTTGCTGCCGCCAAGGAAGTCGCGATGCACGCGGCGATAGTCGCCGCCGAAGCGGAAGTTATGTTTGCCGTGAATCCAGGCGAGTGTCTCCGAGACCGAAATCGTTTGGCCAACTGAGAAATTGGGTTGCGCCTGGTCTATTCCGGTGAAGCTGGAGAGCACCACGCTGGGCAGGCCATAGTTGAGCGGGCTTACGTTGAGCGCGCTGCCATTGGGCCCGAGAATGCCAACCTGCGTGGCGATATCCGTCCCGTTCGTGAAGAAGTTGGTTGTGTGCGAATTGGAGCGATTCCAGCTCGCATTCAGAATGCTGGTGAGTTTACCCTTGCCCAGCGTATAGCCGGCCTGCACAGAGTCAGAATCCGACGCGGTTTTGCCGCCGAGGATGGGAACGATGTTCACGTTGTCAGAGGCTGTGTGCGACCAGTTGTAATTGACATTGATGCTCTGGCGCAGGCCCTGCGTTTGTGGCGCATTGCGGCCGCTTCTGCCGCCACCTCCACCTCGCGCGCCCATGCCGAAATTTGAGGCGTTGGCGCCGAAGCTGCGCATGTAGCGCACCCCGCCCTGCGTGGTATTGGATTGCTCGGTGGTGAGAAGGTGATAGTTCTGCGTGTCGCCAGGAAGATTCGGCAGTGGAATGTAATTCAATAGAGCCGCGGCCTGGGGAACCGGCGTGATGGCAGAGCCGAGCTCGGGAATATTGCCGGCGCGTTCGGCGGCGGTGGGCACGGTGGCATATTCATCAAGCGGACTGGAGTTACGGGAGCCGGAGAGGTTCAGGAACACCGAATCCTTGCCGCTGGGCTTGGTGACGCCTGGGATAAACGGCGCGCCCATGAAGGTAAGTCCAAAGCGATTGGTTCCCGAAGCCGGCTGTTCTTGCGATTGCCCTCGGAGGCTGAACGGCTGCGCGTTGAGCGCCGAATTGCTTCCCGACCAGAAGACATTTCCGTGAGGCTGACTGGGATTGAAGTTGCGAAAGTTGCCGAAGCCGCCGCGTCCGCCGGGACCGCCCGGGCCGCCACCTCCCATGAAGATGGGCCCTCCACCGCCAAAACCTCCGCCGCCACCGAACAACCCTCCGGGAGGTCCACCCGGGCCGCCCTGCTGCCCGCCGAATTGAGAGCGCATGGTCTCCATCACGTCGCGCAAGCGATCCATATCCACACCGGCCAGGGGGCTGACCGAACCGGCCTGGCCCGAAATCGCCACCGAATCGCCGCTGAAATCGGCATTGCCCGCGGCCGACGGAAGAGCAGCCCCACTTGCGCTCCCTGAAGAGCCCGAAGCGATATCGCCGCTGCCCGTGCTCAGGAGATTCAGATTCTGCAGGCCGTTCGAGGCAAGCTGTCGAATCGCCTGGGCCATCTGATTCTGCTGGCCGTCCTGCTGCTTCTCCTGGGCGGCGGCGCGAGAAGCCAATGACAGATCGAAGTTAACCGTCTGGTCGTGGCCCGATGCGTTAAGCAGCGCCTCTCCCGAACCTTGCGCAAAAGCCGCGAACTGCGTGCGCAAGACGTACCGCCCATTCTGCGGAATCTGCATCGACCAGGCGCCCGTGATGTCTGTGGTGGTGGAATAGCGCTTGCCGGTCAGCGTGTTCTGTGCGGTCACGGTTACGCCAGGCAATGGGATGTTGCCGCTCTTGACGACGCCGTGGAGTTTGCCGCCTGTGATTGTGTCGGATGCCGGAGTAGAGGTTGTCTCCGACTGCGGGGTCTGTGCAGATGTGGGTTGAGGTTGGTTGGGCTGAGACGGATCAGCCTGGGCGGGAGCCGGTTGTTGCGAGCCGGGGGAGGCATGGTCCCTGGCCGCCGGCGTTTGCGAATTCGCTGCCGCGCTCAGCCCCATGCTCAACCACAACGACAGTACTGCCACCCTGGCTGGTCGCCGCATTCTCACCCCTGGGTTCTCTCGCCCGTACTCAAAGAGACGCAGATCGCGTTGACAAGGTTTACGAGCGGGAAGGAGCGCGCCGGTATCGGACCTGGGTCGTACCTTGCACCGCGATTTGAAGTTTGTCGTTTGAATGGTGTTAGCTCCCGGAAGGTCCAGGAGTCTCGAGTGAAATTTCCGAGTCGAGGGTTACTCGAAAATCAACTGGACACGGGCTACTTTGGTGCCTGACGGGAGCGGCCGATGCCCAATCTGGTCTAGCAAATTTCTCTAAGAAAATCCCCCTATGACGGCGAGCTTCTCACTCTGAGGCGGTAACACTTTTGTGGCAAATTGGTAATAAACATCTTGCATTTTCGGTACTGTGCATGTTAACTCTTATGTCAACATACACAACTTAGTCGGCGGGCCGGTTGGGCCGCCGCGAATAGGACCCCCCGTGATGAAGATCGGCACCACGATCCGTGCGCACCGCCTCCACAAAGGGCTGTCGCAGGGCGACATAGAAAAAAAGACCGGACTCCTCCGCTGCTACTTGTCACGCGTCGAGAACGGGCACACGGTTCCCTCGCTCGACACGCTGTCAAAGATCGCCTTGGCGCTCGATCTGCCCATCTCCCAATTCTTTGCCGACGACGCCCTGGGCAAGCATATGGACACCCACAAACTCTCCGATGAGGAACTGAAATTCCTCACCCAGATCCGTCGCTATTCCACGAATCTGAACGAGAGCGACCGCAAGCTGTTGCTGGCCATGGTTAGAAAGTTTGCAGCGACCGCAACACGCTAAATGCGGCAACCCGTTCAACGTAGATCAGGCTGAACCGGCAAGTCTCAATCGGTAAGGCAGGCTTCCTCTTTTGAGGGAGCCTTTCTTATTGCTCCGGGGCGATTTCTGGCGTTGCAATCGGTTCGATCGGCGGGGTGATCGCGACCCGCGAACGAAGCTTGTAAAAGCACACCGCCACCAGGTTGCTGATCAAAATTGTGCCGAGAATCTTTGCCGCATAAACGCGAGCGTCCACCACCCTGACAAACGGGTATGCCGAGATGAGCAGGCTGAAGCACGTGGCGCAAAAGCCCACGGCCGAGGTCCATTTAAGCCATGTTGGAAGCGATCTGCGGAGAGCGGCGCTGCCCGCAATGGGCACGGCGAACATGGCGAGATACGCCACCTCGTAGTGAGTCTCGCTGGCGTTTGTAAGCAGCTGAAATGCTTCCTGCGCGTGCACTCCGGCATTCGCCAGGATCACAAGCAGGAGGACCGATCCAGAAGCAAAATAAATGGAGTTGGAGGGGGTTCGCCAGCGCGGGTGCAGACGCGTGAACCATTCCGGCACAAGGTGATCCCAGCCGGCCGCCATGGGCAGGCGCGTGGCCCCGGTAAAGATGAAGCTGGCCGCGCCGAGCAGGCGCATCTCCACCAGGATGATGGCAGTCATCGCCACCAGATTGCCGAAACCGCTGTTGCCCAGTGCCACGCGCATGGTCTGCGGAATGGGCGCGATGAAATCAATGCTTCCCTGCGGCACCAGCGCCACCACCGAACCTGTGCCGAGAATGAACATGGCACAAATGACCGGTGAAGCAATCCACACGGATTTTCCGATTGCCTCGGCTGGCTGGCGGCTTTCGCCCGCGAGGATGGCGATGTACTCCAACCCGCAGAGTGCGCCGAAAAGCATCTGACCGAACAGCGCGAACGTCCTCATATCCGCGTGCGGAAGGGCGAAAGAAAACGGTGTCCAGTGTACCGGCACATGACGCACAATCGCCCAGGTGGGCAGCACGATCAGCCCCGCAAACACCAGCACCATGGCTGCGCCGCCAATGTTGTGGATCCACTTACCCCATTCGAGACCTCGAACCGAGGCAAACGTGATGGCCGCGACGGTGAGCGAGATAACCGCAAGAGACGCGAGACGATTTTCCGGAAGCCAGACCGCGCTTGGACCGATGAGGTACGCCAACTCTGTCGGAATTGCATAGAGGATCGTCGCGGTAACCGCCACGCCGTAGACGCCTATATTCCATGCCGTCAGAAATCCGCCGAGTTCCCCGAACGCCTCGCGCGCCCACACATAGAGCCCGCCTTCAAGTGGCATCTTGCGATTAAGCGCGACGACTGAACCAGCCATGGGCAGGTAGAACAGCAGCATTGCGGCGACCCATGTGATGGTTTGCGCGCGGCCCAGCCCTGCGGCAACACCTACCCATGAGCTGCCTACTACGCAAAGAATCTGGGTGAGCACCAGGTCACGCAGCCCGAGTTGCCGCCTGAGATTGTGGTTCGTGCCGGGCGGAGCTTCAGGGTTCGCCATTCCGCCGATATCCTCGCTGACTCTTATAGCACCGCACCGAACTACACGTCGTTGCCCAGATGGAAGATGGGCTCGACACCCTTGCCGCCGGACAGCAGCGCTTGCTCCTCGTGCGGCTCCAGTGGCTTGTAGTTCTGCGCAACGTCCATCGCGAGACGGAAGTACTTCTCGTCTCCCGGTGGAATCGCCGCCGTAATGGCGTGACCGAGAGTCCAGCGCAAACCGAGTGCTGCTTCATCGGGGAAGCCTGCCGGCCGATACCAGCACTTGGGCTCGGGGTGATCCTTCTTCTGATCGGCTGCCCATGTGGTCTTGGCCATGCCTTTCAGCGCCAGAATGCCCATCTGCTTTTCCTGCGCGCGCTTGAGAATCTGCGGCCCGAAGTTAGCCTGTGAGAACAACACCCAGTTCACCGGGAACAATACGGTATCGAAGTTATAGCGATCGAGCGCTGCCAGCGCCGTCTCCACGGAGTGCACGGAGAATCCGATGTAGCGGATCTTCCCTTCCTTCTTCGCCGCTTCCATGGTCTCCATGGCGCCGCCGGGGCCGAGCACGCGATCCAACTCCGTCATCTTGGTAAGCGCGTGAAACTGGTACAGGTCGACGTGATCGGTCTTCAGCAAACGCAGCGACTCTTCAAGCTGCTTGCGGCTGTCGTCCTTCGTGCGGCCTTCGGTCTTGCAGGCGAGGAAGCAGTTCTTGCGATATGGAGCAAGTGCCGGACCGAGCCGTTCCTGCGCATTGCCGTAGCTGGGCGCTACATCAAAGTAGTTGATGCCGCGATCAACGGCTTCAGCCACGATGTTTGAGGCTGCGCCGCTCGCCTCGTCCATCACAACGATGCCGCCGAAGCCGATGATGGAGAGCTTCTCGCCGGTCTTGCCGAGGGTGCGTCGAGCAATAGGCTGGGTGGGCGTCTTGGCGCCGTGCACGTGGCTTGCAGACGCAACTGACGCTGCGGTAATGGCGGCTTGCTTGAGGAATGTGCGGCGTTCCATAGGGAGACCCCCTTCAGAGTGAGAGCGTGCTCAAAGACGAGCGGGCCAAACCGCTTATGCGAGGTATTGTTGCACAGACTTCCGATCGCGGACAGCGCACTCAGCGCGGGAGCTGCGCCAGATAAAAGCCGAACAGCACAAGCACGCCGACCACCAGGCCAATGGCGATGCGAAGGCGCATATTGAAGGTGCTCCGATCGGTGCCTATGCGCGGGAGCATGGGAGCAGCAAAGAAGAGCCCGGATGCAAATCCTCCAAGGTGCGCCATGTTATCAACGCCCACGCTGCCGCCGAGGGCACTGCTGCCCGCGTTGATTGAAAAGCCTATCACCAGGTTGATCACGGCGAAATAGATTACGGAGCGACGAAGCTTCTTCAATTCCAAGGGAGGGACCGGCAGGCGATTTGACTTGAGCAAAATGATGAGTGCGCCCGCGATACCGAAAATTGCACCGGAAGCACCAACCCCTACGGGACCAATCAAGCCCGAGGCGCCACCATCAAGGTCGTGGTACTTGATCCAGTTGACGAAGGTTGATAGCAAGTCTCCTGCCGCACCGGTCAAGACATAGACCGCAATCACACCGATGGACCCTATAAGGGGTTCCGCCAGCATGCCAAGGTTCCACAGGCACCACATGTTCAACGCCAGATGGAGAAGACCACCGTGGACAAACATTGCTGCGACGATGCGCCACCATTCATGGTTGTACAGAATTGCCCCTGCATTATCCGCTCCCCACACGAGAAGGCTCTCTGAGTTGGGCTTGATCGGGTTAACCCCCGAAAGCACCATCACCAGATAAACAGCGCAGTTGATGCCCAATAGCGTGTACGTCGCGGGCGCCGAGGCCCATTTACGCCGCGGGCGGGGAGGCGCTGACGGAGGCACGACCGTGTAACCGCTTTGGCGATACTCGGAATGCGTGTGACCGTTGAGGACCGGAGCGGGTGGCAGAATCTCTGGAACTGGGCCTTGCCCCGGGGGAATTGAGGGATTACTTCCCATGCATTCATCGTACTTGATCGGCTCGTCAGGGCGCGGTGACCGGAACCACGTCCAGCCGATTACGGGGATGTAGTCTGGAGTTTGGCTTGCGGGTCGCAAGTTGCAGGCTGGAGACGCGACAAACGTAGCCTCAAAAGGAGCAAGAGTGAGCGCGGAGAAGAAGATTCGGCGGGCCCTGTTGAGCGTCACTGACAAGAGCGGACTGGTGGAGTTTGCGCAGGCACTGGCGGGGTTCGGGGTGGAGCTGGTTTCAACCGGTGGAACGGCGCGGACACTGCGCGACGCAGGACTGGCCGTAAAGGACATCAGCGACCTCACCGGCTTTCCCGAGATGCTTGATGGCCGCGTCAAAACGCTGCACCCCAAGGTGCACGGCGGCTTGCTCTATATCCGCGGCAACGCCGAGCACGAGGCGGCGGTCGCTGCGCACGGCATCGAGCCCATCGACATGGTGGTGGTGAACCTTTACGCCTTCGAGAAGACCGCCGCCCAGCCTGGCGTCGCCTTCGGGCACCTCATCGAGAACATCGACATCGGTGGCCCCTCGATGGTTCGTTCGGCCGCGAAAAACTTTGAGGACGTGGCGATTGTGACGCGGGTCTCGGATTACCCGGCGCTGGTTGAAGAGATGAAAGCGGGCGGCGGCGCCCTGGGACGCGAAACCCGCTGGCGGCTGGCGAAGCAGGCATTTGCCACCACCGCTGCCTACGATTCCGCCATCGCCAACACGCTCGAGCAGATCGCCGAGGCGCCCGCAGCCGACAAGCCGGCAGTACCCGATACAGCTGCCTTCCCAACCACCCTGCGAATCAATCTCGGCCTCGCGAAGTCCCTCCGTTACGGTGAGAATCCCCACCAGCGGGCCGCCCTCTACGCCGACACTACCGGATTGGGGATTGCCGGAGCCAAACAGCTACAAGGAAAAGAGTTAAGCTTCAACAACCTCGTCGATCTTGAGGCGTGTTGGGAGTTGGCGCAGGAGCTAAAGCCTTTGGAGTCAGACGAGCCCGCGGTGGCTATCATCAAGCACACCAACCCCTGCGGGGCGGCGACGGGCGCCACGGTCCTGGAGGCCTATCGAAAGGCGCTGGAGTGCGACCCCGTATCGGCGTTTGGGGGTGTCATCGGAACCAACCAGGTTGTGGACGGCGAGGCCGCGGGGGAGATTGCCAAGCTGTTTGTCGAAGCCATTGCCGCCCCTGGTTTCACGCCGGAGGCGCGCGAGCGATTCGCCGCCAAGAGGAACCTGCGGCTGGTTGAAATCCACGCCGCGCCCACAAAGCCGGTTTTGAAGCAGGTTTCCGGTGGGCTGCTGCTGCAGGACGCTGATACCGGCAAGGTGACCGAATCTGAACTGAAGGTGGTTACCTGGCGTCCGCCCACAGCCGCCGAATTGCGCAGCCTGATTTTCGCCTGGCGGGTGTGCAAACACGTGAAATCAAATGCGATCGTCTACGCACGCGACGGTCAGACAGTGGGAATCGGCGCGGGCCAGATGAGCCGTGTGGACGCCGCGCGATTTGGAGCCATGAAGGCCGTATTGCCGCTTCAAGGTACAGTCGCCGCCTCTGACGCGTTCTTTCCCTTCCCGGATGGCCTGGAAGCCGTAGCCCAGGCGGGAGCCACCGCTGTCATCCAGCCTGGCGGCTCGGTCAAGGACCAGGACGTGATTGACGCCGCCGATAAACTCGGCATCGCCATGGTCTTTACGGCGATCCGGCATTTCCGGCATTGATGGAACGAAATCAAGGAAGGGTTTCTGGCCGATTTATCCCTACCGCAGCCCTCTTCCTTGACTTTCGTCAGGCCAAATTGGCAAAAAGGGCTCATTCTTAAGGCCAAGCGAACCAATTGGCGCGTAGAATCGTCTTTAATGACAGGCGCCCATCTAAATTGGCTGCCTGAGCAGCCGTTTGGCCCTGCCGCTTGGGACTTATATCCCCACGCCGCGGCCGCCGAGGCCCGAATGTCTAGATTGAGAATGATGAATCAAAAGACCTTGCAGCTCCCTTGGCTGTCGCTTGCAACCGTCGTTCTGACGGTGCTACCGATTAGCGCCGTCGCCCAAACCCCTACCCCAACCCCAGCCAAGACCCCGGGCGATGCAGCCCCCCCGACCGCCGACACGCCGGCGACCAACCGCGCCCAGGCGTATTATCACGCCGCCCTCGCGGACCTTTACGAAGAACAGGCCGTAAACACGGGTCGGCCAGAATTCGTCCAGCACGCCGTGGACGAGTTCAAGTACGCCATCAATGCGGATCCGGAGTCCGCGGAGCTGCACGCCGGTCTCGCCGACCTTTACTTCAGGACCGGGCGCGCCAAGGAAGCCGAGAGCACGGCGCGTGAACTGCTCAAGTCTCACCCTGACGACGTAAATGCGCACAAGCTTCTGGGCCGCATTTATCTCCGCCAGCTCGGTGAGCAGCAGAACTCCGTTTCGTCGACTTCACCATCCGGCAACACCCTGGATCAGGCCATCGCCGAGTACGAGAAGATCGTTTCCCTTCTTCCGAAGAGCGTGGAAGACCACATGGTGCTGGGCCAGCTGTACACGGTGAAGCACCTGTCTGCCAAAGCAGAAGCTCAGTTCAAGTCGGCCCAGGAGATCGAACCTGAATCGGAAGAAGTGGTGCTGAACCTGGCCCGCGTCTATGCCGAATCGAACGACTTCGATCACGCGGCCAAGGTGATTGAGGCGGTTCCCGATGCCGACCGCACCGGCCGCATGGAGTTTACTCTCGGCGCCACGTACGATCAGCTCAAGCGGCCCAAGGACGCGATTTCCGCCTACAAGCGGGCTGCCGATCTGCAGCCCGGCGATGTGCCGACCATGAACGCCCTGGGACAAGCCCTGCTGGCCGATGGCCAGCTTGATGCCGCTCTCAAGAATTACAAGTCCCTCGCCCAGACGGACCCCGACGATCCGGGCGCGCTCATTCATATCTCCGAGATTCAGCGGCGCGAAGGCAAGTATGAAGACGCGTTGACGACGATCCGAAAAGCGCGCAAGAAGGACCCTGAGAACCTGGAAGCCGGCTACAACGAGGGCCTGCTGCTGGACGTGCTGGGCCACTACGATGAGGCTGCCTCCACGTACGACAAGATGGTGGACCAGACCTCGCACGCCAACGGCGCCTACACTTCAGAAGAAAAGAACAACCGCGGTATCTTCCTGGAGCGGCTGGGCGCGGTCTACCACGAGCAGAACAAGGTAGATCAGGCGATTGCGACCTACCAGAAAATGATCGATATGGGCGGCGACACAGCCACTCGCGGCTATCAGCTTGAGGTTGACACCTACAACGACGCGCGCCTGTTCGAAAAAGCTGTCGATATATCCCGCCAGGCTGTTTCCACGAACCCCAACGATCGCGATCTGAAGCTCATGCTCGCCGGCGAGCTTGTGGACGAGGGCAAGACGGAAGACGGCCTCAACATGGCCAAAGCCCTTCTGGACAATTCTGACAAGGACCGGCCGGTGTTGTTCGCGCTGGGCAACATGTACACTCGCCTTCGCCGCTGGAAGGAAGCTGACGACGCCCTTACCAAGGCCACCACCATGGCGACCAAGAAGGAAGACAAGATTTATCTGCTCTTCCTGAAGGGCGCGCTGGCTGACCGCCAGAAGCACACGGAACAGGCTGAAGCGTTCTTTCGCCAGGCGCTCGATATTGACCCTAACAACGCCATGACCCTGAACTACATGGGCTACATGTTTGCGGACAAGGGCCTCCGCCTGCCTGAGGCCTTGAAGCTTGTTCGCAAAGCGGTCGAACAGGAGCCCATGAACGGCGCCTATCTCGATTCGCTGGGCTGGGTCTATTTCAAGATGGGCGAGTTCGAGATGGCTGAAGAAAATCTTCGCCAGGCCGTTGAACGCGACCAGACGGACCCCACGGTCCATGACCACCTCGGCGATCTTTACGAGAAGACAGGCCGCATCCGCCTGGCCGCCGC
Source organism: uncultured Acidobacteriota bacterium (assembly GCA_963844515.1). GTDB lineage: Bacteria > Acidobacteriota > Terriglobia > Terriglobales > Acidobacteriaceae > Telmatobacter. The sequence goes on from CAWJOO010000014.1 coordinate 70,631, forward strand.
GCAGTGGGAGCTATCCCTTACCGAATTCCAGAAGACGCCGACTACCGACATGGAGCCCGGCGACGTGGCCAAGGTACAGCACAAGCTTGAAGGCGCGCACGTCAAGCTTGCCAAGCAGGAGAACGCATCCGGTTCGTCCGTCAGCAAGCCGGAATAGTTACCACAGATCTTAACCTGAAAAGGCCCGCATCTCCATTGAGATGCGGGCCTTTCAGCGGGTAGATTTACTTGCTGCCGGCGGCTGCCGATGCCAGGTAGAAGTCTACGTTATTCTTGTCGACCAGCGACGTGCCCGTATCCACAAACACTGGATATGGCGAGAAAGAATCCGCGCCGAAGTCCTTGTCGAGATGCTGCGGCGGAGTGTGCAGCACCTCGTCGAGAATTTTCAAGCCGAAGTAGCCCATGGTGTAGGGCTTCTGCGCGATAGTCGAATCGATCGAGCCCGCCTTGATGCCGTCCAAAGTGTCCTGGTTCACGTCCCATGCCACCAGCAGCCGATCTGTCGCGTTGGCGCGTTTGATGGCATCGGAAACCATTTTGCCTGAAGCCGAGTCAAGGCAAACGAAGCCGTCGACCTTTTTAGGCCCGGTCTGCCCCAGCAGTTCCTGAGCTTTGTCGAATGCCATCTTTGCATCGCCCTTGATATCGATCACCTCGGCAATCGTGATCCCGGGGGTGTCTTGCAGCGCATCCTTCACACCTTTGAGGCGCTCTTCCGTATTCGGCTGCCCGGAAATTGTGAACACAACGATACTGCCCTTTTTCCCGAGCTTTTCCGCCACACGCTTGCCGCTGAGCCGGCCAGCTTCGAGGTTATTGGTGCCAATGAAGAAGAGGCGATGGCTGTTTGCCGCATCGGAGTCGATAGTAACCACGGGTATGCCTGCCTGTGCCGCTGCATCGATGCCTGGCTGCAGAACAGCCGCATCTGCCACGGAGATAAGGATGCCGCCCGGCTTTGCTGCCACGGCTTGCTGCAAAGCCGCTAACTCTGCCTGGGCGTCATATCCATCCGGGCCAACCACCTTGGGAGTGACCTTGTACTGAGCCGCTGCATGATTGAACCCCGACGCGGCGGTCTGCCAGTATGGCAGCGCGGCATTGGTTGTTACCAGGTAGAAAGTCTCCTTGTTGGAGTGCCGCTCGCAGCCGCACAAGAACGCGACCGCCAGTCCCACCCAGGCCACTGCAGAATTCCTCGTCATAAGATCCTCCGGTCCAGTCGTGAAATGAAAGCGGGGCCACACTCATCACCGGTGATCGGCCCCGGGAAATTCGGCAGGATTATCAACCTCCACCCGGAGACTTGTCCATCCCTAACCGTTTGGCGAAGTTATACAGGGCGAGATGGCGCTACCCCGGTGATCACGAGCACGGTGATTTGTTAATACGATCAAACATTGCGCGCGGGTGATCTGACCTCAGCGCGCTACGGTATAACCAAACTTGGATGAGCAACGAATCGAAGCCCGGGCTACTGTTGGCGATCGCGGTCCCGCAAGACGGCGAACTGGCTCGCCGCGCTCACGCCGAGCCGCCGCATGCGTACCGCACGCCGTTTGCGCGCGACGGCGCCCGTGTGCTCCACGCCAAGGCGTTTCGGCGTCTCGCCGGCAAGACGCAGGTATTCACCCAGCTTCCGGGTGACCAACCGGGCGATCACTTTCGCAGCCGCCTGACTCACACGCTTGAAGTCACGCAGATCGCCCGCACCCTGGCCACTGCGCTTGGCCTCAACGTGGAACTGACTGAAGCGCTGGCACTGGTGCACGACATCGGCCATCCCCCCTTCGGCCATGCCGGAGAGAAGGCTCTCGATCACGCGCTCAAAGCACATGGCCTCGGCTTCGACCACAACCTCCACGCGCTGCGCATCGTCACCTGGTTTGAAGAACGCTACGCTGCATTTCGCGGACTGAACCTGACGCTTGGAGTCCGTGAAGGCATCATCAAGCACTCCCGCGACTACGATTCCAACGCGCATCCTGAACTGTCCGAATATCTGCTTGACGAGCGCCCACCGCTCGAGGCTCAACTCATTGACCTGGCCGACGAAATTGCCTACCTCACCGCCGACCTCGATGACGGGCTCGATTCCGGCATCCTCACGCTCGACAACGTCCGTGCCGGCGTGCCGCTGTTCTGCAGATTCCACGACGCAGTGCTCGCGAAATACCCGGATGCCGCGATGCGGCTCACCATCGCTGAGACATTGCGCCGCATCCTCAACGCACTGGTCACTGACCTGATGCGCGAAGTGCACGCGCGCGTTAAAGCCCTCGGCATCGCCACGCTGAACGATGTCCGCCGCACGCCGGGCCGCATCGTTGCCTTGAGCGAACCTATGGAAGCAGATCGCGCCATCGCCAAGAAGTTTCTCTACGCCAACCTCTACAACTCAGCCGGCATGGAAGAGGTGCATCGCCATGCGGAGACGGTCGTGGAGAACCTGTTTGCACACTTCATGGCGGATCCCGGCCTGCTGCCTGCGGATCATCGCGATTTGATCCCCACAGAAGGCCTGGCTCGCACCGTGACCGACTATATCGCAGGCATGACCGACAGCTTCATTGAGCAGATGTGGATGCGTTCACGATAGACGGATTGACGCAGGCTTGCGACCGTGCGGATCTTTCGTACACTTCGCTGCGTATTGATCACTTGCAACCGGTTAGTCGCGATTTGCAAAGTTTACCCTGTACCCGGCTCCGAGAGGACTTTCCCCATGACTTTGTGCAAGTATGCTTTCCCGCTCTTGCTGGCTGTTTCGACGGCCCTCTCCGTTGCTCCAAAGTCTGCCGCTCAAGCGATTCCCGACGGTGCGGCGATTGATGCCAAGGTAAGCCAGATTATGAGCCGCACTCATGCCAACGGCATGGCGGTGGCGGTTATCGATCGCGGAAAAGTGGGCTACGTCAAGGCGTTCGGCATCCGCAACCAGAAGGGTGATCCGCTCACCACCGACACGGTCATGTACGGAGCTTCTCTCACCAAAACAGTATTCGCCTACACGGTCATGCAACTGGTCGATGCCGGAAAGATCAAGCTCGACACACCCATCAAGGACGATCTCGACCAGCCGCTGCCTACCTACGGTCCCGATCCCGTCTTCCCCGACAAGTACGGGCCATACAAGGATCTCGCCGACGATCCGCGCTGGGAAAAGATCACGCCCCGCATGTGCCTGACGCATTCTGCCGGGTTCAGCAATTTCTGGTTCATTGAACCCGACCAGAAATTGCACATCCACTTCGATCCGGGCACGCGCTTCAGTTACTCCGGCGAAGGCTTCATACTGCTTCAATTCGCAGTGGAGCACGGCCGCAAGGCTCAGGGTTTGGGTCTCGACGTAGGCGACCTCACCAAGGCCAACTTCGACCGGCTGGGGATGAGCCGCACGAAGCTGGTATGGCGCAATGGCGAGGATCCGAATGTGGCAGACGGATGGAACGATCAGGGACAGCCGCAGCCGCATGACAAGCGCAGCAAGGTGCGCGCAGCAGGCTCCATGAACACCACCATTTCAGACATGGCGAAATTTACTGCCGCGTTGGTGAAGGGCGATGGCCTGAGCGCGGCTTCGCGGGCAGAGATCACAAAACCCGTTTTGCACATTACGACCGCCAACCAGTTCCCTATGTTTCTCCCCGACGCACCGCTGGCGCAGCAACGCAAGGACCTGTATTCCGGGTTGGGCGTTGTGCTCTTCGACGGACCCCAGGGGCACGGCTTCTATAAAGGCGGACACGACGGCCAGACCGCCAACACCATGGTCTGCCTCGAGACGAGCCAGCGTTGCGTGTTGATTCTTGCAAACGATGTGCGCGCAGAAGCGGGCTTTGCCGAGCTGGTCAAGACGATTCTCGGCGACACCGGCGTGCCTTATGACTGGGAATATGGCGACCGTGCCGGTAAGTCCTGAGGGCGCGGTACATTTGGCCTGGAATCGAATGGCGTGCGCACGATCAACGGCTTGAGCGCAGTCTACTGGCCGTCCCTACTGGACTGTTCCCTGCGGTCGCAGCCGGCGCAGATCGAGCGCGCACTCAACCGCATTCTGCGCATAAAGCCGCAAGTTGTCTGAGGCTGCCCAGAGCCAGAAGCGGGCCGTTTGCGCGGGGTTGCGGCCGTCCAGGATCGGTCGCATGCGCACGAGCACGTCGTTTTGTCCTGTCGCCGCGAGGTTTGACGGGGAGTCAGTATCTTCGAGCACCAGGTCAATACGCGGTCCGGTGAGAGATTCTTCCAGGACGGAAATATCGAGCGGCCGATCCAACTCTACCGCTATTGAAAACGTGTGACCATGAAACACCGGAGCGGCGATAGCCTGCAACGCCAAAGTCGGCCAGCGGCCGCCACCCAGCGTGTCGTAGTGCCGGCGAATGCGCGCCTCAAGTCCCTGCAGGCTGAACTGCGCCGCTTCACCCAAACCTGAAAGCATGTTGTAAGACGCCTGCGCGTCGTAGGCGGCGCGAGGCAGATTTTGAAAGCTGAGCAGATTCACCGTCTGCTGATGCAGTTCGTCCATCGCACCCCGGCCAAACTCGCTGGCCGGTACAAGCACCGTGGCTGCCGCAAAACGCACCGGGGCAGCGTCCTGCACGCGCTCCAGCAGCAGGGAGAGCGCCAGGGCAGCGGGATGGGCCGGAACCACGGCGGGAGTGAAAAGGTCGGCGGTTCCGGGGCCTGAGCCTAGCCATGGCGCACGCACCAGCACACCTGGCTCCTGGTCCAACGCGCCGGAAAGATCAAGCACCGTTGAGCCCGACCGCAGCGCATCCTTCCAATACCGGCGAGTCATCACCTCCGAGCCACAGAAGAAGGTGAAATCGACTTTCTCGAACTCATCCGGCCCAATCGGCTGCACAAAGGTGATCTCGTCGCCCACCTGGTCGAGCTGGCCCTGTGCGTTTGCGTCGTCAAGCAGCGAAAACGTGGCCTCGGCGAGAGGTGACTCGGAGATAGCGTCTTTGAGTTCCTTGCCCAGAAGGCTCGACGCGCCGGCAATTGCAATCTTGTACACAAAAGTCCTTTGGGGAAGGGTTATGAAGGCCTGACAGGATCTGAAGGCTCGAGCGCCGTTCCCGGCCGTTGTCTGCGCCTTCGGGACCACGAATATGCGGCCCTGGCCCAGATTCCCGAGAACATGTACACGATCGCCCCCGAGAACAACACGACCTGCGAGAAGCGCGCGATAAGAAATAGGGCAATCGCCATCAGCAGAAGAATCTGAAACGGGTGCCTGCGGGAGAAGTTGATCTCCTTGCCCGACCAGAAACGCCATGTGCTCACCATCAGGAAACCGCACGTACCCACCAGTCCGAGCCAAATGGCGGCGATCCACCACGCCTGCACCGGATATCCGTAGCAGAGATGAACTGTGGTCGCCAGAATACCTGCCGCCGCCGGAATCGGCATACCAACAAAGTACTTGCGATCCGGTCGGCCCGGATTTCGGGGCTGAGGATTGTGGCTGATGTTGAAACGCGCAAGGCGCGACGCTCCGCCAATCAAAAACAGGAAGCAGATGAAGCCGCCAATGTGCACCAGGTCCTGGCGAAGCTCCGGGTTGATGGAGTCAGGCAGAAAATGTAATCCCCACACAAACGCCAGCAGACTTGGGGCCACGCCGAAAGTGATGACATCGGCCAGGGAATCCAGCTCTTTGCCGAATTCGCTGGTGGTGTTGGTCATGCGGGCAATGCGGCCGTCGAGCGAGTCAAAGGGAATTGCAAACAGAATCGCCAGCGCCGCCCAGTCCAGATTGGTGCGAACGTCGCCGTGCCCGCTGATGGCGTTGAAGAGCCGGGTAATCGCGAAGTAGCCCGCGCCGATGTTGCCCACCGTAAACAGCGACGGCAACAAGTACATGCCGCGGTGGAGTCGTGCGCGCTTTTGAGCCCGGGTCAGGGGCACCCCGCCATTCACCGGCTGTCTCCCTTTTGGTCTTCCGGAAGCACGGTGGCGCTTGCAGAACGAGCCTGCTGCTGCTGTGTCGCCGCCCCGGCGCCTGCCATCATCACCGCAATCACGCTGGCTCCGCCTTTTACCCGCTCCCCGACCTTGACTTGAAACTCAGCCTCGGCCGGCAACACCACGTCAGTCCGCGAGCCAAACTTGATCAGTCCCACGCGCTGGCCGCGTGCTACGCGATCGCCTTCCTTCAAAGGAAATACGATGCGTCGCGCCAGCAAGCCGGCGATCTGCTTGAAGGTGATTTCGATACCCTCGCCGTACATGGTCACGACGTTCCGCTCGTTGCTCTCGGCAGACTTGGGGTTCATGGCGTTCAGATACTGGCCCTTGTGATAGCGGATTTCGCGCAGTTCCCCGGCGATCGGAGCACGGTTAACATGCACGTCAAACACACTCAGGAAGATGCTGATGCGTTTCCTGGGGCCGTTTGGAGTGGAGATTTCAGCGGTTTCTGTGACAAGGCCGTCGGCGGGAGACACGACCAGCCCGGGATCGGACGGGATGGGTCGCTCGGGATCCCGGAAAAACCAGAGAAAGAACACGGCCAGCAGGACCGGGGGGATCGCCCATGCCCATGTACCCGTGGCCCATGCAACCAACGCTGCTACCGCCAGCAGGCTCAAACCGTAGATGTAACCGTCACGAACCATTGTCCCCAACGATTATACGGTTTTCATGCTTGCCGTAGAGCACACGGGCCGTAGAGGGGCCACCGAGTGCGCCGTTCCGTCGTTTCGCCTGCCAAATTGACTGGAAGTTCCGGCCTTCTAAGCCATCACAACCGTGCGGCGTTCGAGGGCGTAGATCAGGTCCTTGGCGTGAAGTTTAAGCTTCTTGAGCCGCACTTCTTCCAACTGTTCATCGTCAGACAAGTACGGTTTCTGAATCAGCTCTTCCAACCGCTGAGCGTAGCGACGGTGTTCGGCGTGCAGGCGGTTAAGTTCTTCGCTCAGCGGATCGTGAATCTCTTCCATAGGCGCCTCCCTCGTGTTCGCGTATCCCGGCTATTTACCGGACATTAAGATATAGCTCCAAGTCGGAAGACTCCGCAAGTGGAGGTACACACGAAAGTTACAAGTACCTGTGGATTTTGGTGATCTTTGGCCGCCAAACGTGATGCAAGTCACGCTGCCACTGCAATTTGCGCCGTGTCATTTTATTTTCGCACTAAAGGGAGTGGGACCTTCATGATGACCGCATCTTCGCCCGTATCCGCGTAGTACGATCTTCGCCTTGCATGCTCGGCGAAGGAATGGGAGAGGTAAAAAGCCCGCGCTGCAGCGTTCGACTCGCGCACTTCCAGGGTGATCTCCGTGATCTGCTGCGATTCGAGCTGGCGGATCAGCGCTCCCAAAAGCGCGCTGCCTGCTCCCGTCCTTTGACAGTGGTGCGAGACGGCAATCGTTTCCAGTTCCGACTGGGGCGGGATGACGCTGGCAATGGCGAAGCCGATCACCGTTCCAGAGTCTTCGGCCACAAGGGCAACGCGCTTGAGCACCGCGGCTGGATCCAGCGCCGTTTCATAGGCCGTCCGCGGCCACTGCGGAGCGTTCGCAAGGCTCAAAGCAATGCTCATCACGACATCAATGTCGCCGCCTGCCATCGAACGGATATTTACGTCGCTCATGCGCGCCGGGCGGGGGTAGCCGCCGCTGGATCCCCAAAGATCTCCGCGTCAGACCGGCGCAGATAGTGGCCATCCAGAAGGGCGATATCCGCGAACCGGCGCGCATGAATGAGCGGAGCGGCAAGAATCAGCGCGTCGGATGCCGTGGGTGCAGTCACGGTAGAGACGTTGGCCGCGGGCCATCCGGTTGCAATCAGCTCCCTTGCGGCGGGGTCGCAGACGGCAATTTCCGCCACAGGACTCAGGTCCGCGAGGTCGGCAACTCCCGCCAGCAGTTCCCTTCCCCCCGCCCGGAGAAATACTTCGTGCCGATGAGCGTCGAGGGCCGTGTCCGCGATTCCCGCTTTCGAGGCGAGAACCTCGAGCCGTGAGACCGCGATCACCGGGATATCCGCTCCCTCTGACAAGCCTTTCGCCGCGCTGAGTCCCACGCGAACGCCCGTGAAGCTGCCCGGACCATTCACCACAACGAGGCAACCGACGTCGCGGATCGCAACCTTGTAACGCGTCAAAACCTCGCTGACTGCCGCAACCAGCGTGGCCGAATAGGTGCGGCCCTCGAGCTCAATCTGCGACAGAATTTCAACTTCATCGCCGGTCAGTCGGCCAAGGGCAACCGAGCCCGCGGGGCCGCACGTGTCGATGCCAAGCACGAGCAACGCAGCTTGCGGCGCGGCTGGATTTGAGCTGTTGGAACTCACCTCAACAGGATGACACACGGCGATTTGGCGCTGCCAGTTGGGAGAGTGCGTGGTCCAGGCGACGACCGTCTCTTGAGGTCGCAGTAATTCAGAAACAACCTCTCGTCGCGCGCCAAGCAATGCCTGAGGGCTAAGGAGGAACGCCAATCCGTCGCAGGAGATCCTCGTAGCGAGGATCTCCGCGCAAGGAGTCGAAATGCGGCTCATTCAGTTCCTGGATCCGCATCACGCGCTCGGAGTACGCAGTCTCCAGCCATTGGAACGCCATTTCGCGGTCACCTAGTCCTGTATAGACAATTGCGAAATCCATGGGCGATACATATTGCTGCTTTGAAAGGAGCTTGATCTCCTCGAGAATGCTCAGGGCTTTCGCCCGTTCCCCTGCAAGACCATATGCGTGGCCCAGCAGAGCCTTGAAGAGCGGGGCCCTTGAATTCGCTCACCGCACTCTGGAGACTCGCGATTGCCTCCGGAAGCCGTCCCTCCTTCTCCAGCGCGAGTGCCATGAACCAGTTGGCATTTGGATACTTCGGGGCGAGTTCAAGTGTTTTCTGGCATACGGCGATCGCCTCGTCATATCGGCGTGCCCTGTAATAGAGGAATCCGAAGAAAGCTTCACTCACGATTGACACGGGGTCAAGCTCGTGGGAACGGCGCAGTTCCGCAATGGCCTCATCGTGCCGTTCCATCAAAGACAGATAGTCGGCGTACCATGCGTGGATCGCAGAAGAACTTGGGTTCAGTTGAAGAGCGCGCTTGTACTCCAATTCTGCAACCGCCCAATCCCAGTCGTAGCCTTTCGCGATTTCTGCAAGCACACCGTGGGCATCCGCGGTGGTTGGGTCGATTTCGATAGCCTTCATGGCCGCCGCGCGCGCCTTGGGGTAAATCTCCTTCGAAGGACGAAGCCCGAAGATGCCGATCATCAGATAGGACTGAGAAAGACCCGAATACGCTTGAGCATTGGCAGGGTCCAATTGAATGGCCTCAGAGAAGTATTCGACACTCTTGTCCAGACTGCCCATTCCCTGGTTCAGGAAAAGGGTTCCTTTCAGATAAGCTTCAAGCGATCGGGCATTGACTCGGTGTACACGTGCGAGGCTGGCATGTTGTTCGCTGGTTAGTTTCACCCTGAGCTGATCCGCGATTGTCTGGGCGACTTCCGACTGCAGCGTCAGGACATCGACAACATTGCGCTCGTAGGATTCGGACCAGATATGCCGGTCATCGCGAGCATCAATGAGTTGAGCCGTGACGCGCACCTGGTCGCCCATTCGCACCACAGAGCCCTCCACCAGCGCATCCACGCCGAGCTCTTTTGCAATCACCGGCAGCGATTTATGCGTGCCTTTGTATTGCATGCTCGATGTGCGCGAAATGACTCTGAGCGTACCGATCTTGGCCGCCTCGGTAATTAGCTCGTCTGTTAGCCCGTCGGAAAAGTAGTCCTGTGCCGGATCGCCTGAGAGGTTGGCCAGCGGCAGCACGGCGATCGACGTAATCGCTGGCGCCGTTCGCCAAAACTGGAAAGAGCGGAGAATCTTCGGCGGAGCGAACGCAAGGCCCAAAAGCGCTGCCGCCGAGAGCAGCGCCCCGGAGCCGAAGATCCACCGGTTCCGTCGAGCTGTTCCCGGGTCGGCGATTTCAGCAGGCGCTGAGACCTCCAGCCTGGGCGCCGCAATTTCGACCGGATCCTCATCCGGAATATGAACCGGCGCAATGAATCGATAGCCGCGCCGCGGCGCCGTTTCCACAAAACGCGGGTTCTCCGCATCGTCCCCCAGGGACTCGCGCAGCCTGTTGGTCGCCCTGTTGAGGCCGCTGTCGAAATCGACAAATGTGTCCGCCGGCCAGAGCCTCTTCCGGATCTCCTCCCGCGTGACGATTTCGCCGGGGCGTTCCAGCAACATGGAAAGAATCTGAAAAGGCTGTTCTTGAAGTTTGACCTTGAATCCCTGTTTCCGCAGTTCGCGAGCCTGAAGATCGACCTCGAAGACTCCAAAGCGAATTCTGGGGCGCTTTAGCTCTTCCATAAAGCCATGCGGACATACTACAGGAACATTGCGTCTCTGCGATTGCTCTCGATGTGGCCACGGCTTCGGGGGAGATTGTTCCGCAAACCATTGATAAATCGGATAGTTCCCACGGGATGAATGGATTATGTCGTCGCCGGTTGTAAGTTTCTCTCCGTCGCCTCATGGTGTGCCTCAGGTCTTGAAGGAGGCCTCGCAATGACACAGACAACTTCCCCTTTGAACGATCGCCTGACGGTTCTCGTGGTTCGCGGTTTGATAGCCCTCAGCCTGATGCTTGTCCTCAACTCCAGGTGCTTTGCAGCAGATAATGACGGCTGCAGCGATGCCACCCTCCGGGGCGATTATGGATTCACGATCCTCGGAGATCAACCCAATCCCGACGGCACTACGAGCCCGGTGGTGGGAATCGCAATCACGCACTTCGATGGCGCGGGCAAACTTACGCAAAGAGACTTTACGGTGACGGCGGCCTTCCCTCGCCGGCCAATGGCAATGCGGCCACCGGTTTTCACTTTGCCGGCGGCGAGACGGGCAAATACTCGGTGAATTCAGATTGCACGGGTAGCGCGGAGATCGACTTGAACGCGCCCGCTCCTCCGGGACTCTCCAGGGGCGTGATCAAGCTCATGTTTATCGTCCCTCCCGATGGTGCGACGATCCACACCGTCGTGTCCGAAATAACCGCTCCCTTCACCACTGCACCCCTGCTCAACACCACTCGCAGCGATGCTTCGAGAATTGGAAGGATCGAGGGTCACTGCAGCAACGCCACCCTGAAGGGCGACTTCGGTAGCACGATCCTGGGAACCGCGCCGAATCCCGACGGAACCACAAGCCCATTGAAAGGCGTTGCCATTGTCGGAAAACGACGGTCGCGGCAAGTTCACGCAGCGGGATTTCGTCATGACAGGCGGCTTGCCGGAGCCCGGCACCGGCGACGCTCAGACCGGTTTCAGTTTCTCCAACGGTCAGACTGGGACATACACCGTGAATCCAGACTGCACAGGCAGCGCCGAAGTCCATCTGAACGTCCCGGCTCCCTCGGGTTTATCCAGCGGCGTAATCAAGCTGATGTTCATCATCACCGACAACGGCCTCGCATCCCACGCTGTTGTATCCGAGTTCACCGCTCCCTTCGCCGCAGCGCCCACGCTCAATACGACTCGTAGTGATTCCTGGAAACTCGGCTCAAACTGAATAGACTGACGTCCATTCCTGAGCCAGTTTCCGAAGGCAAAAGTAGCCTCCGGAAACTGGCTCGCGTGGAGTTCTCAGGTCATCCTCAATTGAAAGGTCGGTTCTGTCCGATTGGGGGGCTATGGTGGACCATCCCATTCCTATGACGAATCTTCGCCTCCCCTGACTGGATGTGAGAAATGGCCGGCTTGGCGTTATCACCGCCGCCCGTGACCGCCGGCACAAGTCCAGACCCCGAATTCGGCACATACTCGATTCAGGTTCTCGCAACCCGAGGGGAAGTGTGTCTCTAAGGCACTTCGAGATCTGCACCAGCGAATTGCACCAGAATTGGTGCTACAAGGGGGAGGGGGAGGGGGTCTCCAACCTCTATGGGACCGCAGCCCGGCCTGAGCGCGCCGCGCCCGTTTCCGATAGTCTGAAAGCAGCACTTTCCCATCTTCTTTCTACCGACCCAAGGAGCAGGTTTGGCGGCCGCGGCGGCGACTCTCAGTTTCATGAAACCTGGCGCCCGCGCGCTAACCCGTGGCTCATCGCCATCACGGTGACCATGGCCACGTTCATGGAGGCGCTGGACACCTCCATCGCCAACGTGGCCATGCCGCACATCGGCGGTTCGCTTTCGGCCAGCCGCGATGAAGCGACCTGGGTGCTGACCAGCTACCTCGTCGCCAACGCCGTGGTGCTGCCCATCAGCGGCTGGATCGCCAACCGCATCGGGCGCAAGCGCTTTTACATGAGCTGCGTGGCCCTGTTCACGCTGACGTCGCTAATGTGCGGGCTGGCGCCTTCCTCGGGTCCTGCTGGTTTTTTCGCGTACTGCAGGGCGCAGCGGGCGGCGGATTGCAGCCCAGCGAGCAGTCGATCCTGGCTGATACGTTTCCACCTGAAAAGCGCAGCATGGCCTTTGCGGTCTACGGAATGGCCGTAGTGCTGGCGCCGGTGCTGGGGCCAACGGTCGGCGGCTGGATCGTGGACAACTACAGCTGGCGCTGGATCTTCTTCATCAACATTCCGGTGGGCATTCTTTCGCTTTACCTGACCAACCGCGTGGTCGAAGATCCGCCGTATCTCGCCGCAATCCGCAAGAAGCGCGAGAGCATCGATTACTGGGGACTGGGCTGCTGATGGTGACCATCGGCGGCGCTGCAAACCATGCTCGACAAGGGCCAGGAAGACGACTGGTTCAGCTCGCGCTTCATCACGACATGCTTTGTGGTCTCGGTTATCGGCTTGTCGATTTTCATCTGGCGGCAGCTTCACGTCGAGCATCCCATTCTCGACCTGCGCCTGTTCAAGCGTCGCAACGTGGGCACCACGCATGTTCGTGATGTTCATGGTTGGCGTATCGCTCTACTCCTCGACCGTTCTGATTCCGCAATTTCTGCAGGAGATCATGGGCTACTCCGCCGAGCAGGCCGGCATGGCCGTCTCCTCCGGCGGACTGGCGCTCATGTTCCTGTTTCCGGTGGCTGGAGCACTGGCGCCCAAGTTTGATCCGCGCTGGCTCGTGGCCATGGGGTTCACCATCACCACGTTCGGCCTGTACCGCATGACCAGCCTGAACCTCAACGTCAATTTCGGCCTCGCCGTCAGTTGGCGCGTGGTCATCGCGCTGGGCCTGCCGTTCCTCTTCATCCCTATCAACACGCTCTGTTACGCCGGCATTCCTCAGGAGAAGTACAACGAGGTAAGCGGCCTTTCCGCGCTCATGCGCAACCTGGGCGGGAGCGTGGGAATCAGCTTTGTGACCACGCTGCTTTCGCGCCTGACGCAGAAGCACATGGCCATGCTGGCGGCGCACACTGCAGCCGGCAGCGGGCCGTTCGAGGCGATGCGCAACGGTCTCGCCGGTGCATTGACGCGGAGGGGTGGCGGGTCGCCGGGGATGCAATGTACCGTGCGGGCGCGCAGATTTATGGAATGGCGCAGTTGCAGGCGCGACTGCTGGCCTATGTGGATGCAACCTGGGTAATGGTGGCGCTGACGGCTATCCTGATCCCTCTGCCGTTCCTGATGCGCCGGCCGCCGAAAGCCAGGGCCAAAGCAATTGTGGGACATTAAGCGCGGTTTTCGTCGCATTGAAGAGTGGCGCAATATCAGCGCAGAGCGCATACCTAACGGGCTAAAGCCCAAGCCGTCGAACGATCTCACGACGTCAGGGCTGAAGGCCTGACCTGCCAACCGTGCCTTCCTTGAGCAACTGCAAAATCTGCTGTTGTTCGGCCTTTGCCTCTAGCGACCCGGAACCGCCGCGGCCCGTGTTGTGCTGCGCGAGCAGCATGGGCGTTGAGCCGTTCTTGTTCTTTCGCGAGGGATCGGCCCCAAGATCGAGCAGCGTTCGCACGGCTGCGGCGCAACGTGTTCTGACCGCGATGTGCAGCGGAGTCACACCTCGTTTGCTGGCCGCGTTTGGATCGGCGCCGGCTTCGATGAGAAGGGCAATTGTGGCGGATTGTGCAACTGGATTCCATCGTTGTAAGCCAGGGCTGCCTGAGGCCGCGGCATGCAGCGGCTCATCGCCGAAACGGTTCCGAGCGCGCACGTCCGCACCAGCCGCGATAAGTGTTCTTGCAATCTGAGTTTGATAGGCCGCAGCGGCAAAGTGCAGCGCCGTATCGCCGGCCACGATGTAGCGCATGACGGCGTCGATGAAGAAATCTTTTGCCGAAGCCCGCGTTGCGCCGGCGCAGAAAAAGGCGCCGAGCGATCCTGGCGCCTCTTTGAGCAAGCGGTCAACGGTAGCGGCGTCGCCTTTGACGATGGCCGCCACCATTTCGCGCAGTACCTGATCGGAATCGACGCTCGACTCGCGCATGGATCCTCCGAGCCAGAGACCAACAATTGCGAATTGCTAAACGGCTGCCAGCGCCTGGTCAAGATCGGCAATGAGGTCTTCCTTGTCCTCAATTCCGATGGAGAGGCGCATGCGGCCTTCGCTGATGCCCATCTCGGCGCGCTCTTCCGCTGAGACGGAGCCGTGTGTCGTAGTGGCTGAATGCGACGCCAGCGATTCCACGCCGCCAAGCGACTCGGCATTGAGGAATACCTTGATGGCGCCCAGGAAGCGCGCTGCGTTTTCGCGCGAGCCTATGTCGAAGCTCATCATGGAACCGAAGCCCTTCTGCTGCTTCACCGCGAGATCGTATTGCGGATGGCTCTTGAGCCCCGGATAGGCGAGCAGGCTGACCTTGGGATGCTGGGAAAGGAACTCCGCGACCGCGCGGCCATTCTCTTCGTGAGCCTTTATCCGAAGAGGCATGGTGCGAATGCCGCGCAGAACCAGGTAGCACTCAAATGGCGACATAATGCCGCCGGCCGCCTTTTGCACAAAGCTGAAGCGCTCCTTGTGCTCCGGCTTGGAGCCGATCAGCGCGCCGCCAATGCCGTCGGAGTGGCCATTCAAATACTTCGTGGTCGAGTGCATCACAATGTCGGCGCCGAGCGCGATCGGGCTCTGCAGCACCGGCGACATGAAGGTGTTATCGACGCTGACTTCAATGCCCCTGGCATGCGCCACTTCAGAAATGGCCGCAATGTCACTGAGCACCATAAGAGGATTGCTGGGAGTCTCGATGTGAACCAGCTTCGTATTCGGCTTGATGGCCGCAGCAACCGCTTTGACGCAGGCGGTGTCAACGTACTGGATCTCGATGCCGTAGTGACAGACGATCTGATTGAAGAGGCGCGCGGTGCCGCCGTAGACATCCTTGGAGCAGATGAGATGATCGCCGGCACGCAGCATGGCCACGAGGGCGGAGATGGACGCCATCCCGCTGGTGAAGGCGTGGCCGCTGTAACCGCCTTCGAGCGCGGCAAGGGCGGTCTCAAGGCGATCGCGCGTGGGGTTGCCGGCGCGCGAGTAATCCCAGCCGCGGTCTGTGCCGACGCCGGTCAGTTCGAAGGTCGAGGAAAGGTAGAGAGGCACATTGACCGCACCGGTAAGAGGATCAGGGTGCTGGCCGGCATGCACGGCAAGGGTTGAATACTTGTACTGGGACATGAAGGAAGAAAGCTCCTGGCAGATGGCTTCTAGCAAATAGTTTATCGTGCCGCGGTGCAATCAGCCGCCGATTGGCAAGGTAAGAGTGACGGACTTCTTCGCAAGATGACGCACGGAGATGCTAACGCGGAGGGGGTTAAAGCCGCGAGCTCTTAAGCTCTAGATAGTGCAAGGTGCCAGCTTTTGCGTGAGGAAAGGCGAACCGGCCATGAGCATCTGTCTCAACGGTTGCCTGAACGTGGCTGAAGGTCGCGTCGCGCTCCTCGACCCTCGCACCAATCACGGGAGATCCATCCGGAGCCAGCACTACACCTGAGAGCGTCCTGGCATGGAACGGTTTCTCGATTTCGACGATCTCGTAAACCGCAATGCTTTTTGCAGGAAAGAGAAGCAGCAGAGAAAATACAAAAAGGAATTGCCCTCGATCCCTCACCCATTGCCTCGTTCGCCACAAGTTTACCGGGGAAACTCTCCGCTTCGCGGCCCGATACGGTGCAGCATCCTTAGGAGGCGGGCTTTTTGGGTCCCTGCGTCAGCAGGTTCTTGACGGAGTCGGCTCCAAAGCCGAGAGCGATGACGGCGATGGTTCCGGCGAGGAAGTCGAGCTTGCGAAGCTGGTCGATTGCGCCGGCCTCAATGCCGGCGAGGGCCACGCCGAACGCAAGCAGGAAGCGAACAATCTCAACCCACGCCCTTGACCTGCCGCCGCGCTTGCGCGGGTCGAGCTTGATCTTCTCCTGGATCTTGGCGCAAACGGCTACTTCGTCCATCTTCTGAACGGTGAGTGAAACCCGCGTTGTGAAGCCGCGTCTACGGCGTCGGCGCCTTTCCTGCCATCTCTTCCACTGCCAGGAAAACCATGACCTGTCTTTGTTGTTGTGCTTCGAGTGGTGGTGGTCGGCGGTTTTGTGAGTTGCTCCCTCGTCTGGCTGGTCGCCATCCCAGCCAAAAGCGATCTCGGGCTCGTTGCCGACAAAGTAATGGCAGACCTTCGAGCCCTCTTCAAACATGTCGCCGGGAAACGTCCATCGGAAGCTGAGGCAGTTGAGCGCAGCGGCATTCTTAAAACGCGGATTGTCAAACGAAAGGGAGAAGTACATGGGCAGGTAAGGCCGCGCTCGCTGGGTGTCGAACTGGATCCGGGCAACCGGTTTCTTGTCGACTTCGCGTTTCCATAGCGCCTCGATCACGTCTTCTTCGTAGACGTTCTCGCGCATCTCCTGCACCAGAATGCGGGCCTCACGCAGGCATTTCCAGGAGAGGGTGCCGAGCCGCTCAATGAGCCGGCATTCGCGCGCTACCAGACGTTCGCACGCGTCTTTCCCGGCGGTTGGGCACTGGGTAGTGCCGCCCTTGGCGATGCACGCGCGCACCATTGCGTAATCGAGGATGATGTGGCCGGCGGCAATGGCGTGGTCAATCGAGAAGAGCATGGGTGGAACGATGTTGGCGGGATCATCGAAAGGATAGGGAAAGAACCTGAAGATGCCGGAGAGAGCGACCTGCAGGTCAGGGTACAAGTCCTTGGGAAACACATCGAGGCGTGTTTTCAGCTCCTTGAAGTTGGACGCGACGCGCTTGGCCTGCTGCGCGCTGTCGGCGAGCGCGTCCATCTCAGCGTCGGCCCTGCCGGTGAGTTTGTTGGCTTCTTCCAGAACATCGGGAGGCAGTGTGAAGGAGTGAAGCTGTTCGCAGGCCGACTGCAGCACCTGGTCGACGACGTCGGTCGCGGAAGGAGGCGCGACGGCAGCGATGTCTTCAAAACGATGGCGCAATTCGTCGATTCGTTCAGCGATGGTGAGGCGCTTGTCGAGCCGGACTATGTCGACTGCGACGGCATCGATTTTTTCCGCGATGGAGAGTGAGTACCAGGTGGCTTCCCTGAGGGAGAACTCAATCTTTTTTCGCTCCAGCCGCAACAGGACGCGGACATACGAGTCGACGCGATAGGTCACGCTGCTGGTGCGATCAGCCAAAGCGGCAAGCTGCTTCTCATAGGCGATGCGCTTGAGCATGTTGGGAAGGATGGAATTGGCCAGTAGAGACAGGATTCCGCCGAGAAGCAGGAAGCCCATGACGTAAAGGGCGAAGAGCGACTCGGTAGTCTCAGGGCCGAGACGATTCATGCGCAAGCTGACGGAAATGGGATGGAGATCGAAGAGCCTGGCATCGACCCCGGAAGCGGTGTGTGGCCTGAGCAGCAAGTTGCCGGTCTTGCTCTGGGGCCGGAAGAAATCGATGGGAGAATAGACTTCCTCAGTGGGCTTGAATACGACGCGGGACTCGCCGCCGGGAGGCATCGTGGTGATGCCCCTACCCTCCTCGGTGCCGCCAAGCAAGAACCTCCACTCAAGGGCAAGATAATCCTTGCTGCTGTTTTTGAGAGGAATGACGACGGAGCGATCGTAGGTGAATTCGAGCGGCTGGTCAGGAGTGCCGCGACCGTCGAGCGCCACGTTGAGTGGCGTATCAACGGCGGCAAACCGAAGCGTTCCCAGCGAGACACCGTCGTTGAACAGAGGCGCTTCCGCGCTCATGGCGCCGGCCAACCCGTCGACCTCCACGGCAACGTCAAGAGTCTGGCCCGGAGCGAGAGAGGCCGGGAG
The DNA here is from genome assembly GCA_963844515.1 of uncultured Acidobacteriota bacterium. Classification (GTDB taxonomy): domain Bacteria; phylum Acidobacteriota; class Terriglobia; order Terriglobales; family Acidobacteriaceae; genus Telmatobacter. Next base: position 88,780 of record CAWJOO010000014.1, read on the forward strand.
GACGCCGCCAGACTCGGATACGAACTGCACTTTCGGCTCTTCAATGCGGGCGTGGGAGGTCTCGTCAAGAAAGACGCCGACCCCCAGCTTCAGCGGTTGAACCGAGGAGCCTGTATTCGTGACCGTCAGCCGGGCGGCACCGGCACTACTGCGCACCACAACTGGTTGAGACGCTGTGAGCTTGACCTGCGCCGTCAAAGTGCTGGTCAGCAGGAAAAGAGAAACGCCGCATGCCGCAACGCGTGAGTGAAGCCTGGGTACTGAATGCCTATTGCCGTGCAGTGCCATTTCGAGCGACTCCTGTTCCAAATCGAGTGAGAGCGCTCGATTGAACGGATGTATTTTGACGCAGGACTGGGAAGGGACTGCAAACGAAGTATTTACGAGGCCGCTAAACGGCTCTTGAATCAACTGGATTGTACGCGGAGATGGATCGAAACGGCTATTATTCCTGCGGCGCGGCTGGTTTCTTCCCCTTGCGGACCACCGGGAAATAGCCGGTACGGGTACGAACGTTGAGCTTGCCCATGCCCTTGGCTTCGGCAGTTACCTGGACGCGGCGGAAGCCCGGCTCTGTGCTTGGCTTTGTGGAGTGATAAACGATCGTGTACTGGCTGCGAATGTCGCGCGCCACTTCGGCTGCGATCTGATCAACCTGCTCGAGCGACTTGGGGAAGAACGCAATGCCACCGGTTTCAGTCGACAGCATTTCCAATGCGCGGCGGGCGTGGCGCTGCTCAGAGCGGCTCATCTCGTCGCCGAAGAGCAGGCCGATGGTGTAGATGACTGGACCGGATAGCTGCTGCACCCGTCGGATGGTTTGTTCCAGATTGAGCGTGGAAGCGTTATCTTCTCCGTCGGTGATAAGCACGAGCACCTGCTTGGGCCTCTTGCCATCAATGGAGAGCTTGTCAGCCGAAGCCACAACCGCGTCATAAAGAGCAGTGCCTCCGCGCGACTCGATATGACTCAAGCCTTCGCGCAGTTTATTTAGGTTTGAGGTGAATTCCTGATCGATGAATGCCTCGTCAGAGAAATTCACGACAAACGCTTCATCCTGGGGATTGGAGGCCTCGATCAGATCGAGCGCACTCTTGTTGACCGCCGGCCGCTTCTTCGACATGGAGCCCGAGTTGTCGACCACGAGAGCGATCGAAACGGGAAGGTCAGAGTGCTGGAAGCTGATGATGCTCTGTTTGGCCCCGTCTTCGAGGACCTGAAAATCATCCTTGGTCAGCGTCTGAACGAGGTGGCCGCGTTCGTCGAGGATGGTGGCATTCAGCACCACTTCTTCCACGTCCGTGTGCAGAACGAAGCCGCCGCTCTCCTTCTGCACCGATTCGCGCGAAGAAGGAGCCGGGCCATTGCCGTCGGGGGAGCGTACCGGGTCGCGGTCCACCGTAAGCGGCGGCGCCTGCTCCGGAGGCGCTGGCTTGGTGGTTTGTTGCGCTGGTAATAGAAGAGACGCTCCGGCGAAAAAGATCGCGAGGAGTGCGTTATTGCAATGGCGCATAGTAGCCGGTGCGTGCATGAACCGTAAGCGGCGGCAGCCCCTGAGGTGGATTCAACTTGACCTTAACTTTACGCCACTTACCGTCCCGGCGCATCTCTTTGGGCGTGTAACCAATGACGTACTGATTGCGGAGTTCGGTGGAAATTTTCTCGGCGATGTCGCTCATTTCGCTTAAATCGTCTACGCGGAACATGCGGCCGCCGGTTTCCTCGCATAATTCGTTGAGCAGAATCGGTCCGGTCCGTTCTTCGGGAGTGGCGGCATAGGCGTCAAAGATGCCGATCGAGTAGATTTCCACATCCGACTCGCGGACCTGCGAACGCACTTCGCCCTCGGTGTAGCGGGAGCGGTTGTCACCGCCGTCGGAGACCACCAGGAGGGCCTTGCGTTCATGGCGGGCGTCTTTCATCTTGGTAACGCCGTAGTAGATTGCGTCGAGCAGCGCCGTGCGGTGGCCGCTGCGCACGGTGGCGAGGCGTGCCTGAATGTCGTCCACAGAGCCGGTGAAATCTTCAATCAGTTCCGGCCGGTCATTAAAACCGATGACGAAGAATTCATCCTGGGGATTGGCTGTCTTAACGAATTGGACGATCGACTCACGGGCGCGAATGAGTTTCGACGTCATTGATCCGCTCAAATCAAAGATGATGCCGATGGATACCGGCGCATCTTCGCTTGCAAACGTCTTGATCTTTTGTTCGCCATTATTTTCGAAGACCTTGAAGTCGTTCTGCTCGAGACCGGTAACCAGGCGATTCATGGGGTCGGTCACCGTAATGGGGACCAGGACCATATCCACATTCATGCGGATCACGCTGCCGGGGCGAACTTTTCCGGCCGCATCGGTGGCGTTGAGGGCGGGGGCTTCAGTGCCCTTTGGCTCTCCGACCGGCGCCGTACTGGCGTTGGGAGGCGGCACGTGGACGGTGTTCAGAGGATCGTCTTGAGCGCGAGCCGCAATGGGACTGTAGAGCGCGACAATCCCCAGCAGGCAGAGAGTGCCCGCCGCGCGAGGAAACAGAGCCGTTCGACGGCTAGTCGAGGGAAGAATATGCGTCTTCATACCGCCGCACCAATAAGTAGTGACCGATGGTAGCACGACCGACCCGAGCCGCGTTCGGGCACAGGGCAGTCGCTTTTATCTTGTAGCAGGGTAATACCCTTGCCCTCTCCGGTGCTGGGATACAATCGAGGCTGGAACTCAAGCACGTTCGCGCGATTACAGAACGGAATTGGTGGAATCGCCGCCCTGTTCCCACGGAGCAAGTCTTTCCGCATGGCCAACATCTATCCCTTTCGAGCCTGGAGATACAATTCGGGGGCTGTCCGGTTGGACGCCGTAGTCACACAACCGTACGATAAAATTTCCCCGGCCATGCAGCAGGCCTACTACCAAAGCAGCCCTTACAATCTGGTTCGCATCATCCTTGGACTGCCTGAACTCTTCGATGCGGAACGCGGCGAAAGCGTATATTCTCGAGCCGCCCGCGACTTCGCGTCATGGCGTGAACAGGGAATCCTGGTACAGGAGAAAACACCTTGCGTGTTTGCTTACGCGCAGCGTTTTCAGGTTCCGGGGTCCGATGCGGTGAAGGAACGCCGCGGATTCATCGCCCTGGGGAAACTGCATGACTACGCAGATGGCGTTGTCTTCCGTCATGAACAGACGCTTTCCAAGCCAAAAAGTGATCGACTCAACCTGTTGAAATCGACAAGAGCGCATTTTGGCCAGATTTTCATGCTTTATTCGGACCCGGCCGGGAGCGTGGAGAAGATTCTTTACGACGGCAATGGCGCGGCGGACGCAGAGGTGACCGACGAGTATGGCGTAGTACACCGCATCTGGCGAATAAGCGATCCTGCCGTCATTCGGCTGCTGGTGAGCGCCATGGACGACAAGAAACTGATCATTGCCGACGGCCATCATCGCTACGAAACTGCGCTTGCCTACTCCAAGGAACAAACACACGCTGCGGACGCGAAGGCGGAGTCAAACGTGAATCAGCTGCCGCATCCTCCGTTTCCCGAAGCAGCGGTGATGATGACGTTTGTGAATATGGATGCGGATGGACTGGTGATCCTGCCTACACATCGCCTGGTTCATAGCCTGGCGGATTTCGATCCGGCAGCGTTTGCCAAAAGCGCCGAGGAGTTTTTTACGGTGTCGGCCTTGCCCACTGGCGAGGCATCTGGATATCTCGAGACGCTCAGGGGACAAAAAAGCACGGCATTTGTCGCCGTTACCCGCAGCGGTGCGCTGCTGTTGCAGTCAAAGCCGGAGGTTGTGGCGACTGTACTGGATGGACTGCCGGAGCGCCAACGCCGGCTCGACTTGAGCCAACTGCACTCCCTGGCGCTTGAAAAGTTGCTCGGTCTTGACGCTGAAAAGGTGCGTGAGCAGACCAACGTGCGCTACATCCGCGACGCGAGCGAAGCCGTCGAGCAGGTGCGGCGCGGTGAGGCGAATGTTGCATTCCTGACCAATCCCGTGGCTCTCGAGCAACTGAAGGAAGTCGCATTCGCCGGGGAAGTGATGCCGCAAAAATCCACCGATTTTTATCCCAAGCTGTTAAGCGGTCTCGCGATCTATGCGCTCGAGTAGCGATCGAACCGGCATGACGTGCGCGGGATTGGCCGGCGTGATATTTGCGATCTGCGGTTTCGCAAGCGCACAGGAGGCGCCACCTTCTCCTGCACCTCCTCCGGCACCTTCGACGAGATTCGTTGTGGTGATCGACGCGGCGCATGGCGGCGACGACACGGGTGGCCACCTGAGCGACGGCCAGTTTGAAAAAGCCGCCACGCTTGCTTTCAGTGTGCGATTGCGATCGCTGTTGAGCGCACGCGGCATCCAGGTGGTGACGACGCGCGAGTCTGACCAGTCGCTCGACCCCAACCAGCGCGCTGAAATTGCGAATCGAGCGAGGGCGCTGGCTTGCATCAGTCTGCATGCGGCGGAGTCTGGCTCCGGTGTTCATCTTTTCGCGTCGTCGGTGGCTCCGGTGATTCCGTCACGATTTATGCCATGGAAGACTGCCCAGTCCGGCTGGGTGACGCGCAGTCTGGGACTGGCCGGCGTAATTAATTCTGCCCTCACGCACAATGGCACCGGCGTTACGCTGGGAAGGACCTCGTTGCCGGGGATCGACAGCATGACGTGCCCGGCCGTGGTCATTGAGTTAGCTCCGCAACGCAATCCGGACAAGCAGATGACGGCCGAGCCTGACGACCCGAATTACCAGGCACAGGTGGCTGAGACGCTGGCCGCCGCGATTCTGGAGTGGCGCACGGAGGCACATCAGCCGTGATCTCGCGCACCCAGACTATCCTGCTCGTGATACTGCTCGTCGCGTCCCTCGTCATGGGCGGCGTGTTGTTTCGCATGAGAGAACGCGCGCACCAGAGGATGCTGGCCGGAGAGGATTCCGCACCGACGCAGGCTCCCGCCGTGGCCGCGCCTGAACAGGCCACACTCCTGGTGGCGAACGACGACGACAACTCATTGCGCGGACAAACCTACTCACTCCCGTTACCGAAAGACAAGGAAGCCCGTGCACGCGCGCTGCTCGCCAAACTGCTCGACCTGTACGCCGCGAAAGATTCAAATCACGCGATTCCGGGCGGTGCGGCTTCAGTTGCGCAGGTTTTCCTGCTGCCGGCACAAAGCACGTCTGCCGGATCAAAACCTGCAGTAGCAGACGATACCGGGCCACAGATTGCAGTCGTCAATCTGAAGGCAAGCTTTGTCGCTTCTCATCCTTCGGGCCTGGAGACGGAGACGCTGACTGTGCTGTCCATCTGTGGCACTCTGCACGCGAACTTGCCTCGCGTGACTGAAATACGTTTTCTCGTGGATGGTGAGGTGCGCCCATCGCTGGCCGGTCACGCCGATCTGACCCGAACCTATCTCACGTCGGACGCTGTGCCGGCCGACCTGGCTCATCCATGACTCCTTTATCCATGAATATTGACCCCGGAAAAACTGGCCCCGTCATTGGCGTTTTCGATTCCGGCTTCGGCGGGCTGACCGTTTTGCGCGCGCTGCTGCATCACATTCCGCATGCTCGATACGCATTCCTGGGAGATACGGCACGGCTTCCGTATGGCTCCAAATCGCGGCGGACCATCGCTCGCTATGCCGCTGAGAGCGCGCAATTCCTGGTGCGGGAGCAGGGCGCCGAGTACCTGGTGATTGCCTGCAATACGGCCAGCGCCCTGGCGCTCGATGCCATTCAGGATGCGGTGCCAGTTCCGGTACTTGGGGTGATTGAACCCGGTGCCGGGAGTGCCCGCGCTGCCTCGCAAACCGGAGACGTGCTGGTGATCGCCACTGACGCGACTGTGCAAAGCCACGCATACGCGGCAGCCTGCAGCGCGCAAGGCTTGCGGGCGCTCGAGAAGGCCTGTCCGTTACTGGTGCCGCTGGTCGAAGAAGGCTGGACGCAACATCCGGTAACCGTCGAAGTTATCCGCATTTACCTGGACGAGTTGCTTCGAGAGGCATCGGTCGCGGGCATGTCTCCAGACACGCTGGTCCTCGGCTGCACACACTATCCCCTCCTTCGTCCCCTGATTGCTGATGCAGTTCCAACAGGAATACGCGTGATTGATTCGGCCGAAGCCACTGCGGAGGCGGCGGCCAGGCTTTTTGATCAGAGTGCATCTGGAAAAGAATCGCCAGCCGGACAAGCAATCCGCTGTTTTGCCACGGATTCTGTGGAGAAGTTCGAGCGGCTCGGCTCGCGCTTTCTGGAGCGTCCCGTGGGCAAAGTGGAGTTGGTGGACCTCGGCGGCTGAGATGCCGGCGCAGGCTCGACTCTATCGACTGATATTCTAGGTAGCGGTTTGGGTTCCCCACCTGCCGCGCGGCGGGCTTCAGGGAAAAACTGGAGGAACAAAGAAACAATGATCAATCTGGCGGGTAAGACGGCCGTTGTCTTCGGGCTGGCCAACAAGCGTTCCATCGCCTGGGGCATCGCACTTAAATTGCACGCGGCCGGCGCAACCTTGGCCATTTGCTACCAGAACGAGCGCATGAAACTCGAAGCCGAAGGACTGATCGCCGAACTGCCCGGCGCGTCGGGATTCCAGTGCGATGTGTCTGTGGATCAGGAAATTGACAGCCTCTTTGCCGCCATCAAGGAGAAATACGGCAAGCTTGATATCCTCGTCCACGCCGTGGCATTCGCACCTGCTGCCGACCTCAAGGGCGACTTTATCAACACCAGTCGCGACGGCTTCCGGGTGGCGCTCGATGTCAGCGTTTATTCACTGATTGCCGTAAGCCGCGGGGCCGCTCCGCTCATGACAGACGGCGGCAGCATCATGACGCTGACGTACTACGCCGCCGAGAAGGTGGTGCCCAACTATAACCTGATGGCCATCGCCAAGGCAGGCCTGGAGTGCGCCACGCGCTACCTGGCCTCGAGCCTCGGTTCAAAGAACATTCGGGTTAACGCAATCTCCGCCGGTCCTATCAAGACGCTTGCTGCTCGCGGCGTGGGCGACCTGAGCGAGATGATGCGGGCGCACGCCGACCGCGCTCCCCTGCACCGCAACGTGGATCAACTGGAAGTGGGCGGTGCAGCGCTGTTCCTGGCCAGCGATCTCTCGAGCGCCATCACGGGCGAAACGCTGTACGTGGATTGCGGCTATAACATCATGGGTTTCTAGCTCAATCGTCGTGGCTTCACATCCCGAGGATTTCTGCCCACACAGCAGAGTCAATCGGCAGTCCAAGCAAGCGGTTCTCTTCACGGATGCGGAGGGTTTGCTCGCCCGGATACCGCACTGGACTCTCTGAGTCGGCAAGGCGGCTATTTTGCAGTGAAGCCACCACTTCATCTGCGATGCCCTGGATATGCGCCTCATCCCCGACAGCCAAAGAGTTAATGGCGACAAATACCTGCGACAAGCCTGTCTCTCGCAAAGGATCCGGAATGAGTTGGTGGGTAGCGTTGCCCAGCGACAACATGGCGGCCATCAAGTCAAGCACGACTGATAGCCCAGAGCCTTTCCAATAGCCCACCGGCAGCAGGCGTTGGGTGTCTTCAATGGCAGCAGGATCACGGGTGAGCTTTCCCTCGGCGTCGAAGCCGCCATCCACCGGCAACATCTCGCCTTTCTTGCGATAGCTTTCCAGCGCTCCATACGAAAACTGAGACATCGCCATATCGAGGACGACATGCCCCCCTGCACGGGGCACGGCAATCACAAGGGGATTGTTTCCGATGCAGGCATCCGTTCCGCCCCACGGCGGGAGGTTGGGCATTGTGTTGGTCCAGCAGATGCCGATCGTTGCCGCATCAGCAGCCTGCCAGCCATAGGTTCCGCCGCGCATCCAGTGATTGGTGTTGCCAAGGGCCACGCATCCAATGCCGTGTTCACGCGCGAGCCGGATCGCACGTTCCATTGCAGCAACGGCGTTTAAATTGCCGGGGCCGCGCTGGCCGTCCCATCGTTCGATCGCACCAAAGCGAGCGGCCACGGAGGGTTCCGCTGCTACGTCGACGCTGCCGTTGCGCACCATGGCGATAAAGCGCGGAAAGCGATTGACGCCATGCGAGTAGACGCCATCGCACGTGGTCTCAGCGAAGAGTCGCGCGCATTCTCGCGCACGCGGTTCGGAAAAATTCAGCCTCTGCAAGACATCTGCGAGCCGGCCTTGCACAACTTCAAATGCGATTCGATTCATTTCGTTATTTGTGATAGTTGGGATAGGGAGGCCGCTGCACTTCAACTTCGGGATGCTTCGCCAACTGGTCGAGCGCAAGGGCAACAGCCTTCTCCAGTTGAGGATCGTGACCTTCGCTTACCTCTTTCGGATCCTGCTCCACAACCAAATCGGGATCGACGCCGTGATTCTCGACATCCCAATCACCCTTGGGAGAGAAGAACGCAACGCTGGGCGATGTCACGTGGCCACCGTCCATCAGCACCGGGATCGGCCCGATTCCGACCAGTCCGCCCCACGTCCGTTTGCCAACCAGCGGCCCGAGTTTAGCCTGCTTGAAGAGCCACGGCAGCGCATCGCCGCCCGAACCGGAAAATTCATTAGCAATCATCACCTTGGGCCCGTAGACAGCGGCGTTCGGCGTGTGCTCGATCGTTCCATAACGCGGAGCCCAATAGGATTCGATGTGTCGACTAAGCACCTCAACGAAATAGTCCGCCACCTGGCCGCCACCGTTGAAGCGCTCATCGATGACAGCACCCTGCTTATCAGTCTGCGCAAAGTAGTAGCGATTGAAATTCGTGAAACCGCCATTGCCGGTGTCAGGAAGATAGACGTACGCCAGCTTGCCGTCTGAGAGCTTGTCCACCTTCTTCTTGTTGCCCTCGATCCAATCGACGTTGCGGAGAGCGGCCTCGCTAGCTATTGGAATGACCGAAATATCGCGGGCGTTCTTGCCATCCGCCGGCCCCACACGCACACTGATCACGCGGCCCGCAGTGCCTTCGAGTGGCTGTTGAATATCAACGTCTGCTGTGATCTCCTGCCCATTGATGTCGAGAACGCAGTCTCCCACTTGAACGTTGAGTCCAGGCTGCGACAGCGGTGCTTTGTCGCGCGGATTGAAGTCTCCGCCTGTGTAGATTTTTGCAATGCAATAGTGGTTGTCCTTGATCTCGTAATCGGCGCCCAGGAGGCCGCCCGCTACATGCTTGGCTTCGGGAATCTCTCCGCCATTGCCGCGCAAATGGCCGACGGAGAATGCGCCGAGCATCTCCTGAAAGATGTAGTTGAGATCCGCCCGAGACGCGATTGAATCGACGTAGGGCTCGAAATGCCGCTCGTCGGCGACTGTGTCGGTTCCGTGATAATTGGGATCGTAGAAATACGCGCGTTCGATGCGCCACACCTCGCGGTACATCTGCGCCCACTCCTGGTGTGGAACCACCTTGAGCTTCAAATCAGAAAAGGAGAGGGCTCCGTCGCCAGGCTTCACAGGCGCGCTCGAAGGCACAATCACCCACGAGGGCGGTCCGCCTCCACCGGGCCCCATTGCAGCCTCACCCCCGCCGTGCCCCAGCGCGAGCAACATCTTCTCGCCATTCGCGCAAAGCTCGAACCCCTCGACATGTTCGGCCAGTTTCTCGGTCTTGCGATCTTCCGGCGTCCAGCGGCTCAAGGTCAGGCCGCGCTCGGCAAAGTTCCCCAATCCCGGCCGTTCCAGGAAGTAGACGCTTCCCTTCAATCCAGCGGCCAGCGCCTCATAAGCGCCCACAGGTAGCGGCAGCGCAACAATTCGTCTTTGGATTCCGTCGAGGTCAACCTTTACCGGCTTCACCGGAGCTTTGCCCGCATGAGTTTTCTCGTCGCTGTTGGTGTCCTTCGTATCTTTGCCCTCGGCCTTTTCGGCATCGCCCTTCTTGCTTTCGGCATGCGCATCGGCCTCAGATTTTTCGTCTTCGAGTTCAGGCGCAATCGGCGACGCGGTGCTTGCCGCCAGGGTGAGGGCATAGATGTTCGAGGTCACCTGGTACAGATCGCTCGTCATGTCCAGGCCGTCCGACGTCGCACCCGCGTTGGTGCTCGCGATGAAGTAAAGATACTTGCCGTCGCGATCGAAGGCCGGCTCAGTCGACTCCCCCATGTCACTGGTAACCTGCGTCGACTGACCCGAATCCAGCGAGTAGAGAAAGATCGCGTGCAAATGATTCTTCATCGAGCGCGGATAGGCAATCCACTTCGAGTCAGGTGACCATGCAATGTCGAAGCTCTGGTTAGAGAAACCACCATACGCATTCTTGTCGCCCACCGAAGTCAGCTTGCCCGTCGTCGTGTCGAGCAACCAGATGTTAAGCCGGTTGTCATGGAATGCTATCTTCTTCGAGTCCGGCGACCACTTCGGTTCGAAATAGTACGCGGGCTCTTTCCCCAGATCAAACTTCTTAGCCGTCACGGCGCCCGCCACGGAGTTCCCGGTCTGCGATGCGACATCCAGTTCGTACAAGCCTGACTGATCTGAGAAGTAAGCGATCGATTGTCCGTCGGGCGACCACGCCGGCTCGCGTTCCATTGTGCCAGGGGTGTTGGTGATGTCGCGGGTGGGTCCGTGCTTCACCGCCACGGTAAAAATATCGCCATGCGCCTCAACAGCGGCGCGTAAGCCGGTTGGCGAGATAGTGACATGCTCAACCTGACCTGCGACGCTCTCGATATGAGTACGTACTTCGGGCAAATCAGAATCAATCTCGATTGGAACCAGGCGGCTCGTGCTGGTTGTCGTATCGAAGAGATAGATGTCGCCCAGGCGGTCGTATACCAGCGTGTTCCCTTCGCCGGACAGCGTGCGAATGTCGGGACCATCGTTGGCCAGCGCCTGCGTCACCACCGGCCCCTTCTTCAGCGTTTCGTACTTGAAGATCGTCGTGTGACCGTTACGGCCGGAAAGGAAATACAGCTTCCCTCCCGCATACACCGGGTAATAGTCAGAAGCGGTTTCATGCGGGATCTGTACTGATTCCAGCCCCGGCAATGTTGTTACCCATATTGTGCTGGCTCGGCCACCTCGATAATTGCCCCACGATACGAAAGTGGCGTAATCGAATCCGAATGCGGGCGGTAGCGGCGAATACGCGATGGCCTTGCCGTCAGGCGAATACACACCCTGGTACGCCATGGGAAGCGGCAGAACCCTGGCGATGCCGCCCTTCGCCGACACTGTGTATAGCTGCGTATAGCGACTCTGCGAGATGCGTGTGGAACGGAAGACGATCTGTTTGCTGTCCGGTGTCCAGCCTACAGCGTAGTCAGCCGCGGGATGATAGGTCACACGAAACGGGATTCCGCCTGTGGCTGGAATTGTAAACACGTCGGTATTGCCGTCGTAGTCGCCCGTGAACGCAATGGTGCTGCCGTCAGGCGAGAAGATAGGGGCCGTCTCTATGCCGACGCCAGTCGTGAGCCGGGTGGCTTTTCCTCCCGTGCGCGGCACGGTCCACAAATCACCGGCGTAACCGAAGCAGATCAGATCTCTGCTGAGGGCCGGGCGCTGGAAAATGTGCGGTGTGGCGACGGCTCGCGCCGAGATTGGATCAGAGATGAGTCCAAGGGATGCAAAAACCAAAGCAAAGAATGACGTCGCAGAATGACGGAACGGGAGCACCTGGACCTCCGGGGCCTAACGCATCAATGGTTGGAACCCATCTTAACGTAGCCCGCCTTAGTCTCCTGCTATTCCTTGAGCGTCACTGTGATCTTGCGCGCGTCGCCACCTTCTGAGCTGATGGCGATCTCACCGGTGGCACGCTTTTTGATGCTTTTGAACTTCTCGCCCCACTCCACTAATACCAGGGAGTCAGGCGTGAGCAACTCTTCAAGCCCCAGTGTCTCGAGTTGCCGCTCACCCTCGAGCCGGTACACATCCAGGTGGAACAGCTTGACAGGTTGGCCGTTGCGCGTCCCGTCGTACTCATGAATGAGCGTGAACGTAGGACTCGTAACCTCATCGGGGTCAGCGGCATCGAGAGCCTGGGCAATGCCCTTTACCAGGGTCGTTTTTCCGGTGCCAAGGTCGCCGCGCAAGACCAGGAGTTGCGGCGGTTTGAGCAATGCGACCAACTTGCGGCCCACCTCGATGGTGTCGGCGCCGGTTTGCGTCGTGAACTCGTGGATCTGGCCTTCCGCGATGGGGGACTCCTTGCTCATTCCGCTGCCTCACGGGAGCGCTTCGCGGCTGAGTTCTCCGCCGGCATCCCCTGCAACCAAACATAACCGTTCTTGTCCCGGCTGCGAAAGCGAAATGCCTGAGAAAATTTAGCGAGGGTATCGGTGGCAAGCAGCGTGTGCTCGTCCATCTCCCGCACCGCGAGATCCGCTGCCATCCCATGCAGAAATACCGCTGCTTCCACGGCACGCGCCGGATCTTCTTTGTACTGAGCAAGCATTCCGGCGATGATTCCAGTCAGTAGATCGCCGCTGCCGCCCTTCGCCATTGCGGGGTTTCCAGAGGTATTTACCGCAATTGGGCCATGGGGATGGGCTACGAGGGTGCGCGCGCCCTTTAGTACTAACGTAACCCGGTTCTGCGAAGCAAACCTTCGTGCTACCCCAAGGCGGTCGGCCTGGACCTCTTTCGTCGAAATGCCTGCAAGTCTGCCCATCTCGCCGGGATGCGGCGTCAAGACAACCGTGCGACCGTTCTTTGTGAGCTCGGCCAGCTTTCCAGGGAATGTTGAAAGAATGTTTAACGCGTCCGCATCAATCACGACCGGAATTGTCGTGGCCTCCAGCAGACCGACGCAAAACTTTGCCACATCGTCGCTCTGTCCAAGTCCCGGGCCGATGGCCAGGACCGTTATGCCTTTGCTGAGCACGGCCAAGGTATCAGAATTCAGGTTTTCAGCTGAAATCCCACCTTCGGCGTTTGCTCTTAGAGGCCATGTCATCAACTCCGGCGCGAAGCCCGAAATTATCGACAGGGCCGGTGCCGGAACAGCCGCCGTCACCAACCCGGCCCCCGCCCGCATTGCCGCCAGCGACGTCATGGCAGGCGCGCCTGCTTTGCCTCCAGCCGACCCGAAGGTACCGCCCACTACCAGCACATGCCCGAAGTTGCCTTTATTCGCATCGGCTTCGCGCGGTGCGTGGATCAGGCTCTGCGCCGATCCGCCCCACGTGAGCCCCTGTTCAGAAACCATTGCCTCGTCAGGCGAACCAATTTGTGCGACAACGACCGGCTGATTCCATCGGCGCGTCAGCTCGCCAAACACATGTGCGGGCTTTGGGGCGGAAAACGTGATCACCGCATCGGCCGGAAAGATAGCGTCAGGGGTTCGCGGCCTTGTGTCATCCGCCGGCCATCCTGAAGGCAGATCGATCGCCAGAACCGGGGCGTCACTCGATCTCACCCACTCGAGCGCAACCAGCGCCAATCCCTTCATGGGTGGCTTGAAACCCGTGCCCAGCACCGCATCGACAATCAGATCTACATGCAGACTTTCGGATAACTGCACGAAGTCGGCGTCGGCTTGGATCACGCGAGACCCTGCAAGTGGACGCCGCCTGAAGTTCGCCCCATGCCACAGCGGCATCGCCTTTCAGCCCATCCTGATTACCGAGTAACAAGACTGTAACGGTGAGCTCCGCATCGGCGAGAGCCGCGCCGTCATCATGCCATCGCCGCCATTGTTGCCGCGGCCGCACAAAACCGTGATACGCCGGGCATGCGGGAAATGCGGTGCGTACAAACTCCGCCACCGCAGCCGACGCGTTGCGCATCAATTGCAAAGAAGACACGCCGTACCGCTCTGATGTTAGGCGATCGCAGGCCTGCATCTCCGCCGCTGACAGAACTCGCATGAAACCGATGTTAGTCCATAGCGGAAGTAGAAGGTGAGACAGCGCTTGATGGCCTCAATGCACGCCGGTTACGGTCTGTACCAGCAGCCAGGCATTCAACCCGGCAATCACCACCGCTACACTCCAGGCAGATGCTTTAAGCCACGGCCCATTCACAAATTCGCCCATGCGCTTGCGGCTGTTGGTGAAGACGACCAGCGGTATTACTGCAAAACTGAGTTGAAGCGACAAGATCACCTGGCTCAGAATCAGCAGCTTTTCAGTCCCTTGTTCCCCATTTATGGCCACCACCAGGATTGTGGGGATAATCGCGATCGAGCGGGTAATGAGGCGACGCAGCCAGGGAGCCACCTTCATCTTGACGAACCCCTCCATCACCACTTGCCCTGCCAAAGTTCCGGTGATCGACGAATTTTGCCCCGAAGCCAGCAGCGCCACGGCAAATAGTGTGCTGGCAAACCCCGCTCCCACAAGTGGGCTCAACAGTTTGTATGCATCCTCAATGGCCGCCACCTCGAAGTGCCCGCTGCGATGAAAAACCGCGGCTGCGACGATCAGAATCGCGCCATTCACAAACAGAGCCAGCGTCAGTGCCAGCGCCGAATCAATGTTGGCCATCTTCACCGCCTCGCGCTTGCCTGCCGACGTACGAGCGTAGCGGCGGCTCTGGACAATGGACGAATGAAGATAAAGATTGTGGGGCATTACCGTCGCACCCAGCATGCCGATCGCGATATAGAGCATGGCTGGATTGGAGAGGATTTTCGAAGACGGAACAAAGAGGCTACCGATCGCCAGGCCATATTCCGGCCGCGACAAGAATCATCTGGATACAGAACAGACTGAAAATGGTCGCAATCAGAACGATCACTACTGCCTCGACCGTCCGGAAACCCCAGCGTCCCAGCAACAAGATCAGCAATACATCCAGCCCTGTGATCAGCACTCCCCACAGAAGAGGGATGTGAAAAAGCAGGTTTAGCGCGATCGCCGACCCAATGACTTCAGCCAGGTCGCATGCGGCAATCGCAATCTCCGCCATGATCCAGAGTGTATGCTGCCCCAGCGGCCGGTGCTCTCGCGGCAAAGCTGCGCAAGGTCCCGCTCGGTGGCGATTCCCAACTTCAGGCTCAGGCTTTGCAGCAGAATCGCCATCAGGTTCGACGCCATGATGACGAACAGCAGTGTGTAGCCGAACTGCGATCCTCCCGCAATATCCGTGGCCCAGTTGCCCGGGTCCATGTAGCCCACCGAGATCAGGAAGCCTGGTCCCAGAAACCCCAATAGCCGCCTCCAATAGAACGGTGAGCGCGATAGACGAACGCTGGAGTGAAGCTCCGGCAGCGAGGGCTGAGAAATGGTGACCTCGGAGATGGGTTGATATTCAGTAGCCATACGAGTGGATGAGGCGGGATTCCTCATCAGCCAAGTATGCCATAAGTTACTTAATCATAGTTAATATTGAAATATTACTTTTAGGTTACAGCGTCAGGATGACCTCAGCCAGACTGCCTCCGCAGCCGGCCTGCCGAGGATCGAATTTCCAGCAGGTAGCTCAATCGAAACGGTTTGATCGTAATTCTGGCTGAGCACACGCAGATACTTTCCGGGCCCGATGCCATTTCGATGGAGGAACAACAAGAGCTGAGGATCCCGCTCCTGCAGGCTGGCCACCACGTAGTGCCTCCCTGAGGCCGCCTCCGAAAGCGGAATTTCGCCTCGTTTCTTGCGTTCAGCAGGGTTTTCGGGCAGAACCGCGTTTCCATGAGGACAGGCGCCGTCTCCCAGGCGCTCCTTCAGCTTGGCCTCGAAGGCGGGAGAAATAGCATGCTCCAGGCGCTCCGCCTCTTCGTGGATCTCGTACCACTCCATCCCGAAAATCTCGCTGAGCATGCGTTCCACCAGGTGGTGGCGAAGCGCTGTGTGATACGCAGTTTCGCGACCTTTTTCTGTAAGCCGGACGATGCCGTCTTCGCCCACTTCAACGTAGCCGTCGCGCTTGAGCCGTTTCAGCGCCATGGTCACCGCAGGAGCTGACACTTCCAGCCAGTGCGAGAGGGTGGCAGGAATCACCTGGCGCCCCTCGGCCTCGGCCTCCAGAATGGCCTTCAGGTAATTCTCTTTCGAGACGTGTATGGAATCTTTCATCGCGTGTTCAAGATAGTCTAATGCGCCGAGTTGCGAATCACTTGATTCTCGCTCAAATCAATCCTCACCTCACGCACTACCGCAGAGCGTCGATCGGATTTACCCGCGTTGAGCGGCGGGCTGGCAGATAACTAGCCAGCAGGGCCACCACCACCAGGATCAGAGGCGCAGCAATAAACGTTGCCGGGTCGTGCAGGCCAGTCTTGTAGAGCATGCTCGCAAGCAGCTTGGTCGCCAGAAAAGCGGCGCCGAGCCCCGCAACTACGCCAATCACGGCGAGGCTAAATCCGTGACGAATCACTAGTCGAAGAAGGTCCGCCCGATCGGCACCCAAAGCCAGGCGCACGCCAAACTCCTGCCTACGCTGCGCCACGGAAAATGACAGAACACCGTAAATGCCGATTACCGACAGAATCAAAGCAAGTCCAGCGAAGCCTCCTACCAAGGCAAGCAGGAACCGGGGCTGCGCCCTCGCTGTATCCATCAAATCGTCGACAGTCTGAACCTCGGTCAACGGCTGGTCGGGATCGACGGCCGCTATCTGTGCTCTCACGGCCGAAAATACGGTTTGGGGAGCACCCTCGGTACGAACCAAAAGGTTCATGTCGCTCCATGGCAACTGCGAAAAAGGCAAATAAAGCTGAGGCTGTGTGTCCTGCTCGAGCCCCTTGTTCTTGACGTCGGCCGCCACACCCACCACCTGGGCAGGAACGGGCCTGCGGCCAATCGCCACATGCTGATTGAGCGGGTTGGCATTTGGCCAGAATTGACGCACAAATGCCTCGTTCGCAATCACTACTGGAGCCGACTGCGCCAGGTCCGCGGAGGTGAAAGTGCGACCGGCACGAAACGGAATCCGCATGGTGTTGAACCAATCGGGGCTCACCGCCTCAATGTCAACAAAAGGGCGCTGCGCCAGCGGAACGTTCGGCTGCCCTTGCGGCAGCACGGGCGTGATGCGAATAAAACTTAGTGGCTGCGCTGCAGAAATGGCCGTACTCCGTACACCGGGAATCGCGGCAACGCGGCGGAGCACCTCATCGAAGAAGGAGACCTGCTGGTCGGGCTTACCGTATTTCAGCGTGGATACCGACACGTTCATCGTCAAAAGATGATCCGCCGCAAAGCCGGGATCCACCGCGAGCAGCCGCACAAAGCTGCGGACCAGCAACCCTGCACCAACAAGAAGAAGCAGCGACAACGCCATTTGTCCCACCACCAAAGCGTCGCGCGCTTTGACACGCGCTTGCCCCGCAGAAGCTCCCCGGCCTTCTTCACGGAGCGTTCCGTTCACATCGACACGAGCCAGTTGCAGCGCCGGGGCAACGCCGAACAAAAGCCCGGCCAGCAGTGAGATACCGAGAGTGAACAACAGTACACGCAGGTCTACGGTGATGGGAATGCCCTGCGGCAGTTGTGTTGCGCCCCAAGCCGAGAGCATGCGTGTAGCGCCCCAGCCGAGCGCAATTCCGAATAGCGCGGCGACAAGCGAGAGCAGAATACTCTCGGTGAGCAATTGTCCAATTATGGCGCCGCGGCTTGCGCCCAGCGCCGCCCGGACTGCCACTTCCCGCCTGCGGACCATGGCCCGCGCCAGCAGAAGGCTGGCCACGTTGCCGCACGCGATCAGCAACACTACACCCACTGCACCCATCAGCATCCACACCTTGCTTCGCAAATCGCCGACAACCAAGTCGCGCAGTGGCCGTGCTGTGACCGTGATGGACGGCTCGGCGTCGGGCATGGTCGCGTTTTGCTCGCGGTACTGCTTACTGAGTACCGCCAATTCCGTGTTGGCCTGCTGTAGCGAGGTTCCCCGTCGGAGCCGTGCCACCAGGTTCAGGTAGCCCACGCCCTGGAGAAGGCGCTCGGTTGGTATCAGCGAAAATTCAAAGTACCGCGGCGTCCAGATTTCCACTTTGCCTGCAAATGGAAACTGCACGTTTCCGGGCAGCACTCCAATCACGGTTGAAGCCGTCGCGTCCAGCTTGACCGTCTGCCCAAGGATGCCAGGATCCCCGTGATATCGCGTGCGCCACAAAGTGTCACTCAACATCACAACGGGCTTACCTTCCGGCCGTCCTTCCTCCGTTGTAAAGCCGCGTCCAAGTTCCGGCTGCACGCCCAGCATCGAGAAAAAATTCGCCGAAACACGCGCCACCGGCACTTGCACCGGATCGCCATTTCCCGTCAGATTCAGATCATCATGCGCCCATACCGCCAGTTCCTCAAAGGACTGATTCCTGTCACGCAGGTTCTCGTAGCGGACCAGGTTAAGACTCCGGTCCGTTGTCTGATCGCGCACCTCCACGCTCACCAGTTGCGCTGGATCGCGATACGGAAATTGCCTTAGCAGCAAAGCATTCGCGACCGTGAAAATGGCGGAGTTGGCGCCGATTCCCAATGCCAGGGTGAGCACCGCAGTGACAGTGAGACCGAGGTTCTTACTCATCATGCGAAGCGCGAAGCTGATATTGCGCAGCAAGGTCTGCATGGGGTGAGAATAGCTCGTCAGTGTCACGCTGAGAAGCCCCAGCACCCTGGCCGCACCCGATCCGTCT
Source organism: uncultured Acidobacteriota bacterium (assembly GCA_963844515.1). Classification (GTDB taxonomy): domain Bacteria; phylum Acidobacteriota; class Terriglobia; order Terriglobales; family Acidobacteriaceae; genus Telmatobacter. Next base: position 107,309 of record CAWJOO010000014.1, read on the forward strand.
AAGCTTGCAGGGAACGCACTCTGAGGTTCGCACGATGTTGACTATCCGCGCCAAACTAAGGACGTCTGTCGTCCTTGCGCTCACAAGCGCCGTTGCGGCCAGGCTGCCGATCGCACAACAGACATCTACCGCTAATCCGGATTCGGTCCTCACCACTCAAACATCCGTAGTCATCGTGCCTGCCCTCGTAAGGACCCGTGACGGAGCAGTGGTCTACACCCTTTCGGCTAAGGACTTCAAACTGACCGACAACGGGATCCCGCAGGCTCTCAACCTGGAACGCGAAACCGGTAGCGAACCGTTGGCACTAGTTGTTGTCGTTGAAGTAGGCGGAGCCGGAGCCCGGCAGTTTCGGAAGTACGACACGATCGCCCCTCCAATCGCACCTATGCTCGCATCGATCGTGGGGAATGTAGCGAGACAGGTTGCCGTCGTTACGTTCGACAGCCATCCCCAATTAATTCAAAACTTCACTGGCGATCTCGATGAAGCCGCGGACGCCTTGCGCAGTCTGCAACCGGGGTGCACGCGCCAGGAGCACTATGACAATTGCACCGGCCCTGATCCCATCCACGACAAGCCGCTCGGCGACAACGGCGCAGCCATCCTCGACAGCCTCGCCTTTGCCGTCGGCATGCTTCGACCCATTCCCGTTGGCTATCGCCGGGCAGTTCTTCTCGTAAGTGAAACGCTGGACCGCGGCAGTGAAACCACTGTCGCGCAGGCCGTTCGCGACATCACTGATAGCAACACCACGATATACAGCATCGGCTTTTCTACGGGGAAGTCGGAGGCTGTGCAACTATGCTCGGCGCCAATTGCCCTTATCCCCCGACAGCAGAACAAAACTGGGTTGGCTGGCTTTGCATAATCCTCACCCAAATCCGCCACACGGCTGCATGGGTAAAGATCCCAACCCCGATCCCGACGCCACGCACAGCAAGTGGGCACAAGCCTACGATTGCCTCGCGCAGTTGGCGCCGCCCCTCGGGTTCGCGAAAATGGCCGCAATCGCTACGGTCGATGGTCTCCAGGCCAACGTGCCCGAAACCGTTGCTCATCTAACCGGCGGCGAATACTTCAAACTGGGCAACGAAAAAAATCTCGAACATGATCTGTCCGCCATCGCCAACCATCTACCGAATCGTTATATCCTCAGCTTCCATCCGCAATCGCCTCGGCCGGGCCCGCATGCGATTGCGTTAACGCTTCCAAACTACGAGGGCCTGGAAGTAACTGCCCGCACGACATATTGGGCAGAGCCGGCGGCTGTTAGATAGCAAAACGAATGCCCCTATGCGCGCGGAAATGCATCGCTCGCCGCCGGTCTAAAATCAAATCGTTATGGATACCGTTCACCAAACCAGCCTGCCCTTCGTGGGAATGTCTTACGAGTTCGTCGGCGCGGACCATGGCGCTACCGCCATCTCGTTCTTCCTCGTCAACGGAAATCGCGGTCAGGGTCCGCGCCTGCACAAGCACGATTACGACGAAGTGGTTTATGTGATCGAAGGCCAGTCGACATGGACGGTTGGCGATGTCGAACGAGAAGCCAAGGCCGGCGATATTCTGATTGTGCGCGCGGGCGAGCCACACAAATTCGTCAACAGCGGCGACGGAGTCCTGCGTCAAATCGACATCCATCTGAATCCGACATTCGAGACGACCTGGCTCGAGGACATGCCGGAAACAGCCTGAGCCCGTTCTCCGAGCCTCACTTCGCCGAATCGGCTCCGGTCGCCAGGACCCACTCTTCCTCCGCGTGACGCAAGAGAGGTATTCGATCCTCTTCAAGTATCCAGTTTTCCTTCACCAACGCGTCAAGGGCCGCCGCATAGCGCGTCAAATATTCATACCGATTCGCATAGCGCTCCGCAATCGATGGCCTTGGATCTTTGTTTGCTCGTCGCTCTTCTTTCGTCATTGCAAACGGCACATAGGATGCCTCGAATGAAACGCGTTCCTCCGGCGCGCCAATCGACGGATCGCGCATATTCCATGCCGTGTACGTCGCCAAAGGCACTGTTATCTCCGGCAACCGCACGCCATCGCGCTCGTTGCCGTCTGCATCGACCTGCGGCACCATTACCGGAAAAGCCGATCCCACTTTAGGCGGCTGAATGCGCAGAATTCTGGACTGCTGCCAGCCCAGCCCAAAGTCCAACCGGAATGCCTCGCTGGCCTCGTGCGGGCGCGCCAGCTTCGGAATCGCCGGCAGAGCGTAGTCCTTCAGGGGCACGAGCGTCCCGTCGTCAATGCGCGGATAGCGGCTTACCGGCGGCGGTGTTCCGTTGCGCACCCAGGCATCCATGTTGCGGATCATCGCACGCCAGAAATATTTGATGGGCAACGGAGATTCAGGCTCCTGTCCCATCAAATCGCCAGTTCCCTTCGCCGGTGGAAACGGCCCGCTGAAGTGCTGCAACCCGGTGAAGTGGTAAATGCGCACATTCGGCGAAATAGGTGCATCGCTCTTTCCGTCCGCCGAAGTGTGAATAAGCGCGGCTGCCCTGCCCCAGTATTCGGTTGAGGTGTTCGATAAGAAGATCTTCGGCACCACTTTTTCGGCCATTGCCCTGTCGAGCAGGCCCCCGCTCGTGCCGGTCTCCGCGTCGCGCTCAGGCAGATCGGTGAAGGGAAACACATCTGTGGGGAAGAACACGGACGACATGGGCTGCGCGTCACGCGATGGCTGCGCAAACCGGTAGTTGAAACTGCCCCGCCCCGCGCCGGCAACGTGCGCCAACACGCCATCCAGCGCGATACGCCCATCTTCGTCGGCGTTGAATCCCTCGTATAAGAAATCGCGCAGAAAGCGCCCGTTCTGCGAGATGCCTTCTCCATACACTCGCTCGCTCGGCGTAATCGCATCCTTCGAGTGCTTTGCGTACGATGCGAAGTCTCGGATCGCTGCAAAGCCCCCTCCGGCCACCACCGGATTCGCAACCGCGTACACGTACTCGTAGATCTTTCCCGGCTTGAATCCGCCGTTCAGATGAATGAATCGATCGGTTGGCACCTGCTTGCCATCAACAGTGTGCTCAAACTGCCATTGCGCTCGCGGAATAGTCGTGCGCACGCCGTTCCTCGAATCGCGGACAGTCAATACATTGCGCGCATCGTCCGGCGCAGCCACCGGGTACTCCGATCCACCCATATTGCCAAGAATGAGATGCCCCAGCGGAATCTCATCCGTCTGCTTGGACAGCGTCAAATCGCCGCGCAGCAAACCTGTAATTCTCACGCCATGATCTTTTGCCACGGGAGCGAAGAATCGCAGCGCCCCGTCGCCGGCTGCATCCCACTGCCAGCCCAGCGCCACCACGGTATAGCCGTTGCTCATCAGCCACGCGTCGCCCGCATCCTTCGCGGCATTCCAGTCTCCACCATCCACAAGCGCAACAATCCGGCTGTGCCCGCGGTTTGGAACCTCGAGGATCAACGACCCGTTGCCCTTGTGCGCGTCTTGCGGCCGCAAAGCTACAAAGTCAGCTGAGAACTCCACCTCGCCGGCCTTGAGATTCACCGCATTTCCCAAGTCGACAATCCTGCGGTTGTGCAGGTTCAGCACCGGAAGCGAGAAATACACGCGGCCCACGATTCGCTCGTAGGCTCCTGCCGCGCCAAATTCCTTGCCATCAAGAACTTTTTCGCGCGACGTTATATCCACGTGCGTCACACGCGCAGCAACGGGCATCACCGCCGCCGCCACAGTCAGCCAGATCACAATTCGAAGCCAGCGCATGGCGGGAGCATACCATCCCCTGCCGCCCGCGACAGTAAAACAAAAAGGGCCGGCAATCGCCGGCCCCCGAGTTCACTGACTGACTATCTCACTGCTTGACCCTGACTTTAGGTTCGACCGACAGACCTGGCCGCAACAGGTGATTCGGATCCTCGTGATTCAGATCGGTAAAGTCAATCCGCACCGGCACGCGCTGCACCACTTTCACGTAGTTGCCCGTCGCATTCTCCGGCGGAAACAGCGACAACACCGACCCGGTAGCTCCACCGATCTGTGTAATCTTGGCGCTGTATGTCTTTCCCGTCGCATCCACGGCCACTTCTACCTTCTGCTCATTGACCATGTGCTTCAGCTGCGTCTCCTTGAAGTTCGCCGTCACCCAGATGTTCTGCAGGGAAACCAGGGTGAGCAGATTTTGTCCTGCAGCAACATTCTGGTTCGTCTCCACGCTCTTGCGCGTGATGATACCGTCTTCCGGCGCAACAATCTTTATGTAGCTAAGATTCAGTTGCGCCTGGTCCACTTGCGCCTGCGCTTGCTGCACCTGTGCCTGCGCCTGCTTGGCCTTGGCATTCTGCGCCGCCACTTGCTGAGGACCCGTCTGCGCGTACTTGTACGAAGCCTCTGACGCCATTTCCTGCTGGCGCGCCACGCGCACACCATCAGAAGCGGCCGCCGCGCTCGCTTCCGCATCCTGCACCGCCGCCGCGGCTGATGCCGCCGCCGCAACCGCCGCGTCATACTGCTGTTTGCTGATCACGTCCTTCTCGACCAGGGGCTTGTATCGTTCCAGATCGGCTTGTGCCTTGGCATTGTTGGCTTTCGCTTGTGTCACGCGCGCCTGCGCAGCCTGCAATTGTCCCTGCGCCTGCTGCACCTGCGCATGCGATCCGCTCAACTGCGCACTAGCCGACGAAAGATTGGCGCCGGTGTTCACCGTCGTCAGAGGCACATTCACGTTTGCCGCGGCGGCGTTAGCCTGCGCGCTTGCTAGTGCCGCCTTTGCATTCTCCAGAGCCACTTCGTAGTCGCGCGGATCAAGCTCGGCGATCGTGTCGCCCGCCTTTACTACCTGATTCTCATCCACAAAGACTTTGCGAACCTGCCCCTGAATGCGCGCGCTCACCTGGATCAGGTGCCCGCTGACTTGTGCGTCGTCGGTGTCCTCGTAAAACGTGGAGTGCCACCAAAACGCCAGCGCGGCCACCGCAATTACTGCGATCACAACAATGATGATGCCTCTGCGGCGCGACCGCGGCTGCACGACCTCAGTATCATGCTCCACCGGAGCGGGGGTTGTCGTTGGTTCCGCCACGTTCACTTCCCTCCCAAATAATTCTTGTAGTTCTCAGCCGCACCCAGCGCGCGCGCCAAGCTCAGCTTCGCCACGTTGTGCCGGTACAGGCTGTCGACATACTGCTCATCGGCCTGCGCCACGCTCTGCTCAGCCTGGCTCACCGCCAGGTTGTCGCTCACACCGGCCGCATAACTCTGTTGCGCCTCACTCAGCGCTTCTTTTGCCAGGTCCACACTCGACCGCGAAACTTCCACCTGCCGCTGAGCCGACTGAATGTCCAACAGCGCATCGCGAACGTCCGCATCCACCTGCGCATTCATGTCGCTCAACTGCGCTTTCTGCGTGTCGAGCTGCGATTGTGCTTGTTCCGCTTCTCCGCGCAGCGCGAATTCCTTGAATAGAGGTACGCTCAAGTTGCCCGACGCATCCACCGTCCCATGCGAATGCCGCACATTCACGCCGATGTCACCGTAGTCCGCATTGGCGGTGAATGTTGGAAAGCGGTCAGCTGTCGCACCCTTGCGCTGCTCTTCTGATGCCTTGGTCTGCTCGACCATCGCCTGCAGGTCTTTGCGATTCAAGTGGGCCTGCTTGATGGCAGCATCTACATCAACCTGGTCAAATGCAGCATAGGGGGACTTATCGACCAGGTTGAACTTCTGCGCCAGCGGTAGTCCAATCGTACGCGCCAAAGAAATCCGATCTTTGTCGAGCGCATTCTGCGCCACAATCAACTGCTGCTCCAGGGTCTGGTAGTCAACCCTCGAACGCAATTCGTCGAGCAGCGGAGCCGTGCCAGCCTGGTGATTTGCCACCGCTTGGTCTAGCGAAATCTTGGCCGTAGCAACCTGGGCCTGCACGCTGGACACCCTGGTTTCGTCCGCAACCACCAGCAGATAGGCATTTCCAACCGTCAGCACCACCATGTCCCGCGCGTCCTGAGCACTCAGTTGCGCAGCCTGAAAGCTGTGCTTCGACGCAAGATAAGACCGCAGAGACTTGATGTCTACCAATGACCACGACATCGAGGCCCGAATGTCCGTATACCCGAACGGTCCCACGATCGTGGGAATTCCCGGGATGCGCAAACCTTCCGCCGCCAAATCCACTTGCGCCATCGATTCCTTGATCGAACCCTCAACATCGGGCAGCAATGCCTGCAACTGGCTTAGCCGCTGGGCCTTGGCCGTAGCAGTCTGCGTTCCGCTCAAAATTACGCCGAGATTGTTGCGGAGCCCGCGCTGAATCGCGTCGTCGAGCGTCAAATCAATGGTCTGCGCTGTCGCTTCGCCAGCGGGCACGCTGCCTTGGAAACTGGAGGGACCCGCCTGCGCTGCCGTCGGCGCCGCAAGACCGGCCGGTAAAGACGGTGAACTCGACCCACCGCCGGATGATTGTCCACCGGGCGCCTGCGCCGTCAGCTCAGCGACACCGAACCCCAGCACGGCCGCCAGCGCCGCGCCGATTTGGCACGCGCGGGCACGGGACCGGCTTGTCTTCTTGCTTGAACAGAGATAGGGCATCAATGATTTCGACCTGATTCCGACTGAAGCGAAGGGCATTCGCGCCGTAAACCGTTTGCTCTTCAAATGGATGCGCGCACGGCTCGGCAAGGTTCTAAATCTAGTGTAGCGAACGCCCCAGGGTCACACGCCGTGATAGCGAACAAACCCTTGGCTTTGACGACAAAAGAAGCAGAACTACGGCTTCGCTCTAAATCTGATGCGATTTTGGGTGGTCAGGGCCCCGGGATTATTCCCCGCTAACCCCGGCATGGATCAGCTGCGACGCCAGTGAGCACAGTCCCTGACGGAACAACTCCCGGACTGCGTCGGGACTCCATTCATGCGCCAGGGGACCACCATGCGCCGTCAACAATCCGGCCACCTCCGGCGCCGAAAAACCAGCCACTGCCTTCAGAACGAAGATCGTTCGCAGCGACGTCGGCAAGCTCTCCAGCCAATTTCGCACGCGGTCGCGATCCGGCCCGGCCATCATGCGCTCCATCTGCTCGCGTGCTGTGGCCGCAGCGTCCAAATCGTCGTCTCCAATGCAGGTTTGGGCCGCCTGCAGTCCCTCGGGCGATGCCAGGCTCTCCGGGTCGCGTTTCGCGATCATTGCGACTGCTGCCTCTGCCAAGGCAAGGCGGCTGTTGCGGCGCGTGCGTTCCGGCTCGGTACCTGTGGAAACCTCCGTGTTCGCCACGGCAGTCTCCACCAGTGTGATGCTCTCTTCCCCCTCGCCCACCAGCATGGAGGCCAGGCTGTAAAGACCGGCGGCAATCACATCGAACATGCTCTCAAACCCTTCGAGTTCCTGCGCCACGACTGCCTCGTCCTTCGGCTGCCCGTCGAGCATGCCATGCACCTTGCGCGCGAACTCAGCCGCCTCGGGAGGCAGGGGCTTGGACAGGTCCATCCTGGTAGCCGGATTCTGTTCGTTTGCCATGGGAGGAACTCCTTTTTCGGGGATTGGGGACACTACTGACTCTTTCCATCCTCAACCCATCGGGCGCAACCGGTCAATCCGTGTCCCTGCCGGTCGCATTTTCATGTCAGCAAGATTTCTACGCCGTTTCTTTCACGATGTCACTGCCTTCCGGCATCGCCCCGCGCTAGAATCCTCCGCAATGTCTCGGTCAGGACGCGATTCAACGAGCTCTCAATTTGCGAGAAAAGGAGCCTATGTGATGTCCAACGAGTTTCCGAATGCTTTCCTGGGCAAGTTGCAACCTCCCTCCAATGCTGAAATCGCCGCCGCGCTCGGCCCGGCGACCGCACTCTGGAATGAAGTCGTCGACCGCATTACCCGCGACGATGCGATTACTGCTCAGGAGTGGAAGGGCGTTTGCGTTAAGAAATACGGTTGGTCGCTCCGGCTGCTTCACAAGAAAAGAAGTATTGTCTACCTCAACCCTTGCACGGGATGCTTCCGTGTAGCTTTCGTCTTTGGAGACAAGGCGCTTGAAGCGGTTCGAGGAGAATCCTTCCCTGAATCGGTCGCCAAGGTCATCGCCACGGCGCCGAAATATCCTGAAGGGACGGGCGTTCGCCTCCTAGTCAAACGACACAGCGATCTGCCCGCGGTCTTCAAACTCGCGCACATCAAACAAGCGAACTGATATCTGGCCGTCTCTCGCAAGGCCTTAGCCAATGGCTGTTGCTATCTACTGGGCATGCTGATGAAGCGCCTCCGCGATCTTCGTCTTTCCGAATTCGAAGCTCTTCAGAGCTACCGGCTCTAACGCGCTCGCGTCTTCCTTCACACCATACGCGCGATCTACGGCAATATCGTGAAACACCTGCCGCGTCCTCGACGCCGGCCACAAGACTTCAATTTCCCGGATCTCCTGCGCCTGCCCAACGCCAATGTGCTGCCGCATCGGGCTTCCCCCAAAGCTTGACACAGACCCAACCGCCCGGTAGATCGACCTCCGTTTCCCTGCCTCGTCGACAGTCACCTTGATACGGGCCCCGTATGCAGCGCGGTTTGACCGCACTCCTTCCAGCATCAACGTCACCCAATGGTTTCCGTGCCCCGGATTGCGATAGAGGGTCGGCATGAACTGGTCGCCGGGGAACGCGCCGCCTAGTTCCTCCAGAACATCTTCGCGCCCGTTGTTTTCGAGATCCGCAAACGCGATTGCGTGGCCTTTCTGCAGATTTCCAAAGCCGCCGGCGGTCGTCACGTCCTGGAACCGCCGGCCGCCATCATTGCGAAACATCCTCTTCGGCAACAACGATTCGAACGACGGCTCCCCAAGTCCCAGGTACACATCCAGCCATCCGTCATTGTCCAAATCGCCGAAGTTCCCCGCCATGACGGTGATCGCACGATCCAGCCCTTCGGCATGCGGCACATCCGTAAACGTTCCATCGTGGTTATTGCGGAAGAGGTGAGATATTGACGCCTTATGCGGCTTGTTCAACTCGAACGCCCCGATGTCTTCCATCGAACTTGTCGAGTAGCCGCCCGCAAAAATATCCAGCCAACCATCGTTGTCATAATCAAAAAACCACGTGGGAAACGTGTAGCGCCTCCCGCTCAAACCGGCCTTCTCGGTCACGTCGGTAAACACCCAGTCACTGCCGTCAGAGTGCTTCGCGTCTCGCGGCCCGTCATTGCGAAACAGAAAGCTTTGTCCAAACATGGTCGACACGTAAAGGTCCGGACGGCCGTCATTGTTGTAGTCACCCCATGCCACGCCCTTGACGTACCCCAGGTTCACGCCAAGTTTTCCGACTGCCGCCCCAGGAGCCCGCACCAGTTTGAAGGTGCCGTCGCCGTTGTTATGAAACAGTTGGCAGGAAAATCCGTCACCCGTTTTCACTTCATGGCCAACAAACAAATCCAGCCAACCGTCTCCGTCGTAGTCTGCCCATGCCGCTGTCTGCGTTGGCCCCGCAGTCAACAGCCCCGCCTCCTCCGTGACGTCGTCGAATGTCCCATCGCCGTTGTTTCTGAGCAGCGATAACGGATACGCCCCGAACTTCCCCCACCACGCGCCCCGCAACATCAGCACATCCTTGTGCCCATCGTTGTTGAAGTCGGTCAGGACCAGGTTCAGCCCACCAATCTCCTCGCCTAGACCTGCCTCTTTGGTCCGATCCGTGAACGTTCCGTCGCCGTTGTTGTGGAAAAAGTGCATCGCATCCAGCACCCCTGACGACGACAACATCACATCCAGCAGCCCGTCCCCGTCAAAATCCTCCACGATCGCTCCTCCCGCACGCTCCATCACGTCCAGTCCGGCAATCCCGGCCATGTCGGGAAAAAAACCGATGTCGAAGTCGGAGTCGAACATCTCTGGCTTTGCCAGCCACTTCTTGGGCACGTCGGCCGGATACTTGGCCTCTTGCATGTACGCCAGGTTCAACAACCAGCGGGCAAGGCTACTGTCAGGTTTCAATTCCAGCACCTTGGTGTATTCCCGCACAGCGCCTTCGGCCCCCTGAAGTTGCTGGTGGATACCGCCACCTCGGAGTGGAAAATTGCATGACATCGCGTTATGCCCGTTGAGGCAGTTCGCCTGCTCGCCCACCCGCAAATATGCCAGCGCCAGTTCCTGGTGCACCTGCGCCTGGGCTTCCCGCGGCACCTCGGCGGCATGCGCATCCATCAGCTTTACCAGCGCCTCCAGCGTGTCGACGGCATTCTGGCTTCTGCCCGCGCGCATCTGCTCATTGCCCAGTTCCATGCGCACCACCATTTCATCCGCCAGGGGCAGCTTGTGGGTCAGCAAGGTCTGATAATAAGGAATGCGCGCGAGCGGTTTGTTGGGGTCGGCCTTCCAATCCGTGCCATCAAAAAAGGCTCGCAGGCGGAGACCCATTCGCCGCGCCCCTTCGCCATGCGGCAGAGGAGCAATGCGCGCAGGAATCTCGTCGCGCACCTCAGCCTGGCTCAACTCCGCGCCCTGGGACCCCGGCGGAAGCTGCGCCCCCAGTTCAATCTGTGAAGTGCCGGCGTCTCCAGGGCGCAGCTGCCCATGTGACGCGACGCTCATGACCCCCGCTGCCATCAGCGCCGCCGCCAGCCGGACAAGCCCGACGGTCACATCTCGTTTTTTGCGGATATTGGAAAGCAATTCCCGCATTCTAGCAGCGCTCTCCACTCCGATTGCTTCGCGCAACCGGATCAGGTCACGCACTTTTAACATGAGTTGAGCAAAAGGCTGTAGACTGCCTTAACGGCGTACGATACTCATACGAAATGGCAAGGACCTCACCGAAACCGCGCCCCTTCAACGGACGCGACACCTCCTGGATGCAATTCAACCGCCGTGTCCTTGAGGAAGCCGAGGATCCCACCAATCCCCTCCTCGAGCGCGTCAAGTTTCTCGCCATTACCTGCTCCAACCTGGACGAGTACGTTGAAATCCGCCAAGCCGGTCTCATGCAGCGCATTGAAGATGGCTACCGCGAGCCTGGCTACGACGGCCTCCGTCCCGATGAATCACTCGATGCCCTGACCCGCGAGATCCACGCCTTCGTCGACGCCCAGTACGCCTGCTGGAACGACAGTCTTCTCCCCGAAATGCGCAAGCAAGGCATCCGCTTACTCGAGTGGACCGAACTTGATGAAGACGCCCAGGCCTTCGCGCAAAACTACTTCCAGCGCGAAGTCGACCCGCTGCTAACACCCATTTCCATCGACCCTGCGCACCCTTTTCCGCGCGTTCTGAACAAGGCACTTTGCCTGGCCCTCTTGCTCCGTCCCAAGCGCCGCAGTTCCGGGCCCCTTGTTCTCGGGGTGGTCACCGTTCCCCGTGCCCTGCCCCGCTTCGTACGACTGCCCAACTCCGACGGCAAATTCGACTACCTGCTTCTCCAGGACCTTATCGCCAAAAATCTCGGCGGCATGTACCGAGGCTACGAGGTTCTCGCCTACACGGCGTTCCGCGTCACCCGCAATTCCAACCTCTACTTCGAAGAAGAAGAAGCGCGTTCGCTGCTCGAAACCATCCGCGTCGAGCTCCACAATCGTCGCAAAGGCGACGCCGTGCGTCTCGAAATCGAGGCCGGCGCTCACACTGAAATCATCGAGCGACTGCGCGTTAACTTCGAGCTCGAAGAAGACCAGGTCTTCCGGGGTGAAGGCCCCGTCAATCTGTCTCGGGTCATGTTCTTTTATTCTGACGTGGCGCGTCCCGACCTGAAGTTCCCGCCGTTTACGCCGCGCCCACTCACCTTGAGCCGCAAAGCCACCAATATCTTTGACGACCTTCGTACCCGTGACATTCTCCTGCACCACCCCTACGACTCCTACGATCCGGTGGTGAACTTCATCCAGCAGGGAGCGGAAGACGACGCCGTCGTCAGCATGAAGCAGACCCTCTATCGCACCTCGCAAGACTCTCCCGTTTTCCAGGCGCTCACCGAGGCCGCGGCCACCAAGGAGGCTACCCTGGTCGTCGAGCTCATGGCCCGCTTTGATGAAGCCTCAAATATTCGCTGGGCGCGCAACATGGAAGATGCCGGTGTACAGGTCTTCCATGGCGTCGTCGGCCTCAAAACTCACTGCAAGCTGGCTCTCCTCGTCCGCCGCGACGAAGATGGGGTCACTCGCCGTTACTGTCACCTGGGTACAGGAAACTACAACCCGGTCACGTCGCGGTTTTACACCGACCTGAGTCTGCTCACGTGCGACCCCCAGATCACCGAGCGGGTGCACATGGTATTCAACTACCTCACCGCCCACTCCGAGGTCGACGACTACCGCCCTCTCCTCGTCGCCCCTCTCACAATGGCAGAGAGTTTCCTCGGCCTCATCCGCCGCGAAATGGAGCACGCCCTCGCCGGCCGACCAGCCCACATCATCGCCAAGATGAATGCGCTACTCGAGCCCAGCGTCATCGAATCCCTTTATCAGGCATCCCAGGCTGGCGTCGAAGTCGATCTCATCATTCGCGGCATCTCAATCCTCCGCCCCGGCGTCAAAGGGCTCTCTGACCATATCCGCGTCCGCTCCATTGTGGGCCGCTTCCTGGAGCACTCCCGGATCTTTCACTTCGCCAACGGCGGTGAGGATGACATCTACATCGGATCTGCCGACTGGATGCCGCGAAACCTCTTCGAGCGCTGCGAAGTTGTCTTCCCCGTCCGCGACCCAGTCGCCAAGGCCCGCATCCACGACGAAATCCTTCCCGCCCTGCTCGCCGACACTACCAAGGCACGTCTGCAGCAATCAGACGGGACCTACCTCCGTGCCAGCAAGTTACACAAAGACGCACCTGCATTTAGCTGCCAGGACTTCCTCATGCAACTGGCGGAAGGCAAAGCCGGCCTGGACGCCATCCCCAAGGCCGCATTCCGCGCCGTCGCAGCCAGGGCTCCGCACAAGGCCGCACCCCGGAAGACTGCAAAAAAGGCGCCCTCCAGAACTTCCAAAGCCTCCCACGCCGCCGACTGACAGTCAACGAGCGCCCCAGCGTCCCCACCTAAAAAGGGAAACAGGGGTCAGAGAGTGTCTCTCCGATCCCTGTTTCGATTTCCTATTCCCGGTTCTCTATCCTCTGCTCGTTGCTAATGCCTGCCGTGCGACCCGCCGCCGGAATGACCGCCGCTCGAGTGGCCGCCGCCGGAGGAGTGACCGCCGCCACCGCCCCCATGGCTGCCCCCGCCAAAGCCATGGGAAGACGAGTGGCCTCCCCCACCAAATCCGCTGAACCCGCCGGAGTGACTGCCGCCACCGCCAAAGCTCTGAGCGTGTCCTCCTCCGCCGCCGCTGAAGGGGTGGAAACCGCCTCCAGAGGAATGGCCGCCGTAACTCTGGGAATGACTGCCACCGAACGATCCGGAAGACGGGCTCGAACCGTGCCCGAAGCCGCCATACCCGCCAGCGTAGGCGCTCGCGTACCCACCGCGCCCGGACGAACTCCCGCCGTAGCTTTGCACCGGTGGGCGATAGCTTTGCGCCGGCGACCGATAGCCTTGCGACGGAGCGCTGTATCGCGGCATGCCGTAACCACCCCCCTGGCGCCCCACGAAGCCCTGCCCACCCTGCGTAGAACCGCCATACGTCGAGCGCCCGCCAGCATACGAACCCGGCGCGCCACTATACGAGCTGGGCCCTCGTCCGTAACCCTGCGTTATTCCGCCGCCGCTGAATTGCTGCGGCCGACCCACTGCACTCGGCATATGGTTATACGCTTGCTGCCCCTGCTGACCCGGATAGGCCCGTGAATACTGGCCAGGGCTTCCAGCCACACCGCCGCCAAGCCGGTTGAATCCCTGTTCCGGTCCCCGGTTCAGCCCGTTCTGGCCAAAGCCTGTCTGGCCGCCTGGCCCGCCACCTGGTCGTGCCGTCGGATATCCTCCCATCCGATTCAGACCGTTTCGATCCCCACCATTCCCCGCGTAGCCGTTCTGCGGTCCCATTCCGCCACCCGGCCGTGCTGTCGGATACCCACCCGCCCGATTCATCTCGTTCCTGCCATTTCCACTCAACGGCCCCACCCCTCCCCCGGGTCTTGCCGTCGGATATCCACCACCGCGATTCATCCCCTCCTGGCCATTGCCTCGCATTGGACCAAAACCGCCGCCCGGCCGTGCCGTGGGAAAGTTTCCGCGGTTCATCCCGCCCTGCCCCGGATGAACTGGTATTCCCTGGTGGTGATAGTCGCCGAATCGCGCCATCTGCTGACCGCCGCGATCTCCGCCACGCCATCCACCGTGCCCATACCACCCGGCATAGCGCGGTCCGCCGTGCTCAAATCCCCAGTCGCGAACTCCGCCACCGTGCGGCCAGTAGCAATCGTGGTGATACAGAATCCCGCCGCCCAGCCAGTCAAATCCCCATGCCAGCAGCCCGAAGGGCACGCGTAGAAATGCGTCTACTGCCAGCCCCACGCCAAACTCCACCGTGTTTCCCAGAAACTCTCCAAATTCCACACCGGCCGAGAAATACGGATACGGTTGGACGGGTGCTCCGTACACCGCCCACGGATTGTAGCTGGGCACATAAACCACCTGCGGATTCGCCGGCGCTACCGAGATGTAACCCGGATTATCAACAACCTGCTCCTGAGGCGTCGTTTGCAGATTGCCCGCCTGCTCCGCCCGCTGCCTCAGCACTTGCACCGTCTGCAGCACGTCCTGCGGCTGGTTGTAGTAGGCATTGCCCAATGAGGCCGTCCATTGCAGGTTGGTCGCAAGCGTGCTCAGCACCTGAGGAAACGCCGTCAGCGCCTTGATGCTCGGATCCCAGGCCGCTTGCTCGTTTGCTCCCTCCGCAATCTGCTCCGCTGGAGCGTTGCCCATGCTGCGCAGCCACTGGTCCGCTGATGAAATCTGCGCCGGATATGTTGACGCCGTCAGAACCTGCGCCAGCAACGTGTCAGGATAAAGCGCAATCGGCGCCACCAGCTGATCCAGTTGCTCCGGACTCAACGGTTGCACCGTGCTCGCCGGAGCCGAACCCACGCTCAGGTCGTAGCCATTTCCCGGCTGCGCTCCGTAAGCCTGCTGCTGCCCATAGCCGTTCTGGGGGTAGGTCTGCTGGGGAAAGTTCTGCTGCGGATACCCCGGAGTGCCGTACTGCTGCTGCCCATAGCCCGGCTGCGCGTCGGACTGCGGGTAAGCCTGTTGTTGCGGGGGAGGGGTGTCGTCGTCCGGGGGCCAAACGTCTTGCGCGTGTAATTTTTGGCCGGCAAACGACATCAGGGGCACGGCCATCGCACATGCAACCACAAATCCGGGTCTCATTCCGCCTCGCACATCTGACCGCGGACCCGTGGGAGCGGGTCCGCGGCCTTCTAGGTAATATTTGTAGCCATCCCTACCCGTCTTTCCGGCTGCCCAGTTACCCGGGATGAGGCGGAGGCAGGGATGTCGAGGTGAACCCCCACAAGTCGCATTAGTTTCGGTACGGCGCGGAAAAATACCGAAGGATTACGAATTGCGCTGCACCTTTTGACCCTGCGAGAAAGGCGCCTGATCCTGCGAACATCAGCCTGTCTTATGTCGCATATCTGACACCACGTCCGCCGCGAAGGCGGCCTTCTCAACGGAGCTGGCGTCCGGTTATTTCCTCCTAAAAACACCAACTGTGGTCGACCTCTTGCCCGATGCATCCACTGAGGTCGTAGTAATCGTCATTCTCCTGCCGTCTGGTGAAACCATGCGTTTGCTTGTAGCCACAACCTGCATTCCCCGCGAGTATGTCGCCACAACGATTCGTGGGTTCACGCGCTTCAGTGACACTGGAAGCAACAGGCCGCGGGTCCCTGATACCAGCACCTCTTTCCCGTCGTAGCCGGCCGTATATTGGGCGTGGATTTCCCCGCCATTTCCATACGTGGCATCGGAGTGATACCAGACTCCGCCCTCCGCAGGCCTCATTTCAATCTCCATGCTCTTGGGGCACGCACGCGGGGGGTAGCGCGATTGCCCCACATCGAGTTTCCATTTGCCCAGGAAAGGATCCTTCGCCAAGGCCCGCGCCGGCGACACTACCAGGATCACCAGGGCCGCAATACAAAGTGCCTTCAACATGCGAGATCTCCGAATGGGCTCCCTTTCAAGAGAGCCCATTCCGTTTTGCGTTAAAGGGAACGCAGGAAATCCAGGATCGCCTGCTTGTCCATCTCCGACAATTTGTTGAAGCGCTGCACCACCGCGTTCGCCTCAGACGGACCGTAGGTGCGCGACTTCGCATCCTTCGCCGGATTGTCCCCGCCATCGGAACCACGCTGCGAAAAATGATCCTGGATCGCAACGCTCAAATCGCTCGTGCGCCCGTCATGCAGGAAGAACAGCCTTTGCCCCACTCCCCACAGCGGCGTCGTGCGGAACTCATCCGGGCCCGCGTTTCCCTGCACAATGTTGTCTGCCAGCGTTGCGCCCATGTGGTGCACCAGCAGGTCGGAGTAGAGACTCACGTTCTGCCCGCGCAACGCCACCGTGTGCGGCCCGATTTCCTCCGCCTGGCTTGCCGGATTTGCCGTGCCCGGTGTCTTGAACGACTGGGTGTGGCAAAGCGCGCATCCCACCTTCGCGAAAAGGTCCTTGCCATGCTGCGCGCTCGCCGTCATGGGCGCCGGCTTGGGCGCATCCACAAAGCGCATGAACTCCGCAAACATCAGCCACGCCGGCATGATCTTCAGCGGGTTGTTGTAGATTTCCGGCTCTGTCCGAGGAACATCGAATGGCTCATATACGCTGCTGCACGACGGATCCTCGCTCCTGCCAATCGGGAACGCATCGTTGCTGATCCCCATTTCCACGTTGTAAGCTTCGCCCGCAAATATCGTCAGCGAAGCATTCTGCGCCTTCCACCCAAACCGGCTGATGGTTCCATTGTTGGGAACCATGTTGGGATGTCCTGAAATTCCCAAATCTTCCTTCAGCTCCCGGTTCGCATTCAGGTTTTCGCGAATGGCCGAGTCCTGAATGCCTTCAATCAATCCCAGCCCGAACAACTGCAGAGGGATCCGGAAAGCGATATTGTTCCCGTCAACGGCACCAGCAAAATCAGGCTGGGCCATCGTACAGCCGGGTGCATCCGAACGCCCTTGCAGTGTAAAAAGACTGTGTACCCCGCCGTCGCGGCTGCCGTCCTGGTTGAACTTGAAGCGGACCTCGCGCATCGCGCCGTCCGCCCGCTCAAACGGGGGCACCGTATTTGTGCCACCCAAACGGTGCGCGATCTTCTCCGCCGGATTGTGCGCCGGAGAGCTTCCTCCGATTACCGGTTGCGAATGACAGATGAAGCACTGATCGGCGTTGAACACTGGGCTCATGCCCGCGGAGTTCACCAACTTCAGTGGTGAGAAAGGATTGTTGGGATCAGGATCGATCGGCGGACCACCCTGCGGCTGCTGACTGCAGGTGTCGCAGGTGCCCTCGAGTTCTGACACGCGCAGAAGGCTTTCGTTGAACAGAGCGGTTTCATTGTCGCTTAGCCCCGCCACCGGGTTCGGAATCGGTGAAACAGGGTTCGGCCGCGGGCCCGGATCCTTTGCTTTGAATAGTCCATTCTGTGCCACCATGACTGTGGTGATGGCTCCGGCAAAAATGATTGCGATCAAAAGTGCGGGCCTCGTAACCCCGCCGCCGATTACCTTCCTGATTGCGCCCCGCCACGGGCTATCAATAATCCTTGGCTCGAATCCACGTTTCATTGCACACCTCCGGCCAGAGTGTTGAGATAATTCACAAAGCACCCCATGGCGTCCCAACTCGCCTGTATCTCCTGCTATTGGTTTTTACCCCGGCTGCAACACTCTTTTTCAACCTTCGAGTAAAGTCAAACGATCTGATTCCGAACCTTGCCTGAACCGGTAACCCTCAACAGGGCAATAATTTAGCTGTACGTCTGAACCGGGCTCGCAGTAGACTTCCTGTTACATCGACGGGGTCATGAGTATGGAGATGTCTCCTCCGAAGACCAAGGTCGTTCGGTTCGGCGTTTTTGAGGCCGACCTGGAGCAGCTTGTCCTGAGCAAGGGCGGCTTGCGCGTAAGGCTGCAGGAGCAGCCATTCCAAATCCTCGCCATGCTCCTCGAGCGTCCCGGCGAATTGGTCACCCGCGACGAAATCGGCCAAAAGCTCTGGTCCGCAAACACTTTTGTGGAATTCGACGACGGCCTGAACACCGCCATGAAAAAACTGCGCAACGCCCTCGGTGACGCGGCCGACAATCCCAGGTTCATCGCCACCGTCCCGCGCCGCGGCTACCGCTTCATCGCTCCCGTATCAATCCCCGCGTACCCGCCGCCTGTCGCCGCGACGGCAAACGGCGCATTCCCGGCGATCATTGAAGTCCCGGGCGCAAGCGATGCGACTAGGAGACGTCAAGCCGCAACCCGTCGCCTCATCGTCTCGGCCACAATACCGGGATTCCTGATTCTCACAGCCGCGGTCGGAGTCACTGCCTGGTACTGGCTCAAGCCGCCGAAGGTTCCGCACCTCGCACGCATCTCCCAACTCACGCGAACCGGGGCGGTTCATCCCAATCAAAACCTCGCCACGGACGGCCTGCGACTCTATTACATCGAACGTGACAACGGAGACTGGGTTCTCAAGAGCATGCCATCCGGTGGTGGCCCTGGAACCAAGGTCGACGTACCCATGCCTCGTTATGACCTGCAGGATCTTTCCGCCGACGGATCAGAGATGCTGCTGCGCAAGATCACCACCGATTCTGACAGCGAAACTCTGTGGATGATGTCGAGCGTAGGCGGCCCCGTACACCGGGTTGGCGAGATGCACGTGCTGGCCGCGGCCTTCTCCTCCGATGGGCGTACCGTCACCTACAGCGACGGCAATGATGTTTTTCACTGCGACAAGGATGGTCGAAATCCTCGCAAGATGTTCTCCGCCGGCGGGGACGTGCTTCGCCTTCGCTGGTCTCCGCAAGGGGATATTCTCCGGTTTACCGTCAACGACTCGGCTCGCCACAAAAACTCCATTTGGGAGGTGCGTGCGGACGGGTCGGGTATGCGCCCTCTGCTGCCCGAGTCGACCCTCCCAAAGTGGGAATGGATGATGGGCTGGAGCCATGACGGGCGTTGGTTTGCTTTCAGCGCCGCCAGTGAAGGCGGAAGAGATATCTGGCTCCTTCAACAAAAATCTCTCGACAGCGGCAGCGATCAAAAGCCGGTGCAGCTGACTGCCGGTCCCATTGAATTTGACTTGCCTGTATTCGGCGCCGACAGCCAAAGAATCTACGCAGTCGGCCTCCAGCGTCGCGGTGAAATGCTCCGCTATAGCCCGGCAACGCATGAATTCACGCCCTTTCTGGGCGGCATTTCAGCGGACCAGGTGGACTTCTCGCGCGACCGGCACTGGCTGGTCTACGTCACCTACCCCGACGGCATTCTCTGGCGCGCCCGCGTCGATGGCAGCCAGGCCCTGAAGCTCACCGATTCCACCCTTCACGTTCTCGCCCCAAAGTGGTCGCCGGATGGCAGCCAGATCTCGTTCCTGGCCCGCGCTCACCGGGGTGATAAATGGCAGGCCTACCTGGTTTCGGCAAACGGCGGCCTCTACCGTCTCATCGCCTCAGGAGTGGAAGAGACCACCGGCGCCGCATGGCTTCAGGGCGGCAAGGCCCTTGTCATCAGCAGTCCGCAATGGGACGAACTTCATACCCTCGATCTGCAAAGCGGAAGAATTGCCGTCCTGCCCGGTTCGCAACATCTGCAAGGGAGTCTCGTGTCGCCTTCCGGCCGCTTTCTTATCGGATCAAAAGTGGAGGGAACGAGCTTCGAGATTCTGGACTTGAAAACAGGTAAACGGCAACTCCTCGCGCAAGATGGAAATTATCCAGCCTTCTCCCTCGACGAACGAAATGTTTACTTCAACCGATTTGCCGGATCCAGACCGGGACTCTTTCGCGTCCGGCTTGCCGACATGAAAGAAGAAAGAGTTTTCGATCTCACTTCATTTCAAGCCACCGGCAGCTGGTCCACGTGGAGCGCCGTCGCGCCCGACGGATCCATTCTGCTGATGAGAGATCTCGGCGGCACAGACATCTATGCCATCGACTGGAAACCGGAGTGACAAGCTGATCGCCAGCAGGATGTCAATCTGAAGTTCAGTCTCGAGTTGGCCGGCCGCATCGACTAACGCCTGCGCCGGGTGTTTCCCGTCTACATAAATCTACCCATCAACATCTCTGCTCAAAATGGGTGATGCGCCCGATGCGGCCCACATCACAACCGCCCTATTCTTGCTTTGCTACTCGATGAACATCGCTTCTATCGATAGCTCAAGGAGGGCTTCATGAGTACCGCACAATTGCAGCAAATTGATGTCACGGGGCTTGCAGTCCCAGCCCCTTCCCCTGTCAAGATCATCGAAACGCTTCTTGCCTACCAGCGCACCGCCGCCCTCAAGGCAGCCATTGAAATTGACTTGTTCACGGCAGTGGGCGATGGACGAAAAACGGTTCCCGAATTGGCGCGATACTGTGCCGCCTCTGAACGGGGGATTCGAGCCCTTTGTGACTTCGTGGTCACCATGGGATTTCTGGCAAAGACCGATCACACATATCATCTAACCTCTGAGTCTGCTGTCTTTCTCGACAAACACTCGGAACGCTATGTGGGTTCGGCCTCCAGATTCTTGGGATCTCCCGTCGTGACAAAGGGTTTTGATGATCTCACCGCCATTGTTCGTTCAGGAGGTCCACTCGTGCATGAGCCTTTCTCGCACACCGAAAACCCAATGTGGGTCGAGTTCGCGCAAAGCATGGCGCCTCTGACAACAGTCATCGCGCGTCAAACCGAACAGCTCGTCCGCTCTTCTTCTGAAATCAAGGTGCTCGACGTCGCCGCAGGGCACGGGCTATTTGGCATCTTCGTCGCCCGGCACAATCCCAAGGCAAGGGTGGTCGCTCTCGACTGGCCCTCTGTTCTCAACGTAGCGAAGGAAAATGCTGAACATTTCAAGGTGAACGATCGGTTTTCACTGTTGCCAGGCGATGCGCGCGAAGTTGAGCTCGGCAACGGCTTCGATCTCGTGATGATTCCGAACCTGCTTCACCAGTGGGACAAATCGACGATAGCCAGGTTCCTGGCGAAAGTGCACTCAGCCTTGGCGCCCGGCGGCCGAGTCGTCTTAGTAGAACTTGCTCCAAACGATGATCGCGTCACACCACCGGTCGCGGGAGCCTTTGTTCTGAACATGTTGGTGAATACAATTGGCGGGGATGCGTACAGCCTCTCGGAATATTCCGACATGCTAAGAAAGGCGGGATTCTCGGAGGTTTCCCACCATCCCCTTGCGGTGGCTCCGCACACCGTGATCTTCGGTTCGCGTTCCTGATCGCGAGGCAAACCGACGTGCGGAATAGTCAAAATGCTATTCCGTACGTCCACTCTCATTACCTCAGGAAGATGCCAAGGCCGGAGGGGCCGCCCGCTTGCGACTTATGATTCACGAAAGAGGTAAATTCGCATCACAAAATACCGAAGAATTCTGAGTAGCCTTCCGGATTGCGCCGCCATCGATATACGCTCTTAGTAATGGGGAGCCGGATCACTTCGAAAGATTCCAACGGTCATGCGGGGTCGCTCAACCTTGGCCGCGAGTCATTCCGAAACAAAGCATGGGGTGCCGCATATTCGCAGTTATCGGCCGCGGATCGCGAGAGCGCGCTGGAGCCTGATCCTCTCGTCGAACTCGCGCAATCTGCACTCCTCGTGGGAAGGGATTCTGAAGGAGCGGACTACCTGATCCGTGCCCATCAGGGCTTCAATGCAAAGGGAAACAATCGATCCGCAGCCCGTTGTGCATTCTGGCTGGGCTTTAACGCGCTGCTCAATGGGGAAGTGGCAACGGCGGGCGGATGGCTCTCACGCGCGAATCGTTTGTTGGCGGAGCATCCCGATTGCGTGGAGAGGGGATACTTGCTTCTGCCCATCGCAATGACTTCGTTCCACGCCCGAGACGCGGTGACGGCATACGAGACGTTTGTGCAGGCAGGGGCCATCGGACAGCGTTTCGACGACAAAGATTTGGCCACCTTGGGGCTTCAGGGTCAGGGTCGCGCCCTGATCCGACAGGGCAATATATCCCGGGGCGTTGAACTTCTTGATGAGGCGATGATTGCGATTACGGCGGGCGAAGTTTCGGCGCTTACTGCCGGAGGAGTTTACTGCAGTGTCCTCGATGCCTGCGGCGAAATCTTTGATCTCCAGCGTGCTCACGAGTGGACTGCGGCGCTTGATGCGTGGTGCAACTCTCAGCCTGACCTTGTACCGTATCGCGGCCATTGTTTGATTCGACGATCTGAGTTGATGCAATTACATGGCGCGTGGCCTGATGCGCTCGAAGAAGCACAGCGTGCGACTGAATGGCTGTCACGTCCCACGCCCAAGCCGTTTGTCGGGTCAGCGTTTTATCAGGTGGGCGAAGTCCATCGGCTGCGCGGCCTGTTTTCTGCGGCCGAACAGGCATATCAACAGGCAGGAAAATGGGGTCACAGCCACGGCCCGGGATTAGCCCGGCTCCGGCTGGCGCAGGGCCAGATAGAAGCAGCTCACGCAGCGATTCGCAAACTGGTAGAAGAAGTTCACGAGTTCGCTCCTCGAGCAAGAGCCCTGGACGCCTACGTGGAAGTCGCATTGGCCGCAAACGATCCCGCAACTGCCCGTGCGGCCCTCGATGAATTGCTGCAGGTTGCAGATCATCATAACGTCCCCATGTTGCGCGCCATGTCGTCTCGCGCCGCAGGTGCTGTTCTACTCTCCGAGGGCAACGCTCACGCCGCCATGGCTGAACTACGACTTTCCTGGAGTTTGTGGTGCGAATTGCGCGCCCCTTATGAGACCGCCCGAACGCAGATTCTCATTGCACAAGCTTTCCGGATTCTTGGCGATGAAGAGAACGCTTCGGCGGAACTTGGCACGGCTCGAAATGCGTTTGAAAAACTGGGAGCTTCAGTCGACCTGCGTCGCGCCGATAAGCTTTTGTCCAAAGAAGGCCACCTGAGCGAGGGGCCGCTTACGGAGCGCGAGGTGCAGGTTCTCCGGCTCGTTGCGTCCGGTATCACCAACAGGGCAATCGCCCAACAACTGTGCATCAGTGAAAAGACCGTTGCCCGTCATCTAAGTAACATCTTCACGAAACTTGGCTTGTACTCGCGAACGGCGGCCACGGCCTATGCATACGACAACAAGCTCGTTTAAGCCGATTTTTCTCGTTCTCGCCAAACCCCTTCAGTCATTTCCGGGTCTCTCCAGCCGCAATTTCTCTTCGGCACGCGAGATGGCGCACCACTCAACAATGAGAACCTGAGCTCAGTGTTTCGGGCCGTTGTGGGGCTCGGCAGGCCGGCCAGGCAATGTGTGCGGCTGAGTTGCCATCGCCTTCTCAATTTCGGCAATCGCGCGCTCGAGTTGCGGGTCGTGTCCGCCAATCACGGCAAGAGGATCGTTCTCGACCTCAATGTCAGGATCGACTCCGTGACCCTCGACAACATACTTCCCATCCGCGCTTCCGGTCGCGAACTCGGGCACAAACACTTCTCCGCCATCAATAAGAGGCCCGTGATCGGTAATCCCCACCACGCCGCCCCAGGTGCGCTTGCCAATAAGGGGTCCGAGACCCGCCTTTTTGAACATGTACGGAAAAATATCTCCGTCCGATGCTGATGTCTCATTGATGAGGCAGACCTTCGGCCCCAGGAAAGTCGCGCCCGGATAAGTTTCGGTGAACTTGTCGTTGCGTCCGTAGCCGGTACCGAGCACCGGTTGGCTGAGGCGCCGGATAATCATCTCCGAAATATTTCCCCCGCCGTTTCCGCGATCGTCCACAATCAGACCCTCTTTGCGCACTTGCGGATAGAAGTATTTGATGAACTCGCGAATCCCATTTTCGCCCATGTCAGGCAAATGAATATAACCGACCTTGCCATCCGTGGCCTTCGAAACAGCTTCACGATTGTGAGTAATCCATTTGAGATAGATGAGCGAGGTTTCGCTCGTGATCGGGCGGAAAGACACTGTCCGTGCACCTTCTGTGGTGGGCTTGGAATTGACCGTCAACTGGACCGGATGATCTGCCTTGCCGCGAAGGAATTGGTAGGGGTTGTCCTTCGCCGTCAGGTCGTGGCCGTCGATTGCCAGTATGAAATCACCCTCTTTTACGTCGACTCCTACTTCGGTCAGCGGTGACCGGTACATCTCTTCGTCATTCTGGCCGTGAAAGATCTCCGCAATGCTGTATCGGCCAGCGGAAGAATTCAATTCCAGCCGTGCGCCGAGCAGGGCAACCGGCGTGCGCTTGGGAATCTCAAAATCTCCGCCGGTAATGTAACTGTGCGATGTGCTGAGTTCCGCCACCATCTCCCCGAGCAGATAGTTCAGGTCAGATCGATGTCCCACGTAATCGACAAGGGGAAGGTACTGGTCGCGAAGAGCGCTCCCGTCATACCGTCGGCGGGGCGCTATTCCATCCGCAACGCCCGCACCGGGTCGATCGACGCCGCTCGCCTTGCAGGGATAATTCCAGCCGCAAGCGCCGCCAACCCCATAATCAGAATCGCGCCCGCCATCACGCTGAAGTCAACGCTGGTGATCTCATAAAGCTGAGACTTCACAAATCGCACGCACACCATCGCCACCGGAATTCCGATCGCCAGCCCAACCGCAGCTTGCACAACGGCCCCCCGCATCACCATCGCAATCACGCCTCCGCGCTCCGCACCCAACGCCATGCGAATCCCGATCTCCGGAGTCCGCCGCACCACGGAATACGCGGTCACGCCATACAACCCAATCACCGCCAGCAGCAGCGCCAGCGCGCCAAACAGCGTCGACAGCCGCGAGATCATTCGCTCCTGGCTAAACTGGTCGGCAATCTGCTCATCGAACGTCTCAAATCCCGCCACAGTCAGGTTTGGATTGATGCCGGCGAGCGTCGTCCGTACCAGCTTTTCCATGTCGTTCATGGGACGATCGGTTGCAATCACAAGCGCTCCCAGGTAGAGCATTTCATCTTTATCAATCGGCTCTTTGTCGCTCCGCAGCCGCTGCATCGCCGGCACAAAATACATCAGGTGATCCTTGTAGCGCACGCTGGTGTAGACCGTGTCTTCCACCACGCCAACAATCTCAAAGTCTCCAGTCGAGTCAGGCCCACGCGATCCGAAATGCTGCCCGATCGGGTTCTCGCCAGGCTTGAACAACTTGTTCACGAACGTCTGGTTCACCACCGCTACGGTTGTAGCGGACGGCGTATCGCGCACGTCGATTCCGCGCCCCATCACCACGTGCGTACCAACTGAATCGAAATACTCCGCGTTCGCCCGTATGTCGGAGGATTCCACATCCTTTACGGTTGTCCCTGCACCTGGACGCCCCAGCCGTTGTTGTTATCTTCCATCGGCGTATACGTGGCAAGCCCCACCTTCATCACGCCTGGTAGCGCATGGAATCGCTCCTCGATGCTCCGGTACAGTGCCCCCAGTTGGGGTTGCGTATAGCCCGCAGTTTGCGGATTGATGTGCACAATGTAGCGATTCCTCGCGTTCAGCTTCAGGTCCACACCTTCAAGCTTTTTCAGGCTCTGCATGAACAGGCCGGCGGCAACCAGCAGCACCAGCGATAGTCCTACCTGGACCACCACCAGTCCCCGCTGCAAAAGAGACGCTCCCCCTGCCGTAGTCCTTGACCCCGCTCCGCAATGCGTCAATCGGCCCTGCCTGCGCCGCAATCCACGCCGGCGCCACGCCGAACACAACCCCGGTCAGCAACGACAAACCGCACGCGAACGCCAGAACCGCAATCGACGGGCTCGCATGGATCGGCAAATTCGTTGCCCTCGAGAAGGCCAGCATCAGCAGCATGCGCGCTCCCGCATAGGCCACGCCAAGTCCGGCGAGGCCGCCCATTCCCGCCAGCACGATACTCTCGGTCAACAATTGGCGGAGAATCCTTCCGCGCCTCGCTCCCAGCGCCGCGCGCATTGAGAACTCCGCCCGCCGTGCCATTCCGCGCACCAGCAGAAGATTTGCAATGTTGGCGCACGCAATTAACAGCACCAGTCCGGCAATACCCATCAGCAGATGCAGCTTTGATCCGTACGACTGCTGCATCGCTTGAATTCCCGCCCCACCCGGCGTCAGCACCACATGCACTTTCGTCAGGTTTTTCTTGCCTTGCTCGGATGAAAAGTCCTCGTCCGTTTGAAGTGCCTGCCGCAGCCGCGCGCTCACCTTCTCTTGCAGTGCAGCCAGCGCCACACCCGGCTTGACGCGCCCGATCATATAGAGCCAATCCGTCTTATGGTCGTGAACATAGTTCGCGTTGGCCAGAAGCGGCATCGTCTCAATTGGCAGATAGAATTCCGCCGGATTCACTGACAATCGATCGCCATAGAAACCCTCAGGCACAATGCCAACCACCGTAACCGGCTTCGTATTCACCCAGAAGGTGCTTCCCACCACGGACGCATCGCCCGCATAATTGCGCTGCCAGGCCTCGTAGCTCATCACCGCCGTCATGGGCGCGCCCTGCGTATCGTCTGCATCCATCAGCAGGCGGCCTGCCCGCGGCTTCAGTCCAAACATGCGGAAGTAGTTGCCGGAGACAAATTGGGCCGCCACGGAGCGCGCGCCTTCCTGCGTGCCGTCGCGCCGCGCATTGATATTCCGGCCCCAGAAACCGGCCTGCACCGCCGCCAGATCCTCAAATTCCGGCACGTTCTTCTTCAGCTGCTCGTACGCATCAGTCGTGAACATCGCGTAGTCGCCATCGCGTCGAAACCCGGAGCCCTGGCAACAATCGTCGTTATCGCCCAGCCGCACCAATGACGCAGGGTCGGAGACCGGCAGCTTTTTCAATAACACCGCGTTGATCAACGTGAAGATGGCGGCGTTCGCCCCAATCCCCAACGCCAGCGTCAGCACCACCGTGATGGTGAATGCCGGCGTCCTCACTAACTGTCGAATCGCGTAACGAATATCCCGGGCGAGAGTCTCGAGTAAGGTAACTCCGCGCGATTCCCGGCAATCTTCCTTTACATGACCCAGGCCGCCGAACTGAAGGCGGGTTTGTCGCATCGCTTCCTCACGCGTCAGGCCCGCTCGAACATGCTTCTCCACCTGTTGCTCCAGATGAAATCGCAGCTCGTCATCAAGCTCGTTCTCAACCGCGTCCCGCCGGAACAAAGATCGAAGACGGAAAATCAAATCGCTAAGCATACCCACCTCTGACAGCTTGCTGAAGAACTCATTCGTCGTTCAAAACTCGTGCGATGGTGAAAACATTCGACCCGTCGCTCAATACTCGCTCGTCGTGGAAAAATCGTTCGAAAGGTAGGCCGGGGATTTATCCCCGGCATTAGCCAGGAGCAAATCAACCTGGGCTTTAGCCCCTGAGGTATGCTTTCGGGCCTTTCTCCTTCTCAAACGACAAAACGCGTCAGGGCACGAATTTTAGTCGTGCCGTAAAAGCCCAAACATGAGGCGGGCTCTAGACTCTGTGGGCGTCCTTCTCGTTGGGACACGCCTTCACGGTCTACTGAATATTCCTCTCGAGCCCGAATCGCGTCAGGGCACGACTTCAGTCGTGCCGTAAAAGCCCAACATAGGGCCGGGCTTTAGCCCCTGCGGGCCCCATGCGAAACCCTGCCTCTTTCAACAACCTCCTAAACCGTTCCCAGCACCTGTGCCACAGCAGCCGTTAATTTCGCCCAGGCATCCGTCTCCACTTCGAGCTGCTGACGTCCGCTCTTTGAGAGCTCGTAGTACTTGGCGCGGCGATTGTTCTCCGTCGTCCCCCAGTGAGCCTTGATCAATCCGCGGCGCTCCAGCCGGTGAAGCGCCGGATACAACGAGCCCTGTTGAATCCGCAGCACGTCACTCGACATCTGCTGCACGCGCTCTGAGATGGCCCACCCGTGCTGGCGCCCGAGAGCCAGCGTGCGCAGAATCAGCAGGTCAAGGGTCCCTTGTGGAAGGTCAATATGCGAAGCGGCCATGCTTCCCCTTTCGCTTCTACATGAAAGGTACAACACCTCTTGTAGAAGCGCAAGGGGACGGCCTAATTAAATAGAACAATCAAAAAAAGCTGCTTGCAGCCGCAGTCGTATTGCGTTAGCGGCTTTCTCCAATCGCAAAAGACACTTCTTTTGTGGTCTTGAATTTACCCTCTCGAGCAACGATGGTCGCCACGTGATTGCCTGGTTTGAGGTCTCGCAACTCCACTTCGACCCCAAAGCCTACGCTGGCATTATCCACGAGCCATTCAATTTGTTTGGAGATTAGTGGATCGCCTCCATTTCCAAATGCGGCAGCTTGCAACCGGATGGGTGTGGTGCTTGGAAATAGGGTCCCGGGCCCCGGGGCTATAACATCCAGGAGCGGTGGCGCGGGAGTTACAGTGATTGCGCTGGTTGCGGATTCCGTTTCATTGAAGCCATCGTTCACAACTACTTTCAGTCGCCCTTTGTTGGAAACGGAAAATAGATTGCCGGGCACTGTCCACTCGCCTCGGTTCGGTCCAATGTAAAGGATTCGAAACGGCTGTTGATCCGCAGGGGAATATTCGATTTTCACCTCCAATGGATCGTTATCCTCGTCCTTCGCCGTCCAGGCTACTTTTAATTCGCCGTCCCGCGAAACCGAACCGCGACCATCTGGGGTTTTCACTGCCACCACTGGCAACGATGGGCTCCGCCGCTTCTCGCCAATGACCTCGCCGTCGTGTTCGATACGAATCACCTCTGCTCCCTGTCCCGGTACCAGGGCTGCCAGCGTTGTGCCTGCGCTTGTATGACCCCTGGGCGGCACAACCATCGCAGGGGTGCGTGATCGGACCTTCCCGTCAGCTCCGAAAACCGCGAACACGTATTGGCTCTTGTGAGGACGGGCGAGAATCCAGCCTTCAACCTGGTCCACCCTGAAGAAATCAATCGAACCCTTCTTGCCGACGATCGCTGATAGTCGCAACCCGCCGCCTTTTACCTGTTGAGCCTCTTCAGGCATGCTGCGCGAACCTTGACTGATAGTGGTCGTGGAACTACCAACGAAGATGCTGTCGGGTATAACTCCATTCGGAAAGGGCCCGCCAAAGGAGTTCCAGTTCTCGACGGAAATCCAGGCGTTGGTGTCGTCCGCACAATACGACATCAAATCAAAATATTGAGCCGGATTCGCCGCTGCGCCCGGAGCAAAAATTGCATACTGTCCGTTCCAGGTTGCGGTGGAGCCATGATTCTGTCGCCGGTCCAATCCGAACCCGTGAATGTACCCCATTTGATCCGGTGGCCATAGATTGAAAAAGTCAACAGGCGGGCAGCCCGGGCTGGCATGGTAGTAACCAAGTTCGTGATAGAACTCGTGGCCAATTGAAGTGAATGGTCGCGAAGAATCAGAGACAGCCATTGGCTCGATCACGATGTCCGGAAAGCGATAAAACGAGACTGGCTTCTCAACTCCAACGTCGATGGGCCCCACCCCCACGGTGTTGCCGGCCTGCGTCGATTGTGAAGCCGTAACGCGGCCAAACACCGCGTCCTCGCAGGTGTTGTTAATGGACCGGCACCCGCCGGTTGTGGTGTTGACCAGGTCTGTCACATCGACCGTCGACACGTAGGGCCGAACCACCGCCGATGTGGCCGTCACGGGAGAAAGATTGCGAACCGGTCCAAAAGCCACGATCGCCGCGGGCGGCCTCCGCATCACACCGGTCGCATCGGTAAACACCAACTCCACCGGATTGATAATGAATGATGGCGCCGGCTCAAAATTGATGCCAAAGACAGAGAAGGTATTATTTCCCGCGCAGGTTACGCATTCCTGAAGAGGTGCCTGGGGCACCAGGGTTGCCAGCAATCGAAGACCGTTTTGCGTCGTCCACGCGTTCGGCAATGTGAAGACATAGCCGCCACCAGGGTCGCCCCGAACGCTCAGCGGCACGTCTACATTGCCACTGGTCAAGGCGTTCGGGCTGCTGTCCGGCTGCAGCATTCCAAGCGGGATTTCACCGGATTGCGGATTGGGTACAAAGCCGCTCAGCGACATCGTCGCACAGCAATAACTTCCCGAATTGGGCGAGTTGGCAAATACACGAACTACCGTGGGAACGCCGCTACGCAGCCTGACGCCGGAATACTGCGCAGCCCCAATCGTGTTCAACGGAATATCTGCTCTTTGTATCCCTTGCGTTACCTCCATCGCGACGACTCGAAAGTCAGTTGGCAAGTTTACTGACACGTCGGCCCTGCCTACCTGTCCCCAGCGATCAATCGCAAACACTGACAGTTTGTTGGGCCCTGAACGCAGCAACGCCTGTGCGAGTGGCAACCCATAGGCCATCGGCTCAAATCCGTTATACGGAATGGCGGCAAGGTTCTGCTTGCAGTTCTGCAGAGTGGGGACCGCCGTGGCGTCAACCAGCACACAAAATCCGGCTAGTTCGCCTGCTGTGTAGACCGATCCAGACACAAACGCAGGTCCGGAAGAGCTTAGCCACTGCAGGTCTGCGGGTTGCCAAATCGTAACCACCGGGGCAAGGGGGGCTTGAGTCGTAAATGAAACCACCTTCGTCGCCTGTTGCCCCCACAGGTCGAATACCTTTGCCGAGAGGCTGTTCGCGCCCGGGTTCAGCTTCGCTCCGTCAATCGCAATGTCGAAAGAATTGTCAGGCTTGAGACTTGCACCGTCACGACAATCAGTCGACACGCTCGCAGGTGTGGCATTCAAGGAATAGCAAAATGCAGCTGGCTTGCCAGACGCAGTCACAGACCCCTGAAGGTGCACGAGGTAAGGCTGCGACACTGCAATCCCCGTCATAGGTGCCGTAATCGTGAGTGTCGGGGCAACTGGTAAGGGAGACGGTGTCGGCGGGTTATCCGGAAAGGCAACCACAAGATGATCGATCTGCGGTTCGCCGGGATACGGAATCTGCGGGTCATGAGAAAAAGTGCTTTTGCCGTAGACGAGGACTACGCGGACAATTCGCGCCGCTGCATCATCAACCCGAATCTCTTTGTCTATATTCGCGTTCAATCCGCCCACTGAGCCCGCGTTGAACAGCAAAACATCGTCTGATCGCGCAACCACGTTCCCCTGGTCATCCAGGCCGCTCAGATAGGCGTACATGGAACAATCCGTCCCCTCAGGAAAGCACCCGGTCGCAATTACATCCGCCCCCACGCGAACGGAAACGCTGCTGGCTCTCTTCCATAGGAACCCGTTGTGGGTGAGCGGGAGCGGCGTTCCGAATCGAATCTCCATCAGATAAGAGTTGTTGCTGCAACTCGCGTCTGCGCATGAGGTAGTCAGCTTCAGAGCTTGAGTCCCTGAGAACGTCATCACGTGCGAAGGCTGAAATACTTGCGCGCCCTGCATGAAGTTGATATCGCCCTCGTTCTGAAGAGTCGTTCCGACGGTGTACTCCGGCTGATCGAAATCGAGCGTAACGGTCGTAGTCTGAGCAGAAGACCTCATAGCGAAGAGCGAAGTCAACGCCACAATGACTAGAACACGGGAAGACAACTGTCGGTTCAAGGGATGCACTGGATTCCTCCTCGCAACGTCAAGCTGAAGAGCTGGGATATATGCCTGTAGGGGTCGAATCCTGCCAAGACTGCGGAGAAAAATCGCGATGGTTCGCAGGGGCCTCAAATATAGGCCTCGAGGTGTCTGTTAGCCATCTCTAAGTTTTTGCTTCCCCGCTCCGGAACAACGCCGTGAATAACGCCAGGGTTCCGAGTTTCGGCTTGGATCCAAATATTCGGGCCGTCACGCAATTGTCTTTTTCAGACCAGACGAGCCTTTTCGCCCTGAACTACAATCGAATGGTTATGGCAACTGTTACGCTTCCCACCTCCATTCAGCTGCGCGCCCCGCAGGGCGATTTCCGCAATGAGCCCTTTGAAAACTTCAAGTCCCCTGACATCGCCCGTGCCATGCGCGCGGCACTCGAAAAGGTGGGCGGCCAGCTCGGCCGCGAGTATGACCTCGTCATTGGCGGCGAGCGGATCAAGACGGACGGCAAGATCGAGTCGCTCAACCCCGCCCGTCCCTCGCAAGTTGTTGGCGTCCACCAGAAGGCTGGCCTCGAGCACGCCGGGCAGGCCATGCAGGCCGCCCTGCAGGCCTACAAAATATGGAGCCGGACCTCCGTCGAGCAGCGCACTTCCCTGCTCCTCAACGCGGCCGATATCATCCGCCAGCGCAAGTTCGAGTTCTGCGCCTGGCTCACTTATGAGGTTGGCAAGAATTGGGCCGAGGCCGATGCCGACGTGGGCGAGACCATCGACTTCCTGGAGTTCTACGCGCGCGAGGCCCTTCGCCTGGCCGCTGCCACCACCCCCATCCAGTACCCCGGTGAGCGTAACCAGCTTCTCTACATTCCCCTCGGCGTGGGCGCTGTGATTCCCCCTTGGAACTTCCCTTTCGCCATCATGGCCGGCATGACAGCCGCCTCCATCGTCTGCGGCAACACCGTCATCCTCAAGCCATCCAGCGACTCGCCCACCATCGCGGCCAGGTTCTTTGAAGTTCTTGAAGAGGCTGGAATGCCCGGCGGCGTGGTCAACTTCTGTCCCGGCTCCGGCGCCACCTTCGGCAATGCCATCGTCGAGCACCCCAAGACCCGCTACATCGCCTTCACGGGCTCCAAGTCTGTCGGGCTCGACATTCACGAGCGCGCCGCCCGCACCCAGCCAGGTCAACTCTGGATCAAGCGCACCATCCTCGAAATGGGCGGCAAAGACTCAATCCTCGTCTGCGCCGACGCCGATCTCGACGCCGCCGTCGACGGCGTGGTCGCCGCAGCCTTCGGATTCAGCGGACAGAAATGCTCCGCCTGCTCAAGAGCCATTATTGAAGCGCCGATTTACGACATCTTTGTGGAACGAGTCCGCGAGAAAGTCGCCGAGTTGACCGTCGGCGACCCCGCCGAAAACCCCTCGATGGGCCCTGTCATCAACAAGGGCGCCATGGAGACCATGCTCGGCTACATCGAAGCCGGCAAGCGCGACAGCCGCCTTATCGCCGGCGGCAAAACCGTCGAAACGACGGAGGGGGGCTACTTCCTCGAACCCACTGTTTTTGCCGACGTACTTCCCGACGCCGTTATCTCCCAGGAGGAGATCTTCGGGCCGGTTCTGGCCATCATCAAGGTCAACTCCTTCGAGGAGGGCCTTGAAGTGGCCAACAATACCGAATATGGCCTGACCGGCGCCATCTACACCGCAGATCGGGGCCGCCTGGATATTGCGCGGCGCGAGTTCCATGTTGGGAACCTGTATTTGAACCGCAAATGCACAGGCGCCATGGTTGGGGCGCATCCATTTGGCGGTTTCAATATGAGCGGCACAGATTCCAAGGCGGGCGGGCCGGACTATCTTTACCTGTTTACGCAGGCGAAGAGCGTGGCGGAGCGCCTGGGCTAGGTCTCATTCCCAGGTCTCAGAAGCGTTACTTACGTCTCCGCCGACTTTAAATGTCTGCTTTGACCGCGGTTTGGTGCGAAAAGTGTCCGAAAACGGACAAATCTGCAAATAAAAAAACGGTCATGTGCTTTGCTTTCTTTCGATTACACCCCGAAATGGGGGGATTTTGTGCTCACCGTGATTTAAATCACGAAGTGAAGATTGAAGCGTGAAACTTATCAACCGGCAACAAGTCTTGCGCCTTTATTGAGCGCCTCTTGAAATGCAAATGAAGAAGGCCCTCCGGGGGTGGATCCGGAGGGCCTTTTTGTGAGCCTGTACCAAGTATGACAGGTTCGAAGAATTAATCCCTAATGGCGGGCTGAAAAAGTGAAAATTTCCAGTTGCTGCAGGTGATTGATATCGGATGACTTACAAGCCAAGTTTCACATTGTGCCGCGCTGTCCCGAAATTGCCTATTGACAAGATTTTGAAGGTTGCCGTGGGAGAGAAACCTGACTGAGCGGCGAAAGAGTGGATTGCAGGGGTCCCGGAAACGACAAAAAAGCAGGTCCCTCGGCTCCGCTGAAAAGAGCTCGGGATGACACCTCATGCGGGGAACAAAAAGCAGGTTCCTAGGCTCCGCTGAAAAGCGCTCCCCTCGGGATGACACCTTATCGCGGGGCGAAAAGCAGGTCCCTCGGCTCCGCTGAAAGGCGCTGCGCTCGGGATGACACCTCTTCCCGGGTTCGGGATGTAGTGGATTGTTACTACATGTGCGGTAACAACGGAAACGAACCGGTGGCGAATTTATGGCCTGGTCGCGATCGAAACTGCCGGGGCGGCAGACAGGTCCTGCCGCGGGGCAATGGCAGGTCTTCAAGCCTCTTATTTTGGCGGGACCAAAACCAGCCGGGCCGAGTGTATAAAACAGACCAGACATGCCGTCAACGATCCAAGCAGAATGATATTTGTCCAGCTTTTCATCGGAATCCCAGCAAGCAGCGATCGGCGCGGACCGCTCTGCAAGCGGGATCCCGTGGCAGGATCGGTTCTGATTCACGCTACGTCGCGAAGGGCCGCGGGCTAGAAATGGTCCGCGAACGAGGCACAAAGTGGAAAGAGAGCCAGAACTCGCTGCAATCTCGAATCATCTGGGGAAAGTTGAATCCGGCGCCCCCTCCGGCAACGGCCGACCAGCCGAGTTGTTCGGGACAGGGATCGCAGGCCTCGACGATATTCTGCAAGGGGGCCTGGCTCGCGACCATCTGTATCTGATTGAAGGCGATCCTGGAACGGGAAAGACGACGATCGCCATTCAGTTCCTGATGGAGGGGGCGCGCCGCGGACAACAGAGCCTCTATGTGACGTTGTCTGAGACCAAGGCTGAGCTTCTTGAAATCGCTCATTCGCATGGGTGGTCTCTCGAGGGCGTGCAGATTTTCGAGTTGGCGCCGGACGAAACACAGCTCAAGCCGGAAACGCAGTACACCGTGTTCAATCCTTCAGAGATTGAAATGACGGATACGATCAACGCTGTGCTGTCAGAGGTGGAGAGACTCCAGCCGTCCCGGGTTGTGTTTGACTCACTCTCAGAACTGCGGCTGTTGGCGCGCGAGTCGCTTCGTTATCGCAGGCAGATTCTGGGGCTGAAGCAATTCTTTTCGGGGCGCAAGTGCACCGTTCTGTTTCTCGACGATCGCACGGCGGAAGGCCACGACAAGCAACTCCAGAGCATCGCGCACGGCGTGATCATGATGGAGAGCGTGGATCGTGAATACGGCATCAAACGGCGCCGCCTTGAAGTGAAGAAGCTTCGCGGTTCACGCTTCCGGGAGGGATTTCACGACTACTGCATCAAGCGGGGCGGCGTGGAAGTGTATCCACGCCTGGTGGCAGCGGAACACCTTTTGCCCTACGAGCCGACTCAACTAACGAGCGGCATACCGGCACTTGACACACTCTTAGGGGGAGGCCTTGATAGCGGAACCAGCACACTCTTGCTGGGGCCGGCGGGCTGTGGGAAGTCCACCATCGCGATTCGTTACGCATTGTCAGCGGTGGAGGAAGGTGACTGCGCAGCGCTATTTGCCTTCGATGAAACCCTGGCGACGCTGCTGAAGCGAGGAAAAGGGCTGGGTCTTGACATCGGGAAACACGTTGATTCCGGCCAATTGGTGCTGCGCCAGGTGGATGCCGCTGAACTCTCGCCCGGCCAATTGATTCACGAGATCCGACGGCTGGTAGAGAAACAAAATCTCAAGTTGCTGATCATCGACAGCCTGAATGGTTTTCTGAACGCGATGCCGGGCGAAAAATTTCTAGCCATGCAATTGCATGAACTTCTTACCTACGTTGGCCAGAAGGGGATCATGACATTGATGACGGTCGCGCAGCACGGTTTTGTGGGAACGAACATCGACACGCCGGTCGATGTGAGTTATCTGGCGGACACGGTGCTTCTGTTTCGATACTTTGAAGCCGCGGGCGAGGTGCGGCAGGCGCTGTCGGTGATCAAGAAGCGCAGTGGAGAACACGAGCGTACGATCCGCGAATTGGTAATGAAGAACGGAAGCATCAAGGTTGGCTCGGTCATCACCGAGTTTGAGGGGGTACTCACGGGTGCTCCTACGTATCGCGGCGAGATGGGGAGCCTTCAACAGTCCCGATCGACGATGAAGCCTCTTTGAGCGACCCAACGAGTCTGGAGAGTGAGCTTCGAGTCCTTGTGGTTGCGCCCACGGGACGAGATGGCGAGCTGATCTGCAATCTTCTTGCCAGCCAAAACATTGACTGTGCGGCTCCACTGACCTCTGAGGCGGGCCGATTCGAATCGAATTTCGGAGCAGGCGCGGTAGTGATCGCCGAGGAAGTTCTGACGCTCTCAGAGCTTGCCGCGTGGGCGTCGCATATCGCTGGCCAACCGTCGTGGTCTGACCTTCCGATCGTCCTTCTCACCATTCCCGGAGAACGGAGCAGGCGGAGAATGCTCTCTCAAGCGCCCCTGGGAAACATCGTATTACTGGAACGGCCGGTGCGACCGGAGACACTTGTCAGCACGATCCAGGCAGCATTGCGGAGCCGTAACCGGCAATACCAAGGCCGTGACTACCTGGCGGAGCGCGCGATTACCGAGGAAGCGCTGCGAAGATCAGAAAAGCTGGCAGTATCGGGGCGCCTTGCGGCCAGCATGGCGCACGAGATCAACAATCCGCTCGCGGCGGTGAGCAATCTGCTGTACCTAATTAGAGGTTCAAAGACGCTGGCGCAGTCGAAGGAATACGGAGAAACTGCGGCAAACGAATTGGCGCGAGTCTCGGAACTGGTGGCTCAGACGCTGAGGTTCTACCGAGACCCGGCCAAACCAGCCATGGTGCAGATTACCGAGGTGGTGGACTCCGCTCTCACGATCTATCAATCGAGGTTTGATTCAGCCGGGATTGTGGTTGAGAGAGACTTCCGCGAGAACTCCCCAGTGATGGCCAAAGCCGGAGAATTACGCCACCTGATGCTGAACCTGATGGGTAACGCATTGGAGGCCATCAAGCATGACGGGAAACTCAAGATTCGAGTCAGCAACCGGCGTGACCTGAGGAACGGAGAGCGGCGCGGCGTTCGATTAACTGTGGCCGACACCGGATCGGGAATACAGCCCGAAATCAGAACCAAGATCTTTGATCCGTTTGTGAGCACGAAAGGCGAAACCCGAACGGGCCTGGGACTGTGGATGAGCTCAGAGATTGTGCGGAGACACGGTGGAACCATCCAGGTAAGGAGCAGGGTTCCGGACCCGTTCGGAGGCACTGTCTTCTCAGTGTTTCTGCCGCTCCAGTTCCAAGCCAATGGCAATGGCACCCACGTGGAAGAGTCCAGGATGGCAACGCCAAGTGCTGGCGACAATCTGTATGAGGCTGAGCCGAGAACGCAGTTGCATTCTCAAATGGAGCTTGCCCATTGAGCCGCAACGGATAGAAGTCTCCGTCGCGCGCAGGACCGAAGGGCAATCTCGCTATCTCTTGACAATCTAGAGGAGAGAATTTACTCTAGGCAATCTAGAGGAGAAAGCCGTGCCCAATCAAAAGAACCTTCCGGATTCAAAGCCAAGCGATCTGGTCCAGGGAACCCTGGAGATGCTGATTTTGAAGACGCTGGCGCTGGAGCCGATGCATGGATTCGGGATCGGCCTGCGCATCGAGCAAGTGAGCGGGGGCGTATTCCGTGTGAATGCGGGATCGCTGCTTCCGGCGCTGAGCCGGATGGAGCGGGCCGGTCATGTGCGGTCGGAGTGGCGGGCCACGGAGAAGAATCGCCGTGCGAAATATTATCTTTTGACCACCAAGGGTCGCGGAGCGCTCTCTGCGGAGACCGAAGAGTGGCAGCGGCAGATTGGCGCGATTGCGCGCATTCTCGAAGCGTGACATCCGAACCAGGCAGCAGCGAGGACGATTATGAGTGTGTTGAAAAACTTCGCAAGGGGAATCGCATCGCTTTTTCACCGGCAGCGTGTGGAGCACGAGCTTGACGAAGAATTGCAGGGCTTCCTGGAAGCGTCATTAGCCCACAAAGAGCGCAACGGCATGACACGCACAGGAAGCGCGGCGAGCGGCCGGCGTGGAGATGGGCAGCAGTAATTCAGTGAAGCACCAGGTGTGGTCTTCGCGGTGGGAGTCGACTGCGGAAGGAGTTCTGCAGGATCTGCGCGTGAGCGTGCGCGCTCTTGCCAAGAGTCCCGGCTTCACGGTGGTGGCGCTGTTGTCACTGGCGCTTGGGATTGGCGGCAACACCGCTATTTTTACCCTGATCAACCAAGTGCTGCTGCGCAATCTTCCTGTTCGCGACCCGCAGCAATTGGTGGCGTTCAGCAATTCAGAATATGGCGGCATTGCCGGCGGGATTGACCTGGGCGCTTTTGGCGGTTACTTTCCGTGGGATTTCGCACGGCAGATGCAAGCCAATCCCGGCCCCTTTCAGGGGATTGCCGCATATGGCAGCTTTTCGCAGAAGGTAAGCATACGGCCACTGGCCGCGGACGGCAGTGCCAACGGAAATGCGGCCGCCATGCTGGCGCCGGCCGATCTTGTCTCAGGAAACTACTTCAGTGTGATTGGCGCAGAACCACTGGTGGGCCGCACGATTCGGCCATCGGACGATGCCACGCCGGGCAGCGGAGCGGTGGCCGTATTGAGCTATCACTTCTGGCAGCAATCTCTCTCTTCAGATCCTCATATCGTGGGAAAGACGCTCGCGATCAACGGCACACCGTTTGAAGTGATTGGCGTGATGCCGCAAGGGTTCCACGGGATCAAGCAGGAGTTGGAGCCAACGGATGTGTGGACGCCCATCAGCATGCAAACGGTGGTGTTGCAGCAACCCTCGATGCTCACGCCACTTTCGGGTTTGTACTTTCTTCAGATGTTCGGTCGTCTGACTCCGGGAGCGGCGACACACGATGCAGAACGCGCGCAGGTACAGAACTGGCTAAACCAGCAGGTGCGCAATGGTATTCGGGAACGGTCAGGCGCGAGCATTACAGCCGACCGGCAACAGGAGATCAGCCGCGCGAGTGTTCCGCTGGTTCCGGCGGCGCATGGTGTGTCGCCGCTGCGCAGCCAGTATGGCGACTCACTGAAGATCCTGATGATCGTGGTGGCGCTGGTACTGCTGATTGCGTGCGCCAACCTGGCCAACTTTCTTCTTTCGCGCGCTGCGACGCGACGCCACGAAATTCTTACGCGCCTGGCACTGGGATCGAGCCGGATGCGGATTGTGCGACAGGGCCTGATAGAAACATTCCTGCTGTCGATTATCGGCGGGCTGATGGGGCTGGGTGTCGCATTCGGAGCTACGCGCTCGCTGCTTGCGTTTGTGGGACGAGGGAACGCTTACATTGCCATGAGTCCCGCGCCAAACACGGGTGTGCTGCTTTTTACCCTGGGCGTTTCGTTGCTGACCGGGCTTCTATTCGGACTGGCTCCGTCAATCAGCGCGGCGCGCGTTGGAGCTCGCGGCACGCTCAGCGCTGGTACGCGCACAGTGCAGAGCGGCGGCGGCAAAATGGCAAGATTCTGGCCCAAAGCCCTGGTGACGGCCCAGGTGATGCTGTCGCTGGTGTTGCTGGTGGTGGCCGGCCTGTTTCTGCGGACCTTGCGCAATCTGCAAGATCAGGATTACGGCTTCGAGCGAACCCATCTGCTGCTGGCCGACGTTGGGGAGCAACTGGCGGGCTATAAACCTCACCAGGTTGCGGCGCTGCATCAGACGCTTCTGGATCGCCTGAGCGCGATACCGGGTGTTCGCTCGGCTGCGCTCTCCGCAACTCCACCGATCAGCGCCGGGTCGTGGAGTTCGACTATTTCGCTCGCAGGCTACACGCCGGGACCCAAAGAAAATATGGTGTCGATTCTGAATCGAGTATCGGGACGGTATTTTGAGACGGCGGGAATTT
Organism: uncultured Acidobacteriota bacterium; assembly: GCA_963844515.1. Taxonomy (GTDB): domain Bacteria; phylum Acidobacteriota; class Terriglobia; order Terriglobales; family Acidobacteriaceae; genus Telmatobacter. Next base: position 147,130 of record CAWJOO010000014.1, read on the forward strand.
CGATTGTAGCGGGGCGCGGCATTACTCCGGCTGACACGGCAAACAGTCTCAAGGTCGCGGTGGTGAGCCAGACGATTGCCAAAAAGTACTTTCCAAATGGCGACGCCGTGGGGCGACAACTAACCGTCGGGATCGACTCAGTGAAAGGGCCGTGGCAGATTGTGGGAATTGCCAGGGACACCAAATCCGGCGATCCGCGAGACACCGATCCAGTGCGAATGACGTATATTCCGCTATCGCAGATCGACACGTATCTTCCCGTGGATGCCGCGGCGAAAGGTGATGCGGGCAAGTCCGCGCACGGCGAGGAAAACGAGGATTGTTTTGCGCACACAATTTTGATTCGCACATCGAGCGATCCGGCGAAGACGATCGCGGATCTGCGAGCTGCAGTGGCCCAGGTGGATCCGAATCTGCCGCTGATGCAAATCAACACGATTCGCGACCAGGTTTCGAATTTGATGTCGCACGACGAACTCATTTCGACGCTGACAAGTGTGTTTTCGCTTCTGGCGCTGCTGCTGGCGGCGATTGGACTCTACGGCGTGATGAGCTACAACGTGGCGCGACGCACCAACGAGATCGGGATCCGGCTGGCGCTGGGAGCGGATGGTGCGAATGTGCTGCAGATGATCATGCGTGAGTCGCTGATGCTGCTCGCCATTGGAATGGGCCTCGGCTTGCCGGTGGCGATACTGGCGACACGCGTCATCAAAGAACAACTATTCGCCATGGAGGCGATTGACCCGACGTCATTCACGGCTGCGTTGCTGGTGGTGAGCCTGATGACGGTGGTGGCAAGCTGGCTGCCCGCCCGGCGCGCGGCTCGGGTCGATCCGGTGACTGCGTTGCGGTGTGAATGAGGATGCGGGAGAGCGGGTTAATATGGGATCGCATAATACTATTTGCTAAATAGGTATCTGAGAGCATATATTCCAGGATATGGCCAAAGATCCGGAACGTCGCGACCTATTTTCAGGCGCATTGGACCTGATGATTCTGCATTCGGTGCGGGTGAAGCCGATGCATGGATACGCGCTGGCGAAGCACATCAAGCAGGCGTCTGACGACTTGCTGCAGGTGGAAGAAGGTTCTCTCTACCCTGCGTTGCAGAGGCTGCTGAAAGAGGGCTTGCTGGAGTCCGAAGAGGGGATATCCGCCAAGGGACGGCCCACCCGTATTTATCGACTGACGACGGCGGGAGTTCGGCATCTGGAGCGAGAAGTGTCGAGCTTCGAGAAGATGTTCGCCGGGATTACGCGCGTGCTGGCGGTTGGTGAGGCGTGAAGCGGTTCCGAAGTTGAGGGAGAGAACCATCCGCGGGTGGTGGTTTCGGACGAATCTACTCTTGATCCCCCGTTGTTCCGTTCTGAATGATTTTGAAAGAGGTCGACCATGTCGTGGTTGTCACAATTGCTTTCCCGCCGTCGGCGATATGACGACGTTGCTCTGTCGATTCAGGAACATATTACGGAGCGCACGGAGGAGTTGATTGACGGCGGCATGGCTCCGGCACAGGCGCAGCAGATGGCGCGGCGCGAGTTCGGCAACGTGGGGCTGATTGAAGAGCGGAGCCGCGAAGTGTGGCAGTGGCCGACGGCGGAGAGTGTGATCGCGGATATTCGATATGCCATGCGGCAACTGATCAAAGCACCGGGGTTTACCGCGACCGCGGTGATCACGCTTTCTCTGGGGATCGCGGTGAACTCCACAATGTTCAGCCTGGTGAGCGCGTTTCTGCTGCCGCATCTCCCGGGTCATGAGCCGCAGTCGATGGTGGTAGTTTCGTCGGTATCTTCGGCCAACGCGGATGCAATGATTCCGAATGATGTGAATCCGGTGTCCGTACCCAACTTCAAGGAGTGGCAGAGCGACAAGAGCCTGTTCTCAGATATGAGTGCCGCGGACGAGTACCGCAAAGGCAGCTTGTCTGGCCCGGACCAGCAACCGGAATCGATTTCAGTTGCGGCTGTGAGTGTGAACTATTTCTCGGTATTCGGTGCGACGGCGCAGCTTGGCCGCACGTTTGTTGACGGCGAAGATGTGCCGGGGCATGATCATGTGCTGATTCTCAGTCATGGATTGTGGCAGCGGCGGTTTGGTTCGGACGCGTCGATTGTTGGACGCACGGTGCACCTTAACCGCGAGAACTATGTCGTGGCTGGGGTGATGCCGGAGGACTTCCGGCTGCTTGGATTCTCGCCGCAACTGTGGACCCCGCTCACGCTGTCGGCTGCGGATCGTTCGCCGAACGGCCGAAAGAATCGTTCTCTGTTTTTGTTTGCGCGGCTGGCGCCCGGTGTGACTCTGGAGCAGGCTCGCGCGCAGATCGGCGCGATAGCGCAGAAGACGCAGCAGGATTATCCGACGATCGAGAGCCGCTGGGGTGCGTCGATCCGGACATTGCCGGATTTCCTGATCCGCAACTTCGGCATTGGCAAGGCGCTGGCGGTGATCATGACAGTGGTGGCCTTTGTGCTGCTGATTGCATGCGCCAATGTTGCGGGGCTGTTGCTGACGCGCGCAGTGGGACGGCAAAAAGAGCTGGCGATTCGCATGTCAATGGGAGCGAGCCGCGTTCGTGTGGTGCGGCAACTGGTGACAGAAGGCTTGATGATCGCGCTACTGGGGGGAGGCATTGGGTTGGGTCTGACGTGGTTCGGGATCCGGCTGATGCGTGCCGGCCTGAGTTTCAACGACACGGTGAGCGCGGTCCCTGTGACTCTGGACACCAGGGTGCTGGTGTTTGCGGCACTGGTGTCACTTGTTTCCGCCATCCTCTCGAGCGTGGCTCCGGCGTTAAAGGCGTCGCGCGCAGCAATCAACGCCGATTTGAAGAGTGACACCCGCGGGTCAACTTCAAGTCGTGAACATAACCGGATGCGCGTGATGCTGGTGGGCGGAGAGATCGCGCTGGCTATGTTTCTGCTGATTGGAAGCTGCCTGCTGATCCGCGGTGTATACATGCTGGATCACCAAGCGCTCGGATTCGTGCCCGATCATCTTTTGACGGCGGGGATGGGTCTTGACCATGCTCGCTATGCCGACGGCACCAGGCAGGAGCAGTTCGTTCGCGAACTTATGACGAAATTGAAGCAGATTCCCGGCGTGAACAATGTCGCGGTCGCCTCAGATCTGCCGGCGTCGGGTCTAAATAGCGTCACCATCCATATCAAGGGTCAACAGGAAGCGCGGGCCAACGAACTGCCGACGGCCGAAGATGGAGTTGTAACGTCAGACTATTTTCGAGTTATTGGTGTATCAGTACTGAAGGGTCGCGCGTTCAACGATGGCGACGACGCGACGTCACCTCGAGTAGTGCTGGTGAACCAGCAGTTTGTGCGCAAATATTTTCCGAATGAGGATCCGATCGGAAAGCAGATCCAGGTGGATATTCCGCAGGCTCCCGCGGGATGGAGCGAGATTGTGGGTGTGGTGTCGGACGTGAAGAGCTACTCCGAAGATCCGCGGTATGAGCCACAGGTGTTCGAGCTTTATGAGCAGCGGCCGGTCGCGGGGTTTTCCGTGATGCTGCGTTCGTCGGTCGACCCCACGAGCCTTACGCCCTCGTTGCGGCACGCGGTGGCGGACCTTGACGCTGAACTCCCGCTGCTTCGCGTGATGAGTATGGACGGCGTGATTGATCTGCAACGAAACGGCAATCCGCTTTTCGTCAAGCTGCTGAGCATGTTCGCGATCCTGGCGCTTCTGTTGTCAGCGATCGGAATCTACGGGTTGATTGCGTATTCGGTTGGACAACGGACGCAGGAGATCGGAATTCGCATGGCGCTGGGCGCGAAGGCGGCCGATATTTTGCGAATGATTCTGCGCGATGGGCTCAAGGTTGCAGCGATTGGAGCCGGTATTGGCTTTGCGCTGGCCCTGCCACTGCCGCGGGTCTTCGATTCGATGTTTGCAGGCGCGCTGAATTTCGAGTCGCCTACCGTCTATCCGATTGTGCTGGGGATCATGCTGGCGGTGGTGTTCTGTGCGACGGTGGGGCCAGCGCGGCGGGCGACGCGAGTTGATCCGACAGCAGCGTTGAGGAGTGAGTAACCCAGCGGGCACGTGCGAGGACGATTTCAGCTCTCTGATCCGCGGGAGCCTGATTCCCTTCGACCAGATTGACCACCGGTGCGTTCGCGGCGGATGTGTTTGTTGACGTACATAGTGGCATCGGCGGCGCGAAGGAGACTTTCCCTGGTCGAGCCATCTTCGGGATAGACGGCGATGCCCACGCTGGCAGAACCGTGAACTACGTATCCTTCGGCGGTAAAGGGATCTTCGAGGCAGCGAGCAAGTCGGCCGGCAATCTCTTCCACATCGGCGCGGTGATGGACCAGGGGCAGAAGCACCGCGAATTCGTCGCCTCCGAGCCGGGCGAGCGTATCAAGGGCGCGGAGCTGGCGCTTCATGCGGTTTGAGACTTCCTGCAAATAAAGATCGCCGACGTGATGCCCGTAAAGGTCGTTGACCTGTTTGAAGTCGTTGAGGTCAATGTAGACGAGTCCGAAGATGGCGGCATTTTCGCGCGCCTGTTCGATTCTCTGGTCAAGGAGCCGTTCGAGAGAGAACCGATTGTGGACGTCGGTGAGCAGGTCAAATTCGGAGCGACGGACAAGATCCGTAAAGAGACGCCGCGTCTCAATGGCAAGTGACGCCAGCGCTGCTGCCGAGGAGAGAGTCTCCGACTCGTACGCGCGTCTCTTGGTGAGTTGGTCGAACCCTACGTAGAGCGAACCGAGCACAGGTCCGGAGCGGCCGGGAATAGGCTCGGAAATGACGCGGAAAGAAGCGAGTTCCTTGGGGTGATTCCCGAGTTGAGCACCGTCGACAATCTGGCACCAGCACGGAATGCCGTTCAATTTGAACGAGACCAGTTCGCAGATTTGCTCGAGCACCTCGGATAGAGGACGAGTGCCGTTGATGTCTTCGAGAATGCGGCTCCGGCGGCGCTCGATGTAGGCTGTCTTTGCGTTTTCGCGACGCACCTTGCGGTCGATGATCCAGCCACGGGCGCCGGCGGCGAAGAGCAAGATGACCAGTACAGCCACAAGGATGATGAGATTGCGCACATTGAGCGACGAGGGCTGGCTGACGACCTTGATGTCGTCAAAAGAACGCAGAAGAATGTTGAACGGAACTTCCTGCGCGGTAGGGTCAATGGTGTTGGCCTGGGCGACCATGCAGATGCCGCTGACGCGGATCCGGGTTCCCACGGGAATCTTCAACATGGGCCGAAGCACGCGATTGGCGGGTGGATGGCGATAAATGGCGGTGAATAATTTGCCGTCGGAGACGAGTACGAACTCGTCCTGCGAGCCCGCCCTGACAGCGGCCGCCACCACGCCCTCGAAGGAGACGAGGTCGTTCTGGTGGCCGTCGGGGTCGCCGCTGTTCCAGGTGGCGAGTTGATGCCATGTGGAGGGCTGCGGCTGGACAGGTTCGTAGATGTTGGTGTCCTGAATCTCGCTGTCGTTCAACGCCAGGAAGCCTTCGCGCGCGTCAGGAAAGCCTGTGGCCAGGGCCACGTCGCCGATACGCAACGGAACGCTGGAACGAGTGGAGATCCAGATGCTCTTGTTGCCGTTTTGGAGAACAGCCGCGGAACCTGGCTGATAGTAGGTGATCGTGCCCTTTACGCGGACCCGGTGGGTGCCGTCGCGCACGTAGGAGCTGGCCATTACCTGATCCATGGGCGTGATGGAGAGCGAGTCAGGACTGACGGCAGCGGGCTTAAGAATCTTCACGTCAGAGAGCCTGGGAACCTCAAGCAGGATGCCGATGAGCTGCATCTTGCTGTCAAACTTTCCGGAGACAACTCCTGTCACTTCCACTTCGGCGTCAAGTAGTCCCTTCAGCTTTGCCGGGTCGGTTTCGCTGACGGCGGCATCGATCGCACCACCTTCCATGAGCAACTTGAGGTAGATACCGTGCGTGTTAGCGAAGTTGACAGTATTGGCACTGCGCACAGTGGCGCGGACAGATACGCGCATGCAGTCGCGCCTGGCACGAATCAGCGACTCGAAATCGGCGGGCATCGGGCGTGGCAGGGGCCCGTGGTGAAGCACGGTCACGCTTTCGCTGAGGACGTCAGGGCTGAAGCTGTCGCGTGTTTTTCCCCGCACAAGGACCCGGTCGCCAGGAAGAATGTTTTCGTTCGGCTTGGTCTCGACGTAGATCGCTTCGTCACCCTCCTGAACGAAGAGATCGACGTCGCTCCGGTTGTAGTACGTGACTGTGCCTTCGAATGCGACCGGAATTCCGTCTCGTGCCTCAGCATTGGAAAGAGCGTGGACAGCGTGCAGCGTCGTGCGCGTGGAGTAGTCTGCCCCCCACACCGACGCGGACCACACGAATGCGGCCAGGCAGGCGACGGTCAATGAGCGGATCAACCCGCTTCTCGATGGCTGTGCGGGGTACCTGACGACTCTTCCTCCCGACGAACACGAAGCCCTGATTCATTTTATGCTGCGTAAGAATACGTCTCCCATGAGCCATAGTCGACCGGCCACGAGAATTTGAGAGCTACAGAGCCCCTTGGTCAAATTTTACCGTGATCGTGGGCGTGCGCCATACAACTATCGGCGAAGGGTTTTGAATCGCCCGTAACTTATCCGATGGTTATCGCAAGTAATGCTGATCACTGTGCTGATGCTGATCACGGCCTTGTGTGCGACGCAACGGCCGACACGCAAGGCAAGGCACGGTCAACTAGACGAAACTTGTGCAAAGCGAGAAGGCGGGTGCGGACTGACACTGATTGCCCGCGGCCGCTCCTTTCATGCAAGAATCACTGAGGAATGACCAGCGGACGATTTCGATTCGGACTCTTCGAGTTTGATAGCGCGCTTCGCGAGCTGCGGCAGGAGGGGAAGTTGATCCGACTGCAGCCGCAGCCGGCGCAGGTGCTGGGATGTTTGCTCATGCGGCGCGGGGAAGTAGTTTCTCGCGAGGAACTGTGCGAGGCCGTTTGGGGAAGCAAGACATTCGTCGATTTCGAACGGGGGTTGAATTTCTGCATTGCCCAGATTCGATCGGCGCTGGGGGATGATTCCGCGACGCCGCGCTATGTTCGGACCGTTCCCAAGCGCGGGTACCAGTTTATTGCGCCTGTAGAGGCGGTGGGGGCCGTCATGCCGACTGGGGCCGTCGAGACAAATGCTCCACTCGAAGCAGTTTCCGACCCGGTGGTAGGCACGGATACACCGAAGATGCGCAGGAGAATTCCGGCGACTGCGATTCTTGTGTGCTGCGGACTTGTACTTGTGGCGGCCGGTCTTTTCGCGGGATATCGATTGCACAAAGCATATGAGCGGCGGCATCCGATTGTTGCGGTGCTGCGGTTCGACAACGAAACCGGCGACGCCAGCATGACGCGCTTCAGCGACGGGCTCACGGATACGCTGGTGGGACAACTCACCACATTGGGGGGGCAACAGTATGGGGTGATTGGCAACGCAACGATTCTTCGATTGCCTCGAAATCAGCGTGACTTGCGGACCATTGCGGCGACACTGCATGCGCGTTACGTGGTGCTGGGCCAGGTGCAGGGCAGCGGCAAGCAGACGCGGGTGCTGGCCCATCTGATCCGGATGCCGGAGCAAACTCACGTGTGGGTCACGCGCTTGGATCGAAACACTGTCGACACGCTGGGTGCTGAATCGGATGCAGCAGAGAAGATCGCTGCGGAGTTCTCGCAGGCCGTAGTTCGAGACTCGACGGGAAGCCCCTTACCAAAATTTGTAAACAGATGAAATGACGAGCATTTAGCTCTTCACATTTTTCTGGCTGCGGTACATGCGGATTGGGCTTGTAGTGGCGGCCTCCTCTACGCGATGGTTCTGGCTGAGAGGAGTTTTCATGCACACATTTCAACCACGGCGAAGGTTTCTCAAGCTGGCTTCGGCCGTATTGCCGCTGCAGCTGTTCGGATTTGAGGCGAGCGTCTTTGGTCTCGCAGGACCGGAGGAGAAGGGTGCGTCTCTGGCGGCTCCGATCGCCGACCAGTTTCCGACGCAGCCGCCCGAACTGATTCGAGAGATCGTGACCGTGTCTCACTTCGATCTGAAACGGGTGACGGAGTTGGTGGAGGCGCGACCATCGCTGGCCCGAGCCGCGTGGGACTGGGGCTTCGGAGACTGGGAGTCGGCGCTGGGCGCGGCATCGCACATGGGAAACCGACCGATTGCCGAATATCTGATCTCCAAGGGCGCGCGGCCTTCGCTGTTTTCATCAGCCATGTTGGGGCACCTTGAGGTGGTGAAGGCGTTTGTGGGTGCGCAGCCTGGCGTGCAGCGGATTCGAGGACCGCACAGTATCAGCCTGCTCGCGCATGCCAGGGCTGGTGGAGACGCGAGTCATGCGGTACTCGAGTTCCTGCAATCGCTCGGCGACGCAGATGCAGACCCGCCCATCCCTCTTTCAGAGAGCGAGGCGGCGGCGCTGCCTGGGGTGTACGCATTCGGAGCCGCAGCAAATCAGCAGATCGAAGTAACGATGGATCACGGACGGTTGACTTGGACGCGAAAGGGGATGGGAGGGCGGCCGCTTGTGCATCTTGGAGATCGCAACTTCCATCCTGCGGGAGTACCGACGGCGCACATTCGTTTTCGTGAAGAGGAGATGCAGATGGTGATGACGGTTGAAGATCCGGAGGTGGTGCTGGTGGCGCGGCGCAAGCAGGAAAAAAATTAGGACCATCTGAGTGATTTACGAGACGGACGAGGCGCCAGGAGTATAGGTACTTGTTTGCGGCATCGATCCTGATGTGCGGTCACGAGATTGCAATCTGGCGGTCATGCGGGGGAAACAATGGGAGGCTATGGTCGGGGGTCAGGCGCGGAATCGCGTCTTCTCCAAGGAGGAAAGATCCCCAGTGACCACCAATCGCCGTACCTTCCTGCAGCTGCTTGGCGCAGGAGCGGTTTCCGCATCGCTTCCTGCGAGCATTGCTCGCGCGCTTGAAATCCCCGCCAACAATCGCACGGGCACGATTGAGGATGTTGAGCACATCGTGATCCTGATGCAGGAAAATCGTTCTTTCGACCACTATTTTGGATCGCTGCGCGGCGTGCGAGGCTTCGGCGATCCGCGCGTTGCCAGGCTCCCCAATGGAGACCCGGTGTGGAATCAGCCCGATGGAAATGGCGGTTCCCTGCTGCCGTTCCGGCCTGACCTTTCCAACCTGGGCCTTGCCTTCATTGAAGATACCGATCATGGCTGGGACCGGACGCACGTGGCATGGAACAACGGCGTGTGGGACGGATGGGTGGAACAAAAGGGCACGACCTCCATGACGCACCTCAACCGGCAGGACATTCCTTTCCACTACGCGCTGGCCGATGCATTCACCGTATGCGACGACTATCACTGCTCGCTGCTGGGGCCGACCGATCCGAATCGCTACCACATGTGGACGGGTTGGGTGGGCAACGATGGGAACGGTGGCGGCCCGGTTCTGGACAACTCCGAGTCAGGTTATGGTTGGTCGACGTATCCTGAGCGCCTGGTCAAAGCGGGCATTTCGTGGAAGATTTACCAGGACCAGGGGCAGGGTCTGGATGCTCCGCATTTCTGGGGCTGGGGTCCTCCCTACATCGGAAACTACGGGGATACCTCGCTGCTGTACTTTCATCAGTACCAGAACGCCGCGCCGGGCAGCCCGTTGCATCAAGGCGCGCTTCAGGGCACGAATATAAGCGCGATGACGGGAACGAATCCGCAAGTGGCGCCACACCTGGTGGACCAGTTCCGCGCAGACGTGATGGCGAACAAGCTGCCGAAAGTGTCGTGGATTGTGGCGCCGGAGGCGTACAGCGAGCATCCCAACTGGCCGGCCAACTACGGTGCGTGGTATATCTCTCAATTCCTGGATGCGCTGACTGCGAATCCGAAGGTGTGGGCCAAGACGGCGTTCTTCCTGACCTACGACGAGAACGACGGACTGTTTGATCACAAGGTTTCGCCGACGCCGCCGATGAACCGTGCACAAGGCATATCGACGGTGCCGACAACAAACGAACTGATTACGGGGAATTCGTCTTTCATGGACGGTCCCATCGGACTGGGCGTGCGCGTGCCGATGGTGGTGATCTCACCGTGGTCAAAGGGCGGCTACGTGAGTTCGGAAGTCTTCGATCACACCTCTCTGATTCGGTTTATCGAGGCACGGTATGCCAACCAGCACTCGGGCCTGATCGAGAGCAACATCACGCCATGGCGTCGCGCGGTAGCGGGCGACCTGACCTCAGCGTTCAACTTCAGGAGTCCAAACGCCAGGGTAGTGGCCCTACCCAGCACGGACGCGTACGTTCCGCCGAATCAGAACACCTATCCGGACTACGAGCCAACGCCTCCCGCTACCCAGACGATGCCGGAACAGGAGAAAGGCGTTCGTCCGGCACGACCAGTGCCCTATCAACTGCATGTCACGGGACAGGCGGACTTCAGCGATGGCACGTTCACGCTTCACTTCAGCAACAGCGGAAAGACGGCTGTTTACCAGGTGCGCTCGGGAAACAGTTCTCAAGGGCCGTGGACTTACACCGTCGGAAAGGGCGCATCGGTCTCCGACACGTATGCGATCACCGGCAACAATCTGACCGCTTACGACCTGGAAGTGTTTGGGCCCAACGGGTTCTTCCGGGCGTTCAAGGGCAGCGTAACGGGAACGGGCAAAGCAAACCTGTCTGTGCACACATCGTTCAGCCAGGAAGACAATTCCATCACGCTGTCGGGAGCGAATCGCGGTCATGGCATGGTGACGGTCAATGTGACAAACGGCTACACGGGCAACGTGGTTTCGAACGCAGTGGAATCAGCCGACGATTTCGAGAAGACCCTCAGCCTGCAGGGCACGCACGGCTGGTATGACTTCACGATTACGGTCGCCGAAGACGCGACCTTCAAGTACCAGGTTGCCGGGCACCTGGAGACCGGAGCGGAGAGCTTTACTGATCCGGCGATTGCGGCAGTCTAACGAAGGAGACAATACTTGACCAAAGCCCGTGCAGGATGCTGGAGTCAGCAACCTGCACGGGCATGATTTTTGGCGATGCTCATGGGCCGCAAGGGCGAAGAAAAGGCGATCTACATAGGGGGGGTGGGGGTACCTCGTGGAGGGCACGGACCAAGGTAATGCCTGAGAACCACGAGTTTGTGTGACGCACCACGGTCGATTTCCCCGCTGATACTCCATGTTGAGGATGCGCCCATTGCCGTGCAAGGGCTGTGCCTGTCATCACTTCCTGATGTTTACGGGTTGACCAGAGATTTCCGTTGGGACGCTGGAAAAGAGAATGGGGCGAGCGCATTGCGCTCGCCCCATATTTGGAACCAAGGCAGATTGGGGTTAGAAGGTGAAGCGGGCGCCGAGTTCGCCCCAAGTTGACACGCGGAATGATCACGGAGCTTGGCGCGATGAAGCCCGCCGGGTGGTCGAACGTTTTGTTCGAGCCGATGCTGTTGCCGAAGTTGTTGCCGTAGTTGGCGCGGTTGGTCAGGTTGAACGCCTCGGCAATGAGCTGCACGTTGGCGTTCTCTCCGAACTTGATGGTCTTTGCCAGACGTGCATCCAGCTGGAAGAACGGATCGCCGCGCAGGGGATCGTACTTGGCGATGGTGCAGGCAGCGGAAGCGCCATGGAGGCCGTAGAAGCAGTCCTGCGCGCCCGCGTTGTTCCCGGCAAATGCGAAGTAGTTCTTGGGGTCCGAAGTTGGCACCACAACTCCAACCGCCGTGCCGCTGCCGGTATTCAGCGTGTTGGCTGGAGTTGGTCAGGTCAAAAGGTCGCGCCGAGCCATACTGCAGAATCGGCGCGATCTCAAAACCCTTGGGCAGATCGACGACACCGGCCACGGTAATGTGGTGGCGCTCATCGTTGGGTGACGGACCCCACTCCCAGCTCGCAAACGGTGCTGTTGCCAGCTTGGGGTAGTTGCGGAACGAACCGCCGCCGGTCCCATAGCCATAGGCCCAGGCCAGGGTATAGTTCGCGTGCAGGTTGCAACCGCGATGCCACACGCGATCGCGGAAGCTGAGGTTGAGGCCGTCATAGTGCTCACGGCCGATCGACGATTCGACACGAACACTGGCCGGCTTCTCGATCTGCAATGGACGATGCTGCGAAGTGCCGCATCCAGCGGACGGGTGCAGCAGGCGCCGTCGACCGGAATCCTCTGATCGACGTTGATGGTCCTGTTCCCGTGCAGGCCGAGCACGTGGGTGTATTCGGCTTCGACGGCGGTGTTCTGGTTCACCGCCCAGGTGTATCCGAGGTTGAACTCCTCTGTCACCGGGTTGCGATAGTTGGGATCCATCAAGCGGCCGACGCTGCGGAAAGCCAAGCTCGGTCGGAGGGCGGCGGAATGGTAGGCATGGCGTCGATGCCATAGCGCCAATTGCCCAAGGGTATTGCCGGTTCCGGGAACAATGTCCGTTGGCGGATCAGACAGGCTGAGTACCGTCTGGAACACTGTCGGGTTGGCCATCTGTTCCATAAACAAGGGAATGTTCTGGAAGACGTTGCCATAATAGAGGCCGTAACCGCCGCGCAGAACGTGGTTGCCCTTGCCGGTCAGGTCATAGGCAAAGCCCACACGCGGGCTGAAGTCCAGGTTGTCGTCCTTGGCGATGCTGTTGACGTAGGGATTGGAAATTGGGACTGTTGACGATGCGCAGATCCAGATAGGTGCGGCTGTTCTTGACTGTCGGATCCGCCGATCATGTTGAAGTCCTTGTCCCAGCGCAGGCCAAGGCTCAAGGTAAGGCGGCGGGTCGTCTTCCAGTCGTCCTGGAAGTACAAGCCAAGCTGCTTGGTGGCAACCAGGAAGTAGGGATCGCCGTTGGCAATGGACATCCCGGTGACGGCGCCGGCGGTGCGAGAATCCGTCTGGATAGGTCGCCCGGTACTGGCAATAATGTCGCTGGGATCGCGGCGAAGTCGATCTCCAGTGTGGAGCTGAACTCGAAGAAGCCGCCTTCCACCGGGTTCCAGATGTAGTCCACGCCGCCTTTGAAGGTGTGCTTGCCAACTGCCTTGGAGAAGTCGTCTCTGAACTGCCACTTGCGCTGGAACGACTGCTGCGGAACGTTGGTGTTGGTGCCGAACGATTCCGCCATCCGTTGAAGGTGACCAGCGGAGAGCTGATCTTGCTGGCGATCAGGTTGTTCCAATACTGATAGCCGAACGTCGCGGTGTTGACCGTGGTATCCGAAAGGACCGAGTTCAAGGTGAGGTTCGCGAGTTGCAGGTGATTCACCGTGAAGTTGCCGTTGTTCAGGTCGCCGGTGCCGTCTGACTGATCGTTAAGGCTGTTGTTGGCCTGCGAAGTGTAGCTGAGATAAGCGCTGTCCTTGTTGCTGAACGTCCAGTCCGCGCGGCCGTTGTAGCGGGTTTCAAAGAAGGGCCTGGGAATGGTGGCAGCGGGCTTGTCGAGGTCGCCGAAAGAATGGCTGCGCCGCCACCAATTCGTTGTAGGAGGTCGGTTTCTTCCTGCAGGTTCTGGTGTTCGCGCTCGCGGTTGAGGGCGAAGAACAGGAAGGCCGTGTCTTTCTTGACCGGTCCGCCAATGGAGCCGCCGAACTGCTGGCGGGTGTAATCGGGATGCGAGTTGGACGTTCCGCCTTTTCCGTCGGGATCCTTTTCGTCCGTGTCCAGGGCGGTGTCGCGGAAGAGGCCGAGCGCCGAGCCGTGGAACTGGTTCGTACCGCGCTTGGTGATGATATTGATCGCCGCGCCTTCCGAGCGGCCGTTCTCGGCCGAGAAGCGCTGGGTGCTGATGTGGAATTCTTCCACCGCTTCCAGCGGGAAGCTGCATCACCGGCCCGCCGACGGTGTTGTCCTTGTTATCGACGCCGTTCACGGTCACGTTCACGTTGCGTCCGCCGTCGCCGTTGACGGAGAGGATCGCGTAGCGATTCTTGGTCGGATCGTAGGAGTCGGTCTGCTTCACGCCCGGGCGCAAGATAAGCCAGGTCGGCTACGTCCTGCCCCACCATGGGCAGTTCCTGCACTTCGGTCGGCGTAATCTCTGCGCTCACGCTGGTTTTCGTGACGTCGATCAGCGGATTCTCCGCAGCCACTTCGACCGTGGTGGTGGTGGAGCCGGGGCGGAGCGTGATATTGGCGCTAACTGTCTGTCCTACCATCAGTTCCAGATTCTCAGTAACCGTCGAGAAGCCGGTGCCTGCTACGGTCAGCTTATAGTTGCCGGCGGAGAGGAGATCGAAACGATAACCGCCGGAGCTGTTCGTAGTCGTTGTGCGTTTGGCATCAGTGGACAAGCTGACGATGGTGACCTCGGCGCCACTAACGACGGCCTGGGAGGGGTCGCTAACAGTGCCCTGAAGGGATCCGCTGGCGGTGGCCTGAGCGGCCAGGTGCATGGGTACTGCCGCCATCGCGAACAGGAAAAGCAACAGAAAACTGAGACGTTTGTTCATAAAGATCGCCGAATCCTCCGGGAAGCTGATTTAGCCGTTTTGGGGGTTCATGGGGAAAGCATGCGATCAGGTTCGAAAGGAGCTTGAATCTTGGCAACGCTATCGACCTGTCGCAGGGGTCACGGACTGCGGCAAAAGAAGCCGGGAAAAGAATGCTTACATCGTTGCAATTGGTTCACCAAACCGATCGACATCGTAGGTTATTGACAAAACAATAGTTAATGGAATCAAAGAGAGGTGGTGACGATATCCGCGACAATGAGATTACATATATTTACTTGATATTTATGAGTTTTCATAGAAGAAGGGCGCGGATTCCATTCGCTACAATTGCAGGCGAATTCGGAGCGGGGGTTTTGAAGGCTCCCGGACTACGGAATGTGTCTGGGGAGGATCCTCTCGAATGAGGGCAGTTTGAGGAATGTTCGACGAACGAAGGCGGGCGCCTTGCTCAGCCGCCCCAGCGACAATCGATGTCGCTGGGGTCTCCCCCTAAAGTCAGGAAATTGTTTCGGCCACTGTGGACGTCTCGACGCCGAAGACTAGGCGACGGCGGATGGGGCGGCCTGTTCCTCGGCCTCGAGCTTGCTGCCGACTTCAGTGGCGGCTGCCGCGAGGGCGCGGTGATGGATGGTGAATAGTGCCAGTTCGAGACGGTCGCTGACTCCGGTCTTGTCGTAGATGGAGCGAAGATAGTTTTTGATGACCTGCTCGGTGGTTTTCAGACGCGTAGCGATTTCGCGGTTCTTGCAGCCCTGAACGATGAGGGCGACGATGCGCATTTCCTTCGGTGTGAGACGATCACGCACACGGCTGCCGACGAGGTCTTCTTCTGACGACTCTGCGACGACGAGTTGGGGCGGCATCCAGGTATCGCCAACCGCCACGCGACGGACGCACTCAACAAGAGAATTGCCGCTGACATTGCGGAATACGACGCCCCGAAAACCGAGCTGCAAGTAAGTATTGGCGGAATCAGAATTTTCAGCGATGACGATACCGCGGCTGCCGGCAGTCTCAAGAAGCTTGCGGATGCGGGCCATGTCAGGACGCAGCGAAGCAGCAAAGAGAACGATGGAGCCAGGAAACGTTGTAATTGCGTGAAGAAGACGTTCAAGATCGGCGCACTGAGCAATGATGCGCAACTCGTCGTGGGTTGCCAGCACCTTTGCTGTACCAGCGCGGAAGATAGCTTGAGAATCCGCAAGAATAATCTTATTCATGAAATGCGCCTCATCTTAGCATGTCCGGACAAGTCCTGCTGCTGCCAATAAGCATGGAAAATTCGCCGTAATTCCGGTGTGAAAAGATCCGCTTTTGAGCCGCGCGACGTGATTGTCTGTCCCGTAGCCATGGAGGCGTTCCTTTCAGCGAATTTTCTTCGCATGGCGTATCAGTGACTCGCCGCTCTGCAGACTCTGTCCGTTCCCTGAAATATCGACAGGCAAGTACAAAGGTGTATTCGGATGTGTCGATTTCATACAAACCATAAGGGCCCACTGCCTCTATTCCGGTCGATAATCCGGGACGTTCTAGATTCATAAAGCCAGAACCACAGGTGTCTTATGAAAGAGAGTAACGGGGGGGAAACAATAAGGGAATAACTATTTAGGGTTACTAACGGGTGATGATTGGGCGGAAATGTTTCGGTTTGAAAGGCTTGGGCGGGATTTTTAGGGCCAGATCCCCTGTTTTCCGTCCACGGATGTACGTGTGGTGGTCAAAGGCGATTATTTCTCTTCACCAAAGATGGTTTTTCGTGGAAGATGCTTGTTTCGGATCACTTTGCGGGGTTGAGGCATCTGTTGAACGGGGGAATTAGAGTAAGGGCATGGCCAGGCCGATCTTGTTAGCTGTCGACGACGATGTAAATGTGCTGGAAGCCGTAGTTCAGGATCTGCGGCGGCAATACGGTGCCGAGTACCGAATTATGCGGGCGGCGAGCGGGCAGGCGGCTCTCGATACGCTGGCCCAGGTGAAGGCCCGCGAGGAACCCGTTGCCCTGCTGCTGAGCGATCAGCGAATGCCGGGTATTACCGGGGTCGAATTCCTGGAACGGTCGCGGGAAGTTTACCCGCACGCGAAGCGAGTGCTTTTGACTGCCTACGCCGATACCGAAGCGGCCATCCAGGCAATCAACTCGGCCCGGATCCACTATTACCTGAACAAGCCCTGGGATCCGCCGGAGGAGAAACTGTACCCGGTGTTGAGCGACCTGCTGGACGACTGGAAGGCAGGTTACCGGGCGCCCTATGAAGGCTTGCGCGTTGTGGGGCATCGGTGGTCGGCACGGGATCACGAGATCCGCAGCTTTTTGACCTGCAACCATATTCCGTATCGCTGGCTGGATGTGACGGGCGATGAGGCGGCGAAGCTGCTGCAGGACAAGAAGATTGACGCGGACGTGTTGCCGCTGGTGCTGTTTCCGGATGGATCAGTCCTGAAGGCTCCGGAAGCCGATATTTTGGCAACGAAGGTCGGACTGAAGCTGCAGGCGAAGGATTCGTTCTATGACCTGGTGGTGGTGGGTGCGGGTCCGGCCGGACTGGCCGCGGCGGTGTACGGATCGAGTGAAGGCCTGAAGACACTGGTAATTGAGCCGGAGGCGCCAGGCGGCCAGGCGGGGACAACTTCGCGGATCGAGAATTACCTGGGTTTCCCTGCCGGCATAACGGGAGCCGATATTGGGACGGCGGGCCCTGATCCAGGCCACGCGGTTCGGCACCGAGTTCATCACTCAAAGGGCTGCGGGACTGCGCATTGACGGGCAGTACCGGTTTATCCAGATGGGTGACGGACGAGAGGTTTCGAGCCACGTTGTGCTTCTCTGCCCCGGGGTTCAGTACCGAAAGCTGGATGTGCCCGGAGCGGAGCGGCTGACCGGGCGCGGAATTTACTATGGCGCGGCATTGGTGGAAGCTCCTTCCTGCAAAGACGAGGACGTGTATGTGGTTGGGGCTGCCAACTCGGCCGGCCAGGCCGCGCTGCATTTCTCAAAGTACGCCAACAAGGTAATGATGTTGGTGCGGGGACAGGGTTTAGCAGCGACCATGTCGAAATACTTAATCGATGAGATCGGTAACACATCCAATATTGTGGTAAGACCCGAAACGCAAGTGATGGAAGCGAAAGGTGAGGAGCACCTGGAGAACCTGCGCATAAAGGGTCCCGACGGCGAGGAAGATGTTCCAGCGAGTTCGCTTTTTGTTTTTATCGGCGCTGCTCCCCGGACTGATTGGCTCCCAACCGAGTTATTGCGAGATGATAAGGGCTTTCTGCTGGCAGGACCGGATTTGCGGGTAGATGGCAAGCTTCCGACGTTGTGGCGTGATACACGGGAGCCCTTTTTACTGGAGACGAGCGTGCCTGGAGTGTTTGTGGCTGGAGACGTGCGGCACGGATCGGTAAAGCGCGTGGCGTCGGCGGTTGGCGAGGGATCGATAGCCGTGCAGTTTGTGCACCAATATTTAGCGGGATTCTAAGCGGAAATGAATAAGAAAGAGAACGACGAACCGGAACGAGGTCGCGGAATGTTCGAGGACGCGGGGACAGTAACGGAAGGCGAAAGTCCACGGGTAGAATCCGTGGCCTTTGCGGAGATAGCGGCGAAGCTGCAGAGCTTTCCCGCATGGGCCACCTCCGATCTGGCAACCTGGCATGGCGTAGAGACGGTTGAAATGGTGCACCTGGACGTAGGTGGATCGCTGACGACGCCTGGAGATTCGCCGCTGCGGTACTCGGTTGTGCTCGAGGGCAAGCTCCGAGCGGACCGTCCAGAACAGGATGGGACGAAGACCACGGTGGGGTATGCGGTGGCGGGAGGCGGCTTTGGCGAGACGCCGCTGATGTACGGAAAGACAAATTCGACATTCCATGTTTTTGCCATTGAGCCCTCGACCGTGGTGCGGTTCACCGAAGAACAATTCTGGAGCCTGATGGCATGCTGCCCGGCCGTGCGCAAGATCATTGTGCGTGACATGGCGGAGCGCGTACAGGCGTACCAGGTTGAAGCCCTGCACCGCGAGAAGCTTGTGACTCTGGGCACGCTGGCGGCGGGGTTGATGCACGAGCTGCACAATCCGGGGTCAGCGGCAAAGCGCTCGGCGGCCATGCTGCGGGAAAATCTTGTGCGGCTGCAAGAGGTAGGATTACGGATCAGCCATCGACCCAAGACGATGGAACAGCTGGAGTGCATGAAAGGCTTGCTGCAACATACGGTGAGCAGTTGCCGCATGGCCGCGATGAGCAGCATGGAGCAGGCCGACGCAGAAGAGGCCATGAGCGAATGGCTGGCCGGGGCGGGCGTGGAGAATGCCTACACGATCGGTCCTGCCCTTGTGACCATGGGTTTCGATGCTCAAGAACTGGCCTGCGCCAAGCAGTATTTCGATGCGGCATCGTTTTCTGATGCGCTGAACTGGCTGGGGGCCCTGGTATCGAGCATGTCGCAGGTGTGCGCGATTGAAGACAGCATTGGCCGCATCTCCGAGCTGGTAATGGCGGTCAAGAAGTTTGCCTACGACGAGAAGACGCCCGTGAAGGAATTGGACGTCCACGACAGCCTTCAGAGCACGCTGACCATTCTTGGGCATAAGCTGCGCATCAAGCAAATCAAGGTGGAGAAGACATTTGATGCCTCGCCTTCGACCATTGTGACGCGGGGCTCGGCACTGAGCCAGGTGTGGACAAACCTGATTGACAATGCGGCGGACGCGTCGCCTGCGAATGGCCAAATTGACATTTGCACGTGGACGGAGCCCGAGTGGCTGGCAGTATCGATTGGCGATCACGGCTCGGGAATTCCAGAGGATGTGCGGCCGCACATTTTCGAGCCATTCTTCACAACAAAGCCACAGGGATCAGGAACTGGCCTGGGGCTGGAGATTGTGCATCGCATTGTGACGCAGAAGTTCGGCGGGAAGATAGACGTGGAGTCGAAGCCGGGGGAGACGCGCTTCACAGTGCGGCTGCCACGCAAATCGGGTTGAAAGATCCTTTTCGCACACCCTGCTAAGGAAGCCGGTCGCGTAAACTAGCGGTTCGAGGATGAATCGTTTGCGCTGGAGAAAGCTGTTCGAGCCGCCGCGCCTTGACGCTCCGTTTCCGCTATGGATGATCTTTCCGGTCATCTTTGCCGCGCTTTACCTGACCCATTTCACTCTGTTGCGCCTACCCTACTACTGGGACGAGGCGGGCTATTACATTCCTGCTGCGTGGGATTTCTTCCGAACCGGTTCTCTGATTCCATCAACAACTACAAGCAATGCACATCCGCCTCTGCCAAGCATCTACCTGGCCCTGTGGTGGAAGGCTTCGGGCTTTTATCCCGAGGTGACGCGCGAGGCCGTGCTCATTGTAGCCGCGCTGGGACTGCTGGGCGTATGGCGGCTGGCGCTGCGGGTGAGCGGGTCGACATCGGTTGCGTTTTGGGTTGCGGTGCTCACCGGACTCTATCCAATCTGGTTTGCACAGAGCACCCTTGCGCATGCAGATATTTTTGCGGCGGCTTGCACGGTATGGGGACTGGTATACGCGCTGCCTGACCGCGAGCGCAGGCCTCGCGTGGCGGCGGCGTGGTTCATAGCGGCGGCACTGTCGAAAGAGACGGCAATCGTTGTGCCGCTGGCGCTGGCTGGGACTTGGCTGGTCGCGGCGATACGGACGAAGGGGCCTGAGCGAAGAAAACAGATTGTCGAGTCAGCGTGGCTGACGAGTTGTGTTTTGCCACTGGCGGCCTGGTATGGGTGGCACTATGAAAAGACGGGATTTCTGTTCGGCAATGCAGAGTTCCTTCGCTACAACGCGCAACTAACGCTGACGCCGCTGCGGATTCTGGCGGCGTTCGGGCATCGTCTGCTGCACTTGTTCTCGCACATGAACATGTTTGTGCCGACCTTGTTGACGGTCGCGGCGCTCATGCTGACGCCCCTTCACGATGCCGACGGGAACGAGCGTGCCGGGTTGAGTGCGGGCATTCGCAATCGCATCTTCATCCTGTTGGCGGCGAATGCTCTTCTGTTCAGCGTGCTGGGCGGGGCCTTGCTGTGCCGTTACCTGTTGCCGATGTATCCGCTGGTGCTGATTCTCGCGGTGATGACATTTAAGCGGCGTGTGCCTTACTGGCATGCGCTGGCGGTGCTTTCAGGGATGGCATTTGTGGTGGGGCTCTTTGTGAATCCGCCGTATGGATTTGCCCCCGAGGACAACCTGGCCTATGTCCACGTGGTTCGTCTGCACGAGGTGGCGGTCAAGCAGTTGACCACACTTTATCCAGGGGCGACGGTGCTGTCTGCCTGGCCGGTGACGGATGATTTGCGGCGGCCCGAGTTGGGATACGTGAAGAAGCCGTGGGACGTGTGGGCGATCGACGATTTCTCGGAGATGCAGATTGAGCGGGCGGCTGCGGAGCCGGGAAGGTACTCGGCGGCGCTGGTGTTTTCTACGAAGTACGATCCGCCGCCGCTGGTGGTTCTGGGGCCTCGGAGCCAGGCATTGGATGAGCGTTACTTCGGGCTGCATCACGATTTGCCGCCGGAGGTGATTGCCCACCGTTTGAATGGGACGGTGGCGTGGACCGGGCAGGATGACGGGATGTGGGCGGGTGTGTTGCGATTCAACCGGCAGTTTGAAGCAAAGGCTGTGCCGGTTAACCGGCTTGCTCACGGGCCGGCAGACTCCGTACGTCACTGGTCCATAGCGCCTATAATCAGGCTGTCGTGTACCCTCATTTTTTCAATTCCATGCGGCGATTTTCGCATTCAGCGGCGGTAGTTGCGGCGGTATTGTTCGCTGTAACGATTTCGGCGTCCGCGCAGGCTCCGGCCGATGCGGCTGCGGGCCATGGGCGCATTCTGCTCGTGCTTCCCTTTGACAACAAGACCGGGCAGCCGAGCCTGGAGTGGATTCGCGAGGCTGCGCCGGAAGTTTTGTCGAGCCGCTTTGCTTCTGCAGGGTTTGCGCCGTTGAGCCGCGCCGATCGTTTGTATGCGCTCGATCATCTTGGGTTGCCGCAGGGTTTTCAGCCGTCGCGGGCGAGCGCGCTCAAACTATCGCAAACGATGGATGTGGATTCGATCGTGGTGGGGAGCTATCAGACGGATGGCACTCAGATCACGGCGGAAGCGCGGATCATCGATATGCCACACCTGCGCATGGGTGGATCAATCCATGCCAGCGGCGAAATGCGCAATCTGATTGCGGTGTTCGATTCGCTGGCGTGGAAGCTGACGAGAGAGCTAGACCCGGGATTTGGCGTATCGGAAGAGACATTTGTGGCCGCGGGTGCAAACCTGCGGCTGGATGCATTTGAACAATACATTCGCGGCATCACGGAGCCCGACCAGGCTGAGCGGCTGAGACATCTGCAGGAAGCGGTGAAGTTGAGCCCCGACTTCAGCACCGCGTGGATGGCGCTGGGCCGCGAAGAGTACGCAGGACAACAGTACGAAGAGGCTGCGGCCGCATTCTCCAAGGTCAACGGGAACGACGCGGATGCGCTGGAGGCCGGTTTTTATCGCGGACTTTCGCTGATGTTCTCAGGTAACTACGCGACAGCGGAGACGTCATTTGCCGGGGTTGCGCGGGTGTTGCCGCTGGCACCGGTTTTGAACAACGAAGGCGTCGCGATCAGCCGGCAGGGCCACGATGGCACGGCGCTGTTCCGGCAGGCTGAAGTGGCGGATCCGACGGCTTCGGACTACCACTTCAACCTGGCGGTGAGCCTGAAGCGGCATAATGATTCGCCGGCCGCCATAGCCGAGCTTGCGCAGTACCTGAAGATGCGACCCAACGACAGCGAAGGCGCTGGAGCTCGATGCCGGCGTGGAAGCAGTCGGCGAACAGCTTCGTCGGCCGAACCGCTGGAGCGGATTGTGCGCGGATTCGACGCAGTGGCATTTCGGCAGGCCGCGGTGATGATGGACCAGATGGAGGCTACGCGGCTGGCGGCACTGACGCCGGAACAGCGGGCGCATACGCTGGCCGCGCAGGCGCGGGATTATCTTTCGCGTGGCCTGCTGCTGGAGGCGGAGCGGCTCTACCAGACATGCGGTTGCGGCAGATGGCCGCGCGGAGGACGCGCACGAAGGGCTGGCGGAAGTGAGGGAGCGCACCGGCGACGCGGCCGGCGCGCGCAACGAGGCGCAGGCGGCGCTTGGAACTGCGACCGTCGGCCGGTGCGTATCTTATATTGGCCCGGCTGGACGTGGCCGCCGATCATCTGGACGACGCGAGCCACGAATGCCGGCGAGGCGCTGAAGCTGAACCCCACCAGCCCGGCCGCCCAGGATGTTCTTCGCCAGGTGAGCGCACGACAGGGAGCAAGTCGAAGACAGCAGGCGCCCTGAAGGAGCACACCATGCTTCGAGCGATGGATGCGTTAAGTGACGCAGGCCGCCGCATCACGGCGCGTTATTGCGGAATCTGCTCACAATTCTGATGCGGCGCGGCGCTGGCGACAGCGTCCTGGGCACACGGCCAGCAGCCGGTGGTTGAGAAGATCGTGCTGGACGACACGATCCAGCCTGTGACCGCCGGGAGTGCTCGATCGCGCCATCGACCGCGCAAATGCTGATAACGCCGCGGCCCTGCTGATTGAGATGAACACGCCGGGCGGACTGGTGGACTCCATGCGGCACATGGCGGGCGCATTCTGAGCTCGCGCGTGCCGGTGATTGTTTATGTGGCGCCGGCGGGTGCGCGTGCTGGGTCGGCGGGATTCTTTCTGCTGGAGGCGGCGGACGTTGCGGCCATGACGCCGGGAACCAACGCCGGCGCGGCTCACGTGGTGTTTGAATTCGGCAAGCCCGACGAGACGATGGCTCAGAAAGTGGAGAACGACGCGGAAGCATTTCTGCGGTCGTATGCCGCCCACCGCAATCGCAACATCGATGCGGCGGTGGCGGCAGTGCAAAGTTCGCACGTCGTATTCGGCCGAAGAGGCGCTCGACAAGCACCTGATCGATGTGACGGCGCCGAGCGAGGCGCAACTGCTTGCCGCAGCTTGAACGGCCGCGAGATCACGCGGATGGATGGCAGCAAGCAGACGCTGCATCTGGCGAACGCGCGGATCGAGGTGGTGCGGCCGACGTGCGCGAAGAATCTGCTGGGATGGCTGGTCAATCCCAACATTGCGCTGCTGCTGCTGGTGGGCGGCGCGCTGCTGATCTATCTCGAGTTCAACACGCCGGGGACCATTGTTCCGGGGGCGCTGGGCACGCTGATGGTGCTGCTGGCGATTTTTGCGCTCGACCTGCTGCCGATTCGGTATACGGCGGTGATGCTGCTGATTGCGGCGGCGGTGCTGATGGTGCTGGAGGCGAAGTTTGGCGGTCACGGAGCGCTGGCGATCGCGGGCATCGTGTGCCTGACCTTGGAACGCTGACGCTGGTGGCCGCGCCGATTCCTGAGATGGCGGTGAGTCCGTGGGTGGCGGTTGCGGTGAGCATGGCGTTTGGCGCGATCACGGTGTTTCTGGTGCGCCTGGCGGTGCGCGCTCGACGGCTGAAGACCCGCGCTCGGGCATTGATGCGCTGATGGGCAGCGGCGTCGGCGATGGAGCCGCTGACGCCGGAAGGGCACGTGCTGGTGGATGGCGAGATCTGGCGCGCGGTGGCCGACCGAGCCGTCGCCGGCAGGCGCGCCGTTGCGCGTGATTGGCCACGAACAGTACCTGTTGCGGGTGACGCCGCTTGAGCCGCCGCATGACGCGCATTAGCGCGCGGGAGTACAATTCGCCTGACACTCCGCTCAGAAAAAAGGACAACCAATGTCTGCAGCTCTGCCATTCCGATGCTTGTTGTTGTCGTGATCATCGTCCTTTACCTGCTGAATTCCATCAAGATCCTGCGCGAGTACGAGCGGGCGGTGATCTTCCGGCTGGGCCGTGCGCTTGACGCCGTCCCAAGGGGCCGGGAGTCATCTTGGTCTTCCGGCCATTCGACCAGATGGTGCGCATCTCGCTGCGCCAGGAAGTGCTGGAAGTGCCGCCGCAGGATGTGATCACGCGCGACAACGTGACCATCAAGGTCAACGCGGTGGTGACGCTTTACGTGGTCGATCCGAATGACGCCGCGATCAAGGTGGCGAACTACGTGTACCAGACGTCGCAGTTCGCGCAGACCACGCTGCGCGTCGGTGCTGGGCGAGGTGGAACTGGACGAGCTGCTGAGCCATCGCGACAAGCTGAACCTGCGGATTCAAAGCATCATCGACCAGCGGACGGAGCCGTTCGGGGTGAAGGTGACCTCGGTGGAAGTGAAGCAGGTGGATCTGCCGGAGCAGATGCTGCGCGCGATGGCCAAGCAGGCCGAGGCGGAGCGCGAGAAGCGGTCAAAGATCATCCATGCCGAGGGCGAGTTCAACGCGGCGCAAAAGCTGGTGGATGCTGCGGCGCTGCTGGCGACGCAGCCGATGACCCTGCAACTGCGCTATCTGCAGACGCTGACGGAAATCGGGGTGGAGAAGAACACGACCATCGTGTTCCCGCTGCCGATGGAGTTGCTGTCACTGATGAACAAGCTGTCAACCTCGGCCACACCGCCACCGCTCGTGGACAAGCAGTAGCGGCGTGTCTAAAAACTGAACTATCCAGCCGCCTGAGACGCGTCTGTTTAGAGCATAAGTCGCACTTTGGTTGGCAGAGCGGGTTCAGTCAACGAACGTATGACTTACCGAAACTTGCAAATACGGCCTAAACTAGAGCAAAGGACCTGATCCCGGAATACGCGCGGGCAGGTACTGCAACCTTTTACAGGCCGCGCACGTTTGGCTTGCCTCAGAGAGCAGCCTATGCAACGAGGTTTTGGCGGGACAGCATTTGAACCGGTGGAAAGGCGGCGCGACCGGGAGGTAACCCTTGGACCTACCATGCTCGTGGCGCTCGGACTGGGCTTATTCACTCTGTGTGGTGTGTGCTTCGTTTTCGGATACGCAATGGGGCAGCATGCTTCGCCTTCGCCTAACGTTCCCAGCTTGACGGCGGTGACTCCAACGCTCACGCAGACGCCGAGCACAGCCGCTACATCAAAGCCGGCCCCGAGCCAGAGCAGTTTCCAGCCAAAGGCTACGGCAGAAGTCCCTGCAACCAAAACATCTGAAAATACGCAGGCGCAAAACGTGGCTCCGGTTCAGCCCGCTGCGAAGAGTGCCCCGATTTCGGCTCCGCCTGCGCAGCATACCCCGACGCCCACGCCGAGCGCGCCAGCACCCGTGCCTACGGTGGTGCATGCTGCTCTGCCAGGGTCAACGGGAGGATCGCAGCCGGCCATTATGGAGGGGTCGGGCGTCAAGCCGGCATTCTCGCCCAGCACGGCCCAACCCGGCACGTGGATGGTGCAGATAGCGGCCGTCTCGCATCCCGAGGACGCTGATGTGCTGGTGAGCGCCCTCCGCAAGAAAGGGTATGCGGTGTCTGTTCGCCGCGATCCGGCGGACGCCCTGATGCACGTGCAGGTGGGACCGTTTCCGACTCATAACGATGCGGTAACTATGCGGCAGAAGCTGCTGAATGACGGCTACAACGCTATCGTGCAGCCGTAGATCTGTAGCTGTTTCCTAACCACGCATCCACTCCGGAAGCCCCGAAGCGATCGCGGCCCGCATAGCTTCCATCAGTTCTTCGCGCGTCGAGAAATCGCCGGGATTGATCGGCGCATGGAAAACGATATATGCTGTGCCGGGCTTCACGCGCATGCTGCCCTTGGCCATCATGCCTTCAGTCCCACAGATTGAGATTGGCACGCAGGGAACCCCCGCTTCCATGGCGAGGTAGAACGGACCTTTCTTGAAGGGAAGCAGACGTCCGTCCGGAGAACGAGTTCCCTCAACGAAAGTGGTGATGTGCAGGCCTTTGTTGAGGACGCGGCGTGCTGCGGTAACGCTTTCGACAGCACTTTCCACGCGGCCGTCGCGTTCGACAGGAACGAATTCTCCAAGTTTGAGGCCGTAACCGAGAATGGGTATCTTTGTCAGCGATCGCTTGAGAAAGACCGACGTCCGTCCAGGGATGCGCGGTAAAAGCGCCGGCGGATCGAGATTTGAAACATGATTCGCCATGAAAATACAGGCTGTGTGCAGCGGTACCTTCTCGAGACCCGCTGTCTCAACGCGAATCCCCGCGAGGCGAAAGGCGGTGCGCACAATGCGTAGTGACACGTTGTACAGGGGCGTTGCGTTCCCCGTAATCATGGCTAAGGGAATGAATACTAAAGAGGCGGGTGCGCCGAGAATGAGAATTGTTCCGAGCAGAATGAGGGAGGCAATCATGACGTTCGGGATTTTTCCCTCAGGCGGGCGGGAAGTTTCTCATAGATACCGTCGAAGCCGCCGTTCGAAAGGATAGCCACGACATCGCCACTCTTGAGTTGCGGGACCATGACAGCCAGAATCGCGTCGACGTCCGGACAGAGTTTTGCCTCCGTTCCCGCGGTATTCAGCGCGTTAACAACATCTTCGGGATGCAGGCGTTCGTCTTCCGGTATGCGTTCCTGCTGGTAGACCCCGGCCATCATGACACGGTCGGCTTGTTGCAGACTCTCGATAAGTTCGCGAGCCAGAACTTTGCGGCGCAACGTATTGGAGCGCGGTTCAAGAACCGCCCACAACCGTCTTTGCGGATAGACCAAACGCAGCGCCCGAAGTGTTTCACGGATCGCAGTGGGATGATGCGCGAAGTCGTCAATGATTGTGACGCCGTCGATCTCGTCACGCACTTCAAGACGTCGTTTCACGCTCTTGAAGCGGGCCAGTGCGTCCTTGATTGCATCTTTTGAAATGCCCTGACTGTTGGCCAGCGCTGCGGCAGCCGTGGCGTTCAATGCGTTGTGCTCTCCGGCGAGGTGCATCTCGAGTTCAGCCCAAAGTGCTCCTGCGTGCCAGACCTCCCAGCGTGTGAGGCCGTTCTCATGGCGTAAATTCGCAATGCGCCAATCGGCGCCTTCGCTGAAGCCGTAACGTTTCACCGGGCAGAATGCGCGTTCGACGCATTCGCTCACATTGGCGCTCCCGTCAAAAGCTATGATGACGCCGCGACGCGGGACCAGATTAACGAGACGCTTGAATGCGATCTTTACAGCCGCAAGGTCGGCGTAGATGTCGGCGTGATCGAATTCGACATGCGTAAGGATCATCGCGTCAGGAAAGTAATGAAGGAACTTGGGCCCCTTGTCGAAGAATGCGGTGTCGTATTCATCTCCCTCAACAATGAATGTGCTGGTGGGTTTCAGTTGAAAGCTTGAACCGAAGTTTTCTGCGACGCCGCCGATGAGGAACGACGGTTCGAAGGCGGGGTTCTCCTGAGCGGCAACCTGATAGATCCATGCCAGCATGCTGGTTGTGGTGGTCTTGCCGTGCGTGCCCGCGACTACCAGAGAGGTGCGGCCTTTGAGGAATTCGTCGCGCAGGAGGGCTGCCATCGACGTGAACGGAATGCGAGTGTCGAGTACGCGCTCTATCTCCGGATTGCCACGCGATAAAGCATTGCCAATGACAACGAGATCTGGCGCAGGCTCAAGATTTCTCTCTGCGTACGGCTCCATAATGGGGATGCCTAATTCGCGAAGCAAATCGCTCATGGGCGGGTAGGCAGCCTTGTCTGAACCGGTCACGCGATGCCCCTGCAACTGCAGAAGCCCCGCGATCGACGCCATGGCTGTACCGCAAATACCGCTCAAGTGAATGTGTCTGGCTTGCTTCAACGCCACTCCATCATGGTGCGAAATATCGTTCATCGCTTTCCGGGTTCCGATGTTCTACTGGCTAACGTCAATACTGCATCTTCATCGACTCGCAACTCTGCTTCAACGCCAAAGGTCAGCGTCACGTTGTCGCGTGAGACATGCCCACTGCGCAATCCGAAGGCCACCGGCCCGTCAAAATCATCCAAAGCTGAAGCGATCACTTTCTCCAGCAGGTCCGGTTCGGCGTTTGGTGATACGCAATCCAGCATTTCTCCGAAGACGATTCCGGTAACGCCTTCCAGTTTGCCTGCCACGCGCAATTGCCACAGCATGCGATCAATCTGATAGGGCTTGGCTCCAACATCTTCAATAAACAGAAGCTTGCCTTCGGTTTCCGGTTCCCAAGGAGTTCCCAGCAACGAAACCAAAATACTGAGGCAGCCACCGTAAAGAATGCCGCGCGCCGAGCCGGCTTTTGTCGCACGCAATCCCTGCGCATGGCCGACGCAGTAGCTTTCGCCATCGAGGGCCGCATAGAAGCTATCGAGATGTACGCCATCTTCCAGATAGAAATCTGCCGCGAGCATAGGCCCGTGAAACGCCGGCAGGCCCAGCCGATCAAGCAAAAGCAACTGAAGGCCCGTGAGGTCGCTGTAGGCAAAGAAGGGCTTGGGATGCGCTCGCATTACATCGAGGTCGACGAGATGCATTAGATGATTAGAGCCGTAACCGCCGCGGATGGACATTAGGATATCGGTTGAGGGATCGGCAAATGCTGCATGCAGATCAACGATGCGCTGTTCAGGCGTGCCAGCAAAGAACAGCGGCCCGCGTGCCAACGCGTTGGGCATGAATTTGGGTGTGAATCCCAACGACCGCAGGCGCTCGGTACCAGCCTCGACGCGCTCTTTGCGCGCAAACGACGCGGGAGCCACCACGCCAATGTCGGCGTTCCGTTTCACTGGAGCCAGTTTCACCAAGTCCTTTTCGGAAACCATGTTCACCACGCTTCGCCGCGCGCAACAAGCGCAGCCGGCCCGGTCAACTGCAACTCCGTGCCGGAACCATTCCACTCGACAGTCTGCGCTCCGCCGGGGGCGACCACGCGCAGTGGCGAAGTGCAACCGTACAATCCAATGGCCGCCGTGGCGCTAGCCGATGAACCGGTCCCGGACGAAGTCGTCGGGCCCACGCCTCGCTCGAAGATGCGGATCTCTATCTCACCCGGATTTATGATGCGCACAAATTCAACGTTTGTCTGGTGCGGAAAGTCGGGATGACCGCAGATTTGCTGGCCAATGCTTTCCCATCGCTGGCGATCGACCGAGAACTGGGCATTGTCGACCACGATCACGAAGTGCGGATTGCCCGTGGAAACTTGAACACCCTGCACTTGTACGCCGCCGGGGATGGTAACGATTCGTGGAGTGAATTGCGGTACAGCCATTCCAGTTGTCACAACCACGGTGAATTCTGTGCCGGACTGCACCGCATTCACACGACAAACGCGAAGGCCCGCGTCAGTTTCAATTTCCAGTACTTCGCCCGCTTCCGCATTACGGGCTTCCGTCATCCATGCCGCTACGCAGCGCGTGCCATTTCCGCTGATCTCGGCGATGGAGCCATCTGCGTTGTGTAGTCGGATACGGCCTGACCGCAGTCCTGTCCACGAGAAGAACTCGATGCCGTCAGCACCCACACCGGTATTCCGAGCGCACAAGCGGCGCGTCAACTCTGCCCAGTCCTGTCCCGCGGCGGCCTCTTCGGTGACAATTAAAAAGTCATTGCCGCAGGCATGCGCCTTGCTAAAGGAAATCACTCTTCCTCCAGATCACGGAATGTATGTAAAGAATCGATGGCGGGTTCGGCAGTGAGTCGCCCGCGCAAACGCTCGTGTTCTTTGCGGGTCGCGATGACCGTGAAACTGAGCCGCTGCAATTCACCGATTGCGTCGCGTTCGACATTGGCGAGGCGTTCGCCGGATTTATCCATTGCGCCGAGAATGGACTTGAGCATGACGGTCTGGTCGCTACCGCGCGCCTCGTATATCAGTGAGTATCCTTTGAGGCTGACGCGTCTCTCAAGCAAGCCGACTATCTCCAACGCAAATATTACGATAGCGGTTGCGAGCGCGGCGGCGCCGTACAAACCTGCTCCGCAGGCCATGCCGATTGAGGCTACGACGAATACGCTGGCCGCGCTGGTAAGTCCGCTGATGCGATTTCGATTGTGGAGGATGAGGCCGGCGCCCAGAAATCCGATGCCTTGAACGATATTCGATGCGACGCGGCCCTTGTCAGGGTTGGCATCGCCGGCGAGCACGGCTGAGAGCAGCGTGAAGAAGGCCGCGCCAAGGCAGATCAGCAAATTCGTTCGTACGCCAGCCGACTTTCGCTTGAATTCGCGCTCCAGGCCGATGACGCCGCCTAACACGCACGCGAACAGGAGCCTCCCGAATGCTCCGTCGATGACAGTCTGCTGCTGCAACCAGGTGAAGTTGAAGGGCTGCGCGAACTGTGCCATCGCCACGATCATGGGAAATTCCTTGCCCGATGCTATCACCGTGCGGGCATACCGCCTGTTGATTGAGGCCGCCAGGTATCGGAGACGTAAAGTGTGCCAGCCGATTGGCCGGGACACGAAAACCTTCCCACTTCCCGAAGTCCAGAAGGATGCGCCTTCACGGCGCGGTCGATCTCGTCGCCGGCGAAGGCAAGGACAACGGCTGCATGCTCAGCGGGCGCGGCCAGAGCATCTGTGTATAGCACCTGATCGCCTTCATTGATCGTCTGGGCCAAGGGGACGCCGCTGTAGGCGACGATCTGCGGATAAACAGAGGAATTCATCAATACAGGGCCGTTAGGCCGCGTAGCCAGGGCCGCGCGCATCGCGGGCGGGATGTCAGTTACGAACGACTGCCGCGATTCAAGGTTCTTGGTCCCTTCCACATAAACGATGGGGCGCTCGCGAAGCACTGCGAAGGCATTGAGTGCAAGAACCACCATCATCAGGGCGATCGCGAACGGAATGAGTTTTGAATTGAACTCGCGAACGGCCGCCTGCAGGAAGCCGCCCGCAAAACCCACTCCAAGCGCGAAGGCCGGCAGCAGTTCAAGACCGTAACGCGTGTTGTAGTAGGAGTGCGGCCACCAGACGGGGAGGAAGATCGGCACTGACCCAAATGCCACCGAATATGCGTAAAACGGCACCGGGAGCCATAACAACAGTGTCCAGGCAAAAGCGCGACGGCGAGCGATGAGCCACGCCCAGATCATCCCCAGCACGCTCAAAATCAGCAGCGTGTTCCCGCGCGACAACGCGGCTGCATCCATCTCCGCGGCCTTCACGAAAAAGAGCAGCGAAACCCAGGGGTTGTGCCATCCCGGGTGGGGCGGCCCGCTGCCCGGCGTCGCCGTGCGCAGTTCAATAGCTAGTGCTGAGTAAGGCCCGCGAGCGAATCGAAAGCCAATCACCGAAAACGACTGCGTTGTACACAAACCAGACGATGGGCGCCGCGACCACAATGATGGTAGCGGCCCAGAAGCTGCGCGAATTCAAACGCCGGCGTCGCAAGAGCACGATGCCGATGGCGGTCCATGCGAGCAGCGCCATGATCCAGCCGTCATAGCGCGTGAAGACGGCCGCCACCAGCACCAATGCGATCAGCCACAAATGGCGCGCACTCCGGCGCGGATTTCCGGCGTCGTCAATGCTGGCACGCCACTCTACCAGCCACAACGCTGACCAAACCATCTCGCACACGAAGAGCGGTTCAGTCATGGCCGTGGTCTGCATGTAGAGCAAGTTAGGGTTGAGCGCGAAGAAGACGAGAGCGATGGCGGAAGGCGCTGGACCCAGCCATCGGCGAGCCAGAAGGTAGATCCCGTAACAGGCAGCAAGCCAAGCGAGCGACGATGGAATAAGGCCTGCTATTCCGTTCGCCCACCATGCGTAGACGGAGACGAACGGAATCATCAACAGATGCGGCAAGGGCAGCCACACGGATCCAAGCTGCGAGAATCCCGGCCTGTGCGAATCGAAGACCCGACGCGCAATGTGCAGGTGGGCTACCGCGTCGCCATAGTTGAGCATGGCGTGATTGGTCCAACTCCAGGCGGTGACAGCGAGCGATGTGGCCGCGCAAGAGGCCAGGACTACCAGCCTCTCGCCACGACCAACGCGGTCTTCAATCAAGGTGGGTGAGCTCGCGGAACTGCTCGAATCGCGCATCGATTTCTTCGCGAGTAAGATTCTGTACGCGCTCCGTGCCAAAACGCTCTACGGCAAATGATCCCATCACGCTGCCATAGAACATGGCACGCCGAAAGGCTCCGGGAGTCAGTTCCTTTTGAGAGGCCAGGTAACCGAAGAATCCACCGGCAAAGCTATCACCGGCGCCGGTCGGATCCACTACTTCTTCCAAAGGCAGCGCAGGGGCTCGGAAAGTCTTTGCGCCTATGCCATTGTTGCTGTGGCCGTAGAACGCGGTCGCACCATATTCGCCGTGCTTTACCACCAGCATGCGCGGTCCCATGGTCAGCACCGATCGTGCTGCCTGCACCAGGTTGTCGTTTCCGGCGAGCATCTTGGTTTCGGTGTCGTTGATGAGCAGGATATCCAGGCCGCGGAGTACTTCAAGCAGGGCGGGCTTGTGGTCCTTGATCCAGTAATTCATGGTGTCGCCGGCCACCAGCTTTACGCCGGGCATAGCCTCGCGGACCCGCCGTTGCAACACAGGGTCGATGTTGGCAAGGAACAAGAATTCTGAGTCGCGATAGGCGTCGGGAATCTTGGGTTCGAACGCTCCGAAGACATTCAGTTCGGTGGTGTGGGTCTTGGCCTCATTCAGATTCTCGAGGTATGAGCCTTCCCAGAAAAAGCTCTTTCCCGAGGCGCGCTCGATGCCCTGCGTATCGATGCCGCGCGCTTTGAAGACTTCCATTTGCTCGGCGCCGAAATCCTCACCCACGACCGCAATTACGCGGACATCAGTGAAAAAACTCGCCGAAAGCGAGAAGTAGGTTGCAGCACCGCCCAGGCACCGGTCTCTGCGCCCTGCGGGCGACTCAATCGAATCAAAAGCCACACTGCCAACAACGGTAATTGCCATTCTGTTCCTTTTTTGAAGGGATTTTGGCGCTGTCACGCCGAGTAATCAACAAACTTACAAAATCACGCTGATTGAACTACCAGCCCATATACTTTCCGAAGAGCAAGCCGAGGCGTTCTTTTGCCGGGGCCGGAATAGCATCAGGCTGCGTCAGCACCGCATACTTTGATGCCGATGCGCAGGCACAGGTGCGCTCCAAGGGCATTGCGGCTACGGCCTCTTTGACTACCTTGCAGGCGTTGGAGGCGTTCTGATGAAGGACAGCAACGATCTCTTCGATGGTGACGGCATCGTGCCCTGCCCGCCAGCAGTCGTAGTCGGTAACCATCGCCACGGTGGCGTAGCAGATCTCCGCTTCACGGGCCAGCTTGGCCTCCTGCAGGTTGGTCATGCCGATCACATCCGCACCCCAGCTGCGATACAGATTCGATTCCGCGCGGGTCGAGAATTGCGGGCCTTCCATGCAGACGTACGTTCCACCGAGCTTGCCGACAACACCGGCTGCATTGCAACCCACTTCCGCGGCCTTTGCCACGATGGCACATACCGGATCGCCGAAAGCCACATGGCCTACGATGCCGTCACCAAAGAATGTGGAAATGCGATGGAAGGTGCGATCGATAAATTGGTCTGGTATGACGAAATCAGTGGGCTTGTGTTCTTCCTTCAGTGATCCCACGGCCGACATAGACAGGATGCGCTCAACACCAAGTTTCTTGAAGGCATAAATGTTGGCGCGGAAGTTCAACTCGGAAGGCAGGATGCGATGGCCGCGTCCGTGCCGGGCGAGAAACGCTACCTTGCGTCCTGACAATTCACCCAGAACAAACGGGTCGGAAGGCTCGCCAAACGGCGTTTCGACCCGCTCTTCAGTGATGTTCGTAAATCCGGGCATGGAGTAGAGCCCGCTGCCGCCAATGATGCCGATCTCCGCCTGAGCCAAACTTAATTCTCCAGCGCGCGGAGCCTTGCCGGCTCATGCGCATTCCGCCTGCAAACACTTAAGTATAACGGGCGAGGCGGGTGCATTCCCCGCACGGAGCGATCAGCGACCGTGCTTGCGCCAGCGAAAGCGATAAGGCCGCTCCGATGCAGCGGCCTTGCTGTGATCTTCGGACTCCTGATTCAACCCTAGTTTGGCATCACCAGAATCGTAATGGACTGCGCCGGGAAGGTCGAGTTGATGGTGCTCACGGTGCCGCTACCCGACGGTGGCGTGACGGTCATGTTCGGCTGCGCGACGATCGCGGCGAGATTTGCATTGCTGTAGAGAAATGCCTGAGCCGAGGTTGCGGCGGCAGGCAGACCGTCGATAGCGAGAGCGTGGTCGTAAGATCGCCATAGGTCTTGTTGATCACGAGCACGCGTGACCATGTTGTCGTTGGTGCGCAATGCTCCGTAGACCGAGAGCTTGCCCTGGTCAGCACTGGTTGAGGAGATGGCCATATCGCCGAACATCGCGTTCTTGCCGTCGTAGTTGCGGAAGACCTCAAATGCCATCAGCCCCGGAACTTGCGTTGCCGGATCCGGCGGTCCCCAGAAGCGTGCCAATGTCCAGCCCTTCGCGTCCGAAGATGCCCAGGATATCGGCCTGCGCCACAGCGCCATTGATGTGTTCCTGCCCGCCCCAGTTGTACTCCGTGATGGCCAGCTTGGTGCCGGGATAATCTTTGGCCACCCAGTCCCGCATCATGGGAATCGACTTGCGGCGCCTGCAGCGGCGTGTTGCAGTTCGGACGTGTAATTTGCGTCCGTGCTGTAGTTCGGCTGCGGGAAATTGGGATCGGTGTACGTTGGATCCCAGAGTACGCGGGTCGAATTCAGACGCGCCTTTGCGCAGCCGTACCCGTGTATTCAGCCCACGCCATGGTTGTTGGATTTTGACCGGTCCAGTGCCAGCGTTGAAATTGCGCAGCGAAGTACGTGTGCAGGTCCACATAGTCCAGCAGTCGCGTGCCGCCCGACTTTTCCGCGTCGGCAAATTGCTGCAGGTAGTACTCGATGAGCGGGAACGCCACCATGAGCGTTGCGGTCCACCGGATTGCTCCAGGGTTGAAAGCAGGAGAGGGCCCGGAACCCCAGCCCGATTCAATGTCCTTCTTCGAATAGAAGTAGGCCCACCAGTAGTCAATTACGGGCCCGCTCACCTCGGCAGTAGGGTCCGCAGCCTTAACCGCCTTGGCCACGGCGATACCGTTGTCAGTAACCTCGTCATAAGTGAACGCAACCGGATGTACATCACGATGAACCGCGTTCCACCACGTTGGCTCGTTGTCGAGGTCATAGACAGCCACGCCACCCTTCGCCGCCGTCCCGAACTTGCCCACCAGGAAGCTGACCCAGTCTTTCGCCCAGGCGCTCACGTCGATGGCAGTGCTGGTCAGCGTCGGATCATTGCCCGTGATGCTGCATCCGTTCGTGTTCGTGCATCCCTGCACCCCCTTGGGATACACACCGTTGCCGCATCCTCGCCCGTTGTCTGTAGATTGCTGGCCCGGATAAGTCGAGGTCGGAAAGCTACACGCAGTGCCGTCTTTCGCCACCCAGCCGTTCACAGGTAATGTTCCAATCGTCCTCGCGCCGATGCTCTGATCCGCCTCGACCTGGGCGTTGAAACTGCTGTTGCTCTGCGATCCGCCCGGCAACCCATTCTGGTTTTCGAAATACCAATCGCTTGCGGAACTGGTCACATCGAGTTTGTAGTTGTAGCGAGAAGTAGCGTTGCCGCCCCAGCGGTCGATGCCGATACTCGCAGCCTTTCCGGTCGTGGTTGTCAGTTGCCAGGCGTTCATGCCGTAGATGTACGGATTGATGGCGTGGGTCTGGGTTGACACATCCACGGTTAGCGCAGGGCCGCTCGCGGCAACCGGGGCGCTAAGGGTCACGATCACTGATCCTGATACCGTCTTATCCTGATTGCTTGTTGCAGTTATCGTCACAGTGGCGGGTGCGGGGTACGGCGTCGTGAACAGGCCGGTCTTGTCGATGGTGCCCGCGCCGAGAGAACTGCCCGTCGGCGGTGTCACAGTCCAAGCCACCGTGTTGTCCGTGACCGCAGCACCCGTGACGGTCGCCGAAAATTGCTTCGTGCTCCCAATTGTCAGTGCGGGAGCTGGATTCGGACTTACAGAAACGCCGCTCACAGCAGCAGGAGCCGGGGGAGGCGCCGCGTTGCTCCCTCCGCCTCCGCCTCCGCAAGCAGTCAAAACGACTGAAGAACCCACAGTAAGAAACGCTACATGGCTTCCCAAAATCTTCATTGCAAATCACCTTTGGCCGCTGCGCCATGTTCTTCGCCGGGGGACCCCCTCCGTACGGACACATTCCGCAGTCTGTTTTGAAATCGGCACAATATTACACGGGATGCTGAGACCGGTACCAGAAAAATTGAATATTGCGAAAAAGGCTCTGGAAAAGGGATTTGTCTGCGCGGAGATGGGAGGGGGAATTTGCCTGGATGTTGCCCGATTCACTCCGGCAACACCAAATGCGACGGTGTGCGGAGATACGGTTCCGGATACTGCCTCTCAGTGCGACTATTTATGTCTTTCAAGCGATCGGGTGAGAGTTCAGGCGCTCAACGCGGAAGTTGTCTTCACTTGTTGCGAAACCTCGTTTGCATCTCGCATCGCCCAACCTGCCAGCAAAAGACTCGGGGCTTCCATGTGAGGGGCATCGCCCAGCGCTTTTAGTGTGGTGGCAAAAACACTTTGATCTGGCTGTCCGGCGCGCGAAACGAGTACGCATGGCAGTCCACCCGGCAAGCCTTCGGATATCCATTGGGTGGCAAGCAAAGTGAGATCGCGCCCTGGCATATAGACCACGCGGGTCGCATCTTCTTCGGCCGGGAGCTCAGCGTCGTTATGCGACTGGGCATGGTGGCCAGTGGAAAAAATGACGTTCGAGGCGCTGTGCCGATCGGTAAGGGATGCTGGAATGGCAGCAGCAGCAGCGAATGCCGAGGTGATACCAGGAACTACCTCAAACGCGATTTCGGCGTTGCGCAGGGCGCCTATCTCCTCGGCGGCGCGGCCAAATACAAGGGGATCGCCGCTCTTGAGCCGCACGACGCTGCGCCCGGCTTGTGCGTGCTCCACCATGAGCGTGTTGATCTGGTCCTGGGTAATGCTCTTCATCCCACAACGCTTGCCAACGTTGACGATCTCTGCACGAGAGGCGAGATCAAGAATAGCTTGCGGCACGAGGTCGTCGTGCAGGATTACCTCCGCCGACTCGATAAGCCGAAGCGCCTTCACGGTGAGCAAATCCGGATCGCCCGGGCCTGCGCCGACCAAATACACTCCGCCACCGGTCGCCGCTTTAAGAGATTGGTTCTTTGCAAGAGGCGATTCAATGGACTTGCGCGCCATCATGCGAGAAGGACACGTTTCCGATTCGCACACTGAACGTTGCGCCAGTTGGTGAAGCAGGGACTTGCGTTCGTCGCTGCGGGGATGGATTTCGAGCACCTCTCGGCGCAACTCGCCGAGATTATCAAGCCATTCGCCCAAGTCTTCCGGCAGTTGGGCATCGATCTCGCGACGCAGCCTTTGGGCTACCGCAGGGCTTTCGCCCGCAGTCGAGATCGCAATCTGCAGGTCGCCACGCGTAACAACCGAACCGAAAAAGAAATCGCAGTTGGGAATGTCATCGACGCTATTGCAGAAGATGCTGCGCTCGATGCATCCGCGGTAAACTGCTCGATTCACGTCAGGAAGGTTAGTCGCCGCAATCGCTATGAACTGGCCCTCGAGATCAGCCGGCTCAAATGCTTTCTGAATCCACTCGAGGTTTCCGCCCGCGGCCAGCGCGCGAATCTCCGGGCGCGCGTCGGGAGCCACCACGCGCAACCGCACGCCGGTTTTCAGAAGGCTGCCAACTTTTTCCAGCGCGATGTTTCCCGCGCCGACCAAGAGTCCTGGTCGCCCTTCAAGGTTCAAAAAAATAGGCAGCAAGCTCATGTTGTCTCCTGTCACGGTGCAGTTGTGTTGGCTACTCCGCCACCGAATGAGGCACGCGACCCGCGGGTAGATCCCGCTCGACCGGCGTGACTGGTTCTCCCGCAAGGTACCCTCTTAACTCATCGTTGGAGTGTCGTGCAAACCACGCCCGCAGGTTTTCCTGTTGAGCCCGGCTGCCAAGGTATTCCCGCAGAAGACGCTCAATCGAATCAGGCACTTGCGTCGAGGCACAACGATATCCGACGGGACGGCCAAAGCCGGCGTGCTCGCCCACTGCTCCGCCGAGGCAGAAGTAGTAAGCGTCCGTCAGTTTGCCTTCGAACTTTACCTTTTTACCTTCCATGCCGATATCGGCGATCCAATGCTGGCCGCAGCTGTTCGGGCATCCGGTCACATGAAGGCGCAACTCCTGGTCAAATTGGGGCAAGCGTTCCTCCATCTCTTCGACGACCCAGCGGGCAAAGCCTTTGGTTTCGGTGATGGCCAGCTTGCAGAACTCAGTGCCGGTGCAGGCAATGGCGCCGCGCCAGAACACAGAGCCTTCGACATGAAGCCCGATTGCGCCCAGTTCCCGCACCAACTCCGCCGTCTTGCTGTTTGGGATGTCAATGAAGATGAGGTTTTGCGCAATGGTGGCGCGCAGATTGCCGCTGCCGTAGCGCTCAGCGAGATCCGCCGCCGTTTCAAGCTGTTCGCCGGTCAGGCGGCCCCGCAGAACAGATGCTCCTACGTAGCTCAGGCCCGCATTCTTCTGCGGATGTATGCCCGCGTGGTCGCGCAGTACGCCGCTCGGTACTTTCTCCGTGACGCCCTTGAAAAGGGTGAAGTCGAGGCGGCTCTGCAGTTCCACGAGGAACTTGTCCGCTGTCCAGCCTTCTTTCATGAAGAGGTACTTGAGCCGTGCACGATCGCGGCTTTCGCGCAATCCCTGCTGATCGCGGAATATCTCGGCTACGGCCTTGGCCGCAGGCACGGCCTGGTGGGGGAGCAGGAAGACGTCTAGCCGCTCGGCGAGGTGCGGCTCATTGGAAAGGCCGCCACCCACGCGCAGCGAATAGCCCACTTCGCCATCTCGCTCGACAGCAGTGAGCGCTATGTCGTTGATCTCCGGATAGCAGCACCAGTCAGGGCACCCAGTTGCACAAATCTTGAACTTGCGCGGCAGGTTGTAGAACTCGGGATTCGCGGTCAGCAGATGCGCTATTTGCTGCGCCACCGGCGACGCGTCAATCAATTCATCCGCCGCAACCCCGGCCAACGGACACCCGGTCACATTACGGACTACATCACCGCAGGCACCTTTGGGTGATAAGCCGATCTTGTCGAGCGCGTCCACCACCTCAGGTAGGGACTCGATGGTGAGCCAGTGGAGCTGAATGTTCTGCCGCGTGGTGATGTCAGCCAGGTTACGGCCGTGCTCACGAGCAATGCGGCCAATCTCCCGGGTCTGATGCGAGGTGAGAATGCCATTGGGAATTCCGATGCGCAGCATGTAGTACTCGGTCGCCAGGCCTTCGCCGCCTTTACCGCCCGTGGCCCCCACGCCATCGCCCTGCGTATAAACGCCCCACCACTTGAAATAGAATCCCGCCCACTCCGGCAGTACGCTGGCATGCCCCTCACGAGCAAACTGGCGCACTTCGTCAAACGCCTCCCAGGGGTTCTTTTCACGCTTCAGACGTTCACTTCGTTGCGCTTTCGTCTCTTTGACCGGAACGGCTTCGCTCATAATTCCTCGACTTTCCCATTTCCCAATGCATGCGTCACTTCCCTGCCCGGAGTCGGCCGCGTTCGATCTACTTTCATGCGCGGAAATGAGAAACCCGCGATTGCAAGCATCGCGGGCGTTCAGGAACCTGGAGTGGGACGGACTCGTTTAAGCAGGTCTCCTGTGCGCGCGACGGGAAAGACAGCGGCGACAACAGGAAGGAGCTTGCATGAGCCGATGATAAGCACAAACGAGCCGAAGCGCAACCTTTCTCGAGTGAGCCGAAGATCGCGGAATCCGTGTAAGTTTTAGAATCCACAAAGGTGAAGGAGGATTGCCGAGTCCCCGGAAGGGCGACGCCGTGTCCCGGTCACTGAAGCGAGCGGAGATAGACGATGATTTGCCATCGTTCCCCCTGGGGAAGACTTGACCAGGAGGGCATCCCGTGGCGCAGATCCCCTTGCTTCAGAAACCATTCCAGATCTCCGTCAGTGGCGGCTTGCAGGCTTTGGGTACGTAATGATGGTTTCTTTTTGCCATCACCCTGGGCGTCTGGCCCATGGCATTTCAGGCAGTGCGATCGGTAAAGTTGCGCGCCAGCCGATGCGGCTTCCGGCTTGCCCGCAAAGGGATTCTGTCTTGCGTGGTCTCGCGGAGGGACAGAGTCCCAATGCGAGGCGGCAGCCGCCAGTGCGGTCAACGCGGCCAGCATCGACGCAAGGGCAACCAGGGTGCGTAATCGCCTCATCGGACAGGTCCACCTTTGCGGTGCTGAAACAGCTTTCCGAAATCCTCGAATTCGCGTGCAACACCGATGCGGTAGAACTGATCAACACTGGATCCCGTAATTCCAAAGCCGGGGGAGAAGCTCACGCGAAAGCGTGCTGGCAGTTCCCAGCCGACCACGGGCGCCACGTAATGAGACGTATCGTGGAGGCTCAACGCCGAGGTGTCCCCCAGCCCTCCATAAAATTCTGCGCCCAGGATGAATTTCTCCGCACAGAATGTACAATCGCGCCCGCTCGAGGCGGAGCGCACGGGATGAGTTGCACCCAATGCATAGCCGAATTCCCAAGGCGCGTGGCCCAGGTTTTTCTCGGCAATAAAGTTCTCTGAAACGTTCCAGTCGTGAAAATTGGACGACAGAATCAGCTTCAACTCACCCTCGTGCTTCTGTTCCCGGCCGGAAACCGAGTTGGGCTCGATCAGGTCGGATTCGCCATCGTGCCCGACGACTTCAAGGACATTCTTGTCAGCAGCGGAAATGTTCTCAAATTCAACATAAAGAACTGGATTTACGACGTATTCCTTCATGAGCGGTCGAAAGCGGTTCTCGAAACGAAAGCCAGTGTAGAGGGCGGACTCACCGACGGTGGCTTGGCTGTCGAGGTAAAGTTCGGTCGTCCACCAGGCACGCATGCCGTATTCAAGTTCGGTAGCCAAGGCACCAAAGTGATGACCATTTTCAGGGCGCGCAAGAGCAGTCTTGGTCTCGATCTCAAGGTCTCCTGGTTCTTCCAGATCATGAGAGTAGGTGACAAAGTACGGCTTGTCCTGGGCAGCAGCCCGAAATGTAAGGCCGGCAGAAAGAAAGAGAATGACGACGGCGTATCGGAAGCCGACTGCAGCAAAGCTTGGGTGTTGCAAGTGCAGATCTCCAATCCAAGTACGACTCTTTTGGTCGCATTTAAAGTAAGACTAAAAGAGTCGGAGATTAAGGTCAATGACGAAATTGTAATCTTGGGGAAAAATTTCGCTTGTATCGAGCGGGCTTCGCGAGAATGTTTGGCGCGGAATCGAGCCTGCTCTCAGTTCATGATTTTGAGTTCACCCTCCGCTGAAGCACAGCGACGAACGTCACACTCGGGGACACGGTAGCGAGACTAGGCTGATCCGTTGCCTCCGCTATGAGTACCGCTGCCCTCGAACCCGAAGTGGATATAAGCAGGGAGATTGTGTCCCCTGGGTATCAGCGTTATCCACTCACACAGGGAGTGAATCCCTGGCTGGTGACGGTTAGCGTGATGTTGCCGACCTTCATGGAGGTCCTGGACACCGCAATCGCTTCGGTGGCCTTACCGTACATTGCAGGAAGCCTGTCGGCCTCGAATTCTGAGGCAACTTGGGTTCTGACCAGCTACCTGGTAGCGAACGCGGTCATCTTGCCAGCTTCAA
The DNA here is from genome assembly GCA_963844515.1 of uncultured Acidobacteriota bacterium. Classification (GTDB taxonomy): domain Bacteria; phylum Acidobacteriota; class Terriglobia; order Terriglobales; family Acidobacteriaceae; genus Telmatobacter. Next base: position 189,205 of record CAWJOO010000014.1, read on the forward strand.
ATTGGTTTGCCAGGCGGTTTGGGCGCAAGAACTTCCTCCAGTTCTGCGTGATCGTGTTTACTGTGGCGAGCTTTTTCTGCGGGGCAGCACCGTCACTCGGTGTGATTCTGCTAGCCCGCGTTCTGCAGGGAGCCGGCGGAGGCGCCTTGCAACCGCTTTCGCAGTCGATTCTGCTGGAAAGCTTCCCGGTGAAGCAGCGCTCGCAGGCGATGGCCGCGTATGGACTGGGCATCGTGGTGGCCCCCGTGCTTGGGCCCACACTGGGCGGCTGGCTGACGGACACGTTCAGTTGGCGGTACGCCTTCTACATCAATATTCCGGTGGGCCTCCTGGCCGTTTTCATGATCAGCCGGTTTGTGCACGATCCGCCTCATATCAAAAACGCGAAAGTCGGCGCATTCGACAACATCGGATTCGGGCTATTGATTCTTTGGACAGGATGCCTCCAGATCGTGCTCGACAAAGGCCAGGAGGACGACTGGTTCGGCGCGCTTTGGGTGCGCTGGGCCGTGGCGGCCCTGATCTTCGGCTTTCTGGGTTGGGTGTGGCGGTCCTGGGCAAATCCGAAGGGGTTGGTCGACCTGCACATCTTGAAGAACCGCAATTTCAGGACGGGATGTTTCCTCATATTCCTTCTAGGAGTGTGTATTTACATCACCATTGCGATTGTGCCGCTCTATTACCAGGAGATTCTGGGTTACACCGCATTCGCGGCCGGACTGGTGGTGGGCCCGCGCGGAATTGGATCGTTTGTGGGTTCACCGCTGATCGGTTATCTGGGAACCCGGATTGACCAGCGCAAATTGCTGACAGCGGGGTTCATCGGCTTCGGGGTATGCTCACTAATTTTTGGAACGGTAAACCTCGAAATCGGGCCCACTACGCTGCTGATCCCGATCCTGCTCACGGGATTCGCGCTGAGCTTTGTGTTTGTGCCGCTGGCAACGCTCTCCACGTCGACCTTAAGCCGTGAGGAGATGGGCAACGCGACGGAACTCTTCAACATGCTGCGCAATATCGGCGGGTCGATTGGGATCGCCATGGCATCGACGGCATTGATCCGGCGGTCTGCGTTCTATCAGACCGAGATCGGTGCTCGCGTACCGCCTCCGATCCGGTGTGGCAGCAAAGGTCGCACGCCCTCGCGACTTACATGGGTCGCAACGTGGGTCCGGCAAACGGACGGACAGGCGCAATGGAGATGATGTACCGGATGCTGCAGCAGCAGTCGGCGTTGCGGTCGTACGTAGACGTCTTCCGCTGGACTGCGCTGTTGGCATTCTTCTGTGCGGCGGCGGTGTGGCTCTTCAGAAAGCCTGAAAAGCAACTGGAGCCACCTGTTGGAGGACATTGAAAGGTGTCCAAAAGGAACTTCGACACTGCACCAAAAGCAACTGCTTACAAGGACTTGGCTTCCTACTCTCGGAACGCCGAGCCGGCCAGTCTGCCGGCTGGATGTTCAGAACGAGACGTACCCGGGCGAGTGGCGGAGGGTTTTCGCGATTTCTCCTCCTCGCCGGCGGCGAAGGAGAATCGCAATGGCAGCCGCCGGACGCTCGCTCAACGACTATTGGCTTGATCAACCGATTCTTGCCGAGATGAGGGAAGCATGGGAAGTCCATCCAAGGACCTGAAAGAAGCAGAGGGCAGTCTACGCGTAGTAATCGAGAATCTGATTGACGCGCAGGAGGGCCTGCAGAAAATCGGAGAGAAAATCGAAGATGCCCCTTTAAAACGATTTTTTCTTTCTGAGAGTCTCAAACGGGCGCAATTCCGTGGCGAGTTGGAGAACATCCTCCACCAGGAAGGGGTGCAGGATTTGAAGGAAACTGGCACTGCCGCGGGCACATTTATCCGCGCATGGACAGAGCTCCGTACGAAACTTGGTGCGGGCGAAGCCAGCTTGCTGGAGGCTGCCGAAGAGGCGGAGCACACTACCAGTGACGCCTACGAAACAGCGCTTCACAACGACCTGCCTAACCCTATGAAGGAAGTGCTCGTGCAGCAGGCGTTATGGATCGTCGCGTCTCACGATGCGATCCGGGCTGCCCGCGAGACGCGCGGCTCAAAACGGCCCCCGATGGAGCTTAAGTCCGACGCGGCCTAAGCGACTACCAGTTCTAACCCTTCATGCGTAAGCTCCAGCGTCTCGATGGCGACGTCGCTGGAGTTGGCGTTGAGAGCTGGCCCTGTCCACTTGCATGGCCAGGCGTTGTGAATTCTCCACGCCAATACAGGCTTGTCTGCCTGGTCGAGAAGGGTAATCTGCACATTCCTCCGCTCCATCGTGCCTGCCTTGACGCTCGCAATCCATGTCCAGAGCGTTAGGTCGGCTGTGAGGCCACGTTTCAACGTGATGTTGGAAACCTTGTTGAGGCCAGGTAGCTTCTGATCGACTAGGCTTTTGCTGTCTCCAGCCCGGTAATCGAGCACGTCAATCGACGCCTCCAGCCCCGAAACTTCGCTGAACGCGGTGGAAACGGTTCCGTCGATACTCACTGTGAACTTTCCAATGGTGAAGGGATCGGTACGCACGGGGGATGCCATGATCGGTCTCCTTACGGCCGGCTCGCCGTCGCGACAAGTATAGAGTGGCGCAGTGAAGGAACCGAACGCACTAGTCAATCAGAGGCACAAACCTTCGTGCCTGCTCGTCATAGCGCTCCACCTGCCCGCTAAGGATGTCGTAATACCAACCGTGCACTGTGAGACTGTCGTGGGCGATCGCTTTGGCGACGGCGGGCTGGGCTTTGAGGTTGAGCAACTGCGCGACAACATTGCCGCGGATGAGGGAGGCGAGCTCGGCGTGTTCGCCTTCGTGCTGGGTTGAGGGGCTGGCGATGGCTGAAGGCGGCTTCGACGTGACGTAGCCAGCGGCTGGCCTTGGGAAGATTTTCAAGCCCTTTGCGATCGAGGCAGCCTTCATCGCGCCGCAGTCGGAGTGGCCGCACAGGATGGCGTGCTTCACCTTGAGGACTTCAACGGCGTACTCGATGGTGGCGGTGGTGCCGTCGACATCGTTGGCGGTGATGGGGACGACGTTGCCCGCGTTGCGGGAAATAAACAGATCGCCGGGACCGGTGCCGAGGATGAGATCGGGCACGATGCGCGAGTCGGAGCAGGTGATGAACAGCCACTCGGGCGCCTGGCTCTCGGCCAGCAGATGAAACTGGCTGCGGCGCGCGGGGAAGACTTCTTTCAGAAACCGCTTGTGCCCTTCGATCAATCGCTGCATGTGGTAGTTGCTCCTCGTAAGTTGTTCCACAGATCAGCGTAGACGCATCGAGGGTTAAGGCGGCTGTTACGCTTGTTGAAACTCCGCTTGAATCGTCCGAGGGGACCCTGTGAAGGAAATGTCTGGTTGTGTGTGGCTGCTGGCGGCATGCTTTCTGTGCCGCTCGCGTCGTGCTGCGCAAACCGTGGACACGATCGATGCCGGCGCTGCAAGGCGCAGAGATCGACCGCATTGCGGCCGGGGTGATGGAGCAGCGGGGGTGCCGTCGGCCTCGGTGGCGGTGGTGAAGGGCGGAAAGCTGGTGTACACGCATGCCTACGGGAAGGCGCATATCGACCCCGACAAAGCGGCCACGCCCGGACATGCGCTATTCGATCGGGTCGATCTCAAAGCAGTTCACGGCGGCGGCGATTCTGATGCTGCAGGAGCAGGGCAAGCTCTCCCTGGACGATGCGGTCGGCAAGTATGTGCCCGGGCTGACGCGCGGCGATGAAGTCACCATCCGGCAGATCCTGTCGCATACGTCGGGATACCAGGACTACTGGCCGGAAGACTACCTGATGACGCCGATGATGAAGCCGGCGACGCGCGCAGCAGATCATCGACACGTGGGCGAAAAAGCCGCTGGATTTCGAGCCGGGAACGCAAGTGGCAGTATTCGAACACCAACTATGTGATCGCGGGACTGATCGTGGAGAAGGTCAGCGGGCAGAAGCTGATGGAGTTTCTGGGGGAGCACATTTTCCATCCGCTGGGGATGAAGTCGGTGTGGAATTCCGATGAGACGAAGCTGACGCAGACGGATGCGACGCCGTATATCCGCGGCGGCGCTGGGGCCGCTGCGGCCGGCGCCGAAGGAGGGCCGCGGCTGGATGTTTGCCGCGGGCGAGCTGGCGATGACGGCGCATGACCTGGCGCTGTGGGACGAGAGCCTGATGGCGCGGAGCGTCCTGAAGCCGGAGAGCTACAAGGAGATGTTCACCGAGATCAAGCTGAAGGACGGCAAGGGGACGCGCTACGGACTGGGCGTTTCAGGTCGAAAGCTGGACGGGCATCTGGATATCTCGCATAGCGGCGAGGTGACGGGATTTGTCGCTGACAACGAGGTGCTGGTGGATGACGGCGTGGCGGTGGCGGTGCTGACCAATCACATGGCAGGTGGCGCGGGCGAGATTGCGCAGCTTGGTGGCTGCGACCGTGGTGGGGAAGCAGACGCCGGCGGAAGAGCAGGCGCTGGCAATCTATCGCGGCCTGCAGAAAGGACAGATCGACCGCAGCCTGCTGGCGCCGAATCTCGAACGACTATTTCGATGCGCAGACGGTGGCAGATTTCGAGACAGCCTGGGGCCGCTGGGCGAGCCGCTGACGTTCCGGCAAGATGCGCGAGAGCCTGCGCGGAGGGATGACGTTCCGGCATTTCGGATTGTGTATCCGACACGGCGGCTGACGCTTGACGACGTATACATATCCGGACGGGAAGCTGGAGCAGTACCTGGTGGATCCGGCCGACTGGATCCCTGCCGGAGCGCGCTGTTGTCTGGCGTGCAATCGGCATCGCGAAGGTCACGATACACTTGGAACTGACCTATGTTTGAGAACCTGACAGACAAACTGCAGCGGGCGTTCAAGAACCTTCGCGGGCAGGGCACGCTTACCGAAGAAAACATCGCCGAGGCGCTGCGCGAGATTCGCGTGGCGCTGCTCGAGGCCGACGTCAACCTGAACGTCGTCCGGGAACTGATTGAGCACATCCGCGAAAAGGCTGTGGGCACGGAGGTGCTGACGGCGCTTTCGCCCAGCGAGCAGGTGATCAAGATCGTGCGCGACGAGCTGATCGAGCTGCTGGGCAAGGACACGGCGCGGTTCAAGTTTGCGCCGCAGCCGCCGACGGTGATCCTGATGGCCGGGCTGCAGGGCTCGGGCAAGACGACCACCAGCGGCAAGCTGGCGGCGTGGCTGAAGAAGGGCGGCCATCGGCCGATGCTGGTCTCGGTGGACGTGTATCGTCCGGCGGCGCGCGAGCAGCTGAAGGTGGTGGCCAAGTCGATCGACGCCAAGATCTACGAGGGCGACACGAAGGGCGAGGCTCCCGGATCCGCGCTGGTGGAGCGGCTGGCGGCCGAGGCGCGGCGCGAGGCGCGCAACTTCGGATTCGACACGCTGATCGTGGATACCGCCGGCCGCCTGCACATCGACGAAGAGCTGATGACGCGAGATGGAGCGGCTGAAGAAGCTGCTCAACCCGCAGGAGATTTTGTTTGTGGCCGACGCCATGACCGGCCAGGACGCGGTGAACTCCGCGCAGGACTTTCACAAGCGTCTGGGCCTGACGGGCGTGGTGCTGACCAAGATGGACGGCGATGCGCGCGGCGGCGCGGCGCTGTCGATCCGGCACGTGACCGGGCAGCCGATCAAGTTCATCGGCACGGGCGAAAAGCCGGATGCGTTTGAGCCGTTTCATCCCGACCGCATCGTGGGGCGCATCCTCGGCATGGGCGACATTCTCTCGCTGGTGGAGAAGGCCGAGGCCACGCTCGATCGCAAGAAGTCAGAGGAGTTTGCGAAGAAGGCGCTGCTCGGCGACGGGTTCACGCTGGAGGATTTTCGCGACCAGCTGAAGCAGATCAAGAAGCTGGGCTCGATGGAATCGATTTTGAAGATGCTGCCGTCGCGTGGGGCCGTTTGCGGGCATGCAGCAGGCCGCGGGCCAGGTGGACGAGAAGCAGTTCGTGCGGCTCGAAGCGATCATCAATTCGATGACGCCGAAGGAGCGGCGCAATCACGAGATCATCTCGGGGTCGCGGCGCAAGCGCATTGCGGCCGGGTCCGGAACCAGCGTGCAGGACGTGAACCAGCTTCTGCGGCAGTACGCGCAGATGAGCAAGATGTTCAAGCAGATGGGCAAAGGCGGCCTGGCGAAGCAGATGATGCGCGGCGGCATGGGCGCGCTGGGGATGGGCGGAAGGCAGAAGTTCGGACGGTGAGCAGGATGAGCATGCAGCCTGCAGGATCAGCTCGACGAGATCACGGCAAACACGCGGCACCTGGTGCAGGCCGAGAGGCTGGCGATCGGCGAGCGGGCGGTTGAGGAGCTGTTCGCGACCGGGATTGAAGAGCGCATTTTGCCGGTGGGCGCGATGGCGCCGGAGTTCGCGCTGAAGGACTCAAACGGCAGGCTGGTGCGCTGCGCAGATATGCTGGCAACTGGGGCCGCTGGTGATCAAGTTTTTTCGCGGGCGGTGGTGCTCCTACTGCATGACCGAGCTGGAAACCTGGCGCGACCTGTACGGGCAGGCTGCGGAGCGCGGCGCGCTGCTGGTGGCGATCGGGCCGCAGACGGAACGGCAGAGCGACTTCATGGCGGGCCAGCACGGGCTTCCCTTCCCTGTGCTGTCCGATTCCGGCAACAAGGTCGCGGAGCAGTTCGGGCTGGTGTGCACGTGCCCGAGTATCTGCCAGACCTACTACCGGTCGATCCTGGTCAATATTCCGTTTGTGAATGGCGATCAGAGCTGGCGGCTTCCGCTGCCGGCGACATACGTGATTGGGCGCGACGGCGGTGCTATTCGCCGAGGCGCATGCCGATTTTCGCGTGCGGCCGGAACCGGAAGAAGTGATGGCGGCAACGTTCAGCACAAATTCACGATGAGCGTTTTCCGCGCCAGTCTACGAATGGTGCCAGGAAGGACCTCTGCCTGCGCGCATGAAATTCCATGCAGCAGAAATACTTTGCTGCGGGACAACTCTCCTGAGACGAGCGCGACACGGTTCTTCGGACATCGAGAAGAATTCAGCCAGAAACGCAATGAGGGCTTCGTTGGCGCGGCCTTCAACCGGCGGCGCGTGCACGGCAATCTTGAGTTGCGCCGATGCGCCCTCGCCATAGACACCCGTGATGGCGGTCTTCCTTGCCCCGGGTTGGGCGCGCACCGCCAGCGTCACGCCTTCGGCCGTCTCGCGCACATCAGGCTTCTCATGCGGCCCCGCATACGGGCTTGCGTTTCCCGAACAGCGCGGTTCCAATGCGAATGCGCGTGTCGCTCCTTCTTCGATGGCGATCGGGAAATCGCCGCTCATGCCCATGGAAAGCACATCGAAGCGGAGCCGCGGATACGCTGCGGCCCAGCGGTCGCGAATGTGGCGCAAGCTCCGAAAGCAGGCGCGCGTCTGATCTGCTGCCACTCCCCAGGGAGCGATGGTCATCAGGCCTTGCAGTTGGAGATGGGCAAGATCGGGCAGCCGCTCAAGCAGGGCCGCGGTATCGGCCGACTCGGGATCAAGGCCGGCTTTGGTTTCCTCGGTGCTGAGCTTGACTTCAATGAGCACCGGCAGTCGTTTGTCGAGCTTGGCGGCGGCTTCGTTGAGGCGTTCGGCCGAGCCGCAGCGAATCAAGCGAATCGATGCCATCAAAAAGCTCCACGGCGCGAGCAGACTTGTTCGATTGCAGATGGCCGATCAGATGAATCCGCAGACCCGATGCGTCGACGGCGCGTTCGCAGCGAAGATACATTCGTCATTCTTGGAACCGAATTCCTGCACGCGATTTTCGCCAAACAGGCGAAGACCGAGCGACGCGGCTTCGGCAATGGTCGACGCAGGATACGTCTTGGAGACCGCCATCAACTCGACGTCCCCGCGGGAACGCCCGCTTCGCAAGCACGCCTCCGTAATGGCGGCTTCAGCCTGTTCGAGATTCTCCTCAAGCAGGGTCACACTTGTGATTTTACGGCGATCCCTTGAGATCAGCCTCCGTTTGTCAATTCAAGCGCCCCAGTCCTGCCTGCTGAATAACAGTGTCCGCTCAGATTGAGGTCGCGACCAACGGGAGACCGCCCGGCGGCTTGATTCCGGTTGTCACCTCGTCCAGCGATTTATCGCCCGTGCTCCTCGAGAAATTTCTCCACTTCAAGCGCAGCCATGCAGCCCGTGCCGGCAGCGGTGATCGCCTGGCGATAGCGCCGATCCTGCACATCGCCTGAAGCGTAGACGCCCGGAATCACAACGCCATTGATCGTGGTAAACACGTTATCGCGCGTCTTGATGTAGCCGTCCGCATCGAGATCGATCTGGCCGTGGAACATCTTGGCGTTAGGCTCATGGCCGATGCCCAGAAACACGCCGCTGACATGCAGAACGCTCTCTGTGCCCGGTCTTGATGTCGCGCAGGCGAATGCCCTTCACCTCGTTTTCTTCGACTCCCAGCACCTCTTCGACCGTCACATTGGTGCGCAATTCGATGTTGGGGTGAGCCATGGCGCGCTCCAGCATGATCTTGCTTGCGCGGAAGGCTCTCGCGGCGATGCAGCACTGTGACCTTGGTGGCGAATCGGGTGAGGAACAGCGCTTCTTCCATGGCTGAGTCTCCGCCCCCGATAACCGCAATCTCGTGTCCGCGAAAAAAGAAGCCGTCGCAGGTGGCGCAACTGGAAACGCCGTGGCCGATCAGAGCCTGCTCGCTGGGTAATCCAAGCCATCGCGCGCTGGCGCCGGAAGCAATAATCAACGAGCGCGTATGAATCTCGCCCGTTGAGGTCTTCAGCTTGAACGGATGGGAGTGCAGGTCGACGGCGATCAGATGCGCAATCTGAAATTCGGCGCCGAATCGTGCCGCCTGGCGCTTCATGTTTTCGATCAGTTCGGGACCCTGGATGCCTTCGGGCCAGCCTGGAAAATTCTCCACCAGCGTGGTAATCGAGAGCTGGCCGCCAGGCTCGTGGCCCTCCAGCACAAGCGGCTTGAGATTGGCGCGGGCAGCGTAGATGGCGGCTGTCAGGCCGGAGCATCCGGAGCCCAGAATAACGGTATCGCGAGTTTCTGACATGCAGTTTCCCTGAAATCGATTGTAGCCGGGCAAAATCCGACAGCCGCCTGGCCGCTAATCATTAGAGTTTTTCAATCATGAGAAGTTTCGAACCGGGGAGGCAACCCCAACCTGATCCTCAATCCCGCGCGATTTCGCGAGCACTCGGCTAAGATGAAGCCCATGGCGAACCTGACGTTAGTGTACGGATTGCGACTCCTCCCCGAGGGCGAGGTCACCGAGATTCACGATGCCACCTTGAAGCTGGCCAACGGCAATGAAGCCCATGTAACCATGCACGTCCTGGAAGGCTCGCGCGAAGCCATTGAGAAGCAGTTGAAGCAAAGCCTGGACGCATTCTTTGACTTCTATCCGGAAATATAGGACTTTCCCAATTGCAACTGCCTGGAGATCTCAGCTGTCTCCGAATATCGCCCCTCGCGGTCCGGAAAATTAGCGCTTTCTAAGGATAATTCCCTTAGAAAGGATTGATCTATGCAACTGCTCCTGCGCAGGAGCGGCACATGTTCCAGACCAGTTCAACCTCTTTGCGCGTCTTCGCAAGCGGGCTTGCGTTTTTGTTCTTCCCGGTGATTCTTCCCGCCGGAGGGCCAAAATACGTAGCCGGCACGTCCTACTTCAACCCGGGCGTCGCTGGCCAATCCATCCACTGGGCTAACGGCCAGATTCGGTATTACGTTGACCTCGGACCGCTCAGCGCGACGGTGACCGGCCAACAAGCGGCTGCGATGGTGGACGCCGCCGCAGAATTGTGGAATGCGATCCCCACCGCCGGGGTGAATCTCGTCCGCAAGGGCAATTTGAATGAGGATGTAAGCCGACAGACCGTCGTTCCGGGAGGTCAGACCCTCCTTCAGCCGTCTGACGTCGCCGCCACCGCCACAAGCTACCCGGTCGCGGTGATCTTCGATGCGGACGGTACGATTCTTGACTCCGTCTTCGGCGCTGAAACAAGCGATCCAACCAATTGCGAAAACTACGGCGTTGTGGTCACTCTCGATAACATCAACCCCGACGCAACGATTGCTCATGCCTTCATGATTCTCAACGGCCGCTGCACGGACACAGACAGACGCATGCAGATGATGAACTTTCTGCTCGAACGCGCGTTTGGTTCACTGCTGGGTCTGGGGCCGGCGCAGTTCAATCCGCACGCACTCAGAAACAGAGACTCGCAAGCCACGTGGGGTTGGCCGGTCATGCAGCCCATGTCGGGCGCATGCGGCTTTACCGGCGGCATCTGCATTCCTGATCCCGGCACCCTGCGCTACGACGACATTGCTGCTTTAAACCGGATGTATCCAATCACAACTACCAATCTGGCCAGCTTCCCCGGCAAGGTGCTCACCGCACCTAATACAACTTCGATCCAGGGCACGATCTCCTTTCGCACAGGCTCGGGCATGCAGGGCATCAACGTTGTGGCAAGACCGCTTGATGCGAACGGCAACCCCATCGACGTTTACGAGGCGAACGCCGTCTCCGGCGCGTACTTCAGCGGCAACCACGGAAACGTGGTGACAGGCTGGAACGACTCGAATGGCGCCCCTCTGTCTCAATGGGGATCGAGTGACCTCGATCTGCAAGGCTATTTTGACCTGAGTTTCATGCCGCTGCCTCCCGGTGTCTCGAGCGCCAGTTACCTGCTTACCTTCGAAGGCATCGATTCGCTTTTTGTCTACCAGATGAAGGTGGGACCTTATCTACAGGGATCGCCTGCGCCCTCCGGCACGCTCAAGCCCATCACCATCGAAGACCTGCCTGCCGGCGCGACACGCTCTGTCAATCTGAACGTCGCCGATTCAGCGGCAGGGGACCTCGAAAACGCCATCGCGTCCGAAGCGGAGCCGCGCGGTCTGCCATCCAGCGGCCTGTGGTGTGGGCGAATCGGCCAGGTGGGACAGACAGACTGGTTCAACTTTCCGGTACGTGGCAATCGCATATTCACAGTGATTACGCAAGCGCTCGATGAGCGCGGTCAGCCCAGCGGGTCGAAGGCCATGCCGGCAATCGGCATCTGGGATGCGTTTGCGCCCGTGGGAACAACGTCGGTTGGAACCGCCCCCGGCTTGAATGGTTACGCCACGGGTGAAACATGGCTCCGCGTCACCACATCTGGTGATGACGTGGTGCGTCTCGGCATCGCCGACATGCGGGGGGACGGGCGCCCAGACTACGCCTACAACGGGTGGGTGCTCTACGCAGACACAGTGAGCCCGCAACGGCTTCCGCTTTCGGGCGGCCCCATTGTGATTCGCGGCATGGGTTTTCACCCCCTTGATACCGTGCTGGTGAATGGCGTAGCCGCCCAGGTCACCAGCGTCTCGCCCAACGAAATCACGGCCATTGCCCCGCCGGCGGCTTCAGGCACTTCGGGCACGGTCGACCTTGAGGTGGACGATCTGCCCATCTACTACGCAGCCGCGGTCATATCCGGCGTCCTCCGTTACGACGCAGGAGACGGTGATTCAATCACGCTTGTAACGGCGCCTGCCGGAACGATCCCGGCCGCTATCCCGATACCTTTCACAGTAAAGGTGCTGGACTCTGATCTCATGCCCGCTGGAGACACGACGGTCACTTTTACCGTCACGAGCGGGAACGCAGTTCTGGGATGCGGCCAAAGCACCTGCGCAGTCACTGCCTCGGGCGACGGAATCGCGACCACTAACGTTATTGCCACCGCCGCAACGGTCTCGGTTGTCACCGCATCCCTCATCAACGGTGCCAGCCTTCAATCGCATTTCACCGGCGGCACGCCCCCGTCGCTTGCGGCTCTGGCTCCCAATCTTTCAATTGCCGCTGGAGCCTCGGTTGACTGGACTGTGCAAGCGCTGGCCCTGAGCAACGGCGCTCCCATCAGCGGACAAACCGTAACCTGGCTGGCTGGCTCGGGGATTCAGCCGGTGTTGAACGCGGCAGTCATTACATCCGCGACAGGTCTCGCCGCCAAAGTGCTGCGCGTTGGACCACTTGGACCCGGCGAGCAGGCTACCGCATCCGCCTGCCTCAACGGCACTAACCAGTGTGTCTCCTTCACTGCCACCGGGGCGCGGTCCGAGTACGCCTATGTCGAAGCAGTTTCGGGAACGGTTCAGAGCCTTGACGTCGCTGGCACCCCGGAACAGATCGCGTTGCGGGTGAGGGACATGAACGGCAACCCTCTGGCGGCCGCTACGGTCACCTTGTACCAGGCTGTGTATGCCTGGGCACCACCCTGCCCGCCACACGGCCGTTGCGCCCGGCCGCAACTACTCTTGAACCAGACGGCGACAACTCGATCCGGTTTGGATGGCGCTGTAACATTCATTCCGGCATCCATTTCGGGTGTGGCCACAAATATGGTTGGGGTTGCCGCGACGGGGAACACCAGCACCCTCAACATCGCCGTAGAACAACATCATTGAGGGCAAAAAATTGCCCAAACGGAAACCCGTCTGCGCACGACCGAAGGCGTGGAACGCTATGTGAGCCGGGCCGGTCACTCCTCCAAAAATCGCGAACGCGATCCAACTGAAGCAACAGGCGTTACTACAACTTGTCCGCACGATAAGGTAGAACTGTGGAACAACGTGATAGGGCCGAATATTGCATCCTGAATACCGAGGTAGAGCGTAATGCTGATGGAAGACCTGTTTTTCTCAGGAATCATGAAGATGGGCCCTTCGCGCAATGATTCCGACCGCCAGGTTGGCGTCTTCAATCCAGACTTTGTCTCGACGCTTCCCGCGATCCGCGCCGATGAAATGAAAAAGATCGCGTGGCTTGCCGGGGAATGGTCGCATGAGAATACGGTTCCTGCCACACGTTTCTCGCCTGCATACACCGACATCGGCGTCAGCCGGTTCTCAATGAATTCGGCAGGCGACTGGATTTGCCTGGTATCGCCAGAGGGAAAGGAATCGCCGCACATCACCTTCGACCCGTTCAGCCGGCAATGGATTTACGTTCTCATGAGGGGAGCCTACGGCATGTTGCGTTCGGCTGAGGGTTGGAAGGGTGACCGGATCATCTTCACAGGAGAAATGACCATGCTTGGGCCGAGTCGTCCTTGGCGCATGACCTGGACCCGCGATGGAAACGACCGGTTCCACTTCGTGAATGAAGAGCGGACGCCTGACCGGACCTGGGCTTATATCGACGAGTGGAGATTCACCCGTAAATCATAGGTAATGTTTGCAATTTACTGTGGAATCGCTAATCGGGACGTGTTCAGCCTTGTACAGACGGTCGGCTCGATCGAGAGAAATAGCTGCCAATTGATACCCTCGCGCATCTGCTAGGTGAGAGGGAGGAGAAGGTGAGCCAACTGACCGTACCCCTTCAGAAAAGATCGAGTAACCGACCAAGCGTGGTGATTGTAGGTGGCGGGTTCGCCGGCCTCAATGCTGCCAAGGGCCTTCGCAAGCTGCCTGTGGACGTGACCGTGATCGACCGTCGCAACCACCATACGTTCCAACCCCTGCTTTATCAGGTTGCGCTTGCCGTTCTCTCCCCTGCAGATATTGCGGCCCCGATCCGCACCATTCTTCGCAACCAGCCCAATACCCAGGTCCTGATGGACGAGGTGGTGGGCGTCGACACCTCTGCGCAGGTAGTCATCCTGGGCAGCGGCGCGCAAATTCACTACGACTACCTGGTATTGGCCGCCGGGGCCACCCATTCGTATTTCGGACACAATGAGTGGGCGCCGATCGCCCCTGGGCTCAAGACCGTTGAGGACGCCACTGAGATTCGCCGTCGCGTCTTGCTTGCTTTCGAACTGGCCGAGCGCCAGAAGCTGGAGCATGGCTGGCACCCCCCGCTCAACTTTGTGGTGATCGGCGGCGGCCCAACAGGGGTGGAGCTGGCAGGGGCCATCAGCGACATTGCGCAGTACTATATGCGCCGTGATTTCAGGCACATAAACCCGGAGAAGAGCAGAGTGATGCTCCTCGATGGTGGACCAAGGCTTCTGGCCGCCTATCCTGAGGATCTGTCGGCGAATGCGGAAAAGGAGCTCACGGCGCTGGGCGTCGAAGTGCACACCGGCTGTCACGTCACCGATGTTGAGGCCGGGTGGGTGCAAACCGGCGGTCCGAACGGAATCGGCAGGGTTGAGGCTGCAGTCGTGCTTTGGGCGGCAGGTGTCGAGGCTTCGCCGCTGGGCAAAATGCTGGGTTCTCCCCTTGACCGTCGAGGATGCGTGCTTGTAGATAACAATCTCAATCCACAGGGCTTACCAAACGTTTTCGTACTCGGTGACCTGGCACACTTCGAGCAGGATGGTAAGCAGGTTCCGGGCGTCGCGCAGCCCGCCCTGCAGATGGGCGACCATGTGGGGAAGATGGTGCGCGCGGATCTGGAAGGCAAGCCACGGCCCGGCTTCCGCTATTTCGATAAGGGAGACATGGCGACGATCGGCCGCATGTCGGCCGTAGCCGATGTAAAGTGGCCCTTCAGGGCGCACATGTCAGGCTGGACTGCCTGGGCAACCTGGCTGGTGGTGCACATTTTCTTCCTCATCGGGTTCCGCAATCGAATTGCGGTGATGGCCAGCTGGATCTGGACGTATTTCACCTTCACCCGTGGCGCTCGTTTGATTACGGGAGACCAGCGACTGCCGGGCTGGCAGGAACAGGTGAACGCGGGACCGGCTCGCCCGTCCGCGGATCCCCCCGAACGGGAGACACCGGTAGCCAAGGCAGAGGCGGCCGACTAAGGGAGAGCTGACCGATTAGAGACTCCAATTCTGGGGCGAGTTGTCCTCAAAAGCCCGACAAGTCACCCTGTTAAACTGATGAGTCATGCTGGACATGGGATTTGTAAGGGCAAACCTTGCCCTCGTGGAAGAAAAGCTGCGCGCGCGCGGCGCAGATCCGGCTGCTCTGCTGGGTGATTTCCGGTCGCTCGATCAGAGGCGGCGGGAGGCGATTACCCAGGCGGAATCGCTCAAGGCTCGACGCAATGAACTGAGCCAGCAGGTTGGGGCGCTCAAGCGGACCGGCCAGGATGCAACCGCTTTGATGGACGAGACGCGCCTTCTGAAAGACAAGCTGGACGAACTCGACAAAACCGCCGCCGCTCTGGACGAAGAGATGCGCTTTTCGCTCGCCAGCATACCGAACCTTACCCGGGATGAGGTACCGCGTCGGAAAGTCCGAAGCGGACAATGTGACCGTGAAGACCTGGGGCGAGAAGCGGACCTTCGACTTTGATGCCAAGCCGCATTGGGAATTGGGCGAATCGCTTGGAATTCTGGATCTTGAGCGCGCAGCCAAGCTGAGCGGAGCCCGGTTCGCCGTTTACATGGGCGCGGGGGCGCGGCTGGAGCGCGCGCTCATCAGCTTCATGCTCGATTTGCACACGGCCAAGCATGGGTATACGGAAGTGCTGCCGCCTTTCATGGTGAACAGCCGCAGCCTCTTCGGCACCGGGCAACTTCCCAAGTTCGCCGAAGACCTGTTCCGCTGCTCAGACGCCGACGCTGAGGCTGCATCTCGTGGGGAATTCAAGGACGCCGACCACTGGCTGATCCCAACGGCAGAGGTTCCGGTGACCAATCTCTATCGGGATGAAATTCTCGATGAGACCCGGCTGCCGATCAAGTTCACGGCCTACACGCCGTGCTTTCGCGCCGAGGCGGGAGCTGCCGGCAAAGACACGCGCGGCATCATTCGCCAACACCAGTTCCAAAAGGTCGAGCTGGTAAAGTTTGCGCGCCCCGAGGAATCCGACGCCGAGCATGAGAAATTGACGCGGGACGCGGAAGAGATTCTCGAAGCCCTCGAACTTCCCTATCGGCGAATGCTGCTATGTGCCGGCGACACAGGGTTCTCGTCGGCCAAGACGTTCGACCTGGAGGTCTGGTTGCCAGGCCAGCAAGTCTACCGCGAAATCTCGTCCTGCTCTAACTTTGAGGCGTTCCAGGCGCGCCGTGCCAACATCCGCTTCAAGCCGGCTGGAGCCAAGGGCAAAAACGAGTTCGTCCATACCCTCAACGGCAGCGGATTGGCAGTGGGCCGTACATGGCTGGCCATTCTTGAGAATTACCAGCAGGCAGACGGCTCTGTGCTGGTCCCTGAGGCCCTGCAACCCTACATGGGTGGCCTGAAAAGAATCGAGCGACAAATCGCATGAATCGCATCCTGAAAGGCTACATTTACTGGACCCACCCTCGCGGTAATTTTCACTACGACGTGATGGTGACGCTGATCCTGGCGTTCATCTTTATTACGCCGCACTTGTGGGATTACGGCGACAAGCCCGCAGTGCTTGCGGGTCCAAACCAGCCAATCCTCGTGACCGGCGATGGCGGCCATGGGCTGATCATGACGGTTGATGCTTCTGACGTGAACGTAGGCGCAGCAGAACCACCGTCGACAGTAAAGCGTGCTCTGCGGAAGGCAATTGAGCCTCTTGCAGGAGATGCGGTATTCATCGAGCGCTGGGAGCTGATAAACGACGCGAACGGGAGCCCAAAAACCTGGAAGGTTTGGGTTCACAAGTAGCTCCCACCCGTGCTGCTATCACATTTCAGGACTCTTTCCGGCGCCAATCAGCGTCAAATCAGCAGAAGGATTGGTATGCGAATTCAAACCAAGGTTGCGATTGCCCTGGCTGTATTGTTGTTCCCTGCCCGAGTTCTATTTGCGGCGGAGGATTTAAAAGCCGTCCTCGCCCAGCTCAACTCAGCCGCGGCGAAGTTTCACGCCACATCCGCACAGTTCGAAGCAGACAACGAACAGACCGATCCCATTCCCAACAAAGACGTGCAGACCGGCAATGTGTATTACGACCGCAAGGGAAATGCTTTCCAGATGGGAATCCATATCGAGAAGGAGGACGGCCGGGCCGCTCCCAAGGTAATCGTGGTCAAGGGCGGGGTTTTCACAATGTACGAGAAGGCGCTCAACCAGGTAACCACATCGAAGAAAGCCGGTAAGTACGAGGGTTATCTCGCGCTAGGCTTCGGGGCAAGCGGCAACGACCTGGAATCAAAGTGGAGCATGACCTACCTCGGCTCCGAGACGATGAATGGTGTCAAGGTGGCCAAACTCGATCTGATCGCGAAGGACCCCGATGTGCTGAAGACATTCAAGAAGGTCACGATCTGGATTGATACTGAACGCGGCGTGAGCCTCAAGCAATTTTTTGATGAGGGCCAGGGGCAATCGCGCACTGTCACCTATTCGAATATCAAAGTGAACCAAGCCCTTCCCTCTGACGCATTCAGCTTCAAGACGGATAACAAGACCCAATACGTGAATCGATAGATTTCATAGTTCGGCCGTTGCATTGGCGTTGCGCGAAAAAAGCTGTCCGAGGGCAACTCCTCCGAGCGCGAAAATCATGGGAAAGCACTCGATAGTGTACCGCGCTTCGGGCGCTTCAATGTCCGTCAGCAAGGCGCTGCGAAGGACTATGTAGAGCAACATCCATGGCCATAGCCGCGGGCGCAGTAATAAGCCTGCCAGTCCCAACAGAAGATAAAAGGCATTCAGTCCGGCGTAGAACCAGCTGAAGCGTGTTTCCACGTGATGATGCTTGTATTCCCACCAATCGAGATCGATGGGCAGGTTCTCAACGCGTGGACGAACCCACATATCCGCCATGCGACCAAGGGGCAGCAAGACACGCAAACGTATTGGATGTGCCGCAATGCGCGCGTCTGCGAGTTGCTGAAAGCGAACATCGAGGTCACGAGACAACTCTTCGCCGTTGGATTCGTAGTCGGCAAAGAGTTTTGCGGTTTCCGCGTATTGCGCTGGTGAGTCAAAAGCGCGTTGGGGCAATTGCTTTATATCCAGCGGTCCACCTGGCATATCCCAATAGACCTGGTAAGTTGACACAAAATCGAGACACCACGTTTTCACCCAGCTTTGCCAACCGGGCCAGGTATCTTCTCCGGGATCGGTGGCGTAGCGAGGCGCGAGTGGTTGGAACACGTGGAAGACTTTCCAGTTGCGGTCTGCCCAGATTGCGAACGGTGTCATAGCCAGCAGCAGGCAAACGAGCACCTTGCTAAAGTGAGGACGCAGTGCACGCAGAGACGAAGCCACATGGCGATCAATGGGTTGGGAAGGTATGCCCGGCAGCCTCAATGCCGCGAAGACCATCGGAAGGAACAGCGCGGCTCCCACGAGGGCGCCGTCGGGTCGAAGCAGGGCCGCATCGGCAATGGCAATCGTGAATGCAATGGCCGAGGCCCAGTCTCTCTTATCCTGAAATCGAGCCAAAGCCCAAAGGGCCAGCACGATCACGAAAACGGTAGGCGCCTCGGTGAGTGGCTCTGCCGCGTAGATGGCAGTGAAAGGGCACAGAGCCGCGAGCCAGAGCGTGGCGTGAACCGCACGCCGGCGGTATGCCGAAGGGCTGATGCGCCATGCAAAGAGTGCGATCAGGACGCAACCGATCATCTCCAACAATATCTGCGCGCAGACAGCAGAGAAATAATTCTCCATTCCGAAGAGTTGAAAGCAGGCCGCGAGGAAAAGTGGATAGCCAGGCAACCTGATCAATGTGGAATGAAGCACGCCAGTTCCGTCGGTAACGGCATAGCGCCCATGAAGGAGCAGGTTTTTGGCCATGCCCCCATACAGTTGGGAGTCGCCACTGACTTCAAAGAACTTGCGCAGCATCCAAATACGGAGAATTGAACCGGCGCTGATGGCTAAGGCCGCGGAGAAAACCGACCATCTCGTCAGATAGCCCGGCGCGGGAACGGTCGATTGACTCAAGGGGTCAGCTTCCATACGATTCGTACTGTATAGCGTAGACCGTTTACCCGGTTTTCGCGCACGTGGAAACCAATGGTAGACAAGCAAATCTTTTTCGATCCTCAACGCAAGCGGTGGAAGCGCTTGCGGCGCGTTCTCGATATCGGTGCGGTGGTCACCACCCTGGTGGTGGCGGGGGTCATCTTCAACACGCTTCGCCGCCAGCCGCTGCCGGAACTGTTTCTGCCGCTGGCCAAGCACAATCTGCGGGCGCTGCATGACCGTACGCCTCTTCTTAAGGGCGCAAAGTCCACGACTCCTCCGCGGCGCAAGACGACTCGCCCGCCCTCTGCCATACCGCTGAACACGGGGGAAGGACTGCGGGCCGCTTACTATGCTCCGGATGACGCGACCAGCTATTCATCTTTCAAGGCGCACGTGCACCAGATCGATATGCTTTTCCCGGAGTGGCTCCACGTCGACGCTCCGGACGGGCAGCTGCTCTCCATGAGCAGCCAGAACACCATGCAGGAGTACCGGGTCATTGATGGCGCGACAGTGCACGACCCGGACGATCTCAACAAGATCAAGCACGTGATCCAAGACACGCGGGAAGGCACTGAAATTTTCCCGCACATTAATAATTTCAATCCACATTCGCAGATTTGGGATCCCGCCATCGGCGACGTTCTGGCCGACGACGGGAAGCGGGCAGTTCTCGAAAGCCAGATCATCCAGTTCTTTACGGCATTCCCGGCCTACCGGGGCCTTTCTCTCGATTTCGAAAACCTGCGCGAAGACTCTGTTCCGGTTTATGTCAACTTCATTCAAGAGCTTTACGCGAAGCTGCATGCGCGAAATCTACGGCTTTGTGTGAACGTGGCGGTATCGACGGAAGACAAATATCTGAAGCAGATTTCGGACAACGTGGACTGGGTCGTGTTGATGAACTACGACCTGCATGAAGTGGAAAGCGACCCCGGCCCTATCGCGCCGCAGCAGTGGTTTGTGGCTAATCTTCAACACGTACTCAAGATTGTTCCCAAAGAAAAGTTGATCTGCGCCATTGGCAACTACGGCTACGATTGGACCTTCTCCAACCCTGCACCTGCCTCGAAGCAGGGTGACGCGCCAAAACCACAGGTCATCGACACGCAGGACCTTACCGTGTCAGAGGTATGGCAACGCGCGTCCGATGCCGACGCCGATTTGAACCTGGATTACGACTCGCTCAATCCGCACTTTGAATATTTGGATGAGGATAGCAACGAGCGGCACGTTGTCTGGTTTCTGGATGGCGTGACGGTTTTGAACGAACTACGGGCAGCGCGCGAGTTGGGACTGCAGACGTTTGCGCTTTGGCGGTTAGGAGAAGAAGACAATTCGCTTTGGAATGTCTGGGATCGGCCGAGCGTTGCGGGGTCATTGCAAGCGCTTGGTACCGTGCAGCCAGGGCACGACGTTGATACCGAGGGTGAAGGCGAAATCATCCGCGTGATTGGAACTCCGAAGTCTGGGAGCCGCACGGTTGAGGTTGATACCGACGAACCCGATCCGCGTAAAAAACTCATCATCGATGAACATATGGACGTGTACCCCAACACCTACACGATCGATCAGTATGGCTATAAAACCACGCAGGTGGCGCTGAGCTTCGACGATGGACCGGATCCCAAATGGACGCCGCGCATACTCGACATCCTGAAGCGCAAGGGCGTCAACGCGACCTTCATGCTGATTGGCGAGGAGGCTCAGCAGAACATCGGCCTCATGCAGCGGATTGTCCGCGAGGGCAACGAGATCGGGAACCATACCTACACGCATCCCGACATCAGTGAAATTTCACCGCAGCGACTGGACTGGGAGATCAATCTCACTGACCGGCTTTTTGCGTCCAAGCTGGGAGTGCAGCCACTTTACTTCCGTCCCCCATACGACATTGACGAAGAGCCGGACACAGACGACCAGGCGGCCCCCGTCGTGCGAATTCAGCAGCACGGCCTCACGGTGGTCGGGAATAAACTCGACACCGACGACTGGGATGAGCGCATTCGCAAAACGCCGAATGAGATCGCGCAATCGGTTCTTGATCAGCTGAGCCGCATGAAGACGAAACCGCAGTTTCGGGGGTCCATCATTCTGCTGCATGACGGCGGTGGAGATCGTGCCGTGACCGTGGCGGCGCTGCCAGTGCTGATTGATACGCTACGCGCACACGGCTTCAAGATCGTGCAAGTCTCAGCACTGATGAACAAGACGACTGCGGAAGTAATGCCGAAACTGTCGTTCTGGCAGCAGATGCGCACCATTCCCGACTCACTGGCATTCTCTGCGCTTTCCATCGTCTTCAACTTTGTCGTGGTTGTTTTCTTTTTGGGCGACATTTTGATGAGCGCACGCTTGATCCTGGTGGGGATTTTCGCCATCATCGATCGCCTCCGGCGACCGCATCGCCAGGCCTCTCCCGGATTCAACCCCCGGGTTGCCGTTCTGATTCCTTCGTACAACGAAGAAAAAGTGATAGTCCGAACGATTCGTTCGGTGCTCAATTCCGATTACGAAAATCTGCGAGTCATCGTGATCGACGATGGCTCCAAAGATCGCACCGCCGAAGTAGCCCGCGACGCCTATGCTGCGGAGATTCGGGCGGGACGCGTTGAGGTAATGGAAAAGCCGAACGGCGGCAAGGCGGCGGCGCTCAACTTCGCGCTCGACAGCGTTCATGAAGATATCTATGTGGGTATCGATGCCGACACGGTCATTGCCGCGGACGCTGTTTCAAAGCTCATACCGCATTTTGAAGATCCGACCATCGGAGCGGTGGCCGGCAACGCGAAGGTTGGCAATCGCGTGAATCTATGGACGCGGTGGCAGGCACTCGAATACATCACCAGCCAGAACTTCGAGCGCCGCGCCCTTGATCTATTCCATGTTGTGACCGTGGTTCCGGGAGCGATTGGCGCATGGCGAACTGAGGCTGTAAAGAAGGCAGGCTGCTATCCGGTTAATACCGTCGCAGAAGACGCTGACCTGACCATGAGCCTTCTAGAACAGAATCTCAAGGTGGTGTACGAGGATCGCTCGCTCGCGTTTACTGAAGCGCCAATCGACGCAAAAGGCCTGATGCGCCAGCGTTTTCGCTGGTCATTCGGTACCTTGCAGGCGGTATGGAAACACCGCGCCGCATTCACCCGCAACAAGGCGATGGGCCTGTTCGCTCTACCCAACATCCTGATCTTCCAAATGCTTCTTCCGCTCGTGTCGCCGTTTATCGATCTCATGTTCGTCTACGGAATCATCCACTACTTTGTGGATCGCTATTTTCATCCGGAAGCGACCTCGGTGGCGAATTTCCAAAAGCTGCTTACCTACTTCCTTGCCTTCCTGCTCATCGATTTCGTCACGTCCGCCGCGGCCTTCAGCCTGGAGCGTCGCCATCCCGCCAACAAGGGTGATGGCTGGCTGCTGTTCCACATCTGGCTGCAGCGCTTTTCTTATCGACAGCTCTTCTCGGTTGTGTTGTTCAAGACGATCAAGCGTGCCATCGACGGCAAGCCTTTCAACTGGGACAAGCTTGATCGCACGGCAAAAATGAGCAAACAGACTGAGGCCCTGACAGAAGTACGGTAGCGGCCCGACTGATCGTGCCAGGCATTCCACAGCACGGGCGCGGTCAGATCACGATGAGTCCCTCTTTGTAGCCTCGCGTCACCGCCTCGGTCCGCGTAGTTGCGCCCAGCTTGCTCAGGATGGAGCTCACGTGAAATTTCACGGTGTGCTCTGAAATTTTCAAATGAGCCGCGATCTCCTTGTTCGGCGCTCCATCCGCAAGCAGACCCAGAACCTGACTCTCCCGCGTCGTCAGTGGCTCTCCGGGTGGAAGTTCGGCGAACGCAGCGACCTCAGAACCGGAGGGCAACAGGATCTCGAATAACTCTGGCGACATTGCCACGAGCCCATCCTTGGCTGCCTGGAGAGCGGCAGTGATCTCGCCGGGGAGTGCATCTCGCAGCACTAGAGTCTTTGGACCGTCCTGTAAAAGGCGGACCAGGTCGCCGCGTGTAACGTTCTCGACGAGCACGACAAGTGCAGGACCGTCAGAGTCCTGCAATGGATCCCCCGGAAGCCGCGCGGCCCCATAGTCAGCGCCGTCTATCAGCGCCACATCGGGCCGACAGGTGCGCACAAGCGCCCGCAGGTCGCTCGACTCGCGCTCGGCGCGAACAACCGTAAAGCGCTCATCTGCCTGAACGATGGCTTCAAGGCCCGCGCGTGCAATTGCCGACTTCGCCCACACCAGCACGCGGATCAAGCCGCCTCCAGAACTCCCGCCTTCGAGAGGAACTCCCTCACCGCGTCACTGGTGATTGCGCAGCCAAGCCCACGATAGACGGCGCAGTTGATGCCAATCACGTTTCCCTGCGCATCGGCCAGCGGACCGCCCGAGTTTCCTGGCGCGAGCCGAATATCTGCGAATATGACCGGCTCCTTTCCCGCCGCACGATGCAGGATGCCCGCGCTAACCGCACCTTCCCCATCCCATGGATTGCCGACCGCGATCAGCATTTCGCCCGCGCGAAGCTCTCGTGCGCTTCGAATTGAGGCGGAGGTCATCCCCCTCAACTGCACTTCCACCGCCGCCAGATCGACACGTTTATCCTGTGCCACGAGCCTTCCCCGAGCCTTTCTGCCATCGAAGAACTCAAGTTCATGCCCTCCGCTCATCGCCACGTGTGCGTTGGTAACTACCAGGCCATCGCGCCAAATAACACCGGACCCGCGCGACCCCCTTGGGCCGCGGACACACACCGTGATTCTTCTCAGCCAGTCAGCAACTGAACCCACTGAGTATCCGATAGTGATGCCAGAAACGGTTTCTGGATTCAGAGTCGTCGCCACTGTCACCTCGCGGGCTTTTCGCCAACTACTATCTGGAGTTGAATGAGCTTTCCGCCTCTCACCAAATCTACCGTCGCCGGATGGCCAATCTTTTCCGAATCGAGCGACGACTGCAGGCTTTGTGCCCCGTTCAGTGCTGCCCCATCGACTCGTACGATGATGTCTCCCAGGAGCACCCCGGCATTGGCGGCCGGCCCGTTCGGTTCCACCATCACCACCAGAAGTCCGTGGTTGCCCTCAACTCCCAGGGAGCGTGCCGCGGCTTCAGGAAACGCAACCGGCTGAATGCCAACTCCCAGATATCCGCGCGCAATATGACCGCTTTTCAGCAGTTGATCCACGACGCGGCTCACCGTCGACGCCGGAATGGTAGCTGCTGACCTGCGTGGCCCCGATGTTGCCATGCCGATCGTTTCGCCCCGTGCATTCACCACTGGACCGCCGGAAAATCCCGGGAACGGGTTCAGATCAAGCCGCAGCCACCGATCAATTCGTGCACCCTGGCCCGTCCGCCATGGCCCGCCGACAGCGCTAATCATTCCGTAGGTAGCCGCCAGTCCATCGTCTTTTCTGCGTCCAACCGAAAGGACAATGTCGCCAACGCGCGCCTGCGACTCATCCGCAATCGCCACACCGGGCGGCCCTGCGGGCACCTTGAGCACCGCAATGTCGGTGCCATAATCCCGGCCTGCCACCGCCGCGGTCACCGTATCGCCTGAAGGCAACACGACCGCCACTTCATCCAGGCCCTGAATCGTGTGTTCGGCCGTGATTGCGACTCCCTCACGCCAGATCGTGCCGCTCACTCCCTCGCGTCCGCCATCGGGAACGCTGATCACCGAAGCTCCCGCGCGTTCCACCGCATTCGCAAGCTCATTTGAAAAATCCACCAGAAATCCGGACATTCGACCCTCCTGCGACATTCGCCGCTGACATCACAGTGCGGCATTCCCGCCTCGCACACATCCGCCACCTGGCTACATTGACCCTGCCCGAACGGCCAGGATGACGCGCGAAGATTTATTGACACCTTGACGATCTACAATAAGAAGTGTAGATAATCTAGGCATGGGAAAACCAAGCGATCTCGTTCAAGGCACTCTCGACCTGCTCATCCTGAAGACCATCTCGCTCGAGGCAATGCACGGTTGGGCGATCGCCAAGCGCATTCAGCAAGTTTCCGGCGAAGTATTGCAAGTTCAGCAGGGTTCCCTCTATCCCGCTCTGCACCGTCTCGAGCAACAGGGCTGGATCAAGGCAAAGTGGGCCGAGAGTGACTCAGGAAGGCAAGCCAAGTTCTATTCGCTTACCACCGCCGGTCGAAGGCAGTTTGAGGCCGAGGCAGCCAACTGGAGTCGCCTCTCCGCCGCCATCAACCTGGTTGTCAGCGAGGCCTGACGGACGAAACAGGCCATTGTCGGAATTCACGTCGTGAACCATCAATCTCAGAACGAGGAGGGAAAGATGCGTTGGGTCGATCAATTGGCTATGAAGGCACGGTTGCTCTTTGGACGGCCGAGAGAGAGCACTCTGCTCGATGAAGAACTCCTCTTCCACCTCGAACAGCAGATCGCCGAGAACATGGCGGCGGGGATGCCCCGCGAACAAGCACGCACTGCGGCTCTTCGCTCTTTCGGTAACCCTGCGCTTGTGCGCGATCAGACCCGCTCGACCTGGAGTTGGAGCTGGCTCGATGTATGGGTCCGCGATGTACGTATTGCCACTCGTACGCTCTATCGCACGCCTGGTTTCTCACTGATTGCCATTGCCGTAATGGCGCTCGGTATCGGTGCCAACGTCGCTCTCTTTGCCGTCGTTCGGGGCGTAATCCTCAAGCCGCTCCCGTTTCGCGACCCTGATCGCTTGATCAGCCTGTACGAGCACACCAATGAGCAATTCGCATACAACTCAGTGTCGGGAGGCGTGTTCAGCGAATGGCGGAAGCAGAATAAGTCGTTCAGCGATCTGGCCCTTCTGAGCGAAGACGACTACAACCTCACCAGCGGGGGCGGGCAATTGCCGGAGAAAATCCTGGGTGCCAGCTCAACCTGGAATCTCTTCTCTACATTGGGTGTCGCCCCGGCGCTCGGGCGCGTTTTCACTGCGGCGGAGGATCGCCCCTCCGCAAGCGGAGCGGTGCTTCTGAGTTGGGGCCTTTGGATGCGGCGATTCGGCGGTGATAAGTCGATCCTGAACCAGACAATTCACTTGAACAGTGTGCCCTACACCGTGATCGGCGTGCTCCCAGCCTCCTTCTACTACTCCGATCCTCAGATTCAGCTCTGGACGCCCATTTACCATGACAAGCCGCCAGAAATATTGACTCAATTAGGCGAGCACAATTTTGGAGCTGTTGGACGCCTCAAGCCGGGGGTGAATGAAGCGCAGGCTCAAGCAGATTTGTCGGTGATCACGCGCCGGCTTCACGATCAACATTTGGACAATCCTTTCGTAAGCAAAGCCGCAAATTCAAAACCGCTTCTGGAGAGCATGGTGGGCAATCTAAGAAGACCGCTCTACGTCCTTCTGGCGGCGACCGGATGTGTATTGCTGATTGCATGCCTCAATGTCGCCAATCTCCTTGTGGCCCGATCCGCCGCCCGTCGAAGGGACCTGGCGATTCGCTCGGCCCTCGGAGGCGGAAGTCTGCGCCTGCTGCGAGAGAGACTGATGGAGAGCCTCTTGCTCTCGCTTGCGGGCGGCGCGGTTGGACTCTCACTGGCGTATGGCGCAGTGGAGTGGTTTGTCCGTGTTCGCCACGACATGAGCCGTGTGGAAGCGATCAAGATCGATGCGGTAGTAGTCGCGGTCACAGTCGGCCTGATTTTTGTCTGCGCCCTCTTTGCGGGTCTGGTTTCAGCTGCGGGCGCCTACAGGCGGCCGATTTTGACGTCGCTACAGGATGCTTCGCGAGGATCGAGCACCGGACAGGCGCATACAAGCATGCGTGCGACGCTGCTGGCCGCTGAAGTTGGACTTACAGTGGTGCTGCTGGTGGCCGCAGGGCTTCTGCTCAGAAGCTACCAGAGGCTGCGGGCCTCCGATCTCGGGTGCACGACAGACAACATTTTAACCATGCGTCTGGACCTCTTTGGCAAGCGCTATAACCAACCGGCCCAGCTGGTGAATTTCTACAAGGCGCTGCTGGAACGCGTGCGCGCGCTTCCGGGTGTGGAAGCGGTGGGATTCACGCGC
Source organism: uncultured Acidobacteriota bacterium (assembly GCA_963844515.1). Lineage (GTDB taxonomy): Bacteria > Acidobacteriota > Terriglobia > Terriglobales > Acidobacteriaceae > Telmatobacter. The sequence goes on from CAWJOO010000014.1 coordinate 216,053, forward strand.
GCGGTGCCGGGTCAGGGGTATTGGGGCGACAGTGAGTTCAAGGTCATTGAGCACCCTCCACTGCCGGAAGGCACAATGCAGTTTGCGATCAACCGGGAATCCGACTCGGGGTTCTTCGCCGCGATGGGCATTCCGATTGTGCGCGGACAGACGTTCGATCCCAATCGTCAGCTCAAGGATGCGAACCAGACCGTCATCAACGCGTTCTTCGCAAGACAATACTTTCCGGGAGAAGACCCGATCGGAAAACATCTGCGCTACCATGACAGAACTTGGGAGATTTGCGGCATCGTTGGCGATACGCGCTATGCGCAAGCGGAGTTGCCTAAGCCGATTCAGTACTATCCGCTTAATGCAGGTGATCTGAACGTCGGCACACTCATCATTCGCGCGCACGCGAACGTCGAACAGTTCGCCATGCCGGTGCAGAAGATTCTCGCGGAGCTGGATCCCGAACTGCCAGTATCCAACGTGTTGACCATGAATCAGTTGTTGGGTAAATCTGCGGTGAACGAGAGCTTTAACACAACGCTGCTTACTGCCTTTGCTGCTCTTTCACTGCTGTTGGCAGCCGCTGGCATGTTTGGCGTCCTCTCCTACGTTGTGGCCCAGCGCACGAGCGAAATCGGCATCCGCATGGCTCTCGGCGCACAACGGACGCAGGTGCTGGAACGGACGCTGGTCGATGGAATGAAGCCGGCCCTTGTCGGACTGATGACTGGTTTGGTGGTAAGCGCCGCCCTGGTTCGCTTCATTCAATCGATGCTCTATAAGACCGAGCCGTTCGATCCGGCGGTTTTCTGCGCGGTGGGAACGATGCTCCTCGCCGTTTCGATGGCGGCGTGCATCGTGCCAGCATGGCGCGCGTCGCGGCTCGATCCAATGCAGGCCCTCCGGACCGAGTAGCGGCAAGGTAACGCCGCGAACCAAATAGAATGCGGGCGGAGACATCCGTCTCCGCCCGCGCACATTGAGTTTTGCCGCCTACAGCTGGTTCATGTTCTGCAGGAATTCCGCGTTGTTGCGAACCTTCTCAAGCCTGCTGATTAGCAGTTCCATGGCTTCAACCGGGGATAACGGATTCAGCACCTTGCGCAGTACCCACACACGCTGCAGATCTTCCTTGGGGATGAGCAGTTCTTCTTTACGCGTACCGGAGCGTTGGATATCGATCGCCGGGAAGACGCGCTTGTCCACAAGCTTGCGATCCAGGATGATTTCCATGTTGCCGGTGCCTTTGAATTCTTCGAATATCACTTCGTCCATGCGCGAGCCGGTGTCGACAAGAGCAGTGGCGATGATCGTGAGCGATCCGCCTTCCTCGATGTTACGGGCTGCCCCGAAGAAGCGTTTTGGGCGCTGAAGGGCGTTGGAGTCTACGCCGCCGGAGAGCACCTTGCCCGAAGGAGGCACGATGGTGTTGTAGGCGCGGGCCAGACGAGTGATCGAATCCAGGAGAATCACGACGTCGCGCTTGTGCTCGACCAGGCGCTTGGCCTTTTCGATTACCATCTCGGCGACCTGGACGTGGCGCGCAGCGGGCTCATCGAACGTGGAGCTGATGACCTCGCCCTTCACAGATCGCTGCATGTCCGTAACTTCTTCGGGGCGCTCGTCGATCAGTAGAACGATCAACACGACCTCGGGATGGTTGGACGTCACCGAGTTGGCAATGGACTGCAGGAGCATCGTTTTGCCAGTACGGGGCGGCGCGACAATCAATCCACGCTGACCTTTTCCCACCGGCGTAAGAAGATCCATCACTCGGCCGCTAACCGCTTCGCGCACCGTTTCCATCTTGATGCGTTCCTGTGGATAAAGCGGCGTCAGGTTGTCGAACAGGATCTTGTTACGAGTCTCTTCTGGGGATTCGAAGTTGATAGCTTCGATCTTTACCAGGGCGAAGTACTTTTCGCCTTCATGGGGCGGTCGCACGTTGCCGCTGATCGAGTCGCCGGTTTTCAGATCGAACTTGCGAATCTGCGACGGAGAAACGTAAATATCATCCGGACCAGGAAGATAGTTATAGTCGGGCGAACGGAGAAAACCATAGCCGTCGGGCAAAATCTCAAGCACGCCCTCGGCAAAAATGTGTCCCTCTTTTTCGCTTTGCGCCTGCAGGATCTTGAAGATCAAGTCCTGCTTACGCAGGCCGCTGGCGCCCGGAATTTCCAAAGTGCGCGCAATACGGCTCAGCTCTGTGATGTTCTTCTCTTTAAGTTCAGCAATGGTCATGTTTACCTGCGACGGGGCGGGATGGTTGGGAGGAGAGTCGGAGGAGGAACGCGCTCCGGATATCAGGTGGGAATACTTACCGGAATTGTAACGCGGATGCGCCCTGTATGTTTCAGAAATCGTGGTATGTGGAAGAAAAATCGGGGGAGAGCAGCTCCCCAGACAAGGGAGCTGCCTGAAGCCGCGACTAACCGCGCGATACCTCGCGCCACCGACTATGCAGCGCGGCGATGCTGAATGGGCGCAACGGACGCTGCTATCGGGGCCGAAGACGCACCTGGGTTTGTGGTACGAAAGCGCTGCAGAACTTCATTGGTCGTGTCCTGCAGACGGGTATTCGGCTTATGCAGCTTGCGTGTGGCCTTGCTGGCCAACTGGCAAAGCGAATAACGGTTGGACACATGAGAGAGTGCCCCGAAAACAAGATCAGAACGCATTACGAATTACTCCTTTGAGATTTCCTGCCTGGCCGGAACTACTTGGCGCCGCCAGTGCAGCTGGCAGCCAGGTTCCGGACTGCCGGTTTTTCCTACCTTCTAGGGATTAGACGCACAGGGCCGGCGTCCAGTTCAAAATCCTTTGATGCAAGGCGCCTTTCGGCCGAATGCATCCAACCCTATTTTTTTGAGTGAACAACACGGATCTGGGATACGCGCGTCTATCGCCTGCCCTCAGTGACTGTATCCAAACACACGAAACTCACCACTGATTGAGCCTAAGCCCATTGATTTGATGAGGGAACAGACAGACGGGCGCATCCTGCCGAACTGTGCAATCTACCCTGGATGGCACCATTCAATGTATACCCGGGAGGGGGGCGGGGTCAATAGTTTTCTAGCGACCGGACCCGGAGAAACAATTTTCGCATTGGCCGCAGCCAGTGAGCGACGAATCAAATGTAAGCCTCTTGATTTCAAATAGTTAATAACCTATTTTGCTAGAACCGTGAAAGGCTCCGTTTCGATATTAGGTAACTGTGGACAGAATCAGGCGACCTGTCGGCCGGCTTTTGCCGCAGTGCCGTCCTGGCAGCCAGTGGAAATTTCTCTCGCGTCCAACACACCGTCAGGATCGGGAAGGCGCCATCGCCCATCGGGGCTCAGTTCGCAGAACTTCGGGCGATGACTAGTTCGCGGGTTACGCCCGCGAGCGAGGCGCTTATCTATTCCGAGCATGGCGAGCAGGGTAAACACAACAAACGGCGCCATCAGCAGGAACATTTCAAAAAACGAGAACCCATCTAGATCACGCACCCGAATCCTCCAACCGAAAGCGACGGGCATGAGATTGTTCTCATGCCAATTCCTAACTTCATCGGCGAAGGTTGGGAGATCTTTAGACTCTAGGGGTGACCAGGCAAAGGATTTCTTAATGTTCTAGACCGGTCGCCGGCGGCGCGATGCTCTCGTTTCCCACGGGCGGCCATCGGGATCTGTGCACATCGATTTGCCGTCAAGATCGACAACGGGAAGCGGCGGAGGCGCCTGGGTGCCAGGGTTTCGCTTCTTCTTTGTAAAAGTCTCATCGAGCCTGAAATAGCCAAAGAAAAGCAAAGCAAGAAGAGGGATTCCAAAAAAATAGACATCCCAGCCTTCGGTGAGGTGATGGGGATTCAAGAATGGCCTCCATTTAATTTATTGCAACAGAGTGTCGACCCTTTTATATCCCGGCGAATTCAACGCGAACAAGACCACTTTGGTGGGAGCGGACGGCGAAAATCTGGTAATGGCGCTGGGTTTTACAATCCATGTGCCCGATGGTTGATCAGGACCAGTAGCTGCGATCGAGAGTACGATACTGAATTGCTTCAGCCAGGTGCGCGACAGACAATGACTCTTCCCCCCCGAGGTCAGCGATCGTGCGCGCCACCTTAAGAATGCGGTCGTGTGCGCGCGCGGTCAGGCCCTGCTGTTGCATAGCCCGCTCCAGAAGGCGCTCGGCATCCGGACCGAGTTCGCAATATGCTCGAACCTGCCGAGTAGTCATCTGCGCATTTGAATAGATTTTTTCGCCCTGTTTGTGGAAGCGCGTTCTTTGACGTTCCCGTGCGGCCAGGACACGGCCCCGAATCTCGGCCGACCCTTCGGCGGCTGCTCCGCCGCGAAGTTCCTTGTACTGCACCGCCGGTACTTCAATGTGAATATCGATCCGATCAAGCAATGGGCCTGAGATCTTTGCCACGTACCGTTGAATCATCGGCGGCGTACACATGCACTCGCGCGATTTGTCGTTGAAATAACCACACGGGCAAGGATTCATGGCCGCAGCCAGCATGAAGCGGGCGGGAAAGCTGAGTGACATGCTGGCGCGGGCGATGGTTACGCTGTGATCTTCAAGGGGTTGGCGCATCACTTCGAGAACATTGCGGGGAAACTCCGGAAGTTCATCCAGAAAGAGCAGCCCATTGTGAGCCAGTGAGACTTCACCCGGCCGCGGAACAATGCCACCACCGATCAGTCCCGCATCGGAGATGGTGTGATGCGGCGAGCGAAAAGGCCGCTGCGTGACAAGACCTGCCGCCGCATCGAGCACTCCGGCTACCGAGTGAATCTTGGTTGTTTCGAGCGCCTCGTCAAAACTCAGAGGCGCGAGTATTGACGGAAGTCTTTTGGCCAGCATGGTCTTGCCCGACCCTGGCGGCCCGATCATGAGGATGTTATGACTACCCGCTGCGCTTACCTCAAGAGCGCGCTTGGCCGTCTTCTGCCCGCGGACGTCCTTGAAGTCGACGCTGAAATGCTGCAATTCTCCTAAAAGCGTTTCCGTAGAAACGTGAAACGGCTCTCGCTGAACTACACCAACGACGATACTATTCAACAAATCCAGTACATCCAGCAGTGAAGTGACGGGATAGACGTTGACGCCTTCAACAACCGCTGCTTCGGCGGCGTTGGCAGTCGGCAGAATCAGGTTGGAAATTTTCTTTTCGCGGGCAAGGATGGCAACCGGCAACATTCCAGGAATGGCGCGCACGCTTCCATCGAGCCCCAGTTCGCCAACGAACAAATACTGACTCAAATCCGTGACCTTCAAAGCTCCGTAGGCTCCGAGGATGCCGATCGCGATGGGAAGATCAAATCCCGAACCTTCTTTCTTCAGGTCGGCCGGAGCAAGGTTGATGGTTGTGAAGGTGGGGGGCATCAAGTAACCGGAATTCTTGATGGCAGCGCGGACGCGATCGCGGCTCTCGCGAACAGCGGCATCCGGCAAGCCAACAGTATGGAAATGGTCCTCGCTCGTGACAATACCGCTGTAATCGACTTCCACGTCGATCAGGTTGGCGTCGATGCCGTAGACGGCCGCGCTAAGAGTTTTAGAAAGAGCCATGGTAAGTGGTCGGAGTGTACCACCCATCATGCGAAGGAAGACTGTGATGGCCGTCGCATCTCAATTGGAAAATTAGAGGTTTCTGCATGCGAAGATTTCCGTCGCACAACCAGGGCCGCAACTGTCTGCGGCCCTAACCCAAGTGAAACGCGAGACGCAAATTCCCGGATTGTCGCCTAGCGACGCTCGCGGCCGCCGATCGTTTCAGCTACTGCCTTGTCATATCCTCGCCGGAAGCCTTCCCGGTAATCGCGCTGGAGTTCGTAGGGAACCTTGGGATGACGGTACTCGTCGCGATTGTTCGGATCCGGCCGGCGGTGGTTATCGAAGTCTTTTCGTGCACCGTCCCGTCCATCCTCAAATCCACGTTGCCGCGTATCCTCGGCGATGTCGCGGCCCCGTCTCTCGGGTTCGTGGCTTACCCCTTCGCGTTCCCGCGTCCGGCCATCGTGATCGCCCACAAGGTGACTCATCGCTCGCTCATAACCACGGCGAAAGCCCTCACGATAGGGTTCGCGAAGGTCGAACGGAAGATTGGGGTGCCGGTACTCGTCCCGATTGTTTACATTCGGACGACGATGGTTGTCGAAGTCCTTTCGCGCACCTTCGATGCCATCTTGAAAGCCCCGGCGCTGGATCTCCTTCCACTCACGCGGCGGCGCATCCCACGCATCCCGATCCTGGACGTATCCGCTGCGTTGACCGTGTGGTACCCCGGCTGCCCGTACTGCGCTTCCGCAAGTGGCCCCCAGGAGAAGAGTAAGAACCGGCACTACAAACCGATTAAGAATCATTACCTGATTTTCCTTCGCTTTGAAAAGTCTGTTTGGATCCTATTCGCTGGATAGATATGCGTCTGTGACAAGAATGCAGCTTAATGGGTCCCGCATTCCCGCCGCCTTCACATGCGGTCCGTCTGGAAAATCGCCAAGTTCGTCCTTCTAGAGTGCTGGCGCCGCGGAGGAGGTGCAAAACACGGCCAGCCCGGGTGCAGGGTGCTGGCGTAACATCGCCTATGTAGGCGGGCGATGTGACAACCAGTTTCTTCGATCTCTACAAAATCGGGGTGGGCCCATCCAGTTCCCACACCATGGGTCCGATGCGTGCAGCATTTCAATTTGCGCGGGGCCTTTCTGAAGAAAATATCCTGAGCCGCGTTGACCGTGTCCATGCGGATCTCTACGGATCGCTGGCTCTCACCGGATTGGGTCATGCCACCGACCGCGCCGTACTTCTCGGGCTTGCCGGCCTTGAGCCAGCCACGATCGATCCGGCCTGTATCGAATCCACCGTCGAGTCCATACGCCATTCAAAACAACTCTCCCTGGATGGGAAGCACACAATCGATTGCGACGAAGCTCGCGATCTGGTCTTTCATCGCGACGTGATGTATCCTCCCGGCGCTCGCACGCAGCATCCGAACGGGTTACGCCTGACGGCCTATGACGCTACCGGCGGCATTCTTGTACAACGAACTTTTTTTTCCATCGGCGGCGGCTTCATCACGGAGGAAGATTCGGCGAATGCGGGCAAAGCAGGAGGAGCGCCGGTCCCGGCAGCCGACCCGCGCCGACTCCGGTTTCCATTTCACAGCGCCGCGGAGTTGCTACAGATTGCCGATGACCAAAAACTGACGATTAGCGAATTGATGATGGCGAACGAATGCTCGCTGGTCGAACGACGGAGCGACGAGTCCGCTGACGACCAGGTGCGCGCCGGCATTCTGCGCATCTGGCAGGCGATGCGGGACTGCATCGATCGTGGGATGGCAACCGAGGGCATCCTCCCCGGAGGATTGAATGTGCGACGTCGTGCTCACCGCTTGGCGGAACGGCTGCTCTCCAAGGAGGCTGAAGGAAAACCCTCCGATCCATTGGCCCCGCTCGATTGGGTAACAGTCTATGCCATGGCCGTGAATGAAGAGAATGCCGCGGGAGGTCGCGTGGTCACCGCTCCCACGAACGGCGCGGCCGGCGTGGTGCCCGCAGTCGCAAATTATTACGATCGCTTCATCTCCGGCGCGGATCGCGAAGGGATATTGCGTTACTTCCTCACATCGGCAGCCATCGGCATTCTGTACAAGGAGAACGCATCGATCAGCGGAGCCGAAGTTGGATGTCAGGGTGAAGTGGGCGTGGCCTGTTCCATGGCGGCAGGTGGTTTGACGGCCGCGCTTGGCGGGACCAACGGACAGATTGAGCACGCCGCGGAAATCGCAATGGAACATAATCTGGGAATGACCTGTGATCCCATTGGCGGCCTGGTGCAGATCCCCTGCATCGAGCGCAATGCCATGGGCGCTGTAAAGGCCGTGCACGCCTCGCGTATCGCCCTCAATGAATCCGCCGAGCACAAAGTCTCTCTCGACCAGGTCATCCGCACCATGTATCTGACTGGCCTCGATATGCAGTCGCGCTATAAGGAAACCAGCTTGGCAGGGCTTGCACTGAACATCATCGAGTGCTAACTTGAGCGCGCATCATCGCAGAGACAAATCTCGACCGTGATCCGCCCCATCGGTCACAGTCGATACGAGCGCACGGGAGCTTCGTCGCTCGGATCCTTCGGCGCTCATCCACTAACATCTCCGAAGAGGCCAATCATTCGCTGGATCCCATCGAACCCGACCAGACACCGCAACCTCGCCCCAATGAATTCGCGACGCCACGCAAGATCGCGCCGGTACCCATGGCCCCGGTTTGGCACACAGCTCATTCTGATTGCCGGTCTTGCCTTGCTTTCCATTGAAGGTGCAAAGGAAATCTCCGGGCCGAACGCAGAGGCGATCCGATCAGCAACAAACTTCTGACCTATGCCACGACCATCGGCTCCGAGCTTCTGATGCTCGGGTGGGTCTATCTTGGCTTACGCATTCGCAAAATCCCTTTCCGCTCTCTCTTCGGGGATTTGTCGGGGGGCATCAAGTCGTTCTTCATTGACCTGGGAATTGCCTTCACGTTCTGGTGCGGCGCAATGGTTGTACTGGCGACTGCGGCAATGATGTGGCTCGTAGTGGACGCCACGATCCATCATCGCCCGCTGATTCCACCCGGTGGAAAATCGGCCACGCCCGACCCGGCGCAACAGCAATTGCTGCACACGCTTTCAGCGCTCGCTCCCTCCAATGGACGCGAAATAGCCGCATGGGCATTGGTTTGCGTGATGGCCGGCCTGATTGAGGAGCTGGTCTTTCGCGGCTATTTTCAACGACAGTTCACGGCGTGGAGTGGAGGAGCAGTCGCGAGTGGAGTCGCGTTTTCCGCGCTTTTATTCGGAGCGTCGCACGGCTACCAGGGTGTTCGAAATATGGTGATGCTCACGGTCTTCGGGGTGCTGTTCAGCCTGCTTGCAGTCTTCCGGCGAAATCTTCGCGTCGGCATCTTCGCGCATGCATGGCACGACTTCAGCGTCGGATTGACTCCTCGCTTTTGCAACGTCGCATCACCTTATATAAATCGCTCGCGCACATTCGAATTCGATTTCGAAAAAATTGTTGCCACTTTTTCCACTCATCATTCGTTTTTCTCTTGACACTTGTGATGCATGAATCTATACATTCCTCAACTGCAATTCATATTGCAGCTTCGATGCAACCCATCGAAAAAGGGAGAATAGACAAATGGCAACGAAAAAGGCAGCCAAGAAAGCACCTGCAAAGAAGGCCGCGAAGAAGGCAGCAAAGAAGAAGTAGTAGCGGTACTCCAACACAACAGGCAACACTCTAGGGGGACGCTTCCAAGCGTCCCCCTTAGTGTTTCTGGCGCTAATTCAGACCGGCGAAGCCAGCACGCGGACCGCTAAGATTGGATCAGGAAGGAAAGTCGATGACGCGCCGCCGCTGGATTGCCGAACAATGGGATGAAGCCACCGCCACTCTGAGCGGCGCGCAGGCCGAGCACATGGCCCGCGTGCTGCGCGCGCAGCCCGGCATGGAAGCCGACGTGGTGGCGGGCGGTCACGTGTTCCATGCGGAGGTCGGCCGCGGTGGCCCCGCATGAGGTCCGTTTCAATCTGATCGTCGAAGATCGAGGCCGATCCCGCGTTGCCCATCACGCTGGTCGTTTCCATTTTCAAGTTCGACCACATGGAGTGGGGCATCGAGAAAGCGACGGAGCTGGGAGTGGCAGCGATCGCTCCGGTGATCGCGCGCCGCACGGAGAAGCATCTGGCGCAGGCTGCGGGCAAACGCGTGGAGCGATGGAGGCGCATCGCGCATGAGGCGGCGCAAGCAGTCGCGGCGGTCCGACGTGCCGCTCATTCACGATCCAGCACCGCTTGCTGACCGCGTGCGGGCCGCATCCGAGGCCACGCGGATTGTGCTGGCCGAGCAGGAACGCAGCACGACGCTGCAGCGACCGTTGTCGAGGAAGCAGTCAACGCGGCGCAGAATCAGATGCCGATGCTGGAGCTCGCGTTCGGGCCTGAAGGCGGATGGGCGCCGGAGGAAGAAGCGCTATTCGATGCGAACGGATGGCGGGCCGCATCGCTGGGCCCGCGCATCTTGCGCGCGGAGACGGCGGCGATTGCGGCGCTCGTCGGTAGTGTGCGTCGATCCTGGAGTGAGCCTGTCGACTACAAAAGCAATGCCGAGTCGTGCAGCTGAAATCCTCCGCTCTAGAGCGACACGCCCCGCTTCCAGGGAATGAAATCGTTCTGCCCCAGCATCTCGGCCTTGGTCAACCGCTCGCCGCTCGCCACCTCAATGCAGAACTCGAGCAGCTTGATCCGCGCATTCCGCAATCGTTGACTCTCCGGTGACGATTCCGCCCGCGTCGAAGTCGATGATGTCGCCCATGCGCTCGGCGAGAGTCGAGTTCGTCGAGATCTTGACGACCGGCGCAACGGGATTGCCGGTAGGCGTGCCGAGCCCGGTGGTGAACAGCACCAGGTTCGCGCCCGCGCCCGCTTGCGCCGTCACGCACTCAACATCGTTGCCGGGCGTGCAAAGCAGGTTCAGCCCCGGCGTTGTCGCGTACTGCGGAAAATCGAGCACGTCCGTGTACCGGACCCACGCCGCCCTTGCGCGCCGCGCCCGCCGACTTGATCGCGTCGGTCATCAGTCCGTCCTCAATGTTGCCCGGCGAAGGATTCATCTCGAATCCCGAATGCACCGCCTTCGCACGCGCCGAGTAGGCCTGCATCAGGTCGTAGAAGCGCTGCGCCAACTCGTCCGTCGCGCAGCGATTGATCAGCTCTTGCTCCACGCCATGCAATTCCGGAAATTCCGAGAGCAGCGTCTTCGCCCCAAGCTCCGACAAGCACGTCGGACAGATAGCCAAGCGTCGGATTCGCCGAGATGCCGCTGAATCCGTCGGAGCCGCCGCACTTCAAGCCCACCGTCAGCGCGGAAAGCGGAGCCGGCGTGCGCTGCACGCGATTTGCCTCCTCCAAGCCCGGCGAATGTCTCGTCCAATGCGCCGGTCATCAGCGCCGTTTCGCGCCCCGAACTCTGCTGATCGAAGACCAGAACCGGCTTGCGCATTTCCGGATCGCGCGCACGCAGTTCGTCCATCAGCATGCGCACTTCGCGTTCTGGCACCCCAGGCTCAGCACCGTCGCGCCCGCTACGTTGGGATGATGGATGTATCCCGCCAGCAATCCGCATAGCGCCTGCGCATCCTGCCGCGTGCCGCCGCAGCCTCCCTGGTGCGTGAGAAAGCGGATGCCGTCGACATTCGGGAAGACGCGTTCGGAATGGGTCGCCCTCGCCGCGTTTGCAGATACTACAGCATCGGCTGTCGGCAGTCGCTCCCTCGACCTGCCCGCTTCACAAGATCCCTTACATGCTGCCGATATGCGTTCCGCGCGCTGCCGTAGCCCAGTTCTTCTTCGAGCGCTTCGCGCATCCGCTCCACGTTGCGGTTCTCGCAGAACACCAGCGGCAGCACCAGCCAGTAATTGCGCGTGCCCACCTGGCCATCGGCGCGGTGATAGCCCATGAAGGTGCGCTCAGCCCAGCCCGACGCATCCGGCAATGCAAAATGTGACCGGATGGCGCCTCGCGCTGTATGCGTCCGCCCGGTGCCGCACAGTTGCGCGTGGAGATCAGGCCGCCGCGCGCAATGGGCTGCGTAACTTCGCCAACGACCATGCCATACATCCGGATCAGGTCCCCCGGTTGCCAGGTCCGTAAGCGCCATCTTGTGCTTCACAGGGATGGCTTGCGTCACCGGGCAGGTCTGCCCCTGGCTCTCCAAATTGCACGGAACGTTCCGGCCACAAGCGGCTGCAGAGCTACCACAACGTTGTCGCGAGGATCGATTTGAAGAACAGTGGCGGACATCGGAATACCTCGATTCAATCGAAAACCAACAGGCCCAGAATACAACCCGTAAAAGCGCTGGGCGGCTTGATCTATGATCGAATGACTTAGCAATGTCCGGAGTTGCAATGAAAGCGATCGTATTGCACGCTCCCGGTGAGGCCGTGCTGGAGCAGGTTCCCGAACCTCGGCCCGAGGGCGATGACACTATCTGCTGCAGGTGCGGAAGATCGGACTTTGCGGCAGCGATCTGAATTCCTACCGCGGCCGCAATCCGCTGGTGACTTACCCGCGTATCCCCGGCCACGAGATCGCGGCCACCGTCGCTGCACTCAACCCGAATCATCCCGAATGGCAGCCGGGCACGCAGGTCACAGTATCGCCGTACACGAGCTGCGGACGATGCGCGTCGTGCCTGCGCGGCCGACCGAACGCCTGCCAGTTCAATCAGACCCTCGGCGTGCAGCGCGACGGCGCGCTCACCGAGTTCATCGCCGTCCCAGCCGATCGGCTATATCGCGCCGATCTCAACCTCAAGGAGCTGTGCCTCGTCGAGCCTCTCACGGTCGGCTTCCACGCCGCTGCGACGCGGACGCGTGGCTCCGGTGATACGGTCGCCGTCATAGGTTGTGGCGGCGTTGGACTTGGCGCCGTAGCCGGGGCGGCCTTTCGCGGCGCAACCGTCATCGGCATCGATGTGGATGACACCAAGCTGGCGACGGCGCGCAAGGCCGGCGCTGCGCACATCCATCAACACGCACCAGCTGCGACCTGCACGTCCAGCTTCTCCGAAATCACCAACGGCCGCGGGCCGGACGTCATCATCGAAGCGATCGGCCTTACCGCAGACCTTTCGCGCCGCGGTGGAAGAGGTCGCTTTCACCGGCCGCGTGGTCTACATCGGCTATGCCAAGGAGCAAGTCGCATACGAGACGCGGCTCTTCGTGCAGAAGGAACTCGACATCTTAGGTTCGCGCAATGCGCAGCCCGAGGATTTTCGCGACGTCATCCGCATGCTAGAGGCAGAACCGCTTCCCCGTGGATGAGGCCATCACGCACGTTGTTCCAATCGGCGAGGCACCCGCAATCCTCGCCGCATGGGATCGCGAGCCGGCGCACTTCGGCAAGATCATGATCGAAGTGAGTTAGCACGGCACAATTCCAAAAGCTCGGGGCCCATTGGGCGGCCCGGCTGCAGGCGGCCGCAGATGCTTACCAGGGATGTGTCGCGCGCAGCAGCACCGCCGCCAGCGCCGCGCCCAACAGCGGACCAAGCACAGGAATGGGCGCGTAGCGCCAGTTCGAACTTCCTTTCCCCGGAATCGGCAAGAGCGAAGTGGGCGAGCCGCGGGCCCAGGTCGCGTGCGGGATTGATGGCATACCCGGTCGTGCCGCCGAGCGACAGTCCGATGCCCCACACCAGGCTTCCAACCAGCAACGGACCGAGTCCAGCTACCGGCCCGTGCTCTGCAACGCCCGGCGAGAAGATCGCGCCGGCAACGATCACCAGCAGTGCCGTGCCGAGGACTTCGCTGAAAAGATTCGCCAAGGGGCTGCGAACCGCCGGCCCGGTGCAGAAGACGCCTAGCTTCGCGGCGGGATCGGGAGTCCGCGCCCAATGCGGCGCATAGTGCAGCGCCATCAGGGATGCGCCGCACATCGCCGCCCAGCAACTGCGCCGACCACATCGACAGCACCTCGGCAAACTTGCCACTCAGATACCGCGGCGGCCAGAGTGATGGCCGGGTTCAGCGCCGCATCATGGCTGCCGAATCCCTGCGCCACAATCACGCCGCACAACACCGCCAGCGCCCAGCCCGTCGCGACCACAATCCAGCCGGAGTCTGCCGCATACGACTTGCGCAGCGTCACGCCGGCGTTCACGCCATTGCCCAGCAGCACCAGCACCAGCGTGCCCATAAACTCGCCAAACCAGGGAGAATGCATCAGGACTCCTTCGACACGCTCGATTTCACGAAAAAGGGAACGCAAGCATTCTGCACTGCGCGGCGTAACTTAGCCAAGGGGCTTCGCGGCCTGTGCAAATGCGGACCACGATCGAATTGCGAATCAGGGCTTCGTCGCAGTCCCCGCACCATCTCTTCGCTCGCGTACTTCTTCCAGTGCCAGATCAATTCATTCACAACCGCGTGTCCGACCACATACGCCGCTTCCAGCGCCGGCAGATAGGCGCTGTAGCTTCCAATCCGCTGCGGGCCAAGACTCTCTGCGGCTGTAACCCGCGCGGCTGCTGATCGTAGTTGCTCACCGTGCGCAACACCAGGATGCGATTCCAGTCCACGCGCCCCGCATTCGCCAGAAATCGCAACGACTGCAGCGTGCCCGTATCCTCCATAGCGGTCGTCGCAAACTGCCCTTGCCGCCGCTGAAGTAGCGCATCCACTCGCCGGCCCATGCGTCTGACAAGCTTCCCATGCCAATAGGTCGCGACCCGATAACCTCATCGCCGATGGTCACGAACGGCGCGCGTTCGCTGCCGCTCGCCATCGAACTCGCGCGCGCACTTCTTTCAGTCGATCGGAATCCGGTCAGATGGACTTCGCGAGTCAATCAAAGGCCCAGTCCGCCAGACCTGCGTTCAATTGAAGACTTGGCCCTCCAGCGGTGCGGCCGGCGCTTCGTAAGGCTTGCGTTTTGCGCAACGGGATGTAGCCCGTGGTCCAGTCCTTCGGGATTTCGCGCGCATCGATCTCGTAGCCCAGGTCGCCATCCACGACCCAGCGGGCCCATGCCGCCGAGCCCAGCGAACCCGCTCCGGGATTGCCGCCGGCGATCCCCGCCATGATCCAGTACGCATGGCTAAGAGTCAAAGCGAGGATCAAGTCCCAGCGCCATGATCGTGGCGCTGCGTGCGCCGTGCCCTGCCCGGTCAGCACCGCCATTTCGCCGCGATCGTTCATGCGCACGGCGTGATAAGCCGCCGGCAGGGGATACACATGATCAAGATGGTCGCGTTCCACCCAGTACTGCAATTCGCCCGGGCGCGTCGCCCGTGTCCTCGCCTACTTCGAACATCGCCACCATGACCACCTTTACCGGGATGGGCGTACGGCGCTCGGGCGAAGCGCTGCGCGGATGGCGGCAGAGAGCAATCCTGGATGGAAACAGTCGTCGCATGAAAGTGGTTCATTTCTCCCGATGGTAAATGGCAGAATCCCGCAGTTATACGATAAGAATGGCCGGTTGAGATGGAGATGTGAGCGATGAAGGCGGCTAGCTTTCTGATTGGGGCAGCGAATGATGGCGATGGCAAGCATCCGCGCAACAGGCGCAATCCGCGCACCACTGGGCCATCGTGGTGCACGGCGGGGCGGGGGTGATCGAGCGCAAAACCATGAAGCCCGGAGACCGAAGCGGCCTATCGCGCTTCCATGAAGCAGGCCACTGAGGCCGGCGGCCAAGGTGCTCGACGAAGGCGGCTCCGCACTCGACGCCATTGAGGCCGCTCATCCACATCCTCGAAGACGATCCGCTCTTCAACGCCGGCCGCGGCGCCGTGTTCACCGCCGACGGCAAAAACGAACTGGACTCGGCCATCATGGACGGCGCCACGCTCAAGGCCGGCGCGGTCGCGGGCGTCACGCGCACCCGGCATCCCATCAGCCTCGCCCGCGCGGTCATGGACAAGTCGCCGCACGTCATGCTCGTCGGCGCCGGCGCAGAGCAGTTCGCCGCATCCGCCGGACTCGAGCAGGTCGATCCCAGCTTCTTCTTCACCGAGCGCCGCTGGCAAGCGCTGGTCAAGCAATTGAAGAAGGATGGGCTCCCCATTCCGCCGCGTCCCGCTGGCGCGCCCCCGCGCCTGCAGCAACCTGTGTCGCGAGATCGAGCCCCCGACGCGCACAAATACGGCACCGTCGGTGTGGTCGCGCTCGATCGCCACGGCAACATCGCCGCCGGCACGTCCACCGGCGGCACTGCAGGCCAAGCGCTGGGGCCGCGTCGGCGACTCGCCCATCATCGGCGCGGGCACCTATGCCTCCAACCAGTCGTGCGCCGTCTCGGCACGGGCACGGGCGAGTACTTCATCCGCCTCACCGTCGCGCGCGAGGTCTGTGCGACTGGTGCAGTACAAGGGCATGAAGCTGCAGGACGCCGTCGACACGTGATCCACAAGGAGTTGCAGGACCTGCAGGGTGACGGAGGCATCATCGCCATCGCGCCTGACGGACAGATGGCATGGAGCTTCAACACGCCCGGCATGTATCGCGCACGCCTGGCGGAGGGCGGCAAGATCCAAATTGGCATTTACAACGATGAGCCGTAGTCTCGGGACGAGGAGCATTCATGGCACTGAAATTCACAACATCGTATCTTGAAGACGCCATCGGGGTCTTTGCGCTACTACAAGAAGCTCGCTGAGCGGGCGATGGAGCAGGTCGCCGACGACCACCTGTTCGCCACCCTGGATCGCCGAGTGCAACTCCATCGCCATCATCGTCAAGCACATGACCGGCAACATGCGCTCGCGCTGGACCGACTTCCTGACGACGCGACGGCGAGAAGCCTGACCGCAATCGCGACAGCGAGTTCGTTGATCCGTCCGCAACACGCGCCGCGCTCTGGCCGACTGGGAAAGGGCTGGGCCCTTGTTTTCGGCGACGCTCGAATCGCTCACCGAATGCAGACCTCACCCGCACCGTGACCATTCGCGGTGAAGCCCACTCCGTGATGCAGGCCATTAATCGCCAGGTCGCCCACTATCCGCATCACGTTGGCCAGATTGTACTGCTTGCCAAGCACTTCGCCGGCGATCATTGGCAGTCGCTCAGCGTTCCGCGCAATCGGTCCGCAGAATTCAACCGCAAAGTCGAAACCGGCGAACTCAGCCAGAGATAAGTCTCGGTTCTACCGTATCCGGCCAAAACCCTTCCACGCGCAGTGACAAGCAGGGCACGCCAGCTGAAGCTTGAGGATCCACTTCGCGAGCATTAAGGCAGAGGTAATTCCCACCAAAAAGGAACGGACAAGCCGTAGCCTGTCCGTTCCTTTTGAATCTTAGTGT
Organism: uncultured Acidobacteriota bacterium; assembly: GCA_963844515.1. Taxonomy (GTDB): domain Bacteria; phylum Acidobacteriota; class Terriglobia; order Terriglobales; family Acidobacteriaceae; genus Telmatobacter. The sequence goes on from CAWJOO010000014.1 coordinate 232,903, forward strand.
GACTTTACGGCTGTGCGGGAGCCGCTTCTCCGCGCGCCTGGGCCTTCTGGGCAAGCACCTTGTGCGCATTGTCTTCCAGCGCTTGTGCCTCGGGGAGGAACGACAGAGCCTTCTGGATCTCAGGATCCCAGTCAGCCAGCGTCCTCAAGCCCTGCAGCTGTCCGAACTGGCTGGTCATGATCTTTTCCTTGATGTTGACCTTTAGCCAGTCCGCGTTGTCGTTCACTTCCTTATCCGTGAACGCGATGTTCTTGCTCGTCAGGAACTGCTTGAATTCCGTCAGAACCGCGTCGTCCACCTGGAAGTCCTTCTCAACCGTGCGATTCGCCAGGTAGCGAGGAGCAAAGTGGAAGAACACCGAGTGAATGGCCATCTGGTCTTGGAAGTGATTCGACTTGGGCGAGTCGATCTTCTCGTCCGGCGTGATGCCGCCGCCACCGTACACGGTACGGCCAGAGTCGGTGAGTTTCACTTCTCGATTGGTAGTGTCGGCGGGCTGCGCCCCGGCGTGGTTGTAGTAGTAGTCGTACAGCGAAACGCCGCTGTAGTTCCGCTGGATCAGGCGTCCCGAGGGCGTGTAGTAGTGATAGGTCGTCAGGGCCAGGCCGGTGTTCTCGCTCAGGTTGTAGACAGTCTGCACCAGACCCTTGCCGAAGGTCGTCTCGCCCACAATCAGCGCCCGGTCATGATCCTGAAGAGCGCCGGAGACAATCTCCGCCGCCGATGCCGTGTTGCGGTTCACAATCACGACGATCGGGAATGCCTTACCGTCGTTTCCGTGCGTCGCCACATAATTCTGATCCGGATAGGCGCGACCGCGCTGGGAGACGATTCCCTGTCCCTTGGTCAACAAGTGGTCGCAGACTTCCACAGCCTGGCTCAGCAGGCCACCGGGATTTCCACGAAGATCGAATACCAGCCCCTTCAGGTTGCTGAAGCTGTCAACGGCGTCCAGAACCTCTTGCGCCGTAGTCTCCTGGAACTGGGTCAGATGCACATAACCGATTCCGGGCTTGATTTCGTACTTCAGGTCCACTGACGGGTGCGGGATCTCGTCTCTCACCAGGTCGAACACCAGCGGCTTGGCCTGGCCTTCACGGGCCATGGTTACCTGGACATGGGTACCTTTCGGTCCCTTCAGCGACTTCGCCACCTGGTCCGAGGTCATACCTTCGGCCGTCTTGCCGTCAACCGCCGCAATCACGTCTCCGGGCCGGATTCCAGCGCGGAACGACGGCGTGCCCTCATATGGGGTGATGACGTAAACCTTGTCTTTACCCTGGGCGTCACGCTGCTGCTGGATCACCATGCCGACACCGTAATAATGTCCGCGCTGGTCTTCGCGCATCTTGGCGTAAGCCTTTGGATCGTAGAAGTTAGAGTGCGGGTCGAGCGTCCGGAGCATGCCCGGAATCGCGCCGTCGTAGATCGCGATGTCGGCCTTGTCGCCCGTGATCGGCTCAGCGTAGTTCTGCTCCACCAGCGCATACACATTGGTGAACGACTTCAGGCTGTCCCGAATCTGGCTTTCGTCCTCAGACGACTGCGCACCAACCCTGCGTTGAAGAACGGTGCCAGCTACGGCGCAAACTGCAAAAAATAGGGCTAGAGAGAATATTGCCCGACGGGCGCGGGGTGTCATATGCGGATGGAACCTCCGGCGGCAGTTGCGGCGGGCGGCAAGATACACGCCTGGCAGGGCAGCCTTGAGCTAGAGTATAGCACTCAGTTATATGGACTCCGTCTATCCCCCAAAGGTAGCGGGTAGGGAATAGGAAATGGGGATCAGGGTATAGGGAACACAGAAAGGTCTGGACCTGCGAACAAGTTCCCGGGACCTGACGGAGCTCTGATCCCCCCGCCACGGGCGACGCTCGATCCACTGCACAAAGCCCCGATTCCCTTCCCGTCGCTTCCCCGCCATTTACAATGACGTCTATAACCCAGGTGGATTTCGCACGCCGCCTGTTGTTGCCGACCTATGACCCAGAGATTCCTTCGTATTACCGCGGCGTCCGTGCTCAGCACGATGCTGCTCGCATGCTCTGCCGTCGCGCAGACCCGTCCTGCAGAACCGGCCAGCCCCTATGGCGGCGTCACGGTTGAAGACATCATTGCCCGCGTTAATGACCAGATCATTACGCGCTCTGACTACAACCGCGCCCAGAAGGAAGTCGACGACGAGGCCCGCCAGCATGGCGCCACCATGCAGCAGATCTCGGAGATCCACAAGGACCTCCTGCGTAACCTCATCGATCAGCAACTCTGGCTCTCCAAAGGCAAGGAACTCGGCATCAATGGCGAGACGGAGCTGATCAATCGCCTCAACGAGATCCGTAAACAGTACAACCTGGCCACCCTTGAGGATCTGGAAAAGTCCGCCCAGGAACAGGGCGTCTCTTACGAGGACTTCAAGGCCAACATCCGCAACCAGATCGTCACCCAGTCGGTGATGCGCGATGAAGTTGGCCGCCACCTCAATTTCACCCCCGGCGAAGTTCAGCGCTACTATGACGAACATAAGCAGGATTACGCCCAGCCGGAGAGCGTGAAGCTCAGCGAAATCCTGGTTTCTACAGGAGACGCCGGCCAGGACGATACCGCCAAGGTAGCGGCCGCCAAAGTCAAGGCGGACGACATCGTGGCCAAGCTCAGGGCCGGTGGAGACTTTGCCGCCCTGGCACGCACTTCAAGCGACGGAACCACCGCTGCTCAGGGCGGCGACATGGGCACATTCAAGCGCGGTCAGCTCGCCAAGGTCTTTGAAGATGCCACATTCGGCCTCAAAACCGGCGACGTCGCCGATCCAATCCGCACCCGCCAGGGCTTCGTAATCTTCAAAGTCCTGCAGCACGTGGACCCGGGTGTTCCGGCTTACAAAGACGTGCAGCAGCAAGTCGAAGAAGCCTTCTACGAATCGAAGATGGAGCCCGCGGTCCGCACCTATCTGACGACCATGCGCGAAGAGGCTTACATCGACATCAAGCCGGGCTTCGAAGACACTGGTGCCAGCACAAACAAGCGCGTCAACCCCATCTCGTACGCCGCCTACACACCTCCCGCCCCTAAGAAGAAGAAGAAGGTAGAGCGCACCCGTTTCCGCGAAACGGCCCACTTCCGCCAGAAGAGCGGATCAGCTCCCATGGGTGACATCCCCCCGGAAACAACGGCAGCAGCCACGACCACGGCCGCCAAGACTCCCGCCAAGCCCACGGATAAAGCAGCTTCCATGAAGCCCGGCAAGAAAGAGAAGATCCGCTTCGGCAAGGCGCCCACCAAAACGCTTCCATCTGAGCCGCAGGGCCAGACCGAAGACGCCGGCGCGGTTGGCAGCACCGCTGTCGCGCAGAACCCTGAGCCGGATAATCCCCTTGAACAAGCTGCTGCCCCCGAGAAGAAGACCCGCTTCTCGGCTCGTGCGCGCGAAGCCAAGGAAAAGAAGTCTAAGGCCTCAAAGAAGGACTTCCCTGACAATGCGCCCACCAATGCGCCGGACGCCGCGGAAGTCGCAGATCGCCAAACCCAGTCTGCTCCGCTCGGACTCTCCGGTCCACAGAAGAAAAAGAAAAATGCCACAACCACCGGCGAAAAGACCCGCCTGAGCGATAAGAAGAAGGATGACTCGGAGCAGAATGCACCTCCGGTTCAGCCCACTCCGATTCCCGCCGTCCCCGGAGCTCCAGCACCTGCGCAGCCCCCGGCCACCACGCCCGTCCCGCCTCAATAGTCATTTCGCCACAGCGAACTTCATCGGCCCTGAACAAAGTTCAGGGCCGATGTCCGTTTGGAATACGCGATCGCAGTTCTTCCCTACTCCCTATTCCCTGAATTTGTTACTCTTCACCCAGTATGAAAGACATCTATATATCCGACCTGTCTTCCTATGAAGACGGCAAACTCTTTGAAGGCTTCTTCCTCGTCTTATCCCGGCAGCAACGCACCACTCAAACCAACAAACCCTATCTCAATTTCATCTTCTGCGACAAGACCGGTCAGGTGGAAGCGCGGGTCTGGGAGCCCACCGACCCCCGCATCGAGAAAGACATCGAGCGCGGCGACACCGTAAAAATTCGCGGCTGCATCTCCCGCTATAACGATCGCCTGCAGGTCAAAGTCGACAAGCTCCGCAAGGCTCAGCCTTCAGAAGCCGACAAGTCCGACCTCATGCCCTCCACCACGTACGATGTGGAAGCACTCTGGTCGCGCCTGCGCACCTTCGTTGATTCGTTCACCGAGCCGCATCTCAAACTGCTGCTCAACACGCTCCTCGACGACCCCAGGCTGGCCGCCGCCTATCAAGAAGCACCGGCAGCCAAGCAGCTTCATCACGCGTGGCTCGGCGGGCTCCTTGAACACGTGGTCAGCCTGCTGGGCCTGGCAGATCGCGTCGCACCCCATTACCCGCTCGTGCATCGCGACCTGCTCCTCACCGGCGTCATCCTCCACGACATTGGCAAAGTCCGCGAGCTCTCCTGGGACATCGGCTTCGAATACACGCTGGAAGGTACTCTTCTCGGCCACATCTCCATGGGAGCATCGCTTGCCGAACGCACCATGGACGCGCTCCCCAACTTCCCGCCTAAACTCAAAACGCTCGTGCTTCACCTCATCTTGTCGCATCACGGCAAACTCGAATTCGGATCACCCAAGCTTCCCATGACCCCCGAAGCCCTCGCCCTCAGCTTCATCGACGATCTCGACGCAAAAATGCAGGCTATGGCCTCCGAGTTCGAAAAATCTGAGCATGAAGGAAAAGGCCCTCAGGAACTCACTAACAGAGTCTGGGCACTCGATCAGCGCCAACTGCTCAACACCCGGCGATGGCTCGGCGAACCAGCGCCTCTCTCCGAATCGACTCCTGAAGAAAAAGAAGAACCACACCCCGAACCGACGCTGTTCGAACTCCTCTAGCCGAGGCGGGATCTCTGCTCGCAGGAATAGCAAAACCGAGACTCGCCGATGACAAACTTCAGACTCCCTCCTGGGACAATTTTTATGATGCCGGCGCGCGGCCGCAAACGCGCGAGCTGATGAGGTCTGCATGAAATCGCTCAGCGATCCGCAATGCCGTCGGGAAATCCTAACCCGCCTGGCCAACATCCGCCCCGACACCCCGCGCTTGTGGGGCAAAATGAACGCATGTCAAATGGTCTGCCACCTCACCGACTCCTACCGCGGCATCATGGGCGACATGACCCTTGAACCGATGCGTGGTTTTAATCTATGGCCCATGATGAAGGGCTTTGTCTTGTATGCGCCCATGAAATGGCCGCCAGGTGTTGCAACACGCCCCGAGATCGACCAGGTCGCCGGCCGCGGCACTCCGCCCGCGGAGTTCCAAGCCGACATGCGCAACCTGCTGACCGCGTTTGAAAAATTCACGGAGCAGCCGCGCAGCTTCACGTTCCGCCCGCACCCCATGTTCAAAGTGTTATCGGAGAAAGACTGGATGCGCTGGGGCTACCTTCACCCCGACCACCACCTGCGCCAGTTCGGACAATGACCGGGTGATTCCTCAGCCCAGGAACCACTCCCACTGCTTCTCCGTCAGCGGCACCACCGACAGCCTTCCGATCCTCACCAGCGGCGAGTCGGCAAACAGCTTCTCCGCCTTGATCATCCCCAGCGTCTTGGGCGTCTTCAGCCGCTCGCCCACCTTTACCTTCACAATCGGCTTCGACGGCACGCTCGGATCCACGCTCACCACCGTGCCGGTTCCAACTGCGGTCCGCTCATCGCCAGTGTGGTAGAAAATCCACTTCGTCCCCTTCGGCATTTCGCGCAGATTCTTTACCGCCGTGGGATTGGTCACCCCATCCCACACCGTTTCCTTGTCGCGAAGCAAGTCGTCGAAGGAGTACGCATCGGGCTCAGTCTTGAAGAGGAAGTAACTCATGCCGACCATCCTAAAGCAAAAGGGCGGCGCTCTTCAGCACCGCCCTTTCACTTTTCACTTTTCACTCTTCGCTGTTCACTGCAGCGGCCGGTCCGTCCACAGCGCCTTGTCCGCAATCGACTGCACCGGGTACAACCGCCCCGCCAGCAGTTGTTCCACCTTGGGCTGATTCGTATCCTGCGCAAACAGCCACTTGCGTTCCCCCGTACCCCACATCTTCGCCAGCTGATCCTCGCTCAGAAAAATCTTCGGCGCATCCGGCCAGCACGACCCCCACAGCAGCGACGAGCCCTCCCCATGCGGTGAGCACGGCTCCATCATCACGTACGCCGGCTTCTTCAAAAAATTGTGCGTGTAGAACACCACGCTCGACGCATCCGATTGATCCCCATAAATAATGAACGCATCCGCCGGTGCGCCTTTCGCAACAATCGTGTCCGCAACCTGCTTCGAGCTCAGCATCGGCTCAAAGCGCGCAAAGGCAATATGCGCCGCCACCAGGAACACCGCCGCAGTGAGTGCCATCGCCGTAGTCGCCGCCACATGACTCTTCCGCAGTCGCAGCATCCAGCTCACTGCCGGACCAACCAGCAGTGTCACCGCCGCCAGCGCGGCCGGCAGCCGCAGAGCCGCAAATGACGGCCCCGTCAAATCGAAGAAGTGCGACATCGACAGCGTGTAGCCGCCCACATCGCGGTGCGCCAGCAGCGTTCCAATATCCGCCACAAACGGCAACGTGCGCGACTCCCAAAGACCCCAGCCGAGCGTCACCGCCGCCGCTGCCCCCAGCACCGCAAACACCGCCTGCCCCCAGCTCAACCAGGCCGTGCTCAATAACGGCTTGCCATCATCCGATCCGCGCCGCTCTTCCGTTCCCGCCAGCACGCCCGCAACCAGTATCAACAGCGCCGGCCACGCCGGAAACGTGTAGTACTCCTGGTTGGTCGATAGCGAAAAGAACAGAAGCACAAACACCGCATACAGCCCCAGCAGCCACGCCGTCCGCACCCTGAACTTCAGCCGCGCCACGTAGCTGGCCACATCCTCGCGCGCCGCATGGTCCAGGTAGAAGTCCACCGTTTGTCCCGCATCCGGCCGCAAATGTGCCAGCCAGCTGTGTCGAGTCCGCCACGCCACCACCAGCATCGCCGGCAGAAACAGACTCCACGGAAACAGCCACACCAGATGCGCCAGCCAGTACCAGATCAAAGGCATGCGGTTGTAATCATGGGGCCATCGCGATCCTATGAATCGGAACACATGCTCATTCAGAAAGTAGAAGTACCAGAACCCGTGCACATGCCCCGGCGTGGGATGATTTCCAACCGGATTTCCCTGGTCGCGATTCGCCAATCCCGCCAGCACGTGCCACGGAGCCGCGATCAAAAAGAACAGCAGCGTCCCGGTCAGCGGCTTCAGTTCCCGCCATCGCCGCCACAGCCCGCTCAGCGCTAGAAATGGAACAGCGGCCGCCACAAAAAACACCGGCGCGATCAAACCCTTGGCCAGCGTTGCCAGCGCCAGCGCCGCCCACATCCAGTAAAAGCGCCCCTCACGACGGCTCTCGAAGCCAGTCAGAAAGCTCCACAATGCCAGCAACAACAGAAAAGAAAGCAGAGCCTCCGGAATCGAGAACCGCGTAAACAAAAACGGCCCTATCGACGTAAGCATTCCGAGCGCTGCATAAAATCCCGCCCGTCGGCCCCATGCCCGTCCCGCCCACAGCCACATCAGCACCGCGCATCCCAGCAGCGCCAGCGCATTTTGCAAATGCGTCGCAAACGCGTTCTCGCCGAAGACTTTGTAAAACCCCGCCGCCAGCCAGTAAGGCAGCGGCGGCTTCTCGAGGTAACGCACCCCATTCACGTACAGCGTGACCAGGTTTCCCGTCTCAGCCATGTGCTGCGCCGCCTGCGCATGACTCGCGTCTACGTCGTCCAGCAGCGGCGGTGTGAACAGCGAGGCAAGCTGCACCGCGCAAAAGACCACGGCCAGCAAAATCCAGGCAGCCACGGCCGATGGCCCCTGTTGCGAGCGGGCGTCGTTAGCTGAAGGTGGTGTCATGGTCAAAGTCTGTCGCACACTTTGAGATTACCAGTCGTGTGATACGCCGTATCGCGATCAAAGACGCCCGCTCCCTGCCGCCTAGACTCGCCACCTGAACAACAGATCGTTTCCTGGTCCCCATCCGCTGCAGCCGGCATCCGCAACCGAATCAATCACTTCAAGCACCACAAAGCACTGGCAAACACGCCCTCACCCCACACCGCATCTAAGCCCGGGAAGGAGAACCCACTTCTTATGGAGAATGAGAGTCAGGAATTTCGCAAAATCGAAGAGCGCTGTGCGGAGCTCAAGACATGGATCCTGAGCAACGCCCCCCAGTGCGTGACGGAAGAGAAACATCTTATCGAAGGCACCCAGGAGCGCGCCTATTGGGCCCATGGTTATCTCACCGGACTTCTGGACGTGATGCGGCTATTTTCGAAAGATATTTCAGTCCCGCAACATGGACGGCAAACCACACCCGGTTCGCGCCGGGCGGCCTGAATCAGGGCGTGTCACGCCTCTCAAGTCGCATCCCTGGTATGGATGCGACCGGCACGGAACATCTGCGGTCACGTCATCGAAAGATGACCCCGTGACTTACCGCTGTCCGTCGTGTTATTTGCGATAGCTGCTGAACATCGTTCGCAGTGATTCCGTCAGCTCATCGGGTTGCTGCGCCCGTGCGTCCACTGTTGGAACCGGTGCCACACTGGCCGGCTGAACAACCGGTTGCTTTTCCACCATCGGGGCGAGAATCCTGGAACCGCCGGCCATTGCGTCATTGAATCGCCGCTGAAGCCGATCGATCGCCGCCATATCCAGCTTGTAGTCCTCTTCCACCTGCCGCCTGAGCGTCTCTAACTGTTCCAAGCTCGTCATCTTTCCCGACCTCTCTTATATTGCTAGCCATGAGATATAGACCACGCATCGAGTGTGACATGTCTGGAATTGCTTTGCGAAAGAACCGCTGTAACCAAAGTACTGTCTCGATCAAGAAAGGGATTTCCAGCCCTCAGAAATCCCTCGCTGAGTCCATTGGCGCAACGCATCCATCCAGTCCGGTCACCCCTGGCTGCAGCCTGCCGTAAATGCTCATCCCAGCCCTGAGATTCTCCGATAGCGCCTCCACAGCAGCCAGCCCGGCACGCCGATAATCAACCCCCAGATCAGTAGTACCGGACCCACTTCCTCCAGAAACAGCAGCATCCCCAGCAGACTGCCGCCGGCATTCCGCACCCCGGCCACAAACGAGTTATGCACCCGCGTTCCAGCACCCTCCGCCGGTGTCCCCAACCGCGCCGTGTATTCCTCCACCAGCCTCAGATCCACGCTGGCAAAATCCACGCGATGCTCCAGCCCCTTCTGCTCCGCCTCCATCCCTTCAATCTCGCCGCGAACCCGCGCAATCTCCTCCTCCACCTGCAGCACGTCCTCAATCTTTCCGGTGCGCTGTTGGAGCAGATCGCGCAGCCTCCCCTCCTCTTCGCGCGAATTCTTCAGCCGCGCCACCAGGTCCGCATGCTGCTGCGTCACCTCTTCGCCGCTCTGCATTTCCCCCTGGACCCGACCCAGCTTCCGCAGTTCTTCAAGAGCTTTCGCCAGTTCGCTCGCGGGTACGCGCAACGATGCCTGCAGCGACCGCGCTCCTGCCTCCGGCGTGCTGAACGTTAACTGCGCCGCGTACCCCTGCTGCCGAGTCACCAGCGCATCCAGCACCCTCCGCGCCTCCGCCACATTCTTTACCAGCACCGTCAAGGACACCGTCCGCGCAATCATCGGCCCCTGCGCTTTGTAAGTCGCCGGCGTCCCACCACCGCCGCCGCCACCTCCGAACTGGTCGACCTTTTGCGCGACTACTCCCGGCGCAATCTGCTCCAAGCTCGCAAAGTTGCGTCCCTCCACGCCCACCCCCCCCGCCGACCGGGGAGCATCCGCATCGTTCCCAACGTCCTGCTGCGCCGAATCCACTACTCCCTTCACGCGTCCTGGATCCTCCTCCGGGTTCAAAAAAAGCATCATGCGTGACCGTCGATGCGACCCCTGCATCACCATCCCCACAACAAACAACACCAGCAGTGCCGAACCCAGCGCCCACATCCAGCCGCGCCCGAACGCTGAGCGGCTCGCATTTCCCTTCCCTGTCTCGTTCTCTTTCGCCGCCAACCTGACTTCGCGCTCCAGGCTCACCGGGACCGGCTCCACCGCCCACCCATCCATCGCCCGCGACACCCCGCGCAGTTCCTCGGCCACCGCCGCACACTCCCCGCAATCCCGCAGATGCGCCGCCACCGCCTCAGCCTCGTCCGTCGCCAGCTCTCCATCGAGATACGCCATCACCTCTTCCGGAGCCATAAAGTGAGCCGTCTTATCCCTCATCCCGTTCATGCCTGTCCCTCCGCTCTGCGCATCCCCTTCGCGTCCACAATCGGCGCCGGCTCCGTCAGCACATCCCGCAGCGCCATCCGCGCTCTGAACAGTCTCGAGCGCACCGTGTTCACCGGAATCCCCAGCACCGCCGCAATCTCCATATAGCTCAGATCTTCGAATTCCCGCAGCAGCACAATCTCGCGATCCATCCGCTCCAGCCGTCCCACCGCCTGCCGCAACACCACGCCCGCTTCGACACCGTTGCCCATCGCCGGCTCCGCATGCCCCGCACCTCCGGCCTCCAGAGACTTTCCCGTAAACATGGCGCGAAACATTGCCTTCCGCCGATACGCCTTCAAAATCCGAAACGCAATCGCATACAAATACGTCCGAAACGGCGCGCTTGCCTCGTACCTTCCCCGTGACTTCAGCACCGCCAGAAACGTCTCCTGCGCCAGTTCCTCGGCCAGCGCCGCATCCCAGACACGTCGACGAAAAAACGCGAACACCGACTGCCCGTAGCGCCGGAATAGCGCTTGAAACGCATCGCCCGATTCGCCGCCGGCCCCGTGCGCGAACACCGCCATCAACTGCTCGTCGGTTTCGACAGCATCCTCGCCCACTGCGTTCTCCGCCTTGCTCCCCGACATACTCGCTACCTTGTTCTCTGTCTCACTCAAAGGGCCGCTCCTTGCTCTCGCACTCTCTGATCGCCCCAGCCCGCCGTTCCTGCACCAAAAAACAACAAGCCTTTGCCCTCTGTAATGTCTTCACCGGCGAGAAAGTTCCGCTCGCCTCCAAAAATCTCTTCTCGATAGCATCCTGGATAATCTAAGCAGTGCCCTTCACACTAGCTCACGCCGCTGCTGCTCTGCCGTTCAGACGCACGCGCCTCGTGCCGTCGGCGCTGGCCGTCGGCTGCACTGCTCCCGACCTTGAATACTTCCTTCGCCTCACAGCTCAAGGAGGCTTTGGGCATACGTTGCCGGGACTATTCCTGTTTGACTTACCAATTGGACTTATCGTCCTTTGGCTTTTTCACGCCTACATGAAGAGACCGTTTGTGACCCTGTTGCCGGGCGCGCTTCAAAGCAGGCTACGGCTGATCGCGGCAGCATTTCCCATGTGGGACGCCGCGCGCCTGGCGCTGATCCTGGCATCCATACTGATTGGCGCGGTCACGCACATCCTCTGGGACTCCTTCACACATGCGACCTATTGGCCTTACCGTCATCTGAAGGTCCTGAGTTATCCGATATGCCTGCCCTTCGCCGGTTCCTGGGAGCTTTACAAACTCCTCCAACATGGCAGCACTTTGTTCGGCTGCGTCGTCCTCTTCATCTGGATCAAGCGCTGGTACGATCGCACACAGCCGGACAACCGCCCAGTGCCTCAGCCGAAAACAGTCACGGCCCGGGCCGTGATAAGCATCGCCCTTTTGGGCGCCATTCTGAGAGCCTTCATCGGCGTAGGAATCCCAACAACCAGGCAGGAGCTCGGAAATTTTCTGATTGACGCTGTGATCACATCAATCACCTTCTTCTGGCTTCAATTGCTCATTCTCGGCGCGGCCTCCGCGCGCCGCATCCGCTAAGTGCTCTTGTCCTATTCCCTATTCCCTATTCCCTATTCTCTATTCCCTATCCCTATTCCCTATTCCCTATTCCCTATTCCCTATTCCCTGAACCAACTATCCCCCGCTATCGTAATCTCCAAATGCCCTTCCTTCGCCGCGCCGCCATCTGGCTCTTCGCGTGCCTGACCGTCTGGCTCCTCTGTTGCGGCGCCATCGGCGTCATGGCCGTCGAAGCCGCGCTCCATCCCGCGCGCAACCGCCTCACCGCCGAGGCTCTCTTCGCTGCGGAAGAAGTCGCCGCGCGCCACAACGCCCGCCTCGAGCAAGTAGAAGTCCGCGCCGCCGACAACACCGCACTCCACGCGTGGTACCTCCACCCCGACACCAGCACCCAGACACTGATGTCATCCTTCTCCACGGCGTGTCAGACAATCGCGCCGGCATGCTCGGCAACGCCGACCTTCTTCTCCGCCACGGCTACTCCGTTCTCTTGCCCGACGCGCGCGATCACGGCGACTCCGACGGCCCCATCGCCACCTATGGCGTACTCGAGTCAGACGACCTGAACCGCTGGTTCAACTGGCTCCAGCAGCGCGACCACCCGCATTGCATCGACGGTATCGGCGACTCCATGGGAGGCGCGCAACTTCTCGAATCGCTCACCGTCAACAGCTACTGCGCCGTCGTCGCCGAGTCATCCTTCTCCACCTTTCGTGAAGCGGGCTACGACCGCATTGGCCAGCAACTCGACACGGGCCCGTGGCTCGGCCGCACCATCCTTCGCCCCGCCGTCGAGTTTGGCTTTCTCTACGCGCGCTTCCGCTACCACGTCAATCTCGCCCAAGCCTCGCCGCTCCACGTCGTCGAGCGCACGCACACGCCCGTGCTTTTAATCCACGGCCAAGCCGACACCAATCTCCCGCCGCGCCACTCGGAAGCTCTCGCCAGATCAAATCCCACCATCCAGCTTTGGGAGCCCGCCGACACCGAGCACACCGCCGCCTACTCCACCCACCCCGCCGAATACGAACACCGCGTCCTCGACTGGCTCGCCGCGCACAACCACCGATGAACGGTTTTCTACTCCCTATTCCCTCTCCCTATTCCCTACTCCCTGTTCCCAGCTTTTCTAGTCCCTAGTCCCTAGTCCCTGGTCCCTAGTTCCTGCCTTCGTCGTGTACCCTGACCCCATAGCGTATTCATCCCATTTCCCGGGAGATCCCCCACCGCCGCATGCCCATCTTCGCCGCCATCGATATCGGTTCCAACTCCGTCCGTCTCAAGATCGCCCGCGTCGTAGCCCACCAACTCAAGTCCCTCCATGAAGACCGCGAAGTCACCCGCCTCGGAGCCAGCGTCTTCGAGTCCGGCATCGTCTCCCCTGAAGCCATGGCCAACACCCTCCGCGCCCTCAAGCGCTTCCGGCGCGCGGTGCAGTCTCACGCCGTCGACAAGATCCGTGTCGTCGCCACCTCCGCCATGCGCGACGCCCGCAACGGCCCCGCCTTTCAGGCCTGGGTCAAAGCCGAAACCGGCTGGGACATGGAAATCATCTCCGGCCTCGAGGAAGGTCGCCTCATTCACCACGGAGTCATGAGCGCCGAGCCCGGCGTCGCCGGCCGCGTCCTTCTCATCGACCTCGGCGGCGGCAGTTGCGAAATCACCCTCAGCGAACACAAGCGCATCAAGGAAACCATCAGCGTCCCCCTCGGCGCCGTGCGTCTCACCGGCGAGTTCCTCTCCGCCGACCCGCCCCCGCACGACGGCCTCATTCAGATGCGGCAGTTCATCGCCCGCGAACTACGCCGCGCCCGCCGCCGCGTGCAGCCAGACAAGGTCTCGCTCGTCATCGGCACCTCAGGCACCGCCGCCGCGCTCTCTGAAGCCTGCGCCGCCATCGCCAAGTCCGCGGGACCCACAAAAAAATCCGCATCCCGAGCCACAGGCTCAACAGCGCCCATCGCCCCAACGCCCATCATCCGCAAGCTCACCGCTAAAATAGCCCGCCTCTCCCTCGCCGATCGCGAAACCATCCCCGGCATCGGCCCCCGCCGCGCCGAAATCATCGTCGCCGGCTCGCAGGTCTTCTCCGAGCTACTTGAATCCTTCAACCTGCCCGGCTTTCGCTATTCCCCACTCGGCCTGCGCGACGGCATCCTCGCCCAGATGCTGGCCGAGACTGACGCCCGCGCCCGCGGCCATCGCGAGTTCGAGCAGGAGCGCTGGGAAAGCGTGCTCGCCACTGCCAAACGCTACGGAGTCGACCCCCGCCAGGCCGAGCCCGTCCGCGCCCATGCCCTCCAGCTCTTCAAAGAACTCAAACCCCTCCACGGCCTGCCCCCCGAATACGAAAACTGGCTCGCCGCCTCCGCCATCCTTCGCGATACCGGCAAGTTCATCAACCACCAGGGACATCACCGCCACACGCAATACATCATCTCCGCGTCTGAAATCTACGGATACACCCCCGTGCAGCGCACCATCGTCTCCGCCATCGCGCGCTACCTCGGCAAAAGCCGCCCCGTCCCCGGCGACCGCGCCATGCGCAACATTCCCGCCGACGAGCACAAAAATGTGAATCGCGCCGTTGTCCTCATGCGCATCGCCGTCGCGCTCAACCAGGACCGTGCCAGCGACGTGCTACGCGTAGCCGCGCGCGTCTACCCCAAGCGCGTTTACCTTGAGATCAAGCCTGGACGCACCGGTGCCGAATTGGAATTGTGGTCGCTGCGAAAAGAAGCGGGCTACTTCCGCGAAGTCTTCGGACGCGAACTCTTCGCCACGCTCGCATAAAGCAGGCGGCAGGTCCGCGGATCAACCAGCCACTGCAGCCTCGGCGGATGCTGGTCCATGTCCACCCGCGCAATCGATCCCTTGCGCATCCGGATCGAAGCCCCGCCATTTCCTGTCACCATCTTGCCCAGAAACTGGAACAGGATGGGGTTGTGCCCCACCACCAGGACGCCCTCGCGGTTCGCATGCTTCGCCAGCATGTTTTGAAACGCCGAGTAATCCGCATTGGGCAACAGCGCCGTGCTGATTTCCACCTTGGCGTCGTACCCCAGCTCCGTGCCCACAAATTGCGCCGTCTGCATGGCCCGCTTCAGCGGGCTCGCCACAATCACATCAATCTGCACCTTGAGCGCACTCAGCACGCGAGCCATCAGCATGCACTGTTCTTTGCCTTCTTTAACTAACCCGCGTTTCGCATCGAGCGTGGGATTTTCCCGGGCTAAGCCGGCATTGGCGTGACGCATTAAATAAAGATTCATGAAGTAGCGGCGGGACGGGGAACGTGCCTTTGCTCCTTACTTGGGGCAATTTTAACATGTTTGTAACATTTCAATCGCCCCCCAGCCGACTCGCCCGCCATTCAAACAAGATTGAATTCTGTACTCGCCATCCAACCGGCAGTCGGTCCGAGAGTCTACGGCTTCTGCGGTTTTGACGCCAACCCTTGCGCAGCCATCTTTGCGCGTGCCCGGTTGTCAAAACGAATCCCGAATGTGCTCGTCCATTGGTTGTATTCATCGGCGCCGCCGCGCTGGGTCGTGTAGCTGCTTTCGATGAAGTAGCGAGTTCCGATGTTGGCATCGACAAAAAAGTTACCGAAGTAGCTGCCTTTGTCCTTCGAGAGCGGCGAAGCAAAGGCCTGGCGTCCCGCCTGCAGATTCAGGCGTACGCTGTCATTGATCTCCCGCGAAACGGTGATGGTCCGGTAGCTGCCGGTAGCAAAGGCGCTGTCGAACTTGGAATAACGGCCATCAACGTTGAGGCCGGTCTTCCAGATGCGGGACATGGAGGCGCCACCCATCGAGTTCCACGAGCCCTTGGCATCAGACGAGGTGCTGCTCCGCCCAATCGTGAAGTAGCCCGTCACGCGGCGCGGGAACTCGATGCGGCCTCCTCCGTTCACTCCCTGAAAAAGGTACTTGTCCAGCAACCCGGTCCCAACCAGGGAAGGGTCGTAGGTGGGCACATCGCGGAAATAGGTGTGAGTGAGATCGAGGCCAACTCGAGGGTGGACCTGAAAGCGCAGCGAGAGCAGGCTCTGGCCGACTCCAGGATTGAGAGGCGGTGTGCCGGGGTTCGCGGTAGGACGATCGATCTGCATGGAGTGATAGAGCGAGAACGTGCGCTTGTAAGACAGATCGTTTTCCGCGAAAAAGAAAGGCTTGTCCACGCTCCAGTCGAGGAGTTCCACGCCGCCGCCCTCAGTGCTCGAATATCTGAATTGCTCAAAGCTTCCGCCGTGGGTATTGAGGAACATGCCGTTCAGTTTGCGGCGTGGGTTGTAATTCCAGGCAGTAGGGTCTGGCGTGGACCCGCCGAAGACGCCCAGGATGGTCGGGGTCGTAAGTGCGCGCGCCACATAACCGCCGTCTATCACTTCGAGGCTGCTGGCCCAGGGCAGATAGAGGCGGCCGACTCCCGCGGTCCAGTGAGACGCGGGATTCACGTACGTGAAGCTCATCTGGTAAGTGCGGTTGATCAGGTCCTGGATAGAGGATTGCGCTGGCGCCGCCGTCGATTGAACGCGACCGCGCCAGTAGCCATTCAGGTTCCAGTGCGAGCCACCGATGCGGGAGATGTCGGCACGGGCCACCATGCCGAGCGTCGTGGAAGTGAAGCTGTTTGCCCCGAGACCGCGCATGGTGCTGAAGTCGAAACCGATGCGTCCCCGGGACTGGTTGATCTCAGGCAGTGGAGGATGCGGCACGGCATCGCGAATCTCTTCTTCGAGCGGGTCGCCCTCCGAGAAGCTGATGATCATGGGGTAACGGCGCGTGTTGCCGACGGTGTTCCTTTCGACCAGGTGTTCGATCTCCGCTTGCGGAAGCGTAACCACGTCGCCCACAACCAGGTCGCGCGCTGAAGAATCCACGTGACAGACAGCGGACGAGGAAGCGATCGAGACCACCGTAAGTTTGGCCAGTATGCCCGGCTCAAGCGCCTTTTCATCGCCCGAAGGCTCTCCACCGGAAAACGCCTGCTTGAGCACAAGAGCCGTGCCTTCCGTGAGTCCGGAATCGCGGCCGCCATCGACGTACACGTCACTGCCGTTTACATATTTCACGCGGAAGTCGGAATGTACGGGCGCGGGACGCGAGGCCGGTGGCGGATCAGCCTGCTGCGGCGCGATTTCTGCTTGTTGCTGCGCATGGCAAACACCGGAGCCGGCCAGCAACAACGAGGCGAGTAGTCGATGCATGTCGGTTATCCTCCGCCCCCACTTTTGTGACACGCATAGCAGTTGATGCTGTTGTAGACATAGCCACTGACGCCGCCGTGCCGTTTATCTGTCGAGGTCTTGGCGTGGCAGTTGGTGCAGGTGAAAACGGAATAGTCGGCAGAACTGGTGTGGCACGTGGCGCAGACGCCGTTGGCGCCCCCATGGCGCACGGGGAACCAGGTGTGGTTGAACGTCGCGCCCGCCCACGATGTAGTCGTATGGCAGGTGGCGCAGGTTGTAGGGAATCCCGCCGTGATGTGGTTGGGATTGGTGGTGGCGTTGTACTGAGTCTTGTGGCAGGAGTAGCAGTCAGTGGGCGTGCCTGCGTAGACGTTGTTCACGTGGCATTGAGCGCACGCTACCGTGACGTGTGCGCCGGTAAGTGGGAATGCGGTTTTGTTGTGGTTGAAGACCGCATTCGCCCATGAGGTCGTGTCGTGGCAAACGGCGCAGGTAGTGGGAAATCCTGCCGTCATGTGATTCGGATTGGTGGTGGCGGTGTATTGCGCCTTGTGGCACGAGTAGCAATCGGTCGGGACGGTTGTGTAGTTGTTGTTGACGTGGCACTGCGCGCAGGAGGTCGTAAGGTGGGCCCCCGTGAGGGGAAAAGCTGTTTTGGAATGATCGAACGAGGATGGGCTCCAGCCGCTGGTGGAGTGACACACAGAGCAGTCGGTGGGGAAGCCCGACGCCACATGGCCGGGGTTGGTGGTGGCGTTGAAATCCGCCTTGTGGCACGAGTAGCAATCACTGGGAGTGCCCGTGTATCGGTTGTTGATGTGGCATTGAACACAGGCGAGATTCGCGTGCATTCCAGTGAGCGGATAGCTGGTGTAGGCGGCGTGGTCGAACTTGACTCCGATCCAGCTGGCCGTGCTGTGGCATACCGCGCATTCGTGGGGCAGGCCGGCAGGAACGTGAGGCGGATTGGTCGTCGCGACAAAGTCTTTCTGATGGCACCCATAACAGGACGCGGGAGTGCCTTTGAACCGGTTGTTCACATGACACGAGATGCAGTCCAGCGTGGCGTGTACGCCCGTGAGTGCAAAACCGGTCAACTTCAAATGATCGAATTTCGCCCCAAACCAGTTGTCCATCGAGTGACAGCTCTCGCACGCCGTCGGGAAGCCGGATCCGACGTGATCGAATGCGGGGGTTTTGAAGTCCTGTTGATGGCAGGAGTAACAGGCAGTGGATAGACCCCGAAACTGACCGCTGGCGGCGCCTTTGTGGCATGCCTCGCACTCCACCATGGCGTGCGCACCAATCAATGGAAACCGGTTCTGGTGATTCTGAATGTCTCGGTTTGAGATCTGCCATCCTTTGACGGAATGACAACTTTCGCAATTCGCGCCGAATTGGCGTCGATGAATATCCGCGTGGCAATCGGCGCAACGGGTACTTGCATTCTGGAAGACAAGAGAGGAGTGGCACTTGGTGCAGCCCGCGTCCTTGTGCATTCCCCGCAGCGGATAGCGGGTGTTGTCGTGATTGAACTCGGGGATGGCGCGAATCGGCTTCCAACTCGAGTACGTGTGACAGTTCTGACAAGGAATGGCGAGCGCACCGTGGGGGCTGGTCACTTTGGCACGCGGACTTGTGTCTGACTGGGCCGATCCCGTTGCCGGAGGGGTCGCCTGCGAATCCTGATGTACCGAGGTCTGCGCAATCACGGGAACTGACAGGATGGCGATTGCCATGACTGCACCCGCGCGCAACTTCAACATGGCTTGGTTCATTGGGATTGCCCGCCTCTGGTGACTACCGAGTCGCAGCGATTCTAGGAATCGGACCGGCAATGAAAAACAACATACCCCGGGCGACATAGGAACTACCGGAGCGCAATGTAAGTAAGTTAGATGTTCAAAACGCGGCGACCAGCCCATCAGTACATAACGCCGCTGTTAAGTATTTGCGCTAGGTCAAAGAAAATACCCTTCACGCGGTGATGTAACTCGGCGAGAGAATCGCTAGTGTGACCTATCTCACTAAGAGCCTCGCTAATTGGTTCAAACTCGATTCATAAGGCGCAACTCTATCTTTGGATTGCTCGAAAAAACTCAAGTTAGAGCACTCTCTGCCACTTAGACATGGGACGAACAGAAAGGTTTAGTGGGAGTTGAGGTAAGTTTCTCGAATCGAATAGCGGAGCGCTCCGATCCGCTTTCACCGCATAAAACCGGGAGTTCCAACCTTGGCGACGGTGTTGCTAACCAATCTGCTCGACCACTACCCAGGCCTCGCTCACCAACAGGCCTCCCAGCCATCGACGCCGCTCCGTCATCCGAAAACCGGCCTGCCGCAAGGCTGAAACATGATCGGGCAGCGTGCGAATCTTCAAGCCCGTCATCCATCCAAACGCCCTGTACAACAGGCTCACAAGCGAGCGCGCCATCCAGCGCCCCGACCATCCGTTTGGAATCGCAAACTCCGAAATCACCCACGTGGTGTTTTCACGAATCACGCCGCGAAGCCTCGTTGCCAGCGCCTCGACTTCTACTGTCGTCAGGCAATCCAGAAAGAAGTGAGTTACTACCAGGTCATAACATTGAATGTCTGCTACATAAGCAGGCATCCACATCCGTACGTCGGCAAGCTGACATTGCACGCGGACTGCATGATCTCCGGCCCTCTTGAGTAACTCATTGAGCATCGCTCCACTGCAGTCGACGGCATCCACCACCACCGCCTGGTTCTCGCGCAGCAACCGGGCTGTGAAGCGCCCGTCTCCGTCTCCCAACACCAGTGCTCGTTGCGCGCCTGTCATCTGATTGAGAAATGCACACCGGCATCGCCAGAGCCAGGGCCCGAAACTGAAAGCTTCCATCCAGCGGTAGACCCGTGCCAGCCGATCGAAGTTGGGAGCCGTCAACTGAGTCGCAGTCTGATTGGCCGCAATCACCTCGTCGGCTCTCATCAGGGTAGTCATCGCATCAGCGGCTCAACCGCCACCAGGATCACCGGCGTCAACAGCGCCGCATCCACCAGCACCCGCAGCGTCAGCGGGTTGAAGCGCTCGCGTTGGCCGTCGAGCCAGGCTATCAACAATCCGCTTGTGCAACCTACCGTCACCAGCGCCGCAGTCCTCGGTTGAGTCGCCACCAATGCCGCTGCAAGCGCCATCCCTCCAGCTGCCAACGCCCATGCGATGGGCCCGAGCCTCAGCCTGCTTCGTCCCGGTCGCTTTCCGGCCCCTGCTTCATTCGATTCCCAACAAGTGATGGCCCTCACGTTGAGCCACGCCAGCGCCGAGAAGTAGATCGCCGGAATCGCCAGTACCCGCATCAGCTTCGCAGGGCCGTTAGCCACGGGATCCATCGACCACGCAGGCAGCACGCATCCCGCGGCAAACAGCGCCCCCACCAGGCATTCCCTGAGTCCAAACACTGCCCCGGCAATCGCCAGCACCCTTGCCACCGGGGCACGCAAACGCAACCGCCAGTGCACCCCGGAGAAGTACGCCAGCGTTGCCAGGGCCACCGCCGAATCCTGTGGAAGCGCAATCAATGGAACCCGCGTGCGCACGATCCATGCGGCGGCCATGCCCGCAACCCCCGCCAGCGGAGCCAGGATGCGCCTGTGCCGCCAGTGAAAATGGTGCCGCTCGCGAAGGTCATGGCAGGCTGCGTCGCGCATCCCCGCGCGCGCATCCAGCAGCCGATCACCGACGTACACCGCCCAAACCACCAGACCCAACAGCGCCAGCGGCCAAACCGCCAGCCGCACGTGCGCAGTCCACGCAAACGCCCAGGCCCACACCACGGCCACCGTAGGCGCGTCCAGGCTGGCCAGGTGCCAGTAGAGAAATGTCTTGGGAAGGCGCCAAGCCTGGTTTTGAGCCCTTTCTCCAGACTCCGGAACTGCTTGTGACTTGGGGGGCCCGAACGCGTTGGCGGGAATTGTTGCCACTACTTCGATTGTAGGAGAAGGGCCGCGGCCGGATTTCAGCCGGCGATACTGCTCCAAAGAGTGTTGCACCGGTAGTCGCCGGCCCGGGGGCCGCCAGACCGGAAAATACCGACCTGGAGCTCACCGGACCGGGGGGTTGCCGGCCTGCGGGCGCCAGACCGGAAAATACTCGCCCGGCAGCTCACTGGGCCTGGGCGTCGCCGGCCTGGACATCGCCAGATCGGAAAATTCTCGCCCGTGAGCTCACCGGATCTGGGGGTCGCCGGTCTCGGGGTCGCCATGAGATCGCCAGCCTGGAGATCGCCAGCCTGGAGATCGCCGGTCGCCAGGGTCTGGCGAACGAGGTCGCGCATCTTCGTGTCCACGTCTTCGGCGCTCACGAAGAAGGGGTGTCTGAGGCATTGCAGAGTCAGTTCCTCTGTTTCCGGCGTGTAACTCCACTGGATTTCCACGCCAAACTTGCTGGCAACCCCATTGTTTCCTTCCATCTCCAGACCGGCACCCTTGGCCTTGCCCGTCAGAAGCGCGTACTTCTCCGGCGTGATGCCCTTGAATGTTTGCGGTGCCCGTGGTGCCATCGAAGCCTCCTCAATACTGCCGTTTATGCCTTCCCAACCACCGGAAGCCACGTTCCTACCCCCCGCGGAATCACCTCCCGCCCCCTCGCGGGATCCCCAACGCCGCTTCGCGGATTCGCCTCCCGCCGCTTCGCGGATTCGCTTCCCGGACCTTTGCGGATACGCCTTCCGCTGCTAAGATAAAAAGGTCCAAGTGGGGCTGTAGCTCAGCTGGGAGAGCGCCTCGTTCGCAACGAGGAGGCCAGCGGTTCGATCCCGCTCAGCTCCACCAAAATTCCCTTTCAATTTTCTTCCACCAAAATTGCCTTCCAGTTTTCTTCCACCAAATTGCCTTTCAGTTTTCTTCCACCAAAATTGCCTTTCAGTTTTCTCACAAATTGCCTTCCAATTTTCTCGTGGCCGGCGAAGGCTCTTTTCGCCTACCCGTTTTTCCGTGGCTTCCCCAGCTTGGCTCAAGTATCGCAGATTCAATGAATTAATCCCTAACTGCGAGAGCGGTGGTGGGGATGCGGGTGGCGGCTGCGATCCAGGACATTGCCTGAGGGAAGAGGGCCAGGACCAAGGGGGCGACCTGGCGGGGGATGGGGTGGAGGATGGTCCTCGAAAGCGTGGTGGCTAACGTCATACCGCGACGCAATTGGCTGACAAGCGTGCGCCGGTAGAGGGCTGGGGCGGCGCCGGAGAGGTACATGCCGGCGGCCAGTGCGGCGGAGTGGAGGGCGATGGACATTCCGTCGCCCGTGAAGGACGGAATGACGGCGATTTGATCGCCAAGGGGCCACATGGTAGGGGAATCGAAGGCCGAGCCAAGGTGTCCATAGGGGATCGCAGAGACAGCGAGGGGGCGATCCCAGAGTGGTTCCGCGCGGTCGAGCAGGTGACGGATGCGCCGATTTTCAGCCAACAGGGCCGTGAGGAGCGCCGGCCACCCTCCGAGTTTGCGCAGGACAGGTTTGCTCACTACGAGACAGAGGTTCGCGATCTCGTTCTCGACGAGGGCCAGACCGCCGTATCCCCCCCGAAAGAGAAATAGTTCCATGGTGTCGCGAAGGGCCGCCGTTTGGGGAGGGGGGAGGCGCCAATGGAGCTTGAACCCGACAAGATCGGCCTGCAGCAGGCTGTGCCCGGAGGGGTGCATGCGGGACCAGCCGCGGAGATCGTGCTTACCGGTGGCGAGGAAAGTGGTGGGAGCCGTGATTGATTCGCCGGTAGCGAGGTGGGCGGCCCAGCATTCGCCCTGAGGGGCGAGCTTGTCGACGGCGATGCCGCGGCGGATTTCGCAGCCTTCTTCCGTGGCGCGAATCAGGAGGGCTTCGTCAAGGATATGGCGGGAGAGCGACAACGCCGTGAAGGGGAGCTTTGTTTCAACGGTGCGATGGCCGAGGGAGAGGCGGAGACGCTGAATGGGGACAGCGCCGAGATTGATGGGATCGATGCCGGCCTCGCGGAGGTAGCCGACGGCTTCCCTGCTCAGGAACTCTCCGCAGACTTTGTGGTGGGCGGATTTTTCCTTTTCGATGAGGAGCGTTTTGCGGCCGGCAGCGGCGAGGCGCACGGCGGCCATTGCCCCCGCGAGACCACCGCCAACAATCATGCATTCCGCCAACCCAGACCCCTCGTAGAGAGAATCGCAGAAAACCGCCGCACCCGCCGTATTGGGCTCAGTCTTTGGACGCCGCCAAAGCACCAATCAATCCACCCAGAGCGGCCATAGCCACGGCGAAGATGATCAGACCTTTAGTGCGGTCAGTATGCCTGTGCCGGATGGTGTTGTAGCCGCCATACCCGTCCTTGATTTTCCTGATCTCGGTATACGCCAGAGTCACGGGAACCTTGAGGTCTACGTCGTAAAAAGTGAATGCGTCATCGCTCCTGGAAATGAATGTCCCGTACTGTTCGGGCGCGTTGACGCGAACGACGCTGATGGGTGCATTGGGGCTGAGACCGTCGGCCTTTTTCTTGGCGGCCGCGGTTTGTCTGGATACCCGGAGGGAGGGCTGCGCGACAGACGTGAGGGTCACTGTGATGACTAGGAGGACCGCGACGGTTTTGGCGAGGGTGTCTCGGCGACATTCTGAACCTATGTTGATTGGACGTATAGATGGGTGGGTTTGTGGGGAAATGGCGGGATGAGGGTTGTGCCGTCCCACCCTTGCGCTCCAAAAGCCTGCGCAAGGATGGTGCACCCAAGGTTGGTGGGATGGAAACAGGACGGTGGGGGATCGTGCTGTCCCACCCTTGCGCCCAAAAGCCGGCGCAAGGATGGGCACCCAAGATCGGTGGTTGGGGAAAAAGAAGGGGTGGGGCATTACGGCTTTTTTCTTCCTACGCAGAGGCGGCCGGGGGTGAAGCCCTGGATATTCACGTCAGCGAGAGCAAGACCGGCGGCGGAACAAATACGCCGCCAGTCTTCGGGCACGAAGGCACGGGCGATGGAGACAGGGCCGTCATGCTGCACGAAGGGGTGAAGGCGCATGAAGCGGGAGAGCCATTTGAACAGGCGGTAAGGCGTGATGTTGCGGGACAGATCGTTGATGAACCATCCGGCCACGGCGTTGCGTTCCATCCATTGGACGAAGCGGACCAGGTCGGGGTCTGAGAGGTGGTGGGTGAAGAGGGCACTCAGGATGATGTGCGGAGGTTGGGAAGGCGTGTAGGCGAAGATGTCTGCGTTGACCCAACGGATCTGGCTGGTTGCAGGGGTGGCTTCAGCGGCTATGGCCGTGGCGTCGGGGTTGAGGTCAAGGCCGGTAAGCTCCACGGGAATTTTCTTTGTTGCCGCCCATTGCTCGATGCGGCGGAGAGTGTCGCCGTAGCCACAAGCTACGTCAAGGATGCGGAGTGGAATTCTGTTCCCGATGCCAGGATCATCCGGGCCTGGGGCACCCTTGGATCTTTGGGATTCCAACCAGTTCAAGGTGGGGCGATAGCCGAACAGGGTGCGGTTGCACCATGCGAGGTCTTCGAGGCAGGCGCGAAGTTCGGCGCGGGTGCAGGGGGCGTCCATGAGTTCGGGAAGGTCTGCCGGTTGGGTGCGTCGCGAGAGATCGGGAGTGTGTGCCCGGATCGATGGGGTGAGGGAGTAGTCGGCCACTTGGTTCCATTCGATGCGCATCAACGGTGGTTCCGGTCATGCTGTTTTCCGGAACGCGGGATGACAGGGCTGTGGGGTGGAAGCTAAGTGCAAATGCAAAACAGAAGCAGGTCCCTCGGCTCCGTTGAAAAACACTACGCTCGGGATGACACTTCTGTGGGGGAAACTAAAAGCAAAAGCAAAAGCAAATGCAAATGCAAATGCAAATGCAGGTCCCTCGGCTCCGTTGAAAAACACTTCGCTCGGGATGACACATTTTTGGGGTGGGGTGCTTCCCCTGAAAAGCACTGCGCTCGGGATGGCACAGCTTTGGGGTGGGGTGCTTCCCAAAGGCGCCGCCTGCATCATGCGGCGTGGAAGAGCATGGTTTCGGCGGTGACGCCGGGGCCGAAGGACATGGCACACCCTTGCTGACCTGACTTTGCGCTCTCCATGACCTGCTGGAGGACGAACATAACGGTGGCTGACGACATGTTGCCGAAGCGGGCGAGGATGTCGCGGGAGAAGCGCATGGCTTCAGGAGGCAACTCCAGGCCGTGTTCGACCGCGTCAAGGATGGTTTTGCCGCCGGGATGCACGGCCCAGAGGTCAAAGGATAGCGGATCGCGGCCGCGGGTGACCTGGGCGCCGGTTTCCTTCATGGCGCGGCGGAGTTCAGTCGGCACCTGGCCGGAGAGGTGCATATCGAAGCCGCCGTCCCCGATTTTCCAGGTGATGAGGTGGCAGGTTTCAGGGATGCCGACGGCGAGGAAGCTGTCGAGGGCGAGGCCTTGCTGGTCGGCGGAGACCAGGGCCGCGCTGCAGCCATCGGCGAACAGGAGGAAGGAAAGAATCTGCTCGAGGTCCTGGGTCTCCTGCATGTGGAGAGAGCAGAGCTCGAGATTGAGGATGAGGACGCGCGACTCCGGGGTGGAACGGATGATGTGATGGGCGGTCTTGAGGGCGTTGATGGCGGCGTAACAGCCCATGAAGCCGATCATGGTGCGCTCGACAGAGGTATTGAGGCCAAGGTGGCGCACGACGTCGAAGTCGAGCCCGGGGGCGTAAAGGCCGGTGCAGGTGGTGATGAGCACGTGGGTGATGGATGCGCGTTCGCCGGCGGTGATGGCGAGGCGATTGAGGGCACACACGGCGAGCCGGGGGGCGTAGCGCTCAAAAGCAGACATTCGCCGGCCGGTGGAGGGGAAGTTGCCAACGACGTAAAGCTCTTCAGCATCGCGCCATTGTCCGTCATCGGACGCAACGGGCTGAACGAAGGAGTAGCGATGTTCGATGCCGGACATACGCGACATGCGGCGGAAGAGGCTGCGGGTGGTTCCGGGGGGAAGCAGGGTTTCGGCGAAATCGACGAAAGGCCGGTGCACGTCATGGGGAGGCACGGCGGTGGCAATGCGGTTGATGTGCGCAGCGATCATTCTGCTCCTCTGGGGTCTTGGGGATGTTGGGGCTCATGGTGCTGAGTCTTTTTGGTGCCCTTGAGGGCTCCTGGACCCGGGAACGGAGCCGTGACTTCATAGTAAGACCTGTCATTGATGGAATTCGTTTTAGTCCTGCGGGAGACACCCCGCGGTATTCGGCATCAAAAATTACCTGTGCGCCTTTCGGCGAGCCGAAAGTGAAGTACGGTCGCAGGCGCGGCGACCGCCGAGGGCGGAGGACCGAAGGCTGGCGGGAGTTGCATCCGGGTGGGGAAGGATGCAGCCCATATTGAAACCCCATGGAGCTTCTGGATCATGATCTCAAACGGGCCCACACAATTGACGACGCGGAAAACGAGCCCGGCGGGGCGAAGCGCGTCGCGAATTGTTGGCGACGGTGAGATGGCTGACCGGGTGCGGAATTTTGACTGGAGCACAACGCCCCTTGGCCCGATTGAGAGCTGGCCGCAAGAACTGCTGACCGTGGTGAACCTGACGCTGAGCTCACCGGTCCCGGCGCGGACGCTGTGGGGCCGCGACCTGATTTTGATTTACAACGACAGCTATCGGCGCTTCCCGGGGAAGCGACACCCGACGGCGCTGGGGATGCCGGCGCGCGAGGTGTATCGCGAATCGTGGCACGTGGTGGGACCGATTCTGGAGGATGCGTTTGCAACCGGCCGCGGCTTTAATCACGAGAAGCTATGCGTGCCGATTGAGACCGACGAGGGGCTGAAGGATCATTATCTGGACTATGCGTATCATCCCATACACACGGACGGGCAGATTGGCGGTCTGTTTGGAACCCTGCACGATGTGAGCGGCGAAGTGAGCGCGGCACGCACGCTGCGCGAGAACGAGGCGCGCGCAGAGCGGGTGTTGCAGAGCATTGGCGACGCAGTGATTGTGACCGATGCGGATGCGCGGGTTACGAAGATGAACCCGATCGCGGAGACGCTGACGGGGTGGCCGGCATCGGAGGCCATGGGAAGGCCGCTTGCCGAAGTGTTCAAGCTTGTGGACGAAGTGACGCGCGAACCGCTGGAGAATCCTGCTGACTTGATTCGCAAGCGGCCTATCGTGGTGGGGCGGCAGAAGCCGGCCCTGCTGATGACGAAGAATGGCGCAGAGATAGCGATTGACGACAGCGGGGCGCCGATTCTTAACGACGAGGGCGATCTGCTGGGGATTGTGCTGGTGTTCCGAAACATCCAGGACCGGCGCGTGGCGGAGCGGGAACGGAATGCGCTGGGCCGGCAACTGGCGATGGTGCTGGATGCGACCACGGACGGCGTGCTGAGCATCGATCGCAACTGGAAGATGGTGTATCAGAATCGGCGGGCGCACGAGGTATTGCAGGCGAGCGGCGAGTTGATCGGCAGGAATTTCTGGGAAGCGTTTCCGAGCGCGGCATTTGAGGGCTCGCCCTATATCGAGCACTACTATCGGGCCATGGAACAGCGGATTCCGGGATCGTTCGAAGCGTTTTATCCGGAGCCCCTGAATGCGTGGTTCGCGGTGCAGGTGCAGCCGGCGGAGCACGGGATTGTCAGCTTCTTCCGCGATATTACGGCGCAACGGCACGAGGCGCAGGAGCTGCGAGAACGTGAGGCGAAGCTGAAGGCGATCTACTCGACGAGCCTGGAATATATCGGGCTGATTACGCCGGACGGCACAATTGTCGATTGCAACCGGGCGTCTCTTGGGTTTGCGGGGAACACGCGCGAGGATGTGGTGGGCAAGTCATTCGCGGAGAGCCCGTGGTTTGCGACCACGCCGGGCGCTCCGGAAATAGTGAAGCGAGGGATTGCGAAGGCGGCGAAGGGAGAGATATTCCGGCGAGAAGTTGCGCTGGTGCGGCCCGATGGCGAGACGATGTATTTTGATTTTTCGTTGACGCCTGTACGGGACGATGAAGGAAACGTGTTGTTCCTGGTGCCGGAGGGTCGCGATATTTCAGAGGTAAAGAGGGCGGAGACAGCCCTGCTGAAGAGTGAGAAGCTGGCGGCAGTGGGACGACTGGCATCGTCGATTGCGCACGAGATTAACAATCCGCTGGAGTCAGTGATGAACTTGATTTACCTGGCGCGGCACTCGGACGCGGCAGAGGCGAAAAATTATTTGGACATGGCGGACCAGGAGATTCGGCGCGTGTCGATTATTGCGAACCAGACCCTGCGTTTTCATAAGCAGGCGTCGAATCCGCAGGCAGTAACGGCGGCTGATTTGTTTACGACGGTGATGAGCATTTACGAGGGACGACTGCGCAACGCGCGTGTGAAGGTGGAAAAGAAATTTCGCCCCAGCGAGCCGGTGGTGTGCTTCCAGGGCGATGTGCGGCAGGTGTTGAATAATCTGGTGTCGAATGCTCTGGAGGCGATGCCGTTTGGCGGACGGTTGCTGATCAGAAGCCGCACAGGGCATAACTGGAAGTCGGGGCAGGAAGGATTGATTCTGACCATTGCGGATAACGGAGGAGGAATTCCGCGCGATGTGCAGGGGCATATCTTCGACGCGTTCTTCACGACCAAGGGGACGGCCGGCAATGGGCTGGGGTTGTGGGTGTGCCAGGAGATTGTGGAGCGGCACCATGGGGCCTTGCGGGTGAGGAGTTGTCAGCGCGAGGGACGCAACGGGACGACGTTCACGCTGTTTCTGCCGTTCGAGGCGCACTGTGAGACGAAGTCGGTCGAATAGGCGAGGCTATTGCACTTTGCCAGCTGCGTTTTCGAGTGACACGTTGGTGAGAACTCCGGTATCGACGGTTGCGGGCAGGTGTGAGCAGAAGCCGATGCCGACGTAGAACGGCCCTTCAAAGTGCAGTGTGATGGGCGGACCGAACTGATGCATGGGTTCGCCTGTAAGGCTGATGAAGATGGCGATGGAGTCGCCGCGCTTTTCAATGCCGACGCGTTTGGCATGGATGCCGGTGAGGGCGCCGCCGAAGCGGTAAGACAAGTCCTTCATCTGGGCGCTGCGATCGGAGCGCCAGGCAAGATGGATCATACCGACGCCGTGTTCCCCCATCATTGCTTCCTGCGAATCGTCTTCCAGGCTCTGGCGAATGACGAGCACAACTTTGCGATCATCGAATCCATCGGGATTGGGGAAGGTGGCGTCGGCCGCGAGCGAGACGTCACCGGACATTTTCTTCCACAAGAAGCGAAACTCATCGCGCTGATACCAGATGTTGTAACCGGCGGAGTGGATGGTGTACGAGCCGGTGGCAGCATCAAAATCCGCGCTGCCGGGGACGAGTGGTCCGCCAATATCGGACTGCGCGGTGAAGATCCCGATCGGCTTGTCGAAGGTGACGGTGGGACGATGGAAGTCGGCCGGCGGCGGAACCTGCTTATGGGTGGCCGAAGCGGGCAGAGCCCAGTCGGGAATCTGAACCTGCGCAAGGAGCGATGTCGCGGAAAAGCATGTGGCGAGCAGTACGCGCGAGAGCGAGTTCACAACGCAGAGAGCGGATCGGGCTTTCATAGCCAAGAAATGTAACAGAAGGATGGCGTCAAGCTGGGGAAGAGCGGATTCGACAGTGTGGGGCGCAAAAAAGAGCGGCCGGCTTCATGACCTTGATTCATCATGCTGCCGGCCGGCGTGTGTTGCCGCTGCGCAGTCCCGGGCGCCGCGGCCACACGAACTTACCAGCGGTACACGATCAAATTGTCCATGTACACCGTGGCCGCGGTGGTTCCGGACGTCGCGCCATCCAACTGGAAGTTGGTCACAATGGCAGGAGCCCATCCGAGCGCGAATCCCGAGAAGACGGTCTGATTGATGTCCTGGCGGGCCCCATCAAGCCACACTGCTTTGTAGTTCACCCAACCGGCGTCATTGTGCGCAGTCAGGACCTGCACGTGATGCCACTGATTGGGAGCCCAAGTATGCACGTTGCAAGGCGCGGACGAATGGAGCCACGTGTCGTTGAACTGGGTTGGGGAACCGGCGTTGACGGTGTAATCCCACGTGCCAAGCCAACTGTCACACTGGAAGCCCATGATCACGGTCTCTCCGTTGGGCATGGTCTGGTTCAGATCGAATTCAAGGTTCGAGACCCCTTCAGAAGAACCTTCAATGTAGACCCACGTGTCATAGAGAAAATTCTGGGACGTGGTATTGTCATCGAACTGGACGGAGTAGCGCTGTCCGCCGAAGTAAGAGAAGTTGGTGGAGAATTTCCGCGCGTTGCCGCTCAAAGATGGCGCGTTCGCCAGAAGCATTGCACCGAATGATGAGCCGGGCGTACCGCCGTCGTGGGTCTGAAACCAGCTGCCAAGCGTTTGAATGCTGCTGACGCTCACGGCGTTGGCCGGAACGATTGAAGAGAAGACATCTCCCCCGCCTACGTTGATTGCAATATCGGTGACGCAGACAGCGCCCTTGGGATTCCACGCCTTCACGTGAAGTGTGTGCGCCCCCGCGGGCGCATTCACCAGGCCATCCATTCTCTGCCCGAGGAAGAGGGGTGTGGATATACTGCCATCCAGGGAATAGCCCACGACGATCACAGGTAATGAAGAGCACGTGTCCGCGCTCATGGTGAGGGTGAAAGGAGAAGATACCTGGGCGCCATTTACGGGAGAGCTGACGACGGTGGCCGCAAGCGCGGGAATGGCCAGGCCGGAGAGCATCACGGCTGCGAGAGAACAGATCCTGATCATTTTCATGAGAACGCCTTTGGGGAAAGTGAGATTGTCTTGCTGCCGAGCGACCTCTGGTTCATCTTTGCGAGCAGAGGTTTGAAACAAATTGATGGGTTCGACTTCTGAAACCCTTTTCGCTTGAAGTCTTGCGGGCTTGCATCCACTCCGATCGTTGGGGCATCGAAGACGGCGCGTGGTTCTATTTCGGCACTGTGCATAGCGTGCGGACAATGCTGGCTGACGCAGTGATTCGCTCACGGTTTAGACACAGCACCGCTTCGAACTCCAGCGTGGAGTCAAGACGTTCAATTTTCGGGTGGGCCGTATTGAGCGGCAGACGATCTTCAGCCTGGTTCGAACTGCTCAGCGAACCTCATTATGTCAAGGTTTCCCGACGAACATAGATAGACGAACGAATCCTGCGATCGGAAAGCACTTGTAAATTTTCTGAAAGTCTTGCGAGAAGTTGATCCGGCTTGCTTTTGAGAATCGAATCATATCCCAGGTTGTCAGCAATTATTTTGACTGGCAGGCAACCAGCCGCTTTTCACTAGAGCCACCTTACATGAATAGGCATGTCGAGGCAACCTTTTGCTGACATTCAACACAATAAAAAATCAGCATGCGCAATCGGGCTATTCCTATGTTCGGTAGCTAACAAAAGCCTCACGATTTTGCGCGTCGTTCGCGCACGGCATTTGCAAGCTCACTCAGCAGCGCGTGTGTCTCCGGCCAGTCAATGCAGGCATCTGTAATGCTCTGTCCATAGAGCAGCGGTTGGCCATCTTCCAGCTTCTGCGCTCCGGCAACGAGATTGCTCTCCAGCATCACACCCATGATGTCGTGATTGCCCGCGGCAATCTGGGCTGCAACATCGCGACACACGAGCCCCTGACGCTTGTAGTCCTTATTGCTGTTGGCGTGGCTGCAGTCGATCATGACGCGCGGTTCGACCCCGGCCCTGCGCATCTTCTCGGTAGTGTACGCGACCGCTTCCGCCGTGTAGTTCACGAGCCCGCGGCCGCCGCGGAGAATAAGGTGCGTGTCAGGATTGCCGCGCGTGACAAAGATGGCGGATTGCCCGTGCTTGGTGTGCCCCAGGAACGTGTGCGAGTTGGCCGCAGACAGCAGCGCATCGATGCCGATGTCGACATTGCCCGACGTTCCATTCTTGAATCCCACCGGGCAAGATACACCTGAGATCAGCTGCCGATGTACCTGACTCTCTGTCGTGCGCGCGCCGATGGCGCCCCACGCTACGAGGCCGGCGATGTATTGCGGCGAAATCATGTCAAGAAATTCAGTGCCGGAAGGCACGCCCATTTCGGCGAGATCGAGAAGAAGATTGCGCGCCAGCCTGAGCCCGTCGTTGATCTTGTAGGACTGGTCAAGATAGGGATCGTTGATCAGTCCCTTCCATCCGATGGTGGTTCGGGGCTTCTCAAAGTACACGCGCATCACGATGCGCAAGTCGGCAGAAAATTCTCCGATGGCTTTTTGCAGCAGCGCGCCGTATTCGCGGGCTGCCCTGGTGTCGTGAATGGAGCACGGTCCGACGAGCACCAGCAGGCGCTTGTCGCGGCGGTTGAGTATGTTAATGATCTCCGCGCGCGCACCGAAAGTTGTTTCCGAGGCCAGTTCTGTGACTGGCCGTTCTTCCTCGAGGAAAACCGGCGGAAGG
Source organism: uncultured Acidobacteriota bacterium (assembly GCA_963844515.1). Classification (GTDB taxonomy): domain Bacteria; phylum Acidobacteriota; class Terriglobia; order Terriglobales; family Acidobacteriaceae; genus Telmatobacter. The sequence goes on from CAWJOO010000014.1 coordinate 265,353, forward strand.
ACGACCTTCGTCCATTGAATGCGTATGTCTTCAGTGTTTTGGAACATGATCCTTCTCTTGCCGGCAGTTCCGCGCGGGTGGCAGGGAGCGCGGATCACCGTTGATATCGAGTGGCCTTACCTAAAATCTACCAGCTTCAACCGAATGGCCGCTCGCCACTGGAGTTCATTCCGAACGTTCCTCAGCAGCCCTTCACGCCTATTTCGCCACAGCAATTCCTAGTGGGAATAGCGCTGTTCGCCGGCTTCCAGCGCGATGGGCAGGCGGTTCTGTTCGGGAGGCAGAGGGCATGTGGCGTATGCGGTGTATGCACACGGCGGGTTATAGAGCTGATTGAAGTCAAGCACCAGCGTGCCGGGAGCGGCTAGACCGTGATCAGGAAAGATAGCGCGCAGAAAGCGGCCTGCCTGATAGGTGGTGGATTGACTTGTGGTATCGCGAAGGATGAAAAAGAGCGAGGTGTCGTGAGGATTTTCAAGCACCGGTTCAAGGCGCATGGTCTTGCCATCGAGCGTGAACTCCGCGATGCCCGGAGCAGGCAGATTGAGGGTGGTTCCAATCACGGTAGGAATTTTTTCGGTATGCGGCGGTGTGTAAGGAATCCAGCGGGCCTCAACAGTAAAGTGCAAATTCGGCTTGTACCAGTGCAGTCCGTGGAATTCAGCGCGGGCGGGTGAGTCGGCATCCTTGATACGCAAGGCGTAACGGCCTCCCCGCGCCAGAACGATCATGGTGATCCCGTGCCACGTGAGTGTAGAGGGCTTGGCATCGTCGGTGCTGAGCGGACCTTCGCGCGCAGGACTTCCATCGAGCATGAGGTCGGCGGGGAATCCACCAGACCTGGACAAGAGCTGGACCGTGCCGCCGGCGACGGTGAGCATGCCGATATGGTCAGGCGCCTTGGCATTAATGCGGATCTGATTGTCAGCAGCCGATCCAAACGAGTTGACGCCAGGCTTAAGCCACTCGAGAGCGATGAGGGTTAGCCAACCGTCGGGCGCTCCGATTTCGTGATCCCGCTGCGTGCGCCATCCTTCGATGGAACGCCGCCACGCGGCCTCAGGGCCTGATTCCGATGCGGTGGAGGTGGCTGGCGGACTCACCGACTGCGCAGAGGCGAAATGGGCTGGTGTGCTCGCCAAGGCGAGGACGATAACGGCAACGCACTTCTGGAGCAAGCTGACCTCCGACGCCATCCTGTTTCTCACCATTATGCCCTGCCGCCAAGGCAGGAAATAAACGTGGCGATCGCAAAACAGGGTGATCGGCGCGAAGGATCATTCAGGTGAGACGGAATGCGCGCAGTGTTTTCGGCCGCATCTTGCGGGTGGGAAAGACACGGCTCTTACGCCAGAGCCATAATCCGGCGGAGATCGCAAACCAGGCGAGTGCCGCAATTCCGAGATCCGCGGCGACGGGAAGGCTGGTCAGTCCGAGCCAGCAAGCTGTCGCGAAGCCGGCCAGACCGATGCACCCGATCGCCGCTCCCGCGGCATCGACGCCGGCAACGGTGCGTCCACGCCGCGTTCCGTCCAGCCCCACCCGGGCTTTATGTGTCCGCTCATGAGCTTCTACCAGGCTGGCGCCGGCAGGGAAGATTGCAGGAAAGGCCAGAAACAAACCCCCGATTCCGGGACCCCAATGGTCCGCAATCAACCCGGCGACTGCGCAAACGGTTCCACCGAAAATGAAACGCACCAGCCATTCGTGCGGCTTGATTCCTTTGACGGCGCTGAGTTTTGCCTGAACGATCATGGTTATCTAACGGCCCAATTCCCACCACAACGCAAGCGAAATGCCGAACCACACAGGGAGCAGCGCGATCGTGGCTGTGAGCGCTTTCATCTTCATGCGCATCAGTAGCCAACAGGCGGCACTGGCATAGCAAAAGAAGCCGATCGTTCCGAACAGCATTGAATGCGCTTCAGTGGCCGCATAGATTTTGCCGTGGCGTGCGATGGTGATACCGATGGTCGCCAGGGCAATGGAGGGAGCGGCGCTGAACAGGCCCGCAAAGGTCTTGGGCCGAAAGATTTCCGCCAGCACTGCGAATGCCGAAACAATAATTCCGCCAATCATGAAACGCAGTACGGCTTCTCCCATTCGGCTTGCCCTTTCTCCGCTGTGCGCTGGGCCTCAAGCTAAGGCGCATGTTTCACGCAGCCCGCCTGGCGCGCTGAATCAGCTTTTCGGCTTCCTGCGTTCCCTTGCACCCCAGCAGTTTGTATTCTTTGCCTTCGAGGCGGTGATAATTCACAAAGAACTCTTCGAGTTGGCAGAGAAACTGATCGGGAAGATCCTTGGCCCGCTTGATGTCGGCATAAAGGTAGTTGGATTCGGCCACGGCCAGTATTCGGTCGTTCCGAATCGTCTTCTTGCCGTCATTTTGTTCGCCTTCGATGACTCCGATAAGGCGCGAGCGCACTACGATGCCGGGAAATGCCGGCTCGTCCATGAGCAAAAGCACGTCTAGCGGATCGCCGTCGGGCGCGAGCGTCTGCGGCAAAAATCCGAAATCGTAGGGGAACACCATCCCCGCCGGAAGCACTTTGCGCATTCCGAAGACTTTCTGCTTCGGATCAAAGGCGAACTTGTTGTGGCTGCCCTTCGGCGTTTCAATCACAACCTGAAGAATCTCATTGCCCTTTTCGAGGGGACGCAGTTCGGTCGGATTAGCGAGGCCCTTACCGGCTTTCTTTCCCACAATTCCTCCCCCCATTCGAATGTTCACATAATGTTCACATTGGGATAGAGCAGGCGGTGGGGTCTGTTCGGTTGCTTGACGCCTCTGTGATCTAAGCCGGCGTGATTTCGATGTGATATTGCGGGCGGCGTCTTTATCGAAGAAGACGGAAGGCGCCTGACGCAGATTGCTTGACAGTGGAAGAAGCATATCCCTACACTAAATAAGGAGGATTCTGTCCAAATCTCCGGTGTAAGGTAGTTTGAACGCAACTACTTGGAGACGTGCAGACGGAATCGGGAGCGTCGCAGGATGTCGGACACGCGCGTCAGTCCGCGGGAGCGGCTGGTGCTGACGGCCATCATCGAACTTTACATCGCTACGGGGGAACCTGTGGCCTCGCAGGCAGTGGCGCGCTATTTTGAGAATCGCGAAGGACTCAGTTCCGCCACCATTCGCAATGTGATGGCGACGCTGGGCGAATCGGGGCTTCTGGATCAGCCTCACACTTCAGCAGGGCGGGTACCGACGGCGGGTGCTTTCCGTTATTACGTTGAGCAACTGACACAATCGGGACGCATGGCTTCAGGAACGGTCATTCCCGCTCAGAGCTGGGAGAAGATTACTGAGCAGCAGCGCGAGCAGATTGAGGACAGCTTTACGGGCGTGGCAAGCACCAACGAGTATCTGGAGCGGACATCGCAGGTACTGGCGCTGCTTTCGAGCGGGCTGGGGGTAGCGCTGGCCAGCGCTACAGCGGCGCAAGTGCTGGAACACATTCATTTTTCGCGGCTGGCTGCGGGACGGGTGCTGGCGGTGCTGGTAACACAGGCCGGAGCTGTTCAGGATCGGGTGCTGACACTGGATCGCGATCTGTCGCATCTGGAACTCGACACAGCCGCGCGGTATCTGAACGACAATTTCCGGGGGTGGCCGGTCGAGAAGATTCGAACCGACGTCGCGCGCCGGGCGGATGCGGAACGAGAGGCCTACCAGCAGCTTTTGACCTCGGTTGAAGAGCTTTGCAGGAAGGGTGCTCTCACGACAGAGGGAGATGCCACGCTTTTTGTCGACGGCATGTCGAATTTGATTGCTGCTGAGATGGACCGAGCGCGGTTGCGCGAGATGCTGGTTGCGCTGGAAGCGAAGCAGCGGCTTGTGGAGTTGCTGACGGCTTACGTCGACGGGCGCCAACAGGAGGTCCGGGTGGTGGTGGGCCTGGAGCAGGCGTCACCGGCCATGCAAGACTTTGTTTTGATCGGCGCGCCAGCTCGCCTTGGCAACGCCAATCTGGGCACCGTCGCATTGATCGCGCCGACCCGGATTCAGTACCAGGAAATGATTCACGCTGTACGTTATATCGCCCAGCTGTCAGGCCGCCTTCTGGATGTTTCCCCTGACTAGGGACTGATTTATCGCGATCGTCCGTCGCGCGGTTTCCGTTTTCGGGTTTTGCGACGCAAGGCTTTATCTTCCCCGTATGACCCACCAGAGGCCGGCTGCCTGCACCGGAATTTATGATTGAGACATCTAAGAACTATCTTTCGGAGATTGCCTAGAAGTATGCCGAACCAGGAATTGCAAAAAAGCGAAGTTGAAAATCAAACCGAGGGAGCGGAGCCGACCATGAGTGGTGACGGGTTCGATCCCGTCACACCGGACGCGCCCGCTACCGAAGCCGCGTCTTCGACGGAAAAGCAGGCTGGCGACGAAACCGTCGGCCGAGCCGAGTTTGAGCAGTTGAAAAGCGAGCGTGACCAGCTAGTCGAGCGCCTGGCGCGCATGCAGGCGGAGTTTGACAACGCCCGGAAACGCGCCGAACGCGAGCGCCAGGAATATCGTGACTACGCTGCCGGCAGCGTGGTAGAACAGTTTCTCCCCGTCCTCGATAACTTCGAGTTGGCATTGAAGGCAAAAGGAACCGCAGAGCAATTGCGGTCGGGCGTTGAGCTGATCGTGAAACAGATGGAGGAGGTCCTCCGGCAGATGCAGGTGACGGCGATTCCGGCAGTTGGGGAAGCCTTCGATCCGCGGCATCACGAGGCTCTCGGATCCGTCGAGCGCGACGATTTGCCAGACCAGCATATTGCCGAAGAAATCCGCCGAGGCTACAAGATCCGCGAGCGGCTCCTGCGACCGTCAATGGTGCGCGTCGTTTCCAATCCAAAACAAACGGTAGAATAACTTTGACTGTGAGCAGAGCAGATTACTACGAGGTGCTGGGAGTCGCCCGCGACGCCAGCGATCAGGAGTTGAAGAGTGCCTACCGCAAGCTGGCGCTCAAGTTTCACCCTGACCGAAATCCGGGCGACCATGCCGCCGAGGAGAAATTCAAACAGGCCAGCGAGGCCTACCAGGTGCTGTGCGATCCGGACAAGCGCGCAGCTTACGACCGCTTTGGTCACGCCGGAGTAGGCGCGGCCGGTGCGGGCGGCGGCTTTGGTGGCCCGTTCACCAGCAACGTAGACATCGGCGACATCTTTGGCGATCTGTTCGGTGAAATGTTTAATGTGGGCGGATCGCAGCGAGCTTCACGCCAGCAACGCGGCGACGACCTGCGCTTCGATCTCTCCATCGGATTTGAAGACGCGGTGTTCGGCACGGAAACCGAAGTCAAGATTCGCCGCCTTGAAATGTGCCCCACCTGCGATGGCCGGGGCAGCGCGTCGGGCCGTGGTCCCTCAGCCTGTTCGCAGTGCCATGGGCGTGGGCAAATTCGTTACCAGCAAGGATTCTTCTCCGTGGCGCGTACATGCGGCGCCTGCGGCGGCACAGGCTCCATCATCGGCGATCCATGTGCGACCTGCCGCGGCGAAACCCGCGTCAGCAAAGAACTCAAGCTCAACGTGAAGGTGCCCCCGGGCGTGGAAGACGGGACGCGTATCCGCTATTCCGGCGAAGGCGATGCCGGACGCGCCGGCGGCCCCAAGGGTGATCTGTACGTGGTGCTCTCCATCCAGCCCCACGACTTTTTCGAGCGGGACGGACAGGATCTGCGTTGCGTTATCCCCGTCAGCTTCCCGCAGGCTGCCCTGGGCGCCGAGATCGAAATCCCTGGAATTGACGGCCCGGTGGCCATCAAAATACCTGAGGGAACGCAGAGCGGCAGGGAGATTCGCGCTCGGGGCAAGGGCGTTCCTATCTTGAATGACAAGGGCCGCGGCGACCTGGTGGTCAAAGTCCTCGTGCAAGTGCCGCGCAAGCTCACTCGCGCCCAGCGGGAGCTGGTGAACAAGCTTGCGGAGCTGATGAATGTGGACAACCGACCCACCTCACCAACCCTGATGGACAAGATGAAGGACCTGTTCAACTAGGCCTTCGTCTTGTTCGCGGTTCCCTCCCCACTTAAATCCGGGTGTAAGGTTCAAGCCGATATCATGGAACCAGCGCGAGGAAGGCGGCGCGGTCCCGGATGGTCTCCAAAATCTTCATCTCGGCGGGCGAGGCGAGCGGCGAAGCTTACGGCGCTCTGCTGGTCGAGGAGTTAAAGAGCCGCCTCGAATCCCAGGGACAAGCTGCCGCGTTCTTTGGCATGGGCGGACCACGGATGGCAGCGGCCGGGCTCGATCGCGTGGTTCGCGCCGAGGACATGGCCGTCATGGGCATCACCGAAGTGGTGCGGCATCTGCCTCGCATCTACCGGGAATTCCGCAAGCTGAAGCAGTCCCTACGCGTCCGGCGGCCGGATGTCGCTGTTCTCATTGATTTTCCCGACATCCACTTCAAGTTGGCCAAGGAACTGCACGCATTGGGCGTCCCCGTGCTGTTCTTCGTAAGCCCGCAGCTCTGGGCCTGGAAGAAGCACCGCATCAAGCTGGTGCAGAAGTACGTTGACCGCATGCTGGTCATCTTTCCCTTCGAAGAGGCGTTTTATCGCGAGCGGGGCGTGAAGGCTGAATTTGTCGGCCATCCCATGGCGGAAATGGCGATGCCGGATGTCTCCCGCGCCGAGTTTGCGGCGGACAACAATCTCGACCCGGCAAAGATGTGGATTGGGCTGCTGCCCGGAAGCCGCGCCAAGGAGATCCGTGACAATCTGCCGGAGATGTTAGCCGCCGCAGACATTCACTATCACGACTTTCATTTCGAACGTGGCGAACCAGAGCCTCAGTTTGTTCTCCCGCTCGCGCCGACTCTAACGCAAGCACAACGCCAGCAGGTGTACGAGATAACCAAGGCGGCTCCTTCGTATCTCACCGTCCGGCTAGTCAATTCGGCGCGGGCGGCTTTGTTTCACGCTCGCGCCTCGATCGTCGCCAGCGGTACGGCCACAGTTGAGGCGGCCCTGATCGGAAACCCTTTTGTCGTGGTCTACCGGGTATCGCCCCTGACGTACGCAATTGCCAAACGGGTGGTAACAGTACCCCATGTGGCTATGGCCAACCTGATTGCGGGAAAACGCCTGGTTCCGGAGTTGATCCAGAGCGATTTCACTGCATCCAACATTGTCAGTCAGTTGCAGCCGTTGCTACCCGACGGCCCACCTCGACAGTCCATGATGCAGGAACTCGCGGAGCTTCGCGGCCTGCTAAGCGCACCAGCGCAACACAGCCGAGCGGAGACAGGAGCCATCAACCGGGTGGCCGAGGTTACACTCGAACTCCTGGGAACAAAACTCAGAGCGACAGCTCAGGCGGCGAGGGCGACTGAGACGGTGCCTCATTGACCGGGAACGCCACTGCATTTTCCGAATGAAGGTCAATACGAGCAAACGAAGGCCAATGCGAGTACGAGAGAAAATGATGAATCCGATTAACTCTTTTAGGCGGCTCTGTGCCGCAGCGGGCGTTGCAGCCCTGGGGCTCACGATCGCAGTTTCCGCCCACGGCCAGCGGCCCGAGCGCCCGAGCCTGAACATAACCGGCTATGTCATCGACGCCGAGCTGGACACGGACGCTCACCACATAACGGCCAAATCGCAGGTGACTTTCACGGCTCCGGACAACGCGGAAGTGGTGAGTTTCGGCTTTCACCCGGCGCTCAAAGTGACCAAGATTTCCGATGAAAACGGCAAGTTGCTGAACGGCGATCGCTCCGCAGACGGCACTATTCGCGTAACGCCGGCCACGCCGATTCAGAGCCGCCAGCCGCAACACTGGACATTTGAATACGAGGGCACGATCACCGGCAATGAAGATGGGCCGGTGGAAGGACTGAAGCTGGCCGCCATCCAGGAACCGATTACGTATTTGCTCTATGGTGCACGCTGGTTCCCGTCCAATGGCTACATGACCAACCGGTTCACTGCGGAAATGCACATCAAGGTGCCGCAGGGCATGCGCGTGTTCGCGAGCGGCGCGCAGGGCGCTTCGAAATCCGCGACTTTGGCGGGTGGCAAGCCCGGAGACGAGTTCGATTTCAACTGGAATAAACCCGGATTTCCCGGCACCGTGATAGCCGGCCGTTATGTGAACCCGGTCAGCGTGGGTGCGGGCAACATCAAGGTTTACGTGACTGTTTCGCACCAGCAGTCGGCCAACGATCTAGCCCAGACCGCCAGCAAGGAATTCGACTTTTTCACCGAAAACTTTGGGACTCCCGAGACCAGCCATCTGAACGTGGTTGAGATTCCGGACGATACGCTGCCAGCCGTCTGGGCTCCGGAGATGGCGGGGATCATGGGTTCGCGCGTCGGCGACAAGTCGAGCGTTCGCCTGTTGGCCAATACCATCGCGCATCAGTGGTGGGGCTCGGAGGTCAGCCCGAAGACCCTCAGCGACTCGTGGATCACCAATGGCATGGCCCGCTATGGCGAGTTGATGTACGTGGAGGATGAGAGCGGCAAAGCAGCCATGAAGGCCGCACTGCAGGACGTGGCCGCGGGCGCATTGGCATACGACACCACTCCACTTTCGGCTTCGGGCCGGCAGAATCCGTTTTCACCCGAGTTTCAGTCGCAAACGCTTGAGAAGGGCGCCATGATCTTCCACATGCTGCGCTGGGAGATCGGCGACAAGGCATTTCTGGCAACGTTGAAGGGCACGCTGAGCCAGTACACAGACCAGGGAATTCGCGCAGGAGACCTTGAAAAAGTCGCAGAAGCGCAGAGCCAGGACCAGCTCACGCCGTTCTTCGCCCAGTGGGTTGACGGAACCGGCGCGCCGCAATTCAAGAACAAGTACGCCGTCTATAGACTCGGCAACAACAAGGGCTTTCGCACCATTGGCGAAATCAACCAGGATCTCGACCTGTTCCGCATGCCGGTGGAACTGCGCGTTGAAACTGAGGGCAAGACGGAGATCAAGAAGGTCGACGTGGTCGGTACGGAGTCCCAATACGTTGTCGACACGTTCGGCCGTCCGCGCCGAATCAGCGTGGACCCGCAGGACTGGGTGCTGAAATCCTCACCCGACCTGCAGGTTCGAATCGCCATTCTGAAAGGGCAGCAGCTTGTGGCCCAGGGTGACCTGGCTGGAGCGCTTCAGGAATATCAAAAGGCGCTCGACGCCAATTCACAGAGTTCTCTGGCTAGTTATCGCATCGCCGAAGTCCTGTATGCCCAGCACAACTACCAGGCCGCGGTGAACTCCTATCGCGATGCGCTGCGTGGCGACGGCGATCCCCGGTGGACCGAGGTCTGGAGCCACATTCGCCTCGGGCAAATCTTTGACATTACCGGGCAGCGTGATCGCGCGGTGAACGAGTACCGGCTCGCGGTTCAGACAAATGACAACACCCAGGGCGCATTGAACGAGGCGCGCGAGTGGCTGCAGAAGCCATTCACACGGCCGGCAGACCAATAAGCTCGCGTGAGCCGTACGAACGCAACCACAAGAACGCACCCAACCCACAAAAGCGAAACGGCCAGCTCCTCAAGCTGGCCGTTTCGCACTTCTCAGGTTGTGTTTCTTCCCTCTTCCCGGTTTACCTTAACTAGGCCCACGGGACAAGACGTCCAAAACCACCGGCGTCAGTCCCCTGTTAGTCATCGCGAGCTTCTCAGCGGCGGCAAAGGAGAGGTCAACGATCCGACCCTCCGGAAGATCGCCGCGATCAGTGATACGAACAACCACCGAGCGCCCGTTTCTGAGGTTCACCACCCTTACCAGAGAGCCGAACGGCAATGTCGGATGACAAGCTGTCATCGCGTGCATATCAAACCGTTCACCGCTGGCCGTAGTTCGGCCATCAAACGCCTCGCCGTACCAGCTTGCAATGCCGCGAAGCAGGGCCTTGCGCTGGGCTGCGATCGTTCTCCCCGAAATCAGGGATTCCGGCGCCGCCTTTACGACGACCGGAACTGAAGGTGGCACACTGGCTGCCGGCTGGGGAACCAAATCGTGCGCTTGTACGGGCCGAGTAGCAACACCAATTAAAACGATAGCCAGTAGAGCGGACGAAATACCTGCCAATAGCCAAATTCGGAGCGGAGCATTCAGGCAACTTCCGCCTGACCTTCGACGAATTACCATCCGACCATTTTACTAAAATCGTCCCGAAATGTGACCCTTTTCGACTCCCCATGATGTAAAGAAATGTCAGGGAATCAGGGGTGTTTTGCATAAGCTTTTTGCAATTAACGGCTTATGAGAATCGGGAGATGGAGGACATTTGCTGCATTTTTGGTGCAAAATAGTCCAATTTATCCGCTCATGACCAAAACCGCAGAATGGCCGGGTCCGTCTCAAACTTCCAGTACACGGTTTCAGAGGGGGAAATCCATGAACTCAGTGCGATCCATTTGCTGGTTCGTTGTTGCGTTTGGGCTGCTTTCCGCCGGCCTACTTCCTGCGCAAAATTCGTCTGCGCCGGCGGCTCCGGTGCCGGCAGAACTGCAATCAGCCAGGAAGATCTTTGTCTCCAACGGGGGCGCTGACAGCGGCCTGTTCCCGCACCCGTTCAGCGGTGATTCCAACCGCGGCTATAACGAGTTGTTTGCGGCTCTGCGCGGGCTGGGTCAATTTGAGTTGGTCGCTTCGCCCGGGCAGGCCGACCTGGTGCTCGAGTTGCGGCTCGTCGCGCCCTATGGGCCCACCAATCAGAACAAGCAGAACGGCACTGCCGATCCACTTCCGATGTTCAGGCTCGTCGTGTACGACCGTCCCACCCACTACGTGCTTTGGACGTTTACGGATTCGATCGACGTCGCGCTCAAACAGCAGACCCATGACCACAACTTTGACGAGTCGATCTCCAACCTTGTTGCTGAATTCAGGGCGGTCACCCGTCCCGAGCATTTGGCTACTCAGTAGTGCGGTGGTAGCTCGACAACGTCAAGTCGTTCTTCCGGCTTGAGGTAGCCCTTGCGGCGGAACCAGTCTTCCATGGCGGGCTGCAATCGATCGAGCGGCACACGATTTCCCGCTTCGAGAAGCCCGTCGGCAGCTGGAAGCGTGTCGTCAAAGATGGCGTCGTTGGTGAAGTTGCGCATGGCGAAATTGTCGATCCAGCCGATGGGGCAATCGTGGCGCACGCCTTCGACATCAACCCGCCGTACGGATATTTTGCGGACAAACATGGGTAGAGTTTACAGGCGGAGCCGGACGGGCCGAAGCAAGGCCACTCGTTCTGGACTATTTGCCGGTGACGGCCCTGGCGTCTTTCAATTGCTCTGTGTCTACCTTGAAGCGCTTGTAGTCATACACTTTTTCAGTGAAATGCTGGCGCATATTTTTCACGAGCAGCACTCGCGCGGAAACCATGCCTTCGCCGCCAGTAGGTAACCAGAGGCCGCCATCGACCGGCGCCTGGTCGAAGTGGAAATTTGAGCCCTTCTGGACATTGGCAACCAGGCCGCCAGCTACATGAAAGTTGTCGCTGAAGGTGACTTCCATGTGAGCAACTTCGCGGTCGGCTTCGTCGACCCAGATAGTACCCTTTAGCTTCTTTGAAGCTTCTTCCGCCATGCCATGCGTCTTGGCGTCCTTGCGACCTACAAAGTCGAACACGATCGTCGGCCGGCCATGGTACGTCTCGCGCCGAGGAGAACTGATGTCCATGATGTCAAGCACGCGGCTGATGCTGATCTGCGGACCTTCAAGCGGCTGTCCCGGCGGAGTCTTCTCCGCCTTCTCCACCATCTTGGTGACTTTTTCGGTCTCCTTTTGCTCATCGTGCTGATTGAGCGGCTGACCATTCTTCTTTACCGTGCGTTCGATGACGTGTCCGTTGACGAAAAAATCTTCATTCTCTGAAGTTTCTGTCTTGGTCACGTTACCCTTCCCATCTACATCCTGAACAGTCTGAAGGGACGAGTAGGTATAGGATTCGCGGACTTTTTCCACCTGTTTCTGGTGCTGCTGAACCTCATCCATCAGCTTGCGTATATCAGGAAGTGCCGCACTTGCAGCGGCTTGCGGGTGCGCACCGGCTCCCCACCCGGTCACACAAGCAATCAACACAAATCCGGCGCACGTGATCAGATGCGAATATGGCCTCGGTGCATAAGTCATTTTCCTCTTGGACCCCGAAGTTGGAAAAAGGTAGTGGACGGAGAAAATCTGAGTTAATGCATTGTTACAATGAGGGTTCAACTGTCAATTGTTTCCCCGCATCGAACCTTCGCAGTTTGAAGGGAAAATCAGGCGGTATGCCGCTATGCACGGAGAGCGCCCTATGCTCAGGCTTTTGCTCCACTGGCTGTTGAGTGCGATTGCCTTGCTGCTGACTTCAAGGCTCATACCTGGATTTGAAGTGGAGGGACTGCGTGCGGCGCTGATTGCCGCGCTGGTCATCGGACTCCTTAACGCCACCATCGGCCTGATTCTCAAAATCGTGACCTTTCCGATCAGCATCCTCACCTTCGGCATATTCCTGCTGGTGATTAATGGACTGATGATCCTGGTGGCGTCAGACCTCCTCGCACCCGGGTTCCACGTTTTCGGGTTCATGCCGGCTGTGTGGGGTGCGGCAATGCTGGCACTTCTTGGGGTTCTGTTCAAAGCCCTCATACACGACGCGCGCGACTAAACTTATCGCGGCGAGATTTTCGGCCGGTCATTGAGCGGCTTCGCTCCCTTGACCTGCTTCGACGACTTTGCGACATCTGCATTGCCCACCACCGGCTGCGGTATTACCGCGTTGGGCGGCTCCACAATTACCTGGTGTGTCAGCACCGGCCCTAATCCCGGATCAGGCTTGTGAATTGACCCACCGATCGCAAAACCGCGGCTTGGCGCGACAGGGGTAACGGGGTTCGGCATGATCAGCATCCGCGCGTTTGCCGCCGGAATCACATGCGAATAGATCCGCCAGCCTCCGCCGGCCACCACGCACACGATGGCCGCGGCTGCCGCGCTGCGCAACGCTCCGCCATAACCCCATCCGCCCGGTGTCAGCGGCCAGGCAAGAATCCGCCCGCTTCGGGGCGCTGTGCGCAGCCGCGATTGGACGCGGTCGACGAGTCCTTCCGGCGCGGGCAGATTGGCAATCACGCGCAAGGTTTGCTCCGCCTCACTTGGGGAATCGTTGGACCGAAGCCACTCTTTTGAATGATTCATCGCACGCTCCTTGGGCGTTCGAGCAAGTCTGCCATTAGGTTGCGCGCGCGAAACAACCGCGACCTCACGCTGGATTCAGTGATGCCGAGCACCGCCGCGATTTCCACGCTGGAAAGCTCTTCAAACGCAGAGAGGACGAGGACATCGCGTTCCTTAACTGGAAGCCGATCCACCAATTTCAGCACCCGCACGTGGTGCTGCGCCGCCGCTGCAATCTCCTCGGCGCTAAGCCCCGTTGCAGGCAGTACGCGCGCCAGTTCGGTTACATCGTCGGTTTCAGGACGAGTTTTTGCACGTCGCGTGCGATCGAGCGCGATGTTCCACGCAATACGGATAAGCCACACGCGATGGTCGCGCACTTCATGAAGGGAATCCTGATGGCGAAGGACACGCAGAAACGTTTCCTGCACGGCGTCTTCAGCATCGGCTGAGTTGCGAAGCACGGAATAAGCTACGCGGTACAGGGCCGGAGCATATTGCTCCACCAGTGCCGCAAGCGCTTCGTCCTTTGCGTGCTGGCGGGCTTGGTCGTCCACGGCGCTTGGGGCGATCTCCATCCAGGGTAGGTGCAGGCTGGCGCTCATACAAAACACCAGACGCAGACCCGCGGGAAACTGCTCAGGCTGAGCTCTCACTCACGCAAGGCGCGCAGCGTCCTCTATCTAAGCCAGGGTTTGGCTACTTGCCGGACAGCTTCTGCGATGCGATGGAGCCGGCCATGCCATCCTTGTCGGCGTCCTTGACCTTGGCCCAGATGATGCGTGCCTGATCAGATTTGCCTTCGTCGACATAGAGGTTGGCGAGATCGAGCTGCGCAACGCCGGCCGGGACTGTCACGGTGGGCTTCTTGGCAAGCTCGTTGTAGAGGTCAATCGCCTGGGGATCGCGGCCCGTTTGATGATAAAGGCCCGCGAGAGCCAGCTTTGCGAGATTGGACAGGTTCGAATCCCATGTTCCAGCCGCTGACTTCAGTTCCGTCTCAGCCGAACTGGTCTGCCCCAGATCTTCATAAGTAACGCCGGCAAAATAGTGCGCTTTCGCGCCCTCCGGCAGCCAACCGAAATTCTTCGCTACGTCAAGAAACTGCTGGTTTGCAGCCTTGGCGCGGTCGCTCGCCGAGTTATAGCTTCCTGGAACTGCTGGCGCACCCGGCTGATTCAGCGGGGCAGAATACGTATCGAGCGCCGCACCCAACGCTGCTTCGGCCGCCGCGGTACGCATGTTGTAGAACACAATCCCGCCGATCACAAGCGCCAGCAACACCACGCCAGCGACAACCCAGCGCACCACGCCGGAACGATGTTCGGTGACCCAGCTGACACTGCCTGCGGTTGCAACTGCGAATTTATCTTGCTTGAGCGCGTGACGGGTTTGAGTATCCACGGAGTTTCTTATGTCCTTCTTTGGGTAACTTGCAGGCAGGACCGGCTTAAAGGTAGGCGCTACGACTGCAACCTTAACAGTCTACCAGTGTGCAAAGAGGCGAGTCCACAGAACTGAGGGCCAGGCGCCGAATAGCCTTCCGCTGGAGTGCCGGACGTCACACATGGTTGAGCCGGAGAGCAGCTTGCTCTTACCCGCCTTCCGCGACTAGCATCGAGCCATGTACGAAGATTTCAAGGTCACCGACCGCTGGACCGGCGAGGAGCTGACCTGCCGTTGGAAGGCCAATATAGTGGCCATTGCCACCCGCCACGCCGACGCAGTTGACGTTCGCTTTGACGTGAATGGCCGGCCCATGTGGATCGCGCTCCCCTGCACGGCCTGGCTGGAGCAGAAAAAACGCAGCGGCAAAGTAATTACCGACCAGCTCGCCTGCCAGATTGCCGGACGCTACTTGAAGCAGTTGATCGATGAAGGCCACGACAGCCAGCGCGAGATTTACACCATGTCGGTTGAGGAAGTGTTGAGCCAGCTGGATGAAGTGGTGAAGGAAGCAATGGCCCAGCACTCCATCCCGAATCTTCCCGTGGGTATTGACGCTGCTGGTTGAAGCGCCGTCAACTTTGGCGGCACACATCAGGCTATTCGTGCCGCAGTGCTTCCATTGGCTGCACGCTCGCAGCTCTTCGCGCAGGAACCCATCCAGCCACCAGCGCCACTCCCAGTAGAATCAGCACGCCTGCTCCGAATGTGAGCGGATCGTAGGGCTGAATTCCGTAGAGCATCGATCTGATCAGGCGCGCAAGCGCCATTGCGGCCGCAACTCCAGTTCCAATCCCTGCCAGCGTCAGCCACGCACTCTCGCGCAGAATCATCCCGCGGACCTGTACCCGTTGCGCCCCCAGCGCCAGCCTGATTCCAATCTCATTACTGCGCTGTGCCACGTTGTACGCCATCACGCCGTAGATGCCCACGCAGGCCAGCGCCAAGGCCAGCACCCCAAAGGCCGCGGTGAGCGATGCGAACAGGCGCTCGAACTGCAGAGTCGCTTCAATCTGCTCTCGCTGCGTGCGAAGGTCGATCATGGGCAGATCGCGGTCTACAGACTGAACCACCTGCCGCAGCGAAGGAGTCAGCGCGGCGATACTTTGGCGGGTCCGGATCGCGTACGTCATGCGGAGTTCATCCGGCATCTGGACATACGCCAGAAAGAACTGTGCCGGTGGTTCGCTGCGCAGGTCCTTGTAGCGGTTGTCCGCACAAACGCCCACGATCTGATACCAATCCCCTTTTCCTTCCATGCCCGCTCGAAATCGCTTTCCGATCGGATTCCCGTTGGGAAATCGTTTGCGCGCCAGGCTTTGATTGATCACGGCAACCTTCGGAGAGGTCTCAGTGTCCTGCGCGCCAAAGCCGCGCCCCGCCACAATCGGGATTCTCAACGTATCGAAGAAGCGGATGCCGACGTGATTCATGTCCTCAGCGAGTCGCGCGTTCGCATCGGCCTTCTCCCCTTCCGGAATGAAGTCCTCATTCGACATGTCGCCGGAAAGATAGGCCTCCTGGGCGGGCGCCACGGACTCGACTCCGGGCAGCGCCGCAATCGCCTGCTCCAGCCGCTTGTGCAGCATGACGCTCTTGTCCCCCGCATAACGGGCAGGCGGCGCGCTGATCTCAAACAGCACCAGGTTCTGCGAGTCGAATCCAACATCCACTGAACTCAAGGCCAGGAGCGTACGGACAAACAAACCCGCACTCACCACCAGCAGCGTCGAGAGCGTCACCTGAAATGCAACAATCGATTTGCCGCCCAGCCCCCTGCGCCGCCGGCTGGACGTCTGCGAGGTTTCCTTCAGGCTGCTGCTCACCTCGGAGCGTGCAGCCATCCACGCCGGCGCAAGACCAAACAGCACGCCTGTGACTAGCGTGATCCCGGCAGCAAATCCAAACACGCCCCAATCGAATGGAACCTGGATCTCCGGGCGCTCCCACGAATTCATCAACAGGCCGGGAAGCGCATTGCGGCCGGCATAAGCCAGCAGCAATCCGCCCGCTCCGCCGATTGCGGCCAGCAGCAGGCTTTCCGTGAGCAACTGGCGCAGAACCCGCTGCCGCCCCGCGCCCAGAGCCAGCCGCACGCTCATCTCACGCTGTCGTTGTGCGCCGCGCGCCAGCAAAAGATTGGCAATGTTGGCGCACGCCAGCAGCAGAACCAGCCCTGACATGCTCATCAGCACATATACCGGTTTCGAAAACATTTGATCGGCAAAATGCAGCCCCCGGGCTCCCTCGCCAAGCACGAGCCGAGGCATTGTTTGACCCGCCTTCAGCTTCACCGTCGCCCGAATCGCCGCCGCCAGCTGCACGTTAAGCGCCGCCTGCGCCTGCTCGTCCTTGACTCCTGGCAGTGCGCGCGCCATAACGTTCACCCACCAGAAATCCGGATCGGCGAGCGCTGGCACCTTCTCCTCCATAGGAGAAATCCTCGGCTGCATGCTCAGCGGCACAAAGAGATCTGGAGACATTTGCACCACTTTCGCTCCGGTGAAACCGCGCGGATTCACGCCCACGATGGTCATCGGCGATTGGTTCACGGTGATGGTCTGGCCCAATACGGAGGGCGATCTCCCATACGCCCGTTGCCAAAGCCCTTCGCTGATCAGAACCACCTGCCCCGACCCTGCGACGGCGTCGTCCTCCGGCTGTATCGGCCGCCCTAACTGCGGCTGTATGCCCAGTGCGCCGTAGTAGTTTCCTGAGACCATCTCCACCTGGACCCGTTGCGCGATGCCGCGAACCGTCGCATTCATGCTGGTTTCCTTGAAGGCAAACAGCTCCTGTGTGCTTTGGTTGTGCGCCCGCAACTGCTGGTAGACCGGGTATGAAAACACGCTGCTGTTAGATCCGCCGCCAGGAGATGAATCAAAGTCACCCCACATGTGCTCGACCGGCTCGTGGCCGTCGCCATGCCAGGTGAGCAGGCGCAATTGTTCGGCATGCGGCACATGGAGCCGGTCGTAGAGCAGGCTCTTGGCGACAGAAAAAATCGTCGTATTCGCGCCAATGGCCAATGCCAGTGACAAGGCGGCGACCGCCGTAAACCCGAGGCTCTTGCGCACCAACCGAATCGCGAATCGAAGGTCAGCTCTCAACTCGTCCCACCAGCGCAGACCGAGCGAAGCCCGCATCTGTTCCTTGTGAACCAGGGCCGGTCCGAGCGCGACTCGGGCTCGCCGCGCAGCCTCAACTGGCGTATACCCGGAATGCATCAGGTCAGCCGTCAACCGCTCCAGGTGGTCGGCCAGTTCGGCTTCCATCCCCGCTTCCAGCCCTTTGCGCCGCGTTACCGCCCACATCCATGAGCGCCCCTGCGCCGCCACTCGCCCAACAAAGCCACCAATCCCCATCGAGCCGTCCTCCCATTCCCGGTAGTGCCCTACGCCTTGGCCCCCAAAATGTCGCCGATGATGCCGGTCATTCGGTTCCACTTCTCTCTCTCTTCGGCGAGCCGCGCTCTCCCCAGATCCGTCAGCTGGTAATACTTCGCGCGGCGGTTGTTCTCACTTTCGCCCCACTCGCTGGCGATAGCTCCCTGGTGCTCCAGCCGGTAGAGTGCCGGGTACAGCGACCCCTGCTGAATCGCCAATCGCTCCCCTGAAATCTGCTGGATCCGCAACAGCACTCCGTATCCATGCAGGGGCCCCAGGGACACAGCCTTCAAAATCAGCATGTCCAGCGTGCCTTGCATCAGGTCGTTTCCCTTTTCGCCCATACACCTTCTCCTCGACGCTCTAGGAAAGACGCTAACAGCTCCCTCCTAGACCGTCAAGGAGAGTTTTGGGCAACGACCACACGCGAACCGACGCACCACCCCAATCGCTTGTTTCTCGTTACCTGAAGTGAATTTGGGCGTATAGTTAACGCGATGCGCGGACACGCCCTTATTCCCGTGCACCCGCACTAGCGACCAGCGGCGCAACCTGTGTGCAGCCGCATTATTTCCCCACTACGACCCATTCGGTAATTTCCCCAACTGCGGCGCGAGTCCTTGTTTGCACGTTCCCGTTAGAACCTTCCCGTTAAAAAGTGAAAGGAGCAGGCACATGCCTAATTCCAGGAAAGTTGCTCTTGCCGGCACTGAGCGCGTCGCGCTCCACGGAGCCAGCATTATTGGCCCCACCGATCCCCACCAGTTGATCGAGGTTTCCGTCGTCCTCAAGCACCGCCAGCCGCTTCCCCCAGCCCAACACAACGCGCGGCACCTCTCCCACGATGAATTTGCCAGCACCTATGGCGCGCAGCCTGACGACATCGAGAAGATCCGCCAGTTCGCGCGCGAATACAACTTGCAGGTGCTCGAGCGCGGTGACGAAGTGCTGCGCCGCACCGTTACCATTGCCGGCACCGCCGCCAATTTGGAGAAGGCCTTCGGCGTTGAACTCAACGAATACGAGCACCCTGAAGGCAGCTATCGCGGCCGCATCGGCACCATCCAGATTCCTGAGGAACTGACGTCGATCGTCTCCGGTGTCTTTGGGCTCGACGATCGCCCGATAGCCCATCCCCACTTTCGCTACCACACCGCCCGAGGAGCCTTCGGAGCCCGAGCCGCCAACCTCTCCTTCGACCCCAATCAAGTAGCGTCGCTATACGGTTTTCCCACCGGTCTCGACGTCAGCAATCAGACCATCGCGATCCTCGAACTCGGGGGCGGGTTTCGCCCAGCCGACATCAAGAATTACTTCCACAAGCTCGGGATCCCTGTGCCGCGGGTCAAGGCCGTTCTCGTGGACCACGCTCACAATCGCCCCACCACGTCAAACAGCGCCGACGGTGAAGTCATGCTCGATATTGAAGTAGCCGCGGCTGCCGCTCCTGGCGTCGCCATAGCCGTCTACTTCGCGCCCAACACTGACCGCGGATTCCAGGACGCACTTAGCACCGCGATCCACGACCAGCTCAACAGGCCCAGTGTTGTCTCCATCAGCTGGGGTGGACCTGAGAGCACCTGGACCACGCAGGCGATGAATGCCATGGACCAGGTTGCGCAGGAGGCCGCACTTCTCGGCATAACCATCACCGTGGCGTCCGGCGATAACGGATCGAGCGACGGTGTTGCCGACAACCAGAACCACGTCGACTTCCCCGCCTCCTCGCCCAATGTTCTGGCCACGGGCGGGACTCGCCTCATGGGCGCAAACGGCACCATTACGCTGGAAACAGTATGGAATGACGGCGGCCAGGGCGGGGCCACCGGCGGCGGATTCAGCACCGCGTTCCCACGGCCCGACTATCAGACCGGAGCCGTGACCAGCAATTTCCGCGGAGTGCCCGATGTCTCCGGCAACGCTGATCCCGAAACTGGATACAACATCCTGGTCGACGGCCATAGCATGGTGGTCGGCGGCACCAGCGCTGTTGCACCTTTGTGGGCGGCGCTCGTTGTGCTCATGAATCAAAAGCTTGGCCGACGTCTTGGTTTCATCAACCCACTGCTCTATCCCATCAGCGCTCCCGATGGCCTGCGCGACATCACGCAAGGCACTAACGGAGCGTTCTCGGCTGGACCGGGATGGGATGCCACAACCGGCAAAGGCACTCCCATGGCCACTCAGCTCATCGCCACTCTGGGCGCTGCGTTGCCCGCACAAGCGTCTGCGTCTTCAACACCATCGAAAGCTGTCTCCGCAGACTGAATTCGCCCCACAACCAAAACAAATGGCCATGCCGCAAGGCATGGCCTTCTTGTTTATTGCTCAGCCATCCTGTCCAGGCTTGGCTATCTATTGGATATTCTCGTTCAAGGAGCAGCGAGCCGTGACCATGCGTCGACCACAGGTTCATTCGCAATTTGGACCTATCGCCATCCAGATTTTCGCAGCGAACGAACGCATCAACCAGCTCATTATCGAAAGCCTCGCCCCTGAAGCTTGGACATTGAAGCGTCCAGCCCAGCCATCCACTCAAGTGCGAACCATCGCCGCCATCTTTACTCACCTGCACAATGTGCGCTGCAAGTGGATCAGGCTGACCGCGCCTCATCTCAAGGTTCCCGCGCAGCTCAATCGCAGCCACTGCACTCCGAAGCAGGCGCAGGCTGCACTCAAGCAAAGCGCAACCGGTTGCGTGAATATGCTGAAGGAAACCCTCGATGCAGGCGAGCCCCGTATCGACAAATTCTTGCGGGACGGATGGGCGCAGCCTTGGCCGGCCGGTCCGGAGATGCTCTGTTACATGCTCGCGCATGAGGCTCACCATCGCGGCCAGGTTTGCATGCTGGCCCATCAACTCGGGTACGCTTTGCCAAAACAAGTGGGCGCCGGGATGTGGAACTGGGAAAAGCTGTGGAAGGAATGCGGTTCGTCACGCGGTCCCGGCTACGCGTGAAGATCTGTCAATGCACGGACGTCTCAGCGGCCGGTTCCTACCCTCTTTCGGGGAAATTCAGAATGTTAAAATCCGCACTATGTCGCTTCGTCAAAGCACGCAACTAAGGTTTTTGCCGATCAACTTTTCACTCGCCGCACTTCTGATTTCATGCGCAGCTTCCCTCGCTGCGCAGAAGCCCGCCACCCTCACGCCCGTTGAGGTTGCGATGGCCCGCTTCGTCGACGCGCATGTTGATGCAGACCTCGCGCTGCTAACGCAGATCGTAGACATAAACAGCGGCACCATGAATCTGGCCGGCGTGAACGCCGTTGAAAAGGTGCTCGCGCCGCGTTTCACCGCTCTTGGCTTCGACGTGAAATGGGTTCCCATGCAGGCAGAAACAGCTCGAGCCGGGGATCTCGTCGCAGTGCATGCGTGCCCCGCGGGCAACGGCCGTTGCGGTAAGAGGCTCTTGCTGATCGGCCATATGGACACGGTGTTCGAACCCTCCAGCCCGTTCCAGAAATACTCCGTGGTGTCCGACTCCGGCGACAAAGTTGCCACCGGCCCAGGTGTCTCTGACATGAAGGGCGGCCTGGTCGTGATGCTCGCCGCTCTCAGCGCCATGCAAGCTGCGGGTGTCCTCCAAAAATCCGAGATTCGCGTTGTGCTCAGCGGCGATGAGGAAAGGGTCGGCACTCCGTTTACCCTCGCTCGCCGTGACCTTGTCGATGCCGCAAAGCAAAGCGATGTGGCTCTCGAATTTGAGCCCGGCAGTCGCCTCAACGGGCAGGACTCTGTCAGCATCGGCCGCCGCAGCTCGACAACCTGGCAAATCGAAACCAAAGGCGTGAGCGGCCACTCTTCGCAGATCTTCGGAGACAAACTCGGCTATGGAGCCATCTATGAGCTGACCCGCATCATCGACGCCTTCCGTACGCAGCTTCGCGAGGAAGGTCTCACCTACAGCGTTGGTCTTGTGCTCGGCGGAGCTTCTGCGCAAGTGAACGCCGATGCGACCGGAGGCTCGGCCAACGGCAAGACCAACGTCGTCGCAGCCACCGCCATCGCGGACGGCGACATCCGCACACTGAACGACGAGCAGACCGCGCGGACTGAAGCGAAAATGCGCGCGATTGTTGAAGCTCATCTGCCGCAAACCGGTGCGACCATCACCTTCTCGGAAGGCTACCCTGCCATGGCCCGCACTCCGGCAGGAGAAAAGCTCATGTGGTGCTCACGCGCCCGGTGAGACCGCGTGGCTCGATTCAATCACCAGGCAAGCCAAGCGGGGCGCCCTGCTCATGAAACGGCTATCCCAGGCCTCCGATCACTAAGCTCATTCCCTCGGCATAGATTGCTTCTCCAGCCTATCCAGCAAATCCCGAGCTGGTTTCGATCCACTCCGAGCGGCTTCGCGCAGCCAGTACAGAGCAACTCCTCGGTTCTTTCGAATCCCGTTCGAGCCGTTGAGTGCATAGCGCCCGAGGACGAACTCGGCATCCCTGTCGCGACCGTCCCGAACCTTTCGGTAGATCGAGAGATCTCTTTCATAAGCCTTCTCATCGATCGCGGCCGGTGTCTCCAGGTTAAACGCCTCGCGAAGCTGCACATCAGGATCATCCTGATCCATTGCGGCAAGCACCGTTAATGACGAGTCGCGCATTGGATCATCCTGCGCATAGTAGGCTCCGTACTGTTCTCGCGCCTTCTGAAGCGCCTGATAAGCAGCATCCGCGCCTGCAATCTGTTTCGGCGTCATGCCGGTCATCATGGTTTTGAGCAAGAGGCTATCTCCCTGCCACTTGGGAACATTGAGCCGCGACCATGCAACCGCATCGTAGCCAGTAAAATCGTGTGCCTTGCCGTTGTTCAGCGCCTCGACGTAATAATGCTGGGCGAGATCGATATTGTATGCGGCGGCTCGCTTGCAATAGTGCAGCCACATTCCTTCATCGGCAGGCAGGTCCTCCGTACCGATACCGTATTCAACAGCAATCTGATATTCCTTCTGCCCGAGCAGTTCCTGGGCTATCATACGGGCCCATTCTAGATTTTGAGTGCGCCCCTTCGCATCGCGCCCCGCCGAGTAGATCCCGTCGATGACGAAGTTTCCCAGCTCAAGTTGAGCACGGCGGATCTCTGGATGGCCGGTTTCCGCCAATAATGCGAGATAGAGAACTGTGGCCTTGGGGTAGTAGAGAGGTGCAGAAGACTCGTCATTTTGTGCTGCGGCCTTAAAGGCCTCTGCAAGTTCAAACCGATCTTGTGGCCGGGCAGCCGCGGTATACCATCGCTCTACCGCATTCAGATCTTTGGGGAAATAGTCATGGGCGTGAAACATGCCCACCATTGCCTTCCGGTCGGGATCGGTCGCGCCGACCTGAAGCATTTGCTCCGCCTTGGCGAAATCCTGGGGTACGCCGAGGCCTTGCATGTAGGCCAGGCCGAGTTCCCACGCAGCATTCGTGTCACCTTGCGCGAACAATTGAAGGTTCACCTTGGCGATCTCTGAGTCCGATAGCGGTTGGTGCATCTGCACCCACAGAGTGAGCTTGGCAGGCGACACCGCGTACGTTGTCTTCACGTATGGAGCCTGGGCAGCCCCGCTGATCACGACCGCAAAGAATAGAACACAGGGCAAAGTGCCAGCGAGCAAGGTATAGGAAAGTCGAAGCACGACACTAAATTAACAGACAGAAATGGGCACAAACGCAAATAAGCCATGCTCGGAGGCATTGGCTTTTTTGAAGAATATTGCCGGCGATCACCTGATCTCCCACACAGTCGCCCGTGCAGTATCATCGGTCCAGGGAGCCCGCCCCTACGCCGTCCAATCCTCCACAACCAGCCCTTTCACACGTGCGAATTCGCGAGTATTTGTAGTCACAAGCACCCAATTCCGACAAAAGGCCTGGCCGGCAATCAACGTGTCGTACTCTCCAATCCGGGCGCCGCTCCGTTCCAGCCCGCCGCGAAACTCCCCGCCCGCTTGCGCATCCGGCTCGCCCGAGGCCTGGAGACAGGCCGCGGCGTGGGAGTAGTACAAACGCAAAAAAGCCCTGCCCGGAGGCATGGCTTTTCTGAAGAATATTGCCGGCGATCACCTAATCTCCCACACAGTCACCCGTGCAGTACCATCGGCCCAGCGAGGCTTAACTTCCGTGTTCGGGATGGGAACGGGTGATCCCTCGCGGTATGGTCACCGGCAAACTGAGGCGTTTTGCGAGGCGTCTTAGCCTGAACCGAAATCCTTCGCATTGCGAGGGATCTCAGTCGCCTTTAATTCTGGATGGCGCCTGGCGGGTTGGTTTTCCCGCAGCCTGCCGCGGCGTCTGCTTTGTCCCGGGTGGTTTCTCCCGGAGGCCCGTCAGGAACGCGGTACTGCAATCTGGCGCCAAAAATTTGACTCAGCTTTCAGGAGCTGAATGACACGAAATTGATTGGTTGCGTACAAGGCTTGTAAGAATCGTGTCCGCGATTACTGCGCGGAGTTAATTCTATGGACAAGCCGAACGGGCGATTAGTACTGGTAAGCTACACGCATTACTGCGCTTCTACCTCCAGCCTATCAACCAGGTGGTCTTTCTGGGCCCTTCAGGGAGATCTCATCTTGGGGCGTGCTTCCCGCTTATATGCATTCAGCGGTTATCACAACCGAACTTCGCTACCCAGCCGTGCCCTTGGCAGGACAACTGGAACACAAGAGGTTCGTCCATCCCGGTCCTCTCGTACTAAGGACAGCCCCCCTCAAATCTCCTACGCCCACAGCAGATAGGGACCGAACTGTCTCGCGACGTTCTGAACCCAGCTCACGTACCGCTTTAATAGGCGAACAGCCTAACCCTTGGAACCTTCTACAGCTCCAGGATGCGATGAGCCGACATCGAGGTGCCAAACCATTGCGTCGATATGAACTCTTGGCAATGATCAGCCTGTTATCCCCGGCGTACCTTTTATCCGTTGAGCGATGGCCCTTCCATACAGAACCACCGGATCACTAAGGCCTGCTTTCGTACCTGCTCGACTTGTAGGTCTCACAGTTAACCACTCTTATGCCTTTGCACTCGACGACTGATTTCCAAACAGTCTGAGAGTAGCTTCGCGCGCCTCCGTTACAATTTAGGAGGCGACCGCCCCAGTCAAACTACCCGCCTAACTATGTCCCTCTCCCGGATCACGGGAGGAGGTTAGAATCACAGCACTCACAGGGTGGTATCTCACCATTGGCTCCACCAAGTCCGAGAACCTGGTATCAAAGCCTCCCACCTATCCTGCGCAGTAAGAACCATAACTCATAGTTAAGGTGTAGTAAAGGTGCACGGGGTCTTTCCGTCTAGCTGCGGGTAACCGGCATCTTCACCGGTACTACAAGTTCGCCGAGCAACTCGTTAAGACAGTCGTACGATCGTTACGCCATTCGTGCAGGTCGGAACTTACCCGACAAGGAATTTCGCTACCTTAGGACCGTTATAGTTACGGCCGCCGTTCACCGGGGCTTCAATTCAAAGCTTCGCTTGCGCTAACCTCTCCTTTTAACCTTCCGGCACCGGGCAGGCGTCAGCCCCTATACGTCGTTTTCGACTTAGCAGAGACCTGTGTTTTTGTTAAACAGTCGCCGTACGCGCTTCACTGCGGCCCACTTGCGTGGGCGCTCCTTCTCCCGAAGTTACGGAGCCAATTTGCCGAGTTCCTTAACGAGCTTTCACTCGAGCGCCTTTGGATATTCTCCTCGTCTACCTGTGTCGGTTTGGGGTACGGTTCCCTTAGTTCTCCTTAGAGGTTTTTCTCGGCAGCGTGGAATCAGCATCGTAAGCCCCATACGGGACTGTGTTGCACCTCACTGTTAATGACCCAACGGATTTGCCTATCGGATCCAGCTTACGTGCAGCAACCGCAATAGCCATAGTGCGGCATGCTTATCCTTCTGCGTCACCCCATCGTGATAACGAACATTGGGAGGAACGGAATATTAACCGTCTGTCCATCGTCTACGCCTTTCGGCCTCGACCTTAGGGACCGCCTAACCCTGAGCGGATTAACCTTCCTCAGGAAACCTTAGACTTTCGGCGCGGAGGGTTCTCACCTCCGTTATCGCTACTTATGCCGGCAGGGTCTCTTCGCAACGCTCCACCAGTCTTCTCAGTCTGGCTTCAATGCTGTTGAGAATGCTCTCCTACCACGCACACCTAAAGGTGTGCATCCGCTGCTTCGGTGTACAGTTTTAGCCCCGTTGTATTGTCGGCACCGGACCGCTTGACCAGTGAGCTATTACGCTTTCTTTAAAGGATGGCTGCTTCTAAGCCAACCTCCTGGCTGTCTGAGCGTTCCGACTTCCTTTCCCACTTAACTGTAACTTGGGGACCTTAGCAGGCGGTCTGGGCTGTTTCCCTCTCGACGATGAGGCTTAGCCCCCACCGTCTGACTCCCGGATATGTTGTCACTGGCATTCGCAGTTTGGTTGGATTCAGTAAGCCGGAAAGCCCCCTAGTCCATCCATCTCTCTACCACCAGTGCAATTCGTCCGAGGCTAGCCCTAAAGCTATTTCGGAGAGAACGAGCTATCACGGAATTTGATTAGCCTTTCACCCCTACCCACAGCTCATCCGAGCTTTTTTCAACAAACACCGGTTCGGTCCTCCAGTGGGTGTTACCCCACCTTCAACCTGGCCATGGGTAGATCATCCCGCTTCGCGTCTATTCCTGCCAACTGAACGCCCTGTTCAGACTCGCTTTCGCTTCGGCTCGCTTACGCTTAACCTTGCTGACAAGAATAACTAGCCGGCTCATTATGCAATAGGCACGCGGTCAGACATTCCCTTGCGGGCATAGCCCTCCCACTGCTTGTAGGCACACGGTTTCAGGTACTTTGCACTCCCCTCGACGGGGTTCTTTTCGCCTTTCCCTCACGGTACTGGTTCACTATCGGTCAGAGACTAGTATTTAGCCTTACGGGATGGTCCCCGTGGATTCAAGCAGGGTTTCACGTGCCCCGCCTTACTCAGGTATCCGCTTCGAGTCTGGATTATTTTCGCCTACGCGCCTGTCACGCTCTATGGCTCCACTTTCCAGAGGATTCGGCTAACAACCAGATTGGTAACTCTACTGTTGCGGACCCTACAACCCCCGAGACACCGAAATGCCACGGGTTTGGGCTGTTCCGAGTTCGCTCGCCACTACTATCGGAATCGAGGTTTCTTTCTTTTCCTTCAGGTACTGAGATGGTTCACTTCCCTGAGTTCGCTCTGTCCCGCCTATGTATTCAGCGGGGTGTTCCTAGGGTTTGCCTAGGAGGGTTGCCCCATTCGGAGATCTCCGGTTATAACGCCTGTGTGCGGCTTACCGAAGCTTATCGCAGCTTGCCACGTCCTTCATCGCCTGTCTCTGCCAAGGCATCCACCGTGCGCCCTTAGTAGCTTGACCATAGAATTAACTCCAGTGCAGGGAGCC
>CAWJOO010000015.1:0-83194 GCA_963844515.1 uncultured Acidobacteriota bacterium
CCCGCCGTCAACACCAGACGGCGCCGACATCGAAGTGGACGGCAGCTTCGTCGGCAACACTCCATCGACAATCGGAGTCTCCGGCCGGACAGGACAAACTCTCAGTAAGGAAATCCGGATTCAAACCGTGGGAACGGAGCATCGCCGTTTCGGGCACCCGCCCTGCCGGAAAAAATATCCGATCAGGCTATAGAACGTAGACTGCTAAACTTGACGTGGAGGATCACCAGCGTGGCGCGCTCGGACTTGCTTCTCAATCTGGTCAAGGCTGGGCTCAATGGAGAGCGCGAGCTGTTCACGAAGACCGTGGAAGCCGTCATCGCGGAAGAACGAGCGAAGAGCCATCACGTGCTAGCGGATTCCCTTGCCCGGCGGCGTCGCATTCGAAGACCGATCGCGATTCCGCCTGCAAGTTGTTCTCAAAAGCCCAACTGCAGAACTCTTACTGGAGCAACGGGCGGATGTTGTTCTGTCGGACCTGATACTCCCGTCAAGCGTTCATATACTCGCTACCCAGTTCATTGAAGAACAGCAGCGAGCAGATTTACTTCGCTCCTATAATCTGGAGCCGAGAAGTCGAGTGCTTTTGACAGGGCCTCCCGGAAACGGCAAAACTTCATTGGCTGAAGCGATTGCAACTGCGTTGTCCGTGCCGTTTTTGGTGGTACGCTATGAAAAGGTCGTGAATAGCTATCTTGGCGAGACAGCGAAGCGACTTCAGGAAGTTTTTCAGTATGCGCGTCTGCGTCAGTGCGTCTTGTTCTTCGACGAGTTCGATGCTCTCGCAAAAGAACGCGAGGACCGCCAAGAATCAGGCGAAATCAAGCGGGTGCTGAATTCTTTATTGCTCGAAGTCGATCGTCTGCCAAGTTACGTCATCCTCATTGCCGCGACGAACCATCCAGATTTACTTGATCGTGCTGTATGGAGACGATTTCAGATTCGTACCAACTTGCCGCTGCCTGACCGAGAGCACATTGCGCGATGGTTCGAACTGCTGGCCTCCCGTTTTCCGCAGCTGAATGTAAGAAAGACGAAGAGATCCTTCTCTCGACTAGAAGGTGCAAGCTACTCTGAATTACAGGACCTGGCACAGAATGTTTTGCGGAGATGTGTGCTGGATGGAGACACAGATCCAGATCGAGTTTTCCAGGAGCAGATGAAGCTCTGGATTTTGAACCATCCGAAGAGGGTGCAGAACAAAATGGCAACTCTGCCAATCCTGATTTTTCCAACCCACGTAACCGCCGCACGAGCCAAGAAGGGCGGCGGCGAGACGGCAGTACATCTGCCAAACGCAAGGCGACAAGGCTCCAGAATCGGGCCACAGATTCAAAGACTCAACAGAGAGTTCGCTGAACGTACAGCGGCACTGCGGACCGATGTCGGGGGCGCGGAGCCTGAGAAGGTCATCGTCCTAGAGACAGCAGGTTCAATCTCCGATTTTTTCAACGCAGTTCGCCGCATAGGCGGCATGGAATGGCTGGCCGAAGTCGACGAAGAAGTTGCGGCTGATCAGGACTTCTACCGGCCTGACAAACGCGATGCGCCAGTCGGTGGCCGTCTATTTTTGGTGATGGCGAATCGGGCCGCTCTCGACGAACTGCTGCGCCTATGGGCGGCCTACCAGCCAATCCTGAGCGCCGTTCGTACTGGGGACTCAATAAATGGCGCGACCTCTTTCGCCGGTTGCGGACTCTCCGCCTATGGAACACCGAGGATCGTTTACGTGACACTGGCCTTCTCGAGAACTGGCGATTCGATATTGAGAACGGAAAGCAGTCGGTATCTTTCGAAGCGGAGCTTTGGTTTCGTGGAAATGAGGAGACGCGGCGGAGCGCTGCTCTTGCAGTGGAGCAAGCTGTTCTCGCGGTGGGAGGCCAGGTCGTCCATACTGCGACGCACGATGAAATTGGCTACCACGGGCTTCTGGGATCGCTCCCGGCTGGTTCTGCTACACGGATTCTTGAGAACGAAGCGATTCGCCTGGTGCAGTTGGATGAAATCATGTTCTTTCGTCCGGCTGGGCAGTCAATTTCAACGCCCCCGGACTCACCTCCGATTGCGTTCACGGGCGATGTCGGAGCGAGAACCTGCACCCACAGGCGCTCCGCGGGTCGGTTTGCTTGATGGACTACCACTGCGAATCACGCTCTTACTAACTGGTAGGCTTGTCGTCGATGATCCGCAAGCCTGGGAACAGGATTATCAGGCAGCGGAGCGTGTACATGGAACAGCGATGGCGTCGCTCATTGCATGGGGCGATCTGTCATCTGGGGAGCATGCGATTACTCGCCCACTTTATGTCGTCCAATCATGCGACCCGATCCACGGGATTTCCGCGTACCCGAAGCGAAGCGATTCCGGCAGATCAACTCACCGTGGATTTACTGCATGGAGCTGTAAAGCGTCTCTATGATGTCAGGGACAACAGCACCTGTCGCGCCGACAATTCGTGTGTTGAACCTGTCTATCGGCGATCCAAGTAGACCACTCGATGGTCCCAATGAGTCCATTTGCGCGCATGGTCGATTGGCTTTCATGGAAATATCGTGTCTCTGTCTTGTCAGCGCCGGGAACGACGGCTCGAATATCGAACTCGACGTTTCCCGCGCAAATCTAACTCAACTCACGCGGTCGGAATTATCTTCTGCTACTTCCCGCGCTATCCATTTCAACGCCCACTTGCGCCGCATTCTTTCCCCTTCGGAGTCGGTCAACGCGGTTACAGTAGGAGGTCTCCATCGTGACGACTCGGGCGCAGTCGTTCCAGTGACACTGATTGACCTCTATCCCGATCACCGTAGTGATGGCGCTCAAAAATGAAGGCCCACATGGTCACAACAAACGCGAACCAAACTACTGCCCTCCCTAAGAGCGTCGATGCCGAATTGACCTTGTTCTCATCTGACGATTGAGTGTCGATCCACCTTCCGATGCGATACCAGATCAGCGGCACGAACACGACGCTGAAGCCGATATCAGTCGGCTCTCCGGGCGGATGTGGGAGTCGAATGAGAACCACGATAACGTGTAGAACTGCTCCAAGAAAAATAGCCGGAAAGTTCACCACCATCGCTATCTTGAGAATCCTCCCGGCCCTTGGCTCAGGGGGCATCGGCGAGAACTGTACGCACCCCTCGCCAAAACAATCTGATTGGCTTTGTGCGTGCGATTCTGGCGGATTGGGCAGGACCCACGGCTCACGGTGCACGACCACACTTGCCGCAAGCAAGACCAATTGCACGCCGGTCATGATCAGCGGCAGAAGCACTCGGAACCGGGGTCCAGCGTGTAGGGGCGTTTTCATGCGGCGATTGATGCTGACTATTAAGACACCGCGCATCAAAAGTATGTTCCCGGACGCCTCTGCAGAAGAGTTGTTCCCGAGTGGTGGGCGACTCGTCACTTTGACGTTTCTTCGCCACCGGCAGGCCGGAACGGGGTTGGAGAAGTATCGGCGGTTACACGCCCAGAGTCGCTCGCGCAGCATTCCCAGCGTTGCGACAGAGAGTTTTAGCTGACAGGAGCGGAGCCATCGTCTGCGATAAGAGCAGTCAATTCGAGGACGTTTAGACTTCAACCAGCTTTCAGGAAAAGCCAGACCAAGTTGGAAGGTGAAGAATCCGAAGAAAGACCACAACCTAAGTCCGGTGTGAGTATCGGCGTAAGTACCAACAAACCAGAATAGCGAAAGCACAACCCCAGCAAGATATCCTACCCAGCGAAATACCCTTATTAACTTTAACAACGAATCTATGCGGGTCGGGCTTCTGCGGACCGCAGCGTAGATCGGCCCCCAGATCAGAAACGGGCCAAATATAGGGATAGCGATTGTGAGTAGCCCTGCCATTTCCTCACCTTACATCTTCATGGCGAATCTGCCAGAAAAACATGATCCCGCGCGGTGACAGTTTCTTCTTCAAACGATGAAAATCGGTCTGTCTGTAGATTTTTGGTTGAGTGGTGGACAATCCGTACTTTACCAAACGGTAAAGTGCGTGTGGGCGGTAATACTCCCGCAAGGTGTTGAGGTTTGCCTGTCACAGGCGGGAACCATGGGATAATAGGGCCTAAATCCAGCATGACCGTTCGGGAGACAATTTGCGATTGGTACGCTCTGCCAATTTTTCTGCCTTTGGGGTCGTTGCGGTTGTGTCCTTCTACTGGCGATTTTTTGTGCAGTGGCTGAACGGCATTCGCGGTCGTGGTTGGCCAGCTGTCTCGGCCACCATCGACATCGTCAGCGTCGTTAAACAAGAGAATCAGACCCCCGACGGAGACGTCGTTGACTACCTTGCCACGCTGACCTACTTTTATCGAAATCCCGACCTGCAAACGGGCGATTACTGCCGCAATTTCGGTGGGAACGAAGAGGATGTTGCTCAGGCTTGGGCGGCCTCCTATCGGGGCAGAACCGTCACGATTCACGTGGACCCATGCGATCCCTCACGTTCAGTTCTGCGAAAAGAAGAACTGTAATTATTTCCTACCGTTCAGAACTTTGAAAAGCGATTCTGAGCGGTCGAGTAGCCCCGGGGAGTTTCACCCCGAGGCTCTCACAGATCCGTACGTGACACTCTCGCGTCATACGGCTCTTCATGGCTCAGCTTGTCTCTTGCGAGAGCAAGCCCTCTCGGGAGGAAAGGGCTCTTCCTGGTTTCCCAGTTGGCCATGCCCTCCGTCGAGCCATGTCATCCTCTTCGCTCCCCGTCCGTTACAGACGCTTCAACGCTACTACAGGATGATCCGCCATCTTCAAGTGCATCGATATTTCCCTTTCGTGGGTCGCACTTATAGGTTTTCTCTTAGCATCACTTGAAGACTTCCCATGTTCCATCTAACCGCCTCCTTGGCAAGCTCAGGCCACCTCTCATGCCGGATGCCGCTTCGCCCGTAAACAGGTTTCGTCGGAGCTTATCCCGCGGCCACAACCAAACCGCGGTTTTGACATCATCTAATAGGTTTCGACACTTCAACGGTGGTTCCCTTGCGGTCCTCTTCTTGCCTGACACCTAACCCGGTCAATGCCGAGCCTTTTCCTTCCGCGCTCACGACCATGGCTTTGGGCCACAGCCGCCGAAGGTGGTTTGGAACCCGCTCCTGTAAGCCGGTCCCGAGGGGCCTTCCCTCATCGGTTAAACAGTTGCGCACGTTCCGCCCTTGCGAGCTTCGCGTGCTCATGGCGCACAATCGTGGCCAACTCTTCACTTTGCCGTGTCTTCGCCCCCGGTTCCGGCTGGCTTGAATCGGGTCGTGGACGAGTTCGGCGGTCACACGACCGCGGCCCGCAAATCCGAAGATCTGATCTCAGAAATGGCTCATTAAATGAGCGGTGAGAACGTATGCAAGCGTATACGCGGATCCGGAAATTACGAGGGTAGTTGCCGCACTCGCCGCCGATTGCGCGATGCTTCGCTTCTTGGTGTCCTTGGTGACAGGCAGGGCGATCTGAATAATCCAGAGCGCAAGTCCGATAGCAAGCACCGTTACTTTTGCTGGAAAAACATAACCCGTGACCGCACCTGCTGCGAACGGCAACGCAGCATTTAGCAGGACAACAGCCAACCGAATTCTCGCTCCCTGTCCTGGAGGACTCCACGGGCTTTCCTGCACCGTTCCGTTGGCCAGGTGGTGACGCTTTAGAAGCCGGACAGGCAATCCAGTAGCAGTTGTGATTACCTCGGCAAGTTGTCCTGATTCTTTTGCGGTCAGATAATCCAAAGAACTTGACCTGAATTCATTTTCTGCCCCGTTAGTCGACTTCACAATGAGCCGGAATCCATCGGGGAGCTCTTGGAAGAAACTGTGGCAAAGAATGATCTCTTTCGTCTGTTTGCTCAGATCAGATACGGACGGAGGCTCTGTCAGGCGACGCTCCACCCGCCCTGGCAGGTAGTGAATCGCTTCACGAGATATTTCCAACCTCGCGGTTGACTCCCTTGAGGGAAACTGAGAGCCACCAGAAAAGAGCCAGTCCTGCGCCCGCATGAAGACAATCCATAACGCCGCGATGGCCTTGAAGGACACGATCAGTCCGAAGATCGAAAAGATTCCAAACATCACGATTGCTCCGCTGGCCATGACGCGGCGCACCAAGGGCTGAGGAATCCGGAATGTGACGAATTTGTTCTCTTGATCAGGTCCAGCCATAGACTCATTTCGAAAGCGGAAGGGCAGAATACTACTGCTCACTCACGGTTCGCAGCTCAATTGGTCGCGAAACGATTGAGACTTTTTGTTGATCAGCCTTGGGACTGGTCGAATTGTGGGCGGGAACTCGTCACTATGCTGTCTGTTCGCCCCTAGTCCCCCGGCATGACGGATGGGTTGGGGAGGAGGAGGCGGTGAACACTCAACCCCCCGAACTTCGGAGCGATCATTGATTTTCGAGAGATCGATTCAGTCGGGCCAAGACTGCATTTCCATCACCGAACGAATGACCTGTTCGGGTATGAAATTCCTCTACTCCGAGTTCCTGCAATGTGAGAGCGAGTGCATTTCGGAATACCGTAGCTTCCGTCGATGTAATGCTTGCCTACCCGCCTTCGCTCGATCGCAGCCGATTGGCAAGCGAACTGAAGGCTTCCGGCGAAGCACCTACGGTCGCGTTGAAGTCCTTCACCGCGAAACCGTTGACGACCTCGTTCGAGACGTTCCACGCAAGCAGATCAACCTCGTCTCGGCTTAGCTCTATAATGGTAATCATCATTTCGTGTACCGCAACGATTGTACTTAGTTTCGATTCCGGGCGAGTTGTGGGCAAGTGGGAAGTTTCGACTGCCCAGGATACCCCGGCTGGCGCCCTGCCAGGCGGCTCTGGGCGAAAGCTTGGCAAAGTTCCCGATATGGCGGTAACTACAACCGCGAACTTGATCTTCAACTAGCCGATGTCAAGGCGACCGGCAAAAGCTTCACACCTGTTTGAAAGAACTACTGTCTGACTCGCTCCCATCTCTCGACCGAGTCGAGGCATCCATAAATGAATGCCGGCACTTCTGCAACCACAATCGGCAGTAGGTCAATCGAGCAGGATACCCAATCGAGAATCCAAGGCACCGATAACACGGCTTGAGGATTATCGTCCGCCGATCGATAGAGGCATTGCTAGCCAGTACCGGGTAATTCCTGAGCCTGCCATCGAAGTTTCATCGCGAGAAAGATCTCATGGATGACAGCCAGACCGCACGTCAGTTCCGGATTCTCCGATCGAACGGAACTGAAGAAAGAGCGGAAATGTCAGTACAGCTGAATGCCATGGACCGAGTTTCCCCAATTAGATAGTCTGTTTCTGTTCGCTCGGCCCTTTCCTGCTTCTGGCTTTTCATGAAACGAAGAAGCACTGGCAATCCTTCACCGCGCATTTATAATCTTCTCGCCAGTGATCGCCGTATGCGTGACCACAGTGTTTACACATGTTCGTTGCCCTTGTACCGGTTGTTTTCACGATTATCGTCGATAGTTGTCGAGTGGTGGACAACTCGGAAGTAACTGCGAAAAGCAGGTCCCTCGGCTTCGCTGAAAAACGCTTCGCTCGGGATGACACATCTGTGGAAAGTGGAAAAAAGCCAGATTACGGTCGGTCGAGTAGCCCCGGGGAGTTTCACCCCGAGGCTCTCACAGATCCGTACGTGACACTCTCGCGTCATACGGCTCTTCATGGCTCAGCTTGTCTCTTGCGAGAGCAAGCCCTCTCGGGAGGAAAGGGCTCTTCCTGGTTTCCCAGTTGGCCATGCCCTCCGTCGAGCCATGTCATCCTCTTCGCTCCCCGTCCGTTACAGACGCTTCAACGCTACTACAGGATGATCCGCCATCTTCAAGTGCATCGATATTTCCCTTTCGTGGGTCGCACTTATAGGTTTTCTCTTAGCATCACTTGAAGACTTCCCATGTTCCATCTAACCGCCTCCTTGGCAAGCTCAGGCCACCTCTCATGCCGGATGCCGCTTCGCCCGTAAACAGGTTTCGTCGGAGCTTATCCCGCGGCCACAACCAAACCGCGGTTTTGACATCATCTAATAGGTTTCGACACTTCAACGGTGGTTCCCTTGCGGTCCTCTTCTTGCCTGACACCTAACCCGGTCAATGCCGAGCCTTTTCCTTCCGCGCTCACGACCATGGCTTTGGGCCACAGCCGCCGAAGGTGGTTTGGAACCCGCTCCTGTAAGCCGGTCCCGAGGGGCCTTCCCTCATCGGTTAAACAGTTGCGCACGTTCCGCCCTTGCGAGCTTCGCGTGCTCATGGCGCACAGTCGTGGCCAACTCGGAACTATGACGGATCTTCGCCTCAAGTGCCGGGATGATCGCCTTCCTGATCTCAATGTCCGCAGGGGTACATCGTGGCTGGCATATGGCAATTGCATGCAGAACGATCTCTGCAACGGAGGCACTGCCCGCTGCTGCATTTTCGCTTGATTCCATCCGGGTGTTCCGTGGTCTTATTCATTCCCATGCGGGGCCACCGGTTTGTCATGGGTGGGGGCGGTGATGTAGAAAGGCCGGCTAGGGCAGTGCTCGCCGCCTGATCGTCATTTCACGGAGAATGTTCCATGATGCAGGATTTCTCGGAGTTGCATGCACCGACCGGCGCGCTGGGGTCCCCGCCCGCGCGGGAGCAGGACTGGCAGCGATATCGCCTCAGCCATGAACAGGTGGAGGCGTTTCACCGCGACGGATTTCTGACCGGCGTGCAGGTGCTGGACGACCAGCAGGTGGAGACGCTGTGTGCGGAGCTGGCGGGGCTTATGGAGACTTCGCACCCTGCGCACGCGCTCTTCCACGAGTACCACTCGAACGAGTCGAGCAACCCGGATACGGTGCTGTTTCATGCTCTCGGCGCGTGGCGGACAGGGCCGGCGTTTCACGACGTACTGTGGAGTCCGGCGTTTCTGGTGGCGGCGTCGCAGCTGCTTGGGGGTGCGGTGCGGTTCTGGCACGATCAGCTCTTCTGCAAGCCGGCGCATCATGGCGGCGTGGTGGCGTGGCACCAGGACTATTCGTATTGGACGCGGACGCAGCCGATGTCGCACCTGACGTGCTGGATAGCGTTGGACGACAGCACGCGCGACAATGGCTGCCTGTATTACGTACCCGGTAGCCACAAGTGGAACCTGCTGCCGATGACGGGGCTGGCGGGCGACATGAACGAGATCATGACGGTGCTGGATGATGAGCAGAAGCAGGCTTTCCGGCCGGTGGCGGTGGAACTGAAGCGCGGTCAGTGCTCGTTCCACCATCCTTTGACGGTGCATGGGTCGTATGAGAACCGCTCGGACCGGCCGCGCCGGGCGACGCTGGTGAATGCATTCCGCGAGGGAGTGCGCTCTGCCAGCGACGAGCCGCTGCTGAACGGTGTACCGGTGATTCCGAAAGGGCAGAAGATGGAAGGGCGGTTCTTTCCGCTGCTGTTTGATCGAGCTGTTTGACCGAGCTGTCTGATCCAACTGTTTAATCCGACGGTATGATCCAGCTGTTTGATCCTGGAGCGCAGGTCAAGCGCCTCTTATTTGCCTGCGTTGGCAGCCGCTTTCTTCTTCTGGGCCTGCACGGTCCAGGGGGGCACGATGCCGTTCTGGCGGGCGTAGGCGATGAGCTGGCCGAGGTGCTCGTGGGCGTCGGAAACAAGGATGTAAATCACGTCGCCCTCATTCGCCTGGGGTCCGAGCTTTGGCAGCAGCTTTGCGAAATCCGCGTTGCTCATGCCATTGATGGTTTTGCTTGCGAAGTCCCAGGACTGATTCAGATCTTCGACGATACGGGCTTTGTCTGTCGTGGATTTTTCGAACTCGCCCGCTTTGAATCCCGCGGGAGGGGTCGCGCCCATCATGCTGAGGATTCCGTAGCGCTCTCCAGCAACGTGCAGAAACACTTCAGCAAAGGACCGGGTGTCGGCAGCAGGCCGCCAGGTGAGCTTGTCGACCGGAAGGGCTTCGGCGAGATCGACACACTTTTTATTCACGCCCTGCAGGTCAAGGAGGGCCTGGGCCTTCATGTCATAGCTGGGTGCGGTGGTGTCAGTGGAGCTGTCGGGAGTTTGCGAGTGCATCGCGAGGGCACCGGCATTGAGGATGCATGCGAGACAAGTCAAAGAGAGAATCGGCGTTTTCATGGCGGTCTCCGCTGGAATCGAGTTCGTGTGATCGCCCGAGGCTAGAGGAGTGAGGGGAAAGAGGCAAGCAGTTGGTGACCGCCGGTTGTTTGCAGGGGGTGAGTGGCTGCGTTGGCGAGATTGACGATTTTGGAGAAGGCGTTCCGCGCCTTCACGTCGAGCGGCCAGAGCGGCGCTGATTCCTGGGAAATTGTGCCGGAAAATTGGAAGTTCTGGCGGCCCGCTATTACTTGCCGTAGACGATTTGGCCGGTCTTCTTGTCGCGATGGGAGCCCTTAGGTGGGTGGGCTTTTTTGGGAGTCTTGTACTCGCCGCCGAACAGGTAGGCATTCTTGTCGGGCTTGTAGTGCATCTTGTGAGTTTTGGGCGCCTTGGGCGGGTGGTATTTGTGACTCTTAGCAAAGGCGTTCTGGCTCAGAGCGCCACTTAGCGCCAGAAGGGCAATCATGCCGATCGCAAGATGCTTTGCTGTTCTCACGGTCACTCCTCAATGCTGCAACTCAGCGTGTCATTGAACGATACGCAACGCTTTGCTTTCGAGCAAGTTTGGCT
The DNA here is from genome assembly GCA_963844515.1 of uncultured Acidobacteriota bacterium. Taxonomy (GTDB): domain Bacteria; phylum Acidobacteriota; class Terriglobia; order Terriglobales; family Acidobacteriaceae; genus Telmatobacter. The sequence goes on from CAWJOO010000015.1 coordinate 10,660, forward strand.
ACGCGACATGATTCGCGGGGCTAAGTGGGGTTTGCCGGGGCTGTCGGGTGACCCTCAGGTGTGATAAGCGACACAGAGTCCGGCTAATCGTAACCAAGATGACCACCAAACGTGACCTGCAACACCAGAAGTTTGGTAGGAACCGGCCGAGAATGAGAGTGGCGCTCTCCAGCTTGAGTGTCTCGATGCGTGACTACACCTAAATTAGCGACCCTACGGACTTTCAAGTTTCGAAGCCAGCTCGCCGCGGTTGGACCTTTCATCGTGGTGCTGACGGCGCTGGCGTGTTTGTCGGTGGGGGAACTCAGGTTTCAGGACGGCGGACGTGTCTTTCTGATCGGCGAAGACCTGTGGGCAGGTGCGCAAAAGAGGGCTACCCTTTGCCTTCTCAGTTATTCCGATACGCATTCCGCGAAGGACCTGGGCTGTTTTCGATCTGAGATTGATGTTGTTTTGGGCGATATGGAAGCCCGCCGCGAGCTCGACAAGCCGCGGTACGAGCACTCGGTTGTCGCTGAGGGGCTGGTGCGAGGGCGAACCCGCCTGGAGGACGTGCCCACCGCAATCGTTTTCTACCATCTTGCTCCGTGGCTTGGGGAGGTGGAGAAGGCGGTGCAGATCTGGCGGGACAGCGACCGGGATGCGCTACGGCTGGTCGCCATTTCAGAGGAACTGCAGCATGCGAAGTCGGATACCGAAAGACAGGGGTTGAAGCAGGAAGTGCTCCAGATCGATACGGATCTTTCCGGTCTGGAACGGCAATTTGCGTTACATCTGAATTACGGCATGCATTTTCTGGCGTTGTGTTTGGCGGCTGCGCAGGGACTGGCTGCGCTGATGCTGATTGCGTTTGCCGTGATTGTGTCCAACCGGATGACGGTGGCCCGTGAGGCGACGCGGGAAAAGGTTCACCTGCTGGCATACTATGACCCGCTGACCGGCCTGGCCAATCGCACACTGCTGGAAGAACGACTGGGATCGTCTCTCTCCGCCGCGGGGGCCGCGAACGAGAAGGCCGCGGTGTTGTACCTGGATCTGGATCGCTTCAAGATCATCAACGATTCTTTTGGGCACGCCGTGGGTGATGAGTTTTTGCGTGAAGTAGCGCAGCGACTGCGGCAACATGTTCGGGATGACGACACGATTGCACGAGTGGGCGGCGACGAATTTCTGATCTGCCTGGCGAGCGTGGAGAGCGCGAAGGATGCCGCAATGGTGGCGGAACGCATTCTAAAAGCCGTCATGGCCGACTTTGTTAACCCCAAAACCGCCACAATCAACGTAACCTGCAGCATTGGAATCAGCCTGTTCCCTGACCACGGAAGGGATAGCGAAACGCTGATCATGAACGCGGACACCGCCATGTATCGGGCCAGGGAGACCGGGCGTAACCGCTTCAGACTATTTGTGGACGAGATGAACGAAGGCGCGGCGGAAAAATTGAGGCTGGAGAGCAGCCTGCACACGGCGCTTGAAAAGCAACAGTTGTATCTCGAGTTTCAACCTGAGATTGATATCACCAGCGGAGCGGTGGTCGCGGTAGAAGCGCTGCTTCGCTGGAGACATCCCGATCTCGGCCTGGTGCCACCGGACAAGTTCATCTCTGTGGCCGAGAGCAGCGGTCTTATTATCCCCATCGGCGAATGGGTTCTGAGGACGGCGTGCCTGGCGGCCAAAGAATGGCAGGATCTTGGTCTGGCGCCGATCCCGATTGCGGTGAATGTATCGACGGTACAGTTCCGGCAGGAGGGATTCTGTGATTTGATTCGCGAGGTGCTGTCTGAAACGGGGCTCGCGGCTCGCTATCTCGAAATTGAAATGACGGAGAGCTTGTTAATGTCGAACGAGAAGACGACCTCCGAGACGCTGAAGGATTTGAAGTCGATGGGCTTGAACCTGACGATTGATGATTTCGGCACAGGGTATTCAAGCCTGACCTACCTGCGGCTTTTCCCGGTCGGCAAACTCAAGATCGATCGTTCGTTTATCAGAGATGTGGCTACCTGCCCGGATGACGCGGCGATCACAACAGCCATTATCGGCATGGCGAATAGCCTGAGCCTGAAGGTTGTTGCAGAAGGAGTGGAGACACAAGAGCAACTAGCATTTCTTCGCGCGCAAGGGTGCGACGAAGCGCAGGGTTACTACTTCAGCCGGCCGGTATCCGCGGAAAGGCTGATGGAGATGCTGAATGCTGTAGAGATTCCTTCCAGCCGATGCGAGCCAGCACCGGCGCGAATTCGGCAAGTGGGTTGATTTCAGGAGTGATGCCGCGAGTCCCACATTTGTGCTGGGGAGATAAAGGTGCGGGCGAACCTATGTTGGTGATTCGACCTTCAATGCGACTGGACAGGTCACACCGTTAGCGGGTGTAGATGGTGATGGTGGCGTCGTCGTTGTTGGCGGTGATGAGGGATGCGGGGCCGCTGGCGGTGAGCCTGGCGACGGCGATGGCGCCCCATCCGCCCTTGATGGGGATAGACGTGGAATGGAATTGCCCGTTGGCGTCGCGGTTGAAGAGAAGCGCGGTGCGGCTTTCAGCGCAGGAGACGGCGATGGTGATTTGGCCGGGCCGGAGTTCGCCGGCGGTGACGCTGTTGGGTCCGCGGCAGGTTTGAAGGTCGAGCTTTGGGCCCGGCAAGGGCGTGAACCCGCCGCGGCCGTCGCCTTTCAAGATAGTGACCGTGTTCTGTTGCGGGTCGGTTACGTCGCGCTGATAGGGGATAACGACGAGGTCAGGGATTGCGTCGGCGGTGACGTCTCCCACGAATACTTGCCATGGTTTTGCGCCGGCTGGGAATGGTGAGCCCGGCGTGGGCCTGAAGCTACCCTTGCCATCGCCGAGGAGAATGCTGACGGTGCCATCGTCGAGGTTGGTTGTGACGAGGTCGGGGTGGCCATCCCGATTGAAGTCGGCAGTGCGCAGGCGCTCATACGGGCGGTGGCCGGTGACGAAAAACTGACCGGGGGATTTCAGGCCGCCGGCTCCGTCCCCGATCAAGAGCTCGACTTGATTATTTCCCCAGCTATCAGTGGCGACGTCGGGATGGCCGTCGGAGTTGAAATCGGCCACTGCGACACCGTGAGGATGCGGGTAGGAGTGGGCGTCAATGGGGGAAGACGGCGCGGGGTGGAAGCTTCCCTTCCCGTCGCCGAGCAGGATGGTGATGGTGGGGGCCTGATGGTTGGGGATGACGAGGTCGAGGTTGCCATCTCCGTTCATGTCGGCGATTCCAAGATCATTGGGCTCATGACCACAGGCGAAGGGCGAGCCGGGAGCTGGGCGGAGGTGGCCTGCGCCATCGCCGAGGAGGACGCTGACAGAGCCACTCTCGGCGTTGGTAACGAGGATGTCAGGGTTGCCGTCCCGATTGATGTCGGCGACGGCGATCCAGCGAGGACCGCGGCCGACGGCGATGGTTTGTTCGCGGAAATGCGGGGCATCACTTGAGAACGATGTGACCAGGAGAAGAAGTGTCGAAGGAAGAAGACCTCGCATTGCGGGGACCTCCGGCGGATACCTGGTTATCGTAACCCCGCTGTTCGGGGTTCGCGATATCCCAGGTCTCAGAATCGAGACCTGGGGCAGGCCCTAAGGTGGTGAAAGAAGGAGAATCAAAAAACAGAAATGTCGGCGGATTAGAAGTTGACGGTGACGCGGGCGGTGACGGCGCGGGGAGTGACGTAGTGCGTACCACTGAACGTGGAGAGGAAGTTGTAGAGCGAGTATTTGTCAGTGACGTTGACGGCGGTGAGATCGAGATCCGTCTTGTAGTGGTCGGTATGGAAGATGTTGTTCTTGCCCATGCTGACGTCGAAGAGGTTGCGGGGATCGATGCGCGCAGGATTGCGGTCGTTGTCAGCCGTGCCGGGCGCGGGAATGTGGATGAGGCTGGAACTGAACTGCGAGGCCAGGCAGGCGGTGGGAAGTGGATGGCCGGGTGTGGCGCGCTGTCCGTTGCAGATGAGGCCGGCCTGGAATTCTTCGTCAGCGGTCAGTCTGCTTAGATCGATGGCGGGCTGGCCGTTGAGGGATGTGGTGGTGTCGCCGCAAGCGCTGTTGGCGTTGTTGGAAAGGGGGTTCCAGCAAGGGGCGGAGCCGGCTACCTGGCCTGAATCGTAGCGCCAATTGACGCCCGTCCAGAGGCCGTTGAGAACCTTGGTCCGCGAGAGAGTGTATTGGACGTGGGTGGTCTGGTTGAACTTCTCGTCGTGGTCAATGCGGAAGGGGAGGCCGGTCTGGCCGACTGTGGCTCCGGCTCCGGCGACCTGCGGCGGGAAGAAGCGCGCGGCAACCGATGACATGACCGCGTAGGCGCTGAGGCCGTGGTAATCAGTCATGTTGACGTGCAGGGCGTAACCGGGGATTTTCGAGTTGTGCCAGTCGATGGGGAAAGTGATGGGAGTGTTGCCGAGGACGCTGAAGTCGAAGGCGTTGTGGGTGTACTTCCAGATGTATTCGCCGCTGGCGACGAAGTGCTTGCCGAGCGCCTGCTGCAGGCTGGCGTGAAACTCGTTGCGGTAGCCGGGCTGCTCGGTTGTGGAAACGCCGGCGGTGCAGTTGAGGAGGGGGGAAAGGACGGCGTTACCGCAGCCGTTGCTGGCGAGGACAAGATTTTCGTTAAAGGGAGTTTCAAGCGATCGGGCGTAGGAGATGCTGACGACGGTGCCGGTGGGCTTGATGCTGTAAGCGAGTCCGATGCGGGGCTGAGCCTGACGCGCGGAGGTGAGGCCATTGTAGAGATCGCCGCGTATGCCAATGTTGGCGGTCCAGTTGCCGACCTTGATCTGGTCCTGGAGGTAGAGGCCGAGGATTTTGATGTCGGCCTGGCCGTAGTAGCGGTAGTAACTGCCGCCACGGGTGAAGTCATACGGCGCGAGCACGGAGAGGTAGTTGGGATTGGGGCTGGCGGCGCCTGTACATTGCGAGGGATCGGAGTAGCCGGCGATGGGGCTTCCGGTGGAGTCGACGCATGGAGCACTGAGCGCGTAAAAGGGGTCGACGACGCCGAGGCTGTCGTTTTCGCGGATGAAGGTGCTGTCGTATTGCGCGCCGGCCTTGAAGGTGTGACCCTTGTGGACCCAGGAGATATCGGTGTGGCCGCCTGCGTTGGAGAGCGTACGGTACTGGGCGATAGAGGATGTCTGGAGATTCTCTGGGCCGCGATCAGCGAGGGGATTGTTGCTGGGGTAGTAGTGATACTGGTCGCGGCGGAAGTAGGCACCGAGATTCATGACGGAGTTGTTGCTGACGATGTGGGTAAAGGTCGGCGCGATGTTGAGGGTACCGATCTGGGAACGCTGGTCAGTGTCGCCTACGCTGGCGAACGACGGCGCGGCGCTGGTACCGGCGGCAACGACGTTCTGAACGCTGAGATTATCGAAGGCGTTAGGGTTCTGGAACCAGGACCGACTGTAGCTGGCATCGAGATGCATGGAGTTGGCGGGCGAGAAGGTGTAGTCGACCCGATCGAAGGCGTTTTCCTCATTGCCCCGGGCGTGGATGATGGTGAACTCGGGGGGATCAAGGAAGCGGCCGGAGTTGAGGCCATCGACTTCAATGAAGTTACCCCACTTCTTGCCTCCGTAGGCGAGGTCGATACCCGCGCTGGCGGTTCCGAAGGAGCCGTAGGAACCTGTGATGCTGCCGGTGGGCTTGGTGACTCCCTGACCGGAGCGCGTGGTAGCAACGACCACGAGGCTGGTTTTGCCGCCGTATTCGGCAGGAGGCGCGCCGGAGATAACCTCCATGGACTGAATGGAGTTGGACGGGATCTGGTTGGAGAAGGTCTTGGACTGCTGATCGGTGATGGACTGGCCGTCGACGGAGAAGGAATTTTCCGCGTGGTCGCCGAGGCCGTGGATCATTCCGTTGGAATCTGACGAAACGCCCGGGGTGGTGGCGGTGACGAGCGAGCTTAGGGATGAAGACTGATTTTCGAGGGGAATTTTGAGGAACTGGTCGCGGTCAACGTCAGTGTGGAACGTTGGGTCGCTCTCAACGAGGTCGCCCGTGGAGGCTTCAACGGTGACGGTGGAGGAGGTGGCGAGGACGTGGAGGATGATGTTGAGATTGATGGCTACGGCCGAGCGGATTTCGACGCTCTGCTGGGACTTGTCAAAGCCGTTGGCGGTGACGGTCACGGTGTAGGGATTGAAGGCGACGTTGGGGAAGTTGAACTGCCCGGTTTCGTCGGTTGTGGCGGTGCGATCAATGCCGGTGACCGTATTGGCGAGATGAACAATGGCTCCGGGTATGACGGCGCCGGAGGAATCAGTAGCAGTGCCGTGGATTGTGCCGGCGTTGCCGGTTTGTCCTTCAAGGCCAAAAGCGGCCAACGGACAGAGAAGAAGGGCTGCAAGGGTGGTACGAAATATCGCGCCGTGATGAATCGGCATAGGGTGTATCTCCGAAGACTGGCTGAGAGTGCCGTGGTCGGAACCCGCAGATGCGGGCCCGCTAGGAGCGGCAGGCGCGCTCTCGAATCGGAAGTCGGCTCATTTGGGTGTGGCAACTTTTCATGTGCCAATGTCCGCCGGTGAAGCCATGGGCGGGAAGAGATGGAGCCGAACAGGAAACGGGAGCAGCGCTTCAGCAGGAGACGGGCGGAGGGCGCGTAAAGAGGGTGGGACTCCAGTGGCGGATGGCCGGGCGTGCGTCGGACAAGGGAGCGGACGCACCAAGTTGGACGAGGATGATGATCGCTGCTGTAACTGCAGCCGGCGCCACGGCGTGGAGGATGATGCAGAGGGGGCAATGGTCGGCGTCGGATTCAAATGAATGAATGTGCGCAACCTGGACGACCGCCAGGAGAGCCAGCAAAACGAGGCACAAAACCGTCGCCGCCATGAGCACTGTTGGCCGGGCGAAGAGGGATTGGCGGCGTTCTGGGTGGAATCTAAGCAGAATCAGGACCCCGTACCACTAGGATACACAGAATTCGATGCAAAACGGACGTTTTGGGTTACGACCGCGAGCCGCGGGTGAGGCTAAGGGCGACACCGCGGCCAACCGGTTGGACTGTCACTCGTCTAAAATGTGAGGCTCGACGGGGTTTGATGATGACGGAAATCTTTTATGTACGGCGGGTTGCGCGCCGAGTAGCGGTTTTGGGAGCCGGCGTGTTGCTGGGATGCTGCCTGCTGGCGGGAGGGGTGGCCGGGCAGGAGAATCCCAATGCGAAGAAGCTGCCCCTGAAGCCGACGATTCCGGGGGCGAATGCGAACCATCGGTTGATTTTGAAGGATGGGAGCTACCAGGTGGTCCGCAAATACGAGGTGGTGGGCGACCGGGTCCGTTACATCTCGATTGAACGGAGCGGGGAGTGGGAAGAGCTGCCCAACGACCTGGTTGACTGGGATGCGACACGGAAGTGGGAGCGGGACCACACGGCGTCGGCGGCGGAAGATACGTCAGAGGCGACGAAAGAAGCTGAGACGATTGACAAGGAAGAGGCGACGGCGCGGGAGGAACAGGCGGCGCGAATGCCGGAGGTGGCGAAGGGCCTGGAATTGCCGGACCAGGACAGCGTCTTCGCACTGGACACATTTGAAGGGACGCCGATGCTGGTGGAGCTTCCGCCCAACGAACTGGCCATGGATGCAAAGACCCATCATGGGCTGAGCACGCTGAATCCGATGGCGGGAGCACGGGCGTCAATTGAGCTGCCCGGGGCGCATGCCAAGGTTCATCTGCATGTAAACGACCCGGCGATCTACTTGTCACTTAACGTGACAGACAATGCCGAGCAGGTGATTTCGCATGCCGCGACGGTGGACACCCACGGGGTTAAGGGTGCGGTAAACCAGAAGCACGGTGCGCACTCGGCGCAGTCAGGGTTTGCGATTGTGAAAGTGGACCAGCGGAAGGCGGTGCGGATTGTAGGAGCCATCCGCATTGGGCATGACGGGAACATTTCGCAGGATGAGGACTTGATTCCGACCAAGGTGGAAGTATTGCCAGGCAAGCACTGGCTAAAGCTGACGCCGGGAAAGTCGCTGCTGATTGGCGAATATGCGCTGGTGGAAATTCTTTCGGCGTCGGACATCAGCCAGACGGTATGGGACTTCCGGATTGATCCGCAGTTGGGCGACAACCCGGGATCGCTTGGGCCGATCATGAAGCAGTGACTGAGAAATACTCTTGTATAGCGTAGCGTTACGCTATTCATTCATAGAATGATTCGCAGCTTCCGGCACAAAGGAATTGAACGATTCTTTTTAACCGGTTTAAAGGCTGGCAGTCACTGAGGAGGTCCCGAATGCGCATGCACGATCCCGCTCACCCCGGTAGGATTCTCGCTTACTATCTGCAGGATCGTTCTGTGACTGAGGTGGCCACGCACATTGGCGTTACCCCGACCAGCCTTGTCTGGCGTCCTTAATGGCAAGGCGGGGGTTTCCGCAGACATGGCCCTGAGACTCGGGGAAGCATTCAACACCGACCCGGGTTTATGGCTTCGGCTTCAGGCGCAGTACGATTTGTGGTCGGCTTCAAAAAGAAAGCGCGCCAAAACGCAAGCCGCTGACTGAGACCACCGCCGCCTGACTGGTGGAGATTACTTGTCGGGGTGAAGGCGCTGTGCAAATTTGAGGCGACGCTGTTCCCACTCGTCGCTGGAGAAGATGCGGGGGCCAACTTCAATGAGGCGGGGCATCATGTTGAAGACGGCAATGCGGCTCCATGGGCGGCCTTCGCGGGTACGGTAGCCCTTCTCATTGAGATCGCTGACGATGCTGGAGTAGGAGAAGTCCTGGGCGAGCAGGTCCATCATGAGCAACAGGACCTTATTCTCATTGGGTTCGACTTCAAGGCGCTTGCAATCGTCGGAGATGCAGAGGCCGTAGGGGATTTCCTCGGCTGTGGCCATTTCGCTGGGGGCCTCGGAGTCAGGCAACTCGCGCCGCCATTCAAGGGAGACCAGTTGCCATCCTGCTGCTGCGCGCTGCTGCATAATTTCGGGGCTGAATGCACCGGAAACCTGGTCTCGCATCCGTTCAAAGTAGGCCATGTGCACCTCGTGAAGTGAAGTTGACAAGCAGAGTGGGAGCAATTTCCCGGCCAGAATACTAGACGGTCGACGGATGCGCATGCTATTGATTTGCTTAAGCAAGGCGGATCTTCTGCCGTTTCCGGAGACTTCTTTCCCTGTTCGTTTCCGGGATGTCTGTTCAGTTTCGGACAGCAAAGACAGCCACAAGTTACGGCTGACGAACCAAAAGATTGATCTTCGGCATCTTACTGCCGAAGATGTCCTCAGGACCGGTGCGCACATCGCCGCGCCTCTGGGGATTGAATCAAGGCTGGCTGGCAAATCCAGCATGATGGAGGCGGGATGGCGGTCGAAGTCACCACGGCTGACTATGTACTGACGGAGTACGTATTTGAGCAGCCTGTTTCAGTACCCGACTATTGGCAATTTTCGGATGCCGAACTGGCGCGGACTTGCAAGCTGGTTGCCGAAAGCCGCTCGGGGCCGCGCAACGCGCCGGTACGCGGAGAGGCTTTGCGCCTGTTGCTGCTGTGGCGAGAGGCGATCAATGGCCGCCGCAAGGGTGAGGTTCGCGAGCAGGGCGCGGTGATGCTGTGGAGCCTGCGCAAGAGGACCATCCAGATCCTTGTGCGGATGAGCATGCAAGGGCTGGTATTCACGCCGTAAAGCTGTTTATTCCCCGTAAAGCTGTTCACTCTCCGTGAAGCTGTTCACTCTCTGACGCTGATGCCGAGTGTCTTCATCTTCCGGTAGAGGTGGCTTCGCTCGAGGCCGAGCAATTCCGCAGCACGGCTCACGTTGTTGCGTGCTTCCTCAATCTTCTTCAAGATGTAGTCGCGCTCATAGGCGTCGCGTGCCTGCTGCAGGGTGGAGAAGTCTTCACTGACGCGGAGTGACTTGTGGGTGAGGGGCGGCAGGTGTTTGCGCTCAATGCGCAGAGCGCGGGGGTTGAGAATCAGTACGCGCTCGACTACGTTTTTCAATTCGCGCACATTGCCGGGCCATTGATACTGCCCGAGCGCTTCGAGGGCTTCTTCGGTCACTTCCATGCGCGGGCGGCCGTACTGGCGTCCAAAATCGGCGAGAAACTCGCGCACCAGCAGGGGGATATCCTGCTTGCGCTCGCGCAGCGGGGGCACGAAGAATGGGACCACGTTGAGGCGATAGAAGAGGTCTTCGCGGAAATTGCCCTTGGCGATTTCCTCTTCGAGATCCTTGTTGGTTGAGGCGATGAGTCGGACGTCGACTCGCAGAGGCTGGGTTCCTCCGACGGGCGTGAACAGCTGGTCGTCAAGGGCGCTCAGCACTTTGGCTTGCGTCTTGAGGCTCATGTCACCCACTTCATCGAGAAACAAGGTGCCACCGTCAGCGCGCTCAAGCGTACCCCGCTGCTCAGGAGGGCCGCCGGGCTGCACGCCGTGGCGATAGCCGAAGAGTTCGGCTTCAATGTGCGCTTCCGGAATGGCCGCACAGTTCAACTCAACAAATACGCGGTCGCGGCGCAGGCTCTCGGCGTGAATGGCGCGCGCGATCAATTCCTTGCCGGTGCCGGATTCGCCATAGATCAGTACGCGACCGTTGGTGGGCGCCATCAAGCGTATCTGTTGACGAAGCGCCTTGAGCGGTACGCTTTCTCCGGTAAGCACGGAGTTGACGCTGAACTGGCGCTTGAACTCGAGATTCTCGGTGCGCAGCCGGCGTGCCTCAACGGCATTCTTCAGCACGATCAGGGTGCGATCGATGGAGAGCGGCTTCTCTAGAAAGTCGTATGCGCCAAGTTTGGTGGCTTTCACGGCTGTCTCGATGGTGCCGTGGCCGCTGATGATGACTACCTCAGGGCGTGTTTCGCGGGGAAGGCGATGAATCTCGCTGAGGACATCAAGGCCATCGCGATCAGGCAGCCAGATGTCGAGCAGAACGACATCATAAGGTGCATCTTCGACACGGATTTTGGCTTCCGCGGCAGTGGCAGCGGTTGCCACGCCATAACCTTCTTCACGCAGGATCTCCTCAAGCGACGCACGGATTTCTGCTTCATCATCCACCACCAGGACGTGATTCATGAGCGCATTTCCCTCAGAGACTCTGTGTGTTCAGTTTCAGTGGCCTGGGACGCGGCACCCTCCATCAGCGGAATGCGAAGCAGGAACAGCGCGCCCTTGGGGACGTTGCCTTCAGCTCGAATGGTGCCGCCATGCTCCTGAACGATCTTGGCTGCAATGGAGAGTCCAAGCCCGGTGCCGCGATGCTTGGTTGAATAGAAAGGCAGGAAGAGCCGCTCGCGAATTTCATCGGTGAGGCCATGGCCGGTATCAGAGACCGAGACTTCGACCGCGGCGCCATCTTCGCTGAGGGCGCTGGTGACACGGAGAATGCGCAGCAGGCTTCCCTGCATGGCTTCGGCGGCATTGTCGATGAGGTTGGCGAGCGCGCGGCGAATGGCATCGGGATCTGCGTGCACCGGCGGGAGATTGGGAGCGAGATCGCGTTGCACCGTGATGCCGTCAAGACGGCCCGCGAAAAGCGCAAGCGCTTCTTCGGTCACACGATTCATATCGCAGGCGCGCGGCTGGGGCGCGGGAAACTGTGCCAGTGCAGAAAACTGATCGACTAGCGTACGCAGGGTGCCAACGCAGCTGAGGATGACTTCACTACATTTACGGATGACGTTGGGTGAATCCTGCTGCGCGCGATCGAGGTGTTTCCCGATGCGCTCCGCGGATAGGGCAATGGGCGTGAGCGGATTCTTGATTTCGTGGGCGACGCGCTGCGCTACTTCCTTCCAGGCAAGCTGGCGCTGTGCGCGCAACAGCTCCGAGGTATCTTCGACCACCAGCACGGTTCCCTGCTTGCCGTGAGCAAGGTCAAGTCGCGCGCTGGTGAGGGCGAGATGCGTGTTGCGGCCGTGGATGTGCAACTCGACTTCAGTGGAAGCGGCGCCCATGCGATGACTGCGACGAATGACGGTTGCGACTTCTTCAGCGCATTCGGGCGGAAGGAGCGACTCGAACGGCTTGCCCTGCAGGTCAGCGTCAACTCCCTGGCCCATGAGAAAGGCAAATGCACGATTGGCCTGAACCACACTCCGCGCGTTATCGAGCGTGACCACGCCACTGGGGATGGTTTCCAGAATGGTCTCCAGCTCGCGGCGGCGCTCCTCGAGGGCCTGGTTGGCGGCGGTGAGTTGTCCGGATGAAGTCTCCGCCATCAGGCGGCTGGTTTCAAGGTCGGCCGCCATGTGATTGAAGGACTTCACGAGTTCGGCCATTTCTCCGTTCGTAATCAGCTCCACGCGCTGCTCATATTTGCCGGTAGCAATCTCATCCATGGCGTCAGCCAGCGCTTCAACGGGCCGGGTAATCTGCTTGGAGAGAAATACGGCAAGCCACACGCTCGAAAAGAAAACGAAGACCGTGACGAGAAGGAGGAGTAGAGAGAAGTTGGAGCGAATACGATGGCGGATGCGAAAGAGTCCCCAGTATTCGATGGCGCCTTTGCGAATGCGCGAAGTAGTAAGGCTGAGGCCCTGTGGCATGGGGAGAGCAGCGACGACTGCGGAGCCAGCGGTACTGAAGGCCAGTCCGAGGGCGTATTCCCTGTCGCCGATGCGGATGATGGGCTGATCGGTGCGCTGCGAGGCCGTGAACAACTCCGGATAAAGCAGGCCGTTGAGTGGAATCGGCGTGGCGCTTTCACTCTGCTCACTCTTCTCCGGGAGCCAGGGGATGAGACTGGCGGAGGTGGAGTTGGGCGGGGCCTGAAACGTGGCCAGAACACGGTGGTCTCTCCCATAGACGACGACGAACCCGGCATCGAGGGTCGTTCGGTGCGCGACGAAAGCGTCGTTGAGCGCCGCTGCATTCTTCTCGGCCGCGCCAGAATGGGCGATGGACTCGGCCTCACCACGGGCGTTGCCGGCCACGTATTGCGCGAGTTCGTGCGCTACGCGGGCCGAGTCTTCACGGAGTTCCGAGGCGTTGGGCGAGAACCAGCGATCGATGGTGTTGTTCATCAAGAAGAAGCTAAACAGGAACATAAAGACAGCGGGCGTAAGGGCAATGAGGACGGCGCCCACGACCATTCGGTTTCGGAGGCGTGCACCGAGTGCGCGGCTACCCTGGTCGGCATAGAGCTTGAGCAGGTTCCTCAGCAGCAATACCAACAGGGCAATGAGCATGAGGAACAGCAAGACGGTGAGGCCGGTGAAGGCCAGCGTTTCGCCGGTGGTATCGGGGTTAAGGAAGCTTACGTTGGAGGTGTTGAATGCCTGAAGACCGCCGAGAAGGGCAAAAACGAGAATGACGGCGCTGCCGAGGAGAATGATCAGGCGCAGTCGTGGGTTCCCCTTCAAGAGCATGGGGGGATTATAGAGCGGTGGCCGCTGCAAGGGGAGTGTGGGCGGGGGTTCGAGTGAGGGGCGGAGATTCACACAGGCGTATACTTCGTTTTCAATTGGCGAGGCTTGAATGAGGGAACGATGCGGTATTGCGGTGATGCGGGCTGCGCGGTTTGGCGTGTTTTTGGTGTTGCTGGCGATCGGCGGAGGCGCAGGGCTGATATCGGCGCAGCCAGGCACGGGTTCGGATGCGTCAGGCGATCTTAAGCGCCACGATTTTTTTTACGCGGGTGAAGCGCGCGAAGAGCGAATGTTCATCGTTCGGGGCGGGGCCGTCACCTGGTCGTATACGTATCCCGGAAAGGGTGAGATCAGCGATGCGGTGATGTTGCCGAACGGACATATTCTATTTGCGCATCAGTACGCGGTGACCGAAATTGACCAACAGCACAATGTGGTGTGGAACTATGACGCTCCGGCGAAGACCGAGATTCACACGGCGCAGCCCTATGGGGAGCACAGCGTAGTGTTTGTGCAGAACGGCAACCCGGCGAAGGCCGTCGTGATGAACAAATTGACGGGAGTAGTGGAACACAGTTTCCCGCTGCCGGTGGCGCATCCAGAAGTTGTGCATCCTCAGTTTCGGCGCGCGCGGCTTACGCCGGCGGGAACGCTGCTGGCGGCACACATGGACATGGGTAAGGCTATTGAATATGACATGAATGGCAAACAGCTTTGGAGCGTGGACGCGCCGGGCTTGTGGGATGCGGAGCCTCTTGCCAATGGAAATGTATTGATCTCAGGAAACAACAATAAATATGTGAGGGAAGTTAATCGCGAGGGCAAAACGGTCTGGGAATTTACCGCCGCGGATGCGCCGGAGTTGAACCTAACAAATTTTCAGACAGCAACCCGGCTGAAGAACGGAAATACACTTATCACGCAATGGGTGAACGAGTGGAATGGACCGATCGACAAGGCCAGTGCACCGGTGCAGGCAATTGAGGTGACACCCCAGAAGAAGGTGGTGTGGGTGCTGCGCTCCTGGGCCGAGCCCGCCGATCTGGGGCCGTCTACGAACATCCAGATGCTGGATCCCGAGCCAAAGCACAGTCGCTGATCCAGAAGGCTAGGCGATTACTTCACTCACGGCTGTCCACTCGCGCTGCTGGCTTTCCGCCACGCCGCGATGGGTGATTTTTCCAAGCCACGTGTTCAGGCCTTCGGCGAGGCCCGAGTCCTGCCGAAGGGCTTCGCGAGCACCGAGGTTGGCGAGCCTCATCAGGTATGGGAATGTGGCGTTGGTAAGAGCCAGGGTTGAGGTGTGAGGAACCGCGCCGGGCATGTTGGTAACGCAGTAGTGGACCACGCCGTCCACCTTGTAGCTGGGGTCAGAGTGCGAAGTGGGGCGAGCCGTTTCGACACATCCGCCCTGGTCAATGGCCACATCAACGATCACCGCGCCTTTCTTCATGTGCGACACCATACTGCGCGTCACGATTTTGGGGGCCGTAGCGCCAGGGATAAGCACGCCGCCAATAACCAGGTCAGCTTCGCGCGTAGCGTGTGCGATGTTGTAGCTGTTCGACGCGAGCGTGTAGACGCGACCGCTGAAGATGTCGTCGATTTCGCGCAAGCGGTTCAAGTTCAGGTCGATCAAAGTGACCTTGGCTCCAAAACCGAGAGCAATCTTGGCCGCATTGGTGCCCACCACACCACCGCCAATGACGGTGACATGTGCCGGTGGCACGCCGGGAACGCCGCCCAGAAGAATGCCGCGGCCGCCCTTTTCCTTCTCCAGATAACTTGCCCCGACCTGCACGCTCATGCGCCCTGCGACTTCACTCATGGGCGTTAGTAGCGGCAATGTACCGATGCGATCACGAACCGTTTCATAGGCGATGCCGATGACCTTTGACTCGAGCAGTTTGTTGGTCAGGCCCGGGATAGGCGCCAGATGCAAATAGGTAAACAGGACGAGGCCATCGCGAAAGTAGGCATACTCCTGCTCGATGGGCTCTTTGACCTTGACGACCATCTCGGACTTGCCCCAGACGTAGCCGGCGTCGCCAACGATCTCCGCACCCGCATCCTGGTACTCAGCGTCAGGAAAGCTGGACATGGCGCCTGCGTGAGTTTCAACCAGCACCTTGTGTCCTGCGTCGGTGAGCGATTTTACGCCCGCGGGGGTTACACCTACCCGCGCTTCATGGTCCTTGATCTCTTTGGGAACGCCAATGATCATCGTGTCTCTGCTCCTGCGAATCTTGGATGCCCGTGCGCATGGCGGGGACCCAAATCATGTCCCGACGAAGTCGCGCTGCTTCGAATGGGAGAATCGTACTGCGCCGGGGGCTTTCGATGTGTGCAAAGTTCGTAGTACAACATGTCCATGGGCACGAAACGTGATCGAAAGCAGCCGGATACGCACGAATTGACGACCGAGATGGCCGCTGGCGGGATGGATGACCTGGATGCAGCCATTTTGCGCTACCTGGAACACAATGGCCGGGCCACAAATTACGACGTCGGTGAGGCGGTGGGTTTGTCGGCATCGGCGACTTCGCGGCGCATCCAGTCCCTTGAGGAAACGGGGGCAATCCGCGGCTATCGCGCGCTGATCAACGATCGCCTGCTTGGCAAGCACATGACTGTTTTTGTGCGAGTCACGCTGGAGCGGCAGTCCGCCACGGTGCTGGGCGCGTTTGAGTCGGCGGTAAAACATACGCGCGGGATCGTGAGCTGCCACCTGATGGCGGGGCAGTACGACTACATGCTGGTGGCCAAGGTGGCCGACATTGATGACTACGGACGATTGCACCAGAACGAATTGTCGCGGCTACCTGGAGTGACGCGGTTGGAGACGAGCTTCGCTCTGCGGGATGTGCTGGACGGACTAAAAGCGTAGAGCGCTAGTGAGCCATCTACTCTCAGTTGCGGAACCGTTGAGGACGGGCGGTTCATGAAGAACTCCACGATTTCCTTCTGAGTGCGCGGCTTTTGCTCTATTGTTATCGGGTCCCGGCCTGAGAGGTCGTTTCGCATTTGAGTCAAGGATCCGGGCCTAATTTTGTATCCCTGGAATGGTGATCATGATTTCGAACTTTGCCCGGCCATCGAGCTGGAACGCTCGCGTCGTTCTTTTCCTCGCCGTTTGCGCGGTCGCCGCTTTGGCATATCCGGCGGCAGCCCCGGCGAGCTCAGATGGAAAACAAAGCGGCGCCCTGAGAATTGAGCTGCAAGACGCACAGGGCGGCCGGGTCGCTGGCCCTGAGATTCAACCGGCGCGGCGCAAGGCCGCGGTTCTAGCCTTTGAACGCGACTACCAGCCGGGAGATCGCATTGCTTTCAGCGGGCCGCAGTGGCTGGCATTGCGCGTAGATGAGAGCATTCCCGAATGCTTGATTTACAGTCCAGGCGCGGCTTCCGGTAATTTGTTGTACGAGATTCCCTGGGGCCGCGAGGAGAAGCAGACTGGCAGCGCCTATGCCCCGGAAAGTTTTGCGGGCAAGTCGCATCGAGTGGCACTTCGTATTTTGGATCGACAAAGCATCGTCGCGTACCGGAACCTGGCGCTCAATCCATGCGACCTGATGCGGAGCGATGACGCGAGCATTCAGTTTTTTCCGCACGCCAGTTCGAACAGCGTGTCGAGAAGCCTCTTCGATTTTGAGGCACGCAACGCGATCGACGGACGCGTGCAGAACGGCCATCACGGCGTCTGGCCCTTCCAGTCGTGGGGTCCGCAACTCCGCACTGACATCTGGTGGAAGCTGGATTTTGGGAGGCCTGTCGAGTTGGACAAAATCCGCCTCATGGTGCGCGCAGATTTCCCCCACGACAGCTATTGGAAGAACGCGGATGTGGAGTTTTCAGACGGGAGCCGCGTACCTCTTACGATCGGTCCCTCGGCCGAATTTCAGGATTTTCCCTTCTCGAAGCGCCGCGTCTCCTGGCTGCGAATTGTCAATGTTGTCCCCGCGGATCCCACGAAATGGTGCAGCCTGATTGAAGTGGAAGCTTGGGGAAGAGACGTACATTGAAGCCCTTTGCCATGCCGCAGCGGTTCAATCACCGGCCTGCATTGAGCGACGATTCTCCTGCTGAGAAGGAACGACGGAGGGATTGCAATGAGACACATCCTGGTCACCGGCGCGACAGGCAAAGTGGGAAGCCATTTCATTCATCGCGTGCTGAATTCGTCTGACTTCGAAGACACATATATTCGCGCGCTTTGTCATAGTCGCCAACTCGAGCCTCGCGGTCGCTTGGAGATAGTGACCGGAAGCATCTCCGAGCGCGCGGTTGTGCGCGCGGCCATGAAGGACATCACCCACGTAGTGCATTGCGCCACCTGCAAGGAGATTGACGAACTCGTCATCGATGTCACGGTGAAAGGCCTTTTCTGGCTACTGGAGGAATGCCGCCTGAGCAGCTCATTCAGGCAGTTTGTGCTCATTGGCGGCGATGCGGCAGTAGGACACTTTTTCTACCCACACGCTGTTCCCGTGACGGAGTCGCAAAGGCATGCCGCGTATCCCGGGTGTTATGCGCTGTCGAAAGTACTTGAAGAGGTGATGCTGGAGCAGTATTGGATTCAATACGACCTGACTGGCTGTTGCCTGCGGGCGCCGTGGATCATGGAGAAAGACGACTTCAAGTTTTCACTCAGCTTTGGCGAAGATGTATTTGGAGGCCCGCAGTGGCGCGACCTTGTAGACGCGCGAGGTGCTGACGAGTATCAACGGACCCACACTGTGCCAGTCATGCTGGACCCCGACGGCATTCCTGTAAAACGAAATTTTGTTCACGTGAGCGACCTGGTTGAAAGCATGATCGTGGCGCTCGATCATCCGAAGGCCCGGCAACAGACCTTCAACATATGTATGGATGAGCCTGTCGACTATCGCCGTGTCGCGGATTATCTAGGCACGACACGCGGCTTCCCGTCGGTCGAAATTAAGACTCCGTATCGGTCAACCTGGCTGGACAATGCAAAAGCTAAGTTTCTGCTGGGATGGAGACCGCGTTTCGATTTACCCCGGCTCATTGACGAGGCGTGGGCCTTCGAACGAGGCGAATCGGACCCGCGCAAAGTCTGGTATCCGGGATAAGTTTGCAGTTGATTGTGGCGGGATTGGTCAGCGGGCAAGGGCATAGTAAGCCCAATGCGACTTGGATTGGCGGGGGTTTGTTACGCTGTGCTTTTCCGCGCGAGTTGGTTGCGGTACTCTTGGAAACACGCATCGCCGTTCCAGGTCCAGTTCGCGACCTGTTCGATTTTCGCTCAAGCCATTTCGATCCCATGCAGTTTGAGGAGTTTCGATGTTCCCCAAGTCGAGCCTTTGGATTCGTGTCCTTTGCTTCGCCAGCAGCTGCCTTTTCGCCTGCCTTGCAAGCCACGCCGCTGCGGAGGTCCCAGCACCGGCGTCGGTGCTGGGCCATACGCCGGGTGATGATTTTTATCTCGCCGATTACGAAGACACGGTCAAGTATTTTCACGCGCTGGCCGCGGCTTCTGACCACATCAAGATGTTCACCGTGGGCAAGACCACGCAAGGCAGGAACATCGAAATTGCGGTGATTTCGTCGCCTGAGAATCTCGCCAAGCTGGATGAGACCAAGCAAATTGCAGGGCGTCTCGCACATGCTGCGGACCTTAACGACGATGCGGCACGGGAGTTGGCACGATCGGCGAAGGTAATCGTTCATATCGATGGTGGATTGCACTCGTCAGAGGTAGCTGGGCCGCAACACACCATGGCGCTGGCATACAAGCTGCTCTCGGCGAAGAACGATCCGGAGACCGACGCGATCTTCGACAATGTTGTGCTGGTTCTGTGGCCAACGCTCAATCCTGACGGTCAGGACATGGTGGTGCACTGGTATCGGCAAAATCTCGGTTCCAAATATGAAGTGAGCCCACTGCCGCAGCTTTACCAGGAGTACGTGGGCCACGACAATAATCGCGATGGCTACATGCTCAACATGAAGGAAGAGCAGGTGGTGACGAAGACGCAATTGGAGTACAGCCCCGTCATCTTTTATTGCCAGCACCAGACGGCGCCCTTCCCGGCGCGCATTTGGATTCCGCCATTCTCCGACCCGATCTCGAGCAACATCAGCCCTTATGTGCGTAGTTGGCTCAATGTCGTTGGCACCAACATGGCGGCCTATCTGAACGCGCACAAGATGCCGGGGGCGATCTCGGAATCACGTTTCGACAATTGGTACGCGGGCTTCACGGACTGGGCGCACGTCTTTCGCAACGAGATCTCGTTCTTCACTGAGACAGCGCTCTACGAATATGCAACACCGCACTTTTATACGGTGAGCGATTTCCCCAAGAACTACCAGGATCTGCGTGCGCTGACCATGTACACAACGCCGTGGGAGGGTGGCTGGTGGCACCTGAAGGATGCGGTGGATTACATGGTGGGCGGATCGATGTCCGTGCTTGACCTGGCTTCGAAGAATCGCGAGACACTGCTCTACAACCGCTACCAGGCCGCGCGCGACAACATAGCGCACTTCCGCAATGAGCCGCCGTTTGCTTACGTGATCAGCAGCAAGCAGACCGACACGCCCGAGGCTGCGCTGTTGGCACAGAAGATGATCGACAACGGGCTGGATGTTTACGCGAGCAAGGACGGGTTCAAGGCCAACGGAGTGAGTTACTCCGCAGGGTCGTGGGTAATTCCGATGGACCAGCCATTTTCGGCAATGGCGAAGGAGTTGTTCGAGCGGCAAAAATATCCCGATGCGCTCGAGAATGGAACGTCGAAGTCAATCGATCTGCCATATGACGTAACGGGTTGGACGCTTCCCTTGCAGATGGGCGTGGATGTGGACGCGGTGACCGATCCACTGCAGCCGGAACAACGAAGCATGCTCGCCAAAATTGACAAAGTTGAGGTGCCGGCAGCGGCGATCGAGGGCACCGGAACGGTGTTTGCATTGAGTCACAAGGTGAACGAGTCGTTCGACCTCGTGAATGCTGCGCTGCGCGAGGGTGGGACGGTTTCTCTGGCTCAGGATGCGGTGAAGACCTCGAGTGGCATGGAGAAGGGTGCGTTTCTGATCGGCGGTTTGGGACGCACAAAATTCGAGGAACTGGAGAAAAAATATGCTGTGCCGGCGGAAGCAGTTTCGACGCCTGCACACACGTTGGCATTAAAGAAAGCGCGCATTGGGCTCTATCGACCGTGGGCTCCGTCGATCGATGAAGGCTGGACGCGGTGGGTGCTTGAGAACTATGGGTTCGAGCCGAAGAGCCTGTACAACGCTGATGTGCGCTCGGCCAATCTACGCAACCGCTACGACGTGATCGTGCTGCCTGATATGTCGTCGCGGCAATTGATGGATGGCTACGGCGTCGGCGTGGTGCCGGGACAGTATGCGGGCGGCATCGGCCAGGACGGACTTAATAATCTTCGCGAGTTCACGCGCGCGGGCGGCACTCTCATTGCGCTGAACAAGACGGCGAGCGTGCTGATCCCGCTTCTCTCGTTGCCGGTGCAGAACGTAATTGAAGGGGCGAAAAGCGACAAGTTTTTCTGTTCGGGCGCACTCTTGCGCGTGAATACCGAGCACGACGATCTGCCTGTGAATTATGGCGTATCGGATTCACCGGTAGTGATGTTCCAGGGCGGACCGGCGTTTCAACCGCTGCCGGGATTTCATGGAGCGGTGCTTGCACGGTATCCCAAGGAAACCAATCCGCTGGAGAGCGGACTGCTGCTGCATCCTGAGGCGATCGAGGGGAAGGCTGCGGCGATGGAGTTGGTCTACGGGCGCGGACGCATCGTGCTGTTTGGATTCAAGCCTCAGTTCCGCGGCCAGTCACATGCGACTTACAAGTATTTGTTCAACGAACTTTACTCGTACGAGCATCCAGACCTGCCGACGGAACCGGGAGCCGCGCCTGCCAAGGAGAAGGACGCACCACCGCTGAAGACGGCAAAGGTCGACGAACCGGATGACGACTATCCGGTGGAATAACTGATGGTGGGAAAAGGGCGCCGAAGCAATCGATACTTCGGCCCTTTTCGTTTTTGTCTTCGGAAGCTTACGACATGGTTTCGCGTGCGCCGCGCCACAGGTCAATGCCTGCGTCCTGAGCATGGCTCTCAATCGCTGCTAATTCGGCTGCACTGAAGTCGAGCTTTTTGACTGAGTCAAGAGAATCGTCGAGCTGCTCCACATTGCGCGCGCCAATGAGCGCCGACGTAACGCGCTTATCACGCAGCACCCAGGCAATGGCCATCTGCGCGAGCGTTTGGCCGCGGCCTATCGCGATATCGCTGAGAGCGCGCACTCGCTCAATGTTCTCCGGTTTGAGAAAGTCTTTCAGCAGCGACGAATTCTCCGCCGTGGCGCGGGTGTTCGCGGGCACGCCGTTCAGATACTTGTTGGTGAGCAGCCCCTGTGCCAGCGGTGAGAAGGCGATGCAGCCCACGCCATGTTCGTCGAGGGTGGCGAGCAGGCCCTTCTCGATCCAGCGGTTGAGCATGGAGTAACTGGGCTGATGGATGAGCAGCGGCACGCCCATTCCCTTGAGGATTTCGGCGGCTTGGCGCGTGCGTTCCGGGCTGTAGGACGAGATGCCGACGTAGAGCGCCTTGCCCTGGTGTACGGCGGTGGCGAGCGCGCCCATGGTCTCTTCGAGCGGGGTGTCGGCCCAGGGGCGATGCGCGTAGAAGATGTCGACGTAATCGAGGCCCATGCGCTTGAGGCTGTCGTCGAGCGAGTCGAGGAGATATTTGCGCGATGCGCCGATGCCGTAGGGGCCGGGCCACATGTCCCAGCCGGCTTTGGTGGAGATGATGAGTTCGTTGCGCAGAGGGCGGAAATCTTTGCGCATGACGATGCCGAAGTTTTCCTCGGCAGAGCCGTAGGGCGGGCCGTAGTTGTTGGCGAGGTCGAAGTGGGTAACGCCGCGGTCGAAGGCGCGGCGGAGCATGGCGCGGCCGGTCTCGAAGACGTCGTCGCCGCCGAAGTTCTGCCACAGGCCGAGGGAGATGGGTGGGAGAACGATGCCGGAGCGGCCGCAGCGGCGGAAGGTGGCGGAGTCGTAGCGATTGGGAGTGGGAACGTAGGGTTTTTCCATATAAATTCGCTCCTCCTAGATGCAAAATCGACGGTTCAGTATTTCATAGCAAGCGAATTCGAACCGTAGCAAAATTGGGGCGTGGTTCCTGGTAGCGAATTATGCGTAAAGAAGCGGATGAACTCGATCCCAAAAGCGGCAGCTGAGATCTTGAGCAGCCTTCTCAAAAGCGGTCGATTGACCGAGGTTGAGTTTCAACAGAAGCACCACCTGCACGGTTCAACTGCGCCAGTTCCTTCGATATTGCTCGACGGTCAAATCGTTCCAACAAATGGAAACAACCGCGAACTTCACACATTGGCTCCGCTCGAAACTGAACTGATTTTGCCTTTCCATGGATGACCGTTACTCTCCTTTGCGACTTTGCAGCCAACAGCAACGCACTCGCCCCCGCGGTTCCTTCTACGCGATACATTGGTAGCATGCCATTTAAGCGAGACGAGGTATCGGCACTGCTTGTTCGGTGTCATAGGCGCTGCTGCATCTGCCATCGCTTCTGCGGAGTCAAGATTGAAACTGATCACATCGTGCCCGTTGAGGAAGGCGGCGGCAATGATATCGAAAACGCAATTCCCGTGTGTTTCGAGTGTCATGCCGAAATACACAGTTACAACGATAAGCACCCGCGAGGCCGTAAGTTCACTTCGGGAGAATTGCAGTCTCATAGAGACCAGTGGCTCAGAATATGCGCGGAGCACCCCGAAACCCTGATCGGTGCAATTCGGAACGCTGACGTGGGTCCGCTACAAGCATTAATTGACGAGCTCGAATTCAATGCCACAGTCGCCACCGAGAATCACTTCGAGAGAGACGGGTGCAAATTTCAAGAGAAGCAATTCCTTCGCGCCATTCATGAAGGGGCGATTGCAATGTTGAAAGACTCAATCAAGAGACCGTTGCTTGAGGCCTACCGTGAGATGGGAGCTGCAAATACCGCGCTCGATGGGAAGTTCGTGCGCGGGACGCCGGAAGCGTCAAATGCTGCTGGTACTCGCATCGGATTGGCTGCTGGAAAAATAGCCCCCGCTCGCGACGAGCTCTTAAGATTCCTCTCGAGTGATGAAGCCAGTTAGGTCTACTCCGCGTTGTCGATCTGCGCCCGCTGTAGCTTGTCACTGTAATCGACATAAACCGCTTTCCACGTGGTGTAGAAGTCGATCGCTTCAGAGCCTTCGCGGTGGCCATTGCCGGTTTGCTTGACGCCGCCGAAAGGCATATGGACCTCGGCTCCAATCGTCGGCGCATTGATGTAGGTGATACCCGCTTCCAGGTCGCGGATGGCGGCGAAAGCGCGATTCACATCTTTGGTGTACAGCGCTGTCGAGAGGCCGTAGTCGATGGAGTTGGCAATCTGAATGGCTTGCTCGAAGGTGTCGAATTCGATCAGGCTAACCACCGGTCCGAAGACTTCCTCGCAGGCGATCCGCATCTGCGGTGCAACTCCGCCGAAGACAGTGGGAGCAAAGAAAGTGCCCTTGGCGTAGTCGCCCGCGGTTAATGGTTCGCCGCCGATCAGGAGTTTTGCGCCCTTCAGCCTTGGCAATGCCGACATACTTCTTCGAAGTCTCGATCTGCTGCTCATTGACTTGAGGACCGACTTCGATGCCATCCTGGAGGCCATTTCCAACCTTGAGCTTGCGGGCGCGTTCCACCAGGCGGTCGGTGAACTCCATGGCGATTCCCTTTTGCACCAGGATGCGGCTGGTGGCGGTGCAGCGCTGGCCGGTGGTGCCGAATGCACCCCACAGAGCGCCGTCGAGCGCCAGATCGAGATTCGCGTCATCGAGCACAATCTGTGCGTTTTTGCCTCCCATTTCGAGTGAAATGGGCTTGAAATTGGCGGCGGCGCGTTGGGCCACGATAGAGCCTACCTCGCTGGAGCCGGTAAAGCTGATAGCGCGCACGTCTTTATGCTCCACCAGCGGAGCGCCTGCATCGGGGCCGAATCCAGTAACAATATTGACCACCCCCGGCGGCAGGCCGGCGTCGATCATCGTCTGCACCAGGTTGAAGGTGGAGAGCGGGGTGTCTTCGGCAGGCTTGATGATGCAGGTATTGCCCGAGACCAGAGCGGGAAACAGCTTCCAGCTGGGGATCGCCATGGGGAAGTTCCACGGCGTGATCATGCCCACTACGCCGACCGGCATGCGAACGCTCATGGCGAACTTGTTCTGCAGCTCGCTGGGAGTGGTTTTGCCGAAGAGGCGACGACCTTCGCCGGCCACGTAAAACGCTTCGTCGATGGCCTCCTGCACGTCGCCGCGGGTCTCAGCCAGCACCTTACCCATTTCCCGGGTCATGTCCCGGGCGTATTGCTCTTTCCGCTCCTGCAGAAGCTGGCCGGTCCGATACAGAATTTCAGCCCGCTTGGGCGCCGGAACCAGCCGCCAGGTAGCGAAGGCCTTCTTGGCGGCGGCCACGGCAGCGGCCACGTCTTCGGCACCGGAAGCCGGAAACTCTCCCACCACGTCGGAGTGGTCGGCCGGGTTCAGGTTGAGGAAGGTCTTACCGGAATGGGCTGGGCGATGTTCACCGCCGATCAGGTTCAGATAGGTCGTGTGGGACATGAAAAACCTCAAATGCGGTTAACAGTGGACGGAGAACTGACGACGCGATTGTTAAAAGTGTGGTGATGCCGGAGCCATGGGAAGAGGAACAAGGGTAAGCAACATGAGTGCTCTACAGCACTTCACGCGCGCGAATTTGCGGTATGCTGAAGGCACGGCAGACAGTTGAGTTTACCGCATCGGCACGCATTATCGCCCCTCGCCCGCGGCCCGCATCGGCACTCGCACGCTAGCCGTACAATACAATTTGAGGTAGAAGCAAGTCCCCCATGTCTCTAAACGGCTATCCCTCGCGGACCTCGCGCACACACGGCCTTCGTTCGCTATTCAGCATGTTCTCCAGCGATCTTGCAATCGATCTGGGAACGGCTAACACGCTGGTGTACGCGGCCGGCAAGGGCATCGTGGTCAACGAGCCCTCCATCGTCGCCATCAACAAGAACACTGGCGAAGTGGAAGCCGTGGGTAAGGAAGCCAAGGAGATGCTGGGGCGCACGCCCGGCAATATCGTGGCCATCAAGCCCATGAAGGACGGCGTCATCGCCGACTTCAAAGTCACCGAAAAGATGCTGAATTACTTTATCCAGAAGGCGCACAACCGCAAGATGCTGGTGCATCCGCGCATCGTCATCGGCGTGCCGTCTGAGATTACGCAGGTTGAAAAGCGCGCGGTTGAAGACTCCGCCTATCGCGCCAAGGCCAGCGAAGTGTACCTGGTGGAACAAGCCATGGTGGCGGCCATCGGCGCCGGCCTTCCCATTACCGAGCCCTCCGGCAACATGGTGGTCGACATCGGCGGCGGCACCACGGACATCGCCGTCATCTCGCTCTCCGGCATCGTTTACTCCCGTTCCGTCCGCATGGCCGGCAACCAGATGGACGAGGCCATTACCAACTACCTCAAGCGCAAATACAACCTGTTGATTGGCGAACGCACCGCCGAGCACATCAAAATGGAGATCGGCTCGGCCTTCCCGCTGGACAAGCCCCTGACCATGGAAATCAAGGGCCGCAACCTGATTGAAGGCGTCCCCAAGACCATCTCCATCGACGACAGCGAGATTCGTGAAGCCTTGGGCGAGTGCATCGCCGTCATCATGAACGCCATCCGCGTCGCTCTCGAACGCACCCCGCCCGAGCTTTCCGCCGACATCAGCGACCGCGGTATCGTGCTTACCGGCGGTGGAGCGCTGATCAAGAACCTAGACAAGCGTATCCGTGAGGAAACCGGTTTGCCGGTCTCCGTGGCCGACGATCCGCTGGCTTCGGTAGTGCTCGGCACCGGCAAGATGTTGTCCGACTTCCGGCTTCTGCGCAAGATCAAGATTGATTAAAAGCAGGGTCTAGGGTCTAGGGACTAGAAATCCTCGACTTGGAGCAACAGACCCTACTCACCATTACTAGAACCTAGTCCCTCACTTCCATGGAATCGTTCTTCGTTCGCTATCGAAACCTGCTGGTGCTGCTCGTGCTGCTGCTCGCGCAGATCATCGGCTTGGCCATGCAGGTGCGCAGAACGACGTCTGGACGGATGAGCTTCGATGCAGGTGACGGCTCCGGTGTGCGCCTTATCCGCTTGTGGGCGAATGCCGTGGTTTCACCTCCGGAACGTGCGGTGCAGACCTCCAAAACTCACACCGGCAGTGTCTGGTCGAATTACTTTGACCTGATTCACGTGCGCCAGGAGAACAAGGACCTGCAGGCAACGATCGACCGTTTGCGCCTGGAGCAGGCAGCCCTGCTTGAAGACGCGCTTCAGGGGCAGCGTCTGCAGGCAATGCTCAAGTTTCAGCAAAAGTACCTTTACACCACGGTCATCGCGCAAGTCATCGGGACCAGCGGCTCTGACCAGTCTCGGGTCTTCTCCATCGACAAAGGCAACGACGACGGACTCAAGCGCGATATGGCCGTCATCACTGCCGACGGCATCGTGGGCAAGGTACGCGAGGTCTTCGGACACACGGCGCAGGTGCTTGCCATCAATGACCAGAGCAGCGGCGCGGGCGTGATTCTCGAGTCGACGCGCATCCGCGGCATCCTGCGCGGCAACGCTTTTGGGCAGCCCCAAATCGTGGGCCTGCTTGCCGACCAGCGCATTAAGCCCGGTGAGCGCGTTTACACTGCCGGGGGCGACCAGATCTTCCCTCGTGGACTGCCGGTGGGCGCCGTGGACAAAGTGGTGAATGACCCGGATCGCGACGGTTTCATCGAGGTCGTTATTAAGCCGGACGCGCATCTGGACGCTCTCGACGAGGTCCTGGTAATCACTTCGACTGAGTCGCGCTTCTCCGCCGAGCAGATGAAGGATCTGGCCACCAGCAAGGACTTGAAAGGCGCGGAAGCTGCCGTACTCGCAGACCAGAAAAAGGCGTCCGAGATTATGGCCGAACGCCTGCCGGGATTGACGGATCCGAATGCCCCTCCGCCGCCCCCTCCGACCCCAGGTGCAGCTCCGGTGCCGAATCCCAATGCGCCTACGGCTTATGGCGGCA
This sequence comes from uncultured Acidobacteriota bacterium, assembly GCA_963844515.1. Classification (GTDB taxonomy): domain Bacteria; phylum Acidobacteriota; class Terriglobia; order Terriglobales; family Acidobacteriaceae; genus Telmatobacter. The sequence goes on from CAWJOO010000015.1 coordinate 38,157, forward strand.
CCGCGCTCGTGCCCAAGATCCTGCCGGCGCAACATCCTGATCGCTTTACACCCGCAAATCAGTCCTCGCCGGCTCCCAAGCCTGCGCAGCCTGGTTCGAGTGCGCCCGCGACACCGAACCCCGCTCCCACCAAGCCGACGAAAAAGCCTGGCGACCAGAAGGGCGCGGCACCCGCCGTCAAGACGCCTCCGCCGGCTGCCAGACCCGCCCCCAAACCAGCATCCCAACAGCCGCAGGAGAAGCCATAGATGGCAGTCATGATGGCCAATTCGCGCCGGGATCTGGAGATCCATCGCTACCCCGCGCCTGTCTATCTTCTGGTAATGCTGATCGCCCTGGTTTTGCAGGCGCTGCTGCCAAGGGTCGTCGGCCAGGGCCATATATGGTTCGATATTCCGCTCGTAGTCACCATTTACTTTGCTCTGGCGCGACGTAGCCCTATCGGCGGCATGTTCATTGGCGGGGTCATGGGCATCTTTCAGGACGCTCTGACCGGCCACGCCATCGGCATCTTCGGCATCGCCAAAACCGTCTCCGGATACCTTGCAGCGTCGGTTGGCGTCCGTATTGACGTGCAGAACACCATCATTCGCGTGATTCTGAACTTCTCGCTTACTGTTCTGTGCAGCGCCATTTATCTCTTCATCTATCGCGTTCTGCTGGGCATGGAGTTTTCCTGGAATTGGCCAAGCACCCTTATCCAGGCAATCGGAAATTCCGTGATCGCATTGTTTTTATTTCCATTGTTGGATCGATTCCAGGCAAGGGACTGAGAGAGGGATCCGCGGTTAGCGAGCCATGATCAGGCCGATCATTGTTCGCAAATCCGAAACTCGAATCGCTGTATCCTAATTTAGAGAAACTCGAACATGGCGTATCAGGACAGGGGAAATCGCGGCGAAAAGCTCTCCTCCGTGAAGTCGACGGCGGTGCAATACAGCATTCTCTTCCTGATGCTGGCGCTGGTGGCCGGATTGTGGCGCTTGCAGGTGCTGGGAGCCAACAATTTCCGCGAACTCGCGCAGCAGAACCGCATTCGCAAGGTGCCCATTCTGGCCCCGCGCGGCAAGCTCTTCGACCGCGAAAGCCGCCTCATCGTCGACAACTATCCGTCCGTTTCCTGCTTCCTGGTCCGCGAACAGAACAAGAATATTGATGCTGACCTGCCCATCATCGCCCAGGGACTCCACCTGGATCTTGAGCAGTTACGCGCCACTCTGCGCCACTATCGTGCCGCTCCCGGCTACCAGCCCATCCCCATCAAGCAGGATGTAACAGCGGACGAGCAGGCGTTTATTGAGGCTCACCGCAACGAGTTGCCTGAGCTTGAGACCATCGACGAAGAGCGCCGCCTTTATCCGCGGGACGGCTTTGCCGCGCACCTGATCGGGTACGTCGGCGAAGTGAGTGAAGAAGATTTGAACCAGTCGCGCTATGCGGCGTATCAGCCCGGCGACGTAGTGGGCAAGCAGGGCGTGGAAGAGACCTACGACCAGTTGCTGCGAGGGGAAGACGGCTCGCGCGATGTGATTGTCGACAGCCACGGCCGCGAAGTGGGCATTCTGGGTACGGACCACGCCACGCCCGGGCAGGACCTGAGACTAACCATCGATCTCGACTTGCAGCGCGCCGCGGAACTGGCCCTGGGAGAAAATAACGGCGCCGTCGTGGTGATGGATCCCCGAAACGGGGAGATTCTGGCTTTGGTCTCGCACCCCAGCTATGACCCAAATGCCTTCGCCGTCCGTATTCATCGTGACGAATGGAACAAGCTGATCACCGACCCGCGTCACCCGCTGATGAACAAGGCCATCCAGGACCAGCTTGCACCGGGCTCGACATTCAAGATCATCATGTCCGCGGCGGGCCTGCAGGAGGGCATGGCGCAGAACATGCATGTGAATTGCACCGGGGGCGGCGACTTCTATGGCCGCTTCTTCCACTGCGATCATCATCATGGCGTGCTCGATATTCACGAAGCCATTCCCATGTCGTGCGACACGTTCTTCTACACCATGGCGCAGCGGCTCGGCATCGACACCATCGCCAGGTACGCAACCTCATTCGGCCTCTCGCAGAAGACTGGAGTCGACCTTCCCAACGAAATGGCCGGCATCATGCCTTCCACGCAATGGGAGATGAAGAACTACCACCAGAAGTACTATGCCGGCAATACGATCTCCGTTGGCATTGGCCAGGGCGAAACGCAGGTCACCCCGATCCAGTTGCTGCGCGCCCTGAGTGGGCTGGCATCCGGCGGACATTTCGTACGGCCGCACACGGTCAGCCCTGACCAGATGCCGGCGCAATTCCGGCAGGCAGTCCTGGATTCGTTCCCTGGTTCTGGCGACAAGACAGTGCCCCTCAGTGAAGACACCTGGCAGACGATCACTGACGGGATGGCCGCCGCTACGACACCAGGCCTCTACCATACGGCCGAAGGCGCACACATTGAAGGCGTTGACTTCGCCGGCAAAACTGGAACTGCGCAGGTAGTGGGAAGCGGCGATACCCACAACAAGGGCGGCGCTCACACGCCCAACTCGTGGTTTGTCGGCATGGTGCCGCGGCGCAATCCTGAGATATCCGTGGTGGTGCTGCAGGAACATGGCGACTGGGGATCGAACTCAGCCAAGATCGCGCAGGCTATCGTGACCACCTATGTGAACAAGATTCGGCGCAAGGATCACAACGTGATGGACCGTGCCGGGCAGACCACCAAGCCGGTTGAGGTGGGCGCGCTCTGGTCCACGCCGGCAACCCCGGATCCCCGTCACCCCGCCGAGCAATCGGATGATGTGCTCCACATGGGCCACTTCTCGTGAACCCCACAGAGTCGGCGATTGCCCTCGCCGGAAAGCAGCCCAGTCCCAGCTCCCTGCTTGGCGCGCTGCCCCTGCGCCGCCGCGAAAGGCAGCCCTGATGCGCCGCTTCCTGAGCTTCCGGGATTTTGACTGGGGGCTGCTCGCCATGATCCTGGCCCTTTGCATCGTCTCTGTAGCGGAGATCTACTCGGCCACGCTGCACACCAAGTATCTGGGTTTCGACCGGAAGCAGGTGTACTGGATCCTGGGCGGCCTGGTGGCAATGTTCATCTTTGCCAAAATCGATTACCACAAGTTGATTGACTGGGTGCCGTGGGCCTATGGCGTCTGCCTGGTGTCTCTGGTGGCCGTGAAGCTGGTGGGAACAAAGGTCCTTGGCGCCAAGCGCTGGGTCAAAATTGGGCCCATGCACTTCCAGCCCTCGGAATGGGTGAAGCTCATCCTCATTCTTATGGTGGCCCGTTACTTCGCGAACCTGGGAGGGCGAAGTCTCTCCTGGACGGACATCTTCAAGGCTTTCGGATTGGTGGGAGTTCCCATGCTTCTGGTGCTGATGCAGCCGGACATGGGTACCGCCCTGACCTACTCCCCGATCCTGTTCGTTGGGCTCTTTCTCGGTGGAATCAACATCCGCCAGTCTCTGGTTCTGATGACCGCGGGGGCGATCCTCGTCGTGGGCGCCTGGAGCAGCGGGAAAGTCCTCAAGCCCTATCAGAAGGCGCGGCTGACCGGCTTCATCAACCCGGACAACGACCCCAAGGGGGCCGGATACCAGGTCTTGCAGGCCAAAATCGCGGTGGGCGCTGGAGGCATCTGGGGCAAAGGCGCTGAAAAGGGGTCGCAAACCCAGGGCGCATTCATCCCGATTCCCCATGCCGATTTCATTTTTGCCGCTTTCAGCGAGGAGCACGGCTTCGTCGGCGCGGTATTTGTGCTGCTGCTATACTTCTTCGTATTGATGCGTTTGATTCAAAACGCTCAAACAGCCGCTGACCTGTCCGGTTCCCTCATTATTATGGGTATCGTGGCTGTGTTGACCTTCCAGATCCTGGTCAACGTGGGCATGGTCATAGGCTTCATGCCGGTCACCGGAATCCCTTTACCGTTATTGAGTTACGGCGGATCTTCGGTATTGTTTACCTTCCTGGCGCTGGGCGTGGCGATGAACGTGCGCATGCGCCGGTTCGTAAACTGAGTTGCATCAAAGGGTTTTAGTCCGCTCACCGGAATTTCCGGTACGCGGTAGATAGTTTCCAACACTTCGCCGGTGAGGTCCCCAGAGGGAGTCCGAGCCCGGCAGGATTGGGTTCATGAGTACGCAGAAACGGGAAAACCGGCGTCCCCCAGCGGCAGAGACCTGTCGCCCCAGACCCCGGTTCCGCAGGCAACGCCTGAATTGCACAGAGCGCGCCGGAGCTTGGAGAAGAATCTTCTCCGACCCATTTGCGCGGTACGGCTGTGCTGGCGCCAGCGGTGGAACGGCCCCGCTCCTATTGACCCTCTGGTTGATGGGCGCATGGTTGGCCACAAAATTTCTGCACGCGGATTTACTAATTGGACAGCTTGTTCGGTCGCTCCTTATGACCGAACGGATTGCTTCGCCGCCCCCTGGGGCTTTCCGCCCCCGCATTCAGTTTGGGGCCTTCGGCGCTTCAGTCTTTCCCCGGTCGTCCCTTCCGCCCATCCCCTATTCTTCCGGTCCCACCAGACTCCATCTGACCTTGCCGCAGGCCCCGGCCGCCTATCAGCGCCGGGCGGAAAGGTACGATGGCAAAAGAGATTTGTATTTCCTCAACGCCGCATGAAACACGGCTAGCAATTCTTGAAGACGATCAGCTCGCAGAAATCTATTACGAGCGCGAAAACGAGTACACCCTCGCAGGATCGATCTATAACGGACGCGTCACCCGCGTCCTTCCCGGCATGCAGTCGGCATTCGTTGACCTCGGTCTTGAGCGCGACGCTTTCCTATACGTCACCGATTTCCTCGAGATGGAAGACCCCGAAGACTCGGATGAAGTTGAAAAGGCAGCAGTTACCGGTGGCGCCCAGGCGCCTCGCGAAATCAATCGCACCCCCCAGCCAGTAGAGAAGACCCCCCGGACTGACGGGCGACGCGGTGATCGTGCCGAGCAGGATCGCACTCCCCGTGATCGCAAGCCGGCACCGGAACCGACATTTGAAGTTGAGTCCATCGAGGCAGTTCCCACTGAGTCTCCCGCCGCGCATGGCTCTATCGAAGACGAAGGCGAGGCAGGCGGCGAGCAAGGGGGCAAGCGCTGGCGTGGACGCCGTCGCCGTCGCGGTGGCCGGGGTCAGGCCGCACCGGTTTCAGATCCCGTGGAGACCGAGGCGTCCGCAGAAACGTTCCTCGAGCCTTCCGGCCGCACCGAACCCGCTGTTGCGTCGGAGCTTTTGGCGTCCTCCTACGAAGCTCCAACACCTTCCCGCGAAATCAGCGCTCCGCCGATGCGCGAGGCGAGGCCAGAGCGCCAGGCGCGCAGCGTTCCTGCTTCCTGGAGAGTCGCTTTCGAAGTATGGCGGCGAACCTGCTGCCACGACGACATCTTCTGCGTCTCAACCTGCAGCTCCGGCGCGCCCGGCCGTCACGTTCAAGCCCTCGACTCTGATCGAAAAGCCGATCGAATGGGACGGCAGCGGACTGCTTCCCGGTGAGTCAATATCGCGCCACCGGAACCGGCCCTCCGAGCCGAATCCGCTTGACACGCCTTCGCTGCAAGTGGACGCAGAGCCGCAGGGCACCTTTGCCGATGCGCATCTGCATAACAGCCACACCGAATTCGAAGAGACCGAAGAGTCCGTCGAAGAGTCTTTTGCTGAGTACGGGGCACATTCCCACGAGCTGGCGCTGGAAGGAAGCCCTCTGCAAGGCGACGACCTCGTGGAAGAAGAACTCGTTCGCGAGGAGCAGCCTGAAGAGAGTTTGCCCGGAGCACCCATTGAAATGGCGGCAACGCCGGGTGAACGTGATCCCTTCTCTGATCCGTTCTTCACCGATCCGAGCCACGGAATTGATGAGCACGGCCTGGTAACTCCCAAGTGGCGTGCGGAATCGGATTCGCACCCCGGGTACGAGCAGGAGGAACATTCCGGGCAGGCACACGGAAAGCCAGAAGGCGATGACAACATCGGCCATGAGCCGATCCACGAGCCCTCGACTGAAGTGGTTGCAGAAGCGATCCATCCGCAGACCGGCGATCCCGACAAGCCGGAAGAAGACCGTACGGCGTCGCACCACGTCGATCCCTTGCCTCCCAGCGAGTTCCGTTTTTTCGGCATTGGCGGCAAGAAGAAGAAGTCTGACGAACCGACAGAATCCGAGTTTCCGACACCGGTGAGAGTGCCCGTTGCGGAACCCGTTGGAGCGGGGGTCAGCACGACGGCTCGCTCGGTCTCCGGATTCGCACCCGGCACTGGCCTGGTGGAAGAGGAGACGATCGAGGGAGAGGAATTTGACGCTCCCCGGAGCCACCACAAGTCAGATGAGCACGACCTGGACGACTACGAGGAAGAAGAAAAACTGCAGACGCAGATCCGCTCCGGTGAGTTGGGCGAGATGCTGCAGGAAGCTCACCTCGATCACCGCATTCAGCTCAACTTCGGCGACAAGAGCGGCGATACCGCGGTCGATGATGAGTTCGATACTGAAGAAGAAGAAGACGAGGAAGGCACGGAAGAACAGACCACTGCTGACGGCGCAGCACCGGCAGGCCAGCCGCGCCGTGATCGTGGTGGACGCGGCCGTCGCGGTGGACGGCCCGGCCAGCAGGGCGGACGGGGAGATCGGGGTGGAGATCGTCGCGGCGGACCATCGCGCCGCACCGCGCAGACCTCCGACCTGCCGATCATTTCCGATTTGCTGAAGCCGGGCCAGGAGATCCTGGTTCAGATTGCCAAGGAGCCCATCGCCAAGAAGGGCGCCCGCATCACCAGCCACATCGCGCTGCCGGGCCGCTTCCTGGTATTCATGCCAACGGTCAGCCACGTTGGCGTGAGCCGCAAGATTGCATCCGACGACGAACGGCAGCGGCTCAAGCGGATTCTGATCAGCGAGCGCGGCGAATCGTCGGGCGGATTCATCGTCCGCACCGCCGCTGAGGGCGCTTCGGAGGAAGAGCTTCGCGCCGATCTTCGCTTCCTGCTGCACCTCTGGGACGAGATCAAGGACCGCTCCGAGAAATCGAAATCGCCGGCCCTGATCTATCACGATCTGTCGCTCATCGAGCGCATTCTGCGTGACCAGGTCAGCGCCAACTTCTCCTCCATCTGGGTCGATTCGCAGGACGATTACGAGCGCATCGTGCGCTTCCTCAATCGCTTCTCGCCGACTCTTGTTCGGCGCGTCAAGCTCTACACCAAGGAGACCCCGCTCTTCGAACACTTCGGCATTCAGGACGAAATCTCGAAGGCGCTGCGCTCCAAGGTCTGGCTCAAGTCGGGCGGATCCATCGTGATCAACCAGACTGAAGCGCTGGTGGCCATCGACATCAACACCGGCAAGTACGTCGGCAAGACGGCGCGGCTTGAAGACACCATCGTCAAGACGAACCTCGACGCCATCCCCGAGATCGTGCGCCAGATTCGCCTGCGCGACCTGGGTGGCATCATCATCATCGACTTCATTGATATGGACGAGCGCAAGAACCGCTTCAAGGTGATGGCCGCTCTTGAGGAAGCCCTCAAGAACGACCGCGCGCCGACCAAGGTTCTCCAGTTCAATGATTTCGGCCTGGTGGCCATCACCCGCAAGCGCGTCAAGCAGTCGCTCGAGCGCACCCTGAGCGTTCCCTGCCCCACCTGCCAGGCCACCGGCATGGTCAAGAGCCCCGCCACCGTGTGCAACGAGATCTACATCGAGCTGCGCAAGATGCGGAAGCACTTTGAAAACGCCGACGTGATGCTGCGCGTGAACCCTGAGACAGTGAAGGTGCTGAAGTCCAACAACGCACACTGGCTCACGGAATACGAAGAGCTCATCGGCAAGAACATCCTGGTAAAGAGCGATGCGGCGCTGCATCCGGAACAGTTCGACATCCAGGGTTAATTGGGCAACAACACGTAAACGAACCAGGGCCGGGGCTATGCTCCGGCCCTGGTTCGTTTGCCTCCGCAGCGCAACCCTCGGGCAACAAATGTGTCTAAGGTGTTAGCAGAAGGGGGAGATCCGGCCCGCGAGCGATCGCGGCCTGTTCTAATGGGAAACGGCCGGGGGCGCAGCCCTTCTCTTAACGGAATCCAGACAAATCTTATTCTGAGGTCTAAAAATGTCATTTGCAGGTTGGCAGTTTCCCGCGCGTCGCTGGGCACTTATCAGCGCCGCTGCGTTGCTTGCGACTGGGGTCGCGCATGCTCAAGTTGCCGTTTCCGGCGATTCAACTCGTGAGTCGGCTGTTTCCTCCGCCTACTCAAGTTCGAATGACTCCACCGCCTTCAGTGACAACGGCGAGGGCTCGGATTTCAGCGGGTCTCCGGCCCCTTCTCCTGCCAAGGGCGGCGGGCAGTATGACAATTCTGCGGGGAGAGCCGGTCACGATTGGAAGAGCCGGATGGCCTTCGAGGCAGGCGGTGGATTCAACATTCCTTCGAGTGATACCAAGCCGTACCTCAACACCGGAGGCAACGTCACACTGGGCGCCGGCCTCCATCTGTCGCACGGCTTGACCCTGCTGGCCGAGTACCAGTTCATCGTCGATGGACTGCCGAGCGCGGTAGTCGCTGAGGCGGGAGCCAACGGCGGTAACGCGCATCTATGGTCGCTCACGCTCGATCCGGTGATTGACCTCATGCCAAAGCGCGCAACCAGCGTCTACGTCACAGGCGGTGGCGGCTTCTACCGCAAGGTGACGAACTTCACCAGCCCTCAACCCGTTCAGTACTGCACCTACTTCTATTGCGGCATTGGCTATCAGAACGCGGTCATTGGCCATTTTTCGTCGAATCAGGGCGGATGGAATGTCGGCGGGGGCGTTACGCATCGATTTGGCGGCATGTACGGCGAGGGCAAAATGGAAGTGTTTGCCGAAGCGCGATACCTCGAAGTGATGACCCCGGCGGTCACAACGTCCCCCAACGGCCTGGGAATCACCAGCGTAGCCGCTGACACCAAGCTGGTTCCGATTTCCTTTGGCGTACGGTTCTAATCAGCAAAATTGAATGCGCCGCAGGCTTTCCAAATGAGCCTGCGGCGCTCGCTTTTTGAATTACCGGCGAGTGACTCTAATTAGAGAAGTCCCATCACTCGGAGCCGGACAAGCCCTCCGGCCACCACACCGAGCGGTGCGATGGTAAGCAACGCGAGTTGATACCAGACCGGCTGCTTGCCTTTTTCCTGCAGCGCACTCAGGGCGCCCAGCACGAGGACCACGATCGCCAGAGCGAGGACAGTTCGCAAGGGATTCCCGCTGGCAATCCAGGCCGCAATGTATCCGCCGGCAGCCGCGGCCAAAAATGAGTAACAGATATTGACGGCGACGTATGCGGGGCGCGGGTGGCCCGGAGAACCTACCCAACTCGGCGCGATCTTCTGCAGCGCGGCTGTCAAGGCGATCACCACGATGGCCATGGCGGCAAAGCCCGCCAGCAGTGCGAGGAATCCGTGGAGCATGGGGCTCATCATCGCTGCCAATTCTGCTCTTTCTGTGTAGGTGTACCAACCTCACCCCTGTCGATGCGCTTTAGAAACTCGCGAGCGAGTCGTGGCTCACCGGGATCGAACTCTCCGTGAATGGTGCAGAGGTCGAGGAACTCATCGCAAAGCGCATCCTGCTCCTCTGCCTGCGCCAGGATCGACTGCAGGGCAGCCGCCAGTTCGCGGAGGCGGCTGGCCTCCGGCCAGCTTCGCTCTTCACCGAGGTGTTCGTATCCGCAAAAGAGGCCACGCCGGCCTTGAGCACACTCTTCAAGGCAGGCGAGCAATTGGTCGCGAAACGTTGTGGTGAGCATGCTGAACTCCTCGGACGCCATACTCTCACTTCTCCTTCATCGCGGCTTCCACTTCATCCGCCGTATGCGGCAGATCGGCCACCAGGTCGATCAACTTGCCGTCGGGGCCCACCACGAATACATCTTCAATGCGCACGCCAAGATTCTCTTCGGGAATGTACACCCCGGGTTCGATCGTAAACACCATGCCCGGCTTCAGCACCGCTGGATACCTGGCTGGATCGTGCACGTCGATACCAACCATGTGGCCCAGTCCATGGAGCCAGTATTGTCCCAGTGGCTTGCCGTCAAGGCTCTTTCCGTGCGTGTTGATGTAGTTGTACGCGACTGTATCAAGCGAGTCGGCATCGCGCCGGTCGCGGTCGTTGATCTTCGACTTGCCCGCGACAAATGCAGCCGCCGCGGCACGCTGCGCTCCGAGCACGATGTCGTAAATCTCTCGCTGCCGTGCCGTGAAATGGCCGTTTACCGGCACCGTGCGCGTGATGTCGGAGGCATACATCGAGTACTCGCAGGCCGCATCCACAACCACCACATCGCCGTCCTTCATGGTGCCGTCGTTGCTGGAGTAATGCAGCACGGTCGAGTTGTGCCCGGAGCCTACGATGGGCGCATACGAGGCGCGCTCGCAGCCATGCTCCATCCATGCAGCCCACATCTTCCCGGCGACGGCTCGCTCGGTTGCGCCGGGCTTGGCGGAGCGCATCATCGCGCGCTGCGCAGCGATCGAGGCGTCGCTGGCTTTTTTCAGAAGATCGAGCTCGCCTTCATCCTTCATGATCCGGATTTCCTGCGTGAGTTCGGCAACATCATGCGAGGTTGGAAGCGAGGAAGCGCCCAGCGTCGCTGCGACAAAGTCCACGAATGCCTTTGCCTGTGGACTTTCGGCCTCGGTCCAAATGTGGGTGCTCAATCGGCGATCGGCAGCGATCATGCCGTTTAATACTCCAGGCAAAGCTGTCATGGGCTGCACGGCATCCACCCCTGCGGTTTGAGCGGCACCGGACGTAGCCGCATCAAGCTTGACCCCGGTGTACTTTTCGAGGCGCAGGTTGCGCGTGGGCAGAAACAGGATTTCGGTGTATTTGTGATCGGCTGGCGGGTCGGATGCGCTGGCCTGCGCCGGTAGCGGCTCGGAGGGCCCTGCGATTAACAACGCAGCGCCCGGCTCATTCCAGCCCGTCAGGTAGTAAAAGTCCTCGTCCTGGCGGTAGGGCATCAGGTCGAGCAAAGGCTCCTCGCCGGCAAACAGAACGGCTATGCCGCCATGCAGCTTCGCTCCGAGTGCGACTCTCCGCGCGTGGTAAACCGCCGCGGACTGCTTCTCAAGAGCTTCGAGGCGAGGAAAAACAGAGAGAACCGTGAGCAAGAATAGAACACAGAAACGCAGGAGTTTCATTCCGCTATTGTGACCGCTGGCGCTCGCGTGCGCAAAACGGTTCGATACATCGCACGACGGGGAGTGAAACAAGTACAGCGTTTTCTCTATTGCCTCTTGGTCGATTCTTCTTGATCGACTTCTGATTGCTTCTTTCTCTTATTTATCTCTATGAGGTGCCCCGGACCACCCGGAGTGCCCCCAGGACCAATATGAAAGTTATTCGGAGCGAACTAAATTTTCTTCCTTCTATCGACAGAATCCGAGTGGTCAAATCCACAGTAACTGCGCTGGAGCAAGCAATGAATAGCACTTCTATTGGGCAAACCATCACCCAAATGGGCTATTTTCGTCCAGAAAGGGCATGCGGTACTGGCCAATCCAGAAACGATTGGCAGCGCAGGAGATAGGACCTGGGCGTCGGCCGGCGAGGCGCGCCTGGGCCTCGTGCCAAGGGCCTATGAAGCGCACCGCAGAGGGCAAGTGCCTGTAAAAGCGGGCGAATTTATCAACTGGCGTCAGTTGGTGGGTTTCGGAGGTGCCGACGGCTAAACCGAATGGATGCCGCAGCCGTTCGGGTAGCCAGGCGGCGGTAACGGACCGATACCAGTTGGGCGGGCGGATCCAGGAGCCGGCACCGGCCATGAGGCGCTGACCCATGATGCGGGCCGCGTCGGTCACGCCCAGCGCGTCAGACTGTTCCATTTCGCGACAGTAGATTAGAAAGCTCTTCCAGTCGGGAGGGAGTGCGCTTGGGGGCAGGCCGAACAGGCCGGCGAGGGTGCGGCTTTCAGCGTAGTAGGCAGCGAGTTCGTCGGGCAGGAGCGGAGGCAGGACCGACTCGTAGGCAAGGACGGCGCTTTCCACCAGCGTGGCGTAAACCCAGCGCAGTGCGTTTATTTCGTTGGCTTCGTAGGGTGAACCGCGATGGTAGGCGGCCACGTCCTGCGTCAGGTTGCCCTGGATGCGGGTGTGGAGGCTGTAGAGATGACGTGCGGCCCGGGTTGCCTGCCCGAGCGATCCGAAGATCATGGTGAAGACGACGCGGAAGGTGTTGTGGAAGCGCTCGATGGGTTTGTTCATCAGGCTGGAGTGCTGCTCGAGCGCGGTGGCCACCCAGGGATGGGCGAGTTGCAACAGAGCCGCGCGGCCCGCGCCGAGAAAGAGAGCCGACTCGCGGTTGATCCGCCAGCTGATTGAATCAGGACCGAAGATGCCGGCACGGGGATCGACAACGCCGCGCTCGACCGCAGCGATCAGCGCGGCGCTGTCGTCGCGGGATACGTGTGCCGATTCGAGGTTCATGACCGCTAGTCTTGCGCCGCGCGGATCATCGCGGCGAGGCTGCGGTCCACATCTTCGTCGGTGGTTGCCCACGATGAGACGCTGATGCGCATCGCGGTCTGCCCCTGCCATACGGTGGAGCCGCACCAGCAGGTGCCGTCCTTCTGGATGCGATCAATGGTGTGGAGGGTCTTCTCCGCGGATCCGAACGACACGAGGACCTGGTTGATGACCACGTCGTTCAGCACCTTGAATCCAGCAGTACGCAGACCTTCCGCGAAGCGTCGGGCTTGAGCCGAGTTGCGCTCCACTATCGATGCCATGCCAGAGCGGCCCAGCGAGCGGAGGCCGGCCCACAACTCAACTCCACGGGCGCGGCGCGAAAGCTCCGGGCCGTAACTCGATGGCTCGCGATGCTCGCCGAAGGCCAGATAGGAGGCGGTCATCGCCATGGCAGCGCGCAGATTTTCAGGATCGCGGACGAGGGCGATGCCGCAGTCGTAACCGATGTTGGGCCACTTGTGCGCGTCAGTGGCCCAGGAGTCAGCCATCTCAAAGCCAGCCGTCAGATGCCGGTATGCGGGTGAGGTAGCCGCCCACAGGCCGAATGCGCCGTCCACGTGGATCCACGCGCCAGCGGCTCCGGCTTCAGGGCAGATAGCCGGAGCGGGATCGAAGGCTCCTGTGTTGACGTTGCCCGCCTGTAGACAAAGGATGGTGCGGTCGTCAAGGTGCGGCAGAGCGTCAGCACGCATGCGGCCCTGTCCGTCAACCGGGACGCGGACGACGCGATTGCGTCCCATGCCCAGCATCCCGAGAGCCTTGAGCAACGACATGTGCACTTCGCCGCCAACCACCACAGTGATGGGAGGCGCACCGAAGAGCCCGTCGGCCTCCACGTCCCATCCAGCGCGGGCCAGGAGCGTGTGACGCGCGGCCGCCAGCGCACAGAAGTTGGCCATGGTGGCGCCGGTGACGACTGCGCCGCCTGTGCCCTGGGGAAGATTGAGCATTTGGCGCGCCCACTCGAGGGCAACTTCCTCCAGGGTGACGGCAGCCGGCGACTGAACGAAGAAGGCGGCGTTCTGATCCCACGCGCCCACCATCCACGAAGCCGCCAGCGCAGCCGGGACACAGGAGCCGTTGACGAAGCCGAAGTAGCGGCCGGCGGTCTTGGCGACCATTGCAGGCGATGCGTATTGCTCGAGCAGCCCCAGGACAGCGCCGGGATCGGTAGGAGTTTCAGGAAGGGGCTCGCGAAAGATGCTCAACGCGGCCACGGCGTCAGGACCGGGAGCGACGGGGCGTGCGTCTTCGTGGTTGAAGTAGTCGAGCGCCGCGGTGAGGGTGTGCTGCAACAGGGCCGCGCGAGCTTCGTTGGTGAAGGTCTCGGAAAGCGACAGGGAAGGAGAGACTGGCATAGAGCTAGGATAGGCGTTCTGTGCAATGGGAGCTATTTGCGTTTGGATCTTAAGCTGTCTCGTGCTGAGAGTCAGCAGTCAGGGAAAAAATGTTTAGCTCGGACCGCGCCTATCGATAGGTCTTCTCCGATCGGAGGAGTATTGCGGAGATGGCGATGGTCATGGACTTGCGATCAAGCGTGAAAATAATCCGGTACGAGCCGGCTCGCTTGCGATAGCGGCCCTTCCATTCCGGTCCCTTTAGCGGTTTCACGTCGCCTGCCAATGGGTCAGCTTCCATCTCATCGATTGCGCTGACAATCTGGTCCTGGCGGTCGCGCGGAAGCTTCTTCAGCTCCTTGACAGCGGAGGAAGAGAGTTCAACGGCCCAGCTCACTCTTAACCGCACGCCACGCTGTTGACCGGCCCTTCTTGATCTCCGCCTCACCCCGCCGCACTTTGGCTGATTCTGTTTCGGTCAGGGACTGGTCGCCAATATCCACCAGCCGCTTGGGGCGCATCCGAAGGTGCCCGCCCTCTGCGCTGACCTCGACAAAGTCACCCGTGCGCAGCCTCAATGCATCGAAGACGCGCTTGGGAATGACCACCTGCCGGCGCTGTCCAATCCGACTAATGTTGGCCGATGCTGAAGTTCCGCTAGGCATACTTTCAGATTAGCGGAAATGCAGAAGGAGTCAAGCGTTTGGGCGCTTCGCCCGTGATGGTGCTTTGACGACGTATATACGTTTTATATACGCTTGAGACGGGCGCACGGCTGGCTACGGGTGCGGAACGGAGACTCTATGAAGACCAGTGAAGAGCGCGTTGCACAGCGTTTGCGGAAGGATCGGCCGATGACCACGATCAGCATGCGCATCCCTGAGGATGTGATTAAAGACCTGAAGGAAATTGCGCCGAAGTTCGGCTTCTCCGGCTATCAGCCGCTTATCCGCGCCTATATCGGACAGGGACTCAGGAAGGATCTTGCGCGTCTGCAACAGCCTGAACTGGCGAACCTTGAGGAGAGTCTGCGGCGCCATGGAGTTCAGAATGAGGTGATCGCCGCGGTGCTGGGAGAGGCGGCTCATCGGAGCGCCTGAATTGCACTCAGAAGAGGGGCAGGCTGAATTTAGCCGCGATGTGGCGCAGTGAACACGCGCTGTATCGTAAACACGACGACAAAAACTCCGAGCATGGTTAGACCACAATCGCGATAGAGCGCCATTTGAGCGGTATGAGCGTCAGGGTAGGGAAATGGGTACGCCTTATGAAGGCCGAAATAGAAGTTATCGAAAGAGCCCATTGCGATCTGCAGGAAGACACACATTGCCGCGAGAAGCGCGACAACACCAGCGATGGTCGTCTGTACGCCTCTAGATCTTGGCCACTTCGCCATACAGATCCATCGTCTCAGGCAATCTGGGGAGGAGCAAGACCCAAATTATCGAATTGCTCCACTGCCATTCACTCGCGCCCGTTGTAATTCCCGCCAATTCGCCGTATTCTAAGAGTGCAGACGAGTTTGTCCGCCAGGTATTCCGTGAGTAAGCCGGTTGGCGGAGAGATGAGTGGGCTTACAGCCCACTTTTTATTTGGGTCGAAAACCCCTCTGAAAATCCGCGCAAAGCCCGGCGGGTGAGGGCGAGGTAACCGAAGAATTTGCGGCTGCAAGTTGCCGTGTTTTGAGGAAGATGGCAGTCAGACTGGACGAAATCCGAAACGCCGCGCAGCGGGTGGCGGCCTCCCACGGGCTGGATGTTGTGGATGTTGAGTTCGCGGGGTCGGCGAAGGAGCGGGTGCTTCGGGTTTTCCTGGAAAAGAATGCCGAAGGGCGGGCAAGGCTGAGAGACGCCGTAGCCGCCGGAGGCGACGAACTGCCGGAAGCGCTGCGGGAAGGAACACTGAGCCCCGAGCAGCTTTCCGGGACCACGCATGAAGATTGCGCTGAGTTCAGCCGCGATTTCGGCGTGTTGCTGGATGTGGAAGACCTGGTTCCAGGAGCGGAGTACACGCTGGAAGCCAGTTCCCCGGGTTTGGATCGCAAGTTGTCCAAGCTGGAGGATTTCAAGCGGTTTACGGGATCGCTGGTGAAGGTACAGACCTTCGAGCCGATCCGTAACAACCGCCATTGGCAGGGACGGATTGTTGGAGTTGGCTCGCTGACTTCAGAAGCGACCCCGGCGACGACCGAACCCGGCATCACGATCGACCTGGGCGCAGTGAAGCAGAACAGCAAGAGCCGGAAGACCGGCGTGAGCACCGTGGATATCGCGCTGAGCAACATTGAGAAGGCGCAACTGATCCCGGAGATTTAGGCGGCGCAAACGCTGCCCGCAACAAGCGCACGGGCTTGGCCTGTGTCCTTCAAACCCATAACGAGAGCCGGCCCGGGCTTCAGCGCCCGCGTCGCAGAATCCAAGGAAGCAAGCAACGATGGCGAGTGCGCTGTACCAGAGTATCGAGCTGTTGAGCCGCGAGAAGGGCATTGAGCCCGGGATTGTCGTTGGCGCCGTGGAGGAGGCCATCGCCCTGGCCACACGCAAGTTCTACAAGACCCAGGAAAACATGCGTGGCGAGCTGAACAAGGAGACGGGCGAGATCACGGCCTACGTGTTCAAGACCGTAGTGGCCGATGACGAGCAGGTGGAGGACCCGGTCAACCAGATCACGCTCGAAGAGGCGGAGACACTCGCGCCCGGGGTTGAAGTGGGCAGCGAAATTCGCATGTACAAGGACACCAGCCCGCTGGGCCGTATTGCCGCGCAGCTTGCCAAGCAGGTGATTTTTCAAAAGGTCCGCGAAGCCGAGCGCGACACGGTGTTCCAGGAGTACGCGCATCGCGAGAAGGAAGTGCTGAACGCGACGGTAAAGCGCGTTGAGGGCCAGGACGTGATCTTCGACCTGGGCAAGGCGGAAGCACGCTGCCCCAAGCGCGAGCAGTCGCGGCTGGAGTCGTTCACGGTGGGCGAGCGCGTGCGCGTGGTGCTGCTGAAGGTTGACCGCGCCGCCAAGGGGCCGCAGGTGATTGTGTCCCGTGCAGCGCCGGAGCTGGTTTCGAATCTGTTCCAGAGTGAAGTGCCGGAGATCTACGACAACACGGTGGTCATCCGCGCCATTGCGCGCGAAGCCGGCGAGCGCACCAAGATTGCGGTGATGAGCCGCGACAAGGACGTGGACCCGGTGGGCGCGTGCGTGGGCATGAAGGGCATGCGCGTGCAGTCCATTATTCGCGAATTGCGCGGCGAGAAGATCGACATCATCGAGTACAGCGAAGAGATTACGACTTTTGCGGAGAAGGCTCTGCAGCCGGCAAAGGTGAGCCGCGTTTCGATTACCGACCTTGGCGAGAAGCAGCTTGAAGTGATTGTGGACGACACGCAGCTTTCGCTGGCGATCGGCAAGAAGGGCCAGAACGTGCGGCTGGCGGCCAAGCTGCTGGGCTGGAAGATCGACATCAAGAGCGAGGAAGAGAAGCGCCAGGAAGTCGAACAGCAGATGCAGGCCATGTCGGGCGGACCGACGACTCCGATCGAGCAGGTTACGGAGTTGGGCGAAGGAATCATTCAGAAGCTGGTGGCCGCCGGTATTACGACCGTCGAGAATCTGGCCGACATGACGCCCGAGCAGTTGGAAGAGATTCCGGGCATCGGCGAGAAGACGCTGGAGCGCATCAGCGTAGCGGTACGGCACTACTTCGGCCATTTTGAAGAGGGCGAAGAGGGTGCTCCGGTAGCGGAAGCGGCTGAAACGGAAGAGCCGGTTGAAGCGGAAGAAGGCGCCGCGGAGACGGCCGAGGCGACTGGCGGAGTCGACGCAACGCAGGAGCCGGAAATCGAGCAAGCAGCTGGAAGCCGGAACAGAAGATCTGGTTGCGGGAGAAGGTCATACCGCGACAGCAGGGCAATCGGAAGAGCACGAGAACGAGTCGAGCAGCAAAGATGAAGCGGCCGAGTAGCACGGTGCGCAATCTGCGCCGCGTTATTACGAGTCAATCAGGGGATAATGGGACTGGGGAATCGGCCGGTTCCACAAGCAGCAGCCATCGCCACGAGGTAGCTATGAGCACTTAGGGCTTTGGGTAGCAGGTTTCGAAAAGAGGCGGATGAGCAAGGTTCGAATCAACGATCTCGCGCGCGAGATGGAAGTCAAGAGCAAGCAGATTCTTGATGTTCTGGGAGAGCTCGGCCTGGGTGAGGGTAAAACTCACTCCAGCTCGATTGAAGAGTACGAGGCCGAGAAGGTGCGCGGCGTATTTCAGCGCGGCAGCGGATCCAGCCGCGCCAGTGCCCAGCCGCGCGCACCGCAGGGAATCCAGCCCAAGGTTGACCTTTCCCACATTTCAAAGCCCGGTGACGCGCTAAAGGCAATTCTCGCGAAGAAGCAGGAACAGGAAGACGCTGCGCGCCGGAGCCAGGTGCCTGGGCGTTCGTCCGCGCCGCCGCAGCCTCCGGTTGTGGCAAAGCCCGCGCCCCCAACCGTGGTGGCAGCAGCACCGCCGACGGCCGCCCGGCCAGAGCCTCGCAAGATTATGCCGCCGGTGCGCCAGGAACCGCGCATTGTGACGCCGTCCCAGCCTGCCATCGCGTCGCGCCCGCCGGCGAACCCGGTAGTCGCCAAGGCTCCCGCTGGTGCCGTCACTGCGCGCCCGGCCGTGGCGTCGGCGCCTCCCGCAGTCACGGTTGTGGTGAAGCCGCCGGTTGCCCCACCGCCGCCTCGTCAAGCTGATCCGGTTGCGACCCCGACCAAGCCTCCGGTTGTAGTTGCCGCGCCACCGCCAGCCGCCACAGCTCCAGTCGAGACAACAGCTCCCGCCGTAACCCCGCCCGCGCCCGCTTACGTGGAACCGGTTCCGCCGACCTCGGCACCGGTTGTTGCGACAGAACCTGCAAGGCCAGTGGCTCCGGCACCGGTTGAAGTGGCTGCCCCCGCACCCCAGATTTCGGCGGAAGCTGCGCCGCAAGCTGCGGCCGTCACTCCACCGGCTCCAGCGGCTGAACCAATTGCTGCGCCGGAACCCGTTGAGGCTGCCCAGGCTGCTCCAATACCACCCGTGCGCCGGGTCGTAATGCCTCAGACCGGACCTCGGCCCGTTTACAAGGCTCCAATTGCGCCTCCGCCACCTCCGGCAGCAGCTGCTTCGAGTGTTCCGGCAGCCGGCGGCGTTATTCAGCGCGGACGACCCATCTTCGATCGACGCCCCGCCGGTGCTCCCAGCGGGCCCGGAGGTCAGAGCGGAAGCTATACACCGCGCCCACAAGGTGCTCCTGGTCAGTTCCCTGGAGGCCCTCGCCCCAAACATCCCACGCGCCCGATGCCCGGTGGCGGCTTTGCCGGCCCCGGCGGTCCGGGAGCTCCCGGGGGGCGTCCCGGCTTCGGCCAGCGTCCTGGCTTTGGCGGCCCGCCACGTCCAGGCGGCTTTGGTGGACCTCGTCCCGGCTTTGGCGGCGCACCTGGAGCCACCCCACCCCCTGGAGAGCCACCCCGCGCACAGCGCGCCAGCGCGGCCAAGGGCCGCGGCGGACGCCAGCAGTATCCCAAGACCAAAGAAGGCCCGATGAAGGGCTTTGTGCCGCCGCCTCGTTTTGGTGGCGCCGCAAACTTCTCTAACGAGCCGCTGCCGATCACGCGCGAGATCACCGTGACTGAAGGCATCAGCGTGAAGGACCTGGCCGAAAAGCTTGAAATTCGCGCCAAGGATCTGATCGCGATCCTGCTCATGCGCGGTGTTTTCGTGACCGTCAACCAGTCACTCGACGCCGAGATGGTGAAGGACGTGGCCGCCAAGTTTGGCGCCGCAGCCAACGTCATCAGCTACGAAGAAGAGCTGGAAAATCAGGCAATCGTGGAAGTGCTCGAGGCCGACAACACGAATGAGTTGGAAGTACCCCGCGCTCCGGTGGTCACGGTCATGGGTCACGTCGACCACGGCAAGACCAGCCTTCTCGACGCGATCCGCGAAACCGACGTGGCGGCAGGTGAAGCAGGCGGCATCACCCAGCACATTGGCGCCTACAAGGTGCGCTTCTCGAAGGAAGGTTCTCCTGTCTCCGGGCGCGAGATTGTCTTCCTCGATACGCCGGGTCACGAAGCGTTTACCCGCATGCGTGCGCGCGGCGCCAAGGTTACGGACATCGTTGTCATCGTTGTTGCTGCCGATGACGGCGTAATGCCGCAGACGCTTGAAGCCATCGATCACGCCAAGGCTGCCGCCGTTCCGATCATCGTGGCCGTCAACAAGATCGACAAGCCGGAAGCGAATCCCGATCGCGTGAAGAAGCAGCTTGCCGATCGCGGCCTGATTCCCGAAGAGTGGGCAGGCGGTGGCGAAAGCTCCACGGTATTTGTGGAAGTCTCGGCCAAGAAGCGCATCAATCTCGATCTGCTACTGGAAATGATTTGCCTGCAGAGCGACATCAACGCGCCTAAGGCCACACCGGGACGCAAGGCTGTGGGTTCTGTGCTCGAAGCCAAGCTCGATCGCGGTCGCGGCGCGGTTGCCACGGTTCTCGTTCAGGATGGAACGCTGAAGCTCAACGACAGCTATATCGTCGGCAACACCTTCGGCAAAGTCCGTGCAATGTTCGACGATCGCGGTCGCGCAATTGAAGAAGCGGGCCCATCGACTCCAGTCGAAGTGCTCGGCCTTGAGGCCATGCCCGATTCCGGCGATACGTTCCTCGTGGTTGCCGATCGGGACAAGGCCAAGGGCATTGCGCAATACCGCAAGATGAAGGAGCGCGAGGCGCAGCTGGCCAAAAGCTCCCGCGTGTCCCTCGAAGGTCTGGCAGAGCAGATTCGCCAGGCGGGCGTGAAGGATCTCGCACTCATCATCAAGGGCGACGTGACCGGATCGGTTGAAGTGCTGGCCGACTCGCTAGTGCGGATGTCCACTGAAAAGGTGCGCGTGAAGGTGATTCACTCAGGCGTGGGTTCCATCACGGAGTCCGATGTTCTGCTTGCGACCGCGTCGAACGCCATCATCATCGGCTTCAACGTGCGCCCTGAGCGTAAGGCCGCCGAGTTGGCGCAACAGGAAGCAGTCGAGATTCGCCTGCATTCCATCATCTACGAATTGCAAGATGAGATGCGCCTCGCCATGCTGGGACTGCTCGATCCTACGTTCAAGGAGAACTACGTTGGCCGCGCGGAAGTCATCAACGTCTTCCGCATTCCCAAGGTGGGCACCATCGCCGGCTGCCGCGTACAAGACGGAACTATCCGTCGCGACGCAGAGGTCAAGGTGATGCGCGGCACAGAGCAAGTCTTCAAGGGGAAGATCGGCTCGCTCAAGCGCTTCAAGGACGATGCTCGCGAAGTGACCAACGGCATGGAGTGCGGTATAGGCCTCAGCGGCTTCAGCGATCTGAAGGAAGGTGACATCATCGAAGCCTTCTCGACAGAGAAGATGGCCGCCGACCTCGGAGCCCTCACATCAGCAAAAGCGTAGCAATCTAGTAACGGGGAATTCAACCGCACCATAAGCACAACCAAACGCCCGCTCCTCTTTCGAGAAGCGGGCGTTTTTGCGCTCAAAATCAGCTCGCTGAAAATCCGGCCATAGAACCAAATGTTATTGACGAGCCCGTCACGTCAATCTTTATTTCCTGTCAATTTTTTCAACCTCGATCTCGAAACGCTATGCCGCCAGATGCAAGTGCCTGAATTGGCGCAATCTAAAATAATGGATTGACAGTTGTTAATGATCGATCCTATTATGGTGATGGTAACTATCGACACAAAGGAGGTATTACATGCGCCGTATCATCATTGCTTCCCTGCTTTCTTCTCTAGCACTTTCCGCAGCGGCCGCCACTGGCAAGTCCGCTAACGACGCTGCCCCAACCTCTGTCCGTCCCATTTCAACTGGTGTTACCGCTCCTCAACTCGTCTACTCCTCCAGGATCAGCATCCCTGCCTCTGATCTTCCTGACATCAACTCTTCCTCGCGCGTCGTCCTCAAACTCAATCTCGACAAGACCGGCAGCCCACAGGGCATCCAGGTCGTTCAGCCCCTCACCCAGTCCATCGATGCACGCGTTGTCGAAGCTGTCCGTCACTTCCGCTGGACGCCGGCCGTTCTCAACAACCAGACTGTACCGATCGAGATGAACCTGGTCGTTCAGGTCCAGCGCTAGATCAATCCAGCGTTCGACCAAAGCGCTGCCACGGTTTCCGCTAACTCACCGACACCCCCGCATTCCACGACGGTTTCAATTCACACGGAAACCGTAACGGGCGAAGTGTATCTGTAACGCTTCGGTCACTCCGTCAAAGGCACACACATTGCCTGCGAGCGGTGGACCCTGCATTCTTCCTGTGTTTTGAACCTCCAAGGAGATCATTCATGCGCAATACTCTGGCCGTAGTCCTCGCTTCTTCCTTTCTTATTCCCGTTGCTATCCATGCCAGTACCAATGATTCTGTTGACTCCACTCCGGCAATTCGCATCACCACCGGCGTCACCGCTCCCGTTGTTATTAACTCGGGTGACTTCACCGTGACCCCCGACGCGTTGAGCGGCGTGGGCGCCGAGAAGCCCGCGGTTGTGCTCGCTCTCAAGGTGAACGAGAAAGGCATGGCGGAAAACGTCCACGTCGTTCGTTCGGTCAACTACCGTGTCGACGCCCAGGTGCTTGCCGCGGCGCGCGACTTCCGTTTCCGTCCGGCAACACTGAACAACCAGCCGGTTCCGGTCGACCTGCAACTGACGGTCGTTGTGCAGCGCTAAAGCCCCCCAAACCCGGCGCGGCCCCGCTTCCATGCCGGTATATTCCGCCATAGAGAAAGAAAACGGCCCGCTCTTCAACACGGGGAGCGGGCCGTTCCTTGCGCTTCATTCCCTCCCCTCTCCAGGATCCTCTTGCAAAATAGTCGAACACCGCGTCACGCTCCCCGTCTTAGCGTGTGTACGGGCCAATTCTGAGAGCGCATTGAATCCGCTCCGCGTAGATTCAGAGTGGCAGCATTTCGGGAGCGAACACGTCTTGACCAGCCACGAAGAGGCGGAGTTCACGGCGCTCGTGGAGCGTCAGTCAAAGTTCGTCTTCCGCGTGGTGTACGCAGTGCTGCTCAACCCTCATGACGCGGAAGACGCAGTGCAGGAGACCTTCTTGAAGCTCTATCGCAATGGCGGCTGGCGGAATGCGGACAATGAGCGCGCCTACCTTGCCCGCGTAGCATGGCGTACCGCCGTTGATCGCCGGCGTTCTGTGCATCCTGAAACCGCGTCCCTTGGGGAGACCGATCCTCTCGAAGAGGCACCCTCGCACCAGCCTGGCCCCGAGCAGACGCTATTGACCACCGATCATCACGCGCTGGTGCATAGCCTCATCGATGCCCTGCCTGAGGAGTTGCGCATGCCGCTCGTTCTCGGAGCCTTTGAGGAACTCAGTTCGCGTGAGATTGCCGCAATTCTCAATACCCCGGAGGGCACGGTGCGCACCCGCCAGCAGCGTGCCCGCCAGATCCTCCGCAAGAAACTGGAGTCACTCAACATCAGCAAACAGGAGACGCGCTATGCGTGAAAGAGATCAACTCGACCTCCTGATCGATTCTGCCGCAGCAAGTTATGGCGAGCCACCCGCCGAGCTCGAGGACCGCGTGCTTCAAGCTCTCACCGTGGCTCGCGCGACAAATTCATTAATGCCGGAAACACCGCGCATTCAACGCCGCTGGATGCCATGGCTGATCGCGCTCCCGGTAGCGGCGTGCCTGCTGCTCGTGCTTTTCATCCAATTGCGCGGATCGAACCACCATACGCAAGCAGAGGTTCCGTCATCGGCAAAGATGCCGACCGGATCTTCGAAAGCGCAAGTCATGGCGCACACCGGACCCCCGTCGACAATCGTGGACACGGGGAGGACTCGTCGGCGAGCCGTCGCCTCCGCAACGGTGCCAGAAACGGAGAGAGCGGCGCTTCCCAAACTCGACGTATTTCCCACGCCGCGGCCACTCACCCCTGAGGAAAGGGCACTCTCGGTCTATTCCGGCCGGGCTCCCAAACCTGAGCTCGAAGCGCTTGCCCGTGCGCAGACACAAGATGAGAAGCCGTTCCCCATTGCTGCTTCCCACATCCCCCCTTTGCCCCCGTCAGATGAAGACAAGAATTAAGGAGAAACCTATGCGCAAAACACCGATTGTTTGCTGCCTGCTGGTCCTCACCGCAGCTTTTGGGTCGATGGCATTTTCCCAGGACATCGCCAAAACCCCGGAAGCTCCCAAAGCCGCCGAGCCGGCGGTCCACTACTACCACCTGGATATCTCCATTCAGGAATTGGGTCCGGATGGAAAGCCGACCAACAGCCGCTCTTACTCCACAACAGTCTCCACCGATCAGCGTTCCCGTGGAGCGTCAATCCGCACCGGCTCCAGAATCCCCATCGTCACCGGAGCTGCATCGGCCAATGGCGAAAGCAAGCAGGGAGTGCAATTTCAATATGTCGATGTAGGCGTGAATATAGATGTCCGCAGCACGCGTGAAGTTGGCCGCGAGCTTGCACTCGACTTTTCCGCCGAAGTGAGCAGTCTGGCCGATCCGTCGTCGCCTGTGAACCAGCCTGATCCCGTCATTCGCCAGAATTTTTGGCAAGCCATTGTGCTTATCCCGATCGGGAAGCCCACTGTCGCATTTGCCTCGGAACGCCTCGAATCCAAAGATGCCATGCAACTTGTGGTTACGGCGACACCAGTCCAATAGCCGCAAGACACTGCGCGGATTGAGGCGTGCCCTCGCATGTTCTCACTCCGCGCCGCAATTCTCTACTTCACCGCCAGGCTCTGGCCGGAAACAATCTGCTTTGCGTGCGCAACTTCTGCGAGCCCTGCATCCGCATGCGTCCAGGCCTTCAGGAAAACCGCATACGCCTCGCGCGCACCAGCCGCATCGCCCTGTGCTTCCTTCACGCGTGCAAGGCCATACAGCCCAAATCCCGAATTCGGCCGCTCGCCCAGCGCTTCGTCATACGCCGCTTTCGCGCCTGCATAATCCTTCGCCTTCATCAGTGCCCCTGCCTGTGTTTCTCCTACGGGCCGAATGTACATGGGAGGTTCATGATAGCCGAGCCTCTTCTCCTCAAGCTGGGCGGTGGCGTAAAGTTTCTTCGCCTCATCCAATTTGCTCTGCGCAACCAATATTCCCGCCCGCAGTTCCAGTGAAGCCACACTAAAGCTCTTGAGAATCGGATCAGACAGCGCGTCCGGCATCACCGGTACCGTCGGCGCGTCCTCTTTCGATTCGGACTTGGGCTTGTCGTTCTTCGAATCGTCTTTGTCCTTCGCCTTGTCGGCCTTTTCCTTTTCCTTGGTGGCCTTCTCATCGGCAGCCCGTTGTTGTAACCGCCACAATGCCGCATCCATGCGATCTGACGCCGCCTGCGCCGCGGCCAAATCATCCTGCTCCAGCGCCTTCATGCCCTTCGCATAATCCGTCAACTCGGCCGCAAGTGAATGCAGGTTTGCGGTCTTCTCGCCACCCAGACTCACTTGCCCCGTCATCTTCATCACGGCATCCCAGTCGCCAAGCCGCAGCGCCACGGGCAGCCGGTTGCTGATGCGCGCCATCTGGTCCCGCGCCGACCAGATGTACAGCGTGTCCCCAAGTTTGCCGCGCCCTGCCGCTGCATGATCGCTCAACGCATTCGCCTGCGCAAGTTTTCCCTGCTCCATCAAATTCGCAATCGCGTACATCAGGTTGTGGATGTAGTTCCAGTCGTTGTCCACATCCACCTTCTGCTCGCGCATGTAGCGCTCATCGGCCTCGGTGGATGCCGCAAACCAGTGCTCAGCTTCGGGATAATTCCCCACACGATAGAAGATGTGTCCCGGCATATGCACCATGTGGCCCGACGTGGGCGCCAGGCTTGCCAGCAGCGCCGCGCTCGTCAACGCCCGCTCGGGATGATTGCCCGGCTCGATCGCGTGAATCCAATAATGGTTCGCAGCCGAATCATTGGGCGCATCCTTCAGAACCTCTTCCAGAATGGCTATCTTTTCCTTTTGCTCTTCTTTCGGTTCTCCGTTGTCTTCATATCCATCGCCAAGCGACTCTGCCAGAAAGATCCGCGCCTGCGTATCGTGTGGAAAGTCAGTCACCAGCTTGCGAAGAAGAGCCGTCTCCTGCGAGTGATCGTCGTCTTTCGCCGCTTGCGACGCCAGGGCAGCTCCAATGTAGAGCTTGTCTGACTCGCTCGCCTGGCTCATCAATTTGCTCGCCTGTTCCAGCGCCTTTTTGCCGTACACCTCCGACTCGCTGTGGCGGAAGCCTTCAGCCAGCGCCAACCCCCACCAGCACATCGCGCATTGCGGATCGACGCGGATCCCCTGCTCAAACGCCTTCTGCGCTTCGTAGTCCCAGAAATCGTGCTGCAGGCTCAGCCCCTGATCAAACCATGCCTGCGCCTCGGGCGTCGCTTTGATGGTGATGTGGCTGTTCCCGATCCCGGTCATTTTGAGCGGCACGGGAAGCTGTTCCGGCGGTGGCACAGGCTGCATGTCGGTCATGTCATGGCCGGCCATCGCGGTGCCTTGCGGATGGATAAGCGACGGCACGCACGCCATCAGAACGCACACCATTGGAACTATCAGTTGTCGGAGCGGAAACAGTCTAAAAAGCATGGTGCTCATGGCCGGAGTCTAGCGCACCTGCATGCATCTTTTCACTCGAAATCGAGGGTTACATCTTAGACACAGTCTTCTTTTTGGCTGCAGGAACGAGCTCCGGTCCGCCGAGTTTCCCGGTAAGCACTTTGACCAGATCACTCTGCCGGCGTTCGCGTTCCTCGGCGTTTTCAATTGCATCAATGCTCTGAATCACCAGCAGCCAGTGGTTGCCGTATTCCAGGTTCTTCTGCTTGCCCGATGCCAGTTCCCGGTAGTGATCTTCACGCTGCTGAAAAACCTTCTGAATGAAGTAGACGAACGCCGCGCCAATGGTCGAAACCGATCCAGCCTGAATCTGTCCCCTGAAAAGCAGGATCAGTCCGCACACGAGGGCGCCCAGTCCAATCACAACCGATGTGATCCACAAGTAGTACGTGAGCTGCGCCTGGCTTGAAAGTGCCTCGTAATCCTTGCTGAGATGTTCCCGGTAGAAACTCAGGGTGTCCTCAATCTTTTCGTAGCGGACTTGATCACCCTGAAAGAACCTGGTGCGGGACACAACCGTCGCCGAGAGAAACCCCGTGGGCGCAGGGACTGCACTAAGGTGTGTAACTCCGACACTCTGCACCACAGACGGCGCGGTATTCCGGAAGGGTGAAGGCGCAGGCGCACTGGGATTGAACGCAGCGGGTGTTGGGGCCTCCGGTGCCTCCGGCGGCGGGGTCAGCGTCCGCACAAACCACACGCTTGACGCCTCAACGGTCTTCGTTCCCATGCCATCGAGCACTGTCGACAAGGCCGCCGCCATCGCATCCGCGCTCTGGAACCGATCGTTTGGCGACTTGGCGAGAGCTCTGGCCACAGCATCACTTAACGATGCGGGGAATAAACCCGATACCTCCGGAAGTGGCGGGAAAGCCTCCGCGACGATCTTCTGCATAAGCGCATATTCGGTTTCCGCGGCGAACGGCACCTGCCCTGTCAGCAGTTGATACAGAACCACTCCCGCTGAGAAAACGTCTGCTCGGCCGTCCAGCACTTCCCCCCGAATGCGCTCCGGAGCCACATACTCCATGGAGCCAATCACAGAGCCCGCACGAGTCATTGCCCGGTCGCTGCTCGCCATCTGCGCGATCCCGAAGTCCAAAAGTTTGATCTGGCCGTCCGGCTGCACAAAGATGTTCGCCGGTTTTATGTCGCGGTGAATCACTTGCAAGCCGTGCGCATACGCAAGGGTTTCGCAAACATCGCGGACCAGGCGAACCCGCCCGGCCATCGGAATTTCGAGCTTCGAGTCAATCAGCTTCTGTAACGATTTTCCCTTTACCAGTTCCATCACGATGTAAGGGTCTTCGTCCTGGAAACTGAACTCGTGGATCGTAACAATGTTCGGATGAGATAGCCGCGCAAGGCTTCTGCCCTCTCCCAGGAATCGCTGCCGCATCTCCTCGCGGTCTAACAATCCCTTGGTGAAGGTCTTGATGGCTACTTCGCGGCCCAGAATTTCATCTGTCGCGCGATAAACCACTCCCATCCCGCCCGAGCCCAGTTCGCGTGAAATGGTGTAACGCCCGAATCGCCTGGCGTCTTGGCCACGGCCGCTTGCAAGCGACTCCGCATTTGATCTCGGTTCCACGACTGACCCATCATAGCGTCATTCCAATCTGTCTTCCTCAATTTTGCAAAGCTCGGCGGCCTTCTTCCCGCGGCAACCCCTGTCCGCGACCCCGCGTCCTAGTGTGCGGAAATGGAGGATTTATGGCTTCAGAACTGAATGGCAAGAGAATTGCATTCCTCGCGACCGACGGCTTTGAACAGGCCGAATTGCTAGAGCCACGCCAAGCGCTCGATGCCACAGGCGCCATTACGGTGGTCATCTCGCCGAAAGACGGCGAAATCAAGGGCTGGAATCACACCGAGTGGGGCCAGACCGTCAAGGTGGACAAAGCCCTGACTGATGCCAATCCCAACGACTACGACGCACTCGTCCTGCCTGGGGGTGTCATCAATCCTGATCACCTCCGCATGGACCCAGCAGCCGTGAACTTCGTCAAACAATTTGTCGCCAGCGGCAAGACCACTGCGGCAATCTGCCACGGCCCCTGGACTCTCGTTGAAACTGGCGCCTTGAAGGGCAAGACCGTCACTTCCTGGCCCTCTCTCAAGACCGATCTCAAAAACGCAGGCGCCAATTGGGTCGATCAGGAAGTCGTTACAGATGGGCAGTTCATCTTCAGCCGCAAGCCCGACGACATCCCCGCCTTCAATCGCGCCATCATCGAATCCATCCAGCAAGGCAAACAGCAGAAGACCGCCGCATAGTCTCACCGGCGCAGTCCAAACCGCCCTTTCACGCACAAAATCACGTGTCCCACCCTCGCGACTTCTTGCGGTCGCAAGGGTGGGACGGCACGAAACTCAACCAGGATTTCTTTGTGCTCGATAGCAACGTGCTTGATGACTACAGCGGATACTTTTCCGCGGTTATACACTGTTGCGCCACGCTCCGGCTCAACGCCACGACGTCCGCGGGAGTTGACTTCGCCAATCTGCGCAGAATCGCCAACTGCGTTCGCAGCATGTCGCCCTCTCCGCACGCTGCCAACACGCGCTTCGTAGCCTGCTCGGCCAGTGTGAGCGTCTCCTCCGCAAGTATGCCTGTCATCTTCGCAGCCACTTCGGCGGAATTCTTTCGCACTGAAGCCAGCTTGCGTGCCCGCAACAGCGCTGACTCCAGCGCGTACACCTGAGCGATAATGTCCGCGAGATCAGCCATCACTTCCTGCTGATCCTGGAGCGCCGCCATATAGCGCTGGCTCGCCACGCCCGCCGCAAACAACGCAACCTTTTTCGTCGCCGCCAAAATCTCTGACTCGTGCGCCAGCCGCTCCCCCGAAGCGCCACCGCCATCGAACGAAGGAGGCTGCATCACTTCCTCCATCAGATTCTTAATCGCGGCCAGCAGCGGTAATTGCCCGGCCAACGCGCGCTTCATCAACCAGCCGGTAATAATCAGCCGGTTGATCTCATTCGTTCCTTCAAAGATGCGATTGATGCGCGCATCCCTGTAAAACCGCTCCGCCGGATAATCTTCAACATAGCCGTAGCCGCCCATCGTCGACACCAGTTCATCGGCCACGAAACTGATCATCTCTGACCCATACACTTTCAGAATCGAGCACTCAACCGCGTATTCCTCAATGCGCTTTTGAATCTCCCGCGCGGCGTCGGGTTTGCTGCTATCCACCTGGGCCAGCCCCGCGTCGATCATGCCCACTGTGCGATAGGCCATGCTCTCCGTCGCAAACAGCCTCGCCGCCCCAGTCGAAATCTTGCGCTGGATCAGTCCGAATTCGGCAATTGATTTCCCAAATGCCTTCCGCTCCTTCGCATAACGGATCATCTCCGTCATCGCATTGCGCGCGCCGCCCACGCATGCCACGCCCAGCTTGAATCGCCCCACGTTCAGCACGTTGAACGCAATGTGATGGCCCTTGCCCGGTTCGCCCAGGAGATTCCCAACCGGTACCTTGCAATCCTGCAGCACCAGCGGACACGTCGATGAGCCGCGAATACCCAGCTTGTGCTCCTCCGCACCCACCGTGAGCCCCGGAAACGTGCGCTCGACCAGGAACGCCGAGAATTTTTCGCCATCAATTTTTGCAAATACCGTGAACAAATCGGCGACACCGCAATTCGTGATCCACATCTTTTCGCCGTTCAGCAGGTAGTGCTGGCCGTCCGCAGACAACGTTGCCCGCGTGCGAATATTCATTGCATCCGAGCCCGAACTGGCCTCAGACAGCGCATAGGCCGCAATCCACTCTGCGGTTGCAATCTTAGGCAAATAGCGCTGCTTCTGATCCTCCGTCCCATACCACACCAGCGGGAGGGTCCCAATGCCGATCTGCGCACCGAACGCCGTCGAAAAACTCGCCAGCACTGATATCTGATCAGTGATCACGGTCGACGTCGTCTTGTCCATTCCCATGCCGCCATACGCCTCGGGAATATCGACCGACGTGAACCCCAGCCCTGCGGCCTTCTGCATCACGGCGCGCAGCTTCCCCGGTTCCTTCGCTTCCAGCGCATCGGTTGCCGGCACAATCTCTTCGCGCGCGAATTGCGCAGCCGTTGCCGCAATGTGCCTGTGTTCTTCCGTCAGATCTTCCGGCGTAAACACTTCCTCGGGCGTGCGCGTTTCCAGCAGAAAGCTGCCACCAGCGGCAGCAACCGGTATGCCGATCACAGAGGACATGAAAATCTCCAATTTCAAGAAAACAATACGCCCGCAGAACACAGGCGCACAACAAGGCTTAAGTCAATTTAGATGCTCATTTCAGCACACATCGTGCATTTTCAGCATGCTTCGGAATTCAATAGACCAGGCAGCCGGCCGGCTTGGACACTAGCCGCAACTCGAGCTCCGGCCGGCTGCCGCTCACTTCTGACGCCGGTATCCATCGATCCTGCGGCACGCCGCCCGCATCGACGACAACTGCGCTTCAATTTGAGTCCTATCGCAAAACCAGATGGCAGGGATCGCCGGCAGCCCCAGGGAACCCCAATTACCCCATTCGCGTACAATCGAATCAACCCGCTCGTGGAGGCAACTGCCCTGTTTACCGCGTATTTCTCCAGTCCAGGTGCCTGTCTAAGCGCTCTTCATGAGCTTTCATGGCGTGCGGCAAACTACGCGGCTTTCGCTCCCCAGAATGGGCTCAAGCGCCAGATGAAAGCGCTGTTCACTGACCCGTTTTCTTCGGTCCACCACTACTTCAACTGGTTTGATACCCTCCTGCTATTTCCCTACTTTCTGGTCATGATCGTGCTCGCCCTCTACGGCGTCCACCGCTACACCATGTGCTGGCACTACTTCAAGTTCCGCAAGAACTACCATCCCAATCCGCCCAAGCTCTTTGACGAACTCCCCCGCGTCACCATCCAACTCCCCATTTTCAACGAGCAGTTCGTCATCGGCCGCTTGATCGAAGCCATTTGTGCCATCGAGTACCCCTCTGACCGCCTCGAAATCCAGGTGCTCGACGACTCCACGGATGAAACCCAGCAGGTTGCCTCCTCCATCGTCGATCGCTTCGCTGCCCTCGGCCACCCCATCAAATACATCCACCGCGTCAACCGCCACGGTTACAAGGCCGGGGCGCTCGATGCTGGCCTCAAGGTCGCCAAGGGCGAATTCATCGCCATCTTCGACGCCGACTTCGTTCCCCCCACTGACTGGCTCATGCGCGTCATTCATCACTTCGCCGAGCCTGAAATCGGGATGGTCCAGACACGCTGGACACACCTCAATCGCGACTACAGCATGCTCACCCAGATCGAGGCCATCCTGCTCGACGGCCACTTCGTCCTCGAACATGGAGCCCGCGCCCGCGCCGGCGAGTTCTTCAACTTCAACGGGACCGCGGGCATGTGGCGCCGCCAGGCCATCACCGACGCCGGCGGTTGGCAGCATGACACCCTCACTGAGGACACCGATCTCAGCTACCGATCCCAGATGGCCGGATGGAAATTCAAATACCTCCCCGATATCGAGTGTCCCGCCGAACTCCCCATCGAAATGACCGCCTTCAAGACCCAGCAGGCGCGATGGGCCAAGGGCCTCATTCAAACCAGCATCAAAGTCCTGCCCATGATGTTCCGCTCTAATATGCCGCGGAAAATCAAAGTTGAAGCGGTCTACCACCTCACCGCCAACCTCAGTTACCCGCTCATGGTCATCATGACCGCCCTGCTCATCCCCTGCATGATCGTCCGCTTTTATCAGGGATGGTTCCAGATGCTCATCATTGACGTGCCTCTCTTCACCGCATCCAGCCTGTCGATCGCGGTCTTTTACCTCGCAAGCCAGCGAGTGCTCTTCCCAAAATCATGGATGAAGACCTTCTTCTACCTGCCATTCCTTATGGCGCTCGGCATTGGCCTCACCGTCACCAACACCAAAGCGGTTGTTGAAGCTCTCCTCGGCATTAAGAGCGCATTTGCGCGTACGCCCAAGTATGCTGTCGCCAAGAAAGGCGAGAAATCCCAGGCCGCCAAATATCGCAAGCGCCTCGTGCTCGCTCCCTGGATCGAACTCATCATCGGCGGGTACTTCTTCCTCGCCATCATTTACTGCTTCCTCCGCCACAACTACTTCACATCGCCGTTCCTGGTTCTCTTCGTCATCGGTTACTGGTACACCGGCCTGATGAGTCTCCTGCAGGGCCGCTTCGAGCGCTGGCGCGGCGGCGGAGCCAACACTGACGAGTCAAGCCCCAAGCCCTTCCCAGTGGGCGTGTGAGCGAACAGTATTCGTTTCGCCTTCATCAAAAAACTGCGATCCTGGGTGAACAATGCCAGGGTGTGCCCAGGGTCTCTCTTTTGAGACCTGGGATAGCACTCCTGCGAACCTTTCCTGAGCCGTCTAAGATCCGCGAGCTGATCAGCCAGCGAAAATACACTTGGCGTCAGCTTGTAAAAGACCGGGACCGAGTGTCCACTGCTCCGAGGACGAGCCCCGCTGAAAGTCGCACAACGCCGCGGATCTGAGAGCCTGGATCAAGAAATCAACGTTCGTTTAGAAACGCTTCCAGAACGCTGCGGTACTTCTCCGGCTCCTCATACGAGGGGAGATGGGAGCTCTTTTCAAAGAACACGAGCTTCGCGCCGGGAATTTCGTGCGCCATCCGCCACGCCGTCAACGGGGCAACGTTCATGTCGTAGCGCCCTGTAATCACCAGCACAGGAAAGTGGAAGCCGGCGAGAGCCGAAGTCAGATCGATGTTCTCTGTGGCCTTCGACACAGCTTCCCCCACGGCAGGCTCATATCCCAGATCGCCCATGCGAGCCATATACGCATCCCGCTTCTCGGGCGAGTAAAAGATCATCCTGAAATGATTGCGTAATTCTGCGCGCGCGGCGGCGTCGCTGCCGTCGCCCAGCTTCTTCCCCTCTTCTGCCGTCTGCTCTTCCACATCAGGAAACGTCTGCGGCAACAGGTGGACAAGGTCCTTCCATGCCGGAGGAGCCGAGTCGGACAGCACCATCTTCGCCACGTGCTCGGGATGAGCGGCCGCGTACGCCATCACCAGGAGGCCGCCATAAGAGTCGCCTACAAACGCCGCCTTCTCCAGTCCCAGCTGCGCGCGAACAGCCTCGAGATCCGCCACCTGCGCGGTCATACCCTGCGAAGCGCCCGGCTGCACGTGCCGCGATGCGCCGGTTCCGCGCTGGTCGTAAAACACAACCAGCCGCTGCCCCGCTACCTGCTGCCACATGTCATTCATCAGCATGTAGGCATGCGTCAGTCCCGGACCGCCATTCACCGCGATCATTGGAAGCGCTGTACCGCGGGTACCAAAGGTTTCGTATCCAATATCGACGGCCAGTGTATGCACCACGCCGCTGGCGTGAGGAACAGGCTGGGCGGATACCGCTCCCGCCATTGCGACGAGCCCGACACTGGCCAGGAATTTGTGCAAACTCACAACCTCGCGCAAATTGACAAAGATATTTACCTCAGGAAAGAGCCCAGCCGGACCGGTCTTGCCGGCGTATGTACTGCGCGGCCTGCGGACAATTTTTTGCGACCATTTTCGGTCCGTCCCACTCGATCTTCTGGCCGGCGCGCAACGACACGCAGCCCAGCAGCATGATTTCCGTAAGGCGCGCGGCAATGTCAAAACGCGAGTAGCAGATCTCCGGCTTGTTTTCCTTGATGGCCACGAGCCATTCCTGCGCATGGGCAAAAACACTGCCTCCTTGCTTCTTGCCATCGCCAGTCTTGCCATAGTGGTTGCGCGGAATGCGCTCCGGATATTGCGCCATGGCCGGGTGCTTGGTGTAGTGGACGAATTTCTCTTCGCCCTTCAGCTTCACAAAGAAACTGGTTCCATAATCGTCCGGCGAAAAGACCATCCCTCCCTCGCCCACCAGCAGGCAGCCGCTCTCGGGAACCTCGCCTTGCAGAGCGACGATGTCGGCAGTCAGTTCGACCGGCGGCTTGTTGCTCAGGTCATGGCCGCCGCGGAGCTGCGGGGTCAGGCTTGCCGCCGTCGTACCACCACAGTGTCACTGGATCATGCTCGATCTTTCGGTAATGGTGGAAGAGATGCGGGTGCTCGGCGGGAACCCGCCCTTTGCGCTTGGGAAAGTCGAAGCGAATCTTGGAACCCACGGGATACGATTCCTTGTTCATCTGGCCGAACGGCATGGCTTCGATTTCCGTCGGATGACCGAGATCCAGGGCGCGAAATGGCATGTTGACCGTGTGGCACGCCATGTCGCCCAGCGCGCCGCAGCCAAAGTCCTGCCAGCCGCGCCAGTTGAACGGCTCGTAAATTCCATCTTTCACTTCCGGATCATGGCTGCCGATGTACGGCCGCATCGGCGCCGGTCCAATCCAGATATCCCATGCCAGCGTCGCGGGAACCGGATCTTCTCCGGCGGGACGATCCATTGCCTGCGGCCAGACCGGGCGATTCGTCCAGACGTGCACTGCATGCACTTGTCCGATGAGCCCGTCTTGAATGGTCTCCACCCCGCGGCGCAAACCGTCCGCCGGCGCTGCCCTGGTTGCCCATCTGCGTAACCAGCTTTCTGTCCTTCGCCATTTTCCGCAAATAGCGCGCCTCGTAGATCGTCTGCGTCAGCGGCTTCTGGACAAAACACCGCCTTGTTCCTCTTCATCGCCGCCGACGCCACAATCGCGTGCATGTGATCCGGAGTGGAAACCGTCACCGCATCGATCTGGTCGCCCATCTGGTCCAGCATCTCGCGAAAATCTTTGTAAAACTTCGCGCTCGGATACTTCTTCGTCTGCGTCTCGTAGGCATCCGAGCCGGAATCCACGTCGCACAACGCGACAATATTCTCGCCCGCGCAGGCGTCGGTGTCGCTTCGGCCTTTACCGCCGATTCCGACGCAGGCAATGTTCAGCTTGCTGTTGAGATTCTGTCCGCGCAAGAGCGCCGGCACGCCAAACGCAAGCGCGCCGGCGGCCAGAGAGCTCGTTTTGATAAATTCGCGGCGGTCAATAGGCGAGATCGAAGCGGTATCAGGATGTTTTCATTGAGGGCATTGTTTTTGGAATGGTTTGAACACTCAACAGCATACACTCGCCCCACCTCCAGTGAGCAAGATTCCCGTTGCCCGACCGTTCCCAGATCAACGCTTCCCGGGAAAGATCGCAAGATACAATGGCCAGCATGAACAGGCACGCAAAGCAGTTCGTTTTCTTCTTCGGCACCATTCTGGCAACGAGCCTCGCCGCCCCCGCCTTTGCGCAATCGCCGGAGGAGCAAGCCGTGCTCGCGCCGATCCATGCGATGTTCGATGGCATGTCAAAACGAGATGCTGCGGCCATCAAGGCGCCCACGCTGCCGGGTGGCGCTATGGTGCTTATGCGCGACGGCAAGCCCTCTCAGATGACCTTTGAAGCCTTCGCGGAGCGCGTCGGTAAGCCCGGCAAAACACAGATCGAAGAACGCATTCACGATCCACTGGTCCGGATCGATAACGATCTCGCCGTAGTGTGGGCGCCCTTCGACTTCCTGGTGGATGGCAAGGTCGATCACTGCGGAACCGACCTGTTCAACCTGGTTCGCGTCGACCAAAAGTGGCTCATCGCGAGCGTTGCCGACACCGGTACAAAGACCTGCCCCGCGAAATGAACCCTGCGCTTCGGGTAAGCGCAGCAAAAGACGATTGGAGCAATGCGATGCGACTCACCACGCACCGCGGATGCCCCCGGTCTTGCACCGCAAAAAACTCAAGACGTGTCATCCCGAGCGAAGCGCTTTTCAGCGGAGCCGAAGGACCTGCTTTGCGGGATGCACCACGCACCGAGCGACTGAACCGAGGAAAGAAAGGGATTCTCTACAGCTTAAGTACTACACACTTGGTACTTCCGTGTGACCACAATAGATTGCTTGTCTCAGGTCAAAGGAGCCGGGGCAGCATCCGTCATAAGGTGTGACAAGGACTAGCAAGGTTGGTCCGGTGGAGGCCGCGGGTTCTGGGGGAGGGCTCGCGGCCTTCGCAGTTACAACTGATAGACGCAAGGAAAATGGCATCGCTCCGTGCCATCGCGCTCAGCAATCCTGAATGGTCTGCGTGGCGGCACCCTCCGACCTTGGATGCATCTTCATCCCAGCCTCAATGCGCAGGAATGCATTTGCGACGAGTCGGCGGTTGCACAACCGGAATCCGTTACTTCTCGATTCCAGACGAGGGTCGCGGCAGCTCGCCCTTTTACGTTTGTTACCGCTGACATTCCATCTACCCTCGGATAATCGAGAACGGACAGTTGGTGTATGAGCAGCAGCCCTACACGCAATCACAGATTCTGATTCGCCGGGTGCCCCCGGTCCCTCGCGTATGGAGACCGGGGATACCACAAACATCAGCCGTCTTTAACCTTTTTCTCTCCGCCGTTGTACGCTCTCACCCCAGCTCAAAGCTGCCATCCAGAGAACGAAGTCGCAAGGGTATGCCCTCCGAAAGACGCAAAGCAAGAAACCGGTTTATCGTCCAATCCCAAGCCGCTAGTCTCCCAGACAAATCTCCACTGCTCCGATAGGTGGATGTCACCAGTCTAGGGCTACGCCGTGACACCGAGTGAGCCGAAGGATTCCGCCCAGAACCCGAGTGGAACGCGGTCTCCGCCTCTTCGGCACCAAGTGCGAAAACCTAATCTTTCAAACGGGCACACCTTAAGATGCGTCGTGTCAGCAGTTCGCGCAGTATTGTGGCACCGACGAGAAAAGAGGAGCCCAAGCGATCGGGAACATCATTCCGTATCCCTCGGTGAAGAAGCAGGAGCAATCGAGTGTACTACCAAGAATGAACCCATTTGTTCCCCGAGGACCGAGGACAAAGACGGCAGAGCAGTAGCCCATGTGCTTCAGCCCGACCGATCAACAAGGAAATACCTTTCGACAGGGTGCCGCTTCCCAGAACGCGGGAAATAATGCCGCCATGAACGAATGAATCCCACTCGACATAGTGAATAGGATGAATAGCTGCTGATTGTCGAGCCTCTCGGCAGCGTCGATGCAAAAGTAGTTTCAGGGCCTCCCAATGAAAGCCTTCATAAAAACAAAGGAAGAAGGCTATTTCAGCCACTGCTCGAATCCGAAATTCGCGTGAGATCACTGCTGCCTTTTATAGCACCGGAAGGGGGACAAACGGCTTTGGTCGGCACCAAGGCCACTGAGCACCAGTGCTATCACCCGATGGCCATTTTTCAAGCAAGTGCCGCAGCAGGTCCCACGTCCCGGCCGACTGCCATGCCCCATGCACAAGGACAAACGTTGACGTGGGGCGAGTTTAGCACCTTAAGACCAGAATTTCGGTCGAGTCAATTTTGGAGTTGTTTCCGGAATAGCGGTAATTCGCCCGGAGCAACCGCCAGACTGTGCTGATTCGGCTGATCAGCGTGCCGCTACCTTCATCAGGTAGGACCAAGATCACAATGCAGCGAGTCAACGCTTGCTTTGCTCTCTGTGTATAAGGTCCCAACTGTGCAGTAACCACAATCCGCTGATTGGAACTGTGACTGACTGCCTCTATCAACGTGTGGCCCCCTTCGCACGTCAACGAAGTGCCGAGGTCACCCCTCCACCCGTGACTGGCCCGGCTGGAGTCAATCGCTTCGGCATCTGTTCAGCGCAACTGCCAACCAGTGACGTCTTTCACCGTAACGAAGCACCACGCCTGAGAATGTGACCCGCGTAGATTGAGCGGACCCGGCACCACAGGAGATCCCCATCCGAATACAAGACAAACCATTCGTGGGGTGCGATCCAGAAATTCCCAGGGTTCGCCCGCATCCCAATATCCGGCAGGTGAAGGATCGATCGCTCGGGTCACCGGGATCGAGCAAGACTGCTGTACCTGCTGGGACTTCTCCCGCCGCAGTCTACTGCGGGACCAGCCAAAACGCACCAGCAGCAGTCCCCCGGTCATGTAGGTCTATCTTTCCTGCTTCACATTTCCAGCCCCGCAGACGGTCTCCGCAAGAGTTCCCCTCCACGATTTCCTCCCACAAGTGATCCGCTTTTCCCACAACACAATTCCGGGAGGACACTTCCTGCCCCTTCGCCGAGTTCGGCCGTTAACAGATGCTCCTTGACTCTCCTTGTTCCAACGGACCATCGCCCTGCTGCAAGTTGCAACCATCAATCTGGCCGCTTGAGGCAAAGGAACGAGATTGTTCCAGGGCTTCCTCGCGCTCGTTCTCGTGCTTATTCCATTAGCGTGATGTCGCGGCAAAGGTAATCAGAACAGCAAGCGATAACAGAAACAATCTCCCGCCCCACCATCGCCGCGTAATCCAACCTATCCAAATCAGCAGCAATAGCAACGGCACCCAAAGTCGCCATGACTTATCGAAGCCCAAAAGAAACAACCGTGTAAGCGATGGCTCAGGAATTCCATTGCTACCTCTCATGTGCAAGCGACAGAGGAGTTTAGACTCTGGACTCCGTCAAGTACCGCACAGACAAACCATCTGACAGGCATACCTGATGATCCTGCTGACATTAGACACCGCTGAACGCCAGATTCTCGATTGAGAACCTCTTGGACAGTCGAGAGC
Source organism: uncultured Acidobacteriota bacterium (assembly GCA_963844515.1). Lineage (GTDB taxonomy): Bacteria > Acidobacteriota > Terriglobia > Terriglobales > Acidobacteriaceae > Telmatobacter. The sequence goes on from CAWJOO010000015.1 coordinate 77,205, forward strand.
GTCGTCAAGGATCCAGTCTTGCCTGAGTGGCCAACTCGATCAGTATCGCCTCCTATTCCCGGCGGGCCCAGAACCGGGGTTAGTGAAGTATGCGGCATTCCGTTCAAGGACGATAGCGGCCCAAATTAAGGACTAATCATTCTAGAAATCGTGACTCTCAATGCAAGCAGGATCTCGAAATTCTTTCTGGTCATCTCCTGAGCGGAGTACTGTCCATCAGCATCCCGGCCGCGCAATCGAGGGAACATCTGTCGGCGTAGTAGCCGATCCGAAAGACGCCTGGTAGCCGGTCGAATCTGGCTCTTCGCTTGTCACTGGTTGACACGAACTACCGGGGAGGTAAGACATGGGTTCGGTTTCGGGTACTACTACTGCCGATCTTCCATCGGTCGTTTCCTCCGCAAGCGCGATCCTCGCTGTTCCCGGCATTGATGAACTGAGGATCGGCATTCATCAAGTGGCGGGTATTCGGAATCGAACCATAGGTCCGCGCCTGTGAAGCAGGGCATCTTGCCGATGATGGAGTGTACCTGACCGTCGGTTTCATAAACGACCCTCATGACGCAGGTTGTAGGCTTCCCCAAAGCCCGCAATCTGGAGTCAAGGCTCGACATGATTGTGAGAACATAGCGAATGAGGGTCCGATGGGCCGTCGTGGTCGTGTCGTGGACAATCCGGACAGAACTCCATTTTCGAGTTGTTTCCGAATCGGCGGTGATTCAGGCGCTCAGTCAAACGGATTCCCGAAGTCACTGTTCCCGGGCTGGGGTGTGAGTTCAACAAGATGAGTCATAGTCAAAGCATTCGGAGGAGGGGTCCGTGGCAGACTGATCAGCACCACATCTGAAAGCAATTTTGTCAGAAGTCGCGAACTTGTGGAAGCCGAATGCCGGAGCCCGGCCTCAACCGATAGTTCGCGTTAGTACACGCGATTAGGCGTATGCAGTGCCGAAATCGAACTGCAGAACGTGACTGCCGTCGTCAAAACCTTGCTCGTTATCTGGAGCGATACCAGCCGTCCGAATATAAGGTGCAAAGAGGAAATCGGGATGGTGTTCCGTATAACAGCTTGCCATCCATGTCATCCAGAGAGGTCGCATGACGACCGCTGTACGCGACCTTTCTGCAGCATCCGCGTCGGAGGTGAAGAGGCGTCAAAATATGATTTCCTTGTTCGAAATTCTCCTCGCATCCCATTAAAGGAAGTGCCGATCAACGTTGAATCGGGCTCTCGATAATAAACGGCGACCGCCAACATAGAAACAAAAGCCGAGCGCATTTGGCCCGGTTCATAGTACGCCTAAAGAATCTCGACCTCGATACCAAACGTCTACTGGATCACCAATGATCATCGCTCACCCAAAAGGTTTCGTCGATCGACACGAACCATCTTAGTGAGTTGTGCCCGGGAGTCGTGGACGATAAGGAAGTAACTGCGAAAAGCAGACCCCTCGGCTTCGCAAAAAAAAGCTTCGCTCGGGATGACACCTCTGTGGAAAGAGGAGAAGGGCCAGATTGCGGTCGAGTGGCTGCCAATTGGGAAACACGGTCTTACGCCCGCTGGCAGCGGGCAGTCAGCCCCACCGCAGGTGGTCCGTTACAACGGTCCAAAGCGCCTGCTGATCCAGGGATTCGAATCGCTGGATCGCCGGGTGCTCCCGGTTCCTCGCATTTGGGGACCGGGGACACCGCAAACCTCAACCGTATTTGCCCTTTCTCTCTCCGTGCTATTCGCTCTCTCCCCAGTTAAAAACTGTCATCCTGAGAAGCGGAGCACTGAGGAGTCGAAGGATCCGCGGTTCCTTTTCGCAACTTCGGCCTCGGCGTGAACTCGCCAACAATTACGCCGGAAGCGTTTACGGCGTGTCAGCTTAGTGCTTTCGGACCTCTGCCTCCGCCTGTTCCTTGACGTGCTCAAGAACGCGAATGTGAACACGATGGACAATAGCATCTGACAATGCGCGCCAATAGGGTTGCGGCCAAAAATAGTCCTGATACCACGTGGCTCCTTCAAGTAAGGTATGCGTGCCGTCCAAGGCCACCAGCCGAAACTGGCCGTGTTGTGAACGCATGTAATCGGCCTCTATGTGCGGTGTCGTTATCTTCCCAAACCCTATCTCTCGGAGAGAAGGCGGCTGCGAAACGACATTGAACGCAAGCAGATGGTTTTCATCCCATACTGTGATTGGCTCAACGAAGTCACCGGTCGAAAAGCTGCATCGGCGAATTGCACCCTGTCCTGATCCGGAGATGGTGGCACCGAGGGGATAGGCAATGCCGGTGTGAAATATCCATTCCTTGGGCGCGGCGAGCGGAGGAAATGCGATAACGTTCTTCCACACGATGTTGACAGGAGCGTTGACGACAATCGACGTCACAACGGGCTGCACTGGAGGCTGGAGTTGCATCGCACGCTCGGCAAACATCAAAAAAGGAACGATTGCGACACACGCCATAGCAGCAGGGGGTGTCAACGGCACCCGGCGGGAGCCGAGACAATAGTGTGCAACCAAGCCTCCGGCAATGGAAAAGGGCAGTGCAAGAGGCAGTGCCATCAGCAGACACACCAGCCCCTCCAGCCGGAATCCGATGAGAAAAAGGCCGATGAGGATTGGCGTAAGCGCACATAAGCCGATCGTCTGCTTACGCGAACGCAGGCCACCGGCATTCACGAGCCAAGAAGTCACGAATCCTGTGATGAACGGAACTCCGAGGAATAGGCCCCAGGCATATTGCGCGAGGTAGTTTGCGCTGAGCAGTTCGAGCGCAAGTCCCAGTACGGCAGCGATCGTGACACCGAGGGTCCCACCAATCGGCATCTTTCTGTTCGGCAACGGGTCGGCGTTTACGGCTCGCTGAGCACCGGACGGAACAAGTGAGAGGTACGCGAACAGGAGCAAATTGCCGATTGGAACAAAGAACAAAAAGATCCATCCAGGCCGATGTCCGGCGTCGCGCAGCCGTCTGAGAGTAAGAGATATGCCAATCCAGAAGAACGGAATGGCAATTGCCCACAGCGTGAGGTAGAGAGACCTATTCTGTCGGTTCAAGCCAAAGAGAACACTATCGGAAGAGGGAAAGATGTAATTTGTGGCCTTCCACGGCTGACCAAAGCGCGAGGCTACAAATGAATCGATCGAGTATTTGAGGGCCACAAGGACGAGGCCGGACAGGAAGTATTGTCGGCGGTTGATCTTACCCTCAAACGTGAGCAGCCAAATGAGCGTGGACATTGTTGTGCCTCAAACGACTCTGTGCCAGTAAATCATAGGCAACATTTCCTGCGGGTTGGTCGCCGACGTCATTATGAATCATTGGTTGTGGTTGGATGGCGGCCAATTGGGAAGCATGGTCCTGCCCGCTGCAGCGGCCAGCCAGCCCCACCGCAGGTGGTCCGTTACAATAGTCCAAAGCGCCTGCTGATCCAGGGATTCGAATCGCTGGATCGCCAGGCGCGTCAAAGTATGATGCTCTCGAAAAATCTTCCCGAAGCCCTCACCTTCGACGATGTCCTGCTCGTCCCCGCCTACAGCGACGTCGTCCCCACCCAGGTCAGCACCCAGACGCAGCTCACGCGCAACATCACGCTCAACACGCCCGCTGATCTCCGCCGCCATGGACACCGTCACCGAGTCGCGCCTGGCCATCGCCATGGCCCAGCAGGGCGGCATCGGCGTCGTCCATCGCAACCTCACCATCGCCGCAGCAGGCCGGTGAAATCGACAAGGTCAAGCGCTCCGAATCCGGCATGATCGTCGACCCCGTCACCATCTCGCCCGAGCAGCCCATCTGCCGACGCGCTCGAACTCATGCGCCGCTACAAGATCTCCGGCGTCCCCGTCACCCAAGGGCAACGCAGCTCGTCGGCATCCTCACCAACCGCGACCTGCGCTTCGTCTCCCGCACCGACATCCCCATCGACGACGTGATGACCAAGAAGAACCTCATCACCGTCCCCGTCGGCACCACGCTCGAGCAGGCCGAAGACATCCTCCACCAGCACCGCGTCGAAAAGCTCCTCGTCGTCAACGACGAGTACGAGCTCAAGGGCCTCATCACCGTCAAGGACATCCAGAAGAAGCTCAAGTACCCCAACGCCAGCAAGGACGAGAAGGGCCGCCTGCGCGTCGCCGGAGCCATCGGCGCCACCGGCGACTTCCTCGAACGCGCCGCCGAGCTGATCGAATGCGCGTCGACGCCCTCGCCATCGACTCCGCCCACGGCCACTCCTCGCGCGTCCTCGAAGCCGTGCGCGAGGTCAAGAAGCGCTTCCCGGACATCGACCTGCTCGCCGGCAACGTCGCCACCTACGACGGCGCCATGGCCCTCATCGACGCCGGCGCCGACGCCGTCAAAGTCGGCATCGGACCCGGCTCCATCTGCACCACGCGCATGGTCACCGGCGCCGGCATGCCGCAGATCACCGCCATCGCCGAAGCCTCCCGCGCCGCCAGCGAAGCACGGCATTCCGATCATCGCCGACGGCGGCATCAAGTACTCCGGCGACCTCACCAAGGCCATCGCCGCCGGCGCCAGCGTCGTCATGATCGGCTCGCTCTTCGCCGGCGTCGACGAGTCGCCCGGCGAAACCATCCTCTACCAGGGCCGCAGCTTCAAGGCCTACCGCGGCATGGGCTCGCTGACCGCCATGGCGCAGGGCTCCGGCGAACGCTACTTCCAGGGCGCCGAGGACATGACCGACGCCGCCGCAAGCGCCGAACGTGTCGGTCACCGCGCGCGAGTCGAACGGCTCACAACCGCCTCGCCAAGTTCGTCCCCGAAGGCATCGAAGGCCGCGTCCCGCATCGCGGACCCGCTCGAAGCCATGGTCTACCAGCTCGTCGGCGGCCTCCGCTCCGGCATGGGCTATCTCGGCTGCGGCACCATCGACGAGCTGCAAGCCAAGGCGCAGCTTCATCCGCATCTCCAACGCCGGCCTCCGCGAGAGCCACGTCCACGACGTCATCATCACCCGCGAAGCCCCCAACTACCACGTGGAGTAGGCGGCGCCGCCGCTTTTGGTTCTGGGTTAATGCCTGGTGGCCGGTGGTTATCGCCATCATTGTGATCATTGTCGAATCCACCGAGATGATGGGCGCCGATCACACCAGCGGACCGCTGCTGGCCATTTACCAATTCTTCTTCGGGCACGTGCCGGGGCGGCGTTGGGAGATGATTCACACCTACATCCGCAAGAGCGGCCACTTCATCGGCTACGGCCTGATGGGGCTGGCCTGGCTTCGCGCGTGGTGGATGACGCTACCGCGGTCGCAGTTTCTTCAGGACACGCTGCTGGCCATGGGTGGCACCGCCCTGGTGGCCACGCTGGATGAGTATCACCAGTCGTTTCTACCCAACCGCACTTCGTCGCCGTGGGACGTGGTGCTGGATTGCTGCGGCGCGCTGACTTTGCAGCTGATCGTGTATGTCTTCATGCGGCTGGTGCGGCCGAAGCGGCTGATGAGGTCTGCTTGACGGCGATTTTGCACGGGATTTGGTGAAAAAAGCACTTTCACCTGCAAATAAAAAAACGATCATGTTGATTGCTTTCATGGGATTGCGCACCGAAATTGGGGGAATTTGCGCTCACCGTGATTTGAAACACATTGAGTGAAAAGTGAAAAGTGAAGTGATCGCGTGAGAGAGTGATGAAGTGATTGCGTGAAAGGGTGAGGACGTCTCGTACCGGGAACAGGGAATGCGGAGTAGGGATGGAAGACCTGTGAGATTGAATTTGTGCGGTGCTGCCATGCCTTGCTCCTTTCGTGTGCGAGTGTCGGTAGAAATGGAATAGCCGGCCATGTCGCTTTCCCTCCTGCGCGAATGTCGGTGCAAATGGAAAAGGCCCGCTGGTTGGCGGGCCTTTCTTGACTGCTGATACAAGTATGGCAGGTTCGAAGAATTAATCCCTAATTGGAGCGAATTATTTTGCGCTGATTCCAAAGGGAGTTACAAACTATTTTTCAAATTGCCTCTTGACAAGATTTCTG
>CAWJOO010000016.1:0-14452 GCA_963844515.1 uncultured Acidobacteriota bacterium
AGCCATTACGTCGGTCGCCAAAAAGTTGATGTGAAACAAATAGCCTACTGACCATACTGCCCCTCTTCCTCCGTGTCCCTCCGTGTCCTCCGTGGTAAGAACGTATTTCCGGAGCCTCAATATGAACCCCCTCCAAACCGCCATCAACCAGATCAACCGCCGCACCTTCCTCAAGCAGTCCGGCGCTGGCCTGGGCATGGCCGCCCTCGCCTCCCTTCTCAATCAAAATCTCCTCACCGCCGCCCCGGCCACCCAGCCCTCCACCGGCTCTCCCCGGCATTCCCCACTTCCCCGCCAAAGTGAAACGCGTCATCTACCTCTTCCAATCCGGCGGCCCGTCCCAGCTCGATCTCTTCGATTACAAGCCCCACCTCCAGGACCTCCGCGGCAAAGACCTCCCCGACTCCATCCGCAACGGCCAGCGCCTCACCGGCATGACCTGTGGCCAAAAAACCTTCCCTGTCGCCCCCTCCATCTTCAAGTTCACCCAGCACGGCCAGGGCGGCGCGTGGCTCAGCGAACTCCTCCCCCACACCGCCGCCGTCGCCGACAACATCTGCTTCATCAAATCCATGTACACCGAGGCCATCAATCACGATCCGGCCATGACCTTCTTCCAAACCGGCTCCCAACTCGCCGGGAGGCCTAGCATCGGCTCGTGGATGTCGTACGGACTCGGCTCCGAAAATCAGGATCTCCCCGCCTTCATCGTCCTCACCTCCAAAGGCACCGGCCGCACTGACGATCAGCCTCTCTACGACCGCCTCTGGGGCAGCGGCTTTCTCCCCACCCAGCACCAGGGCGTCAAGCTCCGCAACGCCGGCGACCCCGTGCTTTACCTCTCCAACCCCGCCGGTGTCGATCGCGACACCCGCCGGGCCATGCTCGATGATCTCGACCAGCTCAACAACATCCGCCACGACGCCGTCGGCGACCCCGAGATCCAAACCCGCATCTCCCAGTACGAGATGGCCTTCCGCATGCAGGCCTCCGTCCCCGAGCTGGCCGACATCTCCAAAGAACCCAAAGAAATCACCGAGATGTACGGTCCAAACGTCCACAAGCCCGGCACCTTCGCCGCCAACTGCCTCCTCGCCCGCCGCCTTTCCGAACGCGGCGTGCGCTTCGTCCAACTCTTCCACATGGGCTGGGACCACCACGGAAATCTCCCCAAAGCCGTCCGCGGCCAATGCTCCGACACCGATCAACCCTCCACCGCACTCATTCAAGACCTCAAACAACGCGGCCTGCTCGACGAAACCCTCATCGTCTGGGGCGGCGAGTTTGGCCGCACCGTCTACTCCCAGGGCGAGCTCACGCTCGAAAACTATGGCCGCGACCACCACCCCCGCTGCTTCACCATCTGGCTCGCCGGCGCGGGCATCAAACCCGGCATGACCCTCGGCCAAACCGACGACTACGGCTACAACATCACCGCCGACCGCGTCCACGTCCACGACCTCCACGCCACCATCCTCCACCTCATGGGCATCGACCACACCCGCCTCACCTACAAATTCCAAGGCCGAGACTTCCGCCTCACCGACGTCCACGGAAATTTGGTGAAGGCAATCCTGGCTTAACGTCCGTTGGTGGGAAGTCGGACTGGCCCGGGACCCACTTGAGATTATGTTCCTGCGGCAACGCTCCGCACGACCGAGCCTCTGCTGAAGGACCGTCAATGGCGATACCCGGATATCAGGAGTTCATGCTGCCACTGCTGCGCCTGTCTTCAGACGAAGCGGAGCACAGGATTTCCGACGCCATTGATATCCTCGCTACACAATTGGGGGTCACTCCAGAGGAACGCGAACTCATGCTTCCAAGCGGGACCCAGACCCGCCTCTACAACCGGGTCACTTGGGCGATCACTTATTTGGCGAAAAGCCTTCTACTTGAAAAAACGGGACGAGGCAGATTTAAGATCTCACTAAGGGGCCGTGAAGTCCTTAGCAAAGGACCCTCACGAATCGACAACACGTTTCTCGAACAGTTTCCCGAATATGTGGCGTTCAGGACGAAGAGGTCCACCCTTTCCAACGAGCCGCCTCTTGCTGCAGCTTCGTCCGACCACGCGCACGAGGTCACGCCGGTTGAGCAATTACAGGCAGCGTATCTGGAGCTGCGGGAAGCCCTCGCGGATGACCTTCGGCAGCGCATCGTCGACGGCACCCCCAAGTTCTTTGAGCACCTGGTCATTCGGCTTCTGGTCGCGATGGGATACGGCGGCGGACATTTGGACCGTGCCGAAGTCACAGGTAAAAGCGGCGACGAGGGGATCGATGGCGTGATCCGGGAAGACCGCCTCGGCCTCGACATGATCTACGTCCAAGCCAAAAAATGGGACAATGCCGTTGGACCGGGCGAGATCGACAAATTTGTTGGAAGTCTGATGCGCAAGAAAGCACACAAAGGAGTCTTTATCACGAGCGGTACATTTACCACCGGCGCTTCACGCGCAGCGAAAGAAGCCGCAGTAAAAGTGCGATTGATCGATGGTGATGAGCTCGCGGATTTGATGATCGATTTTAGCGTCGGTGTGGCTACGGCAGAAACATATCTGTTGAAGAAGATCGACGCAGACTTCTTTGAAGCGTTCGAGTCCCTTTAATGCAGAAGCGAATGCGCCGTGGGACGCCCGCCAGGCAACTCACGCGGATGGGTCGATATCGCTGAGGGCGACACCCAACGCTGAAGCTGTCTTCTCGATTGTCATTCGGGAAGGCAGTGTTGCATTAATTCGATTGTGTATTCTCGGCTCGAGGTTGGATCTGCGGCTTCACCTCCATTCTACAAACCCTTAGTCACCACCGAGAACCGCCGACCAGGCCCTGGCATGTGAAACTTCCGCCGCCTTCCTGCGTCTATCTTCCAGCGACACTGTCTAAAAAACCTCCTGCTCCCGGAGCTCATGATGGCCCTCATTCCATATCGCTCGTTTGCCCTCGCCTGCTTGTTGGTGCTGCTGCCTTCAACCCTCCTGTGCGCCGACGTCGCCCCCGAGCCGCTCATGACCGGCGGCAACACCCCCGCCGTTCACGGCGGCAAGGATGTTCCCGTCTCGATGGTCTGGGAGGAAGTGGACCTGCGTCCGTCCGCCGGCCGCAATGAGGTCGTGGCCCTGTTCGGCCTGAAGAACGTCGGCGACGAGCCCGCGGAGTTTGAGGTCGGCTTCCCCAGCTTCTTCAAGATGCCGATGAAGGATTTTGTGATCGAGATCGACGGCGAAAAGGCCGAGGCGGTTCTGAAGAAAGACCAGACCCAGGGCCCCAAGCGCATCTTCATCTACTGGATGTGCTGGCCGATGAAATTCGCCGCCGGCCAGGAACACAAGGTGAAGGTAAGCTACTGGGTCGAGCCTGAAAGCGCTCGCTACGTCTCTCGCACCGCAACGGTGAAGGGGTGCCCCACAACCATCAATGAGCCGGCCATCTCCGGCGAAGGCCTCGAATCTCCGCTGCGCGAACAAGTGGGTGCCAAAAGCAGCGGCTACATCCTCCGCACCGGCGCCGCCTGGCGCGACACCATCGGCAAAGTCACCATCCGTCTTCACTACGGCGAGCAGTTCAAAAAAGACCTGGTTACCAACCTGACTCCCCCAAAAGGCTGGACCTTCGACGAATCAGCCAACACCAGCACGCTGATCCTCGACCACATCAAGCCCACCTCCGCCGACGACATCGCCTACCAGTGGCGGCTGGCCGACCCCGAAACCGAGAAAGCCAAATTGATGGAGGCCCTCCGCGCCGGCAAGCTCTCCACCGCCGCCCGCATGCAGTTGGCCGAGGTCGTGGGTTACAACATGCACGCGGTAAAGCGCCGACCCACCACCCCCGAGCAACTCGAGGTCCTCCTCTACAGCGTCGCCCCCGCCGGACCGAAATTCAGCGACGAGCAAGTCGCCGACTACACCGCCCAGATCTACCACCGCCTGGCCTACCGCGAATCCTTCGCCCACTACCGCGATGCCAACGAAAAAGAGAAAGCCCTCGCCACCGGCCACGAATACTCCATCTTTATGGATCACCTGATCGCCAATCAAAAAGAGACCCTCGCCCGCCCAACCGACCCCCGCACCAAAACCATCCTCGAAAAACAACTCGCCGAAATGCAAAACGAACAAAACGCCATTGCCACAAAGTAGGGTGGTCACCGCCTAACCGCACTCACCTTCATTCGGGTCCATTTGAATTTCCTTTTCTTTTGGACTTGATCTTGACCTGCAGTTCCCGCCACGCGTTCTAATCCATGCCCAATCGCAACGCCCGTGATTGACGTATCCAAGACGATCACGGATTTGCACGGTGGCACCATCCAAGTCCATAATTGAGCCAAAAGCGGCACGCGCGTGACGCTTGGTTTCAAAGACACGCTGTAATGCGATGGTTTGGGATACACATGATCGACGGCCTTCTTGTCTTTGCTCTTGATGAACGTCGCTTTGCCATCGCGCTGTCGGCCGTCAGCAGCGTTATCCGCGCCGTTGAAGTGACTCCCCTGCCACAGTCTCCTGAAATTGTAATGGGCGTCATCAATGTGCGGGGTACAATCATTCCTGTGGTGAATCTCCGCAAGCGTTTTGGAGTTCAGGATCGCGGCCTCAGGATCAGCGACTTTATCTTGATCGCGCACACAGCGCATCGGGACACTGGCGCTGGTCGTGGACGCGGTGATTGATGTTTTGGATCATCCTGATCTGGAATTGACGCCGGCGGAGGAATTGCTGCCCGGCACGGCCTACGTTGAGAGCCTTGCCAGCGTGGATGGACGGATCGTGGCGATACACAACCTGAACCAGTTTCTTTCGTTGGATGAAGAACAAGTTCTGAGTGCGGCGCTGGGCACAGAGGAATCAGATTAATGAGCCTGGGAATCTCACCATCGCTCCTTTCAAGTTTAAGTGATTCGGTGGTCGCTCAGACCGGGCTGCATTTCCCGCCTGAGCGATGGGCCGACCTGCTGAGGGGCATTCGCTCGGCCGCGCCGGAGTTTGGGTTTGAGAACGCCGCGGCCTGTGCGCAGTGGGTGGCATCGGGTGGATTATCCCAGCCTCAAATCGGCAAGCTGGCGACCTTTCTCACCGTCGGCGAAACTTATTTCTTTCGTGAGATTGGGGCCTTGGGCATCCTTGAGGAACAGATTCTGCCGGCGCTGATCAATGCGCGGCGCGGGCGGGAGCAGTCGCTGCGCATCTGGAGTGCGGGCTGCTGCACCGGCGAGGAGCCGTATTCCATCGCGATGATCCTCCGGAAGCTTCTGCCAGATCTGCAAAACTGGAACGTGACGATTCTTGCCAGCGACATCAATCTTCGCTTTCTGCGCCAGGCCCAGGCTGGTGTCTACCGTGAATGGTCGTTCCGTTCGCCTACGCCACCCTGGGTGAAGGAGAAGTGGTTTACTGCGAATGCAAAGGACCGGCACGTGATCCACCCGGATCTCCGCTCCATGGTGAACTTCTGCTATCTCAACCTGGCCGAGGACGTCTACCCGTCCGTTCTCAATGATACCAATGCGATGGACGTGATTTTCTGCCGCAATGTGCTGATGTACCTGGAGAAGAAAAAGGTGGGGCGGATTCTGGAACATTTTCGGCGGTCGTTGAAGGTTGGCGGGTGGCTGGCGGTTGGTTCCGCCGAGATTTCGCAGGTGCAGTCGGCCGGGTTTGAGCAGTGCAGTTACCGGGATGTCTCGTTCTTTCGCAAAGTGGACCCGCCCGCTGAGCCCCCGGCTGAGCCGATGCTCGACCTGCTCCCGGCCCCCGCGCCTGCCGAAGCGCCTGCCGATCAGCCATCCGCCTCAAGCGATTATCAGGATGCACTTTCCCATTACAGCGACGGGCGCGATGGCCAGGTGATCGAATTGTTGTCGCCCGCACTCAGTCAAATTGCAGTGCATACCGAGGCGGACGCGGGCGCCATGAGCCTTCTTGCCAAGGCGTATGCAAATCAGGGAAAGCTTGGGCTGGCGCTGGAATGGTGCGAACGAGCCGTTGCAGCGGACAAGGTGCATGCGGGGCATCGGTATCTGCGCCAACCATTCTCCAGGAGCAGGGACGGTTCGACGAGACATTGGTGGCGCTTCGCCGTGCGATTTATCTTGAGCCTGAGTTTGCGTTGGCCCACTTCGCCCTAGGTAACTTGATGCGGCGAATGGGAAAGGCAACTCAGGCCGCCAGGCATTTTGATAATGCACTTGCCATCGTTGCCCGGATGGATGGGGAGCAGGTGTTGCATGAGTCAGAAGGGATGACGGCCGGGCGGCTTGCCCGCATCATTGAGTCGATGAGCAAACCGGAGATGACGCGTGAGTGAAGCAATCGACGCCGATCATGCCGCGCCTGTGGCCGGCGATGTGTGGCTGGAGATCCACCAGCGCCTCGAGCAGGTGCGCAGCGCCATTGACCACGGCAGCGCCATGACACCGCAGCGTAACCAAGACGTCCTGCGCAAGGGCGCACGCCCTGGCCAGAGAACTTCCCAAGGGCGAGGAAGCGCGGGAGTCGCTGGAGGTGCTTGATTTCCTGGTTGCAGCGGAGCGCTATGCGATTGAGGCGGTGTATGTGGTTGAAATTGATCCTCTCAAGGATCTGACTCAGGTTCCCGGATCTCCGGCCCACGTCGCGGGGTTAATCAACATCCGTGGCAAGATCCTCACCGTTATCGATCTGCGTAAAATTTTCGATTTACCCAATGAGGGGCCTGAGCCCGACACGATCATTACCCTTCAGGTTGGCTCGGTGCAGGCCGGCCTGTTCGCGCAGTCCGTGGTCGGCCTGCGACCTATTCCCCTCGATCAGATTCAGCCGGTCTTGCCCACGCTGACGGGGATTCGATCCGAGTACCTCCGTGGAATCGGCGCCGACACCACCGCCATTCTCAATCTATCAACCCTGTTTTCGGAAAACGGCATTCTCGGCCTCGAAAGCGAGTGGGACACCTGACCCATTTGCCGCACTCATTTATCAACGCTCCAGTGATTTTATCTCGGCTCCCATGACAGAATCAGACGTGCAATTTCAGAAGAGGCTGCGAGCCACCTTCAACGCCGAGCGCAGGAACACCTGGCGTCGCTTTCATCCGGGTTGCTGGAACTGGAAAAGGCGCCGGGGACCGACGCCCGCAACGCAGTGTTTGAGGGAATTTATCGGGAGGCGCACAGCTTGAAGGGAGCGGCCCGCGCTGTGAGCCTGCGCGATGTTGAAGCAATCTGCCAAGCCATCGAAAGCGTTTTGGCTGAGTGGAAGCGCGCGGGCGTTGCGCCTTCGGTTGAAGCCTTTGACACGCTTCTTAAGTCCATTGACATTCTCGGAAGGCTTATCGAGTCCCCGGCCGGCACTTCGCCGTTCGCGTCGGCCCAACTGGCTGCGGCCGTGGAGCAAATTGATGGTTTGCGCGGCGAGCCGGGTGGCGATTCGCGGCCGCAGAAAAATGTTCAGGCCAGGACGCCCGCAAGCCAGGCTGCGCCCCCAGCGGAAAGCAGGCTTTCCAATACCACCGAACTTTCAATTGACCGGCCCCTCCCCGAGAAATCGGCCGCCGGCGGCACCGTCCGAATCGCGACCGCAAAGCTGGACCGACTGCTGCTGCAAGTGGAGGAGATGCTTTCCCTCAAGCTGAACGTCGCGCAGGCGCACTGGAGCTTGGCGAGTTGCGCACCATGGCCGGGCAGTGGTCGCGGGCCATCCTGAAGGCGGCGCCGAAACGGCGGTGATCCGGAAAATGCTCGCGGTTGAGGAGACTCAACCCGTTAAAGCGGGCGCACCCACAGTCGCGCTGGCAAAGCTGGTGGAGTTGGTCGATTCCAGCCGGCCGCGCATCGAGGCCATCGAAGCAAGCATCGTGGCGCTGGAAAAGTCCATCCAGCATGATCGCCGGAACACCGGGACCATGGTCGATTTTCTTGTGGACGGGATGAAGACGGCGTTGATGGTTCCGTTCACTTCGTTTCTGGAAAGCTTCCCGAAGCACGTGCGCGACCTGCGCGGGAGCAGGGAAAGGAGATCGAGCTTATTTTCGCGCGCGGATGTGGAGATCGACCGGCGCATTCCCGAGCAGTTGAAGGATGCGTTTATCCACCTGCTGCGCAACTGCGTTGACCATGGCATTGAAAGGCCTGACCAGCGCGAAAAGGCCGGGAAAACCCGGCGCGGCACGATCATCATCGAGATCTCTCAGAGCGGCGGCAGGGTTCAGATTGCAGTATCGGACGACGGCGCGGGGATCGACGTTGAAAAACTGAAGCAGACTGCGGTCGCGAACAATTTTATCTCTGATACCCAGGCGGCAAATCTGACCCAGGAGCAGGCGTTGTCGCTGGTCTATCGCTCCGGGCTTTCCACCAGTCCGATGATTACGCAAATCTCCGGGAGAGGGCTTGGGCTGGCCATTGCGCGCGACAAGGTTGAAAAACTGGGCGGCCGAATAACCATCGACAGCAGCCCCGCCGGCACATCATTCCACATGTTGCTGCCTCTCACTCTCGCCACATTTCGCGGCGTCCTGCTGAAAGTGTCCGGCCGGGACTTTGTTATCCCGACGGCCGGCGTTGAGCGGGTGATCGCGATCAAACCCCAGGACCTCATCACCATCGAAAATCGCCTGACCATCCGCCTGGCGGACAAGGGCGTTTCCTTCGTTCGGCTGGGAGACGTGCTGGGCCTGACGCCCCTGCCGCAGGACGCGGCGCATGCGCACGCTGGCCGCCATCGTGCTTACGGCGGCCGATCAGCGCATCGCGTTTGGCGTCGACCAGATCATCAGCGAGCAGGAGGTGACGTTGAAGCGGATTGACCGCCGACTGGTCCGCGCCCGGGGCGTGTCGGCGGCGACGGTGCTTGGTTCGGGGAAAGTTGTCCCAATTCTCAGTTCGGGCGAGCTTATACAGCTTGCCATCACGGCTTCAGTCAGCGCCGCTCCGAAAGGCGCGGTCCAAGTCGCCCGCAAAACGATTTTGGTGGCCGAGGATTCGATTACTTCGAGAACGCTGCTGAAAAACGTGCTGGAGTCGGCCGGATACGACGTCACAACCGCCGTTGACGGGGCCGAGGCGCTGGCCGCGCTCAAGCGGGCTGATTTTGATCTTCTGATT
This sequence comes from uncultured Acidobacteriota bacterium, assembly GCA_963844515.1. Taxonomy (GTDB): domain Bacteria; phylum Acidobacteriota; class Terriglobia; order Terriglobales; family Acidobacteriaceae; genus Telmatobacter. The sequence continues at coordinate 9,088 of CAWJOO010000016.1, forward strand.
TCAGACGTGGAAATGCCTGCGCTGAACGGATTTGATCTGACGACGCAGATCCGCGCTGACAAGCGGCTGGCCGACCTGCCGGTGATCCTGGTCACCTCGCTGGGCTCGCGCGAAGACAAGGAACGCGGTGTTGAAGCGGGCGCCAACGCTTATATTGTGAAAATGAGTTTTGACCAAGGCACGCTGCTGGATGTGATCCGGAGGCTGATTTGATGACTGGAGTCAGTTCGTGATTAAAGTGTTGATTGTTGAAGACTCGCCCTCCGCACGCGACCTGCTGGTGCATCTGCTCAGCGCCGACCTGCGCATCAAAATTGTGGGGTGCGTACGTAGCGGTGAAGAGGCCGTTGACGCGGCCATGGCGCAGCGCCCGGACGTGATCACCATGGATGTCATGCTTCCAGGAATTGATGGCATGGAAGCCACGCGCCGAATCATGGAAACCCAGCCCACGCCCATCGTCATCGTCAGCGCAAGCACCCGGCAGGATGAGGTGGACCTTACTTTTTCGCGCTTTAGCGGCAGGCGCGGTGGCGGTTGTACAAAAGCCTGCGGGCGTTGGTGATTCAAATCATGCGCCGGCAACCCTCGAGTTGCTGCGCACCGTCAAGCTGATGTCGGAAGTGAAAGTTGTGCGCCGCTGGAGCCGCTTGCGAAAGGATGCCGATCCGGCCCCGTCTATGCCAAAGGTTGAGCCGGCCGCCCCCCCTGCGCCGTGCGCCTTATCGCGATGGGCGCATCAACGGGTGGCCCGCCGGTGTTGCAGCAGATCCTGACACTCCTTCGGCAGCCGTGCCCCGTTCCAATCTTGATTGTCCAGCATATTGCCCATGGTTTTTTGCCAGGGCTGATTGGCTGGCTCGCCGAAACCTGCCGGCGCCTCTGTTGAACTCGGCACGGACGGGGCCAAAGCCCTGTCGGGCCGGGTTTACTTCGCGCCCGACGACCAGCACATGGCCATCGACTCGGGTGGGCGGATCAGGCTGAGCGGCGGGCCGGCCGATTATGGGTTGCGTCCCTCGGTCGCCCACCTGTTCAGAAGCATGGCGGCGCCTACGGAGCGTACGCCGTCGGCGTTCTCTTAACGGGCATGGGCAAGGACGGCGCTGCTGAAATGAAGCTTATGCGCGATCGGGGCGCTGACCATTGCCCAGGACCGACAAAGCTCGGTGGTTCACGGCATGCCCGGCGAGGCAATTCGCGTCGGAGCGGCCGCCCACGTCTTGCCCCCGGACCGCATTGGGGCGATGCTTCAGGCCCTGGTGAAGGACGTGAAGTCTTCATGACCAACAACCTCGACATCCTGATCGCCGAAGACAGCCGCACGCAGGCCGAGTTGCTTCGTCACCTGCTTGAAACGCACGGCTATAAGGTAACCGTCGCGCTCAACGGCAAGGATGCGGTCGATGCAGCGCGTCGATCGAAGCCAAGGCTCATCCTCAGCGACATCGAAATGCCGGTGATGGACGGCTACGAAATGTGCCGGGTCATCAAGCACGATCCGAACCTGCGTGACGTGCCGGTGATCCTTCTGACGTCTCTTTCCGATCCCGAGGACATTCTGAAGGGCCTTGAGGCCAAGGCGGATTACTACCTGACCAAGCCGTACGACGGCAACTACCTGCTGTCGCGCGTTCACGCCGTCATCACAACGCCCGTGAAGCCGAAGCTTGACAGTGTGGCCGAGGGCCTGGAAGTCACTTTCGGCGGCAAACAACACGTTGTTGAGGTGGATCGCCAGCAGGTGCTGAACCTGCTGCTCTCGATCTACGAGGGCGCTATTCAGAAAAACCGTGAGCTGATTCGCACGCAAACCGAGCTTAAAACCCTCAACGATCAACTGGTGGAAACGGCACGCTCGGAACGCAACGCTCACGAAACGTTGAAACGCGCCCAGAGCCAACTGGTCCAATCTGAAAAGCTTGCGGGCCTGGGGCAGATGGTGGCCGGCGTGGCGCATGAAATTAACAACCCACTGTCGTTCGTGAGCAACAACGTCGCGGTCATGCAGCGGGATTTGGCCGGCATCCTCAAGCTCCTGGATTTTTACAAGAGCGGCGAATCGTCGTTGGCCAAGATCGAGCCGGAACTGCTGGATCAGGTGCATGAGCTCTGCGATCGCATCGATCTGCCTTACACGACCAGCAACCTGCAGGGGCTGCTGCTTCGCTCGCGCGATGGCCTGAACCGGATCCAGCAGATCGTGAAGGATCTACGCGACTTTGCGCGTCTCGACGAGAGCGACCTGAGTGAGGTGGACATCAACGCCGGCATCGAATCGACGGTTAACATCATTCACAGCTCGGCCGTCTCGAAGAACATTCAGATCAAACTCGACCTCCAACCCCTGCCCCGCATCACCTGCTATCCGGCCAAGATCAACCAGGTCATCATGAATCTGCTGAGCAACGCCATTGATGCATCCGATGCCGGCGGGAGCATCAGCGTGCGCAGCCGCAAGATAGACGGCGCGGTGGAGATCGAAGTCTCCGACCGTGGTCGCGGAATCGATCCGACTGTTCGGCCGCGCATCTTCGACCCTTTTTTCACCACCAAGCCGCTCGGCATGGGCACCGGCCTGGGCCTGAGCATCAGCTACGGCATCATCGAGCAACACAAGGGCAAGATTTCCGTAGAATCAACCGTCGGCGAAGGCTCGCGTTTCACCGTTTTACTGCCCATCACCTCCATCGACCGCACTACAGAATAGGCCAGCATCGGCACGATTGTCCCTCGCGATGTCTTTGAGAAGCTTCTGGCTTGCGCCTTTCCTCGTCGTGCTGATTGCGGCCTCGGCACTGGCAGGCCGGAATACAAGTGAAACGCCATTGAGGCCCCGAAACAGTTGTGATGCGGAAGCCGACCCAGCGACGTAATGGGGAAGGCCGCCGCCGCTGGATCGCGAAGCCGGAATCCAAGCCGGTGAATGACAGGGGATCCGTCGGTTCCGCCGGGGTAGAGGCGACGGCATGCAGACAAAGGATTCCAGCATCAACACGGAAAGTCCCAGGCGATGAGGAGCGATCCTCAACCGGCGGCCCGCGAGGGCATGAGTCGGGTCGCGTGGGATGACGAATGGGTCCGTAGTACCAGTGAAGCGGGTACCCCGGCCCATTTCCCGCTTGCCCCTCCACCCGGCATTATTTTTATCCTCATGGTGGCTGTCGCGCATGAAGTTTGGCCGCAAGATTTCTTGCCGCCTCGACTGTCTTCCTGCGTTCCTCGCAAACTGCATCGCCCGGCCAGCCGCATTCGGGACAACGATTGGGCGTTGCGAGCAGGTTGTAGCCGCATTGTGGGCACTTGGGAATGTACCTGTTGATGATGCCAAGATAATCCTCGATCCCGGCCTCGATGCGCCGGGCCTCCCCTGCGTCATCGTAGATGGACACCAGGACGCGTGCCGTGCCATCGTTAAGCATCGCCATAACGTCAAATTTCTCGTATGAACCGCCTTTCGTCTCGACAACTGTTTGTTTGACGTAGACCTGTCCGAGCGAAGCCACCGGTATCTGCACGCGGCGCCAAGGAAGAGTGGGATGCCGATAACTCAAGAAACCGTTTTCGATGCGAATATCTTTCGACTCCATGCAGCGCGATTGCTTGTAAAGCGGCAAGCAGCACCAGAAGGACGAACGCCAGGAAAAGCAGGAGGAGGAAGCGGTGTTTCAGCCCAAGCGAAATTGCCGTCCCGGCCACCAGAACCCCCAGAACGATCCGCACGCCATTCACGATCTGATCCACCGGCGATGGTCCAGACTTCACCTTCAATTGAAGAGGCGGATGATCCGGCGATTGGGAGGACGGCGGAACTGATTCAGCTATTTGCATTCACTCCTTCAAATCATAAAGCAGCACTTGGCTCCCGGGGAAGTTCAACGTAGCAGGGGAAGTCAAACGGGCGCACCTAGTTCCTTTGAATTCTCCATGCTCAACTGACCTTCTTTTTAAATCATCGTCCGGGGGGATATTGGTCCCATCCGTAGCGGACGACGCCAGCCGGGAAAAGGGGTCAAAGCTGTTGACGCCTTTGTTTGTACCCCTTTTTTGTACTTGGGTGAATGCGAGCGGCCGATTCTTTACTTTAGCAATGCGACGAAGCCTGCCTGCTCGAAGTGATGATCGTGAGTGAGTGCATCTTTGAGATATTGCCGTTCCATCACAACGAAGGAAATGCAGTCGGTGAGGGACCATGCCTTGTCGGGTCGACGCAGGAACAAATCAAGGCCCGCATCAAGAAGTGCAGGATCGGCCGGGACAATCTCTGTAAGGGCATCAGCACGAAGCGAATGATACACATTGGCGAAGACCGCACGTGACGGAGGTTTGGATAGAGTGCCAGCTAACTCTACAAGTACCCAAGCCGTCGTGATGATACGAATCGTTTGGGCGCGGGCCGTGGCAACGGACCGAGCATGCGCCTCATCGTGTGGATTGACCAGCGCCAGATAATAAAAAGTGTCAGCAAAGACCGTCATTCGCTGTCGATCCCTTTAGGAGCTCCATAAATATAATGATCGTGATTTGAGGCCAGATCACTTGGTAAGTCAGTGGCGACGCCTATGAAGGCTTGGTAGCGATCGTAGACCGTTGGTATGGGCGCGTCCGGCCCGGGAACTATGCCAGCGGCGTGGAGTTCAAGCTCCACTTCGGTGCCCTCGGGTAGTGCGAGGGGTTGGTCAAGCACCAGCGTTCCGTTATGGACCTTGGCTTTGAGGGTCATGGGAGTATCTTACAGGACTATCGACATCATATCCGTTATTAATCGCGTTCCATGCGCGAGAGTTCCAGGTCGCGTTCGCGTTGGCGGGCGGTGGCTTTGCGGAGGGTTCGGCGTTCGAGCCAGGTGAGGCTGTGCATGCCGTGGGCGGAGACTTTGGCTAGGATTTCGTCGATGCGGCCCTGCTCGGCCTGTTCCTGGGCGACGTGGCGGCGGGCTTTTTTGATCATGCGGCGGCTGAGGCGGTGGCGGTGGGGCGGGTCGGGCTGAAGGCTGGCGCTGAAGTCGATGCCACCATGATCGAGATAATCGCCTGGCCCCATTTCGCGTAGCGTGGTCCGCATTTGAAATGACTGATGGAATCCGAACATCGCAAGCAGAATCAGAAAGAATTCGTGGGTGAAAAGGCCGAAGAGGGCCAGCGCCACACCGCCGCACATGCCTATGACGCAGCAGATGCTCATCGACGCCGATATCCCAGGTGCGGCCAGAGGATTGCCTGGATCATCTGCCCGCCGTCGAATGGGTAAAACGGAAGCAGTACGTTAAAGAGCAGCAATGCGTAGCTGACGATGTAGATCCACCAGAGGTAATACGCGATTCCGTTGTGCGGCATGTACATCGTCACAAGCTTTGGTCGAAGCG
>CAWJOO010000017.1:0-30356 GCA_963844515.1 uncultured Acidobacteriota bacterium
ATCAAGTACTTACGATCGTCAGCGGCTATTCGTACGGAATAAATACGGAAAAGTTTGGCCTGGATATCGGTAGACGCCCATGGTCACGTATGGACGGACAGAGCCAATCCGTCCATCCGCGCGACATGCTACCGATCCGGCCCGATCTGAGACTGCGTCACCTTGGTCGATGTCTGTCGCGCGGCTCTGCGCCATTGCACGACCTTAATCCGCGAGATCGTCTTCGGCCTTCTGGCGCACCAGCTCGGCCCGCAACGGAACCCAGGTACCAAAGTCGGCTCAAACGGTTCAACGGTCTGTTTACATGGCGTCCGTAGGTCATGACACCCTAATCGCCGGGCAAGAGTACCCCACCCTCCCCTTACGATCTGGAGTGAGAGCACAACCTGGCCTTCTGCCAGGGACGGGCAGGCAGCTACATGAAGGCCGCGCCCTCCACTGTGCGGCGTGAGCGCTCTCTCTGTTGCGGTGCACAGAGGGGATTAGGCGAAATCGGCTTCAACTGCGGGCGGTCCGGGTCTCGATGTCGGCCCGCCAATCCTCAATGCTAGGCGTTGTCCTACAAGGCAATCGCAACCAGTCTGACATTGCCCCGAATGGCTCCGGGTATTGTCGCTGAAGAACAAGACTCCGCTGTGATCTGCACTCTAATGACGCCTCGTATGATCAGGGACATTTGGGGAATCATATGTTGTCGCTCTTCCGGACCGCAGATCCAGGCCAGGCCGAGCAGCCGGATTTCGGAGGGCTCGACACCACCCTTTCCGCTCGCGCATGCTGACATGCTCGTTGCTTGAGGCTCATTCTCTTGAGCCCACCAAAACGCGATCCTAGCCCCGGTCGAATGCCTCCTCGCACCGCCTGTGGAATGGCGGCCATCCTACTGAGCACGACGCGACCCAAGGAATGGCACTAAATGTCAACCGCTCCAGTGTTTCCGGACATCGTCCAACAAGACTCAATCGAGCGGGCCCTGCGCAAGAGCGAAGAGCGTTTCCGCCAGGTCGTCGAGGCCGCGCCCAACGCGATGGTGATGATCGATCGCACCGGCTGATCGAAATGGTCAACGCGCAGGCTGAACGGGTGTTCGGCTACGAGCGCCAGGAGATGCTGGGCAAGCCGATCGAAATGCTGGTGCCGGAGCGATTCCGGCACGCACCATCCGGGGCTGCGCGGCTCCTTCTTCACGAATCCCGTCTCCCGTCCCATGGGCGCGGGCCGCGACCTGTACGGCCTGAAAAAGGACGGCAGCGAATTCCCGATCGAGATCGGCTTGAACCCCATCGAGACCGAGGAGGGCACCATGGTGCTTTCGGCCATCGTCGATATCTCCTCGCGCAAGCGCCTGGAGGACCGTTTCCGCCAGGTCGTCGAGTCCGCGCCCAACGCCATGGTGATGATCAATGGTCGCCGGCATGATCGAGATGGTCAATGCCCAGGCCGAGCGGGTGTTCGGTTACGACCGCAACGAAATGCTCGGCAAGCCCATCGAGATGCTGGTGCCGGAGCGCTTCCGAGCGCAATCACCCGGGCCTGCGCGGCTCATTCTTCGCCAGCCCGGTTTCGCGGCCGATGGGCGCCGGCCGCGATCTCTATGGCCTGAAGAAGGACGGCAGCGAATTCCCGATCGAGATCGGCCTGAATCCCATCGAGACCGATGAAGGCACCGATGGTGCTCTCGGCCATCGTGGACATCATCCTCGCGCAAGCGGCTGGAGGAGCGATTCCGGCAGGTGGTGGAGTCGGCGCCCAACGCCATGGTGATGATCAACGCCATGGGCATGATCGAGATGGTCAACGCGCAGGCCGAGCGGGTGTTCGGCTATGACCGCAAGGAGATGCTCGGACCAGCCCATCGAGATGCTGGTGCCGGAGCGCTTTCGGCAACACCATCCGGACTTGCGCGGCTCATTCTTCACCAAGCCCGTGTCGCGCCCCATGGGCGCGGGCCGCGACCTGTACGGCCTGAAAAAGGACGGCAGCGAATTCCCGATCGAGATCGGCCTGAACCCGATCGAGACCGATGAGGGTCCGATGGTGCTCTCGGCCATCGTCGACATCTCCTCGCGCAAACGCCTGGAGGACCGCTTCCGGCAAGTGGTCGAGTCCGCCCCCAACGCCATGGTCATGATCAGCCGGCGGGGCATGATCGAGATGGTGAATGCCCAGGCCGAGACGCGTGTTCGGCTACGACCGCAAGGAGATGCTCGGCCAGTCCATCGAGATGCTGGTCCCGGAGCGCTTCCGGCAAAGCCACCCCGGGCTGCGCGGCTCGTTCTTCTCCGCGCCCGTATCCCGCCCCATGGGCGTGGGCCGCGATCTGTACGGGCTGAAGAAGGACGGCAGCGAGTTTCCGATCGAGATCGGCCTCAATCCGATCGAGACGGACGAAGGCCCGATGGTGCTGTCGGCCATCGTGGACATCTCCTCTCGCAAGCGCCTGGAGGAGCGCTTCCGCCAGGTGGTCGAATCCGCGCCTAACGCCATGGTGATGATCAACGTCGAGCGGCATCGATCGAAATGGTCAACGCGCAGGCCGAGCGGGTGTTCGGCTACGACCGCAAGGAGCTGCTGGATCAGCCCATCGAGATGCTGGTGCCGGAGCGCTTCCGCAGCGCCATCACCCGGGCTTGCGCGGCTCGTTCTTCACAAGCCCGATGTCCCGGCCCATGGGCGTCGGGCCGCGACCTGTACGGCCTGAAGAAGGACGGCAGCGAGTTTCCCATCGAGATCGGCCTGAATCCGATCGAAACCGACGAAGGCCCGATGGTGCTCTCGGCCATCGTGGACATCTCCTCGCGCAAGCGCCTCGAGGAGCGCTTCCGGCAGGTGGTCGAGTCCGCGCCCAACGCCATGGTCATGATCAACCGCGACCGGCGAGATCGAGATGGTCAACGCCCAGGCCGAGAGGGTGTTCGGCTACGAGCGCAGCGAGCTGCTCGGGCAGCCCATCGAGATGCTGGTCCCGGAGCGATTTCGCAAGGCACATCCCGGGTCTGCGCGGTTCGTTCTTTTCGGGCCCGGTATCGCGGCCCATGGGCGCCGGTCGCGATCTCTTCGGATCTGAAGAAGGACGGCAGCGAATTTCCGATCGAGATCGGCCTGAATCCGATCGAAACCGACGAGGGCAGATGGTGCTCTCGGCCATCGTGGACATCTCGGACCGCAAGCACAAGGAGGAGAGCATTCACGCCGCGCTCAAGGAAAAGGACGTGCTGCTGGGTGAAATCCACCACCGGGTGAAGAACAACCTGCAGATCGTCCATAGCCTCCTCGGACCTGCAATCCAGCAACATCGCCGATCGAGATCGTTCTGGGCATGCTGCGCGAGAGCCAGAACCGCATCCGCTCCATGGCCCTCATCCACCAGACCCTGTATCGAGTCCAAGGACTTCGCGCGGGTCGATTTCCGAGAATTTCCTGGACTCCCTGGCGCCCACCCTGATTTCCTCTTACGGCGTCGGGATCGGAGCGGGTCAAGCTGACCATGAATGCGATCGAGGTGCTGCTGCCGATCAACGCGGCCATTCCCTGCGGGCTGGTGGTGAACGAGCTGATCTCGAACGCCCTCAAGCATGCCTTTCCGGGACGATATCGCGCGGGGAGATCACCATCGATCTGTGCGCACGAATCGCCCACCATGGTCGGATTCGCTGTGAGCGATGACGGCGTCGGGATTGCTGAGGATTTCGATTTAGCCGAGACCACGACACTCGGCTTGCAGCTCGTCACCATGCTCGCCGATCAGCTGGGTGGGCAGCTTGAGGTGCAGCGCATCGAAACCCGACGCGCTTCACGCTGCGCTTTCCCCTCGACAAAGAAGCAGTCGGCAAATGATACCCGCGAGGGTTCTTGTCGTCGAAGATGAGCGCGTCGTCGCGATGCATCTGCGTCAGCAGCTTGGGCGACTGGGCTACGGGGTGCCGGCCATGGCACGGCAGGAAATCAGGCGCTCAAGCAGATTCAGGACATTCGCCCGGATGTCGTCCTGATGGACATTCACATCGAAGGCGACATCGACGGCATCGAGACGGCTTCGCGCATTCCCGATGACCTGCAAATCCCGGTCATCTACCTGTCCGCCTATTCCGAGGAGGCGACACTGGAGCGGGCCCGCAGTACAAAGCCGTACGGCTATCTACTGAAGCCGTTTTCCGAGCGCGAGCTGCACTGCCGCCATTCAAATGGTGCTCGAGCGCCGGCGCGCCGACAACCTCTCCTACGAAAGTCCTAGCGCCTCGAGGAGTTGGTGGCGGCCCGTACCGAGCAGTTGCTCTTGGCGAACCGCGAACTCGAGAAACAGACCACCGAGCGCCTCGCTGCAGAGCGTGCGTTGCATCAAGCGCAAAAAATGGAGACGGTCGGTCAGCTCACCGGCGGCGTAGCGCATGACTTCAACAATCTGATGCAGGTCGTCGTCGGAAATTTGAGCATCCTATTGAAATTGTTACCTCCGGAGTCAGAAAAGCTGCGACAGGTGGCGGAAAAGGCGATGAATGGCGCCAAACTCGCGGGCGCGGTAACACAACGCCTGCTAGCTTTTGCCCGCAGCCAGCCTCTGGAGTCGAAGACTATCGACGTAAACCGTTTGATCAATGGAATGCTGGATTTGTTTCACCGCACCTTGGGTGAGGCGATCACGATGAACTTGAAATTGGAGCCGGCCTTGTGGATGGTGCAGGCCGATCCGGCTCAGTTGGAAAACACTTTCCTGAATCTTGCCATCAACGCCCGCGACGCAATGGCCGATGGTGGCACCTTGACGATTCAGACACGTAATATTGACAAGAGTTTCGAGGCTTCAGGGGCAGAAGCTGAATCCCAGTTCGGTCCTGGCGTGGAGATCACAGTAGCTGATACCGGCCATGGCATGGATGAGGAGACGCTCGCGCATGCTTTTGAACCCTTCTTTACGACCAAAGATGTGGGCAAGGGAACGGGTCTGGGACTAAGTCAGGTCTACGGCTTCATCAAACAATCCCGTGGCACCGTGAAATTGTCATCCTCAGTCGGTGTTGGGACGACGGCGAGGATCTTTCTGCCGCGTGTTCTGCAAGAGCCCGTGCCGAATGGAAACTGCGCAGAATCCGTTCCTGCGACTCCGAACGGCTCTGAGACGGTACTGGTGGTCGAAGACGAAGCAAACGTCCGCGCCTTCACCGTAAGTGCCTTTACCGAATTGGGATATCGGGTGCTTGAGGTCCCCGACGGCCCCGCGGCGCTTGAGCTGCTTAAGAGAACTTCCGAGACAATCCATCTGCTGTTCACCGACGTGGTTCTCCCTAACGGAATGAACGGACCGGTGCTTGCCGGGCTCGCAATCACGCAGCGCCCAGGCATGAAAGTATTGTTCACGACCGGTTATTCGCGCGACGCAGTCTTTCCAGATGCCGAGTCACCCGTCCGTGCTGCCATGATCAAGAAACCCTTCACTATTGCTGATCTGGCAAACAAGGTTCGCGATGTTCTGGACGACAAAACACCTCACAACGTCACACCAGAGAGTGCCGCCGTCACTATGTCACCGTAGGTCAAGTCATGAGCGTTCGAGCACTACCGGTAGGTAGAGACAGCAGTGCAGTAGCAGGAACAGAGGGGCTGGTTCACCTTACGGTGAGTCCGCTCTTTGCTCCTCTGCAGCTGCAGCCATGTCAATTTCGGGGTAGGTCAAGTACTGGTAGAAGTACTGCGTATTCTCGTTGCTCCCATCCTTGGCAACCACTCCGAGTAGAAACGCGGCGCGGTAGATCGCCTGCCACTGGCACCGTGCTTCGCCGACCAGAACGACGTGCGCGGGGGGCGCCGAGGGCTCGCGAATTTCGGCCACGCCAAGTTCAACTTGATTGTCGGTGACGAACCTTTTGAATTGCTCGAAACTCATGGCACTTCCTGTACCGTGCGCTCCAAGTGCGAGGGGTGATTTTGCCACACCGCCGTAGCAGCGCAAATAGTGATCCGTTTCTCTGCACCGTTTGTCAGCTCGACTACTTATCGGTTTGGTTTGTTCCTGCAGTAGGCGTTTTTATAGACTTTATGCGCTACATTTGAATTAGGGTATGGGGGTGTGGCAATACACCTATCGTAACTGCTTGAATTGCCGACGGTTCTCTTTTGATTCAAGTAGCGCGATTCTGCGACGTGGGCTGGCGCACCGGGTTGATGAAGCTAGATGGCGACTAACTCGGCGAGCTTGCCCGCAGTGTCTGCCATCGGTGATTCTGCAGTGCTCAGACCGCTTCGCGAGCCGATTCGCGATCCCAGTTTCTTGCACCAGGGGTTCGCCATTACAAATAGGGACGCGAGCATATGCTAGAACTTAACCATAATGGCATGTCCCATAAGGCACATTCTCGGCCGCGATCATTCGCTCCTCTAAATCGCGATATATTGCATCGTTTACCCCGCCTACTTCGAGACACGGAAGGCAATCATGGACAACGTCAGTGGTCGCGAGTTGAACGGCGCCCCGGCCCCCCCGGAGCCTTGGGATGGAATCCTCGCCTCGGCCGGGCCCCGGGACCACATTGTGCAGCTCTATCAGGATCAGCAATTTCTCAACCGCGCTGTCTGTCGTTTTGCCGCTGGCGCCATCGCCAATGGAGAAGGTGTCATCCTCGTGCCTACTGCCGCCCACTGGGAGGCATTTCGTCCGCGCCTAGAGGCCGAGGGCGTGGACGTACAGGCCGCGCAAGGACGCGGACAGCTTACAGTTGTCGATGCCGACGAGCTTCTGCCCCGCTTCATGAAAGATGCAATGCCAGATGCGCCGGTGTTCCTCGGTCTGGCGGCAAACGTCATCGCCAATGCGCGCGATGATAACCGATACCCGAAGGTCCGTTGGTGGGGAGAGATGGTCAATGTCCTGTGGGAGCAAGGAAATGTAGCGGCCAGCATGAGCCTTGAGGATCAGTTCGACCGCCTCGCCAAGCACCATGAGATTGCAATTTTCTGCTCATTCGTCATGGACAATTTCCGCAGCGAGGTGCATTCCCGGCTGCTACCGCGTCTCGGAACCAATCATTCACACCTGATCCCGGTTGAGGACTACGCGCGCCTTGAACGGGCCGTGGGCGATGCGCTGCGCGAGACCGTCGGCGCAGACGACGCCCGGGTTCTCGAGCAACAGCTTCTGTCCAACTATGCTCCGGCCTTTCAAATGCCACGCTCTCAGGCATTGCTTCTAGCCTTGCGGGAGAGTCTCCCGGAGGTTGCAGAGTCGGTGTTGAGCCGTAGCCGAGCGCTCTATCACGGCTCATCCGAGTCTGCGTAGTGACCGAAACCGGGGAGGCAGAGCAGCGGCACCCTGATGACCGCGGCACCCAAGGCACAACTGCCGATGCGATAGGCGCCGATGCAGCCGGAATTCTAGACACGATCGATGTCCCCATCGTCGTTGTCGACCTTCAATGCAAGGTAACTCGTTTCAACCGGTCGGCGGCGGAGACGCTGGGCATCAGCACGACGGATATTGGTCGAAGCCCTTGCAACGTTCAAGCGTTGCTGGGTCTTCCGGAAATTGACCGGATGTGCTTACAGGCAATGGTTGATGGAATGCCATCCCGCCATGAGGTCAAGCGAGGGGACCGGTATTTTCTCGTTCGTATCGCTCCCCACACCGCGCCCGATGCCAGGGTATGCGGCGCGGTACTTACGTTCACGAATTTCACCGCCTTCCGCGCCAGTCTGGGGCAGGCTATTTATGAGCGGGAATATACCAAAACCATCCTGAATGCGGTGATCGACCCGCTAGTAGTTCTCGATAAAAGTTTGCACGTGCAGACGGCCAATCGTGCCTTCTACGAGTGGTTCGGGGCTTCGCGCGAGCAGATACAAAATGTTCCCTTAAGCCAGCTGGGCGAACCGGATTGGAAAGCGTCCGACTTATGGTCTTCGCTGCAGGCCACGCTCGCCGACAATCGCGAATTCCAGACAATCGAGCTCGAGCGCGAATTCCCGAACATCGGGCGCCGCACTGTCCTGCTCGATGCTCGCCGTCTGGTTCGCGACGGAAATGCTCTAGTCCTTCTATCATTTAGAGACATCACCGGCCGTAAACGCGCCGAACAGGCGCTTCGCGAGAGTGAAGCTCGATTTCGCACGCTCTTTGAATCAATGGACGAGGGGTACTGCGTCGTCGAAATGATATTTGACGAAAATAATATCTCCACTGACTATCGTTATCTGGAGATCAATCCGGCATTTGAAAAACAGACGGGAATAGAAAACGCGCGCGGCAGGCTCATGCGGGAAATTGCGCCGGAGCATGAGCAACACTGGTTCGATCTGTATGGTCGTGTCGCGCTGAGCGGAGAAACACTCCGATTCGAGAGGCAGGCAGCGGCCTTGCAGCGCTACTATGAGGTGTGCGCATTTCGCGTCGGGGTGCCGGAACTGCGGCGTGTCGGTATCGTCTTCAACGATATTACGGCGCGTAAGAGCATGGAGCGCCAACGTGAACTGCTCTTGATACAGGAGGAACGATTGCGCAAGGACGCGGAAGCTGCAGTGCGCGCGAAGGATCACTTCCTTGCCGCATTGAGTCACGAGTTGCGTACTCCTCTCTCCCCTGTGGTTTTGAGCGTCGCGGTCATGGAGCGTGACCCCGACCTTCCGGGGAAGTTTAGAGAGAATTTGGCAATGATCCGGCGCAACATCGCCTTGGAAACGCGCCTTATCGATGACCTCTTGGACTTGAACCGTGCCACGAGTGGCAAAATGCACTTGCATACAGAAGCTACGCACATGCATCTGGCAATTGCACAGGCTCTTCAGACCTGCTCCAGCGAGACATCGGCAAAGGAATTGAAGGTGAATCTTGATCTGCAGGCAGCCATCGACGTGGTGAACGCCGATCCCGCCCGGCTACAGCAGACAATCTGGAACTTACTCAGCAACGCGGCCAAATTCACGCCCAAAGGCGGGAGCATCTTCATTCGCACCCAAAGCAGCGATGGATGGGTGCGACTCGAAGTGCGCGACACTGGCATTGGCATTGAACCGGAGCTGTTGCCGAAGGTGTTTGAACCCTTTGAGCAGGGAGAATCAAAGATTACCCGCCAATATGGCGGGCTCGGCCTGGGCCTGGCGATTTGTAAAGCGATTGTGGATCTGCATGGGGGTTCGATCCATGCTCAAAGCGACGGCTTCGGAACGGGTGCCGTTTTCACGGTCATGCTCCCCATCGCTTGCGAGACTGCAGCAGGTGTTGTTGCGATGGAAAAGCCCACGCAAAGCACTGGCACCAAACACGTACGCGTGTTACTGGTTGAGGACCATTCGGACACGCGCGATGTGCTGGCTACACTGTTGGCTGCGTCCGGCTATTCGGTTAACACGGCCGGCAGCGTAGAAACTGCGCTGAAGCTTGCCGCATCCGAACGATTTCATGTTGTCGTGAGCGACCTAGGCCTCCCTGACGGCACGGGCTACGATTTGATGAAGCAGCTTCGGGACCAATACGGGATAGTTGGCATCGCAGTGAGCGGCTACGGCACCGAGCAGGACCAACAGCGAAGCCGGGAAGTTGGTTTCCTCGACCATGTGGTCAAGCCAGTTGACTTCGGTGAACTCGTGGCCGCCATTCAGCGCCTGATTAGGACTCATACGACTTGACACGAGACTCTTCGGGAGTCCGCGGTGATCCAATCGTTCCGGCAAACCAGTGCGCGAGCGCCTCGCCCTCTTCTCTTGATCCTTCCGCAGTGGACCACGATCCGCATTGAACGCCATGCGTCCGTCATTGGGGTACGGTCTGCATGTTGAGGTCCTCGCCCCGTTTCTCGGAGTCGCTGCGGAGTTGGGCGGAATTACGAGCGAATCTCCCTGTTGCTGGCTCGGCAATTTTGTGAAGCAGGGGCCGCGCGCGCTAGGATTGGCGAGGTAATTCTTACTGCGCGGATTGTGAAGCCACCTCCCTGCCCTGCCGGGTAGATTCTGCCAATAGGCTTGCTGAGGGGGGGTTCTCACAGGCATCCCGAGCGAGCTAAAATTATGATTTCAATAAGAATATCTATAGACCGGAGGGAAGACCATGAACATTCCGACTGAACCGATTGGAAGCATCCCTCGTCCGCTATCTCTCATTGATGCTGTCAAGGCGCGTGGCGACGGTACGGATCCCAGCCTCGACGGCCTCTACGAAGAGGCAACGCGGGATACGATCGAGCAATTCGAGGCCACTGGCTCACCTGTCATCACCGATGGCGAGCAGCGCAAGTATCACAACTTCTGGACGTACAGCGTCCATGGACTAAAAAACACGAGCCCAGACGGCTTCAAAATCCCGTTTGCTGCAGGTCATACGCGGCGAATGCTGCGTCTGACCGCAGAGCCTTTTCGTTATAAGCGATACGCGGATCAATATCTTGATTTCGCGCTCCGATATGCGCATGTGCCCCTGAAGCAAGCAGTCATTTCACCCTCGGCGCTAAGTCTGATGTATCCGCCCGAAGGCATTCCCGGCTATTCCCGCGAACAATTCATTGAAGACTTATTGCGCGAGCACGAGACCGAAGTGCGTCGTTGCTTGCAAAAGGGCGCGTACAAGGTGCAGGTCGACTTCACCGAGGGACGTCTTCGCCATAAAGATCGATCCATCTGGCAGTCTCCTGAGCACCTTTATCGATCTGAATAATCTTGCATTGTCCCGGTTTTCCGCATCCGACCGGGAGCGCATCGGTGTGCATACCTGCCCCGGAGGGGATCATGGATTCCACGCACAGCGCAGATGTCGATTATGCCGAGCTACTTCCGAGTTTGTTTCAGCTCAATGTTGGCAATCTGTATGTCGCACTCGCCGGAGAGAAGGACCGACCGAGTGTGCTCAAGACGATCAAGCGCTACCTGCGGCCAGATCAGAGGGTCTTCGTAGGCGTTGTTGCACCAATCAATCCTCACATCGAGACACCGGAAGAAGTTCGCGATCGCGTTCTCGAGGCGGCCGAGTACATTCCTCTCGAGCAACTAGGAACAACCGACGACTGCGGGTTCTCTCCGTTCTGTGACGATACATCCACCACCCGCGAGACAGCGTTCGCCAAGATTCGCGCCCGCGTTGTCGGTACAGCTCTTGCCGCCGAGATCCTAGGCAAGCGCTGATGGATTCGGACGAACAGGAAGATGAACGGCTACGCGCCGCTGCTCTGAAAAATGCGGAAAGCATCCGCATCGCACGACAAGGCGCCGAGCGTGAGCTTTTAGCCGCGAAGCAGGCTTTAGAGCAAAAAAACGAGGAGCTGCAACAACAGCGCGAATGGTTCGAAGTCACCCTGGCCAGCATCGGGGATGCGGTGATCACGACGGACGTCAATGCCAAGATCACCTACCTGAACCCCGTCGCCGAATCGATGACGGGATGGAGTTCTACACAAGCAAAGGGCGAGCCATTGGAGCGGGTATTTCGAATCGTCAACGAATACACGCAGCAGACAGTCGAGAACCCCATCGGCAAAGTCCTGCAGAGTGGAAAGATCGTTGGTCTCGCCAACCACACGGCCCTGATCGACAAGAGCGGCCGCCTCATCCCGATTGAGGATAGCGCGGCTCCAATTCGCGATTCGCACGGAAAGATCGCGGGCGCCGTGATGGTTTTCCATGACGTCAGTGACCGGCGCAGGGCCGAGGAAGCTCTACGCGCCAGCCAAGTTCGCCTGCGAGCGACCTTCGACCAAGCCGCCGTCGGCATCGTCGTCGCGGACTTGAATAGTCAATTCCTGGAAGCGAACCAGAGGTTTTGCGAGATTCTCGGTTACTCCCCTGACGAACTGCACCGACTGACGTTGAACCAAGTTACCCACCCCGACGATTTTCCCGACGCGCAGACACACACTCACGCCGTGCTCACCGGTCAGATTGCGCACGCCGCCTTCGAGACGCGCTATATCCACAAGGATGGTTCCACGATTTGGGGCCGCACGACACTGACACTACTGAGCGACCCGAGCGCTGAAGCCCAGCGATTCATCGGCATCGATCGAGGACATTACCGATCGCAAGACGGACGGAGCAGGCGCTGAATGATGCTCGCGTGCAAGCGCACAAGATTCAAAGTCACCTCGCCGCCATTGTGGAGTCCTCGGATGACGCGATCATCAGCAAGACCCTCGACGGCGTAATTTCCACCTGGAACCAGGGCGCCGAGCGCATATTCGGTTATGCCGCGAAGGAGGTTATTGGCAAACCAATCACGCTATTGATTCCACCGACCCACATCGATGAAGAGCCGGTCATACTTCAAAAGCTCAGGCGAGGCGAGCGCATCGATCACTACGAGACCGTGCGAAAAAGGAAGGACGGCGTCCTTATCAACGTGGCCCTGACGGTCTCTCCCATTAGGGACGAGAGCGGATCAATTATTGGTGCGTCCAAAATCTCCAGGGACATCACACAACGCAAGCGGGCGGAAGATTTGTTGCGGCAGGAGATCAGCCATTCGCGAGCGCGCAGAAATTGCGCTTCGCGACGCTGATCGGCGCAAGGATGAATTCCTTGCGACGCTTGCCCATGAACTACGCAATCCACTCGCACCCATCCGCCAAGCTGCGCTCATCTACAAGGCTCCCGCGGCAACGGATGCGCAGAAGCGATGGAGCAGCGATGTGATCACTCGCCAGGTGCAGCATATGTCCCTGCTGCTGGAGGACCTGCTGGATATTTCGCGCATCACACGCGGCACACTGCAACTGCGCATGGAAGTGGTCGATCTGGCCGAAATCGTTCAGGCGGCGGTGGAGACAGCGCGCCCTATCATTGACGCAAAGCGCCACGATTTCCGAGCCGAACTACCCTCAGAGCCCGTGCGCTTCGTTGCCGATCCCTTACGCTTGGCACAGGTTCTTTCGAATCTGCTGACGAATGCAGCGAAGTACACGGATCCAGAAGGCATACTCCGACTGCGCGCCTCGTGTAGCGATGAAATCGTCTCTATCAGCGTTGTGGACAACGGAATCGGTCTTCCGGCGCGAGGCGATCACGAAGCGTATTCGAAATGTTTTCGCAAGTGGCATCGAGCCGAGATCATTCTGAAGGGGGACTTGGAATCGGGCTCTCTCTCGCCAAAGGACTCGTCGAACTCCATGGGGGCGAGATCGAGGCGAGAAGCGCAGGGGTTGGGCCACGGTAGTGAATTTATCGTGCGCTTGCCGCTGAGAAAGCGCAAACGTCACCCACCAGAAGCCAGTGATTGTATCAACTTCCGCGCCGCCCGTGCGTCGACGCGTACTTATTGCCGACGACAACCGAGACGCGGGGGACAGTCTCGCTGAACTTCTGCGAATGGACGGTCATGAGGTCGCGGTGGTTCACAATGGCCAAGAAGCGCTCGCCGCTTTTTCCGCATTCCAGCCGGAGGTTGCCCTTTTGGATATTGGCATGCCGGAACTAAACGGCTACGAGGTCGCCCGCCGAGTACGTCAAGGCTCCTTGGGTAGAGCTGTAACGCTTATCGCCGTGACAGGTTGGGGCCAGGATCGGGATAAGGCCCAAGTCACTGGCCGCGGGCTTCAATCACCACCTCACAAAACCAATTGAGGCTGATCGCCTCCTTGAAATGCTTCGTTCGGCAGAACTCGGCAGTTCAGGCAAGGGCCCGCGGTGATGGCGGCCTATGCGAAACAACGCCCGATGACCCCGCGATCCGGGCACCGACGGACCGATAGATCACGATGCCAGTCATCGTGACACGTCGTTCGGTAGCTTCGACTTCGTGAAATCGGTGTGCATAGCCCGTGTTGCGACCCGCAACACGACTTGTTAGCGACCGTAATGCGGTGGGTTGCCCTATGGAGGCGGCGCTTCGGCCGCTCTATTGCCACCGAGCGATCTACACGTTCTGGGATTGTTTCCGCAATGCCTACGCCGCAGATAGGCGTCGAATCGGTTACGTGCTGCTCAATCCGCCGCTTGCCCCGTTAGCGCGTAAGTCGACAGTGGCTCGCGAGGTGCGGTCCTGAATTAAGGCAGCCGACCATTCGCCCGTCTGGATCGAGCTTGTTTGAAGCCAACACCCTCGGTGTTTTCACATCAAATAGGCACGCTCAGCGATGCTTCCTTGCGTGTTTGTCCTACAGGAAACGTAGGCACTTCTGTTAGGGTTGGGGCGTAACTACTGCCGTGCCGGATTCACTCGCCCACACGGTATGTCCATCAACCTCAGTAGCCACTGCGAGCACCCACCGTTCCCAGCTTCGCTGCCGTCCACATGAGAATATCCTCCGCCAACTCGTGCGCCTCGAACGTGTCGTCGCCAGCTGTGATACTGGTCGTTGAAGACACCGAGGAATTGCTCGATTGCGTTGCCGAATATTTTCGACTTGCCGGGTTTGAAGTCGTCGCCGCCACAAATGCTTCAGAAGCACTCGATGTGATTGACTCCGGCAGGAATGTCGATCTCGTGTTCACCGACATAAATCTACCTGGAACCGTAGACGGATTGGGACTGGCACACTGGTTGTCGATTCATCGACCCCTGCTTCCCGTGGTTATCACCTCCGGTCAATCACGACCGGAATTGCCGGGAACTGGGCCACAGCGGCGGTTTGTACCAAAACCCTATGTTCTTGATGCCCTGGAGGAGAATATCCGGGAGCTCCTCAAAACCGTGCCGCGTCACTAGCAACGCCACTGCTCCGAAGCGGCCGATTCCCGGGCCCAGCTGGTACATCAGCGCCCGTTTGCGGTCAAATATCTGCTGCAGTGGCGAGAACGGCACACCCGGAAGGTCCGCATTCGGTGCGGCTGCTGAGCTTCCAAATGCACGACTTTTCAGTGAATAGTGGCCCACCCGTGCCAAACCGAGAGGTGAGTCATTCCCTTCAATTGCAAAAGCGCGGACTATGTAGGTCTCGTTCGCCGGCAACTAGGGAACCGTATGAGATCTGGTTCACACGTTGCAAGGCTCACCACCGCAGCCGGCCCACCGCCTGCGATGCCAGGTGTTATGGCACTGCGGCGCTTCAGCTTGGTGTCCGGTGGTTTGGTTGGTGCACTGGGCTTGGTGGTATTGGCTGGTTGGGTACTGGGCATTCGAGGTCTTATCAGTGCGTGGCCGGATTGGACGGCGACGACTCCTTTGGCCGCCGCGGGATTCGTATTCGGTGGTGTCTCCCTCGCGTGCCTAACCCTTGCGGCCTCAAACATGAAGTCGCTGCTTTGGGCTTCACGCCTCCTGGCCACTATCATCGTGTTGGTGGCGGTTTGGTGCGTGTGCTCGGCAGTGTTTCACTGGCCCATCGCCTTTGAAACTTTCAGCATTGTTGAGCCCCCCGGCGCCCCAGGGGTGACGCCGGCCCATACATCTGGGGCTACGTCTCTGGAATTCGCGCTGCTGGGCTCGGCACTGCTATTTGCTGCGAGCACCCGTCCGCACAGGGCATTCCAGATCATGACTTTGAGCGCCGCTCTGCTTGGCTGGTTGGGTTTGTTCGATTTCCTATGCGGGGCCACTGAGTTGTATGGCTTCGCGCCAATCAACGCCCCGAACGCTGCCGGCCTGCTGGTGCTGGCCGCCGGCACATTCGCCGCCCGAACCGATGGCGAGCTGATGAAATTACTGAGCAGCAGCAGCTCCGGGGGAATGCTGGCGCGGTGCCTGCTTCCGCCAGCGCTGTTGCTGCCGTTCATCGCCGGCGCCCTAAGAATGAAGGTGGGAGCGCTAGGGTTGGGACCGGAGTCCGAAACCGTACTGTTGGCGGCGGGCGTGGCGCTGGGCTTAGCAGCCCTGGTATGGCTCACCGCGCACTTGCTGGACCGGAGCGAACTTAAGCGCCGCCATGCAGAAGGCGTCATGCACGAAAACATGTCGCGGCTGACAGCCATCATTGCCGCCGAACCGGAATGCGTGAAAATTCTGGACCCTGAAGGCCGCCTGCTCGAAATGAATCCCGCCGGGCTTGCCATGTTAGAACTGGACAGCCTCGCCGAAGCGCAGTCCGGGACACTCGCGAGCTTCATACTGCCACAGTACCGCCCCGCATTTGCCGCCCTGCACCGGACAGTCATGGAGGGTGGGTCCGGGGTCCTCGAATTTGAGATCACCGGCCGGCGCGGGACCGCGCGCTGGCTTGAGACCCACGCGGTGCCACTGCGCGACAAGCAGGGCCGGATCATCTCCCTCCTGGGCATCACTCGGGACATCAGCGCGCGCAAGCGTTCGCAGGTCGTCCAGGAGCAGATCAGGCTGTTCCGTGAGCTGCTTGATCGAACGAACGATCTGATTTACATCGCAGACGCGCGAACGGGGCGGATATTGGACTGCAATGCGACGCTGCCGATGCGCCTGGGGTACACCGCCGCGGAGGTGCGCGAACTGTCCGTGTGGAATCTCTCCACGGCCGCCGGTAAACCCACCGATTGGGAAGAGCGCGTGTCACGTGTGTCCAAGACGGGATCACTGGTAATTTTGAGCGACTATTGTCGCAAGGACGGCTCGGTCTTTCCCGTGGAGATCAGTCTGAGATTTGTGGAGTCCGATCCCTGCCCGCTGCTTATCGCAATTACGCGTGACGTGACCGAGCGCCAGCGCCAGGAACAAAGGGTGGCGCGTTTTACCCAACTGCTAAAGATGCAAAATGCCATCCACGGCGCCGTGCTGCGAATCCGTGAACCGGAGGAATTATTTCAGGAGGCCTGCCGATTGGCGACCCAAATCGGCGGGTACGATCACGCGGTGACCACACTTGTCGATCCAGTGGATAAGCGGCTACGCCCGAAATATCGAGCCGGCATCGGGGGGCTTCCAGCACCCGAGGGCTTGTCGGCCGAGGATGATACCGAACTTCGGGCCAGCATCACGGGCCAGGCACTGTATTCCGGAGAGGTTCGGGTGTGCACCGACCTGCGCGAGGGCCAGGCCACCCTCGTCGCCCGCGATGAGCTTCTGAGCTTGGGTATCCGCTCAATCGTTGCTCTTCCCTTGAAAACCGAGGGCGAACGGCTCGGGGTCATGACGTTGCTGTCCGGACGTTCGGATCCGATGTCTGAGGACGAACTGATGCTACTGCAGGATGTCGCCGCGACCCTGAGCCTTGGCCTGCGCTCCCAACAGCACGCCGACGCCGCGCAGTTTCTGACCTACTACGACCCCATATCCGGTCTCGCCAAGCGAGCCCTGTTTTGCGAGCGGCTCGATGGCCTTATCGCGGAGCGAGCCTCATCGGGCGCGCAGCCGGTCGTCGCAGTATTCGATGTGCGCGATCTGAGCGGCTTCAATGACACCTACGGGCGCGCCTTTGGCGATGCGCTGGTCCGCTCCGTGGCTGAAAAAGCGCGCCTGGCAGTCGATCGTGATGTTCACCTTGGCCATTTTGGCGGTGGTACGTTCGTCCTGGTGGCACCCAATATCCTAGGTACCATCGAGAGCGCTGCGGCGCTGATTGACAACACGGTTTTTGATCAGCCATTCGAAATCCAGGGCCGCAGCCTTCGGGTTTCGTGCCGTTCCGGGCTGGCGCAATATCCTGACGATGGCAAAGATGCCGCCACCCTGATTCAAAAGGCCGAGGCCGCGCTGCGCCAAGCTCGGGAGAGCGGCGAGCGTTATCTGCACTTTAAGCCGCAGATGCACAGCGACGTAGCCAAGCGGCTGCAGCTGGAACACGAACTGCGTGAGGCGGTGGATACCGATCAGTTTGTGCTGCACTACCAACCGCAGGTCAACATCGCAACGGGTCGTATCGAGGCCGTCGAGGCGTTACTGCGCTGGCGCCAGCCGCAAGGCGCACTGGCATTACCGGCATATTTCCTGCCCATACTGGAGGGCTCCGGATTGATTGTGCGAGTGGGCGCTTGGGTCCTGTCGCAGGCGGCGGCCGACTGCCGCACCCTGCTCAACCGCCGGCTCGGACCCGTGCGCATCGCGGTCAATGTCTCGGCCCTGCAGATTCGCCGCCGCGGATTTGCGGAGGATGTGCTGAACATCGTCGGCAATTGGCAGGGTGGTTATGGGATAAACGTCGAGATCACCGAGACGAGCATTCTGCAGGACCTGGAGGACACCCGGCGGAAGCTGGAACATTTGCGTGCGGACGGGATCCGCATCGCAATTGACGATTTCGGGACGGGCTATTCATCCTTGGGGCTGCTGTCGCGCCTGCCGCTCGACATCCTAAAGATTGACCGCTCATTTGTCAGCGGGCTGCCCGGTGATCGAGCGAGCGTTACACTCGTATCAAGCATCATCCAGATCGCCTCCGGGCTTGGCCTGGTCACCGTAGCCGAGGGCGTGGAGACCGCCTCGCAGCTTGCGATTTTGCGCAGCTTCAATTGCGCGCAATCACAAGGCTGGCTGCACTACAAGCCCATGCCGTTTGCCGACCTGGCGAATCTGCTGGAGCAGCAGCTCGCTGCGCAGGCATTGATGGGTCGCACGCACTCCCTGGTGGAGATCTAAAGGGCTATTTGTCGGTATTCTCACGCAACTTGTTGCGCGTCTCGATTAAGCGGGAGAGCTTGCGCTGCGGCTTGGCGTGCGCAAAATCGGGGTCAACTCTCCCCTTCTTCAGTGTTGTGCGCCTGCCTCAGCGAGCCAGCGTTTCGAACGCTGCCACGATCACCTCGTCGGTGATTTCCTGCGGTACCTGGAAGCGTTCAAATAGCAGCCCGTCCATAAGGCAGTGTAGGACACGCACAAAAACTGATGCAGGCATCGGTAAAGCGCTTTCTGGCACCACTTCGAGCAAGGCGGTCTGCGCATCGTGGTAGGCCTCCGCACTGAACTGAGCAAGGCGGTTGCGCATCGCAGGCTGCTTTAGCGCATACAACTGAAACTCAAGCGCCCGGACCGCCATTGCCTGGCGCGCGGGCACGGATGCAATGACTGCCAGGGCGAGGATCCTCATTTGCTCCCGCAGCGATGCCCCCGGTCTGAATACCGGTCTTACGGGTTTCCAGCGGGACTCGAGGACCGCCATGAAGAGCTCGTCACGATCCTTGAAGTTGCCGTAGTACGCCCCGCGCGACATGCCGGCCCGCTCAGCAACCGCGTTCAGGGAAAGCTCCTGCATGCCTCGCTCGGCGATCAGCGCCGCGGCCGCCTCCACGAGTGCGGCGCGCGTGCGACCACGCTTGCCGCCTGGCTCCGGATACTTAGTCCTCGACCGGCGTGCCGGAGGCGTAGTTTCAGGCTTCACAACCACTGCCCCAAAATATACATTATTGCATAATACACGGCAAGCGCCTAAGGTGCTGCCAGAGAGGACGGAGGGAGAACTGCCGTGACCTGGTTCATTGTGACAGTTGTCGCGCTGTTGGCCGCTGGTGCCGCGTATGAAAGACTTGCCGAGCACCGTGCAAAGCGGCGGCTCCGGCCACCAGGGCGCCTGGCCGACATCGGCGGCCGTCTCCTTCATCTTTATGAGCTCGGCCAGGGCCCCGGCCCGACCGTCGTTATTGAGCAGGGTGCCGGCAGCCCCTCTCTAATGTGGTGGCCCTTGCAGCGGCAGATCGCAGACTTTGCTCATGTGGTCAGCTATGGACCGCGCCGGTTATCTCTGGAGTGATCCGGCGCCAGGTAAGCAAAAACATGACGACCGCGTCGCCGATCTGCATGCCCTGCTGCAAACAAGTGGGGTTCCGAGACCCTATCTCTTCGTCGCCCACTCCTACGGCGGACTGTTGTCCGTCGCTTTGCCAAACACTGGCCAGAGGAGGTTGCCGGACTCGTGCTGGTGGATGCGCCTCCCGAATCAGTCCTTTTCAAGCCATCCTTTCTGGATTACTGCGCCAAGGGCGCGACCTTCCAGCGGATCCTGGCGGCAACTGCACACGTAGGACTCTTGCGGCTGTGCGCTCGCTGGTTGCCCATGCTGTTGCTACCCGATGCCCCCCCTGCAAAGGCGCTGTGTCTTTCGCCCCGTTCATGACCGCAACGGCCGAAGACTTCGCATCGCTTGTCCGAGCGCCGGCGGAGTTGCGTAATCCCGAGAAGCCTGGGGAATTGGGCGATTTGCCCGTTATCATCCTCGTGCATGGAATCCCGTTCCCCGGTCCGGCAACCGCGATGGAGGCCGACTGGGCAGCGGGAATGGAGCGAAATGCGACCCTCTCGAGCAACAGCCGCCTCATTATAGCCCCGAAGAGCAATCACATGATCCACCTGGATGAGCCCGCGCTCGTCGTTGATGCGGTCCGCCGGGTGCATGAGGCCGCGCGCGCCAACGGACGGATCGGTTGAAGGTGGAATTGCATGTGGGCCAGGCGCCGAGCGTGTACAGTCAGTGGCATGAAATCGTGGAAGCTGCACAGTCGTCCACTTGGACGGGGCCCGCACGAAGCCGGTGAGCAGGTATTTCTAGCCGAGGCGGACTTCCTTCGAGCATTGCAGACCGCCTACCGAAATTTCGGGACCAACTTGGTGGCCACGCTTCCTGACAGCACCTATCTGACCGACGACGAACTGCGCGAGCGCTATCCACCGCACGCGGAGAACGGCTCCTAGTCATGGGACTTCTTGGCGCTATTTCCCAGTCACGCTGGGCCTGGCGTCTGACAGGCTCTGTCCCGCCTTTTTTCTCCGCCTCGCTCTCTTGCGGTAGCTTAAAGGTTGCAGCTTTGGAGTCGTCGGCCCGATTTTGCTGCCGCCTGATTGTGTCGGTCTTCATGCATTCGCTTTGTGATCAGGAACTGCCCCCGAGCCTGCCCGGGCGCGAACAGCGGCCGGGAATCCTTGGCCGCCATCGCGCGTAGGCGATTGGCTGCAAATGCACACCAGTACTGGCGGTGCGCTCATCGTTTCGTTTGCTGCTTAGTAGGTGGAGAAAACGCCCGGCTGTGCCTCGGCGCGCGCCTAGTGGTCTCGCGGTTGACGTGCGTGGCGTCCAGCTTGGACGAGCATAGAGACAAGGATGAACATCGTGCCGTATCGGTGGTACCGGGCCGCCACTGCTGCACAGCCGCGCAGACTCTTTCGGCCAGGCGTTTTCTCTTCCGCGAAGTCCCGCGGCTGCCCTTGCTATATTGCACGATGGCGCCCGACTGTTCGTGTAAGTTCAAGAAGGTCTCGGACCGTCGTGACGCAGACCGCCGTCAGGGCGCGAACTAGACTAAGGGACGTATTGCGGCTCACGAGCATCGAAAGGGTATTCAACGAAGGTCTACCAAAACGTGCCACACAACGTTGGAACGTCAGGAGCGTTTGGACCCACGTGCCTACTCAATTTGCGCTCATCGGCTGAACTTAGTGGAACCGAAGACGGCTCGATCTACGGATTACTAACTCACTATCGGGGCAGCTCGCCCTGCCTTCGGCCGAAGAAACAATCCGTTGTCCCTTCAGCTGCCCTACTTGACCGCTGCCAGCTTGTCGCGCAGAGCACTTGGGATGAATTTGAAGTACGCCAATTCGAGCACGCCAACGACGTGCCGGTTTGCTTTGCAACCGTCAGCGGGTCGATACCGTGGACCTGAAGCAACTCGCTAATACGCGCGTGGCGAAATGAGTACGCGCTCGCCTCTATTGGCACGCTATCTACTGGTTCGCTTCTTGTTATGGGCGGCAATCGTCTCGCGAATACGGCGGCACCACGTGCCGTCGCCACGGCTGCTCGCCGTCCTCAGTAAAAATCGGTGCCTCGGCAGTCTGGCCGGAAACTTGCTGTTTAAAGAAAGCGATGCCTTCTGCATCGAGTACTACGTGGCGGACCTTAAGCTTTGGTGGTTTGCCTTTGCGATGAGCGACGCGAATAGTTTCGCCATTGAAGTCCGCGACGACTGCTGCGGCCAACTCGTGTGGTCGCGCCCCAGTGAGCCCCAAGCCGCGAATAAATGCGGCGGTGTATGGCGTGGCAGCCTCGATAAGAGCTCGGCGTTGCTTTGGTCTAGGAAAATCGCAGTCTCGCCGACATCTTCTGTGTCATCGGGCAGCGCCTTGAGTTTCCATGCTAGAGGGGTTGCCTAGATGGCCATGCTCGACAGCATAGTTGAGCGCGGCCTTCACCGACCGGACGTGACGGTTCACGGATCGGGGTTCGCGCCCTTTGCGTTGCCGGTCGCGCCATTCCTCGAAATCATCTCGTGTGCATCGTTCCAACTCTATGACGCGATGGGGTCCAGGGCAGCTTGGTTTCAGTGTCGCCATAGACGGTCTTCTTAAATCGGCGTTGGCGTCGCAGCGGCGGCGTACCGCCCGATCCGGCGTAGGTCACCAGGTAGGTCTCAAGGGCCGCTTTTACGGTGGGCGCGTCGAACCGTGCGCGCTGGCGAACCGGATAGCTGGCTCGAGCCATCTTCGGCTCGCCGCTGGCCTGGTCGAACTCCAAACCCTCGCCCAAAGTCAGGAATTGCTGCGTTCCGTCCCGTCCGCGAAACCGTGTCAGGCGACACGCTAATCTGACCCCCTGACGACACGAAGAATTGACCCCCCTCACGTGAGGAGGTCGGTATGGAAGTGGAAGTCGGGCAGGCTCTCCCGTTCGGCAGGACTGGGGAGGCAGGCGATGCAAACGCCTGAGGATGTAGAGGCGATGCTGAGGCTGGCATCGCTGGGCTGGGGAGTCAAGCGGATTGCCAAGGAAGTTGGGTGCAGTCGCAACACGGTGCGGCGTTATCTGCGCAGCGGCGGTTATGTGGCGTACGAGAGCCCGGCGCGAGCCGGGAAGTTGGACGGACTGGAGCAGCTGGCTGGCGGAGCGGTACTGCAGCATCGCGGCAACGCGGATGTGGTTCGGCAGGATCTGCGGCGCGAGAAAGGGATCAAGGTGAGCCTGCGCACCGTGGAGCGTGCGGTGGCGCATCTGCGCCGTGAAGTGCTGCGCGCAGAGGCACTGGCGACGGTGCGGTTTGAGACGGCTGCCGGGCGATCAGCTGCAGATCGACTTCGGTGAAGCTGCGCGTGGCGATCGGCGGCGAGCAGCGCCGAAGGTGTATCTGTTCGTGGCGACGCTGGGCTACTCGCGCCGCACATTTGTCGCGATCTGTTCCGGCATGAGCGGCAGTCGGCCTGGTGCACGGCATCGAGGGGGCGTTCCGGCACTTCGGCGGCACGCACGCGCGAGGTGCTGATCGACAATGCCAGGGCGCTGGTGAACCTGCACGATGCGCAGACCCGGGAGGTGCGTCTTCAATGACCGCTTCCGAGCCTTCTGCCGGTACTGGGCGTGATCCGGCCGCGGGCCTGCGCGCCGTACCGGGCGCGCACGAAGGGCAAGGACGAGCGCGGCGTGGGCTACGTGAAGCGCAACGCTATCGCCGGTCACGCTTCGCATCGCTGGACGGCGTTGGAAGCGCACCTGGCTGCGCTGGATGCGCGAGGTGGCCGACGTGCGCGTGCACGGCACCACCGGCGAGCCGCCGATCGAGCGCTTCGAGCGCGACGAGGCGCGCCGCCTGCGCCCGCATCAACGGTCGTGCGCCGTTCCTGCAGATGCGCGAGCTCGTGCGCTGCGTGCACAGCGATGCGTGCATCGAGCTGGATACCAACCGCTACAGCGTGCCGTGGCGACTGATCGGCGAGAGCGTCACAGTCGTCGTCGCCGAGCGCCAGGTGCGCATCCTGCTATGCCGGCAGGAGGTGGCCAGCCATGCGCAGAGCCTCGGCCGCCGCGACGCGCGTGATCGATCGCGAGCACCTGGTGGGCATCGTCGGGCTGGCGAGCGCGCGTGCGCGAGCCGCACCATCCGAGCTCAGCACCGTGCCAGCGGGAGCGCCGAGCTGCTGCGGCCGCTGGCCGAGTACGAGACGTGCATCGGGAGGGTCCTGGTGATGGCCGCCAGGAAAGAAGAGCCGACCGGTGGCGCTCGATGAGCTGCTCGATGCTGACGCGTCTGAAGCTCACCGCGATCCGCGACCAGCTGGACAGGCTGCTCGATCAGGCCGCACGCGCGCGAGCTGAACCTGCGCGAGGCACTTGATGCTGCTGTGCGAGCGGAAGTGGCGCGCAAGGACGAGCGGCGCATGCAGATGGGCATGTCGATCGCCAAGTTCCCCTTCGTGCGCACGCTGGAGGGCTTCGACTACGACGCGCAGCCCTCGCTGGATCCGAAGCAGATCCGCGAGCTTGCGACCTGCCGCTGGGTGGCCAATGGCGAAGCCTGCTGTTGCTCGGGCCGCCCGGCGTCGGCAAGACGCATTTGGCCGTGGCGCTCGGTCGCGAAGCGATCCAGCACGGCTACTCGACGCTGTTCATTCCGGCAACGGCGCTGGTCACGGCGCTCGCCCGTGCCCACAGCCGAGGGCCGGCTCGAGGAACGGCTCATGCCACTACAGCCAAGCCGAAGCTGCTGATCGTCGATGAGCTCGGCTACCTGCCGTTCGAGCCCAACGCTGCGCACCTGTTCTTCCAGCTCGTCAGCCGCCGCTACGAGCGCGGCATCGATGCTGGTGACCAGCAACCGCGTCCGTGGGCGAATGGGGAACCGTGTTCGGCGACGCGTGGTGGCCACCGCGATCCTCGATCGGCTGCTGCACCACAGCCATGTCATCACGATCCGCGGCGACAGCTACCGGCTGCGTGAGAAGCGCCGATCCGGCCTGGTTAACCAGGCCGGATCGGCAAGCCAGTTGGAGAAGTTGAACTAACCGGGGGGTCAGTTCCAGATGTCGCCAGGGGGTCAGTTCCGGATGTCGCTTGATACCCTACGATTCGTACGTTAGGAAGCTTCAGTATCCTGACGGCACCAAGAATCAGATTTCTACTCTGCTCTCGTACGCCACTGCAAAGAAAAAGATTCCCGCCTACATTATTTACTCGATTCCGGATTCAGGAACAGGATTCCTCTGTGGCCGCGAGCAGCATGATGGTGGAGTATTCTTGGCCAGCGCCTATGAGATGGAACAGTTTGCCAATTTGACCCCTCGGAGCCGCGTGCCCCTAAATGCAATTCTTGCAAGAGCAATCCGTATTATTGCCTGTTCTGCTGTCCGCTGGGCCCGACGCCCAAATACCTTAACAGGTACTTCAGACTATCGTCGGGTGACTTTCCGAGAGGTGACACCCCATACCGCCGCCCGAATAAAGAGACTTCTCCCTTCGTCACATGGCTTCTAGGGGGCAAGAAACTGGTATGCGGTATCTGGAATCAGGCGTCAGCCAAACAGAGGCTGAGACGTATAAATTGTCTGTGTGTGGCCCGTGGACAGGAAACCGGCATGAACAACTACCTTAAAAGTATTCATGATTAGGTCGTCCGCTTATCCGAGATGCCTGATCTAGTTTTCCCCTGGAATATCAAAATTCCAACTTGGCGAACCAGTTTGTTGATAGCCGCCGTTTCAGTCCCCGGAGTCTCAAAGCAGTTGAGACTCGCATTCTCAAATCGAACGACTTTCTCGCTGAGATCGCCGCCTTGTGTTCGGCCGCGATTGCGCAAAAGTTTGTCCCGCATCTCCATAAGTGAGCCGATTTAATTCCCAATCGGCGCGAGCCGCACGCCACTCCGGTATGGCTTGTAGCTAGCTCAGTAGCTGAATGGTTCGGCAATTGCAGTTTGCTAATTTATTCAATGACTTAGGCCCATAGCACAGGCAGGTGCAGAACATCGAATGATGTTCATGCGTGTTCTCGGGAATCCATCCCTGTAGCAGATTGTGGAAGCCGAGGACGGCAGAACGACCGTCACGCCCATTCGCCTCGGTCTCAATTGGGCGCCACACTCTTGCACCGTACCTAAGGTCACACCGTAGAGTGGCGCTGGGGGTATCAACAATGAACGAAGCGACTACGGAATGGCTGACCGCGGCGGAGTGCTCGTTACGCACGGGACTCACGGTACGTGCACTGCGTGTCTATGAGAACTACGGGCTGATCACGCCGGGGCGTTCCGCGGCTGGGTGGCGCCGCTACGGCGCCCACGAGCTACTCAAACTCAACGAAATCGGTCTGCTCAAAGTCCTTGGTTTGACCCTAAACCAGATTCGCGATCTGACGCGGCGGCCTTCGTCCCCCATGTTACGTCAGCTTTTGGAGCTACAACTGGACACTTGGAAACATCGACGCGCCGAAGCAGAACGTGGCCAGACCGTTGCCGAGGCTGCGCTGATTCAGTTGCAGGCGGGCCGTTCATTGTCTGTCGAGGAACTGTGCTCTCTTATTAGGAGTTTTGAAATGACCGCATCTACTGCTGACACGCAGATTTCCGATGCCGATGAACAAGTCACGCCAGATGCCGCAACGCTGGATCGCTATATCGGCTACTACTTCCGCAACCGCGCACTGGGGGTATCTACGATCACACGTAAGGACACCAAGCTGGTCCTGGAACCCATTGGTCAGCCAGCGCTGGCTCTCGAGCAGACCGGTGAAGCGGATTTTGCCATCCCAAAGTTCGATCTCGTGCTGCACTTCGAACAGGTCGACGAGGGTGCCGCGAAGCGGTTGGTGATCTGGCAGCGTGGCACCGCGCATTCGATTGGAAAGGACCGACGCAGAGACCGCCAAGGTCATAAAGCAGACTATCGCGGACCGCATCAAGGATCGCGTTCCTGTGCCGGGAAGCCAAGAGGCACTGCGCAAAATGCTCGACACGGGCAGAGCGGGCAACCCCAACTACGGCCAGATGAGCCCGGAGTTTGCGCAGGTCGTGCGTGGGCAGATGCCGTATTGGCAGATTGTTGGCCAGTACTTTGGTGCGATCGTGTCGATCGAGTTTTTGCGCGTCAGCAATCAGGGATGGGACATCTACCAAGTTCAGCATGAGAATGATGTTCATCAGTACCGTATCGCCATGGGCGATGACGGCAAGGTCTACGGTTTTAGCGAGGCAAGTGCTACAGCGGACAAATCCGCCTTGGTCTAACCACCAAGGCGCGCGAACGACGCTAGTTATGAAAAGTAGGACTCAGGCCGCATTGCGTTCCTCGGGTCCGGCGTCCCGTGAGCGACCGCCGCGACTGACCTACTGCTACTGCCGGAGATGAAGGGCACGCCACCATAACGCGCGCGCAGGTAAGCCTTCTCGAGCGCTTCGCGCTTGTCCACGAACCAGAACTGATCGCGCCGGAGCAGCTTTCGTGCGTTCACGGCGACTCCATCTCCGCAGCCAGCTCTTTCACGTACTTGCCGTAACTGAAGACTCGGCCGCGCCGTCGATTGGTGAGTTCACCGACGACGCTGATGCGCTCCAAATGGGCGAGCGATTTGTTCACCGTGGCCGCCGTGAGCCCAGTGGCTTTGACGAGCGAGGCTGCGGTCGAGATGGGCTGGCGCTGTAGCGCCTGGTGGACCGCGAGAGCGGACGGGGCCGCCCGCCCGAGGCGGGCGATTCGATCACGATCTGCGTTGACGAGTGCCAAGCAGCGCATTCGCGGTCGCAACCGCTTGCGTCGCGCTCGTCTCGATTCCCTCCGCGAAGAAATCCAGCCAGCGCTCCCAATCACCTCGCAAGCGCACTTCATTCAGCAATTCATAGTAAAGCGCCCGGTGCCTCTTGAAGTAGAGGCTGGGATACAGCATCGGCTCGCGCAGCACGCCGTCGGCCACCAATTGCAACACGATCAGCAGCCGCCCGATGCGTCCGTTGCCGTCGAGGAACGGATGGATGGTTTCGAACTGCACGTGAGCCAGCGCGGCCTTGATCAACGGCGGCACCGGTTCGGGCTCGTCGTTGAGAAATCGCTCCAGCGGCGCGAGGCACTTTGGGACTTCCTCGGCCGGTGGCGGCACAAATACCGCGTTGCCCGGCCGGGTGCCCCCGATCCACACCTGGGTACGGCGTAGCTCGCCCGGCGCCTTGGCTTTCCCGCCCGGATGCGAGAGCAGCACCTTGTGCATTTCGCACAGCAGGCGGGTGCACACGGGAAGACCGCCACGAAGGCTTTTCAGGCCCCGCTCCAACGCTGCCACGCAGCGGCTCACTTCCCGGGCATCCTCCACCGGCACGCCCGGCTGTTCATCCACTTCGTAGAGCAGTAGATCCGCAAGCGAGGACTGGGTACCTTCGATCTGCGAGGACAGCACCGCCTCTTTGCGCACGAAGCTGTAGAGCAGCAACGCCGCATTGGGGAGCAACGCAGTGACCGAATCGAGTCTCCCCAAGGCCACTAGGGCCTCATCGAACCGGTGGCGCAATGCGGTCGACCACACGAGCGGGGGCTCCGGCGGCAGCGGCGCCGGCACGAAGGCTTGAACGCTTCCCCGGCCGTCGAGACGGCAACGTAGTGGCCGGGTTGGGGTCGATGCATGGGATTACCGAGCCTAAAATAAGAACCGAGCTTATTTTAGGTTAAGGTGCTAACCTAAATCAATGAATTGGCCGGTTTTAGGCTCTTGGCCCATGGGAGGTCCCGATCTGGGTTAGGCGCGACGGCTCCGTCCGGGCGCCTTCCGGTCCCGCTTGAGCCGGTTGAGCTCAAACCCTTTCGGGTCGACGACCCCGCCGATCCAACGCACCGTCATGGTGCTGCAAATGGCCGCGAGCACGAGAATCCCGAGGAACATCTCGTAGCCATGAGGTCCGCCCCCTGTCTCCCGAATTGCCCCATCCGTAGCAATAGCCACCTTGACCCGGCGCTCCCATTCCTCGATGTCCTGTTCGGGCGCAGGCGAGTCAGGTTCAATTTTGCTGATTTCGTAGTGACCGATATCTGCAGCGCTCGTCGCCTCCTAACCAATCAGCGAAAAGAGCGTGCGACGCGAGACTGGCGCCGAGCTGATTCAGAGATA
This sequence comes from uncultured Acidobacteriota bacterium, assembly GCA_963844515.1. Classification (GTDB taxonomy): domain Bacteria; phylum Acidobacteriota; class Terriglobia; order Terriglobales; family Acidobacteriaceae; genus Telmatobacter. Next base: position 28,590 of record CAWJOO010000017.1, read on the forward strand.
CGTTTTACAATCCGTTGCCCGCGGATGTCAGCGGAACGTACTTGCGCGCTAGGTCGGGGCGCAGCCTTGTAATGTGGTCCTTGGGCCCAATGCCGTTGGCGAGTCGCTGCCAGCCTGAATCAGGGCACGCACGTCAATGTGACACTCCGGCCTTCCTGTTCGGTGACTCTCTGTGGGGGCCGGCCGAAACATTGAAAGGTGATCTGGCAGAATTTGACGCGTCCGAAGTCCGGATCCCCGGCGAGCTGATTGCCGCAAGCGACCCTGCAGCTGACGTTGCCGCGTGGACAGGCCGCATCGACCCTACGCGTCACGTCGAAGGAGCGTCCCATCCGCGAACTGCCATAGCTGGCCTGCAGAATCTGCGGGGAAGAACCCGCGACAATCCCGGGACGCGGCGCGAACGCGATCAAATAGGTGCCGCGCTGATAAGCGAGCTTCCATCGTGCGCCGTATTTCTGCAGCTCCCCATCGCTGAATACATTCATGGCCGCATCGGTCGCGGCCATCTTAACCGCGATCGGGCGACCGACGGCGGTGAAGAAGTGTTTGGCAGGGACGAGGTGTTAAATGCCTCGAAGTCACCCAGTGCAGCCCCGAAGCGCCCCCCGACGGCATCCAGCCCTGTACCGGCTACCGCCGCGACTTGCGCGGGTCTGATGCCGCCCGCGCCAAAGGGTGTCGGATCACGGGTGTTGTGCGCGAGGTCCTGAGCCCCGTACAGCGGCGCGGCTGCGGTGGCGAGTGTGATCAGGCGAATGCGCGCCTGTGTGACCGCGGGAGTCGCTGAAGATTGTTGGATCGGAGTTTGCGATTCCATATGCCCCACGACCGAACGCAGTGCGCTGGCATACACGGCCCGCATGTCATCGAGGAACTGCAGGTAGCTGACTCCCGGCGGGCTGTGCACGAATGCCAGGAGCGCATCGGCGTCGGGTTCCTGTACCTGGCTTTCAATCGACTTCAACGCGGTGCGATTCGCATCGGTGAAGGGACCACCGAGCTGCGACATGTCGGCGCCGATGTCGGCCTGAATCATCCTGCTCAACGCCGTCCAGCGAGCATCCTTCGGGTCTGGGCCGCAAGCCTGGAGTCCAACCTCGGCACCAGCAGTTCAGCAACGTCGGCACTACCCGCAGATTCACGCGCTGATAGCTGCAGCAGGGTCATCAGCTCCTGCCATTTGCGATCCAAACTGCTGGTGGGCGCAACGGCCTCGGCCGGAACGATCGGGACATCGCGGGCCGCGCCTGTAGTGGGCGGCCTGGCGGCGCCTTGCGGATCGGTGGTCGCCAGCTTCGTCTCGCACGCAATGTCCGAATATGACATGGTGCCGTCCGGGGCGGCACACTTGTAGATTTCCGCCGTGCAAAGTTGCAAGGCAGAAGCACCGCGACGGCCGTCACCCACAGCACTCCCGGACAAGGTCCTCGGCTTCGCCGTAGTACCGATCCGCCGTCTGACTCCTTGTGCACTCTATGTCCTTCGCTGGTCCGGAAATCCTCCCCATAGTAAAGGGGCCACCCGGTTCCGCAGGAACATTACGGCGCAATTGTGAGACCAATCACTAGGGCTGCAGGCGCAGGACCACGCACCTCTCAATCCTGCGCCACGGCGCGATGGCGCGATGCAACAGTTCACTCTCCGGCGCGGCCATTGAGTTCAACGAACGGTGTTAAGCACGGGTAGGCGAAAATCTCGGCAATGAGGGATCAGATAATCAAGCTTTCGTCCGAGAACACCGAGCATGAGTCCCCGGTTCTGCAA
>CAWJOO010000018.1:0-45925 GCA_963844515.1 uncultured Acidobacteriota bacterium
AACAGAAGGCGGGCGAGGCGGTTGTGGTTCTGGCGTCTGCACAGCCGGAGGGCAAGGTGGCCATCATTGCCGGGGTTACGCCGGGGCTGCTGAAGCGCATCCAGGCCGGCAAGCTGGTGGGTGCGGTCGCCAAGCTGGTTGGGGGCTCCGGTGGAGGCAAGGCCGAGATCGCGGAGGCCGGCGGCAAGGACCCGTCCCAGATTGACGCTGCGTTGCAGGCGGCGCCGGGGATTGTTTCCGAACTGCTGGACTGAAATTTCCCGTAGGACGCGCACACTGCGCAAAAAAAACGACCAAATTGATTGGATTGTTGCGATTGCACACAGAAAATGGGGGAATTTTCGCTCACCGTGATTTAAAACACAGTGAACAGTGAAAACGAGTGAAAGTGCAAGAAGTGAAGGAAGAGCGTTGTCGGTGGCGTGGTGAAACTGGTTGTCAAATAACCCAGGACGAGGGTCGGCGCATGGGCCGGTAAGAACGCACGGCGCACACTGGGTAACTCGCCTTGTTCGTGTGAATACTTTAAGTATGGCAGGTTCGTTGAATTAATCCCTAATTGGGGCGAATTATTTTGCGTTGATTTTAAAGGGAGTTACAAACTATTTTCATTTTTGCCTCTTGACAAGATTTCCACAGGGGTCAGGATTGGGTGCTCGGTGGAGATTCGCAAAAGCGAACCTCAGGGGTTAAAACCCCTTGGTCGATGGAGGCTTTATTGTCAGGGATAAATCCCTGACCTACCTCAATGCTCCTGACCTGCCGTGCACGACGGTGCCTTGTTGCCAGGTACGAATCCCTGACCTACCCTAATGCCCGTTTTCGGTATGAATCCCTGACCGACCGTGCACGATGGTGCCTTGTTGTCAGGGATAAACCCTGACCTACGTGCGATTCGCGGGTCCTCCGCGGCGCCATTGATCCAGAATCAATGGCGCGCAGCTCTTTGGGGTCGCGGCTCTCGTTGCGGCTGGCAGCGGGCTCCAACGAAGTAGCCTATTGGACCACGACATTCACGGTGGTGGCAGCGGTTGTGGAGCCGGAGGTGGCGGTAATGGCCACAACATAGGTTCCGGCGGTGGTGCCAGGCGTGGGTGTGGGCGGGGGCGTGCTGGTGGTTCCGCCACCGCCACCACCGCACGCCGTTACCGCGCTCGAGAACGCAACCATCAGCAGCAGCATGCCGAGGAAGATTCGCCAACTCTGCCGTCGCGCCCGGAAGCCGAAGAGGACAACACAAGCCAGCGCGGTTTCTCCCAGGGGGTACCAGCGGCTTTGCGGATGCACTGGATAGATCAAGGCTCCGGTGGTGGGGGCAGTGGTCGTCACCGTCAGGGTGGCGGTGGCCGCGCCGGCACTTGTTACGCTGACCGGGCTGGTGGCGCCGAAGCTCAACTGGGGCAGATGCACAGCGCCGGTGGGGCCTGAGGTGAGGGATGCTGCGAGCACGACGCTGCCAGTGAATCCGCCTGCGGGTGTGACGGTCACGGTGGAAGTATTCCCGCTCGTTGCGCCGGGGACGCTGATAACGACGGCGGTTCCGGTGACGGTATAGGTGGGCGGGGGTGGGGGCGGAGTGGTGATAACCACCGAATGGGTGTTGCTGAGGGGCACATAGTTGCTGTCGCCGGAGTAGCTGACGGTGAGCGTGTCTGTTCCTGCGGGGAGCGCGCCTGCGGGTACGGAGATGTGTGTGGGGTATTTGAGCACGAGGGGCCCGGAGTCAAAGGAGCCGCTTGTGAGTTCCACGTGTCCGGTGGGTGTGACGAGACTGACCGCTCCTGTGAAGGTGACGATTACGTCGAGATTCTGAGCTGTGGTGACGCTGGCGGGATTGGGCAGGATCGACATGGTCATTACGGCCTTGCCGACGGTGACGGGAACGGTGGTGGACGCGGCGTTGTAATTGCTGTCGCCGGCGTAGTTGACGGCGAGGGAGCTGGCGCCGACGGGGAGCCATCCCGGATACGCCGTGACCTGAGCCTTCCCTGCACTGAGAGTGCCGGGAAGGGTTTGGCCGTTGGCGGAGATGGTTAAGGAGCCAGTCGGCGTGGGGCCGCCCGGGGTGGAGGGCGCTACCTGGATGGCCATGCTGAGGGTGTCACCAAGGGTGATGGGGGACGGCGAAGCAACGGCTGTGACGGTGGGCGTCGTCTTGGGCGCGGCCGTGACGGTGACTGTGGCCGGAGCGGATACGGAGCTGTAGTAGTGCTGTGATTCGGGCTTTGAGCAGGCAACGCCAGGCAAGCGACGAGAACACACGGGCCCACCGACGCAGCCGCTTACAGCTGGAAGGTTCACAGATGACTCCTGATTTGCCCTCGAATTGTACGCGCTACTCAGTGGGAATCGCTAGGCTGCCTTCCTCTTTGCGGTGCGGAAGGTAATGACGCCCAGAACGGCGACGACCCCGCACAGAGCTGCCCAGAGGAGCCACGGGTATCTCTCGGTGAAGGGGCGGTCGTCGGGGCGGGGCTGGTAAGCGGCGTTGAGGGTTTCTCCCGCCAGCGAGGCAGCGAGGGCGTCTTTCTCCGCGGATGTGAATGCGCCATAGTCGTAGCGCGGCGCGCTCAACGCGGCGTCACCGTAATAGAGCGTCGTGGGACTGGACGCGTTGACATCGAAACAGAGATCGCGCTCCACCATCTCCAATCGGGCGGATTCAACCCGCAAGGGGGCATCGTCGCCGTTATCGATGGTGATGGTCCAGGTGGCATCCTGATCGACTTCGCCGCCGGGAATGGTGACGTCCAACTGCTCGTCATCGATGCGCTGGCCCTCGTGAATGCCATGGACGCGCAGGATCGATCCTTCGGCAATGACATTCTCGCGAACGGGGTGATCAGGATTTCCTTTGAGGGGGGTGGCGGTGACTCGTACGGTGCGGTGAAAGGCGGCTGGCTGGAGCCGATGGCGAAACGACGATGCGATCCACCGGCACATGCGCAGGAATGGTGGTTGTGAGCACCGTGGTATGACCTTGCACGACGCCCGGTCCGGTGCCGGCAACCCGGACGAAATGCGGCTTGTCCGGAAGAGTGCGCTGAAGTTGGACGCCCTGGATGTTCTCAGCCTTGAGGGGTCCCTTGATGCGGAAGTGGAGATAGCGAAAGTCCGACTCGGGCAACGCCAGGGTTGTGCCGCGGCCCAGCTTTTGATGGGAGAGATCGAAGATGGTGTAGGCGCCGATGTTGGTTTCAGTGCCGCCCTGGGTCTGGCTTCCGGAGACTGAAACCGTTGCCACAAAGTTCTCGGCCGCGATGACAAGATCAACGTCGGTGTAGTGGCCTTCCGGCATGCTGACGTCGAAGGCGACCTGCCCGCCGCGCACGCCTGTATTCAGCGGCGGGATGGTGGAAGGTTTCTGTTCAGGGGGCGTGACCTGGTGCAGCAGGTAGGGAACCTCAGTGCCGTCGCGATAGAGCCGCAGGTCAGGCAGGCCGGGAGCGGCGTGGGCAAATACGGCAGCATCGAGCGGACATGCACGCCTGACCGCTCTTCTGCGTTGGAATTGAAACCGGACGTTGATAGCGAAAGTATTTGATTTCCGGCGAAGTCACGGTGAAGACCAATAGAAGGGCCGCCGCATTCTTCATGCATCTTTCCCTTCGGCATTGGCCGCTTGTGTTTCCGACGTGCGCAGATGAAGCAAATCGCGCTGATACACAAAGCTGACGGCAAGAAGCAGTCCGCCGAGCCCAAGGAAGCTGAGGATGCGATAGCCCTGACTGAGCGTGCTCATATCAAAGAGAAAGACCTTGAGGATGGTGACGGAGACCAGTACGAGCGCCTGCCAGCGGAGAAATTCTGACCGGCGCGAGAACCCCAATGCGAGCAGGATGGCTCCGAACACCATGAAGAAGGCGGAGTACGTGAACTGCGCATACATTTCGTACGAGTGCAGTGCGTCGATCTGACCTTTCCAGTTGCGCACCCACCAGAAGGTGTCGATCTCCCATCCCACGGAGACCAGGATGAGCACGTTGATGAGCAAGACGGCCAGGGCGCCGAGGGACTGTGGCTTGATCAGCGCGGGTGGTTCCTCAGATTGTTCCCGATGCGCAGACCGAAAGGCAACGATGGCGAGCGCGGCCATGGCGGCGAGATAGCAGCCAAAACGCGGATTGAAGAAGGGCGTCATGGAATCCATGCTGTTCAGCACGGTCGCAGCAGCGAGGCCCAATACCAGGCAAATCAGGGAGAGCGCTTCCAAAAGCCGGGAGCGTCTGCGGCTCTCGATCCAGTAGAGGGCCACGCCCTCGGCCAGCCAGCCAACGGTGATCCATCGGCCGTGAGCCTTCAAAGGGATCGCAATAGTGAGGAAGGTGATGACGGCGGTGAGGTGAAGACCATCAAGCAGCGATGAGCTTTGCTGCCAGCGACCACGCGCCGGCAAATTGAGCATGACCAGATAGAACGCGGCGAAGATGACGGCAAGCCAGGGACCAGCGTCGTGATGATCCGCGTCCCAAAAGATTTCGAGCAGGGCGAGAAAGCCGAAGAACGCATTGGCGACGGGCATCACCGTCTGCACCAGGTGGTCCCAGAGTTCGCGGACCGCTGCATCTTTGGGATGGCTCAATGCCAGTCGCGGCGCGATTGCGAAGAGCAGGAAGAACATGACGATAAAGACGCCGGTAACCCCGAGCTCATCGGCGCGATAGAACTCGGCGTTCCATCCCACGTAAAACACCAGGGTGCCCGCGAAGGCTCCGCAGAGAAGGCGCGACCATGGCTTGAGACAGACAAGCGCCAACATGGCGAGATCGAGAAGCAGCAGGTAGCTGAAGAGAGCGATCTCGTGATTCTCGCCGGTGGACAGGAGGAGCGGCGTGCCGAGGCCGCCGGCAATGGCATAGGCGGCGAGGAGTTCCGAGTCCTGCACCCACGCGATGATGCCGTTGAAGGCGGTGACCGCGATCATGGCAGCAAAGGCTACTCCGGAGGGCAGCAGGTGGTAGAGCGAGAAGGATGCCCACAACGACAGGTAGAGCGTGCCGCTACCCACTGCCTTCAGTGAGTACGAGAACGCGGGGTAGTTGCGCAGACGGAAGCGTTCCGACCAGAGGATCAAACCGGCGCCGGCGAGAAGTCCGATGAGCACGCGGCCCAGGGGTCCGATCCAGTGATTGTCGATGGCGAGCTTGAGGAACCACGCCATGGCAATGAGCACGGCGAGAATGCCGATGCGATTGAACCACTGCGAGCCGATGCGGCTTTCCAGCGAACCGTTGTGTTCGTTGCTGGGCCGAAATGATGCGAAGGGCGGAGGGACATTGGGCGCAATTTGCGGCAGGGGCGTCGTCCTGGGTGACGGATCGGGGGTTGCAGGGGAATCGTGCTGAAGGGTGGTCGGATGTGGTTGGGACGGCGTATCAACTGCAACTTGTTCGAGTGGAGGCAACGAGCCTGGAGCTCTTGGGCCGGAAGCGCGGGACGCGGGTTGCCCCGTTTCGTCGAGAACGATGCCGTACCGGCGGAGCGCTTCTTCCATCCGCCAGACGCGCGCGGTCAACTCCGCAATTCGAGTTTCGGCGCGACTCTCAGATTCACTGGTCATTGCGAATCAATGTATCGCATTCCTCGTGCGGGGACGTTGCCAAGGATCTATCCGGTCGGCGGGTCGGTGCTCGCACCTGGCGTTATTCGACGCGAATGGAGTTGAGGATTTGCTGGAAGGTGGGTCGCATGGTGTTGAAGTCGGGCTCGGGGCAGACGAAGACGAAGTAACGCATGGCGCCGTTTTGAGGGACGCCGACGATCCAGTCGTGCTCCCCGTGGCCATTGTTGGCGGAACGGTTGACGCTCTGCACGGCGTCCGCGGTGATGTTGCCAACGATCATGCGGGTGACGGAGCCGGGGGCGAGGCCGGGGTTTTCGCGGGTGAGTTCGGCGAGGAGCTCGTTGAAGGTCTCGGTGTTGCCGGCGGGCTTTTCGGGTTTATATGAGTCAGTCAGAACGCCGTAGATGAGGTTATTGCCCTGTCCGCTGGAGGCAGGCGTGATGCCACCCGGAGGCGCGAGCATGGCGGAGTTCTGATTGCCGGAACCCTGCCAGTTGGAGGGAACCTGCATGGTGAATCCAGTGCCCTGGAAGGTGACCCACTGCTGCGGCTGGGATGTGTCGACCGAGGGGCCTGCGGAGCCGGGGTTTGATGCGCCGGACGGGGCGCCGGGGTCGTACTGATTTACGCCGGTGCTTACGGTCTGATTGGGATCCTTCTTTTTCCATGCGCCGGAGGAGACTTCCTGTGACGTGTAGGCGTGCATGGCGGCGACAGTTTTGTGGATCTGGGTGAACTGGTTTGAGTTGGTGACGTAGCGGTTTTTGGGCACGAAGGTTGCGATTTCGCGGCCGACGTACTCGGTGCGGTTGCCGGGGTTGGGATGGTCGCTGAGGAATTGGGCGCTGCCCTTGCCGTACTTGGCCTGGATGGTTTCAAAGAACTGGGGCATGGCGCGGGGGTCGTAATTGATGTCGTAGAGGATGCCGACGCCCTCGAGGTCGGCTTGCTGCTCGGCATCGCGCGACATGCGAAGGAAGCTGAGGCCGGCGGTGAGGCCAATGCCCTTCTGCGCGAGGGAGCCCAGCGTGGAGTCGCCGAGGATAAGGCCGGTGGCGAGCTGGCCGAGGCCGGCGAGAATGCCGACGCGGTTTTCCTTTTCGAGATTGCAGACGGAGTGCTGGAGGACGACGTGAGAGGTTTCGTGGGCCATGACGGCGGCCAGCTGGGCTTCATTGGAGGCGGCCTGAATGGTGCCGAGATTGACGAAGATGGCGCCGCCGGGAACAGCGAATGCGTTGATGTCCGCCACGTTGACGACATGGAAATTGTAGGGCCAGTGGTAGCCGGGAGCCTGGGAAGTGATCTTCTGGCCGAGCCCCTGAATGTAGCGTGTGATTGGGCTGGAATCAGGCAGGACGGGCATTTGCTGATAGACCTGGGCGACGACTTTCTGGCCGAGGGCAATTTGCTGTTCAGGCGTGGCGCTGGTTTTGCATGGCTGGAGCTCAGCGCGGGCGTGGGCGCGGGGGGCAAAGCAGATGGCCAGGATGAGGAGGATGGCGAAAGAGGACGCGGCGGAGGTCTGGCGGCGGGTGTTGATTGAGCGTTCCATCAATTGATTACTGTGCCAGAGTGGAGGGGTGTGCTGGCAAGTTTATGCGGTCTGCGGTATGAAATGTTGCGACGAAAAGCAGAAGAGCTTCCGCCTTCCACGGAAGCTCTTCTGTCGCTGGAGCTGCATCGTCGGATGCCGCCCAGTCTTGGGTGACCGATCAGCCTAGTGGCTGGAACGGGTCCTGAAGCTATAAGCAACGCCGAAAGAGACGATGGGGTAGGTCTTGAGGGGGTCGAGGTCCTTGCGATACTTGTCGACCTGGGCCTGGAAGTTGGTCTGAAGCTGGGCATTCTGGGCGACATCGATGCAGTGGATACCAGTGCTGTCGCAGGCGACGCCGGCGATGCTCATCTGGAGCGCGGGAGCGCCGATGAAGGCTGCGCCGATTTCAACCGGGAAGGACCAGTGACCGCCCTTGCTGGGAATCATGTTGCCCCAGCCGGTGGTGGCGGTGAAGGCCTGCTTGTGGGTGTTGAGCCCGAGATTGGCGATGCCGGTGACGGGCGTGGTCTGCGAGGAATAGTAGGTAACGTCGTTCAGCGTGAAGCTCTGGCCGGCGGCCACGGTAGCGCTGGCCTTGAGGGCATTCTGGTTGTAGAAGAGCATGCCCGGACTGATACGGAAACCATGGTTCGCGAAGGGGTAAAAGTCAACCGAAGTGCCGGCGGTGGTGAGGTTGAGCTTGCCGTTCGCCGTGAACCCATTAGTGGTGAAGTTGTTGACGTCGTATTTGAAGATGTTGCCGGTGACGCGTAAATTGGCGTGGCGGCTAAGGTTGGTGGCCATGGCCATGTTGACGCCCAGGTCCGAAGCGCCGCCGCCGAACGCGATGGCGGAGAAGGGCTTGCTGGGACGGTACTTGGGAGGCAGGGTCTTCATGGAGTGGATACCGGCGCCGCCGCCCTCGGCCGATGTGGAGTCAACGAACTTGAGAGTGGAGCTTGTCACCTGCGCGGAGAGCACCGCTGATGTGGAAAGCAGGAGAGCGCAGAGTGAGATAGCAAGGCGTTTCATAGTGGAATAGTCCTCCAAAAGTCTAATTAGTGACGATTTCGCGTCGTGGTGGTGCGGCTCCCCGAACCGAACCCCGGGCCAGGACCCCGTCGGTGACGCTGTAGTGAATCTGATAAATCGATTGAGAGTTGACTTCACGTTACTTTTGATTTGCTCCAACGCAAATAACCAAAAAGTGTCAGGTGGCGGGCCAAGGGCGTCAAAAGGAACCTAGGCGGGAACCTGGTTATGGTCCCGGGATGACCGGAACGGATTAATCTGGACCCATGGCCAGACAGAAGCGCGAATCCCTGAACGTGGAAGTCTTTCGCGGACAACTGCTTGGCTGGTACGCAGCCCACAAGCGCGACTTGCCTTGGCGAAGATCGCGCAATCCTTACTTCATCTGGGTTTCGGAAATCATGTTACAGCAAACACGCGTTGCTGTGGTAATCGACCGATTCAATGCATTTATCAATCGGTTTCCGACGATTGAGGTGCTGGCCCGGGCTCCGGAGCAGGAAGTGCTGGCGCTGTGGAGCGGGCTGGGCTATTACCGGCGGGCGCGCATGCTGCAGCAGGCGGCGAAGTTTGTAGAGGCCCATCGACGGGGCAAATTGCCGGAGACAGCCGACGAATTGCGTGAGCTTCCGGGCGTTGGCAGTTATACGGCGGCGGCGATTGCGAGCATTGCCCATGGGGAACCGGTGGCCGTGGTGGACGGGAACGTGGAACGCGTGATCTGCCGGCTGGCAGGATGGGAACAGGGTGGCAGCGAGGGAGCGACGGCGTTCAAAAAGAAGATCCAGCAGGTAGCGACCGAGCTGCTGGATCCGGAGCAACCGGGCGATTGCAACCAGGCCATGATGGAGTTGGGAGCGACGGTGTGCCTGCCGCGAAATCCGCAGTGCCTGGTTTGCCCTGTGGCGGAGGGGTGCCTGACGCTGGGAGAGCACAAGACCGCCCCGCGGGCTGCGATGGTGACCCAGGCGGCGGGGCATGCATTGGCATTGCGGCAGCGGGGGCGAGGGAATGGCGAGGTTCTGCTGGAACAGCGGAGAGAGATCGAATCTGTGATGCCGGGAATGTGGCAGCTGCCTGCTTTGCGAGAGATCGAAGTACCGGAAGCGGACCTGCGCATGACGGTGCGACACGCGATCATGAAGGTGAATTACGAAGTGAAGATTCGAACGTTGATCGAGGGAGACGTAGCGCGCATGACTGTGACGGGCGGAAAGCGCCGCTGGATCCGGTTGGAGGAGCTTAACGAGCTGCCTTTGACGGGACTGGCGCGTAAGGTTTTGCTGCGGGCGCACCTGATGACCGCCGACTCCAGGACTCCCCTCAGAAAGTGAACCACCTTCTGATCTGCCCCGAAATGCGGAAGGCGTCGCCTGTACTTCGGGGACTCGCCGTCGCGGAAAACCTGCCGCTTTGAAGCACAAGAGAGCGATTGATTAAGATCGCATGGGTACTGGCCTTTCAACCAAGCCCTGAGGGAAAACCCCAATGCACTCCCGGAAAACTTTGCTGATGCTGGCTGCGGTCATCGCAGCCGCGGCGCCGATGAATTCACAAGAGACTGCAGGTTCTACTGCGAATGCGGTCCCCCGCATCGCTGGGTTGCCGCCGGCGGCGCGAAATGCGGCTGACTCCATCGATCCGGAAAAGATTCGCGCGCATGTGAAGTTTCTCTCGCTCGACCTTCTGGAAGGACGCGGGCCGGGGACGCGCGGGGCGGAGGTGGCCGCGGAGTATATTGCCACGCAGTTTGCGCTCAACGGCGTGAAGCCAGCGGGAGAGAATGGTACGTTCTTTCAACGTGTGCCCCTGATGGCCGTTCACACCATTGAAGACAAGACGAAGTTTTCGCTGGTCCCTGCGAGCGGTGCTGCCATGGACTTGAGCTACGGAACCGACATTGTGGCCAAGGATCAGACTGGACAGGAAAATGCCGACTTCGACGCGCCGATTGTGTTTGTGGGGTACGGCATCAATGCGCCGGAGTATCACTGGAATGACTATGCCAACGTGGACGTGAAGGGCAAGGTAGTGCTGGTCATTGTGAACGAGCCTCCGTCCGATGATGAGAAATTCTTCAAGGGCAAGGCTCTGACGTACTACGGGCGCTGGACCTACAAGTACGAGCAGGCTGCACGGCTGGGTGCCGTGGGTGTACTGATTATTCATCGCACCGACCTGGCCAGCTACGGCTGGGAGGTAGTGAGGAACTCGCAGGCGATCGAGAAGAGTTATCTGCAGGGCGATCCGGATGCAACGCTGCGCGCAGCTTCGTGGATTCAGCACGACGTTGCGGAGAAGCTGTTCAAGGCGGCGGGACTGGGCGATGTGGATGACGAGATAGCCAAGGCCGGAAAGCCTGGATTCAAAGCCTTGGAACTGCCGGTGAAATTGAAGGCCCACGTTGAGAGCCGCGTACGCAAATATGTCTCAACGAATGTGGTGGGACGCGTGGAAGGAACGGCGTCCGGCGAAAAAGCGGTGCTGTACACGGCGCACTACGATCATCTCGGCATCGATCCGGACGCCAAGGGCGACAACATTTATAACGGCGCGGCCGACAATGGAACGGGCTGCGGAATCCTTGTGGAGATGGCGCGGGCATTCGCGCAGGGTTCGGAGCGGCCTCCGCACGACATGTATTTTTCGGCGGTGACAGCGGAAGAACAGGGGCTGCTGGGATCGCAGTACCTGGGGATGCATCCGCCGGTGCCGGCGAAACAGATTGCGCTGGATTTGAACTACGACATGCTGCTGCCGATCGGCGTGCCGCGTTCCGCAAATCTTGGTGGGGCTGATCGCATCGACTTCTGGCCGACCGTGCAGACGGTGGCAAAGGAATTCGATTTGCAGCTGCTGGCCGATCCGACTCCGATGGCGGGGCACTACTACCGCAGCGATCATTTCTCACTGGCGCGCGTGGGGATTCCGGCCTTCTCAGTGGATGGCGGCGATCTGTTTGAAGGACACGACGAGGCATGGGGACATGCGCAATTCGAGGACTACGTGGCGCACCATTATCATCAGCCGTCGGACGAGTACAAAGCGGACTGGGATTTCCGCGGCAATGCCAAGCTGGCGCGGTTTGGATTTGTGCTGGGATGGCTGGCCAGTGAGCAGCCGAAATCGGTTGAGTGGAAAGCTGGCGACGAGTTTGAGGCGGCGCGAAAGAAGAGCCAGCGTTAGGGGATAGTGATTGCCCGCGATGTCGTGGTCATTGGGGGTGGCAGTCGTTGATTATCATATCGGCCATGAGACGATTTGGCTGTTTTATGCTGCTGCTCTGGTGTGTACTGTGGCTCGCGAACCGAATCCATGCGCAAGAAGTCACCCAACAAGCGCCGGCGGCGGTGATCTCAGACCCGCCTCCTGATCCCGCATATCCTGCAATGATGGCTTCGCCTGACATTCCGAGTCACGGGGCCAAGATGTATTCGGTACTCTACATTGCGTCCGGTGCCGGACCACATCCGACAGTGCTGATGCTGCATGGTTTTCCCGGTAATGAAAAGAACCTCGATCTCGCCTACTCCATCCGGCGGGCCGGCTGGAACGTGCTGGTCCCGTTCTTTCGTGGCGCGTGGGGCAGTGGAGGCACTTTTTCGTTTACCCACACTCTTGAGGACGCACAGGCCTCAATTGATTTTTTACTCCAGCCTGAGAATGTTAAAAAGTTCAGGATCGATCCAACTCATATAGTCCTCGTCGGACACAGCATGGGAGGCTTCGTCGCGGGTTATGCGACTGCTCACGAGCCGAAGGTGTTTGGAGCCGCGTTGATTGCGGCATGGAACATCGGACCAGCATCAGCGCGTCAAAGGGTCAACGATCCGGAGTTTTGGGATAGATCGAACGACAACGCCTCACGCCTGGTGGGCACCAATGCGCAACAACTAATACGAGAAGTTGATAGCGACCCGGCGAAGTGGAGTTACTTGAACAGCATCCCTCTTTTGAAAGACCGGCCTGTTTTCGTTCTTGAGGCCGATGACCGCAATACGTCTGACAACCAGGCACTGGCGGAGGCCTTGCGGAAGGCCGGCAATATGAAAGTTACCGAGCAGCACATGCACACCGACCACACGTTTTCGGATCATCGGATCGCACTGCAGGCAGCGATCGTGAATTGGCTGGAGTCCATCACCAAAGCACGGCCATAGAACCATTCTGCAATCCGCTCGAGGTGCCGCTCGAGTGGTCTGACGCAAGCAGGGAAAGGCGAATTGGCAATTGTACGGTCATCCCATCCTAACCTCGAAAGACTCGGCCAGGATGGGCATCCCGTTTCAGTCGCCAGCGAAACGCGCTAACGGCGCTCGCTCAACCCCATCGTGGGCGTGGGCATGTTGAGGGGCCGTTGAACACTTGGTGCGGCCACCGCGCGCACCGGGACTGCCGATTGCACGGGCAGCGGCTGGTGCATGGTGACGATCAGAGCGTTGGCGGACTTCGATCCGTTGCAGACATACGAATGCGGAGTGCTGGAATCGAAGTAGACCGCATCGCCCGGTTCCAGCGTGCAGCGATTCTCGCCATGCTGCAGAGCGAGCTCGCCATCGAGAACGTAAAGGAATTCGTAGCCGGGGTGCATGTGAGCTTTCGAATCCTGGTTGGCCGCGAGCGGAATGAATTCGGCGAAGTAGGGGTCCATATGGCGATCGGGGACCATGTAGCCAAGGCTTTCGAAGTAGTATGTGGGTGATTCGACGCCGGTCTGAGGAAGGCGTACGCGCTCTTTGCGGCGATGGACCCGGAACATAGCCTGTGGTTCGGCTTCAAAGAAGTACGAGAGGTCCTTGGAGAAGACCATTGCGATGCGTGCAAGGTTGCGAAGCGTGGGGACGACGCGGCCCGTTTCGAGCTGCGAGAGGAAGCTGGCGGAGAGACCGGTGTGCCGGCCCAGCTCAACAAGACCCATCGACTTCTTCAAACGAAGGCGCTTAATGCGCTCGCCGATGTGTTTCTCCGCGATGAAGCGCTCGGTGGTTTCTGTGTCCACCTGTGACTTCTGGGTTGACTCCTTTGTGACGGCTGACGATTCAGTCATGGGGTATCCCTCCGATTGGTGGGGAGCACTGGGCAAATGTTGCCCAGATCAAAATCTGTTCTTATGGTACCAAAGCCCGAGAGGGTCGGCAAACTAGAGTTCATGTGCGGGGAGATTTGGTTGTGACACCTAAATTGACGACCGAGGCGGGAAAGATACTGCTGAGCGGAGCCTCGGGGATGCTGGGTACGGCTCTCAAAGCTTCGATGCAGGCGGAAGGCGCGGAGATTATGCGACTTGTGCGAAGAAAGCCTTCCGAGCCAGGAGATATTCAATGGGATCCGGCGGTTGGGAGTCTCGCAGACTCATCGCCGCTGGAGGGGTTGTCGGGGGCCATTCATCTTTCCGGCGCGAACGTAGCGGGAAAACGGTGGACGCCGGAGTATCGGCGCGAGATTGAGGCGAGCCGGGTCGATTCGACGCGGGCGCTGGCGACGCTTCTTGCCGGGTTGAAGAATCCACCGCAGGTTCTGCTGGTGGCTTCGGCGACTGGCATATACGGCAACCGAGGGAATGAAGTGCTGACTGAGGATTCAGCGCCGGGGTCGGGATTTCTTGCCGACGTGTGCCGTGCCTGGGAAGAGGCGGCGCGACCGGCGAAAGCGGCGGGAATGCGGGTGATCCATCTGCGCTTTGGCGTGGTGCTCAGTGGCGGGGAAGGCGCGCTGGGAAAGATGGCGCCGCTCTTCCGGCTGGGGCTGGGCGGCCGGCTGGGAAACGGACGACAGTGGATCAGTTGGATCGCGATTGCGGACGTTGTAGCGGCCGTACGGTTTGTTCTGCGAGCGGCGAACGTTGTTGGGGCGGTGAACCTGACTTCGCCTATTCCCGTTACGAATGCGGAGTTCACGAGGGCGATGGGTCGCGCTCTTCATCGCCCTGCCCTGTTGCCAGCGCCGGCTTTTGCGCTGCGGCTCGCGCTGGGGCAGATGGCCGATGAGACGCTGTTGTCGAGCGCGCGTGTGATGCCGAAGAGGCTTCTGGAAGCGGGATTCCGGTTTACGCAGCCGACAATCGAAAACGCGTTGGCGGCTGCGCTGCGGAAGTGAGTCGGGGACGCCGGATTATTCGTCGAGTTTGAAAATCTTGATCTGCACCAGCTTGGACACGGTAAGGTCCTTGAGGCCGCGGGCCTGCATGCGGCGAATGAATTCGGGCGTGATGTGGAAGATCTGGATTTGGATCAGCTCGTCGAGGGATGGCTGGAATCCGAGCGAGCGAATCTGGCGAACTTCTTCGGGATCGACTTTCTGAACGCGCAGGGCGATAAGCTTGTCGGCATCGGGCATGGGATATCCGAGCGCCGTAAGGCTTGCAATGTAGTTGCGATCGACCTTGAAGATGTGGAGCGCAATCAGGTTGTCCTCGTTAAGGCCCTTGACGCCGGTTTGCTGGATGGCACGCACCCAGTCGCTCTCGACATCGAGGAAAGCGTAGGCCTCGAGCTTTTCTGATGTGTAGCCGGTGAAGCCCATTTTCTCCATGCGCTCGATAAATGCGGAATCTGGCGTGAAGACCGATTCGCCGGAGAGAACGCCCTCATGCACGGTACCGGAGCAAGTGAAAGTGCCGGCTTCGGCGGCCATGGTCGCAATGAGTGAAGCACCGTCGCGGGAAAGGTCAGCGCGGGTGATTCCGGTGAGCCGCGAGAAGGGATCGTGGGTGAGGTTGGAGGAGCAATGGCGGTCACGGTCAGGGTCGCGGTCGGCGCCGCAATTGCCGTCGTACACGCGCAAGCTGAACTGGCCCGGTTCCTCACTGGGGCCAATGGCGCAATGAGCGTGGAGCGGTGCGGGCGGAAACGCGTACAGCGCGAGCGCGGACATTGCCAGAGGCAAAGCGACTGCAAATGAACGAAGAGGATGCATGGGACCTCCTTTTGAGGCGGACGTAGCTTTCCTGTGCTGCGGAGAAGTGATCTCCGGAGCGGGATGAGTGGCAACAAACAGAGGGAGAGGGTTACTTTTCGTCGTCGAGCAGGCCGGAGATGCGCAGCTGCACGAGCTTTTCGAGCTTCAGATTATTGAAGCCGTGAGCCTTTGCGGAGGCTATGAAGTCGGCGTCGATGTTAAAGATCCGTGTCTTGACCAGGTCTTCCGCGGTAAGCCCGGGGAATTGCTGGGAGATGGACCGTGCGTATTCAGGTGTGACGCCTTGAACGCGCATGCTGATGAGTTCCTTGGAGCTGAGATTGTTGAAGCCGGCAGCTTTCATTCCGGCGATGAACTCCGGCGTGACCTGGAAGATGCGGTAGGAGATGGCATCGTGCACGCTGGCGACTTCAAGGCCCTGCTTCTTCATCTCGGCTATGGCTTGAGGCGAAACTCCCTGGATCTTGCAGGCAATGAGGTCGTCTGCGCTGAGCTTGCCAAAGCCAATCTGTGACATATCATGCGCGTATTCGGGAGTGACGCCCTGAATCTTGAGCGCAATCATTTTGTCGAGATCGACATCATAGCCGGCGGCCTTCATGCGATCGATGTAGGTCGATTTGCCTGAAGTGGTGGCGTGTCTTCCGGCTTCGGGTTTGTCTGGGGTTGGCGCGGCCTCTTGCGAATCCGTATCCACTTCCGGGGCTGCTGGAGCGATGGCAGGTGCGGCTGCAGAAGATGCGGCGGGAGGAGCGGGTGCGACTTGCGGTTCCTGCACCGAAACCTGTGGGGCCGGCGGCGTACCTTTCGGATCCTCGAGCGGCGCGACCGGCAATATCTTCACCAGTGCCGAGACCGGGGTTGAAGCATGGACAGGATGCAGACTGGCCAACACCTGGGTGCTGGGAAAGACGAGGATCAAAAGCCCGGCGATGGCGACCGTGATGGAGAATGCGCGAGATGGGGTGTGTCCGGCGTGGGCAACGGGCTCGCCGAGGATGCGGAGGATGCGCGCACGGAGTGTGGAACCCGAGCGATTGCCGTCGAGGGCCATGGCTAGGTGCGGTTGCCGGCTGCGTTGCTCTTCAAGATGAAAAAGGGCGCGGGCATAGATGACGGGGTTGGGGCAGAGCTCGAGTGCCAGGTCGTCGCAGCAAAGCTCGCGTTCGTTGCGCAGGCAGCCGCCGATCCACCAGACCGCCGGATGGAAGAAGAAGAGGGTCTCGGCAAAGGTCTGCACCAGGTTCCAGAGAAAGTCAGCGCGGCGCACGTGCGCGAGTTCATGCGCTAAAACGACTTCCAGTTCGTCCGGCCCGAGCGAAGTGAGGGCACAGAGAGGAAGAAGGACGGTGGCGCGCAGGAAGCCCACCGTGATGGGGCCCGAGACCGAGCCGCTCACCGCCAGTTGCACATGACGTTGAAGACCGAGCGCCGAGGCAATGCGATGGAAGCTCTCGCCGACGGCTGCGGGGATCGCGGTGTGTGCCGACGCGCGCAGGCGCCGGATCAACCACCATCCACCGAGGCTGCGGAGCGAGAGCACGAAGACGCCCATGAGCCAGAAGCCGTCAATCCAGGGCAGCAGTGCGGGCACCGAGGGGCTGGAGGTCTCCGCAGTGATTGCGGAAGCAGCCTGCGCAAAGGGATATGCCACTGTTTGCTGAAAGCGGGTCGGCGTGTCGGACTGCGCCGAGGCAGCATCGTGCGCGAAAGCTCCGTTCACATTTAGCTGCCATCCGAAGGTAACTACGGCGGACGCGAGCATGAGAAGGAGAGCTGCCAGCGCGACGGCATAACGTGTATGGCTGGAACGGCGGGCGAGAAACAGGCTGGCGGCGCCATAAAGGGCGGCGATGGCCGCGGCCTGCCAGCAGAAATGGATGAGCGTCCAGGCGATGGAGGGAAGAAGGTGGTTCATTGCTGGTCCTTTCTCTTTGGCTGGATCGAAGAGGACTGGGTTGGGGGCTGAGAGCTGCGGCGCTCGAGCAGTGCACGAATCTCGTCAAGCTCGTCGGACGTAGCCGGCTCCATGGCAAGCGCATGAAGGGCAAGCTGAGCGGCGGATCCGGAGAAGAGGCGAACGCTGAGGTCGCGCAGGAAGCGGCTTTGCATGGCGTCCTGCGAGATGGCGGAGCGATAAAGGTGGGCGCGATTCGACTCCTCGCGGAGCACGAGGCCCTTGGCATGCATGATCTGAAGCAGCTTGAGGACAGTGGTGTAGCCGAAGGCGCGCTCGCGGTTCAACTCATCGCAGATTTCACGCACCGTAGCAGGCTCTTTATCCCAAATAACCTGGAGAAGTTCGAGCTCTGCTTCCGTCGGGCGCGGTATTAATGTGGCCGTTCTTTCCATGATGAGGCGACTTTATACGAAGCCTTTCGTAATTGTCA
This sequence comes from uncultured Acidobacteriota bacterium, assembly GCA_963844515.1. GTDB lineage: Bacteria > Acidobacteriota > Terriglobia > Terriglobales > Acidobacteriaceae > Telmatobacter. The sequence goes on from CAWJOO010000018.1 coordinate 17,444, forward strand.
ACGAAGAACTTCGTACTTCGAGGATCTGTGACGAAATGCCTCGAATCGGGGATGAGTGAAAACGGCCTTCAGTTCTTAGCAGCCAGCCTGTGGCCGGGCCGAAGGGAGCCCCCCCACCCCCTCCCCCACACTGCACCAAAAAGTGGGCAGAAGATAAAAACCAGCTGAAACGCCCGGGATTTGCCGACACGTCTGCAGGATGGACTATAGGGGCAATGCTTCGTCGGGATCAGTGCGCGCCATCACGGGCATGGTCTGCTGAGAAGCTCTCGTGAGAAGTAGTGAAATGCCAAAAGCAGATTCTTCGACTCACCACCCCCAAACTGAAAGACGTTTGGGGCCCCGTTCGCTCAGAATGACAGCCTCTGTTTTGTCCCCGACCTCCGCCCCAAAGAGCAAAGGCCGCTCTTTGAGCGGTCCCGGAACTGAAAGACGTTTGGGGCTCGTTCAGTCAGTCTAAAGTTCTTTGTAAAACTCACGAAGGACAAAAGCAGATTCTTCGACTCACCACCCCCCAAACCGGGAAACGTTTGGGGCCCCGTTCGCTCAGAATGACAATTCGACAACACCGTTCGCTCAGGATGAGATCCCGATAATACCGTTCGTTCAGAATTACAACCTGATAGAACCAAGGATTTCCGGGGCGCCGCGCCAGAAGCTAAAAGCTGAAAGCTACAAAAGCTAACGGCGTCCTGTCGCTAGCGGCGTCCTGTAATGGTCTTGGGGGCTCCGCCGGATTTCTTGGCGGCGCGCTTGGCGGCCAGGGAGTGCATCTCCTTGCCGATGTGCGACTGGTTGATGGCGAGCTGGATGCCGAGGTTAATAAGGTTACCGGTGCACCAGTAGAGCGCCAGGCCGGAGGCGTAATGCCAGAGCGTGAATCCGAAGATAATCGGCATCATGATGGCCATCATGCGGCGTTGCGCGGGGTCCATGCCCGGCGACGGGGTGATGAACTGCGTCAGGAACATGGTGGCGATGATGATGATGGGCAGAATGTGCAGCGGGTCCGGCGCGGACAGATCCGTGAGCCAATACCAGTGTGCCTGGCGCAGTTCCACGGTGTTCTGCAGGACTCGGAAGTAGGCGAAGAACAACGGCATCTGGATGAGCAGCGGCAGACAGCCGCCATACATATTGACGCCCTCGGTCTTGTAGAGCGCCATCATCTCGGTGTTCATCTCAGCGCGCTTGGGGTCGGTGGCCTTGAGATTCGCGTACTTGCGCTTGATGGCCTCAACCCTGGGCTGAATGCGCATCATCTTCAGCGAGCTCCGCATCATCATGATGCGCGTGGGCAGCATGAGCATGTTGAAGAGAACGGTGAGGATGATGATGTCCCAGCCCCAGTTGGGAATGCCGTGCTCGAACAGGAAGCGCAGGGCAAGAAACAGGGGCTTAGCGATGACGGTGAGCCAACCAAACTGAATGAGCGTCTCGAGCGACGGGCCGGTGGGCTTGCCGTCAGCACCGACAGAGTGAATGTTGGAGAGCAGGTCAGTCTGCTTCGGTCCAGCGTAGACGCGCACCCGCGTGAATCCACTGGTATCGCCTACGGCAAGACCGATCAGGTCGGCCGGCTTTTTCTCGCTGCCTGGATTGGAAAGGTCGGTGGGCAGGTCGATGGTGTGATGGAGCGTAACCACGGTGGCGCGCTGGGGAACATCAGGCAGGAACGCAGCGGCAAAATAAAGATCGGCGGTTGCAGCCCACTCGTAGTTGCCATCGAGCGTGTTGTTATTGGAAACTTTGGCGGCAGCTTCGGTGTCCTGCTTGTCGCCGAGTGACCAGGCGAACATGGACGGCGTGCGGGAGAGGCCGGGGATGGCGCTGCGGCCCTGGAACTCCTCCATATCGCCGAGGCCCGCGGGCCATGCCAGCAAAGCGCGAACGGGCTGGCCGTTGCGATGCACCTGCATTTCGGCGGTGATCACGTAGCCGCCTTCGAAGCGGAACGTCTTCACAACATCGATGCCGTTCTGCACGAGGTGAAAGCTGACGGATGCGGGCGATTGGAGAGTGCCGGTGGCAGAAGCCTGGTAGAGCCCCTGATTCAGTTGAGTCGTGAGCCCATCGTCATAGGTGAAGGCGGAGAGCGGCAGACCGAAGTGGGTTGAGGCCTGCGCCTGGACCATATCGAGGGGTTTACCGGTGGAGTCGAAGTAGTGCTTCAGGATCCAGTGCTTTACCTGGGCGCCGCGATTGGTGAAGACGATGCGATAGTTCGGGTTCTCGACCGCGGTCTCGGTCTCGGCCGCTGCGATAATCGCAGGCGTGTTGCCAGGTTGCGGCGCGACGGCCGGTGCAGCAGAGGAGCCCGAGGCTTGAGGCGCGGCCGCCGATTGCTGCTCAGTCTGTGGCGGGGCTACGGGAGCGTCGGTCTTCGGCTTCTGGAAGTACTGGTATCCAAGGAAGATGGCAACTGCCAGAAAGCCCACAGCGAGCATGGAGCGCAAATCGCCGCCGCCACCACCACCGCCGGGGCCCTGAGATTGGACATTGGGATTTTGGAATTCGGGCAAAGGTTACGTCCTGTCAATCGGAAAGCGGCGGAGACCACCGCTGGTTCTATGGTAACGGTTCATGGGAGATGGGGTGTTGGTGCGCCGGCAGCGGGACCTGATCGAGTCCGCCGCGACTGAAAGGATGACAGCGCAGAAGCCTGAACAGGGCAAACGCAGTTCCGCGCAGGGGACCGTGAAGCGCAATCGCGGTGACGGCGTAGTCGGAGCAAGTGGGTTGAAATCGACATCCGCCCACGCCGAGCGTGTGCACCGCGGGCGACAGCCAGTGCTTGTAGAACGCGAGAGCGGCGAGCAGAAAACGGGTCATAACGCAGGCTTCGCGGCCATAGGCACGGTGTTGGTTCGAGCCGCGCGTACAGCCTCAGAGTTTGCCTGTGTGAGAATACGCACGATCTCCGCTTCAAGTTTCGTGAATTCGATACTGAGCACCACGCGACGGGGATGAAGGATCAGATCGGAATGCGGGGGAAACAAGTCCAGGTGACGGCGAAGGGCTTCGCGCATGCGACGCTTGATGCGATTCCGTTCGTGAGCCTTGCCAATTACCTTGCCCACCGTGAGGCCAACGCGCGGGCCTGAATTCCCGACGGCTGCTTGCGGGGCCAGGAACCAGCTCATGGATGGCGATTGCCGCTTGCGGCTTGCCGCGTACGCGACCTGGTAGTCGGCATGCTTGCGAAGACACGAGCCCGTGAGCGATTGCTTACGCGCAGCGTCTGTTCTCACAGCTGAATTGGCGGGGGTGTTCATGGCGAAGCCGGAAGGAGCCGGCCGGAGCGATGAGGAGATACGGGCTCCGGCACCCTTTCAAGAGCCGGCGCTTAGTCGCGATAGCCGGCGCTGACGGCGACGCGCTTGCGGCCCTGTGCACGGCGGCGGCTGAGGACGGCGGCGCCGCTCTTGGTCTTCATACGGGCGCGGAAGCCGTGAGTCTTTACGCGGCGGTGGCGGTTGGGTTGAAATGTGCGCTTGGGCATGGAATTGCGCTCCTGATCCTTGTGAAAAATCTGTGCCTAGACGGCAAGTCTTGAGTATATCGCAGGATGGGATTTGAATCCAGAGCATGGTGTGAGCGAGGTGCGATAATGCGTCGCGGCAACCCGTGCGGCCGGCGCCGGTTCCAATGTCCAATGCAACGCGTTTCGAGAGATGAAATCACGCTGAAGAGAGGCCGAAAAGCGGAGTGCGCGAATCCAAAATGGTGACCATAGCCACCGCGAATATTTGCACTTTCACCATCGTTGGTGCAACCCGGATGAACGATCGAAACTTGTGTGAATGAGGCGTTGCAAGAACGACCAAATGTGCTAGTATCGGGTCCGTTCAACAAAAGTTTTTTAGCGTCCCACGGATCGGAACTTTACCCAACGCCCCCGAGCGGAAATCAGCGGGGCAGATCAACGGCAGAGTGGCAATAGCGCAGGGAAAGACGGAGAGCGAGTCAGTTCGCCGCCTGTGACGAGTCGTTGTCAAAAATGGGATATCACCGAATCGCGGAACACAGGCAAGGACAACGCTCGATGGCATTTGCAATGACGCCGGCAACAACGGCACTCAATCCCTGGATTCAGATTCTGGCTGCGCTGGAAAAGAAAGTGATCCGCCAGTCCTTCGAGACGTGGCTCAAGCCTACCCGCTATAGCCACGCCAAGGGCCGCACACTGTTTGTGCGCATTCCGTCCCCTGAATTTCGTCACATTGGAGACAAGTACGCCGACCTGATTCAGGAGGCGATTGATCTTCAATCTCTGGAGTTTGACGACGTGCAGTTCGTCACGGCAGACGAGGATCCCTCGATGCCGCCACAGCGCAAGGATGGCGGCTTCGGGCCGGTTCCGTCGCATGCCCCCACCGCTCCCCCTCCCCCGGCACCTCGCACACCGGAACAGGCGCGCTTTGACTGGTCGACGGCAGCGCAGCTTAACTCGCGCTACACCTTTGACAACTTCGTGATTGGCAATGGAAACCAGTTTGCGCGCGCGGCAGCCCTGGCGGTGGCCGAGCGCCCCTCACGCGCCTACAATCCGCTGTTCCTGTATGGCGGCGTGGGTATGGGAAAGACGCACCTCATGCACGCGATCGGGCATGAAGTGAAACGTCGTCAGCCCACCGCGGTGATTTCCTATGTGTCGGCCGAGAAGTTCACCAACGAGATGATTACGTCTCTGCGCAACGATCGCATGACGAGCTTTCGCGATCGATTTCGCTCGGTGGATGTGCTGCTGATCGACGACATTCAATTCATCGCGCAAAAAGAGCGGACGCAGGAAGAGTTCTTTCACACCTTCAATGCGCTGCATGAAAGCATGCGCCAGATTGTGATTGCGTCCGACCGTCCGCCCAAGGAGCTGGCGGAGATTGAGGACAGACTCAGATCTCGTTTTGAGTGGGGGCTGATTGCCGACATTCAGCCGCCCGATCTTGAAACGAAAGTGGCGATTCTGCAGAAAAAGGCGGAGAGCGAGCAGGTTGTGCTGCCCACGGACGTGGCGTTGTTCATCGCCTCGAATGTGCGGACCAACGTTCGCGAATTGGAGGGCGCCCTGGTGCGGCTCATCGCATGGTGCCAGCTGAATCACGTGGAGATCACGCTCACCACGACGCAGCAATGCCTGAAGCAGTTTATCGATATGCAGGTGCGCAAAATTACGATCGAAGCAATTCAGCGGGCCGTTGCCGAGCAATTCGGCATGCGGGTGAGCGATCTGAAGCAGAAGAACAATGCGCGGCAGGTGGTAGTGCCGCGGCAGATTGCGATGTACCTTGCCAAGCAGATGACGGAAGCGAGCCTTCCCGAAATTGGGCGTCAGTTTGGCAACAAACATCACACCACGGTGATGCATTCGATTGGCAAGATTGACGACCAGCGCCGCGCCGACAAGGACCTGCATCGCACGCTGAATAAGCTGCAGGAATTGCTGAACGGCTAGTCTGGGTGGATGAGCCGGAGACTGCGAGGGGCCGCGCGATGCGGCCCTTCGTTGTCGGTGTCGACTAAATACCTGGTGGTTTCCTTTAGGAAGCCGCTCGGATGCCAGGAGTCGAAGCTAGAGGCTTTCCCGGTGCAAAAATCAGGATCAGGGCAAGCCAAATTTTCATTTGACCCCAAATGGAAAGATGAGAGCGACAGCCGACACAGCGGCGGGCAAAAAAGAACCGAGCATTGATTGGAGCCTGAGGCGGCGACCCATGGTCAAGTGATTTGTGAGGATTGCACCTGCAACTCCCACAAACAATGCCAAGGCGAAATTGATAGCGAGTATCTCTCGATTTTGGGTGAGCAAGTTGCAGAGTAACGATGTACAAAACAGGAAGACGAAGAGGATGCCCCAATTCAAAGGTGCGGTAGTTGGCACAATCTCAATACCCATTGCCGTTAATTCATCTTTGATCTCTTCATAGCGATCGGTCCTCCGTGGAATCACGTACCACGAGAGCCGCCTGCGTGTGCGGACGTACATTCCACGGCCCTTCGGCGGCTCTTCAACTCGGGTGACTTCATTCCAGGGGATGAATTTCGACCAACGCATCAAATTGAATCTGAGGCCATCCGACTCGATCTCTATTGAATTGATCCGAGATGTCGTGGCGATATCCTCGTAAGTATTTCGTCGGCCAAAAGGATTCCAGAGATTTACAAGGACGACGAATGACCCAATCCACAATACCCGAAAGAACACGGCAAGCCGGCCCGTGGAATTGAAGCCAAAATACAGGGCAATCAAGAGCAAAAGCCCTAAAATGACAACCAGCCAACGACGAACCCTTCGCACCTTTGCTTCATTCCGGGCGTCAGGCATCCTGTAAATTGTCATGCGCGGAATTCTAGCATCAAGAAAACTTGCTGTTGGATAGCCCCCGTTCCGGACCTCCCTTACCTCTTCATCAACTCCACAAACATTTGTTGAAACTTGAGCAGGTCGAGGTCGAGTTGCGCGTGTACGAGGCGAACGCCGGTGGCCGGCTTCACTTTGTCGGTCCACGTGAGCGTGTCGCCGTAGCTGGGGCCGTGGCTCAGATCCACGTCCATGTAGATCGCTTCTTGCTTTGTGATGAGCGACGGGTCAAGCCACGCACAGGCGGTGAGTTCGTCCCACAGATAGTAGCGATCCTGGCTCCATGCGGCGATGTACTTTGCGGTGGGCGATGAAGACTTTGCGATGTCATCGAGCATCTTTTGCGTGAAGGGCGCCTTGATGGAGACGTCTACGGTGGTGACGTCGATGCGTGGCCACGCGGCGCGGAGCACGATGTGCGTGGCTTCAGGATCGAACCAGAAGTTGAACTCGTGGCGCGGGCTGGTAGCGAATTCGGGATCGTCAGTCTGGGGATTGAGACTGCCGCCCATGACCACGAGGCCCTGCGTAAGCGCGGCGAATTCAGGTTCGATGGAAATGGCGAGCGCGATGTTGGTGAGAGGCCCGCCGGCGTAGATGGTGACCTGGTGCGGATGGGCACGCACCTGGCGGACCAGGAAATGAGCCGCGTCCTCGTCGATGGACTTGAGCTGCGGCTTTCCTTCCGGCATCGCAGGAATTTCGTAGGGATCGTGAACCTTCAAACTACCCGACGTAACCGGAGTCACGCTGGATCCGTGCTCTTCGAGAGTATTAGGGCCCTCGCCCCACGCGCCCAGCCAGGTGACTTTGCCTATGAGCGTCGACGTGAGGCGAGTCTCTTCTTCCGTGCGGACCAGTGGAAAGACCGCCCCGCGCGCAACCGGAATGCTGGCGTGGCCGGTCAGTTCCAGCATGCGCAAGGTGTGGAGTGTTTCCTCATCGCGCCACGCATTGCCCGTGACCATGGTGATGCCGAGCACCTCGACCTGCGGCGACTGCAGCAGCACCAGCATAGCCATCTGGTTGGAGCCACCGGGGCCGGAGCCGTCCTGATCAATGAGCACGAGGCGCTTTTGAGCGACGCACACGGTCGCCCCTAGCACCAGCAGGAGAAGGAAGCTGATCTTCTTCATTGGAGGGTATTGTGGCATACCCGGCAGGGAGGTCCAGACTAGCGACGGCGGGGGCCACCGCGGTCAGAGCCACCGCGACTGGGTCCACCGCGGCCGAAGCCACGCGGCGGAACCGGCGACGCCACCGGAAGGTTCGTCTTGCCGGCAGGAAAGACGGCCAGGAATCGATCCTGACCTTCGCCCGAGCTGGCTGTCTCCACGCCTTCCAACTCCTTGAACGTCAGGTGCAACAGGCGTCGTTCACGGCTGTTCATGGGTGGAAACGCATACGGCACCCCGGTCTTGATCACCTTTTCCGCGGCGGTGCGGGCAGCCATGCGAAGTTCCTCGGCACGGAGGGCCTTGAAATTGCCGGCGTCGAAGCTTACCAGGTCGTGCTCACGCTGATCGAGACGAAGAATCTGCGCCGCGACGGTCTCCAGTGCCCGCAGCAGTTCACCGTTGTGCTGCGTGACCAGCGGGACATCCGGGCCACCCAGCTCAACGTAGATAACCCGCGCTTCGAGACCCTGAGGATCGCGCGCTCCGTCGCCCGCCGTAATGCGGTATTTGAGGCGGAGTCCTCCTAACTTGTTGAGGTTAGAGAGAAATCCGGCAATCTTCTGGGCAGCCTGTTGCAAATCTTCGATCGGCATGACCAACCAGTATCGCAGAGGCGGGCCCCAAATGTGCGTTGCCGCCGCGAAATTGCGACAAGTTAGGGCAGTCGATTGGGCTGGCGCAAAGGCCGTCTGCTCGCGAATGCGAAAATGGGGACGTTATGCCGATCGACCAACCAATTGTGCTCACGGCCCCCGAAGCCCGTGTTCTGGGGGCGCTGGTGGAAAAAGAAGTCACCACGCCGGACTACTACCCGCTCTCGTTGAACGCGCTCATCAACGCGTGTAATCAGCGGTCCAACCGCGAGCCCGTCACCGACCTGGACGAAGATGCGGTGCGGCAGGCGCTGCACGGACTCGAGGACAAGAAGCTGGGCGGTCGCGCGCGCGGCACCGATGGCCGCGTGACCAAGTACGAGCACTGGCTGGGCGAGGCTTTCAACTTCAGCCGCGCCGAGACCGCATTGATTTGCGTGCTGCTGCTGCGCGGCCCGCAAACGCCCGGAGAGCTGCGTGGTCGAACCGAGCGCATGCATCGTTTTGACGAGCTCACCGACGTGGCTGCAGGTCTGCAGAAGCTGATGGAACGCGACCCGGCGCTAGTCGCGGTGCTTCCGCGGCAGCCCGGGACCAAGGAATCCCGCTACGTGCATCTGCTCTGCGGCAAGGTGGAGGGCGCCAGTTTTGCGGCTCCAGCTGTGTACGCCGCCTATGCCCCAATGGGCGACGGCGTCGAGCCCGATGCGCGCATCGCCCGCCTGGAGTCTGAAATTGCGGAGTTGAGGCGCGAAATGGCCGCGCTGCGGCAGAAGGTGGACGACCTCTTCGCCTGAGCGCGGCCTCGCAATTCAATCCATTGATTAGACGAGTTCGTGCCCCGCGAACCAGTAGGCGATCTCAAAGGCCGCAGTGTCTTCGGCATCTGAACCGTGGATTGCGTTTTCCTGGATCGACCCGGCAAATTTCTTGCGGATAGTGCCTTCCTCGGCGTTGGCCGGGTTGGTAGCGCCCATCAGCTTGCGCAGATCGGCAATGGCGTTCTCCTTTTCGAGAACCAAAAGCACCAGCGGTCCCGAAGACATGAACGTGGTGAGATCGCCGAAGAACGGGCGCTCTTTGTGCACGTGATAAAAGCCCTCGGCCTGCTGCTTGGAGATGGACTGCCTCTTGATGGAAACGATCTTGAAACCGGCCTTTTCGATTTCGGCCAGAATGCCTCCGATGTGGCCCTTGCGGACCGCGTCGGGCTTGACGATGCTGAAGGTGCGTTGCGCCACGAGCTCTACTCCTGATTTCGGGAAAATTCGCTTCAAATCCATTGTATCGGCCGCTGCGTGCCGGACTAAATCAGCCGTTGCCTGAAGGATGCGGGAATCTGCTAGAGTGGCGGCATGTCACGCCTTAACTCGATTCTGCTTCGCTCCCTGGTTGCCTTGACGGCCCTGTCTACCCTGCCCGCGGTGACCCAAACAGCGCAGAACGACGCCTCAACTTCTCCAGCATCCGACCTCAAGGTATTTGATCCCGCGCTGATCGACACCTCAATCGATCCCTGCGAGAACTTCTACCGCTTCAGCTGCAATGGCTGGTTCAAGAAGAATCCGCTGCCGCCCGATCAAACCTCCTACGGCCGTTTCACAGAACTCGCCGAGCTCAACCGACTTCATCTAAGGGGAATCCTGGAGACCGCGGCCAAGGCCGATCCGGAATCGCGCAGCGCCAACGAGCAGAAGATTGGTGATGAGTATGCGAGTTGCATGGATATTGAAGCCATCAACAAGGCCGGCATTACGCCTCTCAAATCGGAGCTCGATCGTATTGCTGCGCTCAAGTTCAAGGAACAACTGCCGGCCCTGCTCGGCCATTTGCATCGCATCGGCGTGGATGCCTTCTTTGGCCTGAGATCGGGCCCGGACTATGCCGACGCCAGCCAGGTCATCAGTTATTACTACGCTGCCGGGCTAGGTCTGCCGGAGCGCGACTACTACACGCGCACGGATCCAAAATCTACGGAGCAGCGGAAGCAATATGTTGAGCATGTTAAAAACATGCTGGTGCTCAGCGGTGACACGGAACAGTTAGCTGCAAAGGATGCTGCCACGGTGCTTGCTCTGGAAACCCGCCTTGCCAGAGCTTCGCTTACGGTGACACAGCAACGAGACCCGCAGAACCTGAACCATCCCAGCGATGTGGCTGCTCTCGATAAGGAATTGACGCACTTTTCCCTTGCCCGGTACGACGAAGCCGCCCGTGCGCCCGCCTCGGGCAAATTGAACGACGAACAGCCGAAATTCTTCGCAGAGTTCAACACTATTTTGGCTGACACGCCGCTGGAGCATATCAAGGCCTACCTTCGTTGGCACCTGGTTCATGCCTACGCCGGCACCAGCATGCCGGAAACGTTCGATCATGAGAGCTGGCATTTTTACTCGCACATCCTGAATGGGGCTGAGAAAGAGCAGGAACGGTGGAAGCGCTGCACCACGCGGATCGATCGCGAGATGGGCGAGGCGCTGGGCCAGGTGTACGTTGCCAAGTACTTTTCGCCGGAGGACAAGGACCGCGCGATCAAGATGACTATCGCGATTGAGGACGCGATGAGCAAGGACATCGATGGTCTCGAGTGGATGAGTTCTGAAACCAAGGTGATGGCCAAGGAAAAGCTGCGCGGGGTGATGAACAAGGTTGGCTATCCCGACAAATGGCGCGACTACACGAAGCTGGAGATCACGCGCGGCGACGCAGTAGGCAACCAGCAACGTGTGCGTGCGTTCAACTTCGACCGCCAGATGGCGAAGATCGGCAAGCCGGTCGACAAGGGCGAGTGGTACATGTCGCCACCCACTGTGAATGCCTACTACGAGCCGCAGGAGAACAACGTGAATTTTCCGGCGGGATACTTTCAGCCGCCCTTCTTCAGCGACAAGGAAGACGACGCGGCCAACTACGGCGACATGGGTTCCACCATCGGCCACGAATTGACGCACGGATTTGACGATGAGGGCCGCCAGTACGACAAGGACGGCAATCTCAAAAACTGGTGGACGAAGGAAGACGAGCAGAAATTCAACGAGCGCGCCGAGTGCATGGTGAAGCAATATGACGCCATCGAGCCGGTGCCGGGCGTGCACCTGAATGGCAAGCTCACATTGGGGGAAAACCTTGCCGATCTCGGCGGCCTGTGGCTGGCATGGATTGCATGGCTCGATAAGGCCGACGCCGCTCATGTCGACATGAACGCCAGGACGGATGGCTATTCTCCTGAGCAGCGCTTCTGGATTGCGTATGCGCAGCAATGGTGCACGCAGACGCGGCCCGAGCAATTGCGAACGCAGGCGCAGACCAATCCGCACGCGCCCGATGAGTACCGGACGAATACGGTGCTGCAGGATTTGCCGGAGTTTGCTAAAAGCTTCAGTTGCAACAAGGAAGCGAAGATGGTGATTCCCAAGCCGTGCAAAGTGTGGTGACCACCTGCGGAGGGTATCATGCGCGTTTATTTGCGTTCTTTGTCTCGGTCGCCATAACTTGAGTTTTTTAAAGTACTACTTTATATTTCTCATATGCCACTTATCGTCAGGGCAATTGCGCCGTTCCTCTCTTCCGCCCTCCACCGGTTCCCCGCGGTGGTGGTTACGGGCCCCAGGCGATCGGGAAAAACGACGCTTTTGCGCACCGCGGCCCCCCATGCGCAGTATGTGTTGTTGGAAGATCCCGATATACAGGAACGCATTCGAAGCGACCCCCGGGCGTTTATCGAGAGCCTTCGCCCTCCTGTAATTCTCGACGAAATTCAGAACACTCCTCGCCTTCTCGATTACATCCGAACGCTGGTCGACACTCATCCACGAAGAATGGGCCAGTGGCTTTTCACTGGGTCGCAGGAAGCCCCCTTGATGCAAGGGGTCACCGAATCCATGGCCGGTCGCGCGGCGGTGCTGCAATTGTTGCCCTTCAGCTTCACCGAGACACCGAAGGTCAACCTGTTGCTTGGAGGATTCCCTGAGATCGTGCTGCGCCCGCGCGGACGTGAACTCTGGTTCTCTTCCTATCTGCAAACCTACATCGAACGAGATGTCCGCGGGGTCACAAACGTCCGCGATCTGCCCACCTTCCGGCGCTTCCTCTCACTGCTCGCCAGCCGTCACGGACAGATGCTCAATCGATCCGATCTCGCGGCGCCCCTCGGTGTTTCCGTGCCCACCATCTCGGAATGGGTCCGCATCCTCGAAATCACCGGGCAGGTCATACTGATACCGCCCTATTTTGAAAACTTTGGCAAACGCCTGGTAAAGTCTCCCAAGGTTTATTGGTGCGACACAGGTCTCGTCTGCCATCTCCTCGGCATCGAGTCCAACGCTGAATTGGAACGCTCGCCGTTCTTCGGTTCCATCTTCGAAGGGCAGATCGCGGCCGAGATTCTAAAAAGCCAAATCAACCGAGGCCGGCGAAAGGAACTCTACTACTTCCGCGATCAACAGGGTCTGGAAATAGATTTCGTTCTTCCCCAACCCAATGCCCGCTTCTGGCTGATTGAGGCGAAGGCATCAAAGACAGTACAGCCGGCGATGGCGGGGCCGATTCTTTCCCTGAGGCGCGTGGCGGGAGAGCGCGCCACGCGATGCTTGGTGGTGCATCGAATGCCTCGCGGCGGATCGGAGTTCACCGGGCTCGCGCCCGGTGTCGAAGCGCTGTCATTCGAGAGGTTTGCCGCGGAGATCAACGGCCTGAAAGAAAGAAAGACAATATGAGTAAGATAAGGTAGCACTTTATATTACTCATACCTTCCCAGCAAGGTTCCGTTAGCTAGTTCACCGAAGCTTCAGGCCTTGCCCGGCCACATCTGTGTCCGCTCGATATCTCGGGTTATTGCGGCTTCCTCGCGTCTGCTCGCAAGACCGTGCTTGAACGTTGAGTCATCCGACGAGACCTGCAGCAGAAAAGAGATGGGCTACCCCGGCTCCTGCCTTGGGGTATCTTTGCTTCATCCCTTACGCAGGAAGGCCCAACGATGCGGTGGGCCTTCCCCTTCGAAGCTAGGAGCTAGAAGCTAGCGGCTAGAAGCTGCATCACTTCCCAATCACCTTCGCCATCTTCTCTCCAAGATCCGCCGGCGATACGACGACGTGGATGCCGGCATCGGTCATCGCCTTCATCTTGCTGGCTGCGGTTCCTTCGCCGCCGGAGATGATGGCGCCCGCATGGCCCATGCGGCGGCCGGGAGGCGCGGTCTGCCCTGCGATGAAGCCCACTACCGGCTTCTTCACGTTCTTTTGTACCCACGCAGCCGCGGCTTCCTCAGCCGTGCCGCCGATCTCGCCGATCATGATGATGGCTTCGGTGTCGGGGTCATCGTTGAGCAACTTCAACGCATCAATGTGCGTGGTGCCGATGATGGGGTCGCCGCCAATACCGATGGCGGTGGACTGCCCAATGCCGCGCTGGGTGAGCTGATGGACGGCCTCGTAGGTCAACGTGCCCGACTTGGAGACAATGCCGACGCTGCCCTGCTTGTGAATGCGCCCGGGCATGATGCCGATCTTCGCCATTCCGGGCGAGATCACACCGGGGCAGTTGGGTCCGATCAGGCGCGACGTCGAGTTCCTGATCTTGGCCCATACCTTGACCATGTCGATCGTGGGAATGCCCTCGGTGATGCACACGATCAGCGGAATGCCCGCGTCTTCGGCTTCCAGAATGGCGTCCGCCGCAAAAGGCGGCGGCACAAAAATCATTGTGGCATTCGCGCCAGTTTCCTTCACCGCATCGGCCACCGTGTTGAACACCGGCCAGCCTTCGTGCGTGGTGCCGCCCTTGCCCGGCGTCACACCGCCGACAACCTTGGTGCCGTATTCGGCGCAGCCCTTTGCGTGAAAGGTGCCTTCCTTGCCGGTAATGCCTTGTACGATGAGGCGCGTGTTCGTTGTTAACCAGAACTGCCATTGTTAGCTCCTAGCTTTCAGCTTCTAGCCTCTAGCTTTTCAAAGATTGAAGGAATGCTCCGAGCATCTTGGACGTCTCGATGCAAAGTGCTTCTGCCTTGTGCAGCAATTCGGCGTTCCCAATCTTCATTCGCTTGGCCAATAAAAGCTGTGTGTGAACTTCATATGTCGAACCTTGGGCAATGCCCAAAAACTGTCTGAACTCGCCGTCGCTTCCTCGTCCGCGGCCTTCCGCAATATTGCTGGCGACCGACACACTCGCCCGTCTCAATTGCGAGGTCAATCCGTAAAGCTCATCGGATGGAAACGTCTTAGTCAACCCATACACTGCGACGGTCAACTCCATCGCTCGTTGCCAAACCATCAGATCCTGGAAGTCTTGCGCCAAGACCAGTCTCCGTTCCCTATGCCTTTGAGCTAGTAGCTAGAAGCTAGCGGCTAGAAGCTGCTCTCACAACTAAGTCGGCTGCTTCTTTCATCGTTGCGCCTACTTGGAAATTCAAGCCTGAATCCTTGAGAATTTGCCGGCCCTCCTCAACGTTGGTGCCCTCAAGCCTCAACACGATGGGCACTTGCACGTCGAGCTTTTTGGCGGCCGCGACTACTCCTGTCGCAAGCCGATCCACGCGCAGAATGCCGCCAAAGATGTTGATGAAGATGGCCTTCACATTTTTGTCACTGAGCAGGATCTCGAACGCGTGCTCAATCTGTTCCTGCGTTGCGCCGCCGCCCACGTCGAGGAAGTTAGCGGGACTGCCGCCGGCGTACTGGATGATGTCCATGGTGGCCATTGCGAGGCCGGCGCCATTCACCATGCAGGCAATGGTGCCGTCGAGCTTGATGTAGTTCAGTGCGTACTTGCTCGCTTCCACTTCCAGCGGATCTTCCTCGGCCACGTCTCGCAGCGCCTTGATCTCCGGATGGCGGAAGAGCGCGTTGTCGTCGAAGTTGATCTTGGCGTCGAGCGCGAAAAGCTTGTCGTCCTTCGTTGTGATGAAAGGATTGATCTCGAGCAGCGAAGAGTCGGTCTCAACGAAAGCCTTGTACAGGCTCTGGAAGAAGGCGACCGCCTGGTTGATCTGCGTCGGCTTGAGACCAAGCGCAAAGGCCAGCTTGCGCGCCTGCCATGCGCCGAATCCAACCGCCGGATCGATGGCTTCCTTGTAAATCGCCGTCGGATCCTTGGCGGCGACCTCTTCAATCTCCATACCGCCGGCCTGCGATGCCATGAAGGTCAGCTTGCCGGTGGCGCGGTCGAGCACAATGCCGAGATAAAGCTCGCGATCGATGGCCGCCGTCTCTTCAATCAGCAGGCGCTGCACCTTCTGGCCCTGCGGGCCGGTCTGGTGCGTAATGAGCTGCATGCCCAGGATGTTCTTGACATGCAATTCAGCGTCTTCGCGGCTGCGGGCCACCTTCACGCCGCCGCCCTTGCCGCGGCCTCCGGCGTGAATCTGCGCCTTCACCACCACGCCGCTTGCGCCCTCGGCGAACAGTTTGCGGGCCACTGCGGCCGCTTCTTCAGGAGTGTTGGCCACTTCGCCCCGCGGAACGGGCACGCCGTATTTGGCCAGGATTTCTTTCGCCTGATACTCGTGAATCTTCATTGGATTGGGACCGCCAAGAACGCTGAGATTTGGAGGGATTCGGCAGCCGGATTGAGATCTCCGGGCCTGCACAACACCGGCACGACACCGTGCCAGCGATAAGAAAATACTATCTTGCTGGACGAAGGAGGGGCAAACGCAAGTGCCATCCTCTGCCCCGCCAAACTCTCTAAAAGTGTTAGGATTACGCGAAACAGAATACTGACAAAACCTGGCGGACGCGAAGAATGGCGGGAAGCGTGATCTTCATTGGTCTGTTGGTCGCGATGCTCGCATCAATTCTTGCCTCAATCATTATCCATGTGGCGATTGTCGAAGGGATCAATCGCAAGCATGCGGAAGGGTCTCGGATTTCATATTTTTCGCGTGACCTGTTGAGCATTTTCAAAGCGCATCGGGAGCTTTATCCAAAGAGCAGACTGCGGCAATTCCTGATGATTTCGATCGCTCTGGAGGCAGCCCTCGGGTTTGGGTTCATTCTTCGCTTAGCGCTGTCTTAGGAGAGTAACTCCGCAATCCATGACTGTTCCAGCCCCCAATCCGGTCGATACCAAATCGCAACTTCGCAAGACCATGGGGTTCTGGGATGTGCTGCTGTTCAACATCGCCACGGTGCTGGGGCCGCGATGGATCGCCGCCGCCGGACACAATGGAACGTCGTCGATCAGTCTGTGGGCGCTGGCCGCGATCTTCTTCTTCGTGCCCGGGGCGCTGGTCATCAACGAACTCTCCTCACGCTTTCCTGAAGAGGGCGGCCTCTACGTATGGGCGCGCGAAGCATTCGGACCGTTTCACGGATTCATCGCCGGCTGGACATACTGGATCTATACGATCTTCTACTTCCCGGGCCTTCTGCTGGCCAGCGCCTCCATGTCGGCCTACATCATCGGCGGCCGTGGCGCCGCCCTGGCCCAGGACCGTACCTTCCTGCTCATCGTCTCGCTGGCGCTGCTACTCACTGCAGTAGTGCTCAATATCATCGGCCTGAATATCGGCAAGTGGCTGCAAAACGCTGGTGGCGTAGGCACTTACGTCCCGCTGCTGATTCTGGCGGCCGTCGCAGCCCTTTACGCGTTCAAAGGCGGCTCGGCGACGCATTTCACCGTGCAAAACATGCTGCCGTCGTGGAATTGGGACACCGTCAATTTCTGGTCGCAGATCGCCTTTGCTTTCACGGGTTTAGAGCTGGTGTCGGCCATGAGCGAAGAGGTCCGCGACCCCCGTCGCACGCTCCCCAGGGCAGTCTTCGCCTCCGGCGCCCTGATAGCCCTCGCGTATTGTGTGGGGACGTTTGCGATTCTTTCGTTGGTGCCGGCGGGGGATATTGACCCGCAGAGCGGGGTATTTCATGCCATTACGGTGGGATCGTTAGCTCTGAAGGTCGGGGCGCTGGGAATGCTCGCAGCGGTGCTGGTCACGGTTGGAAATGCGGGCGGGGTGGGCAGCACGGTGGCGGGCATTGCGCGGGTGCCGTTTGTGGTGGGAATTGACCGCTATCTTCCGGCGGCGTTCGGCAAGATTCATCCCAAGTGGAAGACGCCGTATGTGTCGATCCTGGTGCAGGCGATTGCGTCGGGAGTGATTTTGCTGTTGAGCCAGATCCAGAGCCCCACGGTTGTAACTGCCTACCAGGTCGTGGTGAATGCCGCAATCATCCTCTACTTCATCCCATTTCTCTACATGTTCGCAGCCGTGATCAAGATGGCAGGGAGAAGGGACCGGCGCGAGAATTCACATGCGGTGCTGGTGCCCGGCGGCAAGGTTGGCGTGTGGATATGTGGGGCTCTCGGTTTCGTCGTTGTATTCTTCGGGATCCTCCTGTCTTTGTTCATCCCGCCGGGAGGAATGAGCACGGCCGTTTATGAGTCAGAGGTGATTGGGGGCACTGCGAGTTCGGTGCTTCTGGGATTGGTTCTTTATTGGCGCGGTGCGAGAAGCAAGCAGTTGGGATCGTAAGGGCGGGTTCCCCACGGGGAGATTCGTGGTTTCCCACCCTAGCGACAAAAACAAAGACGTCGCGAGGGTGGGGCACCCGGCTATCGTGGCCTGCCGCTCGATTCCCCTCTGACCCTATTTTGCGGCGGCGTTCTGTTCCTTGAGCCAGGCGTACAGCGGCGCAAAGTAGTCGAGCATGGGCTGCGCGTCGAGATGGTCGGTGCCTGTCATCTCTTTCAAAGTTTGCTGCCATGGTCTTGATTGGCCGGCCTCAAGCATGTGGTTCAACTTATCGCCGGCGGCTTTTGAACCATAGAAGCTGCAGCGATTGAGCGGGCCTTTGTAGCCGCTGGCATCGCACATTGCCTTGTAAAACTGGAACTGATAGATGCGCGCCAGAAAGTAACGAATATACGGGACATTCGTGGGCACGTGGTTCTTGGCTCCCGCATCGAAATCGGCTTCACTGCGCTCCGCTGGCGGCGCGACGCCCTGGTACTTCTCGCGAAGCTGCCACCACGACTTGTTGTAATCTGCCGGTTTGATCTCGCCGGAGAACACCTGCCAGCGCCACTTATCAAGGGCGAGCGCGAAGGGAAGAAACGCGACTTTGTCGAGCGCGGTGCGCAGTTGAAGCGGGAATGTCGGCTTCGGCGGGCGGCTCATCGCCAGCGAGGGCAAGCGTCTTCAGATAGGCGGGAGTAATGGAGAGCGCAATCGAATCACCAATGGCCTCGTGGAAGCCGTCGTTGGCGCCGTTGCGAAAGAGAAATGGCTGCTTGTTGTAGGCGCGCTGGTAGAAGTTATGGCCGAGTTCGTGGTGCACGGTGGTGAAGTAATCGGCGTTCACTTCAATGCACATCTTCACGCGCAGGTCGTCCGCATTGTCGAGATCCCAGGCCGAGGCGTGGCAGACAACATCGCGATCGCGAGGATGCACAAACTGAGACCTCTCCCAGAATGTTGCGGGCAGCGGGGCAAAGCCGAGTGACTTGAAGAAATTCTCCCCGTAGTGAACCATGTCCTGGCCAGCGGCGAGCGAGGCGGCGTGTCCTTTGTCAGAAGATAGATCCGCACCTTCTGCAAAGGCGGAAGATGCTGAAGAATCGTGCTCGGCAATCTGATGCTTCAGGGCCGATTCAAGGTCGATAGGCTTGAACTGCGCTAGCTTCGCGTCGGTCGGGGCCACGATGTCGTAGATGTTGCCCCATTCCTGCGCCCACATATTCCCCAGCAACTGCGCGGGGATCATGCCATCGGGGCGTTCCGCGGCCTTGCCGTATTTCGCGATCAGCCGCGCCCTGACGTACTTGTGCAATTCGCGATAAAGCGGTTCCAACTGCTTCCAGGCTCGTTCTACTTCCGCCGAGAACTCGGCCGGAGTCATGTCGTAGCCGGCGCGCCACAATTCGCCGGTGTCGTGATAGCCAAGCTCGCGCGCGCCGGTGTTTTGCAGCTCGATGAAGCGTGCGTATTTCTCGCGCATGGGCGGGCCGATGGAATGCCACCCTACCCAAAGCCGGGTCAGTTCTTCCGGATTTCGTGATTTGGCCATGATGCTTGAAATCGCATCAATGCCCATGCAGTTTGCGCCAGCGCCGTCCTGCTTCCCTGTTTCGGCATTGGGACAGAATTTTCCTTTGCCATACATCCCTGTCAGCTGGGCAGCAAGCTGGGTCTGTTCAGCAAGCAGTTTGGGATCTTTGGGGGCGGCCGGGGCACCTACTTGCATCAACATGATCTGGCGTCGCAGATCAGGCGGGAGATCGATGTGGTCGAAGCGATGGCTCTCCGCAGTGAGGGCAAGGGCACGGCCGGTGGCCTGCTCATTGAGCAGCGCCGATGTGGCCTCCGTATCGCTGGTGATGTCGGTCTCGGCTGTCCACTCGCCATGCGAAGCGGCTGTTGAAAGCTTGAGCAGCTCAGCGTTGGCGCCGTCAATGAACTGTTGCGCGTCGGTAGGCGTTGCCTGTTTATCGACGGGATTCTGAGCGAACACTATCGAACACGAGAAGGCAAATGACACAGCAAGTACAGCAAGGCGGTGAATTGACATGCCGGGAGTATAAATCCGCACGCTCCTTGCTGGCCCGTCGTGGTGCACAGGCCGTGAGTTACTTCTGTCTAGCGTTCAGGACTTCAAGCTTTTGCTTCAGCTGCTCGAGTTTCTGCCCCGCTTCAGCCAGCTTGCCTTCCGCCGTGAGGCGCTGGTAGTCCGAAAGATCGCGAGCCGCGCCACTGATCAACGCATTCACATCCGGAGCTCCCGCCTTCCCGGCCGGTGCCGGTGCTGATGCTGACGCTGGCGCATTTGAGCGAGCGGGTTCAGAACTCAACGAAGACGGCGCGCCTGCGAAGAGCGACTGCAACGCTGCCTCGAACGTGGAGCCGTACGCAAGCTTGTCCTGAAGAGCAAGCACCACGAGCCGAAGCTCCGGCATGGGGCTTCGCTCTGCCTGCAGATAAATGGGCTCGGCGTAGATGAGGGCCTTGCCGCAAGGAATCACCAACAGTGTCCCGCGCCGCACGTGCGATCCCTGCTGATTCCATAGAGTCAGCTGGCCGGAGAGCTGCGCGTTCTGATCGATGCGCGCTTCAATCTGCATGGGGCCATCCACGAGGCGCGTCTTGGGGAAGTCGTACACAACCGACGTGCCGTAGTTCGCACCATCGCTGCGGCCTGCGATCCACCCAATGAGGTTATTGCGATTTGCGGGCGTGAATGGCAGAATGTCGACGAATTCAACGTCCTTCTCCTCAGGCAGCTTCATGAGGACGAAGTTCGGCTCCATGGACTGCGCGGCTTGCTCGCCATTCTGGCCCAGGCCCACTTCCGAGGCGATCGTCCATAGATCTTCGCGGTTGTAGAAGACGGTCGGATTCGTCATGTGATACAGCCCGTACACCTGCGCCTGCAACTTGAGCAGCAGCTCGGGGTAGCGCACGTGGCGGCGAAGATCGGGCGGCATGGCGGATGCATCCTTGAAGAGCGACGGGAAGATGCCACGATACGCGGCGATGATCGGGATCCTGAGAGTCGAAGACATAGAACGTCGTTGCGCCCGTGTAGGCATCCACCACCACCTTCACGCTATTGCGCAGATAGTTGATGGGACGATCGCGCAACGTGTAGTGGGTAGCATAGGGAAATGTGTCGGTCGTAGTAAAAGCGTCGAGCATCCACGACAGCTTTCCGTCATCGCCAACCACCATGTAGGGGTCCGTGTCGAAGGTGAGGAACGGCGCCAGCGCGTTGACACGATCCTGCAGGCTGCGGCGCATCAACAAGCGGCTCTCCGTGCCGATATCGTCGCTAAAGGGAACCTTGCTCAAATCACCGCGGTCAAATGCGATCAGGATGCGGCGCACGAGGCCACCCATGACGATGCCCCCGGCGCCCTCATATGACGTGACGCTGTTGGTCTCGCCCTGCGGATAATTGAATTCCTTCTGCTGCGTCTTTACGTAGACGTCGGTATCGCTTAGTTGACCAAAATAAACTTCCGGCCGCGTGACACTGATGCTCTTCACAGTGCTTTGAATGGGCATGTTGGCGAGGATCAGGTTCGGAAGGCCTTCAGGCGTGAAGCCGTTGACCGGGTTCATGGTGATGCCATAGCCATGTGTATAGATCAGCTTTTCGTTGATCCAGTTGCGGCTGCTCTCAGGGAGCTTCTCAACGCTCAGCTCTCGCGTTGCGAGCATGACCTGGCGCATCTGGCCGTCGATGGAATAGCGATCGATGTCGACGTCGGGAAAGTCGTAGTACGTGCGAATTTCCTGGATCTGGCGCAACGTGTCGCGCAGCGCCTGCCAGTCCCACAGGCGAATGTTCTGCAGCGTGGTCTGATTATTCGCGGCATCGGCTGCTTCTACCGAGATATCTGCGGGGAACTCATGTTGCGCAATGCGATCGAGGCCGTAAGCCTGGCGGGTGAAGTCGATGTTGTGCGCGATGTACGGCTGTTCGCGTACCAACTGATTGGGTTTGACGATGAAACTTGAAACATACCAGGCCGCGATCTGAACGATCACATAGCAAATGACTGCGGGGATAGGCGCGATGACCAGCCAGCTTAATCGCGGCCGCGTCACCCAATTCAATGCGCTGATAGCGGCTCCCAAGATGAGAGCGCAACAAACCACCAGCATGCCAACCAATATCACGTGCGCGTCGGTATATGTGATGCCGCCAAAGACAGTGTGGTCCTCGAGGAGTAGTTCAAGCCGACCGAGATAGACGCGCATCGCGATGACGAGCAGCAGGAACGCGACTGCGATGGAAAACGTGCGCCACGGCAAGGGGATTGAGCGGTCGAAGCCCGAAGTTGAAAGCCGGCTGCCCGTTGAGATGAGGACCAGGAACACGCCTGACGCGCACATAAGGATGGCGAGCATCAAGAGCCATCCGGAGAGGTTCTGCCACACAGGCAGCGTGAACAGGTAAAAGCTGAGGGGGCGGCCGAAGATGGGATCGGCGGGGCCGTTTGCGACCTGAGGCTGAAACCAGTAGAGCGCGAAGCGAGGCCATTCGGCCTTCATGGCTGCGCCCGCTCCCAGTGCCACAAGAACGGCAATGGCCAGGCCGCCAATGCGGAGTGCGCCTTCCACGGGCAGGTTGATGACGCGGTTCCCGATGTGCATGGTTCCGGCGCTGCGCAGATCGGGCGCGGCCACCCGCAACAGCAATCTGAACCATCCATAGAGAACAAGAAATGTGCCGGCCGCGAACAGGCCGAAGACTGCCCATCCCAATGTGATGGTCTTCCAGAAAACACCGCCGTAGCCGAGCGATTCAAACCACAGCGTCTCAACGTAGTAAGACACTGCGGTTCGCGAACTGAACAGCAGGACGACGACGAGAAAAAAGAAGAAGAACAAGATGCGCCGATGACGTGGGCGCAGATTGGACCGCGAAGGCAACAGGATCGTTTCGTGCATGGGTCAGCCAGCTTCCGCCGGAAACGGGGGAAAGTCTCTGGCAGAGGCAATTGTAACGCCGATTTTGTAAAGAACTTGTTTGGATGAAGCTAAACGCGCGTCGCGTTTTCGATTTCGTCCCACTCATCCGCGCCGATCTTCATGGCTGTTGCCGCCACGTTCTGTTCAAGATGTTCGACCTTCGACGTACCGGGAATGGGCAACATCGCCGGCGAGCGGTGCAGGAGCCATGCGATGGAGAGTTGCGGAACCGAAACGCCGTAGCGCGCAGCAATTTCAGCAAGGGGCTGCGCAGCCGGCTGATCGGCCTTCATCAACTTTCCCCCTGCGATTGGATACCACGGCATGAAGCCGATCCGCTGCTGCTCGCACCAGGTGAGCGTGTTCTCGTGTCGCCGGTCGGCGAGTGAATAGCGATTCTGAATTGTCACAATCGGAACGATCTTGCGGGCCTCTTCAATTTGCTCGGGCGTGACCTCGCTCAAGCCGATGTGGCGAACCTTACCCTGCTGCTGCATCTGCTTCAGCGCGCCCAGGCTCTCCTCGAGCGGCGTGCGTGGATCGATGCGGTGCAACTGGTAGAGGTCGATCCGTTCCAGCTTCAATCGGCGCAAGCTCATCTCGACACATTGAATCAGGTATCCAGCGCGACCTACGTATTCAGTCTTCGCCGGGCCCTGGCGCGTGATGCCGCCTTTGGTTGCGATCACGAGGCCGGCCGGATATGGATACAGTGCCTCGGCGATGAGGCGTTCGGCGATCTCGGGACCGTACGCGTCTGCCGTGTCGATCAGGTTCACGCCCAGCTCCACCGCGCGGCGCAAAACACGGCGTGCCTCATCCGCATCGGCAGGCTCGCCCCAGGCGCCATCGCCCACCAGGCGCATGGTTCCGTAGCCGAGTCGGTGGACCGGCAAATCGCCGCCGAGGAGAAATGTGCCGTGGGATGACGCCGAAAGTTCGCTCATGGCTGATGAGATGCTATCGAGCAGCGGCGCCGTGGCACAATCGCATCATGAGCCTGTGCTGCTGCCCAGGGCGGAACCGGCCCGGGCCACCATGCGTATCTATTTGTGACGAAAGGGAGAGACCCCATGAGCGGCATTCCGTACCCCAACAGCCAGGCCATTTTCTATGAGCAGTATGAGGCCGCACGCCGCGACGAGGTGGTGGGCATCCTGCTGGCACTATTCCTGGGGGGATTCGGCATTCATCATTTCTATCTGCGCCGAACCGGATGGGGAGTTCTCTATTGCTGCTTTTGCTGGACACCGCTCCCCTGGGTACTGGGGTTCATTGAGTGCTTTTTCATGCCGGGCCGCGTACGCGAGTTCAACGCCATTCAGGCGGCCGGGATCGCCGCCGCTCTCGGCATGAATGTGCCTCAGGGTTGGGGATATCCGATCAACGTGAACGTGAATGTGGCGCCCGCCGGGACACCTCCACCGCCAAGTCCCCAACCCGCAACTACGCTGCCTCTGGCGGGAACCTTACTGGCCTGCCCCCAGTGTCATCAGACCAACGTGGCAGGATCGCGCTTCTGTTCCGCCTGTGGATCAACGCTGTAGGCGCGGCCCGACTGCTCAATAGAGCGAAAATCCAACATTTGTCTAACCCAATCCGGCCGCTCAGTAGTAATCCGCGCAGCTCAGGTAATACCCGCATTGGGTGCAGATCAGCTTGCAGCGGTGGCCTTCGAGTCGAAACCCGCAGGTGGGGCAAATCTGGCAATGGTGATCGACGGTTTCGTTCGGCGCCGGACACATGGCCACCGCGGATTGTTGAAATTCAGGCGCAAAATCCGGATTGAGGGCGGCAGGAAGCTGCGGGAGCATGGGTGAGAGGTTAGCATGGAGAAGTGGGCCTTTCCGCTGCGGGTTATCGCGGCAGGTGCCCCAAGCATTAACCCTGGGTTCACGCGGCACCCAGCCTGCTTCAAACTTCCCCGGCGCAGGCATCATACGGCCCAGCGGCAACCACGATTTGAAACCCCCACCAAGGAGGAATTGCATGGCAAGCAAGGCAAGTGCGGTCTGGACAGGTTCATTGAAGGAAGGCAAGGGCACCATTTCAACGGCGACAGGCGTTCTGAGCAACGCCAACTACTCGTTCGCCACCCGTTTTGAGGGCGCTGACACGGGCACCACGCCTGAGGAATTGATTGCGGCGGCGCACGCCAGCTGCTTCTCCATGGCGCTGGGCGCGCAGCTGGGCGGCGCCGGCCTCACGCCGGACAAGATTGAGACCCACGCGGCGGTCACGCTGGCCAAGGTCGAGGGCGGATTTGCGGTGACGAAGATTGCGCTCACCACCACAGCTTCGGTCCCTGGCGCCACCAAGGAAGTGTTTGACAAGGCCGCTGCAGATGCCAAGGCCGGCTGCCCCATCTCCAAGCTGTTTGCCAACAACACCAGCATCGAGCTCGACGCCAAGCTGGTTTAAGCGAAACAATTGCTTCGACGAGGGCCGGCGCGCATTTGCGAGCCGGCCCCGCACTTTCCGGATCCGGCCATGAAGAAATATAAGTTCACGGCGCGCATAGAGTCGGGCGGCGGTGGCGGCGCCTACGTTCTGTTTCCGTATGACGTTCAGCAGGAATTCGGAACTCGCTGGAGGGTGCCGGTCAGGGCCACTTTCGACGGTGTCCCTAATACCGGGACCATGATCAAATACGGCAATCCGTTACACATGCTGCCTATCCTGAAGGCCATCCGTGAGCAAATCGGCAAGCAGCCTGGGGAATTGGTCGATGTCGAAATCTGGCGCGACGCCGCCGAGCGCGTTCTCGAGATCCCTGACGATCTGGCTAAGCTTTTGAGGAAGGAAAAATTGGCGGCTTCGTTCGAAAACCTCAGCTACACAAACCGTCGCGAATACTGCCGCTGGATTGCGGGAGCCAAGCGCGAAGAAACGCGGGCAAAACGCCTTGGGAAAGTTTCGGAAATGCTGCGGGCCGGAATCAAAACACCGGGCTAGATTGAGCTCTTGAAGCCGTTTCTAAGTCGTTTCTGTCTGTCATCTTGAAGGCCCGTTCCGACGCCGTTCCATTTGACACACCCACCCTCATTTGCGAGACTTGAGATGCTGCTGGACCGGCAACAGTCGC
The DNA here is from genome assembly GCA_963844515.1 of uncultured Acidobacteriota bacterium. Classification (GTDB taxonomy): domain Bacteria; phylum Acidobacteriota; class Terriglobia; order Terriglobales; family Acidobacteriaceae; genus Telmatobacter. The sequence continues at coordinate 43,071 of CAWJOO010000018.1, forward strand.
CGGATCTGTGTCTTGTGCCGAAGTGGCGGAATTGGCAGACGCGCGTGGTTCAGGTCCACGTACTCGCAAGGGTGTGGGGGTTCGAGTCCCTTCTTCGGCACCAATAGAATCTTTAGACAAACTTATAATCAATGACTTATAGCGTGCCAGTACGTCCGCAGCGCTATTTTCCACTTTTTACTATTTTTTGACTTGTGCTGTGTAACGGCACCCGTTGGCGTCGGCAGTTCCTCGCAGATTCTGAATCGAGAACAATCGGATTGCTGCTATCGCAGACTCAATTGGCTCGAAGAGGCATGTTAGAACCTGCGTTTCGGAAATTAGTGCATTGCGGCTCAGTCGTTGAGATTGGCCGGTTCTCTCCGACAAAACGGTGCGCTTACCGATGTGTCTCGAGTCACATCTCTGAACGCAACGCCCTGCTATCGTCGCGATAGTTTCTTGTTACGTATTGTTCTGCAGCCGAGCGTGTGATCGCACGGGGTGCCGAATGTTATGTGCCGGGTTGCGCATGAGTGTCAACCTTGAAGCGCGGGGTCGATGACCACGGAGGCGCTAGAGAGGTTATGCACAAATGGCAGCTACGCCGCGCCTTCAGCTGCGATGTCAGTTGAGAATGGCAAATCGCAGAACGAACTTGATCTTGATCTGGTTGGTACCGTGCGAAAATTTTATCTAGTATTGAAATGTCTTTTCGTTGTTCTCCAGGTGCTGGCGGTGCTCGGCGCGGCAGCAAAACCAGCATACGCATACGTCGATCCTGGAAGCGGTTTGCTTGCTGTCCAGATCATCAGCACGACATTCGCAGGCACGCTGTTCATGTTGCGGAAACGCATCAACGCCGGCGCGCCCTTCACGCTCGCCAGCTACCTCATCGAGGGCGGCCCGTCGCGCGACTACGCGCAGCACCAAGGCGCTCATGCACCGCGAGCCGGAGCCTGTGGCCGGCTGCTCGAGCGGCTGGCCGACATCGCGCGTCGCCTCCCTCCGCGCGCAGGTCGACGCCGGCGCGGCGCCGTCCAGGTGTTCGACAGCTGGGCCGGCGCGCTGTCGCTCGAGGACTACGCGCGGCGTGCTGCCGCACGCCAGCGCGGTCTTCGCCGCGCTGGCCGACCGGCGTGCCCCGGATCCACTTCGGCGTCGGCACGCGGCGAGCTGCTCGACGCTCTGGGCGCGCCGGCGCCGACGTGCGTCGGCGTGGACTGGCGGCTGCCGCTCGACGAGGCGCGCGGCGCGGGTCGGCGCCGCGCGCCGTGCAGGGCAACCTCGACCCCGCGCTGCTGCGGCCGCCCGGGAGGTCGTCGCCGACGCGGGCCGCGCGTGCTCGCCGAGCCGGGGGCCGGCCCGGGCACATCTTCAACCTCGGCCACGGGGTGCTACCGGACACCGATCCGGACGTGCTCACCCGCATCGTCGAGCTCGTCCACTCCTCGGAGACCGCGCTGGGATGACCCTCGTCGTCGTCGGCGGCGGGATCTCCGGGCTCGGCGGCCGCCTGGTACGCGCCGCCGCCGGGCTCGGTGACGGTGCTCGAGGCCGCCCCGGCCGTCGGCGGCAAGCTGCAGGTGCAGCCGGTGGGCGGGGTCGAGGTGGACGTCGGGGCCGAGGCTCCTGCTCGGCCGCGCGGCCCGAGGTCTGGCGCTGTTGACCGAGGCCGGGCTCGGCGCCGACCGCATCGCGCCGCTCACCACCGGCCCGGGTCCGCGCCGGCGGGCCGGTTCCCGCCGCCGACGCGCACGATGCTGGGCGTCCCGTCGGACCTCGACGGCGGCCGCGCAGTCCGGGTGCCCAGCCCGGCCGGCCTGGCCGCGGTCGAGCGGAGCCGTCGCGGCCGCCCTGCCGCCGCTGGCCGACTACCTCGCCGTCGGCCGGTTGGTGCGCGACCGGCTCGGTGACGAGGTGGCCGACCGGCTGGTCGAACCGTTGCTCGGTGGCGTCTACGCCGGACGGGCCGACGAGTTGTCGCTGCGGGCACGGTCGGGCGGCTCGCGGCGCCCGCTCAGCGAGCACGGCGGCTCGCTCCTTGCGGCGGCCAGGCGGTCACCGACTCGGCCCCCGGACCGCCGCCGGGGCGGGTGTTCGCGAGCCTGTCGCGGCGGCCTCGGGCCGGCTGCCTGACGTCCTCGACCTCGGACCGTTGCGCGTCGCCGTCCCACCGCGTCACCGTGCGGGCGATCCGCCGCACACCCGCCGGTTTCGCGTCAGTGCGGACCGGTGCCGGCGCCCGAAGTGGTCGAGGCCGATGCGGTGATCGTCGCGAGCCCGCCGGCGAAGGCGGCCCGGCTGCTGCGCGACGTCGTCCGGCCGCGGCGGCCGAACTCGACGCGATCGAGAGCGCAGCATGGCCATCGTGTCGTTCGCGTTCGGCGGCGCTCGCCGTGCCGGCCGGCAGCGGCTGCTTCGGCGCCGGCGAGCGGTTCGGCGGTGAAGGCGTCACTTGTCGTCGCAGAAGTGGCCGCTCGGCCGGCGTGCTCACTGCTGCGCGCTCGGTGGGCCGGGCCGCGAGCCGCAGGCGCTGCAGCTCGACGAGCCGAGGATCGACTCGGTGCGGCGCGACCTGCAGTGCTGCTCGGCATCACCGCGACCGGTCGACACGCTGGTGACCCGGTGGGGCGGCGGCCTGCCGCAGTACGCGGTCGGGCACGTCGAGCGGGTGGCCCGGATCCGTGCCGCGTCCGCCGTCCCGGACTGGCCGTGTGCGGGGCGGCGTTCGACGGCGTCGGCATCCCGGCGTGCATCGCGTCCGCCCGGCTGGGCGGCGACCGGGGGCGCGGGCACCGGCCGGGGACAATGACCGCATGGTCGACGGCAAAATAGCGCGCGAACTCAACGACACGATCCGCTACACGGCCTGG
>CAWJOO010000019.1:0-102593 GCA_963844515.1 uncultured Acidobacteriota bacterium
CAGTACCTCTGGATCGCCGCTCTCGGCGCTCTCACCCTTGCCCAGATGCCCGAGCCCATCGTCGCGGCATTCCACAATATTCCCGCTTATTGGGAAATCATCAACGACCTGCCTCGCTTCGTTTCGCCCTTCTTCTGGGCCTGCCTCTACTTTTCCTTCGTCCATCAGCGCATCGGCTGGCGGTGGCGCATCTATCTCATCATTGCCGGCATCGGCAATGGACTGAACGGGGTGCAAAGCCTCTTTATCAACTACCCGGTCCCATTTCTTTTCTTTCTGAATTTTCCCTACATCATCCTTCTCAGCGTCATCGTCCCCATCGTCCTCGCCATCCACTGGCGCCGCGGCAATCGCGAGGCCGGCATCCTGCTCATCCCCTCTGTCCTCTTCAGCCTCTATATCTACGCCGACGTTGCAATGGCCACGCTCTTCCAACTACCCAATTGGAAAGCATTTGCCATCCGCGGCCTCAATCTCCTCGACAACTACCCTGCCGGCCCCTTCCGCGTTTCTCTCGACAATGTCTCGGGCATTCTCTGCACCACATCGCTCGCCATCATCATCTTGCTGCGCTCGTCCACCATGAGCCGCCGTCAGGCCATCCTTGAGTCCGAATTCGAAGCCGCGCAGCAGGTACAGCAGGTCCTGGTGCCTGAGCAGATCGGCGACGTTCCCGGCTTCTCCGTCGAATCCGTCTACCTCCCCGCGCAGCAAGTCGGTGGCGACTTCTTTCAGATCATTCCCGATTCCCATGGCGGACTGCTTGTCGTTGTCGGTGACGTTGCAGGCAAGGGCCTCTCCGCCGCCATGCTCGTCTCAGTGATTGTTGGCGCCATCCGCGCCACGGCCGAGTTCACGCAAAACCCCGCTCAACTCCTCGCCAGTCTCAACGATCGCCTCGTTGGCCGCGGCAGCGGTGGCTTCTCCACCGCTCTTGTCGCGCACATCGCGGACAGCGGGCTGGTCACCGTCGCCAACGCCGGCCATCTGTCTCCCTATCTCGACGGAAGGGAAGTAGAGCTCCCCGGCGAACTCCCACTTGGCGTTGCGGCGGGTGTTGTCTACCGGCTCACCGAGTTCTCCTTCGATCCCGGCAGCCGTCTCACGTTTTATTCGGATGGAGTGGTCGAAGCGCAAAACGCAAAGGGCGAGTTGCTCGGATTCGAACGCAGCCGCGAACTCTCAATGCAATCGGCCACCGACATCGCCGCCGCCGCACGCAACTTCGGCCAGCAAGACGACATCACCGTCCTCACCATCCAGCGCATCGCCGTGCCCGCCATCATCTCCCGTTGAGCTTTCCGTCGACGTTGCGGATGAGGCGTACGCAACCACTTCACCCGCAGACGTGTCATCCCGAGCGGAGCGTTTTTCAGCGGAGCCGAGGGACCCGCTTTTGGCGGTGCCATGCTTACCACCAACCTCGATGGGGAACTACACCAACCCGAAGTTTGAAAGCTTGGGAGATGCTTTATCCATCGCATCGAGATCCGGCAATGAACCGAACCAATCGCGGAATTCGCTATCAAACCTGTAGAGATCCTTGCCGAACTCCAGCGCAGGATGCTGGTCGTTTGATTCAAGTCGAAGGTACGTCGTCGATCCCCCTTGCGACCCGCGAACCACATACTCCCGCCGCCCTCGAATCGATGCGAACGGTAAGCTCTTCTTACCGAGATAAGTAACATGGTCTAAACTGTCGCCGGAAAACACAAGTCGCGACACAAACCCGTGTACGACGATGCCACAACCTACCATCACGAAGGCGGCGGCGATCACGATGCCCCAGAGTTTTGGCTTTAGATCATCGCTGAAGAGATCCTGACCGAAACGATAGACACCGCAACTTCCTCCAAGCGCGAATACCATTCCGAAGATACGGAACAACCAATTCATGCGGTAGACGCGACCGATCGGAGGCGCAATGGTCATATCAACTCACGCTCACCCACGCGCCCGACTCCGCCGACTTGAACACCGCTTCAATCACCTTCATGTTTGCAATCGCGTCCTCCAGCGGCACCGGCACCTCCGTGTTCTCCAGAATCGCCCGCGAAAACGCATCGCCTTGCATCGTGTATTGATCCGCGGTTGAATATTCTTCGGTCACAATCCCGCTCCCGAACAGCTCGCCTGTCTCATCAATAAACATCCGCGTCGGCCGATCAATCGGCGCGTTGAACGGGATCTCAATCTCGATCCGCCCCTTCGTTCCCAGAAAATGCACGCGCTGATACGGAACCAATTGCGTGCTGCACGTGAAGATCGCCTGCCCGCCATCGAAGTCCAGCATGGCCGACGTCAACCGGTCCGTGTGCATCTGCGGATCGCGCTCGATGAGCCCCACTGCTCGCCGCGGCAGTGCGCCAAACCCGTACCGCGCCGCTTGAATGCAATAACATCCAATGTCGTAAAGCGCGCCGCCTCCGCTCTCCACCATGTTGCGAATGTTTGTCGGGTCCACGTTGTAATAGCTGAACGCCGCCAGCACCGAGCGCAATTCTCCGATCCGCCCTTCGTCCAGCAATTCGCGCAGACGCAGCCACTGCGTAAAACTGCGAATCATGAACGCCTCGCCAATTTTCACGCCGGTCTTCGCGCGCACTTCAAGAAGCGTCTCCGCCTCTGCCACTGTCATGCTCAGCGGCTTCTCGCACAGCACATGCTTTCCGGCCTCCGCTGCCTTCACCGTCCACGGCACATGCAGTTGATTCGGAAGCGGATTGTAAATTGCATCGATCTCGGGATCGCCCAGCAGTTCTTCATACGACCCATAGGCTTTTTCAATGTCCAGTGCATTCGCAGCCGCTCTCGCCTTGCTGAAATCGCGCGATGCTATCGCCGTGACCTCGCTCAGCGTCCCGCCCTGCATACCGGGTATCACTTTCTTCACGCCGATATTGGCCGTACTCAACACGCCCCAACGGATCTTCTTTCGCATGCGCTCCATCATAGCGGCTTCCTTCCGACTAACTCCTTTAAAACACGTTTTATTTCTAACGGTCAGGCAACCTTTCACGCGAAAAATGGACGACAATACAACCGATTTTCAGGAAACATCAACAAAGATGGCAGGGGGATACCGGATTGAAGTTGATCCGGTACAATCAATCCATCGCTTATACACCTAGCCTGCTCGTTGAGCTAAGAAAAAAGCCAAACCAAGTTAGCACGCTTTAGGATTTCCTATTGCTCCGCATACGTCTGTCTGTACTACCTCATTGCCACACTTAGCTTGAATTTCTTTCTCAGGAGTACCCCGTGCGTCGTGTGTCTAAGTTGTCCTGTACCACTATGTTATTGAGTTGCCTTGGTTTTCTCGTATCTGGAGTTGCAAGTTCATTACTCAGCGGATGCGGTAACAGCAACACTACTGTTACCGTCGCCATTGCAATGATCACCGTCACGCCTAACCCTGACAGCATCGCGGCTGGTGCAAAACAGCAGTTCGATGCCAAGGCTACTTATAACAATGGAACTACTGCGGATATCTCGTCGCAGGCAACATGGTCTTCCTCAAGCGCCACAATCGCTACCATCAACACTGCGGGAATGCTCACCGCCGTCGAAACCGGCAGCACCACCATCACCGCATCCCTGAACGGCGTCACCGGGACGGTAACGGTAACTGTCACAGCGCCTGTGGATAACAAGACGCTTACCTCCATCGCCGTTACACCGGCGAATCCAAGCTTCGTGGTCGGGGCCACCCAGCAATTCACGGCCACCGGCACTTACAGTGACGGCACTACATCCAACATCACATCGACAGTGACCTGGGCAACCAGCAGCACGGCAACCGCCACCATCAGCGCTGCGGGCCTTGCAACCGGTGTTGCGGCAGGCTCGGCCAACGTCACAGCATCGCTGAGCGGGGTCACTGGAGCAGCCGAATTCAATGTCACCGCGCCCGTCATCACGCCCACGCTTGTCTCCATCGCTCTCACGCCGGCCACCGGCAGCATCTCTGTCGGAACCAACCAGCAATTCACGGCCACCGGCACTTACAGTGATGGATCAACTGCTAACATCTCATCTACCGCAGCATGGTCAGTCAGCAACCCTGCGGACGCGTCCATAAGCGCCACAGGCCTTGCCACAGGTGTCGCCGCCGGCACAACCAACGTCACCGCATCGCTCTCCGGCATCACCGGCACCGCGTCGCTGACTGTCACCGTGCCCGTCACTCCGCCCACGCTCGTATCCGTTGCTGTTACTCCCGCATCCGCGAGCATCGCGGTTGGAGCCACGCAGCAATTCACCGCCACCGGTACTTACGCTGACGGCACTACGGCGAACATTTCGACCGCCGCTTCGTGGTCGGTCAGCAGCACCACCGTCGCCACGATCAGCGCCACCGGCCTCGCCACCGGATCCACTGCCGGTTCAGCAAATGTCACCGCAATCGTCTCCGGCATCACCGGTACCGCCGCTCTCACCGTAACTGCCCCCGTAAAAACCATTGCCTCGATTGCAGTCTCGCCGGCAAGCGCAAGCTTTGCTGCCGGATCGACTCAGCAGTTCACGGCAACCGCCACTTATAGCGACGGCACCACCGGCAACATCACGTCTACCGCTACCTGGTCCACCGCCAACCCGGGTGTCGCCACGATTGACGCTTCCGGTCTCGCAACGGGCGTCACCTCCGGCTCAACCTCGGTGTCCGCATCACAAAACAGCATCATCGGCACCGCGTCGTTCACGGTAACAGCCAAGGTTCCCAAGTCGATCGCTGTCACGCCAACATCCGCCAGCATCGCTGTTGGTGCCAAGCAGCAATACACTGCCACCGCAACTTACAGCGACGGCACTACGGGCAACGTCACCAAATCCGCGACGTGGACAGCCGCCAACAGTGCTGTCGCCACCGTCGACGCCAACGGCCTTGCCACCGCGGTCGCAGCGGGCTCCACAACTATTCAGGCCGCGCTCAGCGGAGTCACTTCTTCTGCGTCTCTCAACGTCACCATCGCCACCAGCACTGGTGTCAACTTCACCACCTGGCACTTTGACAACAACCGCAGCGGCCTCAACCCCAACGAGCAATCCCTGACGCCGGCCAACGTGGCGCCATCCACCTTCGGCAAACTCTTCTCCTACCAGGTAGATGGATATGTGTACGGATCACCGCTGCTTGTGTCGAGCCTCACCGTCAACGGTGCCAAACACAACGTGCTCTATGTTGCAACTGAGAACGACAGCGTGTACGCGTTCGACGCCGACACCTTCGGCACGGGGGCGCCTCTCTGGCAGCAGACCATGCTCCAGGCCGGCGAAACTCCACTCATCGGAGCCCCCATCAAGCCCGTCGAAGGCATTACGTCCACCCCGGTCATCGACACCACGACGAACACGATCTACGTGGTCTCGACGCAGATGTCCACCACAGCTCCGGCCAGCTTCCGCCTCAACGCCCTCGACCTCGCCACGGGCGCGCAGAAGCCGGGCAGCCCCGTTACCTTGCAAGCCTCCATGCCCGGCACCGGCAATACGTCGGTGAACGGTGTGGTCTCCCTCAATACCTCGTGCATGCAGCGTGCCGCATTGCTGCTGTCCAGCAACACCATCTACATCGGCTTTGGCAGCTGTCAGCGTGGATGGCTGCTGGCGTATGACGCAACATCGCTCGCCCAGGTCGGGGTCTTCAACGCCAGCCCCAACCTCGACGGCGAGGGAACCTACAAGTCCGCTGGCGGCATCTGGATGGGCGGTGGTGGCCCCGCTGCCGACGGCTCCGGAAACGTCTACGCGGTTACCGGCAACGGCCCCTGGGACGGAAAGACGGCGTGGTCCGACACAATTCTGAAGTTCAACTCAAAGCTGCAGATGACCGACTACTTCACGCCTGATTCCTACCAGTACATGGACTGCGCCGATGCTGACCTTGCCGCTGGTGGATTGCTTCTTCTCCCCGGCACCAGCGAAGCGCTCGTCGGCGGAAAGATCGGCAAGCTCTTCCTGGTCAACACCAACAACATGGGTCACGAAACCGCCGGCGATACCGGCGCAACCCAGACGCTGTGGTACGAGGACGACCTGGTAAAGCCCTATTCGTCTTCCTGCACAGACAGTGTCGGAGTCAACACCACCGACATCAATCCGTACGAGATCTTTGGAACCGCCGCCTACTTCAACGGCTCCGTCTATCTCGGCATCACGCCAACCGGCGTCAACGTGCCAGCCGGCATCCGCCAGTTCACCTACAACGGCACGCTCACGCAAGGACCCTACACGACGCCGAGCATTCAGCAGAACACCCGCGGCACCACGCCGTTCGTCTCCGCCAACGGCGCCAGCAACGGCATCGTGTGGATGATCGACGCCGGCCAGCCGCTCCAAAATTCCGGAACCGCGGGCACTACCAGTGCCATCCTCCGGGCCTATGACGCGGCCCATTTCCCCAACGAACTCTACTCGAGTTCCACCAATGCAGCCGACACCGCAGGCTATGGCATCAAGTTCAGCTCGCCGGTCGTGGCCAATGGCAAGGTCTACATCCCAACGGGTCACGACCTGACCACGGCCGCCAGCCCCAAAGGAGAGATTGACGTCTACGGCCTGAAGTAGGCCAAGGCCGCGATCGAGCCTGATTTCAAACCACATGCAACTGGCAACAAAAGAGCGCCTTCAGGGCTGATGACCTGAAGGCGCTTTTGCGTTTCATTTTGTGAGACACAACCTACAACTTCGGGGTGAGCAATACGGCACAGTCTTCGATATTTAGGTATCCTTTGCTTGAGCCCAAATCTTTTCACGCCCCACCCACAGGGGTACGACGTACTGTGATCCAGCCGTTTGGCTGAAGGGGCCTATTTTAGAGGAGTTTCATGCCCGTTCTGACCTCGGTACAGCCCCTGGAAGAAAAGCTCACTTTTGCTCCTGTTGCGCGCGCCATAAAGTCTCCGTTAAAAGTACCTGCGTGGCTGGTTGTGCTCGTGGTTCTGCTGACCGGGTCCGCCAGTTTCCTGGTCGGACGCCACAAGCCGGCGCATCACTATGTGTCCTATTTCGGATACCCGATGGTGCTGGACACGACCACCGGCAAGGCCTGCTACGCCACCAAGCCCAAGCCGGCGGAAACCGGCAGTGTGCAGGAAACGGCGTTCCCTGTTTACGACGGGTCGAACCGCCTGGATACCTACGTTCCTAACGGCGCCAGCGTGCCGCTTTGCGGACAGCAGTAAATCCTGATTTCCGTTCGGAACCATTCCCCTTCGATTTTCCCGTAGGATTGGCGCGCCGCGCAAAAAAAAAACGATCAAAGCTCGTCGTTTCATGGGATTACACCCTGAAAATGGGGGAATTTGCGCTCACCGTGATTTGGATCACGGTGAGGCAGGGAATCGGGAATAGGACAGGGGCCAGGGACTGGGGACCAGGGTCTAGAAAGGCGAAATGTGCGGTTCCGGTCGACATGAGCTGCTCCTGACAGGCTGAAGTAAGAAAATTGGCTGAAATGCAAAACGCCCGCCGAGTTGGCGGGCGTTTTTCTGGATCACTATTTCAAGTATGGCAGGTTCGAAGAATTAATCCCTAATTGGCGCAAAGTTTCTTCTGATGATTCTAAAGGGGGTTACAAACTATTTTTCAAAACGCCTCTTGACAAAAGTTTTCCACAGTTTTTTCCACAGGGGGCGGAATGAGATGGCCCGAGAGAGCCCCCGACAGTCCTCAGGAGGGTCTGAGTCATCCCATGTATCCAACACTGGGAGACATGGGGCACCGGGGAACACGGGCCACCCACGGATTGTGCTGGAGACGCGGATTCAATTGCTTGCGCCGATTACTCTGCGAACGAATGCGGGGGTCTCAATCGCCTTCACAAAGCAGTCGGCGACGTCGGCTCGCGAAATTTTGAATCCGAAGCGGGGCAGACGGCCTTCGCGCACTCGATACGCGCCGGTGAAAGGATCGTCTGTGAGTTGGGGCGGGCGCACGATGGTCCAATCAAGGCCGCTTTCGACGAAAACCTTCTCCATGGCGGTAGCGTCGGCCACTACGCTTGAAAAGAACAGCCGGCCGATGAGGTACGTCGGCGGCACAATGGAGTCCTTGAAGAGGAACGCCGAGGATTCGACGATGACGCGGCGGACCCCGGCGCGGTGCATGGCGCCAGTGAGAGCAAGGGCGAAGCGATGCAGCAGGTCGTGATCGGCTTTCGCGATGGGCAGGCGGGGACCAAAGCCGGACAGGATTGCGTCGTGACCCTTGATGCCTTCGGCAAGCTCGTCGATATCGAGAGGGTTTCCCTGCCTGACGGTGATGCGATCCTGGAACGGCTTGAGCCGATCGGGTGACCGCACAAATGCGGTCACCGAGTGGCCTTGCTCGATTGCCTTCTGCACGATCTGCAATCCCGTTCCGCCGGTTGCGCCTAAAATAACCAGTTTCATTTTTCATTTCTCCCTTCAGGCCCTGGATCCTGTTTGCGGTGTCGTGAGCGCGAGACTGCTTTTGCCCGCACTCAGGAAACAAATTTCTGCGGTGGGTTGTGGTATCCCACCCCAAGCGCAGAGACAAAGACGCGCTGAGGGTGGGGCACCCTCGGCAACGCGATTCAAAAAGTCACAGGCTCTCAGGCAGGGCGTTGGCTGAGGCAAAGAATCGTCTTTCGGCGGGCCGGGTCATGTACGAAGCGACCAAGGCGGCGAACGTAATCAACGGTTCGAGCGCCATGAACCCGTCGCCTGAGAGGAGGTGGGAATAAGAAGCGCTGAGGACGGTGATGCCGAATCCTACGTAGGCCCATTCCTTAAGCCGGGGCCATCGGGGGACGAGAAGAACCCAGACGCCCATCAACTTTGCGACACCGAGAAGATCAGAGAAATAGACCGGATAGCCCAGGTGGGCAAGCCCTTTCATCATGGCGGGCGCATGAGTGACTGCCAGCGTGCCCGAGATGGTCATGATGGATGCTACGAAAAGCGTTGCGATCCAGAAGGTTGTTTTTCTTGCACGCATGTTTTCTACCTCGTGCGGTAGAAGACCGGCAGAGGCGTGGTTTGTGACAGGCTTGGCTACCGCGGGTCAGTGTGGATCAGAAAGCAAGATCAGGGGCAGCTCGGGCAGATGCGAAAGCTTCTCTGGATTGGTCAAGACGTAGATGGCGCGGATGTGGCTTTCGCCGGCATCGATGGTGAGAACCGAGAAAGGCTTGCCGCCGAGATAACTGAGGATGCCGGGCTCTCCGTTGATATCGACGAGGCGATGGACCAGATCCCTGGGCAGCAATTTTTGCAAGCCGCCCATGGCTCCGCGAGCCACGTTGTCCACGCCGCGGACCAGGTTGGGAACGGCAACTGCTTTTCCGCCGCCATCGGATTGGAGTACGACATCGGATGCGAGCAGCGCAACGAGCGACTCCATGTCGCCTGTGGTTGTGGCCGCCAGGAAGCGCTCGAGCAGGTCCTTTTTCTTTCGGTGGGAAATCTTGAAGCGCGGGCGCGCCCCGCCGATGTGTTGACGAGCGCGGCGAAGAATCTGGCGGCAGTTTGGCTCGCTTTGGCCGAGGATGGCGGCGATTTCAGCGTATTCGTAATCGAAGACCTCGCGGAGGATGAAGACGGCGCGTTCGATGGGCGTGAGGCGTTCGAGCACGAGGAGAAACGCCATGGACAGTGACTCGTCGATCTTGATGAGCCACAGGGGATCGCTTCCCGGATCGGTGGTGATGGGCTCCGGAAGCCATTCGCCTACGTACTGCTCGCGCTGCGCACGCGAGGACTGCAATTGATTGATGCAGAGGCGGCTGATGACGGTGACGAGGAATGCGCGCGGGGAGCGGATGTCTTGATCCTCTGTTTGCTGCCAGCGGATAAACGTCTCCTGAAGCATGTCTTCCGCGTCGGCTACGCTGCCCAACATGCGATAGGCAATGGAGAAGAGCAGGCCGCGATATTGCTCGAACGTTGCCAGGCGGATGGAAGCCGACAGATTGTCCGATTGCCATTGATCTTCGTGATTCGGGTCGCTGTTCTTTGGCATTGGCGTCCTGCGGCGAAATTCCGCTAAGCAGCGGTTGTATCAACAGTGATGAACGTTGGACCGTGCACGCTTCATTGAGATCTGGAGGATGGATATGAGACGTCGCCATTATCAAGACCGGCAAAGAGGAGATTTGTGACAGATGGCGGGGACAGGGTCTCCGCCCTAACGAGTTAGGACGGGGCATCCGCTCCGGATGAGGCACCCCCGCTGGAGTGCGGGAGGAAGGCGGACCAGGTGTTCGATTCGGCGATGGACTTTAGAATAGCGTTGCGACGGATGAGGAAGCTTGTCATGTAGCGCTTCAAGACAAGAAGTTCTGCTGTGCGACCGAGAACGCCGAGAGGGGCCGCAAACAGGAAGCGGTCGCGCATTTCGGTGATTCCGTGATCACTTTCCTTGAAGAAGTGATCGTGTTGCATGAAGCGAAAGGCGCCTTCTGTCATCGTGTCCTGAAAGTGGTTGGGACGCTCAAAGGCGGTGATGCGGCTGGCGAGGTGCTGCCAGATGCCGAAGTGGCGCGCTCTCCATCGGACGAATTGACCGGGACCGATCAATCCTGTTGTGACTCCTGCCACGGCCTGCTCGCCGGTGTGCTCGGTGCCGAGAAGATGAAGTTCGATACTGCGGGAAAGATCAAAGCAACGCTCGATGGGAGCGTGGATCAGCGTGCGTAGGTCGATCGTTACCACGGTTCGATTCTAGAGGGATCGGATGGAATCGATGATTTCGGATTGACATTCCAACTAAGCACTTCGATACTTGGGCAGAATGTCGACCCGAGACGCCAATGACGACCGCGTCGCGTCGTGCGGCTTTGGTGAACCTTGTTAATGGAGAAATTGCATGAAAAAGTGGTTGTTCTTGTTTTTGCTTGCGTTCCCCATAACGAGTGAGCGAAGCACTGGACAGACCGGTAAACCTCCGGATGCTCTTTTTGAAACAATCAAGTCTCTTGATGCCAAACTCTTCGCCGCCGCCAACAACTGCGATCTTGCGGTACTCGGTTCCATGGTCTCGGATGACCTGGAGTTCTACCACGATCAGACGGGATTATCGGTGGGAAAAACACCATTCCTCGCGGCTATCAAGCAGAACATCTGCGGGAAGGTGCAACGGACATTGATCGAGAACACGCTTGAAGTTTACCCGCTTAAGGGATATGGAGCTGTCGAGGTCGGAATTCACCGATTTCATCATCCAAACGAGCCGGACAACGTTGGAGACGCCAAGTTTGTACATATTTGGCACAACGATAACGGCATCTGGAAACTCACACGAGTGATCAGCTACGAGCACAATGAGGGACTACTCGCAAAGTAGTCTTCTAGTCCTCCGTGCCGAGACAGGTCGATCGTTACCACGGTCCGATTCCAGAGGGAACGGAATGGGAGAGGAGGCGGCGATCTGATCAGATAATGGCCGGCGTGCGCTACGAGCTCTTGACCTCGCGCGCACAGAAGATTCTGCTGGAGGCAGTACACTGACGCTGGTCGCGCGAATCGGAGGATGGGTTCGTGGAGACCGCGCCGTGCGATCTCAGGATCTTTGCCAGAGAGCGAAGGGCATTCCCTGGGGATCGTGAAGAATTGCCATGACATCTCCGTCGGGCAGGCGGGTGGCAGATATCAGGATCTTCGCGCCGGCCTCGGTAGCTTTCGTGAGGGACACATTGATGTCGTCAACGCCGATAAATAGTTGCGTGAACGTAGGGGCCTGAGGCGGTGCCGGCCAGATTCCGCCCTGTATGCCGTCTTGAGAGCCTGTATTGATTGTGCGGTATCCCAGGGCATTGTTGGCGTCGATGGCCCAGTCGAAAACATGGCCATAAAATAGCGCAGTTTCATCGGGGTTCTTGGAGAGGATTTGGAACTGCAGAACAGGGTGGGCCATTCGATTGGTACTCCTTACTTTTTCTTCGTTGTGGATTTGTCCTTTGCGGCGATGGGAAGGGCGATGCTGAACTCGGCAGCCTTCGAACGAATGCGGGCGAGAGCGGCTTTCTGAAAATCACGCTCGGTAGCAATTGAGGGCTTGTTCCTCGTCCATCGGCCGTCGTCAGCGGTGCGCAGCAGGTCAAGGCGCAACAGCCGTTCGAAGGCCATGTTCACTTCGTCGACTTTGAAATCAGTGTGTTTTGCAATCCATCGCGAATCGGAGACGAAGCCGGCCGTTCCGCAGAGTTGAAACAACTGCCAGTGAAGCGGCTGGAGAATGATCGCGCTGGCCTCCGCCATCCAATGGCGCACCTGGCTTTCGCGCGCTGCGGTCGTGTAGTCGGGTACATTCTCCGCGGCCGCGTAGGCTGCGATCACTTCAGCATCCATGCCGAGTTTCCTGCCCCACGTTCGAATGCTGGCCGAAGGAATGGGCCTTTGACCACGAAGCATCTGGGAGAGCGAGGAGTGATCGGTTCCAAGAAGGGAGGCAAAGGCTCGGAGCGAGTAGCGATTGTTGCCCTGGCTTCGCTGGTCATACTCACGCTGCAGCCGGATGCGAAACCGATCTTCCATGGAATCCAATTCTAGGGTCGGGGGAGGGCGGGAGCAACGGATTGGCCTTGCAAATCGGGGCAAATGAATGCCCCAAACCGAAGGCGGCGAAGGCCAGCTATGAGATGAACATGATGGCCGCACATCCGCGCCTTGTGACTTGATCCGGTAACGCCATGGCCCTTCTCCCACGATTGGTGATCGCCGAGCCCCGGCAACCTGTTCCGGGAGGGCTGTTCGCGCACAGACATTGTTGCCCTCGCTTCAGCATAGTGGGGCTTCCGGATTTGGACGTGCGCTGGGGTGATTGATCGGGGAACAAACCTGCCGAAAAGCCTCCGACACACGGCTGCCGAGAGATCCAGTCTAGAAGAGGACGGACGGCAGAAAGGCGCCGGCGGGTTCGTTGTACAAGCCGGTGCTCATGAGGGTCATGGGCTGCACGACGCGCAGACCGTTTTGAAGGCACCAGCGCAGCAAGGCCGTGTTGCGCGAGGGGACGAGAATGCCGGGGCCAGCGTAGGAGTCAGCCGCGGCGATCAATGCCTGCATGTCGAGATTGGTTTCGGCCGTAGTGTGACCGAAGAAGCCGAGATGCGTGGTGTACGCGGTGATGCGGCCTCCGCGCTCGACCACCTGGGCACTGCCCGTGCTGACGGAATGGGCCAGGTCGAGGGCGCGATCGAATCCGTGCACGCGGTGGGAGAGCGCGTTGCAGGCGAATTCGTCGGCGGACGTTGCGGAGCGTACCTCGCAACCGGGAACAGTGCGGACACGTGGCTGGCCCTGTAGACAGGCCAAAGGCTCGCGAATATCAAAGCCGAGCGCGGTGTAAAGCGAGAAGGACCGGTTGTGAAAGGCCGCCTGCACCAGGCGAACTCCGGCGGCGCCGCGCTGGCGGGCGCGGTCCAACACAGACTGCATGAGTTTGCGGCCCACGCCGAGGTTTTGTACGGAGGGGTCGATGGTAATGGGGCCAACTCCGCAAATGACTGAGCGCTCATCGAGGACGTTACTGCCGACCAGGCGGCCGTCGTACTCTGCGACCACGGCATACAAGCCAGGAGCGGAGAACATGATGGAGAGAAGGCCGACCGCTGCGGCGGGTGCGGGGAAGTCGCATGGAAAACCGTGCGCCGCATTGATGCTGCTGAATGCGTCATAGCAGATTTGGCCGCAGACTGGAGCGTCTTCAGGAGTAGCGATGCGGATTACGATATCTGACAGAGATTTCTGTGACATGGCGAAACACCTTCGAGGCTCGGGGATGAGTTGTACCAACTGGAAATCAAGAGTACACAAGAGGCGATCTCCGATGGAAGAGTTGGGCTGAGTGTCAAGACCTTGCGGAAGAAAGATCTGAGGGGATCGGGCGCGCGCGCGGTGCCTTGTCTTGGCCGGGAATAAATCGTGGACGTCCGCCATGGTTGGGAGATTTTTTGCTAGTTGCCCGCGATTGACAACCGTGTTTTGTGAATCCACGGTACAGTAATCACTACCAACAAGCGGCATCAAGAAGGCAGGCGAACTGATGAGAAGGTTCTTGATTGCGATTTGTGTCCTGGGAATTTCTTGTGCATTGCCGGCTCAACGGAATCCGGCCAATTGGGAGAATCTGAAGGCGCTCCATGCGGGAGACAAGATCCAAGTGCGGGAGACGAATTCGACCAAGGTCACGGGGGCGTTTTCTGATTTCTCGGATGGGATGATTTCGCTGCAGGCCGGCGGGACGACGCAGAGCATACAGAAGCAAGACGTGGAAAGCGTCAAGCTGATGAAGAACCGGCATCGGCTGCGGAACTCTCTGATTCTTGCAGGAGTGGGCGCGGGTGTGGGCGCAGGCATCGGGGCGGCGCAACATAACTCGTGTTCGTCATCGCAAGCGTTCTGCCTCGATATCGGGGGCCGGAAATTGCCCGCTGCGATTGGTGGCGTGCTTGGCCTGCTTGGTGGGGCGACGGTGGGAGCTCTGCTGCCTTCGCACGACATGGTTTACACGCTTAAAGCACGTTGAGGCAATAAGGAGCGACCCGTTGACAAACTAGTTTCGCTTTGCGGCAAACTCGCGATTACTGCCTCGCGAAGTTATAGTTACTGAAGTTACACTCCCGCCATGAAGTCCAAGAATTCATGTCTTTGGTGGGTTCTGGTTTTCGGAAGTTGCGTGCCCTTTGTGCAAGCGGCCCCGGCAAATGGCCAGAACGAATCGGAACGCTACGCGACTTTGGGGCAACAGGCACTGGCCGAAGGCCAGTTCTCCGAGGCTCGCAGAAATTTTGAACAACTCGCCAAGCTGAATCCGCGCCTGGCCGAGGTGCACGCGACGCTTGCGGTGATCAACTTCAAGATGCGCGAGTACGAGAATGCCGTCGCCGAGGTTCGAAGCGCACAGAAGCTCAATCCGAGCCTGCCCAGGCTCACCAGCCTGATGGGTTTGTCGCTGGCGGAATTGGGACAATTTTCCGATGCGGTGCCGCGGCTGGAAAAGGGATTCAAATACACGGCGGAACCCGAAGTGAGGCGGATGTGTGGGCTGCAGCTGCTGCGCTCCTACACCGCGCTGGGCCGGGATACCGAGGCGGTGACGACATCGGTGGAGCTGAACAAGCTGTACCCAGACGACCCTGAGGTCATTTACAACACCGGCCGGATCTATGGAAACGTTGCATTCAACATGATGGGGAAGCTGCACGACAAAGCGCCCAACTCAGTTTGGACGTGGCAGGCGAAGGGAACGGCGGACGAGGGACAGAAGGACTATGCTGCCGCGATTGTGGACTTCAGCCATGTGTTGACGCTCGAACCGCAGCATGCGGGAATTCATTTCAGGCTGGGACGAATTTACCTGGCGCGCTTTGAGCAATCGCATAAGGCCGACGATCGCGACGCGGCGAAGCGGGAGTTTGTGGCTGAATTCAGCGTCGATCCGAACAACGGCGACGCCTCTTATGAATTGGCCCAGTTGAATGCAGACGACAAGAATCTCGACGACGCGCGGCGCCAGTTTGAAGGCGTAGTGGCGCGTTTCCCTGATTTTGAGCAGGCTCTGGTTGGACTGGGCGGAGTGTATTTACAGAGCCAGAGAGCGGACAAGGCCGTCGGCCCACTTGAGCGCGCTACAAAGCTCGACCCTACTGACGAGGTGGCCTGGTATCGGCTTGCTGCCGCCGAACGCGCTTTGAACAGGCAGGAAGCGGCGTTGAAGGCGGATGAGACGTTTCGCACGCTGTACGGTGCCGGCATTTCAACGAACAAACTGGGGCAGGCGGAGGATGTGACGCCTCAGAAGCTTGGTCCAATTTCAAAATATTGATTCGAGCGGTGTGATTCGGGCGCGCTGCTCACGAGCCGCTGCATGTGATCGATTACATGCAGCGGCTTTCTTTTTTGAATGACACCATCTACGCCGTTTCGGGCGCAGCCGCGGTAAGGTCGAACTCCACGTGCTGCGGGCCCAGATATGGATGATGCGCGGTCAAGCGCACCTTGCCGGGTTGCTCGCCTGCGCGAACCCAGACTGCACCCTGGCCGCCGACAAGCGTGAAGGGGTTGTCGCCTATGAGCGTGGCTGGACCGGTCAACTCGAAACGAATGGGATCGCAGGCGAAGGGCCGTATGGCGTCGAACTCATCGGTGACACGGAGAACGACGCGAGTGACATCGGCCCCATCAGCGATAAGCGCTTTATCGTCGGGCAGCAGAGCGAACTTCTGGTCGAGTCCTTTGCCGGACATGGTTTTGGTGATCACGAGCTTGCCGCCGATGTAGCCCTCGATTTTCAAATCGCCCCATGGATTGATGCGCGAACCGAGCTCCGCAGTAAATGGCGCGTACTTGAGATGCGGGAACTGCTTACGGTCGGGATCAGCCTCGGCAATGAGCTTGTCTGCGACATAAAATTTCAGGTGCTCGCAGTTGGAGCTCACGAGAGCGTGCGTAAAGCCGATGTTTTCATCGCCACGTGCCCAGTGGAAGGCCGGCACGAGAACGATCTCTTCTTCAGGCTCACACTGTGAACGATAGAAGCCGGCGGCGGGCTTGGGCTCACGCCACATGTCGGTGACGCCGTGATAACAGATGCGGTCGCCCGAGCCAAAGTTGGAGTGCGTGTTGTAGTCGAAGGCACACCAGCCGATGCCACCCGCGTATTGCGGGTTCGAGGCCAGTTGGTCGTGAACGCGGGCGTGGCGCACAGTGTGTTCGCGCAGGCGCTCAATGTTGTCGATGGTTTTGGTGGGATACGTGTGGCCGCAGAATTCGGTGTTGAGATAGAGCGGATGGTTGGGCTCCTTGAGCGGCCAGCCGAAATCATTCATGGTGAAGACGTCTTCGAGGAACTCAGACTCCTGGAAGTAGCGGATGCCGCCAGTCTGGCGCGTGGTGTCGAGCGAGTGCGCCATAGCGTTGGTGCGGACGTAAAAGTCGTGGTTGTCACGCGACTCGTTGATGCGTACGCCCCAGAGGATGATGGAAGGATGATTCCAGTCGCGTCGGATCATGCGGCTGACGTTGTCGACGGAGATGTCCTGCCAGGGAAGATCGCCGATATGCTGCCAACCTGGAATCTCTTCGAGAACGAGGAGGCCGATTTCGTCGCAGGCGTCGAGGAAATGGCGCGACTGCGGGTAGTGCGAGGTGCGCACGATGTTGCAGTGGAGGTTCTTGCGGAGGATGACGGCGTCCTGGCGCTGGGCGCGGCCGGGCATGGCCTGACCGACCCAAGGAAATGTCTGATGACGGTCGAGGCCGCGCAGCTTGATTACCTTGCCATTCAGCGAGAAACCCTGCGGCGTGAACTTTGCCTCGCGGAAGCCGATACGGCGGGAGTCGCTGTCGATGGCGACGCCGGATTTGAGCAGGCGGACTTCGACGCGATAGAGCTTGGGCGAGTTGAGATCCCAGAGGGCGATGTCGCCGAGATTGTCCAGGTGGAGCGTGCGCGGAGCATTGCCCTCATCTTCTCCGCCAGGAACATCCAGCTTTGTCGTCGCCAGCAGTTTTTTCCCATCGTAGAGCGCAGCTTCAAGCGAGAGGCCGTGTTCGAGTGCCTTGGCGGTGGAGGCGAGGAAGCACTGCACGTCGAGCGTGGGCTTGCCGGAAAGGACATCTTTGGGCTGCGCGAAAATGTTCTCGATGTAAGTGGGGGCGACGATGCGGAGTTGTACTTCGCGATAGATGCCGCCGAAGGTGAGGTAGTCGATCTCGTGGCCGAAGGGTGGGATGTCGGCGCGTTCAGTGGAATCGACTTCGACCGCAAGAACGTTTTCGCCAGCGAAGTCGACGCGGGACGTGAGCTCAAAGCTGAAGGGGGTGAAGCCGCCCTTGTATTCGCCGAGTTTTTCGCCGTTGAGCCAGACGGTGGAGGCGGTCATGACTCCTTCAAAGTCGACGAAGACGCGATGGCCGCGGGCGTCCGCCGGCAGGCGGAAGCGGCGACGATAGATGGAGACGAACGAGTAGGACTTTTCGTCGAAACTGTGCCACGGTAACCGCAGATTGGTATGGGGCACGGTCACGCGGGTGAAGTGGCTGTCGTCGAATGCACGGGCATGTGCGGCAGGTGTATTGGTGGGGCTGAAGCGCCAGTTGCGGTTGATGGGGAGCACTTTGCGCGCATGTGACCCAGCAGGCGCCTCGGCGGCATAACCTGAGGTGGCCACGCCTGAAGAAACAGTTGCGCCGGCAACGATGGTCCCAGCAGTTTTCAGAAAATCACGACGATCCATAGCGCTCCTTTAACTCTGTGCGGGTGCGGAATTGGCGGCCCCGTTTTTGACTTCACAATCGATGCTGAGAATGAGACAGGAGGAATTGTATTCGTTTTCATTTGGATGTGCAGTGCGGCGGAGATTGTGGGGGCGGCGGAGTTGGTTGTCGGGCCTGTGAGGTCCCTCCATCGGCCAGTTTGTTAAATTTCGACTTCGCTGCCGTTGGCGGGTTGGCGGTGCGCGCCTGGGCCGATATTCTGAGTGCGCGTTCGATGCCTCTTCCCACCCGCGTTCTGATCGTCCTGATGCTGCCCTGGGTGCTCTGCATCTGCGCGTCGCTGCACGCCCAGCTGCCGTTCTATACCGATGACACCGGGGTCACGGATCGCGGAAAATGGCATTTCGAGTTCTCCAACGAGTACGATGCCCTGCAGTTTCAGTACCCGAATCTTCGCCAGAATACCGCCAATTCCAAACTCAACTACGGCCTGCCGCGCAATCTTGAGTTGGACGTAGACGTGCCTTATCTAAACATCGACCGCGCGGCCGCGAATCCCTCATCCAGCGGGTTGGGGGACGCCGACATGGGCATCAAGTGGGCCTTCCGGCCGGAGCGGAAAGGGTCGCGGCTTCCTGGCCTTGCCGCCAGCCTTTATATTGAATTTCCGACAGGGGACTCGAAGGAGCAGCTTGGCTCAGGGCTGGTGGACTACTGGCTCAACTTCATTGGGCAGAAGTCTATCAAGGACAAGACGCGAATCACGGGAAACCTGGGAACGCTGTTTGCCGGTAACACGAGCACCGGCGTGGTGGGTACTCTGAACACGCGCGGACAGGTCTATACCGGGGGGCTTTCGCTTCTCCATGACTTCAACAGTCGACTCACACTGGGTGGCGAGGTCTACGGGGGTTATGCGGACAACGGGAGTCTGGGCAGGAGCCAGCTTCAGGCGATGGCCGGCGGCCAGTACACGATTCGGAAGGGCATGACATTTTGTTTTGGTCTGCTCGGAGGCAAATATGTCGCGAGCCCGCGTATCGGCGGCCAAATTGGCGTCTCGATGGATTTTCCCGACGTGTGGAGTTCCGCCCGGCACGGCGGTGCGCCCTAGTGATCTGACAACATCAATGAGCCTACTCAGGAAATAGCCACGAATCCACTTTCGGTCTTATCAAGGAGTCCCATGGCGTGCAATCCTCAACTTCTCAGAAATATTCCCCTCTTTGCCTTGCTCGACGATGATGAAGCAGCGGTGTTGGCGGGCCAGGTCGAGCACAAGAAATTTGCACCTCGCGAGCGCATTTACAAGCTCGGCGACGCCAGCCCGCAGGCATACGTTGTGATTTCAGGCAAGGTGAAGGTTTTCACCACGGATGAAGACCATCAGGAGGTCATCATCGAAGAACCCGCGGCAGGCGAGTTTTTCGGGTTTGCTTCAATGCTCGACCAGACGAGGCACCAAACCAACGCGATAGCGATGGAGGAAACCGAGTGCCTGGAGGTATCTCGCGACGACATCGAGGTGCTGCTCAGCCGGAAGCCGATGGCGGGCATGGATCTGCTGACCGCGCTGGGCCGCCAGTTTCATGCGGCGCAGGGATTGGTGCGCGTCCGTGCCAGCCGGAACCCGAATGAATTGATCGAACAGGAAGAGACCACCGGGGAACGTATTGCCGATGCAGTGGCCCGATTTGGCGGCTCGTGGACCTTCATCATTACGTTTGGGCTTGTTCTGGTGAGTTACACCGGATTGAATGTCTTGCTCGACAAGAGGTCGTGGGATCCCTATCCATTTATTCTGCTCAACCTGTTTCTATCCATGCTGGCTGCTATCCAGGCACCGGTGATCATGATGAGCCAGAATCGGCAGGACATGAAGGACAGGCTGCGCTCTGAGCTCGATTTCGATGTGAATCGGCGAGCGGAGTCGGAGATTCAGGCATTGGCGAGGAAGTTGAGCCTGATGGACGACAAGATTGACGATGTTGCGGATTTGCTGCGTAACAAGGGAATCCAGAATCCATCAGCCGGAAGATAGAAGCGTGTTGTGAAACTCGGACGCGCAGCACACTGTTTCCGTGGGAAACCTTGCCTGAAGGCGTTTTTGCTTAGTCAACGCCATTAGGCGAACAGAAGGCGATGCAGGGGGGGTGGGGGGTAGTCCCCCGGATGGCATATGCGACGGCAGGAACTCGAAGCTGCGGGTTCAATGCACGCCTTGATACGCGGTTGCCCCTAAATCGCCAGACTCGACTATGCGACAAGGAACTGGGCCAATTCTGTGCGGCCCATCACTTGATTCAGTTCACGGAAGGTTGGGGGTGGCGATGATCGTTGGGTCGTCGCATCCTCGCTAGATCGAAAAATGGTGCTCGACCGCAGAGTGCTATCATTCGCTGCGAGCCGGCCTCCCCAAGAGAAGACCAATCGAAAAGTTTCGTCGCCCGAGAAATCATCGGCACGATTCTGGCCGGTTGCCGAATTGAATGCTTTAAATCGGAAGGTGGCACGATGAGCGCGCGTCAAGACATCCTGAGTGGGAAATTCAAAGACACCCCGGCCGGATTGGAAGCATTTCGGGCGGCCGGCGGAGCGGGTGCGACGGCCGACCTGTTCGCAGGCTTTGTCGGTTACGCTTCTGCGCACTGGAGCTATGCGGCGCAGCCGGGCGCCCAGAAGGCGCCCGAACTGCTGGAGGGAGACGGGGCCAAGACCGTCGCCTGTGGCACGCTGCGCGAGGCCATCAAAATCATGATGCGGGAGGACCTGCAACTGACCGCACGCAATGCAGACATCAACGAGAGATTTCTCACCAAGCCGAGCCTCAGCTGCTTTGATCCGAAGGTCAAAGGCAATGTCGGAAATCATGGATCACCGAACTTCAATTTGGCGTGTCATTTCTCTACCCACTACTTTGTGGAGACGGGCGGCAAATACTACGATCCTTGCCTGAAGGCGGTTTACGCCAGTGAGAGCGGGCCAATCGCACACAAAACTTCGCTCGTCAAGAACTCGAATAACATGCGCAAGGCCGGTACGGGGAGATCCCTGATCATTCTCAAATTGCTTCCCGGTCGCTCCTTGCCCGGTTTCGGCGAGGTATGGGAGATTCTGACTCCGGCGGAATGCAAGGCTCAAGGAGTGCTGTCCGCACAGGATCTGCAGGCCCTCAAGGCCGACCCGGACATTATGGCTGGCAAGCTTTTGTGATCCTTGCCGGGGAGGGCCTGCGGGCTGCAGGTGGTCACGAGCCCGCTTTCCTCTCGATCTTGGCCCAGGAGTCTTTGAGGGGCAGGGTGCGGTTGAAGACCAGCTTCTCCGCGGTGCTGTCTGGGTCGAGGCAGAAGTAGCCTACGCGCTCAAACTGGAAGCGATCTTCAAGTTTGGCGTTGGCGAGTGAAGGCTCGAGCTTGGCGTTGGTGAGGATATCGAGTGACGCGGGGTTGAGATTGTCGAGGATACTGCCGCCCTCCGCGTAGTCGTTCGGGTCGGGCTTAGTGAAGAGCTTGTCGTAGAGTCGGATCTCGGCGGAGATGGCGTGGGCGGTTGAAACCCAGTGCATGGTCGCCTTGACCTTGCGGCCGTCAGGTGAGTTGCCGCCGCGGCTGGCCGGATCGTACGTACAGTGCACCTCGATAACGTTGCCGGCTTCGTCTTTCACTACGCTATTCGCGGTGATGAAGTAAGCATTGCGCAAGCGGACTTCTTTGCCGGGTGAGAGGCGGTAGTACTTGGGCGGAGGGACTTCGCGGAAGTCGTCCTGATCGATATAGATTTCGCCGGAGAAGGGGACTTGGCGCGTGCCTGCGGCGGGGTCCTCAGGATTGTTGGCAACTTCGACGAATTCAGTTTGGCCGGCGGGGTAGTTATCGATGATCACCTTGAGCGGATTGAGCACGGCCATGGCGCGGCTGGCACGGTGATTGAGGTCGTCGCGCTGGAAGTGCTCAAGCATTTCGATTTCGACGATGCCGTTGGTGCGCGAGACGCCGGCGGTGGTGACGAAGGCGCGGATAGCCTCCGGGGTGAAGCCGCGGCGGCGCAGGCCGGAGATGGTGGGCATGCGGGGATCGTCCCATCCGTTGACGCGGTTCTCCTGGACGAGTTGAAGAAGCATGCGCTTGGAGAGCAGCGTGTAGGTGATGCTGAGGCGATCGAATTCAATTTGCTGCGAGGGGAAGATGCCGAGGTTTTCAATGAACCAGCGATAGAGGGGCTGGTGGTCGGCGAATTCA
This sequence comes from uncultured Acidobacteriota bacterium, assembly GCA_963844515.1. GTDB lineage: Bacteria > Acidobacteriota > Terriglobia > Terriglobales > Acidobacteriaceae > Telmatobacter. The sequence goes on from CAWJOO010000019.1 coordinate 22,421, forward strand.
AGCGAGCACATAGAGTGCGTGACGTGCTCAATGGAGTCAGACTGGCCGTGGGCGTAATCGTACATGGGGTAGATGCACCACTTGTCGCCGGTGCGGTGGTGCGAGGCGTGGAGGATGCGGTACATGACGGGGTCGCGCATGTTGAGATTGGGCGAGGCCATGTCGATTCTGGCGCGCAGAACGCGAGTGCCGTCGGGGAACTCGCCAGCCTTCATGCGGGCGAAGAGGTCGAGATTCTCTTCGACTGACCTGTCGCGATAGGGGCTGTTCTTGCCATGCTCGGTGAGAGTGCCGCGGAACTGGCGGATTTCGTCGGCGGTGAGGTCATCGACGTAAGCCTTGCCGTCCTTGATGAGTTTGATAGCCCACTCGTAGAGCTGACCGAAATAGTCAGAGGCGTAGCAGAGGCGTTCCCAGTCGAAGCCCATCCAGTGGACGTCTTTCTGAATGGAGTCGACGTACTCCTGCTCTTCTTTTTCGGGGTTGGTGTCGTCGAAGCGCAGGTTAGTTTTGCCGCCGAACTCGTCGGCGAGGGCGAAGTTGAGGCAGATGGCTTTGGCGTGGCCGATGTGGAGGTAGCCGTTGGGCTCGGGCGGGAAGCGGGTCTGGATGGCGGCGTCGCCGTATTTTTTGGTGCGGACGTCTTCGGCGATGATGTCGCGGAGGAAGTTGGAAGTGCGAATTTCGGGGCTTTCCGTATTTGAGTCTGTCATGGCTTTCAGCCATTATTTCACTGAAGGGTTGAGGGCGGCTTCCTGGGCAATGAGAGCTCCGGTAAGCTGAGAAGCGTCAGGGCACGACTTTAGTCGTGCCGCGGCCGATCAATCGAAGGAGGCTTGAGCCTCTGCTATGTCGATACCTTCCCGGCCTTCGGACCCATCGATCGCGTCCTATTCGCCTCGCACATTCTTTGTCACGACGCGAACGGCGGGCGGAAGATCGCTTTTTCAGACGGATCGCATGGCAGGGCTCATGATCGAAATCTTGCGGGAGCGTATGCGCACAGGGAAGTTGACCGTACACGACTTTGTCATTATGCCCAACCATGTTCACGTATTGATGACCTTGCCAGGCGAGACGAGTCTTGAAAAGGCGATGCAGTTGATCAAGGGCGGCTTTTCATTCCGTGCGAAGAAGGAGCTGGGATTTCAGGGCGAGATATGGCAGCGGAGTTATTCGGATGTGCAAGTCCTTGACGACCCGAGTTTTCAAAATCATCGTAAATATATGGACAACAATCCGGTGAAGGCGGGCTTGGCAAATTCGCCGGAAGAGTATCCGAATGGAACGGCTTACCTGAAGAAGCAAAAGCAAGCAGCGGCTAAAGCCGACGGGGTCAGGGGCCGGTGAGCGGCACGACTGACCAGGGAAAATCCCCTCAGTGGCTAAAGCCCAAGTATTTATATGGACTTTGTCGGCACGACTGAAGTCGTGCCCTGACGCTTCGTGTCTGCCCGGACGCTTCTTTCTATGGCCCGTCGTGCCTGACGCTTCGTCCGGGTCCCGACGGCTTTATCCGAGCTGTGAAGTCGCTGACCCTGCGAGCCGGTCCAGACGCCTTTATCCGCAGATGCAGTCAAGCTCTCTGACGCCTGATGGCAGGCCGGACCATTGCACAACTTCTAGGGTGCGGGTTCAACTGAGCGACTCAAGCTTGGCTTTGGCTTGTCGGATGCGGGCGAGGCAGACGTCGCGGCCGAGGACGACCATGGTTTCAAAGAGCGGGGGCGCGTTCTTGCGCCCGCAGACAGCCACGCGGATGGGCTGAAACATGGGGCCGGCTTTCAGGCCCAACGACGCGGCGGCGGCGCGGAGTGCGGCGTCGAGGGCATCGTGATTGAAGTCGACCGCGGGCAGGATTTCGAGAGCCGCTTGAAGGACGCGGATGGCCAGGGCGGCGTCGCCTGATTCTTTCTTGCTGATCTGAGGAATCAACTCGGCGGGATCGTAGGGTGGGAGCTGGTCGAGGAAGAAGAAGTCGGCGGCTGCTGGGGCTTCGCCGAGGAGTTTGATGCGCTCGCGGATGAGGGGGGTGACGGCGGCCACTTTTTCTGGCGTGGGATGGAAGTCCGGCCTGCTCGAAGAAGGGTTGGAGCTGGGCGGCTAGTTGATCGACGGGCAGGGCGCGGAGATGCTCGGCGTTGAGCCACACGGCCTTGTCATCGAACGGAATTTCCTCAGTGAAATTCACGACAGCATTGGAGCGATTGACGTTTTCGAGGGTGAAGAGGCTGGTGAGCTCGTCGAGGGTGAGGAACTCGCGGTCGTTTTTGGGCGACCAGCCGAGCAGGCAGAGGAAGTTGATGAACGCGTCAGGGAGAAATCCGGCGTCGCGATAGGTGGTGACGCTGACGACGGGGCCGTGGCGGCGCTTGGAGAGCTTGGTGCCGTCGGGGGCGACGAGCAGGGGCAGATGCGCGAATTGCGGCGGCACGGCCCCAAGGCCTTCGAAGATGAGCAGGTGTTTGAAGGTGTTGGTGAGGTGGTCCTGGCCGCGAATGATGTGGCTGATCGACAGGTCGGCGTCGTCCACGCAGGACGCCAAATGATAAGTCGGGTTGCCGTCGGAACGGAGCAGGGCAAAGTCTTCGACTTCGTCGGCCAGCTTGGATTGATCTCCGTAGACGGAGTCGGTGAAGCGAAGGGTTCGTTCGACACCGGATTCCAGGCTGCGAGGGACGCGGTAGCGGAGTGCGAAAGGCTCACCCGCGGCGGCACGGCGGTCGCTCTCTTGGCGAGAGAGATCGCGCATCCCGGGATTGAAGAGCCAGGCTCCGTGTGCCGAAGACTGGTCGCCGTCACTTGAATGGGCAGGCGTGAAGTCGCGGTACGCAAGACCTTTGGCGAAGATGGCTTCGGCTTGCTGGCGGTGAAGGTCGAGGCGCTCGGATTGCTTGTATTCCTCGTCCCAGGCGAGACCCAGCCAGCGCAGGCCCTCGAAGATGGATTGCACGCTGGCGTCGGTGTTGCGCTCGACGTCGGTGTCGTCAAGACGGAGCACCATGGTGCCATTGTTGTGGCGGGCGAAGAGCCAATTGAAGATAAAGGTGCGGGCGCTGCCGACGTGGAGAAAGCCGGTGGGGGAGGGCGCAAAACGTACGCGGGGAGACTGGGCGGCTGAACTGGCGTGGGCTGACATCGTTCCTAACTGATGCTACCAGTAGACGACGCTGGCGGCCCTGCCCCCGGGACTAGCGGACCACGAGTTGGGGGCCGCGCATGCGCTGCGGACTTTGGACTTCCCGGATGGGTTGAGCCTCGTGTTCGTGGTCGGGCCGCCAATCTGCAAAGGCCAGCAGATAGAGCAGGATCGGGGTGCCGAAAGGGATGCAGTTGAGCATGGTAAGCCAGGGCGAGAAGCCGGCTTTCCTGCAAACAAACCACATGGGAATTACCCAGAGGATCAGAAGAAATGGCGCGCCGAGAATGAGAAGCACCTGAAAGAGGTGGTTTTGCAGCAAGTCGCCCATAAAGCAACCTCCTGTTATAGAGATATTTAAACTATGGCTGCATCGTAGCATGCACGCGAGTAAGTGCCAAGAGTAACCATTTGGTAACGTGTCGAAATATCGAATAGCGAGGGGCATTTGGGCTGGCCGACGGGACGGCGAGAGAAGTTTTCGCGCTGATTCTGCCCGGGTTATCAGAAAGCGGTCCGGCCGACTTGTAATCCAATTGCTGTTGGATCGCTTTGCCAGCCTAATCAGGCTTGGGGAGGGTACGGGGGCTGCGGAGGATAGGGAGAGCCTGGGGTCCATCCCTGCGGGGGCGCAGGAACTACCTTCCAGTCGGAGAAGGCGAGCACGTACCAAAGAATGACTCCACCCATGGGAACAATGTTCAGAAGGGAAAGCCAGGGAGAGAATCCGGCTTTTTTACAGATGAACCAGAACGGCAGGATGACCACCGCCATAATCACTACGAAAATGACGGGCATGATAGCCATCATGGCCAAGACAATCTTTTGAATCTGGGCTTGATCGATTTGAGGATTTTGTTGCAGGAATAGCGCGAGAAACATGTCGAGGCTCCAGAGTGATTTTGTTGGACTCTGAGCCAAGGTACGGCGAACGCAGGGAATTCGCAACCGAAATCAGGTTCGGCGTGAAGATCGGGCATGAGTCGCCGGCCTAGTTTTTAGGTGCAGGCGCCGGCGGTGCGGGATCTGTCGCGCCTGTGGGCAGCGGGGGAGCGACGGGGCGATTTTTGGCACGGAGGTAGGTCACCAGCTGACCGATTTCCTGGTCGCTGAGGGAATCGCTGAAGGGCGGCATTTTCCGGCCCCCGTTGAGGATCTGATCGCTCATTTTTTCCGGAGTCCAGTCCTTGTTGTTCCCGATGTCGACGAGTGAAGGACCCTTCACCGTGCCGGAGCCGTCAGCTGCGTGGCAATGAGCGCAACCTTTGTCGCGATAAAGTACGGCGCCAGCTTGCGCATCAGCGTCGGGGTTTGACGACGGGGCGGCTAGCAAGGGAAAGGGGAGGGACATAAGGGAAGCCAACAACAAAGCTTGAACAACAAATCTGAATGAAGCCATCACGTAGGACATTTTCTCATGCTGGAAGGTGCGGCGCCTCGTCCGGGCGGGTGGAGCGGACCCTTGTGGAAAAGACGGAGCAGATAGCGCATCGGCTGAGGCGATCTGATCAAATCGTCATCATTGTTAAAGAGAATTAACAGACTTGTGAATGCTCAGTCACAATTCGCCCGTAAGGTGAGGGAGATTAACGCAGGATTCATCGATCCATCCACCTTATTGGAGGCAAAGGAATGCAAGGAAAGTTCTTGTCACAGTGGCGCACAGCCACGGCGATATTTGTGTGTCTGGTGGTTTTCATCATTGGCTTAAGCGGATTGCACGCGCAGGGCGATGGGGGTTCGATCACTGGAGCGGTGGTAGATGCGCAAGGCCACGCAGTGCCCGGGGCGACGGTTGTGATCGCCAGCCCGAATAAAGTGATGCAGACCGTGAAGAGCGGTGCGGATGGCAAATTCGTGGTGCGGGGCCTCGGGGCAGGCACCTACTCGCTGGAGACGTCGGCAGCCGGATTTGGAACGGATGTACATCACAACGTGGTTTTGACCGCGGGGCAAGGCGTAGATATTTCGGTATCGCTGGCTGTCGCCTCCGTATCGGAAGAAGTCACGGTCGAAGCTGAGGGGGATAGTTCAATTGCGGTGCAGAACTCGCCGGTGAAAGCCTTGCTGGATGCGGCCTCGGCGCGTACCGAAATTACAAGTGGCTACATTCGCGACTTCACGTCGCCGGTGACGGACTTCAGCGATCTGACCCAGGCGGCGCCGGGCACAGTTACCTGGAGCCCGAACGGCATTGGCAATGGCCAGGCGAAGACATTCTTTCGCGGCTTTGCAGACGGCAATTACACGATGACGTGGGACGGCGTGCCGTTCCAGGACTCGAATGATCCGACCCACCACTCCTGGGCCTATGTGCCGGCGCCGGCGATCAGCTACGTAGACTTCGATCGAAGCCCGGGCACGGCTTCTGACATTGGGCCGGCGAACTTCGGCGGATCGATCCACATGTTTTCGCCCAAGCTGGGCGATGCGATGACGATCAAGGGATCGGAGTCGTATGGCTCATTCAACACGAACGAGTATCTGGGCGAGTTCAACTCCGGGCTGTTTGGCGGCAAGACGCCCAAGGCGAACTTCTGGCTCGAGGGACACCATATGACCTCGGATGGCTACCAGACCTTCAACGATCAGCAGCGCACGGCGGCCACTGCGAAGTTCAACTACAAGTTTTCAGACACGAGGTACCTGACGGCGGTTGGAACGACAGTGCTGGTGGACAGCAACACGCCCGACAGCGATGCGACGCGCGCACAACTGGCGGCTCACGGCGATAACTTCCTGCTCGAGGGCAACAAGTTCAACGCGGACGGTTCGTATAACGCGCTGTTCTACCGGTACTACACTTACCACGTGCCGACGAACTTCGAGGTAGTGACGTTCAACTCGGAGTTGGGACACGGATGGAAGCTGGAAGCCAAGCCTTACACGTATTCCTACTCAAACCACCAGCATTTGCAGAAGGACCAGAGCAGCGAAACGGCGGCGGTGAATGCGACCAGCGCGGTCAACAAGCTGAACCAGTACAACCGCCTTGGCGAGATCACGTCAATCAGCGCAGCCTCGCGTTTCGGAGTGTTTCGCACGGGCTTCTGGTACGAATACACAAATACCAATCGCTACCAGATCAAGAGCGATCCGCGGACGTGGGTAGACGCAGCCGGAATTAAGAACATCCGCTTCCACGAGCATTTCAATACACAGTCGGTGCAGCCATTTGCCGAGTATCAACTTGTTTCGATTCCCAAATGGACGATCACTGCGGGCATCAAAAACGCGTATTACAACGTGCTGCTGAAGCAGTTTGCAGACGGCAAGACGGTGGGCAACCTGGGCGGATTGCCGTACGTGGTGCATCATGCGGGCTACAACAGCTGGCTGCCTTCCGTGGAAGCGAATTACCGAATAAGGGATAACTGGTCAGCGTATGGGCAGTATGGGCGTGGCAGCGTGATTCCGCCTTCGAGCGTGTTTGACGTGACAGGCGCGCTGGTTGCGGTGACGCCGAAGCCGATCGTTGCTTCAACGTACCAGGGCGGCTCAGTGGTGAAATTGAACCGGGCAAGCTTTGATGCGGACGTGTACTACATTCATTACGACAGTTCGTATTCAAGCTTTACCCCGAGCTCGGGACCGAACAAAGGGTTCACCTATTATTATCTGAATCCCGCATCGAACACGGTGGGCGTTGAAGGTGAGGGCAACTTCGCGGTGACTCGTTCGCTGAGCTTGTTCCTGAACGGAACCTACGGGCAGGCGAAGTACGAGTCGAGTTCCGGCAGCGCGGCAACGGCAACATTGCCCGCAGTGGCCGCGAGTCCCGAGACATGGGTGGCCGGCACGCCGAACTACACGGCGACGCAGGGCGTGACGTATCGCGACAAGCGGTTCGATGTGGGGATCTTCAACAAGAACGTTGGCGATCGTTGGGCGGATGACGGAGCGTATCACCAGAATGTTCCTCTCAATCCGTTTATGATGACCAACTTCTTCTTCAACTACACGGTGCGCAGCGGATCGCTGTTCGATCAGTCTCGGATCAAGCTGAGCATCAACAACCTGCTCGACAACCACGACCAGGTTTCGATTTCGCCAGCGAATTCGGTCTCGGGATCGAATGTGAGGTATTCTCCGAGCGGATTGGATACCCTGCAATTGCTGCCGGGCCGGAGCGTCATGATCACGTTCCAGATGGGTTTCTCTCCGAAGGGACGATAAGACAAAAGTAGCTTGCGCTGAATGGACCGGGCGCAGGTTTTCAAGAGCCTTCCGGCGTGCGCCGGGAGGCTCTTCTGTTTTGTGAGAGGAATGGCGGGGGCGGTAGTCTGTCGGAGATGGAGATTGGTTCGGGCGGGTTTGCGAGTTTACTGCGAAGCGAGATTGCGGAGCGCAATCGCGAGTATGCGCGAGGACGTGCGCATGTGGAGAGCTATGGAGGCGATCCGGTGGTGGTGTATGAACCGGAGACAGATTGCCACGGGAATTTCTACGATGCGGCGTATGCCGCGATATTGAGCAGGCCGGATTGGGCGAAGCGATTTGCGAAGGTGCACACAGGCGGGAGGAGGCTGCCGAAGCCGGAGGATCCGAGGCGGAAGCGGCGCGAACTCGATTCGTGCATGAGCTCGGATGCGCTGCTGATGAATGTGTTCTGCACGCCTGGCGTGGCGGGAGAGCCCGCGGTGCGGCGGATGCTGGGTGTGGATGGAGATGTGGCGCCGGTGTTCGGGTGGAAGGCACGCGTGCCGCTGGTTTCGGGGCTGTTCGATCGGACTGAAGTGGATATGCGCTGGGGCGATCTTCTTGTGGAGGCGAAGCTCACGGAGGGCGATTTCCAGACCCGAACGTCGGCGATCGTGGAGGCGTATCGGGACTTTGATGCGGTGTTCGATCGCGAGCTTCTGCCGCAGGTGGAGGTGGCGCTGGTACGGCGGAAGCAGGCGGTCGAGTTTGCGGAGGAGTTCACGCAGGAGTGGGAGGATACGGAAGGAGTGGCGCCGGATGAGGCGAGGGCGATTGCCGGGGAGTTTCATGCGGGCCTTGTCGCCGAGGCGGAGGAGCGGTCGCCGCGTGAGGTGCGGTATCGGAGCTACCAGCTGATCAGGAATGTGCTGGCGGCGTATGCGTCTGGGGCGCGCTTCTGCGTGATCTGCGATGAGAGACGGCCGGATTTGCGAGAGGCGTGGTTTCGCGTGATGGCGGCGGTAAGGAATGCGGAGATGCGGACGCGGTGCTTGATATTGACTTGGCAGGAGCTGGCGGCGGTGGTGCCGGTGGGGCTGCAGGAGTTTCTGGAGGTTAAGTATGGGATCGGGGGCGCATCTCATGGATGACTTGCCAAAGGAGATTCAGTCCGAAGCAGGCGATCTTCTGGCGGATTTGCGCGCATTAGGTTGGGAGATTCATTACGCACGTTATGACGACAGGGTTTTCGGAAACTGGTTCGTTGAAATGCTTCGAGGTGGAGATTCGATTCAACTCGTCAAGGACAGGAGCCAGTTCTCCCTCGATGGGCCGCCTATCGACATTCTTCGTGATGCAAATCTCTGGAGAGTCTTCGAAGACTTCAGTGAGTTTCGGCAGGAAGTAATGAACTGGGCTGCGAAGTGATGGGGCAAGCACTTCCGTGTCAATGATGGGTGTTCGGTTGAAACGGTTAGAATCCGGCGCCGGGGATGTATTTGTATTCGATGTGGTCGGGGCGCTTGACGGGGTCGCCGGTCAGGTCGTGGGTATGCCAGACTACGCTCTCGGCTGCGACTTCAGGGTGTTTGCCGAGAAATTGGAGCGCGTATTCGGACGCGGTGGGGTCGTCCTTCTGGTCGGCGAATTTGGCGGACTCGATGGCGGCCTTGTCCTTTTCGCCGAGGCGGCGATAGAGGATGGCGAGCTGGTAGTGGGCGGCCAGGTCGTCAGGGTCGATGACTTGCAGCTTCTCGTAGGCGTCGCGGGCGGCGGGGTAATCGTGCTTCTGATAGTAGCGAGAAGCCCAGCTCGCGGAGAGCATCCTTGGCGCGCGGATACTTGTCGAGCACGGCCTTGAGGTCGGTGATGGCTTCGTCGACCTGGCTGGCGTTGCGCTCGACGAGGGCGCGGTAGTAGAGGGCGCGGGGGTCGCCGGGTAGCAGGGTGAGGGCCTTGGCGAGATTGGCCTTGGCGTCGTCGTAGCGCTCCCAGGAGATTTCGACGATGGCCAGGTTGGTGAAGGCGTCGGCGTAGTCGGGGCGAAGCGCGGCGACATGCTCGAAGGCGTGGACGGAGGCTGCGTACTGCTGCGCGTCGAGCAGGGCGATGCCGTAGTTATTCCAGCGCATCCATTCCTTGTTTTCTCCGGGGCGGGCGCGACGGGACTGTTTTCGCCGATGGAGATGGTGCGCGTCTGGAAGGCCATGTCGACGATGGGCTGCGGATAGTGCTTGGGTCGTCTTGTTGGCCTGGGCGGCGTCGTCCATGGCGAAGTCAATGAAGTGCTGATTGAAGCGGCGATAGCGGACAGTGGCGGTGATGGTGAACTTGCCCTTGAGGTCTTTGGGCACGCGGAAGCGGTAGCGCGACGAGCTGAGAGCGGCCGGACTGGATGGTGTTGTTGTAGGCCAGGACGCGGTTGTGCCAGATCTGATGGAGGTCGTTGAGCTCGCCCTTGGTGTTGACGAGGCGGTTGGTGAAGGAGTGGGCCGAGGGATCGAGATCGCCGTCGGGCTTGATGAAGCCGCTCTCGGCGAGGATCTTGCCGGAGGCGTCCTTCACGGTGAAGTCGACCCAGGCCTCGTAGAAGTCGCGCTGCTCGGGGACGAGGGAGTGGGCGATGCCCTTGTTCTGGATGACGACGTCGGCGGTGAGGGCTTCGCCGGCGGCGATCGTGAAAGGGGTGAGGCCCAGAGGGGCGACGAGCGGACCGGTCGGCTGGGGCGTTGTCACCGGCTGGAGCTGTCCTTTTCCAGAGCGAAGATGTCGACGTTGAAGACGCCCTTGCCGTCGGACCGTTTTGCAGGAACTTGACGAGCTTCTCGGCCTGCTCTGGGTATTTGTAGTACTGCGGCATGAGGGTGTTGCCGCCGAGCCAGCGATGGGAGACGAATTTGCCGTCCTTGGCGCCGGGATCGTCGGCAGTGCCGGTCGAGGGCTTCGCGCGGCATGTGGCAGGTCTGGCAGGTGGAGACGGTGTCCTTGCGGTAGAAGGGAAGCGGCGACTGTTTGGTGAAGCTGGCGGCCTGCCACTCGTCGTAGAGGGAGATGGCGCGCAGCCATTTGTAGTCGTCGAGTGGCGCGGGAATGGCGGCCTTGTGGCAGGCGGCGCAGAACTCAGAGGTCTTGTAGAGAGGGCGCATGACCGCCTTGGAGTGGCGGTCGAGGTGGGCGAGGATCTCGGCGTCGGAGACAGTGCGGGTGATGGGCGCGCCGTTTTCGTCGACGAGGACGGCCGGGATGCCCATGACGTAGCTGCCGGTGCCGGTGGCGTCCGTCGACTGCGATGGAGTGGCAGGTGGAGCAGGTGACGCCTTCTTCCTCGAAGGGGCGCTTTTTGGGCATGCCCTGGGAGAGGTCGCCGGAGAGCAGCGCGACCGGGTTGTGGCAGCCTTCGCAGTGGCGGGAGAACTGGACGCCCTTCTCATCGATGAGCATGTTCACGTTTTTGAGGTACCAAGGGGCGCGGAAGCTGTTGGAGTGGACGGACTCGCGCCATTGGTGGTAGGCCTCTTTGTGGCAATGGCCGCAGTATTCGGCGGTGTAGAAGCTCTTGGGGCTGAGGAACTGGCCGTTGGCCGACGTGGCGTTCGAGGGCAGGAAGGGCGACTGCTTGCCGAAGGCGTAGTTGTAGCGCGAGGCGACCGAGTTATGGAAGGGAGTGGTGGGGCCGGTGACTTTGATGGCGGCGGTATAAGAGGCGGGTACGTTGTTGGAGTCGGATGCGGGACTGGTCGCGCTGGAATTCGGGTTCGGAGCGTGGGCGGGGTTCGCCGGATCAGAGGCGGCGGAAAGCGAGAAGGTGATGGACAGGGATGCCGCGGACACGAGTGCGATCGAAAGCCAGTGGCGCGGGGAAATCCGGTACATCAAACGGTGATCTCCAGGAACGAACTCCGGCACTGCGGATCAGCTAAATGATGGCCGCAGGGACATAAGAAAGGTAACAGGATGGGGTGGGCGCTTGTCTCCACCTAAAGGTGGAACCTGCAGGACAGTTGGAGAATTGTCATAGGCGGCATCCCGTTTGTTTTATGGAATCGCTACTGTCTCAATCAGGGAGGCAGCGAAACCTGATGAAGAGACTGATTGTATTGACCCTTATGGCGGGCTTGTCATGGCAGTTTGCGTCGGGAATGGAGAGCAATGGGATGGAAATGACGTACACGAGCGGAACCGTCCCGGGCGTGCATATCGGGGTGGACGGAAAGCTGGAAACCACGTCTCCAACAGCCTTGGAATTCCACTCTGGTTCGGGAGACTTCCAGGTTCCGTACTCCGGCATTACGGTAGCCCGATACGAGGAGGAGAACCGGTTCCGGCTTGGAGCTCTTCCGGCAATCGGTGTGGGTTTGCTTAAGGCGAGAGCCAAGCGCCACCTGGTGACGATCACCTGGAAGGACGAGAAAGGGGTTACCCAGGCGGCTCTGTTCGAGACATCGAAACAGAGATCCCTCGCCTTGCTGACCATCGTTCAATTACGGGCGCCGCAGGTGTGCTCAGCGAAGCGGAATTGTGCGAACGCCGGGTCGAACTGAAGGAAACGCAGACGAGCCAGAGACAGCCGCTGCCCTGGGGGCGGCGGTTTTGTTTTTTGCAGCGAATGGTTCACAAAGTGGGATGAACGGCGAAAAGCCGGCCTTGTAGATGTGCGCTATCTCACATCCACTTAGCCAAACTGAGCCCAAACTGGTAGCTTTGAAGAGAAGGATCACCTGATAGAAGATGGCCTCAAGTCCTTATTTTTCTCTGGCAGTACTGTTCTTTGCGGCCCTGGGATTTGGACTGGCACCCCTGGCGCTGGCGTGGCTTTGGGGACGGGTGTTTTCTCCGGCCAAGCCGAACGCGATCAAGAACGCAATTTACGAATGCGGGCTTGAATCGAAGGGCGACGCCTGGGTGCAGTTCCGTTCAGCCTATTATCTTTACGCCATCATTTTTCTGATTTTTGACGTGGAAGCAGTGTTCCTGCTGCCGTTTGCGGTGGCGTTTACAGGGCTTGGCGTGGCCGCCTGCGTGGCCATGCTGGTGTTTGTGCTGCTGCTGGTGAGGGGCTGGCCTGGGCGTGGGCAAGGGTTCTGACTTGGCGTGAGGAAGGCGAGAGTAATGCTGCAGCGCAAGTTTTGAGGCGAGAATTGAACGAGCTGAATGCTGTGAGCTACACATGGAGCGAAGCGACAATGGCAGTTGATGAAGGACTGAAGATCGAACTGGGCAAGCAGGGCGTGTTCGTCACGACCATCGAGGAGCTGTACAACTGGGGGCGCCGGAGTTCGGTGTGGCCGATGCAGTTCGGGCTGGCGTGCTGCGCGATCGAGATGATCGCGACGACGATGGCGCGCTATGACCTGGCGCGGTTTGGCGCGGAGGTGTTTCGGCCCTCGCCGCGGCAGGCGGACCTGATGATCATCTCGGGGACAGTGACCAAGAAGATGGCGCCCCAGGTGGTCCGGCTTTATAACCAGATGGCCGAGCCCAAGTACGTGATTGCGATGGGGGCGTGCGCGATTTCGGGCGGGCCGTTCAAGCAGGGTTACAACGTGCTGAAAGGGATCGACCGCTACATTCCGGTGGATGTGCATATCCCGGGGTGCCCGCCGCGGCCTGAGGCGTTGCTGCAGGCGTTTATGACGTTGCAGAAGAAGATTGACGGGCAGAGTTTGACGGGTGCGGATCGGCCGCGGCATTTGGATGCGGATGCGCAGGGCGAGTTTCCGGTGCCGGAGCAGGGCGAGCATGATCTGGAACCGCCGGCGAATCAGGGTGGTGTGGCCGGTGCCGGTAGTCATTCGTTAGAAGCAGGGAATAAGGGACTAAGGACAGGGATCGGGGCCAGGAGAACTGTGAAGACGGTTGAAGAGATCAAGGCGGCGATTGAGGCGGCGGTGCCGGGGGCGGGCGTGGAGATTGTTCCCAACCCCAGCCCCAGCGCGCAGCACTCGCTGCTGCTGGATCCGATCCATGCGATTGCGGTGGCGAGGTTTCTGCGCGACGACGCGGAACTGGCGCTTGATTTTCTTTCGAACGTGACCGGGGTGGACTAGCTGGACAAAGAGATTTCGGAGAAAGTGAAGGTCACGCGCACGGTGCCGAAGACCGTGGATGGCGTGGAGCAGATGGTCGAGGAGACTGTCGAAGAGACGCGCAAGCACACGCAGCCGGGGTACCTCGAGGCTGTGTATCACCTTTTTTCCATGACGAAGAAACATGGCCCGGTGGTGATGCGGATGCGGACCGTGAACCGGACCGACCAAGTGGAACTGCCTTCGCTCACGCCGATGTGGCGGTCTGCGGAGTTTCAGGAGCGGGAAGTTTTCGACCTGTATCGGGGTTGTGTTTACGGGGCATCCGGACTTGCGGCGGCTGTTGATGTGGGATGGGTTCAAGGATCATCCCATGCGCAAGGACTACGTGGAGCCGGACGATTTTGAGTATGAGCCGACGGCGCACGATGACGGTGTTGGTGCGGGCAAAAGCGCAGCAAAGTTCGGCTGCCGGCACGGAGTCTGGGGAGGCCGCGCGATGAAAATCGCTGAGACCACCACTGGTTTTGCGCTCGAAAAAGCTCCCCAGGCGGAAGGGTGGAACCGTCCTCCAGTGATTGAGCCGGACGGCGAGGGCGAACTGCTTGAAGTGTCGATGGGGCCGCATCATCCGTCGACGCACGGCGTGTTCCGCATGGATGTGGCGCTCGATGGCGAGCGGGTCATCCGGCTGAAGCCGGTGTTTGGATATCTGCACCGCAATCACGAGCAGATAGCGGAGACGACAAGCTACCTGGCGATCGATGCCGTACACCGATCGGCTCGATTATTTCTGTTCGCTGACCAATAACTGGGCATACGCGATGGCGGTGGAGAAGCTGGTGGGGCAGGCGGTTCCGGAGCGCGCCGAGTACATTCGCGTCATTCTGGCGGAGCTGACGCGGGTGCAGAATCATGCGTCGGCGATTGGCTTTTTGATCCAGGAGATGGGCGCGAGCGGTACGCCATTGATGTACGCCTTCAAAGAGCGCGAAAAGATTCTGGATTTGTTCGAGAGCCTGACCGGATCGCGCATGATGTGCAACTACATGCGATTTGGCGGATGCCGCGTGGATACGTCGGCGGCATGGCTCGAGGCGACGCGCAAGGTGGTGGCTGGGTTGCCGCGATTTATCGATGAGTATGAGGCGCTGCTTTCGGGGAACGAGATTCTGATGGCGCGGTGTCAGGGCGTGGGGGTTCTGAAGCCGGAACTGGCGGTGAATGCCGGAATCACCGGACCGATGTTGCGCGCGTCGGGCGTGAACTACGACATTCGCAAAGTGGATCACTACGGGATCTACGACCGGTTCAAGTTCCGCGTGCCGCTTGGCGATCATGGAGACATCTACGACCGCTACATGGTGCGCGTGCTGGAGATGCGTGAGTCGATCGGCAATTCTCGAGCAGGCGCTGAAGGAGATTCCCGGTGGCCCGGTGATGGATCCGAAGGCGAAGATTCGCGGATTCAAGCCCAAGCCGGGTGAAGCATACGGCCGTATTGAAGCGCCGAAGGGCGAGCTTGGTTTCTATCTGATCAGCGATGGCGGGAATGGATCCGTATCGCTATCCGCGTGCGTCCGCCGAGCTTGATCAACCTGACGGTGCTTGAAGATATGTGCCTGGGACAACAACGTGGCGGACGTGGTGCTGATTTTTGGAAGCGTGGATATTGTTCTTGGGTGAAGTGGACGAGCTTGCAGCTATTAGCTGTTAGCTATTAGCTGGTTTGTGGCGGATGTGCGGTGTGGGTGAGTGGATGTGTTATGGCACGGAGACTAAAAGCTAAGAGCTAAGGCTGAGGAGTTTGCATTGCTGGGTGAAGGCATACTGAAGGGGCTGGCGGAGACGGCAAGGAATTTTGCCGGCAGCTTTGTCGACCAAGGAACGGCTGACCACGGTGGAGTATCCGGAGGAGCGATCTGCCCCTGCCCGAGGCTTCCCGCAAATTTCCGTTTCTTGTGTACGACGGAAACGACTGGGAGAGAGGGGCTGCGCTGCGTGGCCTGCCAGATCTGCGAGAAGGAGTGCCCGCCCAAATGCATTTACATCGAGAAGAGCAAGGACAAGAAGCCGGATTATCGTCGGCAAGCCGCAGATTTATCCGGCGAAATTCGACATCGATATTTCGGTGTGCATGAGCTGCCAGATTTGCGTGGAAGTGTGCCCGTTCGAAGCGATCAAGATGGACACGGAATACGAATTGGCCACCGATGACCGATTCGGCGGGCTGCTGCTGGATCGCAATCAACTGGCGAAGTCGAACGAGTACTACCACAAGATTCATCCGACGGAAGCGGCGGAGGTGGATGCGCGCCTGGCGGAGGAGAAGGCTAAGGCTGAGGCGAAGGCAAAGGCCTGCTGCGGCAGCCCCAAGAGCCGCGCTGCTGCGGCGAAGGCGCGGCGAAGCCTGCGGCTGCGGCTCCTGCGACTGCGCCGCGAAGCTCCGGCGCGCCGCAAGCCAAGCCCGTCGATGCGGCAACGTGAAGCCCGTGATGCAGAGAGCAGCAAGCTGCGCCGCCGAAAGCCCGAGACCAAGAAGGAGAGGCAGCTAGGCATGGCGGACGCTCGATCAGATCTTTGTTCTTCTCAAGCATTGGGTCGTGGGCTTGTTGCCGGCCGCGTTGCAGCCGTTCGCGGGTGTGTCGCTGAGCGTGGTGGCGATCATCGCGACGTTTCCGGCGTTGTTCGCGTTGACGACGGTGCTGGAGCGCAAAGGGCTAGGCCGAATTCAGAATCGAATCGGCCCAAACCGCACAGGGCCATTCGGAATTCTGCAGCCGGTCGCCGACGGCATCAAGTCGCTGACCAAGGAAGATATTGTTCCGCTGAGCGCGGATGCGGCGGTGCATTTCCTGGCGCCGTTGGTGCTGGTGGTGGTCGGTGTTCATGGGATTTGCGGTGTTGCCCATGGGCCGCAACATGGCAGCTGGTGGATATGGACGCCGGTCTGCTGTTCTTTTTCGCGATCGGCGCATCGACTGAGCTGTCGATCTTCATGGCGGGATGGTCGAGCCGAAACAAGTATTCGCTGCTGGGCGCCATGCGCGCCGTGGCGCAGATGATCAGCTATGAAGTGCCGCTGCTGATGTCGAGCGTGGCCGTGGTGATGATTACCGGTTCGTTGTCGCTGGTGAAGATTGTGGAGGCGCAGAACCAATACACGTGGGGACTGCCGCACTGGTACATCTTTACGCCTTGGGGATTCGCTGGCTTTCTGATGTATGCGGTGGCGGCGACGGCGGAGACGAATCGGTCGCCATTTGATTTGCCTGAGGGCGAATCGGAACTGGTGGCGGGATACTTCACCGAGTATTCGGGATTCAAGTTTGCGCTGTTCTTCCTGGGCGAGTACCTGGGGATGTTTTCGATGTCGGGCCTGGGAGCCACGCTTTATTTGGGTGGCTGGTCCGCGCCGCTGGCTGCGCTGCAGTTTTGTGCCCTCGTGGATCTGGTTCTTCTCCAAGGTGATGCTTTCGATTTGCGTATTGATCTGGCTGCGCGGAACGCTGCCGCGCTTGCGGCAGGACCAGTTGATGAATTTTGCGTGGAAGTTTGTGCTGCCGATGACGCTGCTCAATCTGTTTGTTGCAGGGCTGTGGCGATTCATGGGCGAGGGTTGGATGCGATGGGTGGTGTGCTCGGCGATCCTGATTGCTGGCGTACGTGATTGATGGGGCGCAGTGGGATGCGCCGGAAGCAGTATGGGCCGAGGAGCTATCGTTATGCGGAGTGAACTGCGGCCTCATCGGCTCGGGAAGGGAAGGGCCGCCGATGACGATCGTGTTCTGGATATCTGGCAGCGGTTACAGTGCAGCGGCGGCCTTGCGGCGGTGATGCTGAAGAACACAGTGCATTGTGCGCTGGCGGTGACCGTGGCATTTGCGCGGGCTGGCGCTGCTGTTTCTGCAACTCGACGCGCAGTTCGCGGGATTCGCGCAGATCCTGGTGTACATCGGCGCGGTGGCGATTCTGGTGGTATTCGCGATTTTGCTCACGCGGGGTTCGGAGACGCCGAAGGGAGGCGTTTTCAGCAGAACATGGTTAGCGGGTTTATGCATTGCGGCGGCGGTCTTTGCGGTGCTGGCATGGGCGGTGACTCAAAGCGTGTCGGCGCTGCCGCAACGAAGCGTGCCGGTGCCTGAGCGTGTCGGTGATGCAGATTGGCAATGCATTGATGGGACGTTACGTGCTGCCGCTCGAGATTGTGGCGCTGCTGCTGACGGCCGCGCATGATTGGCGCGGTGATCGTGGCCATGCACGAGAAGGGGGACGAGAAGTGACGCCTCTCGCTGGATATCTGCTGGTGGCCGCGCTGGTGTTTGCGATTGGGCTGGCCGGTGCTTTGACGCGGCGCAACGCGATCCTGGTGCTGATCGGGATCGAGTTGATGCTGAACGCGGCCAATTTGAACCTGATTGCGTTCTGGCGTTATGGGCCGCATCCGGAAGCGCTGACCGGGATGATGTTTGCGGTGTTTTCAATTGCGGTGGCTGCTGCAGAGGCGGCGGTGGGACTGGGACTTGTGATTTCAATTTATCGACATGCGCGAACGGCGGATCTCGACGAGATGAACAGGATGAAAGGGTGAGCCGGTGATGCAAGAGGCCTTCCGTTCACTCCGCAAATCGCTGCTTCGTCCGATCGCGAAGATTCTGTGGCTGATTCCGGCGTGCCGATGGTGGCGGCGGGCGTGATCGCGCTGTCTGAAGCAGCCGCAGACGCAAGCTGGCTTCTTCGCTTGGCCATTGGCTCGTTGGGATTTTCGTTGTTGATGGCGCTGGCAGCGTTTGGGCACGTGCTGGCGGGATGGTCGTGCGGGCCACTCGGTGCGCGAGACGGTCAATTTCTCTGGGTGCAAGTTCGGCAGCACGACGGTTGATCTGGGTTGGGTGCTCGATCCGCTGTCGGCGGTGATGCTGGTGATGGTCACGTTTGTCGGGCCTGCTGATCTTCATCTACTCCGACCGGCTACATGGCGCACGACGAGAACTTCACGCGCTTCTTCTGCTTCCTCTCGCTGTTTGCGGGAGCGATGCTGGGCGTGGTGATCGCGAACAGCTTGCTGCTGTTGTTCATGTGCTGGGAGTTGGTGGGACTTACTTCGTACTTGCTGATTGGGTTCTGGTATCAGAAGCCATCGGCGGCGGCGGCGGCAAAGAAGGCGTTTCTCACCACGCGCATCGGCGATATTTTCTTTCTGCTGGGCATCGTGTGGTTGTTTGCGCAGACGGGTACGCTGCTGTTCTATAACAACGGCGCGGGGTCGATGGAGCCGCTGGCGCTTGGTGGATTGCTGGCTGCGCCGGCTGCACTTGGGCTTGAGCGCGGCGACCGCGATTGCATTGCTGATCTTTGCGGGCGCGGCTGGCAAGAGCGGCCAGTTGCCGCTGCATGTGTGGCTGCCCGATGCGATGGAAGGCCCGACGCCGGTGTCGGCGCTGATTCACGCGGCGACGATGGTGGCGGCGGGCGTTTATCTGGTTGCGCGCGTATATCCGCTGATGTCGAAGCGTGGAACGAGTCGGCGGGCGGATGTTCGGCACGCACGACGGCTGCTTTGACGGTAGTGACTTGGGTGGGCGCATCGACGGCAGTGTTCGCGGCGTCTTATCGCCGTCGCGCAGAACGATATCAAGCGCATCCTGGCCTACTCAACCGTCTCGCAGCTTGGCTACATGATGGCGGGTCTCGGGATGGGTGGCGTGGCCGTGGGCATGTTCCACCTGATCACGCATGCGTTCTTCAAGGCGCTGCTGTTCATGGGCGCGGGCTCGGTGATTCACGGCTGCCACGAAGAGCAGGACATCCGCAAGATGGGCGGTCTACGCAAGGAGATGCGCATCACGTTTGCGACGTATGCGATCGGCATGCTGGCGTTAAGCGGATTGCCCTTGTTGTTCTCGGGATTCTGGAGCAAGGATGCGATTCTTGAGGCCGACTTCGCATTGGAGCGTGGCGAGGCGCCATTCTACATGCTTGTGTTCGGCGCTTTGCTGACGGCGTTCTACATGACGCGGCAGATGAGTTACGTATTCTTTGGCACAGTGGCGGGGGCACGGTCATGCGCATGAGAGTCCGCGTGTGATGACGATGCCGTTGGCGATTCTGGCATTCTTCGCAAGTGCGCTTGGATTGCTGGGTACGCCAGCGTGGCCGTGGTTCCGCGGTTTCCTGACTGAGAAGTCCTGCCGCGTTCGAGTGGGCCGGCTTTAACGAGCCTGGACTCGTTGCCCTGATGTTCACATCAACGGTGGTGGTATTTGTCGGGCTCGGACTCGGTTGGTTGCTCTACGGCAACAAGTCACCCAAGCTGAAGAGCGCGACGTACTGGAGAAGGCCGTGCCGCCGATCTGGCACGCGCTGCGAGATCGGCTTTACGTTGACGAGTTCTACGGCGTCACGGTCATCGCGTTCTATGCATGGTGGGCGAAAGTGGCTGACTGGTTGGACCGCCGCGTGTGGGGTGGGATCGTGGCTGTCGTGGTGAGCTTCTTCGGCCGGCTGGGCGAAGTTCAATCGCTTCTTCGACACGACAATTGGGTGGATGGCACATTCGACAAAGGCTGCGAGGAGCTTTGCGACTGGCGGAGGACTGCTGGCGCGGGTGCAACGGGTCGCGTGCAGACTTACTTCGGCTGCTTGCGGTCGGCGTGGTGGTGCTGGCCGCGATCCTGATCTGGAGCAGGCCCAGGCGGCATGAACGGAATTCCTGATATTGACGTTGTTGACCGCGCTGCCTGTCGTGGGCGCAGTGATTGTCTGTTTGGTCGGGCAAGCATGCGCGTGGGTGGCGATGATCACCACGCTCATTGCGCTGCGGGCTCTCATTGATGATATGGATGCGAATTCCGGCGGATGGAAGCATTGGCTTGCTCGAGCGCGCCGCCTGGGCGCCTTCGCTGGGGATTGAATATCACCTCGGCGTAGATGGCCTTGGCGCGTTGATGCTGGTGCTTTCCGCGGTGGTGACGCTGATGTCGGTTGATGCGGCGCATCGCGTGCGTCGGCAGCCGGGGCTTTATTTCGCGCTGGTGCTGTTGCTCGAAGCGGGCCTCTTCGGGACATTCACGGCGCTGAATTTCTTCCACTGGTTCCTGTATTGGGAACTCAGTTTGATTCCGGCATTCTTCCTTATCAAGCTTTGGGGTGGGCGAAGCGTGGGCCGGCCGCGACGCAGTTTTTTGTGTACACGATGGCGGGGTCGGTTGGTCTGCTGCTCGCATTTCTGGCGGTGTTTCTCTCCACGGGAAGCATGGACTTCACGCACTGTTCTTCTGGCTTCGACCGGCGAACTCGAACAAGCCGTCACTGCGCATCTTGGGCCAGTCATGATGTGGCTTGCGATTGGCGTGCTGGCGGCTTCGCGGTTAAGGTGCCATTGATGCCGTTTCACACCTGGCTGCCGGCGGCTTACTCCGAAGCGCCTTCTCCCGTGACGATGCTGCTGACCGGCACGATGTCAAAGATGGGTGTGTACGGATTGCTGCGCATTGCGCTGCCGCTCTTTGGACATGAGATTGCGCAAATTCGCACGCCGCTGCTGGTGCTGGCGGTGGCGACCGTGGTGATGGGCGCTTGGGCTGCGGCGGCGCAGAAGGACTTGAAACGCGTCTTCGCGTACTCATCCGTGAATCACCTGGGCTATTGCCAACTCGCCATCTTCGCGTTGGCGATCCCCGCAACGGGCGCGGCGATGCATGCCAGCCAGGCCGCTGCGCTGAACGGCGTGATCCTGCAAATGTTCAACCACGGCATCACGGCTGCGGCGTTGTTCTGGTTTATCGCCATGATCCAGCAGCGGAGCGACGGGTTACGCGGGATCGACGATTTCGGTGGCTTGCGCAAACCAGCCCCGGTGTTCGCAGGGTTGATGGGCTTTGCACTGTTCTCGTCATTGGGACTGCCGGGGCTCAACGGTTTTGTGGGTGAGTTCCTGATCTTCCGCGGCGTGTTTCCCCTGGCCTGGGTGGCTGCGACGGTTTCAGTGCTCGGGTTGCTGGTTACCGCCGCCGTCATCCTTACCGTGATTCAGAAAGTCTTTACAGGGCCCGTGCCGGAGCGCTGGGCGACGTTCCCCGACCTGCATCGTGGCGAGGATCTGTCGATGGCGCCTGTGATTGGCCTCATGATGCTCATCGGCATTGTGCCGCAACTGATCGTGGACAGCGTGAACTCCACGGTGGTGAACCTGCTGGCGCACTGGAGATTTTGAGTGTTGGCGTGGACGATTTATCTCTCGTTTGCCGGAGCTGTCGTCGAGGCGCTGCTGCCTAAGGGCAGAGCGTGGACTTGGCGCGCGGGTTGGCGCTCGTTGTCGCGATTGCGGGTTTGGGCATTGCCGTTGCCGGATTTGTTGCAGACGCGGGCAAAGGCCGCATGACGATCGTCGATGCGGCGTGGGTGCCCGCAATGGGCGTTCACTACTCCTCGCGGCCGATGGAATAAGCCGCGTATTGGTGTTGCTGACGGGGCTTGCAGCTGTCGCAGGCGTGCTTTTCAGTTGGAACATCGAACTGCGAACGAACGAGTTCTTCGCATTCTTTCTGGCGCTCATCGGTGGCGTGTACGGCGTATTTCTCAGCTTCGATCTGTTCCTGTTGTTCGTGTTTTATGAGATTGCGATTGTGCCGAAGTATTTCCTGATCGCGATCTGGGGCTCGACGCGGCGCGAATATGCGGCGATGAAGCTGGCGCTCTACTCGTTTATTGGTTCGGCGATGGTGCTTGATAGGCCTGCTTGCCGCCTACGCTACTTCCGGAAGCCACTCGACCGGCCTGGTCGACCTCGCACAGGCCGGACTGTCCGGTTCACTTTCAAATGTGGGCATTTCCGCTGACTGTTTGTGGGCTTCGGCATCTTAGCCGGCATGTGGCCGTTCCACACCTGGGCGCCGACTGGCCACGTGGCCGCGCCTACCGCTGCCTCAATGCTGCTTGCCGGCGTGGTGATGAAGCTGGGCGCTTACGGTTGCCTGCGCGTTGCAATGTCATTGTTTCCGCACGGGATGGACCCGTGGGGTTTCTCTTTCATCGGTATCGGTTCGTGGCGCGATGTCTTCGCGGTGCTCGCGGTCATCGGCATCGTCTACGGCGCGTTGGTAGCTCTTGTGCAGACTGATTTCAAGTTCGTCATCGGCTACTCCAGTGTGAGCCACATGGGCTTCGTCCTGCTGGGATTGATGGCCCTGAACCAGATCGGCGTAACCGGCGCGGTGCTGCAGATGTTCTCGCACGGTATTCTCGCCGGACTTCTCTTCGGCATCGTTGGCCGCATCGTCTACGACCGCACTCATACCCGCCAGTTCCCTGATCTGGAGAAAATGCATCTCGACTCGCCGATTACCGTTCGCGGCGGGGGCATTTGTTGTCGCCGGTATGGCTTCAATGGGTTTGCCTGGCTTCTCCGGATTCGTGGCGGAACTGCAGGTGGTCGCCGGTTCCTGGCGCGCGAACCCAATCTGGACTTGCGCCGCTGGTGTCGGCATCGTCGTCGGCGTGGCGTACACGTGGCGCGCGTTGCAGAAGGCTTTCTTCACCGATCTCCGGCCCACTGCCGAAGATCATCCGCGGACGGGCTGGCACGATCTCGATCCAATCACGTGGCCGGAGGTGGCGGGATTCAGCCTGCTCACCGCGGCGAGTCTCGCGGTTGGCGTATACCCAAGAATCTTGCTTGACACAATTGAACCTGCAGTCAGGACGCTGCTCGCCGGAGGGGGACAATGAACTTCGCTCATTTGTTCCTCTCGACCCTGGCCGAGACCGTGCTCGAAGTTGCAGCGCTTCTCGTCCTCGCGGTTGACCTGATCTTCCTTCGCAAAGCGGAGTTGAGGACTCGAACATCAGTTGCGACTCTCTTCGGAGTTCTCGGCTGTGCTGTCGCTCTCTGGGCTCAATTCTGGACCAGCAGTTCGCAGGGCGTTTGGGGTTATGGGATCGAGGGCACGCACCATCTGCTGCTTTTCAATCTTCGCTGGGCAGGCGTGGCGCAGTCGGGAATCCTCGTTTTGACGGCTTTTACCCTTGTACTTCTGACGGGCAACTCGTTCACGCGGCATGCGGGCGAATATGTGGCGGTCGTGTTGATGTCCGCGGCGGGTGGGCTGCTTGTTTCTTCCGCGCAGGATCTGCTCATCATCTTCATCGGGCTTGAGCTGCTCAGCCTGGGGCTCTACATTTTGACCGCGTTCGCCAAGTCATCCAGCAACAGCGCGGAAGCAGCGCTCAAGTATTACCTGTTTGGCGGGATGGCCGCGGCATTCCTGTTGTTCGGTTTCAGCTATCTTTACGGACTCACGGGTTCAACCAACCTTGACCAGATCGCGTGGACAATTTCGAACACGAGCGCGATCGCGTCTTCACCTCTGCTTTATGTTGCGTGGGTTGCTATCACAGCAGGGCTCGGATTTAAAGTGGCGGCCGTCCCATTTCACCTTTGGGCTCCCGACGCTTATGAAGGCGCGCCTGCACCGGCCGCTGCGTTCATTGCATCCGTTTCAAAGGTCGCGAGCTTCGCGTTGCTGATTACGATTACAACTGCAGTCATGTCGCCGAAATTGTCGCTGATCCTGATTGTGCTTGCGGCGGCTTCAATGCTGGTGGGCAACCTGGCGGCTTTGGCTCAGATCAGCGTGCGCCGCCTGCTGGCCTACTCCGCAATCGCGCACGCAGGCTACATGTTGCTGGCATTGGCATATCTGCGGGTTGATGAAACGGCAACGTGGTGGTCAGGGGCGAAGGATTTCAGCAGTGCCAACGCGATCCTCTACTACATCCTCACGTATGGGCTCACCACGGTCGGAGCATTCGGCGTGATCGGCGTGGTGGAGAAGGCGACGGGCAGCGATCGGATGGAAGCGTTTCTTGGTCTGCACAAGCGCAACCCTCTGCTTGCTGGAGTTATGCTGATTCTGTTCCTTTCGCTCGCCGGAATTCCGCCTCTGGTCGGATTCTGGGCCAAGTTTAATCTGTTTGCGGCAGTACTTGGCGCCTCAGCAGGCGTGGTTCCTTTCACGCTGGTAGCGTTGGCCGTGGGCATGAGCGCCGTGTCGCTTTATTACTATCTGCAAGTTCTCAAGCGTGCGTACGTGATGCCCGCCACCGACGAAACCCCAATCCAGGTCAGCGGTCTGACCATGCTGTTGCTCCTGGCGATTGGTGCCGGTGTAGTTGTGTTGGGGTGTTTTCCGGGGATGCTGCAGAGTTGGATTGCGGGATTCTACCCGGTGCTCTAGTTCGAAAGCCGGCCTCATGCCGCGATGGCACTTCACCAAAAGCAAGAACGGCGTGACCGATAAGTCACGCCGTTCTTGCGTCTGCCCGGTAAGATCTAAAAGAGATTCCAGAGCGACTGGTTATAGACCTCGTGATGGTACTGCACCTCAGCGGGCTTGACGAATGTTCCCAGAGCGCGTGGGCAACGATCGGCGGCGGCTTGCTTGAGGTCCGCGAAACGGCCCTGCACATCGGCGCCGAGGATTTCGCCAATCCAGGCAGACGATTTGAAGTCTTCAATTGCCTGCTGAATGTTGTCAGGCAGATAGCGCTGCGCCTGCCGCAGATTATCAATCTCCGCCTTCGGCCCGTCGATGCCTGTCTTGAAGATTGAATACAGTGCAAGGTAGGGATTTGCATCCGGCGCGACTGAGCGCACTTCGACGCGCATGGAGCGGGAGTTGCCGATTGGCACGCGCACCATGGAGCCGCGATCCGTCGCAGACGCCTTGATCTGGTTTGGCGCTTCGAAATGAGGATCGAGGCGGCGATAGGCATTCACGCTGGGATTCAGGATGAGACAGATGTCGAGCGCGTTGCTGAGAATGCGATCGATGAAGTTCCAGCCAAAGATGGAGAGCTGCTCCTGACCCTTCTCGTCCCACATGAGGTTGACCTTGTCTTTGGAGACAGAGACGTTGGTGTGCATGCCGCTGCCGTTCACGCCCACGACGGGTTTGGGCAAGAAGCTGGCGGTGTAGCCCATGTTGTTGGCGATCTGCCGTGTCAGCAGCTTGTAAAGCTGGATCTGGTCAGCCGCGGCCACCACTTCGCCGTAACTGTAATTGATCTCGAACTGGCTGGGCGCCACTTCGGGGTGATCTTTTTCGTTCTGGAAGCCCATCGCGCGCTGCACCTCGGCGGAGGTGTCGATGAATTGACGGAGCGGGTCGAGCGGAAGCACATGGTAATAGCCGCCGGTATTGATGAATTCGAACTTGCCGGTCGCGTGGAAATGCCGCTCTGCGTCTTTGCCGGCGAACAGGAAACCCTCAATCTCATTGGCCGCATTCAGCGTGTAGCCGTTGTCCTTGTATAGCTTGTCAGAGAAGGATTTCAGTACGCCACGAAGGTCACCTGAATAGGGCGTTCCGTCCTTGTCGATGACAATGCCGAAAACCAGCACTTTCCCGTTGCCGAAGACGTCGGCTGGAACCCAGTAAAAAGCGGACCAGTCAATTCCGAGACGGAGATCGCTTTCCTTCTGGGCGGTAAATCCGCGGATAGAGGAGCCGTCGAAGGTTAGATTCTCGTAGGATCCAAGCAGGAACTTCTTGTCGTAGTCCAACAGGTGCAATCGTCCTTCAAGGTCGCTGAACAGAACGGTGACGGCCTTGATCCGCTTTTCGTCGGTCAGGTACTTCAGACACGATTCGCGGATCTTATCTGGCGATACGCGATTGAGGCGATCGGCCTTGGCTTTAAGGTTGAGCTCTTCCAACTCTTCATACGAAAGCGCCAGAAAATTCCGGAACTCTGTCGACATGATTCTCCTCTTCGGCTTTCTCGTGGGCTGTTCAATTCCAGATGGTCGGGTCTATTACAGGGATATCATAGCGGTCGTAACCTGGATTCGCCGTCCGAATTGCGGCACCTTCACTTCAGGAATTGCCACTCGAACCGGCTTCAGAAAGGGTACACCGACTAGGAAATCGCTCCAGCTCTCCTGAATTGCCTGCGCCACTACTAACAGAAATTCTATAGGGCTGAACCGGCGGAAAGCCATGCTCTCTTTTTCTGACCTCAACGAATCTCCAGCAAAAATGGCCGTCTTGTCAGGGTTTAACCGTTTCCAGTTTCCTTCGCCTTGACATGCGATGGTAGGCGACGGGGATGAAGGACTAATTCCGCATCTGCGGGTGCAATGAGTTCAATCTCAAAACGGGAAATGGAGAAGTCGAAAGCTGTTTTGCTTCCTCTTCTCCATTTTCGTCAGTGCAACGGCGGGGTGAACCTCTGATTCGCCAAGCTGTTTTACGACATCGCCATTTCTGCAACCGGAGATGGCTTGGGAACGGTGTTGATTGTCTTCAGGATCCGCGAAACGACCTGGTAAGGATCGGCCTCAGAGTTCGGGCGGCGATCTTCGAGATAGCCTTTATAGCCATTCTTGATGAAGTTCACGGGCAACCGAACAGAAGCGCCGCGATCGGAAAGGCCGTAGCTGAACTTGTCGATCGCCTGGGTTTCGTGAAGTCCGGTGAGCCGCAGGTGGTTGTCTGGCCCATAGACTTCAATGTGCTCGGCAACGTTCTCAGAGAATGCAGCCATGAGCGATTCGAGATATTCCTTGCCGCCCACTTCGCGGATGTACCTGGTCGAGAAGTTGGTGTGCATGCCTGAACCGTTCCAGTCACCCTTGATGGGCTTGCAATGCAACACCAGGTCGACCTCATATTTCTCGCAGAGGCGCGCCATTAAGTAGCGAGCGACCCAGACATCGTCTGCCGCCTTGGCGGAGCCTTTGGCAAAGATCTGGAATTCCCACTGACCCTTGGCGACCTCGGCGTTGATGCCCTCATGGTTGATGCCCGCGGCCAGGCAGAGCTCAAGATGCTCTTCAACGATGGTGCGAGCAATGCTGCCCATGTACTTATAGCCGACGCCGCAGTAATAGGGGCCCTGGGGCGTAGTCGGATGGCCATCCTTGGGGAAGCCGAGTGGACGCCCATCCTTGTAGAGAAAGTATTCCTGTTCGAAGCCGACCCACAGGTCGGGATCGTTCTCGATGGTGGAGCGCATGTTGGTTGAGTGTGGTGTGCCATCCGGGTGCATCACTTCACACAAGACGATGTAGCCGTTGTTGCGGCTTGCATCGGGATAGTGCGCGACCGGCTTCAGAATGCAGTCGGACTTGCTGCCTTCGGCCTGCATAGTCGAACTGCCGTCAAAGCCCCAAAGCGGCAGATCGGCAAGAGTGGGCGGCGTGTCAAAGCTCTTGAGCTGAGTTTTGCCGCGCAGTTCGGGAATCGGCTTCTTTCCATCAAGCCAGATGTACTCGAGTTTGTACTTTGCCATTACGTCTCCTTCGGGCTGGAAAATGTGTCAAACAGACTCTTAAATCGTAGAGCCCGAAGCATAAGGACCGAGTGAGGATTTCCGTCGCAAAACGGCTATCGATGGCGAGCGACGAGCATCATGATCAGCAGAATGGCGACGGGGATGAGCGCCAATCCTGAAAAGTAAAGGATCTTGCGCAGCCCGTGACTTTTGCGCTTTTTCCATTCATGCAATTCGGGCCGGTCTTCCACACCCACCAGGTCAAGATGCTGCAAATCGTGTGCAAATTCGTGCGCTCGGCTGTAGCGGTTTGCGGGATCCCTTTCAATGGCGCGGTAAATGACTTCCTGCAATTGCGGAGTGATGGACGGCTCAAGCACTCTTGGGGGCTGAGGGTAATTGAGCAAGCGGTCGTTGATCACTTCCATTGGCGACGCGCCGGTGAAAGGCACCTTGCCGGTGAGCATTTCGTAAAGGATCACGCCCATGGCGTAAACATCGGAGCGACCATCGCCACGCTTTCCCTTTACCTGCTCGGGGGAGATGTAATTCGGACTGCCCAACGCGGCGGTAAGGTTTGCGTAAGTGAGACGCTTTGCGGCTGAATCTCCCGCGATTCCGAAATCGATCAACTTTATGTTGTCAGCCGAGTCCACCATGATGTTTTCGGGTTTGAGGTCGCGATGGACGACGCCATTCTGGTGGATGTAGTCAAGTGCCTCGAGAACAGCAATCGTGATGCGAATCGCACGATCAGAATCGATACGGCCCTCATCGAGGATGTCACGCAGCAACCGGCCCTCGCACCACTCCATGACCATGTAAATGCGGGAGCGCTTTTCGCCGCCGAAAACGCGCATGATTCTGGGGTGATCGAGTTTCTCGCCGATTGCGGACTCTCGTTGGAAGCGATCGAAAAGGATGGGGTCGGCTTCCATATCGGGGTGGGGGATTTTGAGTGCGACGACTCGATTGTCGCGCGTGTCGACGGCGCGATAGATGCTGGCCATGCCGCTTCGTGCCACGGGTGCCTCTATGCGGTACGAATCAATTTTCGCGCCCGCTTCGAGGGGGTCGAGGAATCCCATTTGCGGCGATCTCCTGTCTGGAAGCCTACTGACACTGTATCGGGATTCGAGCGCCAAAAACTAAAGAAACCATAAGTGGCTTCAGGCGGGCAGGCGGTAGGGCCTGCCGCGGTACATTCCCACTTGTTCCACGGAGCGAACGCGAATGACCTGAGCAGTGGTGTTGTCGTTTCCGTCGATTTCGACTGCGCGCGCCACCAGTTCAGAGGCAATGGCATTCAGGTCCTTGTTTTGCTGTGAAACGATCCCAGACAACTCGCGATCCGGCATTTCATCGTGGAGCCCATCGGTGCAGAGCACGAGTGTGTCTCCGGACTGAAGCGTCACGGTATTCGTCTCCGGCGCGACGAACATCTCGGGTCCGAGAGACTTGATCAGCACGTGGCGCGAATTGGATTCGGCAATATCGGCGGATGAAATCAGGCCCAGCTTGCGCTGTTGGTTCACAAGGGTGTGGTCGTCAGTGACCTGGCGAACCTGTCCTTTTCGAACCAGGTAACAGCGTGAGTCTCCGACGTGAGAGACAACTGCCTGGTCGTAGCGGAGCGCGCAGGCCACGACGGTGGTTGCCATCTTCTGCCCGCGGTATTGTGGTTCCAGGCGGCAATCGTGCACGGCGGCGTTGGCGTGCTGAAGGAGTCGGGGGAGCAGACCGGGGAGCAGCGTCCCCTCTTGGGCCCGGGCAAATTCTTCGGTAATCACTCTAATGGCGGTTGCTGACGCTACTTCGCCCAGGTCCATACCGCCCACACCATCGGCGACGGCAAAAAGGTATCCGAGCGTGCGGGCCTGGTGCCGCGACGCGGGGATAAACGATCCCAGGGAGTCTTCGTTGTTGGTGCGAACTTTACCGGGATCGCTCGCGTGGCCAAACTGAATATCTAGCATCGGCGCAGTCCGCCTCAATATTTTTGATCGCGTGACACTTGAATTGTTGAACGAAACAGGGCCACAAATGCCAACGGGTGGCACCCTTTCATTCTCGCCTGAAAATCGAGAACGGAAAAGAGCCACCCGGTGGGAAGCCCGGAGCGAGTTACTGGGTGACGGCTTGCTTATCCATCAGCATCGCCTTGCCCTTCTTCTTCGATGACTTGATGAAGTAGAAGGCGCCATATGCACCCCAGAGGCCGGAGATACCGAGGGCGGTCAGCGGTTCCATCTTGGTGCCCAGACCGAATACCGGCCCGGCCAGGTAAACTCCCATGCAGGCAAGGTTAGCGACCAAACCAAAACCAGGAATCAACGTGTGGATCAGGAAGTTGTGATCCGGCCGTTTGTGGTAAGCGACCATGCAGAGGAAGCAGCTGAGGGCATACAGGATGAAGGTGCCAAAGTTGGATGTCAGGGTGATCGTGAGCAGCGAATTGGGAATCTTCGCTAGTGTGTCATGTGGCAAGTAACCGAAAGATGAGAAGATGCCGTGCGGTAGAGCCGCAATAGTGGCATCACTGGGTGCGGCAGCGTCAGCAAACACAAACGTGACGGCGACTACGCCAACGACGGCGGAGATGACGGCCAGTGTCCAGATAGCGCGACGCGGGGAGAGAGACTTGTCATGCAGCATGCCGAAATGCTCGGGAGCCTCATCGTCCTTGCCCATAGCGTAGGTGACGCGAGCGCCGGTGTTCATGCAACTCAGCGTGGTTCCGATGAGGGCGAGAAAGACGGTGAATGCCTCTGCCAGCATGAAGAACTTACCGTTGCCCTGGCCTAGTAAGGCGTCGCCCACGATGATCATCATGTCGCCAATTGGAGCCGCGGAGCCTGTCGCGGATTGCAATGTATAGCCAGAGTTCAGGAAGTAGTTCGCTGCGAAGTACTCAAACAAGTAACAGAAGAGCCCTTGTATGAGCAGTGACGCAATCACGGCAATGGGAATGTGTTTGGTTGGGTTCCTGGCCTCTCCTCCCATTGCTGTAACCGATTCGAAACCGACCAGGATCAGAATGGCGACGGTGGCCTGAATGAACACGTAGCTGATCTTGTGGATTCCTACGACTGAGGCTGCATTCGGGTGGGTCAGGAGATTACCGTTGGCGTCCGTGGTGGGATAGTCCATCACAAATGGTGTTGGCTTCCCGGTTTTGTCGAGCAGTGGCATGGGAATACCGCTGGCATCGCGCATGGTCGACCCATCCTTGGGATTGGTCGCGAATTGGTAGGTATAGGTGGAGAGTGACTGGGAGTCGTACTGGAAGGTGGTTGACCCAGTGCTGCCCGCGGGATGATTGGCGCGATAGCCGAGAGCGAGAACGCTGAAGAGGACGAGCGCGGAAATCTGGATCACGTTGATCGCCAGATTGACCGCCGTCGAAGCGCCTGCGCCCTTGGAGGCGATCCATGCCACGAAGAAGGAGAAAACCACGGCAATTGAAGCCATAAACAGCGGGCCGGGATTGGAGCCGCTCAGGAAAGAGGGGAACAGAAATCCCACTACGTAGCCGACGAAGATGCCTGTGGTTGCGACCATAACCCCGGGATAGACCCAGTAGTAAAGGTGCGAGCCCCAGCCCACAACGAATTTCGCAATGCGGGCATACTTGAATGACGCGTCCTTGGAAAGCATCGCCTGCTCGGCGTAGTAATAACTGGATCCGGTGCCGGGATACAGTTTGGAGATCTCAGCGTAGGCGACGGCGGTTGCGAGGCATAGAAGCAAGGCGGCAAAGATGCCCATCCACATGGCCGGAGCCGTTGATGGCTGTCCTGCGACGCCTGCGGTTGCCTGGATGAAGAACGTGAGCCACAGAAACGCGCCGGGAGCAATAAGGGCCATCGCGTTGCTGGTCAACCCGGTCAGACCCAGAGTGGCCTGCATTTGCGGTGCTTTTGATTCTGCCATTCAGAATTCTCCTGGAGTATTGATTGGGTGGAACGGCTTCCGGATTAGTGTCCGGAATTGTTGAAGTCTCGCCCGTACCTTGATAAGTCCGGGTCTTTGCGCGTTCAGTTTTCGTGTGTCCAAGAAAGGGTAGGCCTGCGGGAATAAGGATGAAATGAAGACACCCCGAATTCCCGCAGCAGAGGTTGGATGACTAACGAGTGGGTGAGATGACCGCGATAAGGCCGATCGTAACTGTGGACTGCGCGCCGACCATACTGTCCGCGCCTTTATGGAAAAAGTCATGGTCAGACCAGTCGCGGCGATATTCCGCTCGGCTGATGAGGCCAACCTTCCAGTGATATTCGTAGGTTCCCGTAAATTCCTTAAGGACTTGATTTTGCCCCGTGGCGAATCCCTGCCGATCGTCAAAGAACTCGATCCGGCCCGTGATAGCAGACCTGGCGGACACTTGCTCATGGGCGGCCAGAGCAATGCCATCCCAATAGGACTTATTGGTGTCGCCATTTCCGTTCGACATCGAGTCTTTGTTCGCGCCAAAGTCAAAGTTCACATACGCGCTGAGCTTTGAATTGGGGGTCATCAATACGGTGGTGTCGAACAAGTTGCGATAGGCATTTTGACCGGGCGTATTCGACGGTCCGGTGTAGACATTCATGAACCAGGTGTACTTTGGCTGCACGTAAGCATTGGTCACACCTACGGTCACGCCGCCTGTGTCGTGGATGATGTTGTTCCAGCCGTTAACTATCTGCACCCCCACTGTGTCGGCCTTTGTAACGGGCATGGAGGCGCGAGCGCCGAAGTGCCAGTATGGAATCGCCCAGGCAAACAAGACGGAACGTGAATAGTTCCAGTTGTCCTTGGCTTCAATCGTTTCGGCGCCTGCCGATGTCACGAATTTTCCGAGATCGAGTTCGAAGCCCTTCGCCTTAGGCGGCTTGGTGCTGATGTAGGCCTGTTCTACCCATTCGAGCTGGTTTTTCGCGTTGATCAGCTTGTTGGTGCGGCCGTAAACAAAGTCAAAGTGGGCGCCGAGCTTGCCAGGATCGCGATTCAGCGTGAGCTTGGCGGCGCTCAGAGCGGGCTGATTGGCGTCCTGGTTGAAGTTGTAGAGGTCGTTCATCTCCCCATTCGCGCCCTCGGTTGGGTGATTGTCATTGAACGAGTAAAAACCATCCGCGAACCCTGTCACGTCAAAGGGGCCAACGCGCCATGGTTTTGGAGAGGGTGCGGCGGCCGCATCGGTTGCGGCAGCTGGCGCCGCGGCTGGCGGGGGAGCCGGGGTGGTTGAGGGTGTTTGCGTCTGTGCAACGGCTGCCACGCCGGCCACCATGGCGCTCACTGTCAAAAATGCCCGAATGCTCGACCTCAAGTCCATCAAGATGTACACGCTTTCTCCACCGCGGATAGCAGCAGTGGGGTCATGATCGGTTTTTTAGAAAGACTCCCTGTACCTCGCGTGCGAGGCCTTGAGGAGGCACTTAGGGAATTACGCGATGCGGAACCGCGAATCGCACTCAGAACGGTGCGTTTTGCTTCGGTCATGGAGTCACACCCGACAAACTTCCGCGAGCACAACTCGAAAGGTCCGAGAAAGAATCCCGCAAATCTCGACTTAACAGGGTGGATTGCGATTAGCTGGAGTTGAACAATTTGATCGTAAGGATGCAATGAGGAACAAGTAAGGACCGAATAAAGAATCTGTTAAAATCGACTTCAAGTTCGTTTCCACGCGAAGAATCCATTTTTTCTGAGGGCACAACCGAAGTCTTGGTTCCATTTTCCGCGGCCCATTCTTTCAGCGGCCTGAAACACCAAAAACGAAAGTAAATCTCCCTGGTCATAACTTGCCTGTCGAACGCGGCACGCAAATGCATTTAAATCATGGACTTATTTGGGGTCCGTACGGACGAGTGCATCTGGGGAAAGGTTGGTGACGGATTGTCGGGATTGCATCCAATCAAGGGCATAATGGGCGCTTTGCGCCCCGGAAACTTACGCCCATGCTTGGTCGGGCGCTCCGAGGATCCCGGATTTCACGGCGCAATGGGACCGCGGCGGCTCAAACTGCGAACCTGCTGGAGTTAACCAAGCGCACTCTTCAGATGAATCTGAGCGAGAAGCCAGGGCAGCAGCTTGCCGAGCAAATCCACCGACTCTTCGGTCTTGCTGCGGTGGCGCTTTTTGATGCCGATTTGCACGAGATTTATCAGGCTGGTGAGTGGACCGTAGATCCGGGAGAACTGGTCCAAAACGTCTATCACTTCGAAACTTCCAACGACGATCCGAGCACCGGGATCAGCCGGCGCGTAATACGCCTTGGCGCTGTTCCGATCGGCAGCATTGTTTTGCGAGGTGACACGAGTCCTCTCACCAATAGTCTCCTCGCAGCCGTCATTGCAATTACATTTGATCGCTACCGTGCCACGGCGAATGAAAGTCGAATTGAGGCGGAGCGACAGGCGGAACAAATGCGCGCTACGGTACTGGATAACCTGGCGCACGCCTACAAGACACCCCTTACTGCAATCCGGGCGGCGAGCAGCGGACTGGCTGAAATGGGGCGTCTTTCTCTGGCGCAGGCCGACCTTGTCTCCCTCATTGATGAGCAGGCAAGTGTTCTCAACGAATTGACCACGCGACTTCTGACCACCGCGCGGCTTGAATCAGGCGACCCGGACGCTCCGTTTGCCCGAATCCATCCGGAGTTCGCAAGTGCAATTTCACTGATCGAAGAGGCGCTCGCCAGTTTGGGCGAACGCGCTGGAGATGCCGACATTCAGGTCGAACTGCCAGAGTCTGGATTGTCGCTTGAGTGCGATCGCGAATTGATAGTGATGTTGCTGTCCCAGTACCTCGACAATGCCTGCAAGTACGGGTATGCGGGGTCAGTGATCACCGTTCGCGCAGAACGGGCGGGCAGGGAAGTCCTGTTCTCAGTACACAGCATCGGACCGGTTATTCCCCCTGCAGATCGGGATCGAATTTTCGATCGCTACTATCGCTCTACATCATCTTTTAGCAGCGCTGCGGGCACGGGCATTGGATTGTCGGTTGCCAAGCGCGCGGCTGCTGCTCACCAGGGATCGGTCTGGGTATCGAGCGACGATTCTGCAGGAACTACATTTTTTGCAGCCATCCCCGATCGCAATATCGCACGATCAGGTCCCGGCTTTGCAGCCGGGGAAGCGGAAATACAAAGGAGCACCCCATGACGCAGTCGAACCTTCGTGTCCTCGTTGTCGACGACGAACCGGCGATCCGGCGAGCGCTGCGTCCACCGCTCGTCGAGTTGGGATTTGAAGTGACTGAGGTTTCGCGCGGCGAAATGGCGCTCGATGTTCTGCGTACAGAATCATTCGATGCGGTTTTGCTTGACGTGAATATGCCTGGCATCGGCGGCATCGAAACTCTGCGGCGTATTCGTGCTTCTTCACCAAGACTCCCCGTCCTCATGCTGACGGTCCGGGATGGCGAAAACGAAAAGGTCCAGGCGCTCGAAATGGGAGCAGACGACTATGTAACCAAGCCGTTCGGCGTCCGCGAATTAGTGGCCCGAATCCGGGCAGCAGTCAGGCGTGCCCACGCCCCTGCGAGGGCCGAGGACGCCCCCATCGACATTGGTGAGATTCGCCTAATCCCTTCCCGGCGAAGCGTAACCCGGCGTGGTGAACTGATTCACCTCACTCGCAAGGAATTTGACATCCTTCATTGCCTGATGAGCCGCGCCGGCCGCGTTGTGACCTACGCGCGCCTGCTGACGGCGGTGTGGGGCGCTGAATGTCGCGAAGAGGTTGAGTA
Organism: uncultured Acidobacteriota bacterium; assembly: GCA_963844515.1. GTDB lineage: Bacteria > Acidobacteriota > Terriglobia > Terriglobales > Acidobacteriaceae > Telmatobacter. The sequence goes on from CAWJOO010000019.1 coordinate 57,740, forward strand.
CCTGCGAACTTTTGTGCGGCAACTGCGGAAGAAGATCGAGGACGATCCCGCGCATCCAATTTATCTGCTGACGGACCTGTATGTGGGATATCGTTTTGCGGACCCGCAGATGCTGGAGGAAAGGTCTTCACGGGACGTACCGTTGCTGCCGAACGGCTCAGCGGAGCCGCACTCGTCGGCATCCGCGGCAAGCGGCGGCTGCTAAGACTCGCTAAGTGGATGCCGGTACTCGGCGAGTACCTCGATGGTTCCCACGATGTGCTTATTGAATGTTTCCGGTTCTTCAGCTGGTATCCAATGCTCGTGATGGACTCGGGAGCCGACCGTCTGCACAGGAAAATTGGATAGGTAGTCGATCTGCACTCCTCCAGGACTGGATAGAAATCGCCCTGTTGTTACAGATCGATCGGCATTGGAAAGTGATACACGCGACGCGGGTTCCGGGCCCTCACGCTGCTACGATGAACATGCTGACGTGATGCGCGAAAACCTTGCTACGCTCGTTGAAGATTTCCGCCGTTATGACCGCGAAATTGCCGTGGTTCGCTACCATGGGAATCGTCGCCACGTGTCCACTTACGGAGACGTGTCCCGAATGGCGGCGCGCTTTGCGGGACTGCTAGCTGAGCGCGGGATTGGTCCAGGGGATCGCGTGGTTCTGTGGGCCGAGAACGGCGCCGAATGGATCGCCGCATTTCACGGCTGCATTCTTCGCGGCGTGCTGGTGGTGCCGCTTGATGCCTACGGAAGCAGTGACTTCGCGGCGCGCATAGTGTCGGATGTACAGCCCAAACTCATAATTGGTGACGCGCTTCTGCTTCGGCAACTCTACGGCATTGGGACCACGGAATATCCGCACATCAGCTTCGAAGAATGGAACGCAGTCCTTCCCGAGACCGGACTGGGCGCGGTTCCGAATCTTGGCCGGGATACTCCCTTGCAGATTCTCTTTACTTCCGGCACCACGGGAGATCCGAAGGGGATAGTACACACGCATGGCAATGTGCTGGCGAGCATTGGCCCAATCGAGGACGCTTCTCAGAAATACCTCCGCTATGAAAAATATGTTCACCCTCTGCGGTTTTTGCACACGCTGCCACTGAGTCATGTATTCGGCCAGACCATGGGCTTGTGGATCCCTCCCATCTTTCGCGCGGAGGTCCATTTCGAGAGCCGGCTGGTTGCTCCGCGCCTGATCGAAACCATAAAACGCGAGCGCATCTCTGTTCTTGCCGCCGTGCCGCGAGTATTCGCGCTACTGAAGACTCATCTTGAGAGTTCGCGGCCCGGGTTGGCTGACATGGTCGCGCAATCGCATGGCATTCGAGCGTGGAAGAAGTGGTGGCGCTTTCGCGGCGTGCATCACGCATTTGGATTCAAGTTCTGGGCACTCATCTCCGGAGGAGGCGCTCTACCTCCGACCGTAGAGCAGTTCTGGAATGCCCTCGGCTTCGTGCTGGTGCAGGGCTACGGCATGACCGAAACAACAGCGCTCATCACGCTGAACCATCCATTCCATGTTGCGTCCGGAACTATCGGCAAGCCGCTCCCGGGTCGCGAGGTCAAGATTGGACTTGACGGTGAAGTGCTGGTCAGAGGGCCAATGATCTCGACGGCCACGTGGTCCGGCGGTCAGCTTCGTGAGCGTGAGAACGAGTGGCTTGCTACCGGTGATCTCGCCGAGGCACAAGCGACCGGTGAACTACGCTTTCTGGGCCGCAAGAGCGAGGTCATCGTTACCGTGGCCGGCGTGAACATTCACCCCGAAGATCTCGAAGCAGCGATTGAAGAACAACCAGGCGTTGCGGCATGCGCGGTGGTTGCAATTGAAACGCCATCGGGGCCCGAGCCGTTCGCCGTTCTTGCTATGCGCGGAGGGGCGGATCAGGGAACTCCCGCGATCGAAAATGCCAATGCTCGACTCGCAGATTTTCAGCGTGTTCGCCGATGGGCGATATGGCCGGAGCCGGACCTGCCACGAACATCGACGGGGAAGATTCGGCGCAAGGCAGTCGCCGAGTGGGTCGCAGCTACAAGGGGCCCTTCAGGATCACATCCCACATCCGGTGCGTTTTCTCCGTCATCAGATTGGCTTCTCACCCTCATTGCTCAAATCACAGGCGAAATGCCGCCCGGATCGGACGACAAGCTGCGCCTTGCGGAAGACTTGAATCTCGACAGTCTAGGCCGAGTGCAACTCTCGGCGGCAATTGAGCAAAAGCTTGGCATGCCACCAGAGAGCGGCCTTCTGGAGCAGGTGCGGACTCTGGGCGATTTGCGGATGTTGCTTTCAGCAAGCGATGGACATTCTTCTCGGGCTTCAACTGAGGAGAACCCCTCCAATGACAGGAATAACAAGGTCCGAGATAGTGCTCCCACTGTTGAGGCGATGCCGCATGCTCCCGTGGGCGAACCTGAGCCGGCCGTACCTCAAAAGTTTGTTGAACCGACACCCGAATACATCTACCCGCGGTGGCCGTGGCTCCGGCCGGTTCATTGGCTTCGGCTTGTGTTTCTGGAACTCATCATGCGTCCGCTCGTCTGGTTCCTGGCGGATCCGCGCGTTGCTTCGCGCAGTGTTGCTCGAGGGTTGGAATCCGTGTCCCAGCCGATTCTGATTATCGCCAATCACGTGACATCGTACGACGGACCGCTGGTCCAGTACGCACTTCCTGGCAGCCTGCGACGGCGGATCGCCGTGGCAATGTCCGGTGAAATGCTTGAAGACTATCGGCATTTCCGCAACCCTGAGCGAGGGCCAAGCGATAGGGGATTCTATCTCTTTGGTCCACCGGCGTATCTGCTTCTAACGGCTCTCTTCAATGTGTTTCCCTTACCTCGGAATCGTGATTTTCAGCGCAGCTTCGCACACGCAGGAGAGGCGCTCGATCGCGGGTTCCACGTGATGGTTTTTCCTGAAGGCACCCGGTCGGCCTCTGGAGAACTGGCCAGGTTCCGTCAGGGAATAGGGCTACTGGTGCGGCAGTCCGCGGCTCCTGTTCTTCCCGTAGCAATTCGCGGCCTTGGCGAATTGAAGAAGCAGGGACGAGGCTGGTTTCGCTCGGGGAAAATCGAGGTGCGCGTGGGCGAGCCTATTAAGTTCCCGCCTGAGGCCACAGAATCAGCTATCACCGAGCGACTGCACCGCGAAGTAGAGGCTCTCCTAAACGGATGAGCTGGCGCTGGGTTCAACGGGTGCTTGCAATTGGTGTCGGTACAGGACGAGTCATCCTGCCGTAGATTGCTGTTCCAAGCACGATCAGCGCCAGCATCCCAACCCACGTGAGGCCAGCCATTTGCTCTACTTGCGCTTCGCGCGCTTCCACTTCGCGGAGCGATCGACCGGCAAGAACGAACCCTGGATGCGCCCCGCCAACGCGCTCAATGACAGCGGCGATGCGTACTCCCCGAGTTCTTCCAAGCACCGGCTGCCAGCTCACACGCTCTTCTCCATGCTGCCGAACATAGTCGAAGACTCCTAGCGGAAGAATGGGAATCTCGCCGTTGAGCCTGGCCTGTGAGGTGAGTGGCTGTCCCTTGTCGTCATAGGCGATGAGGAACGGCGCCAGGCTGCGGCGAATGTCCACGTTGCCTGCGGGGATCGCTTCTGCGGGAGATCCTCCTGCCTCCAGCCGCACAACCGCATCGGTTGCGAGCTGGATCTGCGGATCGTTAGCGCCGTTGCGAAGCACTTGTTGCGGAATTGCATAAAGAGCCAGTGCAATCCCGGTGGCGATTCCGGCGAGGATAACCGCGTTGAAAATCAGGGCGGGGCGGGCGTAGGTTTCACGGAACATGACGAAATGCTCCTTGATGAGAGAAGTTATGAGATCACGGGCGATGAGCGGCAGCACCCAATGCCGGGGCATTTCTCGGTCGGCAAAGGCGTCCCTGACGGCCTGCCTCATGGGTAGGGAATAGGTTTCGCGGAACGCCTTGGGATAAAGCTTGAGGGCCTTTGCGTAGAGGATCTCCACCGTCCGCTCGAACGATGCTTCGGTCATGATTGGCCGCCTTCTGGAATGAGTCCCATCAATCGGGCAGAGGCAACCGCAGCGTCGAGGCGGCCCGCTTCAGCTGCCAAAATCGCGCGGCCGTTGGCTGTCAGTCGATAGTAGCGGCGGCGCTCATCGTCAGACATGCCGGACTCTTCGACCAACCGATCTCGCATCAGTCGATCGAGCGTTCCGTACAGAGTCCCAGGCCCCATAGGGACGCGTCCGCCCTGTGGGGTGTGGGCTTCCTTCATGATGGCGTAGCCGTGCTTGTCGCCATCCGCAAGCGCCAGAAGAATTGCGAATACCGCCGGCGTGAGTGGCGAGTTCCGAAAGGGTCCCGGTCTCATGGAATCAATATATATCCATCACAGATATATCCGCAACAGAAGCATTTTTAGATTTCATGGATATTTCGCTTCTCAAATTCGATTTATGGCCCTGCTCATTGAACTTTGGGCGTCAGGATTGGGGCTCGAAGAGGAGTGGTTTCGATTTCAATGCGCGTGTCTTTGGGGAAATCAACGTCGCGGCCGTTACGGAGGAAATTCTCGTAAGTCGAAAGAGCGACGGCATAGAAGCCGATGCCCGCTGCGATGTTCCGATTACCGCCCGCGATGCCGATGATCCGGCCGATGAGGCCAAATCCATTCGATGAGACGCCGGTTTGAACAGTCAGGTTTCCATCGCCGTCGAGCGCTCGGCCGGCCAGCATGGTGAGCAACAACGGGGCAATCACACTCGACTGGTTTTTCGGCGTCACTGTCCCTTCCGCGTCGAGAGAGAGCCCGGTGGTTCCCTGTGCCGTTGCTCCTGAAAGTGCTCCCTGAACCGGTTGATCCAGTACTGGCAGACCCACTCCCTGGGGAAAGCGCACCTGCTGAAAGGTGAACCGGAGTTTGCCATTGCGCCCGAGCGAGCGGGATGATTTTGCCGTGGTGACTTTTCCGACAAGTCTTGATCCCTGGGGCACTACCAGTTGGTGATTCTTGTCGAAAACCGGTTCGACTACCAAAGCTTCCACAGGATCACCTGGCTTCGCCACCGCCGACGTGACCTCGCCGGTCAACAGTGCGTGGACGGACCAGACTTCTGGGTTACTTGATGACGGCTGGGAAGGGGTGGGAACCACTGCATCCTTCGGCGTTTCGGATAGCTCGAGAGGCGCCGCAAGTTCAAATGTCCAGGCCGTATGGGCGGGGATGTGTTCAGGGTGGTAGGGGAGCTGCTGATATACGAGCCCCAACGCGCGTTGTGCGAGACCAGGGTCAGTGAAGAACGCAACCTGCTCATGCATCCGCGTCTTGGCCACATCCCAATGCCTTCCGATGAACGACCGCTTGGGGGTTGCGCCTGGTGACATGAGTCGGAGTACGGGAGCGCCCGTGACGGCACCGCTGGTTTCCAGAGCGGTTGGCCCGTTTGGAAGGGCGATTTGCTTGAACTCAACTTTGGCAATATGAAACGGAGTGAGATCGCCGCGGAGACGGCCGTGCCAACGCATCCTACGGTCCGAATTCAACTCGACCACGGTGCCGCGCACGAGCGTGTTGGCAGGGACTACCAGGTGGCCGTCGACGAATAACGGGTAGACGAGGTGGCCCTCGAGTGACTCGCCCACTTTCATACGATAGTTGCGTTGGATCTCGACTTGTAGACAGGTTCCCGCCGGTAGAACGGGCTTTGTGGTCGGTGCGAGCGTCGCGTCGCTTTTCTGCTGCAGGTCTGTCGAAACAGGTTTGTCGGGACGATGTTGAAGCGCTTGGCCCATCAGACTGCCGCATGGCTGCAGTACGATGGCAAGCAATGCGACGTGCAAAAAACGATTCGATGACAACATCTGAGAACAGCTCTACCTCACGAGTCGAGTCTATTCTCTGAGACGGGCTCGGAAATCGAACGACATCATGAATTCCTCGTCATATCCGCACGTAGTTTGGCCATTTCCTTCGTGAGTGCTTCTATGCGCGAGAGTAATTCGCTGTGCTGCCTGTCTGCGGAGGAAGGTTCCACGGGCTCCACGTAGAAGGTCCCATTCGGCTCAAGAACGCAACGCCCCACCTGATCGAGCCGTTCGAAGCCTTGCCTGTGAATTACTTCCATCAACTCCTCGTGGGTGAGCGCTTCGCGAGTCAGTGCCCTTTTGTCAATCTTGCCATTGCTGACAATCTCAGTTGCGCTGCCCTCGAAGACGCGCGTGAGCCACGGCGACTTGTAGAGTATCCGAACCACAAGCCAATTGATGGCGAGCAGGCCGAGTGCCCCGATCACGCCGCCCGATACTGAGTTGTCGTCCCCGATGATCGCGTTTTGCACGGTATTCGAAAGGGAGAGAAGAACTACCAGGTCAAACGGATTCAGCTGGGCGAGCTCTCGCTTGCCGAACACGCGTAGAAGCACCACCAGGACGAGGTAGACGATGACAGGTCGAATCAGCTTCTCAAGGATGGGAAGCGGCAGGTGAAACATGTGATCGAGAATTGGTTGCAGCATGGCACGAGAATAGCGGCACGCATGCGCAGCCACCAACTCCGAATCGGCGTCAGGGGCGCTTTTCGAGCCTCAAAGACACGTCGACGGTCTTGTTGTCGTCATTCAGGTGCAGGGTGTATTTGGTATTGACGGCGGCAAAGACACGCTCAAGCTTCGGATTCACGTCGTGCGTGGCGAAAAATCCGCGAATCGCGCCTTCGTTGAAGACAGCACCCGCCGGTAACTTCCATGCCGCCATCATTGCCGAACGCAGATCTTCACTCACGTTTTCTATGGTCAGGTTTCCCATGTTGTAAACCGGGCCGGCCTCAGCATCCACTGCGTAACGAACCGTGGATTGCGCGCGATCAAGCGTCGGCGTTGCAATCACCCGTGCCTTCATGTAGCCGTGGTTGTGGTACTGACGCGCGATGAATTCCCAATTCTGGCGAATGTGGGTACCGTCGGCGACGTCGCCTGGGTGGGTCATCGATTGTTTGTCAAAGTCTGCCTGGCTCACGGCCATGCCGGGTGCAAGTTGGATAGCCGCCACTTTATAGATTGGGCCGGCTGTGACGCTTACCTGGAACGGAATGCGAATTGCGTCCGAAGTAATAACGGGAGTTGGTTGCGACGTGGCATGCGCGTCGGCGTCCAGGAAGCCCATCTCCCGATACGTTTCGATGACCGACTTTTCGATGAGTTTGGAGCTTCCTTCCCGATCGTAGGACATTCCTGCAGCCTTGGCGAGAATTGGGCGCACGGAGGGATCTACCGTTCCGTCGGGCTCAACATCTCCGATCAAAACTGCGGGCGCGGTAACTGAGAAACTGATTGCGGCGACCTTGTGAGAAACCGGATCGGAGAATGGGTTCGCGCCCACCGTCACTTTCATGCCGAGGGTCTTCAACTCATCTTGTAACGCTGTACATATGTCGTTCAGAATCCCGCCTTCTCCGGGCACCTTCCCGTGATAAAGAGGCAGGCGTTTCCGAAGTTTCGCATCGAGGTCGGTTGCGGAGCCGAGGGGAAGGTTTTCGAGGCGCAATGGATACAGCTGTGACGAAGGCGTGATCTGGAAGACCAAATCCTGGCCGTCGAATTTGTAAGTCAAGCCCTCGAATAGTCCGGTGTCCATCAGGAGTTGGGAATGCTGGTTCATCTCAGCCGATGTGAGGACGTCGCCCAGCTTCAGGCCGGCGGCGGTCATTAGCTCCAAATCGGAGAACTCAGAGTCACCTTTGAACTGGATGGATTTGGGCTGGAATTTTTGCGCGTAACCGATCCCAATCGAAGACAGGGAAAGGGCCAAAAGCAGCAGGGTTACTGGAATGCGGGACATGGTGACGCAAGAGTAACAGGGGCAAAGTCGAATTGTGAGTCAAAAATGCACTCAGATTTGGGCAAACGTGTGAATGGGATCGTAGCTAGAGCTACCCGCGAGTATGGTCTTGGTTGTTATGCTGAGGCTCGTTCGCCTGGAGGTTGGGAATGAAGGAAGCAGTCATTGTTTCGGCGGTCCGTACACCGATCGGCAAGTTCCAGGGCTCGCTGCAGTCCTTTGTGGCGCCGCGGCTTGGCGCATTGGCAGTGCGAGAGGCGGTCCGGCGAGCAGAAATCGATCCGGCTCAAGTGGACGAATGCATCATGGGTTGCGTTCTGCAGGCAGGCCTTGGACAGAACCCTGCACGCCAGGCAGCAATTTACGGCGGGTTGCCCGCGGAATCGGCTGCGTTGACGGTTAACCAGGTTTGTGGCTCCGGGCTGCGCGCGGTGGCCCTCTCCGCACAGGCCATCGAGACTGGCAATGCGGACGTGATGGTGGGCGGTGGAATGGAGTCCATGAGTAACGCACCCTATCTCTTACCACAGGCTCGCACCGGATATCGAATGGGTAACGGCACCATGGTTGATGCCATGGTTCATGACGGCCTCTGGGAGGCGTACCGGGGCTTCCACATGGGCGTTGGCGCAGAAATGATTGCCGAGAAATATGGGATCACCCGTGACGAACAAGACGCTTTTGCCGCCGAGTCGCACCGCAGGGCCGCGACGGCGACGGCGGAGGGTCTGTTCAAGGACGAGATTCTGCCCATCGAGATTCCGGCGGCTAGAAAGGGAGAAGTGCCCCGAATTTTTTCCGCAGACGAAGGGATTCGGCCGGACACGACCGTGGAAGTCCTGGCGAAGCTCAAGCCTGCATTCAAAGAGGGGGGCACAGTCACCGCCGGCAATGCTCCGGGGGTAAGCGACGGCGCCGCGGCTTTGGTCCTCATGAGCGCGGATGGCGCCAGGGAGCGCGGGCTCAAGCCGTTGGGGGCAGTTCGTGGGGCGGTCACAGCGGGACGGGAGCCGGAGTGGTTCGGGCTGGCTCCGATTGACGCGGTGCGCAAGTTGACGACGAAGGTCGGCTGGTCCTTGGAGAGCGTCGACCTGTTCGAGCTGAATGAGGCGTTTGCGGTACAGGCACTGGCTGTCATCCGGGACCTGAATCTGGATCCCTCCAAAGTGAACGTGCACGGCGGAGCGGTGGCCCTCGGACATCCGATTGGGGCAAGCGGCGCCGCGGTCCTGGTGAAGCTTCTAGCGGCCATGACCCAGCGAGGAAAAACTCGCGGGGTAGCGGCGCTTTGTCTGGGCGGAGGAAACGCGGTAGCGCTGGCCGTGGAACGGGCTTAAATCAAGCCCCCAAGGGCCATGAAAACGGAGTGGGTGAAGTGTCCGAAAACGGACACTCAAGGTTGCGAGCGGTCAGGGCAATTTGTGACACCCAATACTAGGGGCTAGTCTAAGAACCGCGAATCCAGTTAGTTAGACCGAAGGCTTCTTTGGCATGGCAAGTGCAACTCTCTCACTGAAATGGATATCGCGCGCCCTGACATCAAGCTAAAAAAGCGCCGCCAGCTATACGTCTGGATCGGCGTCGGAATCGTGGTTCTCGCTGCCGCTGGATTTGCAGTTTCGCGGCTAAAGCCGGCTGCCCCCACCGTGGATGCTTCCGCGGTATGGCCGGACACGGTAAAACATGGCAACATCATCCGCCAGGTGCGCGGTTCGACAGGCACCCTGACTCCCCGCGAAGACAGCATTCAGTTGATTCCAGCACTGACGGATGTGACGGTAGTGCGGGTTCGGGTCCTCCCGGGCGCCAAGGTGACCCCAGATACCATTCTTCTGGACCTTGCAGATCCTGATCTGGAGCAGAAACTGCTCAATGCCCGGCTGGCGCAGCAGCAGGCAGAGGCGGATTACAAGGCACTCCAATCCACGCTGCAAAGCACGCTCATGGACAAGAAGATCATAGCTGCGCAGGTGAATGCCGACTATACGACCAACGATCTTCAAGCAAAGATCGACAAACAGCTGCTGGACCTGGGTGTGGAGTCGGGAACGCAGTACAACAAATCGAAGAACACAGCGGAACAGTTCGCCGCGCAGCACAAACTGAGTCTGGAGCAACTGGACCTGAACGAGCAGAACATCAAGGTGCAGCTTGCCTCGGGGCAGTCAAAGATCGACCAGGCAAAGACGCTTGTGGATCTCTATCAGAAGCAGAAGGCGGCTCTGGAAGTGCGAGCTGGTCTTTCAGGTCAATTGGCGGCCCTGTCGGGTCCCACTCCGATTCAAGTGGGTACGCACGTCGCCGCCGGAACTCCAGTAGCCGAAGTCATCCAACTCGACAAGCTGAAGGCTGCGCTGCAGATTGCGGAGACCCAGGCGCACGATATCCAGATCGGCCAGCCGGCATCGGTTGATACCCACAACGGCATTGTGCCGGGACATGTTTCGCGTATCGATCCGACCGTGTTGAATGGAACGCGTACGGTTGACGTACAGCTGGATGGGCCGCTGCCGCCGGGGGCAGTTCCGGGTCTCAGCGTTGACGGAACCATCGATCTCGAGCATTTGAATGACGTGCTCTACGTTGGGCGTCCGGCGCTAGGGAATGAGAATTCCACCTTAAGCCTGTTCAAGGAAGATCCCGATCACAAAAGCGCTACGCGCGTGCCGGTTAAGGTTGGCAAAGCCAATGTGCAGTTCATTACCGTTGTGGAGGGGCTGAAGGAAGGCGATACGGTGATTCTCTCCGACATGTCGAGGTACGATGGCGTGGATCGGATACGGCTGGAATAACGGCACATATTCCGTATTTGATAGTCATTTGTCGGGCGAAAAGGGAGAGATTGAAAGATGGTGCAGGCAATTGCTCAAGCGAGGGGTGTCACGGCGGACGTTGCTATCGCTGGGCGCACCACCGGCGATCGCATTGCCTCTGTGGACTTCATGCGCGGATTGGCACTCGTTCTCATGGCCATTGATCACCTGCGCGATTTCCTGACCAATATCCCTGTGCAGCCTGAAGACGTAGCTCACACCTGGCCATCATTGTTCTATACGCGCTGGGTCACTCATTTTTGCGCGCCGATCTTCTTCTTTCTCGCAGGAACGGGCGCCTATCTTTATCGCTCGCGAACCGGTTCAGCCGGCGCGCCTTCCCGGTTCTTGTGGACACGCGGTCTCTGGCTGGTGCTTCTCGAATTCACCATCATTGAATACGCCTGGGCATTCGTTTTCTGGCGCATGGGCGGCGTGATATGGGCGCTCGGATGCTCGATGATCCTGCTTGCCTTCCTGGTCAGGCTACCCGACAAGGTGACGCTCGTGATTGGCGCGACATTAGTTGTGCTGCATGATTTGTTTGACGCCGTATTGCCCGCTCAGCTTGGGCACTTTGACTGGCTGTGGGCCATCCTGCATCGCAAGGGTGTAGTGCCCCATACTCACTTTTTCGTGCTTTTCCCGTTCTTCCCCTTGCCGGCGTGATGGCCCTTGGCTATGTCTTCGGCAAGGTATTTGAGAAGCCGGTGGCAGTGCGAGCGCGCATCACGCTCTGGCTCGGAATTGGGGCCACCGCGGCATTTATCGTTCTTCGTGCCTTCAACGCGTATGGAAACCCGACGGCGGGCGTGGCGCGTAATTCGCCTGGAGAGTGGCACCCCCAGGCTTCGCTGGCAATGAGCGTCGTCAGTTTCCTCGACACGGAGAAATACCCTCCTTCGCTGCAATTCCTGCTGATGACGCTGGGGCCGGCGCTGATCGTGCTCGCGCTCGTCGATCGCTTGGGAGCTTCCCGGATATTTCAGATCCTGGCAAAACCAATTGTGATTTTCGGAAACGTTCCGCTGTTGTTTTACGTACTCCATCTTTATGTCATCCATTTCGCGGCGATTCTGCTTGCTTACGTCTTTCATCAGCCGGTCGCGTGGCTATGGAAGGGAAGCTTCTGGATGAATGAAGTCCCAGATGGGTACGGGCACGGCCTGGGGACGGTGTACGCGGTTTGGGTAGCTCTGCTGGTGCTCCTCTATTTTCCCTGCGCGTGGTTCTCCGAGTATCGGCGTCTACACAGGGCGCAATGGTGGCTAAGTTACATCTAGGGCCGGGGTCAGGGCCGACCGGCGAACGGGCAGCAAGAATCTGGATCAAAAAGGGAGAAGGAATCGAGATGAATGACAAGCTGATTGACATTGAAGACTTGACCAAGGTCTTCTATACGGACGAAGTTGAGACCCACGCCCTTTCCGGCATTCACCTTACGATTTCCCGTGGTGAATACGTGGCTATGTCGGGGCCGTCAGGTTGCGGAAAGTCTACGCTCCTGTCGATCCTCGGTCTTTTGGATACGCCCACTGGAGGCAAGTACCTGCTCAACAACAAGCCAGTGGAGAACCTGAGCTTCAGCGAGCGCTCGCGCATTCGCAACCAGGAGATCGGATTCATCTTCCAAAGCTTCAACCTGATCGGCGATTTGACCGTTGAAGAGAACGTTGAACTGCCTCTCACCTATCGTGCGGGCATGCCTTCGGCTGAGCGCAAGAAGAGGGTGAAGGAAGCGCTGGAGCGCGTGAACATGGCGCACCGCATGCGGCACTATCCCGCCCAACTCTCCGGCGGTCAGCAGCAGCGTGTTGCCGTTGCCCGCGCTTTGGCTGGTTCGCCCTCCATCCTGCTCGCCGACGAGCCGACCGGTAATCTGGACTCGAAAAACGGCGAAGCGGTGATGCATCTGTTGGCTGATTTGCACCGCGAGGGTTCGACGATCTGCATGGTGACGCACGACCCCCGCTTTGCCAAGCACGCCGAACGTGAGGTTCACCTGTTCGACGGAAAAGTGGTCTCGGAGCAGGAATTGCAAAAACTGACCGCCGAAGTGGAGGCGTAGTAGTGGTCCTCCACGATGTCAGACGCGCGCTGCGTCAGTTGAGCCAAAAGCCCGGTTTCACTGCCACAGTTGTGTTTACTCTGGCGCCGGGCATTGGCGCGACTACATCGGTATCGCAGCCTCCACCTCGCTTACCGGCCTTATTCAAGGAATGCTGTTCGATGTAAGGCCGGTGGATGCGTCGAAGTTTGCTGTTGTGTCGCTGGTGCTACCGGGAGTAGCGCCATCCGAGTGTCTTGTCCCGCGTATTCACGTCCCGAGCCGATGAGTTCGTTACGCATGCCGGAATGACAACGAATCGCGACGGTTGATCGGCGGCAAACCTAAAGATGATGGGGAGGTTGGAACATGCGTTCAGCAACAACAGATTTCGGAATTGATGATGCGGCTAATCTGCCTGTCTCGGTCCATCGATTCTACACAGCCCAATAGGCCGAACAGGAGGTCAGCACAGTGCAAACACTTCTCCAGGATCTGCAGTACGCACTGCGCCAGCTACGCAAATCGCCCGGCTTCGCCCTGACAGCAATCATCACGCTGGCGCTCGGCATTGGGGCGAATACCGCAATATTTACTTTGGTTAAAGGAATCCTGTTACGTTCGCTCCCCGTCGCAGATCCTTCGCAACTCTATCGCATTGGCGACACCGATAACTGCTGCGTCAACGGCGGTTTCGTCGAGCGAAACGGAGATTTCGACATCTTCTCCTACGACTTATACCTGCACTTGAAACAGTCGGCGCAGGAGTTTGAAGAGTTGGCCGCTGTCCAGGCCGGTCAGCCGCACTTCAGTGTGCGACGCGGAGAAGCTCTTGGCCGTGAAATGCGCGGCGAGTGGGTAACGGGAAACTATTTCTCAACACTGGGCCTTGGCGCATCAATGGGCCGGGTGTTGGGCAAGAGTGATGATCAGGAGAATGCCCCGCCAGTCGTGGTGCTCAGCTATCGGGCGTGGCAGAACGAGTTCGGATCGGATCGGTCGATCGTAGGTTCCGCGATCTCGATCCAGGCGCGAACATTCACGGTGATCGGAGTTGCGCCTGCGGGATTCTTTGGTGATCGCGTAACAGACTCTCCCGCGGATTTCTGGATGCCGCTGTCCACCGAGCCTTACGTTCACACCGGAGCCAGCGCAATTCTCCACCATCCCGACTCGAATTGGCTTTACCCGCTTGGCCGCATCCGTCCAGGCACAAACATCGCGGCGTTACAAGGCAAACTCACCGTTGCATTGCGTCAATGGCTGTTTACTCGCGAGGCGTATACACGGCAGGGTGGCACGGCAATCATCCCCAAGCAATACCTGGTGATCGTTCCAGGCGGTGGAGGCATTCAGAATCTGCAGCAGGAGACAGGCAAGGGATTGACGATGCTGATGATCCTTTCCTCTGTCGTTCTTTTGATAGCGTGCGCCAACATTGCCAATCTGTTGCTCGCACGCAGCACTTCGCGTCGATCGGAGATCGCCATCCGCATGGCCATGGGGGCCGGCAGAAAGCGCGTAATTCGCCAGACACTCACCGAGTGCATTTTGTTGAGCTGTCTCGGGGGGCTGGCTGGCCTTGGCGTCGCCTATGCGGGATCGCGCACCATTTTGAACCTGGCGTTTCCAGATTCTCCCAACCTTCCAGTGAGCGCCAGCCCATCGCTAATGGTGCTTGGTTTTGCATTCGCCGTCTCGCTGGTCACAGGAATTTTATTTGGGTTCGCGCCGGCATGGTTCTCGCTGCAGGCTCAACCCGCCGAAGTCCTTCGCGGGGTAAATCGCGCAACCAGGGACAGTTCCACCATCTCGCAAAATGCATTGGTGGTTCTCCAGGCCGCAATGTCTGTGGTGTTGCTGGCCGGTGCAATTCTTATGACGCGCTCGCTCGGCAATCTTGAGAAACAGAATTTTGGCGTCGCAGTCAGCAACCGTTACGTTTTGCACTTCGATCCTGCAGGCGCGGGCTATTCATCCGCGCGTGTGCCTGCTCTCTACCGCGACATTGAATCGCGATATATGGCTCTCCCCGGCGTTGCCCACGTCGCTCTCGCGCTCTATAGTCCGCTCGAAGGCGATAACTGGGGCGATTGTGCCCTGCCGCAGGGCCACCCGGTCCCTCGAGCCGATGAAAACTGCAACTCCACCTGGGATCGCGTGAGTACGCAATTTCTGCAATCGATAGGCGTTCCCATGGTACGTGGCCGCGATTTCACAGATCAGGACACGGCATCGTCGCAAGCTGTCGCAATCGTGAATGAGACATTTGTGAAGCGCTTCTACCCCAACGAGGATCCGATCGGAAAACACTTCGGTATCGACGAGCCGAAGTACTCGGGCGCTTTCGAGATTGTGGGCGTGTTTCGCGACTTCAAGATGAACAACCCGCGTGAAGCAGTGAGGCCTGTATATCTTCGCCCCATGCCTCAACGGTTCACAGGATTTGCGCCTCCCTTCGATGGTGGTGAGGAGCAGTCCATGTTTGCCAACTCACTTCTTATCGAGTTCACTGCCCGCCCGCAGAATGTGGACGAGTTATTGCGTCGAACGCTGGCCTCAATCGATCCGAATCTGACGGTGATGGACCTCCAGCCATTTGAGGCGCAGGTGAATTCCAATTTCGTCCAGGATCGACTTCTGGCCAGGCTGACCAGCCTGTTTGGAGTCTTGGCGCTCATTCTCGCCTCAGTTGGACTCTACGGTGTGATGTCGTATTTCGTTGTTCGCCGTACAAGCGAAATCGGCATTCGAATGGCGCTCGGCGCCACCCGATCCAGTGTTATGGGGATCGTACTGCGCGGAGTGGGATTGCAAGTGGGACTGGGGCTCGTCATCGGTATTCCCGCAGCGCTGCTGGCGGGCCACCTGATGGCCAGCCAGCTATACGGTGTTCAATCTTACGATCCCGTGGCGCTTGCCGGCGCCACGCTTGTGCTTGCGTTATGCGCCGCTGTGGCTGGACTGCTGCCAGCGCGGCGCGCAGCATCCATTGAACCCATGCAGGCTTTGCGGACTGAATAGGAGACCATGATGAGCCCGATCCTTCAGGACATCCGTTACGCTTTGCGCCAGTTGCGCAAATCCCCCGGATTCACAATTACCGTGGTGGTCACGCTGGCCCTTGGTATTGGCGCGAACGCATCCATCTTTACTTTGTTTGATCAGGTGCTCCTGCGGATGTTACCGGTGGAGAAGCCGCAGGAACTCGTTCGCTTCGAATGGTCGGGCGCATTTTCCGGTTCAATGAGCAGCTTTGGAGGCGACTCCGAAGGCCATATGAACTACTTCTCATACCCGATGTACAAAGATCTTCGCGATCAGAACCGGGTATTCCAGGGAGTGATCGCTGCGGACAAGACGCAAGTCGGAATCTCATGGCGCAATCAGGCCGAAAGCAAGGAAGCCGAGGTGGTCACCGGCAATTACTTTCAGGTTCTCGGTCTTAAACCAGCTGCCGGTCGCTTGCTCACCCCCGAAGACGATACCGCGAAGAACGCCAACCCCGTCCTGGTTCTCAGCAATGGTTATTGGAAGTCGCGATTCGGCGCATCCTTGGACGTGGTGGGCCAAACCGTTCTCATCAACGGTCGAACTTTCACAATTCTAGGTGTTGCTCCGGAAAATTTTGATTCAGCAATCGGCGGATACAAGCCCGGCATGTTCATCCCCATGAGCATGGTTGAGATCGCCATGCCATGGATGGCCCCACGCGACGACCTCAACAATCACCAATCGGTCTTCCTCACGCTCGTCGCGCGCCTGAAGCCAGGCGTCACAGCGACGCAGGCCCAGGCAAGTCTCGCCCCCTTGTGGCACTCACTCCGCGCTTACGAACTAACGCTCTACAAAAACAAATCCGAGCGTTTCAAGAAGAACTTCCTGGACAATTCGCATTTTCGCGTACTGGACGATTCCAGGGGCTTTTCGCCGGGCCGCCTTGACCTTCAAAAGCCCCTTGTCATTCTCATGAGCATGGCTGGTTTGCTCATCGCGATGTGCGCTATCAATGTGGCCACTTTGCTTCTGCTGAGGGCGAGTGCGCGAGCCCGCGAAATGTCAATGCGGTATGCATTAGGCGCCCGCCGTGGCCGGATTATATCGCAATTATTTGTAGAAGGTGGTTTGCTCGGAGTGTGTGGCGCAGCCGCGGGCCTCGCCCTCGCCCCGGCGGTATCGCGGATTCTTGTCCGCTTGATGACAAGTGCCGATCCTGGCAGCGAGCCGTATTCAGCTTCCATCGACGTCAGGATCTTGCTGTTTACGCTTGGGCTGTCTGTGTTGGCGAGCCTCCTCTTCAGCATTGCTCCGGTATTACATTTCATTCGCCCTGACTTGACCAACACCCTGCGGCAAAGTACCGGAACAGCCTCTAAAGGCTCCCATCGGTTCCGGACGTTCGCGGTTGGCGTGCAGATCGGCCTCAGCGTAATGTTGCTCGCCGGTGCCGGCCTCTTTGTGCGCACTCTCGATAACCTTCGCCAGCAGAAGGTCGGGTTCGACACTTCTCACCTGGTTACGTTTAGCCTGGATCCCACGAGTTCGGGATACGGTGAAGACCGTACCCCCCATATCATCACCAGCGCTCTGGAAGCGCTGGCAACAATTCCTGGCATCCGCTCGGTCGCCGCCACCACTGATCCGGAGCTTACCGGGGATAACGAGACCTCGAATTATTCCATTCAGGGGTATAAGCCGGCGGAAGACGAACACATGAACTTCGAACAGCCGCGCGTTACACCTGGCTACTTCGCCACCTTGCACCAACCCATCCTTGTAGGCAGAGAGTTCACATCGGCTGATACCAAGGGCCAGCCCAGCGTGGCCGTTGTCAACCTCGCCTTCGCCAAACGCTTCTTTGGGACGCCACAGAATGCCATCGGTCGCCAGTTGATGGAGGGCGCCAGCGACGTTGAGAAGTTCGACATCACCATTGTTGGCGTCGTTGGCGACATTAAGCATACCGACCTTCGCACGCCTCTCGGTCCAGCAGTCTACAGCCCCTATTTGCAGCAGAAACACCCTGGGGGAATGGTGATGTATGTTCGCACTGAGGGGCAGCCTGACGGCACAGAAGGCGCTATTCGCCAGACCATCCATCAATTGGACTCGACGTTGGTTGTCGATGGCCTTCGCACCATGGAAGACCAGATAGACCGCAGCTCATCGGGCGAACGCTCGCTGGCTTTCCTCGCCATCGGTTTCTCCGCGCTTGCCATGTTGCTGGCCGCCGTTGGACTGTATGGGGTACTTTCGTATTCCACCGAGCAGCGAACGCGTGAGATTGGCGTCCGGCTCGCGCTGGGAGCACAAAGGTCCAGCGTTGTCCTTCTAATCTCCCGCGAGATGCTCCTGGTGGCGACCATTGCAACCGTTATTGCATTGCCATCTGCTGTGGCGATTGCGCGACTATTCGGCAGCCAGTTGTATGGAGTGAAATCGGCTGACCCGATCACACTTTTCTCTGCGGTAGTCCTGACCGGGGTCATGGTAGTGCTAGCCGCTGCCCTGCCAGCACGTCGCGCCGCCAGTGTGCAACCAATGCGCGCCCTGCGAATCGACTAGTCCGTAGATAACCCAGCATTGCACGGGGGAACATCATGATCGAGCTAAAAAACGTAGAACGCAGTTACAAGACCGGACACACTGAGACCTGGGTATTGCGGCGCATCGGTCTCACGATACGCGAAGGTGAATTTGTCACGGTAATGGGCCCAAGCGGGGCAGGGAAGTCATCCCTCCTCAACGTGCTTGCTCTACTCGATGACAGCTGGCAGGGCGAGTATTGGTTTGGAGACACGGCGGTGCATGCGCTTGGCCGCAAGCAGCGCGCAGACCTCGCGCGCCAGCGAATCGGCATGGTCTTTCAGAGCTATCACCTGCTGGACGACCTTACCGTCGCTGAGAACATCGACCTGCCCCTGTCCTATAAGAATCTTCCCGCAAAGGTGCGCGCCGGCATGGTCGCTGATATTCTCGACCGCTTCCGCATCGTCGCGAAAAAGGATCTCTTCCCGAATCAGTTATCCGGTGGGCAACAGCAATTGGTGGGCATTGCGCGCGCCGTCGTACATGCGCCTGCGCTTCTGTTGGCCGACGAGCCGACCGGGAACCTGCATTCCATTCAAGCGCGCGAGATTATGGATCTCTTCCGAGAACTGAATCGTCAGGGCACGACGATCGTTCAGGTCACACACTCAGATGAAAATGCCCGGTACGGAACACGCATTTTGGAATTGCACGATGGATGGCTCACACGCGATGAAGCAGTCCCGCAGCAAGACGTGGAGGTCAAGGCTCAGTGATCAATCCTACTTACAGTAGACTCCGGCAAAGCGAAGCTCGGAGGGGCTTTCGATTCTCATTCGGCAAGAGAGCTCAGGCTTGTGTTGCAATCCTGCTGCTTCAGGCTAACCTCGCCTTCGCTGTGGAGCCGCTCAGTTCGCCAACTCCGTCGCAGGCCCAGGAGCCTGCCAACCCTCAAACAACTCCGGCCACGCCTGAAGCTCCAGCGCCGGCCGTTAGTGGCGCAGCAGCGTCGCAGCCTACGCTGGCGCAACAGGCGCAGCAGGCGCAACAGCTGGCTGTTGCGCCACAACAGCCTTTTCACGTGGACCTGCCTCGCGCGCATCATAATCCGTTTTCCGCTTATCTGCCCAGCAACGCGCCTGAGCTCAATCTTATGAATTCGCCGCGCCTCGAAAGTCTCATCCGCGACGGGAAACTCTACGTCTCGCTGAAAGACGCGATCGCTCTCGCCATCGAGAACAATCTAGATCTCGCTGGGTTCCGCTATAACTTTCCCATTGCACAGACCGATATCCAGCGCACCAAATCAGGCGGTGCCGCCAACGGTGTCAACACCTCCATATCCCAGTCCACGCAGGGCGGCTTTAGCTCCTCCGGTGGCGGGGGCGGCTCGGGCGGAGCCGGATTCTCTGCCGGCAACGGCGGCATCGTCACCTCGACGCTCGGCGCCGGAACCTCGGTCCCCTCGTTCGATCCCTTCCTGACTTTTAAGGGCAACGTCGACCACACCACCCAGCAGGAGACGAACCAATTTCTGCAGGGCACACCTGTCCTCAAAACCAACACCATTCAGGCCCTGGCCAATTACAGCCAGTACTTTCCGCTGGGCACCAACGTCTCCGCTCAGTTCCTGGGAGAGCGCGTTACCAGTAACGGCCCATACAACGCCATCAATCCTCAGCTTTATTCCAATTTCACAGTCCTGCTCACCCAGCCCGTCCTTGCGGGTTTTGGCCGCTCTACTAACGAGCGTTACATCCGCATCGCCAAACGCAACGCCGAGATCACCGACCTTGCTTTCAGGGCGCAGGTCATCGCCACCGTCACGCAGGTCGAAACTATCTATTGGACTCTCGTGGGCGCCTATCTCGACGAGCAGATCTCGAGCCGCTCGCTCGGCTTTGCGCAACAGACTCTCGATGTGGACCAGAAGCAACTCAACCTCAACGCAATTCCCGCCATGCAAGTCATGACCGACCAGTCCGCGGTCGCCACCGCCGAAGGCAATCTCACCGTCGCCCGCGCCACTCTGCGCCTTAATGAACTCCTTTTGAAAAACGCTCTCACCAAGGTCGACGATCCCATCATCGATGAAATGCCTGTCATACCTCTCGACCTGAAAGGAGCACCCGATCCCGACGCTGCTAAACCCATCGACGCCCTGATCGCCGACGCCGAAAAGAACCGCCCCGAAGTGGCCATTTACAAGATGTCTGCCGAGGTGAGGAAACAGTCGCTGAAGGACATCAACAGTGAACTTCTGCCCACCCTGAATATGTACGGACTCTACTCCGGCGCCGGAACTGCCGGCCCGAAAAACCCGGACTGCGTGCTGAGCGCGGAGCAATGTTCCTCGAATCTGCCCACGGGTTTCCCCGGCATGTTCCAGAACATCTTCAACTACTCCTCACCTGAATACCAGGTTGGCATGACGCTCTCCATCAATCTCCGCAACCGTCAGGCCAAAGCGGATCAGTTTCGCGCTGTCCTGGATTACCGTCAAAGCCAGATCAGCTCAGAACAGCAGCAAAAGACAATCCTCTTCGACGTGCGCAATGCACGCTTCGCCCTTGAACAGGCTCAGGCTCACGTCGACGCCCTGCAGAAGGCGCGCGACCTGGCACAGCGCACATTTGAAATCACCGGCCAGGAGCAGAAACTCGGCGCCAAGTCCAGCTACGACGTGTTGGTCACTCAGAACAACCTGGCCATTGCCGAATCTGCCCTCGTGGACGCGCAGACGAAGTACGAAAATGCCAAGGTGGACATCGAACGCGCCACGGGCAAGACTCTCGAGCGGATGGGCGTTTCGATCGAAGACGCCAAAACAGGCGTGGTCACGCACGCACCGTAAAATCATAGGAACGCACTATGTCTATGCCAGCACATCACGAGTACAGCATTCCCATCAAGACTGCTAGGCACGGCATCGTGGAGGCGAATCATTCCGACTAAGCAAGACAAAATTCGCGTCCTGGTGGCCGACGACCAACCGCACATCCTCGAGGCAGTGGAACTGCTGCTGAAGCCGCAGGGGATCGCTATCGACTGCGCGCGATCGCCGCAACTCGCACTTGAGGCGCTTGGCCAGGCAGAGTACGACGTGCTCCTGATGGACCTCAACTACACGCGTGATACCACATCTGGGCAAGAGGGCCTCGACCTGCTAGCTCGTGTGCAGGAGATGGATTCGCGCCTGCCTGTGATTGTTATGACTGCGTGGGGCAACATAGATCTTGCAGTCGAGAGTATCAAGCGCGGTGCGCGCGATTTCATTCAGAAGCCGTGGGAGAATGAGCGCCTGCTGAGCATGATCCGCGTGCACGCTGAACTCCGCCAGGCACTACGCCGCGCACGCCAGCTTGAATTGGAAAACCGGCTCCTGCGCGGCGAAGGCATGCCGGACTTTGTCGCAGGCGCACCGTCGATGCAGCCTGTGCTTGAGCTGATCGCGCAGGTTGGCCCATCCGATGCCAACGTCCTGATCACCGGCGAACACGGCACCGGTAAGGAGATTGTTGCCAAGCTCCTGCACGCTGCCTCACCACGTAACCGGATGCCGCTTGTTGCCGTAAATGCCGGCGGATTGCCGGAAGGCACCTTCGAGAGCGAAATATTCGGCCACGTCAAGGGCGCCTTCACTGATGCCCGCACGGATCGCATCGGCCGCTTCGAACTGGCCAACAACGGCACTCTGTTCCTCGATGAAATTGCGAACGTGCCGATTCGACAACAGGCTAAGCTTCTGCGTGTTTTGGAAACCGGCGAACTGGAACGAGTCGGCTCATCGCAGACACGTCGCGTGGACGTACGCGTACTCTCTGCGACCAACGCACAGCTCCACGAAGAAGCGGCCGCCGGCAATTTCCGCGAGGATCTGCTTTTCCGACTTAACACTGTCGAGATCCATTTGCCGGCCCTGCGTGAACGCCGCGAAGACATCCCCTTGCTGGCAGCGCATTTTCTCAACCGCAACCGTTCCCGTTATCGCAAACAGGTTACCGGGTTCGCCCACTCAGCCATGCAACAGATGATGCAGTACGCTTGGCCGGGCAACGTCCGCGAGCTCGAGCACACGATTGAGCGCGCCGTACTCTTATGCCGTAGTGAAGAGATCGAACCGTCCAATCTTGCGATCACGACCGGAAAATTCTCTGTGCAGTCCATCGACAATATGAGCATTGACGAAGTGGAGGCCCTGCTGATCCGCAAGGTGCTGCGCCGTTGCGATGGAAACATCTCGCAGGCCGCTGACGCTCTGGGACTCAGCCGTGCCGCGCTCTATCGGCGCATCGAAAAGTATGGCCTATGAACGTTCGGCGCGTCGGAGACATAGGCGCTCGGCCGTCGGCCGTGCGTGGCTCTACAGCTTGTGGCTTTCCCTGCCAGGCCTCGCCTTCACAGTCATCCTTATCGTCCGCGAGAAAATCACCTTTACTCCAGCTCTGCTGATCCTGTGCTGCCTCGGCCTCTACCTCTTGCTGATGGCCGGTGCATTGATCGAAAGCTTTATTCGCCCCATGCAGACACTATCGAATGTGGTCGCTTCATTGCGCGAGGGCGATTATTCTTTTCGTGCTCGAGGTGCGGGCACAAAAGACTCCTTCGGCGAGTTGGCGAGCGAGGTCAATGCGCTCGCCGATCTCTTACAGAGGCAGCGTGTCCGTTCTCTTGAAGCCACCGCGCTCCTGGGACGAATTCTTGAAGTTATGCACGCTCCGCTCTTCGCGTTCGACCGCCAAAACGTGCTTCAGCTCGTTAACACTGCCGGTACGCAGATGCTAGACCGACCGCATGCGCGTTGCTTCGGATATTCCGCGGTGGAACTCGGACTGGATGAATTGCTCCACGCGCACGACCAGAGCATTCATCTCTTTGGCGGCAAGCCGACGCGCTGGCTGCTTCGCAGGGCAACGTTTCGCCAGGAAGGCGCTCCCCATACTCTGCTGGTGCTCGCTGACGTGAGCATCCCACTTCAGGAAGAAGAGCAGGCTGCATGGAAGCGCCTGATTCGGGTGTTGGGGCACGAGCTCTCCAATTCACTTGCACCCATCAAATCGATCGCAGGCAGCCTGTTGGCGCGTGTCGACGCGATGGATGGAGAGGCAGAAACGATCCGCGATTTCCGCCGCGGCCTGGGGGTGGTGGAGAGCCGCGCGGATGCGTTACATCGCTTCGTACAGTCGTACCGGCTCCTCGCGCAGCTGCCGCCGCCCCACCTGCGCATCGTCAAACTTGAAGCTTTGCTGGGCCAGATCGTGCTTCTCGATCAAAGGCTCTCCATTGAACTCGACCCCGGACCGCCCGTCACATTCCAGGCTGATCCCGATCAGCTCGAGCAGATGTTCATCAATTTGCTTACCAACGCGGTGGACGCTTCGCTCGCAAACCAGACGCGGAGCGTACGTGTCACATGGCGAGTTGCGGAGTCCTCTGTATGGATCAATATCGAAGATCGCGGTCTGGGCATAGCCAATTCCGAAAACCTGTTTGTGCCGTTCTACACAACCAAGCCCAAGGGAAGCGGTGTCGGGCTAGCGCTGGCGCAACAAATCGCCCGTGGACACGGCGGCGAGATTCGCCTTGTGAATCGTGAAGATGGCGATGGGGCACGGGCAACGGTTCGACTGCCGCTGATTTGAGCTGCGAGTCAGCCACAGTCGACAATTCGGCATTGGCGGCGATCCGCAGTGCGCCGGGATAAACCGGCATGTTGTGGTTCCATCCGGCCACAGCCCGGATCGGGCGCAACGTGCGCTTTCGGTGGGGCCGGAAAACCGCAGACGATGGGACGCCCGGCTCAGCCAAAATCTCACGGAAAGAGCGACAATTCCAGGCTAAACGAGTGTTTCAATGCGAATTGCCCTAAGCCCAGGGTTTCTATCGTTCAATTTCGTGGTTTTAAATGGTTTGGAACGCAAGTAGAGACGATAAGTGGGCGATAGCAACTTGTATACAAGAGGTATCTCTCTTAGCTTTCCCTTGAACGCGGCCGGGGCTGCGACAGTCGATGATTCGCTCGATGTTTTCTTTTCCCATTCGTGTACGTAGTCACTCTGTTGAACATTGGAATGTGAGAAGTCAGCGCGTTCTAAAACCGTGCGCACCAGGACGTACAGGCCGGTTGAAGAAGACACCTTTACGCGCTCACCGTTCCTCGGTTGGTTAACCTGGAACCACCTCTTGGTATCCCATAAGTCTGCTAAAAACACTTCAGTTTCGGCGTAGCCGTTTGTTGCCGAGTAGAGCGAAAAGAATAGTTCTGGGGAAAACTGCCAAAAACCGTGGCCGCAAAAATTGTTTGCTGGAAGGATGTGTATGATTTGTCCGCCAGGCTTGCAAAAAAGCGAGCAGTTCTTTAGAGCCTGGGGTGCATTGAACACGTGCTCCGTGCATCCGGCGTCGATCACGGTGTCAAATGTTTGGCAAAGCCCTTTTGGGATCGATTCATTCATATTGTGAATGTGAGTGGCCCCCTCGTAGTCAGAGTTATCTACGGATTCGACCTTGGTGGCGCCGAAGTACTCAACAAGAAGTTCTTCGCAATATCGGTGGTTTCTATAGTGCGGCTTTGTGCGTACAAGTTCTTTGACCGCAGGCTCGCTGACATGGAGCCACTGACGCCCGATGGTGATAGTGTCGCCCAACAGTTTTTTCTTTCTTGTGTGACGAAGAAAATTCAGTGCGTGGACGTCGATGCCCATCAGTCCTCCCGAGTCATGTTATTGCCGAACCCTCAGTTTACCTGCCGGCGTGCAAGGGCCGGGACGACTGGCAGAAGCGTGGCGTCGCCGGCCTGGTCAAGAGCGTTGAGGCGGCGGTGCGGCGATCTACTACACGCACACGACCAACGGTACGGTGCCGACGAACACGTCCGCGCTCCATCTGCCGAACGGCATCATCCTCAACCAGACACCTTTGGAGTTGGTGAGAGCGATTGCTACGGCACTGAACTACCTGACCAGTAGTCCTCGGCTAAGCGGTGTCTCTCATAACCAGTTCCGGATCCCAGATCTTCAGATTCGGCCCGGAAGGTCTCAGGGAGCCCGGAAATCCGTCTCCTAACGATTGGGTACGTCTTAACTGACAGACCCTCTCGTAATTTTTCAGCAAAACTCGTCAAATCCGTGGTTTACTAGAACATCGGATAAATTGGCGAGTTAGGCCCCTCTTCCCTGGGATGCCGAAAGCGCAAGACGGTATCTCTAGATGGTGTGCCTGACGTTAGAGTTAAGAGGAAGCTAAGATGAACCATTACAAGGCTTTTCAGCCTATCCTGAATCGCTCTCTGCTTACTATGCTCGTTGCTGGTCTGTTAGCGGCAGGTTCGCTAGCTAGAGGCCAGAACTCAAAATCCCAGCCCGCTCCCCCTGCCGGGGTGGCACAGATCAGGCAAATAAAGGTCGTCGCTCCTTCTCTGGAAAATGTGGGTCAAGTGCGCCAGAGCCGTACTCCTGCTGCGGGCAACACTTATTGGATGGCATTCTCGAATCAGGGCCGTCCTATAAAACCAGGTGATCGCGTGGACATTGAGATTGGTCAATTCCAGGTGCAGGGCCTGCTGGTTCAATAGCCGCATCCTTTTGTGGTCGTTCATGCTTGTCGCATTCGGCCATGTTGCTGTGACTCGGCTCGGTTCCCCGAGGGCCAGCCATTAAAAAAGATCGAAATGAGGATGTAACGATGTTTCGTAAAAGTGTAGTAGCCGGAATGATGTTCGCATCGTGTGTATGCGTCGCAGTGGCGGCGGATAATGCTTCTTCGAGTTTGACAGCGGCTCAGATCGTGGACCGCAACGTAGCGGCGCGTGGTGGATTGCAAGCCTGGCACGGGGTTCAGGCACTACAGGAGACCGGCCTGATGGGCGCGGGTGGCAACGAGCGCACCGCCCAGGCCGTGGAAGTTCCGGGAGCCAAGCGTCCGGGCAAGGCATTGCCCATGCCCTCCACGCCGCGGTTGAAAGAAGAGGCACAGTTGCCCTTCGTGATGGACCTGGAGCGCGGGCGCAAGCTTCGCCTGGAGATCCAGTTCGCCGGCAAGACAGCGGTGCAGGTATACGACGGCGCCAAGGGATGGAAGCTGCGTCCGTTTCTGAACCGGCTGGACGTAGAGCCGTACACGGAAGATGAGACCAGGCTTGCCTCGATGCAGTCTGAGCTTGACGGCCAGCTGATTGACTACGCGGCCAAGGGAACCAAGGTTGAGCTGGTGGGCATGGAGAAGGTGGAGAATATCGACACCTACAACCTGAAGCTGACGCTGAAGGACGGCCGCACGACACACGTTTGGGTCGATGCGAAGACCTTCCTTGAAGCCAAGGTGGAAGGCCAGCCGCGCCGCCTCGACGGCAAACTTCACCCGGTCGAGGTCTACTACCGCGACTATCGCGCGGTGAACGGATTGCAGATTCCGTTCGTTCTCGAGACGCACGTTCTTTCCTCGGTAACAGGGACTGCTGCAGCCCGCGAGCCGCACTATCCGGCCGAGAAGATCGCCATCGAGAAGGTTGTTGTGAACCCCAAGCTTGATGCTTCGCTCTTCACCAAGCCACAGGTTCAGGTGGCTTCCAAGTAAGGAACTACTGCTTGAGAGGTAGTTGCGAGCAGCATCGGCAAGTCAGCACAATTTATTCACGCGCGGCCCAGCGAAAGCTGGGCCCGCTTTCATATGTCTTGTATTGACATCATTGAGCGATATCGAACTGCCGCTATCACATGAATTTAAAGGGTTGCTTCTTTTAGTTCCTTCCTCTAATTTTCTTGGCAAACTGGAAACAATCCCATATTCTCCTAGAAGAACTCTAAATGTCACAATCATTCAGCTGTTGTTTTTCCGCGTCGGTTTATCGAGCCCAGGAAACTGTCGGCAACTCGGCGGTTAATCGTCGCAGCATGCAGCTGATTGACAACCAGAAGGTCGTCTAGTGTGCCAAAAACTAAAATATGGACCTCAAGCTCTTACCTGGATCGTGTTTGCTACATAAAGGTTAAGTCGTCCGCCCTTGACAGGCTCAAGACGTCTTCGACGCAACAGTCCACAATCGCTATTGCTAGTGCTGTGCTCTCCATCTTCAGTTCCATGACGCATTCAAAAAGCCGAGACCTCGGTTGCTGTGGGGGATCGGTCTGATGGCGCAAGCGGGGGGCCGCCAACATTTGGTTGCGCAACTTAGGTATCCGGGCGCAGGACCCACGACGCGCATGTGCCGGAATATCTTGCAATTGGCAGGTGTGACGGAATCGAAGTGCGCGGGATGACATACCCATTCGGCAATCGAGCGGAGTTCGGTCAGGTGCACGCACCTGGCAAGAGGTCAATCGTTGTGGTCGGCCCTCTCCCTCCACCTGTGCACGGATTTTCGCAGGCGACGATTGGAATTGCCAGGCTCTTTGAGGAAGCCGGTTATTCAGTCACCCGGATCGACATGAAACCAGCCCAAGACAGGGGCGCGTTGTGGGGCCTGTTTCGCTTGAGGCTTCGCCAGATGGCCCAAGTCGTCAAAGATATTCGGGCTGGTGCTGATCTGTATCTGGCGCTTTCTGGTGGACGACGGCAGGCCATCGACCTCCTATTTCTCTTTTTGGGCAAAGTCTTCAACGCGAAAATTTATATTCATCATCACAGCTTCGCCTATCTAATGGGCAAGAGCCTGCTCGCAAATCTATGCTTCAGACTCTGTGGGTCGTCCGCCACTCACCTTGTCCTATGCCCCTCGATGGATCGGGCACTCGGCAAGCACTATGGCGCGGTAAAAAGGACCGAAGTCCTTTCCAATTCGGCACTGATGGAGGCCGGGAGTTCCTTTCGACAGAGGACCAAAGTCAAGACCATCGGCTTCCTCGGGGCACTCACGGTCGACAAGGGAATTTACGAGTTTCTGCAGGTTGCTTCCGACTTGGCGCCGGAATACCCTGAATTGCAATTCCGAGTCGCCGGACCATGTACGGACCATGGAATTCGAGCACGGGTCGAGAGCGCTTGCCAAGGCTATTCCAATTTGAAGTATGTTGGCCCTGTTTATGGGGAAGCCAAGAAAGAGTATCTGGAATCCATTGACGTGCTCCTGTTCCCTTCCACCTATCGCAATGAGGCTGAGCCGTTTGTCATCTGGGAGGCTCAATCTGGGGGTATTCCTGTCATTGCGTCGGAGCGGGGGTGTATGGAACACATGTTGCGCATTGAAGGTGAGCCGCCTTTGGTCGTGCCTTCTGGTCAATCCTTTGTCGATGTGACGATAGAGACCATACGGAAATGGCTTTCGGATCCGAATTCTTTCGCTCGCCGTTCAACAGATGTCAATCGTTCCTTTGTGGCCGCTTCCATCGAGGGACGTCGTCAATTTGAGGAGGTGTTCTGCTCCCCACTCGAAAGTCTCCGCGCCAGTAATCTCAAAAGACCGAGGACACCGCACCTGGTCCAGATCGGGGCGCACAAGGTTGATCCGCCGACGCCCCGACCAATCGCCGAAGGAGTATCGAAATCCAGCCCGGAATCAGTTACTTACTGAGCGAGCGGGTGGCAAACTCGGAACAATGATCACAAAACTACACGCAATGCATAACGCCAAGTCTGGCCAGAGCGCACTTACCGAAGTAAGGGAATTTGGATTCGTTCAGCGGCGGCGTTTTGAAGTCTGCATACCCTATAACCCAAACCAGCGCATAGGTTTAATCGGATTCGAGCTGTTGCTGAGCTGGAGCCGCCCGCCTGGAGCCGACGGAACCGAACCGGACTCGATTACGGGCAGGTCAGGGCATTGAAGCGGATTGTCTTGGTGTGGGAAAACTTCGGCCCTCTTCATGTGGACCGCGCCGACGCGACTGCAGCGAAGGTGAAGGGCGATTCGGAGGTGGTCGGCATCGAACTGGCAGGGAAGAGCCAGACCTACGAGTGGATTCCGGAGAACGGTCGCAGCTTCGTGAAGACCACGGTCTTTCCCGGCAAAGCAATCCAGGAAATTCCATTCTTCCGGCGCCTGGCCAAGACTTTTTGGGTCTGCCTGGCGCAGGGTAGGGGCGCTACTTACTTCATGTGCAACTATGAGCACCCCGCCACCTTGATAACCTCATTCCTTCTGCGCGTTTGCGGCCGTCGCGTTTATGCCATGGGGTGTTCCAAATTCGACGATTACCGCCGCCAATTGTGGCGGGAGATGCTGAAGTGTTTCTTCTACCTTCCCTACAATGGGGGGATCGCGTCCGGAACCCGGTCCGTTGACTACATGTGCTTTCTCGGTATCCCTGCGAACAAGGTCAAGCCCAACTACAACGCGGTTTCAATGGCCCGCATTCGCGAACTCTCCGGAGCATCGCCTGCACCGGCGGGACTTGCGCATAGGGATAGACATTTCGTGCTTGTCGCACGCTTCGTTCCAAAGAAAAACATCAGTACCGCACTCGAGGCGTTCGCCAAGTACTCATCGCTTACGCATAATCCTCGAGTTCTTCACTTGTGCGGATCGGGGCCGCTGGAGAGTCAATTGAGGGAGCAGGTTCGCCTCGCGGGAATCGAACAACTCGTCGTGTTTCGTGGTTTCCTCCAGACCGCGGATGTTTGTCGGACCTTTGCCAGCTGTCTTGCCCTGCTTCTGCCAAGTATCGAGGAACAATTTGGAAATGTGGTGCCCGAAGCTTTGGCTATGGGAGTTCCCGTCATCGTTTCGGACAATTGCGGTGCACGCGACCTTCTGGTTCGCACCGGTGTCAATGGATTCGTGATTGAACCGGACAACGTTGAAGGTCTGGCGCTCTTCATGCGAATGCTGGCAGAAGATGAAAACCTTTGGAAGTCGATGTGCCTGGCGGCGCAGGAGGCTAGTGAGCGCGGTGACGCCCAACGGTTTGCCGAGTCAGTAATCAGCTTGGTGTCTCCCACCCCGGAGGTTTTGCAGTGACCCTCGCTTGAAACAAGGAGAGGCTTATGATGGTATTGGTATAGGCTCATAACTTTTAAAGCTGATGTAAAGAGGGATTTGCTCCCGCAGGTAAAGCTTCCTCGATGTATGCCCCGTCGCCAACGCTAAAGCCTGAGGTCCTCCGGCATTTTCTTCGGCGCCATCATTCAGAGCCGATCTTTTTTGGAGTGCGTAATTGGTCGTCGATCGAGAAATTGATTCTGCAGGAACGAGCGCCGAAAGTGTGCACCGAGTGCGGCGAAACAAACTCCTGCGCCTCGCGATCGCCAGCAGCGGCCTAAGCAAGCTCACGGCCATCGCCCTGCAAGGGGTTGCGATTCCTCTGGTTTTTCATGCATTGGGAACTCATCAATATTCCCTCTACCTTCTGCTTTCAGCGGCTTTGGCCACCATCGCTCTGCTCCAGTTTGGCGCCGGTCCCGGTTTAACCCAGGCTATAGCCAGGGCGCACGCGCTCGGAAACCACCAAGAGGAAGCCGGTGCTTTGGCGGCCGCTTTTCTTTTTGTCGGAGCCACTTCGCTTCTAGGAGCTGCGGCGTGTTTGGTAGTGATTCGCGCCATCCCTGCCAGCATTCTCTTTGGTTCCAATTATGCCGTTGATCAAGTGGAGATCTTCCACGTTGCCGGCACAGTCGTGCTTGTGACGTTTCTTTCCATCTTGCTCGGAGTGGTGGATTCGGCCTTGGCCGGGTACCAGGAACAGGTTGCCACCAACCTCAGCATGTGCATCGCAAATTTGCTGAGTACCGTCGTGCTCGTATTTTTGTGCCGCGCTTATCACCCCACAATCACCGAAATTATCCTGGTGACGTATGCGGGTCCAATCGTGTGCAGAGTGGTTAATCTAGCCCTTCTCTTGATCCGCCGTCCCTATCTCGCCACTGAAATAGGTTATTTTAGATTCAAATATTTAAGGCCAATCGTTCACGTCGGAATGGCATTTTGGCTAATTTCAGTCACCGGCATCGCAGAGCAACACGCCGGCACCTACTTAATGGGGCATTTGACGAATTCCTGGGAAACTGACGTGTTTGGGGTGTTGTACCGTGCAGTTTGCCTGGCTGGCGCTACGGTAGCGATTTTCACCCAGCCGCTGTGGCCGGCGTTTACGGATGCGGTAGCGCGGCACGACTCGGGCTGGGTGCACAAATCGGCATTCCGGATTCGGCGGGCGATCATGTTGATGGCAACGGTACTTGCCATCTTGATGATGACGGTTGGGACGTGGGGTATCGAGCATGTCTGGAAGATTGATGTTTCTGGAAAACGCCTGGTTGTGATCGCTCTCGGCCTCCAGATGTTCGTGAATTTGTGGACGCATTTCCACTACATCGTGCTTATGGGGCTAGAACGCGCGTGGAGTGTGGCGGCGCTGTTGGTCGTCGAGAATCTGACTGTGATTGTTCTCGGAAGGTTCGCAATTCCGCATTACGGTGCGTTGGGGATGGCTGCCGCGTACCTGCTGGCGGGTTTAATGATTCCCGCCTGGATTCTGCCACTCCTGCTCCGCAAACAATTGGCGGACGCATCATTTGTGCCGGGAAAACCCGTAGCGGCGGGCGCTCAATGACGGAGGCGGCGGCAAAACCCTTATCCATCATGCATGTGCTTTTGGAGCCGCGGTTCGCCGGAGCGGAGATGCTGGTGCGGGACTTGGTTCACATTCAGGCCGCTGAAGGTCATCGGATGTCAATTGCCGCATTTCGACCGCCGCAAGAGAACTTCGTCATCGAACTGGAATCGCTCGAAAGATTGGGATGTGAGCTCCACATTCCAACACGAAATCTTGTCAGGCTGGGGCGATTGCGTTGGATGTTGGATGCCGTGAAAAAGGCTAAACCTGACGTCATTTTCGCCCACTCGATTCTGCCCAGCGTCTACACACGGATTGCTCTTCGCCTCACGCGCCGGCCTGCCGTGGTCACGGTCCTGCACACAGATGACGACCTGTCTAATCCGTGGGTCTTGCGGCTGGAGCGCCTTCTTTACAAAAGAAATGCCTGTGTTGTCGGGGTAAGTTCGAAATCGGTGGGGAACTACAAACGCCGGATGGGAGACCGGGTACCGCTGCGAGTGATTCGGAATGGGATCAGAACCGAACGATTTACTGAGCCCGGCTTGAAGCATTGCCTGTTCCGCGAGGAAATATATCGGCCTGCCGTTGGGGAGATTATCGCGCTTCAGGTTGGGCGTATTTCTATCCAAAAGCAGCAGCATGTCTCCGTTGAAGCACTAGTCCGGCTCCGCGCGAGAGGCATGCGCAACATCCGCCTGGTCATGGCAGGTATCAGCGAGGATGCCACCTATCAGGAAGAGGTGCTCCGTCGTGCGCGCGAAGGAGGGGTCGAAGACCAGGTGAAACTGGTGGGTCCCCAACGGAATATCGCCGAATGGCTGGCTGGTGCCGACATCTTCCTGATGCCCTCCGCGTGGGAGGCGCACAGTGTCGCTGCCCTGGAGGCAGTGGCATCCGGAGTCTTCTGTGTCTTTAGCGGCATCGAGGCATTCGAGGACTTGCGGTCTTTGCCGGGTGTGGACATGATTAAGGTGCCCCCGACGGGAGAAGACCTTGCGGAATGCATCGAGCAGCTTGTAGGTCGCAGGGCGTGGGAAAGCCGATACGAAAGGAAGTTGGATAATTTTTCAGTTGTCGAATGCGCTAGAGAATACCTGAGGATTGCGGAGGACTTTGTCGCACGGGAATACCCGTTACGAGTGTAGAAAGCGGCTGACTGAATTGATCCCAGCACGACACGGCAGAGAGATTTTTAGGTTGTTTACAAGCAACTCGAGCGATAATGTGCTTAGAACTCAGTAAACATGTAAGAAAATTTGACGTTCCCCATTACAGGTGGTCATCTGCCAAATTCGAGGAAAGAAGATGCCTAGTCCTAAATCATGACAACGGAGAATGCTAAGCCAGTTTCACTCGATAACGCCTACACCGCTCGTGTGGACGAGGGTATCGGCGTCGAGCTTCAAAATGAGATCGATTCAGACACGTCGATGTTGTACGAAGCATGGGTCGTACTTCGGCGCAGACGGTATTGGGCGCTCATATTCCTGGCGGTGAGCCTCGTCGCTTCCTTTGTATTCGCCAAGTTGCAGGCGCCTGAGTTCGACTCAACTTCAGCAATTCGAATCCTCGAATCAAGTAACGGAGATATTCAGTTCGGTGACAGTCCCGCGAGCCAGCTACTGGGGGGGAATTCGGAAACCAAGATACAGTCAGAAATGTCGGTGCTGAAGAGTCAGACGTTGGCTCTGCGTGTTGCGGATACGCTGAGCCTCTATCAGAACACCACCTTTTCGAAGATAGGCAAGAAAGAGGGAATTCCAGGCCGCGAAAATCCCGCTTCGGTTTACAGGATTCTGAAGACGATGGCAAAGGCCGTGAATGTGTCTGCTATTCCCCACACTGACAACATCACGATTTCGGTGCGGACGCACTCGCCAGAACTCTCCGAAAAGATTGCAAACACCCTTGTGGATGAATACGTCGACCGTGGGTACCAGGTCCGTTTCAAATCGCAGGAAGGCATTTCGCAATGGCTGGCAAAGCAACTGGACGACCTGCGCCAGCAAACGGAAGTCGCGCAGAGTCGGGCACTGGAATACGGAAAAAAACTGGACCTGCTGAACACGACGCTTTCGGTACCAACCGTCAAGGGCGGAGGTGGAGCGGTTCCCGAGTCGCTCGCCACGGAGCGCCTATTGGGCTTGCAGCAGGCGCTGACGGCTGCACAGTCTGACAGGCTGGTGAAGGAAGCGCAGTTCAACGTGCTTCAGAGTGCAGACATGGCGATGGTCCCGCAACTGGGCGATCCAGTGCTTGCCGGCTTCCTTTCGGCTCGCGCGAACGCCATGGCGCAGCTGCAGCAGTACAGTCTGAAGTTTGGTCCGAACTATTCACACGTCAAAGAACTGAAGACGTATATCGATCAGTTGACCCAGCAAATCGACCTGGCGCTGTCGAATGAACGCAAGAAGGCCTCGTCAGAGTTGACCGCGGCACGCGAATCGGAAGAAAGTCTGCAAAAGGCGGTGGACTCCAGCAAGGGCGCAATGCAGCAGCATCAGTCCGACCTGATCCAATACACCATCGCGCAGCGCGACTTTGAATCGTCGTACTCCCTCTACCAGGGATTGTTGCAGAAGCTGAAAGAGGCGGGCGTGCTTGCCGGCCTTCATGCGAACGATGTAGAAATCATCGACCGCGCGCTGATTCCGATCTACAAGTCTGCTCCTGACACTTTGCTGTATTTGATCGTGGGGCTTGGGGTCGGGGTGGTGGCGGGAATACTGCTTGCGTTCCTGGTCGATTCGCTTGACACGTCCATCCTGGATATCGACGTACTGGAACAGACCACGGGCGCTCCGGCGATCGGAACCATCCCCAAAGCCAAGGCAGGCCAGTCGGTGACTTTGAATCCTTCAGCCCCCGAGGCGGACCTCGACAACTCGACACGCCGCATGATGGAGGCCTACTGGGCTCTGCGCACGTCACTGCTTCTTTCGCACGCAGGCGAGCCACCGCGCACCATTGCCATCACCAGCGCAGTTCCCGCGGAGGGCAAGACAACTACGGCGATTAACCTGGCCCTTACTCTGGCCCAGGGTGAAGATCGTGTTTTGCTGATTGAGTGCGATTTGCGCAGACCCACATTCGCGATGAGAATGCGTGTGCCTGGTGCGGGGCTGACTCAGTATTTGGCCGGTATTAAGCCATTGTCAGATTGCCTGCGCTCGATGCCGGATCAACCCTATCTGGACGTGATTCCGGCCGGCGTGACACCACCCAACCCGGCGCAGCTACTCGGCTCGCGGCAGTTCCGCAATCTCTTGGCCGAGATGAGGAACAAGTACAAGTTCATCATCCTGGACTCGCCTCCAATCGCGTCAGTTTCTGACGTCCAGATTATTGCCGCGGAGGTTGATGGTGTTCTGCTTGTTGCCCGCTCGGGAAGCACGTCTCGACATATTGTGCAGCGGAGCTGTCGTATGTTGAGGCAGACGGGGGCGCGGCTGTTGGGCTGTGTTCTTAATGGAATTGATTTTCGATCGGACAAATATGGCTATTATGGCTATTTGAATTACTACGCCCGCGACACGCGCAGCGATGAGGCGGCGGAGGATCACCATGACGTTACTAAATAGTTGGACACGAGTTGTGCTTGTTGCGGCGATGGCGATGACCTGGACTCTGGCAACGGCGCAAACGAGTTCGGATATCTCGGCGACTGACACGACCGTACCCGGACTGCAACGGACGACTAACTTTAAGGGGATCAAAACAGGTGGAGACGGGGCGGCCTCATCAATCACTCCTGCCGCTACTGGACGCATGTATCCCCCAACCGGCGAACTTCTCATCGGCGTCGGCGACCGGGTACATATCTCGGTGTTTGACACTCCGGAGTTCAGCCAGGATGCGAGGGTCGATCCCGCAGGAACGATTGAGGTGGCTGGCGTGGGCACAGTGCCAGCAACCAATCGGCGTCCGAAAGACGTGGCGGAGGATATTCGCAAGGGGCTCAAGGACGGCGGAATCATGCTGAATCCTGAGGTGACGGTCGAGATTACGGATTACATTTCTCACGGCGTATCTATTGAGGGGGAAGTGCGGATGCCGGGGATTTATCCAATCATGGGCCAGCGGCGCCTCTCAGATTTGCTCACTGCTGGCGGGGGCCCCACGGAGTTATCAGATGGAACGGCCGAGATCAGACATGGAGACGGGGGAGAGGCAGTTCACATTCTGCTTAACAAGGACGCGAAAAATACAACCATCGTGCCTGGCGATGCCATCATGCTTAGTCGGGCTCCTTTGGTCTACATTCTGGGGAACGTGCGCAGGGCGGGTGGATTTCCTCTGGCGCGCCGGACCACGCTTGCGCAGGGACTGGCACTAGCCCAGGGATTCACAGCTTCAGCAAAAGACAAAAAGGCGTTTCTATTCCGCGAACAAAGCGATGGACAACGCGTCGTGGTCGAGATCAATCTTCATGAAATTCTTCGTGGCAAGCGGCCCGACATGGATATGCGGCCCAACGACGTTCTCTTTGTTCCCAACAGTGCCTTGGCGGATGTGGCCAAAGCTGCTTCCGCAGCGTTGCCAAGTATCGGCATCGCAGAAATCTATTCACACCCGTAAAGCGAGAATTTAGAGGCCGATTGATCGGGGAAGCCCAAGACGCGACATTGCGAATGCCGGTGCGCAGAACTGCCAGCCGCGCTCGTAACTCGTCCCAGCAGATTGGCCGGACTCTCTTTGTTTTGTACTGCGTTGATGCGGCCTTCGATTTCCATGCGAAGTTGGAGGCGGGCAACGGGCTCCAGGTGGCTCTTGGGATCTTTTCGTGCGTCGCATTTGTTCTCTTTGTGCTGAATGCGAGAAGGACGACGAATTCACTTCCGTTACTCCGCAGGGTGGCGTGGACCTGGTGGATTTACCTGGCCACAACGCCGGTGATTGCCTATCTGCGCGGAGTGCCGCCCGCTCACTTTCTGCGAACGGTGATGCCCTCAGTGCTGATGGGCGCAAGCCTGATGATGGGTTACATTCTGCTGAACGAATCCAAGGCAAATGCGCCGCTGATTTTCAAAGGGCTATTTTATTCGTCGCTTTGTTCCAGTATTATCCATCTTTTTCGCGGATTCTCGATGGGTCTTGGTCTCCATGATGTTCGGTATTACATCGCGAGTCCCTTGTTGATCATCCTGGTGTCTTTCACGCTCTACAGGCTTCTGTTCGAGGGATCCAAGTCGGGCCTCCTGAGTCTGCTTGCTCTGAGCGGTGGCCTGATGATCATTTTTCTTTCAGTAACGCGGACTTTTTTTGTGAGTCTTGGGGCAGTTCTTTTCTCGATAGGCCTGATCCTGGTTCGCCCTCCCACGTGGCTGAAGCGAGACTTGCGGCGCAAAATTTTCTGGAATCTGATCCTCATTTCGCTCGTTCTGGGAGTTCTGTGTGTAGTGATCGTTGTCGTATTTCCGAGCGTGATCGAGCACTGGACGGCGCGGTCATCGACTCTGGGAACCCAAGACCCAACTGCTTTGACGCGCGTTGCTGAGGCAGCGGGAGAGGTTGAGGCGATGACGGCGGACAAGAGCCATATGATTCTTGGCTCAGGGTTCGGATCTGAGCACAAATTGGATGAGCGATACCTCATCGGTGTGGCCGAGGTTGCACACGAAGCGACTGAGAATGATTCGCCGGGGCATATTGGATTGGTCTATCAATTTTATGTTTCGGGGCTCCTTCTCGGCTGGGTGTCTCCATTCCTCTTTCTACTCGTTATCTGGAAGGGAAACTCAGCAACGAGCCCGTACTTGGCTCGCTTGGCGGGGGTTGCGTTGATCGCAGTCTTCGTTACCTCGCTCTTTGGCAATATGCTCGGCGATCGAGCGGGGGGAATCGGCATAGGCTTGCTGATGGCTCTTTCCTTATACGGAGTGGAGCCTCCGGTAAAGACGAGGCGAGTTAGACGAGTCGTGCGACCGAGTATTGTCGCGCGCCCTTTTCGACCGGCTCCGGAGCTAAACGGGATACATTCAGCAGACAACAATTGAATGGAATGAGACGCGATAAAGATTATGGCAACAATTCTAATTTCGGAGATATCCGAAACTGGGCACCACCCCCGATACGTGCGCCACGTCTTAGAGTCCATTGATTTTGGGACCACCCGCGTGTTGGTCGCGGGAACGCGGAATCTTTTGCAGCACTGTGAGCTTGACGAGGCAAGAAACCGGTTTGAACCCATTCAAATTGAAGTCACAAAGACTGAATCGCAACGACTTTGTGACTTCTCCAGATCGGGGCTTGTTCGACGCCAGTTTTGCGTGCGTAGTATTTATGCAAGAGTGTGGCGCGAGTTGAGCCAGACGCAAATGGTGGACCTGGTGATCGTTCCCTTTCTGGATGATTGCCGGGATGCGTTCGCTTTGGCGGGTTCACCGTTTGGCCAGACACCCTGGGTATGTGTCTCGATGCGTACCCAGTTTCATCTTTCCGCGGTCGGGGTCATCGTAGACAAGAAACGGGGATCGGGGATGCACGCTCAGCTTTTCCGTCGCCTGCTGAGGCAACCGAGCCTGAAGGCGTTGCTGACGATCGACCCGACTCTTGCTCACTTCGCGCAAAATCGGAAGGAAACCGAATTCGCAAAAGTCCAATATTTGCCCGATCCCTGCGAGTCCCTTGCTCCCATTAGCAAGGCGGAGGCTAGAAGGTCCGTGGGTTTGCCTGCAGATTGCAAAGCCATTCTCGTGTATGGCGCACTCGGTGAGCGCAAAGGAATCTCTCAACTGATCAGAGCTATGAGTCTGCCTGAATGTCCGGAAGAGATTCATCTGATCGTGGCCGGTTCTCAGTACGAGAGTGTCAGGTTGCTATTGGAGACCCCGGCCGCAACCGCTCTGATAGCGGCTAATCGTCTGCACATTGTGTCGGGATACATCCCGATCAACCGCGTCGCCGAACTGGTTTACGCAAGTGACGCCATGTGGATCGCATATATCGATTTCTACACCATGAGTGGCGTTCTGGTGCTTGCCGCCCGACACGGATTACCTTGCCTCACGACACAGCAGGGAATCGTCGGGTATCTTTCCCGGATGCATAATTGTGGCGTGCAGGTGGATCCCCGATCCGAGGAATCCATCATCGACGTTTTTCAGCGTATCGCGAGAGGAGATTCCAGTTTGGACCGTGCTGCTGAAAATGCGAAATTCGCCTTCTCAGACCATAGTCACGCCGAGTTCTACCGGGTCTTCGGCAATTCTGTGCGCATGGCTGCGGACACCACCTGTACTGCATGAACGCCGAGCAGGAATTTGCGCTTCCTTATTTGTTTGCACGTATCTCGATCCTTGTTCGCTATAACGATCTTTGGCAATGGCCGGCATAAGGCACTTGCCGCAGCTTTTCTCTGGCGTCAACCCTCGAAGGAGCTTCCCATGTTGGATCTCGTATCGCAAAGTCACAATCGTTTGTACTATGGCGCCATAATTGGAACCTTCATCATTGGCTCGCTGCTAGGCACGACGAGCCGAGCGCAATCGCCCGGTTTTGGCCTCAACGTGAAGACATTCGGCGCGGTTGGCGATTGCAAGCACGACGACACCGAGGCGATCCAAACGGCAGTGAATCAAATTAATGGCCGCACGCTGTACCTTCCAGCCGGTTGTTATGCAATTAGCCAGCCTATAAAGGTTCCGTTGGCGTCCGGATTCAGGATTGTAGGCGAAGGGCGCGAAGGCACGAATCTTCAGCAGCAGACCGACAACACCCCAATTCTGGTCTTCACGCAAGAGCTCACGCATAGCTTTGGGATCAGCGACCTCATGTTTTCATGGGCCCGAAACCAGTCAAATCAGAATACGAACTCGGTCGGAATTCTATTTTCGACGACGACGAGTGGGCGCGGAGGGGTATTCGAATTCAGCGTTTCACACGTGACATTCGCCAACGGATTTCGCGGCATGTATTTAGCTCCGGGCAATCACGGTTCAGTGCCAGTGTGGGGATTTGCCCTGGACGACATCATCGGACAAAAGCTGATGTCTGGTTCCACCATCAATCTAACGCCCTACCCTGGAGTCGGGATGCCGCGTTGCATGCTCCATAATATTTACTCCAACCAATCAATTGCAGAGCCGCAGATCAAGCTCTCTCACTGCACGAGCGGGACTCTCGACAACATAGAAGACAACAATGGAGTGGATACGAGTCTTGATCTGGTAAGCAACGATGCCCTGAGCGTCAGGAGCGTGCACATTGAGTACCATCGCATGACGAAGACAGGCTTTCCCGTCATTGCCGCGGAGAACAGCAAGATTGATTTCGAAGCGGTTTCCGCCACTGTCTTCTCAGAAGTCCCCGGAAAGTTTTACTTGTTCAGCAATATGGCTGGTGGCGGCAGCCTGAGCCTCAAAAACGTCAGATTCAACGGAATTTCTACGGCCAACAGCCCGCAGGGCATTCACAACTCCCCCAACGCAGAGGCGTTTCTTCTCCATTTGAATGGCGCCATGCGCCTGGTGGACGTTCAAGGACTGGATCTGAATAATTCAAAAATCAACAGTAGTGATGACAGCCCAACTTCGCAGAAGGTGAGTGGCTTGGGACGGCCCGCGCAATAGCAACTCGCGATTTACCAGGCTGCGGATGAGAGGATGAGTCCACCTTGTTGGAACTGTCATTAGTGGTCTCATCCTCTTCCGGTATTGGATCTTCTATCCGTTCTAGCGGTAATGTTTGGTTCGAAAACGCGATATGGCCAAGTAAAAGGTGCTGGCATCAGTGCCTGGATTGTGGTGACTTATGTTGGCGTTTGAGAGGTGCTGATAGCGGTACCCGATGGAAATTGATTGGCGTGCTTTTCGAAATATCTGAACCCCACCTCCAAAATCGATGGTGTACATGAACTGAGACCCCTGCGGCGACAGAACACGGTCAGCAAAGTAAATAAATCCACCGTCTGTGGATAGGAACGGCTGGACGCGGCTTTCCGGGAGGAACGAAGTGCGGAATCCTACAGGGCTGATGCCGCTTCCGTAGGTTCTCTTGCGCTGGGTGAAGCGATCTTTAGCGGCCGGATCTACTTCGTCGAGCAAGGCCAGCGCAGTCAACTCCGGAGCGTACCGCAGGTTGAGCCGAGACCCGCGAATGAGAAGGTAGGAATATGAAACGTCCACGGGCATGTATTTGACGTCTCTGGCGTATCCCCAAATATGACCTGACACCGGGGACAGTCCCCACCATGCTCCAAACTCGTGAACGCCCCCGTAGTGTGGCCATTCAGGCTGGACCTCAGCATGCCGTTTCGTCGCGGTTACCATGGCCTCGCCGTGCCCGGGCTGGCTGGCTGAACTGTCAGACTGGATCGTCGTTTCCCCGTGGTTCGCTCCAAAAGGAACTATTCCTGACGATTCTGTCGTCGCGATACCACGGCGGGCGGAATCGGAAGATGTTTGCTGTAGCGCGAGCGGGCGTCAGGAAGCTGATGAGAAGCAGCGGTAATGCCCCTCTCGGCTTTTCTTCGACCTTCTTGACGACATGTTTGTCCAAAGCGTCTTCGGCCATGGTCCAAAGCAAGCCTCCGACCGGCGTGGTCACCAATTCCACCCAGCCGGTTTCATTGGTCCAGACGCGACTTCTCGACTGTGGAACCGGATGATCGCCGTTATGACCAATCCCTGCTTCGCCAAAAGGCCCGAGTTTCCATTGAAAGCTGTATGCAGTGGAAAAGGCGAATGCCCGCATTCGGCTGTGCCAGTATTCCGGCGTATTGCCGAATTCAACCGTCATTCCTTTAGGGTCGTTTTGAATCCAAAGATAGTTCGTGATGCCGCCCATCATCGGGTGGGCGATATAGTCATCCAGAAAAGGATTCTGGTCGTTCCATACATTCCAACGCCATCCGGCAGCGCTATTGATCCATCGCTGGAACCACACGCCATGCGATGTCTCCCAGCGGTACCAATACCCCGTGTAGAGATTCCCAACGTTTTGGAAAGCATTGAATGCGGCGGTCGAAAGCACCAATTGATGCCAGTGGATGCGGCAGGAGCGTGCGTTTGTGACGTCATCTGGGCATTGGTCGAGGCTCACATACCCTGGCGGCCTTCGGCTGATCACGGAGCCGTCAGTTTTGGAGGTGAGGAGGCGGTCGAATGCGCCGCTGCTTTCACCGCTTCTGGATTCGAAAGTCGGTTCGGCCGTTGTTTCGACTGGAACGGGAGCGTCGGGCAGTACCGCTGAGGCACTCAGGTCCGGATTCGGGGGCTCTTTCCGGTTCTCAGGCAGGGTCACTTGAAGCAATTGTTGTGCTGGTTCTTGAGCCGCCGCTGGGATTGGGTCGGTGGCGCTCTGGGCAACTGCAACGCCGCCGCCAATAAAGACACTGCTCACGGGAAACAGGGCCACTACCCCCAGGGTTGATAGGATGTGTCCGCGCTTCGTTGGAAAACCAATCCGTTGTCCACCATTGAAGGGGCTCAGCTTTAATAAATTCTTGAACGTCTGTACAGCTTGATTCATCGAGAGGACGCCTCCGAGAAAGGGCCAAGGAAGTTGTTTTTTAGGCAAGATCGGGACTCTGGATAGACTTGGATTGAGGGTTGAGCGAACCGAACCACCCTTTCGCTCAACTAAAGTGACAAAGGTCTTTAGGGGCAGAAAAACCGCCAATAGGGGTGCCCTGGGAAAGTTCGATCAGAAGTCCGGATTAGCAAAACCCCAGTGCAAGCTCCGATACGCAGGATCACTCGACACACCAAAGTACCTGAGCCTGTCTGGCGATTTCATGGTACCGCACATCGGCCCGGCCAAGGGTTTGAGAGTGGCTGAGACGTCTCTTCTGAGTCATCCGGGGCCGAAAAGGAAGCGAAAAGTTAGCAGCAATTTCGGACTGCAAAGCGTGCCCAAAAGGTAATCGTTGCTTTAGATCAAGGTGAGAAAGGGGTGGTCTTGCCGACAATTCATGATAGTTTGTCTTTAAGTTGCTTCCCATTCACGCGGGGACATTGCAGTTTTACCTTGGAGCAATTGCGTGTACTCGGCAAAGCAAACACAAACCCTGATTGATGGGTATGAACGAAAGGATTCTAGGATGAATTTGCGCAAACTGACGTTGGCTGGCCGAATAGGTGCGTTACTGACATTGCTACCGCTTTCTCTGGCTGCTCAAGATGCGCCAAAGCCTGCCGCCAAGGCGACTATTTCAGCCGATTCACCGTCACGCTGGGATATTTTCGCAGGCTACAGTTATCTCGCGCCCAAGGATACGGTGAACGTGCTCCAAACCGATGGTTCGACGGTTCTGCCCGTGAGCTACGACGCTGTGAACGTAGGCGCCGTGGTGAATGCGGCGTATTTCTTCAATCGGTTTGTCGGTGGCCAGGTTGAGGTGGGAATTCACGAGTACGGCACTCAGACTGTCAATCACCCGAACATTTCGACGGGGAGCAAGGGCAACAATGACGGTTTCACGACCGTTGCCACCGGTTTGATCTTCCGCTACCCGGGCGAGGAGATTTCCCCGTTCGTCCACGGACTTGTCGGAGGGGCCTTGGTCGACGGACCCGAGCACCAGGCATACACGTGGGGACCGGATTTGACGGTGGGCGGCGGGTTGGACTACGAGACCCCCTTCTTCCACCATCGCCTGGCCATCCGTCTGTTCCAGGCGGACTACGAGTACATGCATGTCAATTTTGGGCCTGGAGTCTGGGGCGGCCGTGCCAATATCAAAGCAGCGCGCCTCAGCACCGGCCTGGTCTTCCATGTGGGCAGCATTGCCCCTCCGCCGCAACTTACGGTCGCTTGTTCGGCCAGCCCGGCGTCCGTGTTCCCGGGCGACCCAGTCAACCTAACGGCAACCGTGGGCTCGCAGGATCCCAAGCTTGGTGTGGTCTATAGCTGGACCGGTGATGGGGTGAAGGGCAATGGCGCCAACGCCACTGTCGACACGTCGGCACTCGCACCGGGTACCCACCAGGTGAAGTGCAGTGCCAAGGAAGGCAAGCCTGGGAAGGAAGGGCTTAAGCCCTGGCAAGTGGCAAATGAAGGCACTACCTCGTTCGTCGTGAAGGAATTCGAGCCGCCGACGATGAGTTGCTCGGTTAACCCCACCACGATCAAGCCCGGCGATACCGCGACCGTTACCTGCCAGGCGACCAGCCCGCAGAATCGTCCGCTTACCTACACCTACAACGCCTCCGCAGGCACGATCAACGGCAACGGGAACACGGCGACATTCTCCTCAACTGGTGCTCCGACGGGTCCGATAACCCTGACCGGCAACGTCGCGGACGACAAGGGCCATTCCGCCACGTCGAACACGACCCTGACCATCGAAGCGCCACCGCCACCGCCTCAGCCGCACACGCAGACGCTCTGCTCCATCAACTTCACAAACGACAAGAAGCGTCCGACGCGGGTGGACAATGAAGCCAAGGCCTGCTTGGATGAGGTTGCACTCGACCTGCAGAAACAGACCGATGCCAAGGCCGTAATTGTTGGTGAATCGAACGCCAAGGAAAAGGCCGCACAGGAGAAGGCCGAGAAACTAAACGCCAAGCGCAAGCATGCCAAGCCAGTTGAAAACACGGCAGCGCAGCGCGCGGTCAACACCAAGGAATACCTGGTTACCGACAAGGGCATCGATCCTTCCCGCATCACCGTTGCTACCGGAACGGGTGATGATCAGAAGGTCGAGAATTACCTGGTACCCTCCGG
Source organism: uncultured Acidobacteriota bacterium (assembly GCA_963844515.1). Lineage (GTDB taxonomy): Bacteria > Acidobacteriota > Terriglobia > Terriglobales > Acidobacteriaceae > Telmatobacter. Next base: position 102,097 of record CAWJOO010000019.1, read on the forward strand.
TGCGAACTTCGGCTCCGACGTGTCAGGGACTTCACCGGTCGACGAGACCGCAGTCAAGGCCCAGGTTCGCAAGGCGCTTCCGGAACGGCACCACAAACACGCGACTAAGAAGTAGTCCGCGCCCAATGGGTCTGTAACTTGCTGATTTTTCGGGCTTCGATCGCAATCGGATCGGGGCCCGGCAATCCAGCGGGCGTTCAAACATGACAAAGGCTGCTCGGCTAGCCGAGCAGCCTTTTCTTTGTGTGCGGGGTTGGGGCTTGTATGGATGCCAGGCTTCACGGCGCCGCCCGATTCAGAAAACCCCTAGATTTAGGGATGTGGGACCGACCGATACTCTTTTCAAGTAAATTCGAGAGTGAACGGATCGACTAGATTCCCCTGCGAATCCTCCAAATCCAACCATCGGCACACGTGCGATGCGCTGCGTAAGTTAGCTTCGAGCGCAGGGCCGCACCAATGCGACCGGACTTCGATACTCCGGCCACCAGGGACAG
>CAWJOO010000020.1:0-50714 GCA_963844515.1 uncultured Acidobacteriota bacterium
ACCTTCAGCTTTGTGCCCGAAGGCGACTAAATTGTTCGTGTCGACTCCGCCTCTGACACTGACTATGTCGAGATTCCCAATTCTCCGCACTCAACTCCTCCATCAAGAACGGAAGAACACATCGTGCGCAGTTACGGTTCAACCGAACACCCCATCCACGTATCCAGCGAACTCACCGGCGTTCTGATCGCGGTCCCCGACCTGCGGAAACAAAGACCCGGTCCAAGCCGTAGCCAGCGTTTTCACTCGGCAAACCGTTCCGGGCGCACGCTCACTGATTTGCGGGCCATGCAAAAGGGTGCTCCAACAATTCGCGGGTTTGATTGATCGCTCCGTCCGTGTTATCGCCGGTCTGGAGTGCTAACTGGTATTGCGCGACGGCCCGTTCGCGCTGTCCGGTAATGTCGAAGATCTTCCCGATTTGGATGTAGCTCCAGACTTTGGTCCAGACGGATCAACATCTCCAGCCAGCGAGTCGCGATAGGCGTTCACGCTTGCCTGGTAGGCGTGCTTTTCGAGAAGGGACTCGGCAACGCAATACTTCGTCAGCGAGCTCTGCGGAGTCGATTTGAGGTCATTGGCCGTTTCCGGGCTGTGCTGGGCATAGAGCCTGATTAAGGAGGTGAAGGTGTGGGTGCTTCCGTCGTCGCGAGGCGCTTTCGTCTGGTCGCAATTCGATATATATCCATGTCCACTGATCTGAGCAAACGATGGTGCCGCTGCCGCCAGCATCATGATCGCCACTTCAACAAAACAACGAACCCGATTGGACAGCGTCATAACCTTCCTTTCAGCGATGCGATGACGTGGTGCTTCGCAAAGCAGACTCGATCACTCATGCCCTTGAACTTGACACGTCGTCCGTCAACGTTGCTTTGATGGACGACCTCCCGATCGGAACGATAGCAAGTATCTCGCGAGCCCGATCGCCCGATCCATCCTGTGGGAACGAGGGCCTGGTCGCGAGCGCTCGCTTTTGACTGAACACTTTGTTTACGCATTGCCGCGACGACCCCAATTCTGGGCCTGCCCGGGGCGAAGATTCGGTAAAGTGACGAGTCGCCCACCACTCGACCGGAACTCGGACTTGACCTGAAATCAAGGTGGCCCGTTATAGTCTGAGCAACGAGTTCTGAAAGCTGAAAGCAGATTCATGATCAATCAGACCCGCCGTCTACTGCTGTCGTCGCTGGGCGGTGCGCTCATTGCTCTTGCGAGCGGCTTTGCCTTCGTCAATTCGGAGCAAGCGTGGCCGCCGGTAATCGGCTTTGTCATTTCTTCCATCTCCTTGGCATCCATTCCCGGCTATATCTTGTGCGCTCTTCTAACGGACAATATTCATGACGCAAATCTATTGCTCGCTGGCGTGTTGAACTTTCTCTTGTACGGCAGCCTTTTACTTTGGGCTCTCTCTGCGGAGCCGAAGAAAGCGCACACCCCAAACAAGAAGTTAGGTACCGGCCAGTTTTTTACGGAGGCCGCTGGTTGCAAGTTTAGGGGCGAAGATTCGCCAAAGTGACGAGTTGTCCACCACTCGACAACAACTCGACCCAGATTTCTTGCAGTTTTCAATTTCATCAAGCAATCTGGGAACATAGGCTTATGAATCGCAGTGATGACATTGGGGTGCTTGATACAGATCGGCTACTCCGGGAATGGCGTTGGCTGTGTCCACAGCGAGTCACAATCATCGACCGCAACGCCTACGGTGACCTCTTCCTTCGAGATGAATCCGGCCGGATTCACAAACTGGATGTCGGGTCAGGAGAGTTCGCGCCAGTCGCTGGCTCAATGTCCGAATTCGACGGCCTAAGAGACACACCCGAGAAGCGAGAAGAGTGGTTCGCTGAGACGGACGCGAGGGACGCTGCACAGCGGGGCCTTGTACCCAACTCCATGCAGTGCATTGCCTTCGATATACCAGTCGTTTTTGTGGAAAGTGCTAACGCCTCGCCATATCTCGCGGATATTTACGAGCATCTAGGATGCCTCGGTGACATGCATCGCCAACTATCTAATTTCCCTGATGGTTCGACGGTCAAACTCGTTATCAAGCCCAAGACAGACACCGCTTGATCTCGCCCCGGGACTATAACCGCCTACTCAGAAATAACCAGTTGATCAACACCCACAGCGACGCGTTCGACTGACTCGATCAATTCGGCGAAGGCCGCTCCAAATGTTCGATAATTAGCGTCTCCACCGGACCTTGCGCTGGCACGAGTTTCAACCCAAGCTGCTCTTCCAACGCGGTCAAAAGCGGTGGCGCCGCATCATCTGCTGCGGGATTGTCATCCGGCGTCCACTTCAACTCAAAATCGAACTTCTTGTCTCCCAGTCCGGTCTTGTCAACGATCACGCGACCCACCGTGTAGGGAAACGCAAACACTATCGTATAGATTGACATCGCGTGAACGGTCATCTGGTTACCGCTCATCGTCTCTGTTGGCGTCTCATTGGCTGGCGCCTCTTTCATCTTCAACCCGCCTTTGGCAATCACGAGATCATACACTGGCAGTTCCTTGGTCTCCTGACGGGCCTTGAACTGACATCGATCCGCCAACATCGATTTCATCATTGGCAGTTCCTCTTTCCATCTCTCTTTAGGTGAAAGCTTCGCCCACCTTTCTGCCGTGTCCGCATCCACCTTCGCCACAATGTCGTAGTTTTCCCGTCTCGCCCAGTCCGGCAATCCCGAAACCTGACTGTCCATGATGATTCCGTAAGTGTCGCGAACCAGCGACTCCAGCGGTATATTGGTCCACGCGAACCCGTCAGGCAGGGCACGCATTCCACCGGGGCCATTCACCGTTTTGTTTTGCTTGATTGAGACGATCTCGAAGGAATGCACCTTTTCGCTCGCGTCGTGCCCGCCTTCAGGCGGTGCGCCAGGAGGAGTTCCCTGCGCGAAAGCAGGCATCGCAAGAAATAGCCAACAAGCTCCAATCAAAATGAGCTTTCGCATAACGTGGAAATTGTACACATTGATTAAGCGCGACAGCGATTTTGGCCCATCACCATTGGGTAAGAGTGAATTCTTCGTGTATGACTGCCGATTCGGAATGACCCTCACCCCGAGTCAGGGTAGATTGCTGTCTTCAATCGCGCAGTGTCTGGAACTTCGATCAAGCCACCGAACTTGTTTTCAGCCGGTCTTCCACACATCAAAACGCGCCTATTTGCGTGGATAGGTTGATATCAACTAAAATCTCGCAATGTTGACTCCCAGTGGCAAGGGCGAGCTTCGCGGACAAGGCAAAAACGTCTGTCCACTTCGCAACAAAAAGCCTTGCTCGACGGAGCCGCATCGGAAACAATGTCCACGCAGTTTTCCCCATCACAACTCGCGGGCCAAACAGGGAAGAGAGCCCTGGCTACGCGCGGAGGTTATTCATGAGTTCAGTCCGAGTCCTGGTCGGCACGCACAAAGGCGCTTTCATCCTCACCTCTGACGGCAAGCGCGAAAAATGGGATGTGTCCGGCCCTCACTTCGCCGGTTGGGATATCTACCACCTCAAGGGCTCTGCCGTTGATCCCAACCGCATTTACGCTTCGCAAACCAGCGGATGGTTTGGACAGGTGCTGCAGCGCTCCGACGATGGCGGCAAAACATGGCACCAGCCCGGCGTGCCCGCGGGGCAGAAGCCTGCCGCCGGCCCACCGCAGGCGGCGCCCAACAAGTTCATCTACGATCAGTCGCCCGAGACCGGCAAGCCTCTCACCACGCACCTTTTCTACGATGGCTCGCAGCACCCCTGGGAGTTCAAGCGCGTGTGGCACCTGGAGCCCTGCCTCAAGGATTCCAACACCGTCTTTGCGGGAGTTGAAGACGCGGCCATCTTCAAATCCACTGACGGCGGCGAGAACTGGCATGAACTTTCTGGCCTGCGCGGCCACTCCACCGGCCCTGCATGGCAGCCCGGCGCCGGCGGCATGTGTCTCCACACCATCGTCATCGACCCCAAGAACACAGACCGCATGTACGTGGCCATCTCCGCGGCCGGCGCCTTCCGCACCGACGACGCGGGCAAGACATGGAAGCCCATCAACAAGGGCCTCTACTCCAAGTACATTCCCGACCCCAACGCGGAAGTGGGCCACTGCGTTCACCGCATCGCGCTGCATCCCTCCAAGCCCGACACGCTCTTCATGCAGAAGCACTGGGACGTGCTGCGCACCGACGACGCGGGCGACAACTGGACCGAGATCAGCGGCAACCTGCCCACAGACTTCGGCTTCTGCATCGACGTCCACGCCCACGAGCCCGAAACCATTTACGTCGTCCCCATCAAAAGCGACTCCGAGCACTATCCGATGGACGGAGCCTTGCGCGTCTTCCGCAGCAAGTCAGGCGGCAACGAGTGGGAGGCGCTCACCAACGGCCTGCCGCAGAAGGACTGCTACGTCAACATCCTTCGCGACGCCATGGCCGTCGACACGCTCGACGATTGCGGCATCTACTTCGGCACCACCGGCGGCCAGGTCTACGTCTCGCCCAACGGCGGAGACAAGTGGCAGCCGATTGTCGAAAATCTGCCCGCCGTCCTCTCCGTCGAAGTGCAAACGCTGGCATAACTCAAACGCTCACCTAACTCAGAAGTGTCATCCCGAGCGCAGTGCTTTTCAACGGAGACGAGGGACCTGTTTTTAAGACATAAACGAGCCAACAAACCAGAGGGTGCCCCAGGGTCTCGATTTTGAGACCTGGGATACCTCGAACCTCACCTTAAGAGACCCGTCTTGGAATCCACACCTCAAATTCGCGTTCAACTCCCCTACCACCTGCGCAACCTCGCGCACGTTGACAACGAAATCACGCTCGAAGTCCCGGCCCCGGTTTCAATCACGTCCGTCCTCAACGCACTTGAAGCCCATTACCCCATGCTCCGCGGAACCATTCGCGATCACGACACCCTGAAGCGTCGTCCCTTCCTGCGCTTCTTCGCCTGCCAGGAAGACCTCTCCATGGATCCGATGGAGAACCCGCTTCCTGACCCGATCGTCCAGGGCCGCGAACCGCTGCTGATCATCGGCGCCATCGCCGGAGGGGCGCCCAACGCAGGCGGGTAGAGAAGCAAACACTCCGAGGCGAAGTCCGCATCCCTTCTCCGCAAATTCGGAATAGATCTTTGCTATTTGCAATATCTTTTGCTGCAACGCGGCGGTATTCTCGGCCAATTTCAAGAAATGACCCGGCTGGTCTGAGCCCGTCTACCCGTGCGTCCTGATCTCCCCACCTGGCTCCGCACCTGTTTCGCCCAAGTGACCGCCCTCGCATCCGAGAACCGGGTCGGGGAGAGCCCATGCCACACCTCACCCGCTCGAGCGTCCCCGCCGCTCTCATCGCCATCAGCATGCTTGCGCTCGCGGCCGGCGGCGCCTTCGCACTTCCTGCCGACGATACGGAAAAGGATCTGGCCAAAATCCGCAAGCGCGCCGAGCAGGGCAACACCGCGCAGCAATTTGAACTGGCTACCGCCTATCTCACCGGCAAAGGCGTCGCCCAGGATTCCGTGCAGGCCGCACACTGGTTCCTCAAAGCCGCTGAAGCAGGCGACCCCTGGTCGGAAAACCAGATCGGCTACATGTATCTATCGGGCAATGGTGTCAGCAAAGACCTGGTCCAGGCCAATCGCTGGTTTCAGATCTCCGCATCCTCGGGCCTCGTGACCGCCAAGGTCAATCTTGGCGTCGACTACCTCTACGGCATTGGCCTTCAACCTGACGGGGTGATGGCGCGCCAGTTGTTCAAAGAAGCGGCGGACAAAGGTTCCGGGCCCGCCGCCAACTACCTCGGCGTCATGAACCAACTCGGTCTCGGCATACCGGTCGACCTGGCTGCCGCTCGAAAGTGGTTCGAGTTGGGCGTCAAACTTCACGAGCCCAAATCCGCCTACAGCCTGGCGTGTCTGTACGCCGGCGCCAAAGACCGGCCGGATTTTCGCCGCGCCGTCGAGTTGCTGCGTTTTGCCGCCGGCAAAGACTACGTTCCCGCGAAGCACCTGCTTGGATTGATTCTCGTGAATCACCCCGAGATCGCCGCGCCCACCGACCAGCCCCGCCAACTTCTTCTTGAAGCCTCCAACGAAGGAAGCTGGAAGGCATCGATTCTGCTGGGCGTTTTTGCCCGCGACGGCAAAGGCGAAGCGCCCAACCCGTCCCAGGCCTGGTACTACTTCCATCTGGCCGCTTTGCAAGGCGGATCAGAAAGCCGGGGCGTCGTGGCGACCGACTTGCAGGCGCTGGAGTCGAAGATTTCCGCGCTGGAGCGAGCAGCAGTTTCTCAGCGCGCCGAGGACTGGTTTCAGCAGCACCGCGGCTCCGCGGACCCGGTAGTGGAAGAGGCTGCTTCCGCATCCGGCAATCCCGTGATGGCGTCAAGGACACCCTAGTTTGCATGCCTTTTTCCCCGTAGGGGCACTTTCACACGCAAAAAAAAACGGTCAAGGTGATTTGATTCATGCGATTGCACCCCGAAAATGGGGGAATTTGTGCTCACCGTGATTTGAATCACGTGGAGCAGTTGACAGACGACAGAAGGCAGACGACAGGAGTAGAAAAAGCGAGTGAGTGAAAAGTGAAAAAAGGCAGTGGACAGAGAACAGTGGGCAGTGAACAGGTGAATGAGTGATGAAGTGAGGGAGTGATGAAGTGATCAAAGGCGGCCTGCAATGGGCGGAGTGAGTCAGCGGGTTTTGGGCGATAGGTCATGTTGCTTCTCCTCTCCGAAAGCCGTGTTCGTGTTCTTCTGCAAGACCGAGTTTGAGGCATGAAAAAGCCCCTGCCGGAGGTTGGTCCGGAGGGGCTTTTTGTTGAGTCTGTATCTAGTATGGCAGGTTCGTTGAATTAATCCCTAATTGGCGCAAAGTATTTTGCGTTGATTCCAAAGGGAGTTACAAAGTATTTTTCAAATTGCCTCTTGACAAGATTTTGGAGCGGGTTGGTTGGGAAGTTTCGAGGGTTTTCTGGAGCCAAAGAGTCCGGTAGACAGGGGTGTAGTCAAATATTACTGCGTATGTAGTAGATATCGCGGACTGCTGGTTTCCCGCGTCGAGGGCACCGGCGACCCACTCATCGCGATAAAGCTGCGATGAATGGGGCACAGACTTGCCTGCTGGCAGTTCGGCTTTTGCGCCCCGGTTCCCAAAGGCGAGGGCCGGGACACCCTCGGATAGAACAATCCGCCCCTAAGATGGTGGCCACCCGCCACCCCTTGAGCAACCTGATAACGGGCCTTGCCTTCATACGCTAGCTGAACAGGCAGTTCGAACCGAAAATGGTGCGGTTCGATGCTGTGCTTCGGGCTGGCGAAATCTATGCCTAAATGGCGAGGAGATACAGGTCGTGATGGAATCGAAAAGGATCAGAGAGGCGGCTGCAAAGGCGCTTCAAGGCGCGGCACTCCCGCCAGTGGCGGCCCGCGACGCATTCGAAGCGGACCTCAATCGACTACGTGCCCGTGAGAAGGAGCACACCCACCAGGGGGATGCGATTGCCGCCCAGAGACGCCGGCTACCCATGGTGGAAGTGGATCCGGCGGACTCCCAGATAGTGGACCCACCCTCCACGCCTTTCCGTTTCCGGTTGTTTGGGTTTTTGCCGGTATAGATCCGGAAAGGTCGGGGAAGCAGGGTGTATAATAGGGTTTCGTAGTGTAACACCCGACAAGGGTGTGGCAACGTCGAGGGTTTATATGGTCACCCGCCGTGCTAAAGAGGGGCCCAGCAACAACGGGCACAATACAGGCAAGATCAAGTTCCGGTACATGGACTCGGAGCGGGTCGTAGACTTCAGCGTCGAAAACATAGCCGGGGATTCGGTAACTGAAGGTTTGCACTCAATCGCCAACGCGCTGGCGGGACACGTTCTTCCGCGAGGTGGAGCACCTAATCCGAGGAGGGCATTGGAGGCTGTTCGGGCAGCAGCGGTTGAAGAAGAAATCGATAGCCCCGAGGTAGAAACTCCTGACGAGGAACTGGAAGAAACCGCCGACGAAGCCAGCGTTGAAGACAACGCTAATACTCGCGTGCGTCGCCGTCCTGCGCCTCGCGCTCCGAAGTTTCTTAGCGAGTTAAACCTTACCACGGCGTCGCTGCAACTTGAAGGCTTCATCGAACAGAAGCACCCCCAGAGCGACATGGATAAGTACGCCGTGATCGCGGAGTGGTTCAAGGAGCACTTCAACACTGAAGAGGTCTCTATCGACCACATCTTCACCGCGTATCGCAAGCTGGGTTGGCAAGCACAACTACCCGGTCCTGATCCCAGTCAAACGCTCCGAAACTTGAAGAAAAAGAATTGGTTTGACAACGGCTCAAAGCGCGGGGAATACAAAATCAACTGGAACGGATCTGATGCCGTGAACAAGATGGGAGTCGTTAGTGCGTGAGTGCTGAGGAGGACTTAAAAGCTTTCATCGCCGGTGTGAGCGGTTTCTCAACTAAGAGCCACGCAGACAGAGTGCGACTGTTTGCGTGGCTTCAATTTTCTCTCCGCAAGAAAGAGCCGTTCTTCACCAAGGACATCAACTGGTTCTATGAGAAGCTCGATTACAAGCCGGGAAACAGCAGCCAATACCTCATCAATATGGCAAGCGCAGGAGAACTACTTGGGACCGCGACCAAGGGCTACCGATGCGAGGGGAGGTTCAAGGCGAAGTATGACGGGTTATACAAGGACCACGACGTCACAATCAACGTTCGGCAGATGGTTAAGGATCTGGAGAATGTGATCCCGGACATCGGTGAGAAGGACATCTTCAAAGAGGCTGTCATCTGCCTCCGACATGATGCGGGCCGCGCCGCGGAGATCATGGTCTGGAGTATCGCCATCTATCACCTATACCAGTTCGTCCTGAAACACCATCTCAACGACTTCAACAACCGAATGCCCGTTCGGTACCCGAAGAAGTGGAAAGTCACAGACCTTCCTGTCATCGCAAAGTACGCCGACTTGAGCGATAACATGTCAGAACGCGAGGTGTTGGAAGTCGCAAGTTCTGCAGGCATTCTCAATGATGATGTGTTCAAGGTTTACAAGAACCGCCTTGATCAAAGGAACTCCGCCGCACATCCCTCTACACTTCGCATCACGCAAGTCCAGGCCGAAGGCTTCATTGACGACCTGATCCGCAACGCGGTTCTACAACTGAAGATTTAAAGTCACGCGCCAGAGGTAAAAACGCAAACAAAGATGGGCCGATTGGGGGCCCGGCATGCGCCCGAGTGGATGCGCTAGCGGCAGTTCGGCCCTTGCTCCCCGGTCCCCAAATGCGAGGGACCGGGGGCACCCTTAGCTGAAGAGACATTTCCGAGATCGTCGCCACCCGCCTACCAGCCAGTCGTGCGCCGTCGCATTGAGCGACATGCTGATATCACGCCGAGGCTAAGTCGGACCACTTGAAGCTTTCTGCACTGGCACGGCGCGAAGAGTGTGCCAATCCTGCTTGTATGTAACGTCCACTTCGCAAACCGCCGGGACCGCATTGTCGGCCGTTACGGTAACCCGAAAGCGATACGTACCGGAGTATTGTTCCATTTCGGGACGGATTGCGAACTTCTTCTGTACCGAGAAGATCCACCCCGATGTGTGCTTTGAAACCCTCATCAGGTCAGCATAAAAACTGACGCCTGGTGGAATATCTCTCGGTTCAAAAAGCCACCCGGCCCAAGGTAACTGGAGAGAATCATGAATCGCGACGGAGGTCGTATCTGCTGTAATCTCGCGAAGTCTTGTCAGGAACACTCTTGATCCCTTTGCGGTCCTCTGTCCCAAATTCCTTACCCTGACTCTAATATAGATTTCATCGACATTAGTTTGGTCTCTTTTGTAATGGGCTTCAACTTTGTTTGCTTCTGTCCCTTCGTAGTCGACCTCTAGTTTGGGCTGCGAAGCGCCTGCATTGAATGCGATGGCGTCAGAGAGGTCATTAATTTTACCGTCTGAACGCGGTCTTCCGAAGTAGAAGGCGATTATCGCCGCGAGTAACGAGAAAAGCATGGTGGTGAGAATTGAGGGAATTGATTTGCCGCGATCTGGCGTTCCGGCACCCGTAATTCCCGCTTGCTCAATCTGAGTATTCTTAGCGTCAATGGAGAGGGTAATTTTGGCATCTGTATCGGTCGCAAATGATACCGTGTACGCCCCCACTTTAGAACTTAGTCGTCCGACCGAACATCTCGTGCCGCTCGATTTAACACGACTTTCGAAAGGCTCACAAGTTATTCGGAAAACCTCACTGGGACCTTCAGGGACAGTCTTGCCGATTAGCTTCACATTGGGAGTTGAAAGATCGATACCGACCTTAGCATTCTCTAGTTCTGGCCCCGAAGTGTGCTGAAATTTGACGCTATAGATATAGAGCGCTTCAAGTGGAGCGCCACCGACTTTAAAATCGGGAATAACTGCCGTCTGATCGGCTCCAAGTGCAGTTCGGTTAATCGTGTATTCAATTGTGGTTGACCTATTCGCTAGCCAGTTGTTGAGGACAGCGCCACCTAACCCACCAAAGCAGGTAGCGATTACCCACGTGATGGCCTGCTTCGTGCTCTCTTTCATCTGGCCGTGTTCTGCCTATTCCTCGCAGCTCAAATGTTCCCACTCTCATCAGCATAAATCAACATGCGGGAACCAGCGGCCAACGGGAGGTTGATTTGCAACCGTTGTAGTCAGAAGTCCCGTCCTACAGCTACCCTGCCGCAATAGCGTCGGTTTGACTATCCTAACGCGCAATTCGAAAAGCACATGCCCTGCGGAGTGACTACAAATTGTGTCCACCGGCGGCGCGGATCCATTGATTGATGGTTTGTGGTGCGTTTGCGTTGCAAAGGCAAATGCAAGAACAACCGCGGATCTTTCGACTCCGTTTGGCCCAGAAGCGGCCAAACTCCGCTCAAGGAGACAAGGCTCTGGGGTGGGTTCGTGGTATCCCACCCTAAGCGCAAGGACAAAGGCGCGCTTAGGATGGGGCACCCTCGGGTTGTGGTGAGTCTGCATCGCAAAAGCAAAGGCAAGAACAACCGCGGATCTTTCGACTCCGTTTGGCCAAGAGACGGCCAAACTCCGCTCAAGATGACAAGACTCTGGGGTGGTTTGAGGTGTCCCATCCTAAGCGCAAGAACAAAGACGTGTCGAGGGTGGGGCACCCGGAGCATCGCTGGCACCCGGCGCTCGTGATCTCCGGAAAACAGATTGGTGCTATGCTTTGTTCGCTTCGGAGGAGGTGAAAGGCATGTCGCAAATGGAAAATAGTGAGCGGGTGGTGCGGCGCTGGTTCGAGGAAGTTTGGAACAAGCGGAATGAGGCGGCGATTGATGAGATGTTCTACGCCGAGGGAACGGCCTACGGAGTTCCGACTCCCGACTCAGTGGCCCACGGTCCCGAGGAATTCAAGGTGCATTACCGCAGCACGTGTGATGCGTTCCCCGATATTCGATTTGATGTCAAGGATGTGATTGCTGTCGGAAACCGTGTTGCGATTCGCTGGAGGGCGACCGGAACTCACCAAGGCGACGGCTTCGGCATTCCTGCAACGGGGCGGCCCATTGTGCTTGACGGTGCGACTTTCTGCGAGGTGGAAGGGAGCCAGATTATGAATGGCTGGAACCTGATGGACATGGGCTACCTGATGCAATCACTGCGATCGGCGGCGGCTGCCTCGAGCGATGTTGAACTTGAGGTCAGCGGGCAAAGAGGCTGAGGGGGATGGCGGTGGCCATGGCCTTGTAGCCGGCGGGGGAGGGATGCAGATGGTCGCCGCAGCCGTAGGCGGGGAGAAGCTGGTCAGGGTGCTGGGGATCGTGGACTACGCCGTCGAAGTCGATGACGGCGTCAAAGTGTGCGGGCGGCGCGGATCCATTGATTGACGGCCTGGCGGTCGGCCTCGCTCAGGGGCCGGGAATACCAGCACGACCTGTCTACCGCTCTCGGCATTGAGGTGGCGCACGTCTTCGCGGAAGGCGCCTGATTTGCACGCGTGATTTCGACTTGAGACCGGGCCTTCGCGGGCTCGGTCTCTTTGTTTTTGGTTGTGGGAAGAAAGACAATGACGGTGAGGTTCGTGATATCCCAGGTCCCCAAATGCGAGGGGCCTGGGGCACCCTCGGTTTGTGCTGAGTGGATGACGAACAAAAGCAACGACAAAGACAAATGCAAAGTCAAAAGCAGGTCCTTCGGCTCCGCTGAAAAACGCTTCGCTGAGGATGACAAATCTCCTCCGCTGCGCCGGGAAGAAGGCGCAAGGATGGGACACGGAGATTTTGGCGCGGCGAGGGTTAGTCGGCGCCAAGATCGTCGCCAAAGCTGGCGATGTAAGTGACCTCATGCGGCTCGACTTGAAGTTGATCGACGCAGATTTCCACGAGCTTGAACCACACTCGTCACGAGTCCATCCCTCGTGAGGCGGCGAGGCCAGGGGGTTCGCTGGCGGGCCATTGGACGCCATAACTTCGTATTTTTCAGGGAAAGAGTCCGGGTCTAAAGGCCACTGCTGAACTATTGCTCTCAGGGGCCTGAAGGCCCCTGCTCCCTCCGAAATCCCTGCGGCTCGCGTCGCACAAAGTAAAAGCGGTCGAGTCGGGACCTACTCGTGAGTAAGCCGGAAAAGCGGGTCTCTCGGCTCCGTTGAAAGCGCTACGCCCGGGATGACAGATTAAAGGGGGACGAGGGTAGCGGTCTCCCACCCTAAAAACGATGAGACTGTTTTCAGGATGGGGCACCCAGCTTCGTGCCAATACGGTAAGTCGATGGGAGCGGGCGTGGTTCCCGCCCTAACAGCGTTAGGACGGGGCACCCTGGATTTGTGGCTGGGAAGGACTCCGGCTCTGGCAGTGCTCTAGCAGCCTTTTTTGCAGCGGGCCATGATGGCGGCGTGGAGGCGGTCGCGGAGGCCGGCGGGCATCTCGTAGAGTCTGGTGGGAGCGGTAGATCTGGATGGTTTTGCGGGTGGTGTTGAGGGTGACCTCGCAGTGCTCGCAGCCCTGGAGGTGTTCCTGTAGGTCGGCGCGCATCGCGGTCGAGGTGTCGTCGATCATATCGTCGAGCAGGGCAAGAAATTCGGTGCAGGTCATTTCTCTACCCCTTTCTTCCGTCGGAAGCGGTCGATTTTGCCGCGGAACGAGTGGATTTGCGTTTGAAGTAGCGGCTGAGACGCTCGCGGAGCTGTAGCCGTGCGCGCAGCAGGCGCGATTTGACGGCAGGGACGCTGAGGCCGAGAGCCTCGGCTGTGTCCTCGGTGGAGAGGCCCTGGACATCGCGCAGTTCGAATACGACGCGGAAGCCCGGGGGCAGACCCTTGATGGTCTTCTCCAGGATTTTCTGGAGTTCGGACTGGGTGTAGTTCTGCTCCGGATCGGGAGCCCAGTCGGCCAGGTCGCGGGGGACGCTGCCGTCGTCGGTCACCACGTCCTCGTCGATCGAGACCATTTTGCCGGTACGCCGCTTGCGGAGGCGCATCAGGCTTTCGTTGACTGCGATTCGAACCAACCATGTGTAGAACTTCGAGTTCCCCTGAAATTGATCGAGCTTCTCGTATCGCCTTGAGGAACGCGTCCTGCATTACGTCTTCAGCGTCTTCGCGATTTTGCGTGATGTGCTGCGCAATGCGGAAGACCTGACGCTCGTACTTGCGGACGAGTTCATCGTAAGCCGAGACATCTCCGCCGCGGACCCGTTCGACCAGGGCTACGTCGGGATGCTGCTCGTCTTGTCCTGCTATGGGTTGGATGGTCGCCATGCGCGTTGGTTGCGGAAATCCGTTCGGCGGGTGGCCGGGAGGGAATGGGGGCCGCTGTTTCCAGTGTAACGGATGGCGGCGAATGGTTGAAATGGGGGCTTGTGAAGTGATTGGGGCGTGTGGCGCGTCTAAATATGGAACGGCGGGTTTATGAGGGAATGAGGACGCCGGCAGGGTTGGCGATCGGACCTGCAGTCCGGGGCAGGGAATGCGCAAGGCAGTGAAGGGAAGCGCGGAAGTAGTGACACAAGTGATGCATGACGCTGTTGCCTGGTCGATTTCCGCTTAGAGTGAAAGCTATGAGGGCTAAAAACTCCCCGATTATTCCCTCCAGGCTCGCAGTGCGGTGCCTGGCTGGGTTGATGTCTATATTGATTGCCGGTGCTCCTGTGGCCGTTAAGGCTTCAACTGGTGCTGGAACGTCGACGGCTTCGACCAAGACTGAAAAAGAGCACTTCCAAAGCAAAGACGAGCAAAAAGGGTAAGCACACGGTGTCGCGGCACAGGCATCGCGGAACGCCAGCAGAACGCCGGGCGCGGACGTCGCGGCTGAAGCAGGCGTTTGTGGCGTCGAGTGAGCTGCGTCCGATGGCGCAGCAGTTGATGACCATGCGCACGGCTGCCGCCTATGCGGGCGTGACAAACTACGCGCAAAAGCATACGGGCGATGCGGCGGCGGCGGCGTATCTGTCGCTGGGGCGCGCTTACCAGATCGACAAGCGATACCAGGATGCGGCGGCGGCGTTGAAACAGGCGAAGGCACATAGCGAAGTGCTGGGCGATTATGCCGACTACCTGGCGGCGGAGTGCCAGCATGCGGCAGGAAATGAAGCCGCTGCCGAGGCGCTGCTGAAGGGATTCAACGCGCGCTATCCGGACAGCATGTTTGACCTGGAGGCGCCGGAGCTTGAGGCCAACGTGCTGCTGGCGCAGGGCGAATGCGACGGCGGCGCAGAGTGTGCTGCTGACGATTGCGGATGAGGCGCAACGACATGCCGAAGCTATGAGCTGACGGCAGGCGAAGATTGCGTTCGCGATCCAGCAGAACGAAGAGGCGCAGCGGCTATTTCAAGCACTCTGCTGCTGAGTCATCCCTTGTCGCCGGAGGCGGAGACGGCAAGGGCGCGACTGACGGCAATGGGCGCGGAGAGCAGCCTGACGCCGACCGAGTTGCGCAGCCTGGGCGATGCGTATTACAACGCGGGCCGCTACAACCTGGCATCGGAGCAGTATCACGCATTGGCGCGCAATGCGACGCTGGATGTGAATGCACGCAATGGCTTTGCCGTGGCAGCGGCGGCATGCGATTTGAAGCTGAAGCGCCTGGGCGACGGGGATGCGAAATCGCTTGCCGATTCGAATGACGACAACGGCGCGCGTCGGCTGTATCTGTTGATGGAAGCTGGCGCGGAATCACGAGAACGAAGGCGAGCAACAACGGCTGGTGACGCAGCTGGAGCGACGCTTCCCGCAAAGCCAATGGCTGGCCGAGGCTCTTTTCTCCAGCGGCAACATGTACATGCTGAAGCGCGATTACCCGATGGCTGTGAATTATTACAGCTACCTGGCAACGCATTTTCCGAACCACAAGAATGCGGCGGCGGCGCACTGGCGCGCGGGTTGGTTGAGTTATCGCGAGGGGCTCTTCCCGGATGCGGTAAGGATGTTCGATGAGCAGATCCGGCTCTATCCGACGGCGACGGAGAGCGCCGCGGCGTTGTACTGGCGCGGACGGCTGTTCGAACTGCAGGATCATCAACCGGCGCAGGCGGCGGCAAACTATCGCACGGTGGTTTCGCGATATCAACATTATTTTTACGCGCAGATGTCGCGGCAGCGGCTTACGGCACTTGGCCAGCCGGTCACGGTGGCGCAGACAGAAATTGAAGGATTCAAGGCTCCGCCGATTCCGCATTTGACGGATGTGTTTCCGGCGGACAGCCCGCATATTGCGAAGGCGCGGTTGATTGCGAACGCGGGTTTGAATGATTACATCGGGCAGGAACTTGCGGCGGATCCGGATTCGGAGTCGTGGGGTGCGCTGGCGGAGGCGCAGATTTATGCTTCGTTCGGCGAAACATACCGAGCGATGCGTGCTTTGAAGCGAGCATTGCCATATGCGTCGTCGGCGCCGATCAACTCGATTCCGCTGGCTTACTGGCGCATTCTCTTCCCGGAGGCCTGGTGGGACACGATCAAGACGGAGTCGGCAAAAAATGGTCTTGATCCATACATGGTGGCCTCGCTGATCCGGCAGGAGTCAGAGTTTAACCCCTCGGTGATCTCTTATGCGAACGCGTACGGTCTAATGCAGATAGAACCGTCGGTAGGGAAGTCACTGGCGCGTCAGGAGGGCATCTCGAATTTTCAGACCTATCAGTTGCTGAATCCGGAGATCAATATCCGGCTGGGCACCAAATATCTGAAGCAGCTGATTGATCACTTTGGCGGCGTGCAGGAGTACGCACTGGCCGCATACAACGCGGGTGATTCTCGCGTAGTGGACTGGCAGTCTGCAGGTCCTTATCACGGTATCGACGAGTTTGTTGAGTCCATACCATTCACGCAAACACGCGATTACGTTCAGGCCATTTTGCGCAACGAAGAGATATACAGAGGAATTGATGGAGCGGGCAGCGAGCAGACATCCGCTGTTGCCCGAGTTTCAAAATAAGGGTGCTTGCAACTTTCTGGTCAAAGGAATCCGCTTATGCACGGGCAGGGCGGAATACCGATTGACGAACGGAAGGGAAGCGGCAACACTGAATTGACCCCGAGGCGTCCAATTCTCAGGGTTGAACCTTGCAACCAGCAGTTGCTGTACAACAGAGCCCCTGGCGCAAAACGCTATACCGGCTCAGGTGCATCTCAACTCACTGGAGGGCAGGATGTCAGCCGACTTGCAATTCCTGGAAGAATGGATCCCCGAAAGAATGGACCCCGGCACGGTTTTCGTGCTTGAAAACCAGACCTCGCTTGGGCATGCACAAAACCCCTTCGTAGCCGTCATGTCGTGTCCGCGTTGCGGCACCATGGGGCTGATCACGCGCCGTCAACTTTGCGGAATCGAGCCGATGATTTGCGGCGGCGATTTCTGCTCGGCCGAGTACCAGCTCGACGGGGAGAATATCAACTTTCGCCACCCGCAGTAGACGCGGCATTGTTTTGAAGTTGTAGAGTTAACGGATACGAATATTTGAACTAACCGCGTGCGGCCGGTTGAGAACGCCGGACCGGCGATTGTTGGCGGTAGATCTCCAGGTTGAAAGAATTCGCGACCATCGCTCGTCTGTCCCTGCGCGGGTCCATGAGCACTTTGTGGTGCACCCGGCACTTATAATCGGGAAATGTTGGACGTACATTTGCTCGTACTGTTTCTCTCCGCGGCGACGCTGCTTGCGGTGACTCCTGGTCCGGGAATTTTCTATGTCCTGGCGCGCACACTCTCTGGAGGCAAGCGAGAAGGCGTGCTGTCGGCGTTTGGCACGTTCATCGGCGGATCGATACACGTCCTGGCCGCCGGGCTCGGCCTATCTGCCGTTCTGGCGGCGTCAGCTACAGCGTTTTTACTCGTCAAGTATGCCGGCGCAATTTACCTTGTCTGGCTGGGTTTCCGAATGATCCGGACACGGAACGTAGAGATGAATGAACCGGCTGAGGCAGTCGGTAAGAATCACGCATTCCGGCAGGGCGTGGTCACCGAGGTGCTGAACCCGAAGACGGCGCTCTTCTTCCTTTCATTCCTTCCGCAGTTCGTAAACCAGACACTCGGGCATGTCGTGGGTCAATTCCTTTTTCTGGGCGTTATCTCAGTTTCATTGAACACCGCTGCCGACCTGCTGGTCGTCGCTTTTGCCGCTCCGATTGGCGCAAGGCTGCGATCAAACGCCCGATTCCGGCGCAATCAGAGAGTGGCCTCCGGCATTGGAATGATCGGCCTTGGCGCATTTGTGGCATTCGGCGAAAAGTAGACCTGAGCAATATCGATTTTGTCGTCCCCGATTCGAGTTCGGAGAAGCAAAGATAAGCTGACGCTGCCTGGTTGAATCGCTGGGTTGAGGCGGTGATCTCCAACCCAGCGTTGTGGCTGGGCGACTCCTTACTCTACGCGTAAGGCCCTTACAGGATCGATAGAGGCTGCGCGGCGCGCGGGAATGATTCCGGCGGTTGCGGCGGCCACGGCGAGAGTTACAACGGCTCCTCCAAGGACGATCATGTTGACGCTTGTGATCTCGTAAAGCTGTGCTTTGACGAAGCGCACACACAAGAGCGCAACAGGAATGCCGATGACCAGGCCGATTGCTGCCTGAATCATGGCGCCCCGCATCACCATCCCTACCACGCGGGTTCGTTCCGCGCCGAGGGCCATGCGGATGCCGATTTCCGGGGTGCGCCGCAACACGCCGTAAGCCGTCACGCCGTAAAGCCCGATGGATGCCAGCAGGAGCGCCAGTGCGCCGAAGAGCATGGTGAGGCGCGCAATCATGCGCTCATCGGTGAAGCGGTCGGCGATCTGATCATCAAAGGTTTGAAATTTCCCCACAGTGAGATTTGGGTTGATTGCGGAGAGCGCGGCGCCGGCGAGCTTCTCCATGTCGGTCATGGGTGCCTGGGTCTGGATTACGATAGCGCCCGCGAAGAGCGAGCCATCGTTCTCGATCGGGTCCTTGTCACTGGGGAAGCGCTGCACCATGGGAATGAAATACATGCCATGGTCTTTCCATTGGACGGAAGAATAGGTTGTGTCGTCGACGACGCCGACGATCTCGAAGTCTCCTGGTGACTTTGGACCTGCGGGACCCATGCGGTGCCCGATGGGAGTGTCGCCATCCTTGAAGAAGGTTTTTACGAAGGTGCGATTGACCACGGCAACCGGCGGCGAGATTGAAGTATCTTGCGGGCCAAATCCTCTGCCCATCACAACGCGAGTTCCTACGGAGTCAAAGTATTCGGCCGTTGCTTTTACGAACGAGGCGTTTTTGTGGGGGTCGGGTTGTCCCTGGATCTGAACGCCATTGCTCCAATTGTTGTCTTCCATGGGCGTGTAGGTGGAGATGCCGACTTTGACTATGCCGGGCATGGCATGGAATCGCTCTTCGATAGTGCGATAGAGCGCCTCTACCTGGGTTGTTGCGTATCCGGCGGCCTGGGGATTGAAGTGAATGATGTAGCGATTTGTGGAGTCGAGCTTCATGTCAGAACTCTGCAGCTTGTTGAGGCTTTGAGAAAAGAGTCCGGCGCCGACAAGCAAGACAAGCGAGAGTGCCGCTTGAAGGATGACAAGAGATTTCTGGAGCAGCGAAGCGCCTGAGGCCGTGGTGCGGGATCCCGTACGAAGGGCATCGGCGGGATGTGCCTGCGCGGCGATCCATGCAGGCGCAACTCCGAACAGTACGCCCGTGACGAGGGACAGGGCGAAGGCGAAGGCGATGACCAGAGCCGAGGGGTTGGCGCCGATGGGCACGTTTTGCGCGCCGGGGAAGGCCAGCATGAGCAACATGCGCGCACCTGCGAATGCGACGAAAAGGCCGGCGAGACCACCGATGACGGAAAGCAACAGGCTTTCAGTGAGCAACTGGCGAACGATTCTTCCGCGCTGTGCTCCAAGTGCGGTGCGCACGGACATTTCGGTTTTGCGGCTCATGCCGCGCACCAGCAGAAGGTTGGCGATGTTGGCGCAGGCAATGAGCAGCACGAGGCCGGAGATCCACATGAGCAGGTGAAGATGAGACTTGTACTCCTCCTGTAGACCCTGAATGCCACCGCCGCCGGGCGTGAGCACCACGTGAGTCTTGGCGAGGAAGGTCTTGCCGAAGTCAGTCGACAGGGCTTTTCGGGTGGCGTACTTCTGGCGCAACAGGTTGCTGATCTTCTCTTGCAGCGGGCCCAAAGCGGTTCCTGGCTTGATGCGGCCGATCAGGTAGAGCCAGTCGGTTTCAGGTTCGTGAACAAATTTGGCATTGGCCAGATCGGGCATGGCCTCGACAGGCAGGTAGAACTGAGGGGGCGTCGATGTGAGGCGATCGCCGTAGAAACCCTGGGGTGCGATGCCAACAACGGTGACAGGCTTGGTATTTACGCGGAATGTGCTGCCGATTACTGAGGGATCGCCCGCGTAGTCATGCTGCCACGTTTCATAGCTCAAGACAGCCGCAACGGGGGCGCCCTGCACGTCGTCTGAGTCCAGCAATAGCCTTCCGGCGCCGGGCTGGAGCCCGAAGGTGCGGAAGTAATTGCCGGAGACGAACTCGGCCAAGGCTGAACGCGCCTGGTTTTGTCCGCCTTCCCGGCGGGTAACGACGGGCTGATAGTTGAAGCCGGATTCCATGGCGGCCAGTTCGGCGAACTCGGGCAAAGACTTCAAGTAGTGATAGGTATCAGTAGAGAAGAGCGAGTAGTCGCCCTTGTCGTTATATCCCGAGCTGATGCAGCAATCGTTGTGTTCGCCGATTCTTATGAGAGCGGCCGGATCGGTTACGGGCAGTTTTTTCAAGAGGAGGGAATTCACAAGCGTAAAGATGGCGGCGTTGGCCCCGATGCCAAGCGCCAGCGTGAGCAGAACGGTGAGGGTGAATCCGGGAGTCTTGCGCAGCTGGCGCAGCGCATACTGGACGTCCTGCAGGAATGCGTTCATGGTGCCTCCGCGCAGGGCGACTGCGCATGAAGGGTGTCGCACTTGGAGGGCCAGTTGCAACCGGGGTGGATACGGATTCTAAAGGGGATGGAATTGCCCAGGTGAGATGTGGGACATGATGCTGTTCAAAACTGAGCGCAGGTGTTCAAAAATGAACGGCTACCGCGTTGGTGCGATTGACCTTGGGGGGCGAAACGAGAAGGGACTCTACGCAGGACCACGATAGACGAGTTCGCAGAGCGTACAGTCATCCTGGCTTTCGCATTGACCCTGGAATTTGGACATGCGTTGAAGGATCTGGTCGAGATCGGCAAGGGGAATGATGGATTCCAGCTCGACTTCGCCGAACTGTTCACCGCGGATGTTTTCGGCTTCAGTGACGCCGTCAGTAAATAACAGAATGCGGTCGCCGGATTCCAGTGAGCAGTAGCCAGGTTTGTATTTGACATTGGGAATCAAACCGACGACGAGATTGCTTTCCTCCAGCTGCCATATTCCCGATTGGGTAACGATGACAGGAGGGATGTGGCCGCAGTTCAGGTACTCGACTCTTCCATTTGGCCAGATTTTGAGCAGGATCATGGTTGCGTATTTGCCGACGCCGCGATCGCAAAGGAACTGGTTTACGACGGCCGCCAATTCAGCAAGTTCCTGGCGGGCTAATAGTTGAGCGTGAATGATTCCCTGTAGCGTGGCAGCAACGATTGATGCGGCAACGCCTTTTCCAGAGACGTCGGCGACGACAGCGCAGATGCAATTGTCGACCGCGACGGCATCAAAGAAATCTCCGCCAATGGCACGGCAGGGAAGTGTGCGGGCTTCGAGCGATGCAAACGACACGGTAGGAAGCTGGATGGCCATCAAGCTGGCGTGGATTCTGGCGGCAACCACCAACTCCTCAGCGGCGAGCCTGGCCTTCAATTCGGACTGCGCGAGGAGCGCGTTTTCGAGGAGCGTGGCGGCTTCCACGGAAACCATCTCGAGTACCTGGTGGTCGATTTCGCTCAGGTTTCCGGGGCTGATCTGGCTGTCGAGATAGAGCAGGCCGAGAAGTCGATTGGGATCGGATGCCGGGGTGTGCTTGCGAAGCGGAATGCAATAGAACGCACGGATGGAATTGGCTACGACGCTGGCCCATCCCGAGGCGCTGGCGTCTGCGAGGGTATCGCTTACCCAGAACTTCGACTCGCTTTCGATCGCTTTTCGCATCGCACGCCGGGAGATGGTTGAGTCTTCCGCCACGGGATTGCCGTCGCCGCGCAGACCGAGGGCTAGGCGCATGTTTTCGCCTTCTCTGAGAAAGACGAATCCACGCTCGACGCCGGTGAGCTTGATGGACGATTCCAGCAAGACTCGCAGGATGTCGTCGATGGCGTCCATGGAGTTGAGCTTGCGGGCGGAGCTGATGAGGAAGCTCAACTGCTCCATCTGGTGCGCGCCGGCTTGATCGTCTTGCAATGCGGGCGCGAAGGAGGAGAAGGCGCGGAGCAAGTTGACTGTCAGCGAGTCAGTTGGACCTTCTTGATTTGCTGGCTGGCTCTGGAATCGATAGACCGGCGCGGTGGGCGAGCCGAACTGCAGCGTATCGCCCGAATTCAAACGTTCGCGGGTGATGCGAGCCCCATTCAAATAAGTGCCGTGCGAACTCTTCTCGTCGACCAGTTCAAAGTGGCCGTCAACGCGATGAATGGAGGCATGGCGGCGGGAGACGTAGCTCTCCGCAAGCACCAGGTTCTGATCGAGTGAGCGACCAATGAAGGTCGAACCCTGCTCGAGTGGGATAAGGCGCTCTCCATTGGCATCGGAAAAAATGAGTGACGGCAGCGTACCGGGAGACGTCATGTGCGCTTCATTCTAAGGCAGCCGCGTCGCGAAGAACAGAGAGGAATACAGATGGATTGTTTGTGGCGCAAGGGGTTTGGATTTTGGGTTTGCCAATTGAACGCCCGGGTGGCGAGACGGGGAGACGCACCGGCCTGAAAATGGTGAACGCGGGTTTGCCCAAGGTGGAAATTCCCGTCGCGGAAAGCATGTAACGATTTCGCAATCTGCGACTTAAGTTCGCGGCAATGGAATTGGGCCAACCCCTTTAGCAGTCCACGACAATGCCCAAAGTCGAGATTGTAGCTTTTGCCGGCGACCATGAATGCCAGGACGCAGTTGGAAAGCACCGAGCTTCGCAGTCTTACTGGATCATCTCCAAATGCCAAATCCGCCGACGATACGGTCTCTCCTTCATTTGGAAGGCCGGGACAGCTGGCATGCCAGGCGTGGCGTGGGACATGACTCGCAAGGCTCAAGTTGGAAATCATTAAATCACCCGATGATCTTGCCGATACTTCCGGCCATGAAGAGGACACGCGCAACGTGGCCACCGCATTAACCGCCAATACATTGCTCGTTTTGCTCGATGTTCGCAAAGGTGTTTTGTCGCGCACCAAGTCGAACTCCCGGCTTGATCACCCGGTTGAGCAGCCAGTGTGATGCTCCATCCGATTTGTCGAGTCTGATTTCTCCTTTGCAGCTTTTGGCGCAGCGATGATGCCGAGCCTACGGTCTTGTGGACCCAGAACGTTTGACAGCTCACGACAAGCGAATTTATTGTTTTTGGCGGAGTGGAATCGTTACCACTTCAGTCTGTTGCTCGGCTTTTGCAGACACTGCCTCTTCTTTTTAAGAGGCACACTCTCCCTCCCGCAAAGGATGAGCCATGTCCATCTCTCGCAGAAAATTCCTGGCCTTGAGCGGCGCCGCCGCCGGGGCAAGCGCCGCGCATCTTGCGGCTTTCTCTCAAACGCAGCCGAGCGCATCGGGTGCCTCTCAACTGCATTGGCCACCCGACAGAGCCTTGCCCACTTTTCCCCAAGCCATTCACCTTGACGCCGCTGATTTGAGTGCGCTGAATGGTGATGAGCAGGGGTTGTTGGTGTCATTGCAAGGCGTTGTAAACCGCAGCCGACCTCGCCTCTATTTTTATTGGGGGACCGATCCGACGAATCTCGCCTGGCTGAAGACGATCGGAGTCCCCTACAACATGACCGCGCAACCATGGGCTTTATTCGACCGCTACCGCTCGGAAGTGTCAGGAGCCGTCGTCTATGATCCGAACGTGCCGGACACAATCAATCTTGCAACTACGCTTGCGGGTGTTCACAGTGCGTTGATTGCGACTGCTGCTCTGGCTAGTCAATATCAATTGCCTATCATTGAGGATCTGCGCGATCGCTTTGCGAACAAGCTTGCGGTCTATCAATATGCGCTGGAGAACGTATATCCCGATTTAACGAAAAGATTGGTCACTGCGATCAGTCCATCGAATACACAGCAGGTTCCCAATGTCTCCTGGACCAAATTACTCGAAGTCACCCAGCCGATAACTGATGCGTCGAATAAAGCCACCTATACCGCGGACCTATCATCATTTCTGGGTGAGCCATCCGTGTACGTACGCTACCAGGATGCCTATTCCGACACCGGCTGGGGGCCGTCCGTCTCACAGGTGACAGTAACCGCGGACGGCAGCGTGATTGCATCGTTCCAGCCGGGAACAAGTGCGGAATTGCCGTATCTGTTCGATCCCGACAGTTCTCAGCTGGCATCAGGTGGGTGGCGGTTCGCGGACGGTAACAATTACTTCATTTACAAATTCACGCCACCTGCCGGAACAAAGACGCTGACGCTCTCGACACTGATGTGGAATCAATACCTGATTACTGCGACCAACACCACACCAAGCTACCAGGTCGCGAATGCGCTATTCCGCGACTACATTGTTGCAACCAAAGCACCGGTATTTTGGCTCGATCCCAATGTTGCCGACGAAGCGGCTCTATTCACGGAGATTCTCAAAACGATGGAGCCTGACACGCCGTATCTGGGGTGGTTCCCTAACGGAGACGAAATGACCGGAGTTACCCTCTGCGCGCAGAACGCGTCGGTTGTTGTGGCTGCCGATTACTTCTACAACGCCAGCGTCTTCAGCGGCGTTCGCGCACCCATCAAATCATTTCAGCCGGCTGCGCGTGTCCCTCAACTTGGCAACAAGATCTATCTCTCGCTGACCTTGGTGGAAGGCGACAATATTCAATACGATCAGCACCGGCTGCGTCAGATGTGGGACGATGCGACGCGGGGCCAAGTGCCGCTTGGATGGAGCATAAGCGTGCTTTTGCTCGATATAGCTCCGGCTATGTTGAGTTACTTCCAACAGACGCAGACCACCAACGACCTTCTAGTGGCGGGCCCTTCCGGCGCCGGCTACACATACCCTGTCATGTGGCCGGCCTCCGCATTGCCCAAATATGCGCAACGAAGCGGAGCGTACATGCAACGTACAGGAATGAAAACTCTGTTCGCGTACAATCGCGACAACAGCACCGACGTGCCCTTAACGAATAGCCTCGTGAACCTTTACAAATCGAATATCCCGGGTCTCGAAGGCATTGTCTACAACTATGAATCGTCCAGTCAGGTGGGGCTGATCGATGGTCTACCCGTGGCGACGCTACTCGGAGTGAACGATACGCAATCTGGGATTGCTGAGCTGACGACTATTGCACAAGGCTGGAACGGAACGAGCCCATTGTTCGTCGCGGCCGGATTAGAGTCATGGAACATGATGCCATCCGACGCGAAGACACTTGTTAGCTCGATTGGTTCGCAGTTCGAAGTGGTTCGACCAGACGTGTTCTTCAAGCTGATGCTGCAGTCGTTGCAAAAGCCATGAGTAGCGTGTCAAAGCGGAAAGTGCGCGGCACGTTCAAGGCTGCTTTCAGTCTCGCGCTGCTGAAACCGACAGCAGCGCGAGACTCTTTGCGATCGAGGCGAATCATCCACAATTCGAACGCCATGGTCGCATCGCGGAGGATCATTTCATGAAGATTCGAGTGCACTGGAATCGCCGATTCGTAGCAATATTGGTATGCGCGGCCGTGACCTGGTCCGGCGTATACAGTTCAGCCCAAGCCGGCTCCGATAGCTCATCAAAATATCTTCGGGAAGCAAAGGATGCGATCGACACTCTGCAAGCTTGGTACAACGACGAGCACAGGGCTGTACAACTCGACCGGATGGTGGAACAGCGCGAATGCCATTACAGTCCTGACAAGCTTCTCGATAGCTTCCAAGACCCAGCAGTTTGCGCCCGTGCTTGCGAATACGCTCTCAGCCGCTCAAAAGAGGAACGCAGGGTTTATTAATCACTATTACGACGATGAAGGATGGTGGGCGCTCGCCTGGATTGACGCTTACGATCTGACTCACTCTCCACGGTATCTGGAGATGGCGGAGTCGATCTTCGCGGATATGGCCGGTGGATGGGACACCAGTACGTGCGGTGGCGGAGTATGGTGGAGCAAAGACAGAACCTACAAGAATGCTATTGCCAACGAACTGTTCCTTTCCGTGGCAGCGCATCTGGCTAACCGCACTTCTGCACCGCAGCGGTCGCAGTACGCGAGCTGGAGCGAGCGCGAGTGGAAATGGTTTTCTGCATCGGGCATGATCAACGCGCAGAATCTCGTTAACGACGGCTTGAATTCCTCGAACCCTCAAGCCTGCACCAATAATGGACAGGCTACGTGGTCATACAATCAGGGAGTCATTCTTGGCGGACTTGCGGAGTTCAGTCGGTTCAGCACCGATCGTTCACTACTTCCCAAGGCCGCTCAGATCGCGAATGCGGCGACGACGCACCTTACGGACACGAATGGGATTCTGCACGATCCGTGCGAGCCGAATTGTGGGGCCGACGGACCGCAGTTCAAGGGTATATTCGTGCGCAATCTGATGAGGCTTTATGCGGCAGCCCCAAATCCAGACTATCGGTCTTTCGCCAACACAAATGCGGATAGCATATGGAACCGTGACCGGGGTGACAACTACTCGTTTGGGCTCATCTGGTCGGGACCTTTCGACTCAGGGGATGCCGCACGCCAGAGTTCTGCGCTCGACGCAATCGTGGCGGCGGCGGCCATGAATCAGGGTCGGTAGGGACATTGTGCCGCGCGCATCTCATTGCGCGGTGAAGGTGGCTTCCCCTATGGGCGCGGAACGCATGTTTCGCGCCTTCCACTTTGTGCACACATCGGGAAATGTAAAAACAGGAATTCGGGGCCAATTCGGTCCTAATAACGTTACAAAAGATGCCCGCCCGCATTCATTGGGGCATTAGGGTAAACCTCTGCGTTGGGGATCTGCGCCCTCCCCGGATTGCGCCGGAAGACACCGAAGGTCCCTATGTTCGCGGCTCTTGAAGACGGTCTTGACGTGGCTGCGGCTCCCTCCAGGCGCGGATGGAGGAGTTCGGAAGTTAGGCCCCAGATCAGCAAGCCCAGTGAAAATAGACAAGGAATGGATAGAAAGACGAGGAGGCTCAAAATCTGACTCCGATCCATGAGGGAGTTTTTCATCACCCCCGCATGCTTAAGATTGGTCCGGTCTCGCCACAATAGGCGGGAACAATGTTGGACTCATTGCCCATCATCAAGCTGGACTGTCATTCTCCCCCCAAACGCCTTCTTGACCCGAAGTAGATTCTCCCCCTAGATGTCTGCTTTGCGCCCCTTCACAAGAATGTCCCGCAAGCTGCACTCGCAGATGAGCGGCCCTATGAATTGCTGGCCTTGGTGGATGCTCTCCGTAACGGGCGGGCCAGAGAACGAAACCTGGTGAGTCAGGAGCTGACGCGAAGGTTGGAGATGCCCGCTGATGCCAAACCCTAATTTCGAACTGCTGGAATTGGCGGCTGAAAGATTGCGCCAGCTCCTCGCAGAAATTGCTTTGTCGGCGGCTGCGCAAACGGTTTGCTGATCGACGACACTCCACCCCTGAAAGGGAACTGCCCATACTTTGGTATCTCGCCAGATACCGGGTAGACACGGGATGGAGGTAACTATGGATGACGTTCAGACAATCAGGGATCTACCCAAAGAGAAGCTGCGCGGGCGTGATCGCCGCTCGCTCATTTTAAGTACGAAGCTCACAGCATTCGAGGCGAGGGTCATCGAAGACGCCGCAACGCGCGTGGGCAGAACGCCGAGCGAATGGGCCCGTGAGGCATTGCTGAGGGCCGCTCAAGGTGGTAGCTCAAACCCGCTTGGAATGGATTTCTTTATCGATTTTGCGTGCGCTCGCTCGATCCTTGGACGATTGGTTTCGTATCCGTGGGCCTGGCCCTGTGCGGGTTACTTGCGGCGATAGTGCTGGCACGAAGAGCGGCCTCCGTGGATCCAGTTGATGCCTTGAGAGCGGAGTGAGTGCGAATCGACTGGCGGTATGCATTGAGTATGCTCAGATGGTCATTGAACAGCTAGAGTGACGACTCCAGAACTCCTGACCTGGTGCAATGGATTTGGGGTCGGCGTGGTACCACCACCTCCTCCGCAGCCCCCGGCCGCCGCAGCGATCACCAGCCCCAGGAGTGCAACAAACCAAATGCGGCCCGTAGCTCTTTTTCTGACGGCGGCCAACGGCAAGAGGAAGATCGGCAGGAAGATCCACGCTTTTGCGGCCCCGGGGAGTGTCTCGGTGAAGACCACGGTGATCTGATAGGTTCCTGCTGGAGTTGTAGCGGATGTGGAGATGGAGAGCGAGCCTGCCGAGTAGCTGCAACTGGAGCCCGTAGGTAGATTGAGACAGGTGACGGATACGCCGGTTGCCGAGGCCGGCAAAGACACCGCATAGGTTGCCGTGGAGCCGGGACTGATAGTTGCGATAAGTGTGGTGAAACTTGGTGGGGTCGAACCGGCGGTGTCGGTCTCAAATTGCAACGAGTTTGAAGTGGCGCCACCCGAGGAAGCGGTTTGCACAGAAATTACCGATATTCCCGCGGTCGCGATATCACTGGCCGGAACGCTGGCGGTGAGCCTGGTGCCGTCAACGAACTGGGTGACAAGGGCGCTTGATCCCCATCGCACGCTTGAGGTTGCTGTGAAGCCTGAGCCATTTGCCGTGAGAGTGAAGGTTGAGCCGCCGGCCGTGGTTATCGCCGGTGAAAGACTGATGAGCACCGGCACGGGATTGCTGATTGTGTACGCTGCCGACGCCACAGCGCTCGGGGTGTAGCCAGCTGGCTACCGCAATGGCGTTGATGGTTTCCGATGCCGCAACCGTGACGGGGCTCGCGTACTTGGCCGACGCCGTCGTCGGTGTGCTTCCATCGGTTGTGTAGTAGATGGTCGAACCGGTAGTTGCGGAGGTAATGCTGACCGACTGAACCCCTACGTAAGATCCGGCAGGCGGATTGAACGCGGGCGTTGCCGCAGGGGTGCCAATCAGGTAAGCAGCCGTTGCGACTGCGCTGGCAGTGAAACCGTCGGCAACAGCGATCGCGTTAACGGTCTCCGAAGAAGAGACTGTGATGGCTCCGCTATAAACCGTCGACGCCGTGTTGGGCGTACTTCCGTCGGTGGTGTAGTAGATGGTTGCGTTCTGCGCGCTGTCAGTAATCGTGAGCGATTGGGCCGTCAGGTAGCTTCCCGTCGGCAGGCTAAGAACGGGAGTGGGCGTGGGACTCGGATAGGTTACTTCGCGGACTCGGAAGTTACATGTATCAGAGATGTAGATGGCGCCCAATTTCCCGGTGGCGAGGCCATAAGGTTCGCACAGATTCGCCATAGTGGCAGAACCGCCATCGCCGCTGAAGCCGCTATATCCGGTGCCGGCGACAGTGGAGATGACATGACTGGTTGCGTTCACCACGCGCACAGAGTTGGGATAGTTGGCGATGTACACATTACCGGTTGTGTCGACGGCAACGGCGAGCGGGTTAACCTCCGCCGCGGTGGCGAGCAGGCCGTCGCCGCTCTGACCCGGATCGCCATTGCCGGCGAAAGTCGTGATGATCCCGGTTTGCGGAGCTACCATGCGCACGCGCCCGTTGTACTGGTCTGCGATATAGAGATTGTTGGAGCCGTCGACCGCAATATCGTACGGATAGGAGAAAGTAGCTGATGTTGCCGGGCCGCCTTCTCCCAATCCCGCGGTGCCTCCGCCGGCATAGGTGGTGATGATTCCGGCAGTGTCGACTTTCCGCACCCGGTAATGATAGGTGTCGGCAATGTACAGGTTGCCGGCGCCATCCACCGCAATGCCATTGGGGCTGTAAAGGTAAGCGAGCGTCGCCGGGCCGTTGTCGCCGATGTTCTGGCTGTATTGTCCTCCGCCGGCATAGGTGGTGATGATGCCTGTTCCAGCTTGAACCTTCCGGATTTTTCCATACCACGAGTCGGTGATGAAAAGATCTCCCGCAGCGTCAAGGGCGACATGCGTGGGACCAGCGAGGGATGC
Organism: uncultured Acidobacteriota bacterium; assembly: GCA_963844515.1. Lineage (GTDB taxonomy): Bacteria > Acidobacteriota > Terriglobia > Terriglobales > Acidobacteriaceae > Telmatobacter. The sequence goes on from CAWJOO010000020.1 coordinate 29,655, forward strand.
GGATGTTGCGAGGCCGGCGTCACCCAGTTCTGCGCAGGAATTGAGAGTACCCGCGAAAACCGTTGCATTTCCCGTGGCGGCGGATACCATCCAGACGACACAGTGATTGGCGTCTGGGATATAGACGTTTCCACCCGCGCCCGCCTCCCAACCCGTACAACCATCCCAGGCTTTCGCTGGTGGCAGGTGCGCCAGGGGTTACCACGCCCGACGAAGTACCGTTTCCAGCGATGGTATTGATCACTGATTGAGGCGGCATTGTGATGGTGTAAGCGGATGTGACGACGTCGCTCGCGAGAAAGCCGGGAGCCACCGCGAGCGCTTTGATCGTCACGGGGCCGGTAACGCTGATGGGACCGTGATAACCGGTTCCAGTGGTCGAGGGAGTACGTCCGTCAAGCGTGACGTAGATCGCCGCACCCGGAGTTGGACTGCTGATCGTCACTGTTTGCGGAAGTGCGTAGGTGCCCGCCTGCACGTTGAACACAGGCAAGGCAGCCGGAGAAGTTGGCGGGAGCGCGGCAACCGTGACCTTGCGCACGCGGCTCATTCCACCTTCCGCGATGAACATGTTTCCGGCTGTGTCGAAGGTAATCGAGTAGGGCGCGCACAAGCCTGAACTGGCCGCCGGGCCGCCGTCACCGGAGAGCCCGAGATAAGGCGCTGAGGGGCCGTAGCCGATGGCCTTGTTGATGATCCCGGTGCTCGCGGTCACGAGGCGAATTTCGTAGTGATACGAATCGGCGATGTACACATTTCCCGAAGCATCCACTGAAAGTCCGTATGGACCGTTGAAGACGGCGCTAATGGCGGGGCCGCCATCACCGATCGAATTGGAAGAGCTGAACGACAACCCGGCAACGGCCGTGATGGTTCCAGCAGCGTTGATCTTGCGCACGACATTTGCGCCGATATCGGTGAAGTAGAGAGTTCCCGCCTTATCAAGCGCCAACCCCCACGGCTGCGCAACCACGGCGATTGTTGCCGGGCCGCCATCACCACCCGATCCAAAGTTCCCCGTACCCGCATACGTGGTGATCACGCCAGAACTGAGGTTCACCTTTCGAATTCGCTCGAACGATGCGATGTAGAGATTGCCGGAGCCGTCAAGGGCGAGTCCGGCCGCATTGGCTATTTGGGCGCTGATGGCCGGGCCGTCATCACCGACAGCAGTTGCAGTGGCATTGCCTGCAATGGTGGTGATGATGCCCGTCGATGCAGTCACCTTGCGCACCACGCCGTGGACCGAATCCGAGACGTAGAGGTTACCTGAGCCGTCGAGCGCAATGCCATTGGCTATCATTTGCGCGCTCGTCGCCGGGCCATTGTCGCCGTTGTATCCGGGAGTGCCGCTGCCCGCAATTGTCGTGATGATGCCGGTTTGGGCATCCACTTTGCGCACCACGCAGTTGACTCCGTCGGCAATGTAGAGATTTCCGGAGCCATCGACCAGCGCAATGTTTGGATTGTTGAGCATGGCGGCAGTGGCTGGCCCGTTGTCGCCTGCGTAGCCAAAGGTGCCAGAACCTGCGACGGTATAAATGAATGCCGATGCAACTGAGTTGATGACGATAGTTGAGGCGCCGGGAAGGCTGGTGTTGTATCCGCCTCCGGTAGCGATTGCCGCAACGGTTTCTGATGTGGAGACGTTAATTGGGCCGGTGTACGGGGTTGAAGCGGTAGTGGGAACGCTTCCGTCGAGCGTGTAGTAGATGGAAACACCCGCCGCAGTGTCAGTGATGGTTACGGTCTGGGAGGTGGCGTAGGAGCCCGATCCGGGCGAGATCACGGGAGTTGGCGCGGGTGGCAGGTCCAGCGTATAACTCGCCGTGGCTACAACGCTCTGTTCATACCCGTTCTCGCTGGCGTATGCCTGAAAACTGAAAGAACCTTCGGTATTAATAGTGATGGGGCCGGTATAAGCGGTCCACACCGTTGGGTAGGAATAGGAATTGAGCGCGTAGTAAACGGTTGCTCCAGGCGTCGCCTCAGAGATCGTGACCTTCTGCCCGGAATTGTAAGTGCCGCCAGCGGGTGTAAACACCGGAGTCAGCACCTGGATGTCGAGTGGAGTTGTGGCCGAGGTGCTGCCCTTGAAGTTTGAATCGCCCGCATAGCTTGCATCCACCATGTGCGGTGTTGGACCGGAAGGAGACACACCCGTTGCGATAACTGTCGCGGTCTGGCTTGGCTCGGTGAGAAGCACGCTGAGGCCCGCGCCCGAGCCCACGCCAAGGTCCGGTATGCCGTCCCCGTTGAAGTCCGCTGTCGAAATGGCCCAGGTGCCGCTCAGTTGTGTGTCACCGGGAATTGAGGTGAAGGTACCGTCGCCATTGCCGAGAAGGAAGGTAAGGTCAGGGTTCTGAGTATTTCCCGCGTAGCTATTCAAGTTTGTAATGACGAGGTCGAGCTTGCCGTCGTGGTTCAGGTCTACCGCGGCGAGTCCGCCGGTTTCGTTGACGGAGGGATTCGTGCCTGGCGGAACGGCAGTGAAGGTGCCGTCGCCGTTGCCCAGATAGATGGTCACGGGCGAGTAGAACGAGCCGATGATGGCAACGTCGGGGATCCCATCACCATTGAAGTCACCGGCCACGGCTGGCGGAGGAGGGGACGAGAACAACAGCCCGGGGGATGTAGGTCGAAAGGTGCCGTCGCCGTTGCCCAACGATACCGATGAGGGATAGCTCCCGGTCATCAGATTAGGGAAGCCATCGCCATTCATGTCAGCAACCACGAGGGTGACTGACAGTCCGGTGGCCGGCGCTTGAGAGAAGGTTCCGTCGCCTTTACCCAGCAGAATCCGCGTCCCCGTGGACTCGTTGACCAGCAGATCCATCTTGCCATCGGCATTGAAATCGGCCACGGCAAACACCTTCGGCGAATTGCCCACAGTCGGCGCGCCGCCGGAGATACTGAACGTTCCGTCACCGTTGCCGATCAGAATCGCCATGCTTCCGGTCGAATAAAAGTCGGCAGCAGACAGCGAGACCGCAAGGTCCAGTTTGCCGTCTCCGTTGAAATCGGAGGCCACAACGCCGGTGGCATAGGCTGAAAGAGTTGGGCCTGCGGTCGTTTTGAAAGTGCCGTCTCCGTTCCCGAGCAGGATGGTGACAGCCATGGAATTGGTGTTGATTGTTGCGACATCGGGAATTCCATCGCCGTTGAAGTCGCCTGCCGCAGTTGCGAGAAATCCGACATTGGTGAACGCGGTCGAACAGGCAATTGGAAACGCAAGCCCTGGTGTGCTCGTACCTATCGTGATGGTTGCGAGGGGTTTGCTGGCGTAATTCGTGTCAAGGAAAGACACGTTGCCGGTCAAAGGCGCCGTCGACCCGACGCCGGTCACCGTTGCCGTGAGTGTGTAATTGTTGATGCCGCCGCTCTGATCGATGGTGGTCGTGGTAGGCACCTTGACATGCGGCGGAGCGGTCACAGTCAGCGTCGATGTCGGCTAGGTGCTGCCGAGCCCGTTGGCATTCTCAACCATGACCGCCCTGTACGTGTGCTGTCCGGGACCGGGGATGAATTTAAAACTTGCGGTTCCATTGCTGGTGAGCGAGCCGCTTCCTATCAAATGAGCGTCTGTGGAGGTTGTCGCGGGTGCATCGCAGAAGTTCACCTGGCCGGTAGGGAGCGGAGTTGTCCCAGATACGACCGAGGCGCCCAGCGTGACTGCGGTACGGCCGCGACCGTGGTTGCCGGGGCACCTCCGGAGGACACTGTCAATGTGGTTGTGGTTGCGGGCGGTTGTCCCCACAGCGCAATTGTGTTCGAGACGCCGGCCTGGAAACTGCTACTGCCCGCGTAGGCGGCATCAACTTGGTGCAACCCCACGCCGGCAATTCCAAAATTCGCTGCCGTCGCGCTCGCCGTGCGTGTGGGCTCACTCAGGTAGATGTTGACCGTGTTTAAAAAGTAGATCGGGACTGCGAGATCATCTTTGCCATCGCCGTTGAAATCCCCAACACCAATCGAATAAGGCTCTGCAAGGTAGCCAGTACCGGCGGCCGGACGCGCGCCAGGGTCCACAAATGTTCCATCGCCTTTGCCTAGCAGAATGAAGAGGGTGTCGATCTCGGCCTGAACATAGGCGATGTCGGGAATCCCGTCACCATTGAAGTCGCCTACGGAAACCCATGACGGTTCGGTGGGTACGGATGCGCCAAGCCGGACCAGAGAATAGGTGCTGTCGCCGTTGTTGAGAAGAACGGTGACCGCACTGGTGTCGATGTTTGTGGCTACCAGGTCCAATCTTCCATCGCCGTTGAAGTCGGCAACTCCCAGGTTGTGGGTAGCTCCCATGTCGGTGGTAGACCACACCGTAAAGGTACCGTCGCCATTGCCCGTGAGGACCGTAACCTCAGTGTTGAATTGAACCGCAAGATCCGCTTTGCCATCGCCATTGAAGTCGCCCGCGGCAACCGCATAGTTGCCAGTGCTGTTCGGAACATTGACCTGGGTGGTGGAAAATGTGCCGTCGCCGTTGCCGAGAAGGACGGTGACCGCACCGCTGGGGATCGTGCTCACGGCGAGGTCGGCTATGCCGTCTCCATTAAAATCGGCCACCGTGATCGAGAGCGGGTAGATGCCCGCCGAGGGAGATGAGGGCGCGGCATTGAATGTGCCGTCGCCCTTGCCGAGAAAGATGGCCACCGTTCCGGTAGCTCCATAGTCGAGCACGGCCAGGTCAGCGTTACCGTCCCCGTTGAAGTCGGCCGCAACCAGTTCCTCAGGAGTTCCGCTTACGGCTAAACCCGTACCTGGCGTGAACGTGCCATCCCCCTTGCCGAGAAGAATCGTGACGACGGGGCTGAAGTTGGTCGTAATCGCGAGGTCCGGGATACCATCTCCATTGAAATCCCCGACAGCCTCATATTGAGGGTCCGAGTTTACCGTCACGAGTTGAGAATTCACCCAGGTCATTCCCGGTGTGCCTGCTCCAAGCGCGGCAGTAGTCAGAACCGAGGTGCCACTCGTGATATCGGCGAATGAGACAGTCCCGGAGAGCGGCGCGTCGCTCCCGGTGCCGGTAACCGTCGCGGACAGCGAGTAGGTGCCCAACGTCCCGGTCTGCGCAAGAACGGTGCTGGTGCCCGCCGCAGGGGGGACGCCGGTGACTGCCAGTACCGCAACGGCTGAAGAACTCGTTGCGTATGTGTTCGTCCCGATGAAGACCGCCTTGTAACTATGACTTCCGAGGGCGGGGCGGAACTTGAGCACGGCGACTCCGGCCGTCGTCAACTGCGCCGTTCCCAACAAATGGGCATCCGTACAGTAGGTCGCCGTTGCGTCACAGAATTTGACCTGCCCGGGATTCACCTTGGTTGTCCCCGCGGTCACAGTAGCAGTAAGGGTGATCACACTACTTGAAGCAACCGTGGACACCGGAACTCCGCCCCAACTGAGCGCAAGGCCTGTGCTTGTTGCAGTTTTCGACTGAGCGATTGCCTCGGCGGAACCGCTACCCAACGTGAGGATCGTTCGGAGCATGTTCTCATTGGCCTCCTCTCCCTCTTCAGGTTTTTCCTCGTCCTTCCATTGAAAGTGAGACTCGAGCAGCGCGAGGCATCGCTCGCAACTCACAATGTGTGCAAGGAGAGTGCACGAAATGGGTGCAGGCCGCGCCGCTATGTAGTGAGCCGTGAGAGCTTCTTCAGACGGGCAATCGGTCCGTCTTGCCTCAAAAATCGAGGTGCTGAGTTCAACGAATAATTCGAGCGATGTGACCGTACTTCGCTTGAGCTCTGGGTCCGGTGGAAGATCCCCCCGCGGATGCGGATTCTCCCGGTCTGCGCCAGGTATTGCTTCACTTCAGTGCGCACGTTGAGGAGTTTGTTGTATATGGCGGAAACAAGCACGCACGCGATTTCGGCGGTTTGGCGTCTCGTATAGCCATGAAGGAAGAGAAGAATGAGATAGCTTGCACTCTTGGTCGAATCCTTGCGCCAAACTGAGTATGCGCATATGCGGCGAATATCGTTTTGTCGCTGGAGTAGTTCTTCCGAGGAGCGGCCGCTCAATGCGAAGTGCATAGTATCGAAATCGGCTACGCTCACCAGATGCACGGCTTCGCGAGTGGTTCTCGTCATAGCGGAGAGGTAGATGTTGCGCAGGCAGGTATATAGATAATCGTCTACATTCGATACCTGACTTAAGTCGGGCTTTGCCATGGCGAAATGGACGCAAAGCTCTTGCACGATGTCCTGCGCGATAGCAGCTTCACCGCGCGCGAGCGTCGCGGCCCATTTGAGCAGCCGAGGGTAGTAGGTCTCCAGAATCCGGACGGGATCTGGTGACCGTTCTGGCTTATGCCGAGGATTGCGAAGAATCTCCATCTACTTCCAATGAGCAGTACGGCCCAAAAATCTACCCTGAATTGCAATATTTATCTCCCATCATTGTACGGCGGGGCCCTCGATAAACATCTGGTGAGCCCGCCCCCACAAAAGTTCGTGCCGAGGGTAGATTTTCCGAGCGTAACCACCTGCGGCAGGAGCGGCTCTGATTGCGGGTCGTTGGCGGCCTTTGCCGGTATTCAGACGCATGATGAAGAAATATGAGAGCGGATAGGCTCAGAATCACAACACAGAAAACCGCTGGAAATGTCGTGAACAGTGTTTCGGCAGACGGAGTGCCACGTCCGGAGACGAGCGCGATTCTTCCACCTGCCAAGGAAAAGCCGCCAGCCGGTATCGCAGCAATCAAAATATACAGGCCCCCTTACCAAAGTACGGTTGGGGAACAAGGAGGAGGCCGTTTGCAAAAGAGAACTAACAGAAATAATTCTGCCCCGAAGAGAAGCAGCCTAGCCATACCCAAGCCGAATGCTTTCACATAACGATCAATATCCAATTCACACCCAACCAAGTAATTCCCGACGGGCGAATGTTTATGGAATAGAGAACACACCTGTCGGTAGCGCGGTTTCCACGATCTTTTCGAGTGGTCGACGACTCTTCCGTAACCCGGCACGGGATCGCCCATGATTCCGCCGAATTCAGCCCTCAGCTGGCGCCTTATTGCGCCTCGTCGCCGCTCACTCCCACACTCGAAGCCGTGGATCAAACCCGTCCAAGCAACTTGCTTGACCCTTCGCACCCAAGCAGCTCCATTCAAAATACATAGCCTTCCATGAGGGCGGCTTCCTTCAAGTCCTGTATCCGAGCGCCTCGCCATGCGGCTGCGCACTGCGTGGCGGGGCCCTCCAGATACAGCACTAAGACTTTTCAGTACCAATCTTCCGCCCGACGAGTGACTTGGCGATTCAGCATAAAGCGAGCAAGTGAGAAATCTTCCAGTCGGCCGTCAACTAGGGTTTATAGACAAATCTGGGAGGGTTAGCCTCACCGAGCTCATCTCTTATTCGCAGAGCTGCGGAGGGTCGACCAAATTGGATCGCCGCCACCCGTCCCGCCTTGGTGTCGACGGAGAAGCACAGTGCCTCTTGCCAAACGCAGACTAAAGCTCCTCTGCGAACTGAATCAGTCGAGTAGACTGATCGGCAGGACAAGGTGAGGTTTGTGATGAGATGGGGAACTTTGCTATTCATTCTGTGCTCTTCCTTCTTCCAGGCAGAGGCTCAGCAGGCGAGTGCCGCAGTTCGAACCGCCTGCGCGGCGGATGCACAACGGCTATGCAGGGGAATGCAATCCGGCGGTGGTCGCATTGTGGCTTGCCTCAAGCAGAATCAGGATTCGCTCTCCGACGCGTGCAGGCAGGCAGCTGGGCTTCCCCCCAAAGGCGGCAGTTCGGCGCCGAGCAACGAAAACCTATCCTTACCCACGCCCGCCCCCACCACAGCGCCGGCTCCGTCGACGCCACCGCGCCCGAGTAGTCCACCTGCGGCCTCAAAAGCGAACGCCCCTAGGTCCGGCGTTCCGACGGGCGATACGGAAATCTTTGCGGAACGCGTCATCCCTGATGCGGGACATCAAAACATGCGCGCCGTGACAATCCACCTGCCCGAGAAGTGGACCTACGAGGGCAAGATCGTGTGGCACTACAACTGGATCGAGAACTCAATGGAGTACTCGCTTCACGCTGAGAATCTTGCAAACTCGGAAGCGTTTTTCCAATACCCGCTCATGCGAATGGAGAACATTGAGGTTTCGCAGCAATACAGGCAGTTCAATCGGGGCAACAGAGTGGCGCCGGGCGAACGAATGCCCCTTGGCGCGATTTCGATGGCGCCGATGCCGCCCGTGAATGCCCTGGCGAAATTCATCCAGACGACCCGGCCGAACGTCGCCAACTTCAAATGGATTGGGCAACAGGATCTGCCCGGCCTGGCTAAGGCCACCAATGTCGATCCAGGCTGGCCCAACCAGCATGGCGTTGCTATCAAGGTCAGCTACGACCTTGACGGGAAGCCGGTTGAGGAGGCTTTCTTCGGTGTCTACTACATTGCCAAGAGCAGTACCCCCGGCCAGAGCGTAGGCCAAATGACTATGACTGCCGGCGCGATACAACAGACCAACTGGGGATTTGTAGGGTTGATGAGTATGCGCGCACCCGCCGGCGCGCTGGACAAGCGGATGCCTATGTTTTGCGTGATTGCCAAGTCGGCGATCGTCAATCCGGAATGGATGAAACTCTCCAAAGCCATTAGCGACAAGTTGAACGCCGACTTCCAGCAGAAGCTGAAGCAAGGGTTGGATCAACTCCATGCGGCCGAGGCTATCCGGCAACAGACCATGAAAGATCAGGCGACCTTCCAGGCAAACTTCAACAAACAGGAGATAGCCTTTCGAAACGACCGCGGCATCAATGACGACTTTCTGCGCTCCGACGGTAGCGTGAATCCCAACGGGGGCGCCCGCAGCGCTTCAGAACATTGGAGCGATCTGATGCGTGGAGTCGACACGATGAACGATCCCAGTAACGGGGGTACCACGGAGGTTTCGAATGTAGGTGGCTATAACCACTTCACCGACGGCTTCGGCAATTACCGCACCTATGACAATTCCACCGACACCCCGGAAAACCAAGGCGAAAATGGTACCTGGACGCGTATGACTCAAGCACCGTAATTCACGCGCGTTGCTGTCACGAAATCTTGGCTTACGTCGACCCACTCAATCCTTGCCATCCGGCCTGCTGCATCCGGGCCACGCGGTCACATTCTGGGCCCCATCGGACTGTGCCAGACGTTTGTACGGCTTGGTGACCAAGGACACACCTAGAGTGGTGCGTGACAGAGATAGGCGATTGTTCAACGTCGCTTGGTCCGGCAGCGCATGGTCAGACCCAGGCCTGAAGCCGAGTCGAAACTGACGATGCGCTCGCGCTTCAGGGCTCACCGTCGCGACCCCAACGGCATCAACTTTGAACGAAACCGCGTTGCTCGCAATTGATTTCCATGCGTGCACTCCGCCGCCATATCATGCCATGAACTGATACTCCCGGTTTGAACATCAAGACGAACTCGACCGCTCATCGACTCGTAATCGGCAAGTTCGGCGCGAGTTCTGAAACATGGCTGTGCGGCGTTGTACCTGGCGTAAACTCTCTTGCCGTCCAGCGTCGACGTCCACGCGGCTTCAGCCACCACGTTTGGTCCGTGCGGTACAAGATCAGCATGCGCTATCTACGCCACCGATTTCCCATCAGAGGCGGTAAAGGCAATGGCGGTTTTACGGCCAACCGGAGCACTGAGTTATTTCGTCCGATTTGAGCATTGTCAATACGAATCGGTGACTTGTCTGTTGAACGGCGGAGAGAGTTTCTCCGCGTGTGACGATGTTCTTTCTTTTGAGCTATCCCATAGAATCGAACCGCCGTGAGTCGGCTATGCAGGCACGGAGTGTCCGAGGACTTCGGCTGCGAATTGGTCGACGGTCCTTAGGTTGAGAGGCATCGCGCGCAACGATTCCGAGCTATCCATGATGCAGCCGTGAGCATACTCAAGCTGAAGCTTCAGGAAAGTCTCAGCAAGTGGGTCATTCGCCTGTTCAAGCTGTGCGAGCAGGGCGAATTCCGGCACAAACTGCTTTTCGAAGGGTTCGCCTGTGCCTTTCTCGAACACGGCGACAACATCAAGGGGACTTAGGTCCTGCGGTCCACCAATATCGAAATGCTGATTGCGCGCCAACGGAGTGCGGTGAGAGCGGATGGCGAATTCCGCAACGTCATGATAGGAGATCCATGAGATCGCCGCATTGCCGTCGCCGAAGATGACGGCCTTGCGATGGGAAACATCGAAACCGAGCGCGGGGCTCAGCCAAACCTCCATGAAAAAACCAGACGCAAGGATTGTGTAGTCGAGCCCACTTGACGCAAGAGTGCGCTCCACCTCTGCTTTGGCGCGAGTAAGCGGGGACTCGCGAAGGGGTTTGCGAGGAATGCTCACGAGGGTGAAATGCTTCACTCCCGCAGCGCGTGCCGTCTCGATAAGTGAGAGCTGGCCAATCCTGTCAACGGTCTCGATTGAATCTCCTTCCTGGCGCGAGAGGGTTGAGGAGGCAGTTGAAATAACCACTTCAGCTCCTTCGCAAGCTTCCCGCAGACTAGCCGGGTCTTTCAGATCGCCTACGCAGAGTTCAACCCCCGCGTTGCGCAATATCGCCAGGCGATCACGATTGGCCGACTGCCGCACTAGAGCGCGCACGCTGGCTTGCTTGCGCCGAAGACGGTTGCAAATTTCCGATCCGAGGGTTCCGGTCGCTCCGACAACGAGAATCATGTGTTCCTCCTGCGTTCCGAGAATCAACCAATGACGCCGGTAAGAAGAGAGGCGGCAGGGCGGCGCTGCCCATCCTTGTAGAGAACCACCTTCTCACGACAGACACCGAAACACAATCGTGATCTCAATGTGCGTTCGCAAGCGAACGGATGTTCTGGTTGCGTCGGAAGCGGTTTTCAGGATCGTACTTCGCCTTCACCTCACAAAGTCTTTTGTAATTCGGCCCGTAAGCCTGCGGAATTCGATCTATGTCGTCCTGGTCCAATGCGTTGACGTAGACAAGATGAGTCGACCATTTCTCCATGGACGCATGGAAGCGGCGTGTCCATGCGATGTTCGCTTCGTCGTCGTCGGCGTTTGTCCATGCGCCGATCACCACCAGGTCGTACGGCGCACTCCGCGTCGGAAATGCTGTCGCATCGGCCGGCACACGCGCCACTGCTCCGTGCGCGTGCTCCAGAATAGCAAGAGAGCGCGGCGATACACTCGTTTCCGCAAACTCCACGAACCGGTCAATCGTCTCGTCCGTTAGTTCGCGAAGGAACTGGCTTTTCCAATAACTTCGCAAACCAAACGGCGCCACCCCATCGATCATCTGCTGCATCTCCGGATACGGCATCCGGGCAATCGTGTCGGCAATGGGAGAGCCAAACGTACGCACCGGCTTCAATACGCGCTCCCCTTCTTCGATATCTCCGCACCACGCCGGAATCAGCCCGACCACCGGAACTCCATCCGGTGTGGATAGCGCCGCCGCATACATGGTTAGCTCGTCGGGAATCGCGCCGGACGTGAAATCGCGATAAAACCTGAGTACTTCCCGCGCTGCGCTGAGCGGATAGAGCAACAATCCCGACAGGACTTCTCGAATGGGATACATGCAATAAGTGATGGACGTGACCACGCCGAAGTTGCCGCCGCCGCCCTTCAGCGCCCAGAAGAGATCGGTATTCTCGCTGGCGTTCGCCCTCACCATCTCGCCGCTCGCCAATACCACGTCGTAGTTCAACGTGTTGTCACACACCAGCCCGCAACGTGCCATCAGCCACCCGACGCCGCCCCCTAGCGTCAGGCCGGCAATTCCTGTAGTCGAAATCAACCCCCCGGTTGTCGCCAGGCCATGTAAATGAGTCTCGCGGTCGAATTCACCCCAAGTGAGCCCTGTCTGTGCGGTTGCGGTTCTTGCTGCGGGTTCCACGAAGATTCCCTTCATGCGCGACACATCGATAACCAGCCCGTCGTCCAGCATCGCCAATCCGGCGGCGTTGTGTCCTCCTCCGCGAATGGCTGGGTAAACTCCCTCTTCAGCCGCAAACCGAACTGCAGCCTGGACATCGGCCGGCCCGCTGCAACAGACAATCGCACGCGGGCGGCGATCGATCATCGCGTTCCAGATTCGTCGGCTAGCCTCGTACTCTTCCGATCCTGGCAGGAGCACAGTTCCACGTAGTTGTTTCTTGAGGGCGTCTAATTTCATCTGTGCCTCCGGGGGTGTTTACTGCTACCAGCGCCGCTCCTACGGAGCACCGATCGCAAACACAGTACCCGCGCCTGAAAGCGTCGCGGGATAATCGCCAGTTCCGTCTCGTTGAGGCGTGCTGCTGAAAAACTGCGCAAAGGTAACTCCGTTAGGGGCAATGCGATTGAAGTTGTAGGTCTTGCCACCGAATTGGAAATTGGAACTCGACATCAGCGTCTCTGACAGGCTGTGAAGTGAGATTGTTTCGAGCTGTTCGAAGACGCTCTCGTTCCTGTGAAAGGTGGCAATCCGTTTCCCTATCGAGAAGCTGGCCGGGTCGCGCCAGTCGGCGTCGGGAGTGGCATTGTAGTAGACGTTGAATGTACCGGCTGACACAAGACTTAAGGCGACATCGTTATTGTTGGGCAGCGGGGTAAGCTGCGCCAGGTCAGTGCTGAAGGTGAAATACGCCGTACTCTCGCTTGGCGATCCATTGAAGAGCGAGCCGCCGATTGGATCGATGTGCACAAGGTATCCGACATAGACGAACTGACCCGTGTTTGGGTTCAGGAAGACCCTTCCCACATGGTGCCAGACGATCTCGCCGGCGGGAGCTTGCTTCGTTTTCAGGGCTGCGCTCTGCATGGGTTCCTGCGCGCGGGCCAGGCATTGCCATCCGGTAAATACACCTGCGAGTGCGAGGAGAGCAATTGCCGGCCTCTGTCGCAAAAGCGTTCTTATCGTCCTCATGGTCATTCTCCTTGCTGCGCCGGTTGCGCAGGTTGGCGAGAACTCTAGGGCCGACCGCGGGCGGAGGCAATACACAGTCGATAGAGAAACAGTGAAGAATGAATAGACCGCTAGATCGTTGGAACTATGATTGACTGGAGGCGGGGCCGGACTATTCTTAGCATTGTTGCTCCTGAAATCGGGGATACCCGTGCAGACCTCTATTCTTTACTTCGATCAATTCGAGCTGGATCTGAATTCCTACGAGCTTAGGAAGTCAGGCCGCGTGGTCAAGCTCGAAAAGTTGCCGATGGAGTTGCTGATCCTTCTGGCAGAGAGCCAGGGCCAGTTGGTCACCCGGGAGCAAATCATCCAGCGCCTGTGGGCCGACAACGTGTATGTCGATACGCGGCAGGGGATCAACACGGCGATTCGCAAGCTGCGCATCGCGCTGCAGGACGATTCGGAAAATCCGCGGCTGCTGCAGACGGTGTCGGGCCGGGGATATCGGCTGTTGGCGGTGGTTTCGAATCCGGCGGCGGCCGGTGGCCAAACGGTTGAGGCTGCGGTCGTGCCCCCACTGCCATCTCCTTATGAGCCTGCGCGACCAGGCGAGTCTGCGCTGGCCGATGCTGTGCCCAAGCCGAAAAACCGTCGCCATACTATGGCGATTACCGGGGCGCTTGTCGCTCTCCTCGCTATTGGCGGTTTGGTGGTTTGGCTCTATGACCGGAACCAGGCGAATTCCGTCTCCCGCAAGGCGTGGATCAAGATCACTAATTTTTCAGATTCAGCCACGCAGCCCGCCTTGTCGCCCGACGGACATATGGTCGCCTTCATTCGCGGGCCGGAAACCTTCGTAACCCCAGGCGAGATTTACGTAAAGATACTTCCCGATGGCGAGCCGGTTCAGTTGACTCATGACGGCCTGCCCAAGATGGCTCCGGCCTTCTCGCCCGACGGATCGCGTATCGCATATACGGCCACCGACCGCAGTGTCGCGTGGAACACCTGGGTTGTGCCGGTTCTGGGTGGTGAATCCAAGGAACTGCTGCCGAATGCTGCCGCTCTCACGTGGCTGGACAGGGAACACGTGATGTTTTCCGAAACAGGTCTCCGGTCGGCAGCTATGGTCACGCCAATGGGAATAGCCTCCGCCATGGAGAGCCGGGCGGAGGAACGTGATATCTATCTTCCACCTGCCGGAATGGCGCACCGTTCCTGGGTATCACCCAATCAGAAGTGGGTGCTCTTGTCGGAGATGGACAGTAAAGGATGGGGACCCTGCCGTGTCATTCCCTTTGACGGAAGCACCAAGGGCGAGCTTGTGGGCCCAGAGCTGGCGCGGTGCACGTATGCAGCCTGGAGCCCGGATGGCGCGACAATGTACTTCAGCGCCGATGCAGGCGACGGATACCACACCTGGCGCCAGGCTTTTCCTCGCGGGCGCCCCGAGCAAATAACGTTTGGCCCCACGGAGGAGGAGGGGATCGCTGTCGTTCCCGACGGGAGGTCGCTGGTGACCTCGGCCGGGATACGGGAGAGCACGGTGTGGGTGCATGACGCTCGCGGCGACCGGCAGATTTCGGGCGAAGGCTTTGCCACCGTGCCCGGTCTGGGGTTCGGCGGCGGCGAACACGTTCATTCCGTTTTCTCGCCGGATGGCAAGAAGCTGTATTACCTGATACGCAGGCAAGCTTCGCGCTCGTGGGTCTCCGGAGAGCTATGGGCTGCTGACCTCGATTCGGGCCGCAGCGAGCCCGTACTGAATGGTGTTTCAATCACCAGCAATTTCTCCATTTCGCCTGACGGGAAGCGCGTGGTGTTCGAGGCAACGGATGCGAGTGGCGAACCACATGCGTGGATCGCGCCACTCGACCGGAGTTCGCCACCCAGGCAGATCACCGGCTCTATTGCCCGCTCGCCGGATTTCGACGCGGGAGGACGGATCTACTTTCAGGCGCAGGCGCCCGACGGGGAAGGTGCTTTCCTCGACAGGATGGAACTGGATGGCGGTCAGCCGCAAAAGATTTCCGAGCCATTGCCGAAATTGATGGGCCTGCTGGGGGTTTCGCCGCGTGGGGAATGGCGGCTCTCCGGAATCAGCCCGGCGATTGTGCAGCCGGTGGGAGGAGGAACTCCGATTCGTATTTGCAATTTCTGCAGCGCAGGGTGGGGACGGGAAGGAAAATACTTCTATCTGCGATTCCGCGATATCGGCGAGCAGGGCGGCGGGAAAACGGTTGTGCTCGGCCTGACTGAGGGAAAGGACCTTCCGAACCTGCCCCCAGGCGGTTTCAAGTCAGTCGAAGACATAAGTGGCCGCAAGGTACTCGCCGAGATCGATATGAAAGGAAAGACCGTCATCGCTCCGGGCCCCAACCCGTTTGTCTATGCTTACACTCGCGTGACCGTGCAAAGGAACATCTACAGGATCCCGCTCAACTGACAGATTGGCTCGTGAGAATCGCCAACTTTTAGCAAATCTGATTTTCAGTTGTAGCAACCGGGCAAAGCACTCATCGAGAATTGTTTGCACGATAGTGGTTGGATAAGTAGCGGAAAAACAGGGCGTGGCGATAGATCAGATGTGGCAGGATAAAGTGCGTGGCGCGAGTTCGTCGCGACCATGAGCCGCGGTTTGACTGCCACGACCAATACACGACCATCGTAAAAGCTTCCGACAGTGACTTCCGTCTGCATCGGCGGTGAAGAATGCCGGATTTCGTGGCGTAAAAGAGGAACTTGCTATCGGGCGAGAGGGTCGCGGAGGTCGGAACGATGGAGAGGTCGCCAATGCGGCGGGGCTCCATTACCGGCAAGGACAATTCGTGCAGTGAATGTCCGCCACCGATGCTGGAAGTTGCCAGTGGCCAGACCTCTGAGCGGCCCTTGCCCCAGGGACTGAATTTGTCATTGGGCGCATTTCGCTGTGCAAATCCGCATGAGTGAATTGGTTCAACTGTTGACTTCCAAAGCACTCGCCGAGATTCGACGGGGACCTCATCCCTTGGGCAGGCTCTTAGCTGCAGGCGATTGTATAAACCAACAGCCATCAGAACAGCCACCAAACAATCTTGGTTTCTCCAATTTCGAGAGGCCAACCCAGCTTAAATCTTTTATTTTGTTGGTGCCCGGAGGGGGACTTGAACCCCCACGGCCTTGCGGCCTGCGGATTTTAAGTCCTATTTTACGAGCCAAAGCATAGCCTTGCACTCCCTTGCACCGCAGCGAATAACAACTAGCAGAATGAATGATTTGGATTCGATATCCACATTGCACAAGATCGCACAAAAAGGAACCAAAACACGGTACAAAGTGGCACCAAAAGCGGCACCAGGTTTAAGTTCGAGGAGAGAGGATGCGTGAGATATGAAAATCCGCTGCAATATAACAAATAATGTTATATTTAAATTCTACGAGGATTCTGTGACTGGAAATGCCCTAAGAACTGGACGCGAGGAAGCCAAACTCACGCAGCAAGAAGCGGCGTCAAGGCTTGGTCTCACGCAAGCATACCTGTCAATGCTCGAACGAGGGCGTCGGCATGTGACCACGGAACTCGCTGCGCAAGCAATAAAGGTATTCCACCTCCCGCCAACGGCCCTGCCTTTGGAAGCGGACTTTCTTTCGACTCTGGATGAGAGTGCGTTCAAAGCGGAACTCGGTGCACTGGGGTATCCGGGCTTCTCCTACCTGCGCGGAAAGTCCCACTACAATCCTGCTCGATTGCTGTTCCTTGCACTCGACCAAGACGACCTTGACCGAAGGGTGGTTGAGGCACTTCCCTGGCTGGCCTACACGTATCCGGAAATGGATTGGGAGTGGCTCACCCGCAACGCCAAGCTAAATGATCGTCAGAACCGACTTGGGTTCGTTGTGGATCTCGCCGAAGAGTACGCGGAGAAGATGGGCGATGCATCGCGGAAGAAAAGCCTCGACCAGAAAAAGGCCGTTTTAGAGCGTTCTCGACTCGCAAGAGAAGACACCCTCTCCAATGAATCCATGACGCAAGCTGAGCGCAAGTGGCTTCGTCAGAATCGTCCCTCAAAGGCGCGACACTGGAATCTACTCACAGATCTCGACGTGAGACACTTGGCCTATGTGCCCTCGTGAAGCAATTCCGGAGCCATGGCGATCATTCCTGAACGAGTTGGACCGAATTGCGACCTCGACGGTTCGCCTCGATTGTATTGGCGGCTTTGTTGTCACAATGCTCTACGGCTTGAGCCGTCCTACAGCTGATGTGGATGTGCTTGAAATCGCCCCACGTGCCGCGGCAGACGCTTTTTCTCAGGTCGCGATGCTGGGCGGGCCATTGTTCCAGAAATATGGCGTCTATTTGGATCGAGTGACTGTTGCGCAGCCACCCTACGAATACGAAAGTCGCCTTCAGGAGATGTTTCCTGGAGCATTTCAAAACTTGCGCCTGATGGCACTTGATCCATACGATCTCGCGCTTAC
Source organism: uncultured Acidobacteriota bacterium (assembly GCA_963844515.1). Taxonomy (GTDB): domain Bacteria; phylum Acidobacteriota; class Terriglobia; order Terriglobales; family Acidobacteriaceae; genus Telmatobacter. The sequence continues at coordinate 46,988 of CAWJOO010000020.1, forward strand.
CAAACTCGAACGCAATATAGAGCGAGACCGAAGCGATGTGCGATACCTGGCTCGTGCCATTCCTTTTGATCTGGAGCTGCTTCGCCATCGTTACCAGCAAGAGCTTCGTCCCTACCTCGGCAATCCGAAGCGAGAAGACTTGACGCTTCAATTATGGATTGAAGCCATCGAGGAAGACAGGGCCGGCTGATCGAATCTGCTCTCACGAATTCAGTGAAAGCTGCCTAATGCGTGAAGTGACGACTCGGAGGTGTTTGGCTGGATGCGTCTCGTTTTGATTTCAGATACCCACGGTCTCCATGATCGAGTTCCGCAATTGCCGCAAGGTGACATTCTCGTGCATGCTGGCGATTTCATGAACGCAGGTTATGATCTGCGGGAAGTTGTCTCATTCAATCGCTGGCTTGGAGAACAGCCGTTCGCGCATCGCATTGTTTGTGGCGGGAATCATGACCGGCTGTTCGAGAACTCCCCGGAGCTGGCACGCCCGCTCCTGTCTAATGGAATCTACCTCGAAGACAGCGGAACAACGATCGCGGGATTTTCTTTCTGGGGATCACCCTATACTCCCGCATTCCTTTACTGGGCTTTTATGTATCCCCGCTGTGAAGAAGCAAATGTGCATTGGGACCGCATTCCAGATGCCCTCGATGTACTCGTGACGCATGGTCCTCCTTATGGAATCCTCGATCAGACAACTTCTGACGGACCCCATCTGGGCTGCGAAGAGCTGCTCAAAGCCGTACGACAGAAGCGACCCAAGGTGCATGTCTTTGGCCATATTCACGGAGGCGCCGGAACCTATTACGACGGGAGCACTCAATTTGTTAATGCCGCCTATTTGAATGAGACCTACAAACCCCTTGAGCCTGCGGGGAAGGTCCGGATAATCGATCTGTGATATTGCAGCTTGCAGCCTTTTTGGGGCTGAGATCACCTGACTGCTCGTGGTGTGACACCCAGCTTCGCCATGCGAGTGGGCTCGAATCGCGGAATGACAGCTGGGAAATGTATGGCGGGGACGACGGGGATCGAACTTGCGACCTCTGCCGTGACAGTGAAAAGGAAGGACGTACCCTGCCGAACCACTGAACGCTGAACGATATAGGAAGCCCAACGATAACCATGTGTGAAACCAGCCCCACAACTAAATCGTGGTATTAATAGGGTCCCATCGCGTGTATCGCCGGACAATGCGAATTCTTCGCGTCTGAGCTTCTCACTTTTGCGGAGCAAAAAGCTTCCAATGTCCTTCGGAGACGACCTCGATGGCGCCGTCGTTGATTTTTATGGCGGTCTGATCGTCGATCAGATACGACCGCTCGGAGATGGTCGCGGCCAATTTCTCCAATTATCGGGGAATTGCGGATGATCCAGATGCGGATGCAAAGCAATGTCGATGAAACCCAGTGCCTTATCGCTTTCAGTTGGAAGAGGGATGGCCACCGTAGGTGGTTCCGAAGCGGGTCATCACCATGCTCCCGGCACTCAACCCCACGTAGACTGTCCGCCGCAGAAAGCGAAGGTAACATATTTGCCGCAGACCGACTGCCGCATCCAGTAGCAGAGGTATTGGCAATCGCCGCCACCAACCAGCAAAGCGTCAGTTTCCTGAAGCAGGGGGAGCCATCGTTCCTTTTTGGTGCTTGGCAGAGCGGTAAGCTCAAGGACGCCGAGAGATTCCAACCCAATTCTCAGACGGGATCGCCTAGTGATCCGCGGATGACCTGATAGGCGATGTCAGGCCCAGCAGGCAAGTAATAGATTGCGGTAGGAATGAAGAGGGCACGAGACTCGCCAATCGGTTTGCCGAGAAGTTCGACCAGAGCGTTGTGGATGCTTGCGTTGCTGATACCAGCCGAGTGAGAAGAAGTTTCATCATGACCTTGCCTCTCGTGGTGCATGCCCTACTCAATCAACGAGTCCCCAGTCTGGACCCGAGTAGGTGCGGAACTGGTCGTCGGCAAGGTTGATCGTCAGGTAGGGCATACCGCTCGGCAAATCCCCTCTAAGGCGTAAGGCAGATTCGTCTCGTGATAATGGAAGGCCCTGATGAGCGGCCGTAGTGCAACCGAGCGTGGTTCGACTGCGAGATTCAACATTCCATCCAGCATACCAATGGACAAGGAGACGGTAACGGTAGCGTCCTTCGTCATGCAGTGGCCAACTTCCGAAGCAATAGACTCACCTCACATTCCTCGCACACAAGCGCCATTTGTGCTGCCGCGTTCCCTGGTTTCCTTCTCATCAGACACATCAAATCTCGCACGATGATCGTCTTCGCCTGCAGGAGCAACTATCATCCAGTCACTTCTGAAGAAGGGACACTCACAGCCATGGCAGGTCATGGCCGGACTCGTTCGATGGCTCTCTGTGCCGCATCGCGAAGGTTGCTTCCGTACCCGTTGTCAGGAAGGGTGTCGAGAACGTCTACGGTCATGGCATAGAATTGGCGCGCATCGTCCAATCTTGCGAGATCCTCATAAGATTTACCCATGTTCAAATAAAGCGACGGAAGGAATCCTCTGGACTTTCTCATTATTTACTGCTCGGGCAAGATCAAGGGAACGCTGATTCCAGACCAAGGCTTCTTCAGGGCTCTGGTGCCGGGCAACATAATGAGCCGCGATACATCTTTCGAAATCGTCCGTGCCTTGTTCCCAAGCGGAGAGAAATAATTCTGAAGCGGTTTCCTTCAACTTCACCCTTCGATTCGTGCTTCATTCCCTGGACGCAGAGCTTGACAATTGGGTTCCGGGATCCATCTCTGAAATTTCCATCCGACTTTACCAAAATGATTCATTTGGCTCGGTGTCAACCACCGTGAATTCTAAACAACGAAAGCTAGACAACCAACATTCTCACTACATCTATATTGCCGAATCACATTGTGACGTCAATCGATTGCGAGCTTCGCCACGATGGCAATGCCGAACCTAAGGATTCATCGTCGAAATCCTCCAGGCACTTCACATCGGGGTTCCAGGGAGCGAATAGCCCGGCTCGCGTCTCCTTGGCTTCCAAGCCCAGACGTGAAGAAACCAGAAGCCTATTGAATCCGCTTTGTATCAGAACTTGCCCCATGATGCGTGGCGGATCAGTTGACTTCCAGGCGGAAATCGGCACAAGGAATTCGACACCATTCAATTGAAAGTTGCCGCCGGGCATCTTCTCGTAGACCAGGACCTCCGGATGCTCGAGGTCCAGCGTTACGCCGAGAAGAGAGTTGTCCTGCAAGTGGTAACCCATCGCTCCTGCAGGTTGTGTTCAACGCAGCCGGTGACGCGCTTGTATCCAGCCGCTTCCGCCCCCTCTGCTGATCTCATTTCGGATGCTCCCATCATTAACCCGTCTTCGCGTCGTTGCCACCCGCTGACGAGTTGGAGAATTTGCTTGCACCTGCGATCAGTTACAGCTTTACCCAGTTTTGATTGCGCGTCCAAGACCCTTTTACTTGCAGCGTTATTCCTAGAAGACATCACACAGGCATTAGTGGGTCACTCAGGGGCGTCTTCGCGCAGTTAAGGGCAGGGCTGAATCTCCGCCAGAGCGGCTGAGATCAAGAACAGTTTGGACTTGAGATCCATTGAGCTGTGCATCTTCGGTTTCCCGTTTGCGACGATGCCTCCAAGGCATCGCTCTTCAACTAAAAGGTATTGGACTCGCCTGCGAGATGGCGTTATGTTGTCGCTCAGGATGGAAGAAATCAGGGCATGCATCCCGTTCG
>CAWJOO010000021.1:0-702349 GCA_963844515.1 uncultured Acidobacteriota bacterium
GTTTGCCAAGGGAAAACGTTGGCTATGGCTTGGACCGGGTCTTTGTTTCCGGCAGGTCGGGGACCGCGATCAGAACGCCGGTGAGTTCGCTGGATACGTGGATGGGGTGTTCGGTTGAACCGTAACTGCGCACGATGTGTTCTTCCGTTCTTGATGGAGGAGTTGAGTGCGGAGAATTGGGGATCTCGACATAGTCAGTGTCGGAGGCGGAGTCGACACGAACAATGTAGTCGCCTTCGGGCACAAAGCTGAAGGTAAAGCCTTCGTCGTCCTTGGAGAGAGACGTGTGTGCCGCATCGGACTTGTCGTCGGAGTACAGAAGCGTCAACCGTCCACCATTCAGGACGTGACCATCGCGAGCCGCGATCAGGCTTCCGCGAACAATATGCAGCTTGCTGACAGGGATTTCGATGTCTTCTCCGTGACGTTCCTCTCCCGATGACAGAGTGAACGGAACTCCCTCGGACTGCCGGGTCTTGCCACCGGAGTAGAAGGCCAGGGAGTAGAGGGGGCTCATGGACATGCCGGTCCCTCCATCCTTGTCGATGTTGTAGGTGGACTTGGATCGATTGATTTCCGCCCTCAGCAGAAATTCCCTGGGAGGCAGGCCGGCGATGCGGTAGTTGCCCTGATCGTCGGTTGATCCGTAGGGAGACGATTGCTCGAACGGACGGGAAGGAGCCGTGACCCAGCGGTCTTTGAAGCGGACGAGCAACGAGATATGAAGGCCGCTAGCCGGGCTGCCATCGTCAAAGAGCACGGTGCCGCTGACGGACGCGCCGCGTTCAAGGGTCACGTTGACGTTGACGGGCAGACCCGATTGCACGGTGATGCGCGGCGCGGCCACGACGATCTTTTTTGCGGCAGCGGGATCCGAGGCCGGCTCGGATGCAGGCGGGGCACTTCCTGGAAAGTAGAGCGCGGCGAGGGGCGAGATGTATCCATGCTGTGAAGCGACGACGTAGTACTGGCCGGGCGCAACGTGCTGCATGCTGAAGCTGCCGTCGAGCAATGTTTCGACGACCTCTCCATGGAACGAGACTTGGTTTTCTTCGCCTGGCTGCCACTGGTCGATCATTCCGGCGGGCTGGAGAACGACGGATGCCATGCGGGCGGGCGCGTTGGTGTCAGCGCAGAAGACGCGGCCGGAGACGGTGCTGGTGGGTTCCTCCGCCGGCTTTTGTTGCGCGATGACCGTGGCCGCGAAACCGATAACGCAGACGAGTTCTAAAATAGTGGATTTCATCACGCCTCACAGGGTGCGTTTCCGCGCAGGAAGGACTCTGTGATTCACGATACAAGGGAGAGTCGCGAAATCCGGATTGATCTGGCTTCTTCGCGAAGGAACGCGGCGCGCTTATAATTCGCGTGCTCGGCGATGGCCGGGAGATTCGCCATTCAGGAGGACGTGCGTGATGAAAATAATGGTTGCCTGGACGCTGTTGCCGGGGAGTGCCGTGGACTGTGTGAACAAGTTCCTTGCCGGAGATGCGGCGACCCCGGAAGGCGTGACCCTGCTGGGGCGCTGGCACCGCATGGACGGCACCGGTGGATACACGCTTTACGAGACGGACCGGCCGGCACAGGTTTACCGCGCGGTGGTGCGCTGGGCAGATCTGATTGAGTTTGAGACGCACGTGGTGATGGAAGACGGCGACGTGGGGCCGGTGCTCGCAGAGGAGTTTGCGAAGTAATTATTTGCGTGAGCCTGTCCGCGACAATTGCGGCGAACTGCAATGATTGCGATGAGAACAGGTAGCGGACCGGAAGGGCTGGATCAAGATGGCTGGACTGAGGATTGCCCGCGTCATTCTTTATGTGAAGGATGTCGCGGACGTCGCCGCGTTTTATGAACGGCACTTTGGATTGCTGCGTCTGGCGGGTGGTTCGGACGGATGGATTGAGTTGGCTGCGCAAGACGGCGGTTGCACGCTTGCGCTGCACAAGGCGGCCAAGTCACAGAAGAGCGGGGCCGCGATGAAGCTGGTGTTCGGCGTCGAGGATGTGGAGGGGTTCAAGGCGGAACGGGAACGGGATGGGCTGCGCTTCGGCGTGGTGCATCGGGCGGGTTTGGTGATGTTCGCGAATGCCAAAGACCCGGCGGGAAACTCGATTCAGATTTCGAATCGGGGGATGGCAAAAGTGCCTTCGCTGGCGAGACTCGTCTCCCAGATCACTCCCGAGAATCGGTATCCGGAAGACTCCACCGGCCCCGATATGGGAACCGAAGACGTTGAATGGTGATTCCCATCGATCAGTTGAAGAGTATAGATTGGGCGGGGCGCAACGCGGAATTTCATTCCAAGGCTGCCCCAAAAATGCTCGCTACCGTGCGCCAATACATTGGGGTACTTCTCGCGATCCCGGGTGGTCAACGGAAGTAACGATTCCAAAATCGTTTCCAGCTTGAGTCTATTTCGGGCTCCACTTGCCTTCAAATTCCTCTATAAAAGCACGCGCTTTCGATCGAATGTCGTGCCAGCGAGGGTCAGCGAGAACATCGACGGAGTCAAGCCATCCTGGCGTCGCTTTGGAATAGGCTTCGACCGCGTCGCGGAAGGCCGTGGCGGCATTAGTTTGCGCTGGGGAAAATGTTGCAGCGAATGTTTCTATGAAGCCGTCGAAAACGCAATCATCCAAAACGTTGATTTCCTCTTCGGGCCTTTCCCAGGCGTAGGCGTCTGGAGCTAGCCATCGCCTCACTTGGCGCGCCTCGTCGGCGATTGACCGCGCGGCGTCGATCAGGTTGGTCATCCATCGTTCGGGCGTGATCGACATGCGAACGAGTCTACAAGATCACATTTCGTCCTATGCTCTAGACTTGAATTGTCTATGGAAATCATCAGCTTATTTGGCAGTCTGAACGAAGAACCCGAAAAACCCGAAGAGCCGCAGGAACCGGAAGAAAAGAAGTCCGGCTTCTTCAGCCGGATGAAGCAGGCGGTAACGCGGACCCGCGAGTCCTTCAGCTCCAAGGTGGAAGGCATCGTGGCTCTGACGCGCACGGTGGACGAGCGCGATCTGGAGGAGTTGGAGACGGCACTGCTGTCGAGCGATATCGGGGTACAGACAACGACTGAGATTCTGGATGCGTTGCGGGACCGGGCGCGACGGCAGGCGATCGATGGAGGGGCCGAACTCCGCCAGCTTCTCAAAGCACAGATCAAGGCGATATTGGAGGCTCCGCAAAAACCTGTGGTGACTCCGGCGGCGCCGCCCAGGGTGACGTTTCTCGTGGGCGTGAACGGGACAGGTAAGACAACCACCAGCGGCAAGCTGGCGGCGTGGTCGCGGGCGCAAGGGCACTCCGTGCTTTTGTGCGCCGCGGATACCTTTCGAGCTGCCGCAATCGAGCAACTGGAAGTATGGGCTTCACGCTCGGGCGTGGAGATGATCAAGACCAAGCAGGGCGGCGACCCGGCCGCTGTCCTTTATGACGCGATGAGCGCGGCCAAGGCGCGGGGGATTTCGGACCTTTATGTGGACACCGCCGGCCGTCTGCACACGAAAACCGGCCTGATGGACGAGCTCGAGAAGATGCGCCGCACCGCGGCGCGGTTGATCCCGGATGCTCCGCACGAGGTGTTGCTGGTGATGGACGCGACCACCGGGCAGAACGGGCTGCAGCAGGCGCGGCTGTTTACCGCGGCGGCAGGCGTGACGGGGATCGTTTTGACCAAGCTCGATGGCACCGCCAAGGGCGGCATCGCCGTGGCCATTGCCCGAGAGCTGAATGTGCCGGTGCGGTTTGTGGGGATCGGAGAAAAGATGGGCGACCTGCTGGAGTTTTCAGCAGAGGCGTTTGTCGAGGGGCTGCTGGGATAAAGGCAGGAACTAAGAGACTGAGGGCCTAAGGGACTGGGGGATTGAGGGGGCTCGGGGTTGGAGACTGACTCGCTTGGGAGGTGAGGGGCTTGGGGCTGGAGACTGACTCGCTTGGGAGGTGAGGGACTTGGGGCTGGAGACTGACTCGCTTGGGAGGTGAGGGACTCGGGGTTGGGGACTGACTCGCTCGGGAGGTGAGGGACTTGGGGCTGGAAACTGACTCGCTCGGGAGGTAGGTCAGGGATTTATCCCTGACAATAAGGCCGCCATCGTGAGCGGGGTTTTAACCCCTGAGGTATCAGGATGCTACTCGTGCCTCAGGCTTCAAAGACGCCGTTGGGATAGGGTCACCGGGGGATGGAGACAGGCTTCTATCACAACTCGTGTTCTCCTCTGCGGAAGACAAATTCATTGTTGAACGATATGACCCAAGCCGAACAAGACTTTTACTGGATGACGCGGGCGCTGGAGCTGGCGCGGCGGGGGATCGGCCTCACGTCGCCGAACCCGGCCGTGGGGTGCGTGGTGCTGGACTGCGCCGGGCAGGTCATCGGCGAGGGGTGGCACGAGTACGACCTGCTGGATCATGCCGAAGTTGCAGCTCTCAAGGTGGCGCGTCTGCACGCGGCGTCCGCCGGAACCGCTGACCGTCTCAAAGGTGGAACGGCTTACGTAACGCTCGAGCCGTGCAACCACACCGGCCGCACCGGCCCGTGCACCGAGGCGCTGATAGCTGCCGGACTGAAGCGCGTTGTGGCGGCCACAGGCGATCCGAATCCCGGTGTCGACGGGCATGGAATGGACCGGCTGCGGGCGGCGGGGATCGAGACGACGCTCGGCGTTTGCGAGGCCGAAGCGCAGCGGATCAACGAGGGGTTCGCCAAGTGGATCCAGCACAAGCGCCCTCTGGTGGTGCTGAAGGTGGCCATGACGCTGGATGGCCGCATTGCACCTCCGGCGGGGGTGCACACAGAACGGGAGCCCTACTGGATTACCTGCGAGTCGTCGCGGCAGGCGGTGCAGCCGCTGCGCTGGCAGGCTGACGCGGCCGTGACGGGCGTGGACACCGTACTCGCGGACGATCCCCTGCTGACCGACCGGAGCGGGCTGCGCAGACGGAGGCCGCTGCTGCGGGTGGTGCTGGACTCGGCTCTACGGATGCCGCTCGACGCAAAAATGGTGAAGACCGCCGATAAGGACGTGGTGATCTTCACGGTGTCAAAGGACGAGAAGAAAGCTGCCGATCTGCGGGAGCGCGGCGTGCGCGTCGAGGTGCTGCCGCCTCCGGGCGGACTGCCACCTGCGGGCTTGCTGCCGCCGGGGGGCACGTTGCCGGCCGCGGGCGGGCTTCAGGCCGAGGCTGGTCGCGTTCCGCTGGGGACAGTGCTGGACCGGCTGGGGGCTGAGGGCATTCTCAGCGTGATTACGGAAACGGGCACGCGACTGAACACGGCGCTGCTGGCGGCGGGGCTGGTGGATCGGGTGCAACTGTTTGTTTCGCCACAGATTCTGGGATCGGACGCCGTTCCAGCGTTCAAGGGGATGCTGCATCCCATCAAGATGGATGCGGTCGAGGTCGAACGCTACGAGAACGATCTGGCGTTGAGTTCCCTGCTCAGGGACCCGTGGGAGAGACAGCGCGCCTGAGACAAAGGGTAAGAGCCTGAGAGGTGGCCGGGGGCGAAGCTATGGTTTGGGTGGGGACGGCAGGGTGGTCGGTGCCCGCCGAAACGAAGGGGTCCGGGTCGCACCTCTCTCGCTACGCACGGATGCTGCGGTGTGCGGAGATCAACTCCAGCTTCTACCGCAGCCATCGGGCGGCCACGTGGGCGCGATGGGCAGCAGAGACGCCGGCCAATTTTCGGTTTGCCGTGAAGGCTCCGAAGTCGATGACCCACGAGCTGAAGCTAGTGGGTACTGAGCCAATTCTGAGCCAATTTTTAATCGAGATAAGGCCACTGGGGGAAAAGCTGGGGCCGGTGCTCTTCCAACTGCCGCCGTCGCTGCGATTTGATCCGGAGGCGGCGAAGGCATTTCTGGAAGATGTGCGGCACTTGTTCGCCGGCGAGGTCGCTCTGGAGCCGAGGCACGAGAGTTGGCTTGGGGTTGAGGCTGACCGAATGCTGAGGGATTTCGGAGTCTCCCGGGTGGCGGCCGATCCGGCGAAGGGCGGTCCGCAGGCTGCCCACCCAGGAGGTGATCCGGGCCTTGCGTACTTCCGGTTGCATGGGTCGCCGCGGACCTATTACTCGGACTACAACGAGGCGTTTCTTGGCAATTTGGCCGGGCAGTTGTCGGGACGGGAGCGAGCCTGGGTGATCTTTGACAATACCGCCGCCGGGAGGGCGTTTCCCAACTCATTGCGGTTGCAGGACCTGCTGTCGGGGCCAGAGAGTGCGCATCGCAAGGTCCGGTAGACTTAAGGTATGCATCCTCCGGTTCGGCTGGTGGCTATAGATATGGATGGGACGCTGCTACCCAGCTTTGGCCAGGGGGTCAGTGCGCGTGGGGCGACGGCACTTCGGGCAGCACAGGCGGCCGGGATTACGGTGGCCATTGCCACGGGACGGCGAACAGCCTATACGGCTCCCCTGCTGGACGGCCTCGGGCTGCGAGCGGATATGCCGCTGATTACGTCAAATGGTGCAGTGACCCGGACGCTGGGCGGCGAGCCCCTGGACCGCTGCCAGCTTGAGGCGCGGGTAGCACGGGCAATTTGCGGGCTGATGCGACCCTTCGGTGCGGTGGTGTTCACATTCGATCGTGCCGGGCGCGGGGAGCTGGTGCTGGAAGATCTGCAGCAGGCCGAGGGACGGATCTCGTTGTGGGTGGAGGCTAACCGGGGAGCGATCGAGGTGGTGATACCGCTCGAAAAGGCTCTGCCGGATGGAGAAGATCCGATCCAGGGGATGGTAACTGCCGGAATCGAACGGATGAAGGCCGCCGAGAAAGCGCTGAAAGCTAGCCAGTGGCACGCGCACTGCGAGTGCGTAAGGACGGAGTACCCGGGACGCGATCTGTCGATTCTGGATCTGCTGCCTCCGGGAGTATCGAAGGGATGGGCGCTGGAACGCCTGGCGCATCGGCTCGGCGTGGATCGCAAGGAGACCATGGCCATCGGCGACAACTGGAACGATGTGGACATGCTGGAGTGGGCCGCCCAGGGAGTGATGATGGGTAACGCCTCCACCGAACTGCGAACGATGGCCAAAATGCGCGGCTGGAAGCAGGCCCCGCCCAACGACGAAGAAGGCGTGGCCGTCATTTTAGAGCGACTTGTGGCAAAGCAAACAAGCACTGCCTAAGATGAGGTATTGCTTACTGCAGTAGTTGATGTAATTCTTTAAGGCTCTGAGGAAAACGTCCTGTTTTGTTAAGATTGCGAGCCAAACTCGTTCTAGCCTTAGCACCCGTCGTGGTGGCGATTCCGGCGTGCGCGGCGGAGCGTGTGACGCTAAGTAACGGTTTTGCACAAGTTTGCGATCATCACGAACTGGTTGAAGGCAAATACCGCCTCTATACCGCGAGGGGGGAGGGGAGCTACATCGAGTTTCCGGTGGAGTTGATTGTGGGGATTGAGCAGGTTCCCGATCCGCCTCAGGAGGCGGTTGCGGAGCCTGAGAAGGTGATGCCTGCGGCCCATCCAGGCGTGGCGGCGCCGCCGTCGGTTGAAGCCAAGTTGACGCCCGCGGACTTGCACGAAATGCTGGCGACGGCCGGAACTGCGCACAATCTGGACGAGGATCTGCTGGCCAGCGTGGTAAAGGCGGAGAGCGGCGGGAACGTGCGGGCCGTGAGCCGGACCGGGGCTCGCGGGTTGATGCAATTGATGCCGGGGACGGCGGCCGATCTGGGTGTGCAGGACAGCTTCAGGCCGGACCAGAACGTAAAGGGCGGGTCGGCGTATCTGGATTCCCTGCTGACGCGGTATCACGACAACGTGGCGATGGCGCTGGCAGCGTACAACGCGGGGCCGGCGGCGGTGGACAAGTATCATGGGATTCCGCCGTACCGGGAGACCAAGCTCTACGTCGCGCGCGTGATCCATGAGTTCAACCGGCGGGTTCGGGAGCGGGAGCGCGGCCAGGGAATCGGGGTCGCTTCCAAGAGATCCGGGGCTAGCCGGTAGTAGCAATCAGATTGCCCGAAAAGCAGGTCCCTCGGCTACGCTGAAAAGCGCTCCGCTCGGGATGACACCTCTTCCTTCTGCTCGGGATGATTCCTTTGACGGATTTTCGGACTTTAGCGGAACAGGTGCGGGACGAAGCGGCTGGTGTTGGTGGTGACCAGGCCAGTCGATTCCCGGATGCCCATGCCGGCGGGTTCGCCGTCGATGAGCCAGCTGCCGATGACGGCCGTGTTGCCGCCGGCCTCGGCCAGGGATGCGAGCTTCTGGTAGACGTAGACCTCACTCTCTGAGGCTTCAGTTCCCTGGCCCGGATAAGGGTCTATCGACTTATCCTCAACCCAATTCCTGAAAAGCTTAACTCCTTTGCCTTCACGACCGAAGAGCGGTTTCTTCACGTAGTCTTTGAGGTTGCGCGGGCCGTCAAGATAAGCAGGCAGCAGGAGATCGTGGTTGGGGTTGAGCTCCCAGAGAATGGCCAGCAGGGCTTTGTTGGACCAGAGCATTTTCCAGATGGGCTCGAGCCACTGGACGGGGTCGTTCTGGGTGTGGCTCATGGTGGCCAGGGCCTGGGGGCCGAAGCGCTCGGCGAGAATCCATTCCCAGGGATAGAGCTTGAAGATGGTTTCGATGGGGCGGCGGTCCAGGTCGACGAAGCGGGATTTCGCGTCTTCCCAGCCGATGTCGTGCATGGCGATGGGGTGAGTCTTGAGACCCGCCTGTTCGGCGGTGTCGCGAAGGTAGCTCACGGTCATGAAGTCTTCTTCGCTGCCGTCGTGGCCGAAGTAGACCGGCTGATGGACGTAGCCGTGGAGGTCCTTCCACTTGGCGATGAGCTTCTCGTGGATGCTGTTGAACTGGTCGGCATCCGGGAAGCAATCCTGGAGCCAGTACCACTGGGTGACGGCGGCTTCGACGAGAGCGGTCGGAGTGTCGGCGTTGTACTCGAGGAGCTTGATCTGGCGGCCGTCATAGGCGAGGTCGAGACGGCCGTAGAGGGCTGGCGGCTCCGCGTTCCAGGATTCGCGGATGCGGGCGTGGGCCTCGGGCGGGATGCGCATTTCCGCGAGAAGATTGCTGTTAAGCAAATGGTCGCCGGCAGCTAACGCAAGACTTTGAATTTCTGCTGTAGCCGCCTCAATCTGATCGACTTCCGCCGACGTAAATTCCCAATAAGCAGACTCGTCCCAGTAGGGAGAGCCGTCGGCGAGGGTGTTGTAGGTGAGGCCGGTCTTGGCGACGGTGGCCTGCCAGTCGGGGCGTGGGGTGAGGGTGTGACGGCGCATTATTCCCCTCCCCCTTCACCGCCGCCGTGGCCGAAACCGCCGCGGGAGACGCTGCTCTGGCTGGGAGTGGACCGGCCGCCAACGACCTGATCGCCGACACGGCCACCGCTGGCGCCGCCGTAGAGGTAATGGTAGGCGAGGAAGGCGCCGGCGGCGGATCCGGAGTGAGTCTCACAGTTGGAGTCGGGAACGATGCGGCCCTGGGCGTCGACGCAATGGCGAGCCTCAGGTGTGTTGTGGCAGCCGGTGGCAAACGCGGCCAGGGTGGCAAGGAGGGTAAGAGGGACGGCGCTGGATTTACGCATTGAGGTCGAATCAATGATAGCTCTCAGCCATCGGCTGCCAGCCTTCAGTTCGCTTGTCGATTGGAACCTCTGCTTGCTTTGATGGACGAGAATTCCCCCAAAGCATGAACCACCACCAGTTCAAAACAGCCGCGAAGCCGAACGCGAGGAACACAGGCCCAATCATCCAATGATTTGTCTCGCACTCTTCGAACATGCTTCTGATAGCTCGCGGTGCGCTAAGGACGTCGACGATAACCAGTAGAAGCCACACCCACCGGAGACGTCGAACAGTCGAACTTGTCGCCATGGGAGCCATGCTATTGCATTCATGGAGACGTCGGACAGTGGACTTGGGCCCCGCACAGAGTTTCGGCCCCATGAATCGACAACCATTTCTGAATGGAAGGAAAGGCGGGGTTGGGGTTCGTGGTATCCCACCCTAAGCGCAAAGGCAAAGACGCGCTGAGGGTGGGGCACCCGCGGTTTGGTGGTGGATCAAACGAAGGACGCGTTGGGTCGGTGGTGGATCGAACAAAGGACGGGGTGGGGGCCGCGATGTGATCAGGAACACAGATTCATCGTTCGTGGCTTGGGAGACTGGGTGCCGAGGTGCGTATGGGACGAACGAAGACAGAGCGGGTGGGGAGGCGGGCGGCGACGGAAACGCGGGGACAGATGTGGTCGCTGCCGCTGCTGATGGAAGGTCTGCATGAGCGGGTAGAACGCGATTTAAGGCTGGCGCGGGAGTTGATTGGGCACAGTGGGGGAAAGGGCGAGGCCAGCCAGAACGTATGGATCAAGCTGTTTGAGAGTTACCTGCCGGAGCGATACCAGGCGCGGTCGGCGACGATTGTGGACAGCGAGGGTCGATTCAGCGACCAGATCGACGTGGTGATCTCGGACCGGCATTATTCCCCTTTCCTGCTGCATGCCGATGGGCAGGCGGTGATTCCAGTGGAGGCGGTGTATGCGGTGTTCGAATCGAAACAGGAGCTGCAGGGCGAGTTGATACGGTATGCGCAGAACAAGGCTGCCAGCGTGCGACGCCTGCAGCGGACGAGCGTGACGGTGCCGACGATCAGCGGACCTTTTGTGAAGGTACCCCAGCCGATATTGGGCGGATTTCTGGCACTGGAGTCTCAGTACAGCAAGTCGCTGACGGGAACGATGGTAAAAGCGCTGAAGCAGGATCAGGACATGGGGCGGCTGGACCTGGGCTGCATTGCGGCGCTGGGGACGTTTGGCTGCGGTGGCGTCGACTCAGTGACGGCAAAGGAAGACAAGCATGCGGCGACGAGTTTTCTGCTGGAGTTGATGAGCCGCCTGCAGGCATGCGGGACGGTCCCGGCGATTGATTATCGCGCGTACGCGAAGTGGCTGAACTGACACAGCAGACTGCAGAAGAACTCGATTTACCGGTTGGGAAAGACACTGTGGAGGGGCCACCTAAGCGTCCTCGCGCGGACGATTCGGCTTGACCCCGGTGATGGGTTCGTGAGAACCGAAAAGCTCGCCCCAATCCTCGACAAACGAGATCACAATAACGACGGCGGAACCTGCAAGGCCGATGAAGAAGAGGATCGTAATGGCGCGGATCAGGAAAACTACGAAGACGTGCATGCGGGGATTATTGTTCGCAAGTCGTCTGGAGGAGCTAAGGGAAGAATAAGGGATTCATAAGGGTCGCGGCGGCATCATCGTTAGCCAATCAAAGCAATTTTGTAAACCAGAAGTATGGCAACGGTCGTGAGCGTGATCCAGGCGGACAGTGTGTATCGGCGGAAGAAGTACAAGGTCACGCCGAGCCAGCAGGAGCAAACAGCTATCAAGTCGCCGCCGAGATACTGCATCGCAATTGCGGCCGAGAAATCAGCGCCCTGGACGTGCCTCAGCCGGAAGATTTCACCCAGCGTTCTCACAACGATAAGGAATTGAATTGTGATTCCTATCTGAGCCCAACGTTCTCTTGTCATGGAGAGAATTCTACCTAGAGGTGAGTGGACCGGTTCCATTCTCCGCCAAAGGCCAACGAACAAGCCGCCCGCGACGATCAGAATCCCACGGCCGTTTACCGCTGCTGTGGGGGCCGTGCGAAAGAAAATGCACTTCGCAATCTGGAACACGACGGGAATCAAACAGAACACATTTTACTGACGGATTTTCCTGTCGCTATTTCCTGCTTCGAAGAGGGTCAAAACATGAATTGTATGCGTGTCATCATGACGCGTTCGATGGGCAGGCGGGTGCTGTTCCCTCCGCTCGCGGGGAAGGTCGTGTATTCATAGTCAGATAAAAGCTTGACCATCCGATTGAGATACCAGCTTATGCCCGCAGCCGATTCATGCGCGCCACTGGCTGACTTCCCCGTTAAAGCGAACTGTGGAAATGCGTGCGGGTCGATATTGACTTCGCTATGGCGAGAGACAAAC
This sequence comes from uncultured Acidobacteriota bacterium, assembly GCA_963844515.1. GTDB lineage: Bacteria > Acidobacteriota > Terriglobia > Terriglobales > Acidobacteriaceae > Telmatobacter. The sequence continues at coordinate 11,954 of CAWJOO010000021.1, forward strand.
TCCCAAGCTCCCCAATGATGTGTCCCGTGTGCGAATTCACAGGTTGTGAGCCGGCTGAAAGCCGTCGTACGAATTCTTTTCACCAGTCAAAGCCACCGAACCGGCCACCTGCCAACCGGTGTTGACAAGCGAACGGCGCTGGCTTTCGACCGACACATTCTGGCTCGATAACGTATATTCCGCCAGTATCCCGAGCGGGCCGTAGAAGTAGTCTGCCTGGGGAGCAATTCGTCTGTGTCGTCCACTCAATATGGTTTGGGCTGAGTATTTGAAAAACGTCTGCTGTCCAACTGTCTTGAAGCCTGGCGGTGGGCCTTGACTGTGTCCATCGGATGCAGCGATTCCTACGCCGAGCTGCTTTACAGTAGCGGCGGAATGCCCCGCGAACGGCCGCAGCATGACTCGCGCAACTTCCTCGTGAGTTCCCTTCCATTGAAACTTGGCATTGGTACCGTCTCCCGTCCCGCTGAAGAAGCCCAGCTCGCAGTTGACACGATCGTGCAGCATCGAACCCTGCGCTTGTATTCCCAAGTCGCGAAGCGGAACCAGATCAGAGGCGAGAGACCGCTCGACGAAGGTCAATTCCCGATCGGAACGGAGCACCTCAAGGCCGATGGGAGTTTTGAATTTTCCGACTCTCAGTTTCACAAACGGGATTGATCCGTTTTCGACATAGACTTCCTGAATTACCGGGTTCCCTTCGCCAAAATCCGGCATGAAGCGGAAATCCACAAGATTCGCGAGCTTGCCTTCTATCAGGGGTCGTACGCGACGAAACAGAAGTCCTTCAAACGGCCGATCTTTCAGATTGGTAAAAAAGAATCGTCCATCCCCCTGCAGGTATCCATGCACTCTGACGGAGGTTGAATTGTCTTTGTTCGAGATCGACAAGCCTTGATGGCTGAAGACGTGCGGCTTTTCTTTCAGCTTCGGCGTTTCCGCTGCCGTTCGAACATTGATGGAACTCGCATTGGGCGCCTGACAACTGGATTGCGCCGTAAGCGCAAGGGCCACACTGCTGACTGCGAGCACTGCCTTTGACATCTTGCGCAGGATCGGCCCCCTACTTCCAATAGACATGCAAACTTGATTGTAGAACCGCATGCCGCGGGTCGATGTCAGCTTGGCTTCCCGTCGTCGGTCGACCGTCTGCGGCCTTTTCGTGTGCACGAGATTCCCCAAAGCATGACACAAAATTTAGTTTTCTAAAATGCACGAGCTGGTGTAGAACAGATTTCACGTGGAAACGATTCCGCAGATTGATTCAGCACTCTGCAATGGACGATCGTTGAACGCTTTTCGTTTTGAGGAGGGCAAGATGCGTTATCTACGGGCGGCATTGCCGCTGACGATTTCCACGTTTGGGTCATGTCTTCTCATGTTTGGACAAGCCACGACATCACTCCGCGGCCACGTGACAGATTCAAGCGGTGCGGTCATTGCCGGAGCAAATTGCGACCTTACGTTGACAGCGACTGGCGCGACGAGGCATGGGACGAGTGACAACGCCGGAGAATATCAATTTGTGCAACTGGCTCCTGGAGAGTATGTCCTCAAGGTTAGCCGTGGGGGATTTTCGACGGTCGAGAAGCGCGGAATGAATCTGCTTGTCGGCCAACCAGCGACGGAAGACGTGGCGTTGGCAGTGGCGACAATTACGGAAAATGTAACGGTAGATACCAATGTGCAGCCGATGCTGAACACGACGGACGCCTCCCTGGGCAACGCGTTTTCAGAAGCACATATTGAGTCGCTACCCATAGAGGGTAGGAATGTTCCGGATTTGCTGAGCCTGCAGCCGGGTGTCACCTTTCTTGGCCGCACTGATTCCAACAACGGGACGAATGCTGTCGGAAACAGTTCCAGCGACTCGCGAAGCGGCTCAGTAAACGGCGGGCACAGCGACCAATCTAACATCACGCTGGATGGCGTGGATGTGAACGACATCAACAATGGATATGCCTTCACCAGCGTATTGCGGGTCACCCAGGATTCGATTTCCGAATTCCGCGTTACAACCAGCAATCCTGACGCAGCGGAAGGGCGGTCATCCGGGGCGCAGGTTGGCCTGATAACAAAGGGCGGCACAAACAAGATTCACGGATCAGCCTACGAATACAACCGGAGCAGTCTATTTGAGGCAAACTCATTCTTTAACAAGCAGCAGCAACTCAGTGCGAATGCAGCTAACAGGCCGCCCAAGCTGATTCGCAATGTGTTTGGAGGGGCCGTAGGCGGACCGATCTTGCGCGGGCGCCTCTTCTATTTTCTGAACTACGAAGGGCGTCGAGACGCAGAAGGACAGAGTGTCTTTGCAGGAACGGTGCCAACCGCAAGTTTTCGCGCGGGAAATATTCAATATTTGAATTCATCCGGCTCGACTACGACTCTCACTCCTGCGCAAATTCAAAGTATGGACCCTCAGGGCATTGGAGTGAATCAGAACGTTCTGCAGATCTTCTCGCAGTTTCCGCAGCCGAATGATCCAACGCAGGGAGACTCGCTGAATACTCAGGGATACCGCTTTCCCTATAATGTCCATCGCACTTACAACACCTACATTGCGCGCCTCGACTGGAATGTCAGCGGAAGGCAGAGCCTATTCTGGCGTGGAAATCTTCAAAATGACGATGAGCCGACAACGCCGGCATTTCCGGGACAGCCGCCGTCAACACGCGTGCTCACCAACAATAAGGGCTTTGCAGTGGGCTATACAGCAGTGATAACGCCCAGCATGGTGAACGCGGTGCGGTATGGATTTACCCGCCAAGGGGTCGATGACGCCGGGTTGTCTACCCAGCCACACGTCACCTTTGCAGGCGTTGCTTCTCCTCAGGCTTTCACGCGCAGTACCGGGGTTATCATCCCCCTGCAGAACGTTGTGGACGATCTTTCCTGGACGAAGCATGGTCACAGTTTGCAGTTCGGGGTAAACCTCCGCTTTATTGACGACCAGCGCCGAAGCAACGCCAATTCATTCCCCGATGGACAAATGAATGCCGGCTGGCTTGCCAATGGGTCGACGGTGGCAGGTAACGGGGGCGCATTTGATCCAGCGGCATACGGATATCCAGCGGTGGACAAGAGCTTCAAGAACCGCTACAACTCCGCGTTGCTGAGTGATGTTGGGATCATCACTGAAGGCGACGCAGTCTACAACTACACCAAGCAAGGAACCGCCCTGCCGCTCGGCACTCCGCTGAGGCGCGATTATCGCTGGAATGAATATGAGTTCTACGCACAAGACTCGTGGAAGGCTCTCAAGAATCTCACGATAACTTACGGGGTGCGCTATTCATTGCTACAGCCTCCGGTGGAGACTGGCGGCACGCAGGTTGGTACGTGCAGGATGTCCGGCGGAGTCTGCGCGCCGTTTTCTGTAACCGACTACTTCCTTGGCAGTGCGCAACAGGCAGCGCAGGGTGGTGCGGCGAATGCAGTGGGCGAGGTCGGATTTGACCTCAACGGACGTTCGAATGGACGGCCGGACTTCTGGAACATGGAGAAAAAGGACCTGGGGCCAAGAATCGCATTTGCCTATTCGCCAGAGGCCAGAAATGGTTTCTGGAACAAGGTTTTTGGTGTCCAGAAAAGTAGTATCCGCGCGGGATATTCACTGCTCTTTGACCACTTCGGCGCGGCCACAGTGAACACGTTTGACACCACAGGGTCATTCGGCCTTTCGTCGCAGATTTCAAATGTACCGGGTTCGGTGGCAGTGGGTACCGCGCCGCGCTTCACCGATCTAACGAGTATCCCCGCACAGGTCATACCTGCCGCTCCAGCGGGAGGATTTCCCGCCAGTCCTGAACCATCTTTGTTTGCCATTAGCTGGGGGCTGGATTCAAAGATCAAGACTCCATATTCTCATCTGATCGACTTTTCTATTGCGCGCGAATTGCATAATGGCTCGTCGATTGAAATCGCTTATGTGGGGCGCATGGCTCATCGCCTGCTTGCGCAGGAAGATGTGGCCATGCCAATCAATCTGTCATCGGCTGGGTCAAGCTACTTCCCCGAAGCGGCCAAGATGTCAAAGCTGGCGCGCGCGAGCACCCCGGTGAGCGCCGTGCAGCCGAGGCCCGTATTGGCAACAATTGTTTGGCGCGTTGGACAATGTGGACCTTGGCTATGGGGCGGGTCCAGCGTCAGCAACGCAAAATGTTTATCAGGTTTTCCAGCAGAATATTTTTAACGAAACCTACGCGCTGTTCTCTCTGGACCTGCCTGATTCGCAAACCGGCGCAGGCATAAATCCAAATGGGGCGTATCCGTCTTATCGCTTTTACCACGACCAGTATTCAGCTTTGTACGCGTGGCGTTCTATCGCCAATTCCAACTACCATGCGTTGCAAGTTGTCTACAGGCAGCAGTTCGGCGCAGGATTGCTGACAGACTTCAACTATACGTATTCGAAGTCGATGGACATCGCTTCGCAGTCGGAGCGCCTAAGTACTTCCGGCTCCAACAACAATGCGCAGATTATCAATACGTGGGCGCCGAACCAGCTTTATGGCGTATCTGATTACGATGCGACACACCAGATCAATGCAAATTACGTCTGGGATATACCAGTGGGCCGTGGCCGACACTACCTGGGAACAGCGAGTCACCTCGTGGATGCTCTAATCGGGGGATGGCAGACTACAGGCATCGTCCGCTGGACCAGTGGATTCCCCTTCGCGGTGAATGAAGGAGGAAACTGGCCTACCAACTGGGATATTGAAGGCTGGGCCACCCAGGTTGCCAAAATTCCATCACGTGCCGCACGACGTGGGCATCTTGCACAGCGCTTTGCCGATCCGGCGGCGGTATTTGCAAGTTTTGACTACACGTTGCCGGGGGGTTCAGGAACGCGAAATCCGATGCGTGGCGATGGATATTATGATTGGGATGCCGGATTGAACAAGACCTTCTCGATTGCGGATCGCATCCGGGTACAGCTTCGGTGGGAGACCTTCAATGTCACCAATAGCGTGCGCTTTGATTCGCACTCGATCAATTCAACATTAGACAACGCGACCAACTTCGGCAATGCAACCGTTCTTCTGACTGATCAGCGTAAGGCACAGCTTGCGGCACGATTTGAGTTTTAGGAACATCTGCGCAATGAAGGACGGAGCAACCGGATAGCGAGGATCAAGGTTGGACGACTATCTGGTGTCCGGAAAACGCAAGTTGCCCAAGTAGTTTGGTCCACCGCCATTCGCTGCGCGGAGACCGGTCGACTGGAAGAAACTGCTCGTTTCAGCGCCGGATGAACTATCTGATCGATGAGAGCACTATGCTGAATACATGAACGCACATCTTCCTCTCGCCACAACTGCCGCACTGATAGCCGATCCAACGAGAGCCGCCATTTTGCTGGCACTGCTCGACGGGCGTGCGCTCGCGGCCGGTGAGTTGGCACGATGCGCGGGAGTGTCTGCTCAATCAGCCAGCATGCATCTGGCTCAACTGCTTCAGAGCGCTTTTGTCGAAGTCGCATCGCAGGGACGGCATCGCTATTATCGAATTGCGTCGTCCGACGTGGCCCATGCCGTGGAGGCCCTTGGTGTGATCTCGAGTCCACGAAAACGCAATCCCATCGGTGAGGACCAGTCGATCCGATTCGCTCGGACCTGCTATGACCACCTTGCCGGCGAACTCGGTGTGGCGTTCACCGATTCTCTCGAAAAGCGCAAGTTGATTCTTCCCTGTACAGAGCGGGAATACTCTGTCACTGAAAGTGGTGAGACATTTTTCCGCCAGTGGAATATCGATGTCGCCGCGCTCAGGCATTCACACAGAATCCTTGCGCGCCGATGTCTCGACTGGACGGAGCGCCGTTATCACGTGGGAGGCGCACTGGGTGCAGCCTTCTTGCAACGAATGCTCGCTTTGCGCTGGGTCAAAGCCGGCGGCGGGAGTCGCGTTCTACATGTCACCCCAACCGGAAAAAGAGAGTTGGCTAGCTTTCTCGACAATTCGACCATCCGTGACTCTTCAACCAGGAGTGAAACATCCGCTGCTGTTTTGCATTCATCCTAGGTGCATGCGACAAACACGAGAAGAACCCGTATTTGACACCATCGCTCCAAAGATCCTCTACTTCGGAAATCCGGTTGCATTGGTCAGTTCGGTTAACGAGGACGACACACCGAACCTGGCGCCGATTTCTTCATTCTGGGCGTTGGGTTGGACGATGACTCTCGGCCTTCTCACCGAGACCAAGACTTTGGAGAATCTCGAAAAGCGACCCGAGTGCGTGATCAATGTTCCATCGCCTGACTTGTGGCGCCACGTGGAAGCGCTCGCTGCGCTCACTGGTCAGAATCCTGTCCCTGGAGACAAGCGCGACAAATTCCGGTTCGAGAAAGATAAGTTCGCCGCTGGATCTTTCACACCTCTCTCAAGCGAACTAGTTTCAGCGCCTCGGGTAAAGGAGTGTCCAGTGCAGTTGGAAGCTATCACGCGTTCCATACATGTTCTTGCCGGCGAGCCTCGCGTTCAGACATTGGGCGGCGCGGCATCAGTCGAGGTCGAGATTCTGCGGGTTCACGTTCGCCGAGATTTCCTTCTGGGTGAACATTACATCGATCCCGCAAAGTGGCAACCGTTGATCTACAATTTTCGGCACTATTTTGGACTCGGAGACGAGTTGGGTAGCACGTTCCGCGCAGAAGTGTAGAGGAGTCATCGTTTGCGACAGCCATCATTTTCTCAGTGAGGCATCCAAACGAATCCGTGGAGAGTTCATCATGCTAACGCTATGTATCCGCTATACACTCAACCCAAACCGGCTCGCTGACTTCAGAACCTATGTCGAAACCGAGTTGCAAGCGATCCGTCGCAGCGGAGGAAAGAGCATCGGGTACTATCTCCCCACCGATTTTGCTGGGCCCACAAATGAGGCGATCGGCTTGATCGACTTCATGTCACTCACCGACTATGAACGCTACCGACTGGATTTGGCACAGGACGCTGACCATAAGCGAAATGTAGCGCGGCTCGAGGAGAGTGGAGTTGTCCTTGCTATGAACCGTTCGATCATCGAACGGGTTCAACAAGACTGAATCAGGAGATGATATGTCATCAGCAAGGGCGCATACTCAGTCGGATATCCCGGGCTACAACTACGGGGATCATGGGTTGCCTCGCTCGCCTGTCTCGCTCAAAGAGCTCAGTTCGATGGAAGAGGCAGCCGGCCTGGCGGAAGAAGATCGTCAATGGCTCCGATCCGCGGGTGAGATCCTGGTGCCTAATGCGGAGCGCATCGTTGATAGTTGGCGCGCAGTGATCGGATCACAGCCAGAGCTTGCTCGCGTGTTTTTCGGCCCTGACGGACGAGCCGACGAGGCGTACAAAGCTGCCGTCAGGAAGCGATTCGTGCAATGGATCGCGGACGTCTGCGAGCGGCAGCATGATCAAGTCTGGCTTGACTACCAGGAAGAAATCGGCAAGCGCCATACGCCGGCGAAGAAGAATCAGACTGATCATGCGATGACGGCACCGGTGGTCCCGCTTCGGTACCTCATCGCTTTTACAGGTGTCACATCGACAACGATCCGGCCCTTCCTTGAAGAGAGCGGACGCAGTTCAGAGGATGTCCAGAAAATGCAGAATGCCTGGATCAAGTCAATGCTTTTGTATCTGGCATTATGGGCCCGACCCTACGTTGCTGAGAACCTATGGTAGGAGCAGTAACAATGGCTCGATAAGTAGTACAGAAGGAGGTTCGCAATCTAGCGCACCAGCGCCAAGAGTTACAACGACTCTGGAGGGCCGGCGTCTTCAAATAGTCCTGTAGCAAACCCATCGATACTGCGTTCATTCTTCTCATGCCAGTAATGTTCCAGACCTTCCGGTCCTCTGGCTTCGGCCCATCGCAGAAGGGTATCTCGCTCTCCCGCATAGTCATACAACGGCACATTGAAACCACAGGAAGTTTGAACCAGATCGATCGCCAGAAAAACGATCTGCCGGGCGCCAGGTGTCTCGTATCCTTCGAAGTGCGCATCCAACAGCGATCGATATTCCAACTGCCCCCGTCGCACTACGCTAGCCTGGCCATAAAGCCGGAGAATCATTGGTGGCCCCTCGAAAGAACAGAACATAAGCGTGAGGCGACCATTGGCGCGCACATGAGCGGCAGTCTCGTTACCGCTTCCTGTCAGGTCGAGATAAAAGGCCGTATTGGCATCAAGAATGCGCAAGGACTTCGCATCTCTGGGAGAGACGTTGACGCGTCCAATGGCAGCGGCCGATGCATTAAAAAAAACCCTCTGACGCTGAATGAATGCGATATGTGAAGCATCAAGACTTTGAAACTGTTTGGCCAACTGCCCCCCTTGAATTAACCGACGCTCTTTGAGAAGTGGCGATCGTCTGAAATTCATTTTACAAAGCCGGAATTGATTTAGTCGTTGAACCTAATCCCTTTTCCGGGTCGTCGGCGAGTCAACAAAGATCGGATCGGGGCCCTATCGCAACAGACCCTTCAAACATCTTGATTTCGAATCGCATCCAACGGAGTGCAATCCTCCGGAGGTTACGATGTCAGATTCGAAAAAACTTGTTCCAGCACAGGGCCTCGTCGCTACAAATCAAGCTCATTTTCCCAACGAGAGCGCTGAGTACCGGGCTGCGCGCAACGCGCTCCTGCTCGAAGAAATCGAATTGCGTCGACACATTGAGCGTGTCTCTACCCAACGGCGCTCGTTGCCGCCAGGCGGGCAGATCGCAACTGATTTCGAGCTCATCTCCGAAAGCGGCCCGGTTCGCCTCTCCGGCATCTTTGGCGACAGGGACACATTAATGGTTTACAGCATGATGTATGGTCCGAAGCGTGAGGCGCCTTGTCCAATGTGCACATCGTTCCTGAGCGCATGGAACGGGATCGCCGTGAACCTCCGTGAGCGCGTTGCAATCGCGGTCAGTGGACGCTCGCCGATCGAGCGACTCGTTGAGTACAAGCGGGGACGTGGCTTCTTCAATCTTCCATTTGTATCCGATCTCAGCGGCAACTACACTCGTTCCTACGTCAACCCGGATGATGCCGACGTCCCAGGCTTCAGTGTGTTCACTCGTCGCGACGGCATCGTCCGCCATTTCTACAGCGGCGAAATGAGCGGGGCTATGGCGGACCCAGGACAAGATCCCCGCGGTGCGCCAGATCTCGACCCACTTTGGCTGATGCTGGATCTGACTCCTGCCGGCCGAGGCATCGACTGGTACCCCAAGCTTGAGCATCTGCACGAGTGATCGCCGCCACCATGACATGCCTGCCATGTCATGGTGACAAACCAGGGCGGTCGACACACACCGACTTTTCAGTGCATCGTGAAATAGAAGGGGTACCTATGCAGAAGGTTCGAGTAGCGGGATTTGGCGTTTCGCTGGAACGACGTTCTACTTTGTTACGGAGGGCATTAAGGAGGCGCTGCGACAGGCAAAACAGGCGGCCGGTGACGAGGACGTCAGGATCGGAGGCGGAGTTTCGACAGTTCGCCAGTATTTGCGAGAAGGGTTAGTAGATTCGTTGTATCTAGCAGTTTCGCCGGTTGTTTTGGGACATGGCGAAGCTTTGTGGCCAGGGTTGGATTTGGCCGCGATGGGCTTTTCAGTGGCCGAGCGCAAGAATACGGATCACGCTACTCACGTTGTGCTCGAAGGGGCTAGATCAAGTCTGGACCGGCGGTTTATCTCGCATTGCTGACCATTTCCCGGTGTTACTTTCTGCCGCGGCCTACGAATTTGTAGCCCACACCGGGTACAGTGAGAATCAGCTCGGGCGACTTTTGATCCTCTTCAATCTTCTGACGAAGGCTGAATATGTGTGTATCAACTGTTCGGGTAAACATATCGGCGTTGTATCCCCAGACGGATCTCAAGAGTTCATCGCGCGGGATAGTGGCTCCAGGCCTCTCGATCATATAACGCAGGAGTTGAAACTCTCGGGCGGTCAGGTAGACCGGCTTACCCCCTCGGGTAACCTGACCCTGGCGAACATCCACTCGAATCGGGCCGAACTCGTGAACGCCTTGTCCAGCATGAACCGGCACTCGCCGCAGCAGGACCTCGACCCGAGCCAGCAGCTCGGAAGCCTCGAATGGCTTTGTCACATAATCGTCAGCTCCCAGCTTCAATCCCACCACCTTATCGACGGTTTCGTTCCGGACAGTAAGGATCATGATGGGTGTGGCCATTCCGGCGGCGCGAATGTCTCGACACACATCGAGGCCGCTCCGGCCCGGAAGCATGATGTCCATGATAATGAGGTCGTAGGGCTCCCTGGAGGCCTTGTCAAATCCCTCGTTTCCATCAGAAGCAAAGTCAACAACATATCTTTCTGCGCGCAGCCGGTCGCCTAGCGTGGTTCGAAGTGCCTGTTCATCTTCTATTAGAAGGATGCTTTCATTCATTTCCGTCACCGTGGTTGAATTGTGGGGTCTGAATCTCTATTTCAGGCTTTTCGTCATCCGGAATGGGCAGTCGAAGAGTAAAGACACTTCCGACCCCCAGTTCGCTGGTAACCGACAGGCTGCCGTTCATCATCTCTGAAAAGTGCTTCGCCAAATATAACCCCAAACCCGTCCCGTGGATTTGTAAAGCCACCGCTTCGGGGCTCCGATAGAATGGCTCGAATATGTGGGACAATTCCGAACCTTTGATCCCGATACCATGATCCTCAACATTGATTGCGACCTCGTACCCTTTCCGCTCGGTCCACTCACGTACAGCGGAGATGCGGACGAGGCCCCCGTTCCCACTGTATTTAACCGCATTCGTAACCAGATTTTCGAGGCAGCTTGACAATGCCTGCGGATCGGCAAGTACTGATGATACATTGGGTTCCACGTATTGCTCGATGATACACGTCTCATCACGAGATGCGGACGCGTCATTGCACACGGTTTGCAAAATCGACGAAACCTGAATCGGGCGTAACCTGTACCGATCTTTGCCGCTATTTATAGTTGCGAATAACAGGATTCGGTCCACATTCGTCATCAGTCGGCGAGCCTGATTTATGATGAGTTCCCCGTATTCCCGCACGCCCACTTTCCCGGTGACGACTCCGTCTTTGATATTTTCACCTGCCGAATAAATGACGGTGAGGGGTGTCCGGAGTTCATGGGATATCGATGCAACGAAGTCCATCTGGAGCCTTGCAAATCTGTGGGCCCGAAATCCAGCGATGGTCATCGCCCCGATGCTGAGGGCCAGCAGCAGCAACACAAAAGCGCTAACGGTGAGATTCCGCCGTCGTACTCGGCCAATAACGTCTTGCAATGGTCCAACGCGATGCTGTACTTCGAGGATCCAGTCACTTGACGCCGAACCATATTCAATCACCGGGAACCAGCCAGGGCCAACAAATTTACGCCATTCTGAGCTTCCCAAGTCGCGGCCGCGAACTGTCTTTATGGCGATCTCAGGCGGGGAGCCGAAGATATTCATCGTGGAATCCATGGCGCCAAGGCCTTGTTTTTCGAAACCTGGATCGGAGGAATAGATTGTTTGCTGCAACGTTCCCGATTTGATTACGCCTACCTTGTAGGCCATGCCGTTCAAGTCGCCAAAATATCGCGATGCAAGCTCAGGAAAGATGCGGTGTTGCAGCACAGTCATATCCAGGGTTATGACTATCCAGTCCACGGGGCTGTTGCTATCCAATGATTTGTCGGCCTCGCGGTGAAAGATGGGATGAACGATGGCCGGCACATTTTGGTCGAATTGCCAACCGGTCAACGAATTGCTCCCCGATTGAGTGCTACTTAGCGCGGCTTGGGCGGCGGAACTATAGCCTGACCCAGAGTCTTGAAGCCGCCAGGCAAGGAGGGCCCTTGACAGATCAGAGGAGTTCGCTTGCAGGCGAGCTAATAGAGTCGACAGTTCCGGCAGGAGGGGAGATTGCTCAATTTTCTTTGTGTCGAGATTCAGATGAAAGAGCCGGGGCTTCGCCTGATTGCTGGTTTCCCAGATATATATCTCCCCGACCAAGTCCGGGTTCCGGTAGACGATCGGCAGGGTTTCACGAGGAAGAGCGTAGTTCCAAGCTACATAACGTTCCAGGTAGTCATTCCAGGTATCCCGGGCACCGGAATCCGGTCCGACCTGCATTGCTTGGCAGATTGCCGATAGCTCTCCGTACAGATCCCTGTGCCACTTGGTCATCAGCGACTGGAGATCTGCTCCAATTCGCATCTCTTCGGCGCTGCTTGCTTCGCCAGTCCAGCGATATTGAAGAACGGCCACGGTGACCAGCAGCGCGGCGATGGCGATAAGAGCGGTTGCCCAAAATAAAAAGACCGCTCGCGCCCCGGTTGCCCGTAAGACCAGAATATCAATTGGCTTTTTCCATAGCACTCACAGATTCTAACTCTCGCCTCGATGCGACCGGGGAGCCCCCACTGATTGGGCGCGGGACTGGCCCCGAACTGTCACATCCAAGGTCCGGAATGCCCGTGGGAAATGCCATCTGAGTACTTGCGGATTTCGTTTGGAGAGTGGGTTAATTCCCGCAATGGTCCGCCAGCCGATTTGCCGCTTAACCTTCGTACGTCAAAACTCCTTGAACCTGCCGAAATGCACGCGAAGTGACGGAGGGAACGCCCAAGGATTTGGCGATGGGGCGCAGACGCTTGGTCATCAGGTTGTCATAGTTGACCGGCGCCCCATGCTGCGACACAAGGACAAAATCACTCGGCCCGGCAAAGCGCGAGTTGCTCTTAATGCCAATCAGTACCGATAGTAGACGTGTGTCGATCGCGAGGTCTCGGACGGCAATCCGCTGTACGCTGTCCAGTTGCCCGCGGTACCAACGCTTCCTGACTGCAATGGTCATGGCAGGTATACGAACGTCGTTCTGCACAATATCTTCGTCAGTCAGGTTGACTTGCGCCCATTGCAATCCGAATATCTCGGCCGGGCTCATCCCGGCTATTGCTCCAATGACAGTCATTTCCTTTTCGGGATGACGCATCATTGCGAGCGCCTGGGCGGCCTGAACGGCGGTCAAGGTATTCCCTTCCTTGTTAAGCCTTTGCGCCGGCTTAACCTGACGAATCGGATTCTCTCCGAGGAAACAGCGTTTTTCGATGGCGCAGGAAAACAGCGTCCCGATCACGTTCCGAATGTGTCTGATGGTTGCCGCGGAATACCCCTGTTCTGCCGCCGCTGAAATGATACGGGAAACATGATCGTGTCGAATTTCAGACAACGGAAACTGGTCAAGGTAGGGCCAGCGATCAAGGGCCTTCAATTTCTTTCGCGGATCAAGCGAATTCATTCCGAAGATGCGTTCCACTTCTTCCGGGCTTATCACGTGCTTCAGGATTGCCTGGTAGAACAGCCTGCTCGGATACCGCTTCAGGTTGACGTGTTCCGGAGCAAATCGATGTTCGACGAAACTGACAACAGACATTGGGGACGCCAAATAATCGCGATGAACTGGTGAAGGCGAATCGTGCGCAGCATCAGAAATCCACTTTTGACGGTTAATATGTTCGACGGCGGAAGGGTGACTGTCAGTCGCAAGTCCACTTCCGCTCTCAGAACCGAACAATTCGTCTGCGGCAAAGTTAGACACAAGAGACGGGACTGCGGGGCCGAATTCGGCCCCACCTTGCTGAGGATCCTGGTTCATTTGAACTCCGTAGCAGGTTTGGATATATAGAGTGCCCGGGTGGATTATTCGACGATGAGCCCATCAGCGTGGAATTGCCCGATCACTACATTTACCCGATCTCCTGCCTTCACGGAGCGGCGCGGATTCGAAAAGGCCATCCAATAGACCTTGCCGTCTTCAGGTGTACCGCTCTGACGCAACTGGCCAACCTTCTCCAGCGAAGGGATTACGAGCGATACGCCGGCGCGGGGAGCGACGAGAGTGGGCACAGCCTTCTTGTCGTTAAGCTGGGCGGCCTTGGCCGCATCCACGACATGATAGTTGAATCGAATCAATTCGCCGGACTCAGCGCTCCGGACCCTGATTGAATCTATACCCCAAACGTTCTGGTAGTACATCGTTGCCCGCTTCGGGAAGTGGTTCGGCGCGAAGTGGGAGTGCTTCATAGGAGACGAAGCGGCGATCTGCTTCTTGACAGGCTGCTGGGCGGGAGACTGGGCAAGGGCGATCCCGGTGACGACCGTTCCAATCAATAGGACTTTAACGTTCCGCGATAATTGACGCTGGAATTCACTCTTCAGAATGCTCATATCTAACCTCACTTCGAGTTGAACTGCAATGGAAACCGATGAAGCCTTCCTGGGATTTTCAGTGCCGATGTGCACGAGAGGGTCCGCCTGGTTAGGACGGACCCGATCGTTACAGTGCTGATTTTTTTCGGCTTCGAGAGGTCTTCAGAAGCTAATCTGAGGGCCTCTCGAATCCGCAGCGCTCTAGTGCAGCAGATACAACTTGGCCGAAGGATTGCTGGTGAGGTAACCCGGAGCGACTGCGATTGCCCTTACCAGTTCGATTGGCGTGTTGTTGAGAAGGACGCCAGTCACCGAATTGTAGACATTCGATGAGGTGGTTGGCGCGCTTCCGTCGGTTGTGTAGTAGATGACCACGTTATTCGGCACGGCGTACGTTCCGAATGTGAGCTTCGACCCGACTGGCAATGACACCGAATTGCTCAACACGAAGCTCGGCGCAGCGAGCTGTGTCTGGAAGGTGTAGGTCCTCGTAGACACAGTGCTTGCCGGGAATCCGGTTGCGGTGGCAATTGCGTTGACGGTGACTGTCGCTGCACTTGCGGAGGTGATGTTAATCGCTCCCGCGTACAGGTGAGTCGAACCGCCAGCTGCACTCGCCGGCGCTGTTCCGTCGGTGGTGTAGTAGATTGCAAACCCTGGCAGTGCCGAGTTGGCCGCATCGGTCATGGTGACTGAGTGGTTAGACCCGGTTGCAAAGGTTGCGCTCGCTGGCGTAATGGTCGGAGCCGTAAGTGACGCCACATAGGTGTACGACTTGCTGCTCACACCGCTGGTGAAGTACGTCGCCGTGTTTATCGGATAGGCGATGGCTTCGACGATACCGTTCTTGTTGATGGTGATACCGGTCAGCGGGTTATACAGCGTGGACGTGTTCGATGGGACTGAACCTCCGGCAACATACGTGTAGTAGATCGCCGCACCACCGGGGACAGTGTCCGTGAGGAACAGAGTCTGCGGAGTGCTGTAGTTGCCGCCAGCCAGGCTGAAGACCGGAGCAGGCGCAGGCAACGTGTAGATGTATGTCTTGGCGCCGATCGGGCTTTGAGCATAACCAGGTGCTATCGCGATGGCTTCCACTGTCCCGCTCACGTTGATCGTGATCGGTCCTGTGTACTGGGTTGACAACGTCGTCGGAACTGTTCCGAGCGCGGTGTAGGTGTAGTAAATCACTGCCCCAGGCGTTGTATCGGTCAGAATCAACGTCTGCGGAGAGTGGTAAGAACCACCAGCCAGGCTGAATGAAGGTGCGACCGTGGTGAGACTCTCGACCGCGCCGATATCAAGGTGGTTGGTGTTGTTGACCCCAGGCCTCGGATTTCCGAAGAAGTCGTTCTGCAAGACTCCTACGTTATTCGAGTAAGCCGCCTCGTTCGTCGGAACCTTCTGAATGGCAGGCGCCGTTGGCACGAAGTTTGACATCGGATTGCCAGTGGTCGGGCTGCCGAGAGACAACGGTCCCCAACGGAGATTAACCCAGTTGTTGCCTTCGTCCACCACCGCAGCAGCGGTGAGGGTGAAGAGCGGAAGCGGAAGTCCGTTGGACTCATTGGTTCCCGGAGGAACTTGCCAGCCGTATGCACCGCCCGCAACAACCACTTCAACAGGAATACGCGAGCCGTTGCAGTAGATGCCGCCAACAGTTGAGGCAGGAGCGTAGACGTTGGTACTGTCCGCGCTTTCAGCCAGGGCGTTCTTGTTCGTCAGCACCGAGTACGTCGGGCTCAGAGAGAAGCCTGAACCGTGATCACCAGGAGCCAAGTCGCCGTGCACACCGATGTCCCAATATTTTGCATTCGGATCATCGCAAGCGCCGGTAGTCGCCTGACTTGCAGTTGATGTAGGCGCCCCACCGAAGCCGGGGTTGTATATCGTGACCTTGTTCTGCTGGCTTGTGAAGCCGCTATCCAATCCTCCAACACCGATCATGAGCGAGCGGTTCTTCCAGAAGATGTTGTTTGCCAGAACAGGGACTGAGTACTTGACGCACGACCGGTTTGTGCCATGGTTTGTCGGGCAGGTGATTGCATTGTTGCCACCCTGCAACAGACCAATGTTGGCTTGCAGAATCGCCGTGTCGGTACCGCTGACAAGGCCGGCAACCTGCGGGCAAGACTGCGAACCATTGTTGGTGGTGCAGTTGGTTGATTGCGTGCTAGCCAGCGGCGCAAACAAGGACTGCAACAACACACCGGAAGACGCAGTGGAGTTATTGGAGCTGATGGTGTTGTTGATGATGTCGACCGCCAATGCATCCAACAGGGACACACCGCCGCCATCCAGGCCGGCCACGTTATTGGCAATGATGTTGTTGGTTACCTGAATCGCGTTCCACGGAGTCGCCTTTTGGAAGGCAGGCTGCGCGGCATGACCGGTGATAGTCGGCCAGTTAGTGCTCGCGTTGCCCTTCGGGAAGTTGATGACATCATTTCCGTTGATGTGCTGCAGTCTGAGGCCGCCGCCGCTACCGCTGTCGGCGGAGTTACCCATGATCAGGTTCGCGTTGATCACGAGGCCCGGACCGGCGCCATCGCTGGGAGGAACATCTGACGGGGCCGGGACGCAATCCAAGTCGGTGAGTAGACCGCACGTGGGATCAACGTCCGGAGCGCCCATGATCAGAAGCCCGCCACCGTTGGTCACAATGGTTGGGTTCGTGCTCTGGTTGAACAGGATCGTGTTGTGTTCGATATCACCGTCGTAGTTCAACCCGAGTTGCACAACGCCAGCGCCGTCACCGGTGCTCATGTTGCCGCACACCCAGTTGTAGTTGAACTTGTAGTAGTCACTGCCGCTGCAGAAGGTTACACCACCGCCGCCCGCCGGAGTCGACGAGAAGAGTTCGTCGCCCAGCGAGGAGTTCTGGCTGACCCAGTTGTTGTGGATGCTGACATCCAGGTTGTTGCAGAACGGCAGAGCCAGGTTCGCGAGTTGCGACGACAGTGAGGCGTCGTTGATGCACGAACTGGGCACCGTGTTGCTCGTGCTGCCTGCAAGGAACGCATCGGGATGTTCGCCCTGGCCGACGGTGATACCGCCCGACAGAGTGCCCTGGTTGTTCATTACGCGATCGTTGGCGATCTCGAGCTTGTGGTTCCAGGCGTGAAGCATGATGCCGCCGCCACCCTGCGAGCTGTTCTTCACCGTGAGAGCATCAATGCTCGACGGGTTGCAGAAGAAGTTACTGGGGAACGGGTTAGCGTTGTTCTTGAGGCAATCGGCGCTGGTCAGCAATTGCGTCCCATCCGGGAAGGTGTCGGCAGCGAATGGATCCTGTCCGGCTGGGAACTTGACGCCTTTGCCTAGCACGGTAATGCCGGCGCCTTCGTAGGCTCCCATCAAGGTCGGTTCGATGAGCTGTTCCGCCAGGTTTCCGTTAAGGGTGGCATCCCAGCCGACAGTCGCCTCGAGAGGCAGGCGATCGACGGAGAATTGCATGTCCGGAGTGCAAGTGAACGTGCTCGAAGGATCATATGGATTGGTTCCTGAGATCGGCGTGCCGTTCATGGCCAGGCCGAAGAGGCATACAACCTGACGACGCCACGGATTCAGTTTGCCGGCCGGATGCGGGCTGGCATCGATAATGCTCGAGGCCGCACCAACACCCTGCAGACGAACCGGCTTCCACATCAGCAGCATTTCAGAGTAAGTTCCGGGAGGAACGATGATCATGTCGCCCGGCTTTGCTGCATCGATTGCACTTTGAATCGTCTGACCAGCAGCCAGCACCGTGGGCGCTTTTCCGCCCGCGGTCACGGTCACCGAGTCAACCGACTGTTTGCCGTTACCGGCGGTCACTACGAGTTCGCCGCACTTTGCCGCGGAGCCGCCGTAGACCGTTTGCTGTGTCACGGAGCATGCAGGTGTACCTGCGGGGACCGTCACCGTGATCTGTGTGTCAGACCAGGCGCCGATCGTAGCCGCTATACCACCGATGGTGACGCTCGACTTCGTATTGCAAGTCGCGCTGCCAGTTGTGGGCGATGTGCACTGCGCGCCGAAGCCGTAGTGACGCGTCACCCGTTGCTGGTTATAAGGCGCTACGGTAGCGGACGGACCGGAGTACGCGTAGTTGTCGACCTTCTGATCACCGAGAGCTTTGATCGTCAGGGTCTTGCCAGTGGCGCTTACCCACGGTCCGATTCCATCGCCGTCAACTTCACTGACAGCAGGCGTCGCATCGGGATATGAACAATCCGGCGTGTTGTAGCCGCCCGCGAAAGCAGACGTTGGCACAACCGGCGTATCAAAGTAGCCAGTTTGACCCGGCATGAACGGCAGTTCGTAGCAGAAATCGCTGTATCCACTCTGGAACAACGGATCAATCATCGTCTTTCCAGGGTTGTTCGGGTCAGCGATCGGACCTGCATCGTTCATGCAGGTAACCATCATGGTCGGGCCATAACCAGTGGGGTTCGGTGGATTGACTTCCCACGTGGAATAGTTCAGGCCGTTGTAAACGCCCCAGGCATCGGCATACACACGGTTGATTTCATTTCCGGCCCAATCCTTGATGGACACAGGCAGGTAAGCAGGCGCGAACTTCTCACCGAACGCCGGCGAGTAAGGATCGAATTCTGCAGCGAAGTCATCCGTGATCTGCCCTGTGAAGTGAGCGGCAGTGTGCGTTTCTGTGAAGAGGTAGAACTTGGTGAGAGCGGCGGTCTGGTCCGTAAGAGTAACTTCCTTGCGGTCGCAGAGGTTACGCTTCTCGCCGGCGAACGGTGCAACTTCACCCGAACCAGGGAACAAGCTAATGAAGTCGGGCACAATACGAGGCGTACCGACACAGGGCCAGTAGGTTTCGATCGTTCCCGTATCGCCTTCGTGGCTGGGCAGGTTAGGATTGCGGCCCAGATTGCTGGTGGAGTTATTGGGATTGTTGGCGTTGAACTGGCTGGAAACTTCCGCCTGGTCAGGCAGGATAAAGATGGATCCCAATCCGCCAAACTGTTGCGTTACCGGAGCGATGAAGTTGTCACCGATGAGGATGTTCTTGTCTTCTTCCTTCACCAGCTCATAGCCCGGAGGAACAACTACTTCTACGACGTACTTTCCGTTCGGAAGCATGTCTTCCTTGCCGAAACGGAAGGGGTCGGTCGCATCAGTGTTCTTTCCGCAAATGGTGCAGTTAGTGCCAGTCGTGTTGCCGGTCGTCGGGCTGATACCCAGAACGCTCGGGAACTTGAACATGCCGTCGTATGGCGCGGGCTGCAACTGGTTCCAGTTGTGCATGCCGTCATAGCACTTGAACTGAGAGCGGTGCGCTGCCGGATGAGATGCCGTGCCGTTGTTGTTGTAGAGATCAAGCCACTGCGGCTGATCCTGGATTGCGTACCAGAAGTACGGATCCGCAAGTGTGGTTGTGTCAGTTCCCTGTCCAGGGCAGTTCATGTTGGGAACGCCATCGGACCGGAATCCCTGAGCCCAATCATCCCAGCTGCTGGTTTCTGTGTGGTCGACCATGGTAAGAGTCTGCGTCACACCATCGTCGGCAAGACCTTCCTTGTAGAGGTTGATCCTCACGTGAGGAATCATCGGCTCCCAACTGAGTTGGAGAAGGAGCTGCGGATCGTCGAACGGACGGGTTGAAGCGTAAATAACGTGTCCGTGGATGCCGCCATTCTCGCCAGGCGCAAATGGTTTCTTGCCGAACTCGAGGAAGGAGTTCTGGCCCGAGAAACCTTGCCAACCATAGGAGTCAACCCAGCCTGGATCGATACGGCCGGTAGAGTGGTTCGTCACATCACTGGGCTTCGGGCCATTTGCGATCGACGTGCTACCGCAATCGGCACCTTCCGCGCAATATGCTGCGCCCGGCACAGACAGGTCAGAAGGAAGTGGGTTGGGCTCATAGGTATCGGCGAAGTTTGCGCCAATCGACGAGTTTCCACAGGGCCGTAACGGGGCAGCTGCACCAAGGCAGGGTGTCCCGGCGGGCGAGGTGTTATCGTCCGGACCGCCCGAGTCATAAACAACGTGCGTACCAGTGTTCTTGTAGCGCGTGGAATCGGTCTCGATCACGTACCAATTGAACAGCGGGAACACTTCGTTGAAGCCGGCATAGCCGTTCAGATCCGTGCTGTTGAAGTTGGAGTAGCTGCCGTCGCGGAAGCGGATATTGGTATCAACGAGCGGAAGACCCGGTTTGGTCGGGTTGCCATCTGCGTCGAGGGGTGAGACACCACTGTAGTCGGTGTCAAGGAAGGTGCGTGTGTAGATGTCGGCCTGCCACTGGTGCACGGCAACTTCGCCCATGTCCAGAGTAGTCAGGCAATTCGTAGGCGTCGTACCGGTAATCGGCGTCCACGACGGATCGCAAAGCTGGACGGGCGTGGTGATGCCGTCAACAACCTGGTCATTCCACTGGTCGAAGGTCGTAATCTTCCAGTTACCTGCCGGAATGCCCTTGAAGTCGAAGTTTCCACCATCGTCGCACTTTTGGAAAGCGAAGTCCGCGCCATCGGGATCGCCCAGGCTGATGTAGCACTGGGTAAACCCATAGGCATCGTGCGTACCGCTGCCATAGAGCCGTTCATCTGGTACGCGGCTCATGCGCGCCGTTGTCACATGACCCTTGACCTCGTGCGTGCAATCCGACCCTGCAGCCGCGCAAATGCCCGTCAAGCGATCGTTGATGATCTTGGGATTCGCAAAGCCAATTACAACGTGGTATCCGGCAGGTCCGAATTCCTGGAAGTAGCCGGGCTCGCCAATACGCATGAACGAGTCATGAGCCTTCTGGCCGTCCAGCGTGTTGGTCTGAAGCCACTCTTCTCCTGCAGCAATGCGGCTGGCTCCCGGGTTTGCCGTGACGCCGTACCGTCCTGCCCAGAGATTCTTGACCACGACCTGGCCCGCGAGAGGAGACAGCGTCTTGCCGTCCGACTCATACTTCGGGCAGGTCAGGATCATGCCGACAATTCCGTTCTGACTGGAATCGCCGCCTTCCGAAGCAGCCGTTATCTGCGATGAAATCGGACATGCGTCGAGCTTCGTCACGGGATCGAGAGTTCCCGCGAGCGCGTTGCTCATCGGCATGTTGAACATGTCGTATGTAGGATTACCGGTCGAATCGCCCGTGCCACCGGCGTTGTCAGAGATGGTGATCTGGAAGCCACCCAGACCAGGTTCTTCCGGTGAGATTGTGTCGATACCGCCGCCTGTGTCAATTTCACCATTCAGCGGGTAGTCGTCTTCGAAGACCAACGCTGAAAGGGTAGCTGGCGGATACGGGCTGGGTTCCGTAATGATGGTGACGGACTGGTTGTCGTGCGTGCTGTTCGGAATCAGCGGGATGGTAGCGCCACCCATGCCGTGTCCGCAGCTACCCGCTGCAACACCGGCTGGTGAACAGTCTGGAGCGCCAGCATATCCGTTGATAAACGGCTGCGCCGCATCGCCTGGCAAAATCGAGATGTAGTAGCGCTTCTTTGGATCCAACGCCACGTCGCCCGGGAGCGTAAACGTCTTTTGAGGGACGGCCGCACCTAGAACGGTCTGATTGTTGCCGCACGAGACATCTCCCGTGCAACCGCTCGCAATGAGCGGCATGAAGCTGGTGTGGAAGCTCGTGCCGAAGTTGAAAGTGGTGTTTGGACACCCTGCTGGCAGCGGAGCCTGGGTACAGCTGGGGTCGACAAAATAGGTGCGATCTTCTTCGATGACCCAGCGGTAGTCGGATATCGTTGTTGTCTTGTCGTTACCGTCAAGAACCGTAACCTTCAGGTTGCTCGGCGTGGGGAACGTCAGGGTTACATTCGTTGCATTGGTGGCAACCGTGCCCTGTGCGTTCTGCGCCTTGAAACTAAAGGAATAGGTTCCGGCGGATGCAACCGCAGCCGTGAAGGAACCGGTTGAATCAACAGAGACAGTCAGTCCCGACGCCGGCGACACGCTTGCCGCGTTCACCGTCAGAGGAAAGCCCTTGGCGTCAGTGCAAGCTGAGAGTATGCCAGGTGAGCTGATCTTCAAGCTCTTGGCAAACGACGAAGTGAAGCTGGAAGCCGTGCAGGTAATGCCGGACGCGGACTCAATAACCTCTGGCTGAAGAGAAACGGTGGTGCAAGCCGATCCACTGGTGGCGCCGTTTCCGCAATATCCAAATGAGTCGGAGCCGCTCCAACCAGCGTTGGCAGCGTAACTAAAGGTACCGTCGGCGTTGAGCGCCAACGTGCCCTTGGTGGGAGGCGTAGTCACCTTCACACCGGCAATGTTGAGGTCGTTACCGAGAACGCCCTTGCTGGGATCCGAAATGATCAAGGTCTTCCCGGCGATGACAGCTGGGTACGTATCCGGATTGGCTGTGGCAGTTGCATTGGGTGAAGCAACGGCCGCACCATTTACGCTGATGTACGCGAGCATACCGGAGTCGCGTGCGACTGAGTTGCCTGACAAGCTCAACTGACGATCAAACACGGGCAGCGCGTTCCCTGCCGTGGGTGCATTGATCATCACGTCATAAGTTTTTCCGGCAGCCAGGAAAACTTCGCTTTGGATGCGCGGGACGCCCGGCAGTACGTTGCCGTCTTCCGCCACCAGCGTGAATCCGCCGGTTCCAGGTGCAGAGGTTGATAGCGACGACGAAGGCTGTGCGCCAACGATGGTGGGAACGTGCATACGAAGGCCCGCGTTTACCATGCGAACCAAAACATTGCCCGTCACTCCCGCTGTTGGAGCAACCGGGAACAGAGATGTGGCTGAGTTCGTTTTGTCAAAAGCCACGCCGTTGATTGTGTAGAAGAGAGGCGAGTAGTTGACGACCGGCGGATAGCAATTGCCCGAATTTGCCGTGGCGGGGTTACCGCATCCACCAGGCTGGCCGGACCAAATTGCAGTCTCGCTGAAGCCAGGCAGTGAAACTGCCTTGGCAACCGCGGCGTTCTGCACCGGGTCGATTTCGCCAAACAGCAGCGGAACGTCTCCGTTGTAGCTCACGCCGGGGTACGCTGTTCCTGGAGTTGCACCGGCACCGGTTATCGGCGCCGTGGTAACGACCACAATACCGTACAGACCCATGGCTCCCTGAATCGAAGGATGTGTGCCCGATTCGAGAAGGTAGGTGCCTGGGCGTATGTGGCTCCAGGTAAGCGGGGTTAGCGTGGTAGATCCAGCCGCAACTTCGGTCGCGAAGGACTGTACGCGATCCCCTTGCGTCGGAGGCGTGAAAGTAGCATTACCTCCGCCCGGAGGAGCTGCGATCGGCCAAGTTGCCCCCTGCGCGTTATGAGCGGGACTCGGCTTTTTGGTTACGTCGCTTCCCAAACCGCCGCCAAGCTGTCCAACAATCGTGATCGACGTCGGAACAGGTGCCGGCAGGTTATTGGTTAGGTTGATTGACAGGCTCGTCGATGATCCCGTGTAAGGAACCGTGATCACGACAGGTGACCAAACACCGGATGTGGCCGCCGGATTCAAATTCGAGCACGAACCGCCCGTTGTTGCTCCGCATGCGTATCCCCACATCGGCACTGCCGAACCATTGGGCAGATTTGCCGTTGCGGGAGCTGCGGTAAGGCTGACAGATGTTTGAGCACCTGCCAACCCTGCGCCTATAAGGAGAACAGCCGCTCCCTGCGCTGCTGCCTTGCTAATCGCTTTGAGAGTCCTAAATCGCATTTCCGTTCTCCTCTATTAGTTCGTCTCGTCAATAACGAATTCCCGGGAATCGATAAGCATCATCATCATCATTCCGCCCGGAAATGCATTGTTAGTTGTAATCTCACGCTCGTTGTGGGAATGCCACATGAACGCAAATCCTGCTTCACCACCAGGTGCGTTAGCGATCGTTCCCGAAGGCGGCGTTGTTCCGCTCGAACCAACTGCGCGCACGGTGGCGTTGGGACCCAGATACGGGCTGCCGCCATACCACGCTCCGTTGGTAAGAATGTTCGGATCGGGAAGAGTAACCGGACCACCCCCAGCAACATCGCCAAAGGGCGCAGCTTGAACCGGCTTGTTATGATCCTGGCACCATTCGAAGTAATTGATCGCATTCGCGTCACCGGTGTTATATCCGTTTGAGTCGGGAACGCAGGGTAACTTGGCTAACGGATCTGACGAGGAAGGGTTGTGTCCGTACATATCCCAGTTCAGGCCCCGGCCGGTGTAGTAGAAGATTCCGTCCATTGCAAGACCAGGCGTAGTGGTAGTGGTAAACAGCGCTGGGCCGGCAAGTGAGGTACCGTCAGGAGAGAGAATCAGGTTGCCATCACGCGCAAGGATGCGGACGTGGTTGGCGTGCTCGTGGAATGGATGCTGCCAGCGGCCTTGACCGACAATGCGCAGCAATACCATCTCACCTGGATGCATATGCGGATTCCCGTTGTAAGGCTGATGGGGCATTTCCGCCGCATAATTTGGCTCCATGTCATCTGGCATCGAACGGCCATTGATCATGAAGTAAGCGGGATGATAGGGCTCGGTCGGCACCTGAAGCGTGCAGGGAACAGGCGCGTTCACCGCGGAACATGCAGAAACCTGGCTCTCGGCCTGGGTGTGAACGTTCGGGTCGATCTCCGAAAATTGGAAAAGATACTCACGGTCATAGCAGGTCTTTGCGTTATCGTATGCCGCATCCGCTAGACGGAAGTTCTTTTCACCCCAATGGTTCCGGGCGCTCTGATTTTGCCCGAAGATCCGCGGTCGAGCACGTCGTCGGCACAGTCTTCGGCAACACGATCACAGCGCCGTACATGCCCATTTCAACCTGAAGGTCGCTCTGGGTTCCGCTGTAATAGGACCGAGTACCCGGCGAAGACGCCACGAACTTGTAAGTCACCGACGAACCGTGTGCTGCTTCTTGAGTTACCAGCCCGGGCGTTCCGTCCGTGAACGGTAACATCGTAAATCCGGGAAACAAGATAGATGTGTTTCCTGCCGAAGCGGGAAGGTTATTCGTAAGAGCGACACTTACCGTATCGCCCTCAGTTACGATCAGGGTTGGCCCGGGAACCTGCATTCCAGGGCATCCTGAAGAAGGCGGTGTGATGGCCGACGGCGCCCAACCCGCTGGCTGGACACTGCAACCGTAACCCCACGAGTAAATGGACTGTCCGTCCGGTTGCGTAAGATATGCGGGTTGTGCAACTAAACTGAAACTAGGTCCGGTGATACCAGGAGCAGCGGCGTTACTCACCCCAGTGAGTGACGCCACTGCCGCCATAATTCCCAGAACCATCCGCGCCTTCAACAATGCATTTTTCATATTCGTCGACCTCATTGCTGCCTTCCTAATTCGTCACCGTTACTTCTGTCATTAACCCGCCAAAATTCTCCGCATCATTGGCCAAGTGATCAAGATTCGGAGTGTAGAGGTAATAGGTTCCTGGTGGGACGTCGGTGCTGTCCAGAATCACGTCGAGCGACTCGCCGCCAGCCAGAGTTATGGAGTTGGTGTTGTAATACAAGTTGTTGCCCTGCTGATCGCGCAGCAGCTTTGCGTTTAGCCCGATAACCTTCATCGGAATGCCGAGCGATGCGAGAGTCTGATACTCAGTGACGTCCAGATCGGAAATACGCAGAAGCGCCTTCTGACCGGCCTTCAGCGTAATGATCGAAGGAAGC
The DNA here is from genome assembly GCA_963844515.1 of uncultured Acidobacteriota bacterium. Lineage (GTDB taxonomy): Bacteria > Acidobacteriota > Terriglobia > Terriglobales > Acidobacteriaceae > Telmatobacter. The sequence continues at coordinate 37,721 of CAWJOO010000021.1, forward strand.
GGCTGCGAGAAGTGGCTCGCGCCGTCTGCCGACTGCGTCTGCATCGGTCCGGCGGTCACGGTGTCAGGGTAGCTGCGTCCGTTCAGAAGGAAGTACTTGTCCTTCATATCGGCAAAGCCTTCAGGGTTAAATGTCATGCCGACAAAGTGGAAGTTCGGATCGAAGCCGTGGATCTGGAGCGGGATTTCAACATCGTACTGAGTCGATCCGTCGCCATCGTTATAAGCGAACATCTTGGTCTGCACGCCGTTTGAATAACCGCCGGTGGCGCCGTTATCTCCGCCAATCGGCAATGGATTGGTGCAGAGAATGTCGGTAGCCGTATTGCAAGCGGTGCGCAGGTCACCCTGCTGAGCTTGCAGAGCAGCATAGAGTTTGGTGCCCGTCGGTACACGATTCTGGCGGGGACGCACATAGACCTGCCCCACCATGCCCATCTGGAGGTGCTCGGGCGGCGTGATATGGCAGTGATAGAAATAAGACCCGGCATCCGGCGCCATGTAGTAGTAAGTAAAGCTGCCGCCGATGTTGATGGCCACCGAGGCATCCGGCACACCGTCATAGAATGCTGACGCGTTCGGATAACCGTGGAAGTGAACCGTGTGCTGCTCGAAGAGATCGGGGCGCATGATCATGCCCACGTTGGTGAGCGTGAGGAAGAATTCGTCGTCCTCGTCAATCGCCATAAGGGGGGCGGGGATGTTGCCGTTCATCACGCCGATGTCCATGATCGGGCGGGTATCAACGTGACCGTTGATGCAACCACTTCCCGTGCAGCTCCCGTCACCCATGGCATCTGTATCCATGGCCAGTCCAACGGCGCCGTTGAACGTGAATTTCGACTGGTCAGGCACCAGTCCGTCTGTCGTGGCGGGATCACCAGGAACCAAGGGGCCGGATCCGGTGTAGAGAGTGTTGAACTGGTTGGGGAACTCCGTGCCAGGCTTGCCGGCAGCGATGTTCGCCAGCCCGGAGAGCGGACCAAAGGAGAACATGTAAGTTTGCGTGCCGTCACCCATAGTCGCGTAGCCATCTCCACCAGAGATCTGCTGGCACTTGATTGCGCCGTTGACATTGGACGGCGATGGGTAACCACTCGTACCGGTATAAGACGGTGCCGTGTAAGCAGGTTCCGAGTTATTGTTTGCCGCGACCGGATGGGTAATAGTAGAGGCCGGACATTGAACCCGGAAAGACTGTGCACTTGCAGCTACGGTAGTTAATCCAATAAGCGCCAGCGCGCTCTTATTCCAAATTCCCTTAAACATATGACTCCTCCTTCGTGCGGTCGTTGCCGAGGGCTGTGTCAGCAATCACTGACACTGTCCTCGTGCCCAACCAGCTTGATTCGAAGTAGGAGTTGCTGATTTGTTATACATCAACCTTTATCACTGCACAATGTGACTTATCCGATAACTTACACGCTTTATATCTGCCCCGTACGTTTCAGTAGTTGTCAAATAATTTGACAAATCGGAATCTCAGGTTAGATACGGTTATTTGTAATGACCAATTTTCTCGGTGCAACGCTTGGGAAATCCTGTCTCTGACCTGATTCACAGCGCTGCACGTCATCCGTGCGGTCATTGGGTGCGCTATCTACAACTTATGGGGTACTCGCCGCCCCGCCCTTCCGCACAAAAAAAATGCGTGGCGGGCCCCTCTAAGGGGCAACTCATCTAAAAACACCTGCGGCCAGCACCGTTCATTCATCACCCAATCGTTCCAGGGTCAACTTCGAGATGTAACAACTTGGCCTCGGCGGCAACAATGAAACAAAGAGACCTGCCAAGCTTACGGTTCTCCACTTCCTTCCAGACTCAGTCAAAGGTTGATACAATCTCGAGCGCCTCGGCTGAGTAGGTCCGATTCATTGAATGACCAGGCCATTCGCGCGAAAATTCCCGATTACGACATTGACTCGATCACCCCGTTTGATCGTGCGCCTCGGATTGGAGAATGCCATCCAGTACGAATGGTCAACCTCGGGTGTGTTGATTTGCCGAAGCTGTCCAACCTTCTCCAAAGACGGAATCACCAAACGAATCTTGTAAGCAGGCGAATCAAGAAACGCTTCAATTTTCTTATTGTTGAAGATTGCGGCCTTCTTGGCGTCCACAACTCGATAGCTGAATCGGATCAAAGAGCCAGACTCAACCGCCCGCACACTCAGCGAATCGACTCCCCACACCGCAGTGTAGTAATCGATCGCCTTCACCGAGGGGTGAATCGGTGCGAACGGAGAATGACGAGCGGGGGTTGCGGAGTGAGCTTTCTGAGCATGAGACGATTTCGACCCGGCACCCGAAATGGCGATCATTCCCGCTAAAACCAAAATGACCCGAGTGGCGACCAATGATTTATTGAGCATTTCGCTGCTTTACCCCCTATGCGAAGAGAACAGTATTATTTGACGTTGCTAATGACGACGGAACAAACCTCTGTTGTCCTGTCCTTTGGCATTTTGGTGAACTCCTCTTTTTGCTTTTGGTAGGCGTCTTTGTACTCCTGCGTTTTACGCGCATCTTCCAGGTCCTTGTCGGCTGCGTCCTTCACCACTTCCTTCCTCAGTTTCTCGTACTTGTCGGTCTCTTTTGGATTGGCCTTAACGCAGAAATCCAGCATGCTTTCCGACTTTGCCAATGCCTCATTTGGGATTGGCAGCTGAGCGCCTCCAATCTGTGGAAGGAAGAATGCAACCCCTAGTAACAAGTAAAATCGTTGGTTTCTCATGCCCGTATCCTACCTCTGGTTTCGCTAATAAGATTCAGCCTCACTGGCTTGCAATGCACTTTGCCGATGATCAAAGAAAAGTCCGGACGCCCTGGTTGGGGCGCCCGGACTTTGACGTTGCTGAGCTACTAGTTCAGCACCCCGGACGGAGAAGTCGTCCCCGTGTCGGTAAACGTGATGCTTCCCGTTGTTGGTCCGAGAATGACAATCCCGGTCAGGTTGACTTGGACCGTGCAACTTGCCCCAGGCGCTAGATTCGCGCCCGTGCAGTTATCCGTTCCCTTGGTGAAGGCCCAGAGCAAGTTTGCCCCGGAAACCGCAACGTTGGTGACCGCGACACTCGATCCACCGGCCGCAGCATTGTTCGTGAATGTGACGGTTCCGGCGGTGCTGTTGATGTTGACGGTTAGCGGGTTGGGTGAGATCGACACGGCAGCCTTTGCTGCAACTCCCGCGCCTGTTATCGATAGCGGCGTGGGTGTTACGGTGGCACCCGTGTAAGCAACCGTCAGGCTGTTAGAGGAACTCGTGACGGCCGTCGGTGCAAATCGCACCTTGATGGTGCACGATGCGCCTACTGCCAGGGTCGCACCGCAGTTCCCAGCGCCCGCCGGGAAGGTTCCCGTGGTAACTCGCGCGAAGGGTGCAGCGATGCCGTTGAAGGTGCCGCCGGCCAGGGCTGTGTTCCCGGTATTCGTCACCGTCAGGTTCATGGGGTTACTGGTGGTGCCAGTCGCCCAATTTCCGAAGGCGAGCGGGCTGGGGCTAACAGTAGCGGTTCGCGTCGCAACCGCGCCAGTGCCTGAGAGCGCTACCGGCGAGTTGGTAACCGCAACGTTCGAAGTGATTGTGACCGTACCCGTCGCAGCACCGGTTGCGGTTGGTGTGAACGCAATGGTGATGGTGCAGGTGCCCGTTGGCAGCAAAGCTGTGCCGAGGGTTGCACCGCAGGATCCGCCTGCACGAGAGAATGGCCCAGTGACCGCAACCGTGATGCCTGTGAGTGGCGCTGTGCCGTTGCTGCTCAGCGTCAAGGTTTGAGTAGCTGATGTGACGCCCACCACGGTGGATGGGAAGGTCAGCGATGCGGGTGAGACGCTGGCAAGCGGCGTGTTCGGTGGCACAAAGAACTCCACCGCCCCGATGTCAACATTGTTTCCGGCTTGCTTGCGTGTATTACCGAAGAAGTCATCGCCTGGCGCAAGCGTGTAGGGACTACCGGCGTTGCTGGCAATTTTGTTGATTGCCGGCGAACCGCTTTGTAGCGACGGGTTAACGTTAGCACCTGGATAGCTCAGCGACAGGGGTCCCCACCGCAGATTGATCCAGTTGTTGCCCTCGTCTACCGTTGCCGAAGGGGCCAAGGTGAATACCGGTGTCGGGAGAGCATTAGCCTCGTTCGTTCCTGGAGGAACCTGCCAGCCGTTGGCAAATGGCACAGCACCCGATGTCATCGCTTCGATCGGAACGCGTGAGCCGTTGCAGTACGTGGCAGTAAGCAGGGGGTTGACCGTAAAGTCGTTGGTGCCGGCCCCTGCTTGTGACGCCGTTGTGTTGGTCAGGATCGACCACGTCGGAGCCAACAGGCCAACTGCCGTTCCGCCTGCGATTGTTCCACCCGGAAGCTTGTCGCCGCGGATGCCGATGTCCCAATAGCTGGCTCCCCCGTCGTTGCACGCACCGGTTAGGTTCTGGCTGACAGCCGCCGTGGCGCCATTCGGGCCAAATGGAGCGTTGTACATCGCCACCTGGTTGTTCTGGTTTGTGTTCGGTGGATTAGTCGATGCCCCACCAACGGCAATCATCGTGGCCCGATTCTGCCAGAAGACGTCGTTGTAGATCACTGGGACCGAGTACTTGGTGCAATCCGAAGAGGTACCCCTCGTCCCATGATTTGCGGCGCACTTGATTGCATTCACACCGCTATTGCCCGCATTGGTTCCCGCGATGAGACCAATGTTCGCATTCAGCACGGCACTGTTGGTTACGCTGACCAGGCCGGCCACCTGTGGGCAGGAGTTGGTTCCATTGTTAGCGGTGCAGTTCTTCATCGGATCCGAGCTGGCCAGAGGCGCGAACAGGGATTGGAGCAGCACTCCCGATGAAGCCGTGGAGTTGTTGTAGACCACCGTGTTGTTGATGAAGTCGGTTGCCAGCGCGTCCACCATCGACACACCGCCACCGTCCCAACCAGCAACGTTGTTGGCGATTACGTTATTGGTGATCCGAACCGCGTTCCACGGAGTTGACGTCTGGAACGAAGGCTGCGTATGCGAGCCAACGTTCTGCCACCGCACCGTGCCTGCAGGCGCGCCATTCGGGAAGTTAAGTACGTCCGTTCCGTTGATCGACTGCAGTCTGAGGCCGCCACCGCTACCGGCGTCCGCAGCATTGCCCACGATCATGTTCGCGTTGATCAGCAGGCCGGGGCCGGCGCCATCGCTAGGCAAGATCGCTGTCGCAGCCACTACGCAATCCGTGTCCTGGGGAACAGGGCAAACCGGGTCCTGATCAGGAGCACCCATGATAAGCAGTCCGCCGCCGTTTGTTGTGATCGTCGGGTTTGTGCTCTGGTTGAACAGAATGGTGTTGTGTTCAACGTCGCCGTCGTAGATGAAGCCCATGTGCGCAACGCCAGCGCCGTCACCGGTGCTCATGTTGCCGCACACCCAGTTGTAGTTGAACTTGTAGTAGTCTGCGCCACTGCAGAAGGTGACGCCACCTGCTCCCGCGGGAGTCGACGAGAACAGTTCGTCGCCCGAGCGAGGAGTTCTGCGTGACAAGGTTGTTGTGCACGTTGACATCCAGGTCGAAGCAGTACGGCATTGCCATGTTGGTTGGCGCGTTACCGTCCCCTATGCACGAGCCCGGAACGGTGTTGGAAATGCTTCCCGCCAGGTACGCGTCAGGATGTTCACCCTGACCGATGGTGATGCCGCCGGATAATGTGCCCTGGTTGTTGAGTACCCGGTTATTGCCGATCTGGAGGTCGTGCGCCCAGGCGTGAACCAGGATGCCTCCGCCGCCCTGCGAACTGTCCTTGACTGTCAGGCCGTCAATGCTCGACGGATTGCACAGGAAGTTGCTCGGGAACGGGTTTGTGGCAGTCGCAGTGTTCGGGCCGCAGTCGCTCGACTTGAGCAGTAGCGTCCCATCCGGAAACACGTCAGAAGCAAACGGATTCGACCCAGTCGGGAACTTCACGCCCTTGCCAAGCACCGTGATGCCGGCTCCCTCGTACGCTCCCATGATGGTCGGCTCGATCAGTTGTTCCGCCAGGTTTCCGTTCAAGGTAGCATCCCAGCCGACTGTCGCTTCAAGCGGCAGGCGGTCGACCGAGAACTGCATGCCCGGAGTGCAGCTGAACGTGCTTGATGGATCGTACGGATTCGCGTTCGTGATCGGTGTGCCGTTCATGGCCAGACCGAAGAGACATACGACCTCGCGACGCCAGGGATTGAGTCTGCCGGCGGGGTGCGGGTTGGCATCGATGATGCTCGAGGCCGCGCCAACTCCCTGCAAGCGAACCGGTTTCCACATCAGCACCATTTCTGTGTGCGACGAATGCGAGACGTTTTGGGTTGGTGTCGTTGCGTAGATCGCCGCGGTGCTGCAGGCAGCTGCCGAAGTGACGCCTGCGGTGGTTGTTGTGCACGTTGGATCGACAATGAGCAGGTCGCCCGGCTGAGCCGCATCGATCGCGCTCTGAATTGAATCAGATGCTGCGATGTGAGTGGGAGCCTTGCCGCCGAGGGTCACCGTGACCGTATCGATCGACTGCTTGCCGGTAGACGTTGTAATCACCAACTCACCGCATTGGGCCGGCGTGCCGTGGTATTGCGTCTGCTGCTGGATTTGGCACGTCGATGATGCGGTGGGAATGCTAGGCGCGTTGACCTTGATCTGCGTGTCGGACCAGGAAACGATAGTGGCTGTTTGACCACCGATTGTTACCTTTCCGGCCGTAGAGCCAAAGCCGTAGTGACGCGTAACCGTCTGCTGGTTGAAGGGTGATGCGGTTGCTGACGGTCCGGCGTAGGCATAGTTGTCCACGCTTTGATCGCCGAGCGCGTTGATCGTGAGGGTTCCACCGGTTTCAACCGAGGCTGTTGCCGCGGCATTCAATCCGTTGCCGCCGCTAAACGAAACCGTCGGCGCAGTCGAATATCCCGATCCGGGATTGGTGACGTTCACTGCGACCACCATTCCCGCTTCGCTGGCCGAGCCTGTTGCCCTGACACCGCTGTTAGGCGCGTTGGCAAATGAGACTGTCGGCGCACTGTTGTAGCCTGTTCCACCATTGGTGACGGTCACGGAGGCCACTGACTGCGCCAGGCGGACCGAACCCGTTGCTGCGGTTCCCAAAATCGGGAGGATGGGAATGCTGAACGACACATTGATTGTGCCCGAGTAGCCGGTACCGGGGTTGGTTATGGTGACACTCGTCACCCGCCGGGTGAGGCCAGTGTTGCTCATGACGGCCGTACCAGTGGCTCCGGATCCAGTGCTACCTGAAGGGGTTGTGATGGTTACGACGGGGACGAATAGGGGTGGATAACTGCCGCCGTTAGAGATGTTGATCGAGCTGACAGAGCCGGTCATGTTCGCCGTCGCCGTTGCCCCGCTTCCGCCGCCACCATTGAAGGTGATCCCGGGAGCGCTCGCATAGCCGCGTCCGTGATTGTTCACGGTAACTGCAGTTACCACTCCGGAGACCACAGCTGTTCCGGCCGCACCGGTCCCGCCTCCACCTGTGAGGGCCACCGAAGGTGTGCTGGTATAGCCGCTGCCACCATTGGTCACGTTCACGCCAATGACCGTGCCGTGTACGCCACCAACCCACGGTCCAACGCCATCACCGTCCACTTCGCTGATCGCGGGAGTTGCATCAGGATAGGCGCAGTCTGGTGTGTTGTAGTCTCCAGCAAAGGCAGACGTCGGCACGACCGGCGTATCGAAGTAACCGGTCTGACCCGGCATGAAGGGCAGCTCGTAGCAGAAGTCGCTGTAGCCGCTCTGGAATAGCGGATCGGTGATCGTCTGACCAGGATGGGCGGGATCAGCGATCGGGCCTGCATCGTTCATGCAGGTGACCATTGTGGTCGGGCCGTATCCTGTCGGGTTCGGGGGGTTAACTTCCCACGAGGAGTAGTTAAGGCCGTTGTACGCGCCCCATTGATCCGCATACACGCGGTTGACTTCATTTCCAGTCCAATCCTTCACGGCAACTGGGAGGTAGGCGGGTGCGAACTTCTCACCGAATGCCGGCGAGAAAGGATCGAATTCCGCAGCGAAGTCATCCGTGATTTGTCCGGTGAAGTGCGCGGCGGCGTGCGTTGGGGTGAATAGGTAGAACTTCGTCAACACCGCGGTCTGATCAGTCAGCATAACCTCTTTGCGATCGCAGAGATTACGCATGGCTCCAGCAAAGGGCGCATTTTCACCCGAACTGGGATAGAGGCTGATGAAGTCCGGAACCTGCCGAAGAGCTCCCACGCAAGGCCAGTAGGCCTCGTCAGAACCAGTGTCTCCCTCATGGCTCGGAAGATTCGGATTGCGGCCCAGGTTGACCGTCGAGTTTAGAGAGTTCATCGAGTTGTAGTACGCGTTGATCTCCGCCTGGTCGGGCAGGATAAAGATAGATGCCAGACCGCCAAATTGCTGCACCGCCGGTGCGATGAAGTTATCGCCGATGAGGATGTTCTTGTCTTCTTCCTTCACCAGTTCGTATCCCGGAGGCACAACGACTTCGACAACGTACTTTCCGGCCGGAAGCATATCTTCCTTGCCGTAACGGAACTTATCGCTCACATCCGGATTCTTGCCGCAGATGGTGCAGTGGGTACCCGTAGTGTTGCCGGTCTGCGGATTTACGCCGGTAACGCTCGGGAACGTGTACATGCCGTCATAGGGAGCCGGCTGCAGCTGATTCCAGTTGTGCATGCCGTCGTAGCACTTGAACTGAGAATCGGAGTAGCCAGATGCCGGGTGGCTTGGCGCCCCGTTGTGGTTGTAAAGATCGAGCCACATCGGCTGATCCTTCAACGTGAACCAGAAGTAGGGATCCGGCATTTCGCTGGTGTCAGTTCCCTGCCCCGGACAGTTCATGTTCGGAACACCATCGGAACGGAAGCCCTGCGCCCAATCGTCGAAACTGCTGGTCTCCGTGTAGTCAACCAATGCCAGAGTTTGCGTTACACCGTCAGCTGCCGTCTCCTCTTTGTAGAGGTTGATCCGTACGTGCGGGATCATTGGCTCCCAACTGAGTTGAAGCAAGAGTTGCGGATCGTCGAACGGCCGCGTGGAGGCATAGATCACGTGTCCACGGATACCGCCGTTCTCACCAGCCACAAATGGCTTCTTGCCGAACTCCAGGATCCCGGCTTGACCCGAGAATCCCTGCCATCCTTCAGAGGTTACCCATGCCGGATCGATGCGGCCTGTGGAGTGGTTGGTCGGAGAGCTCTGGATATGATTGCCCAAGGCAAATTGCGCAGCCGAACTAGTGCAATCGGCGCCTTCCGAGCAGTACACGGCGCCCGGAACTGACAGGTTTGCCGGAAGTGGGTTGGGTTCGTATGTGTTTGCCAGGTTCGCAGCGATCGTCGAGTCACCGCAGGGCCTGAATGGGCTGGCCACTCCGAAGCACGGCGTTCCATTGGGATGGGTCTGGTCTGGCGGTGAGGTCTTATCCGCCGGACCGCCCGAATCGTACACCACGTGTATGCCGGTGTTCTTGTAGCGCGTGAAGTCGGTTTCGATCACGTACCAGTTGAACAGCGGAAATACTTCGTTGAAGCCGGCATAGCCGTTCAAGTCGGTGCTGTTGAAGTTCGAGAAGCTTCCATCGCGGAAACGAATGTTGGTTGCCTCGAGCGCCAGTCCGGGCTCCAGATCGTTGCCAGCCCCGTCGCGGTTGGAAATACCATCGCCGTTCAGGTCGATGAACGTCCGGGTATAGATATCAGCCTGCCACTGGTGCACGCCGATCTCACCCATGTCCAACATTGAAACGCATCCGGTGGGCGCGCTCGTGGAGAAGGAATTCCATGAAGCGTCGCACATTCCCACTGCCGTGGTGATGCCATCAACTACCTGGTCATTCCACTGGTCAAACGTTGTGATCTTCCAGTTGCCGGCCGGAATGCCGGTAAAGTCGAAGTTCCCGTCGCCGTCGCACTTGGTGAACGCGAACTCTTCGCCATCTGGATCGCCCATGCTGATATAGCACTGAGTGAACCCGTAGGCATCGTGATTACCGCTTCCATAAAGGCGCTCATCGGGCGTGCGGCTCATGCGCGCCGTTGTAACGTGCCCCTTTACCTCATGCGTACAGTCGGCGGCAGGAGCGGCGCAAATTGTCGTCAGGCGATCGTTGATGAGCTTCGGGTTTGCAAAGCCGATCGTGACGTGGTATCCGGCAGGTCCAAATTCCTGGAAGTATCCGGGTTCGCCGATACGCATGAACGAATCGTGGGCCTTTTGACCGTCCAGAGTGTTGGTTTGCACCCACTCTTCACCTGCACCAATGCGGTCCGCACCGGGGTTCGCAATCACGCCGTAACGTCCCTGATAGAGGTTCTTGACGACTGCCTGTCCAGCCAGGGGCGAAAGAGTTGTGCCGTCTGCCTCATACTGCGGGCAGGTTACGATCATGCCGAGCCGACTGAACCATCTGTCTCGGCAGTCTTCGAAATTGGGCACGCATCTTTCCCCGTAGATGGATCAATCGTTCCCGCCAACGCGTTGCTCAACGGCATGTTGAACATGTCGTAGGTCGGCGTGCCGGTTGCATCTCCTGTACCACCGGCGCTGTCGTCGAGGGTAATCTGGAATCCGCCAAGTCCCGGCTCTTGACCTAACGCCGAGGTGTCGACCAGCTGACCACCCGCGTCGTGCTCGCCGTTCAGCGGATAGTCGTCTTCAAACACGAAGACTGACATCGTGGCCGGCGGATACGGGCTGGGCACCGTCATGATTGTGATCGCCTGGTTGTTATGCGTCCCGTTCAGAACGGTGGGAATTGGCGCTCCGCCCATGCCGTGGCCGCAGTTTCCTGCACCCGTACCCGTGTCCGAACCGGGAGCCGTTGGGGTGCAATCCGGCGCGCCGCCGTACCCCGCGATGAAGGGCTGAGCTGCATCACCCGGAAGGATAGAGATGTAGTAACGCTTATTCGGATCGAGCGCTACATCTCCCGGAGACGTGCGAGCCCGACTTGGCTGCTGCACACCTTGAACTGTCTGGCTATTGTCGCCCTCTTCGCAGGACATCGGTCCCGTGCAACCAGTGGCGACGAGCGGCATATAGCTGGTGTGGAAGTTGGTGCCGAAGTTGACGACCGGAGATGTCGCGCTGGAGTGGGGCACTGTGGAGGCAGCGAACCGCCTTGTGCTTTGGCGCAAATCGGATCGACATAGAATGTACGATCCTCTTCGATAATCCACCGGTAGTCTGTAATCACCGTCTTTGGTCAGCTCCGTCGAGAACCGTCACATTCAGATTGCTTCCCGCTGGGAAGATCACAGTTGCAGTGTCCGGAACCGGTTTTGCCAAGAGCATTCTTCGCCGTGAAGGTGAAGGTGTAGGTGTTGGCGCCCGCAGATGCGACGGCCACGAAACCGCCGTTTACATTTGGAAGCACCGACATTCCGGCGCTGGGTATGACACTGGAAGTGTCGATGGTCAGAGGCAGATTCGCTACGTCTTTGCAATTCGCCAGAACGCCAGGAGTCCCAATGGCCAGGTAATTTGCTGTGGTCGAACTGAAAGTGATCGGACTGCAAGTGATCGCGCTGTTCGTAATCGCCGATGCGGCCAGCGATACAGTTGCGGATATCCCCGAGGAGCAGGATCCGCTAACCGGCGGGATTACGGTCCCGTTCGCGCAGTAGCTGAAAGAGTCCGTGTCGGCCGTGCTGCCCGAATTGGGTGTGTAATGAATGTTCCATCCGTATTGAGCGAGACGTTCCGTTCGTCGCCTGCGTCAGCAGCGTTACGCCGTAGACACTTGAATCGTTGGCGATAACGCCCTTCGACGGATCTGCCACCGTAAGGGGCTGGCCGGCTCCCAGGGCCGGATAATTATCGGGATTCGCAACCGGAGTAACGCCGACGCCGGCTGCCGCCGGAAGGCCAGCGCCGTTCACACCGATGTAGGCCAGCATGCCGCCATCGCGCGATTGGTCGAATTAACAGAAAGGCTCAACTGGCGATCGAAGACCGGCAGGCCGTTCCTGCTCGTCAGGCGCATTGATCATGACGTCATAGGTCTTGCCGGCCGCCATGAATACTTCGCTCTGCACGCGAGGAACGCCAGGAAGAGGATTGCCGTCTTCCGCAATCAGCGAGAACCGCCCGCAAGCTGGAGGTTGGGCGACGCCCGGTCAGCGATCCGACAATCGAGGGCACGTGCATGCGCAGGCCGGCATTCACCATGCGTACAAGCACGCTGCCCGTCGGCGGCCGCCGGGGATGCCGGGAAAAGCGAACCCGTCGCATTCGTCTTGTCGAAGGCGACACCATTAATCAGGTAGTACAGCGGCGTGTAGTTAACTGCCGGGGGATAGCGGTCTGGTACGTCGACGAGTGGATTGCCGCAGCCGCGGGCGGCCGGTCCACACTGTGCGTTTCGCTGAAAAGCCCGTGTTGCCACCGCCGTATCGACGGCGTTGTTTTGCACCTGATCGATTTCACTCAACAGCAGCGGAACTTCGGCATTGTAACGTAACGCGCAGAGTAGGCCGTGCCGATAGGCGCAGCCGGCAGCACTGCCCGTCGGCGCGCTCGTGACAACGAGGATGCCATACAAGCCCATCGGTCCCTGGATGGAGGGATGCGTGCCGGACTCAATCAGGTAGGTTCCTGGGCTGAGCGATCGCCCACGTCAAAGTCGTGGTACCGCCGCCGCCGCCGCTTCCGTGGCGAAGGACTGCACACGCTTTCCCTGCGCCGGAGGTGCGATCGTGACTGCCCGCCGGGGCCGGCGATCGGCCAGGTGGCCCCTTGCGGGTTGTGATGTTACGGGGCCTGCCCTGTCGCCGGGGTTCCGAGGCCGCCACCCAACTGGCCCACGATGGTCAAAGATGTGGGCACCGTTGCCGTGGAAGAAGATTATTTGTCAGGTTGATTGAAGGTCTACCCGTGGTCGGGACGGTGATCACCACCGGCGACCAACCGGTTGCAGGCGACATACCGAGCGGTGCCGGTTGCAGTCGATGCTGCGCACGAGCGGTCGAGCCTGAGGCGCCGCCACAGGTGTAGCCCCACATCGGCACGAATGATCCGTCAGGCAAGGTCGTGTTGGTCCGCCCCGCGGACAGGTTGACCTGCTGCTGGCCGAACGCTAAACCCGCTCCAAATAGGAGAACAGCTGCTCCCCGCGTTGCTGTCTGATAATCGCTTTGAGAGGGTTCATTCGCATGTTCTGTTCGCCTGGTTAGTTGGATTCGTCGATTACAAATTCCCGGGAGTCGACGAGCATCATCATCATCATTCCGCCCGGGAAAGATATTGTTCGTGGTGATCTCGCGCTCGTTGTGCGAGTGCCACATGAACGCGAAGCCAGCCTCACCGCCCGGCGAATTCGCGATGGTTCCCGAAGGCGGCGTAGTGCCGGTGGCGCCCGCAGCGCGCGCGGTCGCATTCGGTCCAAGATAGGGGCTTCCGCCGTACCAGGCGCCGTTGACAAGATGTTCGGGTCTGGAAGAGTTGCCGGCCCGCTCGCCGCAACATCGCCGAAGGGAGCTTTCTGAAGAGGCTTGTTGTGATCCTGGCACCATTCGTAGTAATTGATAGCGCTCGGATCACCTGTGTTATATCCATTGGCGTCCGGAGTGCAGGGCAGAGTTGCGATCGCATCGCCTGATTTCGGGTTGTGCCCGTACATATCCCAGTTAAGGCCGCGCCCGGTGTAGTAGAAGATCCCATCCATTGCCATACCCGGCGTGGTAGTGGTGGTAAACAGCGCAGGGCCTGCAAGGCCATCACCGTTGGGAGTGAGAATCAAATTGCCGTCACGTGCCAGAATGCGCACGTGGTTGGCATGCTCGTGGAACGGATGCTGCCAGCGGCCCTGTCCGATAATCCGTAGCAGAACCATTTCGCCCGGATGCATGTGAGGATTGCCGTTGTACGGCTGATGCGGATACTGAGGAGAATAGTTCGGATCCATGTCGTCCGGCATGGAACGCCCGTTGATCAGGAAATAGGCCGGGTGGTAGGGCTCGGTCGGGACATTCAAGCTGCATCCGACTGCGCCTGCCGTGCAAGTTCCCTTGGCAGCAACCTGCGTCTCCGCCTGAAGGTGGATATTGGGGTCCATCTCAGAAAACTGGAAAAGATACTCGCGGTCATAGCAGCTGTGCGCATCGTCGTATGCCGATGTCGAGAGCCGAAAGTTTCCCTCTCCCCAAGTCGTTCGCGCTGAATCATTGCTGCCCGAAGGTCGCCTACACAAGCAGTATTGCCCCCGACTGGATGCGCCGGCAGCACGATAATCGCGCCGTAAAGTCCCATCTCCACTTGGAGATCGCCCTGTGTGCCGCTGTAGTAGGAACGCGTTCCTGGAGATGACGCGGTGAACGTGTAAGTCACTGTGCCACCCGGTGCTGCCTCCTGCGTCAGCAGACCTGCGACGCCGCCGGTTGGGGTCACATTAAATCCAGGAAACAGAATGGATGTGTTGCCCGCCGACGGAGGCAGGTGTGTTGGTCAGAGTAACAGATACTGGCTGCCCCTCGGTCACAATCAGCGTCGGGCCAGGAACCTGCATCGTATTGCAGAATTTGGTCGTGATCCCCGCCGGGGCATAACCCGTCGGCGCAGCTGTACACCCGTATCCCCACGAGTAGAGCGCTTGCCCATCGGGCTGCGTCAGGTAGGCAGGCGCCGCCGTCAAAGCAAAGGTTGGACCAGTAATTCCCGGAGCAGCAGCGTGAGCCGTCGCCGCAAGCGACGTCAGTGCCAGCACACCAGCCAGGAGCAGTCGTGTCTTCAAGATCGCATTCATCATCTTCATTGGCCTCATGGCTGATCTCCTAGTTGATGTGGATTTCTGTCATCAGCCCGCCGAAATTCTCAGCGTCATTCGACAGGTGATCGAGGTTGGGCGTGTAGAGGTAAAAGACCTGGTTTGCTTTGTACTTGCTGGTGTCGCTTGCGTCCAGAATCACGTCAAGCGACTCGCCGCCTCCCAGCGTGATCGAGTTGGTGTTGTAGTACATGTTGTTGCCATCCTGATCGCGCAGGAGCTTGGCGTTGTATCCAATCACAGTCATCGGGATGCCCAGCGAAGCCAGTGTCTGATACTCCGAAACATCGAGATCGGAAATCCGGAGCAGAGCCTTTTGGCCCGCGGGGATATTGATGATCGAAGGCAGCGGTTGAGAGAAGTGGCTCGCACCATCGGCGGATTGCGTTTGCATCGGACCCGCGCTTACAGTGTCCGGATAGCTGCGACCGTTCAAGAGGAAGTACTTGTCCTTCATGTCGGCAAAACCCTCAGGGTTGAAGGTCATGCCTACAAAGTGGAAGTTCGGATCGAAGCCGTGGATCTGCAAAGGGTATTCGACGTCATAGTGAGTCGTACCGTCGCCGTCGTTGTAGGCGTACCCACCGGAGGTTCCACCATTCACGACAGTCGATACCGCGCTCGCCGAGTTGGAGGGCGGCAGCGGATTGGTGCACAGGATATCGGTGGCCGAATTGCACGCGGTCCGAAGATCGTTCTCCTGAGCTTGGAGTGCCGAATAGAGGCTGTTGCCCACCTTGACACGGTCCTGGCGGGGGCGCACGTACAACTGCCCTACCATGCCCATCTGCAAGTGCTCAGGAGGACTGATGTGGCAATGCCAGAAGTAAGTTCCGGCATCGGGCGCAAGGTAGTAGTAAGTGAAACTGCCGCCGATGTTGATGGCCACGGATGCATCGGGAACACCGTCATAGAATGACGAGGCGTTGGGATAGCCATGGAAGTGGACGGTGTGCTGTTCGAAGAGGTCGGGGCGCATGATCATGCCCACGTTGGTCAGAGTCAGAAACAGCTCGTCATCCTCATCGATCGCAATCATCGGCGCCGGGATGTTGCCGTTCATCACGCCGACGTCCATGATCTGGCGAGGATCTACGTGCCCGTCGAGCGCGTTACCGTTGTCCGGATTGGGAGCAAGACCGACCGCGCCATTCCAATTGAAGCCCGCACCCGTTGTCGCGGGATCGCCCGGAACCAGCGTCGCAGGTGCGACCGAGTTGAACACACTCGGGAACTCAGTCCCCGGCTTGCCCGCCGCGATGTCTGCCAGGCCCGACAGAGGTCCGAACGAGAACATGTAAGTCTGAGTGCCGTCACCCATGGTGGCGTATCCGTCGCCACCCGAGATCTGCTGACACTTGATCGCACCGTTGACATTCGCGCTTGGAGTCAAATATCCATCTGCGCCGGCGATGAGTGTCGTTGGGGCCGTGTAATTCGGCTCCGCATCGTTGTTATTCAGGGTGCTCGGGTGCGTAATTGTGGTGCTCGGACACTGAACCCTGAATGACTGCGCAGTTGCGGTCACTGCTGCAAACATGACTAGTGTCAGCACACACGTGCTCACCATTCTCCTCGACATGCGTTCTCCTCCTGGACACCGAAGACACCTTTGGGGAAGGCTTGTGCGCGTAATGCTGTCTTCGTCGCAGCCAACAATCGCTTGCCAGGTCTCCGTTTTTAGTGCCCGTCCGCAAACAATGTCGAAGGGATGCCTCAGTTGTCGGATATATGACAATGTTTTGAATCAACGTGTTTAGTTAATTAAAATGTCAATATATTTGACCGAATAAATGATCAATTGACTGGCAAATTGCCCGAAAGCTCCAAACTACGGCCCAATTGAGCCTGAAACAGATGAAACAGCGCAATCAGCTCCCAATTTGCAGTGCGCCTTCCCTGGAGCGACTTGACCCACCCGAATGTATGCTCGGCCTGTTTCCGTCCAAAAAAGTCCATTCCTTCTTTCGCCGAATGGACCCTCGGGACACATTTCCGTCTCTTCCTGGGTTTGCTTGACCGAATCCTTCGAAAGCTCCGGTCAGAACTTAGAATTGAAATCCGAGGCCCCGAACGAGGCCATCACCGTAACTGCCTGACTCCGATCGGACTGACTCTCTGGCGACAGCGGCGAAATTGAAGCCCCGACCCACGAGCACGAAAGGGAATAACGACTGTGCAAAACAAATTCGCGCGTATTGCTTGTGTCGCAATCCTGACCCTTGGCCATCCGTCACTCTCCGCTCCCGCACAAATGACTGCCAGTGAACGCCAGGCCTCTGTTGGAGACGCTCCACTGGATGCCGGCCCCCTCGCGACGGACCTTTCTTCAGACCTGAAACCGGCGGCAATCCGGGCCGCAATGCGCAAGGTGGCGAATTGGCAATCCGCTCGAGTCGCCGACACACCCAGCCAGGACTGGACCTTCGCCGCGCTCTACGCCGGCTTGCTCGAGGCCTCGGAAACTGTGAAAGAGCCAAAATATCGTGATCTGGTTCTGAACGTTGCCGATCACTATGCGTGGACGCTTGGTCCCCGGCAGACGCATGCGGATGACCAAGCAATTGGTCAGTCGTATTTATGGCTGAACGCCCAGTCGCCCTCGCCTGCTCGCATCCAGCCGTTGGTTAAGCAGTTCGACTCGGTCATTCAGATTCCAGATGACCCTGAAAAGCCCGTCTGGTGGTGGTGCGACGCCTTATTCATGGCCCCTCCCGTGCTCGTAAATCTGTCGAAACAGACAGGCGAACGGAAATATCTCGACTACATGGACCACCAATGGTGGATCACATCCAATCTTCTCTATAGCCCAGCCGGTCATCTATATTCGCGCGACAAATCTTTCCTGAACGCTCGCGAGGCAAATGGCAACAATATCTTCTGGTCTCGTGGAAACGGTTGGGTCTTTGCCGGCCTGGCACGCGTACTGAAAGTAATGCCTGCCGATTATCCGTCAAGACCGCGGTACGTTGCGCAGTTTCGCGAAATGGCTGAGAAGATCGCGTCGCTCCAGGGTCAAGACGGACTTTGGAGGCCTGGATTATTGGATCCCGCATCCTACAAGCTTCCTGAGGCATCGGGCTCCGCTTTCTTTGCCTATGGATTTGCGTACGGCATTAACTCCGGAATTCTCGACAAACGAAAGTACAAACCCGTCGTCCAGAAAGCCTGGCGCGGTCTGCTTGCGCATGTCTATCAGGATGGACGGTTAGGCTGCATTCAGCCGATTGGCGCTGCGCCCGGCGCATTTGGTCCAACGTCAAGTTATGTTTATGGGATTGGCGCTTTTCTTCTTGCCGGCTCGGAGATCGATCATCTGGCGCATTGAGACCATCTGGCGCATTGAGACCCGCTCATCGAGTCAGCAACCCACGAGGCAAGTGCGTGTGTTCGTTACTTCTCCTTTACCTTGATCACGTAATACGCAAACACGCCACCATGGGGCAAAAGGATTTGGTGGGGCACGCCCGCTGAAATATGAACGATGTCGCCTTTCGCCAGCGACTGCTGCGATGCTCCGGTCAGTGACGTGCCATGAACTTCTCCCGGCCCCGTAGACTTTGAATCCACGACCGTGCCGCCTGTCAATAGCGTGGCGCGCCCCTCAACGATCATGAAGATGTCGGCAAAGTTCTCGTGAATCTCAGCTCCGCCGTTGGCGTTGCGCAGCGCGATCATCGTGTAGTGATTTGGGTATTCGGTGAGCTTTTCACTCGCATTACCTCCATGAGCCTGCGCTTTGGCGATTAAGGGCTTTGCCAGATCCCGCAACTGAGCCTGGGTCACATGGTCGACTTGCCCAGCTTGGGCTACGGTGGACGACGGCGCAGCGGCGATTGCCAACAACAGCGCGCTTGCTGGAATAATTCCGGATAGCATCGAGTGGCTCCAAGAGGGTTCGTTTAGATTGAGGGATGCTAAAGAAGGTCCGCGACAGTCCAAGCGTCCATGTCGTCGTACGCCTGGTTTTCACCGCCCATCCCCCAGCAGAAAGTGTAGTTCCTGGTTCCAACACCTGCGTGGATTGACCAGCCAGGGGAAATGACTGCCTGCTTGTTCGCGACCACGATGTGCCGCGTTTCCTGAGCGGGCCCCATCAGGTGAATGACCCTTTCCCCCTCTGCGACATCGAAGTAGAGATAAACCTCCGACCTGCGCATGTGCGTATGTGGCGGCATTGTGTTCCAGGCGCTCCCAATGGCAAGCTGGGTAAATCCCATCACCAGCTGGCAACTGCGCACGCCCCCCATGTGGATCAGTTTGGTGATCTCTCGCGCATTCGCACTCTCCGGCTTCCCGAGCTTCACCCGGTCGAGTCCCGCAGAATGGATTGGTTGGGTCGGATGCACGGCATGCGCTGGATAGCTGAGCAAATAGAATTCCGCGGGGCGATCTGCATTCGTGCTCTTGAAGATCACCTCATCATTGCCGCGTCCCACGTACAGGGCGTCCAGTCGAGCAACACTGAACTCCAGGCCGTTCACAATAACTTTGCCATCTCCGCCAATATTGAGAATTCCCAGCTCACGGCGCTCCGTGAAATACGAAGACTTGAGTGGATCATATGAAGGCAGGCGCAACGGCGCATCAAGGGGCACGGCCGAGCCAATCACCGTGCGGTCAAGATCGACATAAGTCACGCTGATCTTCCCGGGCTCAAAAAGATCCATCACCAGAAATGTCTCACGCAGTTCCTTGGTGGTCATCGTGCTATAGCGAACAACATCCGCCATTTGCAGTATCTTCATGAATTCCTTTCAAAGACAGGCCGACGCACTCGGGAAGAACTACCTCAATCGTGCTTCTAATCTTCATCATCGCCAATCGGCATACCTGGGGGCGCTTCTATCGGTTTGGCCGGGACAAACTTGGTCGGATCACGTTCAAATTCCTGGATGCGATCGACGAGAGCGGCGCGATGAATCGCCTCCGCCGTGTCAGCCAGAGTGGGTGCCGAGGTCCACTGTTTCAAAACATCCGCTATGTGCCACCGCGCAATCGCGCGCACCTGGGTGGACGCCTCCGGTTCGACAGCAAGTGCAAGCTGGGCCTCCAGTGCGCGAAATTCAACGGCACGTTCCACCTCGGACGACATGGTGTGGCCACCTTCTGTTCGCACGGCCACTGCGGAGGAGATTGACTCCAGCATTTCACGTAGCGAGGGTGAAGCGGGAACGCGCATGTGGTACTCGACGATACGGCTGGCGCGCGCTGGGTCAAGCAGAGCACTTAGGGTGAGGTCAGCGGCTGACTCCGCTGCAGCCACCGGATCAAAGGTAAGCCCTGTATGCGCGGGAAATGACTCGCGCGTGCGCGGGTATCCAGGAGGAACCGGCGGCAGGATGCGCATGATTGATTCCGGCAAAGTGAGCGTCTCGGGCGACAAAGTCTTGAGCACCGCGGCAATTGCTTTTTTCTGCTCGGCCGGATCGACCACCGAGGGAGCCTGCAAGCCATCACCGCGGACATTGTAGCGATAGTTCAGTCCGCCTATCTCCTTGATGGCCGCCTCGGTTTGGTATCGATGAAACAGGTAAAGCGGCACGAGGGTCTGTTCCAGTTGCGCCATCGGCGTGCCAGGCTTGATTGCGCTCTCGCCAAATCTCTTTAATGCGGCTGCCCGCACAGCGAGCACTCTCTCCAGTTCGACAGCCGGATCCGCCCCGTTATCCCAAAGATGCGCAGTTGGGCTCGCAGAGCCATGTGGTCGTGCGTCTTCGTCTGTAAGAAACACCTGGCCGGCTTTGTCCGCATCGGCAAGAATCTTGTTAAGGGCGGCTTGTTCGCCTTCAGCCGTCATGTTAGGTGCAAACTGCCGGTAGCCGTAATTGATCGCCACCTTATCCCAGCCACCAATGTCAGTCGCATACGCATGAGAGATGTCGATATTCCCATTGCCGTCCGTCGTGACATAAGGATGCGGGTAGTCCATCACACTGTCGCCCTGGGACACGGTTGAGGCAGCGAAGTTATGCGCCAGGCCCAGCGTGTGTCCGGTCTCATGTGCGGAAAGTTGCCGGATACGGGCGAGCACCATTTGCAGCATCGGGCTGTTCGCGCTCGATCCAGACGACGGCTCCTTGTAAGGCGATAGCAGCGCCTCCGCAATCATGAAATCCTGGCGCCCCCGAAGTGAGCCGAGGGTGACATTCCCCTTGATGATCTCTCCCGTGCGCGGGTCAGAAATGGCCGCGCCGTAACTCCAGCCGCGTGTATAGCGGTGCACCCATTGGACGATGTTGTAGCGCACATCCATCGGATCAGCATCCGCCGGCAGAATGTCTACCCGAAAGGTATCCTTTGCCCAGCCCGCGGCCTGAAAGGCCTGGTCCCACCAGCGCGCCCCCTCAAGCAGCGCTGTCCGAATCGGTTCAGGAGCGCCCGGATCGACATAATACTGAATGGGCGCGACAGCCTGGCAATCAGATATACACTTAGGATCCTTCTTCACGAGTCGATGGCGGGGAACAAAATATTGATCAAGTGGATCGCCAAGAGGAGCCGTGTAATCCCGCCATGAAACAGGAAAGTATCCCGCTCGCGGATTGAATCTACGCGGAATAAATCCCGGCGGCGGAAGCTCGATGAATGAAACCCGCTCGCGCAGAGTCATGGCGTGCTGGTCCGGAGCCACATCGCTTACGAAGTTTTGAGGCGCCGGCGAATCCGTGGTAAAAGTCAGTTCCGCCTCAATCTCAGTGTTCTTCGGGAATGCCTTCGTGTCTTCCATGACAATGGCAGAGCGAGAACCGTCGACCTTGTACGTGCCCTGTTTCAAATGCGACAACGTTTCGGTCACTCCGTGCGTGTCACTGAGTGAAAAATCCGTAGCATCTACGAGAACTCCACCATCCGCCGATTCCGCAGCCACGGTAAAGCCCCATAGCACTGATTCGGGAAAGGACTGAGTAACCGCCAGCTGCTCAGCCGCGTCATCGCTTGACGACCGAAAAGCGAGATTGCGTTGCACCAGCAGCACCTTGGGGCCGCTCCGCTTGAAACGCACAATGCGTCCTTCGCCAGTCTGGCCGCGGTCCAGCCCAAGATCGTTCGATCCACTCCCGTAGGGCAGCGAATCTGTAAGTAGCAGATCGGCACTGTTGCCATCGGGACCGAGGTGCGGAATCTCGAGGTACAGTTTTCCGCTGCGCGCGTCCCAGTCAAGAGGAAGCAACCCGTCGAGATGCTTCATCCCTGCAATCTTCTTCTCCAGGGCGGGCGGAGTGGAGTCCGAGTCGGCTGGTTTTGCCTCTTGCGCGGCGAGAGAAATCGAGATGAAAAGCAAGGCAACAATCGCAGTCATGCGCATGCCTTCTTCTATCACAGCAAACAAGGCTAGACGCACCGTTCAAACCGAAAACCCGATTGCTATTGCTTGAACGCGTCGTCGGATTCGGCGCCGGGACGAGGCTTCCAGGCCAGGCTGTAGTATTCACCGCGATCCCGTGCCCACGGATCGAAAGCATTCACCACGGTGTCGAGTTCAGGCTTGAGTTCCGGAATGTTGCGCATCAGAACGCGTTTCATCGGCGATACGGGCTGCTTGTGGCCATTGGGCGTTCCCTTCTCCATCATCTCCGGTCCGGGTCCGTTGTGGTTCACCCAGTCAACACCAAGCGTCGTGTAGAACTCCGGCCGGAAACAGGATGTGAAAAAGCGATCGCTGAACAACCGCCGCGACGCATTCAGAATGAACACCACAAACTGCGTCTCGGAGATTGCGAATCCATGGGGCCGTCGATACTCGGCCAGATAGCCCACGGCCGTGTCTACGTCTTCGATGTTATCCACGACAGACCCGTTGGGATGGCCGAGACAGTCGTTGATCGGTGTTCCATCGTCGTTTACCTGCGCGTCAGTAATGATCTTCGACTCATCGCACGCGTGCTGCCCATAAACTTCGCGCATGGCAGCGATCGTGTTGCGCTGCTCCTGCCACTCGGCCGAGCCGGACTGCACACCGGGATCCATGAAGTCGTCATAGCTGGTGAGCTGGCGCAGGCCGTATTGACGGCGAAATTCGTTGAAGCGCGGCACGCCGTGTTCACGATCGCGAATAATGTCGAGCGCAGCCACGTCGATTTGCTGGGTCTTGCTCTCGAGCCGTCCCATCTTCAGGTTCTGCAGAAACTGGGGCGAGTTGTTCAACGTGAGTATGCCCAGTCTCTGCCGGCCAAGGCTCAGGCCCCAGTTCGCTATGCCCATCGACTCGATGAACGGTGTGGCCTTTCCCTGGAATGTCTCCACCACCGGAACACGTTTCGCAATCTTATTCGGATCGGCAGTCAGGTCGCGGTACTCCAGCAAATCGGGAACCAGCGGATGCAGGCGATAGACGGAAACAAACTCTTCAGGAAAATTGAACGGAGACCCGAAGTGGTTTACGCCGCCGTTGGTGTACTTCGGATTTGTGATGTCGAAGCCATGGACCTTGCTGCCAATCCCGAAGATTCCCGGCCCTGATGCGAACACTGAATACCACCCTGAGCCCTTGTCCACATCCTTCGATGTGCCAAAATTTCGCGCCACAACATTGCTCAACGCCTTCGACAGGAGACCGCCATTCGCTCCAAGCAGTCCGCTCCAATTGCCGTTCATGCCCAGGTAAAGGGGCTCGTTGTAGAGCAGTTGCGGAGTCCACTCGATTGTGTGGATCTTGGCAATCTCGGCAGCCACGACCAGCCGTGCCACTTCAAACAGCTCATCCGGCGTTACATCGCGATAGCGGATGATGTGCGTCGGCTTTGCGGGGTCACGAAGCCCACTGTCGGCGAGCGGTTTCTGCGCGGCAATACGGCGAAATTCCGCAACGAATGAGTTGTGTTCGCGCGCAAACACGTTGTGTAGAAAACTCAGGCCCACTGTCCAGTTATCGGGAAACGCCGCCGCTTCCTGTCCCGCCCATTCGGGATTGATTGGATCTCCTTGCGCGAAGACAGGCAGATAGCCCGCGCCTTGCTGACTCGCAACCGGAACCAGCAGCAATTTGGCTTTGTCCTCGGGGTCACGCTTCACTCTTTGGCGCGAGGTGTCATCGAACCCGTAAAGCTGTGATGCGTCCCACCACGCCGTGTTCGTGTTGGTCGTGGTCTTTGGCGCGCGCGAAAGACGGTCTTTGCCGCCTGCTGAAAAAGTGCTGGGCGCTGCATCATCGGCGACATACCCTTTGTCGATCATGTCGTCGGGACGGCAGCCGAGTTGGGCGATCTCCTCGGGTGTCAGAGGCTGTTGAGCACCGTTCGCCAGTTTGGTCGCACAACCCACCTTCATGTATTGCGCCTGGTTGTGACCTTCCTCCAAATGCGAGAACCAGTCGTGCGTCATGAACTGGATCCAATACGCCGCCAGCACATTGAAGAATGGAGCCTTCTTGTAGTCGCATTGCGCATCGCGCGAGTCATCAGTGAGGCCATAGCCGGCGTTGCATTTGTCCGGCGAAGACTGGACGCGGGTAAACAACCGCCTGCTGATAACCTGCGGATCGGGCTGAAGGAGCGAGAGGCGATCGCCATGGCGATTGCGCGTGACTTCGTTCAACCCTAATTCTGGAAACGAAGTTTCAAACTCAACATTGCGCGCAAACAGAGTGCCGGTCGAACCCATCGCCGGATTCAAAACGTCATTGCAGATCCCGCTCACGTTGCGGAAGCGAATTAGTTCGTCCTTGCAGACCTGCTTGCCGTCTCCTCCCACGTCCTTGAAACTAGGGTTGGTCGCCTGCAGGCGCATCTGCGGCCACACCTTGACTACCGGGCCGCCTACTCCTTCGGAACCATTCACGAAAGTTGGATAGGTTCCCGAGTTATCAAAAAGATTGAACTTGATGAGTGCTACTCGTTGCAGCTCGAGATCTACCAGCGCGCCGGCGACACCGCGTGTCACGGGCAGTTTTTGCGAAATGAAGCCCTTCGGCAGAGACGCCGTATCGCCCGTGCCCCAGTAGTTCGCCCAGTCGACCCACGGTGTGCTTCGAAACTGAATGGCCTGCTCGCCACCGCGGCACAGCGCCAGCGCCTCTGGCACCTTGCCTTCAAAGCGCAATCCGCGCGCATTGGGGATCTTGAGCAGCTTGGCCTGTTGCAACACCATCTGTCCACACGCGAGCAGTGCCTTGTTTTCTTCGGCGACGCCAGTCGGAGATGTGGACGTGTGTGTTGAGGGCTTGGACGCAGTCTGCGCTTGCACCAGCGCCACCGACGTAGCAAGAAAGATCACGAGACGCAGGGACTTCATCATTCAGCACCTCCAACTGGATCGGGGAAACCCAAGGACATGCAGCTACCGCGAGGGAAAGCTAGCAGTACGGTATGAGCTAATCGTTCGAGACGCACTACGGGGAATGAAATAGGCATTCTGAGATGAGCGTTGCCTCTGGGGGCGTTTTAACACATCTCAGGTCGTGCACCTGTGAAGAGAGCAAATCGTAGCATTCACACTCGCCCTTCGCAAGAGCCCGTTGGAGACCGGAACACCTTCGCGCAACAGGCTGCAAATGGCAAGCGGCGCAGGTTTTGATTTCCGTCCCGCGCCGCCACTTGAGTCAACGGATGGCTCAACCCGCTTACGGCTTGTACTCTCCGCTCGTCTCGACCTGCAGCGTGGCTTGGACCGGCAGTTTGTCGCTGGAGCCGCCGGCGAGAACGCGCACAGGCTCCTTCTCAACACGCCACTCGTGCGCCGATGCATCCCAATACGCCAGGTCGCGCGGCTTCAGTTCCAATGTGACGCTGCTCTCGGCACCCGCTTCAATGTGCACGCGTCGGAACCCCTTCAACTCCAATTGAGGCCGCTCCACCTTAGAATCAAGATGCTGCACGTAAAGCTGCACCACATCGTCGCTGGCGCGCTTGCCGGTGTTCTTCACTTTCACTGTCACTTTTATCGTCCCATCGGCATTCACCTTGGGAGCGCTCAGGGTCAGCGCTTCGTAGGCGAACGTTGTGTAGCTCAGACCATAACCGAACGCATAGAGCGGCTTGTCTTTGGAGTAAAGATAGGTCCTGCCGTGGAGGAGGTTGTAGTCCATCATGGGTAGCAGTTGCGCATCGCCGGTGGGCCAGGTCTGGCCAAGGCGGCCGGCTGGCGAATAATCGCCGAAGAGCACGTCAGCAAGGCCATGGCCTTCCTCCTGGCTGTTGAGCGTCATGTGCAGAATGGCCGGAAGATTCTGCTGGCTCCACACAATCGCGTACGGAAAACTCGACCGCAGCACTTCAACTGTGTGCGGGTTGGCGGAGAAGACTTGTTTCACCAGGTCTTCCTGTTCGAGCACGATGGTCTTGCGGTCCACGCTTTCCTTGCCGTTTGAGGGCACGGGGCATTGGTTCCATCCGGCATTGCAGGTGGGATGATTGCCGACCACCACGATCGCCACATCGGCCCGCTTGGCGAAAGCCTTTGCCTCTGCAGCATTCGAGCCATCGCTGTAAAGGACGTTTACGCCCTTGCCGACGGCTTCCTTGATGCCCTGCAGTATGCCCACGTTATAAGGTGGCGTGCCGCTGTACCAGTCGAGGAGCACCTGGTCGATCCACGGCCCGATCACGGCAATCGTCTTGAGCTTGGTTCGGTCGAGCGGCAGCGTGTTGTTCTCGTTTTTCAGCAGGACGATGGACTCATCGGTGGCCTTGCGCACCAGTTCCCTGCTCGACGGCTGCTCCCAGGGCGGCAGAGTCCCGTCTGTATCCACGCCGATTTTTGCGTAGGGATCGACACCCATTTGATCCATCTCGCCGAGACGCAGATAAACGCGCAGCAGGTTCTTGAGCGCCGCATCCATATCGGCCTCGGTCACCAGCCCATCCTTGAGGGCCTTGGTCAGGTCGTCCTGGTATTTGTCGAGGAAATGATTGATTCCCGCCTTCACAGCCGCGGCAGAGCCTTTCTCCTTGTCCGGAAATGTCTTGTGATCCGAGATCAGAAGGCCGAGTGCGCCGCCATCCGTGCAGATCAACCCGTCGTTGCCCCACTCCTTGACCATCACGTCTTTGAGGACCGGATGGATCATCATGGGTGTGCCGTTCCAGGAGTTGTAGGCCGCCATCACTGCACGCGAGCCGCCCTCCTCAAAGCCCATGCGGAAAGGCACGGAGTAGTACTCGCGGAACAGGCGTTCGTCGAAATCGGAGCTACTGGATGAGCGCTTCTCCTCATTTTCATTGGCCAGAAAGTGCTTCATCAGCGACGCTGCCTGCCAGTGCTTCGGGTCGGGCCCCTGCAGCCCCTTCGCGAATGCCACGACCATGGTGCCAACCAGGTAGGGGTCCTCGCCCATCGATTCTTCCGTGCGGCCCCAGCGCGGGTCTCGGCTCAGGTCGGCGTTCAAAGCGCGCACCACCACGCCGCCAAAACTCGTCACTGGATTCTGGTAGTAGTAGCGCGCCTCCTGACCCTCAAGGGCGCCAATCTTCTTTATCAACTCGGTGTCCCAGGTTTCCCCGAGGCCCTTTTCCTGCGGGAAGGTAGTGGTTGGCAGCGGCTGACGGCCCCGCGGCCCCCAACCGCCCGGGCCACCCAGCGCCAGTCCATGCAGTCCCTCCACCTGACCGGAGAAGGCCAGCTTCAGGCGCTCGATCTTGGGAGCGTTCGACATCATGGTGACCTTCTCGGCCAGCGTGAGACGGCCCAGGAGATCGGCGATGCGCTGCTCGTCGCTCAGCTTGGTGTCCCGAAAGGGAAAGTCGGCCTGAGCCTTAACGAGTTGAGACCCAATCGCGCCGAGTAGAATGACGGCGAAAATCGATTTTGCAGGGTATAAACGCAGATGCACGGGCCCATCCTCCAATTGTTCGAACAGCGAAGAGTAACACGAGAGACAGGGACGAGGGACTGGGGGGCTAGGGACTAGTCTTTCCGTGCGCGCCACCAGCGTCGAGTGGATTTCACCCCCCCACCCCCTCCCCCCTGTTGCACCGCTCTTGGTGCAATTCTCTGGAATTCTCGTGTTTCCAGAGCTGATACGAGAGGTATTTCCGGAGTTGGTGGGAGACAACTCTCCCTTGGGTTACAGAAACCTGGAAGAAGTATGGGTTGAATGGCCGGGTGGGGATGTGATCATGGGCACGTTTGGGTGTGAGAACGGGTGCGGGACCCAGCACTTAGGGGTTCCTGGTGCGCCCCGGTCTCGCAATCGAGGCAGGGGCGCCTTCGCATTTTGAGGACAAAGTACAGCGGTCGACGGTCAGGACATCGGCCGTTCCTGGATCAGAGTCCAGAGTGTGCCGAATTGATCGCGCAGCTGGCTGAATCGCGATGCGAAGTAGGTTTCCTGCAAGGGCATAAAGGCTTCGCCGCCCTCGATGAGCGCAGCGTAGATTCTCTCAGCATCCTCGACCGAGTCGACACTGAGGTAAAGGTAGGCTGAACGCATTGGCTGAATGCGGTCCGGAGGTACATCGTTGCCGATCAGGACGCTTTTGCCAATTTCCAGGCGCGCATGCAAGACGGGATCCTCTCCTTCTGCTTTTCCGTTCGCACCCGGCGCGTCGCTCTGCTTCATCATAGCCAGCATCTTTCCGCCCAGATTCTGCTCATAGTAGTGAAACGCGTCCGCGCAGTTGCCTGGAAAGTTCAGATGAGTAAACAGGTTCATATCAGCTCCATTCGTGTCATTTGGTTTGGTTCCGGTGTTGCCGGGTGATGCACTCAGGACGCGAACACCATGCCGGCAGTGTGCTCATTGAGGCGCGTGAGGGTCTGTATCATTCCCTCCTGCATTCCTGCTTGAAGATGACCGTCGCGCACTTCGCGCGACTTGTGCTGGATGGTGTGAGTGACAAGCGTTACCGCCTCGATCTCCGCAAAGGTCACGGTGGTCAGCCACTCAGGGCTCCCAAATCGGGGCATGTCATAACACTCGGTGTATACAAGCCGATGCGGGCGCACGATCTCGCGATAGTTACCGTGAAAGGGATGGTCTGACCCGTCCGCCATTCGCATGGTGAGGTTCCATGCGCCGCCGACACGGAGGTCGATGGCACAATGAGTAATGCTTGACCCTTCGCAGCCCCACCAGTGCTTAAGGTGCTCGGGCTTCGTCCACGCCTCAAACAGCAGGTGCGGCTGACGATGGAGACGGCACGAAAATTCAATCTCCCTTTCTGACGGCAAGCTGACTTTGACTTCAACGTTTTTTACGAGCACGCTTGTGTCCTCCTTCCGCTTTCCCTTCTAACTCGCCCAGATACTGATCGAGCCGGTTCATGCTCTGCTCCCAGTAGCGGCGATATTGTTCGACCCATTCAGCAATCTCCCGCAGGGGAGCACTCTGCAGGCGGCACGGCCTTCTCTGGGCATCGCGACTACGGCTGATCAATCCCGCACGTTCGAGAACTTTGAGGTGTTTGGTCATCGAAGGCGCGGTGATTGGAAATGGCTCCGCGAGTTCCTTGACGGTGAGTTCTCCCAGAGCCAGCCGCGCCAGGATGGCGCGCCGGGTGGGATCGGCCAATGCGCCAAATGTCGAATCCAGGTGGTCGTTCATGTATTTCACCATATGGCTAATTAGCCATATGGCTAAATTAAGCCGATACGCTGGACGAAGTCAAGTGAAGATTTCGGTCACGGCATGCAGTCCGGGGACGCCCACCTCCGCCTGCTCACGCTTCAGAAACGGGCACCAAACGCAACAACGCCCCTCTTTGAGCAATACCTAGCACTCGCACGTCAATACGTTGTACGATTTGGTCGGGTGGCCGCTGGGGCGGTGCGCCCGTGAGGGACCTAGATCCAATGAAAAGCACGACTTTGATTAATCGCGGACGCCGTGGCGCTCGCCGCTCTGTGCAGCCGAACGGCTTCACGCTGATGGAATTGCTGATCGTAATGGCGATTATCGCCATCCTGATGCTCATCGCCATTCCCACCATGGGCAACATGAAGCGCTACGCCAACGAGACATCGGCTATTCAGTCGATCCGCGCCATCAATATGGCGCAGAGTCAGTACGAGGCCACCTATCCGGCCAATGGCTTCGCCTGCGCGCTGACAGCGCTGGGAGGCGATCCCAAGTCGGGCACGCCATCTCCCACCAACGCCCAGGTGTTGCAGACCGATCTGGCTACCGGCGTGAAGTCCGGCTATATTTTCGCCATCGGCAACTGCACCAAGGTAAATAACAACGGCACGGACCGCATTACGGGCTACACGGTGACGGCTACGCCGCTGACTGTCGGCCAGACGGGCAATCGCAGCTTTTGCAGCGACCAGTTCGGGGCCATCAAGTACGATCCCACCGGTGGAACCAACTGCAGCCAGAATCTGAGCCAATGACCTTGGGGTTCCTAAAATTTGGCGGCGGCCGGCGTCTGCTGGCCGCCGCTTTGCTTTGCGCCTGCTGCGGAGCGACTTTGGCCGCCCAGAAGGCGCCTGCAGGACCGCCGGATGCACACACTCTGGCCAAGCGTGTCGACCACCATTACAACCAACTCCATTCCCTCAAAGCCGGCTTTAGTGAAAGCTACGAGGGCCTGGGCATGCGTCGCCAGGAGAGCGGCACGCTGCTGCTGCAGAAGCCCGGGCGCATGCGCTGGGATTACACATCGCCAGCAGGCAAGATCTTTGTCCTCGATGGCAAATACGCCTGGTTTTACTCCCAGGGCGATCCCCACGTTCAGCGTATTGCAGCCAAGCAGCTGGACGACTTGCGGTCGCCGTTGCGTTTCCTGCTGGGGCACACGGAGTTGGAGAAGGAACTCAACCAAATTACGCTGGCACCCGCAGCCAATGGTGAGTTCACCTTGACCGGGCAACCGAAAGGGCTGGAAAAGCGCGTCAAGCATTTTGCATTGACCGTGACCGCAGACGGCGCCATTACTTCAATTGAGATTGAAGAAACCGACGGCGCCATCACGCGTTTCACGTTTACTGGCGAGCAGGCTAATGCGCCCATCGCGCCCAATACATTCAAATTCACTCCACCGGTGGGCATTCCGGTTGTGGACTCTTTACCGCCTGTGTAGAGGGCCAGGGAATAGGGAATAGAAGACCTGGATAGAGGCGGATGTGTGGTGAGTTGTGTAGGAAAGTGGAGCATTTGCCGGGCGTCGCTTGCTACTCCCTATTCCCTAGTCCCAATTCCCTGCCCTACTCGTACCGCAGAGCTTCGATTGGATCGAGGTTGGCGGCGCGAATGGCCGGAATCATGCCGCTGATCAGCCCCGTAATCATCAGGATCACGGTGGCGACTATTACTGATCCAGGCGAGATGAGCAGACGAATATCGGCAGACTCAGCATTCTTGGCGAGCGCGCTGTAAAACGTGATGCGACCTACGAGCGCAGACACAACATAGGCCAGCATGATGCCTGCTGCGCCACCGACGCATGTTATTGCCAGGGCCTCTGCCAGGAACTGCACGAGAATGTGGTGGCGGCGCGCTCCCAGCGCTTTCTCAATTCCAATTTCGCGGGTACGCTGCTGCACGGCAACCAGCATGATGTTCATGAGACCTATGCCGGCGATGCCGAGCGTCAAGGCTCCAACCAGCGTGAGCAGGATGGAAAGCGCGATGGACAACAACCGGAATACCTTAACCTGCGTCATCAGGTTGGCCACGCCCATTGCGTTGTGATCTGTCGGGCGGAAGTGATGCGACGCGGCCATGGTGTCGCGCAGTGACTTCTCCACCATTTCGTGGTCGCCGCGATAGTCGAGCCAGATGCTATCGAGGTACTTGGTGTCTTTCAGATCGCTCATTGTATTGAAGGGCACGTAGATGTTGCGGTTGCTGTCGTCGCCGTCGCCCTCCTGCATCTTGGGCTTCATCACGCCGACTATGGTGAAGGGCTCGCCATCAAGCCGGATCGTCTCCCCAAGCGCCCAACCGCCTGAAAAGAGCTTCTCTTTGTTTTCTGAACCGATCACACAAACGTGGGCGCGCTGCTGATCTTCAGCGCCGGTAAAGAATCGGCCCTGGTCAAGGTTGAGCTTCCAGATCTCCTGATACGACGGGCGAACCCCCATGACCGTCCATGTGTAGGTGTGGAGATCGTTCTTCACCGGAACGTCTCGGGGCACCATGGGCGAAATATGCAGGATTCCCGGCACATTGTTGGAAACGCGGTCAAGATCGTCGAGGGTGAAGCGAACTTTGACGCCAGCCTTATCCCCGCCGGCCTGCTCGCTGGTGCGGCCGCCCCAGAAGATGATGGTGTTGGTGCCGAACTTGGAGAAGATGGTTTCAACGGCGTGGCTGAATCCGGCGCCATATGCCACCAGGAGCACCACCGTCGCGATGCCCCACGCCATGCCGACCATGGTGATGGCGGTGCGGCGGCGGTTGTATAACATCGCTTCCCACGCCTGGGCGACTATGTCTTTCAGCATCTCACTAGCTCCAAGATTCCAGCTCCGCGTTTCGGTTCGTCCTCAGTTTTCGCGCCGGAGCGCCTCAATCGGGTCCAGGTCGGCAGCCTTGCTCGCGGGGTAAAGTCCGGCGGCAACTCCACACAAAACGAGGCAGCCCAACGCCATACCTGCCGACCACGGCACAAGCCGCGGCGGATCGAAGCCCGGAATTTTGCCTGTAAGCAGTTGTTGCAGAACCCACATGCCCCCGGCCGAGACAATGATGCCAATGACTCCCGCTACGGCAGTGAGCAGCAGGCCCTCCCAGAAAAACTGCGCCAGGATGCTGCGGCGGGTTGCGCCAATGGCCTTCATCACGCCGATTTCGCGCGTCCGCTCCGTGACTGATACCAGCATGATGTTGATGATTCCCACCGCGCCCAGGGCCAGCGTAACAATGCCCACGCCGCCGAGAAAAATGTCCATGGCGTTGAAGATGGCCCCGATCATGTGCTCTTCCTTGATCGTGTCCCACTCCTGAAATGCGTCTTTCATGGAGGGATCAAAACCATGGCGCTCTGCGATCACGCGGTGTACGGCGGGGACGGCGGCTGTAGCGTCACCTTTTATGGCGGGCTGATACTGGATGGAGCTTAACGCGTCGCGCGCAACATTGTCGCCCTTCATGGCGAACAGATCGAGCATGGTGCTTACGGGGATGTAGACCTTTTGATTGTCACCGTCGTTGTTGCCACGGCTGATGGATGCAACGTGGCCGATCACCGTAAAGCTGACGTTGTTGATGTTGATGGTTTCGCCCAGCATGGGCCGGCCCGGAAATAACAGCGACGCGTTCTTGGAACCGAGGACAACGACGCGGCGGCGCTCAGCGAGATCGGACGCGTCAATGAAGCGGCCTTCTACCAGGGGGATAAAGCGGATTGCCGCGAAATTCGGCTCGACGCCCATCACCTGGCCGGATGTATTGGCGTAGGCACTGACCTGATATAGGTCGTTCCGATTGAGCAGGCCGGTTACATTACGCAATTCAGGCAACTTGCGGAGGGCAGCCACGTCGCCGGGGGTGAACTGATACGGCCGCATCCCGGTGTGCTGGTTGGCTACAGCCGGGATGGTGCCGTTCCACATCAGAACAACGTCGTTGCCGAAGGTAGCCAGTTGCCGGTGCTGACCAGAACGAAAGCCCTCGCCCAGCCCCACAAGGACCAGCAGTGAACCCACACCCCAGGCAATGCCGAACATGGTCAGGAACGTACGCAGCTTGTTCGCGATGATGGCGCGAAAAACCTGGCCGAGAGTGTCAGTAAAGCTCTGCATGATTATTCGACGGCGTGCCCTGATTTTGGTCCGCGGCATGCGGAACCGCAGGAGCAGCGTTATTCGAGAGTACGCGTGAACGAGGCCAGAGGTTCCCTTGAAGTGACAGGGCGGTTTTTAGAGGGGATGGGGAGGTCGATTCGGCAGGTGGGCTTTGAACCTCTGCGAATCGACGGGATCGCTCTACTTTTCGTACTTGTAGAAGCCGCGACCCGATTTCCGGCCCGAGCCAGCCCGCGTCCACCATCCTGACCAGCAACGGGCAGGGAGCAAAACGTGGGTTGCCGTGTCCTTCGTGCAGCACCCGCATGATATCGACGCAGACGTCAAGGCCGATGAAATCAGCCAGAGTTAACGGACCCATGGGATGCGCCATTCCCAGTTTGAACACCTGGTCGACGGATTCCGCGGTCGCGACCCCCTCCATCACGGCATAAGCTGCTTCGTTGATGAGGGGCATGAGCACGCGATTGGAGACGAACCCCGGCGCGTCATTGACTTCGACGGGAGTTTTGCCGAGACGCACGGCTAGAGCGCGAATGGCTGCGAAGGACTCGTCGCTGGTTGCCAGGCCGCGAATGACTTCCACCAGCGTCATCACCGGAACGGGATTGAAGAAGTGCATCCCGATCACGTCTTTTGGACGGCCGGTAAGCGCGCCCAGCCGCGTGATGGAAATTGATGACGTGTTGGTGGCAAGAATCGCGCCAGGCGGCAAGATGCGATCGAGTGCGCGGAAGATCTCCGCCTTTAACTCGAAACGCTCCGTGGCGGCTTCTATCGCAAAATCAGCGACGGAAAGCGAGTCGCGGTCAGTAGTGGTGGTGATCCGTGCCACAGCCGGTTCCACGTCGGTCTCTGCCAGTTTACCCTTGGCGGCCTCGCGGCCCAGGTTGGTACGAATTTGTACCAATGCTCGGTCGAGAAAGCGCTGGTCCACGTCGCAGAGATGCACGCGAAAACCGGTGCGCGCAAAGACGTGCGCGATGCCGGAGCCCATGGTTCCAGCGCCAATCACCGCAACGGTCCGAATTTCAGACATCCGGGTAGAGCCTCCTGACCAAAGAGGGAGTTTATCAGGAGCGGCCTGGCACTACCCTTCCCAGTTCACTGTCCTTGCGACGCGGCGTCGTTTTTAGTTTTTGGCACGCCGTGCTGATGGCAATCGGTGCACTTGACCCAGTGAATGTTGTGCGCGCTCTTCGTATTTGAAAAGCTGGTGTCCATCTTTTCCACCGCGATTCCGCAGTGCGACATCGCGGGATGGCACGTAGCACAGGATGCGCGCGCGTCTTCATTGTGCCCGCCGTGGCAGGCAAGACAACTTAGCCCTTCGTGAACACCCTTCGGCGTGCGGTCGTCGCCGGAGCCAGCCTGCGATCCCCAATGATTCTTCGCGGCGATGCTCTCCGTTTCCGGTTGACGCGGCGCATGGCACTGGTAGCACAGACCCTGGCGCGGATCGGGGCTCACCATGAGCAATCGCGCGCCGTCGTAGACTTGCGGAAGCATGAGCGATATTGTCCGGAAATGCATCTCCTCGCGGCGATCAAAGAACGCCAGCGAATCGCGAATCACCGGCGTCGTTTGAGGAGCACGGGCGTCAGGCTTGCTTTGCGCCGGTCCCTCACGATGGATCCAATGACACGACTGGCACGGAATGGTGGGCTCGTTCGCCAGTTCCGGGCGAGTCAACCGCCACGGACCGCGTATGTCCTGCGGTTGCAACAGGTCTCGCATGCTCCCGTCGAAATACATGCCGTGGCAGCGGAAGCAATCATCCATCAAACGCCGCTTTCTGTTGTGCGCCGAGTTCGTGAAGATGTCGCCATACGTAGCGGAGTGAGGGCCCGCGTGCCAGCTCGCGTACTCATGCTGATGACACCGTTGGCAGCTGCTCATCATGCTGCGGACATCAACTTCGCGCAGCCGAATCATTTCCGGGGTTTTGCCAGACAGGTGAGCGCGGACGTGGCGCAGCTTCGTGCCAAGGCTTGCTTCATGGCACTCAGTACATTGCGCGTTGTGATGTGGCGAGCCATGTACCCCGCTCACATTCATCGTCATCTCATGACAATCGGCGCAAGCCGAGCCATGACCGGCGGCGTAGTAGAGCATCGCTCCATAGTTGCCGCAGACGGCCAGTAGAACCACCGCAACAAGTCCCGCCCCGCTCATGATCAGTACGCGTTTCATCACCGGAAATGCGTTCCTTTCCAGTCGCGCACCAACGCTGCCGATGCGTAGTATGCAACCGCCATGATGGTCAGGGCAGGGTTGAAGCCCCCGTTGGTCACGTGCACGCTGCCATCAATGACAAACAGGTTGTCGATATCGTGCACCTGGCAATTCTTGTTCACGACCGATCCCCGTGGATCGTCGCCCATCCTGCACGTGCCGGCCTGGTGCTGCCCGGCGCTAACGGTCTCTGAACGATAAGACATGAGCGACGTGTGAATCGCCCCTGCCTCTTTGAGCCACGCTTCAGCCCGCTTTGCCTGCACGGCGCCAATGTCGTACGTGTGGGGATGAACGTTGCCTTCGATCCGTGCTACGGGTAGTCCCACCTGGTCGCGGACTTCGGGATCGATGGTTACGCGTGCCGTTGCGGTGGGAATCTGCTGAGTCGGGCCCATGATGACGATGCTGCGTTTGTGCCAGGCTCGCATGGCCTGCTTGTGCCCAAGCCCCCAGCGCGGCGTCCCCTCCGGCAACCTGTCAAGCATATGAATGGGCAGCCGGATGAACTCATTGGCCAGCATGCCGCCGCCGCTCAGTCCAGGCGTACCGTGGTTGTAATCCGAGATCGCTATGCTTGCACCCGGGCCCACATCGTCGTACGTCTCGTAATCGAAGTAGCCCACCGCCCCTGTGTAGTGGTGCCCTTGCAGATGCCGTCCCACCTGGTCGTAGCGGTTTCCAAGTCCCTTGGGAAACAAGCGGCTGGTCGAATTGAGCAGCACGCGCGCGGACTCGATCGCGCAGGCAGACACGATCACCACGTCCGCAAGCTGTTCCTGCAGGTTCCCGTTTCGATCGATGTAAGACACGCCGCGTGCGCGACCACCATCGTCGGTCAATATTTGAGTCACCATGCATTCACTGCGCAGTTCACAATTCCCCGTGGCAAATGCCACAGGAAGCACAGTATTCTGCGAGCCGTTCTTGGCATCTACTTCGCAGGCAAATCCGCAACACCAGCGGCAGCGCATGCAGGGTCCGCGGCCGTTATAGGGCACGGTGTTGCGCGCCATCGGCAAATGAAACGGGTGCAGACCGAGCCTCTTCGCCGCAGGTTCAAGAATGCCGAACTCGCGATTCGGCGGCAGCGGAGGCATCGGCAATCCGCGTTTACGTGGCCCATGAAACGGTGTTCCTGAATAGTCGCCGCTGATCCCGATCTCGTATTCGGCCTTGTCGTAAAACGGCTCAAGATCGTCGTAGCTGATGGGCCAGTCTTCCAGCGAGCTGCCCTCCGGCACCCCGTACGTCGAGCGCATGCGGAAGTCCTGAGGCAGGTAGCGCCAGGCCTGTGCGCCGTAACTCAGCGTCCCGCCCCCAACGCATGCCGCGTTGTTCTGGTAGCCGCCATCGCTCGGCCTGACTGTGCGAGCTTTGCCGCTGCCGTCAACCGCAACCCGCGGATTGCCCTCGTCATCGGGCCCGAAAGCGTTGCCCAGCAGCGTGGTGCGCTGGTTGCGCAGATCATCTTTGCGGCAGTCGTGCGGCGTGTACCATTTCCCGCGTTCCAGCACCACAACACTCAAACCCGCGGTGGACAACTCTTTTGCAACAATGCCGCCCGCGGCGCCCGAGCCAATTACAACGGCATTGACGCGCCTCATGACTTTGATCCCGCGGCCGGTGCGTTCTGCGTCAGGTCGTATTGCGCGCGACCGCGCAGCGGCGGCTCAGCCAGCCCCAGCATGCGCCAGCTAACCGCATCGCGGTTCCCGCCATGCCGCGGCGAACCATAGTAGCCCTGCAGCGTATGACTACGGACGAGGTTGAAGAACTCAGGCGCCTGCTTCTCCATCGCAACGGCAACCTCGTATTGCTGCGACGAAGATGCCTTCGCAATTTCAGTGCCAAATCGTGTGCGGCTCATTTGATCTGCAAGCGCAAGCCCATCGCGATACGCCTGCTGGTGCGGATGATAGTGCCGAACAAGCTGGCGATCGATGAACATGACCGCGCCGGCTTCCGATGCGCTGGGGAATTCATCGGCAGGAATGATCTGATCGCTGAGAGCGGCGAGCGTAAGCGCTTCGTATTCGGTGAAGAACTCCCATGAGGTTCGGCGCGAGAAGCAGCCTGACATCAGCGCAGCGCCGGCCGTTGCGCTCCCCAAAAGCAGCTCTCGCCGGTTGATCACGAGCCCTCTTCCCTTCGCTTGGGCAACTGATTCAGGTCGCGTGCGAATCGTGGTCCATTCTCGGCGTCGGAATCAGGGGCTGTCCGTGATGCCAATCACAAAAAGAAGCGGCGCGGCAAAAGCGCCGCGCCGAAATGAGTCCAAAATGGGTCAGTTGCTTGCTGTGGTGGTGGCAACGAGATTCAAGCGGCTGTTAAGCGTAATCAGTAGAACCGTACCGGGCTCAAGCCTGGCCTGCGGATGGTCGGTGAGAAGGTGAACTGTAATGGCGCCGGCGCCGATGAGGCTTCCTGTCAGCGCGCCAACCGGGCCGGCAATCACGGCACCTGTCACAGCGCCGCCGCCAACGGCCGCCCCGTATTCAATTCCATCCTTCTTCCAGCGCGATCCGGCGTTGATGGTGCCTTCTCCATCTACCCGGGTTTTGCTGCCTGGCGTCCCTGACACCTGCCCGTCCATGTGGAACCGCCGTCCGTCAGGAAGGATCACCATGTCCGGGCGCAGCCGGATGCTGCCGTGGCCTCCCGCATGGCCTTCTGAGACCTCAACGACACGGCCGTCGATCTCGGCGCCTGCAGGAATCAGCACCTGTCCGTCCTGGAGGACATCACTCGCAACGTGGCTCTTGAACATTTCGCCCGGCTCGCTCTGCGAGGTCGAAAGGCCCGTCATAAGCCGAACGCGAATCCTGGTGCCTTCAGCCAATTCACCGGGAGCAAGGGGATGCGGATGCACGATGTCGCCATCAGGGTCGTCGGAAGGGCGCGTAGAAAGGGCCGGCCGCACCGCTCGATTTGTCTCACTATCGGGTGCAACTGACACGATGCCGTCGTCCGTCCCACCAGCAGCGCTGGGAGTTGAATAGTTCGTCGAGGGACTGGAATAGTTCGGATTCGTAACCGGAGCGGGCTGCGGCGTTGCTGTCGCCGGAGCGGGCTGCACCAACGGCTTCCCTGCCCTCGGCTTTGCCGGGGTGTCGGTCTGCTCAGGCTGTTCGGGTTGCGCCGTTATGGTGTCGTCAGCGGGTGGATTCGACTGGCCCTGGTACGCATCGGACTGGGCTGGTTGCTGAGCGTACACCGCGGCGGTGGCGAACGCGAAAAGCACGCACGTCAAAATCGGCCGGTTCATAAGTAACTCCTTCAGGTGGGCAGAATGCATTAGGGGCCGCGGCACGAATAGCCCTACTTCTATAGACACTGCCCATAACGGAGAGTTGCACCCATTCTTTCCTGAACCAAATGGATCAACTGCAACCACTATCAGCGTACTGTGGCCTCGGGCTGCCCGGCCCCTGTGTGGATGTTTGAAGTGCCTTCAGCGGCACGAATCACGAAAGGTACTTCCCCCTCTTTCGTCGGACCAAACTCCGGGGCCGCCCTTGCGGTTTAGTCGTGCGACAAGACAAGACCGCGGCAAGCCTTGACTACCTCATCACTTATCGATGCACCAGCTTACCTCGTTGTGACCATCGCCACAACGGCTCAAAGGTATCGGTTTGTTAGAATCGCCTTGGAAACATTCGCCAATTTTTCTCGGGACGGAGACAGGATGCGTAGCGTGCAGGAGCTTCTGACAACGATTCAGAACGCCGCCGGAGAATCTCTTGCCGTGGATCGCCGCCCCCGATTGAACGACCGGCTGCAGCACCGCATTGCGAGGAATGACATGACTGAAATTGTTGCTATTCGTGCGCGAGAAGTTTTAGATTCGCGCGGAAATCCGACCGTGGAAGCGGACGTGATCCTGGAGAGCGGTGCCCTGGGCCGCGCCATTGTGCCCTCGGGCGCTTCCACCGGCGAACATGAAGCCGTGGAACTGCGCGACGGCGATAAAAGCCACTACATGGGCAAGGGCGTGCTTCAGGCTGTTGAAAACGTTGAAACCGTGATCGCACCGGAACTTGAAGGCATGGACGCCGCCAATCAGCGGCTGATCGACGCCACCATGATCGCCCTCGATGGTACGGCAAACAAGAGCAAGCTCGGTGCCAACGCCATCCTCGCCGTCTCCATGGCATCTGCGCGCGCCGTGGCCCAGACCCTCGAGATTCCCCTCTATCGCTATCTCGGCGGCGTCAATGCCAGCATCCTGCCCACTCCCATGCTCAACGTCCTCAATGGCGGCGCGCACGCCGACTCCAACGTCGACTTCCAGGAATTCATGATCATGCCCGTCGGCGCGGAACGCTTCTCTGACGCGCTGCGCTGGTCGGCCGAGACCTTCCACACACTCAAGGGTGTACTCAAGAAGAAGGGCTACAGCACCGCGGTCGGCGATGAGGGTGGATTTGCTCCTTCGCTCAAATCGAACGCTGAAGCCATCGAACTCATCCTTGAGGCCATCGAATTGGCGGGTTACAAGCCGGGCGAACAGATCTCGATCGCCCTCGATCCCGCGTCAAGCGAGTTCTACGACAAGGAAAAGAAAAAGTACGTCTTCAAGAAGAGCGACAAGCGCGAACTCTCAAGCGATGAGATGGTCGACTTCTGGGCGGATTGGGCACGCCAGTATCCCATCGTCTCCCTTGAAGACGGCCTCGCCGAAGACGACTGGGATGGATGGAAAACCCTGACCGAAAAGCTCGGCGGCAACATTCAGCTCGTCGGCGACGATCTCTTCGTTACCAATGTGAAGCGTCTGCAGCGCGGCATTGAAGAGGGCGTTGGCAACTCGATTCTCATCAAGGTCAACCAGATCGGCACGCTCACTGAGACGCTCGAGGCCATTGACCTCGGCCGCCGCTACGGCTACACCGCGGTCATGTCGCACCGCTCCGGCGAAAGCGAAGACACCTTCATCGCCGACCTCGCCGTCGCCACCGGAGTAGGCCAGATCAAAACCGGCTCCGTGAGCCGCACCGACCGCATCGCCAAGTACAACCAACTCCTCCGCATTGAAGAAGAGCTTGGCTCCGGCGCCGCGTTCCTCGGCCTCGAAAGCCTCAACTACAACGACTAACCACCTGCGGTGGGGCAGACTGCGCTTCGCGCAAATGCTCCGTGCCCCATCCTTCGAGCGCACTTTGCTCGAAGGATGGGATACCACGAATCCACCCGATCATTTGTTTTCCTGAGATGAGCAGCTTGCGCTTTTTGCAACCTGCGGAGTCGAAGGACCTGCGGTTGCCTTTCGGGGCGTTGAAATCTGGATGGAAAAAACATCCCCTCACGGATAAACATGCCAGGCCAGCGGCACGGCCCGCGTTGCCATTCCGTTGATCTCCACGGTCGATAGCACAATCTCAAAGTGAGGCAGCGCTGCACCGTTCCCGCCGTACGCTCGCAGCAGCGCATCCAGATCGTGCCCGCTGGTGACGAACTCCGCCGCCGCCTGCGTACCCGCTAGCGAAAACCCTTGCACCACAAGCAAATTCCCATTGCCACCCAGATTCGGCAAGAATGCGATCGTGGCTAGACCTCTGTGGTCCTGGTCGTGGGGATCATACGAATATTCGCTCTTCTCGCCCTGCTGCGGATGCCGGTTTTCCACGCGCAACAAACCTGCCGCCGGGTCGTCATGCACCACAAAATTCATCTGCCCGCTGATCGCCGCCATCCACGGATCAGCCTCCTGCGATCCCGCCAGAATCAGATTCGATTCCTTCAAATCCTTGAGCTGAATATCGCGCGCGTAGCGAATCTCGGTCCGGTCCGGAATGGCCTCCGGAAGGTGCGTGATCTTCACCGCAAATTCCAGATCGCTCATTGATGTGTACCGCAGCGATTCCACCGTGCTGATCATGGCGGGGTCGCAAGGCTTGCTGCAATCAGGATCCTGTCTGTAATGTCCCCCTGCATAGGTCGAGAGCGGAACCTGGTGTCCCGACATCAGCCTTGCAATTACCAGGCTGCTGTCAGCTGGAACAATCAGGGTCTGCTGTCCGATGCGAAACATTTGCGACCACATCTTGTGCGACGGAGTCTGACCCGCTGAATACCGGCCGTATTGAATGGCGCCGATCGATGCAAACGTCGCAAGCAAAACCACCCCTGCTGACGCCCCAAACCTTTAGGCTGGGCGATCGTCCGACACGCTTCTGCACCCCCACGTCATCCTGGACCGGAGTCTCAGTGGCAGAACCACGGGCTGAGACTGAGGCCGGCTCCAGCAACAATTTGGTCTCCTCGAAAACGGGTGCGTAACTTCCCCGCGGAATGGAAACCTTCAGGCGTTCCGAGGCCCCCTCTCGCTCGAAATATTCCTCCAGCCGGGCTCGCAGCCTGCTTGCGTGGGAACGAACAATATTGTCGTCGCGGGGATCGTAATCGCGCGAGCGCTCAAAGACCATCTCCCCAATCAGCCGCTCATTCAGAGCATCCCCTCTCCCCCTCAGCGTTTGCTCACTGACGTAAAGGAGGAATGCGGACAGGCGTTGCGAGTTGACGAAGCCGGGACTCGCCACGATTCGTTGAACAAGGAGCCAACGGGGATCACCCGCCAGCGAGGCGTCCGGGGAAATGTCCCGTTGATCTTGGTTGTCCACGACACCTGGATTCTAGCCTTCAGACCCGGCCGATTCAACGAATTCGGGATAGACGCTTACTCCCCTGCGACGTAGATCGCGGTTAACACCTGTCCAACACAAAGTTTGATCTACAACGAAACAAAGGTATTTCCCCCGTTTAAACGGTCAAATGACTGTAAAACCACCTACCCCGATCCCGCTCATCCTGTCAGCATGGTTTTGCCGCAACCACGCTGCATCCCTGGCAACCCCAAGCCAGACTTCCCTGCTCGGCCCGTTTGAATCGGACAGCGAAACCTCGGGGTCAGTGTGGGAATTGAATGCGCAGCGGCCAAATCCGTAAAGCTCCATGGAGTCTGAATTTTTCTATGCAAAGCGTGCTCTTCAAGACAAATGAACCCACCGCCGAGGATGAAGAAGCAGAGTTCTACGCCATTTCCATAACGTTGCAGGACTTTGAAGGAATACAGGCAAGCGTTGTTCTCGAAACCCATGGCTGGTGGAGCAATAAAACCGGCCACGCAACGTTCGACCCAAACTTCAAGTCGGTTCCAGAAGCGTTCGTGTCGTTTGGTGACGGGGTCGATCGATACTGCTTTCTTCGGGTCAGTCGCGCCCGCGCCGGATTCATTCATTCCTTTTCCTGGCCTCTCTTTGTCGGCCCTCCCACAAACTACAAGCGGATCGAGATTCCCGTGGGCCCGCAATTCCAACCGGCAAACGAATCAGCCTTGTAACCAATTGCTTCGCCCTCACGCACCCCGCCAGCCCAATCGCCTGTGACCCGCGCTACACGTGTCCCATCACCTTGGGTTGATATCCTGAGGTCAAGCATTCTGACCGTCCCGAGGTGCCTTCTTAGTGTCCATCTCCAAGCGTCCTCTCGTTCTCACCATCCTTGACGGATGGGGCTACCGCGCTGAAACCGCCAACAACGCCATCGCCCTGGCCCGCAAGCCCTCATACGACAAGCTCCTCAGGGAATTCCCCAACACCCTCATCCGGGCTTCGGAACATTTTGTGGGCCTGCCTGACGGCCAGATGGGCAACAGCGAAGTCGGCCACCTCAACATCGGCGCCGGCCGCATCGTGCACATGGACATCACGCGCATCGACGAGCTCATCGCCACCGGCCAGTTCTCGAAAGACCCAGCCATCGCGCAGGCCATGGTGCGCGCCCGTGAAGGCGGCCGCCAGCTTCACCTCTTCGGCCTCG
The DNA here is from genome assembly GCA_963844515.1 of uncultured Acidobacteriota bacterium. Classification (GTDB taxonomy): domain Bacteria; phylum Acidobacteriota; class Terriglobia; order Terriglobales; family Acidobacteriaceae; genus Telmatobacter. The sequence goes on from CAWJOO010000021.1 coordinate 81,168, forward strand.
TCTCCGATGGCGGCGTGCACTCCCACCAGGAGCACCTCTACGCCCTCCTCCGCGCCGCCCGCGAATACAAAGTCGAGCGAGTCTTCGTCCACGCCTTCATGGACGGCCGCGACACCGGCCCCACGTCCGGTGCAGGCTACATCTCCGCGCTCCAAAAGAAGATGCGCGAATACGGCGTCGGCAAAGTCGCCTCAATCAGCGGCCGCTACTACGCCATGGACCGCGACAAGCGCTGGGAGCGCGAGCGCAAAGCATTTGACGCCATGGTCACCGGCAAGGCCGAGGGCGGCGCATACCCCGACCCCGTCGCACGCATCAAGGAAAACTACAACAACAACATCACTGACGAATTCCTCATCCCCTTCGTTGTCGTCGACGCCGCCGGAAAACCCACCGGCCAGATCCGCGATGAAGACGTCTGCATCAACATCAACTTCCGCGCCGACCGCGCCCGCCAGATCACCCGCGTCCTCGCCCGCGAAAGCGGCCTCAACAAAGAGGGCGGCCGCAATCTCGACGCATGGGAGTCGCTCGACGAAATCATCCCCCGCAGCGAGATTCCCAAGAACCTCCACTACCTCTGCATGACCCAGTACGACAAGCTCTACGCCCTGCCCATGGTCATCCTGCCGGAGTCGATGGACAACATCCTCGCCAACATTCTCTCCGCGAACCAGCTCCGCAACCTGCGCGTGGCCGAGACTGAAAAGTTCGCGCACGTCACCTACTTCTTCAACGGCGGCATCGAAGTTCCCTTCCCCGGCGAAGACCGCACCATGATTCCCTCGCTCAAAGTCGCCACTTATGATCTCGCCCCTGAAATGAAGGCCGAAGCCATCGGCGACACCATCATCAAAGCCGTTGAAGACACGGCCTTCGATCTCATCGTCGCCAACTTCGCCAACGCCGACATGGTCGGCCACAGCGGCCAGCTCGAGCCCACTATCAAGGCCTGCGAAGCCGTCGACGCCCAACTCGGCCGCATCTTCAAAGCCGTCAAGGAGCGCAACGGCGCCTGGCTCATCACCGCCGATCACGGCAACGCAGAAATGATGGTCGACCCCGTCACCGGCGGCCCGCACACCGCACACACCACCAACCCCGTGCCCATGATTTACGTCGCCGAAGACGCCACCAACTTCCGCCTCCGCAACGACGGCTCCCTCCGCGACATCAGCCCCACGCTGCTCAACCTCCTCAGCCTCGGCCTGCCCAAGCAAATGACCGGCGGCGACCTCCGCGTTCCCATCACGAAGTAGCCCTCCCCCATAAAAAGCACAAGGCGAAGCCGCACTGGCTTCGCCTTTTGCTTGACCGGACTCATATTCTTTTACGGCAGTTGTGGCGGCGGCACTTCCGTCATCCCATCCAGAATCGTCGACGTAACATGCGTCTTCTCGAACTCCCGATTCTGCGCGTCAAGCACAATATCTCGATGGAAAAAATACAGCACATGAATCTTGAATTCCGAGGAGAACGACACCGGAAACCAAACCCCATCAGGCTGCGGCGCGTAAATTACCGTGAATCCCAGCCCCGGCACATTCGTCCCCAGCAGCGTGCGCACGGCAAAGGGAATCTTGCGCGCCATCTCCGTCGTCACCAGCACTGGCTGATACGCCGTTGTATCGACGTACGCCACGCCCTTCCATCCAAAATCGTCCTTGTCCTTGGGCCGGAATGTAATGTGAAAAACATCGCGACCGTTGAGCCTCTCCTGCCCTGCTAACTGAAAAACATACTGAGCCTGTTCCTTTGACGTCAGCGGAAACAGGTGCGCGTTGATCCCGTCCTTCGACTTTTCGTGCATCAGGTTCTTGCGCATGTTTTCAACCAGGTCGCGATCCATCCCATCGTCGCCGACGCTGACGGAAACCGCATCGTCATCTTTCTCCGCTGACGGTTTGTCATTGGATTTCGCATCTGGCTTCGAAGCCGGTTTCGCCTCCGAATTAGCGCTGCCCTTCGCATCGGTCTTCTTCTCCTCATCGGGCTTGTCATCCGGCTTGAGCGCGTTGTACGAAACATACTTGCCCTTCACCCGCAGCCGTCCATCCAACTTCAGCAGTTCCTCGTGCGACCCATCGCTCGAAGGCGTAATCCGGTAGTCCGTTAGTTCCTCGCACTGCACCGTCTTGCCCTTGCGCGACGCCATCTTGGCGTGTTGCACGTAGACGTAATGAGCCCGCTCCGCTTCGCTCTGGTCCTGATTCGCCGCCACCCGCGCCATGATTTCTTGCGCAGTCGGTGATGTCAGTGCAACCGGGGTCTGGCCTTCGCACCACGCCGCTACCGCGAATGCGGAGCAAAATACTAAAACATGTCTCAGGGAATTTCTCATTCGCAATTGGATACGTCCCCCCAGCCGCCAAGGTTCCCAAGCAAACGTTGAATCACCGCCCCGTCGGCAACATACAGGAGTTGACACGGGAGTTTCGTCGCAGTTGTGCGCTCAAAAATAAAAAGCGCATCCCGAAGGATGCGCTCTCAATTTCACTAGAGTTTCAGGGTTAGCGCGAACGCAGAGACCGAATTGCCTCCGGTAGATGCTCTTCGATCGACTTGGCGCGCTCCGCGGCAAGATCGCTGAGATACGATGGCGCCGGGGTGGCAGTCAAGACCAGGGCCAGCGCGCAAATTGAGAAGATCAGCCCGGCAAAGCCCGCCGACAGCAGCATGTGATACATGTCGGAAATATCGAGGCCGAGGACATTGAAAGCTACGTGCTCGAGCGGCTTGATGTGCTGCACCACGGCGAGCGCAAACAGGAAGAATACAACCGCAAGTGACGTCAGAACTGCCAGCGTCACGTCAAGCCCGCGATGGAACTTGAGGCGAGCGCGGCAGTGAGCGCAATCACAGAAATGTTGTTCGTAGTCTTTGCGCATCTCCGGCGAGATCCCCGAGATGTCGTATCGCCAGCTTGCGAGAATCGCGCCGACTACATGATCGTTACATCGGGTTCGTGCCATTGTTTTCACTCACTTCTAGTACTTGGATTTACTTTCCCGCCAGTGCTTGCGCGGTTGGGGGCGAAAGATCACTCCCATTCGATGCGACGAAACACACTTGGTCGCCGAAATAAGAGCTTTATCCTCAAAGAGCTACATGCCTCTACCAAACCTTGGCGAGAGTAGAGCAGGCTCCTCCATATTGTAACCTGTTTGAATCAAAACAAGATAGGGGAAAGTGGCTCGTGTTGCGTGGCCAGGAGTAATCGATTCGCCAACAGGCTCGCATGACAGCTCAAGGCCCGCTCAGCCGACACTCGCGCCAGCTCCGGCAGATTGTTACTCTCTGACAAATGTCCCAGGATCACGTAGGTCGCCTGCCCATCATAGCTGGATTCCAAAAACTCCGCGGTCGCATCGTTTGAAAGATGTCCTACGCGCGACAAGACCCGCTGCTTGACCTGCCATGGATACGGCCCGTCACGCAACATCTCCAAATCGTGGTTCGACTCCAGCAACATCAGGTCTACACTCTTTAGCTGCGCCTTGACATTTGGCGGCACATAACCCAGATCGGTCGCCACCGCCATCCGCACGCCTTCTGCGTGAAACACAAACCCCACCGGGTCTGTTGCATCATGCGGAATCGTAAACGGGCTTACCCCAATGTCGCCGATCTTGAACGGTTGACCAGGCTTGAAATATTCCACCGCCGGAAGCCACGTGGGATCCTTCTTGGGCGCTTCAGGCTTTGCATCTTGCGCTTCAATCGTATGATTCTGGCTTCCTCCGGCAGAGGAACCCGCGGCCAGATCTTCTTCCATCTCCGGCTCTTCGCACTCACACTGTTCCGCGGCATTGGCCTCGGCCTGAGTAGCCGCAGCCTGCTGCCGGCACTTCTCCAGCCACTGCGCGTAGGTCATCTGTTTCCGCGGCGTCAGCCAGCGCATCCACGCCCGATGAGTCGCCTCCGTAAAGTACACGGGAATGCCCAGCTTGCGCGCCGTTACCGCCAGCCCGTTGATGTGGTCCTGGTGCTCGTGCGTCACAATAATCGCGTCGAGTGTGGCGGGGTCTTCGCCGGCCAGTTTCATCCGCCGGAACAACTCGCGGCAGCTCAAGCCCGCGTCCACAAGAATCCGTGTCTGGCCGCCGGAGACAACGGTGCTGTTGCCCTTGGAGCCCGATGCCAGCACCGTGAAGCGAACCATGTTTATGAGAATACAGCCAACACCTGTGGAGCGCGCCGAAGCCGTTCCACAGGGAATGCAGACAGCCAACACCCGGCCCGCCAAACCCGTACTGGAAGGCCATCATTTGCACTCCAAATGCCCGGGCTTGCCCTCCTTAATTACGTTTGGGTTCCCGGTCCTCTGGGAATAATTTCCGAGTTGGAACACATTTGCCGAAAATCGCGTATACATCGGCATCATGCTTACCGACCTGAGATACGCATTCCGGCAGCTATTGAAATCGCCAGGCTTTGCCCTCACGGCGATTGTTACCCTGGCCCTTGGAATCGGCGCGAATGCCGTGGTGTTCAGCGTGTTGAATGCGCTTGTCCTGCGCCCCGTGAATGTGCCGCACGCCGAGAACCTCTTCATGGTGCAGCGGTTCCAGTTCCCTTCGCAGTCCTACCTGGACTACGTTGACCTGCGCGACAAGAATCGCACCTTCGAAAGCTTCATTGCTTTCAATATCATTGGTCCGGTGGGCGTTGATACGGGCGGAAATCCCTCCACTGCATGGCCCTACACGGCTAGCGGAAACTACTTCGACTCTCTTGAGATTCAACCCTTCCTTGGCCGGTTCTTCCATGCCTCTGACGAAAAGGGCAAGAGCAGCGCTCCCTACGTTGTCCTGAGTTACGCATACTGGAACAGTTACTTCCACGCCGATCGCGGAGTGGTTGGGAAGACCGTCTCCATCAACAAGCACCCATTCACAATTCTCGGTGTTGCGCCCCAGGCCTTCCGCGGCACCGAACTCTTCTTTGCTCCTGCGTTTTGGGTGCCCCTTGTTGAACAGCCCGACGTCCAGGGCTCTGACAATCTGCAGTATCGCGGCAATCATTCCCTGTTCGTCGTGGGCCGGCTCAAGCCCGGAGTAACCACAACCGAGGCGACGGCCGACCTGAATGCCCTGGGCGCGTGGCTGGCCAAGACCTACCCTTCTGACGACGACGGGGTCAAATTCACGCTTGCTCGTCCGGGACTCGTAGGCGACATGCTCGGCGGGCCGGCCCGTGCGTTTATGGCTGGCATGATGCTGCTCGCAGGGCTCATCCTGCTGGCCGCATGCGCGAATCTTGGAAGCCTTTTTGCCGCACGCGCGGCGGATCGGGCCAAGGATGTGGCGTTGCGTCTGGCGCTTGGTTCGCGCCGCTGGCTCATTCTGCGCAGGCTGCTCATCGAGGCAGTGCTGCTTTCGCTGGTGGGCGGCGTCATTGGTTTGGCCGGCGGCGTTTTGCTCCTCCACGGCCTCAGTGCATGGCAGCCCATTCCCGATATCCCCATCAATGTGCCCGTGAACCCCGACGTTCGCACGTACGCCATCGCCCTGCTGCTCGCGGTTGGAAGCGGATTGCTGTTCGGCATCGTGCCAGTCAGGCAAATCATGCGCGCCGATCCCTGGCAGATGATTCGGACCGGCATGAGCAGCTCCGCCGGCACAAGAAAGTTCACGCTTCGCGACATACTGCTGGTGACGCAGATCGCCATCTGCGCCGTGCTGGTTACATCGTCTCTCGTGGCCGTCCGCGGGCTGGCTCGTTCCCTCCACAGCAACTTTGGATTTCGTCCGGAGAATGCCACTCTCGTTAGTCTCGATCTGCGCATGGCGGGCTACAAGGACGACACCTCGCCGCAGATGCAGCAAAAGATGATGCAGACAGTCGCAGCCATTCCCGGGGTGACAGCCGTGGGCTATTCCAGCAACCTGCCGCTCGGCATCGGTGGAGGCGACTCCCTTGTCTACACCGACACCACCACCGATTTCCGTCCCACCAACGAAGCCGCCGACGCCATGAACTACAACGTATCGCCGGGCTTTCTGGCAGCGGCAGGCACCCGCTTGATCGCCGGCCGCGATCTGAAAATGGACGACAACGACAAGGCCCCGAAAGTGGCCCTGGTCAACCGACAATTCGCTGTCAAGGTTTTCGGCTCGGTAGACAAGGCGATTGGCGGTCACTTCAAATTCTGGGGCGGTTTGCGCGCGGAAGTTGTGGGTGTTGTAGAGGACGGAAAATACCGCACCCTGACAGAAGAACAACAACCGGCCATGTTCTTCTCTTTCCTCCAACAAAAGTCCAGCGGTACATGGCTGGTAGTGCGTTCCACGCGCGACCCCTCCGAAATTGCGGGAGCAATTGAACGCAGCCTTCATACACTTGACCCCGCGCTGCCAATCGTAGTCAGACCATGGGCCTCGGAGATGGATACTGCGCTCTTCGCAGCGCACGTGGCCACCGCCGCATTGGGCGCGCTCGGCTTGATGGGCGCAATGCTGGCTGTCACCGGCATCTTCGGCATGGCGTCTTACACGGTCAGCAAACGCCTGCGCGAGTTGGGCATTCGCATGGCTTTGGGTGCCGGGCGCCGCGAAATTCTGCGTGCCTCGTTGGGACGCGCCTTCCGCCTTCTCGCTGTCGGATCAATCGCGGGCGTCGGGCTTGGCATGCTTGCCACAAAGGTGCTCTCGTACATCGTCTACCAGGCAACGCCCAAAGATCCCATGGTGCTTGGCGGAGTTACTTTGACCATGGTGCTGCTTGGCATGATCGCCGCGTGGATTCCGGCGCGACGCGCCTTGGCCGTCGATCCGTTGATCCTGCTCCGCGAGGAGTAATCATCAAGTGGCGGGAACCGCCGGCAAGAACGGTTCCCGCTCGCCGCCACCATGCGCGGGCTGTCGGCTGGGCGGCAGTAAATTCAACGCACTCAGATCAATGTGACTGTGTGGCATCGGCTTCGCGCCGTAATGAATAAATACGCCCCTAGCCCCATCTATCGCCCGTCACAATTCGCCCAATCCGAGATATGCTGGCTGAAAGCAGCAGTGCCGAAATATTCGCGGAGGGCTTCGATGCAGAGAACGAAGTGGTACCGATCCGCAGCACCCATCGTCTTTGCGGCGATTGTCCTCAGTCTTCCTGCGTCTCTGCACCTGCCCACCACCCGCGCAGCCGAGTCCGACCCACCCGCATCTCCATCCGCCGCGTGGGATCGACAGGCCGCCGCCCGCTACCTGGATAGCCGCGAAGTGTGGTGGCAATCATGGGATCACGACAAGCGCGATCATGGCACGCGCTGCGTCAGCTGTCACACGCAAGCGCCTTACGCGCTCGCGCGGCCCACTCTGCGCTCGGCCCTCGGCGAAACCGGACTCTCGCCCATGGAAACCGCCATGATCTCTGACGTGGAGAAGCGCGTAAGCAACTGGAAAAGCATGCTGCCCTTCTACAGTGACGAACTCTACGGCGCCGGCAAGGAGATCGAATCCCGCAACGCCGAGTCCGTCCTCGACGCCGTGATCCTCTCCAGCTACGACCGCAGCCAGGGCCGTCTCAACGTTCTCACCCAGCTCGCCTTCGATCACGCCTGGGCCCTGCAGTCTAAAACCGGTCCCGATGCCGGCGCCTGGGTCTGGCAAAACTTCGAATACACGCCCTGGGAGTCGAAGGAATCGCAATATCACTGGGCGGCACTCATGGCCATCGCCGCCGCCACAGCGCCCGACGATTATGCGAGCGACCCAGGCACCGCACCCCACCTGCTAGCCCTCCGCCACTACCTGCAAAGCCATTACGCCGAGCAGCCACTATTGAATAAAGTGGTAGCCCTCTGGGCCTCGCATTGGTTTCCAGAGATCGTCTCCACTCCGGAACGCGAAGCACTGCTCACTTCCCTCTACGCGTTACAGCGCCCCGACGGCGGCTGGAGCCTCACCGACCTCGGAACCTGGGCTCGTCGCGACAAGACTCCGCTGGAAACGCGTCCCGACGGCTACGCCACGGCGCTCATCACCCTTGTCCTCGAAGAATCCGTAGCCAGCCCGTCGCACCCAGACCCGGCAATCCTGGCACACATTCACTCCGGCCTCGCCTGGCTAATCGCCAATCAGGACAAAGCCACCGGCGCATGGCCCGCCTGGTCACTGAACAAAAACCGCGATCCCAAATCCGATGCCGGGCAGTTCATGAGCGACGCTGCCACCGGCTACGCCATCCTGGCTCTCAATCACGCGCGCCCATAGCCTGCATCAAGCCGGCGGCCTCACTTCGCTCATCACGCCCAGCACATTGCCATCCGGATCCTTAAGGAACACCATCCACAAATCGTGGTCCGGCATCTTCGCAATCAAATGCGGAGCGTCCACAAACTCCACGCCGCGCGCCCGCAGAATCTCGAACACCGCGTGGATATCTTCCACCTTGAAGTAGAGGATCGTCCCGCCCCGCGGCCCTTCCCTCTCCGCAAGCCCCAGCATCAGCCGAATATCACCGCACTGAAAAAACACCAGGGTTCCGGCGTCAAACAGAAACCGCATCCCCAGCGTGTTCATGTAAAAATCCTTCGCGCGCGCCAGGTCTGTCACCGTCAGCGCAATCTGGCCGATCTTCTCAAACTGCACCTGCGACGCAGGCGTATGGGATTGGTAGGTCATCGAATCCCTCCAAATTAGTTAGCTCAGCTAACGAAACACATTCTATCCGATATTCATTAGCCCAGCTAACTAATTTATGATGGATTTTATGGCCACCACCAGAGCCGCCAAAGAATCTCAGGAACTCGCCAACCTGATCCATTCCACGTCGATCCACCTGCTTCGCACATTGCGCCAGGAGGACTCGAAGACCGGGTTGAGTGCGCCGCGTCTTTCGGCCCTGTCGGTCATCGTCTTCCGCGGGCCCATCACCCTCGGCGACCTGGCTGCGGCTGAGCAGGTGCGGCCGCCCACGATAAGCCGCATCGTCGATGCGCTCGTCGACCTTGGCCTTGCCACCAGGACGCGCAACACCGCTGACAAGCGAAGCACCCTGATCGAGAGCACGTCCAAAGGGCGGCAGGTGATGCACGACGGCCGCGACCGGCGCGTACGCGTCCTCGCCAACGCCCTCGTTTCTTTGCGGCAAGAACAACGCCAAAACCTGCGCTCAGCCATCCAGCTACTGAGCGTCATCCTCAAGGAACTGTAACCATTGTCGGAAATCGACGAATCTCGGTCCCGCCATCATTTTCCGTTGTCCAGATTCGCCGGAATCTCAATTGACACCAGCGTCCCTCGCCCCGGATTGCTCACCACCGTAAACCGCGCGTCCGGCCCGTACAAGACTTCCAGCCGCTCGCGAACATTGTTCATGCCAATGCCCGCTCCAGTGCGCGGCAGCGTGCTCGCCTGCCTTCCCTGGATCCCCACGCCATCATCGGCCACTTCAATCAGCACGCGGTTTCCCTGCAGCCTGCTGCGCAGCGTCACCGTTCCCCCGGCAATCCGCGGCTCCAGGCCGTGCTTGATGCTGTTCTCAATCAGCGGCTGCAGCAAAATGCTCGGGACCAACACCTCCAGCGTCCGCGGATCAATATCCTTTTCTACCCTCAGCTTCTCCGGCCCAAAGCGCACCACCTCAATATCCAGGTAGTCATCTGTAAATTTCAGCTCCTGGCTCAGCGGCACATGACTGTCGTGATCCCGCAGCAGGGCACGCAGAATATTCGCCAGCTTGACCGTCATCTCCCGCGCCAGCTCCGGCTTGATCCGGACAAGCGAAGCAATCGAGTTCAGCGTGTTGAACAAGAAATGCGGATTGATCTGCCGCTGCAGCGCATCCAGTCGCGCCTCCAGCAGCAAGCGCTTCTGCTCTTCCAGCTTCAACTCCAGCCGTAGCGCATTCCACACCTTCAGCGCCACACCAACCGTCACCGGCACTGAAAGCCACACCAGCACCCGCAAACCCCACGACGGTGTGTTCAGCGCGAACAGCCTGTGCGGATACATGCGCGCAATCCACTCGCGCACCATCTCCAGTACCACGATGATGAACAGCATCAGGAACTGGCGATCGATGCGCGGCTGCCGCAAATTCCGCCGCACCCATCGATACAAACTCAGATCGATAAACGGCGTGAATTCCCAGATCTCTTCCTTCTGCACAATCCAGCCCAGGATGCCCGCCGCAAGCGCCAACCCCACGTTGAATGGCAGAGCAAGATACTCGTGGTGATACACCGCAGGCGCCGCCAGCACCATGCCGCCCAGCATTGCCCATCCCGGTCCAATCAGCAGGCCCAGCAGAATCACGGTCTCAAAGGAAATATCGGCGGCTAGAAAATTCGCGCACCGTGGTCCGCACCCAAACGCCGAGTGTCAAAGGCACCAGGAAGAAGGCCAGCAGCGCCACCGTCTGCCCTGTCCGCCGCCGATCCGCAAACAGCAGCTTCTGGAATGTGCGTGCCCGCGCCAGCGCGCTGGCCACCGCCGCGGCCACCCCCAGTTTCACCAGCAGCGTTATCAGCAGCAGAGTGTTGGTCACGCCTTCACTCTATCAACCCGCATCGAGGCCGCGTCAGCCCATCCGCCATATTCGAACGCAATTCCCCCGACAGGTCCACCGAACCACGACTGGTTAGCTATTGCGAAGAGCAGTCATGGGGCTCACGCGGGAGGCTCTGAGCGCGGGGAGCAAGCCTGAGACAAAGGCCACCGTTGCCAGCGCACCAATCATGGCTATGAACGTTGCCGCGTCCCACGGTGACGTTGAAAACAGGAGCGATGCAATGAGACGGGAAACAGCCAGCGATGCGGCGGTGCCCAGCGCGATGCCGATGAGCGTGAGGCGCAGCGTGTTGCTGAGGACATCCCGCAAAACGCGACCTGATGTTGCCCCAAGCGCCATGCGGACCCCGATTTCCTTCGTCCTTTGCGCCACCGAATACGAGATCACGCCGTAAATGCCGAGCGCCGCAAGCACCACGCCAAGCCCCGCAAACACGGTAACCAGCATCGCGAAAAAGCGGCGCGGCGACACCGCGTGGTCAACCAGGGTTTGAAGCGACCTGAACTCGGCTGCGGGTTGGGTGGGATTCAGCTGACGCAGCGTCGTGAGAACACTGGTGGCTAGCGGCCCGGGCTCAATACGCGTGCGCACCACCAGCGTGGCTCCTTCGGCGTCGGCATTCTGCGTCATCGGCACATAAATTTCAGGGTTCGATGCCATCTCCAGGCTGCTCTCGCGGACATCACTGACGACACCGATAACGCGCACCGGATTCTTCTCAATGCCATTCGCCAGCTTGCCGATCGGATCCTGCCCCGGCCATTCACGCCGAGCGGTGGCCTGGTTAATGATGATCACATGCTGGCTCTTCGGTGTGTCGTTCCAGTCAAAATCGCGGCCGGCCTGCAAGCGCATTCCCAGGGTTGGAATATACCCCGGCGTGACGACGTAAACAAAAACTCCGGCGTCTCTGTCTTTCGATTGATCCCCGCCCACCGCCGTCAACCCCCAGCTGCGATTGCGATCGAGAGGCAGCATGTCCGCAATACCGGCCGATTCAATGCCGGGCAATGCCGCAACACGGCGCAACATCTCCTGCAAAATAGCTCCCCGCTTCGCAAAATTGCCGCCGTCATCGAGGTCCACCTGCATACTAGCGGCGTGTGATGGATTGAAGCCCAGGTCAACATCAAGGACGCGAAGAAAACTGCGCAAAAGCAGGCCCGCGCCAACCAGCAAAACGCACGCGAGACCAATCTCCGAGACCACGAGGGTGGCGCGAAATCGCTCGTGGCTGCGCCCGGAAGCCATCCCGCTGACGTTGTCCTTCAGCGCCGTTTGCAGATTGCCTCCCGACATTTGAAATGCCGGGGCAACGCCGAACAACACGCCCGCAGCGAGAGCGATCAAAAGCGTCCAACCCAGAGCCGCCCAGTCCACCCGAATGCTGGCCAGCAGCGGCAGCGTCATTGAGCCCTGGTGAGCCAGGTAGAAAACGATTGCATAGGCGAATCCGAGCCCCAGCACGGCCCCTGCAACTGAGAGCACCAGACTCTCCGTCAGCAGCTGGCGCATCAGGCGGCCGCGGCTCGCGCCAAGTGCCCGGCGCATGGCGAGTTCCTTCCCTCGGGTCGCCGCGCGGCTCAGCTGCAGGTTGGATAGATTCACGCAAACAATCAGGAGGATCACGCCAACGGCAAACCACAACACCACCAGCGAACGGCGCAGTCTCCCCGTCACGTGATCTTTGAGACTGGTGAGGTCTGATGCGTAGTCTTCGTACCAGTCGGGGTGAATCTCCTTCAGATGCGGAAAGAGAAAATTGGCTTCGTCCTGGCCCTGCGCCAGGCTGACGCCAGGTTTGAGCCTTCCCACCAAGGCGAGCGTATTGCCCCACGTCCGCCAAAAATCCATGACGGCGGGAACAAACATGTCCACCTTCTTGCCGGGGGCAAAAACGGAGCCAAAATCAAAACTCGCAGGAAGCACGCCGACCACTGCGACTGGCGATCCATTCACAGTAACGGTCTTGCCCACAATGCCAGGATCGCCGTTAAATTGATTTTTCCAGAAGTAGTAGCTCAGCAGGGTAGCCTGGCGTCCGCCTTTCTGGCATTCCTCGCTTGTAAAGCCGCGCCCCAGCACAGGTTGAACACCGAGCATGGGAAAGAAGTTGTCGGCAACCTCGACAACGGATAGTTGCTGCGGCTCGCCGCTTCCGGTCAGTTTGTATTGAACAGAACTGTAGAAAGTCTGAAAGGTGGAAACCTCCCGGAACGAACGGTTGTTCCGCTTGAATTCCTCATAAGCATCCACCGTGTAGGTTTGACCCGAAAGACCCGCCGCTGCGCGCACCTTGGCGTCGATCGACTTGCCGCCCGTGAACCACACAAGCCGCGTCGAGTCCGCAAACGGCAGCGGTCGCAGCAGAAGCGTGTTCACAACGCTGAACACCGCCGCGTTCACGCCAATGCCTAAAGCAAGAATGAGAATGGCAACGGCTGCATAGCCTGGATGGTTACGCAAGTTGCGGATTGTGTAGCGAATGTCGCGAACGCATTCGCTCCGGTAATCGTCAAGTCGCTTCCGGCGTTCCATCTTCCCTCCTAGTTGCTCACCGATACGCTGCACCGCGCGCACATCTCCAAACTGCAGTTCCGCTTCCTGGCGGGCAGCGTCCGGCCGCCATCCGCGACGAATAAGGTCGTCCGTCTTGGCCTCCAGATGAAAGCGCAACTCATCCTTTACGTCTGCTGCTGGATCGGGTCCGAACAGCCTGGAGTACCGTCGCCAGAGTGGAACCTTTGTCATGCGTGTTCCTCTGACGAACTAAGACGAGTTGCGCCAAGAACCTTCGCAACCGCCGTCGCGTAGGCTTCCCAGTTTCTTGACTCCTGCTTCAGTTGACGTTGCCCGGCGCCGGTGAGCCGGTAATATTTCGCTTTGCGGTTGTTCTCGGAAAGGCCCCACTCCGCTTCCACGAGCGCCTTTTCCTCCAGCCGCCACAACGCCGGATACAACGTGCCCTCTTCCACTAGCAACACGTCATCGCTCTTCCGGCGAATGAAGTCAGTAATCGAATAGCCGTGGAGCGGCCCCCAGATGAGCGCCTTGAGAATCAAGACGTCCAACGTGCCGCGAAAAAGATCGAGCTTCGCTTTATTCATTGCCTCCCCTGTGGTTTCAAGGGGAGACTATCGCAGCTTCCCTGAGATTGCAAGGGGAATATCGATTCGAACCTGGATTCGCCCGGTCACGAGCTCAACCTGAGCTTCGTCTACGGGTGCGCCTATTGGAACGATCACCACCAGAAGCCGGGTGCCCCAGGTCTCGCTTTTGAATCCTGCGATACCTCAGAAGCCGGGTGCCCCATCCAAACGACGTCTTTGTCTTTGTCGCTTGGGTGGGATACCGCGAATCTAGTCCCCGCCTCCATCCACTAAACGAGAGCCCTCTCGCCCGACCCGCCACTTGTGATCGGGCTCACTTCCTCCCAAATCGCCGAAGAGTTATATATGTCTCGTCAGGCAAGCCAGCCCAGGTGAAGGAGCGTCTATTCACTCAATCGCATAACTCACTCTTTCCACCCCGTCCTCCTCACCCTCAGCGGCATCCCGCCCGAAGTCTACGAATACCGCCTCGGCAACCGCAGCGCCCTCGAATGGTCATCGATCAATACCGGACTCCCCTGACAAGCGCTCCGGCATCGTCAACGACCCCAACCGCCCCGACGATCCCCAGTACATCGTCCGCCTCATCGGCCAGGTCGTCACCGTCTCCCTCGAAACCATCCGCCTCGTCCGCGCGCTCTCCACCCTTTCCATCGACCAGGTTCCCTCGGCCGTCCCAGTCTCTGTATGAGCGCCGTTCCGGCCATCGGAACCTCAACCCGGAAGGGGCGTAAAGGCCGTCCTGGCCATTGGGACCTCAACCCGGAAGGGGTTGATACTCGGAGGGAGCAGGGGGTTTTAACCCCCTGAGTCACGTCGGATTGACGCGGCCTTAAGGCCCGGGCCGTTGCCCTTCGGGCGGTAGGTCAGGGATTTATCCCTGACAACAGAACGCCACAGAGGAAGGGGTTTTAACCCCTGAGCCATGCTTCTTGGGGAATCCCACGGCTCACGATCCGCCGGGCGCCCCACCCTCGCGACGTCTTTGTCTTTGTCGCTAGGGTGGGATCACTGCCCCCAGGCGGATGGTCCCGATCCCTCAGCCCTTTCCGACCACACCGAGGGTGCCCACGGTCCCTCGCTTTGGGGGACCGTGGATGACATGTCCCAATCCTCCCGCCGGAATCTCGGAGGGAGCAGGGGGTTTTAACCCCCTGAGTCACGTCGGATTGACGCGGCCTTAAGGCCCGGGCCGTTGCCCTTCGGGCGGTAGGCCGGGGATTTATCCCCGGCAATTAGACCTTCTGCACGGAAGGGGTTTTAACCCCTGAGCCATGCTTCTTGGGGAATCTCACGGCTCACGATCCGCCGGGTGCCCCACCCTCGCGACGTCTTTGTCTTTGTCGCTAGGGTGGGATCACTGCCCCCAGGCGGGTTGTCCCGATCCCTCAGCCCTTTCCGACCACACCGAGGGTGCCCACGGTCCCTCGCTTTTGGGGACCGCGGATGATATGTCCCAATCCTCCCGCCGGAATCTCGGAGGGAGCAGGGGGTTTTAACCCCCTGAGTCACGTCGGATTGACGCGGCCTTAAGGCCCATGCCGTTGCCCTTCGGGCGGTAGGTCAGGGATTTATCCCTGACAATAGGACGGGCGGATGGCCCCGATCCCTCAGCCCTTTCCGACCACGCCGAGGGTGCCCACGGTCCCTCGCTTTTGGGGACCGCGGATGATATGTCCCAATCCTCCCGCCGGAATCTCGGAGGGAGCAGGGGGTTTTAACCCCCTGAGTCACGTCGGATTGACGCGGCCTTAAGGCCCGGGCCGTTGCCCTTCGGGCGGTAGGCCGGGGATTTATCCCCGGCAATTAGACCTTCTGCACGAAAGGGGTTTTAACCCCTGAGGTATGCTTTTGGCTGAATCAATGGGCCCCTCCAAAATGTCCTCCGCGATCGGCCCGGAAAGCCCGTCTCGCTCCTAAGATCCGGGCCAGTCTCCACGTCTTCTACGGCAAATCTACTACATATGCGGTACAAATTGACTACACGAAGACGACACTTAGTTTGGACTAAAAGACTCCAGTACTCTTGTACGAGGACCCACCCCACTTCCACCGGAGCGGCGCACCATGCACAAAGGACGCCTTGAAGCCTTCAGCGACGGAGTCTTCGCCGTCATCATCACCATCATGGTGCTCGACCTCCACGTCCCCAAAGGCACCAACTTCGCGGCCTTGCAAAGCCTCTTACCCGTCTTTACGAGCTACATCATGAGCTTCATCTACGTGGGCGTCTATTGGAACAACCACCACCATTTACTCCATGCCGCGGAGCGCGTCTCCGGCGGCGTCCTCTGGGCCAACCTCCACCTGCTCTTCTGGCTCTCCCTCGTGCCGTTCACCACCGCCTGGCTCGGCGAGAGCTCCCTCTCCCCCATTCCCGTCGCAATTTACGGAACGGTCCTCCTTCTCGCTGGCGTCGCCTACTACATCCTCACCAGGATCCTCATCGCCCATCACGGCCGCGATTCCGTCCTTTCCATATCCATCGGGAAAGACTGGAAGGGCCTCGCCTCGGTCGCCCTCTATTGCATCTCCGTCCCGCTCGCCTTCTTCCACCCCAAAATCGCCTGCGCCGGCTACGTACTCGTCCTCGTCATGTGGTTCCTTCCCGACCCCCGCATTGAAAGGCGCATCAACCACTGACCGAACGGCGGCCCTTTTCAAAAAAGTCGAGCACGGCACCTGCCCTGCCGGCCGCGCGATCCGCCACCCTTGCTCCTGCTCCAGCAGCAGCGCCGTGAACGCCTTCCACATCGAGCCGGTTCTGTCTCCGTACCGGTCGCCTCTGCCCTGATCCTCAACGTTCTGGAAAATACAGCAAAGTTCCTACCGTTCCGAACAGCCTCTGAAAAGTTGTCAAGAGGCGGCCCTGTGGAAAACGCGCTAAGCCTATGATTCAAAATCGAAAATAAATTTCGCAAAATTAGGGATTAATTCATCGAACCTGCCATACTTGAATCAGTAGCAAAGTAACGCCCGCCAAACCGGCGGGCGTTTTTCATTTCACAGCTTTTATCTCAACCAGCATTCACCCAATTCGACCGAGGGAATCGAGGAAGAACCATGCAGCCCCGCACACATCCGGATTCTGGGTCGTCCCTGATAGCACCACGAATGCATCATTGTTTCCTCATTCACTGCCTCACAGCTCACGTCCACTCTTCACTTTTCACTTTTCACTTTTCACTTTTCACTTTTCACTTTTCACTTTTCACTTTTCCTTGAATGTGATCTTAAACACGGTGAGCACAAATTCCCCCATTTTCGGTGTGCAATCGCATGATTCATCAGCACTTGATCGTTTTATTTTTTGCAATTTTGTCCGTTATCGAACACTTTTTGCACCGGAATAGCAGCCAGCTAGCCTCAGCGGGGTGCGACGCCCATCCACTTGCGGAGTTGGCGCTGAGCGGGCTTCTCGACGAAGTGCAGCGCGAACAAGGCCAGGCTGATGAGAATGGCGTAACTGATCCACGGATCGAAGCGGGCCAGGCCGACACGGTCCAGCACGTGGGTGTCGTGAATGAGATTCCAGAAGTTGAAGTGCAGCAGATAGAGGCAGTAGCTGGCTTCTCCAACAAAGACCAGCGGTCGTACGCCGAGGGCGCTGGCGAGCAGATTTTCGCCAGACAGTCCGATGATGATGCATCCGAAAAGAGGCATCAGCAGCCCGTCGTGAATCATGGGGTAAGGAATATCGGATCCCAGCCAGAGCAGAAAGAAAATGGTCGCGAAGCCGCCGACACCGACAAACAGGCGCAGGCGGGCGGTGCGGGGAATCAACTCGTCGAGGCCGGCCAGCACGACGCCGAAGATGAAGCTGGCCAAGTGCGGCAGGGGCGTGAATTTGAGCGCCTGCAGCCAGGGCCCGTAGCTGAAGCGGTCGACGTGCGCAACGCCGTCCGGTTTGAAGATGACGTAGAGCGTACCGGGAATGAGTCCGATGGCCCAGAGGATGGCCAGACGGCGGAGGATGGGAGCGACGCGGTCGGGGCGTTTCCAGCGGGCTATCCACGGAAAAAGCAGGTAGTAGAACGACTCCGCGGACATGGTCCACGCGGGAGTGTTGAGGAAGGTGGCGATCTCCGGGATCCAGCCCTGCATGAGGAGCGGCGACAGGATCATGCCGGTCCAGAACATGGTGTGGGTATGGGATGCGTACTCCACCGGAACATTGCGCCAGGCGAGCAACAGGCTCAGCAGGTAGACCGGATAGAGGCGCGTGAAGCGTGCCTCATAGAAACGCACGACCTTGAGTTTGCCTTCGCGCGCGCGGGCCGCGTAGTTGTAAGCCAGCACGTAACCAGAGAGCAGGATGAAGAAGCTGACGGAAGCGTATCCAGCGTTGACGACAGGGGCGAGGGGGCCGAACCACTGGGGGTTGGAGAAGTGAAAGAGGACGATGTTGATGGCCGCGAAAGTGCGCAGGCCGGTCAACGCATTCAGCCGGTCTGGCTTGCGCATCTCCACTGGAGGGTTAGACGACGAAATGTTGGGGCGATGAGACGGTTTGCGGGACAGACGAGATGGCCGATTCCGCGGCCGTTTCGGGAATGAGTTGCGCGACACGTGAGGGGGAATTCGGGTTCATGGGGGCCGGGGTTCCCTCATTCTCTTTGGGTCTGTACGGCACGACTCAAGTCATGCGCCTGACACTTCTTGTTTTTTCCCGAAGCATTGTCGCAACCCGTACCTGTCTTGATGCAGCGCGCCAGCGTAACCGGGAAGTCCAACCGGTCCAGTCTTGACCGGCTCGCCGACGCCTGGTCAAGCAGTCTTGTCTCTACGCGGTGACGAGGGAGCCGACCTTTTCGCCCATCACTACTCGTTTGATGTTGCCGGGATGGTTCATGTTGAAGATGATCATGGGGAGATTGTTGTCCTTGCAGAGGCTGACGGCGGTGAGGTCCATGACCTTGAGGCCCTGGCGCAGGATCTCCATGTAGGTAATCTCGTCGTACTTCACGGCGTCGAGCACAACCTTGGGGTCGGCGTTATAGACGCCTTCGACCTTGGTGCCCTTGAGGAGGACGTCGGCCTTGATTTCCATGGCGCGGAGGCTGGCGGCCGTGTCGGTGGAAAAGAAGGGGTTGCCGATGCCTGCAGCAAAGATGACCACACGGCGTTTCTCAAGATGGCGCACGGCGCGGCGGCGAAGGTAAGGCTCGGCGATCTGGTTCATGAAGACGGCGGTCATGACGCGGCACTGCACGCCGCGCTGTTCGAGCGAATCCTGCAGGGCGATGGCATTGATGATGGTGGAGAGCATGCCCATGTTGTCGGCGCTGACGCGGTCCATTTCGCGGGCCTGTTCGGCGACACCGCGGAAGATGTTTCCTCCGCCGACTACGATGGCAATCTCGACGCCGAGTTCGTGGACCTCGGCAATTTCGGCGGCAGTTTCGGCGACTTTTTCGGCATCCAGTCCGAACCCGCGCGAACCGGCGAGGGCCTCACCGGAGAGCTTGAGAACTACCCGCTTGTACATATCTTTTGAAGTATCGCATAAGGACAGGGACGAGGGACGAGGGGAACAGGGAATAGGGAATAGGGACCAGGAACTACGAGGGAATAGGGAATAGAAAAAGGACGCCCAAGTTCCTCAGGTCGTTTCACGCCGAGGTGAGATCACACCATGTTGATGTCTCGCGGTTCTCGGACTGCGTTTGCCATTTTGGCCGCAGGCAAAGGAAAAGGGCCGCTCCGGGAAGCGGCCCTTGGGCGTGACGGCGAGCGATGATTACTGGACCGTGATCTGCATGTAGCCGCCCCATTTGGTACCGGCAGTGTTAACAGCGGCAACCGCGAGTTCATGATTGCCGGGGGGCAAGGAAATGGTGGTGGAGAGAGTGAGGCTGTTGGTTTCGGTGTAGACCTTGTTGGTCCCGTCTACCCAGAGTTCCATTCGGGCGAGGGTGCCGGTGATGCTGGCGGTGGCCGTGACCTGGAAGGGGGATCTGACGGGGGCGGTGGGATTGGGGCTGCAGATGTATACGCCGTTACCGCCGGCCGCGTTGCATCCGCCGGTTGAACCGATGGTGAAAGTGAAGTCGTAACGCTGCAGGCGGTTGTCCACGTCGGCCGCGAAGAAGGTAGCGCTGTGACTTCCCGCGGCAAACGACCCAGCGTAGTTGAAGTAGCCGTGCTGATCCCAGGTGTGGTGCTGCTCACTGACTTTTTTGCCGTCGACCCAGAGTTCGATCTTGCGCAGCTGGCCATAGGAGTTGACGGCGGCGTTGAAGGTCGCGGTGGTACCGCTTACGGTGCCGGCATTGCAGACGTTGAAACCCTGGCCGGTGCTGGGGTAGTAGCAGGGGCCGAACCAGCCACTGTTCGCCTGGTTCAGTTCTGCCAAGAGATACGCTGGCGTGTTCTGTGGCGGGCTCCCAGAGTTCGGGCTTTGGTTCAAAGCAAGATCCGGTTTCAAGTGGCTATTGCTGAAGAGCCCCACGATCGGCTCAGTCTGGTCGGTGTAGGTTGTGGGGAGTTGAACAAATTGCTCTGTGAACTGACCCGGACTGGTGCCGGCAAGGAGGAACTGCACATAGCCAGTGGTGAAGGAAGTGTTGGAAGCAAATGCCGCCAGGTCCATACGGCCATCCCCGTTGAAGTCACCCATGGCGAACTGGGAAATGGAGTTGTCGCTGCTGGCACCCGACGTGCCTGTTTGATAGGAGTTCGAGAGGGTTTGGAAGTAACTGCTGAACGTGCGGGAGCCATTGCCGTAGAAAACAGCCAACTGCTGCGACAGGCTGAACCCGCCGGAGAGGCCAAAGAGATCGGTGAAGCCGTCGCTGTTTAGATCGCCGCTTCCAATCCGGAGGATCCCGCTGGCGGTGTAGGGGGTGGTATCGGTGAAGGTGAAATCACCGCCGCCATAGAGTACGTGAACGGTAGTGCTGTCAATGTTGCCCTGGCTGTTCTGGGTGGCAGGATTGGCGGCGATATCCGCCTTTCCATCCGAGTCAAAGTCGCCCACGAATACCTGGAAGTCGGGCTGGAACGACGGCCCAGACAGCACCAGGCGGGGAGTGGCAAACGCACCTGTTCCGTCGCCTTGAAGGACATAAAGGGCAGTCGTGCCGGGAGTGGTACTGCTGTTGAAGTCGTTGGTCCAGGCCACGATGTCGACCTTTCCATCACGATTGAAGTCCGCGGCTGCGGCCCCACCCGATCCGAATTTCCATCCCGAGGGCAAGGCGATGGTGGTGACCCTGGGGGACTGGAAGGTGCCGTCGCCATTGCCCAGGTATACGGCCACCTGGTTACCTGGAGAGAGGAGGGCGACAATGTCGACTTTCCCGTCGTTGTTGAAATCCGCAGTCACCAGTGGATCGGTGCCGATGAGCGAGGTCGAAGGCTCGGAGTACAGGACGGGCGCCTTGAAGGTACCGTCGCCGTTGCCGAGACTCACGGTAAAGCCCGGCTTGCCCTGGCCGGTGTCCTGGAGGACGTCGGTGATGCCATCGTTGTTGAGGTCTACGGGGTGAATGTCAGACGCGGTCTGGCCGCTGGTGCTGGTTTTTGGGGAGAAGGTGACCGGGGTTTGCGCAGAACAGAGGAAAGAGCCCGCGATGACGAGGGCGAGGGTAACTATTTTGAACTGCATGTAGCGGCACTCCTGAAGCCATGCAGGTCTATAAGAGGCTGGCCGGGGGCGACTCAGTTGCTTTGAGGTATGGGTGCGAGAAGAGGGAGGGGGCTTACTCCCGGAGCGAAATCGAGGGAGGCAAGTAGGCATTCCGCAGGGGCTAAAGCCCAACATGGTCCCTAAGCCTGTTGCCGGGGATAAATCCCCGGCCTACCTTTGCTCCCGATCATCTGCGTCGTGGTTCGACTGCCGCACTACCTCGGATCGAAGACCACATAATGAGCCGCGAAGCTGATGAAGACGCGTTGAAACATCACAGTTGGGAGCAAGCCGTCTTCATCGCGCTTGGGGCCATCAGACTCACTCCTTACTGGAGTGACAAAAGGAACCTGGCTCACGGTGCGTCTGCCAATCTGCAAATCTTGCGGGGGCAAGGCGGCAAACGCCTGTTGTGCCGCACTGGCAGTCACGCCTCTTAAAGTTGCTTGATCCAGAATGGGAAGACGTCTCTCTCCGCGCGTCCGATACAGGATGGGCCTTCGTTCCGGCCGCTGGCCCCAGGTCTATGCGCTACTTTGTTTTCGCGACGAATCAGATCCGCACGGTGTTTGAACTGGACAAGGATTTCAAGAGGGGCGTTTCTATCTCTCCCAACGGCCGCTGGATTCTGTATGCCCAGGTGGATGAGGAAGACAGCGACATCATGCTTGTCGACCACTTTCACTAGCCCTCCTTTTTTCTCAGTGAGCCGTGTGGTCGTGCCGACACATTGAGGTGAACGTATCCGGAGCATGACAGTAATTTGACGCGGCTCCTGCGGTTCGAAGGTTTCCAGTTGGACATCCGCTTGGAGAGTCACGCCTGAGCGGACAAGGCCGGTTCGATTAAAGGCACTATTTTGGAATTTAGATTGTTGTGACGAGGGCGTTGGCGACGAGGCGAAGTCACTGATGACTGCATTTCGTCACGTGATGGTCGTCACTTGGCGTCGTCACTTGGGAGACGAGGTTTTCTCTTCCTGCGGTAAACCATTTGGACAATTGAGCTTATGGCCGCGATCCAGTCACGCCGGAAGTTTGGCGCTGTTCGTGCCTATATAGCTCCGTACGACAAGGCCAAAGAAACTAAAAGGAACGGCATGCTACGGATCACGATTCAAGAGACGGAAGAGGCGATGGCGATCACGCTGGAAGGGCGGGTGGCCGGGGCCTGGGCGACCGAGCTGGCGGAAGCGTGGACCAAGGCGGCGAGCCAGGTGAGCGATCGAGCGGTCACGCTGGATTTGCGCAGCGTGACAGGCGTGGACAGCGATGGCAAGCGGATTCTAAGTGAGATTGAAAAGCGGACAGGCGCCACGCTGATTGCGACGACGCCCTGGACGAGGCAGCTGGCTTACGAGATTTCGACACAGAACGAGAGCGAGTGAGGGAGACGGACATGGAAGCTATCGACAATATGCCCACGAGTTGCAGGACACCCCTAGCCCGGCAAGGCGGGCTTTTTGACAAGCTGACGCCGCAGTTGGTGCGTGAGTTTATGTCGCTGGCGCATTTGCGGACGTTTGAAGCGGGCGAGGTTCTGTTTGCCGAGGCGGACGAATCGCAGCACGTGTACCTGATTGTCGAGGGGAAGGTGAAGCTCTCCCTGAATTCGAATGGCGGCCGGCGGCTGATTCTGGGACACGTGAACACCGGGGAGCTTGTGGGCGTGGCTTCAATGATGTGCGGCAAGCCTCAGGAGACGACGGCGGAGACGGTGTACACGTCGAAGCTGGCGGTAATCAGCTGCGCAGATTTTATGAATTTTCTGATGCGGAATCCGACTGCCTATCGCATGGTGAGCGAGGAGTTGAGCCGCGAGTTCAACAAGGCCTGCGAGCAACTGCGGACCGTGGTGTTGCTAACGAATGCCCCGCAGAAACTGGCGCGCCTCCTGCTCGACTGGAGCAAGGACGGACAGAAGACAGACACAGGGACACGGTTCCGGTTCTGCATGACGCATGAAGAGCTGGGAGAGTGCATTGGCGCTTCGCGGGAGACAGTGACGCGGGTGATGAGCACATTCAAGACGAAGAAGCTGGTGATGCTGAATGGATCAACACTGACGATTCCCAACTCGATGGCGCTGGAAAGCTTTGCTGGGCGATAGGCGAGAAACTATCGACGCGGCACCAAGATGCTGTGCAGAAGCAGACTCGGAGCATCAGCGAAACTGCGATGGATCGATGCCGAGCTTGGTTAGTTTGGAATTGAGGGTAGTACGTTTGAGGCCGAGACGGGCGGCCGCACCATCGGATCCGCCGATCTGGCCACCGGTCTCACGCAGAACGCGCATGATGTGGTCGACTTCGGCCTCCTGCAACGTAGGCTGCATAGATTGAGGCTCCTGAGCGGGACGGAGTGTTTCAAGCTCTGAGAGCGGCGCATAGAGGACTGGGCCCCGGGTGAGGATGACGCAGCGCTCGAGGAAATTTTCCAACTCACGAATGTTGCCGGGCCACGGCCATTGAATGAGGGCCTTCATGGTGGCATCGGGAATGGTCTCAATCACTTTGCCCATGCTGCGGCTGTGAACAGCGACAAAGTGCCGCGTGAGAAGAACGATATCGCTGACGCGTTCACGAAGGGGCGGCGCGGAGATGGGAAAAACCTTCAGTCGATAGTAGAGGTCGCTGCGGAATTGTTTTTCAGCGACCATAGCGGCGAGGTCGCGATTAGTTGCGGCGATGAGGCGGATGTTGACGGAGACAGATCGCGTGCCGCCGAGGCGTTCGATCTCGCGCTCCTGGATGGCGCGCAGTATCTTTGGCTGCAGATCGAGCGGCATCTCACCGATTTCATCAAGGAACAGGGTGCCCTCATGGGCCAGTTCGAGGCGGCCTATCTTACGGGCGATGGCGCCGGTGAATGCGCCTTTTTCATGACCGAAAAGTTCGCTCTCCAATAGTCCTGCGGGAATGGCCGCGCAATTGAGCTTGACGAAGGTGCGATCGCGACGTGAACTGAGGCGATGAATGGAGCGGGCGAGCAACTCCTTGCCTGTGCCGGTCTCGCCCTGAATGAGAACTGTGGCGTCAGTGGGAGCAACGGTCTCAATCTGTTTGAGCACCTGGCGCAGGTTGGGACTTTCACCCACGATATCTTCAAAGCGGTTTTCGAGATTTATTTCTTCTTCGAGGTATTTTTTCTCCTGCGTGAGACGGTCGCGCAGGTCGGTCACGTGCCGAAGGACTGTGGCGTTGCTGACCGCGACTGCTACCTGCTGTGCGACCTGCAACAGCATTTCCACTTCGTGCGAGGTAAACCCTGCTTCAGCTCGTCGAGCGGTGGCGAGCACGCCCACGCTTTCTCCTTGATGGATCAGCGGAACCCAGCATCCGGAGCGCATGCCGATGGATGTGAGGTGGCGAACGCCATCATCCGCAAAGCCCGCCTTGAGGATGTTGTCCAACACCAGCGGTTCGCGCGACTGAAACACCTTGCCGGATGGTGAACCGTCGAGAGGCAGCCGCACCACGCCTCGGGATTGCTTCTTGTCATCTCCACCCAGGAACTGCACGGTAAAGCTATTCCCGTCCTGATTGGGAACGACGAGCGTAGACGCGTCGTGAGGAATTACCTCGCCAATGCTGGCGGAGATTGCCTCGAGCAGGCGCGTCACATCCATGTTGGCGAGCAGAGCGGAGCTCAATTGCAGCATTACCGCTTCAACAGCGCGCTTGCGATCAGTGAAGTCGCGCGTGACCTTTGCAAATCCAGTAAGCACGCCGGCGTCGTCGCGAATTGCGGTCAGCACGACATCGGCCCAGAAGCGCGAGCCGTCTTTGCGGACGCGCCATGCCTCCTCCTCGATGCGGCCTCGTTCGGCGGCCAAGCGCAGCAATTCGGCCGGCCGGCCACGCTCCACATCCGGATGGGTGAAGAAACGCGAGAAATGCATGCCGACAATTTCATCTTCCGAGTAGCCCTTGATACGCTCCGCACCCGGATTCCATGTGGCAACATTTCCGTCGCGGTCGAGGAGATAGATAGCGTAGTCACGAACACCTTCGACCAGAGAGCGCAATTGCAGATCGCTGCGCCGAGCGGCCTGTTGTGCGGCGCGCTGCTCGGAAATGTCGCGGATAAAGCTGAGCGTCACATGCTGGCCACCGGTTTCGAGCGGTTTGAGCATGATGTCCACAGGAAACTCAGAGCCATCTTTTCGAAGGGCCAGGAGATTGAGATTGGCGCCCATTTGCCGGGTGCGCGGATGGGCTTCGTAGTTCTCGCGATGTCGCGGATGGTGACCGCGAAAACGCGGTGGAATCAAGGTCTCGATAGGCTGGCCATCGAGCTCTGATTTTTCATAGCCGAATATTTCGCTCGCGCGCTGGTTGGCGCCCCGGATAATTCCGCGGGGGTCGGTAACCACGATCGCATCCGGGGAGATGTCAAAAACGCTCTCCCACGCAAGTTGAATGTATTCGGAGATCATTGCCTGGCCTGTAGCCGAGCGCCCAATTCTGGGGAAGGAGGCGACTGAGGCTGTGAGATAGGAGTACCATACGCTCCGCTCCCCTGCACCGCAACCAACTGAAGGCCCATTAGGAGAGTGGCACGCGAACGGACTCAAGCCTGGTCAGGCATCGTCGAACCCGACCGCTGGGAAACTGACAAATCTCGCAACAGCTGGATCAAAGGACTGAATTCTGAAAACACAAAAAAAACGGCCCCCGCTTTCGACGGGGGCCAAGTTGCCTTGGTTCTCTCTGTTACGAGAGCTTGGTTGGCGGCCTTCGCCGGGGGGGCCGATGGCGCGGAAAGAGCCTCGGGGGAGTGGCTGCGCGGTCTTAGGGCCGCTCCGCACCTGTCGAGGACGCTGCACCCTGGGGTGATGCAGTGCCCTGGGCCGCCAAAGCTGTTTTCCATCAACCGAATGTGCACGGTGTTCGTCATCTTGACGGGCTTGGCATCAGGATCGGCAGCAGCCACCTGGGCTGTTGCTGCGTTGCCTAGTGCCACTGCGTGCAGGCGGTAGACGGGAATGTCGTGTTCCACGAGGTAGCGATTGACCACTGCAGCCAGCCGCTGTGAATTCTGGATGCCCACGCTGCCGCGTGTGGGCGAGTGCGCTTCAACTTCAATGATGTAACCCTGGCGGCCGTTGACGCTGGACACTACCTGGTCAAGCTGTTCCTTGGCTGCGGTCGAGAGGATCGGCGAACCGCCCTTGAAGGGCACATCAACTTCGCTTACAGGTTTGTACTGGTCAAGTCCGGCAACCGTGGTGTTGATCTGCTCAACACGGCCCGTAGCACCCTGCGCTACTGTTGACGCCTGCTGTGCCTGGGTTCCGGCTGCAGTCGCTGCCTGATTGGCCGCATCGGCGGTAGATTGAGCCTGGTGAATGCCGGCCTGCGCACGAGAATCCACATCCTGGATGTCTTTGGAGTTCTTGGCCGTTACCTGATCAAGTTCACTGAGGCGATCATTGATGGGATCAGTCTGCCGCTTCACCCACTTCTTGCGGGCGAAGGGTTGTACTTTTCCCCAGAACCCCTCCTTCTGGGCTTTCTGCAGTCGCTGTTGGTTCACATCCGGGGAGGGCTGTTGCGACTGCGCCGCAGATTGCTGCGCCTGGTCCGCTGGGGGCTGCGCCTGCGCTGCGGGAGGGGTCTGAGAACCGGAGTCGGGCGCCTGGGCACCGACTGGAATAGCGATCGCAGAAGCCAGGGCCAAGATGGCCATACGGCCGGAGATAAAATTGTGAGCTTTCGAAGTGGTAGCTCTCATCTTGATGTGCTCCTCGTAGTTCTTTTGTAACGTCTCCGCATAGGAGCTGCGGGTCGAGCGTTCTTTCGGCTCGCCCTGTATGTAGCAATGAGCGTGCCAAACTAAAAATCGAGAATCGCTAGCCGTAAACTGCTTAGATTCAACAAATGATGCATGCTTTTTTTTGAGGTTCCAGGGCTGAGGGAAAGTTTTTCACGCATTGATCGGAGTACTTTTTACCCACCACGGTAAGTTCTACCGCCGAAGACCTATCCGAAGGTATGTATGTGCCCCAGATTCAAGCGGGGAGCGACCTCATCCGCCTACAACTAAAGTGTCATTTCTTTGAGTTCCTGCACGATGGTCCGTCGCTGCATTCTCAAGCTGCCCAAGCGTTTTGTCAGAAAACCGCAGAAGTAAATCGTCAAACTCGTCAGCAAGGAAAATGCCGGGCACGTGCACTGGATTTTTACGGTGCAAAGGTAAAGGTAAATTGACCTGATCAGCTGCGAAAGTTGGAGCAGGAACGGTGGTAAACTCCAGCTAATCTCGAGTCATTCAAAGCAATGTTCCAGGCCTAACCCCGGTTCTTTCCGCGAATGGCGAGGGCACTCCGGGCGCGCAAGTTGTCTCCCAATCATTCAAGACTCTAGGTGGACGTGAACCCGGTCCTGGCTGGAAAGAGCGTTTATGCGCATATTGATAGTGGACGACGAAAGCGTGATTGCGGATAGTCTGGCGATGATCTTCCGCGCCAGCGGTTTTGAGGCTCGCTCGGTATACAGCGGAGAGCGGGCAGTGGAGCTGGCGCCGGTGTTTGAACCGGACGTGCTGATATCAGACGTGATTATGCGCGGCATGACTGGGATAGAAGTGGCGATCCACGTGCGGGAACACATCCCTGGCTGCAAGGTGCTTCTCTTCTCGGGCCAGGCGGCCACTTCGGAATTGATCCAGGTGGCCGATACAAAGGGCTATCGCTTCGACATACTCAATAAGCCGGTGCATCCGCAGGTGCTGCTGGATTATCTGCAGGATTGTGCGTCAAAGCTCGAGACAGGGCCGGCCGTCAGCGGACATCGCAGCTGGTACTAATCCGATTGTGAATCTGAAGCTTGGAGCAAGCAGCTGATCAAGGAGCCGCCGCTGGGATTCGGCTCGTTGGATTCGGCTCACAGTACGGCGTATTGATTCAGTCAGCGAGAATCGAAGCGCACGCGCTGCAGTTTTGCCAACGGAACGTCCTCTTCAAGTCCACCCTCGTTAGCGATCGGGATCAAATCGGCCATGCCGCGTGTCCGATCTACGTAGACCACAAGAAACACTTCGTCTCGTCCATCGATCATGACGCGTTGGCGAACGCCTGGAATCATCATGGCTAAAACCGGCCTTTTCTTTTGATTTCTGAGGCACAGTGTAACGCCGATCATCCTTAACGTTCCCTGAAGATTGTCTGATGAATCGATGTGGATTCATGATGCGTCTGCATCACTGCTTACCGATGGTTTTGGCGCACCCTGCAGTGATACAAAACGCTGCGGCTGGCAGCATGCACGGTCGAGCCGCGCGCGATCTGCCTGCATGGCACGATCTGTCTCGAGCCGTTCGAGCGCAGCCGAGAGGATGGCGGCCCGGCCGCTTTCAAGATCGCCGATCTTGTAGTGCATCCACTTCCCTTCCCGGCGCGCATCCACAAGGCCCGCTTTGCGAAGATACGCGAGATGGCGGGAGATTTTGGGCTGGCTCTGCTTGAGGATTTCGACGAAGTAGCAGACACAGACTTCGCGCCCCTTCATGAGGTTCAGGAGGCGTAGGCGAGTGGGGTCGGCAAGGGCAGCGAAAAATACGGCGAGACTGCCAACAGTAGATGGGCTGCTCATTTGTTTAATATATACGCCTTGACAGATACGACTCCAGGTCGATATATTCGCTTAAGCATATACGAGGAGCCTACCGATGAAAACCGCGGAACTGGTGAAGCAGGAAGTTCAGCAGAAGTATGGAGCGGCCGCGCGCGCGGTTGCCGAATCAGGCAGCGTGCAGGCGTGTTGTGATCCGGGATTGCGATGCTGCGATCCGATCACAACGAATCTTTACAGCGAAAGCGAAAAGTCTCTGATTCCCGAACATGCGGTGTTGGCGTCGCTGGGATGCGGTAACCCTACGGCTCTGATCGAACTGAAGGCTGGCGAAATAGTGCTTGATCTTGGCTCAGGAGGCGGCATTGACGTGCTGCTTTCCGCGCAGCGGGTGGGACCAACGGGCAAGGCGTTCGGGCTCGACATGACGGACGACATGCTGGCGCTGGCGCGGGAAAACCAGAAGCGCGCAGGTGTCGAGAATGTCGAATTCCTCAAGGGTGAGATCGAAAATATTCCGCTGCCCGACGCATCAGTCGACGTGATTATTTCAAACTGCGTGATCAACTTGTCGGCCGACAAGGACCGGGTGCTGCGCGAGGCATTCCGCGTGCTGAGGCCTGGCGGGCGCTTTGCGGTGTCAGACGTGGTGACGCGCGGACCGGTACCTGATTCAGTCCGCAAGAGCATGCTGCTGTGGGTGGGCTGCATTGCCGGAGCGCTCGAAGAACAGGACTATCGCGCCAAGCTAACTGGCGCTGGATTTACTGATGTGTCCGTCGAACCAACACGTGTGTACAACGTGGAGGACGCACGGCACTTTCTGACCGAAGCGGGCGTTGACGTGGACGCAATTGCGCCCCAGGTAGACGGACGTTTCCTGAGCGCCTTTATCCGTGCGCAAAAGCCGAACGCTTCGTGCTGCGGTCCGTCGTGCTGTGGTGGCGAGACAGTTTCAAGCGATGAGAATGGGTGAATCGGCGGAGATGGCGAACCACTATAACGTTCTTTTTCTTTGCACGGGTAACTCCGCGCGTTCAATCATGGCGGAGGCGATCCTGAATCATCGCGGCAATGGCGCCTTCACCGCGTACAGCGCGGGCAGTCATCCTTCCGGAGTTCCGCGGCCCGAGGCGATCGCACAGATTGCCGCACACGGAATATCGACCGAAGGCTTGCGCAGCAAATCGTGGGATGAATTTGCCGCGACCGGCGCGCCGCAGATGGATTTCATTTTTACGGTGTGCGACAACGCTGCGAATGAGGTGTGCCCGTATTGGCCGGGGCATCCCATGACTGCGCATTGGGGAATCGCTGATCCCGCGGCTGTGAAGGGAACGCCGGAGGAGATTCAGCACGCATTCCGCGAGGCATTCAATGTGCTTGATAGCCGGATCAGACGATTTCTTTCGGTGCCGTTATCGACCATGGAGTTGCCCGCGATCAAGGACGAAGTCGAAGAGATTGGACGCGACTAGCCCTACGAATCGAGGCCCAGAGTTGAAAAAGAGTCGTCTTTCATTTCTTGATCGCTACCTGACCGGCTGGATTTTTGGAGCCATGGCGGTTGGCGTGGCGCTTGGCTGGCTGGCTCCCGGAGTGGTTCCGTTCCTCAATCGCTTCAGCGTTGGCACCACATCAATCCCGATCGCTGCCGGCCTCATTCTAATGATGTACCCGCCGTTCACGCGCGTTCGCTATGAGGAACTCCACGAGGTTTTTCGAAACAAACGCGTCCTGGGCCTTTCCCTGTTACAGAACTGGCTCATCGGGCCGGTGCTGATGTTCGCACTTGCCATTGTCTTTCTGCGTGGCTATCCCGAATACATGGCCGGTCTCATCATGATAGGTCTGGCCCGGTGTATCGCCATGGTGATCGTTTGGAATGAACTAGCGAAGGGTGACACACAATACGCTGCGGGATTGGTGGCGTTCAATTCGTTGTTTCAGGTGTTCTTTTACTCCATCTATGCATGGGTGTTCATCACAGTTCTGCCGGGCTGGTTTGGATTGCACGGCGCCGTGGTGCACATCTCCATCAGCGAAATCGCCAAGAGCGTGTTCATCTACCTTGGCATTCCCTTTATCGCGGGATTTCTTACGCGAACCGCGCTGGTTCGGGCCAAGGGTCAGCAGTGGTATGACCGCAGCTTCGTTCCGCGTGTGAGCCCCATGACATTGGTGGCGCTGCTGTTCACGATTGTTGTGATGTTCTCACTCAAGGGCAACTACATTGTGCGCCTGCCTCTGGACGTCCTCAGGATCGCGATTCCCCTGCTGATCTATTTTGTCGTGATGTTCCTGGTCTCGTTTTACATGGGCAGGAAACTCGGTGCGGACTATTCAAAAACGACTACGCTCGCATTCACCGCGGCCTCAAATAACTTTGAGCTGGCGATTGCCGTTGCCGTTTCAGTCTTCGGAATCAATTCTGGCGCAGCCTTCGCGGCTGTCATCGGGCCGCTTGTCGAGGTTCCTGTGATGATTGCGCTCGTTGGATTGTCATTGCATTTCCAGCGCCGCTATTACCCAAGGCCGGAATCCTCCAACGTTGAGGGCGTCTGTACTCCAGGCATCCGCTAGCTGCGACCACTTCGACCTCATGCATTTGGGAGTGCGAAACCTTGCATTACTTTGTGGCAGTCTGACTTGGCGATGGTGCGTCGGCCTTCATCTCTTTGAGCCGCATCTGGGCGAGCTCCCAGCTTGAGCTCGATACGGCCAGCACCTGCTTGGGCTTTTGTAGCTTGCGATAATCGGCAGCAGCAATGTCGTGCTCTCCATATTGCTCTGCGATGCGGCCGAATGCGAACCAATAATCATCGTTGGGCTCGTCCAGGTTCAGCTCGTCCATGCTGCGAATAAGCAGATCGCGCGCTTCCTTGGTCTTGCCGGCCTCGGCGTAAAGGCAAGCCAGCGTGTGCAGGATGTGTGGATTGTCTTTGGCGAGTTGCGTGGCCTTGATGCCGGTGGCCAGGTCTTTTTCATCGACTTTGCCGGTGTAGAGCGCGAGCCACGCGTCTTCATTCAGCTGCTCCGCGTCCTGCTTGCCCAGTGCGGCAAGCTTCTGCAGCCAGCCGCGGGCAGCCGCATAATTACCACGTGCGGTCTCAATGCGCGTGCGCGACTGCATCGCGTCTGTATCGTTTTCGAGCAGTTTTAAGCGCTCATCTGCGGCGGTGAGAGCATCATCGTAGCGTTCGAGGCCGATAAGCGCCTGTACCTTGTCGAGGTAGGCGAGTCGCGATTCGGGCGTCTGCTCCAGCAACATGGAGGAGACCTCGAGCAGTCCCTTGAAGTTTTGCAGAATGGAATAGCCAACTCCCAGCCCGAGACGAATGTTGGTCTTGTCGCGGTCGGTGGTGGCGGTTTTGAGAGCCTCTTCGAGAATAGTCACCCCGCGCACAGCTGTTGGACGCGAGCCGCACAGGATGGCCGCCGTGGCCAGCTTCATCTTTGCCGCGTCCGGAGCCTGCCCTTTGATCCAGAAACGCGGAAAGACGGGGCCGCCGAGAGGATCGTCGCCGCCCTCAAGGTGCGTATCTTCGCGCAGCCAGTCGAGGAGCGCCTTAGCGCCTTTCAGGTCGTTTGCCTGAATGCGATCGAGCATCTCGAGAGCAATGGCGTTGGGTTCCTGAGTGCTGTCAAGCAGCTTGTATTGGTTGTCTTCCTTCACGACGAAGAAGGTGAGATTATTGCCGCCGGGCACCTGGACCTTGATGCGGTAGCCGGTTTCGTCACTGCCTTCGAGCTTGGGATCGAATGCCTGCGCGAGAATGTCGAGGGTGACGTCAAGGAAGCTGTCTTCACGGGCGAGCTGGCTGTTCAGCACGCGGCCCGATTCGAGGGTGCGCTTGCGCTCGTCAGCGTCTTCGGCGGCCAGCACTGTGCGGGCATTGCGGCTGCTGAGCGCATTGAGCTTGGCCTCGGTCAGATTGGGATCCATCGCCAACAGAAACGCCTGCTTCACTACGTCTTGCGGGGTGTTGGTGAAGGACAGATCTTCATGATGGTGCGCATCGCGCAGCAGGGAGGCAAGGCCCACGGCCTGCGCGGCATTATCGCCAGATGCTCCGGCCTGCAGAAAGTCCGCGGCCAGCGGATATTGGCGCACGTTCATCAGCATTTCGCCCGCGGTGTGCGCGGTCTCTTTGAAGGCGCTCTCGTCGCTGGCGCGCTTGTTCACTTCAGCCATTCCGGCTTTGCTTCCCTGCTGTGCGGCGATGCAGGCTGCGAGAAGAGCTTTGGGCTCAGGATTGATGGCCTGGCCGGCCTTGCATGCGCCCGCATAGTCGCCCGCGTAGAAGCGCGCAAAGGCAAGGTTGTTGGACAATTCGAGTTCAGCGAGCTTGTCCTGACCGAGCTTTTCGTATTCAGCGACGGCGTCTTTCAGAGGCGCCTGGCGGCTGTAGCGGCGACCGACAGGATCGTACTCCAGCAGGATGGCGAGATCAGCGCGTATGGAATTGTCATCAGGATCGAGCGCGGCGGCGGCGCGATAGGCTTCGGCGGCCCCGGCAAGATCGCTGCCAGGACGCAGATTACGCCCCACGAGATCGTGCTTGAGAATCTGCGCCAGTACTTTTTGCGCAAGCGGCGATTTGGGATCGAGCTTGACAGCCTCGTGCGCTTCGGCGCGAGCGGCTTCACCCATGCCAGCGTCAAGCAGCACGTCAGCAAGTTGAAGGTGAGGTACGGCTTCGTTGGGATGTTGCGCGATGACGGCGCGGTAACTCGCCAGTGCTTCACGCACTTTACCTTCGCGGAGGAGCACCTGGCCCTTGGGTTCGAAGGCGACGAGGATTGGAGGACCGGAGACGAGCTCGGCGATTTTGTTGCGCATCTCAGTGGCTTCGGCAACGGTGTAGCGGCGTTTGGTGGTATCGAAGTTCAGACGGACGCGGACTGTACCGTCGTCGCTCGTGGAAAATTCTTCTTTGAGCACAGCCGGGCCAAGGGCCACCGTCGTCCCCTTGGGGAGCTCTTTGGGAATAAAGCCCGCAGGGGGCACGATGCTGTAATTCAGGTCGACGCTATACGGCTCGATCAATTCCCAGTCCACTGTGCGCGGCGGCACTGGATGGTCCTTGTCTTCGTTCTTCTTCTTGCTGGCATCTTCCTTGCGGGTCAGGTCTTCCGGGATGCGGAAGAAGAGCGCTTCGTAGCGAATCGCGGCCTCGGCATCGGTGAGTCCGGTATAGCCACGCTTGGCCTTCTCGCAGGAGATGGTCAACTCGAACTGCTTGGTGAGATCACCCGGATCAGTGCGCTCAACGGTGCCAAGCTTTTCCGCGATGTATTGCGACTTCACATAGTTGGTGAGATTATCGCGCGTGTCCTTGTCGGGCCGGTCCGCGTAGAACGAACGATAACGCGACTCGTACACACCTCGCGGCTGAGTTCTTTCAACAACGTTGGCGGGACCGTTTTCACTCAGCTTGATCTCGCGATACTCGACGAGGGTGTTGTCTTTCGAACTAAATTCCGGCGTGCGCGTAAGAGACTTGCTCTCAGGTCGCGCAATCAGAGCCATGCGGCCCTGGTCGGCGATGGGAAGCTGGCCGAGGCGGGCGTATTGGTCGGTGGCGTCAATCCATAGATCAGGATTTGCGGGCTTGCCTTTTGGTGCAGGTGCGCCAGGAATATAGACAATGGCGTGATCGAAGAGTCCCATGCCGGGCAGGTCGACCGGGACATCCATGCGCGAGCCTGCATTGAGCAGTGCAACGTAGGCCGGAATGCCGGCAGCGCGGAGCATGGTTACCAGCAGCGTTGCCTTGTCTTTGCAGTCGCCATATTTCTTAGCCAGCGTTTCAGCAGGATCGTGTGGCAGGATAGCCGCGCCACCGAACTCGATTCCTGTGTAGCGTACTTCGCGATCGAGATAATCGAGCAGAGCCGATTCCTTGTCTGCGACCGATGTCTTGCCGGCGATGAGCCCGTCGACAACGGATTGTAGTGCGGCTTCAGAAGCACGCGTATCCACCACTTTGGAATACTCAGTGGCGAGATTCTGCCATGAGACTCCGGTTGAGTAGCTGACCTGCGGGAAGTGCGTGACGTCAGGCGGAAGATACGGATCGTGGGATTCAATGCCCTCAAGACGGCCTAGATCCCAGATGAGCTTGACGCGGCCGCTTGCTTCAACGCGCTGCGGCTTAAAGTTGTCGAGCAGCAAGGTACTGGTGCGCAGCGGCAGGCCGGCCGGCGCGTCGAATTCAAGATGACTGTGCTGCACCGGCATGCGTTCGCGCGCGAAGGTTGTCCAGCCGGCGTGGCCGCCAACGAAGAGCGGCTCTGTTTCGTGCTCGGCGTATTCCTCTTCCACCACTACTCCTTGCGTGATGGCGGGGAATGGCGCGTGCAGGCGCTTGCCGTCGGAGTAGATCTTGTAGTCTCCGTCGTGCGCGGGCGTCTCGTTAATGTTCCTAGGATCGAGCGCATGTTCGGCGAAATCCGGCGTAATTACGCGAACGCGAATCTCGGGCCGAAGCTGATGCCACGGCTCCCATCCGACGGAGATGGAGTCCCAGCCCTCGGCGCCCTTCGACGTGAGGACCTTGTAGACCACATATCCGGTGTGGCTGAGGCGGCCAGCCTCGTCGAATGTGAAGATATCGTCATCTTCGAGGATGGAGATGTTGGTGCCTTCAGGCGTGGGAACGCTGGTGGCGGCATCAAACAAATCCTTCGCCGGCAGGGAAAAATGCGGCGTCTTCCAGGGCTCCAGTGTGGTCCCTGAGGCGGACTGGCCTGTTTGCTGGGCCGGCGCGGAGTGCTGGTAACAAAGGCAGCAACAAACCAAGGCAAATAGATAGATATAACGGTTACAGGAGACCGAATGCAGCACTGGGTCCTCGATGGAAAGAAGTGTCTTCAAGGTATACCCGGGTTGCGCGATGTGCAAGGGTGCTGCAGCCCGCCCAGGGGACCCGGAAACGACTTCATTGCTGGCGTCGGCGGTCGACGACCTCGAACCCATCCGGAATCTCGAAGAACTGGATATCGGGTTCCGACGTGGAGACGTCAGAAAGGGTAAAGGTCTGCCGGCCAGTGCGCGGATCGTCAAGTACGGAAAGTAAATTGATGCCAAGTGACGGTGCGTGCCAGAATTCACGCGTGGATACCAGGGGGCGATCGTTGCCAAACACTCCCGGGTTGAGGGTAGTGGTGTCGCGCATACCCTGGGTATCGATCCCTTGCAAATTACGGACCCCAAGATCTTCATGATTGGTGAAGCCGGTGCCATCGGGAAGAGGGCCAGTGGGCCTGACAGCCGGCTTGTAAATTGCCGTTTGTGGCTCGCTGAATGTTTCCAGTTGGCAACGGTGCGGCTGTTGCAGGGTAAAGCAATTGTAGAGCCTGTGTGTTTTAGGATCGGCGATCTGGATAACGTTCATCTGCGATTTGACGCGACCGTCTTTTGGCACAAGCAGCCATCGCTCTTCATAGATGCGACCGCGGCTGTCGCGGGCCACGCGGCGCTCATTCACGAGACTGAAAGAGCCTCCCCCGGGGATCGGCTTGGTCCATTCCGTGTGGACCGTGGCGGTGAAGGGCGCATTGAGCAAAGGGGGGATATAAATGCTCTGCAACACTTCGGACGTTCCACCGTCGCGCATCTCGACGACGGGAGCCCGGGATGGGGATTGAGCTGGAAGGAGGATTGGGACGAGAGCAACGATCGCGAGAATACCGGCTTTCAAGGCATCACCTCCGGCCGCGTACCTACTATAGCTCGAAATTTGCTCCGGCTGATGTGAAGGCGCTTCGCGTACACGCCGCGACGTAGTTCTTCTTCGCGCCGTTACAGAAGATTTGGCCGGTAGCGGCTGCGACCGCCTGACGTTCGGCACCACAGCACCGCTGCAACGGGCCATCCGATTCTACGAACGAAATGGCTTTGTCGCGTCGGGAAAAGTCACTGATTTTTTTGGAATGCCGCTTTACGAGTACACGAAGACCGTACCCAGCCGCGGTTGAAACTGACTCCAGTCCGCATCCGCGCGCTACACTGAGGTTCAGCATGGTTTTCGTCTTAGACAACTACGATTCCTTCACCTTCAATCTTGTCCAATACCTCGGCGAATTGGGGGCGGATGTCGAGGTGCGCCGGAACGACGAATTGACAGTAGAACAAGTTGAGGCGATGCAGCCAGATAGGATTTTGCTGTCGCCGGGGCCGTGCACGCCGGGCGAAGCGGGAATCCTGGTGCCACTGATCAAACACATGGCCGGAAAGGCGCCGATTCTGGGCGTCTGCCTGGGGCACCAAGCTATTGGCGAAGCGTTTGGCGGTGACGTGGTGCGCGCCAGGCACCTGATGCACGGTAAAACGAGCCCGGTGGAGCACGACGGGAAAGGGGTGTTTGCGGGCCTGCCAACGCCGTTGACTTGCACCCGCTATCACTCCCTGATTGTGGCCGAAGACACGCTGCCA
Organism: uncultured Acidobacteriota bacterium; assembly: GCA_963844515.1. Lineage (GTDB taxonomy): Bacteria > Acidobacteriota > Terriglobia > Terriglobales > Acidobacteriaceae > Telmatobacter. The sequence continues at coordinate 118,430 of CAWJOO010000021.1, forward strand.
AAGGACCTGGTGGTGACCGCCCGGACCGCCGAACAGAATGGCGATGGCAAGGCAAGTTCCGTGATTATGGGCGTCCGGCATCGCACGCTTCCCATTGAGGGCGTGCAGTTTCATCCCGAGAGCGTGCTGACCGAGGGTGGCCGGCAGATGATTCGCAATTTCCTTGAAATGTAAGTCAGGCGATGCAGGGCTGATGAATCAGAGACCGAAACCAGCACGACGGTCCTTGGGCGCTTCTTTGCGCAATGCGGGTGCATTGAGCGCGATGATTGCGGCAAGTGTAAGCATCAGTCCGCAAGATCCTGGTCAAACGGCTCCGCCCTCATCTCCCGCACAGACACCAGCCGCAACCGCTCCGGTCTCGCCATCGGGACCCATCGCAATTATTCCAGCAGACTCTACCGCGACGGTGACAGGAGCGCTGCAAGTGAGCGGCGGCAAGACTCTGATCGCGACCAACGGATCAGTTACTTCTGGAGACAAGACGACCGAAGTCAGCTTGCCGCGACGCGGTGTGCTGCGCGTGTGCGCTTCAACAACCGTGACGCTGACGGCGGACACCAGCGTACCGGCAGGCGAAACGCCAGGACTGATGATGGCCATGAATCATGGGGCGATCGAAGCCAGTTTCGCGACAGCGAAGAACTCCGACATCCTGCTCACCCCGGACTTCCGCATCCTGATTGGCGGACCGGGCGCAGCTGATGTAAAGGTGCGCCTCGGACAGCGTGGCGACACCTGCGTGGACAATCCCGGCGCGGACGCGCCTTATGTGCTTGTTACAAGCGTGTTCGATGGCGGCGCCTATCGCGTGCAGCCGGGGCAGCGAGTGATGTTCCAGCACGGCAGTTTGCAAGAGGTTGTGGACCAGGAGAAAGAGTCGTGCGGATGTCCGGAAGCGCCGAGACCTGGGAGCAATGACTTCCCGCAGGCGCAGAGCGCGGGGTTGGCGCCGCTCCAACCAGTAGTTCCCGCTCCGGCGCCGCAGCCCGAGACGAAAGAAGAGCCAGCCAAACAGCCGCCGAGCGAGCCGCTGGTTTACCAGGCTCCTGTAGCACAGCCGTCCCCCGACGTGGCTTCTGCTCCGCCGCCGGCCAGTAACGTGGCGCAGCCTTCACCTGTTCCCGCGCCGGCAGGGAAGCAGGAGAAGGCCGGATTCTTTCGCAGGGTGGGGCGGTTCTTCCGCAAGATTTTTGGTGCGGAGTAGCGACTTTCCTTTTAGGGACATTTGAAGAGTTGGAACGAGGCTCCGAACGCGGGTGCGCGGGAACAATTCGGTCTGGGCTGCCGTAACCCATGCATGGGCTTACTTTCACGCTTGTGGTTCGGAGCTTCGACATGATGATGAGTGACATTTCGCACTTGCGTATGGTGGCGCTGCCCATTTGGGTGAAGGTAGTTGTTGTCCTCTCCTCGCTATTGATGGGCCTGGGGGCGGTAATCGCGTTGGTGCAACCAGCGATGCTGGTGGGGCCTCATGCCGAAATCAACCAGGCTGTTCGGGTCTTCGCGGGGTACCTGACATCACGCAATCTGACCCTGGCGGTCATGCTGCTTGTCCTGCTAGCCGTGGGGGCGCGTCGCGCGCTCGGAAACCTCGCGGCCGTAGTAGGGGTCATCCAGCTTGTTGACTTCATGGTGGATTGCGGGGAAGGTCGATGGACCGTTGCTCCGGGAGTTCTAGTGCTGGGGATATTGCTCCTGGTAGCCGCCGCGCGGATTTCGGGTCAACCGTTCTGGCGTCGCGCGGCGTGGAGTTGAGGCTCCGCTTACAATTCGCGTGCGCGTTCGATGGCGCGAATGACAGCCTGGGCCTTGTTGAGGGATTCCTGGTGCTCGAGTTCGGGAACCGAGTCGGCCACAATGCCGGCACCGGCCTGCACGCTTCCCTTCCCGTCCTTGACCATCAATGAGCGAATCGCGATGCAGGAGTCCAGATTGCCTGAGAAATCCGCATAGAGGACTGTGCCTCCGTAAGTGCCGCGACGGGCCGGCTCGAGTTCTTCAATGATCTGCATGGCGCGGACCTTGGGAGCACCGGAGAGGGTGCCGGCCGGGAAGCAGGCGCGCAGAGCGTCTACCGCTGTCAGTTCCTTGCGAAGTTTGCCCACGATGGTGCTGACAATGTGCATGACGTGGCTGTAGCGCTCCACGAACATGAGGCGATCGACCTTAACCGAACCGTAGTCGCTGACTCGACCCACGTCGTTGCGGCCGAGATCGACCAGCATCACGTGCTCGGCGCGTTCCTTCTCGTCGCGCAGCATCTCATCGGCGAGAATTTGATCCTGCTCCTCGTTGGCGCCACGTGGCCGCGTACCCGCGATTGGCCGGTACTCCACGGCGCGTCCGTGGACTCGCACTAAAAGCTCAGGTGATGAACCTGCGACTTCAAGTCGCGATGGCGGCCTGCTCTTTTTTCTGGACTTGCCGGGTTTGGCAGACTGGCCGAGAGGACCATCCAGCGCGAAGCGCAAAAAGAACATGTAAGGCGAGGGGTTGACATTGCGCAGGGCCCGATAGACCTGGAATGTGTCTACGCCGGTCTCCACATCAAAGCGCTGCGAGAGCACGGTCTGGAAGACGTCGCCCGCGGCAATGTAGTCCTTGATACGGCGAACCGCGGTGAGATAGTTGCGTTTGCTGGTACGGAGGGCGACCTTTAGCTTGGTGCCAGCTTTTGCGGCCTTCAGCTTGGGAAGCGGCTGAGACAGCCGTTTCTCGAGCTTGCTCAAGCGTCTAACGGCTGCCTCGAAAGCGGCATCGGGTGTGTCGAGCGTAACGTCGGCGGTGACAATAAGCCATATCTGCTTGCGCACATGATCGAAGGCGAGGACTTCATCAAAGAAAAGCAGGCAGGCATCGGGCACGCCCAGTTCGTCGGCTGCCATCTCGGGAAGGTGTTCAATCTGGCGTACCGCGTCGTACGCAAAGAAGCCGACAGCCCCGGCGCTGAACGGCGGCAGGCCAGGCAGGCGCGCGGGCTTGTGACCGCCGAGCGCATCGCGCAAAACGGCGAAGATGTCGCCCTGGAGGTGCGTGGTGCGCCTACCTTCGGTGATGGCAATGTCGCGGCCGCGGGCAACGATACGCTTGTAGGGCGCGAGGCCGATGAATGTATAGCGGCCCACCTGTTCACCGCCTTCGACGGACTCCAGCAAGAAACACTCGCGCTCTTGCCACGCCGCGCGCAAGAACGCGGAGACAGGCGTCTCAAGGTCGGCTGTGAGCGTGCGGCAGACCGGCACCAGGGTGTGATCCTTCGCGAGTTTGATGAATTCTTTACGGCCAGGTTGAGCTTGGGATTCAGCGGGCTTCACAACCATAAGTGTAACGGTTCGCGGGTACGAAGGCGCGATGCCAGCAGCGACGACGATTCTGAGACACGAATTCGAGGTTATAGATATAGTCTGCTTCTATGTCACTTGTTGTCGCTCAAAGTAGCCGGCCAATGCGGGTTCCCCCGGGCGCCGATATCAAGGCCCTTGTAGGTAGCGGTCGCTGCCTGTGGGCGTTTGGCATTGTATTTTTCTGGGGACTTCTTGAGGGGAATGTAGCGGGTTCACAGACACCGCAGAAGGTCGACGCCTCCGCGCCGCAGAAGGCTCGCTACGTGGGCTCAGAAGCGTGCAAATCCTGTCATCTCGACCTGTTCAACGGGTGGAAAAAGACGCGCATGGCCAATGTGCTTCTCGATCCGAAAGAGCATCCGGAAGCGGTATTGGGGAACTTTGCGGATCCCGACCCGGTGCGCACATTTTCTCTTGGCGACGTGGCATTCACTTACGGCAGCCGCTTCAAGCAGCGCTACTTTACTCGCCGGGGCGACGACCTTTATCCGCTGCCCGCGCAGTGGGACGTGCAGAAGCGCAAATGGCTTCCGTATCACGTTGAGGCAGGGACGGACTGGTGGGTCCCCCACTACGGGCCAACCAACTTTGACCGTCCCACGGGACCCACATGCGACGGCTGCCACTCAGTAAATTACAACATCGAAACGAAGCAGCCAACGGAATGGAACGTGGGCTGCGAGAAATGCCACGGCCCAGGCAGCACCCACTCCGAACATCCGACTCGCGACAACATTGTCAGCCCAGGCCGGCTGGATTTTGCGCGCGGGAACGACGTATGCATTCAGTGCCATAGCCAGGGTCAGCCCCTTACGAATCCGATCAAAGGGCAGTATTACGATTGGCCGGTTGGATTTGTGGCTGGCGAGCGACTTGCCGATTACTGGAAATTTGAAGAGTTGAAACCCGGCGCCACCAATTTCTACCAATTTGCTGATCTGACCGGGCACAAGAATCGCATGCAGGGCAACGACTTTGTCCAGAGCCTGATGTATCACCGGCAAATGCGCTGCTTCGATTGCCACGAGGTCCACAACGGAGCGCAGTCGAACCTGCCGGTTAGCGGAAACGCGCTGTGCCTGGGCTGTCATAACGCGCGCAACCCGGCGGGCCTGAAAGGAACAGTGAGCCAGCATACGCACCACGCTGAGAACAGCGCCGGAAGCCAATGCACGTCATGCCACATGCCGCGTATTGAGCAGACTATCAAGGACAATTTTGTGGCGGCGCACACCTTCCGGTTCATCACACCGCAGATGACGGAACAGAGTGGGATCCCGAACCCTTGCACTACCTGCCACAAAGACAAATCAATCGCCTGGGCCAAGCAGGAACTCGGCAATTGGGATAGCGCGTCGCCATGGCGTGTGGCGCAGTGACTCGAAGCCGACTCACCTCCGTGCTTCGTGCAAGGAACGCATCCAAATTGCGATGACACCATCAGGAGAATTGTCGGTACGGAGGTTCTCAATTGGGTTCGCAGATGCTTGACGGGGCTGATTAACCGGGCCTAGACTCAGTGGGGTTTGGGCTCACTGGGGGCACAGATTGGGCCCAAGGTGCCGGTTCATTGCAGGAATTAGTTGGCGACCGAAATGGCAACTCCGTGAAACACGGACAAAACCCTGTCGCGTCATAGAGATGCAGGCGGGACGGATTTCCCGGCTCAACAGCGGGCAAAACGATTGGAATTGGAGAACGGTATGGCGGTTCTAACCCCAACAGTAACCTTAGATCACGAAATCAATCCATGGGAGGCGCAAAGCGCCCGGTTCGACTATGCAGCGCGCAAGTTAAATCTGGATGAAGGCATTTGGAAGGTCCTCAGCTCTCCCTCACGCGAAGTCATTGTGCATTTCCCGGTGACGATGGATGACGGACGTATCGAGATGTTCACTGGATTTCGCGTGCAACACTCCCAGGCGCGCGGCCCGGCCAAGGGCGGTATCCGTTACACGCCCGAGGTAACGCTTGACGAAGTGCGCGCACTGGCGAGTTGGATGACCTGGAAATGCGCGGTCGTGAATATTCCCTTCGGCGGCGCGAAGGGCGGCGTAATTTGCGATCCGAAGAAGATGAGCATGGGTGAGCTGGAGCGCATGACGCGCCGGTACACATCAGAGATCATCGAGTTCATCGGGCCGGAGAAGGACGTGCCCGCGCCAGACGTAAACACCAACGAGCAGACCATGGCGTGGATCATGGATACCTACTCGATGCACATGCGGCAAACCGTGACCAGCGTGGTGACGGGGAAACCGCTGACGCTGGGCGGTTCGCGCGGTCGCACTGAAGCGACGGGGCGCGGCGTGCTGGTGGCGTGCGACGAGAGCCTGCGCTACCTGAAGATGTCGATTGATGGTTGCCGCGTGATTATTCAGGGCTTTGGCAATGTGGGATCAAATGCGGCCCGGCTGATGATGGAGCACGGCTACAAGATCATCGGCATTGCGGAGAAGGATGGTGGCCTCTTCAATCCCAATGGCATCGACATTCACCAGTTGCTGGAGTTCAAGTACCGCAACAATACGTTGCTCGGATTCCGCGGCGCTGAGGCGATGCCGAGCGAAGAGCTCATCGTATCCGAATGCGACATCCTGATTCCTGCCGCGATGGAGAACGTGATCACCAGCCGCAACGCAGACAAGATCAAGGCGAAGATCCTTGTAGAGGGAGCGAACGGTCCCACGACCGCAGTGGCCGACGACATTCTGGCCGACAAGCGCGTGTTTGTGGTTCCGGATATTCTTGCCAATGCGGGCGGCGTGACGGCCAGCTACTTTGAATGGGTGCAGGACCGGCAGGGTTACTTCTGGAAGGAAGCCATTGTCAACGAGCAGCTGGAAACGATTCTGCGCGACAGCTTCGACGACGTGGTTCGCTATGCCGAGGCGCATAACGTGAACAACCGCATTGCGGCGTACATGCTGGCCATCGATCGCGTTGCGCATACAATCAAGCAGCGCGGACTCTACGCCTAGACTCTCGCAACCGATTCATCGAAAGACATAGCGGAAGGATCCTCAACGGTCCTTCCGTTTTCTTTGTGTAACCGCGCCGGGCTGGATACCGTGGAAAGGGTCTGGCGGTCGCGATTGGCGCTGGTATTGCAGGGTCCGTTGCCGTTGCGCTCGTTGCCAATCACCAAATGAACACGCTCAGGAACAGACAGCCGACACTGCCGCCGCTTCCTTAACATGCCGGAACCACAGGTGGCTGGGGGGCTTAGTTGAGCTGACCGATGGGACCAGCGTAGTCGCATATGAGGAGGGTCAGGTCGTCATCCTGCTCGCGCGACCAGTGCTGCACCTGATCGACAATGGCGGTTGTCGCCTCGGATGGAGGCAACGTTGCGGTTGCCTGCAGTGCGAGTGCCAGAGACTGCTCGCCGAAGAGCTCCCCTGCGGCGTTGCGCGCCTCTGTGATCCCATCGGTGTAGAGCAGGAAGCGGTCACCTGGCTCGATGGAGAGAGTGAGATGGCTGTACACAACGCCATCCACGGCAGCCAGCAGGAGACCGTTTTCCGCGATGTCGATCACGCGCCCTGCGCGAAGCAGAAGCATGGCTGGATGGCCAGCCGCTGCGTAGCGCAGTTCCCTGCTTGCGGCATCGAGATGCACGTAGGCGGCAGTGACATATTGGCCTTGCGTGTTGCCGCAGAGCGCTCGGTTCATGCCGGTGAGGAGCGCGCCCGGCTGCGCCGCGTACTCGCGCTGCGAAATGGCCGCCATCTTGACCATGGACGCTATGATCGCCGCGGGTACACCATGACCAGAAACATCGGCAATTAAGATGCCCGCCTGCGTGTCGTCTGCTACTAGAAATTCGTAGAAGTCGCCGGCAACGGAGTTCATGGGCACGTAGCGCGCGGACACGCGAAACGCCGGGGACTCCGGGAAGCTCGCGGGAAGAAGAGATAGCTGAATGCGGCGTGCAAGTTCAAGTTCCTTGTGAATCTCGCCCAGTTCCTCATCCCGCCTGAGCGAGCGGCGTGCGGCCACGTACCCGAGCGATCCAAGCAGGGCGGCAAATCCGTAGGGCTCGATTTTGTAGGCCCTCCACGTGTTGTCAACCAATGCCAACAAGCCGAACGCAACCAGGCCGACACGCACCACCGCGAAGTCGCGATCCCCACTGCGCCGGAAAAGCATTGCCATCATGACCAGCAGCAAAATGATGACGATGTAATTATTTAAAGTATGGAAGATTGGCCAGTTTCCAAGGATGGCCGTTGCCGAAATGAGCAAGGAAAACACCAAACAAAGGGCGATTGTAAAGCGCTTACCCTGGCGCCCCAGAAAGCCGGCCGCCTGGAAGAACAGAAAGGCGGGAATCGGAACCAGGTAGTCGATGACAGAGGTAAGCCGGTCGAAGAACTCGCTTGGGGGAATTGTAAGCCGTAGTACTCCCGAATCCAGCCAAAGACGCGCCCCGTAGAGGTGAGCGAAGACCGCGAACCATACCAGCAGGGGATCGAAGCGCCGTCGAATTACGCAGAATGCGAGGGCTATCAAGCTCACCGTGGTGAATGCCGCCCCAAGGAAGAGATATGGCTCGTCGCGATGAAAAACGCGCAGCACTTCGTTGGCGGTGAGCTGAGTATCTGCCAGGAACATCGCAACTGCATCGTACAACACAAAGTCGACATTCCTGGAGCGATGAAGGTTGCCGGAAAGGGCAATGCCGGTCGCATGCGAAGATGCGGCCGGCATTGGTGTTGGTCAAGCGACGATCAAGTGGGTAGCTGCCAGTCTCGAGCTAGAAGGTGAGCTTAAGCGCAAGCTGCACGTTGAATGGTTCGCCAGGACCGATGCCCGGGGAGTAGTTACCCGAACCGATTGTGGAACTGGTGCTCCCGAACGCACCGGCGCTGTCACTCGAGCCATCCCAGTAATCAAGGCAAAGCTGGGTGCAGGCGGGGCTCGCCAGGTTGAGATGGTTGTAGACGTTGTACATCTCCGCGCGGAACTGCACGTTGACAGGAAAATCATGGATGTTGACCTTTGTGTTCTTGAAGACCGAAAGATCGATGTCCTCAAAACCAGGCCCGTACACGTTGTTGCGCGGGGTGTCGCCCCAGGTGCCGTCGGCGGGCTGCGCGTATGCATTGGTGTTCAGCCACTGGACATAGGGAGTTGAGCCATCGGCCGGCTTCACCAGCCTGCGCGACACGCCGGCAATCGGATTGCCGATCTGGTTCGGACGTTGCGTGCCTTCGTCCGTTCCGCTTGTGTCTGTAGACGTGTAAATTGTGATCGGCTGTCCGCCCTTGAACGAGTATGCCGTGTTCAGACTCCATCCAGAGGTCAGGAGCTTGGGTCCTTTGAAAGCGGGAATCTCATAGTCGACGTAACCGACGACCGTGCTACGGGTATCAAAGTCCGACGCGCCGTAGTCCCCCTTGAAGTTGTAGCTGTTTTGCGGGAGGGCGCCACGGTAGGCGGTGACATCGTCCATGTTCTTGCCCCACGTGTAGGAAAGCTGAGAGGTCAAGCTGTGCCATGACGTGGTGCGAAGAACCGCCTGCAACGAGTTGTAGTTTGAGTTGCCTATGCTCTGGATCTGGTTGATGTCGGAATAGTAGAAACCGCCGAACGAGCCACTCAGAGGGCCGGGGTCCGCGGACGATGTGCCGTTGGCAACCGGCTGGTTGATATTTAGAAGGCTCAGAAGCTTGCGGCCCTCACTGCCTACGTATCCCAGTTGCAGGATGACCTTGCCACCCAGCGAATGCTCAACCTGAAGACTGTAGTTGATGTTGTAGGGAGAACGAAAACCCTTGGCCACGCTGAATGCGCCGCAGGGGCTGTCGATGGGGCAGGACGCATCGGTACTGGGAGTGGGAATAATCTGCTGCCCGCTGACTACAATATTGCCTGCTTTGGTTGCGTTTATGACTGGGCTGCTTCCTCCAGGGTTACCTTCAAGACCGTTTGGCGCGCTATTGCCGGGACGGTTGTCGAGGAACGGATTGGCATTAGGCGTGTCGAAGAAAACTCCGGCTCCGCCACGAACCACGGTGCCTGCGGAGAATTTGGGCTGCCAACTGAATCCGACGCGCGGGCTGATGCTGGTGTAGTCGGGCTCGTAAATATTGCTGATGTCTACACCTTGAAAGGCAATGCCGCTTGCCGTTGTTCCGGGGCGGAATACGGAAAGGTCCTTTTTGCTGTCATGCATGGGCTGCATGAAGTCATAGCGGGCGCCGAAGTTCACGTTGAGGGTCGGGCTCAGCTGATAGCTATCCTGCGCAAAGACGTCGAATGCATGGGTGTAGACCGTGCGTTCCGGATTGCCAAATGCCTGCGTGGCCTTTGTCATGTAGCCCGCAAGGAAGTTCGCCAGGGACTTCGTCTTGGTGTCGGCACTGGAATCTGCCCACGGTGAGGGATCGCCGGTGTTGGGATCCGCATAGTTGTTATCGAACGTGAAGCTGCCCTGTGAATGGCGCCAGTAGAACTCGTTTACCTGTGCCTGGCGATATTCGCCGCCGAGTCGCAACTGATGCTTGCCGATTGTCCAGCTCATCGCATCGTCGAGGTGACCGGTAATATCGTTGCGGCCTTCAGGGGGGGTGTTGCCGGTGGGCTCGAATCCGGAGATTTTAATGTTGGGCGCAACTTGGAATTTCGAACCGGTAATGAAACCGTCGGTTGCTACGCCGCCGAATCCTGTCTTAGCGTCAGAGAAGGTCTGGTTGAAGTAATTCACACCAATGGTCACCGAGTTGGCGATTGACGGCGTGATCACATAGTTGTCGGCGACTGAGTAGTTATACACGTGAATCGGGCCGATCTCGAAGTACCACGGATTGATGTCGGTTTGACCAACAGGAGCGGTCTGATTACCCTGCCCCAGGAAGGCGCGGGCAGACAGATTGTGTTTCTGATTGAAGGTGTGATCGACCTTCATCACGCCGTTGTAACTGTAGCCAAATTCGGGCGCGGGATTCTGGATTGCCGTCAAACTCTGTCCTGAGACGAGGTTTGCAGGCCAAAGAGTAGTGATGAGGCTTTGCATCACGGGGTTGACGGCAACCTCGTACTGGTTCATGAGCGCGATCGCCGCGGTCTGGTACCCCGCATTTGGTTCGATGCCCGAGTTTCCGGTTGCGATGTTGAACTTCTGTTTCTCAAAGTTTGCAAACCAGAATGTATGGTCCTTCCAGAAGGGCCCTCCCAGCGATGCGCCCCACTGAATATTAGAGAGCGGCAAATCACCCAGTGTGTTGAATGGGTTGCTGGCCGCCAGCGCCTGGTTGCGCTCGTAGTAGTAAGCCGAGCCGTGCAGCTTATTGCTGCCCGACTTGGTGACCAGGTTCACGGTACCCCCGGGGTTGCGGCCCACTTCGCTCGACGACTGTGTCTGAAGGCTGAACTCGGCAATCGAATCGATGGGTAAGGTGACGCCCGCGATGTTTTCGACGCCGCCCTGATTCACGGCCGGGATGTTGTGCCACCAGTCATTGTTGTCCGCACCATCGATCTGCCAGTTCACCTGGTTGCCACGGGTTCCGTTGACCGATCCGAAGCCGCCCAGCGCGTAACCCGCGAACCCCGGCGCTAGACCGATCATTTGCGTGAAATCGCGACCGTTGAGGGGAATGTCCTGTACTTCGACTTCTGGAATATCTGTCGTCTGCGTGGTGGTGGTGGTATCGAGCGCCAGGCCGGAGGCTGAGACTTCTACGGTTTCACCCGTGGAAGCGATGGGAAGTTTGATGGGCAATGTATAGATAACGCCCGCCGTTACAGGTACCTTCGAAACAACGGTTGCCTGAAACCCAGTGGCCTTCACTGACACGGTGTAAACGCCAAGTGGCAGGTCCTGAAAGATGTATTCTCCGGCGCTTGACGAAACGGTCTTGTGAGACACGCTCGTAGCGGGGTCAACAACTTCAACCGTTGCGCCAGGAACGACGGCGCCCGATTGGTCGGTCACAACTCCGTTAATTCCACCGCGGAATGTTTGGGCAAAACTGGCGACCGGAATCGCGATAATTGCGGCGAGAATCAACAAAAGTGCTGCGAATACACTTCGAGTAGCTCGTAGAAGCATTGCGCTTATCCTCCAGGAGAAGTTGTTCAGGCTGTGGTGTATCGCTCCCCGGATTGAGTAATTTCGGGTGCGAATCTGCGCATGGACGGGCACGCAAAGAACGAGGATTTCTTTCGGTATCGGAACGGCAGGTGGGTGGGGAAGTGCTCGTCCATTATTAAAGCTAGGAATTAGTGCATAAGGAATCAATGAAGAATGACTGCATTTGCGCACAGCCTGAATGGGGCTTTCACCTGAATCCGGTGCGTGTCTCAAGAACTTTTAATCGACCGGACTGCTTCGAAATTGCCGCAGAGTCATTAGACGGAGCTCTCAATCTACCCCGCAACGCAATCATGAATGGGCTCCGAAGAGGTGATGAATCTCGGTGCGATGGACCCGCAATAGATTCACTTCGACCGTGGAAATCCGCAATCAGCCCCCGTAGGCGAAATTTAACGCAAATTGTTCATTTCGTGTAAGTTTGGCGCTGCAATTGAAACCGACACATATTTCCGCTGCAATTGACTGGAATTTAATAAAACAACAGCCGTAGAACCTCAACCCGCGCGCTATTTGTCGAAAATGCAATGACGTAGTCGGTGGCTCCCGTTCGGCGAAGGCAAAGACGGCTATAGTTGTAGGAGACGTACTTGCCGTCGGGACTTTGAAGCGCAGGAAGGCTTCAACGATTTTTAAGCAATATCGACTCTCGCGAGTCAAACCTCTGAAGTTCCTTGGTGCTTGACCAGAGTCCGATGAACCTGCCCAACTCCATCACGATGAGCCGGATAGTAATGATCCCGCTCCTGCTGTGGATTCTCTCGGTTCACTTCCCTTACAAGAACGGTGCCGAGCAGGAGCTGCTCGCTTCAATCCTGTTCATTCTGGCTTCGATCACTGACGGAGTGGACGGATACCTGGCTCGCAAACGTGGTCAGATCACCACGATGGGCATGCTTCTTGACCCACTGGCCGACAAGATTATGGTGACGGCCGCGCTGATCGCCCTGGTGGCTTACAATCCGCAGATCGTAAAGGTGTGGATCGCGGTGGTGATCATCGGGCGCGAGTTTCTGATTTCAGGGCTGCGGTCGATTGCAGCTTCGGAAGGCTTCACTATCCAAGCCAGCGACCTGGGTAAGCTCAAGACGGTGATCCAGATCGTCTCCGTAGTTACGGTGATCCTTGCGCACCACTGGTATCAATGGCAGTTTGGCTGGCTGATCATTCCGGTCAAGTGGACGGCGGTTACTGCAATCTACTTCACAGTCGTGGTGTCGACGGTTTCAGCCATCGATTATTTCGTCGGCTTCTGGAAGAAGATCGATCACGCTTCAAATGATCGTCGTGCTTCATTTGTGCTGAGCAGGCGCAAAGGTGCCGGCACGCAGGGCGCAAACTAGAACCCCAACCTGCAAACCTCAAATCCAACTGTCAACTGCGCAATTCTGGATAGCGCGCGTAAATGAGTTTTTGGTCCTCTGGGCTCATGCGCTCAAGCGGGGTGGGCTTGTCCTGCGACCGAGTACCTTTCTGATTCAGCACGTTCATCAGGCTCCACTCACGCTGCAGGGTGGTCGGTTCTGCGGCCTTCAAGTCATACCGGGTGAAGTCGATCGCAAGGGGCGGAGTGCCTTTCATCCAATCTCGAATTAATGCCAAGCGAAATTCGCGGTTCATGAACCACTGAATTTCCAGCTCCTTTTCCGATCCGGGAGCGCCCGTCCCCTTTGCCACAAATTGATAGTTGAGATTCGCGTTGCTCGGCGAGTGATGGCGCCATTCCATGCCGAATTCGCCTTCCGTCATCACCTTCGTATCAGGCCAACGGTCACGAACGGCCTCGAGCCACGCGGTCAAGTCCTCGTCGTGGCCGATGGAGAGTTCCCAGATGGCCGTGACGAAACCGAAGCCGTTCAAGGCATGTCCACGATCGAAGTGCATTGCGGTAGTGTCGAGCATTTCCTGTCGCCCAATCTTGACACCGAGATTCCCCACCGCCTCGATGGGGCCCACTCCCAAGCGGCTGTTGAAGCCGCCTTCAAAACCTTCGCGACGTGCGGCGAGAAAGTCGCAGGTCCAGCCATCGAGGCACACGCAGTCGATGAAATCTGAGGTACCCTGGGCGGGCTTGAGATAGTGTTCCCGGCTTGGGTAGTAGGGATAGCAGATGCCCCCATCGCCGTCGCCGTTGTCGATGCCGTGCTGGCTCCAGATCTGTCCCTGGCAAACGTGGATGCCTTCATCGGAAGCGAGCAGTCTCTGGTTCTCCGCATCCATGTATCCGGCCACGAGACTCTGCGGGCGATAGCCACTTCCCACCATGGACGTGATCATTGCGAGTGATTTGTGGATGGTCTGACGGATGTGCTCGCGCGTGTCATACATGGGAGCGAAATAGCCCCCCGGGATGAAAGTGATCTCGTCCCCGTATTTGTCATGGAACTGGGCGAGCATGCGTCGAGCTTCCTTGTACTCCTTGCGCGTGTCCTTGAGCGCCAGCCAGCTGATGGCCCAGGTCATTTTGCCGCCCGGGAAGCCGCGGGCAAACGCGTCACGGCGGGACTGGATCCGCTCTGGACGATTATCGACGGCTTCGTCCTGGCCGATGTTGCGAGTCGGTGTGACCTCGATCTGATTCACGCGCAGCACGGAAACGTGGGTAATGAATCGGCCTCGCAGTGGGATCGGAAGAGCTACCGGAGCCATCCCCTGCGCGCTGAGCGTGACTGAGGCTGCGGATACCGTTGCGTTGGCCAGAAACTGTCGCCGTGTCCATTTGCTGAGCATTGAACTCCCGATCCCGCCGGTTTCGCGGGCAAATTCAAATTTGATTTGCGATCGTGGGAATCATACAAGAGAAAGGAGTTGGTGCATCACCACACGAGGTCAGAGCATAAGAAAAGCCCCGGCTATGGCCAGGGCTCTCTTTGGTGCAGTCTGAAGAAACTTCAGCGTCAGGCCATCGCATGCACGACCGGCTCGGGAACCCGGATCACTGGAGCAGTCGGATTCGCCGTAGCGGGTGTGGTGGTTCCCGTGTTTCCGCGGGTGAGGCGGTGCACGAAGTGGTACGGCGGCCAGGGCCCGGAAACCTGCATCTGGCAGTCGCGCATGGTTGCGCTGGTGCTTGCGAACTTGTTCTGATACCGCTCCACACATTTGCGATCAATGAGGTGGGCGATGTCCAGCACCATCTTGCCGCTTTCAGTGAGACGGCAGCTGACTTCCTCATCAAGAGGAGCAAACAGCCGATGCATTTGAAAGCTCACCGCACGTGCCCGTGTCTGGCGCTCACGCTGCCGCACGGCATTCTCGCGAAGACTGGTGAGGTACTCGCGCCCTACCCCCTCGGCCGGAAGATGCTTGCCTATTTCCTTCGCGCAACAGTCGTCGACGAAGATCTTCAGGTGCATTTCGGTTTTGCCGCGGAGTTTATCGATGTTGGTGATGAATTGACGTTGATTGGAGCGGATGGACTTGCGGAGGGCTTCGTCATCGCTGAAGACTGTGCCGAAGCGGAAGGGAAGAACGGTTGAGTGTTGAAAACAGTCTGCGATGACCCGGGCGTGGTCGATCCCGGATTTCTGGTTGAAGTTCTCTGCTGGATTGTGTTCGCTTACGATCACGGCAAGGTCGCTGGCGGGATACAGAAATACCTGATTTCCACTGACTCCAACGACGGTTTCCAAAGGTACTGGTTTGCGATGACGGGCTAACTCAGGAAAGGCTTGCTTTTCACCAATGCAGTAGGCATACCATGCCATGTTGGAACACTCCCTCGGCGCCGGTAAGCGCCGCTCTGTGTGGAACTCTGCAATTGCGGGACAAACTGCATGCTGGCGTACAGCCGGGTTTCAATTCGTGATATACCCGGTCGAACTGTAGCGAATACTATTCCGCTGAAAATACGACTGGCAAGAACAGTCATCACCAGATTCAAAATTGGTGGCTTTCAGACCCTAAATCGATTTCATGCGATAAATTATCGCTTCATAATGTCAAGTTTTTAGGGATTACGACGAAAACGGCGCTCAACGGTTCTGAAATTCGACCGTCCAATATGAGCCTCATTCTTTGAGTCCGGATAAAGATTTGCGGCGCGTACATTTAACCTTTCATGCGGACAGGCCACTTATACTGGCTTGCATGTTCAGGAAATCGGGCTCTTTCAGTTACGTTTCGGCTGTTGTCGCTCTCCTGTCGATTTGCCTTCAGCCGCAACCCGCCCTGGCGTGGGGCAATGAGGGCCACCGCATGATCAACAGGCTTGCGGTGAGCAGCTTACCGCCAGACGCACCCGCGTTTCTACGCACGGAGGCGGCCGCAAAAGAGATTGAGTACCTGGGGCCGGAGCCAGACCGCTGGCGATCGCCGGCGGAGCCGGAATTGAGTGCTGTTCAGGCACCGGAACACTTTATCGATCTGGAACCGGCTGACGCGCTCGGTCCCCTGCCAAAGCGTCGTCTCGACTTCGAAGCAAAGGTCTTCGGCGCGGGCCAACGACCGGAAAAGGTGGGGCTGCAGCCGTGGGAAGCGACCGAGGTGTGGGAACGCCTGAAAGCAGCCTTCCGCGAGTATCGCCAGGAATCCGCCGCCCACCAGAATACTGCGTCAGTGGAGCAGGCAGTCATTTTCTACGCAGGCTGGCTGGGACACTATGTAGGCGACGCGTCTCAGCCCTTGCACACCACTATTCAGTACAACGGCTGGACCGGTCCCAATCCTAATGGCTACACCACGGCGCACCAGATCCACTGGCAATTTGAGGGTGTGTTCGTCGCTTACAACCTCCACCCCACCGAAGTTCAGCCAAAGATGACTCCGCCTCACGGGATCGACGGCGACATCTTCGACTCCTACGTTGCCTATCTCCGACACACAGCGACTTACGTTGAGAAGGTCTATCAATTGGAGAAGGCGGGTGGGTTTACCGGGGCGGGCTCAACGGAGTCGCGGGAATTTACTGCTGAGCGGCTTGCCGCCGGCGCCAGCATGTTGCGGGATATGATCTACACCGCCTGGGTTGACAGCGCGAATCCTGTGCCCGAGCACAACGCGGGTTAGACTCGGTTGTTCGAACAGAAATAGGGCTCCGCCATCGCTCCGCGGATTCTGGTTTCTTTCCCCTTGACAGCTTAGGAAAAGCGGCGGTACTCTCCTTATCATCTTAGGAGGGCGAATGCCCGATCAGGCTCAACTCCTTCCCGGCACGCTCGACCTGCTCATATTGAAGGCGGTTTCGCTGGGCCCGTTGCATGGATACGGAGTGCTCCTGCGTATCGCACAAATCACAGGGCAGGCGCTGCTGATCGAACAGGGTGCGCTCTACCCTGCCCTTTTCCGGCTGGTGCGACAAGGCTGGCTCAAGGCAGAATGGGGCACGTCGGACAACAATCGCCGAGCCAAGTTTTACGAACTGACCGTGGCGGGCCGGAAGCGATTCAGCGAGGAGACGGAGAGTTGGAATCGCCTGGCTGGAGCCATGACGGCTGCGCTGGCGGCCAGTGCGGAGGAAGTATGAATCCTCTCGCCTACTTTCGCTCTCTCGCCGCTCGTTTCCTTCATGGCTCGTGCGTTGACGAAGACATGGAGGAAGAACTCCGTTCCCACATCGAACATCGCGCCGACGATCTGGAACGCTCGGGGCTCGATCGCATCACAGCCGAGCGCCGTGCGCGGATTGAATTTGGCGCCCGTCCGAAATACACGCAACAGAACTACGAAGAGCTCGGTGGCAATTTTTTGGAGACGATTCTGCGCGATGTGAAGTTGGCTCTCCGGGTATTGCGCAAGTCTCCTGGATTTCTGATCGCTGCTGTGCTCACCTTGGCGCTGGCTATCGGCGCCAACGCAGTCGTGTTTGGAATTATGGATGGCCTGATCCTCAGGCCACTGCAGGTGCCACAGGTTGAAAGAGTGCTGGGTACGCAGTATGGAGACGGATCTGGATTTCAGGCCTATCCCAACTATCTTGATCTACGGGATCACAACCACAGCTTTGAAGATGTGGCCGCCTTCAGCATGGTCTTCGTGGGACTGGACCGCGGGAACGATCCATCCGCTGCGACGGGCTTTGCGGCAACGGGAAATTACTTCGACGTGCTCAGGATTCAGCCCTACCTGGGACGGTTCTTTCATGCCGCCGATGAACGCGGTCCGAACAGCGCTCCATACATTGTGCTCAACTACGCTTACTGGCACAGCCGCTTCCAGGAAGATCGCGGAGTGATTGGCCGGGTGGTTCAAGTCGATCGACATCCCTACACGATCATTGGCGTGACGCCGCCGGAATTTCAGGGAACGCTGCTGTTCATCTCCCCTGACTTCTTCATGCCCATCGTCAACCAGGAACAGATGTCCGCGGAAGGCTCGTTGACTGCGCGCGGCAATATTCATGCAATCTTTGAGACATTCGGCAGGCTTAAGCCGGGTGTGACGGCCGCCCAGGCCACCGACGACGTCAATGGGATCGGCGCTAGCCTCGCGAAGGCCTACCCGAAAGAAGTTAGCCACCGTCCCACGACTTTGATACGGCCCGGCCTGACGGCTTTCAGCGGTCCAGTGCGCGCATTCGTTGGCGGGCTGATGCTGCTTGCCGGATTGATTCTTCTGGCCGCCTGCGCGAATCTGGGAGGTCTGTTTGCGGCTCATGCCGCCGACCGCTCCCGCGAAGTGGCATTGAGGCTCGCCCTGGGTTCAAGCCGCGGCCGCATTCTGCGGCAGTTGTTGACAGAAGCGATGGTGATCGCGCTCGTCGGAGGTGCGCTCGGTCTGATGGCAAGCGTTGCCCTGTTGCGCAGGCTCAGCACCTGGCAGCCTTTTTCAGGAGCTCCGCTTCATTTGCCGGTGAGTCCGGACGCGAGACTTTACTCTGTCGCGGTGGCGTTGGCGTTGATGAGCGGATTGCTCTTCGGCATAGTGCCGGTGCGCCAGGTCCTGAGAGCCAATCCATACGAGGTTGTCAAAGCCGGCTCTTCACCCCAATTGGGAAAAAGAGTGACGATTCGGGATATTCTGCTCGCCGTTCAGATTGCGATCTGCGCAGTTCTGGTTACATCATCCATGGTCGCGCTGCGCGGTCTCGTGCGTTCT
The DNA here is from genome assembly GCA_963844515.1 of uncultured Acidobacteriota bacterium. GTDB lineage: Bacteria > Acidobacteriota > Terriglobia > Terriglobales > Acidobacteriaceae > Telmatobacter. The sequence continues at coordinate 136,916 of CAWJOO010000021.1, forward strand.
CTTCACAGTGACTTCGGATTTGAACCGCGGGGCACCATGCTGCTCGGCGCAAACCTGGGGATGGCGGGCTACAACAATGACAAAGCGCTGCCCGCGCAGAGGCGCTTGATCGATGCAATGGCCAGCATTCCAGGGGTGGAGCAGGTGGGCTTGGTGAACAACTACCCACCGCTCGTTTATACGGCCGCATTTCGCGCCAGTATTTTCAAGGATGAGACACGCGACTTGAGCAATGCCAATGCCGCTTCGAATCCCTATAAGTACGAAGTATCGCCGGGTTACTTCGAGGCCGCGGGAACCAAGCTTTTGGCGGGACGAAGTTTCGCGTGGCATGACGACAAGAATGCTCCTCCCGTGGCTATTGCGAATGCGGAATTTGCGAGAAAGATGTTTGGCTCTGTGAATGACGCTTTAGGCAAGTTTTGCCGGCGCCAGAACGGCACGCGTCTCCAGATTGTGGGCGTGGTTGAGGATGGAAAGTATCTCGGCCTCAACGAAAGCCGGCAGCCCGCAATCTTCCTTCCCACCCCGCAGGCCCCGTTGAATAACTCATACCTCGTGGTGCGTTCGCGTCGCGATCCACTGGAACTTGGGGCGGCGATGAGGAGCATGTCACGCGAGGTGGACCCGGGTCTACCGGTCGATATCGAGACCTGGAACTCGATGCTGGGTGTGGTGCTCTTCCCTTCCCGCATGGCCACGGCCGCCCTGGGCGTGCTGGGGATCATGGGCGCGATGCTTTCGATCACCGGCATCTTTGGGATGGCTGCGTACTCGGTGAGCAAACGGTTGCGTGAGTTGGGAATCCGTATGGCCCTCGGCGCCAAACGCCGGGAGGTATTACAAGCCGCCCTGGGACGCGCCTTAAGGCTGCTCGCCGTTGGTTCGGCAACTGGACTCCTAATGGGAATTCTGGCCAGCCGCATTCTGGCGTCCATCGTGTATCAAGCAACGTCGCGCGATCCTGTTGTACTGGCGGGCGTTGTCGTGGCCATGGCACTGCTGGGGCTGCTGGCCACATGGATTCCCGCACAACGGGCATTGTCGGTAAATCCCCTCATCCTGCTGCGCGAAGAATAACGCGCGTTGGATTGATCTTCGTCGCGATCAATTTGGAGGAACCATGAATCTCCTCGACTCGCTCCGTTCTCGCATCGCTCTTCTTCTCCATCGCTCCGAAATGAATGAGGAGATGGAGGAGGAACTTCGCAGCCACATCCAGCATCGCGCTGATGATCTCGTGCGATCGGGCCTGAGCCGCGCCGAAGCTGAACGTCGTGCCCGCATCGAATTCGGTGGACGCGAGAAATACAAGGAGGCGATTCACCACGAGCTCGGCAGCAACCTGGTAGCGTCGGTTGTGCAGGATGTGCGATTCGCCCTGCGCGTGCTGCGTAAATCTCCGGGCTTCACGGTGGCCGCGATCCTGACGCTGGCACTTGCCATTGGCGCCAACTCGGTGGTGTTTGGTGTATTGAATGCCCTGATATTGCGACCGCTGAATGTGCCCCACGCTGAGACCCTCTACGAACTGCAGCACGGCAACGAGGCCAGCTCTTACCAGTCGTACCCGGACTATCTCGATCTGCGCGACCGCAACCACAGCATTGTGGACCTGGCAAGTTTTACGGCAACCGACGCGAGCCTGGATACGGGCGGTGATCCGTCGCGCATTTGGATGGAGGAGACCAGCGCGAACTACTTTGACGCGCTGCAGCTCACGCCGTTCCTCGGCCACTTTTATCATGGCTCCGACGACCACGGCCCGAACAGCGCCCCCTACGTGGTGTTGAGCTACGCGTATTGGCAGGACCACTTCCAAAGCGACCGCGACGTGGTGGGGCGGGTGGTGCGGCTGAACAAGCATCAGTACACGATCGTCGGTGTAGCTCAACCTGATTTCCAAGGCGCGTTGGTGTTTTTCAATGCCGCCCTGTTCGTGCCGATTGTGAATCACACACAATTCGGAACCGAGGATCTGAATGATCGCAAGACGCGCTGGGTGTTCATGTTGCTGGGGCACCTGAAGGCTGGGGTAACCCCCGCTCAAGCAGCCGCCGATCTCAACGCCGTAGGCGCACAGATCGAGCGGACCTATCCGCACGCCAATGGCAAGCTGACATTCACGCTGGCGCGGCCCAACCTCTACGGCGACTATCTTGGGCGTCCGATAAAGGCTTTCATGGCGGCGTTAATGATGCTGGCGGGATTGATTCTGCTGGCTGCATGCGCCAACCTGGGCAGCCTGTTTGCGGCGCGCGCCGCGGATCGCTCGCGCGAAATGGCTCTGCGGCTCGCATTGGGATCGAGCCGCAAACGCATTCTCCGCGCATTGTTCACTGAGGCTATGCTGATTTCGCTGGTCGGAGGCGGAATCGGACTGACGGCCAGTGTGATGCTTCTGCGCGCGTTGAGCGCATGGCACCCCTTTACGCGGTGGCCGATTCTCATGCCAGTGACTCCGGATGCCAAGGTGTACGCAATTGCGTTGCTGCTAGCCTTGGCGAGCGGGCTCCTGTTCGGTGCGGTTCCGGTGAAGCAGGTGCTCAGCACCAACCCCTATGAAGTCGTAAAGGCGGGGACGACAGCCAGGGCCGGACGGCGGCTCAATGCCCGAGACGTACTGCTGGTGGTTCAGATTGCCATCTGCGGGGTGCTCGTGACGTCGTCTTTGGTAGCGGTTCGGGGATTGGCGCGGACGCTGCACGCCGACTTCGGGTTTGACGTGCACAACTCCATGATTGTTGAAGCTGACCTTGCCATGGTGGGTTACAAGGGCGATCGGGCAGCACAAATGGAAAAGCGCATGTCCGATGGTTTCGCGGCCATTCCCGGCGTGGAATCTGTGGGCATGGTCGATCATCTTCCGTTGGGCGAGGGAGGCGGCGATTCGCTGCTGGTGTATTCAGATACAACCACCGATCTGCGGAAGCCGAATGCCGCGGATCGCCCGCAGAAGTTCAGCATTTCGTCCAATTACCTCCACGCGGATGGCACCACCCTGCTTTCAGGAAGAGCGTTCACCGATCACGACGACAAGAATTCGCCGCCGGTGACGATAGTGAACCAGCGATTTGCGCGCAAGCTGTTTGGCTCCGTACAAAACGCCATGGGCAAGCACTTCAAGCTGCCGGACGGAACGCGCCTTGAGATCGTTGGAGTTGTAGAAGACGGGAAATATGGCAGCCTCACCGAAGATCCTGCGACAGCGATTTTCGTTCCCATTCTGCAATCACCGTCCGATTTGACTACCCTGGTGGTTCATTCGAATCGCGACCCTCAGCAGCTGTCTGAAGCCATCAGGAGCAAGCTGCGCGAGTTGGACCGCGAGCTGCCGGTGTACATCGAGACTCGTTACAAGGACCTTGACACCGAACTCTTTCCCGCACGAATGGCGACGCTCTCATTGGGAGTGATGGGCGCGATGGGTGCCATGCTTTCGATAACCGGAATCTTTGGAATGGCTGCTTACTCCGTCTCAAAGCGGATGAAGGAGTTGGGCATCCGCATGGCGCTGGGCGCTCAGAGGCGCGAGGTGCTCGGGGCAGCATTGGGACGCGCAATGAAATTGCTGGCCTTCGGATCCGCGGCAGGATTGGGATTGGGATTGCTGGCGAGCCGAGTGTTGGCATTCATTGTGTTTGAAGCCACGCCGCGCGATCCGCTGGTGCTGGCCGGCGTGGTGGCCGCAATGGCGCTCCTCGGCCTGCTGGCAACCTGGATTCCAGCGCAACGAGCATTGTCGATCAATCCGCTGACACTGCTTCGCGAAGAATAGGTCAGATCGACAGGAAGCCGCCCCGTTAAGGCTAGTCCCTGGCCTGAACCGCGGCCAGCGCCGGAACGCGACGCAGCACGCCGGTGAGCATCAGGGTTAAAATCACTGCCACGGGGACAGCCAGCACCAACCAGGCCAGCAATGCCTGCCCAGCAAGAATTCCAACCTGCATGATGAGTTCATTCGACGAGTGCATGATCAGCTGCACAGGAGAATGCGCGAGCGCGGACATGTCGAGCGCGGGGTGACCGAGGCTCGGCATCAGCTTTCCGCCGAGCCGCATAAGAGGGACGACGAGCGCAACTTGAAACGGCATCGCGGCGTAATTGGCAGCCTGAATTGCCGGCTGATTCAGCCGAAACGCCAGTGCGACCAGCACACATAACCCCGTGGGAACGCCGATAACCGGGATGCAACCGAGCACGAAGCCGACTGAGAGAGTTGCCGCAAGGCGTTGCGGTGAAATGCCCTGCATCAGGAAGATCCGTAGGCGATCCAGTACCGCATCTCGATTTGTAAGGTGAGCTCGCATCTCGAGTTAGACCCTACCTAAATAGATGCACAACTGGCATCAAACTATTGTCAAACTTTCGTCACGGAATGAGACGGGCACCAAAATATCGAGTTTTAGTGTGGGAAACTCGGCGCAAATCCGCGTAAGCGAAGCTCGGTCAGTACCCGTTCCACTTTCCAATCCAGCGAGCCGGCCCCATCGATAGCCACATCAGCATTTGAGGCCGAAGGCCGAACCCAGTTAACGCCGCAGGGCGGACTGTGGCTTCATACTGACGGCGAACCGACTCCGGCGTGCGGCCTCGTTCTTCCACATCCCGCGTCAGCCGCCGCTCAAAACAAATCTCGTCCGGGGTTTCGACATAGACTCTCAGCTGATAGAGCGGAAGCAATTCCGGATAGACGAGCGCGAAGAGGCCCTCCACAATCAGGAATGGCGCAGCATGGACAGACTCGGTGCGATCGAGAACCCGCGTGTACTCAGAAAAGTCGTAGACGGGGCGCTCGATCGTTTCACCTCGGGCCAGCGCGGCCACATGCGCGGCAAGAAGCGGGCTTTCGATCAGCATCGGATCGTCGAAGTTCTGCAGGGCGCGTTCAGCGAGTGGCATGTGAGACAGGTCGAGGTAGTAGTAGTCGAGTGGAAAATGGATCCCATTGAGGGTGCGCGCCAGTTCTGCGGCCAGCGTCGTTTTTCCTGAGCCGGAACACCCGGCAATGCCGACAACGACGGGAGCAAACGGCAGCATACCGGAATTCGACGCCGAGACCATCAGGCGTTGGAATCCACGTGGTTAGCGATACGGGGAGCAAGGCGCTTCAGAAGACCCGCGAGGCGGTGCTCGACCTTGCGCCCCGCCTCAAAGACTTCAGCGTGGCTCAGCTTGGCTTCGCTGAGACCCGCGGCGAGATTGGTGACGCATGAAATGCCGAGAACCTCAATGCCCATATGCCGCGCCACAATGGTTTCAGGCACCGTGGACATGCCCACCAGCGTGGCGCCAAGGGTACGGAACGCGCGAATCTCGGCCGGCGTTTCAAAACTGGGCCCGGTAGTGGCCAGATAGACTCCCTCCACCATATCGAAGCCTTCTTCACGGGCGGCGTCGACAGCCAAAGCGCGTAGTGCCTTCGAATAAGCCTCAGTCATATCGAAGAACCGAAGTCCAGCGCCGGGAATAGCAGAGAAACGGGGCTCGTTGGGGCCGTTGAGAGGGTTCCAACCCATGAAATTGATGTGATCCGCGAGCGCTACCAATTGGCCGATGTAATAGCCCTCTTGAATTCCGCCGGCTGCGTTGGTCAGCACAACCGCGCGAATTCCAGCAGAGCCCAGCACCCGCAAGGGGAAAGTAACCTGTGCCGGAGCATAGCCCTCATACGAATGGACTCGGCCCTGCATGATCACGACCGGCGTGCCGCCCAGCAATCCCGCAACAATACGGCCGGAATGCCCCTCCACGGTCGACTGCGGAAAATGAGGAATCTCGCCATACGGCAGAATTATGGGGTCGACCACCGAATCTGCAATAGCGCCCAGGCCGGAGCCGAGGACAATACCGACATCGGGCCGAAGCCCGGTCAGTCTCTCGCGCAGAAGGCCAGCAGCTTCTGAAACCTGATCAAAGTACGTTGAACCCATTTGTGAATACTTTACAAGGGAGCAGCCGTTCAGCGATCAATCGAAGCGCCTTTTCCCTATCGCGATGGTTGCTCAGCGGGCGGCACTGTCGTCGCCACTCCTACAGCGGGCTGCTGCTGCTTCACCGTTCGCGCCTGCCGTTTGCCGCAAGCCACGGGAACATTTGTCATTTGCTTGGCAAACACACGATAGCTGATCGTGCCCGGTCGCAGTGTCGCCCAGTAACTCCGGGGCGTGAGCAACGGCTCGTCGAGATCAATGAGCTGGTTCTTCAGAATTTTGATTCCGCACAGCAAATTATTCTTGGGCTGCAGAATGGTCTTTGCTGGATCGTGCTCGTCAAGCTGCTTATCGTTATCCCAATCAAAATCGCACTGGTAACGATCGGAATCCTCGTAGGTAAGCTGGAGGAGGCCCTGCTGGCGCGTGATGCGATGAGTAATAGGGTCAATCACGGCTACCTCGGGCTCGGTATGACGAACATTGCTCGTGGGTTTCAGGCCCGCTTCGGCGCCTGCCAGGGCCTGAAAGAAATAAGCCCAGTAGGAACGCTTGTCGGCGTCACTCAAAGTCGAAAAGCGCGGGCAGAAGGGGTGAACGGCTTTCGATACCCGCGACGACATCAATTCCGGAGGAAGGTTTTCTTCAACGAGAACGTCCCACTGAGGATCCCAGTTTTCGTCATCGCCCAACTCAACCTTCTTGACGGCGATAGGCGTCGGCGGTCCCGGCTTGATCTCGGAAGCGGGAACAGGACCCGGAGGAACAGGAACTGCCGGTTGAGTTTCTTCCTTGGACTGGCCCTTGGCGCCGGGTTGCGACATGGGCTGTGACGGGGTGACAGTTGGCAAGACTGTGGGCTTGTCCGTTGGCTCCTGCATGGCGCCCACAATCAACACGAGACCCACGATCAGAACAGTCGAAATGGCTATTTTCTTACGCACAGGAAGCTGAGATGCGACCACACTTCAAATTAGTTGCGTTCGGTAAACTTTTAGGCCCTCCTTCACCGACAGTCTTCCTAAAAACAAAGGACTTAGAGCGCCCATCAAGTCGATACTGAAAACTCAATTGCATGCGGAGTAAGGAACCTGAGATGAAGCAGATTGTCGCGGTGGTGTTCGGACTGGGGTTGTTGTGCAACGCGCTGCTTTTCGTGCCTCAGGCTATAGCGGTCTGGCGCAAGAAGACCGACGAAGGAATTTCGATCATTACCTTCGGCGGCTTCAGCGTGCTCCAGGCAATCGGCATTGTGCACGGGATTTATCAGCACGACTGGTCGCTCATCCTGGGCATGGCGGCCAGCCTGCTGAGTTGCGGCACAGTCACTCTGCTGACGTTGATCTATCGGCGGCGCCGGTTGCGCGCAAGCTGACGCACTACTTCTTGTGCCCAAAATCCGCGGCAACCTTATAGCTGCCAGGCGTGCCGGTCACTGCAATAGGAACCACGGCACCTGCGTTCTTCTTCCTGAAGAAGGGTGCGAGTGGCTTGAGAAGTAGTGACTTGAAGCCGGTCGCCGTATGAGAAATATCGGACTGCATTTTCAGATCGCCATTAAGATGGACGGCACACGTGTGGATGGCAAACGTGCCCTGAAGATCTGCCTCGGCTCCTGGGACTTTGAAACTAAGCCCTCTGGTCGTGACGATCTCTTCGCGAATTGAAGCTGGCCCTGAAATCGATGAGAGCGCGTCTTCCTCCGTTGCCGCTTGCTGCTTGTCTTTCTGTGCTTCAGGAACATCTTTTCCCTGCGCGCGCAAACTGAAATCACTGAGGCTCTTTTCCGTTTCGCGATTCGTTACGCGCTCGGCGGGTACATCGAATGCCCCATCTACTTGAAGACGATGAAAGAACCCGCCTGCACTGGAGGGAGCCAGGTAGGCGTGCGCATGCAGTGACACCGGCCCGATGATTGGCACATCGTGATGAAGGAACGGCCGCATTACGTCTTCGGCGCGACCACCTTTGACAGAGATATCAAGGTTTGTCGACTTTCCTTGACTGCCCACCGTGGCTCCCCTGGCAAAGACCATGGTTCGTCCAATGCGAACTTCCATCGAGTGGAAGATGGTATCGCCATTGAGTGCGTTCACGGTGCAATGCACGTGACCCTTGACCGGCGTCGGATTGCCGTCATCAACAGAAAAGTTTGGCGTATCGCTGGAGCCTTCAGCCTGGAGCGCGCCCAACGTCCCATAAAACTTGCCGGAGGAAGCGAGGATCCCGTGGATGTTGCCGACATCGTGCAAGTTGACACGATCGAAGAGGAATTGCCCGCTCACGAGAGTGTCGCCGAGGGACTGCGCAATGATCGGACCAAAGCGCCCGGACGAATGGATATGCCCCGAGGGAATTGCGTTGTCCATGTCGAAGGCAAAGTTCGTTGCCTTTCCCTTTTGAACATCGTCGAACTGAAGCTGCGCGATCGGGAAGGAGTAGCGCCCGCCTTTTGCCCGAAGTACTTCGAGGAGCGAATTGTGGACAACGAGGCGGCCTATGGCGGTGTCCGGGCCGGTAAAGTCAGACGAGCTTCCCGGCGGAAAATCTTCGTTGGCGGCGGGCGAGCCCGGCGGTGGCAGGACAATATGGACGCCGGTCATTTCCACCAGTTGAACCCTTTGTCGCAGACTGATCATATCGATCCAGCGGCCTTGCACGTAGAGCGTCTGGACCGTGCCGATGGGAGGCTGATGAGGCGCGGACTTTCGGCGCAGCGTGATGCCTGTCGCCATGAATCCAGGGTGCGGAAAATACGTTCGATGGTAAGCGGTAATGGTCACCTGGCTTCCGAAAACATCTTCAAGCAGAGGCTTGATTTTGCGATAGCGGTAGGGCCAGTTTTCCCCAGCAAAGTAGATGCCGGTCATGACCAGTGCCAGCAACACGAATCCTGAGCCGATAAGCCATGGCCGTCGCAGATGGTGCAATCCACGCGCCTTCTTCATCATCGGATTGGGTAGCCCGGTGATCGCCATGTTGCCTCTTCCGCACGCCGTGGAGCGCGAACTCTGCTTCTTGGAAGCATGTGCAAGCGGAGAACGTTGCCTCTGCAACGAATTGCACGCCTGCAAGAAAACGCGGGGAATCTATACTTGAACATGAAGGATGGGTACACCAAATCTTGGTTAGCACTAAGGAGCATTGCGCATGTGCCGAAATATAAAACTGCTGTTTAACTTCGATCCACCCGTGACGGACGCGGAGATTCGCGCCGCCTCCCTCCAGTTTGTGCGCAAGATCAGCGGATTTCAAAAGCCGTCAAAGGCGAACGAAGCGGCGTTTGTGGCAGCAATCGACGAAGTGGCCGCGGCGTCAGCACGGCTGCTGAGTTCCTTGGAAACAAACGGACCGGTGCGGAATCGTGAAGAAGAAGCGGCCAAAGCGCGAGCGCGCGGAGCGGCACGGTTCCAGCCGTGAAGTGTGAGGGCTCAATTCAGCATTGATCGTGCCCAGGTTATCCCAGGAACATACCCGCGATCGAAGCACTAATCAAATTGGCCATGGTGCCGGCCAGCATCGCGCGCACGCCTAGTTTGGCCAGATCATTTCTCCGTTCCGGAACCAGTGCGCCAATCCCGCCGATCTGCATCCCGATAGAGCCGAGATTCGCAAACCCGCACAACGCAAACGTGGCAATTGTGAAGGAACGCGGGCTGATAGCCGCCTTGTGCGTACCCAGCGCGATGTACGCAATCACTTCGTTGAGCGCCATGCGAGTCCCGAGCAGGTTGCCGATCACTCCACAATCGTGCCACGGCACGCCGATGAGCCACGCGATCGGCGCAAACACAAAGCCGAGGATTTCGCCAAGGCTCGGAGGGATCCACGCCACTCCGCCGTGTGCCCACGCAAGCAGCATGTCAAGCAACGCGACAAGAGCCAGGAAGCTCACCAGCATGATGCCCACATTCCAGGCCAGCTTCCCGCCATCAATTGTGCCGCGCGCAATGGCGCCGATCAGGTTCTCTTCCTGATGCAATTCGTCCTTGGGAATCACCACGCGGCCTTCGGTAGCCGGCACGTCCATCTCAGGCACCAGCATCTTGGCCATCACGATTGTTCCGGGCGAGGTCATGATGACAGCGGCCAGCAGATGTTTTGCCTCTACACCTTGCGAGATGTACATGGCCATGATGCCACCGGAAACGTGTGCCATGCCGCTGGTCATGATAGTCATCAATTCGCTGCGCGTAGCCTTCGATAGGAAGGGGCGAATCGTGAGAGGCGCTTCCGTCTGTCCCATGAAGATGCTTGCCGCCACGTTCATGCTTTCGGCGCCGGAAATACGCATGGTCTTGAGCATGATCCACGCCAGCGCGCGAATCACAATCTGCATCACCCCAATGTGGTAGAGCACCGCAAAGAACGCCGAGATAAAAATGATCGTCGGCAGCACCTGAAAGGCGAATATTGCGCCGGAAGCGGGTGCAATCAATTTGCCGAATGCGCCGGAATTCGGCAGGCCCAGTTCGCCAAACAGCACGCGCGTGCCGGCCGCTGTGGCCCCGAGCATGTGGTTGACCACGTCGCCCGCCCACGCCATGAACTGCTGCCCAAACGTAAAGCGCAGCACGAAGAACGCGAACAGGAATTGGAGGCAGAGTCCCCAGGCAACCGTGCGCCAACGAATGCTGCGGCGATTGGTTGAACCCAGCCAGGCCGCGGCGAGCACGGCAAGAATTCCCAGAACGCCTGTAAATCGATCCAAAAAGGGCTCCTAACTGGAAGGAACAAGGAAAAGCCGTCTCGAGCAGAACCTGTGCACCGAAGCCCATTCCGACGACTGCTCAAACAGAAGATACCGAGACTACTCGCAATTCCCTGCTTTCTTGTTCCCTGTTTTTCTAACCTTAACAGGATTTGCAAGATAGGCTTCGGCACTTTCGCGATCGAAGACGCGACACACCAGGGGCGGCTCCTCCGCCGGCTCCTCGGAGATCCGGATCGCATCCTTCAGTCGGTCTTCCGCCTCGTCCATCTGCGCGGGAGTGGTTGAATAGATCGTCGCGATCGGCTGACCCTTCTCCACCCTGGCGCCACGTCGTGCGTGAAACACAATGCCTGCATGTGGATCTACGGGTTCCCATCCTATCGACTCGGATGGGGCACCGGATTCATCGCTCGCTTCGCGGCCCGCTCCGGTGCGTTGAACCGCCCAGCCAATCGCGGTGGTATCCATGTCGGTGATGATGCCCGTGTCCCACGCGCTGAGGGTCCGGGTCACGTCCGGCTTGTGAAAGGCGCCGAGATCGTCAAAGACTGAGATGTCGCCGCCGTGAGCATCCACCATTTTCATAAAGACGCCGAGCGCGGAACCGTCGCTGAGAGCGGCTTCAGCCATTCGAGTTCCGATCTCAGGCGAGGGCGCCTTGCCGCCGAGATGGATCATCCAGCCCGCTAGTACAAGCGAAACTTGCCGCAGATCTTCGCTGTGCGCAGGCCGCTCTCCACGAAGCAGTTCGACACATTCAGCCACCTCTATCCAGTTGCCTGCTGTGTGACCCAGCGGTTGTCCCATGTCGGTAAGCACCGCGACCGTGCGCGTGCCGGCGGCTTCCGCTGTGGCGACCATCAACGCCGCCAGTGCTTCAGCATCTTCCCACTTGCGCAAAAATGCACCAGATCCGGTCTTGACATCGAGCACAAGCGCATCCAGCCCCGCAGCCAGTTTCTTGCTGAGAATCGAAGCACAGATCAGGCCAACATTCTCCACGGTGCCGGTACGGTCACGAAGAGAATAGAGAACCCTGTCGGCAGGAACCAGCGAAAGCGTCTGGCTGACAATGGACACGCCGCATGTTTCGAGTACAGATTCGAACTCTGCGAGACTCAGCGCGGTTCGATACCCCGGAATGGATTCCAGCTTGTCAAGCGTTCCCCCCGTGTGCCCCAACGCGCGTCCGCTGATCATGGGCACGGCAAGCCCGCAAGCCGCGGCAATCGGCGCCACAAGGAAACTCGTCTTGTCTCCAACTCCGCCGGTCGAGTGCTTATCCACCGAAGTCTTTCCCAGCCGCGACGGATCGAACTTTTCGCCGGAGTCGCGCATGGCCACGGTCAGCGCACGCGTCTCATCCAGCGTGAGTCCGCGGATCCACGAGGCCATGAGCCACGCAGAGAGCTGTTCAAATGGGATCGATGAGTGGGCCGCCCCGCTAACAAGGAATCGAATCTCCTCATCCGTCAGCGCGTAGCCATCGCGTTTCTTGCGAATCAAATCAACTGTATGCAGAGGAGAAGCGGACTTGCTCGACATGAGAGTGACCTTCAAATCAGCATCGCTGCGACTTTGTGCGGGAGACTTTGGCAGACGATGCCGTCAACGCTTCAGTTCAAACACAAGTGGAAACACTTCGGAGAACGGCATCACGCAATTGCCATCGGCGGTTGGAAACGCAACGGGAGCATCCGGCTCGATAAACTCCGATAGCATCTGCCGGCACGCACCGCATGGTGGGCTGGCCGCATCATTCATGTTGGCAACCGCCACGGCCGCAACGCGAATTGCAGGGCCAAATTCGGAAATTGCCCGCACCAGCGCTGCTCTCTCCGCGCAGATCGTCATTCCATAGCTGGCGTTTTCCACATTCGCGCCGGTCACCACAGCGCCATCCGCCAACTGCAACGCCGCACCAACCCGGAATTGCGAATAAGGTGCGTACGCATGACTTGCCGCTCGACGCGCAGCCTTAACCAATAAATTAAGCACAGGATCAGATGTGTCGAAACCGCTCAAGGGCCAACCCCCTCCAACTGCATGGGATTCGAGATTAACACCGCGACCCCTTATTCCCACTCGATGGTGCCGGGCGGCTTCGAAGTAATGTCGTACACCACGCGATTGATCCCCCGCACCTCGTTCACAATGCGGCTCGAGATGCGTTTCAGAACCTCGTACGGAAGCGGTGTCCAATCAGCCGTCATGCCATCCTCGGAATGCACTGCTCGCACCGCGGCGGTATATGCGTAAGTTCGCTGATCGCCCATCACGCCCACGCTCATCACCGGCAACAACACCGCAAAACTCTGCCAGATCTTGGTATACAGGCCCGCTGCTTTGATCTCGCTCACTACGATATCGTCGGCCTCCTGCAGCAGCGCCACGCGCTCGCGCGTCACCTCGCCCAAGAATGCGCACCGCAAGCCCCGGTCCCGGAAACGGCTGCCGGCTTAGAATCTCTTCCGGCATCCCCATGTCGCGACCAATGCGCCGTACTTCGTCCTTGAACAGATCCCGCAACGGCTCAATCAGCTTCAGCTTCATGAACTCCGGCAGTCCACCCACGTTGTGATGGCTCTTTATGGTCTGGCTAGGGCCCTTCACGCTGCTCGATTCAATGACGTCAGGGTAGAGCGTGCCCTGCACCAGCCAGTCCACGCCGCCCGTCTCCTTCGCAATGCGCGTAGCCTCGTCGTCAAAGACCGCAATAAACTCCGCACCAATGAGCTTGCGTTTCGTCTCCGGGTCCGTTACTCCGGCCAGTTGGTCAAGAAAACGATCGCTCGCGTCGACGCCGACAAGGTTCAACCCTAGCTTGTCGCGAAGATTCTTCTGCACCTGCGCGAACTCGTTCTTGCGCAGCACGCCATTGTTGACGAAAACACAAGTCAGCTGGCTCCCGATAGCCTTGTGCACCAGCATGGCCGCAACGGATGAATCCACTCCACCCGACAGCCCGCAGATCACATGATCACTTCCTACCTTCTCGCGAATCGATTCGATCGTGGTCTTGACGAAGTGAGAAGGCGTCCAATCACCTGACGCCCCGCAAATTCCGAAGACAAAATTCTTGATCAACTGCGGCCCGAGCGGCGTGTGATGTACTTCGGGATGAAACTGTACCGCCCAGATTTTCCGCTCTTCGTTGGCGATGCCTGCCAGCGCATTCGACGTTGCCGCGGTGCGATGAAAGCCGGGCGGAAGTTCAGCCGCTTCATCACCGTGGCTCATCCAAACCTGCAGCGTTGGCGGCAAGCCCGCAAACAGCGGCGTTGTTCCCACTTCCACCGTCACCTCGGCGTGCCCGTATTCGCGCTTCGGAGCGGAGAGCACTCTTCCGCCGAGATGATGCACGATAAAGTGCAGCCCGTAGCAGATGCCCAGCATCGGCACGCCCAGCTCCAGAAGCTTCGGATCAGCCGCAGGCGCGTCCGCGTCATACACCGACGAAGGCCCCCCGGAAAGAATGATTCCCAGCGGCTTGTATTTTTCGATTTCTACAAGAGGAGCCGTGCAAGGCAGCACGACCGAGAAGACATTCAGTTCGCGAATGCGCCGCGCAATCAGCTGCGTGTACTGCGAACCAAAATCAAGAATGACGATTGTTTGGGTGTCCACGTTCTATTTTGCATGGACGCGCCGCAGCGTGTAAAGAATGAAGCCTGTGTCGACATTCTGTCCAGCGTGCACCGGACCAAGGTAGTAAGGGCGGCGGCGTGGCGATGAGGACCGCCGGCCTGAGTTGTCAGGCCGGTTTCCTACGCATCCTCTTCGTCGCCAATGGTCTCCAAACGGGACGGATCGCTGATCACTACGCCTTGGCGCCGCGGCTGCACAATTCCCTTTTCAGCCCACCCTGAAAGTACGCGGCTGATGGTAAACAGCGTTGTGCCGGTCATCTGGGCAAGTTCCTCGCGCGACAGAGAAATTTCCATTCCGTTGCGCCCAGGCTTGCCGACCCGCTTCAAGAGACGCAGCAGTGTGAACGCCAGCCGCTTCGCCACCTTTTCCGTGGCCATCTCGCGGAAGCGTTCTTCCAACTCATGGAGCCGCCCGGCGAGGATCAGGCTTACGTTCCTCCGGATCACCGGATATTGCCCCAGCAACGTCTGCAGACGGTTGTATTCCCACACCAAGGCCTTGCAACGCTCCACGGCGCGAGCCGAGCAGGTGTGGCTGGACGCCGACTCCGGCTCGATATTCACGGCGTCCCCCGTCCCGCTCATCCACAGCAGAACTTCGTTCCCGCCGGAACTCAATTGCGTATGCTTGACACTGCCTGACTGAAGCAGAATCAGGCTGCGGACCGGTTGGCCCTGGGTGAATAACAGCTCATCCCGGGCGAATACCCGGGCACGCGCGACTGAGACGATCTCACGACAGTCCCGCTCGTCCAATCCGGCAAACAGTGCGGAAGCACTCATCAGTACCGTGTACTCCGCAGTGTTGGGTGAAACGAGGGAAAGCGTACGAGATGAGTTATTTGAAGGCGACGCACCCGACCCGGAGCCCTTCTCTGCTCCTTTGAGCTGTTCGCTAGCCATGATTTCCTCGCCAAGACACAAAAAGAACTGGTTCAGTGAATCTGTTAACCATAGACAGGATATGAGAATTTGCGACAGTTGTCTGTGAGCTAGAACACAGAATTGGGGTTGGAAGCCCAGTATTTTGAGTAAATTGCGGGAGCCTGAGTTAGATCTTTGATATTTCTGAGGTGGTCTCTATCACAGTACAGGAAAAGCGAAGGCGAAGATAACAGCGTTCGATTTTTTCCACAGAATTGCTTCAAGCAGACAGTCATACGAATCTCATTTCGCAGAATTCTTATAGACCACCCCACCCTTCATGACGAACTTCACGTCCTGAAGAACCCTGACATCGTCCAGAGGATTGCGTTCGATGGCGATCATGTCGGCCCACTTGCCCGGTTCGAGTGATCCCGTTTTTGAGCTCCAGCCCATCAAGTCAGCGGCATTCACCGTTGCGGTTTGCAGCGCCGTCAACGGGGCCATTCCAAGCTGGTTCACGTAGACGTCCAGTTCGTGCCCATTCAGCCCGTGGGGGTAAACCGCCGCGTCTGTTCCCAGCGCGATTTTCACTCCCGCCTGCATCGCGTGCTTGATATTGTTCTTGGCCACCGCACTTACGTCCAGCATCTTCTGGTGGTAGATCGCCGGCAGGCTCCCTTTCTCGATCATCCAATCCTCGAGGTAAAGGGTCGGCACAAGGTACGTGCCGTTCTTCTTCATCTCCGCAATCGCTTCGTCATTGATGTAGCTGCCATGCTCAATTGAGTCGACCCCTGCCTTCGACGCCCACAGAATGCCTTGCGCCCCGTGCGCATGAGCGGCCACTTTGCGACCCAGCCGATGCGCGTCCGCCACAATCGCCTGCATCTCTTCAAGCGTGTACTGCGATGCCTGGGGATCGTCGCCCTTCGAAAGCACGCCTCCGGTTGCACAAATCTTGATCAGATCGGCGCCATATTTGATGTTCTGACGCACCTTGTGCTGAACCTCGGCAATCCCATCCGCTACGCCGTCACCCACAATGTGATACTGGGCCGGCAGCAGGTTCTCATCGCAATGCCCTCCCGTAATTCCCAATGCCGGACCGCTAACCTGCATGTGCGGCCCTGGAACCTGCCCCGCATTGATCGCATCGCGAAGATCGACATCGGTGAAAGCGCCCGCGCCAACATTGCGAATGCTTGTAAAACCAGCCATCAGCGTGGTTCGCGCATTGACAACGCCATTGATGGCTTCCTTCGCGTCCGTGCTCGTCAGTTCGCGATACGGATCGAAGTCCGTGTTCATCGTCACATGTGTATGAACATCGATTAGCCCCGGCATCACCGTCAGGCCGCCAAGATCGACCACCTCGTCGCCGGGCTGCGCGCTCACCGACGCCGTCGGTGCAATCGACTGAATCAATTCGCCAACCACGACGATCGTTTGCGCGTCGGAAATCTTGCCGTTCTTCACATCAAGAACGTGTCCAGCCCGCACCACCGTGCGTTTCGGCGCGGGTTTTGCATCCTGCTGCGCGGCGAGTTTACCCGTAGAAACCAGTGCGCCAACCGCCGCACACAACACCACCGCTCGTCTGAGGCAACGGTTCATTGATTTCTCCGAGGGAAAGCCGTGTCAGGAGTGTAGCAAACTATCATTAGCCGGTCACCGGCGACCGGTGGAAAACTCCGCATATTAGCATTGTGTGATTCGGTGTGAATTCGTTTCACGCCGTGCGAATTTTTTTCGCGGCCGGCAATCGGGTACAGGCCGCTCCCGTTCAACAGCCGTCATGTTAGGCTTCTCCTGCTTCGCTTGACTGCGGCCCGAAGCTGCTCCATCAA
This sequence comes from uncultured Acidobacteriota bacterium, assembly GCA_963844515.1. Taxonomy (GTDB): domain Bacteria; phylum Acidobacteriota; class Terriglobia; order Terriglobales; family Acidobacteriaceae; genus Telmatobacter. The sequence goes on from CAWJOO010000021.1 coordinate 153,927, forward strand.
TACTGCAATCTCTCTCGTTCGAAACCATTCGCTTCAACACTCATTGTGAGGATCCAGTGATGAATCGCCTTTGCATTACCCCCTTCTTGCTGCTTGCGGTAGGAACCGCGTCGGCTCAGGCTCCAGCATCAACCTCCGACAACCAGAAGCCCACGCCACCGCCCGAAACCCGCAGCTTCGACCTCACCGCAATCGACAAGACCGCCGATCCCTGCACCGACTTCTACCAATATGCGTGCGGCAATTGGAACAAGGACAATCCCATCCCCGGCGACCAGGTGCGCTGGGCGCGGTCTTTCTCGTTGCTCGGCGAGCGCAACCGTTACTACCTCTGGCAGGAACTGGACGCCGCCTCCAAAGACCCCAAGTCTCCCCTGCAAAAGAAGTATGGCGATTTCTATGCCGCCTGCATGAACACCGACCTTATTGAGAAGAAGGGCCTGCAGCCGGTCAAGCCGGCGCTCGATCGTATCGCTTCTCTCAGTGATCCCCATCAACTCGCCACCGTCATCGGCGAATTGGCGCAGCACGGCGATCCCGCGCCGTTGTTCCGCTTCGGCATCCAGCAGGATCAAAAGGACTCCACCAAGCAGATCGCCAGCATCGGCCAGGGCGGATTGTCACTCCCCGACCGCGACTATTACCTGGTCGACAGCAAACGCTTTCAGACCATCCGCCAGCAATACCGCGAACACCTGGTCAAAATGTTTACCCTCGCGGGCGACTCCTCCGAACAGGCCGCCAAAGAAGCCGATGCCGTTATCAAAATCGAGACGTCCCTGGCCAAGTCGTCCATGGCGCGCGTCGATCTCCGCGACCCTGAAAAGCGCTACCACATCTACACCACCGGCGACTTCCAGAAGCTGGCGCCCGATTTCGATTTCGCCACCTACTTCAAGGACGTAAACGTCGGCCGCTTCGAAACACTTAACGTTTCCACTCCCGACTTCTTCAAGGAGCTCAACGAGCTCGTCGCCTCGGAGCCGGCTGACTCCTGGAAGTCCTACCTCCGCTGGCACACGTTGCACGCCAGCGCCGACAATCTTCCCAAAGCATTTGAAGATGAAAACTTCGAGTTCTTTGACAAGACGCTGGCTGGCCAGAAGGAGCCCACCCCTCGCTGGAAACAGTGCACTCAGGAGACGGATCGTGCCCTCGGCGAAGCGGTCGGCCAGGACTGGGTCAAAGAGCACTTCCCGCCCAAAGCCAAGGCCAGCATGGACCAGCTTGTAGCCGCACTCGACAAAGCCCTCGCCGACGACATCAAGACCCTTCCGTGGATGAGCGACGAGACCAAAAAAGCCGCCGAGGAAAAGCTCTCCCAATTCCGCAACAAGATCGGCTATCCCGAAAAGTGGCGTAACTACGCCGCCCTCGAAGTCAAGCGCGACGACGTCCTGGCCAACGTGCATTCCGACATCGTATTCGAGCGCAATTACATGCTCGCCAAGCTGGGCAAGCCGGTCGACGAGAAGGAATGGAGCATGACGCCACCCACCGTCAACGCCTACTACCAGCCCTCGATGAACGACATCAACTTCCCCGCCGGTATCCTCCAGCCGCCGTTCTTCGATGCGGACATCGACCCGGCCGTAAACTTCGGCGGCATCGGCGTCGTCATCGGCCATGAGATGACCCACGGCTTCGACGACCAGGGCTCAAAATTCGACGGCAAGGGCAACCTGCGAGAATGGCAAACCGCCGAAGACCGTTCGAAATTTGTGGAACGCACCGACTGTGAAGTCAAGGAGTACGGTGGCTTCGAAGCCGCTCCCGCGCACGGCGACACCCCGGCACAATTCCTCAACGGCAAACTCACCCTCGGTGAGAACACGGCCGACAACGGCGGCCTCCGCATTGCTTACATGGCCCTCCTCGACACCCTCGCCAAGGAAGGCAAGACCATCAGCGACAAAATCGACGACTACACCGAGTCGCAACGCTTCTTCATCGGCTTCGCCCAGGTGTGGTGCCAGAATTCAACCGAGCAGTCATCTCGTCAATTGGCCCTCACTGACCCGCACTCGCCCGGCAAGTGGCGTACAAACGGCTCAGTGCAGAACTTCGATGAGTTCGGCAAAGCCTTCGGCTGCAAGAAGGGCCAACCCATGTATCCCGAGAACGCCTGCCGCGTCTGGTAGGCAGGTCATGCCCGGAAGCACCGCGAGCACCACGCACTTCCGGGCATCCTCGAACGTTCGTCCCACCTGCCCCACCATTCATGGCTTAGATCTTCCGCGACGCATTTCCTGCGTGGTACGCTCCCCTTTCTGATTCTGGGATAGGTCTTGTGATTCATGCGGAGCCTTCGTTGTGGCTCCCCTGATTCACCAGCGGCCCACAGTCTGACCAAAACTCTCAGGAGTCTCGATGATCTCTTTGCGCCTCGCATCCTCTCTGCTATTTGCCGCCGGATTTGCCGTATTACCGGCCTCAACGATTGCGGAATCCGACGCGCCCGCCCCGCCGCCGGTGGTCCACAGCTTTGACGCCGCGGCTCTCGACAAAACCGCCGATCCCTGCTCGGACTTCTACCAGTACGCCTGCGGCAACTGGGTCAAGAACAACCCCGTCCCGGCGGATCAGGTGCGCTGGGAACGGTCCTTCGCCATCCTTTTTGAACGCAATCGATATCTCCTCTGGCAGATCCTCGACGCCGCCGCAAAGGACCCCAAAACGCCTTTGCAGAAGCAATACGGCGACTACTATGCCGCATGCATGGACAAAGCCACAATCGAGAAAAAGGGGATCGCGCCTATTCAAGCCTCATGGGCTCTCGTCGCCGGCCTCAACGAGGCCAAACAGATCCCGGCCCTTCTTGCGCAGCTTGAGAACGACGGCACCCCCGACGGTTTCTTCTCGTTTTTCGTCGGACAGGACTACCAGGACTCTTCGCAGCAGATTGCCCAGCTTTACCAGGGCGGCCTGTCCTTGCCTGACCGCGACTACTACATCGACCCCAGCAAGCACTTCGAAGATATTCGCAGCCAGTACATCAACCATCTGAAAAAGATGTTCGCGCTGGCCGGCGACACGCCGGATCAGGCCGCCACTGAAGCCGCCGCCGTCATGGAAATTGAGTCCGCGATGGCCAAGGCCTCCACCAGTCGCACTGACCTCCGCGAGCCCGCCAACCGCTACCACATCTATCCCGTCGCCGATCTTGCCAAACTCGCTCCCAATTTCAACTGGAACGCATACTTCAACGCGATCGGCATCGGGCACTTCGAAACTTTGAATGTGGCCACACCGGATTTCTTCAAGGCCCTCAGCGGGCTTATCCAGACCGAGCCACTCGACTCCTGGAAAAGTTATCTCCGCTGGCAAATCCTCCACCAGCAGGCCACCAGCCTGCCCAAGAGCTTCTATGACGAGAACTTCGACTTCTTCGCCCGAACTCTCTCCGGACAAAAGGAGCCGGTCGCGCGATGGAAAAAATGCTCGTCCATGGCCGACAACGACCTCGGCGAGGCCGTGGGACAGGACTGGGTGAAGCAAAACTTCCCACCCGCCGCAAAAGCCAGCATGGACAAGCTGGTTGCGGCGCTCGAAAAATCTCTCGGCGACGACATCAAGACCCTTCCCTGGATGAGCGAGCCCACCAAAAAGGCCGCCGAAGAGAAACTGGGAATGATTCGCAACAAGATCGGCTATCCCGAGAAGTGGCGCGACTACTCAAGCGTCAAGGTGAATCGCACCGACATGGTCGGAAACCAGCACTCCCACAACGTCTACGAGCGCAACTACAACTTCGCCAAGCTGGGCAAGCCGGTTGATGAAAAAGAATGGGACCTGACCCCGCCCACCGTCGACGCCGACTACAACCCCTCCTTCAACGACATCAATTTTCCCGCCGGAATCCTGCAGCCGCCGTTCTTCGACTCCAAAATCGACCCGGCCGTCAACTTCGGAGGGATCGGCGTAGTCATCGGCCATGAAATTACGCACGGCTTTGACGACGAGGGCTCGCAGTACGACGGCAAAGGCAACCTCCGCGAGTGGCAGACCGCCGAAGACCGCAAAGCCTTCACCGAACGCACGGACTGCGAAGTAGCCGAGTACTCCGGCTTTGAGGCTGCTCCCGCACACGGCGATACGCCGCAGCAGAAGCTCAACGGCAAGCTCACACTGGGCGAAAATACCGCCGACAACGGCGGCATGCGCATCGCCTACATGGCCCTGTTGGACACTCTTGCCGCCGAGGGTAAAGCAGCCTCCGAGAAAATTGACGGATTCACCGAATCCCAGCGCTACTTCATCGGCTTTGCCCAGGTGTGGTGCGAAAACCACTCCGACGAAGTCGCCAGGCAGTTGGCCCTCACTGACCCGCACTCGCCCGGCAAGTGGCGCGTCAACGGCGCGGTGCAGAATTTCGACGAGTTCGGCAAGGCCTTCGGCTGCAAAAAAGGCCAGCCCATGTACCCGCAAGCCTCCTGCCGCGTCTGGTAACGCACCAGGCTCTAAGGCGCCGGGTTCACCGGCAGGTCCGGCGCCGAAAGCCCATCATTCGACCTGTGCAACTCTCGGAAATTCCTCGGAATCTAATTTTTTATCGATCTGGGGAACCGAGGCACAGAATGGACCAACACCGCGACACTGCGCAGAACAGTCATGGCGGCAAACTGAATTACTCTGGCCTTTCCGCCGGCGTAGCCAACTCTCTTCCCGACCGTATCCTCACCGGCATCGTTGGACTCGACGACATTCTCAACGGCGGCCTGCCTAAAGGCCATCTGTACCTGATTGAAGGCGATCCGGGAACCGGCAAAACCACCATCGCGCTTCAGTTTCTGCTCGAGGGCATCCGTAACGGCGAACGAGTCATCTACGTCACCTTGTCCGAGTCCAGAATGGAACTCGAGCAGGTAGCGCGCTCCCACGGATGGCCCACCGAAGCTCTCGAGATTTACGAAATGGCGCCCCCTCAGGACGACCTGAGCCCCGAGGCCCAGTACACCGTCTTTCATCCCTCTGAAGTCGAGCTCGCAGACACCATTACCTCCGTCCTTGAGCGGGTGGACCAGGTCAAGCCGCAGCGTGTCGTCTTCGACTCACTCTCTGAACTCCGCATGCTGGCCCGTGATCCGCTTCGTTACCGTCGCCAGATTCTCGCCCTCAAGCGTCACTTCGCCGGCAGAAACTGCACCGTCCTCCTGCTCGACGACCGCACTGCCGAGGGCAGCCACGACCTCCAGTTGCAAAGCATCGCCCATGGCGTCATCATGATGCAGAGCTTGGAGCGCGACTTCGGCATCAAACGCCGCCGCCTTGAAGTCCGCAAATTACGTGGCTCCTCGTATCGTGAGGGCTTTCACGACTACACCATCGAAACCGGCGGCATCGCTGTCTTCCCGCGACTTATAGCCTCTGAGCACCACAACAAATTCAAGCGCCAAAGTGTTCCCAGCGGCCTCTCGGAACTCGACCAGCTCTTCGGCGGCGGTATCGATACCGGCACCAGCACGCTGTTCATGGGCCCTGCCGGGTGCGGCAAATCCACCGTCGCTCTCAAATACGCCGTCTCCGCCGCTATGCGCGGCGATAAGGCCATGATCTACACCTTCGACGAAGCTTTCACCACGCTCACCGACCGTGCCAGGGGCCTCGGCATGGATACCGCCTCTTGCATCGCCAACGGTACCCTCGAAATCCAGCAGGTCGACCCCGCAGAACTTTCCCCGGGTGAATTTGTCGACCGCGTACGCCACTTGGTGGAAAGACAGAATCTCCGCGTCCTCGTCATCGACAGCATGAATGGCTTCTTGAACGCCATGCCCCACGAACAATTCCTCGCCATGCAATTGCACGAGCTCCTCGCCTACCTCGGCCAGCAGGGCGTCGCCACCATCCTCACCATGGCGCAGCATGGCTTCATTGGCACCATGCAGTCTCCCATTGATGTCAGCTACCTGGCCGACTCCGTGCTCCTGTTCCGTTACTTCGAATACAAAGGCGAAATCCGCCAGGCGCTTTCCGTCCTCAAAAAGAGAAGCGGTCGACACGAACGCGCCATTCGCGAGTTGAAATTCACCGACGGAAGAATCGCGGTCGGCCAGCCGCTGACTGACTTCGAAGGCGTGCTGACCGGCGTGCCCAATTACGTGGGAGAGTCTTCGAATGTGGAGGACTCCGCTGCTTAAAGAAAGCGTGGCTTCGGTGTCGGAACTGCGCACCGTCATCTTCACACCGACTGGCAAAGACGGGCGGCTTATCGCCAGCCTGCTTCACCGTTCCGAAATCGCCTGTCACGTTGCGGACGATTTTCTTGAACTGTGCCGGTACATCGGTGAAGGCGTCGGCGCGGCCATCATCTCTGAAGAGGCTTTCGGCGGAGATTCCATCGAGCCTCTTCTCGATGTCCTGCAGAACCAGCCGTCATGGTCGGACTTTCCCGTCATCCTGCTCACGGTAAGCGGCCGCGTTACCGTGGAGAGCGAACGCCTGCGCAAGCTCCGGCGGCCCCTCGGAAATACCTTTCTGCTGGAACGCCCCCTGCGACCCGAAACTCTGCTCAGCACCCTAGAGATCGCTCTCCGCGGCCGCCAGAGGCAATATCAGATTCGCGACCAGATTCACCAATATGCCCTCGCCCAGCAGGCCCTGATGCGCTCTGAAAAGCTGGCCGTCACCGGCAGGCTCGCCGCCAGCATCGCACACGAGATTAATAATCCCCTCGAAGCCATCACCAACATCCTTTACCTCATGCGCTGCGACCCTTCCCCTGATCAAATGCAGCTGCTACTGGGCGAGGCCGACCAGGAACTGGCACGTGTGACCGAAATCACCAAGCAGACCCTGCGCTTTTATCGCGAACCCTCCCAGCCCGTCGAAACCGACGTTGGTCTCGTCCTCGATTCGGTGCTCAAGCTCTACCGAAGCCGCATCTCCTCCGGCGGTATCTCGGTCCAGCGCGAGATCCTCTCTGAATTCCCCCACGTCCTCTCAACCCCGGGAGAACTCCGCCAGGTTTTGGCTAACCTCGTTGGAAATGCGATCGATGCCATGCGGGGCGGCGGCCAGCTTCGCATTCGCATCTCTGAGCACCGTGCCCCGGCTTTTCACCGCTCCTCCGTGCGGATCAGCATTGCCGACTCCGGAATAGGTATCCCCATCGACATCTTTCCCACCATCTTCGAGCCCTTCGTTACCACCAAGGGCGAAACCGGCACCGGCCTTGGCCTCTGGGTCACTTCGGAGATCATTCGCAAGAATGGCTGGATGATCCGCGTTCGCAGTTGCCGGACGCCTGGGAAAAGCGGCACCGTGTTTTCCATCCTGATTCCCAAGCTCAGCCCGGCCTGAGCGTCATTGCGATCTCCGCGCCATCGAGAGATTGAGAACAACCCGTTCATTTCGGTGGTATTGTTCTTCCACTCCACAGTGCATTTCGAGGCTCGTCCGGGTTGACGTTTGACACGGTTCAGGAGTCAAAACGGCAATTGCGCCTTCATCTTGTTTCGCGGCTTTTAAGGGCGCCTCGACAATCATCCGCATCGGGGAGCGCTGGGAGATACTGGGTTTGTCCCCTGGCGTTCCCAAAACTAGGCACAAACTACCCTTGGCTTTTACAATTCAGCAGGGACCCATCCCAACCCAGCCTCTGCTGCGGAACGACCAACTTGGCGGCGCACGCCTGACCAGGATGAAGGAATCGCATGAAGTTTAGGAAATTCGGCAAGGCCCTCCTGATGAGCGCCCTCTCGGCTGGCGCTGTCCTCAGCGTTACGTCTTGCGTACAGAGTTATACCGTCGGGTTCTTGTACGTCACCGGGACACAGACCTCTGGAACTGCTGGTTTAGGAGTCATCAGCGGTTTCAAAATCGACCACAACACAGGCAAGTTGACGCCCGTGCACGGACTGCCCATTGCTTCCGGCGGTTCCAACCCCGAACGCGCTGTCCTCCTGACTGGAAGCCGCTTCCTTTATGTGTTGAACAAGGGGACGGACAACTGCGTGACCGACCAGCCTTGCACTCCCACCGCCAATATCACCCAGTTCGCGGTAGGCGGAAACGGCATCCTTTCTCAGCAGGGAACCTTCTATACGCAGGGCTTCAACCCCTTCCGCCTGCTTGCCGACGCCTCCGGGGCTCACCTGATCGCCCTTGATCATGACGCTCCGTCGAGTGCCTCCTGTTCTCTCGTTCTGGGCTCCGGAGTCAATTCCTGCGGGGATATTACCGTTTTCAATATCGATCCCACGACCGGCCGCCTCAGCTTGATTGAGAACGCCCAGGTCTCTTCGGCGACCGGTCAGCCGCTTCCTTACTTCCCGGTCCCCGCCCAGCCCATCGACATGGCGCTCGCGGCCGGTTACGTCATCACCCTGAGCGGCACGCCCGCCACCGGTGATTCGGTATTCCCCTACGCCTACAGTTCGTCGAGCGGTCAGCTGGCCATCGGCCAGAACAGCGCGCAGCCGCTGAATATTGGCCATGCAACCGCCCTGCAGACGGGTAACTCTCTCGTCTACGTTCTGGACGATGAGCCCCTCACCATCGCGCCCAACTCCGGCAACTCGTTCTTTCCAGCGGGAACCTACCCCAGCCAGATTCTTCCGTTCAGCGTAGGAACGGGCGGATCGCTGCAGGCGCAGACAGGCGGACCGGTTCCCGATGACGCCACCCAGTCCAATCCTCTCTTCCTTCTCGTGGAGAACAGGTCAAAGTGGGTCTACATTGCCAACTACGGCAACAATGCCAGCCCTACCAATTCGCAAAGCGGAATTAACGGGTACGTCATTGACACCACCACCAAGCAGCTCACAATCATGGCTGGAAGCCCGTTCGGCACTGGCGCCGGCCCTCGCTGCCTCATTGAAGATCCATCCAACCAGTTCATCTACACCGCGAACTTCAACGATTCCACGGTGACAGGCCACACCATTGATCAGAATGCAGGTGTGCTCGGTAACCTGAAAGGCGCCGCCAACAAGGCCTACAGCCTTCCCGGTCCGGCAACTTACTGCATCGTCGATGGGCGTACAAGCTAGGCGCTTGATACCGCGCTTCCAGGTGCGGCGGCTTTCATAGTCGCCGCCCCGGATTTCCGGATCTTCCGGACTCTTCAAGACTCAGCAAAATCTCCAGGCGCGCTTTTCCCGCCTGGATGACGATCTCAACCAGGTTTTCAAGTCGGACGAAAGATGCGCATGAAGTTGAAAAAACCGGGCCAGTTGCTGTTGGTCGCCTTGGCCGGCGTCGGCGTGGCCACCCTGCTCTCCGCCTGCAATCAGTTGACCGGCACTCTGACGGTAGATTTCGTATTTGTGACCAGCGCGCGGGCTGCGGGTCCCAACAACTATGGCGAAGTTGACGTATTCGAGGTGAACTCGGAATCCGGCAAGATGCGGCAGATCCCCACCTCTCCGTTCCCCTCCGGCGGCCGCAACCCCGTTGCTGAAGCTGTTTCCCAAGCAGGTGGCGAACCCAGTCTCTACGTTGTGAATCGCGACGACAACACCATTGTGGAATTCATCATCGGCAACGACGGCAAGGTCTATCCCCAGCAAACCGTCAACACGCCTGGGATCTTTCCGCTGGCGACCGCCGTTTCCGGAAGCACTCTTTACGTTGCGGACACCTATCAGCCGCTGCCCACCTGCTCCTCGGTGTCTCCTTGCACGGGTTCTGTGGCAGCTTTCCCAATCGCCACCACGACCACGTGCACGACGGGAGGCGCCGCAGTCGCTGCCGGGAATCTTTGCCCGCCCCTGCCCAACGAAACCATCAGCACAAATTACTGGCCTCTTACTTTGCCGTCGAGCCCCAAAGACATCATCAATCCCGTCGCCATCGCGGCGTCCAGCACCAACCTGTTCGTTGCGACTCGCGATGCCACCACCAGCCTCGGCTATGTTTTCATCTTTTCTACGGACGGCAGCACCCTCGCTCCAGTGAACGGCGGTGTGCCCGTCGCCGCCGGAATTCAGCCCACGGCTATCGCGCTTGACCCGTCCGGATCTCATCTCTATGTCACGGACTCCGGCAACAGCAGCGTACTCGGTTGGAACGTCAGCGCCGGCTCGCTCACTCCGATAAGCGGCAGCCCGTTTACCGCCGGCGGCAGTCCTTCGGCCATCGTGATTGACGCCACCGGCAAGTTCGCTTACGTGGCCAATGCCCAGGATTCCAACGTCACTGGATACACCATCAGCAATGGCCAGCTCAGCCGCATCGCGACATTTGCCACCGATACGCAGCCGATCGCCATCGGCATTGACCCTGCGATGAACCAGTACCTCTACACCATCAACTTCCTGTCCAACACGGTTTCGGGGTTCCAGTTGAACGCCACCAACGGATCGCTGCTGAACTCGCAGAATTCACCCTACGGCGCCAACGCCAACCCCACCGCGGTTGTAGCCATACCGCACGGCGCGGTGAAGAAGAAGTAGCGTGGCATGAAATTAGGCACTCCTGGCGCGGTTGCACCAGGGTGCCACCGGTAGCAGTCCCCCATACGACGCTTTTACAATATGGGGAAATTCAACCAGCATTCTACGGGCTCTTTATCGATGGCCCTCGACGAAGGAAGCGCATGAAGTTCAACAAATTGAGCCAGCTATTTCTGGTCTCCGGGATCGGCCTTATCGTGGCCACTCTTCTCACGGCCTGCCAGCTGGTGACGATCGACTATCTTTACGTGGCCGGAACCGCCGCCAAGACAACCAGCGGAGGCGGCATCCAGGTGCTGGCCGTCGACTCCCAGTCGGGCGCCCTGCGCTTTGCCGCCGGCACTGACAAAGCCGCCATCGACGCCGGCGGCAGCTCGCCCGTTGCCATGGCCACCTCCTCGGACTTCGCGAACCTCTACGTCGCCAACGCCGACAACAACACCGTCGTCCACTTCGCCATCACCGCTACCGGTGGCCTGACGCAGAAAGACAAAGTTACCCTCAGCGGCCCTCCCGTCTCCATCGCTATCAACCAGGCCGGCACTTTTCTTTACGTTGTTTCGGGAACCACCACCGCTACCCTGACCGAGTTCGCCATCTCCTCCGGCGCCATTGGCACAGCGACGGACGAGGAGTCCCTCATCATCCCCGGGTTTGCCAGTGACAAGACCGTGCCCACCGGCATCGCCGTCCTTGCCAACAACAGCGCTGTCTACGCTACGGTGTACGACCAGTCGGCCTACAATCCCGGCGGCACCACCAACAGCACTGCACACCCCGGCTGGGTCTTTGGATTCGGCGTCGGTTCCGGCGGCGCTCTCTCGCCGGCCAGCGGCAGCCCATTTCGCGCCGGCGTCAAGCCCAGCGCTCTTGTAACCGATCCCACCGATCGATTCGTCTACGTGACTGACTACGCCTCCAACCAGCTCATTGCCTACGGCATCAGCTCTGGCGACGTCCTCAGCTTCCTCATCAGCGGCCCCTACAAGACTGGCAACGAGCCCTCCGCCATCGCTATCGATCCGCGCGGCCGCTTTCTCTACGTCTCCAATGCCCTCGACTCCACGGTGAACGCCTACGCCATTGAACTGGCCACCGGAATCCCCTCGGCCGCCATCAACGTCACCGGCGGACAGACCAACAGTACTGACACCCAGCCCGTATCGATCATCGTTGACCCGGCACTCGGCCGCTTCGTGTTCACGTCCAACCTGCTGGGCAATTCGATTTCCGGTTTCCGTCTCAATCCCAACGCCGGAACCCTTGCCCCGACCCAGGCCACACCGTATCCGTCGCTCAACAAGCCGACCGCCGTCGCCTGCATCCCCCACGGCAACCACTCGCTCGAGACCGTAACGCCGTAAGTCACCTCAGCGCACTACGCCAAAAAGCCCAGCCAAGTCGGCTGGGCTTTTTGTTTTTGCTTATCGAGGCATCTTCTATGTATCCAATTCGAGAAAACATGGCGTCGGTACGATTTCAACGTACCGCAACAGCCTCGCATTTTCTTTTGGGCCTCAGACCTTGCCGGAAATCCATGCTAATCTGAACCGAATTCAGGTCGAATATGACTTCATCCGGCCGGCGGCCTCGTTCGCCTCTCGCGCTCTTCGGGCTCGTCGCTATCATTACTTCCGCCCCGTACGTACTCCGCCTTATATACGAAGAGACGATTCTCACGTGGCGCGATGGAGACCAGATGGTGGGGTTCTCCGTTGTTCATGCCTTTCCTCAATTGCTGATCCTGGGCGGATTGGGATTGCTCGGCGTTCACCTCTTCCTTCTCGCGTGGTTGGGCAGCTCAGCCTTCGCACTTTTTCGGCGGCGGAGGCCTCCAAGTCAACATCTGCTGCTTGTGGCCACGGCGACAGCAATGCTCCTTGCGATCTATCTCCCGTACGCGGGATGGATGACGCTACTCGTCCGCACCGTCGGCCCGGGCGAGCACGGCGACTCATTCCTCATCTTCGCGGCAGCCGAGCACCACCCGGGCCTGGCAAAAGCACTGCTGGAGAACGGTGTGCCCGTCGATTCCGATTTCAACGGACACACGGCGCTCGACACGGCTTGCTTCCGCAAGGACATATCCATGGCTCGTTTTCTTTTGTCCAATGGCGCTGCTCTGAAAAAGGCGTCCGAATGTCGTTGGGCGCCAGAAATTACAGGCGGTCCGAGACCGATAGTGGTCCCTGGAGAGTCGATTGAGGTTCACCCATAGGCTAATTTCGCTAGCCTCGCCGACACCGCGAACTCCGCTAACCCCGTTGCTTCACGGGAACATCGACAAAATCTTCGTAATCCCCGACACCAGCATCGACGCCGTCCCAATATTCTTCGTAATCTGGTTTACCTTCGCCTTGATGTCGCCCAGCGCCACGTTCGTCGCGTCGATCTTCGGCTTCAGCGCAATAAACTGCTTGGTCAGGTTTTCAACTTGCGCCGTCGTCAACGTCGTAATAATGTCGCTGATCGCCTGCTGTACGCCGTAAATCAAATCCTTCGATGGCAGATCGCTGGCTTCCCAGTACGCTTTGCTCAGGGCATCCAGAATTGCCTGGTAGCTCGCGATCAGGTCGCGGGGCTGCAGGTTTGGGGGCAAGGGGGTCGTGGACACGGGCGTTTCCTCCGCTGCTTTCTTATTGACCTAGGAGCGACTTGTAATACGTCGACAGTTCTTTTCCTGCGGCCTGAAGCTCGGCTATGGTTTCCTTCAACGAGCCCGGATTGTTTCCCTGCGCCGCGGCTGCCAGTGCTTGATGCGTCAGCCGCAGCTTGACCACCGCGGTATTCAGAGCCGCCAGCATGCGGTCATTCGCCTTTTGCTCGCGAACCACTCGCATCAGCTTCTCTACTTCGTTGCGCTTCTCCACCGCGTCCAGCTTGTTGTGCAGCACAAACTGGTTCTCGGTCAATATCAGCGACGTGTAATCAGAATCCGCCTGCGTCCTCATCACCTGGACATCGGCTTCCAGCAAACCGCACAGCGTCTTTACCGTGTCGTTCATTTCGCCCGTAACGACTGGCAGAGACTTCTTCACCACCCGCACCTGCAGATATTTGCCCAGCGCGTTCATGGCGGTGCTGATCAAGGCGCCCTGGTTTCCTGAGATCGCGGGAACCGCCGGGAACTTCGTATTGAGCGTCGTGCTCAATCCCATCAGGTTCGTGCCCACTCCTGCCGCCGCCGCATCCAGCGCCGCCGACTCTTCCGCCGTCGGCTTTCCCGTCAATGCCACCAGTGAGTCGGAATACGCCTGCAGACCCTCCAGCACCGTTATGCGCGCCGCCAGTTCATCCGGCGTGAACATCGGCTTGAAATCCTTGTGCGGGTCGAAGTTGAGATCGGTCTCGGCTCCGTAGTTATACGAGTAGACCGCCGCCTCCATCTGCTCCTTCTCGCGCAGATCGTTGGCCGCGCGATAGGCGTCTTCGGAGTTACTGATCACACTTGCGGTGGCCACGTTGAATGCCTGGGCATGCTTCGCCATGGGCGTCAACGCGCATCCGGCCAGCAACGCGCACAACGTTGCACCGGCTAGATATAGCGAAAGCCTCCACCCCGGCACACCACGGCCCGGCGCTGCTCCTATGCGAAAATGCATGCCGGAATTTGAATCTCCGCCCCCGCTGTTGTCAACACCACGAGCTGCAGAATCAATTTCCTTGCTGCTCTCTTGCCAATATGAATTACTCACGTTCGGGTCCTAAGCCGCAAGTCGCCCACCTCTACAGAAGGAGCGCCATGCCGAAGCGAAGCGTCTATTGTGCCGACGGAACCTGGCAGACTCCACTCGATAACAGCCGTGTTTGCCGCCTCTACCGCCCCTTACAGGCCCTGTCGCTCACCGCCGACTAGGTTACCTGCTACAACGACGGCGAGCTCGAAGATGGCTGCTCGCTGTTGAACCTGGTGGACACAAATGCCACCGTCACTGTCACCTGGACCACGGCCGCCCGCCGGAAGCGACTTCAGATCCGCGGATTGATCACTAATCCGAACGACCGATCTGTCGGTACAGACCGCCTTCAGAACAGGGGCGGGCGTGACGAACCGCCCAGCAGGACCGGACTGACCGATCCGATCGTGTGTGAGCCTTCGTTACTGCCCCATGCGTAGAGAAAATAAATCAGTGGCAATCCACCGGCGTGCACCGTCAGGCCGGCGCTGTAGCTGTGACGCAGATGGTCGATACCGATGTCGCCGCGCTGCAGTCCGACCTTGCCTTCGTCAACCGAAAAGTAGGCACCCAGAGGCAGCTTGCCGAGCGAATGTTCGAATTCACCTCGGAAAAGCAGCAGGTCCGGGCCGCGGAACCGATAGTCAGGAAAACTTGCCAGCATGGGCGTGCCGTTCAGATCAGACCCGCCCAATGTGGGAGAGAAGTAGAACGGAACTACGCTTCCCTGCCCGGCGACGGATTCGGAGATGAAGGCGCGCAGACTGATGGATCCTTCCAACTTTTCAGTGGTCGACACGACGGGGCATGGAACGGCGTCGTTGATCTTCTGTCCAGCATGTTTCAGCGCGACGTTATTCGCACCGTTGCTTCCGCTACAGTCGTCGGGCCCGTTGTGCGCGAATGCTGCGGATCGCCCCGAAAGATACTTCTTGCTTGCGCTGCCCGGAAGCCAACTGTAAAGCGGAATTTGGTGGCGGAAATCCGCATTGAAGCGGCGGAATGAATATCTGCTGTCTCCCGGTGCCAAAAATGCCTGGAGTTGTAGCAGATAATCGAGCCGGATGCGGTCCTTGAACAATGCCGGGTACAGGCGCACCCCAAGTCCCGGCTCAAAATAACCCGGCTGCCGTGCCAGGCCCGGAGCCGTGCTCTCATCGAAGATCGAGCGGATGGAAGGCAGAGACGAAGTGGTTCCACCTCTGACCGATGGAAACCGGCCATTCGCCTCCGCAACCACCGCAACCTTGGGGCCACCACTACCGATCTTGAATGGAATCGCTCCGTCAACTCCCGCAATGATCTCGGTGAAGCCGAACGTCGAATGCGCGGTCCGTGAACTGTTGCCACCCAGGCCAAAGTAATCCACACGGTTCAGCGAGACGACCTGGCTATAGAGATTGAACAGCGGCGCTACGCGGTATTCAGTGCCGGAGGGCTGACGGTAAGCTTTCATATAGCCACCTGCCCGCCACGAATTGTTGGCCGTGGCCTCGGCATCCACGTCGAAGGTGGTACGCCATTCATCCGCGAAGTTCTTGTGCTCCACGAACGCCAGTCCCACGCCCACCCCGTTGTCCGGGGCCAGGCTGCCTATGGCGATATGCATGGGTTGCCCCATCACAAGGGTCTGCCCACACTCAGACAAATTTCCGAAGCTGAAATGGAAGCAGGACTTCAGCGCTTCTCCTTCTACGCGGAAGTCGCGCTGCAACCGGCCTTCGTTTTGAGCGGCCGCGACCGAGCAGAGTAAAAAGAGGAGAGTAAAAGGCCGGTTGGCGAGCTTCATTTTTTCCTCTTTCGCCCGCTCGCGGTCTTTTTGGCCGCGCCGGAACCGGATGTTTTTTTGACCGGGGCGCCGGACGCGGCTGAGGCCGCCAGAGCGAGTCCTTTTTCCGGGGGCGCGGCAGTTTTCATGAGCAGAGGCTTCCTCGGCTTTGCCACCGCGGCTTTTCGGGAGAGAAAAAACCGCGTCATGGGGCCGATATAGCGTGCGGCGTCGTCTTCGCTGACGATGGCGTGCTGGGGCAGGGTCGCCCGGATTTCGGGTGGCAACGAGTGCTCCAGGTGTTTGAAGTGCTCCACCTGCTTCCTGATCAGGTCCGAGGCGCGCCGGTTTTTGTTGAAAGCGGTCTTCGGCGTTTCGGGTACGAGGATCGGTTCCATGGCTGGCTCCCTGCGCTCACTTTTTATTGAAGGTCGGGCAATCGGCATCGGCTCGCATTTTGGGCTGGTTGAGATAACCCAGAAATGTGGGAGCGGCGATTTCGCGAGGCGACCGTTGATCGTATTGACCGATGAAATACTCGGTCATGGTGGCGGGAATCGACGCGTGCTCAAAGACTTCGTTGATCACCGTTCCCGGGGCGATCCACGGTGAAATAAGAACCGCCGGCACCCGCACTCCAAGGCGATCGAAATGAAACGGGTCGGGAGTCCCGGTGGCGCTGGGCTGGGCAACAAATCCGTCGGGCATGCAAGCCGGTGGCGGCACGTGGTCAAAGATGCCGCCATGCTCGTCGTAAACCACGAGGATGGCCGTGTTCGGCCACAGTTGCGGATTGTTGCGGATGGCGTTGTAAACGGACGCGATGAACTGCTCGCCGGCTCTGACATCGTGATCCGGATGCTGGTCACTGGCAATCAGTTCCCCTGAACCGTCGGGTGCGTCGTGGTCAGTGTAGTTGGGCTCAATAAAGCAGTAGTCGGGCAGTTTGTTGCGCTGGCAGGCGTCAAGAAAATCCTGAAACGTGCCGAACAAGTCCGGCTGGTTCTGGAGCAGGTTGATGACTTCGAGAGATGAACTGGCCTCGTCGAAGTAGTAGAGCCGGGCAGTATGGCCTGCCGCCACAACGCGCTCATAGATGCTCTTGTACTGCTTATTCCAGTAGAAGACATCCATGGCCACCTGGCCGAAGGATGTTCCGTAATGCGCGAACGCGCGGTTGCACAGAGTGGGCCCCGGTATGGACGCAAACCAGCGATTGAACACCCCGTACTGCTTTGCCAGGGTGGTGAGCACCGGCAGCTTGTCGGGCGTGAAGTAATTCATGATGAGGTGCGAGTGAGCCACATTGTGCTGCTGGACGAAGTAGCTCTTTACGAAGCCCTGCATATTAGCCGTGCGTGCGCTGTTTTGCGCTGTCGTGACGCCTCCGAAGATCTGCAGGTCGACCGCCGGGAAGTGGTGGTCGGGATCGGGATCGAGCTGGCTTTGGTACTCGGCGGTGGGCGAAACCGGGACAGGGACACCGGTGGTGTCGGGATTGGTTTCGGTCCCCGAGAGACCGTCAATTGCGGGGAGATCCTTTTTGAGCGCTCCAAGCATGTGATCGAAGGAGCGGTTCTCCATCATCAAAACGACCACGTGCTTCAAGTTCTGGATTGCCGGCAGAGTACGATCTAGCATACCGTTTCTCTCTTTTCGACTGGGTCGGGGGGATGAGAGTTCATGTAACAAGCTAAAGCATGGATGCGCTTTGCGGTTGAACCAATTATCGAGTTTACGGAACCGTCCCGAACGTGTTGTCCGGCGGTTCGTTGCGACTGAGCTTAGGGAATTGCGGCCGCATTGTCAATTCATACTTTCGCGATATCACCATCTGTCAATACTAGTGACGTGTCGATGGAATTCGTTACAGCGGAGGCTTCGGGAACGATTCGGATTCCGCTTGACTTGGGCGTTTCTTCGATCCAGACGTCTTCGCCCAGTTCCAGAACCTGCCACCGGACGTCGCGCTCGACAAGATTAACGACAGCTGGAAGCCAGTCGACGGCGGCCCCACCTCCGCCCTATCGTGGCCCGCAGCCACTTGTCCAACAGCGTTGCGTATCGCGTCCAGTTTGGCCTCACCTACCGGCCCGGCAATCTCACCAACAGGGATGACGCCCTCGCCGACACCTATGCAATAGTCAATCTCGTACGGGACGACGCCGCCATCTCGGCGTAAACAAATACGACGTCACAAGGAACCCTGGGATACAAAAGACAAAAGAGAGGTAAACTCGGGCTCAGCGCCAGCCGCAACACGCGCCCTGTAGCGACGCGTTGACAATCAACGAAAGAACAAACCCGTATCTCTTCTCCGCCATCAAAGCCCTTGCACAAGGACTCAGCTCGCGCTTCCAACTGCTGAGAATGTTTATGCAATTGCACGACCCCGATCGATCACGCTCGTTTTATCGATCCCGCTTACTTTGCGCTTTCGGGAGTGCCTATGATTCGCCGTTTAATTGCCTGCCGTTTCTCTTCCTCCTGGGTACGAACCCACAAACGATGCTCCGTTCAACCACCCTCTTCCCAAAACCCCATTACACCCTTGCCTCCGTGGCCATCGTTTCTCGGCATTCGCACGGAGTCCTGGGCCCCTTCCTCACCCCGCTCTCATTCGCACCGTGACCCGTCCGGTCAAAGCGAAGGAGACTCGTGCGACGGCAACAACTTTCATCCAGGCCGGGAAAAGTAAGGCATTGAATCCAACCGCCCGCTCACTGATGGAAACGAGGGATCTCGACATCGTCTGGACCGCGGTCCGAATAGCATTCTCCCTTGGCAATGCGCTTCCGCATTCTTCCACGCGGTCTCGCTTTTCCGGGAGGAATGCCGAGCGTGCCGCACAACGACATCCGGATCCCGCTCAAAATCTTGTCAAGGGCCTCGCCTGTGGAAAACGTCGCAAATTGCACAAAACAAAGCGAAAAAATATTTCCAAAAATTAGGGATTAATTCTTCGAACCTGCCATACTTGAATCAGTAGTAAAGAAACGCCCGCCAAACCGGCGGGCGTTTTCCATTGGCGCCACAAAATTCGCAACAGGAGAAGCAAGGAATGACCAAAGCACTCACAGTCCGGAACCCTCGGTCTTCAATTTCCTATTCCCCATTTCCTATTCCCTCCTATTTCCCTGGTCCCTATTCCCTGCCTCTATTCACTTCTTCACTCATTCACTTCATCCCTTTTCACCTTTTCACTTTTCACTGCTTTTGTGATCTAAATCACGGTGAGACAAAAATCCCCCATTTTCGGGGTGCATTCCCATGAATCCATTCACTTTGACCGTTTTTTTTTTACAAATGCACGCCCCCTACGGTGTTTTGCAAGGGTGCGCAGCATCATCCGCAAATTCACTGGGCCGTAAAATGGAAACTATGGCATTTGTAAGCGTGAGCAAGATCGCCGAAGCGGATTTCCCGACCCGTTGGGGCGCCTTCCGGATTCTCGGCTTTGAGGGCGTGCTGCCCTCCCCGCGGCCGTGTTGCGAAAACAGCGACCAGGCCGGAAGAAACGTCGAAGGCCTGGTCGCCCTGGTCATGGGCGATATCCACTCCGATCCGCCCATCGTGCGCATTCACTCCCAGTGCCTCACCGGAGACGTGTTCGGATCATTGCGCTGCGACTGCCGCCTGCAACTGGAATTGGCAATGGGCCGCATCGCCGCCGAAGGCGCCGGCATCCTGCTTTACGAGCAGCAGGAAGGCCGCGGCATCGGCCTGATGGCCAAGCTCAAAGCTTACGAATTGCAAGACCAGGGAATGGACACGGTCGAAGCAAACGTGGAGTTGGGCTTTGCTCCCGACTGCCGCGCTTATGAATTGCCTGCTGAAGTCCTCAAGCTTCTCGGAGTAAAGGCCGTCCGTCTTATGACGAACAACCCTGACAAAGTGGCGGCCTTGCAATCAGCAGGGATTGAAGTGACGGAGCGCGTTTCTGCCGAGGTGGAAGCGCAGGACACTTTCGAGCGCTATCTTCGCACCAAGCAGGAAAAGATGGGCCACATCTTCGACGTCACAAATGGAATCAACAGTCTGGGATAATCGCGCAAAGGTTGCATGGCGTTCACATCAAAACCGCAAACATTGATGAACGGCGAATGAAATAAACGCGACTCAATATGCGCGAAGTTTTCATTTGACACCAGGGTCACCAATCCATGAGACTGGCTTTCCATCGGAACGACGAACGATAAAACGTGACGGTTTCCGTTCAGTCGATAAACGCAAAACGTATGTAAGCGTTCCTTTACTGCGACACTTCTCCCAGGTCCCATCTTTGATGTACCGGACGGTTTGAAAGTCTCCCGCCCTTTGTGTCTCTTCATTGCCACCTGGTCCCTCAATTCCCGGCCCACCTCATCGTTGATGAAGGAGACTTTCGATGGCTCCATCGGAACGCATCGGCGCGGACGCGCTTGCGGCAGAGTTGTCCAAGATTCCAGTTCTGAACCACGGAAACGCGAAGATACTCGATGCCGTGCGCATCGCAGTAACGAAGGCGATTGCGACAGGCCAGAGTGCGGACCAGCTTGCGGCTGACCTGAACATTCCTGCCGCATGGAAAGGGATCGACCTTTCCAAGCCACCTTCGATTCCGGGGGGCGGCGACCAGACGAGGCCAGTGCCCACTGCGAAGGGCGCGCAGCCGGCTCCGCAACCAACGCCGAAGGCGGCTCCGCCGGAGTGGGCGAAGCAGATTGTTCCGATTGCGTTGAAGGACCAGGAGACGACGCGCGTTGTGGTGCTGGATCGCGAGCCCACAGCCTTGGGCGGACTGGAACTGCCGGCGTGGGCACGAGCGCAGAAGCCTGCCGCCACGTTTGGACCCATCAGCGTTGCATCAGCGGACCTGCAGGCAACGACCGAGAAATGGATTTTGATATTCCGTTTCGCGGGCGTTGCGCAGTTTATTCGCGCGGGCAAGGTTCTGTGCGTTCTTCCCATTTCAATTTTGCGATTCGGCCATCCTACGCAGGCCACGGTGACGGCGGGCTCGGCGTGGATCGGAGTCAATCCGTTTGCAGCCGCAGCTCCGGCCGGCAGCTTCGCAGGCATCGCAGTAAACAGCGGCCTGGTATCAAGCGATCAACCGCTGTCAGTGTCAGGCGCGATTGTGACCGTGGCCGCGGGCGCCACGCTCGATCTTCAATTGACACCTTCGCCGCTCCCGGGCGGTCCTGTGGACTTTCCCGCCACGGTGACCGCGCCGGCTTCAATCTCGGTGAGTTTTCCGGCAAGCGGAGCGCCGACGATTGCGTTTTCAGGCTGCGCGGCCGTGCTCTATGGACAATCGATTACTTGCAGCGGGTCCCTTCCCGGTGTGAGCTACAGCCCCCAGTTGAACCTGCTGGTCGTTCCTGGAAAGATTGCGGCGGGACATTTTTCTCCGGGCGCGCAAAGTGGAAGGCTGATCGATATAACAGGCACGGCGCAGATTCAATCTGCAGGCTGGGCATTCAACGTTAGCCAGACATCGGATCCGACACAACTGGGAACTGCGAACGGTCCGGGCGATTTTGCGCTTGCCTGCGGGCACGGTTTGTTCTGCCAATGGACTGGATTGGCCAAGCCCGAGGCGGAGGTGGAGTCGATCTTTCTGGCGCAGAACACAGCGCTGGTTTTGTTTGCGATCGTCAAGCCCCCGGCTGGCGTGGTGAGCACGCAGACGTTTGATTTGTGGGTGGATCGGGACTCGGTTAAGCACGACCGTTGCCGGCTGGTAGCGACACGCGCTGCCGGGCAGCTACTGACCTATGCGCTGGTGGGGACGAACGAAATTATTGAGTACGGAGCAGCGCTGGACGCGCTGGTCGACCGTCCTCTATTGGCAAGCGGAGCGCGCGTGCCCGCGCGGTTTATTGCGGCACTGGTGGCGCTGATTCGGAACTCGTCAGGGAATCGGTTGTTTGTATTTTCATCGACGCCGCCACCGAACATTGCGCAACGGGCGTTTCCCCTGGCGCTCGACAACGCTTTGCTCGAAGTGAGCGAGCCGGGAGCGATTTTACTGAGCGCCAATGCCGATGGCGACTTCAACGCTACCAACGGTCTTTTTCTGTTGCTGTTCGGCTACATACTGGCGGAGTTGTATCTGCCGGATCCGTACACGGGCGGAATCGGCACGCTGGCGAGCCGGCCGGGCGCGGTTGGCAATGGCGGCGCGACGGTAGGCGGCGGCTTTCTGATCTCGAGCGTGACGTGGACATCGCCGGACAAAGCGGCGCTGCGCCTGTTCGATACGGCGCATACGCATCCCGCAACGCCACCCTCTACGGAAGCAAGTACGCCCGCGGTGGCTCCGCACAAGCATTTGATTTTGACGCCAGTGCCTCATCACGCTGCGATTGAATCGAAGGCGTCGCCGTCGACAGTAAAGCAGTTGAGTACAGAAGCGAAGCTCGCACCACGCGCGGCGGTGATTCCACCGGATCCGCTGCCCCCAACCGCGCCGGGCGTGGTGCTGCTTGATCTTTCAACACGCGCCAGCCAACTTGGAGTAGAGGTAACTACGCAGGAGCGTCTCAACCTGCTGTACACGATTGACGGTCTATCGGTGCGCGGGCCAGCAGCGCTGCTGCCGCTGACCACTCTGCCCGCAATAGCGTGGGAGCCGATGTATGACCGATCATCCGCATCAGATCCGCAGGTAAGTGATTTCGAGTTGCTGCATCCACCGAACGATGGTCCGCTGACGCAGGTGCGGGCGGTGTCAGCGAGGCTGATTCCCATCTCTCCACTGCAGTCATTGCAATCGGTGCTCGATGCGGGACGCGGGGCTTTCACGGCGCGCCTCACGCTGCCATTCGGCATGGTGGCGGCTCTCGATAACGTTGCGCAGAACGGTACGATCCTTCCCAACATCGGACTGGTACAACCCACGTTCAACGCAACGCTCACTCCCACGGGCGTGCCGTATACGGGGGCGTGGCAGCTCAGTATCTTCGCGCCAAATCAAAATCAACAAGACCCGGTGCTTGCGGGACGAACGTTCCTCCGCATGCCGAACGACAATCCGCCACTACCCAACCTTTCGTATGGCGAAATGGTGCTGGGCAGCAATGCAGCACTGATCTTCGAGTCGGAGTTCGATCCGCCGCAAGGAAGCACGATTGGCACAGGCGTTCCGCTGCGGCGCTATGACCTGACTGGTTATGGCGCAAGCACCTTCAGCGAATGGACGGCGCAGAACCCGCCTACGACCGCAGTCATCAAGGCGCACTTTCACGTGCTGATGGGACGCACAAGCCGTGAAGTGATCCAGGTGCAAAGCATCATTTGCCCGTGGGCGATTCGCGTCGTCCGCACCATCACGATCGATCGGCAGGCGTCGGGCGTGGTGCATCGCGTGGACAGCGGATGGCAGCCCGCGAGCGATGGGCTGTTCAACTTTCCAACTTCGACCGGCATTACACGCGACCAGATTCATGCAGGCGTGGTTGGCGGCGTGATCCAGGTAAAGAATATTCAACAGCTCGGATTGCAGATTCCAGCGACGGGCACGCAGGATGGGACGGGCTTTGGCGGCAACCCTGCGATCACGCAGACGATTCCCGTGCAGCCGGTCACGTTCGATGGCGAGGTCATCATCGACCCTCAGACCACGGTGTTGCAGGGCGGAGCCAAGGTTGCCGATCTGGGAGGAACGCCGCACACCTGCGTACCTTCGAAGGGCATCACAGGTTACATTCCGCTGCAGTTCGATTTCCATCTCGCCATGATCGACATGGCGAACTTCAAAGTGCTGGCATCAGGATCGGGCGGCCCGATTAACACCACCTTGAACGTGGGTGGATCAAACCACTTTCTTCGCGTGACAGAGTTCGACGCCACGCCGGTGAACGATACCGCGACGGGAGGACTGGGGCTGGCATGCGCGGTGCGTGGCGTCCCCAAATTGTCGTCAGATGGCGCGTGGAGCGTGGCTGCGCGTAAACAAACGCAGACCGCGCCTGTTCCGCTTCCGGCCTCACAGGGCGCGCCCGTGGTGCAGCCTAACAAAAGCGGAGGTACGATTCCCGGCACTGCGATCCACTATGCGAATCCCGCGGATATCTTCAGGCTCGCTACGGGCTCTGCAACGCCGCCCGACACGCTGTACGGATTTCTGCAGACAACCGGGACGCAGAGCAATTTGCTTTCGCGCCCGGTGCTCACGGTAGGATCGCAGAATCTTACGCTGCAGGATGCCCTCAATGTAGCGCATGCGGGCGCGTTGCTAGGC
Organism: uncultured Acidobacteriota bacterium; assembly: GCA_963844515.1. Classification (GTDB taxonomy): domain Bacteria; phylum Acidobacteriota; class Terriglobia; order Terriglobales; family Acidobacteriaceae; genus Telmatobacter. The sequence continues at coordinate 177,996 of CAWJOO010000021.1, forward strand.
GCCATCAGCAGCTTTCCACCGATTGCGAACTGCCTCAAATTCCTGTCGAGCGAATTGCAGCCGATCAAGAACCAGCTCGGCGCACCGAGCCTCTCGACAACGCAGAACCTGTTCTTGCAGCCAGCGGTACGCAGCACGCCGATTCCGCTGATCACCACGTCAATTGCGAATGTAGATCTATTTTTCTTTCAGAAAGACGAGGACCTTACCAAGCCCGCCGACCCACCCAACGTCGTGATCACGCTGGGTTCGCCAACTGATCCATCATGGTCACTCGACGTGAATCATCTTGCCATCGGGCTGGTGATTCCGGCGCTGGGAAGCAAACCGGTGATCTGGTTCCAGGGCGGCTTTCATGCTGACGCCGACACTGCGCCTGCGTTCCCCGATTTGCAAACTGTGTTCGACAGCCCGCTTGATGTTCTGGCGACAATTTTCAGCGTGCTGAATAATTTCGCGAGCGTGCTGAGTCCCGGTGGTGGTTCGGGGCCCGAGTTGCAGGCCGACGGCAGTGGGAGCAATGCGGGCCTGCAGGTGAGCTTCTCGAACGGCAAGCTGGTGGTGTCGGATGGATTTACGCTGCCCAACATTCCGCTGGGCCTTGGCAGCATTCAAAATGTGTCGCTCGACATTGGAACGACGCTCGACATTCTTGCGCTGAGCATCGACTTCCTGGTGAGCATTGGAACGCCGGACTCACCGTGCCATTGGATTGTGGATCCGCTGTCAGGCACGCTTGCGTTGCAGGCCGGCATTCTGAAGAACAAGGTCGACATCCTCATTCAGGCCGGGATCGGCTTAGGGCTTGCGATCGACCTTGGCATTGCTTCCGGGTCTGCATCGATCGTGATTGCGGTGCAGGTGCAGGTGAACGGCTCGGTCGTGACGCTGCTGCTGTTGCTGAATGGGCAAGCGCAGGTGAGCGTGCTGGGCGGCCTTGCATCGGCGGCTATCACGCTCACGGCCGGGCTGGGCTTCAGCATCGATCTTGCGAATCTCGATATCAACCTGATTGGCACAGCGTCAGTGGGGATTCACATCAGCATTTGCTGGGTCGTCAACATCAGCTGGTCAGGATCGTGGACATTCCAGAAGCAGCTTCCCTACAACCCGCTCAAAGCACTCGCCTGACATACGGAGTCGAACATGGCCGGTACCACGCGCAATCTCAGTCTCATGCTTCTCCCTCAGAGTTGGGACGGTTCGCAGCTCGTTGCCAACCTGCTTCTTCTTCCTAACGGCGATCCAACGGCGCCGGTGCCGCTGGTGAGCGGACAGGAACTGCCGTTCTCAAAAGCGCAGCCGGTGTTGCGCGGCGTGCTGCTGCCGGGCATTACCGTTCCGCCTTGGGATGCGTCGATCACGCCGGGAATGCTGACGCATATTCCGATTTCGCTTGCGTACAGCGGAGCGGAGGATACGATTTTCTCCGCGCTGGCCGCGCAGTTTACGCCGAACCTGCCGCCGCTTGTGCAGCCGGGTAATTCGGTCTTCAAAGATCTGCCGCAGACGTATCTCGAGGCTACGGGATTTCAGTCGCCGGACGGCAATGCGTTTACGACTGGCGATGGATTTCTGTGTTCCCTGGGAAGCGAGCCGTCGAAGCCGAATACAACGCCGGTGCCGCCGCGCAATATTGCGTGGGGCGAAGTGCTGTCGTTTGCACTGCGGCAGCCGCTGATTGCGCAGGCGATGGGGCTTTTGTACAGCAAGGTTTCAATTCCGCTGACGGCTGCGCAGGTAGCGGCAGGCGGATGGATCTGGGTGGAAATCGACACATCAAATACAGCCAACTGGTACGCGAAGTTGCTGGGGCAAAATGCAAAGGCTGTGAGCACGTACGCCGCAAGGCTGCCGATTCTCACCGCGCCGCAGGATGTGTTCGCGGCTGTTCTCTTTCCGACAGTGCCGGGAAACTATATCTCGAAAAGCCTGGATGATGCACAGGGTGAAGCTGATGTTTACCTGGATGGATTCGCGAAGATTGTGCATGTGAATCAGCCGACGAATGCCGACGCGGTGACCGGGAATGACTCGATTGTTCCTGGAACTGATGCTGGCGTGCAGATTGGCTGGGACGATGAGCAAGTCACGACGTGGATCAATCGGCAGATCAATATTGCACAGGGCCTCGCGGCGCCGCCACCGCCGCCGGCAACGCCGATCGCGCCCGAGGTTCCTTTTACTGTGCTTGGGTATCGCGTGGATGTACGCGAGTCTGCGGCGGATCCGTGGTCGTCACTTTGCGCGGCTTCAGGAACACTCAACGCGGCGGATGTATTTACGGAATCCTTCAACGCGCAGGATCAGAGCGTGGAGCCCACGCCGGTGCAGAACGGCACTGGCGATTATTGGCTGCCGCGGTATTTTGCGCAGTGGCGCGGGCGTACGCTCGTTGTCGATGATCCGTATGCGTTTGCATTCAGCGGAGGACAGCCGGCTGCATCGACTCCGCCTGCGGATTCGCAATTCACTGGCACGCTCACGGAGTCGCTTCCGGCGGTTGGGCTGCGCTTCGGCAAGAACTATGAGTTCAGAACAAGGCTCGCTGATTTGACTGGAGGCGGGCCGGCCTCGAGCGATCCTAGCCCGGATGATGCGGGCATTGGCACGGTTACTTTCAAGCGCTGGGTGCCGCCCAAGAAGGTGCAGTTCACCAAGCCGACAGATAATGTGGACGGCAGCCAGGCATTGGTTGTCGATCGGCCACTTATCAACTATCCGGAGATGGTGTTTGCGGGCGCTGCTGATCAGTCCACACTTGATGCGCTGCTGGCCATCACGCCGCCGCAGCCGCCGGTGGGCACGCCTCCGCCTGCGAGTCCCACTCCATTTCAGGCGGCGCTTCTTGATCCCGATGTTGTGACGCTGGAGATTATTGTCGAGGCTGAAGCGCCGGTTCACGATACCGGGAATCAATCCACACTGGCGGACGCTGACATCACTCCGAACCCGGGCGATCTGGATGGCACGTTCCGCGTTGTGTACACGTGGGAGATTCCGTTTCCCGACTTAACACTGCCGGTAGCGATTGGAGCGAGCAGTGCCATCAATCTGACGTTGCTGCCAACGGTAACGAATCACATTGACAATGCGACTCTGCCATCTGCGCGGCGATCCTACTGTGCTTCCGATTCCTACCGGGCGCAATATTCGCGTGCGGCTGCGCGGGCTGGGCAAGCCGGATCCGAACAATCTCTACTTCGGTAGCGCGATTGCGCGCACCGGGCTCATTACCGATCTGCGAGTTCGCTATGAGGTGCCAGCCGAAGCTGGGGTGCTCACGAGCGGCAATCTCGATCAGCAATTGCGCGCCTACTTTTTGCGCAATCTCGACCTGACTGGTCAGCAGGATGTTGTGAACAGCGGCATCGTGAATGCGATCAGCGCGAGCGGGTCGTCGCTTCCGCAACAGTCGATCATCAACCTGCTGGCGACGCTCAATCAGCAGCCGTCTACTCCCATCGACCTTTTGGCGTCGGCGCTCAACTTGCAGGTGAACGGGCTGACGCTCTCACCGGAGCCGGGGCGGCGCGTGCTTTTCGGCGCACAAAGCTCACTGCGCTGCACGATTCCGCAAGATCGCTCCTCCATTACGTTCTCGAGTCAGAAAGACCTCATCAATCACTGGATTGTAGTGCAGCAACTTACTATCGATCGTGACTGGACGTGGAGCGGGCTCGCGCAAAACGGCGCGGGACAGATCGCGTTCACGTTCATGGGTGCTACGGCTCCGGCTCCCAATGAAGGGGTGCCTGCGCAACCGACGCTCGCTACGCTCGGCCAAGTGAATCTGCCCAGGGTTGTGTCCGCGCTTGCCACCCAGCAGGGTGCGCCTAATCAGCGCGACTTTACTGACATCGTGTTCTTCTCCACGATCGATGCAACGGTGCCGCCGAACAAATTCCCTACCCCGACTGAGGGCTTCTACCAATTGCAGGCGACGCTGACCGGCAGCCCAACCACGCCGGTTCAACTGTGGTCGGGCAACATCATGGTTCCGATTGCGACTGAGCCTCGGCAGATTCCGCAGGTGGTTTCCGCGGGCATTGCCGAAAGCGAATACATTGCCGCAGCCGACTACTCATCTACAACACAACGCCAACGCGCGTTGTGGCTCGAGTTCGACTCGCCACCTCAAGACAAGAACGATGCGTATTTTGTGCGTGTCGAGAATTACGGGCCGGATCCGCTACTGATCAGCTTTCCCTCGGACTTGCCATCGGCTAAGGACACACCAATCGCGCTCGACCCTGAGCCGATCCGCACCATCACGCCCGATTCGGCCAACGATGATGCTGGGCTCGCCGCGATGACCCAACTCATTCCATCGGCGTCCTCTCCGCTGCATTTCCTAGTGCCGCTGCCCGGAGGTATTTCACCTGCGGCGCTTGATCTATTCGGTTTTTGGACCTATGAGCTGCGCTGTGGGCACTTGCAATGGTCGACCGCTCAGGCGCGCTTCGGACGCCCACTCCGTATCGCAGGCGTGCAGCATCCGTGTCCTCCACTGACGGCAAGCGTAGAGCGCGTCAAAACCATTCCCTCTGGCGGCGGTTCCGTGCAGCCCTGCATCGCATGCACGGCCGAGCTGGCGCAGACGGTGTTGAATAGCGTTTCACTCACGTCGCCCTTCCGTCCCCAGACGCAAATCTGGTTTCTGCTCTACACGCAGCTTCGTCGTGCGGACGGCGAGGCATATCGTAATCTGCTCCTCGCGAAGCTGCGAGGCGCTCCAGCGGATCCGGCTGGGGCTTTCCGGCCTCCACAGCATGGAATACCTGTGAACGCCGCGTTCTCCGAGGCTGCCATCGACAAGATTCTCGCGACATTGCGGCTACCTCCCAACACCCCTCTGAGCGTGCTGGCGGTAGAACTGTTCAACTCAGAATCCCTGGTGGTTCAGCAAGACAATCTCAAGGCGGTGATTGATCCAAACGCCGAGCCAGCCGCCGAGACCCATAAGGAAACACCCGAGCGAAACGTACAACCCTCTTCGGTGATCACTTCCGGCTCGACTGCCGCAGCGGCGCAGGCCAGTCAGCGAGCGCAGGTGCTTTCTGATCCCCTGGGAAATGAGCTGGGCACGCAGAGAATTTTACGTGTGTCGCCTCTCACGCCTGTACGACAGGAGTGCTGACAACAGACTCAATGCCCTTCCGAGGCGGGGTGCGCGGGTCGGAAGGAGTATCGACCCGGTTGCTGATCAACAAACTTCAGCAGCCGGGTCTTTTCATGCGCTCCGAAGCCCCTTCAGCACCTTGGCTGTCGTGACTACTTGTCCCGTGTGCCTGTGGGTATGGTCGGCCACGTGAATCAAGGCGCCCCCGACACTGGTGGGCAACTGCTTCCGGCCGACGCCGCGAAAGGTTTCAAAGTCAGCGGTGGCAAGGTTGCGGATCCGAGCGTCCGCTTCGCTGAATGCGCGTTGCAATTCTGCCGAGATATCCGCCAGCGGTTCCATTCCCGTCTGCTCCGCTTTCAGAGAATTCAGCTGCTCTCCTGTTAGTTGCCCCCCTTCCGCATAAGTCAAAATACGGTCGATCGAACGGGCGATGTGCTTGAGATGGAACGAAACCGAGGGCAAGCCGAGAGGCTGGGCGTGCACCTCAACGTCTGTCAGACCTTCAGTCCATTTGGCAATGTCCTCGGAGGCTAGTTCGAGCGCATGAAGGACAGCGCGAGCAGCGGCGGGAACTTCGCTGAGGGTCCCACGAAGCCACGGCTCGATATTGGGAATGGGTGCGGACGATGTGCTCATTTGAATAGTTTCTCGCAGGAGTTCAAGCTCCAGATCGCGAAATTGCGATTGTCACTGCACTAATTCCAACCAATCTCGACTCGAGCGGCCGAAGCAGCAATTGACACTCAATGGATAACGGATCCACAGCGCAGCGATCATAAGACGCGATAGGAAAAAACTACCCTCACGCAGAAGTGGATTTCGGAAAAAAAGCGGCGCGAAATATTTTTAAGTGACCGTACAAGGCTGCTTATGCATTTTGTGTACCGGATTCTGGTATAACCGTCGATCTAGCGCGAACAGAGAGGGCGGATTCCGCCGTATTCCTGTTGTCCGAGAGAAGACGGAGGGACAAAACGTAGCGTCGCGCAGGTCCTATAAAACGACGTTCGAGAGTACAATGGCGACTCCTTTGTTAATACTCTCAATTATCCAACTAAATCGATTTTTCTCGATAGTTGATTAGGGAAACGATTCATCTTTTCCTGGCACCGGCTTTAGTGTCGGATGGGCGACAAATGCAATATTTGCACTGTAGGGAAATCTTTACATGACTGCAACGTCATGCATGGATGGTTAGAAAGGTTGCCTGATGGCCTTTAACTGTACTCAAGCGAGTGTCTTAGTCGAAAAAGGGTTGTTTGGCACGCAGGTTGCTATTACTTCCGCAGTCGATCAATCGAGTTCGACACGCATATTTAGTCCTCTTTCGAAAGTTCGAAAAGAGGACCTTAAACGGCCATGCGAAACACTCATTGGGTTTACATAGAAGGGCATTGGCAGATAAGCCAGGCGATGCTCCCAATAGGTCTTTGCGAAAAAAGAATCTAGTCAAAGAAAAGGAGTACTGCTGATGTGTCACTGGTTTGTTTCCCCGGCTTATCTGCGTCGAAATCATATTTCGAGTTCGATAAACCTCTATTCGCCATTCCCAACGCTCCCACGGGCCCCCCATCCACTACATAGAGAGCTGGGATCGCCATACGCAAGTAAGGGCTGAGTGCAAGATCGGCGAAACTCAACCTTCAATTCGTAACTCCCAATTCGAGCACGTTGGCTTGACGCCCGCCCAGTAACATCTGGACGCTGCGCCTTCAGCATGCCGCATCACGGGAGATTACCGCGCCTTGCTCTCAAGGCGTGATAGCCGGCGCATATGCCTGCGTCATTGGCCCACGATTTCGTTCGCGAAATCGCGCGCGAAACTGCGCACTCAGATTGGCGGGAGTTATCGATTTGTTTAACTACAGACATATCGCATTCGTATTGATGCTCGCCACCACGATCGGCGTTTCGGCCGCGGAGTCTTCGCGTCCGCTCGCATCAAAGCGAAGCCCGCACGGGACGCTCGACATGCCATGCCAGACATGCCATACCGCGACTGATTGGAAGGTGATCCCCAGCAGAATTCGATTCAATCACGCGCAGGCGACGGGCTTTCCGCTTCGCGGTCAACATGGTACTGTGGCCTGCCGCGACTGCCATGCCAGCCTTAATTTCGCGAATACTCCGAATAAGTGCCAGGACTGTCACGCGGATCTTCATCGACGAAAGAACGGGCCCGAGTGCGAGCTCTGTCATAACTCCAATGGTTGGCAAGTATCGATCCACAACATCAATGAACACCAGGACCGCTTTCCTTTGATCGGCGCCCATGCAACGGTGGACTGCTATTCGTGCCACAAGGTCGGCACTGTCGGCCAGTTCAATCGGTTTGGTCTGTCAACGGAGTGCATCAGTTGCCATTCAAAGGACTACAACACGACGAGCTCGCCGAATCATCGCGCCCTCGGTTACTCATCCGAGTGCCGCGAGTGTCATCTTTCCATGGACAGCTGGATGGGTGCTGTCTTCAATCCAGGCAAACTTCCGAGGTGAGGTAGAAATGAAACCAAATATCGTATGCAATTTTCTCCTGATCCTGGGCGGCGCTTCCGCAGCGGGCGTGTCCGGCTTCGCGTCTGAGGTGAAGCACGTCGACGCCGTTCCTCAAGGGGAGTCAGTCAGGATCGAAGTTGAACTTACTAACCCGGTTCAACCCGCTGTGCATGTCTTGGGTAACCCGTTCCGATTGGTCATTGATTTTCCCAATTCGCCGTTCGCAAAGCCGGCAGAACATCTGGCCGTAAATAAGAACGGGGTAAGCAATGTCACTGTAAGCGCAAGCGATGCGGCTGCGGGCAGCACGCGAGTGGTTGTCGCGGTCGATTCAGCACGGCCTTATGCAATCGATACAACGGGCAACAAATTTTCGCTGAGCATTCTTCCCCACAGCGGCAAGGAAGAGCCCGCGGATCACGCAGCGAAGACAGCGGGCACGGACGCGGTGCAGGGTGCTCTTCAAGCGGGAGGCTTGAGCAAGGTAAAAGCCAATGGGGGCAAGGCCGATATTCAAGTTAGCCATTTGTCGGTTAATTCCGCGATTGACGAGCCCGGGACCCAAACGCCGGATACCGGTCGGCGCGACTTCAACGTGAAGTACATTGTGGGCAATACCATCTACATAAATGGTGGCGCGAATTCCGGCCTTCGCGAGGGAATGCACCTCGACATCGTGGCGCCTCAAACCTCCGACAAGAGCGAGGATGGGAAGCGGGGACCTCAGTCGCACCTCGCCTCCGTGCGCGTAGTAGGGGTGGCGGCAACTTCCGCGATCACCGAGGTGAGCAAGGAAGACGGTCCGGTTTGTATCGGTGATGTGGCTAAGCTGGCGCCGAACGATGCCGGTGCCGCAGCTCAAAATGCGGAGAAGGCAAGCCGCGGAGAATCTCTGAAGCTCTGGCTACCCGAAACCGATATAAGCGATGCGTCAAGTAAAAGCGACTCGTCGAGCGCCACTGACGGCGCCGGATCGAACATGCTGGCCACGCAGGGGCGAGCAGACCGCAACGTGGGAACAAGAATTGCGGGTCGAATCGGCTTTGACTCGAGCGGGATCTCAAGTCATGGATCAACGCCGGGAACCAGTATGCAGAAGGGCATGTCCATCCAGAGCGATATGACGCACATTCTCGGAACTCACTGGAACCTGCAGGGATACTGGCGTGGACGCATTAATCGCCACTCGCAATTTCAACAGCCGACGATTGAGGAGTCGCTCAACAAGACTTACACGATGCAGTTGTACTACGACAATCCGCAGTCGAAGTGGAGTGCCGGAATCGGCCGCCTGTATCTTCCCTGGGCGGTGAGTCTCGATACGATTGATGGTGGATATTTCGGCCGCAAGTTGCCGATGGGGATAACTGCCGGGGCTTTCGCGGGATCTACGCCAGATATCAGCTCATGGGATTACAGGCCGAATCATCGCATCGCCGGCCCGTTTGTAAATATTACCGGGGGCGATTACGAGAAGGTGCATTACTCCAGCACGGCGGGATTGGCGCTCAGTTCGATTGGATGGAAGCTCGACCGGCCTTATGCATTTTTTGAAAATGAGGCCTCTTACAAGAACACGATATCGGTCTATCATTCGTTGATTGCAGATACTGCACGCGGATTGTCGACGAACGGTATGCGACTGCCTCCAGGCATAAGTCACAGTTACTTTGCTGCTCACTATCAACCGGGCCGCCGGCTGTCGTTCGATGTCTATCACAACTATTTTCGCGATGTGCCGACAGCCACAACAACCATTGTGGGAACGGGCCTCGTGGACAGGCTGTTGTTTCAGGGCATCAGTGCGGGAGTTCACGTGAGGCCCACGCGGAATGTCACCCTTTACACGACGCTGGGCGAAAGCTCCAAAACGGGAGACGCGCACCGGTCTCTTAATCAGATGTATGGAGCATCGTGGAACGAGATCGCCCACAGCGGATTCCGCGCCGACCTGCACTATTCCAAATTTGACAGCAACTTCGGGCGCGGCGACTACAAGGTTGTTTCCCTGTCGCGTCAGGTGACAAACAGGGCGTTCTGGAACCTTCAGATAGGAGAGCAGGACCTGCTTTCGCGCTATACGACAAACAATAACTCCATGTACATTGCCGATTCGCTCGACATCAATATCGGCAGACGTTCTTACTTCCAGAGCGGCTACACATTCGTGAATGGCGCCTCTCTCAACTATCGCCAGTGGTATTTCAGCTGGGGATTCCGGCTCGACAAGGGCAAAGACTTGCCTGAGTATGTCGAAACAATCGGGCCAGTTCGCTAGTGGTGACAGCGGCTGGGATGCATCCATTCAAGAGGACAGTTTTGATGCGCGACGGTCGACAACGACTGGTTCGCTGGCCAAGACCCAACTTTTGAGGAGAATCCCCATGATCAAGTTCCTTGTTGGATTTGCGACGGCGGTCGTAATCCTTTTGCTGGCAACATTCTGCTATGTGCGATTTGGCTTTGTGGACCCCCGCGCGGACATGCCGGTTGGATCGCTGGAAAGCAAGATCGCCATGCCCGCGCTGGATGCGGCCGTCGACCGCCGTGCTCCGGAAGCGAAGAATCCGCTCGAGCCTTCGGAAGAAAATCTGACTGCGGGAATCAAGATTTACCAGGCCGACTGCGCCAGTTGCCATGGCGACATCCACCAGCCGCATGCCGCGCTGGCCGACGGCCTTTACCCCCGGGCGCCGCAGTTTCTTGAGGATGCCCCCGACATGCCGGAAAACCAGAATTTCTACATCATTCAGCATGGGATTCGTTTGAGCGGAATGCCGGCCTGGAAGCAGGTCCTCAGTGAAAAGGAGATGTGGCAGGTCACAACACTTTTGAGTCACATCGACAAGCTGCCTCCTCAAATCGCCGATGGGTGGAAATCGATGGCAGGCGGTGCTTTATCCGCCACTCCCTCACCGGATCAGGCGAAGGCTGTCCCCAAGGGCAAAGAAAGCATGCCCATGCATTGAGGGAAGAAACCAGGATGGAGACTCGCAGGAGGGTTTTGAAGCAACAACTCAAACATGCTCGCGCGGGTAGGTTTATCGCGCCGGTTTGGCATGGAACCATAGACGGGCCGGAGATGGCTCGCCCGTGGTAGAAGTAATGTACGGACCCTTTAATACAGCCTACGCGGAAAGATATGCCCAACGCTGAGAAAGTACTGATCGTTGAAGATGAACCCCATGCTCTCATGGGGCTGGCCGAACTGATTTCCGGGTGGGGCTACAAGACCGAGACAGCACGCGACGGCATTGAAGGCTGGGAGAAAATTCTGTCGTGGAACCCGGCTATCGTGGTGACGGATCTTAAGATGCCGCGGTTGGATGGGCTGGGCCTGCTGGGGCGGCTGGCCGAAGAGGGACCCAACTTCAAACAAAATATTGCGGTGGTGCTGCTGACGGCGCAGGGTTCGATCCAGATTGCCGTGGACGCCATGAAGCTTGGCGCTTATGACTTTCTGCTGAAACCGGTCGACTCCACCCGGCTGCGCAATATTCTGGCGAACGCTACCCGGCAGCGCGAGACAGAAATTGAGCTTGAAGTGGCGCGGCGACGGCTCCGCGAAAGCGGTGTGCTGGGCTCGATGGTGGGGAATTCGAAGGCCATGAAGGAGATTTTCGGCCTTATCGAGCAGATCGCTCCTTCAAATGTGTCGGTGCTGATTACCGGTGAGAGCGGAACCGGCAAGGAGTTGGTGGCACGCACGCTGCATGATCTGAGCCCTCGCAAACCGCGGCCGTTTGTGGCGGTGAACTGCGCGGCAATCCCGGAAACGCTGATTGAGAGCGAGATCTTCGGTCACGAGAAGGGCTCATTCACAGGCGCCGTGGAGCGGCGCGTTGGATGCTTTGAGTTGGCAGCGGGTGGAACGCTGCTGCTGGACGAACTGGCTGAGATGCCGATTGGCACACAGGCCAAGCTGCTGCGCGTACTGGAAGAGCGGAAGCTCCGGCGACTGGGCGCGCGAACCGAAATCGATGTAGATGTAAGGGTGCTGGCCGCGACCAACCGCAGTCCCGAAGAGGCAATCACCGACAGCAAACTGCGCGCTGACCTTTACTACCGGCTGAACGTGTTCCATATCCACATGCCGCCGCTGAGGACCCACCTTGAAGACCTGCCGGCAATGACGGAAGCGATGCTTGAGGAGATGAACGCCAAGCACAAACGCTCTGTCTCAGGCGTTGCGCCTTCGATTCTTGACCGCATGATCGCGTATAACTGGCCGGGCAACGCCCGTGAGCTGCGCAACACGATTGAGCGCGCGGTGATTCTCTGTCCGGATGGAATGCCTCTCGACGCAGGACATTTGCCGCCAGGATTCGGCAAGTCGCAAAGCTCGTCGCCGGTGGCGGATGACAGCAGCGTCGTGCCGGTCAGGGTAGGCAACACGGTGGACGAGGCCGAGCGCATGCTCATCGTGAGAACCCTTGAAGCGACTGGACAAAACAAGACACGCGCCGCAGAAATACTGGGCGTGAGCCTGAAGACACTTCACAATAAGTTGAAGGAATATAGCCAGTCCCGCGAGACCCAATCTGCTTAGTTTCTAAACGTGAAGATTAGCTTCTTACTCTATGCGCCTGAAAACGAAACTCGTTTTGGCCATCACGGCCCTTGTGTTGCTCATCTCAGGGCTGCTATCCATCGTCTTTGTGAGTCAGCTGCTTCACTCGGCAGTAGAGCAGTCGTACGAAACCAATCACATGGTGGCCGAGCAGGTGCACTACGCGTTGCAGCAAGCCCTGGAAGCCGGCCTGAAAGATTTGAAGTTTGATCCTGCTCATCCGGAGCAACTTCGCGCTCTGGCGGCAGAGGCTATCCGCAAAGACAAGGCTTTGAAAGCGGTCCTCGAGTCGGTGAACCGGTATTCGATCACGGTTTTCGAAGTGAATATCGGCGACAGCCTGTCGCGCACGGTGATCAGCACGAATCCAGAGAACCAGGACAAGCCGATGCCCGTGCGTCCGGATTACAACGAGCTGCGCAAGGCCAATCCGATCCGCCTGACAAGGGAGGTATACGGAACCAAGCCCCGCGTCTACGACGTGATTGTGCCCCTGGTGCGAAATGGCGAGCCGTTCGCGACCGTGCATGTCAGCGTCCGCACCACGTTTCTACGTGTGCTGTATGCGCCCTTCTTTGAGGAAGCGTTCACGCTGATGGGGTTCGCACTGGGAACGGCGCTGCTGGTAGCGCTGCTGCTAAGCAACCTGGCGCTTCGACCACTCGAAGAGATCAGCATGCAGTTGGACTACTGGAGCCCGTTGAGCGAAGACGCCGACGAGCAAAAGGAGGAGCAGCCGCGGCAGGACCTGGGCGTCCGAGTTTCGCATCAGATTGAGCGGATAGGACAGCGTATGCGTAATGTGGAAGAGGTCTTTTCCGCGCTCAAAACAAATCTCGATCAAATTCTGGGAAATTTGCAGGATGGCATCCTGCTGTTTACCAAAGATGGGCGGGCAGTGCTGGTTTCCGACGCAGCGCGGCGCTTTTTGCAGGTCCGCGAAGACCAGATCCTCGGCTCGCACGCCAATGACATATTTGATCGCAATACCTTGCTGGGAAAGACTTTACGTGAAGCCTTCGATGCCCACGTGACACTGATCAATGAAGAGGTAAGGACCGAGAATGGGCGGCGCATTTCGGCTTCAGTGGACTTTATTCATGACGACATGACGCGGCAGGGGCTGGGGGCGCTGGTCACCCTGCGGGATCTGGAATCAGTGGAGGCGATCGAGTCGGAACTGGAGCTTTCGCGACGGGTTTCCGCAATCGGGCGGCTCACTTCAGGTGTGGCGCACGAGGTCAAGAATCCCATCAACGCCATCGTGGTGCACTTGGAACTGTTGAAAACAAAGCTAGATACGGCAAGTCCAGGCGCAATGCGACATTTGGATGTCATTGAGATGGAGATCCGGCGCCTGGACCGGGTAGTCCAGACCCTGGTGGACTTCTCGCGGCCGGTGGAGTTGCAGTTGCGGGAGCACGACCTGCGGGACGTTATTGGGGATGTACTTGCGCTTGCAACTGAAGAACTTTCCACGCGCAGTGTTACCCTTACGAGTGTTCTGCCATCGAAACCTGTTGTGGTGAATGTGGATGCCGATCTGTTAAAGCAGGCGGCACTGAACGTCATCCAGAACGGAGCCCAGGCAATGCCGGAGGGCGGAACATTGGAAGTTGTGCTTGAGGCGGACCGCAAGTTTGCCACCTTGCGCATTCTCGACGAAGGAACTGGGATCCCCGCCGAGATTCGAGAGAAGATTTTCGATTTGTACTTCACAACCAAGAGCGAAGGCAGCGGAATTGGCCTGGCCATGACATACCGCATCTTGCAGTTGCATCACGGCAATGTGGAAGTAGAATCGAGAGTAGCTCGCGGGACAGAATTCAGGCTGCGAATGCCTCTTTCCAATCTGGAAGGGGGACGACGGTACTTGCAGCCGGCAAGCATGGAAAGCGAAAAGGGGCCGGGGGAATGAAAGCGAACTTCAGAAGCGTCGTATTGATACTGCCTCTGCTGCTGAGTTCCTGTGTCCACAAGACTAGCCAGGCGGTGAATCAACCTCCGCTCGCTCCGCCGATCGAGGACTCACCTCTTCCAAAACCCGACAACGCGCCCACCAATCTTCCGCCCCCGGTGATTTCTGTTCCTGACAAAACCGAGCCACCGCCACCGTCACCGCCCAAGGAGCAGACGCCACCGGTAGTTCCGAAGAAGCGGAAGCCGGCGGCAGGCAAACCCGCTTCGCCGTCGACGGGGACGACCACTCCGTCGACGCAGAATACCGAGCAGGCTTCGAATACTGGGACCAGCGTACCGGCGATTGGAAATCTGAGCTCGGGCGAACCGGCGGACCTGAAAGACAAGACCCAGAGCATTATCGCGGATACCGAAAAAGGCCTGAATGGCATCAATCGCAAGCTGAATGACCAGGAAGAAAAGACTTCAGCGCAGATCCGGGAGTTCCTGAAACAGGCGAAGACCGCGCTGAATACAAACGATGTGGTCGGCGCGAATACTCTGGCCTTGAAAGCGAAGACCCTTCTCAGCGAGATAAGCGAGTAAAAGTGGTGGCGAGCCCGGACCGCCCAGTCCCCTGCCCCCTATCGTTCTCCCCAACTCAACTTGGTGCGTAAAGCCTCGAAGAATCCGCCTTCATTGAGCCGAATGAGGTTTACGGTGTACGGGGATTGCTGGCAGCGGATTTCATCGCCAAGTTCCAGTTCAAAGGCACGCTGGCCGTCGACGGTGAGAAGCGCCAGATTGGGAATCCCTTCTACACGCACCGTCAGAGATGCATCGCCTCGCACCACGATGGGCCGCAGCGTGAGCAGGTGCGGACAGATGGGCGTGACCACCATTGCATCGACGTTCGGCGTAAGGATGGGCCCATTGGCAGCCAGCGTGTAGGCCGTGGAGCCTGTGGGCGTGGAGACAATGACCCCGTCGGCGCGGAAACGCGCAACCAGCTTGCCGTCGAGTTCGACAGCGAACTCACCCATGCGAGCGATGTCGCCCTTGGTCACGACCATGTCATTAAGCGCGTCGTATTGAGAGATGATTGCGCCAGCTGCGCCAGAGTTCTGCGCGAAGCATGGCGCGCGGCTCGAGTGAATGACAGTTGCCGCACCAGCTCTCCAGCGTTGCATAGAGCTCGTTAAGGCGCACCTCGGTGAGGAAGCCGAGGGTACCGAGGTTAACGCTGAGGATGGGTGTTCCGCTGGCGGCAAAGATGCGGCCGACTGCAAGCAGCGTGCCGTCTCCGCCGAGCACGATGACCAGGTCTGGCTTGAGATTCGGCAGCTCCGCGCGATCGACGGTAGGAGCGCTGGAGAAATAGCGGCCCCCCTCGTGGTCAAGCAGCGTCTCATAACCGCGTTGCCGCAGCCACGCAATCAGTTCCGGCAGCAGCCGCGCGAGCTCTTCCTTCTGCGGCTTACAGACAATCGCGATGCGCATCATGCGGTCCTAGTGTACTGGATGGAGTTCGGCAATCTGATGAGCAGGCGATGATGAACCCGCCTAACTTGCCTCGCGGCGGGCGTGGAGCAGGAATTCCTGATTGCCTTCTGCTCCCGTGATGGGCGACGGAATGGCGGGGTCTACCTGGCAATTGAGAGCCGTGAGGCAGGCAGCAACTTTGTCGACTGCGAGCTGATGCGCCGCCGGATCGCGCACGATGCCGCCCTTGCCGACATGCTCGCGGCCCGCTTCGAACTGCGGCTTTACCAGGATGACGGCTTCCTCAGAGAGGGTGCGCCCGCAAAGACCGGCTCCAGGATCAACGTGGCCGAGATGAAAGAGACATCCATAACCAGCAGGGAAAGTGACGGGACGCCGGTGGGGCTCGTCAAGCGCACCCGGCTCGATAAGCCGCGCGTTGGTGCGCTCCATCAGCCGCACACGGGGATCGTTGCGCAGCTTCATGGCGATCTGGCCGAAACCGGTGTCGATGGCCGTAACGTGAGCTGCTCCGCGCTGCAGGAGGCAGTCCGTGAAGCCGCCGGTAGAAGCGCCTACGTCGAGACAGGAGCGTCCCGTCACATCGATCTGCCAGTGATCGAGCGCGCCCGCCAGCTTGAATCCGCCGCGGCTGACGAACGGCTGCTCATCGCCAAGCAGGCGGAGCGAAGCCTCAGCGAGCACGGAGGCGCCGGGCTTGTCGATCTTCTGCTCGTTGACCAGGATCGCGCCCGGCAAGGATGAGCGCACGGGCGCGTTCGCGGCTTGGAACCATTCCGCGATCGACGAGAAGAATGTCGAGGCGGGATTTCAGCCGGAATTTCTGCGGATCGCTCATCTTTTTGCGCCAGAATCGAGAAAGAAGAAAAGGGTCATTCCCGGCGGGAACGACCCTATCATGAAACCGTGCCGCGTCTACGGAAGCGTCGAGCAGGCGCTGCGGATTGGTCGCAATGGCTGTTGCGGCGGAGCAATGTGCGGCGGCAGATAGCAGGGTTGCCCGAAACCCGGCTTGCGGCTCACAACGATGGCGTTGCCCTGCGAGCCGTTCTGATTGCTTGTCCGGACATCGACGATGTTGCCCTGCACCAGAACGGTAGTGTCGATGATGTCCTGATCGGTACGAATGATGGTGATATAGGGGCTGTCTGGGGAGGCGACGTAGACCTTGCCGTAGAGCGAATTCTGGGTTGACACAACGGTGCGCGGATGCCCGTTGACGGGAAGCGTCTTGATCGCAGTGTGGCTCGACAGGTTGACCACGCTGACCGTGCCGTCAGACTGGTTCGCGGTGTAGGCGCGCTGAACCGTCATTGAGCACTGTGACGCTGGCGGGGTTGGCACCCACGGGAATGGTGAACGTCGTTCCGAACGTGGGGCTGTCATTACCGTAGACGTCGAGGCTGACGTCGATCAGGCTGACCGTGTTGCCGTCGTAGTCGGCAACAATCAGTTGCTGACGTGGCGGCGTTATATTCGGCATAGACCGGCCCGGCAATCGCAGGAACTGACGCGCCCGTCAAACCGGCCGACGTCGACAGGGGAAGGCTGGGATGGCAGGTGACCAATCTGTCCGTTCTGATTTAAGAACGGCGTGCACTGCGTCCAGCGTGTTGTTCTGGCTGTTGATCACGGTGATAGTGTCGTCACCGCGATTGAGGACGAAGACGCGGCGCGCATCAGGAGTCTGCACCGCGTAAACCGGGCACTTGCCCAGCGGAATGCGGGCGGAGACGGTGAAGCTGGTTTGTTCGATAGCCTCCGCTTCACCCACGGCGCCCACGGTCCGCGGCGCGGTGTTGCAGGCCACACCGGATGGATCCGCAAAGTTCTGGGTAATGGCGTAGTTGCGCTCGGCCGACAAGCCTGAGCCCACAACCATCACCGGAGTGCGCGCCACAGGCACAGCGAGTTTGAACGAGGCCGGGAAACCAGACAGCACATCGGCAGCGTTGCCGGTCAGGTCGGCTGCCCATAGTCCGGCGGAAGGTGAGAACAGATTGACCAGGTTTGCGTTGGCCGGAAGGGTCGTGAAGCTGTACGTCTTTGGCCTGCAGTGCTCGGAGCTACCGCAAAATCTGTCAGCGTTCCATCGCTGTTCACCGTATAGCCCTGCGTCCCCGTCTCATCAAGCGTAAAAGACAACGGCCCGGGTCCGATTGGGATCTGGGCAACGATGGTGTCGCCCGAATAGTCGATGACCGTAGGCGACGCCCGGAGAGGAGGGCGATGGAGAAGAAACAACCGACGCATACGCCGTCGGCTGCGATGCGGGGCCGCTGGGGTTGATGGGCGAAACCACTGGACGGTATCCTGCGCCGCATCCGGCGACCGCAACAACCGTCGCAAGCACAGCGCTCGCCTGAACCAACCGCGCGCGCGCCTGGCCTGTACTTAAGGGAAAAAGACTCATTCAGTTTCGATCCTGCTTACTCAAGTGATTGTAAATCAGGCAAACGGGACGCCCGGCGTCGCTGCAGGTGGCCCGAATCCCGCTGTGCAAGGGTCAGACGCGGCCCGGCCGGGCATCCGAAAATGTCTGATGGAGTTTAGACGCGGCGCGGGCGCGGGCGTTTCGGCCAAGCCATAGAAGCCGCGACAAACCGGAGCCGATTCCGTGCGGAAAATCAGCGGCCCACCACCTCGATGATGGAGTCGTCCGATGCGGTCCAAGCCGCGGCGCCGTCGTGGCTGAGCTTCTGCGCGGCGTTGTCCCAGCGAAGATGGGTAATGGAACCGGCGCCGCTCTCGTAGGCGTAGGTCATGCCATCGTCTGAGAACAGGGTGAAGCTTGCATCCGCGCCGGGATACACACGGACCTTGGCGATGGACTGCTGCTGGTGGGTGCTCTCCACCATCGAACCGAACGGGATGATCGATCCGGCTCGTACAAACAGCGGAATGAGTGTCGATGGGCGCCGAGGCCGTAATGGTCTGGCCACCGTGCACGCGCTCGTTCGTCCAGTAGTTGTACCAGTCGGCGCCTGCGGGCAAATAGACTTCGCGGGTGGTAGCTCCCTGTTCCGTCACCGGCGCGACCAGAAACGCAGGTCCGAACATGTACTCATCGCGCAGATCGGCGACCTTAGGATCGTCAGGGAAATCGAGCGGCAGCGCGCGCATGAAAGGTGCGCCGGTTTCCCACGTGTGATAGCCGAGCGAGTAGATGTACGGCATCAGCTCGTAACGCAGGCGCAGATACTTTTCCAGGATCGGCTCGGCTGCCTTGCCGTAACTCCAGGTCTCGTTGTACTTGCGGCTGCCGTGCGTGCGCATGATGGGCAGGAACGTGGCGTACTGAAACCAGCGCGTGTAGAGTTCGGGGAAATCATCGTCATGGCCCACAACTTCGCGGGCGTCTGCAGGATCGAGCAGCGGCGGATGCGCGGGATGATGCACCGCGGGAAGGCCCTGCCAGCCGCCCGTGTCGTTGGACCAATACGTCACGCCCGATGCCGCGAAGTCGAGACCCGTCGGAATCTGCCGCTTGTAGGTATCCCAGGTGCCGATAGATATCTGACGACCAGAAGATGGTGCCGTTGGCTTGCGCGCCGGTATACACATCGCGCGACAGGGTGAGGGCGCGCTTGTTGGGCAGATCCTTGCGATATCCGTCGTAAAGCGCCTTGGTGTGAAACCACGGATACACGTTGAAATACTGTGTGCCGGGACCAACATGGAGAAATGCACCATTGGGAGGCAGATCGGGCTCCGTCTCGTCAGCCCACAGTGAATCGAAACCGAGAGACAGAATGTTGTCCTTGATTACATTCCAGTACCACTTCGCGGCGTCGGGATTAGTGGTATCGATGTCGGAGCCTGCCTTGTCGTAGGGCAGCCCATCAACAGGCTTTCCGTCCGCCAAATGTTCGAACCAGCCATTCTTCAGGATCGTGTCGTAGTAGCGATCTTCAGGAACAAAGCGCGGCCACACGCTGATCATGGTTTCGAATCCCATGTCATGAAGCTGCTTGTTCATCGCCTTGGGATCGGGCCAGTACTTGGGGTCCATATCCATCTGGCCCATCTTGGTGTAGTAGAACCAGTCAACCACCAGCACATCGGCGGGGAGATGACGCTCGCGGTATCCCTTGGCAACCGCCATCAACTCTTCCTGGCTGCGGTACCTCTGCTTGCACTGGATGTAGCCGTACGCAGCCTTGGGCAGCATGTGCGTGGGACCGGTCAGCAGCTTGTACCCGGCGTAGATTTCGTCGGCGGTGTTGCCGGCAATCACAAAGTAGGAGACGCGATTGCCTGATTCTGACGGACCAGTGGGTCTGCTCGTTGAATCCTGCGTTGATCGTGGTCTTCGAAGGGTTGTCCCACAACAGGCCATAGCCTTTGTTGGTGATGACGAACGGCACGCAGGTGCTGGGCGCGGCGGCGGCCAGGTAGTCATTCCAGCAGCGCACGGTGTGGCCGCGGTGATCGAGGAAGCCCTCGTGATTCTGACCAAGGCCGTAGTAGTGCTCATCATCGGGCGAGGCGAACGAAGCGCCGACAACCCACGATGGCGGGTCGGTCTTGCGGAATTCAGTCGCCAGGCTTGCCGTGCCGTCTTTGTGGTTGTACTCAGCCTGGTCCCAGCCTCTCATGTCAAGCAACTGCTTGCCATCGGGAGTCTTCACAATGACGTTCGCCCACGGAGCCGATCCGCTGAAATACTTGGCAGTTTCGGGCAGGTCTCCTTGGCGGCCGCCGGGATTCGGATGAGGACGATGCACCGTTACAACCATGCGGTCAGATTTGTAAACGTCCTGGGCGTCAGACTGCTCCGCAGACCACCCGGTGGCATCGGGCTTGCCGACAAACCCATAGCCCGGACCAGCCTTGGCCGCCGCTGCATCCTTGCTGATAGTCACGCGAATGATATTCGGCGCGTACGGTTCGAGCACAATCGTCTCGCCTGGACTGCTGAGTTCGAGTCGCTGCATATTTTGGGCAGGTGCATGTGAGGCGAGCAAAGCAAAACCGGCAAAAAGGCCAAGAACCGCTGAATACCTTTTCATCTGTCACTCCCTAGAGGGTAAAACACCACAAGAATTGCTGGACAGATGAGTGTAAACGAGAGAGTTGAAATGTGTCGGTGTAAAGCGATTCAGTAGATTACCGTGCCGTTTCATGATCGAGCTATTCAAGTCCCTTGCCCTGTCCAACCGGATACGATGAAGGCGTGGATCCGCAACTTGATTGGCAATCGAAGCTGGTGCTCCTCGCCGTTGTGCCCTGGGTGGCGATTGGAACCATCTTTGACACGCGCGTTTGGGTAGCCGCCACGCCTTCAGTGGCCTATTGGACGCTGGGCCTGAGTACGGCGCTTGGCCTGCTGGCATGGTTGGCTCGATCCGGAACTTCCGGCGCGGCGGAAACCGGCGCATCTGATCACGGCCACCCTGATGTACGCGTCGGCTCAAACACCGTTTGCCCCGACCCGAACCGCGCTGATCCCGGTGCTCGCCGTTCTGATTCTCACCTCGCTTGCTACTCGATTCGGCCGCAGCCGCAAGGAGCATCTCGGCACAGCGGAGGCGCAACACGGCCGAGTCGCCTCGCAGGTTGCGGCTAACCTCGGTGTCGCCGGAATCGTTGCGCTCGCACCGGTTCAGATCTGGCTTATCGATAACAACTTGTTGCCGCCCGCCGGGCTGGCGCCCATGAGAATCCTGATCCCCGCCATGGCCGCCCTCGCCGAGGCCGCAGCCGATACCGTTTCTTCTGAAGTCGGCCAGGTGCTGGGCGGAACCCCGCGGATGATCACAACCTGGCGCAAGGTGGATCCAGGAACCGACGGCGCCATCACGCTGGCTGGAACGTTGGCGGGATTTCTGGCTGCCGGCATCGTTTCAGCCGCCGGCGCTTTTGCTCTCACCGGCGGCTGGGAAATGTTTCTGTTGAGCTGGGGCGGCGGCATATTTGGCCTGTTCTTCGACAGCCTGCTGGGCGCCACAGCGGAGCGGAGGGGCCGGCTCAACAACGACGCTGTGAATTTTCTCTCCACCGCCAGCGCCGCCGTATTCACACTTGTGGTTATGGCAATATTGCCCCACCCCGCCATCGGCTAGGATTTCCGTCCCTAGTCCCTGGTCCCTCGCCTCTCTTCAATCCACGTGCAGCCGCCACAGCGTATAGGTCAGAATCTCGTGGAATATCGTGTCGGTGTCGCGCGCCTTGTCTTCCGTCACGATGCGGGGACGCGGCGACGTCAGTACGTCGAGCCCGTCCGCTGCGCAAATGGCGTGTATGCGAAACATGTGAATACTGTCGCTGACAACCACGAGTCGCCGGAATTTATTGGCGCGCGCAATCACGGCCAGACGCCGGGCCGACTCCGAAGTGCTGGTGCTCTGCGTCTCGGCAATGAGCACATCGTCGGAAAGACCCGCACCCATCAGGTATTGGCGACCAACTTCTCCTTCGGAATACCCGTCACCGCCGGGACCGCCGAGTGTAATGATCAGCGGAGCCATCCCGTGGTTGTAAAGATTTTTTGCGTGATCGAGACGAGCGCGATAGACGGGAGACGGCCTGCCGTCGTACTCCGCGGCCCCAAAGACCGCGATGGCGCCCGACGGCTGAGCCTGGTCAGTCGATGCGTACTGTTGAATCTGAACGTAAACCCAGATGCACCATACCGCCGTAGCCAGCAGCAGAACCAGCAACAACCAGAGAGTGATGCGGAGCCTGCCGCGTCGCTTGTGCCGTGCGCCGCTGCTCCGATCACCGCTTCCGGACGTACGCATAGCCGCTTCCTAGCGTTCCAGGACCATCACGATTTCATGCGTGGGGATCGCGCCCTCGCGCAGGATCATCCAGCGGCCCGGCCCCAGAGACAAATCAACAATGGTGGTGGGCAACGCGCGGCCGGTTGGACCACCGTCAATGATCAGGGGAATGCGATCGCCTATCTGGTCACGGACGCAAGCCGCATTGGTGCACTCTGATGCCCCATGCAAATTCGCCGCGGTCGCCGTAATCGGCAAACCGAACTTCTCCACTACCGCCCGCGGAATCGCCGCATCCGGTACCCGCAGCGCCACGTTCCCGGTATAGGCAGTCGAGCGCAAAGGCAGCTTGGTTCCGGCACGCACGATGATCGTCAGCGGGCCCGGCCAGAACTTGTCCGCAAGCTTGTCCAGCATCGGATCGCTGTCACGCGCCAGCTCGTATGCCTGCGAAAGCCCGGAGATCAGCAACGAAAGCGGCTTGTGCTTCTGGCGGCTTTTGAGCTGATAAATATGCTCAACCGCGCGCAGGTTCACGGGGTCGACAGCCAGCCCATAAAATGTGTCGGTCGGCATGGCAATGATGTCGCCTTTACGCAGACAGGAGACAACATAGTCGATTCGGTCTGGTTGAGGCTCGTCGGGATGGATGCGCAAGATTTCCGCGGACAAGAAGGTCTACCTCAATTCACGCATGAGCATCTTCGGAATTGCTTTCCCGCGACGTATAGCTGCTCCAAAAGCGACCTGGTGATCAGCCACACATAAAAATCTTAAACAGGATACGGTGTCTCCGAAAACACATTAATTGCCGTAAAGACGGAAACTATCACACGCCCAGCCTCAGTGCAAGTTGAGGCGCATGCAAACGCTTATTCTGCAATCGCCGGGCCCTCCGCCTGCGGTCCGGAGAGACTAAAATCGGCTTGAGACCCGAGGCCCGCGCCCATGCCAAAACGCGTCATCCAGAGCAAGCAGAACGCACGGCTGAAGGATCTGCGCCGCGCCCTGACAAAACCCGGTCGCGACGCGCACGGGCTTGCCGGAATCGAGGGCGTAAACCTGCTCGAAGAAGCTCTTCGCGCCGACCTGCATCTGCCCTGCGTTTTCGTGGCTGACGACGCCGAGGATCGGATCGAAGGCCTCCCCCTTCCCCCCGGCACCGAGATCCTCCTCGTTCCCCGCGCTCTGCTCGATTCCGTCCTTCAAACTGAAACCCCGCAACCCGTAGCCGCGCTCGTCGAAGTGCCGGACTGGACTCTGGCCCACGTCCTGGGCCCCGGCCGTTCGTCGGCGCCCCTCATCGTTGTGCTGGCCGGCATTCAGGATCCCGGAAACCTGGGCACCATCCTTCGCTCTGCCGAAGCGTTCGGCGCCAGCGGCATCATTGCCCTGCCCGGCACCGTCAGCCAGTGGAATGCCAAAGCCGTGCGCGCGTCCGCCGGCAGCGTCTTCCGCATGCCCCTGATCGCCACCTCGGCGGACGAGTGCTTCACCAGCCTTCGCCAGGCTGGCGTGCATATTCTCACCACCACCGTCCACCCTGCCGAGCCCATCGACCTGGCCAAACTCACGCGACCCATCGCGTTCCTCATCGGCAATGAAGGCAGCGGCGTTCCTGAAGACATGGCCGCCCACGCCGATCAGGCGATCACAATTCCCTGCCCCGGCCCGGTCGAGAGCCTGAATGCCGCGGTGGCCGCCAGCGTTGTTCTGTATGAAGCTTCCCGCCAACGCCTGTCCGCCAGCGGAGGCCCCACGGACCAACGCGGGAGCCAGAGATGAAGATTGTCAACGCTCATCGCTCCGTCCACTGCATGCGCCCTGTAGTCTGCCCCCCGCAGGGCCGCGGGAGCCACAGATGAGCCTCTTCGACGGTGAGCTCGAAGGTTCCCCAAAGCGCCCCTCCAAAACCTCGCAGCATTCCTCGCCAGGAGCGCCGCTGGCCGAGCGCATGCGCCCCCGCACCCTCGACGAATACAGCGGGCAGGAGCACTTGCTGGCACCCGGCAAGCCCCTTCGCGTGCAAATCGAACGCGACAGCCAGGGCAAGGGCGAACTCGGCTCCATGATCTTCTGGGGACCTCCCGGCGTGGGCAAAACCACTCTCGCCAAAATCATCGCGGAAACCACCAGCGCCAACTTCATCGAGTTCTCCGCCGTCATGAGCGGCATCAAGGAAATAAAACAAGTGATGCAGCAGGCCGCCCAGGCCGCCGAGATGCATTCACGCACCATTCTCTTCGTCGATGAAATTCATCGCTTCAACAAGGCCCAGCAGGATGCGTTCCTTCCCTACGTCGAACGCGGAACCATTCGCCTCATCGGCGCCACCACCGAAAATCCTTCCTTCGAAATCATCTCGGCGCTGCTCTCCCGCTGCCGCGTCTACGTCCTTCAGCAACTAAGCGAAGACCGCATCGCGGCCCTTCTGCGCAAAGCTCTCGACGACAAGGAGCGCGGCCTTGGCGCAATGAACCTCACCGCCGATGACGACGCACTCGCACTCATGGCGAGCTACTCCAGCGGCGATTGCCGCGCCGCCTACAACACCCTCGAAGTCGCCGCCCAGCTCGCCGCCTCGGCCTCAACCGCAACTCCAGGCTTCACAACACCGGATTCGGCCGTTCCCGGCCCAGCAGATCCCGACTCGGTAGGTTCGGGCTCGGTAGGTTCGGGGTCGGCAGGTCCGGGCTCGGTGGGGGTCCGGGCTTTAGCCCGGACATTCGCACAACCCGAGACGAAGGGGTTTCAACCCCTGAGGTACCCCGCCGTCCCAACCACATCGACCGGTTCATCGCCACTGAAGCCGTACAACAACGCGTCCTCATGTACGACAAATCAGGCGAGGAGCACTTCAACCTCATCTCCGCCCTCCACAAGAGCGTGCGCAACTCCGACCCCGACGCCGCCCTCTACTGGCTGGCCCGCATGTTCGCCTCCGGAGAAGACCCGCTCTACCTCGCCCGTCGCGTCGTCCGCATGTCCGTTGAAGACATCGGCCTCGCCGCTCCGGAAGCCCTCAACCTCTGCCTCTCCGCGAAAGAAGCCATCGACTTTCTCGGCTCCCCTGAAGGCGACCTCGCCCTCGCCCAGGCTGTCGTCTATCTTTGCCTCGCTCCCAAATCAAACGCCGTCTACACCGCCTACGGCGCAGTCCAGGCGGAGATCGAGCACACCCGCCAGGAGCCCGTCCCGCTCCACCTGCGCAATGCCCCCACCCGCCTCATGAAAGAACTCGACTACGCCAGGGGCTACCGCTACGCCCACAACGAAGAAGGCCGTGTCGCCGACATGGACTGCCTCCCCGACTCCCTCAAAGGCCGCAGCTACTACCAGCCCACCCAGGAAGGCCGCGAGAAGCAACTAGCGGCGCGCATGGAAGAAATCCGCCGCATCAAATCCTCCAAACGCCCCAAGGAATAGCCGTCATCCTTTGGAATCCATCCGTCGGCGGGTGCCCCCGGTCCCTGGCTTTCGGGGACGGGGATGATTCCTCAAACCCTCTCGAACTTTGATTTGTCTTCCTAAGCGACGTTGGTGCGCACCACCACCGGAGTCTAAGGTTCCGCGGTTGTTCTTGCGGTTGCTTTTCACACGCAAACTCAGCACAAACCGAGGGTGCCCCATCCAAAGCGCGCCTTTGATTCTGCGCTTTGGGTGGGATACCTAAGACCTCAGCCGCCCAAAGTTGTCCTGAGCGACCGCAGCGAGTCTAAGGTTCCGCGGTTGTTCTTGCGGTTGCTTTTCACACGCAAACTCAGAACAAACCGAGGGTGCCCCATCCAAAGCGCGTCTTTGTTTCTGCGCTTTGGGTGGGATACCTAAGACCTCAGCCGCCCAAAGTTGTCCTGCGCGACCGCAGCGAGTCTAAGGTTCCGCGGTTGTTCTTGCGGTTGCTTTTCACACGCAAACTCAGCACAAACCGAGGGTGCCCCATCCAAAGCGCGCCTTTATTTTTTGCGCTTTGGGTGGGATACCTCAGACCCGATGCCACCCACAACCTTGCGTATCTCGGAGTACGACTAATCGGGCTGGACTCCAATGTATTGAAACAAGTTTGCGTCGTTCTACTATCTGAAATCGCCATCTGCTTCGTGGATTTTGTTTTCACTTGGATGGTGCATCCCACCTCCATTCGAAAGAATGTGGAGTGGTTCTGGGGAATCGCCCTTTTCCCTATTGAACCTCAAGTGCTTTCCGGCTTCGCCTTCATTGGAATAACAGCAGCCATCGTGCTGATGTTTGTCGAACGAAGATCGTCAAGAGCCTTGAAAGCCCGCTCGGCCCGACATTGGTGCTCCCGAGCCAAACATGAACCTGTTCCTCATCTCGCTCTACTCTTCCCACGGATTCACAACCCACTTCGCAATATCCTCGAAGTGCCTCACATTCCGCGTCGCCAGCGTGCCGTGGTTCGCCAGCACAATCCCCGCAATCATCGTGTCGCGAAGCTCTCCAGGACGGCCCCTTCGCTGGCGCTCGCCAGCCAGCTCGGCCGCACGCCGGGCAGCGGCCTCGTCGTAAACGACAATTCGCCCCTGCAAAACCTGTTTGAGCCAATTCTCAAACCTGTCCATCAGATCCACTCGGCGCTTCCCAGCCGGCATCGTCTCCAATCCGAAACGAATCTCGAATACGGTTACGGAACTTATCCAAATCGACTGAAAAGGTTGCTCGTCGAGCCAACGAGTAACGCCCTCCTCAGGCCGCGGGCGCATGATCTCCGAAACCACATTCGTGTCGAGTACGATCATTCGTCAAAGGAGATTGGCTCGAGCGGGTAACCGCGCCACTCCTGGATAGGTTCATCGAGAAAAACACCACTGCCACTGAACAACGCCACCGTCGCCGAGCCGAATCCGGTCTTCTGCGGCTCTTCATCTTTCAGTGCCTCCCGCAGAATCTCCCGCACCTCAGCCTCCATGCTGCGGCCATTCCTCTTAGCGCGCTGCTCCAGCCGAGTCCGAATCCGATCCTCCAGCTTCCTCACCAGAATCTGCGCCATGCCAACCTCCAACTGCTATCATGATAGCATTATTTTAGGTGTCTGTACCCGCCATCACATTTCGCCCGTAAATAACTGATTCTAAACACAAAATAAACTCTGGCGGACTAGGTATTAATTCACCGGAGTTGCTATACTAGTAGTAGAAGAAAAAAATCTCACAACGCCCGCCATCGCGCGGGCGTTTTCATTTGGGGCGCAAATCGCCCCCACAGGAGTCCGTCATGTCTGAAACTCTCGAAGCACCAACCGTTATCGAATCCGCCGCTCCCGCAGAGACACCGACCCCGCGTTCCACCGCCGCCGCAGCCGTCGAACGCTGCCTGAACGCCTACAGGGCCGCACGCGATTCGCAGCGCGCCAAGGGAAAGTACGAGCTGGACTGTTATGAAGCCGCCAAAGTCGCCTACCGCCAGGCCGTACCTTACGCCGAGTCCCTCGAGGACATCCAGGCCCTCATCGCCTGCGTGGCCCAGGGCATCAACTTCGAGATCTATGAACGCCACCAATCCACCCAGATTCTCTATGCGGCCCAGGTCGCCCTGGGTGCCTACCATCGGAAGCCGGAAAGGAAATGACCCCCACCCCCCCTATGTAGATCCACCGTTTGTTCGCCTTTTTCGACCGTATGGGCGGAATCTAGAGGTCGCCGCCCAGAATCTCTCAAGTGAACTGCCATCGGTTCGCGCACTCGCGAGCCACCGGCTGATCACTGACCACAGACCACTGATCACTCTTTACGACCGCTCCGGAGACAATTGGCGGCCCGTTCACCGCCCCCGCCTCGGCCGGTGGTAAACTCGCCTCGCGCAAGCCTCCGTCCTGCGCGTTTGACGAAACTTCCACCCCAGGAGAACACCACATGAGCGACCGGCCGAGCTTCGCCCCCTACCTCGTCGTGAGCAATGCAACCGCGGCAATCGACTTCTACAAAAATGCCTTCGGAGCCCAGGAGTTGGCCCGTCATCCGGCCCCTGGAACCGACAAGATCATGCACGCTCAACTCGTTGTCAACGGCGGACCCGTCATGCTCAGCGACGACTTTTCGTCCGTCCACGGCAGCGCCAGTGAGACCCCCGAAGCCCTCGGCGGCAGTCCCGTCACTTTCAACCTGCAGGTCAACGATGCCAACGCGGCATGGGACAAGGCGGTAAGAGCGGGTGCCACGGTGGCCATGCCCCTTGCCGATCAGTTCTGGGGCGACCGCTACGGCATATTGCGCGATCCCTTCGGTCACAAATGGTCGATCTGCCAGACCCTCCGCAACCTCACCCAGGAAG
Source organism: uncultured Acidobacteriota bacterium (assembly GCA_963844515.1). Lineage (GTDB taxonomy): Bacteria > Acidobacteriota > Terriglobia > Terriglobales > Acidobacteriaceae > Telmatobacter. The sequence goes on from CAWJOO010000021.1 coordinate 206,602, forward strand.
AGCTGGAAGAAGGCGCAAAAACCGCGATCAGCGCTTGAAACCCGCCCAGGTCTCCCGCCTTGCCGCATGTCACAACACGCGCGGCAAGGCAGGACGCCCCAAAGACCCCATTGCAGTGACTGAATGTAGTCACCGCGCCGTCATTTCGTCACCTGTCCATCGTCGCTCCGTCGCCGCCACTGCTCTCTTCGTCATCGAGTGTTTCTTCTAAGCCATTCTCTTTCAACAACCAGGCAGCATCGCCAGCCTCGCCGCTGGTTTGGCATCTCGCTTGCACTATGTAAAAGCGTACGAAGATCGAACCTTTAGAAATCGCGATCGAAACCAATCAACCAGAGGTTTCCGTTCGGAAGGGCGATTTCAAAAGCACTGGCGAAAGCCGAATTCCTTCAAACCTGTTTGAATTCGGCAACTGCCTCGTACCGGTAACCGCTCAATCGTTTACTTCCGAGGTTCATTGAATCGCAGAACCCAAATAGTGACATTTCCCTTGCTGTAAAGCAAAGCCAACTCAAGTCGCAAAAGGACACAATCCTGTCCACGCTTAGTTAGCGCGGATCGATGGCACAGTGCGCTTATGAACCGCATGTCTGGAGGTCGTGATGGCTCCCCAATGGAATGAATACGACTACGCGAAAGAATTCGATGGCAATCTCCACAGGCAGGCCGAGCCGGTTCCGGTTCGCATCACAACCAGGCTTCGCATGATGGGCGCAGATGCGGCACGCGAAATCCGCCAGTACAGCGCCTCGCACAAGGTACCCCTCTACGCTTTTCAGGTCGGCAACGATCTGCCCATGCACCCCAGCCTCGAAGCTTCGGGCCGGCACTTCTTTACCTGGTAATAATTTTTGCGCAGCTGCGGAACGCGCGCCGCAGCGACACGCCTCAGTTCTCAACCAGAGATTACTTCAGATTGAACGAGGCCCGGACGTTCCGTGTTGTGACATGCGGCAATTTGCCGAGCGCGTCCAGCACAATTCCCGGCGTAAGCGCCTCGGGGAGCATCTGCGGATTCGCCTGTCCGGGCGCGTACAGCGCGTAAGCAGGAACGCCACTCCGGCCCAGCTTTTCAAGCGCCTGTGCGATGACGTCGTCGCGCTGCGTCCAGTCGGCTTTCATGAGCACCACGTGGGCATCGGCGAAGGCCTTCGTCACTTCGGGTTGCGTGAGCGCGACGCGCTCGTTCACCTGGCAACTCAGGCACCATTTTGCAGTAAAGTCGACAAATACCGGTCTCCCAGCAGCCTGATACTTGGCCACCGCTGCCTCGGACCACGGTCTCCACGTGGGCACCACTTCGATCAGCTGGGGCGCAGAATCACCATCTTCACGAGCCATGCTGGTAATCGTGCTATCGGCAACAAGGTTCAGCGCCGAGTACAGGCTGAGGCCGATAACACAAAGCACGATGACGCCCGCCAGGATTGCCGACCAACTCTTCGCCGGCCAACGGCCCAGGAACCATCCAGCAACAGCGAGGAGCAGGAAGCATACCAGCAACGCGGCCAGCATCGTGGCACCATACGCGCTTGCCACAACCCACGCGAGCCAGATGACAGTGCCGAAAATAGGCACCGAAATGGCTTGGCGAAGCACTTCCATCCACGCGCCGGGACGCGGCAGAATGCGCGTCCACGCTGGCTGCAGAGTCAATGCAAGATAGGGCGCGGCAAGACCAAGCGCTAACGCAGTGAATACCGCGAATGTGACCACAGCGGGCGCGGCCAGCGCGTAGCCGATGGCCGCGCCCATGAACGGCGCGGTGCACGGCGTGGCAACAATGACGGCGAGAACACCGGTAAAGAAGCTGCCTGTGTAGCCCTGCTTCGCTGCAAGAGAACCGCCGGCGCTGGTAAGCGACAGGCCGATTTCAAATTGCCCTGCGAGCGAGAGGCCGAGGAAGAATAACAGTGCAGCCATCAGCGACAAGAAGATCGGCGACTGGAATTGGAAACCCCAGCCGAGCCGCGAGCCGGCCGAACGCAGCGCCAGCAACAGGCCAACGAGCACCCAGAATGAAACCACGATGCCTGCCGTGTAAACGAGCCCGTGCGCGCGCAGCTTGTGCCGCTCCTCGTTGCCGGAGTTCACCAGCGCCAGCCCTTTGAGGAACAGCACCGGAAACACGCACGGCATGAGGTTGAGGATGATGCCGCCCAGAAACGCAAGGCCGATAACCTCAGCGAGTCCGAAATTCTTTGTCGCGGCCGGCGGCGCAGCACTCGAGGTTGCGGTAGCGCTTGGTGGGGCGGCTGACGAAGCGGGCGCAGGAGTTGCGGCTAATTGGTCCGCTGCAATTGGCTGAACGTCAACGGGCGCACCCTGTGGCGCGGAGATCTCATAGGCTCGGCCGCCTGAGAGTTCCAGCAATCCGCGCAACTGCGTGGCCTTCGCGGTGCCATTTGGATCTTTCTTGAGATCGAGCGTCAGGCCCTTCGCAGTTGGAGTGACTGTTTGCGGCGCGGCGTTGGCAATCAAATCAGGATCGGCGGGAAAGAATTGCGCCTGCGTTTCGCGCTGCCCGCTCACTGCGGTCAGGCGGTAGCCGTCTGCGGTAGCCACGAAGCCGAGCTTGCTGCCTTCCGGCATCGGTTTGGGAAGTAGCGCGGTGAATTTTGTGATGAGAGCAGCGTTCGCGGCATTTGCAGGCGCGCTGCCGCTGACAACCGGCAGATCAAAGTCAAGATTGGCCTTGCCGGGAATGCACGTCTCGCGGCACACAAGCCAGCTCACTTTGGCTGCGATGTGAGCAATTGATCCGGATTTTACGGACGAATCAGCTTTCAGCGAAAGGGGAAACAGAACCGCGTCTTCGTATCCGAAGTCCATCAGCGGGCCCAGCGGAAGCCGCTTGGGAGCGGTAAATTGCATCGGTCCCGCCGTTATGCCGCTGGGCAATGTCCAATTGATCTTGGGCGGCTGGCCGGCGTCGCCGGGATTCAGCCAGTAGACGTGCCAGCCATCCTCGAGCTTGAAGTAAAGGCCGGCCTGCACTTGACCAGGCGCGGAAATGCCGTTCGCAGCGGTTATCAGCTTCACATGCACGTGGGGCGCGTCAGCAGAATCGGAAGCACGAAGCGCCGTCACGCCTGCGGCAAGCACCACAACAATCGCGAAGATCAGTCGGCAAAATCGCATGTCACGCAAAGCACGTTCCTTACTTTGACTCGATCACGATGATATTCGTCGCGAAGTTCCGTGAAGAGTACGGTCGAGACCGCTGTTTCGGATTTCCTCAGGCTCGTCAGTCGCCGCGCATCTGAGCGTGACGGCGGAAGATGCAGTCGTTCTGCACGCATTTCACGCCGGCGTGTTCCGCCCAGCCTATGGCTTCATCGTGCATCACTCCGTCCTGCAGCCAGAGGTAAGGCAGGCCGAGGCGGATCACGTCCTTCACAATTGCGGGCACATGCTCCGAGGCGCGAAACACGTCAACCATGTCGATGCCCTTGCCATTCTGTTCCATAGCGGCAGCCTGGGCGGTCTCAAGGTCGGGATAGCAGGTCACGCCGTCAATGCTGGTCAGCGCGGGATTTACCGGCAATACGCGATAGCCTTTGTCAGCCAGGTATTTTCCGATATGGTGGCTTGCGCGCGAGGACTTGTCGCTCATGCCAATCACGGCAATCGTCTTCGACTTGCGCAGCATCTCCTCAATTACATTCGTCTCATTCATCAGCAACCCCAAATTGATTTGCTACTTCACGCGACCTGATCGCTTTTGCCCCACGGCTTGTGACGCACGCCGTACATATCCAGCCAATCGCCGAAAGGCTCTTCCTTCCGCGGTTCGCCACCGAGACGCAACACGTTGCCGTCGAGATCTTCCACCTGCATCTCCAGCGACCATTCATAGTTGGTAGGCGGGTTACGGATCTTTGCGCCGGAAGCGCGGTATTCCTCGTAGACTGCGTCGACATCCGCGGCGATCCACACCCAACTGCCAGGATTGCCCTGGTCGCCAACTGAAAGGAACAAGGAGCAGCGGCCGCGCGAGACGCTGGCGAAACCGGGATAGCGCCAGTTCACGGTAAAGCCAAGCACGCGCGCGTAGTAATCCACGCTTGCATTCAGATCGCCTACGCGCAACACCGGTGTAACACCGCCGAACGCGACGGCAGCCTGCTTTTCAAAGGATTGAGTTGCCATGGAATTGTTCCCTCCTTTGGATTCATTCAGAACCGCTTTGGTTACACATCGAGATCGTCATCGCCGCCCGCGGTGTCAGTGCCGCGCCGCTTGGCCAGCAGGTAACCGCGCAGAAAGGGTTCGAGGTAGCCGTCGAGCACCTTATCCACGTCACCTACTTCCACCTTGGTGCGGTGATCCTTGGCGATGCGATAGGGCTGCAGAACATAAGAGCGAATCTGCGAGCCGAAGTTGATCTCGAGCTTCGAATCCTCAAGCTTCTTGCTGACCGCGCGCTTCTTCTCAAGCTCGTATTCATAGAGCCGCGAGCGCAGCATCTTCATCGCCTTCTCGCGATTCTTGTGTTGACTACGCTCGTTCTGGCACTGCACCACGATGTTGGTGGGCAGGTGCGTCATGCGCACGGCGGAGTCAGTGGTGTTGACATGCTGGCCGCCCTTGCCGCCGGAGCGGTAGGTATCGATGCGCAGGTCTTCAAGCTTGATGTCGACATGGATGGTCTCGTCGATTTCCGGCGACACATAGACTGAGGCGAACGATGTGTGCCGACGCTTGGCTGAGTCGAATGGCGAGATGCGCACCAGCCGATGTACGCCGCTCTCTCCCGCGAGCTGACCAAATGCATACTCGCCCATGATAGTGAATGTAGCCGACTTGATTCCGGCCTCGTCGCCATCCTGGTAGTCGTTCATTTCCGTTTTGAAGCCCTGCTGCTCAGCCCATCGCAAATACATGCGCAGCAGCATTTCTGCCCAGTCCTGGCTCTCGGTGCCGCCGGCGCCGGGATGCACGGTGACGATGGCGTTGAGTGCGTCGGCCTCGCCGGAGAGCATGGTCCGTGCTTCAAGATCTTCTGCGTAAGCCTGCAGGGCTTTGATGTCGCGGTCAAGGTCGGCAATTACGTCTTCGCCTTCGCGGGCCAGCTCGAAGTAGGCCTCGACGTCGCTGGTGCGGCGCACAAGCTCATCGTCGTTGGCCATCAGCGACTCGAGGCGCTTGCGGTCGCGCATCAGCGGCTTTGAGGCGGTGGGATCGTTCCACATCGCCGGATCGGCCAGCTTCTTTTCAATGTCAGTTAGTTCCCTGCGAAGGCGGGCAGGGTCAAAGATACTCCCGCAGGTCGCGCACCTGGTCGCGCACGGGAGCATAAGCGAATTCGAGATCAGTCAACGCCATGTTTGCTCTTAAGACCTGTCTTTGAATTGCAAGTTGGCGGGCCGGCCGGAAGATGAGGCTCGGCGGCTTCGCCTGAGGTTAAGTATAGCGGAGTTAGCGGAGTTAGCGAGTTGGCGAGGGTGGAGCGCGGTCAGGAGTAGAAGGTCAGGTCAATCATGGGATAGTGCTTGCGATTGCGCGTCCAAAGAGAGGCTTGACGACGTATGGAGGTGGCTGCGATCAGAGCATCCGCGAGTTCAAGTTTGTGGCTCCGTGAGTATCGGCGCATAAGTTGTCCCGCAAGCCTCCCGATCTGCTCGTCGATGGAAGCACATTCCAAGAGCGAGAAGAACAGACTGATCTGTTTCAGTTCCGCAGGTCTTGCGCCCGCTTCAATCTCCGCCACGGTGACTGGACTGGTGAGAATTTCGGCGTCGGAGCCGGCGAGTTCAGACCATTGCGACAGTATCGCGGAATTGCGCTGCCGGAGAATCTCAATAACAATATCGGAGTCGAGCAGGACAGTCATTTAAGACCTAAGCGTTCGGCACGGGTGTCCCTGCGGAGTCGGCGGATGATCGTATCGGTATCGTCAAGATCGGTGCGATCCTTCCAAAGGCCGACAATACCCATCATCGCTTCGCGGCGCTTCTCTCGATTTCCCAGGTATCGGTCACGCGCAGCCACACGCACCAATTCGGAGACGGTGGTTCCATGCTGAGCAGCCCTGTCGTGGAGCGCTTGCCAGAGGTCGTCTTCGAGATAGAGTTGGGTTCTCCTCATGATGTATAGCATACACCACCATCGCTTTGCCGCTCTACCTTAATTCACTCGGGCTGGCCCTTCATTCCCGCCCAAACTACTGCGGTTGCGGAAAGCAACGCGCAACACCATGCAAACACGTCGCCGTGTGCGGAGTAGAAGGTGACATCGCTGCGGAAGCCGAACTGCGCGGGGAGTGCGTCGGTTTGATGGCGTGGGATGCTCTCGCGCACGCGGCCGTAGGGATCGATGACGGCAGTCACACCGGTGTTGGTGTCGCGCAAAATCCAGCGGCGATTCTCGATGGCACGCATGCGCGTCATGTTGAGGTGCTGCCAGGGAGCGCTGGTGTCGCCGTACCAGCCATCGTCGCTGATGTTTACCAGCACCTCTGCGCCATTGCGCGCGAAGTGGCGAATCTCATCGGCAAACACCGCCTCGTAGCAGATGAAGATGCTGTAACGGTGGGTTTGGCCGCGCTGATCGACGAGGCGAAAGACCTGGCGCTCGCGGCCGCGCGAAAAGTCCGAGACCTTGCCGGTGAGTTTGTGCGCAAAGGTCAACAGGTTTTTGAACGGAATGTATTCGCCAAAGGGCACGAGGTGAATCTTGTCGTAACGGCCGCCGCGTGTACCGTCGGCGTTGAAGATCATGGCTGAGTTGTAATAGGCAGGAGAGTTGTCAGTGGCGGAGGTGTCGGAGCCGATGCCGCCGACGATAAATGTCGCATGCTCCGTCGTCGCCAGGTTGGCCATGGTCTGCCGGAAGCGTGGGTCGGACTCTTCAAAGGAGAATGCCGGAGCCTCGGGCCAGACGACCAAATCAGGATGTGTGGCATTAGGCGGGCAAACGATTTCGCCGTTGGGCGCGCTCGTTTGCGGGATGCCGGCGATGTAGGTCTTGCACTGTTCGTCTGCCAGTTTGGCGAATTCAGCAATGTGTTTATTCCAGACAGGCTGCGCTTCCCAGAGATTGTCCGCCTCGGCGAGGACGTTGAGATTGGGTTGGACGAGTACGGCGGTGGCGGTGGTGGGAGGTTGCAGGCGCCGCGGAACTGGCATTCAGCCATTCAGAATCAGAATCCCCAGAAACGATGCAGGACATCCAGATGCGAGTTTGAAACCGCCCCGACCCCACGCGAAAGACGCCGCAGCCATACGAGGCGGAAAACGCATTGGCCGCTATAAGCACAAAGCTGATGCCGTAAACACCGGTCCAAGGAGCGAGAGCCGTCATGAAACGGTTATCCACTTGCGAGTAGCCGAGTTGATCCCATGGCACGCTGGTGATGCGTGCTCCGGCGAGGTCAAGCGCGACCCAGAGAAACGGCGCCGCAGCCAGCGCCCACGCGACGCTGAAACTCCTTCGCACAAGCGCCACACTCAGCCCGAATAGTCCGAAGTACAGTCCCAGCACCAGGCTGAACCCCACCAGCATCAGCGCCGACACGAAGGGCGGCAGATCGCCGTGGATTTTCATGGTGGCGTAGATCCAGTAGCAGTTGCCCGCGTACCAGAGCACACCACAGAGATAGGCGAGCAGAAACGCGCGCCGCAGAGGGCGGGCCGCAGTTTCCGCGCCGCGCAGGATCGCCCACAGCAGCGGCGCCAGGGCGAACCAGGCGATCAGGCTTCGACCTGGCGGCAAGGGGCCGGCCAGCGGAAACGGCAATTCCAGCAAGCCCGCCGAAAGCGCCGCCGAGGCCCAGTAACGCCATGCGTTTGAGTGCATACGGGACCGAGTTTACAGTACCGATTTGCCGACTCCGCGAGGCGCGGCGGAGAGCCGTAGGGTTCAGCGCCTTGAACATCCCTTATACGGCCCTGATTTCCCCAGGCCTCGATTCGCGCTAGAATCAAACCATGTCCACAGCGACATTTGCGATGCGCGCGCTCGAAGTGATGTTCTTCCTGGGCCTCGCCGGCTCCGCGATTGTGGTCCTGATCAGTTTCGTTGAGGACGCAAAAGAGCTCTTCGGAAAAGATTAACTCCTTTCCAATGTGTGATCGAACGTCTCCAGGAAAATCGATTTGACACCGATTCAATCCAGCACTAGACTCACCGCAGGGCCAACGGCAGTAACCCAGAAATCGCGACCCACGGAAAGCAAGCAGCCGGGCGTAGCCCCGGCAATTTTGTGATGGCATCTAACCGAACGACCGTCGCACCACCTTCCGACCGCGTACGCCTCATCGTGGCATCGTCCGTGATGCTCACGTTCATCTCCTTTTGGCGTGCGGCGGCAATCGTCCTCAATGATCTTGGGTCTTCTGCGTTCTACGCCGGCGGCATTGCCGAGCAGGCTGTTGGAGCGTCCGCGCCCTGGTTCATTCTCGGCATCATGCTGTTCAGCTTCGCGGTGCGCGCGGTTTACGTGGAGAGCTGCTCCATGTTCACGCGCGGGGGCGTCTACCGCGTAGTGAAAGAGGCGCTGGGCGGCACCTTCGCCAAGGTCAGCGTCTCCGCCCTGATGTTCGACTACATCCTTACGGGCCCCATCTCGGGCGTGTCGGCCGGCCAGTACATTGTCGGCCTCATGAACGAGATGATGATCGTGGGCGCAAAGCATGGCTGGCTGCCTCCGGCATTGATGGTTGGGCACGCCGGCGCCTACCAGTTCGACGTAAACGGGACGTCTGCCATCTTTGCCGGTATCGTAACCATTTACTACTGGTGGCAAAACATCAAGGGCATTGAAGAGTCGAGCGACAAGGCCCTGCGGGTCATGCAGATTACCAGCATCATGGTGATCATTCTTTTGATCTGGGGCGTCTACACGGTTCTGATGAAGGGCGCTTCCCTGCCACCGCCTCCGACACCATCGAACCTGCATTTCAGTGAGGATGCGCTCGGGTTCCTCAAAGGCCACACCAACCTGGTTCCGTTGTTCGGGATGTTCGGAATCATCATGGCGTTTGGCCACTCCATTCTCGCTATGTCCGGCGAGGAGAGCCTGGCGCAGGTGAATCGCGAAATCGAGCATCCCAAACTCAGGAACCTCAAGCGCGCCGCCATCGTCATCGCCATCTACAGCCTCATCTTCACGGGCGGCGCCACATTGCTGGCGTCCATGATCATCCCCGCGTATCAGCGCACGCACATCTACCAGGACAACCTGATCGCCGGCCTGGCGATGTACATGGTGGGTCCCGATTTTCTGCGCATCGCGTTCCGCATCTTCGTAGTGATCGTCGGCTTCCTCATTCTCTCGGGCGCCATCAACACTTCAATGATCGGCTCGACCGGCGTGCTGATGCGCGTGGCAGAGGACGGGGTACTCACCGACTGGTTCCGCAAGCCGCACCCAAAGTTCGGCACTAGTTACCGCATCGTCAATCTTGTATTTGCCCTGCAGATGTTCACCATCATCGTGACGCGGGGCAGGGTCATCCTGCTGGGCGAAGCTTACGCGTTTGGCGTGATCTGGTCGTTCACCTTCAACTCCCTTGCCATGCTGGTGCTGCGATCGAAGTACCACGGCGAGCGCGGCTGGAAGGTTCCGCCCAACATCCGCATTGGCAAGACTGAAATCCCGCTCGGCCTTATCTGCGTCTTCCTGGTGCTCTTCTCCACCGCTATCGTGAACCTGTTTACCAAGTCGGTGGCTACGGTGTCGGGCATCGCATTTGCGGCGGTGTTCTTCATCATTTTCAGCATCTCCGAGCGCGACAACAAGAAGAAGCACGCACTGACCGCGCGGCAGATGAAGGATCACTTCCAGCTCGAACACCAGGACACCATCAGCCGGCAATCGCTCGACATTCGCCCCGGCGGCGTGATGGTGACCATGCGCGATGCCGCCAATCCCTTCGCGCTGAAGTGGACGCTGGCACGGCACGCCAGCGACGACACCGACATTGTGGTGCTGAGCGCACGCATCATGGGCGTCGGTGGTCCCGAGTTTCTCAATCCTGAAGAACAGAGCTTCAGCGAACACGAGCAGATGCTGTTTACCAAGGCAATCTCGGTCGCCGAGAGCTTTGGCAAGACCGTTTCCCTGCTGGTGGTGCCCGCGGGCGACATCTTTGCCGCGCTTGCCCAAAGCGCCAATTCGCTTGAAGTGGATTCCGTGGCTTCAGGCCTTTCCACCAAGATGTCCGCCGAAGAACAGGCCTACTATCTTGGCCAGGCCTGGGAGGCGCTGCCTGATCCCAAGCGCCAGTTCAACTTCTATGTCATCGATCCGTCAGGACAGGCAAAGGTGTTCTACATTGGGCCGCACGCGCCGAATCTGAGCCCCGATGACGTGCAGCTAGTCCATCGCCTATGGCTGAACATGCGCCGCGATCCGTCGGTCTCTGACCTGCACCACAGCGACATCATTACTTACGCACTGACTCGCCTGGCCGGCCAGTACGCGCGCGAGAAGGTGGAAATACTCCGCGATTTGAAGAGCTACCGCGCCGCTTCCCAGGGAGAAGACTTGCTGACGCCAGGAAAGGCTCCGGCGCCCGTTGCTGATGGGGGCCGTAATGCTGGGTCCCTTCCTCCAGGCCATTGATCCGCTTTAGCAGGCAGGAAACAGGAAAGGCTGGCGACTTCGCCAGCCTTTGCTGTTTGTGTTCTGTTTCGGCCCACGGCTAGAACGAATCGCCTGGATTCCACTGCACCACGCGCACGCTCGAGTCAACCAGCGTCGCCAGCTCGGCCGGAGAGCCTGTGAGAGGTGGAAACGTGCCGAAGTGTATGGGAAGCACGGTTTTGGCTCCTACAAAGCGCGTGGCAAACGCGGCTTCCTTGGGGCTCATGGTGAAGTGTCCGCCAATGGGCAAGATCGCGATCTCGGGCTGATAAAGCTCGGCGATCAGCCTCATGTCGCCAAACACGTTGGTGTCGCCCGCGTGGTAGATCACGGGGCCGCCGGGCGCGGCGATCACATAGCCAGCCGCAATACCTACGTAATGCGTGCCGTTCTTGTCCTGGGCGCCTGAGGAGTGCTTGGCATCCACCATCGTAGCGGTCGCGTCGTCGAGCTGGACGGTGCCGCCGAGGTTCATGCCTATCGTCTTCTCTACTCCCTGTTCCTTCACGTAATCCGCGAGTTCGTAGATGGCCACAACGGTCGAGCCATGCTTCTTCGCCACTGGAACGACGTCCGAGATGTGATCGCCGTGGCCGTGGGTCAGCAGCACGTAGTGGATCTTCGAAGGAAGCTCGTAGCCCTTTGGATACTTGGGGTTCTGCTCAATGAACGGGTCGATCAGGATATTGGTTCCCTTCGCGGTCTGAATCAGCACCGTGGCGTGTCCAAGCCAGGTAATCCGCGTCTGCTTCTCGCTAGCCATGCTTCACTCCGTTGTGGGTTGGGTTTCCGTTGCCGGCTGCAATTCGGACTCCATGTTTCCAGTGCGAATCTGACAGCCCGTCTTGGGCTTGGATGTGATCTTTGCCCTCGGGATGCTGGACATTCGCATTGCTTTCAATACCGTCGCAATCTGCTTCTGCGCCTCTCAGGATTACCGCTTGACGCTGGTCGAGCGCAAGTGTACCGTCTTTTCAGAGGCGAACAAATGGCGAATATTCAATCGCTCTTCCCCATCCTCGATCAGCCCCGTGTCGGCCCCTTGACCCGCGCTGCCGACGCCGCCCCGCTCGACTCCACCGGCTGCCTGACGGAATACCGTCCTCTGGAAACCCGCTCCATCCTCGGCAAGACCGTCTCCCGCCGCGGGCTGCCCTTTACGCACGCGATCAACCCGTACCGTGGCTGCGAGTTTGCCTGCCGCTATTGCTACGCCCGCTACACCCATGAATTCCTGGAGCGGACGCCGGAGGATTTCGAACACAAGATCTACTTCAAGCAGAACGCGAGCTGGCTGCTTACGCAGGAGCTGGCGCGTCTCAAGCCCGGCACGGAAATCGCCCTCGGCACCGCCACCGATCCATACCAGCCGCTGGAACGGCGGCAGCGGGTGACGCGTTCCATTCTGGAAGTGTTTGCCAGGACCCGGGGGTTTGCGCTGGGAATCGTCACCAAGTCAGCGCTCATTACCCGGGACCTTGAATTGCTTCAGGAGGTGTCGACGCGCCACAAGCTGACGGTTCACCTCACCGTTACGACCATGAATACAAAACTCGCGCGCACGCTGGAACCTCGCGCTCCGCGTCCCGACTTGCGCATCAGCACCCTGGCGCGCCTGCGGGCTGCAGGCATACGAGCGGGGGTACTCTGCTCACCACTGATGCCCGGCATTACCGACTCCCGTAGTTCGATCGCTGCCGTCGCCGAGGCCGCGGCCGGGGCGGATGCGAGCTTCTTCTCAGCCGGTGCACTGTTTCTCAAGCCGTGTTCGCTGCCCACGTTTTTCCAGTTTGTGAAGGAACACTTCCCTGCCCAGCTCCCGGCCTATGAACGCCGCTACAACGCCAGCGCCTTCGTGTCGCCGGAGTACCGCGCCCGCGTTGCGGCAGTAGTGGACTCGGTGTGCCGCGAATACAGGCTGGGGAATCACTACGAGCGGATGCCGCCGCCCAGTGAGGCACCATCACCCAATATCGAAATGCAGCCCTGGCTTCCCTTTGCCAATAGCGCACCTGCCCGTGCCCGAGCCACCATGTAGAATCGCGTCTGTTCGACTCAACAACGATTCCGACATGGTCCTGAAACGAACCCGCATGCTCCGCCGGCTGTGGAGGCATCATCTGCCTCTGCTGCTTCTGTCGTTCGCGTCTGTCGCTGCCCTTTACTCCACGCGTCCCTACCCCGATGTACTGAGCCGGGCCAGCTTTGCAACTGCTTACGCGGCTCTGGCGCTGCTGGCCGCTACGCTGCTTCTGGGGCCATGGAACCTGCTCCGCAAGCAGACCAACCCGATATCGAGCGATCTGCGCCGCGACGTCGGCATCTGGGCGGGAATTCTTGGCATTGTGCATACCGGTGTGGGCCAATGCGTACACCTGCGGGGTAAGCCGTGGCTCTATTACGTCTACGGTCCTCAGGAACATCACCATACATTTCCGATGCGCCACGATCTGTTTGGCCTTGCCAACTACACGGGCGCGATCGGTGTTTTGATTCTTGCTGCGTTGCTGGCAACGTCGAACGACTACTCGCTGCGCAAACTGCACACCCGGCCCTGGAAAAAGCTGCAGCGCTGGAACTACGCCGCATTTGGATTGGTGGCAGTGCATACGTTTGCGTATCACGGCGTGGAAAAGCAGCACCTGAATTGGGTGGGCACCGCGGCAGCGTGCGTTTTGATTGCGCTCGGATTTCAGACTGCCGGCATCGTGATGCGGCGCAGCGCCATGAAACCGGCGCGATAGGAATTTATGGAAGTGTCGTGTTGCATGACGCGGCGGATCTAAACCGGCCGATTTAGCGCGTCATGATCACTTCAGACAAGCTGTCCTTAGCGAGAAACTGGCGGTGCCCCGCCCAGCCTGAAAACACTTTTTCAATGCTGCGATTGGTGAAAGCGCGCTGGATCGGGAACTGCTCGGTTAGCTGCATCTCGATCTCGTCTGTGGGCGTCACGTGGAAGCGGCAGGTCACCGTCTCCTCGCCCTGCTTGCGCGTATGGAACAACGCCAGCACCTGGCCGCCGGGGCTCATGACTTCGTGCAGGCGATTCACCACCGGAAGAACCAGCGGCTCGGGCAGATAATCGAGCGTGGTCCATAGCAGCACCACGTCAAAAAGCTTGCCGGAGAATTCGAGGCTGTTGGCAACAAATCCATCCACGTCCCAGATGTCATTGCCGTCCTCGTCTTTGCCCTTTTTCCAGTCACCCTTGCACGCGTCGCCCACCAGGTCGGCCATGTAGACACTCTGGCCGAGGCTGGTGAGGTAGTTGATGTTGGAAGGGGAAGTAAATCCAGAATCGATGACGCGCAGGCCCGGCTCACCCTGCAACCGCTTGCGCAACGCCGCCCATCCACCTGAGTAGCGCGGCACCCGTGGGCCGATCAGCCCCTGCGCCGGTGCGCCTTTATCCCCAGACTTGCTCTTATCAAAAAAACGCCGAATCAATCCGATCCCTTTCAGGCCGGGAATCCCGCCGGATTCCCGTTTCCTTACACGCTGCCAGCGACCGTGGTCTCCATGGGACGGGCGCTTCCCTGCGTCAGGTCGACCTTGCCGCGCAGAACAGCGTTGTCTTCAATTGCCAGCCGCATAGCCTTTACATCGCCTTCGAGAAGGCATCCGGAGCGCAATTCAACACGCCCTGTGGCGGCTACATTGCCCTTCACTTTTCCCATCACCAGGACGTCTTTCGCCGAAAGATCAGCTTGAACGTCCGCGTTGGGGCCAATCGTCAGCCGATTGTCCGTAAGTTGAATGGTGCCTTCAACCCGGCCGTCAATGGTCAGGTCTTCTCCACCCTTTATTTCCCCGCGGATCACTACTGTTTTTCCGATACGGGCACTGCCATTCTCAGCCGCCATGGTTCTCAATCCTTCCGGACAATCGATTCGAAATCGTGAATACAGTGTAGCCGCTTTCCACGATCCTATTGTTGTCTTTTTGACACACGCACTCGAGGCGGGTCGGCCAGGGTTAGATTCCTTTGCCGCCCTGCCCGCACTATACTGAACACAGCCGTTCCGCTTCAAACTTCGCATCCGCCGGGACTTTCCCACGTCTAATTCGCAAGTGTTTCCCCATCCCGGCGACGAATGAGTTCATTTGCGTGCGCACTCTTCTTAACCTGATTCCGGTTTCGCTGGCCATAGCCGCCACTGCGCTGGGGCAGAATGCGCCTGCGCCCCCAGCACAAATGCCGGCCCTGGTGCAGACGGCGCTCGACAATGAATTGAAGGCGTCGCAGGACACAAGCCATCCCATGCGCTACCGGATGCGCAAGTCAAGCCCCCGCCTTACGACCACCAAGGAGCTCATTGAAACTCAGGATGGCTCCGTGGCCATGCTGGTGGCCGTGAACGACAAGCCCCTTACGCCCGCCGATCTTGAGAAGGAACAGGGCCGCCTGCAGAGCCTCCTCCTGAACCCCGGCAAGCAGCGTCACCGCAAGCAGTCAGAGGGCGAAGACCTGGCGCGCGCCATGAAAGTGCTGCGCGTGCTCCCCACAGCATTTCTCTACACCGACGCCGGCTCCGTAACGATCGGCACAACGACCGCTCAAAAATTCGCCTTCGTGCCGAATCCAAACTTCAATCCGCCGGATCTCGAGACGCAAGCCCTGACGGCTCTGAGCGGTGATCTCTGGATTGACCCGGCCCAGGCCCGCGTGATCCGCCTGGAAGGCCGCCTGCAACAGGATGTCGACTTTGGATGGGGTATCCTGGGCCGCCTTAGTAAAGGCGGATGGATCATCATTGACCAGGCCGAGGTTTCCGAGGGCATCTGGAGGGTGGTCAAATTCCAGATGCAGATGACAGGCCGGCTGCTCATTCGCACCCGCACTTTCGATACCACCGAAGAGCAGACACAATATGTGCCGGTGCCCGCGGGACTCGCCTATCAACAGGGCATCGCCATGTTGCGCGCCGGGTCCGCCGCCGCTGCTCCACCCACCGGCCGCTGACTGCATACTTCAATTAGCCGCGCGGCAGTTCCCGGATCTCCACCGTTCCTCCACATTCAAATACGGGATTGCCAGGCAGGAGCTCACGGGCAGCCTCAAGGCTCGTTGCCTGTACGCGGATGTATCCCGTGATGTGCTGGCTTACTTTGCCGGCGGGAGCCTGTTTGCGAAACGCATCTCCCTTTCCAATGGCACTGCCGCCTTCAAACGCCTTCCGTTCGCGCAGGAACGTGAAATACGCCGACCACATTTCATCCGTAGTGCGGTCAATTGCGTCGTCGTGCATCAGCATGATGAATTCGCTCACGCCTATCCTCCCGTGAAAGCCGCAAAAAGAGCGGCTCCGCCCGCGTGGACGGAGCCGCTATTTTGCAATCCTGTTTAGATCTTGACCTTGGCGAAGATGATGACCAGGGTGAACAGCGTAAGGGACTCGATGAACGCGAGACCAAGCACCAGCAGAAGCTGAATGCCGGCGCGGGCGCCGGGGTTGCGGGCCAGCGCTTCGCAGGCTGAGGCGGTGGCACGGCCCTGGCCGAGGCCGCAGAGACCGGCCGCAATGGCCATGCCGATGCCGGCGCCAATCGGCACCAGGTTCACAGCCGCGGGACTGCCGCTCTGCGCAAACGCCGGGGCGGCAAAGCACAACACCGCCAGCGTCATAAACAAATATTGAAGCTTCTTCATGGTTCTCCTGCTTCCTGAAAATTGACCGCCAGTGGGTGGTTGAGGCTCACCGTGCTGGCCCCCTCACGCTTGCGGCCTTTCCGTGTATCCGGAGCGGAAGCGCCTCCGGCAGAAATTCTTTTGAGCTGCTAGCTTTTAGCTCTTAGCTGTTAGCCCTTGTTTCCGTGCAACGATCCTCTTCGCGAAACGGCCACCAATCGACTTGGTGCCCAGCGGCTAAAAGCTAATGGCTAAGGGCTGATAGCTGTCTCTTAGTGCTCGTGCGCCACAGCCTGGCTCAGATAAATCATGGCCAGCAGCATGAACACATACGCCTGAATCAGCGAGACGCCGGCATGAAGTCCTAGAAAAACGGCCGGAACCGCTACCGGCACCAGCGAGAAGAACACCAGTGTCACCAGGTCGCTTGCGAACATGTTGGCGTAGAGACGGATGGTGAGCGACATGACGCGGGCGCAGTGCGAAATGATCTCAATCGGGAACAGCAGCCACGCGATCCACCAGATGGGACCCGCGAAGTGCTTCATATATCCGACGAAGCCCTGCTCCTTGAAGCCGTAAAAGTGGTAGTAGATGAAGGTGCAAAGTGCGATGCCCAGCGGCACTACCGGCACACTGGTCGGCGTCACAATGCCGGGGATCAAGCCCAGCAAATTGTTCACCACCACGAAAAGGAAGATGCATGTGGTAAAGGCCTGGAAGCGCTCGTAATTATGCCCGATGATCTGCTCGGCATTGCTGCCGGTGAACTCGTGGATCATCTCCGCGACCTGTTGCGCGGCGTTAGGTTTTTCGACGGACAGCGTCATCCGCACCAGCAGGAAAAACGCAATCAGGCACGCCGACACCAGAAATTCCAGCGCAAACGTGTCATTGATGGGCGCCGCAGGGTCGGCGGGTTGAAGGCCCACCAGGTTCATCATCGCTGCCACGGCCGGGCCAAACAATTGGTTCAAAAAGTGCGTAATCAGGTAGGAATGCGCCATCTTTACTAAAGTCTTTCCGGGCAGCAAGCCCATGGAAAAGGATTAATCGCGGAGCAGCCGCAGAGCTTCCCACATCATGGCCACTACTGCCAGACTCAGGCCAAAAAGGAGAGCAATCGCTGACCCTCTGAAACACTTCAGGCTACCATAAATGGCCCCTGCAAAGAGGATTAGCCGGAGCAGGAACAACGTAACCACTGTCACTGCACCACGCGGCATTTTCTGCTTGTCCATCCGCGCGTTGAACAGCCGTATGAGGCGCTGCCACTCCAGGATGCTCAAAGCCGAGATGGCCGCGCCGACTGCAAGCATGGCTGCATCGCGCCAGCTCATGGCAATCCAGACGATTAGTGCCAAAACGAGGCCCAGGACTGCTGTGATTCGCATGGCGCGTTTCAGCATCGCGCTGAGCGCCGCGTCCGTCAGCCCGGCTATAGGATGCGCTTCTTCGGTCATAGCTGGCCGTCACCGGGCTTTTTCGAGTCGTCTGCGCCCGTCGAAAGTACCAGCCGCACCACGTAAACCAGCCCTGCAATTCCGCCGAACGCGATGCCGGCGAGGCTGATCCATTCCTGGTGAAATTGTTTGTCTGCCCATGTTCCCGCCAGCCAGCCAATGAACGCCGCCGAGGGCAGCAGGATGGCGATCTGCATCAACTTCTCAGCTTGCACCAGCGTCGCAATTCCGCCCGAGTCTTTTTTGGGAGGGCGATTGTCCGGAATAGGCTTGTTGAAGGGCATCCCTCGTGGTTATACACGCTTGGGGCTGATGGTTGCGAATGGATCGTCGCTCCCGGCTCGCGCCACGGGTGCACCCGCGGCAGATCGGCGCCGGCCATCCATTCCACGGCGATTTAGCTGAACAGCATGTGCAACAGACCGCCAATCAAACAGAGTGCCGCACAAATGAAGAGCAGAAAAATGCCGAGGGGGATCAGGATAGGCTGGCCGTACGCCATTATCACAAGGAGGACCAAGGTGACAGAGGCGGCGGCGAACCACCACACAGACGCATGAATCTTCATACACAGGCTCCGCTGAACTGCAAAAACGTGATTGTATTTGGGTTCGCAGCATGCGCGCCCTGACGGAGATCACAGTGTAGTGTTCATGCGCAACGCCTCCTGTCCCACAATGGGATTGCTGGAATCCGGCCAGCCACGCCCTCGCGTCCTGAGGCTCCGCGCCGCCTCTTATCTGCACAATCCGGCAACCCTACCAGCCGCTATACTGACCGCTAGACCTTTCACTGCAAAGAAGGACTTCCAGTGTTTGAATCGGAATTTGAGCGCGGCCTTTTTGATCTGCGCCGACAGAAACTCCAGGAAATCGAGAAGCTCGGCCAGCCGGCCTACCCTAACCAGTTCCGCTTCTCCCACACCATCGCGGACATCCGCGCGCAGTGGGGCGAAACGCCGGCCGAAGCGCTTGAGGCAAACCGCACGACAGTCGCCATCGCAGGCCGCATCATGGCCATCCGAGCGCAAGGCAAGGCGGGTTTCGCCACCCTGCAGCAGGAGGGGCAGCGCCTCCAGATCTACGTGCGCCTCGATGCCGTCGGCGAGCAAGGATTCGCGCTCTACAAGCTTCTCGATCTTGGCGACCACATCGGAGTCTCCGGCTACCTCTTCCACACCCGGACCGGCGAGCTGACCGTGCATGTCGAAACGCTGACCTTCCTCGCCAAAGCCATGCTGGCTCTGCCGGAAAAATTTCACGGCCTCTCCGACGTCGAGATTCGCTATCGACAGCGCTACGTCGACCTGTTCTCCAATCTCGACGCGCGCGAGGTGTTTGTGAAGCGTGCTAAGGTCCTGCGCTCCATTCGCAACTTCTTTGACGGGCGCGGCTATCTCGAGGTGGAAACGCCCATGATGCAGCCTATCGCCGGCGGCGCAGCGGCACGACCGTTCAAGACGCATCACAATGCGCTCGACATGGACCTGTTCCTTCGCATCGCGCCCGAGCTTTATCTCAAGCGGCTCGTGGTCGGCGGCCTCGACCGGGTGTATGAGATCAATCGCAACTTCCGCAATGAGGGCGTAAGCACCCAGCACAACCCCGAGTTCACCATGCTGGAGTTTTACCAGGCATACGCGAATTACCACGACCTGATGACTCTCACGGAAGAGCTCATCGCCTCGGTAGCGCGCGAAGTGAATGGCACCACCATCACCGAGTTCAATGGCCACACCATCGACCTGGCCAAGTGGACGCGTCTCACCATGAAGGAAGCCATTCAGCATTTCTGGCCGCATGAAGCAGGCGTCAAGCCCGCACTCACTTCGTTCGAGTCGTCTGAGGTTCTGCAGCAGAGGCTCTATGCGGCGCTCGAACTGCTTGATGTTGCCCGCTGCAGAAGGTGCCGAAACCGCTCCCGATCGCTGCGGCGACCCTCAAGACGATCCGTGAGCGGAATCGCCGGTGTTTATGCGGATTCCATCAAGGGCGCGCCCATCGGCAAGACCGTCTACAACCTGTTCGAAGAAGTGGTCGAGCCCTTCCTCGTGCAGCCCACCATCATCTACGACTACCCCACCGAAGTCTCGCCGCTTTCGAAGGCCAAGCCCGACGATCCCGACCACGTGGAGCGCTTCGAGTTCTTCATCGGCGGCTTTGAATTGGGCAATGCCTTCAGCGAGCTCAACGATCCCATCGAACAACACAAGCGCTTCGAACAACAGCTCGGCGAACGCGGCCGAGGCGACGACGAAGCCCACCAGATGGACGAGGACTACGTCCGCGCCCTTGCCTACGGCCTTCCCCCACTGGTGGAGAAGGCATCGGCATTGACCGCCTCACCATGCTGCTCACGGGCTCCAAATCCATTCGCGACGTGATTCTGTTTCCGCTGATGAGAAACGGAGAGACAGGGATCAGGACTAAGGGATCAGGGACTAGAAGACGAGCTGAGGACTAGAATCAGAGTCGAGGAGAAAACCCATGGGACAGTCATTTAAAGATTTGATCGTTGGCAGCGCGCAATCTGACTACGTCGATATCTACAAGTTGACCGAAAAGTTTCCTGAAGCAGAGAATTTGGCTTGACCAGCCAGATGCGCAGAGCGGCGGTCTCGTTGCGAGTAACATCCGAAGGTTATGGACGATCCACAACGGGAGAGTACTCCAATTCTGGGCACGCGCGAGGATCGTGTTCAGAATTGAAACCAAATCGTGCTCGCGAGTTGGAAATGGGAAATGCCGGTCTAACTTTCCGAGGCCGAGAGGCTTTCGAACGAAGTCGGAAAGATGCTTTTAGCGATTATCAATTCAACAAAGCGCGGGCAACTGATCTCTGATCTCTGAGTCTCTGATCAACTGATCTCAGGAGCACTCGTTGAACATCCTTTTCGTCGGCGACATCTTCGGCAGCGCGGGACGCAAGATCGTCGCCGAGCATATCGGCCATATCCGCGAAGCCCACGCGGTCGACCTCACCGTGATCAATGCGGAGAATGCAGCCGGGGGCTTCGGTGTGACACCCCAGATTGCCGAAGACCTCTTCGACCTCGGCGCCGACGTGCTGACCACCGGAAATCACGTCTGGGACAAGCGCGAACTCATCGACTACATGAACTCCGTGCCCGCCGACAGCCAGCAGCCCGCCCGCCGCATCCTGCGCCCGCTCAATCTTTACCCCGGCGTCCCCGGCCACGGCTCCTTCGAAGGCGTCACCGAATCCGGCATTCCTTACGCAGTCATCAATCTCATGGGCCGCGTTTTCATGGCCGGCACCAACGATCCATTTCATGCCGTCAACGACGCTCTCAAGCGCATCACCGCCAAGGTCATCCTGGTTGACTTCCACGCCGAAGCTACCAGCGAAAAAGTCGCTATGGGCTGGCACCTCGATGGCCGCGTCACCGCCGTCCTTGGCACACACACGCACGTCCCCACCGCCGACGAGCGCGTGCTGCACCACGGCACCGCCTACCAGACCGATGTCGGCATGTCAGGCCCTTACGACAGCGTGATTGGTGTCGAAAAAGATTTGGTGCTGCACCGCTTCCTCACCGGGATGCCCGGCAAGTTTGAAGCTGCACGCGGTAATCCCAAGATGTGCGCAGCCCTCATTGCCTGCGACCCGCAGAGCGGCAGGGCCACATCTATCCAGCGCATCATGCTTGGCGAATAGGTCTTCTACGCGATTGATGCGATCTACTGTGGCTTGCCTTGAGTGTCCACCGACGTCGCGGGCGGAATCGCTTTTCCATTCGGCTCGGTACTTGGCGGAAGAGGCTTTCCGACAGGCCTGGGGCCCACGGGGAGCGGCCTGCCCGTCTCAACAGGGCCAGACGGAAGAGGTATCCCTTTCAGTTCTGTTGCCGTCGCGGGCAGCTGCCGCCAGGCCTGATTTCCGAACGGGGTGTACTCGGTCCTGTCCAGCGTCCCCTTGCGGTCGAACGTGACCACCCATCGACCTGCCGCGGGCGCATCCAGTGCCAAAGCCACACTAACCTCGCCCTTTTCACCCAACTCCAGCGTGTCTGATCCAAGTGGCTTGAATACGATGTCACTCTTCGGTTCGTCCCAGCGCATACTCGACAACGCCGCGTAGCACATGGTCAAAGCGGCCCAGTCAGCTTTGCCGCCTATGTGCTCTTCCGCGAGAATCTCATTGAACGCGGCAATCGTGACCTTGTTTGTCGGGGCCGGTGAAATAAGCGAATAACCTCTCCGTAGGATCGGGATCGCCCGCACCCTCCCCTCTTGCCCGCGAGGGATAGAAGCCGCAAACATGCTCACGTCTCCTTCACCCAGGTTGCGGGTAAAGCGCAGAAACAGATGCTGAGGAAACGCGGGACACTCGATCTGGCTTTCCTGCCAATCACCCTTGCTGAAACCAAGATCATGAAACTCGGCGCGCTTGCGAATCGCGGCGTTCGAACTCGCGGCCAGGTCTTTGTCTTCCTGTTTCATGGCGGCGGCGGGACGAACTCCTACCTGCATCGGCAACTTCCCCACCATGTCGAGACGCGGGTCCGAAATCGTTTCCTGTACTGGCTTTAGAGGTTGCGCCTGCGCCCCGGGAACTTCGCTGTCCTGGGCCTGAGCCATACTCCCGGCCATGCAGGCCGCTGTCATGACTGCTATGGATACATATCGGATCATTCGCAATCAGACTACCACCCACCCTCAGCCCGTTTCACCCCAAACAGAAAGGGCAGCCCGCATTGCGGACTGCCCTTCGGACTCCCAGGATTAAGGGGCAGGCGGACTGCAAACTAATCCGCCAGCCCGTTGCAACTCTAGTGCGCTGGCTTGTGGGCCGCCGCCTTACCGGGCGTGCGATGTGCCGGTCCGGGCTTTGTTGCCTTCTTTTTCTCGGCAGGAATAAATTCGCCGTCCTTCAGCACAATTGATGCCGACTGTGACGTCTTGTCGGTGGCGGGAACCTGCTGGTAAGTGTCGTAGGTGCCGGCCAGCATTGCATCAGGCTGGGTCTTGAGTTCGAAGCCTGGAACAACGATCTTCTGCTCCGCATCGGTAAGAGGCTTCTTCAGATTCACGACAAAGTCCGCGACCTTTGCGTCCTTCGCGTCCTGTGTCACCGCAACCTGAATCTGTTCTGGCGTAGCTGCAATCACGACGCCCGGTACCTGCGTTTGCTGACCCTGCACCAGGGCCCAAAGCTTGTCCGCATCTTCCTTGCTGCCCATGGCCAGCACGGTTTCCTTGTCAGCCAGCGCCAAACTCTTCGGGTCGGTCGTCGCTAGCAGGTCATGAATCTGTTCCTGCGGGCTCTTGGCTGCCGTGATGTTGACCACGCCTCCTGGCGGGAAGGTGGAAGCCTGCGCCTGCTGCTTGATGGCATCCAGACCGTCCAAGCCACCGTGGTACTTCTTGTAGTAGTACTCGAGCTTGGGTTCAATCTGCGCCTTGTACTGCGCCGGCGCAAAGTCCCATACACGCGAGTAGAACCAGACAGCCTGTTTCAAATCCTGCGTTGAGCCGGGCTGGCTGAATGCCTGGGCCAGCAACAGGGTGTCGCCAAGGCCGCTCTGCTTGCTCTCGTTGTCGTCGAACATCTTGAGCTCGGCCGTGTATTCGTCCTGCGCTGCCTTCCAGTCCTTCTTCACCGCGTTATCGAGAGCGATGGTCGAGTGGAAGATGGGGAACGCTGCGTGCGTCAGCTTGGTCCAGTCCGCGTCCGGAGTGCTGGCCGGCTTTGACACTCCCAGGCCCTTTTGTGCCAGGGCTGCCGCGTCATCGCAGGTCGCCTGGTCGCTGGCCTTGCCGCACTGCGCCTTCTTGACCAGCACAGAATAGAGAATCGCCTTCAAGTTATTCGGATCCACCTGGAGCAGACTCGTTGCCGATCTCACAACGCCTTCCGAGTCCCCAGCCGCCTGGTAAGCATCCACCAGAGCATCCAGAACCGCATTCTTCACCACGCTCTGCGGATACGTTTTCAGGAAACTTTCCCCCGCGGCAGCCTTCTGCTTAGGGTCGGTTTGCGTGCTGAACATCTGGTAGGCGTTGAACTCGGCCGGATCCTTAATCGTGATCTGACCCGAATCCGCCGGTTGTTGCGCTTGCAGTTTCGGCGCAGCCACGAGGGTCATGCTCGCCAGCGCCATCATTGACGCAAAGACAAACTTCTTCATTCAAAGCTCCTGGGAAAATCCGAAATGGAATCAATCTTCAAGCACTCGCTCGCCGGGGGGACCGTCAGCTGATTGCGGTGAGTACCGCGGTGTAGAGGATAGTAGTACCACGACGTCGGATGCGGTGATGGATGGATTATAGAAAGACCCGCCCCCTCTGACAAGCGAAGTTGTACATCAATAAAGAATTCCGGCCACTTTTTCTCCGGTATCCTGATGCGCGCGCTTGTCCCTGCGAAACCCTTCAACCACCCCACCGGCTCCTCTTCCACCCGCCAGTCCCCCAATCGTTCAGCGCGGCGAAATCCCGCTATATACCGGCATTAGACACCACGCCGGGCAAAACTGTTCCTCGCTCCTTGGATGCACTTCGTAAAATTGCGTTGACTCGACGGCAATCGGCTGCCCCTTGCCTCTTACGACAGCAATCTCACCAGTTCCGCCTGCTCAGCCAGAAACGCATCGTGTCCATGATCGCTCGTCATCTCGCGATACTCCGCCTGCACGCCCGTGGCACGAATGGATTCGGCAAACGCGCGCACACTCTCCGGTGGAAAGAGCCAATCCGTGCTGATGCCGACGAATGTCAGACGCGCCTTGATCTTGCCGAAAACCTGGGCCGCGGAAAGGGCTCCGCGCAGCGGGTCCCACGTGTCCATGGTCCGCAAAATCGCCAGGTACGCGTTGGCTTCAAAACGGTCGACGAATCGCTTTCCCTGCTCATCGAGATAGCCTGCAATATCGAATCGCCCGCCGATAAGCCCCCCACCCAGGTCGTCCAGACCCCACGGGTCCTCGCCGTTACGGTTTGGATTCCGCTCGAAACGCTCTTCAAAAAGCCCGCCGGACTTGTAACTCAACATCGCAATCTGTCGCGCCAGTGACAGCCCCTGCCGCGGCGGCTTCTGCGGCAAATAATTTCCGCCCATCCACTCCGGGTCACGCTGAATCGCCGCGCGCTGCAGATGATTCAGAGCCAGCCCCATGGCGCCAAGCGGGGCTACGCCGATAATCACCGCCCGTTCCACGCGCTCCGGAAACAGCACCGCCCATTCCAGCGCCTGCATTCCGCCCATCGAACCGCCCACTACCAGCCGCAGATGCCGCACGCCCAACGAATCAAGCAGCTTCGCCTGCGCCCGCACATTGTCCCGAATCGAAATCAGCGGAAAGTCTGCGCCATACGACTCGCCCGTCTCGGGATTCACTGACCCCGGCCCGGTCGACCCGTAACATGATCCCAGCAGGTTGATACAAATCACGAAATCGTGATCCAGCCGCAGCAGCGCGCCCGGCGCAAATACTTCGGGCCACCACTGCCCCACAAGAGCCGATCCCGAAAGCGCGTGACAAACCAACACCGCGTTATCCCGGGCCGCATTCAGGCGCCCGTACACCGCGTAGTGCAGCGTCACTCCAGCCAGCGTGCGCCCGCACTCCAGCAGAAGATGCTCGTCGAGTACAAAGTCGCCTTCATACGTCGGCGTTGGATTCACCATTCGAGCAGGGGCGGGAGCTTGAGCAGGCACAGACGCGGGTGCCCCAGGTCTCGATTCTGAGACCTGGGATGGACCCGTATTCGCATCCCCCGCGCCCGTCGTCTCTTCGGTCATTCCTTTCATTGTGCCGCATGAGCCGGCGTGTGCGCCGGGTCGCTACAGGTTGCTCCGTTCGCTGTCTCAATCGCCTGGTCTAGATCGGCAAGAATATCGCGCACATCCTCGATCCCGATCGAGAGCCTCACCAGCTCCGGCGTGACACCCGTCTCCTTCTGCTCCGCCACGGAGAGCTGCTGGTGCGTGGTCGACGCCGGATGGATCACCAGCGACTTGGCATCGCCAATATTTGCCACCAGCGAGAACAGTTCCAGCGAATCAATGAGCTTCTTGCCTGCCTCGTACCGCCTCCTCATTGCCGGCCTTGATGCCGAATGTGATCAGCGCGCTCTGCCCCGCAGGCAAATACTTCTGCGCCCGCGCGAAATACGGGCTCGACTGCCAGGCCCGGATAGTTCACCCATTCCACGCCCGGATGCGCTTCAAGGTGTTTCGCAACCGCCAGCGCATTCTGCCGAGTGCCGCTCCATCCGCAAATGCAGCGTCTCGATCCCCTGCAAAATCAAAAACGAATTGAACGGTGAAATCGCAGCGCCCGTATCCCGCAATCCCTGGATCCGCGCCTTCAGAATGAACGCCAGCGGCCCGAACGTTTCCGTGTACGACAGCCCGTGATACGACGGATCCGGCTCCGTAAACTCCTTGAATCGCCCGGACGCAGCCCAATCGAATCTGCCCGCATCCACGATCACGCCGCCGATGCTCGTTCCGTGTCCGCCCAGAAACTTCGTTGCGGAATTCACCACGATATCCGCGCCCCACTCGATCGGCCGCACCAGCGCCGCCGAGGCCGACGTGTTGTCGACAATCAGCGGCAACCCGTTCTCGTGGGCAATCGTCGCCATCTGCTGCAGGTCCGCAATGTCCAGCTTGGGATTGCCCAGCGTCTCCGTGTACACCGCCTTGGTCTTATCATTGATCGCCGCGCGCAGCCCGTCGAAATCATCCGCGTCCACGAACCGCACCGTGATGCCCAGCCGCGGCATCGTGTAGTGGAACAGGTTGTAAGTCCCGCCATAGAGCGATGTCGTCGAAACAATCTCGTCGCCGGCCGCTGCCAGCGTCGTGATCACCAGCGTCTCCGCCGCCTGCCCTGACGCCGTTGCCAGGCCTGCCGCGCCACCTTCCAGCGCTGCCACCCGTTTCTCCAGCACGTCGGTCGTCGGATTCATGATTCGCGTGTAGATGTTGCCAAACTCCTTCAACGCAAACAGGCGACCCGCATGGTCCGCATCCTGAAACAAGTACGAAGTGGTCTGGTAGATCGGCACGGCGCGCGATCCCGTTGCTGGGTCAGGCGACTGACCCGCATGGACCGCAAGGGTGGCAAGCTGCAGCTTCTTCTCTTCCGCCATCTCTGGTGCTCCTTCATCCCTGTCTGATTCGTTTCGGTGTTCTTGTCCTGAGTTCCCTGCCCTAAGTCCCTAAGTCCCTAAGTCCCTAAAAATGTAGCCCCTTAGTCCCTAAAAACGGAAAAACCCGAATCCACTCGGGATCCGGGCCGTTCGCTTCCGATTCGTCTGCGTTATCGCATTCGCGTCTCGAGAGCCGCACGGACCCGTCCCGCCCCACTCATACACATGAGCATGGCCTCCCGTCCGAACTCAACTCCAAAACTCCGCGAACTCCGCATGGCTTGCAGTATCCTTGGCCGCAACCCGCCGTGTCAACTGTTTGTTCGTACCCAATCCGCACGGCATTCCGGCTCAAATCGTCTGGAATGTCTGCCTTAGAATGTCGAAGATTTCATTTTCGCACTTGTCTCAAGGCAATATGACCGCAATAGCCACGCCGTAGTCTCCATTTACACGGAAGCGTCCATCGCTTCAGTTCCCGTTCCCCGGGGAATACGTTGTACAAGATTCCGGCAGAGCCCATGTTCCCCCCTATTCCATGGAGGCCGCTCAAATGAATCCGGCAGATGTCCTGAAAGAGATGTTCGATCTACTCGAAAACTACGCACCAGCCTGGTATACCGACGACCAGCGCAGCCGCATGCTGGTCGCGCTCACCGGTGCAGCCGAACGCTACGACGGCCAGCCCGGTCCTCGATTCGAGCCTTCTCCGCGTCAATTGCCCTGCCGACGTCAGCTCCGTTCCTATTCCGGATCGCGTACCGCTCCAGGTCCCTTGCGGAATCAGTAACCGGTTCGCAAGGTCCGCGCACGCTCCCACAAATCCCATTTTTTCTCACGCCCTAATTTGCGAACCTGCGTTTATCAACTTGATTCCATCTACTCAACAAGTTGTAGAGCCTGTTTTTAATTTCAGTCGAGTTTTCCACAGGCCTCTGCTAAATTTCCCTTCAAGTCAGCCGATAACTTGAGTCGCAATTTTCCGGATGCGTGTTTGCTGAGGCATCACTACGATCCGGGAACGCTTCTATCTATATCGGGACCATAGAGTGGAGGAAGTCTTGAATCACATGCAAGCAACCCCCCGACCCGTCCGTGGCAGCTTCAAACTGCCGGACGTCAGCACTTCCACCAACCCCAAGGTGGTTCTGAAGGAAATCTTCGAGCTTCTCGAAGAATACGGGCCCACTTGGTACACAGAAGAACTGCACAACCGCGCCAAGGCTGCCCTGGCTGGTTACAACTAGTCGAGCGCCTTTCTCTCCTTTCTCCTCCCCCAACCAGCTCTCTCCGCTTCAGGGTTCCCCAAATCCTGAAGCGGTTTCGAGCGAAATACTCGCAAGTCCTTCTCCCCATTACAACTCATGCCTCTAGGGCCTCTCAGGTAACCAGTACTCAATAGTACCTATGTGCAGAAATATAGGTTACTTTTTTGGGTCCTGGAACCGTTTTCCTGCGCCTCTCTTGATAGGCTGCATGAAGGTAGACAAACCGTCTCCCTTTACGACCAAAACCTGTTCAATCTATCCCCGCAGCAATCGTGGAGATTTGTCCCATTTTGTGTCCTTATCGGCCGCTTTTGCATCCAGACTTAGGGAGGGTCCTTGAAGCGCAAACGTGCAACTGTCGTTGCAATCCATGAAAACTCCCATCCAGGACCGCCACGCCTGGTGCCCAGTCCTCTCGTGGTGCTGCAGGAGCTCTTCGAACTGCTGGAGGAGTACGCGCCGGTTTGGTACACCGAGGAGTTGCACGAGCGCGCCATGGCCGCTCTCTCCGCCGGCGAGAGACCCCCGACCGTGAACTAGCCCGCTGCGCAAGATATCCCGCCACTCCCCTTCCGGAGTCTTAGCGCGGGGTCAATTGAAACTGCCGAACCGCGATCTGAGGCCCCACCTTCTCATGGCCAGCATCCGGGATCAGCAGCACCGTAATCTCATTGAAGCTTCGGATCTTTGCCTTCGGCGGAACCGCAAATCGCAGCGTCTCCACCACCGGGGCCGTCTTCCTCGCAAAATGTGCGGGTTCCGTAGAAGCGATAGTCTGCTCTCCCAGCGGCAGGCTATTTCCGCCCGTCAGCTTCGAGTTCCGCAGCACCAGCCCCAGCGCAATCGTCCCCGGCCGGTTATCGCGATTCATCACTTCCACATCAATCTCTCGACACCGCGCCAAACGAACCTGCGCACCCAGCTTCTGTCGCGCCTGCATCACCAGCGGTAAAGCATTGCTCGAATGAATTCCTACCGCCAGCGGAGTTCCGTGAGCCTCATGCGCGTGCGGCCCCGGTTCCTGCTCCGGAGGCTGTAAATACCAATACGCACCATCGAACCGCACCACCAGCGGATGCTTCTCTCCCGGAGCCAGCAATTCATTCCTCTCCGGCAGCGGCGGCACAATCTGCTTCTTCTCCGGATATGGCCACAAAATCACGCTGACATACCCGCCGCCCCGCGTGGCGCCCTTCGCAGCGTTGGCCGCATCCCGCGCCTCTTTTGCCGCCAGAATCGCGTTGGCCGCCTCCACTTGATTGCGATGCGCCACCCCATCCAGCAGCGCCCACGCCGTCACCAGCATCGCCGCCAGCGCCACATACGCCAGCCTCGTTGCCGCACGTCTTTGCAAGCCTCGCCCGTCAGCAATGTTGCCGCCCGACGCAGTCCGCTTCCACGCAAACACAAACGCACTCGCCGCCAGCAGCGCTCCCGCCGTCATGTTCGACTTGTCCGACATCGCCCATCCGCCCGCATACAGGCACAGCGCAATCAGATATCCGTACGCCTCGCCAGGTGCGCGATACAGCGACTCCGCAAACAGCTCCCTCTCCTCCGGCCGCCACGCCACCTCGCGTCCCGTCACGCCGAGCAGTGGTGAGGTCACTCTCCTCAGTCCCACCGCCAGCGCCCAGCCGCCCACCATCGCCACCGGCGCCGCAGCGGGCGACACCTGCTCGCACAGAATCACAACTGCCGGCACCCACACCCAGCCACTCGCACACGCCACCGCAAACACCCGAAACGGCAGCGGCGCGGCCTCTTGCTCGTGGGCTAATAGTGGCGGATGCTCCTTGAACGGGCTCGACGGATTGTTCCAGTAGATCCACGCCCCCACAATCCCCGCCACCGCGCCAAACACCACGTACGCAGCCGCACGCGCCAGAAGCGCACGGAAAGAGGGCGCATGATCCTCCGGCAGGCGGCACACCAGGAACCCTGCAATCAGCGCGTTCAACAACCCCGCGCCCACCACAAATCCAAAGAACCGCTTCAGTGTGAATGGATCGACAGCCGCCAATATCTGCCGCGCGCTCGGCAGCACGAAATCCCCATCCCCCAGCGCCGCCGCCCCCCGCGAAGCCGTTGCAAGCCGCGGCGTCGCTCGCCACATCGCGCACACCATGGTCAACACATACGGGATCCGCACCGCCATCGCCCACATCCGCAAATCGACAATCTCGCCCAGCGGCGTCAACGTGCGCCGATCCACCATCGGCCCCGGAAAATCAAACAAATTCATCATCACGAACGTGGCAAAGTAAATGGGCAGAAACAGCGCACCCGCCCACAGGCACGCCCCCAGCACTGTCTTCCAGCGCAGCCGTTGACGCGCTCCTGCGAACCCGGCAAAATACACCACGATGCCCGTCCACAGAAACGCAAGATGCAGCAACAGCCACACGCCCAGCGTCGACACCGTCGAAAACGGAACGTCCATCTGCCACATCGGCCCAAAATAGCGCGCGTTCAACTCGATGCGATCTACGACCGCCGTCCACGCCGGAGCCAGCATCGACCACAACAGCGCAAAAATCAGCAGCGCCCTTCTCCGCGCAAAATACCGGCCCCACGCTACCGCAAACGCCGCCAGCGCCTGCCGCCAGTACCAGCCGTCCGTTCGACCCGCGCGATAATCTTCCAGCAGATCGCCCGCCAGAGCCTCATCGCGATCCGCCGGCGTCAGATGCTCCAGCATCCATGTCGCCGCCGCCGGAGGCTCAAGCCGCTTCATCGCACGCTCTCCCGCTTCAAACCCAGCTTCGGATCAGGCAGCGCCTTCCACAATCCGGTCAGCACCCGCCGCGTCTCCTGCACCGTACGCAGTCCCTCTTTTGTGATCCGGAAATATCGCTTGGCCTTGCCCCCGCGTTCCGGTGTCGGATCACCCAGGCTCGACTCCACCAGCCCCTTCGCCTCCAGCCTCTCCAGCGCCGCGTACACGCTGCCCACCGACACATCCTTGCCGCGATGCGCCTCCAACTCGCGCGAAATCGGCACCCCGTACGCGTCATCCCCCAGCTGAATCACCGCCAGCAGCAGCATCAGCTCAAACTCTCCAAGATATCCGCGCCCTGTCATTAATTCATCATGCGCGAGGAAATCGGCGCGGTCAACAAGAATCCCAATCCTTTCACCGGTCCGAATAGGGTGTCATCCCGAGCGCAGCGTTTTTCAGCGGAGCCGAGGGACCCGCTTTTGCATTTGTACTTGCTCTTCAGAACGTATCCCGAGCTCAAACAGGGGGCCCCAGGGTCTCGATTTTGAGTGTCAAGTTCCGCGACATTTTGAGACCTGGGATACCACGATCCTCAACAGGATTCGCTTTTGTCGTTACCTCTTGACTCCGTTCGCTCTTACCAGAAACCGTCGTTTGGAAACCCTTCGGGAAAGCTGATAAACAAGAAATTGCGAGGGTGAGAATGAACAACACGACCAAGGTCACTAAAAGCCGGTTTGAGATTCATGAGGACGGCAAGACAAGCTACCTGGAGTTTGAAACCGATGGTCACGGATGGATGACGATCTGGCACACCGAAGTCGCCAAAGAAGTGCGTGGCCGCGGAATCGGTCTTGAACTGGTCACCACGGCTTTTCAATACGCCAGGGAGAACAATCTCAAAGTCGATGTGATCTGTCCCCTCGCCCATCACCTCGTCGAAACGCACCCTGAGTTCGCCGAATTTCTCGGAAATAAAAAGTGACGACCTGCTTTTGTTTTTTGTTTTTGTCTGTGCTTTTTCTCCCCCTCCCAATGAGGTGTCATCCCGAGCGCAGTGGTGCTCGACGGAGTTTCGGGGAAACGAGCAGCAAAAACCTTGTCAAGCCCCCGACCTGTGGAAAACGTTGTAATCCGTTGATTCTAAAAATAAAAAATATTTCCAAAAATTAGGGATTAATTCCTCGAACCTGTCATACTTGATTTAAGAGTCAAGAAGACGCCCGCCAACCAGCGGGCGTTTTTCATTTCACCACGTGATTCCGAAAGGAGGACATACATGAAAATTGCACACAGACTTGTCGGGGAAGCTTCTTCCATTCCTGGTCCCCTGGTCCCTGATCCCTGCTTTTAGTGATCTAAATCACGGTGAGCTTAAATTCCCCCATTTTCGGGGTGTAATCGTATGAATCCGCTCGCTTTGTCCGTTTTATTTTTGCGGGTGAAAGTGCCCCTACGGGATTTTCGGGCAAGTTCACTCTTCACTCGTCAGGCTTCCACACATAGGCGCCGGACTGCGGAAGTCCAATATGAGCCAGCACGCGGTAAACAAATTGCCGTGCCATCTCGTCGGAATCCGTCGGCCGGTTGTAGAAAGTCGGAATCACCGGGAAAATGACCGCCCCGGCCTCCGCCGCCAGCGCCATGTTGCGCAGGTGAATCCGGTTCAACGGCGTCTCCCGCACGCAAAGCAGCAGCGGCCGCCGTTCTTTGAGCGTCACATCCGCGGCTCGCGCAACAAGCGAATTCGCCAAACCATGGGCAATCGCCGCCAGCGTCCCCATCGAGCACGGCAAAACAATCATGCCGCTCGAAGGATGGCTGCCGCTGGCGATCGACGCCCCAATATTCGCGTCCGCATGCTGGACTGTTTTAGTCGGTGCAGCGCCCAGAAGTTTTTCAAGCAGATCGGTTCGCCCTGAAAAGCCCAGCTCCTCGACCATCACTCGCAGCGCGTTTTCTGAGGCCACAAAATGCACCTTCGCAACCCGGTCATCGGCTTCGAGAGTTCGCAGCAATTCTCGCCCGAATACAGCGCCGGAAGCTCCGGTCATGGCCACGGTGAGTTCAACTGGTTCCAAGGAATGCTCCGTTAGCTGTCTCTGATAACTCTGGAGAAGATGGCGTCTACGTTGGCGAGCTGGCGGGTGTAGTCGAAGGCGTGGGCGAGTTTTTCGGGGGTGAGGCGCGCGGTGATCTCGGGGACTTTGGCGATTTCGTCGCGGAAGATGAGGTCTTCTTTCCAGGCGCGCATGGCGTGGGTCTGGACGAGGCGGTAGGCGTCTTCGCGGGACATGCCGGATTCGGCGAGGTCGAGCAGGAGCTGGCCGGAGAAGATGAGGCCGCCGGTGGATTCGAGGTTCTTCAGCATGCGGGCGGGGTAGACGAGCAGCTTGTCGATGAGGTTCTGCGGTTTTGGCGAGCAGGTAGTCGGCGAGGATGGTGGAGTCGGGGAGGATGACGCGCTCGGCGGAGGAGTGGGAGATGTCGCGCTCGTGCCAGAGGGCGACGTTCTCGAAGGCGGCCTGGGCGTTGGCGCGGACGACGCGGGCGAGGCCGGAGATCTGCTCGGAGGTGATGGGGTTGCGCTTGTGCGGCATGGCGGAGGAGCCCTTCTGCTTTTCGGAGAAGAACTCTTCGGCCTCGCGGACTTCGGTGCGCTGGAGGTGGCGGATTTCGGTGGCGATCTTGTCGAGCGTGGAGCAGAGGATGGCGAGCGTGGAGATGTAGGCGGCGTGGCGGTCGCGCTGGACGACCTGGGTGGCGACGGCGACGGGCTTGAGGCCGAGTGCGCGCGCAGATGGCTTCTTCGTGCTCGGGCTTGAGGTGGCCGAAGGTGCCGACGGCTCCGGAGAGCTTGCCGACGCGGAGGTCTTCGGCGGCGGCGTCGAAGCGGGTGAGGTTGCGCTGCATCTCGGAGTACCAGAGCAGGAGCTTGAGGCCGAAGGTGGTGGGTTCGGCGTGGACGCCGTGGGTGCGGCCGATGATGGGGGTGTGCTTGAACTCGATGGCGCGGCTGCTTGAGGACTTCGGCGAGCGCGACGATGCCGGCGCGGATGATGGCGGAGGCTTCCTTGAGCTGGAGGGCCTGCGCGGTGTCGACGACGTCGGTGGAGGTGAGGCCGTAGTGGAGCCAGCGGGACTGGCTTCGGGCTCGGGCGATGTGCTCGGCGACGGTGGTGGTGAAGGCGATGACGTCGTGGCGGACTTCGGCTTCGATCGCGTTGATGCGGTCGACGGTGAAGCTGCCTTGGTCGCGGATGGCGTCGGCGGCGGCCTGCGGGGACGAGGCCGGCTTCGGCGAGGGCCTGGCGAGGCGGCGGTTTCGACGCTCGAGCCAGCAGCGGTATTTGTTCTCGTCGGACCAGATGCGGCCCATGGCGGGGCGGGTGTAGCGGGCGATCAACGGGGCTCCTTCGTCGAACAGTGCACAGTGGACAGTGGACAGTGAACGAGTGATCAAGTGATTGAGTGATCAAGTGATGAAGCGAACGAATGCACCACAGTCGATTGTACGGCGCACGGGTCCGCCCCTCGCTCCGCTTGGCTGGAGTCGGTGGGTGATTGCGATCAGGGGCGGGGGATGTTGAGGCGCTTGTACATCTCGTCGTAGAGGAGGCCGCGGCCGGGGGTGTAGGGCTGGAACCACTCGCCGTCGATGACGAGTTGGGGGATGGCGCGCTTGCCGACGTGGCGAACGACCTCATCAGATGCAGCAGGGTCGGCGTCGACGTTGATCTCGGTGTACTCGACTCCGTGCGAGTCCAGAAACTGTTTGGCGGACCGGCAGTCCCTGCACCAGGAGGCCGTATAAACCTGAACCTTCATATCTGTAACTGATTGTAAATTGTTTTGGCTGATAGGATCGGTCCTGAAATGACATCGGCAGAGATCAAGGATTTGTTGAAGTTGGCGCCGCATCCGATTGAGGGTGGGCACTTTCGGCGGACGTATACGTCGGCTCTTACCGTGGATGCGCCGCAAGGGGCGCGGGCGGCGGGGACGGCCATCTACTATCTGCTGGAGCCAGACACCTTCTCGGAGATGCATGTGCTGACCTCGGACGAGATGTTTCATTTCTACCTGGGAGATCCGGTGGAGATGCTGCAGTTGCTCCCCGACGGGCGCTCCGCGGTCGTAACGCTGGGGCCGGATCTGGCGGCGGGACAGCATGTGCAGTTGACCGTGCCGGCGGGGGTTTGGCAGGGGACTCGGTTGATTGGAGATGGCAAGGTGGCGCTGCTGGGGTGCACGGTAACGCCGGGGTTTGATTTTGCGGATTACAGGAATGCAGGGTTTGAAGAGTTGGTGAAGCGGTGGCCCGGGGAGAGGGAGAGGATTCGGGGGTTGACGAGAAGCTAAGCGGAGTTAGTCGCGACAGAGTACTTCGACGCCCTTCGACTTGTTGCCGCCGGGGGAACAGGGTTTGATTTGGCCCTTTTCCTGGTAGGTGATGAGAAGCCTGTGAGAGTCGAGCCATTCGACTTTGGGATCGGGCGGCTCGGCTGGGCCCTTTTCCACTTCTACGGCGAAGGGGATGTAAGCAGAGCGAATTGATATATGGACCATATCGTCTCCCAAAGCGCCTGGAAGCCACCATCGGACGACTGCGACGTGATGGCCATCTGGAGAAACGATCGGCGGGATGCGGGAGTTGGAATGAACCATCTCATCGACAAGGATCAAACACAGGCCGAACGTGACCAGAAGAATCAGCAGGCTTAACGGGATTGCGCCATGCCGGATCCAGCGCTTTCGAATGCGCAACGAAAGAAACACCAGCAAGATGGCTATGAGGGGACCTGCAATGAACGCAAAGTTGTCCCAGACTTCGGAGATGTCGATCAATGCAGTCGATCCTTGATGGTCGAAGACAGTCTACCGCTGTTGAGGTTCGCGCTATCCCAGGTCTCAAAATCGAGACCTGGGGCACCCACTGTTCGTGCTCGGGATGCGTTCTGAAGACGCGCAAAAGCAGGTCCGTCGGCTCCGCTGAAAAACGCTCCGCTCGGGATGACGCTTCTTTGGGTTGGGTGAGAAGCGAAAAAGCAAAGACCAAGAAACGTGGTTGATTTCGGAAAGTGGCCTGTGCCGTCCGTGGCCCGTCTAGGGGATGACGGCTTCGGCTTCGATCTCTAGTTGCACGTCTTCGCGAAAGAGGGCTTGAACGCCGGCCAGGGTGCTCGCGGGTGGATGGTCCTTGTCGATGACCTTGTCGCGCGCTTCGCGCAGGGCCGTCAGCTTGTCGTGGTTGAGGCCGACGACGTAGTAGTTGAGTTTGACCAGGTCGGCGGGTCTGGCTCCGGCGGCGGCCAGCGCGGCCTGGATGTTGGCGAAGGCCTGGTGGGCCTGGGCAGTGAAGTCAGCGGCTACTTTTCCGTCCTTGTCCATGCCGACCTGACCGGAGAGAAAAACGAGCTTGCCGTGAGTGACCGTAACCACCTGGGTGTATCCGTTGGGCTTGGGGAGTTCCGGAGGATTGCGGAATTCGGCGTTCTGAGAGCGTGCGACAGGGACGAGCGCGAGTAGCGCAAAGCTCATGATTGTCAGTGTCTTCATTGCGATTCTGCTCCGGGTCACATCTTGTAACTACGTGGTTATAAGCCTACGACGGTGAGTGGACAAATACCCTTCAAAGGTTTGTGGTATCCCACCCAAGCGACAAGAACAAATACGTCGCTTGGATGGGGCACCCGGCGTCCGTGCCCAGGTGAGGAAGAACAAGTGCAAGAACAACACGGGTCCTTCGACTACGCAGGGCGATACTGCTGCCCTGCTCCGCTCAGGAAGACACCTCGGAGGGGAGAGCGAGTTTTAAGGGGAGAGGAGGGAGCTCGCTATATGCGGCGCTCGCGGAAGAAGGTGCGGAGGAGGTCGGCGGATACTTCGGCCAGGAGGCCGCGGTCCACGATCATCTGGTGGTTGAGGCTGGGATGATTGAGCACTTGCAGGACTGAACCCGCAGCGCCGGCTTTGGGGTCGGAGGCGGCGTAGACCAAGCGGTCGATGCGGGCGTGGATCATGGCGCCGGCGCACATGGCGCAGGGCTCCAGAGTGGTGTAGAGGGTGACGCCGTTGAGCCGGTAGTTGTTGACGGTGGCGGCGGCCTCGCGCAGGGCGACGATTTCAGCGTGGGCGACCGGGTCCTGATAGCGGATGACGCGGTTCTGGCCGTATCCCACGATGGCGCCGTCGGCGACAGCGATGGCACCGACGGGGACTTCACCGGCTTCGGCGGCCTGGCGGGCTTCAATGAGCGCTAGTTCCATGGCTTCGAGGTCCGTCAGCGGTTCCCGCGACAAATTCATGTTTGCTATGGTATCGCGACGGGTTGCTGCTGGGTCATGCAGTGGAGGGTGCCGAGGCCCCAGACGAGGTCGACGGAGTGGATGCCGATGACTTCGCGGTCGGGGAAGACTTCACTGAGGATCTGGAGGGCGACGCGGTCGTTGGGGTCGTGGAAGGTGGGCACGAGGACCAGGCCGTTGGCGATGTAGAAGTTGGCGTAACTGGCGGGGAGGCGCTGGCGGCGGAAGACAACGGGGCGCGGCAAGCGGGAGTTCAACGAGGGTGAACTGTTTGCCGTCGAGAGTGCGGGCGGACTTTGAGGCGCTGAAGGTTTTCGGCGAGGGGGGCGTGGTTGGGGTCGGCGGTGTTGGGCTCGACGGCGGTGACGATGGTGGTGGGGGCGACGAACCGGGAGATGTCGTCGATGTGGCCGTGGGTGTCGTCGCCGGCGATGCCGCGGTTGAGCCAGAGGACCTGGTCGATGCCGAGGTAATCGTGGAAGGCTTGCTCGAGTTGGTCGCGGGAGACGCCGGGATTGCGCTGCTGGACTTCAGAGAGGAGGCACTCTTCCGTGGTGAGGAGGATGCCGTCGCCGTTGGTGTCGATGGAGCCGCCTTCAAGGACGAGGCGATGCGGCTGGCCGTTGGCGAGGGTGATGGTGGGCTGCCATTCGGGGAGGTTGAGTTCGCTGGAGATGCGCGAGGGGAGCTGGTCGTCGAGGTGCCAGTCGTCGTATTTTGCCCAGGCGTTGAAGCGCCAGTTGGTGATGGCGGTTTTGCCTGCTGCGTTCTTCACGAAGATGGGGCCGGAGTCGCGGGTCCAGACGCGGTCGGTGGGCCATTGGTGGAAGAGGACGTGATCGAGATTGGCGTGGGCGCGCTCGAGAATGCTGAGCGCGCGGGATTGTTCTTTCGCGTCCTGGACGATGAGGTGGACGTGTTCGCGGGCGGAGAGGAGGCGGATGATTTCCGCGTAGAGCCAGGGGATGGCCTGGAATTTGCCGGGCCAGTCTTCAGGGTTGTGCGGCCACGCGAGCCAGGTGGCTTGGTGGGGGGCCCATTCGGGGGGAGGCGGTAGTGGAGATGGTGTGGTGTGTCGGTCATGTTGATCTTTGAGCTGGATTAGGTTCGTGGTATCCCAGGTCTCAGAATCGAGATCCTGGGGCACCCGACGTTCGTGGTTAGGATGATTCTCGAAAAGCAAAGGCAAAAGCAACCGGTGAGTTTGCGTTTGTGGTATCCCACCCAAGCGACAAGAACAAAGACAGTCGCGTGGATGGGGCACCCGACGTTCGTGGTTAGGATGATTCTCGAAAAGCAAATGCAAAGGCAGCCGGTGAGTTTGCGTTTTGTGGCATCCCACCCAAGCGACAAAAACAAAGACGTCGCTTGGATGGGGCACCCTTGATCGTGCTTGAGATGCTTCCGGCAGATTACTTGTCGCGGTCGGGGTCGGGGGACCAGCCGCCTGCGGGGTCGAGGTAGCGCTTGGTGATGGGGGCGTAGGCGTCGATTCTCCGGTCGCGGAGGAAGGGCCAGTTGCGGCGGGTGTCTTCCATGTGGGCGAGGTCGATTTCGCCGATGAGAATTTCTTCTGCCGTGTAGGATGCTTTCGCGATGATGCGGCCGAAGGGGTCGGAGAGAAAGCTGCCGCCCCAGAACTCGAGGCCGGGGCCTTCGATGCAATTGCCGAGGACGTCTCCGTTTTCAAACCCAACGCGATTGACGGCGGCGACGTAGACACCGTTGGCGATGGCGTGGCCGCGCTGGATGGTTTGCCAGGCGTCGTATTGCGCGGCGCCGAATTCATCTTTCTCTGAAGGGTGCCAGCCGATGGCGGTGGGATAGAAGAGGACTTCGGCTCCTTGCAGGGCGGTGAGGCGCGCGCCTTCGGGGTACCACTGGTCCCAGCAGACGAGCGTGCCGATGCGGCCGGCGGCGGTGTCGACAGCCTGGAAGCCGAGATCGCCGGGCGTGAAGTAGTACTTCTCGTAGTAGAGGGGGTCGTCAGGGATGTGCATTTTGCGGTAGACGCTGACGATGGCGCCGTCGGCGTTCAACGTGACGGCGGTGTTGTGATAGAGGCCGGGAGCGCGGCGCTCAAAGAGCGAGGCAACGATGGCGACGCGAGCTGCGCGGGCGACTTCAGAGAGCTTGGTGGTTGATGGGCCGGGGATGGGCTCGGCGAGATCGAAGAGGCGGAGGTCTTCTCGCTGACAAAAATATTGCGCGCGAAAGAGCTCGGGCAGGCAGACGATTTGTGCGCCGCGGCGGGCGGCTTCATGGATGTGCTCGATGGCCGCGGCGAGATTCGCTTCGGGATCGGGGCCCATGCTCATTTGCACGAGGCCGACTTTGTATTTGCGGGTGATGGCCATTTTTGACTTGGTCCTTCTAGCTCGATTCAGCTTTGGTTCAGCGAATATCTGAGGAGCTAAACATGCTGCTGAAAAAGTCTTCTGAGAGATAGCCCCAAAAGCATGCCTCAGCGGCTAAAGCCGGCGGTCATTCTGAGGAGTTAATACCGCGGATAAATCCCCGGCCTAATGCCCGGGCCGAGTATTTCCGAAACCATGGTGAATACATAAGGCCAATCCCGCTGGAGCGGAATTGGCCTGAAGGCAGTGCGACGGAAACTAGTCTTCGTCGAGGATGAGGACGGCGGCGGCGATGGTGGTGGTCCAGAGGCCGCGTTTGTCGCCGACGGCGGATTGGGTGATGTTGCTGGTGCGCACGATTTTGTTGGAGATGCGATAGATCTCCTTCTTTTCGTCCCAGCTCTTGTCGGGGTCGAAGTCGACGTCGAGCGTGGTGGCGAGCATTTCAGCGGCGAGTTCTTCAGCGTATTCGCCGGCCTGGTCTTCGGTTTCGCCGAAGCTGTGATGCTCGCTGAGGTAGCC
The DNA here is from genome assembly GCA_963844515.1 of uncultured Acidobacteriota bacterium. GTDB lineage: Bacteria > Acidobacteriota > Terriglobia > Terriglobales > Acidobacteriaceae > Telmatobacter. The sequence continues at coordinate 246,587 of CAWJOO010000021.1, forward strand.
GTAGGCGTCTTTGTCAGCGGGGATGGCGACGCCGATGCTGGAGACGACGAGGCGATGCGGTTCGCGCGTGGAATTTTCCGCAATGACGGCGAAGACCACTTCGCCGTGGTTGAGGAGGTTCGCGCCCTCCTTGCGGGTGATGACCTTGCAGCGCGGCGGATAGATGGATGAGACGCGGACGAGATTCTGAGAGGCGATGCCTGCATCCCGAAGGGCCAGCTCGAAGGAGGTCAAACGCTCCTTGTGTTTACCAACGCCTTTGGTAAAAAACATCTTCTTCGGGACCATTGCTTTTCCCAATTTCTATGTGTCCTCCGTGGAGTGAAAAATTGTGGGTCTGATCACTGCGGGCAGTGACGGGTATGAGAGATTCCCGATTGAGTTTATCGCATTGGGCCGGGTGAAAACGGAGCGGGAGTTATTAATCTTTCATTTAAATTTGGCGCGCGCGAAAGTGAAGGGATTTTCATTCGGATGCGGAGAAATTTTGCCGGTAGATGGGCGATGGCGGCCCTGGACCGGAGGTCCCGATTGGGATTGGCGGAGAATGTGGCGCAACATTTGCGACGAGCGCGGGTTTATTGCGACATGAAGTGCTTATACCTACCTTGCGCCATTTTGGCCGCCGCATTTGCTACGAGCATTTGCGAAGCACAGACAGCCCCACCTGCTCCCGTTTATGACAACCCGGTGGTGCTGGAATGGACTCCGCCTGCGCTGGCGGCGTTGAGCAGCATGGCGGCGGTGAAGGAGAGCTTCACGCTTGATCGCGACATGCTGAAAATTGCGGCGGGCGCGCTAGGTGACAATGAGGTGCCAACGCGGCAGGCGATTGGCAAGCTGGACGGCGTGAGCGTGCACCTGCTGCGGTTTGGAGCTGGCGGGGTTCCGGATGAGGGCGCGGTGAATGCGATTCGCGATGCTTACCATTTGCGGGGTTGGAAGCACCTGGTGACGACTTCACAGCAGGGTGGTCCGGTCAAGAATGGAACTACGGATGTCTGGATGGTGATGGACGGGATCAACGTGCGGGGCGCGGTTATTCTGGCGGAGACGCCGAAGAGCGTGACGCTGGTGACGGTGGCGGGGAATCTGAGCCCGATCGATATTCTGCATTTGCGCGGGCATTTTGGGATTCCGAAGATTGACGGGGACCTTGATCACGCTGCTGCGCGATAAGTCGGCCCCATCGCAGGTGGCGGCGTTGCCACTCCCGAATTGCAGGTGTTAGCCTTCCCTTTTGAGCACACGCGGGAAGGACGCCGGAAGACACCATGCAAAACACCTATAACGGGCTGGAGCTGCCCAAAGACGGGCAGCCCATTGAGTACAGCAACGGTCAATTCACAGTTCCTGACAATCCCATCATTCCTTTCATTGAGGGCGACGGCACGGGCCGCGACATCTGGAAGGCTTCGCAGCGGGTGTTTGACGCGGCTGTGGAGAAGGCTTACGGCGGCAAGCGCGCGATCAAGTGGTTTGAGATTTTTGCCGGCGAGAAGGCGTACAGGCAGTTCAGCAACTGGCTGCCGGATGACTCGGTGAATGCGGCGCGGGATCTGCGTGTGTCGATCAAGGGACCGCTGACGACGCCGGTGGGCGGCGGGATTCGTTCGCTCAATGTGGCGCTACGGCAGATTCTGGATTTGTATTCGTGCGTGCGGCCGGTGAAGTATTACCAGGGCGTGCCCAGCCCGGTGAAGCATCCCGAAAAAGTTGACATCGTGATCTTCCGCGAGAACACGGAGGATGTGTACTCGGGGATCGAGTTCAAGCAGGGGTCGGCAGACGTGGCGCGGCTGATCGCGTTCATCAACGACGATCTGCTGAAGGGCGGGAAGAAGAAGATCCGCTCGGACTCAGGCGTGGGGATCAAGCCGATTTCGATTTTTGGAACGAAGCGGCTGGTGCGGGTTGCGATCAAGCATGCGCTGGAAACGGGGCGCAAGACCGTTACGCTGGTGCACAAGGGGAACATTCAGAAGTTCACCGAGGGCGCGTTCCGCGAGTGGGGATACGAGGTTGCGACGGAGGAGTTCCGCGAGCACACGGTGACGGAGCGCGAGAGCTGGATTCTTGGCAATGTGGATGCAAATCCGGGGATCAGCATTGAGGACAACGCCGCGCTGATCGAGCCGGGGCTGGAGTTCGGCAACCAGGCGTTCCGCGATGAGTTGTATGCGGAGATCAAGCAGACACTGGATTCGATCGGAAAAACGCACGGCAACGGGGCGTGGAAGAACAAGATTCTGATCAACGACCGCATTGCGGACTCGATCTTCCAGCAGATCATTATTCGGCCGGCGGACTACAGCATTCTGGCGACGACCAACCTGAACGGCGACTATATTTCCGATGCGGCGGCGGCGCAGGTGGGCGGGCTGGGCATTGCGCCTGGCGCGAACATTGGCGATGGCTACGCGGTGTTTGAAGCAACGCATGGAACCGCGCCGAAGTATGCCGACAAGGATGTGATCAATCCGGGTTCGGTGATTTTGTCGGGCGTGATGCTGCTGGATTTCATTGGCTGGAAGGAAGCGGCCAAGATGATTGAGAACGCGATGGAGAAGACGATCCAGCAGAAGTTTGTGACTTACGATTTTGAGCGGCAGACGGCTGGGGCGACCAAGGTAGGGACCAGCGAGTTTGCTACGCGGATTATTGGGAACATGTGAAGACAGGGAATAGGGACTAGGGAATAGGGAATAGAAAAACAAGGACCGTTCTGTGGAGGAGAGATTGATGCGGAAGAAAGTAAGTATTGTGGGCGCTGGAAATGTGGGCGCCACGGCGGCACACTGGATTGCGTCGAAAGAATTGGCTGATGTGGTGTTGATTGATGTGGTGGACGGCGTGCCGCAGGGCAAGGCGCTCGACCTGCAGGAAGCGATGCCGATTGAGAAGCGCGATGTGCACGTGACCGGGTCGAATGACTACGCGGCCACGGCGAACTCAGACATCGTGGTGATTACGGCGGGAATTCCGCGCAAGCCGGGCATGAGCCGCGACGATTTGCTGCACACGAATTTCAAGATCATGTCGGACGTGGTGCAGAAGGTGGTGGCGCAGTCGCCTGAGTGCATCCTGATTATTGTGTCGAATCCGCTGGATGCGATGGCGCAGGCGGCGTTCCGGCAGGCAGGGTTCAATCGCGAGCGCGTGATTGGCATGGCGGGCGTGCTGGATTCGGCGCGGTTCCGGACGTTCATCGCCGAAGAGCTGAACGTGAGCGTGGAGAACGTGACCGCGTTTGTGCTTGGCGGGCATGGCGACACGATGGTGCCACTGGCGCGCTACTCGACGGTGGCGGGGATTCCGATTACGGAGTTGATTGAGCCGGCACGGCTTGAATCGCTGATTCAGCGGACACGCGATGGTGGGGCAGAGATTGTGAAGTATCTGAAGACCGGAAGCGCGTACTATGCGCCGTCGGCTGCGACCGTGGAGATGGTGGAGGCCATTCTCAAAGACAAGAAGAAGATTCTTCCGTGCGCGGCGTACCTGCAGGGCGAGTACGGCATCGATGGGTTCTACATCGGTGTGCCGTGCAAGCTGGGCGCGTCGGGGCTCGAGAAGATTATTGAGATCAAGCTGACGGCGGAAGAGGATGCTGCGTTGAAGAAGAGCGCGGATGCGGTGAAAGAGCTTGTGCGCGGTGATTGGTGTGTAGGTTGGGATGTTTAGAAAGGTAGAGGCGCCCTCGATTGAGAGCGCCTCTATTTTTTGGGTTTCGAGGTGTCCCAGGTCTCAAAATCGAGACCTCGGGCACCTCTGAACGTGCTGAAGGCACAAAAGGTACCTTCTCCAGCACTCGATTCCCTGCCCTCATTACTTGAGGAAGGCCCGAACTTTGGGGCCGACGCGATCGGCGCACTGGACGGGGGCGAGGTGGCCACAGCCTTCGACGACTTCAAGTTGAGATTGGGGAATGAGCTTGTGCATTCTTTCGCCCTGCTCGACGGGCACGATGTGATCGAGTTTTCCCCAGACGATGAGCACGGGCATCTTGAATTGCGGGAGCATAGTGTCGGTGGCATCGCGACCCGTAAGCATGGAGTCGAGCGCGCGGTGGATGACCCATGCGTGGCCGTGTGAGATGCGCAGAACGTCACGTGCGATGAACGGCGGGACCGCGGGTGGGTTGGGGACAAGCAGGGCCCAGAGTTGGTCAAGTTCGATGGCTGAGGTGGGGGTAAAGAGCGCCGTGTTCCATGCGGGCTTTTCCGAGAGGCCAGCGCTATCGAAGAGCATCAGCTTTCGGATGCGGTCAGGATGATCGGTCGCCAGTCTCTGCACAATCCATCCGCCCATGGACAGGCCGCCCAGGTCGACCTGCTTCAAGCCCATGGCGTCCATGAAGGCGAGTACGGCTGCGGCTTCGTCGGGAATGGAGTAGGAGAAGTTGGCAGGCTTCTCGCTGCGGCCGTAGCCAAATAGATCAGGTGTGTAGACGCGATAGCCTGCGGCACGAAGGAATGGAGCGAGGTTGCGCCAGTCTTCAGCCTGACCCCCGAGGCCATGGACGAGCACGACGGGCGGGCCGTCGTCGGGGCCCATCACGTAGTAGTGCATACGGTGGCCAGCTATCGTGACGTTCCGGCTGTGCGCACCGGCGAGACCCATCTGCATATAGAGCAAACGGTTGAAATAGGAGACGGGGCGCTCGTAGAAGCCGACTCCGATTGCGATGACGAGAGAGGCGAGAACGGCCATGGTCCACAAGAGTTTTCTTACTGGCTTCAAAGCTTTTCTCCCGCTTGCGTTTCGAGTGCCTGCGCGCGTTGCCATCCAGATTCAATGACGCGGACAGTGATGGGATCGAGGACGAGAGCGCTGTGGCTATTCCACTCAGGCCGCTCAACCCAGCGCACCGCGTCTGCGTCGGACGCGGCATGAAGCGTGCCACCAACGACCCTGCAAAGGTAGTCGGCAATGACGTAATGGTACCGAATGCGGTCGCCGTCACGATGGATGCGATCGAGGAGTTCGATGAGTTCGACTGGCTCGACCTCGAGGCCGGTCTCCTCGCGGACCTCGCGAACGACGGCCAAGCTGAGCGGCTCGCCAACCTCGATAAGCCCGCCGGGAATGGACCAGCGGCCGCGGGCGGGCTCGGTGCCGCGCTGAACGAGCAGGACGCGGCCTTCATGCACGATTACGGCGCCAACACCGACAAGTGGAGCGGCTGGGTATTCACGCTGCGGCATGCCTCTACCATAGTGGGTTGGGCCGCTGTCCGCGTAGGGAAACACCTGGAACACTCCCGTGGTCATCGGATCGGGGTTATGATCACGGCATGATTAATTCCAGCCAACTGATCAATGGCCTGTGGATGGGCTCCGTCTTGATTATCCTCGGCCTTACGCCTGGGTTCTTCAGCCGATTCACCGATGCCATGTCGGGTCCGGTTTGCGCGGCTAACCGCTCCCCGACAAATGAAGCAACCGAGGTGGCTCGCCGTCACGGGGGTTGCAGTTATCGCGTTGAGTTTTCTTGTATATCTCGCAAGATAGTTCGGACGGAAAAGCAACACAGCATAGAGTTTCATAAAGTTGATGCGTCGAGTGCCTTCCGAGGGCACCTGCATCTTTCGCACCGCAGTGTCATCATTGAATAGAGGGTAAAGAATGTCCGAGTTCTCCTTAAGGATCGACGGTATGCACTGCGGATCATGCGTTCGGCGCGTCAGCCAGGCGTTGTCGCAGACTGCGGGAGTGACGGTAAAGGAAGTGCGCGTGGGCGCGGCGCGGCTCGAAAGCCATCAACAGCCTATGCCTGTGAACGAAGCGATTGCGGCACTGGCCAAGGCGGGATTCACAGCGCATCCTGATCCGAACGACGTGTCAGTACCTTCGGGAAGCTGAAGTGACCAATCCGGTCACAGAGTCGGTAATTCTGCCGGTGGTGGGGATGACCTGCGCGTCGTGCCAGCACCACGTCGAGAATGCGCTGCGCTCGACTACGGGAGTAGTGGACGCCCGCGTCGATTTGATGGCGCATCGGGCAAAAGTGACGTTCGATCCTTCTGTCGCGAAGCCAGAAGCATTCGTGGCGGCCATTCGGCAGGCTGGATATGACGCGGTTCTTCCGCGCGCCGGCATCGGTGGTTCACCTGACAGTGAGGAGTCGGTCACAGGGCCGGCCTTGAAGGCGTACACGATGCTTGTGGCCGGTGCGTTGGCGATGCTGCTGGCGATGCCGCTGGGTTCCGACATGGGGGCTGTGGATCGTGCCCTGATGCGCGTGCTGCCGTGGCTCTATGCAGCGCCGCAAGGCGTACTTCGCTGGACGTTGCTGGTGATGACCGCTGCGTTGATGATTTGGGCGGGACGTGGGATTTTTCTAAATGCGTGGCGGGGACTGCTGCACCGGACCACCAACATGAACACGCTGGTGGCGTTGGGCACGAGTGTGGCGTTTTTTTACTCCGCCTATGCCACTCTGTTCCCTGCTCAGGGCCTGCAGGTTTATTACGATGCGGTTCTGTTGATCCTTGGCTTTCTCTTGTTGGGGAAAAACCTGGAAGGCCGTGCCAAGAAGCGGGCCATGGCGGCACTGGATTCGTTGAGCCGCATGAAGCCGGTGACGGCGAGACGCGTGGTGGATGGCATTGAAACGCTCGTCCCGCTGGAGGAGATCGGGCCGGGTGACAGCGTGGTGGTGCTGCCCGGCGAGCGATTTCCGGTGGATGCAACGATTCTCGACGGACGGACGACGGTGGATGAGTCGATGCTTACGGGTGAGTCGACACCGTTGGAGCGGGGGCCCGGCGAGCGGGTTCTCGCGGGGACGATGAACTACGACGGCGCCGTAATTTGCAAGGCCGAGTCATTGGGCGAAGAGAGCATGCTGGGGCAGATTACGCGCATGGTAGAGCAGGCTCAGAGCTCGCGAACGCCGATGGAGCGGCTTGCTGACCGAGCGAGTGCGATTTTTGTGCCGGTAGTACTTGGATTGGCGATGATCACGTTTCTGGGGTGGCTTATAGCTGCACATTCCCTGCCACTGGCACTGGCGAACACGGTTGCAGTTTTGGTGATCGCGTGCCCATGCGCGATGGGGTTGGCGGTGCCGGCGGCTTTGACCGTCGCGGTGGGCAGAGGGGCGCAGATCGGGGTGCTCTTTAAAGGTGGCGAAGCACTGGAAAGACTCGCGAATCTGAATGCGATTGTCCTGGACAAGACGGGAACGCTGACGGTGGGGCGGCCGGTTCTGGAATCGATTCATCCGCTGGGCCAACGCGATCCAAACTTGCTTTTAGCCATAGCCGCGGCGGCGGAGGAGCATTCAAATCATCCGTTGGCCCACGCGATTGTTGACCATGCGAAGGAGTTAGGGCTTGCCTGGAGCGGGACCGCCGATGTGCAAGTGCTGCCGGGACGCGGACTTATGGCGACGGTGAATGGGCAGGAATGTTTGCTCGGGAACGAGGCACTGTTTGGCGAGTTCCTGGTGGCTCTGCCCGGAGACGTTGGGCCACCGGCGCCTGGGGTAACGCGGCTGTGGATGGCGATCGACAACACAGTAGCAGGGTATTTTGACGCTCGCGATGCACTTCGACCCGATGCGGCGGAGGCTGTGAGCGCATTGCGGCGGAGCGGGCTTCGAGTGCTGATGCTGACCGGGGATTCGGCGACGGCAGCTGGACCGATCGCTGCGCAGGCCGGCATTACAGAAGTGGAAGCGGGTCTTGACCCGGGCGGCAAACTGGCTCGCATCCGCACGCTGCAGCAAGGCGGACTGCGCGTGGGCATGGTGGGCGACGGCATCAACGATGCGGGCGCACTGGCGCAAGCTGACGCCGGAATCGCAATGGGGACAGGCGCGGACCTGGCTCAGGAAGCGGGCGACGTGCTCCTCCTGAGAGCGCATCCGGCGGCGATTCCCGCCTCACTCATGCTGGCCCGGGCCACAATGAGGGTCATGCGGCAGAATCTGGGCTGGGCGGTGGGATACAACGTGCTTGGGATTCCCCTGGCCGCCGGGCTGCTGTATCCGTCGTTTCACATTTTGCTGAGCCCGTGGGTGGCCGCGGCAGCCATGGCATTCAGCTCAGTCAGCGTTTTGGCGAATAGTCTGCGGTTGCGGCGATGGCGTCCCGTAAAGCTCGGCACATCACCAACGCGCTAGAATCGCATGAGAGCATTCTGTGCGCATCCTTACCCGCTACATTCTCGGTGAAATTTTGTCTCATGCGCTCATTGGGTGCGCGCTGTTCACGTTTGTGCTGTTCATGCCGCACTTGCCCCAGATTCTTGAGACTGTAGTGCGCAATAGCTCAAGTTTCACCAGTATCTTCCAGATCTTTCTGTTCACGCTGCCCAACCTGTTCTGGGTGACGATTCCCATGTCAGTGCTGGTGGGAATCCTGTTGGGACTGAGCCGGATGGCAGCGGATAGTGAGATTGTCGCCATGCGGGCGTCGGGGCTGGGCATTGGCTACTTTGTCCGTGTCTCCTCGATTGTGGCCATCGGCGGAGCAATGCTGGGGCTGGTGAATTCTCTGTACATTGCTCCCCACGCCAATCAGGCGATTCTCGACATGGAGCAGTCGCTGGCTGCTTCGCAGGCGTCGTACCAGATTCAGCCGCGAGTGTTTTACGAAGACTTTCACAACGCGGTCCTTTATGTGCAGAACGTTCGGTCCGGCACTGGCGCCTCCAACTGGGACCAGATTTTCATGGCGGAGTTGAGCGATTCCTCATCGCCAAAGATTATTACCGCGGCTTCGGCGACCGTTGTGACTGATTCGACGCAGGAACTGCTGATGCGGCTCCGCAACGGCGAGCAGCATGACACTACGCCAGGGCAGCCCGACCAGTACAACGTGTCAACATTCAGCACCACCGATCTGCCATTACGCTTGAGTCCGCAGAGCGATGTGCACCTGGGCCGGATGGACACGGCGATTTACGCGGTTCCCACCAAGGCCCTTCTTGAGCGAATCCGCGGAACCGGGAGCCAGCACGACAAGAATCGTTACCTGATTGAGCTGAACAATCGATTCTCGTACCCGACCGCGTGTTTGGTGCTGATGCTGGTGGGCGTGCCGCTCGGTGTAGTTTCGCGTCGAGGCGGAAAGAGCTCGGGGTTTGTTTTCACGCTGCTTTTGGTGATCCTTTACTACATAATGTCGTACACCGGTGTTGCGCTGGCGCGCCAGGACAAGATGCCGGTGATTCTGGCAGTATGGCTTGCGAATCTCCTATTTGCGACAGTGGGTATTTTTCTGCTGTGGCAGATGGCCAGCGGAGGCCGGGTACTCAGCGCCATCGTCAATTTGACCACGCGCGTCCCGAAGGCTGGGCAGTTTGCGGCGCACTACGAGAACGGCGGTCTCTTCGGCAAGTTCTTTGACCGCTTGCAACCGCGTACCGCGCGCAAGACCCGCATCGCATTTCCGCGCATTCTGGACGAATACGTGATCCGCCAGTTTCTCAGCACATTCTTTATGGTGCTCTGCGGGTTCGTAATGCTGATGCTGGTCTTCACCTTTTTTGAGCTGGTGGGCGACATTATCCGCAACCGGATTCCGCTGACTACCGTGGGCCTTTACCTGCTAAATCTGACACCAAGCATGCTTTACACAATCGCCCCGCTGGCAGTTTTGATTGCGGTGCTGGTAACCTTCGGAGTGCTGAACCGCAATAGCGAAATTATTGCGATGAAGGCTACGGGAATAAGCCTCTATCGGCTCGTGGTACCGATCGTTTCGATTGCCGCTATTCTGGCGATCAGCCTGTTCATGTTCGACGAGTTTTATCTGCCGCAGGCGAATCGCCGCCAGGAGGCGTTGCGAAACTTCATCAAAGGCCGGCCGCCGCAGACGGTGCTCCATCCCGAACAGACATGGATCTTCGGGCACCCGAAACCGGCGATCCGGCGCGGATTTTCTACTACAAGTTTTTCGATCACGACCGGGATGAGTTCGCCGACCTTTCAGTGTTCGAGTTTGACCCGTCAACGTTTGCATTGTCGCGACGTATTTTTGCCGCGCGCGTCTTCTGGGACGAGGGAGCGAACACCTGGCGATTTCAAAACGGCTGGGAGCGCGATTTTCAAGGCGCGAACCAGAAGAACTTTCGCATATTCCTCAACACAACTTTTGGGGAGATTCGTGAGGAGCCGGGCTATTTCAAAAAAGAGAGCGTGCAGTCGCAGGAGATGAATTTCGGCCAGCTCGATCGTTATATTCGCGATCTGCGGCAGAGCGGGTTCGACACGATGCGGCTGCGTGTGGCGCTGTGGCATAAGCTGGCTTACCCGCTGATAGCCGTGGTGATGGCGATGCTTGCGATTCCCTTTGCGCTATCCATGGGACGGCGCGGGTCGCTGACGGGAATTGCGGTCGCCGTGGCCGTGGCGCTCGCTTATTGGGTGGTGGATGGGCTCTTCGCAGCAATGGGAAATGTGAACTACCTGCCCGCCCCGCTGGCTGCGTGGTCTTCCGACATTCTTTTTGGCCTAACTGGCGGCTACCTTTTGTTGAGGACCCCCACCTGAGTTGTCACAGTCTGGACCTTGTTGGATTCTCTCGCTTTCAGGCGCTCAATCACGTTGAAGAAGACCTGATCCAATCTTGGATCGCCTTGCAGGAATTCAAACCCCGCGCCCTCTCCGGGGTGAACTTCCATGACCCTTGCGAGCGCCGCCAACCTTGTTCCGCAGGCAGTGAAGCGAACCTCGACCTCTGCCAGGCGAGGAAGATTCAGCTGAGCGAAAGTTTCAACGAAACACCCCAATGGGCTGATATCTCTGAGTTTTCCTCTGAACAGGATATTCGCGCGGAAGGCGACGACCTCAGCGACTCCGTCACAGGGAAACCTCCTGCGCCGCCGCCGTTCACTAACAGGTTTGTCGTTTTGATTTGCCACATTCTCCCAGATCGGTCCCGTTGCAGATGCGGTCTGCTCCGGTTATCGGCCCCAGACAGAATTACTTGAGCAATCCGATGATGTGACTTGTTGCCCTGGCGCGGGGTTCAAGCGCGAACCCCAGCTACAATAGAACCATGCTTCGCGACCTGCGCCCCCTCTTCGCCTACATGCGACGCTACCGCTGGAGCTATTTGTGGGGCACCCTGTCGGTCATCGCTACAAATGCGGTTTCGGTGCAGTTTCCGCGCGTCGTGGGCCGGGCCATTGACTACCTGAAGGATCCGGGCGCCACACACCAAAAAGTCGTGATGTTTGCCGGAATCCTGGTGGCTATTTACGTAGTCAAGGGCGTTTTCCTTTATTCACAGCGGTGGATTCTCATCGGCATCTCGCGAGAAATTGAATTCGACTTGCGGAACGATCTATTCCTCCACCTGGAACGGCAGGATACCGGCTTCTACCATCGCTATCGCACCGGCGATGTGATGGCCAGGCTCACAAACGACCTGAACGCCGTCCGGATGCTGTTGGGTCCGGCGATCATGTACAGCGCCAATACCCTCATGTTCACCGTGGGGGCGGTATTCTATCTACTGCGCGTGAGCCCTTACCTGACCCTCGTGGCACTGGCACCCGCGCCGGTCGCTAGCATTCTGGTGCAGTACCTTGGACGCCGCATCCACGATCGTTTCGAGCGCATTCAGGCGAGCTTCTCCGAGATCTCCGCGCAAGCACAGGAGAATTACTCCGGAGCACGGCTCGTGCGTGCCTTTGCGCGCGAAGAGTCGCAGATCAACCTGTTTGAGACGCTGAACCAGCAATACATTGGCCGTGCACTTCGCCTTGTGCAACTGATGGGCATGCTGTGGCCGACACTCGAGTTCATTCTCGGAGTGTCAATGATCATCACGCTGCTCGCCGGTGGACACCTGGTGTTGCAGCACCGGATCAGTGTTGGCCAGTTCGTCGAATTCAACACCTATATGATTTTGCTGATCTGGCCCATCATCGCAGTCGGCTGGGTAGTGAATATCTTCCAGCGCGGCACGGCTTCAGTGAAGCGCATTGACGAGTTGTTGCAGCAACTGCCTGCGATCGATGACAGCGCCGCCGACACGTCAATCTCCCGTGAAACGGTGCTCAGAGGTGACATTGAATTCCGAGACCTGAACTTCAGCTATGGAAATACGCCCGTGCTCCACAACATCAATCTGCGGGTTCCCGCGGGATCAAGCCTGGCGATCGTTGGCCCGACGGGGTGTGGCAAGACAACACTGGTCAGCCTGCTTTCTCGGCTGTATGAGGCGCCGGATGGAGCGCTGCTGATCGATGGGCGACCGGTACGCGATTATCCCCTTTCGGTTTTGCGCCGCAACATTGGCATGGTTCCCCAGGAGACATTCTTATTCAGCGAGACCATTCGGGAGAACCTCAAATTCGGTGCACCAGATGCAAGCAATGAGGAGATGTTGCAGGCCGCAGAGGCAGCGCACATCCGGCAGGAGTTTGAGGATTTTCCGCAGGGATATGAAACCACGGTCGGCGAACGGGGAGTGACGTTATCCGGTGGGCAGAAGCAGCGAACAGCCATTGCGCGCGCCTTGTTGCGGCGTCCGGCCATGCTTATTTTGGATGATGCGCTGGCTTCAGTGGACACTTACACCGAGGAGCGGATCCTGGGAGGATTGCAAAGCTATACGGCGGCATCCACGACAATTCTCATCTCGCATCGAGTGTCTACAGTTCGAGGCGCGGACCAGATCGCGGTGCTTGACCACGGTCGGATTGTCGAACTCGGCCGACACGACGATTTGCTGGCGCTCGACGGCTACTATGCCGGTCTGTATCAGAAACAACAGCTCGAAGAGGAACTTACTGTCGAAGGATAAGGTTTCGAGACCGTCATGCGTTCCAGCGGGAACTGGAACTTACGGTAAACGCGTAATCATCAGCTGGCGGTTTCTCCCGCGAAATCGGCGGATTTACTGAAGGATCAGCGGCAACCTGCCGCCAAGCATCGCGAACGTTGCGGACACAATCGATGGCATGTTCATATTTTTGCCTTGAGGCCGATTGCGATGCTTGCAGAATCTGCGCGAAGGTTGCCGCATAAAACTCACTGAGAGACTTGGCCGGCTGCTCGCCGACATCTGTGCGAAGGCGCGATTGAAGGTGGATGATGATGTCAAGAGCGCGCTTGGACGCTGCGCGACGCCCGTCGACATCGTTTCGATCGACCGCATCGCAGGCTGAGTAGAGAAAGCGAATGATGCCGTCGTAAAGCGCCACAACCAAATCGACCGCAGAGGCACCAGCCAGCCCATATCCCTGATAGTTCCCCATTGTCCTTGGGCTCCTAGCCGTTCTTCTGGTTGTAGCCCGTAACCGCCGAATACAGCATTTCCATTCCGCTGAGTTGGCTGGGCAGTTGCTGGAGGATCTGGTTCGCCAGATTCAATTGCGCGGTAAGATTCTTCTGTTGGATCGCGATTCGAGCTTCCTGCTTTGAGATGTTGTCGTTCATGCTTGACTCAATATTGCCGTTTGCCTTCTTGGCCATCGATAGTATTCCGGTGCTGGAGTTTGTCCCGGCACCACTCAACATGGATGCAAATGCCTGCCCCCAACTATTTGCCGCCTGAAAGAAGCCCAGAACCCCACTGAAGTTCGAATTCAGGTCTTCATCCAGGACACTCGCGTCAAACGTGACTGTGCCGTCTGACTTCGGAGATACTGTAATTCCAAGCCCATTAAGCGATGTGAGGTTGGAGGAGTTCGTGTAGTTGAGCGCAGTGCTCTCGGAGCCGGTGGTTGCGGTGAGGTTTGAAGTGACATCGAGGGTGCCAGCCGCTCCGGTGGTTTGAGACTGCAGCGTCAGACTCGATTCTCCGTTTTTGGTCACAACGGCGGCAATCACACCGATCTTCGCGTTGTTGATGGCATCGGCTAAACCAGAGAGTGACGCATCGGAGGCTGGAACATCGATCTGCCGCCCGGTACCCGTCCCAACTTGTATCGTGAGCGATCCTGCGAGGGTGGTCTCCGACCCGCTGGCAATTGAGTCCAGATATCCATTGGGATTCTGCGCATTCAGGCTGCTCATGATTTGCTGTTGCAAAAGCGATATCGTCGGAGAACCAAACAGGGGTTCCGGCTTGCCGGAGGAATCATTCCCGTTCTGGGTGTTGATGGCGGTGACCAGAGCGTTGTAGTCCATGACCATTTGATTGATCGCCGTCTCAACCCCTGTGTTGTCATTGCCGATGACCACCTGGACTGGCACCAAGCTGTTGTCAGCGAGCGCTGCGCTTGGAGCCAGGAGCTGAAACGTCAGCCCTGGAATCAGATTCGATACGGTGTTCGACGAACTCTTTAGGTCAACTCCATCCACATTCAGTTGCGCGTCCGTTCCAGAGATCGTCGGTCTATAGGCAAGAGACGCGTTGGAGTCGGTGGTATCGGTGATGGAGGGAATAACGGTCAGGTTGCCATTTGCACCCGACGTTCCCGAGACCAGGCTGAGACGCGACCCGCTGGCATCGGTTAGAACGCTTGCGGTTACGCCGATTCCGGCGGCATTGATAGAAGCGGCAAGGCCAGCCAGAGTATTGTTCGTTGACGTCAGGTTCACAGTGTGTGTTTTGCCGGCGCCAATCTGAATGGAAAGCGATCCGGAGAGCTTGTCGGACGAATTTGTGACCGCAGTGATATGGCCGCTAGCGGTTTTCGCCAGACTGCTGACGGTGACGGTGTGCGTGCCCGCAGTTGCAGACGAGGTTGCTGCTCTAAGTTGCACCACGTTGTTATCTGAACTCGAGCCGGTTTTCTGCGCCATAACTCCTGTGAAATCGGTCAATTTCGACACATCGGTCGAAAGGGCGGAAAGCAGGGTGCCGATGCCGGATAGAGCCGTGTCCTGACTTTGTAACGAAGTCAATTGGGTCGTCCAAGGCGTCTCCACTTTTCGAAGATTCTCCACGATCTTCGTCACCGTGGCACTCACGTCAAATCCGGTGCCGCTTGTAGGCGAGCCAAAGCTTAGTCCAATTGTGCCCATTACCTTCTCCGATGTCTTCCCAGCAGGCTACTGGCCAGCGGGACGTGAGAGGAATTAGAGGAACCTTACCCGCTGCTTGAAATACGGGAAGGGTGCCCGGTGTTACGGACACCCCCCTCGGTTAAGTGATGAAGTGCAAGCTGGACTTACTGGAGCAGCTTGGTGACTAACTGCGACATACTGTTTGCCTGCGCCAAGGCCGAGATTCCGGTCTGGCTGAGGATCTGGTACTTGGACATGTTGGAAGCTGCGGTTGCGTAGTCGGTGGCCTGCACTGCGTTTTGCGCCGCGACGACGTTTTCACGCTGGGTACTGAGGACCTGACCGACCGAGTTGAGTGTGTTGATCTGTGATCCGATGTAACCATCTTGCGCCGACACGTTACTAATCGCCGTGTTGAGGGCGCTAAGAGCGGCTTGTGCAGATGTGGCAGATGAAAGGTCGCCGGCTGCATTCAGGTTGATGCCTGCAGTAGCGGTATAGGTCATGGTAGCCGTTCCCGCACTTCCGTTAGCAAACGTCGGCCCAGCTACCTGGCTTGTCTGGGCGTCCTCGACCGGATCGGCGCCTTCGGTGATTTGAACGTTGCCGGCCCCGACTGCAGCCGCGCCAACGGTGACTGGGCCGTTGATGATTATTCCGGTGTCTCCAAGAGCGTTTACGCTTCCGCCAACACTTGCTCCGGCTTGTTTTGCAGTGCCGAAGGATGCGCTGATATTCAAGCCGGAGTTGTTGATCGCGCTGATGAGGCCTTGAACGGTGTTTTGGTAGGCGCTGCCGGTACCAGCGGTAATTGTGGCGGTCTGAGCCGCTCCGCCCGACGTCGGGACATAGCTGACAGCGATCGTAGTTGCCCCACCGGTGCCGACGAGGTTATCTCCGATATTTGCGTTGGTGCCCGCAACCTTCGTCAGGTCGATGAAGACGCTTTGGCCCGAACTGGATGTTACGGAACCGCTGCCATCGCCCACGCTGCCCTTGCGTCAGTGCAGAAATCGACAGGCTATCGATTGAGGCGCTCGCAGAAGAGGAGTCACCGGTATAGATGCTGAGTTGTGGAACCGAATACCTGCTTTGCTGGTTGTATGTGGTGGTCGATCCGATATTGTTAATTTCGGAGAGAATCGACTGGTATTCCTGG
The DNA here is from genome assembly GCA_963844515.1 of uncultured Acidobacteriota bacterium. Lineage (GTDB taxonomy): Bacteria > Acidobacteriota > Terriglobia > Terriglobales > Acidobacteriaceae > Telmatobacter. The sequence continues at coordinate 262,662 of CAWJOO010000021.1, forward strand.
TTGGCCGCTGACTGCTGGGAGCCGTTTAGGGTGCCGTTCGAGACCTCGGTAGCCAGCGTTACGGCACGGTTGAGCAGGTTCGTCACTTGCGAGAGAGCGCCGTCGGCGACCTGCAACAGGCCGACGCCTTCCTGAGCGTTGGTTTGCGACTGCGCCAGGGCGGTGGAGTTGGCCTGCAAGCCATTGACGAGCGAAAGGCCGGCGGCATCATCGGCGCCGGAGTTGATCTTCGAGCCGGAAGACAGCTGCTGCAGAGTCTTCGAGAGGCTGTTCTGCGTGTTGTTCAGGTTGTTTGCCGCATACATCGCGGAGAGGTTATTCAAGACACCCAGGGACATGGGGTTACTCCTTGCGATGCGTTGGATTGCGGCCCTGCCCCGGATGCCTGCTCCCATTTTTTTACTTCCCTGGGCTGCTGCTGCGGGGTACTGCCGTCGCATCTGGCCCATTCTTCGGCTCCGGTATGCCTGACTTTATGCGGACGCCTGGAGTGTCGCGAGTTAGGACACTTTGCCACGCCATTACTTTAATCTTTGAACTTTTGCACCGCATGCGCCGATAACGAATTGGAGAGGAGATTGCGAGCATGATCGAACTGACGCGTCTCAACGGAAATCCCATGGTGTTGAACAGCGACCTGATCAAGACCGCCGAGGCTTCGCCCGACACCATGCTTACGCTCATCAACGGCGAAAAGCTGATTGTGCGCGAGACATGCGAAGAAGTGACGGAGCGCGTTCTGGCATATCGGGCGCGCCTGCTGGCAGCGGTGGCGCGGCGCTTGCCGGCCAGGCCGATCTGCAACGCGTGGTGTCACTGGCAAGCCTCGATATAACGAGCAGACTCAGCCGGTCCAAGACGCTGAGACACTGCGGCTGGACACTCGACAATAAGTACGAATCGTGCGGCAGGAGGTCTGCTATGGATAAGTCGAGTATTGGCGGAGTGGTTCTGGCCATTGCGGGAATCATTGCCGGCCTGCTGATGGAAGGCGGCAACCTGGGCCAGATCCTGCAGCCGACGGCGGCGCTGATCGTCTTCGGTGGAACCATGGGCGCGGTGTTGCTGCAGTTTCCCCTGTCTACGGTTGATCGCGGCGTTCCGCTCGCATGCGCATGTGTTCGCGGCACCGCGCAAGCAAAACGATCAGCTTGATCCGGCATGCTGGTTGCCTTTGCCAACAAGGCGCGCCGTAACGGCGTGGTGTCACTCGATGCGGACCTGCAGACGATCCAAGATCCCTTTCTGAAGCAGGCCGTGATGCTCGCGGTGGACGGAACCGAGCCCGCCGATCTGCGCAAGATCATGCAGGTGTCGCTCGACTCCACTACCGAGAGCGAGGAGCGGCTGCCGGCGGTGTTTGAATCGGCGGGAGGCTTTTCGCCGACTATCGGCATTCTTGGCGCGGTGCTGGGGCTGATCCAGGTGATGCAGCACCTCGACAACATTCAGGAAGTGGGCCGCGGCATCGCGGTGGCGTTTGTCGCCACCATCTATGGAGTGGGCATTGCGAATCTGTTCTTTCTGCCCACTGGCCGGCAAGATGCGCATCCGCGTGCGCGAGGACTGTCAGCGCCGCGAGATGATGCTGGAAGGAGTGATCTCGATTCTCGAAGGCATGAATCCGCGCATGCTGGAAGTGAAGCTCTCGGGCTTCCTTGATCGAGCCAGCCCGCAAGAAGCAGGAGCGTGCGGCATGAGGACTCGCGTGCCGCGCAGCCGCGTGACACATGATCGCTGGCTGGTCTCGTATGCGGACTTCATCACGTTGCTGTTCGCATTTTTTGTGGTGCTCTATGCGCTTTGCGCGAGCGGACCAGAAGAAGCAAGTGCAGATTCCGCAGGCGATCGACGCCGCATTCAAATCATTGGGCATATTTGCCGAGTCCACGCGACCAGCCATCGCACAAGGACCAGACGATGCCGTCGGGTAGAGAAGCAGCCGTCGATTCCCATGAACATCGTGATGGGCGAGGAGTGTTCTCACCCCCGCAGCGGTGAAGGATGATCTCGAATACTATTCGCCGCGATCTGAGCAGCGGCTCTCGAATCAGGTGGCGCAACACACCGTTGCGATTCAAGATGGGCCGGGACGGACTGGTGATCAGCTTGCGCGAAGCGGGGTTTTTCGATTCCGGCTCGGCAAGTCCGCGACCCGAGACAACGACGGACATTGCGCCAGGTCGCTGCATCGCTGGGACGCACTCCCTACGATCTGCGCATCGAAGGTCATACCGACAACGTGCCGATCCACACGGCCGAATTCGATTCCAACTGGGAGTTGTCGTCGGCACGCGCGACCCGCATCGCGCGCGATCCTGGTCTGAACTGCACGCGATTCCCGCCTGATCGGCTCTCGGCCGCGGGCTACGCCGAATATCATCCCGTGGACAGCAACGCCACGGCAGAAGGACGCGCCAACAACCGCCGCGTGGACCTTGTCGTGCTTCCGCGTACTCGGATCGATTTCTCGCTGCCGTCCCTCCCCAAACCGACAGCCCATGGCGCAAGATTCTGATGGCGACTGACCAGCGTACTATCGGTTAAAGTCGGGTCTTCGCGGCCAGGGACGAACTAGGGCTGAATGGAGAGTAGAATTTCATAGTTCAGCAACTTAGAACGCTGGGGTTCCAGGCTGGGAGGCGCGTTCGGGGGACACGCGTGCGCTTTTTGGAGTGCTTCATGGCAATCTTATGGTTCTGCAGAGTGGCGCGGCGTCGGGGAATCCGACCGTCCATTGTCAAATCCACCGAAGTGCCCAGTCCACAAGCCCACTCATTGACGATAGTGGTCGTGGCGTCACACTCACCGAGAACCTTCACGATCACGCGCTTGCGCCGTTGCCCGTCGAATTCCGCGTAGAACACACGCTGCCAGGTGCCCAGATCAAGCCGTGCCGGCGGTGACGGGAAGAGTGGTTTCGTGATGCAGCAGCAGCGATTTCAAGTGCGCGTCGCCGTTGTCTTCGCCGGTTTGATGATGCTTGTAATCTGGGCGTGCGGGCGCCAGTTCCTCCAGCCATTTGCCGATGTCTTCAATCAGTCCGCTTTCAAGATCATTCACGTAGACGGCTGCCGTGATATGCATGGGGCAAACAAAGCACAGCCCGTCCTTCACCCCGCTGCGCTTGACGATCTGTTCGACCTGGTCCGTGATGTGGACCATCTCCCGGCGCTTCTTGGTTTCGAAAACCAGATATTCCGTATGGCTTTTCATCATCCCTCCGCTCAGGTGATTTAGGGCAAGATGCCCGTTTGCAGCCAACCTTATCCTAGTTCATGGTGACCCAGGGTGATATCCGCGCCGCCGAACTGCTCTCCCACGATGGACTGGACCTGCTGGCGGCGAGGAGGCCTGCCGAAGCGGCTGCAGGCTTTTCGCGCGGCCATTGCCTCCAACGAAAACATTTCGACGCCCACCATGGCCTGGTCCAGGCGCTTCGCGATGCCGGCCGGCTGGAGCAGTCAATCGGCGCGGCTCTTGCGTTGACTGCCTCAACCCCACTGATCCTCTGGCTCACACCGCGCTGTCCATCTCGCTGCAACGCGCCGGGCTACGTGATGGAGGCTGAGAGCAGCTTTGGATCGAGCGCAGCAATCGTCGCAATGGGCCGTCGAACCTGCAGGACGCTTCCAAACAGGACCTGGATCAACTAAACGAAGAACGAAAGCCCGGACCCGCTCAACGACTTCGACGGATGCACGATCTGCTCGTTGCGCATACGGACCGCAGTCGTGGTGGCCTGCGCAAGACGCCGTTCGAAGTGATTCTCGGCGCATATCTCACGCAGAACACATCGTGGAAGGCCGTCGAGCGTTCGCTCGAAAATCTGCGTGCAGCCGGCGCGCTCAGTCAGCAAGGCATGCGGGCCATATCTCGTAGGCAGGCTTGAAGAGCTGATCCGACCCTCCGGCTTTCTCACTCGCAAAGCTCCCGCACTCAAGGCATTTGTAAGCATGCTCGATGCGGAGTTCGGCGGTTCGCTCGAGACCCTCGGCGGCCAGGCCGACCAAAGAGTTGCGGCCTCGCTGCTGCGATTGCCGGGAGTTGGGCCCGAAACTGCGGACGCGATCCTGCTCTACGCTCTGGGCATGCTGTCCCGGTGGCTGACGAGTATCTGCGCCGTATTGCCGAGCGGCATCGACTGCTGAATCCATCCGCCGGGCCGCAATCGCCGCGGATATGAAGCCTTGGTTGAACTCACCCGCCGAGCATTCGCAGGCGACCACCGAGCTCGCTTCCGCAGTATCTTCAACGAGTTCCACGCTCTCACGGTGGCGGTGGGTAAAGCTCATTGCGGAAAGACCGCGCGGTGTGGCGGCTGCCCGCTTGGCTGCAGATCTTGAATTCATCAGCACGCCGGCGGATCACGCGCGCGACACGAGCCTGAACACGACAGCCTGATCTACTTCATGGTGTAGTCGGCATTGGTTCCCTTGGCTCCGGCCTGCGCGGGCGTCGGCAACTGCGAAGCGTCCCAACCGCCGCCGAGCGCCTGCACGAGTTGCACCGCCGACAGCATCTCCTCACGTGCAGTGAGTTCAGGTCACCTGATCGTTCTGCAGCGTCGTCTGCGCTGTCACCACGTTCACAAACGGATCCAACACCTGACTGGTATCGCTGCATCTCCAAGTCGAGAAACTGCTGGGCCGACTTGACCGCTTCCTCCTGTTGAAGAATCTGCTGGGAGTAGACGCGCGTTGCGGCCAAGGCGTCCTCGACCTGCTGGAACGCCGTCAAGGACGGTCTGCCGATAGGTGGCGAGGTCGCGTTGTAGATAGCTTCATATTGGTGCAATTGGGCCCGGTACAGCCCGCCGTCGAAGACGATCTGCGAAGCCGAAGGGCCGATCGACCAGACGCGGCTTGGCCAGTCGAACAGATGCTTGAAGCGTCGAACTCGTCAAATCCGCCCGCCGGCGGAGAGCGTCACCTGCGGAAAGAACGCTCCATAGCCGATGCCGATGGTCGCGTTGGCAGCGGCCAGGCGTGCGCTCCGCAGCACGCCACGTCCGGTCGGCGCTCAGCCAGTTGCGAAGGAAGGCCTGTCGGGATCGCCGGCGGCGTGTAGACCATGCGGCGTTACGGGAATCGAAAAGTCGGTGGCGATCTTGCCCATCAGCATCGCGATTGCATGTTCGATATTGCGCTCGCAGAAGAGCCGACGTTGATGTCAGAAGACTGCGCTGACTTGAGTGTTGCCTGGGCTTCAACAACGGAGATGTAGTCGCCGGTGCCCGCGTCGTACGCGCCCTGTGCTGCGTCGAGGGCCTTCTGATCGGAGTCGACGGTCTCGTCGAGGATCTGCTGCAGGTTGTCCTGGCCGCGAATCTCGAAGTAGTACTGCGCGAGGCGCAGCCTGTTCCGTGAGCTTTTCCAGCTCAAGGTCGGCGGCGCTGGCCTGGGCGTTGTACTGATCGGTGCGAACCTCGTTGCGAATCTTGCCCCAGAAGTCGGGGGTCCAGGACACGTCGAGAGGGCAGCGACCAAAGTGAGCTGCTCTTGCCGGTGGCGTTGCTGTTGTTGTTGGAGTTCCCGGTATTCGACGAGACCGCGTGACCGGCTCCAGGACGGGCCGATCGTAATGGTGGGCCAGTACTGAGCGCGGGCTTGCGCCACCAATGCCCGGGCTTCCATGAAATTATTGAAGGAAAGTTTTATGTTCTGGTTGTCGGTATTGAGCTGCTCTTCGAGCGCATTCAATTCGGGCTCATTGAATATCTCCCACCACTTCCCGCGAATCATCGCATCCTGGGGACTGGCAACCTTCCATCCGTCGGCATCCTTGAAGTTGACAGTGGATTCCTTGTAATTGGGTGCGGTGACGGCTGGGGGTGCGGGGGCATTGTAGCGCGGACCGACTCGGCATCCTGACAGCAGCGCCGCGCAGAGCCAGCGTAGCGCAAGGTGCGACTTTCAGGATTCGTCGAATTGGAAAGGGTGTTTTCATAGCATCTCGCCTCACGAGGCGGCTCCAGCCGGTTGATGTGCCAGCGGGTCGCGGGACCGTCCTAGTGCGCGCAGGCGCAGACGGTCCATGGTCAGATAAACAACCGGCGTGGTGTAGAGCGTGAGCAACTGGCTCAGTACCAAACCGCCCACAATAGTGATGCCTAATGGCCGGCGGAGTTCGGAACCTGTTCCAGTGCCAAACGCCAGCGGAAGTGCTCCGAAGATCGCTGCCATCGTAGTCATGAGAATCGGGCGGAACCGCAACATGCACGCTTCGAAGATGGCGTCGTACGAGTTTTTGCCCTCGTGACGCTCTGCCATCAACGCGAAGTCGATCATCATGATGGCGTTCTTCTTCACGATGCCAATGAGCAGGATAATGCCGATGATCGAGATTACATTCATCTCCATGCTGAAAAGCATGAGAGCAATCATCGCGCCCACGCTCGCCGATGGGATCGTGGTGAGGATCGTAATTGGATGAACGAGGCTCTCGTAGAGAATGCCCAGCACGATGAAAACGACAAGTAACGCCGTAATGACCAGGTACCACAGGCTGGCCAGCGACTCTTGAAAAGCCTTTGCTGTTCCGGCAAACAAGCCATGTACGGTGGAAGGCATGCCCAGGCTGGTCTCCATCTCCGTGATCTCGCGTGTTGCGTCACTAAGCGACATGCCCGGGCCAAGATTGAATGACACGGTCACGGACGGGAAGAGACCGGTGTGGTTCACCTGCAAGGGAGTGGTGCCGATCATGGGCTTCATCGCGCTAAGAAGCGGAGAAATGGAATTCGAGCCCCGCACGGCCGCCGGCGCCACCGGCGGTGAAGTAGATATTGTTCAGTCCGGAGGGATCCTGCCAGTACTTCGGCGCCACTTCCATCACCACGTAGTACTGGTTGAGCTGCGTATAGATGACCGAAACCTGTGATTGTCCGAAGGCGCTGTAGAGCGATCTGTCCAGCGATTGCGCGGTCTGGCCCAGCCGCGCGGCAGTAATGCGGTCGTAAGTAAGCTTCTCCTGGAGACCTCCGTTTTGCTGATCGCTAATTACATCGAGCACGCCTGGAAGTTTTTTCATATGTTCCGTGAGAATTGGGCCCCATTTGGCCAGGTCGGGTACATTCTCAGTTTGAATGGTGTACTGATACTGAGCGCCGCCGCCGCGGCCGCCGATGCGCAAATCCTGTGCGGCCTGCAGGAAGGCAGAAGCGACGGGCAGTCGGCTCATCTTCGGTCGCAGACGGTTGATTACGGCGAAAGCGTCTTCGGGGCGCTCTTTTCCAAGCGGCTTGAGCGCCATGAAAATGAAGCCGCCATTCCCCTGTCCTGTGTAGGCGTTGACGTGGGCCACCGCGGGATCAGATTTGATGACGCCTACCAACTCCTTAACGGAGAAGTTCATCAGGGGGAACGAAGCGTCCTGTGGCCCCTGTACCATCCCCATGATGACGCCGGTGTCCTGCTGGGGGAAAAAGCCCCACGGGATGCGAGCAACTATCACCGCGTTCAATCCGATGGTGAGAACCAACACGATGATCGTGAGCACGGGGTTGTCCATGACCCATGAAAGCGACACTCGATATACGGCAATAAGGGCATTCAGCGTCCGCTCGCTCACTCGGTAGAACCAGTTGTGGCGCTCGCCTTCAACATGGGCCTTGAGCAGGTGAGCGCACATGGTGGGGGTGGTCGTGAGTGAGATTACCATGGACACAAGAATTGCCGTGGAGAGCACCACGGCGAATTCGCGGAAGAGGCGTCCGATGATGCCGCCCATGAGAAGGATGGGGATGAATACGGCAATCAGCGACATGCTGATGGAAAAGACAGTAAAGCCTATTTCCTTGGCCCCTTGCAGCGCTGCCGCAAACGGCTCCATGCCTCGCTCGAGATGACGCGTAATGTTCTCCATCACCACGATGGCGTCGTCAACAACAAACCCGGTGGAAATGGTCAGCGCCATCAGCGAGAGATTGTCGATGCTGTATCCGAAAACGTACATTACCGCGCAGGTGCCAATCAATGAAACAGGAACTGCGACGATTGGTATGAGCGTAGCGCGCGGGCTACGCAGGAAAATGAAGACCACCAGAATGACGAGAATGACAGAACCACCTAGCGTCGTATAGGTGTTGTTTACGGAGGCGCGAATAGTGGTGGTTCTGTCGACAGCGATCGTCGTTTTGACGCCGGCTGGGAGGACGGCCTCCAGAAACGGCAACTGCGCCTTGACCCGGTCGACAGTTTCAATGATATTAGCGCCGGGTTGCCGGAAAATGATGATGAATACACCCCGAACGCCGTCGATGTATCCCGCGGTGCGTATATTGGATGTGGAATCGACTACATCCGCCACATCGGTCAGACGGATGGCCGCACCGTTGCGATAACCCACGACGAGCGGCTTATAGTCGTCGGCTTTTGAGATCTGATCATTGGTGATGATATCCGCAGTCCGGTCGCCATCCGACAGTTGCCCGCGCGGTACATGGGCATTTTGAAGGCTGAGCACGGATTGCACCGAACCCAGGGTCATACCGAAGCTCTCGAGCTTCTTGGGGTCGACCTCAACACGCACGGATGGCGTGGAACCGCCGTTTACCGCTACCTGTCCGACACCCTGAATCTGGGAGATTTTCTGCTGCAGAACGGTGGAGGCGATGTCGTAGATCTTGGTCACGGGATAAGTGTCGGAAGTGAGCGCCAGCAGCATGATAGGACTGTCGGCGGGGTTCACCTTGCGATAAGACGGGTTGGAAGGAAGATTGATTGGAAGGTAAGTACGCGCTGCGTTGATGGCAGCTTCAACGTCGCGAGCCGCTCCGTCGATGTTGCGGCTGAGATCGAATTGCAGGGTCAGGTTAGTGCTGCCCAGCGAACTCGACGAAGTCATTTCTGTGATGCCCGCGATGTGAGCGAACTGGCGCTCGAGCGGCGTTGCGACCGATGCTGCCATGATATCCGCGCTGGCACCGGGCAAACCTGATTGCACGTTGATGGTGGGAAAGTCGACCTGCGGAAGCGGTGAGACGGGGAGCACCATGAACGCTATGACTCCCGCGATCGCCACGGCGATTGTGAGGAGCGTGGTCGCCACCGGTCGATGAATGAAGGGGGACGATAAGCTCATGCGGGCTCCGACTGGGTGTGCGGAGACTGGTTCCGCGGAGCCGTACGGGAGGGGCTGCGTCCCGTGAGGCGCTGGCCTAGATTGTCGAAAAAGATGTAGATGACGGGCGTGGTATAGAGGGTGAGAATCTGACTCAACAGCAAGCCGCCTACCATCGCAATGCCCAGGGGGCGGCGCAGTTCAGAGCCCAACCCAGTTCCGAAGGCCAGTGGGATTCCGCCGAGAAGCGCCGCCATCGTAGTCATCATGATGGGGCGGAATCGCAGCAGGCTGGCTTCAAAGATCGCGTCGGTGGAATTCTTGCCGCGCTCTCGTTCGGACTCGAGTGCGAAGTCAACGATCATGATGCCGTTCTTTTTGACGATGCCGATCAGAAGAATTATGCCGATTATGGCGACAACGCTAAGGTCCTGATGAAAAAGCATCAGCGCCAGGAGGGCGCCCACACCTGCCGACGGGAGCGTGGAGAGAATCGTAATGGGATGGATGAAGCTCTCATACAGAACGCCCAAAACGATGTACACCGTCACGAGCGCCGCAAGGATCAGCAACGCTTCATTCGACAACGAGTTTCGGAAGGACGCGGCGGTCCCCTGAAAGTCCGCCTGTACGGTTGGGGGGAGATTCAATTGCTTGGCGAGATCATCGATCTTGGTGATCGCTGTTCCCAGAGACGCATTTGGCGCCAGGTTGAATGAAACCGTAACGGCCGGAAATTGCCCCTGATGAGTGATGGCCAGTGCCTCTGTGGTATCAGACATGTGGGTAAATGCGCTGAGGGGGATGGACCGCGCGCCTACTGAAGAAACCGAGGTGTTGGGTGTGGTGCCGGCGGAGATCCCCTGTGCCGCCGATGAACCTGAGGTAGACGTCGCCCCGCTTAGAACCGAAGCCGGTGTGTTAAGAACGTTGGCTGACGGCGTGTATCTGACGGATGTGGTGAGGGCGTTTGATCCCGCGGAAGCAGAAGCTGATGAGGAAAAGCTCGTGGAAGCGCCGGCGCCTGTCGCGCCCGAAGAGGCATTCGCCTGGATGTACAACGAACCAAGATTTCCCGGATTCCGCTGCCACTCGGGAGCCGTCTCCAGAATGACGTGATATTGGTTCACCTGCGTGTAAAGAGTATTGATCTCGCGCTGGCCGTAGGCATCGTAAAGCGTGTTGTTAATGGTGGTGGGCGCGACGCCCAACCGTGACGCGGTGACGCGATCAATCATAAGAGAAACGGCGCGTGCACCGGTCTGTTGGTCCGTTGCCACATCTTCCAGCTCCGGCATCTTTTTGAGCTCGGTCACGAATTTGTCAGTCCACAGATTCAACTCGTCAATGTCAGGATCTTCCAGCGTGTATTGGTACTGCGTGCGGCTGATGCGATCGTCAACAGAGATGTCCTGCACCGGCTGCATGTAGAGATGGATTCCGGCTACGTCCGCGAGATTGCTTTGAAGGCGGCGGATTACGTCAGCAGCGCTCAAGTCACGTTGATCGAGCGGCTTCAAGTTGATGGAGATGCGTCCGCTATTCAAGGTGGTGTTCTGGCCGTCGGCCCCAATGAACGAGGAGAGGCTTTCGACCGCGGGGTCTTGCAGGATGACCTTGGCCAAGTCCTGCTGTTTCAAGGCCATTTCCGGAAACGAAATGGACTGCGAGGCCTGCGAGATGCCCTGAATCACTCCCGTATCCTGGACCGGGAAAAAACCTTTAGGGATTAGAACGTAAAGAATCACCGTCAGCACCAAGGTTGCTGCAGCCACAAGCAATGTCAGCGTCTGGAAGCGAAGGACGACCTTGAGCGTACGCCCGTAAAACGCGATCATGCGCTCGAACATCGTTTCAGACCAACGATAAAGACGGCCCTGTTGATGTTCGGGATTGTGGCGCAGGATCCGCGCGCACATCATGGGAGTAAGTGTCAGCGAGACCACTGCGGAAATGATAATCGTGACGGCCAGCGTCACCGCAAATTCACGAAAGAGGCGCCCTACCACATCTCCCATGAACAGGAGCGGAATGAGCACCGCAATCAGCGATACCGTCAGCGACACAATCGTGAAGCCGATCTGCTCTGCACCGGTTAACGCTGCCTGCATGGGAGGCATGCCTTCTTCGATATAGCGCGATATGTTTTCGATCATTACGATGGCGTCGTCCACCACAAATCCAGTGGAGATAGTCAGCGCCATCAGCGAAAGGTTATCGAGGCTGTAGCCGAGCAGGTACATGGCCGCGAGAGTGCCGACGAGTGACAGGGGCACTGCGGCGAGGGGGATGAGGGTGGCCAGGAGACTGCGCAGAAAAAGGAAGATGACCATGACCACCAGGCAGATGGTCAATATCAGCTCAAACTTAACGTCGTTGACCGACGACTCAATGCTCGTCGTCATATCGGTCATCGTTTCGACCTTGATGGATGCTGGAAGATTCGCCTCCAGCTGCGGCAGGATCTGTTGGATGCGCTTAACGACAATGATGGTGTTGGCGCCCGGCTGGCGTTGGATGTTGAGGATAACCGCAGGCGTACGGTTCATCCACGCTGCCATGCGCGTGTTCTCGACACCGTTCACCACTTTGGCAACGTCCTTCACAAAAATCGGCGCGCCATTGCTGTAGGAGATGACAACATTGTTGTAGCCGGCGGCTTCAGTGATCTGATCGTTTGCGTCGATCTGGTAGTCCTGGCGAGGACCATCGAAGTTTCCTTTGGCGGAATTGACGCTGGCTTGCGCCAACGCGGTACGCACGTCCTCCATGTTCAGTCCGTGCGCGGAGAGCTTGGTGGGATTCACTTGAATACGAACGGCTGGCTTCTGGCCGCCGCTGATGCTGACCAATCCAACTCCGAACAACTGCGAAATGCGCGGAGCCAGGCGCGTGTCCACCAGGTCTTCAACCTGGGACAAGGGGAGGGTATCGGAATGAACTGCGAGCGTGAGCACCGGCGCGTCGGCTGGATTGGTCTTGTTGTAAACAGGCGGTGTGGGCAGATCGGCCGGAAGGAGAGACTGTGAAGAGTTGATCGAGGATTGAACTTCTTCCTCGGCAACGTCGAGCCCAAGTGTGAGATTGAACTGCAGCACAATGACCGAAACGCCCCCGGCACTTGTCGAGGTCATCTGGCTCAAGCCCTGCATTTGCCCGAACTGGCGTTCGAGAGGAGCCGTGACCGTTGTCGCCATCACATCCGGGCTGGCGCCCGGATAGAACGTAACTACCTGAATGGTGGGGTAGTCAACCTGAGGCAGTGCGGACACCGGCAGTTGGTAGTACGACACGATCCCTACCAGCATGATTGCGGCCATCAGAAGTGCAGTCGCGACAGGCCGCAAGATAAATGGACGTGACGGATTCATGGGGCACTGCTCGTCGGCGCGTCGCTTGCTGTGGGCAGTTTGATCTTCGAGAGGCTGATCTGCGAGCCGTTCTGCAGCTTCTCAAAACTGCTGTTGGCCACCACTTCGCCAGATTTGACTCCCTCAACCGCGGTCTCGCCGTTGTCAGATACTCCAACCTTGACGGTGCGTTGTTCGGCTTTGTTGTTGGTGATGACGTAAACAAAATCGAGGTTTCCGTTGTGCTGGATGGAAGACGAGGGGATGAGTACCTGGTTCGGAAGCGTGTTAACCAGCATGCGCGTATTTACAAACTGATTGGGAAAGAGAACTCCGCTTCGATTGGCAAACTCCGCCCGCAGCTTCACGGTCCCCGTCGTGGTGTCGATCTGGTTGTCGATCGAGGTCAACGCGCCAGACTCGAGAAGGGCTTCCTGCGTCCGATCGTAGGCTTCTACCTTCAACCGCGGGTTGTTGCGGGTGTGATGGAGCACCTGGGGCAGGTTGTCTTCAGCAAGCGTGAACACGACGGTAATGGGCTGCATCTGGGTAACCACCAGCAACGTGCTGGTGGAATTTGCCGTGACCAGATTGCCGGGATCCACAAGTCGAAGGCCCACGCGGCCGGTGATGGGCGAAGTGATGTGACAGTATCCCAGCTGAACCTGGTCGTACTTCACGACGCCCTCGTCATTCTTGACTGTTCCCTGCTCCTGCAGCACAATCTTTTCCTGATCTTCCAAGGTCTGGCGCGGGATGGCATTTTTCGACCACGCCTGCTGGTAGCGCTCGAGGTCCATCTTCGCTTCAGCCAGCACATTTTGGTCATGCTCGAGCGTTCCCTGCGCTTGTTGAAGCGTTGCCTCGAAAGGTCGTGGATCAATTTCAATAAGCGGGTCGCCTTTATGCACTAGTTGCCCTTCACGATAGCTAACGGCCGTGACCAGGCCTGTGACCTGCGACGTGATGGCAACAGTACTGAATGGAGTGACAGTGCCGATGGCGCCCAGATAAACATTGACGCTGCCTGTACGGGCCGTAGCAACAGTGACCGGAACGGTGCCGCCGCCCATCCGTCGCCCACCAGCCACTGCAGCAGTCTGGCTCTTTTGCTGATGCTGGATCACCCAGTAGAAGAGCAGTCCGAAGAGAAGCAGGACCACGACCCATACCCAGCGGTGTCGGCGCTTGTGAACCGGCTTAGGCGCATCTCCAGCAGGCTGGCTCGCCGGAATATCGTGCGATGCAGATGATCTTGGGTCCATTTTTTCTCTTGTGGTTTCGTACTAAAATTCACGGTGTGTTTGGAACTGGCGAACGGGGTTCGGCTTCTGGTGTGAAGACGCTCCGAATCGCCAAGTTTACCACCCAGACCAGCCCCCGAGGACTGAGCGCCACTCGCCAACCCGCATTGGAACGACATTGGCGGAAGTGGCCAATTCCGTTCAGGATGCAGGATTTGGGCCGCATTTGTGTGACGGTGGGGAAGGCGGGATAGTTGCAGCCGAGAAGTCTGGATTGGGGGTTGCATTAGGAAGGCGCACTTCCTGCCAGGCGCCAGCCCTACGCCGCCCTCAAGTTCGCCTGGCTCTCAGGCGGTGACTTCAGAGCGGCGGCGAATTGAGCCTCCACGGCGGCAGCTTCGATTTCGCTATTGATCTCGGCGCCCAAAAGCAACATCAACCCCGTGATGTAGAACCACATGAGAAGGATAATGACGGCTCCCAGTGAGCCATACGTAACCGTATAGTTGTTGAAGGAATGCACATAAACCCTGAAGCCGAGCGAGGCCAGCAGCCACCCAACCATGCCAATTACGCCTCCTGGGGTGAGCCAATGCCATCGGCGCTTTCTGAGATCCGGAGCAAAGTAGTAGGTAAGGGCAAATGACAGCGCAAGGAACCCGCTCGCAAGGGTCCAGCCTGTCAGCCTGACCAGAATCGAGACCGATCGACTTGTAAAGAACTCGTGAATGTGGGATCGGGCCCAGGCAGCCCCCAAGTCGCCGGCAAACATGGAAGCGAGGCAGAGCGAGAGGGTCACGATTAGGACGATGGTCAGTCCAATTGCGTAGAGGCGGGCCATGAAATAGGGCCGGCGATCCACAACCTTGTACACCGTGTTCAGGGTGCCCTGGCAGGCGGAGATGCCTACAGAGGCCGACCAAATTGCGGCAATCAGCCCGAAGGTGATCTTCCCGGGACTAGCCGCGGCAGTTGCTTCGTTAAACGTAGTTAACACCGCACCTAGAGCGGAAGATGGCAGAACAAGCGCGAGATAATTGAGCAGCCGGTCGTAAATCTGGTGCGCAGGCCGGGCCGTAAGTCCAAGAATCGAACTTGCACAAAGCAGAGTCGGAAACATCGAGAAGAGGAAGTAGAAAGCGAGTTCTGCGGCACGTCCAAAAAGTCGATCCTCAATTGAGTCTTTCCAAACAGACACGAAGAGTGCCCGGGCTGATGCACCCTCAAACTTCCACAGATTCTTGACTGGAGCATTGGAAACTAGTCCCCAGGTCAGTTGCTCGTGCTCATTCAGCTGTCGATCGACGTTGCACCCGGCATTGGACATGGACACATCCAGACGCGCCTCTTACCCTTCGTTCTCAGCCAGATGGATGCCAATACCGAACAATCGGTGGTTTCGAGGTTGGACAATGGCGTAAGTTCAATTGCGCCATAGGTAAGCAGTCAACCAACAATATTTTCCCGGCATCTGATCGGGGGAGGAACTCCGACCTGTGTTGATTACGACGACCGTACGACTGAATCGATCCCCACTCAAGCAGGGGCTCATCAGGTTTCTGGTTGCGACCGTATGCCTCGGCGCAACTTGTCAAATTCGGGCTCAAGAGGCGCAGTCGTCAAAAGACCTGCCGAGAACCCCGCAGGCGGCGGAGCAAATGTTCACTTCGTATGAGGGACAAACAGTCTCCACAATCGAGGTGGCTGGGCAGCCGGCGTTGGATGACACGCAGCTCAGTTCCCTTTTCCTAATTAAGGCCGGAGATCCTTTTTCCAAAGATAGAGTAAACCAGACGGCAGCGGCTATCCAGGCCAGCGGTAAATCCAAGGAAGTCCGAATTCAAGTGGACCCTGAAGCCAGTGGGGTGCGCGTTCTTTTCATCCTGGAACCTGCAGATTATTTTGGCGTCTTCGAGTTTCCAGGCGCTGAACGGTTTCCCTATTCGCGCTTGATCCAGGTTGCAAACTATCCCACGCAGACACCGTACAGTTCGGGTGAAGTAGCGCGAGACGTGCAAAGCTTGCTGAACTTTTACCGGCAGCAAGGATATTTCGAGGCGCAGGTCAGCTCCAGCCTGAAAGTGGATGCAGCGCATGGCGTCACAAATATTGACTTCCCTGCAAAGCTCGGCCGGCGCGCCAAATTCGGAAATGTCCAGATTGAGGGACTCCCACCTGACCAGCAGCAAAAACTACAACAGAGTCTCAAGTCAATCGTCGCGCGGGCTCGCACCGTTGCGATCAGGCCAGGTAAACCGTACCACTACTCAACACTGAACAAAGCGACGCAGTATCTGCAAACACAATTGCAAAAAAAGAGCCTCTTGGGCGCGCAAGTGACTCTGGCGGGAGCTGAGTATCACGCCGATACAAATCGGGCAGACGTTCATTTCAATGTAAAGCCCGGTCCGGAGATCCGCGTCGATGTTACTGGTGCGCACATCTGGAGCTGGACGCGCAAATCGCTGTTGCCTATGTACCAGGGCATTCCCGCTGATCCCGAGACTGTGCAGGAAGGACGTCAGGCTCTGGCTTCCTACTTTCAGGCAAAAGGATTCTTCGATGCGAAAGTCGACGCGAATTTCAAAGCAACTCCAAAGGGCGACATCATCGAATACCGCATTAGCAAGGAAAAGAAGCATAAAGTCGATGACGTAACGGTCACAGGAAACCGTGATTTGAAGACGGACGATCTGACGTCGCATATCGCAATTCAGAAAAAGCATCTGCTCTCATCCGGCAAGTTCAGCGACCAGCTTGTGCATACAAGCGTAAAAAACCTCAAGGCTGTGTATGCGTCGGAAGGCTTCAGTAATGCGCAGGTGGTGCCAACTGTCAAAAAAGACGGCGAAAACATCGACGTAATCTTCACAGTTACCGAAGGCCCGCGCGATGAAGTTTCATCACTGAAGATCGAGGGTGCCGATACGTTTCCTGCTTCGCAATATGCTCCGCAAGGGCTGAAAACAGCTGTGGGGCAGCCCTATTCAGCTGCTCATATTTCGGCGGATCGAACGACCATTGTGGCGAACTACCTCAAGGCTGGCTACCTGACGTCGAGTTTTCGCGAAACCGCCACTCAAGTTTCCAAGGATGATCCGCACCACATTAACGTGGTCTACCACATTTACGAAGGGCCGAAAGTCGTCACAGGAGACGTATTGACTCTTGGACGCTCGCACACACAGCAGCGCTTCATCAACGGAGACGTCAAGGACTTGAGACCGGAAACTCCTCTCACGGAGACTAACCTGCTCACTGCCGGCAGCAAACTGTATGACCATACTGGAGTCTTTGACTGGGCCGAAGTTGATCCGAAGCGCCAGATCACGACACAAAAAACTGAAGACGTGCTCGTGAAAGTGCACGAGGCGCAGCGGAACAGCATCACCTATGGGTTCGGATTTGAAGTGATTAATCGTGGGGGAAGTGTCCCCAGCGGTACGGTGGCTCTGCCTAATCTTCCCCCCGTCGGGCTCCCATCCAAATTCACGACGAGCCAGAAGACTTTTTATGGTCCGCGCGGAACCGTTCAATACACGCGAAACAACATACGAGGCAAAGGCGAATCCCTGAGCATCACCGGATTTGCGGGGCGGCTCGATCAGCGCTTCGCCGTGTTCTACATCGATCCGACATTCCGCTGGTCGCCGTGGAAGGCGACCCCCTCGATCTCCTATGAAAAGAACGAACAGAATCCCATCTTTTCATCGCAACAGGAGCAAGCCACGTTTCAGATCCAGCGGTCTCTTGATGCAGACCACAACAACACCCTGTTTTTGCGGTACGGGTTCAGTCATACGAGTCTTACCCATGTTCTGATCGAGCAGTTGATCTCGCCGGCAGATCAAAACGTTCGCCTCTCCACCCTCTCAGCCAATCTGACGCGTGACTCGCGCGACAACCCCCTCGACGAGCATCGAGGAGTTCTCCACTCCATCGAGCTTGATTTCACGACCAGCAAGCTCGGGTCAAGTGTGGACTTTACAAAACTCACGGGCCAGGCTGCTTTTTACAAGCAGAAGTTCCACAACATTGTGTGGGCCAATAGCATTCGAATCGGCCTGGCCCAACCATTCAACAGCAGCCGGGTTCCGGTGAGCGAAGCATTCTTTACGGGTGGCGGCAATTCTCTTCGCGGGTTTCCCCTCGATGGTGCCGGTCCTCAGCGCCAGGTCCAGGTCTGCAGTAGCGGCTCAAGCACCGATTGCACCGAAATCCAGGTATCGGCGGGGGGCAATCAAATGCTGATCGTCAACGCCGAAGCTCGCATTCCCCTGCCCATCAAAAAAGGACTGAGCATCGTCCCGTTCTACGACGGCGGCAACGTCTTCCCGCGAGTGGGTTTTCACCAATTCACCTCCCTATACTCCAATAACGTCGGATTGGGGTTTCGCTATGCAACCCCCATCGGCCCAATTCGCCTCGATGTCGGACAGAATCTGAATCCCGTTGATGGCGTCAAGGCTACGCAGTACTTTATCGGCATCGGTCAGGCATTCTGAGGAGAACCTTGATCATGAGCACCGCTCGACAATTCTTCGCTCCAGAGCCTCCAAGGAATCCAGGTTCTCGACGTGCCAAACACTCCCATCGCAGTTGGGCAAGAATCGCCGGGTGGATTGCAGGCGCAATTTTGCTCATCGTCGCGATTGTGGCTGCAACGGTCGCGGTTCTGGTCAACAGCAGAGGTTTTCACGAATACGTACTTGCCAAAGTGCAGGCCGCGGCAAGCGAGACCCTGGGAGCACAGGTTAACCTGCAGAATTTCGCCCTGCATTTCTCCCCGCTCGGCCTTGATGTCTATGGCGTCACCGTCCACGGTGCGAGCCCCTATCCTGATCCTCCGCTTCTACAGGTCCAACACGCCGAAGTCGGCGTGCGCATTGTTTCAGTTTTCCAGAAGAAATGGTATCTCTCGAGCGTAACCGTCGATCACCCCGTTGTTCAGCTTTTTGTCGACAAGAACGGCGTATCCAATATTCCGCACCCGAAAAGCAGCGGAAGCAGCAGCAATACCAGCATCTTCGACCTGGGCATCCGCCACGCCGTCCTTGACCAGGGAGACGTCTATTACAACGCACAAAAGAGCGCCCTCTCAGCCGACTTGCACAATGTTGAGTTCCAAGCCACATTTAGCGAGCTGCAGAAAATGTACTCCGGAAAACTGGCTTATTCGAAAGGGCGTGTCGTGTTCGGCGCATATCAGCCCTTCGAGCATGACCTGGATGCACAATTCGACCTGACGCCAACAACACTTCAACTGCATCACGCCACACTTTCAAGTGGCGCCACACGGGTCAATCTCGCGGCAACCGCAACCAACCTCAACGCCCCTATCGTGGACGCGAAATACCAGGTGGCAATTGATGGCGGTCAATTTGCGAAAATGACCAACACTCCATCGATTCCCGCCGGTCTCCTGCGAGCGACGGGAACAGCACACTATCAGGACGTCGCGAATCAATCCGCTCTCAGCGCCTTGACGGTGGACGGTGATCTTACCAGTTCACAGCTCGTAGTGAAGAGCCCATCGCTTCGAGCGGTAATCGAAAACATTCTCGCGCACTACTCACTAGCGAACGGAAACGCAACGTTACGTGATTTCCGTGCAGCTTTTCTGGGAGGAGAAATCACGGCGCATGGCACCATGAAGGATCTCGGCGGGAACCCGCACTCCGAAATGACGGCCACTGTTCACAATATCTCTCTGGCCGAAGCAGCCCGCCTTGCTAACTCATCATCGACTCAGCCAGTAAACGTGAATGGCGTTCTGAACGCCAGCACAAAAGCAACGTGGGGCAAGACCTTTGACGATCTCATCGCTCACGCGGACGCGACCATTCATGGTACCGTGACGGCCAATCGGACCTCGGCAATGGCCCCCGTCGCAGCACACAGTGCGACTCAGACCGCCGCAAACTCGCTGCCAATAGAAAGCGAGATTCACGCGACCTACACCGGCGCGAACAAGCAAGTCGCCTTGCAGCAGAGTTACGTCCACCTTCCGCAAACCAGCCTTTCCATGAACGGTGTTGTCAGCAATCGTTCCAGTCTCGCCCTTCGATTGCAAGCCAATGACCTACACGAGGTTGCAACACTGGCGAACCTGTTTCGCACTCAGACCCCCGGCCAACCAAGCCAGGCTCTTGATTTAGCAGGACAGGCAAGCTTTGAGGGAACGGTAAAAGGTTCCATTACGGAACCACATATTCAAGGACAACTCGGTGCTTCGAATCTTCATGTGAATGGCACATCCTGGAAGGTATTTCGAACCAGCGTCGACGCCAGTCCGACTGGGGCCAGTTTGCGCGGAGCCGATCTCGAGCCCGAGCCGCGCGGCCGCATCACGTTCAACGCGAGCACCGGCCTTCACAAATGGGCGTTCACAAATGAGAGCCCTATCCAGCTTGACCTGAATGCAACGCAAATGAGTATTGAAGATCTGGCAAAACTCGCCGGTCAACAGATTCCCTTGACTGGAACACTCAATACTCACATCACGATGCATGGCACAGAGTTGAACCCGATCGGAAACGGCAGTCTCTCCCTCACGAAGGTCGTTGCCTACAACGAGCCTATTTCCTCAGTCCAGGTGAACTTCGACGGCACCGGAGATGAGGCTCATGCCGATCTCGAAATCCAACTCCCCGCGGGCAACGTGAAGGGTAACGTCAGCGTCCGTCCAAAGGACAAAACTTATGTCGCGCAGTTGACATCCAGCGGAATCGATCTCACCAAAATCGAAGCCCTTAAGACAAGAAAGATCGATGCCACGGGAATAGTTGCAGTCAGCGCACACGGCCAGGGGAGCTTCGATAATCCACAAGCGGTCGCGTCCATCCAGATACCAACCCTTGTGATTGAGAAGCAAGCGGTGAAGGATCTCAACCTCAACGTGAACATGGCCAATCACGTGGCCAACGCAACCCTGGCTTCTTCCGCTGTGAATACATCGATACAGGCAAAGGCACGGGTGAACCTGACAGGCGACTACGACTCCGATGCGTCGGTCGATACGCAGGGCATCCCTCTTCAGCCTCTCGTTGCAGTGTATTCACCGGCTCAGGCGGCTTCTCTTTCAGGACAAACCGAACTTCACGCAACCGTTCACGGGCCGCTCAAGAACAAGGCTCAATTGGAAGCGCACCTCACAATTCCCTATCTCAATGTGGACTACAACAACACCATCAAGCTGGCCTCGGCTGAACCTATCAGGGCCGACTACAAGAACGGCGTTCTCAATCTTCAACGAGGCGCCATTCGCGGAACTGAAACCGATTTGCAATTTCAAGGTTCAATTCCCATCATCGACCGCACCGCACCCATGTCTTTACTTCTGCAAGGGAACGTGAATCTTAGACTGGCCCAGCTCTTCGACCCGACCATCCGCACATCGGGCGAGCTGCGCTTCAACATCAACTCGACCGGTGCGACTGGCCGCGATATTGGCGGCGAAATCGACATTGTAGATGCGAACTACGCGTCTGAAGATGTGCCGGTTGGACTGCAGCATGGCAACGGTGTGCTAACCCTCACGACCGACCGCATCAACATCAAATCGTTCGAGGGAACCGTTGGAGGCGGCAGTGTAACGGCCCAGGGCGGCGTTGCCTATCGCCCGGAAATACAGTTCAATCTGGGTCTCGCGGCAAAGAACGTGCGGATGCTCTATCCGCAGGGGATGCGTGAGGCGCTCGATGCTGACATTCGCCTTGTCGGCAGCACAGACAACGCCACGCTCGGCGGAACTGTCAATCTTGCCGACATCTCCTTTACTCCCGCGTTCGATCTCAACAGCTTCATCAGCCAGTTCTCGAGCGGAGTTGCAGCGCCACCCTCACAAGGTTTCAGTCAAAATGTCAATCTCAACCTGGCGGTTCACTCCACCAACAACGTCAATCTGGTGAGCCGCACGCTAAGCGTCAATGGCTCAGCGAATCTGCAAGTGCGCGGCACCGCGGCAGACCCTGTCATTCTCGGACGCATCAATCTCAACAGCGGCGACGTGATACTGAATAAAGACCGCTTTGTCTTGACTGGAGGAACGATCCAATTCGTAAATCCGTCTGAAACTGAGCCCGTAGTCAACGTCGGCATCACCACCACGATTCAGCAGTACAACATCAGTTTGCACTTCAACGGTCCGACCACCCGGCTGCAGACTCAATACAACTCCGATCCGGCGCTGCCGCAAGCCGACATACTTAACCTATGGCATTCGGCTCGACCTCGGGCGCAGCGGCGGGCCAGGTGGCCAGCGATCAACCGTCGGCTCCCGCCACGCAGCAGGCGGAATCCCTCGTAGCTTCGCAAGTTTCCAGCCAAATCACCAGCCGTATCTCGAAGGTTGCCGGCATTTCGCAACTTTCAATCAGCCCGGTCCTTGGCAATCGAATAACCAGGGAGCAGGCGCGAACATCACCATCCAGCAGCGGGTCACCGGCAACCTGTTTGTGACCTTCTCTACCAATACCGCGACCACTCAGAGCGAAGTCATCCAGGGTCAATATCAGATCAGTCCGAAAGTCGCGCTAAGCGCCACACGCGATCCAAACGGCGGGTTCGCCGTCGATACACTCATAAAGAAAAAGTGGTAGAGTTTCCACACAAAAGCGCCATCCCTCAATTGGAGGATGGCGCTTTCTATTTGAAGGAATTGTGCGGCGCTATTTTGGAATATCGCGATGCAGCGCCTTTACCCGATAGCCTGCGCGTTTCAAATGCTTTGCAATTTCTTCAGCCATCATCACACTGCGGTGCTGACCGCCCGTGCAACCAAACGCAACCGTCAAATAGCTCTTGCCCTCCCCAACGTAGTGCGGCAGCAGATAAAGCATTAGTTCCGTCACTCGACCCAGAAACTCCACTGTCTGGGGAAAGCTCCGCACGTAATCGGCAACCTTCGGGTCTTTGCCCGTCTTCTTGCGAAACTCCGGCACAAAATGAGGGTTCGGCAAGAATCTAACATCAAACACAAGGTCCGCATCCAGCGGAACACCATTCTTGAATCCAAAACTGAGACAGCTTACCAGGAGATGTTTAGCACGATCCTCCTGGCCAAACCGTGACTGAATGTGTGCCCGCAATTCATGGACATTAAACGTCGAGGTGTCGATCAACGTGTCGGCGACGTTACGGATCGGGTCCAGAGTTGACGTTCTTCAACGATTGATGCGGGAGACCGTCTCTTGCGTGCGGAGCGGATGCGGTCTGCGGGTTTCGGAGTAACGTCTCACTAGCACGCCATCCTGCGCATCAAGAAAAACTACCCGCGTGGGCAAAATCATTTTTACGTTCTTGAGAATGTCGGGCAAACGGTCAAGGGTCTGTCCTTCTCTCACATCAACCACAATCGACGGCGCTCATGATCTCGGTCGACTTGTCGACTAACTTCGCAAAATCCAGCAGCAGTTCCAGCGGAAGGTTATCAACCGCATGAAAGCCAAGATCTTCAAAAGCCTTAAGCGCGGAAGCCTTTCCCGCGCCCGAGATTCCCGTGACAATTACCAGCTCTTTAGCTGGTGGCTTCACACTTTTGGTCAGTTGCGGGGAGCGCTTCCGCCTGGTTTTTTCGATTGCGCCATGGCTCATCGTATAACGAATGGGCTTACTTGGATGTTTATCATCGGACACTCGAAGTCATTGACCGCAAACTTCGTGCAGCCAGAATTTGAGCCCGCGATGGCTCGAGAGCGTGGGCCAACAGATATCCCTGGCCCAATTCACAGCCGAGCGCCTGCCACACACGCAATTGCTCGTGTGTTTCAATCCCCTGGGCGAGCAATTGGACACCAACTGACTTGCACACGTGAATAAGTGATTCCACCAGCGCAAATTGACGTCCCGCGCCGGTAGCGGCGATCGTCAACTTCGGATCAAGCTTCACGATGTCTATAGGCAGCCTCACCAGGTGATTTAGCGGAGCGAGGTTCGAACCAAAGTTATCAAGAGCGATCCTGACACCGCAATCGACCATGCGCTGCAGAATAACCAGCGCGCGGTCAGGATTGTCGTTGATAGTGCCCTCTGAAACCTCGAATACAAGCCGCGTTGGATTTACACCCGTTGTTTCCAGAATCCGTCGCAACTGTCCCACCATGTCATCGTGGTAAAACTGGCGCTGCGTCACGTTCATACTCATCAGCAGCAGGTTGCCGGGAATTGTATCGATCCAGGTTTGTAATTGCCGGCAGGCGGTCTCGATTGTGTCCCTTCCAATGCTGATTGAGAGCCCGGTGTCCTCTGCGACAGGCAGCAAGTCGCGAAAACTGTCCACCGATCCGTCAGCCCTGCGCCAGCGGAGCAACGATTCGAATCCCTCGATGTGACCCGTCGCCAGGCGGAAGATAGGCTGATACCAAAGCTCAAATTCCCGCTTGGTCAACACAAGGCGAAGTTCGCGCTCCCGTTCCTGCTGGACCGTCACATGCAACTTCATCTGGCGGTCAAAGATTTCGCAGCGATGACCGCCCTCCTGTTTGGCGCGATACATGGCAAAATCCGCGTCTCGAATCAGTAATTCCGGTGAGTCATGATCCTGTCCTGCCATGGCGGCTCCCACACTCGCCACAGCCCGGACTCGGTGCCCCATAATATCGAACGGCCGATCGAGCTCAGAGATTACGCGCTGCGCGATCGTTTCCATGTCGGCAGGAGACGTAACGTTTTCGACCAGAACTCCAAATTCATCTCCGCCGAACCGGGCAGCGGTGTCCTGTGGCCTCAAAACCGCCCGCAGACGCTGTGATACGGCGATGAGGAGCATGTCTCCCGCTGCGTGGCCCAATGTGTCATTGATCTTCTTGAAATCATCCAGATCGAGGAAGAGAACCCCGCATCCCTGGTCCCGTCGACGGGTGCGCCTGCTGAGCGCCAATTGAAGCCGATCATAGAAGAGAGCCCGGTTCGGCAGGCCAGTCAACACGTCATGCATCGCGTCATGCTGCAGCTTGGCCTCTACCTGCTTGCGCTCGCCGATGTCGCGATACGTGAGCACGTGTCCCGAGGCGCTGCCGTTCACCATCAACGGGGCAACCTGCATCGCTACGTCGATCAGCTCGCCATTCTTGTTCACGCGAACCGTTTCCACACAAATGCGGCCTTGGTCGCTGAGCATCTTTTGCAGCGTTGCGTTCTCGTGCTGTCGCGTTTCGGGAACAATGAAATCGCGCAGATTGCCGCCGCTGACTTCCTCTGGGGTGAAGCCGAACATCTGCGAGAATGCCGGATTTGTATAAAGGACTTGACCTCCATGGACGATTGCCACAGCCTCGGGAATGCTTGAGAGCACGTCCTCCATCAACCGTGGCTTGGGTGCACGATCGCGGGTAGCCAGATGACCCACGATCACGCCTTCGCGTAGTTCGGGGTCAAGAATGCTGTATGTGCCCTCAAGGGCTGTCATATTCCCGCCCTTGCAGGCGAGCGTGGCGTGAAAGGGGCTGCCAACCTTACTTCCGGTCATCAAGCTCTGGTGTTCAGCCGTTACCGGGAAGAGTCCCCACACCACGTCCTCGACCGGGCGCTGCACCCACTCTGATTCACCCAGGCCCATTACCCGGCGTGCCTCGGCATTTGCGAACACAATCTGTCCGCCGCGCTCCAGAAACACGAGCACCGGCAGCGCATCCAGTACCTCGCGCTGCTGGACCGAATTCGCGTTCTCGGGCAGATTCAATTGATCTCGCTCCTAACGAGCAATACGCTCGCAGGCCCGATCAGGTAACGATCGCGGCGTTGCGCGGGACTGGCTCCAAATAAGGAAGCAGTTTATATAAATTACATGCGATGGCGGGGCCCATGTCCGCATGCTATCTGTTGCGGAAGACACGATCTATCCCTCTAACTGGGGAGGCGGACCCACCAAGGTCGAGTCTGTCTGTGAGCAGACAGTCGACCCCTGATCTCCCAGGCATTGATAGCAGCAGGAGAACAAAAGACGAATTGATTCGACTAGAGCCCGCGCCCCCCCGTTACGGAATCTCCACAAGTTCCATTTGTCCGTCGCGGCGCCGATGGAGAACAAACAGCTCTCCCGCCGCATTGCGAAACACCAGCAAGTCACGGTCGCGGAATTCAGTCTCCTTGACCGCTTCTTCCAATGTCATGGGACGTAAGGCAATCGCCTCGCCGCTTTTAACAATATGCGGCTCCACCACCGTCGGCCGGGCCGGAAATGAATGCACCGCGATCGAAGCTCTTGCCTTGCCTGAGGCGCGGCCAGACTTCTCAGGAAAGCCGTTCAACTCCTCAGGCGCCGCTGGACGGGACTTCGACCGCGTGACGGGAGGCACCGAGAGCACCTTCTCTTCCTTGGGCAGGCGTTTCCGGGTGAGGTGACGGTCCCGGTAGCGCAGTGCCTGATGCTCAATGTGGGCAAGTGCGCTTCGGAGGGCCGCTTCCTGGCTATCCGCCTCGCCGGTAGCGACGATCGTCTGCAAACGGGCCTTCACCGTGACTTCGGCGATCTGTAGATGCCGCTGCACACGAAAAGTGATGGCAGCGCTGGTTGTCTTTCCCAGAATCCGGGCAATTCGATCCATGCCCTCTTCGGCCTGCGCGCGCAGAGCCTTCGAAATTCTGACTTGTCTGGCGGTCAACTCCACTTCCATGGACAGCCTCCGCTCGTTGTTAACTCGCGTCCATTGTTGGACGGAGAATCTACGGATTCTATAGCATCCAGCAGACTGCCGTGTCGGTAACCGCTCTCTCACTCGATTCTGTTCATCCGATGAAATGCTGTTCCCGAAATAGAAAAGCGGGACCGGCAGCGGCGAAATGCTCTTCAAAACCATGGGCGCGCGATCAGATCAGATCGCGCGCCCATGGTTAATCGAGGTTTTGTACTTCTTCAGACAGCACTACAGCGGGCCGCTTCGAGTTCAAGAATGGTCAGGGACAGGTTACTTCTTGACGGTGAGCGTCGCCCCCCAAGCGCCATCCGGAGTGCCAAAGTTGAAATCAATCTGATTGGCCGCCACGGTTCCCTTGTAGTTGAGCACGTAGGTTTGTCCCTGATAGTCGGCGTTCAGCCAGAATGTCAGAACATTGGCTTCGAGTTTCCCGTCGTGGATTGGGATCGGCGCTGGACCCATCCCTTCAGCATTGCCGGTCACGGTGGCAGCGGCGCTCGTCAGGTTGAAAACGATGGGCAGGCTGGTTCCATTCAGATCGAACGCGCCCTTCCACGCACCGGTAATGTCGACCGCCGTGGGAGGCGGGGGCGGCGCTGCCGCCGCAACAACGGCACCGTCCTTCTTCACGCTCAGAGTCGTGCCCCAGCTTCCATCATCCGTTCCAAACGAAAAATCAATGTGGTCGCCGACGGACTTGCCTTTGAAAACCAGCTTGTAGGTTGTGCCCTGGTAGTCCGAATTGATCCAGAAGGTGACGTTGTCCCCGTCTACCTTGCCCTCGTGGATCTCGGCAGGCGTGGTCGGAAGACCTTCGACCGTTCCCGTCACATCGGTGCCGACAACCTTGAGGTTCAAGGCCGTTGGAACGCTATCCCCATTAAAATCAAATGCGCCCTTCCAGGTCCCGCTCACATCTGAAGCCCCAGCCAAAGGCGACGCCCAAAGTACCGCCGCTAACCCCATCAATCCTAGAATTGCCTTCATCCAGAAATCCTCCCTTCCCAAAACAACTGCCGAGTTTAGCATGGAAGATCGTGCGCCCTGATGTACAGGGACAGGACTTGCATGCCAGCCGTTGCACGCGAATAACGTTGGTTACGATAGATGATATGCCTCAGTTCCCTGCCGGCCAGACACTTCTCATCGATGCGGATGACACCCTGTGGGAAAACAATGTCTATTTTGAGCGCGCAATTGCCGCGTTCATCGGCTATCTCAACCATGACACCTGCACACCCGAAGAAGTGCGACAGACCCTCAACGGAGTCGAGCGAGAGACGATCCTTGAGCATGGTTATGGACTGACTAGTTTTTCGCGTTCCCTGGTGCATTGTTACGAGCGCCTCAGTCCCGGGCCAGTCACCGACGAGAACCGCGAGCGCATCCGGGGATTTGCACAGACCATCGCCGATCAGGAGATCGAGCTTCTACCAGGAGTGAAGGAAACTCTGGCGGGTCTTGCCGACCGTCACCGCGTGATTCTGATGACCAAGGGAAACCACGCGGAGCAGGCCGATAAGTTCGCGCGTTCCGGATTGCAGCCCTTCTTTTCAGCCGTCGAAATAGTTCCCGAAAAAGATCCGGCGACCTACTCTCAAGTGATTGCCCGCTATGAGCTGGCGCCGCACACCACCTGGATGATCGGCAACAGCCCGAAAAGCGACATCAATCCCGCGCTCGCCGCCGGACTTCACGCTGTACATCTCTTCCACAAGGACACCTGGATTCTCGAGCACGCGGAACTCGCTGCTCCAGGTGCCGGCCAGCAATTGATTGAACTGGATTCCTTCGCGAGGCTCACCGAAGTCTTTTAGCCGACAGAAATCGCAGACAAGGATCTGAACACCCCACAACCTTGCGCAGCATCTCGCAATCCAACCTGTTGAACCGAGAAGGACCGGCTGTCCACGATTGCCATCAGCCGCCTGCAACCTTCCGCCAGACAATTGGAAAGGCCAAAGAAATGACCTCCTGCGAACTGAAAGCATTCCACAACAGGACTGTGAGCATTACTTTTCATGATGGTGAAGTGGCCAACGCCCGCCTCACCTGCTCCGGCGAAGACTGCGAAGACGTGATTGTCGACATTCTAGGGACCAACCGGCCCGAGCGTTACGCACAGCCCAACACCTGCTCGTACATCGTTCCCGCGTCAGAACTAGTCTCTGTTGCTGAGATCTCCGACTTCACCGCAACCACTGAAGCGACAACGCAGGGAGAGCCGCTCAGCGAAACTCTCCACCTCGTTGAAACGATCCTGGAAGCGGAAGACGTGCCAGAACCCCTGGCCGCATAGACCCGTCGTCTAGCGGTCATTCGCTAGCGCATCGTTCCACTTCATTGCGCAAGGTGTCACTGCGTTTGCGCGCCCGCCCTGAGTTCCTGTGGCGGCGACGTACGTGCGGATCGGTTTCACCCACGGGAGGACCGCACCCTTTCTTGACTTGCCGGCTGCTTCTCTGGTCTACTTCCATCAACGTCATGCAGATTCGCTCAGCCAACGCGATAGTCAACATCGTCGCGGGCGCGCGTGCCATTCCCGCCATTCGAATTACAAGCCACAACGTGCGCGGGGGAATCAGAGCCTAAGTTTTCGCAGCAACGCAGTATCAGGCCGCCACCCCGCAAATGGGCTGGTGGCTTTTTCGTTTTTACAGACCTGTACTGAGAGAGTGCCATGTACACGCCGAACTTCAACCAAGTGACCGACCGCGCTGTCCTGATCGAGGCCATGCGTGCTTACTCATTCGCAATCCTCTTCGGGCCGGCCCTGCAAGCGACTCACCTGCCGCTGATGGTGAAGGATGACGGTGAGCAGCTGGTCCTGCTGGGGCATTTTGCCCGGGCCAATACACATTGGAAAGAGCTCTCTGGCCGCGAGACTCTGATCGTATTCCCAGGCCCGCACAGTTACGTCTCGCCATCGCTTTACACGGAGAGTCTCTCCGTCCCTACATGGAATTACATCGCCATTCACGCCTATGGCACGCTCGAACTCGTTGAAGACGAACCGGGAAAGGCAGCACTTGTCGAGCAATTGATCCAGGTTCATGAACCCGCGTATTTCGAGAAATGGCGCGCGATGCCCGAGGGCTATCGCCGCACAATGCTTACCGGAATCATGGGATTTCGTATTCCCGTTTCCCGAATCGAAGGCAAGTTCAAAATCAGTCAGAATCGAGCCGCACCCGAGCGTGCGAATGTCCACGCAGCGCACGCCGCGGGGTCGGACGATCAGCGGGAACTCGCACGCTGGATTGAGCGGCTTGTCCCGCAATCCTCATCAGAAATCAAAGACCGAATGTCGCAAGAGCCTTAAGACAGGAACCTATGAACAACAACACGATTCCGCAAGTTGAGCTGTTTGACACCAGCTTCCGCGATGGCATGCAACAGCCTAACCTGGAGATCTCCGTCCCTGGCGCGGTTAGCCTGTTGCAGCGGATGTCCGCGTTCGGCGTTCAGTATGCGGAGATTGGCTTTGCGGGCGCGCACCAGTTTGTGAGTGACCTGACGCAGGCGCTCGAAACCGCAGACACCGGACCAATGAAGCTCGCACTCTTCGGGCGCTCTCGGGGCCGCGGCACCCGGGTTGCGGACTGGCCTGACGTCCAGTTCATTCTGCAGAACAAAAAGCGGGTTCCCGTTGCTGTAATCGTACTCAAATCCCGCCTGCTTGATGTGGGCAAGTCTTTGGAGACCACGCCTGAGGAAAACCTGCTGATGGCTCGGGAAACGGTGGCGTACTTGCAGGATCAAGGCCTGGAAGTGATCGTGGACCTGGAGCATGCGATGGACGCAGCCTGCGGTAGGCGCGAATGTGGCGCACCCTGTGAACCCGATTTCCGCGCCAGCACCCTCGATTACTTTCACCAGGTTGTCTCTCAATGTGCTGAGCATCAGGTCAGCCGGCTTGTTGTGTGCGACACAACCGGTGGGGCCAGCCCGGAGGAAGTTTCGGAACTGATTGGCACACTCGTCCGCAACCATCCGAACATGCGAATTGGCTTTCACGGGCACACGGATCGCGGCTTCGGCGTAGCCAACTCCCGCGCCGCCATCCTCGCCGGCGCAGTTCACGTTCAGGGCACTTTACTGGGAACCGGCGAACGCTGCGGCAACGTGAACCTCACAACGTTGGTTGGAAGTATGCAGCTGCGCCATGAGGCAGAGTTCGTGCCGGCAAAGTCGCTCGCCGGGCTTACCAGTCTGGCGCATTCCGCGTACTCTGCTTTTTCCCTCGACGTTCCCCATGGAGCGCCGATTGTGGGCCCTGGCGCATTCGGCACGTGGGCCGGCATGCACGGCTCGAGTGAGCGGAAGAATCCTGGGGCTTACCTCTGGTGCGATCCGGCGGAGGTGGGAGCCACGCCCGCCATCGGCGTTAATCGCCAGTCGGGCAAAGCCAATATCCTGCTGCTCTCGGAGACGCTGGGAGTGGCTCTCAATTCCGCACAGGCCCAGGAACTAATGGACACGAATCAGCCGATGATTGAGGGCGGCGGATTTACGGCCAGCGAGGTGTCTTTCCGGCTTGCCTGCCTCAAGGTGCTCAAGGCCTTGCCCAACTTCTTCAACGTTCGCACCTGGCGAGTCTTCGACGAATCGGACGAGGCTGGGACCCGCTTCGTGCAGGCCTTCATGTCCCTGGGCATCGGCGAAAAAACCGTCGTCACAACGCGTGCGGAGGGAGCCGGTCCTGTCGACGCCATGACCCGTGCCATGCGCCATGAGCTCGAAAAATGGTATCCCGCCCTGCAGCAAATGCGGCTCGGCCGCTTCAGTGTTACCGCCATCGACGTCTCCGCTCACGACTCCGCTGCCTACGTCCGCGTCACGGTCACCTTCCAGGCAGACGGACACGAGCCGTGGGTAACTGCCGGCGTGAGTAGCGACATGAACCAGGCCGCGTTGATGGCTATTGTGGACGGATTCCACCACTGGCTCTTGCTACAATCCGGCGAGTCCTATTCCGCCGTTGGAACCATGGGAAACTCAAAGATCGCACGATCCTAGCGGCGACCCCCTTCAGGGCCAAGACTCAAGGAGCTTTCATGCGCCGCTGTCTCATGCTGATGCTGTTCGCCGTTGCGGCTTCAATCTCCCTGGCTGCCCAGGCCCAAAACCGTTCCGACGCCGGTCATTCCGATTGGAGGACCCTCGTCGACGAAGAAATGCCGGTGCTTGGCCATCGCAACTGGATCCTGATCGTTGACTCGGCTTATCCACTTCAGGCTTCCGCGGGCGTTGAAACTGTTGAAACCGATGCGCCGCACATGGAAGTCCTTCGCTATGTGCTCGGCGCCATGGACCGGTCAATCCACCTGCGGCCCGACATCTTCCTCGACAAGGAGCTGGCCTTTGTCCCCGAAGAAGATGCCTCGGGTATGTCGGCGTTCCGCCGCGAAATCGATGCTGTCCTGAGGAATTACGGCGTCGAATCGGTTCCACATGAGCAGCTCATCGGAAAGGTGGATGAAGCCGGAAAAACCATGCACGTTCTGGTGCTGAAATCCAGGAGCGCGCTGCCCTACACCTCAGTCTTCATTCGCCTTAACTGCAAGTACTGGGGTGACGACGCCGAGAAGCGCATGCGCGCCAGAATGGCCAAAGGACAGGCTGCGGAACGCTGATCCTGCCTCCTCATCGCAGCCTTACCTCTGGTATACTCGTGAAGTTCACCCAGCGCGGAGGTGGCGAAATTGGCAGACGCACAAGCTTGAGGTGCTTGCGCCGCAAGGCATAGGGGTTCAAGTCCCCTCCTCCGCACCAAGTTTCCGCCGGAAAGTAGCTCAAAAAAATGAATATTCTCTTCTATTTCGTCGTTGCCGTACACGTGATCGTGTGCATGTTTTTGATTGGCGTCGTCCTGCTCCAGCAGGGCCGCTCAGCTGACCTTGCAGGCGCCTTTGGCGGACAGGGTTCACAGACCGCTTTTGGCCCGCGCGCTGCCGCCAACGTGCTTACCCGCCTGACTACATGGGGCGCCATCATCTTTATGGTCACGTCGCTCAGCCTGACCGTGCTCTACATGCGATCGACCCACACGCATTCGGTGCTGTCGGGAACCGCACCCGCCTCTGCTCCGGCCAAGTCCGGCAAGTAAGTTAGCGCAATTCAGGATTCCAGGAAAGCAGACCGTCAGGTCTGCTTTTTTCGTGTGCCCTGAACGTACACCTAAAATCGAAAGATATGGTTCTCGAGACATTTCCTGTTGGCGTTCTGCAATGTAACTGCACGATCCTCGGCGACGAAGAGGCCGGCGAAGCCATCGTCATCGACCCCGGAGACGAGATCGGCCGCATCCATCGGCGGCTGACGGAACTCGGACTCAAGCTGAAGCAAATACTCATCACGCATGCTCACATCGATCATGTGGGTGGCGCCATCCGGCTCAAAAAACTCACAGGCGCTCCCATTCTTCTGAATGAAAATGACTTGCCCCTGCTCAAGATGATGGACGAACAAGCGGGATGGATTGGCGCCCCGACTCCCGATGTCGCGCCGCCCGACGCCAGTCTCGACGACGGCCTGGTGGTCGGTCTCGATCGATTCCCTGCCCAGGTCCTTCACACTCCAGGTCACACCCAGGGATCGGTTTGCCTCCACTTCGCGCCGCTCAGCATGGTCGTCGCCGGGGACACTCTGTTCGCCGGAAGCATCGGCCGCACCGACCTGCCTGGCGGCGATGGACGCCAGATCATCGACTCGATTGAAACCCGCCTGATGGCTCTGCCGGATGAGACACGGGTCATTCCCGGCCACGGCCCGGCGACAACGATTGGGATGGAGCGCGAGCGGAATCCTTTTCTGCAGCTCCACCGATGAGCGGATTCTCTTCCAGAGAGAAAAACGAATGGAAATGTTTGCTCTATATCAAATTGACCGCGTTTATTGTGACGCCAAATTGCCTTCAACATAACGCCAAAATACGCGGATACAATAATTTACGCCTTGTTGTTTAAGTGACAGATGAAGTCGACCCGTTACCTTCGTGATTCGTTCCAAAATGGTACAAAAGGCGGCTCAAACCCCAATCGAACTCCGCTTCCGACCCTAGAAGACTGACCACAAGCCAGCCCGATTCGGCCATTCCGAAAAACGCTCCGGGCTGCACCCAGACACCGCTATCCAGCAGATCACGGACAGTTCTCATATCCGGCTGCAGCGCGGGAACCCGTAGCACCGCGTACCACCCGCCTTCAACCTCCAGCCGCCGAATGGCTTTCTGAGTCAACAACTGGTTATCCAGCACCGCCAGATTGGCCGACACCCGCCTTCGAATCTGGTCCCCGACCCTGTCGCGCCCCTCAAGCCACTTTGGAAGAGCCCACTGTACCGGCGCGTTCATGGAAAGGAAGGTATCGGCGATAACCTCCAGCCTTCCCATCGCCTGCTTCGTTTCCGGTCCGGTGGCAACGATCCAACCCGCCTTCATTTGAGGCAAGCCGGCAACTTTGCTCAAGCCGCTCACAACAAAAACCGACACGCCCTCAAGCCCGGCGGCGAAGCTTTCCGGTCTCTCGCGGCGGTCAAACGCGTAGTCCAGAAACACTTCGTCCACAATCAGCGATATGCCGAACTCCCGACACAAAGCGGCCAGTTCCCTCGCCTCCCAGGGCTTGGTGAAATGGCCCGTCGGGTTGTTGGGATGGACGAGGACGATCGCCCGAGTCGCCGCTGTAATGGCCCGGCGAAAGCCCTCTGGCTCGATCTGCCATCCGTGGTCGTACACCAGCGGAGCGGCCTTTAGCTGAACGTCATCGATCGTGGCAAGAAAATCGAAGAGCGGATAGCCAGGTTGCGCCGCCAGAATCTCGCTGCCCGGATCGCAAAGAAGACGAAACAGATAGCTGTATGCCTCGCTGGTGCTTGTTGTCAGTACCACCTGGTCCGGAGAAACCACGGCACCGTGATCCGCGTAGTAACGGCAGACGGCCTCCCGTGCCACCGGCAATCCAAGCGGATGGGGATCGTAATCCAGGCCGCGAGGATCCGTCAGGTTCAAAAGCAGATTTGGATCGTAGTTGAACCCGCAGCGGGTGGGATTTGAGGCAGTGAGATCCGCAATCGGGAGCCCTGCTTGCAACCGCTCGCGATGCGCGCGTGCCAGCTCACTCTCTTCTATGTCCCAACTCGTTCTTTGCGAGAACTTCATTCCGCGCCCGTTCCCTCACCTGCCCGGTCTCGAATGCCACAATGAATCGAGGCGTCCTTTTTCACGATACAGGGCGCAACGGACGGAGGAACATTGGTTCTGCGAGCAGTAATCTTCGACTACGGAATGGTGCTGAGCGGTCCAGTCAACGCGCCGGCTCGCAACGCACTGATTAAAGCTTCGCGGCTCAGAGAAGACAAATTCGAGGAAATGTATTGGGCCGACCGGCATGCCTACGACGAGGGCAAGCTCACCGGCATCACTTTTTGGCAGAAATTCGCAAAGGACAGCGGCCATGCATTTTCCAATGACGAACTCGCCGAACTCAATCGCCTGGACGCCCAGATGTGGACGACCTTCGATCCAGCCATGATCGCCTGGCAGCAGCAGCTCAAGGCCGCGGGCCTTCGCACCGCAATCCTGTCAAATATGGGGGATTCCGTTTTAGCCAGCCTGGAGCGTGAATTTGCCTGGATCGCGGGATTCGACGTACTGGTCTGGAGCTATCAGCTCGGCATTGCCAAGCCTGATCCGGCGATTTACCGTCACGCGCTGGAAAAGCTGGGCACGCGTCCGGAGGAGACGTTGTTCCTCGATGACAAAGCCGTCAATATCGAAGCCGCACGAGCCCTCGGCATCGTCGCAGTCGAGTTTTCGACCATCGCGAAGCTGCGCGATGACCTCGTCGCCGCCGGCCTCGACAAGTCGCTGCCTCTTCCGTTGCTCAGCCAATCCTGACGAGTAGCGTGTCCCAGACGATCGTAGTCTCATAGCAGTGTCATTCTGAGCGAACGGGCGTGTCATTCTCCTCCCAACTTTTCGGCAGGCACGAAATCCTGTTTTCTGCGTTCTACCGCAACCATCCACGCCACCATCTTCCTGGCTACCGCCAGCGTGGCGCGGTTGCGATTGCCCTTCTGCTTTTCCTTTTCGTGGATCAAGGCCAGCTCGTGGCTAAATCTGGGTGCAAGCTTTGCCGCTTCCACGAGCACCTGCTGGATATGCTTGTTGCGCTGCTTGGAAATCGGCGTGCGCATGACCTTGTCGGCTGAGCTCTTCGCTGCTCCGCACAGCCCGCAATAACTGATCGCCTGCTTGATCGATCGGAAGCGTGCGACATCACCGACCTCCAACACCCAGGTCAGTGCGGTGATCGGCCCCACTCCGGGAACTGTCCTTAAACGCTCCAGCCTCCCTTCAGCAACGGATCGCGCTCCAGCGAACTGACCAGCGCATAGTCCAGCTTCTGTGATCGGTTGATCGTCTCCCGGCTCAGCTTCAGCAACGGCCGGATGCTGTCATCGATCTCTTCGTTACCGGACATCAACTCGTCGAAGTATCCAACCTTGTGCAGTCGCTTCTTGTTGTAGCTCACGCCGGTCTCCATCAACAGGCCCGAGATCCGGTTCTTCATCTGCACTGTCTGCTTCACCAGCAGGCCGCGATAGCGCAGCGTACGCCGCCGGTCGCGGATCTCGGTCGATGTCATGTAGCACTCAGGAAGGAAATCACAGCGAAGGCAGTCGGCGATCTTGCTGGCGTCGATCCGGTCGTTCTTCCTCTTCGCCGCGGCAATGGCGCGCAGCATCAACGGGTGCGCCACCTTGACCTTCTCGGCATGCGGAAGCAGATGATCGTAGATCAAGCCCGTGAAGATCGTCGCTTCCATGGCCATCATCCGGGGCAAGGGGTCTTGATCCAGGCATCAAGTTCGCGCCGCGTCGATCCCATCTTGCCTTCCCGATGGATCTTGCCGGCTGCGTCCTTCACGCAATAGCTGATCGTCTTCTTGTGAACGTCAAGTCCGATGTAGTACATATCGTCTCGAGGAGCCTCCGTGGGTAGTTCTCTGAATCAGCTTCACCGCTGAGTTCAGCCTTTGCAACACCCCGCGCTCCTCATAGACTTAGCATTCAAACAACTCGACCGCAATCTGCCTTCCTTCCCTTTCCACAGAGGTGTCATCCCGAGCGAAGCGTTTTTCAGCGAAGCCAGGGACCTGCCTTTTCGCAGTTACTACTGGCATGGTCCGCCGCCTCAGCCGCTTGAGGGTGTAGAGGTAGACACAGGAGGCGTTCCATGGAGATTCGCACCATCGGCATCGATTTAGGGAAGACAGTCTTTCACCTTGTTGGCGTCAACGCGCGGGGGGAAGTTGTGGTTCCCAAGAAGTGCTCGCGTCTTCAGCTGCTGCGCTTTACATTGAACCTTCCCGAGTGCCTGATCGGCATGGAAGCCTGCGGGGATCACATTTTCTCGGCCGTGATCTGCGGGAACAGGGGCACGATGTGCGGCTGATGCCGGCCCAGTACGTGAAGCCGTATGTGAAGACGAACAAGAACGACTACATCGATGCCGAGGCGATTGCCGAAGCGGTTACGCGTCCTAGCATGCGCTTCGTGCCCATCAAGACCGATGAGCAGCTGGACCTGCAGTCGCTGCACACGTTTCGCTATTTGCGATCTTTCTCGGGACGGACTGCCTTGCCCAAACAGGTACCGTGACGTTCTGCAGTCCGGGTATTTCACTGAAGAGCGAAGTCGCAGGGATGCTTCCAATAAAAAGCAAGCAGCCCTTCGACGGGCGACTCTTAGAGGGCACACAGGAAATTCAGAATCCGACGTAATGATCGCGGCGATTCACAGCCTATCAACAACCAAGCTTCAAAGGGACGCCAAATTGCTTCCTGGTGCGGAGCTCTCTTCAATCTGATAACCTTCAGTGCTCTCAACACGTAGAGTAATGTGCGACGGTTGTCGCAGGCTCCAACCGCACTGTCAAGCTGCCGGAGGCAAAGGATTGAAAAGGAACTTGCCCCTCTCCGCGACATGAACGGAATCGCCAGCAATCAGCGGGCGCCTTTTCCAGGACGTTGGCTTGGAGCGGCCTCACTCATTTTTGCGCCAATACTTTTGCTCGCAGGTGTCCTTCTTCGAATCCAGTTCCACTTCTTTTTCCCGCAACAGCTTGCGGCTTATCACGACCATGCGCTGCTCATGACCACCGCGTACAACTGCTTTCTCGCGGGGAACATTCTTCTCTGGCCGGCGGTGGTCGCGATTGCAAACATGATTGCGGAAAGCAGGCCTGGATGGGCCGCATGGGGCGGTTCCTTCGTTATCTTCGGCCTCTTCGCACGGACGTTCCATGCCGGCGCGGACTATCTTGCCTTTCAGATGACCCGAATAGAAGGGGTTCAGAACGCCACTAAGACCGTCGGGGCATCGTACGGATCGTTTCACGTCGTCTCAAGCCTAAACGCGATGATTCTCCTGGGATGGATCTTGCTGGCGATTGGTGCATGCCTGTCGCGAACGCTAGGAATCATGCGATCCATAGCATTAAGTCTCATGGCGGCGCTCATGTTGGGTGTGCTCAAAGGCAGTTCCATTACGTCGGTTGTTTGCACAAGCGGATTGTGCATCGCGTTCGTCCCGCTTGGATTTAAGGTACTTCGCACCCCGACTGCACCTCCGCCTGGGAAACTGATGCTCGGTTTTGCTCTTGCGCTCGCCCTTGTTGCCGGGCTCTTCTACTTCGGTCAACTCGGTTAACCAATCTTCACCATGGTTCTCGGGATCGTTGTACTTCAGTTAGACATCCGGCTGGATGCTGCCGCGCAAAGGCCCCGGGGATGCTATTTGGCCTTCTAGCGGTGTGGGGCGCCTTGTTGTCGGCGCGT
Organism: uncultured Acidobacteriota bacterium; assembly: GCA_963844515.1. GTDB lineage: Bacteria > Acidobacteriota > Terriglobia > Terriglobales > Acidobacteriaceae > Telmatobacter. The sequence goes on from CAWJOO010000021.1 coordinate 300,797, forward strand.
TTTTCGCAGTCACATCCCGCGCGGATCTTCGGGCGACCTTTGCAAACGAGACCGGCTATTCGGGCCAGTGAAGCGTAACTCTTTCCTCTGCACTCATCGGTAATTGAACCATCCCGGCAAGGGTGAGAAGAGTCGATTTTCGTTTGCCTCTGAGCCCCCGTCACGCCCGCGGGAGCGTTTGACTGAGCCGCTCCAATCCCCTTATGATGACGAGGTTGGCTCTTTGTGCCTGGCGCCAGCCAGGCCCGCTCCAACCCCGGTTTCCGCCGCGGCTTTTGCACTCACTGCCCGTTCGTTCAACGGTAGGACAGCTGCCTCTGGAGCAGCATATTGGGGTTCGAATCCCTGACGGGCAGCCAAAGACTCTTTTCCCCGCAACTTACATGCCTTCAAATCGATGACTTGCAGTATTTGGTCGTGCGCAGCGTTCTTGCGTGTTTGTCCGGTACATGCATCAGTGACTGGCGGCACGTGAAGCTTCACCGTATTCCCATTCTCGTTTCTTTCTTCGAGACCGAGAGCGATATTCACGTCGTTTATGACAATCACGCCAACGGGTACATCACAAATCCTGTCCGTGCTGGAGGTGTTAGTCAAGATCGTCGAAACGATAGCGCATTTTTGCGCTGCCGTCGCCAAACTATCGAAGGTGATTCGCTAGACAGCGGCTTGCTGCCGGTTTCCGTTTTCCAGCTTTCCGAGTGCACCGTTCAGGCAATACTTGAGATCGTCCAGGACGGTGCTGCCGGAATCGAGGCTCGTAATCATCGAGCGGTTGGAATGTGGTCTGCAGGGTGTGCAGGATTGGTATCGTCCGAAGTCGGTGCGAGAACAGAACCGGTTTCTGAACAACCTTTTCGGCCTGCACGGGCGATGATCGGCATTGTCAGGATCGCACCAATATAAAGCGATTTATTGCTATTGTTCCGGGCTTCCTCTATCCCGTATAGTCGAGTATTCTCAGGCGTGCCAGAGAATTGAGCGCGGACAAGTGCACGATCAGCATCGCGGGCGGGCATCCCGACAGGTAAGCGCCTGGTGTGGTTGGCAAATCCCATGTGGACCTTCTTAAACATTACTGAGAAGAGCCATTGCGCGCCGTTCAAACGGATCAGCCCGATTCCGAAGCGACGCAGCAAACACAATACGAGAGGAGGTGCTGTTCATGTCGAAATCGAAGGATTCTGTAGTTATGACGCGCCGTGAGGCGCTGCTTCTTTCAACGACGGTTGGTTTGGGCGCAGCGCTGAGCAAGCCCGCATTCGGTTCAGACAGCGTAAAGACAGCAGCTCACCAGGATCCGGGGAATGTGTCAACGCCCCGATCGGCCGTCGCGAAGACGCAGTATGGCAAAGTGCGGGGATTTGTGGATGGCGGCGTGTTGACGTTCAAAGGCGTGCCCTATGGGGCTACTACGGCGGGGGAGAATCGGTGGCTTCCGGCTAGGCCGCCTGCGCCATGGACAGATGAGTATCCGGCGCTGGCGTACGGCGCCAATTGCCCCCAGACTCTGCATCCCTGGACAAGTACCGAGCAGACTTTCCTCTTCGACTGGGACGACGGCTGGCAGAGCGAGGACATGCTGAAGCTGAATATCTGGACTCCGAGCCTGACGGGAAAGCGTCCAGTAATGTTCTACATGCATGGCGGTGGGTTCAGCTTCGGATCGTCGTACGAGTTGCCTTCGCACGAGGGTGCGCAGATGGCGCGGCATCACGATGTGGTGCAGGTTTCGGTGAATCACCGGCTCAATATTCTCGGATTCTTTGATGCAGCCGAGATCGGTGGTTCAGCGTACGAGGACTCAGCGAACGTAGGGATGACGGACCTGGTTGCGGCGCTGAAGTGGGTTCAGGAGAACATCGCGAATTTTGGGGGCGATCCGGATCGGGTGATGATCTACGGCCAGTCTGGCGGCGGATCCAAGGTGACGACTTTGATGGGTATGCCATCGGCGGTGGGCCTGATTCATCGTGCTTCGGCGCAGTCGGGCGGGGGTGGGAACATTCCGAGCAGGAATCAGCAGAAGGAACTCGCGCGCCAGGTGATGAAGGAACTCGGGCTTGCAGCCAATGACATCGGGGCATTGCAGAAGATGGAATGGGCGAAGCTCTTTGCGGCGGGCAATGCCGCGGCTGCAAAAATCAATCCGCCGGGGCGGCCAATGATGGGACCGGGAGCGCCGGGGACACCGCGGGTGGGTTGGTCGCCGTGCGTTGACGGGAAACTGATCACCATGAGGTCGTTCTTTGATGCGGCTCCGGAGATTTCAAAGAATGTGCCGATGCTGGTTGGGTCAGTGAGCGAAGAGGGCAATCAGATGTCTTCGCGTCCGACGGAAGAGGAGTGGCATGCAAACCTTTCCAAAACGTATGGCGAGGACAAAGCTACGGCGATAGTTGCCGCGCTGAAGAAGGCCTATCCGCGAAAGAAGATTCAGACGCTGTCATATATCTGCAGCGGCACTCCGGGACTGAATGGGCTGGGAATGCGAAACAACGTCGTGAAGATGGCGCGGTTGAAGCACGAGCTGAAGGCGGCGCCGGCGTACGCGTACTACTTCACGTGGCAGACGCAGATTCTCGAGAGTTTGCCTGGCGCATGGCACACTGCGGAGCTTCAGTTTTGCTTTGACAACACCAAGCGATGCGAGCAGGGTACCGGCAACACGCCGGAGGCGCTGGCACTGGCCAAGAAGATGGCGTCTGCGTGGGCGACATTTGCGGCGACGGGGAATCCGAGTATTCCGAGCTTGAAGTGGACGGCTACGGATCCTGAATCGAACAAGACGATGATTTGGGATAACGAGTGCCGGATGGCGGACGATCCCGAGGGGGAAGCTCGCAAAATCATCGCGACCTGAAGGTTCTTGCGATCTCGCAGTGCTAGCATCCATACGATCGACCGAGCTGAGGCTCGCACGATCTGCGACTGATGACGAGAATATCCGGCATGATCTTATTGAACATTATCCGGAGGAGGTGCCACGCGCGTCGTGAGCGGCGCGTACCACCTGACCGCCGTTCTTCTTGTGGTTCTGGCGTGCTCAACGACGCACTTCGAGTCTTTGCTCATGGCCACCTTCTTTGCGGACCTTGCAATGAATGGAGCGCAAACGTCATGCCAGGTTTGGCGGCTGCGTTTTATCCCACTTATGGGCGAGCCTGCGGCGTGGCCTGGATGCTCGGTGTCGGACGCGTCGGAGGGATAGCTGGCTTTGTCGGGGCAGGTTTGTTTTTTCAGGCAGGTCTCGCGCTCAAAGAGGTCTTCTCTTGGTTGACTCTTGTGGCAGCTGTGGCTGCCCTCGCACTGTTTTGCAAGGACATCAACAACCGCAGGCCCGACCCCCTGCAGGCGTCCGTTGCCGCAGAAGAACTCTAAAGACCCAGGTCATATCTCGAAAGCTACCAGCAGACAAGGCGGAGGATGTGCGGCGGCCCCGGTCTCGTATCGATGATATTTGTCCCGATCAGAGCCTCGAAATTCGTCTTTCCGCTACAAGCTGCTTCGGCTTTCAATTGGCTGACAAGGGCACCGGATGTTATCAACTCGCTGGCCGCGACGCTCCCGTCGTTACCCAATCCAGCCTCTATCAGCACTGGAACTCCAGTCGTGGGGTCGTCCATTCTTGCCACGATGGCATAGTCGTTCTTCCATTCGCCGTACGGCATCGATAAGTCGACGGACCAGGGAGGGCTTCCAGGGTTCACAGAGTCCACAATCGAGGCGATAGGCTCCTTATTAGATCCCGAGCCAGGCGGATTTGCGATTTCAATCCGATACCGAAGGTTTTGGGACAGCAGAATCGTCCATTTGTTGTCGATCGCACCGATAAGGATGACCGGTTGCCGCCGAAATTCAGTGAGAGACGTCTGCTCAGCTCCAACCACTCGGAACGGGATACCCAACTTTCCCAGCACACCTGCCAGCGATGAGAGGACCGAAGCATCGTCGAGTGAAATGATTTGCTTCAGCAGTACCATATCGACGAATCTCCGACCATCGCGCGATGATATGGCCGGAAGATGGAGATCGTGCGTATCTATACATATGAGAACTGGTGCCTTCGGGTGCGAAAAGGCTTCCCATACCTGAGGACCAGCCTTAAACCTCCCGACCTTCCACAAACCGAAGATCGCGGCGCCGGAACCAAGCAGTAGAACAAGGCTCGCAATATAGATGACCAACTTTCGAGCACGATGTCTGCTCGGTGCTTCACCCCGCACATCTGACGATTGATCCTGGGCCGTCAGCTCCGCGCCATTAGTAGCTGAAGCGTGAACCTCCACTGAAGGCCGAAACTCGGCTGCCGTGGGCTCCTGGTCCAAAGACTCTAAGGAAGCATCCTCGACTGAAGTGGTGCCTCGTCTCGAAGGCTGAATTCTGAACTCCGGCACATAGGCGCCCTTGGGGAGCTCTATTTGAATTGGGTGATCGAACCGGGAATCCCGATAGTATTGCCCGATTCGTTTGCGCACCTCATTGGCCGTGACGCGCACAATCGAAGTCTCGCCGGTATCGTAATCGCTTGCCCGGCCAAAGACGCTTATGCCGATCGCTCGTTCCTTGAGCTCGCTCGCGTTCCCTGAAAGAGTCTCCAGGACGACATAGCGCAGAAAACTCTTGCAGCGCTGACTCTGAGCGAAGCAGGGGGCGCTGAGCATTGATTCAAGCTCAGTTCGGACGGCGTTCTGAATCTCTGCACTGAAGTCGCCGCTCTCGGAGTTGAACCCTTCTGGCCTCTTGATACTCAGCACGCAGCACCTGCACCTTCGCTCGCCGTCTTTCTCAACGGATCACGGAATCTTAGCAGAAGGCCGATCCAGCAGGCACCATAGCCCTTAACCTCCTTAAATTAATCAACACATTACAAAAGAGATGAATGTAATTTCTGGCTTAACATCCCTCCCCAAACGGTTCCGAACCTTGTCCACCCGCGAAAACACGCCTATGGTGAGGCCGTTCCTGGAGAAATATTTCCCCGGGTGAGATCTGAGACGCGAACTTTTCGTTTCGCCCCATTTCTTGCGGTTCTCCAGAGAGTCGCTCGAGGTTGCCAACACATTTTGGCGTAAGGCCCTGGTTTTAACCGACACTCATTCACCGTTCCGAACCCGTTCCTAGTCAGAAGGGAAATCGCATAGTGATTGCCGATCCAAAAACAAATCAAGTCGAATTCAAGATTCGGTTTAGGGTCATCGGCTTGGCCGTGGTGCTGGTAACCCAGGTGTTGCCGGCGCGGGGATCGGCCGCGGTGCCGGGAGCCTTGAAAGCCGGCGCCGGGCGTGTTGAGATCACGCCAGACCAAAATGCACTTCCGAAGCCCTTCACCTCGATTCACGATCCCTTGTTCGCTCGAGCCATCTTCATCGAGAACGGCCATGATCGAGCCGTTCTGCTCAACGCGGACGTCGGTGGAATCGGCAGCGCAGTTACGGACAGGGTTTCGACCGAGATTTCACAGGCTCTTAATGTCCCAGCCGCCAACATTTTGATATCCGCGACGCACGACCACAACGCGATATTCGGCGGTCCGCGACGGCCTGGACCCGTAGCATCGCCAAGTGCGGCAACAGAACCGGCGGATAACTTCGACGCCAAACTGGAGTCGGGCCTGATGCAGGCAGCGCAAAAGGCGCGCGACAGCATGCAGCCGGCACGCATTGGCTATGGAACGGGAAGTCTCTATCTGAACGTGAACCGTGACGCAATCGATGAACAGTCAAGGCTTTGGTCTCAGGAACCGAATCTCGACTATCCCTCTGACAAGACGCTCGCAGTGATCAAGATCGAGTCGCTGAGTGGGGGACTAATCGCGGTCTACATGAACTATGCGATGCACGCGAACACCCTCTTTTTGGAAGGCATGATTTCCGGCGACTTTCCGGGCGAAGCTGAGCGCTACATCGAGCACATGTACGGCGACAAAGCAGTGGCGCTCTGGACCAGCGGCGCCGCGGGAGATCAGAACCCGCTGTACCTTCGTGCCAATTTGAAGATCGGTGACGCGCGGATCCACGCGGTGATGGATGCGGAACATGTCGATCTGGGCACCGCCATCATGCATGCCATGTTTATCGGGAACCCGGAGGCAGACAAAGTCGCGACGGATCCGGTGGCCTTGGAACAAAGCCTGCAACTCATCAAATCCATAGGACAGATTACTGCCGAAGAAGCGATCCGGGTAATGGCCCACATTCACCCAATGAACGACGAAGTGATGATCGAAGGAGCGCAGCAAGAAGTGACGTGTCCGGCGCGAAGGAGACTCGATACAGGGCGCGAGGGAGCGCCGGGTAAATACGAGGATTCTCCGGACCCGGTTCACATCAAGATAGGCGCGCTAAGGATTGGGGACATCGTGCTTGGCAGCGCGAACGCAGAACTCTACAACATGATTGGTCAACGGGTGAAGGCAGGATCGAAGTTCCACGACACGATCATGGTCACACTCACGAACGGGATGGCTAACTCCGGTTATGTACCGACAGACGATGCCTTCGGACGCTACTCGTTTCAGGTGCTCAGCTCTTCCCTCAAGCCTGGCTGCGCAGAACCAGGGATCGTCAATGGCGTCGACAGCATGATCGAGAAACTGAACTGATCTCCAACGCTTAATCCGGCGGCCTGCCGGGAAAGGAAACCCGTGAGTTATTACGCTGATAGTTCCGCATCGAGACTGACCCGTCGGGACTTCATTGCTGGGGCGTCGATGGCTTTGGGTTGCGCCGCAACATTTCCAAGTAGCCGCGCATTCGCGGACTCCGGAAAATCGGAGGAGATCGAAGTCAACACATCATTCGGTCGCATTAGAGGATTGAAGAGTGACGGCCTGACTACATTCAAGGGCATCCCATACGGCGGCGATGTTTCGGGAACGAATCGTTTCAAGGCAGCGCCGTCGCTCAAGCCTTGGACAGGGGTGCGCGAAGCCCTTCAGCTCGGTGCGCCATCCTTGCAGCCAGGCAACCAGCGTCGCAATGAGCCGCCATCGGACGAAAACTGCCTCTTTCTGAATGTTTGGACTCCCGCAACCGATGGGAAAAAGCGACCAGTCATGTTCTACAGCCACGGCGGTGGCTTCGTAGTGGGATCGGGTGGCTCGGGTTATCAGGATGGTGGAAACCTGGCGCGCACCTGGGACGTTGTCGTTGTTGCCACCAATCATCGTCTTGGCCTGATGGGGTTTTTATTTTTGGGTGACCTCGGTGGGGAAGAGTACGCCACCTCGGGAAACCAGGGCATGCTCGATATTCTCGATGGATTGAAATGGGTTCACCAGAACATCGAGGCATTTGGCGGCGATCCAAACAACGTGATGATCTTTGGCGAAAGCGGTGGCGGGGCAAAAACGTCTTGCCTCTATGCCATGCCTGGGGCGGAGCTCTTTTTCAATAAGGCGTCGATTGAGAGTGGGCCCGGCATTCGCATGATGCCACGAAACGCAGCCACCGAAACCACGATCATGACTTTGAAGCAACTCGGCCTCGAGAAAGGTGACTGGCGAAAGTTGCTAGATGTGCCTTCGAACAAATTGGTGGACGCGCAGGTGGAACTGGGCAAACAGCCTGGCGGCCCTTTGACCATGAGCGGCGGCCGTAAAGGGATTGGAGGAGGCGGACGTCCGGGCGGGTTTGGGCCGGTTGTCGATGGCACAATACTCCCTCACCATCCCTTCGATCCCGAAGCGCCTGCGATCTCCAAGAACAAGCCACTCATCGTCGGCTCAAACCGCGACGAAACTGCCTTCTTCTTGATGGAGCGCCATGACGTTGACGCCTTCAACTTGACCGACGCGGGGTTAGAGGTGCGTCTTCAAAAAGAGTTTGGCGAAAAATCACATGAATTGCTCGATGCTTACCGCAAGAGCCGTCCCAGCGCGTCCCCCGCTGATCTCTACGTTGCCATCACCTCCGCAGCGATGATCGGCCTTGGAGCGATCACCATTGCAGAGCGAAAAGTGCGTTCAGCGTGCCGCACCTGTTTACATGTACATCTTCGTGCACGAGTCAGACGCCATTGTCCCCGGAACCCAACACAGAGTTGGAGCGATGCACGCGCTTGAGATTCCCTACAAATTCAACAACATTCGACCTCCCGCGCCAGATGCAAAAGGCGGAGCACCGCAGCCCGCCATGAGCCTGATGTCAGACACTCGACCAGAAAGTGTTGAGGCGGCGCATAACATGAGCGAAATGTGGAGCACATTCGCAAGAACTGGACATCCAGGAGCGAAGGGTCAACCTGACTGGCCGGCCTACACCACCGAAAAGCGCGCGACGATGGAGATCGATGCGCAATGTAAGGTCGTCAATGACCCATTCGGCCTCGAGCGGGCAGTGTGGGAAAAACTGGAACCCTGAGCTAACCGAACGATTGCATGTCAACAGGTCTATGAATGGTCGCAGAGATGCACGCAAGCTGTGGCTCTGATCACACTATCTTCCCCGACAGTGCCCTGTGCACTGCCCTAACCTGCAGTGGCTGGTTCCAACCCTCGAATTGAAAGGACTCTTGAATGATCAAGCAACTATCATCACTTGCAACCTTGGCGCTCGCTGCCCCCCTGGCTTTCGCACAAGTGTCCACCTGGGTTCCCGACAAGATGCATAGTGAGGTCGATTTCTCCATCGTCCACTTGGGCCTCTCGAACGTTCGTGGACACTTTGGGAACATCGGCGGCACTGTCGCTCTCAACGAATCGGATATCACAAAGTCATCAGTCAACGTCACGATCGATCTCACCACGGTCGACACCGGTGTTGCACCGCGCGACGCAGACCTGAAGAGTCCACACTTTTTCGATGTCGCGCAATTTCCCACCGCCACCTTCGTCAGTTCGAGCGTTGCAAAGAGCGGAAATGGTCTCACGGTCTCGGGCAATCTCACCTTGCATGGCGTAACCAAACCGGTGGTCTTGCAGGTTCAAGGCCCTACTGGCCCAGTTCCCGGAATGGACAAGAAACCTCATTCCGGTTTTTCAGCCACTACTACGATCAGCCGTACCGCATTCGGGATTGCGACCACATTTCCATCGGCCGTTGTAGGCGACGAAGTGAAGTTAACCATCGATCTCGACGTGGCCAGGCAATAGAGCCGTTCCGTGACGGGGGCCAGTGGATTTGGTGTTCTGCCGAAGGGGGAACCCGCCGGCAGATTACTGGTCACAGTTTCCTCGCCGGTTTCCAGCATCTCGTCGGGATAGGAGCTATTATGCAAAAAACGGGCAAGAAACGAACCCATGTGGTCCCGGTACTGATGCGTACGCTTGACATCTTGGAGCTTCTTTCTGGAAGCGACCTCGCGCTCAATTCAAATGAGATCTCAAATGCAACTGACATACCGCATACCACGACCTACCGGATCGTGCAGACACTGCTTCACCGTGGATATATCACGCAGAATGCCAGAGGAAGATACAGCATGTGGAGTCGACGGCCGAAAGATCTCATTTCGGCGCGGATCGCTGATGTCCAAGGCTCTTCCGATTTGCACGTCCCGAACAGAGATTTGACAGGCGATCAAACAGTCGAGGTTCTGAGTACTGTCATTCAATCCCTGAGACACCGTAACGAGGTGAGTCTCGACTACAAGATCTATTGAACGCTCTTTAACTCAAGCGAGTAGCCAATGACGTGGCAAACATGAAGAAGGAAATCGGAGCGATGCATCCATGAATAGGAACCGCTGGAGAATGGTGCGCGGGATTGTCTTACTTGCTTTTTCCTTGGGAATCTCCGATGTTTTCGCCACCTCCGTGGATAAAGGCTTCCCCGCTCAAGGACTGCGCTGCGAGTATCTTTCAAATCCGCTCGGCATCGACGTCCAGAAGCCGCGATTGAGTTGGATGCTCGACCCGTCGGCTAACTTGCGCAGTCAGAGCGCCTACCGTGTGTTGGTCGCGAGCACTTCTGCGATCCTTCACAGCGATCGAGGCGACCTGTGGGATTCGGGCCGAGTGGTATCTGGGCAATCTACGTGGGTTGAATATGGCGGTAAGAAGCTGGTGTCGGGACAACGGGTCTACTGGAAGGTGCGCATTTGGAGCGATGGCGGCGAAGGATCGCTGTGGAGCAACCAGGCGACGTGGTCGATGGGTCTTCTGCAAGCCTCTGATTGGGATTCAAAATGGATTGGTGAAGGGCGTCCAGCCGGAACCGCGGAAGGCACCCCCCTCCCATTTCCCTGGTTGCGGAAGACGTTCACGTTGACACAAAAGCCGGGAAGGGCCGTTGCATATGTCAACCCTCTCGGCTACTACGAACTCTATATCAACGGCCGAAAGGTTGATGACCATGTTTTGAGTCCTGCCGTGAGCGATTATTCGAAGCGGAATCTCTACGTCGCTCATGAAGTGGCTGACTACCTGATCCCAGGGAAGAACGTTATCGCGCTCTGGCTTGGTCGCGGCTGGTACGTGAAGGGCAATCCCGGAGTCATTCACGACGGCCCCCTGGTGCGCGCACAACTTGAAATTTCGATGAAGGGAGGCGGCACAACTGAGGTTGTTACCGACGAAACCTGGAAGGTCCGTGAAAGCCCAATCACACCGCTCGGCCGAGGCACTCCATTCGGCGACTACGGTGGGGAGCGCTATGACGCGCAGTTGGAGCTTCCTCGTTGGAACTTGTCCGATTTCGACGATTCAGGATGGCAGGTCGCTGCCGTATTCGAGCCGCCGCAAGTGGTGACCTCGGCTCAGATGGTGGAGCCGAACAAGATAATGGAGACGATCAAAGCGGTCCATGTGGACGCCTACCCTGAAGGCGGTTGGATCATTGACATGGGGAAAAACTTTACCGGTTGGGCCGAGATCAAATTCCCTGCCATCGCAAAGGGCGCTACGGTGAAGCTGGAGTACTCCGACCAACTCGAGCGCGACAAGCCGGCACCAAGCGTTCCCGCAGCATGGGGTGAGCCCGCACCGCCGTTTTTTGGCGCCCCTCGTCCACCCACCGCCGGCGCGGCGCCCGCGTCTCGGGCAGCAAATACGCCTGCATTCCCCAACACCGCCAACCAGCGCGATGAAGTTGGAGGCAACGGAAAGGCCCTCACTTTTCGTTCCCGATTCAATTACCACGGATTCCGCTACATCCGAGTTACGGGGATCGAATCTGCGCCAGCCGTTTCCGACGCAACGGGCTATCTCATTCGCACCTCCTACGACCGTGCGGGAGAATTCAATTCATCCAACGACCTTTTAAACCAGATCTACCAGATGGTCACCCGCACTTATGAAGACCTGACCCTTGGCGGATACGTGGTTGACTGTCCGACGCGGGAGAGGCTCGGGTACGGCGGCGACGCCGGAACATCGTTTGAAACCGGGATGTTCAACTTTTCAACCGGAGGCTTATACAATCGATGGCTCGTGAACTGGCGTGATTCTCAGGAGCCCGCCACAGGTTCTCTCCCCCACACCGCGCCGAACTATTTCAATCGGGGTGGCGGTGGCCCTATGTGGGGTGGAATGGTGGTGACGTTGCCCTGGCAAATGTACTTGCAATATGGCGACAAAGGTGTGCTTGAGAGCAACTATCCAATGATTCAGAAATGGCTCGGCTATCTGAATTCAGAAACGACCGATAACCTCTTGCTAGACCACAAGAGCCACGCCATGGGCATGCAGATGTGGAATTTTCTTGGAGATTGGGTGACGCCCAAAGGGAGCTTCGGGGGAGCCAGCGCCGACCCGAGGCCTGCCCAGCTGATCAACAGCCTTCACTATGTCTACCAGCTGGAGACAGCCTCCAAGATTGCGAACGTTCTAGGAAAGGAAGAGGAGGCATCAACCTACAGTGCTCGAGCAGTCGCGACCGCCAAGGCCATCCACCAGCGTTTCTATAACACCGATAGTCACAACTACCTGAATGGGGACTCGGTCCTGGAGGCTCTTCCTCTGCTGGCGGACGTCGTTCCACCAGAGTTGCGCAAAGACGTGATGGACAATTTGGAGAAAACGATTCGTGTCCGAAACGAAGGACGATTCGATACCGGTATGCATGGAACGTATTTCCTGATGAAGTACCTCACAGAGGCGGACCGTAGCGATCTCGTTTACCTGATGACAAATACCAAGGAGTACCCAGGCTGGGGTTACATGATCTCAAACGGCGCAACCACCAGTTGGGAAAGCTGGACGGGACAGTCGCACATCCATGACACCTTGATCTCAATAGGTGCATGGTTCACCGAGGGCCTAGCGGGAATCAGAAGCGACGGAAAGTCTCCGGGCTTCCAGCACTTCGTCGTCAAACCTTCGGTGGTTGGAGACCTTACTTACGTGAAGAGTAAGTATCACTCGATTCACGGCGACATCGTAAGTAACTGGAAAATCGACAACGGGAACTTCATACTGAGCGTAACCGTGCCACCGGGAACGACGGCGACCGTGTTCGTGCCGGGCGACGGTCCAGTGAAGACGAAAGCGCTCGCGTCGCCTTCATCGGGAGATCGCGGTTTTCAAGTAACGCCAGGGACGCACCTGTTCGAAACATCGCTGCATCCGACCCCGATCCGATAGACCTCGGAATGGATGAAACGGGTAGGGATCTTCGGCATGCAGGCATTCGATGCCGGGATGACCACGCTGCAGGTAGCGGAAGAACGTTGGCCTTACATGACTGACGGGTGGAAGGATGTGTTCCGCAAAAACGGCGGCCAATACCGACCGGCTTGATCGGGCCGCTCAACATCGTGGAAGAAACGCGACGGCGAAAGAGTATGCGGTTTGGCGCCGCGCTCCACGGCACTTAAATCGCTCTGCGTGCAACTGTCAGGTCAGGCTGTACGGGCAAGAATGATAGACTCCAGCCGTCTTCATAGCTAAGGAGAGATTGCGATGGAAAGGGATCAAGATTTGTCTCGGGCTAGTATTTGCAACCAGGGGCCTTTATTTGAGCGGCGCTACGTCATCAAGGGCATGGCTCTGATCGCGGGTGGAGTTGCTGCAAGTAAGGCTCAATCAACGCCGGCGCACGCAGACACGAGGAGTGCGAATAAACAATCGAATACTTCTTCTGGAGCTACTGTTGTCGCTCGAGACGACAGCGCGGTCGTCGAAACCTCCGCTGGCAAGGTGGCCGGATACCTTCGTAAAGGGATTTTCACCTTCAAAGGAATACCATACGGCGACACGACGGAAGGCGCGAATCGTTTCGTGCCGCCGCTAAAACCGAGGCCATGGAGCGGCGTGCGCAGTTCGCGCCAGTTCGGGCAGGTGGCGCCTCAAGCTTCGCGTGCAGGCTGGGCGAACGATGAAGAGGCGTTCATGTTCTCCTGGGATGACGGGATACAGGGAGAAGACTGTTTGCGAGTCAACGTTTGGACCCCTGGCATCAACGACAGCAAGAAACGGCCGGTGATGGTGTGGCTGCACGGCGGCGGATATGCGGCCGGTTCCGGACAGGAACTCCTTTCTTACGACGGTGAGAACCTCGCTCGGCGGGGAGATGTCGTGGTGGTAACGCTCAACCACCGCCTGAACGTTCTGGGCTATCTGAACCTCTCAAAATATGGCGAGAAGTACGCCAGTTCGGCGAATGTCGGCATGCTTGACATTGTTTTGGCTCTCGAGTGGGTGCGCGATAATATCTCGGCCTTCGGCGGTGATCCCGGAGTAGTGACCATATTCGGACAATCAGGCGGGGGCGGAAAGGTCAGCACCCTCATGGGCATGCCGGCAGCCAAGGGCTTGTTCCACCGCGCCATCGTTGAAAGCGGCTCGATGCTGAAAGCGAACACGGAGGAACGCTCGCAGAAACTCGCAGATCTGCTTGTTGCCGAGTTGGGATTGACCTCGTCAACGATCGATCAGCTTCAGACGCTACCCTACGCGCAACTTCTGCATGCAAGCCAGGAGGTGATGCGGAAGAACAATCCTAGGCCCGCAGGCGGTGTCCCGAATTTCCGGCGCATGGCTGAGTCTCTTGGGTTCTCTCCAGTGGTCGATGGGACCAATCTTCCCGGCCATCCTTTCGATCCCCAGGCTTCCCCCATCTCCGACGAGGTGCCCATGATCGTAGGTACCACGCTCAACGAGTTTGTCACGGCAACCAATCATCCCGAATATGAGTCGATGACCGACGCCGAGCTTGAACAGCGCGTGCGCGGATTGCACGCCGATAAGACCCCCGCCGTGCTGGCGGCGTTCCGGCAGCGCACTCCCGCTGCAACGCCCTTTGACCTCTGGTCGCATATCGCTGCGTCAACTGTGCGGGAGAACGCCATCAAACAGTGCAAGGCGAAGGCCGCGCTGGGCAAGGCTCCAGCGTATCTCTACTGGTTCACGTGGCAAACGCCGATTCTCAATGGCAGGCCGCGAGCATTTCATTGTTCCGAGATCGCATTCGCGTTCGATAACACGGATCGGTGCGAAAACATGACAGGAGGCGGGCCTGAAGCTCGCGCACTGGCGGAAAAGGTGAGTGAAGCGTGGATACACTTTGCCCGGACAGGCAATCCAAATCATCCTGGAATTCCCCATTGGACGGAATTCACCGCGGAGTCAGTGTCAACAATGATCTTCGATAACAAGACTGAGGTCGTGAACAACCCTGACGGTGGTGAGCAAGCGAGTATCGCCGAATCGTGATCTCCTTCGAAGGCAAGGACTCGGCTCATTGGATGGGTCAGAAGGGTTGAGAAGCAAACGAAGATTCTTCATCTTGCTCACTCCAGCGTCTGCTTCAGTTTGCAATTCGAGGGCGTTAACAATTCGATACGGACCTTTAGCTGAGGAACCATTCTCGGCTGGGTGAATTTGAGAGGAAAGTGCGATGACGAGTTACGAAGGGCGCTGGACAACGGTGAAGGTCGAAGTCGACGAGGGGATTGGATGGGTAGTTCTGAACCGGCCAGAGAAGCGTAATGCAATGAGCCCCACAATGAATCGTGAAATGCGGGATGTGCTGGAAACATTGGAACTCGATGGCGACGTGAAGGTGTTGGTGCTGACCGGAGCAGGTGAGTCGTGGACAGCGGGGATGGACCTTAAAGAATATTTTCGCGAAGTGGACCAGGCTCCGGAAATCTTTCAGGAAAAAATCCGCCGAGACGCTTCCACTTGGCAGTGGAAACTGCTGCGGATGTATGCCAAGCCGACCATCGCAATGGTGAATGGCTGGTGTTTTGGCGGAGGTTTTTCGCCACTTGTGGCATGTGATCTTGCGGTCGCCGCGGAGACTGCCGTTTTCGGGCTTTCTGAAATCAACTGGGGTATCCCGCCTGGCAACTTGGTGAGCAAAGCTCTCGCAGACACAGTTGGTCAGCGCAAGGCGCTCGAGTACATCATGACCGGCGAGACCTTCACAGGGACACAGGCGGCGGAGATGGGGCTCGTAAATCGCGCTGTGCCGCTAGATAAACTGCGTGAAGAGACCATCGACCTCGCGCGCAAGCTTCTCGCAAAAAATCCCGTCGTACTGCGCGCGGCCAAGCATGGATTCAAACGCTGCCGGGAACTCACCTGGGAGCAGAACGAAGACTATCTGTACGCCAAACTCGACCAGGCGCAACTGCGCGACCCTGAACATGGCCGCGAAAAGGGGCTCAAGCAGTTCCTCGATGAAAAGAGCATCAAGCCTGGCCTCGAGGGCTACAAGCGATAGGGGAATGACTGGAGCGCGAGTTGATCAATTTGGAAAATGAGAAGAGCGCGCAGTCGCAACTCAATCGCCTCCTGCGGCCGCGCTCGATTGCTCTCGTCGGCGCCTCATCGACGCCAGGATCGTTGGGCGATAGTGTCCTCAACAATTTGGAAGATGCCGGCTTCGCCGGGGAACTTTACCTGGTCAATCCGAAACGCTCAGCGATTCGCGGTCGAGTTTGTCTTGGTTCGATCGACGAACTGCCGGACGACGTTGACTGTGCAGTATTGGCCATTCCGAGCGGAGCCGTAGTTTCTGCTGTTCGCACGTGCGCGACAAAAAGATTCGGGAGCGCCATTGTGTTCTCCGCCGGGTTCTCGGAAGCCGGCGTCGAAGGCAGCGAAGCACAGAGTGAGCTGGTGCGCATCGCCAGAGATCACAATATCCTCATTGAAGGCCCGAATTGCCTTGGAATGGTGAACTATGTCGATCGAATTCCTCTGACGTTTGTTGTGACCCCACTGCCGCCCAGAGCCATGGATCAAGGAGCCGCCATCATTTCGCAAAGTGGTGCGCTTGCTGCTGTGATCGCGGTGAACATGCGGCATCACGCCATTCCGCTTTCATATTCCGTCTCCACTGGCAATGAGGCGGTGTGCGGTGTTGAAGATTTTGTCGAGCACATGATTGGCGACCCGGCCACGCGAGTCATGGCGTTGGTGGTCGAGCAGTTTCGCCAGCCTAAACGGTTTCTGCGATTGGCGCACCGTGCGCGGGAAGCAGGTCAGTTCATCGTATTGTTGCATCCAGGACGGAGCGCCTCTGCGCGCGTCTCAGCGACAACGCATACTGGCGCTATCGCCGGCGACTACGAAGTGATGAGTACTCTGGTGCAGCATGCCGGTGTAATTCTTGCGGAAAGCATGGAGGAACTTGTCGATGTCACGCAAATTTTGGTGCGGTGCCGCGATTTGCCGCGCGGCGGAGCCGCGATCTTTACCGAATCAGGAGCCTTTAAAGCCCTGGCGCTTGATTTATGCGAGAAGGTTGGCCTGCTATTGCCCACACTCTCTGCGCAAACCGAACAGGCGTTGCGGGACGCTTTGCCCTCCTTCATTCCGCCGTCTAACCCGCTGGATCTGACTGCTCAGGGACTCGTTGATCCCGGCCTATACCGGCGCACGCTCCCGCCCGTACTGGATGAGGAGCGGTTTGGAAGTGTGCTGCTTGGAATCATTCTCACTGATCCGAAGACCGCGCAACTGAAGCTGCCGCCAATTGTGGATGCGGTCCGGTCGCTCAAGGCGCGCAAGCCATTGATATTCGCGGCTCTGGATGAGGGCGCCCCTTTCGACTTCGCTGAGATCCACGAGTTGCGCACGCTTGGCGTGGCTTGCTTTCCGTCTCCCGAGCGCGCAATACGTGCATTGTCTCGCGTAACTGCTTTCGCCTCGAGAAAGAATGTCGGTGAGTCGGGTATTCAGCAAGACGCGGCAATTCCGCATGATCGTAGAGGTCTTCTTTCAGAAGCAGAGAGCAAACAAATTCTCGCGCAACTGGGGATTCCGATTCCGCGCGGAGCACTCGTCACGAATTCTGAGGATGCGATCCGAGTTGCCGGGGAGATCGGCTTCCCGGTTGCGCTGAAGGCGCAGTCTGCGGATCTGCCACATAAAAGCGATGCAGGTGGTGTGATTCTGGGTGTGCAGTCTGACGAGGAACTGTTACGTGGATGGTCTACCCTTCACTCCAACGTAAGTGTGGCGCGCCCTGGAATCACGCTTGATGGAGTTCTAGTGGAGCGAATGGCCGGGAAAGGTCTCGAGGTGATTGTCGGGGCACGCAACGATCCTCAGTGGGGTCCGGTTTTGCTGATCGGCGCCGGCGGAGTGCTGGCTGAAGCGATGGGCGATACACGTCTATTGCCGCCGGATCTATCTCGCGATTTGATCGCGGGCGAGCTGCGCAAGTTACGTTGCGGCGCACTCTTCGCAGGTTTCCGCGGCTCTCCGCCATTGGATATCGAAGTAGTCGCTGATTTGGTTTCAATAGTGGGTAATCTCATGCAGACGGCGCCAAACATTGGCGAAATTGACCTCAACCCGGTGGTTGTCTACGAACGCGGGCGAGGCGCAGTTGCTCTTGATGCTCTGATCTCTCTCCGTTAGGGGTATCGCTGCGGTTGACACAGAAACGCGAGGAAAGATGAACAACGTTGAGCTTCTCATCGGGGGAAAATCAACCGGTGCCAAGACAGGTCGAGCCTTCAATCGCATTGATCCAGTGAAGGGAACGACAGCAACGAAGGCAGCCGCGGCAGATGCCGCCGATGTCGATGCCGCAGTGAATGCGGCTGCGACCGCTTTTCCCGCGTGGTCCGGAACGGGGCCGTCGCGCCGCCGCGAGCTCTTGCTGCGTGCGGCGGATATGTTGCTCACTCATCAGCAGGAGTTTGTTGACCTGATGATCGCGGAAACGGGAGCGACAGCAGGGTGGGCTGGATTCAACGTCGCATTCGGTGCCTCCATTTTGCGCGAAGCCGCTTCCATCACGAGCCAGATCACAGGCGAGGTGATTCCCAGCGATATTCCCGATGTCATTTCCATGGCGATTCGGCAACCCATTGGAGTGTGCGCCGGCATCGCGCCGTGGAATGCTCCCGTCATCCTTGGAGTGCGCGCGATGGCGATGCCGCTTGCGTGTGGAAACACCGTGGTGTTCAAAGCGTCCGAGTTCTGCCCGGCGGTTCATCGCCTGCTCGGCACTGCATTTCAGGAAGCGGGAATGCCGGATGGCGTGGTCAACGTGCTCACAAATGCGCCTGAAGACGGGCCCGAAATCGTAGGCGCGCTTATCGATCACCCCGCGGTGCGGCACATCAACTTCACAGGATCAACCCGTGTGGGACGGATCGTTGCCGAACGAGCTGCGCGCCGTTTGAAGCCGGTCCTTCTTGAGCTGGGTGGGAAAGCGCCGCTGGTTGTTCTTGACGATGCCGATCTTGGCGAAGCGGTCAACGCCGCTGTCTTCGGCGCATTTATGAATCAAGGGCAGATCTGTATGTCAACTGAGCGCATCGTCGTGGATGAGAAGATAGCGGATGAGTTTGTCGAACGCCTTTCGATAAAGTCGGCTGGGCTGCAACTGCGTGATCCGTCGCTTGGCCCCACAGTGCTTGGTTCAATGGTCGATGCGCGTTCAGCAGGACACGTTGGTGATCTTATTGATGACGCACTGGCGAAGGGGGCTCGTCTGACGGCGGGTGGAAAACGCGAAGGGACGCTAATCCAGGCCACAGTTCTCGATCGCGTCACGTCCGCTATGCGAATTTATGCAGAGGAGTCTTTCGGCCCGGTTGTAAGCGTGATCCGCGTGAAGGGGGATGAGGAAGCGCTCTCGGCAGCAAATGACACCGAGTACGGACTGTCGGCTGCGATCTTCAGCCAGAACATTCCACGAGCATTGAAGCTGGCGGCGCGCGTTCAGAGCGGGATCTGTCATATCAACGGGCCGACAGTGCAGGACGAGCCGCAAATGCCCTTCGGGGGAGTGAAGGCATCCGGCTACGGGCGGTTTGGAGGTAGAGCTTCGATCGCAGAATTCACAACGCTGCGGTGGATCACAATTCAAACCGGAGCGCGGCACTACCCGTTCTAAGAATCAGGTCTCCTTGGTCGGGGCGTCGCACGGAGGCTTCAGTCACAGAACACTAGACTCGGTGCCTCATCCGGATGTGCGCGCCGCAATCACCTGGAGATACTCGTTCTTGAATAGCGTTCGATTCGCCGGATCAGGCGATACGTTCACGCTGGTCCACAGCGCTTCGAGATCCGCGGCAAGCGCAGCCTGTCCCGCGGCATCGAGCCGGCTGAACGCAACTTGCGTGGGGCCAAAGTACTGGCGAAAAAATCCTACTGCACCTGAAGGTGGAAAGGGCATGTCGGACTCCACGATGATGGGCTGCGTTTCAATCTTCTCGAAGTTCGAGGCCAGTCGCTGGCGGACTACCGCATCGTCGCCCCACAGAACGGGTGGCGCGATACCCGGTGGCGGAGGAGCATGACGGCCGGTCGTCTTGAACATCTGTCCGGCAAAACCAGTCGGGGTCCAGTTCGCCATCGCGAGCAGTCCGCCGGGCTTGAGTACGCGCGCGAATTCAGCTGCCACAAGCTCCGGGCGCGGCGCAAACATGGCGCCAAACATGGTAATCACCATGTCGAATGATGCGTCGGGATAGGGCAGCCTCTCGGCATCTCCTTCATCAAAAGCCACAGAAAGATTCTCGGCGGCCGCTCGCTCTCGCGCCTGCACCAGCAAATTGGGAGCAATGTCGACTCCCGTGACAATCGCTCCCCGTCGCGCCATTGGAATTGCGCTGTTGCCAGTGCCACAGGCAATATCGAGCACGCGGTCACCGGATTTCACAGGAAGGCGGGTGACAAATGCCTCAGCTGCCGCGGATATGGTTGTGGCGACCTTTCCGAAATCGCCGGCCATCCACGCCGATCGCATGGATTCTTTAAGCTGCTGGATCGAAGGCGTTGAAGCTGTTGACATCGCGATTCTCCGGTACAAGTGATACTGGCATCGTGACGGCGCAGCTTTACTTTGGTCAAGACCGAAATCTCATGGATAGCGCCGCTTTTCAATTCGCAAGCCCGCGCGAATGGAGGAGAGCCAGCGTCAACGTTCGTCGATATTTGATTCACACTTTTTCCATCTCATCAAACCTGATCACAAATCATCCCAATCCGCGGTGTTAGCCCTCCCGTTCCTAGTACAGGACGCGAGGTCAGCTCCTCTCGCCGAAAGGCGCGTCAGCTTCTTCCCAGCCTTCCGTTGCAACTCGTCAATTTACGGTCAGTGAAAGGAACGCCATTACATGAAGGATCAGGAGACGGGTCATTTGATCGACACGATCGCACAAACGCGGCTTGAACGCCGCAAGTTCCTTACCCAGGCGGGAATGGTCGGCCTGGGCGCCGCAGCCACACTCACACTCGGTAACCAGAAAACATTCGCCGCCGAGTCACCCGCACAGAGGGCGCAGGAAAGAGCCCAGGCGATGGACACGGTCAAGGAGATCTTTACCGCCGCGTTGATTGCCGAAGATCTTGCCAGCACGTTCTACTACAACGGACTCGTCGGCCCGGTCATTCAAGATTTGAATCTCGCTGGCCCCGGGGGCTCAGCGAATCATGTGCAGCCCGACGGAAACGCCGGCAACGTGCAATATCTGCAGGCCGCGCTTACTGAAGAGATCGCACATGCTGATCTGTTCCGCTCCCTGCTCGGGATCTCTGGGCCGGCCTCTGACCCGGTTCAGACTTTCTACTTCCCGGCGGGCTCATTTGATACCCTCGGAGCGTTTACGGGCCTGCTGGATGCACTCGAGAACGCCTTCATTGGTGCGTATCTGAACGCCATTCAGGAGTTCTCCGTGAAGTCGGCGCACGAAGACGATGGCGACGGCCACTCTTACTCCGCCAAGCAGCTTGACTACTTCGCCAAAGTAGCCGCTTCCATTATGGGAATCGAAGCGGAGCATCGCGTGCTTGGTCGCGTTATCAGCAACACTAATCCCGCCAACAACCTTGCCTATGAGCAGACTGATGGCCTGAACGCGGTGTACAACGGACCGAAGTCGGCCGTTGCCGCGCTCACGCCATTTCTTACACCGAGCACCGGACCTGGGTACTCGCTGGCAACCGCGCTCGCCGGGCAAGGAACCGTTTCAATTGCCGTAACTGGCAATCCGCCCGCGTTCTGAGGGAAATCGAGAAGAAGCGGATGAGATCCTGGCGGCGAGGCTCCAATCTGGCCGCCAGGGATTTGTATCTGGGCGAAACATTTCTCCACTACTTCTTTGGCAAAAGTGTCTTCACGAGCCACGGCACAGGCAGAGCTCCTTCATCGAGAGCCCGATCGTGAAATTCCGCAAGTGTGAAATCCTTACCCATGGCCGTTTGGTAGGCTTTGCGGAGCCGCCACCAATCGCTGGTACCCACATAGTAGGTGGGCAATTGCGTTGAGCTGAGTTTTGCCCGTTGAAGTTTTCCTTCCGCCTCAGCCTGCGTCTGAAATGCATCCTTGGTCATGAACGCCATGGCTTCGTCGTCGCTCATGTTCATGGTCTGCATGCGCACGTCGAGAATGGTGTTGCCGATGGCGCGCAGCCAGACTTTCAGATAACTGAGCCGATAGCGCGGATCGCTGCCGGCGTAGCCCTCGTTCATCATCACCTGCGCAATATATTCCGCCCAGCCTTCGACATACGCGCCGTTGCTGTAGAGACCGCGGACCAGGCGCCGGGTAACCGGCTGGATCTCGTTTGCGTGTTCGGCCTGCACGTAGTGACCTGGCAGCGCCTCGTGAATCGTGAGCCACTGCAGCACCCAGTTGTTGTATTCGCGCAGCCTGGAGTCGGCCTTTTCCTGCGGCGTTTTGGGGTCGATCGGCGTAACCCAGTATTCCGCGTCGCCATTGGGATCGAGGGGCGGTGCGGAGTGGAACCCACCCACTGAATAAATTCCGCGCATGAACGGCGGCGTCGCAATCACTTTCAGGTTGTCGCGCGACTTCAGCGACACGATCTTCTTGTCCACGATGAATTGGCGAATGCCCGTCGTATCATTCTTCACCGTCTGCATCAGGTCGTCGCGCTGCGGATGATCGTCGGCGATCTTGCCCAGCACTTCGCCAATAATCCTGTTCTCGCGCTCGAGGCCGCTAAGGCTAGCGTGTTCGTCGTGATCCGGAAAGTACTGTTTGTGCAGCGGCAGCGCGAGCTTCAGCATCTCCGCGCGCGTCTTCTTCATCTCCTGTTCCGCATCGGCGAGAGCCTGGTCGGGCGTGACTGATGTTTCCATCACCAACCGGAACTTCTCCGCGTACAGCCTCTTTCCCAGGCGCCAGGTTCGATCCGTCTTGCGCTTGGCGAGATCAGTGCCAAGCCAGCCGGAGAAATTCCTGATTGCTGCCACCGCAGCCGGGGCCACCTTGTCAAACTGAGCCTTGAGCTTAGCGTTGTCTTTCACCGCGCCCGCAATCGTGCTCTGAATCAGATCGGCATTGCCTTCATTTTCCTCGATCGCTACCTTGATGAAAATCGGATCGGCATCCATCAGCACACTGCGCGCCTGCTCCAGAAAACGCGGCGTCGCCGCCACGCGCGACAGCACGTGCCCGATCCTCACATCCTTCGCAGCGTACTCGTCCGTCAGGGGTTGAAACAGCGCACCGCCCAGCAGTTCCACGTACACCGTGGGATTATGCCGGTAGTCCTGGATGCGATCAAACTCCAGCAACTGCCGTCCGATCTGATCATCGATCAGTTTCCAGTCCGCCGCATCCTCGTCGTCCAGCGAGGCCAGCGGCGTCTGGCGATGGAAGACGTCGCGCCAGTGCGTGTAGACTCGCCGCTGCTCCGCGACTCCGGCCGCGCTCACATCGTCAAGCAGCCCGTCGAGTTCGATTGTCTTGCCGCTCTTCGCATCGTAGTGCTTGTGGTATCCCGCCTGCGACGCCCAGGAGGGCGACAGTGCCAGCGTCTCGTGGATAAACAGCTCGCTGAGTTGGGCGAATTGCGTGCCCACATCAACCCCGGTTCCATGAGGAGCGGCGGAGTGGGCAAGCAGGGCGGTCGAGAGCAGCGTGCAGGCCGCAAATGTCAGTGCTTTCATAATGGATGACCAGTGTAAATCCTCCATCGGATGGCGGGCTTCAATAGTGACGATCGAGATGCATTGCGGGCCCTTGTGCGCTCCGACACGAGCCCCGGAACCGTCAGTGCTTTACAGTGGAAGAAGGCACACCAGCTTGGTCACCTCTCCCGGCCTCTTCGCATCGACCCCCGCTCCCCAACCCGCAGATCTTCGCGAGTTGTTGCGCAGCGTGTTCGGATTTGCGGCGTTTCGCGCCAACCAGGAAGAAGTATGCCGCGCCGCGGTTGCCGGCCGCGACTTGCTGCTGGTCATGCCCACAGGCTCCGGCAAGAGTCTTGTGCTATCAGCTTCCCGCCCTCGCTCGCGGCGGCACGGCGCTGGTGATTTCCCCGCTCATCGCGCTCATGGACGACCAGGCCGCCAAGCTTTCCGCGCTCGGCCTGCGCGTGGCCCGCATTCACTCTGGGCTCGATCGCGCCGCCTCACGCCAGGCCTGTGTGGACTATCTCAACGGCAGCCTGCAATTCCTGTTGATCGCACCCGAGCGCCTGCGCGTACCCGGTTTTGCGGAAATGCTCGCCAAGCGCCCACTCGCCCTCGTCGCCATCGACGAAGCCCATTGCATCTCGCAATGGGGCCATGATTTTCGCCCCGACTACCGCATGCTCGGACAGCACTTGCCCGCCCTCCGCTCTGGCCGTGAAGTGGGACCAGATGGATTGCCACAATTCGTTCCGGTCCTCGCCCTCACCGCCACCGCTACGCCCACCGTGCAAGCCGACATCGTTGCTCAACTGGGCATGACCGCCCCGGCAAAATTCATTCACGGATTCCGCCGCGACAACCTCGCCATCGAGGTCGTCGAAGTCCCCGTCCCCATGCGCGCGGGAATCGTCGGCTGCCTCCTCAAAGATCCCGAACGCCG
This sequence comes from uncultured Acidobacteriota bacterium, assembly GCA_963844515.1. Taxonomy (GTDB): domain Bacteria; phylum Acidobacteriota; class Terriglobia; order Terriglobales; family Acidobacteriaceae; genus Telmatobacter. Next base: position 324,973 of record CAWJOO010000021.1, read on the forward strand.
CCCCGCCATCGTCTACGCGCAATCGCGAAAGCAGTCGGAATCGTTGGCCGAAGAGCTCTCGCAGGGATCCCGCATTCGCGCCGCGGCCTATCACGCTGGCTTGCTTGCCGACACGCGGGAGCGCGTCCAAACCGCATTCCAAGCTGGCCAGCTAGAAGTCGTCGTTGCCACCATCGCCTTCGGCATGGGCATCGACAAAGCCGACGTCCGCACCGTCATCCACGCCGGCCTGCCTGCCACGCTCGAGGGCTATTACCAGGAGATCGGCCGCGCCGGCCGCGATGGCAAACCGAGCCGCACCATCCTCATGCATTCCTACGCCGATCAGCGCACCCACGACTTCCTCCTTGGCCGCGACTACCCGCCCGTTGATCACCTCGCGCAGGTCTTCGCCAAACTTAGAGACGAATCGCGCCCCGTTGAAGAACTCCGTGAAGACTCGCGCCTCACCCCCGAAGAATTCGACAAGGCGCTTGAGAAGCTGCAAATCCACGGCGGTGCGCGTGTCGATTTCAACGACAACGTCACACTCGGCGCAGTCACGTGGAAGAAAACCTATGCAGTCCAGGCTGCCTACCGTCGCGAGCAGCTCGACAAAGTATTGCGCTACGTGGACTCCCACGATTGCCGCATGTGTTCCCTCGTACGCCATTTCGGCGATGATGCCGATGCTGGTCGAGGCTGCGGTCAATGTGACGTATGCGACCCCGCCGCCGCTGTGCTCCTTCAATTTCGCCGCGCTACTCCCCAAGAACGCGATTGGGTGCAGGACGTCATCGAAGCTCTCCGCGATGCCTCCCACAAAACACCCAAGGGCCTGCGCGCAGAATTGCGATGGGCCGAAGCGCTCGATCGCGACGAGTTTGAAAACCTGCTGGGCACCATGATGCGCGCTGGCCTCATCGAAGTCGAAGACGCCGAATTCGAGAAAGACGGCAAGGTCATTCCGTTCCGCAAAATCAGCCTGACCGACGAAGGCATGGACGTGCGCGCCACCACGCCGCTCGCCCTCTTGTTCAGCGACGGAATAGTTGAAGAGTTCAGCGGACCTCGCCAACCCATCAGCAAGAAATCCGCCTCACCGAAACGGGCATCTGCGCCTCAAAAGCCCGTCGCACAAAAATCCGCAGCTCGAAGCCGTGCTACGCAAATGTCATTAGCATCGACCCAACAAATTGCCCTGCCCCCCAATCGCACATCCACCAATCCAACCCGTGCATCCGCACAGCCCACGTCCGGCCCAGCACCGCAGATCATCCTGTCAGGGCAGAGCGCCGACCTCGCTGCCCGCATTAAGGAGTGGCGCGCGGCCCAGGCGAAAAAACTCGGCGTCCCCGCCTACCTCATCCTCCACGACCGCACCGTTAACGCCCTCGCCACCAGCCGCCCTCGCAATCCCAGCGAGCTTCTCGGCGTCGAAGGAATGGGCCCATCAAAAGTAGGACGCTTCGGCGACGCAATCCTCGAGCTCTGCCAGCGAAACTGATCGCCGCCACCATACGAGCGCGTCAGTCCACCTTCTTGAAATCCAATGTCGCCAGATTCATCTGCCCGTTCGTCAAAATGTGAATCGTCAGCACATTTCGTCCCGCCGCCAGATGCAGCTTCGCGATCGCCGTCGCAAGATTCCAGTGGTGCCACTGCCGCCAGGCCACCGGATCAGCCGTATCGTAAGTGGCCGCCACCGTCAGCACGCCGGTCGCCGGCAATCCGTTTAAGTCCATTGAAATTGTCCCGCCGCGATTCGATGTGTACAGCAGATCCGCCGTGTAATCGCCTGCCGCTCCCACGTCGACGGTAACATTGAACCACTCGCCAGGCTCGGTCCAGCCGACATACAGCAGGTCCGAAGGCGGCGCCGCTTTGTTGTACACGGTGTCGTCAATCCGCGGATCACGGCCAAACTTGGTATACGAAGTATCAACCCCCTCGCCCATCCGAAATTCGTTGAGATAGCTTCCATTGGCGGGGTTCAGCGCACCGCTGCCATTGTTCTTGCCATCCGCATCGTGATAGGCAATTCCCTCACCGCCCATGTCGTAGTAGGCGCAGATAATCTTCCCGGGAATCTTCTGGGCTCCTCCGCGATAGCGCGCGTCGTGATAAGTCTCGCCTTTGTAAGTCGTCATAAAGCCGGAATTCGATTGGGCCTGTTCGACAGAAACCTGCGTAGCGGCAATGAGGCCCAGCGCGACGAATATGGCTTTCAACGGTGCGTCCTCCAACTTGAGTGAGACCCGCAAATTGCTTCCCACAAAAAGTGGCCCGCGCAAAATGCGAAAGCGCCAACCGGAATCTCTTCCAAATCGGCGCTTTGCATTTGCAACGGGATCAACTTACGCTACGCGATCAATCACAACCGACTCAAGCACAACCGGCTTATTTGGCTTATCCTGCGGGCCACGCGCCACTTTAGAGATCTTGTCGACAATGTCCTGCCCTTCCACCACCTCACCAAAGATGGTGTGCTTGCCCGTCAGCCACGAGGTGTTCGCCACGGTGATGAAAAACTGGCACCCGTTCGTGTTGGGGCCGCTGTTCGCCATCGCCAGCTTGCCGGGCTTGTCAAAATTGTGCGGCGAGTCCTTCGTCTCATCCTGGAACCGATACCCCGGGTCTCCACGGCCCGTGCCCGTCGGATCTCCACCCTGGATCATGAAGTCGGGAATCACGCGGTGAAAGATCGTTCCGTTATAAAGCTTGTCGTTCGACTTGGCGCGAGTGTTCGGGTTAGTCCACTCCTTGCTGCCTTCCGCCAGTTCGATAAAGTTCTTCACGGTGACCGGCGCATCCGCTTCGAAAAGACGAACGGTAATCTTGCCTTCGGTCGTATTGAAAACAGCGTACGTTCCTGGTGCCTGGGACATTGATACTCCTTCTTTGGTGTTGGCGAATCGTCTCGCAATTAAATTTGAGCGCCGACCATGGCGAGATTCAGTCAGCGAGTTAGCAGAGGATTCGCGTTCACGATTTATTCCCGGGCCTGTCACACACCTGGGAATTTGATTCCATCGAATTGAGCTGGCAGAGAAACAGGGTTACGGCTTGGGCGTCGCACTCGGTGCCGGAGCAGACGGCGGCGGAACGGGTTGGCCCTCTGGAACAATTGTCACCGACTTCAAAACCACCGGATCCACCGGCTTGTCGTTGGCCCCGGTTGGCACGTGCGTGATGGTCTTTACCACGTCAACGCTGGCATCATCGCACTGCCCCAAGATGGTGTACTTCTGGTTGAGCGTATCGTAAGCCTGCTCGGTAACAAAAAACTGGCTACCGTTTGTGTTGGGTCCGCTGTTGGCCATCGCCAGGCGGCCGGGAACATCGAAGTTGAGCCCCGGGTCAAACTCGTCGTTAAAACTGTATCCAGGGTCGCCCATGCCCGTGCCGGTTGGATCGCCACCCTGGATCATGAACCCGGGAATCACCCGATGAAACGTGGTGCCGTCGTAGAAATGTTTGCCATGCATCTTCTTATTGGTGGCCGGATCCACGTAGTCCTTGGTGCCACTGGCCAGGCCGATAAAGTTGGCCACCGCAACCGGTGCCTGCTTCTGGAAAAACTGGCAGGTGAGGCGGCCCATTGAGGTTTCCATCACCACCATCGGACCGTTGGGATGCAACAAGGCAGCTGCGGTTGGCTGGGGACCATCGGGAAGGTCTGCACCTGCAGGCGCCGTGGGGGTGGTTTGTTGAGCCATGGCCCCGGCCGCAAAGGTTACCGCGGCCGATAATGCGAGAAGCGTGCCGGTAAAATTCATGCCATGATCGAGGGTAAATCATCAGGCGGATTGCTTGCCATTGTCGGCGTGCCCCCGTCCTCCAGAATGGTCTCGTCCAACTCGGGATCTACCTGAGAGCCGAAGGCGTACCCGTTGCGACCCTGCTCCTTGATGCGGTACAGCGCGCTGTCAGCTCTCATAAACATGGGAGAAAGGCTGACTTCTCCCGGCCTGTAATCCGCAATTCCAATACTTACGGTGACCTTGATGGGCGTTCGCGCATAGGAAAAGTGCGCCATTGCGAACGCACTCAGTAGCCGCTGCGCGGCGGCCTCGGCCTGATGACGCTGCGCCCGCGGAAGCAGCGCGCAAAACTCGTCGCCTCCCCAGCGGCACAGCAGATCTTCGTCTCGCAATGTGCCGCGCAGCATGTCGGCGCAAGCTCGCAGCAGGTCGTCACCCGCATCGTGTCCATACAGATCGTTGATCCGCTTGAAATGGTCCACATCAATAACAAGCAACGATAAAGGAAGTCCGCTCCGCAGCGCTCCCGATATTTCGCGGAATGCCGCGGTCTCAAACGCCCTCCTATTGAATGCTCCCGTCAACGGGTCATGCATTGCCTGTTCCAGCAGCGTATGGTTCAGCCTGTCTGACAAACAAAGCAGAATGACTGAGAAGATAATCCCTTCGGCCAGGATCGCTGCAATGTTGTTGAGGATCGAACGCGAAATGTTGAAGTCGTATTCGACTGGATAGTTTCCTGCCTTCAGGGTGTCCACAATCACGTATAGCGAAACCAGCGCCAGGCACACATACCCGCACGATGCTATCAAGTCCGGAAATGGCCGTCTGCCGTTTTCTTTCCCCAGGAATGTGATCGCGACCAGAACCATCAAAACCATGTTCACGATGTTGCAGATCATGAGCTCAATGGAAATGTTTCGCGCGACGAACGTGAACCAGCAGCATGAAGCCAACACAAACGCGGGCGGTGCGTACACCCAGACCCGTAGCGCCAGCCGCTTCTTCAAAATACATACGGCTGCATATTCCAGGCTCAGGCAAAGTGTCACAAGCATGCCCGCCACGACGTAGAAAAAGAACTCCCCCACCCGCGCGCGCTCGAGACGAATCACGTAGTTCAGTCCCAGCACCACGTTCGCGCTGCCGAAGACAGTCAGCGCCCGCCCCAGGTTGTCGGCATACTGCTTGCGCAAAATGAGAATCAATAGGCCGCAGCTGCTGGAGATCAAGGCTCCAATCAGCCAGAATGCTCGAACATCGAGAGTCATTGCTTGATACCTCTCGGAGACGTAGCCCCTCAGCCCGTGAAACTCGGGAATGCAATGCCGCCGGCGATCAGCGGGACCTGTCCTGTTTGCCGCTTCTTTTGGGGGGATAGTATCACACGGACGACTCGATTCTTCAGTAGCAATACATGGTCCCCGCATACCTGTCAGGTTTGATGCCTGCGCCATGTATCGTATGTCCATGCAAATTTCCCCGCTGAAGTCTTTCACTCTCCGCCGGGCAGGTGTTGGCGCCACTATTTGCCTTGCCGCTCTCTCCGCGGTCGCGTGTGCCCACACTGCCTTGGCCCAGTCCGCACCGCCTCCCGCTGGCGATGCAAAGCCGGCGGAAAAGCCGCCCGCTGACAAGGCAGCCTTGCCGCCGCTGCCTGCCCCTGCTCACACCCAGCAATCGATCCAGCTCGATGGCAAGACGCTCAAGTACACCGTGACCGTAGGCTCGCTTCCCGTGCGCGACAAGGATGGAAAAGCGGCGGGCGACGTCGTAGTCACCGCCTACACGGTTGACGGTGACAACCGCCCTGTCACCTTCGCCTTCAACGGCGGGCCGGGCGCGTCCAGCGTCTATCTCAACTTCGGCGCGCTCGGGCCCAGGCACATGAATGCCGGCAATGAGGGCGACAGTCCTTCTGATCCGGTCGCCATGACTGACAACCAGGGCACCTGGCTCGACTTCACAGACCTCGTCTTCGTCGACCCCATCGGCACCGGCTTCAGCCGCTCCCTCGTCCCTGAAGACCAGGCCAAGAAGCTCTTCTTCTCCACCACGCCCGACATCCAGTACCTGTCGCGCGTGATCTACGACTGGCTGGTGCAGAACAACCGCCTGTCTTCAAAAAAGTACCTCGTCGGCGAAAGCTATGGCGGGTTCCGCGGGCCCCGCATCACCCACTACCTTCAGTCGCAGCTGGGCGTGGCCCTGAATGGCGTGGTGCTGGTCTCGCCTTACCTCAATCCCGACCAGGACGCGAATGAGAACATGTCGCCCCTGCCATGGATGATGACCCTGCCCTCAATCACCGCTGCTCACCTCGAACGGGAAAAGAAACTTACCCCTGAAGCCATGGCAGAGGTTATCAACTACACGCAGGGCGAGTACGCCACCACGCTCCTCAAGGGCCGCGCAGACGAGGCCGGCCAGAAGAAGATGATCGACCGCGTTACAGAGATGACCGGACTCGACGCGCAGTTTGTGAAGTACTCAGGCGGGCGCATCGAAACCGGCGCGTATCTGCGCGAGGTGCATCGCGAGGAGGGCAAACTGGGGTCGGTCTACGACTCAAACGTCACATCGTTTGACCCCTTCCCGTTTGCGCCCGAGCAGCGCGGAAACGACCCGATCCTGGCCAGCATCATCGCGCCCCTCACCACGGCCATGGTCGACTTCGTCACCCGCACCGTCGGGTGGAAGATCGATGCCCGCTACAACGCACTTTCCTACGAGGTAAACCGGCTGTGGGAGAGCGGCAACGACAACGACCTGCGCAAAGGATCCGTGCCCGATCTGCGTCAGGCGGTCGCGGCGGACTCCAAGCTCCGGGTTCTGATCGTCCACGGCTGGAACGATCTTTCCTGCCCGTTCATGGGGTCGGTCGTGACGGTAAACCAGATGCCGGTCATGGGCGATCCGGACCGCGTCGCCGTCCACGAATTTCCCGGCGGCCACATGTTTTACACCCGCGAGTCCAGCCGCCTCGCCCTGCGTAAAGATGTACAGGACATGATGCAGAAGCACTAGCAGCCAGCAGACGGCAGAAGTGAGACGGACAAACAGCAGCTCAAAATTTTCCAATCCCCGTGCGTTTTCCATAGGTCCGTCTCCGGTCACGGTGGAAAACTTGTCAAGCCCTCAACCTGTGGAAAACGGTGCAAACCGCACATTCTAAACAGAAAAAATATTTCCAAAAATTAGGGATTAATTGTTCGAACCTGCCATACTTAATCTAGGTCGAAATTAAGACCTTGCAAACCTGAATGCCCGCCCTCAAGGCGGGCATTCGCATTTCAGCCACAATCAATCACCTCAGCTGAAGGGAGACATCATGCACACCCTCCAACCCGTCCGTCCTACTCCCTATCCGCTCGCTCTTTTTCACTTTTCACTCGTCATTCCTTCGCTGTCCTCTGTCTACTGTTCACTGCTCACTCTCCACTGTCCACTGTGATCTGGATCACGGTGAGCAAATAATCCCCCATTTTCGGGGTGTAACCCAATGACTCCATTCCACATGACCGTTTTTTTATTTGCATGTGAAACTGCCTTTTTCACTACTTCCAGTGCAAAAAGCACTCTCATTCGACAGCTAAAATTCCTCGTTGAGTCGCAGGTTCCTGGAAGAGCCTCCAACGCTGACGGTCCGCTTGCCCGTTGGCATCACCCATTTCTGTTCCTTCGTGGACCAGTATTGAAGTTGTCGCGGTGCGACGTGAAGACTGATGGATCGACTTTCGCCAGGGGCAAGATGAATGCGGTCGAAGGCTACGAAAGCGCGCACCGGGAACTGCACGCCTTCCGGAGCATCTGCCGGAGCGCTGATGTATACCTGCGGAACTTCATCGCCCTCCACACTTCCCGTGTTCTTGATGCTCAAATCCACATCGAGACCGCCGTCGTTGGCTCGTAGAACCCCGAGCCCCGAATAGTCGAATGTGGTGTAACTCAGCCCGTGACCGAAGGCGAACAAGGGCTCGACGTTCTGCTTGTCGAACCAGCGGTAGCCGACGTTGACGCCTTCGCTATAGGTCGTCTTCTTGTCGACGCCTTTCTTGGAGCGCTCGGGGTGGCTCGGATCGGTTGCAGGATAGTCGGTGAGCTGCCTGCCCCAGGTAATGGGTAGGCGGCCGGCAGGGCTGACCTTGCCCAGAAGCAGATTGGCCGTGGACCAACCGCCCTCGTCGCCGGGCCACCACATTTCGAGCACCGCCTTGACCTTGTCAACCCATGGAAGAGCCACCGGTTGGCTGGTGTTGAGAACGACGATCGTGTTGGGATTGACGGCAGCAATTTCTTCGACGAGTTTGTCCTGGTCGCCCGGCAATCCAAAAACGGGAGTGAGCCGGGTCCACAGAAATACGACCGCCACCTTTGCTTTCTTCGCTGCAGCAATGGCTGCTTTGTGGTCAGCGGCCCGCTGTTCTGGCGTGTACCAACTCAGGCGAACCTGGACAGGTGAGCTCGATGTATCGGAGCTGGTCGCGATCTCGATCGCATGTGGGCCCGCGGTCAATTCAACCGCGCGCCGCACGTTGTCGAGTCCGTCCGGCGTTGGGATCACGTTGTCCTGATTAGCCTGCAGGATGTCGCCGTGCACTCCACCCTGGAAGGCGCCAGTAGCGGCGAGGCGCTTGCCATCGAGAGAAATCGTGGCGTTGGTCCCCATCGCCTGGAGATAGAGCCAATAGCTGCCTGCGTGCGGCGGAGTCAGGGTACCCTTCCACGTCACCTTGGAGTCGGGAGGCAGGGCGTTTCCAGCTTTGGCCGTGAAGTCGATCTGCGCATCGGTCGTGTCCGTTCCGGCGCCGGTGCGGAGCAGCCCGGGCTTGCCATCATGCGTGAGGGCACTGGCCGGGATCGGCGTTCCGGTCATGTCGTCGTTTACGGCAAACTGGATATTTTGATTGCCCGACACTTTCTTCATCGCAGCCAGAGGACCAATTTGACGTGCCGGCAAACCGACCGAACGCTCGCCGTTGATACCGATGGAGTCCACCTGCGCGGCGGTCGGACCAATGAGAACAACGGAATCGAGTGCGTCTGATTTAAGCGGAAGTGCGTGATCGTCGTTTTTGAGCAGCACGGCCGCGTCCTCGCCGGTCTTCTCGATGATTTTGGCGTTAAGTTCAATCGCCTGCTTTGTCACCTGATGCTTCTGCTGCCCATCCATGTAGCCAAAATGGACGATTTCGTAGAGCACCCTGCCGGCGGCACGAGTTACGTCGGCCTCAGTCACGGTGCCGTCCTTCAGCGCCTCCGGCATCTTTTTCGGATCGAGCTTGACTCCGAAGTCGCCGAAGCTGCCGGGCTCGGGCGTCGGCTCCTCGGGAATGTGAGCTCCAAACATTGCCATGATGCCGTCCATGGCGTGGGGGGCGGGCGGGGGCGGGATTGGCTTGGAATCGAAGAAGGAAGGAATGGTGAAAGCCGCGCCTGGGACAGGTTCGCCCGGCATCTCCATGTCGAGGCCGGCACTGATAAAGTTCACGGCGTGGACGGCGCCCCAGTCAGAGGTAACGAAGCCCTTGAATCCGATCTGGTCACGGAGGATGGTCGTGAGCGAGTCTTTATTCCCGCAGGCAAAGGTGCCATTCAGGCGGTTGTACGAACACATGATGGACGAGACGCCGGCCTTGACTGCCGCATCGAAGGGCGCGACATAAACTTCATGAAGTGTCTGGTCGTCGATGAAGGTGCTTCCACTGTCCGAGTCGTAGCCGACGTAATGCTTCACCTGCGCCATGACGTGCTGCGACTGGATGCCCTTGATCTCCGCCGCGCCCATGACGGACGAGAGATATGGATCTTCCCCAAAGGTGTTGTAGCCGCGGCCAAACTCGAGATCGCGATCGATATTGACGAACGGCTGAAGGGCGACGTCGATTCCGAGCGAGCGGGCTTCGCGGCCGATGACGATCCCGTTGTCTTCGGCATCCTTCATGCTGAAGGTGGCCGCAACTCCCATGGTGGCGGTTTCGCCATGAGAGGGGTGGCGTGTCAGCACGCCGGGAGGGCCATCCGCAAAGCGAAGACCAGGAATGCCGAGGCGAGGCACGCCCGCCAGGTAACCAGCCTGGCCCTGGTAGACCTTCGGATCCTCCTGCGTGCCGTGTATCAGGGTCAGCTTTTCTTCAAGTGTCATTTCGCTGAGAAGCTTGTCCACCCGGGCATCTCCGGTAACGACCGGGATGCTCTGAGCCGCTGTAATGGCAGGCAGAATAAAAAGAACCAGCGCAATCAAAACCGGTGTGGCGATGGTGTGTTTCGGTGCAAAGTTCGGCACGGATGCCTCCTCAACGCTTTTCCCCAACCTGCCGCACCACACGTCACGGACAGAGCGGTGACTGCAACAGGTGGCAGGCTTTCGAAGAACGCGAGAAGTGTACCACCGGCATAGAGCAGAGCGGGTGTGACAAGGCACAGCGATCAATGTCCAGCTATTACATTGCTTGAAAAAAGAGCCAAAGTGTTTTGTCTTGTCTCGCCATCTAAGTTTTCGGACGAATCGCTTTTACGTGCAACGATAGAATGAACAAGTTCGAGTGCATTCATTCTGTTCCCCGAGACGAACTCAATAACATGCGGAATATTACCTTCTACAAAGGTCGACGAAAGAAACTGTGCAATTCCGTTCACTTGCCAGCCTTGGTGCTTCTTCTGGCAATCGCGAATTCTCAACTGATTCGCGCGCAGCAAGGAGTTCGTGATTCTACGGCAGTGGCGCAGAAGAAGCCGGTGGAGAGTGAGCTGATCGCGGAAGGCCTGGGCTCCTTTGGCCACTTTCACGTCTTCGCGTACTCCTGGTGGAGCTACCTGTACGTTGGGGGCGTGGAGTACGACAGGCATTCGTGGGACAAGTTTCTGGGAGCGCGCCGCGACTACGTGGCTGAGATACTACCGGTCGCAATTCTCCGTCAGCCTGCCAAGACCGATGTTTTCGGTGATCCTCTGACGACGGCGCACAAGACAGTCGTGGGAGTGGGAATATCTCCCGTGGGAATGCGACTGATTTGGCGAGACGGCAAGAACTGGAAGCCTTACTACACAATCAAGGGTGGCGTCATCGTATTTACGCAGAAGTCCATTTCAGAACATGCTTCCTATCAAAATTTCAGTCTGCAGCAATCGGTGGGAATGCAGGTCAAGGTGACTCCCCGCGTTGATTTTCGCGTGGGCATCAGCGATTTCCACTTCTCAAATGCCTTCATGGTGCCTTCCAATCCCGGCATCGATGAGATGTCCTACAGCGGCGGGATTTGCTACCACCTCGGCAAGCCTGCCACGAAGTAGAACGGGTTGCACTATGGTTTGGAGCGATGAAGAACATACGCTCCGAACCATTGCCGCAAACTGGTCCTTCCGAGAGAAATCATCAGCTTGCCCCAAAGAAATTAGATCACGTTACTACAGCCCTGGACCCATTCGCTCGTGAACTTTGAATCAGTTCTCATGAGCTGATGACTTCATGCTTCACCCCCACTTGGGGCGAGCAGTTCGATTGGGCCGATTTCGTGAAAGGCCGTAAGGCATATCCTGATCCCAAAGCCTCTTCGAGGCAACGATCGTCGCTTCAGCCGGGGCACAGCTGTGGGATCGCGGATGGAGTCTCCTGAAACCTTTTCAGGTGTAGAGCCATGCTCTAGCGTGGGTGCAATAGGCTCTCTTTCGGACGTACCACCACCGTCTCACGTGCCCGTCATCTCCAAAAGGAAACACGCGGTTCAGGAATCCCTTCAGGTCATCCTTGCTTCCGAAAGAGAACTCCCCAAAGTTGGGATCGAAAAAGACATGTCTGGTCATATCCATTGCCATGGCATGGAAGAACGTTCCGCCTTCGGTTCCGAGCATCACCAACTGCCCGAGCCTGACTGCCTCGGTTTCGAACAAAGCATCACCGAGCGGTTTGTTGTCAAGGCTGGCCTGGAATCGACATTCTGTACTGAAAGTCAATCCTGGAACGACCTGTGCGAATTTTGCCGCTCCCTCCATTCCGCCGGTGACATTTTTGTGAACCGTCACAATCTGGGAGAGAACCTCTTTATCGACCGTTCCCCCAGGACCAAGGATTTTCTTGAGCAGCCCTTCTGAAGCATCGCCGCGCCCTTTCAGCCACTCGGCCGACATGGCCAGGCACGCACCCCCTGCAGACCCCTGATCGGCCAGTTCTGTCTGCAGCTGTCCTACCATCTGACTGATGAGACCTATACCCGTACACCGGTGATCGCGCATTGCGTCGAGGCGGAGCGTTGCGAGTAACCCGTTCTTCTCAAGTGTCTGCTCTGGCGCGAGCGGCATTCCAACCCTCCAAAAGGTATTGGGCTCCAGTCTATTTCGGTCACCGGGCCAAGGCAAGCAGCTCTGATGTGGCCTTGTTTATGGCTTGGACGATGGCACACAAGAGGCAGCAAGCTATCGAAGGGACGACGGATCAGATCCATTTGGGACCAGCTTGAGAGGTTGACCAGAAGGACACTGACGAGTCGGCGGTAATTCACCCAGAACGAAACACGTGAGAGCATAGAGGGAATGACATTGGTTCTGAATATTGCCGTCATCGCGCTTAAGATCATCGCTGGGGCGCTCATCGTTGCCCTATGGGCATACGGACTGTATGTGCGCGGTGGCTACAGCAAGCGCAATCACAAAGCTGGAGTCCAAACTCTCTTCTCTGGCGACAAGTAGGCCACGAATTCAAGCTGATCCACTGGGTTGCGGTTGAGTTGAGACGCGTTGGGGCAGAATGTGTATCCGCGAGATTAGTCCACCCACCCGGACAAGCTATTTCGAATAGACCTGAACAGCGTGACCTTCAAATCTTATCCCTGCCAACACCCGTTCTATCATTGCTTGATGTGCAGATTGGTCCAAATTCACTGATTCTCCCGACACTTGCTTAGGTGTCGGAAGCAACAAACCATCCTCAAGTCCAAACACAAATGAGCCGCGCTCGTCGCTGTAGGTGATGCTTCTGTTTCCGTACGCCAGTTCAAAGCCCTCGTCGGATACAAGCTTTCCAAACCATTTCCATCGCCTTCTGAACATATGGGGACACTCCTGTCTCCCAAGCCTTTGACGGCCATATTTGAGCGGTATTGGAGCAGTATATCGAGAACCTCGGACCTGTTCCGGTCGTATCGTGGACTACTCTTCACTTTACCTAATCTTCGCCCCCGGCAGGCCGGAACGGGGTTAGGTCAGAGTCGGCGGTTATTCGACAATGACACGTGGTGGCCTACTGCTTGTGCTCCGCTTTTGGATCATCGGTGGGTAAATTCCATTCGGACCCGTTTTGGAAAAGGACGTTGTCTATTATGATTCTCGTTTGCGCTTCGCCCTCACACCAGTAGGTTCGATCCGCATACTCTTCTGTCCATTCACGCGACACGCCACCCGCCTCAATCCAATCGCGTTCAGCGCCAGTTCCCACTAATACTGAACCGTTATTTCTCGAGTCAGCGATTTCAAAACCATAACCGGTTACTCGCTTATTGGTCCGGTTATGGAGGCGGAAGCGAACGTGACGGGACAATACGTTGTTCTTATCGATAAGGACATGTAGGTCGACCACTTCGAGTGGGATGTGGTGGTCGTTTTGCAGCATCACTTGATCGGCCAAATCAGCCGCGAGTTCAGTCGGATTGAAGTGCGAAGCTGCGTTGGCGTTATCGAATGCGATCTGGCGTGAAGTACCAGTCGCCGTTATCGCGGTACGCAACCAGGGAGACACGCTTCTTAAATTCTTTTGAATCCTGACGAAACGTGCCCTCCCCGATAAGGGTCCACCAACGTTTCTCCAAGGGTGTGCTCAGAATTTCAGAGCTAAAGGACCGGTCCCAGACCGTGTATTGAAAGCTGATCATGGAGTAACTGCTGCATCTCACTAACCAAGCAAGCCCGGTGAGAGGGCGTGTACATCATGTACGACCCACCGCGGCGAAAGCGTCCCAGCAGTTCTGCCACACCGGCCCAATCCCCTTGCTCTTGCGCAGACGAGAATGAGCGTACCCGGGAGTCTAGGGAGGATCGCAACGCTTCGGGAAACTGCCACGGCTTTTCGTTCTGCGCTCGAAAGAAAGGGTGTAACGAGCGTCAGTGCTACTCCCGGGAGAAGCCACTTGTGTCCTACTCTCGAAATTCTCATACCCAACTCGTTCACAACTATAAGCGCAAAATCGCATTCCGGGTGAGTGGTGGACAACTCGTCAGTTTGCCGAGTCTTCGCCCGAGCATCCGGTAGGGAGGAACTGGCTTACTGCGCTTGCTTCCTCCAGGACTCCGCTGTCAGGGACTTGAGCTTCTCAATGTAATCCGCATTGAGATCGCCTCCTGCTTCCTGCCCGCTCATCACCACAAAAAGCTCTTCCGACAACACAGAACCAATTGCGTGGATGGCTTCATGCCGGTCGAGCCCTTCCTTCATCAACCGAAAGAGCACCGCCTTTGCCGGGAATTCGTCGCCTAGCGCCACCTGGTTCTCGACGATCACGTGTATAAGAGCGTGAAGGGTCTCATTGGGAAGCCGGATTCGCTGCCGCCGGTGGTATCGCTCAACTAACCGCTTGCGCTCGGATTCATCGAGCGCGAGCCAAGCATCTGAGATGACGTGCTCGTGAGGGTCGTATTGCAAATATGCCATGTGCACTTCTCTAGAAAATGATAACGAATCGAATCCGCCCGTCAGGGGCCAATCCGTAGAGGATCCGATTTCGTTACTTCCGGCGACCTGGAACACGCCACTCCACCCGGGCACTCTGCCTGACAGATCGACGTTTGAGCAAACGGGGAAATCGGGACGTATCGCCCTCCGGAGAACGATGCGGAACTCTGAAGGATTACGCGTGTGCAGGAGAACGCTCACGAATCCGTGTTTTTTGCGCCACGAAGGACGGCGCTGAAGTCATAAAGTCGAATTGACCATGGAATCAGTCGCCATGTCCGCCGATTGCTTGACGTGATAAAGACGCACCTTCGCGATTGGCTGACCGTTCTCTCCAACAACCTGTCCTCGCACATGTTCGGCGGTTGTCAACAAGAGGGCCGGAGAATCCTGCGGTTGATCCTCTGCCGATTTTGAAAGTGCCGAAATGCCCATCACTCCGACGAACAGAAGCGACGAACTGAACACACGAAAAAGGCTTTTCATCTGGATTCCTGGGTGAAAACCACACCACTTAGACAACTTCGCGAGTTGCGTCCAACTCGGAAACTGGATGAAGAGTAAGCCCAACATATGAAATTGGGCGCAAACCGCATCTGCGATTTGCGCCCGCTGTCTTTCTGTTCCCTATTTCTTCGTCCCTATTCCCGGGCCTCTTACTGCTTGCCGAAACGGAAAACGAATCCCGCCGTGAAGCCAGGGCTGTATTGGACGGTGGAACCGAAGCCGGTGAAGAAGTATTCGGGCGCCAGGCGCAGACCGATGCTGGGCGACAGGTTGTATTCCCCGCTCAATCCAGCACTGGCTGCGAAGGTGTTGGTGTCCGGGTACAGGCCGAGGGTCTTGCTGCCGAAGCCGTTGGTGTCACTGGAGAAGTTGCTTTTCGCATATCCACCCAACACGCGCGCCGAGACCGCGAAGCGCGGCTGCATGTAAAAGCGGTAAGTAGGTCCACCCATCACGGTATAAGCGCTGATGGATGGTTTGGTGATTGAACTGAAGTTGAGGCCGACATAAGGAGTGCCGTAGTAGCCGCGTCCGTCCACAGTGACGCCCAGCCTTTGGTTGTAGAAGCGGGTCACGCCGGTGTTCCATGCGTAGAGGGTCACGCGCTGCAGGTTGGGGCCTGGAACGAAGCGCGCGTACCCCATGTCGATGTTGACTTCATAAAGATGTGAATAGACTTCCTTGATGGCCTGTTGGCGGCGTTTTTCGCGGCGATCGCGAATTCGCGCCTGCACGGTCAGCGCACCCTGATTCTGGGCGTCGGCGGTGGACTGTGCCTGGCCGTCCGGGGTTGCGGCCGGGGGGTTGCTGCTTGAACTGGCGGCTTGGGCAAAAGCAAAGTGCGCGGCGGGAATTCCCAGGGCCAGCGCGAAAGCAAGTCGACGAAAAGAAGACATCGGGTTCGGGTTTCCTCCACGGGATAACGAAAGCACGGCTCCGCGATAGCACCTTGCCGACGCCACATCCGTATTGCACACGTTTCGCGGCAATCCAGCGGGCAGCCCGCTCAGAATTCCGCGGTACATTGCACTTCCCCGTAAGGGTATTAAATCATCTGACGGGGAGCCCTGTATTGATCCTGCCTTGATCCGGTCATGTTTTGGACGGATGAGGCGAAGAATCGCTTGCATGCGTGGGAAGGGAACGTGCCGAAATGCAACTCGCGGGCAGATTCAACGTCTCTTGAAGCATGCTGTCACGGTGTTAAAAAGCCAGGTGCAATAGGATGGTAGCAGTCGCGGAGGCTTGATCGAATATGGGTCGTTTCTTATTTGGGATTGTGATCGGAATCATACTTGTTCCGCTGGCCGTGCTCGCGTATTTCAAGTTCGGGAAGGTGCCGGTCGCGGTGACCGATCCTCCGTTTCCGCAAGAGCGGATGGTGACCTCCATGCCGCTTGGGGCGCGCATCGATCGTGAATTGGTGAAGACTCCGCCGATTCCGGCTAACGAAGCGGCCTTCGTGGCCGGCGCCCAGATATACGTAGACGAGTGCGCGGTGTGCCACGGATTCCACGGTAAACCCTCGTCTATCGGCAAGCATGAGTTTCCCAGTGCGCCGGCGCTGTGGGAGAAGCATCACAACGGCGACGTGGTGGGCGTAAGCGACGATGCTCCGGGCGAAACCTATTGGAAGGTGGCGAACGGGATTCGCCTGACCGGTATGCCCGCGTACAAGGAAACCCTGACGGATACCCAAATGTGGCAGGTAACCCTGTTGCTGGCGAACGCGGACAAGCCGTTGCCGCCCTCGGTCGTTGCGGTTTTGAATGGCGACACTGCGCCGTCGAACGCGACAGGGCAGGCGCCGGTTGCCCAAACCAAGTAGAAGGAGCGTGGGAAGGTGAGCTTCGTGAATACACTGCGTAGCGGGCTGAAGTTCGTGCTGATGAGCATGGGCGTTTCGAGTCCTGAAAAGAAGCCGTCGCCGCCTCGAAAACCGGCCCTCCGCAAGCCCGGCGAGTAGTCATCGCAAACGGAGAATCATTGATCTGACCGAATTGATCTTCGACTTGATTGGCGTCCTCGTCGAAGTGCTCGCGCTGAAGAAACCACGAAAGCTGAATGACTTTGGACTGGTTTAGTCCATATCGAAAGAGCGAATCGTGAGAAGGAGCCGAGAATCCAAGTACGAGGCGGACGACAGAGGTTGGAAAGCGGGGGTTGACCATGAGTGAGAAACGGACTTTCTGGCGCGCTTTTCTGGACTTTTTTGTTCTTTTCAGCGGCGTATCAACGGCCTCAAACCTCTCACGGACGCGTGACGTCCCGGTCGTGGAGCGCGGAATGTTCCTCTTCCGCAAAAGACCCGGCTCTGGTCGCAGGGAATCGACTGATTCAAAACCGAGGTGAAAACCTCAGAATTGCTAGAATCGAACCATGTCATTCACCCGCCAGCAGGCTCTCGATTATTTCAACTCCCCTGACCTGATCGGCCTGGGCTTTGAAGCGGATGCCGTCCGCCGCCGCCTCCACCCTGAAAACGTCGTCTCATACATTGTCGACAGGAATATCAACTACACCAATTTCTGCACGGAATACTGCACATTCTGCGCGTTTTACCGGCCGTTGAAGGGACCGCAGGCTAAGGAAGGCTACATTCTCGATTTCGAGAAGATCTACGAGAAGATTGCGGAAACCATTGAAATGAATGGCACGGGCGTCCTGATGCAGGGCGGAATCCACCCAGACTTGAAAATTGACTGGTTTGAGCGGTTGTTTACCGGGATCAAGACGAGGTTTCCGCAAATCTGGCTGCATTGCCTGTCGGCGAGCGAGGTTCTGGCGATTGCGGAGTACAGCGAGCTTAGCCTGCGGGACACGATCATACGGCTGCGGGACGCGGGGCTGGACTCGATTCCGGGGGGTGGGGCCGAGATTCTGGACGACGACGTGCGCAAGCGGATTGCACGGCTGAAATGCAGGACCGAGGACTGGGTGAGCGTGCACCGGACGGCGCACCAGTTGGGCATGCGAACCACGGCCACAATGATGTTCGGCGTGGGCGAGACGTTCGACCAGCGGGTCAACCACTTTGAGGTCGTACGCCGTCTGCAGGAAGAGACGGGCGGGTTCACGGCGTTTATCCCGTGGAGCTTTCAGCCCGGGAATACGGCGCTGGGCGGACGCGGCTGGGACGAAGCGACCAGCGTGGAGTACCTGAAAGTGCTGGCGATTTCACGACTGTTTCTCGACAACATCGACAACGTGCAGGCGAGCTGGGTAACCCAGGGTTTGAAGGTGCTGGAGCTCGGGCTGCACTTCGGCGGCAACGACGTGGGCTCGGTGATGCTGGAAGAGAACGTGGTGAAGGCTGCGGGAACCTCGAACTGCACGACCGAGGAAGAGCTGCGGCGGATCATTCGCGATGCGGGGTTCAAGCCGGTGCAGCGGGATACGCTGTATCGGACGATGTTCCTGAACTAAGAAATCAAATTGATTCCGACTTGAAGTGCGCGAGCGCGAGGCTATGGGTGTGTCTGCCCGCCGGCGGCCACTTCCACGCCGTGCTTGAGAAGCGGGAGGATGTTGGTCAGGCTCTCTTCCGCGCCGCGCTTGCTGCCGGGCAGATTCAAGATCAGGGTTGAAGCTTTCAGTCCTGCCACCCCGCGCGACAACCACGAAAATTTGTTCTGGGAGGCGCCCATGGAGCGCATAGCTTCAGCGAGGCCGGGCGCTTCGCGGTCGATGACTCTTCTTGTAGCCTCGGGGGTGCGATCGCGTGGGCTGAGGCCAGTGCCACCTACAGCCAGCACCAGAGATGCGCCTTCCTGCGCAAGCTGATTCATGAGAGATACGATTGCGTCCTCGTCGTCGGGAAGGAGCGCTGTACGGACTTCGGCCAGCGGCCACTGCTCGCGAAGCAGAGCTGCGACCGCCGGGCCAGCCGTATCGGTCATCAGGCCTTGGGAACAGCGGTCAGAAATGGTGATGACGGCCAGCAGCATGGGGTGATTGTAGCGGTTTTCCGGATTCTCAATCTGCGGCAAGGACCTGGATTGTGCGGAGCCAGATGATGACGGAGTCAGGCCAGGTTGTGACAGGCAGCTTGGTCCGACGCAGACCGTAGCCGTGGCCTCCTTCGGCGTAGATGTGGAGTTCGGCGGGAACCTTGGCTTTTTTCAATTGCAGGAAGTAGGTGGTGGCGTTCTCGACGTGGACCGGATCGTCTTCAGCCTGAACGATGAAAGTGGGCGGAGTCTGTTTCGTGGGTTCGATATCGGGGTTGGCGATCATTCCCTTCTCCGCGATGGCAAGGTAGCCGGGGTAGACCACGACAGCAAAATCGGGACGGCAGCTGAGTTGATCGGCGGCGTCGATGGGGTCGTAGAGGCGCTTGTCGAAATGGGTGCTGATCGCGGCGGCAAGGTGACCGCCGGCGGAGAAGCCGAGGACCCCCACGCGCTTGGGGTCGATGCTCCATTCGGCGGCGTGCTGGCGAACCATGCCAACGGCTCGCTGCGCATCCTGAAGAGCGGCGGCCGATTTGGGATAGGGGCCGGTGCCTGGAACGCGATACTTGAGGAGGACGCAGGCGACGCCGGCGGAGTTGAGCCAGTCGCAAACCTCTGTGCCCTCAAGATCGATGGCAAGGATGTTATAGCCGCCGCCAGGAAACACAACTACGGCGGGCGCCGGAACCTTGGCGTTGGCCGGCGCGTAAAGGGTGATGGTAGGCGAGGAGACGTTACCAAGGCGGACGAGTGCCTTGCCAGCAATGAGGTTGTCCTTGGCAGAAGTAGTGTCGACTTCAACAGGCAGGTTT
Source organism: uncultured Acidobacteriota bacterium (assembly GCA_963844515.1). Classification (GTDB taxonomy): domain Bacteria; phylum Acidobacteriota; class Terriglobia; order Terriglobales; family Acidobacteriaceae; genus Telmatobacter. The sequence continues at coordinate 344,648 of CAWJOO010000021.1, forward strand.
GCAGTAGCGCCGGGCGCGCCATTTGGCCAGATTGGGATTTGCGTGTGACCGGGCGCGGGCTGCCAGGCGGGTGAGGCCGGCTGCTGAGCGGCGAGAGAAACGGACGAAACGGCCAAAGCTGCAGAAAAGAGAGTGCGCATAAGCATCAAGAAGCTCTCCGAAGATCGGAGCGATGATTGCAGTCGACACGATGAGATTGCAACGTGAACCATACTCAAACGAGGATTCATCCGGTGTTAGGTTTCCGAGTGTTATAAGGAGACTGCCTCTCAAAGTCAGGAGTTGAACGGTGGGAAAGAGAACAATTCTCGGTGCAGGCGGGCCGATAGGAAACGAACTTGCGAAGATCCTGGCGATGGAAAACAAGCCATTCCGGCTAGTGGGGCGCAATCCAAAAGCAATGCCTGGAGCGGAGTCAGTGAAGGCCGACCTTGCGGACCGGGATCAGACGATGCGCGCGATCGAAGGGTCAAGCGTCGTTTACCTTGTAGCGGGGCTGAAGTACGACACCAGAGTTTGGCAAGAACTGTGGCCGCGGATCATGGCAAATACTATCGAGGCCTGCAAGAGGGCTCAGGCGAAACTCCTGTTTTTCGACAATGTGTATATGTACGGGCGTGCACGAGGTGCGATGACAGAGGAGACTCCGTATGCCCCGTGCTCAAAGAAAGGCGAAGTTCGCGCGCGGATCGCCACCTCGCTGATGGACGAAGCGCAAGCCGGCAATCTGCAGGCGCTGATCGCGCGATCAGCCGATTTCTATGGGCCCGAGGCGCGCAATTCGGTGCCAAACACGCTCGTGTTTGAGCCCTTTGCCAAGGGGTCGACCGCGTCGTGGCTGGTCAATGCGGCGGTTCCTCACTCTCTGACGTACACGCCCGATGCAGCACGCGGAGTGTTGATGCTGGCTGAACGAGATTCTGCATGGAATCAAACGTGGCATTTGCCTACCGCACCCAGCCCGCCAACGGGTCGCGAGTTCATCGTAATGGCGGCGAAGGCGCTCAGTGTCGAGCCGAAGTTCAGGGTGCTGAATCGGCCCATGCTGAAAGTGGTGGGCTGGTTCAATCCACTTGTGGGCGAATCGTACGAGATGCTCTACCAGAGCGACGCGCCCTACCTGTTTGACTCCACAAAATTTGCGCGCGAGTTCGGCTTCGGAGGGACGCCGTATTCGGAGGGCATCCGGATGGCAGCCGCGAGCTACAAAAAAGCTTAGCGTAGGTTGCCGGCGTGAAGGGTCAGGGAATGGCCTCAGGCGGGATGAGGAGCGTGAGGCTTTCAGCAGCGATTTCAATACGGACGGGAAGATAGCCAAGCAGCTCGCCGTCGGCCTCTACGTAGATATGGGAACGGGACCCGTTGCGAGGCATGCATTCGACGGTGTCCGCCGCGATGAGTTCAATATCGTTGCTGAAAGAATGGCGGCCAGCGACGACAGCAAGCAGGAAGCGCAGATAGCGCAGGCGGCTCCGTGTCTTGAACGCCATAAGGCACAGGTTCTGCCCGTGCAAGCTGGCTCCTGGAGCGAGTCTGCCGAGTGCTCCACCGAAAGAGCGGACACGAACGGCAAGTAACTGCGAGGCTTCAACCACGCGCGGCTTTCCGTTGCCGTTGGCAAATGTTGCATTGAACAACGGAAACGAATGGGTAACCCAGATACGGAACGCCTCGAGGATGTAGAGCAGGTAGCCGAGGCGGCGCTTGAGGGCCGGATCCATACGCGCCATCAACAGGGCGTCAGCGCCGATGCCCGCTGCCACTGTGAAATACCGCGATCGCGAAACGCCATCGACATCACTGTATGAAATACGACCGACGGGGACCTCTACAGCATCGGCGCGGAGCAAGGCGCGAATTGCCTTTTCTGGAGACCGGCTGAGACCAAGGTCGGAGGCGAGGGCGTTGGCAGTCCCCATGGGAACTACGCCGAGCGCCACGTTGGTTCCAACAAGTGCTTGCATCACTTCATGAACGGTGCCATCGCCGCCGCAAACAATCACCGCGTCGCAGCCACGCGCGACGGCTTCACGGGTCAATGCCGACCCGCTGCCCGGCCCGTCAATCATCAGGTGCTCAGTGTCTACGCCCGCCTGCTTGAGTGCCTCCAACGTGGTGCGCACGATTGCCTTACGGCGGGGCGAGGCTTGGCCGGATGCCGGGTTCTCAACCACGGCGACTTTTTGCATTGAATATTTTCTCTGTCCTGATTCTGACAGATCAGGAGCGATTTGCAATGTATTCATGCTCTATTCTTCGATGCGTAACAATTGTACGCGCCGCAAAGACTTGGATGCATGATCAGGAAGCTGGGGCAGACCGGCTCTTGCAGGTGTCCAGAACCAGGAGAGGGGGTCCTGCGGTATGCTCGGTTAGGTGAAATCGGCTCTCCGCAGGAGATGCAGAGGTAAAGGCAGGGCCCGGTGGGAGCGATTTAAGCCTGGGAACAACTTAGAAGATACCCATAGGCATCTGTAGAATCAGACGGTTCTGGCTGTGCTTCAAGCGCGCGACCGTCGTCGATGTGACTCCAAGAGGTGCTGAAATGGTGATCCTGTTCTTGATTCCGGTGCTGATTCTGGCAACGATCGCGGTCGTCCCAACGTGGCCTTATAACCGGAATTGGAACTACTACCCGACGGGTGGTCTGGGAGCGATCCTGATTTTGGCGATCGTGCTGCTATTTCTTAACAAGATTTAGGTCTGAGTCGGCAAACATGGAGATGGAACTGTGAAGCTAGCTCGCTTGGCCGTTCTTCTCCTCATCATTCTGATCAGCGCTCCAAAGACTTTCAGCTATTCCGTTCTGACCCACGAAGAGATCGTTGACCTTTTGTGGGCTTCTCATATCCGTCCCCTCATTTTGCAGAGATTTCCGGGTCTGACCGACGATCAACTGAAGGAAGCGCACGCGTACGCATATGGCGGCTCAGTGATCCAGGACCTCGGTTACTATCCATTTGGCAGCAAGCAATTCAGCGACCTGGTGCACTACGTGCGCAGCGGCGACTTTGTTCGCGAGATGGTGAAGCAGAGCAAAGACGAGAAAGAATATGCGTTTGCGCTGGGAGCGATGGCGCACTACGTGGCGGACGTTGACGGCCACCCGGCGGTGAATCGGGCGGTCGCTCTGCGCTACCCCAAGCTACGGGCGAAATACGGGGATTCAGTGACGTATGAGGAAGACAAGGCGGCTCATCTGAAGACCGAGTTTGGCTTCGATGTTTCCCAGGTTGCGAAGCATCGCTACGCCCCCGAGGACTACCACAACTTCATCGGATTTGAAGTCTCAGAGTCATTGCTGGAGCGGGTTTTCCCGACGCTATACGGGATGGAACTCAAGGACGTGCTGACTCATGAAGACCTGGCGGTTGGGTCATACCGATGGGCGATCAGCCAACTGATTCCCCACATGACGAAGGTGGCACTGGAGATTCACGGCAAGGAAATCGTGAACGAGACCCCGAATTTTCAGAAGAGGAAGTTCCTGTACCGGCTGCGCCGGGCTGACTATGAAAAGGCCTGGGGCAAGAAATACGAAAAGCCGGGATTCGGTACGCGTTTTCTGGCCGCCCTGCTGCGAATTGTCCCGAAGATAGGGCCGTTCAGGGGCCTTGACTTCAATGAGCCCACCAAGCAGACGGAAGACATCTACATCGCGAGCATCAACAAGTCATTTGAAGATTGCCGGGCACTGTTGGAGAAAACAAAGACCGGACCCCCGGAGTTACCCGATCGCGATCTGGACACAGGCGCACCGACAAAACCCGCGGAGTACGCGCTAGCTGACAGTGCTTACGCGCACCTTTTGACACAACTTGCCGACAAAAAGTTTGCGCAGACGTCGCCTGAACTTCGGGACAATATCCTCGCGTTTTATGCCAATGCCGCGGCGCCGGTTAAGGCAAAGAAAAGCGATGTCAAATGGGAAAAGGTCACCGCCGCGCTCGATCAGCTAAAAACTGCGCAGCCGGCACAGACGGCCGCGACCAATCCTCCTCCGGCTGAGTAGAACCTTCACGCGGTCAAATTGCTGCAACGATAGTTCCCACGCATTCTCCAAAGCCTATGCGGGGGGAACCCTCGCGTCGAGCAAAGGCATGTAGGGTGACCTGATCCCCATCCTCAAGGAAAACGCGCGATTCGCCAGTCGGCAGACGGAGCGGTTCTGCGCGATGCTTCATTTCAAGCAGACAGCCTTCCGAACCTTCGTCGGGGCCGGAGATCGTTCCGGTGGCCAGCAAATCACCGGGACGAAGGTTGCATCCACTACTGGCGTGATGCGTGACGAGCTGGGCGATAGACCAATAGAGATCGCGCATGTTTCCATTACTGACGCGCATGGGCGGGACGTTGCCCTTCCGCATCTGTTTGGACTGCAGATAGACCTCGAGGTTAAGGTCGATTGCGCCCGCGTATTTCGGACTCCAAGCCAGATATGGAAGCGGGGCGGGATCGCCCTCGGGACGTGTCGCCACCGGTACGCGGTAAGGGGCCAGTGCTTCCATCGAGACAATCCAGGGCGAGATGGTAGTAGCGAAATTCTTCGCGAGGAAAGGGCCTAGCGGCTGATATTCCCACGATTGAATATCGCGCGCGGACCAGTCATTCACCAGACAAATGCCGAAAATGTGCTGCTCTGCCTCCGCAATAGGAATGGGCTGGCCGAGTGAGTTCCCTGCCCCGATAAAGATGCCGACTTCGAGTTCGTAGTCCAACGAGTGGGCGGGACCAAAGGTTGGTTCAAGCGCCTGCGCAGACTTTGTCTGGCCTGAGGGACGACGCACCCCCTGGCCACTGACAACGATGGATGAGGCCCGGCCGTGGTACCCGATTGGAACGTACTTGTAATTGGGCAGAAGGGGGTTGTCTGGCCGAAACAGCTTGCCGACGCGCGTTGCGTGATGGATGGAGGCGTAGAAGTCGGTGTAGTCGCCAATTTGTGCCGGCAGTTGCATCTCAACTTCGAGCATGGGAACCAGGGCGGACGCCACGCGACGCTGTGTATCTTCGCCGAAATGATCGGCGGTGAGCAGTTCGGTGATTCTGCTGCGGAGCGCGGTCCATGCTTCAGGCCCGAGTGCCATGAGTGGGTTGAGGAGATTTGCAGCGCAGGCGTCGACAGTGTCGGCAGAGAGCGGCTCGAGAAGCCCCTCACTGGCGCAGGCCCGCAAATCAAGAACCTGATCGCCAATCGCGATACCAACGCGCGTGCTGGACGCGTGGCGGAAGACGCCATAAGGGAGATTAGCGAGCGGGAAGTCAGTGGTGGGATCGTTGGCGGAGGCGATCCAGCTCTTCAAAGCCATCCGAGTGCCTCGAGATCTTGAAGGGGTTCTACAAAAGAGCATGAGCCAAAGCTGGTGAAGAACTTCTGCCTGATTGCACGCACCTGGTCGGTAGTCCACCAATGAGTGCGCCAGGCTATGGAGTCAGATGAAATGCGAAATGAGATTGGATCTTCTTCCTCGAGAACTGCGTGCGCGAGTTCGAGTTCGCCAGACAACGCGAAGGCCGCCGCACAGAAGAAATTTATGAAGCCATGCATGGTGCCGGACGGGCTGTCCGTCGCGTAGGTAAATCGATGGCAAGAGCGAATGGGATGGTGAAGGCCCGCAGTAGCTTTGAAGGCAACGCGGCGATCGGCAGCGAGTTGCAACCATTCGACGACTTGAGCACACGAAGGGAACGCTTCAGCCGTGAGGCCCCCCATGCGGAGTTTAGCTCGCGCGCCGATGGATGCGACGGCATCGATGGCTCCCGAACATCCCCCATGAATCGGGATCTCAAAATATTGCTCCCGGGCCACAGGAAGTCGCTCACTAATTCGACAAATCGTGAGCGGCTCGGCGCACTTGATTTCAAAGGACCGGACGGCAAATCCGCCATCAATGAAACAGTTGATCTCCTCTGAGGTGGTAGTGGCTGGAGCGATGATACTGAGACGAATGCGCGGGAGCGAGTCTCCGGCCGCTTGCTGAAATTCGCTGATTCGCCCGATATCAAGGACGAAGCGGCCGAGCGCAAATGCGTGTTTGCCGCTTTGATATTCAAGATAATTGCTAATGGCTGAGCGCATGTCGAGCGCGGCCGGCGGATAGAGGCCGGCATAGTCAATCAGTCCGGCCATTAACGTGTCGGTCGCGCTCATTCTCTTATTCGGATGCGGTGGAGGGATTGAAACGCTTCTTTAACCCCTGCCAGCACTCAAAATACTCGTGCTGCAAGATGCGGGCATTCATTGCGAACTCAGTGGGGCGGACAACAAGTTGCGTTTCAAACATGAAGGCCAGCGTATTGGCCAAATACTGCGGCTTGAGTTCAGCATTGGTAGCGCGCTCAAAGGTTTCTGCGTCCGGACCGTGGCCCGCCATGCAGTTGTGCAGGCTGGCGCCGCCGGGGACAAAGCCTTCTGCTTTGGCATCGTACGCGCCGAAGACCAGGCCCATGAACTCATTCATGAGATTGCGGTGGAACCATGGAGGACGGAAAGTGTGCTCGGCGACCATCCAGCGAGGCGGAAAGATGGCGAAGTCACAGTTGGCGGTGCCGTGAACCACGGACGGGGCGGTCAGCACGGTGTAAATCGACGGGTCGGGATGATCGAAGGAGACGGAATTAATGCAGTTGAAGAGGGCGAGGTCGTATTTGTACGGTGCATAATTGCCGTGCCATCCAACGACATCGAGCGGCGAGTGATCGATGAATGCCGACCACAGGCGGCCTAGAAATTTGGCAGTAATGTGGAATTCGCCGTCGCGGTCTTCATAAGCGGAGACGGGAGCCTTGAAGTCACGGGGATTGGCAAGGCCGTTGGCGCCGATGGGGCCTAGATCGGGGAGGCGAAATGGTAAGCCGTAGTTTTCGCAAATGTAGCCACGGGCCTGTTTCTCCGCAAGGACAACACGAAACTTGACACCACGTGGAATAACGCAAATTTCGCCTGGAGCGACATGAAGAATGCCGAGCTCAGTGTGGAAGCGAAGCGCCCCAAGCTGCGGCACGATGAGTAGTTCACCATCGGCGGAGTAAAAGAAGCGATCGTGCATGGACGCGTTGCACGCATACAGATGGATTGCCACGCCCGTCTGGATTGCCGGGTCGCCGTTGCCGCCGAGAGTAACGATGCCGTCTACGAAGTCGGTTGGCTGGTCGGGCACGGGCAGAGGATCCCAGCGAAGCTGATTAGGCGTGGTTGGCACTTCGAGAAATGGCCCGCTGCGGATCAGCTTTGAAGGAATTTCCTCGTAAGGTCGATGCGTGACGGAGGGGCGGATCCGGTAGGTCCAGGTGCGGCGATTGGTGGCCCGCGGAGCGGTGAAGGGAGTGCCGCTGAATTGCTCGGTGTAGAGGCCGAGGGGGTGTTTCTGTGGAGCGTTTTGCCCTTGGGGGAGAGCTCCGGCTACGGCCTCTGTGGCAAATTCATTGCCGAAACCGGATTGGTAATGGATTTCATCGGACATGGACACGTTCCCTTTCACAGGCGGCCATCGCGGGCACGTTGCTCGGCCTCGTGCATGGCCTCATAAATCTGATCGAAACTCTCGACCGCGAACAACACCTTTTGCATTTCATCAACTTTGACGGGCGTGTTAAGAACCTCGTCGAGCGAAAAATTGTGAATCGCGCAACCGCCATTGAGAACGTTCTTGCATTCACCATGGGAGCTGATGACGCCGCTTCCGTAAGCTTTGATTTCACTTCCCTGCTTGATCAGCCCGAACTCAACGGTATACCAGAAGAGGCGGCCCAGTTTCTCAAGAACCTTGAGATCGGAGGTCGCCGCACACACGCTGCCATAGCGCTGCAGGAAGTCTGCAAATACCTTGTGCGAATGCATGGGAACATGGCCGAAAACGTCATGGAATATATCAGGCTCTGGGGTGTACTCGAGGGACTCACGGCTGCGCAGCCAGGTTGTCGTCGGAAAGAGCCGATTAGCGAGCATCTCAAAGAAGGCCGGTGCCGGAAGAAATCCGCTGACTGGGGTGGAACTCCAACCGGTACGAGGGCCCAGCCTCGAAGAGATGGCGGAGAGATTCGGCAATCGATCGCGCTGAAGGCCGATGATTTGGAAACCTTCGAGATATTCGCGAGCGGCGTGCTGCTCAAGCTCAGGCAGAACACGGCCCACGAGTTCAGCCCAGACGGCGTGCTGCTCATCGGTGTACGCCGAGTAATCCTGCTGAATGATGTAGGGAGCGGCGGCGGTCAGTGTTGCAGAAGCCATTTGACGGTCTCCATGCCGTAATGGACGCGATTGAAATGATTTTTACGAGGTTAAGGCGCGACGGCTTGAGTCGCGTCTTTGAAATCCCGCTGCTTCAAACTTCGTAACAGAGTGCAGAGTGTTACCGAAAGTGATTCAGACGTTCCTTATAGATTGCCGCGTAGCTGCTGCTCGCGCTCAATGGCCTCGAACAGCGCCTTGAAATTGCCTTTGCCGAAACTTCGGCTCCCTTTGCGCTGGATGATCTCGTAGAACTGCGTGGGACGGTCCTCCACTGGCTTAGTGAAGATCTGCAGCATGTAGCCTTCGTCATCGCGATCAACAAGAATTCCAAGTCTCTCGAGCTCGTCGAGAGGCTCGTCGATCTTGCCAACTCGCCCCTGAAGCTCGGTGTAATACGAATGGGGCACGTGCAGGAAATCTACGCCCTGCTCGGTCAGCCTGGTGACAGTGTGAAGGATGTCGTTGGTTGCCAGCGCGATGTGCTGTACACCCGGGCCCGGGAAGTAGTCCAGATACTCTTCCACTTGCGAGCGTCTCTTTCCTTCGGCAGGTTCGTTGATGGGAAACTTCACATAACCATTGCCGTTTGCCATCACTTTCGACATCAGCGCGGAGTATTCAGTTGAGATGTCCTTGTCGTCGAAGTGCTGATAGAGCGAGAAGCCCATCACGCGAGCGTAGAAGTCGACCCACTCATCCATTTCGTGCCAGCCCACGTTGCCCACCATATGGTCGATATGAACCAGGCCGACCGGTCGGGCGAGGTGATCCTCTTCGACGGCCTGATAACCGGGCATGAAGGCGCCGTGATAGTCGCCCCGCTCGACGAAGGTATGAATCGTATCGCCGTACGTGCCGATGCTGGCCAAAACGACACGGCCGTGCTCGTCGGACTTTACGTACGGCTCGGCAACACTCACGGCGCCACGGCCGGTCGTCTGCTGCCAGGCGCGCCGCGCATCGTCAACCCAGAGAGCGATAACGCGTACCGCATCTCCGTGACGATGAATATGGTCCGCGATAGGATCGCTTGATCGCAGCGGTGTAGTTAGAACAAACCGGACCTTGCCCTGCTGCAGGACATAGGAAGAGCGATCGCGCTGCCCCGTTTCAGGACCGGCGTAGGCAACCAGCGACATGCCGAAAGCGACGCGATAAAAATAGGCTGCCTGGCGCGCATTGCCGACGTAAAACTCGACGTGATCTGTGCCTTTGAGAGGCAGAAAGTCGCGGTCGTTGTTGAGCGATGCGGCCTCAGAGTGTGAGGCGACGGGAGCTGAAACAGGGAAAGCGCTCATATAGGACCTCAGATGCCGGAAGCGGAGAGTGGGGAGCTTCTGGTGACTAAAGAGTAGGCCTGCGAGAATGCGATCGAACATGGCCGTTCGAAGGAAAATATGCAGCACAACTTAATAAGTTTCGGCATAATAGCCTTTAAGCCTAAGGAATTCTGAGCTATGTCGCACAAAAGAACCCCGAATGTCATTGAACTCGATGCTATTGCCTGGAAGATTCTGGAAAGCCTTCAGCGAAACGCCCGCTTCACTTTTGCGGAGCTCGGGAGGAAGGTCGGCCTGTCAACGCCGGCGGTGGCGGAACGCGTTCGCAGGATGGAAGATGCCGGCGTGATCACCGGCTATCATGCGCAGCTCGACGTCGCCAAGCTGGGCGTTCCGATTCGCGTGTTGATGCGGCTGACGATTCCGGGCGGCGACCAGCAGATGAGCCGGACTGTTGCGGCAATCAAGGATTTGTATGAGATTAGCCGCTGTCACCGCATTACGGGGCATGAATCGTTTGTCATCGAGGCAGACGTGGTTTCAATCCGGCACATGGAGGCGTTGATCGATCGTCTTTCGGCGCTGGGGGCAACGTCCACCTCAACGGTGCTTTCTTCGCCCGTTGAGCGGCGCGAGTATACGACAAAGCAGATTGAGGCATTTGCGAGATATCTCTGAGTCTCGCTCTCGGCCCGCTCTATTGATCCCTTCGGAGCAAAAGCGATCGGCCCCATAAATCGGCCTGAACCCACACGAAGATTTTCCAGATGGCCTAAACTAGGATATGGAGAGGAATTGTCTGAAATGAATCTGTTGGGCACATCGGCCATCGGTTCGCTGGTGGGGTTGGTCGGCGTGATGGCCTGGCGCATTCGCGAGGGTCGCACTGCCGTCACCTTGCGAAAAATCGTCATCCCGCCCATGGGGATGGCGACCGGATTTTGTATGTTCTTTGCCCCGCAGTTTCGTGTGCCGCTGCTATGGGCGGCGATTGCTTTTCTGGCCGGAGCGGTGCTGCTGGCCTATCCGCTGCTAATTACGTCGCGGCTGGAACGGCAGGGAGACGCAATCATGATGCGCCGATCGAGCGCATTTTTCGGAGTGGTAGTTGGCCTGGCCGCGATTCGGTACTTTGCCCGGGGTTATTTTGATTCGGTGATGAGCATTCAACAGACGGCCGGTTTGTTCTTTATCCTGGCCTTCGGGATGATCCTTCGCTGGCGTTTGCGGATGCTCTTCCAGTTTCGGGCATTGACTCAGCAACCGGCTGTCCAAAACTAGATTCATCCAGACCCGCAAACCGTACCGTCGAACCGTTAGTGCTTTACCTCGGGAATCAAGCCTTGCGCCCTGAGCCAGGTGTCCAGCAATCCTGGCCATTGATCAAGAGCCGGGTCGCCACTTCCAAGTCCTGACCCGTGTGCGCCGTGAGCGAAGATGTGGGCCTCCGCAGGAACCCCTGCTTTCACCAGAGCCTCGTAAAAGCGCAGACCCTGCTCGACAGGAACCGTCACGTCATCGAAGGTGTGATACCAGAATGTGGGCGGCGTATCCCTGGTGACAAAGAGGTCAGGAGAATAAGCGGCACGAAGCTTTTCGCAACGATCCATCACGTTGAACAACTTGCAGTAGCTCAGGTGTGAGGTGTCTCTGGATATGGCCCCGATCCATGGGTATCCGAGCACCAGGAAATCCGGGCGGCTGGAGACGCGCTCGATGGGGTCTTCAGCATCGGGTTTGGCGGGGAGCGGCTGCACCGAAGCCAGCGCCGCCAGGTGACCGCCCGCCGAAAAGCCAATCATGCCAATGTGGTTTGGATCGACGTGATAGTCCGCCGCGCGCGCACGAACAAGTTGAATGGCGCGCTGTGCGTCAAGCAATGGCACCGGCAGTAGATAGCCATGGGAGCTGAGCCGGTACTGGAGCACGAAGACCCGGAAACCACGAACAGTGAACCAGTCGGCCACTTGCCGGCCCTCAAGATTGGCGGCCAGATGGGCATAGGAGCCACCGGGCAATACAACCACCGCAGACCCGTTGCCATGACCCTGTGGGGGATCGAAAATGCTGAGGGTGGGAATATCTTCGCAGGCGCTGCCCTTGGCCTCAGGGGCATCGCCGGACCAGAGCCGAATGGTCTGGATTCCGAGCCAGGCGTTGTTCTCGCCGGCAGTGGTACATGGCTGCGTTTGCGCCTTCGCTCCGGCGCAGGCCAGAAAGCCAGCAACCAGTAGGCCAACAACAGGGAACAAGAGATTCGTTTTCATGGTCGGCCCGATTATAACGAGGCGTGAACTGGACCGGCTCTCTTCGAAACGCGTTTTCCGTTCTTTTCGCAGTGTTAGGATCAAGACTGACAGATGCAGACTAAGAAGCTGAAAATCATACCCTTGGGCGGGCTGGGCGAGTTCGGAATGAACTGCATGGCCTTGCGCTGGGAAGACGACATTATCGTCATCGACGCCGGCCTGATGTTCCCCGAGTCGGAATTGCTGGGCGTCGACATCGTTGTCCCCGACATCAGCTATCTTGTTGAAAACAAGCAGCATGTCCGCGGCATCATTCTGACCCACGGGCATGAGGACCACATTGGTGGCCTGCCGTGGATGCTGAGCGAAATCAAGGTCCCGGTTTACGCCACAGAGTTCACCCTCGCCTACGTTGAGGGAAAACTCGAAGAGCATCATCAGCTGGATGAGACCGAACTGATCGAGATTGCGCCCAAAGAGAAGTTCACGCTTGGGCCGTTCACGATTGAACCGATCCGCGTGACGCATTCGCTGGTGGATTGTGTAGCGCTGGCGATCGATACGCCGGTGGGTGTAGTGATCCACACCGGCGACTTCAAGATCGATCTCTCACCTCTCGACGATCATGCATTTGATCTGCACACGTTTGCCGAGTACGGCAAACGCGGTGTGCTGGCGCTTCTGCAGGACTCGACTAATGTGGAGCGGCCAGGATACACGCCCAGCGAGCGCGCCGTGAGGCCCCGACTTGATGAGATTTTTTCGCGCGCGCGCAAGAAGCTCTTCTTCAGCTGCTTCTCGTCCTCGATCTACCGCATTCGCATTGCGATGGAGTTGGCTCGCGAGCACAAGCGCAAGGTGTGTATTATCGGGCGATCCATGGTGGAGAGCACGGAGATTGCGCAGGATCTGGGTTACCTGGACGTGCCTACGGGCCTGGTAATTAATCCGGGGCAAATGAAGGACTATCCGGTCGATCAGCTGCTGATCTTGATCAGCGGTACGCAGGGTGAGCCTATGAGCGCCCTGAGCCGGGCTGCGGTGGACAACCACAAGCATGCGCACATTGAAAAAGGCGACACCGTACTTTTGAGCTCGCGCATTATTCCCGGCAATGAAAAGGGCATTTTCCGCGTCATCGACCACCTCTACAGGCGCGACGCCAACGTGATCTACGATGACGGCTCTAATGGGCTGATCCATGTTAGCGGTCACGGTAGCCAGGAGGAGATGCGTCTTCTCATCAACCTGGTTCGGCCCAAGTTCTTCGTCCCCGTTCACGGAGATTACCGCTACCTTCGGCGTCACGCACAAGTGGCTATGGAGACCGGCGCGGTGGAGCATGCCATTGTGATTGAAGATGGCGACGTGCTGGAGTTGGACAAGGATGACGCGCGCAAAGCCGACAAGATCACCGCGGGTCGCGTGCTGATCGATTCGGGATCGTCGATCGACGTTGTTGAGGATCTCGTGATCCGAGACCGGCGCATTCTAAGTGAAGACGGGATCGTGCTGGCGGTGCTGGCCATCAACAAGCGGACCGGCACGGTAGAACAGGCTCCGGAGGTGGTGATGCGCGGCTTTGGCGGCGCGGACATCACGGAACAGGCGCGCGAGACGGTTTTGAAGACCCTGGACGGACTAAGCGGCGAACAGAAGACGGACTACGGCATGGTGAAGGAGAAGGTGCGCGTCGAGTTGAAGCGCCTCATCCAGAAGACTACCGGACGCCGCCCGCTGATTATGCCTGTCATCCTGGAGATCTGACGCCTGGAGATGCCCCCCTCCCGCTTCTGTAGAATCCCCGTATGAAGCGATCCGTCACCTTGCTCGCAGTTGGCTTCGCGCTCTTGGGAGATGGTCGATGAGCGAGCCGCCACTGTGCCTGCACCTGGGCCTGTGGCTGTTCGCTGCTTTGGCAGGCCGTGACGCCTGCGGAATTCATTCGGAGAAGTATCTGCCATGAGAACTGCGACCGAAACCCTTGTGAATCTCGAGACCATCCGTGAGGCCGCCCAGCGTATTGCCCGCGTCGCCGTGAAGACCCCGCTGGTGCGGGCTCCGTTTGAGGGCGTTGCGGGCCGAGGTTTCGGGAGAGAGATCTGGCTGAAGGCCGAGAGTCTCCAGCCCATTGGCAGCTTCAAACTGCGAGGCGCCGCCAACAAGATTCTGCAACTCTCTCGCGAGGAGATTGCAAGAGGCGTCATTACTTATTCGAGCGGCAATCATGCGCAGGGTGTGGCGTATGCGGCTCGGGAAGTGGGCGCGAAGGCGGTGATCGTGATGCCGTCAAACGCACCGGCCATCAAGCGCGCGGCAACCCTGGCTCTCGGGGCCGAAATTGTCGATGTGGGCCTGGCATCAAGCGAGCGGCTTGCGAAAGCTGAGGAATTGGTGCAGGCGCATGGTTATGTGGTGGTGCCGCCGTATGACGATGAAATGATCATCGCCGGACAGGCCACATGCGGTCTGGAGATTGTGAAGACACTTCCCGAGGTCGACCTGGTTTTGTCGCCGGTTTCAGGGGGTGGTTTGTTGAGCGGGACAGCCACTGCGATCAAGCTGCTTCGGCCCGAGGCGAAGGTTTTTGGCATCGAGCCCGAACTGGCTGGTGATACGGCCGAGAGCTTTCGCAGCGGAAAAATTGTTACCTGGCCGGCAGAGATGACGAGCCGAACCATTGCCGACGGACTGCGCACCCAGAGCGTTGGAGAACGCAACTTCGCGCACATCCAGGAGTATGTTGACGGCATTATCACGGTGACGGAGGCGGAGATCAGGGTTGCCATGCGGGCAATTGTTGCCACGACACGCCTGGTACCGGAAGCCAGCGGCGCTGTAACAACTGCCGCGTTGCTCTTCCACGCGGCTGAATTGCCGATCTACAAGAATGCGGTGGCGATTGTGAGCGGCGGGAATGTAGATCCTAAAATGCTTGCGGAGATTCTCCTGGAAGGCAACTAAGGTAAGGAGGGAATCCGTACTTCGAGGCATCACGAGATTGCTTCGTGCTCACCTCAGGTTCACTTGGGCGTCGTTTGAACTATGATGCCGTTGATGAAGAAGCAATCAATTCAGTCCTCGTTTCCCTCAATTCTGCTTACAGCCTTGGTCTTAGGGCTGGTGTCCACTTCCCTTTCCGCTGAGAAGCAGAAGAAAGACAACATCCAGAAGCCCATGGCCGGGCCGCGCGCCACGGCACTCCGCGTGACGTGGCTTTATGTTTCACCAGACCTGGGCGCACAGAAAGTGGATCGGGTGCAGATTGGGCGCGAGATGGTCGTTGCTGAGAAGAGCGGCACGTGGCTGCGCATCTACGCCAACACTGACATCCAGGAAGTGAGCAATGAACGGGACACGCCCATCGTGGGCAGTGACAACATGCCACCGCCGATCTCCGGATGGATGGAGGCGCGCGGCGTGGTTATCGAGAGCACCCCCGATGGTGACCAGGTAATCATGGGTGAAGCGGCCAACGAAGAAGCCCAGGCCAGCGACCCGCGCGGGGCGGCGAATTCCGCACAAAGTGCACGACTGCTCTATCGTCGCGTGGTAGAGATGTTCCCCAATTCGGCCTTGGCGGCTGAAGCGGCATGGCGGGCCGCGGATATTCAATGGCAGATTCAGAAATCCGACCAGGCCTCGCGCCCCTCCGCAAAGGAACAGGCGTCGTACATGCGCGAGGGAATGGACGAAGACCTGATGAAGAAGGTCATCAAGTTCTATCCCCATACCAAGCAGGCTGACATGGCTGCCTATGCCCTGATTGATAACAAGCTTTGCGGTGATTGGCAGGGTCAAGTGAAATGCCCGGAGAAGGAAGCCGAGTTGTACGAAAAGTATGCAGCGGAGCATCCTGATGGTCCGCGTACCCCCAAGGCGTTATATGAGGCGGTGTATCGAAATGCCGCCCTGGTGGACATGTTCAATGCCGATAACAGCGACAAGAAAGCGGACGGCGCGAAGGCGCATGCTCATGAACTGGCCGGTCGGCTGAAGGACAAATTTCCGCAGTCCGATTACACGGCGCGGGCCGCAGCACTGGTCTTTAAACTGGACCAGGGAATTCCGGTATACGGCATCGACCGCCAATAGCGATAAATTCCAGGCAAATCCTTTAAGTTCAATATAGGTTCAAGAAAATCGGTGACGGATTGGCCTTATCATCGAAGAAGAACCTTGTAGACAATGGCGAGGGCATATTCGGCGTAGATTTCCAGCCCCACCGGAGGCTTTTTGAACGTTTACATTCTTTCTGTCCTGTTGGGCATAGTGGAAGGCTTGACGGAATTTTTACCCGTCAGCTCGACGGCTCATTTGCGCATCGCGGAAGCCCTGCTGAAGCTTCCGCTCGATGACGCGTATTGGAAAATGTACACAATTGTGATCCAGGCCGGGGCGATTCTCGCTCTTTTGCTGCTTTACCTTGCGCGCATCCTGGAGTTTCTCCGCACGTTCCCGAGAGGTGAACGACGCGATCGAAACTACCTGACTCATCCTCTTTCCCTGACGATTCTCGCTTTTGTCTGCACCTCGGTCCCCGCGCTGGTGCTCAAGAAATGGAGCGACAAAAATCTGGGCAGCCTGACTGTAATCGCCCTTGCGTTGCTGCTTGGCGGCATCATTATGTGGGTCGTGGACATGTGGTCCACGAAGTACGAGGCGCACACCGTACACGTGGAAGAAATCAATTTGGGTCAGGCCGTCTGGATCGGCTTGTGTCAATCGCTTTCAGCCATCTTTCCTGGTACTTCCCGCTCGATGGCGACGATTGCAGCCGGTCAGATGGTTGGGATGGATCGTCCCACAGCGCTTGAGTTCAGTTTCCTGTTGTCGATTCCCACCATGCTGGCGGCGACCGGCTATGACCTGTTCAAGGAGATCCATGGCAGCAAAGCGGCGCTCGCGGCTGGAGAGGCTGCCGCGAACGTTGTGATGTCAGGCCAGCGGTGGGTCGTGCTGGGCATTGGCTTTGTGGTCTCCTTCATCGTGGCGCTGGTTGTAGTCGAATGGTTTCTTGGCTGGGTGCGGAGACACGGATTTACCGTGTTCGCCGTGTACCGCATCATTCTGGGAATTGTGCTGCTGATCTGGGGAAGCAGGATCATGGGTCGGTAAGACTTTGCGGGACCGTCGGGGTTGATATCCAGATTCCCCCCGGCGATTGTCTGGCGAAGACTGGCCGCGTGGCTGGGATAATAGGGTCTGCTCTGGGATTCTTCGTCCGCCCTGGAAGCTCGACGCGCAAACGGGTTTGCGGCGGCCGGGAGCGGAGGCGACATCCCCATGATTAAACCCATACAGATTGCACTCGCTCCGACTCGGAACCGTTCCTTGAACATGTTTCTCGGGATCGTGCTGGCGCTGGTTTCAATGCTCCTGCTCCTGTCGATTTCGACCTATCAGCCGACCGATCCGTCGTTGAATACATCGATCGACACAGTTTCTCCAGTTGTCGTGGGTAATTGGATCGGGCCGTTCGGCGCCTTTCTGAGCGACCTCCTGCTGCAGATCCTGGGATTTACGGCCTTTTTCATTCCTGTGTGGATGGGCATGGTCGCCTGGGGCTGGATTCGGTCAAAGTGGGCAGGGGCCGCGTGGCTGCGGGGTGTGGGTGCGCTGCTCTCGGTGATTTTCCTTCCAGCGGCCCTGGGACTTCTTCCCTGGCATTGGCGCTTGATGCACGCGATTCCGGTCGAAGGTGTAACTGGTCGCCTGGTGGGAGGGTTTCTCGTCGCGTATCTGAATGTCCAGGGTGCGTGGATCGTAGCGGGCGTGCTGGCCCTGGCGGGCATTTATTTCGCCCTCGCAATCAATTTCAGAAGTATCTGGGAGAATCTTGAGAGCCGTCTGATCCTGCTGCAATCATGGCACGATCGCTGGCGCAACTGGCGCGAGGACCGTGCGGATCGCCGGGCGGAACGAGAAGAGATTCTCGACGAACAGTCCCAGCCAGGCCCCGCGCAGCGTATTTTCTCGGGAGCGATCGGGAATGGAGCTGCCGAGCCGACCGAGCATCGCGTTCAGGCGCCAAGCCGATTGGCAGCCTTTTTCGGGCGTCGCAATCGAAGCGTCGAGATTGACCCGGTAGATGAGATACCCGCATTTCAGCGCGCCGCACAACAACCTGCCGAAGCCAAAATTCCAGTGACAGAATCGGTGCGACGCAGAAGCATTTGGGAAAACGGGGAGGAAGTCCCTGTTGCTCCTGCAGCCTCGGTTGCGGCGCGAACTGAAATGGCTCCTTTCCCTGCCGTGGTTCCCCAGCCGCAGGCGGCGGTTCGGCCTGCGCCAATCCAGCCGAGGCCGGAGCCGGCGGCAGCCATGCCTGCGCCCGTTGCTCCGCGGCCGGAACCGGTCCGGGCACCCCTCCCCCCACCCCCCCCCTCTGTCCCAAGCGCCGGCGGCGAGCGAGATTGCAATCCATGAGCGTGCCGATGCTGATGTGAGGCACGTCACAGTCGCGCCTAAGAACGTGAGCGGCTTCAAGCTCCCGCCCAGCACCCTGCTGAATCCCGGGGGCGGCCCTCAGGCGGTTCGCGAGGACGATTTGCGTGAGGAAGCCAAAGTCCTGGTGGAGAAATGCGGTGAGTTCGATGTGCGCGGACAGGTAGTTCAGATCAACCCCGGTCCCATGGTCACGACGTATGAATTCAAGCCTGAGGCGGGCGTGAAGTACTCTCGCGTGACCGGACTCGCCGACGACCTTTGCCTGGCGATGCGCGCCGAGAGCATCCTGATCGAGCGCATGGCGGGCAAGAGCACCGTAGGCATCCAGGTGCCCAACCACGAGCGCGAAACCATCCACCTGCGCGACGTGATTGAATCGGAGCCGTTTGCCAAAGCCAAATCCCGGCTTACGCTTGCCATGGGCAAGGACATCAACGGGCGCATCGTGACGGCAGACCTGGCGTCAATGCCGCACGTGCTGATCGCCGGATCAACGGGTTCGGGCAAATCGGTGGCCATCAACGCCATGATCATGAGCCTGCTGTTCCGCACCACGCCGGCGCAGGTTCGGCTGATCCTGGTTGACCCCAAGCGGGTGGAACTGGGCATGTATGAAGGCGTGCCGCACCTGTTCACGCCGATTATCACCGAGCCGAAGCTTGCCGCCAACGCTTTGCGGAACGCGGTTCGCGAGATGGAGCGGCGGTTGAAGCTGCTGGCCAGTCGAAGCGTTCGGAATATCGACCAATACAACAAGCTCTTCGAAGGGACAATGCCGTCGCTGTTCGACGACGGCCAGGAAGAAGAGCCACTTCCATACATCGTGATCATTATCGACGAGCTTGCCGATCTGATGATGCTCGATCGGGCCAACGTCGAAGAATCGATTACGCGCCTGGCGCAGATGGCTCGCGCGGTGGGTATTCACCTGGTATTGGCCACGCAGCGGCCCAGTGTCGACGTGATTACCGGCCTGATCAAGGCAAACGTGCCGACGCGAATCAGCTTCCGGCTGGCGACCAAGGTGGACTCCCGTACAATTCTTGACACAAACGGCGCCGAGGCGCTGCTGGGCCGTGGCGACATGCTGTTTCTGCCGCCTGGAACGAGCCGCCTGATGCGTCTGCACGCTCCATACGTGAGCGAAAAGGAAACCGCAGCTATCGTCGCATTCTGGAAGAATCAGGGACAGGCTGAGTACGTCGAGGGCTTCCTCGAGTCTCCGAAAGATGAACGTGCCAGCGTGGAAGGCGGCAGCGGCGATCCGGACGAGAACGATCCTATGTTCAATGATGCCGTTCAGCTGGTTTTCGAATTTGGCAAGGCATCCACGTCGCTATTACAGCGTCGGCTGCGCATAGGGTACGGCCGTGCAGCGCACCTGATCGACCTGATGGAGAGGGACGGGCTGGTAGGGCCGGCAGATGGTTCGCGTCCTCGGGAATTGCTGAAGGCGCCCGGTTGGCTTCATGAGATCGCCGCCAACGAATAATTCCCTTAAACGATGAGCGGCAAGCGCCTGGAACGCGTCCGACTAAGCAAGGATCGGTCTGCGATGACGAATTGGCTTACCGCCGCTCTGCTTGGCTGCGCGACACTCTCAGCGCAGCAGGCGCCGATTCCTGCGAATGACGAACTCTCGGGCAATCCGCTTGCGATCAAGAACAAATGGGTGATCGGCGGAACGGGCAAGTGGGACTACCTGACGCTCGATCCGGTCGCTCGCCAACTTTTTATTGCCCACCAGACTGTAGTTCAGATTGTGGACACAGGAACGGGCGCGGTGGCTGGGGAGATTGCCGGTTTCGGGGAGGCACACGCCGTGGTCCTCGACCCAAATGGTCAGATTGGGTACGCGACCGATGGCCGCGCGAATGTCATCCGCGTCCTTGACCGGCGGAATTTCCAAATTCGGTCAAGCATCGCCGTGGGTTGTTCCGCTCGCGCCATCGCTTTTGAGCCCCAAACAAAGCTGCTATTCGCGATTTGCGGTGCCATCCCCGTTGTCCGGACCGAACCGCGCAACCCTGGTTTGGCGCGCCGCCCTCTCACTCGAAGTGAGGAACTTCCGGTCGAGGTGAAGGGCGGTTCGCACGTGATTGTCGTCGACGCTGAGGCGCTGCGGGAGTTGGCCGACATCGCAATCGAAGGTGATTGCCGCATGGTGCAATCCGACGACAACGGACAAGTCTTTGTAACCGTTGGTCCCCTAGACGTGACTGGCGAAAGCCCCTATATCGCGCATACGCTTCTACCCCCGCGAATCGCCCGGCTCGACGCAGCATCCATCGCGGCGGACGCACATCGCGAGCTTGACTCACGGCACGGGGCCGATTCTGGGCCTTCTTTCGTGAGCTGGCAGATCGGCGTTTCCAGCTTCAATCCACACGTTCGGTTTTTACGGCTTGACGGCAATTGCTCCAGCCCCCGAGGTTTAGCCATCGATGGCCACTCAGCTCGCCTGTTCGTTGCGTGTGAGAACCAATCCCTGGAGGTGCTTGACGCTGAATCTGGCAAAAGTGTGGCATCGCTCACAATCGGACCTGGTGCAGACTCGGTTGCCTACGACGCCGGCCGGCGGCTCATCTTCACAGCCAATGGCGGCGGCTATGGCAGCCTCACCGTGATTCGCCAGCACGTAACGGATACCTATGCCGTCATTCAAAACCTGCCCACGATGCAACAGGCTAGAACAATGGCGATTGATCCCTCGACAGGCGACCTGTACCTTGTAACCACGCTTTACGGGGCAAAGCTTGATCATCCACCCGCAAATGGCGTTGGCACGCTCAAGGTTGACGCCGTTGACGGCAGCTTTCAGGTGCTGGTTGTCGGAAACTAGGTTGCTCCCTGTGCATTCATCTGCTAGTTTTGTCTGCCGTATGGCCGAGGTGGCACACTAATACCAATGTTTCGAAATTCAGGTGACCGAAAGCTGCCGACCGTCCTCTTGATTGACGACGATATGGTGAGCCGTGAGGTGATCGCTACTGTTCTCACTATGAGCGGTTACACGGTACACACGGCGCCTAATGGCCCAGAGTCGCTCTCCTTGATGGATCAAGGCATCTGCGCGCCGGAAGTGATTCTGATGGACACGCAGATGCCGGGTTTGAGCGGAGCCGGGTTGATTCAACAGCTGCGTTCCCGCAGTAAAGCCTTCCTTTACGCAATCAGTGGCAGCGATGCACCTCCTGAGGTGATGGCTGGCTCGGATGGATTCTTGATGAAGCCGTTCGGCCCGGAGGCACTGCAGCGTGTGCTCGAACAACATGCCACCGACCCGGAACCCGAGCCGGTAACGGAATCGCCGGTGGTAAATCCGGTCATCCTCGCCCAGTTGCGAACTGCCATGAAAGAATCTGGAGTGCGCGAACTGTTTGCGGCGATCGTAGACGATTTGGAGAAGCGGCATGCGCTCCTTGTGATTGCGATTGAAAATGAAGACTCAGCCGAAGTAAAGCGCATCGGCCACGCGATTAAGGGCGGCTGCGGAATGGCCGGAGCCCTTCAGGCCATGCGGGTAGGAGAGTTGCTTGAAACAAGGGGTAACAATTTAGAGTACAGCCGTACGTTGCTCATTGATTTGAAAGTCGCTAGCCAAAATCTGAAGCGTATGCTTGATGCGGAGCTCTCCCAGGATAGACGCAGCTGTTTGAGCGATACTGAAGTGCGCTGGAAGCGCCATAACCCCGAGCCGGCCTTGGAGGAATATTCACCCCGTGGAACGTCCCATTCGTATCGTACTGGCAGATGACCATCCTGTGGTTCGTATCGGTGTCCGCAACATGCTTCAGGACACTGAGGGATTTGAGGTAGTCGGCGAGGCTTCCGATGGTGATGAAGCCATCACGCTGACGCTGGAATCGCAACCCGACATCCTTCTGCTCGACCTGCAGATGCCCCGACTTCCGGGGTTGGAAGCGATGCGCGCCATCATGAATGGCTCGCCCACAGTCAAGATTCTTCTGCTGACTTCGACTATCACCACCCAGCAGATCATCGAAGCCTTGCACATTGGGGCACGCGGCATCGTGCTGAAAGACGCCATTTCGGGGCACCTGCAAACCGCGATTAAAACAGTGACCGCCGGCGACTATTGGATTGGCGGAAAGCGGGTGGTCAATCTTGTTTCGGCTCTGCATGACCTGATGCAGCAGGCCGCGGTTCCTCAGCGAAAGACTTTCGGTCTTACGCCGCGCGAGCTGGAAGTGGTGGGCTCGATCGTGGAGGGTTGCAGCAATCGCGATATTGCAAAGCAATTCGGCCTGAGTGAGGAAACGGTGAAGCGGCATCTCTCCAATATTTTTGACAAGACCGGAGTCTCTACGCGCCTGGAACTGGCACTGTTCGCGATTGCGCATCAACTGGTGACGCCTCAATAATCAGCCCAAATCTTTGCCGGCAGGCTGGATGGCGAAAAAGTTGAATTTCTCGGGAATATTCATCGATTGCTCCAGTTCTATACATCGAAAGGAGCAATCGATGAAAGCCTCACCGCGTTCCCCTTCACCTGGAAGGGTGCACCACCGCCGCCGCAGATTGAGCGCGGCCATTTGCTTCATCACTCGGGGTGCCGAAGAGCCGCGCGTTCTCACTCGTTTAAACTGTCGGTGCCGTGCCTGATCATACCTCCGCTTCCGGGTCGTTTGAGGACCTGGCGATGCCTCTATTCGCCGGTCTGTACAACTTCGCCTGCTGGCTGACGCAGGATCGCTCCGTCGCGGAGGACCTTGTGCAGGAGACTTACATGAAGGCGCTCAAGGGGTTTCCCTCATTTGAACAGGGAACAAATTTTCGAGCGTGGATATACCGAATCCTGCGCAACACGTTCCTGACAACCAAGGCGGGACTTCGAGCTTCGGCGTTTGTGTCAATGGACAGCGACGACACGCCGATCGAGCCAGGAACCGACGAAACTCCGGAGTTGCTTCTGCTTGCTCGCGTGGAACAGGAGACGATTCGGCAGGCTTTGGAAGAACTGCCGCTGAATTTCCGCGAAGTAATCCTCCTCTGCGATCTCGAGGAAATGAGCTACCAGGAGATCGGCCTTGCGCTCTCGATACCAATTGGCACAGTGATGTCACGCCTTTCGAGGGCCCGGAAAGCAATGCGGAAGCTGCTGAGCGCCGGTACCATGAGGGTACAAACATGAGTTGCGAGCTTTGGCGCGAGGGACTGAACAAATATGTGGATGGGAACTGCTCGCCGGAAGAAAGCGAGGGCATCGAGGACCATCTGCGTCTATGTCCCTCGTGTGCCGGCGAGACGCTTGCCCGCATACAGGTGAAGCGTGCCACCAGGGCGGCTGCTGCTCGATACACGCCTTCCCCGGAGTTCCGCCTCCGCATTCAGAAGCAGGTTGAAGGCAGCCGCAAACGGATCTGGCAGATGCCCCTGGTGCCTCGAGTTGTGGCTGGCGCACTTGCCTTTGCTCTGATTGTCCTGGTGTCGGCTGGTTTGTGGACCCGGCATGCAGCACGGGAACAGGCATTGGCCGAACTTCTCGACGTGCACGTCGCCACAACGGCAAGCGCCAATCCGGTCGACGTGGTATCCACAGATCGGCACACAGTAAAGCCCTGGTTTCAGGGTAAGCTACCTTTCAGTTTCAACCTGCCCGAGTTGGGGAATTCGCCCTTCAAACTGCTTGGCGGAAAACTCGTGTACTTCAGGCACAGTCCAGGTGCGCAGCTACTCTTCGAGATTCGCAAACACCAGATTTCTGTCTTTGTGGTACAGGAGCAGCCGGGCGTAGTCCCCACTGGAATGAGCGAAATATCGACCCGGGAAAAAGGCTTCAACATCGAGACATGGAGTGAAACAGGCCTGCGCTATGTCGTTATTGGCGACACGACGGCAGTGGATTTGCGCGACCTGAGTGAATTGCTGAGGACAGCCGCGAAGCAGTGATTCAAACCAATAGAAACTGCTTTGCCAGTCGATCGAGTAGCCCGTCCGTGCTACCGCAAACGCCTGTGTGCACGGCCGACGGCTGGACTATGGTGCTGCGCGGAGCGGTCAGCCAGTGAAAACGTTCCCGCTGCGACAGTCTGGCGATCGGTCCGGCCTCTGGATCTCCGTCGCAGACGCGTTGAATCGCCTCAAGGTGATGTTGAACCAGCTCCACATCGACGTCGGGCCACAGGGTCTTCAGGCGATTGCGATCAAGGTGAATTGTGCATCCGAAAAATTGACGCTCCGGGCAATAGACAATTGCCCCTGCATTGATGAATTCCTGCCGCTCAACTCGCGGCACAATTCGTAGCAAGGCGTAATCAAACGAGGCGGCTGCGGGCATTGGTCGCCTCCTCTTGAAAGGTGTGGGCGGCGGCCAGCCGGCGACGGAAGAAGTTGACATACGCATCGCGCCGCTCGGATGCAGTCAGGTCGCCGGGGACCGCTTCAAGCCAGTCTTCCGGAACCGCGGCGACGATTGATTTGATCACTTGAGATTTCAATTTTTCGCTGGCGATCCTTCCGGCTTCTTTGATCTCACTGGCCCAGGGGAGCAAAACGTGCTGGCTGATTTGTGGGAAGGGGGATTCAATCTTCGTCTCCATCGTCTCCCAATCATGGTGGAAGAACAGTGCCGCACCATGATCGATCGGATACAGCTTTCGATGCCAGACCAATAGATTTGCATTACGCGGAGTTCGATCGACGTTCTGTGTATAGGCGTCAAACCACACCAGCATTGAGGCCTCTTCAGACGAGGCTGCGTCGCGCGCCGCGGGATCGAACATGATGGAGCCTGGCAGGTAATCGAGGCCGAGGTTCAGCCCCGCACTCGATCGCAGCAAATGACGAATCTCCGCGTCCGGCTCGTTGCGTCCGAGCGCAGGATCAATTTCAACGAAAACAATCTCGGGCACCCGAAGTCCCAGTGCCCGGCCAATCTCTCCTGCAATCTGCTCCGCAATCAGGGCAAGAATGCCTTGTCCCGCACCACGAAATTTCACTACATAGAGGCCGAGGTCATCGGCCTCCACAATTGCGGGCAGAGATCCGCCCTCTCGCAAAGGCAAAACATAGCGTGTGGCCTGGACTGTTCTGAGCATCGAAGAATCAGTTTAGCGGGTGAGGTTGCCTTAAGCCTTGAATCCTTGGTTCAAAACAGTTTCGAGGAAGCTGGCTGATATTCGCGAGCGCAAATCCGGCCCACATAATTGCCGTCACGTAAATCCGCGCAATCGTTGATTAGGATAGTTCCATGAGTCTTAAGGGTAAGGTCGTATTCATAACCGGAGCCAGTGCCGGCATCGGCGCGGCTACCGCTCTCGCATTTGCCTCTGAAGGTGCGCGTCTGCTCTTGGCCGCGCGCCGGGCCGGAAAACTCGCCGAAGTGGCATCCGCCGCACTCGAGCGCGGAGCACCGTCTGTGCACTCAATTGACCTCGACGTGCGCGATCATCGTGCCGTGCAGAATGCCATCGACAGCCTGCCTGTCGAGTGGGCAGAGATCGACATCCTGGTGAATAACGCCGGGCTGAGCCGAGGTCTCGACAAACTCTACCTTGGCCACATTCAAGACTGGGAGGAGATGATCGACACCAACGTAAAAGGGCTGCTTTATGTGACGCGTGCTGTGGTGCCGGGGATGGTGGTGCGCGGCCGAGGACACGTAATCAACCTGGGATCGACTGCGGGCGAACTGACCTATCCGAACGGCGCCGTCTATTGCGCGTCAAAGGCAGCCGAACGGGCAATCAACGATGGCCTTCGCCAGGATGTCCTCGGCACGCCAATCCGGGTCACAAGCGTCGATCCCGGCATGGTGGAGACTGATTTCAGCCTGGTACGCTTCCGCGGCGATCAAGAGAGGGCTTCGAAGGTCTACAAGGACGTCAAACCACTCACGCCTCAGGACGTAGCAGACGTGATCGTGTGGGCCGCTGGACGACCAGATCACGTGAACATTGCGCGGGTGGTGCTCACGCCGGTGCAACAGGCTAACTCCCTGCTCTTCCACAGGGGAGAGTTCCGGCAATAATTAGCCTGCCGTGGTCGGCTGCGGGGCCGGTCCAAGACAGTAGCGAACATAAAAAAGCCCGCCGCAGCGGGTTTAATCAGCCGAGTTCCGCGATTTGCGCTTCAATCTGCGCAAGCGCGGACTCCAACGCCGCGCGTCGAGCAGGATTTGAAGTTCGTTGCGACAAAATATTTTCTTTCTGCAAATCGAGAGCCTGTTTCTGCCGTGCGCGGCGAAGTCGTGCCTGCTCGGTCGCCTGTTTGGAAGCATTAGAGTCGAAGCCGTTCGCCTGATAGGACGGAGCTGTCTGTTGAGCGGTCGCCATCTGTTCCTCCACGGATTTACTTTCCCAACCACGGGCCATATCTTCATTCTACGAGGGTTTTGCTTTAATACATCCCATGAAGCGGGTTTAGACTCTCACCAACTCGGTGTCTTGAAGTGATCAGGGCCCAAGGAGATTGCATGCACGTCTGGCAGATTTCGTCGTTTGGCATTGATTCGCTTGAGTTTACAGAACGCCCCGATCCAGAACCGGGCCCCGGTCAGGTGGTTGTTCGAATTCATGCGATTTCATTTAATTTTCGCGACTTGATGATGGTGAAAGGCCTCTATAACCCCAAATTACGACTTCCCCGGATCCCGTGCTCCGACGGCGCGGGTGAGGTGGTGGCGGCTGGACCGGGTGTCACAACCTGGCGGCGGGGCGACCGCGTCACGGGAATCTTCATGCAAAACTGGCTGGATGGCCCTCCCGGACCTGAAAAAGTGAAAGGGGCGCTCGGCGGCGATATTGACGGGATGCTGGCCGAATACGTGGTTTTGAATGAAACCGGCCTGGTGGCTATTCCAGAACACATGAGCTACCAGGAGGCGGCGACGCTGCCCTGCGCCGCGGTCACCGCTTGGAACGCCCTTGCTGCTTGCGACATCAAGCCAGGCGCAACCGTACTGATCCAGGGCACCGGGGGAGTTTCAATTTTTGCCCTTCAGTTCGCCCGTCTCCGCGGCGCGAAGGTGCTTGGAATCTCCGGCAGCCACGAAAAGCTGAATCGGGCCTACGAGCTTGGCCTGGACGTGGGAGTGAACTACAACGAAGTCCCTGAGTGGGATCGATGGGCGATGGAGCAGACCGTGGAAGGAGTTGACTTGATTGTCGAGGTCGGTGGCGTGGGCACCCTGCCCCGGTCGCTCCGCGCCCTGCGCATGGGAGGCACGATCGCGCAGGTTGGTGTACTCACCGGTGCAATTTCTCCCGAGCCGATTCCGATGGCTGCAGTACTTCACAAGCAGGCCCGGATAAGGGGAATTTATGTAGGCTCGCGTCAGGATTTTGTGGAGATGAATAAAGCCATCACACTGACGCAGCTCAGGCCGGTTGGGGAGGATTTTCCCTGGACTCAGGCAAAGCATGTGCTCGCCCGAATGGAAGAAGCCAGCCACTTTGGCAAATTAGTTATGACGGTAGCCTAAGTTTATGACGGTAGCCTAAGTTATTGCCCCGGCCGCCCAAAGCGGCCGGGACCTGGATTTCAAGTTAGCGGCCGGGGTCGGTGGTCGCCGGGGTGGAATGCTTCTTAGGATCTACTTCGATCTCATTCACAACCTGCTGAACGTTGGGGGTCTTCTTCGCGAGTGCTTCGGCTTCTTTCTTTTGCGCCGCAGTTTTTACCGATCCCTTCAGCTCAAGTGTGCCATTCTTCGAATCGGCATGGATGCTCTGATCGTCCAGCGCCTTGTGAGCCTTGATGGCGGCCTTGTAATTCTCCTCGATACCTTTATCAAGGTCCGATGCCACCGCGCCGGCGTTTGCCACCTCTGGAGGACGCACTCCAATTTCGTTAGCCACGGTGTAATCAGGCGCCGCCTGTTTGGCCAACGTCTCCGCCTGGCTCTTCTTGTCAGCGGAATCCACGTTGCCAGTCAAAGTCATTACGCCCTTATCCCGGTCCTGCGACACGCTCACATTACTGAGCTGGTTTGAATTTAAGGAATTCGTGACAGCATCTTTTACATCGGGATGCGCTGCGTTCTGATGACAGCCGGCCACGGTCAATGTCCCTGCCAGGACAACGCTGGAAACCAACAAACTTGCACGACGAAAATCTTCCATTTTCATGGTTTTTATCTCCTTCTATCTCGGACCGGGGCTTCTGGTACCAGTCCCGCAGGGTGAGATGGGAGCAAGGGGAAGTAAGGTTGTTCTCACAAAGACGTCAATACCTTTTTCATCTCTGTGCGTCGAGCGTCGTCAGCCGCAGAGTGCATGGCTTCTAACTGAATCCGAGGACCGAATGGGGAGAGTAGAGCTCTTCGAGCGCCGCAATCTCGTCTGTATTCAGACGCAATGAAACGGCTCCTACGGCATCCTCCAGGTGATGCGGTTTGGTTGCTCCGACGATCGGCGCGGTCACCGCGGGCTTTGACAACAGCCACGCCAGCGCCACCTGAGCCTGCGGCACGCCGCGCTTTCGAGCAATCTCGCCGAGCCGTTCAACAACTTTACGATCGTCTTCCTCTGAACGCGAGTACATGCTTTTTCCGAACTGATCCGTCTCAAATCGTTTTGTGTTCTCGGAGTGCCAGGGTCGCGCCAGACGGCCGCGAGCGAGTGGGCTCCAGGGCAGCATGCCTATACCCTCTGCCCGGCACAAACCAACCATCTCGCGTTCCTCTTCGCGATAGAGCAGGTTGTAATGATTCTGCATGGACACGAAGCGCGTCCAGTTGCGGAGGTCGGCAAGATACAAAGACTTGGCAAACTGCCACGCGTACATGGATGAAGCGCCGATGTAACGAACCTTTCCTGCTTTCACCACCTCGTGAAGTGCTTCCAGGGTCTCATCGATCGGCGTTTCGTAATCCCAGCGATGAATCTGGTATAGGTCAACGTAGTCGGTCTGGAGCCGCTTCAGACTCTGTTCCAACTCATAGATGATCGCTTTGCGCGAGAGGCCATGACCATTCGGTTCATCGCGCATGACGCCGTGCACTTTGGTCGCGATCACAACGGCCTCGCGCCGTGTGTGGGATTTCAGAAAATTGCCCAGCACCACTTCGCTGTCGCCACTTGAATAGACATTGGCCGTATCGAAGAAATTGATTCCTGCTTCGAGAGCCTGGTGCAAAAAGGGTTGACTCTGTTCTTCATTCAACGCCCACGCATGGCGGCCGCCCTTTAACTCGCCCGTTGCCGGAGAGCCATAGGTCATGCATCCAAGACAGATGCGAGAAACTTTCATTCCGGTTTTGCCGAGATTTACGTAGTCCATTCGATCTCCGGGTTTTCTGCGATTCAGTAGGCATGTGGGATTGATAGCGACCGCTCATAGATTCGGAATGTTTCGTCGTTGAAGCAGACGAATTGAACCTGCTCAACTCCGCTACCTTCGAGGTCCGCGCGCACGGTTTGGATCGCGATGTTTGCGGCGCGTTCTGCCGGAAAACTGTAGATGCCGGTACTGATTGCGGGAAAGGCAATCGACCGGACTTTGTGGTCACGGGCTAGTTCCAGGCATCGCCGATAGCATGAGGCGAGCAACGCATCCTCGTTGCGGTTTCCGCCATTCCACACCGGACCCACCGTATGAAATACCCACGTGGCCGGCAAGCGAAATCCGGGCGTGGCCTTTGCGTCGCCGGTGGCGCACCCGTGCAGCTTGCGGCAGGCGTCGACCAGTTCGGGACCGGCGGCACGATGGATAGCGCCATCCACCCCGCCTCCTCCAAGCAGAGACGAATTCGCCGCGTTGACAATGGCGTCGACCTGGAGACGGGTGATATCTCCACGAATAGCTTCAAGTTGCACCATGCTTTTCTCCTGGACGCCCCCGATTTCGAGGATACAACTGCCCTGACGCCCATGTTCAGCATCGCTTTCGCGCAGAATGAATCTAAGGATGTATGGCGGGCGTATTGACAGTCTCGATGTTGGATCTGGTCGGCATGAAGACCGACGAGGGTGCCGGCGCGGCGATCGCAAGATCGGTTGATCTAGCCCAGCACGCTGAACAATGGGGCTATAAGCGTTTCTGGCTCGCAGAGCACCATTCCATCCAAGGCCTGGCTTGTTCAGCTACGGCGATCCTGATAGGCAATGTCGCGGCAGCCACAAGGACAATCCGCGTTGGCAGCGGTGGCGTTATGCTGCCCAACCATGCGCCGCTGGTCGTTGCGGAGCAGTTTGGCACCCTGGAAGCGCTTTATCCCGGCCGCATTGACCTTGGCCTTGGCCGGGCGCCCGGCTGCGACTTCAGCACCATGCGGGCGCTTCGGCGTGATCTGGGCCAGACCGGCGACGACTTTCCTGAATTGCTTGCGGAGTTACGCACCTACCTCGGGCCCGATCGGCCGGGCCAAGCGGTTCGGGCCATCCCCGGCCAGAATAGCAACGTGCCGATCACGCTGCTGGGGTCCAGCGATTTCAGTGCTCGTCTGGCTGCTCGTCTCGGCCTGCCATTCGCGTTTGCCGCGCATTTCGCGCCCGAATATCTCAACAAGTCCGCCGACCTGTACCACGATCAATTTCAACCGGGCCCCATACTCGCCAAGCCGTATTTCATGGTGGGTGTGCAAGTGATTGCGGCCGAAACAGATGCTGCAGCCAGGCGGCTGTTCACCACGCCGCAGCAGCGGTTCCTTCGCCTCATCCGGAGCCAGCCCGTCGAGTTGTTGCCGCCGGTCGAATCCATGGATGGGCTATGGACTGACTGGGAACGTGCCGCAGTTATGGACAAGCTGGGAGCGGCTATTGTGGGTTCCGAGTCGACTGTTCGGGCGGGACTTGAAAAACTGGTACGCGCCACCGGTGCCAGCGAAGTGATTGCGGTAACCGACACCTACCACCACGAAGATCGCCTGGAGTCGTATCAAAGGCTGGCAGAGGTTGCCAACGCTGTCGAGATGAGGAACGAATCTACGCCTGAAGCCTGTGGGCAAGGTGCAGGCCTTTCCCGACGGTAATTGTCGTCGAAACAAATCCAGGGATTAGGTCGAGCGCTTCCAGATATCCGGCAATCTCCTGCGGATGGGACAGCGCATTGTCGGCCAGCAGCATAACATCGCTTTCCAGCTTCGGAAGCAGCAGCGAAAGCTGCTGAGGCGCGCTTACTCGATCGGCATCGAAGAAAACCGTGTCGAACGGTCCCTCCAGTTCCGCCACAATCTCAGTCGCTTGCCCAACACGAACCTCAACCCAATCGTCCAAGCCGGCGCGTGCCAGATTCTCGCGCGCCTTATCCGCCCGTTTGAGATCCCGCTCGATCGAAATGAGAGGTTGGGCGCCCGGGATGCGGCGCAACGCATCCGCAATCCACAGGGCGCTATAACCATTTGACGTGCCGATCTCCAGCACGCGCCTTCTCCTTCCCGCCAGGATCAGCAACTGCAGAAGTCCCGCGGTAGGGCTCTCAAGGTTGAGTCGTTTCTGCTGATGTTCCGATTGCGCGGCGTCGTGCGCAATGCCTTCCTGCTCAAGCTCCTTGAGGAAGTCGTCCAAGCCGGAAGTCGGATTGCCGGGTGGGGCTGCCATGTCGATCCACTGAACTGCCTGTCCAGCATTACGGTGCCAAATCCGTACTGTCAACTCTACCCCTGAGATTTCACAAATGAAACGTTTGTCTCCTTGCCGGAGAAGCCGCCTCGCGGTGCTTTAACTGCGAACGCAACCGAATTGCGTCTAAGATAGAAAGGGACTTAAAGCAGACGAACGGAAATCCAGTTAGACTAGACCATCTCTCAATGCAGATTTCCAACAAAGCTCCGGCAGCAAACGTGCGCGTGAACTCGGGAAGAGTGTCACCGCGCCGCCTTTCGGTCAGCCTCATGCTGGCCACTGGCATGCCGGTCCTGCTGGCAGGTTGTGGAGCTGCCAACGTGGTTGGGAATCCGCAATCCCGAGCAATTGTCGTCACTCCGTCGATATCAAGCCTCGACACCAATTGCACGGGCTGCAATTCTGTCGATCCTCATGGAAACCCGGTCCTTCAGCTCTCCGCTCACCATAGACAAGGAAATCCTGCGTCCGTGACTTGGACCCTTTCAGGGGGAGACGCCGCGGCAGGTCCTGGAAGCATCGATTCAAGTGGCCACTACTCCCCGCCGTCGTACTTGACAGCAGACCGAGTTCAGGTGCAGGTCACAGCATCGGCAACGGCGGCTCCTGCGATAACCGGGCAGACAACAATTACGCTAACCCCGGGATTTCTGCAGCCCCTGACCCCCGAAAACGTGGCACTAGGGCCGATGGGAACAGTGACTCTGACGGGACGATTGGCCCAAGCAGGGGGATATGCGGACATCCGATTCGCACTGGCAAATTCGCCTGGGGGGTCGTCGGGGGGGCTCGGGACGCTGACTGGACCATCCTGCCAGCACTCCCAGCAGACCTTCACCACTTGCTCAGTCACGTATACGGCGCCCGCCAATATTCCGGCTACCGGCGCAACGTACATTGTCGCCTCAGTTGGAGGATCGAAGACGGAAGCAGAAATTCTGCTGAATGCCGCTGGCGTGAATAGCAATCCCACAACCCACCAGGGCGCGCTGTCCACCATGATGCCCCTGGGTAGTTCCGGTGGCAACAATCACGACTTTGATGCTCGCGGAAACACCGTCGCCGACTGCTGCAGCGGTACGCTCGGAGGGCTCATCCAGGACAACAGCGGACGCCAGTACCTGCTGAGCAACAATCACGTGCTGGCGCGAAGCGACCATGCAACGGTGGGCGACGTCATCGTTCAGCCGGGCCTTATCGACAATAACTGCACGCCCAACGGCGATGGACCGGGGACCGCGCCCGTAGCGTCGCTAACCTCGTGGCTTCCACTCAAGTCACCCCAGACTAACGCTGATGCCGCCATCGCTCAGGTGGCTTCGCACACACTGGATGCGGCTGGCAGCATTCTTGAGTTGGGTGCGCGCCAGCCCGACGGCAGCCTTGCTTCTGCACCTCCGGGCATATCATCCACCGCAGGAAAAGGCGAAATACCAGCTCTTCAAATGACAGTGGCCAAGAGCGGTAGAACAACTGGCCTGACGTGCGGAGCCATCTCGGTGATCGACCTCGATGTTTCCGTGGATTACTTCCGCGACTGCGCCGAGACCAAGCCTTATTTCACCAAACTCTTTACCCACCAGTTGGCGGTAAGCGGCGACCGATTCAGCGATGCCGGCGATTCGGGCGCTCTGATGGTGGACACGTCGAATGCGGAGCCTGTGGGACTGTTTTTTGCCGGCGGTACTGACTCAGCGGGTGTCGTTCACGCAATTGCGAATCCAGCGAGTGACGTGCTGAGCGAGCTAGGAGCTCAGACCGGGAATAGCGCGAACTTCGTGTATACGGGCGGGCCAGACCATGCCGTGAGCTGCCTGAATTACGGAGACAGCACCATCGGTGCGGCCCAAACTATTGCTCTTTCGGATGCTGAAATCACTCGCGCGCAGCAGGCGTTGTTTTCTGCGCGCGCACTGGTCGATCCAGCGAGTGGAATCCTGGGAGTGGCAATGGGCAAAAGCAGCGATCATGCGGGCGAAGCCGCGGTGATTCTTTATGTGAATAGCCACCTGAGCCAGAAAGTGCCCGCCACAATTGAGGGTGTACGCACCATGGTGATTCCTGCCTCGATCGACGAGGTCGCATTCGGCACAGCCCCGCTGGCCAACCCCGCCGGGGTTAGCCCATCGTTGCCGCCCTCTGAATTGAAGCGCGCATTCGATATTAAACAACATGCGCGGACTCTGCTGCGACAGAACTCATCATTCTTCGGCGTCGGAGTGGGACAGAGCTTAGACAATCCGCGCGAGGGCGCGCTGGTGATCTATGTAGACCGTCGGCACCTGCCATCAAACCCGCCGCCAAGTATCGACGGCTTGCGTACCCGATATGTCGAGATGGACCGGCTACATGTCACGCGGTCATATTCTGAGGTGCTTCCAGCCTCGCACCAGTGCTCTCCCCATCCGGACGCAATCATGCGACCCCTCGAACTCCCCTTCTAGCATTTCAAACTGCACGAAAACCGGGCTCATCGGTCGAGATGGCGCGGAGCCCGGCTGGTGTTGATGAAGGAGAAATCGATCTACGATAAGGCCTCGTCAACGACCGCGGCAATCTTCTTGAGACCGGCCCCAACGTCTTTTCCCAGATGGACGCGGAGTGCGCGCCGGCCTCGCGACTCAAGCACTGCCAGGTCACCTGCAGCCTGGGCATCGATCACAATTCCGAAACTGTATTTCTGGCCTGGAATCGCAACATCGACTGCGTGTTCCGCCGTAATCTGGAGAAAGACTCCCGTGTTCGGCCCGCCTTTGTAGTCCTGCCCCGTAGAGTGCAGGAAGCGCGGCCCGAAGCCAAGACATGTGGCCACCTTTTTGGCGTCGCGAATCTTGTGACGGAAACCTTGAATAATCTCCTCATTTGCAGCGAACATGGGCAGAAACGCCAGGGTGGCAAAGTAATCGCCGGCATGAATCTGATTGAGATGCGCGCGCAGGTAGCCTTCCAGATCAGGGGACTTCGCGCCTGCTTTCAGCTTGGCCGCGTACTCGTCCGTTGCGTAGAGTTCAATCTCTCCATCGGTCAGGATCGCAGAGCGCTCGGGCAGCTTTCCAGTCTTCTCGTATTCGGTGGTCAGTGCGCGCGTTTCAATCTTGGCTGATTCGACATCAGGCTGATTGAACGGATTGATGCCCATGATTGAGCCCGCGACCGCCGTCGCAACCTCCCACGTGAAGAACTGACCGAATATCTCGTACAGATCGGAAATTTCAAAGTGGACGACTGGGTGGCCAGCGGCCTCGAGAGCCGCCACCTTCGCATCCTGCCTGGCATCGGCAGTGCCCTTAAGGCGCACGTACGCAAACACGCGGTCGTTGCCGTACACATCTGGCGACCCAATACCTTCGCGGTCAACTGGCGTGATGCCCTTGCCCAACTTGCCAGTTGATTCCGCAATCAACTGTTCCATCCAGGCACCCAGGTCGTAGATTTCGGGTGAAGTGAAGATAGTAATCTTGTCGCGGCCCGCGTTATGAGCCGATCCAAGAATCAGCCCCAGTTGTACAGCTGGATTGTCACCAACGGTCAGTTTCGCCGACGCAACAGCCTTTGCGGCCTCGGCGAGCAGCTTCGGCGTACTGAGACCGGCCACTGTTGCTGCAACTACGCCGAAGTTCGACAGAGCAGAATAGCGGCCGCCAATCTCCGGATCGCCATAAAAGATGTGCCGGAACTTGTCACCCTTGGCGACTTGTTCCATTTTTGACCCTGGGTCGGTAATGGCAATGAAATGACTTCCGGCTTTGTCAGCGCCAACTGCCTTCTTCATCTCTTCAAAGAAGTACTGTTTCAGTACGTTCGGTTCAAGTGTGGAGCCTGATTTGCTCGCGACCACAACGATCGTCTTGGCCAGATCCACCTTCTCTCGGGCAGCCTTCACTTGCGCCGGGTCTGTCGTGTCGACTATGTGCATCGCGGGGAAGCCTGGTTGATTGCCGAAGGTCACGGCAAGCACTTCAGGGCAGAGGCTCGAGCCACCCATCCCCAACAAAAGCGCCGATTCAAATCCAGAGGCGCGAATATCGTCGGCTAGCGCCGCGTGGGTTGCTGCTTCCTTCTGCTCGCGCTCAACGATGTCGATCCAGCCAAGCCACTTCTCTTCACCATCACCTGTCCAAAGGCTCGCGTCCTTTTTCCAGAAGCGATCGACTTTGTTATTCGACTGCCAGTCGGCGGCGGCCGTCTCGACGATGCCGCGAAGCTGCTCGGGTATTGCAAAACGGTAGTTCATTTGATTCTCCCTCAGATCCTGGTGGAAATGCTTTGGTGCGGACACGACACGCAACAATCAGATGCGCAGACCTGTTGATACGGCATTAAATTTCAAGTCAGCGACACTGGCCAGCGCGGCGAAATGCGAATCAGTTCGAGCCCGCCCTGATCCTCCACCGTAAACGCAGGCGAGGCCGCGGGAACGCAGGCAATTCCGCGCGCCGGAATCTCAAATGATTCGAAGTTGTTCGAGTTGATCCGCGCCGATCCGGACGCCACAAAAAGGTACGACAAGCAATTGGCGGCTTCTCCCTCGCCAGGAAGGGTTGCGCTAGTCCGGCTGCCACTGATGGCAATTCGCTCAACCCGGAAATACTCGACATCGATGAGAATGCGGCGATCACCAAGGTCTTTCGGGGGGATCTTGCCGGCCCGGGTGGTGAGGTGTGTCGCCTCCAGCGATTTCTCGATGTGCATTTCGCGCGGCCTGCCATAGTCGTACATCCGGTAGGTTGTGTCGGAGTACTGCTGGGTCTCCATCAAGATCGATCCTGGCCAGAGAGCATGCACAGTACCCGCATCCACAAAGATCATGTCTCCTTGGAAAACGGGGATCGTATTCAAGCTCTCTTCCAGAGTGCCGTTGTCAATCCCGGCTCTGACCTGTTCCAGGGTCACGCCGGGCTTGAGGCCGGCAGCGACTTTGGCACCCGGCTCCGCCGCGAGAGCATACCAGCATTCGGTCTTTCCGCGAGGCTGACCGTATTTTTGCGCCATGTGGTCGTCGGGATGAACCTGAACGCTCAGTTTTTCCCTCGCGAAAATCACCTTTACGAGCAACGGTGATTCGGCGTGGGGCGCAACTGAGCCCAGCAGCAAGTCCGGCTCAGCGATGAAGAGCTCGCCGAGCGACCTGCCCACGTGGGCCCCTGTAGCGATTCGGCAGTCATCGCCTGTCAGCCAAACCTCTCCAATCGGCTCCTTGTCGGCGACCTGGTTATACCACGGGCGAAGGTCGTCATATCCCCACACCTTGCCCACAAAACGTGGTTCGATAAGGAAGGGAGGCAGGGAGACGGAGGATTTTAAGGGAACCATGCTGGGCAGGCCTTTCCTGGCTTATAGTTCGGCAAAGCCATGGATTGTGCCTTGACCTGAAACCGGCACACAAGACTTTGCCGTGCTCACGACGAATTCGATGCGAACCCGCTCTGTGCTCAATTCTGCCATAGAGCACCGGTCGCCAAATCTAGTACTCTCATAGGGGCAACCAGCGTGAGGCGCGCCCCTTTCACAATCCAGAATCGGCATGCCTGCGAACTCCAACGGCCAAATCAGTTGACTCTATTCAATTTCTTCCCCAAAATTGCGCGTACAGTTGACTTCCGGAGTAAACCGACCGATGCCAAATCAAGTCTGTATGGGTGCAATGATGCAATGCACGTTTGGAATGGCGCCAAGTTCACTCGTGGTCCTTCCGACGAACAGAGTCTTCACAAACCAGATGCCTGATGCCAACATCATGGATCACATTCCGCTGGTCAACATCATGCCGTTCGGGATGTGCCAGTCGATCGCGAACCCGATGGTGGCGGCAGCGACCGCGGCAGCTCTGGGAGTACTCACGCCCATGCCCTGCATCCCGAACACGCCGGCTCCATGGGTAGCTGGTGCTCCAACGGTTCTGCTTGGGAACTTCCCTACCCTGGATAACGTCTCGCAGCTAATGTGCATGTGGGCGGGCGTCATCACATTCACAAATCCTGGCGAAGTAACGGTCATGGTTCCATGATGCCGATCAGCGCTTTTTTCAATCGGCAGGGTAGCTTGGGTTCAGCGCTCTGATACATTTGCTCAATTGGCTCGAGTCAGATTGGATGAGGCAGGTTCGACATGACCCAGGAATCGACGATCTC
The DNA here is from genome assembly GCA_963844515.1 of uncultured Acidobacteriota bacterium. Taxonomy (GTDB): domain Bacteria; phylum Acidobacteriota; class Terriglobia; order Terriglobales; family Acidobacteriaceae; genus Telmatobacter. The sequence goes on from CAWJOO010000021.1 coordinate 382,517, forward strand.
TCTCGAATTCGCGGCCATCACCGACATTGGTTGCCGGCGCAGCAACAACGAGGACAGCTTCGGCTACGATGCCGAACAACAGATCTTCGTGGTATGCGACGGTATGGGCGGTAACGCGGCGGGAGAAGTGGCCAGCGCGATGGCTGTGCGTGTCCTGATTGACACGTATGGATCAACCGCAACTCCGGCCCCTGGCGCTGAAGACCTTTTGCCCGTCGAGAATCGTCTGGCTGTGGCGATCTATGAAGCCAATCGCCTGGTCCGTGAGGCCAGCTTTGAAAACCCTGAGCTTGACAGCATGGGCACAACGCTCGTTTGTGCCTGCCTTGACGGCAACCGGATCGTGATCGGCAATGTGGGCGACAGCCGAGCCTACCTGGTGCGGGGAGGCGAATGCATGCAAATTACCCAGGACCACTCCTTTCTCGATGAAGAGGTCCGCAAGGGCAACATGACGCCGGAGATGGCTGCAGCCTCAAACCTTCAGTCGGTAATCACTCGAGCCATTGGCGTGGCGGAAACCGTTGAACCTGACCTGTATGCCGCAACCCTGCAGCTTGACGATATGCTCCTGCTGGCTTCCGATGGACTCACCCGCTATGCACACATTGCGGAAATTGCTAACGCTGCAGCCAATGAGAGCGACCTCAAGCTCATTTGCAATTCCTTGATCGATCACGCCAAACGGCTGGGCGGCGCAGACAACATCACGTGCATCCTTCTACGCGCAGTTGGCTTACCCCCGGCCGCGCCCTCCGATGAGATAAACGCCTTTTCGCCGGTTATTTGAATATCACGGGCTGCACACAATTCAGCCCCGAGAATCCGTCACCTGCCAGGAATTCCGCGCCGGGACCGGACAATTCGAATATCACAGTCTTTGCCGCATTTCCCGACCCATTGACTTTGTGGCCTGCCACCGTCAGATCTATTGGGTACTCCAGCCTGAATCCCCCGGCCGTCTTCGTAATTTGAGCGGCTCGAACCATCTGAACCAGTGACCATGTGCCTTGGTATGAGAATGCTTCATTGTTGTCGTAGATCAGCGAGACTTTTTGCGCGGTTGCGGCGTTCCAACTGTACGTCTGACCTGTCGGCCCCGAGGGGACTCTTTGCCCGTCAATCTGGAGAGCAGCAATAGACACTCCATTCCCTGGAATAAATCGGAGAGTGAATGTGAGCGATGGGCTCTTTGCTCCCCCCGCATACAGTGCTGAACTGACGCGTTCAAGCCGGTTGAAGTAGCCGACGTATCGTGGGTTCACCTTTCCTGGTGCCGACGGCGCGGCAACGTATTGAGATCCAGCGCCAGGTATCAGAATCTTGTTCAGTGTTGAGGCATACGTGGACGCCAACACTCCGGTTTCCGGCGCAAAAACCTTGTCAACTTCCTGAATGCTTGCGGGGGCCGCATTCGGGTTTGAAGAGAACGGGAACTTGCCCAGCAGCGGACTGATGGCGCCACAGATCGCTTGACCTCCACCATTTCCCGCGGCCCCGGGGCTCGGTTCAAACTTGGCGACACATTGAATCGGCGCTTGCATCAACGCCAGCACAGTGTCTCCGGTGTGGGTCTTCTGATCAACGTTGAACGCCTGTGCCGTCTGCTGCGCGGCTCCGTTGGCCGACACAATCTGGCCGGAGATGGGACCAAACGCGGCCGCGTCCGTCGTGATACTCGGATTCTTATCCGCCAGGTCCACAGCCCCCGCCAGTTGCAGAAGAGCGTCGACATACTGCTTGTTGCCCACCCCAATCAAGCGATCGGTCGCATTGGGGTCAACCAGGGCCTGAGCCGGCTGGAATGTCGTCTTGATCTGCTGGTCAGCAACGGCTGTGTTATGCGAGATGGTAAAAAACAACTCAAGAAGAGGTGAAGAGGAGCCTGACAGGATATTGAGCCGGGAGGCTGCGTCCGGGAGGCTGCCGCAATTTGTTACATGTGCGCTGATCAGGAACTCGTGCCACTCCTTCAGGAAGTCTTCGGTGTACAGAGCGGCCGGCTCCTTGCTGCCAGAGGCCACACTCAACGAGGCGGAGGGCCGATTCCCCAGCACCCACTGTTCCCCATTTGCATACCTGTCAGGATGCTTCAATGCATCCTGCATGGCCGCAAAGCCGTTGTGTGTAAAGGCACCGCGGACCGTGTGGCTGTCAAGTACATAGTTTGCCGAACCCGGGTACTGCCGGTTGAAGTCAATTGTCGAGCTCGCCTTGTCAGCATCAGTCAGCATGGCCTGATAGATCCGCGTGGTGGCGAGGAAATTTGAGAGATAGCTGCGGGCGTGCTCAACAACTGCCGTGTCGGGATTGATGGCATAGGGCGGCGGAGCATGCGGCAATTCGGCGCCATAGAAATCGATCTGTTTCCGGGCCAGCTGTTGCTGCTCGTCCTCGGCCTTCCCCGCGCCAATCCAGTACTGAAGGAGAACAGGGGTGAGAAATGAGGTCTGACTCTTCTCAGGATTGCTGGTCGTGATCAGGTAGGCCTTGAGCGGATAGTAAGCCGAATTGTAGGAGTTGGAATCATTGGCAGCGCTTGCTGCCGGAGCGTCCGGGAGCCCGCGCATGAAGTTGACCATATTTGCTTGCGCAGGGTTGAGAAGCACGGGACGGAAGCGGTCAAAGTAAATGCGCCGGGCCTCGCGGTCGAGTTTCCCGCCCTGGTATAGGCCAAAGCGATAGCGTAGGGGAGGACTGTTCTTTTCGTAGCCGTCAAGCAGCACAATGGTCTGCCTGAGATCTTCAAGAGCACGTAGATCGGTCAGACTCGGCAAGGAGATCGACGAAGCGTCAACGCTCGGAAGAATGTGGGCTGCTTTTGCAATCCTTCCCTCGAGCGAGGAATTGTTCACATAAGAAATGACAAGGAACAAGCAATAGAGCGCGAAGAGAAAGGCGAGCGTGCCGAACAAGATTCTCCGGAACAGCCGCGCCGGCGCAGTTTGGCGGGATGCCGAGAGTGCACTTTTGTCGCCCAAGACTACTTCTGGCAACAACCGGGGAAGGAATGTCCATTGCGGCACACGGGATGAAACCGTGGCAGGCGCCGAAGCACTCCGCGCTGCGTATCCCCCCTGACCTGTGGAGATCTTCAGGAACTGCGTTGCCCCCGGATCCTGGGGTACAGACCGCTCCGGGGCCTGCGGAGCCGCGACTGCGCGTTCAACAACGCGCGCACGAACTCCGGTGAAGTACACGCCACGGAGATAGGGATTGGCGCTGAGCTGGCTCGGCTTGCAAAGCTCCACAAGGTATTGGTTGAGGGCTTTGCGTATCTTGCCGAATTCCCTTGGGAACTCGTATACGCCCGGTGTGCTGCGCGGATCAGTCTCGCGATCAAGCATCTCCAAGCGGAATTCGCCTAGTTCGTAAACCAGCCCGTCAATCATGCCGGACAACATCTTTGAAGCCTGGTCAGCGTAAGTGCCTACGGAGCCTTCAGTGCGTGAAAGCGATGCCCCGAGAAGCTGACGCACCTCTTCTTCTGACAGATTACGAACGTATTGCTCAAAATAGGGAACGCGATCAAGCTTGGTTACGATCACGTAGACCGCAATCGGCATGCCCAGCAGGCGGCTGACATCGCGAAGTTGTGCGCCCGTGGTGCGCGCCGACGCCATCAGAGAAGTGCCGCCGTCCGTAGCCAGAAGCTGGTCCGAGCTGAGGCAAACGATTACCGCACGCGGCGCTGCCCCGGTCCCAAAGGCAGACCGATAAGCTTTAGCCCGCGTGCGGTGTATGAGTCGCTCAAAGAGTGAGTTGTTGTCCCGGATCGACGCACCCACCTCAAGCAAAGCGGCTTGTTTTGAAAACCACAGATTGAGGATCGGTGTGGGCGTCTGCTCGGTCGTTGGTGAGGCACTTCCAACAACGAGTTCAGGGTCGAGCCCTGACTGCACAACAGTCGTGGTTTTTGCGGATCCGGGATCCCCCAGGATGTAGATCAGGGGCAAAGCTTCCAGAGTTTTCGCGCCTTGCTGCGAGGTGCGCAGCTTTCGGTTGGCATCCGCAAGCATCAAATCGAGGTCAGACGATCCCGCTGTGCCGGCCGAACCTTCCTGGAGTTGCTTCTCCTTGCGGGCTCGATAGTGAAGCACAAGAATGGTGACCGCAGCGGCAATGCCGATCAGCAGGAGAACTACAACAAAAATGAGGTATGCGGCGCCCTGAAGGTTCAGGAGCACGGCGAGACCAAATGCCAGTAGTGCGGCAACCAGGATGACAACGACAGCAAGCACGTACGCGAGCAAGCGATCCTCCCTCAAGCTCGTGAACTAACCGAGCTGCGACGCCCCGGAACTCAATGCAATCAAGAAACCACCGTAAGCCAGAACAGTAAGAATCGCCAGCACGATTGCTGCGATTCCGAGTCCGCGGCTCCACCGATCGACCGTTGCGACTTGCTTTACTTCCGGCAGCGCACTCGTGGGAAGAAAGGTCATTCCGCCGCGAATTCGATCGATCTTGTCACGCGCCTGACGCACGAGAGTCTGGATTTCGCCGCTCGGCCGCGAACCGCCGGCATTCGGTTGCCCGGACAACATGCTGATGCTGGCGCTGAGAGCATATTTGCCTTTGAAGCCCAGCAACATGCAAAGGCAATACACCTCAAGACAGTCAGCAGTTTCGTGGGAATCCTGCCTGACCAGGATTGTGTGCAAGTGGTCGAAAAACACTTCACCCGCCCTGTTGTGCCCAAACATTTCTTCCTGCAACGGGCGCTGCGCCCAATCTGCGAATGCAGGATTCTGCATTTTGAGCACGCTCTCATCGAGGAACGCCACTACCGCGAAGAATGCCAGTTGGTTCACTTCGCTCGAATAGGCCATCCCCTTGGCCTGTTCCATTGCGGCCTTGAGCGCCGCGCGGATACTGTTGCGAAAGTCCTGAGAATTGGCCGAGGCCTGCTGTTGCAGTGACCACAGCCGGAGGATAATCGTCAGCGCGTTCTCATAACAGGAGGCGAGACTGTATGTGCGGGGTGTGATTTGCATGTGTTGCACTCCGGCGGAACGACGAAACATCAAGGGGCTTTGTGACTTGCGCAGACCGGCTCCAACTCAACTGAGACGTAGAATGGTCTGGATCGCAAATCATTAAGAGCATACCTCAACCCGGTGAGAAGCATGGAAAAGTTGTGGGTGGAGACTAGTGTGGTTCTCGTTCATCTGGGTGGCTGCGAATAGCCAATGCTCTTTGCTTTTTGGAATCATTTCTCGAACCGCGAATTGATCCCTCGATACCCTTTACGAGATACACTTTACGCAGGATTATCGTCAGTGTAAGCTTCGCAATAAGCTGCGGCGACGGCAAAAAGGGGGCATTCCTTTCATGACAATCAATAAATCAGACTCCGGTGATACCCCCGAGCAGGCAGATTCCCTGAGTGCGACGGGAATGTTTTTCCGTGCATTCAATGCAGAGTCAAAGGCTGAACCATCCAACCCCTTCGCCGAGGCCCCGTTAGTTCCACCTTTCCAGCCCTCTGCCTCGAAACAGCCAGCTTCTCAGCAACAAGGCGCGGGAGAATTTACTCAATTGTTTCAAAAGGGTGAAGCGCGGCAGTCCTCTGGGCCGATGTCTGACGAGTCTTCGACACGTCCCCTTCCGCCGAGCTCGCAATTCCCCGCCCCGACGGCAGGTGATCACGGGCCTGACAAGGCGCCGGGAGAATTCACGCGAGTCTTTGTTGGAGGAACACCTCCGAACCCGAATGCCGCCCCGAAAAGTGCGGATGAGACCTTTCGGACCAGCCCCTCTGGGGGTGGGAACCAGTCCCGCGCCAAGGTTTTTTCTTCCCCTGGCGTTTCAGGGTCCGCATCAGGAGAAGGCAGCTTCACGCAAATGTTCAAGAGCGCGCCGTCGACGCCGTCGATTTCCCAACCAAGTCCGCCTCAGGCGCCTCCGCCACCGCCCGCCGCTAAGCCCTCCTGGAACAATGATCCGATTTTCCGCCCTCAGAGCTCCTCGCCGGCGGATCCAGGTTCACCCAGCGTTACCACTCTTCTCGCCTCGCTGGGGACCTCCGGGAATGCCGCCCCTTCTTCGCGCTCCCAGGGCAACGCACCGTACCGTCCTGATCCGGTTCCCTACGCACCGCCGCCTTCTTCCCGGGACTCTTCTCCGGATGTTTCTTCAGGGAGCGTGACGAGTCTCATTCAACGGCTCGCGCAGACTCCGGCCGAGCCGACACCCCCACCCCCCCCAATGACGCCCGCACCCGCGTCAAACTCCGGTCCCGGCGAATTCACGCGCATGATTGCCCGAATGGGGTCATCCCCTGCTGCGGAACCCCCGCAGGCGCCACCGTCCGCTCCTGCAACCCCCGTTCCGGTATTCGCTGCCCCAGTTCCGCCGCCGATGCCGGCGTTCGCCCCGCCTGCGATACCTCACGCGCCAGTGATTCCCCACGCCCCGGCCATGGCGCCACCGGCAGCGCATGTAGCGCCGATGCCTGCAATTCCCAAGCCTCCGGCACTCGCAATCCAGCCAATAGCCCCGCCGAAAACGAAGCTCGAAGCTATGGTGCCGATCCTGCTTGTGATCAATACGTTTTTGCTGCTGGTTTTGCTGATCGTGGTGATTTTTCTAATCAAATCGCGCTAGCGCGAAGGACTCACGCCAAAAGTCCCATATCCCGCAACAGTGTATCGGCACGTTCGAATCGGTCTATCAGAATCAAGCCCTGAGCCCGTGCCTTGCCGGCATACCGGGTGGCGTCATCTTCGCCGAACTTCAAGTCGCCAAGAAGGGTTACTAGTTCGTCGTAGGTGTTGGCCTTCGCAGGTTTTGTATTCAAGCGACCTGCGTAAGGGAGAAACATCACCTCAAAATGAGCCCTGACGCCTTCCGATGCCGGTACCGCGGTGATGCGAAGGTTGCCGATTAGCTTCGCCATTCACTTCCTCCGTTAGCGCGAGACGAGAACCCGCACAGCGTCTTCCCCAGTCTTTCACAGTTGGAGAAGAACCCGTGACCATGCTGCGGGAAGCTCTATGAGATCATACCCCGGTCATGAATCCGCGCTCAATTAACCTGCGAACCATCGAAATGCATTCACTTTGCACCTTTTCGACAGGTGCCTTGGCTTTTACAGCAAAATCGCGGATAGCAGATTCCGTCGTTCGGGTTCCATCGCAGGAAACCAGGAAGTCGGCCACGAGGGGCTGAACCGCCACATGGAATGCGAAACCGCTCGTGAGGCGTAGATTTAGCGCCTCAGCCTTCCATTGTCCCTCAGAGGCCACGCAAATCTGCTCAAGGCGCACATGTTCAGCTAGCCGCGGGGAAAGCCTCAGTATTTTCTCGTCCGTATCGTTGACCTGAAGCAGATCGTGAGCGGCAAAAGTCCGAAGAACCAGTTCACCAAGGTTCCCTGAGGGCGTCGGGGGAACTTCTTCTATGCGAACAAAGTTTTGGCCGGTGCGTCGCCGCAACACAAAAAGGCCGTCATGGATCGCCTCGACTCCGCGACGGCGATAGTAGTTCATGTATTGCTCGTAATTTTTCGCATCCTGTGAGTTGTCCTGCGAGGTTTCCCGAATACGATGCTGCGCGTACTCCTCGGGATCCTGGGTCAGCCCCTTCATTACCCAGGCGTCGCATCCAGTGCCCTCAAGCCACTCCGCAACGCGTTCTTCCCACGGCTGACCTTTGATCTGTGCCCATTCGCAGAGCATCTGCATGTATCCGCCCTCGTTCAGGTACTCCGGACCTTCCTTCACCAGCCGCCGGCACAGGCCGTCAAGGTCCATCGGATTGTCGCAGAACATGTAGTCGGTTTGAGGAGTGATGAAGAAGGGGGGGTTGGAGAGGATCAAGTCGAACCGGCGCCCCGAAACAGGGGCGAAGCAATCGCCGACGAATGTTTCGACGTTTTCGATTCCGTTCAATCGCGCGTTAAAGTTTGCGCAGGCGACGGCTCGGGCGTTGAGGTCGGTGGCGACAACCGAGTCGCTGAAGGACGACGCATTGAGGCTCAGGATACCGCTCCCGGTGCCCAGGTCGAGCGTCGCTCTCGAATGCTGTTTAACAGCGAACTTGGCCAGGAACTTGCTTGTCGGATTTGGCCAGAGCACCATCTCATTCTGCTTGTTTTCGATCCCGACCGGATGGTCAGAAGCCACCAGAAAGCCGTCGATGTGCAGGAGCATCGCACGCGGAGCAAGCATTCCTTCTTCAGCCGCGAGAAGTCCGCACTCCAGCATCACCTCGAGAATTACTGAGGGAATCTGGGAAGCAGCCAGTTCCCGGTCCTGAACCATGAAGAGCCAGAACCAGCGCAAAAGAGTATTAAGTTGGGTGATCGCTGAAGTTCGATCGAGCAGCCGGGAACGATTGCGCAGATGCGACGAGGGCAGTTCGGCGGCGCCGAGGTGCTTTCGCAAATTCGATTCCGTGTATCCAGCCTCATCAAAGAACGCGCGAAGTTGACTGGACTTTTCCGCTGACAATTGGGTGAGCATAGCCACTTCACATTACCATCAGTGGTGAGTTGCGTGGCGCGGGTTACCACAATTGATCAAGCCTCGAATCGCGGGCTGAGACCCACGCTACCGCTGAACGTTTTGCAATTATCTTGACCCTGCTCAGGCCCTATGGTATGAACAAGAACGCACCAAAAGTGCGAGATCAGAACGCGCCGGAAAGCAAAGGCGCGTCGACTCCTGATTTACCGGGCCCCGGTTTACAGTCTCCGGGTATCCTTCATTCGAACACCATTCGCAGTCTTCGGGTTCAGATCCCCAGCCCCCTTTTTCCGGGTAATCTGTACTCACTTTGAGACAGGGCTCTAGTGCGTCTGAACACTACCAGGTCGAGGAAATGATTTATGGCTAAACAGAGCGCGCAGCATAAGCTTGACCGGGTGCGTCCTCCCCGGGTGCAAATCACCTATGACGTCGAAGTCGGAGGCGCAATCGAAATCAAGGAATTGCCTTTCGTTGTCGGCGTGCTCGGAGACTTCACCGGAAATCCCGAACAGCCGCTCCCGAAGCTGAAGGAGCGCAAGTTCGTCGAGGTCAACCCCGATAACTTCGATACAGTCCTGGAAGGAATGAAGCCCCACCTCTCCTTCTCGGTCGAAAACAAGTTGAGCGATGAGTCCGAAGCGTCGAACCTCAAGGTCGATCTGAAATTCCGCAAGTTTGAAGACTTCGAACCGGCGAATGTGGCCAAGCAGGTGAAACCGCTGAAGGAACTGCTCGACCTTCGTACACGACTTTCCGATCTCCGCGGGTCGCTGCAGGGAAACGACAAGCTTGAAGAGTTGCTGCTTGAGGCAGTCGGTAATACCGAGAAGCTCGACAAGCTGAAGGGCGAAATTGGCCCGGGAGGTGAAAATGCCTGATGCAGCCGCAAAGCAGGGGGCCGCTGCCGCCACAGTAGAAGCGCAGGAATCGAGTCTGCTTGATCAGATTGTCGAACAGGGCAGGTTTGGTACTGAGGTCAGTGCACGGGAGCGTGGCAAGGATCTGGTGAAGGAATTTGTCGCCCAGGTTCTTGAAGGCTCGATGACAATTGCCAAAGACGCAGAGATGATGATCAATGCGCGTATTTCGCAGATTGATCACCTACTCTCCCTTCAGCTGAACGAGATCATGCATCATCCAGCATTCCAGAAGCTGGAGGGTTCGTGGCGCGGCCTGAAGTACCTGATGGACAACAGCGAGACCGGGGTCGGACTCAAGATCCGGGTCTTCAATGCCTCCAAAAAGGAACTCTTGCGCGACATTGAAAAGGCTCCTGAGTTCGATCAGAGCGCGCTTTTCAAGAAGATCTATGAAGAAGAGTACGGAGTTTTTGGCGGTGCCCCGTTCGGCGCGCTGATCGGAGATTACGAATTCGGCAAGCACCCTGAGGATATGGCGCTACTCGAGGGCGTGTCTCATATCGCAGCCCAGGCGCACGCTCCATTCGTCAGTGCCGCGGGCGCGGATCTCTTCAACCTGGAAAGCTACACGTCTCTCGACGCGCCTCGCGACCTGGCGAAGATATTTGACAGCACTGAATACGCCAAGTGGAAGGGGTTTCGCCAGAGCGAAGACTCTCGTTACGTGGCCCTCACCCTGCCCAGAACCCTCGGGCGGCTACCCTACGGAGCCGATACAAAACCGATCGACGAATTCCGTTACGAAGAGCACGTCGATGGTACGGATCACTCCAAGTATCTTTGGATGAACGCCGCTTACGCACTGGGATCCAAAATGACCCAGTCATACGCCCTGTACGGGATGTGTGTTGCGATGCGCGGCGTTGAAGGCGGTGGGCTGGTGGAAGGTTTGCCGACCCACAATTTCGCCACGGACGACGGTGACATCGCTCTGAAGTGCCCCACCGAGGTGCCGATCACCGATCGTCGCGAAAAGGAATTGGCGGACCTCGGATTCGTGCCACTGGTCCATTGCAAGGGTACGGACTATGCCGCATTTTTCAGTGTGCAGAGTTGCCAGAAGCCGAAAGTCTACGACACCGATTCCGCAAACGCGAATGCCCGCCTCTCCACCCAGATCCCCTACATCATGGCGGTCTCCCGGTTTGCTCATTACCTGAAGGCAATGATGCGGGACAAGATCGGCAGCTTCATGTCTCGCGAAGAAGCCGACCGGTTCCTCAACCGGTGGATTACCAAGTACGTTACCCCTGACGATTCCGCTTCGCCGGCGACAAAGGCGGAACGGCCCCTTCGCGAAGCGCGTATTGATGTTAGCGAAGTGCCTGGCAAGCCTGGCGTTTACCGCGCTGTTGCTTTCCTTCGTCCCCACTTCCAACTCGACGAGCTCACGGTTTCGCTCCGCCTCGTTGCCGAATTGCCAGCACCGGCAAAGTAACCCGGGGTTCCCCTCTTCACAGCGGGCGGCAGTTGCCTGCCGCCCACGAAAGTACGCAGTTGAATCGGCAGTTTGAAGGAGATTGCAAATGGCAGTCAATGCATATCTGGTAATCGATGGTCGCCCTGGACCAAGCACCAGCAAGAAGGACGCGATCGATATTCTCTCGTTTAGTTTCGGAGCCAGCCAGACCGCCGTGATCGGTGTTGGTTCCTCTGGCGGTGAAGCTCGCGCAGGCCGCGCTAACCTGGCTGACATCTCCATCATGAAAGTGGTGGACAAGACTTCCCCCTTGCTCTTTGACGATTGCGTAACTGGCAATTATCTGAAGAAGGTGGACATCATCTACGACAAGCCGATGGGTGACGACCAGCAGGATTACTACAAAATCCACCTCGAAGACGCTTTGATCACTTCCATTCAGCACTCGGGCTCAAGTGAGAACCCGGTGGAGTCTGTCAGCTTTGCTTACAGCAAGATCAAGGTCAGCTATAACCCTGAGGAGGATGGCGCACTCAAGGGTTTCATCGACAAAGGCTTCGACGTACTCAAGCTGAAGCCGTGGTAATCGGCGAGCAAGTGGGCAAACGGTGCCAATAGACCCTAAGGAGTTGTTCAAAGCAGGCAAGGTGCGTGAAGCCATAGAAGCGTTGACCGCGTATTTGCGCGATCGCCCTTCGGACACGGCGCAACGCACCTTCCTGTTCGAACTTTTATGCTTCGCCGGTGATTTCACGCGCGCCGAGAAGCAGTTAGCCGTTTTGTCTGACGGAAGTGTGGAAAGAGAAACAGGCGGAATTGTCTATTACGCGGCGCTCCATGCTGAAAAAACCCGCCACGAGCTCTTTGAAAAACAGGACTTCCCTTCGGACTCTCCGGCTTCGCCTCCTGGTGAGCTTAACGGAAAGCCATTCACTGAAATCCGCGATGCCGACTCGGATATTGGAGCACGTCTCGAAGTGTATGCCGCGGGAGCCTATGTCTGGCTCCCTTTCGAGCATCTTGCGTCACTGGAGATGAGACCGCCTCAACGCTTACGGGACACACTTTGGTCTCCAGCTCTTGTTCAGACTGCCCCGTCGTTCAAGGGAATGGATTTAGGCGAAGTGCTCATTCCGGCTATTTATCCGTTTTCATGGAAGCAGCCCGACGGGCATGTTTGGCTCGGTCACATCACCGAGTGGCTGGGCAACGAAGAAGGCGAGGAATCTCCAGTCGGCCAGAAAATGTTTCTTGTCGATGGCGAAGAGTTTCCTTTCCTCGAAGTCCGATCACTCACGTTTTCACACCCGGCGGATGCGCCGACAGAGCAATGAAAATCACTTGTACGCCAGGGACCGGTCCACATGCCGATTCGCGAAGACATTCTTGCTCCTATTGCCGGTGAAAACCCGAGTGGCGTGGATCTGCGTTACGACAACAAGCTCCTAATCTACGACAAGATTAAAGAAGCTCGGCGGCAGGACGACGAACTTGCGCAAGGTGCATGGCAAACTGAGCGCAAAACAGCCAACTGGCCTGTGGTCCTTAAGCTGGCCCAGGATGCACTTGCCACTTCCTCGAAAGACCTGCAGCTGGCTGCTTATCTGACTGAAGCAATGCTTCAGACCGAGCGGTTCCCCGGCTTGCGGCAGGGACTCGATCTCACCTATCGTCTTCTGACTGATTTCTGGGACACCGTCTATCCCTTGATTGAAGACGGCGATCGCGAACTTCGGGCACGTCCCCTCGGTTGGATCAGTACGATGCTCGATCTTCCGATTCGCGCGACCCCGATCGTGGCCGCCGGCTATTCGTTTATCGTCTACAAAGAATCCAGGACGGTTGGATACGAAGACCAGGTAAAGACCGACAAGGATCGCAAGGCGCGCAGCGTCATGATCGACGGGGGCAAGATCCCTCCGGAAATCTTTGACAAAGCATTCTCAGATACCCCGAAAGCCTTTTATCTGCAGGCAGAGAAAGATCTGGACGCCTGTATCGAAATCATTGGTAACCTGGATACGTTTTGCGACGAAAAGCTTGAAGACGACTCACCGGGCTTCGGAAAACTAAAGACCACTCTCACCGAGGTTCGCCAAACCATTCACTTGCTCCTGGAAAAGAAACGGGAGAAGGAACCCGACCCGGTTGAAGAGGCGCCGGTTGCAGAATCTACTGCCGCCGAGGGCTCAGCATCGGTAGAAGAGGGCGCTGCAGGATCGGCAGTAGGCGCCGGCGTGTTTTTGACCGCAGAACCAGCCGATCGGCGCCAGGCCGTTGCGGCCGTCGTTGGAGCCGCCAGCTTTCTACGTAAGCGCGAGCCTTTCAGCCCTGCACCTTACTTGCTTTTGCGTGGCCTGCGCTGGGGAGAGTTACGAACCGCCGCGCGCCTCGGCGACAGCACTCTGCTTGAAGCGCCGCCCACTGAACTTCGCCAGCAGATCAAGCGATTGGCCTTGGCCAAAAAGTGGCCGGAGTTACTGGAAGCAGGCGAACAAGCGCTCGCTTTACCCGGCAGTCGCGCGTGGCTCGATTTGCAGCGCCTTTCGGTCACCGCCTGCATGGCGCTCGGTTCCGATTACGAACCCATTGCAGCCGCAATCCGATCGGAGCTACGGGCTCTCTTGAACGACGTTCCGGAATTGCTTGACGCAATGCTGCTCGACGATACTCCTGCCGCAAATCCCGAGACCAAGTCATGGTTAGAGTCGCTTGGAAGTCCAACTCCTCGTGTTCAAACTGAAGAACAGGTCGAAGCAGCGGAGGAAGTGGTTGCGCATCGAAATGGAACTCCAGCCTGGCTTGTTCCGGCTCTTGACGCCAATTCACGAGCCAAGGATGCCCTGGCCGCGGGGCGGGAGATGGAGGCATTCGCAATTCTTCGCAGCGAACTCGCAAAGCAACGTTCCGGCCGGAGACGCTTCCGCCGCATGATGCAGTTGGTTGAGCTCGCAGTCGCAGCCGGCAAGGATGAAATTGCCCAGCCCCTCCTCGAAGACATTGCTGCAGCAATCGAGAATCACAAGCTGGATGCGTGGGAGGATCCTGAGCAGATGGCCACCGATCTGACCACGCTGATGAAGTACAGCAAAAAGATCCAGGGGAGTTCCTCCGAAAAGCAAAAACTCTTTGATCGTATTTGCCGCCTTGACCCCGTCAAGGCGCTGAACGTGGGGTAAACGAATGGCACGCGGCATCGGCGAAACCACGATCACCATTTCTGTTCTCGACCGGCTTATCGATGCCGAGCCTGAAAACAGGATGGAGAACCCTCTTAGCAGGGCACAGTCGGTTCGCCTGCTGAAGGCTTCGGTGCGTCGCGATCTCGAGTGGCTATTGAATACGAGACGAATCGCGGACCCGCCCGACGACGGCCTGAAGGAAGTCAATCGCTCAACTTATGTCTATGGGCTTCCGGATCTGTCTTCCGTCAGTGTCGGCAATGTCGGTGACCGGAACCGAATGGTTCGAAACATTGTGGCTACCATCAATACATTCGAGCCGCGCCTGGCGAATGTTCGGCTTGTTCTGGTGGAAACGCCGGACTCAGGCAAAAAGGACGTGCGCCTGCGGATCGAGGCGATGCTTCGCATGGACCCGGTTCCCGAGCCTGTCTCATTTGACACGGTAATTGAGCTGAAAAGCGGAAGTTGCCATCTATCCGGGGGCGAAGATGCGCGATGAACTGCTCCTCTATTACGAGCGCGAACTGGATTATCTGCGCAAATCAGCGGCACAGTTCGCTGACAAATATCCCAAGGTTGCGGCTCGCCTGGTTCTTGAACCCACAAAGTGCGAGGACCCTCATGTAGAGCGGCTGCTTGAAGCCTTCGCATTCCTGGCAGCAAGAATCCACCTCAAACTGGACGACGACTTCCCCGAGATTACGGAGGGTCTGCTCAGCATCGTTTATCCGCAATTGGTTCGCCCCATCCCTTCCATGTCTGTCGTGGAATTCCAACTTGACTCGGAGAAGGGAAAATTAACCAGCGGACTCAAGATTGATCGTGGCTCCTCCCTCTTTTCAAAACCCATCAGCGGAATTCCTTGCACCTTTCGCACCAGTTACGACACCACGCTGTGGCCCCTGACGGTAACTGCCGCTGAGTTGCGGCCTCCCAGCCAACTCAAACCGCCCGTTAAAACCAGCGATTCCGCATGGGCGGTCCGTCTCGAACTCAAATGCGCCAAAGATGTTTCGTTTTCCGCCTTGAAGCCGGAGAAACTGCGCTTTTATCTCGACGGAGAAAGCGGTCTCGTCAACGTTTTGTACGAGTTGCTTTTCAGTCGGCTGAATCGTATTCAAATACGAGACCTGACGCCTAACTCGAAGCAAGCTCCAGTATTTCTCCCTGCCTCCTCACTGCAACCGGTGGGCTTCAATCAGGATGAAGGAATGGTCGCGTATCCATCCGCGTCATTCGCAGGACACCGACTGCTCTTTGAGTATTTTGCATTCCCTGAAAAATTCTTCTTCATCGATCTCACCGGTCTTGAGGCAGTCGCAGGCGCGGGCTTCAAAGAAGGTATTGAAGTCATATTCCTGCTTTCTGAGATTGAAGGAAGCGGACGAGTGCAGCGACTGGAGCTGGAGCTTTCGAAAAAGACGTTTCGCCTTGGCTGCTCGCCAGTGGTGAATCTATTTACCCAGGTAGCAGAGCCCATTCAGCTCAATCAGCGCCGATCTGAATATCAAGTCGTCCCCGATGTGCGCCGCCCTTATTCGGTTGAAATTTACTCGGTTGACGAAGTAACCGCCATCAACACTGCGACGCAAAACATCTCTACGTTTGAACCGTTCTATTCTCTTCGTCACTCCGCGCGACGCGACGACCGCTCCTGTTTCTGGCTGGCGCGACGCCGGCAATCTTCCCGCCCCAATGACGAAGGAACAGACGTCTCGCTCTCCTTGCTCGATCTTTCCATGTCGAATGTTGATCCGGATGCGACGGTGCTTTCCGTGCGCACAACGTGCACTAACCGTGATCTTCCGTCTCGCTTGCCGTTCGGAAATCAGGACAGCGACTTTGAGATGGAAGGCGCGGCCGCCATGAGGCGCATCGTAGCGCTGCGTAAACCTTCGGGACCGGTGAGGCCGGCACTTGGTAAAGCTGTGCTGTGGCGTTTGGTTTCGCACCTCTCGCTGAACTACCTCTCTCTCGTGGAGGATGGCAAGGACGCATTGCAGGAAATCCTGCGGCTCTACGATGTCGGCCGCAGCGCGTATTCGCAAAACGTAATTCAGAGCATCCTTGATGTCCGCTGCAGCAAGCATTTTGCACGCCTCGTGTCGGAACAGGGAGTATGCTTTGCGCGCGGACTCAAGATTGATCTGAACATTGATGAAGACCAGTTTGCCGGCGGAGGCGCATTTCTCTTTGCCTCGGTGCTCGATCGGTTTTTCGGCCTGGCAGCCTCAATGAATAGCTTCACGCAATTGAGTGTGAAGACACCGCAGAGAAAGGAGGGACTCTACAAATGGGAACCGAGATCGGGACGTCGAGTGCTGATTTAGAGGAAAAGGCAATCCATGCCGAGTTACGGGATGATCCGTGCTCATTCGAGTTCTTCCAGGCGGTGGCCCTGTTGGAGAGACTCCGGCACGACATGCGTGCGGTCGGCGGCTTCTCAAGCCCTGAGGATGAAGTTGTACGGTTTCGAACCAATCCCCATCTCGGCTTTCCAGCCAGTGAGATTCAAGAACTCACGCTGCATGAGGAGGGCCCGGCAGAGATGATGGTCAACTTCATGGGACTCACCGGTCCCATGGGTATTCTTCCACATCCTTACAGCGAATTGATCCTGGAACGTCATCGCGCCAAAGACCGGAGCCTTTCGGCATTTCTTGACATTTTTAACCATCGGTCCGTCTCGCTTTTCTACCGCGCCTGGCAGAGGTCTCGCTTCCAGGTAAATTATGGTGACGGGGCGCGAGACTTCTTTACGCAGTACTTGCGCGATCTGCTCGGCATTGGAACTCCGAATCTTCGCGATCGACAGGCCATTGAAGACGAGGGGCTCATGCACTACATCGCTCTCGTAGCTTCGCAATCGCGATCTGCGGTGGCACTGGAGCAACTACTCACCGACTATTTCGAAGTGCCGATTGAAGTCGAGCAATTCACGGGTGCGTGGTATCCGATCGACGCCTCAACGCAATGTGAAATGAACGACCGGGATTCGTTATCTACACAGGTCGGTTTGGGAGCCACCGTTGGAGACGCGATGTGGGATCGCCAGGGCACCGTGCGCATCCGCGTTGGACCACTCAGCCTGGAGCGATACAACGACTTTCTTCCCGCGGGCTCGGCCTACGCGGCATTGCGCTCTATTACACGTTTCTTCAGTAACGACTGTTTCGATTTCCAGATACAGCTGGTTCTCGATCGTACCAAGGTCCCGACAATCGAACTCGATTTGAACGCCAAAACGCCAGCGCGACTCGGCTGGGTATCGTGGGCTAAGACTATTCCGCTGAGCCATGATCCCGACGACGCCGTACTCGCATTGTGAGGAAATGAAAATGGGATTGAATCTGAAAGCACTCATCGCCAAGCTAAACGATCAGTCGCGCGCTGCCCTCGAAGGTGCGGCCGGACTTTGCCTCTCACGAACCCATTACGACATTGAGGTGGAACATTTCCTCACCAAGCTCCTCGATTCGTCATCCGGTGACTTTGCAGCCATCATCAAACACTTCGAAGTCGACAAGTCCCGCCTGACGGCGGAGCTGGCGCGCAGTCTCGACAAACTGAAGTCAGGGAATGCGCGGACTCCAGCCATCAGCCCAACGGTGCTGAAAATGCTGACTACCGCGTGGACCGTCGGCTCAATCGACTTTAACGCTGGCCAGGTCCGCACCGGATTCATCATCCTCGCACTCGCAACGGATGATGAGCTTTCCCGGCTGATTCGCGAGGTCAGCAAAGAGTTTCAAAAGATCAACGCCGACGCGCTCCGTAAGGATTTACTCAGTATCGTTGCGATGTCCAACGAGGCCACCACGACCGGCGCTTCAACAACAACTCCAACCGGTGAAGCTGGCAAACCGATCGGCGGCAAGACTCCAAACCTTGACCAGTACACGGTCGATCTGACCGGCAATGCCAAGAAAGGCAAGATCGATCCCGTGCTCGGGCGCGATCATGAAATTCGTCAGATCATTGACATCCTCACGCGGCGGAGGCAGAACAATCCCATTCTCACTGGTGAAGCCGGCGTCGGAAAAACAGCAGTCGTGGAAGGATTCGCGCTGCGTGTGTCGCAAGGTGATGTTCCTCCACCACTCAAAAATGTGCACGTCCGCACGCTCGATCTTGCACTGCTACAGGCTGGTGCCGGCGTAAAGGGTGAATTTGAAAATCGCCTCAAGGGACTGATTGAGGAAGTAAAAGCCTCCGCCACGCCCATCATTCTTTTCATTGACGAAGCACACACCATGATTGGCGCGGGCGGCCAGGCTGGGCAAAATGACGCAGCCAACCTGCTGAAGCCCGCTCTGGCTCGTGGCGAATTGCGGACCATTGCCGCAACCACGTGGTCTGAGTACAAAAAGTACTTTGAAAAAGATGCTGCTCTTGCCCGCCGTTTCCAAGTCGTCAAAGTCGAAGAGCCGAGCGAACCACAATGCATGATCATGATGCGTGGCCTCGTCGCGTCCCTTGAGAAGCATCACAAGGTACGTATCCTTGACGAAGCCGTCTATTCGAGCGTTCGGCTTTCCCATCGCTTCCTGGCCGGCCGACAATTGCCTGACAAGGCCGTAAGTATTCTTGACACCGCATGCGCACGCCTCGCCTTGGGGCAGAGCGCCACACCTCCTGCAATCGAAGACCTGGTTCGGCAGATCGATGCACTCGAAGTTCAGAAAAGGATTCTGGAACGCGAAGAAATTGTAGGCGCCGATCACCAGGAAAAACTTGCTCAGATTGCGGACCAGAAGGTAGCTGCTGATGCCAAGCTCGCCGCTCTGCAGGCCCGTTGGGACAAAGAACGAGATATCGTGGGCAAAATTCGCGACCTGCGCGACAAACTAGAGGCCTCACACGCTGGCAAAGCTCCTGAAGCTGCCCCTTCGCAGGACGCAGCTGCGGCGTCGGCTGAGACAATCCCTCCTCCGGAGGTCTTGAAATCGGATTTGCAGGCGCTCGAAACCGAGCTCTCCGCATTACAAGGTGAAACGGGTTTGATCCGCGTCTGCGTCGATGCCCAGATAGTCGGAGAAGTGCTGTCAGCGTGGACCGGGATTCCTGCCGGCAAAATGCTCAAGGACGAAATTACCACCGTACTCGCCCTTCAGGAACATCTGGCCAAGCGCGTGATTGGTCAGAACCATGCGATGGAGATAATCAGCCAGCGTGTTCAAACTTCGCGCGCGTCACTGGATGATCCGAACAAGCCCGTCGGCGTATTCATGCTCGTCGGCCCCAGCGGCGTTGGCAAGACGGAGACCGCCCTCGCACTCTCTGACCTTCTCTATGGGGGTGAACACAACCTCATAACGATCAACATGTCGGAGTTCCAGGAGCCGCATACGGTTTCCACCCTTAAGGGTTCCCCGCCCGGATACGTAGGTTACGGTGAGGGAGGCGTTCTTACCGAAGCGGTACGCCGCCGGCCCTACTCTGTCGTGCTGCTCGATGAAGTTGAAAAAGCACATCCTGACGTGCTCGAACTCTTCTTCCAGGTATTTGACAAGGGACAGATGGAAGATGGCGAGGGTCGGGAAATCAACTTCAAAAACAACATCATCATCCTTACAACCAACGCGTGCACTGATCAGATGATGAAGCTGGTAGCTGACCCTGAAACCGCTCCAAGCCCGAAGGGACTTATTGAGGCAATCAAGCCCGAGATGAACAAGATTTTCAAGCCGGCATTCCTGGGCCGCATGGTTCTGATTCCCTACTATCCCGTTCGCGACGAGGCGCTGAAACAGATCATTCGCCTCAAGCTGGGCAAAATACAACGGCGCCTGCTTGAAAATCACAAAATCAAGATGACGTATGACGATGCGTTTCTCGAAGCCGTGGCAAGCCGTTGCACCGAAGTCGAGAGCGGCGCCCGAAACGTCGACAACATTCTCACAAATTCTCTGCTCCCTGACATTTCTCGTAAGATCCTCAGCAGCATGGCAGAGGGAGAGAAGTTGACGACAATTCATGTGGGCGTTGGCGAAGACGGAGAATTCAGCTACGGCGATCCAGCGGTCAGCACATTGGTGGAGGCAGTTTCGTAGTTCGCATTCTCTGCGCCGTGGTGGCCTGGCCTGCGGGACAAGGCCTTCACGGCGGGTTTACGGCGCGCCGGAAGCGGCTGTACAAGGCGACGAACACAGCAACACTGAAATCAGGATCACCATGCCACTTTATTCACAAGCAGGCCGGCTTATTTCGGTGACCACACCCCTCGGCGAGGACGAGTTGCTGCTAACCGGCTTTACTGGCCACGAAGCCATATCGCGCATGTTCCAGTTCCAGCTGACAATGCTGTCAGAGGACACGGACATCGATTTCACTGCGATCATTGGCCAGAGTGTAACCATCAACGTCATTCAATCCGACGATTCCAAGCGCTACTTCAACGGTTTTGTCAGCCACTTTGCCTGCACGGGCAAGGAGGGCGATATGACTCGTTACGAGTTGCAACTGGTGCCAAAACTTTGGACGCTGACTCGATGTGCCGATTGCCGCATCTTCCACAACAAAACCGGCCCTGACATCATCAAGCAGATCCTCACAGATCGCGGAATCAAGTTCGAAGATTCGATCGGCGGCAGCTACAAAACGCTCGAGTATTGCGTTCAGTATCGCGAAACGGATTTCAATTTCATTTCAAGGTTAATGGAGCAGTTCGGGATCTTCTATTTCTTCAAACACGAAGATGGAGAACACACGATGATGCTCGGCGACACGAGCAGCGTGCACCAGCCTTGCCCGGGTCAGGCGAGTGCGGCCTTCAACCTTGCAGCAGGAGGCCTTGACGCAGGCGATATCGTTAATTCGTGGAGCATCTCTCAGGAATTGCGAAGCGGAAAACACTCCATCACCGACTATAACTTCACCACCTCAAACAGCGATCTCCTTGCCTCGGAGACCACAATCTACAGCGTGGGCGGCAACGACAACATGGAAATCTTCGACTATCCGGGCCTCCACGGCACAGCCTCAGACGGCACCGCCATCGCCAAGGTTCGCATGCAGGAAGATGAGGCGATGCATAAGATTGCCCATGGCACGAGTGTGTGCCGGGCTTTCGCAACCGGCTATAAGTTCGACCTCGAAGATCATCCCCTTGGCGCAATGAACGCCCCATATGTCCTCACTGAAATCCAACACGTCGCATCGGTCGCGGGCACTTATCTCGACAACTCGAATGGAGGCGGCGACAGCTATTCCAATCAATTCACATGCATTCCAGCGGATGTTCCGTTTCGCCCCGCGAGGATCACTCCCAAACCCTTCGTGCAGGGACCGCAGACTGCCACTGTGGTCGGCAAGAGCTCAGACAATGATGCGGCCGACGACGACGGAGTGGGCGGCGACGGCGAGGAAATCTGGGTCGACAAATGGGGACGCGTCCTCGTGCTGTTCCCCTGGGATCGCAAAGAAGACATTTCCTGCTGGACCCGGGTCTCGCAGGATTGGGCAGGAAAGGGTTGGGGAATGATCAATATTCCCCGCGTCGGACAGGAGGTTCTGGTCAGCTTCCTTGAAGGCGATCCCGACCGGCCGCTCATCACCGGCCGCGTTTATAACGACGTCCAGACCGTGCCGTACAAGCTGCCCGACAACGGTACCCGAAGCACATTCAGAACGTCGTCTTCCACCGGTGGCGGCACCGCGCATTACAACGAACTCCGCTTCGAAGACAAAGCAGGCAGCGAGCAGGTATTCATTCGCGGTGAATACGACTACGACACGCGCATCCTGAACGATTCCCGTGAGTGGATTGGCAATAATCGCAGCCTGATCGTCACCAAGGATCAAATGGAGAAGGTCAGCGGCGACGTCCATCTTCAGGTCCAGGGCAAGCACACTGAGAAGGTTACCGGCGACATGAACAGTCACATCACCGGCAACCTAAATCAGAAGTCCGACCAGACCGTTTCCATCCAGGCAGGAATGAATCTCTATGAAAAATCCGGGATGAATTTTGCCCATGAAGCGGGAATGGCGATTCACCTGAAGGCTGGCATGACGTTGATACTGGAGGCTGGAGTGCAGTTATCCCTCAAGGTCGGCGGCAGCTTCGTTGACATCGGGCCGGCCGGCGTAAGCATTTCAGGGCCAATGGTTATGATCAACAGCGGTGGCGCTGCCGGTTCAGGGTGCGGAACAAGCCCGACGGATCCAACCGACCCAAAAGACCCCGATGAAGCCGACGATGGATCGAAGGGGACCAAAATGTAATGACCTGTGCCTGTGTCCTTCCCACTAACCGAGTTGCTCAGCCCTTAATTGAATTGGTATCGTTAGTTTCCGGTCATTACTCATGAAACAACTACAACCCGTCCTCTGGAGCAAAGGCACTTTTCTGACGCCGCAGCACATGCAGCTTCAAGACAAGTTCCTTGAGGACAGCATGAACTTCCGCGTGCAGGCCCTCAAGTTTTGCGCCTGGGGGTTCAGCGAACTCGTCCTCGATCAGGAACTGTTGGCGCAGGGACAGTTGTCCATCACCCGCGCTTCCGGAATCTTCCCCGACGGCCTGCTGTTCGATATTCCGGGCCCGGATCAGCCGCCGCCCTCCAAGTCGCTCGTCGAATACTTCGATCCTGATGTCAACAACCTCGACATCTACCTCACTGTTCCGGACTACAAGGACAAGGGTCTCAACGTCGCCGGACTGGGCCGGGTGGCCAACTCGCGCTACCTTGCCGAAA
Organism: uncultured Acidobacteriota bacterium; assembly: GCA_963844515.1. Lineage (GTDB taxonomy): Bacteria > Acidobacteriota > Terriglobia > Terriglobales > Acidobacteriaceae > Telmatobacter. The sequence goes on from CAWJOO010000021.1 coordinate 405,215, forward strand.
TTGCCAACGTTCGTGACGACAATACTGGCGCCGGCGAAAAGCCCATTCAAATCGCCCGCAAAAACCTTCGCTTCCTGGCCGAGAACGAATCGCGCGAAGGCAGTTCCGTCTTGCGCGTGGCCAATGTGGAGAAGACAGAGACCGGAGCATTCCGACTCAATCCTCGCTTCATGCCGCCCCTGCTTGAGGCTCGAGCCAATGACTATCTGCGTGGGCTGGTAAACGGGATCCTCGAAATTCTCTCCGCGAAGAGCACGCAGCTGTCCGGCGGCCGCCGCCAGAAAAACCAGAGCCTTGCCGACTTCACCACCGGCGATATTGCCAACTTTTGGCTGCTCTATACCGTGAACTCCAACATCCCGGTGCTCAGCCACCTCTTGCAAGGTCAGCGCTGCCACCCCCAGGAATTGTTTGCCGCACTCACCAGCCTCGGCGCTTCCCTCACCACGTTTTCCAGCACTCTGCGCCCGCGCGACCTGCCGCTCTATGATCACGCGAACTTGAGCAAGGTCTTCACGGATCTCGACGAAAAGCTGCGCCTCCTCCTCGAAACGGTTGTGCCTACCAATGTTGTTTCGCTGCCGCTCAAGGTTGTCAGCAGCACCATCTATGCCACTGCCGTCGACCAGGACAAGTACCTCAGCAATACGCGCATGTACCTCGCCATCAACGCAGATGCCAGCGAAGACACCATCATTCGTCGCGTCCCGCAGTTGGTGAAGGCCTGCTCCGCAACCCACATCGATCAGCTCATCAGCAATGCGCTGCCGGGCATCACGCTCACGCACATTCCCAGCCCTCCCAGCGCGATTCCTGTCAAAATGCGCTACCAGTACTTCAGCCTCAATCAGTCTGGAGCCGCCTGGGAAACCGTGATGCGCGCGCGCAACTTTGCCGCCCATGTCCCCGCTGAGATCGCGAACCCGCAGATGGAGTTGATCATCCTGCTGCCGCAGACGGGGGGAGCTTCATGAGAAGTCTCACCAAACCCGTCTGGTCTGAGGGCATGTATCTCGGCCCGCATCACTTTCAGGCGCAAAATCGCTACTACGAAGATGCGCTTGACTTCGTCACCGCCAATCTCTGGCGTGATGCGTATGGTTTTGCCGGCCTGCAGTTCGACCAGGATGCATTGCGCAACGGCACACTGTCACTCACCCACGCGCGCGGATTGTTCTCTGACGGACTCGCCTTCGATCTTCCCGGCTCCGATCCTGCGCCCACCCCGCGTGACTTCAGCGCTCTCTTCTCTCCGGTTGCAGACCATCTGATCATGTACATCGCGTTGCCCGCGATCGTGCGAGATGGAAAGAACACCAGCGCCAAAGAGGGCTCTGATAAAACCCGCTATCGCGCATGGGAACAAAAAATGCCCGATCAGAATAGCGGGCTCGATGAAAAGGCAATTGAGGTCGGCCGCAAAAATCTGCTCTTGCTCGGTGATACAGAAATCTCTGATCGTTTCGTGGGTCTGCCCATTGTCCGCATTCTGCGCGATGGCGCAGGACGCTATGAGCCCGATCCCTCATTTGTACCGCCCTGCCTGAGTTTGAGCGCCAGCCCCGCACTCACTGAAATGTTGCGTCGCCTGATCGACATACTCACTGAAAAAAGTACCGTCTTTACCCAGGAGCAGCAGCAGCGTAACGGAGTCTATCAAGCTGGTATGTCCGCGCGTCACGTGGCCCAATACTGGTTCCTTCACGCCATCAATTCAAACCTGCCGGCCCTGAATCATATGCTCATCTCGCATGCGCATCCGCAGGAATTGTTCCGGGAGATGTCGCGCCTTGGTGGTGCGCTCTGCACCTTTGGTCTTGAAGTGCATCCGCGTTCCCTTCCCTCTTACAACCACGATGCGCTTGATCAATGCTTCACTGCCCTCGACGCACATATCCGCCAGCACCTCGAAATCGTATTGCCTTCAAAGGCCATCAAGATACCGCTTCGGGCTGTCGAAACCTTCCTCTATCATGGCGATGTTACAGATGAGCGTTGCGTGGGACCGGCACGCTGGATTCTCGAAATACAATCTCCCGCCGGCGAAGCGGATCTAATTGCAACCGTTCCCAAACTCACCAAGATCTGTTCTTCGCGCTTCGTGACCGAACTGATCAAGCGAGCTCTTCCCGGCCTCACTTTGCATCACCTCCCCGTGCCGCCTCCGCAAATTGCTGCACGGGTTGAGAGTCAATATTTCTCCGTGCATCGTGCCGGTCCGTGCTGGGAGCACATCGTGCAAACTCGCCAGGTCGGAGTCTATGTGCCGGCCGAGATTCCTGTTCCGCAGCTCAGCCTCGTTGTGTTGCTGGATGAATAGCGCCTAGCATCGCCTTTCTGCGCCGCGCTGCAGAATGTCCTCGAGATAAAGCAGGCAAACAGGCAGTCATCCACAAGGATGCAGACGATCTGCCGCACTCAAACGGCACGATGTTGAATTGACGTGGAGAAAGCTTCTAATCAGTTGGGTAGTTAACTGTCGACGCGGCAACGCCCCGCCGGCTCTTTAAGCTCTTAAGATCATCCGCCTCGAACTACTTCACAGTCAGCTTTACCGCGGCAGTATGCGACAGGTTGCCGGCCGATGCCTTTACCGTAACCGAGTAGTTCTTGGGCGTGTAGGTGAATCCGCCGCATCCCGCAACGCCCCATGCCAATGCGGCGCCGGTAATCGCCAGCAGGACCATCGGCAGCCAGAGTTTGCGTGCCTTGCGCAACCGGCTTGCGAACGGCAGCAGGATCAACCCTAGTGCCATCGGAATCGCCCCTCTATCCCACGGGCTGCGGTCAGTCTCTACCGCGGCAAGCTTTGGAGTAGTCACGTGCAAAGTCACGTTGGTGGTCCCGGAATTTGCTGCCACCACCGCAGGATCAAATTCAGTGATCGTGTTGGGCGGAAGACCGTCAACACTCAATTGCAGGGCGCCCGCAAGGGTAGCGCCGCCAAGCGGAGAAACCACCAGCGCGTAGCTCGCTGTGCCCCCTGGCAGAATCGTCGGTGTATCGCTCGCACTGCCTGCCGTCGCAATTGAGAAATCCTGCACGGTCTCTTTCATCGCAGTACTGGCCGACGGCACATAGTTCGGATCGCCGGAAAACACGGCCGTGATGCTGTGATCGCCCATCGTGAGCGCCGTTGTCGTCAATGCGGCTGTGCCGACGTTCAAAGCGCTCGAGCCCAGTTGAGTAACCCCGTCGTAAAACGTCACGATGCCGCTCGTGGAAATCGCCGGTGAAGGTACCGATGCCGTGATGGTGACAGCGTTCGAAACATAAGCCGGATTTGGCGTGGGACTAACTGAGACCACCGGGATCGCCGGCATGACCGTCAGAATCACGGATGCTGTCGAGGGCGTAAAGTCTGAATCGTCTGAAGGCGTAAACACTGCGGTCAGCAGATGCTCACCTGCCGGTAACACCGTGCCGACCGCCGGACTGTACACAATGCTTCCGGGTTCCGTCGCTGTCGCGTCAAGTTGCAAACTGCTGAGCGCCGTGCCGTAGACAATCGAAGCAGGCGCTGGCCAGTTGATCTTGGATTTCTGCTGAAAGATAACCGGATCGATCCCTGTCACGTCATTCGAGAACGTCGGGCTCGAGATGATTGCCTGGATGCTCGGCGTGCTGCCTGAAGGCGGAGGCGTACCAACACTTAGTGTCAACGTCACAGAATCACTGGCCGTGCTGGGAATGCTGCTCGTCCGTGTGCACGTAAGTGTATTCAGGGTACAAATCCAACCCTTCGTTGCGTCGGTCAGTCCAACCGCTGCGAGGCCGTCGGGGAGCTTGATTGATAGCATTGCCGACGGATCGATCGCCGTATTGGTGCTGGTATTGGTCGCCTTGATCGTCACTACCTTGGTCGTGTCTCCCAGTTTCACAACCAGAGGACTTGGATTGAAGGCCACGGTCAACGTGGGAACAACTACGGGCTTCACAAACGTCGTCAGATCAAAGAGCGCATACTCCAGCATCTCTTCCTGCGGACTCATCGGGCCGGCCGGGCATTCGTTCGGATACGTCTGGCCCTGACCGTCCAGGTTCCTCACGTGGTATTCGGTAAACAGCACGCGCCCGCATTGGTTCGCCGCCGCTGCGCTCACCGGTGTGTTGAAAGTGATCTGCATCACCGGATTGCCATCTGCAGGGTCGTTTAGATTTACCCACGACTGTGTCGGCGGAATCACGCTGGCGATGTCGTGGCGGAGCGTGCTGATCTGTACCTGGTCTGGCTGGTTGTTGTAGGTGCCGCCCGCGTTTTCCAGCCACTGTGCCAGCGTCGCGCCGTCAGTGAAGCTTGTATTGATCGTTGCCGTGCCCGGATCGGGCTGGAGATAGGAAAAGTTCGGGTTCCAGTTGGCAACCGGAGGAAACTGGGAATCGTAAGGCGAATCGGAATCAAGCCAGGCATAGCTGAAATGCGTTGTAAAGAGCCTCCCGCCGGCATTCGTGTAATCCACCATGTTGGAGAGTGCGGCATCGGACTGAACGTAAGCTCCCCCCTGGCACGGAAACATCACCATGTCGTAGCTGCCCAGGTTGGCACCGCTGCTCGTCAAGGTCGTGTCGAACGGGGTCAACGGGCTGATGAATGCCCCGGCGCCTCCACTTCCCTGGTACAGGTGAATGTGGCCTCCGGCGTTAGTCGTGCCGTTGTCGTCGGTAAACTCTGAATCCTCGATACCCATGTCACGCAGAACGCACTCAACGCCGTCTGCCGCGCCCGTTGCAATGGCGATCATGGGCATATCGCCCTGGGAATGGTTGGAGGGCATGTGAAGGTTCAGGCCGCTCAACGGGTTCGAATCGACCGTCACCGCGAACTGCCGCCGCCATTTCCCTGCCTGAATCACCAGCGTATAGCCAGCGTTTATCGGCACATCGGTAAGGGTGAAAGTGCCATCAACCCCTGTGTATGCATACACGACCGCCCCCTTTGGCGGGGAGTAGGTCAAACACTGCACGCCGCTGGGCATGGGTGCAACTGCGCCGGATGTGATGTAAACAAGGACGTTAGGAAGGGGTAAGGCGTCGCTGGTTCGCGGGTCGTAGACCGTTCCGCCAATTGCAGTAGTTTGCGCCGATGCGTGCAGCGCAACCGCCCCGAGAATCAAACCCAACACTTTAGCGAGGGGTTTCCGGTAGATCCTTTTCGTCGTAACTAGCACAAACTGAAGAACCTCACCCGCTGCACCCATGGACGCTTTCCCTTCCCAACCCCATGTGAGTGTTTCTGACCGAGACGGTGATGCTGATCGAGGAAGTCGGTCGGCGATGGAACGCTTCAAATTGCTGTCAATAAGCGTTCTAGTTCCGACGGTTCATGCCGATTGCCCAAGGAATGCCGGTACAAGCATGTCTATTGATATGGATCTATTAGGTGGATCATACGAATGATCAAAAATGAAGGCTTGATCCAAAGCAAGCACAATGCGACGAATCGGGGCCCGAAATGCGGTGAGGGTGATGCGGAGTACGTGAGCTGGCCAGTAAACTCAGCTGCTGGAACGGTCTGGCCAAATTGCGGCCGCTGGCAAAAGCGGGGCTTGCAGGGAAAATACACCATCCGGTTACTGGTCGGGGCGGAGGGATTCGAACCCCCGACCCTCTGCTCCCAAAGCAGATGCGCTACCAGACTGCGCTACGCCCCGACGCTGCTATTGTATCGCGAATGATTTGCTTTCAAATTGTCTCGCGATGATCGGACCAGCGAACAAATTGAGACGAGTCAGTGGTGAATTAACCATTTCACAAGCCAAACAAAAAGCACAAGAGGTAGTGCAAACATTGTCATGAGAAGCAGAACCAAAAGCAGCAAGAACACCCGGTCCCGCCAAGTGTGACGACGCGGTTCGCGCAAATGAAGCTGCAGCAATCGGTAGTTTCGGCGGTTCGGCTTCCACGCGATGTCGAAGATATCGCCAAGCAAGGGAATTGAGCCGACGAGGACCCCGATCCCCAAATTCAATGACATCCGGACCAACGTCACATATGGCACGCCCCGCATCCACGCGGCTACTGGAATGACAAGAGACAAAAGTCCTGCGACTACGTCTCCAAGGCCCGGGACCAAGCCGATGATTCCGTCAATTCCAAAGCGGAACGAGGTGCCGGGGACGCGAAATGCCTCGTCGAGCAGGATTTCCAGGGAGCGGAGAGTGGAATCCCGGAACAACCATGCCCCGCGGTCCCAGCGGTTCGCGATGGCAAATTCCGGGCTACTTAGGGGCTTGGGATCGGGCAAACGAGCCGGGATTTGGGGCATTCGCCACCCTCCGAGGATGCCCACTTCGATGCTACAATCGGAAGGTTAGATGGCGGCTATAGTTCAGCGGCAGAACGCCTGACTGTGGCTCAGGATGTCGTGGGTTCGATCCCCACTAGCCGCCCCAGATAACTCCCCGACAGCCATAGTCCCCCCTCTACTACCCTCGCCTCAACTGAGTCTTTATTTCGACCACGACAGGCCCACGAGCGGTACCACATTGGCGCGAAGGCCGCCGTCGTCGATACGGATCGTCGCATTGCCGATGAGGATGAGTTCTCCCCAAAGCCGAACCTTACCACCGACAGCGATTGCGTCGGCGTTGTACCCTCCGCTGACAGACTTGATCGATGGAACCAATGTCGTCGCTTCGGTTCCTGGATCGGTGTGCCCGTCTGTCTCCGGAAGCCGAGGGATACTACCGAGGGACAAGTGGCCATCGGAAAGGACTCGCTGACCAATCAAGTCTGCGGCAAGCGTCAAACGTTTTGCCACGCGGTAGTCGACGCCTCCTGAATAAAGCCACGCTGGAGGCAGGCTAGCAGTTGTGGGTGCGTTATTCACTCCCAAAGGGTCTCCGCTCAGAACCGAATGACTGTTCCACTCATACCCGACCCGCACATGGGGAGAAAACTTGCCCACGAGAGTCAGTGCCCCGAATGGGGTCACCCCATAAGCCCCGGTGCCCAGAAAGTTTTTGGCATCTCCACTGGGGAAACGGACCGCAAGTCCAACTGAGCCCACAAACTTCTCACCGGGGATCACCTCGTACTTCCCGCGAACCGTGATGTCGCCAATCCCGCTGGCGTCCGTCCCGGGGGCTCTTGGCTGCGGCGCGGGAGTAACCGGCCCGGGAAGTTCCCCCAGCAGGCCTGGGGTGCCCGGCAAAGGGAACGATGCGTTTACAGTTTTGAAAACGTTTGGGCAACTACTCGTATCGCCAAAGTAGTGGAACTCTCCGCATACGGCTTTTGGCGGGTTGGTATCCTTACCGTTTGAGAACAAGCAGTCTCCGCCGCCGGTGATTGGGTCCAGCGTCGCCTCACAGGGCTGGGTGCGGACAATGTGCGCATTGGAGGTTATTGCGAAATGTACCGCCTGAATGGGCAGTTCTATGGAAGCGTCCATACGCTTGGTTAGACCGAAAACGCCATAGATCACCGTTTGATTAAGGCTGAGATGCGCCTGACTGCTTGTCGTGATGTAGTCGTTCTTAAAAGAGTGTGTGTCGTTGAGGGCTTTTAAGTCTTCAGATCCCTCGTGTAGGAGGGCAGCCGGAAAGCCGGCGGAACCGTGGAGGCTGATTCCGTCGATCTTGTCGAAGCTGAAATACTGGTAGGCGACACCCAGGGTGAACACGTGACGCCCGATGACGCTGGCGCGCTCCGTGAGGATTGGCCCGAGACTATCTTCGGTCGATTTCAGATTTCCATCGGCATCGCGAGTGAAAGTGGCGCCGGAACCAGACGACCCCAACGGCAAAATCGAGAGTTCCTGCCCGATCGCCTGGTTCAGCGGTCGGAATTGAGCCTCCGAATTGACGGCGAAGTGGGCGTTGTGATTTTGGTTGTCCAAGGTCAAGCCGGCGGGCCCGAACAACTGGGGTACTGTGCAGATCAGGGTGTTCGTATAGGTCATGGTCGAACACGTCGTCGACTGCGCCACCAGTGGGATCGACGAAGTGAGGGCGAGAGCAAATGCAACTGAGGTACGAACTTTCATGACTTGCCTCCAGAAATGTCAATTGATTCTGTCGATGATCCACCCGTTTCCAGCCCGTTTCAAAACAAAGGTCCGCTTTCTATCCGTCGGGAACGCCTTCGCCATGGTGATTGACAACATCAACTGACTCCGCGCAGTAAATGTATGCTGAATCGGTGCCGAAGGATGCCGGCTGGCTCTGTGAGCCCGCACTGAGATCTTGTCGGCGTCACTGAAATTCTGCTGGAACTGGGTGCGTGGAACATTCGGCCAGACACGCAACAGCCCATTGAGGTCCTTCTCTTGGTATGCAGACCCGTAGGCTTCCAGCGTCTGGTTGATCGCCTCTCGGTCCCGCTCGATTTGGTTCTTACGGAGCCTTCGGCCGGCAACTCATCGCGACGGGTTTCAGCTTCAGCCGTATACACTGCCCCGGGATGCTCCTTGATATAACGATCGAATATTCCGGCTGCTTGGAACCGCGAATCTCATCCCACTCGATTTCCGCTATCCGGTCGAGCCCTCCTTGTCATCAGGGCTGTTCTCATACGCCCTTCGGTAATCCTTCAAGGCGTTTAGATTTCGCGTGATCTTAATTTTGTCCCACGCAAGTTCGTACGCCTGGAGCTGCGGCGGTGGATTATGGGCGGCCGGAGGCGCAACTGGCTGTTCCTCGTTCCACTTGCGAACCCGGTTGCGTCGGGTTAGTTGGCGTTGTCCCTGGATCCAAAGTCTGAGCAGCCTGTGGTTGAAATGCGGCCGCAGGGATCGGGCTGAAAAGGCTCTACGTAAATCGCGGCGCAGCGTTACATCGGTTAAAGAGATGGGAATTGGCTTGTATTTGCCGTTGGCTGCACCGTCAGATTGAATGCCGATTTCCCCCGCGTGTTATACTGTACCGATCGTGCCCCAGCGCCTTCGGCTTCCTTCCGTCGACTAAAACCTCTGCGCCAAGGCAACGGCAATAAATGGATACGTCATTTCCAGCCGGGGTGACGGCGAATACCGCGGCCTGGTTGAGTCCGGTAGCCTCGACAACACTCAGAACCCCTTCATCGGACACCTTCACCTGAATCGCGAGTCTCTGCCCATATTCGGAAACCACAATTTGATGGGTCCCTGGCTCGAGCTTGAGCCCAAACTGGCCGGGGATATTCCCACTTGAATCTCCGTCAAGCGCCACCGAGCCGCTAACAGATGGCTGAGGATCGCGAGCGAGGGTTGTTGCGCCATTGTATTCCCGGATTTAGGCGTCGGAGGTAACGTCAGGTTCACCGGCTCGTTCGTTCCGGAGGGCGTGACGACAGTGATCGGGATTTCATCTGAGACGAAGCCCGGACTTCTCCACCTTCACCGTGTGGCGGCCCGGAGCTTCAACTGCAGCCACGCATGGCCTGGTGCAGGGCTCCGATTTGCCGTCGACCGTAAGCGCGCTGTCCGGGGGAGTGATAGTAAATGTGACATCGGCCAATGCGGGAGGAGCGCGAGGGATGGCGCTGGATGATGAAACACGGCGTAACCAACCCCCGCGACAGCCAATATCCCGCAGCAATTGCACCAATGACGACCGCGCGGTTGCGGCCATTTGTGATCTTGCTCAGGAAGCCACCGGGTCTGCAGCTCTTGCGTCTTCCCGCTGTTCCCGTGCGGCGCCAAGCCGCGCGGAATCCGCCTTCCTCTTCCCGGCCTCTTCTTTGCGCGCAAGCGCTTCGGCGGCGGCCTTCGCTTTCGACCGCTCGCGTTCCTGTTTTTTTTGCTCGGACTTCTGGCGAGCCACGTCCGCCTGGACCAAGTCGAGCGCAGACCGCAACTCAACGTTCCTGGGGTCCGACTCGAGCGCCAATCGAATTGTCTGCACGGCCTGATCACCCTGGCCTTGAGCAAACAACTCGTGCGCTTCTTTGATCGCCTTCTCAACCGCGGCCTGGCGCGTACGAGCTTCAGCAGCAGCCTTTTCTCTCGCGATCCGCTCGCGTTCCTGCCGCTCGCGCTCCTGTTGCTCTTGTTCGGCAGCCTGGCGAGCCGCCTCGGCTTGAATCGAGTTGAGCTCCGCCTGCAATTCCTTGCTGTCGGGATCGCGCACCTAGCGCTTCGCGCACCAACTGCAAAGCCTCCGCGCCGCGTTTCTTCGCAAGCAGACTGCGAGCTTCCTTGATGGCCTTTTCAGAGGCAGCCTTGCGCGCTCGCGCTTCGGCCTCGGCCTTCTCTGCCGCAATCCGTTCACGCTCCAATCGCTCGCGCTCCAGCCGTTCCTGTTCAGCGCGCCGGCGATCAATCTCCGCCTGCATGGAATTCAGCGTGGAGCGTACATCTCCGCTGGTTGAATCCTGCTCGAGCGCCCGACTGAGAAGCTGAATCGCCTTGTCGCCCTGGTTCTGTGCAAACAACTCGCGTGCTTCCTTGATGGCCTTGTCAGACGCCGTCTTGCGCGCTCGAGCCTCTGCCTCGGCTTTCTCCTTCGCAATCCGCTCGCGCTCCAGACGCTCCCGCTCCAGACGTTCGTCCTGAGCGCGCAGGCGTGCCACTTCCGCCTGAAACGATTGAACGGCCGATTGCAGATCCTTGTTATTGGGATCGCGTTCCAGCGCCGCGCGAATGCAACGCAGGGACTCATCGGCGCGACGTCTCGCCAGCAGTTCGTGAGCTTCCTTGATGGCCAAATCAGCAGCCGCCTTGCGCGCACGCTCCTCGGCTTCAGCTTTCTCTTTCGCGATCCGCTCGCGCTCCAGACGTTCACGCTCCAGGCGTTCCTGCTCGGCGCGACGGCGGGCAATCTCGGCCTGGACAGACTCGAGCGTGGAGCGCAAATTCTGGTTATCGCGATCCTTCTCGATTGCCGCGCGAAGCCGTTGGACGGACTCGTCACCGTTCCCGCTAGTCAGCAACGCGCGCGCTTCTTTGATCGCCTGTTCGGCGGCTTCATGCCTGGCGCGGGCTTCAGCAGCGGCCCTCTCTTGCTCAATCCGTTGCTGCTCCAGCCGTTCGCGCTCCAGGCGCTCACGTTCCGCCCGCCGCTGCTCGATATCGACGCTGATCAAGTCGAGCCACGAGCGAATCTCAGAGTTGTCGCGATCCCGTTGGAGCGCACTGTGGAGGCATTGCAGGCATTCTTCTTCTTGCCCCTGTTCCAGGAATTTGTGGGCCTGTTCGACGGCCTGTTCTGCAGCCGCTTGGCGAGCGCGCGCCTCGGCTTCCGCCTTTTCCTTCGCAATCCTTTCTTGCTCCAGCCTTTCGCGCTCCAGCCGTTCCTGCTCTGCCCGCCACTGGGACACTTCGGCCTTCATCGAATCAAGCGCCGCATGCAACTCCTGATTTTCAGCATCATGCTTCAGCGCGTACTGGATGGGCTGCAGCGATTCTTCGCCTCGGCCGCTGGCGAGCAATTCACGAGCCTCATAGATTGCGCGCTCGGCGGCTTCATGGCGCGCACGCGCCTCGGCTTCAGCCTGCTCTCTTGCGACCCGCTCCCGTTCTGCCTGTTCCCACGCAAGCCGCGCTTCCTCTGCCCGCCGCGCGTCCAATTCCGCCTGTATCGACTCGCGGGTCGATCGCAGATCTTCACTCTGCGGGTCGTGTTCAATCGCAGCCGACAGGCACTCCAACGATTCGTCGCTCTTCCCTTTCGCAAAAAGTTTCCTCGCCTTGTCGATCGCTTGTCTGGCCACTGCAATGCGCGCGATTGCTTCCGCCTCCGCCTTCTCTCGTTCCAGTTGCTCTCGCTTGACGCGTTCTCGTTCTAGCCGCTCGCGCTCCGCCCGCCGTCTCTCAATCTCCGCCTGAATTGACTCAAGGGTCGATTGCAAACCCCTGCTCTTCGGATCGCGTTCCAGCGCCGAACGCACACACAGGACAGACTCGTCATCCCTACCCTGTGCGAGCAACTGCATGGCTTCCTGAATCACCTGCTCTGCCGCCAACTCACGCGCCCGCGCTTCCATCTCCTCGCGCGCCTGGCGTTCCCTCTCGGCCTGCTGCCTGGCAGCCTCCTTCAGCGTTGGTTGGAGCGCTGATTCAAGCTCCGCGTTTTCAGGATCGCGCGCCAGCGCCGAGCGCAAACAGTGGACACTCTCCTCGCCCCGACCCTGCTCAAGAAGCTTCTTGGCTTCCTGAATCGCACGGTCCGCTGCGCCCTTGCGAGCCGCCTTCTCCGCCGCCTCTCGAGACAGCCGTTCCAACTCCGCGTGTTGCCTGGCAACTTCGGCAAGTGTTTGTTGAAGCGCGGACTCCAGGTCGGCGTTACCAGGGTCGCGTTCCAGCGCCGAGCGCAGGCTCTGCACCGATTCACCATTCTTTCCTTGCGACAGCAACGCCCTGGCTTCCTGAAGGGCGCGCGCCGCCGCCTCCTTGCGCGCTCGTACCTCCGCCTCTGCCCGCTGCTGCTCCTGCCTCTCGCGCTCCAACCTTTCCTGTTCCGCTTGCTGTCGCGCGATCTCTGACTTAATCGATTGAAGCTCCGATTGCAGTTCCCGGTTTGCAGGATCGCGCTCAAGCGCCGCGTGCAGACACTGCAAGGACTCCGCACTCCGCCCTTGCAGCAACAGTTCCCAACCGTCTTCAATGGCGCGATCCGCAGATTCCTTGCGAGCCCGCGCCTCGGCCTCGGCCTTCTCTCGCTCCAGCCGCTCCCGCTCCAGCCGTTCCCGCTCAGCACGCTGTTTGGATACTTCCGAAATCGTAGACTCAAGCGCCGATTCCAGCTCCGCGTTACCGGGTTCGCGTTCCAGCGCCGCGCGCAGGCACTGCAATGACTCCTCGCCGCGTCCATTGGCAACGAATTCGCGTGCCTGATGAAGCGCTTCCGCAATTGCCCTGCGGCGAGCGGCCTGCTCCGCTTCCGCCTGCTCTCGGACGCGATGTTCCCGCTCCAGCTGTTCTTGTTCGATCCTGCGTTGCTCAATCGCCCGGCGAACGAAAGAAATCTGCAAATGAAGATCAACTCGGTCGGGATTCGGCGCCTCAACTTTTACCAACACTTCAAGCGCGGCCTCTAGCTTGTGGCTCAGCAACAGGCCCTCCGCCGTTCGAATCGCCTCATCGCACTCAAATTGTCTCGTTCGCTGTTCCGACCGTTCCCGAAGAATCCGTTCCACTTCTCCGGTCACCTGGCCGGATAGCGACTGTATCGCGGGCTCGCTGCTGTGCAATTCACGGCACTCCGCGGCTCGTGATGCGGCGCTGGAAAGCTCTTCGTCGGTCTCAAGCAACGGAATCGCGGCGAACGACGCTTCCAGTTCCTTGACGATCAGGTCGTGCTCAATACGCCTTCCCTGCGCCTCTGTGAGAATCCGGGTTGCCGCTTCCTGCAGGGTCTGAAAGTCGGCCCGCTTATCCGCCAGTTCCCTCACTCGCGGTTCAAGCGCGTCAGCATCGCGAATCGTGGGAGCGTCCGCCACATCTCGCCCGAGATCCGCCATGTCGCGCAGAAGCGATTCCATCGCGTCCCGCACTTTACCGGCTTCGGCGTCTACCTTTCGTGACTGGTCCGCGAGTTCAGTGTCCGTTGGGTCAAGTGCGGCAATCGCCGTTGCGCGATCTGAAATGCGTGATATCTCGTCGAGTGAATGGACTTTCGACAGGGTTGCCAATAGGGTGGCTACATCTCGCACAAGTTCTGCGCGGCGCTCGAATCGGCGGTTAACTGACGAGTCGATCTGTTGCATCAAGGCGCCGGTTCGAGGATCGGTTGCGATGCCTGCCGCCAACTCCCGCGCCCTCTCCTGCAGCGCCGCCAGCTCGCTGGTGGATGTTGTCTCGACTGCTTCCGCTAGATCGCCGAGCAATGAAATGCTATGATCGCGCGCCTCTCGGACCTTGGTGATCGAATTCGCCAGGTCCGCGCACATCTTCTGAATGTTCGCTTCGTTGGGGAACGTGGCCTTGATGCTCAGTAACCGGCTTTCCGTCTCGGTGACCGAAAGAGAATCCGTTGAACGCTCGATGGTGAGATGAAGATGTTCCAATTCCACCATCGCCTGGTCGCGCACACGCGTCCTGGCGTTCACCTCGTTCAACACCAGGCTTGCTACTTCCCTCGCATGTTCATCTATCTGTTTGCCCTCGAGGGTAGCTCGTAACTCTTTTGAAATCTTGATGACTTCGCCGAGGGCGGCGCGAGCATCCAGAGAACGCCTTAACTCTACTGACCAATTCAAAACTTGCTGCGTTTGTTGAGCCCTGGCCTCGTTTTCTGCGCGTTGAACAGCTTTCCTGCGCGCTGCTTCTTCGCGCTCAAACTGCTGCCGCTCGATGGCGGCTTTTGTGATCGACAAAAGCGACTCAAGGTTCGGTTCTCCAGGGAATTTCCGCAGCGCCTCCGTAAGAACCTGCACGGCGTCATGAAGCTTGTCCTGATCGGTCAGCGCCTTCACGGCCAGGCTCTGGTCATGGACAAACCGCCGTCTTTCCGCAATGTCTCGCTGCTTCTCAGAGATGGCCCGCAACCGGATCAGGGTCGGTTCTCCCGGTATCCGCTGCAGGCCCATCTCTGAAATTGTGCACGCCGACGAGAAATCTCCCTCATGGAGAGCCTTCTCGATCTGGTCCGTAATTTCTTGCAGATAGCGGCGCCGATTCTCCTGTTCCTGGCCCCGTTGCGCCCATTGCAAGAGTTCACGCACATTGGAATCGGTCGGGTCCAATTCCTCGGCCCGGTGTAGAGCATCGAGTGCATCGTTGAACTTGCGATCGGCAATACCCTGGCGAGCCTGGTCCACAAACTCCTGCACCTGCTGCCGCCGGAAGCGTTCCTGGAGTTCCTTGTTAATCACCGAGGCCAGGGCGCGGGCCTCAGAGTCGGATGGATCCAACCTCAACGACTCTTCGACGGCCTCCTTTGCTTCGTCGAAATCACCGGCAAACAGAGCCGCCTCTGCCCGGTTCAACGCGTCTCGAACCGCCTTAGCCCGCGAGATCGCATTGCGTATCTGGTCGCAGAGCTTGATCGATTCCGTATCATCCGGGTTGAGTCGCAGTGCCTGGTCGGCACATGCCAGGGCCTCCTCGAACTGACCACCAGCCAGGGCAACCTGAGCCTGGGAACGGATCTGGACGACCTGACCCGATCGTTGCTGGGTTTGGATCGCCGACCGTATCTCACGCAGAAGGCGATTCGCCCTCTCGTTGTGGCGATCGAGACGGATCACATCGCCCAGGAGAACGCGGGCGCGGTCCAAGTCCCCGCGCTGCATCGCAGCCTCGCCTCGCTTCAAGCAATCCGCCGCCGTGGAGGCCTTTAAATCCTTCTGCAGCCCTAGTAAATCGAACCCGAATTCCTCCGCGCTCTGATAACGGTCTGTGAGCGTTCTTTGCCAGCGCGCGATTCATCACGGCCTGCAAGGCCGGGGGGATGTCTGGAATAAATCTGGAGAGTGGAAGAGGCTCCTCGCGGAGAATCTTGACAAAGATGGATGACGGATCGCTCCCCTTGAACGGCACCTCGTAAGTCAGCAGCTCGTACAGCATCACGCCGGTCGAAAAAATGTCGCTTCTGCCATCGAGAGGAAGTGAGTTAATCTGCTCCGGCGACATATACGACAGGCTGCCGACCAGTTGCCCCGTCTGCGCCAGCGAGGTTTCACTCCCAGCAATCCGGGCCACGCCAAAGTCCACGATCTTGGCTGTGCGGTTTCCCAGCAGGATTACGTTCGCAGGCTTGATATCCCGATGAATGACGTTTCGGTCATGTGCGTACTGCAACCCATCGCACACCTGGATTACCAAGTCCAGTTTCTCCAGTAGTGGCAAGGCACGACGCTCGGAGATAAGCTTGGAAACCGGTTCGCCTTCCAGGTACTCCATTACAAGGTAGGGGCTTCCTTCGTGCTCCCCCGCGTCGTACACCGTAACGATGTTTTGGTGATGGAGATTTCCGGTCGACTTCATCTCCCGCAGAAAGAAGCGATCGAACACATTTTGCGTGTTGCCCGCGTCCCGGTTCTTCAACATTTTGATCGCGACGGTGCGACCAATCGCCGGGTCTTGCGCGCGGAACACTATTCCCATTCCGCCGGTGCCTATGACGTCGAGGACTGTGTATTTGCCGATTTGTCGGATCGAGGGCTGAACGCCCATATCGTGCGTTCCTCGGCAGCCAAAAAATCAGACATGATCTCGTTTAGAAACAAGATTCATGAAGTCATGCATGGGCACAACAAGGGGAAAGGTGCAGTGGGGTTCTGCATCTCTTGCGATCATCTACGTTACCATAGCTGCAAAACATTAAGTAGTTAATTTGTCAAATGTTCCTGAGACCGTTTTTGACCTTAGTTTCAAGGACTTACTCAGAACAGTCTTCCTGCAGGCGGCACGCCAAGTTTTCACCAGATTCCCCGAGGAACCGGACGTTAGATCAGCGAACCTATCCGGTAACGCGGTTGAGTAAGACCGGCAGGACCGGTGGGGTGTCCAAGGGGATAGTTCGTTGCTTCTTCCAACCTATATGTGATTTCTATCTACACCGGCAAGCGCCATAAAAGGCAGAAGCGGACCCTTAAAATCCTTGGCCACAAGCTCGACGGGCGGCGACGCTTGCTCAAGGCTCTCAAGTGGAACGGGGTCAATGAAATCCAAGCCTTTTGACCTTAACGCCCAACGCCATTCTCTGGAGACCCAATCAGAAGCCATCGCGTGGCGGCACCAGAACAGATAGAAAACATCAGCCGCGTCAATGCGTGCATGCAAGTCGGCCTCCCAGTAAGTTGCAGAGCGGAGGGCAACTGAGTCAACGTACACCCTCAACCCCTTGTACGCCGTTTCCATATCCTCTACGCGGGCCAGCACCTGGTCGCGGTCAAGATTGGCGTAAGAGGCAAAAGGCCTGCGGTGCATCACGGTCTGACATGGGATGACCTGGCTGTCAGACCTGCTTGAACCGATCCTCAGGAGGAAGGACAATTTACCAACCTGACAACCGTTGAGCCGAATTGAAGCAAGGCAGACCAAGTCCCCTTCGGGAACTTCCAACGGCACGGCTACCACGAAGTTAGCATTACCGATATCGCCGTTCCATTGAACCCACTTATGGCTGGCGACGCATTTCAGGGCATCCCCTAGCCTGAGCCGGACGCTGAGGCAAGCGCCCCGCCTCACCGGATTTAGTTCTTCCGGCTTTGTAGAGTTACTGTCATCCAGGCCGCAGAATTCACGAGCACGCTTCAAGACGGTTTCGGTCTGCTGTCCCACGTGGACCCAGAACTGAATTCCGGATGTCTGTCCACGCGGAAGCGAGCCGGGCGCGATGACCGTAAACCGTGCGTTGTCGACCAGCATACCCGCGGGGAGGAATATTTCTTCGCGCCGCATTTCTCCTTGTGATCCACCAATCGCTTCCGTGGTGTCAGGAGTCAGCGGGCCAGACGCTTCGATCGGGAGCGATGACTGGGGAGTGTTGTATGGGTTCGCGGCTATGTGCGGCTGGGAGGAAGGTTTCTCTGAATGTGCCCGATCTAATTCGGCTCTACCCGCCAGAAAAGCAGTTCGCTCTTCCTGCTGCTCTAGTTGTGGCACGAGAATCGCATACAGTTCCTTCACACTGGTTGTCTTCGCGGCAGCCTGAGTCACAAGGACCTTGGCAACAGGTCCCATGATCGCAGCGAGTTGACGTTCGATGATCTCCAGTTTGTCTTCAGAAAGGCGGTCTGCCGCCGCGTCCGGGTCGCCCCGGGACGTGAATTCCAGTCCCCGTTTTTGGGAACCGGTCGGCGATCCGACTGACACGGCGCCCGGCTCGATTTGCGCGAGTTCCTGCAGGATGGCGTCTGCAACTCCTCGGTCCCTGTGCATGGCATCCCGGGAAGCGAGCGACAATCCCTCGATGATTTGGGCGCGAATGATTAAGTCTTGGGGAGCAATCTCATTGGCACGTATCAATTTCCGTGCCCCCGCCTCCCATTGCTGTCTAGACAGCAATTTCTGTGCTTCCGCCAGCATGCTCTGAGCCTTGGCCCGTAGTCGGAGTGCCGATTCCGTTCTCTCCTGAATTTCCATTAGATCGGAATCCCATGGAAACTCCTCGGCCGCAGTTTCAACCAGCACCGAAGCGTCCTGGTAGTCAGACGTGCGCAACGCCCGCTCGATCCGATCGATCCAGACTTGTCGAGAATCGGCGCGAGCTTGTTGCTGAAGATCTCGAAGTCGTTTCAGCACGATCTTGAGATCGGGATGCCGAGGATGAAGGACCGCAATCATCTCCCACTTTGCGAGCGCCAACTCGTACTGGCCGGAGGCCTCAAGATTCTTGGCTTCGCTGACCGCATTCGATACCAATCGGTCGAGCTGGTTGACTTCGGCGAGCTTCTCCTGGAGTTGTCGGTGGCTGGGAAGCTTTTGCAACGCCGTTTGGAGAATGATTTTGCTCTGGTTCAAATCCGGCTCTTCGTTGACCCTGCGCAGCACGGCGTCAAGCGCGGAAACTTCTGATGGTGCGCCGTCCGGCGTAAGATGCAGATTGGCTTCCTCGTCAGATCCCTTGGCAACATCTCGCAGAATCTCGGAATTCCGTTTGCTTTCTGCCAGCAGGAGTTGTTCCTTGGCCTGAACCTTCAGACTAACCAGAGCCCGCTCCTGTGGGAATCTCGCCAGTCCTTCCTCCGCATTTTCGATGGCCGAGTCATAGGCCCCCCTATTGATCGCGTCCTGAATCAATGAGCCTAAACCCTCGATTTCCTTGCGACGGAGTTCCTGTTGCTGGCCCGACAAGGCCAATTGAATCAGCGACCGCACACCCGGGGCATTCGGATCCAGTTCCTCAGCTCGCCTCAGAATCTCGATCGCGCTGTTGAACTTACCCGACGAGATCACCTGCCGCGCATCTTTCAGATCACCTTCAATTTGGCGCTGACGCGCACCTTCCAGGATGTCTCGAGAGATAAGTTGGTAGATCGCTTTGGCTTCAGCATCATTCGGCGCCACTTCAATGGCATCTTCGGCCGCTTTTTTCGCCGCATCCAGATTGCCCTCCATATGGGCAGTCTGGGCGATGTTAAGAATCCTCTGCAGTTTCTCTGTCTGCGCAGCCTCGACGCGTATGGTCTCCCAAAGCACCTGCAGATCCGCTTCATCAGGATCCAGCGCCAGAGCTTGCTCGGCATGCTCTCGCGCTTCTTCAAACAGCCCATCCGCCAACGCTTTCTCCGCCCGTACCCATAACCCCAAGACTGGTTTGCTGACTTCATCTTGTTGAAAGCCCAACTGTGAATCACCCATGTCAGGTGCACTCTGATCAGCCAAGTCGGTCGATAGCAGAACGGAGGCATGGGTTTCAAGCGCATCCTCATCGTCCGGCGGAGATAAGAGCTTCTGCATCTGGCGGCTTAACAAGTCTTCTTTGATGTGTTCGTAGAGATGTTCAAGATCTGAGGCAAACTCATCTGCCGAGCTATACCTGTTGTCCGGGTTCTTGGCCATCGCCCGATTAAGAATGGCTTCGAGGCCAGGTGGGTAGGCATCGAGAAACGTGCTCAACGGCGGAGGTGAATCTTGCTCGATCTTCAAAATCGTGGAGGCGGGGGCCTCTCCCTTGAAAGGAAAATGATTCGAAATGAGTTGATAGAGGATAACTCCCGCCGAAAAGATATCCGCCCGGTAGTCAACCGGCCCGGATTTGACTTGTTCCGGCGCTAGATAAATCGGTCCGCCGGTCACCTCAGATCTACGAGTTGGGGCGTGACTCAGGCCACCAACAGTTCCGAAATCGAAGATCTTGATGCGTCCATCCCGGCATAGCATGACGTTGGCTGGTTTGAGATTGTAGTGCGGGATTCCCTGCCGATGCGCGTAAGCCAGCCCATGGCAGACCTGGATCATGAGACTGATCTTTTCGAGAAGACCAAGATCGCAACCATCATTCAGCGCGGCATCCAATCCATCGCCTTCCAAGTATTCCATCACAACGTAGGGGCTTCCTTCGTGGACGCCAACCTCGTGGATCTTTACGATGTTTGGGTGCTGAAGGCTCGCAGCTAATTGCGCGCCTCTAGAGAAGTTTCGCAGGTCGGCACCAGGAATAAATGCGCCGGGAAACATCCAGATCGACACGCGACGGTAGATTTGCGGATCAATGGCAGCGAAAACAAGCCGAACTTCCCCGTGTCCGACGAGGCCGGCTACATCGTACTTCCCGATCTTGCTGGGTAGATGGATGGACATGCAGATAACCCCTGAAGCTAAGTTCCTGCTTTCATGTTCGAATGATTCCCTCTCGAAAATGCCCCCTGGGGTAACATCCGGGCCATGCACTCCATATTGGGCACGAGATGACGCTGCGGAACTATCAGTTCGCTTACGACGCCAAAGGCTAGGGGAGTTTGGAAGTTGGATGCGCCCGACTGGACCGAAAGCCAATCGTTAAATACATTCACCCGGATCGTCAAGACACTTTTGACGAAATTGTTGCGAGGGCCATGAAATCGGCCCACCCTGGAAGCTGCCCGGGTGGGCCGGTTTTGTGCTGCGTGCGTTTATTTGGTTGAAGGCAAAGGGGGCTAAAACGTGAAGCGCAACGCGAGTTGAGCCTGACGCGGATCGCCGACTCCGACGCGGAGGAATCCGCTGAAATCGAATAGCGCTGGGGAACTGAGCGGATTGAGATTGTTCTTGTTGTTAAAGGTGTTGAAGATTTCCACGCGGGGTTCGAGGTTCCACTTGCCATCGTGAAAGTGGAAGGGACGCGCGACACCGAAATCTGTGGTGAAGAATGCATTGTCTTTGCGGAGGTGATTGCGGCCGCAGTCCACGCCATTCACGAAGCGCGTGTTGGAGTTAGTGATGCTGCAGGGAGCCCCGGTGCCGGGTCCCGCCAGGTCAGTTTGAGGTTCAGCTGTGTGCTGCTGCATGCGCAGATTGCCTTTCAAACCAAGCGGCAGATCACCCACTGCGTACGCATTGAACTTGTGCCGCTCATCGCGATCCGAATCCGAATACTCCGCTCCCAGGTTGAAGAAGTTGGCGTAGCGGAACGTGAATGGGTCGCGCTCGTTGGAGTCGGAATCCTTGTCGACTGAGTAGGTGTATTCGGCCTCAAACAGATAGTGGTGGGACATGTGCTTGCGCACGCCGAAGGTAGCGCCGCGGTAGAGGCTTTTTGCCACGCTCGCGGTGTCGGTGATTTGGCCGAGGTTTGCGAAGGGACCCGGGCCGTAGGATGCCGTATCACCGTTCTGCGGTATAGATGCGGGCGCTGAAACGTTGGGGTTGAGAAACGTTGTGAGATAAACGCCCTTGGAGAGAGTGAAATCGCCGAACAACACTAGTTCAGCAACCACCTGCTGCTCATAGCCCACGTTGTAAGTGTAAATGCGCGGGTTGTGGTAATTCTTGTCGAACACGGTCACGCCGGCACCAGGACAACCGGTATCGGGGCAATCGACCACGGGGAGAATCCCCGCGTAAGTGGGATTACCTTGTCCAGAAAACTCGGTCAAGGTCTGCTGCTGCACGCCATTGGTGGTAATGGCGCCCACCTGAGTGAGCATGTTCTGGCGCGCATTGAAGATGCCGGCGCTACCACGGAGAACGGATTTACTGTTACCGGCGATATCAAACGCGAATCCAAGCCGTGGCTGAAATTCTTTCATCTGATTGGGCAATTTGCCTGTGGAGGGGAATAGAGGATCGGAAAGGTATTGGCCATACAGGGTGGCCGACGGCGCTATCTTCATCTGCGGGAAGATCTGCGCTTCCCACCGCAAGCCGTAGTTCAAGGTCAGGCGCGAGTTGACCTGCCATGTGTCCTGGGCGTATACGGCGGGCTCAGAGTTGGCGATGTTGGAGTAGCCGGCCTGTTGCACGGTCTGCGTGGACTTTGTGCCGGCATCCTGCAGGTAAAGGAAGAGCGGGCTGCCGAAGTTGGTGGCGCCATCGGGACAGTCGGCGGTGGTAACAAAGGTGCCGTCAGAACACTCCTGCGTGTTGGGTCCGTAGCCCTCACCCAATGTAGCCGGAGCCGCATAGTGCAGGAAGCCTGCAGTATCGCCGAAGATGTAACGGCCGAGCGCGAATCCATCGAATATCTGGACGTTGTGGCTGTAGAGGTACTCGCCACCGAATTTGAAGGTGTGCTTTCCATGAATGATGGAGAAGTTGTCTTTTAGATCGAGGTGATAGAAGCTCTCGGTTGATCCAGGCCCAAGAAAGAATGGTTGGCCGAAACGGAAGGACGGGAAGAATCCGATGCCGGTGTCGGGAACGGCGGATCCATCGATCGCTGTGCGCGGACGGGTTTCATAGCCGTATGAGACGTGGGATTCGTTCACCAGCCGATCGCTCAACGTTGACACCAGATTGAAATTCAACGTGCTGATGTGGGCGGGGCCCTCGACTCCATTTGCGGTCCGGCCATACGTGGCCACGTCGAAGGTCTGATTGGGGTTGCGCGAGTAGTCAAAGTTGTACGAAACGAAGAGTTGGTTCTTGGGATTGAAGTCGTAGTCGACCCTGCCGAAAAATGCGCCGTTGTGCACGACGTGATCGACGGGTGTGCCTTCGTTATCGTTGAAGTTGGTTTTGTAGAAATTAACCAGTACCTGGCGCTGGCAATCGCCGTTGGCGTTGATGTCAGCATCACTGATGTTGGAGTTGAAGACGGGATTGGCTACGGAGCAGGGCGATGAGCCGAGCGCGCTGGCATTGTACTTGCTGAGGTTGGCGCGAAGCAGATTCTCGTCGATGCCTTCGCCGGCGCCGAAGTAGAAGAGTTTGTCCTTGATGATGTGTCCGCCCGCGCTGCCGCCAAATTGTTCACGATGGAAATCGGTGAGCGGCGTTCCATCGGACGTGGCGCCGGTCATGCCTTCAAGGCGCTGGTAGTGGAAAAGGCTCCCGTGAAAGTCGTTGGCGCCCGACTTGGTGATGACGTTGACAACGCCGCCGCCCGTGCGGCCGAACTCGGCGTTGGCGCCGCTGGCCACCACCTGGAATTCCTTTACCGCTTCAAGCGTGATATCGACGGCGGCGCGCTGGCCGCCGGACTGCTCGCCAAAGAAGCCGTTGTTATAGTCGCCGCCATCGAGCGAGACGTTATTGAAGATGCCGCGCTGCCCATTGATGTTGATTTCGTCTCCGTCTGGCCCCTGCACG
Organism: uncultured Acidobacteriota bacterium; assembly: GCA_963844515.1. Classification (GTDB taxonomy): domain Bacteria; phylum Acidobacteriota; class Terriglobia; order Terriglobales; family Acidobacteriaceae; genus Telmatobacter. Next base: position 428,253 of record CAWJOO010000021.1, read on the forward strand.
ATACTGACGCCCGGAGTGAGCGTGAGCAAATCTTCAAATTTGCGGCCAAGCACCGGAGTTGTCTCAATAGTCACTTCGTTCAATGTCGCCGTTGATGAATCCGTGACGACATCGACCTGAGGCACCGATTGCACCACCACTGATTCCGATGTACCTTGTACCTTCAACTGCAGCTTCAGGGTCGTAGTGAGGCCGACCGTGAGCGTAAGATTCTGCTGAATGGTAGTTGCAAAACCCGCTTTCGAAACCTTTACCACGTAGTTCCCCGGCTTGAGGGACGGGAACGAAAAATGGCCAGACGAGTCTGTGGTCGTAGTGTTGACGACCCCCGTGTCCACGGCGGTAGCCTCAACATCGCCGCCGACGATTGCGGCTCCGCCCGGGTCCACAACGTCGCCCTGGATGCTACCGTTGATCGACTGCACCTGGGCATGTAGAACGCAGCATCCAAGCAAAAACAAAAATAAATGGAAAGTCCTCTTGCAGAGAGTCGCCATACGCCTCCTTGATTGCGGGTCCGCCAACTCGACTAAGCGAACAAGTGCTTCTGAGGAAGGAAAGAAATGACGGCCAGTTCTTTAATTGGCCGGCTGTTTTTCTCGAGGAATTTCGAACCGTAGAAAATGCCCACGGCATACCGCGTTGGTGCACTTGGCTTGCCGAAAACATATCACGAAGGATTGATTCATGGGCAAGAAATTGCTTGGCAGAATGCGCCCGCACTTTCGTTATTCAGGAATGCAGCGGCAAACTTCTTCACCAGATGCTCGAAACACTATTTTTGATTCAAGTGTAAAAGGTTCGTTCCGCTTGTAAAGCGGAACTGAGTCGCGAATGTGAATACTCGCCCTGCCTCTTCACGGCGAGTAGGATGCGTCTTCCAATAGTTCGAGCGCTCTGCGACTTTCGCGAGCAGGAAAGGAAGCACGACGGTGCTAAGCGATGTGGTAGGCTAGTGCTCGTAAGTCACGCACGGTAACCGGAATCTACGTTCGATATTCGGTCGCTGCCAAGAAATATGCGAACCCAGAGCGGAATTTATTCTTCTTGCCCAAGGCTTTCGTGATCCAAAATCCATTCTCCCGAGTATCTCCTCACTCTCACGATCTTGTGCAGCCGGCAAATTCTTCGGCGGACGAAGCGCAGTCCTGGCTCACAGCATTTTCACCGCGTCGCGGACTGCTCAACGGTCACTTACAAACCATTGTCGGCAATTTCCTGCCCCGTCCGCCGTTCAGCCTCGCCTCCGTTACTGAAACTGTGGAAGTCGATCCGTCAGACGGCAGCCGGGTGATATGTCATTGCCATTGGCATCCGGATCAAGATCCCAGTCGTCTCACCGTAGTAATGGTGCACGGCCTCGAAGGCTCCTCAGACTCTCGCTATATCCAGGGGCTCGCCGCACGAGCCTGGAACGCCGGGTTCCATGTTGTTCGTATGAACATGCGCAATTGCGGCGGCTCCGATGCATTAACGCCAACACTGTACCACTCCGGCCTTTCGGCAGATGTGGGTGCCGTGGTCGATCACTACACTGCACGGTTCGGCCTTGAGAGGGTGGCGCTCGTTGGCTATTCGATGGGCGGCAATCTCGTGTTGAAACTCGCCGGTGAGTGGGGGAAGAGGGCTCCGTTGTGTGCGGTGGCGGCAGTCTGTCCCGCAGTCGATTTGGCGGCCGGATCGGATGCTCTCCACGAGCCTCCCAACCGTCTGTATGAGTGGCATTTTCTGCGTCGCCTGATGCGCCGATATCGACGCAAGGCAGCCCTCTTTCCGAGCATCTACCAGAATGCGAAGCTTGGCCCGATCCGTTCACTCAGAGATTTCGACGACAAGGTCGTGGCCCGTTATTGCGGATTCAAGGATGCCTCCGACTACTACTACCGGGCCGCTGGCGCGAGAGTCGTCGATAACATTGGGGTGCCAACGCTCGCTATGTTCGCGCTGGATGATCCTTTCATCCGGTTGACTCCGGAGACTCGGGCGAAACTCTTGGCCAACCCTAACGTTCGCTTGGTAGAGACCGCGCATGGCGGCCACTGTGCCTACCTTGGGCCGAAGTCCGGCAACGATATCCACTGGGCCGAATCAACAGTCGTTCGCTATCTGCTTCATGCAGGCGGCAAAAATGGAGTGTGATTGGGAGATTGAAATCGCGTCGGACGCCCCGGTGATCGACGGCGCCTGGGATGGGTTCATCGATTTGCGCCTGGATCCCACACGCGTTTCCCAGATCGAGGAGTCGGCTCAATTCCCTGCCCTCGCGGATATGCTGGTCAGACTGAATACAGCTTCTTCTCCAATATGGACGGCAAAGTGCGACGTGTGGACTGTGGATGAGGTCGATCCCGGTGAATTGGACGCAGACGTCGCGACCGCGCGCGAGGCCTTGGGGTGCTACGTCGACCTTCTACCTTCAGACCCAGCGCTCTTTTCGACGCTCGATGCGAGTGCTGATTGGTGCCGGCGACTGTGTCTTGATCTCCATGGACAACCGGCTCGGGATTGCCGTTTTGATGCGGTGATCCGGCGCGCATTCCTCACTCCCGAAATTGTCGGACTGGGGATTACCGCCTATCTCACCGCCTGTGGCTCGTCAAAATCTGAAGCCGCCATGGCCCTCTCCTGCGCGATCATCGTAGTCTCTGATTCTGTAATGGCTCTCGGCCCCCGTCGGCCAATAGGCTTCGAAGTACAATGAGAGAATCGTGGGCGAGTAGCTCAATTGGATAGAGCACCGGCCTTCTAAGCCGGGGGTTGTGGGTTCGATCCCCGCCTCGCCCACCACTGATTCTAAATAGATTACAATTCGACCTCGCTCCTTCCAAATTCGAAACCGTGGGGGGTTTTTTTGGATCCCAAAAGGGTGAGGGTGTTCACGCGACGATCCACGGCCTCAGCAGTCTTTCTCGGCTCGCCGGGGAACTTACCTGAACAGCCGGCAGTGTGCTTGGGAGCCAGACGAATGCAGGCTGAACGGTTAGGTCTCTGCATCGAGACACGAAGAGTTTCAACGCACATCGCTACATCCGCATGGATATCCAGTTCGCCACCAACTTCAATCCCAACACAGACCGGTCTGAAAATGCACCCTAACCAACGTCGCGGAGGGTGGTTGGACACCATATGAAGACACCGTTTCATCGGGAACGCTGAATCAATGAACTCAGCCGGGCCTGATCGAATGTAGTTTGTTTCTCCTGCCCGCCGCGATCAGCAATTCATAGCGGGATGCCAGGCCAAAATTGCTCGATCGTCACAGGCACGACCGAGCAGCGAGCCCGGTAAAGATCCGTGTACGTTCACGCGGATTCTCAACATTGCACATCGCTCCCTGAGGCTGGCAAAAACTGCCGTTCAGCGTTTTCGGTCGATCTGGTATGCGAAACTGGGAGCGACACCAGACATGGGATCGAGAGACAAAGGCGGGAAAGCGGCTGGCATTCGCGACATCGCGGAAGCTCTGGGCACGTCGATCGGAACCGTGGATCGCGCCCTGCATGGACGCAGCGGAGTAAGTCCCCGCACCAAGACGCGGGTACTTCGCATGGCGGAACAACTCGGCTACAAGCCCAACATCGCCGCCAGATCGCTCAAGCTTAACCGCAACGTTCGAATCGCCGCGGTGTTTCCCCGCGAGATCGCAGCTTTCTTCGACCCTCTGCGAGCAGGGATTCAGGCCGCGGCGGACGAAGCCGTCGGGATGCAACTTAAAGCTCGATTTCATCGACTATCCGCGTCTTGGTTCGGGCGATGTCGCGGCGCTCGAGAGCGCGGCCGCAAAGAAATACGACGGGATACTCTTCACGCCCGGACGACCCCGAGAATTGGCAGCGGTTATTCGCCGAATCGCCGCAAAGGGTAAACCCATGCTTTGCGTCGCCAGCGATGCGCCGGACAGTGGCCGCATTTCATCCGTGACGGTGGATGCATACATAAGTGGAGCACTCGCCGCAGAACTTCTGTCGCACAAACTCCAAACTCCGTCGCGAGTCGCAACTATCACCGGCGATTTGGCCACCTTCGACCATGCGGAGAAACTTCGCGGATTTGCCGCGACACTCGCCATGCTTGCTCCCCACCTCACCCTTCTTCCCGTCGTTGAGTCCCACGAAAGCGCGGAAGATGCTTACCGCCAGTCCATTGGGTTGTTGAAGGCCAAAACCCGTCCCGACGCGATTTATATCAGCACGGCAAATAGCGTTCCGGTGATTCGCGCGCTTGAAGAACTGAAACTTCTCGGGCGCGTGCAAGTAATTGCGACCGATCTCTTTCCCCAACTGGTGCCGCTGCTGGAGTCAGGCAAGGTGCTGGCCACGCTCTATCAGCGCCCGGAAGCGCAGGGTAAGATCGCGTTGGAAACGCTCATCGCTCACCTGACGGATAAGGACAAGCCCGTCAAGGTTCACCGTTTCGCTCCGCATATCATTCTGCGCAGCAATCTTCCGCTCTTTGTCAGCAGGCTCTCCAGCGTAGCGGATTTTATAGTCTGTAATCTGTGTCAGTTGGCCGGCACAAATCGGATGGCGCAACCGCCGCCACTCGCCAAGTGAAGGACGAGCGTATCGGTGCTTCGCACACTATCTTCACGTTCTTCTTCGCGGCATATCGAACCAGTTCAGGCACATCGACATTACGGCGCATCTTCGTGATGTCGCGATCTGGCCAGCCGGCGTCGAGCATCATGTACGGAAACCCCGATTCGGCGGCGAAATCGACATAGTATTCCATGTTCTTCGTGGTGTATGCCGACTGGCCATCGGGCCCAAGATCGCCGTTCCACCAGTGCCAGGAGGCCTTCCCGGCATGTATCCGACTGGTATCAGCCACTCGGTTTGGGGGATTGAGATCGGTGATGAGATTGGACTCGACGATTTGGCCCGGAGTGTCACCCAGCAGGATCACGCGCCATGCGCTGTGATGAGGACTTGCATCGACTGCCGGGCTCTTGCCGTCCAACGCAGGCGAGACCTTGCTGACGATGTAGGGTCCAGTCCAGTTGCTTGTCGGGTTTTCGAGGTACATCGCGGCATTGCCTTCAAGGTCCGCCGCACTTGTCCTCGCGAGTCTTCTATGAGGTTTTCGACGTGCGCGTCAACGCAGGTAAGAGGTACCGTGTACGTTAACGCATAAGGCGCGCTAATCTCAACATGAAAGGCTTGTCAAGAGCCTCCCGAGAGACTTAGCCAGTTTCGGCCCGTGGATCGCCGGAGGTGCGGTGAACCGTTCGGTTAGATCGGACCCTTTTTTAAAAAGGACCGCGGTTCTGATTCAATCCTCAATTCCTGGGCCGCGTCTGCCAAGTTTCTCAGTCTGACTGCGGTCGGGATCTAAGTCGGACGCTTGACAAGCACCGGGCTCAAATCCTACAGTGGCATGCACGGTAACGTACACGGATGGAGAGATCCCGCCTGGACCCCTGTCGGGTCTTGCCAGACTCAGGCTCGGCTGCGAAAGGGACTCCATGTGGCAAGATTTAGTGGACACAATGAACCCAGGCAATCAGCCATCGGCCGATTTACTCAAATTGGAACTGCCGCCCGCTCCCCCCGAAGAACAGGGGCCCGTCAAGGCGTGGCACGCACCGGTCTCCATGCTCACCTACATGCCGGCGGCCCCCGACCCCAATCCCATGTTCCTTGAGAAACGCGTCTACCAGGGCAGCAGCGGCCGTGTTTATCCACTGCCGGTAATTGACTACGTCGAACGAACCCCGCGTCCGCACTCCTGGGACGCCGTACACATCGAGAACGAATTCCTGCGTCTCATGATCTTGCCTGCCATCGGTGGCCGCATCCATGTCGGCGTCGATAAGCGCACCGGCTACGACTTCTTCTATCGTCAGAACGTCATCAAGCCGGCCCTGGTTGGCCTCGCTGGGCCATGGATTTCCGGCGGAGTTGAATTCAATTGGCCGCAGCATCATCGCCCCGCTACGTTCATGCCCGTGGAAATTGCCATCGACCGCGATCGCGACGGCTCGGTCACGATCTGGTGCAGCGACCACGATCCTATGGTCCGCATGAAAGGCATGCACGGCGTCTGCCTGCACCCCGGCAAGGCCTACGTCGAAGTCAAAGTTCGTCTCTACAACCGCACTCTCCAGACCCAGACTTTCCTGTGGTGGGCTAACGTGGCCACCCACGTTCACGAGAAGTACCAGTCGTTCTTCCCCAAAGACGTCCGCTACGCTGCCGACCACGCCAAGCGCGCAGTCACCGAATTCCCTCTTAGCCAGGGGCTCTATTACGGCATCGACTACGGCGAGCGCGCCCGCACTGGCGTCCCTTCCGAAGAAGTGCCCAGCCAGTTTGTCCCCGACGGTTCCTACCCCCCAAACGACCTTGGCTGGTACGCCAACATCCCCGTTCCCACCAGCTACATGATCGTGGGCTCACGCGGAGACTTCTTCGGCGGCTATGACCACCGCCGACGCGCCGGTACTGTCGCGTACGCAAACCACCACATCGCTCCTGGCAAAAAGCAATGGACCTGGGGCAATCATGACTTTGGCTACGCCTGGGACCGGAGCCTCACTGACAACGACGGCCCTTATGTGGAGCTCATGTCCGGTGTCTACACCGATAATCAGCCGGACTTCTCGTTCCTCGCTCCCGGCGAAACGAAGACCTTCAGCCAATACTGGTACCCCATCGGCGACATCGGTGTTCCCGACTTCGCCAATTTGCACGCCGCCCTCCGCGTCGAATACGCCGACGAGCTAATCACCCTCCACCTTCAGGTCACCGAAGGCCTTGATGAAGCGCGTCTCACCGTCCGCATCGGTAAATCTGAAATCGCGCGCTGGACAGGCAGCCTTACCACCGCGGAGCCGCTACATCTACAGCTCTCCACGGGCGGCGCTTGCGGCCCTCTCCAGGTCATCCTCACAGAAGGCGATCGCAGCGTCCTCCGCTACGCGCCGGATGAAATCGTGCCCGTGCCGTCTCCCACCGTCGCCACAGAACCGCCTTTACCCGAAGAAGTGGCCTGCAACGACGAGCTCTTTCTGAACGGCCTCCATCTTGAGCAATATCGCCACCCCACCCGCTCGCCGGAGATCTACTGGCGCGAGGCCATCAAGCGCGACCCCGGCGACAGCCGCTGCAATCTTGCCCTGGGCCGCTGGCACCTGAACCGCGGCGAATTCCCGCAGGCCGAGAAACATCTCCTTGCCTCCATCGCCCGCCTCACCCTGCGCAACCCCAATCCGGCAGACGGCGAGCCGCACTACACCCTTGGCCTGGCGCTCTCCTATCAGCAGCGTTCAGATGAAGCTTACGACGCCTTCTATAAGAGCACGTGGAACGCGGCCTGGCGCGCTCCCGCGTATCACCGCCTCGCCGAGATCGACTGCGCTCGCGCCGACTGGACGGCCGCCCTCGATCATCTCGACCGATCCCTCCGCGCCGAGACCGACAACCTTAACGCCCGCAATCTCCGCACTCTCGTGCTGCGCCGTCTCGGCCGCACCGCGGAGGCCGCAGCCTTCCTTGAAGAAACCCGCGCCCTCGATCCTCTCGACATCTTCAGTCGCTGGCTGGCGACCGATGCGCCTCCCACAGGACGGCCAGCTTCTGCTCGACCTCGCCTTCGATCTCGTCCGTGCCGGCCTTCCTGGACGAAGCGCTGTCGATGCTCACCGACACAAACCCAGGCACAACCGCCGGCGCCGAACCCGTGCTGCTCTATCTGCACGCCGACATCCTCAATCGCCTGGGACGTCTCAGCGAATGCGCTACTGTCGGCGAGCGCGCTCGCCACGCTGATCCCGCCTACGTTTTCCCCAGCCGCCTTGAAGAACTCGTTCTGCTCAAGCAAAGCGGTCCAGGCAGATCCAGGTGACCGCATGCACCCTACTATCTCGGCAACCTGCTGTATGACCGCCGCCGCTACTCCGAAGCCATCGCGATGTGGGAGCGCGCCGTTGCACTTGAACCTTCCTTCGCCACTCCCTGGCGCAATCTCGGCATCGGGTACTTCAATGTGCTCCACGACTCCCGCTCGCGCCCTTCAAGCCTTCGCCAAAGCCCGCGCCGCCTCGCCCTGCGACGCCCGCATCCTTTACGAATACGACCAACTTCTGAGGCGCACTGGCCATGCCCTCCCCGAGCGCCTGGCCAATCTCGAAGCCAACGCGGCGCTTGTTGAGACAGCGCGATGATCTTTCCGTCGAACTCGCCTCGCTCTACAACAACCTCGATCAGCCCGAACGTGCTCTCGACCTGCTCCTCAGCCGCGAATTCCAGCCGTGGGAGGGTGGCGAGGGCCTTGTGCTGTCTCAATACGTTCGTGCCAATGTACTGCTTGCCCATCGTTCTCTGCAACGTGGAGAGCCGGCGGCGGCCATCGCCAGCCTGCTTGCCGCATCCAACCCGCCCGAGAATCTCAGCGAAGCCAAACACCTGCTGATGAACCTCAGCATGATTGACTACTGGCTCGGCGTGGCGCACCACGATGCCGGCAATCACTGCGAAGCCGAACGTCACTGGACCCGTGCCGCTCGCCAGAAGGGCGACTTCCAGCAGATGCAGGTGCGAAGCTGTCTCCGAAAACACTTACTGGAGCGCCCTGGCCCTGCGCCGTCTCGGCCGCGAGCAGGATGCCCTCGACGGCTTTCCGCGCGATTCTCGACTACTCCGCCCATCTTCAACGGCAGACGCCCGAAGATCGACTACTTCGCCACTTCGCTGCCTGCCATGCTTCTCTTCGATGAAGATCTCGCCCGCCGTCAGACCATCACTGCTCGCTTCCTTGAAGCGCAAGCGCGGCTCGGGCTCGGCGAAGAGGCCGACGGACTCCGCTTGCTCGAAGAAGTTCTCGCCATGGACAACGCCCACACAGGCGCAATCGATCTCCTCCGGTTCCACAAGAAGTAGCGATGCACGCTCCCCCACTACCGGCCGCTCCTCAGTCCTCCTCGGTGACGCCGCAGCGCGGCCTCTACATCTGGGGCATTGCCCTGGTGGCTGCCCTGGGCGGTCTGCTCTTCGGCTATGACTGGGTCGTCATCGGAGGCGCCCGGCAGTTCTACGAGGTCTACTTCCACCTCACCTCCGCCGCTCTCGTCGGCTGGGCCAACAGTTGTGCGCTCGTCGGATGCCTGCTTGGTTCTCTCGCCGCAGGAACTCTCGCCGACCGCTATGGGCGCCGCCGCATTCTCCTCGCCTCCGCCGTACTCTTCGCTGTCTCCTCCGTACTGACCGGCTGGGCCTGGTCGTTTCCTGCCTTCATCGTCTGGCGCATCCTCGGCGGCACCGCCATCGGCCTCAGCTCCAATGTGTCGCCCCTCTACATCGCCGAGATCAGCCCCGCGGCCCATCGCGGACGCCTCGTCAGCCTCAACCAGTTCGCCATCGTCGTCGGCATCCTCCTCGCTCAGATCGTCAACTGGCGCCTCGCCCGCCCTGTCCCCGCCGGCCTGCCGGCCGACTTACTGCTCCACACCTGGAACGTGGAGTACGGATGGCGATGGATGTTCACCGCTGTCACCGCGCCTGCCCTCGTCTTCACCGTCGCCTCCCTCTTCATTCCCGAGAGTCCTCGCTGGCTCTGCGGCATCGGCCGCGACCGCGAAGCACGCGCGATCCTCGAACGCATTGGCGGCCCGGCCTACGCCGACGCCGAAATGGCCGGCATCGAATCCGCGCAGCGCTTTGACGCCGCCTTGACTCAGTCCTCCTGGCGCGACCTTCTTCTCCCTGCATTTCGCAAAATCCTCCTTGTGGGCATCGCCCTCGCTGTGCTCCAGCAGTGGACCGGCATCAACATCCTCTTCAACTACGCCGCCGAGATCTATCGCAGCGCCGGCTACGGAGCCAACGATATATTCCTCAACATCGTCATCACCGGCGCCATCAATCTCGTCTTCACCGTGCTTGCCATGGTCCTCGTCGACCGCATCGGCCGCCGCCTCATGATGCTCGCGGGCTGCATCGGCATCGGCGTCTCCCATCTCCTCTGCGCCTGGGCCTACCACGCCCAATGGCGCGGCGACGGCGGTCCTCGTCCTCACCCTCAGCGCGATCGCCTGCTACGCCCTCACGCTGGCGCCCGTCACCTGGGTGCTGATCGCCGAGATATTTCCCCGCCGCATCCGCTCCCACGGCATCTCCACGGCCGTCAGCGCTCTGTGGATCGCCTCCTTTCTGCTCACCTATACCTTTCCGCTCCTCAACCAGCTTGAAGGCACAGCCGGCATCTTCCTCACCTATGGCGTCATCTGTCTGGTCGGTTTTGTCTTCGTCGCTGCCTTCGTCCCTGAGACCAAAGGCCGCACCCTCGAGCAGATCGGCGCCGACGTTACCCAACCCTGAGAGCCGCTCCATCGTGCCCGCGATCCAACATCGACAACCTTGGTTGTTGGGGTGCGTGTACGTACACTAAATCCGTCGACCTCTCTGCGGACCTTGCGCATCGCGCGAACCAAGCAGCGTTCAGTCCTATCTGCACGATGAAGCGTTATCTACCCACGTCGGGCCGTTCATGATCAGCTAAGGGCAGGCGTCAAGGCAGTCGGAAATGGCGGTGAACCGACAAACTCCGTAAATCACTAAATATTCTTGAGTCACTTCGTCGACCTTGTGCGCCAACTCAAATGTACCCCCGTGTGGCTCGGGGGAAGACCGGGCCCCTCGGGTGGGCGCAACACTCTCTTGGATCGTGCGCCTGATGCAATGTAATGAGCCTACCAATTAAGAAAGGTCGCAATGAACGTGAGACGAATCGTAAATGCATCGTTTCTGCTTTTGTCATTAACTCTCACCTCCGTCTCCTTCGCGCCTGCGCAGACGGGTGGTCAACCGTCGCTGGCCGAGATTCGAGCGGCCTGTCCAGACGATGCGCAGAAACTGTGTGCGGGAGTGCAAGCAGGCGGGGGCCGAATTATAGCCTGCCTCAAAGAGCACAAGGACTCACTGTCGGAACGGTGCAAACAGGCCGCCGGGCTTGCTTCGAATCCAAGCGGCAGTTCTGCGCCCGACGCTGCCATTGGTTCCCCGTCTGCCGAGCCAAATCCCCTGGCTCCGGCTTAATGGGTCGAGCACCTCTCCTGCGGACCCGGCACCAAATCCGCTCCATCTGGACCGTTACAACGTTCGGCAGAGAAAAATTTGTGCAACGCGTCATCACGGATACGGAACACGAGGGGATGCGCGCGGCGACCATCCACATACCCGAGAAGTGGCACTTCGAGAGCAAGATCGAGTGGCACTACAACTGGGTGGAGTACCCCCTTTCCTATTCCGCTCATGCTGAGAATCCCGACAACGCAGAGGCTTATTTTCAATACCCAATGTTGCGGTTCGATTTCATCGAGGTACCACCTCAGTTCAGGCAATACGACAAGGGCCGCAAGAGCGCGCCTGGCGAGCGTCTGCCCACTGGCGCATTCTCCGACTCACCGCAACCCCCGATGCAGGCCATGGCAATGTTCATCCAGAAGATTCGCCCCAATGTCCCGAATTTTAAATGGGTTGGGCAACAGGACCTGCCCGACTTGGCAAAGGTGCTGCATCTCGACCCTCAGACCGAACCAGCATGGCGTTGCCATCAAGATCGGCTACGACCTGAACGGAAAGCCCGTGGAAGAGGCCTTCTTTGGTGTTTACTACATCTCGCAAGGGGCAAACGCGGGAGGTCAACGCAGGCATGATCAAGCAGACCAACTGGGGATTTCAGGCTCTGCAAAGCATGCGCGCACCCGCCGGTACGCTCGACAAGCGCATGCCGATGTTTTGTGTGATGGCCAAGTCGATGTATGTAAATCCGGAGTGGGTGCGGCTCTCAAAGGCGATCAACGAGAAGATGCTGGCCGACTTCAATCAGAAGCTGAAGCAGGGCTACGATCAACTTCGCGCCGCACAAGCCATCATGGAACAGACGATGAGGGATCAGGCAGCCTTCCAGGCGAACTTCGACAAACAGGAAGCGGCCTTCCGAAATAGCCCCGGAGTCAACGATGATTTTCTGCGCGATCATGATGGCGGCGGGCGCCCGCAGCGCCTCCGATCATTGGAGCGATCTGATCCGCGGCGTCGATACGGTTAACGATCCGAGCACTGGAGGTACGACGCAGCTCTCCAACCTCGGCCAATATCATTTTACCGACGGCTTCGGGAACTACCGCACCTACGATAATCCGAATGACACCCCGGAAAATCACAATGAAGTGGGATCATGGCAACTCATGACATCGGCGCAGTAATTCTTGCCGAACCCAGCGGGTTCCACCCTTCGCCTGCCCTCCAGGACGTCGGTGCCAGGACGACGCTCGAATCGCATGCAATGTACACTGAGCCGTGGACTGACTAAGGAGACTTGACAATGAGCTCAGCGGGTTCAGGTCTGGACGAAATGCTGGATCTGGCGTGGGTGCGCTCGCATTTTCCGTCGCTCGAATCGCGGATAAACGGGCAGACCGCAGCCTTTTTAGACGGCCCCGCAGGTACCCAGGTGCCCAGCCAGGTGATGGCCGCGATCCAGGGCTATCTGACGAATTCAAACGCCAATACCCACGGCGCCTTCTTTACCAGTCGGCGCAGCGACGAGATGATCGCCGACACGCGTGCCGCAATGGCCGACTTTCTCCATTGTGATTCGAGCGAGGTTGTCTTTGGTCAGAACATGACCACCCTGACTCTGGCGTTGTCGCGGGCGATTGGACGAGAGTTGCGGCCGGGCGATGAGATTCTCCTGACTACTCTCGATCACGACGCCAATTTCTCACCGTGGAAGGCGCTTGAGGAAAAAGGAGTGGTAATCACGGTAGCGGACATTCGCGAGGAGGACTGCACGCTCGACCTCGAGGATCTGAAAAGCAAACTTAGCCATCGAACGCGACTCGTGGCCGTAGGCTATGCGTCCAACGCGGTGGGAACCATCAATCCGGTTGGAGAGATCACCCGCCTTGCACATGCTGCCGGCGCAATGACATTTATTGACGCGGTGCACTATGCCCCTCATGGACTAATCGACGTCCAGGATATTGATTGCGATTTCCTGGTTTGCTCCCCGTATAAATTCTTCGGGCCACACATGGGCGCGCTCTACGGAAAGCGAGAACATTTAAATCGATTCCATCCCTACAAGGTGCGGCCGTCATCCGATGAGATTCCCGATCGGTGGGAAACCGGCACCCAGGCACACGAGTTGATCGCCGGGGTCGGTGCGGCAGTCGAATACCTCGCGGGCGTAGGCCGCCACAGTGCCCCAACCGCAAAGACACGGCGGGAGGCGCTGGCAGCAGCCTATCGCAACACGGTCGCCTACGAGCGACGTCTGATCACAAAGCTGATCGAGGGCTTGCTGACGATTCCGAGTGTACGCATCTACGGCATCACCGACCCCAAACGGTTTGAGGAACGCTGCTCGACACTCTCACTCCGCATCGGGGAACATTCTCCGAAGATGATCGCCGAATTTCTCGCCGCGCAAGGCATCTTCACGTGGGATGGCAACTACTACGCACTCAATTTGACGGAGCGCCTTCAAGTGGAACAGAAAGGCGGAATGCTGCGCATCGGCCTGGTGCATTACAACACGTTGGAAGAGGTGGACCGCCTCCTCTCCGCCCTTGCCGAATTCGCCTCGCAGAACCAATGACTGACCTGAGCATCTTCGACGGGGGCGAAGCCGGCTATAAACTACCGATGGCTCCGCCCGAAGCAGGGCGGGACTCTCAAAGGTAGGATGTTCCGCTCATCGTGCGATATTGACTGGCGGCTTGGCCGATTTCCTCACGTGCGTGTGCGGCAACCACCGTTTGACCATTACTCAGTTTGCCGCCTTCCTTGATCAGCTTTCCCAACCGTTCCTTGAAGCTGTCCGGGAACGTACTGCCCTGGGGTAGCTTTTTGAGAAGGGGTATCATCGCGTCCACCGCGCCGTTCCACGCCTGAACTGAAAAAGTGCTGGGAAGGGTTAGTTCAGGGGTCCCCTGGTCGGCCCCGACAAAACTCATCGGCATGCCAAGACCGCTAAATGCCGCCTCTTCGGAGATCTTCCTGTCAACTGTGTGGAGTATTTTTCTGATTTCGTGACGCATTTTCTCGACGGTTGTGATTTTGCCTTCCAGCAGGGTTCTGGCGGCCATGTGAAGGTGGCCTACGATTCGCCCAAAAGCTTCACGATCCGTGCGCGCCCTGTTAGGAACAATCGGCTGGGTTGGCGCAGGGCGAGAGGCGACATTGAGAACGGTCATGTTCTGCTCCTTAGGCCCAATCAGGGCGGAAAGTCAGCGCGGAAACTCCGGCTTCATACATATAGGCGACGTTTGCGCGCCAAAACCTGCATCGTTGCGCGGAAAAATATTCCTGGATTTCAAAATCGCAAATCAGTGGCCACATGGTTGCAGCCCTGGTCTGCCTGCTTCCCGCCCGGCGCGCCTCGACGGTTCCTCCCATGAGCGCCCTGCGTCGTGAATGATCCGGAAGGCATCCATCGGGAACCGCAATCGCTCGCGGTGACAACATTTCATCGCCGCCCTTTTGTATCGGCTCATCCAGCGTCCGCGAGTGGCGATTTCTGAAACGCGGCCGCGCGAGACGTACTATTATTCCTTTGTCAGAAGGACCTGGAGCGACGCCCCCTCCTGTACAGTCACATCAGAGATGACTCCACAAGAGAGAATAGATGGCTAGGGCAAGAAGCATGCGACTTGGACAGATTGTGAATTTGTTGTGCGGATAGGACGAATCATATGGAGAACGAAAACTCGTTTTGGAACCGGCGAAATTTTTTGAAGGTAGGCGGAACATCCGCGGCGGCTCTAGGCCTGGCGGGAACAGAGGCTGTCCCGATACAGGCAGCGCAAGCGCCAGGGAGCACGTCGCCGGATACGCCCTATCCCAAGCTCTCCATCATCACGCCGTACTCGCCGCAGAAGCTCGCATTTGCCGCGCAGGCCGGTTATGAAGGCGTGGTGGTCACGCCTGGCAAGGACTTCAATCCGAACCTGGGCGACAGCGCAATCGATCAGATTCTGGCCACGGCGCGCAATGCGGGCATTCGCATTGTCAGCATCGAGTACTTCGGACCCAACCACACAGATCCCGATGCGGGCAAGCGCGCGGCCGCGCAGGCCGATTTTATTCGCGCGCTGGAATTCTGCCATCGACTGGGCTGCAAGTTTGTGGGCACCTTCAGCGGCGGGCAGCCGGGCCTGAAGATGGAGGATCAGGCCGCGGCCTTCGCCGATGTCTTTAACGAAAAATACCTGCCCGTGTGCGAGAAGCTCGACGTCAGGATGGGATGGGAGAATTATCCTACCGGCGTCAATTTCGCAACCACCCCGGCGGCGATGCAGGCCGTTTTTGACCGCGTCCCGAGCAAGCGGCTGGGGTTGGAATTCGATCCCTCGCATTTCGAGCGGCAGTTCATTGACCCCGTGAGTGCGGCGTGGCAGTTGAAAGACCGTATCCTCGCGGTGCATGCCAAGGATACTGAGATCACGCAGACCGTACTGCAGCAGGTGGGCATTCACGGGCAGGGGTGGTGGCGCTATCGGATCCCCGGACAAGGGATTGTCAAGTGGGCTGCATTCCTCACGGTCCTGCTGCAGATCCACTTCAACGGCGGCATCGCAGTAGAGCACGAAGACCAATTCTGGGATGCGCCAAACACCGGGGACCTTCCCGATTTTCCGCAGCAGCGCAAAGACGGATTTGTCCTGGCGCGACGTTTTCTGGAACAGTATCTGCCTGGGCGCCAGGTATAACCGATGCTTTGACCATGGCCCCTTTAGTATCAAAGCCGGGTGATGGTTCCGCACTTGACCATCACCGCCTAAGCCTTATCGGGACCGTGGCGGAGGTCGAGATCCAGCATCTTTCGCCTTGGCCACGAGCCTGTCAAAGCGGATGTCGTTTCGCAGCGATTTCAAAACATCGTCCGTGCGCATGAATTGAGGATTTGCGTAGCCCGCTTTAATGGAGCGGTCCAAATACGCAAAAGCTTCTTCGCGGCGCCCACTTCGCGCAGCCAGCCCAGCGAGGTCATACCATAGCCCGAATACATTTTCGCGAGCCTCTTCTCTGTTATCGGCGCCTATCTTGTCGATGGCGTCAATGTATAACCTTTTCGCATCTTCGTATTGCCCGGACTGGACCAGAGCCGCCCCGAGAAATCCCAGACTCTCGAGCGTATCGCGGTGTCCCGGTCCAAGAATCCGCAATTGATCATTGAAGGCCTGTCTGGCCAATTCCACGGCCTCATGAGACTTGTTTTCCTGCGTCAGAACGTCCGCAAGGAGCGCCTTGGAGGCCCATGCGTCGGGGTCGTTTGCATCCAGAACACGAACCTGCTCCCCGAGAGTCTCGCGAATCAGTTTCTCTGATTCCCCGTATTTACCTTCGTGCTTAAGGACGGATGCCAGGTTGTACTGCGAGAGAAGAGTGTCGGTATGCTCCGCTCCCAGAACACGCTGGCGCGTGCTCAGAATCTGACGCAAGAGTGATTCCGCTTCACTATAACGATTCTCCGCAGAAAGTATGTTCGCCAGTCCTTCTTGCGCTCTCGTTGTGTAAGGGTGATCCTGGCCGACGACCCGCATCTCGATCGCCAGCGACTCGCGATACAAGGCCTCAGCCTCGGGACGGCGGGCGTTGTCGAACCTGACCGTGTTGGCGAGCGTAGTCATCACGTTCGCGGTATCCGGATGATCCGGGCCCAGTACACGCCGGTCGACCTGGAGAGTCTCTCGATATAGTTTCTCGGCCTCGTCGTTATTACCCTCGTCGAGGAACATGGTGGCGAGGCTATGCATCGTGTCCAGCGTATCGGGATGGTTCGCACCGAAGTTGCGCTGCTGTGCGTCAAGGATCTGGCGATATTCGGCTTCCGCTTCTGCAAAACGGCTCTCGTGCCCAAGCGCTACGGCCAAACCCTCCTTAAATCGGAGCGTTTGCGGACTTTCCGCTCCTTGACTTCGGCTACTGAGCGTGACCATTTCGCGTTCGAGTCTCTCCACCTCGGCATAGTGCGCCTGTCTGATGAGAATCCGGGCAAGGTGATCTTTTGACTCGAGGATTGAGGGATGGCCTGCTCGCAAGACCCGGCTTTGGGCGTCGATCGTAGTCCTGATCAAGCGTTCGGCCTCTGCGTCGTTTCCATTGCGAAAGAGTACCCATCCCATTTCCGACATCGCTTCCAGCGTCTTTGGGTTGTCAGGGCCAAGTGTCTTGCGGCGATCTTGCAAAACACGCTCTATCAATGCGCGTGCCCTCGAAAAAAGTCCGAGATTTTCGTAAGTCTTGGCCATCACCAGCATCAACTGCGTCCGGGCCTCGACATCCTGGCCCAATCCCTTCTCTATCTCATTCGATGACCTGTCAAGGATTTCCCGCGCCGTCACGGTGTTTCCCCGCGCTTCACTGGGAGAAGAGACTTTGAACATGTTGGTCAGGAAGTCAGTTATCCGATCGGCCCGATCTTTTTCACGGCGTATTCGCCTCAGTTCAACTGTTTGGGCAACGGCAAGAATCGCCACAAGAAACGCCAGCGAGCTAGCCAGCGCTACGGCAAGCCTGTGCCGCCGAATGAATTTGCGCGCATGATAGACAGCACTGGGCGCCCGTGCCGCTATCGGCTCATTGCGCAGGTATCGTCCGATGTCGGAAGCCAATTCAGTTGGCGTGGAGTAGCGGCGGGCCCGGTCTTTTTCCAGCGCCCGCAGCGTTATAGCATCGGGATCGCCTCGGAGCAAACCCACCAGCGTCGGCAGATCCGCACCGCGATTCTTCGCAGTAAGCGCGGAGTCGTCGCCTAACAACCGGACTCTCGTGCTTGGGCTCGGAGCATCGAGTTCCCTCAGACAGCGCAAAGCTTCATCGTAAGCGAGACGCCGAAAATCAAACGGCAGTGTCCCGCTCATCAGCTCGTAGAGCACCACTCCCAGCGAATAGACGTCGCTCCGTGTATCGATGTCTTCGCCGCCCGCGTCTGCCTGCTCAGGGCTGATATAACCCAGTGTGCCAATCAGTGCTCCCACATGGGTGAATAACGTGCTGGCATTCAGGCGGTGCGAAGTTGCCTTGGCTACGCCGAAGTCAATGATGTGCGGAACGGGCTTTCCGTTGACTTCCGACACGAGAATATTGGTGGGCTTAAGATCGCGGTGGATGATGGCTTTCTGATGAGCGTGCTGGACTCCCTCGCAAACCGCAATGAAAAGCTCGAGCCGCTGGCGCGTGTTGAGTTTATGCCGATCGCAATAAACAGTGATGGGCATTCCAGCCACGTATTCCATTACGAAATAAGGGCGCCCCTCGGCAGTTGAGCCAGCGTCGAACACCTTGGCGATTGCCGGATGATTCATGAGCGCAAGTGCTTGCCGCTCTGACTCGAAGCGGGCGACCACCTCCCGCGTATCCATGCCGGCCTTGATGAACTTGATCGCAACTCGACGACGAACAGGCTCCTTTTGATCCGCAAGCCAAACTTCTCCCATGCCTCCCTGCCCTATCAGTTGCACCAACTGATAAGGGCCGATCACCGTCCCTTCGATGGGCCGGACAAGGTCATCTGCAAATGGTCCAGTCTGAGCCTGGGATGCCTCGCGGGCTGCATCTTCGTGCGAATTCGGGCTTCTTGTGGCCTCAATTGGTTTCATTTCGACGCCTCCTTGCGACCTGACCATCCGTTTGCCCAGCTTCCGAATTGACGTATGCTAATGCACGGTAAGTGTCAGGAGGCCTGTCGCGATGGTGGGGCCGGACGTACCCGTAATTGTCACGGTGTAGATCCCCGCAGTGGTACCAACGTTGCCATTGCCGCCTCCTGTTCCGTTCCGGCCACCATAACCGCATGCGAGCGGACCACTGGCGAAGGCCACAAGGAGCAAGAGGATTCCGACCATCGTCTGCCATCTGCGACGGCGCGCCGGCACACCAAAGAAGTACACAAAAGCCAGGGCCGCACTGCCCGCCGCCTGCCAGGAGATGCTTCCTGGGGCTTTCGGATTGACCAGTGACGCCCTTGTTGCTGCAGTCGTGGAGATGGTGAGAGTTGCCGTGGTCGCAGCGCCACCATTGATGGAGACAGGGCTGGTTGAGCCGAAGGTCAATATCGGCAAGTTCTGAGCGCCGGCAGGGCTGGAAGTTATGGCGGCGGAGAGAATAACGTTGCCTGTGAAACCTCCAGCCGGAGTCAGGGTGATCGTAGAGAAATTCGCGCTGGTTGCGCCCGGCACTACCGCGACCGAAGTTGCGGCGACTGCGAATGTGGGGGCCGGACCAGCGGACAGGCCGACGGTGGTAGCGGAGATGCTGGAGCCGTAGATACTGTCTCCGGGATAGCTCGCCGCGATAAGGTGGGTCCCGGTGCCCGGCAAGGAGACGCCAGTGGCCGTGGCGGACGCAGTTTGAGTGTTTTGAGCGGTAAACACCATGATTGAGCCATCACTAAGGTTCGAGTTGCTCACTACCAGATCTGAGGCGCCATCTCCAGTGAAGTCTCCTGTCACTACAGACAAGGGAAAGCGGCCAGCCGGAACCTGCAAGCTGGGTACTGCCGTAAACGTGCCGTTTGCGTTGCCAAGAAGGATTGCAACCGAGCTGTCGTTTTCATTGGTCACAGCCAAGTCGACTTTGCCGTCCACATTGAAGTCACCCGCCGCTACGAACAGAGGATTGATGCCCACCGAAATGGGACTTCCAGGCGCCTGGCTGAACCCACCTGCTCCATTGCCGAGGAGTACGGTGACTGTGCCGGGATTGTTGTTGACGCCGGTGTCGTTCGCTGTGACGAGGTCGGGAATGCCGTCTTCGTTGAAATCGGCAACGGCTACCGAATATGGGCCCAAACCGACGCTAATTGTGCTATTTGCTGCCTCTGTAAAGGTTCCATCGCCATTGCCCAGGAGGATGGTGACATCGTTGGGACCAACGACCGCCACGACTAGATCAAGTTTGCCGTCCCGGTTGAAGTCTGCCACAGCTACCGAAGAAGGCGAGGAACCAACAACGGGAATTGGGCTACGGGCCGCCGGAGAGAACGTGCCGTCTCCCTTGCCGAGCAAAATGCTCACGGTGTTGTCAACCACGTTGGCCACAGCCACATCGGAGATACCGTCACCCGTGAAGTCGCCGACGGCCACGGACAAGGGAGCGCGGCCCACGGTCAACGGGCTGTTGGGCGCCGCCTTAAAGGTCCCGTCATCATTGCCCAATAGGATGATCAACGAACTGTCGTTAAAGTTTGATACGGCCAAGTCGGATTTGCCGTCTCCGTTGAAGTCCCCCACAGTCACGCACGAAGGTGCATTGCCAGTGGCTATCGGGCTGCCAACGGCTTCTGCAAAGTTGCCATTCCCGCTGCCAAGCAAGATGGTCAGCGTGTTCGATTCCGAATTTGCAGTGACTAGATCGACAAAGCCGTCCGCGTTGAAGTCACCCACCGCGAGGGAATGGGGTGTGTTGCCGGTCCCGGAGTTGCTGCTGTTTTGGAAGCTGAAGGCCATCTTGCCTGTGCCCAGTGCCGCGGAAGCGATGGAGACATTGCCGTTGCTGGTATCTGGAAACGTTACGATTCCCGACGGGACAACTGAGTCTGGCGCATTCACGAGCCCGGTCACGGTAGCGGTAAGCGCGTAATTGCCGACGGTGCCGCTTCCGGAAATCCCAATCTTTGTTGGAAAAAGACCGGCGACCGAAAGTGTCACGATGCCAGAGGCACTGCCCTCGTAGTTCTGGACGCTATTGGGCGTTCCCGCAAACACTGCCTTGTAGCTGTGACGGCCGATGCCGGGGTGGAAAATGAAAAATGCGATTGCGGCACCGGGGCCGGTTTGCATCAATTGCGCTGTTCCCAGGAGATGAATATCCGTGCAAGACGAGGCGGAAGCGTCGCAGAAGTTGACCTGTCCCGGCGACACTTCGACTGTCCCAGCCTCTACTGTGGCTGCAAGCGTGACCGCGCTGCCGGAAGCCACAGAGCCGCCGGAAGGTATTGCGTTAGAGCCTGCAAAGATCGTTAGAGTGGTGGTAGTTGGCGTGGGTGTTGCCCACGCCGCCTGGCTACCCGTGCAGAGAGCTACGGTCAAAAGTGTTGACACAAATAACAGGTGGGGATTCCCGACTTTCAAAGCAATCTCCAAATCATTTTTCCGGAAAGAGCAGCCGAATCAAGTCAGATTGTTCGGGATGCCTGCGGCAAGTAAACTGTTCAACTTTCCAGAGGATCACGCGGCAGTGCCGGCGTCGCAATTCCAAACGCGGGAGAAGACGGATTGAGAGCACTAAAATAAGTGCAGTCTTCCCAAGCATCTTTAGCTTTCAGGCGAAAGGACATGTCAATAACCTAGCGCGTCCCGGGATATGAAGGGTTCATCGATTGGTCATTGATTTGTCTCCGCATTGTAAAAGCGGCTCACGAGGGCCCGGCATCGTCGTGCGGGTGAATATTCTGATTGACGCGAAAGAAATTGCCGGGATCGTACTTTGACTTGATTCGCGCAAGCCTTTCGTAGTTATCGCGATAGGTTGCTCGGATGCGATCGTCGCCTTCTCCATCCATCATGAAGTTCACGTAGGCGCCTCCCGCTCCGAAAGGATGCAGCGCATTCCAGTAGTTTCTTGCCCAGGCAGTAATGTGATCCGTGTTAGCCGGATCCGGGTCGACGCCGACGATCACTTCACTCCACGTGGCATCGCGATAACTCCACGGAGTGTCATCATTCTTTGGCCTGTGCGCAGCGCCGTTGATGGGATAAAGATGCATTGTGGAAAGGAGCGAAGGCAGTTCCGAACCATGCTTGACATGGAGTGCAATTGCTTCGTCGCTCAACTCATTGACGAAATCCGCTTTCCAGTACCACTGCAAACCCGGCGTGTAGAGCCCATCGAACATGCTCTGTAGCATGGGGAATGGCATGGGCGCGAAGAATTCGAAGGCTGGGTGACGGAAGGCGCGTAACGGCTCAAGAATCTCATTGGCCTGTTCCAGCATTCCGGTATAGCACCACACGATTCCGCACATCTTCTTGAAGTGCAGGTCTTCCGGGAATGGCGGTCCGGGAGGAACGGTCAGGAACGCAAAGAAACCGTTGACCTCTTCAGGAGCCTCGACGATAAATTCGCGGTACCACTTCAATATGTCAGTGGCTTGCTCCAATGGCCATAACATGGGGCCAGCGCAGACCATTTGAACTGGATAGGCCTGGAACAGAAACGACGTGACTACCCCAAAGTTTCCGCCGCCTCCACGGATAGCCCAGAACAAGTCTGTATTCTCGTCTGCGCTTGCAACTGCGAACGTTCCATCGGCAAGGACAACATCGGCGGATAACAGACTGTCGATAGTCAAACCGTACTTTCTTGTCAGGTGCCCCATGCCCCCACCCAGGGTCAAGCCTCCCACGCCGGTTGTGGAGATAATGCCAGACGGCACAGCGAGTCCGAACGCATGCATCGCGTGATCAACATCGCCCCACGTGCAACCACCACCAACACGCACTGTTCGTGCGGCTGTATCGACATGAACGAACTTAATAAGAGCGAGATCGATTACCAGGCAGTCGTCGCACACTCCCAAACCGCCGGCGTTGTGACCACCGCCACGAATAGAGACGCGGAGGTCGTGTTTCCGGCCGAAGTGGATCGCTGTCATCACGTCAGCAACGTCGGTACACTTGGCGATCAGACGTGGTTTGCGATCGATCATGGCGTTGTAGACCTTGCGTTCTTTGTCGTATCGCGGGTCAGTAGGCTCGATCAGATCACCACGAAGTTGGCCTTTGAACTCATTGACATCCTGCTGTTGCATTGGATCCTCCATCTGCGGCAATTTTGCCTGCCGCGGTGTTGCTCAAGACATAAGGGGAAAGCCGAATTCCTGATCCCGCGGTCGTGCGTATGTCGCGTGGCCAGATGGCGTTATGGGATCTGGGATTCCCCTACGACAGGTGCGGAATTATGGCCGGGCTTCGAAAACAATGTTGAATGGGGTTTCAGTGGCGCGTCGAAAACGATCAAATCCTGCCGAGGTCACAACTTCGCGAATTCGCGCCTCGCCAGCCTGGGCGCCGAGGCAGAGACCAACCTCCTGAGATCGCGAGCAGGGCGTGCAAAGCAGGGTTGAAAACGAATAATACACACGGCCGACGGGATTGAGATTGTCCTGCAATTGATCATTGGCGAACGGTTCGACAATCATCCACGTTCCATTTTTTGCCAGAGACTGGCGAACATGCGCAGCAGCGCCAATCGGATCTCCCATGTCGTGCAAGCAGTCGAATACGGCGACGAAGTCGTATTCCTTGCCGGGGAACGATTTCGCGCTCGATACTGCGAAAGTGACGCGGTCGGCGACGCCATTGCGCACGGCGGACTCGCGGGCCGCTTCGATCGACTTGTCATGATAGTCGAACCCGAAGAAGTGCGAGTTAGGAAAAGCCTTCGCCATGAGTATGGTTGAAGCTCCTTTTCCGCAGCCAACGTCGGCTACGCGGGCACCATCTTCCAGCTTCTCTTTGACATCGTGCAATGCTGGGATCCACGAGCTCACCAGATTCGCGGCATAGCCGGGGCGAAAGAACTTTTCGCACCCATGAAACACCCCATCAACATGCTCATGCCAGCCCATACCGGCACCGGTGCGGAAAGACTCTGCGATTCTGGGAACAGCGGCCAGCGAGCCCAATGCCAGCTCAAACGCTCCGGGCAGATAGGCAGGGCTATCCTCGTCTGCCAGCGCGAATGCTTGTTCACCTGTGAGGCTGAACTTGCCGGTAGTCTCATCGTAGGTAATGTATCCCCCAGCAGCTTGTGAAGCCAGCCACTCGCGGACGTAGCGCTCATCAGTCTGCGTCTTGGCGGCAAGTTCCGCGGGGGTCAGCGGCTGGCCCGCGAGTGCCTTATAGAGCCCGAGTTTCTCCCCGATTACAACCATGCCCGTGTGAACTGCGGCACCGAGATCGGTCACGAATTGGCCGATGAATGAATTCAGTTTGGCCATGTCAACCGCGGGGACAAGAGAGGTGCCCATTTTTTCAATCTCCTTTTACTCGTTGGTGATCATCAGCCCTGGATCGACAGGATGCGGCTTCTTCGCTCCGGTTATGCAGATCGAGAAGCCGCACAACGCATCAGCCCCGATCAATGGGCCTGGCCGCCAAACTGCTGGCATGAAACATTGGGGTGCCAGTTAACAAAGGCGCCGTTTGGATTGTCCTTCCAGGCCCAGACATGCAGAGTGTAGAACGCTGGAAGCCCAAATCGATTTGGGCTTTCCCAATAGTGAAAAAGCTGCCCCATGAGCTCCGGAGGACCTTGATTCTTCTTGTCCCAGGCGTCGGCGAAAACGAGGAAATCCGCGCCTATCAACTTCAGGCCTCCGTTGGCAGTAGGCTCGTAGATCACGATCTGTGGGCGCGTGGGGTCAAGTTCGCCGCGCCCAACGATGGCTCCATTGATGTAGTGAAGGCCCATCGCCCCGGAGTCGGGTCCGCTCACGCAACCGAATTGAAGGGCATATCCCTCTGCTTCCGCGACCGAGACATCCTTGAAGCGCTCCGTCGAGTCACGCACAATCTTGAGCAGCGCGCTCGCCTGGTTCCTCTGTTCCGTGGTTAGTTCCTGATGCATGGCCGGCATCTGCGAGTGAGCATCCTGCGCCAGGGCGCACACCACACCGGCGATCAGAAGCGCGAGAGCTATTAGTGATTGAACTGCGATCTGCCTGACTTTCGAGACAAAGACGGGGAATTTGTTTGTACTCATGGTCGTCTCCTTAAGAATCAGTGCTCACGTTCCACTGCAACTTTTTGACCTCGAGGTCTCCCGCCATAGCGATTTGCTAGAATCCGCTCTGAGTAGAGCGGATTATCCGGGTCGGCCCAGGACTGGTTGCTGCAGGGGAATTGAGCCTCACAACAAGGTCGAAGGTAGAGTCCCGCGAACCAAAAGTAACGAAACAACGCCGAAGAAATGCCGAAGAACGACCGGCAGCGGTACGCGTCTGCGTGAACTGGAGCGTTATGGAAGCGAGTCTCGCGAGCTACCAATTTGGTGATTTCACACTGGATATCGTCAGGGGATGTGTATTTAAGACGGGCGAAGAGATCAAGCTCAGGCCCAAGGTTTATGAAACCCTTAAGTATCTGGTGGAGCATCACGGGCGACTGATCAGCAAGCAGGAATTGATGCAGGCCATTTGGCCTGACGCCTTCGTCACAGACGATTCTCTGGTGCAGTGCACCCTTGAATTGCGTCGCGCTTTGGAAGATGACGGTCAGAGATTGCTCAAGACTGTCCCGCGGCGGGGATATGTGTTCACCGCCGCAGTAATCCGAAGTGCATCTCCAGATCAACCATCCGAGGATCCACTGAGCTTGATGGACGGCCGCGAGCCGTCGCTACGGAAGATCGTCATGAAGCGCTGCGACCTGCCAGTTCCGCGCACTTCATTCGTCGGGCGCGAACAACATGTCAAAGAAGCCACCGAGTTGTTGCTTCGACCTGACATTCGTCTGTTAAGCCTGACAGGGCCTGGCGGTGCCGGAAAGACTCGTCTGGCGATTGCGGTGGCCACGGCGACGTTAGACAGGTTCAGCGCCGGTGTGCAATTCGTGAATCTTTCGTCGATTACAAAACCTGACCTGGTGGCGACGGCGCTGGCGGACAAACTCGAAATTCAGCAGGTCGGCAACCGGTCCATTCCACAACTTATCGGCGATCAGCTGAGAGACTCTCCGCCTTTCCTGCTCGTTTTGGACAACTTCGAGCAAGTCCTCCCGGCTGCAATCATGGTTTCCGAGATCCTGGAAACATGCCCGTCGTTGAAAATGCTCGTAACCAGCCGGTCCCGCCTGCAGATTTATGGCGAACAGGAACTTGCGGTCGCTCCTCTGGCACAGGATTTCGCCATGGAGTTATTTGCACAACGCGCGATGGCGGTTTGGCCGAATTTCGCAGTCACCGCTGAGAACGCGTCCGAGATACGGGAAATCTGCTCGCGGCTGGACGGATTGCCGCTCGCGATTGAATTGGCAGCCGCTCGAACCAGGGTGCTTTCGCCCGCGGCCATCCTGGATCGCCTGCAGAGGCCGCTGCAATTGCTCACGAGTGGCCCCCTCGATCTGCCGGAACGGCAACAGACGCTCCGCAAGGCCATCGACTGGAGTCACAGTCTTTTGAACGAGGCCGAGCAGAGACTGTTCCGTCGCCTCTCCGTTTTCGTCGGAGGATGCACATTGGAGGCCGCCGAGGCCGTGTGCAATACAAATCACGATCTCGGAATGGATCTATTCGAGGGCTTAACATCCCTGGTAGATAAAAGCCTGCTTCAGCGAATGGATCGAGCCAAGACCGAGCCGCGTTTCTCGATGTTGGAAACAATTCGTGAGTTCGCTCTGGAGTGTTTGACGGAGAGCGGCGAACAGTCTATGGTGCGTCGGGCCCATGCTGCATATTGTCTCGTTCTGGCGGAAGAAGGAAACCCCGAGCTTGACGCGGCATGCCGAACCCGCTGGCTAACACAGTGCGACGCTGAGATTGATAACTTCCGTTCTTCTCTGGACTGGCTTTTTTTAACCGGAGACCTGTCATGGAGTCTTCGTCTCTGCGTGGCGTTGTTTCGATTCTGGGACATGCGAGAGCACCTGAGCGAAGGCCGAGTTCGGCTCGAGACGGTCCTTCGCATGGCCGGGACGCAGCGACCAAAGGACAGGGCAAGGGTTTCACAGTTCATTGGAGCGCTTGCCACAGCTCAAGGTGACTATCGGCTTGCTGAACATTCTCTGAAGCAGGGACTTTCGCTCTATGAAGAGTTGCACGATGAGCCGGGTATCGCCGCTTCGCTGAATGCGCTGGCGATTGCTGCGAGAGATCGGGGAGACTACTCGTTGGCCCAGAGCAATTTCGAGCGAAGTCTTGCGTGCTGGCGTTTGCTGTCTGACCGCTTAGCCACCGCTCGTTGCCTACATAATCTCGCGAACGTGGTCAAAGTTCGCGGCGATTATCCGCGGGCAAGATGGGCATTGGGGGAAGCAACCGACATCTTCCTGGAACTCGGCGACCGCGGCGGCGCCACCTGGTCTATCAATCAGCAGGGCGACATTGCCTGGGCGACGGGCGACATTGAATCGGCCCGCGAGTTGTACGGGCAGGCGCTAAGCGGGTTTCGGGAAGCCGGAGACCCTTGGGGCTCGGCACGATCCCTTACTGATTTGGCTTATATCGACTGTGAGCAGCACAATCATTTGGCCGCACGCGCGGGATTCCGAGAAGCAATGGAAATCTCCGCGTCGCTGGGGCATCGACGTGGCATGGCGCGGGTTCTAGAGGGGTATGCCAGCTTGGCTTTGGCTGAAGGGTTTGCTGCACGGGCCTTGACCCTTGCAGGAGCCGCTCGACAATTACGCCGCGTCATTGGAGCTTCATTGTCTCAAACAGAACAATCGAGCCTCGATCGTAGTCTGACCCTTGCCTGGAAGTCCTTGAGCGAACTGGAAGGCAAGGTCGCTTGGACAAAGGGCTTGGCCATGAGCCTGGAAGACGCGATGCAGTATTCGCTCGCACAGCCAGAAGCAGTCAGCTCAAGTTAGCCGGGTCGAGAAGGCGGCGCACGGCAGATATACGATCAGCTGGAAGGCCGGCACGGCGCGCGTGCTCTCGAACGGTGTCTTCGTCTGGCGCAAGATAAACGCAGTACACCTTGTCCTCGGTGACGTAGCTGTGGAGCCATTGAATCTGCGGCCCGATCGCATCCAGTGCGTGCAATGAGCGGAGAGATATTTCCCGGATCTCAATGTCTGACAGAGTTCCGGCGCCGGGGACTTCGCGTTCTATTACGTATTGCGCCACGATTCCAGAGTTTAACACCAAACCCGTTAGTCCTTGTCGAAGGCGACACGAGGATGGGCCCAAAGGAAGCCATCGATTTGGATACTGAGGGTCGGGTAGACTCTCACTCAGCGGGTTTGCAGGAGCGATCCAATCTCAAGCCCACCCGGTAGGAACGCCTGAAGAAGTAGCGTGGCATCCATCAATTCCCTTGCAGCGGACCCGCGCGCCACGCAGTTTGTGCTGAGGCAAAACTTCGAATCAGCCGGTTTACAATCGAAGGGCCCGGCGACTAGAACGACGTTCGGGCGCGGTTTTCCAAAGGCTCCTCCCTTGAATAATTCCCGAGTACGAATCCTATTATTCGCAATGTTTTGTTGCCTTCAACCGTTGGCTGCACAACTGAGCCTGCCGGACATTGTCCTGCAGGGAACGGTTAATGGCACACAAAACAAAACGTACCTTGAAGTTCCGTTCGATGTGCCCGCCGGAGTGCATCGCATCAGCGTTGATTTCAGCTACTCGGGAAAAGATCAGAAGACGGCCTTAGATCTTGGCATTGCCGATCCGGAGCGGTTCCGGGGGTACAGTGGCGGAAACAAATCGCATTTCACCATCGCCGAATCGGATGCGACGCCTTCGTATCTTCCCGGAGCCATCCTCGCCGGGAAATGGAAGCTGCTGATCTCCGTACCTAATATCCGGGCAAACGAGCAGTCTCATTACCGCGCCGAGGTGCGATTCAATTCCGCTGTTGAGGACCGAGGGTTTGCTCTTGGCCCGCTTGAGGCCAAGACCCGCTGGTATCGCGGGGATATGCATTTGCATACGGCGCATAGCGATGGAAGCTGCACCAGCCAGTCAGGAAATCGCGTTCCCTGTCCAGTGTTTCTTACTGTTCAATCGGCCGCTGCGCAGGGGCTGGATTTCATCGCAATCACAGATCACAACGCCACGTCCCAATACAGTGTAATGCGGGAATTACAGCCCTACTTCGACCGCCTGCTCCTAATTCCTGGTCGAGAGATAACGACATTCTGGGGACACTTCAACATCTTCGGCGTCACTCAGTACATTGACTATCGCGCCACCGGGCGGAATGGCCGCAGTGTCGACGATATCCTTCGTGAAGTGCGCGCCGCGGGCGGCATCGCCTCAGTCAATCACGCGGACGCACCCGGCGCAGAAATTTGCATGGGCTGTAAATGGGAGCCACCAGTCCCAGTCGATATGGCCCTCTTCACTGGCGTCGAGGTCATCAATGGAGGACGTCGCGCACTCGCGAGTGTTGACTTTTGGGACCACCAAATCGCCAATGGGTTCCCACTTGCAGCCATCGGGGGTAGCGACAGCCACGACGGCGCTGCGAAACTCGACGAGGCTGGGGCTGTAGGATATCCGACAACGGTCGTCGAAGCCCGAGAGCTCTCTGTCACTGGCATTCTCGACGGCATCCGCCGCGGTCGCGCATTCATTGACCTTACCGCTTCGCGCGACAAAATACTCGACATGGAAGCACGAGACAATACCGCAACGCATGAAGAATGGGTGTCAATGGGCGGCACACTGCAACTTCCCAAGGAGCACTCCATTTCAGTTCGCATTCACGTCGCAAATTGCCCTGATTCCAAAGTCTATTTCATATTGGACGGGCACGAATCCGCGTCGATGCCTCCGATCCAGTCGCGATCTGAAAGCGAGGTGCTACATTTCCAATGGAAGAGCGACGGTGAACAACATTGGTTTCGCACCGAAGTTCGGGATATGAAAGGCGATCTCCTGTTGCTCTCCAATCCCATCTACATGAACTATTCAGCTCGCTAAGGATGGAATGATGCACCGATCTCACTGGAGTCTTAGTCTCGTCTTCGCGACTGCATTCCTAGCGCTTGGCTCAATCGTGTGCGCGGCCCAACGGGTTCCTGAGCCAGGCTCGCGCAGCGTGATGGACGCTCACAATTGCTATCCGTATTTTGAATGGTGGAATGATCGCATCGAACGTGCTCTCTCGACCGGAACTCCCCTCGCGATTGAGCAGGACTTAGGTTGGTATTCCGATCCGATCATCGGCAAAGGTCGCTCCGTCGTAACTCACGCGGATCCCCCCAGCGGCCATGAGCCCACGATGGATCAATATTTCTTTGAGCGTGTTCGTCCAGTCGTCGAAAAGGCTCTTCGCGATGGAAATCGCGGGGACTGGCCGCTCATTACGCTCAATCTCGATTTCAAAGACAACAAGCCTGAGCATATCGAATTCGTGCTTGCACTCCTGCGGCAGCACGCGCGCTGGCTCACTTCGGCCATCAAAGGACCATCAATAGCAGTTGTCCAGCCGCTCGATGTGAAACCCATCCTGGTGCTGACAGGCGAAGCCGACGCGCAACAAACCGTGTTTTACGATCAGCTTGCTGCCAATGAGCAAGTGCTGGCGTTCGGGGCGATACACACCGCCCTGAAAAACCCTGAAGCCGCTCCTGAGATCATCGACGATCAGAAGGCCAACAACTATCGCAGATGGTGGAACAATTCATGGAAAGTTGTGGAGCCCGGAGGACAATCTGCCGCTGGCGAGTGGACTCCCCAAAAAGCGAGTCGCTTGCGCGCCCTGGTCGAGCGGGCTCATGCGAATGGGCTCTGGATTCGCTTCTATACATTGGACGGCGCAACGGAGCAGGAGTTGAGCTGTCACGGATGGTTTCGCAGCTACAATTTCGGCTCGCTCGACGCCGCCCGCATCCGCTGGCGCGCGGCAATCAATGCGCACGTGGATTACATCGCTTCAGATCAGTACGAGTTGCTATCAACTGAGTTGAAGCGGTGATCTTATTCTGATTCTTCATTCAGTCAGATTCGTAAGCATTCGGTTCGTACATAGTTGCCCAAGGGAGACACTTCGCAATCGTTTAATCTGCACGTCTCCTGGCCCTAACAACAATGTCTTGGTTGAACACGGGCAATGTCAACACGCTTTTTTCGCCTCCCCGTACTTCGAGTGAAGGTGAATATTGGCCTGTTGCAGGCGAGTACAAGGAAACCTCATAGTTGCCGGCGGGAAGCACCAATGAGATGCTGCCGGCAATCGGCTCTCCGGCTGCCACTTCGGTCAGCTCGCGACTATCCGCCAAATAGGCCACGTAGTCGCGCCCCGGAATTGAAAGGCCCGAAACTGCTAAATTCGACGGGAAACTACCCATCCAACTTGTGTCTGGGCTGGAGTGGCTGAAATCGATAGCGGCCATGAATTCTGAAAGATGTTGCATCCAGCCACGAATTGCCTGCTGTGAACCAGTGGTTCCGGACTCATTGCCGACAGTGATTGAAAAGTCGATGTAATCGTAGTGACAACCGCTCAACAGAGCAGTCCAAGCGCGTTTGCGATGCATCGTCCATCCGATGGTGTCACGATACATGCTGGCAGTATTGTCTTCGTCAAGCGCTGTTGGTTTCGGAGAGAGGTACGCCGCCCTGCAGAATTGGGCAATCTGATTCAGCCTCAGTTCTTTCGACATGAAGTTTCCCATGTCATAAACATGGCCAGCGAAGGTTGTCTCGGGAAGAGGATGAACATTCACGATGTCGAATGTCTCACCGGCGAATCCCGCGTCCTGGGGAAACTCATTTTTCGCGCCGTATACAAAGGCCTGCTGACCTGCAAGGAGATGAGGCCGGCCCAATCGCTTCAGTTCATCGCGCATGACCTTTGCCATCTCTTCCTGCCATGCGTCAACATCAGCCGAAGTGGCATGATTGGGGACACCCCCACCCGGCTCGTTGCAGATCTCGTAGTACACATTGTCGTATGCACTAGTTTCCTGGATGACTTTTCTTGCGAATGCGCGCTGTCTATTTACAAGTTCCGTGTTCTTCAATGAGAGATAGTCTTCCCATTCCACGTCGCCTACGCCCTGCTTGTTGTTTTCCTTCCGAAGTGGATTCAGCGCCCAGACGGCTTCCCCATAGGTATTGCTGAACACCGTCAGCTCCACCACGATACCTCGCTTAGAGGCGGCATCGAGGAATCGATGCAGGCGGTCAAAATATTCGGGATTCCACTGATTCAGGTCATAGATAGGTTCGCCATCCAGCGCCAAGCCCGGACCGCTGCGAACGAACGGGGCAATGTAGTCAGGAGATTCTGGCTTGCATGGGGAAGACGGATTGCGCGCGCTTTGCAACTCGCGATAGAGAAGAAACGTACGGGTGACAGTCATCTTGTGAGCAGCAGCGTCGTCCAAATACTTGTCAAAATCAAATGGACGGTTGATCACTGAACCATAGTGTTCGCTGGCCGAAATCAGTGCGAGTGGCCGATTTCGATAGAGCAGGTATTTATGATTTTGTGGATCCACCCGGACAGCCTGCTGAGATATCGCGACGCCAGTCAACGCAGCTCCGAAGGCGGCAAACGCAAAACAGCACTTGAGAATCACCCTCTCCTCCATTCGGTTGGGACGCGCTTACTCGTTGGAACCGCGGGAATGCTTTGGCGCAAAATCGGCCATGTCGCGTAAATGCCTTCTCATTTCCTTACGCGCTGTGGCTGCGTCGCCCGTCTTGATTGCTGCCAACATACGTTTGTGCTGACTGCATGCCTTGTCCGCAATTCCGCTGGTCCCAACCGCGCTCAGTATCCAGCGATGAAGAAGGTTGCGGATCATTTGGAGAGCGTTCATAAGGATCTTGTTGGAGGCAGCGCGCGCCAAAGTCAGGTGAAAGTCCACGTCGGCCTGAACAAACTCTTGCGGGCTCTTCTTGACCTTCGACATCCTATCGAGCAGTTCCGTTAAATGTTCGATGTCCTCATCCGTCGCCCGTTCCGCAGCCATTCCCGCAAGCTCAACCTCAATCAGGACACGCGCTTCGACAAGCTCGTTCATGTCCGCTTCAGAGCCACTGACTATTGCCCAGAGCAACGGCCGCGAAAAAAATTCGGATCGCTTGCAAACGTAAGTTCCATCGCCAAGACGGGTCTCTATCATTCCCATGATCTCAAGGGCTTTAAGTGCTTCACGCAATGACGCGCGACCAACGCCAAGTTGCTGGCAAAGATCTCGTTCAGCTGGGATTCTGTCGCCCTCGCTCCAGACTCCCCGAATGAGATGGTTCACCATCTGGCGACAGATATCGGCGGTAAGTGTCGTGCGCGTAATTGGAGTGAGAACTTCAGGCATATGGCCTCATTCTTAAGAGCAGTGATGCTCCTTCAGGCGAGAACTCCTCCAGGGTAGCGAACGAAGACCTCGGGATCGTAAATGGATGCAACGATATCAGCTTCTTTGCGAATTCGACCCCACGTAGCATCGGCTTCCATCATGCTTTCCATTACACCCAAGTAGCGACCCGATTCGATGTTTCCATACTTGAAGAAGCAGTCGCTGATAATCACACTTCCCTTCTCCGTTTCAACCACAATGGCCATTGACGAACGATGGTGTACGCCTGCCCAAAATACGCGAATGCCAGGCCTGATTTCCTCCTCTTCAGAGAGCAGACGCATCTTATCCCAACCGTCATTCTGCAGATAATGATTCACTTCAGGAGGGATACGGAGATGACGAGGCACATGCAGGTGATAGAAAGGCGCCTGAAAATCTTCAATCCAACCTCGTCGCGAGATTCCAATCGTCGCATTGCGAAAGAGCGGGATATTGGCAGTTGCGTACGCCTGCAATGGCGTCACCAGCACAAGAGAGATATCTTCAGGAGTAAGGCATTGCGCGCGAAGGATATTCTGTGGAAGCTGCTCCTCCGACCGAACTATTCGCGCTTCCGGATATCCGAAGAAATTAACCCAGGCTTCATTGATGACGGACAGATTCTGGGGTGGGCCCGTGTTGATGAGTATGTTTTCGCCGCCACCACGAATCAGGTAGAGGATGAGGTTCATCTCTTCGCGCTGGTTCCAAGCCTCCATCCAAAACACCTCTGGGCCTGGCACCCAGAACGTGCCAGCGTTGAAAGCCTGAATCGTGTACTTCATCGTGTGTGCTCCCCCCGGGTGACGAAATTTCGGAACTTGGTCATTCCGTCAAGGAAGACCCCAATGTCGCTGCCGAGGCTGATCATGCGAAATCCCTTCCCAATCCAATGCGCCGCGGACTCTTGTGTGGGTGGAAGAAATGCGGGAGCGACTCCGAACTTATTGCATGCAGCCACAAGATCGTCCATCGCCTGCAGTAATCGAGGATGATCGAACTGCGCGGGGAAGCCCATCGATACAGTTAGATCGTAGTGCCCAATCCACACGGCATCAACACCAGGCACCGAAACGATTGCCTCAAGATTTTCGAGCGCTAGCGCCGTCTCAACCTGGATGATGACAATTGTGTCTTCGTTGGCTTGAGGAAAAAACTCGGCACCAGCGGCGCGATAGAGGTCGTGTGCCACCCCAAGCGCGACGCCGCGCCGTCCTTGCGGAGCGTACTTCAGATGCTTCACGATCTCCTCAGTTTGTTCCCGCGTTTCCACTCGAGGCACCATGACTCCACGCGCACCAAGATCGAGAACCCGCGACAGTGGCGCGAAATTCAAATCGGGAACACGTGCCATCGGCACAATATTGCTTCCCCGGCAAGAGGCGATCATCGTTTCGAGAAGGGCAATGTCGCATCGCCCGTGCTCCATATCGAAGATGACGAAGTCGAGTCCGCATGCGTCCAGCATTGGACCAATGCCCGGGGTGAAAAACTCGAGCAGCAACTGCCCAAGAACCACGTCTCCCTGCTTGAGCCTCTGTCTTAGAGTCGTCATTTGGTCTCCTGCCAGGCTGATCTTGTTTTCAGCCGTTCAAGTTTTTCCAGGAACAAATGATTCGAGAGCACTTCGCGGTTCACAACCTGTGGCGGTATCTCACCGCGATAAATCGCCAATGCCCCCTCGCAATCAATGCGCCCCATATCCCTG
Source organism: uncultured Acidobacteriota bacterium (assembly GCA_963844515.1). Taxonomy (GTDB): domain Bacteria; phylum Acidobacteriota; class Terriglobia; order Terriglobales; family Acidobacteriaceae; genus Telmatobacter. Next base: position 462,932 of record CAWJOO010000021.1, read on the forward strand.
AAGAGCTCTTCGGTCCATGCAATCGAGTGCGACGTGAGAATGACATTCTCCATCACGGTCAGAGGGGAATTCGCTGGCAAGGGCTCTCGCTCGAATACATCGAGTGCGGCACCCGCGATCGCACCACCTTTGAGGGCTTCAATCAGTGCCTTCTCGTCGACTATCGGGCCTCGCGCTGTGTTGATGAGCACCGCATCAGGTTTCATACGGGCGAACTGCATCGCACCAATCAAGCCACTTGTCTCTGGGGTCAAAGGACAGTTCACCACAACATAGTCGGAGTTCTCTAGTAGGTTCTCCAGAGATACACTCTCCACGCCTAGTTCGGCTGCCCTCTGCTTTGGAGCATATGGATCGAAGGCTAGGAACTTGCGTACGTTCAACACTCTCAGCAGGCGCACCACGTCAGCAGCGATGTTCCCTAATCCAATTGTTCCCACAACTCGATCGCGAGGTTCGCGACCAAGCCGATGAGTGCTCTCTGCCCATTGCCCCCGACGCACCATCCTGTCTTTTTCTAGAAGCCGGTGAGACAGCGCCAGGATCATAAGTAGGATCGACTCGGCAACGGGTCGCACAACGCCCTCGGGCGTAATATAGACGGCGATGCCGCGCTCCGTGCATGCAGTCAAGTCCACGTTGTCGTAACCAACACCGCAACGACCAACCGCGCAGAGGCGCGTATTGCCCTCGAGTGAGGCCGCGGTAATCCTGGGCTTCAGTGAGATGAGAACATCTAGATCTTCAAGTTGAGTTGGCGTGTACTCGGAACGGTAATCGGGAATGAAATCGTAGGCCAGACCCGGCGTAGACTGCAACAAGTTCAATCCAATGTCTGGGAACGCGAGTTGCCCGTCTTCTCGACGAAAATCTGCTGAAAGCCCTACGCGGAATTCCGAGTTATTCCCCGCAATCGAGCGTCCGTGAGAAGTCATCCCCTATTCTCCAGGACCACAACCCAGTCCTGAAATATGGGCACTTCGGCGATCTTCCATGACCCGTTTGCTTCGGGTTTAATGATACCGATCTGTGTCTCGGTTCCGTCAGCGGGGTTGAAGAAAAACGCCCGATACGAACCGGCTTTCAGGTTACGGAATTCTGCGCCCTTATAAGAGGCGGGAATGAAGGCGATGACCACCTCATCAGAAATCTCCGCAGCGAAAGGTTTCCAATAATCATCCTTCGTCCAACGCGGGTTAATCAACTCCGGCCTCGGCTCAAGCTTCCACCAGGAATACCGTGTGAGCAACGCCTTCGACAGTCCGAGTTGCCCTGATCCGGGCAGCGCTGCAGCGATATCCCACGCTGGCCCGCCCCACGAATGACCATGCGGCGAAAGCCCGTAAGGCTTTTCGCGTGTATTCACCTGCCAGATACCGTTTGCCCCGTACGTGTGGCCCGCGGAACCAGACAATATTGATGACCAGAACATGAATCTCTGCACCTCCTGTCGACTCGCTTCCTGAATGCCTTCATAACAAACCTCGCCAATCAGCACTGGCATTCGCGGTTTCATACGCAAGACAGCGATTCACAGTTTCAACGGTGTTTGGAGCGCTTTGCCGATCACTGTGTCCGGTTTGAAGCATGTCAAAGTCCAACACAGAGGGGTCGTCCACGCATTCCCGCGCGCTGCTCGAAGGGTGGATTGTTATCGGATGATGTCGCGGATCGATTGACCGCACATACTTTGCCAGTTCAGTAAGGCCATGCTTCTGGGCCAAAGCATCTTGATCAGGAGTTTGCGAGAGGTAGTATGGCATGGTGCCCTCGCCGGCCAGGCACCAAATCACGGGGTACGCGCCCCATCGCGCAACCAGGTTGCGCCAATGCTTTTTCACTTTGTCGAGGCCCATTCGTGGAATGAAGTAACCCCATGAACCCACCACACACGCAGCGATTCCATGGTCGGCGAGATGTTGAATCCGGGTGTCCGCCGCGTCAAAGTAAGCGGGATTGATGCGCGAGAAGTCGCGATCCCATGGATATCCCGCCTCGTTCGCGCCTCGCTCGTCGAAAGGTTCCATATCCGGATAGAGACCCGCCACGATCTGGACGATCGTGAAGCCTTTGCGGGCGCGATCGGCTGTGAGGATTTCGAACCCGTCCGGCCAACTGAGCCTCTTGCAAAAACCCATCCACCAGGTATCACCAAGCCAGAAGAATGGCGTTTCATCGGCATGCAGGAAATGCCGACCGTCGGGCGCGACTTTGAGTGCCCCGTGTTTGAAGTGCGGGTTCTGGCCATTATAAGGTTGGACTTCAAGCGTCATTGTCTGACCATGAAGGTCTGGGTTTGAAGAGTCAGTACAAATTGAGCGAATCTTGTACTGCCCTTTCGTGGCCGGCGCATAGCGAACTCGCCAAGTCCCGTCCCCCGCCCAGAATGCCGGTACTTTTTCGTCCACTCCTGACGGCGTCGTCACAATAGCGTCCACTTCAATTTCGTTGAAAGGATCGGAGTACTGCTTGCCGCTTTTGTAGGACCATTCGGCGGCGACCCCAGTAGTCCCCGCTCGGATTTCGGCGTTCGAGGTGCCAGAAGCCGAAGTCGCCACGGCGGTAACCGCCAGCGCTTTCACAAACGTGCGTCGCGACATCGCATCAAGCATTGGGCGTCTCCAGGGAATCAATTAGTGTCGAGATCTATCCGATGATCAGACCACCAGATATTTAGTCGAAGCGCCTACTGCTGTCAAGCCTTGATGTGTTTTGTCACTCATAAATCCGCTTGACAGCTTCTCCACCTCAAACTATTTTCTTTGCAAAGCTAAAATAAGGTCTGATGGTCAGACCAATTCTAGATTTTTTTTTGGAATGATTGCGTCGCCACGTGGGAGGCCGGACCTGAACATGTTGAATTCTGGGGGGCGAGGAAGCGAAGGGCGGACGGGGAAAGGATCATCTCTCAGGATAGTCCAAAGGCGGTCGAACCGAGCAAGTCGAATGTAGTTTTACGCACGTTGGTCTCCGGACAATGTGGTGCTACGGGTTTCAGCACCGGCATTGCAAGCTTTCACCCAAAGGCAGCCCTCCACTTCCATCTACATGAGTTCAGTGAGGCGGTTACTGTTCTGGAAGGCCAAGCGACTATGCTCATCCAGGGGAGACGTTATCTCCTCGATCCATTCGATTGCGCCCACATTCCGGCCGGAATCGCCCATCAGGTCCAGAACGATCAGCCCGAAAACCAACTGGTGGTTCACTCCGCTTTCGCGAGTGCCAGTCCTTTTCGAACCAAGGTCGAGCAGAGTTTTCCAATCGACGAGCGCGGCTTGGGTTTGCCTCGAAAAGGAGAACCAGAATCCATCGTCAGATTCAAGCAATCGGCCGTCTACGAATTGTCGGATAACGCCTTCTTTACCGACTTGTTCGCGCGGCGTTTCGGGGCAATTGGGGTCTGCGGCGGCCACGGACGATTTCTTCGCGACGCGTCACTCCCCTGCCACACTCACGATTTTGATGAGTCGATCACTATCGTGAAAGGGAAGGCAACCTGCATGGTGAGGGGACGGCGATACGAGCTCAACGGTTATGACACGGCATTCATACCTCGCGGAACCCCACATCGATTCCTGAACGAGTCACCAGAAGAAATGGCCATGATATGGGTGTACGCCGGAGAGGAGCCAGATCGCCGAATCATCCCTCCAGCCTTATGTTACGGAGGGCGCGGCCTGTCCAAAATCCGAATTGGGATGTAGTCGGGCGTAAAAACCGTATTGCAAGTCGATACCGGGTTTGTGTCGATGCACGGCCTGTCGAGTTTCTCCAAACGCAAGCCGTCTATATACAGAGGCAATCATGAAATGATGCGAATAGGGGAGCCCCCGATCGCTGGCTTGGATGAACAGGCCATGTCTTGGGGTTCTCGATGCCCCGATTAACTTGATAGGAGATCTGGCTCGCATGAAGCTGGCAGGCAAAGTCGCGATCATCACTGGTGCGGGAAACGGGATTGGGAGGGCAAGCGCAATTGCGTTCGCCCGAGAAGGCGCCAAGATTGTGGTCGCTGACCGAGTACGAAAGAATGGCCTGAGTTGCGTCGCGATGATTGAAGGAGAAGGGTGCGAAGCGGTCTTCGCCGAAGTTGATGTATCGAGAGAATCTGATGTGCTCCAAATGGTGAATCTCGCTGTGGAGAGATGGGGCCGGCTCGACATTTTGTTCAACAATGCAGGAATACTCATGTTGAAACAGATTGACGAGATGTCAGAGGACGAGTGGGACCGAGTAATGGCGGTCAATGTCAAAGGGGCTTTTCTCGCTGTCAAACACGCAGTTCCGCATATGCGTCGCATCGGCGGAGGCGCGATTCTAAATACAGGATCGATCGCTAGCCTGGCGGGTCAGTTGGGTACTCCGGCATACTCCGCCTCCAAGGGCGCGATTGCGCTGCTCACCAAATCTCTCGCCTTGGACCTTGGCCGAGACGGGATACGGGTCAACTGCATCTGTCCGGGAATCACTGACACCTCCATGCTCCGGGAGCACCTGGGTGAAGGACCCGAAGGAGAAGCTCGCATTCGAGCACGCCTGGCGCGCGTGCCGCTGGGAGGGATTCTGAGCCCTGAAGATGTTGCGCGTGCCGCTTTATATCTGGTGTCAGACGATTCCATCGGTATAACCGGAGTACTGCACGTGATAGACGGAGGCTTAATGGCGGCCGCAGAATTCGACCAGCCGCTGGACCGCTGAAAATGTGTGACCCTGGCACCGACCCAAAGGGCTGTCGAGGCATCGCAAAGGAAGCGCATACCAGAATCCGAGTCAGGCGTCTCCACATTCCTACAAGTTCGATTTTGACGCTTTCGCTCTCGGACGCGCCCAGGCCAGGCTCGTCTTCACCATCGAAGTCCGCATCGGACTGTTTTTGACGTTCAACGTCAAGTTAATTTGACACGCCAGTTCATAGCAGTACCCCTCCGGTCATGAAACGGAATCCACCGTGACGCCACTATCTGGACAGGAATTTCGACTCGGAGCGTACGGTCAATATCCCCCGCCGTTCTCTCGAAATCCTCAGTTAGATGAGGAGAGTACTTTTATGGCTATTACTATGCAAGGCGCATGGACGGTTACCGTCAAATCAAAGAATGCAGCTTTTGACCAGCGGTTCGTCGTTTCACGCCCCGGCAATCCCGACATCGTCGTCAATGGCGTGGCCGGCAGCTCTGTCTTTGTCACCGATCCGCAATGGTCAATCAACGTCCAAAGCCGCTCTGGCGCAGGACAGCCCTGGATCGACTCCGCGCAGCGCATTACATTCCCATCGGTTTCCGGCGGCTTGCTTCGCTTCGATATCAACACGGACGATACCGGGGCCGACAAGGACTACAACGACCTCGTCCTCACCTGCAGCATGCCCGTCGCTGCTTCCGAATTTGTCGTCTATGGCAAAGCTCGCACCTACGCGGGTCTCTGCTGGAACCCCTGCTATCCATGGTATTACGTGATCGAAACACAGGCTGCGCTGCTCAAGGCACTGGAGGTCCCCGACCTTCGCAATATTATTGAGAAGCTCTATCCCGAGCGTGTTCCCAGGCGCCCAGGCCCAGTGCCTGATCCCGGCCCGATGTTTACACCGGTATTGTTGCCCAAAGCGGCTCCTGTCGTGAATCAGGGACTCGTGTTCCGCTCGGCTGCTGCTAAATCGTTCGCTCCTGAGGGCGAGATCACGAACGAGAAGGAGGTTCGCAAATTCCATGAAGCCGCGGTTGCCAGGCTGCGCGGAACAACATCTCCGGTAACCTTTGACGGATCGCCCATCAGCGCTGGAGGATCGTTGCTTGATCGGAGTGAGGTGCTCAACCTCGCCAAGATTGCTGACAAGCTAAGGATTCGTTTCTTCTGTGATGTCGAGGCTGCTCCTGGCCTATTGCTGAACTTCCAGGAGTACGACCGCACCGACGCTGAAAAGGCGGGTGGCTCTTACACTGGAACAGGGACGCGCGAAAACCTGGGCCTCGCTGCCACCGATGAACAGGGCAACTACGTGTTCCGCTTCAGCCGCTCTCTGTCTGACTTTGCCGACGAAACTCTCGATGTGGCCGCGGGCGAAGTACTCTCCACGCAGATTTTCCCCGACGTCATCGTGCAAGCCCTGGGGTCCAGCCTTGAAGTGGACTTTGAGACCCCGCCCTACTACAACATTCCCAATCTCATGCGCATTGACCTGTGCATGCCGTACGGAAGTGTTCATCCCAGCAATCCCAACTGCACGGCGTTTGATCGGATCATTAACAGGATTGGCGACATTGTGGTTCTGCATTCGGCAATCGGTGGATCGCCCAATACCCTCACGGCAGATGGGCGAATCACCTGCCGCAATGCCAGTGCGCCGCAGGTCGACTGTGCCGCGTGGCGCAACATTAGTGCCGGCGGACGGTCGGGACTCAGTATGTATGCGTGCATGAACTATCCAAACGCGGCCACGTACACGCTCCGCTACAACCTGGATAACGTATGGACGGGCGTCGGCGCCAATTGGCAGTTCGTTCCTCAATCGCACAAACTGATCTATGTGCCCTTGTTGGGAACTCCCGGTTACACAGGGACAACGACTGGACCCACCAACCGCTCGGTCCATCTTGATGGCGGCGCCGCCGTGACTGTGCCAACGTACGACAATCATGGTAATGACACGCAATGGATCGAAAATGATCTCAAGATGATTCTGGACACCACGTTGTACAGAACGGCTAACAACCCGGGAACCGTCTATTTCCGCATCCAGGGTTATGACGCAGCTGGCAACATGGTTGCAGGCGTCGATGACATCATCCAGTTGTACATCGCCAATAAGGCGAGTAGCGGCCAGATTAACGCGGTTGACCTGGGCACTCCCGCTGATGACGATTGCACCCTGCTTACACTTCCGGTCGGCAGCCCCAATGCTCCCATCTTCGTGAAGTACACCATCAATAACCTGGACGGATTCCTGCAAGGCTGGGGTCTCTCTGTTACGCGAGGCAACAATCACCCGGTTGCGGTCACAGCGTCAGGAGTCATCCCAGCCACTTACCCTGCTCTAGGATTGGCTGATCCCTGCCAGTTTCACGGCACACCGGATTTCGCCGAAGACGTTGACGGCAACACGGTAACTCAACTCGTACCAACCACCGGAAACTGGCTGCCTGACGGAAAAACATTCTGCGCTTTTGCCTTCACTCTCACGGCCAATGACCGTGTGACCAATGGCAGAGATGCTTATCCGCAGACTGTCTTCTGGCAAGATCTGGTGGGAATCAATCTCTAGTTTCCGAATGGCGCCGGAGTGGGCGAACCTGCCGCTCCGGTGTCATATTTGGGTGGCCATGAAGATCTACACAGTTGTACTCGCCATTCTCGCGGTCTGGCGCCTTACCCACCTGCTTCAAGCTGAGGACGGGCCAGGCGACACCTTCGTGAAGTTGCGGCACGCTATAGGCAATGGATTTTGGGGCAGCCTGCTCGACTGCTTCTACTGTCTAAGCCTGTGGATTGCGGCACCCTTTGCCGTATGGCTCGGCGTAAGCATCGCGGAGAAGCTATTGCTTTGGCCCGCGCTCTCCGGTGCTGCCATTTTGATGGAGAGGATGACCACCCGCCAGCCACAACTAACAGAACCATATTGGAAGGAGGACGACCTCGATGTCATGCTGCGGAAACAAGAGAAGTAACCCCAGTTCCTTGGACAAGGCCAGTAAACCATTGGCGGCTCTCGTTCAGCCCCGCGTATTCTCGGCTCCAGTGGGGATTGCCCCGCGAGGTCCCGAATTTGAATACCTCGGAGGGAACGTCCTCACGGTGACGGGGCAAGGCACGGGCCTGCAGTATCGTTTCGTGGGCCACGGAGCCCGAGTAAGTATTGATCCCCGCGATCGGGCATCGTTGGCGCGGGTTCCACAATTGCGGGAGGGAAAATAGTTCAACGTCTCGTCGCCGCCTTTCGTCATGGCTCCAATCAAACTGCGAAAAGAGCAACGGCCGGCCCCTTCAGGGTCGGCCGTTCAAGTCTTGCAGGTTTCATTATCCTTCAGTCGTTTTCGATTGCCGTCATGGCATGCTGGGCAATTCGTCACCAGAAGTTCAAGACCGCATTCCTTCTATGGAATGGTGTATGCCTTGGACGACGGGTTGCTGGTGGTGTAACCCGTAGCGACCGCAATGGCCGTCACGGTTTGGGTAGTGCTGAGGGTGATTGGCCCTACGTACCGGGTCGATGACGTTGTCGGAGTAGTTCCGTTCGTTGTGTAGTAAATCGTGGCCCCTAGCGTGGTAGTTGTCAGAGTTAGGGTCTGCGGAGTCAGGTAGTGTCCGCCGGCCAAGCTGAATGCAGGTGAGACAGCAAGGGGCAGCGGATTGTAGGTGTACGACTTGGAGCCTACTGGGCTCAAGTTAGTCGTAGCTGAAATGGCCACAGCCTTTACTGTCTCGGTCGCGGCAATTGTGATTGGCGCAGTGTAGACCGTTGAGGCGGTCGTCGGCGTCGATCCATTCGTAGTGTAGTAGATGGTCGCGCCCGCGGTGGTGTCGGTCAGCGTCAGTGTTTGGGGCGTGCTGTAAGTCCCGCCTGCAAGACTGAACGAAGGAGTAGCAGCATTCGGGTACGCTGAGTAAGTGTAGGCCTTGGTACTCACTGGACTGAGGGAGAATCCTGTCGCAATAGCGACGGCCTGCACCGTCTCCGTAGAAGCAACGGTGATTGCCGCCGTGTAACGAGTTGATGCGGTTGTGGGGGTTGTCCCGTTAGTCGTGTAGTAGATGGTCGCGCCGGTCGTTGTGTCAGTCAACATCAGCGTCTGAGGTGTGTGATATGTTCCAGCCGCCAGACTGAAGATTGGCGCCGCGGCGGCCGGTAACGGATTGTAAGTGTAGGATTTGGTACCTACCGCACTCAGCGTGTAGCCCGTCGCAATTGCGACCGCTTTTACAGTCTCGGTGGAGTTGATCGTGATTGCTGCGGTGTAACGAGAAGAAGCGGTCGTTGGAGTTGCTCCATTCGTTGTGTAGTAGATTGTTGCACCGGGTGTCGTGTCAGTCAGTACCAGAGATTGAGGCGAGTTGTATGTGCCTCCCGCAAGACTGAATGACGGCGTTGCCGCGGGCTGAGTTCCCGTTCCGGTCAGGGCGACTGTGACCTGAAGCTTCGCGGGATCCGTAGTGCCAAAAGTAAGACTGGCCGCGCGCGCGAACATTCCAGCCGGGTTAAATACGACGCTGATCGTGCAAGATCCTGCAACTGGAATCGCCGCAGCGCAGGTATTTGTTTGGCTAAAGTCAGCGCGATTCACGCCCGCGAAGGCGATAGTCTTCACGGTAAGCGGAACCGTACCAGCGTTAGAGATGGTCACCATTTGAGCTGCGCTGTTCGTACCAACGAGCTGGGTGGCAAACGTGAGGGACAGAGGAGAGATAGTTGCCTTCGGAAATACGGCCTGGGCTACGTTGGACCATGGCGAGGTCAGCGTCTGCAATTGCATCGCGCCGGCCGCGTTGTATCCATTGAATGCCTGAGTGTTACTAGCCTGAGCCCTGTAGTAAATGGAACACGGGGGTGCCTGGCAGGTGACGGTATTCGCAGTGGTATCGACGATCGAGATAGTGCTGCCCACTCCCGTGCCTTGTCCCACCACGTTTCTCGTTGTGCTGGCACCAACGCCTGGAAGTGTGGTTGGGTTCGGGAACGCCGGATCCGTGTCACGCTGAACCGTGAACCCGGTCTCGGTGGCTGAGCTGTCACTAAACGACAGGGCCACGTTCGGACTTTGGCTCCAGCCGTCCGCCACCAGGTTTAATGGAGCTTCTGGAGGAACTTGGAAGATCATCGGCCGCATCATATCGTTCTCTTCATGACCCAGCAAATGACAGTGCCACACGTACTCTTGCCCAAAATTGATGTACCCATTGTTTACGGTTGTCGGGTTACCGGAAAGGCTGTCAATGACGCGGATCGGAGTGCCTTCACTGGAGGTCACGTCCTGCAGCCTGACGCTGTCCGGAAGTGCGAACGGCAAGTTCTGTTTGACGGGCTTGATGGCTACGATCACGTCTTCAAGCGGGCTCATGCGCACGGTTTCTTTCCATCCAAGCTCGTTGGGATCTGGCGGACGAATGGCGCCATCCCAGCCAACGCGGTTGATAACCTGCACATTGAAGAGGTGGAAGTGAATGGCATGCGTATCCACGCCGTTATGAGTGATCTTCCAGACCTGAACTTCGCCGTCCTTGAAGTTTTCGGTTGGCGGATCGATGTACCCGAGTGGGATGGTGGTTTGGGTATTGAAGTTGGTGAACTGCATTTCCGTTCCCAACGTTGCGTTCATTCTGCCGTAATCCAGTTCGAAAAGCTCCTGGATGGTCTTGCGCAGCATGGGAATGCCAACAGCGGCTGCCGTTGCGCCTTTTCCATTGCCAGTAATAGTCACTAACGGAGTGGACTGATAACCGCTGCCAGGATTGGTGAGAGTGATTCTTGTGACGGCTCCGCCGCTTACGGTCGCAGTTGCAGTTGCTCCGGTTCCGCCGCCACCGGCGATGGATACCGTCGCTGACGTATAGCCCGTGCCGCCTGCGGTGACCGAGACGCCGGTCAGTGCGCCGTTGAACAGAGATGTGTCCTGAATGCGCGAGTAACTGTTCTTGTAGGTTGTGGAATAGGCCGGCCCGTAAGCGGCTTCAGGGATGATCGGAGCATCTTGCGAAGCGGCGAAGGCAGCCGGAAGGGCAGCGTTCAAAGCCGTAGGATCGTATGCCGTTCCATTCGATGATCCACCAACTCTGATTTGCATGATGGTGCGCATGTTCGGGCCGAATCCAGGAAGCGTAGTCGGGGCTCCACCGGTGAGAGTCTGGTCCGGATCGCCGGTGTAATAGTCGAGACGTTCGTCGAATGCGGGCACCGGCGCAGGTGCGTCGTTGTAAAGGATCAGTGTCTTTCCCGCGTACTGCGAGAAGTCGACGATCACATCGGCGCGCTCTGCTGGTCCCAGGAGGAGATTATGGCTCTGGATATTGAGAACCACGATGTCGCGGCGATTGTAGTTGTAGCCGATCGGGGTGTTGGTCAGAGTCACCGGGGCCGGAAGGAATCCGCCTTCGGTACCAATCTGGATCATGTTGGGACCGACTGTCGTGGGATCCGGTGATGGGCCCTGATCAGCCACTCCGCCTACCGGGTTGACAAACCTCACTTCTGTGCAAGTCTGCGGCCCAGCAGGAACGCCCGGACTCGGTGGCGTACAAACTGGCGTGAGAGCCGCGGGATCCGGAGCGAAAATGCCGGTTCCGTCTGAAGGCAACAGACCTGTCTTGTCAGAATGCCTGATACAGCTGAAGGTTAAGCGAGCGGTCATTTGACGCATTCAGAATGCGCAAACGGTAAGGCTTTGGATCCACGTTGACATAGGGATAAGCCGCGCCGTTCACAACCGGAGTATCCATGAACGCTTCGGGCGTCAGAGAAGGATTCGGTGTTCCGGGGCAGGTCTGAGTGATGTTAAACGGCGTTGGGCACGGTATTTCGCCCTGCTTCAACGTGCTCGGGTCCATCGCCGGCCAGAACCACGGCCCCCAATCCCAACGGCCCATGGCGTTTACGCCCAACATGTCGTAGGGGTTCTGGTTGGTCATGTACACGTGTGGGAACCAGAGATTACCCTCGAGGAAATTTCCCGAAAGGTCCTTGGGTCCCCAATTCCAGGTGGGGTCCTGAGCGGTGAGCTGGCTGGGAGATGGCACGAAGGTCTTGTCTTGAATGACGAGAGGCAATTGCGTCGCGGGAATTGTCCCCGCCGGAACCGTGACCGATGGACCGGTCGGTGGGATAATCGTCCCGCCGTTGACGAGGGTCTGTTCCACCGTATCCTGGAGCAGATAACCCGCGGCTACGCCGGCATACACATTGAGGCGGGTAATCCCGTAACCATGATCGTGGTAGAACATCAACCTGGCAGACTGTTGGTTGGTATAAAAGAAGGTCATTTCGCCTGGACCCGTGGGGAGCATGTCCGGAACATCCCGAACGCTGACACCCTTCGGATACGAAGTCGATTCGCCAGCCGGCGTGGTCCATTGATGCGGTGTGCCATCACTGATCCACGGTGTGTTGCCTCCGTGCAGGTGAATGCCGCCCCTGTTCTGCGGATACGCGCTGCCATCGGGAGCCATGCCCGCGCCCATGACTGTGGAATCCATCGGGATGAACAGATTGCCGTCTTGACCAAATTGATCGGGTGAGCCAGTCAAGGGGAGTTTGTTTGTGAATTTCACCCGGACGGGCCGGTTTTTCGTAGCTACGATTAGTGGGCCAAGGTACTGCACTGGCGCCGGAACAATGGTGTTTTGACCGTTCAAATCGGTTCCATTGTTGGTTTGGACATAGCCGCGAAGGAGAGTCTTGTTTGGCAGGTCAGAGTGCATCTGCTGCGTGTATTCAACCAGTGAGATCTCGTAGTAGTCAGAACCGGGATAGGTGATGGTGTCGGCTACGGCGAAAGGGATCAAGGGCAACGGGTCAATGAATTTACGCAAGCCGCCGGAAACATACGCTCCCGTTATCGGATCGGTAACAGGCAGCGGGCTATTCGCATAATTGGGCACGCAGCCGGACATGTAGTCCGGTTGGCCGCCTGGGTTCATTACTGGGGTCGGGCAGCCTGGAAGCAATGGTGTAGGGGCGGAAAGAGCCTGTCTTCTCGCCATCGGAAATTTTGAAACAACGTTGGGCGTGGCCGAAACCGCAGTTGCGGGGTGAGCACTCCGCACGACCGCGGATCGCTTGGCGGCGTCCTGCCGGTCTGCTTGTGTCACACAGCGCATTTGTCCCGCTGCGCAGGCTGCGGACGGCGCCGGGGTTGAGTGTGCAGATGGTTTCTTGGTTGATCCATTCGTCTGGCCGAAACCAAGGGAAGATGCGAGCAACAAGCTCGCGAATACGAAAATGGCAAATAATGCCTGTTTCTGCCTGTTCATCCTAACGCTCCTCACGTGCATTTACCCCAAGGGCTTTCGCGCCGGCAAGAGGGCAACTTTCATTCCGCCGACGATCGGACCTCTGTTGCCTCAGAAGGACAGGGAATCCCCTTCGGTCATTCAAAGCCGATCTCCTCGTCTATTTCTTTGGCCCGGTACTCGCTTGTGCATCCGTGCGGAGCGACTCAGATCTGAGTCTTCAAGAGTTCACACACAACATTGCCAAGCAAACACTTCAGATGGTTTCTATCTCGACAGGGCTCCGTATCAGACTTGCCATCCCCCGATGGCCGGAGCATTGCCAGGATCATTCGACAAAACTGGATCTATTTACTCAGGAATCCCTCGTATGATTCGCGGAAGCAATTTCGTGACGAACAATAACCCGTGAATCGAATTGCTTCCAGGCCCTGAGTTAAAGATCTCGCTCTCAACTTACTTTGGTCTGTATTACGTTCAGACACTTCGAGACTGTCTCAGTTTCACTCGACGACCATCTGTGACACCCTTCACAAGTCGGTGTGAGATATATCACCTATCGCTACCCGCTACGTGCGTAAATGCCTTCGTCGGTGATCTACCTCACCAGAATCTGACAGTCTTCTTGAAAATCGCACGATTTGTATCCTTTTCGGTTACCGCTGGCGGTGCCATAAGTAACTACAACTTATTGTTCAAAGCCCGGTGATCCCTATCACTTACTGAAAATTTAGAACAACTCACTCTTAGATGGCACTAAGTAGTCTCCTTCACAAGAAGCGTTGGAGACAGTTCGAGGTTTGCATGCAAGGACGGGTTAGCGCTAAGTTCCTACTCTCCTGTTTTGGATCATTTGTCGTTTTATTTTTGCCGATGACCTCAGGCTGTGGTGGAAAAGGTCGAATTGTTACCCCACCGCCCACGGAAGTGATTCCGCCAACCGTTTCCCTAACCGTGAGCCCGCCCGCAGTCCTTCCGGGTCAAAGCGCAACGTTGACGTGGTCAAGTTCGCGCACTTCGGCCTGCACGGCTGCGGGAGGGTGGTCGGGAACACGGCAGACAAATGGTTCGACCAACGTGATACTCGCCTCCAGCACTGCCCAGACGTTCAGGCTGGAATGCAGCGGGGACGGCGGCTCTCTCGCAAGCGGTACGGTCACGCTGTCGCCATCCGCCACTGAAGGCGTATGCGCGGCGAACCCTGCAATTTCGACTGCAAAGGGCAAGCGAGCCGGCAAGCGACGCATTCCAAGTGGGGCTCATTCCTGAGACCCGTCAAAGGCTGAATTGAGCAATCGCCATGGAGGGCGTATGCCGACACGTAGAGAGTTCATCAAAACGACGATCATCGCAGGAACGGCCGTGGCGCTGTTTCGCTGCGCAGAAGGCAAGGTTTGGGCGTACTCACAGAGCCCGAAGCTTCGCAAATTTGTTGCACCGCTCCCCGGCCTTGGATCAGGAATTCCGGTCGCCAATCCGACTACAAATTCCGCTTACCCCGATGCCGACTTCTACACGCTGAGCGCGCAGCAGTATCAGCAGCAAATGCACCCCGACCTGCCCGGTCCAACCCGACTTTGGGGCTACGTTGACCAGACCACGAATAAGCCGGCGTATCTTGGACCCGTCGTAGTCGCGCAGCGAGGCAAGCCGGTGGTGATCCGGATGGCCAATGAGCTGCCACCGATGCACATTCTGCCGGTCGACACATCATTGATGGGAGCAGGACCCGGCGTGCCGGTAAATCGTCTCTGCGTTCACCTTCATGGCGGACTTGTTCCCTGGACGTCAGACGGTGGCCCGTTCTCCTGGTATTCACCCACCGGCGTCGTGGGTGCGACCGACAGTTCGGCAGGCGAATCTTTTCTGAACGGGGTTCCGGGCTCTCCTGGCGTGGCTGACTACTACTATCCGAATGACCAGAGCGAACGGCTGGTGTGGTATCACGATCACGCGATGGGGCTCACGCGTTTGAACGCCTATGCCGGCATGGCCGCAGGGTACCTGATCACCGATCCCGTGATTGGAGCGATGTCGAGCGGGAACGCCCCTCTTATTCCACCGTTGGGATATACGATTCCGCTTATTATTCAGGACAAGACCTTCAAGCAAACGGCTGATCAGTGGGGAAAAGCGGGCGACCTTTGGTATCCGTACATTTACGAATCTGAGGGTTCAACTGCACGATGGGACCTGGGCGACCCATCTGATGGCTTTCCGCCGTCGGGCGGACCTCCGCCAACTCCATCAAGCGTGCCGGAAGCATTCTTCGACACAGCTGTAATCAACGGCATGGCCTATCCTTACGCTGACGTTGAGCCGCGCCGTTATCGCGTCTTTGTCTTGAACGGGTCCCAGGCTCGATTCTACAATCTGCAACTTTATTACGAGTCCACAACAAATCCCGGCGAGCCCGATTTTGGCCGGCCCGGACCCGCATTTATTCAGATTGGGAGCGAAGGCGGAGTCCTGCCCGAGCCGGTAGTTCTGAACAACCCGCCGATGCAAATTCCCACGGGCTGTGATGGATCGGTAGACCCGAATGGCCCTTTCAATTTGCTGGTAGCCCCTGCGGAGCGAGCAGATTTGATCATCGACTTCTCGACTGTGCCAGTGGGGTCAAATCTCATTCTCTACAACGACGCACCAGCGCCATTCCCGATGGGCGATACGCGTAACGACTACTTCACGGGATGCCCTGACCAGGCAAAGGAAGGCGGCGCGCCGGAAACGCAACCGGGATACGGGCCGAATACTCGTACCCTGCTCCAGTTCCGGATGGTCGCTCTCAAGGGAGCAGCCGACGCGCTGACTTTCGAGTCAACGCTCGAAGGACTGTTCCATCAGCTTCCTCAGGCGTACCGCGACTCGCATCAGCCGTTCGATGAATTCGATTTGGATTCAGCCGATCCCAATGCCTTGCACGAGATAAAGACCCTGAATGAGGATTTTGACGAATACGGTCGCCTGATTCAGCGCGTGGGAACCGACCGGGCGCTCTATGAAGACAGCTACGGGCGGAACTACATGGACGATCCCACCGAGGTGTATCAGGCTGGTCAGACAGTGATCTGGGACATCTATAACACCACCGGAGACACGCATCCCATGCACTTCCACCTGGTAAACGTGCAGGTGGTTGGACGGGCTACGTTCGATGCGTCCATACCGAACATGGTGGAGTTCGTGCCCACTTCTCCGTGGATTCCTCCGGATCCAAACTATCGCGGTTGGAAAGAGACTGTGCGCATGAACCCGGGAGAAATCACCCGGGTAATCATGAAGATGGACTTGCCAAGGGTTCCTTTCAACATCCCCGGATCGCCCCGGGCTGGAATGCAGAATGGACACGAGTACGTGTGGCACTGTCACATTCTGGAACACGAAGAGCACGACATGATGCGTCCGTTGATCGTCATCCCATAGAAGCCGGGAGTGCGGACCGTTTGGTTTTCCTCTAGTGCCTTTGGAGCTGCGATCACAGAATACTGGCGCCTCGCGGCCAGATTTTCATAATCTGGCCGCAGGTCGTTCAGTTCCCTCCATGTAGCTCGATCATTTCCGCCACTATCGGACGTCTCTGCGCTTGCCCAGGGCTTGCGATGACCCGAATGTGGTAAAGACAGGTCACTTTCGTTGGTAGACGATTAGAAGGATTACTGAGGGCCCGATGGAAACCATGAACCGCCTACCGGCCCGTGCAACTACGGCTTGGTGGCGGTTTCTATCGTTCTGCTTTACTCGCGGCCTATGATGCTCTGGGTGGGGTTTCTTGCCGGCGAGTCGCTGGCAACGCGATTTCCATTGATCCGGACCCGAAGAGAGATTTGCGCCGAAGGGGCGGAGTCTGATTTAAGGGTTGCAAAGGCAGGCTGCGCCGTCCCGTATCAAATGACCCCGGACACCGCAGCAGAGACGAGCGGAGATGAACAATTATCAGGAAAGGCCTGACGCGAGCACGCGGCTATTCCGCCTCCTGGTTGGGTGCGTGGCAGCCTTTCTTGTCTTTCAGCTGGTTTCTCTCTATCTCAGTTGGCAAAAACAAGCGTTCCTTGGGGCTGTAATGTTGCTGGTTGGCCTACTGGCTAATCGCGCGTCTGCCTCACGCGTCGTCACCATCGCGTTGATGATCATCTCGATCATCGCGACGTTTCGTTATGGCTGGTGGCGTGTGCATTTGCTGGTTGACTTCTTCCTCGACCCATCGAATGCGCGGGTCAGCATCGATGCAGCGTTTCTGCTTCTTCTCATCTCGGCGGAGCTCTACACGATCCTGATCATGGTGCTCGGCTATATGCAGACGGCCTGGCCACTGAATCGCACACCCATCCCCCTGCCGAGCGACGACACACAATGGCCGCACGTCGATCTCCTCATTCCCACATACAATGAGCCGTTATCGCTGGTTCGCTATACGGCGCTGGCAGCCCTCAATATCGATTACCCTCCGGAGAAACTCCACGTCTACATTCTCGATGATGGCACCCGGGAGGACTTCAGCGAGTTCGCGCAGCAAGCCGGCGTCGGCTATGTCATCCGAGCCCAACATAGTCACGCCAAGGCCGGCAACATCAACCATGCGCTGGAAATCATGAACTCGCCTTATGTGGCCATTTTTGACTGCGATCACGTTCCCACGCGCAGTTTCCTGCAGGTGACACTTGGCTGGATGCTCGCCGATCCGGTCCTGGGCATGCTTCAGACCCCACATCATTTTTACTCGCCGGATCCGTTCGAACGAAACCTGCTTCAGTACAAAACAATCCCGAACGAGGCCGCGCTGTTTTATGGCATCGTGCAGGACGGAAACGACTTTTGGAATGCGACATTCTTCTGCGGCTCCTGCGCGCTGATCCGGCGGTCGGCGCTTGACGCGGTCGGGGGTATTGCGACAGAAACGGTAACTGAAGACGCGCATACGTCGCTGCGCATGCAAAGGCGCGGGTACAACACTGCCTACATCAACATTCCACAGGCGGCGGGACTTGCCACGGAAACTCTTGCGGCGCACGTTGGGCAGCGGATCCGCTGGGCTCGCGGCATGATCCAGATTTTACGCACGGACAATCCGCTCTTTGGACGGGGGCTGAAGTTCACGCAGCGCTTGTGCTACTTCAATGCGATGGCCCACTTCATGTATGCGGTGCCGCGCCTGGTATTTCTCATCGCGCCACTGGTGTACCTTCTTCTGGGCCGCACCATCATTCCAGGCTACTGGGTTGCAATTCTCGCCTATGCTTTTCCGCACTTGATACTTTCAAGTCTCACCAATTCACGCATTCAGGGCCGCCATCGGCATTCCTTCTGGAATGAGATTTACGAGTCCGTTCTTGCACCCTACATCCTTGCCCCGACCCTGCTGGCACTCATCAATCCAAAGCTCGGGAAATTCAACGTGACTAGCAAAGGGACCACCCTTGGGGAAACGCAGTTCGATCGAAAGATCGCAACGCCGACCCGCTGGTTGCTCCTTTTGAATCTCTGTGGATTGCTGGTCGCACCGTACCGCTTATTCGTCACTGATCCTCAGCACCCCGGGGCCGTCATCATGAACATGGTTTGGGTGCTGTTCAATATGGTGATTCTCGGTGTGGCAGCCGCGGTTGCCCTCGAGCAGAAACAACGCAGAGGGTCGGTCCGCATTGATGCAAAAATTCCGGTGCGGATCAGCATGCCGGACGGAAGGCGGATCGACACAGCCTCAATCGACATGTCAGTTGGCGGCGCATCCATCGCCGTCCCCCCCAAGTTCGATCTCAATCCGGGTGACAGGCTCACCGTAGCCTTCCCGTTGAACACTGGGGACGACGAAATTCGAGGTCAGGTTGTAGGCGTGGTCGGCGGGTCACTTCGCATCGCTTTCCAGTTGGAAACTATCGTGGAGCAGGAAGTACTCACGCGCGCTCTATATTCGCGAGCCGATGCATGGCTCGAATCGGCAAACAAGAAAGAAGTGGATCGGCCACTCATCAGTCTCGGTCGCGTCATCGTTCTGTCCGTGTATGGAATTCATCAGGTCGTCAGGAGCCTGTTTCCAGAGAAAAAACGCTCATCGGCCGTAACAAAGATCAAGACTGCTTCAATTATTCTGGTAGCCATCGCTCTCGGAACATGCAGGCACGGATTTGCAACTGGCCAGCCACAAGCCCCCGATTCGAATCAATCTTCAGACGCCAACGCGGTGACTCGCCAGGTGGTCAGCCTGAAGGATATGGGCATCAAGAGCGCCATTGAGATGCGAGGCCCGCATTCCTACTCTGCGGTTCACTTTGCTCTTTCGCATCAGCTGGTTCCGGCCCAAGCGACGCTTAATCTCGCATATAGCATCGACTCGGGGCTTGATCCTCGTTCAACAACGCTGCAGATAAATCTAAATGGAACTTCGATAGCGACGCTGCACCCCACGCCGGCAACTGGCGGAAATGAGGGCCTGAGCACAATCGCGATTCCTGTCTCCAGCGTTCTGCTTGTCCGTAACAACACTCTGACGTTTGAGTTCTCCGGCAGCGCCGTCATGGAACGCGAGGAGCAGGCTAAGGTTCACGTTCTTTGCCGCATCAGCCCTTCCTCCACATTTAACGTGAGTGGCGAATGGCTTCGCCTGGGCAACGACCTTGGCCAACTTCCCTTGCCTCTGCTCGACAGAGAGCTTCAGACCACCACGACGATCCCATTCGTGTTTCTGACCCCGCCTGATCCGACGATGCTTGAGGCCGCCGGTGTCGTCGCCTCCTGGTTTGGTGTGATGAGCGGAGTTCGTCCTGTGCGTTACTCCGTTTCCCTCTCGGACATACCGGCGGGTAACGCAGTCGTTTTAGTCAATAGTCGATCAATGTTACCGGAATCTCTTCAGATTCCGGCCGGACAGGGGCCGGTCCTCGCACTTCGTAGCAATCCGGGCGATCCAACAGGAAGCCTCCTTGTGCTCGCAGGTGACACCGAGAAAGACGTTTTGGCGATTGCGAGAAAACTGGCCTTAGATCGAAGTTCACACACGACAGATTCCCCAGCGGAGCCCAACTTGGTCGGAGACACGCTCACGTCTGTTTCACCGGTCATGGCTCCAGCACGCTCTCGTGACGATGCTCCGCGATGGATGCCCATCAGCAAGGCGGCTCCATTGGCCACTTGTCCGGCGGAGGGTAGTTTTCAAACGGATGGATCTTCCCCGATTCCCGTCTACCTCCATACTCCACCAGACTTGTTCTATGGCGAAAAGCAGAACCTGGATCTGCATCTCAACTACCGCTACGACGCCCATCTGGTAGCCCCCGGATCCGCTTTGCGCGTGACGGTGAATGGGTCGCTGGTCAGCGAGATTCCCCTTCCACCGGGGACAGGAACCATCAGCCATCAACGGCCGGTGCTCATTCCTGTTCAGGACATGCGTCCGTTCGGAAATACCGTTGTGTTCAGCTTTGATTTTGTTCCCGCCAATCGAGACCTGGGATCGTCTGCAGTCTTGTCGGGTGAGATCCTGTGCGATTCGGCGCTGGATTTGCATGGGCTCGGACTATGGGCGTCCATGCCAAATCTCCAACTCTTTGCCGATGCTGGATTCCCTTTTACTCAGTTCTCCGATTTGTCGCGGACGACAGTGATACTCCCTAGTACTCCGAGCTCCGCGGAGATTGCACTCTATCTTCAATTGATAAGCCACCTTGGTTCCCAGACTGGATATCCGGCTCTTCAAGTGACGGTTACGGGTCCAAATAACGTTATTAGCGCGGGGCGCGACTACCTCGTACTTGGGACTGTTGTGGATCAACCGGCACTTCAGTCTCTGGCGCCTCTGCTCCCCGCAATACTCGATATAGATGGAATCCACGCCAAACCGAGGAAGGGATTTCTATCCACGATTGTGGCTCTTCAAGATGCCGCAACGGATCGCTGGTCGTCTTTGCTGGGAAAGAAGGTGTCAGAAGCACCAAGTTCTGACGACTTGGCCCGTGCCGATGCACTGATTGCAGAAATAGAGTCACCGGTATCACCGGGTCGGTCCATCGTAACCATCACGTTACGCCAAGACTCGATCGCAGACGAAGTCGCCACAGCGCTTCTTGATCCATCCAGGCCCACAGATTCAAGCGGCTCACTAATTCTCTCGAAGGCGTCCGGCCTCAGGCCCCTGGCTCTCAGCGTGGTGCCGTACCATGTTGGCGAAATCAGTGCTTACGCCAGAATGCGTATCTATCTCGACGAATACTTCTTCGTTTTGCTCATTGCGACCCTGATTCTTAGCTTTTTATGCGCCCGTTATGCACACGCGTGGATGGCATGGCACGCGTCCCAACGCCTACAACTGTCTATGACATCAAATGCCGCGGACGATTCGGCGGAGTCGGGCGAAGACGCATCATCCTCAAATGCCGGTGAGTAGTGACGATCGCGTCAGTGACCCCGCGAACAATTCAACGCATATTAAATAATCTCTCTGTGGGCCTCGAAACCTTCAGTCACGCTATACATTCCCGATAGCAATCACTGGAGAACCGCGGGTGAGAGTTTGGCGCTAACTGAGAACCGGCGCCCGTTGACATACTCTGCATACCGGTCCTGCGGGTTCGAGGAAGGACCGCCAAAAAGAAATCCCTGCACATCATCCGCGCCCATCTCCAATACGGTTTGGAGTTGAGCCTCCTGCTCGATCCCTTCAACGATTACGCAAAGCCCCATCTTCTTGCCCAGTTCGATCATAGTGCGAATCATCGTGGCGATTTCAGAGCTGGTCTGCAGGTTTCTTACAAACGTGCGGTCGATCTTGAGCGCGGTAAAGGGAAGCTCCGGAAGGTAACCAAGGCAGGAGTAGCCGGTACCGAAATCGTCGATCGCCAGCGTCACGCCCAGAGTTCTCAGCCTTCTCATCTTTTGCGCGGAATGCTCGAGCGATCCAATCATGACAGACTCTGTTAGCTCGATTTGCAACAATTCGGGGCTAAGTCCTGTACGGTTCAGGATCGAAGCCACTTCCTCAACGATCATCTCTGACGTGAATTGAATTGCAGAAACATTAACGGCAACCTGGATTGGCGCAGACGGCGTTTTCTGCCAGTTGAGGCACTCGCGACATGCCTGCTCCATAACGAACTCTCCAATTCCGTAAATGAGTCCACTTTCTTCAGCAATGGGAATGAACGTCGCCGGCGCGATTTCGCCGAGGTGCGGATGCCTCCAGCGAGCGAGAGCTTCAAATCGAACAATGCGGCCGGAGGCGACGCAGATCTCGGGCTGATAGTCCACATAGATTTCGCCGCGGCCGATTGCGCCTCTGAGCTCACTTTCCAGGGTCAATCGCTCGCGCGCCATCAGACCCAATTCCGGGCTGAAGTGGACCGCTCGATTTTTTCCGCTCCTTTTCGCGGCGTACATCGCACTGTCGGCCTGCTTCAGAAGATCATGGTCGAGGGCGCCGGACGCGATTCGTGTGCTGATTCCAATGCTTGCGCCGACAGTGATTTCATTTCCGTCAATCACAAAAGGCCGCGACAAGCTCTGAATCAATCCGTTAGCGGCCACCGATGCATCGCTCTCACTCTCGAGCCCCGTCAGTATGACCGTGAATTCGTCGCCTCCAACGCGCGCCAGAGTGTCCGTCAAACGCACGCGCGATTTGAGACGGTTGGCCACTTCACGCAAAAGCAGGTCGCCTACACCGTGACCTAGGCTATCGTTCACCAGCTTGAATCCATCCAGATCGATATAGAGCAATCCGACCATCCACTTTTCTCGTTGAACTCGCGCAAGTTCGTACTCCAGCAATTCGCCGAGATAGCGGCGGTTCGGAAGGCCCGTGAGCGAATCGGTACGCGCCTGCTCCCGCAACTGGGACTCCGCCTCTCTTGCCAATTGATTGCGGCGTTCCAATTCAATGATCATGCGATTGAATCCGGCCGCTAGTTGGGCGATTTCCTCTGCTCCTTCGACCTTCACCCGAGCCTCGAAAGTCCCATCCTTCGTGACCTGGTTCATTGCGGCCGCCAGTTGAACAACCGGCCTCGAAATACGCCTCTGCAGCAAGGTGCCTGAGAATCCCGCAATCGTCAGGGATAGCAGCGCCAGCGCAATCGCAATGGCCACCACCCGATTGTTTCTATGCTTAACCTCGTGCAGATCGGCCGTCACCTGGATGGTCCCCACAAAATCTGTCGCATGCCGGACGACTCGGCGGTGACACCTCTGACTTCGCTTTCAAATACTTGTGCTGTCAGCCTGAATGCCGCGGGCAAGGGACCACGCCTGCATCGCGCTGATATTCAGAGAAGAGTAACCCTCGCGAATCGTAAAGGCAGCCGGAAATCACAGAAGGCTCACGCCGCAGGGCTTCGAGAACTTCAGCGGCTGCTTTGCGATCATTGAAGTCGAGAGCGGCTGTTGAATTCTGGCCAATAACGTCGGCAAGGGTGGCAAGCTGATTGTCAAGCAGTGCAATGGAACTTCTCGTGTTCACGTAAGACATCATCAGCGTAAACAGGCCCACCGCCAGGCTGCTTGCAAGCACGACCACGATGATGATGTTGGCGCGAAGGCTGCCCAAACGATGCAATCTCATCGAACGCCTCCGTTGGCGGAAACAATCACTGCCAGGTTGAGCAATCGGGAACTCATGTCCAAACGGCGACTCCGAACGGCTGCCAGGTTCACTTCGATCTCGATCTGGTCTCCCGACCGAGCCAGGCAGACCATGCCGCCCGCGCCTCGAAATTGCTCACTATCTCCCACCGTGAGTACCGCTCGATTGCTTACCCGGTCGAGAATCGATCTGATCTTCGCAGGCGACGGCTCCGCCAAATACAACAGATCGCACTCGTGAAGATCTGCGTCCGAAGGGTGCATTACAACAGTGATTCGCCGGCCGTCACTGACTTTGCCGTCTAACAACTGCTTCAGGACAGGCCCCATATCTCCGTCGCCAATCACGCCGATCATCAGGCGTTCAGCGTCTGACGGCCAAGACACATATTTGGTCAGATTGAAGACAAACGCAGCCCGAACTGCGCGCTCGTCCTGTTGGCCCCACAGTAGGCCTCCCGAGAAAAGAGACAGGAGAACAAAGGCCAGTAGCACACACCACACCGAGTGGTGTGTGATGTGCTTCCAATTGGCCCCGGTGAAATTCATTTGGACGCCGGCTTTCTTTCAAAGCCGCGGCGATAGGTCAAACGAAAACGCCAGGTCCGACCGTCTTGAATCGTGGCTGGTTGCACCAATTCCGGACCCGTGGGCGTTGCCCAGTTGCGATCAAACAGGTTGTAACAGCTTGCCGAGAACTGCAGCCCGTTTGCGAAGGTGCGAGTCGATATTGTCGTATTCGTCAAAAATGACGAGCCGATCCGCTGACCAAGAAAATTTGGCTGCGAACCCGTATAAAAGAGCTCCGCACCCAGCGAACCCAAACGTTTGATAGGGGCGACCCCATTGAATTTCGCCAGATGTGCGGCGAATTCATCACTGTCGTGCCGGTCTGCTTTTGACGTGTCTGCTCGTACGTGTAGCTGGTGCGCCCTAGCCATCCTGAAGGAAATTGGGCAATTAGCTCGAGTTCGGCCCACGTGACCGGTGTCCCCAATTTCATTCGCAAAATGAGTTTACCGGTGTGTGGATCCACCTCTTCTTTAATCACTTTGTTCAGGTTGTTCGCAAATCCACTTGCCGCAAGGTGCACCTTTTGATTGAATCCATGTTCCAGCAAAACGGTATGCGCATTGATATTTTCCGGTTTGAGCGACTTGTTTGTCGCGGTGATATCCATTTCATCAACGTAGAACTCGTCATATGGATCCGGGACGCGGAACGCGTGATAAAGATGTATTTCACTGAAGTGCTTGGGTGGGAAATACATCGCCGAAACGCGCGGACTCAGAGTGGTGCCGTACAGGTTGTACCAATCGACCCTCGCCCCAAGATTGAAGCTGAGTTTTTTGATGGGTTCAATTCGGCCTCACCAAATATCGCACCAGGCTGAGCGAACGACGATCGTCGAGAAAGGGGGCATGCCCGCGTAATAATTGCGCTGATTGATGCGGAAATTGTGTTCTCCGGCCGCACCGGCAACAATCCGCTGCCGCCCCGAGCCGGCGCCCCGGCACAATTTCCACTCCCGCTCCGTCAGCTGCCGCATCATTCACTTGCAGTGACCGGCCACTTCCATTGGCGGTGGGGTACGGGAATACTCCGTAGTATCGGTAGCATCGTAGTAGGACGCGCACATCCAGCTGAGTGTTGGCGGAAAAGTCGTGGCTGTAACTCGAATCCAGGTATCCACGAGTGTCCATCGTGCGGTTCGAAGGATCATTGAAAATGGTTCCAAACGACGCATTGGGGACGATCTTGTCGCGAACCCCGAAAAGGCCTTCCAGCCGGAAACGCCCGCGCCGGACCATACCGAATACATGGTCGTAGCGATCTCCATCAAGATTCGTCGCGATCCCGTTGTTGGTGGCGGCGAGTGCAAATTCGGGGAAGAAAAGGTGCTCCGCGCCGTTGGACCGGTATAGGCTGGCCGAGACGAGCGCCGCATACTCAGCACTTCTCAACGAATGCGGACTTCGCCCGTCCGGCCCATGAAGGAGTCGGCTCCGGTCGTCACTTCAACGCTGGTCTGATGGTCAGGCTGCCGTGTAAAAACATTTACAACTGCCAACTCGGCATTCGTGCCGAAAAGAGACGAGCCTGGGCCGCGCACCACCTCAACCCGGTCGATCATGCTAATGTCCAGCGGAAATTCTGTTCCCACCAGAGCACTGTCATAGATGTTGTCATTCACGCGATGCCCATCGATCAGCAGCAGGATGCGCGCGTTGTAATCTCCACTCTGCAGAAACCCTCGAACTCCCAGGTACGAATAGCTCCGGTCATTGGCGGTGTAGAAACCCGTTACACTCCGCAATACGTCAGAGAGCGTTCGCCACCCATAAGCCCTGAATCTCCTCGGAGGTGATCACCGTAACAGCGCTGGCGCTTTCCGTGAGTCTTCAAGATGCCGCGAGGCGGTCGAAAGACGCACCTGCGAGAGGTCCTCAATGCTCAGATCGGTTAAATCTGGCATGGGCGAGCTCTGGGCGAAAGCGCTGGTGGAACCCGCCAGGTTTAGTGCCCACAAGAGCACTCCGGCGCGACGCATTGCTACGCTGAACATTTGCGTTTCCAATCGTGCGATCAGAACGAGTACACGTCCCCTCTTCATCTGCCGCAAGGACTTCAATTGCTTAATCGGCAGGGCGACGCGTTTGATCTAGCTCATAACTAAGGTTGCCAAGGGTGAAGACGATTAGTTTGGTTTATGGTACCGGTTACCAACAGGAGAATGAATCACCCAAAGGTGTCAGTAACGCAAGGCAGACGTTAGTTTCAGCGACGAATGTTAACGTTGAAGGGCTCTTTGGTGAAGGGCTCGTACTCTGAAATAGGATGAAGACGCTGGTGAAACCTGGCGATTTCAAAACCAGCGTCCACATGTAAAAACGAGGGATGCATGAGAAGCATCCCTCGCAGATATATTGCCTTATCACAGTGACATGTTCAAGTCACACCATGACAGGTTCGCCTTCACTCGCTGGAAGTTTCAGGCCGACTCTCTTTGAATCAATTCACCGCTACTTCTTTTGCAGAGTGTGGATATAAGCAATCAGTTCCTTCAATTGATCATCCGAGAGTTTGCCTTGCCAGGCAGGCATTTTGCCTTTTCCAGCCTTTGTAACCGTGAGCATATCCGCATCAGACTCTTTCATCACCGCGTCTGATGAGAACGACGGGACCTTGAGAGCCTTTCCTGCTGGAGAACTGGCATCTCCCACTGGGCCATGACAGGCCGCGCATTTGGCCTTGTAGACGCTAGCCGCAGGTTCGGCCCACGTGTTCGCGACTGCGCCCGCGAACACGAGAATTGCTGAAATACGAAGTATTGCTTTCATCCGAAAAATTCCCCCTTGTTTGCTGAGTTGATTAGTTTCCCTTCGCCTTAAAACACCCAGTTGAGTGAGAGACCGCCCACATGCACTTCATAGCTGGGCGATACCTCGTTGGTGGGAGTAAAGTTCAGCTTGTTGCCGGCCTGCAGCGCCTGGTATCTCCAGTCCGTAGGCGTCAACCGCTGGAACCAGTAGAAGCCCTGCAGACTGGCCGACTTGGTGATGACGTAAGTGGCGCTCGGCTTGACGCTGAGCTCGTCGTTGCGGATCACGGGGTAATTCTGCGCCGGAATAAAGAAGATTGCCTCAGTACCGGCGGGCAGCACCGGTGCCCCTGCCAGCGCTAACGGGTTGTTCTGGTAGCTGCCGCCGACGACAGCGTTCTCTGTGCGACCGCGCGTGTAGACCACCTCGCCTGCCAGTTCCAGCTTATTGCCGGCCAGGTTTTTGCGACGGAGGGTTAGACCGGCCGTGTCAATCTTGTCGCGGTCGTTGTGGGTCCAGTTCAGGCACGGATCGATCTTGGCGGATGCGTTCCTGTCTGCGACGGTGGAGAAGCAGGGGCCCCCAAGGACCGTGTCTCCCGCCCGTCCCTGAAACTTGGCTGTGCTGTTGGAGCCAAAGGCATCGCCGGTGGCATACAGACGTTGGTTGTCGTAGGTGTAGAAGACGTCGGCGACCAGGTCCTCAGACGCGGTGTAGCTTACGTCCATCGTAGCCGCCCACCACGTGCGTCTCTTCAAGCCGTACTGGGTGTTGAGATAGTCGTCGTCACTCAGCTCACCACTTCCTTGAATCGCGACCTTATCCTTGGCGAGCCAAAGCAATTGAGTGCGAGCGTCGTTCCGGTTGCGATCCGCGACGTAGTATTTTCTGAAGCCCGGAATCTCGGCGAGGAGGTTACGAGTGCCGTATTGTGCCTGCGCAACGACATTGTTGTTGGGTATAAAGATCGCTGCGTCGCCCGTGAGAGGGGCGCTGGGAAGACCGGCGACCGGACCGAAACCGGTAATCCCATTGCTTTTCATGAAGGCGTAGACGCTCGTTGATGCGCCCTTGGGGACCTGGTTCGCCATTGGCGTTTCCGCGAGGAAGGCGTTCTCGTTGTAGTCTCCGCGGCGTTCGGAGAAGGCATACTCCAGGCGGGCCGTTAGAGCTCCTTTGGATTTGCGCCACTCAGTGCGGAGCGTGTTCTCATTCACTTGCTTTGCATCGGCGCAGGTAATCCAGGAATTGGAGCAATGGCGATCCGCTCTATCCCAGCCATAGCCAAGCATCAGATGTTCCGATTTCGTGAAGGAATACTCGGCCTCTCCGCCGGCCTTGTAAGAGAGCTTGGTGAGCGAGCGGTTGTTGTAGATGTTGGTATTGGTTCCCAGTCCGGTGGGCAGCCCGTAGAGGCCGCTAAACGGCGAGGTACCGGCAATTGGCGAAGCGTCATCTTGGAACAGGAAGAGGCCGACGGGCGTCTGGTTATCGCGTTCGTCGAACCGTGCGTCTGCCACCAGATCCCACTTGCCGTGTTTGACGGTGAACTTGCCCGCGCCCAGGCCGGTGTACACAAGACCCTGCAGAGAGTTGCGGGGCAGCCCGAACGGCAGCGCTCCCTCATTAGTAAGCGAGGGATTAATAAATGCCTGGTTCTGGGTTCCGCGGCCAATCGAACCCACAACCACCAGCTTGGCGTCCCTCGACAACTTATAGCTGCCCGTTGCCGTGAACTGGTGGAACTGGCTGCTGGGTTCTTCTGCTAGGGCCGACGTGAGGCCTATCACCGCGGTATCAGCCCAGATCATGTTTTCCGTGTTGTTGCGGAAGTGCGAGCCGTAGTACGCGAACGAAAGGAACAGCTTGTTGAGCTTCACATTCACTGCCGCGGATGCCTGATCGGTATCCCAGTTTACTCGGTAGGGCAGCAACGAGGTATCCTGCGTATTCTGATCATTCACCGCACCGATGGTCCTCAGCCCGCCCTTGTGCTCGTGGCTGAACCCGACGGGAATATCGATCATCTCGGTCGGGGTCAAGAGGAATTGCACCTCGCCTCGCTTGCGAGTGAGTGCGAGATCCACATTCCGGAAAGCGGGCAGGTCGGCAGCACGGATTCCAGCCATCGTGTCCAACTGGGCCTGGGTTGGTGCGGTGAGCACGCCGTGGCTGTTGTAAACACTGCCGGCCGCGGCCGTTGGATCGAGTGCGAAATAGTTCAGAGCCGTGGCGCTTTTTTGGGGCAAAACCGGCACGATCCAATTGGATGGCAATGTCAAAGTGCTGGTCCCTACACCGAGGAACGGGGTTTGATACGAGTCCGAAGTGTTGGCCAAAAGCGTGTTATAGGCGAATCGAAATTCGAACTTACCCTGCTTTCCAAAGTCGAGGATCCCGTTCCGCGTCTCGAGCCCAAGACTCGAACCCTGGAAGTGCCACCGCCACGTGTCGTTGCTGTCGTAGAGCGCCCCGCCGCTGTAGTCGAAGTTGCCGATGGCGAAGGCATGAAACTTATTCAGTCCGTTGTACTCGCCGAACTTGAACGACTTGACACTGACGCCGGCGGCGCCGATCTGGCTTCTATTGTGTGCCTTGGTCTGTTCGGCAGCCGTGAGTTCGTCAGGGATGTATGGGCCCGGGGGTACCTGGGTTCCTGGATTGCGTCCAGTGGTGTTTTGAGGAACGGTTTGCGCGGCCCCGAAAGCGGACAGCGCCACGAGTATAGCGGACAGGATCGATGTGCGAAGGGGTACCATCATCGAACCGGCGCTGAAGCGACGTGTATTTCCTGGTTTCATGATTGCGTCTCTCCGATTCAATTAGTTACCGGTTGTACTTGGCCCCGCCCGGATGATTCGAGCCGTGGATTTGTGAATGGCATTGCAGACAAGAGCGTCCGTTGGCCTGGTCAGTCGGGCTCTGGCCTCCCGCCGGGATGGTCCCGTTGCCCGTTACAAAGGCTCCGCCGGGCAGGTTTGCAGCGCTGTAAAGACCCTTGGCGTGATCGCTGGTGTGACACTCCTGGCATAGCATGGGTGCGCGCGTCTTCAACAGCGGCGTCACATTCGACCCGTGCGGTGAGTGGCAGTTGGTGCAATCCTCAACGACTGGAGTATGCTCCCACAGGAATGGACCGCGCTTCTCCGCATGGCAGGTGTAGCAGGTCTCAGTGACGGTGTTCTTCACCATCAAGCGAGGTCCCGCAGACCCGTGCGGGTTGTGGCAGTCGGAGCAGCTGACCTTGCCTTCGAGGATCGGATGCCTTGAGAAGCGGTGAAACTGGGCGCGCTCATTCTGGTGGCAACCGAAGCAGACTTCAGGCTGGGTCAGCTTGTTCAGCACTTTTTGCTCGGGGTTGTGCATCTCATGGCAATCCGTGCAGGTCACGCCCTGCTTCTCGTGTGCACTGCCTGACCAGAACGTCCGCGCGTGAACGCTCGACTCATGGCAAGAGAGACACGCCGACGATCTGGCCTCAGTGGAGGACAGCTGCTTCGACTTGGCTCCAAACACGATTTCGGGCGACTCGGATGGGTTCTCCTGGTGCTTCACACTTTCGCCGTGGCAGCCCTGGCAGCCCGGAGTGCGCGAATCGCCTTTCACGCCGTGCTTGGTCTGGTAGATGGTGAGCACATGCCCGCTGGTCTCATTGTGACAGAGGGTGCATTTCTTATCCCCATCAAGTGACCGATTGACCTCGGCCATTGCCGGCATCAATCCGACAAATCCAAAGATAAGTGCGTACAAAAGAATGCGATAGTGCGAGATTTTCATCATCTCTCCTGTTTCCTGCGATCAATAGCCAAGTGCCTGCCCCCGAGCGGATTACTCTCCGCAGAATTCCGCGCCCCCGCGCAGAGATTTCAAATGGCAATGGGGCGAATGAAAACGCACTTCGCCTATCGCCATTCACTTTCCTTCATCGAAGGATATGAATGCATAACAATGCTCTCAACGCATTGACACAATTTCAGTGGAGACTCTCAGTGCGAGAGCCGGCCCAATCAGGAAGTGCATAGTTTGAAAATCCCAAATCAATTCAAGGCGCACATTATAGGGGGTGTATGCCCATTGACTTAGATATACAACGATCTCAACATATGCGGCTTCTAGAAATTCTGAAGTGTGTCACTTGCGAGATATTGCCGCGTTACCATCGACATTAGCTTGCTTGGTATCAAATGTCATGTAAACACTTGTAAGAAGGGTGTAAATCCATATTTACATTCAACTTAAACGATTGGACAACGTACCCCGGAAGTCGCATTGACATATATGGGTGATATCCATCGGCACTGATGCTTAAGTGTTAGTTGATTGCGAGGCCGGGCCCTCAGAATCTGCTCCAATACCGTACTGCGGACGGCTTTACAAAGCTTTACATCCTCGTTGCTGACGAGCAATCACCGATTTAGCCAAAGACCGCATTATCCGATCTATATTCGGCGGAGAATCGCGCTGGAATGAACGCGAAGCTGATTTCTCCGCTTACCAACGGGACAGGAGTGGGACGATGAATAACGAATGTGGATCAGAAGTCGAAAATGATGCCTGCGCAGGGTGCGCGAACAAGGAACCGGCCGGGGTGACCAGGCGCGCGTTCTTCGCTTCTCTCCTCGGCGTTTGTTCTGGGACCATCGCTGCCGTAGTTGGTATGCCGATGCTTCGGTACGTTCTCTACCCAGTTCAGGCCGCAACAAAGTCGAGTAAGTGGACCGAGGTCGGCGACGCGAGCGAATTCGAAAAATTGAAGGTCCAGTAACAAAGACCATCTCGCTCACCCAGATTGACGGATGGCGTGAAGTGGTCTCTGAGCAATCCGTGTTTGTGCATCGGTCAGCGGAGGGAAAGCTCCAGGTATTGTCTCCGATCTGCCCGCATCTGGGGTGCTCGGTCTCCTGGCACGCGGATAAGGACAGGTTTGTGTGCCCTTGCCACGGTGGACAATTTGCATCTGATGGCAGCCGGATTTCCGGTCCGCCGCCACGCGGCCTCGACAAGCTTGAGGCCCAGGTGAAAGACGGAAAGCTGCAAGTCGAATTTCAATATTTTCGTACGAATGTTCCTGATCGCGAGCTTTTAAGCTGACATACCTCTGAGAGGATCATATGAATAATAATGAGACGAACAAGGCCGTCCCATCGGGCGGCCCTCTGGCGAGACGTGTGCTCGACTGGGTTGATGTGCGAACCGGGGTGCGGGGCATTTCCAGCATGGTGCTCGACGAGCCCGTCCCCGGCGGCGCTCGATGGGCCTATGTTTTTGGATCGGGCCTTCTGTTTATCCTGATCCTCCAGGTGGTGACGGGCGTCGCGCTCGCTCTCTACTACACGCCCACAGCCGAGACAGCCCACACTAGCGTTGACTACATTACGAAACAGGTCGCGGGTGGATCTTTCCTGCGCAGCCTGCACTCGTATGGCTCCAGCGCAATGATCATTGTGCTGGCACTTCACTTCCTGCAAACGTTTGTGTACGGATCCTATAAGGGTCGTCGCGAACTGCTTTGGATCTCCGGCGCTTTGCTTTCATTGCTCATATTAGGTATGGGATTCACCGGTTACCTTCTCCCTTGGGATCAGAAAGCATATTTCGCCACAGCGGTGGGAACCAATGTTGCCGGCGAGATGCCTTTCATCGGAAACATGTTGACGCGCATTCTCCGCGGAGGAGACACGATCGGGACGCTGACCGTTTCCAGGTTCTATGTCGCCCACGTGTTCCTTATCCCTGCGATGATCCTCGCCTTCGTTGGCGCCCACGTGGTTCTGTTCCGCAAGGCAGGCCCTGCCGGCCCCATGCATGAAGATCCGGTCAGCCCCAAACTTGCACCGGAACCGTTTTATCCACGACAGGTTTTGTTCGACATGGGTTTTGCGTTGGTGATCATTGCCGCGCTGGCTGGCCTTGCCTATCTCAGGCCGGTCACGCTGGGCCCGATTGCCAATCCCGCAGACTCGCACTTCCTGCCGAGGCCTGAGTGGTACTACTTGCCAATGTTCGAGTGGCTGAAGTTCTGGGAAGGCCCGACCGTCGTTATCGGAATCGTTGTGATTCCTGGCCTAATCGCGGCCGGCCTGTTCCTCCTGCCTTTCCTCGATCGCCGGCTGGAACGCAGGATCTGGCGCAGGCCAATCCCGGCGCTTGCGGTGACCATCGTGATTTCCGGGATGGTTTTCCTTGGCGTAAAGAGCCATCTCGATGACCGGGAGAGTTCGACCGCCCGACAGATCACCCAGCAGCAGGATGAAGAGAAGGCATATAGCGCGCAGCCATTCGAGCCGTATACAAATGCTCCCGCGGGCAGCGCATCCGGCGCCGCAGTGGCTCTGACGGCGGATCCCCTCATCTCCAAGGGAAAGGGTATCTT
Organism: uncultured Acidobacteriota bacterium; assembly: GCA_963844515.1. Classification (GTDB taxonomy): domain Bacteria; phylum Acidobacteriota; class Terriglobia; order Terriglobales; family Acidobacteriaceae; genus Telmatobacter. Next base: position 496,130 of record CAWJOO010000021.1, read on the forward strand.
CAACGATCGCGGTTGCAATGCTTGCCACGGCGACAATGGGGCGGGTACTGCCATTGCTCCGAGCCTCGTGGGCATCACCAAGAAACTTCCGGAAGATCGCCTGATCTCCCTGCTGCATAACCCGAATGACCGCATGAAAGCAGGTGGTATGCCTCCAGTGGATTCCTCACCGGACGAGATGACTGCCCTGGTTGCATACCTCAATACCCTTGGAAAGAGCAAAAGCGCACCAGCTTCGTCTGCCAGTTCAAGCTCGTCGATTGACAACACGGCGATTGCCCAAACTGCGGCTCGAACTCCTGCTGCTCCGGGTAACTAACCACTAGCGCAGTCAAACCTGGCACATGCTAAATAAACAGCTTCGGCAGAATGATTGTTTGGAACAATCATTCTGCCGAAGCTGTTTTCGAGAATGAATTGAGTAGCCTATTGAAGTCGTATGAGAAGATCAACCTTCATTTGGTCGTCATGCGGGGCGCTGAGTATTCCCGCCCACCAGGGAATTTCGCCGTCCATTTTTTTGAGGGCGGACCCCTGCGAAGCCAGACAATCCGCTAAGCGACCTGATTGGCACTTGAAATGCGCCAGTTCGGCTGGGCTCACAAGCGGCATACGCGCCAGGCGATCTCTTAAGCACCACCGTTTCGTCCGCCGAATCTCGATCTAAATACCCTATCGAAACGTGTCAAAACACCCACACATGTGTTTTGCGTGACACGATCCTGCGCCCAAATTCCACCAATAACTCATCTATTTTCTTCAGATATAGAGTGGCCCCTCGGCTGCATTCCCATAAGCGCAGAAGAGATAGAAACACGATCGGGGAATGCGATGAAGACCTTCAATCCAAGCAAATGGGCACTGACAGCGGCTGCGATGGCAGCGACGTTTGTAGTTCAATTGGCGGCGCAGGCACCGCAGCACGATCGTTTGGTTGTTGTGAGCCTTCAGGATCGCAAGCTGGCGCTGATTGAAGACGGAGAGGTGAAAAAGGTTTACACCGTCGCCGTAGGAAAGCCCTCTACACCAAGCCCGGTGGGGACCTTCAAAATCGAACGCCGCGTCGCCAACCCCGTTTACCAACACGAAGGCAAGACGGTGATGCCTGGGCCGGACAATCCGGTGGGAACTCGCTGGATGGGCCTCAGCGTCCCGGGCTACGGCATTCACGGAACCAACGAGCCTCGCTCCATTGGCAAGGCTGCTTCTCACGGCTGCATCCGCATGGCGAAGGCCGATCTCGAGGAGTTCTTCAGCCTGGTTGCAGTGGGCGACACGGTGGAATTGATCGGGGAACGCAACGAGGAGACTGCTGTACTCTTCGACCCTCCCGCCCCAACCACACAAGAGCACACCGTGCTGGCCAAGACCGCGCCGGCTCTGGAAACAGTGCCCGCTGCTCCTACCGCAGAAACTCAGAGTCAGGTGGCAGCAGTGGCCGCAGGCTCACGGTAAAGAAGGCTGATCATGACGCTGCTGCTGCAAGCAATGAACGCTTTGGGGGCGGTGCTGCTGCCGATGGTGGCCGCCCTGCTGTTTGAGGAACTCACATTCGGTGGACTGGTCCGGCTGCTTCTGGCTCGACGGTCGCGTTCCAGCAATTCCAAGAGCCACTCTCACCATCTTCGCGGAGGCACGAAATGCTCGCACTAAAGCTGTTGCTCACCGTCGCGGGAGCACTGTTACTGGCCGTCGCCTTGGCCATCCCGCTGTACACCCTCGTTCTACGCATCCTGGCGATACGCAAAATAACCAATGAATCCGAATCTCCTGTTGAGTTCGAACCAATTCCGTGGCCCGGCCCGCTGGCATTGGCGATGGTCGCGTGCCTTCCGCTTCTCATGGGAGCAGGCATCGTCGTTGTTCCCAGCGGAATGGGCGGCGTGCGGGTCAGCCAGATCAACGGCACGTTGCCGGGAACGCTTTACTCCGGAGTGCACTTCATTACCCCGCTGGTTGATAGCGTACAGATCTTCGACCTGCGCGATCATATGTTCACAGCCGGTATCGGACATGAGGGCAGCAAGGCCACAGCGCAAAAGGGTGAACTTGACGTGCAATCGCGAGAAGGCCTGACGATCGGCCTTGGCGTAACCGTCCGTTATCGTTTCGACCCCAACAAGCTCTCTAGTGTCGAGGCACACCTGCCGCAGCCGGCCGACAAGGAACTTGTGCCTCCGGTCGTAGCCAGCGCCTGGCGAGAGCTGGCGCCCCAATATACGGTGCGGGAGATTTTCTCGTCGAAGCGCGAAGAAGTGCGAGCCAAGGCGTCCACCATCATCACCCGCAAGCTCGCGACCGACGGCATTGTTGTGGACGAGGTTATGTTGTCTGAAATTCGCCTTCCGGATGAATACGCGAAGGGGCTAGAAGGCCTGTTATTGAAAGAACAGGAGGACGACCAGCTTGGCATTCAAACCGACATTCAGCAAAAGCAGGTGAAGATTGCGGAACTGCAGGCAGAAGCCGAGGCAAAGCAAAAGGTAAAGGCGGCTGAAGGCAATGCGCAATCGAGGGTAGTTGAAGCCAAGGGTGAGGCGGATGCCATGCAATACACGCTGCCGCTGAAACAGAAACAGATTGAACAGAGCAAGCTTGAGGCCGAGGCGCGCAAGGAAGCCACTATTCAGAATGCCCAGGCGGATGCTGAAGCAAAGGTGATTGACAGCAAAGCTGAATTGCAACGCCGCAATTTGTTGGCCGATGCAGAAGCGAGCCGGATTAAGTTGCTTGCCCTTGCCAATGCCGAGCGCATGAAAAGCGAAGCGGACCTCCTCAATCGTTCGCCGCTGCTTATCAACAAGATCATCGCGGAGCGCCTCTCTGACAAGATCCAGGTGGTGATGGTGCCCTCTGACGGCAAGTTCTTTTTCGCCAATGACGTCTTCAAAAATATGGCTGCAAGCCCGGTCATCAAGCAGGAGATGGACAGCGAATCGCAACCTGACTCAAAACCTGGCCACTGAGGCAGGCCATTGCAATTCTGACCGCGTCTCGTTCGCAAACGCCTCGGTTGGCGAGCGATCGAGGCGCGGTGCCTCCGCGCTTTCGAGTTCGTAGCTTCTATCGTGGGCACGCCAGCTCCATTCGTCCATCAGCACCCCGCAACCGCTCAAACGATATAATCCGCCCAACGAAGCTTGCAGAAAGAACAGGGTCATGAGGCTACCTCGGCTATTGCTCTCACGTGCCATCAGAATCGCGGCTCTGGTCTGCATGCTCGCTCTTACGGCGCTGATTCTCGTGCCTTCGACAGCAGAAAGCGCGACCGTGCCTTCACAATGGGAGCAACCGGCAGGAGCCCTGGCAGATCAGATTGCCGCAATACTGGGGCCGGGCCAGGCGCGCCTCACTCTCCGCAATCTCTCCAGCATTGCAGCCGATGATGTTCCCACGATTCGTCGCCTCGTTGAGCAGGCTCTACGAGCGCACGGCATCAGTACAACCGTTGATGACGCAGCGAACACGGTTCAAGTGACTCTTAGCGAAAACGCTAACAAACGCCTCTGGATAGCCGAAATCGTTGAAGGAACGGAATCAAAGATCGTGATCGTTCCCCTCCCAATTATGCGGCAACCTTCAAATCGACAAGCTCCAGGGGTAACGCTACACAAACAGGCGCTACTCTCTTCGCGCGAACCAATTCTGGCCGTGCTCGAGACCTCCCATGGTCTTATCGCTTTAGAACCAGAACAAATCAGCATCTTTGCGCGCACAAACTCAGAATGGACTCAACAACAGGTATTCCCAATCCGACAGAAGCGGCCGCTCACTCGCGATCCGCGCGGAATCCTCAGCATTTCAGCCGACGGCCAGGAATTTGAAGCCGACTTGCCTTCCACACACTGTAGCGGATCGTTCTCTGCGGGGATTGGTGCCGGCGGGTGGACAATTCATTGCCATGACAGCGACGATCCGTGGCCGATTCCCGCGCCGGCCCTCATGGAGATCGGCAGCGCGCCTGCGCCTCCTCTCAAAGCCTTTTACAACTCCACTCGTGACTACTTCACCGGCATCGTCGCCCCCAGTTTGAGCGTGGATCTTCCCGCTTTCTACAGCGCCGCGTGGATTCCGCGCGCCCAGGTGCCTGCCCTGCTCATCAATGGCATCGATGGAAAATTTGAATTGATCGAAAACGGTGCAGCCAAACCCGTCGCCGGCGTGCGCGACTGGGGCAGCGACTTCGCCGCAGTTCAGTCGGCTTGCGGGTTGGGGACCCAGATCCTTGCGTCCGGGTCCGGCCCGGCCGCGCAAGACAGCCTCCGCGCCTACGATCTCCCCGCTTTCGAGGCCATACCCGCTAGTGCTCCGCTCGCCATGGACGGAGCGGTTACGGCGCTTTGGATCGCGCCGGAAGGCAGGAGCATTTTCGCGGTTGTACGAACGGCCTCCACGCAGGCGCAGCAAATTCAATACGAGGTGGATCGTGTTACGGCGACTTGTAATTAGTTCGCTGCTGGCAATAACCGGGCTCGCTTGGTTGTCAGTTCCTTCCGCGGCGCGCACCCGGCCTCATTACGGCGGGACTCTTCGCGTCGATACTGTGGGTGATCCCTGGCAACGCCCCGCAGGCATTGCGCGGCGCCTGGTTTTCGACGGACTCACGAACCTGGATTCAAACAGCACGGTACGGCCAGCTCTCGCCATTGAATGGGAATCGGAAAACGCCAATCACAGGTGGCAATTCAGGCTGCGCCCCGGAGTGCGTTTTCACGATGGAACCATTCTCACTCCCGTTGCCGTCGTTGCATCACTTAGTTCCTCGTGCCAGCCAAATTGCCCGTGGACCACGATCCGCGCCACCGGTTCTGCGGTTGTGTTCAATAGCGATGAGCCAATGCCTAACCTGCCTGCCCTCCTGGCTTCAGATGACTTTCTCATAATCCCTTGCAATCTCGGCAGACGGCAAGACACCCAACGGCGCCACAGGCACTGGACCATTTCAAGTCAACGGTTTCAACAATGGCGTGCTTAGCCTGATTGCTAACGATACCTGCTGGCAGGGCCGCCCATTCCTCGACGGAATTGAAATCCGCGTTCGCCGCTCCATTCCCGATCAGTGGCTCGATCTCAGCACAAACCGAACCGACATTGTCGAAGTCCCTGCAGAAGAGAAACGGCTGGCACTGCAACAGCATTTTGTGGTCATCACCTCTCCGCCCATTCAGCTTCTTGCGTTGCAGATCTCCGAATCTGGCGCACTCGCCAACCCAAACCTTCGTGCAGCAATCAGTAACTCTATCGACCGCTCAGCGCTGGCGAATGTAATCTTCCAGAAGGAAGGACAGGCAGCTGCTAGCGTGCTCCCGCAGTCACTCTCGGGATACGCTTTTCTGTTTCCTGCCGAACGCGATCTGAAGAAAGCTCTACAACTCAGGGGCGGAATCACTCCCCCGCAGCTTACGTTACGAGCCGATGTGAATGCAGCGATGCAACTCGCCGCCCAGCGCGTTATTCTCAACCTTCGGGAGGCCGGATTCAACGTGCAGCCGGCATCGCCCGGGAACCAGCGTGCAGACTTAAATCTGATCACGCTTTCTTTGCTGGGTGCCGATCCCTCCGCATCCCTGGAGCAGGTCATTGGCGGACAGGGTCATTGGACCGCCGTCGATTCCGATTCCGTCTCGGAGTACAAAGCTGAACGCGCCTTACTTGATCGGAGAATGATTGTTCCTCTTCTCCACCTGCCCCGTGCGTATGCTTCGAGCCCGCGCGTCCGAGATCTTCACGTGCGGTCAGACGGCTCACTCGATCTCGCCGACGCCTCCCTCGAGGCCGTACCGTGAGCCTTCGTCAGAAGCTGCTCCTCCTCATGTCGCTCACTGTAGCGGCTTCAGTCGCAGCGGTCGCCTGGACCGTGCTCGTCCGTATCCGGCTTGTATTTGAGCAACGCGACCAGGAGGAGACTGCGCTATTTGTCAGCCAGTTTCAGCGCGAGTTTCAGCATCGATCTACTGAGGTTGGAGCCGCCGTGGATCGACTCGCAGCCAGCGAGCACGCTCGCAGCATGGCATTCGAAATGGTTCAATCCGGTGACGCATGGCCCTATCTCAAGGATGCGCAATCCATGGCCCAGCTGGCGCAACTCGACTTTCTCGAGATTGTAGGACCCGACGGGAACGTCGTCAGCTCGGCGCAATGGCCTGCCCGCTTCGGGTATCCAGAGCCAGCGGTCACATTCTCCGACCATGATGCGTTCCTTAAACGCGAAGAACTTCCTGATGGCGGCGTAGTTCTCGGCCTATTCGCTGTGCGTGCAATCAAGGGTGCGGAGCCCGCGGTTCGGCTCATTGGAGGAACCCGTCTTGATGAGGAATTTCTGGCTGATTTGCCCGCGGCGGCGGGAATGACAGTCGCTCTCTATACCGAAGGCGCGGGTAAAGACGCGGCTGCCTCCGCCTTTGACCCCGGCAGCTATCGCCAGTCAAATGGACCTGTGCCCAACGCGGCTCGCTACGCGGATTTGATTCAAACCGCGCGCAAGACGGGCAGTCAAACCAGTGGCGAACTCTATCTGACCGGACTCGGTGAAGATAGCGTCAATCTGACCGCGATTCCCCTCAAGAGCAGTTCCGGTACGGTGCTCGCAGTACTAACGGTCGCTATCTCGCGCTCAGGCATGATCGCCGCACAACAGCGCATCCGCGCGATCGCGTATGCGGTTGCAAGTGGCGGCATCCTTATTGCCATTGCATTCAGCCTGTGGATCACAGCCCGAGTGTCTCAACCGATTGAGCAACTTGCCCGCGCTGCTGAAGAAGTCGCTGAGGGCAACTGGGACGTGCGAGTTCCGGAACGCGGTCGAGATGAGGTCGCCGTGCTGGCTCGAAGCTTCAACAATATGACCAGCGAACTTGCAACGCAGCGCGAACGGCTCGTCCAGAGCGAGCGCGTCGCGGCCTGGCGCGAACTTGCTCGGCGTCTCGCTCACGAGCTCAAGAATCCGCTCTTCCCGTTGCAAATCACCGTAGAAAACCTTGTGCGTGCGCGCGGTCTTTCCGCAACTGAATTCGATGAAGTTTTTCATGAAAGCACGCATACCCTGAGCATGGAAATCGCCAACCTGAAAACCATCATTGGCCGGTTCAGCGACTTTAGCAAGATGCCGAAGCCGCAGACCGAAACCGTCGAAGCTCGCTCGGTGGTTGAACGGGTTCATTCACTTTACCAGTCGGCAGGTGAGCCGGGGCTGGTTTTTACAACCGATATATCCAGCGAATCCATGCCCCTTAACGCCGACCCGGAACTTCTGCATCGCGCAATCTCGAATCTCGTTCTGAATGCGATGGACGCGATGCCCAATGGCGGAAGACTTGTCGTCTCTGCCCAGCCCCGCGACAATCAAATCGAGATCCGCGTCTCCGACACCGGAGAAGGCCTTGCGCCGGAGGAGTGCGAACGCCTCTTCACGCCTTATTACACCACCAAGCAGCATGGCACCGGGCTTGGGCTGGCGATCGCCCAGTCGGTGATCGCCGATCACGGAGGCACCATCGCGGTGGAGAGCCGGCTTGCCGAGGGTGCTACATTCATCATCACACTGCCGAAGGCCCAAGCATGAATTCAAAAGCCAACATATTGATTGTCGACGACGAAGCCAATACTCTAGCCTCACTTTCGCGCGCGTTTCGACTCGCGGGACATGACGCCGTGATCTGCGACAACGCCGCCCGAGCTCTCGAACTCGCACGATCACAGCCCTTCGATCTGATCCTCAGCGACGTTGTCATGCCTCGCCGTGATGGCCTGCTACTTCTCGAAGACCTCAAAAACGCCGGCGTTGTTGCGCCGGTCGTCATGATGAGCGGCCAGGCTCACATCGAAATGGCCGTGCGCGCCACTCGCCTCGGAGCACTCGATTTTCTTGAAAAACCGCTCTCGACGGAGAAACTTCTTGTTACGCTCGAAAACGCGCTGAAACTCACGCGACTCGAATCTGAAAATCGGGAATTGCGCACTCGCGTCGGCAAGCACACGCTTGTGTGGACGAGCGAGGTGATGCGACGCCTGATGACGCAGATTGATCGCGTGGCCGCAAGCGAAACCCGCGTCTGCATTTATGGTGAAACTGGGACAGGTAAAGAACTCGTCGCCCGAACCCTGCATGAGAAGAGTCCCCGGGCTGCGGGTCCATTCGTTACTCTCAACTGCGCCGCCGTTCCCGCGGAACTCATTGAAAGCGAATTATTCGGGCACGAGAAGGGGTCTTTTACCGGCGCCGCACAGCGCCACTCCGGAAAATTTGAACAGGCACATCGCGGCACACTTTTTCTCGACGAGATCGGCGACATGCCAGCCGTAATGCAGGCCAAGCTCCTTCGCGTTCTCGAGGAGTCAGTTGTGGAACGCATCGGTTCTGACAAACCTACTTCCGTTGACGTGCGCGTTGTGGTAGCAACCCATCGTAATCTTGAATCCCTCGTGGCATCTGGAGAATTCCGTCGCGATCTTTTCCATCGAGTGGTCGTCTTCCCTCTGGAGCTACCGCCCCTGCGCAGCCGCACGGAAGACCTTCCGGCGCTCGTCGAACATTTCGTACGCCAGGTCTGCGTGCAGAACAACTGGAAGCCCTCCCCCATCAGCGCCGACGCGGTTGAGATGCTCAAACGCTATGCATGGCCCGGGAATATCCGGGAATTGCGCAACGTGGTGGAAAGACTTCTGTTACTTGCTGATGGAGCCGTCGATGAAAATGCAGTGAGGCTCGCTCTTCCTGAAATCGCTCGCACTCCCACCTCAACTCCTGAACAACAAATAGCCTATGAATCGGCCGGCCCACTTGCAGAGCGCGTGCTGGCATTCGAACGTTCCGTGGTATTGAGTGAACTTGATCGGCATGAACGTCAGATCACGCAGACCGCGAAGGCTCTGGGTTTGGAGCGAAGCCACCTGTACAAGAAATGTCAGCAGCTAGGGATCGATTTGCAGTCTTTACCTCGGCACAACTGATTGCCAGGGCGGGGACCCGGTCGATTGACAATCCCGCATCCGCTCCCCCATCAACTCGATTGCTCGCAAGAGCCCCTGCGGACCTGACAAGCCCTCCAGCTCAACATCGAACGGAGTGTGTGCCGCCATGGCTGCCTGCGTAGGATTGATGCGCACAATCAGGATGTTCGGATTCGCCCGGCGTAATGATTGGGTAATTTTGCTTACTCGAGATGGATCAATCGACTGGCACAGGATCGCGAGATCAAAGGTCTCTACCCAGGAACCATCCAGCCTGACATTGCCGGGCACTGACTCGACGTGGAAGCCCGCTCTTTGCAGCAGCTCTTCTCGCGATGTTCGCAATCCTTCGTAATCGCTGATCGCCAGGATACGGGTCGTCCTCACGTTACTGTTCGCAGCAGCAACATTGGTTAATTTACGGGCGCCCGTGACGCATCGAGGTATCGCAGGCGAGCGAAGCTTCATGGCTGCGACCGCTTCTCTGCGTAACTGAATTGCACGCTCGGAGTGCAATTTTCCCTTTTGTGGCGGGATTCGACGGGGAAAGTTCATGACACAACACCTCTCAACTGGATTGAGTGATAAAGTGCTGTTCCTTGCCTCAAATTCTACGCAAGCAAGATAATCAGGACGGGTAAAAACGCGGAACTAGGATTTTCCCTAGGGGGAAAGGGTGCCTCTCAGCTCTAGATTTTTAGTCTTAATTCGAAAGGGCTATTGATTGATGATGCCTCGGGAAAGGGCGTACCGGGTGAGTTCGGCTGTTGTACGGACACCCAGTTCGTCCATCAGGCTATTGCGGTGAAATTCCACAGTTTTCGGCGAGATATTCAGCGCTGCCGAGATTTCCTTGGTGGACTTGCCTTCCGCCACGAGTTGAAGGACTTCGCGCTGCCGCGGCGTTAATTCTGAACCAAACATCTCGGCAGGATTCGTATTACTCCCAAACCTTGGATCTTGTGCAACCAGTGGCGTGACGTAGTAGCGATCTCTGAGCGCCAATCGGATCGCCTGCACCAGTTCATTGGCCGCAGACTGCTTTGCGACATACCCCTTAGCCCCGGCACTGAACGCGGCATGGAGATAAGCAGGATCGAGTTGTTGCGTGATAAAGACAACCTTAGCCGACGGCAAAATCTTCGCGAGTCGTCGCGCCGCCTCGATCCCGTTCATCTCGGGCATTCCCACGTCAAGAACAATCACGTCAGGTCGCAAGCGCTCAGCCTCTGCCAATAGCGCGCGGCCATCAGTCGCCGTACCCACAATCTCGAATTCGCCGGCAAGCAGTCTCGCCAGTCCCTCAAGCATCATGGCGTGGTCGTCAGCAAGCAGAATTCTCTTATTCATGATGTTCCACCGGAACCTCCGCCGTGACCGTAGTTCCCTGCCCCAATGCCGATACGACCGACAGCACTCCACCTGCCTGCCGCGCGCGCTCCTGCATCGAGATCATCCCAAGTCCGGAAATTGGGGAGTCCAGATCCTGATCAAATCCAACACCAAAATCCATCACCCGCAACTGCAGAAGTCCGGCGTCGCCAGCCAGAACCACCTTCACATGTGTCTTGCCGGCGTGCTTCGCCACGTTGCGCAGAGCCTCCTGCGCGATACGGTAGATTGCCGTCGCTGCCTCAGTCGACCACCTCTCGGGCAAATCCTGAGTCAAATAAGTCACGGGCATATTTTCGCGCTCTCCAAACTCCTTCACCAACGCCTTCAACGCAGCAGACAGCCCAAGATCGTTCAGGATTGCCGGATGAAGTCGGTGCGAGATCTGCCGCACATCGGTATTCAGCGAATGCACCTGCGCGCGCGCCATCTCCAGCCGATTCACGTCGGCATGCGCCCACTCTGTTCCTTCGATCTCATGTAAAAGGATGTCGAGCAGACTCAGCCTCTGGCTGATGTCATCGTGAAGCTCTCGCGCCACCCGTTGCCGTTCCTCTTCCTGTGCCGTGAAAAGATGTCCGGTCAAACCACGAAGTTCGCCCTGTGTTCGTTTCAGGTTCCGTTCTGCAAGTTGAATCTCGCCTTCCAGAGCTTCCTTCTGCATTGATACCAGGCTCTCCGCTTCGCGTCTCAGCGTGATGTCTTCCATCATCATTAGAAGAACGCGGCTGCCGTCCCTCAAAAGAGCCTGAGCTTTGATCAAAAGCGTCTTGCGCTGGGAGGTAGTTGATTCGTGTTCGAACTCGAGCGTCGTGCCGGCCGCCGACTTGAGCAGAATATCCAACTTCTCCTTTATCCCTTCAACTCCCCACAGATGGGTAGCGAGGTCAGGAAGCGATCGATTTTCCAATTCCTTCGCTTGCATCTGGGTCAACCCACGAAATGCCGTATTCACCGTACGAATCGAACAGTCTTCATTGAGAACCACAATGGGAACTGGCACGCTCTCCACGACGGAGCTGGCAAAGTCCCGCGCATCCAGCAGGTGCAATTGGCTCCTGCGCAGTTGGTCGATGTCGACCAGTACGATCACCAGTCCTTCAATCTTGTTGTCTGCGGTACGATAGGGGCGGACGCGCAACAGGTGCCACCGTCCATCGCGATCTTTTACTTCGAGCTCACGCGTGCCCAGTGTTTCCAGCACTTCGGTCAGAATGGGCTCAATGTCCTCGATGCTGAGTTGCAGACGGATTTCGCTGATCGACCGTCCAATATCCGCCGGTCTCACATTCAACAGCTTCTGCATGGGCGGGGTGAATTGCCGGATGCGTAAATCGCTCGTCAGCATCAGAAGGGGAATACTGACGCTATTCAACAAGTTGGTCAGGTCATTCCCCGTCTGCGTCAAAACGTTGTTGCGCTGCTGCAGTTCGTCGTTCACGGTCTGCAGTTCTTCGTTCGCGCTTTGCAACTCTTCCTTGGTCGTCTCCAACTCCTCGTTGGTACTCTGCAACTCCTCGTTGGCCGACTGGATCTCTTCATTCGCCGACACCAACTCCTGGTTTCTCGCATCGCGCTCTTCCACCAGAGACTGAAGATGGAACCGCGTCGAAGTCAGATCCTGACGCAGTTGCGCGATCAACCGGTCTTTCTCGTCCTGCGAAAGCTGACTCTCCTGGGAAATCTGAGATCTCTGATCGCCGGCAGCCGGCTTTGTCTGAAACAAAACCAGGAAACTCCGCGGTCTCGCCCCTCCACTCGTAATCGGGAGCACATCGATTTGGACCCGCACCTCGCGGTCCCCCTCTTCCATGAGGTTTGCCGTTGCCGTGACCGGCACATTGTCCTGGATTGCACGCTGAGCGGCGGCGCGCGTCTCACTCACAAGACCCTCGCGGAGAACCCGATTGAGCGTCCAGCTGACCGCGCCCGGTGAAATGTTCATGAAGAGCGAAGTCTGTCCCCTGGACTGCAACACGTTCATCCGGTCATCGATAATGAGCCCGGGCGGCCCAAAACGCGCCAGCACAATTCGATCCGCCGCCCTTTGCAGCTCAAGTTCAGGCCACACAGCGCCCATCTCCACCGGCGCTGTACGGCCCAACCCGGGCATCTGCGTCATGGAATAGTTGCGCGGCAGATCAAATCGGAGAGGCAGGCTTGCACCCGTCTTCATATAGATCTTGTGCTTGCGATCAACCGGGCTGAACACTTCGCTATAGTCCCGAAGTCCCTCTGACATTCCCAGCAGCATGTAGCCGCCCGGTTCCAAGGCGTAGTGAAACGTCAACATGACCTGCCGCTGCAACGGTTGATTGAAATAGATCATCACGTTTCGGCAGCTCATGATGTCGATATGCGAGAACGGCGGATCGTTGCTGAGATTCTGTCGCGCAAAGATGCAGCAGTCGCGCACGCGCTTCGAAACCTGGTATCCGCGGTCCACCTTGATGAAATAGCGCCGAAGCCGTTCCGGCGTCATCTCCGACGCAATCGTCTCCGGGTAAACGGCCAGCCGCGCCGTCTCGATCGACTGCTCGCTTGCGTCCGTCCCGAAGATCTGCAGCGGTGCATCCAATCTGTTATCGGACAGATATTCCAGGATAGCGATCGCCAGAGAAAACGTTTCTTCTCCCGTCGAACAGCCCGCGCACCAAACACGAATCGGCTTTTCCGCAGCCCTGTCCTGTACAAGGACCGGGAGCACGTTCAGCTTCAACGATTCCCAGAGACCCGCATCCCGGAAGAATCGCGTCACATTGATCAGCACGTCTTCCTGCAGCGTGCGCAACTCATCGCTCCGCGATTGCAAGACCCGCACGTAATTTGCAACCGAGTCCAGGCGCAACAACAGCATGCGCCGCGCGATGCGCCGCCTGATCGTTTCCGGCTTGTACTGTCTCAGGTCGAGACCCGCGCTAGCCCGCAATAACTGAAGTATCTTTTGAAACGATTGTTCCGCTTCAGGCGTTGCAGCGCCTACTTCCAGCGATCGAACTTCCGGTCGAGAGAACTGATGGCCAAGACGACCTAACTCCGCCGCAATTTCCGCAGGGGGGATCACCAGATCGACGTGGTCAGCCGCAATCGAACTTCTGGGCATCCAGCCGTGAGCAGCCGAATCCGGGGTTTGCACGAGGGCAATGCCACCCTCGCCCTTGATCGCTTTCAGCCCCAGCGCGCCGTCCGAATCCGCCCCCGAAAGCACCACCCCGATCGCGTGATTCTTTTGATCGGTCGCCAGAGAATAAAAAAAACGATCGATAGTGCGTGGATGGCGGTCGTTTGCCGGCTGCTCGACACGGAAAAAGCCTTCACGCAAGGTAAGCCATTGATTGGGCTGTAGCACATAAAGATGGTCCGGCAGCGGGCGCTGGCCCTCTTCAATCTGCAATACCGGCATCCGCGTGTAGCGCTCGACAATTTCCGAGAGGAAACTCTTGTGGTCCGGCGCCATGTGCGTGACCAGCACAAATGCCATGCCTGTCCCTGGGTCGAGATTTTCCAGAATTTCCCGGAACGCCTGAAGCCCGCCTGCCGAGGCGCCAAACCCCACAACTGGGTAGGCCAATGCAGGCCCCTGCTGCACCTCGGCTTCGGTCTCCAACGTCAGATTTGACCCGGGGAACGACTCCCGTACCTCGAGAGACCGATCATCCGAATCGTCGAAGACGAAATCATTCTCGGGCGCTCCGTCTACCGCGTGCCCAGTCGAATCCTCGGGTTTCGTCGACGAAAGTCCCTTCTCGGGATTTTTCAACGATTTGCTATCAACTTCGTCTGCCATGGGGCCCCTGCTCCATCAGTGCATTCAGAATAATCCTTTGTTGGCTTTCGCGAGATTTTCCGCCTTAGTCCTTTCAATTATCTGCATCCAACCCAGACAGGCGCCTGACGTGCATACCAGCCCGGAGCGCCAATCGAAACAAGGAGAACGCGAATGCTCTGGACTATCTTTGTCATTCTGCTGATTCTGTGGATACTGGGTTTCAGTTTCCACGTGGCCGGCGGATTGATTCACCTCCTTCTCGTCATCGCCGTGATCGTACTGATCATCAACCTGATCAGCGGGCGCCGAGCACTCTAAACTATCGAATAAGTTTCGGCGGATATCCAAAACACAACGCGGTAGATCAAGCAACACACGGTCGTGTCGCTCGATCTACCGCATTCGTGTCTCTTTTTGCCTGTCGCTCGCCGGCTGGCCACTCAGGATGCGCTCGCGGCGCCCGCCCATTCCGGCTAGTCTTCGTCTTCGCTCTGCTCTATGGTGTGCGCTTGGCTCCTCAAGTTTGAGATCCCCTGGGGATCGCATCCGCACGATCGCCGGATCACCAATTCGACCGGCAAAACCACGCGGTGTCCCTTGGTCGGATACTCGCCACGCGAAATCCGCTGGAACAGCAGGTTCGCCGCCATCTCGCCAATCTGGTACACCGGCTGTCTTACTACCGTAAGTGCGGGCTGCAAGACGTCAGCAATATCGAAATCGTCGAATCCAGCCAAGGCAATCTGCCCCGGAACATCAATTTTGAGCACGTTAGTTGCATGCAGAAGATAGCGCATGGTCAGGTTGTTTGAGGCGAACAAAGCCGTCGGCGATTTCGACTCCGTGAGTAAAGAATGGACCGTCGTAACCGTCTCTTCTTCCGACGTGCACTCGACGTAGCTTTCAGGCTGCAACCCAGCCTTGGCCATTGCTTCTCTGTATCCGGCGTACCTGGCCTGCATCGTGTAAAGAGATTTGTTCAGGCCCACGAAGGCGATCCGCTGATGGCCGTGCTCGATCAGATGCGTCACGCCGGCTCGGGTCCCTCCGCGGTTATTCACAACCACCGAGTCGAATCGGGAATCTGCGGCGGGTCTGTCCAGCGTCACTACATGAACTCGTGAGAACTCCCCGCCTCGCAAATACCCGTCCCCATGGGGCGCCGGAATAATAATCATTCCGTCAATCCGCCGGCGCAGCATAAGGCTGGCCTGCCGTTGCTCCACTTCCGTCTTCTCGTCCGATGTCGTGATCAAAACTGAGTATCCGTGCTGCGAAGCGACCGTGGATACGGCGTGCGCACAGGTGGCAAAAAACGGGTCGTAGAGGTACGGAAGAATCAGCGCAATCGTCTTGGAGTGGACCGAACGAAGGCTTCGCGCCAGCTCATTCGGCTGGTAGTTCAGCATCCGGATCGCTCGATGAACCCGGTCTGCCGTGTCCTTGGACACGTTCGCACTGCCGCTCAGCAGGCGCGACACAGTCATCTTTCCCACCCCGGCCAGCTTGGCTACATCGGCCATGGTGGTATTGCGTCCAGCTTCTTCCTGTATGCGTTTCGATGGCGGCATCGCGAAAGAACAACAGTTTCACTGCACCGGGACTTTGCCCGGTTTGAACTCTGATGGGGCCCTGCCAATTCGGCGTCCGGTCGATGGTCTTCCGGCCTGCCGAACCTCCGCACTGCCTCGGAGACGGCAGCTCCCGACAACTCAGGGCCGTCGTTACTCCAATTGCAACTCCTGCAAATGCCTGCGGATTCGGCATACGAAGATTACCACGCCAATAGCGTGTTTTGCCCGACTTGATGCTTCGTAAGCCCGGCTCCCGTCTGGCCGGTTGGTGCTACACCATAACAATTACCAGTCGAGACCGATCCCCGGTTGTTCTCTCCGTAAACGTTTGACTGATAACTTATTATTGTTCAAGCATTTACGCAATTCAACTCTGAGACAACGCGAAACTTCGCGAAGCAAACTTTTATTGGAATTTTGCGTCATACCATTTCGTGGCTTACTACGACCTTCCCATGGTCACGGTAGAATCTCATTTGCGGGATCGCGGGGTTTCAAACTTTATAAACACGAGGGCAGTTTTAGAGGCGAGTACAAGAGGGCTCAACCTCATGCAAGCACTCTGCTCCGGTCGCCGCTTCTTTAGCTTCTCTGGAGGAAAATCTTTGTGAGCTCTCTTTCGCCGGGGGAAGTGGTTTCTATTCACCTCGCCCTGCTCGTCAGTTCCCCCTTCATTCGCATTTTTTCTCAGGCTGATTCAGGTTGCGATGAATCCGAGGACTGCGATTGCACTTTTCTATTTAGCAGCCCCTGGGTCGGATCGCGAAGTCGCCGATTGTTCGATCTTGTGGTGGCAGCTTTCGCTCTTTTGCTTTTATCCCCAATCATGGCTATTTGCTGGGTAATGGTTCGCTTCAGTTCCCCCGGCCCCGTACTCTTCAGACAGTTTCGCGCAGGCAGGAACGGTGAGGAATTCGAGCTCTACAAGTTTCGTTCGATGCGCACAGCCAGCTTCGCAGTCCGTCCTGGCCATACCGTCTGCGGCGACGGACGCATCACCGCCGTGGGTGCGTTTTTGCGTCGCTACAAGATGGACGAGATCCCTCAGTTTTGGAATGTCCTGAAAGGGGATATGAGCCTGGTGGGTCCCCGCCCCAAACTCGCCCACCACGAGGGCCTTCAAATGCCGTACCGTCCGGGGCTCACCGGGCAGGCCACCCTCGCCTTCCGGCATGAGGAACGAATGCTGCTTGAGGTGCCCGGCGACTATGTCGACCAGTTTTACGAATCAATTGTGAAACCCATCAAGGCCCGGCTCGACATAGACTATATGGAGAATGCCACTTTCTTCAGTGACTTGCGAATTCTCTGGCGCACCCTCAATCGCTGCATCAACTGCTCCAGTGACGCTAGCTTGGAGCTGGCCATTTTGGTCGACCAGTTTGCTCCGGAATTCGGTGACATCCTTGAGCCCAAACCCGACACCGCGGTGCAGGTACCCGGTCACTGGGAGTCCCGTTTCCTGCCGAAGCTCACGGACGATCTTGTGGGCGATCTCGACGATGCAGCCTGATCGTCCTCCACCTTCCAAGCGTCGCGGTTACAAACAACTGTACGAAGGTTGATCTCGAATGCGCACGAAAATTCTGGTCACGGTGGCAACACCGCTGTTCGCTCTCATTGTCCAAGGTCAGCAAATACCGTCCGCTTTGCCGGATTCCGCCGACGATGGTCTAGGCTCGCAGACGCAGTCGATCAATTGCTCCGATCCCACCATGGCTGCCTCCCCGCAATGCATGAGGATCCAATCTTCGGGGTCCGGCAACATTCCGTCCCTTCTCGGTGGCAGCTCCAGCTTCGATAGCATGTCGTCGTCGCAACCCGGTCGCGTAACAACGTTTAACGATAACGGTGGCGGAATGGGTAGCAGCGCCCAGCGCCCCATGAAGCCCCTACCCCCCGAGCCCCTTACCGAACTCCAGAAGTTCGTCACCAGCACCACCGGTCAGGTGCTTCCTGTTTACGGGGCAAGCCTCTTCCAGAATGTTCCCTCCACCTTCTCGCCGCTCGACAATGTCCCTGTACCTGCCGATTACCTCCTTGGCCCAGGCGACGAAGTCCGCGTGCGGGTTTGGGGGCAGGTAAATTTCAACGCAAACCTCCGTGTCGATCGCACAGGCGACATCTTCCTTCCCCAGATTGGCGCCCTCCACGTCGCAGGGGTTCGGTTTGACGATCTTCAGAAGAGCCTCGAGGATGCCGTAGGCCGCGTGTACCGCAACTTCCAGATAAGCGCCCAACTGGGCCAGATCCGCTCCATTCAGGTCTATGTGACAGGCGATGCCCGCCGCCCGGGCGTATACACCGTCAGCTCCCTTGCCACCCTCATCGATGCGCTCTTTGCGAGCGGAGGACCCTCTGTTCAGGGGTCAATGCGCCGCATTGAGCTGCGTCGCGGAGACAAAGTCGTCACCACCCTCGATCTCTATCGCGTGCTCGTCGAGGGCGATAAGACTGGGGATTCGAAACTCCTCCCCGGCGACCTGATATTCATCCCACCCGTAAGCCAGCAAATCGCACTTATGGGAAGCGTTCGTCGCCCTGCCATCTATGAAGTCATTGACGGCGATACTGTCTCTTCGGTCCTTCACAATGCTGGAGGTACATCAGCTCTCGCCTCTGAAGCGCGTGCCTCGCTGGAACGCACCGTGGAACACAGCGGACGGCAGGCCATGGAGGTTCGTCTGGATTCCCCTGGGCTTGCCACACCGGTAAAAGATGGCGACATCCTGCAGATTATTCCTCTTGTTTCCCATTTCCAGAAGACCGTAACTCTGCGCGGCAACACAGCCAACCCTGGCCGCTTCGCCTGGCATGAGGGAATGCGCCTGAGTGACCTGATTCCCGATCGCGAATCTCTTCTGACGCGCGACTATTGGTGGAGGCGGGTCCAACTCGGAGTCGCTGCTCCTGAGTTTCAACCCCTCCGCGAACTCTCAGAGTTCCATCAACCCGACGGTCCCATCGATCTCCTTCGCCCGGTTCCGCGCCAATCGCAGCAGAATTCTTCCCGTGACCAAAACTCTTCGACAAACCCGCAGAACCAGAACACGTCCAGCGAGGACCCCTACCAGCAATTCGACAGCACACCTTTCGTCGGCGCGGGTTCGCAGGATCGCAATGCGAACCGTGACAATGCGACCCGAAACAGCGCCGCTCGGGGCAACCAGTCCGCCATCGTCGACCAGGACGAGGAGACTCTGGATTCACTCACTCCTCCGCGTAGCCGTCGCACGGTGGTGCGTTTACACGAAGCTGAGATTGACTGGAGCTACGCCGTCATAGAGCGCATGGACCCCACCACCCTCAAGACCCAGCTCGTACAATTCGACCTCGGCAAGCTCGTCAACGATCATGATCCGTCTCAGGATCTTGCGCTTCAACCAGGCGACGTGGTGTCTGTCTTCTCGCAGAGCGACATCCACGTGCCCATTGCGGAGCAGACTACGTTCGTTCGCCTCGAAGGCGAATTTGCCCACTCTGGAACGTACTCGGTCATGCCCGGAGAGACCCTTCGCGGTCTGATCGCGCGCGCCGGCGGACTCAGCCCTAACGCCTACCTGTACGGATCTGTCTTTACCAGGGAGTCAACGCGCATACTTCAACAGCGCCGCATCGACGAATCAATCCGCCAGATGACCCTCGAGATGCAGCGCGGAAACCTGGCTCTCGCCGCCAGCCCCGTCTCAAACTCCGGCGACCTCGCCAGCATCAACGCTGCCCAGACAAGCGAGCGTGAACTCGTTGCTCAATTACAGCAGGTTCGCGCCAACGGCCGCATCGTCTTCCAGTTCAGGCCTGACTCCGCTGGCCTCGACCCTATACCCGAAATCAAACTCGAGAACGGCGACACTTTCCTCATTCCGTCAGTCCCCTCGACAGTAAACGTTCTAGGGGCCGTCTTTAACCAGAATTCCTTCGTTTACCATCCAGGAGGCGAAGTCAAGTCTTTCCTCGACCTCGCCGGCGGCCCCAACTCCAACGCTGATCAAAAACGCGAGTTTGTGGTTCGTGCCAACGGAGCGGTCCTGAGCCGGACCGTTGTGAAGAGCGTCTGGGGCAACGAGTTCTATCATCTGAAGCTCTATCCCGGCGATACCATCATTATTCCCGAAAAGACGGTCAAACCATCCGCTCTGCGCGGCGTGCTCGACTGGACCCAGATCTTCTCTCAACTGGCCTTCGGGGCGGCGGCCATCAACGTTCTCAGGTAATGGGCTCGATCCGGGTGTTCATTGGGTTGGTGACTCCCGCAACTCTGCCCGAATCGCCCTGACCGCGCGATCACGCGCCTCGGAAGTTCGCGTTCGTTGACCGCAATTTGCACAGAGTGATATCGTTCCCACCGGACACAACATTGCCGCACAATTCGTGCCTTCTAAGCGCAGCAAGCGAGGATCCCATGGCACTAAGCTCACTCAGCCGCCTCATCATATCGCTCCTGTTGGCGACGCGGGTTGCGGCCATCGCGCCCTCACTCGCCGCGCAACAAACTTCCGTGGGCATCTTCCAGGAGCACCGTGATGTCGGCACCACTCTGTTTCCAGGCAATGCCCATTATGACGCTCCCGCCAATACCTACACACTCTCAGGGAGCGGAGAGAACATGTGGTTCGCTGAAGACGATTTTCACTTCGCGTGGAAGAAGGTATCCGGCGACGTCTTTCTCTCCGCCGATATCGCTTTCACCGGCGACACCGGCAACGCCCACCGCAAAGCCGTGCTCATGATCCGCCAGTCCCTTGACGCCAACTCCGCCGCAGTCGACATCGCAAGCCATGGCAACGGTCTCGCTGCGCTTCAGTTCCGTCTCACTCCTGGCGGCATCGACCACGAAGTCGAGTTCAACATATCCGCTCCGCAGCGCGTTCGTCTGGAAAAGCGCGGCGATACCTTCTACGCGTTCGCCGCTGGCTCCGACGGCAAACTGCAACCCACCGGCGCCTCCATCAAGTTACCAATCACCGGCGACTTCTACATCGGCATCGGAGTCTGCGCTCACGACAAAGACGCCACCACCACCGCTTCCTTCCGCAACGTCAAACTCGCTCCGCTCCCGCCCGCGAGCGTCAAGCCGATTCTTTGGAGCACCCTCGAAACCGTCCCCATCGCTTCGACCGATCGCCGTGCCGTCTACGTGGCACCCGCGCATTTCGAAGCGCCAAACTGGTCGCGCGACGGCTCGTTCTTTCTCTTCAATCAGGATGGCGGCATCTATCGCTTGCCCATTGCAGGTGGCTCGCCTACCCGTATCCCCACCGGCACTCAAGTCAAATGCAACAACGACCACGGCATCTCACCCGACGGTGCAACCCTCGCCATCAGCGACTCCACCGCGCAAAGCAAATCCCTCGTATACACCGTTCCTCTTGCCGGCGGCACGCCCAAACAAGTCACCACCGTGGCTCCCTCGTACTGGCACAGCTTCTCGCCCGACGGCCAGACCATCGCCTTCACTTCCACGCGCGACAACAATTCCGATGTCTACACCATCCCCGCCGGCGGCGGCCAGGAGCATCGCCTCACCACCGATCCCGGTATCGACAACGGCCCCGACTACTCCCCCGACGGCCAGTGGATTTACTTCAACTCTGAGCGCACAGGTCAAATGCAAATCTGGCGCATGCATCCCGATGGCTCGGGTCCCGAGCAAGTCCTCACCACCAGCACCACCGACTGGTTCCCCCACATTTCGCCTGACGGAAAATGGATGGTCTTCCTCAGCTACGAAAAAGGCACACCCGGCCACCCTGCAGACAAAGACGTAACCGTAAACGTCATGTCGCTTGCCGACAAAAAAGTCAAAACGTTAGCCACACTCTTCGGCGGCCAGGGCACCATCAACGTCCCCAGTTGGTCCCCCGACAGCACCAAGGTCGCCTTCGTAAGTTACGAGTACTTATCCGAAGAACCGCGAGAGTAATTCGCAAGATCAAGCAAGGGGGGAGTCATCGATGCGCAGGCAAGTCATTCTCGGGATGTTAAGCGGCGCATTCATCACTTGCGGGCTGTGTTTGACCCTATTTTGTCTTTCATGCACCACATGTTCGTCATTGGCGTTCGCTCACCCATCGGCATCATAGCGCATGAACACCCGTGATCCTGATGATCGTCGGTATACTCATCGGCATCCGTGCCCTCAAACGCTGAACGCAACAAGAGCGCGGCCTGAGCCGCGTTTTCTTTGCTTCCATCGGAATCGTCTCTACTTCACATCGATAGTCCCAGTGTCCAGCATTCCACCCGCGCACCCCAATAGCCGCCTTAGCCGATCCCGCCGGAAACATCACCGTCACATCCCGCTCTTCCCCAGGTAGCAACGAGAAATAGTTCACCGAGTAATATGCCCGCAGAATCCGCTCGCCCTGACCAATGTCGAATCACACTTCCAGGAACACGAAATAATCTGCGGGCTTCAGCCATCATTTCTGTCACGCCACGGCACAGAAGCCCGCCGATTGCCGCGAATTCGCAATTTTCACAAACCTCCTACAATATCCCCGTCCCTCATTCGTCTTCAGCATCAGGTAGAAGGCCATGAGCGCAACTTCGATAGTCGAGCCAATGATCGAGCAGGACCGAAAAATCGCCGAAGTTGTCGCTTCCGAGCGATCCCGCCTCGCCAGCTTCATCCGCAAGCGCGTGCCCAACCCGGCCGACGCTGAAGACCTCCTGCAGGAAGTCCTCTATGAGCTTGTGCTGGCGCACCGCTTGCTCATGCCCATTGAAACCGTGACCGCCTGGCTTTTCCGCGTCGCCAGGAATCGCATCACCGATCTCTTTCGCAAGAAGAAGCCGGAACCGTTCTCAGACGCTGCCTTCGAAGATGACGATGGCGAGATGTTCGGGATCGAAGATCTCCTGCCATCGCCCGACGCCGGCCCGGAAGCGCTCTATTTCCGCCAAGTCGTCCTGGATGAACTTGGCGCGGCCATCGCCGAACTACCCGACGACCAGCGTGCCGTCTTCGTCGCCCACGAACTCGAAGATCGCACCTTCAAGGAACTGGCCGCGGAAACCGGCGTCAATATCAACACTCTGCTCGCTCGCAAGCGCTATGCCATCCTTCATCTCCGCAACCGCTTGCAGGATCTACGCAACGACTTCTAAACAAACTGACGAGGTTCAGGAATTGAGGGACACATCATGAGAAACAGAAAATGGATCTTCTTCGTCGCACCGCCCGCGGCCATACTCTTCGTCGCAGCCTGCGGCTATGTGATCAAGGCTCTCTGGAACTGGCTGCTGCCCGCCATCTTCACAGGCGCGCACCTCATTACCTTCTGGCAGGCCCTCGGCCTTCTGCTTCTTTGCCGTATTCTCTTTGGCAGTTGGGGTCCTGGCGGCAATCGCGGCAGGCACCGCCGCCGCAAAGCTGAGAAATGGGCTGCCATGACACCCGAGGAGCGTGAGCGGTTCCGTCAAAACATGCGTTCCCGATGCGGCAACTTCGGCCCATCACCTGACCAACCCACTCCCTCGGCCTGATTGCTCTTCCACATGAATCGGGTATCCCAGGTCTCGCTGCGTTTAGACCCGGGATACCTCGAACTCGCTCTTAAAGAATCCCTCGTCCATCTTCGCCCTCGCCCGATAGAATCCAGATGCGCCCTCCCTCGCCCCCCCAGGCACAAAAGGCCGCACTCCATTCCCCGCGCGCTCATAACACTTAAACGAATGTCAGAAAAATCGGAGAACAGTCATGCAATCTGCCAATCCAGCCGAGGCGCCCAATCCCGGCCTCGTCTTTGAAATGATGCAGGCCCACCAGCGCACCGCCGCCCTCAAAGCCGCCATCGATCTCGATATCTTTCGCGCTATCGGTGAAGGCCCCGGCGATGTAGCCGCCATCGCCCGCAAGTGCTCATCCTCTGAGCGCGGCATCCGTATCCTCTGTGACTTCCTCACCATCAACGGTGTGCTTCACAAACAAGACAGCGTCTATACCCACACCGCCACCAGCGCCATGTTCCTCGATCCGCGCTCTCCTGCATCTCTCGCTTCCATCGCAACATTTCTCAGTAACCCCGTTCAGCACGAACCCTATCAGCACCTGGCCGAAATTGTCCGCACCGGCCGAACTGTTCTTTCCGGTGACGGCAGCGTCGAGCCGGAGAACCCTATCTGGGTCGAGTTCGCTGAAACTATGGCGCCCATGATGGCGCCCATGGCCGCGCCCCTCGGAGCCGTTGTCCTCCAGGGCTCTACAAGTCCCATGCGCGTCCTCGACATCGCCGCCGGCCACGGTCTCTTCGGCATTGAGATCGCTAAGCAGAATCCGCAGGCACGCGTCACTGGCCTGGACTGGGCGCCTGTCCTCCGCGTCGCCCTCGAAAACGCCCGCAAGGCTGGCGTCGCCGATCGCTACGACATGCTTCCTGGCTCGGCCTTCGAGGTAGAATTTATTGGACCCTACGACGCCGTCCTCCTTACCAACTTCCTACATCACTTTGATCACCCCACATGCGTCGATTTGCTCAAGAAAGTTCGCGCCTCTCTGAGCCCCGGCGGACGCGCCGCCACGCTCGAGTTCGTTCCCAATGAAGACCGTGTCTCTCCACCCATGCCCGCTGGATTTGCCATGACTATGCTGGTCACTACCCCGGCTGGCGACGCCTACACCCTCAGCGAACTCACATCCATGTATTCGATCGCGGGCTTCACCAACATCACCGCCCACCCCATCCCCATGAGCCCGCACACCATCGTCATCGGGAACGCTTGACCGCAGATATTGTTCATGAACTAGTCCCAGTCAGAGCAGGAGTGCCAGGTCTCTCGCATCTGAGACCTGGCACACGCTGATTCGCGAATAGCGGAATTCTGTACCCAGCTCTGGTTGCGCATCGCACCCAGCCGTGCAACCATTGACTATCGCGCTTCCCCGCAAAGCGCAGGCGTCGGGCCCCAAACCAGAACGCTCATGTCTTTCTCTCCCATGTTCTTTGTGTTGCTGAGGACATCAAATCAAATCCTGATTTGCCCGGAGGATTCATGGCGCGCATTTCTATGCCCAGCATCGTCACGCTGTTATCTCTTATTTTCGGATCTCCGCTCGTCGGACAAGAGCAGTTACCCCAGGCCATCTACGACATCAGGCCGGCTGTCGTGAAACTCGAGATCCACCTGAAAGACTTTCACGACAAAGAGATTGTTCCCGACCAGCTCAAGACATGCTTCGAAGAAAGTGATTACTGCGTCATCGGAACCGGTGTGCGCATCAACGACGACGGCGATGTACTCACCGCCGCGCACGTCGCTCGAGATACCACAGCGGTTGCGCAAACTCTTCGCGACGTTGGGATTACTTCAGAGGTCATGGTTGCCGGGCAGGCGCGCAACGCCGAATATGTCAAGAAAGAAGCCAGCAGTGTCGTTGGAGCTTCTAGCGCCGTGATCAAAGCAGTCGACTCAGAGCATGACATTGCGGTCTTCGCGCCTGACCGAAATGCGCCTTCACACGCGTCCGTTGAGTTTGATGACCATCGGCACTCACGCAAAAAGGAGCGCCAGGAGGTAACTCTCGACACGCAACGTCCCAATGCCGGTGAGGCCGTTTTTGCGTTTGGTTTCCCCATGTATTCCGCGGGGCTCATCACGACCCCGGGCAGCGTCACACTGGCAGCAGGCTCGCGGAATCTGATTGAAGCCCATAAGAATGGTGACACGCAGTTGGTGCCCGTTTATCGTGTGGGCCTTTTAATCAGTCCAGGCAATACCGGGGGCCCTGTTTTTCGAGCCAGTGACGGCACTTTGCTGGGGATCGTAAGTGAGATTGGAAACGAGCGCGATACCGTCGCTACCATTATTCCGGCTGCTGAAATTGCCAAAATTCTTGGTGCCAACGCGATTCAGTGGAGTTCAGCTCCGCTTCGAACGGCGAGCTTCGAAGGCGCCAGATCGAAACACAAGAAATCCAAATCTGCCGGGCCCACGCCCTGAACTTCTATCGACGCGGGAACTTCCGCGGAACCAGCGCCGCGACACACACGGCCCCTCCGAGCAATAACAGAAGCATCAGACGCTCGGTCGAGTCGTGAATCGCAAGACCGCTTGGCGGAAACAGGAAGATGTCAAAGGTCAGGCTCGCCAGCACCGATCCGATCAGACCTGTCAGGCGGCCCCAATGCAACGACACCACGATCACCACCTGCAGGCAGATCATCGGAGCTACGAATCGGATGCTCTCCGCACCCCTCAAAAAAACGGAAAGCAGCACCGCCGTAGCCACACAGAAACCCACACCCAGTGAGCATTTAAGGCCGCTGCGAAAGCTGCGTCGGACCCGTTTATTGATAGTCTGATTCACGTTCCTATGCACGACGCTAGCGCGTCTTCGATTTCTTTGTATTGACGTACAACAATCTCGCGCATCCGTACAGTAAACGTCCACGAGCCCAATCGTTCGATTACCGACCATCGCTTTTCTGCACGGCCGCCCTCGCAAGCCCGCGCCACTTCATAACGATGTAACCCACGTAGATCAAATGTATGGCCCACGTAAACCCATAGATCAGAGGCAAATGGAGTCTCGTGAGTGGCACATCGATCGATGCATCATAAGGAAAAAAACGAATTATCAACAGAAAATTAGTCATGTGAAGCTCCTTGGTACTCGCGATCGTTGATCAGGCTCACGCCCTCGGCCGCCTCCAGCTGCTGTCGCCTGAGTTCCACCGCATAACGAAAGCTCACAACCAACGCCCCCCAAGCCACCCATGCCAGCACATTCCACCACACGGCTCCTTGCATGTTTGAAGCGATGCCGGCGCCGTCTTCTCCACCAAATACCGGCGCGGGGTGCTGTGTCCTCCACCAGCGCGTTGACATGTACACGATGGGAATGTCGCAAAAGCCAAAGATCGCAAGCACGGCACATAGCACCGCGGTTGATGAGCCGCTTGAGAAGCGCCGCACCATCAGATAGCTGACGTAGATTAACCACAGAACCAGCGTCGTCGTGAGACGTGCATCCCAGGTCCACCAGATCCCCCACTCGACACGCCCCCAGAGCGATCCCGTGAGAAGTCCCAGACCACAGAACACAACTCCCATTTCGGCACTCGCAAGCGCCAGCGAATCCGCCTTCATGGCAAGAGATGGCCTCTTCGATCGGGTCGCCAGATACATGACCGATGCAATCAGATTCAAAGGCAGGAAGACCGACGCTCCCATCCAGTCGGGAAAGTGGTAATAGAATGCGCGAACCATATTGCCCTGCTGCGCGTCAGGAGGAGACACGCGCAATGCCAGATCCAGACCGTAGCCGATCAACGCCACCACGACAATCAACGCCAGGCCGCGCCATGTCCATCCCATCTTCATCCGCATTTCTCCTGCAGCCATCAAACCACAAATTTCATCGGTCAGAACTCGAAAGCGAACAACACTACCTCAAAACGTTGAGTGTCACTCGGAATTCTTCATGCCAATTTTTCATAACCTCCCAGCGCGGCCGCCGACGGGATACCATATTGTCGAATCCAGACAACAACTGAACTCCCGGCCCTGGTCGTGAAGGAGGATCGCCCGGATCTTGTCGAGGCCTCATATCAGGTCAAGGTCCGTCTAGAACTTTAGGCGGAGGCGGCCGGCCCTCTTGCCCAAATAACCTGAGATCGCATCCCGCCAGTTGGTGCGGCGAGAATGATCACGCAGTCCGTACCGGTCGGCCCCTCAAGTGAGTGTCGATATTCGTATCTTCGGGCCCCCACCCATCACCTTCGAGACCCGTTCTCTTTTGCCCCATCCCAGACACACCCCAACCGTGATACCGTTATCATCTGAAAACCTTTCAAATACGATTTCTCCAGCAAAAACTCACCCGGTTAAACCGGGGAGGGGAGAAATCTGAATCAAACAATTTTGGCAATACTCCTCAGTGGCATCAGGAAAGGCAGACGCAAGTGGATTCATCAAGATCTGAGCATGTCCTGACATTTGACGTCGGAGGAAGTCACGTCACGGCGGGCCTTTGCCGGCTGACTGACCTGGAGCTTATCCGTATCGCCAACGGATCGCTCCACGACATCAATTCCTTCTCATCCTTCGTTGAACTCCTTCACCGCCTCGGCACGGAGGCCGCCGCCTCGCAAGCCCCCCTCGCCGGCGCTTCACTCGCCGTTCCAGGCCCATTCAATCTCCAGGCTGGCATCAGCCTCATGGAGCACAAACTCCAGTACCTCTACAACCAGGACCTGCGCCGAGCCCTTGCCCGAAGCTTCGGATGGCAGCCCGAACAGGTGCGCTTCCTCAACGATGCAGCCTCTTACCTCCTCGGAGAAATCGGCAAGGGTGCGGTCGAAGGCGCGGATCGAGCCGCCGGACTCACTCTCGGCACCGGCATCGGCTCCGCCTTCGCTGTCCACGGCCGCCACGTCACCAGCGGAGAAGGCGTCCCTCCTGGAGGCGAAATCTGGAACTACCCCTATGCTGGCGCCACAGTGGAAGACCTCATATCCACCCGTCGTCTCAAGGCCGACTACACCGCCATCACAGGCACCGATAAGGAAGTCTCCGACATCGCCGCCGCAGCCGCCACCGATCCCGCGGCCCGCCAGGTCTTCAATGACTTCGGCCTCCACCTGGGTCAGGTCCTGCGCGACGTCATAGCACCCTTCCACCCCGACATGGTGGTTATCGGTGGAGGCATCTCGCGCTCGGCAAATTTGTTCCTGCCGGTCGCCGAACGCGAGATTCAGGGCCTTGACTTCAGCGTCGTCACCTCCACCCTCCTCGACCGCGCCCCGCTCGTAGGCGCTGCCCAGTTCTGGCGCGAAGAGACCGCCATCGTAGCGCGATAGTCACCGGACCGCGGCACGGGCTGCTGAACTTCCAGGTCCCACGGAAGCCTCGTCCCTGGACACTTGCCCTCGCCCCTAAACCCTGGTCCATTCCTGTAAGCTTTCAAACGAGATTCATGCGAGCCCAGGCACGTCCGCTTCGGCGGGCGTGTGCTCTTATCCTGATGCTTATCTCGCCGTCTCTAGTTCACGACCCCTAAGCCGGAGTGCCGCCAATGCCTATTTCCGCAGACAGCAATGCCCAATCAAACCTGGCCCGCTACAACCGATTTCTGCTCATGGTCGCGGGACTGGGCGGCCTGCTCTACGGCATCGACGTGGGCATCATCGGTGGCGCTTTGCCTTACCTCGAGGCCACATCGAAGCTGACCCCGGGGCAGCTCTCCATCATCGTCGCCGCTGTGCTGCTGGGCAGCGTTTTCTCCACGCTCTTCGCCGGCCTGCTCGCCGACTGGATTGGCCGCAAGCCCCTCATGATCCTCAGCGGCCTGGCCTTCACGCTCAGCGTTCCGGTCATCGCGCTCTCGCATGGCTACTCGCCCCTGTTCTTCGGGCGCCTGCTCCAGGGCGTCAGCGGCGGCCTCGTGGGCGTCGTGGTCCCGCTCTACCTGGCCGAGTGCCTTTCGGCCAAAGAGCGCGGTCGCGGCACCGGCGTCTTCCAGTGGCTGCTGACCCTCGGCATTTTCGCCGCCGCCCTCATCGGCGTCTACTACAGCTACCACGTCGCCGAGATCGCCAGGACCGGCTCTGCCGACGCCATCCTGGCGGCCAAAGAATCAGGCCTGGCGCCGCATCTTCTGGATGTCCATGCCGCCGGGGCTGCTCTTCGTTCTGGGCGGATTCTTCGTTTCCGAATCTCCGCGCTGGCTTTACCGCCACGGCAAGACGGCTCAGGCCAAGGCGGCCCTGCTGCGTTCCCGCACTGCCGAACAGGCTGAACTCGAGATGAGCGAGATGGAGACAGATCGCCGCCGACGCCGTGCGCAAACCAGGCGTCGTGCGCAACGATTCACTCCTGCGCCGCCGCTATGTACTGCCATTCCTGCTGGCCTGCGTCATCCTGGCTCTGCAACACCGCCACCGGCATCAACTCCGTCATCGGCTACAACACCGACATCCTGCTGCAGAGCGGCCTCTCCGACGTCCTCGCCCATTGGGGTTACGTCGTCTTCACCGCCATGAACTTCCTCATGACCATCGTGGGCATGACGCTGGTGGATCGCAAGGGTCGCAAGTTCCTCTTCACCGTGGGCACATCCGGCATCATCGTTTCGATGCTCTGCGTCGGCGGCCTCTTCGTCCGCTCTGAAGCTCATCGCACCGATTGGCGTGAGGCAGTCCAGACCGTTAGTGGGAGCGGATCAGGCTCTCAATCTCAATGTGGATCGCGCCGGCCTATGGAGGCTCTCCGGTCCCGACGCCTCCCAAGTCCAATCCCTCGCCATCATCTACTCCTATGGCGACTTCAGCGGCAGCACCACGCCCGTACGGCCAGGCGATCCCGCAATCGAAATCAACCGCTCTGACGCCGTGCCGTCCGGCAAAGTCGAAGCGTTCTTCCGCAATCCCTTCGCCGATCTCGATGCAGCCCGAACCGCGCCCTTAAAGATCGAGCACGCCTATCTCTCTCCCGTGCCCAGCGCGCTCAACGGGTGGCTGGTGGCCATCTTCCTCTACACGTTTGTGGCCTTTTACGCCATGGGCCCCGGCGTGTGCGTCTGGCTGGCGCTGTCGGAACTGATGCCGACCCGCATCCGCTCCAACGGAATGAGCATCGCGCTGGTCATCAACCAGATGGTCTCGACCACACTCGCCGCAATTTTCCTGCCGGTGGTAGGCAAATACGGCTATTCGTCCATGTTCTTCCTGTTTGCCGGGTTCACGGTCGTTTACCTGATCACGGTCGTCTTCTTCCTGCCGGAGACGAAGGGCAAGACCCTGGAAGAGATCGAAAAGCACTTCGAGGCTGCTTAAGCGTTGCAGATTTTGCAGTGCGTTGGGTGAAGAAGATTCACGAGGCATTACGGCGCGTTCTCACAAATTAGCGCTGGCTGTCGTGACAGACAATCAGAACTGGAAACGCGCATAGCCCCAGCGCATAAGATGAGCGTGTCTTGACTTTATACTAAGACATCTATATAAAGACATCTGAATATGGCTAAGACTGATTCCCTCCAGGGTTCTCTCGATTTGCTGGTTCTCAAGATTCTGTCGCGGCGCCCGCGCCTTCACGGATACGCCATCATGGCTGCCATAGCCGATACATCCGGCGAAGTGCTGCGCGCCGAGGAGGGCTCGCTCTACCCCGCTCTCTATCGCATGGAAGAGGCCGGCTGGATTCGCGCCGAATGGATCAAGAAAGACACGGGCCGCCGCGCCCGCATCTACGAACTGACCGCCGCCGGCAAAAAGCAATTGGGCGCGGAAGAGTCACGCTGGCAGTCCGTCAGCCTGGCCATCAATCGGGTTCTCCGGGAGGCATGACATGTCTTTGGGTTCGCGTATATCAAATGCCGTGCGCGGTGAGCGCCTGAATCATGAGATTGATGAAGAGCTGCAGTTGCACATTGAAGAAGCCATCGCCTCGGGACGAAGTCCCGAAGAAGCGCGCCGCAACTTCGGTTCGATCATGCGCCAGCGCGAAGCGAGTCACAGTATTCGGGTCGCCGGATGGCTTGAGTCGCTGCTCGCCGACCTGAGCTTCGGATGGCGGCAGCTCGGCCGCAACAAGATCACGTCCGCGGCCGCTGTGCTTTCCCTCGCTCTCGGCATCGGCTCGTGTGTCGCCGCCTTCCGTCTGATCGATGCCCTGCTCTGGCGCCCATTGCCGATCGCCGGCGCCAGCAAGCTCTACGCCCTCTCCCGCAAGATGACTGGCCTATACGGCAAACCTGTCGAGGACGGCCACTGGGCCACACCGGACTTCAACCTCATGCGCGATGCCGTTAAAGACCAGGCCGACCTCATCGCCATCAGCGATAGCGACCGCACGGACATCACCTGGGCATCCGACGACGACACAGAGAAGGCACACGTCGTTTATGTCTCCGGCAATATGTTCTCGCTCTTCGGACTTGAGCCCACACTCGGTCGCGTGCTCATACCCGCCGACGACCGCGGCCCCGGCGCCAGCCCTTACGCGGTCCTCTCCTGGGACTATTGGAATCACCGCCTGGGCCGCGATCCCCACGTCCTCGGTCGCTCGCTTCACATCGGCGATCAGACCTTCGAAATCATCGGCGTCGGCCCTCGCAATTTCACGGGTACCGAAAAAGGCACCGTCACCGACATCTTTCTGCCCCTCAGCATGAACAGCATGATCACCGAGGACAGAGCGGACTGGCACCGCATCTTCCTCATGGTGAAACCCGGCGTCGACGCGAGCGCCACCCTCGAACAAATGCGTCAGCACCTCTCCCAGGTCAACCGCGCCTTTGGAAGCGCTTGCTCCACCTGCTACCGCGGCGAGACCAAAGAGGACATCGACCGCTTTCTCAATCAGACCCTGGTCCTCAATCCTGCAGGCGCCGGCATCTCTGACCTCCAGAAAGACTATCGCCGATTACTCGGCGCCCTCGGTCTCATGGTCGCTCTCGTCCTCATCATCGCCTGCGTCAACGTGGCCAACATGATGACCGCCCAGGCCGCCGCGCGCGCCCAGGAGATGGCTCTTCGCATTTCCATCGGCGCCGGCCGCCGACGCCTCATCCAGCTCATCCTCGCGCAAAGTGCTCTGCTCGCCCTGCTGGCTTCCGTCCTCGGCGCATTCTTTGCCGCGTGGTCGGCGCCCTTTGTGCTCAGCCTCGTCAATCCGCCTGACAACCCTGCGCGCCTCGACCTTCCTGCCGACTGGCGTGTGCTTCTCTTCGGCTTCGCGCTCATTATCCTTGTCGTTCTCTTGCTTGGATTGCTTCCCGCTCTTCGCGCCTCGGCCGTCAGACCCGTCACCGCGCTCAAGGGTGGTCAAGATCCCCACTCGCCGCGCCGTCTCATGCATGGAGCCATCGCCCTTCAGGTCGCCTTCTGCTGCCTCGTCCTCTTCCTGTCTTCTCTCTTCGTCACATCCTTCCAGCGCCTCGAGAACCGCCCCCTCGGCTTCTCCACTGACCGTCTCCTCCTGCTTGAAACCGTTGCCGGCAAAGGCCAGCTCCCCGTCGTCTGGAATCAAACTGCCGAGGCTCTCCGCGCCGCTCCGGGCGTCGACTCGGTCGCCATCTCCGGCTGGCCGCTTCTCGGACGCATCAAAATCAACAGCGACATTTCTATCAACGGCGCTCCCCCCAGCCCCACTCCGGCCTTCTTCCTGAACGTCTCCCCTGGCTGGCTCTCGACCATGAAGATCCCACTCGTTGCCGGCCGCGACTTCCGTCCGGAAGACGCCTCGCCCGGAGCCGCCATCGTCAACCAGACCTTCATCAAGACGTTTTTCCCCGGCCAGAACCCCATCGGTCGCACCTTTGAGCGCGGCGCCAATCAACCCCTCAACAAAATCATCGGCGTCACCGCCGACGTCCCTGACCACGACCTGCGCGAGCCCAACCGCGCCGTCTTCTACGTCCCCATCAACGCTGTTGAAAAATCCGCTCCCGAGCCCATCAGCTTCGCCACCTTCGTCATTCACACCGAGGCTCAGAACCCGCTCGCCCTCGCCGAATCACTCCGCCAGGTCATCGCCCAACACCACAACGGCCTTCGTGTCTCCAACGTCACCACGCAACTCGATCTGGTCCGCGACCAAACCATTCGAGAACGCATGATCGCTACGCTCGCCGCCTTCTTTGCCGCCGTCGCGCTGCTCCTCGCCGGCATCGGACTCTACGCCGTCCTCAACTACTCCGTCCTCCAGCGCCGCCGCGAGATCGGTATCCGCATGGCAATCGGCTCCACGCGTGCCGGCATCGTGCGCATCGTCACTCTACCCCTCTTTCTCATGATCGCCCTCGGAGGCGGCGCGGGCGTTACGCTCGGTTTCGGTGCGGCACGCTATGTCCAGTCGCTCTTCTATCAGGTCAAAGCAACCGACGCCGACATGATCGCACTCCCCGCGTGCGCCATTCTGCTCACCGCGCTCATTGCCACACTCCCCGCCGTGCTTCGCGCTCTGCACACTAACCCCACCGCGATCCTTCGCGCGGAGTAAAGGTGCTGACGCAAAATAGCAGTACCGACGCCGAGTCAATGTGCCAATGCCAGGATCGACTCTAAAACACGTCGCTAAACTGGCGGGCGTAGCCCCCGTCACAATCTCTCGCGTCGTAAATGGGTCGGAGAATGTCGCTGAACCGACCAGGCAAAAGATCCTCGCCATCATCGGAGACTTGAACTACACGCCGAATACTCATGCCGTCAACCTGCGCCGCAAGAGTTTGAACGCCGAAAATGCACGCGTCTCAAAGGATCGGGTAGTCACCGCCAACAAGCGTCTGAGAACCCCACATGACTCCTGTCAAAACATCCCGTGCCCACGCAAAGAACCATTCATTTTCAATTCTGAAGAAGACGCGGCATTCGCCCGGCAAATGATTCAGTTGCGCCGAGACCTGGATAAATTGAGGCAACACGCGGAGCGCATTCAAACCTGCGTCGACAGGATTCAAGAGGCCCATTCTCGACGGTTCTCCTCGCCGGAGAACTCTCCTATTGCACCCCCATAGGTCACCGTGATTCATATTGGAGGACTGCGGCCTGCGCTGCTGGGTCTCGCCATCGGGATTGCCGCGAGCCATTAGCCGCGATCACGCAAAAACGCTTCCTGCTGCTCCCAACCCTGCCTCGTTGACACGGATTAGGCCTGACGCGTGGCATCCGTGCTTGCGAAAGTCCGCTATTGAGGCCGTCCAACATCGGTCTGGCGCGCAAGAAAACCCGGGACTCACCCTGTCCATCTAATGTTGTGCGCAGCTAACCAGCGCTTCCAATATCACGATACGTTCGTTTCGCCTCGTAACAACTGGTTGCCACCCGAAGCTATGACTTTGGGAAGTCAAAAAAGCAATAGCGTTCTCTCGCCTGATCGGTCTCATTGGAACTCAGGTCCGCAAGACGAAAAACAAGGAACCTACAAGTCTGCAAACCGCTCGGCTTTTCTCTGCCCCTGGAGTGTCTATGTTGTTTCGTTCCACCTCCTTCCTCCTGGGCGCAAGCCTGTTCTTCGCTGCAACCGCACCGGCTCAGGTGACCTTCAGCACCACTACCTACGCCAACAACAATCTTTGGAGTGCCAACAACGGACGCAACGGACACCTCTGGGTCGATCTCAATGGCGACGGCCGCGAGGACTTCGTTTCGGAAAACACCGCATCCTTCAATAGCGGATGCGCCGGCCAGTTCGCCGTAACCCTGTCACAGGCTGACGGCGCCTACGCCGCGCCCGTTTGCTACAGCCTCCCCGCCGGAAACGCTTTGTACTTTGCCGCTGGCGATTGGGACGGCTCCGGCAACATTGATCTCGTCGTCTCCAACGAACTCGGCAACGCCTGGACATTCCTCAACAACAAGAGTGGACAGCTGACCATTCAGGGCCAGCTCAACTTCCCGAGTGAAATCGGGGGCATGGCCTTCGCTGACGTCAATCACGACGGCCCCATCGACCTCGTCTACTCCCTCCCCAACCCAACCAGCGGCACTCAGACCATCGGCACGCTCATCAACGTCGGTCACGGCTTTGGCAATTCTTTCGGCCCCCAAACCACCTTCGCTGACACCGAGCCCGTCTGTGCCCTCAACGTGGCCGACTTCGATGGCGACGGCATCGTCGACGTCGAAACCCTTGGCTGCAGCGGCGTCCACAACCACATCCTGTATGGAAACAACACTGGCAAATTCACGCCGGGTCCCACCTTCGGCACCACCACCCTCTATGGGCCCGCCGATCCCAATAGTGACGGCATCATGTCCGTGGTCGGCGTCCTTGCTCCCGGCAATGTCCTCGATCTTGAATACGGACACTACAACCGCACTTTCTCCAGCCAGCACATCGCGCTCAAAAGCTGTGCAACCACCCTTCCCGTCTTTGCCGACTTCGACGGCGACGGCAACAACGACATAATTGTTGCCGAGGACGCTGACTGCAAGGGCGGCGGACCCTTCACCCTCAACTTCATGAAGTCGTCCGGCGGAGTCACTCCCACCTGGGCGCCAGAACAGGTCATCTACTCCACACCCGACACCATCTTCGAGGTGGACACGCTCCGCGCCAGCCACTCCAACAAACCCGACCTCACCGTGTACCAGGCGCAGCTTGTTCAGAACACCATCACCAACCCCGAAGAGCTCGTCCTCCTCAACACCACCACCGGCAGCTTCCCCGGATGCACACCCATCGACTACCAGATGGGCGGCATCACTTCCTGCGGAAATGCCAGCTGGACCGTTCCCTCCGGCCCCGTCCACTTCAGCTTCGCCGGAGCCAACGTCACCCCGGGACGCGACCTCGAGATGTGGATCGACAACACCAAGGTTGCCGAACAGCACACGCATGCCTATTCGAAGTACGCCTTCCTCGACACCACGCAAACCATCAGCCCAGGCCAGCACCAGCTGACCGTGTTCTCGGTGGGTTGGGATTACTCTCTACTCGTAACGGGGCATCCGCTTTATGTCGGTACCGCTACGTGCCCACCACCCACTTACCAGGGGTTCGTGTTGTGCAGCCCAGTCCAGAACGGCGTGTACAGTTCGCCTCTGACGGTAACCGCGGCAGCCAACTGGAACGGGCCCGTCACACGCATGGAGGTTTGGGTCGACAGCACCAAGGTCTACTCCAACTTCGGCTCCAAAACCATCAACACCCAGGTCATCGTACCGCCAGGCCATCACCAGATCGGCGTCTTCTTCATCCCGGCCAGCGGCGGCAGTGAGCTGGTCCTGAACGACATCTGGGTGCAATGAGCCCAACCAGAACAACCCCTTCTGAAGCGCGTTCCCTGCGCTTCAGAAGGGAAGCAACTCATCCTCCGCTGAGAAGACGTGAATTACCTATTGCAAGGTGAAATGCGGAACTCGCGGGCGCCCTATGTGTTCGGCAGCAAAATTTCGCCGGGCTCATTGTGCGCTATTCTCATTTGCTTTGAGCGACAAATTGCCTTGCACGCTGTGCGGCGCAGTCATCCTGCCGAGCACTGCTGCTAGAACAAGCGGTCTATGCATGCCATGCATGGGGGCTATCGACACATCGTAGAGCTTTGTGTGTCAGGCACGACTTCAGTCGTGCGTTGATGGGATAGACCGGTGGCTGGCGAAATTACTCCGCGACCGGTGCATCAATGGCAAGGTGAAGATAAGAGTGGCGCTCGTCAGGTCTACCATCCGGCCCGATCCCGACGACTCTGAAATCGATGCCAAGCATCTGTCGGACTGGGTGCCGGTCGAGGTGACCTTCAAAAACCCTCATCCAAAATGCTAGCGTGACCCCACAGCGCGCCGTCAGCCTCATCGTCAGCCCAGTCGATCCTTTGCTATTAAAGCCCGGCAAGGGTGAGCAGTCCACTACCTTAGGCCCTCAGCCCTATAGTCCCTCAGTCCCCCGGTCCCTCCGTCCCTCCGTCCCTCAAAAACCTTGTCAAGCCCCCAACCTGTGGAAAACGCTACAAACAACACAAAACAAAGCGAAAAAAAATATTCAGAAATTAGGGATTAATTCGTCGAACCTGCCATACTTGAATTAGATCGAAATCAAGAGCTTGCAGACCTCAATGCCCGCCCACAAGGCGGGCATTCTCATTTCAGCCACAATCACCACCTCGCCAGAAGGGAGACACCATGCGCACACCACAACCCGCCCGCACCCGTCTCCCTGCATCACGCGATCACTTCATCACTCATCCCTCGGCCCTTTTCACTTTTCAAGTTTCACTTGCACTGTCCACTGCCCACTGCTCACAGTGATCTCGATCACGGTGAGCCCGAATTCCCCCCTTTTTGGTGTGCAATCGCATGAAACCAATCAACATGACCGTTTTTTTATTTGCATGTGAAAGTGCTTTTTGTGGAACATCCAGTGCAAAACGGGCCCAAAGCAGCCACTCATCAACGTCCGAGAGCGGCTTGTAACTCTCCTGTCCGTCTCGTGACCCTTGGCTCGCCAAAGTATCGCCTGGTAACTACGCTGAGGTTATGAAGAAACTTGTCAGCAGAGATGCTCTGTACAGGATGGCGCTCTGCGTTTGCTTCCTGCCTGGACTAATGATTGCCCGCGCCGCGGAACCGATCAATATTTCCATGACTGCCGATCATTGGCAGGCCAAGGAGAACGCGGAGTTCCTGAAGCAGCTGGGATTCTTTCACGGCTTGATGCGATTGAACAGCGGCGACGCGGCTCTGAAAGACATCACGTTCAGCAATGGAACGATTGAGTTCGACGTAAATACGGTCGGGCGCGGCGCTCCAGGGATTGCGTTTCGTCAGCAGGACGAAGGTAATTTCGAGCTCGTATACCTCAGGCCAGATATGAACTGTCCCGCGTTTCGGGCCTGCATCCAGTATGCGCCGCAGACTCATGGCGTGCTGCTGTGGGACCTGTTTCCGCAGTACGAAAATCGGGCTCAGCTGCGAGAGAACGGATGGAATCACATCAAGATGGTTATATCCGGCCGACGGATGAATGTATTCGTGAACGATGCCCCATCGCCCGCGCTGCAGGTCGGCAGGTTAGAAGGAGATATGTTGAAAGGCGGCCTGCGGCTGCAAGGGCCAGGCACCTTCGCTAACTTGGTGATAACTCCAGATGCGGTAGATGGTCTATCTCCAGAGCCCGCAAAAGATCCGCTGGACGAGGATAGCGGGCTGGTCAGGAATTGGAGCCTCTCATCGTTTTCCGCGCTACCGAACGGCAAAGATCCCGCGTATAACGAAATGCCTGGTGCTTCGACAGCCTGGAAGACGATTAGCACGGAACGGAGCGGGCTGGTAAATTTGAGCCGCGAGTACGGCCTCCCCGTGCAGAATGCGAACCGCGCACTGGCATGGGTAAAGACCACGATAACTTCAGACAAGAAACAGACGAAGAAACTAGATATTGGGTGGACGCGCGAAGTATGGGTGTTTGTAAACGGGAAACTGGTGTATGCCGACAAGAACTTATTTGATTCGGAAAGCGCCAGGAAATTTCCCGACGGGCGTTGCTCGCTGGAAAACGGCACTCTCACATTGCCCCTGGAAGCGGGTGAGAATGAGGTCGCGGTGGCAATTGCAAACAACTTCTTTGGATGGGGACTGATGCTGCGCGTCGCTGATCCGGAAGGTGTTCGTCTGGCCGCAAAGTGATAAGGGCAATGGCTGCGGAAGCAAAGAATGGAAGCGCCCCACCGTGCGAGTACTGGATGAAGATTCACCACCGCGGTGGTTGGCCTATGTGCATGACCGGTTCACGTGTTTGTCAATCCCTGTCGCCGTGATCTTTGTCGTCGTCTTCATCATCATCCGAGTGCTTACGGCAGTGCTTGCCTGCGCAACCTTGTGCCTGCGTCGAAGTCACTACCAGGCCGTTGGGGCTTGATCCGTTCGGATTTGCAATCGTGTAGGGTGAGCCCGGCGCCGCCGTTACTCCCGTCGCCGTTGCGTTGAATACGTAGAGCTTGTTTGCGGAATTGCTCACAGCAAACAAATGATTATTGGTATCCCATTCCTCCTGATCGATGGGGTCCGTCGTCAACGCATCTGTAAACGTGGTGATTGGATCTGCTCCGTTGAAATGGAACAGTTGGAGGCCGCTCCCGCCCAGGTTTACCGAGATCTGACACCACGGGCAGTCGTTTCCCGCTACTGCGAGCAGATCGCCCGCGGGTGAGATTCGCAGGACTGTTGGCCCTACCGCCGGAACCGGCATCGTCTGAAAGGTGTTGGTGGAGGAGATGTTACCACTCGAGTCCACCGTGTAGCTCGCAAGCTGTGTTGGCCCCACGTTGACTTTCGGCGACCCGAAGAATTCCAGCTGCCCCAACGCGAGGGCCAGATGGTTGGTTGAGTCTGCTTCCACGAGCCAGGAAAAGTAGTCAAAGGGCTCCTGCGGCTGCGGGTCCGTCTCTCCGAAAGTCAAGTTTGCCAGTGCGCCGGTGCTGTCGCGCGAAAATCCCGCATACGACACCTGAAGCGCTCCCGGCAAGTTCAAGGCGTAGGCGAACTTCCCATCGCCGGTCATTGTCAGCGGGTCGAGAAACGCCCCGACGTCGTTCTGCACAATCGCATCACCCAGGAACGTGAACGCCCCTGACGTCTTCGACAATCCGAAGGTTTGATAGGCGGTGCATGGGCTGGCGACGTAGATAGTGGGTACGAACAGCACTTCCACGTACTGCCCCGTCGGGTCCAGCCTGGCATTCGCGGTCTGCCCGCAGCCGCCGCCCGCGAAGCCGGTGAGGTCGATGCTGGCTGCTTCAGCGCCCAAGGCTCCATCGGTCCCAATTGGGTACGACCGGAGCACCAACCCATCCAGACTTACCAGGTAGCTGCCGTTGCTACCGATGGCGTCGCCCGCCGTCACGAATGGTGTCCCCGAAATAGCGGTTAGTGCGCCATTCGCCGCCACACTGAAGGCAACTACACCATTCTGCGTCTGCACATAGACATAGGTTGCCGACGAGCCCGTGCGGTGGTGTTCTTTTTTGTGTTCTTTTTCGTCGTCGAAGGGGCTCGACGCGCAAGCTGGCGCGACCGCAGCAAAAGTGAGACAGGCAAGCGCAAAGACACTGACGGCACGCGTCATCCTGTGATTCTCCTTGGGGCAGGTTTAGTTGGGAGAGAACATTGAGGCGTGCAGAAGAATTGCGTTACCGCAGATGGAGACGGACTTCAATTGAAACCGCGAGCCCGGCTTATGACTTTCGGGCTGGATTTTAGCACGCTCCGGCAATGTCGCAACAGGTCTTGTTCTCACCTTGCCAGCGTCATTGACGCCGCCCCACGAACGGCCGGTCAGACAGCCGCTTCCAAGTTTGCATTGCCTGGCCAGGTGGCGCATACCGTTGCATCGCGTGGCGACATGATGTCAAAGCACTGACGCCCGTATGGCACGGGGATTTACTGATACATTGCTGCGCGTGAATGATTCGGATTCGTCCGGCTGCGAAGCGATGCACGGGATGGCGGCAGAGATGAGGTCGAAGGGCGACTCGCGGCAGGGGCAACGAGGGTTCCCTATACGGGGTGAGCAATCCACAACAGCAGGATCAATGTGATCGTGGATGCTGCCAAGACGATCAACGCCGGCCGCATCACACCGTGATCACGTGCGCTCAATTTCATGTACGCGGATGGGATTGTCGGCTCACTCTCCGCATACCCTGGTGCGGGTGCAGGCGGCCCGCCATAGCCCCTGGATCGGCTATTGAGGTGGTGGAAGCGGTCAGGCAGGCGCGTTGCTGCAAACCATGTGTTGGGTTTCAGGACGGTGAAATACCCGGCCGTCCCCACGCTGAAACCCCTTCTGTTCACGGAACGAAGAATTTTCATAGCTTCCCTCCTGACCCGTACTTCAGACTCAGGCGCTGCCCCTTGCAACGCTGATGTAGAGCATAGTCCCAGAATTGCTGATGCGCAAAGGGGTAGCGGCCCATCCTCCAAATGCCCAACCGTCATTGCTTAGCAGGACTCATGAGCGAATGCCCGGACCATTTTATGCGCGATTCCCGCGCGATTCATGAGCTTAAAAAGCTGCAGCTTGACATATTCCTATATCGGTATGTATTGTTTGGTTCATGGCCAGGGCTGCAACAACATCGGACGTTTTCAACGCGGTGGCTGAACCCAGGCGGCGGGAGATTTTGACGCTGCTGGTGGTGGATGAGTTGCCAGTGGGCGCGATTGTGACGGCTCTTCAACTGGACCAGCCGTCGGTGTCGAAGCACCTGCGGGTGTTGCGCGATGTCGGGTTGGTGAACGTACGGCGCAACGGGCGACACAAGTTTTACTCGACCAACGCACCGGCCATTCAGCCGGTGCATGAGTGGGCGGAAACATTCGAACGGTATTGGAAGAACCAGTTGAATCGCATCAAGGAACGTGCGGAGGCGAATATGAAACGCATCCGCGAAACCGATCAGAATTCACCCAAGGAGAAACCATAATGCAAACCCTTTCAGAGATTGAAAGCCTCACGCTGACCATTGAGCAGGAGATCCGCGTGAACGCGACGCTGGCGGTGACGTTTGAAGCGCTGCTGGAGCAGCTTGGCCAGGGCAACGAATTGCCTGACGGCACACCGATGCCGATGAAGCTGGAGGCGGTGCCCGGCGGGCGCTGGTATCGCGACCTTGGCGATGGCAATGGGCATTGCTGGGGCACGGTGCAGGCCATCAAGCGGAACTCGCTTCTGGAGTTTTCGGGACCGCTGTTTATGTCGTCGCCGGTGGCCAACAACCTGCAGTACAGGCTGGTTGATGCGGGTGACGCGACGATCATCAAGTTCCGCCATTCCGCGTTTGGAGTGATTCTGGACGAACACCGGAAGGGCGTTGTCACAGGGTGGAATTACATTCACGAGCAAGTCCGCAAGCGTGCCGAAGGGTCGCGGTCGTAGGCCGCCCCGCTCGACGAAACCGCCACTTCCCCAACTGAAGGAGATTATTCCATGTCGATCGCACCCCCGATTATCACGGAGTCCATTGCTCAATCGCTGCTGGCTGAGTTTGTAATCCAGGCGCCTATCACGCGGAGATTTCTGGAGCGTCTTCCTGACGATAAGCTGACCTGGAAGCCGCACGAAAAGTCGTTGACCGCCGGCCAGCTTGCGTATCACCTTGCCTCAGTTCCGGGCGGCATTTGCCGCTTTGCGCAGACCAATCCGGCACAGGCGCCCAATTTTAATTTTCCGCAGCCGACGAGCCGCGAAGAAGTGCTCACGACATTCGACGAGTGCATTGCAACGGTAAGGGAGATTTTGCCCACCTACGATGATGATGCGATGCATGAGACGTGGCACCTGGTGGCGGGCGACAAGGAGTTGATGGCGCAGCCACGAGGGCTGTTCATTCGCGACATCATGCTGAGCCATTGGTACCAGCATCGCGGGCAGTTCAGCGTTTACCTGCGCCTGCTGAACATCCCGGTTCCGGCAAGCTGGGGACCGAGCGCGGACGAGCCGCCGCTGTTCATGCAGTAGTGGTTGTAAATGACGATAGTAAGCGACTTGATCGGCAGTCCGGTTTCGGAGGAGTTATGTGCCCTGTATGTTTGGCAACTGCGGCTATCCTTGCGGTCAAGGCCACCGGAACCGGCGGCCTTGCCACGCTGGTAGCGACGACATTCCGCAGGAAGAAGACTGACGACAAATACCCTGCGCTAACCAAGGAGAAGGAGGATCGCGATGGCAACGAGCATGACTGAAATTCATCAACCGAAAACGGTGTCGCACGAAGAATGGGTTGAAGCACGCAAGACGCTTCTGGCAAAGGAAAAGGAATTCACGCGGCTGCGCGATGAGTTGAGCCGCCAGCGCCGCGAGCTCCCTCGGGAGCGGGTGGAGAAGCAGTACGTGTTTGAGGGTGCACGCGGCAAGGAGACGCTGGCCGATTTGTTTGACCAGCGCGGACAGCTGATTGTGTACCACTTCATGCTGGGGCCGGGATGGAGCGAGGGCTGCCCTAGCTGTTCGTATCTTGCCGATCATTTTGACGGCATGACGATTCACCTGGCGCACCGCGATGTGACGCTGGTGGTGGTATCACACGCGCCATATGCGGAGATTGCGGCTTACAAGAAACGGATGGGCTGGAAGTTTCACTGGGTGTCATCGTTTGGCACAGATTTCAATTACGACTACCAGGTGTCGCAAAGCGCGGAAGAAAAAGCGAGTGGCGAGGCGTATTACAACTACGCGATGACGAAGTTTCCAAGCGACGAACGGCCGGGTTTGAGCGTGTTCGCGAAGGATGCGAGTGGAGAGATTTTCCACACTTACTCAACTTATGCGCGGGGCCTGGATATTTTGGTGGGCACTTATAACTTCCTGGACGTAGCGCCGAAGGGGCGTGATGAGGACGGGCTCAAGCATCCGATGGCGTGGGTGCGGCGGCACGATAAGTACGATGGGACATATTTCGTCGATGTGGAGGCGGGGTACGAGCAGCCGAAGCTTCTAAGTGAGATCAAGGCGGGTTCGTGCTGTTCGGGTGAAAGTCACTAAGAGCGGCGGGCCGCGGAAGTATCTGCAGTTTTCGATCAGGGCACGGGTTATGCCGTGCCCTGATTCTTTTAGCTGCCGGAACAGCCGTGCTTACCTTGTCGCTTGGAAGGCATGTTAGTTGTCGGAGCGTTTGAGCAGGTAGTCAAGGCCGCCGACGCGGAACCAGCGGTAGCCGTAGGCCTCGAGGAGAATGCAATGACGGCGGCCTTTCTCGGGGCGGCTGTGCTCTTCTGACAACAGATTGATGAGGGTGCTGTCCTTAGAGTCGGCCGCGGGCAGGGAGAAGCGGACTTCCTGCGGATCGGCGGCGAGGTTGTGGATACAAACGACTGCATTGTTGCGCCACTCGTAACGCATAACGAGGACCAGCGCTTCGC
Organism: uncultured Acidobacteriota bacterium; assembly: GCA_963844515.1. Classification (GTDB taxonomy): domain Bacteria; phylum Acidobacteriota; class Terriglobia; order Terriglobales; family Acidobacteriaceae; genus Telmatobacter. The sequence continues at coordinate 540,112 of CAWJOO010000021.1, forward strand.
TGGTAGCGGACTTCTTGGCCTTCCTGGTCGATGTTCTAATGTCGAGAAAGGTGAAGTTGCCCCAGCCGATTTCAGGGACTTCCTTGCGCATGCGGACCATGCGTTCCATCCAGTTGAGGAGGGAGTTGGGGTCGCGGCGCTGCTGGGCGACGTTGACGTGGGGGAAGCCGTAGGCGCCGTCGGTGATGACGGGAAGGATAGTCTTGGCACTCTTGGTGAAACCGCCCTGCGGCTCGGTTGACCACTGCATGGGGGTGCGGGCGCAGTTGCGCTCGGGCAGATCAAGATTGTCGCCCATACCAATCTCGTCGCCATAGCGGATGACCGGCGTTCCAGGCAGAGTGAGCATGAGGCTGTAAGCGAGCTCGAGACGGCGGCGATCGCCCTGCAGCATGGGCGCGAGACGGCGACGGATGCCGCGATTGTAGAGCTGCATATTTTTATCGGGACCGAATGCGGTGAAGACGGTCTCGCGCTGTTTTTTGGTGAGGCGGCCGAGATCGAGTTCATCGTGATTGCGCAAGAAGAGGCCCCACTGGGCGGTGGCGGGGCGGGGGTTGGTGTCGTTCATCGCCTTCATAAGAGGGCGACAATCTCCGCTGGCCATTGCATAAAAAAGATGTTGATTGACGTCGAAGTTGAACATCATTTGCAAACGTTCACCGGCGTCGCCAAAGTAGGCCATGTCGGTTTTCGGAACGACGTTGGCTTCACCAAGAATGATGGCGCCGCTTTTGCGCCATGTGAGGAATTCGGTGAAGGAACGGAGCATGTCGTATTGCTCGGCGGGGCGCTTGAGGTTTGCACCTTTTTGGGCGATAACGAAGGGGACGGCATCCATGCGGAACCCGTCGACGCCGAGTTGCAGCCAGAAGCCCATGATTTTGAGGATCTCCGCCTGTACATCCGGATGCGAAGTGTTGAGGTCGGGCTGGAAATCGTAAAAGCGGTGGAAATAGTAAGACCGAGCGTCTTTCTGATAGCTCCAGGTGGTTTTCTGTACGCCGGGGAAGACCATGCCGGTCTCGGCATTTTTTGGCTTGATATCGGACCAGACGTACCAATCGCGGTACTTCGACTCAGGATCGCTGCAGGCCTGCTTGAACCAGGCGTGCTGGTCGGAAGTGTGGTTAACCACGAGGTCGATGAGGACGCGCATGCCGCGTTGTTTGCAGCCGTGGGTGAATTCGACGAAGTCTCCCAAGGTGCCGTAGCGAGGGTCGACGCCGTAGTAGTCGGCAACGTCGTAACCATCGTCGCGGTTGGGCGAGGGCTGGAAGGGCATGAGCCACAGAGCGGTGACGCCCAGGCCCTGAAGGTAGTCGAGGCGGCGGACGAGACCCTTGAAGTCACCTATGCCGTCTCCGTTTGCATCCATGTAAGTGGCAACGGAGAGGCAGTAAACGACGGCGTTCTTGTACCAGAGATCGTTGATCATGAGCGCTCTTTCGGGTGTGAATACGCTACGGGAGCAATGATTGGGATGCAGAACTTGAAGTGGTGGCAGCACGCGGTGATTTACCAGATCTATCCACGGTCGTTTCAGGACTCGAATGGCGATGGTGTCGGGGATCTGAACGGGATTCGGTCGCGATTGGACTATCTTGTGGCCCTGGGCGTGGACGCGGTGTGGATTTCGCCGATTTATCCATCGCCGATGGCGGATTTCGGGTATGACGTGGCTGACTACTGCGGGGTCGACAAGCTGTTTGGCTCGATGGAGGATTTCGATCGCCTGCTGGGTGAAGTGCACGGACGCGGTCTGAAGATGATTCTGGATTTTGTACCGAATCATACGAGCGATCAGCATCCCTGGTTTTTGGAAAGCCGGAGATCGAGCGCGAATGCAAAGCGGGACTGGTACATCTGGCGCGATGAGCCGAATAACTGGATGAGTCATTTTGGCGGGTCATCGTGGGAATTCGACATGAAGACGAGGCAGTACTACTTGCACTCGTTTTTGAAGCAGCAGCCGGATTTGAACTGGCGAAATCCTGAGGTGAAGGAGGCGATGTTCGAGGCGCTTCGTTTCTGGCTCGACAAGGGTGTGGATGGATTTCGCGTGGACGTGATGTGGCTGATGATCAAGGACGATCAGTTCCGTGACAATCCTCCAAACCCGGGTTACAGGCCCGGCGAGCCATCTCAGCATAAGGTATTGCGCGTATACGACGCGGACAGACCGGAGAATCACGACTTTAGTGGAGGAGATGCGCGGCGTGATCGACGCCTACAAGGATCGCGTGTTGATTGGTGAGATTTATCTGCCGGTGCAGCAGCTGATGAACTACTACGGAAAGGATGGGAACGGCGCGAATTTGCCGTTTAATTTTCAGCTGCTGCAGTGCGCCTGGAGTGCGGAGGCAGTGGCGCAGGCCATCAGCGATTACAACACTGCCCTGCCCTCGGGTGCATGGGCGAACTGGGTGCTGGGCAATCACGATCAGCCACGAATCGCGACGCCGCGTGGGCGTGCGGCAGGCGCGGGTTGCCGCGCTGATGCTGATGACGCTGCCGGGAACCTTGACGATGTATTACGGCGAAGAGCTGGGAATGCGCAACGTGCCGATTGCGCCGGAAGAGGTGCAGGATCCAGCAGAGAAGAATGAACCCGGCATCGGGCAGGGGCGCGATCCGGAGCGGACACCGATGCCGTGGGACGGCTCACCAAAAGGCGGATTCACGACGGGCGAGCCGTGGCTTCCACTGGGCGATGAGCATGTGTCGGTGAATGTCGAGGCATTCGAAAAAGACGCGGATCAGATTTTGCGCTTCTATCAGCACCTGATTGCGATGCGACGCGAGCACGAGGTACTAATTTGCGGGACGTTGAGCAACGTGTCGGCTGAGGGCGCAGTGCTGCGGTATTCGCGGTGCAGTGGAAGCGATTGTGTCGAGGTGGTTCTGAATATGAGCCACTATACGGTGCGGCCGAAGGTAACCGGCGGAATAGTGCTGATAGGGACGCATTCGGACAGGGTGCGCGAACGCGTCGAGGGAACGATTGAGTTGCGAGCGGCTGAGGGAGTTGTGATTGCAATAGCTGGAGCATAAGTATGAAATGTGAATGAATCTTTCGCAACGTGAGACAGAATCGGGATAGTCTCAGCGGCGTCATGTTCAATGGAGATATGCGGGAGCTGGGGATCAACCCCAGACACATTGCGCATGGTGCGAGGGATCGGTTATGAAGTTGGAACGCGGGCTTGGTTGCCTATCGTTGATTTGCGCGGCCTTTCTTGGGGCCTGGTCACAGGACGCGGCCTCTCAGAAAGGGGCGACGGCGGCGGATCTGCCGACCTCGGGTCTACTGAGCACGCCGGGGCCCACCTTTCGCGTGACGGACGCGCGGCTGGACAAGTCGGCAATGATCGTCGTTTACGGCGATCAACGATTCACGGATCCCACGAACACGAAGGTGACTAATCCCAAAGTGCGGCTGATGCTGGTGAACCGCATCGCCGAACTGAAGCCAGATGCGGTACTGCTGAACGGAGACGTTCCTTATAGCGGCGATGTGGTGGACGACTACGCGGTGTATCGTACTGAGACGAAGCCATGGCGAGATGCGCAGCTGCATGTGTACCCCGCGCTGGGGAATCATGAGTTCCATGGCGACCCGCAGCAGGCGCTGGAGCATTGGTGGACCGCGTTTCCGGAGATGCGCAACCGCCGCTGGTATTCAGTGGAGCTTGGCAAGTCGTTATACAGTATCGCGCTGGACAGCGACACGTCCCTGCTGCCGGACAGCGACCAGGCGCGGTGGCTGAACGGGCAGTTGATGAATCTGCCGACAACGACAAGGTTCGTCTTCATCAACCTGCATCATCCGCCCGTGGCCGATATTCAAACCCGGGTCAACACGAGCCACAATCCACGGCCTAACGAGATTGCCCTGCGGGACTATCTGGAGAAGATGGCGCCGAACCTGCGCGCCAAGCTGATCGTCAGCGCCGGGCACATCCACAATTACGAACGGTTCCAGCACAAGGACGTGACTTATCTTGTTGCGGGGGGAGGAGCCGCATCACCGGTTCCGGTGGAACGAACTCCGGAGGATCTTTACCAGGATACGGGATTCCCAAACTATCACTACGTGGAGTTCGCGTTTAAGGGCAAGCAGTTGGAGGCCAAGATGTATCGGCTGGCGGATGCGGCGGCCGATAAGCCTGTGTTTGAGGTGAAGGATACGTTCACGATTACGGCCAAGTAGTGAAATGAGATGCAAATATGCAGGGACCGCTTCCTGAGGTCATCACGCTGAAGGCAGAGTCGCCGGTTAATGCCGGGTACGACAACCATCCCATTGCCAGGGTCAATGACCACGTCGTGCGCATCTCCACGATGACGGAGCCGTTTCACTGGCATCGTCATCTCAACTCGGATGAAACCTTTCTGGTGCTGGAAGGACGGCTGTCGATCGAATTCGAGAACGGCACGGTTGAGCTAGAGCCGGGCCAGATACTGACGGTCCCTCGTGGCGTTCGGCATCGGACGCGGCCCGTGGGAGGACGATCGGTGAATCTGACGTTCGAGCTTGAGCAGTCGCAGACTGTCTCTGCCTGACCGCCGGTTCCTGAGTTCACCGGGTGGGCGCGTGGTAGCCCTGCCAGACGTATTCGAGCGCTTCAGGCAGGGTTTGCTCCTTGACGGCGCGGTCAACGTGCCCGGCGTTCATTGCAAATGAAAACTGATAGTGATAGCCCTTGGAGGCGAGCACGCGGGCCATGTTTTCGTTGGCCAGAACCCAGTCGTGCATGTTGTCGCGCATGACGTTGGGGTTGTAGAGATCGCGGTCGCCTACTTCCAGAAAGATGCGAATGGGTTTCACTGCCGAGTTGGGAATGATGCTTTCATGAAATCCCCAGGCGCCGTGCGGGGTCTCCGGGTTCGGCGGCCATTGCTGGTTGATCCATGTTCCCGAGTAGGTGAGCACGCGGTGGTAGAGCTCAGGGTGATACCACGCCATGATGAGGGCGCAGGAGCCGCCGGAACTGCCGCCCATGGTGGCGCGGGCATCGGGATCACGGGTGAGCTTGACATTGGCCTTGGCTTCGACGAGGGGGAGAACCTCCTGCTCGACGAATTCGGCGTATCGGCCGGACATGGTGTCGTATTCGATGCCGCGCTCGCTGCCCTGTGCGTCTCCGCTGCCGTTGCTGATGGATATGGCGACCATGGCGGGGAGCTTGTGTGCGGCAATGAGGGAGTCGAGCGCGGTGAAGAGCATGCGGTCGGGGCCGTCTGCGCCCACGATGAAAGGCGCGATGGTGCCGCGAACGTATTGATTGGGAACGTAAACCGTAACTTTGCGAGTGTAGGGCGCGGGATGGCTGGTGGTGACGATCAGCTTGGCGGGGTCTTGCGGATCGGGAGTTCCGAGGGGTCCCGGGTCGCGCATGATGCCGGGATAAAACTTGCTGTCGGCGGAGCTCATGGTGAATTCGATGATGGCGCCGGTGGGGATGCCGGGGGCGGGAGTCATCTCAGGCGCTGGAGGATGGGTGGGACCGAGGATAAAGTTGCCGTCGGCCTCGGGGCTTGGGATAGAGCCGTCGGGTAGCTCTTTGGCGGTGACATAGCCCGGAGTGTGGGGATCGCGCGTGGGCGGAGTGGGGTGCGGCGCCGGTGTTACCGCCGGAGTTGGCCCGGGGACAGCGGCCGGGGACTGGGCGAAGGCGGGTAAGGCAAAGGCGAAGAGAAACAGGCTGCAGAGGAGGCGCAAAGGCATGCAGACATTGTGGCATCTGGCACCTGCGGTGCGGCTGTCGTTTTGGACCTTATGGGCTGGGATAAAGTCCGGCAGCAATGTCGCGGGCGGCTTTCTCAATGTGCTCCGGGCGGCCGAGGTCGCGCCAGTAGGAATCGTCGGCGCGGAAGGCGGCGATCGTGTGGCCTTCGGCCGCAAGACGGAGGTAGGCATCGATGATGCTGAACGCACCGATTTCCGTAAGGAGATCGAAAATTTTTGGGGAGAGGACGTGGATGCCGGAGAAGGCCAGGGCCTGCGTTGCGGCAGCGGGACGAACGAGTTCTGTCTTGCCGGTCAGGCCAGAGCGACGTCCGCAGAGATTGGTGGTCTCGTCAAAGAGGAGATACCGAGATGTGGAGCGATTCTGCACGGCGAGGGTGGCGAGCGCTCCGCGTTCAACGTGGAAGCGGAGCATAGCGCAGATGTCAATCTTACTGAGAACGTCGACGTTGTGGAGGATGAAGGGCTGGTCTCGATGCGGTCCGGGTTCGAGAAAAAATGAGGACGCATTCTTAAGTCCTCCACCGGTGTCGAGAAGAATGATCTCGTGCGAGATCTCGATGCGCATGCCCGGAACTTTGTGATTGCGGAGAAAGTCCGTCATGCGATCGGCAAAGTGATGGGTATTGACAATGACCTCTGTGACGCCAACGGAGCGGAGGCGCTCGATTGTGATTTCAAGCAAAGTGCGTCCTGCGATTTCGACAAGGGCTTTGGGACGGTCATTGGTGAATGGGCGAAGGCGAGTGCCGAGACCGGCGGCGAGGATCATGGCCTTCATGACGCGGTGATCTCAGCTGGAGGGTTCGCAGACGGGACCCGGGCCTGCTCCAGATTGGCCTGCTCCATCTTTTCGACTTCGATGTGGCGAAGCATCACATCGACTCCCTGCGTGCCGCGTAAGTGCTTCGCAAGCTGCTCGGCGAGGAAGACGGAGCGGTGCTGTCCGCCAGTGCAGCCGAAGGAGACCATGAGGTTCTTGAAGCCGCGGCGCTGATAGGCGGCGACGCTTGAGTCGACGAGGGCGATCGCGCTGGACAGGAACTGATGTACGCCGGGTTGCTGGTTGAGGTATTCGGCGACCGGTGCGTCTTTGCCTGTGAGGGGGCGCAGGGTATCTATGCGGTGAGGATTAGGAAGAGCGCGGGCATCGAAGACGAAGCCGCCGCCGTTGCCGGACGGATCGACCGGCGGCTCGCGGTGGAAGGAGAAGCTGAACACGCGCACGGTGAGGTTGTCAGCAGAGGCAGCGAGGGAAAGCAGCTTTTCCGATGACAGCATGGACTGAAGTGCGTCCATCAACGCCGGCAGTGCGATGGGCAGCGTGACGTTTTGTGCGAGCCAGCTGAGATTTTTCAGGGCGTAAGGCACACTGAGGAGGAAGTGCGGCTTGCGCTCGTAGAATCCGCGGAAGCCGTATGCACCGAGGGCCTGCAGGATACGCACGTAGACATACGCGTAGTAGTGCTCCATGAAGGCGTCGTGTGTGATCGGCAGATATTTCGCTAGCGCTTCAAGGTATTGATCGAGCAATTGCTGGCGCAGTTCGGCCGGCAGATCGGCCTTGCCGTCGAAGAGCAGCGACGCGATGTCGTAGTGCAGAGCGCCTTTGCGGCCCCCCTGGTAGTCGAGGAAATAGGGTTGACCGCTGCGGAGCATAATGTTGCGCGACTGGAAATCGCGGTAGAGGAAGAAGTCGCGGCGCGCAGTGAGGAGGAAACGCGTGAGACGGCCGAAGTCGTCCTCAAGCGCTTGCTCGTTGAAGGGGATGCCGGCGAGGCGCAGGAAGTAGTACTTGAAGTAGTTGAGGTCCCAATTGATGGACTGGCGATCGAAGCTGGCGCGAGGGTAGCAGACCTTGTAGTTGAGGTCGCGGGCCGCTTCGACTTGAAAGCGCGGCAGAATCGAGACGACCTTGCGATAGGCATCGACAACTTCAGGGCCCACTATGTCACCGTTGCGATGAGCCGAGAGGTAGTCGTAGAGCGTGACGTCGCCGAGATCTTCTTCGATGTAAGCGCCTTGAGCGAGGTCCTCCGCGTAGATGGCGGGAACGGGCAGGCCGTGGCGATGAAAGTGACGCGAGAACTCCAGGAAGGCCACGTTCTCTTCGCGCACGGGATAGACGATGCCGATGGCACTGTTGCCGCCGGCGGCAAGGCGCACGATGGCGCGGCCGGATCCGCCGAGCTGGCCCTGGAGGGGCTTCATCTGGTCGGGCGCAGTGTGGAAGTGCTGCTCGAATAGTTTTTGTAGGACGTCCATGGATGTTGGCTGTGGAAGCTGCTTCCCAAACGATACGCACTGGGGGGAAGAGGGCGCAAACCGGGACTGAAAGCAGGGTTAGGCTACGGCCTGGACGAGGATGGCGGTGATGTTGTCGTGGCCGCCGGCTTTCTTGGCGGCTTCAACTAATTTTGCGCAGCGGTCCGCGAGGGGCAGATTGACGGAAAGATTCGATTGGACCTGTGAATCGGAGAGTTCGCGGGTCAGTCCGTCAGAGCAGAGAAGGAAGATGTCGCCGGGTTCCGCTTCAAATTGGAAACAGTCCGGCGTGACGCAGGATTGGGTGCCCAGAGCCCGGGTGATCATATTGCGCAGCGGGGAGCGAAGGGCTTCCGCGCGAGACATCCGGCCCAGGCGTACCTGCTCTTCAACTAGAGAGTGGTCAAACGTAAGCTGCTCAATGCGGCCGCTGCGAAGGCGATAACAGCGGCTGTCGCCCACGTTGAGCACCCAGACACGCGACTCTTCGACCACCAGCGCCACGAGCGTGGTGCCCATGCCGCTCAAGTTGCGATTGCGCTCGGCGCGAGAATAGATGGCGGTATTGGCGGCACAGATGGCGTCTTCAGCAACAGCCGGCAGGGGAGCCTGGCGGTCCCGTTCGCAGAGAAGGCGGAGGACTTCGTCAACAGCGATGGAGCTTGCAATTTCCCCGGCTGCTGCCCCTCCCATACCGTCACAGACGACGTAAACACCGTCTTCAACGGAGTATCCGAAGGCATCTTCGTTTGAGGGACGCTTGCGGCCGCGGTCAGTAACCGCCGCGGCGGCGTAGCGAACAGCTACCGTGGACAAATGAACGCTCCCGCTGGTCAGTGTACACGGGTTGTTAAGAAAATGGCAGGGTACGGGCGCTCAGCGATCGGGAATGAGGGGGGAGCGGCCAGCCTGTATCAAGTTATCGGGGATCGGCGCCGGAGCGGGCAGATCGAAGACCTGAATCGCGCCTTCCATGAGCACGGCGACGCGGCGGGCCGTCGGCGAGATGGCAACATTGCCACCCGCATCCAGAACCGGGCTGGCAGCGGCGCGAAGAACAACCTTGCCGTTGGCAGCGTCGATGATCTGTACGTCCTGGCCTTTAATGTCTTCCGTTCCAAGTGGTGCGGAAGCGTTCACCGAGTGCGTAGCCATGAGGGTTTCGCGAGCAATTCGCGAGCCATTAGAGCCGGACACAAGAAGGGGCCAGACTGATGGACCTAAGGAGGGGTCCTCCCAAAGGCGGTGGCCTGCCGTGGACATTGCCACAAGTCGAGGCTCGCCGGACGATCCACAGGTGGTGGCCAGGAACAGGCTGGGAGAGATGAAATCGAGCATGGGCGAACAGACGGAGTCGACCTTGCCAAGTATGGTGCTACCGCCCGTGAAGTGGTTGAGATTGAGATCCCATATCGTGCCGCGCCCACGCAGAGATTCGAGATACCCCTCGTCGTTGATAGGCAGATGAACGGCACCGCGGACGCGGCTCACCAGCATGACATGGCCGTCGTTTCGGCGAAGAATGCGCAACACCATCTCGGAGTCTTCGCCGGAGGGCTGCTGATCGCTGTCAACATGCTCTGCCGCGGTGGGTGGGCTCGTGACCTCTCCTGCTTCACTCTTGCGACCTTTTGGCTCCGTCGTACCGGTGACAAAGTACTGTCGCGACGGATCGATTTCGACCCACAAAACTGGTCCGGGAAAGTGAAGAAACGGCTTCAGCTGCAGGGACGGGTCGCCAAGGAATAGCGAGTCGCGATCGCGAATGAGGAATTGGCCGTGATCGAGCATGTAAAGGTAGCGGGCGTGGTCGTGGACGCTCCAGATGGTTTCCGCTTCGACGGCTCCCGTCGGCAGGCGTAACACCACAGCGCGTATGCGGCGTTCATCGTGTGCCTCGTTACTGGAGGCCTCACGGTGAATTAGCGCGGGAACTCGAAAGGTGAACAGGAGATGGTCCTCGTCGAGGAAGTCGAGGGAAACCAGCGTGTTGCGCATACCCAGGTAGAAATCGCCTGGAGATGCAAATCCGAGGGGTTCGGCGGGAATGGAAAAGCTCGGCTGGACTGTGGCGCGGATGTGGGGCGGGTCAGGCGGTGTGTTTTTTTTCTTTTCGGCAAAGGTCTGCGGCGACGCAACGGACCAGAGGACGAGTCCTATGATTGCGTGCGATGTGAGACCCGACAGCGGATGGGACAACGACATTGCCAAGTATTGTCTCGCAAGTTGGCCAGCACAGGGAATAGGCACGAGGAGGTTCAGAGCGGAAAGAGAGCCGTATGCGAGAGTAAATACACGGATGACGACGCAAGAAAGATCACAGGCGAGAACCCAGTGGCTCGGCTACGGCGCGTGCGCGTTGGCCGGTTGCCTGTGGGGCACAGGCTTTTACCTGGGCCGGCTGGCGATGAACGAAATGAGCGTGGAGTACATGGTGCTCTACCGCTTCTTGTTTGCGTGCGTAGGCATGATACCGGTGATTGTGCTGAACCGTGTGCGACTGACCGGCGACGAGATACGCCTGCTGCTGATTTCTGCGGCGCTGGGCGTGCCGGTGCAATTTCTGATTCAATTTCATGGGCTCGATCACACTACGGTGAGTCATGCGTCTCTGATGGTGGGATCGATGCCGGTGCTGCTGGCAGCGGCAGCGGCGTTATTTGCGGGCGAGCGTCTGGACTGGATTGGATGGGTGGCGCTCGTGGGCTCAACAGTGGGCGCGGCTCTGATTGTGCTTGGTGGGCACCGCGGGCCGGCCGCGCATGGGGAGCCGACACTTTTTGGCGATCTGCTGGTGGTGGCGTCATTGTGCACGGCGTTGACGTGGATCCTGTTGAGCAAGAAACTCATGAAGACACACAGTCCGCCGGTGGTGACGGCCTACACAATTCTGTCAGGCACTTTGATGCTTGCAGCGTGGATTCTGACACCGGTGATGATGAAGCCGTGGGTTCCGAATGGAAGTGCGCCGATGCCATTTGCGCATGTAAGCGTGACAGCGTGGGTGGCGTTGGCCATCAGCGGCGTGGCCTGCACAGCAACCACAACTTTGCTGTGGAACTGGGGTATACATCATGTACCGGCCTCAAGAGCCGGTGTTTTTCTAAACATCGAACCGGCATTAGGTTCGTATCTGGGAGTGCAGTTGCTTGGTGAACACCTGGGGCCACATGCATGGCTGGGTGGTGGGTTGATCCTGGCTGCGGCGGTAACACTGACTGTGCGTGGGCACGAGCCTGATCCGGCCGTCATTCTCGATTGAGTGTCTGAATTGAAGACGCGAGGTTACTACTGAATACGGGCTTGTGCTGGAGCAACGACTGGCGTGCTGAGTGCTTGCTATACCAGCACAACAGTCGCGGATCTCGGGCCCTTTGACTCATGCCGCGTCGAGTGTTGAGCGGCGATTTTATACGGATTTGTAGGCGATCGTTACTCTGGTTTCGCTATGGGCTGCAGGTTGTCATCTCCGATTCACAATCGCGCATCTAATCGCGTCAGTATGGGTACGAATTGGTCGATATTTAAGTGGACCAACCCAGCTGGTGAGTGCGTAATTAAAACGGCGAGAAGCCGCCGTAGAGATTTCATCGAGCTGGTGGGTATATACGGTCTTATTCTTCTCGTGATCTGGACACCGCGGCCGTGGCAATGGCCGATGTGGGGTCTGGCATCAATCTCGATCATTGCAGTGATTGCGGTTTCGTTTGAAGGCATGCGGCCCATGGGGCTGTGCACCGTGAACCTCGCGAGGTCACTCTGGGCCGTTGCGCTGGCGATGACGGTTGCTCTATTTGCCGTGTGGGTGGCAGGGCGCATGCACACGCTGCAACTGGCGAGTTCGCCATGGTGGGCGCTGCGGCACTACGGCGGATATGCAATTTGGGCTGGACTGCAGCAGTTGATATTGCAATCATTTTTTCTTTCGCGAACTCTACGACTGATGCGCAACACAACGGCAGCGGCGGCAATTTCGGCTGGGCTGTTCGCAGTCGCGCATCTTCCCAATCCCCTCCTCACTTTGATCACCCTGTTCTGCGGGCTGGCGTCGTGCCTCTTCTTTTTGCGATACAAGAATCTGTGGCCGCTGGTGGCGGCGCACGCGATTCTGGGGATTTCGATTGCGATCACGATTCCGGTGTCGATCGATCACAACATGCGTGTGGGCATCAGCTATCTGACGTGGGCAGACCGCGCGGTGATGGAGCATGCGCAGACTGGCGCCCCGAAAGAGTAGCCTAGTGCGTTCTCGACTTGCGCGCAGCCCTCATGAACTGAGCAAAGAAGAAGTTGATAGGCCCCTTATTCAAACTTCGAAGGAGAGCTGCGGAGAAGCCCATGCAGAGACAGGCTTGGGTTCTGAAGCAAGGTCGTAGACGAGGCGCTCGAGGACCAGGCGCTTGTCAGGCGGCGAGGAGCGCAGTTCGAGATCGGCGCGCGCAATGAGGCGAATCGCGCGGGTCAGATCGCGGCGGCTCTTGTAACGGCGAGCCTGGCGGATGAGATCGTCTGCGGCGAAGGGCGGAATGCGAAAGCCCTGCCACAGCGCCTGCCAGATGGCGCGCTGGTCGCGCACGTTCTTCTCGAGAATCACCAGCATCTGGCGGAAGGTGCGCGCCAGCATGTAGAGATGGCCGATGGCGGCATCTTCACCGGCGTCACTCGAATTGAGCAGGCCATGCAGAAGCGCCAGAGCGCGGACAGCATTGCGCGAACTGATGGCGTCGGTCAGTTCGTACAACGAGCGCTGCTTGGCGCCCAGCACCATGGTCTCAACGTCGCCGAGCGTGATCTTTCCGCGACCCAGAGTGTAGAGCATGAGTTTCTCGACCTCGGAAGAGATCATCATCATGTCTGCTCCGAGGCTGTCGACCAATTCACGCGCCGCGTCGGGTTCGATGCGGCTGCCTGCGTCTTGCACGACACCAATTACCCAGCGCATGGCGTCTTCCTCATTTACGCGCGCAAGCTCAACCATCCCGCAGTGCTCGCCAAGTGTTTCAGTCAGACGCTCAAAGCGGTTCTTGTCATCCATTTCCATCCGGCGCGCATCGGAGGGGATGCGGAGGAAATCAGCGACGAAGATAATCAACGCTTGCGGATTAGGCGAGCGAAAATAGCGATCCAGGGCCGCGAATTCTTCCTTTTTGGCGCCGCGCGTGTAAAGCTGGCGCACGTTGCGCACGAAGACTACCTGGAAGGGCGACATGAGCGACGGCGTCTGGGCGCGATCGAGAATTTCGAAAATTGAGCTGATGCTGAGGTCGAGGTCGGAAAGGCAGAAGTCGCGGAGATCCGGCTGTACAAATGCTTTCAAAATCGCGTGTCGGCAGCGTTCCTGCAGAAAGAGCTCATCACCGGCGAGCACGTAGCCCGGCTTGAGAGGAGCGGAGTTGCTCGAAGCTGCTTCGATTTCGGCGACAAAACGCCCCAGGGCGCTGAAACCGGCACCCCATCGAGCCGTGCTCAACGGGCTACACTCCTGGGCGTTTTAGCGAGTTGCATGCGGGATCAGGATAACAGCGGCGCCGAATCCGCCGTTTGTGACCGGTGGAAATCAAGGCGCCAATTGTGCCGCTAGCGGCCGGTCTTGTGTTTGCTGGCGTTGATGGCGGAGCGGGCCTCGCGATCGGCTTCACGGCGCTTTTCAGTCTCGCGTTTGTCCCAATCCTGTTTGCCCTTGGCTACCGCCAGTTCGCATTTGACCCGCCCATTGCGAAAGTAAAGGCGGGTGGGGATGAGCGTGTGACCCTTCACCTGCGTCTTCGAGAGTAGCTTGCGAACTTCCTCGCGATGCATGAGGAGCTTTCGCGTCCGGGTTTCGTCGTGATTTGCAATATTTCCATGAGAGTAAGGACCGATGTGCACATTAAGCAAAAAGGCTTCACCGTCCTTGATGAGGCCGTAGGCATCCTTGAGATTCGCTTTTCCTTCGCGGATCGACTTGACCTCGGTTCCGCGCAGGGCGACCCCTGCCTCAAATTTCTCCAAAAGAAAATAGTTATGACTCGCTATCCGATTCTGAGCAGCATCCCGTTCGCCGCTGGCCACGGGATCGCGAGGGCGCGGCGTCTTGGGGGCAGTAGGGCGGTCGGGATTGGTGATGACGTGACTGGTTTGGCGGGCCATTGTTACGCGTCCTTGAATCTTCATCGTAGCATTCATACAAATCGTGAGTCCGGTCCGCGGCAAGCCCGGGCAGCACAGGGGCTTTGCTAGAATGGGGATTCGTTGGATGGGTAACCTTTCCCAAGACAATCGCTTACCGGGCAGCCCCGAAAAGCTGCGCGAATACGATGACCGGCCCGGTTCCCCGCCGGCGGGTCCGACGCCAGGGAGTTCGATGACCCACACTGGTTTTCCTGCTGCGGCCAGACAGCGCTTCTGGATCGCCCTCTTCGCAATATCCCTTCTGACCTGCTCGAGCGAAGCTCGGCTGAATGCTCAGTCGGCCAAATCGCTCTACGCCGCCGGCAAGGCGGCTGAACAGCGGGACGACTTCGATACTGCGTTTCAGGACTATCAGAAAGCGTATGCCAAAGATCCGAAGGACCTGCGTTTTCGCACCGCCTTGTATCGTGTGCGAGGCTCGGCGTCCGCGCAACACATTGCAAAGGGACGCCAGTTGGCGCAGACCGGCGACTACCAGAATGCACTGACCGAGTTTCTGCGCGCAGGCGAAGTTGATCCGGGAAATGAGGCGGTGACGCAAGAGGTCAACGCCCTTCGACTGAAGATGGGTTCGTCGAGCACAGGCGCCGCTGGGGCGGCACCGGAGCTATCCGCCGCTGAACAGGAAATCAACTCAATGGGCTCGCCGGTGCAGCTGAAGCCCGTTTCCAATGAGCCGCTCACGCTGCACATGTCAGAGGATTCGAAGGTCGTATACCAGGCCATCGGTCGCGCGGCCGGCATCAACGTGCTTTTTGATCCTGACTACACATCGAAGCGCGTCCAGGTGGACCTGACTAACTCGACTCTTCTCGATGGGTTGCGGATCGTGGGTGTGCTTTCCAATACGTTCTGGCGGCCGATCACGCCCAACACAATTTTCGTGGCGCAGAACTCGCGTTCCAAACGCACCGAACTTGACGAGCAGGCGGTGCAGACGTTTTACCTAACCAACGCCTGGCAGCAGAACGATCTGAATGACGTGACCACCGCGCTGCGCAATGTGCTTACCAACATCAAGGTTTACGGCGTGGCCAGCCAGAACGCGCTTGTTGTTCGCGGCACTCCTGACGAATTATTGCTGGCGCAGAAGCTGATCAACGACCTGGATAAGGCCAGACCTGAGGTTGTAGTCGATATTGCCGTGATGGAAGTAAGCAAGAACTGGGAGCGCAATCTCGGTCTGTCTTGGCCGAGCAGCGCCGGCGTTGCGCTGCAGCCGCCCACCTCCTCTTCCAGTTCGGGCACCGGCACCGGCACCGGCAGCACTAATGCACTCACGATCTACAACCTTGCGCATCTGAATGCGAATGACTTTGCGGTCACGGTAGGCTCGGCTACGGCCAACTTGCTCCTGACCGACTCAAATACGCGCATTCTGCAGAATCCTCGCCTGCGTGCGACGGACGCACAGAAAGCTACGATGAAGATCGGCGAGCGTATTCCGATCGCCACTGGTTCATATCAGACCGGAGCGGCGACCGCTCTGGTGAGTTCGCTGGTCAATACGCAGTTTCAATACCTGGACGTTGGTGTGAACATCGAAATTACGCCAACTGTCCATTTCGATCGCGACGTCACTTTGAAGATGAAGATTGAAGTGACAGCCCAGGCGGGCTCCACAACCATCAGCGGCGTGACCGAGCCGATCATCGCACAAAAGAGCACGGAAGAAGTGGTCCGGCTGCGCGAGGGTGAAGCTAACATCCTGAGCGGAATTCTCAACCAGCAGGATCAGGTGAGTTGGAGCGGCATTCCAGGCCTGAGCTCGATTCCGATTCTCAAGTACCTGTTCGGCTCCAAGGATCACACCGTCACCAATGACGAAGTTGTATTCCTGATGGTCCCGCACATCGTACGCGGAAACGACGTGTCCGCGGCCAACCTCCGGCCCATCGATACCGGCGTAGGCACGAACGTGGAACTGCGGCGTATTGTCGCTGAAGGGCCTGGCGCGAACAGCCCGGCGCAAGTTCAGCCCGTCTCGACACGCTCGATGGCTCCGATTCTGTCGACCGCCGGCACAGTGCCGGGGCAGAGCGCTACGTCAGCTGCGCCGGCCGCCATGGCTCAAATGAACGCTGCGGCAGGGGAGCCGATGACGCAGGTGCCTCAGCCCAATCTCGATACGAAGCCGATGATGACAGCGTCACCCATACCGCCACCGGGAACAACGCCTGTGGTTTCTCCGCCGCCGACAAGTGCACCGCCTGCGGCTCCGCCCACAAATCCTGCCGCAAACCCAGCCGCTCAAGGTGCCGTTCGCCTGATCCTGAATTCGCCCGGACCGGTGAAGAACGGGGGTACCTTCCAGATTCCTGTAGTAATCAGCGGTGGTGCGGATGTGACAGCGGTCCCATTGCAAATGCAATATGATCCTGCCAAGGTATCGCTGGTTAATGTGGGTCCGGGGGACTTCCTCAGCAGGGACGGCCAGTCCGTGGCGGAAACCCATCGCGACGACGGTCCGGGAAACCTGAGCCTGAATATCTCGCGACCCCGGGGCGCCAGCGGGGTGAGCGGGGCTGGGGTGGTGTGCGTCCTTACGTTTCAGGCGAAGGAACCGGGGGAGACCAGCGTCTCCATCACCCGAGCGGGGGCTACAAGTAGCTCGGGTCAGCCATTGACGGTTCAAGGGAGCCAAACTAGCGTCAATATCCAGTAACCTCGGTGCAAGAGTCCGAAAAGAATGTTTGCTCTAACTAGACCTGGAGCAAAATAGCCGCTTCGCGAGTGCGGTAAAACAGGGATAAGCAAGGCATGAGAAGGCAGTTGACAATCCGAAAGGGTGAACTCGGGCTCACACTTGTTGAGCTGATCGTGACAGTTGCGATCCTGGCCGTTCTAGCCTCGGCGGCTGTGCCAATCGCCCGCTTTCAGATAAAACGGCAAAAAGAGCGCGAGCTCAAGTACGATCTCTGGATGATGCGCGACGCCATTGACAAGTACAAGGACGCCGCGGATCGAGGGGCTTTCCAGACCAAGGTGGATAGCCAGAACTACCCTCCAGATCTGCAAACTCTGGTAGATGGGGTCGACATCCAGGGTAAAAAAGTAAAGTTTCTCCGGCATATTCCCGTGGACCCCATGACGGGCAACAACGAGTGGGGGCTGAGGTCGATGCAGGACGATCCAAAATCGGACTCCTTCGGCGGGCAAAGCGTATTTGATGTTTACTCGAAATCGCCAAGTACAGGCCTGAATGGCGAAAAGTACTCAGATTGGTAGGAACGGGCATGGACAAGAATCGCAAAAATAGCGCGGGATTTACGCTGGTGGAACTAATGATCGTCATGGCGATCATCATGGTCCTGGCGGTGGTGGCTGTGCCGAGTTATATCGGTGCCATCCGCGCAGCGCGCGAAGCGGTCCTGAAGGAAGATCTGCACGTGCTGCGCAATGCCATCGACTCCTTTACGGCCGACAAGCAGAAGGCTCCGCAATCGCTTGACGATCTGGTGCAGGAAGGCTATCTCAAGTCCATCCCTGACGACCCGATGACTCACAGCAAGGAAACGTGGGTTACGGAGACCAATTCGGATTTGCATTCGGTAGACCAGACGGACCCCGGGATTGACGACATTCACTCCGGATCGCAGGAGCAGGGATCGAACGGCCAGGCGTATTCGACCTGGTAAATCCCGCCCAAAAGATATTTTTCTTTTTTATTTGAGGTCAACCTGCGGCCTTTTTGACCGGATCATAGACGAACCAAGTCTGTCGTGAATCGTTGCTGCGCAATGCAGTAAAGTGTGGGAAGACTCTTCCATGCCCGAGACCCCAACTCTCAATCTCGAATGGCGAAGGCGGCTTGAACCGGTGTATCGCCTCTACGCTGCGATGGCCTCCCTCGCAGACCCTGAGATTGGGCTAGGCGGCAAGCTTTTGTACGCAGGTGAGTTGCACCAGGATGGCTGTCAATTGGTGCGTGCGGCAAATATTGCCGGCGCAGCTTCATTGAGCGCCACAGCCAACCCTGAGGCGTTGCGTCATGCCAATCGCGACGGCGTGGTCGACTTCCTGGTGACCTCGCTGGATGAGGCGTTGCGCATCCTGAAAAACGAAATTCGCAAGCGGCAGGCAGTATCGGTTGCCGTTTCAGCAGCTCCTGATGCGATCGTCGGCGAGATAAGAGAGCGAGGTGTGCTGCCGGATCTGCTGCCGCCGGCCGAATGGCTCGGCCCGGACGCGAATCTGGCTGAATTCGTCTCGCACGGTGCACGTAGAGTGGATACTATCCCCTCACCTGGCAGCCGCGCGTTCACGGTGTGGACCTCTCCATCGCATGATTTTGAAGCAGGAGCTACAACCGTGCTGGGTGAAAACGATCACGTGAACCGCCGCTGGCTGCGACTGTCTCCGCGCTACCTGGGACCAGCAGCTCGCCGAATACGCTCGCTTGCGTGCACCGCAGACGAAGCTGCACGGATCGAAGAGCTGCTGGCCGCCCCTCCATCTATCTGAAACGAAACTACGCCGGAGGAACGGGTGGAGCGGCCTGGGTAGGCGGAACAGCCGGAGCAGCCGGCGTGGGCGGAGTCGCCGGAGCAGGCGGGATGCGCTTCAGGATGAGATCAGCCGGCCCCGGTTGTGGC
This sequence comes from uncultured Acidobacteriota bacterium, assembly GCA_963844515.1. Lineage (GTDB taxonomy): Bacteria > Acidobacteriota > Terriglobia > Terriglobales > Acidobacteriaceae > Telmatobacter. The sequence goes on from CAWJOO010000021.1 coordinate 558,895, forward strand.
TCGACTTGGGTCCAGACTCCGGTCACCACATTACCGTCCTTGCTGACCGTTCCTGCGAAGGAGCCGCTTACGTGCACCTCCTGGCCTCCGGCCTGCATGACATCATCGATCGTCAAGGTGAGATTTGAGCCTTTTTGTTCCATGGATTTGACCTTGATGCCGAATGCACCCTGGTCGACGTTGTCAAAGGTAGAGGTAACGGTACCATCATCGGCTTTTATCACATGCCAGACGATGCGGAAGTCTTGTCCGCCGGCAGAAAGGCCACCCTGCCATTCGCCGACAAGTTCGGACTGCGCCGACAGCATCGGGCAGAGCGCGAAAACAAAAAGGACGATAGAGCTCAGGTTCTTCAAAATAGACGTACGCATGCATCTCTCCAAGACCGGGATTTGCGCACCAGCGCGCAGGTACAACCCGCGAACAAAGGCAGCGGGGAATGCCCGCCAGCAGAAAGTACGCGATAGACAGCTGAAAAGTTCGCTGTCATTCGTCACTCTTTCCGTCGCTTATTCCATTCCAGGCAAACATTCCGAGGCCAGACAAAGGGACCCGAAAGCGCCTACAATGCTTCATGTCATGGCCAAAGCGACAGAGAAAATCTTTGAAGTAGCGTGCCCCGATTGCGGAGCGATGCTGAAGATCGATGGAACTTCGGGACTGGTGATCAGCCACACTTCCGCGCCCCGCAAACGCATGTTCGAGGACCTGGAGACGGCGGCTCAAGCCATGCGGGATCAGGAAGAGCGCAAGGAGTCAATCTTCCGTCAAAGCATGGATGCGGAGCGCAACAAGGCCGATCTAATGGAGAAGAAGTTTGCTGAAGCGCTGCGCAAAGCCAAGGATGCCCCGGAGGGCAAGCCCTTGCGTGAGTTCGACCTGGATTGAAGGCGCCGCGAAAGGCCGGACCACCGCCTATCGCGTCGAAGCATCTCTCTAAAACGGAATGCAGGTGTGGTGTGCGCAGCCCTCGAGCCCATGCAGACAGCACCTCAACCCCTCGGAACGTTCCCTTCAGCCGGATTGAGGCGCGGGACAGCAGTCAAAAGGAGATCTTAATGAGCGCAGGCACCGTACCGTATTCTCAGTCCCCAACCTACCCTCAGGGCCACGTGGAGTCGCCCAGCGAAGCCGCTCTCCGCGCAAAGAATGTGACCGAAAATCGAAGCGAAGCGGACTGGATGCGGATCGGGGTGGGCGCCACACTTTTGACCGGTTCACTGCTGCTGTTGACCGGCAAACGCAAGGCCGGCCTGGTTGTCACGGCCGCCGGAACCGCGCTGGCCATGCTGGAGAACAAGGAATTGGTGCGCGACTGGTGGGACTCGCTCCCCGTCTACCTGGATCACGCGCAGCGGATGCTCGACCAGGCTGCCTCCACGGTGGAAGACCTTACTGCCAAGCGCGACAAGATTATGTCGTTGTTTGGGAAATAGCCACCAACCCCGCCTGGATTCCCAACTGACGCCGCCCCGCTTCGCTGATGCGGTGCGGCGTCCATTGCGGTTCCCACACCAGCTTGATCTCAACATTTGAGATATCGGGAATTCCGGCGAGGCGGTTGCCGACCTGTTCAATCACAAGCCCGTTGCCAGGGCTTTGCTCTCTGGGCAGGGTCATGGTCACCTTGACCCATTGCCGCGGCCACGCTGGCGCTGAGTCTGGGTCGGGCCCGGTCTCGATGCCGTAGAACACACCCAGGTCCACGAGATTCAGCTTCATGTCCGGATCGAAGCAGTCGCGAAGGGCGGCGAGAATTTGTGATTCGTTAAGCATGGACATCAGGCAAACCAGATTTGGAAAAATCAGTTCAGGAGGGCTAGTTCTTGCGCTCCACCAGGTAGCGCGCCACCGACTTGAGTCCGTCGGCCCGACTGCCGTACGGGGTGAGAGCAGCAAAAGCTTCCTCAATCAAATCAGCGGCATCGCGCTGGCTCTGCTCGATGCCGAACACAGCGGGCCAGGTGGCCTTCTCCGTCGCTTGATCCTTCCCGGCGGTCTTTCCAAGATGAACCGAATCAACAGTCATGTCGAGGACATCGTCGACGATCTGGAACGCTAGACCAGCCTTGCGTCCGAAGGTGTCCAGGCTGGCCACATCGGCGGCCGTCGCGCCGGCAAATACCCCCCCGGCAACCACGCTCACGCGGATTAGAGCACCCGTCTTGGCTCTGTGAATGGCTTCAACAAGCTGCGGCGTCGGTTTCTGGTGCTCGCTCTCAATATCCAGAACCTGGCCGCCGATCATGCCGTCCACAGTGCCCACGGCATTCGCTACGAGACTTATGATTTGTACCGTCGCTTTCGCAGGGCAGGACAGGCCGGCCAGCGCTTCAAATGCAAGCGTCTGCAGGGCATCACCGGCAAGGATCGCAATGGCCTCGCCAAACGCGACATGGCAGGTGGGTTTGCCCCGCCGCAGGTCATCGTTGTCCAGCGCAGGCAGGTCATCGTGGATAAGCGAGTACGTGTGCAGCATTTCGATCGCTGCGCCCAACTGTTCAATGCCCGCAGGCAGCGCTCCGGCGATCGTGACGGCAGCCTGCATGGCCAGCACCGGCCGCAGACGCTTGCCGCCAGCAAAAGTGGAGTGGCGCATGGCGCCGTGAATCGAAGCAGGAACCGTATCGGTAGAAGGAAGCAGTGCCTCGAGCGCACGATCCGTGAGCTCCGCGCCTTCCTGTATCAGCGATTTAACGTCGGCGGGCATTTCTTTCATTTTAGCTTAGGATGTGCGCGCCGTCGGCTCAGCAATTCGAGCACGATGACTGACAGCAGGGCCACCAGGCTGATCCAGCGGCCCGCGCGCACGTCCGGTGTTGTCGTCCAGTCCGCCGACACAGTAACGGGCCCGGGGGGGACGGGGATGGCCATCAGTCCGTCGTCCCGGACAGGCCGGGTAGACACAACCTTCCCGTTTACGCTGACGAGCCACGCCGGATACTCACGCAGGCGCAGAACCAGAAAGCCTGCCTGCGGGGCCACGAGATGCACGCTTCTATGCTGCACTTCATTGCGGCCCGATGCTGGATCGAATGCGTAGGTGGCCAGGCAGCTCCCCTGCTCCGGCAACCACTCAGGGGTCACATCGGAATCACCGGCTCCAAGCTGGATAGTGGGATTCGAGACCAGGCAGGCGGCAGGAAGGTTAGTAGCCACAATCGAGTTGTCAGCAGTCGGGGGGGCGTATTCGTCGGTGCCCTCCGATCCTCTTCCGGCACGAAATGCGCCCGCCATCGCCAGCGCCGAGTCTTCCGGTGCGCAGTTTTGATGGAAAGCAATTGCCGCAAAGCCGGCCGATCCAACAAACACAAAACCACAAGCTGCGAGCACTACCATTCGCCACCATCGGCGATCCGTCCAAACCGCGCCCGCGACGACGATGGCCATGGGTGCCTCAACTACAAGCAGCCAGCGCCAAGGGAATTGCAGGAACCGGAGTTTGGGCAGCAGATTCCAGACGAACAACGAAAACGGCAGTTGGAGCAGCAGGACGACAACCGGAATCAGGGCCAGAGGGATCCACCAGCGTCGCCCGCCCGGCAGGCTTCGCCTTCGCCAGCAGATCAGCAGCCCGATCAACGCCACGGCAATCATGGCGACGGCGATTGCTGAGGCCTTCCACAACTCCAGATTGTGCTCCTCCAGGCCAGGGATGTGACGATGGCTGAAGAGAAAGCTGTTCTCAATCAGCAGGCCTGGGTCGTCTGTCGCCTGGCGGATGGCAACCCAACTCTGCTCCCACGCCGCCGGCACCAGGTAGAACGCCGCCAGTCCGAGGCCGAGCGCAGCACCCACGGCGGCACGCACGACGGGCATCCATGAGCGCGAAAGAGCTGAGACAGTGAGCGCAACGGCGGCAAGCAGATAGCTGGCCATCACGCCTACAGGCGCGTTGGAAAGCCAGGCACCCGCCAACACGATAGCCAGTAGTATCGCCGAACCCCCGCACGCTTTGTGCAACAGACTCACGCGTTCCGACCCTTCGCGTCGCCCTTCTAGCAGAATTAGCAACAAGAGCAGCGGGATCCAGAAGCCGCCGGAAAGCTCTGCATAAGCCGAGCGTTCGTAGACTGTGAAGAGAGTGTAGGCAGAGAACAGAGCCACACATCCGGCCAACGTGGCAGGGCCTTCACTCAGTTTCTGGCGAGCCAGCGCGCGGGTCGCAAATCCGGTTGCGGCCAGCAGAATGAACGTAATCGCGAACGGAACATACGGCCAGCTGAACAAGGTCCCCAGGGCTGCGCCCAGCATCCACGTCAATGGCGGATAGAAGATGAAACGGGGCTCTCCGGCACCGTAGTTTGGGCTCGCCGTCCAGTGTGGATCGAGAATGCCCGCCTTCCAGCTCTGCAACCCATCCATCCAGGAAACAAGATGGAAATCGAAGTCGTGGCCGCAGGAAAAGTTGTAGAGCCGCAACGGAACGGTCGCGATGGCGGCAGCAATCAGGATGACTACCGGACCAATAAGGCTGCCGGAAATCCACTTTAACGACGGAATCGAACCGCCCCGATCCTTCCCTATTTCCTGTTCATTGTTTCTGGTTCCCTGCTTCTTCATGGCAACAGGCGCAGCGTGTGTCGAGAGTTCGCCACTACGGCGGCGGGACTAAATGGCAGTGCGAACGTGGTGCCGTTGTAGTAGTCGTTCCACTGATCGCGGTAATAAGGGCTGTAGGGATTTCCACTTTCGCCGAGCACAATATTTTCGGTTGAGCCGTCGATATTACTCCAATCCATCGTGAACCGCTGCGACGGCCCTACCGTCGGGCTAACCTGTTTCACCGTGGTGGTGTCGCCGCTTAGTGGCTGGCGGCCTGTCCCGGCGATGCGGCTGATGAACGGTACAAATGGCGCCAGCGGATGCTCAATGTCCACCACGTGCCAGTTTCCATAGGCCCAGCGCGAAATATCCGAGGGCGCTTCACCCTTCTGCATGCCGTGCCGCACCGCCTCCGTCAGCACCGCGTCCCAGTTTTTGTAGCCCGGCGGGAGCCAGTCGGTGTCGCCGTGCATCACAATCTCTTCCTCGGCAAAATTCTTCTCACCCCAGCGGTAGTCTTCCGAAATCTTGCCTAATTTTGGTTCAAGTATCAACGGCCATAGGGCGTAACGCGCCTGATCAACAATCGAGGCAGCGGCCGAATCGGTAGTCAGGCGGCCATCCCAGCTGCGCATCAGGTCGGCGGCCTTGCGCAGGCGATCGTCTACGTTTTCCGCGTGGTCGATTGCGTAAGCCAGACGGTGCGCGAGTTCCTGATCAAATTCGCTGTAGATGTCTGTCTGGACCGCGATCATGTCTTTCGGCGTGAGACGGTCGCGGCCCTGCAGAAGCTTGTAAATCCGTTCGATGCGGTAGGGGTCGATCCATTCCAATGTGAGCGGATACGGTGCTTTTTCTCCAGTAACGCGTGCGTTCGCCGTAGCCAGAAAACCCGACGGCGGATCGACGGAATTCGGCAATCCATCGAACGGAATGTAATCATGCCACTCGTGCTGCGCATCGGCGATAGGCTTGCCCGCAAGACCGAAGGGACGTAATGGAACCTTGCCGACGGCGTGGTAGGCAATGTGGCCTTGATCGTCTGCATAGACGACGTTCTGCGTCGGAAAATCCCACGTGCCGAGCGCCGCTGAAAACTCCGTCCAGTTTTGCGCCGTGTTCATGGCATACAGAGGAACCGCGTTCAACGTGGAGTCAAACAGCGACCACTTGAGCGAAATAGGCGGCTGCTTATCATTGAAGAAAATTGGATTCAGCAGTGGGCCATGGTCGGTCAACTGCACCTCAACGGTCTCATCGGCGCCGCCCCGCACATGAATCACTTCCCGCTCGGTCTTGAGGGGCGACCACAAGCCGTCTGCGCGCTGAAACTTACCTTTTCCGTCCAATTTCTCCCAATAGAGGTCCTGCACGTCCGCATACAGCGCTGTGAATCCCCACGAGATGTGTTCGTTGTGCCCCGCAATCACGGTGGGCATACCCGGCAGCGTTACGCCGGCCACATGGTATCCCGGCGCCATCAAGTCCGCCATGAACCAGATGTTTGGTTCGGTGAGCGATAAATGCATGTCATTGGAAAGTAGTGGCCTGCCGCTGGCCGTGTGCCTTCCGTCGATAACCCAGTTATTGGATCCGAAAGCGACGTCGGACGGGGAGCGGCCCAGGTCGGCCCTGAGCTGGGCGAGATTCAACGGCGCCGTGAGTTGCGGCGCAAGGTGCGTCTCGGTACGGTCCTCATCGTCATCACCGTCGGATGCGGGCGGCACGGGCTGCGGCTGGCTCAGATCAATCAATTCGCCACTCGGCGGCCGGTCACGCCAGGAGCCAACGGGATACAGTTCGGCCTCGAGCTTGGGGTTGTTGAGTTTCCCCGCTATCTCGAATCGGGCCAGCTTCACGTCCCAATGCGAATCGAGCATGTCGACCATCATCATGGCGATGCTCATGGAATCGGCGCCCGACCACGGCTTGGGCTTGTAAGCGAGAATGCGGAACTCTTCCGGGAGCGTGTTCTGGTGTTGCTGGATGAACAGATTCACGCCGCGTGCATACTCATCGAGGCGGCGGCGATCGTCGGCGCCGAGATTCGCGTAGATGCGCTCGGCTACCTTGCGGTAGCCCATCACGCGTTCCACCGTGTCATGCCTCACCAGGCGCGAGCCAAGCACCTCGGCGAGTTCACCGCTGGCGCTGCGGCGATAGGTGTCCATCTGCCACAGTCGGTCCTGCGCGGTCACGTAGCCCTGTGCCACAAAGAGATCGTCCTGAGTAGCCGCCTCGATGTGGGGCACCCCGTGGGCATCGCGACGCACCGTCACGGGCGCAGACAGTCCGGTAATGCGCAGATCGCCATCAAGCTGCGGGAGCGCGGCCATGGTGATGGATCGCATCCACAGGACGCCAACGCAGACCCCGATCAGCGCCAACAGCACAATGCCGGCGAAGACACCCACCGCGATGCGCGGCCAGCGCCGAGCGCGACGTCGCGCGGTGGAGTAGGAACTCTTGCGGGAAGTTGTAGAGGTTCGGGAATCAGCCATTGGGTCAACAACAGAATACCGCTATCGTGGCTCATTCTTCGTTACCCCTTTTGCACCGCGACCAATCACTCGCAATTCCGAACTGATCAGCGACTCTTGGGCAAACCCGGGCGCGGGCGAATTGGAAATCCGGCACGACGATGGAAGCCATGCGGATGAATAACCACCCCCGCACCCACCCCGGCAAACATCGGTTGGGGCTGCAAAAAGACCTCCGGCGTGGCGATTGCTCCGGCAACCAATGCTCCAACAAGCCCGGCTACGGCAGCATGACCCGCATCTGTTTTTGTCGCAGCTACGATTCCCACCACCATACCGCCGGCGATCATGGCCGACAGCAGGCCAGGATGCCAATTGATGGGCTCCTTCACAACCTTGACGTCAATTACGCTGGCCCGCTCGAAGCGGTAGCCCGTGCCCGCTGGACTATTCGGCGGATCGCAAAACAAGTAGCCGTCAGTGGCACCGGCAAATTGACAGCGCAGCGGCGGACCGTAAGTGTTGCTGACCAACACTTCCTTGCCATTGACGATCTGCTGGATTCGTCTCCACGCAGCATCTGAAATCAGCGCCGGAGGCAGCGAATTTGAGGTCGATTGTGTCGGCGCTGGGGGCGGGGCTTCCGGAAGAGTCTGCGCAAAGGAAGCCGCGGGAACCAGGGCAACGGCGAGTGCGAGGAATATCGAGGTCTTCATGCTCGCGATATTAGGCGGGCTTTCATGAGCCGGGGATGGTCCGTGGGACAGTTTCACAGGTGTCACATCCTCCATCTTCAGAGGGTGACAGAAGTTCCGCCGTCGGCATCCTGGATTGCAGATTCTGCGGCACGCAACTGTGCGAGGGTCTCGTCGGAGAGCAGTCGAAATACAATCGCGAAACACGTTTTCGGCAATTCTGCAGCCGTGACCACATCGCACAACACGGCGGAAGTGGCCGACAACCCACGTTTCCAGCCCGCGAGCGCCGCATCGCAGACCAACAGGCTTTCCTGCGGCAGACCCGCGGCGATCAGCATGGTACGGGCAACGCGCTGAAACTCCGCACAATGCGAAGCAATGCCGACGAGCACACCGGCGGGAGGAGGCAGATAACCACCAAGCGCAGGCGCAACGGGATGCACCTGGAGGATCGTCAGATCAGTGCCGGCCGGCAAAAGCCTTCGAACCGCGGCGGCCTTGCTTGGCAACACCACAAGCATGGCCCCATCGAGCGCGTTCACCTTCTCGCAATCACCCGGCGCGCAGCCTGATACCGGCAATGACAGAGCTTGCTCCATCTCCTCAACCACGATGCGGCGCATCTCCGGGTCTGGCTCGATAAGCAACCAGCGCCCTGGTGGCTCAAGCTGCAACCAGCGGCGCATACGCCCACGCACCAGTGATGGAGGCGCTCCAACCTTGCGCGCTCTTACCAGAAGGTCTCCTATCAACTCATCCACAGCCAGATCGGGCGTCCGCGGAGTCGGTGGCCTCGTGGCCCGAACGTAAACGCCGCTCCCGTGACGAAACTCAAGCCAGCCTTGTTGCTCAAGACTGCGATACGCCGCGCTGGCGGTGTTGGCATGTATGCCGAATCGTCGCGCAAGTTCGCGGGTTGAAGGAAGCCGCTGGCCGGGCGCCAGATCACGCGAAACAATGCCGAGAACCACCTGCGTCGTGAGCTGTTCACGAAGACTGACCTGTCCGGTACGGTTGAGCCAGAGTTTCATTGCGGCCTCAGTTCGCCACGTTCTCGGCAACCGGAGCGAGCACCGATTGCCGCCGATTCCTGCCGTAGAGAAAAATCAGTGCCCCCAGCAATAGCAGAATGATGGGCAATACCAGGAGGCTGCCTTCGGGACCATCGGTGCCGCCGCTCCACAACGCCGAGCCCGTCGGGGAAGTAGTCAAAAAGTGGCCGTGTGCGACAAATCCGCTGTCAGGCGTGCCGTAGAAATATGTCTCCGCCCAATCCCAGGAAGCATGGCAGCCAAAAGCCCACCATGCCGATCCCGTAAGCCGCACGCTCACGCAGAACACAAAGCCAATGGCTGCCGCCGCAAAGATGCCGATCCATGTCTCCCCGGTATTGCCCGTATGAATAAACCCAAAAGCCGTGGATCCCGCCCATGCCGCCTGCCAAAAGCCTCTGCCGGAATCTTTGCTCATTTCCAGGTAGAGGCAGGGTAAAACGCCCAGCGCTGCCATGGCATAGATTCCGCCGGCGCCGTGCCCCGCGGCGTGGGTAATTCCCCACAGGCACATACTGGCTACCAGGGCCAGCGCCCACCAGAAGTTGATGCTGCGAGCCAGCGTGTATTGCAGAAAGCAGCGGAACATGCCTTCCTCGGCCAGCGCCACCAGCACAAACCCAATTGCCCACATGGCCGCGTGGCGAAGCAGTGATCCACTGAATTGTGGCGCGGCACCGAAGTGAACCCATCCGCCCAGCGCCATGGCTCCCACCAGCACCGACAGCGCAGCGAACCCCGACACTAGCCCGCTGGCAAATCGAAGAACTGCAGCGCGGTCAGCCAGGTAGTAGTCAAGAAATCGATGCCGCTCGATGAGAGCCAGGATCGCCAGCGAGCCGGCCAGCGCCAGCACCCATGGCAATTCACTCACGATGGAGGAAGCAGCGGTTTCTGCTGCTAGCTTAAGGTGCAGGATATTGTTCAGGATGATCGTGATAACCGCACCAATGATGATCGCGAAAAGAAAGATCATCACCGCTCCAATCAGGAGGGACCAGCCGGCTCGCAACCCTTGCGGCCCCATGAAAATCCAGAAAGGCTGATCCTTTGGGAGCGCCGAGAATGGCGGTGTGGGTACGGGATCGTTCCCCGTGGATGAACTGGCTGCTGGTTCCAATGGCCCGGCAGCAGGATTGGCTTCGGAACCTGAGGGTTCCCTTTGAATTGGTTCAGTCATGGGTGCGTTAGCGTTTTACTGCATCCACTTTACGCCGTCCACCCGCAAATGAGTTCAATTCCCGATCACGCCGACCCGTATCAGCCGTCACGCCAAAGCCTCTTGCGCCGCATATCTTCCCAGTTCCGCCATGCTTCCGAGGGGGCCGCGAAACCCCAGATAGCCATCCGGCCGGAGCACCAGCACTTTGGGCTCCTTCCCCAGCATCAGCTGGCCGGTTTCATCGAGTTGCCCGAATGGAACCGGGATAGTCTCGGCGACCGGAAGCATTGCACGGACAGCATCCACATTCGCGCCCGGCTCATCCACCACAAATGCCCTGTGATGAGGCGCAGTCCAATTCTGGAGGATCGTGGCGTTCGGTGAAAGCCCGAGATCCGGCAAGCGGTCGCCGGCCCGCAATTCCCCATCGCCGCCGTGATCCATCACGATCGATGAAAAGCGGTAGTCGATCGCAGTCTCAGAGATAAATCCGACTGCCGCTCTCTGCACCGCATCGAGACGCGACACCACGGGCGCAAGCAGATTCCGCAGGCTTTCCAAAAGCGGGTTCGACATTGTGGCCATCTTCAATCCGCGCTTCGTCGCACGCAAGAGCGCTTTGCCCACCTCACCGCGTTCCTCTTCGTAACTGTCGAGAAGCCCGGGCTCGGCGCCCCGCGCCACCGCTGCCAATTTCCATGAGAGATTCGCCACGTCCTGGATGCCGGTGTTCATGCCCTGCCCGCCTACCGGTGAGTGGATATGCGATGCGTCTCCGGCCAGAAACACGTTTCCAGCCCGATAGTGCTTCGCTTGAAGATCGCGCACGCGAAACGGCGTCATCCACTCCGAGCCGCGTACCTTCACACGGACGCCCATATGATCCACCGCGCGCTGAAAATCATCTACTGTCACCTCGGCTGGCGGCTGTTCGTTCTGCCCTGCCTGAAGGGCAACAATAAGCCGCACAATGCGGTCTGAAAGTCTGCCCATGAACACGACATCGCCATGGCTCACGTGAATGACAAGTTCCTCCCGCGGAACGTCGGGGCCGTCCACCTCAAGATCGCCAAGGAAGAAGGAGAGGCCCACGCCGCGACCCTCAAACGGAATGCCCGCAAGCTCGCGGATGGTGCTGTGGGCGCCATCGCAGCCGATCACCCAGCGCGGCTTGATCGCTTCGGTCGAGCCGTCAGCATGTCGCAACGTGACAAGCACTTCTTCATCACCCTGTGCCAGGCTCTCAAGTTCCACCCTGCGTTCGGTCTTGACGCCCAGTGATTCCATCGTCTCGTTCAGCAGATCCTCCGTCTCCGATTGCGGAATAAACAGGGCAAAAGGATAGCGGCTGGCAATCTTGTCGAGCGTGAAGTGCACAATCTCTTTGCCCTCGCTGTAGAAGTTCGCGGAGGTAATTCTTCTGCCCTGCGCGACGGCTTTTGCTGCCAGACCATACCGCTGAAATTGCTCCAGCGTGCGCGCCTGGATAACCAGCGCCTGTGAGTGCTTTGCCTTGTCGGCAGACTTGTCCACGATGCGGACGTCAAAGCCCGCGCGTGCGAGTTCGATAGCGGAGGTCATGCCGGTAGGTCCGGCGCCGACGACGAGGGCCGAGGGTTTAGTCACGAGTGTCTGCTCCCACGTTTCAAGTGCCGCTGAGTGGGATGCGGCGATGAATAGGCGGTTGTCTCCCGCGCCGTTTCCTGACACTTAACCCGAGGCGGTCACAACCGGCAGTTTTGCGGCCTTGACCGGCCCCGCCTTGACACAATCAGCCAAGCCCTTGATGCTAAACAGTTCAGGGATTTCGGCTTTCAGAACGGAGGATGTGCAGGCTTGCGGGTACGCGTGTTCTACCACGACAAATGTTTCGACGGTGCCTGCTCGGCCTCCCTCTTCACGCGATTCCACCGTGAATGCGTCGCCCCGGGTGCGACCTACGAGTACCACGGCCTGGTCCACCGGGCGGGGGCGCTGTTCAACGAGGCCGAGTTTACCGGCGACGAAAACGCCATTGTCGACTTCAAATACTCGGCATCCCCCAGAATCACATGGTGGTTTGACCACCACCAGTCAGCGTTCCTCACTCCCCAGGACAGTGAACATTTCCAGGCTTGCCGACGCGATCCAGTTTGCTCACGCCGCAAGTTCTTCGATCCCACCTACACATCGTGCACAAGCTTCCTCGCCTTTATTGGGGAGACGCAATTCGGATTCGACACCAAGCCGGTAGCGGACCTGATTCACTGGGCCAACATCGTGGATGGTGCGCTCTACGAAAGCCCCGAAGCCGCCGTGGAAATGGCGGCTCCTGCCATGAAACTCACGCTCGTCATCGAGTCCACGCAGGATCCCGAGTTCATTCCCAAACTGATTCCCCTTCTCACCGAGATGTCATTGGCTGACGTGCTTGCGCAGCCGTTCATCGCCGACCTGCTGCCCCCCCTGCTTGAGCGCCATAAGCAGTCGCTCGAGTTGATCCGCAGCCGCAGTGAAGAACGCGATGGCACCATCTTTTTCGACATTTCCGACCACCCGCTCGAAGGCTTCAACAAGTTCATTCCTTATTACCTGCATCCCAACGCCACGTACTCCATCGGCCTTTCGAAGTCGAGCTTCCGCACCAAGGTCGCCGTCGGGTCGAACCCGTGGACGAAGGCTGATCCCGCCAGGATGGTGAACCTCGCGCAAGTCTGCGAACGATACGGCGGAGGAGGACATGCTCGCGTGGGCGCAATCAGCTTCCCGCCTGACCAGGAAGAAACGGCACGCGTGGCAGCAGCGGAGATTGTCGCGGAACTGCGCGCAAAGAATCCCTTCTAGTGTCCTGTCTCTGGAGTTGAGACAAAACAGAGGCGAGTTCATAACAAAACAGAGGCTCATTCGGCGCCAAAACAGGGGGTGTCATTCTGAGCGAACGGGGCCCCAAAGAGCGGTCTTTACTCTTTGGGGTGGAGGTTGGGGGTGGTGAGTCGAAAAATCTGCTTCAGCCCTTTGTGAGTTTCCATAGAACCTTAGACTGATCGAACGAGCCCCAAACATCTTTCAGTTCCGGGATCCCTAAAGAGCGGTCTTTGCTCCTTGGGGTGCAGTTGGGGGATGGTGAGTCGAAGAATCTGCTTTTGGCCTTTGTGAGTTTCAAGGATCCTTGGGACCGGCGATGACCGCAATGTGCAATCAAATGGTTGCACATTCCGGGCCAACGCGGTATCGTGCAACCTGGAGGTTGCACATGGATTCACAAGACAGAATCGTGAAGGAAGTCACGCTCCGGGCGCCTTTATCGCGCGTTTGGCGGGCCATCACAGATGCCGGCGAGTTTGGCAAATGGTTCGGTGTCAGTCTCGAAGGCGAATTCGAGACCGGAAAACCCATCAAAGGCAGGTTTGCCGGAAAGATCGATGAAGCCATGATTCACGATCACCAACGAAAGTTGGGGCTGCCACCATCGCCTATCAGGCAGTTGGAAGACGACCTCGTATTCTGTACCGTTGAGCGCATCGAACCGCCGCGATACTTCAGTTTCCGATGGATTCCTTACGGAATTGATGCGGCCGTCGACCCCAGGACAGAACCAACGACCCTGGTTGAGTTTCGTCTCGAAGAGGTCCCCGAGGGAACGCAGCTCACCATTACCGAGTCGGGATTCGAAAAGGTTCCGCAACATCGCCGCGAACGCGCGTTTCGCATGAATGAAGGGGGCTGGGCCGCCCAAGCCGAGAATGTCAGAACACATGTCGAAAAGAGCTGAGGTGTTCGAAATCTTCTCCGCTCTCGGCGACGAAACCCGCCTGTCGCTGCTCGTAAAACTGCGCGCGGGAGTCCTTTCCGCCACCACACTTTCAGAAGGAGCGCCGGTCACAAGGCAGGCGATTCTAAAGCACCTCAACGTGCTTGAGGGCGCCGGCCTGGTGTCTCATCAGAAACGCGGGCGAGAGGTGCTCTACGTACTCGAACCGCGGCCGCTCCAGGAAGCGCAGGCCTATCTGGATAAAATCTCCGCTGGCTGGGATCGTGCCATCGCAAGACTGCGATCGATGGTCGAGGAGCCGCCGAAACTCAAACCGCATGCGGCCAGTCGTGCGCGGCATCGAACCTGAGCTTGCTCTCGATATGGCAGAATCTAGAGCATCATGCTGATCGAGGTTTGGGAACGCCTGCGCGGCTATGACAAGTGGCCGCAGGCCGTCGCGACCATTGAGTCGTCCAAATTGGAAGAAGTGGAGGAGTATCAAAGGCGGGGGCCTTCTCGTTACCGATGGCAAGGTGACGAAGAACTGGTTTGGCTCGATCAATCGGGCACAACGCGCAGGGAGAGCATCGCGGTTGGCGAAGATTCACCGATCTTCCGACTCTACGAGGGAAAGCCGGTTACCGTTCGCTACAGCCCATCCATTCCTGCCGAGTTCCACGTACGGGAACATTTGCGGTATCAGGTCAATCGGGCATCAAAGGCAATTGCATTCATACTGGCAGGTGCCTTGCTAATCTTTGTCCTCGCCATCGTTTTTTTGCACGACTAAATTAACGCAATGAAACCTGGCTGGAGATCCGCCGGGAAAGCACTGCGAAGCCTTTCGCCCACCTGGAGAACGCATAAAATCTGATACTCAGATTTTATGTATGCCAATTTCGAGGCGCTTTCTCACTACGCATGCTCAGAGGCCTAACTCCGCCGCCCGCCTCTTCATTGCCTCAATACAGAACGCAATGTGCGCATCAAGATCCACTCCCAGTTGCTCTGCGCCTGTAATCACATCCTGCCGGTTCACACCTCGTGCGAAAGCCTTGTCCTTCATCTTCTTTTTCACCCCCGCGACCTCCACATCTGCGATGGCCTTGGTGGGTTTCACCAGCGAGCACGCGGTAAGGAAGCCCGCCAGTTCATCGCACGCAAACAGCACTTTGTCGAGATGCGTCACGCGCGGCGTTCCTGAGTATTCGGCGTGCCCAAGGATCGCGGTGCGCAACTCCTGCGGCCAACCCAGCCGCTCCAATTCACGGACACCGACAAATGGATGTTCTTCAAGCGACGGGTGACGCTCGTAGTCAAAATCGTGAAGCAGCGCCGTTGTGGAGTAGAGATTCAGAAGCGACGCGCGCGCCTCTCCGCTCAGTCCCAGGCGATCGGCTTCTGCCTCCCCGTAAGCCGACACGCACGCTTCCACCGCAAGCGCGTGTTTGCGCAGACTCTCGCTCTGCGTCCATTCCCTCAGCAGGCCCAACGCCTGTTCCCGGCCGTATTGATCGACGTCACACATTATTTTTTCTCCATGTTGCTGCATTTGGTTCGAGTTTCTTTGGGTTTCTTAGGGTATGATGGGGCTAACTTGGGGTTGACCCTAGGTTCCTACTTGACAATTATGGTTCACACGACCGAAAGTAGCACTTGTAGTGGTGCCAAAAAGCACCATGGAGAACCTGCTCTGGCTCTCCGCCCACAACCTATGGCGACCGCTGTCTTGAGTCTTGAAGCTCGCGAGGTCGTGCGCTGCGAACATTGCGCGCTTGTGCAGTACCGGACCAGCAATTCGCTGTGCCGGCGCTGCCATAAACCCCTTGAAATTGAAGAACCAGTCAAGGTGATGGGCCCGGTAGCTGTACCGGACAATCCCCAGGCCACGTCTACCCACGCCGGACTGCAGGTTGCAGGCCAGGTGCGGGATATCAGGCGTGCCCGCCACCTCAGCCAGCGCCAGCTCGCAGGAAGAATGCAGGTGCCCCGCACCTACATCTCCAAAATCGAGAATGGCAAGGCGATCCCCACGCTGGGTTCGCTGGAGCGGCTGGCGGATGCGCTGGAAGTCGACGTGACCCAACTTGTGCGCGATGCCCGGAGCAAGCGCGATGAAGAGGTGGCCGCCATCTTTGCCGACCCCTTCCTCGCCGAAGTCGCTTCCCTGCTCCCGCGCCTGGAGCCCCTGCAGCGCACGCTCTTCTTTGGAGCGGTGCGCGACAAGGCCTCCGGACAGCGGCGCCTGGCGTAACGCCAAACGACGGCTGAGGCCTCCCGTCAGGGGAGGCCGAAGAGCTGTCACGGAACTACTCAACCTGCCGGAGACGGAATCGCCAACGGATGGCGCGGCTCGTAAAGCCCCAGTCGTCCGCCGCCCGGCAGCGGAATGCTGGTCACCATACCCCACCCTGCTTCCTGAATCTCGGAATGCGCGACTCCCTTGACCGTGAGGCGGGCAATCGTGGTTTTCAGGCTTGCGCACATCATGTACACGGTGGCGGAAACAATGTCCTGTCCGGCTTGCTTCGTGGTTACCGGCGTGTCTGCCGAGTGGACTCCCATTTCGGCCGGCGGCATTGCAAAGATCAGCCAGCCTTCGCCGGCATCGACGGCTGTAATTTCGAGCACGTCGCGGAAGAAAGCGCGGTCAGCGTCCGGATCGCGGCTCATGAGCAGTAGATGCACACCAAAGAACATGACGGGATTGTAATCGCGATTCGACACGCGCACGGTCAAAAATGCGCTTCTAACACTTGACTGATGAAGGCGTCCTCAGCGGCATTTGTGCATGAAACGCGATGCACATTTTTCGGCGCGCGAAACGGTAAGGCACCATAGTCACAGCGCGCTGTTTGAAGTCCGCACACGCATCGCTGGCGGACGTTACACTAGAAGACGGCGTTGCTCCGCGGCGAACGTCAGACTGGAATCCGCCAGCGTGGCCGGGCCCAGTCCACGAGGCGAGTCTTTTGTATCCTGCCGAACCCTTGCGCATCCACGAACTGACTCCGGAAGAGCGCGCTGTTTATCAGACGCTGAAACCGGAGTGTCTGCCCCAGCATGTCGCCATCATCATGGATGGCAACGGGCGCTGGGCCGGACATCGTTCGCTGAAGCGCTTTCTCGGCCATCAGCAGGGCGCCAAGAGCGTCCAACTCGTCACCGAAACCGCATCGCGCATCGGCCTCCCCTGGCTCACGCTCTACGCGTTTTCGCTGGAGAACAATCTGCGCCGTCCCAAGGCCGAAGTTAACTTCCTCATGCGCCTGCTGAAGAGCTATCTCGAAGGCAACGTGCAGCGCATGATGGACAACAACGTGCGCATTCGCTACATCGGCCGTATTCATGAACTGCCCTCTGAAGTGCAGGACAAAATGAACTGGGCCGCCGAGACTACAGCGCGCAATACCGGCACCACGCTCACGCTCGCCTTGAATTACGGCTCACGTTCCGAGATCGTGGACGCCTTCCGCGCCCTCTCTGCCGAGATGAAGCGCAAGCACGTTTCGCCCGAGCAGATCACGGAAGAGGACGTGCACCGCCATCTCTACACCGCGCACATGCCCGATCCCGATTTGCTCATCCGCACGTCAGGCGAGATGCGCATCTCCAACTACCTGCTTTGGCAGATCGCCTATGCGGAGATCTTTGTTACCGACCGCCTCTGGCCCGATTTCCGCGGTCTTCATCTTCTTGAAGCCATCGCCGCTTTCCAGCAGCGGGAGCGGCGCTTCGGCGGCCTCAGTGACAACGTTGGCGTAACCGACGAAGAAGCCGAGCACGCAAAAATTGCGGTGAGCTGACGCCTGAACATCGCGACAGGCTTCGGAGTGAATCCCTGGCGTGGTGTTTCCGAAGCTGCTGGAGAACAAAAGCAGATCCTTCGACTCACCCCCCTAAACTCCATTCCAAAGAGCGGAAATCGCTCATTGGGGCCCCCGGAACTGAAGGCGTTTGGGGCCCTGTTCGCTCTGGATGACAACCTTTGTTTGCCGCGAATTTCTGAGACGGAACGCTAGAATCCAACCTATACTGCCGCCTGCGTTCGCGGAATTTTGCACCGGTGGTCTCTGGGTGATCCCTCGAAGAGACACCCCCACCCCCTCCCCCCGGCTGCACTCTTTCTGGTGCAATATCGCATCAGGCGAAGGTTGGCGATGAATTGAAGCAGTTCCGGAGACACCTTCCCACATGGAGTTTGGTGGCTGCCTGCGAATGAATCTGTATTGGCGGTCACACCTGGTTTGGCGAGTCAGCAAGTTAGGGTCCGGCGAATCAGCCGGCAGTCTGACTTGCCAGAAGAAGCCGGAAGTGTTCGCGCAACTGGGCGATAGCGCGATCGAAGGGATCGACGGAGCGATAGGACCGCGAGAGCATCACGCCGCCTTCCATGACCACGAGGACGTAGGTGGCCAGAGCGTCCAGGTCGGTTTCGGGCGCAAGAGCCGACCTCAATTCCTCGAGGCACTCGCGAATCGCCTCGATCCACCCCTGAAAGTTTTTGGCGATCAGTTCATGGGCCGGAGCATTTTCCGGATCAATCTCCAGCGCCAGCCGTCCTAGTGGGCATCCGTACCTGCAGTCGGTTCCGATGATCCTTTCGCGATAGCCTTGCAGAATTGCGAAGATCCGCCCCACCGGTTCCTGGACCGTCGCAAAGGCCGGATCAATCACCATGGGCCGCAACAGGTCCAGGTAGCCCTGCAAGACCTCCCGCAGCAGCGCTTCCTTGCTGTCAAAAAAGTGATAAAAGCTGCCGGAATTCACCTCGGCGTGGGCCAGCAGCTCCGCCATGCTCGTACCGGCAAAGCCACGTTCCCAAAAGAGATAGCGCGCTGCGTTGACGAGCCGCTCACGAGTTGAAGCACGGGAGTTAGTCATTCATTCAAGAAATCTGTTGACAGCACAGATTTTAGCTGCTTTTATCTTACTTGAACGATCAACCAAATACTATGATGAAACCTGCCCGTGTCGGTCTTCTGCTTCTACTCGCGTCTGCCTGCGTCCCGGCCTTCGCGCAAACTCCAACTCCCAGCGTCCCGGCGCCACCTGAGGACTTTGTCATTCAGGTCGATATTCCGGCCCCGCTTCACGAAGTATGGGCAGCATTTACGACCAGCGACGGCCTGAGCACCTGGCTCACCCCCGGTGCGGTTGTAGATCTTCGCGCAGGCGGGGAATGGACCGCGCACTTCCCCGGCGGCAGCACGGGTGGGGGTACCATCCTCAGCTTCTTGCCGGAAAAGGAGATCGTGATCTCCGCCATGGCTCCGGACCAGTTTCCCCACGTTCGCGCCGAGAGGACCAAGGCTGTATTTCAGTTTGAGGCCCAGGGAAACACCACCGTGGTACGCCTCACACAGTCGGGATGGAAGCAGGGCGACGAGTGGAGACGAGCCTACGAATATCTCCTCCCCGGCAATGCACAATTGCTGTCCGCGCTGCACACGCGTTTTGTGAACGGCCCTCTTGATTGGAAGAAGATCTTCGGCGACGCCCCGCCCAGCCAGAAATAAGGAGAGATAGATGAACATGGATCACTTGAATATCCTTGCCATTGTTGCGGCAGCCGTATCGGCGTTTCTTATCGGCGGACTTTGGTATTCGCCTGTCCTCTTTGGCCGTGCGTGGGAACGAGCCAACGGATTCTCGGAGGCACCTAAAGCACAACCGAAGGTATTCATCCTGAGCTTTCTCTTCAGCCTTGTCATGGCGGTGAACCTGGCGTTCTTTTTGAACGATCCCAAAACGACACTTGCGTTCGGCGCCATTGCGGGATTTCTGGCCGGCTTCGGGTGGGCGGCAATGGGCCTGGCGGTCGTGGCTCTCTTTGAGCAGCGGTCCTGGAAATACTCGCTCATCAATGGCGGCTATCTGACCGTGGCGCTTACGGTGATGGGTCTAATCCTGGGCGGGTGGCGGAAGTAGCCCCTTCAAAGAATCGGCGACGTAAAGTCGGCGATGAATTGGATTCCCGGCACGTCCAGACGCGTCAGTTGCTTGTCGTCTGTGAGAAACAAGTCGATTCCGGCAGATGCCGCACAAGCCAATTGAATGGCGTCCGGGGACTTGAGACGCTCGCGGGCTCTCAGCCGGCTGAAGGGAGCGACTGAAGCTCCGTCAAATGGAAGGAATGTGAATCCCATCTCTTCAAGAGTCCGACGAATTGTCGCCGCCTTCCGCGGGTCAGTAGACTTCTCAAGCCCCGCCATTATTTCGCCCAATGTAAAGTGACTTGTAAACAATAGATCACCCCTTCGATACGAGCGATCAAGAAGCTGTTGCACTCTGTGAAAATAGGTAGGGTTCCCCTCGGTTAGATAGATGAAAAGCATAGTGTCCCAGTAGATGCGGCTCATGCCGCATCTTCCTCATCCGATCTGATCCACCGGAGAAATGCTTCGCCGCCACCGTACTCGGCGAGTTCGTCCTTCAAAATGCCACGCAGCCTCTCCGTCAATCTGATCGCCCGCTCGGATGGGTCTTCCCGAGTTTCACCAACCGCATCCTGCTTTTGTGCCGCGAAGTTCGTAATTGAATCGGCTTCTTCCGAGGCCCCAACCCGGTAATGCACAACCACGGTTGGACTTTGTCCTGATGGAGGTCCTTCAACTTTCTCAATCTCCAGATTGTTTTCGCGAAGAAATTTGCGTCCTGTCAGTGCATCGCAGATCTGAGGAGTGTGACGGGGCGGGAAACCGTCCGCTCTGAGATCATTGTTGACTTCCTTGACTCGAATGGAGAACCGCGATTTGCCTTCGCCAATTGCTGGCAGGACGTACTTATCCTTTGCAAAAGCCCGAATTCGATCGCTAAGTCCAATGTTCATCATCGGTTTCCTTCCACATCACAAAACAAAGATACATTAGACTAGATCCTAGAATCAAGATTGCGAGACAAAATATTTGTCTTCTCTAGCTCTAAACCTTGAAACGAACGTCCTGAGATCCCACGGAGCCCGCAGCGGTGTATTCTCAACCAAGCAATGAAACGAATCCTGACCGCTGCAATTCTGATTCCCGTGGTGCTGGTTCTCGTTTTCCTGGCCCCTCGCTGGCAGTGGATTTTCGTTGCCATGACCGCACTGGTGGCAGCCCTTGCAGGATGGGAGTATCTCAGCCTGGCCCGTTCGCGTTCTGCCGCACCTTCACGGATTGCGGTGGTGATCGCCACCGCGATTCTCTTCACGGTTTATTTCATCTGGCCCGATCAGCTGGCACTGGCGCTTGGGTCGCTGTGCCTTGGCCTGCTTATTTTCAGCACATTCTCGAGCCCTACGGAACGAATGCTTCCGGACGCCACCAGTTCGGTATTCTGCCTGGTGTACACGGGGTTCACACTCATCTCCATTCCAGCCTTGCGCGCCATGGCGAACGGCCCATCCCTGGTGGTTTTTCTGTTTTGCGTGGTCTGGGCGGGAGATTCCGTGGCTCTTTACGTGGGCCGTGCCTGGGGCCGTCACAAGCTGGCGCCTTCCATCAGCCCTAACAAGACCTGGGAAGGGTCGATCGGGTCCATCGTTGGCAGCCTGATCGTGGTTGCCGGCCTGGTTGAGCTATCCGAAGTGCTTGCCCGCTGGAACTCGGTGGCCCTTTCCTACAGGGACGAAGGCTGGCTCTACTGGCTGGGCCTGGCCATCCTCGTCAATATTGCCGGGCAGGTAGGCGACCTGGCCGAATCGGCCCTCAAGCGCTCCGCCGGGGTGAAGGATTCCGGCAACCTGCTTCCGGGTCACGGTGGCATCCTCGACCGCATCGACGCCCTGCTTCTGGCCGCTCCGGTGCTATGGTACGCTCAACTCATTCACCATTCGTTCTGACGAATTGCGCCCTTCTAAGTGATACTCAAACCATTGAAAAGACTAGCCATCCTCGGTTCCACCGGCTCCATCGGACAAAGCACTCTCTCCATCGTCGAACAGTTCCCCGATCGTTATTCGGTAGCCACTCTGGCTGCGGGGCGGAACGTAGACGAAGCCTTCACCCAGGCCGCGCGCTGGCGTCCCAAGCTCGTGTCTCTGGCGACGGAAGAACTGGCTGACCAGGTCGCCAGCCGCCTTCGCCATGCCGGCGTCTCAGGCGTCGACGTTGCCCATGGCGTGGAAGGAACTGTTGCCTGCGCTACGCACCCTGAGGCGGACTTCGTGGTCTCGGCAATTGTTGGCGTGGCCGGGCTTGAAGCGACGCACGCCGCAATTCTGGCTGGGAAGCCCGTAGGTCTTGCCAACAAGGAATGCATGGTAGCCGCGGGCGAAATTCTCACTGCGGCCGCCCGGCAGCGCAACGTCCCAATTCTGCCCATCGACAGCGAACATAATGCCGTGCATCAATGCATGCGGGTAGGCGCGCACACGGAGGTCAAGACAATCTGGCTCACCGCGTCGGGCGGGCCCTTCCGGCAGACCCCACTCGATCGCTTCCCGGGCATCACTCCGGAACAGGCCCTCAAGCACCCCACCTGGGTAATGGGCCGCCGCATTACCATTGATTCCGCCACCATGCTGAACAAGGGTCTCGAAGTCATTGAGGCCTGCCGGCTCTTTGATGTGCCGCCCTCCAGGGTCCGCGTCACGGTCCATCCGCAGTCCACCGTCCATTCGCTGGTGGAGTACGTGGACGGGTCGATTCTGGCGCAAATTTCGGTCACTGACATGCGTTTGCCTATTCTCTATGCTCTCGCTTACCCGGAAAGGCCCACATCCAGCCTTACGTTTGATTTGGCCGCCCTGCGCCACCTCGATTTCGAGGAGCCTGATTTCAAGCGGTTCCCCTGTTTGCGTCTGTCTTTTGAGGCGGCGGAAAAAGGAGGGGCGCATTGCATCGCTCTCAATGCCGCCGACGAAGTTGCGGTAGAAGCGTTCTTGTCCAGGCGCATCCCTTTTACCGGTATCCCGGATACAATTGAGAAAGTGCTCGCTTCCACGCCGGAAGCGCATCCGGCCACGATAGCCGAGGTGCTCGCCGCAGACCGGCAGGCGCGTGAAAGGGCCGCGCACCTTGTAAGGTGATTGCCTGCGAAGCACAGAGGATACATCCAATTCTTATGCAGAATCTCCAAGAAGTCGTGGTCGCGATCGTCGCGTTCATCATTCTGATCGGCGTCATGGTAGTCGTCCACGAATTTGGTCATTTCGCCGTTGCCAAGTTATGCGGCGTACGCGTTGAGGCGTTTTCACTGGGCTTTGGTCCGCGCCTGTTCGGCGTCAAGCATGGCGACACAGATTACAAGGTTTGTTTGTTGCCCCTTGGCGGTTACGTCAAGATGACGGGCGAAACGCCAGACCAGCTGACGACATCGTCTGAAGAGGGCGCGGCCGTGAGTCCGGAAGATCCCGGGGCATTCACGTCACACCCGCGCTGGCAGCGGATGCTCATCGGCGTGGCCGGGCCGGTAGCCAACTTCATCCTCGCCTTCGTGCTGATGGGTTTCTACTTCGCCTTTATCAATGAAGTGCCCCTGCACGAAACGACCACCACGACCATCGAGTGGATCGCGGCGGATTCGCAGGCTGCACAGGCCGGCTTCAGGCCTGGCGACATCATCCAGAAATTCGGCAAAGTCTCCAATCCCGACTGGGAAAAGATTGACGAGCAGTCCAATTTCAACTTTGGCCAGATAGTTCCTGTTACGGTGCAGCGTGATGGAGCCTCAGTGCCTCTCTCGCTGACCTTGCCTGCTGACATCAAGGGGCACGAGTTCGACATCAGCGACCTGGGAATCATCCCGCAGTACGTTCGCGGTCCCATCGGCGTCTACGATGTTCCCGCTGGAACCCCAGCGGCCAAGGCCGGCCTGCGCGGTGGGGACGCAATTCAGGCCGTGGATGGCCATGCCTTCCACACTGTCGAATCGCTGCTTGCGTATCTGCAGGCAGGCAAGGGCGCACCTATTACCCTGACCATCGTCCGCAATGGCGCGACGGTTCCGATGGTTGTGAATCCCGCCAAGCTCGACACCGGCTGGAAGCTTGGTTTTGAAGCGGTGCCACCGCCGATGCGCCATGATCCTCAGCCGGCGGGCAAGGCCGTCGACAAGGCTGCCGAGTTCTGCCGCGACAAGTCACTGCTCATCGTTGAGGTGCTGCAGGGACTGTTCACGCACAAGGTCGCAGTGTCGCAGTTGTCTGGACCCGTGGGAATTGCGCGCATGGCGGGCCAGGCTGCCGGTATGCGGGGTTGGTTCCCCAAGATCGGGCTGGCCGCGGCGATCAGCCTCAATCTCGGCATTCTCAACCTGATGCCTTTCCCGATCCTTGACGGGGGGCTCATTCTCCTGCTTCTGATTGAGAGCGTGTTGCGTCACGACATCAGCATCAACGTAAAAGAGCGCATTTACCAGGCGGCGTTTGTTGTTCTGGTTGTGTTCTTTGCGTTCATCATCTTCAATGATGTGACCAAGCTGCCGATCTTTACCCACATGAAGCCGTAAAAAGCAGTGAAAAGTGAAGAGTGAAAAAGTGCCACTGACCACTCTTCACTGGTCACTGTTCACTGAGCGCGTTCACTCCTCACTTTCACTTTTCAGTGTTCACTCTTATGCCGGTTACCGTTCCAATCCGCGTGCGCTACGCCGAGACAGACCAGATGAACGTGGTCTACTACGCCAATTACCTGGTGTGGTTTGAGGTTGGCCGCGGAGAATTGATGCGGTCACTTGGTCTGAACTATAGCCAGTTGGAGATCGAGCACAAGCTGGTGCTGCCCGTGGTTGAGGCAACTTGCCGCTATCGCAAGCCGGCGCGCTACGACGACGAAATTCTCATTGAGACACGTCCTGCCATGGTGCGCGGCGCCGTCATCAAGTTCGCTTACCGCATCCTGCGCCGCAATGCCGGCGATGCCGAACCGCTCCTGCTTGCGGAGGGCGAAACGGTGCACGTGGTGTGCGACGAGAAATTCAACAAGCAGACGCTGCCGGAGCCGTATGCATCGGCGCTTCGATCGCTGATGCAGTAACGCCAGCCGACAAATCCAGGATTTTCAGAACCCAGGCCGTCAACCGCCTTACGGCAGATCTTGCTGTTCGAGGAGCCCGTTTTCAAGGGGGAGATTGCCACCCTGTCCGCCTCAATTGGCGGGCAGGGGTCTACCAATATTTAAGTAACCTAAAAGCCGAAACTAACGTCCGGGTTATTACCCTCGCAACCCTTGGTACCGTGACCGGGGGGGATGCGGAGGGGGGAGGGCACGATTAAGAAAGCGGCGAAACTAGCCTACGCGCGCCAGAATTTCCTTGCTCGAATTATTGTCCGCATCCATCTGGAGGAGCTGCCGCTGCTGACGAATTGCAGACGCCAGAGCATCAAGAGTTGCGCGCTGTGCTGCTTCTTCAGCGGCCTGCATCAAGGTGTTGGACGAATTGGGAGAGTAGATGGAACGGGACTTGTGACCAGCAAGCATTTCTATACTCCTTGGATTGATTAAGTTATTTCTTTGCTAAGTTGATTACCAAATTAGCACGAAGTACAACGTTCGTTTCAACATTCGGACAAAGCGGTACGTTACCAAAGGAGTTAATACCTTAGGGTACTCTTGGTAACTTCCACAAAAACTTGGGGTTGGATGAATTCGGGACGCTTTGCGTTTTCTCAAAGAAGAGGCAACCCGAGAACGTTTACAGTTATTTTTCCCGCGCGACCACGAAGTCGGGGACCCAGAGTAACGCTCTTTTGAAGTCGGATTCAGGCATTGCCTTCAAAGCCTGCCGGGACTGCTCCGCGTATCGCTCCGCCACGCTCATGGCGTAGGTGACTGACCCGTTGCGCACCAGGATCTCCTGGATCTGCTGCCGGCTCACATTTTCAAAGCTGCGGTCGTCGAGCACGCGCTGGATAATCTGGCGATCTGCGGCCGTGCCGTGATCGAAGGAGTGGATGACCGCCAGGGTGGCCTTTCCCTCGCGCAGGTCGCTCGCTACGGGCTTTCCCAGCACCTCTTCGGTAGCGGTCAGGTCGAGCACATCGTCGACGATCTGGAATGCCAGTCCGACGGTGCGTCCATAGGTACCCAGAGTAGAAATCTGCCCATCTGTAGCCCCGGCCAAAACCGCACCCAACTGCATGGAGACTGAGAACAGGCATGCCGTCTTCCTGAAGATCAGATCATAGTACTCGGCTTCTGAGACAGCCTTTCCAAGTTTTTGAATTTGAAGGAGTTCACCCTCGACCATCTGCTGGGTCAAGCCAATGAGCAGATCGAGTACGCGGAGGTTCTTCTCCTCCAGCGCAACCCGAAATGCCTGCATATAAAGCCAGTCTCCGGCCAGGACGCACTTCTCGTTACCCCAGGTGGTGTTGGCCGAGGGCCGGCCGCGGCGGGTATCGGCACCGTCAATGATGTCGTCATGGACCAGTGTGGCGGTGTGGACCATCTCAACCACCGCGCCGAGACGGATGGAGCTGGGGCCTGAATAACCAAGCATGTGTGCTGCCAGCAGCAGCAGAGAGGGACGTATGCGCTTCCCCCCGCCTTCGCGGAGGTATTCGGCAATCTCGGTGATGGTACTTACGCTGGAGGCAGCATCGCGGCCCAACTCCTGCTCAATCGCCACGAGGTCGTCCCGCAGCAGATCGAAGACCTCCCTCGCCGTTGCTATCGCCAGTGTGCTCAAATCGCTCCGCTTCTCACGCTTGGACTCGGGTTCCGGCTGGTTGCAGGGAAGATGCCGGGCCTCGGTCATGCCTAGTTGGTCCGATAATTCGTAAACTGCAAGTCGACTCCGAGATCCTTGCCGCGCAAGAGGGCGATGATGGACTGAAGCTCATCGCGATCCTTGCTTGAGACTCTTACAGTATCGCCCTGGATACTGGCTTGCACCTTCTTTTTTGAGTCTTTGATCAGCCGCACAATTTCCTTGGCTTTTTCAGAAGGGATTCCCTGCTGAAGAGTGATCTTCTGCCGAACGCTTTGGCCGGAACCCTGCTCAAGCTTGCCATAGGTGAGATTCTTGAGCGACACTCCGCGCTTCACGAGCTTCTGACCGAGGATCTCTTTGACAGCCTCCAGCTTGTATTCGCCCGCCGACGCCAGTTGAATCTCCTTGTCGCCTTCGGTGAGCGAAATTTCGGAGTGGGAGTCTTTCAAATCGAAGCGCTGGCGAATTTCCTTGAGCGCCTGGTCGATTGCGTTGCGAACTTCCTGAATGTCGAGCTTGCTCACGATGTCAAAGGTGTTATCTTGCGCCATGTTCCCCTCGAGGCTGCGCCGCCGAACAAATCGGCCCCAAGCGCCTATGTCCTCTATCAGTTTCCCACGCCAGACCCAAGTGAAAAGAGCCGACGGAAGTTTTTCGTTGTTGCGGCGGCGATTTCTTCGATTTCGACACTCTTCAGGCTGGCCAAAACGTGGGCGGTGTCGACCACCATTGCGGGCTCGCAACGCTTGCCACGATTCGACACCGGGCGCCAGCCAGGGAGCGTCCGTCTCTACCAGCAGCCCGTCGAGCGGAACCTGAGCGGCCACTTCGCGCAATGGCTGGGCCTTGGCATAGGTGAGGTTTCCGGCAAAGGAGATGAGGAAGCCCATGTCCAGGGACCGTTCCGCCTGCTCCCATCCGCCGCCAAAACAATGCATGATGCCTCCGAGGCCGGTGTGGCGCCAGTAGGTATCGAGCACGAGGAAGAGATGATTCCAGGCATCGACGGCCCCGTCTTTCGGTCGGCAGTGAATGAGGATGGGGCGCCTGCGCGCAGCCGCGACCTCAAGCTGACGAATCAGGCCCGCGCGCTGCACGTCGTGGGCGGCACCGTCGTGGTAGTAGTCGAGGCCGATCTCGCCACAGGCAATGACCTCCGGCTCAGCCAGCAAGGTATCGAGTTTCGCGATAGCCGTTTCATCGGCCTCCGGCGTGGAATGCGGATAAATTCCGGCGCTGGCGTAGAGTTGAGGCATGCCGGGCTGTCCGTTGAACTCACGACAGATTTCGAGGGCCTGACGCATCTCCGCCGGCCCTTCCCCGATGCCGATGGACAGTACCGTACCGACACCCGCGGATGCTGCGCGCCTGAGCATCTCGGCGCGATCGCCGTCATAGCGCGGACTATCCAGATGCGCATGCGAATCGATGAGCAAGAAGAACTTTCCTCCAGGGAACAGATCGGCCGCATGATCAACGTCCGGCGGCTTCCTCATTTTACGAAACGCACTCAGGATGCATGAACGTGCCGTGCGTCTTCAAGATGAGAGCACTCGTCATGCCTCATCGGCATAAGGCATCGCAAGGTGGCTGATTCTATACTTGCTGAGTGAAAATACCGTTCCACGGCCAGGAACTGGTTGCGCTGATTATCGCTGTGTCGTTTGCGGCAGGTCTCAATGTGTATGCCACAGTGGCCACACTGGGACTACTCGCGCGTGCCGGGCTGCTTCCCCTTCCAGAAGCTCTTCACCTGCTTGCCAGCTGGTGGGTTATCGGTGCCAGCGCCGCACTCTTCGCCGTGGAGTTCTTCGCCGACAAGATCCCCGCCTTCGACCTTGTCTGGAACACTTTGCACACCTTCATTCGCGTTCCAGTGGCTGCGCTTATTGCATGGCGTGCAACGGCAACCCTGACTCCTACTGAGCAGTTGGCAGCCACCCTCCTCGGCGGCCTGATCGCCCTTGCCGCCCACGGTGGCAAAACGGCCGCGCGCGCCGCCGTGACACCCTCGCCGGAGCCCTTCTCGAACATCGGCCTCAGCCTTGGTGAAGACGTGGTCTCGATCGCGCTCACCTGGTTGGCTACACGGCATCCTTTTGTCGCAGCCTCGATCGCCACCGCGTTCGTCTTCATCATCATTCTCCTTATCCGGTGGGTCTGGCGCGCTCTCCGCGCTCTGTTCCGAAACGCCGAGCACGTCTTTCAAGCCTGAGCATGCCGTTCGACGGCAGAAATGCCATCGACACGCAATGTCGTCACACGTGTTCCGACTTCTAACTGGATAGCCGGCCCTTGCCGCGTGTCGCAGCCGTCACATCAGATTCCTGCCTGCCGGATGTAGCCTTCCCGCGACTCTCCGTTGAAGAGGAGGGAGCGATGGACAAAATGGTGCTTGTTACTTACGCCACCCGGTATGGGTCTACAGCGGAAGTAGCGCAGGCAGTGGCGCAGGAGATTAACGCATGCGGAATCCCGGTCAGATGCGAATCGATCCAAAGCGTTGGGAGGCTGGACCCTTACTGCGCGGTTGTGATTGGCGCGGCCCTCTACATGGGACGCCTGCACAAGAACGCACGGCGATTTCTTACGGCTCACGAAGAGGAGCTCGCGAAACTGCCGGTGGCGCTCCTGGTCTCGGGACCCGTTAACCGGGAGGAAAAGGACTGGGTCGGGGCCGAGGAGCAGTTGCGGAAAGAGCTGGCGCATTTTCCACGGCTAGACCCCGTTGCAAATCAGATCATCGGCGGCAAGTTCGATCCTTCCACACTGGGATTTCCGCTGAATCTTATTCCCTTCTTGCGGAAGATGAAGGCCGCCGATGTACGTGACTGGACGATGATTCGCGAATGGGCAAGGGACCTTGCGCCGAAGCTGGAGCCGGTGTTGCGCTAGTGCCTCGGAGTGGCGTGGGTCTCCCGCTCAGTCTGTGCCGAATACCGGCGAGTCAGGAATCCAGTCGCCGTCAGCAGTGCCGTAGGGGCTTGCGACAACGACTATATAACCATCGGGGTCGCGCATCCAGCACTCCCAGTGATTCGGCCCACCATTGCCGTCAAGAGGATTGCGGTGTTTGGGCAGGACGATTTCGACGCCCATCCTGGCAGCGCGCTCCATGATGGCGTCGAAGTCCTCGACTTCAAACCAGAGCAGAACGCCGTTTCCATAGGGTTTGTCATTCTCGTCGCCGATGGGTCCGTGATGATGCATGACCTTGAAGCTGTGCAGCTGGAGAATGAGTTGTCCCTTGAAGACTAACTGTTCATAGTGATCGCCGCCGTGATTGCTGCGGCATCCGAGCAGGCCCTGGTACCAACGGCTGCTGGCTTCAACATCGGTGACCGAGATGAGTGGATGGGGTCGCATGGCGATCAGGATAACAGCGTTTCGACAATGGACGCGTCAAGCCTATTTCAGCGCGGCCGCAATGAAGGATTCGAGATCGGCACGCAGCTTGTGGAGGGCGTCCACATTGAGATAGATCATGTGGCCGGAAGGATAGTATCCGAATTGGATGTTGCCTCGGAGTTCGGCGGGCAGATCCATGTGGGAGACGTCGTACTCAGTGATGTAGAACGGCGTGGCGAGGTCGAAGTAACCGTTGGCCGAGAAGACGTGCAGGTGGGGATTTTTGCGAATGGCGCTGGCCAGATCGGCGGCTACGTAAGGCTGCGCCTGCTCGCCTCCAGGCCCTTGGCCTCCACCGCTGGTGGGGCGATGCTTCCAGTCCCACTGGCCAATGGAGCCGGCGCTGGGCTTGTACTCGTCGGTGCTCTGGTAGTTGAGGTCGGTCTCAAGATAGTTGTGCAGCGCACCAATGAAGGCACCGCTGATGCCGGTGTCAGACGCGTCGTAGCTGGGGTTTTCGCCGGCAGCGTCCAGGTCCTGGCCTTCAAAGCGCATATCGTAACGGCCGAGGGTCATGCGCTGGTCACGCAGCACTTCTTTGCGGAAGCGGCTGGGGGAGATGCGCAGGTTGGCCTCCTTCACGTAATCGGCACTGAGGCCGGTGAAGCGGCTGACTTCTTTGGCGACGGAGTCGAGTTCGGCGGTCGGCAGGGCATCGCCTGCGAAGAGTGCGTGCGCGTAGGGACCGGAGGCGAATTCGCGCGCCTGCTGGATCCATGCGGCAAGGTCGGTCGGCTTATTTTGAATCTTGTTGAAGTACCAGGCCGCCGCCGCGTAACTGGGAATGTTGCCGATGTAGAGCATGTCGTAGCCGCCGGCACGGATGCTGTAGTTGAGGATCGAAGAGATAAGCACGACGCCATTGAGTTGGACGCCGTCGTTGCCGAGCATGTCAGCGAGGGCGGCGGAGCGGGTGGTTCCGTAGGACTCGCCGATGAGGAACTTGGGGGAGTTCCAGCGCTGATTCACGCTGATATAGCGAACGATGAAGCGATCGAAGGCGCGCAGGTCCTGGTCGACGCCTGTGAAGTCCTTGGGCTGGCCTTTGCCGACGGCGCGGGAGTAGCCGGTAAGAGGCGCATCAATGAAGACGAGATCGGTTTTGTCGAGGAGCGAATCCTGATTGGAAACGAGCTGAAACGGCGGCCCGGGTGTGGGTTTGGGGCTGTCGGTCACAATGCGGACAGGCGAAAAGGACCCCATGTGAAGCCATAGCGTGGCTGATCCGGGTCCGCCGTTGTAGAGGAAGCTGATAGGGCGCGATTTGGATTCGGGGACGTCAAGGGTGTAGGCCACGTAGAAGATGCTGCCGTAGGGTTTGTCTTCTTCGTCGCGGATGACGAGCGTGCCAGCGGTGGCGGTGTACCTGAGGACCTTGCCATTCAGGGTCATGTCATGGTGCGTGACGGACGGCTTTTCAGGTGGAACGGGGATGGGCTCGTGGTCCTTCTGCTCGTTGGGGATGGCAGGCTGCTGGTTGCGTTGGTCTGGGTTGCGCGGTTCCTGATTGCGGGGTTCGGGGGGACGAGTCTCCTGCGCGTGACTTGCTGGCGCGATTGCCAGCGAACCAATGAGCACGATGGCCACGAGTGTTGAAGCAAGCAGGCTGCGACAATGCATCCCGTTCAGTTGCACAGAGCCCTCCAGGATGGAGTTGTGAGATATGGCGGCTGAGTGATACGCGCGCTGCCGCATGGACAGCATCGTACACGGAGCGCACGAGCCCGCATCTCATTTTTGCGTTCCGTTCAGCTTTTAGCGGATCGCTGGAGGCCGAGTTCGCGCATGGCGATCTGGAGATCGGCCCATGCCTCCTTCTTCTGTCGCGGGTCGCGAAGGAGGAAGGCAGGATGATAAGTGACGATGAGCTTGCTCGCCACGGAAGGCGTGGACACGGCCGCGAAGGCCGGCGAGGGGCTGTCGCTGGCCGAGCAGGTAGGTGGAGGCGGTCGCGCCAAGGGCGACGATGACTTCGGGGCGGATTACGTCGATTTGCTGGAAGAGGAACGGCGAGCAGGTGTTGGCTTCGTCCGGCTCGGGGGTGCGGTTGCCGGGAGGGCGGCACTTGACCACATTGGCGATGTAGACCTCTTCGCGCTTCAGTCCCATGGCGGTGATCATGTTGTTGAGGAGCTGGCCGGCCTTGCCGACGAAGGGGATGCCCTGGGCGTCTTCATCGGCGCCTGGGCCTTCGCCGACGAACATGAGGCGGGCGTTGGGGGAGCCGTCGCCGAAGACGATCTTGTTGCGGCCGGTATGGAGGGCGCAGCGCGTGCAGTCGCCGATCTCTTCGCGGATGAGCGTGAGGGCGGCGGAGGCACGATCGGGTTCCCGGCGATTGAGGGGCGATGGGCTTGCGGGCGGCGTGCGGAGGATGGGCTGCGCAGGTGGAGATACCTGGTGCTCATGTCGGGGACCGGGGTGTGCCGCTGCCGGACGGATGCGGGGAGCTGTAGCCAAGGATTGGGCGGCCTCGATGCGGTGGCGGGGTCGACGGGGCGGCGGTAGAAGTCGTTGAGGCCGAGGTCGCGATAGAAGCGCAGGCGGGCGGCGAGGGCCTGCTGGTTGCTGGTTCGAGGGCCGGCACGGGCTACTCCACGATGATCTGGCGGCGCGGGGCCGCGGCCGAGGCCGATTGGTGGAGTACTTCGTCCTGAGGCGAGAGGCCTTCAACCTCGACGATAGCGGACGCGGGCGCCGAAGGCCAACGATCTCGTCGAGGATGCGATCGGCGAGCTTGCGCTTGGTCATCTCGGGCAACTCGATGGCCGTGGAGGATGGTGAGGAAAGTTGCGGCATTCAGGTCGGAGTCGATGCCGACCCTGTCGCCGGAGACATCGTTGACGACGATGGCGTCTGCGCCTTTGCGCAGCAGCTTGGCGCGGCCGTTTTCCATGCGATTTTCGGTTTCGGCGGCAAAGCCGACGATGAGCTGGCCGGGCCGGCGCCGGCGGACAACTTCGGCGAGGATGTCCTCAGTGGGCGCGAGCTCAACAGTGAGGGGGCCGGTGCGCTTGAGTTTTTGCTCAGAGACGACAGAGGGCGGTAGTCGGCGACGGCGGCGGCCTTGATGATGAGAGTGGCTTCCGTCATGCGCTGGAGCACGGCCTGCGCATTTCTTCGGCGGTGGTGACTTTGACCAACTCGCAACGGGATGGCGGATAGAGGGCGGACGGGCCGCTGATGAGGATGACGCGGGCGCCGCGGCTTGCGCGGCTTCAGCAATGGCGTAGCCCATTTTGCCGCTGGAGCGGTTGCCGAGAAAGCGGACGGGGTCGAGGGCTTCGCGGGTGCCGCCGGCGGTGACGAGGACGACTTCACCCGCGAGGTCATGGCGGCGGCCGAGTGCGTTGAGAACGGCCTCCGCGATGGCTTCCGGCTCGGCCATGCGGCCTGCGCCCACCATGCCGCAGGCCAGTTCGCCGGTGCCGGGCTCGATGACGCGCACTCCGCGCTGGCGAAGGATTTCGAGATTGGCTTGGGTGGCGGGGTGGTCCCACATGTTGACGTTCATGGCGGGAGCGACGAGCACGGGCGCGGGGGTGGCCAGGTACATGGTTGTAAGGAAGTCGTCGGCAATGCCGTGGGCGAACTTGCCAGGTGTTGGCGGTGGCGGGCGCGACGACGAGCGCCTCGGCCGATTGGGCTTCGCCGATGTGTTCGATTGAGGATTCGTAGGCGCCTCGGCGGTGCCGGCTTCGTCCCATAGGCCGGTGATGACCTTATGGCCGGAGAGTGCGGCGAAGGTGAGAGGCTGCACGAACTGGCAGTGCCGCCTCGGTCATGACGACATGGACTTCCATGGCCTGGCGCTGGAGGGCGCGCACGAGCTCTGCCGCCTTGTAAGCAGCAATTCCACCGCAAACGCCAACTGTTACGCGCATAGTGAAGATTGTAAGGCAGGGACAGTCGAATAGGGCGCAGTGAGCCAGTTCTAATAACCAGCAAAGAGTGTGACACACCGATGCGCGCCATTCGAGTAGTAAGGACCCTGAAGACTTGAAGCCTGTGAGCCTAGCTGGCGATGATCGGGATGCCGGTATCGTCGACGGGTGGCTTGACAACCGGCACATCCTTTTTCACATAGGCGATTTTGCCGGCATCGATCTCGTCCTGCGCGATGCGGCAGGCCTTGGTGGACTGGGTGGGACAAGTGCGGTAGAGCCATTCTGCAACTGGCGGGCACGGCGGGCGGCTACCAGAACCTTGCGATAATCCGAATCGAATTGCTTCTCAATCGTCATCAGGGTCCTCGTTGAAGTTGAACTGCTGCTGATCTGGGCAAGTTGCCAATACCAAATGCTTCAAGTACGGGTTTCAGCCGTTCCTGCGAGTTGGACTGGCGACAAGCCGCTGCAACTTCCAGCACACGGCGCGAACGATACGCTATGGGTTCGCTGTTGCGATAGTATCGCTCAGCCAGGACAATTGCTTCCAGCTGTGCCACTGCCCGGTCGAGTATGTCGTTGACGAGAATATAGCTGTACTCGCGATAATTCTCAATTTCTTTGCTGGCCTCGCTAGGCGGCGATAGAGTTCGGCTTCGTTGACCTGGCCCTCGGCACGGAAGCGATTGCGCAGCCGGGTGCGCAGGACCTTTGGGTTCGGCGGAAGCACGAAGATGCTGACTGCCTCGGGCATCGACTGCGCACCTGGGCGGCTCCCTGCACATCGATGTCGAGCAGCAGGTCGTGTCCCTGTTTGCGCGCTTCGTCGAGGGAATGGCGCGCAGTTCCGTAATAGTTGCCGAAAACCTCAGCGTATTCAAGGAACGGCCCGGGCGTCGATCATGCGCTCGAACTCTGCTCGCCCGGTGAAGAAGTATTCGCGGCCGTGCTCTTCAGAGCCGCGCGGCGGGCGCGTGGTCCAGGAGATGGAAAAATCGACTCCCGTGACCTGCTTGCGCAGTTCGTTCACAAGGGTGCTTTTGCCGGAGCCGGACGGGGCCGAGATGATGAAGAGAATACCTGCCATGTCTTCCTGTTTTTCCTTGTCCGGCCGTGCCGATGGCCGAATCGCAATTTGAATTCAATAGCTGCGTTGATTAAGCGCGACCTGGAAAAGTCCTTGATTGCGTCCGAAGCCAGCACCGTCCATCTGATCCTTTGACACTACTCGACGTTTTGAATCTGTTCGCGGGCCTTCTCGATTTCGGCCTTCATGGCGAGGCCGAGCTCCGTAATGCGCGTTCCTTTGCCGCCAACACCGCCGGTTTTTGAAAGCAGGGTGTTGGCTTCGCGGTTCATCTCCTGCAGCAGGAAGTCAAGTTTCTTGCCGACTTCGCCCCCCCGGTGAGCAGTTCACGAAAATGGCCGATATGGGTGGTCATGCGTGCCAATTCTTCAGTGACGTCGCTGCGGTCGACGAGGACTGCGACTTCTTCAAGCAGGCGCTGGCGGTTGAATTCGTTGCCGGTGGCAGCGATGAGGCGCTGGGTGAGCCGTTCTTGATAACGCTGTTCAATCTCGGGCCGCAGTTGCGCGACACCATCTACTGCCTCTGCCAGACGGTCCAGGGAGGCATGAAGGATGGCCTCGAGTGAATCGCCTTCGCGCGAGCGCATGTTCTTGAGTTGATGAGAAGTGGGCCGATTTCGCGCTGCACACTTTCAGAGAGCGCTGCATAGTCTTCATCCGGCTGCTCGATTGTCGTTTTGCAGGGCGCCGGGCAGTCGCAGGATGGCGTTCAGATCGGGCTGGCCGGTGAGAGCGTGTTCATCGCGCGCCGCGCTGAATGCCGCCAGGTATCCGGCGACTAGTTCGCGATTGTAGCCGGCAGACTGCTGTGAGTCCGCTCGATTGAGAGCGTGAGCTCCACGTGTCCGCGGACCAGGTGCTCTTTCAGAGCGCGACGCAGCTCCATCTCGAGCGCATCGAGATTGGAGGGCAGGCGGAACTGAACGTCGAGGAAGCGGTGGTTCACGCTCTTGAGGCTGAGTGTGTAGCCGAGCTGGTCACTCACTCGCACCTGCACGCGGGCGAAGCCGGTCATGGAATAAAGCGGCATGAATTATTCCTCTGCCTCGCTGGAGCGAACCGATTTTGAAAACACTGGCTCCAGCAGTTGATCTGGTTGCGCGGCTTCAGATTCAAGCTGATCGCCGCTGTCGCCCAATCCCTGCGCATCGCCTGCATCCATGAATTGCAGTTTGTAGAGGCGGGCGTAAGTGGGCGAGGTGGTCAGGAGTTCCTCATGGGTACCGATGGCCGTGATCCGGCCGTCTTCAAGGACGGCAATGCGGTTGGCACGGCGCACGGTAGAAAGGCGGTGCGCGATCACGAGTACGGTACGGCCCTGCACGAGGTTGCCGAGCGCAGCCTGCACGAGTGATTCACTTTCTGCATCGAGCGCGGAGGTGGCTTCATCAAGGATAAGGATCGGAGCGTTCTTCAGAATGGCACGGGCGATGGCGATACGCTGGCGTTCGCCGCCGGAGAGACGAAATCCTTTTTCGCCGATGACGGTGTCATAGCCTTGCGGCATGCGCAGGATGAAGTCGTGGGCGAGCGCGTTGCAAGCGGCCTCTTCCACCAACTCGCGCTTAAGATCGGGCTGGCCATACGCGATGTTGTTATGGACGGTGTCGTTGAACAGGATCGTCTCCTGACTCACCTGGGCGATCTGACGGCGAAGCGATGCGAGAGATATATCGCGAATGTCGCGCCCGTCGATGAGAATGCGGCCGGAAGTGACGTCGAAGAAGCGCGGAATGAGATTGACGAGAGTCGACTTCCCTGCTCCGCTGGGTCCAACCAGGGCGAGCACTTCGCCCGCGTGAAGTTCAAATCGACGTTGTGCAGAATCTGGTGTTCGCCTTCTTCGTTGGAATAGGAGAAGCCCACGTTATCAAAGCGGATCGAAGTTTTGAATCGCTGCAGAGAGACTGGGTGCGGCTTTTCTTTAACGTCGTCCTGGTGTTCAAGAAATCCGAAGATGGAGCCCGATGCGCCCATGGCCTGCTGAAAGCTGTTGTAGAAGTAAGCGAACTTGCGGACCGGATCGTAGAGCTTGAAGAGCAGGATGATGAAGGCGCCAAACATGCCCATGGTCATGCGGCCGTTCTGTGAATTTCATTGCGTCCGATGCAGAGCAGAAAATGCGATGGCGATGGCGCCGATGGTGTCCATGAGGGGAGAGCTGATGGACTGAATCCGAACGCTGCGCAGGTTGGCGCTGAAGAGGCGCCGGGCGGCGTTCTTGAAGCGCAGGATTTCCCAAAGCTCCGTGTTGAAAGCCTTGACGATGCGATGGCCGGTGACGGTTTCGTGCAGGATGTTCTGGATTTCGGCGAGTTTGTCCTGGCCGGTGCGGGTGCGGGTCCGAACTTCGCTGCCGATCTTCCGCGACGAGGTAATGACGACCGGCACGAACAAAAGCAGGGCCCAACTAAGCTGGCCGCCGAGTCGAATAACGAAAACGATGCCAACCAAAAAGGTGAAGAACTGCTGGAGAAATTCGCCAATGACCGAGCTGACGGCAAACTGCACGCGATCTACGTCGTTGATGAGTGTAGAGAGGATGGTTCCAGTGGCGTGCTTGTGAAAGAAGCTGGCGGAACGTCGCAGCGTGGCTTCATAGAGATGATTGCGCAGGTCGGTGATCATGCCGAAGCCTGCGTAGTTGACCAGATAGGTGCCCAGGTAGTCGCAAAGGCCCTTGGCGATGGTGGAGATCACGAGCGCGCAGGCAACCACATCCCAGGCATTGTGCATGTGAATGAAGTGCGGAATCAGAGCACGGAGATCGAAATGCCAGCGAGAGTTGCGGAGGCCGAGGAGGATGGGCCCTTCAGGAGCGTCGGGGCGTAGGACCTGGTCAAAGATGGGCTGAAAGAGGAGAGTGCGAAAGGTGTCCAGCACGCCGACAGCAGCAAGAAGAAGGACGCCGGGGAGCCAGTTGAGCCAATAACCCAACCCAAAACGCATGAGGCCGAAGAATCGCTTCATGCGGCTGGGACCGCCTTGATCGCGCAACCTGAGAGTTGGGTGGGCACCATCAGGATATTGTATCCGGTTGTGCGAACCGCGAGCTTGAACGGACCCAGCGCGGGCTTGCTAAAGGCGGAGCTGATAAGGCGCCTCCGCTTACCGGCGCGCTCCTAAAATGTCCATGCTGTGGGGTTCGCCTCCCTAATCCGATTGGAGCATGATCAGTGCCAGATCCCATTGAAGCCCTCCGTGCAGAGGATTCTCCCATCTCGAGCGCGAAAGAAACAAGTAAAAGCTGGCTGGCGCGCCAAGATGCGGAGAGATGGCACGATCTATGGATCGTGTTCGGCAGCGGGTACTATCTTTGGGTAAGCTTCTTCACCTTCCGCGGCGTTCCTTTCCTGCTTGGCGGTGACCAGGTCTACTTCTGGCTCTATGCACAGCGCATGATCTCTCGTTGCACTGCTATTGGGAGTGGCGCTCTGCAGGATGAGATCTGGGAACGTCGGCACGAACATAGTCCGTGAGCACTATGACTCTAATAGGCGCGCAGATTCACAATTGCCTTGAGAATGTCATCCGGTTGGGGAAGTATCGCGTCTTCAAGGATTGGCTGATAGGCGACGAAGGTGTCCATCGAACCGATACGCTTGACTGGAGCATCGAGATCTTCGAAGAGCTCGTCGGCAATGCGGGCGGCGATCTCCGCGCCGTAGCCCCAGCTGATCATGTCTTCGTGGGCAACGATAACGCGGCTGGTCTTGCGGACCGAAGTTGCGATGGCTTCCCAATCGTAAGGATTGAGCGTGCGCAGATCGAGGATTTCTACTTCAATGCCGTGCTTGCGCTCCGCAACTTGTGCAGCCTGCATGGCTCGTGGAACGACCGCGCCGTAAGTGACGAGCGTGATGTGCTTACCGGGACGCACAATGCGGGCCTTACCGAAGGGGATAGCGAAGTCAGGGCCCGGGTAGGGTGCGCGACCGTAGGTTTCGCGATAAAGACGCTTGTGCTCGAGGAATAGAACGGGGTCGTCGCAGCGGATCGCGGTGCGCAGCAATCCGTTGGCGTCAAGCGCATTGGACGGAAACACAATGCGGAGGCCCGGAATGTGGGTAAAGATGCTTTCGCCTGACTGCGAGTGATAGATAGAGCCGCCGGTGAGATAGCCGCCGATCGGTACGCGAATCACCGCAGGAGATGCCCAGGCTCCATTGGAGCGCCAGCGCATAAGAGCAAGCTCATTGCGAATTTGGTGCATTGCCGGCCAGATGTAATCGAAGAACTGGATTTCAACGACCGGCTTCATGCCGCGGACGCCGTACCCGACGGCGCGGCCAACGATGTTGGCTTCAGCTAGCGGTGAATTGAAGACTCGCTCGGACCCGAAAGCGGTTTGCAGACCTGCCGTCAGTTTGAAGACACCACCCTTGCCCTTGACCTCAGAGAGCGCACTTTCGCGGCTGGCGTCTGCCACGTCTTCTCCATAGACAACGATGCGCGGATCGCGGCGCATTTCATCATGAAGGCAAGCGTTAATCAGGTCGGCCATGGTGCGAGGAGCCGAGCCCTTGGAACTGGCTGATTTGCCGGTAGTAGCTGTGGCGGTTGCCACCTGTTCTGTTGCGAACGAAGGGCTGGTGGGATCGAGTTCTTCCGAATACACGTGGCGGGGAATGCTGGCAAGTGTCGGCAATGGAGCCGCCAATGCGCGCTCGGCGGCTTCCGCAGCTTCGTGATCCAGGGAATGTTCGAGTTCGGTGATCTGCTCCGTGGTGAGGATGTTCTCGCGCAGCAGGCGCATTTGCATACGGGTGATGGGGTCGCGCATGGCGTCGGCTTCGCGCTCCGCATTGGAGCGGTAGAGCTTGTCGTCATCAGAGAGAGAGTGCGAGTAGGGTCGGACGCAGTGACCGTGCACAAAAGCCGGTCCGTTACCGGCACGGCAGTGTTCGGCAGCCCGTTGAAATGCGCGCAGGCTTGCCTCGGGATCGGTGCCATCGACTTCCTCGAAATGGAAATTGGGGAAGTTGGCTACGAGGCGCGAGATGTTGCCGCCGGGGGTGTTCACTTCAACGGGCACGCTGATGGCGTAGCCGTTGTCTTCAACCATGAAGATTACAGGAAGCTTTTGATTAGAGGCGGTGTTAAGCGCTTCCCAGAATTCGCCCTGTGAGGTGGAGCCTTCGCCCACGCAGGTGAGGACCACTTCGTCGCCGTGAAATTCAACGTCGTGATAGGCGCGATAGTCGCTCGGCACCTGCTCCGCGGCTTCAGGATGGCGGCTGAAGAAACGGCCGGCTTCAGCGCAACCAACGGCATGGAGGAGTTGGGTGGTCGTAGAAGACGAGGTGCTGACGATGTGGTGGGGACGGCTGCTCCAGTGGGTGGGCATTTGCCGGCCGCCGCTGGCAGGGTCAGGCCCTGCTCCCACAGCCTGCATAAACATGTCGGTGGGAGTGACGCCGAGAGTGAGGCAAAGCGCGCGATCACGGTAGTACGGGAAAAACCAGTCGTATCCGGACCGGAGTGCGAGGGCGGCCCCGACCTGGAGGGCCTCATGGCCCGCGCCCGACACCTGGAAGAAGATCTTCTGCTGACGCTTGAGCATGATCTCCCGGTCGTCGATGCGACGCGAAAGGTACATCAGCCGATAAATTTCGATGAGGGCTTGCGGGCCGAGCTTGCCTGTCATAGGTGATGTCTCGAGCACGCGAGCGCTGGAAACTGCCAGGTCCATTGCCGTCACTCCGGTTCCGGCATCGAGCCCGGAAATCCAAACCTGATTTTACAACCATTAGAGTGGATGCGAACGGAGCCGTCGGCGGAAGCGGCGGCCCGCAATTTAGGGGAAGACACTGAAAGAATTAGGTGGGGGAGGGTTGTCGCCGACAGCGTAACTCATTTTTTCCTTCACGCTCCGGGCCAGTTTTTCAATCTCGGCGGCCTTGCGCATCCGCTCCGCACCCGACAATGACGAAGGATCAGCATTCAGCTCTTTGGCTAGAAAAGAAGCTTCGTCGTGTCGTCCACGATAGATTTCTGTCGCAAGC
The DNA here is from genome assembly GCA_963844515.1 of uncultured Acidobacteriota bacterium. GTDB lineage: Bacteria > Acidobacteriota > Terriglobia > Terriglobales > Acidobacteriaceae > Telmatobacter. Next base: position 599,590 of record CAWJOO010000021.1, read on the forward strand.
GATTCAGAAGCTTTATTCGGTTTTCCGCCATCGCCGGCGGCAGAGATTGATTCGAGGTCTGTTGGTGGGGGTAACGTTGGCCAGGCTGAACTGGACCTTGTGTTGGGTCGATGGGGAAGCCCGGAGATTGGGCTGAAATAGGAAGTGCGAGGAAAAGACCGGCAATGAGGCATTGGAGAGCATTCGAGGAGACATGGACCGACACCGACAGCAAAAAGGCCGACATTCGCGATGCGGCGAGTTCCTCTCCCTCAATTCGTGACTTTTTGCCCCCCATGTGCACGCCTCATTCAATGAGTAGATGGTGTTGAGTGAATTTCCTGGCTCCGATTCATGTTTACCCATAAGATGCGAAAGCTACCCGATTTCCTCGGTTTGTGCCCCCCCGCCTTCATCGGTGACTCCGCTTGTCTGCCTGTTTTTCGGTTAGGTCGGACCAATCGTCTTCATCTTTTCCTTGACCACCTTGGCGAGCTTTTCGATTGATTCGGCCTTGCGAATTACGTTGATCGAAAGGGTGTCTTTATTGGTCTTGTCGACTTCTGCCTTCAGTTGGGTAGCAAGTTCGAGCAGCCTGGCCGTGTCGATTTCAATCTGTTTCTCCCGCGTCGCGTTGGTGGTCTCTGATCGCTCGGGTTTGGCCGGTTCGTCATGAGACTGAAATTTGCCGGGCTTATCCGGCAAACGATTCTCTTCCTGAGAGGGGTTCGATTTGACCTGGGTCGGTGTCGATTGTGTGGGTGATTGGACGACTGCGATGATAATCACGAGGATGACGAGACCAATGGCCCCCCGCATCCAGTGCCGAACTCTCGCGTGAAAGAGTTTCGCTTCTGTTTCCGCGAATCTGCGAGAGTTGCGTTGCATTGGAAACCTCCGGATTTTCCTGCGGAGAGGGAAGGAATCCCAGTCGAGAGGGCTTACGGGTCTCATTCTCCCACTTTCGTGGAACAAATTCGAGATAAAGATCCGAGGGCACCACGTGCGTGCAACGACTATGCGAAGGTGAGACATCTACAGTCTCGAGTGCCAGTTCAAAAAAGCCCGCTCGCTGAGCCTCCGGTTTTGATTAATCCGGGTTTCTCGGATGAGCCTCTTGGCGATCTAATAGCGATAATGCGCCCGCCGCATTAAATGTCCCGCAAACTGAGACGAGTAGATTGATAAGACGTTCGCGGTGGTTCTTGTGGTCCCTTCGTGCCTTGCAGATTGTAGATAGTGAAAGGGAGCCTGAAGATGCTTGGTTTGGATTTGTCTGCTTTTCGATTCGGTGTCTTTGCCGAAGGCCGATTCATGGGCAAGGTATTGGATGAGTGGATCGGTGACACCCAGGAATTCGTCCGCACCAGGCTGCCACGCCTGGTTCTCGTCGCCATCATCGCGTTCGTCCTGATGCGGGTCTTGGCTCTGGTTACGAGCCGCATGATCCGCATTGCCGAGCGTCATGCCGTCGAACCAGCACGCGTTTCGCAAGTGAGAACGCTGGCTGGCGTGGTCCGTACAACGGGCATTGCCGTGATCCTGGTGATTGTGAGCATGGTGTTTTTGTCGGCGATCGGGGTGAACCTGGCTCCGCTGCTGGCCTCAGCGGGGGTGGCGGGGGTCGCCATCGGACTGGCTGCACAAACCATCGTCAAAGACGTGCTGAATGGCTCCTTGATCCTGATCGAGGACCAGTTCAACGTGGGTGATGTGGTAACGGTGGCAGGCCTGACCGGAACCGTGGAGGCGATGACCCTGCGCAAAACCACCATCCGCGGCGGAGACGGAACGCTTTTCATGGTACCCAACTCCCAGATCACCACCGTGGCCAATCAGAGCATAGATTTCAGCGTCGCGACGATGAACATCAGCGTGGATTTCTCCGCCGATCCGAATAAGGTATTGGAGATCCTCAACCGAATCGCCTTCGACGTCCGGAACAGCCCCGCGTTCAAAGACGTGTTTCTTGCAGAGCCCCAGGTGCTGGGTGTGGACGCCCTCAAGGGGTCGCAACTGATTTTTCCGGTGGTTTTCAAGACCAGGGCGACGAAGCAGTATGGGCCCATGCGCGAATTCCAGCGGCTGGTCCGACTCGCGCTGGAGGAGCACCACATGCTACCCGGCGACCCAATGCGGGTGTTCACGACCTTCGGGGGCTCGGCTACGGAGTCGAGCTTTCCAACGGTCCAGACGGCAGAACACCCAACGGCCGAGCACCAAACGACGGCTCCTGCGCGCGACCCCACCACTATCAAGCCTCACGAAACCAACCCGTTCTCAGGCGAGAGTTGATGTCCAGACAGGCTGAGGGAGCGAGGTTGGGAGCATCGGACGACTACTGTGACTGGACGTGGAGAATGCGGATCTGGGGGTAGGCCCCATCCCAGTCGGGTGTGACAGAGTCAAATATCAGCCGAAAATCTCGCTCTTCCCCAGGTTTTAACGGAGCCGCGGAGACAGGTTCCACATCGATATAGGGGTCACGGGTCCGGATCAACTTCATTGGCTGGGATTCGTTCTGGGCAACTTCCTGGGCAGAGTTCCGGAAGAGAACCTGCGCGGTAATGCCTGTTACGGTGCGATTGCCCTTGTTGGCGACGTGGCCATCAAGGTAGGTCACCTTGCCGCCTGCAAGGTTTGCTGACTCACTCATCGCCAGCCCGGTGATAGGAAGGCTGTCGGAGTAGGCATCGGCGGCAGCCGCAACGGGGGCAACGCTTGCGGTACTTTTGCGATGTTCCATCACGAACACAACGACCGCCATAACCACGATTACGACCCCCGCGGCGATGATCAGGGGTACCCAGTTGCGTTCACTTTTTTCGGACGGACGGATGAGTTCAGGACCAGTGCTCACGAGCGCGATTTTACACCCGTTACCAAAGGAATACTTTTCTTGAAGAATTCACCCAAAATGGGTGCACAATGGGCAGTGCTGGATCGATATATGAGTAAGTATTTGCTCTAGCCGAAACTTCACCCTTAATTCCAGCATCCCGGGAGAGACGCCCGCGTCTAACAAAGTGCTGGAATCCAAATCAATTGACTATGCGTACCTGGTCTAGTTACAGCTTTTAACCCGCAATATTGCCGCCCCGGCGAAGAAAGGCAGGCGCACGATGCAGACCACAATTCAGCCCGCATCCAGCCCCTTGCCAAGGAAGAATGGCGAAGGTTTCCGTCAACATCCCTCGGAAGAGAAGATCTATAAAGTGGTGACGGTGGGCGCAATTCTCCTGGTGCTTGGCAGCCTCTGGATTTTCTAGGTTTCCGGCGTTCGTTTCAGCGCCTGACAGGGCGCTAACCAGGCAGGTTCAGCCTTGCCGTGCGGCGCATTGCAACAATGTGCCAGCCGATAGTAGCAAAGACCACAACCAATCCAATCAGTACGGAAAACGTGGAAAGCGTGCCCTCGCTTCCCCGCGCAGCTGCGATCGCACTGTGTTGAATCAGCGCAAAGATGCCGATAACTTCGGCCTTCAGCCAGGACACCATGTCTAGCGCCAAGCGCTGGAGTTCGTCCCGGTTTGCCGCGGTAACGCGGACAGGGTAGTTGAACGCTCTCGGATAGCGCGAAGTCATCGTCATGAGCCCATAAAGGCAGGTGCAAACCGCGGGGATGATCCAGAGAGATTTTGGACTTCCCCAGCCGTTGGGGATGCCGGCCAGGTCAAAGTGGGTGGGAATGCGGTCGGGCAGCGGGTTCGGGCCGAGCACCGCAATCGCTGTGATAACCCACACGATCAAGAGACCAGCCAACGCCACAAAACCCAACAATTTACGCATGGGCTTCCTCCCTTGGAGTTGAGTCAAAGATACACGTCCGGCCGCAAGGTCTGAGATAATGGCCTCCCGCCCGGACAGGACGCATCAGGGGTTTCAAAGCTCGATGGAAACCAGCGCGGGAACAGCCCCAAACCAGCAACTAGCAGCCAGGATTGATCCACGCCGGCCAGAGCCCGCGCGATGTTCCACTGCTTCTTTACAACTGAGTCACAAACATCCGATTAGGAATCCCAAAGGGATTTACAAAGGAGGCCAGTGTGTTCAGAGGGATTTTGCGCGGCGCGAAGACGCCTGTGTTTGCGGTGCTCGCAGCCTTGACGATTGCCACGGTCGTGCAACAGGGAGAGGCTCAACACGCCACAGGTGAGCAACCCGACAAGTACACCTGGCTTGAAGACATTCACGGCGACAAGCCGATGGCCTGGGTGAAATCTGAGAACGAACGGACGCAGGCAGTCCTGGAGAAGAATCCCCATTTCGCCATTTTGCAGGCTGAAGCCTTAAAAGCTCTGGATTCGCCGGACAGAATCGCGTTTCCAGGGTTTTCGGCGGACTACATTTACAACACCTGGCAGGACGCGGTGCATGTTCGCGGCATTCTCCGCCGCACGTCATTTGAGGACTACCTGAAGCCGGAGCCGAAGTGGGAGACGGTGCTGGATTATGACGCTTTGGCCAAGGCTGACCATGAAAGTTGGGTCGCCCACGGTTTCTCCTGTCTGGACCCCGAGGAAGAGCTGTGTATGTCTTCCCTCTCGGCCGGGGGCGAGGATGCCGTCACCATGCGCGAATTCAACATGAAATCCGGCACTTTCGTTCAGGGCGGATTTGCATTGCCGCGCGGTAAACAGGACTTGTCGTGGATCGACAAGGACACGGTTCTGATTTCGCGCGATTGGGGCCCGGGAACCATGAGCAACTCCGGCTACCCGATCACGATCCGGGTGTGGAAACGCGGCCAGCCGCTGGAATCCTCGCACGAAGTTTTTCGCGGAGACGTGAATGACAACGGCGGAGTCGGCACGGAAGTGTTTGTCGATTCACATGGGAATCGCGCCGTGATCCTGGTGCGAGGGCCTGACATTCAGAATCACGAGTTTTCAATCCTGTTGGGCGACACGGTCGAGAAGTTCGCGATACCGGGAAAATCCGACTTTCTCGGACTCTTGAACGGAAAGCTGATCCTGACCCTGAACGAAGACTGGACGCCTGAAGGGGGCACAACCAAGTTCTCCCAGGGCTCCGTCATATGCCTTAACCTGCCCGACGTGGAAAAGGATCCGGCGCATCTGAAGCCCAGCGTCATCTTCCAGCCAACTGCACAGGAATTTGAACAGGAGGGTGCGGTCACCGCCAACCATCTGCTGCTGACCACCCTCAATCACGTGCAGGGACGCGCTTACGTTTACAGCGTGGACGCCGACGGCACCTGGTCGCGTAAACAGCTGCCGGTGCCTGACAACCAGACAGTGCGCATTTCAGCAACCAATCAGAAGGACGATCACTTCTTTATAGACCTCACGGGGTTCACGGCGCCGAACTCGCTGTGGGTGGGGGATGCGGCTGACGGATCATTAAAACCTGCAAAATCGCAGAAAGCGCAATACGATGCCTCAAACGAGGTAGTCGAACAGTTGGAAGCGACCTCCAAGGACGGCACCAAGGTTCCCTATTTCGTGGTGCACAAGAAGAACATGAAGCTGGACAGCTCAAACCCGACGCTAATGACAGCGTATGGTGGATTCCGCTCGTCGGAGACTCCTTACTACGATCCGGTTCTGGGCAAGCTTTGGCTGGAGCGGGGTGGCGTCTTTGTGCTCGCTAATATTCGTGGCGGTGCTGAATTCGGCCCCGCCTGGCATGCTGCAGGACTGAAGACGCATCGCCAGCGCATCTACGACGATTTTTATGCGGTGGGCCAGGATCTCGTGGCCCGCAAGATCACCTCGTCGCGCCGGCTCGGCATTCAGGGTGGATCGAATGGCGGCCTGCTGATGGGAGTCGAATTCACGCAGCACCCTGAAATGTGGGGCGCCGTGGTGATTGCGGTTCCGCTGCTCGACATGCTGGCCTATGAGCATCTCTCAGCCGGTGCATCGTGGGTAGGCGAATACGGGTCGGCTTCTGTGCCTGAAGAACACGCGTTTCTGGCTTCGATCTCGCCTTACAACCAGCTCAATCCCGACGTCAAATATCCCGAGCCGTTCATCTTCACTACGACCAAGGATGATCGCGTCGGGCCGGTGCATGCGCGCAAGTTTGCCGCCCGTATGGAGGAGTTTCACAAGCCCTTCTACTATTACGAGATCACCGAGGGTGGGCACGGGGCCGGCGCCGATCACAAGGATCAGGCCCACTCCCGCGCCGAGTGGTACACCTACCTGATGATGAAGCTGATGGACTGAGGCATTTGGGGCGCGCGTTCGATCTTCGGCGTTGATCAGCCGAATCGGGCGCGCTTCACAGACTGGCGGAAATCCTCACCCTTCATCTCCACACGGACACACATTTCGGCAAGGCGCGAGCGCATGCGATCGCCAATGCGGTCGCCGAGGGACTGTTCACGTGCACTGCGTTCTGCGTCCGTTTGGGCGCCGCTCCCGGCCGGCAGGTCGGGATAGTTGGTGGTGATGATGGTGGTCTGCTTGTTGTTGTAGCGCGTGTTCAAGATCAGCGCGACGGTGTCCCAAACCCACTCGTTTGGCTTTTGCGCACCCAGATCATCGATGATCAGCACCTCGGCCTTGAAGACCGGCTGAAGCAATTCGAGTTCAGTGTGGCTTACTTGCGGGTTGTAGCTGTTCTGAATGCTCTTGAGCAATTCACGATAGTCGCAGAAGAGGCCTTTTACACCGCGATCGCGGATCAGGCGGCGCAGAACTCCAACCGCAAGGTGGGTCTTGCCTACGCCGATCGAGCCGGTGAAGAGGAGCCCTCTTCCGGCAGTGTCAACTGGATAAGCCTCCACGAAACTGCGGGCAGTGAGATGGGCACGTCCAAGAGAAGGATCGGCTCCCCGCAGAATCTCGTAGCCGTCAAGATCGTAGTGGCGGTAGCGCTCCGGAATGCGGGCAGCGGTCATGCGCCGCTCTTCGCGCTGAATCTCCTGGCACTCGCAGGGACGGGAAACCCACTGCCCGGCAGAAGAAATGACGCGGACGAGCCCGATACCACCGCAAATGGAACACGTACTCATTGTCTTACTCCAGCGTAGCGCACGCGGCTGCGGTCAACGCCGGTGTATTCCTGCGACAGAATGTGGAAAAGACGGAGACGAGGTGCGATTGCTTACAATCAGAGGCGCTGCGAGCCCTGGTCGTCGTGTCTCCGGAAGGCTTGCAAGCACCGGGAGTTTACTTGTGAAGCTTTCCCTGCTGATGGTGACAACGTGTGCCAGCCTGGTGCTGGTGAACTTGATTTCGGTGGGATCCTGTGCCGCTCAAGAGCCCGCGAGCAAGCCCGAAACACAAGCGCCTGCTCCAACGCCAACTGCGCCGACCCCACCTCCTTCACAAACGGCCCCAACTTCCACCCCCGCCACGACCGCGTCCGGTCACCCCGCAGACGCCTACTGGATTGCTCACGACAAGCAATTGGTGAATGATTTTGGGTGGCTGGCTCATTTCAAGGATGCGAATGAGAAGCTTCCGAAGCCCGGTCCCGGCGAGAGGCGGGTTGTGTTCATGGGCGATTCCATCACGGAGGGCTGGCACTTCGAAGGGCCGGATGGGTCTTTCTCCGGCAAGCCTTATGTCAACCGCGGCATCAGCGGACAGACGTCGCCTCAAATGCTGGTGCGATTCCGGCAGGACGTCGTGGATCTGCAGCCAAAAGCGGTAGTCATACTGGCGGGAACCAATGACGTGGCCGGAAACACCGGGCCCATGACCCCGGAGCAGACCGAGGACAATATCAGGGACATGGCAGAAATCGCGGCAGCCAACCACATTGCCGTGGTCTTGTGCTCGGTGCTGCCGGCGTTTGATTTCCCGTGGAAGCGCGGAATGGAACCCGCGCCAAAGATCAATGCGCTGAATGCGTGGATTAAGTCCTACGCGACTGAGAAAGGCTATGTGTACGTGGACTACCACACGGCGATGAAAGACGCGCGTGACGGTCTTCCTCCAAGCCTGAGCAAGGATGGAGTACACCCCACGCCTGCGGGCTATGCCGTGATGGCGCCGTTGGTGGAGGCGGGCATTTCTAAAGCGCTCGCAGAGTGAGATCCCGATTGCGGACAGAGCCTGTACCGGGACCTCACAACTCCTGAGGAGTTATTTCATGCTTGGCGCGTTGGTCTGCCCAGTAGCCGGCGCGGGCGTCGCTGCCGGCGTCGCCGCTGGAGCGTCTGTAGGTATCGGCTGGCCCTTGGACAAACTGCGGATGAACAGGATCAGGCTATGGATTTCGGCATCCTTGGCACGGCCCTCCTCCTCCGGCGGCATCTTATCCTTGCCCTTGCGAATCAATTGAAAGAGCTCGTCGTCGGATTTGCTTTGCAGCGTCCTGGGATCGGCGAAGTCCGATAATGTCAATCCCATGCCTTGGGCTAGGTCGGTTTTGCCGTCTCCCTTGTCTCCATGACAGAGCGCGCAATCTGCCTTGTAGATGGTTTTGACGTGGGCCGGAATTTCGCCGCTGGTTTTGGGGGGATTCTGGCCTGAGCCGGCTTGAGCAGGTGCTGCCGTGAAAGCAGCGTACCCGATCAGGAGCACAGCGGGAAGGAGGAGCAATGGGTTACGCATGTTTTGGTCTCCTCAGTTGCCGGTGTCGACGATTGGCATCGAGCAGCTGGTTGGTTTTTCGTGCCCAATTATAGGCCAGTGTGCGCTATGTCACGCGTGATTGTCGGGATTGCCAAGCAGGTCACGTTCAACCTACAATAGAACGATTGCAGGAAAGGTCTTTTCAAGAGATGCCGAAGGAAAAAATCCATCCGAGTTACGCCGCAGTGCGGGTTATGTGCGCCTGCGGAAACAATTTTGAGACCCGTTCGACCCATAAGGGCGATATTCACGTGGAAATCTGCTCGGTTTGCCACCCGTTTTTCACTGGCAAACAGCGCCTGGTGGATACTGCCGGCCGTGTGGAACGCTTCCGCCGGAAGTACGCCAAGGCCGAAACGGCAAGCAAGTAAGTCACACATTTGCAGCTATTTGCGATAAGGGCCTCCGCTATGGCGGGGGCCCACGCGTGTCTGGACGCATGATCACGATGAACCGATGAGCCGGGTTTGCCGGAAATGGAACTGGGAAAAGCATGCCCCGCACGACGCGAAACATTGAGCACACGGTCACGGTCGAAGGCGTCGCGCTGATCTGGAATCTCCACCGGGAGCAGCAGTGGTCTACGGCGGAGGGCTGGATGGGGGCGGCGATTCATGTGCGGGTCGCCGCGGGGACGCGCCGTGAGCTGCATCTTGAGTATCCGGCGATGAAAACACAGAAGATAGGGTTCACGAGAACAGACCGCGTGGTAGTAAATATCCGCCCGGCGAAGGTTGAGCAGCACATTCGCGAGGCGATAGAGGCGGGTTGGGATCCTGCCTCGCGCGGCAAGCCATTCGTTTTTGAAGTATCGGAGTTACCGAGTTAGCGGAGAAATCATGGCGGGACGGGGATTCACGGTAAAGAAGGATTGGGACAATCCCAAAGAGCATCCGATGCCGGAAGGCACCCGCGTGCCAGCGGAAATGCGCATTGGGAACGTCCTGGTGACCCCTGCCACAGTGCTTGCTCCGATGGCGGGCGTCACCGATACCGTATTTCGCCGCTTTATCCGCCACGCCAGCCTGTTTTCAGCCAGCAGCGCTTCGGGGTGCGCGAATCCATCACCCGCGCCAATTTCAGAGTCGAACCGAAATTCCGGCGTGGAGGATGACCTCACCAATGCCCAGTCCGGTTGCGGGCTTCTCATGACGGAGTTCACCTCCGCAGACGGTCTGTCGCGCATGCGGGAAGCAAAACGCAAGCGCTATCTGACCTTCTACGAAGACGAGCATCCGATCGCGGCCCAACTCTTCGGGTCGAATCACGAGACCCTCGCAGACGCGGCCCGGATCGTCCAGGACACCGGATTCGACACCGTCGATCTGAATCTCGGCTGCCCGGCAAAGCGCGTGGTGGGATGCAACGGAGGCTCGGGACTTCTCAGAGACCTGCCAAAGATCACCGAGATCTTTCGCGCCGTGCGCAAGGCGGTCACAATTCCTTTCACAGTGAAGTTTCGCCTGGGATGGAATGACTCGCAGATTGTTTGTGTCGAATTGGCGCGAATCGCCGAATCCGAAGGGCTCAATGCAGTGGCGCTACACGCCCGCACACGCGAACAGGGCTACACTGGCCAGGCTCGATGGGAGTGGATCGCGGCCATCAAACAGGCTGTCAACATTCCAGTCATCGGAAATGGCGATGTTCGCACTCCTGAAGATGCTGCCGCGATGGTCGCGCACACCGGATGCGATGCGGTCATGATTGGTCGCGCTGCGCCAAGCAATCCCTGGATCTTTCGGCAGATCGCGCAATACACCGCCACGGGTAACTACGATCGGCCGACCGTGGAAGATCGGTATCGCATGATCCGGGCATACTTCGAAATGCTGCTGCGCGAAGCCGAAGCGAGCCAGGAATTGCCGCGGGACGCACGCATGGGAGAAACCGCGGGAAAGATGAAGCAGTTCGCCTCGTGGTTTACGCACGGCGTTCCGGGCGGGGCGAAGCTGCGGTCCGTCATTTACCAGGCAAAAACCGGAGCGGCGGTCCTGGAGCAAGTGGATGCGTTCTTCCAAGGGCAGATGGCAAACGTGTCAAGTATCGCAGAAGCTACAGAATCGGCTCCGTTCAGCGGCTTCGATCCCGCGATGGCCTGCGGCGATTAGGGCAGCTTCGAGTTCAGGAACTTCATCAACCATCACAACAAAAAGCCAACTCCATTCGTTTGGCACAAAGTCGCAGACCCGCGCCTCGATTCTGTCGGCTGCTTTTGCCCACTAGCCTGAAACTCGGCACACTAACAGGGACCGCTCGGTCGCGCGGCCGTGCCTGTCTCCTGTGTCGGCATCACCTGGGGCGAGGGCAGGGTGAAATCTGTGAAGCCGACAAGGTTCGCCAGGCATTCCGTGAGGTCGGTAGGAATCTCCGACGCCGTTGAGGGCAGGTTGGGAACCGAAAAATCCGGCTTGGTAAAGTTGAAGGCGCTCGTCATGTCGCCAACAGTGGCTCGGCGCCATGCGGAGAGATTGGGCACTTCGGCACCGAAGCGCGTTTCCAGGAAGCGCAGCAATGAAGTGTGATCGAACAGATCAGACGACACGAAACCACCGCGGCTGAATGGAGAAATGATCATCGTGGGCACCCGAAATCCCAAGCCGATGGGCCCACTGATGCCGCCTTCCACGGAGGGATCGGGAACCGCCGCAGCTGTTACATACTCGCCCGCGGTTCCCGGGGGCGCTGTCACCGGCGGCACGTGATCGAAGAAGCCGCCATTCTCGTCGTAGGTGGTAAACAGCACGGTCTTGGCCCACGTGGTGGGATTTGCCATGAGTGCGCTGACGATTAATGACAATGTGGCCTCGCCGAAAACCGAAGGCGATGGCGGGTGGTCCGAGTCCACCACGGATGCAATGAGCCACGACACTTGCGGCAGGTTCCCCTTGGCTGCGTCAGAGATGAAGTCAGCGGGAAATTGCGGTCCGAACGCATTCTTGTAGAGCTGCGTTGACGGATCCTGGAAGTTCTTGAAGTAGGAGAGCACGTTGTCAGAGAACACGCGGTTCAGAATGTTCTGGTCCGGCGAGGTGTATACCTTCCACGAGATGCCGCGGGCCTGCAGCTGCTCCGGCATGGTGGTGTAGGTCAGCTTGCCATAGAACGATCCGCGGTTGGCAACCAGTGTCTGCAATAAAGGCCCGCCATTGAGGCCCGCTGGGTCAATTGAACCGGCCATGGAATATATCCGGTTGGGATCGGTGGGCCCGATGACCGAGCAGCAGTAGTTATCGCACAGGGTGAACGCATCCGCGGCCGCGTAGTAGTAGGGCAGATCGTCACGCGTGTAATAGCCCATTACCAGTTCAGCATCCGTGGCGTTGATGGGGATCCGCGAGGTGACGAATCCGTCCATGGCGCCGTTGTTCCAGCTCTGATGCATCGGCACCCAGTCGTGCGAAATATCGTGGGTGCAGGCGGCGTTGGTCTTGGTTTTATCGAGGTGATATGGCAGCAGCACGCCTGTGGGTGCGCTCGAAGTATTGGCGGGATACGGCTGCTGGAATGCAGCGCTCGGGTCGTTGAATCCGCGCACGCCTTTGTAGGTCCCGAAGTAATGATCGAAGGAACGGTTTTCCTGCATGATGATCACAACGTGATCGATGTCGGTGATCTTGGCGCACGTTGCGCCGCCGATGATTCCTCCGGTCAGCTTGCTGGCCGCGCCACACCCTGCCAGCAGTGAGCCCGCTCCCGCCGCGGCTCCCATCTTCATTAGATCGCGCCGCGTAAAGTTATTTTTTGCCATGAAAGATATTTGATTTCCCTTCTGCTCCTTGGATGCCGGGAGGAGGCCACGCGGAGTTTCGCGCGCAGAAAGAGCGACAAAACTCCACCCCGCCGTTAGCCGGTCAATACCTTAGACCCAGTTTCATGGGAAAGTCTTCTTCGCCCTCCTCAAGTTCAAGCTGACCGCTGTGCAGGCGCACTACGTCGCGGTGGCGCTTGCGCAGCCACAGGTGCATTACCACGATGCGACACCGCCACAATCCCGAATTGCCGCGCGCCCGTCTCAACTGCGTGTTCTGCGATGAGGGAAACGGCGGTGACCACGGGGAAGAAGGTGAAGTAGCGGAGGACCGTGAAGGCCAGGTTTGACTCCTGGCTGCCTGCCTCGCCAGTGAATGCCACCGAGGTCATGTTGAGGAAGAACGCGTCAGTGAGCAAGAGGCAGGCGCCGCATGCCACAAGAAGCTGGGCAGCGGTCGCCGATCCCGGTCTGCAGCTCCGCAGGAGCCACCAGTCGAAGGAGTCCAACAGCCGTTAGCGTCACCGCCATGCCGCACAGGGCTGCCCAGATCTGTGCAGCTCGCAGTTGTGCAAGGGCGGCGCGAGCGCAGGCGGTCGGCCATGGACGATGCGAAGGATCCAGCTGCCTCGCTGATTGCCGGACGAAACAAAGGCAGTTCGCAGGCCGGCGATCACCCAGAACGCAACGATCCCGATCGCCACCCGGACGCCGTCGGCTGAGACTTCTGCCTGCACACCGTCGCTGACGACATTGAAGCGCAGGATTGTCGCGATCACCACTGACAGGCCCACGCCTCCGTAGAGGACCAGGTAGATGCGGTAGCGCGGCACACGCAGCATGGTTTGCCCAATGAAGTGAAATATTGCACGGCAAACCGGCGCGGGGAGGAGGGTCAGCGTGCAGCAGGCTGATGAGCGGCTTCGAAAGACCGACACGTTGGATCGGGACGCGCCGCCGACCATGACCTGCCGCACGCGTCGCGCATAGGCGAATGGGATAGGCCGCTAGCGCGATGGCCGTGACCACGAGGATCGCGAACCAGCCGCGCCGGGCCATGTGGTCCCAAAGGGGCAGAGACGCCGAGCCGTCGATCATCTGCTGGCCGATCCCGAGAAACCAGAACGGCGGAAACCATTTGCCGGACCAACTACCGGACTGAAGCAGTGTTGGCGCGACGCCTGACAACACCGGAAACAGGAGCATCGCCATCACCATGACAGTGACTGCAAGACCCTGGACGGCGAGCGAGATTCTTCGAAACAGACGCTCGCCCGCGACCGCTACCAAGACACCTTGAACTGCAAGAATCAGCACACCCGCAAACAGCCCGCTCGTGAGTACAGCGAGGAATTGACCGAACAGAAAACGGCCTGCGTCGGGCGGATCGGTTGACATTACGAGCACCACCGGCGGGAGTGCGTTTGCGTCAATCAGGAAACCCACCAGGAACACGCTGATCGCCGACACACGCGCCATAAACACCCGTCGCGCTGGAGCAGGCAGCGTTCCCAGCACCATCACATCCAGCAGATCCGGGAAGAAAAGGTCCCATTCCCAGACGGCCGCAATCCCCATGGCAACAAACGCATACAGCACAAAGAACAAGTGATGGTTTACCTGTACCCAGTAGGGCGGCGGACCAATCCGCGTCTGCCCTGGCGGCCAATTTGGAAATGGGTGATAGGTCGGCCACAAATACATCGCGACGAGAAGCGGGGGCAGCCCCGCGGCCACCGCAATCTGCACCATGCGGGTCTTTGCGTCGCCATCAGGAGAGGCAGTTTCATGATTGAAGAATCTCTCCAGAAAGTGCCGCGTCAGCAGCGATAACTGGCTGCGTTGCGGCGCGCGCACCGGCCCCATTGCCGCCTGCACGTTGAGCGACTGGACCGTGAAATCGGTCCGCTGAAAGAGACGCTGGAAGGCTTCAGACATGGGCGGCCTGCATGACTTCAACGATCTGTTGCGCGGTGGCGCGCGTGTCCTGCTGCTGAACAAGTTGCGCGAACACGCTTTCAAGGTTGGGCAGGTGCATCAGGCTGGTCAGCTCAGACGGACGCGCGTCCGCCAGTACCTTTCCCTTGGCGATCACGATCACGCGATTGCAGACCTGCTCCACAACTTCGAGCACATGCGAGATGTAAAGCACGGCCTTGCCCTGCGCCGCCAGCATTTCCAGCAGGTCTTTGAACAGCCTTCCTGACACCACGTCCAGCCCCGACAGCGGCTCATCGAAAATCAGCAGCTTGGGATCATGCAACAGGGCCGCGGCAATCAACACGCGTTGCCGCATGCCTTTGGAATAGGAAGAAATCGGCGTGTGCTGCCAGCCGTCCAGTGCCAACAGCCGAAGCAGCCCGACTGCCTTTGCCTCAAGAAGGGCTTCACTCATGCCGCGCAGACGCCCAACGAGCTGCAAATACTCCAGACCGGACAGATAGGTATAGAGGTGTGCGTCCTCTGGAACATAGCCCAGCACGCTACGATAGCCCACCATGTCGTCGCGAATGTCGCGGCCCTCGAACAGCACTTTTCCGTCGTTGGCGCGCAGCATGCCGGTGATCATCTTCACTGTGGTCGACTTCCCTGCACCGTTTGGCCCCAGAAACCCCACGACCTCACCAGGCGCGATGCGAAAGCTCACATCCACAACCGCGGGAATTCCGCGATAACTCCGGTACAAGTGTTGCGCCTCGAGCATGCCGACCTCCTCCGGTGTGTGGGTGCAGTGATTTCGATTGCCATCTCATGACGGGGGGCCAGAACCCGTCGCCACTGGCCCCAGTCACGCTAAGCGAGACTACCCTATGTAGCATTCAACATACACTCAATTTTTCTCTTGTCAAGTAGCTTTCTACATAGGGTAGAATTCCGGGCATGGCCTCTGAGGCGAAACTCTCCCATACCGCCGCCATCATCCTGCAGGCAATTCATGCCGGCTATGTCTACGGCTTCAGCATTATGGAAATGACCGGGCTGCCCAGCGGCACAGTTTATCCAGCAATGCGGCGCCTGGAGCGTGACGACCTCATCCACTCGCATTGGGAGAGCCAGGCAATCGCCGACTCTGAGCAGCGCCCACCGCGCAAGTATTACAAACTTACTGCTGTGGGCCGCAGCACACTTGAGGCCTCCCGCAAGCGCTACCCTCTGCTCGAACGCCTCATTCCAACCGAGGAGGCCAAGTCCGTATGAGTTCCCTGCCGCTGAATCTCATGGATGTTGCCGCACGCGGCTTCCACGTAATCGACCGCAGCTTTCTGAGTGCATCCTCGCTCCTCGTCCCCACCGCTCAGCGTCCTGAGTGGCTACGCGAATGGCGCAGCGAATTCTGGCATGTCCGGCACGAATGCCTTCCTGATTGCGGATTCTCCTGGGAAGCAGAACGCCAGGTTGCCTCCTTCTGCCTGGGTTCCTTCCAGGACGCGGTCTGCCTGCGCCGCCACTATCGCGCTTCCAGCGCTTCGCCGGCCGTTCACGGCTCGGCAGCACAATGCGTATTGTGGCTCGCCACGCTGCTGGCTATCTGCGTCGTGGTCGCCCGTTTGCTACCAGGTGTGCAAACAGAGCTCGAGTCCGCCCACTTCCAGATCCGTCCCGGTGTGCTTCTGATTCAGGACGCGCGTTCCACCCTCACGTCGATCCCCACCATCACGCCCGCTCAATTCCGAGACTGGAGAGCCGCTCGCCAGCGCTCCTTCGATGGATTTGCGTTCTACCGCACCCAGCGCGACACCGTCTTCCTTGCGGCATCCCGATCCCTTGAGTCTCGGTCTGCCTCATGGACTGTTGCTCATTCAACGCCCAACCTCTTTGACCTCCTCGGGCTCCCCGTTCAACTGGCGTCTCCGGCCGCCAACGACCTTCCGGCTGTCCTCCTGAGCCGGCGAGCCTGGGCCAGTGAATTTCATTCCGATCCCCGCATCACGGGCCGCATTGTCAGGTTTGCCCACGCTACCGCGCGTGTGGCCGGCGTGATTCCGGAAGGTCCATGGCATCTTCCCGGCAATCCTGATGCCTGGATTCTCGAGTCTTCAACTCAACTCGCGGCCTCCGCGTCGGCTCGCGGATATCTCGTTGCTCACCTCTCGCCAATCGGCCAGGCTGAGATGCAGGGTGATCGCGTTTTTATCACGGGTCACGGCCCCAACGACACTGACATCGACCTTGCCGGCATTGCCTTTTGTCCTCAGACTGAAAACCCATGGAGCACCTTCCAATTCGCTCTCTTGCTCGCGCTCCTCGCTCTTCCCGCGGTCACGTCTGTGACTCTGAGCGAATCCAGCTTCAGCGCTCATCGCCCAGGCATCAAGCGCCGCCTGGCGCGCTGGGCGTTCATGGCCGCTAAACTCACCATCATTTCCGCTATCGGCTGTTACGCCTCGCTTGATCTTGCGTACGCGGGCACCGACCCGTGGTCTCCATGGGCTCCGTTCATCCAACTTGTCTCGAGTTTCGTTCTATGCCTTTTCGGTCTCCGTTGGGCCCTTGCTGATCAACGCCAGCGATGCCCGGTCTGCCTGCGCCGCGTTACGCATCCGGCACGCGTCGGCCTGGCCTCTCGTACCTTCCTCGGCTGGAACGGTACAGAGATGATCTGCCTCGGCGGACACACGTTGCTTCACGTTCCTAGCCTGCCCACAAGCTGGTTTGGCGCGCCTCGCTGGCTCTATCTCGACCACTCCTGGGACTTCCTTTTCGCCAACAACACTGCCGCCTGAGCAAGAGAACGCCGTATCCAGGACCCACAAGGCCGGAATTCGCTTCCCGGCCTTGCTTCGTTATGCACGTGCTTTACCGATCTCATTTGAATGAAACTCGACCGCCTGGTGATCAATTTCAACCGTCTGAATATCAGAGCGTGCCGATCCCAAAAAAACTTACGGCTTCTTTGTCGAAGTGGATTGCGTAGTCTCGCGGGAGGGGGCGACGCGGCTACACCATCAAAATAGGAGCCAGAGATTATGACAGGATGAAGTTGGGTAAATCCAGCAATCCGTGGAAGCGCATCAATCATCAAAAAACGCGGCCGTATGTTGCTGAACCCACTTGACGCACCAGTATTAGCCCCCTACCATCTCCTTCATAACGGAACCGTTCCCGCCTTCACATAGAGCATTTCGGGGTGGACTTTCACCATTCGAATAGTTCCAAGGGCCCTCACACAGATAGAGCTCCATGAGGCAAGATTCAGAATTGCAAGGACCCGAGTTCGCCGATTCGCCGCATGAACGACAACCTCTCGCTCCCATGGCGAGCGACTCCGTTGGCGATCGGCTCGCCGCGCAAAAGTTGCTGGGCCTGAAAAGCGCCGATGCCGCACTGGGTGAACGCCGCTATCGAGCTCTTGTGCGCTCCAGCTCAGACATTGTCTGGGTCGTCGACCCCGACGGGTTGCAGCGAAATGAAGTGGATGACTGGCAGGTCTTCACAGGGCAGTCGGCCCAGGGAATGGGGTGGGTCAACGCCATCCATCCCGATGACCGCGAAAACACCTCCGCCAGATGGAAGGAAGCGGTCACACTCGGCGTCCCGTTCCGCGTCGAACAGCGACTCCTGCGGCGCGATGGCGAATATCGCCACATGCTGGTGCGCGCAGTGCCGGTTCGCAACACCGCCGGAAATATCGTCGAGTGGATCGGCACCCACTCCGACATCACTGAACAGAAGCAGGCAGAGGAAAAGCTGGCGCTCAGCGAAGCCAGATACCGCTCCCTGGTTCGCGCTACCGCCGACCTCATCTCGACCGGGCGCGTCGATGGGACGGAGTTGGGCGACATCGAAGAATTTCGGAAGTTTACCGGCCTCACGGCTGAGGAAACAGCGAACCTCGGATGGGCGGCCGCCATCCATCCGGACGATCGTGATGAGTCCACGCGCTGCTGGATGAACGCCGTGGCCACTGGGCTTCCCTTCGAGGTGGAGCAACGGATTCGCCGCCGCGACGGTCAGTATCGGCTCATGCACACCCGCGGAGTTCCGGTCCACGACAAGTCTGGCAATGTCGCCGAGTGGATCTGCGCCCATAACGACATTACCGAGCGCAGGCAAGCCGAAGAAATTCTTCGCGAACAAGCAGAACTCCTTGATCAGACACACGACACAATCCTGGTGAGCGACATGGATGGAACCATTCGCTTCTGGAGCCGCGGCGCCGAACGCATCTATGGCTTCTCCAAACAGGAGGCGATTGGCCGATCCGCGACGGAATTGCTGAAGGCTGAGTTCGCGCGGCCGCTGCCAGATATCCTTGCTATCCTCCAACGCGAAGGATGGTGGGAAGGTGAGGTCACGCAGTATGGAGCGAACGGCGAACGTCTCGTCGTTGCCAGCCGTTGGGTGTTGCAACGCGACAAAGCCGGCAAACCCATCGGCATTCTCAAAACCAACAACAACATCACCGAGCGCAAGCGAACTGAAGAGGCTCTCCGCGCCACCGAGTCCCGCTTTCGCAAACTCTTTGAATCCGACCTCATCGGCATCGCAACCCCTGATCGCTTTGGCGGATTTCACGACGGCAACGACGAATTCCTTCGCATCATCGGTTATACGCGCGAGGATCTGGAGGCCGGCATGGTTCGCTGGGACCTGATGACTCCGCCGGAATACAACGAGATCGATGCCGTGCATATCGCCGAAGCCGCCCAGCGCGGCAGTTGCACGCCCTACGAGAAGGAATACATCCGCAAGGACGGCACCCGCGTTCCGATCCTCTGCGGATACGCCGTCCTCGAAGAAAACAGCGACAAGTACGTCGGATTCGTCCAGGATCTCTCCCCGCAAAAACATGCGGAGGCGCAGTTGCGGGAACGCGAGCATCGATTCAGTGTTCTCGCCGAAAGCCTTCCGCAATTGATCTGGGTCGCGAACCCCGCCGGCGAGAACATCTACTGCAACCGCGTCTTCTGGGAATACACGGGCATCCCCGACGACGAAATGATGGGATTCAGCTGGGATGTCCTCATCCATCCCGACGACCTCGGCCCCACCTTGAAGAATTGGAAGCACGCGATCGAGACGGGCGAGCCTTACGAGAATGAGTACCGCCTGCGTCGCCACGATGGCGTCTATCGCACCTTCCTCGCGCGCGCCGTTGCGGTTCGCAATGAGGCGGGGCAAATCGAGCGCTGGCTTGGAAGTTCAACCGATATTCACGACCAGAAGATGGCCGAAGATGCGCTGCGCAAATCAGAAAAGCTGGCCACCGCCGGACGTCTCGCCGCCAGTATGGCTCATGAGATCAACAATCCCCTCTCTTCGGTAGTCAATTCCGTCTATCTCGCGTTACAGGATGTCACTCTCAGCCACGAGACTCGCAAGCGCCTTGAGGACGCGGACCAGGAGCTGGTTCGCGTTGCGCAGTTCACGACCCAGACACTGCGATTCCACAAGCAGTCCGTTGCACCTGGCCTCGTCTCCCTGAGTGAAGTCATGGACTCCGTTTTAGCGATGTACGGGTCACGACTCCAGGCATCGGCCACGAAAGTCGAACGCGAATATCTGACCCAGGAGAAGCTTCATTGCTTCAGCAGCGAGTTGCGACAGGTGTTTGCCAACCTGGTGGGCAACGCCCTCGACGCTGTTGGCACCGGGGGCAATCTGCGGGTCCGCATTCAGTCCGCGCGCGCCTGGGATGCGACCGGCACCCGCGGCATCCGCGTAACAATCGCCGACTCAGGCATTGGTATCCCTCCAGATCTGCGCGTCCGGCTCTTTGAGCCCTTCGTCTCGACAAAGGAAGTCACCGGCGTCGGCCTGGGCTTGTGGGTCAGCCGGGGCATCGTGCAGAAGCATCGGGGCCGCATCGCCCTGCGCAGCAACAACCAGCCCGCGCGACACGGAACCGTCTTCTCGCTCTTCTTCCCCTTCGACGCGCCGACAGCCTGAAAAACCGAAGGCCGGAACGCTGCTGGCGCCCCGGCCCTTCAGAAATTCCAACTGCAATTATTCGGCCCGCAGCGCTTCCACAGCATTTACACGAGCCGCGCGATTCGCCGGCACCGCCGACGCAATCACTGCCGCGCCCAGAATCACCACAGACGACGCAACGAACACCAGCAGGCCTGGCTGATGGATCTCGCCGACATACTTCCCTGCCACGCGCGCCAGCACGAAGCCCAACACCACGCCGGCGCCCACGCCAATGCCTGCCATCACCGCACCTTCGGCAAGAACATTGGTAAGAATGTCGCGACGCTGCGCGCCAAGTGCCATGCGAATTCCGAATTCGCGTGTCCGGCCACTCACGCTGAACGCCAGCACACCGGCCACGCCTACAACAGAAATCAACAGCGCCACTGCGGCAAACCCTCCGAACACGATCGCATTCAGCTTGTCAGGAGTTAGAACTTCGGCGCGAACATCATCAAGCGTGCTCGGCTTCTCCACCGGCTGGTCGGCTGAAACCTGATGAATGGTTTGTGTGATGGCCGGCACCAGCGCATACGCGTCCTGGCGAGTCCTTACAAACAACCGCCCGTCTATCCACTCCTGCTCCGTTGGCTGATAGACGGTCATGGCCGGCGACGGAATGATGTTTTCATCGTCGAAGTCCGGGACAACCGCGATAATCCTGCGCGGTTCGCCGCTGATGCCGATGAATTTGATGACTCCATCGGTCCACCACAGCCTGCGGTTCACAGCGTCCTGACCCGGATAGAGCATCTGTGCCAGGCTTTTGCTGATGATCACGACGCGTTCCGATCCATCTTTGTCGCCAGCGTTGAAGTCACGGCCCTGGAGGATCGGTACCCCGAGCGTCTCAAAGAACCCCGGGGACACGCCTCTGAACTTCGCACGGTAGTCGTCCTGCCCGTTCTTGCGTGTCGCGCCTTGGGCCGCAAACGCGAAGCTGATGTTCAGCCCCTGCTCGTCCCGCCACGGCACGCTGAACCCTGTCGCTACGTGCTCCACTCCCGGCAGAGCGGCCACCCTCTGCTTTACGGTCCGGTAGAACTCGCGCACCTGTTCTGGAGTCCGTCCGTACGACATGACTGGCAGATTCACAGCCAGCACTTTTCCTGAATCGAACTGTGGCCGGCTCTTCTCCAGTTCAAACAGCGTCTTCATCAACACCGCAGACCCCGCCAGCAGAAGGAATGATGCCGTGATTTGCGTAACCGCGAAGATCCGCAGCTTGCGCTTGCTTCCTCCCGTGACGCGCACGCCACGCACTGACAAACCACCCTGCGTTCCCTTCGGTGAGGGCAGGCGCGGAACGTATGCGAGGAAAACTGCCGCGACCAGCGCCAACCCGATTCCGAACCATACCAGGGTGAAGTCGAGCGGCATATCCTTGGCCCGCACCGAGAATTTCGCTGCGTAATGTGCCAGTACTCCTACCATCGGCCACGCCAGAAGCAGGGACGCAATAGCCCCGCTCCCGCACAGCACCAGGCCTTCCGCCAGCAATGCTCTCCGCAAAACCGCGGTGCTCGCGCCCAAAGCAGAGCGCACGGCAAGTTCCGACTCGCGCCTGACCGTTCGCGCCAGTACAAGATTCGCCACGTTCGAGCTGGCAATTACAAACAGCAATCCCGACGCCGCAAACAATACCCACAGAATGGCGTTCGCCTTCGAATTGATCTGCTCGTGCATGCGCTTTACATCAATCTGGAAGTGGCTCGTCTCCTTGTATACCTCGGGATGCGCAGCGGTCATCGACCCGTAAACACTCTTCAACTCCGCGCGCGCCGACTCCACCGTAGCTCCCGGAGCCAGCCGGCCGAACACTTCAGTCATGCGATGTTCGCGGCCCGTAACCATGGTCGCCGACAGATGATGTGGGCTGGTTACCACGTTGGCAATGATCTCCGTCGCCACCGGATACGGAACGGCCGGCTCCAGCACGCCTACAACCACCGCCGAACGCGGACCGCCGTAGCTCTCCAGCCGAACCGTTTTCCCCAGCACGTTGGGATCAGAGTGCAGCGAATTCCGCCAGAACCCATAGGTCAGAACGATCGCGCCCGCGGCATTCGGGCCGTCATCTGCCGGTGTCAACAGCCGTCCCAGCACCGGCTTCAGTCCCATCACGTCAAAGTAATTTCCGTCCACCACTCCCGCGGGGATCGAGCGCGGCGTGCCCAGACCCACCACCGTGAAGTCAATCTCAGAGAACGTGCCTAGTTCCCGAATCGACTTCAGGCCCTCGCCTATGTCCTTGATCTCAGGAACGGAAAACGTCTCGTTCGCCGTCTGCAGCCCTGGAGCGCTCTGCCGGATGTACAGCAGCTGGTCCTCATCGCGATTCGCGAGCGGCTTCAAAAGCACTGCACGGACCACGCTGAAAATCGCTGCGTTGGCGCCAATACCCAACGCCAGCGTAAGAGCGATCGTGATCCACACAGCCGGAACGCGCGCGAGTGAGCGCACGGCAATCTTCAGATCATGAAGAAAAGACATGGAAGCCCTCCAGGGGAAGATTCAACAACGTGAGCCACGAAAGGGGTCCGCGCAGAGCGCGGTCAAGTTGAACAAGTAGTTGAAATCCTAACGGCTATTTCCTGCCGCCTCGAACAGAATAGTTGCCAGACGGCCTTGCCGCGCGGATTTGCTTTGACGAATACGTTGATATCAACTAATATCATCCTGTGTCAAGTTCAAAAACGCTTCCGTACGAATCCACGATCTTCGTTCGGGACACCTGTCTCTGCCTTCACGTGCAGCGGGCGGCACGCGCTCTGGCGCGGCGGTTTGATGACGCACTGCGACCCTTCGGCCTGACCAACGGCCAGTTCTCCCTGCTTATGTCCTTGAACCGTCCCGACCCTCCCCCCATGGGCCCAGTGGCCACCTTGCTCGCCATGGATCGCACCACCCTTACTGCTGCGCTCAAGCCCTTGGAACGCCGCGGACTGGTTCGCATATCCCCTGATCCTTCGGATCGCCGCAGCCGCGTCCTCATCCTTACTGAAGAAGGCCGCCAGGCACTAGCCGATGCGCTCCCCGTGTGGAAGTCCACCCACCAGGAAATCGAGAAATCGATCCCCGGCATCGATCCCGAACAGTTGCGTAAAGGCTTGAAGTCTCTCTCCTAACTTACTGAATGGAGAAAAGTTCTGCCGAGAAGTGCGAAGGGCCGGTGCGGGTTAGCGCGCCGGCCCTTCGGTTGTGGCCAGGGGAAGCCTCTCAATTTCCGTTCACTACGGGCAAGTCAGCCAATGCATTCGAAGATACACTAACTTATCCGCCCCATCACCAACAAACAGAACAGCTTATGGCTTCGCAAAATGATGTTATGCCAGATCGTAGCGATCAAATTCATCACCTTGCTCCATGCTGCCACAAAGTCTCGCACAAACACCTCTTGGAGTCACCGCACGCATAAAATTCAGCAAGCGCCCGGAGTTGCGAATTGGAACCAAAGACCAGGTCGACCACTGTGCCGGTCCATTTGAGCTTGCCGGTCGACCGGTCATTCCCCTCCAACACGCCCTCCGTTTTTGACTTCTGCCACTTCGTGTTCATGTCGAGCAGATTCACGAAGAAGTCGTTGGTCAGTGTTCCGGGCTGCTTGGTGAAAACGCCGTGTTCAGTCTGCCCGAAGTTGGCATTGAGAGCGCGCAAGCCTCCGATCAGAACCGTCATCTCCGGAGCCGTCAGGGTCAGCAGGTTCGCCTTGTCCACCAACAGTTCGGCAGCCGCTCCTTCGTGTCCCTTCCGGATGTAGTTGCGGAATCCGTCCGCGGCCGGCTCCAGTGGTGCAAAGGAGGACGCATCGGTCTGTTCCTGCGAAGCATCCGTGCGCCCCGGCGAGAAAGGAATCTTCACGTCGTGGCCCGCCTTCTTCGCCGCTTCCTCAATCGGCCGCGTCGCCGCCCAGAACGATCAGGTCAGCCAGCGAAATCTTCTTGCCGGCCGGCTGCGCGCTGTTGAAGTCCTTCTGGATCGACTCGAGCTTGCTGAGCACCTTCGCCAGTTCGAACGGCTGATTGGCTTCCCAGTCCTTCTGAGGCGCAAGGCGAATGCGCGCGCCGTTTGCTCCGCCGCGCTTGTCGCCGCCGCGGAACGTTGAAGCCGACGCCCATGCCGTGCTCACCAGTTGTGAGATGGAAAGCCCGGATGCGAGGATCTTAGCCTTCAGGGCCGCGATATCCTGCTCCCCAATCAGCTCATGATCCACCGAGGGAATCGGATCCTGCCACAGCAGCTGCTCCTTGGGAACGAGCGGGCCGAGATACCGCGAAATGGGCCCCATGTCGCGATGCGTCAGCTTGTACCATGCTTTCGCGAAACGCATCCGCGAACTCCTCAGGATGCTCAAGGAAGCGCCTCGAGATCTTCTCGTAGCTGGGGTCCATTCGCAGGGAGAGGTCTGTCGTGAACATGATGGGAGCGTGCTTCTCTTCGGGATCGTGAGCATCCGGCACGGTACCGCCGCTGCTCCGTTCTTCGGGTGTCCACTGGTTGGCGCCAGCCGGGCTCTTGGTGAGTTCCCATTCATAGCGCGAACAGATTTTCGAGATAGTTGTTGTCCCACTTCACCGGGTTCGTGGTCCATGCGCCTTCGAGCCCGCTGCTGATGGTATGCACGCCGTTGCCGTTGCCAAAGCTGTTCTTCCAGCCAAAGCCCTGCTCTTCGATCCCAGCGCCCTCGGGCTCGTGGCCACATATTTCACCGGATCGGCCGCGCCATGCGCTTTGCCGAAGGTGTGTCCGCCCGCGATCAGGGCCACGGTCTCCTCGTCGTTCATCGCCATGCGCGCGAACGTCTCCCGAATATCTCGTGCTGCAGCCACGGGGTCGGGCTTGCCGTTGGGTCCTTCCGGGTTCACGTAAATCAGGCCCATCTGCACGGCCGCAAGAGGATTCTCAAGCTGGCGGTCGCCGCTTGTAGCGCTCGTCTCCCAGCCACTTGCCTTCCGGCGCCCCAGTAGATGTTCTCTTCCGGCTCCCACACGTCCTCGCGTCCGCCGGCGAAACCGAAGGTCTTGAATCCCATCGACTCCAGCGCCACGTTGCCGGCCAGAATCATCAGGTCGGCCCAGGAAATCTTCCGGCCATATTTCTGCTTGATCGGCCAGATCAACCGGCGCGCCTTGTCCAGGCTCACGTTGTCCGGCCAGCTGTTCAGGGGAGCAAATCGCTGCGCTCCTGAGCCCGCGCCGCCGCGGCCGTCGGCAATGCGATACGTTCCTGCGCTGTGCCACGCCATGCGGATGAAGAACGGCCCGTAGTGACCGTAGTCCGCCGGCCACCACTCCTGCGAGCTCGTCATCAACTCATGCAGATCCTTGATCACCGCATTCAGGTCGAGGCTCTTGAACTCCTCGCGCGTAATTGAACTTGCCTCGCCATGGGATTGGACAGCGGGCGAGTGCTGGTGCAGAATCTTCAGGTTCAGTTGATTGGGCCACCAGTCCGCGTTGGTTCGCACGCCACCCATGGCGGGTTTGCGCGCGCCGTGGGCAACCGGGCACTTTGCTTCGTTCAACATGGCATTCTGATCGTCGACTATAGGCGGTCCGGGGTGTTCGTTGCCGTGTTTCAGACATCGGTGCTGCTCCTTATGGCTGTTGGCTGGGGTTTGTTGCAGGTTTGCGTTGAAGGATGGCGAGAACACTGCTCAAGTGTTGCGGTTTCCCAAGGGAAGCCTACGCCCCGGCACTCCATCATTGCAAGCTATGGAACTCTACCGTGATCATTCACAAAAGCTAATCATTCGTTGTGAGGAATAATTGCCGTTTGACTATCAATATGGCCCAAATTCATAGCCACAGACTATAATTCGACTCTTACCTGAGGAGATTGCTTGAACCTGCAGGATCTACAGTACTTACTGGCCCTGGCAAAGCACAGGCACTTCAGCCGCGCCGCGGAAGCCTGTAATGTCTCCCAGCCCACCCTCTCCAACCAAATTCGCCGTCTCGAGAAATCGCTCGGCGTCACCTTGCTCGAACGAACCAACAAGCGCGTCACTCTCACCCATGTCGGGGTTGAAATTCTGGAGCACGCCCGCGCCGCCCTCGATCGAACCAAAGAAATCGAGGCCATCGCCATGGCCGCCCGCGATCCGCTCGTCGGCCCACTTCGTCTGGGTGTAATCCCTACTTTAGCTCCTTACCTCATGCCTTTGATTCTGCGGCCTTTGCGCCAAAAGTATCCAGGCCTGACGCTTGATCTGTGGGAGGACCAGACCCACGCACTGGTCGACGGCCTGCGCACTCGCCAGCTCGACGCGGCCCTGCTTGCCACCCCATGCAGTGCACCGGAAACGACCGAAATCGAGCTTTTCCGCGAGCCGCTTCTCGCCGCCCTGCCTCCCGATCACCTTCTCGCCCGGCTTCCCACCCTGGAAGAAAATGCCCTCAGAAATGACCTCCTGGTCCTGGCGGAAGGTCATTGCCTTGCGAATCAGGCACTTGAAACCTGCGGTTTCCGCTCCTTCCCGGCCCACAGCCCGCGAAATTCCATGCACGCCGGCTCTCTCGAAACCCTCGTCCACCTGGTTGCCGCCGGTTACGGCACCACGCTGATCCCGTCCCTTGCCGCCGACTCCCTCAGCCGCCTTGGCATCGTGATCATCCCCTTCATGCACAAGCCCTTCCGCACCATCCGACTCGCCAGCAGGCCCGGATTTCCCCGCCCCCAGGCCTTGAGAGCGCTGGAGAAGGTCATCAGGGCCGCGGTTCCCAGACCGTAACCATTCATATGCGCCTCACCGGCTCATCTGTTGAAAACCCGCCCGTAATTCCCGCACAAAACCCGGCAAGAAACCCAAAACAGCGGTATTCCTCCGGAACTTCAATTCCGTCCGCTTTTATCCACAAAAACTCGTGTCCAGACCTGTTGACCCCGACTTTTTGGCTCCGTAGTCTCATTCAAAGGCCAACTTTATCCACAGGTCGTGGCGAGGGTTGCCTGAAACAATGGTTGAGACCGCCCCAACCACCCCATGGAGTCCCAATGCTGAAACTTAAGAAGATCCATATCCTCGGCTTTAAGAGCTTCTGCGACCGTACGGAACTCACCGTCGCCGGTACGGGGATGGCAGTGGTGGTGGGACCGAATGGGTGCGGCAAGTCCAATATCCTCGACGGCGTGAGTTGGGTACTGGGCGAGCAGAGCGCCAAGTCGCTGCGCGGCACTCAAATGGCCGACGTCATCTTTGCGGGCACGCGCGATCGCAAAGCGCTCTGGCATGGCGGAAGTCACCCTCACGATGGTCGATCCCGAAGCGTACGACGGGCCCATTCCTGTCGAACCGGAAGTGACGATCGACAGCGACTCCCCACCGATTGGGACGAAGAAGAAATTCGTCGCGCGAAGGCGGCGGAAGCCGAAGAGATCGTAGCCAACGAGCAGCCCGGCCAGGTCCTCGATGGCGAAGAGGCTGCGGAGGCACAGTCAGCCGCACCGCAGGTGGCGCAGGCAAGTACCGAGGGTCCCCAAGCCGTCGTGCTCAAGATCCGCCGCCGCAAGTTCCAGCGCAGCTTCCAGCGCGGAGAAATCGTCATCACCCGCCGCCTCTTCCGCACCGGCGAAAGCGAATATCTCCTCAACGGCAAGCTTTGCCGCCTGCGCGACATTCAAGACATCTTCATGGGCACCGGCCTCGGCCCCGAGTCCTACGCGATCATCGGCCAGGAGCGCATCGGCCAGTTGCTCAGCTCCAAGCCCCATGATCGCCGCGCCATCATCGAAGAAGCTGCCGGCATCACCCGATTCAAGACCAAGAAGCGCCTCGCCGAACTCCGCCTCGAATCCGCCAAGCAAAACCTCGCCCGCGTCGATGACATCTTCGAAGAAGTCACGCGACAGATGAACTCGCTCAAGCGCCAGGCAGCCAAGGCCGAGCGATTCGCCCAGGTCCGCGACGAACTTCGCGCGCCGGCTCCGCATCGTGCTTGCCAGTCGCATGGCCAGCATGGACGCCGACCAGGCTCGCCTCAACACAGAGATCGCCTCCCTGTCTGAGCACATCAATACGTCCGCCGCCGAAATCGGCACCATGGAAGCCAGCCAGCACACCCTCACCGAGCGCGGCTACGAGCTTGAGAACCAGCATCCACGAAGACACAGGCTCGCGCCAACTCCGCGGCCGTCGAACTGGAGCGCGCCGCCGCCCGCGAACGCGGCAACACGGAGCGCGTGGCCGATCTCGAATCACGGATGACTGCTGCCGCGGCCGAACTTGAGCAGACCCAGTCGCAGCTCGCCGGAATCGTGGACGAGCGCGCCCAGCAGCAAGCATTTCTGCAGACCGCCGCGGAAGAAGCTCGCGCCTTCCATCAGAAGGTTTCGGCTCGGCAGCAGGAAGCACGCACTGCGGCGGAAGAGGTCTTCTCCGCCGAGCGCCAGCTTGAAACCACGCGCCGCCACGTGATGCACCTGCTCACCCTCGCCGGCAACGCGCGCAACGCCACGGCACAGAGCGAGGAAAGCCTCGCCGCCCTCGAGCGTGAAGCCGAGCGCCTCGACGCTGAAATGCGCCAGTCCCAGACCGAGCTCGAAAACCTCGGCGTGCAAAAGGGCCAGGCGCGCATCGGCTTCGAATCGGCCACCGAAACACTCAAGCGCCTCGAAGGCGAGATCGTCGCTGTCCGCGAATCACTTCAGGCCCGCCGCGCTGAAGAGAACGCTCTTCGTGCCCGCGCCAATCAATTCCGCAGCGAGCACGCCTCTCTCGGCGGCCGCCGCAATTCGCATTGAAGCGCTCATTCGCAACCACAGTTACTCCACCAACTCCGTCCGCCAGTTACTCAAGCCCGGCGCGCTCGGTCCCGGCAAGTCGCCCATGGGCACGCTCGCCGACTTCCTTGAAGTCTCCGGCGAGCATGAAGGCGTAGTCGACGAGTTTCTTCGCGAAGAGCTCAATTACCTCGTCGTCGATTGCTGGACGGCAGCCGAGCACGGCGTCAACCTGCTCAAGTCCGGAGTCGATGGCCGCGCCACCTTCCTGGTCCACCCCGACGATCCCGCAGCCATTACGGATCTGGCTGCTCGCGCCGACGCCGAAGAGACTGTGAACGAGCAGGGCATCACACCGCTGAAGGACACCATCCGCGTCCTCAACGGATTCGGCCGCTCGCTCGAGGCTATCCTCCCCAAGCTCAAGAACGGCTACATCGTCGAGGACCAGGCACTCGCCCAGCGACTGTCTGAACAATATTCAAAGGCGTTCTTCCTCACTCCCGGCGGTGAATGCTTCCACAACACCACTGTCACCGGCGGCAAGCCCGCCAGTGAAGGCCCACTCGCCCTCAAGCGCGACCTTCGCGACACAGAGAAGAAGCTCGCGGCAGTCGAAGCAAAACTCGGCGAAGCCGAAGCCCAGGCCGTTGCCCTCACTCGCGAAATTGAAGACCTCGCCGCGCAGCTTGAGGCCCGTGGTGAAGAGCGCCGCGCCGCCGAGCGCGACACCGCCAACCAGGGTGCCGCGCTCAAGCAAATGGAAGGTCGAAGTCCAGCGCATCGATCGCAGGCTTCAGGAGTGGCACCTTCAGGCCGGCCGCAACAAGGACGCACGTGAGTCAAAGCGCGCCGCCATCGACGCCAAGCGGGAAGAGACCGTTCGCCTCGAAGCCGAGCACACCAAGTCTGAAGGCGAACTCGACACTCAACAGGCCGCCCTTGCGGAAATGCGCCACAAGCGCGAAGGCCTGCAGCAGGAAGCTGCGCAGCTTACCGCCGAGCTTGCGGGATTTGAGGAACGCCGCCGCGGCGCAGAAGCCTCGTTCCAGCGCATCGATCGCCTGCATGCCGACCTCCAGCGCCGCGTACAGTCCATCGAACAGCAGCGCGCATCCGCTGAGGCCGAGCGCGAGCAGCGCATCCGCGAGAGCGAGACCCTTGCTGCACGCCAGGAAGAGCTCACCGCCGTTCGTGCCGAGGCTCTGTCACAGGCGCAGGTCCTTTCCGCGGAAGCGCAAAGCCTCCGCCACCAGCTCGCCAATTTTGAGACCACGCTCAAGGCTGGCCGCGCAGCGCTCGACAAGCTCCGTGACGATCGCTCTAATCGCGCCAGCGAGCTTGCCAAGCTGCACTCCGATCTCGAGCACCTTGAAGCCAGTTGCCTCGCCGAGGTCAACGTCGAAGCCTCTGTCCTCCGCGCCGATACGGAGATCCCGCACATTGATGGCGAGATGCTTGCCGATGAAGAAGAAGCCTGCCGCGGCCTGCGCCAGAAGATCGAGCAGATGGGCCCCGTCAACATGATGGCCCTCGACGAGTACAAGGAAACCGCCGACCGCCACACCTTCCTCGAAACCCAGCGCAAGGACCTCATCGACTCCATCGAGAACACGCAGGAGACCATCAAGGAGATCGATCAGATCTCGCGCACCAAGTTCGACGAAGCCTTCGCGCGGATCAATGAGAACTTCGCCAACGTCTTCACCCGCCTCTTCCACGG
Source organism: uncultured Acidobacteriota bacterium (assembly GCA_963844515.1). GTDB lineage: Bacteria > Acidobacteriota > Terriglobia > Terriglobales > Acidobacteriaceae > Telmatobacter. Next base: position 630,233 of record CAWJOO010000021.1, read on the forward strand.
CGGCCAGGCATTCCTCCGCCTCACCGACGCCGAGAACCAGGCAGAGAGCGGACTCGAAATTGTCGCATCGCCTCCAGGCAAAAAGCTGCAGAACGTGCTCCTGCTCTCCGGTGGCGAAAAAGCCCTCACCGCGCTCGCCCTGCTGGTTGGCATCTTCCAGTTCCAGCCCAGCCCCTTCTGCGTGCTTGACGAAGTCGACGCCGCGCTGGACGAAACCAACGTCGGCCGCCTCGCCGACCTGCTGCACACGCTCGGCAAGGAGACGCAGTTCCTCATCGTCACTCACAGCAAGCGCATGATGCACGCCGCCGACATGATTTACGGCGTCACCATGCAGGAGCCCGGCGTCTCCAAGGTCGTCAGTGTGAAGCTAAGCCACCACGAACCCCAGCGCGCCACCGCGTAACTCTTCCTCTCTCCAGTACCAAAAGGGTGCCCCAGGTCCGGGGTCCCCGGGGACAGGTGATCGTCCGCGGGGTGGAGGTCTCGCTTCTGAGACCTGGGAAAGCTACCAACTGAATCACTCCTCCAGTATGAAAGAATTCTTGCGGTTAATCACCAGTTCCTGGTGGGAGGGTCTACCCGTGAATCTTTCCGATGGATTCAGAGCTTTGAGCTTGTGCACAATCGCCTTCGGCGTTTCGTCCGTCATGGCCCTCTCACCGGCCGCGCCACAAGAAGCCCAATGCGACGCCCTTAAGAACCTGAAGCTCGATCACGCCGAGGTGGTCAGCGCCAAATGGGCAGAGGCCGGCGACGTGCAGATCCCGGTCGGCTTTCCGCCCAAGCCGCAGAGCTTTTCCGTCAAGCGTCGTTGCGAAATCACCGCGGTCTCGCGGCCAACCTCTGATTCTGAGATCACTCTCCAGTTGTGGTTGCCCGCGCCTGAAGACTGGAACGGCAAATATCTCCAGCTTGGAAACGGAGGATGGGCCGGCAGCATTCCGCCTGACGAACTGATCGCCCCAATGGGCAAAGGCTACGCCGTTTCGGCAACGGACGACGGCCACAAATCAGCCAATCTCCTCGATGGGCTCACGCCGAACTGGGCGGTCGGGCATCCGGAAAAAGTAATCGACTTCGGCTATCGCGCCCTCCACGAAACTGCCTCCGTCTCAAAAGCAATTGCGCAAAGCTACTACAGCAAGCCCTTGTCGCGGGCCTACTTCGCGGGCTGTTCCGATGGCGGCCGCGAAGCGCTCATGGAAGCCGAACGTTATCCAGAAGACTTCAACGGCATCATCGCCGGCGCGCCCGCCAATCAGTGGACTCATCACTTCACCGGCTTCGTGTGGAATGAAATCGCGCTCAAAGCAAAACCCGAAAGCCTCATCACTGCCGACCAACTTCCTGCCATCGAGAAAGCCGCTCTTGCCGCATGCGACGCATTAGACGGCGTGAAAGACGGCCTGATCGAAGACCCGCGCCAGTGCCACTTCGATCCATCGGTCCTGCTGTGCCATGGCGACGCCGGCAAAGACTGCCTCACGCAACCACAGATTGACGCCCTTAAGAAAATCTACGCAGGGCCCAGGAATCCCGTCACTGGCGAGCAGATCTATCCTGGCTACGAACCCGGAACCGAAGCAGAAGGCGGTGCGTGGGTCCCTTGGATTCTGCCTTCGCCCGAATTTCCCATGGGCTCAGCTCAATGGGCTTTCGGCAACGGCCTGTTCGCGCAGGTTGTGCACGAAGACCCCAGGTGGGACTGGCACACCATGGACTTCGATCGCGACGTGCGCGCAGCCGACGAGAAAGTCGGAGCAATTCTCAACTCCTACAATCCCGACCTGCGCACCTTCCGCGATCATGGTGGCAAGCTGATTCAGTACCACGGATGGGGCGATGCCGCCATTGCGCCTCGAGATTCCATCGCGTTCTATGAAAAAGTGACGGCCTTCTTCGAGCACTCCCCCGACCCTCGCTCCACCAATCCCGCGGATGTTCAATCGTTCTACCGGCTCTTCATGATTCCCGGCATGGGCCATTGCAACGGCGGCCCTGGCCCGACTAGCTTTGGCAACGGCGAACCGAAACCAGGAACTCCCGTCGATGCGCAACACGATCTGCTGCTCGCTCTCGATCAATGGGTAACCACGGGCACCGCTCCCGACAAACTTATCGGAACCGGAAAATCAGGCGCCGGCGGAGCTGACCTCACCCGCCCCTTGTGCCCCTATCCAAAGGTGGCCCACTATAAAGGTAGCGGCGACACCAATGCAGCGGATAACTTCGAGTGTGCAGTGGAACCTGTTAAGTAGTCCCTGCGCAACATGACTAACTACCAACTGCCGCGGCGAGATACTGCGGAGGTCTCATCATGATTGAGTCTTCTGATCTTCGATCCAAGAAAATGCCGCTGAACTACGGAGCCGGCCAGATGCCCGCGCTCGGATTTGGCACCCTGATTCCCGACGCAGCCATGACGATAACCGCAACCAGAGACGCGCTGGCAGCGGGATTTCGACATTTCGATTGTGCGGAAAGATATCGGAACGAGCGCGAGGTAGGCGAAGCGCTCAGAGCGGGGCTTGCCGATGGGATGGCGCGAGAAGACATCTTCGTTACCACAAAGTTGTGGAATACCAACCACCGCCCGGAGCGCGTCCAACCAGCTTTCGATGCCAGTCTCGACAGACTCGGGCTCAACTATCTCGACCTCTATCTCATCCACACTCCGTTTGCTTTCCAACCGGGAGAGGATCAAGATCCGCGCGATCAAAACGGCAACGTTCTCTACGACCCCGGCGTGACTTTACTTGACACATGGAGAGCGATGGAAAGCCTGGTGGACCACGGCAGATGCCGGGCCATTGGATTGTCCGACATCACCCTGAGCGGACTTTTGCCCATCTACGAATCGGCGAGAATCAAGCCGGCCGTGGTCCAGGTCGAATCACATCCATATCTTCCGGAAACAGAGCTCCTCGAATTCTGCAAGGAGAAAAGTATTGTGTTTTTGGCCTTCGCGCCTTTGGGCCATGGAATAAAGCCGGGGCCGCTCGAAGACCCGGTCATTGCAGCAATTGCCGCACGCACTGTAAAGACGCCGGCGCAGGTGTTGTTGGCTTGGGCGCTGCAGCGTGGCACAGCGTTCCTTACTACGCCCAGGACTGCTGCCCGCGCCCGCGAAAATCTCAACATATCCGCGCTTCCTGAGGACGCGCTTGATGAAATCAATCGCATTCAAACGAGGCAGAGATTCAATCAGGTGGTGAATACCGGTAGCCCGGGGTTCATTCCACAAGGCAAATGATCGTCACTCAAAATCATCAGGAGCGGTCAATGCAAGAGGAACAAATCCTTCAAGCCATGAATGCGCACTGGCACGCGTCGGCAGTCGGCGATGTAAACGCGGAACACGATATTTACGATGACGACGCCATCTGCGACTATCCCCAGTCAGGCGAGCGAATCCTCGGGCGTGCCAATTTGCAGGCCTTGCGGAGTCATCATCCCGGCAAGCCCTCGGGTTTCACCGTCAAGCGAATCGTCGGAAAAGATGATCTCTGGATCACGGAATACACAATCACCTACCAGGGGCGATCAGCATTCACAGTAAGCATCATGGAGTTCCGCAACGGTAAAGTCGTGCACGAGACCCAGTATTTCGCTGACGCCTTCGAGGCACCGGCATGGCGAAGCCAATGGGTTCAGCGCATCGCGTGACCGCAGTCATCCTTATTCACATCTCAGCGCCACCATCGGATCCACCATCATGGCCCGCCGGCCAGGAATGAACGTCGCAACGAAGGCCACGGCCAATAGAAAAAGCGGTACGAAAATGAATGCGATGGGGTCGTGCGCGCCAAGCCCAAACATCATGCTGGAGAGTACCCCGGACACGGCGGCACAGAGGGCCACGCCAATAGTCCCTCCAATAAGAACAGGTCGCATGGCCTGCCAGAGCACCAGGCGCATGACCTTGGCCCCATCAGCGCCCAGGGCCATACGAATGCCAATGTCGCGTACTGATCGGCTGACGCTATACGACACCATTCCGTACACGCCAATCGAACACAGCAGCAAGGCCAGGGCACCCAGCGCGCCTGACAGCGCAGCCACAATGCGCGATGGCGCGCGCCATACTTCGAGATAGTCTTCAAGCGGGCTCACATTCACTGACACATCAGGGTCAATCGATTGCGCCAAATCGCGAACGCCTTTTGCTACCTCCGTGAACCCTATCCCATAGCGAACCAGGACGTAGCTTCGCATGTCGTCTTCCGGTCCTGCAGGGAAGTAGAGATAGTTTGCGTCGACTCGACCGAGGTGGGCAACCTGCGCGTCTTTGGTTACGCCGATCACCGAGTATTCACGACCTGACTCCTCGTGCAATGTTTTCCCGAGAGGGTCCTGGTCCGGCCACAATCTGCGTGCGGTCGATTCCGTGACGATGACCCCCGTCGCGTCATGCCGTTCGTCCGGCCTGAAGCCTCGGCCTCGCACAATCGGAATGCCGAGCATTGAGAAATAGTTAGACGAAACGTGGTCGTATTCGATCGGAATCGTTCCGGTACGGCCTGGAACCGTGAACTCTGAACCACTGAAGTCGTGGCTCAACGGCGCGCACTCCGCTTGCGCCACCGCGGTCACACCCGCAAGATCTTGAATCCGTTCTCGAAACCGCCGCATGAATTGCGTGGCCCGCGTTTGATCGTAACCCTGTCTGCCCAGGTACATGAACATCGTCGCAACGCCCTTGATGTCAAATCCGGGATCGATGGTCTGTGCCTGGTAAAGACCACGAAGCAGCAATCCGGCAGCAAGCAGCAGCACCATGCATACGGCAACTTGAGAGCCCACCAGCAGATCGAGCAGAAGCCGGCCGCTCTTCTTGCCCGCGCCGAATTGAGTGCCGTCTCCTTTGATCGCGCCGTTCAGGTCGGGCCGCGAGCTTCGCAACGCCGGGACCAGGCCGAACGCCATTCCCGTCAATAGCGAAAGTAGCAGCGCGTAGACCAACACCTGGATATTGGGCGCAACATTCACGGCAATGGGAGGAAAATCACTCGGCAGGTGTGAAACTACGAGCCGGATGATCCGGCCGAATGACCAGAACGCGATCAGCGATCCGAGCACACCGCCCGCGAGGGAAAGCAGAAGGCTCTCGGTCAGCAACTGGCGCACCAGTCGCCATCGCCCCGCCCCCATCGAGAGACGAAGCGCGATTTCCCTCTGCCGCGTAGAAGCACGGGCAAGTAGAAGATTGGCCACGTTCGCGCACGCAATCAGCAGCACGAGAGCGAAAGCGGCAAGTACAACCGATGCCACAGGAATCAGGAAGCCGCGTTGTTCGGGACTCGAGAAGAACGTTGCGGCATTGATTGCCAGCGATGTGGTTCGTCTCGGGTGGCCCTGGTCAATGCGGCCTGCGATAACTCCGAGATCCGCATGCATCTCCTGCATCGTTACTCCGGACCGTGTACGACCAAGCATGGCCAGCCAACTCATATTGTCGTTCGAAAGCCGATCTCTCCCGGGCTCCAGAGCTGGTTGCATCGTGATGGGCACCCAGAACGCGCTCGGAATCGGTTCCGTCCCCGTGAATCCCGGTCGGGCAATGCCAATCACCGTATAAGCTGTCTGATTCAGCACGATCTTCTTTCCAACCAGGGAAGGGTCCGCCGCAAATTTTCCCCGCCACAAGTCGTCGCTCACCACAACAACCGCATTCGCCCCGCGACTTGCGCAATCAGAATCCACAAAGCCTCGCCCCTGCGCAGGATGCTCGATCAAGACGCTGAAGTAATTGCAGGAAGCCGCGGTCCCAAGAATCTGCTGAACATCTGAACCCCGAAGAGAGGCATCAACGTAAGGCTCATAGGCCACCAGCCCGTCGAACACATGATTGTGATCGCGGTAGTCCAGATATTCAGAGTAGGAAAACCAGGTCGAATCGTTGTGAATCGAACGATCTCCCCGCCCTTGATAATGAAGAACCTGGTTTACGCTTACCAATTCTTGGGCGCGAGGAACAGGCAGCAGCCGCAGCGCCAGTCCATTCAAGACAGAGAAAATGCCGACGTTGATTCCGATGCCCAGCGCGATAGCCGTCAGGGCAGCCAACGTGAGCCCGGGGCTTCGCAACGAAGTACGAACACCGAAGCGAATATCCTGCAGCAATTGCTCCAGCCACACAACGTTCCACACCGCCCAGGTTTCCTCTTTGACCCGCGCAACATTGCCGAACTTGCGCATCGCCGCGGTGCGAGCTTCCTCTGCAGACATACCACGGTCGATGTTGTCCTGGGTCTCCCTTTCGAGATGGTCGTGAATGTCCTGCTCGAGATCCGCCAGCATGCGTTTGCGCCGTGTCATGCTTCCTCCTCGCCCGGACGTAGAATTTGCGCGATTGCTCGCGCCAGTTTGTCCCATTTGCTGGTTTCGACCGCCAGCTGTCGTTTGCCTTTAGCTGTCAATGCGTAGAACTTCGCTCGGCGATTGTTCTCTGAGGTTCCCTCTGCGGCAGATATCCATCGCCTCTTGATCAGTCGGTGCAACGCCGGATACAACGATCCCTGTTCCACCTGGAGCACTTCGTCTGACCTGAATTCGATTGCCTTGGCGATGGCATGACCGTGCAGGGGGCCGAGTTGCAGGGTGCGCAGAATCAGGAGATCCAGCGTGCCCTGCAGAAGTTCAATCCGTTCTTCTTGCTCTCGGGTAGACATTCTAGGCGATCATAGGCAGGCTTCAGGTAGAATGTCAAGGTGAGCGGCAAGTAAGTCTTTATTCTGCAATCGAGGTGGTTGCGACGGGTTCGCTCAAAGCAATATGCAACAAGCGATGCCTGCATTCCGAGCGAACAATGCCTGTCATTCCAAGCGATCGATGCCTGTCATTCTGAGCGAACGGGGCCCCGAACGCTCTTCAGTTCGGGGGTGGTGAGTCGAAGAACCTGCTTCTGTCTTTTGTCAGTTGCCCGGAAAACTCCACCGACACGAGACTTGGCGGCGACCTACTTCTTCCCTACTTCCACAATCATGAAGCTGTCCGGCTTCGCCTTCGGCCGCGCGTTCGCCACCGCCGGCTCAAACTCCGCCGTTGGCATGTAGAGTTTGTGCGCCACATCGTCCAGCCCCATCGTGCGCGCGCCCATCGGCGTCTTCACCGTCTCCGCCACCGCGTAATGCCCGTCCTTTATCGCAGCCACCGTCAATGCTCCATCGCGGCAGCTGGCAAAGGCGACGCCCTCATCCACCTTCGTGGCATCCACGCCTGCGCCAATTGGAAGTGCCTCCATCACCCGGCCGTCTTCCGCGCTCATCACCACCAGCTTTTGCGGATTGCGGCAGCCAATGAACAGACGGTGTTCCTTCTTGTCCATCGCCATGCCCACCGGTCTGCCGCCCGGCGCAACCGGCCAGCGCGCAATCACTTTCTTCGCGTTCAGGTCCACCACGGCAACCACGTCCTTGTCTTCAAGGTTGATGTAGAGCTTCCCCATTCCATCCGACGCTAGAAATTCGGGTGCGCCACCCAGTTCGATCGGCGGATCGATCTTGCCGTTCTTCGGATCAATATCGGCTTTGAACGTGATCAGCGCTCCTTTATCCCCCGACACGGCAAACACCCGACCCAACGCCGGTTCATAGATAATGCCGTCGGAGTCAGGCAGAGACGCCAGCGTCCCCAGGACGGCATAAGTCTTCAAATCGAAAATCACAATCGCCCCGTCGCCGCCCCCATCCGTGATGAACCCGCGATTCAGTTCCGGAACCAGTGCCACCCCGTGCGCATTCTTCTGCCCGGGAATGTCGCCCAGCACCTTGCCTGAGTCGGCGTCGATCACCTGCGTATGCGTCGTGCGGGGCACAAACAGCCGATGCGACTGCGCGTCAACTGTGAGATAGTCCCACCCGCCCTCGCCGCCAATATGCATCGTCCGGGTCACGCTCCATTCGCTCTGTGCCGCAGCCGGCAACGCTCCAGCCAGGGGCAACAGCACAACCGACAAAACAACACCACGCATCATGCGCATCTCTCGATTTCTCCTCGGTTAAGTGGATGAAGTTGAAAGTGAATCACAATCCCAAACGACTATTGCACATGAGCGTGCTGCCTTTGATGAACGATCCTTCCGGCAACGCGCCCGCATCGTCTCGCAGTCCTCTTTTTTCGCTATTCCTCGCGCGCCACGCTCTTCCCGTCAGGTCCCACCTGAATCTCGCTGCGCTTGCCCTCCGTCATCACCTGCGCTTCATACGCCACGATCTTTCCACCCTTGGTGAGCGACTCAATCTTGGTGATCTGGCCCTTTCCCGCCTTGGCCTTCAGCCCCGCCTGGACCGCCTGAGAAAGAGAGGCCACTCTCACCGCCTCTTCGATTTCCAGCACCTTGCCATCAGGCCCAAGGATCACATCCTTGCTGTGACCGTTCACCGTCAATTCGACCTCGTATTGCTTCTGCCCGTTCTCCGTCTCCGTGCTGTAGCCTCGCACGGTTGCCCCCTTGCTCTGTTCATCCGCCACTCTTTGCACAGCCGGGGGCAGTTCATCGTGGGTCACCTTGTGCTCTGCGCCATGCGCGAAGACAAAGCAGAACGAGACACAAAACACCTCATTCATGACGCGATTCAACATGGGCTCAAACCTCCACGTGCATGAATAGCAGAGCTTACTGAAGAAAACCTGAAGAAACCCGCGAAACTTCGTGCCTGGTCTCCGCACGATCAAGAAGACCTCACCTCGCACCATTTGCGCCAACTGCCATTCATCCTCTGACGAGACAACGGCACACTGCCCCCCACCATCTGAACTTCATTGGGAGGATAGTCATGGCAACCAAAAAGGCAGCTACAAAGAAATCAGCCGGCGCTAAAAAGAAAAGTGCGGCAAAGAAGTCCAGCGTCCGCAAGAGACCCAGCGCTGCTCGCAAAACCACGGCGAAAAAGTCTTCGGCGAAGAAGCCTTCTTCCGGACGCAAATACTCGCCCTCCGCAGGCAAAGACGTGGAGCGCGAGATGAAGGCCATGAAGCAAGGCAAGCTTAAGTCGGGACGCAGCGGCAAGAAAGTCACCAATCCCAAGCAAGCCATCGCCATCGGACTCTCTGAAGCCCGCAAGGAAGGCAAGAAGGTGCCCGAGAAGAAGTCGTAAGGCGGGCCCGGTTTCACTCACTACCACCAACTCCGGCACGGGGCATTTCCATTCGGAAATGCCCCGTGCCGTTTTCCGTCAACCCCATATCATTTTCCGCGCCAGCTCACCTTCCGGAGCGACTCTCAAGCGTTACCATTGCGTGTTGTCCAGCGACGTCCTTTTCGCACAGTCAAAAAACGCAGTTCATCAACCCGAATCAGGTGAGCGACTACTCATGAACTCTCGACTTTCTCGCCGCAGCTTTCTTCGCTCCAGCGCCACACTCGCCGGAGCCAGCGCCGTCGCCACGGCCAGCGCCGCCGTAGCGGCTAGCGCCCTTCCAGCCGCTGCTCTCGCCGTTCCAGCCCACGAGACCGGTAAGCCTTCGCCCATCAAGCTCGGAATTTGCAGTTACACCTTCCGCGAATTCTCGCGCGAGCAAATGCTCGGCTTCCTCAAGCAGCTCAACATGGATGAGCTCAACGTGAAGGATGTGAAAGATCACCTTCCTGCCGAGGCCGACGAGGAATCGAAGGCCATCTCCGCCTACCGGGCCGCCGGCATCAAGATGCACGCCGCCGGCGCAATCTACTTCCGCAAGGACGAGGACGACGACATTCGCAAGCAGTTCGAATACTGCAAGCGCGCCGGCATCAAGGTCATTGTGGCCGGCGACCCCACGCCCGAAACTTTGCCGCGGGTCGAGAAGTTCATCAAGGAGTACGACATCCGCATCGCCATCCACAACCACGGTCCCGAGGACAAGGTCTGGCCAAGCCCGCTTGATGTGCTGAAAGCTGTCAAGGGCATGGACCCGCGCATGGGCCTATGCATCGACGTAGGCCACACCGTCCGTGCCGGCACCGACGTTGTCGACGCCATTCGCCAGACGGGGCCGCGGCTGTTTGATGTGCACATGAAAGATCTGACCGACTTCACTGCCAAAGAGAGCCAGGTCACGGTTGGTGACGGAATCATGCCGATTCGGGAGATATTTGCGGAACTGATCAAAATTCGCTACGAAGGGTTTGTGGACCTTGAATACGAGGTTCATGGCGACGATCCGATGCCGGGCGTGATTGGAAGCCTGGCGTACATGCGAGGCCTTCTGACCGGAATGGGATACATGACTTCGCCGGCGAAAAGCTGATTTTTGCACTGGATTGTGTTCAAAACACACTTTCGCATGCAAATAAAAAAACGAGTAAGTCGATTCGATTCTTTCGATTGAACCCCGAAAATGGGGGAATTTTGCGTGACCGTGATTTGGAACACACAGGGGACAGGGAACAGTGAATGGTGAGCAGTGAGCAGTAAACCGATTGAAGCAGGAAGCAGTGAAAAAGTGAATGAGTGAATACGTGAAGAAAAGCCCCGACGATTCGGGATTTCTGTCCTTCCGACTGCTCGTCATTATTCGCTCCTGTCTTACTCCAAATAAAAATGCCCGCCTGGTTTGGCGGGCATTATTTTTACCTATTTCAATGATGACAGGTTCGGCGAATTAATCCCTAATTTTGAGAAATATTTTTTGCGTTTAGAATCAGCGAGTTCGCGCGTTTTCCACAGGGCGGGCTATTGACAAGAATTTGGACGGGTCCGGGTCGAGGGAGCGAACGGAATTTTCTTCGGGCGTCTGAGGAACGACCCGACAGCATAGGGCCTGAGTTTGAGCGAAAGTCGCGAAAGCATGCCGCAGGGGCTGAAGCCCGCGCTGATTCTGTGCTGCTCATGCCGGGGATAAATCCCCGGCCTACCACCCGGAAAGGGTTTCGAGCAACCTGAAGCCCGCGTTGATTCTGTGCTCATACCGGGGATAAATCCCCGGCCTACCACCCGGAAAGGATTTCGAGCAACCTGAAGCCCGCGCTGATTCTGTGCTGCTCATGCCGGGGATAAATCCCGGCCTACCACCCGGAAAGGATTTCGAGCAAGCTGAAAGCCGGCGTTGATTCTGTGTGTGCTCATGCCGGGGATGAATCCCCGGCCTAACGCCCGGAAAGGATTTCGGAGCGATTTTTCCGTAGGGCTCGCGATCAGCGCGTGGTGGTCAGTTCTTCGATCAACTTCTCCGGGTGAATGGGTTTGGCGAGGAGGCGAAAATCATGGCCCTTGCGGCTGGCTTCATGGAGCAAGTCGGCGGTGGCGGCCTGTCCGGAGAAGAGGATGACTTTGCAATCGGGGCGGGCGCGGGAGAGGTAGATGGCCAAATCAACGCCGGTCATTTTACCCATGATGACGTCGCTCAGGACGATGTCGGGTTCAAAGCTTTCGACCGCTTCTACAGCGCTCTCTGCGCTGTAGGCCGCCATTGCGTCGTGACCCTTGATCTTGAAGACCATGGTGAGCGTATCCGCAATGCTTTTCTCATCGTCGACGATGAGAATGCGTGGCTTGTAGTCAGTCTCTGACATGCTTTCCTCTCTAAGTCGCGTGTAATCTTTGGGGAAAAATTCAGCTCATCTCGCACTGCCAGCGAAGATGGTAGCAGAGTCACAACCCCAAGAGAAGCGATGAAGCCTTTGTAACCGTGGCACCTCTGAATAACATGGGAATCGACCGGAATTGTCTCACACAACTGCTGCAGCTGTCGGCTAGCAGCGGTACTTAGCAACGACATCAGGGACCTTTCGATGAGCATTCCGGGGGATGGCATGCTTTCTCTGTAGTAACAACCTACTGCACTTGTAGTCGCGCCAAAGCGATCGGTCGGGTTGAAAACCTAGGGAAAACCCTAGGATCATTTCGTTCGAACGCGATGTTACTCTCTACCAAGTTTAACCCATGCAATCTCGCTCGTGCATGCTTGCAGAAAATGGTTCACGACACCCCGGAATCCTCATGATTGATGACAATTGAGTCATCGCAGAATCCGCTATCAAGGGTTCTTCCGAGGCGCGCTGATCGCAAGTAGGTGCGTAGCGTTCTTGTTTCGGTCCATCACCACTTTTTCCCCAGGGGGCACGCTTTATGCGAGTCTTGATTCTGGACGATGACTTGAACGATCTGCGCATTGCCTCGGACGCGGCTCGTGCGATGGGCATTGCAGACGTTGAGTTGTTTCAGTGGCTGGCTCCGGCCCAATCGCGGTTGCGGGAGGGGTTGCGGGGCGAGGCTCCGCTTCCCGATGCCATCATCCTGGACCTTGCACTCGGATGCGAGAGTGGATATGAGTTACTGCGACTGTGGCACTCCAACCGCGCCCAAGCGAAGGTGCACATGATTGTGTGGAGCCACCTCGAGGAGCGGAATCAGCAGTTGTGCGAGCTCTTCAACATTGATTCCTATGTAAGCAAGTGGGATGGCGTAGGAGCGTTGAGTGACGCTCTTCGCCTTGTCAATGTTGCTGCCCAGAATGGCCGGCCAACTCTTCAGTAACAGTTTGAGAAGTGCTTAAGGTGATTGGCGCCGTGTGGTTGGCGCGGTTCCATTTTTAGCGATCCAACAACAATCCTCCACAACGAATCAATGTCGGAAGGCGCAGCTCGGCTGCACGTCGAGTAAGTCGAAGTTACTTGATGGTGGGTTGGTGAGACGCGCCGGCGACCAATCACCAGCGCGCATCTTATTGCCAAGCACATCAGGTGAGCCCATCAGGCCCAGGTGAGGTCGTTCTGCTGGAGCGGCAGGGTGCGAATGCGTTTGCCGGTGGCGGCAAAGATGGCGTTGGTGATGGCGGGCAATGTGGGCGGCAGAGTGGGCTCGCCCAGGCCGGTTGGAGAATAGTCGGTCTTGCGCCAGTAGACTTCGATTTTTGGAGTCTGCTTCATGCGCATGATGGGATGGTTGTGGAAGTTCGACTCCTGGACCTTGCCGTCGACCAGAGTGATTCCCTGCGCCAGGTGGCTCATGCCCTCGACGATGCCGCCGTACGCGATGTTTTCAGCCGCAGCGGGGTTGATGATCTGGCTGCCGACGTCGCCCGCGGCCCAGACGTTGTGCACGGTGACCTTGCCCTCACTGTCGACGCTGACATCGGCAACTTCAGCGAAGTAACCGAGATGGCAGAACCATGCGGCGATGCCCATGCCGCGGCCGGGTGTCCTGGTGCGCTTGGCCCAGCCGGATTTTTCAGCGACTAACTCGAGGACGCCTTTGAAGCGGTCGGGGATGAGCACAGATTGGCCGGTGGGCTCGTGATCGCCGACTGCGTCTTCACCGGTTGCGGTCCACGGGGCTTGCTTGTTGCTGAGGAGGTCGAGTTGGAATTCGAGCGGATCGCGTCCGGCAGCGTGTGCGAGCTCGTCAAGGAAAGATTGAGAGACCCAGCAGTAGGCGTTGTCCCCGGGGGCGCGCAGGGCGCCGGTGCGGAGCGTGAGCGGCTGCATGGAGCTGAAGAGCGCGTAGGACGGAACGAAGCCGGCGGGATAGGAGTCGCGTCCGATGCCTCCGCCGGATGCGGCATGCTTGCCGTCGCCAAAGGTGACGAAGTGATGGCGCCACGCGGTGAGCTTGCCCTGCGCATCGACTGCGCCTTTAAGTCCCACGGTGCCGCCGGGACGGAAGGGGTCGTGGGCGATATCGTCTTCACGCGTCCAGAGCAGTTTGACGGGAGCGTTGACGCGCTTGGCGATCCATGCGGCTTCGACGAGGTAGTCGTTCTGAAGACGGCGGCCGAAGCTGCCGCCGGAGCGCATCATGTGGGTGGTGATGTCGCTCTCCTGGATGCCGAGAGTTTTGGCGACAAGGCCGCGGCCATCCACGGGGAGCGTGCTGGTGGACCACATTTCCAGCTTGCCGTCTTTCCAATGCGCGGTGGCGCCTTGCGGCTCGAGGGTGACGTGGGCGATGAACGGGTACTGGTAGGTTGCTTCGACAACCTTGGCGGATGATTTGAGGGCGGCGTCGACGTCGCCATATTTGCGAAGCGTGGTGGCGGGTGGAGCGGCCAGAAGTTCCTGCGCCTTTTTGGTGAAACCCTCAGTAGCTTTGCGAGACGGCGGGGCCGAGGTCCCACTCGACTTTGAGCTTGGTGCGGGCGTTCTTCGCAAGCCACCAGTTGTCGGCGACGATAGCGATGCCGGGTTCCATGCCTGGCTCCCACGGCGTGTAGGGGCCGGGGGTGATGCCGCCGTCGATCACGAGCACATCGCGAATGCCGGGGAGTGCCTTGATCTCGTCGATGTTGGCGGATTTTACTTTGCCGGCGAAGACGGGGGCCTTCTCGATTGAGGCATAGAGCATGCCGGGAAGTTGCACGTCGATGCCGAAGATCGGCTTGCCGGCGACGATGGAGTGGATGTCGACGTTGGGCTGCGAATGGCCGACGATGTGGTAATCCTTGGGGTCTTTGAGCTTCAGGTCGCTGAGCTTGGGAGCGGGCAGCGCGGCAGCCTTGGCGGCAAGTTCACCGTAACCGGCGGAGCGGTTCGAAGCGGCGTGAAGGACATGCCCGGATTTGGTGGTGCATTCGGATTCGGGGACGCCCCAGGTTTGCGCGGCAGCGGTGATGAGCAACTGGCGGCCGGCGGCGCCGACGCGGCGCATCGGTTCCCAGCCGGTGGGCGTGTTCGCGGAGCCTCCGGAAAATTGCGGACCGTAGATGCGCTCGTTGAGCTCTGCCTGCTGAACGTGTACGTCTTTCCAGTCAACGTCGAGCTCTTCAGCGATGAGCATGGGGAGCATGTTGCGCATGCCCTGACCTGACTCCGAAGCGCGGGCCATGATGGTGACCATGCCGTCTGGAGCGATGCGGATGAAGGCCTGCGGCGTCAGTTCCGGCGGCGCGGGGTGACCCTGGGCCATGGCGAGCGGTGAGCGATATAGATCGAGGGCTAGGCCGCCGCCCGCGAGAGCCGACAACTTGAGAAATGTTCTGCGATTCAAGGCCATGAGCGGCTCCTTCACTTGGCGCGGGCTTGGGCGCCCGCCTGTGCTGCATCATGAATGGCCTGGCGGATGCGCGGATAGGTTCCACAGCGGCAGAGATTGCCGCTCATGGCCGCATCGATGTCCTGGTCAGTGGGATTGGGCTTTCGCTTCAGCAGAGCGGCGGCGGACATGATCTGGCCAGCCTGACAGTAGCCGCACTGCGGCACGTCGATCGCCTCCCATGCCACTTGAAGAGGGTGGGTGCCGTCGGGCGAAAGGCCCTCGATGGTGGTGACATGCTTGCCCGCCACCGATCCCACGGTGGCCACGCAGGAACGAACCGTTTCGCCGCCGACATGGACCGTGCAAGCGCCGCACAGCCCGACTCCGCACCCGAACTTGGGCCCCTTGATGTCAAGGGTGTCGCGCAAGACCCACAGCAGGGGCATTTCCGGCGGAACATCCACGGTGACCGCCACATTGTTGACATTCAACTTGATGGACATATGACACCCCGTTCTGGTTTTGGGGAAACGGATCGGTTGTGAGGAAAAAAGGCTTGGGACGCGAGTGTAACAAATCCCCTGCGCCGCAGACCACAGGGAAGATGATGGGCGCCTGCTGGATTCCACATCGCGAAACCCGATTGTGAGCCAGCGGAGGATTGGTGGAGCGTCTGTCTGCTACCTGGGGACATCCTCGTCCGTTGCCTGGTACCAGGGTTCCTGCATGGAGGGGAACATGTCAGGGCTTCTCGCCACCAGCTTTGCGAGAACGCGATTGGCCAGATGCGCAGCGTGATCGATTTCCTGATCGAGATCGGTCTCGCTCAATTTGTCGTCGAAGCGGGCAGCCCAGCGGGCAGTGCGGATGGCGAGAATCAGCGCGGTCGCGATGAGGAGCGATGGCCCCATCTTTGGCCAATCCGGACGTTTATGGAATCCGCCGACTTCCAAGCCCATGAGGAATATTATAGGCGAATAAAAAGCGAAAGCGTATTTGCTCCAAAGAATTCGAGGTAAATTGGCCAGAATCGCCATCCCGGGCAAAACCCCAATCGACTGGGGCATCGTATCAGTAGCAACTATGAAGTGCCGTTCCGATTGCTGTGTTGCTGTACGGCTTGGTTCTCCCCACTGCGCTGTCCACTCAGGCATTCCCCCGATGCTTGAGTGGAGGCCGTGGATTGATGCGCATCCACCCGACAAAATTGGGAACGGCCGGGAATGCGGTGTCTGATTCGCTTTTGCGGATCAGCTTCGCAACCGGACTCGCCAGGGTCTGGGCCCGGCCTCTCTTCCTATGATCTCCAGCAGAGTTAGACTGCGCTGATATGGTGTCGCTACAGTATTGAAAGGTGCAAGGAAAGCAGCAGATTCTTCGACTCACCACCCCCAAACCGGCACGCCGACCTTGATGGAGAAGCAAAGACGGACGTAATTCATCCTGGCACTGAAAACTTCAGAATAACTTCAGAATTGTTTTGCGAGGTTTCGTGGTGTGATCTGAGAAAGAAAATCGTGTGCGGTGCGACATGCCCTCACGTGAAATTTCTGCCCCTTCAGGTTTTCCTTCAACATTGCATTTTGTAGGATTGCGTTCTGCCTTGGTTCTCCTCCCCCCTTTGGAAGAGCGCCCCCCTGACTACGGGCTCATTGAAAAGACTCTCCCACCAATACCTAATCCCGGAGGAAAACGCATGGACGCGGAGCCAGCTGAAGCAGCGAATCGAGAAAACACCGTCTTTATCGACGACTACTTTCAAAAGTATGTGAGCCCGATGGTAGCGCTGCGGGAGATCTACGAACTGCTGGAACTTCACAAGCCCGAATGGTATACGCGGGAAACACGGAATCTGGCGAAGGGCGCGTTGCGGCGGTGGCAGTGGCCGGAGTGCTGAACGGCAGCTCCTTTAAGTTCAAAGGATTTTTGGGGACGTTCTTTGGAGCGAAGATTCCCAGGTCCGAAATGCGGGGCATGGGAATACGTGTCTTGTTTCGCGAGGAGAATGTGCAAGCGCAAACTCAGCGGGCGCGGCGGCAGTAGAATCGCCTACAAGCCGCGGAGCAAACGCAATGCCATTCCCAGCGAAGATGAAACAGGCAATTCATAACGCGGACGCCGCGGCGCTGCGACGCCTGCTCGAAGAGGATCCGTCACGAGCCAATGGCCTGATTCGCTGGGGAACGGCCAATACGCTCCAGACGCATCCTCTGCACTACGTTTCCGATATGTTGTTTGAGGGAGTGATTGCGAAGGGCAAGGAATTGGCGCTGATTGATGCGCTGATCGAAGCCGGCGCGGATTTGAATTTTCAGTGCACTCCAAAAAGCGACACCCCGCTGATTGGGGCAGCAAGCCTGGGAGCAGAAGACGTGGGATTGCGACTGCTGGAGGCGGGAGCCAGGCCTGAACCGCGCGGAATTTTCGGGGAGACGGCGCTGCACTGGGCGGCGCTTCTTGGTCTGGACCGGCTGGCGGCAGCACTTCTCGCGGGGTCCGAACTGGACTTGAGGGACGAAAAATATCACTCGCCCGCGCTGGGTTGGGCCATTCACGGCCGATATGACCCGCCTTCAGCGAACGTGGGAAGGCAGATAAAAGTGGCCGCTCTGCTGGTGGCGGCCGGAGCGCGAGTTGATCCGCTGTGGCTGGGGTCTGAGCAAGTGCGCGCCGACGCCGAAATGCTCGCCGTGCTCCTCAGGCACTGATTCCGGTACGCCAATCAACAATTCTTCAAAATTTGAGTGTTTGCTGAATACGAGTGAGACGTACGTCACAATCCTTATGTCCGATTGTCCTGCACACTGAGCTTCTGGAGGAACACCCCTTGCGATCTCAACATTTGGAACCAGAGCTTTTTGAAGCAGTTAGCCACAAACAGGCCGTGAGCATGGATAGTTTTCCTCACGAAACCGCGAGCGCGGTGGCAGCGCTGAAGGAGCTCTATGAGCTTCTGGAGGACTACAGCCCCATGTGGTACTCGCAAGAGGCCCACGACCGGGCGCGCACGGCCTTGAATCAGCTTCGGCCGCATTAGGCCTGGCGTTTTTTGCCTGCACGGATCTGGGTGGCCAGACCCGGGGGCAGCGCGTCAACTATTTTTCTTAAAAAGAAATGTCGGCGGGCTGGGTGACGCGAAGGACCGACTGATCGCCGGTCAGTTTTTTCCATGCGGCGCGAATGGCGTCGACCTTATCGCGGTTCTGCTGCGTGTCAGGGTAGTCGATGATAACGAGCTTGGAGCGCAGACGCTCGGGGGCGTTCTGGGTTTTGCCCTGCCACTGGCCGTAGACGTCGAGCACGCTCAGGCCGTCGGGGAATCGCGGGGTGACTTCGCGGTCGAGGAACTCGCGCCAGCGAGCCTCGGAAATTCCCTGGCCGGGCTGGTCAGCAAAACCTAAACCAAAATAAAGCTTTGTGTCGACCCAGCCTGTGGTGACGCCGGGGTGCGCGGGATCGCCGGTAAGGGTGGGGGCGGTGGCTGCGGGTGCGACCGGCGCGTGGAGGTGGCCGTTGGTGCAGGCGCCAAGCGCCAGGACGACAGAGGCGGCTGCAACCAGATAACGATCCCGCATTCTTTCTCCGAGCAGGTAATGAATAGCCGGGATCACTGTCGCCCGGGGGCTACTTCTCGACTTCAACACCCCGCCAGAAGGCGACGTAACCCTTGATTTTGCGCGCTGCCGGCTTGGGGTCGGGATAGTACCAGGCGGCGTCGGGATTGTCCTGCCCATCGATGAGCAGGTTCATATAGCGGGCCTGGCCCTTCCAGGGGCAGGTGGAGGTTGTGGAGCTGGGGCGAAAGTACTCGCGCTTGAGGCTGGATTCGGGAAAATAGACATTCCCTTCCACGGTCTCAGTAACATCGCTTTCGGCAATTACTTTGCCGTTCCAGAGTGCTCGGGGCATAGGGTGACATCCAGTGAAACAAAAACGCGCCCTTGCGCCGGATCATTTTTGTTGATCCGGCGAGGGCAATCGTTATGACAGTAGCAGAGATTGGGAATGGGGTCGAGACTGCCTCGAGTCCCGAGCGATGCTGGGAACCTACTTTACAGCGGCTATGGTGTCGATGTGGACGGTCTTGGCGCTGGTATCGGCCTTGGCGGTAATGGTGACGTGGCCGCCGTAGTAGTCCTTGACAGCCTCGGGGTTGTCGATGGTCCAGACTTCCTTTTTGCTTTCGTCGACGAAGACGGGCTTTTCGCCGCGGCCGATGCAGCTCTTGACGCAGGCCGCGCCGGCGCCGGCATGCTTGGCGCCACACATGGCGTCAGAGATGTAGCCGTTGATGGTGGTGGAGTCTGCGGCTTTAGCTGCGACGGCAACGAAAGATAGAGCGACTACGAGGGAAGCGATGATGCGTTTCACGTAAGACCTCCAGGTGGGGCTACTGTGGTGCCGCCTCTCATCATCCTACCCGAGGCTGGATTGGGCAAGGGCCGGGGGTTCAAATCCGCTATCCCTTTTGAGGATACGCATATTCGGGCGAGTCGCTTGCAGGAGCGGCCGGCCTTTGGCGGGCGCGCATGGCTTCAACATTCTTGAGCACGGCGTCGTAGCGGGAGGCTGCCGCGGGGTAGCGCTTAATGAGGTCGGAAGTCTTCGACATGAAGGTGGGGTTGCGCTGGCGGACTTCATCGAGGATGGGCGCAAATTTTGCCAGGAGGAAGAAGCCCTCAGCGTTGCAGTCGACGAAGAGCTCGGCCGATACGGAGCCGTGCAGGACGAGGGCGGCGGCCATCTCCCAGTAAGTAATGACCTGGCGGACGAAGGGGTTATGGGGGTCGGCAGGGTTCATGGCGACGGCAAAGTAGTCGTCGGCGGTGGCCGGCCAAAACTCACCGACGACCCATGCGCGCGCCTGGCGCATAACGGTTTCGCGGCGAAGATCATAAAGCTTGAGGATGATTTCCGCGTCGGCCGGGGAAGCGAGCATCCGTTCTTTCTGCATAGGTTCCATCAGGAGTCTCCGGATGCAATGGTAACGGAGCGGGGTTGAATAGGGGGGATATGAAACTGCCAAAAGCAAGAACGAAGGGCAAGTGCATTCTCTTCTCCGTTGGCATATACTTTTGTATATGCCAAGTTCTCGGAGGCGCCAATATGCAACGAACTGCCAAGGTTTTCAAGAATAATCGCAGCCAGGCTGTGCGGCTTCCCAAGGAGTTTCAGTTCTCTACCTCGGAGGTCTTTATCCGCAAGCAGGGAGATGATGTGATTCTGTCGCCGCGTCCGGAAGACTGGTCGGCCTATTTGCAATCTGGGCCGGTCGCTTCAGACGAATTCATGGAGGGGGTTGACGATTTGCCGGTGCAGGATCGTGAACTCAGATGACCTTCATGCTCGATACCGATATTGCCTCGTACATCATGAAGCGCTCGGAGCCCGAGGTACTGAAGCGATTGCAGCGTGTTCGCGTAGGTGACGTCGGCATTTCTGTGATTACGAAATCTGAACTCGAATACGGAGTTGAGGTGTCGCCGCGGCGGGCCCAGGATCGCTCGGCGCTCGATGAATTTCTTCGGTATGTGGAGGTACTCGATTATCCGGGAGATGCCGCAGAACACTATGCGCAGATCCGGGCCGAACTGAAGGCTCGTGGGGCGATGATAGGGGCGAACGATTTGTTTATCGCTGCGCACGCGCGGCGCCTTGGTTTGACGCTGGTGACCAATAATGTGCGGGAGTTCGGGCGGGTGAGCGGGCTGAGGGTGGAGAACTGGACCGAAGCGAAGGCCTGAGATAAAGAACGTCAAGAATCGGGAGCACGTGCCCCACATCTTCACTCGACGCGGTAGACGGCGCTGCCGTGAGCGGGGAGAGGAACTTCCATATCTTCAGAAGAAGCCGATTTTTTGCCGTTCCAGATATCGGTGGCTGTGTGCTTGCCGGCGAAGCGGAGCCAGAGGTCGTTCCACTTGAAGTGGAGAGTGACCGCGCTGTCGTCGGGGTTGAAGAACGCGAAGTAATACGCGGGCTTCTGCGACGTTCCGGTTGAAGCAAACCAGGCGCGGGCGCTGCCGAGCGCGGGTATGCCAGTGGTGACGGGCTTGCTCTCGGTGGCGGTTTGATTGATGGCGGTCAGTTCCCTGCTGGTCATGAGGCGGCGGGTGAGGTCGTCAAGCTGGGTGAGGTTGCCGCCGAAGATGAGAGGCGAGCGGGAGATGGCCCACAGCGTGAACTCGGTGCGCTGTTCTTCGCCTGTGTAACGTGACTGACGCGGGTCGCCCAACCCGGGGTGGGGTCGCAGCGAGCCTTCAGGGAGCATGTCGGGATCGGGCCAGCTGCCGGGCTTGGAATATTTGTTCCACTTGGCGATGCGGTCGAATTCCTCGGCGAGGCCGAACGGGAATTCGCCTTCCTTCTTGTTCTTGTCGAGCCAGACGTCCCAGTGGTCGTCGGTGATGCGCCACATCTGCGAGTACTTTGCCACTTCATCGGCGTGCTCAATGCCGGTGGGGCCCGGCGAGAGGCTGAGGACCATGGGGCGGCCCGATTTGCGGATGGCTTCGGCTACCTGGCGAATTTCAGTGGGCCGGTAGGGGTGGTCGCTGATGCAGTCAACCTTGATGTAGTCGACGCCCCAGTCGGCGTAGCGCTTGAGCATGGAGTCGTAATAGGCCTGGCCGGCGGGCGTGTCGCTGACACCGTAATTGGCATCGTTCCACGGGCAGGTGGCCGCTTTGTCGGCGGCCTCGGGAGCCTTGAAACTGGAGCCGGCGATGGGCAGGTTCTGATCGACCACCTGCTTGGGAATGCCGCGCACGATGTGGATACCGAACTTGAGGCCGAGGGAGTGGACCCAGTCGCCGAGTGGCTTGAAGCCTGCGTTGTTGGCCGAAGACGGGAAGCGATTGGCGACGGGAAGGAGCAGTCCATTGCCGTCGTACTGATATTTCTGCGCGGCGGTGGTGGCGGCGAAGGGGTCTTCCATGTACCAGCCTTCGTCGATGACCGCGTATTGCCAGCCGAACTGCTTCATGCCGGCGAGGACTTTCGTGTTAGCGCGGAACTGGGCCTCATCAATGGTGAGTCCGTAAGCGTCCCAACTGTTCCAGCCCATGGGCGGCACCTGCGGTGAGGCCGGCTGCGCCTTCGGCGCGATTGCGGGGATCAGCAGGGCAGTGACGATCAGTGAATTCAGCGCACGGAAAAGGTTTACACGAAACATGAAGGAAGGTATAGCACATGGGAGCCGGCAGAAGATGTATTCAGGCCTGGCAGAACTTTCACATTGCGGCTGACACGCCCGGACCTCAATGTCTAAGTGATCCGGGCTAGTTATAACTGACGGCCAGTGATCTCGCATAGATCGCTGCTGAAGGCCAGCAAGTTTTTTGCCAACAATGTCGTGACAATCGGATTACATCCTGACTGCAGAATTTATCCCCTCGTCGTTGTCTAACATGCAGACGCGTAACTGGCAGTCACGGTCACTCATGGCCTGTGCCCGAATACGTTCAACCTGGTCAGATCGCACCAATTTTTACGACTGCATGGAGCACACTGTGAAAAAGACACTCTTTTTATTCGGGCTGCTTATAGCCCTGGGAAGCATTTCTGCGCTTCGCTCTCAACAGGCTGGGTATTCGCAGAAAAACCTGGTATCGAATACAGCCGGCGTAGCCACGACAACCGACCCCCAGCTATTGAATCCGTGGGGAATTTCATTTCTGGCCGGACAGGATTTCTGGATCGCCAACAACAACGGCGGCACATCCACGCTCTACGATCCTCAAGGCGTGAAGAACGCATTAGTGGTTACGATACCGGGAGCCACAAAGAATCCCAACGGTAACTGTAACCCTGGCTGTCCTACGGGGACGGTGGCGAATGCCAACGGCACTTACTTCGGCGGTGGAACGTTCATCTTCGATACGGAAGACGGTCTCATTGTTACCTGGACGGGAGGCGCGACCGCTGCGGTGGGCTTTGATAACTCCGCCAGTGGTGCGGTCTACAAGGGTCTCGCACTCGTTAACAACTTCCTTTTGGCTGCGAACTTCAATAGCGGAAAGATCGACGTCTACGACAGCACTTTCAAGCCGGCGGCGTTGAGCGGCTCGTTCGTCAATCCGAATCTGCCCGCGGGTTATGCTCCTCATAATCTCCGTGTCATCGGTAACCGTATCTACGTGGCCTACGCCAAACAGGATGCCGCCAAACACGATTCACAACCGGGCACAGGCCTTGGGCAGGTGGATATCTTCGACTTGAACGGGAACTTTCTCAGCACCTTTGTCGCAACCGGCGGAAGGCTCAATGCACCGTGGGGCATGGTCGAAGCTCCATCTAACTTCGGGACATTTCCCAACGCGATTCTGGTGGGAAATTTCGGTGATGGCACGATCGATGCTTATGACGCATCCGGACAGTTTTTGGGACAAATCAGCGACTCATCAAACAAGGTGTTGGTGAACCCCGGTCTCTGGGAAATGGTTTTTGGCGGAGGCGGTCTGTCAGGCGATCCCAGCACCCTGTATCTGACGGCCGGCGGAGGGAATCAGCCCAATTTTCCCACCGGAGGCAGCACTGTTGCGATATTCGCCAGCATTGTGCCGGCTACCGCTGCCGGCGGTCCGGACTTCTCAATCAGCCTGCCATCGCAAAGCGTAACCGTCGCTCCGGGAGGCACGACGAATGTGGCTGTCAGCGCCAAAGCGGCGGGCGGATTCAACGGCCAGGTTTCGCTTTCCTGCACTGCGCCCTCTGGTTTGACATGCGCCTTCAGTCCCACGACGATCTCCGCCGGGACGGTCGGGACTGCCTCTACTTTGGCAATCACTGCGGCTGCGACCCCACCGAGTGGAGGTTACGGCGCGCTGGGCACAATCGCGTTCCTGCCCGGACTGGGCGTATTCGGGACTTTCTTCAGAAACCGAAAGCGGAGGACACTGACAGGTTGGAGCACTCTGTCGATGACCGGCCTGGGATTACTGCTTCTCGTTTCGTCGTTCGCATCTGGATGCGGTGGTTCTGCCAAGAGTCAAACAGCAGGAACACCGACGACGATCATGATAAGTGCCCACTCCGGCGCACTTAGCCATACTTCCTCGCTGACGGTAACTGTCCAGTAAGAGATACCCTGCGACTCAGTATGCGTAGGGAACGACTTAGGGTGAGTTAGATTCGTGCTGTCCCACCCTGGCGACAGGCACAAATGCGTCGCGAGGGTGGGGCACCCGAGTTGTTGGAGCGGCCGCATTGCTGGCAGCCGCACAGTCAGGGCTTCGCGGCGCCTAACTCGTCTTTGTAAACCTTGCCGCCTTTCATCACGAAGCTGACATGCTCCAACACTTCGACGTTGTCGAGGGGGTTAGCCGTTACGGCGATAAGGTCGGCGTACTTGCCGGGCTCGAGCGTTCCCACGTCAGACTTGCGGTCGATGAGGTCGGCGGCGCTTTGCGTTGCGGCGCGGATGGCGCCCGCGGGCGTCATGCCGAACTTGACCATGTAGTGGAACTGCTTCGCGTTGTCGCCGTGGGGGTAGACGCCGGCATCGGTGCCGAAGGCGATTTTGACGCCTGCCTTGACGGCCTTGGCGAAGTTTTCGCGTTGCAGGCGGCCGACCATCTTCTCCTTGTCGACATTTTCCTTGGGAAGGCCGAACTCGACGGCTTTGCCGAGGATGTAGTCGTCGTTGTAGATGTCGGCGACGAGGTAGGTGCCGTGGGCCTTCATCATTTCAATACCGTCGGCGTCAAGGAGGCTGCCGTGTTCGATGGAGTCTACGCCGGCGCGGACCGCGTCCTTGATGCCCTCAGTGCCGTGCGCGTGAGCCGCCACCTTGCGGCCGGCGGCGTGGGCGGTGTCGACGGCCATCTTCATTTCGTCGTAGGTGAGCTGCTCGGCGCCGGGCTTGTCGCCCTGCGAAAGCACGCCTCCAGTGGCGAGGATCTTGATGACGTCAACGCCGTACTTAACCTGCTCGCGAACCACGTGGCGCATCTGCTCGGGGCCGTCGACGATGCCGTAGTCCCGCTCCGCGGGATACATCATGTTGGAGACGGCCGGTGCGAAGCCGTTCATGTCGCCATGGCCACCGGTAATGGAAATGCCAGGACCGCTGGCGACGACTCGGGGGCCAGGAATGAAGCCTTCGTCGATGGTGCGGCGAAGGTCGACAGCGAAGAAAGGCGACGAGCCCACGTCGCGCACGCTGGTGAAGCCGGCCTGAAGTGTGCGGTTGGCGTTAACTACGCCGTTGAAACCGCTCATGAAGGGCGTCTCCTTCACCTGGTTAATGGGATCGTACTTGTCCGCGCGAGCTTCAAGGTGCGTATGGCAGTCGATAAGGCCGGGCAGCACCCAGTCCTGGGAGAGATCGATCACTTTGGCGTCGCTGGGAACCGTGGCCTGCGCCGCGGGAAGCACTTTGCTGATGCGCTCGCCCTCAACAACAAGAACAACGTTGTCGCGCAGATTGTCGCTGGTGGCGTCAAACACGTGCCCGGCGCGGATGTAAATCACCTGAGTAGGTGCAGCTGCAGCGGTCGTGGACTGCGCGGCAGAAGTTGAGATGAGAAGGAGGGCCAAGATACACGAATAGAGGGCGCGGGCAGGCGCAATGCAAAGTTTAGACACGAATCACTCCGGGAATCGGAATCGGATTTTCGAATTATAAAGAAGTCCTGGGGCCCGGAGGGTTCGCGAGACTGTTATTCAGACTTTGATGACCGGCGCCTGGCGCGTTTCCTGAACAGCTTTCTGGCCCTGCAGTGGGGACATTCCCAGGGGTAGTAATTGAAAATTGGAAAGACGAAGCGCTCCAGCAGGCCTTTCCTAAAGTCTCGCCGCATGGAATGCTTTCCGCAGCCGGGGCAAACCAAGGAGTCATGCTTGCCTGATTCACGGTTCGTGCTCACGCGATTCCTTTACTTGCGCCTGTGAGCCTATGTGCACTGGGGGAGCGCTCACTGCAAAGAAAATTTGGCGACGCTGAATTGAAGTCGGGACGCCGCGATGGCGTTGTTACTCGGGACTATAAATGACTTTGTTGTAATTTTACAGTTCGCTTACGGAATATATTTCACGAAACGTCCACGAAGTTATGCGCCCACTCCGGACGCGCGATCGGAACCGATGGCGCATGCGGGGGCAATTCCCACGGGCTATCGACCGCTTTCAAGGCGAGTGAGGCCTGAGCGGGCGAGATCAGCAATGGCGCGCGCAAGTGTCTGCGATCCATTGAGAGATTCGGGGCGCTCGAGGCGCATTCCCTTCCCTAAGGCGTATTCGCGGAATGCGATGTCGACGTCATAGAGGATTTCGACGTGGTCGCACAGGAAGCCGATGGGTTGGAGGAGGACAGCCTTGAAGCCCTGGTCGGCAAGCTTGTCCAGGGTCTCCTCGACGCTGGGGCCAATCCACGGGCCGCCGCTGGCGCCCTGGCTCTGGAAGGCGAAGAACCACTGGGAGACTTCAGGTACGCGTTCTGCGACAAGCGCGGCAGTGTGCTTCGCTTCCTCGGCATAGGGGTCGGCGCCTTCGCCAGGCCAGAGGCGTGGTTGGCCGGGCTCAGACGCGGCCGGAGGCTCCACGGTGCGGGTGGGGACGCTGTGGGCGGTGAAGAGCACGGGAACCGGTTGGCCGGTTTCCGCGGTGAGGCTTGCGAGCGCCGGGCGGAGCCGCTCGGCGAAGGCCTCAATGAGCAGCGGATGCTGTGGCCACGCATCCGTGAAGTCGATGCGAAGCGGACCAGCTTCAGCCTGCGCGGCGCGGCGATAGAGACCCACACTGGTGCGGGAGTTTTGCGGTGCGAGGCAAAGCACGGCAGCTTCTTCCACACCGTCAGCACGCATCTGTTTGACCACATCGGGGATGTAGGGGCGCCAATTGCGCATGCCCACGTAAACGCGGACGTTTTGGCCGCTGGAGGCGAGTTCCTGCTCGGTGAGGCGTGCCTGCTCCAGGCTGAGTTCGGTGAGTGGGCTGTGGCCGATGAGGCTGTAGCGGTGCTGGATCTCTTCGATCACGTGCTGGGGCATGGGGCGGCCACTGACCACATTGCGCAGATACTCGGGAATCTGCTCGACCGTTTCTGGTGTGCCGTGGGCGAGGAGAAGAACGGCTTGCTTAGGCATTCGACGGCTCCAGATTTGTTCCCTTCAGGCGGAACTCGCGAACCATTTTGGCGACGGCCTGCACGTTCTCAACCGGGGTTTGCGGGACGATGCCGTGGCCGAGGTTGAAGATGTGTCCGGGGCGGCCGTTGGCCAGGCGCAGGATTTCCTTGACGCGCTGCTCGAGAATTTCGATGGGTGCGAAAAGCGTGATGGGATCGAGGTTTCCCTGCACTGCGTGGCCGTGGCCAACCGCGCGCCAGCCTTCGTCAAGCGGCTGCCGCCAGTCGAGACCAATCACATCAGCACCCGTGGAAGCCATTTCGCTCAGCAGGCCGGCGGTTTCCACGCCAAAGTAAATAACAGGGACGCCCATGGCCTGCACGGCGCGCACCAGCCGCTTGGAGGCTTCGAAGGCGTAGTCGCGGTAGTCGGTGAGGGAGAGCGAGCCGACCCAGCTGTCGAAGATCTGAATCACGTCAGCCCCGGCCAGGACCTGCAGGCGGCAATACTGCTCGAGCACGGTGATGATCTTGTCGAGCAGGAGGCGCCAGCTTAGCGTGTCGCGGTACATCATCTGCTTGGTGTGGATGTAATTGCGCGAACCGCCGCCTTCGATCATGTAGCTTGCGAGCGTGTAAGGCGCGCCGCAGAAGCCGATGATGCCGAGCTGATCCTTGAAGTGGCGGGCGACCTTCTGGATGGCGGCGGCTACGTAGGCAAGTTCCTCAGCGCGGTCGGTGCGAAGGGCGCGGACGTCTTCGGCGGTGCGTACGGGGTGGTGGACAACCGGCCCTTCGCCGGCCTGGAACTCGAAGTCGAGGCCCATGGGCTCGAGGGGCAGCAACAGGTCGGCAAATATGATGGCGGCGTCAACACCCAGCTTTTCCGCAGCGGTAATGGTGACTTCGGCGGCCAGCTCGGGCTGCTTGCAAATCTCCACCAGCGTATGGTGCTTGCGGACGTCGCGGTACTCCTGCATGTAGCGGCCGGCCTGGCGCAGGAACCACACCGGGGTGCGGTCAACGGGGCGGCGCAGGCAGGCACGGACAAAGCGGCTGCCGTCGAGGATTGTGTCGGTACTTAATTCGAGGCCAGGCCCCTTCTCGTTCAAGTTTTCCATAGGTCTTGATTTTAATTGTCTTGAGGCCGAAATCGGCCGGTCCGGCGAAACGAATGTGCGTTATGTCACTAATCTGACCACGCTTGATCGACCCGCCAAAATAGCCTGGAAATGGAGCGGGTAAGTGGATTTCCTTGTCTGGATCTCCCGGTCGAGCGACAATCAAACCGCATGTCACTTCCCCAGAAAGCTCTCAACTTCGAAGGCGTCCACTGCCACCTCCTCATTGAGCGGCCGTCCAGCCAGGTCGTGCTCCTGAAGATCACAGGAACCGACACCGGTGAATTTGGCGATGCTCCAATGCGCGCTCTCAATGAATGGATCGCTGAAACTGGCCGGGTGGATTTTTTCATTGACGCACGGAGCGTCCGCGGCGCCTCAATCGATGTCAGCAGTGAGTGGGCGGCGTGGCTCAACGCCAACAAGGGTTCACTTAAATCCGTCACCATGCTTACTTGCAATCGCCTGATCCAGATCACGGCTGAGTTCGTGCGGCGGTTCGCAGGCCTGAACGGAATCATGTGGGTATGCACGGAGCCGGCGGTCTTCGACCTCGCATTGGCCCAGGCGCAAAAGCCCTCAACGTAGTCTCCACCCCGAGCCGCCCTCTCACCCCTGTTCAATGCCAGTTCTTGACCTGCGGCCACGCCTGCTGGAGTGACACCTTCAAACCCCGGCAGTAGAAGACGTCCATGTGCTCCCGCGGCATGGCGTAAGGGTGCGCGACATGAGCGCGCCACTGCACGCTGGCGTACACCCTCTCCAATTCCTGCTGGCGGCCCTGCATCACAATCACGCTCTCGCCGGTGTAATCGCGCGGTCCCCAAAGAAAATAGTTCTGGTGACCGCTGATGGCTTTGGGTAGTCCATAACGTCCGCCGAAGAGGTCGATGGCGCCGGCCTGGCCGAAGTTCTGGGCAAAGATGGCCGTCTTCGGTCGCACGTCGGCAGGCAAGCTGTTGTAAATCTGAGCTACCGAGGCCACGATCTCCTCCCATCCGAACTCCGACGCGTAGACCTGGGGCAAGGGGCCTAGCTTCCATTTTTCGATGGCCTGAGTCTCGAGGTGCATGACCCTGGCGTAGCGTATGTACGTTTCGACAGGGAGAACGGGCAGAAGCGTGGGCGCGAGAAGTGCTCCCATCGCAATCATCAGGCTCGGATAGGCGAGCCGCACCCAGCGAAGCCGCGGGGCGCTGAGCCACGACTCCCACACCACGCTGCCCGCGGCAAAGAGCAGTGGGAACGCGGGCCAGAGATAGTAGACGCGCGGGTTCATGGTGAAGATGATGGCGAACGTGATGAGGCACGCCCAGCCGAGGGCGCGAAACGGTTTGCACTTGCTCGAGAAGTAAAACCAGAGGCCGGCAATCCAGATGGGTAGCGAGAGAGGAAGCATTGTCTGCGTTTCCTGGCCCAGAAATGCCAGCGGCGACAGCAAAACATTTCTGCCGTCGCGATGAATATTTGCCTGCAACTCAAGGAACGGGAAGTGATGCTGGATATTCCAAAGCAGGTTGGGCAGGAAAAGCAGCACTGCAATTGCGAACGCGCACCAGAACCACGGCGACCGAAACGCGCGCCGCTGCGGAGTGAAGAGAAGTCCAACAAAGAGGCCGAACCCGAAGATCATCATGGAATGCTTGTTCAACAGTCCCAGGCCAGCCCAGAGCCCGCCCCAAAGCCACAGCTTCTGGTTGCCCGTTTTGGCAACGCGAAGAAACGTGTACGCGCAGCCCAGCCAGAAGAGCGGCTCAAAGCAATTCATTGACAGCAGGTTGTCCATGCCGAGAAAGCCGGGTGCGACGAGCACGGCAAGCGCCGATAGTCCCTGAGCGAATCGCCCTCCGCCGAGCTCGCGTGCAACGAGACCGGTCAGGACGATCTTTCCCGCACCTGCCAACGCAGGAAGAAAGCGTATAGACGACAGCGAATCCCCCCACAAGACGCGGCTAAGACGCGCCACCAGCGCAATCAGCGGCGGCTGATCGACGTAGCCCCATGCAAGGTGGTCGCCGCAGGCCAGGTAGTAAAGCTCATCGGTGAAGTAGCCGTAGTAGCGATTCGCAAAAAGGTGGATCAGAAGTTTTGCAGCGGCAATCAGGAGCACGGTCACGCCGCCGGCAGCCAGCCACCGTTGCCGCGTACTAGGTGCGGGCGCACCTACAGCAACTTGAGTACTCATCACTCGTCCCCCAGGCAAGGTGATTGATGGACACCTTATACTCCTGGGAGTTGGAGAGAGCTTGTGAGCTACAGCATAGGAGTGAACGCTGACGAACGGATCAGAATAGTCCGGCAGTGGTCTCACTGGCCATGTAATCGACCACCGCTTTGAGATCGCCGCCGCTTTCCTCAAATACTTTGAGCTGACGGTCGGCGCCAGTGCCGGTTTCGAGGATTTTGCGGATGCCGTTGATGGCGTCGCGGCTGCCAAGTTCGTCCACGTCGCGGTCGATGAGGTGGAGATACTCCTCGATCAGGTCGCGCAAGGGCATCTCTTCCTGGCGACCGAAATCGATGAGTTGGCCATCGAGACCGTAGCGCACGGCGCGGAATTTGTTCTCCATCAGCAGCGGGCGTGCGTAGTGGCGGAAGTCCTGGTTGGATGCGTGCAGCCGGTAAAGATACGCAGCCGTGGCCTGAATGAGCGCGGCGATGGCGACGGTCTCCTCAGCGCGCAGCGGGATGTCGCACGCGCGCACCTCCACCGTGTCAAAGAACGGATGCGGGCGAATGTCCCACCAGATCTTCTTGGCGTTGTCGATGCAGTTGGTCTTCACCAGCAAATTCACGTAGTTCTCAAACTCGGAGTAGCTGGAGAACGCGTCGGGAATGCCGGTGCGCGGGAAGTTCTCGAAGACCTTGGCGCGGTAGCCCTTGTAACCCGTGTTGAGGCCCAGCCAGAAAGGCGAGTTGGTGGCCAGCGCCATGATGTGGGGCAGAAAGTAGCGCATCGAGTTCATGATGCGGATGGCGGCCTCGCGGTCCTCAATGCCCACGTGCACGTGGAGGCCGAAGATCAGGTTAGCGCGGGCCACGAGTTGCAAATCCTTCACCACCTGGTGATAACGAGGGTCCGGATAGATTTGCTGCGTACGCCAGTCGGCAAAGGGATGCGTGGCGCCGGCGCATAGTTCCAGGCCGTGCTCGCGCGCCAGCTTCACCATCTCGCGGCGGAGTTCGTAGATGTCTTCGCGAGCCTCGTCAATGTTCTTGCAGACGCGCGTACCCACCTCAATGACGGATGTGTGCATCTCGGCCTTGACGCGCTCTTCAAGACGCAGCTTGCCCTGTGCCAGCATCTCGGTCTCAATGTGCGAGCGCAGGTCGCGGGTGACCGGGTCGATGACCTGGTATTCCTCTTCAATGCCGAGCGAGAATGATGGACGCATGGGGGAAAGCTCCTAGGGGACAGCTTTGCGCAATTGTAGACGGCGCAATTCTCCCGTTTGGGGATTATTCGCTTTTTGTTCGCTTTCGGAGTTAAGATGGTGACGTCGGCGATGAACCTCTTTTCCCAAATCCCTGTTGAACCGACGCATGAGGAACTCTTCCCCGGAGCAGTGCTGATGCGCGGGCTGGCACTGGCCGATGCGGCAGAGTATTTTGCCGCACTGGAGAAGATCATTGCAGCCTCTCCTCTGCGCCAGGCCATCACGCCGAGCGGTCTCCCCATGTCGGTGATGGTGACGGACTGCGGCACGGAGCGAGCCCTGCAACGCCGCTGGGGATCCGATCAGCCGGGCAACGTGCAAATGCCGCGTCTGTGGCCGCCGATGCCGCGCGTGCTCTATGACTTCGCCATCCGTTGCGCTGTTCGCGCGGGTTTTCCGCTGTTTCGCCCGGACATGTGCCATGTCAATCGCTACCAGGCTGGCACGAAGCTGGGACTTCATCAGGACCGGCACGAATTCGATGTCAGCCAGCCCATCGTCTCGCTTTCGCTAGGTCTTGAGTGCATATTTCTCCTGGGCGGTTTTCAGCGCACGGACCCGACGAAGCGAATTCTGCTGGAGCATGGCGACGTGATTGTGTGGGGCGGACCGTCGCGCATGCGATTCCACGGTGTGCTGCCCCTGAGACCGGGGCATCATCCATTGAGCGGGCCCTACCGCTACAACCTGACCTTTCGGAAAGTCGCGTGACCGGATCGGTCAAGGTTGTGCAGCCGCAGCGTCATGGGGAACCACGGAGAACCCCTTGCGATCGAGCCAGCGTTCAAACCTGCGAATCCCCAATCCGACAATCAGTGTCGCGGCGCCCACGATCGTAAAAACCGAGGCCATTCCCCATAGCTCGAAAAACGTATTGAGTCGAGCCGCCATAGGTTTCCCGGGCTCGTAAAGCACAGGGGCGGTTTTGCCCACCAAGAAGGCCGGCGGATTGGGGGAAGACCCGGATCGAATCTCGTAGGTCTTGCCGTCATTAGCAACATACCGAAAGAGGGCGGCGTAAGTAACGGAGTTGTCTTCATGATCGACGACCGGAACAAGCTGGACGATAGTGCCGGTTGTTGCTAACGCACCGACGGAGGAATCGGCCGGTGTTAAAGGCGAAGACCAGGGCGATACCGAGAAACACAGGACCGACGACAAGGCAGATGCGGCAGGCGATCCGTGCGTAGACCTCGATCCGCGTCTCCCACTCTGCGCGCTGCCATCTAAGCAATTCCTTCGAATCCAGCATAAGCACACCAAAAGATCAGGATGTCGTTTTGGGTGCGTCGGCAACTTTCTTCGGAACCTTCTTTGCGGCTTTTTTGTCGGTTTTCTTCGCTGGGCGTTTCACCTTTGCTTCTGCGCTCGGCTCTGACTTGAGAAACGCCGACCACTTGAGATCCAAATGCTGCGGCGCGTCCTTGGCCTTGGCAATGGCTAGGTCGGCCACTTCGCGGATGATCCATTCAAAATTCGCCGGCCCAACGGAATGTAGATCCGCGTCCGGCGCGGGATTCATGAAGTCAATCGCGTACGGGATGCCATCTTCCACCGCGAATTCGACCGTGTTGAGGTCATAGCCAAGAGCCTGGCAGAGCTTCAGGGCATCCTGTTCCACGCGCTTCAGCAGCTTCGGGTCGTACTCGGGCGGGTTCTGAATGTAGCGCTCGTGGTGCGGATTGCGCGGGTCGTATGGCATGATGTGGACTTTCTTCTGCCCCACCACGTAACAGCGGAAGTACTCCTTGAAGTTGACGGCCTTCTGGTAAAGCATGCAGAGGTCGCGCGACTGGTCGTACGCATGGAAGAATTCCTCGCGATTGTGGATGTGATAGACGTCGCGCCAACCGCCGCCATCCACGGGCTTCATGAAGCCGTGCTCACCCACATACGCAAACACCTCGTCCCAGTTGAGGGGATACTGCAGGTTGCGCATGGAGCGGTCCGTGGTGCCCTCAGGGTGCTTCTTGTGAGGCAGGATGACGGTGGGGGGCACAGCCACACCCAGCTTCTCGGCCAGCGTGTAATTGAAAAACTTGTCGTCGGCGCTCCACCAGAAGGGATTGTTGATGAGGATGGTGCCGTTGATGGCGGCGTGCTTCAGGAACGCGCGGTAGAAGGGGATGTCGTGCGAGATGCGGTCGACGATGACGGCGTAGCGCGGCGGTTTGTTCATCACGACCGCGCCAGTTTCAACGAACTCGGCTTCAATGCCGTCGATGTTGCGCGCGTTGATGTGCTCCACCAGCGCGCCCGGAAAGCTGTTCTCCATGCCGAACAGAACGCCGATTTTTTTCATGCCGATTCAATCCTCCGGAATCGACCTGGCGGCGCGAGTTGGGGCAGCGCCGCCCTTGGTCGCTACCAGTGTACGGCACAGAATCAGCGCGTCATCTCACTCAAAAATCATTGCTATTTCGACTCGGACTCATTCCAGTCGTAGCTGAGAGCGGCAATCACCTGGCTCGAGCTTCTCAGCGGCGGCGGTTTTCTGTTTCTCCAGGTCGGCAGTCTGCTTGCGAGTCGGCCTGCAGCTGGTCTTCTGCACGGTTCAGTTCATCCACAAACCGTTTTGCGCCCTCGCTGCCTTTAAGGGCCGTTACGTTCTCGCGATCGCGCGCCTCATCCGCCGCCGCGGTCGCCTCAGCCTGCTTTGACACCGCAATCTTCTCGTTGATGTCCGTCAGAGCGGCCTGCGCATCAATCACCGGCTGAATCTGAGCTCCTGCATCGGGCACCTGCTTGACCAATTGGAGCAGGAACTCCCTCTGTTCCGGATTTGTCTCTAAATTTACTGTCGAGTATTCCGGCCCGTGCTCGCGCACTTCCAGCTTCGCCGTGCTGTGTGCAGGCACAATCAGCCGGAACCTATAAAGAGTCGGCGTGGATTCAGCAGCCTTCACGTCTCCCTCGAGCGACCACCCGCTGGTGCCGGTGTGGCGCGGGTGCTCAATCAAGGACCGTCCGATCGGCGTCCCCGGTATTGTTCGCCGAATAGGTTGCGCTTTGAACCTGCATGAAGGTTTCGACGATGGATCCCTTGTGCACGCTGAGATGATGAATCCGATTGCGCCCGCCGCGATCGGTCACCTTTACCTTGACCGCCTGATCGATTGCGTAAGAAAGCAGTCGCCTTTCGCCGGGATGAATCGGGTCCAGCAGGCCCTCGCCCGCAAACTCACCGCTCTCGAAGATGGAGAAACTGCCGGCGTCGAGTGTGAGCTTCGACTTGTTTTCAAGCCACACCGCACGAAACGGGTTTGCATCCCGAGCGCTCCACAGAGTGATGTGTTCGGCGGGAAGTTCCTGCTGCAGGATGGGCACCATGGCTGACTCGTTCTTG
Organism: uncultured Acidobacteriota bacterium; assembly: GCA_963844515.1. Taxonomy (GTDB): domain Bacteria; phylum Acidobacteriota; class Terriglobia; order Terriglobales; family Acidobacteriaceae; genus Telmatobacter. The sequence continues at coordinate 665,101 of CAWJOO010000021.1, forward strand.
TGGATCGTGACCGGCTGAGTCAGCGAATACTCAAAGAAATCATCGAAGGCGTTTGTGGTGACGTCGCCTTCGGCGAATGCGTCGGAGGCGCGATAGACTCCTCCGTTGCTCATCATGCCGCCACCCGTGTTTCCTCCGGAACCCGACCCGTAGCCGTTGCCTGATCCGGAGCCAATTCCTCCGCCGGAGCCGGTTCCCATCTTGGCCAATGCGGCGAAGTTTTCCCCGTGAATCTGGATACCGACAGCCGGTGCCGATGCCATTGGCACCGGGGCAGCTTGCGGTGCTGGGCTCATCTCGGCCGCCTCATGCGTCTGCGGCGTAGTCTCTGCCCCGTCGCAATCGGAATCTCCGGCCGCCGCGTATAAAGCGGCTGCGAAAGTGGCTGAATAAAGCTCTGCGGCGCGCCCGCCACCAAGGACAACTGCACGTTGTCCCAGTCGGCGCCCACGGTGTTATCCACCACCGCCCAACCCTGCACAATGGCGCTGCTTCCCTCCCCCGATGCGGTGTGCGGGAAGACGATTCGGTAGGTCGCCTTCCACACCGGCACTTCGCTGATGTAGCTCACGCGCAGCTGGCGCTGGCCGCTGCCGATGGCGTTGAGCGTAAGGTGACGCAGTCCATTGGCGTGCGTAGAGCCAAGCAATTCCAGGTAGCGGTCCAGTTGCCCCTGCAGGTTGCTGTCAAGCGGACGCACGCTCAGCGCGGGTGTGAGCTCAATGACGCGGACCGCGCCGGAGCCCGCCACCAGTGTGAGATAGAACTTGTCGACGGTTGATCCGCTGTCCCCTCCACCGATCTTTTCCGAGCGCGACTCGATGGACATGAGCCGGCCCGTGATTACACCGCCCGGCCCTCCAGTGACCTCCACCCGCTGCCCACGCAGAGCCTGAAAAAGCTCGGTCGAGGTAGGGTCGTCTCCCATCCCAAGCGAAAGCGTCTTGAGCTGCTCCGCAAGCGGCGTGGTGGAGTTGTAGTTGACGCCTGCAATGCGGCCGCCGCCTTCATCCAGCACCGTGAGTGACTGCAGCACGTCGTTCAACTGCGCGGAAGTGAAGTCAATGGACACGCGCTGATTGCCCGAGACGGAGCCTGAGTGTTCAAAATATCCCACGCCGTTTTTGTAGAGCACCACCTTGTGGACAGGCAGGTCCTTCGCGATTGGCGAAGAGGCTGGGTCCGTTTTCGGCGCAGATACTGGGCGGGTTGAAGGGGAAGAGGGAGATTGGGCGGAGGCAACGGAAAAGGCGGCAAGACACACGACGGCTAGCAAGAGGCGCACGGGCCCTCCAAAGTAAAGCTGTGTTGCTTACCTACTTGGACCCCGCGAAGCGCAAAAAGGTTCCTGAGGGACGCCACATAAAGAGATCGTGGCCCCGCGAAGGTCTTGCAGTCTGATTACTATTTGCCGGCGATACGCCGCAATTGCCCCAGGTGATTCAGGTCGTGCCCGGCCATGGTTTCGATGATTGTCTGGAACGTCATGGTTCCGCGTTCGGGATGCGTGACCTTCCGGGACGCCGCCCCCGTCGGAAGATCCTCGAGCAGCAGCAGATTCCAATTGCGGATTCCCTGAAACGCCTGCAGCGCTTCATCCGGCGAAATCCCTTTGTAGGTCTTCGCCCATTTGTCCTGATCGAATGGCTGAATCACGGGCGCGTCCTCGGCCAGCGTCTGCCGCAACCTGAAGCCGAACACCAGTTCGCAATCCGCCAGGTGCGCCACAATCTCCCCCGGGCTCCACTTTCCCGGTGCCGGTGCCTGGAATCCCTTTGCCGGCCCAATCACCTCAATCAACTTCGCAATCTCCACTGGCGTGGCCGCAAGAATCTCGTCAATCGGCCGCCCATCAAGAAAACTCTCGTACGGATTCAATGCGCTCATAACTCTGTCCCCTCTTCACTTTTCACTCATCACTGTTCACTGTTCACTGCCCTAAAGATATTCCTGCACCATCCGCATCCAGGTGGGCCAATCGTGCGCGTTGAACGTATCCCAAATGTAGAGCTTGTGCGGAATGCTTTTGGCATTCATCAGATGGTCCATATGCTGATTCTGGCCCAGGCACTGGTCGTCCCACCCTGTCCCCAGCACCCACGTGTTCTGGCGATATCGGTCCAAAAACCATGGATCGCCCAGGTTGTGAAGAAACTGCGTGGGCTGGTTGAAGTAGACGTCCTGATCGTGATAGCCGCCGAGAAATTTTCCCAGATCGAACGCGCCCGACATCGACAGCATGCCGGTAAACACATCAGGATGGCGCAGCGCCACATTCAACGCGTGATAGCCGCCGAAACTGCAGCCCAGCGACACAAACTTCGGGTTCTGATTCTTCTGGCGCACCAGCGGCACCACTTCGTGGATGAGGTAATCGTCGAACTGCACATGGCGCGCAATACGCCAGCGCGGCGACACGTTGCGGTTATACCAGCTCTCCATGTCCACTGAATCCACGCAGTACACCTGCAGGTGTCCAGCATCAATTCGTCCCGAGAGCGCGCCGATCATGCCGCGGTCTTCAAACTCGTAAAAGCGTCCGCCTGACGTGGGAAACACCATCACAGGCAGGCCGCCGTGCCCGAAGACCAGCAACTCCATGTCACGCCCAAGCCGCGGAGAATGCCATTTGTGGTACTCGCGATTCATCGTCTGTGCTCTCCTGCAGTATCTGGTTGGGCGCGGGTTTGCGTCGCTGGCACAGCGGCTGGAATCAAATTCTGTGCAGGAGGAAGTCCGCGCATTTTCCCCGGGCGTTGGAGAACCGGGATTTTCTTGATACTTTAACAGCGGCGGGGTGCACTTCCGGGGGATTTCGCGCGGCCTCCGATCCAGATGGAAAAGACAGAGGAACGTTTCGCATTGAATTTGGACCCTCAACCGCTGCCTCAGGCCTGGGAAACTGGCCCTGATGCGCCACCGGACGACACAGACGCCATCCTACATCCGCGCCTGCACCTGCATCGCGCCTTCCACAGCCGCCATCTTCCCGATGATCGCGACGTGATCGTCTATGTGCCGCCTGAGTACGATCGCCATCCGGATCGCAAATACCCAGTGCTCTATCTCCATGACGGGCAGAATCTCTTCGACGGCCGCACTTCGTTCATTCCTGGCCGTACGTGGCAGGTTCGCGAAAGTGCGGACGCAGCCATCGAGGCAGGTGAAGTGGAGTCGCTCATCATCGTGGGCATTTACAACACCGGCGATCGGCGCCTGGCGGAATACACCCACGAGCGCGACTGGCAGCGCGGCGGCGGCGAGGCCGCAAAGTACGGCCTCCTGTTGACTGAAGAACTGCTTCCCTGGATCGCCAGCCGTTACCGCGTCCGCACCGACCGGCATTCAACAGGGCTCGGCGGCTCATCGTTGGGTGGCCTGGCCACGCTCTATCTCGGACTGCGCCACGCCCGCAATTTCGGCAAGCTGGCCGTCATGTCGCCCAGTGTTTGGTGGAACCACAAGAGCATCCTCGGCTATCTCAACGAACAGGCCCCCCAAGTGTGGGAACGACCACGCTTGTGGCTCGACGTCGGTGACCACGAAGGCAAGCGCACACTGCACGACGCCGAGCACCTTGCGCGGCGGCTCAAAGCGAATGGCTGGGTTGAAGGCGAAACCATGCACTTTGAGCGCGTGCACGGCGGCACGCACGATGAAGCCAGTTGGGCGCGCCGTGTGCGGCCCATGCTCAGGTTTCTCTTCCCCGCGGAGTAGCGGCCATCACCGAAGAGTTGTGGCGGTGAAATCAGCGCCGCTCGAGCGATTTGATCCATGCCTTCGGCGTAAATCCCATCGTGCTGCGAAAAGCCCCAATGAACGAACTGGGTTGGCTGTAACCCACCTGGTGTGCAGCCTCTTTAACGGATTCGCCGGAGGCAAGCAACTCTACCGCTTTGGTGATGCGCACCTGCCGCCTCCAACCGTTGAAATCGGAACCGAGCTCGCGCTGAAATACTCTCTGCATCGTCCGTATGCCCACGCCATTCTGCGCGCAGAGCACGCTAAAGTTCACCGGCCGCGCCGGGTCGTCAATCACGGAACGCGCCAGTGTGCGAGCCCGCTTTTCTCGAGGAAGCGTGATGAACGTCGCCAACCGGTTCGCGTCTTGCAGTTCATCGACAATCAGTTCGCGCAACGCAGACTCATGTCGGTTCCGTCCCCGCAACCGGCCTATCCGTACCGTCTTCACGATCAGCTCCCGCAATAGCGGCGTCACGAACAGCACTGAGCAGAGCCGTGACAGCGCCACCTGCCCCTTCCTGATGTACAACGTGCGCATCGACACGGCGCGTGGCATGTGGATGCTATGCGGCACCGTGGCCGGTATCCACACGCCGAACTGTGGCGGAATAATCCACATGCTGTTCTCCGATGAAACTTCCATCACGCCGGAGATCGCATAAATCAATTGATCGGACCCGTGCGCATGCCGCGGGACCTCGAAACCCGCCTTGTATTCATGCTCGAGTGTCGAGATCGACACACCGGGCGGTGGATCGTAGTCCTTGATGATCTGGGGTGGATGTCGCATTAGCGCTATTTTATGTCAACATAACGATATTGCGTCATGGCGTTTTCAGATGCATGATTACCAGCATGAGCAAAACTGCGTGTCTCAACCAATTTCCTCTCATCGCGTTTGTCTCCATTCGCGATGCGGAACGTGCCAAGCACTTTTACCGCGATACTCTGGGGCTGGAGTTGGTGAGTGAAGAGCCCCCGTACGCACTGGTCTTCAACATCAACGGCATCATGCTGCGCCTTGCCATCAACGCGCAGGCGGAGCCTATCCGTGGAACCGTTCTCGGCTGGCGCGTGCCTCATCTGCCTTCAGCCGTAGAAGAGCTTCGGGGCGCGGGCGTAACCCTGGAGCGCTACGAGTTTTTACAGCAGGATGAGTTGGGTATCTGGACTTCGCCCACGGGAGCTCGGGTGGCCTGGTTCAAGGATCCCGAGGGGAATGTGCTTAGCCTTTCGGAACATCCTGAGTAGCGAGACTATGCAAGGTCTTGAATTCGCCATTGCTCCGCGGGACGGATCCTCGTACTCTTGAGCCAGGACTCGCCCATTGATACAAGCCCAACATGTGACCTCTTCCTCGGATGCAACGCTCTTGCTGCGAGGGCTGCGCAAGGCCTTTGGCGACGTAGTCGCCGTGGATGGCATTGATCTCGAAGTCGCGCGCGGCGAATGTTTCGGTCTGCTTGGCCCGAACGGCGCGGGTAAAACCACGACCATCGAAATCTGCGAGGGCCTGACCGACCCCGACGCCGGCACCGTGCAACTGCTCGGCCTCGAATGGGGCAAGAGCTCTAACGAACTGCGACAGCGCATCGGCATGCAACTGCAGGAGACTCAATTCTCTGACAAGCTCACCGTCGAAGAGATGCTGCGGCTGTTTCGCAGCTTCTTCAAGCGCGGCATCTCAGCGGACGAAGCCATTCGCATTGCCCAGCTCGAGGAGAAGCGCAAAGCGCGCGTGGGCACGCTCTCCGGCGGACAGAAGCAGCGTCTCGCGATGGCCACCGCGCTGGTCGGCGACCCGGAGTTGCTGTTTCTGGACGAACCCACCACGGGCCTCGATCCGCAAGCGCGCCGCCATCTGTGGGACCTCGTCGACGAGCTTAAAAAGTCCGGCCGCACCGTGATTCTCACCACGCACTACATGGATGAGGCCGAGCGCCTGTGCGACCGCGTAGCCATCATGGATCACGGCCACATCATCGCACTGGGTACGCCGCAGCAGCTCATCGCCACAGTCGGCGGCGACCATATTGTGGAGTTTGCCGTTGCTGCCAGCGGCCGATCACGGGCTCGATGCCAAGGTGCTCACCGCCATTCCCGGCGTTCAATCGCATCGCGTCGATGCCGGCGTCCATCAGCTCTCGGTCATCGACCTGCACACAACCGTGCCGCGCATCTTTGCCGCAGTCGACGCTCTTGGCCTGCATCTCACTGAATTCCGCACGCACTCTGCCACGCTCGAAGACGTGTTCGTAGCGCTCACGGGAAGGAACTTGCGCGATGAGTAGATTGCAGGACAGCTCTCTCTTTCAACTCACTGCCGCGCGCTTCCGCCTGTTCCTGCGCGAGCCTGAAGCCGTGTTCTGGGTGTTTATCTTCCCCATCATTCTTGCCGTCGGCCTGGGCATCGCCTTTCGCAATCGTCCCGCTGATGTGCTCCCCGTCGCCGCCACCACGCCGCAGCTTACGCAGGCTCTCGCCGCAGACAAGGGCCTCAAGGCTTCAACTATGGACGAAGCCGTCGGGCACCCACGCGCTTGCCACCGGCAATATCCAGCTCCTCGCCATCCAGACTCCGCAGGGCGTCACCTACAAGTACGACGACACCAATCCCGACGCGCGCACGGCCCGCATGATTGTGGATCGCGCCATTCAATTGGCGGCCGGTCAACACGATGCCGTCGCAGCCCAGAATCAGCTCATCCACGAGACCGGCGCGCGCTACATTGACTTCGTGATTCCCGGCCTCCTCGGCATGAACCTGATGGGTTCGGCCATCTGGAGCCTCGGCTTTGCCATCGTTGAAGCGCGCCAGAAAAAGCTGCTTAAGCGCCTCGTCGCGTCTCCCATGCCGCGCTGGCAATATCTCGCGTCGTTCCTGTTGTCGCGGCTCATCATGCTGGTCATCGAGCTCGTTGTCTTTCTCGGCTTCGCGCGCATTGCCTTCGGCGTGCCGTTTCGCGGATCGCTTCTAGAGCTCACCTTCCTCTGTTTGCTCACATCGCTCGCATTTTCCGCGCTCGGCCTGCTCATCGCCTCTCGGGCCAAAACCATGGAAGCTGCATCGGGCCTCATGAACCTGGTGATGATGCCCATGTGGATCCTCTCCGGCGTGTTCTTCTCCGCCACGCGCTTTCCAAATATCATTCAGCCAATCGTGCGCGCTCTGCCGCTCACTGCGGCCATTGATGCGCTTCGCGGCAATATGCTGCAGGGTCTGAGCCTGACGCAGATGCCCATTCCCGTCATCACCCTGCTTGCATGGCTTGTGATTCCCTTCTTCGTGGCACTGCGCATCTTCCGGTGGAGATAGGCCGGAATCCTCGCAGCCATTTCTCAAAAGTTGGGCTATCATTTCTTCCGTACGCAGCAGGAGGGCGCTCACTTCATGGCGAATCTTCCCGTTCTTGTCTTCGACTGGAAAGAACTTCCGCAAATTGCGGAGAACATCTGGCAAGCTCAGATGGCCGGATGGGACAGGGTTCTTACGTACCGCGGCCCGCTTCCAAAACCGGAGAGCTGTGGCATTCGAAAGCAGACGATGACGTACGAAGTAAACAGCCAGGGGTACCGCATCCCCACTACCACAGGTAACGACCGCGACGAATATCCCTTTGTCTGCACCGTCGAGGGAGCAGCAAAAAGTGGCGATCGCAAACCGTGGGTCGGCGCCGTTCCGCACGACGAGAATTGTGCCCAGGGCGGCATGCTCAGTGCGTTCATCAAGAAGGAAAACATTACCGCTAGCGGTCCCAATCGCAAATTCGAAGTCCGGGTGATCAATCATCCCAGGGGTCCAGTCCGTCCTTGAGTTCGCCTTCTGCGCATTTGCAAGTCCGAAGGAGGCCGATGTCTGCTCGCACCCGGCCTGCTGCCTCGCGGTAGTTGGACCTCACTCAAACCCTTCCACTGATATCATCCTTGCAATTCAGCCGTAGTAGTTCCTGAGGGAGAGTACCGTGCAAACCTTGCTTCTCAAAACCTTGTCGCGCGTAGTCGTGTCCAGCCTTGGACTAATGATTCTGGCAGGCACAGGGGCCGCTGCCGTTGCGCAGAGCCCGCACAAAATGCCTGAAATTAAATACGAGACATACACAATGCCCAATGGGCTCAAGGTGATTACGCACGAAGATCACCGCCTGCCGCTTGTCTCCGTCGACCTCTGGTATCACGTGGGCCCGCTGAACGAGCGCCCCGGCCGCACCGGTTTCGCACACCTTTTCGAACACATGATGTTCGAAGGGTCCGAGCACGTCGGCGAAAAAGCCCACATCAAGTTTGTGCAGTCAGCCGGCGCAACCGACGTGAACGGCACCACGGATTTTGATCGCACCAATTACTTCGAGACCATGCCCAGCAACCAGCTTGAGCTCGCGCTGTGGCTGGAGAGCGATCGCATGGGCTTCCTGATGGAAGGCCTCGATCGCGTCAAGCTCGGCAACCAGCGGGACGTGGTCCGCAACGAGCGCCGCCAGGGTGAAGGCCGCCCCTACGACGTAGCCGACGAGCGCGTGTATCACCTGCTCTTTCCCAAGGAACACCCCTACTATGGCTCCGTAATCGGCAGCCATGCCGACATTGAATCGGCCCGTATCGCCGATGTGCGCGAATTCCACCAGCAGTTCTACACGCCGAACAATGCATCGATCGCCGTCGCCGGCGACTTCGATCCGGCGAAGCTGAAGGCTCTGCTCACCAAGTATTTCGGCCCCATTCCCAAGGGCCCCGCGGTCGAACCGGTCAAGGTTGACACCCCGCCCATCACCGCGCAGAAACGCGACACCATCACTGACACCGTGCAACTCCCTCGCGTCACCATTGCGTGGCTCACACCGCCCGCCTACACACCTGACGCCTACACCGTAGACGCGGCCACCTTCGCCCTCGGGGGCGCCAAGGCCAGCCGCCTCGATCAGGCGCTTGTTTACAAATCGCAGACCGCGCAAAGCGTCACCTGCGAAGGTGGATCGTACAAACTCACCGGCATGACAAGCTGCGACATCACAGCCAAGCCGGGCATCAAGCTTGAAGATCTCGAGGCCACATTCTGGAAGGAACTCGAAAAGCTGCAGCAGGAGGGTCCCACGGCTGAGGAAGTAGAAGCGGCCAAGGCTCTCGTCCTCACGCAGAAGATCAGCGGTCTGCAACGACTGGGAGGCTTCGGCGGAATTGCTGACACGCTCGACAAGTACAACCAGTACACCGGCGATCCTGGTTTCCTCTCCAAAGATCTCGCCATGGAAGAAGCAGTGAGCGTCGCCAGCACCAAGGCGGCAGCGGTGAAGTATCTCTCCAAGGACTCAGCCGTCGTCGTCTACTGCGTGCCCGGCAAGAAGAACCTTGAAGATGTGCCACGCAGCCCTGACAACACTGACGCCGATGTGAAGATCGTCAACCCCTACACGCCGGAGTTCGAGACGGCGCAAGACTGGCGCAAGAACAAGCCCGCCGGCGGCGCCGATCCCACCATTCATCTCCCCGTGCCCACCGAGTTCACTCTCGACAACGGCCTCAAGGTTCTGCTCGTCGAACAACACGCGCTTCCTGTTCTCACCGCGGAACTCGTCTCCCGCGCGGGTAGTGAAAACACCGAGCCAGGCAAGGGCGGCCTCGCCACACTCACTTCTGAAATCATGAGTGACGGCACACAATCACGCAGTCTCGAAAAGCTGGCGCAGGATCAGGAAAAAATCGGCGCTCGACTGACCTCTAACGCCGGCATGGACTTCGGCGCCGTCTCCCTCAACGTTCTCACCCAGCACGCTGGCGAAGGCCTCGAAATCCTCGCCGATGTCGCGCAGCACCCTGCCTTCCGTGCAGAAGACGTGGAGCGCCGCCGCAAGCAGCGACTCGTGCGTCTTGCGCAGGAAACTGACAGCGTGCAAAGCATGGCCTTGCGTGTCGGCCCCAAGCTCGTCTACGGCGACCAGCCCTACGGCATGTCCGCCAGCGGAACCGTCGACAGCATCAAGGCCATTACACCCGCTGATATTTCCGGCTTCTACGCCGACCACTATGGCCCCAACAACTCGGTCCTCGTCATGGCCGGCGATATCACGCGGGCCGACGCCGAAAAGCTTGCCAAACAGCACTTCGGCAATTGGACAAGCAAAGCGTCAGGCACGCCTGCCATACCCGCACCTCCCGCCGCACAGTCCACCCGTATCGTGATTGTTGACAAGCCTGGCGCACCTCAGACTGCGCTCTTCGCATTCGGTCTCGGCGTTCCGCAAAGCTCGCCTGACGCCGACATTCTCAGCGTGATGAACTACACCATGGGCGCCAGCTTCGCCAGCCGCATCAACATGAACCTCCGGGAAGTCCACGGCTACACCTACGGCGCGCGGTCCGCCTTTCAGGAATATCGCGAAGGTGGCTCCTTCTACGCAGGCGCTCTCGTTCGCACTGACATCACCGCGGCCGCGGCCACCGAATTGATGAAGGAAATTCGCAACTTCCCGGAGAAGCCGTCAACCACTGAAGAGCTCGCCGCGGCAAAGGAAGCCTCTATCCGCTCTCTCCCCGGCCGTTTTGAAACCAACAACGCCATCGCCGATGCTATGACCGGTATCTTCGTCTACAACCGCCCGCTCGACTACTTCGCAAAATTGCCAGCCAAGTATCAAGCCATCACTGAAGACGACGTAGCCAAGGCCGCCAAGACCTACCTGCATCCTGATCAGCTCGTCATCGTCACCGCCGGCGATCGCACCAAGATCGAGCCCGGCCTCAAGGATGCGAACCTCGGCCCCGTCGAAGTACGCGATCTCAACGGCAATCCCGCCACCGACCAGAAGTCCGAACAGAAATAGCTTTTGATTTACGAAAACAACAGGGGCGCAGCCACAAGCTGCGCCCTCTTTTTATTCCCTCTCCAGTGCCCTGTTTCTGTCTCTTATGTTCATATCAAAACAGAGGCTGTCATTCTGAGCGAACGGGGCCCCGAACGTCTTTCAGTTCGGGGGTGGTGAGTCGAAGAATCTGCATTTGTCTTTCGTGGTTTTACCAGGTACTTCAGTGGCAGGTCCTAATGCCTCTGCGCAATCTGAATCAAATTCCCGCACGTGTCATCCAGCACCGCGGTCGTCACCGGCCCCATCGCCACCGGAGGCTGCGTGAACTGCACACCCGCCGCGCTCAGCCGCTCATACTCCGCCCGCACATCCTCAACCGCAAACGATGTGAACGGAATCCCGTCATCCACCAGCGCACGCCGGAATGGCCCCACCGCAGGGTGCGAATCGGGCTCTAGTACCAGTTCCGTCCCATCAGGATCGCTTGGCGCCACCACCGTGAGCCACCTGTGTTCCCCAGCGGAACCTCCGTCTTTTTTACGAACCCCAGTTGCTTTGTGTAGAACTGGAGCGCCTTTTCCTGGTCGTCTACGAAGATGCTGCTTACCACGATTCTCATCATTGCTCTCCCTCCCTTCCCGTTTTCGCATCCATCTGTCCACAATCTCCCGCAGCGGTTCAACCCGCATGTAGTGGAACTTGTACCGGCCCTGTCGCTCACTCACCAAAAGCCCCGCGCGTTCCAGCACCTCAAGATGCTGCGACACGCCCTGTCTGCTAAGCCCAAGCTGATGCTTCATCGTTAATCGCGCGCACAACTCGAACAGCGTCTGTCCATCCCGCTCGAACAATTCGTCGAGAATGGCCCGCCGAACCGGCGCCGCGATCGCTTCGAATACATCTTCCACCGCCCGACTATAGGCAAGTCACAGCTTGCCTGTCAAGATGCGGTTTTTCTTATCGTCAAACTCACAAAGAGAAAGCCGCAGCCGATAGCCGCGCCCACATTTATTTGCCCCGCGTTCAATCGCTCCCTTGCGCCTTCGTAATCGTGATCCCCGCACTCACATACGGGTCCAGCATCTTCTTCTTCGTCCCCGCCGCCACAATCATCCCCGTAATCTCACTGAGCGGCGCAACCACGTAGGGCGAAACCGCATTCAATTTCTCCGGCGACGCCAGCACAATCGTCTCCGCCGCGCTCGCGCTCAGTGCCCGCTTCACATGCGCCTCTTCAAAGTCCCCGGTCGTCAAGCCAATCTCCGGATGAATGCCGGTCACGCCCATAAAGTATGTGTCCGCGCGAATCCGGCCGATCCCTTCAATCGCCGGCGCACCCACCGCCACAACAGAATGCTTGAACAGCCTTCCGCCAATCAGGATCACTTCAATCTCCGCATGCGCCACCAACTCCACCGCAATCGTCGGACTATGCGTCACCACCGTCGCCTTCAGCCCCGGCGGAAAATGCCGCGCAATCTGCACGGCCGTCGTTCCTCCATCCAGAATCACCACCTGCCCGGCCTGCACCATGCTCGCCGCAGCGCGCCCAATCAATTTCTTCTCGTCGGTTGCCACATCCAGCCGCGCTGAAAAATTTCCCATGGCCGGCGATGCGGGCAACGCCCCTCCATGCACTCGCTGAAGTTTGCCTTCCGCCGCAAGCTCGCGCAGATCGCGGCGAATCGTGTCTTCTGAGAGCCCAAGCTCCTCGCTCAGATCCTTGGCAATCACCTGCCCCGATCGGCGCAGAACTTCGAGAATTTGCTGCTTGCGATGAATGGTAAGCACAGCAACACTATCGCACACATCGAGACCCTCTTGCACGGAATTGCACGATATTGCGTGAAACTGCACATTTTGCTATTGTGTCAATGGAGGCACCATGAACCCCATAGAATCCAACAAACCCATGATGATCCTGATCGCCGGCCCGTATCGCTCCGGCACCAACGACGACCCCGGCCTGATTGCACAGAATCTCGACCGCCTCGAGTCCTTCGCGTCCGCGGTCTACAAGGCCGGCCACATCCCCATGATTGGCGAGTGGGTCGCCCTGCCCCTCATGAAGCAGGCTGGATCAACCCGACTCGGCGACTCCATCTCCGAGCAATATCTCTATCCCGTAGCAAGCCGCTTGCTCCAGCGCTGCGATGCCGTCCTTCGCATTCCCGGCGCTTCCAGGGGAGCCGATCAGGACGTGCTCATCGCCCGCGAGCGAGACCTGCAGGTTTACACACGCGTCGAAGACGTGCCCATCGTTCACCCATCAATGCAACACGCGCAATGATGGATTGCTTACATCACGAACTTGCGAAGCTTTATTGGACAGCACGTCCCGAAGTGGTCGACAACAATTGGTGTATACTTTACTTGTACGGATATTATCCGTACGGACAGGAGGGCACTATGGCACGCGCCGCCGTTATGGCCGAAAAGGACGTTGCGATCAGGAGCCGCGAACGCATCGACGTTCGCCTCCGACCTGAACAGAAAGCACTGATCGAAACAGCGGCTCGCATCAAGGGGCTTACGCTGACCGATTTCATCGTGCAAAATGCGTTCGAAAATGCCAAGCAAGCGATTCGTGAACACGAAACGTGGATTCTGGAACGCCCCGACGCTGAACTCTTTTCCACGGCTCTCGCTGCTCCACCCTCTCTCGGTCCCCGGCTTGCCAAGGCAGCAAAACGCTATCGTGCACGCTTCTCGCAGCAATGAACGCAGAAACCGGCTACTACTTCGAGCCGATCGACGACAGGCACGATCGAGCGGCATTCACATGTGGAGTCGACGCGCTCGACAACTACTTTCGGGGTGACCCCATCCGCAAGGATGTGAGCAGAAGAGTAACTAACGCTTTCGTGCTCACAAACGATGGCAAGCATGTCGCCGGCTTCTACACCCTCTCCCCTATCTCTATCCTCAGCGTCGATCTGCCTCACAACATGGCGAAGAAGCTGCCCACGCGGCCCATCGGCGCAACCCGGATTGGGCGCATGGCAATTGACCAAGCGTTGCGTGGAAAGCGCCTGGGAGAAATGCTCCTGATGAATGCGCTCCACAAAGCCTGGCAAGCTTCAAAGCTCGTCTCGTGTTGGGCCGTTGTAGTCGACGCCAAAATGGGCGCGCGCGACTTCTACCTCAAATACGAATTCACCCCGTTCGCTACCCAACCCGATAGGCTATTCCTCCTGATGAAGAAGATCGACTTGATGTTCGAGTGAGTCTGTAAGTCTCGAAATCGGGGAACCAAGCCGCCTGATCCTTCGTATTGAAGCAAAGAAGACAGGCACCGCCAAGGCCCTCAGCACCAAAGGAGATTCCCGTGCGCAAATCAATGATCGTTTCCGGACTGTCCACCCTGCTTCTTCTTGCTGTCCCCTCAGCCTTCGCAGCGGGTGCGCCCCCTGCCAAAAGCAGCAACGGATCGATCGTGATCGTGTTCAAGGACGGCCACCGGCAAACCTTCAACCTTTCCGAAATTGAACGCATCGAGTTCCCGGGCGGCGGATCCGTGGCCTCTGAGTCAGGTTCGGGAACCCAGCAGACCCCCCGCGGCCGTTTCTTCGGCAAGTGGGAAGTAGGCGACGGCAGCGGCGGCACCTTCTACATCACTCTCAATGAAGATGGCCGAGCCCATCGCACCCTCCACGGCGTCGACGGGCGCTGGGAATACGTGAACGGCGAAGCCCAGATCACCTGGAACGACGGAGCCAAGGACGCCATCCGCAAAGTCGGCAACAAGTTCCAGAAGTTTGCCTACGATGCCGCCAAGTCATTCACCGATGTACCCGCCAACGTAACTGACGCCCACAACACGGCCCCCAAACCCATTTAGGGACAGGGGCACAAGAGACTAGGGGCTAGGGACCAGGACTTCAGAGCAACCACTCATTCGAAGCCCAACCCTGGTTCCTCGTCCCTGTTCCCTGCTTTTCTAGTCCTAGCCCCTCGACCCTGGCCCCTGCCTTGCCAGTCTCTGCCCTACTTGCCTCATCCCCCCTGTTTCGGCGATACTTAGGTGTTGTGTCTTGCGTCGGACGGGTTCTCCGTCTGGGCGCCGTTGGCAGGCATGCACGGTCACCGCATTCGGTTTAACCGCGCCGCACCCTCCCACCACAAGTCACGAACAGAGCACAGGATTTTGAAAGGAACCGTATCGCCGTGGTGATGATTCGTTTGGCGCGCTTTGGCGCCCGCAAGCAGCCCTACTACCGTATCGTGGTCATTGAAAAGGACCGCGCCCGCAACGGCCGTTCGATTGAAGTCGTCGGCACCTACAATCCGCGGACCAACCCCGCGTCGGTTGAACTGAAGCACGAGCGCATCGCCTACTGGCGCGGCGTGGGCGCCCAGCTCTCCTCCACGGTTGCCAAGATCGTGGGCAAGAATCCCGCAACGGCTCCTGCCGAGCCCGCAGCGGCATAACCAATCTCCCCTGGTAGAACGCGTCGCCGTTTGTCGAGAACATTTGCTGACGGCGACCCCTGCGTGCTGATACTATTCGCGCACAGAACCGAACAGCCACTTTTGCGAAAGCGGAACGGTCAGGGGCAAGAGCATGACCCAACAAGAAATGGTTGCAGTGGAACAGTTGGTTCGCGAAATTGCGCGAGCCCTGGTAGATGAGCCAACAGCCGTCGATGTGCAGTCAGTGGACCGTGAAGAAAACACGGTTCTCAAACTGCGCGTAGCTCCCCAGGACGTGGGCAAAGTCATCGGCAAGCAGGGACGGACAGCTCGTTCCGTGCGCACGATCCTCGGCGCGGTGAGCATGAAGCTCCATCACCGCTACACCCTCGACATACTTGAGGAAGACGACGAAGCCTGAGCGGCCGGCTCAACTGGCCCCCCAGCGCCAGCGGGAGACAGCTTTGAGCACATCGCCGGCAGCAGATGATTGGGTATGGCTGGCGCAGATCCGCCATTCCCAGGGTCGCAAGGGCGAAGTCTTCGCCGACATACTCACCGATTTCCCCGAAAAATTCTCTGAACGCAAACAGCTGTGGTTGCTTCCTAGCAGCCCTTCCAGTTTCCCCCGAGTGTCTGGCAGCGCCGCCAGCTCTATTCGCGGCGCGGCGGGCTCAGCCAGCCCCTCCGCAATTCCGAAACCAGCCGTCAATGCTGCGCCGCGTGAGATGGAGCTGAAAGCGCATTGGCTGCACAAGGGCGGCATCGTGCTTCACTTCACCGGCATTGATTCCATCTCCGCCGCGGAGACTCTGGCGGGTCTGATCGTTGCCGTTCCGCGCGGTCAACGTGCCGCGCTCGCCCCGGATGAAGTGCACATCGCCGACCTCATCGGCTGCGTCGTCTATGAAGTGTCAAGCCCGGAATCAGTAGCAGTCGGAGAAATCGCGAACGTCGAACGTACCGCTGGCCCTGTTCCCCTGCTCATCGTGAAAGGCGCAAGCGGCGAAGTGCTCATTCCGTTTGCGCAAAGCTTTCTCCGCAAGCTCGACATCGCAGGACGCCGCATCGAGATGGCCCTTCCTGAAGGCCTCATCAACCTCAACTCCTGAGGCGCGGATGTTCACTGTTCACTGAAATGCCAGCGGCTTCCACGCCCCCTGTTGTTTCAGAGCCAGTTGCAGCGGCCTTGGCGGCCCCTTGGGCGGAACCGTCACTTCGATCCAAAGCTCATCGCCCTGCTTCAGCGGCAGCGGACTCTTTGCATGCTCAGCAATGTAGAAGTTCACTGGCTGCTCCATGCGCATGTCTTCGCAACCCGATCTCGGCTGCACGCTGACCATTTGGCCGTCGCGCGCCTCGGTCATTTCCGGCAGGCGCACGGCCACCAGTTTGTTCTGCTCAACCGTCAATTTCGCGGGAAACCGAATCTGCTGGCCTTCCCTGATCGAGAACCTCGGCGACTGCACGGTTCCGTCCACGTTGCGCGGAAACTGGGCCGAGGCGTGAGAAGGCAGAGTGCTGCCGCAGCCATCGACCGTCAGCTGCAGGCTCAGGTAACGGCCTCGCATTACAAGTTCCGGGTCGTAGGCCGCGGTTCGAGTCCACACCCGCGGGCAGCTGCGGCGCTGATAGAGATACTTGGCTGCAATGAGCGAAACCAGTGCCAACTGGAAGATGAGCAACACCACCGATGCGCGCGACACACGAAGCCCCGTCATGCACCCTCCTGCGCAGGTTCACCCATCGTCTTGATGCCCGCAATCAACCGCCGCCGAGTCATTTCCAGCACCCATCCTCCCGCAAGAAACAGGATGCCCAGCCCGATCAGCCCAAGAGAGCGGCCAATCTTGTCAAAGATGTTGCTGAAGTAGAACCAGCCCACCGAAACAGCGAAACTCACAATCCCCAGGTTTACCAGCGAGCGACTCGCCACTCGTACACCCCACCAGATCAGGAACACGGTGAACGCAGTCACCACCGCGTGCGCGGCCAGGTTCGGGAAGTCGAATGTCATGGTGCTTTCCATGCCGTTGCCGTAGTTGTAGTGCTGCACAGAGCGGCTCTCGCACCAGGGCAAGGCGATCGTTAAAGCCACTGCCGCGACCGGCGGTATCAGCCCTTTGTATCCCTTGAACAACGCAACGATAAGTGGCAGCGCGGCGATGGCACCCCAGCCCCACACGCGCGTGCTGAAAGGCACGAATGCCGGAGTTCCGTACCAGGAACGCCACCCTTCAAGCATCAGCACGATGCCGACCAGGCCCGCAATTGCGGCCGCACCGAACAGAATGCCCTTCGCCACCTTGCGCCGCGACCCCACGAAGAAGGTGAGGTACAAAATGGCCCATACGAAGAGGAACCGACCCTGGTACGCTCGTCCGCCAATCTGGTTTTCGGTGGAATACGCCAGTTCCGAGAAGATCCAGGCCGGCACCATCAGCAGCGTGAGAGTTTGCTGGGCTTCGTCGTTGAGCAGAATCCACCCGGCGAGGGCCGCGATGGCCCACAGCAGAACCGCAGCCGGCCAGTGTTCTTCAATGTTGAAGATCTGACCGACAAGTGCGATGGCAGCGCCCGTCGCTACGGTTCCCACTGCGTGCAAGGCAGAGGACATGCCGTGAAACTGATCGCGGGTCAGGCCGCCGGCAATGTGAAACACGGCCACCATGGCCATCACCAGCACGAAGCGCGCACCTGGACCAAGATCGTCCCAGTGCGCGGAGACGAAGAGCACGACTCCGCAGGCAAGCAGGATCGCACCCAGAACGAGCGCCACCACTGACTGCCAGCGGAGCCCTCCGGAGGGTTTCTGGCTGGACTCATACGCCCGAATGCGCGCAGCGGATTGTCCATCCAGAACGCCCGCCGATTGCCACCGGCTTAGAAGACTTTCAATATCTGACATGGCTTGTGGCCCCAAGTAAACCACAAGTTGGCGGCGAGGGCCATGAGAAGCGGCCAGTATCATCGAAAGAACGGTCATGCGCTTCGAGATCATCACCATCTTTCCGGCGTTCTTCGGGGGCTTCTTCGAGCACGGCATTGTGCGTCGGGCGCAGGCCGACGGCTTGGTGACGATTGGCGTGCACGACCTGCGCGCCTTCACCCATGACCGCCATCGGACCGTCGACGACCGCCCGTTCGGCGGCGGCGAAGGCATGGTGCTGAAGCCGGAGCCGCTGGCGAGGGCGTTCGAATCGCTCGAGATTGCACCCAATGCGTCTCGCGAAACGGATGGGACGCGAGTCATTCTTACGTCTGCGCAGGGACGGCCGTTTACGCAGGTTATGGCACGAGAGCTCGCAAAGATGGAGCGCGTGGTGCTGGTTTGCGGACGCTACGAAGGTGTGGACGAGCGGATCAACGAGCTTTATTGCGACCAGGAGCTTTCCATTGGCGACTACGTGCTGAGTGGCGGCGAGCTGGCGGCAGCAGTGGTTCTTGATGCCACTATGCGACTGATTCCAGGCGTCTTAGGGAACGAAGCTTCGGGAGAGTTCGAGAGTTTTGGGGTTGCGGATGCGGCGATTTTCAGCGACGAAGCCGGGGTGCCGCGCTCGCAACATGGGGCGGGCGGGCTGCTCGATTATCCGCATTACACGCGGCCGGCAGAGTTTGGGGGACTGAAGGCGCCAGACGTTTTGCTGAATGGCGACCACCAGCAGATCCGCAAATGGCGGCGGGAGCAGCAATTGCGCAAGACCCTGGCCAACCGGCCCGACCTGCTGGAACGCGCCGCCCTCAGCGATGAAGACCGGCGGATACTTCGCGAGATTTCCAAGGCCAAATACGAGCAGTGAAAAAAGTGAAAAGTGAAAAGGTGCCGAAAAAGCGCCTAGTGCACCTTATGCCATTCGGGGCGAAGAAAAGGCGATCTACATAGGGGGGGTGGGGGGTGCTGCATCCCAATTGAACATGAACAACGCCGGCTTCCTGGATGTTGCCCCACGGTCTGTACAGAAAGGCATTGGTCGCAAACGCAAAAAGGCCCGCGTGGGCGGGCCTTTTTTCACTGAGTAAGCTGACTACCTGATCCAAGTATGGCAGGTTCGCCGAATTAATCCCTAATTTTTCGAAAATAATTTTGCGCTTTGAATCAGTCACTTAGGCTGGTTTTCCACAGGGTGGGGGCTTGACAGATTTTCGAGCGAGACCCGGATGGGCTGTACTACCCGGCCCTCCGGACAGTCTTGATCGTTGGTTGTAGTCGGTCTCTACTACATATGTAGCGGAGTTCCGGAACGCGGTTGAATTGCCCAGCGAAAAACCCTAGTGACGCGCAACACCCCGAGATCAGTCGATGAACGTCAATTCTCCTTGCCTGCGAGGGACGCGGGAAGCATAACGGAAGAACCGGAATTGTCCTGCTTGTATTGCACATTCAGGACGGTCAGCTGGTATTTGCCTTCACGCGTGTATTTGAGCTTCGAGACATCTCGGGGCGTGCCTTTCGGGGCAAGGAGACGCCAGGCTTCCGGCGCCTGCCAGGGATCGAAGCCGGCTTCGGCGAGCAGTTGCAGCGCGGTGCGCGCCAACTCTCGCTCCAGGCGCGCTTCCTTCTCGTGGCCCGCAATTCCCGCTATGGCCTCTCCTGCGATGTAGCCCGCGGGGTACAGTGGCGGAATGAACTCTACCGCCTCGGATCCGAGGCCTACCATGTCCAGCAGCGAAAGGGAGACAAGCTGGCGCTCGAGTTGGAAGGCCACTCCGTCGGCCAACACGGCTGCAAGCTGGTCATCATTCTGGAGCCGTTTCACCACGTTTTTCGGCACCAGCACCAGGCCCACATCGCAGGCAAACACAGACCGGGTTTTATCGTCGGCAACGACATAGAAACGGAATGGTATGCGGGCTGGACTGTCGAGCGGGAGTTGCTTCTGAAACTCCGGCACGAGCCGCATCCCGATCCGCTCCACACGCTCCTGCAGCGCAAGGTCAGCCGGGACCCTGTGCCATCCGCATGGACCGGTATCGCTCAGCCGGACCTTGGTGTGGACGTTGACAAAGTGTCCATCCGCGTCGAGAAGGCTGTCTTGAGTTATGGGCTGGTAGTCGGTGACCTTTTTCGTCTTTCTCGGGCCCATTGCCGTCAGTGCCTTGCGTGTACCTGGAGGGAAGAATTCCGCCTTCCGCGCCACGAGTATTCCTGTGTCGTCGCGAACGCCCTCAAAACGCATCCAGGTTCCGGGCGCCACGTCAGCCAGAGATTTCAACGGATCACCGAAAGCCGTCACGGTTCCCGCGACGACACGTATGCGGTATCCATCCGCGTGAAACAGGGGGTTCCCGCCGATTGGCGAGATCTTTATCACCGCGGCCAGACCGGAGAGCTTCTTGTCGGAACTTGTTGAACCGGCGTCGGGATTGGAGCCCGGTTGGACCTGAGGTGGTTGGGCGCTTCCCGCGTCAGGTTGCTGAGCCTCGTGGTGCAGTGGGAAGAGAATCCCGATTAGGGCGCAAACGCACACTCGTCGCATCATCCACGGACTTCCTGATCGTGCCACACACTCTCCCCAGTACCTGATTTTGTGGATCAGTATAGTTCACGAACGATCGCTCTTTCTTCCAGTTTTCCCAAGCGCGGTGTGATCGGACTAACGTGCGCTGTTGATTGTTGTCGTGGAGTCATGGTGATTCGTCGGGAAACTTATACACGAATCGGAAATAGATCTCGCATAATCTAATGTGGGAAACTCAGACCCAGGGGAGATTCTCGTGGCCACGCTAGAAGTTGATTTCCTGCAGAGTCAACTGGAGGAGCGCAAGCGGCGGCTTGAAGTCGCGGCTGCCTCCGCACCGCACAACTCAGAACTTGTCAGCCTGTTGCAAGAAGTAGATTCAGCGCTTCAGCGCATGGTGGAAGGCGTTTACGGCCTATGCCTGGAGTGCCACGAAACCGTGGAACGGGACCGTTTGCTGGCGGATCCGCTGGTGCGTTATTGCCTGGACCATCTGACCCGACATGAACGGGCCGCGCTGCAGCGAGACCTCGATTTGGCTTCGCAGGTGCAGCGCAACTTGTTACCGCAAAATGGCCTTCGCGTAGGCGGCTGGGAGACCAGCTACCATTTCGCGCCTGTGGGCGCCGTCAGCGGCGACTACTGCGACTTGATTGCAGCCGATGGCCAGCTCCTCTTCCTGCTGGGCGACGTCTCTGGTAAGGGCGTGGCGGCGTCAATGATGATGGCGCAGTTGCATGCCTTATTTCGCAGTCTTACAGGAATGTCTTTGCCGCTCGGCCAAATTGTTACTCACGTCAACCGCGTGCTTTGTGAAAGCGCGCTTTCAGGACAGTACGCCACGCTGGTGTGCGGGCTGGCGAAGGCAAACGGCGAGGTAGAGATTCATAATGCCGGCCACTGCCCCGCTATGGTGGTTGGGCGCAGGGGTGTGGTTTGCATTGAATCCACCGGCCTGCCGCTGGGGATGTTTCTGGAAACGAAGTCTTCCGCCACGTGCATTCAACTAGAGTCCGGCGACACGCTCTTCCTGTACACGGATGGTCTTTCGGAAGCGCGCAACGAGAGCGATGAGTACGGCGTGGATCGCGTGATGACCCTGGTGGGGAAACAGGCGGCGCGGCAACCTGCGGAGCTGATCGCCGCTTGCGTTGATGACTTGCGGGCGTTTGTGAATGGCGGCGAGAGTTTTGACGACTTGACTGTGTTGGCTGTGCGGCGGTGCGACTAGACGAGGCTGTCGACCGGCAATTATTCACATCGCAACGAAGTGCTGGGGTCGATGCGGGAGGCGCGTCGCGCTGGAATGTAGCTGGCGATGAAAGCGATACCCGCTAAGAGCAAAGGAACGGCGACGAAGGTTGCGGTATCGTTGACGCCGACACCGAAGAGAAGAGATCGCATCAAGCGACCGACCACGAGCGCACCGCCGATGCCGATGGCAACGCCCCACAGGGCCAGGGCCATTCCGCCGCGAACGATCAGGGCCATGATGTTTGAGCGAGTTGCGCCGAGCGCGAGGCGGATACCTACTTCGCGGCTGCCCTGGCCGACGAGATAGGCAATGAGCCCGTAGATTCCGATGACCGCGAGCCCCAGCGAAATTGCGGCAAATGTTCCGAGTACGAGCATGGTGAAACGACGGCGGGCAAGAGAGTTGTCGAAGCGCTCCTGCATGCTGCTGACGTTGTAGAGCGGGAGATCAGGATTGAGCTGGTGAATCTGCTGCTTGACCGCGCGGGCGAGGGCCACGGGATTGTTGCTGCTGCGCATGACCACATTCATGGCGCGGGTTGGATATTGCGTTTGAGGAAGGTAAAACGCGATGCGCGAGTCGGCGTCCAAGGTGTATTGCTTGACCCGGCCAACCACACCGACAACGGTGATCCAGGGAGAGTCTGTCTCGCTGATGGCTCCGATGTGGAAGCGTTTGCCGATCGGGTCTTGATCTGGCCAGAGTTGTCGCGCCATGTAGTCGTCGACTAGCGCAACGCGGGGCTTGCTGGCGACATCGTCGTCGGTAAACAGGCGGCCCGCGCGCAGGGGTATTTCCATTGCGCGGAAATAATGTCCGCTGACCATGCGGGTATCGGCGTTGATGAACTTCTCGCCGGGCGGGGACACGCGGCCTTCAACGGTAATGGGGCCCCAGGCAAACATCTGACTGAGCGGCAACGATGTGACGGCTCCCGCAGAGGTGACGCCAGGCAGCATTTCAAGCCGCTGCCAAAGCTCGCGATAGGCGGAGATGACTGCGTTTTTGTCGGTGTACCGCTGCCCTGTCATGGTGAGTTCAAGGGTGAGGACGTTACGCGGGTTGAACCCGGGGTTTACGTCGCGTACACGAACAAAGCTGCGAATGAGCAGGCCGGCGCCAATCAACAGCATGGCGCAGAGCGCGATCTCGCCGATCACCAAGGAGCGGCGAAGATTGTTGCCTCGCCCCCAGATGGCGCTGGCACCGGCGGAGGTGCGGCCGGTGCCCTGCAGAGCGGTTTGCATGTCGGGCCGCGAAACACGCAGGGCGGGAGCCAGCCCAAACAGAATCGCCGATAGGACACAGACCAGGAACGTGAACGCAAGAGCGACGAGACCGATGCCAATGTCGTTTACTCTTGGCACGCTCTGCGGACCGAGAAGCCGTACCCAGCGCAAGGCGAGAAACGCCAGAGCGATGCCCAGCGCGCCACCGGCGATTGCGAGCAACACGCTTTCGGTGAGCAACTGACGAACGATGCGCATACGGCTTGCACCCAGCGCGGTGCGCACGGCGATCTCTTTTTGGCGTGCGATGCCGCGCGACAGTTGCAGGTTCGCAAGGTTGACGCACGCGATCAGCAGCACAAAACCAACCGCTCCAAGCAAGAGGAACAAGGTACGCCGCACATTGCCCACCACTTGCTCAAGAAGCGGCACGACCCAAACGTCAAGCCGCCGTTGGGCGGATACACTTCAGGAAATTGCTGCCTGAGGCGCGCCGTGAGGGTATCCATTTCGGCTTGTGCCTGCTGCGCGGAAACCCCTGGCTTGAGCTTGCCCAGAATGTTGTAGTCTTCATGGTCGCGATATTGAGCGGCGTTGTTGGGAAGAGGAAGGGGCAGCAATATCTCGGCCTGCTCGGCCCCGTCCACGGTTGGCATGACCTCGCGAGGCAGTGAAAACGAGCGCGGCATGACACCGACGATTTGATACGTTACGCCATTCAGAATGATTTTTTTGCCGACAATGGCGGGGTCGGAACCGAAGCGCCGGGCCCATGTGCCGTCACTGAGCAGGGCGGTCGGCGTTCTGCCGGGCTGATCATCATCGGGAACGAACAATCGCCCGAGAGCTGCTTTTTGTCCCAGCATGGGAAGCAAGCTCGATGAGACGCGGATGGTACCAACCCGTTCCGGATCGCCCGAGCCGGTGAGATTGTAGTTGCCGCCGATTGCGATGGCGACCTGCTCAAAGGCATGAGTGCCAGTCTTGACGTCGAAGTATTGCGCGGTTGAGAACCAGTCTTCAGTGATGTTGAGGCCGGGAGAGCGGTTCCAGAGAATGACTAGCCGATCTGCGTCTGCGTACGGAAGGGGATGAAGCAGGAGCCCGTCCACGATGCTGAAGATTGCGGTGTTGGCGCCGATTCCGATGGCCAGGGAAAGTACCGCCGCCACGGTGAAGGCGGGTGCAGCCACCAGAGCACGAAGGGCGTGCCGCATATCTTTAAGGAAAATACTCACGCAGTCAGTGATCCCCCAGACGACTAATTTATCTCAACAATCAGACAAAGGGCACGACGCAAGATGGCGCGCGGATGGCTCTATCGTTTTTTCGATTGCCACTCCGCATAGTTGATGCGCGGGATCTCAAGGAATGCGTCGCGCGTGCGCACATAATTGCCGAGGCCGTTCATGCGGCCGATGGAGTGCAGTTCGTCTGCCTTGATATAGGGTCCTGTGGGATCGACGAATTGGTCCTCGACGTAAAAGGCGACGACACGGCCGAGAATGATGCGGGAGCGGCCGATTTCGAGGGTGGTGTGCTCGCGGCACTCCAGGGCGGCGTGGGCCTCGGCGAGGCGGGGAGGCTTGACCTTCAGAGAGGGGGTGGTGGTGAATCCGGCCAGGTCGACTTCGCTCATTTCCGGCGGGAAGTCGGTGGCGCAGATGTTCATTTTTTCGGCAATGTCTTCGGTCACGACATTGACGACGAACTCGCCGGTGCGGCGGATGTTGCGGGCTGTGTCCTTGGGAACGGCGGGCTGGTCAGGGCGGTTGGTGACACCGATGCCGACGATGGGCGGATCGGTGCAGAGGTAGTTGTAGGCGCTGAAGGGTGCGGCGTTGAGGCGACCCTTTTCATCCATGCTGGTAATGAGCGCGATGGGGCGCGGAGCCACGAGGCCGACGAGCAGCTTGTAGATGTGGCTTGTGGGAATCCGTTCGACGTCGAAGTCCATGCGTTGGGTGCTCCTGGGGTTGGATTCAGTGTATGCGGAGTCGTTGCCTCTCGCCGACGCGGGAGACGGGGATGGTTCGCACGGTGCTGTCAGCGAGATTGAACACGTGGCTTGCGGGCGGCTGGCAGGCGTTCAGGGATTTCAAAATGAACAGATATTTCCATCTTGTGACGATCAAGCAGATGTGAAAAATGAAAGTCCCGCATCGACTGATGCGGGACTTAGTGGTTGGAAGCGGGTCGCGTTGCCTTACATGCCCGTGTCGGGAGTGGTGGCCTTGGTGTTGACCACGATGCGCTTGTTCTTCTTGTATTCGTTGGTGACATTGGTGACGAACATCTGGAAGGCTTCACCGCGGCGCTGCGACAGGATCTGATCGCGGGTCTGGTCGAAGTTCTTCTTGATGTCGTCGTCAGTGGGCTCGGTCTTGGCGGACAGTTTGGCCACGACGCCGGTGCGGCCAGCGCTGATGGGTCCGCTGATATCGCCGACCTTGAGATCAAAAAGCTGAGGTGCGACGGACTGCACCTGGCCGATATCGGGAACCTGGGCTGTTTCGCCGACCGTGTCGCTGGTCTTAACGGTGGCGCCCATTTCCTTGGCAGCCTTGGCAAGGTCGTTTGCAGACTTGGCCTTCTCGGCGAGTTCCTTGGTCTTCTGAGTAAGGAGCGCGGGAAGCTGCTGATCGCGGTAGTCGTCGAGAACATGATTCTTCCAGTCAGCGAATGCGGGCGGGTGCGCCTTGTCGATGCCTGTGACCTGGAATACAGCATAGCCCTCGCCAGTGGGCGCGAACTGCGGAGCGTCGCCCTGCTTGGCCTGGAAAGCCTTGCTGACAAGCTGCGAGCCGTCAGGCAGAGTGGCGATGGTGCCGTTGGCAGGAATCGAGGCCGAGGTTACGACATCGAGGTGATGCGCGGCTGCCGTGGCCTGAAGACCGGTTTTGCCGGCCTGCTCGGCGAGCTGGCGCGCGAAGTTTTCTTCAGACTGCGAAACCTGCTGGCGGCTGAGTGTGGCCTTGATGGTGTCCGCCACTTCAGCAAGGGACTGCGCGTGAGCGGTCTGGCGTTCCTCGACCTGCACAACGTGGTAGCCGAACTGCGACTTCACAACCTGGATGTCGCCGGGCTTCTGCGAGAAGATGGCGGCGTCAAACTCGGGGACCATGCGGCCGCGTTGCGTGAAGCCGAGTTCGCCGCCGGAGTCCTTGCTGCCGGGATCGTCAGAGTATTTCTTGGCGAGGTCGGTCCAGTTGCCACCGCCCTGCAGCTGCTTCTGCACATCCGCAGCCTTGGCCTTGGCGTCCGCGTCAGTTTTGGCGTCAGCGCCAGGAGCCAGCTTGATGAGGACGTGACGCGAGCGGGACTGCTCCGGAACCTGGTACTCAGACTGGTGCTGGTTGTAGTAGGACTGAACATCCTGCTGCGAGGGTTGCGGTACTCCGCCGGGAAGCTGGTTGGGCGTGAACGCGAAGTAGGTAATGGTGCGTTGCTCGGGCACCGCCGTGGCGTAGCGGCTGGCGTTCTTCTGGAAGAAGGACTGGAGATCGGAGTCGGACGGATTGATCGACTTGCGGATGTCGTCCGAAGAGAGGACTGCGTAGTCGAACTTGATCTTGATGTTGTCCTTGCGGAAGGAGTCGCGGACTTCCTTGTCGCTGACGTTGATGCCGGCGGTCTCGAGATCCTGCAGACGGTGAATGGTGATCTGATGCTTGATGTTGGATTCAAAATCCGCCACCGTCATGTTGAGGCGCGTGGCGACGAGATTGGAGTAGGCGGCATCGCCGATGAACTTGCCGTTGGGGAAGATGACTTCGCCGGTAGCGCCCGTATGGAGGAACTTGACTACGTCAGCATCGGTGGCCGTGATGCCAAGGCGCTCGGCCTCAGCCATCATGATCTGTTCCTGGATCAGCTGTTGGCCGACCTGCTGGGTGAAGAAGTTCACGATGATGGGATTGTCGGCGTACTGGGGCCCGCGCTGCTGGATCTGGTTGCGGACTTCGTTGCTGACACGCTGCATGGTGACGGTCTGACCGGCATGCAGGACCTTGCTGTACCAGTGGGGGTAAATCTCAGCGTATGTGTCTGCCGCGGTGACGCCCGTATTGGTGAGTCCGGGGATTAGATAGACCACCATCGAAACGGAAGCAGCGGCGATGATGACAACAAACAGGGCCTTGGTGAGGCGGTTGTCTCTTTGCAGAAAACGAATCATGTACGGGCTTCTACTCTCTACGCGCCGATCACCCCATTGGCGAAGTACGTACCGATGGGGATCCCAATATGGGGTAACGCAGCCGGCCAGCGCAGGGGCTGGAACAGGACGTGCACATCGCTCGACGCGGTTCGTTCCATTATAAAGCAGGGTGGGATGGCGCGGGGGCTGGGGGAATACGACTTAGGGGCTACAAAGGCAGGGGCGAGGGACCAGCGACGAGGGAACAGGAGCCGCACAATTGAGAGGGGGATCGAATGTTCGAGCGGTATACGGAGAAGGCGCGGTGGGTGATCTTCCGGGCGCTGACGGAGGCAATACACGTAAAGGCACCTTCGATTGAAACGGAGCATCTGCTGCTGGGCATCGCGAAGGAGGATCCGGAGTTACTTCCCTCGACGGCCGGGCCGGCGGTGACAGAACAGTGGGCTCGGGAGCGTTTGCAGGCCGGGGAGTCGGCGCCTGAATTCAGGCCCCCGGGAAAAGAACTGCCGCTTTCGAAGCAGTCCAAGCGGGTGCTTGCGTACTCGGCTGAGGAAGCGGAGAAGCTGGGGCATAAACACATTGGCTGCGAGCATCTGCTGCTGGGGCTGATGCGGGAGGAAGGCTGTGCGGCGGAGCGGCTGCTGAAGACGCAGGGGGCGGATTTGAAGCAGATGCGCAAGGAGGTGGCCAAGAGGCCGGTTCCCCGGGTTCGCGAAGGCGGTGCGGCAATCAGCTACAGCCCGGCAGCCCGGGAGGAGCGGCAGGTACGAGAACGAAGGGAGCGGCGAGAGGCTCAGGAGGCCGGCGAGCCAAGGGTAGGATTCGATCGGTACACCGAAAAGGCGCGGCGGTCGATCTTCTTTGCGCGCTACGAAGCCAGCCGCTTCGGGGCGGAAACGATTGAATGTGAACATTTGTTGCTGGGATTGTGGCGGGAGGGTGCGGAGATGATCAAGGAATTGATGGGGCTGGAACCGGAAAGCGATTGGTCCGGACTGAGCGAGCGGATTGAGAAGCACTCACCGCCGAAGAAGTGGGTTGAGACGAGCGTGGATATGCCGTTATCGGATGAGGTGAAGCGGGTCCTGGGCTTCGCCGCGGAGGAGATGGAGAGGCGCCGTGGAAGCCTGGTTGAGATCGATGACCTGCTGATTGGATTGCTGCGCGAAGAGGGATGCTTTGCGGCCGAGTTGCTGCGGGAACGCGGAGCGGATGTGGAGACGATTCGGAAGAAGGTCGACGAGAAGTCCGGATAGAGCCTGAAAATGCGGCGGGCGTCCCGGAGGAGTGGGGACGCCCGCTTGAGGGGGGTTCTTAACTTGCGCCGAACCCCGACATTGCCTTCAGGTCCCTGCCCTGGTGGCCTTTAGCGCCAGTAGTAGTAGCCGCCACCCGCCATGTAGTACGGGCGGTAGTAGACGGGCGGGTAGCCATAAGGAGCGGGGTACGCGTAATAGCCGGGTCTGGGACCGCGACGGTAAAGCGACGGTCCGCCCGGGGTAAGGCCCTGAGCGAGACGCATGGCTTCTTCACGGCTGACCGGTTCGACTGTAACCGGCGTGTTGAGGTGGAAGGTCACGAGCGCCTCAGCAGGGATCCACGCACGGGGATTCCCCGCAGCCGAGGCTGCCGTGCCAACAGTGCCGCCGGCGACCGCGCCAATGGCTGCGCCACCGCCACCACCGGCTGCGCCACCGATGATGGTACCGATAAGCGCGCCGCCGATTACATTACCGACCGTACGGCCGGTCTTGCTTGGGCCCTTCACGCGGAACTGATCACTGTCGATCGGGTAGTTGCGGCCGTCCATGTCAAGCGAAGTGAGCTGGAGGGCAAGCTCGGGCGAGCCGGTAAGCTGGCCTGCCTGCTTGACTCCCGCGATCACGCCATGCACGGTGGCGCCGCGGGGAATGGCCAGATAGCCGTTGACCGTGACGTCGCGAATGACGGTGAAGTCGATCGGCGTGCCTTCTCTGGCGTGCTTGGTCTCGACTGTGTCATTCGTACGCAGTTGAAGCACAGTGCCGGGAGCGATGGTGATGGGGCCGCGGGCCACGTTGTAGCTTGGCGCCGGCTGGGAATAGGGCTGACGACCGTAGCCTGGAGGCGGAGGCGGATATCCATAGCCCGGAGGCGGAGGAGGCGCCTGGCGGCCATATTGCGGCTGCTGTTGCTGGGGGTACTGTGGCTGCTGTTGTTGCGGATATTGAGGTTGCTGTTGTTGCGGGTACTGGGGTTGCTGGCCGTAGCCGGGCTGCTGCTGATTCTGCGGATAGCCCTGACTGGCCTGGTCGTTCTGATTCTGGGGGTAGTTCTGCTGGCCGTTCTGATTGGGCTGCTGACCGTAGCCAGATTGGGGCTGGTTGTCAGCCTGATCGTCGGCGGAAGGCGGAACGCTGTTGTCTTCAGGTACCTGGGCGTTGGCATCGTCGGCAGGGTTGCCGACCTTGAGATTGTTTTTGACGCCGGAAACGCCATTGACCTTCTTGACGATCGATTCCGCGAGCTGCTTGTCAGCATCGCTGGCGACGGTACCCGAAAGGGTGACCTGGGTCTGAATGGTGGCAGCGGTAATGAGATCGTTTTTGAGAGCCTGCGATGCATCGAGAGCCTGAACAACATCCATTTCAATCTGGCCATCGGTGCGCGGGCCGTTGCTGGCCGGTGCGGCATCCTGGGCCACAAGGGCCGCGCTGGAGAAGACCAAGACCGCGGCCATTGCCAGGGCGTTGAACTTGTTCAGCCGTTGGTTATTCATGTTTTTCTTTTCTCCTCCGGACGGTGTCGATCGTCCCGGGTGCTGAGGCTTCAACTACTTAGACGCGAAAGGCCCCAAAGCCGCCATTTGTTTGAACCCGCTGCGCGGGAAAAAGTTCCGCGCTTCCGTATGCGGAGCAAGGGGGAACGCGACGCGACCGGCACCGGCTGAAACCCTGTCAAATCAGAGGCTCGGGCGAGGAGCGGAGTCGGTGGCACGAGTCACCGTAGCGCGAACGTTGGAGAGAGTCACATTATCAGGCAGGAAGATCTGAAAGACGGTTCCGGAATATGGGCCGGAGTCGGCAGCCCGGCTGCGGACGCGAACATTGCCATGGTGCTTGAGGATGATTTCGTGGCTGACCCAGAGACCGAGTCCCGTTCCTGTGGCTTCCTTGGTGGTGTAGAAAGCCTCCCAAATATGGCTTCGGACTTCAGGCGACATGCCGGACCCGGTGTCTGCAACGGTGAGACGCACGCCGGGAGCGCCGGAATCGTTCCACTTGCGAGACGTTCGCGCACGGATGATGAGGCGGCCACCATTGGAGATGGCGTCCATGGCATTGCCGATGAGGTTGGCAATGACCTGGCGAATTTCTCCATCGAAACAGTAGAGAGAAGTGTCAGAGTCATATTGACGTTCGACCTGGACCCCCAGGGTGTTAAGACGGCCCTTGTAAAGATCGAGCACGGACGTAATGAGTTCTCCGACGTTGGCGCGGCTGGGCAACGTGGATTGGCGATAAAAGCGGAGGGTCTGTTGCGCGATCTCCGAGATGCGGCGGGCCTCATGCTCGGCCATTGCCACGTAGTGAAGGGCGGGCTCGCCCAGACCGCTGAAGTTGCGCAAGAGGAAGAGCAGGTTGGTGATGGCCTCAAGGGGATTGTTGATTTCGTGGGCGATGGAGGCGGCGAGGCGGCCGGTGGCAGCAAGCTTCTCCGTGCGGCGAAGAGCCTCTTCGGCGCGGGCGCGTTCGCTCACGTCGCGGACGATGATGCCGGCCCAGCGAATCTGCTCCGTGGTCGTTCGAACGGGATAAACACTGACCAGCCACGTCCATGGCTGATTGGATTCCAGCGTGCGTCCGCTGAGCTCGATTTCTCGCACGTTGCCTTCGGTTTCAAAGACACTGGCGAGTGCATGCTCGAGCGGTTCGGCTACCTCTTCCGGCATGAGTTCCGAGACTGCGCGGCCCAGGTGGCGGCTAAGGGGAATCTCGGTGAGATTGGCGAAGACCTGATTGATGCGGACAAAGCGCAGGTGGCGATCAAAGAAAGCCAAACCAACAGGGGCGTTCGCGAGCATGGAATCGAGAATTGAGAGCGTGTCACTCAGGCCCGCTCGCTGCTCCTGAATGGACGCGACCATGCTGTTGAAAGCACTGATGAGGTCGCCAAATTCGTTGTTGACCTTGATGGGCAGAGGGAAGGCATCACTGGATTCGGGCAGCGCAGTCAGGGCGCGCGTACCTCTGTGAAGAAGGGCGAGCGGCTTGGAGATGGCTCGTGAGATCAGGCCGACGAGGATCATCGACGCCACCACCCAGACCGCGCCAAAGATGGCGATGCCGCGGAGCATCACTCCGGTCTGCTGCATATCCCAGTTGGGGTTGGATTCGATCCATGCGTAGCCGCGCAGAGTGTCGTCGAGGTATACGCCGCGTACGCCTTCCCACCGATTCCGTCCAAAAATGAAAACCGTCGGAGTAGTGCCATGGATGAGAGGGATCTGGGAAAGCTCTTCGGCATTCAGCGGGAATTGGCTCGGCTCGCCCCTGCCGACGTAAAGCACATTCCCTTTTGGGTCCGTCATGCGGGTGCGAGAAACGCTGGGGGCTTCGCCCATGGTGCGGACCGAGAGGTGGACCCAGTCAGGGCGTTCCTCCCCCATGGCTTCCTGGATTTGCAGGGCGAGGGAGTTGGACTGGTGGGTGAGGCGATCGAGGACGCGATGGCTGATGTCGTACTCCTGCAACCGGAGCACGAGGGTTGCAAACAGGGCGATGGACAAGACCTCGAGCAGAACCAACCCGAGGAGCATTTGCCATCGTATGGAGCGCGGCCACCAGCGCATTCGCCGACCTCAGGAAGAAATAAGGGCTCTGTATGCCTTCAGTCTATCGGAAAATCTGAATTGCTTATGAGCAAATTACCCGGCGACGAGTGAACGGGCGATCTGTTTGCCGTGGAAACGGCCGTTCTCGATGAAGATTTCATTGGTACGGGAACCCGCGACAATCACGCCTGCCAGGTAGAGCCCGGGGACATTGCTCTCCAGGGTGTCGGGATCGCAGACAGGCAGACGATCGGGGCCTTCAAAGCGCACGCCCATGCTTTCAAGGAAGCTGAAATCGGGGCGATAGCCGGTGAGCGCAAAGACGAAGTCGTTGGGCAGGACTTCACGACCGGAAGGCGTGTCGAGTAACCGCTGTGTCTGGAGTGATTTCAACAACATTGGACTGGAAGCAGGCGCGAATTTCGCCATTCTTGATGCGATTTTCGATGTCGGGCTTGATCCAGTACTTGACGTGGCGATGCATCTCGGGGCCGCGGTGGACGAGGGTGACGCGCGCTCCGTGACGCCAGAGCTCAAGTGCAGCGATGGCAGCCGAGTTTTTGCCGCCGATGACCACGACGTCCGTTCCGAAGTAGGGGTGGGGATCGTCGTAATAGTGATGCACCTTGCTGAGGTTCTCGCCCGGCATGCCGCAGTAGTTCGGAATGTCGTAATAGCCGGTGGCGGCGATCAATTTACGTGCGCGAAGGGCGCTGGTCCGGTCGAAACGGTCGATGAGGTGGACGGTGAACGCGCCATCGGCTCCCTGGACCCGCTGCACGCGCTGGTATTGGCGGACGTCGAGCTTGTAGTGAGCGGCGACCTGCCGATAGTACTCCAGCGCCTCATTGCGTCCCGGCTTGGCGTTGGGGCTGGGAAACGGAATTTCCCCGATCTCCAGCAGCTCGGATGTGGTGAAAAAAGTCATATGTGACGGGTAGTGGAAGAGGGAGTTGCAAACACAGCCCTTATCAACAAGGACGGTGCGAAGGCCTGCGCGTTGCGCCTCGATTGCGCAGGAGAGTCCGGTGGGACCCGCGCCGATGACAAGAACGTCGCATTCCGAGCCAGGGAGTGACCTGTCACCAGGGACAGGCATGGTCTGGGGCCGGGCATCGGGGACAGAGTCCAGGGGGTAATCGGACATAGGTTTCTAGATTAGGGCATTTGGGGAGGGGGTGGGGTCAGCCGGATGATGGAAGGTAGAACGCGGCCCTGAGGTCGGCGATGGAGTCGCGATGGGTTGAGTTCCTGGACGATGCTTCCCGTCGGTACGACGGAATCCGACCCCAATGCTTCGTGGGAGCCCTGAGCAGGCGCCATCAACTCACTGGCGCGCGCGATTCAGTTGGGTGTACCCGGCGGCCCAGGCAGGCCTGGTGTCAGTTGGAGTCGAGATGATTCTGCCGCTGTTGGGGTCGATCCACTTGAATGGATTGGTGTTGCTGAGCGAGTAATTGTTGCCCGTAGCGGCGTCGTGGTAGGTGCTGGAACCGGTGATGATCTCATCCATATCCTGGAAGTTTTCATCCACCGAATTGAGCTTCTGCATAAAGGCCTGCTGCTGGCGGAAGAACTCCTGCATGCGGCGGTTGATGGATTCGGCGGCTTGCTGGCTCATGTTGTTCTGCATCTGGATCCACGCCGGGTTGAATTTGAAGCTGTCGAAAATGTGTGCCAGGGTGGCACGGGCCTGTTCAGACTGAGATTTCGGCGCGATGTAGGCATAGAGCAGCAAGACATTCCACATGATGCCATCGCGCGTGGTGCGTGTGGCGGCCTCAATGTGCACGTCCATCTCCTGCTTATTGTGGGTGCATGTGAAGCGGGCTTCGCCGCCGTCATAACGTGACGGGATGGGGGTGGGCAGCAGCGTTTCGGCCTTGCGCGCGAGATCGGGACGATCCTGCATGGCCGCAAATTTGAGCCCGGGGCATAGCCCAGCGAGCGCAGTTTCACCATAAGAGCGCGCGAAGGTCGCGCCGGGCAGGTAGTGCATGACAAGCGTTACGCCGCCTAAACCCGAATCGTAGAGCTTGCCTTCGCGATTCCCGATGGCGTTACCCATAGGGGTGGGCGGGGCGAAGGATGGCATGGTCGGCTCCCCGATCAGGAGGTAGGTCATCTTGTCGGGCGAGAGCGATCGCACGTAGGCATTAATTTGCAACGCGGCGCGTCGGGCGAGACCCGCTTCCGATCGCCAGCCGGCCGGCACTTCCACGGTGAACGCCTTTTCGAGCGGATCGGTAATTGTGACGTAGCCAGACGCGGGCGGTGTGGCGGCTGCAGCATGTCCTTGCGTATGCAACAACGCTGCGAGACAGGCGAATAATGTTAGACGGATTCTAGAGCCAATTCTGCTTGCCGGTGATGCCATGGTCAGTCTCCTGTCGCGCGCTCGATTTGCGGCTGGGATGAATCGGAATCGACTGGTGGTTCGATACGAGGGAATCATATGCCTGAATCGAAAACGAAGCACCTGAACTTTGGAGAGTCGCGAGAGCAGCACAACGCGGTTCCTGACGAGAGTGGCAGGTGGATCAAGCCAGGTTGCGCGCTGATCCTTTACCCTAGAGAGGTCAAAGTTCGAGGGAGTTCCACATGACCGTCATCCGGCAGCAGGATCTGATCGACAGCGTGGCGGGGGCGCTGCAGTACATCAGCTACTATCACCCGCTGGATTACATCGAGAGCCTGGCGCAGGGCTTATGAGAAGGAACAGTCGCACGCGGCCAAGGATGCGATGGCGCAGATCCTGATCAACAGCCGGATGTGCGCCGAAGGTCATCGGCCTATCTGCCAGGACACCGGCATCGTGAACGTGTTTCTCAAGGTGGGAATGGATGTGCGCTTCGAGGCCCGGCGGTGGCAGCCCACGATGGCACTGCAGGAGATGGTCGACGAGGGCGTGCGCAAAGCGTACCTGGACAAAGACAATACGCTGCGCGCTTCGCTGCAGTCCGACCCGGCCGGTCGCGCGCAAGAACACCAAAGACAACACGCCCTCGGTGGTGAATGTTGAGTTGGTTCCTGGCGATACGGTCGAGGTCACGGTGGCGGCGAAGGGCGGCGGGTCGAGGCGAAGTCGAAGTTTGCCATGCTCAATCCGTCGGACTCGGTAGTGGACTGGGTGCTGAAGACGGTTCCGACCATGGGCGCGGGCTGGTGTCCGCCAGGAATGCTCGGCATCGGTATTGGCGGCACGGCAGAGAAGGCGATGCTGCTGGCCAAGGAATCATTGATGGACCCGATCGATATCCAGGAGTTGATTGCGCGCGGACCCGTCACGACAGCAGAGAAGCTGCGCGTGGAGCTCTACGACAAAGTGAACCGGCTGGGCATCGGTGCGCAGGGCCTTGG
Organism: uncultured Acidobacteriota bacterium; assembly: GCA_963844515.1. Lineage (GTDB taxonomy): Bacteria > Acidobacteriota > Terriglobia > Terriglobales > Acidobacteriaceae > Telmatobacter. The sequence goes on from CAWJOO010000021.1 coordinate 700,336, forward strand.
CGGCCTGACCACGGTGCTGGACGTGAAGGTGCTGGACACGCCGGCGCACGCGGCGAACCTGCCGGTTGCGATGATTCCTAATTGCGCGGCCACTCGGCATGCACACGTGGTGCTGGACGGGAGCGGGCCGGTTGTATCTCGATCCGCCGAGCCTGGATCACTGGCCGAAACTGAAGTACGACCCGGTGGACGCGCAGCGTGTGAATCTGGACACGGTGACACGCGCGGAAGTGGCGACGTGGAAGCCCGGCGAAGTGCTGCTGCTGAGCGGCAAGCTGCTGACCGGGCGCGACGCGGCGCACAAGCGCATGACCGACATGCTGAACCGCGGCGAGAAGTTGCCGGTGGATTTCAGGTCGCTTCATCTATTACGTGGGCCGGTGGACCCGGTACGCGAGGAGGTAATGGGGCCGGCGGGCCCGACCACCGCAACGCGCATGGACAAGTTCACGCGGCAGATGCTGAAGCGAGACGGGCCTGCTGGGAATGATCGGCAAAGCCGAGCGCGGGCCGGTGGCCATCGAAGCGATCAGCGAGTTCGGTGCGGTCTATCTGATGGCGGTGGGCGGCGCGGCGTACCTGGTTTCGAAGGCGATCAAAAGTGCGCGGCGTGCTGGCGTTCGAGGACCTCGGCATGGAAGGCATCTACGAGTTCGACGTGAAGGACATGCCCGTGACCGTGGCCGTCGATTCAAAGGGAACGAGCGTGCACCAGACCGGTCCTGCAGAATGGCAGCAGCGCATTGGCGGCGTTCCGATACTGCAGTAGGGCCGTCGACGCAGACAGCAGACAGTTGCCTGACTAAACAGTGTCACCACGGGCGGAAACATGGCAAAAGCACTGATTCGGCCGGCGCTGCGCGCGGACCTGTCCCGGCTCACTGAAATCTACAATTACTACGTGGTGCACAGCCCGATCACATTCGATCTGAAGCCGTGGAGTGTGGAAGAGCGGGCAGTATGGTTCGAGCAATTCGCCGAGACGGGGCGCTATCGGCTGCTGGTGGCGGAATGTGATGGGAGCGTTGCGGGTTACGCGGGCACGACGCGTTTTCGTCCCAAGGCAGCGTACACAACCACGGTTGAAACCACCGTCTATTGTGCTCCCGAGACCGCCGGACAAGGCCTGGGTCGGCAAATGTACGCTGCCCTCTTTGATGCCTTGTCGGGCGAGGACATTCACCGCATTGTTGCTGGATACGTGCCTCCGAACCCTGCCTCGGAGGCCTTGCACAAACGATTTGGCTTTACGACCGTTGGCGTGTTCACGGAAAACGGCTACAAGTTCGAACGTTATTGGGACGTGTGTTGGATGGAGCGACCGTTGCGGCTCGCCTGAAGGAGGTTGGCATGCATGAAGTAGTGCTGAAGCGATTCGAAACGCCCGATGAAGTAAGGATGTTTGAGAAGGGCAAATTCGAATTAGTGCACATTGGCGGAATGACGATAGGGCGCGCCACCTACAGCCCGGCTGGAAATGGTCAGAGCATGTGGGCAAGTCCCTGGGGAAAGCCAGCTGCGAAGTGGAGCATGTGGGGATGGTAATTTTGGGTTGCGCCACCGCAGCGATGGATGATGGCCGCGTCTTCGAAATGAAGCAGGCGACCTCTTCTACATCGAACCGGGTCATGACAGCTGGGTGGTTGGCGATGAGCCGTACGTTTCGATTCACCTGATGGGCGCTGGAGATATGCCGCTCACAAAACTCCGGCGAATGTTTAACTCCCCTTGTGACAGCGCGCACACATGCATGTTCATTGGCGATGAATCGGAACAGGCTGTACAGCGGCTTCGTAGAATCCCTCAATTGCAGACTCGGCTTCAGGCGTGCGCTCCGAATCTGCGATCGGAGGGGTGATGAGTACTGCGAAGCGTCTGTGGACCGTGTTCTGCGTGAGCCTGGCGATTCTGTTATACGGCGACCGATTCAGCGGAAGCGCAACTCTCCAGCAACGACTCGTGCGCGCCAAAGGCTGATGACTATACTCACTTCCATGAGCAGGCAGACATACTC
>CAWJOO010000022.1:0-38371 GCA_963844515.1 uncultured Acidobacteriota bacterium
GCTCGCCGAAGTGCCCTTCCCGACCACTATTTCCACATTCTTTTCACTCTTCACTCTTCACTTTTCACTATCGGTCCGCTGTTCACCGCCCACTGTCCACTGTGTTCTAGATCACGGTCAGCTCAAAATCCCCCATTTTCGGTGTGTAATTCAATGAAACAAATCAACTTGATCGTTTTTTTATTTCGCGTGTGTGCGTGTAAGTTGTTTAAAAAGGTTCGCGCGCGCCCTTGTGAAATCTTTACGCGGTCTCAATTTCCTTCACGCCAAATTCTCTGGCATACTTGATTGTGCCCACCAGGTACGTCCAACCCAAAAACTTACAGAAGAGAGTGCATCTATGTCGGCAAAGTATGTCTTTGTGACGGGCGGAGTTGTGTCCAGCCTGGGTAAGGGGCTTGCGGCGGCTTCCATCGGATGCCTGCTCGAGAGCCGCGGCCTTCGCGTCAACCTGATGAAGTTCGATCCCTACTTAAATGTCGATCCGGGCACTATGTCGCCTTTCCAGCACGGGGAAGTCTTTGTGACCGACGACGGCGCTGAAACCGACCTCGATCTGGGCCACTACGAGCGCTTCACCCACGCGCCGCTCTCGCGCGACAACAACCTCACCACCGGTCGAATCTACGAGCAGATCATCCTCAAGGAGCGCCGCGGCGACTACCTGGGCAAGACGGTGCAGGTTATTCCCCACGTGACCAACGAGATCAAGAACGCCATGCGCAAGGTTTCCTCCAACGGCGCGGACGTGACCATCGTCGAAATTGGCGGCACCGTCGGCGACATCGAATCTTTGCCGTTTTTGGAAGCCATCCGCCAGATGCGCCAGGAGCTGGGACGCGAAAATACCGTTTTCATCCATTTGACCCTGGTTCCGTGGATTGCCGCCGCGCAGGAATTGAAGACCAAGCCCACCCAGCACTCGGTGAAGGAACTGCTGTCGATCGGCATCCAGGCGGACATTCTGCTTTGCCGCTCTGAGAAGCACTTGAACCGCGAGATGAAGCAGAAGATCGCGACCTTCTGCAACGTGGAAGAGCGCGCCGTCATCAACGCCACCACCGTGCCATCGATCTACCAGGTGCCGCTCAATTTCGCCGACGAGGGCGTGGACACGCTGATCCTGAAGTATCTGCACAAGGAAGCGCCCGAAGCCGACTTAAGCAAGTGGAAGGAACTGATCCAGAGGGTCCACCATCCCAAGGACGACGTGAACATCGCCATCGTGGGCAAGTATGTGGAGTACGAGGACAGCTACAAGTCACTGAAAGAAGCGCTGACGCACGGCGCCATATCGCAAAATCTCAAGCTCAACGTGACCTGGATCGAAGCCGAGGGCCTGGAGTCGAAGACACCCGACGACCGCAGCTATGAAACGCAGCTCGAGGGCTTTGACGGAATTCTCGTTCCCGGCGGCTTTGGCAAGCGCGGCATCGAGGGGATGCTGAACGCCATTCGCTACGCGCGAGAAAACATAGTGCCCTACTTTGGTATTTGTTTAGGGATGCAGACGGCGTGCATCGAGTTTGCGCGCAACGTATGCGGTCTGAAGGACGCCAACTCGAGCGAATTTGACCCTGCCACGCAGCACCGCGTCATCTACAAGCTTCGCGAGTTGCTGGGTGTGGAAGAGATGGGCGGGACGATGCGTCTGGGAGCGTGGACCTGCATTCTCCAGGAAGGATCTCTGGCGTCAAAGGCATACAGCGGCGCTACCGAGATCAGCGAGCGCCATCGCCACCGCTACGAATTCAACCGCGAATACGAGGCGCTGCTCACGGGCGGAGGGCTGCAGATCAGCGGCACCACGCCGGATGCGACCTACGTTGAGATCGTGGAAATCCCCGGCCATCCGTTCTTCCTGGGCTGCCAGTTCCACCCCGAGTTCAAGTCAAAGCCGCTGGAGCCGCATCCGCTCTTCCGCGAGTTCATTACCGCCAGCTACAAAACCCGCCAGACTGCTATCGGGTCAACGGAACGCTCGACGCTTACAAACGCACTCTCCTCTTGAAGTTCGCAACATTGCGACGAAGGGATATTGGATTGTCATTCAGAACGCGCATTTCAGAGGAATCGAAGTCCGAGTTGCTTCGAATCAGACTGAGCCGACTGAACTGGCATACTCAGAAACTGGTTATTGGCTGTCCTGCGGCTTTGGCAGGGCTCCTCGTCTGGGCTCTGCTGCACGGGTTTTCTATGACCCTTGCCGGCTACACTGCATTTTGCGCCGTATGTACGGGGATCGTGTTCGGCTATTCCTGGGCCGACCAAAGCCTCTATCTGTTTTCAAAAGCAGATAAACGATCTCGACTATCGATCGTGATGATCCATGCAAGTGTTGTTCTTGCTATAGTCGGACACTCCAATTCGCGCTGCGGCTCAATCCGTCCATTCTTTCGCGAGGAAAAGCAGATTTCTCCTGGCTGAACTTCACGTTGCTCGCTTTCGTCTTGATCGCAGTGCTCGCGGAGATTCGATGGCTTGCGAAACCTGTTACTTAGATTGGGATACTAGTCAGGTCGAAGTGCCCCCAATGCCGCAATGGAGTAACGATCCGATACTTCGGCTTGAATCGGAGATCGCGGCAGAGAGCACCGTACGTCCGCAACATCGCGGATATTAGCTACCTGCTTAGTCCAGCAGCAGGGCCCCCTTCGCTTTTCTGGCGAGGGAGCGGTCGAACGTTATCAGCGTCAAGGCAGAGCCCTCGGCGAAGGCCGACAAATACGCATCCATCCACGCTTTGGGAGAGGCCGTGGGTTCTGTCGTCATCCCCCGCAGCAATTCTTGAAGGCCCGGAGGTTCGTCGGCCCAGGCTACCTGGCGCGTATCAACCCAGCGATCGAAGATCGTCCAGCACTGGGGCTGGTTCCGAACATCAGTCCCCATCACGGCCGCAGTCGTAAGGATGCGGAAGAGCCCGAGCTGCGTCTGGCGGCAGAACACAAGCGTCTCGCTCAGAGACAACGATTCATACCAACGTCGAGCGGCGGGGTGATGAACGTGTCTGTCAAAATTCAATGCCACCCACACATTGACGTCAGGAAGCAAAACTATCTCCGTAAGCGAACTCGTCAATCTGTTCGTCAGACAGGTTTAGAGTGCCTGGCTGTGAAGATCGAATCAACGGTAGCTGCAGCTTGCGGACGGGCGTCCCTTTCGTCGAACCAAGTTCGCGCTCAATGCCGCGAAGCACAATCTGGCGGACAGGAGTTCCTTCGCGCGCAGCCTTGATCTTGAGCTCGCGGTAGGTTTCATCGGGAATGTCGATGGTGGTACGCATAGATGCATATTAGCATATTTATGTATTTATGGCGTTAATTGGGGATTTGGTTTCGAATTCTGAGGGAGGTCAGGGGAGCGGGTAAAACCCGTCTTTCCGCACCTGCTTGTTAGCGTCGATGAGGTTTGGATCGTCCGTGATGGTGTCAATGGACACGTTGATATACCGCGCCGGACCTTGATGTCCCTTATTTATGTCGACTGTGACATTGGGAGCGGATGGCAGGTCGACGATCCAGGGGACCTCCCGGGTCCAGTGGACTTCGCCAACAACCTGGCAGTTGCAGATCACGTAGTCCTTCAAGGTGGCTCTCCAGGTTTCGTGGGAGCCGGGCATGTAGGTTACGCCGTCAAAATTTGGTTGGTCGAGAACGGTCAGATTCATGGGGCCTACCCAGACGGGGGCCCAATTCTGCTGATCGTAATAGGCATTGGGCTTTCCGCCCGAATCGGTATTCCAATTCGGATGAGCGGGATCGGTGGTCAACTGATATGACGGCCTGCGGGTCGGTGCGTAACTCCCGCCCAGGTGCTGGCCGTCGGCGCCGATCTTTTCCCGATAGATGAATTGAAGAACGTGCGGGTTCCGGCAATTGCCGGTCTTGATCATGAACCCATTATCAGTAAATGTATCGGCTGGTGGCTTTGATCCCACCTGAGCCACCGAGCCGGCGTAGACATCGATTGTGGTGGGCTGCGCCTGACCGGGAATGGTTACGACTGCACCGGTGTGTTTGTAGCCGGACCGAAGGGAGAAGATGGGGGTATCCAGGGCGAGATACAAATTCGGGAGATCTACACCGCGAAGCCGGAAGAGCACACCCTCAGCGACTGAACCTCCGCTCGAGGTGGCTCCGCAGAAGGTCATGCCGTAGTCGGGATCATCCGCTGCCACCATGTTTGAAGTGGGGAAGGCTCCCGAGGCGTCCCACTGGTTGGAGAAAACGTGAAGGACCTGATAGGCGAAAGGATCGCTGGGGTTGGGAGGTCCGGTCATGTTGATGACCAGTCGAAAGAGGACGCCTCTGAGGGCGCCGCCCGTCGCCGTGGAGCCGTACAGATACGTGCTGCCGTTCGGCGATTTTGCCTCAATCAGGTCCGCGACGGGATGCGCACCCTCGGTTGTTCCGTTGAACGCGTGGATGATCTCGAAATTCCCTCCCGCAGGCGACAGCCTGAACACCACACCGGCGCCTGCGTTTCCGGGACCGTACAGTGGCCCTCCTTGCTTGGTTGTCCCGTAGAGTTTGCCGTCGGATGCGAGGGTTACGCCGTAGGGCATTGACCCGCTCTTCGGGTCGCTGAAGTTGTAGAGCGTTGTCACTTTGCCGGAAGGGATCTCCGCCTTGAACACGGTTCCGTTGGAGGTTGGGCTGACCTGGATCGTGGTGCCATACAATTCGCCGTGCGATCCCGCGCTCAGTCCAAAGGGCAGGTTGCCATACTTTCCGTTGAACATGCACTGGTCTCGCAGTTGCTGATCTGTAAGCACAGTCTCAGCCGAAGGCATGGGCCCACCGATGCACAGGCCGGTGATGCCGCTCTCCCCCTTGTAAGGCGCCACCTTGTAGAGGATGCCCAGGTTGGGGAAGCCGATTGCCCCGCCGGTGACGCCGTACAGGTTGCCGTCGCTTGCCAATACGGGCGCTGTGAGGGGGCATGCCGGCAGCGGCGTTCATGCGTTGCTGCGGAGAATAGTGGCAGGGCAGTTTTGGCGGGCATACTTCTGGCTTGATGCCGGTCATGTCGCCATAGCGGAAGGTGTGCAGTTCTTCAGGGGCCGCGCTTCCCGGTTGGAAGCGGAAGAGGGTGCCGGCGCCATATTTCATGGCTCCCTGGTCGTTTGCCTTGAACAAGCCTCCGGCGGACGTGGTGCCGTAGAGGTAGCCGTCGCTCGCTTTGACAAGCCCACCCATGGGACCGGCGCCGTGCGGAGTGTTGTCAAAACTGTAGAGGACTTCGACCCTGGAAGCAGCCGGTGAGAATCTGAAGATTGTGCCCAGATTTGCCGTCACCGTGCTTTTTCCGCCGGTGGACGATGTGCTGTAGTAGAGGCCATCGTTGCCGAGTGCGATGGCGCCGGTTTGAACGGGAGCGAGGGCATCGGCGGGCTGGGTGCCGAAGTCATGAAGTGCGCAGACGCGAGTCCCCGGTCTTGTGGCAAGGGGCTGCTGCGTCTGCGGCGCTCCCGTTGTGCTGGTCACAAGCGCAATCAAAACGGCCGCAACGGAACGGGGGCCGGCCGTTACTCGATTCAGGTTCACGGGGACGGTCCTTAAGCGGAAAATAGTGGACTGCCGGCGGTGGGTCTGGCAATGGAAAGAGTGAAGGGTGCCACAGTCGACAGCCAACGCAGCCCAAGTGACGGCGGACGGTGGTTGCAGCGGAGCCGCCGGCAATTGCCGGCTACGGTTTCACAAGGGTCAAGCGCGCCATCAGTCCGTCCGGTGGGCCGGTGAGGGAGCCATCGTCCTCAACTGTGAAGGTCGTGGTGTCTCCGTCGCAGACTAGATTTACCTTTTTGTCTTTCTCGGTGTAGCTGCAAGTGTGGCTGGTGGGACCGGCGGATACATAGGCTTTGCCTCCCGATTTGAACTCAATTTTGACGACTCCGCCATTGTCTTGAAAGGTGTGGCCGCTGACCGTGCTGGCACAGGCTGTAACGGCGATGCATGCAAAGAGAAGTAAAGAGCTGGTTCGCGATAGTTTCATGGTCTGGCTCCGTTGAGTTTGGATTCTGGCGCCCATAGCGGCCCTCGATTTCGGTTGATCGTAGATCCGTGGGTGTGAAAGGTCCTGACGGAACTCTGAAGATTTCTAAAGAAATAGGGAAAAGGGTGTGATCTGGCCGAGAGGGATGGATGGGCGTGCATGGGGCGGCTGCGGGGCCGACGATGTTTCATGCGCTGGATCGCGCGCTGGTGCAATGGTCGCGGAATCATTCGGCTTAGAGGTTTGAGTCGCCGATGGTCGTGGTGTCTCAGGTCGAGGGAAGGCCTCGCGCATGGGTTTGCCAGGCCCATAGAGGTCGTGGGCCTGGAGTGCGGTAAATGTGCCGAGAGGCGGTGATGGGCTTAGGCGGAGACGGGCGTGCGGACGTCGATTTTGATCGTGGGCGTGTGGAGCAGGGTGTTATGGATGAGGCAGCGGTGGACGGAGTCGTTGACGCCGGCGAGTTCTGCTTCAGCTGAGGCCTCCGGGCACATCGACTTCGATGTGGATCTGATCGAGACGGGCGGGGGCGGGAACTTTTTCAGCGCTGGCGTGCACCTGAACGCCGTCGCGGGAGATGCCCTTCTTCTTGAGGTAGGCAACGGCGTAGAACGCGGCGCATGAGGCGAGACCGGAGAGGAAAAGCTCGGGGGGTGTCATGCCCTCGTCGGTACCGCAGCTTTCGATGGGCTGGTCGCAAATGACTGTGTGCTGACGGGAGCTGATTTCAAACTTTACCGCTGCGCTGTGCCTGACGTTTACTTCTATCACGATGGTTCTCCTTATTTAAGGGGTGGCTTTGTAGTGAAGTTGGTTGCGCCGGTGCGAGGGCGCGGTCGAGACGTGCACGAAGCAGAATGCGGGCGCGATGCCAGCGGCTTTTCATGGCGGCGATGGAGAGGCCGAGACGTCGGGCGGTCTCTTCGCCGGAGAGTTCGTCGATGGCTCGCAACTCGTAGACCGCGCGGTATTCGGCGGGCAGGCTGTCGAGAGCAGCGCGCAGAATCTGCTTGAGCTGTGCGGCGTCGGCCTGGGCTTCTGCCGAGGGGGCCGGGTCGGCAACGTCGGCGCCGTTTTCCTGCAGAGCCGAGAGCTGCAAAAGTGGAAGCAAGGCCTGGCGGCGGCGGAGCTGCCAGCAGACGCGGCTGGCGATGCGGCCCAGCCAGGTGCGAAACGCTTCCTGCGCGGTGAGAGCGTCGAGACTGCGGTAGGCCTTGAGCAGAGCTTCAATGAGCACGTCCTCGGCGTCTTCGCGGTTGCCGCAGACGCGGAGCATCTGGCGGTAGACCGCGTCCTTGTGGCGGCGGGCTAACTGGTCGAAGTCGCAATCGATGCATGGGGCTTCTTCGTTTGGAGCTTTGCGGTCGGGCTTATTTCTGCGATTCACAGGCGCAGGATACCCCCGGGTTGAGAGCCGCGTCTGTGTTGGTTGAACATTGGACGCAGGTGAGGCCGGAGGCCTGGGTACGAGCCTGGTCTCGGGTCCGGGCTCGATACTGGGCTCGATTCCAGGGGCAGCGGGCGAGGAGTTCTCCCATGAGGCAGAGATTGCTGACGGCGGCGAAGGTGAGGCCGCAGCCAATGAAGGCGGCGAGCCCCAGGAACCAGGGAGAGACGATTACGCCCAGCGCTACTCCGACTACAACCAGCAGGCCTGCGATCAGCCGCACCTGGCGCTCGAGCGCCCAGCGCGATGCGGTGCAGCGGACTGCGGGATTGCCGGCGTTGATCCAGGCGGAGGTTCCGCCTTCGAGGACGACGAGGTTGGTGTGGTCAGTCTCAAGGAGTTTTGCGGCGAGATGAGCGCGGGTGCCCGCCTGGCAGACGAGGACGATGGGGACTGCGGTGGCGAGATCGGCGGCGCGGAGTTCGACCTGCTCGAGGGGGATGTTGATGGCGCCGGGGAGGTGTCCGCTGGCGAACTCGGTCGCGGAGCGGACATCGATGAGTTGGGCCATGGTGCCGGCAGCCTGCCAGGCTTTCCACGTTTCGATATCGATGATTGCGGTGCGATGGGAGATTGCGGGTGCCGCCATGAATGTTCCTCTACTGGGAAGAGCGGGGGTTGGCGAAAAAGGATTCGCGCGGCGAAGAAGAATTTGGCGACGGAAATTCGCGTCCGGAGGGGCGATATGCTGAATGGTAAGGATTTCGAGAATCAAGCTTTCGGGACTGATATCGAGACTGAGGGCTTTCTCGACGAACTGATGATTTCGAACGAACGCGGGGAATCAACGAAAACGAACTCAGGAGACGAATGGAAAGAACCGCATACAATTCCTCCTTTTTCTCAACGTACGCAGGCGATTCGCTTTCCTCTGCCCGTGAGGTCCTGTCGATTGTCAAAGACATGGCGAATCCACAAAGCGTTGTGGACGTGGGATGCGGGATAGGGACATGGCTGAAGGCCTGGATGGACCTTGGAGTGAATGAGGTTGTCGGGATAGATGGAAGTTACGTAAAGGCAGATGAGCTTTTAATTCCACGCGACCGGTTTCGAGCCATGGATTTGAGCGCCCCTGTGAAGCTCGGGACCAGGTTTGATCTTGTTCAGTCACTTGAAGTGGCCGAGCATCTGCCCGAAACGAGTGCGAAGGCTTTCGTGTCGTTTCTGTGTTCTCTGGGCGACGTGGTGCTGTTCAGCGCCGCAATACCATTCCAGGGCGGCACGAGCCATATCAATGAGCAGTGGCCAGAGTATTGGGCGCAGCTGTTCATGTCGCACGGCTTTGTAACCGTTGATGTGGTCAGAGAACTGGTTTGGAACAATGACAGGGTGGCTTACTATTACGCGCAAAACACATTCTTGTTTGTGCGTCCCGAGAAAGTTGGGTCACTGAAGCTGCCAATCGATAACAACGGGGTGCAGCCGCGAACTTCCTTGTCGAAAGTGCATCCGAGGAAATGGATCGAAAAGAATACCAGACCTCTGGGATTGAAACAGGCCATTGCGATGTTGCCGAGGAGCGGTGTTTCTTCCCTTCGGAGGGTGTTCCACAGAATTCGACAAGCCACGGCGGGGAAGAGAAAGAACGCATGAAAGAGACGCAGGGGCGGAGCATCCTAACGCCGGATGCCGATGAGGACTCTGAAGGAAAACACAGCCTCTCCGCGACGGTGGCGGCGAGCCGTTAGAATCGAACGCGTGAACAACTCCTTTGAGATAGGGCCGGTGCAGGTTGGGACAGGAAAACTGTTCCTGATTGCGGGGCCGTGCGTGATTGAGTCCGAGGCGCATGTGCGGACGATGGCGGAAGCAATTCAGCGGATTACGTCGCGATCTGGGCGTGCCGTACATCTTCAAAGCCAGCTACGACAAGGCGAACCGGACCAGCGTGAAGAGCTTTCGCGGCCCGGGGCTGAAAGAGGGCACGGCGATCCTGGGGCGTCTGGCAAAGGATACCGGGCTGCCGGTGCTGACCGATGTGCATGAGCCGGGGCACTGTGCGGTGGCGGCCGAGGCCGTGGACGTGCTGCAGATTCCGGCGTTCCTGTGCCGGCAGACGGATTTGCTGGTGGCGGCGGGGAAGACGGGACGCGCAGTCAACATCAAGAAGGGCCAGTTTGTGGCGCCGTGGGACATGACGCATCCTGTCGAAAAGGTGCGGTCGACGGGGAACGAGCGGGTGTTTCTGACGGAGCGCGGGGCAAGCTTCGGATACAACACGCTGGTGGTGGACTATCGGAGCCTGCCGGTGATGCGGGCGATGGCGCCGGTGGTGTTCGACGGCACGCATAGCGTGCAGCAGCCGAGTGCGGCGGGCGGGGTGAGCGGGGGACAGCCTGAGTTTATTCCGCTGCTGGCGCGGGCGGCGGTGGCGGCGGGTGTGGATGGGCTGTTTCTCGAGGTGCACGACGATCCGGCGCATGCGAAGAGCGATGGGGCGAATGCGTTGCGGCTGGATCTGTTGAAGCCGCTGCTGGAAACGCTCCTTGCCATTCAATCCGCTGCAACCTCATAACCTTTTGAGTTCTCGATTCGAAACCCTGCTGAAGGTAAGAGGTGTGAAGGATGGCTGGAAAAAGCGTCGAAAGAGAACTGGCAACTCCCTCGATCGCCGAGTCGCACCCAGAAGCGGTCGAGGTGCTGAGGGTTTGGGCTGCGCCGAATCAGCCGCAACAACTGACGCTAAGAGTTACATGGAAAAATCCGGGAGCATGGGGATTGATGCTGGCGGACATTGCACGACACGCGGCGAGGGCATACGCCAATGAGGGGCGCGACCCAGAAGACGTTCTTTCGAGAATCCGTCAGATGTTTGATGCGGAGTTTGCCAATCCTACGGACGAGCCTGTCCAACTCTAAATCCCTCAGATCTCCAAGGTCATTCGCTCGAAGCACGTCTTGATTGCCAATCCGGTAAGCTTATCGGCATATGTTCAACGACATGAAGGGCTCGTTTCGCCTGCTGCGGGTGGCGGGTGTCGACTTGTATCTGCACTGGACCTGGTTTGTGGTTGCGGTGTACGAGATTCAGGGGCGCGGAACCAGGTACTCGTCGATTGTGTGGAATGTGCTGGAATACCTGGCACTGTTTTGCATCGTGGTTCTGCACGAGTTCGGGCACTCGCTGGCGTGCCGGTCAGTGGGCGGTACCTCGGATCGAATCCTGTTATGGCCGCTGGGTGGGGCTGCTTTTGTGAATCCGCCGCAACGGCCGGGAGCGATGCTGTGGAGTATTGTTGCGGGGCCGCTGGTGAACGTGGTCTTGCTGCCGGTGTTTTGGTTTGCGTTTGTGTTTGCGAAGACCCACGGCTGGGCACACGCAGTGCCGAATGAGTACCTGTTTCTGCGGGCTGTGCTGGGGATCGACCTTGTGCTGCTGGCCTTCAACCTGCTGCCCGTCTATCCGTTGGACGGCGGACAGATTTTGCGCTCGCTGCTTTGGTTTGTTTTTGGACGCGGCCGCAGTTTGATGATTGCGACAGTCTTCGGTTTTGTGGGCGTGGCTGGGATGATCGCGCTGGCGGTGTGGTGGCGGTCATTCTGGACGTTCGCCATGGCGCTGTTCATGCTGCTGAGTTGCTGGGGTGGTTTGAAACATGCGCGGTCGATCTTGAGAGCGGGGCGAGTGCCGCGCAGGCCGGGATTCGCATGCCCGGTTTGCAAGAGTGGACCGCCAATCGGGCCGATGTGGGCCTGCTCGAAATGCGGCAAGGCCTTTGACACGTTCGAAACGGGAGCGGTGTGTCCCCACTGCGGTGCCGAATTTGACAGCACGGCGTGCATGGATTGCGAGGAGTCGCGCCCGTTTCAGGAGTGGGCGGTTGGGAGTACTGCGGCGCTTGCGGCAGGTAGCGGAGACATGACACAGCAGCAGTAGCCGCAACCGGAGTAGTCTTGCGTGTTGCGAAGGGACTCAAGATGAACAGGCGAATGTTTCTTGCGGCGAGTGGCGCGCTTGCGGCCGCTGCGACTGCACAGCGTGCCGTGGGCGCATCTCTGTTAAGCACCGAGACGGAACGTACTGTGGCCGGGATGGATTTGAATCGGCACCGGTTCGGGGTGAACTACACGCCATCTCGAAACTGGTGGTTCTGCTGGAACGACTGGGATGCGGCGGCGATCGAGCGCGATCTGGATGCGATTGCGGGTCTGGGTGCGGATCATCTGCGCATCATGCTGGTGTGGCCGTTCTTTCAGCCCAATCCGATGTGGATTAGCCCTCTTCACCTGGAGAGGCTTGATCAGCTCATCACTCTGATGGGACAGCGGCACATGGATGCCCTGGTGACCGTGTTCACCGGGCAGTTGAGCGGCTGGTTCTTTCTGCCTCCCTTCAATCGTCTGAGCGAAGGGTTTTATACCGAGAAGACCATGTGGGATGCGCAGGAGCTGTTCGTGCGCGAATTGGGACGCACACTCAAACCGCATGCGAATGTGATGGGATTTGATTTTGGCAACGAACTGAACACGTGCTGGAAGGCGCCGACGCGGGATGGCGATGCCTGGATGGCGAAGATGTTCGCGTTGATGCAAGAGGTGCTGCCGGATGGGCTGCATGTGAATGGAGTGGATCATCACCCCTGGTTTGAGACGGACACCTTTTCACCGGCGGCTCTGGCTGCGGCGCGGTTTCCAGTGATGCATTGTTATCCGCATTGGACGGAGGCGGAAAAGTATGGCGGGGCGATGGATCCGCCGAGCGTGAAGTTGATGGCGGGCATGGCGGCATTGATTCGGGCCTATGCGGGGAAGCCGGAGAAACCGGTGTGGGCCGGGGAGTTTAATACCTGCATTCTGGACCTGCCGGAAAAGGGGCAGGCGGCGTGGCTGGAAAAGTCGGTGACGGCGGCCATGGAGCAGGGAGTGAGCTGGTTCACTTACTGGGACACGCACGATGTCGACCGCAAATACAAGTTTGACCCGGTGGAGTACACACTGGGCCTGCTAACGAATGACGGACGGGTTAAGGAACAGGGAAGGGTGTTCAAACAGTTGGCGGAGTTGTATCGCGGGAAAGCCGTGGTGTATCCGAAAGGCAGCCTGCCGGAGCCGCCGAGTGTACGAAACATAGACGGCACGTGGAAATGGCTTCTCGACTGGATGGGCTTGAGGGTAAAGTAACGTTACTACTCCTTGACCGGCCATGCCGCAAGTCCGCTTGATAGGTGCAATCGCGATTCTGGTGATCCTCGGCGTCGCCGCCTGGCTGACGTCGCGAGGGACAGCGCCTGAGGAAAATGCCCAGTTGCCGGTGCCGTTTGGATACCGAACGGGCTGGTACGCGGTGCGCTCGGAAGATGCCAAGAGCGTTGCGTTTGCGTTGAGCCTGACCGACATTCACCCCAATGACTGGAAGACCGGGACCAAGGCCGCCGTGGACTGGACCGATGGCCAGGTGTTTGTGACGCCGCCGGTCAAGGGATGGGTTTTTGCCGAGGGGGCGGTTCTGCTTTCCGACGGCGACCGGGACCGGAGATTCGAGAACCGGCTGGTGATTTTGAGTAACGCGTTCGGCGAGGCTCAGTACTTCGCGAGTGCGCGTGTGAATGACGGTTATGTTTGGGCCCGGGCGGAGAACGGGTTTATCGACTGCGTGTTCAAGTTTTCCGGTGGAAACCTGTATCGGGCGGGGCGCGAGGTCGAGCTGGAGAAGGAGCTGGGGCTCAACTTCTTCGATGCCGGTTCGGTTGCTGCGCGTGATCCCGCATACTTCAAGCGCAGCGACCTGACCTATCCAAACGAGGATGATGTGCTGCGGGTGGCAAATGCGTGGAGCCTGAGTCCAGTGAAGCTCGACGTATATCCGGAGGCGCGGATTGCGGGATTTATTGGGCGGTATCATCCGTGAGAAGAATAGGGAATAGGGGCGAGGGCGAGAGGACGCTCCGTCGTGTGGATCGAAGAGATGCTGAACGGTAGCCGGGCAGGCACGGCACAGAACCAGTTTGGGTGGGCCGAACGCTGATTTGCGCGTGAATCAGAGCTCGGCTGTTACGATTTTGCGTATGCATTTCACTCGTGTTTCAAGTCTGCTTTGTCCCCAGGTAATTTCAGGATTTCTGGTTTTCATCGCCGCAATTCCGATTGGATTCGCGCAGAGGGATGTACCGGATCGCGCTCACGTTGAGGAGGTATTGCGCGGGCTGAATCGCGGTCGGAGCGTGGGGCAAGTTGCGGTGTCGCCGGATGGGAAGCAACTGGCCTGGGTTGAGGGCGGGCGCGGTGGCGGAGATATCCGGGTGGCTCCGCTGGAGAATCTGAGCAAGAGCACGCGGGTGACTGCAGCCACGAAAGCAGACGAGCGCTGCAGTGAGGGCGACGTTGCCTGGGCTCCGGACTCGAAAGCCATTGCGTTTTTCTCAGAATGCGGGAGCGGCGGGGGGCAGGAAAACCTCTACATTGGAAGGCTAGACGGGACGGCGCGGCGGGTAACGGAGCTGAAGGGCTATGTCCACGAGCCGGCGTTTTCGCCGGATGGCAGCAAGGTGGGTTTCTTGTATGTGGAGGGCGCGACACGGGCCGCGGGCGCGCTGGCGGCGATGAAGCTGCCGTCAGGAGTGATTGGCGAAGACGGTGTGGAGATTCAGCGGGTGGCGTTGGCCGCTGAGCTGCGAGTGCGCCGGCGGCTCCCGATGATGGCTACTCCGGCGAATCTGCATGCGTATGAGTTTGACTGGGCGCCGGACTCGAAGGGATTCGCGTATGTGGCGGCCGATCCGCCGGGAGAAAACAACTGGTGGGTGGCGAAGCTCTACACGCAGGCGCTGGGCGGAGAGGCGAAGGCGGTTCTGGCGCCGGCCGAGGTTGCGGGGCCTCTGCATGGATTGCAGATCGCGGTGCCGCGCTGGTCGCCGGACGGGAAGACGATTGCTTTCATCGGCGGATTGATGAGCGACCAGGGCTCGACCGGCGGCGATGTGTGGATCGTATCGGCGGACGGCGGGACAGCCGCGCGATCTGACCGAGGGGAGGCCGACCTCGCCGGCGTGGATGGAGTGGAGCGGCAACGAGTATCTGTTTGTGAGCGAACTGGCGGGGGGAAACAATCAGCTGATCCGGCTGCATCTGCAAGGAGATCGCGCACGGCGATGGGGCGGTAACGCTTCGGGTCGCCGATCTTCAGCATTCCCGGGAACGTAGGGGACGGGCGGTGGTCGCACAGCCTGTCGGCCACGGCGGACCAATCGATGTTTGTGTTTCATGCCAGCACATTTGAGCATGCGCCGGAGATTTACGCGGCCAAGCCGGGAACGGTGATGAGCGTCGGGACTGGAAGGCGTGATGCAGCTGACGCACTTCAACGACGGCGTGGAGCCGGCGTGGGGCAAGGCGGTTTCGCTGAGCTGGAAGAGCGACGAGTTCCGCGTGCAGGGGTGGCTGCTGCTGCCGAAGGGTTACGACCCGGCAAGAAGTATCCGCTGATTGTGGAAGTGCACGGCGGGCCGGCGGCTGCGGTGCAGGCGCAGTTGGGGCGGGCGGCGGACGGCTGAGCGCGACGGCGTTTTCGGCGCTGGGATACTTTGTGCTGGAGCCCAATCCGCGCGGAAGCTTCGGGCAGGGCGAGGCGTTTACTCAGGCCAACCGCAAGGATTTTGGCTACGGCGATCTGCGCGACATTCTGAAGGGAGTGGACACGGTGGAGGCGCAGTATCCGATGGATCCCAACCGCGTGGGTCTTACCGGCTGGAGCTATGGCGGGTTCATGACCATGTTTGCGGTGACACAGACCGACCGATTCAAGGCGGCGGTGTCTGGGGCGGGCATCTCAAACTGGTAGAGCTATTACGGCGAGAACTCGATCGACCAATGGATGATTCCATATTTCGGCGCGCGCGTTTACGACGATCCGGCGGTATATGCGCGGGAGTCGGCCATCAACTTCATCAAGAAGGCGAAGACGCCGACGCTGGTCGTGGTCGGGGATCGCGATGGAGAGTGTCCCGCGCCGCAGTCATTCGAGTTCTGGCACGCCCTGCGGGACTGAACACGTGCCGACGCAACTGGTGATCTATCCCAACGAGGGGCATGGTTTTGTGAATCCCGAGCACCGGCGGGACGTGATGGACCGCGCGGTGGAGTGGTTTGACAAGTACATGCCGGCGGGGCAGTGAGCTGACGGTCGGCAAGCAGACGCCAGCCGAGTGCTCGCCAAGGGCGGCCGGTGGAGTCTATTGAAGTGGGACAGGGTGAGGTGCGGTTCAGGGGGTGGCTGGCATTGGCCCTGATACACTTTTCTTTGGAGAAGACATGTTCCGAGCTGGCCGGGCCTACTGGGACCGCGCCGAAGCTTGAGCGGAATTCCGCCGCAGGCCGGAGAGGCCGTGCGGGCGGGCCGCTTCCAGCATTTTTCATGTTTATTGGGAGAGACCGTTCCGCGGCGGTCGAGGGCGGGGCGGGGAGGATTCATGCGGCGGTTTTTGACGCTTGTTTGTTTGTTGTTCCTGGCGCTTCCGGCCGGGATTACGATTACTGGCTGCTATCGCAATCCGGCCGGCAATTATTGCAACGGCCTGGGGTACGGCCCAAAGGTGACGGATCTGTACTCCATTACGCTGCAGCCGCAGCACACGGGCATCTCCATGGCGTTCGGGCAGACGCGGCAGATTAGTTCGCACCGTGGCCAACAATTGCAAGGGCGGGTCGGTTAGCGTGTCGGGCTATTCGTACGGCACCACCAACAATCAGCTTGTGGATATTTCGCCGAGCGGGCAAGATGTGCGCGGGGACATGGAACCGCAACTCCGGGCGGCGGCATTGCCGACTACACGATCTGCGACTTTCCGAACCCGATGCCGAGTACTGGCGGACTGCCTTATACGACGGCTTTCATTACCGCGGCGTCGGAGTCGGTCACGTCGAATCCCGTGGAGGTCTATCGTGCATGCGCCGGTGACATCGATATCTCTTGTGGGTCCGACGCAATGTCTTTCGCAGACCGCAGATTGCGCAGCTGGATGCCAGGCCTGCTACGCAGCGTGCCAACAATGCGCAGTATGATTTTGCGCTCCATCGACGGTGACGAGCTTGCGTGCAAGAACGCGGCTCGCTCCGCTGGCGTGACTTCGGTGCCCAGCGTGCAATCGAACTCGATCGGAACTCAGCCTACAACGTGCAGACACGCCAGCGTTGCCAGATCAACCCGGAGACGAACCAGATAACGGCGGAATTGCCGGGCACGACGGTGATCACGGCTTCGGTCGCGCGGTCGGGATCGTCAGCAGGATATTTCTCCACATGTCCGCCAGCGTCGATCTGCATTTCGCTGAACGGGAAGACGACGGGCACGGTCACTCAGGGCGTGACGCAGAACCTGGTGACGACGGTGACGGATACCAATGGCCACGCCATCACCGGACTGACGCTGGATTACCAGTCGACAAATCCGCTGGACCTCGACGGCTCACGGCAGGTGGAATACTGGCGAATTTCCCGGGGTCGGCGTCGGTGTACGCGGTCTGCCAGCCGGCTACGTGCAATCCGGCGCCGATCAATAAGTGTTTGGTACGAATGGCACAGGATTGTCGATCTCCAGCAATCCGGTGGACCTCACGGTTCCCGGTACCGCGAGCACTTTTGTTTGGTATGGAGCGCCGGGCAAGTCGCAATATTTCGTTCCAGTGGAATTGCTCACGGGGACAGTTGGATCGACGGTGCGATTGCCGTATGTGCCGAACTCGATGGTGATGGACCAGACCGGGACCACCCTGTACTTCGGTTCACCGCATGAGCTGATGGTCTACAGCACGGCCAGCAACACCCTGAGCGACGCAGAATCCCGAACATACCGGGCGTGGTGCTGGCAGTGGCGCCCAACAACTCCTCGATTCTGATGAATGATCAGGTGCGGCAGCTGTTCTACGTTTTGAATGCCGAGCGGGCACCTCGGCGCAGATTCGGTGGACTGGGCGACGGCAGCACAGATGGACGCCCGACGGCAAAGACGCTGTACGTAACTGATAGGCATCGGCTGCGGGCTGGGCACACCAACACGCTGTATGTCTTCAATGCAAATACCGGCTGGACGACCTATCCGCTGACGAGCTCGGGCGGCGCAAACGGACCGCAGAATCGTGGCCATCACGATTCCAGGCGTGGGAGCATATATCAGCGGCAATCCCACCGTGGCGCATACCTGGTGCCCGACCGGAACGGTGGGCGATTACAACAGCATGACGTTCTATCCGCAGGGTGACTCAGTGAATGCCGATACGGATGTGCTGGCGGCGACCATTGACGGAAAGCATATTCTGGGCGCAGCAGCGGCCGGGGGCGGCATTTCGCTGTCCGATATCGGGGTGTCGAATTCCAGCGACGGCTTGCCCGGCAGCGAATGCAGCAAGTGTGCTGCAGCCGCTGACGATTGCGCACACGATGAACCAGACCACGTTGAGCGGTGAACGCGACCGTCGGTAAATAAGGTGGTGACATCGCCTGCCGCAGTGAACCAAGGGTCGGCAGGATGCGGCATACAGCCTGAGCTTTGTGCCCTACAACGGAACAACGGCGGGCGCCACGCTGCCGTACTACAAGCAAACGACGGGCAGCACCAGCGCGCTGGGGACGGTGGGCTATCTCTCGCTGGAAGGAAGTGCGAACATCACGGCGCCGATGGCCGGGGCCTTCAGCCCGGACAACACGCTGTTCTTCGTGTCGACAGCGGGAGACAACAAGGTCCACTACATCAACACCACGACGCTGCAGGACACGCAGCAGATCAGCCCGAACCTGCCGGTATGCAATCCCGACTACCGATCCCGGGTGCACTTTACCGGTCAGGCGCGACCGGGGTTGTACCGGCTACTGTCATCTGGGTCAAGCCGCGTTCCACGACATAGAGCGAGAATCGCGCAAGACCACAAAGGCCGGCCACTGTGCCGGCCTTTGTGATTATCGGGCGATTTTGTCTGCTCGTGCGCGGATTGAGCCGCGTACGCACGATAGAATCTAGACATGGTCAAGGGGATTTCCCTGCTTCGTTCCACCGCCGGCGCAGCGGCCTACGCACGATTGGCGCGCTTCTTTTCCGCACTGGGGTTTGCGTCCGGCCGGGGTTGGGATTCACATTCCACCGCAGCGGCGGGAGAACCGGCGAGCGGGGCTGTGAGCCGGGGCGCGTCATTTCTGGCGCCGCTCGGGAATCTTGAGTTTGTGGACGGCGCAATGCCGCCGTTTGCCGAAATCGCCATGGAAGTGACTTCGCTGGACGCTGCGCACCAGGCTGCGGAGGCGTGGTTTCGCAGCGAAGGGCTGGACCCGGCCGCACTGATTACGCCGATTAAGGACACGGATTGGAAGGCTCGATATTTCACTGCGCGAGCCGGAAACCGGGCATGCGTTTTCATTTCTGGGCGTGGATGGATCCGATGAAGGGCAAGCCCGTGGCGGTGGAGGGCGATCTTCGCGCGGAAGGCATGAAGTTCGGGATC
This sequence comes from uncultured Acidobacteriota bacterium, assembly GCA_963844515.1. Classification (GTDB taxonomy): domain Bacteria; phylum Acidobacteriota; class Terriglobia; order Terriglobales; family Acidobacteriaceae; genus Telmatobacter. Next base: position 18,868 of record CAWJOO010000022.1, read on the forward strand.
GTGGTTGCGCGCTGGAACGCGGTGATTACCGACCGGCTGCTTGAAGGCGCGCTCGATGCGCTGCTTCGCAGCGGCGCCAGGCGCGCCGATATCGAGATTGTGCGCGTGCCGGGCGCATGGGAGATTCCTGCGGCTGCCCGGACCCTGGCCAATCGTGCCGTAGAGGGCGTAGTACTGGACGCGCATGTCGATGCGATTGTCACTCTGGGATGCCTGTTGCGCGGCGAGACGGCGCACTATGAGGCCATCTACAACGAAGTATCGCGCGGCATCGGGCAGTCGCAACAGGAGACGGGCATTCCGCACAGCTTTGGCGTGCTGACGTGCGAGACGCTGGAGCAAGCACTGAATCGCGCCGGAATCAAGGCTGGAAACAAGGGTTTTGAAGCTGCTGCGGCGGCGATCGAAATGGTAAGTCTGCGGCGCAAGCTGCTCGAAAGCGGCACAGCATGACCGCAGGCACGCGACGCAAATCGCGCGAACTCGCAATGCAGATGCTGTTCCAGTCGGACATGGGAAAGCAGACTGCCGGACGAGGTGCGCGCCACTTTCTGGAAGGCCGGCGACGAGGTCGAGGCCGAGGTCCGCGGCTTTGCGGAAGATCTCTTCCGCGTGGCCAATGGCGCACCAGGAGAGAGATCGATGAGCTGATCAAAGTGAACTCGACGTCATTGGCGATTGGAACGAATGCCGGCTGTCGATCGCAACCTGTTGCGCATGGCAATCGGCGAGATGCTCGGTTTCAAGTCCACACCGTTTCCCATCGTCATCAATGAGGCGCTGGAGATCGGGCGGCGTTATTCCGCTCCAGAGTCAATCAACTTTCTCAATGGGGTGCTGGATGCCATTGCGCGGGGTTTGATACCAAAGTAGCGCCGCAATGCCTCGCGTTTGCGCCTGTAGATCCGGCGTAATTTCATGGGTCGCGGGTCACTTACAACTTCTGCAAGCTGAACCGGCGTCCAACTCGCAGAAGGCAAGACACGACGCGCTATTGCGGCCCGAGCAGCCATGGGCGCTCCAGTCCGACGTATTCCGGTTCCACAGGGAACCTGGCCGGTATGCGGTACCATGATGAAGACTTGGAAGCTCAGCCGTTGTTCGGGCTTAAACGAAGGGAGAAATCTCGTATGGCAGATGAAAGCAGAATTAACGGTTTCGCATGGTTTTTGGCGGGCTTGGGTGTAGGCGCCCTGGCGGGCATCCTGTACGCCCCCAAGAGCGGCCGGGAGACCCGGGAAGATCTGGCAAACAGCGCTCGCGAAGGCACCGAGTACCTCCGTAACCGGAGCAAGCAGGTTGCCGAGCAGGTGGGCGGCGATCGTCGACAAGAGCCGTGAACAGGTGGGCGAATATGTGGACCGCGGCCGCGAAGTTGTGGATCGCGGGCGCGCGCAGTGGGAAGAGTTCGTTGAGCGTGGCAAGAGCCTGGTAGGCGATCAGGGATCGCGTGTGGCGGCAGCCGTTGACGCGGGCCGTCAGGCGTATCGTTCCACGAGTTCCGCTACCGGGACCGGTATTACCGGTGGGACCAGCCCTTCAAGTTCCAGCACCTACGGAGCCGGCTCAACTCCTTCCACGAGCACGACAGGCTCCTAACCAGCGCAAACGCCGTTTCTTCCGGATGGAGGGTGATCCGGCAACAGCAATAGGGCGTACTGGCCGGCGGTCGCCGGCGAATGCGTATCTCGCATTCGCAGGGGACCTTCCGGCCGGTGCGCGTTAACCGCCGGCCCGCAGTGACTGCGACGCGCCGGCAGATGCACTGCGTGAGACCTCTATGCCAAGTTTAGAAATGTCGGTCGTCATCCTGGTCACTGTTATCGCAGTTGCGGCGTTGGTCCAGCTCATCATTCTCGTGGTCATGTTGCTCGCTCTCAAAAAGGGCATGAAGCTGGCAGGCGAGTACGCCGAAGAAATGAAGTCGAAGGTCGTGCCCGTCCTCGAGCACTCGAAGGCGTTGATGCACACGACGAAGGAACTGATTACGCGTCTGGAGCCAAAGCTTGAAACCGCGGCAACTAATCTCGCGGAGCTTTCCCAGGTAGCGAACGCCGAGGTCAAAAGAATACAGGAATCTACCGATGAGATTTCCGAGCGCGTGCGCCGCCAGGCTGCGCGGGTAGACGGCATGACCACGGATGCGCTGAATGGAATCGATCGCGCGGGGCATCTCTTGAATCAGGCGGTCACGATTCCAGCGCGGCAAGTTGCCGGAGTAGTGGCAGCGGCCAAGGCGGTATTCGAGACACTGCGCAAGCCGGCTCCTCGCGGTCGTCCGCGCGACGAGTAGAAAATACAGATAACTTCGCTTTCGTGGATTCCGGGCACAGTGCAGTAGTCTGATCGCGGAGGCACGTTCATGCGTCTTTGCTCATTTGCCGCAGTTCTGGCCGCAACCTGTCTCTCTGGAATTTCATTCGCTCAGTCCACGCCGTCTCCTGCATTGCTGGTGTTGTCAAAGCACGATCACACGATGGCCATCGTGGACCCGGCTACGTTGCAGGTGGGAGTGCGGCTGCCGGTGGGCGACGATCCGCACGAGATTATTGCTTCATCCGACGGTCGCACAGCTTACGTTTCCAATTACGGATTCGGGGCGTTTCACACGCTCGCCGTTCTTGATCTGGTCGGGCAGAAGGCGCTCCCGAGTATTGATCTCGGCGCGCTGAACGGCCCCCACGGATTGGACTTTCAACTGGGCAAGGTGTGGTTCACGGCAGAGGCTGCAAAGTGCATTGGCCGCTATGATCCCGTAACGGGCAAGATTGACTGGATACTGGGAATGGGCCAGGCAAGAACGCACATGCTATATGTGTTTCCCGATGGCAAGCGGATTGTGACCACGAACGTGAATGCAGGAACTGTCACGATTCTTGATCACACGGAATCGCGAGGTGGGCCCCCACCCCCGGGGGCCACCGGCGGACCGCAGGGGCAGGCTCAGGGAACGCAACCTGGGGGCCCTCCTGCCGGTGGACCCCCCCTCCTCCCGGCGGTGACTGGATGCTGACCAACATACCAGTGGGTTCGCGCGACGAGGGCTTTGACATTTCCCCGGACGGCAAAGAAGCGTGGATCGCAAACGCCGGCGACGGTACGGTTTCTGTCATCGACCTGGGCGTGAAGCGCGTAACCGCGACGCTACAGGTGGACACGAAGTCTGCCAACCGTTTGAAATTTACTCCCGACGGCAAGCGAGTTTTGATTTCACTGCTGGGAGCGCCGGACCTGGTAGTAATCGACGTGGCGCATCACAGTGTGGAAAAGAAGATCCCCGTCGGCCATGGAGCCGCGGGGATCCTGATTCAGCCGGACGGCAAGCGGGCGTACATCGCTTGCACGCCTGACAATTACGTGTCGATCATTGATCTCGTTACGCTTGAAGTGACAGGCCACATCGATGCCGGTGGCAATCCTGACGGCCTTGCGTGGGCGGTGCGCCCGTAGCTACTGCTGATCGAACTCGATGACCTCAATCGAGAATTGCGGCATGGTGTGGCGAAGACGGCCGCCGGCCAGAGTGACTGAACTGTCGACAGGCTTGAGGGCCTCGGGTCGATCGATGGAGTTGGTTGCCTGCGTGTCCTTCGCGGAGAGGGTGATCAATTTCGCCTTTGCGGCAAGCTTTGCGCCTTCAAGATCGATGTCGATCGCTTGCGGCGTCGATAGGGCATTCACGAGCTTGAGGTAAAGTTTCTTCTTGGTCGCGCTGCCAGTGATCGAGTAGAAGAACTTTGCGCTCGCGCCGTCGACGGTCGATGCCAAGGTATGGTCCCCGAGGTAAGACCCGAACATCACCTGCGCGTAGTAGGAGGGTGAGCCGTAGCTTTTCTCCGCGTTGTAGCCGATCAGGTCGGTATCCCATTGCAGGCCGCCGGGATTGACGTTGGTGAGCAGGGGCGCGTAAGACGCCATGACGATAAGATCGCTGTTGCGCTCCAGGCCGGTCATCCACGCAGCGTCACCGAGTGCCGCGCCCATGTTGGGGGTCGGCGCGCCTTCGCGCGTCGCCCATTCGCCCACGAAGATCTTGGGCCCGTTGCGATCGACCTTATCGTAATGGCCGTTGTCCCAATTCTGCGCGGGCGCCTGGTTGCGGTCAGGCGTGTCATAGTGGCCGGCCTGGTGGAAGTTCTGAGTGGCGCGAACGTAATAGTGTTCGTCCAGCACATCCGGTTTAATGCCCTTCACCGGCGCTGTCGCGATCAATTGCAGATCAGGATACTTTGCCTTGATGGCCTTGTGGAACTGTGCGTAGCGTTCGTCGTAGCTTCCCGAGCGGTCAAACCATTCCTCATTGCCGATTTCGACATACGTGAGCTTGAAGGGCTGCGGGATGACCATCCTTTGCACGCTCGGCGCCCCACTTGGTATCAGTTGATCCGGTCACGTATTCAATTTCGTCCAGAGCGTCGTTTACGTAGGGCTCGAGGTCGCCGCCGGGATTCACGTGCTCCTGAGCCAGCGAATAGCCTGCGTAAACCGCGAGCAGTGGGCTCATATTGAGGTCTTCGCACCAGTCGAGAAACTCGAGCAAGCCCATACCGTCTGTCGACTGATAGTTCCAGGGGCTGCGATGCGTGGGACGATCCACCATGGGGCCGATGGTCTTCTTCCAGTCAAAGCGTTCGTTGATGTGGTCGCCCTCAAGGTAATTGCCGCCTGGGAAGCGCAAGAATGTGGGGTGCATGGCGGCGAGCTTTTCCATGAGGTCCGCACGAAAGCCGCCGGGGCGGTTGCGATACGTGGGCGGAAAGAGCGACACCAGTTGCAGCCAGAGCGTTCCAGGGCGACCCACCGTAACTGCCAGATGATTCGCGGCTGAGGATTGCGCAGCGGCCGATTTCAATGTGAACGTGTACTGTTTCCAATCGCTGGAGACGCTCGCGACACTGGCGGTGGCCAGTGCCTTGCCGGTATCGTCGCTTACCAGACTCACCGTCACCGGCCCCATATCGCCCGAAGACTTGGCGTAAAACGATCCCTTGTACTCGCTGTTTGGCTTGACTGCCATGCCCCAGTAGCCGACGTTGAGTACGCCCGCCTGATTCTGCGCATCGGCCTTTTGCACCTCGAGCTTGAGGCTGGTCGTGAGTGCGGAACTGGGGCCTGTTTGCTTGTCGGACTCCATCACCGCCACCGAATTGCCGCTCTCAATGAGATACCAGAAGTTGACGCCGCTCCAATCGGCGCGGAAGGTGCGGTTGCGCACCATCTCCGCATACAGTCCGCCGTCGTAGGAGTAATTGATCTCTTCGGTCATGAGGCCGTAGAGTGTGGGGCTCACCGGCGAGACCGGCTGATCAGCGTGGATCGTGAGCTTGACCGGCGCAGCCTGCGCCTTCAAAAGCGGAGAGGATGCAAGTGACAAGAGGGCGAGATTCAAGAGGGCGATTCGGCGAGCAAACGTTTTCAGGCGCATTCAATTTTCCTTTTTCACTGACGCGCCAGTATAAGGCACCGGGACGTTACTTCTTTCCGAATAGCTTTCCCCAGTTCACGATCACGTTTGCTTGAAACTGGGCCTGGGGATTGGTCGTCAGGTTCAACTGTTGGGCAGCGAGCTCCACCTGTCCATTGCGGAATGGAATGACGAGCCCGGCTTCTGTTCCGAGGGACTCATCGCCGGAGATATCCTCCTGCTGGAGTCCGAGAAAGAACATCGTGCCCCGGCTCTGCAAGGCACGGTTGTAGTTGAACTGCGTCAGGTAGTCGCTTCGCGAGTTACCGTCGTTGACGCCAATGCCGCCAGTCCACGTGAGATTCAGGACAATCTGATCGTTGCCCCAGGAGTCTTGTCCCGCGGCTGTCAAGCCGGCGCGTCCCCCGTCCGTTCCTCGAACAAAAACTGCGCCACGCGGCGCAAGCGTGCATACGAAATTACCCTTGGTCACCACCTGCTGTCTCACCACGAAATCGACTCGATTGCCGAAATTCGTGATTCTTCGCGACAGCGGCGCCTCGGAATCGAGCAGATTGACTAGAACGCTCATGTCCGTGTGTCCGAACGGCAAGCCGACGCTCACAATGGCCGGGACGAAGTCCCCGTCCTCCAGATGGAGAATGCCAAGCTCCGTCTCAATGCATCCGGGGCAGATTGGCGGAGGACTAAAGGTATACGAGGTGCCGAAGTCAGATACTGTGGCATTCAATGGCTGCGACGATTGTGCAGATGCGCTGCTACTCGCGACGATGATCGCGACTAGTGTGGCGAGGAACTTTGCGTTTTGGCGTGGCCTGATCATTTTGATTGCTTAGGTGATGATGCCAGAAACGATCCGTTAAAAAAGGCAAAACGTCAAATTTTCAGCGATCTCGATTCGAGAAGCACGCGTTTTCGTTCGCACCCCGGCTTGCTACTCTGTGTTCATGTTCCGGAATTTGCTCCGCGTGTTCATCGTCGCATGCGTTTGCGCCTCGGCGTGCCAGGCGCAATCAAAGCAGTCCTATGAATACTTCAGAGTCGGAAATAGTGCGGACTATTCGGCATCGCCGCGTGCAGGTTTCGCGCTGATGGGCGGCGGTTCTGATCTCGACGAGGCGTTCCGCTGGCTATGCGATCATGCCGGAGGCGGCGATCTGCTGGTTCTGCGGGCAACGGGGAAGGACGACTACAACCCCTACATCAAGAAAATTTGCCACCTCAATTCTGTCGCGACCGTGGTGATACCCAACAAAGCCGCCGCCGAGGATCCATTTGTCGCGCAGGCAATCCATCACGCCAGCGCCTTGTTTATCGCAGGGGGCGACCAGGCAAACTACGTAAATTTTTGGGCGGATACTCCCGTGCAGACCGAGCTGAACGCGGCGATCGAACGTGGGGTACCCGTTGGAGGCACAAGCGCGGGTCTTGCGGTTCTGGGCGAGTACGCTTACTCCGCTCAAGGCGACAAGCCCGACGATCCGAATCTCGACAGCAAGACAGCGATGGCTGATCCTTTCAACTCGCGCGTCACGATTGTCAAAAGCTTCATTCACATTCCACTGCTGTCGGGCATCATTACCGACACCCACTTTGCGCGTCGCGACCGATTGGGGCGCCTGCTGACATTTCTGGCGCGCGTGAATAAGTCTCCGGAGATCGACGCTCCGACCGCCACCAAGGGTATTCGCGGGATTGGCGTTCAGGAGCGGGCCGCCGTGCTTCTTGAGCCGGATGGCACGGCGCGCGTTGTAGGGCGCGGTCCCGCGTATTTCATCGAATGCCCGCATGCCCAAGGCTCTGTGGTGCAGGGATCGCCGTTAACCTACGGACCCTATTCCATTCGCAAGGTGGTGCCGGGCCATACGTTCAATGTCAAGGATTGGAGCGGCGACGGAGTGCTCTACACATTGACCGTGACTGGAGGCATCATCCAATCAAGTCAGCCGGGCGGTTCGGCCTACTAGGGGGCAGCTGGCAAAGAGCTGGCTAGCGAATCCAACCGCCTCCCACGACTTCAACGCCGTCGTAAAACACGGCAGACTGACCGGGTGTGACGGCGCGTTGCGGTTCGTCAAATGTCGCTACCACTTCTTCAGAACCCGCTGGCTCAAGCGTGGCCCAGGCTGGCTCATGCCGGTGGCGAATCTTGATCTTCACGCGCATGGGTGCTGTCAGTTCAGGAATGCTGATCCAGTTGAGGCGGCCGGCTCGCAGAGTGCGAGTGGCGAGATCCTCGTCGGCGCCAACAGTCACCCGATGGCTTGCGGAGTCAATCTGGATCACGTAAAGCGGTGACGGTGAGGCTACCTTGAGACCCTTTCGCTGGCCTACGGTGAAGCTCGAGATGCTGTCGTGTCGCCCAAGTACGCGCCCATCGGTGCTAACAAGTTCGCCGCCCGTATCTGGCATTGCCTCACCTTGCTCTTCGAGGTAGGCCGTGAGGAACTGCTTGTAGTCGCCACCGGGAATGAAACATATCTCCTGAGAGTCGGGCTTTTCGGCGAGCGATAAGCCGCGCTGGCGCGCTACCTCGCGCACCTCCGGCTTGGTCAGATGCCCTAGCGGAAAAAGCGTGTGGGCAAGCTGCTCCTGAGTGAGACCGAATAGGAAGTAGGTCTGATCCTTCGCCAGGTCAGCGGGGCGCTTGAGGATCCAGCGCTTGCGAGCCGGGTCATACTCGTTGATGGCATAGTGGCCGGTGGCGATCCGGCTAGCTCCGATAGATCGCGCCGTCTTCAAGAGCTGATCAAACTTCAGGTGGTTGTTGCAAAGAGAGCAGGGAATCGGGGTGCGTCCGGCAAGATACTCGCTCACGAAGGGGCGAACGACATCGGCCTCGAAGCGCTCTTCCTGGTTGACTACGTAGTAGGGGATGCCAAGATGCTCGGCGACGCGGCGCGCGTCGTACACATCGTCCAGGGAGCAGCAGCGGCCGGCCTTTGGCGCCTCGGGGATTCCATGCTTGCCGGCGAGGCGAGTCTGATCCCACAGGTGCAGAGTCAGCCCGACGACGGCATTGTCCGCACCCGAAGTACCCTGGGCGAGCATCGCCGCTACCGTTGAGGAGTCGACTCCCCCGGACATGGCTACAGCGATGGTTGTAGATTCGTTGGTCAAATTCACTATCCCAATGTTCCCGCTTCGACTGGCGACATTGCGCGAAGCCGTTCGACCGCGTGAGGCACGACCGAGAGCGCATAATCCACGTCGGCATCTGTTGCAGTTTTGAGCAGGCTGAAACGCAGGCTGGCACGAGCACGCACCTTATCTACACCCATGGCCATCAGCACGTGACTTGGCTCGGTGGCCCCGGAGTGGCAGGCAGACCCGCCGGACACAGCCACGCCCTTCAAATCAAGCGCAATCACCAGCGCTTCACCCTCCAGATGATCGAACCAGACATTTGTAGTGTTTGCGGCCCGGGATACCGGCTTCCCGTCCACGCCCGCGCCATTGAGACCAGTGCCAGGCAGTCGCAAAAGCTCCGATTCGAGCCGGTCACGCATCGCAGCCACGCGGTCAATCGTGCCGTCTTCCAGGCTGCTCATGGCGAGATCCGCTGCCTTTCCCAGGCCGACGATCCCAGCCACATTCTCTGTTCCGGCCCGGCGACGGCGTTCGTGGCTCCCGCCCACCAAAAGAGACTCGACAGGCGTTCCGCGGCGCACGAACATGGCGCCCACGCCTTTGGGGCCGTGCATCTTGTGGCCGCTGATGGAGAGCAGGTGGCAGCCGATCCTGCGGATGTTAATCGGCACCTTGCCGGCACCCTGAACCGCATCGATATGGAAGAATATGCCCGCGTCCGCTGCAATCCTGCCAATCTCGTCCACTGGCTGCAGCACACCGGTTTCGTTGTTGGCCAGCATTACGCTGACAAGCCGCGTATTGGCCCGAATGGCAGCGCGAATGTCCGCCGGATCAATGAGCCCGCTTGGCTGTGGTGCTATAAGCGTCGTCTCGACTCCACGCTGTTCCATGCGCTGCGCGGCCTGAAGCACGGCCGAGTGCTCGATTGCCGTGGTGATGAAATGATCGCCAGGGCGAAGCAGCCCGAAGATCGCGGTGTTGTCGCCCTCAGTCCCCCCGGAATTGAACACTACCTCCGCCTCATGGCAGTTGAAGAGCTCCGCCATCGTTTCGCGCGCGCGGTCGACTGCCGTGTGCGCCTGCTGGCCGTGGATGTGAATGGAAGAGGCATTGCCGAAGTGTTCCATCCAATAGGGACGCATGGCCTCCAGCACCTCTGGCAGCAGAGGCGTGGTGGCATTGGCATCCATGTACACGCGTCGCACAGGCGGTCTCCTCTTCTAAATTGTACGGGCAAGCTGAGATTCCCGCGTGCCTCGTCACAGGTTGCAGCCGATTCAGCTCATTCTCATGCTGTTAGCTCACGCCGGTCTGCTACATTTCGGTCACGCGGCAACCCAGGCCGCTGGAGGTATTTCCGATGTTCAAGACCGATCGCATTGCGGGCGCCGCGCTCGCCTGTTGCCTGCTCGCTGCCACACAGTCTCACGCCCAGGCCACTGCCGCACCCAAGCCGGCAGTAGGCACTGCTCAAGCACCAGCCCAGGTCTATAGCAAGCTGTTGACAAATATGGAGAAGGAATTCGTTGATGCCGCGGATGCCATGCCTGAGGACAAGTTCAACTTTGCTCCCACCACTGGAGAATTCAAAGGCGTCCGTTCCTTTGGCGCCCAAGTCAAGCACGTGGCCGAGTCAAACTACTACTTCTTCGGCGGGGACGCCTACACCGACGCCGGTGACAAGGCCAAGTCCGACGCCATTGAAAAGCTCACGTCCAAGGCAGAGATTATCGATGCACTCAAGGAATCCTTCAAGCTCGCTCACGCGCTGGTTGACGGAACGACAGCGGAAAATGCGTTCGTCATGACCACGCACGGTACACGCGCTGGAATGACTTCATTCGGATTGGCCCATTTAATGGACCACTACGGTCAACTCGTGGTCTACCTGCGCATGAACGGGATCGTGCCTCCCGCGAGCCGGGGCCAGAATTAACGCGATTTACCTGAGGATGCTATCGACGGAGGCTGGGCCTCAGTCTCCGTCTCCATCTTTCGATTTAGAGATCCCAAAATTGGAATTGCTGACATCCGAATCGGCTTGTTGAAGGCGGGAAAGTACTTTTCGGTAATACAAAGTAGCAGCCAAGCCACCCGTGACAGCCGAAATCGCCGCAATCACAGTGACGCTTAACCAAGTGGAATATCGCGGTAGTGAAGTGGACGGCTTCGCGGAAGTCGTTGAAGAATAAGCGATTGATGGCATAGACTTCTCCATTGCGTCGACTCCAGAAATACTTCCATTGACGCTAGACATCCGCTCTCAAGACCAGTAAATCAACCTTTCGGATGAAATCCACAGATAATTTCGATTTTTGTATTTGCATTCACCTGAATCTATAGTATGGTGTAGATATTCCGTTGATGAGGGAGCGTCTCAGCCCCTTTTCAGCGGAAGTAGTTTGCGTCACTGGCCTCCCGGCACGAGCAGCAAAAAGCTCGTGCCGTCTTTTTTTGCCCTGAATCTTTTCCTTGTTTGGTTCTCGAAAATCCAGTGTCAGTTGATTGAGCCTTTTTGTCCTTGCTGGGGCGCTAACAGAAGCAGCCATTTTTTGGTCTAAAATGAGACCTAGAGAGCTGCTATGAAGAATGTCTTTTCTCGTCGCTGGATACTCGGACTTGTGATCACGGCCGCTACAGCAGCCAGCTACGCCCAGTGGGCCAACCCGGCCGACGACGTTCCCGCGTATCACGCTAGTGCCCCCCTTAAGGTGGGCCTTCTGCCACCGATCCTTTCCGGTGCCAAGCTCACTGGCAGCAACTTCCAATATCCCTGGCAGCAGCACGTTTATCAGCAGGCGGCAAAGATCGGTAACGTGATCTACCAGCTGCCGTGTAATTGCCGTTGTGACCGTGCACTGGGTCACACCAGCCTGCGGAGCTGTTTTGAGGGTATGCACGGGACGGAGTGCTCCACGTGTGCGAAGGAGGGTTTCTTCGCCTACGAGCAGACAAAGCTTGGCAAGACACCTGCGCAGATTCGCGCTGCCATTGCGCGTCACGAGTATGAATCGATCGACTTGGAGAAGCAGTAGAGGCTGGTTCGCATTTCACTCGTTTTGCCAACACCACTTTGCCAGCAGGTACTTACATTTGCATGGAGAGATTACAACCTTTGGTCACCAAAAAGTAATGTTACAGCTCTGCAAATAGGCGAAGAAAGATCGAATACCGCATAGAAGTATTTGCTGAAGAACAAACAACGTAACCCATCAGGCAGCACCGGCTTACTCCCATTGTGATATTCTTTGCTCATCGATCAGAGGAGTGGCTGGAGCGTGGACATGGCCTTTCCGGTTCAAGTTCATCGAGCGAAGATCCCATTGACGATTGCCACATGGCTTCCCCGCAAGTGAAAAAACTGCAAGTCTTTGGAAAATAACTGGTTGTAGAGCTCTTGCCTACTAAGTCAGCGTGGCGAAGCCTTGCCCCGATTCCCAGATGGCGACATCGCCTCAACTTAAAACATAATTTTTGCAGAGTGGGACTGAGGACTCGACAAAATGCAGAATGGCTTAGAAATTGAAAGGCAGATATCCAAAGCCAGTTGCGGGACACGAAACTGGTATGCCGTGTTTACCGTACCGCAAAATGAAAAGTCGGTCGCGCGGCACTTGGAGCTGCGGGACGTGGAACACTTTCTACCTACTTATGAGGAAGTTCGAGTCTGGAAGAACAAGCAACGAGTGAAACTGGTTCTCCCACTGTTTCCGACATACGTTTTTGCTCGGATCTCCGGGTCGGAGCGCACCAAAGTCCTGGGGTCCCCCGGCGTTCTTCGAATAGTCGGCTCAAGCCGAGAGCCGATTCCCCTGCCTGACGAAGAAATCGAATTTTTACGTTCGGATTTGTGTCGCACAAAATCGGAACCGTACCGCGAATTGATCGTCGGGCAAAAGGTGCGCGTACGGAGCGGACTTATGAGGGGCGTTGAGGGTACTCTGGTCCGGAAGAATAATGGATCGCGTTTTGTTATCTCGCTGGAGTTGATCAATCTGCATGCGGCGATTGAATTGAGCGCCCAGGAACTCGAACCCCTCTGTGCATGAAAGTGGTCCCGCGTTTTTTGTGCTTTACCGGTTTGACGAGAGCTTTCGGCAAGTATGCGAAAGTGCACGGATGAGCCGCCAAAGTGATCGGATGCTGATGTGTGATCGAGAAGCAAAGAGTTCATGCGCACTCTATCGGCTGACTAGCCGTATGTTATCCTCAGGTCATCAATTCGAGTCGCGCTAATCGACTTGGAACAAGCCATGAGGCCGGGCTTTTTGAGCAGATGTACATGAACGTCGTTGCATTCAGCTCACACTTCTTCCCTGCACGTTAACTGATCTGCAGGTTATTTACGAACTGGCCTTAGCGAACTAATGATGCTTGCTAAGTCAGCATGGCGAAGCCTTGTTCAACTGGTGTGCTAATGGCACCTGCCGAACAAACCCTGCGACGCACAAAGACAGAACTCCTTCGGCTCGACCTGTCCCGTCCCGGAACACGCGTTTCGTGATCACGCTTGGGTTGATCGGTCACCGCCTGGCAGTCGAATCGGAAGCTCAGGAACTGGAGCACGTCGTTCAAGTAAGACTGACGCGATCCGTTTGCAGGTGATGATCCGCTGTTCGAATCGTAGACTACAAAACCATCCGACATTGAGAGGGATCGCCCCACGGTGATCCGGTCGATTGGGTCTCTCCATAAACCCTGTCTTGTGAGTGTGTAATGGCATCGGGTCAAAAGATTTCGGAATGCAATAGCAGGGTCATAGAGGCAGCAACACAGCTCTTTGCTCGCAACGGGTATCACGGAACGAGCACGCGGGAGATTGCGCGTCTTGCGGAGATCAGCGAGAACACGCTCTTCCGGCATTTTGAGCACAAGGAAGACATCTTCTGGTCGACTCTAGCAGCGAACCTTAGCGGCTTCAGGATTCGCAAGGAGTTGCTTGAGGGCATGAGCCGTGGGGATGATCCTGAAGTTGTGCTTCCACAAATACTTGCCTTGCTTGTGGACACGGTGACCTTCCGGCCGCAGATACTCGCACTGATTGTGGTTGCATTAATCGAGCATCGCGGAAAGGCGCAGGTCGTGTGCCATGAGCATCTATCGCCGATCTTTGGTGAATTTACCTCATACCTAACAAGGAACATCGAGGCAGGTCGAATTCGCGATCTGGATCCGGGAATGATCGCATCGGCTCTAACCGTGACTGTATTGGTGCAACCGGAGATTTCGCGGTTGATCACGGGCATGCTTCCCCCTCAAACCGATTTGAGAGCAGTGGTTCGAGGGTATGCGAAATTCTGGCTGGATGTCCTTTCCCCGTCAAGGCTTGCGGCGATAAAGCCTGGTTTGGGCGGGGCGGCTCTCCTTTCATCTGAATAGTGGCCAGGAATCAAGATTGCGGCCGAATCCTGGATGGGTCGAGACGAGTGATCGAGCGCTTTTGAGACCAAGTCGGAGTCGCGGTGAATCCTTTACGGCTCTCGCCACGCCTGTGGTTAGTGAATTTGGAGCCACCGCCTTAAGAACGCATTCCGGTCTCCTAACGCGGTTTAATATGAATCGAGTAGTTGCCGCAATGAAATCAATGTGCTTCCGATCTGTGCGGATGTCCTTCAATTTCTACCCGACGTCCGGCTTCGGGTTGTTCCCCGAGACCCCGTGGCATTTCGGGACACGACCAATCTCAATTGCCGTTAGGCGACCGCTCGCAAATGAAATGGATGAAAAAGCAATTTCCGTCCCGGCTTGGTTGCATCTGCGGTCGCTGCACACGCTGGCAACTGCACCGATACCCAGCGAACTAGGAGCATAGATGTCCGTTGAACTTCCCACCGCGCCGCAAGACCTGCCCGTTACCGAGCGTCGCCTGATAGCGCCTTCCGGTGAACAGGTCACCTTGTTGGAAGTGTGGCGCCTTCTCAACAAGCAGCGCGTCGTAATACTTGTTGTGACCATTCTCTCGATCGCGGGCGCCGCCTGGCACGCTTTTCGGACTCAGCCTCTATTCGAAAGTGTTGGGCGGATCGAGATACAGCCTCAGCAAACGCCTAATATTGGCATCCAGCAGGTTATCGAGCAGAGTCAGTCTGGCGGAGAGTCCACCGCGCTCCAAACTGAGGTACGCATACTGCAGAGCGATTCGGTGCTGTTTCGAACGGGGCAGAGCCTGAATCTTCTTGATCGGGTGCGCGCCGCAGCCACAACCGACAAGAACGAAAAAAAGCCGGCGCCCATGCCCAAGGCGGAGATTACGCCCTCAGAACGGCGCGCGGTGATTGGCTTCATCAGAGGCCGCTTAAAGGTTGCGGTTCTTAACGGAACAAACCTTGTTGAAATCCGCTATCAGGACGCGGATCCGCGTTATGCCGCGGCGGTCGTGAATCGGATGGTGGACACCTACTCCGATCAGGACCTGCGCTCCCGTTACGATCGCACCATGCACGTCTCGGACTGGCTGCAGACACAGCTACAGAATCTCCAAACTGAAGCAAAGGACGCACAACAGCAGCTTGCGGACTACCAGCGGGCCCACAACATTGTCGGGACAGGCGAGAACACGAATCTCACGACCCAAACCTTATCCCAAATCAGTGCTTCCGTTGACAGTGCCGAAGCGGACCGGATCATCAAGGAAGCGCGCTTGCGCGACTTTGAGTCCATGAGCCCAAATCTGGTGGCTGTGATGGGTGACAATCCCAGCCTCGCCGCCTTGCGTTCGCAGCTTGAGACCCTTGAGACACAACAGGGGCAACTGACGGCCAGATACGGCCCGAGGCATCCCAAGATCGTTGATCTTCAAACGCAAATCAAATTGGTCCAGCAGCAGATTGATTCAGAAGTTGCTCTGGCCCGCCGACAGATTCGCGATGAATACAACAGCGCGCTCGGCGCGGAACAGGCGTTGCGCGGGCGGCTGGGCGCACAAGAGGAAGCAACCTACAAGTTGAATGAAGGGGCTGCCCAGTACGCGATCCTGCGTAACCAGGCCGAACTGACGCGCGATCTTTACGACACGCTCCAAATCAGGCTCAAGGAAGCTACGGTGATGGGTGGATTGTCCGCCACAAAGATCACTGTGGTTGATACGGCCCAGGTGCCTGACTTGCCGGTGGGGCCTCGCAAATCCCTCATTCTGGGCATGGGATTGCTTGGGGGACTCTTGGGAGGCTGCGTGCTCGCCTTCCTGATTGAGTCAATCGATGACCGCCTGCAGACCTCAGACGAGGTCGAGAGCGTCGCGATGTTGCCCTCGCTTGCTGCCATCCCACACTTCCACAGTGACGCTGACAAGGATAGGAAGCGCAGCGGCGGCGGGACAAGCGACGACGATCTTAGATCGAGCCAGTTATCTCCGCAATTAGTCGCAGTGCGAGATCCGAAATCGGTGAGCGCAGAGGCGTATCGCAACCTGCGCAGCTCTCTCTTGCTGTCTTCCATCGACAATCCTCCGCGGACCATTGTGATTACCAGCGCATTTCCGGGAGAAGGAAAGACGACAACCGCGATCAACGTCGCCATCGTTCTCGCGCAGCGCGGCGAAAAGGTTTTGCTGGTCGATGCCGACTTGCGGCTGGGGAAACTGGCCAAGGTATTTGGGTTGTCCGGCGCGAATATCGGGCTGTCAACAGTGTTGGCTAAGCCGGGTATGCACAGGGAAATTCCGGTTCCGCTACCCGAATTGCCGACGCTTCGTGTGCTGCCCACGGGACCTCGGCCTCCGAATCCAGCCGAGATGCTGTCCTCGGTCCGAATGGGAGAACAGTTGCGCCAGTGGGCACAGGAGTACGACAGAATCGTGCTTGATACGTCGCCTCTGCTGGCCGTTTCCGACACTCAATCGATGGCCGTGTACGCGGATGCGGTGGTGCTGGTAACGCGGGCTCGGATGACCCGGAAACGGGCACTCCTTCGCGCCCGCGATATGCTGGCGCGCATCAATGCACCGATCGCCGGAGTCGTTGTCAACGACGTTGATCAGCGGCTTGAGAACTTCTACACATATCACTATGGCGCGTACGGTTACCGGTATGGATATGGCGGGTATGGCGCGCGTTCCGATAGGGCTTACGGCTATGATGAAGAAGATGAGAAAGCGAAGTAACATGATGAAAACATTGGCGCGCGCTGTGCTGGTGGGATTCTTTTTCATGGGCATTTCCTTCACCGGAGACGCGCAGCAGGCGGCGGCCCCAGCGCCCGCCGCGGCTCCGCCCTTGACCATCGGTCCCGGAGATCTGGTGAACGAATCCGTGTTCGGCGAGCAGGAACTCTCCGGGCATTTTCGAGTTGATGAAAAGGGTTATATCGGGTTGCCGTTGATTGGCCCTGTGCAAGTCCAGGGCCTTACAGCGGAGCAAGCAGGGAAACTCATCGAGAAACTATACGTCGATGCCCAGATTCTCAAGGCGGAAAATTCCCAGGCTACGGTGTTCATCGAGGAGTATGCCAACCAGGGGATCACCATTGCAGGGCAAGTCAAGAACCCGGGTGTCTTCCCCGCACTCGGCGTGAGAATGCTGAATGACATCTTGGCGGCGGCCGGAGGCACAACACCAATCGCTGCATCCAAGCTGGTGATTACGCGCAAGAGCCAACCTCAGAATCCGATCACCGTCGATTACAATCCGGAGGCTCTCAGCCCTGTCATTCCGGCCATTCAGATCTTTCCCGGCGACTCGATCATGGTTCCGCGTGCCGGGATCGTATATGTTGTAGGCAACGTAAACAAATCGGGCGGATACATCCTTGAGGGACGCAGCACGCTAACGGCGGAGGCGGCCATGGGATTGGCAGGAGGCCCCGGGCACGGGGCGGACTCGCGGCATGTGCGGCTCGTGCGCGGGTTGCCCGATGGCAGTAAGGTGATGATTGTCATTCCCATGGATCAGGTCTACAAGGGGAAGTCTCCGGACGTGGCGCTGAGGGATGGAGACATCCTCTTCGTGCCCACAAGCAACATAAAGCTTGCTACCCAGCAGATCATCACGTCCGCGATCGGCATCGGCAGCCAGGTCGCAGTATTCAGAAGTTATCAATGAGCGACCTTTATCGGCGCGCATTCTGCACGAGCTGGAGCCCGTGGCCAAGCGCCGCATTCGAGATATAGGCTTTTCTTCAGGAGGAACCAGCGCCATGATCAGGCCTCTCAATCTGCAGATCGCAATCATTTTTCTGGTGGGGATGGCAGGCATCCTCAGCTTGCGGCAGGCGCAGGGACAGGCCATGAGTGCTACCGCGGGAGCCGCCGGAGCCCCAGCCGATAGCGGCACGACACAGAAGCAAGAGGCAAAACCGCCATCCAAAGGATCATCCACGTGGACCGCGGGCGCGCCGGGCTTCGCGTCTTCAGGCAAGGGTGCTTGGGGAAGCAGCCAGAGCTTCTCAATCTCAGACAAGTCGGCATGGGCACGGAGGGGCGCGGCTTCGGCGAAGGTGGTGTCCAACCGGGCGGAGTGTGGCACGCAGGACCGAACTTCTCTGTACTTCCAGGAGGAGAATCGTCAACGAACCCCACCAAGCCGGAATTCGTCTCCGCTGAGCCCGCGACGCGTGGGGTGTCAATATCCGGCATCGGCACCCCTCAATCAAATATGCGCTCCCGCCAATTCGGCATCGTTGCCCGTGCACTGACCATCGGTGCCCGTCAATTCGGCATGCCGTCGCAGGAAAGCGGGCCGTAAGCCGGCTTTTGGCCTCCCGGCGCAGCGCCATTCCTTCGCCCCGACCAGCGATGAAAAATCAGGAGCTGATCGAGACAGCCAGTCTGGATCGGCAGTGCCAAAGGCATGCAACCACTGGGCTGGGGGATCGACCCAGAGCACAAAGCCATGGCTTGGTGCAAGGCCGATTGGAACGAGGCTTAAGCGGAACAAGCTCCGGCTTTGATCCGAATCCGCCGGAACGCCGACTCCATTCCGGGCAATCCAAGCCGCAGTGATGCCCTCAGACCTGGGCTGCCCCACTTGCTCCGGGGATGATGTGAGCGACCAAACGAACTCCGACGTCTGGCGAGTCTCCTTCTTAATTTCCTTCGAATTTCAACGCCCGGTTTCGCGCGCCACGAAGGATACTCCTTCCCATGTTGAACGTAAGATGTTTGGCTGCATGAAGCAGGCAGAAATCCCAATCTCAAGCTGAAACGGCACAAGCAGATTCTGACGAGTGGCGTCTCCGAAAGGGGGCGCTGACGTAAGACCATCCCATGAAGATTCTCCTCGTCGGCAACTATCAATTCGATGGATGAACCAGTATGCAGATTTGGGCACGGGCTCTCGAGCGTGATCTGCTCAGCCTCGGCATTGATGCCACTCTCATCTCTCCCCGGCCGGTTTTCGGACGCTTCAAGCCGTCGCTACCGGCTTCGGTAAGTGGCTCGGCTATATCGACCGCTATCTGCTCTTTCCGCCTGTTTTGCGCGCAGCGGACAGCTAAAGCCGACATAGTGCACATGTGCGATCATGGGAGCGCCATGTACTGCTCGAAAGTAAATGGCACGCCGGTCGTGGTCACCCGCAACCACATGCTGGCCGTGCGCGGCGCCTTGGGGGAGTTGCCCGAAATGGCATCCTCCCGCTTAGGCCGGTACTTCCAGCTTTGGATTTGCAAAGGACTTCGCCGCGCCACGCGAGTGGCCTGCATCTCGCAAGCCACCTATGACGATGCCGCCCGCATCCTCGGCCGTCGCGACCATCTTCGCGTTGTCCTCGACGCTCTGAACTACCCTGAACCAGCTGCTATCTGAGTACGAAACGGACCGACGTCTCGCCAGTTTGACCGCCATCGAGCGACCATTTCTGCTCCCACGTCGGCTCCAACCACGCGCGCAAGAATCGCGACGGCATTCTGCGGGCTTTTGCGCACGTGGCGGCTAAATCCGATCTGCAGCTAGTCTTTGCCGGTGAAGCGCTCAACGAAGACCTGCGCTACCTGGCTCGTCAGTTGGGCGTCGAAGAACGTATCGTTCAGGTGGTCAAGCCCGATGTTTCG
>CAWJOO010000023.1:0-1149655 GCA_963844515.1 uncultured Acidobacteriota bacterium
ACGTTGACAGTTCTTAAGTTTTTGCCCGCATGGCAATGGACGCCAGAGTGCGGGGCGTGGACAGTAGATCAGGCGGAGGAGGCCCCTGGCATCCCGCGACCGCGCTATGCGATACTTGATGGCCCACCCAACCCAGCCGGGATGGCGGAACTGGCAGACGCAGCGGACTCAAAATCCGCCGATCGCAAGGTCGTGGGGGTTCGACCCCCCTCCCGGCACCAACAAAACAAAGGTTTTAGACTGAATCGGCCTCTCCGGTTTCGGAGAGGCCTAAACTGGTTTGGTGGCTGTTCTGGTGGCTGTTTGGTTTCCACAGAGGGCTCATCACTTGAAACGGTATGTTGAATCGGGACTCTCTGCGATGGTTGAGTTGAATCACGCGAAGCGGAGATGAGAGTCCCAAGCGAGCTGGATGATGTGAACACGACTTGGCTGAAGGAGAGATATCCTTGAGCGGCCAGAACGGGAGATTCGAGACTTCACGGACTCGGCGAGCTTCGAGCTGGAGTTCTCAATGAACACGACGAGAACCACGATCGGCAATATTGAGAAGTTTGGCTGCTCCGTCGTAAGCGTAACGAGTAACGGCGGACGCGCGTTCGGCTGGTCCTCTGACACCATGTGGGGTTTACGACACATGCGGCAAGCCCGACTTAATCACGGCGGTGCTTGCATCGTTGGCTGGACTACTGTTCTTAAACGAAGCTGTTGAAGCGTCAACGCAACGGAGTCGATCTTGCGGTGGGCCGCCACGCGAGCTGATCGGCGACGTCGCAGTGCCATCTTTGGCCCTGTTGATCCGAAATGGGTGAAACACTGGATGAACTGGGCAAACTGGTATTACAAAGTGCGGAATACCCGGTCCTCCAGGTCGTTTACCCTGACCTTCAAAATCGTTTTCCTGGAGACGACAGCTTCAATACTCATTTTGAGCAACCACTGGATGCCAGCCAGGGGCTACGATGACTCCGCGTGTGAGATCGATTTCCCTGGGCTTCACAGGACCCGAAGAGCAGCCTGTTCGACTGGGAGTTCTCCCGATCCACCCCATAGGGGAAGCCTACATTTACCCGAAGGCGGTCCACTCCCGCGAAGAGCCTATCACTTTCGCATCCCATGACCGGGACGACGGGGCATGGCAGTTTCTTGGGGGAACACCATGACTGACAGCGGCGGCGTTCTCGTCTGCCTCCTACACATCCCATCGAGCACAGGGTGATCCTTCACTATTGGAACTCGCTGATCTACCTCTAGGGTGGTACGCGGAGAGAGATAAACCGAGGCGCCCCATGGGTCCGCAATGAGTACGACGAGCCAGAAGCCTCCGGGGGGCGAATGAAGACATTGAGACTGCTTCCATTCAATCGTTGGACTTTGGCCGATGTAGCTCCTCCTTGGGAGGGAAAGCCCCTGTACGAAATTCTGGAACTGAATGGCCCTGACGCGACGCTGCCAGAGCGGGCAAAGCAGAACGAAAACGAATTGGGATGGGTAGCAGGGGCCTTGGATGGTGTTATCGGGCATCATTTCAATCGGGCCGAAGCTGAACAAATCCAATATCGAACGAAGCCCATCCTTGGAGCATTGGCCCGGTTGTTGAAGCACTCCTCTCAAGAGCACCTCTCCGCCCTTTATAGGGAACTCCAAAGCGGAAACGCTTCTCAGCATCGCCGATGCGCTGCAGGAACAGATCAAAACGAGTCTGCTGACAAACGAAACACGAAATTCGCGTGTCGCCGAGGTCGGCGGTATTTCGCCACTAAGGCCGCGGATCGTGAGAGCACAAAATTTGGGATCCTCCTGCTCGAAGTTTCAGGCGAAGACAGCGATCGTTCTGTCCTTGAAACACTTGCGTCAACGACGAGTTCACCCTCTATGCGGCTCTTGCCCTCTGCAAGCTTTCGCCGGACCCTGAAAACGTCTTGTGGCAGCTTGCACAGAAGGTTCATGGGTGGGGACGCGTGCAGGTTGTCGAAAGGCTGGATGGAACGAAGAAACGCCGCGATACGAGGATGGATGCTTCGTGATGGATTCCGGAACGACATCATGGACGAGTATCTCGCCGGCATCTGCGCGCGGACAGGAAAGCTGCACGAGGCGCTGTCTGCGAACGAGTGTAGACCGTGCTCTCTTGGACGGGGCCGCTGGAATCATCAAGGCGCTGCTATGTGGCGGGCCGGCGGATTCCATTGAGGATTACCCTGAAGGCCCGATTGCCATACAGGGATACCTTCGCCACGTGAACCAGACGAGTGACCTGAGACTTGAACATCTCCTTTGCATCGGACGTTTGCGCTATTTTCTTTCCGAGGCGGCCGGGTGGGAAGATCGCTATTCAAAAGGCTGGACCTCGGCGATACGAGACGAAATGCTTTCGGAATGCACGCGCTTGATGGAACGCCCAGATTGGAAGATCAAGATAGATAGCGCACTTCATTCTCCGGACAATCTGGTGTTCTATGAAGCCGACTCCGCCGCCCAAGAGCTGGGCATCGATACCCGGGAAATCCATTTTGATAGAGTTCGTTCGGAACCGTTGAAGTCCTCGTCCTGGTACCGGCTCCTTCAACAGACAAATGAAGACCAGATTGAAGAGGTTTTGAGCTTTGCCGCGAGCGCCTTGCCGCTCGATGAGATTGCCACCGGTCCCGCAGATTCTCTAGGACTCGGCGAGAAGTATGCCGCTCACCATGCACTCGATTGGATTCTTCAGGATCTGAAGCGATTTCCTGGTCACGGATGGGAATTCATCAAGATCGGGCTCCAGAGTCCTGTCACTAGAAACAGGAACATGGCTCTCAACGCACTTTTGGAGTGGCCGAGACCTTCTTGGCCCGAGCAGGCGCCTCTCCTGCTCGCCAGATTGCGTACAACAGAGCCAAATGAGAAACTGCGCGAGCGTCTGGAATCGATATGAGTCACTTCAACCTTGTTCGTTCCTCTCAGTGACGCGGATACGCTGGCGCAGAAGCTGCTGGACGTGGGAAATTCCTGAAACCAATTGACGACGCGAATTACTATTTCTTCGAGATAGTCCGCCGAACTGCGCGTGGATGCGAGCTGTGATGCTGCGATCAAGAATTTCAATGAGCTTCGGCGCGGTTATGTCACCGGTAATCTGAATCTGATCGCGTGGGCTTCGCGCAATCTGCTTGAGCTGACGGTATTCATAAAATATGTATTAAAGTCAGGGGCAAATGCTCGTCGTTTTGGTGACGACCGACTGATAGACGGCTGCGAACTGATCATAGCTTTAAGAGATCTGGAACAGTTCTACGACCCGAACGCACCTACACCAGGGCTCGATGAAGCACTTAAGCGAATGAAAGACCAGAAGGCCGCGGAGAATGTGACCGCAACAGGCACCTGGAGACAGTTCCTTGCCGAGAAGTGGGAAAGGAGCAGGAGTTTCGTTCGATGAACCGAGTGTCCTCGAAGCTCGTTCACCCTACGGCGTGGTCGACGCTCGCAGAGAACGCCGGTAGGAGCAGCTACCCGGAAGCAAAGATCTACTTTTCGTCACAGGAATCGCATACATCAGCCAAATCGACATGGAAGTCAGAGATTATGACCGGGCGCGTGGTATGCTGCCACTCCCATAAGGTTTATCTTCGCTCGACTCTACGAAGGATAGGACTTGCCCTCGCAAAATCTCAGCTGGACGTGGCAATGCGATCGATCACCGAAAGCCGGTGTTCCGGGGAAAGATGGCTGTAGCGCGCAGACATCGTAATCGTCTTGTGGCCGGCGAGTTCCTGGATCTCTTTGATTGATGCTCCAGCCATTGCAAGCCAGGAGCAGAACGTGTGCCGGTTTGAATGCCAGACGTAGCTCGCAATCTTTGCCTCTTCCAGACACGGTTGGAACCAGGATCGAGTGTCGAATCGGCCCTGGGATCCCTCGCGCGGAAACACCGGATCGGATGCCTTTTGTAGTGGTCGTTTGAGCGACCTGATCGCCTTGAGAGCGTCAGCATTGAGATGCACCGTTCGAGCGGAACCATTCTTCGTTTTCGTCAGCTCGATTGTCCGGCGCTCTAGGTCGACTTGAGACCACATGCAGGAGTACTGTTCACTCAGCCGCATTCCGGTGTGAACGCTGACGACAAACTCGGCGAAATGCTCCGGGAATCGCGCGGCGATCACTTTGTGGAGCCGGTCGTATTCTTCACGGCTAAGGAACCGAAGCCGACCCGTTCCTTCTTTCCTTTGCCGCACCAGACGCGCAGGATTGACGGACACTTTTCCATTGCGAACACCCTCACGATAGCAGAGTGAGATGAACGCCTTATAACGGTTCGCCGTAGCTGGTGTTTTGCAGCGGGTTCTAAGCCACCGTTCCAGCTCCTGAGGAGTGAGGTCAGCAGCAGGCTTCGAGCCAAGCGCTTTCCTGACGATTTCGCCTTTGCTTGTGTAGCTCCGATTGTCCTTGTGATGCGCGACGAATTCGAGCACATCATCGATCAGTTCCGACAAGGTGACAACCTTGCTGTTGCGCAGCTCAGGAAGCTTCCTTCCGGCAGCTACATCGGCCTTGCGCGACTGGTACAACTTGATCGCATCCGACTTGCGACCGACCTTCTCTCTGTGCCGCTTTCCGGCCCCATAGTAGTGAACCCACCAGATGCCGCTTCCGATAGGATTCTCGTAGACTCCGCGCATGGCTCACCTCACTGTTTTGGTCTTCTGCATTTTTTATGACATTCCCCGGATATTTGGATGATTTGCCGAGGCACCAGGGGCGGTGTCAAGGCTCTCTGACCGCGAAGCGGCGCGCGGAGCGCGGCCTTGACTCCGCCCCGGCCTCGGCTATTCTCTACTATCCGGGGAATGTCATTCGGTTGCTCGTCGGGCCTCTTCGGCGCGCCGATTCGCCCGCTTTGCGAGGAGTTCTTGCGCCCGGATTAGTTTCGTCTTCTGGACCCGATCGAAGAGTGCACTAATGTGCTCCGTCGCCATTCCAGACGCTTTCAGGAGCGGGTCGAATGCAGCCATCATCAACATCTGACTACCGACGCATTCGATAAAGATATCCATACCAAGCGGGTTCGAACTACCACCTTGAGCTGCCCTCAGCAATGCTTCACGTGCCCATTCGCTCGGCGTTCTGCCCGCGCGCGTTGCGGCGTCTTCGATGACCCTCGCCTCGGCTGCTGTGAGCTTCGTACTCAAATTGAGCGAGCGGCGATCACGCCCGCGCAGCTTCTCTTTGGGTCGATCCCTCATTGTCTGAACGTCACCCATAGTGACCTCCAATCCCGTGTTTACGCGGTATCTGGCCAGATACCGCGTTTTGTAATCGTGCTGTGTTTTCAGTGGTATCTGTCGAGATACCAAAGTATCTGGGCAGTTCCCTTGTCAGGGGTGGAGTGTCGAAATTCACCCGGTGCGCAGCACCGAACGGGATGCATGCCCTGATTTCTTCCATCGTGAGCGACAACATACCGCCATCTCGCGCGCGAGTCCAATACCTATTAGGAGAAGAGTGATGCCTTGTAGACATCGTCGCAAACGGGAAACCAAAGCGCACAGCTCAACGAATCTCAAGTCCGAAATGTTTTGGATCTTGGCCGCTCCGGCGCACATTTAGCGATGCCCTTAAATGCGCGAAGAGGCCGCTGAATGACCGCTAATGGCCTTGCGATGCCTCCTAGGAATAACGCTGCAAGTAAAAGGTCTTGGACACGCATTCAAAACTGGGTAAAGCTGTAACTGATCGCAGGTGCAAGCAAATTCTCCAACTCGTCAGCGGGTGGCAACGCCGGCGGCGGACAGCTCAGGCCGCGCTGACTTTCCCTAGCGCCGGTGCCCGCTGCGTATCCGGAGCCGCGGAGGCAGCGAGAGCTCTTCGGCGAGCGAGCGCGGCCCGCCGGGGCGCGCACGTCGTGTCGTGGGCTATCAGGTGTCCCGCGCGAAATGCGATGGGCAGACAAGGAGGCGCGCCACCGAGTAGAACGAGCTTTTTATCTATGGTCTTTTATGAGCGCGGTGTCCAAGGCAAGACTCCCATATCGTAAAGAAAAGCAGAGATCTAGGGGAGAATCTAGTTCGGGTCAAGAAGGGGTCTGGGCGCACTATGACAGTCCAGCTTGATGATGGGCAATGGGTCCAACTTTGTTCCCGCCCGATGTGTGCGCAAAGGGAAGGCGCGAAACATGCGTTCCGCGCCTATCGGGGAAGCCACCTTCACCGCGCAATGTATTGCGCGGGGCAGCTTGGTTAGTTGACCCTCGAGTGCGAGGGCTCCGACGCAAGGTCCTCGGGCTGCTCCTCTGAAGATCCTGGGGACTGCGCGATTGCAGCCCTGGTGGTGTGCACCTCCATCGCGAAGATTCTCAAGACTTCGAGCGCAAGCAGCGGCTCAGCAAGCATCGAGGCTGATAGGTCTGAGTTGGTGACGTAGTTCACCACCGCGCCTCTTTTGGCTATCGCAGACATTGAGTACGGCTGGCTGCTCATCAGCGCTGGCAGGCCGAGCAATGAACCGGGAGCGAGCTGGGTTCGCACAAGCAGAGCGCCGCTCTCACTCTCAAGAAACATGGTCGCCTCTCCTCCGCGCAGGATGAACAACCCAGAGGGAGCCTCGCCCTGGCGGAAGAGCACGCGACTCTTGCCGCAATCCACTGAAGCGGCGTGCTTCAAGAGCTTCTGGAGCAGTGCAGGTTCGCAAACAAATGCCGAGGAGTCGAAGTTCATGGAGGGGAGTGTGTGCGCGTTTGGTGTCCAAAAACGGTGACCAGCGTCACAGTCAAAGGGTCCGGCGATAAAGTCCCTTATTGGCGGAGAGTCCCGCCGAATGGTTCGGTGGCAATTAAGGGCGGTGAGTTCATCGCAGAGAAACCACGACAAGTGCAACCTGAACAAACACCACAATGGTCCCGCAATAGAGATGCCTTTCTGCTCGATGTCCACACAGGCAGAGCTCAGAGGGATGCTCGTCGCGAAATTCCCCAAAGGTCGCCATGCGAATACTTTGACACAGATGTCCAGAACTGATTGTGACGCAGGTCATGAAGCGGGTTATGGCGGGTTACGAAAGTGATGGAAACGTTGGTGAGGAAGAGTGCGCAGGGGGCGTTGGGCCGCTTTCGGGCCGTGCCGCGGACATGGAAGGCACGAGGTCTCTGGGCGCTTATGAGAGCGCGGTTGATTTGATCAGGATTGGGGGCTTACCCTGGCGCGCGAACAAAAATCCCGAACATGGTGAGGCCTCGGCGTGCGGACCTCGCCGCAGTCTTCTGTGGATCCACAGAAGCGAGGTCACAAGGCGCGGCGAGCGCAAATACAAACGGCTTTCGCAAAATTCTCCGAAGGCATACCTCGATCGGCTTCGGCCGGGGCACGATTCCGGTTCATGCGGGGGTATCAAATAACCTGGCGAACTGCTGGGGAGGCACGGGTCGACTAAAGTAGTAACCCTGTGCCTCGTCGCATCTTCGAGCCCGAAGGAATTCAAGTTGCTCCAATGTTTCGATGCCTTCGGCAACGATGCTTAGATTGGTGTCCTCGGAGCCGCTCTGTCTTCAACGCGACAGGACAAAAAGCTCAGAGACCCCGCACATCTGCTTGGAGACTCGATCATGAGAGCTCGTCTCTAAATACTTGGGTATGCGGGGCCTCCAAAGAAGAATGCGCAACGACGAGCCCCGCTCTACTGAGTGGCCTTGATCGATTCCGACAGTTACTGTATTTCCGCTCAACTTGCCCTTGACAACGGCGTTTGCGCCTGCAAATTTGTCAATCGCAAGCCTTGATCCGCCCTTGAGCGTATAGACCTTATCTCCGACCACGAGAGCATACCCTGACCCAGCTTTAACGCACTCTCGAGTACACGTCGCCGCACTCGCGCCCTGCATCATGTGCGTCTTGCCGCACATGGCATCGCTAACGGTTCCAGTTAGCGTTTTGGCCTCTTGGGCAATGGCGAGTGCTGCTATCAACATGAGTCCAGCCGTTACAAAGGACAATGATTTAGATCGCATGAAGGGTCTCCTTGAGGTTGAGATTACAGCAGTTGAGGTTGAGTTTCTGGCGACCTTTGGTATCAGTCTGAGAGATGGGTTGAAGTGTTCCGTTGCGTAAAGCTCGCTCCTTCATCATGACGAAGAAAACAGGTACGAGAATCAAAACGTGAACGGTTGAGGTTATCATGCCACCAACTATAGGGGCGGCAATAGGCTTCATCACATCTGACCCAATGCCGGATTCCCAGAGATCGGCACAAGGCTGGCTAGAACCGCGCATACGGTCATGAGCTTTGGCCGCAAGCGCTCATCGAGCTTCTTTCCGAGCTGATTGGCGATGACTTCAAGGCCCGTCGAACGAAACGGCATCTTCGTGGTGCATCTTGCCGTCGCGCTCGCACCACCAGATGAGTCAGGATTGCCCATGATCTCGCTGATGCTGTCATCAAGCAGCAGCCTCTATTGGCCGGAGAAATGGGAAGGTCAATTCTAAACTCATAGCGGGAGCCTCGCAGAGATGGAAGCCCAGCGGTGGCCAGGCCTCCAAGAGTGAAGAGGAAGGGCCTAAGCGGCCACTTCCACGTTAGAAGAATCGTCCTGTTCGCCATCTTCTGGCAGCGGACTTCTCGGCCCGGTCAAGCTTCAGGATCGAGTCGACCTTAATCTCCCAAATGCGCTGCTTTTAGTCCGTCTTCTTGCTGTCGTACTGGCGGCTGCGCAGTTCGCCCTCGACCTGGATATGCGCCCCTTTCTTCAGGGTGCCGGCGAACTCCGAAAGCTTTCCGAAGACGACACAACGGTGCCATTCGGTGTGCGAGATGTATTTGCCATCTTTCTTGTAGGACGACTGGTTGCCAGCGAGAGCGTGGTGAAGCTGCGATTGTCGTTGTTGCGACTTCTGCGTCGCTGCCGAGGAAGCCGATGAGGGTTACTTTGTTCTGATACATGAGGGTGTCTCCGTTTGTTGAATTTCCCGATCTTGCTTGGGTCACACCGGGGCGAAGCCAAGCAAGTGGGCCCGGCTCCCAAGCGCCAAGTCGCGCTTTCTTGGAGGGTGCCCTTTAGGGAGGAACCATGACCCGAAGGGCGGCGTAGCCGAAGCAGAGCGGCGCAGTGCCGCCGGGCGCCGGAATGGCCCCGAAGCAGTGACCAAGCAATAGGCGGATACATAACGGCAGACGCACAGGGGACAAAAGTTCTCATCGGTGCTTTGGCTGCAGAAGTCCGGGGCGCAATCGCGGATCCATTCGAGCGCCTTTGTCCGCCCAAGAACGAGAGGCTTTCCTCACCGGATTCTCGTGCGGTCTGCCAAGCATTCGCCGTTTCAAGCGCCATTAGGGACAGAGAGGGTGAAGCAGCCGAATTGGCAGCGAGTGTGGCCATAGATTCTCCTTTGGGAATGCCGGCTATTCCTTAGCTGAATGCCTGGTCGGCCCGGAAGCGAACGATCGTCAATCCGTGATCGAGAATGATCTTATTCCGCCTACGATCGATGAGATTCGAGATGCGCATCCGCTTGCCGTGGCTTTGCCCGCCAATGTTATGGCGCGAGTCTCATTTGTTGCGGCTACTGTCTGCTCCGGCGCTTCGCAGCTGTTCCGGAATTCAAATGGCCTTTCCGATGAACCGCTAAATCTGGTGACCATCGCTCACCACACAGCACCCGACTATCGTCCCCGCTTGATTGCGCCTATCTCCAAAAATACACGTGGCACCAATCGATTACTCCTGGATAGAACGCCGCGCTGGAATAGAAAACTCACCAGATCTATGATTTGTTTTTGGATCGAGGAGTCCAGTTGTCCTCATAAGTTCCTCTGAATGTCCGGCGATTCCTTCTCTATGCCTGCAGCGCATCAGAATTGACCGAAAAGGTCTTGGACAGTTTTCTTCTCGTCGGCCATTCTCTGGGGAGGAAGTCTCGGAAGATATCGAACATCGAAGCGGTATCCTCCCATTCTCACAGCATGAGGTGAAAAATGCTCAACATGTCCGGAGAACTGATCAGGGGGAAGCGAATCGCAAGCAGCGGTGATTTATGCCAAATGCGGAGATTGAGTACCGACATCATTGGAGATCACGCCGCAACGCCATGACAAGGAGTGCCAACCTCGAAGCTCGCTTCCGATGAAATTCTTGAGATTCGAAGGCTTCGCTCTCTTACATGAAACCGTGCAAGCTGGCCAGCAACCAAAGAGGTGAACCATGCCGAGCGCTCCTACCAGAAACACGACAATCCCTACACTGTCTGACATGAGGAATGATGATCAGTCGTTTCCGTCTTCCTCGCCCCAGGCCATCACGAGAGGGCACTATCCCCGGAAATCCGCTGAACTGGTCAAAATGGAGTCGCAAGCAATCTTGATGAAGTGACATTCTTGCGTCTGCCTGGAGTCAAGGAGATCACTGGTCTCTCAAAGTCGAGCCTCTACGCGCTGATTGGCGAGAAGCGTTTTCCCGCGCCTATTCGGCTTGGAGCACGCACAGTAGCGTGGGTAAGATCTGAGGTCAGACAATGGGCATTAGAGCGCATACGTGCGTCACGGTAGGACGCGTAGCAGCACGGCAAGCCGTCTACACACGCTTCTGCATCTCGACGACTTCCCGACCCGCACCTGACTTCAAGCGGTCCAAGTAATCACTCCAGCGCTGCATCATCCGCTTGCGTTCAGGCAAGAACGCGGTGCGGTTGTAAGCGCGGCCGTTCGGATCTTTGACTTGGTGTGCAATCTGGTGTTCGAGAGGTCAACTCGAAATTTCAATACTTCATCCCCGATGGTTCTAAACGAAGCGCGAAAACCATGTCCAGTCATAACATCTGCGGGAATCCCCATTGTGCGAAGCGCAGCGAGCACGGCATTATCCGACATTGGCCGTTTTGCGCTGCGCGCACTGGGAAATACATACTGACCTGCTCCAGTGAGTTGGTGCAGTTCCCGGAGAATGCAAGAGCTTGCCGTGAAAGCGGAACAATATGATCGGGGTGCGTTTTGCTGGCAACAAAACGCCACTCTGCGTTGTGCAAATCGAAGTCTGGCCATTTCGCCTTCCTCAACTCACCAGGACGCACAGCAAAAAGAGGAGCAAGACGCAGCGCACAACAGACCGTAAAAGTCCCTTGGTATCCATCCATCGTGCGCAGCAACTCACCAAACTTCTGCGGGTCCGTGATCGCGGGAAAGTGGACCGTCTTTATTTTCGGCGTGAGTGCCCTGCTCAGACCGGCAGCCGGATTCCGCTTGCATCTTCCCGGCAGCAATAGCGAAGGCGAAAATCTGTTCACAATCCTGTCGCGCACGGCGAACGGTCTCGCGCACCCCTCGCGCTTCGATACGGCGAAGAACGCTCAACAATTCGGGCGTCTCAATGGCAGTGATCGGGCGTGCGCCAAGGAACGGGAAAATATCTCGGTCTAAGCGGCTCAATATCCGCACAGCGTGTTCTGGAACCCAAACTTCGGATTGCTTTGCGTACCATTCGCGGCCGACCTTCTCGAAGGTATCCTCCGAACGTTCGGCGCGCACCAGCCTGTCCACTTTACGCTGCTGGGATGGGTCAACCCCATCGCTCAAGAGTTTGCGGGCCTCATCGCAGCGCGCTCGTGCTTCCTTCAAGCTCGTCTCCGGGTATACACCAAGGGACAGCCGCTTCTCCTTCCCCGCATAGCGATACTTCAACCGCCACCATTTTCTGCCTGTTTCGGAGACTTCAAGGTAGAGGCCGCGCGCATCGAACAACCGGAAAGTCTTCCCCGGCTGGGGCTTGACATTCTTGATCTGCAGTTCCGTAAGGGGCATTTTGGATCTCTGAATTGAGGTTGGGGGCAACTATTCGGCAGCTACTCCTAGTTCCCCCAATGTTGCCCCCAGATGCCCCTGGCTGTCAATAAACGCACTTAGACCTTCACGGAACATGCCTATTGAAAATAAATGACTTAATGTTTTTTCTGGGACTGTATTGGGCTTCTTCGGAAGGATATTGGTAGCGCTAACGGGAATCGAACCCGTGTTTTAAGATTGAGAATCTCACGTCCTAACCCCTAGACGATAGCGCCACACACGGGGTGGCTTTGCGGCCACTTGACTACTTTAACAAAGATTTGTGTAGGTCCCAAGCCGGGACTCGACGACTGTTTGCTCAAATGCCAAGTTTGCGGACTTCCTCGTTGTAGTACTTCCGGTAGAGGATCTCCCACTCCTGAGAACCTTCCAGGATGATCTTGCGCTGGGAGGCAATCTTGGCGCGGGCGGCGGTGTCGATCCGGGCTTCCTCGGTAAGAAGGTTTTCGAGGGCCTTACGGGCTTCCTGGCGTATGGTGTTGCGGTCTTCCATGAAGCCGACTTCATTGATATCAGCGAGTGTGTCGGCCACAGTGTGCGCCAGTTTATTGAGCTTGTCGCGACTGATTCTCATAGCACCGCCTTGTATTTGCGGGCGAGCTCAGTCTTTACTTTTTTGAACATTTCGGCGTATTGCGCACCGGATTTCCGCATTTCGTCGGAATACGCTTCGAGGATCACGCGCACTTCTTCGTTGATGCGGTCCTCAAGGGAAAGTTCCTCTGTGAGCGCGTGCGTGACGCGCTCTTCGGTGGCCTTCAAATCGCTCGTGGCGATGAACTTGGCGTCGATGAGGTGCTTGACCGTACGGCGGCCAAGATAACCAATATATTCGCGAGAGAAGATCATGGACTAATGGTCAGAATAGCGCACGGGACGGCGGTCTGTACACTGCAGCGCCGCCCCGCTGCGGAGCACGGGCTCAAATCACCCCGGAACTATGCGACTTCGTGAACGATCCCGTTTAGACGCGATGCGGGCAGGTCTTGGTGTTGATGCAGGTATCGGCAATACGCAGGCGCTCTACGGGGTGCCCATTGCCAGGTGCTGCTCCACGATCTCGGCGGCATCTTCCGGCTTGACGCCCCCGTACCAGACGGCGTCAGGATAGACCACGACCGTCGGGCCGTGCTCACACTGGTCAAGGCACAGGGACTTGTTAATACGCACCCGGTCGGTCAGGCCAGCCGCCTTAGTCAACTGCTGAAGCTGGGTAAAGACTTCGCTTTTTCCGTCGCTGGTGCAGGAAGGGCGCGGGGCACCCTCGGGACGAACATTGTGGCAGACGAAAACATGGTGCTCGAAAAGCGGCAAAGGGGTAAATCCTCCTGCTTCCAGACTAACGCCGCGGGAGGCCCCGCGAATAAGTTTCCACAGCCGGGCCAGCCGACCCGCCCGCATCTGCGAAAATGACTGTTGACATGAGCAAAGATAACCTCCTCCCGTTGAAAGATGACATGGTGGCCTTCGTCGAGGGCCACGGCATGCGCCGCCTTCCCGGCTTTGTGACGGAAGACATTCCCTCTGTGCTTTGGGACGGAAAATCGAATCCCGACGCATGGAAAGACTTTGTCGAGATGGCCAAGCACGTGGGCTCTCCGTTCGTCACCTTCAGTGAAGTTACGCTGGAGCGCGAAGAACTGGAGGCCTTGATTGAAGAAGCCGGCGAGATGAACTTCCCCGACGAAGAAGCCACTGAGCTTGTTGAAGCCCAGTGGCTCCGCAAGTACATGGGCATGCTCGGCTACATTCAGCTTGGTTTCGTTTACCAGGGACTGGTGTTTCTGCATGAAACCACAACGGAGTGGTATGAGCGCTACCAGTCACTGCTCGAAGACATCGAGAGATTTCAAGACATTGTGATTGACGACGCACACGACGCCGGCGACGAGGACGAGTAAGCGGCGTGGGCGCAGCGAGCACCACGGCCGGCGCCCCGAAGCGCACTTATCCTCGTCAACGCTGGGTGATTGCGTCTCCAAGTCAACAGGAAGCCGCGGCGCTCGCATCAGCAGCGCATCTCCCGTCTGTTTTGGCTGAACTTCTTGTGGCGCGCGGAATTGGTACGGCTCAGGACGCACACGCTTTTCTCTATCCAGACACTTCTCATCTACACGATCCGCTGTTGATGAAGGGCATGACAATTGCGGTCGAACGCCTGGAGCGCGCCATCGCGCTTCGCGAACCGATTCTGCTCTACGGCGATTATGACGTCGATGGCACTACCGCCGTCGTGCTGCTTAAGACAGCAATTGAGATGCTGGGTGGCGTTGTCCGCTTCCATGTTCCGCATCGGATTCTCGAGGGATACGGGCTGCAATCGAGCGTGCTGGAATCGGCGTACGGTGACGGTGTTCGGCTTGTTATTACCGTTGACACGGGCATGCGTGCGTTTGCCGAGGCAAAGACGGCGCGGCGGCTTGGGCTTGACCTCATCGTGACAGACCATCACTTGCCGAGCGCGGATGATGCGGTTCCCGACGCGTTGGCAATCCTCAATCCCAACCAGCCCGAGTGTACTTACCCTGAGAAGTCGCTGTGTGGAGCAGCGATTGCATTCAAGCTGGCGCAGGCTTTGCTGGAGCGGCGGGATGCGAGTCGGACACGTGGAAAGACTCTGCCAAGCTTCTTGAAGATGGTCGCCATCGCTACCATTGCGGATGCGGTTCCCCTGCGCGGCGAGAATCGTACCATCGCTTCACTCGGATTGCGTGCTTTACGCCAGCCTGTGGGCGCGGGACTGCGGGCGCTGTTTCAGGCAGCGGCTCTCGATCCGGCGAACAGGCCGATCACCGGCTTTGACGTGGCTTTTCGCCTTGCTCCGCGCATCAACGCGGCAGGACGCATGGACGTGGCGTCGGAGATCGTGGAGCTTTTTTGCACACGAGACGCGATGCGAGCAAACGAACTTGCCGTAAAACTGGAGTCTCTCAATTCCCAGCGGCGCGACGCCGAGGCTGCTGCGCTCGCCATCATCGAAGGACGCCTCGCGGACGATGTTGATTTTGCATCGGAACGGTTGGTCGTTGTGCATGGAGATGGGTGGCACCGTGGCGTGATCGGCATTCTGGCTTCGCGCGTGGTTGAGCGTACGGCAAAACCGGCAATCGTGATAAGCGTGGAAGATGGCGTCGCGCATGGGTCGGGGCGCTCAATCGACGGCTTTCAGCTGCTGGAAGCCCTGGAAAGTTGCAGCGATTTATTCACGCGGTTTGGCGGCCATGCATTCGCGGTTGGCTTCGCAATGACGGCCGAAGGGATACCCGAGCTACGGCGCCGGCTTAATCTGCATGCAACAGAGCGCCTTGCCGGCACTCAGCCAGAGCACGTATTGAAGATTCACGCCGAGTTGCCACTGGATCGCATCACACCGGTGCTGGCGGGATGGCTGAAAAAGCTTGAGCCTCTGGGGCATGGAAATCCCGAGCCGATATTCGTTGCGCGACGCGCTCGCCTGGTCTCGGCGCCGCGTTTGATGAAAGAGCGTCACATCCGACTGGAACTCGCACAGAATTCAGTTGATTCGATTGGACGCGTGGGCATCATGCGCTGCATAGGTTGGGATTGGGCGGGGCGCTGCTCAGCCCTTGAGCTGACGACCGGCAGCCTCGTCGACATTGCATATCGCATTCGCGAAAACGACCACCCCGAATACGGCGGAATTGAAATTGAGATCGCGGGACTTCGACCGGCAGAAGCCTGAGTAAGAACGAACCCACCCTGAATGCAGTAAGGCCCGCGGTGCGCCGCGGGCCTTCACTTCCAGTCAAACCATTTCACGATTAGCGCTTTGGTTCCTTGGGCGGTTTCTGGTCGTGCCGGGGTTCCGGACGCGATTCCTGACGTGGCGGAGGAGCCGGGCGTGACTCTGGAGCCGGACGAGCCTCTGGACGCTGCTGTGGCGGAGCCTGATAACGCGGCTCCGGGGCGGGGCGCTGTTCCTGGCGCGGAGGAGCCTGATAGCGGGGCTCCGGCGCAGGGCGGGATTCCGGACGCTGTTGGGGGGGAGCCTGGTAGCGCGGTTCTGGGGCAGGGCGCGATTCAGGCCGTTGTTGTGGTGGAGGTGCCTGATAATTCGGGCGCGAGTCAGGGCGCTGTTGCGGCGGTGCCTGATAGTTCGGGCGCGAATCAGGACGCTGTTGCGGCGGAGCCTGGTAGCGCGGCTCGGGAGCCGGACGCGCCTCGGGACGCTGCTGAGGCGGAGGCGCTTGATAATTCGGACGCGAATCAGGACGCTGTTGTGGCGGAGCCTGATAGCGCGGTTCTGGAGCAGGGCGCGATTCCGGACGCTGTTGGGGCGGCGGTGCCTGATACGTCGGGCGGTTTTCCTGCCCCGGTCGTGGCTGAGGCTGATAGTTTGGGCGCGGATTTTCCGGTTGCCTCGTAACGGGAGCCGGCCGTTGCGGCGCTGCCGGTTGCACAGCCTGGCCATTGCGGACTTCACCCCGTGCACCGGCGTTACCGTTCACCCCTGTCGGGCCACCACGCGCCCCCACTCCGATCGGCGTGGGCGCCTCATGGTGTTCAGCGGGTAAAGGCCTCGCCAGGGCTACGTTCTGTGGACGCCCATGATTGGCGTTGAAGTAATTGGAATGATCATTGCGCGCAGATTCAAAGTGCCGCTGCTGAAATTGCGTGGGAGGCAGATGTTGCACCTGCATCGCATGGCGCTCTTCCTGGTTGGGCTCGTGGCGGATGCCGCCCGGACCGCCAGCATAGGCGAGATGGCGATCATGATCCACCTCATGTTCGCGAATGACGGTGCGATCGATGTACGTGGTGCGAATGATCCTCTCATTCACGCGGACGACGGCCGTGTTGTACTCAAAGCGATGTTCATGCCACCGACCTCCGATGAAGCCGATGCCCATATAACCAAAGCCATAATTCACGCCACCGTAGTAGCCAACTTCAGGGCCCCAGTAACCTGGATGGAAGACATAAACGCCTCCATCCTGCCAGCCCCAATATGGAGGAGTCCAAAGCGCGCCCTCATAGGGAGCCGGCACCCAGGCTCCTGGCACCCAGTAATACCCATCTTCACCGTAAGCCCAATAGCCCGGCGACCAGATCAGGTCAGGCTCGGGGCATGGAGGCTGTTCATAGACAGGCAAAATTGGAGGCGCAAATCCGACGCTGATGTATACGCCCGCGTGCGCTTGCGACGTGGGGATGAATGGAAGAAGCAGCGCCAGCAGCAGCCAACGTACGGATCGAAATATTCGCATTGAAGTCCTCCTGATGTTCCAGCCCGTCTGCAATCGTTCCCGCAATGCGGTGCAGGGGCATAAAAGAGAAATCTATTTCCTCGCCCTCATTCAGGCTGAAGGCAGCCGCTTTCACAATCCATCGTTTGAGCGATTCGAGTCCACTCAAGCTATTGAGTTGGAACACGGGAAGGAAATAGAAGTTGCACTGAATCGGGAGGGTTACTGGTATTAAGGTTCACTTCAGGAAGAAAGCGGAAAGGTTGCCCTTCCCGCCCGTTTTACCTAGTAGCGCAGGCTGAGTCCCATGCCGAAAACACTTCGCGCCTGCAAGTTCACCGGAATCAGCACCGGACCTGCCGGCGTGATGGCCGCGGTTGTCCCAATCATCCCGGCAACCTGACCCACTCCAATATCAAAAGCAAAATGAGGATTCTCTCTTTGCGTCACGCGAACTGCGTAATCGAGGGTAGTAGGAAGATGCGCCCTGCTACCGGGTGGGAAGAGGATTGCCCCAAGATTCTTTGAAGTGGGCGGTTCCTGCGTAAATCCGGCTGCGGGAACAATGGCAGTTTTGAACGGACCTGGAATGGGAATTCCCAGCCCACCGAAGAGGCGTCCGCCAAATCGAGTCGCCTGGCCGCCGATTCCGAAAATTGAAGCGTTGGTCGCCTTCCATCCGAGGTTCGCAAGGAACGGGACTGGCGGGTGCAGCCAGGTCTTGGTCACGACCGTGTACAGATCTTCATTGGTGTAGCTCTTGAGATTTCCGGTAAATGCGTGGTCCAGCGCGCCAGTCACGAATTTATCACCGGTGCGAACCACGAAGCCCGCTGCAAGCCCCGGAATCAGCGGGCTCCATTGCCCATCGCGAATGGCCACTACCTTGCCGTTGAAGATGTTCATGCCCGCGAAGTGCCACAGTTCGCTGAATAGAGGGCTATTGCCCTCCTGGTGCACGCTTCGCGTGTAACCAAGTTCGGCGCGGTTGCCAAAGCCCTCCGCAATACTGAAGGTGTGAATGTTGCCGATCACTTTGGATGCATTTACGAAATGATAGCCAACGGCAGGATAAGAAAAGAAGTGATTCTTGGCCGAGTAAACGACGTAAGCGGTTGGTGTGATGAATCCGCCAGTCTGGCCTTCGAGAGTCAGGTTTTGTGCGGCAAGTCGAGGCACCGCCAATAAAGAAGCCGCTGCCAGAAGGCACGCGGCGCTCTTACAAAGATTAGTTGGTTTCACAGTTACTCCAATTGGGCCCGGTCGTACGAGAGGTATGGGCCCGGTCTAATTGAATCCACCTCTTTTAACACAACGGTACGACGATCGTCTCGTCCAGTCGGCGATGGTAGACTCACGCCATGTCGCGCGGCCGCTTTATCACTCTCGAAGGACTGGACGGATCGGGAAAGACTACGCAGCTGAAGCGCCTGGCCTCATGGATGCAGAGGCGCGGGATCACGCCAATCGTCACGCGGCAGCCGGGCGGCACGGCCACCGGCGATCGAATTCGCGAGCTCATTCTCGATTCGCGTTCTGAAAAGCTTTCGCCACTGGCGGAGATGGCACTGATGTTCGCGGACCGCGCACAGGCCATTTCCGAGATCATCGAGCCGGCCCTTTCAGCGGGAAAGACCGTGCTGTGCGATCGCTTCACCGATTCCACTGAGGCTTACCAGGGGGGCGGACGCGGCCTCGGCTCCGAGCTTGTGCTTGACATGCACCGGATCATTTGCGGCGCCCTGGAACCGGATCTGACGCTGCTGCTAATGCCGTCGCTCGATGCAAGCCTGGAGCGCGCTCGCCGTCGCAACGACCGCGTCGCTGCGCAATCAGGCAAGGACGAAGGTCGCTTCGAGAGTGAACAGGATGAGTTCTATCGGCGCGTGTGGGGAAAATATCGTGAGATCGCTCATCGCGACGCTCACCGCGTGGTGTGCATTGAAGGCGACCTCAGCATCGACGAAGTTCACGAACAAATTGTGGAGGCCGTCGCCATGCGCATCTCTGAAGAGGCCCGGGCATAACGGCTGGCCTACTCGACATTCCAGGTGCCGAGCATCCGCCGCAACAATACCAATTGTCCAAGGTGGTACGCGTTGTGGTCGGCCACGAGAAGAGCCTCACGAAGGACGGTCTGCCCATCTCCGTTCGGGATCTGTTTGTAAAGATCGGTTGCCTCATTCTCAACAAGGGCGCACATTGCGTGCAGATCCTGGCAAAAGCCGTTTACACTTCGATCCCAAGCCTTGGGGTCGGGAGGCTCAGGACTTTCTGGCCAATACTCGTCGGGCCACTTAGGCGACTTGTGATCGCCGCCTCTCGAAAATTCCAGAATGTCCCACTGCGCAATGCGCATGTGTTCGAGCAATTCCCACGGCGCGTGGGGCGAGCTTTTTGGGCGCTTACCGCGCATTTCGGCTGGAAAATCCTCGATCGCTTTCTTAAATTCCGTGTGTGCGTTCCCGCCCTTGATGAGCTCAACCAGCTGCTTCCGCAGCGCCACGTCCTGTTCCGCCATGAATCATCCTCTTTCCAGCTTCGTTTAGGAGATTCGCCCGGCGTGGGAAAAGATGCCTGAAAATCCCGCGATCCCCATCGCAAAGATGTACCAGCGCGCAGCCGGAGCCGCGCCCGGTGATTCTGAGGTTGCAGTCAATCTATTGCTGGTAGTGGAACGATTTGTCAGGATGCTGCGGAGCGGGCGGAACTGGCCGTGGATCGGCCTTGATCTCCTCCTGCAACTCCTTCATCGCCGCTTCGAGTTGCGCATCCTTGCCCGTGAAGCTCTCGTGGGGTAGATTGTCCACCACAGCGTCGGGCTCGAATCCCCGGCCTTCGATGAGCCATTTGCCATCAGCGTAAACTCCGGTTTCCGCCGCCGACGCGACGCCGTTGTCCGACTGCGCCGTATCGCCAAAGCTGAGCCATACCTCGCCGCCCCACGTGCGGGTGCCAAGAACTTTTCCGAGTTTAAGGCGCCTGAACCCTTCGCTGAACGCCTCACCGTCAGATGAGGTCTCTTGATCGCACAGCACCACAACATGTCCGCGGAATGCATATTGCATGTTCCAGCTTGGATTGCCCACACGTGGCTGGAAGTAGAACCAGGCTTGCCGCAGCAGCTTGCTCAGCAGCCAGGAGTCGATGTTGCCGCCATGGTTGTGTCGCACGTCGATGATGAGTCCCTGCCGATCGTAGACGGGGTAGAATTCGCGCGCCCACTGATTGATGTCGTTTGGGCCCATGGCGCGAAGGTGCACATAGCCGACGGTTCCGTTCGATTCCTTCTCTACGGACAGGCGCCGCGTATACTCCCACTCCGAGTAACGCTGTTGCCCGTCATCGCGGGCGCTGATTGGAGTCACAAGCACATCGCGCCCGGCGGCCACGTCGCCCTTGGGATCCTTTACGTGAAGTAGAACCTGGGTTCCGGCCTTGCCACGCAGCAGCGCTCCCTCATCGGGCACGCTCAACGCCTCCACCCCATCGATGCTGGCGATGACCTCTCCTTCCTTCACTAGCGAATCCGGGCGCGCCAAGGGAGGAGCCTCGTTCGGCAGGTCCGGGTCGTGCGCGTAGACGTGCTCCACAACAAATCCTCCCGCCTTCTCATCACGCCGCAACCGCGCGCCCAGTGTCGCCAGGTCAACGTGGTCAGAGGGTTCGCGTGCATCGCCGCCAACCACGAATGTGTGCAGCGCCGACAACTCGCCCACCATTTGTGCAATCACGTCGTTCAATTCTTCGCGATCGGCCACGCGATCCACGAGCGGCATATAGCGGTCGCGCGTGGCCGGCCAGTTAACGCCGTGCATGTTCTTGTCATAAAAAAAGTCGCGCTCCAACCGCCATGCATCAAGGAAGATGCCGCGATACTCTTCGCGCGGATTGGTGTTGATACTCCACCGTGACATGTTGATGGCCGCTTTGCCTTGTGCTTTTGGGTCGGCCGTCGCGGTGCCCTTCGCGTCGGAGTCAAAGATGTAGAAGTTCTCTTTCTTCCGGATCAGCAGCTTCTTGCGGTCGGCGGAGATCTCGTAGCCGTTCACATCGCCCATCACCGTATCAACCTCGTCGCCCTTGTTCGCGATCTCGAGACACTGCAGCGAAACATGCTCATGCACTTGATCGGCAACGTTCATCCAGCAGAGCCGCTTTTCAGTGGCCTGAAGGTCTTCATAGTTTCCGGCTGGAGTTGGAACTTCGCTGAGCCGTGAAGGCAAATCGTTGAAGTCGATCTTGACCTCAACCTTCTTTTCGTTCTTCTTGTCTTCTTTCTTTTCTTCGGGCTTCTTTTCGTCCTTCTTGTCAGTCTTGTCGTCGGCCTTCTTATCCGCCGCCTTGGCGTCCTTCGACTCTTCCGTCTTTTGGTCGGGCTTCTTTTCGTCTTCCTTCTTGTCGGGATGCAATTCATCGGGAGGCAGGAAGGGCGAGCGCAACCCCGTGGTCAAGGCCAGTTGATAGATCTTCACCGCTCGATCGAATTCCGGCTCCGGCTGGCGCGGTCCCCAGGGAGAAGGGACGGTTGTTTTCAAAGATCGGTCGGAGAGAAAGTAAAGCCACTTGCCGTCGGAACTCCACGCTGGCGTACCCGTGTTGAAGCGGTCTGAGGTGATCGGCTCAATCTTTCCCGAGTCCACATTCAAGACTTTCAACTGCTGATAGGAATTGTTTGCGGTCTCCGAATACGCCAGCCACTTGCTGTCTGGCGACCAGGTGAGATCGCCGAAGTCGCCGTTCATCGATTGGGCAATGCGCTTGTCCTGCTTGGCCTTGACGTCGTAGATCCACAATTCCTGATCCCTGTTGGTGTGCGCCAGGAAATTGCCGTCGGGCGAAGTTTTGCCTTCGCGTCGCGTCACCTTGGCATCCTTTGTCCACTGCTCTGGCTTGCCGACACCGTTTGCCGGATACTTCCAGAACTCGGTCTCCCCGCTTTCGGTTGAAAGAGCAACGATCGATTTTCCGTCTGGCATGAAACGCGCATCTTGAAAGCGCACGCCGGAGTTCGATGCCACCTTCACGATGCGGCCCGTCTTCGCGGGCATGGTGAACACTTCACCGCGTGCCGTGAACACCGCGCTTGAGCCGTCAGGCGCGAGATGCGTTGCAGTCAAGTAATCCATCGGCTTCTTGACCCAGTGCTCTCGCATCTGATCAAAGTCCGAAGTGAGAGTGATCGGGATCACCTGTTCGCTGCCCGCAGCAGGATCTAACACCCACAAGTCGGCACCCGACGCGTACACGATGTGACCATCCGAGATGGAAGCGGACTCGACATCAAACAATTTCTGATGGCTCTCCTGCTTGAGGCTCTTGCCGTTTGCGTCCATTGACCACACGTTCATCACGCCATCGCGATCAGAGATGAAATAGACGCGGTCCTTCCACACCATCGGATGTGCCGATGTGCCTTCATAGTCCGCCGTCAGGGGTACAGCTTCGCTTTTGCCGTCGAAGCGCCACAGGTTCTCCACTCCTCCACCCTTGTAGCGTTTGGTCGAGCTTCCCTGCCAGTTCCAGCGCGTGAAGAAGAGTGTGTGGCCATCTTCGGAGTAAGCTCCCTGCGCCGCCTCGGCCAATGGAATGATCTCGCGCTTGCCCTGTTCATCCACCAGCGTCAGAGCTTCGCTGGGCAGCGTCG
This sequence comes from uncultured Acidobacteriota bacterium, assembly GCA_963844515.1. GTDB lineage: Bacteria > Acidobacteriota > Terriglobia > Terriglobales > Acidobacteriaceae > Telmatobacter. Next base: position 22,657 of record CAWJOO010000023.1, read on the forward strand.
CATAGCGCCGTGTGGCAATCATCAATCGGCCGTCGCGAGCCCAGCCCGCAGGTGCCACGCTTCCCTCCCACGTGCGCCGCTGCGGAAGTCCACCGGTGATAGGCATGGTGTAGACCTCGCCAGGCCCCTCGTAGTTGGCCAGAAACGCCACCGTCTTTCCGTCTGGGGAAATAGTCGCCATGCTTTCCATTCCAGGCGCGGTAGTCAGCCGCTGGGCAGCTCCTCCCTTCACGCTTACCGTCCACAGGTCGCCCTCGGATGTGAATACGATGGTGTCGCCGTGCACGGCGGGGTTCCGGTAGTAGCCACGGCGCGTGGTCTCAGCGCCCTTTTCATCGGCGGCAACCGACAATGACGTAAAAGCAACCAGGCCCATTGCAATCGCGAGCATGGGGCGCAATACTTTTGGCTTTCTCATGGGAGCTTCCTATTCGACGGAGTCAGGACTTCCGGGCGTTCGAACCCCGGATGCTGGATAGTGCAAATCGGCCTAGCAAAAGTCTGAGTGGAAGCATACTACGGGCAAATCCAGGTGACACCCCGTTTGTGACTACTTGAAGATTACCTTGGGGCACATGGCGTGGACGCCCACGTTTCCATCTACAAGCTGTGTCACGTCAACATCCACCGCCACGCTGGTGAGCATGTATGCTTCATCGCGGCTGAGATGCTTTTCCTCCACCAGGAAATTGATCATGTCGCGGACGGCGAGTGTCGTCGCTTCCTTGAGATCCGGACTGAAGCCCATGCTTATGTAGCTGGTCGGCGTTTCGGCGCGCGGCCACAGCAGGTGGCGGTCCTTGTGCACGACGAAGCGGAAGGTGCCAGAAAGAAAGGTTTCCAATGCCGTGATGTCGACCTCCCCGTTACCCTGCCCGGCGTGCCCGTCGCCGACTTCGAACAGCGCCCCTTTGGCATGCACGGGCAGGTACAGCGTCGTGCCTGCCACTAGTTCCTTGTTGTCCATGTTTCCGCCGTGCATCCAGGGCGGAGCGCTGTCGTAGCGTCCGGCTGACTCCGGCGGCGCCACGCCCATGCTGCCGAAGAAAGGCCGCAGCGGAATCTCGATCCCCGGCGCAAACTTCCCAATCATCTTCTCGCGATCCAGCGGAATAATCTTTCGCTTGCTATAGGGAAAGTCGTTGGGCAGGAACCCGCGTCCCGTGCCGAATCCATTGCAGGCAAACGGCACGTCGATGTCGATCTTGAGGATCTGGACTTCAAGAACGTCGCCCGGCTCGGCCTCGGCAATCTCAAGCGGCCCGGTGAGAATGTGCCCACCCGGCCCTTTGTCCTTCACTTCCCGGTAAATATCCGCGTTGTACCCGGGAATATCCGCAGTGGCGACACCTTCCTCTTCCATGCGTTCCGTCGAACCGCAGGTCGAAACGGTCTGGATTCGCACCGTGTCGCCGGAATGCGCCGTTAGCACGGACTTGGCTTTGGCCGAATAGTACCCCCAGACGACAGTCGACGGAGAAGCGGGCAACGTTGCAATCGGGGTCTGACCATCAGCCAGTGCTGCCGCAGTGATGCAGGCAGAAAGCCCAAGAAGGATCCTCATATTTCGCTCCGCGATAAGGCAGTCGACCCGCACTCAACGAAGTTCGCGCCATGCCATTGAAAACAGGTCCAAGAGTGCTCTGAATATACCGAAGACCCACGGACCCGCACCGTCTTTGCGCGATGTCTATCGTTCGTCAGCTTGATTTGTGGCACAATATGAGACGGAAGCCTGCATGAGATCAATCAGACACAGGAACGCGTGGATATGGGTGGCGGTTGCCGCCATGTCGATCGCCTTTGTCGCGCGCGCCCAATCCGGCATGCAGAATGCCCGGTTGTACACCAATCCTGTGTTGCAATTCCTCGCCGGCCATCCCGGCGATCAGACGGTTGCTGCAAGCGGGGTGCAGAGATATCTCCACCCGCGCAGCACACGCGCCATGGTTCACTCAGCGGACTCGGGCACGTTCGCATCCATGCTGCCCGTTCTGTTTGTAGGACTGGTTTCCCCTCTCAATGTTCTGCCCGAGCGATCCGTCCTCTGCATCGGTCGCGCCCCTGCCGCTCCGCTCCTTCCCTTCTCTTTCCAGCGCCCCCCTCCTTCCAGCCTCCTTTAAGCCCCACATCGGTAGTTGGGTTTCCTCAGGGATTAGTTCGCCCAGGGATTTCTCGCTTCCTTTTCATCTTTAACAAAATAAAGAGCTTAGAGCTTAGGAGCTACTCACATGAGCCTTTTTGTGCTGATGGGTCTCGCCAACCCCATGGCGTGGCTGATCGCCATCATGGTGTTCATCAGTTGGTCACGGTTTCGCGACCGTAAACGGCGCGGCCAAAAGCAGAGCAGTTGGAGATCCCGCGCAGGTAGCGCGGCCGCAAACCTGGGAGCAGCGTTTCAGTTCCTGTCGATGGCCTATCGCCCCAACCACGCTTTTGTCGCCAAGGCCCAGATTCAGCAGCAGGAAGACGCTGATGAAGATGACGACGGCTCGCCGGAGACACCGGTCAAGCACCTGCATCGCCAGCTTCGCCGCATCCGCAGGGGAGAGCCTGTCGACCGTCTGATCTGGCGTCTGGAGTGACCTATGCGCATGTCTCGCGCAACCATTTTCGGAGCAGCCGCTGAGCTCTCCGCTTCAACCCACGGCATTTACACTGGTATACGGAGATTCCTGTGTTTTTCGACAAGGTATTAACAACGATTTTTGGCACCGCGAATGAGCGCGTAATCAAGAAGCTCGTACCCGTTGTTGCCAGGATCAATCAGCTCGAACCGACTATTCAGCAGCTATCAGACGAGGAGTTGCGCGCCAAGACAACCGAGTTCAAGGCCCGCGTCAAGGCGCGCATTGAGGGCCTCACCGACAAGGATGTCATCAAGGCAGCCGAGCGCGCAGCCCTTGACGAGATCATGCCAGAAGCCTTCGCCGTTGTCCGCGAGGCGGGCTGGCGCGCGGTACACATGCGCCACTTTGACGTGCAGTTGATTGGCGGCATGGTGCTGCATTCCGGCAAGATCTCGGAGATGAAAACCGGCGAAGGCAAGACCCTCGTCGCCACCCTCGCCTGCTATCTCAACGCCCTTGCCGGCCGCGGCGTGCACGTGGTTACCGTCAACGACTATCTGGCCAAGCGCGACGCCGAGTGGATGGGCAAGATCTACGAATTCCTCGGTCTTACTGTTGGCGTCATCGTTCATGACCTCTCCGACGACGAACGCAGGGCCGCTTACGGCGCTGACATCACCTACGGGACAAACAACGAGTTCGGCTTCGATTATCTGCGCGACAACATGAAGTTCGACATCAAGGATTGCGTGCAGCGCGGACACTATTACGCCATCGTTGACGAAGTTGACTCCATTCTCATTGACGAAGCGCGCACTCCGCTCATCATCTCGGGCCCCACGGACCAGACCACTGACAAGTACGCGCGCGTGCTTAAGGTCATTCCCCAGCTGGTTCTCGGGGAAGAAATCGAGAGCCTCGAAGGAAAGACTTTCACAGGCGATTATTTCGTTGATGAGAAGCACCGCACGATCGGCGTCACAGATGAAGGCTGGGTCAGCATCGAGAAGGCGCTTGGCATCGACAACATTGCCGACGCAGAAAACTGGGACCTCAAGCACTACGTTGAGACCGCCATCAAGGCGCACTCCCTCTACAAACGCGATGTGGACTATGTTGTAAAGGATGGCGAAGTCATCATCGTCGACACCTTTACGGGGCGCCTCATGCCTGGCCGCCGCTGGTCTGATGGTCTGCACCAGTCCGTTGAAGCGAAGGAAGGCGTAGTCATCCGCAAGGAAGACCAAACCCTTGCCACCATCACCTTCCAGAACTACTTCCGCCTCTATCAGAAGCTGAGCGGCATGACCGGCACGGCTGAAACGGAAGCCGCTGAATTCGAAAAGATTTACAAGCTCGAAATCGTGGTCATCCCTACCAACAAGCCCATGTTGCGGAAGGAAAACTCCGACGTCGTCTACCGCACTGAAAAGGAAAAGTACAAGGCGGCTGCGGACGATATCTCGGCTCTGCACGAAACGGGGCAACCCGTACTGGTGGGCACCACGTCCATCGAAAAGTCTGAGCGCCTGTCTGGCATCCTGCAGCGCAAGGGCATTCGCCACGTCGTGCTGAACGCCAAATTCCATGAGCGCGAAGCCGAAATTGTGGCCCAGGCAGGTCGACTCGGCATGGTCACCATCGCCACCAACATGGCTGGCCGTGGCACAGACATTCTCCTCGGCGGCAATTCCGAATTCATGACCCGCCAGGAGCTTGTGAAGAAGGGACGCGCCCGCGCCATCAGTGTCGCTGAAGGCGCCATCAGTCCCATGGCCCCGGCCGGCTTCATGCGTTTCTACTACAACGGCCAGGAGTTTGAAGTTTCCGAGCCCGAGTGGACCGAAGTAAACCAGGTCCACGCTGCTGCGGCGCAACAGGAACACGAAGCGGTAATCCAATCCGGCGGGTTGTTCATCCTCGGTACTGAGCGTCACGAATCACGCCGCATCGACAACCAGCTCCGTGGTCGCGCCGGCCGCCAGGGCGATCCCGGCGCTTCCCGTTTTTATCTCTCTCTTGAAGACGATCTCATGCGTATCTTCGCCAAGCAATGGGTCTCCACCCTGCTTGAGCGCCTGGGCATGGAAGAAGGCGTGCCCATTGAATCCCGCATGATCTCGAACCGCATCGAGGCAGCGCAGAAGGCAGTCGAGTCGCAGAATTTCGAGTCGCGCAAACACCTGCTGGAATACGACGACGTGATGAACAAGCAGCGCGAGGCCGTGTATGGCCTGCGCCGCCAGCTTCTCGAAGGCGTCGAACAACGCGACCTGATCCTTGAGGATTACGTTGGCGGCATCCTCTCTGCAGCGCTTGATGAATTCGCCCCGGAAAAGAAGCATCCCGACCAGTGGAACATCAAGGGGCTGCAGGAACGGCTCGTTGGTCAGTTTGGCCTCGATTTCGAAAATTCCGGAATCAAGGTAAGCGAGTTGGCGCGCCACGAACTCGGTGACACCGTCTTCGAGCAGCTCAAGAGCGAGTACGAGGCGAAGGAAAAGATCCTTGGCGCCGACACGATGCGCTACCACGAACGCATGGTGATGCTAAGCGTTATTGACGGCCTGTGGAAAGATCACCTGCTGGCCATGGATCACCTCAAGGAAGGCATTGGTCTTCGTGGTTACGCGCAGCAGGATCCTCTTGTCGCCTATAAGCGTGAGTCCTTCGACATGTTCGAAGCCATGATGCTGAAGTTCCAGGAAGATACCGTTCGCTTCCTGTTCCGAATGCAGATCATTGGGCCCGATGGTCAGCCGGTGAATGCGGCGCCTCAGCCGCGCCGCGAGGTGCCTGCTGCTCCGCCGGTGGCAAGCGCCGCGCTTCCGGCCCCGACCAATGGCTCCCATTCACGCGCTTCGGAGTCTGCTCCCCGCGAGATCTCCGTGCCCACAAGGCAGCCGTCCACCACGATCGACGCGCTGGAGAAGGAATTCGCCCGCAAGAAGCAGCGCGAGCTCGCGGCGGCCAGCATGGCCGGAGGCTCCGCCGCCAGCCAACCAAATCAGCGCCGCACCGGCGAGAAGGTCGGCCGGAACGATCCCTGCCCCTGCGGTTCAGGAAAAAAATACAAGAAATGTCACGGAACTGAGGGATAGTCCTCGCGCCGTTAACGACAGAAAGGGCGGGCTCAAAGGCCGCCCTTTTGTTGTCCTGGGCTTATGCAATCTACTTTTCGGCGCCGATTTCATCGAACGTCAGATTCTCTGCGCCGGAGTGATGATCTAGTCGCCATTGCTCGAAGAGCCGGCCGTAACTGAGCGTCATGTAATCGGAGTGGGGAATTCCGAGTAGAGCGGCAGTGCGGTCGATCCATTCAGCTGGCCCTTCCAGTTCAGCGAATGTGCCGATAGGAGTCTCGTCTACCACGCAGTGACCCTCACCGTCGCTCCATTCACTGCGCCACTTCTCATATCGAAACGCGGGGACAAGTCCCAGTGACCGGAACACCTCGGCGAGCGCGTTGCCATCGGCAACTACCGTTTCTGTTTCTACGCGATGCTTGTGCCGGTCTTCTCCCGGTCCATCGTCGGGCAGACGCTTGTGGGTGAGTGTCCACTTGCCGCCGTAGTCGCGAATGCGGAGGATCTCCGTGCGCGCCCGCATCTGCCGGTCCGGCGTGTCGTAAAGCACATTACTCTCGAAGGTTTTTGGCGTGTCGAGGTGAAAACCCGCGGCCTGCAGCTGCCCGGCGAGTGCCACAACGTCAACCACACAGAACTTGATCTCTGTCTCAACGCCCACCATAACTTGTGAGTATAGGCCAGCTATTCGATGTGTGGCGCTCCCGTGCACCCGGCAGGCGACAATAGCAGCAGTGGATACCTTACGCCTCACCGTAAATCCGAACCAGCCGGACCACCCGGATTCCCAACGGGCAATTGCGCGTGCCGCCGAGATCCTGCGGGATGGGGGGCTGGTTGCGCTGCCCACGGAAACCGTTTACGGACTTGGAGCCAACGCTCTCGACGCTGCTGCCGTGGGGCGCATCTTTGCCGCCAAGCAGCGCCCTTCCTGGGACCCGATCATCGTTCATATTGCAGGGCCGGCCACGCCGGAAAACCCCATGCTGCAACAGCTCGTGACCAACATTCCGGAATCTGCACGCAAGCTCATAGCGGCTTTCTGGCCCGGGCCTCTTACCCTTCTGCTGCCGCGCTCGGCCGCGGTGCCCGACGTTGTTACGGCCGGACGCCCCCTGGTGGGCATCCGAATGCCGGCAAATTCCATCGCATACAGCGTAATTCTCCAAGCGGGTGTGCCCATCGCCGCTCCCAGCGCCAACCTGTTCAGCCACACCAGCCCCACAACTGCGGGGCACGTGCTCCAGGATCTCGACGGCCGCATTGACGCAATTCTTGACGCAGGTCCCGCTCAGCACGGCGTCGAGTCCACCGTTCTAGATCCCACACACAGTCCCGTGGTGATCTACCGGCCGGGGGCTGTCACGACGGATCAGATTCGTTCGATCGCCGGCGCCGTGGAACTATTTCAGCCCCGCAACGAGGCACTCACAGAGCCGCGCGCGTCGCTACCGTCTCCAGGCGTGGGAATCCGCCACTATGCACCAAAAGCGAGGCTTTTACTGATTGACGCGCCTCTCGCCGACCTGCCGGAACGCTTGTCCGCGGCGTTCGCACAACAGCCTCAGGGTACAGTCGGCATCATGCTTCCCCTGGAATTGGCTGCCTCAGCTCCGCAAGGCGCAGTTGTCTTCTCCTGGGGCCGCTGGACCGCACCAGAAGAACTAGCCCGCTCCCTTTACGCCGGATTGCGTCAGCTCGACATGCATGGTTGTGAGGTGATTTTGTGCCCGGTCCCGCCCGCCGAAGGGGTCGGCGCTGCCATTCGCGACCGGCTACGCAAGGCCGCCTGGACCTCTGACCCGGAATGACACCAGGGGAAGTCCAAGCTAGCTTGAAACGAGCTCTCTAGGCGCCCATCTCCCCTTGCTTGTACATGTACTTGATCGCGGATTTGAAGACAAGCATCCGGGACCGACCGCGCACTTTCAACGTGTGGCGGTCGTACCACTCAATGCACCCTTCCACCTGCTCCCCGTCTTCCAGCACAATCACCATCGGCGTCTGCGATTGAATCTGCTTCTGGAGATAAAACAACTCGGCCTGGCGCTGCGCAGTTTCGTCTTCGGCATAATGCAACGCAGGCACCCGGAAGGGAACGGACTGGACACCAAACTTTGGCTTCCGAGTTGCGGGCCGAGCGGCCGTCAAGGCAACACCGGGATCTGCAATTGCAGGAATAATGATCTGTCCGCTCATCGTGCCCTCTTCCTCGGTCTCTGTTTCAATGTCTAACGTTTCCAGGTCTGCTGCTCTACTGCTCACTTAAGTGCCGCTCCATCGGGGATTCGACAGATTTGATGCGCCGGCGCGCAAAAAAGCTACCGGAAACGCAAACTGAGGCTAAGTGCCGAGAGCTGGGTAAAAGACTTGCAAGATAGGGCGGAGCATCGCCTCTCTACAGGCGCATGATCTTCCCAAAACGGGATAAGCAATGTTTATGCTTGTACTCGCTTTAAAGATGCGGACAAGCTATTGGAAGTTGCCCTATTGTAGAACGGTTCTCGCTTTGGCGGCCAAGGAATCAACGGGACCTGTCCCGCTCGGGGCTAAAGCCTGAGTCCGTCGCTTTGATGAAATAGCACGCGCGAAATTGAAGTGCGCTTCAAGAACAGTTACCGACCTTCCAGGCTTACCGCCATCGCGTCCAGAGACAGAGAGCGCAGCAAGTTCCGCCGCATGCCTGACTCCACCTGAGACAGAGCGCGCGCAGCAGCGTCGATCCAGTCCACCGTGAGTCCTTGCCCAAGCTTCTCGAGTTCGGCGGCCAGGTCGATATTGCGCATCAGGTGGGGCGTTCCTGCCACCACCAGTAGCAGATCCTCTACAAGGCTTCCCAATGCGCGCAGGAGGTTGACTGTCTTCTCCTGTCCATCCGCTCCGGCACGGTAGGCCTCTGTGGCACGGAAGAGGGAGGAATAGTCGGGGTCCCGCAATGCGGTGCGAAGGATGACCAGCGCGTCCTGTCGGCCCACCAGGTAGACGCCGAGATCCAGCGTCAAAGCGCGCCCGATGGCTCCCTCAGCCAATCGCGCGACCAGCATTCGATCCGGCGCTTTCAACTCCGGCCGGCGGGCGGCAAGCAACGTCTCGATTTCCTCGGCCGGCAGCGCTCCCAAGCGGTGCAAAACTGCTCGCGAGCGGATGGTCGGCAGCAGTTCCTGTGGGTTTTCTGAAAGCAAAACCAGCGAAGTGCCCTCCGGCGGTTCTTCCAACACCTTCAGCAGGCTGTTGGCCGCTTCCTTCATGAATGCCGCCGAGGTAAAGATGGTGAACGCGCGCCGTGCCTCCGTTGGCGGACGGTAGTAGGCATTGTGGATAACCTGTCGCACCTGGCCCATTTTGATCATCAGTTGGGGGGGATCGGGAGGCACCACCAGCACATCGGGGTGGGTCTGGATGAGAATGCGCGTCTCCCGCTTATCGGCGTCGCGCATATCCTCTCGGGCGGCTACCGCCTCAGTCACACGTTCTTCCAGATTTTTCGATTCGGCAATGCGCAGGCAGTTTTCGCAGCGCCCACAAAAGTCAGGGAGCCCGTCTGTCTCGGTTGGGTGAAGGCAGTTGACCGCCTGCGCCAGCATGAGGGCAAGGGTGTATTTCCCCGCACCTTTCGGGCCCGCCAGGATCATTGCCTGCGGAAAATGACCAATCCTAACGCTCTCGCGAAGCCGGCTCACGGTTGCCGAATTGCCCAGAAATTCGCGGAAGCTCACGTCTCGAGTCTACCGCGTAATGCGATCAGACGGGTTGCTCGATGTCCACCGCATCGACAGGAAACCATTTGCTGAAACCCGCACTTCCGCCTATTCTGACAGCGATCCAGTCCTGATTTCTTTTCTACTGAGGTGTCATGGGACGCGCAATCTTTATCAGCTATCGCAGAGACGACACCGAAGGTGAAGCGGGCCGCCTTTTTGACGACCTGACGCGCTCATTCGGCGAGAGATCCGTTTTCATGGACGTGGATGGAATCAACCCGGGCATGGACTTCCGCAAGGCCATCGACGAAAACGTCGCCTCGTGTGGCGTGCTGCTGGCAATGATCGGACCGACCTGGTCCACCATCCAGAACAATGCCGGAGAACGCCGCCTTGATGACGCCAACGACTTCGTGCGTCTCGAGATCGCGTCAGCACTGGCTCGCAATATTGCCGTGATCCCCGTTCTCGTCCACAACGCTAAGATGCCGCGTCCGGACGAACTGCCGGAGAACCTGAAAGATCTGGCTTTCCGTAATAGCGTCGAGATCACCCATGCGCGCTGGAACTCTGATGTATCCCTGCTGACCGCCGCGCTGGGCAAGTACGTGGCTTCCTCCGCGGCCACGGATACGGAACCGGTCCACGCCACCGTATCCGTTCAACTGCCACCGCCTACCGCCCCGGCCACGCCTGCGCCCAAGGCACGTTCCACAGGTCTTCCGCTCATTCTCGGCGTAGCAGTCGCAGTGGTTTTGGCACTCGGCATCGTGGTCTTCCTGCTGATGCGGCCTACGCCAGCCCAGAAGGACGAGCTATCCGGCACCTGGACCAACCCTACGCCCGAAGGACAGAACAGCATCGCAAAACTGCAAATCTCTACCAGCGGCGATCAAGTCAACCTGCATGCATGGGGCAAATGCGATCCAAACGACTGCGACTGGGGCACGCAGACTGTGCAAAAGAACGGCGAAGAGGTAAAGGCCACCTGGAGTTGGACCCAGTCGTCAGCCGGTCAAACAAAGGGCCGCGTGGCCACCGTGACCCTCAAGCCAGACAACGGCCGGCTCAGCGTGAATGTTGGGAATACTTACGCGCAGCGTCCCGCAACGCAACGCCAATTTGAATTCGTCCGAACCCCGTAACAGCGCTCGCTTATCCCTTTACGTCAGACTTGCCGGCCTGCTGCTGGAACGAGTTCCACTGCGCGTGTTCCTGCGATACCAGTGACTCCACACGTTCCGCGAGCATGGCGCGCCCGTCAGTGGCAGTCGCGTAGGGGCCGGCATTTGCCAGATAAACGTACTTCTCGTGCTTCAGGGCTTCACACGTGCCGCGATACGTTCCCCAAAGCTGTTGATACTGATTCAGGTGCAGGAACCCCTCGAGGATCGTGATGAGGACACCCAAACCCGCGATGATGAGCTTGTCATGAGGAAGGCTGATGCCTGCGAGAAATGGAATAATCGCCGCAGCCAGTATCTCTGCCACCTTGATACGCTTGAACACGCGCTGCGCGGACGTGCTCTTACGGTCGTACCAGGCGATTTGTTCTTCGAGCCGCGCGTAAATCGGGTCGCTGGCCGGAAGCTTTTCTGTCATCTCAGGCATTTCCCATTCCTCCGGACTCTACGCGACCCAAATTGTCAATTCAATCGTGGAGATCGGTCTTTGACAGCATAGCGAGAAACTGCTTCCGCGTGCGCTGATCGATGGCGACCGAAAGCAATTTTCCGTCCCGATTGAACAGGAAGGTCCTTGGGATTCCATCCACATGAAACTGCTGGTGAATCTTACCGCTCGGGTCGAAGAGCACTGAGGGGTGATAGTTCATGGACGCCAGAAACGACCCCACTTTGAACATGTCTTCGTCGGTGATGGACAGAACCACCAGGTCCTGTTTCTGGAAATACGTGGCAATGGCGTCAAGATCGCGCATTTCCAATTGGCATGGTGCACACCACGTCGCCCAGAAATTGACCATCACAATCTTCCCGCGCAGCTCAGAGAGCGTGACCTTTTTGCCCTTCAGATCGCGCAGCGTAAAGTCTGCCTTTGCGATCTCCGCTTCGTCGTCCGCCAGTTTTTGCGTGGCTTTGGCATAGAGCGGGTCGTCAAGTTTGACAGACACGTTTTCATAACGGACCAGCTTGGCAAGGTCCGCATAGGGCATGGGGGGCTGGTCTTTCTTGGGCGGAATGGGTGTCTCCGAAAGTGATTTCGCCAGGGTGTCGGCCACTGCCTGCTTGGCATCGGTGCCCTGATCGCCTTCCGTCACCAGGTGAGCCAGGCTGTCTGCAAGCTTCACTTTCTTCTCATTGGCTGGGAGCGTCCCGATTTCGCCGGCGATCTTGATGATTTCTGCCGGCTTCTGCGCATCAGCAACAGCCCGAAGAGACTTGAGCTGATCGACGATGGTGGATTCTTTAACCTGGCCAAAAAGAAGCGGCGCGGCCAGTAGGGTACCGACTAAGAGCAGGGTCCGGCGAAGATTGTGCATAAGGTCTCACTTGCCAACCTGGAAAGGCTGAAATGTTGATTTTGCGAAATTATAGTCCAGGCTCACGAGAATATTTCGACTCAATTGGTGACCCGGAGCACGTTTGAGTGTGAGCGCGAATGCAGCATCGATCTCAACCCCTCTGGCCAATTCACGCTTCACGGTGCTAGTGTTCCAGCGTGCAATTTCCGGCGCGCCCAAATCCCCGGAATCGCACGTGGTTTTTCCGAATTCCCCGAACGCCTAGGCGCACCTTGCGCCCCTGAGGTCACATTATGGCAACTCTCTCTATCGACCCCCGCGTCAGCAGCCATACCGCCGACTTTGTCGCCACCGAACACCGCATGCTCATCGACGGCCGCTTCGTGGCTGCCGCCTCCGGCAAAACATTCCCGGTTTACAATCCTGCAACTGGCGAGATCCTGACCCATGTGCCTGAAGCCGAAGCAGAAGACGTGAACCGCGCCGTGCTCGCCGCCCGCCGCGCCTTCGATGAAGGCCCCTGGACGCGCATGGCACCCTCAGAACGCGGCCGCATCCTCTGGAAGATTGCCGACCTGCTGGAGCAGCACACCGACGAGTTCGCCGAGCTCGAATCACTGGATAACGGCAAACCGTTCTCGGTGGCGCGCGTCGCCGATGTTCCGCTGGCCGTTGACATGTTCCGCTATATGGCCGGGTGGGCGACCAAGATCTCCGGCAAGACGTTGCCGCTCTCCGCTGGCCATGACTTCCACTCCTATACGCTCCGCGAGCCTGTCGGCGTGGTAGCGCAGATTATTCCGTGGAATTTTCCGCTGCTGATGGCCGCCTGGAAGGTAGCTCCCGCGCTGGCTTGCGGATGCACCGTTGTGCTCAAACTTGCGGAGCAGACACCGCTCTCCGGCCTGCGCCTCGCGCAGATCATGGACGAGGCCGGCCTGCCCGCGGGTGTGGTGAATGTGCTCACCGGTTATGGCGAGGGCGCCGGTGCACCTCTCGCCGCGCATGATTTGGTCGACAAGGTGGCCTTCACCGGTTCAACCGAGGTCGGCAAACTGATCGTGCAGGCGGCTGCAGGCAATCTGAAGAAGGTCACGCTCGAGCTCGGAGGCAAGTCGCCGGCGATCGTCTTCCCGGATGCGAAGATTGACCAGGCCGTCTCCGGCACTGCCAGCGCCATCTTCTTCAACCACGGACAATGCTGCTGCGCCGGCTCACGACTCTACGTCCACGAAAAAGTCTTCGACCAGGTCGTTGAAGGCGTCAGCAATATCGCGTCTGACATCAAGCTCGCGCCCGGCCTCGATCCGTCATGCCAGATGGGTCCGCTGGTCAGCGACGAGCAATACCGCAAGGTGGTCAGCTACATCGAATCGGGCATCGCCGAGGGCGCGCGTGTCCAGGCCGGCGGTCCCATCTCTGGCGTGGAGCGCGGGTACTTTGTGCGCCCCACTGTGCTCACAAATACCAACCCGCGCATGAAGGTGGTACAAGAGGAAATCTTCGGGCCCGTGGTATGCGCGGTGCCGTTTGGTGATAAGGATGTTGACGCGATTGTCAAGCGCGCCAACGATACCGTTTTCGGGCTTGCTTCTTCAGTCTGGACGCAGAACATCAGCATGGCCCACAAGGTGGCTCGTGGCATCCGCGCCGGCACCGTCTGGGTCAACTGCCACAATGTCTTCGACGCTTCACTGCCATTCGGCGGCTACAAGCAGTCGGGTTGGGGACGCGAGATGGGCGAAGAGGTGTTGAACAATTACCTCGAAACCAAGGCCGTCACTGTCGCACTGTAATAACCTGGAGCTGCAATCACGGCAAGCGGCCCTGCTCATCATCGAGCGGGGCCGTTTTTGCATTTCACCGCACTTTGGCCTCGAACAGAGCGTGATGCGCAAGAATGAAAAGCGTCTTGAGGTCGGCTCCGCCGAACACCAATTGAAGCGGCCGCTCCGGCACATCGATCTGCCCGATTTGCTTGCCTGCCGGGTCGTAGACGAAGATTTGCCCGTTCGCCACGTAGACGTTTCCGCTAGCATCGACAGCCACGCTCTCGCCGCCGCGCTCTGCGAAGGGCTTTAGTTCGCTCAACGTCCCGTCATCGTTCACGCGGGCCGAGTAGGTCACGTCTTCTGACTCGCTGCTGATGTAAACCCGCTCGCCTGCTTTCGCCGTGAGAAATCCATAAGTGTCGAGATTGTCACTGAAGCGCCACCCCGACGTGTCCGTCGCCGGTCCCTGCTGAAACACGCGCCCCGCGGGCAGAAACACGCTGCCATCGGCCGACACATACTCGTGCTTCTTCGACGTCGTCGCATCTTCGGCGAACATCTCCGCCAGGGTCTTGAACCGCATCGTGCTCAGATCAAGCTGATCCTTGAACTCACCGTTGTTCCACCAGTTCACCGGAAGAATCGCTGCCGCGCCGGCATGCGGCGTCGCGTCCTGAGGCTGCAGCACAACCAGCTCTTCCGCAGACGATCCCGGCTTGAAGGTGTAAACCGTCCCCTCCGGCCCCGCGGAAGAAAGCACAATCAGGTTCCCTGACTTATCGAACGCCAGGTTCACTGGATCGAGCGGATTGTCGCGTTCGATTGTCAGCCCTTCGTTTTGCGACCATCCGTAAATCCGCTGCTCGTGATGATCGACGAAGTAAAGCTTGCCGTTTGCATCGACGGCGGCGCCGGAGATGGAGAAGAATCCATCTTCGAGCTTCTCCACTTTGTCACTCGGCGAAAGAATGGCAGCGGGCGGCGGCGGTTCTATCGGATTGCCCTCAATGTCGAGCACCGCAAACTCGCGCTCGCGCGCTTGAAGATGATGCGTCACGTCCTCTATCGCATTTTCGTAGGGAAATTTGCTCAGCCGCAGAAATGTTCCGCAACCATTCGCGTCGCACACGCCGTAGCCGCTCTCGGCGTTCACATGCAGGTTGCGAAAATGAATATCCGAAGATTGGTAAATGCGCACCGCCGCGGGAAAAGGCGCGCGCGAACGAGTCACGCGGTATCCGTGATAATTCGCGATCGTAATGTTACGGCACCAGTCGAGTTCGATCGACAACGCCTCGGGACTTTCACCCGCCTCCTCCTCGGTCTGCGGCGCGTTCACATCCCAGTTCTCCACATGATCGAACTTGATTTCATTGCGCCAGTGGTGCTCGTTCGACAACTCGTACACGTGCCCGGGCGTCTTTGTGTTCGTGACCAGGAAGCCGGACTGCGCAAACGTATTCGGCGTCCAGATATCGGCAAACACGCCGCCTCCGCCATCTGCGATCCACAGGCTCGGATACTGGCCGTCCCACCGTTTGCGTAAATCTGAGTCTGCGGTGTGATTGTTGTTGTAGGGATTTGTGCCGCTGCCGTGGCCGCCGAGAAAACGCACATCGTCGATAAGAGAGTTCTCGCCAGCCTTCCACAGCACGGCAACCGCGCGCGGGTTGATGCCGCCTGTAAACATCCCAATTCCACTCAGAATGTTTGTCCCTCCAACCGGCGCTGAGATCACCGCCTTTGGCGTGCCAACGCCCTGGAATCCAGGCATCGAATCGAGCAAATCAATTTGTGTTGCGGTGGGATGCAGACCGATCAGCACCGTGTCCGCCTTGAGCTCAATCGTGTCGCGCACTACATAATGGCCGGTTGGCAGATACAGCACGTGGTGCGCCGCAATCGCCGCCTGTAGGGCGGCGGTGTCATCGGTTTCGCCATCGCCCTTCACGCCCAGCGCGTGCACGTTCACCCATTCATTCGTCGGCGGCAGCGCGGGAATTGCGGCTTCCATGGACGGGGGCATCGCTATTAGCGCGGCTGCCTCGTAGCGCGTACCCATCGAACCCATCTGCCCAAGGCCCGGCACCATCAGCCCGTAGTTGAACGCGCTCACGCGGTAGATTGCACCCTTTCCCGCAACGATTTTGCCGCTCTCGCGAAACTTCGCGAAGGTGGGCACGTCCTTCAACACCGCGTTCTCAAATCCAATCTCGGTAAGCGGGCTCTTCTCTTTGCTGATCACCACCCCTGCCTGCGACACATTCTCAAACCGGCAATCTTTCACCCAAAGTTCGTCGGGATAGCCGGCATCAATGTCGATGGCTGTCGGCACATTGCGAATCGTGTCGCGAACCAATGTGAGCTGTGCCTCGTGCTCCCGAATTGCGGACTCGCGTTGCCCATCAAAGGACGAATCCAGCAGCGTGAACTGCCACGCCGGCGATGTCTTTTCGGTGAAGATTCCGTAGCGCCCGCCGAAGAAATGCAAATCCTCCGCCTCGTTGCCCACCTGGTAGAGCCCCGCCAGTCCCGATCCGATGTGAAAATCCATGTGGGTCAGAAAGCTGTGCTGCGCCACGTGAAAACGTACGGCCACCGCCGCAGGATTTCCCTCGCCAATTTCGAAATCGATATTGCTTATCGCCGAATAAAATGTGTTCGGGTTCGCGTCCGAGATGTTGTCATTTGGCGGGACCTGTCCGGGCGGCGGAAATGCAACATGCCCTCCCGCTCGAGGCAACTCAGTGGGATTCAATCCCGTAAACATCACCATGACGCCCATTCCGCTCTGGAACCCTGGTGTGTTCGGCGCCAACAGAAACACCGGTCGCGTCGCCCCGTAGCCAATCAGCCGCACCCCAGGCCATAAATAAACTGTGCGGGTCAGGCGATAGCGCCCGGCCGGCACAAACACTATTCCCTCACGCGCATGACTCCCCGCTTTGTCGATGGCAGCCTGAATAGCTGAAGAATCATCAGCGGTTCCGTCCGCATGCTCTCCAAACTCCGAAGCGTCCAGGTAAATGGCCTTCGGATCATCCGGCCTCGTCGCATACACTGACGAGGCTGCCGACGCCAGGCACGACATACCACAGGCACTAAAGCCCACCAACAGCCAGACAGCTTTCTTCATCGAGACTTCCCCGCGCAGAATTCGCATGCGCAGTTCAGCATACCGGACGCCCGCTGACGGTCCACTAAACGGGCAGTGGCTCCAACTGGCGAGCGTTCTCGGCGTGGTGCGTCGTTTCGCAAATTCGCACTCCCACCACGGTGATATCGTCATCCTGCCCGTGTTCTATTGCAGCTTGGGCGATAACTTCGGGGGACTTAGCCGACAACTGTTCCATTGCGTCGAAACCGAGCAGCCTGCCCTCCGCGTCCCGAGCTTCCAGAACCCCGTCGGTCAGGAACGTCAGCGTATCGGCCTCCGCCAGGGTGAATTTGCTGACCGCATACTCTGCGCCGCGCACAATCCCCAGCGGCAGCGCTCCAGGCAACTCGAGAGCAGAGCCGTTGCGATAGGGCGGAAGATGCCCCGCGTTCGCCACCAGCATGGTTCCGTCCGGCTGCAGGTGCGCCGCAATGCAGGTCGCGAAGTGGCTCCCGGCGCGCCCAATGAGACGTTCGTTCAACTTCATCAAAATCTCTACCGGACTGAACGTCTCATCCGCCTTGGTTCGCAGTGCGCCAACCAGAACCGCCACTAGCATCGCAGCTCCCATGCCCTTTCCCGAAACATCCCCCACAACAACTAGCAGCGATCCATCCGCTCCCGGAATGACCTGGTAGAAGTCACCGCCCACCGTGCGCGCCGGATGATATGCAGTCTCGACAACAAACCGGGAAGACGTGTTCACCTCCGGTATCAGGACGTGTTGCTGAAGTTCCCTCGCCTGCTCCATCTCCTGGTCAATCGTCTGCCGTTCCAGCCTCTGGCTCACCTGAGATCGAACAAATCGCCGCAGGGCCAATGCCCCGGTCACCAGCACCAGCAGCGCCAGTGCCACATCTTTTGCCGTGAATTGAATTCCGTACGGGAAGACTGACGTGCGAACGTGTGCCCATGAAATCAACTCCTGGGTGAACTGACCGAACGTAAGCAGTAGGATCGGCGGCAGCGCCGCCATTGCGCCGAGCCGATCCTTGCGGGCACCCTGCGCCAGCACCACGAAAAGCAGGACCCCCAGGGCAATCTTTCCCACCGCCCGAGCCTCCACTGAAAACATCACAAGCGAAAGAGGAATGTGCGTAGAAAATCTGACTCCCATTCCGACGAACCCCAACAGCAAGACAATCAGGCTTGGAAGCACAGTCAGGACTCGCGTACGCTGCAGCTCAAACCACTCCCGCCAGAAATAAATCCAGCAGACCATGCCAATTGCACCGAAAAGCTCTGCTCCAGTCTGCCAGTCTCCCTGAGTAATCCAACGGGTGAAGAGCGCAATATCCAACAGGATGGATTCCCCGGCGATGAGCACAAGTCCCAGTGTCAGCCAAAGAAAGGTTCTACGCGGCCGGTCGATAAGCCAGATCCAGAATGCTCCAGTCGCGGTGACCAGCATGGCCAACGCAACGACGGTTGACACCACTACACTGAGTAACCGCCCGACGTGCTCGTGACCCCGAATAGACTCCATCTCGGACGGCAAACCCACCAGCGGCGCTTCGTGCATGCCTCCGCTGTCGCCTGTGGTCCCGCTCACCAGCACAAACGGCTCCATGAAGAATCGAACTGCAATCTCGATGTCACCATGAGCGTCTGGGGGAGGCAGTTTGAACGTCATCGCCCGTGACCGGTAGCACGTAACACCATTATCCGAGAATCGCCCGAACTCGCCCAGGTAACTCCCATTGGCAAACAGCTGATAGGCGTCGTCCACGTGGTCGGGCATCTTGAGCGCTAACGGCTGTCCTGGATTCGCAACGTGCAGTCGAGTTCGGTACCATGCGTATCCAACGAGCCGCGGAAATCCCCGCGCGCTCCAACCCTTTAAATACGATGTCACTCCATACGCCGGGTCGATTTCCCCCGTTCCGCGCAGATCCATGTCCGACCACCCCGAATCATCGAACCCTGGATTCGCCCACGATAGTTTTCCCTCGACACGCGGGGAGTCGCCTGGTGCAAACTTCCAGGGCGAGATCAGTGCCACATATGAGTCTCCGACACGGACTTCGATGTGGGGATTGCCCTGCGCGGCCGCTATCCAAGCCGTCAGAAACAACAGCAGCGCCACTATTCTGTGCAATCGGGACATGCTCCGGAGCCTAGCACGCAGACGCCCCACCCGAAAACTGTGCGTCAATCTGCTTGAGAGCTCGCGACACCGCCACGCACGACCACCGAGCCTAATCGAATACAACTGTCTTGTTTCCGTAGCTGAGGATGCGCCGCTCGAGGTGCCAGCGGACCGCACGTGACAGCACCACGCGCTCCAGATCCCGCCCGCGAGCCACCAGGTCTTCTACCTGGTCGCGATGCGAAATGCGCGCCACGTCCTGCTCGATGATTGGCCCGTCGTCAAGCACATCAGTCACATAGTGACTCGTTGCCCCGATCAGCTTGACGCCCCTCCCATGCGCAGCATGATATGGACGGGCTCCTGTAAAAGCAGGCAGAAATGAGTGGTGCACATTGATGATCCTGGCCGGATACTGCGCCACGAAGTCGGTCGACAGCACCTGCATGTAACGCGCCAGCACCACCAGGTCCACTCCATTCTCCGCCAGGGTCGCCAGTTGCTTCGCTTCCGCTTCCGCTCGATCCTCGGCTCTCACCGGTATGTGGGCGAATCGAATCCCGTAAAAATGCGCCAGCCCTTCCACATCGCGGTGATTCGAAATGATGACTGGAATATCGCATCGCAGCTCGCCTGAACGCCAACGATGCAGCAGGTCGGCCATGCAGTGAAGGTAGTGCGAACAGAAAAGCGCCACGCGAGGCCGGTGCGTGCTCGACATAAGCGTCCAGCGCATCTCAAGTTCCTTCGCCAGCGGAGTGAACGCGCGCTCCAGGTTTTCCAGGTCGAATGGCTCTCCTGCCGCTGCCGTCTCGTTGAGCGCAAACTCCACGCGCATGAAGAAAAGCCCCAGTGCCTCATCGCGGTGCTGGTCGGCGTGGAGAATATTGGCGCCCTGGTCGTAAAGCATTGACGCAACGCGCGCCACAAGTCCACGGCGATCGGGGCAGTCGATCAACAGAACGGCTGAGTCTTGCATATGAAAAGAGTACGGTAAGCCGGTGGAGAATCGGCGATCAGAAGGGGTGCGAACGAGGACAGGGCCAGTTCTCATCCATTCCGTCGGCGCCACTCGAACAAAAAGGGCCGGTGCTCGCAACGAACCCCCGGCCCAAAGCGTGCAGTCCCCTTGCCTGAAATACCGGATCAAGCTATCAAATCATTGAATCTCTCTGCGGATCGTGGGCGCGCCCCCAGTTTGCTGCGCAGGTTGCCTGCAAGGTCTGCCACAACCCGCAATCTCTCCGCAACGGGCGAACCAGCCTCACTGCTCGAAAGGGCCAGCTCCGATTGCAGCAATAACCCCGCCAATGTGCCCTTCAGCTCCGACTCAATGGCCTCCGCGGCAGCCTGGCGTGCCAGCACCTGTTCCCGCTCGCGCCGCCGCAGAGCCGAACGAACCTCGCGAATAACGCGGGCCGTTCCTGAAAGTGCAAAGTTGATCTGCACCGGAATGGCCAGCCCAGCGCGCTCCCAGATGGTGTCGGCCGCCACCGGATCGCACTCGGCAATCGTCTCGTCTATCACCACTGCCGCAAACTCCCGCTGCCTCAGAATTGCGAGTGCCGCCTTGCGTCCGTCCGCCACCTCTACCTCCATACCCAGGTGCTTCGCAACAACATCTGCACAATTCCGCACACTTTCAATTCCGGCCACAATCAGAATGCTCATCGCCCGCTCTCCCTGAAGGGGCTCACGCGCCCCGCCGATCATCGCTACGCAGAACATAGCCCCGCGCAGTCGTCGAGTTCACTGCTCTTTTGTCTGTGGTGTTCCAAGGCGTGTTTGGCGCGGTCAGCGCCATGAGATGCCCGCGGACGGCTATCCGTCGTTCAACGGGTCAGCCATGCCGTATTCTTTCAGCTTGCGGTAGAGCGTGGTCTTACCGATACCCAGCACTTTGGCTGCCTTCAGCTTGTCGCCATTAAAGAGGCGGATCGCTTTCAGAATCTCCCTTTTTTCGGTCTCCGCAAGAGGGGTCACGCCCTCTCCGGCTTCCGCGTGAGCGCCTCCCGCCTCGGTTACCGCTCGCCGCGCCTCCATTGCCTGGTGTTGCAACTGCGTGGGCAGGTCGCCCAGCGAAAGCTCCGGCCCCGAGCCCATGGTGCAGGCGTGCTCCACGGCGTTCTCGAGTTCACGCACATTGCCCGGCCAGTCGTAGAGCATGATGGTGCGCAAAACCTCGTCGGCCAGCGTGAACTTTACACGACGCTCTCGGCTTAGGCGATCCAGAAAGTGGGCCGCCAGCAGGGGAATGTCCTCCTTGCGGGTGCGCAGCGGCGGCAGCTTCAGGTTCACAACGTTTAGCCGGTAGAACAAATCCTTGCGAAATGTCCCGTTCTCCACCATCGCCGCCAGTTCGCGATTTGTGGCCGCCACAATCCGCGCCCGGATCGGTACGCGATGGGTCGCACCCAGAGGCCGCACTTCGCGCTCCTGGAGAGCGCGCAACAACTTGGCCTGCATATCGAGCGAAAGTTCTCCAATCTCGTCCAGAAACACCGTTCCGCCCTCAGCTGCAACCAGCAAGCCTTCCTTTGACCGCATGGCTCCCGTGAAAGCTCCTTTGACGTAGCCAAACAACTCACTCTCAATCAACGTAGGCGCCAGCGAGCCGCAGTCCACTGGCAAAAACGGCTTTTCAGCACTGGGCCCGTAAGCGTGAATGGTGCGCGCTACTAATTCCTTGCCCGTGCCGCTCTCGCCGAGAATCAGCACCGGATGCGAGCTGTTGGCCACCTTGGATAGAATCCGGTACACCTTCTCCATCTCAGCCGACCGGCCGATCATTGCGCCCAGCCCTTGCGAGAGCTTCAGCTTTTCGCGCAATTGCCGCGTTGTTGTCTCCACAAGCAGGGATGACGAAGCGCGCTCCAGCGCCGTAAGTAGCTGATCCATCGCGAAGGGCTTCAGCAGGTAATCGGAAGCGCCGCAGCGCATCGCCTCGACGGCCGTGTTCACCGATCCCCTGGCGGTCATGGCGATGACCGCCAGATGGGGATGGAGCATCTTGAGCTCAGACACCAGGTCCTGTCCCTGTGCGCTGCCGGCGGGAAGATTCACCAGCAGGATGTCCGCTGGGGATGCGTCCAGAAACCGGCGCGTATGCGCCATGTCTCCGGTGCTCTGGACGATGTATCCCAACCCCTCGGCAATCTCCACGCACGCCGACCTAACGGCCGAATCAGGGTCGATCACCAGCAGGTGCTGCGGAGCCGCAGGCTGCCCGGTTTGAGGGAGAAACTCCATCGCGGTTGTATTGAAGACTGTTGCAAGCATTATATTCGCCTCTGGATAACATTGGTTCTGCTGAGTCTGCGTTACAGGTCCCAAATCTCTTCCGAATTCAGCCGCGAGCTTCGGGTTACCGGTTCAGAATCGGCAGCTCGATGACAATCTGTGCTCCTCCAGCCAGGCGGTTTCCGGCCGCTACCCGGCCCCCGGCAGCTTCTACAAGGTTGCGCACGATGGAAAGCCCGAGGCCCCGTCGCCCGGTCGGCTTTCTGCCTCGCTCCCCGCTCATAGGAGAGAGATTTGAGCTCTTGAACCCCTGCTCCAATTTCTGTTCCAGGTTCGCCGCTGGAAACCCGGGACCGCTATCCTCGATCGTCAGTCGTGCCTTTGGCACGCGTCCTATGCCCCCTGTTGACTCCGAGAGCGCGATCCTGATGGAGCCGGTGCCCCGCATGGCCTGCGTCGAATTCCTCACCAGATTGACCAGTATGCGCGTTAGATCTTCGCCCTTGAGTCCCACCCTGCAGGCTCCGTCCGTTACCTTGAACCGCAACTTGATCCCTGGGCCCGCGAGCGCCGCCAGCAGATTGCTGTTGACCTCCAATTCCTCCGCGAAGCTTTCGATCTCCGGGGAGCACGGCCCGGCGTGCACGATATCCGGCGCTTCTGCCTTGGCTCTGGTCGAGGGTAGAGACTCTATGAGGGGAGAGAATCGCCAAGGGTGCGTACCGGCAGAATTTCCTTGCGCCTCCTCATCAACTCCAGCGAGCTTCCCCAGAAGGCGCCAGCTCGCCGCCGTCACCAACCGCAATTCCTGCACGAAGTGCGCCGCCCCTTCCGTCAGAACTCCGGGCTCCGCCAGAAGCTCGCAGTAGAGTGACAAAGCAGTGACCATGCTGCGCGCATCGTGCGCCAACTCGGCGCGGCTATCACCCCAGCCGCGATGGGACGTCAGCATCTGGACGGCGGGTGTGTTCTGTGACCGAATCTCTTTATTCGAATGCTTTGCTTGCTGCATCTGCTTCCTCAATTCCAGCTTTTGGCGAGTCGCTTTCCGCTTCCGCTGTCTTCCGCTCCGCCTTCATCCCGGGCATTTCGCTTGTTGCCTATCTTCGTCTTTCGTTCTCTACTAATACACGCCATGTGCCAAACTTGGACATAGCTCTTAAGTTATTCATAAGACATACTTTGCGTTGGATTTCCTGCTAAAAGCCCTGAACAATACTGGAACCAATTCCCAATTCGGGACGTCCCGCATGGCTGGTTCCTTAGTTAAATACCTTGTTTTCAATCGTTTTCGCAGAATTCCCAATTCGGATCTCAAAACGGATGCGGTTCCTCATTTGGGAAAATGCACCCCCGCCCGGTAGAGAAGCTCCTCTCGTACAATGCCCCTATGCCCGAAACGTTTTTCCGACCCGGCGGACGCACCCCGTTCCAACTCCGTCCACTTTCTCTCACTCCCGGCTTTGTACAGACCGCCGAAGGCTCTGTGCTGGTCGCCCTGGGCAATACCCGCGTGCTTTGTAACGCCACCATCGAGCAGGGCGTCCCTGGATGGATGCGCAACTCCGGGCGCGGCTGGGTGACCGCCGAGTACTCCATGCTGCCCCGCTCCACCTTGACCCGCACCCCGCGCGAAAGCGAAAAGGGCAAGATCGGCGGCCGGACGCATGAGATTCAACGGCTGATCGGCCGGAGCCTTCGCTCTGTCGTCGATATGCATGCCCTTGGCGAGCGAACGGTCATCCTCGATTGCGACGTGCTGCAGGCCGACGGCGGCACGCGCACCGCCGCCATCACGGGTGCGGCCGTAGCGCTTTCCATTGCTCTTAATGCGCTCGTATCCGCTGGAACCCTGAAGGCGTCCCCGCTCAAGCAGTTGGTTGCCGCGACGTCGGTGGGCATCGTCGATGGCACGGCTTTGCTCGACCTCTGCTATGAGGAGGACTCGCAGGCCGAGGTGGACATGAACGTCGTGATGACCGCCGACGGAGGGCTCGTGGAGACGCAGGCCACGGCGGAAAAGGGCAGCTACTCGCGCGCCCAGCTTAACGCCATGATCGACATGGCCGAGGCGGGGTTGAAGGAGATCTTCGCAGCGCAGCGAAGCGTACTCACTGTCTGACCTCCGTTGGCAGATCCCGCGTGTACTTCAGCGTGAATGACAACGTGTCGCCCAATGCTGCGGAAAATTCCGGCATGTCTGGAGAGTCGGACTGGGAACTGATTGTCAGAATCTTCAGGTCCGTGGAAAGCGTTCCACCGCCACGGGTGTGCAGTCGGACAGTGGGAGTGCTCACCAGGGATTCCACGATAACGAAATTGCCTTCAAATTTGGCCGTGCAGGTGCCCTGCATGCCTCCCTGCTTGCATAAGCACCCGATCCGCTGAAAGGACAGTGGCTCCTCGAGTGTCTCCCGTTCACCGTTCTCGTGAACTCAATCGCATCCGAGTCCTGGGTAACGATCAGCTTGTCGTCGGTTTTCGGACCTGATTTGGCAGGTTGAGCTGTATAGCTTCCTGAAAAATCCTGACCGGCTCCCGTTTGGGAGTAGGCCACGCTTGAAAAGCAAACCACTGCGCACAGTACGATTCGACGAATCCGCACTTCAGCCCCTTCTCCGCGAACTTGCTTAGTCGACAACCGGCAGCTCCACCGCACTCGCCGCGCCTTCGGCGTGGTACACCCGTTGCGTAGCTTTCTTGTAATCCTCCGGCTTCGCCCAGAAGATATTCGGCACAAACGTCTGCGGATTCCGGTCATAGAGCGGGAACCAGCTTGATTGCACTTGCACCATGATGCGGTGCCCGGGCAGGAAGACATGGTTCGCCGGTGGCAGCGCAAAGCGATACGCCAGGGGCTTGCCGGCCTCAATCGCCTTTGGCTCGGTGAAGCTCTCGCGGTAGCGGCCGCGGAAGATATCTTCCGCAATCGGCAGTTGGTAGCCACCCATCTCGGGGTGGTCGCCAACCTCATCGGGATACACGTCAATCAGCTTCACCACCCAGTCGGAATCGGTCCCGCTGGTCGAGGCCACCAGGTTGGCCATCGCCTGCCCGCGAATGTGCACCGGTGCCTTCAGCACGTCCGAGGTGTAACTCAACACGTCCGGCCTTCCGGAGACTTCGCGCTGATCGTTCACCAGCCACTGCACCCAGGTCAACGGCGGAACATATCCCATGGGCTGAGCGGGCCGCCCGTTGTAAGGCACCGGCTTGGCGGGATCGGAGATGTATTCGTCGTAGGCGGAGCTGCCGGCTGTTGCGGAGTTGGCGGGGCTAGCCGAAAAACTGAGCCCAAAACCGGCCTGCAGATACAGCGGCTTCATCTTCGGCGCCACTGGCCATTCTTCCAACTGCTGCCAGCGGTTCACGCCCGTCTCATAGACGGTAACCTTGGCCACTTCCTCATGAACCGGCGCATCGTCCTTCAGATATCGGTCGAGAAACGGCCGCAGCACGTTCTGCCGGAACCACGTTCCCGTGTCGCTGCCAAATCGAATTGCTCCAAGCGAAGCGGCATCTTCAATCTCCTGCCCGTGATGCCATGGCCCCAATACGAAGTACACTTTGTCCCCTGACTTATCCAATGGCTTGATGGCCTTGTACACCGCCGGCGCGCCGTAGATGTCCTCCTGGTCCCACAGGCTGTGCACCAGCATGATGGGGACCTTGATGCCCTCTTCGGCAAAATCCTTGGCCAGCAGCTTGTCCATCGCCTGGTCGCTCCAGAAAGCGTCGTAGGCGGGATGATCGAGAATCTTGCGCCAAAACCCAATCTGCTCCAGCCCGTGCTGCTTGCCAAGCTCGCCTGCCGACACCGCGCGCATGTACACGTCGTAGTCGTCGAATGATCCCGACCACCACTTGGACGTCATTCGATCGCGTGGCCGTCTGCTCCCAGATGTACCCCATGTTCTGCTCGCGGAACGCGCCGTTGTGAAACCAGTCATCGCCCATCCATCCGTCGACCATTGGGTTCATAGGAACTGAAACCTTGAGCGCCGGGTGCGGATGGATCACCGCCATCAGCGGCAGAAACCCGTCGTAAGAAATTCCGAGAATGCCTACCTTCCCGTTGCTCTCGGGAATGTTCTTCACCAGCCAGTCGATGGTGTCGTAGGTGTCGGTCGACTCATCCACCGGCGTTGGATTCTGCGGTCCATGCAGCGGGCGGTTCATCACATAATCGCCCTCGGAGCCGTACTTGCCTCGAATATCTTCGACCACGCGGATGTACCCGCCCTCGATGATCACATCGGTCGCATTGTCATAACCGTAGAGGGTTGCCGCAAGGTGCGGGCTGCTCTTCAGCGTCGTGAGCTGATTCGCGCTGTAAGGAGTGCGCGTCAGCAATATCGGCGCATGCTTCGCGCCGGCCTCCTTCGCAGCATTCGGCACCAGGACCACCACGTGAAGCTTCACGCCGTCGCGCATCGGCACCATGGCCTCGCGTCGTTCATACTCGAAGCCCGTCGTGGACAACTTCAGATCGGCTGGAGTCTCGCTGGGGTAGTTCGGATACTTGGGCTTTTGATCGGCACTCTGCGCAAAACCAACTGCCGACAAAACGAACGAAGCAACAACTACACAAGCAAATCGGGCGGTGTTGAGCATCGCTGAAGGCCTTTCTTCGATCGGGAAGCTTCGATTGCACACGATTGTAAGAGAACTGGGCTGGCGTGGGTGCGCAACGAGCGCCCGCCACCGACCTATTCGGCAGCGTCAAAACATATCGGGTTCCCCGCGCGCTAATTGCCGCGCTTGGGTGCGCCATCCGGATTCCACCGCGGCCGGAAATCACTTCCGGCCAGCCAGCGCACGGGCTCAATCAGTGATTGAATCGCCTTGGTCATGAAAGCAACGTCGAGATGAGCCACGTCATCGTTCGGCTGGTGATAAGTCGGCGGCGTTCCCCATCCCGCCGCCGTGTGCGCCACCACACCTTGCAGCGCGAGGGAATAATTGTCAGACCGCTCGAAGAAATGCTGCTCTGGGTAGGGATCCGGCCCCAACAGCGCTCCATGCTCCTTCAACGTCGGTCCAAGGTTCGACCGGTCCCAGCCTGTCAGGAGCAGCACTCCCGGCGGCATCTTGGGATCCTGGGTGCCGATCATCTCGAATTCGAGGTTCGCTACCAGATCCTTGAGAGGAACAGGTGGATGCTGTCCGAAGTAGGTTGATCCCAGTCCGCCAAGTTCTTCTGACCCGTAGCAGACGAACAGCACGCTGCGGCGCAACGGCGGTCCGGAAGC
Source organism: uncultured Acidobacteriota bacterium (assembly GCA_963844515.1). Lineage (GTDB taxonomy): Bacteria > Acidobacteriota > Terriglobia > Terriglobales > Acidobacteriaceae > Telmatobacter. The sequence continues at coordinate 50,006 of CAWJOO010000023.1, forward strand.
CAGCGCATGCGCCAGTTCGAGCACCGCCGTTGTTCCCGCCGCATCATCGTTGGCGCCATTGAAAATAGAGTCGCCGTCACCCTCGTGCCTCATGCCCAGATGATCGAGGTGCGCAGTCAACAGCACTGTGCCGGCCGCGGAATCACTGCCTGCGAGGTATCCGATGGCGTTGAAGGTCTGCCGTTTGCCCTGCGGCACCTCGCGAACGTTAACCGTGACCGTGGCGCCATCACTCGCAGGCAATTTTTCAGAGGCATTAGCGTGCACCAGGATCGCGGTCGTGCTCTTGCGGGGAGGGTCTTCTGCCAGCCGAATGCCCACCCTCGTTTCGCCGCCAAACATCTTGGGGATGCCGCTCAATCCCGGCGTTTCCTCAACCAGGATGACAGCCGCACCTTGCCGCCGAAGTGCCGTCATCGCCGGAAACAACGCCTCGGTGTCAGCCGCTCCCGTCAACAGGACCGCCGATCCTTCAGCGATATGCGATTTCTTCGCATCAGCACTCGAAACCCTTATCAGTTTCCCGGTGACAGAACTGCCCGGCGAGGTGAGGAGAAAGAAATCCGCACCTTCTTTCAGGCTTTCGTCTCCTGCCTGTAGCGTGGCCTGCCCATCGAGTTTGGGAGCAATCACCTCGGCGGCCTGTAAGTAGCCATTCATTCCCGGCGCTGGCTTAAGGCCGTACCCTTCAAATTCGCTGGCAACGTAAGTGGCAGTCAGTTCCTCGTCGCGCGTGGCCGATCCCCGTCCCGCCAGCACATCGCTGGCCAGGAAGTTTTCGTGGGCCTGCACCCACTCCTCTTTCACCGTCCAGGATTGCTGGCAAAACACACTGGTGGAAGCGCCAATAACCGCAAGCGTTGCGGCCAATCGAAGAGTCATTTTGACCAAGCAAACACCCCGAGGTAGTTGATGAAGTTAACGCCATCATAACCCGCGTGCCATCTTTCGGGAAGCATTGCCTGTCATCCCAATACGGCAGACAATGCCACAGTTCCCAACAGTCCGGCGACACTCAGGACGGTTTCCAGAACGCTCCACGTGCCCAGCGTCTCCTTCATCTCCAACTTGAAGAACGACTGCACCATCCAGAAACCGGGATCGTTCACATGCGAAAGAATCAGCGAGCCTGTTCCCGTGGCCAGTACCAGCAATTCAGGTCGCACGCCCGCGTGCCCCGCCATCGGAGCAAGCACGCCCGACGCAACCGCCATGGCCACTGTTGCCGAGCCCATGGACACTCGCACCACGGCCGCCAGCAGCCACGCCAGCACCAGCGGCGGCATATGCGCGCCGAGTGCCAGCCCGACAGTCGCCTGTGCCGCGCCCGAGTCGCGCAATACGCCGCTCAGCCCACCAGCAGCGGCCAAAATGATCAAGACATTTGCGATCGGCTCGAACGCCTCGCTGGACAACTGACGAAGCAATTCAACGCCGTGATGGCGGCCTGTCTGAATGTGCGGGCCTAGCGTTGCAAGCGCCGCCAGCACCGCAATCAGCAGTGCCACGTCGGGGCTGCCGATGAAATGCAGAACCTGGTTGGTCATGCTGCCGGCAGCGGCAATTGCATCGGCCCAGCTGCCCAGAAAAATAAGCGCAATTGGAAACAAGACCGCCGCGGCCGCGCGTAATGCGCCTGCAGGAGCTGGGATCGGTTCACTGCGCCCTGCATTTCCTTCGACGACGGAAATAGCCACGGAAGCATCGCCCACTGCCAGCTCCCGTACCGGTTTCCCGCGCCAGAATCTCCCTAGCACCCGGCTCAAGATCGGCCCCGCAACCGCCCCCGCAGGCAGGCCAACGATCAACCCCCATACGATGGTCCGTCCCAGGTCCGCGTGAAATTGCGTTGCAGCCAGCATCGCCGCGGGATGCGGGGGCAGCGTCCCGTGCACGATCGAGAGACCTGCCAGCAGCGGCAGGCCCACGATGATCGGCTGGCCCCCGCTGCGACGCGCCGCCGCCGCAATAATCGGCAGCAGTAGCACAAGACCCACCTCGAAAAATACCGGCATGCCCACCACGATGCCCAGCACCAGCAGAGCCCACGGCAGGCCCCGCGGTCCGCAGCGATCCACGAGAGCTGTGCCCAGCGATGCAGCCCCGCCCGAACGGGCGAGCAAGGCCCCCAAAATCGCTCCAAGCCCGAGAATGATGGCAATATGACCCATCAAATTCCCGACTCCCGTCGTAAATGAGAGCGGGACTTGCTTCAGCGACATCCCCGACGCGATCCCCAGCCCCAGCGCTCCAACCGCCAGCGCCAGCGCTGGATGCAGTCGCACCCGGGCAATCAGGATCAGCAGCAACACCACCGTCCCGGCAGCGCAGGCCACCAGAAAAAGATCGTGAGAAGACGCCGCGCTCTGAGTCACCGGGCGATTATTCCACATACTGGTGCGGGCGCTCTTCTGGCTAGCCGAATACGAGAAGGGCCGCTGTGTCCTCCCTCACACGTTTTCGCTTGCGCCCCTCTGCTACCATAAGGACGATCGCAGTTCCTGCCGCCGCACTCACGCGCATCAGATAATCGGACGGCCGAAACCGCAGAAAAGGAGATTTTCCATGCCTCTGGTATCAATGCGGCAGCTCCTCGACGAAGCCGCCAAGGGCGGTTATGGCGTCGGCGCCTTCAATGTCAACAACATGGAACAGATTCAGTCCATTATGGGCGCGGCGAAGGACACCAACTCGCCGGTCATCATCCAGGCCAGCCGCGGCGCGCGTCAGTTCGCAGAGGATCGCTATCTCTTCCACCTGATCCTGGCCGCCAGCGAACTGCATCCAGACATTCCAATCGCGATGCACCAGGATCATGGCAACAGCTTTGAGACCTGCAAGAGCGCCATCGAGCTCGGATTCACCTCGGTCATGATGGACGGCTCCCTCAAGGAAGACGGCAAAACCCCCAGCACCTTTGAAGAGAACGTTGAAGTCACGCGCAAGGTGGTTGAGTTCGCCCACGAGCGCGGTGTAACTGTGGAAGGTGAAATTGGCGTTCTTGGCGGGGTGGAAGACGGACACGGTGCCGGCGGCAGCGGCCTCGACCACATCACTGACCCCGACCAGGCGGTTGAATTTGCAGAGCGCACCGGCGTTGACGCCCTGGCCATCGCCATCGGCACCAGCCACGGAGCCTATAAGTTCAACAAGAAGCCCGATGGTTCCGTTCTAAAGATGGACGTGCTCATCGCCATCCATAAGCGCCTGCCCCATACCCACCTTGTCATGCACGGCAGTTCCTCTGTTCCCAAGGAACTTCAGGACATCGTCAACGAGTACGGTGGCAAGTTGAATCCCACCTGGGGCGTGCCGGTTGAGGAGATCCAGCTCGGCATCAAGAACGGCGTTCGCAAGATCAATGTCGACACTGATAATCGCCTCGCCATCACCGGCGCCATCCGCAAGGTGCTCTGGACCCAGCCTGAAAAGTTCGATCCGCGCGACTACATGAAGCCCGCCCGCGAAGCCATGAAGAAGGTCGTTGCCCAGCGCATGACCGAATTCGGCCAGGCAGGTCACGGCAAGGACTACTCTCCGATCAACATCACCGAGATGGCCAAGGGCTACGCCAGCGGCGCACTCGACACCCGCCCGTCCATGGCCGGCGCCCGCTAACCAATAATTCAAATTCGGTAAAACAACAAGGCCACTTCGCAGACTGCGAAGTGGCCTTCTTCATGTGCCCGGTCATCCGGGCAGTTTATTTGTGGATTGACGATCCGCTCGAAGCAGCAGTGCTGCTGGCGCCCACTGAAGACACGCTGATCGTGTTGCTCGCCGATACACCGCTGCTGGTTCCACCGCTGGAGCCGCCACCGCCGCCGCCAGAGAAGCCCCCGCCACTGCGCGCACCGCCGCCACTGTACGACCCTCCCCCTCCCGAGCGCCCTTGGTATCCACCACCACCGCCCCCACCATGTGAAACAGACGCAAACACCGTCGTGCTGTGCCCGCCTTGCATCACCTGGTGCGGCGCCGTGAAGCCGCCGGTCTGGTGATCGAAGCGCAACGGAATTCCCCCGCCGCCAACCGGTGTCATTCCTGCCCTTGCCAAACCGGCTTCCCGCAGCGCATGCATCTCCATATGCGGAGCCTCCGCGCGCGGCAGCATTGGCGATGGTTCACTGCGGAACTCCTTCGGTGGCGACTTCATCAGTTCTACGGGATGCGTCGCTTCAAATCTCACCGGATTCACCAGAAATCCGCCGCCTTTTACGTGCGTCGGAGCAAATCCATGTTCCTTGTTCAGCGGAATCTGTCCTTTCACATCCTTCGGATGAATTGGCACAAACACAGTGGTCTTGCCGAATTTGAACCAATGCACTGGCGGCTGGTGATGCATCTTGCGCCCCGCCACCCAAACATAGCGATTGTTGTTATGAATCCACCATCCGGCGTGGCACACCGCCCAGGTATACGCGTCGACACTTGCACCCGTCGCATTGCTGTTCACCTGGTTGCGGGCCCACGCAGCAGGCACCGCATACCAGTTCATCAAGCTGCCAGGCATGCAGGGAAAGAAATCTTGTGTCGTAGCCGATGACCCGGTAGGCCGGCTTGGTAGAGCTCTTCGGAGCAGGAGGAGTTGTCGGTCCTTGCGTCAGGATCGAATTGCCATTCCCCGCGTTCGGCTCCCAGCACGTGCCATACGGCTCGCATGGATAGAAGCGGCCCTGACCCTTCATGTCGGCAATTCCGGGAACCGGCGCGGTCAGCCCCGACTCCTTCATCTCTTCCTTCATTGCCTCCACGCGCGCAGCATGCCGATCCGCAACCCACGCATCAAATTCCGTAAAGTCTCCCAGCTTGCCTGCCTCGAGCGTCGTTTTCGCATGATCCTTGTTAAAGAACAGCGGCTTGCTGGGTTCCATCATTTCAGTCCCAAGTCCCGGGACCTTCAGCGTGCCGGGCTCCAAAGCCGCCAATGCCATCCCATCGACAAAGCTGCTCAACCGCATGTCCGCCCGCTGCGGAAACCGCGTCAACAGAATGTTCGTTTGGGTGCGCACGATAAACGTCTCGCCGGCCATCAGTGAATCCAGGTGCAGCGTCACCGTTCCGCTCAACAAATCGATCTCCGAGTGAGGCACCCCGCTGGTGGTATGCAGATCGTTGAAGGTGAGCACCGAATTCGGCGCGAGATAAATAGTCGACGCATCTTCAAACTCAATCTCCGCGCGCCCGTTCCCGGTTACGAGGCTGTCCCCGACCGAGAGCGGCAGATTCATCTCAGCTGTCTCCCACGCTTCGTGGCTGGACTTCTCGTTCGTACTCGCACGCGCAATGCGCACATCGCCGTCCATGCGGCTGATGCGCACAATCTGGGGATACGACAACTCCGGAGCAGTCTCACCCAGAAGGAACAGCGCCCCCTCTTTCAAGTGTTCTGAGGAGTCGCTCTGCACAATCTGCTCCAGCTGCGACCGGGCGCCCTTGGGGTCCTTCTGCATCAGCGTGGCAACTGCCAGCAACTTCAAATCGTCGCTCTGGCCCGGCTTTGGCTGCGCCGGCTGGCCTTTTTTCGCGTGAATCTCAATCTCCAGTGCTCCGCAATCCTCCGCCCACCCGCTCCGCACAAACTCCATGCGCATCGCCAGGCACGTATCGAGGGCCTTCTCCGGCTGCCCAACTTTGTTCTGTGCGTAAGCCTTCCAATACATCGATGCCGCAGTGTGCTCTCCGCCCTCGGCCGCCACTTGATCGAAGATCTTCATCGCGTCGGCCCACCGTCCATCGTGGATCGCTTTGGTGCCTTCTGCGTACTGCTTCGAATCGGAGGCGTCGCCGGGGCTGGCCTCAGGACTGACGCTGACAGAATCGGCTGCAGCCACGTAGCTCATCCCCACGCCTCCCTGCATGCCCTGCAACGCAGGCGCCGCCAATCCCGCCGCCATGATTGTCAGAATTACGCTCGTCCTTTTCATGCCGTCCCCCCCTTGGCCGGAACGCGGACTGTCCTGTCACTGTTGGGCATCCTTGACCGCAACACCCGCACCTGGAACAACAGCCCATCCACCTTCATTTCTTTCTGCAGCCGCACAATACCTTCCGCATTCAACCCGCCGGGCTCATTGGCTACGTGGCTCAGCAGGTGGTCTAGATGATCCAGGGCTTCTTTCAGCGCCTCGTCATCTCCCTTTCCCGCGTCCTGCAGAAATTCGCGATTCGCCGCCAGAAGTCCGCGTGCCTCGTCGCGCAGCGGGGTCACCACCTCCGCATCTTCACCATTCGCGTGCTTCAGTTCCACCAGCAGCCGCTCCGATCGATCCAGGTGATCACCCAGCACCACCACCACAACCTGCCGTTCCGCGGATGCCGGTGGCGGCGCCTTCGCGGCCGGGGTTATCGGATGCTGCCTGTGCTCCCACATCCGTCCAATTTGAAACGCTCCCAGCACCACCACCGCGCAGGCACCCGCATAACTCAGCCCCTGCCACCACGTGAACCGGCGCGCCGCCCGGTGCTCGACCTCTATCTGCGGCAGCGTGTCCTTCAATCGGGACCACACCTCTTCGCCGTAGGTCGCGCTTAGAACTTCGGAGTCCATCTCGCGCAGGGCATTCATGTCGTCCGCAAGTTGCGCACTCTCGGTCCCGCACTCGCCACACCCATCCAGGTGCCGCTGCGCATTGCGGAATATCTTGCTCGTTGGATCGGCGAAGTAGTGTTCGACGATTTCCTCTTCGCTCAAGTGCTTCATACCGTCACCTTTTGGTGAATTAGCTTTTGCGGTTCCACTTTTTCCTGAGACCTCTCATACGTACCCCGCAGGCTACCCAGCCGCTTCCGCACCTTTTGCACCGCGCGAAACACCGCCTGCTTGGCCGCGTTCGGCTCGATTTGCAATACCGCGGCGATCTCCTCTGTGGAGCGTTCTTCCAGATGCCGCAACACAAATGCTGTCCGTTCCAGTGTCGACAGTCCCATCAGAGCCATCTGCTGCAGGGCCCCAATCTCTCCACTCAGCGCTAAACGCTCCGGGCCAGGCGCTGCATCAGCCACTTGCACCATGTCTTCTTCTGCATCGGTTTCATCCGCCACGCGGCTGATCTCGTTGCCCCGCCGCCCCTTCACCTTGTCGAGCGCACAGCGCACCGCGATCCGGTAAATCCACGTGCCAAACTCGGATCGAGATTCAAAGCTTTCCAGCTTCACGTAACCCCGCAGGAACGCCTCCTGCACCACGTCGTCCGCGTCCGCCGCATTCCCCGTCATGCGAAGCGCCATCCGGAACAGCATCGCGCTATGCCGCACAACTAGTTCCCCATAGGCCGCTTTATCGCCAGCGAGAACTGCCTTGATCGTCGCTCGGTCGTTCTGGCCCATGCTGACCATTTGACCAGAGGACCAAGGGGCGGTTATGGAAGAATTTTGGAGTCTTGTGATGGCGCGCACGGATCGCCACGAAGCTTTGCCTCTATAGTCCATCCTGCAGACGTGTCGGCAAATTTCAGTCGTCTCAGGCCAACCAAAAAGCGGCAGCCCAAGGTTCGGTCCGGGCGTCGTCGCGCCTGAAAGCCGGCTAGCTGGTTTTCATTTTTGCCCACCTTTCGGTGCAAGGAGGGGGAGGGGGTGGGGGGTGGAGCAAGCGGATGCACTTGAAAACAGGATGAAGAGGTTCTAGCTACCGGCCGGCATCCGCGACGCTGGAACCGGGAAACGGGAACCGATTCCCTGTTCGCTATGCCCTGCCGCCCCATGGCTTTCCTGGTCTTTGTACTGCAGCTCGTAGAGCTTCCAGTACAACCCGCGCATGGCCAGCAATTCCTGGTGGCTTCCCATCTCGCGCAACACACCCTTGTGCATCACCAGGATCGCGTCCGCCCGCTGCACCGTCGACAACCGATGCGCGATCAGCACGCTTGTGCGTCCCTGCACCATGCGTTCCAATGCTCCGCGAATGCGCAGCTCCGTGTCGGTATCCACACTTGACGTCGCTTCGTCCAGAATCAAAATTCGCGGGTTGTAGGCCAGTGCGCGCGCAAAGTTGATCAGTTGTTTTTGCCCCGTCGACAGTGAGTTCCCACGCTCCTGCACGGGCTCGTCAAACTTCGCCGGCAGGCTCTCGATGAAGTCCAGCACATTCACATCTTCTGCCGCCTGCACCAACTGCCGCTCCGTGATCGCCGCATTCCCGAGCCGGATATTCTCGGCAATCGTCCCGGTAAACAGGAACGGATCCTGCAGCACCACCGCGAAGTGTTCTCGCAACGCCCTTAGATCGAGCTCGCGCAAGTCCACGCCATCCAGCAGCACCTGCCCCGCCGTCACGTCGTAAAAGCGCATCATCAGGCTGGTCAGAGTCGTCTTCCCTGCCCCCGTGTGCCCCACAATCGCGATCGTCTGCCCCGGCTCCACGGTGAACGACACGTCCTTCAAAATCCACTCAACATCCTTGAGCGCCAAAAAGTGCGCCACCAGATGCGAACGATCCGCATCCACCTTCGCAGCCTCGGCAATCTCGTGCACGGCCTTGATCTGTTCCGGCGTCAGCTTCTGGTAAGTGAACCACACACCGCGGAACTCGATCCGGTTGCTGCCATCGCCTACTCGTGGATTGGGCGGGCTCACGATCTCTGCCGGCGTATCCATGAGCTTGAATATGCGCTCACACGCCGCCATCGCAGCCTGCAGAATGTTGTACTTGTCACTCAGGTCCTGGATCGGCCGCCAGAAACGCTGCGAATACATGTTGAACATGGCCAGCACGCCCAGCGTCACAGCGCCATGGCCAATCACGCTCCAGCCGCCCACCCAGATCACCAGCGCCACCGCTACCACGCTCAAAAGATCCACGGCCGGGTAGTACAGCGCATACGCAAAAATCGTGTCCTTGAACGCGATCATGTGCTGGCGGTTCACATCCTCAAAATCGCGATACGCCTTGGCCTCGCGATTGAATAGCTGCACCACGCTCATACCGGAAATGTGTTCCTGCGTAAAGCTGTTGATGCGTGCAATCGCCGCCCGCACTCGCCGATAGCTTTCCCGCACCGAATTCCGGAACAGTCGCGTCACCACCAGAATCAACGGCAGCACGCTGAACGCCAGCAGGGCCAGCCACCAGTTGATGCTCAGCATCACAATGCCCATGATGGTCAACGTAAAAAAGTCGTCCACAATGGCCAGAATGCCGCCAGTGAACATTTCGTTGATCGCATCCACATCTGAAGTCAGCCGCGTTACCAGCCGCCCCACCGCGTGCGTATCAAAGAAGCCCACATGCAATCGCTGCATGTGCCGGAAAATATCGCGCCGCAGATCGAACATGATCTTCTGCCCGACCCACTGCATTAAATATGTCTGGATGAATTCGAACAGGTAAGCCGACAGAGCCGCCAGCAGGTAAAGTTCCGCAAGCTGCGTAATGCCGTGCCACGGATCCGGCGAAAGCTTCTTCGCCAGCCAACTGGTGGCCGTCCCCGGTTTGCCGGTCAGATAGCGGTCAATCCCCACCTTCATCAGGTACGGTCCCGCCACATCGCTCAGCGACTTGAGCGTCACCGAGACTGACGAGATGATCGCCTGCACCCAGTAGGGCTTTAGATACCGACCCAGCCGCTTGATAAGGACCGAGTCGTAGACCTTCCCAACTGGATCCTCATCGTTCTTCTTCGCCGCGGCCTTGGCAGCCGCATCCTTTTGTGCCGTAACCAGCTTCGAATCCGCCTGCCTGGCGCCGTTTTTGTGCACCGCGACCGGCTCGTCCGCTCGCACTGCTGCGGCCGCCTGCGTTCCGTTCTGAGGGGAATCTTTCTTTGAGGTCATCCGCCGGCTCGGGTCACCCATCCATTGTACGGGCCGCTACCATCCTGTACCGCCCCAGCGTGCCCCTTCCAAAGATGGCCGTCGGGGCCCAAACGACCCAAAATTCTCGCGTCAAGTTGTCACGGCAATCTGGACCGCCGCCCCGCAAAACCAGAGGTTTCTCTGTCAGCTCCAACTTTGGCATTGCAATCTTTGCGGATACGCGTCACAATTCCGCACGCCTGATCTTAGGAAAACCGCTCTTTCAACCCGGAGAATTCTCGGAAGGATCTGGCCCCTTCCTCCCCGCCGCAGTGGCCGCTCCCGGCATCCAATCGTTCAGGCGCTGAGACAGGAGGCAGGATTGTGGCCGCACGGATCGGATTCCGGGCAATTTTGCTGGCCGCCGCCCTCATCGGCTCCACGCACGCTCAAGCCGATCCGCGATGCCCCGCGGGAGCTTCCGCCGTCCGCATCCTTCCCCTCGAACCCGCGCAGATCGCAGTCCCGGTGCACATCAACGGCATCGGCCCGTTCAAGTTCCTGCTCGACACCGGCTCACAGCTCACGGTCCTCGAACCCTCTTTAGCGGAACAACTCGAGCTCCAGACCGTCGGCTCAATCGGCATCGTCTCGGTCGCGGCGGACTCAACCGCAGCTCTCGTCGGAGTGGAACGCATCCGAGTCGGAACAAATGAGACCCGTGGCACCCAGGTCGCGGTCCTGGATCTAACGGCGATCCAGAGTTTGAATCCCGAAGTCCGCGGCGTTCTCGGCCAGGATTTTCTGGCTCAGTTTGACCTGCTGATCGATCAGCCGCACATGCTACTTTGCTTCGACCAGACCGGCCACATGCAACGCGCATTAGACGGAGAACACATCCCGGTGCTCAGGTCTTCGACCACCCCGTCGACCGAGAGCTTCACAGAGCCCGTCCTCATCGCAGCTCACCTTGAAAGTAGCGGCCTCGAAAGCATCGGACCCGAAGGCAATGGATTCGTCTCGGCAATCCTGAAACTCGATTGTGGCGGAAACGTTCCCTTGCTTTTTCAGAGCCCGCCGCTCCTTCAGAGCAAGCAGCGCAGCCGCGGTTCCGACAAGACTCGGGAGGGATCGGCACTGGGACGACGAACCAGCTTGTTGTTCCGCGCCATGTCGCCGCGCAATGTGATCATCGGCACGCGACACCTACATCGCATCACGTTCCTCACCCTCGCCTCGTCCGCAGGTACAGCACCCCGTTCCGGCGAGGATGGCCTGTTGCCGACCACGCTCTTCAAGCGCGTATTTATCAGCAATCGCGACCGCTTTGTCATCTTCGATCCGCGCTGATCACCCGCACGCCGCGCTTCCCTGACCGCTCTTACGCCGTTACCAGCGCATCCGCAATTCCCAGATGCCGGTCCATCGCGTCGATGCCCAGGTCAATCTCTTCCCTGGTCACGATCAGAGGTGGCGCGATCACAAAGTGGCTCACCCATGCCTGCTGGGCAACGCCGTCTGCCATCATCCTGGCGGCAATCTGGTCCACCACCAGCGCCTTCCCTTCCACCTTGTCACGCATGGTGTTGAAGGGCTCCTTGGTCTCGCGATTCTTCACAATTTCGACCGCAAAGAATAAACCCAGCCCACGCACATCACCCACCGACACATGCTTCGCCTTCAGCGCCTCCAGCTTCTGCCGCATGTAGGGCTCCAGTTCCGCAGCCCTCTCTACCAGCTTCAGCCGCTGCATTTCTTCGATCGTCGCCACCGCAGGTCCAAGCGTAATCGGATGCGCCTCATACGTGTGCCCATGCGAGAAGTAGTGATCCTCAAAGTAGTCCGCGATCTTCTTCGTCGTCGCGCACAATCCCAGTGGCACATAAGCTGACGTGATTCCCTTTGCCGTCACCAAAATGTCCGGCTTCACGCCCCAGTGATCCACGGAAAACCATTTGCCCGTGCGCCCCCATCCTGCCATTACCTCGTCCGCAATCAGCAGCACGCCGTGGCGGTCGCAGATCTCGCGAATCTTCGGGAAATACTCTGGCGGCGGCACTAGCACGCCATTGGTCCCCACCACCGGCTCCATAATCACGGCTGCAACGTCGCTCTCGTTGCGAATCATGTGCTCGATGTAATCCGCACACGCAATCCCACAACCCGGATACGTGTGCTTGATCGGACAGTTGTAGCAATTCGTCTCCGGCGCAAACACAAAGCCGATCGCCTTGCCCGCCGGCTCCATTGCCCAGCGCCGCGGATCGCCGGTCGCCGCAATCGATCCCGTTGTGGATCCGTGATACGACCGGTACCGTGAGATGATCTTGTTCTTCCCCGTGTACATGCGCGCAATCTTGAACGCAGCCTCGTTGGCCTCCGTCCCGCTGGTCGCGAAGAAGAATTTCTCCAACCCCGCCGGTAAAACTTCCAGCAGCTTTGCGCTCAGCCGCGCCCGTGCGTTCGTCGCATATCCCGGCGCCACGTAGGCCAACTCCCGCGCCTGCTCGGCTATGGCCTCAATCACCCGCGGATTCTTGTGTCCCAGGTTCACGCACATCAACTGCGCGGAAAAATCCAAGTAGCGCTTGCCGCTTCCATCGGTGATCCAGCATCCCTCGGCATCGGTGATGTAGAGCGGCTTCCACGTCTTCTGGAAACGCCACGTGCCGTAGTTGGTCTCTCGCGTCAGCTGGGAAATCTGCTCGCCGCTCATCGGAGCGTTCGGGCCGGGGGAGATAACGGTATCGCTCATCGAAAGACCTCGCTCAATGACTGTTGGATTATGCTACGGCATCCGGGCCGCAACGTGGATTTCGCTGCCTGACGTCTTCCTACTGAGCAGCCTGAAAAAGGCGCGGTGCGAATTCGTGCAGATAATCCCGCCAGTTATTCCAGGCGTGGAATCCTTCACTCGGATGGTACTCCGGGCTGTAGCCATACTTCTTCACCAGGTCCATTGTGGGCCCGTTATTGGGCATCGCGATGTCCAGCTTCCCCACGCCAAACCACATCAGCTTGACCTTGTTTTTGTCTGGACTTTGCAACGCCGTCAGGTTCTTCTGTTCAAACTCCGCCCGCACTTGCGGAAACCAACCCGAGCTGAACACACCCACGTATCCAAAGAAACCCGGATGCGTAACCGCCACGTTCAGAGTCTGCACGCCGCCCATCGAAAGGCCCGCCAACGCGCGGTGATCGGCATCCGCCACAACACGATAGTGTTGCTCCACGAATGGAATCACGTCGTTCATCAGATCATTTGAGAACGGATCGGCAGCTACATCGGCTCCCATTGACCGCATGTTCATTTGCGGGCTCACATGGCCTGCGGGCATCACCACGATCATTGGCTTCGCCTGCCCTGCCGCGATCAGATTGTCGAGAATGAAGTTGGCGCGCCCCACAGATATCCACGAGTCATCACTGTCCCCTCCACCATGCAGCAGGTAGAACACGGAATACTGCCCTTTGCCCTCTTCATACCCGGGCGGAAGATAGACATGCATGCGGCGCATTCGGCCCAGCGTCTTCGATTGGTAGTAGACCGCCGCCACATTGCCGTGCGGTACATCCTTCACGTCCGCGAAGTTGCCCGGAATCACAAACAGGCTGCGCACCGACGACAGCGATTCACTTGACGCGGCATCCTTAGGGTCGGTTGTACTCACGCCGTCCACCGTAAACGTGTACCGATACGCACCTGCCGGATAGGGCCCCACAGCCGTCGACCAGATTCCGTCTTCGGCCTTGGTCATCGCAACGCCTTTCATCGCCGCCATCACGCGCTCCTGTGTCGCCCCGGGCACTGACTCTTCGCCTTCCGAGCTAACCTTCACATCTCTGGCGTCCGGTGCCCACAAACGAAAAGTAACCATTCCGTCAGCATGCACGTCCGGTGAAACCAGATTTGTGTTTGGCGTAACTGGAAATGTCGGAATCGGCGGCGGGGCCGGTACGGGCGTAGCAGCAGGCTGCTGTGCCATGGCACCTTTTTCAGCGAGCGAAGACAGCACGCCCGCTGCCAAAATCAACAAGATTGCAGATCTGCCCATTCTCACGCGTGATCCTCCCTTAAGTTCGTGGTCTGTGCGACCTCCCACACTACCACCCCATTGGGATTCGAGTCTGTAGCAGCCTGTCGCTGGCTCTTGAGTTGCCCGCGAACGATTCGCTTGGCGTATGTGCGCGTGATCGCGAATTCCGTACTGGAGATTAGTCGGCCCATGCCCTTACTTGTACAAGGATATGGGCCGGCCGCGTGAGAGTTAACCAAGGTAAACGGGCAGCGAGCCTTCCATCTCGCAAACCCGGAAAATGCAACAAGAACTTCACCTGTATTCGTGATCAATAAATAAACAGCTATTGCACCGTCAGCATCAGAGTTGCGCTATGCGATACGGAAGCCGATGACGCCGTGACCGTAATTGATGCCGTTCGGCCTGTGGGCGGCATCGAACGTCCCCCATAACCACAGCCTGTCATGCCGGCCAATCCGAGACCCAACACCGCAATCGCGGCGATCCAAAAACTGTCTCCTGACCACGCGCCAAGCTGATTGCGACCACGCCGCATCCGGCTCCAGATTCCCATCCCTGTCAGAAACAAGCCCGAAAACCCCAATCCAGCTGCCGATACGAACTGGCCGGTGGCCGACGGAGTGACGGTGAGTATCACGGTGGCCGCCCCTGTAACCTGGTTCACTGAATTGGTGCCGACGGTGCAGGTGATTCCCGTGGGCGCAACGCATGACCACGCGAAGAGCCCTCTGAAATCTGCCACCGGCGTCGCCGTCAACGAGAAGTTAGCTGCCTGCCCGGGCGAGACGGTGGCCGTGCTACTCGAGGCGTTCAGCGAAAAATCCGGGGCCGCGCCTCCGGCATTTACTGAGATAGCGCCAAACAAACCGCTGCTCCCACCAGCCAGACCAGCAGCAATGTAGAGAGTATTCTGGTCTCCCGTTACGCCGTCTCCAAATGCCATCCCGTGCAAGCCGAGGTCGACGATCGCGTTGCCATTTCCTTGTGCAAGGGATCCCAGGAATTGCCCGGTCGCCGGATCAAATGCATTGATGATGCCATCTCCGAAATTGCCGATCAGAATGTCATTGCTGAATGCGCCAAAATTTGCACTCGCTTTTACCACCGCCCAGGGAGCATTCAGGGAACCATTCGAGACAAACCGCTTCACGAACGTACCGGCAAGGTCGAATACATCCACAATTCCGTTGCCGGCGCCCGCCACCGGGTCATGCTTGGCTGCGTCCTGCAGCGCATAAGTTACAAAAATCTGATTGCCGACGATATTGAGGTTGTAGGGCGCATACCCGGCCGGTAGATTCGGATCGGTGAATGCTCCCGGAATTCCGAGCCGGTCGAAGCTGCTGGTAAATGTATTGACAACCCCCCCATGAAAGTCAGCAGCCGCAAGAAACGGGTTGCAACAACCTGGCGTCAACACTGCCAGCCCTGTGTAAACAGCGCCTTCCGGGGAGTTGTTGATCACCAGGATGGTGGTTGTCTTAAGATCCCCGCGAGTGTCTGCATACTCGGTTGAGATCGTTCCATCCTCGGTGGCGAAGATAAACGGAGTCGACTGACTTGTCGAAGGTACGAACAGGTTGGTCGGGTTGGCCGCCACTCCAGTTGGTTTGGGAATCGCAGAGACGCCCGCAGGCACTTCAATGACGCCCGCGAAATCGTGGCTCGCTCCATTGCCATCGTAGCTTCTAAAGTCTCCTGAAGCGTTGTTGGCAATTCGAAACGGCTGTCCATTAGAGAGGGCAATCCCCCACGGATTCTGCAGCGCCGGATCTCTAACCAATGCCAGTCCCGGCACACTCGACACCAGGTTGACCTGTCGGTAGCTATTAACCTGGGCATTTGAAGCGGCCGCCGCCAAAAAGCTCAAGACGATCAACGGTGAAGAAAGTCCTACAGTCCTTTTCGTGCTCATTCTCTTTCCCATCATCAGAAATTGGAGTTGCCCTGGTTAGCGCGAACAGTTGGAGGATTGAGGCACAGCGCTCTCGCAAAGCTCACCTGGTGTGCATGCGCTCTATCGGCCGCGCTCGGAAGGGGCTCCAACAACAACCTACTCACCGGCCCCGCCAGCGTTGTCATTGTGATGTCACCAATGTGTCAAAGTAACGCAGTTAGTCGGTCTAAGGACTTCTGACCCACGATTTGCTACCGGCTGCTTCGGGAAAGTACCCGACGCGCGAATCCGTTCTCGGGGCCGCGACCACTTCACTCGTCACTCGATTCAGCCGGTTCATCAAAATTGCATGGCGAATTCGTCTCACCTGTTGACATTCAACCTATCCCCATGCATTGTATATGTTGAAAGACAACAGGTAGCACTATGGGCGAAAACAAATCCGACGTTCTGCAGGGAACGCTCGACTTGATGGTCCTCAAGACACTCGAGGCTCTTGGCCCGCTGCACGGATACGGCGTGGCGCGGCGAATCGAACAAGTCAGTGACAACCGGCTGAGCTTGAACCAGGGAACCATCTATCCTGCGCTTTTGCGCCTGCAACAACGGGGATGGATTAAGGCGGAGTGGGGCATCTCGGAATCCGGGCGCCGCGCCAAGTTCTATTCCCTCACCCGAACAGGCCGGAAGCAAATGGAGCACGAAGCGGATAACTGGGAGCGTATCGCAGATACGATGGCGCGCTTTTTGGCCCCGTCGAACTAGGAGGCGGAAATGGAACGGTTGCGTATCCTGTTGAGTCGCTGCGTCGCATTCTTTCGTGGGAGGAGCCTGGACGTTGATCTAGACGACGAGTTGCGCTCGCACATCGATTTAGCCGTCGATGAAAACATGAAGCGCGGCCTGTCGCAGGAAGAAGCGCGCTCCGCGGCACTCCGCGAATTCGGCGGGGTTACGCAGACAAAGGAAGATTTCCGACGGCAGCGGGGATTGCCCTTTATCGAGGTGCTGGCACAGGATACGCGATACGCTGCTCGCCAATTGCGTAAATCGCCAGGCTTCACGGCCACCGTGCTCATCACCCTCGCCTTGGGGATAGGCGCCAACACGGCCATCTTCACGCTCGTACAGGGAATCTTGCTCCGGATCCTACCGGTAGCCGATCCGGCGCGCTTGTATCGGGTCGGCGACAAGAACCTCTGCTGCTACTACAACGGATTCCAGAAAGATAACGGCGAATTCAACCTTTTCTCGTACGACCTCTACCTTCATCTCAAACAGTCTGCGCCCGAATTCGAGCAGTTGGCCGCCGTTCAGGCTGGTGGCGGCAGCTTCACGGTTCGCATCGGCTCGGCGCCGGCCAAACCAATGCGTAGCGAGTATGTTTCCGGGAACTACTTCAACACCCTCGGTGTGAACGCATACCTCGGGCGTCCCCTCAACGAGAGCGACGACACGCCCTCAGCTGCTCCGGCTCTCGTGATCAGTTATCGAACCTGGCAGGAGGAATTCGGTGCGGATCCTGGCGTGGTAGGCTCGACAGTTTTTCTGCAGATGCGCCCCTTCACCGTGGCTGGAGTTGCTCCTCCCGGCTTCTTTGGCGATCGCATCATTCCCAATCCACCGGATTTCTGGATTCCCCTGGCCGGCGAACCCGTGATCGAAGGGGAAAACTCGGCACTCAAACAGAAAACCGAAGAGTGGCTTTATCCGATCGGTCGCGTACGGTCGGATGCCAATATCGCCGCCCTTCAGGCAAAGCTCTCCTCCGCCTTGCGGCAGTGGTTGTATACCCAGCCTACGTTTACTGAACACGGCGGAGCGCCCTTGATCCCGCGGCAACATGTAATCCTTGCCCCCGCCGGAGGCGGCATTCAGAGATTGCAACAGCAGCAGACGGGCACCGGCCTGCGCATGCTCATGATTCTCTCCACCGTGGTGCTTCTGATTGCATGCGCTAATATTGCCAACCTGCTGCTGGCGCGATGCACCGCACGGCGTTCTGAAGTGGCCGTTCGCATGGCACTGGGCGCGGGACGCCGTCGAGTCATTCGCCAGATTCTCACTGAAAGTGCATTACTCAGCCTCATTGGGGGAGCCGCGGGACTAGCCGTCGCCTATTCCTTGTCGCACATGATGCTGGTCCTGGCATTCCCGCATGCAAAAAACATGCCCGTTGATGCCAGCCCCTCGCCGACAGTACTTGGCTTCGCTCTTCTCGTTTCCATTCTCACCGGTGTCTTCTTTGGGACCGTACCCGCATTGTTGTCGGCACGCGCGCAGCCTGCTGATGCACTGCGGGGTTTCAACCGTGCCAATGGCCGAGCAGGAGATCACACATCTCTTCCCCAACGGGCCCTCGTAATCTTGCAGGTGGCCTTGTCGGTGATTCTGCTGGCGGGCGCCCTGCTTATGACCAAATCTCTGCGCAATCTGGAGAATCAGAACTTTGGCATCACCACCACCAACAGATTTGTGCTCGAGTTTGATCCCCAGAGTGTCGGCTACACAGTCGATCGCCTGCCTGCGCTTTACCGCCAAATCGAAGATCGATTCTCCGCCTTGCCTGGCATGGAGAACATGAGCCTCGTCCGCTACACGCCCCTCGGCGGCAACAACTGGGGCGCGTGTGTGATTCTCCAGGGACATCCTGCCCCGGGCCCCAACGACAAGTGCTACGCCACCTGGGACCGTGCCAGCACCCGTTTCCTCGATTCAATCGGCGTGCCCATTGTGCGCGGCCGCAACTTTACCGCACAGGACACTGCCTCTTCGCAGCCGGTTGTGATCGTTAATCAAGCGTTCGTCCGGCACTTCTTTCCCAACCAGGATCCAATCGGCAAACATTTTGGAACCGAGTCACCGCAGTATTCAGGCGCCTTCGAGATTGCCGGAGTCTTCGCCGACTTCAAGATGACCAATCCTCGTGAAGACATTGAACCACTCTTCTTCCGTCCTCTCTCCCAGCAATTCACCGGCTTCAAAAAGCCCGATGAGGATGCCGGGGAGAAGAGTTCCATGTTCGTCAGCTTCATCATTCTCAACTTCGCAAACGCGCCTGCAAACGCCGAGTCAATTGCGCGCCGAACCCTCGCGACAATCGATCCCAACCTCACTGTGATTCGCTTCAGAACCTATGACGCCGACGTCGCCGACAACTTCAACCAGGATCGACTCATCGCGCGACTCACCAGCCTCTTCGGAATGCTCGCCTTGATCCTGGCTTCGGTGGGATTGTACGGGGTCATGTCCTACTTCGTCGTTCGCCGTACATCGGAGATCGGCATTCGCATGGCGCTCGGCGCCGCACGCACCGGCGTAGTAGCCATGGTTCTGCGCAGCGCGCTTTGGCAGATCCTCATCGGCCTCGCGCTCGGAGTTCCAGCTGCACTCTTCGCCGCCCGCCTCATGACCAGCCTGCTCTACGGAGTGAGCGTCTACGATCCCGCCGCATTCGCCGGCGCCATTTTCGTTCTTGCCCTTTGCGCCACCATCGCTTGCTTCATTCCCGCGCGCCGCGCCGCCTCCATCGATCCCATGCGCGCGCTTCGCACCGACTGAGCAATTCACCGCAGAAGTTCACCATCGGTTTCTAACTCGAAGCCCCAACAACCCCGCTCGTCACTCAAACGGGCCAACTCGTTCAAATTTTGTGACACATCCTATCTCAACCCCTTATGCTTGGCCCTTCACTAACGAGGGAATCCCTTGCGAGCACGAACCCTGTTCCGAACATCCTGCCTCATCTTCTTGTTCACTGCCAGCGCGTTCTCGCAGAACTCGCCCATGTTCCGCAATGACCCCGCCCACTCCGGCGTTTACAACGGCGCAGGCGTGCCCAGGCTCACGGGCGTCAAGTGGAAATTCCACACGCACGGCGAAGTCGTATCCTCGCCCGCCATCGTTGACGGCGTCATCTACGTCGGCAGCAACGACGGTCACCTCTACGCGCTCGACCAGGAAGCCGGCGCCAAAAAATGGGCCTTCACCACCCAGGGCCGCATTCCCTCTTCGCCCGCCGTTGACAGCGGCCTGGTCTACTTCGCCAGTTACGACGGCAATTTCTACGCTGTCGAAACAGCTACCGGAAAACTGCGCTGGAAATTCGCCATCGCCGGCGAGCATCGCTTCACCGCAACGCACTTGCACGGCTCCATTCCCGCGGCTGAGGCCATGCCCGACCCCTTCGACGTCTATCTCTCTTCGCCCGTCGTGAGCGGCGGGGCCGTCTACTTCGGCAGCGGGGACGGCAACATCTACGCGCTCGATGCCGCCACAGGTGCGCTCAAATGGAAATTCCACACCGGCGACGTCGTCCACGCATCGCCCGCAATCGCCGACGGAAAACTCTACATCGGCAGTTGGGACAGCTCCTTCTACGCCCTCGATGCAGCCACCGGAAATGAGCTTTGGCGTTTCAAGACCGGTGAAGATCCCGACATACACAACCAGGTCGGCATCCAATCGTCAGCAACCGTAGCCAACGGCATCGTCTACTTCGGTTGCCGCGACTCCAACTTCTACGCCCTCGATGCAGCCACCGGCGCAAAGCGCTGGACCTTCAACAACAAGGGCTCCTGGGTCATCGTGTCACCCGTTGTTCATGCGGGAAGAGTCTACTTCGCCACGTCTGACACCGCGCTTCTCTACACGCTCGACGCGCAAACCGGCACGCCAGTCGACTCGCTCAAATTCCACTGGCCTATCTTCGCTTCCCCCTCCATCGCCGGCGACACGCTTTATCTCGCCGGCCAGGACGGCATCCTCGTCGCCATCGATCTCACTACGCGCAAGCCCGCGTGGACCTTCCCGTCCGATGACTCCAAACAAAACCTTGCCGCGCTCTCCAAGCCCGACGGAGCCCCAAACTACGAGGCCGTCTTCACTTCAAATTTCTACGACGACCTGCTCACGGGCTTTTCCAAACTCCATACCGTCGGCACACTGCTCTCTTCACCCGTAATATCGGGAAACGTCGTCTACATCGGCAGCGCCGACGGAAACCTCTATGCCCTCCAGTAAGTGAGCCCGCGCGCGCTATCATGGCCTGTTGCGTTGCGGCCAATTCGCGCGAGGTTCATCTTCTTGAAAAATGTCACTGACTCTCATCGGAGCGATCGTTCTCCCTTGAGCGACTCTACCCAAGCCTCCGAACCCGTCACGCGTCGCAGCGTCCTGAAAACCGTGCCAACCGCCGCGGCAATTCTGCTCCCCGCCGCCTCATGGACACGGCAGTCAACGAGCACCGCGCACGCCTCAACGCACAATGACCTCGATCTCCCCGTTCTTTCACAGCCTGGCTTGGTTTTCGCTTACCTCGGCGATGCGGTAGCTACACGCCACCAGCTTTCGCGAACCGGAAACAGTTGGACTGGAAATGGACCAGCCGCAAAGGTAAAGGTGGATTTCGCAGGTGGAGATCACCAGGCGGTCATATCCATAAACGCGCCCACCGCGCATGTGCAGCGCATCCATCTTCGCTGGAACCGCCGCATCCCAGCCGACGTGCTAGTCCTCGGAGACGCATGGGAGCGCAGCTATGGCGACCTCGAGTGGAAGCCGTTGCAAGCCGAGCGCGTGTTGCCCTGGTGCGCCATGCTCCACGCGCAGGGTCGCACCTCTGGCATGGGCGTAAAGACCGGTGCATCCGCCTTCGCCTTCTGGCAGGCGGATGCGTCCGGCATCTCCCTGTGGCTTGACGTGCGCAACGGCGGCAACGGTGTATCGCTCGGCAACCGCACACTGCAGGCTGCAACCATCGTGCAATGCAAAGGGGAAGCCGGAGCAAGCGCGTTCGCTGTAACGCAACGCCTGTGCCGCGCCATGGCACAGGGAACGCGCGTCCCCGCCAGCCGAGGCTCCGCCCAACTTGATGTCATCTACGGCAGCAACGATTGGTATTACGCCTACGGACAGAACACGCACGAGGGCATTCTGCGCGACGCCGATCTCGTTGCCTCACTCGCACCATCCGGCGGCGTCAAGCCCTTCACCGTAATCGACGATGGCTATCAGGACCCATCGCGCTTCCCCAGTCTGCAGAAACTCGCCGCGGAGATCCGTACGCGCCAGGTCATTCCCGGCCTGTGGATTCGGCCTCTCCGCGCCGACCCCCACCGCTGCGAAAAACTTGCTCTTGCCCGACGCGCGCTACAAGGAATCAGCCAACGACCGCGCGCCCCTTGCCTACGATCCCACCATTCCTGAAGCGCTACGCGCCATCGCGTCCGTCGCAGATGAAGCCTGCGCGTGGGGCTTCGACTTGATCAAGCACGACTTCACAACGTGGGAGTTATTCGGCCAATGGGGAAGCCAGATGGGCGCTTCCCCCGCGCGCGGCGACTGGCACTTCAACGACCGCACCCTCACCAACGCTGAGATCGTTACCGCACTCTACCGGCAACTCCGCGCAACCTGCGGGGAAGACCGCGTCATACTGGGGTGCAACACGGTCGGCCATCTTTCCGTCGGCATTTTTGACGCCTCCCGCACCGGCGACGACACCAGCGGCAAGGAATGGGAGCGGACGCGGCGTATGGGCGTAAACACGCTCGCGTTTCGCGCAACGCAGCACAAGATTTTTTGTTCAATCGATGCCGACTGTGTTGCCATCACTCCTGATGTGCCCTGGTCGATGAGCCGCCAGTGGCTCAGGGTTGTGGCGAATAGTGGAACCGTGCTCCTGGTCTCTCCTGATCCACGCGCAATCGGTCCCGATCAAAAACAAGCTCTTCGCGAAGCCTTCGCGCGCTGCGCATCAAAGCCCGACTGCGAGCCACTCGATTGGATGACGTCCCGCACGCCGTCATCCTGGAAGTCTTCTGATGCCACCCAAAACTACGAATGGATTCTCGAGGAAGGAGAAAGCCCGTTTCCCATCGGCATCCAACGGGGGCCGGATTAGTTGCAAGATATACCGCCAAGTTACAATCTGCTTCGTTCCTGTCATGCTTACCGTTTCTAATGGCTGGTTAATCTATGAGTTCGTATAGTCGTTTCTTCGCAATTCAATAGCCAATTCCCCCGGAACAGAAAAGATGGCCTAAAACAGCCTGAATGGGCATTTCAGCTCGTGTCGTGGCGAGTCAGTTCGTCCCGGGCCGCATGTTGCCTGAATGAAAAACGGTGTCATTCATCACAAATGAACCACCACGTCCCCGCTTAGGACTCTCATTTGCTTCATCCTTCTCACGTTGGCGCGTAGCCGATGCGGGAGTATCGCCGAACTTCAAAACATCATTGTTTGAGGTATCTGCTGCGACCCGCACCTCGACACGCCAATTGTTTCCCGCGAGAGAGGACGGAGTTCAAAAGGAGATCCAGCAAGCAGGAATCGCTTCAGGGTTCAAGCCTTCTCTCAGGTGATCTTTCCTTCCGCCATCGTCACGCGACCCGTTGCGCGACGACAACGCGGATGTGCGCCCTCTGTGCGTGGTTCAAAAAACAATTCATGAAATCCGATTCCGGCTCTGCACCGGAGTCTCGACTGGAGAGAGTTCCATGAAACGTTCCCTCAAGGTTTTCGCACTAGGAGCCATCGCATTCACTCTTTGCTTCATGAAGAGCATGACAGCACAGGTAGAGACGGGCCAACTCGCCGGCACCGTCACCGACGCCACCGGGGCCGTGGTGTCAGGCGCCAGCGTCAAGGTAAAGAACGTCGGTACCAACGCGGAACGTACTGACACCACGTCGAGCAGCGGTACTTACAAGGTCACTGGCCTCGAGCCCGCTACTTACGAAGTCACCATCCAGGCGCCCAGCTTTCAGGCGTATGTTGCGAAGGTTCAAGTCACTGTCGGTGGCCGCGTTACCCTCGACGCCGACCTCTCCATCAGCACAAGCACGTCCCAGGTTGAAGTGATCGGCGAAGGCGGCGCGCAGGTGAACACCCAAACGCAGGAGCTGTCCCAGGTGGTCGATGAGAAGCAGATCGCCGGCCTGCCCAGTCTCTCCCGCAATCCCTACGACTTTGTCGCTTTGTCCGGCAACATATCTTCGGGAGATGCTTCTACCAGCGGCGATTCCCGTTCCAACAACACCTATCAGAACGGCCCAACCTCGACGCGCAGTGTTGGCTTCAGCATCAACGGGCAGAGGGCCAGCGGCACTGAAGTGCTGCTTGACGGCGTCGAGAATATTTCCGTCTTCGGTGACGGAATCGGCGTCTACGTTCCCGTCGATGCCGTACACGAATTCCGTGTGACCACCAGCAACTTCGAAGCACAATATGGCCGCGCGTCCGGCGGCATTGTGAATGTCTCCACAAAAGCTGGAACCAATCAATTCCATGGCGGCGCGTG
This sequence comes from uncultured Acidobacteriota bacterium, assembly GCA_963844515.1. Classification (GTDB taxonomy): domain Bacteria; phylum Acidobacteriota; class Terriglobia; order Terriglobales; family Acidobacteriaceae; genus Telmatobacter. The sequence continues at coordinate 73,978 of CAWJOO010000023.1, forward strand.
GGAGTTCAATCGCATTGCGGCCTACACCTCCAACACCGAAACCAACGATCAAATCAACTCAACGTTCCTCGCCGGTGGCGGGACCGGCGCCCTGCCGGCGCCCAAGGGCCAATACACGCGGAACCAGTTCGGCTTTTCTGTCGGTGGTCCGGTGAAGAGAGACAAACTGTTCTTCTTCGGCAGCACGGAATGGACGCGCGTGCGCAGCGGCGCCACATTAACAGCGGCAGTACCGACCGCGGAGTTTCTGGCACTGACTCCACAGAATGTACAGGATTTCTTCAACACTTATGGTGGAGACCAGAAGTTCACGTTCACCAAGACCTATCTCTCCGGCCCTGGAGGAATTGGCTCTTTCGCCGGAATTCCGGATGGCACTCCTCTCTATGGACAGGTCTCGTTCACTGCGCCCGCCAACGCCGGCGGTGGTGTCCCTCAAAACACCTACAACATCGTGGGACGCGCGGACTACTCAATGGGCGAAAAGACCCAGGTGTTCTTCCGCTACGCGAACTATAACGAAATCGATCAGTCAGGCGGTATCTTCGCCTCGCCCTACTCGCAATACAATGTCGGGCAGACATTTCAAGACACCGCTTATCTCTTGAGTGCCTCCCATGTCTTCAACCCAAGCCTGATCAGCAGCACCAAGCTGAGTTTCAGCCGCCTCAACACATTTCAAACCTACAACACCAAGTTGCAAAACACGCCGGTGCTGATTACGTCAGTGAATGCGCAGGTTCCAGCCACTTCGACGTTCATCCAGCTGCCCGGCTTCTTCAATGAAAACCCTGCAGTGGGCGGATTGCCGTTCGGCGGCCCGCAGAACACCATTCAGTGGAACCAGGATATGAGCCTTGCCAAGGGACGCCACTCGTTGCAGGGCGGCGTTCAGCTGCTCTACATTCAGGACAACAATGCATACGGCGCGTTTGCGCAGGCAACTGAAACATTGGGGAGCACCGCTGCCAAAGGTATTCAAAACATGATCGCCGGCAATCTCGCCCAGTTTCAGGCCGCGGTCAACCCCAAGGGCAGTCTTCCCTGCGTCAGAAATCCGTATACTGGCGCGCTCACGCAAACCGACGCCTGCTCCATCACCTTGCCCGCCACGGCGCCCGTCTTCGCGCGCAGCGAGCGATTCCATGACTGGGCCGGCTACGTGCAGGATGCGTTCAGGGCACGCCGAAGCTCACCCTCAACGCTGGTGTTCGCTATGAGTACTACGGCGTGCAGCACAACAATCACCAGAAGCTTGATTCCAATTACTACTACGGCTCGGGTTCAGACTATTTCCAGCAGATCAGGAATGGACAGGTGCTCACCGCTCCCAACAGCCCCATTCATGGGCTATGGCAGCCGCAGTACGGAACGGTTTCGCCGCGCGTCGGATTTGCGTATGACGTGTTCGGGAGTGGCAAGACCTCGGTTCGCGGCGGAGCCGGCATAAGCTACGAGCGCAACTTCGGCAACGTCACATTCAACGTGATCCAGAACCCGCCGAACTATGCCGTGGTTGTCCTGAATGGCTCGGCCAATCAGCCCATCCCCGTGACCAGTTCGAATGCCGGTCCGCTGGCGGGCTCCTCGGGAAGCGTGCCGCTTCCGCCGACCAGCCTGCGCAACGTCGACGAGAATATCCGCACCGCGCAAACGCAGTTCTACAGCCTCGCCGTCGAACATCAATTGGCTCCGAACACGATCCTCTCCATGCAATATGCCGGCGCGCGGGGACTCCATCTCTACGACATCAAGAACATCAATGGACTGGGCAGCGGCAACGTGTTCGCCGGCGATCCGCTTACCGACGGCAACGGCAATGTGGCTCTGACGCGCCTGAACAGCCAGTATTCGAACATCAACAATCGCGGCTCAAATGGCGATTCCTATTACCACGCGATGAACATTCAGTTCCAGAGCACTGACCTGCATCACTCCGGACTGAGCCTGGTCGGGAACTACACCATCTCGCATGCGACCGACGAATTGAGCACGTCGTTCTCCGAAACCAGACAATGCGTTCTTTCTTCTCGGCTACATGAATCCGTTCAATCCGTCGCTGGATCATGGCAACGGCGATTTGGATATTCGCCATCGCCTGGTGATTGCGCCGATTTACACCACGCCGTTCTTTGCCAGCGGCCACGGCGTCCTGAAGGAGGCGCTTTTCGGCTGGCAGATTCGGGCATTTATAACGGTCAGAACGGGAACCCCATTCCCATACTTCGACAGCACCAACGATGCGCCAGGCCGCGCAGGGCTACAACGTTCCCCGCTACACGCCTAGCGCACCCTTCACCAACACACGTTCAAGTCGACGAACGGAGCCGATGGCGGCGGGGAGAACACTTATCAGATTGGCAAGCTGCCGCCCGCAGTTTCGTTCGCGAATCCGTCAACGGGCGTGATTCCCGGATTCCCCAACGGCATCTCCGACTGGGGTCCCTATCCAGCCAACATGACCGCGCGAAATGCGTTTCGCGGGCCCGGCGCATGGAATCTGGACGCTGCGCTCAGCAAGACCTTCCCAATTCATGAACGGATCAACCTGGTGTTCCGTGCCGAAGGATTCGACATCTTCAACCACCACAATCTCTACATCCAGGAGAGCCTGGATGATGTCGCCAACGTAGGGTACGGTGTTCCCGTGCCGGTAACTGCCTCGAAGGGCGGAGTTGGCAATAACGGCGGCGCGAATGACGAGCGCCGGTTCGGCCAGTTCTCACTGGCGGTGAATTTCTAGGTTGAACGCCAAATTGGGGTGTCTTTTGCACCGGAACGTGTGAAAAACACGGTTTCACAACGAAATAAAAAAACGGTGAAGTTGATTGGATTCTTTCTGTTACGAGCAAAAAAGGGGGGATTTCCTGCTGACCGTGATTTAGATCACGGTCGGTAGGGAGGTAGGGAGTGGGAGTAGGAATAGGGGGGGTGGGGGTAGGAGGAGCGAGGATAGGGCGAATGACAAGGTGGCTCGGTGATGGTTGGTGAGGCGGTGATTGGCTGCTGCATGACTGGCTCCTTCGTTTAACCTGAATCTCTTCAGAACTGCTGCAATGCAAAAGGCCCGCCGGAATTGGCGGGCCTTTATTTTCCTACTGATTCAAGTATGGCAGGTTCGATGAATTAATCCCTAATTTATGGAAATTTATTTTGCGTTTAGGTTCAGTGGTTTGCGACGTTTTCCACAGGGCAGGGGCTTGACAAGAAATTCAGAAGGCAGCGTACAGAGGACAGACGACAGAGCGGGAGACGCGGAGCGAAGGAGAGCCGTGGTGTGCGTTCTGCGGCGGGTTGAAGGTGGTATTTCGCCCAGCAGAACCTGGATGGGGCGCTCTTGCCGAGGAAAAGGCGGGGAGGTTCACACGTGCGCACTTGCGCGATCTGCGAGGCGGAGTCCTGTGTAGTTAATTGTTACTGCATTTGCAGTACGCATGTTGGACGAATCGGGCTGGGTAAAAGCATGCCTCAGGGGCTAAAGCCCATGTTGGTCGTGCATCATTCATGCCGGGGATAAATCCCCGGCCTACCGCCCGAAGGAGTTTCTCAGCAAGCTGTAAGCCCGTGTGGTTTTTTTCGCCTTAGGTAGGGATAAATCCCGGGGCTACCGCCCGAAGGAGTTTTTCGGCAAGCTGTAAGCCCTGTGTGGTTTTTTTCGCCTTAGGTGGGGATGAATCCCGGCCTACCGCCCGAAGGAGTTTCTCAGCAAGCTGTAAGCCCGTGTGGTTTTTTTCGCCTTAGGTAGGGATAAATCCCCGGCTTACCGCCCGAAGGAGTTTCTCGGCAAGCTGTAAGCCCCGTGTGGTTTTTTTTCGCCTTAGGTAGGGATAAATCCCCGGCCTACCCGCCCGAAGGAGTTTCGGCAAGCTGTAAGCCCTGTGTGGTTTTTTCGCTTTTGTGTGGGGATGAATTGCCGACCTACCGCCCGGCTTAGCTTTTCAGCGAGGCGAGAAGTTGTGCTCTGACGCGTTTCGTCGCTGCGGAGGAGCCAACAGGGTTGGGGTCAGGCGTTGAATTGGCGGAGGTGGTGGTCGATGTGTTTGTACATCAGGATGGCCCACTCGTGCGGTTTGAGCTTACCGAAGAAGGGGTGGGGATGCACGGCGCAGAGGTCGGGGCCGCCGGCGACGAAGCGGTCGATGATGATGGTCAAGCGTTCCTTTTCAATGGCCAGTTCGCGCTCGTCGGCGACGATGAGGCGTTTGGCGGTGGGGGCATTGCGACGGAAGGGCAGGTCGTCTCCCAGCACCTTGGGCTTGATGACACCGCCGATCACACGGCCGATCAGGGCGCGCGGAAGCTTACTGTCACCGACAGCCATTTCCAAACCGCCGGAGCAATGGGCCAAGGCCTGCGCGGGGGTCATGGTGCCCCACTCGGCCGCGCTTTCCGGCTTGAGGTTGACGATGCGGGTTTTCACTTCCTGCACGCTTGTGGGTTCGAAGAGGTTCTTCACGGTTGAAATTGTAAAGGGTCTCGAGATGTTTATTATTTCCGATTTGCGCGGAGCCCTTGAGGAATCGCCACCCTGGCGACAAAAACAACGACGTCGCGAGGATGGGGCACCCCTAGTTTGTGCTGTGGACGGGTCCCGAAAAGCAGGTCCCTCGGCTCCGTTCAACCACCCCACCGACGAAGACCTGTCCGTGGGGACCCCGTGAAAAGCACTGCGCTCGGGATGACACATCTTTGGGAAGGGGAGGAAAGGCAAAGGCGATGGGGGTTCGCGGTATCCCACCCTGGCGACAAGAACAAAGACGTCGCCAGGATGGGGCACCCCTTGTTGGCGCTGTGGATGCGTCCCGAAAGCCTCTCGGCTCCGTTGAAAAGCACTACGCTCGGGATGACCGGTCTTTGGGTTGGGGAGGAAAGGCAAAGGCGATGGGGGTTCGTGGTATCCCACCCTGGCGACAAGAACAAAGACGTCGCCAGGATGGGGCACCCCTTGTTGGCGCTGTGGATGCGTCCCGAAAGCCTCTCGGCTCCGCGGAAAAACGCTGCGCTCGGGATGACACCTCTTTGGGTGGGGTAGAGATATGACACCGATTGAGTTGCGTGGAGATCAGAGAGGAATGAAAAAGCCCCCGGTCCTCCGGGGGCTTTTTGTTGGTGCTTCGGATTTCGCTGTGGTTAGAGCCGCTCCCTGGTCCCCGAAAGCTAGGGACCAGGGCACCCATCAGGCGCTGTAGAGGAGGATGCCGGCGGGTTTTTCTTCGGTGCTGGCGGCATCGTCCGCGGTTATCGGGCGGTAGTAGAGCTGGTTGTTGTTGAGGTAGACCTCGAGGAACGCGGGGCGCTCGTTGATCTGGCCGGCGATCAGCTGTTCCGACAACGGGTCTTCGATATGGCGCTGGATGGCGCGGCGCAAGGGACGTGCCCCGTAGCTGCGGTCCACCAGGGTCTTATCGAGGATCCACTTCTTGGCGTCCTCGGTCACGGAGATGGTGATGGCCTTCTGTGCCAGGTTGGCGTTGAGGCTCTGCACCAGCAACTCAACGATCTGGATCAGGTCGGAATCGTTGAGCGATTGGAACAGGATGGTCTCGTCGAGACGGTTGAGGAATTCAGGGTTGAACGCCCTCTTTACCTCGGCCATGACGTTCTTTTCGACAGTCTCGTTGATCTGGTCCTGACCATCGCTGTGGAAGCCAAGCGACTTCTTTTCCTTCACGAGGTATTTGGCGCCGATGTTCGACGTCATGATGAGGATGGTGTTCTTGAAGTCGACGGTGTTGCCGAGCCCGTCGGTCAACTGGCCGTCTTCAAAGACCTGCAAGAGCAGGTTGAACACATCGGGGTGCGCTTTTTCGACTTCGTCGAGAAGGACGACCGAGTAAGGCGAGCGCTTGACGCGTTCGGTGAGCTGGCCGCCTTCCTCGTAGCCCACGTATCCCGGAGGCGAACCAATGAGCTTGGAGACGGAGTGCTTCTCCATGAACTCCGACATATCGAAGCGGATGAGCGCCTTGTCGGAACCGAAAAGGAAGTTGGCTAGAGTGCGGGCCACTTCAGTTTTGCCCACGCCCGTGGGGCCGAGGAACAGGAAGCTCCCGATGGGACGTTGCGGAGACTTCAAGCCCGCACGGGAGCGGCGAATGGCTCTCGCGAGCGCGCTGATGGCCTTGTCCTGGCTGACGACGCGCTTGTGGAGTTCTTCTTCCACGCGGAGCAGCTTCTGGGTTTCTTCTTCCTTGATGCTGGTGACGGGAACGCCGGTCCAGCGGCTGACGACATCTTCGATGTCTTCGCGGCCGACAATTCCTGCCGCCGAGTCGTCGAGGTGGTACTTATCGCGAAGTGCGCGGAGGGTTTCACGCTCCTTGCGCTCTTCGTCGGAGTAGAAGCGGGCCTTCTCGAACTCGTGGTTGGCGATGGCCGAGTCCATGCGGTGGACGATGAACTTGATGCGCTTCTGGACTTCGGTGATCTCTTCTGGAAGAGACGTCTGGCGGAGCTTGACGCGCGCGCCGGCTTCGTCGATGAGGTCGATGGCCTTGTCGGGCAGGAAGCGGTCGGGGATATAGCGATTGGAGTGCGAGACCGCGAACTCGATGGCCGCGTCGGTGTAGCTGACGGCGTGGAATTTCTCGTAGCGGTCCTTGATGCCCATGATGATCTTGATGGCATCGGCCTCGTTGGGAGGCGGGACCTTGACGGCCTGGAAGCGGCGTTCGAGGGAGCGATCTTTCTCGATGGACTTGCGATACTCAGCGGGCGTGGTTGCGCCGATGCACTGGATTTCGCCGCGACTGAGGGCGGGCTTGAGGATGTTGGCGGCGTCGAGGGAGCCTTCAGCGGAGCCGGCGCCGACGAGGGTGTGGAGCTCGTCGATGAAGATGATGGAGTTTTGATTTTCCATCAGCTCTTTCATGATGGTCTTGAGGCGCTCTTCGAATTGGCCGCGGTACTTGGTGCCGGCGACGATGAGCGAGAGATCGAGGCCGAGGACGCGCTTGTCGGCGAGGAAGGTGGGAACTTCGCCGTCGGCGATGCGCTGGGCGAGGCCTTCAACGATGGCGGTCTTGCCGACGCCGGGTTCGCCGATGAGCACCGGGTTGTTCTTGGTGCGGCGGCAGAGGATCTGGATGACGCGCTCGAGCTCGCCATCGCGGCCGACGAGCGGGTCGAGCTGTCCGTCCATGGCGGCTTGCGTGAGGTCGCGGCTGAACTCGGCGAGCAGGCTGGACTCGCGCTGGCGCTGCTGCGTGGGCGCTTTCTCCTGGGTGACGCGGGCGAGCTCGTCGCGGATCTGGGCGAGCTTGAGGCCGCGCTCCTGGAGGATTTCCGAAGCGAAGCATTTTTCTTCGCGGAGCAGGCCGAGGAGGAGATGCTCGGTTCCAATGTGCTTGTGTCCAAGGCGTTCCGCTTCCTCGGCTGCGTAGGCCAGGACGCGTTTACATTCGTTCGAAAGCGGCAGGTCGACCGAGGTCGAAACCTTTTCGCGGATGGTGGTGTGCGCCTCGATTTGCTTGCGAATCGATTCCACCGAGGCGTGCGAGCGCAGAAAACGGTTGGTCAGTGCCTTGTCTTCGCGCAACAGGCCGAGAAGAAGATGCTCGGTCTCAATGTAGGGCGAGCCGAACTGGCTGGCCTCGTATCGCGCAAAGAAGATGACTCGCCGTGCCTTCTCCGTATAGCGTTCGAACATGTTGCTCTCCCTTATTTCAGGCTATCGGCTGCAGTGGCTGTCCGGTTTATGAGCACCTCATCGACGAAGAATTGTCGCTGAGGATGCCGGCTTCAGCCTTGCACGCCGCTTGCCTGATCGAAACACTGCTGCCGGGACCCCGTGTGAAAACTCGCCTGCCCCGAACAGCTCTTATGGATGGTTACGGAAGGTTCTCCGATCGTCGCGGAGCGAAATTGCCGCTCGTTGGCTTCCATCCGACCTTTACCAGCCTGGTGGGGATTAGATGCCAGGCCGCATGCCCCCATTATTGATAAGACTCATTTCGACTCAGGAATGCTGCTTTTTCCGGGTTCGAATTGTGGGCCCAGGGTTGAAATGGTTCCAGTTACGGGCAAAAGCCTGCCACCGTCAAGGCGCATGGCCCGGGTACATCGCGCGGCCAGCTCCATGTTGTGGGTGACCACGATGGAGGTTAGACCATTGCTGGCGTGAATTCGTTCCAACAGCTCAAAAACCTGGTTTGCCGTGGTGGAATCGAGGTCGCCGGTGGGCTCGTCCGCCAGTAAGATGCGGGGCTTGTTGACGAGGGCGCGGGCCAGGGCCACGCGCTGCTGCTCTCCGCCGGAAAGTTCGCCGGGCCGGTGATCCCGCCGGTCTTCGAGGCCGACTTCCCTGAGCCAGTTCGCGGCGATCACCAGGGCCTCCCGTCTCGCCATGCCGCCGGCCATCAGCGGCATCGCCACGTTTTCCTGCGCGGTGAACTCCGGAAGCAGGTAATGAAATTGCCAGACGTAGCCGATCTCGCGGTTGCGGAAAGTTGCCGCCTGCCGGGGAGTAAGAGATGCCACGTTAGTTGAGGCGCAGTATACCGTTCCTGCAGAGGGAGTATCAAGGGCACCCAGAATGTGCAAAAGCGTGCTTTTTCCTGCGCCCGACTGGCCGACTATCGCAACAAATTCCCCTGCCGTGACGGTGAAGTCCAAATGTTTGAAGAGAGTTAACGGACCGCGCGCGGTGGTGTAGGTTTTTTCGAGGTCGCTAACCTGAATGACTGGAGTTGAATCCGGCGATCCGGGCGCTCGCAGGTCTGTTTCCCGCGAGGAGCGGGAGGCCTGAGCGGCAGCCGCTGGAGAGTTCTCCGTCATTGTTAAACGTTATTCTACCTTCTCCGGTGGCGGGGTGATTTAGATCACTCTATCTTAAGGATTTGTGGAATTCAGAGGATGCGGTATGCAGCGTCACAGCGCAGACTGTGACGGGGTGGCTAGAATCTGGCGCAGAATACGCAGCCGGAGGCCGGCACCGCATGAAACTTCTTCGCATTCTGGCTCTTGTCACCCTTGGATTTCTGGGGGTGACGTCAATCGTCGGAAGTGTCCCCATGATTGTGGACCCTTCAGGCAGCGTGCTGCACATGCCGCTGAGCCTGCTGGAGCATTCTCCATTTCAAAGTTACCTGATCCCCGGAATCATTCTGCTGGTGACGAACGGTTTGGTAGTGGTTGTGGTATTTGCGGCAGCCATGCGGCGTGTGGCGGGCTATGGGAACCTGGTCGCCACCCAGGGAGTGGTGATCGCTGGATGGATTACGGTTGAGGTGATCTTCCTGAGAACGGTGGTCTGGCCGCACTACGTGTACTGGGGGGTGGGGCTGGTGCTGGTGGTGTGCGGACTTGTGCTGAGGCGGGATTCCAAGCCTGTCGAGGTCCCGGATCTCGTGATGCATTAGTACTCGATCTTGTTGGGAGTTGCGATCCAAGCGGCAAAGCTGGCCCAGGCTTCATCGCGCAGTAGCTGGCTGACAGGAAGGCTGCGCTCGGACTGATCTTTGCGAAATTCGGCGTAGAGGAACGCGTCGTCAAAACCGGCGCGGGCTGCATCTTCAGCGGAACACGCGTAGTACACGCGATCGAGGCGCGCCCAATACGAAGCTGACAGACACATGGGGCACGGCTCGCAACTGGTGTAGAGTTCGCAGCCGTGCAAGGTGAAGGATTTGAGCGCAGTGCATGCGGCGCGGATGGCAGTCACTTCAGCATGGGCGGTGGCATCGCAGGTGGCGGTAACGGAGTTGGCGCCTTCACCCACGATCTGGCCATCACGCACGATGACGGCGCCGAAGGGACCGCCGCGGCCGGTGACAACATTTTCTGTTGCGAGCGCGATGGCACGCCGCAGGAAGTCGGGGTCTGGCGCGGATGGCGTGGGCAAGTTTACGACCTCCCTGGGGGTTGCGAATCAGGCTGGCAAAGTGGAACGCGACCATGCTTGTATCTCGCCAGGCTTGTTTGAAACTACAGGTGCGAATCAGTAAAGCTGGTCGAGATCCGCTGGAGTATCGATGTCGATCTCGCCATCGGGAAATGGAAGCCGAACCACCGGGAAGGCCGGTTTGGCGAGCAGGGCCCGTGCGCCGATGTCTCCCCGCAGTTCGAAGAGCCGGCGGAAGGCTCCACGGGGAAAAACCGCGGGAGTGCCGAGCACGCCGTCATATGTCGATGCCGCGATGACAGTTTCATATTCCGCTGCGAATGCCCGCAGGAGGGCACTGAGGTGATTGGCCGAGAGGCGTGGCTGATCGCATGCCAGGAGAAGCACGCCAGCTGTATCTGGAAGCACGCCATGGACAGCGCGCAGCCCGGCCTGGATGGAACTGGAGATGCCCTCCTGCCAATCTTTATTGATCACCGGAACGGCTCCATCGGGTAGCCCCGCGGACAGGATGGCTTCCACGTTGGCGCCAAGGACGACGAACACGGGATTGGCGCCAGCCTCGCGTGAAAGCCGCATGACGCGAGCGAGCAGAGTTTCGCCGTGGTACTCGATAAGTTGCTTGGGCTGGCCGAGGCGGCTGCTGGAGCCGGCGGCAAGCACGATGGCGGGAATCCCCATGGAGTCAAGTGTAGAAGAGCGACGCGCTTTGCGTATTTACAATCCAGGCTATGGCCGCTCTCCTCGGCAACATCCGCGCCCTTCGCAGCGCCCTCGCCAACAAAATCACAACTCCCGCAAGGCTGGCGGAGACAACACTTGGCAATGCCAACCAGAATCCCAGCCGCAACACCTATCTCTGGCGCGACCCGGCATGGACACGCGACGAGGCCGCGCGGGCGGAGGCAATGCCGGCGAGCGAAGGAGGTGCGTTCGGGGATGGCCGAGACGCACTGTGGGGACTGCCCATTTCAGTGAAGGACTGCTTTGACCTTGCCGGCTCGCCCACAACCTGCGGGACGAAGTTTTATGGCGAGAGGAATGGTATTGCCGCGAAGGACTCATGGGTAGTTGAGCGGCTGCGGGCGGTGGGCGCAGTGATCACGGGGAAGACGCATCTGCATCCTCTGGCGTATGGCATTACCGGCGAGAACCCTGAGTTTGGCGATTGCCTGCAGCCGGGAAAGAGGGCGCTCTCACGGGTGGATCGAGCTCGGGAGCGTGCGCCAGCGTGATGGAAGGCTCGGCGGTGGCGGCGATTGGAACGGATACCGGCGGCTCTGTTCGCGTGCCGGCCGCGCTGTGCGGGCTGGCGGGATACCGCGCGTCGCTGGGCCGCGGCGACTGGCGAGGCGGGGCGCACCTGGCGCAATCGTTTGACACGCTCGGCTGGCTCTTTGCGGATCTTGAGGAAGCCCCGCTGCTGGGCAGCTTTTTTGCGGAGAGGGAGCCGGTGCGTATACGAGCCTACGGGCGCTTCGCCACAGTTGGTGACGAGTTTCTGCATGATTGCGAGCCGCAGATCCGCGAGAGTTACAGGCAGACGATTCGCGATCTCGAGTCGCTGGGAATGCAATCAGCGGAAATCGACGTACGCTGGTGGAGCGAGGCGCAGGATATTTTTGCGCCCATCCAGGCATGGGAGGCCGCCGGGCTGCATCGCGGCAACTTCGGCGCATTCGAGAAGGCGATTCGCGAGCGGCTGGAGTGGGGGGTACGTATTACTCCGGAGGAGATTGCCGTGCTGCGGGGCCGGCATGCAGACTTCAAGGCTCGCATGGACGCAGCCCTGGATGAGCACGAGTTGATCATGCTGCCGGCCGCGCCCGTCGAACGCCTGGTTGCGGGCGCCGACCATAGCAATACGCGCAAGAGGTTGCTGCGCTATACCGCGCCTTTCAGCCTGGCGGGAGTGCCGGCGGTGACGATTCCCTGCCCCGTTGGCGGGATGCAGATGGCCGCGGCGAGAGAGCAAGATGAAGCGCTGCTGCAGGTGGCGGCGCTGGTGGGGGCGAAACGAAAAGCAGGGACTGAGGGACTATGGGACTGAGGGACTACGAAGACGAAGTTCTCTCATTGCTTGTTCGCGTCTGCTCCGCAATTGCGGCCAGCTTCCAATGCCTCAGCTTCCGCAATCAAAGCGTCGGCTTCACGCAAAAGAGCATCAGCTTTCGCTTGATGTTTCCCGCTTGATCGCGCAGGCTTATGGCCTTTGGCACGTCTAGCGGCCCTTGGTGGTCTCTCCATTTCGCCATGCTGAATTCACCTCATTCCATTCTGCCAATCGGCCTCTAAATCTGCGAAGACGGCAGGGGGCTGAGGATGAGGTTGGTGATATTGCTGACGATCGGCTCATAGGCGTATTTCTGGTCGGCCGAGAGCTTCTTCCAATCGGGATTGTTGCGGAATGTGTCCCAGTGCGCGTCGAGTTCAGTGATGCTGGGGAAGCTGAGCATGTAGGTCAAGCTGGGCATGCGCGCGCCAATGAGGGTATCGCCAAAGAAGACATTGTGGAACCCGGCGGCCTTGAAGATATCGAACTCGCCGGAGTTGAACATTTCCACTTTACGCACGTGGTCGCGATAGCTTGGGCTCTCATAAGTGCGGAGTTGGAAGATGCGCTTGGCCTTTGTATCAGGCGGCGTGACCCGAGGCCAACCCTCAAAGGCAACATGCAGGGTGGAATCGACGCGCACGAACGCGTTGGCCGTGGCCGGCGCGGCCCAGAATGCGTCGGCGGATTTCAGGAACTCGGCATCCAGCGCGAGGTTCAGATCGATGGTGGCGAGCGCTTCCGCCGATGCGGACGGAATGAGCACGTAGTAGGCGGGGGTCTCAGGGCCGATGTCGAGCTTGAATGCGCCGACGGGGCCCATGTTGCGCTTCAAGAGAGCGGGAATGAGGGCCTCATTGAGATAGTGCTCAGTAAGGGCGACCTGCGGCCCCGATTGCAGGAGATAGCGCCGAATCTGGTAGAACTCGCGATTCCGGGTGGCGGCCGCTTGCGCGCCGGCGTTACCTGCGACTGCGGCTGCGGTTGTGGCGAGGGATGCGGCAAGAAATTGGCGACGCTGCATAGGGGAGCCTCCGAACGAAAGGCAATTCTATGACACTCGCCTACTCTTCCCCGATATCTTCGTTCCAGACTTCGGGATGTTTGGCGATGAACGCTTCGAGCAGTTCGCGACATTCGGCGCTATCGAGGTCGATCACGTTGACACCGTGCTCTCGCAGCCAGTCAAGGCCGCCGGCAAACGTGCGGCTCTCTCCAACGATCACCGTGCCGATGCGGAACTGGCGCACCAGGCCGCTGCAATACCAGCAGGGAGCCAGCGTGGTGACCATGATGAGATCGCGGTAACTGCGCTGGCGTCCGGCGCGACGGAAGGCGTCGGTTTCGCCGTGAATGCTGGGATCGCCCTGCTGGACGCGTCGATTACGTCCTCGACTCAGCAGTTCTCCTGATTTTGCAAACAGCGCTGCGCCAATGGGGATGCCGCCTTCATTGAAGCCCTCGCGGGCTTCTTCAATGGCGACGGCGAGCATGCGGTTGTAATCGGATGGATTCATAAGGTCGTGTAGGACATACCGTATGTGATGGAACCAGAGCGGTCGTGTCTCAGATGGATGATACGAGTTATCAGCTGCATGCGGGAGTGTCGGCGCCGAAATTCCCTGCAATGTTAAGAAATGTAAAGCCTAACCAATGCGCAAGAGGTTGCGGAGGATTTATCTCTCTCAAATTGTGAGATTTGCCTTCGAGAGACAGCAACCGGCGGGACTTCCGCACCGTCTTGACTTAGAGAACGCTCAAAGGAGTAGGTTGGAAATATGCGTGACCCTGGATACACCATTCGCACTATGGCAGCACGTTGCGGCATGACCACGCACACACTGCGTTACTACGAACGTGTGGGATTGATTCAACCAGTAGGCCGGGCGCGCAATGGGCACCGGCGGTATTCAGATGCGGACGAGATGTGGCTGAATTTTTTGCATTGCATGCGGGCCACCAACATGCCGATCCGCGAGATGCAGCGTTATGCAACGTTGCGTGAGCAGGGCGACGACACGTCGCTCGAGCGGCGCAAGATTCTTGAAGACCATCGCACTACGATTGCGGGGCAAATTGTAGCTCTGGAAAAGGCGCACGCCCTGCTGAATCACAAGATCGAAAACTACCGCAAGATCGAGGATCGCATTCGGATTCCACGAATTGCTCGCGAAACAGACGGGGACCGGGAATTGGCGACGGCCGGCTGAAATGAGCTCGAATATGGGTTATGGAAGCGGACCGAAGTTTGGCGCCGCAACCATTCGTATTGTGTTTACATCCAGATTCTTTTGATTGGATAGAAAGACCAATCGGTGAGATTTTATGCGCTGCGAAGGTTGGCACAAACTGTGGGCCAGCCATTTGCGGGCGTCGAATCGATAATCGCGACCGGGCTTGAAACGCGCCGGAGTTCGCGCAATCATGGTTAAGTCGTTTCCCCGCGGCTGGATCTCCATTCCAAGCCGCATGACGAATCAGATAGGATAGCGGGACAGCGAACGTCCCGAGTCGCTGAGTATGTCCGGCCCGATTTTCCCCTTTCTATTTCAACTTCGGCCGGAAAACGGCAATTCGGATTCACGGCAACGCGAGGAGGTCTCCATGACAGAATCCAACGATCTGCGTTTCAAACACCAGCGGGGAACGAGTACGCAAAACGCCACCCTGGCTGACGCCGAGCGGCAGTCTGTCGACCTCGAGCCGCTGACGCTTGAGTCTTCGGAAATGGGCAAAGGCCAGTTCAGCCGGCGATCTTTCCTGTCCGGACTGGGCGCCACCGGCGTGCTGGCCGGTGCGGCGCCGTTGGTACGGGCGGCGCCGACCATCTCTCCAACCACCGACGAAGCAGCCGAAGCGGGCAGCGGCACGGTGAACCTGACTCTTCGCATCAATGGCAAGGATTACGTGCTGCGCGGGCTAGATTCGCGCGCCACGTTGCTCGACACGCTGCGCGAGCGCATCCACCTGACCGGCACAAAGAAGGGCTGCGACCACGGCCAGTGCGGCGCCTGCACGGTGCACGTGAATGGACGGCGGGTGAACAGCTGTCTTTCGTTCGCGGTGATGCACGAGGGCGACGAGATTACGACGATAGAGGGCCTTGGCCAACCGGAACATATGCATCCCATGCAGGCTGCGTTTGTGGAGCATGACGGCTACCAGTGCGGCTACTGCACCAGCGGCCAGATCATGAGCGCGGTGGCGCTGCTTAAGGAGCCGATCGGGCCGACAGACGAGGACATCAAGCACGCCATGTCGGGCAACATCTGCCGTTGCGGCGCCTACACCAACATTGTTGCCGCGGTGCGCCAGGTGCGCGCGGCGCGGGTTTAGAGTCTGGCCTGAAGGACAGGGGAGCGAGAGTATGCAGACCTTTCAATACACAAAGGCCGCGAGCATCGACAAGGCGCTGGCCGCGGCAAATGGAGCCCCCAGCAGCGGTTCCAGGTTCATCGCGGGCGGAACGACGCTTGTCGATCTGATGAAGTTGAGCGTGGAGAAGCCTTCGGGCCTCGTCGACATCAATCTTCTGCCACTCGACAAGATCGAGCCGCTGCCGAACGGCGGGCTGCGCATCGGAGCCATGGTGCGGAATTCTGACCTGGCGTGGAATGCGGATGTACAGAAGAACTACGCAGTTCTGTCGCAGGCGCTGCTGTCCGGCGCTTCGCCGCAGCTACGCAACATGGCTACCACCGGCGGCAACCTGCTGCAGCGCACGCGGTGTGTTTACTTCCGCGAGCCGAACGCTGGGGCACCGGGTGGTTACGGCTGCAACAAGCGCACGCCTGGCTCAGGCTGCGCGGCCATGGAGGGGTTCAATCGCATGCATGCGGTGCTGGGCACGAGCGACAAATGCATTGCGACGCACCCTTCAGATATGTGCGTAGCCATGGCCGCTCTCGAAGCGACCATTCACACGGAAGGCCCCAAGGGTAAGCGGACGATTGCGTTCGCGGATTTCCATAAGCTGCCCGGCGATACACCGCACATTGAGAACGCGCTGGAGCCCGGCGAACTTGTGACCTACGTGGAGCTGCCCAAGCCGGTAGTGGGCGCGAAGTCTGTTTACTTAAAGCTGCGAGATCGAGCCAGCTATGAATTCGCGCTGGCCTCGTGCGCAGTGATCGCGAAACTCGAGGGCGGGCATATTCGTTATGTTCGAGTGGCTATGGGCGGCGTGGGAACCAAGCCCTGGCGCTCGCATGAGGCTGAAGCGGCGCTGATGGGTAAGGCGGCGAATGCGGAGACTTTCAAGCATGCAGCCGAGATCGCGCTCGCAGGCGCCAAGCCCCACGGCGAAAATGCATTCAAGGTGGAACTGGCGAGGCGTTGCGTGGTGCGCTCGCTCAAAATGGCGACGGCATAGCCGGGTTTTCTGCAACTTCGTTCCCCCAACGTCGAGCCTAGAACGTCGATAGCAGGAGGTCTCCAATGGCAACGTCTCAAATTCCCCAGGGTGCTGGCATTATCGGCGCCGCAGTGCCGCGCATCGACGGGCCTCTGAAGACCACGGGGACCGCACGCTACTCGGCCGATCATCACTTTCCAAATCTTGCGCATGCCATGGCGGTGCAGAGCGCCATCGGCAAAGGCCGCGTCCGTTCACTCGATGTGAGCGCCGCGGAGAAGATGCCGGGAGTTCTGCTGGTCCTTCGTCACGGCAATATCAAGAATGTCTATCGCACGTTTCCACACCAGCAGGACGGGAGCATGGCCGAGTCGCGGCCGCCGTTTGAAGACGACAAGATTTACTACTGGGGTCAGTACATTGCGGCGGTAGTTGCCGAAACGCCTGAACAGGCGAAAGCGGCGGCGCAGGCGATTCGCGTGGAATACGAGGTGGAGACTCCTGACGTACGCACGGACTTGAGCGCTGACTTCAATGGCCAGCGCGAAAGCAGCTGGAAGCGCGGCGATCCTGACCAGGCATTGGGTTCGGCACAGGTTGTGGTGGATGCGACTTACTTAACGCCCGTGGAAACGCACAATCCCATGGAAATGCACGGCACAGTGGCTGTGTGGGACGGCGAGAATCTCACCCTTTATGACTCATCGCAAGCCGTGGTTGGTTTTCGCACCGTGATGTCGGAGGTGACGGGCGTTCCGCGTGAAAACGTGCGGGTGATTGCGCGATTCATAGGATCTGGATTCGGAGGCAAGTTGTCTCCATGGCCGCAAGCCACGTTGGCCGCTGCGGCGGCGCGCGAACTCAATCGGCCGGTCAAACTCAGCGTCGACCGCCGCATGATGTTCTCGAATGTCGGTCACAGGCCGCGCACCCAGCAGCGCATCCGCCTGGGCGCTACGCAAGACGGCAAGCTCACCGCCATTCGGCACGATTTCCTTACCGAAACGTCGCAGCTCGATGACTTTGTGGAGCATTGCGGCGAACAGACTCCCTTCCTTTACAGCTGCCCCAACCTTGAAGTTACAACCGGCATGGTCCGGCGCAGTGTAGGCGCGCCAGCGCCGATGCGTGGCCCTGGCGCGGTGCCCGGCCTCTTCGCTCTCGAGTCCGCAATTGATGAACTTGCTATCAAGCTCAAGATGGACCCGCTGGAGTTGCGCTACAAGAATGACGCGGAACGCGATGAGGGCAAGAATCTCCCGTTTTCTTCGCGCCACCTGAAAGAGTGCTATCAGACCGGGGCGGACAAGATTGGCTGGAAGGATCGCACGCCGGGTGTGGGCACCATGCGCCGCAATGGAAAAATTGTTGGGTTGGGTGTAGGCGGCGCTTCGTGGAGTGCAGCGCGTATTCCCTGCACCGCGACGGTTGAGCTTTGCACCAATGGCCGCGTCTGTGTTCGCTGCGCCACGCAGGATATCGGGACTGGCACCTACACACTTTTCGCGCAGGTTGCGCATGCCAAGACCGGTGTTCCTCTGGACCGTATTGATGTTTTTCTGGGCGACACCAATCTGCCGGATGGCCCCACCTCGGGCGGCTCCATGGTGACGAGCGCAATTCTGCCCGCAGCCACGAGCGCTGTGAATCAAGCTGTGTCGCGGCTGATCCACATTGCCGCGCTCACGCCGGGTTCACCATTTCACGGGGCGCATCCTGAATCGCTCACCATTGCTGAAGGTCGCGTCGTGAGCAAGCCGGGCCAGCCGCAAGTCGTCGGCGCTGCTTATCATGGCGGATCCGATCTCACTGCCAACGGGATGCCGTTTGAAGAGGTACTTCGACTGGCGAATCTCAGCAGCATCAGTGCGACAGGCAAAACATTTCCTTCATTTGAAGACCCGAAGGCAAAGGCGTTCTCGATGCACTCTTTCGGCGCGCATTTTGCCGAGGTCGAGTGGGATCCGGAAATTGCGCACCTGCGCGTGAGTCGCATCTATTCGATCTTCGATTGCGGGCGCATCATTAACCTCAAGGCCGGCGCCAACCAGATTCTTGGGGCGGCTGTCATGGGCCTGGGCATGTCGATGCTTGAAGAAACTCGCTATGAATCGCGCACAGGGCAACCCATCAACGGCAGTTTTGCAGACTATCTCGTTCCCACGTGCGCGGATCTGCCCGAGCTCGACGTGACATTCCTCGACTATCCGGATCTCATGGTGAATGAATATGGGGCGAGGGGCATTGGCGAAATTGGAATGGCAGGCGTTGCTCCGGCCATTACGTCTGCGGTGTACCATGCAACCGGGGTACGCGTGCGGGAGTTACCGGTTCGCATTGAAGACCTGTTGAAGTCCACCGTGCGGGAAGCGTAGACGCACCGAGAAAGATGCGGTCACACACCGCAGCGAAGGCAAGCATGAGCACGACATCCAATTCAATCATCGGAACCGGTACGGCGCGGATTGATGGCCCGCTCAAGACCACCGGCGCGGCAGAATACTCAGCTGACTTCCACTTCGACCGCCTGGTGCACGCGGTGCCCGTGGGAGCCACCATCCCCAGTGGCCGCATCACCAAGCTGAGTACCGCCGAAGCTGAATCAATGCCTGGCGTGTTGCTGGTGCTGCATCATGGAAACATTGGCCCGCTGTATCGCACTGTGCCTGGAGACGGCGACACGAGTAACAGCGAATCCCGGCCGGCATTTGAAGACGAAGTAATTCGCCATTGGGGACAGCATGTCGCGGTCGTTGTGGCCGAGTCTCTGGAGCAAGCCACTGCCGCAGCGGCAGAGATCAAGGTGGAATACGCGCCTGACGCAGCCAACCTGACAGCCAGCCTCGACAATTTCAAGGGCGAGCGCAAGACAGTCTCGAACCGCGGGGACGTAGACCGCGCCTTCGACGAAGCGGCGGTCAAGGTTGATGCCAACTACATCACGCCCGTCGAAACGCACAATGCCATCGAGATGCACGGTACGGTTGCCGTATGGGACGGTGATCGCGTGACGCTGTACGAGACCACGCAGGGCGTTGTGAATCATCGCGCCGTGATGGCACAGGTTCTTGGAGTGCCGATTGAGAACGTGCGCGTAGTGACAAAGTTTCTTGGGTCAGGCTTCGGCGGCAAATTTCCGTGGCCGCATTGCGCCATGTCCGCGGTTGCCGCGCGACGCCTGAATCGGCCGGTGAAACTCACTCTCACCCGCCGCATGATGTTCTCTTCAGTTGGCTACCGACCTCGTACCGAACAACATGTCCAGTTGGGCGCGACCAAGGAAGGCAAACTACTTGCACTGCGCCACGAATACCTGAATGTCACTTCGCAAGCGGACGATTACGACGAAGGCTGCGGTGAAGCGACGCCCTATCTCTACAGCGTAGCCAACCTTGAAGTGACTGGCGCAGCAGTGAAGCGGCATATAGGCACGCCGATCTGGATGCGGGGGCCAGGAGCTGTTCCGGGACTGTTCGGTACCGAATCGGCGATGAATGAGCTTGCGGATGAGTTGAAAATCGATCCGCTCCATCTTCGCCTGATCAACGATGCCGATAAGGACGAAAGCAATAACATGCCGTTCTCATCACGGCATTTGCGCGAATGCCTGGAGACGGGCGCAAAGAAATTTGGCTGGGAAAAGCGCACGCCCGAAGTGGGGTCAATGCGGCGCGACGGCAAGATTCTCGGTTGGGGATTGGGCGCCGCGAGTTGGATTGCGATGCGGCTTCCGTGTGCGGCGACGGTTGAGTTCTGCGCTAATGGGCGGCTTTGCGTGCGTTGCGCGACACAGGATATCGGCACCGGAACCTATACCGTGTTTGCGCAGGTGGTGCACGAAAAGACCGGCATACCGCTGGACCGAATTGACGTGATCCTGGGGGACAGCGCGCTTCCGGCAGGACCGTTCTCGGGCGGCTCGCTTGTGACGGGCTCAGTGTTGAGCGCCATCGCATCCGGCGCGGAGAACGCTATCAAGCGGCTGCAGCAGATGGCCGCCGCGACGGAGGGATCGCCCTATCACCAAGCGTCTGTTGAAACGATCGCATACAGCGGTGGACGCCTTCACAAGAAAGATCAGGCGCCCACTGACGGCACGCATTTTGCGGACCTCCTGCAATTGGCAAGGGTTAGCGGACTTAGCGCGGAGGGCAAATCGGTACCTACGTCAGAGGATCCGAAGGCCAAGGGCGTCTCACTGCATTCGTACGGCGCGCAGTTTGTTGAAGTGGAGTGGGAGCCGGATATCGCACGTCTCCGCGTGAGCCGAGTGGTCACAGTCATCGACGCCGGGCGCATCATTAATCCAACCGCCGCGACTAACCAGGTGATGGGCGCCGTGGTTATGGGAATCGGCATGGGCCTGCTTGAGGAGACCATCTACGACGAGCGAACCGGACAGCCGATTAACGGGAGTCTTGCCGATTACCTGGTAGCCACGTGCGCCGACTCGCCTGACATCGACGTGACTTTCCTGCATTATCCGGATCCTGGGATGGGCGAATACGGTGCGCGTGGCGTGGGCGAAATCGGGCTCGCCGGCGTTGCACCGGCAATCACCGCCGCGGTCCATCATGCTACCGGCGTGCGCGTCCGCGAGTTGCCCGTGCGCATTGAAGATTTGCTTAAGTCGAAGATAGTATCTGTCTAGGCTGGTTCTCAAGGGAGCATGACCGACTTCGAACACATTCTTCCGTTGTGGCGCGAGCTTGAAGCAAAAGGCGCGGACTACGTGCTTGCGACCATCGTTGCCGTGGAAGGATCGAGCTATCGCCGCCCTGGGGCACGGATGCTCCTCGCGCAGGATGGCCGGCGCGCGGGCACGGTCAGTGGTGGATGCCTAGAAGCTTCGGTCGCCAAAAAAGCGTGGTGGCTCACCACAGATGGTCCGGTAATCGAGCGCTATTCGACGCTGGAGGATGATGGCGATCTTCCCTACGGTTCTGGTTGCGGAGGTGTCGTATACATCCTTCTCGAGCGCCGCGCAACCGCTGCGCCGCTTCTCCATGCGCTTCACGAAGGATTCAATGCGCGCATTCCTCTTGCCATTGCGACGGTACTTGAAGGGCCGTGCATTGGCCGGCGCGCCTTTGCATCGGAGCTGACCAGGAGCTCAATTGCCCCGCTGCTTGACGAAGACCGCGCTCAGGCCGACCTGGCACTTATGGCAACGCAAGCGATTGAAGCACGCGTCCAGGAGGATGCCTCTGTTGAGATTGACGGCGTGCCCACGCGTGTCTGGGTCGACTATCGACCGGCGCGACCGGGCCTCTGGATCTTCGGCGCCGGCGACGATGCGCGACCTCTGCTCAATTTTGCGTGCGAACTCGGCTGGTTCGTTGCCATTGTTGACGGGCGGTCACACCTCGCCACGCGCGTCCGTTTTTCAACCGCTGAAGCAGTGCACGCTGTTGAGATTCTCGACTTTCCTAATGCGGTGCCTCCTGCGCTTGATATTCATCCCACTGATGCGGCAGTGCTCATCACACACAGTTTCGAACAGGATTCGCGCTTCCTTGCGTGGCTTCTCGGACGTAATCAAGGTCTAGCCTACCTCGGAGTGCTGGGCCCGCAGCGGCGTACACGCGAAGCGCTTGCTGAGGCTGCGCGCCTGCTGAAACACAATCCATCTGTAAAGCTCATCGATCAGTGGCTTGAAGATCTGCACGCGCCCACCGGCCTCGACCTCGGCGCAGATACGCCGGCGTCGATTGCGCTCTCTATTCTGTCGGAGGTTCAGAAAGTCCTGAACGCAGGAACGGCGCTCCCTTTGCGCACTGTGCGCGCACCAAAGAGCGCCGAGGCTCGCGCCTGACTCCTGCTCTGCTCAGACGTGAACCAGGTTTTGCTTCGCGACAAGGTGTTCTTCAACCACTTCGAGAAACTTTGCCAGCCAGGCTGGATGCGCCGGCCAGGCAGGGCCAGTCACCAGGTTGCCGTCGACCACGACACCTGTGATGTCTACCTTCACAAACGTGCCACCGGCCAGCTCCACTTCCGGGGCGCACGCGGGATACGCATTCAGCCGGCGTCCCTTGAGCACACCTGCCGCGGCCAGAAGCTGGGGCCCATGGCATAGAGCCGCAATCGGTTTTCCTTCCTTGGAAAAGTGCCGCACAATGTCCAACACCTGCTCGTTGAGCCGCAGATATTCCGGGGCGCGGCCGCCAGGAACCACCAGGCCGTCGTAGTCCTTGGCGTTTACTTCATCGAATGTCGCGTTCAGCGTGAAATTGTGACCACGCTTCTCCGTATAAGTCTGGTCGCCCTCAAAGTCGTGGATCGCCGTTCTTACCTGCTCGCCCTTTTTCTTGCCGGGGCACACCGCATCGACCCTGTGGCCCACCATCTGCAAGGCCTGGAACGGCACCATAATTTCGTAGTCCTCGACAAAGTCTCCGGCCAGCAGCAATAGCTTTGCACTCTTCATCGCATATCTCCTGTGAAACTGGTTTGACCCTCACGGCCCGTATTGTCACACAACACCATGAATTTGAGCGCCGGAAATTCAAGTGGCGCCGTGACATTTATGGGATGTCTGCTAGCGCGCCAGGATGCATCATGAGCCAGAGAAGATTGAGCTGAGAGCTGACTGGAACTCCGAGCCCGGAATTAACCCTGTCTCGCCTAAAATAGCTTTCGTGAGTCCTCGCCCCATCGCGCCCGCTTCCTTCACCCCGCCGATCAACACGCTCGCCGAGTTGAATGAGCAAGTGGTGCGGTGCAATCGCTGTGTTCGGCTGCGGGAGCACTGCACAAACGTGGCAGCGGTTCGCCGTAAAGCTTACGCAGGCTGGGAGTATTGGGGCCGACCTGTTCCCTCCTTCGGCGATCCAAAGGCCAGGGTGCTGATTCTAGGCCTCGCGCCCGGCGCCCATGGCTCTAATCGTACGGGCCGGCCGTTTACCGGCGACGGCTCAGGCGACTTCCTGTTCCCAGTCCTTCACGACGCCGGCTTCGCGTCACAGCCCAATGCCTCGTCGCGCGATGACGGTATGCGCCTTCACGATCTGTGGATCACTGCGGTTGCCCGCTGCGCTCCGCCGGAAAACAAGCCGTCCACTGAGGAACTCCGCAACTGCGCGCCCTGGCTCGACGAAGAAATGCGCCTGCTCTTGGAACTTCGTGTTGTTGTGTGCCTCGGCCATATCGCCTTTGATGGCTTGCTCAACTGGGCATTACGCAAAGGCATGGTCAGTTCCCGCCGTGAATTCGTCTTCGCACATGGAGCGGAGTTCACTTTTCCTGATGGCCTGAAGGTCATTACCAGCTATCACCCGTCGCTGCAAAACACCAATACCGGGCGCCTCACGCGTCCCATGTTCCTCAAGGTTTTCACCCGTGCGCGCCAGCTCGCAGAAGCGTCGCCCGTGAAGACCAAGTGAGTTATTCCAACCATGCGCGAGATAAACATGATCTCTGACCGAATCCTGAAACAATTCCTGGCCGCTGACGATCCTGTCAAAGAGAGCCGCAAGGCTGCGAAGAAAAAAGAACACCACCACGACCCTGTGGACCACACTACGCGCCCGGTCCTGATGGAACGAGCAGCCTACCTCAAGCAGATGGCCCGCGTCAGTGAAGGCTCGGCCAGCGAAATCCTGAAAGAGTATCCCCGCCACAACATTCAGCTCTCGGTTCGCCTGCGCAGCGGAATTGCAGAACTGCATGAGCGCTTCGCCGACATTTTCTTCGTCCTGGAAGGTCGCGCCACGCTCGTCACAGGCGGCACCATCATCAGTCCACAGTCTACTGGGCCCGGGGAGATTCGAGGCACAACGGTCGCGGATGGAACACGTCAGGAACTTCGTGCAGGCGACGTGGCACACATTGCCGCAGGCACGCCGCACCAGATCCTGCTCACCGGGGACGCAACATTCTCGGCGATGGTCATCAAGATTCAGGAAATCGATTAAACCTTTGAGCAGCGGAACCAGGTATTACTCTGAGCCTAGAGCTTCAGTCGGATTCACTGAAGCGGCGCGGGCTGCGGGAATGATCGCCGCTAAAGCAGCGGCCAATGCGAGAAAGCCGATTGCGCTCCACACCGAGAGCGGATCAGTTGCGCTGGTATCGAAGAGCAAGCTTCTGATTAGGCGAGCGCTCACCAGCCCGGCCGCGAGACCAACGGCCAGGCCCGCCGCAGTGAAACTCGCCGCCTGCGACAAGACAAGCCTAAGAATATTCGACCGAGTTGCTCCCAGAGCCATCCGCACGCCAATCTCCCTCGAGCGCTGTGCGACGGAATAGGAGAGGACACCATAGATTCCGATTCCTGCCAGGGTTAGCGCCACGCATGAAAAAATGCCGAGCAACATGGCGGTCATCTTTTGCCGCGCAATGGAGTCCGATAGTAGCGAATCGATCGACTGCACATGATAGATGGGCTGATTAACGTCCAAGCTGCGCACCGCATTCTTCACCATTGACTCGAAGTCCCTGGGGTCCGCGACGGTGCGCACAAGCAGCACTTCATGAAGCCCATAGCCTGGCAGATAGAGTTCCGGCTGCGTCTGGTTATCTACCCCAAGGTCATGAGCGTCGGCAACCACACCAATCACCGGAATCTTTTGCGGGTGTGGACTCAATACTCCGAGAAGGATGTTGGCTCCCAACGGGTTCCGTCCTCCCAGGTATTGCCTGGCGAAGGCGGCGTTAACGACGAAGAAACTGCTTTGATTTTCGATGTCTTTTTGTTCGAAGATTCTGCCGTTCAGCACAGCGAGGCCGAGGGTGTGAAATAGGCCTGGGCTGACGAAACGGATCTGTGCCGCGGGATACGTCCCCGGCGCCAGGGGCGGCGCGCCTTCGACTAAAAACCGAGTCATCACCTGTGACGGTCGTAGTGGAACTATAGATGTGGTGGCAGCGGAGAGAACCCCCGGAGCGTGCGCGATATTGTCGACCAGCTGCTCGTAGAAATGGTCGGTAGCTGGGCTGCTATCGCCATACTTTGGCTGGGGCAGGTTGATTTCAGCGCTCAGCAAATGATCGGTCCTGAAACCCGGATCAACCGCCAGCAATTTTTGAAAACTCCGCATCACCAGCATGCTTAAGAACAACACCACGACGGCAATCGCGATCTCTCCCGCGATCAGTGCCCCGCGGCTTTTGCTTTGCCTGCCGGTACTGCCCCGCTCTCCCGCGCGAAGCGCCTCGATCAGTTGCGGAGAGTTGTTCGCCAGCGGAAGCAGGCTGAAGAGAATCGCGGTCAGCGTGCATGCACACAGAGTACAGAGCAACACCGGAATGTTGAGCCCGATGTTTTGAATCATTGATTGATCGAGAGACGCGGTGTGTGAAAGGGCTACACGCAACAACGGGAGTACCCCTGCTGCCAGAACGATTCCAAGCGCTCCGCCGATCAGACAAAGAACAAGTGCCTGGGCCAGAAACTGGGAGAAGAGCTGGGCATGGCTGGCTCCCAGTGTCTGGCGAACCGCAACCTCGCGCCGATGCACCGTGGCCCGCACCATGAAGAGATTCGCGACGTTTGCGCATGCAATCAGCAGGACGAGCATCACCGCCCCCAGGAGGCTGAGCATGGCAGGACGCAACGTCCCCACAAGCTTTTCACGCAGAGGCGTCATCATAACGCTCACGTTGCGGTTGGTTGCGGGATATGCCGCAGCAAGGCGTGCCGCCACAGTGTGCATGTCAGTCCCCGCTTGAGTGAGTCCAACACCCGGGCGGAGCCGGCCGAGAACCCTGACAGAGTGCCAGACTCGCGACGCGCGGGTCGGCTGATCAAGCAGCGACAGCGGCAGCCAAATCTCGCCTTCTGAAGGGTAAGCAGCGCCAATTGGCAACACACCGATAATGGTGAAGGCTGCCCCGTTCAGACTGACTCTGCGCCCCACCGCGCCCTGATCCTTGCCGAAGTACCGCTCCCATGCCGATGCACTGAGCAGCGCAACGTGATCGCTGCCAGTTGTGTCGTCCTGTTCGCCGATGGTCCGACCTATCAAGGGACGAACCCCCAGCAATTGGAAGAAATTGCCGGAAGCAAGCACGCGATGCACCTGCTCGGCGTGCCCATCCATCACCAGCGAAACGGTTTCTGGATTGAGTGTGGAGTAGGCGGCTATCTGGGTAAAACTCTGCTGCTGCGCCTTCCAATCCTCATAGTCAGGATAGGTGGCCTCAATACCACCCTGGATTTGCGGGTGGGTTTCGGACAATGCGACAATTCTACCCGAATCTTCAAAGGGTAATGAACGAAGCAAAAGCGCGTAAACGCAGCTGAAAATCGCGGCGGTTGCTCCCACTCCGAGCGCCAGTGTCAAGACTACGGTCGCCGCAAATCCGGGAGACCGGCGCAGGTTGCGCAGGGCATAACGAAGGTCGTGCAGAAATGTCAGCATGGATTGCCGCCTTGTAGAAATAAGACTGCAAAATACCTGCATTTGTCACGAAGTGCGTGACAAAGCGCCGGTAACGGACGTTGGACTGCGAATGGATACTGAATCGCACGGGCCGATTTGACCAGAGCCCTCTTCGATGGTTCCGAGAGAGATTCACGCCTCAAGCCGGAAATCAAACTTAGCAGCGTTATTCGAACTGATTCAGATCTGTGTCGGGTGCGGGATATCCCAATATTCGGCACATAGAGACGATCTGACCCTTGTGATGGAAGGCATGCGTCAAGACGTGATGAAGAATGAGGGCCGGCGTGCGAACCGCGGTGTCTCCATCCGGGAAAAATAGTTGAGTCCCAGCATTGAGTTGTTGATCAGTGAGGCACGACAAGTAGTTCAGTGTTTTTTGGCTCACCTCTCGCTGCAAGACTCGGGCGTCGGAAACGTCGAGCCAGTCGTCAGGCCGCTCATCCTCGAAGGCCACCGATTGGAGAGTGCGGATCCAGAATCCTTCGCAGTTGAGGATATGAATCACCTGTGCGCGGAGGCTCGAGAAACCGAAACCGGGGACTTCTTTCGCATAATCTCTGCCGGGAATTGTCGACAAGTGGTCGAGCACGAGACTGAGGCTCGCGTGTGTCCAGCTGTGAAGTGTGCGGATACCGGCGAGAGTGAACATTGGGATTCTCCTCGAAGTCTTGAACAGCCTTGATTTCATGGTAGGACGAATTGAGCTGAGGAGATCATTGAATGGCAATATTCTCAATCCGAGCGCGTTCCGAAATCCGCATGACAAGCAGATTAAACAAGGAATGGTGCGAACCGGTGATTTCATCGAATCAGCCGGATTGAGAGTCGATATGGCCCCAGCTAAAATTATGGTATGGGCCATCTGGGTTCCGCGGTCAGCCCGATCATTGCGATCGACCGCGACGCACGCAGACCTTTGCATCGGCAAGTCTACGATGGCTACAGGGATGCGATTCTTCGCGGCGACCTGATACCGGGGCAAAAGATTCCTTCCAGCCGGGAATTGGCGTCGGACATCCGGGTTTCGCGCTTTCCCGTTCTGCACGCGTACGCTCAGCTTCTGGCCGAAGGATATTTCGAAAGCCAGGTTGGCTCGGGCACTTATATCTCGACAACTCTCCCGGAGCAGATGATGTCTTCGGACCACCGGACGAATCGTCTGAAGAAGTTATCTCGGGCCACCGACCAACCGCGCGGCGCAACCGCATCTATCCCAAACGCGAAATGGAATCGATTCTCCAAGGCTGGGGCTCGTTCGGACTTCATCAACCGGCATTCGATCAATTTCCTTTCTCCGTATGGTCGGCGTTGGTGGACCGTCACAGCCGGAACCCAACGGTGGGCGCGCTTCACCGTATTGATCCGATGGGCTCCAAACGATTTCGGCAGGAAATCTGTGCCTATTTGCGCACCGCGCGCGCGGTTAAATGCGAGCCGGAGCAAATCATGGTCGTGTCGGGCTCGCAGCAGGCGCTCGACATTACTGCCCGCGTGCTTCTTGATCCGGGAGACGCAGTTTTTGTCGAGGAGCCGGGATATGATCTGCAACGAACATTGCTCACCGCGGCCGGTTGTCAATTGAAACTGGTCCCCGTGGACAGCGACGGAATGGATGTGGCGAGGGCGCCTGCGCAACGAGGAGTGAAGGCCGCGTTCGTCACACCATCCCATCAGTTTCCGCTGGGTCCACGATGAGCGCGACTCGCCGCCTGATGCTGCTGAATTGGGCGCAAAGCTCAGGCGCATGGATCATCGAGGACGACTACGATAGCGAATATCGCTTCGACACCAGGCCCATAGCCTCGTTGCAGGGGCTCGATATTAATGCGCGCGTAATTTATATCGGCACCTTCAGCAAGATTCTCTTTCCTTCTCTGCGCATCGGCTACATCGTGATTCCACGCGATCTGGTGCAACACTTCGCGGCGGTTCGATTGGCAATGGATATCTTCCCGCCCTATCTCTACCAGGAAGTTCTCGCGGATTTTATGGTAGAAGGACATTTCGGACGGCACGTGCGAAAGATGCGACAGATTCTTGGCGAGCGACGGAATGCACTGGTCGACTCGATTCGAAATGAATTTGGGGACTTCTTTGAAGTGCATGGTTCTGCCGCTGGCATGCATGTCACGGTCACCCTGCCGCCAGGCTTCAATGACCGGGAAATCTCAGACCGCGCTTCAAAGGAGCGGCTGTGGCTCTGGCCGCTCTCTCGATACTATGCCGGCAAGCGGCCGCGTCATGGCTTCGTTCTTGGATTCGGCAGCACGACGACCGAACAGATTCCCGCCGCAGTGAAACGCATGCGGGCACTCGTGCTGGGTTAGTCCACTGGCTTACGTACTTCTCCTCCGCAACAAATTACATCGACAACTTCAGTTGATTCCCGTGAACACCTGACGGACCTGCCGTCGCGGGTGCACTGTCTTGTCGGGCAATCCGCAAATCAATCCCGAGCTGTTCTGTGCCCGTGCAACAGGCGATCCAGAACCAAGCGTTCCACTACTCAGACTTGGACGAAGCACGAAACGAATGGTCAACTTCGCAGGAGAAATTGCGTGTGGCAGTGGTCATATCGGAACTGCCGAAGTGGGTATGGCCGACGCTCATTGTGAAACGCACGCTATAGGACGAACATGGCGAAAGCCTGCGTCCAAATCGATTTACTGGAGAAAAACCAGATGAGTTTGAGGTCGGATTCAATTTTTTCGAGGCTGACGGATACTAACCCACTTCGCTTTGCATGGAGACGAAGTCTCCTGCGGTTCGCATTTCTCATCCTGGCTGTCGTTCTCGGTTTCTCGAGCTACGCGGTCGCACAACAGGCCACCATTGTTGGAACGGTGACCGATCCTTCTGGTGCGGCGTTGCCCAACGTGAACATTACGGTAACCAACACGGAGTCCGGGGCGGCAAAAAACATCCTGACCAACACAGCGGGACAATACGTTATTCCCGATTTGAATATCGGTCACTACAAGGTGCGGGCTGAAGCAACGGGTTTCAAATCGCGGAAAAGAACAATGTGGTCCTGCAAGTCGGCGATCGCGCCCGGCTTGATTTTGGAATGGAGGTTGGCGGCGTTCAGGAGATCGTGACCGTCGAAGCAAACCCGATTCGCGTGCAGACAGATTCAGGCGAACAAAGTAGCGTGATCACCGGCCAGCAGATTTCTCAGATCGCCGTGAGCGGCCGCAGCATGTATCAATTGGCCGCGCTGGTGCCAGGCGCCTCAAGTCAGATTGGCGGCGGCGGGATGAGCGCCGGAGAGGTGAACACGCCAGTCGGCGGAGACGCGAGCGTGGAATTCAATGGCTTGCGGCAGAACCACAACATCTATCTTGCTCGACGGTGGAGAAGACGATGATCGAGGCGGCGCGGGCGGCATGAGCATCGCCCCATCCAGCGATGCCATTGCGGAGTTCCGTACACTCACGTCGAATTACAGCGCTGACTATGGCCTCTCCTCCGGTGGCACGATGGCCATGGTGCTGAAGTCCGGAACCAGCAAGCTCCATGCTTCCGCGTGGGAGTTCAATCGCAACGACGCGTTCGATGCGCGCAACTACTTTAACCCGGCGCCGCAAAAGGTAGCCGAATTGCGACTGAATGTTTTCGGCTTCAATGTCGGCGGCCCGGTTACTCTCGGAAAGCTCTATAACTCTGAACGGAAGCGCACCTTCTTCTTCTACAACCAGGAGTGGCGCCGTTTGATTCAAGGCGGCTTGACGAATCAGCCGGTGCCGGCTACGTCCACGTACGGCGGCGACTTCGGCAGCCAAGTTATCAATGTCCCGAGTGCATCTGCAGTTTCTGCGTCCGTTCTTGCGCGGAATTGTCCCGGTGACGCCCTTCCTGCGGGCATCGTTCAGGGATCACCTTTCCCGAACAACACAATACCTTCCTGCATGATTTCGCCCAACGCCACTTCTTTGCTGAACTGCAGGGATTTTCCCGGCAGCTAATACAGTGAATGCGGGCGGCAAGCCCACCTTCATCGGCGGAAATAACTCTCCGACGAATTTGCAGCGAAGAAGTGGTCCGCATCGATCACAGTTTCACCAGCAAGTTTTCGATCTTCGGCCACTTCATCGCCGAACAAGTGTCACAAGGGTTCGGAGTGAGCCAGTGGAGCGGAGCCAATGTGCCCACGGTCGGCGATACATTCAGCAATCCCTCGTACAGCGCCGTTGTGCATGCAACCTACGCCATCAGTTCCAATCTGCTCAACGAAACAGGCTTCAACTACAACGGTAATCGCATCAACATCATTCCCTTTGCCGGATCCGGCTTGAAGAGTCTGGCGCTCCCGAGCGACTACAACTCCACAACCACCAGGCTGTTTACCGGGCCAAACAACGATTCCCGCATCCCCAACGTCGACCTGAATGGATCGTTGGGAACTCATTTCGAAATCTCAAATTGGCCGTGGAGAAACAAGGCCGATGACTACCAGCTTCGCGATGACCTTTCATGGACCAAGGGCGCGCACCAGTTCAAGATGGGCGCCAGTTGGGCGCTTTACAAGAAGATTCAGGACCTCTTCGGGCAAACCCAGGGCGCGTTCAACTTCGACGGCACCTATACGCGGAAGCGATTTCGCCGATTTCCTGCTGGGGGACGCCAAGAGCTACTCCGAACTCGCCGTGCAGGACCATGGTTTCTGGAATAACGTTTCGTGGGCCACATACATCCAGGACAACTGGCGCGTGAATCGCAACCTGACGTTGAACCTGGGAGTACGCTGGGACGGTGTCCCGCATACCTATGAAGCCAACGACCGGATGGGCAACTTCTATCCGTCGCTCTACAAACAGTCGGATGCACCCATCATGCTTTCTGACGGCACAATCAGCCCCGCCAGTCCGGGACTTGGTACGAGCCCGAATCCGATTCTGGCCGGCGTTCCCCTGTATCTCAATGGCATTGGCACTCCTGAAAAGGATGGCGTTCCCAAAGGCCTTGTCAACAACCATTGGGCGGCGTTCGGTCCTCGCATCGGATTTGCTTACGACATCACGGGGACCGGCAAGACCGTAGTGCGCGGCGGATTCGGCCTCATGTATGAGCGCATTCAAGGCAACGACATGTACAACGCCGGGCCTAACATACCCTTCAGCCTTAACGTCACGAATAGCAGCGTTATGCTTGAGAATCCCAGCGTGTTGCTTGCAACCGGCACGGTCGCATCCAAGCCGATCAATCCCGCCAGCATCGCCGGGCTTGACATTGAACGCTACAAGCAACCTGCCAGCTACCAGTACAGCGCCGGTATTCAGCGCCAGTTGAATGCACGCACGGTTCTGTCAGTCTCGTATGTGGGGAACCAGAATCGCAATCAGAACGATTACCACCAGGCAAATCTGCCTAGTGAGAGCTATCTCCCTGATCTCATCGGCGGCGCGCAGTACAACACCGCGCCGGGCCTGCCTTATCGCGGTTTCAATTCCGTCAATCTATCCACCAATGAGGCTAACTCGCACTATAACTCGCTGCAGGCTGACTTGAATTCCCACGTGCGCGATTTGACCCTTCGCGCCTACTACACGCTCTCGCGCACGGTCGATCCAACCACGGGCGGAAACGGCGGAGCCGACCTCAGTAACATATCCAATCCCTACCTCGGATGGAAGTATGACAACGGTCCTGGAGGTTATGACAGGACACACAACGCCGCTGTCAATTTCATCTATGAGGTTCCATTCTTTCGCAACAATCCAAACCGCCTTGTCTCCATGACAGTCGGCGGATGGGAAGCTCTCCGGCATCGTAACCATGACCTCCGGACTGCCTATCAATCCGCAACTCACGGGTGGCCAAAGCAGCAACGGGCTTCCCAATGCCACCAACCGCCCCGACCAGACCGGCCACGTTTCGTATCCGCATAAAGTCGGCGAATGGTTCAGCACCTCGGCATTCAGAAACCCGGCGATCGGCGCCTGGGGCAACGCTGGGTTCAACTCGTTGCGCGGCCCTGGACGCGACAACTGGAATCTGTCGCTGTTCAAGAGCTTCAACTTCGGCGAAAATCGCCGCGTTTCGAACTCCGCGCGGAAAGCTTTAACGTGTGGAACCATACCGAATTCGATCAAGTCAGCAACGGGCTCGGCTCCAGCAACTTCGGCCAGGTCACGTCTGCCTTTGATCCTCGAGTCTTCCAGTTCGGGGCGAAGATCTACTTCTAGCCGGGCCTGAACCGATTGCCCTTTTTTCACGTCCCGTTTGTCTTCTCCTCGAAGCAAACGGGACGTCTTTTTCGCCCGGGATAAACGTGGCTTGTTGGCTAAATTCCATTTTCATCCATTAATCACGTGCCGCCCGGCTTTCGCCGGCATCACTCACGGATGACCAGGTCGCAGATGCCGCTGACCTGTACGCGGCCCCCTGCGGGCCCGTCGGATTCTCTTCCCTGTCGTCGGTTACGATGGAACAGGACGGTTTAGGCGACAACCTATTCTGGAGAGAATGCATGAAAAAAGCCTTCGGACTCAACGTGCCTGAAAATCTGCAGGATATCGTGCAATCTCCGGGCTGCGCTTTGATCGTCTACGATATGCAGGCAGGAATCGTTCCTCAAATCTCTTCCGGCTTGGAGATCCAAAAGCAATGCGTCTTGCTTGTGAACGCCGCGCGCAAGGCCGGCATGAGGATTTTCTACACCCGTCATTTCTTCCTGCCCTCTGCCGCGGCGGGTGTTGCTCAGTTACGCCGGGCCATGGTGTGGCAGCGCAAAGAGGAGCCGCAAGAAACAACGTGCTTTATTCCGCAAGGTTCCCCCGCGTTTCAGATCGTGCCTGAACTTGAACCGCGTGAAGGCGAAGTTGTAGTCGACAAGATCACCATGTCGGCCTTCGAGGGCACGTTTCTCAATTTGGCAATGCGGGATGCCGGCATTGACTCTTTTCTGATCGCTGGAATTGCGCTGGAAATCGGAATCGAGCCTACCGTTCGACAAGGGCTGGATTTGAACTACTTACCCGTTGTCGTCACTGACGCCTGCGGTTCAAAAACAGAAGAATTGAAGCATCGGTCGCTTGCAACGTTGCACGAAACCGGCGAGGTTTTTACGGCCTCAACCACTGGGATTGTGAAGATTCTGGGCGAGCGCTAGACCAGGCCATTCTGTGCACACCTTAGCCTGCATTAACTGCATCTAAAACTGAAATGTTTACGAGGTTTTGACATGAAGGCAATTGTGCTGCACGAGTACGGCTCGGCCGATAAGTTGAAGTATGAGGAGTGGGACGATCCTCAGGCGGGCGACGGCCAGATCCTTATTAGCGTCACCGCAGCCGGAATCAATCCCATCGATTGGAAGCTTCGCAGTGGCGCAATGAAGGCTTTCATGCCGCTGGAGTTGCCCACCATCCTCGGTTACGACTACTCCGGCGTAGTGCGCTCAGTAGGCAAGGGCGTTGAAGGCTATGCCGAGGGCGACAAGGTCTTTGGTCGCGCCGGCAAGACCTACGCTGAGCTCCTTTTAGGTGATCTCGCAGGCTTGTCAAAGCTCCCACCAGGTCTCGATCACGTCGAGGCCGCGGCACTTCCCGTGGTGCTCAATACAGGTTCACAACTCATCACTCAGGCTGGCAAGGTTCAGCCCGGACAGACTGTCGTGATCACCGGCGCACTGGGCAGCGTGGGTCGCACCGCCGTGTGGGTAGCGAAGAAGCTCGGCGCGCATGTCATTGCCGGTGTTCGCGGATCACAAAGAGCGGCGGCCGAGGAACTCGGGGCCGATTCCCTTCTCGCGCTCGATAGCCGCCAGGAGATGGACTCCCTCGGCGGCGTCGACGTTGTCGCGGATACGATTGGGGGCGCCATCGGAGACGCGCTCATGGCTAAAGTCAAGCCGGGTGGAACCTACGCGTCCGTCATAGGCCCTCCTCCAAACGCTAAGCTTCACCCAGCCGTGAAAGTGGAGGCCTTCAGCTCCCATCCTGATGCTGCGAACATGCTTTCGCTCGCGGAAGACATCGCAAACGGAAAGTTCAAGATTCCTGTTGATCGCATGATTCCGCTCGCTGATGCAGCGAAAGCACACGCGGAAGGGGAGAAGGGCGGCATCGGCAAGATTCTCCTCATAGCGTGACCGGCGCGAATCGCGTCAACTGCTGCGTCTAAAAAACCGGGATGGCTGAAAGTGTCAGTTCTGAAGCCCATGGGCTTCATCGGCGGTGCTCAAGCCAGCGCAGCGCGTCCGCGAACAGATCATTCCTTTGCACATCGGTAACTATCATCCTGTACTTTGCACATATCATGGGAATATCGCCGCTTGTGCGCGCGTTTTTCAAGCCCAATGGATTGCGCGATGTTCGTATTGACCCCAGTGCGCGGGTTGGCTGGATGAGTTACAAGTTCGCTGCCTCAACAACAGGCCAGGGGTGCATCTGCGATGAACTCGAGAGCCCATATCCGGGAGCGGACGCCACTATCCGATCAGGCGTAGACATACCCGAGGCTCGTCGTGTCCAGCGTATCCTGCACTTTCCACGTGCCTGCAAACGGCGCTTTCTTCCCCGGCTTGCTGAAGAGCAGAGTGGACCCCAAATCATAGCCTGGCGTAGCCGAGGCCGGCAGGTAAGGGTCGCTCGTTGGATGCTGCTTCCTCCAGTTTTCCCAGAGC
The DNA here is from genome assembly GCA_963844515.1 of uncultured Acidobacteriota bacterium. Taxonomy (GTDB): domain Bacteria; phylum Acidobacteriota; class Terriglobia; order Terriglobales; family Acidobacteriaceae; genus Telmatobacter. The sequence continues at coordinate 109,240 of CAWJOO010000023.1, forward strand.
AGATCGATGTAGCAGTGGTGCAAAAAGAAAACCGGGTCGTTTGGAGACGTGGCGTCTCCCATATTGCCTCCAACCCAGCGATGCACAGGGTTGTGCAGCCCACCTTCGCAGGTCTTTTCCCAACCGTTGGGCCCCGGCGAATACGGTGTCTTCGTCAGTGACGATGCAACTTGGGTCGGCGTCGGAAGATACGCCGTCGGGTCTGTGCCAAACTCTCTCAACAGCCCGGCGTTGCCCGAACTCCCGTCCCAGAGACGAATCTTGAACTTCTTTTTTGCATACGCAAAGGGCCCCGACACCACGCGATGCCCTTGCGCGCTATCCCCGTCCCCACCTAGGAAATCATCGGTAAATGGGCTGTTGTTCCCGGAAAGCTCCCAGTCCCAGTAAGGCAGCGCGATATTGGCATCCCCTGCCGCTGCCTGTAGCGCCAGTTCGAACTGCCGGATCAGCACGCGGTGCCAGGGAAAAAACAGCGGGCCGCCGTGGGGCATCGGCATGATCATGTCCGGCCCGATCATCGCGTTCTTGTGAGTCTGGACAAAGTCGTCGTAGCGTTTCATTTTGCCGGGACTCAAAACGCTATTCACCTTGTTTTTTAAGGCCAGGACTGCGGAGACGAAGGCAGCCTTCTCCGCCGTTGACATGTCAGCGTGGTTCTTTCGCGTGTTCATAACGGTGAGCCTTTCCTGGCTTGGTGTCTGTGGTGCGTCCTGGGTTTTGGATCGTGCGACTTTCGTTCCCGTCATTGAGATCGCCGACTTGAGCGCTTTCGAGAGTCAGGCGCTGTGCCTTTCGTCGAATCACCTCTTAAGACGGTGTCCTGAATCCATGAAAAGAATTTGCATCAGCCCGAGTAATCAACAACGCCAGATACACCTTTCGGAGCCGAGCCAATACTAGCGCACTTGTGTAAGTTAAAGGCACCCCGTCATTAATATGCAGCGGTAACATTGAGCGAACGGGGATCTGGGAAGATTGCGATGGCTGGGGATTTCTGGCGGACTTTCCCATTCACAGTCTGTGGGCCATTATCTATAGGACTTTGGAGCGGGAGACCGGGATCGAACCGGCGACATTCAGCTTGGGAAGCTGACGTTCTACCACTGAACTACTCCCGCAACCTATTTGATATAAACAATTTGCACAACTTCAGGAGATTCACAAAACACCATGATTTGACACCGGTCACATTCTCACTTGGAGCATGGCGTGATGAAGTCGGTCGTGAACGGTATCAGCATGGCAGTGTCTGTAAGGTCCCTCGTTCCCAAGGTTTCGCTTGGGAGTTCCGCTTCTATCTTACGGCCCAGGTGGGCAAACGTAAACTTAAGGTCCAAACATTCGATTCGTTGAAGTACCCAACCGAGCGGGATGTGTCTGCAAGGACGTCGAGGGCCAGCTCTCGGCGCTCCACGCTGTCACGCTGGGCGCCAGGTTGGCCGCCACGCTGAGCGCCATAATTGAACGTCACATTGCTGAGGACATTCTGCGCTGGACATCCTGGTTTCCCGTAGCCAACAACATCAGCGGCATCAACTGGGAACAGAAGTAGCAGGAAATGCGCGAGTGCATCTTCCGTGCTCTTCGCGAACGAACTCCCGATGGATAAGCGGGTCCGACCAGATCCGCACACCTTTTGCTATTTGTTGGAGCTTGGTCTATTTGCGCGCACTCTGATCTGTCGTGTGCGGGATGCAGCCGCAGTTGGCTTCGGGAACTGTTGCGCGCGAAACCGGATACAGGGGCATCCGCGCGCAGTGCAACAGGGGAGCATTTCGTGCGGCAGATGAACCGATACGAGGTGGCCACAGGCACATTGCAGGTGGGGCAGGAACTGACGCAGCCGGGAAAATGTCATGTGAATTTGGATGCTCCATCGATTTCACGGAAAATGAAGATGCCGTCACTTGTTTGAGTGTGGCCTTCAGAAATTATTGAGTGCGGGGTGCACTGGCATAGCGCGCGGAGAGCCAGAGAAAACATGACTACTTCACACCGGCAGCTATAACTGAAGTGTTGGCCGCGTGCGGAGTGCGACTCTTATCTTCGGCGCTAGACGGTCGCGACGAAGTCGAGAATCGTTTGCGGATGGACCGGCTTGGCGATGATGGGAAAGAGGTAGCCACTCGCGCATAAGTCTTCAAGCAGTACCGACGTCGACATATGACCCGAGATGAGTAGCACCTTGCAATCTGGCAGGCTCTCCGCGAGACGCACGGCGAGTTGGATCCCATTCATTTCACCCATGATCACATCCGTGATGACCAGGTCGGGTCGGTGAGTGCTGCACCAATCGAGAGCTTCCTCTGCACTGTACACGGCGGTCGCATCATTGCCACGTTGTTCGAGGATCATGCGAAGCGTATCTGCGATGAGGTGCTCGTCGTCGACCACGAGGACGCATTTTAGAGGGGTCATGGGCATGGGCGATGGGGCTAGGGGGGAGTACACCCGGAAGGTACGTCGTTTGCGGATAGCATGGAACTAGGGGTTTCCCTAGATGGCTCGGCGCGAGGGCGTGTGCTACTTTCGCCCGATCATGGAATTGGCGCCTGCTCTCCTTGCCACGGTTCGACTGCGCAACCGGGGCGACATCTACCTTGTGGTTGATGTGGATCCTGCCCGGGAGATGGTGGAACTGATCTCCATCACCGGCAAGCAACAACACCTTGTTCCAGATGTGCCGATTTGTTCCATTCATGAACTTGTCGATGGTCCGCCCGACTATCTCTAGAGAGACTGCCTCGGTGATGACGCGTGCAATAAACGCGCATGGCGGCTGGAACAGTTGATTCCTTTCCCCAAGAGTGTGCGGACGGTGGCGCGCCACATTTGCTTTTTATCTTTCGCATCTATGCCACACGGCCTCTCGGGTGGAGGAGCTTGGCAAAGACTTGAAAGCAAATCCTTGCTCCAGTCCGGGTGAGCGCGCCTGACTCCGGGATTCGCACATGACAAAAGCGATGTTACCGCGGCGAGGAGCGGAGTCGCGCGTCCATCATCATGCGACCTGCCGCACCTTCGTACTCGAGCCAGCGCACTTATTCAACCCGCCTGAGCCGTGGTCCACAAAACAACACGCCCCCGGCCAGATTGTTTGGCACGATAGAGCGCCCGGTCCGCATCGAGCAACAGCGCCTTCCAGGTGCCTTTTCGGCTCGGAATCGTTGTGGCTACTCCTTGACTCACCGAAAGCGGCTCTGGGGCCGACGATTCGGGACTGCTAGGGCCCAATTGACGGACAGCGTCTTGGAGTTGATTTGCAATATTCATTGCCCCTTTGGCGTCGGTATCCGGGAGAATCAGGATGAATTCGTCACCGCCAAAGCGCGCGGCCAAATCTGTCGTTCGAGTGGCCACCGTGGTCAAGCAGTTTGCCAATCCTTTCAACACATCATCCGCGGCGCTGTGCCCCTGACGTATCGTTTATTTGCTTGAAGAAGTCAATATCGATTAGAACGAGCGAAAGAGGTTGATGAGTTCGCACCGCTCGATCCCACTCTACCTCGAGACATTGATCAAAACATCGACGATTCGCCACGCTGGTTAGAGGGTCTAGTAGCGATAATTTTTCTAATTCAGCAGTGCGTTCGCGAACCCGATCTTCGAGTTGTGCGATGAGCTCATCTCGCTCTCGCTCCACTCTCTTTCGAAGGGTAATGTCTTCTATCACGGAGATGAAATAGTCCGGAGAATTGTCTTGTCTTCGGACCAGCGAGACGGTCAGATTCGCCCAAACGATATCTCCGTCTTTCCTTATGTAGCGTTTCTCCATTGAGTAGCTGCGACGCTCGCCATTGAGAAGCTCATTCACAAGCGCGAGGTCGGATTGCAAATCGTCCGGATAGGTCAAATCAACGAACGTAAGGTGCAGTAACTCGGCCTTTGAATACCCCAGTATTTCGAGACAGCGTTGATTTACGTTGAGCCACGATCCATTCGGTCCAACATGAGCGATTCCGACGGCTGCTTGTTCGAACGTGGCGGTAAAACGACTCTCGCTCGCGGCGAGTGCGTCGGCAAGGTCCGTAACCGTGTTGAGTCCGCTGCGCTGACTATCTGCAGCCTTTGACATCGGGTTTGTCATGAAGACAGTTCGCCAGTCGAAGTATTGCTGCCTTGAGGCAGGTTGATCGAGTGTGAATGAATCCTAATAAGTGCCTGGCAAAATTGAATTGATGGAAATCATCAAAGAAAACTGTTAATCGTAACGAAAGGATATTTGCTGGTTACCATCGTGAATCCGGCGCCTGATGACCTTGGTTTATTCCTCGAAGACTCACATTGTCCCAGCCCAGTTTTATCGTCATTTGCCTCTGGTTGGCGAAAACTAAAGTAATGAGGTGCCCGTGCCAGGGCTGGCTCGCCGAAATTGGCGAGCCCTTCACCTGAATTGGGATGCGAGATGGGTAGCAACGACTCGGCGGGGCCTCTCCCTCAAAAGGTACACCCGAAAGTACAAGCAAACACTTTTCGCGCCGCGCTGCTTGGAGGCATGCATTTCTTGTGTGATTTTCAAATGATTGGCTCTCCCGGGAATGTCGAACGGTTGCGCATAATGGTCGCATGAATTTCGCGGACCAACGGGATCGGCATCCTGACTTACTCTGCGATTGCGGACATCGAGCTGATCGGCATCTCTACTGCGGCGAACACTTCTGCATTGGCCTGGGTTGTTCCTGTTCTGGATTTGATCCCGTCGAGCGAGACAGTTGGATCGCCGTGCCCGATTCTCGAACCCTCTCTTCCATGGCCGCCTCGAGGCCGATGAACGGGCACTAGCGTAGAGTTCAACATTCGCCTGTGCAATTGCGACCGAGCCTTCACCGACCCCAGTGGCCGTGCGTAATCGCATCGATATTGCGTTTGCAATCGCGCGCAAAGACGGTGGTGTGGTGCTCTTCATCGTAAGTGCGATCGATGAAGGCTGAGATCGACATCGGAAGCCTCGACGTAATGCCCGGCACCGTCAGCCCGCGAGACTGCATAACGGCACCGTCAACTTTCCGGCAACCGGCGGTGCCACTGATCGCGGGGCCACCAGGCGGCAGATCCGTCTTTTCGAGATGACGGATCAGCAATGGGCATGCCGCATGGAGTTGACGTCCGCCCGGGCGCGGTGACGTACAATTGCTGCGCCTTCGCAAGGCGCTTTTCCTGGGCAACGGAAAACGCTTTCCGCCCGAAACTCGCCCGCGAAGAACAAGATCGCACCCTCAGGGATGGAGAGAAATGAAGCTACCTGTTCGCACCTTTGTGCTTCTATCGATTATGGCTTCCTTCATGGCGTCAACACGCGCGCAGTCAGTCACCGAGATTGGCGGCCAGAAAATCGTCACCATCAAACGCAAGGCCGTCAGCACCACCAAGCCAGAGTTCACCAGCGTGACGGTCCTGCCTGGTCGCGCCATGGAGCTTCTTCAGATCACGGCCAACTTTCCCGGCAAGGGCGAGGTTGACGTGCTCGCATCGCCTGATGTGGCCACCGCCAAGGACATGCTCGACGTCAAGGACACCCCCAACGGCGACCTCGCCTACAGGCTTGGCTCGGTCTTCCTGGTTCCCTACCCCAACCGCATCCGCGGCAAGCTCTCCGCCGACGGCAAAACCCTGACCACCGAGTGGAACGGCAAACCCATTACGCTTCCGGCCAATAATATCGGCACCAAGCCCGAAGCCGAGCGGCATGCCATGCACGGGCTCATCCTGAAGTCCAAAACCGACGACGTGAAGGTGACCAAGACGCCCACCGGAGAACAAGTGACCGGCATCATTCACGCGGGCGATTTTGGCGGCCATTGGCCTTCAAAGACTGACCTCAATATCACGATTTCGCTGTCTGCGGATTCGATCGACGCCACCGTAGTTGCGCACAATGTGGGCGGCGAGGCGGAGCCTATGTCGATCGGATGGCACCCTTACTTCAACCTGCCTTCCGGCGACCGGACCCAGGTTCGGATCCACATTCCCGGTTCGCAATTGGCTGAAATTGACGGCTACGACAACGTGTTTCCGACCGGCAAGCTGAAGCCCGTGGACGGCCAGTTCGATCTTCGCGATCCGAAGGGCAAGGCGCTGGACAAGAATTTCTACGACGACAACTGGAGCAAGATCAACTGGGTGAACGGCGCCGCCACGGTGAAGGTCATCGATCCGGCCGCGAAGTACGGAGTAGCGATCGAGGGGCTTTCGCCGCAGATCAAAACCATCCAGATGTACGCGCCTCCGACGAAACAATTTGTGGCCATTGAGCACCAGTTCAACTTTGCCGATCCGTTCAGCAAGGTGTGGAACGGAATGGACACAGGAATGATTACGCTGAAGCCGGGCCAGAGCACCAAGTGGCACGTGCGGATCAAAGTCTTCGTTCCCTAGAGGCTGTTTTTCCCGTAGGGACATGTTCGTGCGCAAAAAAAAACGGTCAAGTTGAATGGGATCAGCGGATTACACCCCAAAAATGGGGGAATTTGAGCTGACCGTGATTTGAATCACAAAAGCAGTAGACAGTGGGCAGTAAACAGTAAACAGATTAACGAGTGAAGCAGTGAATCAGTTCACTGTGGCTGGGTGTAAGACGACGGTAAGACCGGTCCCGACTTGCCGTAAGACACCTGGGCCGGATGTAAAACAATTGTGAACGATGGCTGACGACCATGACGTCTAACGACGGTAGGTCCGTAAGACAGTGAAATGCAAAAGCCCCTCCGGGACGACGAGTCCGGGAGGGGCTTTTTTTGAGCCTGATTCAAGTATGGCAGGTTCGAAGAATTAATCCCTAATTTTTGAAGATTTATTTTCTGTTTGTTTTGTGTGCTTTGCCGCGTTTTCCACAGGATGAGGGCTTGACAGGTTTTTGGGATGAACTCGAGCGCCGTTTGGCACACAACGGAAAGGGTGTCATTTTTGAGGACTCAGGGGTGCGCGACGATTCACGGATCTCCGGACCGAAAAGGTCCGGAGACGCGGGAAACGGCTGGCGCTAGCGGCGGCTGACTGTGGTTGCAGGGACGCCGATGGCCTCGCCGGAAACTACCAACTCGACGCGGCGGTTGCTCTGGCGGCCGCCCGAATTGTCATTGGAAGCTACGGGGGACGAGTTGCCGAATCCCGTGGCGCTGACCGAGCCTGCTGCTACTCCCTGTTTGACGAGGTAGTCGCGCACCGAACCGGCGCGGTTCTGGGAAAGGGTCTGGTTCATGTCGTCGCTTCCGACGTTGTCAGTGTAGCCACCGACCTGGGTGTTGAGGCTCGGATAAGACATCAGGATTCCGGCCACTTTTGCGAGCTTCTCGCGTGCGCCTGGATTGAGCGAGAACTTGCCGCTGTCAAACAGCACATCTGACATGTTGATGATGAGGCCGCGCGCGCTGTCGCGGGTTTGCAGGATCTGGTTGAGGCGTTCTTCAAGCTGGGCGCGAAGAGCGGCCTTGTCGCTGACAGCCTGGTGCTCGTTCTGCTGGGCACGCTGCTCGGCTGCCCGGGACTGGTTGGCTTCAGCATTGGCGGCGTTGATCTGGGCTGCGGAGGCGGCCTGATTTGCTGCCATATCAGCCTGGGCCCTGGCGGTATCTGCCTGCGCCCTGGTGGAGTTTGCCTGGGCAGCAGCCATACCGGCCTGCGATGTAGCGGCGTCTGCCTGGGCAGCAGCGAGGCCGGCCTGCGAGGCTGCTGCATCGGCCTGCGCCCTGTTCCGATCGGACTGTGCCAAAGCGCTGTTTGATTGAGCTGTTGCGTTGTCCGCTTCGGCCTGCGAACGCTGAGTCTGGGCGAGGGCGTTGTCAGCCTGTGCGCGGGCATTGGCGGCCTGCGCCCGGTCGTTGTCGGACTGGGCGAGGGCGTTATCGGACTGCGCCTGATTCCTCTGGCGGGTGGCCTCGTCGGTTTCCGACTGCGACTGAGCCAGGGCGCTGGCGGAGTTTCTGATTTCACCCTTGCGAATGGCCTCTTCAAGATTCTTCACGGCAATGGCGCGCGCGTCTTCAGCGGTCTGAACCGTCTCGCGTGAGGTGGCAATCAGATCTTTTTTAGAGGAGTGCCTATCAATGGCATAGGCGTTGGCGGTGTCCATCAGCTTGACAGCGTGCTGATAGCTTTCGTTGGCAAAACGTTCCGCGCCTTCCGACTCAGCGATGCGCAGCGCATTGCGCGCTTCCATGAATTCGAGCGGAAGCCTGGCATCGAGAACCACGGGATCAAACTTGTAGCCGGTAGGGATATATCCGCCGCGTCCCATCAACTCATACTTGGCGTTGACAGCTTCCGTAGTGCCCCTGGTGTCAGAGCGCACGACGTTTTCAAGCACGACAACGTCACTGGGCTGGCGAACCGCGTAGTAGGGTTCGGCCGTGACGACCATGGCGAACGCCTGAAGATTCGTGGTGACCTTGAGCTTGCTGCGGTGATTGCCGCCAACCAGCACTTCACCGAGGTTGATGGGCCTGCCTTCAGGGGAGATGGCCCACAGGACATACGTGAGGTACTCGGTGCCAAACGCCGTGGGTTTCTGCAACTCTCCGAACTCTGCTTCGATGGCGATGGAACCGCGCTGGCTTTTTACTTCTGCTACGCCGTTGGCGGAGGGCATCATCGCGGTGCCGGCAAAGTTAATTTTTGTAGAGCCGCCATGATGCTGATAGTTGACAGCCTGAACGGTCCGAGTGGTCGTATGTACGACGAAGATAGGACCGGGGCCGCTGTCGGCATCCGCCGACCTGGTCTGTGCGTTCGCCAAGGTACCAAGTCCTACCGCAACTCCGAGTGCAACTAACAACCTCTTATTCACAAATTCTCCCGCAGGCGGACGCCTGTCGTGATGCATTCCTCAACCCGTTAAGTACTACAAAGAGACGCTGTTCCTTGCGCGCGTCTGAATCAGATGACGCGAGGCGTCACTAACCGATATGGATCCTGCTCATGGAGTGGAAGATGCCGAAGACATCGAGCAGCCACAGAACCACGGCGATGACGACTACGCCATTGAGGATGGACTTGATGTTGCTCTGCATGGGGATGAAGCGATTCACGAGCCAGAGCAAAACGCCCACGATGATGAGCGTGACGACGAGATTCATAAGCGGCATAGTGTTCTCTTTCTGGAAACATTCCCGGCGGGCGATGGGGAGTTACGGCCGCGCCGGGGTATGTTGATGCGAAGTGATGCTGGTACAAACGGGAAACTACTTGGCGTCAGCTACGGCTGCGGTGTGAGCGGCATGCGTAATCGAGCGGACGAAAGCCTGTGTTGAGCGCGGTGCGTGAACACGGCCGGCGAGGGTGTCGCGGAAAGAGGTATCGGCGCCATAAATGGCACGGGTAGAATCCTCATCCTGCTGGAGGACAGCGCCGTTCAACGAGACGCCAGCGAATGCGCCCTTGGAGCGGGAGTAGGTGAGAATCTCGGAGTCCATCTTCCAATCGGTACCCGCAGAGGCGTGGCGACCGACCGGCCCGGCGGAAGCGGAAGCGTCCGCGCCAACCTTGAACTTGCTTGACAACATGTGTTGCAGGCCGTTGTCGTTCATGACGAGCATGACGAGGTCAACGCCTTCGACGCCGATCTGAAACCCCCAGCTTCCGCCGCCGATGGAGACGAACGCGGGAGCGCTCCAGCCGTTGGGCGTGCGGCACGTAGCAACGCCGCGGCCGTGCTCAGCGCCGATCACAAATCCGCCCTTGACGAGATGGGGGACGACGACGATGCACTTGGCATTGGAGAGCACTTCCTGCGGTATGCCCTTGTCGGGAGTATTGCTCATCGCGGTGAGCGTATCCGTAGCCATTTTCAGACGCTCAACGGAGTCCTGACGTCCGGAGGAGGCCGACAGAGTTCCTGTTGTCAGCGCAACCGCGCCAACCATAAGCAGAGACGTAATTTTCATGGGTATTCCTTTTTTTCGGAAGGGAGAGCTAAGAGGTACACATGTCAGATGGGCTGACTTAGCGCAGAAACCAAGAGGGAGAGGACAACCTTACTCTTCTCCAAGGTAAGTATAACATTGGACGACTTATATTTCTGACTTATTTACGATAGAGCACTTATTTACATTTCCATTAGAATGAGTGAGTTAGTGAGTTATCAAGGGTAAGATATAGTTGTTTCAAGCGCAACCTATTTATGGGTTATGGCATCCTGTAGGCAACCCACCGGGAGCGGGCGATGTGGGGCCATGCGAGGGTTGAAGGCACGGCTGCCGCCTAGTGAATGAAGGTGGCCTTCACGCGGCGCGAGACGAGGAAATAGGGAACCCATATGGCGGCGAAGGCCAGAGCAATCACGAAGCGAATATGCACAAGCGCCCCGCGAGTGTGAACTTGAGTTACACCGACAAGAACCATTGCCATGAGATTGGCGACGATCATCCAGATGTAGTAGGCGATCCTGGCGCGCGGAAAGATCCTCTTGCTGTTGTAGAAGAGCCAATTGAGCCACACGAGCATGGCCAAGGTGAGGACGTCTTTGCAAAGAAGGAAAACGCCGACGAGCATGATGCTGCCCGGACGGCGGGGTGCGAGGAAGTCAAGATCGGTATGCATGATATTACGGGCAAGATAGAGGGTGGTCATGCCGAGATTGATGGCGACCACGATCAGCCAGCCACCGATGCCCTGAAGGTGCGCGTCGCGAGCGACGGCCGGAGGAAAGTGCGCGGATGCAGGGAGAGCCGATCCGCACCGCGGGCAGAAGCGGGAGGCGGTTTGAAGTGTAAGTGCGCAGGCGGGGCAGGTGGGCGTCATGCGGCTTTTGTTTGGCTCAATTGACGAAGGTAAGTTTGACACGTCGCGAGACGAGGTAATAGGGGATCCAGATGGCTGCGGCCGCGAAGGTTCTGGTGATGTTGGAGAGAGCCTGCGCGGAAACTTTGGTGGCGGGCAAGATTAAGTGGACACTTGCGGTATCTCCGAGGAGGACCACGACATGAAACGTCAGATAAAGAATCATGTAGGTGGGAAAGGCGCGCTTCTTCTTGAAGAAGAGATAGTTCAATGCGCCAAGGACGGCGATGAAACAAAGATTGGTGGCGACCTCGAAGAGTGCCAGGCCATGGATGGCCGGGTGCTTTTCAAGATATGGCTGATATCTGACATCCGTAAGCAGCGGGAGATTGGATTTTGCGACTGCGACCAGCAACACAAACGGCGAAAGTATGAGACCGATGCCGCTGAGTATCAACCATCCTCCGAGGCCTTCAAGGTTCCTGTCGGCATCGAGGAGTGTGCCCGCGAATAGGGCCGAGTGGTGGGCAAGGGGTTGCGGTGATTGTTGCGCGACGATAGCCGGCGGATCGGGATGGGGCACGGCATTCGGGACTGCCGGAATGAGTGCGGCTCCGCAATGAGCGCAGACTACGGCGTTGGGATCGACTTCAGCGGCACAGCTCGCGCAGGGCATCCGGGACAAATCCTCAGGAAAGTATGAGTGGAATGATCGCCGGGAATGACGTGCGTGTCAAAGAGATTGCCATGCAGCAGGATGACTAATGTTGGACGTGGTGGGTATGAGGCATCCCACCCTAAGCGCAAAACGCGCTTAGGATGGGCACCCTCGGTTGGAGGCTGGGGGAGAGAGAACAAGGGCACTTCCGGCCCGGGCAGGGCGTGCGGCCGCTAGTTAGCGGGGTGGAGGCGGACGGACTGGCCGGTGCGGGCGGACTGACGGGCGGCATCAAGTATCTGCATGACGGTGATGTTGGTGTCGAGGGAGCTGAGGTCGGCCTTGGGGGTGAGCTTTCCGGTAAGGACCGCGGAGAGGTACGTGAGTGAATCCTTCTCCATGGGCGGCAATGAGGGCGCGGCTGCCTCCTGCTCCTGCGAATCGTGCTGGAGGCGCACGCGGAGGTGATCGGCACCGACGGTGATGAGGTAGCCGGTAGCGCCGTAGACTTCCATATCCTTGCGGCCGAAGGGCCATGTCCACGAAGGCATGAGGACGGCCTGTGCGTGGGGGTACTGGAGGATGATGGTGGCGTCGTCATCGACGTGTGGGTATTTCTCGGGCTTGTCGTGATTGACGATGGCGGTGACGGAGACAGGGGTTTCGCCGTGCATGAGCCATGTCATGAGGTCGACGCCGTAGCAGCCGAAATCGTAGAGCGCACCGGCGCCGTTCTGGGCCGGATCGGTGAGCCAGGAGAGGAACTCGGGCGGGACGTTGATCTCCTGCGGTCCCTCGTGACCATCGTGCACGACGACGCGGCGGACAGGGCCGAGTTTGTTTTCACGCAATGCATCGTAGGCGGCGCGGTTGGAGGCGTACCAGGTGGTTTCGTAATTGACGAGTACCTGGATGTGGTGCTGCTGGGCGACGTCGCGAATGTGGTAGGCGTCGTCGAGCGAGATGGTGAGGGGTTTTTCAACCATGACGGAGACGCCGTATTGGGCGGCGATGTCAATGGCGGGGCGGTGTTGCGCGATGGAGGTGTAGACGAGTACGGCCTGAGGATGTCGCACCTCGATCATGTTGGCTTCACTTTTGAAGAAGAGGCCGGGGTCGAGGTGGTACTTGTCCTGGTATTTGGCGATGAGGTCGGCGTGCTCATCGGCAATGCCTACGAGCTGGACGTCGCTGTGTTTGGGGAGAGCGGAGAGAAAGCCTTCGACGTGGCCGTGCTCAAGGCCGACGATGGCGACGCGCAGAGGCTGCGGCTGTCCGCCGGTGTAAGAGGGCGTGTCGGTGCGCGGAGATTGCTGTGCGGCCAGGATGGCGGCAGTGGCGAAGATGCATGTCGATAAGAACAGGCTGCGCTTCATGAGGGTTGGTTTCTCCCGAGAAGGATTGTAGTGGGTGAGACGGCTGTGAGGAGGACGCAGGAGGCGGTGCGTAGCGCAGGGTGGAGCGGAAATTGAATTGATACTTAAGTAAGGGCAACTATTGCGGGTTTTTGCGGTCTCTAAGCCCAAGGGATCGTGTGCAACGGAAAGGTGTGTTCATGAGCTTGCGGCATTTTGGTTTTGGTCTTGTGGGTGCGGCGGTGATGTTTGCGGGTGCGGCTGGTGCGCAGTCGCTGCATAACAGCGATGCGTATTTTGGCTACAGCCGGTTGGGGACGGACACGTTTTATCCCAACGTGGGCGGATTGAATGGGTGGAATGCGGCGGTGCACATTCACATGCGTCCGTTTCTGGGTGTGGAGGGCGATGTGGGGCACTACGGGCTTGGAGCGAACTCCAGCGTGCCCAAGACGACGACGGTGCTGGTGGGACCGCGAGTGACGCTGAAGGCGGTGGGTATCGCACTGTTTGCGCACGGGCTGCTGGGCGGCGAACATTCGTCGAGCAGTTCGGGAGTGAACATTAATGGCGGCACGTTTGCGTATGCGCTGGGCGGTGGTGTGGATCTGCCGGTGCTGCCATTCTTTGCGTTCCGGGTAGGAGCGGATCGGATTACAGCGCCGTCGCTTTCGCCGAGCAATGGACAGAAGTATCGGGTGAACGCGGGGCTGGTACTGAGGTTCTAGAAGCAGGGAGTAGGGGTAGGGGCTAGGAAATCAGGTCGATGGCTTGCCGGGTGATTATTTTGCCGTGGGGAATCCGGGGAGCGAATCGGCCATCCAATAGGAATGCTGCAGAAAGCCACGCGGGAAGGAAAGCGCTTCCTGAATCCAGTGCCGACGCGTGTCGGCGGACTATCTACCATGTTCAAGGTGGGGCCGCGGTTCTTTTTGGGAACAGCGGCTCGTTCTCCCAGGACAATTCCGGGGCCATTTCAGACGGATGCGCGCGTGTATGCCACGGAGCCGTTGAGCGGGCTGCGCGTTACCTGGATGGGGCACTCGACCTCGCTGGTTGAGATTGACGGAGTGCGCATCCTGATTGACCCGGTGTGGGATGAACGCGCGTCTCCAACGAGTTGGTCGGGACCGAAGCGTTTCTATCCGCCGACGATTGCGCTGGATGATTTGCCGAAGATCGACGCGGTGGTGGTGTCGCATGATCACTACGACCATCTTGGCGAAGGAACAATTCGCCGCCTGGCGCAGATGGAAAAGCTGCGGGGTACACAGTGGATTACGCCACTCGGCGTGGAGACGATCCTGCAGCGCTTTGGCGTAAAGGCGGAGCGGTGCGTTGCGTTGGACTGGTTGGAGACCGCGAATGTAGGTCCGGTGAAGTTGACGGCGCTGCCCACGCGACATTTTTCGGGGCGCTCGCTATTCAACCGATTCGAGACGCTGTGGGCCTCCTTCGCGATTGTTGGGCCGCGGCATCGGATTTATTACGGGGCGGACTCGGGGGAGTGGGATGGATTTGCGGAGATTGGCGAGGAGTTCGGGCCATTCGATTTGACGATGCTGGAAATTGGAGCGTTCGATCCGCTGTGGGCCGATATTCACATGGGGCCGGACGGGGCATTGCGCACCTTTCGTGCGATGGGCGGGCATGGACTACTGATGCCAATTCACTGGGGACTGTTTGATTTGGCGCTGCACGCGTGGACGCAGCCGATTGAAAAGGTCTTCGCGGCGGAAGGAGTCGGGCTTTGGTCGCCGATTCCGGGGATTCCCGGTGACGTTGTGGCGGGAGAAGAAATCCGCTCGGAGTGGTGGCGCTAAGGAATTGGGCGCTTCCGGTTGATGCTGGACGTCGGGATTCGCTCTGTGCGCTCCCGGGCTTGCTTCGGTAATCTCACGGTTCAAAAATCCGTCCATTCGGTGTGGGGAATCAATATCGCTGTCCTTGTTGTGGGTATCGGACGCTGGCGGCGCCGGCGGTCATGGAGCTTTGCCCGGTGTGCTGGTGGGAAGACGACGGGCAGGAGGATGAAGATGCCTCCGACGTGCGGCTCACTGTGAATGGCCCGCTCAGCTTGAGCGAGGCGCGGATGCACTTTACGGAGTGCGGAGCGGCGCACCCGCGATTTCTGCCGTATGTGCGCAGGCCGGTGTCGTGCGAGACGTAGATTCCGGGCCGGCAGGGCCGATGACTGGTCACGTTACGACGGGCACCCAACCCGCAGGCTGGGCGCGCGCATCCTCATCAGATAAGGAACGTCCTCGGTGTCTAACTCGGTGTCTAAATGGGGTCGTCCTGAAGCAAGTATGACCACGGGAAAGCTGCCTTCCCAAACATAAGTAACAAACTTCCGATACAGGTCTACAACTTTAGGATCTGGCGGCGGTTTGACCCTGCCCACGTGTCGCTCTTACCATGAGAGATGCACCTCCCCGCCAGCGGAGGCACACCCCCGCGGCAGTTCTTATTTGGCGCCCGGCGCCCGGAAGGCAGAGAAGTTGACCTCCACAGACACCCTCGCGAACAATCAGGAACCGACGGCTGAAAACGTCGATCAGCCCACCGAACACAGCCACGAAGGGCATGTGCACGATCATGATCATGATCATCACGGCCACGATCATAGCCACGATCACCAGCACGGCCCGGTTCTGAATCCGGAGTGCACACGCGAGCTGGTGCTGGATATGCCTGTCGAAGACGTTTCAAAGGCGTACCGCAACGTGACCCGCAATTATCAGAAGTATGCGAAGATCCCCGGGTTCCGCGCCGGCAAGGTGCCGGAGACGGTGGTGAAGCGCCGGTTTGCGGAACAGATTCGCAAGGAAGTAATTGACGGCCTGTTGCCGGAGAAGTTCAACCAGGCAGTGCGCGAGCTTGGCGTGGCGCCCGTTGGGCCAGCCGCAGGTTACCGAGCTGACCGTGGAAGACGGCCAGCCGCTGCATGTGAAG
Organism: uncultured Acidobacteriota bacterium; assembly: GCA_963844515.1. GTDB lineage: Bacteria > Acidobacteriota > Terriglobia > Terriglobales > Acidobacteriaceae > Telmatobacter. The sequence goes on from CAWJOO010000023.1 coordinate 124,924, forward strand.
GCGGTGTTCGAGTACATCCCGGCGTTTTCGATTGAAGGCTACAAGGAGGTAACGGTGCCGAAGCCTTCGGTACGGAGATGACAGAAGACGAGTTCAAGCAGGAAATGGAGCAGCTGCGCGAGAGCCGCGCGACGGTTGAGCCGGTCGAAGAAGACCGGGCCGATCGTCGATGGCGACTGGGCGCAGATCGCCTACTCGGGCACAGGTTGAAGGCGACGAAGAAGCGGCTCCGATTGCCGGCGAGGACACGCTGGTTGAGGTGGGCGGCAAGGACACGGTGGAGGCATTCACCACGGCACTGCGGGGCGCCAAGGCCGGGCAGCAACTCAGTGTCTGCGGCGTATCCGGCGGAGTATCCCGAAGCCAAGCTGGCGGGCAAGACGGTGGACTACGACATTGACGTGAAGGCAATCAAGAAGCGGACATTGCCGGAGCTGAACGACGACTTTGCCAAGGAAATGGGCCAATACGAGAACGTGGCCCAATTGGAGAACGGAGTTCGCGAGCATATTGGCAACCGCAAGCGGCGCAGCGTGGAAGGCGAGACCAAGGATCGACTGATGGCGGCCCTGATCGAGCGGTTCCCGTTCCCGGTGCCGGAGTCACTGGTGCAGGAGCAGGTGGATGCGCGGCTGGAGCGTGGATTGCGCGCGCTGGCGGCGCAGGGCATGCAAACCGAGCAGATGCGGCAAGCTGGACTTTGGACGGTTGCGCGTGGCACAGCGGGACAGCGCCATTGCCGAGGTGAAGGCGAGCCTGCTGCTGGCAAAGATTGCGGCACGAAGAGAATGTGGAAGTTAGCGACGAGGAACTGGACCGCGAAATTCAGATGGCGGCACTTCAGAGCCGCGAGCCGGTGGAAACACTGCGTGCTCGTTTGACGGAAGATGGCGGGCTGGCTAGAATCCGGGAACAATTGAAACGCGAGAAGACGGCTCAATTGCTTGTATGAACGACTACCGGCCTGACCGCAGGCAGGTAGATTTTTTGCGTCGGTGGAAAAAGCGAATCACCGAGGCGCAGGAAGAACAAGTGAACCGTAACCGCCGGTAATTAAACAGGAACCGGGCTCACAAAGCCCTTCACGAGAGCGAGAAGAAGGCAACATGGCATTGGTACCCATGGTGGTTGAGCAGACGAGCCGGGGCGAGCGCGCCTACGACATCTACTCCCGTCTGCTGCGCGACAACATCATCTTCCTAGGCACCCCGATCGACGATCAGGTTGCGAATCTTATTGTGGCGCAGATGCTGTTTCTCTCAGGCGAAGATCCGGAGAAGGATATTCAGCTTTACATCAATTCTCCTGGCGGGTCGATTACCGCAGGATTGGCGATTTATGACACAATGCAGTTCATCAAGAACAACGTGGTGACGTATTGCATTGGTCAGGCGGCCAGCATGGGCGCGTTCCTACTGCTGGCGGGAACCAAGGGAAAGCGGTTTGCACTGCCGAACTCGCGTATCCTGATCCACCAGCCGTCGATGGGCGGGTTGAGCGGGCAGGCGACCGATATCGATATTCATGCACGGGAGATTCTGCGGATTCGCGAGATCACGAACAACCTGATGGCCAAGCACACCGGCCAGCCGCTGGATCGAATCGAGCGCGACGTGGAACGAGACTTCATCATGAACTCGCAGCAGTCGAAAGAGTACGGCATCATCGACGAAATTATCGACCGGCCCCGCGCACGTAGGGACAGGGCCAACAACCCGCTGGGGCGGGCAAAATTCAAACGTGCTGGAGCAATGTCCAGAGGAGTAGTCGAACCATGAAAACGCGCACGGGACCTGAAGAAGCACTGCGCTGCTCGTTCTGTCACAAATCGCAGGACGCTGTTGCGAAGTTGATCTCGTCGCCCAGCGACTATCCGCGGGCCTACATCTGCGATGAATGCGTCGCGGTGTGCAACTCGATCCTGGAGGACGACCGGGGGGAATCGCATCCATCCACAACCGCGGGCCACCTGCCCAAGCCCCAGGAAGTGAAAAGCTTCCTGGACGATTACGTGATCGGTCAGGACCAGACCAAGAAGAAGCTGGCCGTGGCGGTTTACAACCACTACAAGCGCATGCAGATGAACCGCATGCGCAACAACGAAGTGGAACTGGCCAAGTCCAACATTCTGTTGATTGGGCCAACCGGTTCCGGCAAGACTCTGCTGGCGCACACTCTGGCGAAGATGCTGGATGTTCCGTTCGCGATTGTCGACGCTACCACACTGACTGAAGCCGGCTACGTCGGCGAAGACGTGGAGAACATCATCCTGAAGCTGCTGCAGGCGGCCGACGGCGACGTGACGCGCGCGCAGCAGGGCATCATCTACATCGACGAGATCGACAAGATCGGCCGCAAGGACGAGAACCCGTCGATCACTCGCGATGTGAGCGGCGAGGGCGTGCAGCAGGCACTGCTGAAGATTCTGGAAGGCACGGTTGCGAACGTTCCGCCGCAGGGCGGACGCAAGCATCCGCACCAGGAATTCACGGCGGTAGATACCACCAACATCCTGTTCATTTGCGGCGGGGCGTTTGTGGGCCTGGAGCGCGTGGTTGGGCGTCGCGTGGGCAAGAAGGCGCTGGGCTTCAGAACTGTGGATGCCGAGGCGGATGCGGCGACGACGCGTGCACATCGCGACACTGAACTGCTGCGCAAGACCGAGCCGCAGGACTTGATCAAGTACGGTTTGATTCCGGAATTTGTCGGCCGTCTCCCCGTTATGGGAATTCTCGACGAACTGGATGAGGCGGCGCTGGTGGAGATCCTGACCAAGCCGCGCAACGCGATCATGAAGCAGTATCAGCGGCTGTTTGAGTATGAGAATGTGCGGCTGCACTTCTCGCCGGACGCAATTGGCGCGGTGGCGCGCGAGGCACTGGCTCGCAAGGTGGGTGCGCGCGGATTGCGCATGATCCTTGAAGAGCTGATGCTGGACCTGATGTATCACCTGCCCAACAACAAGCGCGTGCGGGATCTGGAAATCACGAAGGAGATGGTGGAGCGGCGGGATCTGTCGCTTTGCCTGCTGGAGAAGGCCGGATAGGCAGGGAAAGGGAACAGGGAATAGAGAGTAGAAAACCCGACCCCGTTTGCTTTGTTTACGAAAGAAGACCTCACCAATTATCAGAAGCCCGAGTCGCGATTGCGAGGCTCGGGCTTTTCTGTGTGCCCTCGGCGAAGGGATCGGCATGCCGTTCCGGTTCAATTGAGCACGTAAATTCGTGCTACCCTTAAAAACGTGCTCGCATGAAGATAAATATCACTTTGAAGATCGATTCCGATTTGCTGCGCGAAGCCCGCATTCTGGCGGCGATGGAGGGCTCGTCGATCAGCGCTTTGCTAGCGGCCCGACTGGAAGAGGTCGTTCGAGAACGCAAGGGGTACGAAAAGGCACGCCGCAGTGCGCTGGCCAGGCTGAAGACAGGCTTCGATCTGAATTGGACGCCCCCTCGCTCCCGTGACGAACTACATGAGCGATAAGTATTTCGTCGATACGAACATTCTGATCTACGCACACGATCGCGCGGCCGGCGTGAAGCATTCGCGTGCTCGCGCTCTGCTGGAGCAGCTTTGGGGATCGGGAGAAGGCGTACTCAGTACGCAGGTTCTGCAGGAACTGTGCATCAACCTGCGAAGGAAGACTGCGAATCCCCTCCCGGTTGAAGAAGTTCGTCGCCTGATTCAGGAATACGCCACCTGGGAAGTGATCTCGAACGATCCCGAGTCTATCCTGAGAGCTTTCGACATCGAGATACGCTACAAGACTTCGTTCTGGGATGCGCTGATCTTGCAGGCTGCGGATGAGGCAGGCGCGTCGATTCTTTACTCCGAAGATCTTTCAACGGTGCAAAACTATGGATCGATTCGGGTGGTGAATCCGCTGATCGACCCCATCGTAGTGGAGTAGGGTCGTTTGCAATCCCCGAAGCTGCTCACAGCGGTTGAAAAGGCTATTCCGCTGTACAATCCCAACAAAGCCGTTCAATAGACCGCGCATCCTGGATGAAGTTCGCGCGTCGAAAGGTCAGGTGATTATGACAACTCCCCGCGAGAAACCCGAGCCGCGCAAACTTCCCATGATGCCCATTCGGGACATGGTGATATTTCCTTACATGATGACGCCATTTGTGGTGGGCCGCGAGTCGAGCGTGCGCGCGCTGGAAGAAGCGCTGACGGGCGACCGCAAGATTTTTCTGGCCACGCAGCATGACGCGTCGATCGATGAGCCCAAGGCGAAGGAGATCTACCAGGTCGGGTCGATCTGCAACATCGTGCAGAGCGTGAAGATGCCCGATGGCAACATCAAGGTGCTGGTGGAGGGCGTGGAGCGCGCGAAGTCGATCGACGTGAACGATCGCGACGGCTTTTTTGTGGCCACGGTGCGGACGGGCAAGTCGACATTTGAGATGACGCCGGCGGTCGAGCAGTTGATGCAGCGCGTGACCAGCCTGTTTGAGCAGTATGTGAAGCTGCAGCAGAGCCTGAACTACGAGACCATCATCGCCACGGTGCGGATGGACGAGCCGGCAAAGCTATCGGATGTGATTGCAGCGAACCTGCAGCTGGGCATTGAAGAGAAGCAGGAACTGCTGAGCATCTTCGACCCGGCGGCGCGGCTGGCGCGGATTGCCGATGTGCTGGATATCGAGATCGAGAAGCTGGACCTTGACCGCAATATTCAGTCGCGCGTGAAGCGGCAGATGGAGCGGGCGCAGAAAGAGTACTACCTCAACGAGAAGATCAAGGCGATCCAGAAGGAACTGGGCCGCGGCGAGAAGAGCGAGTTCGACGAACTGCGCAAGAAGATTGAAGCGGCGGGCATGCCCAAGGATGTGCTGGACAAGGCAGTCCAGGAGTTGAAGAAGCTGGAAGCGATGCCGCCGATGTGGGCGGAGTCAACTGTAAGCCGCAACTACATCGACTGGCTGCTGGCGGTGCCGTGGAAGAAGCGCTCGAAGGAAACTCGCTCGATTGAGTACGCGGAGAAGGTGCTGAACGAGGATCATTATGGCCTGGAAAAGATCAAGGAGCGCATCCTTGAGTTCCTCGCGGTGCGGCAACTGGTGAAGAATCCGAGCGGATCGATTCTGTGCTTCGTCGGGCCTCCGGGGGTGGGCAAGACTTCGCTGGGCATGTCGATCGCGAAGGCAACGGGGCGCAAGTTCGTGCGGCTTTCGCTGGGCGGCGTGCGTGACGAGGCGGAGATTCGCGGGCATCGCCGGACGTACATCGGCGCGTTGCCGGGGCAGATCATTCAGCACATGAAGAAGGCGGGCACGAAGAATCCCGGTGTTCCTGCTGGACGAAGTGGACAAGATGGCGTCGGACTTCCGCGGCGATCCGGCGAGCGCGCTGCTTGAGGTTCTCGATCCGGAGCAGAACACGACGTTCCAGGATCACTACCTGGATGTGGACTACGACTTGTCGCAGGTGTTGTTTGTGGCGACGGCAAACGTGCTGCATACGATTCCCGCTCCGCTGCAGGACCGCATGGAGATCCTGCGGCTGCAGGGGTACACCGAGCAGGAGAAGCTGGAGATTGCGCGGCAGTACCTGGTGAAGAAGCAGCGCGAGCAGACGGGCTTGAGCGAGAAGAACGTGACGTTCAAGGACGATGCGATTGTGGAGATCATCCGCTATTACACGCGCGAGGCCGGGGTGCGCAACCTGGAGCGCGAGCTCGGCAACCTGTGCCGCAAGGTAGCGCGCAAGGTCGTGAAGAACGGGCGCGAAGCACAAGGAAGAGATCACCGCTGCGAACGTGGCCGAGTTCCTGGGCGTGGCGCGGTTCCGCGATTCCGAGGTGCACGAGAAGAGCGAAGTGGGCCTGGTGACCGGCCTGGCATGGACCGAGGTGGGCGGCAGCATTCTGACCATCGAAGTGCAGGTGCTGGACGGCAAGGGCAAGCTGACCATCACGGGCCAGCTTGGCGACGTGATGCAGGAGTCGGCGCAGGCCGCGCTCAGCTACATTCGCGGCAGGGCGCAGGCGCTGGGGTTGACGCGCGAGTTTTATCGCAACGTCGACCTGCACGTGCACGTGCCGGAGGGCGCGATTCCGAAGGATGGTCCATCGGCCGGCATCACGATGGCGACGGCGCTGGCCAGCGCGCTGGCAAAGATCCCGGTGCGGCGCGACATCGCCATGACGGGCGAGATCACGCTGCGCGGCAAGGTGCTGCCGATCGGCGGCTTGAAAGAGAAGCTGCTGGCGGCGCTGCGCGCGGGGATCTTCGAAGCGATTCTGCCGCGCGGCAACGAGAAGGATTTTGCCGAGCTGCCGGACAATATCCGCACCGTGATGAAGCTGCACTTTGTGGACTCGATGGACGAGGTGCTGGCGCTGGCGCTGGAGAGCCCGCTGCCTAAGCCAGCGCCGGAGTCGACGGAAGTAATGCCAGCCGTGCCGCCTCCAGCGGAAGTGGGTACAGGGCAGGTCGCGCGGCAATAAGTGATCGCGGGGCGGAGCGAGGTGGCCTACCCCCCCCCCTCATGCACCAATTCTTGTGCAATCTCACTGGTCGTCGAGGGAACACACTCCCCCTCCGGGTCCGGGGACAGAATCTGAGTATGTTCCGGCTTGAGGCTGTTGCACGTGCCGACGATCACGGATGGCCGTGACAGTCGGGTCGCGGCGTGTTCAAGGTGCCTGAGACTGACGAGCTGGCGGGGCCCGCACCGATCGCGCGACGATCGAAGCGGGCCTTTCACTCATGCAAGCAATCGTTAAACGCTCGCTGGAACGGCAACGTTCTCGCAGAGGGCGCCAAGCTTGTCGAGCATGCTGCCCCAGCCACTCTTGTTGCGGTTGAACACTTCCGTGGTGGAGATGCGCTGCTGGGTGATGGCGACTTCAGTGCCGCCGTCGACGTCGGCGAAGGAGACGGTGACGAGCGTGTTGTCTGTGGGATTGCCCTCGGACTGCCAGGTGAACTGGAGCAGCTTGTCGGCCTGAATGTCGAGGAACTTGCCGCTGAAGACGACAGTCATGGTCTGTCCGGCGCTCTGAAGAGAGGGCCCGCACATGGCCCAGCGAAAGATGCCTCCGATGCGGAGGTCGACGTCGATGGATTCTGCTTTCATGGGGCCGGGAGCGAACCATTGCAGAAGTTCGGCGGGCTGGGTCCAGGCGGCGAAGGCGCGGCTGCGGGGCGCTCTGATGATCTTGCTCAACTGCAGGGTCAGGTTTTCGCTCATTGATTTTCTCCTTCGAGGTGTTGGGCCAGAGCGTCTAGACGGCTGCTCCAGAATGGCCGGTAATAGGCGAGCCACTCGTCGGCTTCGAGGAGGGCAGGCGCGTTTAGGCGAACGATTTGGAAGCTGCCGCGGCGCTGGCGGGCGATGAGTTCAGCGGCCTCGAGAACTTTCAGGTGCTTGGAAACAGCAGCCAGAGTGAGGGAGTGAGGCCGGGCCAGGTCACCCACGGATTTGGCTCCCGCCGAGACGTCCCGGAGGAGGGCGCGGCGGGTTGGATCGGCGAGTGCGTGGAAGATGGAATCGAGCCGTGCGGCGTTCGACTTAACCATGTGGTTGAATGTAGCGCGAAGAGAGTCAGCTGTCAACCATTTGGTTGAATGTGATTGAAGTGAGGGTGCAGGGCTGTTGCTGTGGGTCCTGTATCGTCAGAGGTGATGAGTCAGTACGGTACACAGTTTTTGTTGTCGGCTATGGCGGCGGAGCAGTTCCCTGCTCCGAGCGTGGTGGAGATTGCGTTTCTGGGGCGGTCGAATGTGGGTAAGTCGAGCCTGCTGAATGCGTTGGTGGGCGAGAAGGCGGCCAAGGTATCGGGAACGCCGGGGCGGACGCGGGCGATCAATTTCTTTGCTCTGGACGAGAACCGTCGGCGGAAGCTGGTATTCGCGGATTTGCCAGGGTACGGGTACGCGAAGATTTCGAAGTCGATTTCCGCCGAGTGGCCGAAGTTCATTGAGCCGTATTTGCAGTTGCGGGAGACGCTGGGACTGTGCGTGTGCCTGGTGGACTCGAATGTGCCGCCGCAGGAGCGGGATGGGCAGCTGCTGGCGTGGCTGCGCAGCATAGGGCGTGACTTCGTGGTGGTGGCGACGAAGGTGGATCGGCTGAGCGGAAATGAGCGGACGCGGAACCTGGCGGCTCTGAAGAAGGGGCTGGAGATCGAAGGGATTTTGCCTGTGTCGGCGAAGACAGGGACGGGGATCAAGGAACTCTGGGCAAGGATTGAAGAGGCGGGGGTCAGGGGTCAGGGTTCAGGGATTGGTTGACGCCGAAGTGCGAGAGACGGCAGGCGTACGTTACGTACATATAAATACGTACATCTGTTACCATCAGCGACATGGAAGTGACGATTACCCAATTCCGGCAGAAGGTGTTTGAGCTTGTGGACCAGGCGCTCGAAGGCAAGGAAGTGTGGGTGAAGCACAAGGGGCGCCGGGTGCGCATTGTGCCGGAGCATCCGGTGGATAAATTGAGCCGGATCACGCCGATGGAGATTATTGTTTCATCTGCTGATCTTGAGGATGACTCCTGGAAGATTGCCATGACGCGCGAATGGGAGCAGAAATGGGATCGTAGACTCGGACCGATCTCCAAGGCTGCGCCAGTCGCATCCGGTTCGGGCCGGCCCAAGGCTCGCAAGGTTCGACGCCCGGCATGATCGCTTATGTCGACACCCACACCGCGATTCGGCTCGGGAGCGGACGCGGGCGCATCGGACAAGACGCTGCGCGATTGATTCGGAAATCCGAGTTGTTAGCTTCTCCCATGGTGCTGGTCGAGATCGAGTACCTATTCGAGATCGGGCGGCTTTCGTCGCCAGCCAAGGACGTCCTGCGCAAGCTTGAGCACGAGCTTGGACTGCGGCTTTGCAATCTGCCGTTTGCGGAAGTAGCGAAGGCGGCGCTCGATGAGAAGTGGACCCGCGATGCATTCGACCGGATGATTGTGGCGCAGGCCAAGGTGAATGGGCTGGCGCCGTTGCTATCGGCAGACGAGGAGATTGCGAAGCACTATCCGCGGACGGTGTGGTAGGGCCATTCGTAAAGATCGATGAAAACGACTAAGACTGCCGGTTTGCATCTTAAAACACCAATAAAAGTGGGAGACTTGAACGGAGGCACTCACATCAAACCTCCTTTGCCTCAACCGACTGGTGAGTCGAAGCCTAAAAAGAAATAGATTTGACACCTTACTTTCAAAGAACTGCCAATTCCAACGGTGTCTTCGGCTAGTGCTTTTCGGCGGCGGTGGCGATTTTGGATTCGGCTTCGGCGATGACGGCCAGTGCGTGGTCGTAGGCTTCTTCGCTTTCGCCGGCTTCGTTCCAGAGCTTGTGGCCCGTGTCCAGCTGCTTCTGCGCGCGCGGGACGTCGATCTCTTCAGGCTTGAGCGCGTCGTTGGCGAGGATGGTGACGCGGTCGGGCAGCACTTCAACAAAGCCCCAGTTGACGTTGTAGATCTGCTCGGGTCCAGCATCGCTGCCAGTGCAACCGTGAATGCGTACGTCGCCGGCGCCAAGCTCGGAGAGAAGCGGAGCGTGGCCGTAGAGCACTTCCATGTAGCCGTTCTTGCCGGGCAGCTCGACGGAGGCCGCACAGGCTTCGACGAGCATGCGCACGGGGGTAACGAGGCGTACGCGGAGTTCGTTGCTGGGTGTGTCTGCCATGGGCTCCTTTCGCGTGAGGGAATAGGGAACAGGGAGTAGGGAATAGAAAAACCAATGCTCCGAATTTCCGATGATCTGTCTTCTGCTCCCTATCCCCTATTGCCTATTCCCTGTTCTTACGCCGTCGTCTTGAGCGATTCTGCCTTTGCAAGCACATCGTCGATGGAGCCTTGCATGTAGAAGGCCTGCTCGGGAATGTCGTCGTACTTGCCCTCGATGATCTCCTTGAAGCTGCGCACGGTGTCGGCAATCTTGACGTACTTGCCGGGGATGCCGGTGAACTGCTCGGCCACGTGGAAGGGCTGCGACAGGAACTTCTGCACCTTGCGGGCGCGGGCGACGGTGAGCTTGTCTTCTTCAGAGAGTTCGTCGATACCGAGGATGGCGATGATGTCCTGAAGATCCTTGTAGCGCTGCAGGATCTTCTTCACGCCCTGGGCCACGTCGTAGTGCTCGTCGCCGACGATGCGCGCGGAGAGAATGCGCGAGGTGGAGGCGAGCGGATCGACGGCCGGGTAGATGCCGAGTTCGGAGAGCGGGCGGCTCAACACGGTGGTGGCGTCGAGGTGGGCGAAGGTGGTGGCCGGCGCGGGATCGGTGAGATCGTCGGCGGGCACGTAGACGGCCTGCACCGATGTGACTGAGCCCTTGCTGGTGGAGGTGATGCGCTCCTGCAGTTCGCCCATTTCGGTGGCCAGGTTGGGCTGGTAGCCCACGGCAGAGGGCATGCGGCCGAGCAGCGTGGAGACCTCAGAGCCGGCCTGCGTGAAGCGGAAGATGTTGTCGATGAAGAGCAGCGTGTCGGCGCCTTCGACGTCGCGGAAGTACTCGGCGACGGTGAGGCCGGTGAGGGCCACGCGCAGACGCGCTCCGGGCGGCTCGGTCATCTGCCCGTAGACCAGGGCGCACTTCGACTCCTGCCATTTGCCGGGCTTGATGACGCCTGACTCGGTCATTTCGACCCAGAGATCGTTGCCCTCGCGGGTGCGCTCGCCGACGCCGGCAAACACCGAGTAGCCGCCGTGGTTCTTGGCGACGTTGTTGATGAGTTCCATGATGACGACGGTCTTGCCCACGCCGGCGCCGCCGAAGAGGCCGATCTTGCCGCCCTTCAAGAAGGGCTGGATGAGATCGATGACCTTGATGCCGGTCTCGAACATCTCTTCGTGCGTGGACTGCTCGTCGAAGAGCGGCGCGGGGCGGTGGATGGGCATGCGCTGGTTTCGCCGATGGGGCCGAGGTTGTCAACGGGCTCGCCGATGACGTTGAGCACGCGGCCAAGGGTCTGCTTGCCCACGGGAACGCGAATGGGGCCGCCGAGGTCGATGGCCTTCATGCCGCGCACCATGCCGTCGGTGGCTTCCATGGCGACGGTGCGCACGCGGCCTTCGCCCAGGTGCTGCTGGACCTCGAGAATCACGTTGATGGGCACGGGGGTGGTGAAGCCGTCGCTGGTGACGCGCAGCGCCTGGTAGATGGGCGGCATCGTCGCTTCTTCAAACTGGACGTCGACCGCGGGACCGGAGATCTGGATTACTTTGCCGATGTTCTCTGCCATTTTTCCTTCTTTTTCGAAGCTCTCAGCCTTCAGCTATCAGCTTTCAGTTTTGCGATTCTCAGCGCCGGCTCTAGAGGTCGATTTACCGCGACAAGCAGACGGCTGATACTGAAAGCTAGTTCTTACACAGCGGCCGCGCCGCTGACGATTTCGATGATCTCCTTGGTGATGGCGGCCTGGCGCACGCGGTTCATCTGCAGCGTGTAGGCGTCGATCATGTCGGAGGCGTTGTTGGTTGCCGAATCCATGGCGGTCATGCGGGCCGCGTGTTCGGCGGCGACGGACTCGGTCATGGCGTGATACAGAATGGAAGCGATGTACTGCGGGAGCAGCGCGTTGAAAAGTTCCTCGGGCGGCTGCTCGTAGATGTAGTCGACGTTGGCGGTGCCGAACTTTTTCGATTCCTCGTCGGCTTCCCTGGTGTCGGCTGGTTCGAGCGGGATGCCCGAAGTGAGAGCGGCTTCGGCGGCGCGTTCGCGCTCCTCGGTGGTGGGCTCGGTGGCGCCAGCGATTTGCTGGCGCCGATCTTGACGAGCGGCAGTAGTTTCTCGACCACTACGCGCTGCGTGATGACCGACTTGAACTCGTTGTAGACGATGTAGGCGGCGTCAATCTCCTCGTGGACGTAGCGGGAGATGATGCTCTGCGCGAGCGCGAAGACGCGATCCTGTTCGAGCTTGAGCAGCATGCCGGGATGGTCGCCGGTGATCTCGATGGGGCCGCGGCGATCCTGGCGGACGGCGGGCTGTTCTTCCGCTGCTTCGGAGTAAGTGGCGGCGGGATAGCGGCGGCGCAGCAGGTCGCGGCTCTTGCGGCCGACGGGCTCGATGTCGAACTGCTTGTCGTGGCCGGCGTCAATGAACTGCAGCGCGGCCTTGATGATGTTGGCGTTGAATGCGCCGGCGAAGCCCTTGTCGCCGCTGACGACAACGAGCAGGACGCGCTTCTCTTCGCGCACGGCAAAGAGCGGGTGGCGCAGGTTGCCGGTCTCAGGATCGTAGATCTCGATGCGGCGCGAGAGCGACTCAAGCACGCTGGCGATCATTTTGGCGTAGGGGCGCGCCGCCATGGCAGCCTCCTGCGCGCGGCGCAGGCGGGCCGCCGAGACCATCTTCATGGCCTTGGTGATCTGGCGCGTGTTCTTTACGCTTCTGATGCGGCGGCGGAGATCGAGGACGTTTGCCATTGGTCAGTTCTCAGAGATCAGTTGTCAGTTCTCAGAAGTCAGAAACTTGGGTTCATGCTGATCCCTGATCTCTGACAACTGATCACTGCCTTTACGCGTTTACGGTTTCCGATTGCAGCTGCGCCTTGAAGTTTTCCTTGTACTCCTTCATGGCGGCATGCAGAGCATTCCTGACGTCGTCGTCGAGCTGCTTCTTTTGCGTGAGTGAGTCCATCAACGCCGTCTGTGCATTCGCGAAATACTTGTGCAGGCCGTCTTCGAAGGCGCGGATATCGGAGACCTTGAGGTCGTCGAGGTAGCCCTGCGTACCGGCGAAGAGAACGACAACCTGTTGCTGCCAGGTGAGCGGAGCGAACTGGGGTTGCTTCAGCAGTTCGGTGAGGCGCTGGCCGCGGTTGAGCTGCTTTTGCGTGAGCGGGTCGAGATCGGACCCGAACTGCGCGAAGGCCGCGAGTTCGCGGTACTGGGCGAGGTCAAGCTTGAGCGTGGAGCCCACCTGCTTGGTGGCCTTGATGGCCGCGGAGAATCCGACGCGTGAAACCGAGAGGCCCACGTTGACGGCGGGACGAACGCCGGAGTTGAACAGATCGGTCTCAAGGAAGATCTGTCCGTCGGTGATGGAAATGACGTTTGTGGGGATGTACGCCGAGACGTCGCCCGCCTGCGTTTCAATGACGGGCAGAGCGGTGAGTGAGCCGCCGCCGCGCTCCTTGCTCAACTTGGATGAGCGCTCGAGCAGGCGGGAGTGGAGATAAAACACGTCGCCGGGATATGCTTCGCGGCCCGGCGGACGGCGGAGCAGCAGCGAGATTTCGCGATAAGCCATGGCGTGCTTGGAGAGATCGTCGTACATCACCAGCGCGTGCTTGCCGTTGTCGCGGAAGAACTCGCCCATCGCGGTCGCGGCGTAGGGCGCGAGGTAAAGCATGGGCGCGGGCTCTGAGGCCGAAGCAGCCACGATGATGGTGTGGCCCATGGCGCCGGCTTCGGTGAGCGTCTGCACAACCTGCGCGATGGAGGAGCGCTTCTGGCCGATGGCGCAGTAGATGCAAATCAGGTCGTTCTTGGCGTTGTTGATGATGGTGTCAAGCAGCACGGCGGTCTTGCCGGTCTGGCGATCGCCGATGATGAGCTCGCGCTGTCCGCGGCCGATGGGAATCATGGCATCGATGGCTTTGAGCCCGGTGGCCATGGGCTCGCGCACGCCCTGGCGGTCGATGATGCCGGGAGCGAGGCGCTCCACGGGAAGCGACTCTGTGGTGGCGATGGGTCCCTTGTCGTCGATAGGCTGGCCGAGCGCGTTGACCACGCGGCCGATCATGGCTTCGCCCACAGGCACGCTGAGAATCTTGCCGGTGCGCTTGACTTCGTCGCCTTCGCGAATCTCGGTGTAGTCGCCCAGCACCACGGCGCCCACCTGGTCTTCTTCAAGCGAAAGCGCGAGGCCCGCGATGCCGTGCGGGAAGCTGAGCAACTCGCCGGCCATGACCTTGTCCAGGCCGTGGAGACGCGCGATGCCGTCGCCGAGAGAGGTGATGGTGCCGACTTCGTCGACCTGCACCTTGGAGTCGTAGTTCGCGATCTGTTCGCGAAGTAACTGCGTAATCTCGTCTGCCTTGATCTGAGCCATTTCGATTCCTTTGAGTGGTCAGCGGTCGGGATTCAGTGATCAGCTGGCTGGTGCTGCCTTATGCTGACGCGATTCCGACAACCAGGTGCTCACTGCGAACTGCAAATTCGACTCAACTGCTGCCGGTGATCTTGCTGATCACTGATCTCACTGCATCATCCGGCGATAAGAGTCTTCTTTCAACCGCTCGAGCCGTCCGCGGACCGAGCCGTCGTAAACTGTGGAGCCGATACGCACGACAGTGCCGCCGAGTATCGACTTATCGAGTTTGAATGTGGGCTGAATCTTCGCACCTGCCAACTGTCCGACGCCCACCAGCAGCGATGCGCGTTCTCCCTCGTTCAACTCGCGCGCGGTGACAATCTCGGCCTGGCGGATTCCCTGCCGTTCCTGCAATTCCGCGCGGTAGGCTGCGACGACTTCGTGCACGCTGGCGATGCGATCGTTGTTGACGAGAACAGCAATGAGATTGCGCAATTCCTTCACCATGCCGAGCTTGGTGTTCATCTTGTCGATGATGGCCACCTTTTGCAAGGCAGGGATAGCGGGGTTCTCGAAGACTTCGCGCAAGCTCGCGGCTGCCGTCCCAGGTAGCAAGAAAATCGCCGAGCTGGCGGTCGATGGCCGCGGTGTCGAGCTTGGCAGATGTGACAACATCAGCGAAGGCGCGGGCGTAATGAGAGACAAAGGCCGCCATTTACTTGTGCCCTCCATTGACGCCGCTGGTGACTTCTCGCACGAACTCTGAAATCAACGCGCGGTCGGTTTCCGGAGTCAGGACGAGCTGGTGCGCGGCCTGTTCGATGGCAAGATCGGCGGCAAAGTGACGCAGACCGCGACGCGCCTGCGCTGCGGCTACGGTAATCTCCTGCTCGGCGGCGGCTACGATGCGGGCGCTTTCTTCCTCGATGGCTGGCTTTGATGCGCTGCTCATCGTTTTTGCTCTCTTCTTCAACCTGGGCGCGGATTTTGGCGATCTCCTCGTCGAGGTGGGATAGCTGCGCTTCCACAGCACTCAGGCGCGTGTTGGCATCGGCCGTGGTTTTGCGGGCAACTTCGAGATTGTGACTGAGAGTCTCTGACCGCTTGCGGATTGCCCTGGGAAGAAACTTCGCAATCGGAATCACGATACACAGAGCAACAATCGCGAAATTGATCCACTCGAAGAGCCGCGCTGTGGTCTCGATGTCGAGATGGAACATCCTGGAGAGCGACTCAACCAGCGCCGTGTGCCGGTAGACGTTGTCTTCCTCGGCCTCTTCCTTCTTGACCTGGCCGGGAACAGCATCGGATTGCAGACCGGAGTCAGACGGCTTCTGCGCATCCGGCGCGGATTGTGCGGGGGGTGTCTGTTCCTGCGCGAACAACCGGACGGGAGAAACGGTTCCTGCGACCAAAATGCTTAACAGGACGACGGAAAGAAGACGACCAGCAAACTTGCTTCTGCAATGCTTCAACGGGAACCCCCGGCGGCCATTGGCATAACCGCGCGAACGACCCGGTTGGCCAGTTCTCCGGCAGAAAGTTGAATGGCACTGCGGGCATTGGCGGCCTCGGCCTCCAGCTCAGCCTTGGCCTGGGCGACTTTCTGGCCAGCGGACTTGCGGGCTGCGTCAAGCGCTGCGTCACGCTCAGATGTCCACTGCTTGATCCGCTGCTCGCGCAACTTGAAGATTTCAGCACGAGCCTGGCGCAGTTTTACGGCATACTCCTGGGCGCGCTCCTCGGCCCGGGCTATTGCCTTGTGAGCTTCTTCAACGGCGCCCTCGGTCCGGGCGCTCCGCTCGCGGAGCGTACGGGACAGCGGACCTTGAACCAAAAGCTGATAAGCCACGACAAGAATGATGAACAGAATGACTGTGGGAACTGCTCCCACAATAAGATGCTCGACCGTCTCAAGGAGCGACGGCTCCGGTGTTGCCGCGGGAGCGTCGGCTGCGAGCAGAAAAATCCCGAGTTGGTGAATCATCAATTCCATGCTGATAATGATTTTTCTTTCAGGCGGTCTAACCGAAAAGCGTTTTGTCTAGAACACTTTTTTGTATCAGGCGATAGGTGTGCTGGTCAACGCTCCGAGGCCCTTAGTACCACGCCTTGTGATAGCTATCACGTGCTGTGAGAAATCAAAGACATCAGGCGAAAATTACTGGAAATAACGCTTGCTTTTCGCGGCAATGAGCCTAAACTAGGCATTACTACCTAGACCCGGTTCAGGGTCCAGCGGGCAGCCGGTTTCGGGATATCCTTCCACTCCCGAAGCCGTCGGCCCGCTTCTTAATTTTCCGAACAATTTCACACAATGGGCATGGCCTATTTGAGGCGCGCGCCGAGCGGCACGTCTTCAAGGAAGCCAGCCAGGACCGGAGAGCCGTCGGGTGGGAGCGAGGCGGCAAGAAGCATGCCGTTGGACTCCAGTCCCCGCATCTTGCGCGGCGCCAAGTTGGCCACAATCACGATCTTGCGACCAATGAGCTTTTCGGGTTCGTAATACTGGGCGATTCCCGCCAGAATCTGCCGCTTTTCGTAACCGAGGTCGACTTCGAGACGTAACAGCTTGTCAGCCTTGGGGATACGCTCGGCAATGAGCACCTGGGCAACGCGCAGCTCCACCTTGGCGAAATCGTCGATCGTTATGAATTGTGGCTGCTCCGCAGCGGAGTTGTCGGCCTGCGCGGACGGCACAGACTGCTGCGGAGCAATACTAGGGTTTTGCTTTTTCTCCTCGGTAGCCAGCGGGGTGCCCTGGGGAGCGTCGGCAGGAGTGGAGTTGAGTCGGGCGGAGGCCAAATCGGCCGGTACCTGGTGCACTTTCGCCGTATCGACAGGCTTTGTAGTGTCGTGAGACGCCGCAGTTGAGGGCGTTACTGCCCCGTCTTCCTTTTCGTCGCCGGCGTTGGGCGGGGCAGTAGGCGAAACCGATGTGGCCGAAGGCGCCTTCGTCGGTGATTGACCCGAGGCGGCGTCTACTGCGCTGGCGTTATTTTCATTTTCGAGATTCTGCATACGTTCGATCGCGTCCTTTTCCGCGCGGGGGAATAGCGGTGCCGGTTCTCCGAAATGGGTTCCGGGCTGCAAGCCGCCCCACGCCAGGTCAGTGAGAAACGCCTGTTTTGCCGCATCTGCAATGTCACCTTGGCCAAGTTGCTGCCAAACCTTGGATGCCGAGGCAGGAAGAATGGGATAGACCAGCGCCGTTATCACGCGGATGGCCTCGGCTGCGGTGGCAAGCACGCGCGCCTGATGCTTTTGGTGATCTTCATCGGAGCGCTCGAGCGGCTTCTTCCACGGTGCGTTGGCTGTGAGATAGCCATCAGTCTCGGCCACCAGGGTCCAAAGGACCTTCAGCGCGTCAGAGAAATTCAGCTCGTCGAAGAGCGGCCCAAATTCTGCAATGGCGCGCTCTGCTCCTGCGCGGAGGGCGGACTCGGCCGGCGTCTCGGTGCCTGTCGCCGGCACCACGCCGCTGAAGAACTTGTGCATCATGTTCACGACGCGGCTGACGAGGTTGCCGTAACCGTTGGCGAGATCCCCGTTGTAGCGGCGAACGAGCGCGTCAAAGCTGAAGCTGCCGTCCTGACCGAAGGGAATTTCGCGCAGCAGGAAGTAGCGCAAGCGCGTCGATGCCGAGCACCGTATCGACGGTCTCCGCGCGCACGATATTTCCCAGCGACTTCGACATCTTGGTGTCGTCAAAGAGCAGCCAGCCGTTGGCCTTCACGGATTTTGGCGGCGCGATACCAGCGGCCATCAGGAATGCCGGCCAGTAGACGCAATGGAAGCGGCTGATCTCCTTGCCGATGAGGTGCATGTCGGCAGGCCAGAACTTTTCAAAGCGCGCCTTGTCGGCGGGATGGTCCGAGCCGTAGCCGAGGGCCGTGATGTAATTCGCCAGCGCGTCGAACCACACATAGACCACGTGCTTGTCATCGCCGGGGACAGGAATACCCCACTTGAGCGATGTGCGGCTGATGGACACATCTTGCAGGCCCGCACGAACGAACGAGATGACCTCCTTGCGGGTCGACTCGGGCTGCATGAAGCCGGGATTCGCCTCGTAAAACTCCAGCAGCTTGCGCTCGAATGCCGACAGCTTGAAGAAGTAGTTCTCTTCGCTCACGGTCTCCGTCACGCGGCCGCAAGTGGGGCAGACGGTGCCAGGAGGGCCGTCGACATACGCTTCGTCGGAGACGCAGTACTGGCCTGTGTAGGTGCTTTTGTAGATGAAGCCGCGATCGCGCAGCGTAGCGAAAAGATGCTGCACGCCGCGCTTATGGCGCTCCTCTGTCGTGCGGATAAAGTCGTCGTACGTGAGGCCGAGGCGATCCCAGAGCGCGCGGAACTCTCCCGAGATGGCCGTGGCGAATTCCATCGGCGTGCGGCCTGCGAGTTTCGCGGAGCGCTCGATCTTCTGTCCGTGTTCGTCCGTGCCGGTCAGGAACCATGTGTCGATGCCGAGTGCGCGCTTGCGCCGGGCAATTGCGTCGCACACGATGGTGGAGTAGGCATGGCCCAGGTGCGGCCGCGCATTCACGTAGTAGATCGGCGTGGTGAGGTAGAACCGGGATGCGCTGGATTCGGGCTTGGTCATTGAGGATTCGTACGGCAAGTCTCCGTCTGTAGCACCGACAACTCACCGTATCTCTTTCATCTTACGGCATCCAGTTAAGTGGTCCTTTCACCTCGTCCTGATAAACTGGCCCTTGCAAATCAAGGATTTCTGAGGCATTCCCAACGTGTATCTCGAATTGCAAAAGCGGCTCGCTGAGCACCTGCGCGGTGTTCTCAAAGCGAAGTACGACCTCGAACCTGAGAACATTCCGCTGGAGATTCCGCCGGACCTGAAGTTCGGCGAACTGGCCACGCCGATCGCTCTGCAACTGGCTCGCACGCTCCGCAAGGCGCCCAAGATCATCGCGCAGGAGATCGTCGCGGCGCTGGGTTCGGTAGAGGGTTTCGCCGGATTCGAAGCCGCGGGCGCGGGCTACATCAACGCGCGGCTCGATCGCGCAGCCGGCGTTCGCTCCATCACAAATGCCGGAAAAGTTGGCCCCACCGCAGGTGGCCACGTACTGGTGGAGCACACCAGCATCAATCCCAACAAGGCCGCACACATCGGGCATCTGCGCAACGCAATCCTCGGCGATACGTTTGTGCGCCTGTTGCGCGCCGCCGGACAAAAGGTCGACGTGCAGAACTACATCGACAACACCGGCGTTCAAGTGGCGGATGTGGTTGTCGGGTTCCTGCACGTCGAAAAGAAATCTGTCGCTGAGGTTAGAGCCCTTATCGAAACGTGCGAAGCAGCCGGCCGCCTTGAGAATGGCGCCGCAGGCGCAGTTGGCCCCACCGCAGGTGGTGGGGAGCGCATCGATTTTTATTGCTGGGACCTCTACGCGCACACCTCGCAGTGGTACACGTCGGGCTCCGACGCAGAAAACGAAACACGCAAGAAGCTGCGGTACGCCACCCTGCATGAAATTGAGCAAGGAGGCAACGAGACAGCTGAAGTCGCCGAACTGATTTCGACCGCGGTGCTGCGGCGGCATCTCGAAACCATGCTGCGGCTCGATATCGAGTACGACTTTCTGCCCCGCGAGAGCGAGATCCTCCACCTGAAATTCTGGGACCTCGCCTTCGAGCAGATGAAACAGACCGGCGTGCTGTACTTCGAAACAGAAGGCAAGAACAAAGGCTGCTGGGTAATGACTCGCGCCGCGGCACCGAGCTGGCCGAGGGCGAAACCGACGAGGACGCCAAAGTCATCGTGCGCTCCAACGGCACCGTCACCTACGTTGGCAAGGACATTGCCTACCACCTGTGGAAGTTCGGCCTGCTCGGGCGCGACTTCGGCTACAAGCCGTTCTTTGAATACGCCGACCACGAGTGCTGGATATCGACTGAGCAAGGCGTCGAGCCGCACCCGCAGTTCGGCGGCGCGACGGCCATCTACAACGTCATCGACGTCGCGGCAGTCCGATCCGCAGGCAAACGTGATCCAGGCACTGCGCGGCATGGGATTCACGGAGCAGGCGGATCACTGCACCCATTTCGGCTACGAAATAGTTGCTCTCACCCCACGCTGCGCCGCTCGACCTCGGCTACGAAGTGTCCGCAGGAAGATCTCGATAGTCCGTACATCGAAATGAGCGGCCGCAAGGGTTTCGGCGTCAAGGCCGACGACCTGATGGACAAGCTGATTGCGGCCACACGGGCTGAAGTGGACAAGCGCCAGACGGGTGGAACCGGCGAGACTGCCGCGGCCGACCGTCAGCTGATCGCCGACCAGATCGCCATCGGCGCGCTTCGTTATTTCATGCTGAAGTTCACGCGCAATTCTGTGATCGCATTCGACTTCAAGGATGGCCTCAGCTTCGAGGGCGAGACCGGACCGTACTGCCAGTATGCCGTCGTCCGCATTCGCAACATCTTCCGCAAGGCGGAGACAACGCCCGAAGCGGTGTTGGCGGAATTCGGCGCAGCCGGTTTCAGTGCTGCTGAATTTCTTCAGCGGCGAAGAGAATGAAGACATCTGGGCGCTCTGGCTGCGGGCCGGCACGCCGATCATCGTGCTGGAGCAGTCGCATCGCGGCTTCGGAGCCGGCATACATTGCCAAGCACGCCTTCCAACTCGCGCAGGAGTTCAGCAACTTCTATCACCATCACCACATCCTGACTGAAGAAAACGCCGCTCGCAAAACGTTTCTACTGGCCACCGCCGCGGTCACCTTGCGAGAGCTGACTACTGTGCTGGCCTGGCTCGGCATTGAGAGTCCCGAGGCGATGTAACCACCTCGCTCCGGCACGGTGCTACAAAACGCGACACTCCTTAATGGCCCCTTGCAAGAAGCCGATATGCGATGCGAGGAGGGCCTATGTCGTTTCCTTGCCCACATTGCGCTGACAATGGCACACAGCGGATATCCATGCTTTATAGCTCCAGTGTTCGTCGCGGCTCCGGTCACGAATCCAATACCGACCTCGGCAGAGCACATCAGCCGCCCAGGAAGCGCGGCTATATACTGCGCGTCTTGCTTGCCGTCTTTGTGTTGGCGCCATTGGTGGAAGGAGCAGGCTACGCCATCTTCATGGGCTCACACTTCGGTATGACCGTCGGCGCTCTCGCTTCTTGGCTACCGCTCATCTTCCTTGTGATGCGGGCTCGCAACTACAACCAGAAGGTGTGGCCTGGGCAGATGCGGCAGTGGAAGGAATCGTTCATCTGCAAAGCATGCGGACAGGTCTTCCTGCCGAATGCTGTAAATCGGCAGTTGGCGAGTTGAGCGGCGGTTCTCCGTTATCGTAGATTGGTCGGTGCAATCGTGTGCCCAAGCGCACATTGCGCGCATCCAATGCGGGTGTAAATTTCCGCAAAAGGTGCTCTATGACTACCTCGACACTTCTGGAGAACTCCCTGCTCACCATTCACAATATTGCCGACAAACTCGGCCTTGATCCCGAACACTACGAAACCATCGGCCGCTACGGCGCCAAGCTGAATCTCAATCTGCTGAACGACCCGGCGTTCCCGATTCGCGGCAAGTTCATCCTGGTCACGGCCACCACGCCTACCACCTCCGGCGAGGGCAAGACCGTCGTGTCCATCGGCCTGGCGCAAGGGCTGGAACGAATCGGCCGCAAGGCCATCGTCACCTCGCGAGAGCCATCGCTGGGGCCGGTTTTCGGCCTGAAGGGCGGTGCAGCCGGCGGTGGTCGCTCGCAGGTCGAACCAAGCCAGAAAATCAATCTCCACTTCCACGGCGATTTCCACGCCATCACTTCAGCGCACAACCTGCTTGCCGCCATGATTGACGCCCACTTGTTTCACGGGAATGCAATCGATCTCGATCCGGCGCAGATCACGTGGCCGCGCGCTCTGGATATGAACGACCGCGCGTTGCGGCGCGTGACGGTAAGCGTGGGTGAGAAGTCCGGCGAGGGCGCGAATCGTGCCAGCGGGTTCGTAATTACCGCGGCGTCAGAGATCATGGCCATCCTCGCGTTGGCCTCAGGTCGCGATGACCTTCGCAGGAGGCTCGACGCCATCGTGGTCGGCTCTTCGCGGACGGGGCAGCCGGTGACAGCCGGGCAGATCGGCGCCACCGGCGGCATGTTGGCGCTGCTCGCAGACGCCATTCTGCCGAACCTTGTCCAGACCACCGAGGGAACTCCCGCGCTTGTCCACGCCGGCCCATTCGGCAACATAGCGCATGGGACCAGCAGCATTCTTTCGCAGCAGATGGGTCTTCGCCTCGCAGATTACGTTGTGAACGAGTGCGGCTTTGCGGCCGATCTGGGCGCGGAGAAGTACTTCGACATCGTCATGCGCACCTCGGGCATCACGCCCGCTGTCGCGGTTCTGGTCACGACAGTCCAGAGTCTCAAGGCTCAGGGCGAGGGCTCGCTCGGTGCGGGATTTCCGAATCTCGCGCACCACATTGCCACCGTGGCCAACTACGGAGTGCCCGTGGTCGTAGCCATCAACCGCTTCCCAACCGACACGCCCGAGGAACTGGAAGCGATCACGATAGAGTGCGCTGAGCACGGCGTTCCATGCGCATTGGTGGAGGCGTTCGCCAAGGGCGGCGACGGCGCGGCAGAGCTGGCTCGCAAGGTCGTCGCGGCAATCGACGAAAATCCCGAACCGCACGTCGAGCCAGTTTACGCGTTGGATGATTCACTCGAAGACAAGATCCGAACCGTGGCAACGCGCGTATATGGCGCCCTTGGGGCCGACTTCTCCGAGACAGCCAAGGCCAAACTCGATCGCTTCACGAAATGGGGATTCGGCAACCTGCCCGTTTGCATCGCAAAGACGCAATACTCCCTGTCCGACGATCCCAAACGCATGGGCGCGCCAACCGGCTGGACCCTGAATGTCCGTGACGTTTCGCTGTCGGCCGGCGCAGGCTTCGTCGTTGTGGTTGCGGGCAACATGATGCTGATGCCCGGACTGCCAGGCCATCCGCGTGCGCTGGATATCGACGTGGACGCCGACGGGAATATTCTCGGCGTCTGATGTCGGAACTAACTGGGAAGTTCGGTACCCGAGCGCTCCAGTAGCGCGGCTACACAGTCTTCAATCGACATGCGTTGAGCGCTGCGATCAAGCAGGAACAGCTGATAACGCATCTGGTCTGCGGCCAGCTGTTTTTCCTGAGGAGTGGGAACCTTCGTCGCGTGCGAATTGACGAGAAGGTTACCCGCGTCCTGAACTCGCCGTCCCGCCGTAGCATCGGAAGCGGATTTGTGACTGGGCGATGGTGGTGTCGTCCTCAAGGTCATTGCTCTACCCTCCGCCGGGATTTGAATTTCGGAATGAAACACGTGACTATTGTCACCGTTGATTCGTCATATCACAGGCAAGCAGACAATTCCATGAGGATGGCGTAAAGAAAGGCCTGAACTACGATTTGGATCGAACAGGATCGACACGCGACCAGGCCTTGATTTGAGTCTGTTCCGGTGGTGTCGGCCTAAGCCGAATAGCTTCTGACCCACTCAAGAATTGAGCGCACCGCAACGCCGCTTGGGCCCTTCGCGATATAAGGCCTGTTCTCCTCCATCCAGGCCATGCCGGCGATGTCGAGGTGGATCCAGGGCGTGTCCTCAGCGAAGACCTTCAGGAACTCAGCAGCGGTGATGGCGCCGCCCCAGCGTCCGCCGGTGTTCTTGATGTCGCCGATATCGGACTTGATCATCTCGGCATACTCGTCGCCAAGCGGCAGGCGCCAGAATTTCTCGCCCGAGGTTTCGAGCGCGGAGTTGAACCTGGAAAACGTCGTATCGTCATTCGAGAAGGCGCCGGCATTGACCATGCCGAGAGCGACCACGCAGGCGCCGGTGAGCGTGGCGGCATCGATCAAGTGGGTAGCGCCGAGTTGGCGAGCGTAGGCAAGGCCATCGGCCAGTACCAGGCGCCCTTCTGCGTCAGTGTTGATGATCTCGATAGTCTTGCCGGACATGGCGGTCTGCACGTCGCCGGGCTTCTGCGCCTTGCCATCCGGCATATTCTCACTGGCACAGATAATGCCGATCACGCGCACCCTGGGCTTAAGGAGGGCGACAGCGCGCATAGCGCCCGCCATGGCCGCGCCGCCTGCCATGTCGTACTTCATCTTTTCCATGTTGTCGCCGGGCTTGATGGAGATGCCGCCGGTGTCGAAGGTAATTCCCTTCCCTACCAGTCCAAGCACCGGGCCATCCTTCAGGCCTTCCGGCTCATAGCGCATCACGATCAGAGCAGGCGGCTCTTCCGAGCCTTGTGAGACGCTCCAGAAGGCTCCCATCTTGAGCTCCTGGATCTTGGCGGTCGAGTGAACCTCGCACGCGAGGCCAACTTCCTTCGACATGGCTGCGGCGCGCTTGCCGAACTCGGTTGGCGTGAGCTTGTTGCCTGGCTCGTTCACCAGCACGCGCGCAAAATTCTGACTCTCGCCAATCACGACGCCTTCGTTGAACCCCGCCTGCACAGCCACTTTGTCGGCGTTTGAAGGAGCCGCAATTGTGAAGGACTGAACGCTCAAGTCCTTGCGGTCGCTGCGGTATGTATCCGGATCGTAGTCGCCGATGAACGCGCCTTCGGCGGCCGCGCGCGCGCAGGATCCAGGCGGCAGCAATTCTGCCTCGGGCAGCGCAAACACCAGTTCCCGAATCCCGCGAGGCTTGGTAAAGCGAACCGCGGTTCCAGCGGCATTGCGCACCGCGTGCACCGTGGCTTTAGCCTGCTTACCGAGTCCCACGATCAGGAGGCGTTTGGCCTTAAGGCCAGCGGGCGCGTGAATCAGCACAGTCTCGTTGGCCCCCGCCTTGTACTCACCGCTCGAAAGAACCGCTGCGGCAAATGACTTGACGGCGGTGTTGGAGGTTAGAAGCTCCGGAACCGGCTTGGCGTCAGGGCCTTTTTCAGTTTGGGTATCGACAGCAAGAACTGCCAGCAACCCGGTTTCAATGTCGGCTAGGGAGGTGAAGGAGAGCTCGGTTCGCATGGAGACATTATTTCACCCGGAGGAGGTGTCACCGACCACGGGTATGCCTAGAGGCCCTCAAGGACGTCGGCAACCAGGGCGCGGGCAAATTCCCGTGACAGACGCTCCTCGGCGGCCGGACTCTCATCCAGGAACGTAGGCAGGTTGGTGGTGGACTGGTACTGCTGGCGGAATACGTAATTCTTGTTTTCGTAGAGGATGCGGCCATCGTGCCCGGTAAGGGTGACCGAGACGACGATGGTGATGAGAAAGCTTGAGGACTGCTGCGTTGTGGTGTTGTAGGTCAGCGGCGCCACAGTCTGCTGCAGAATGGCGCCGTGTAGCACCGCATCGGGCACGCCGGAAGTGGACGGCGTAACACGCAGTTTTGTGCGAGCCGCAAACTCCCGGATGACGGCCTCGGTCATCACCGCTTCTGTGTGGTAAGCCTCGGTTCGCGTGGAAAATACGGGGATGGAAAGTGTGCGCACATCGGGTGGGATATGAGCCGCCGGGCCCAGCGTGTGGTAGCCGCATCCTGCTGGGACGATCAACAAAGCGGCAATCGCGACTCGGACGCACCTGCGCATCCCTTCATGTTAACGGAGCGGTTAGATCAGGGTCGTGTCAGTCGGGTGTCTTCAGTCCAATGAATGGGGTGCCGTGTCAGTTGCCGGGAACATCGTCCCGCGCGACCCCGAGCAACTACCCGCCAGTTGTTTCGAGCAGTGGTCTACAGAGCTTTTCGATAGAGGAAGCAATGCTCGACCACCTGGTAACCCAAAGATTCATGCGCTGCCAGCGAAACGTGATTGTCAGAGACGGAATCGGACGCCATTTCAATGCAACCTTGGGACCTGGCCCACTCTTCCGCGGCCCCAACAAGCGCTTTTCCAACGCCGTTGTTTCGCCGGCCGTCTCGAACAAACCAGCCCTCAATATATCCAACCGGATGCCGCGGATCGCATGAGTCCGCATGGGAGCGAAGGCCGACGAGGATAAACCCAATCAGGTTCCCCTTCTCGTCCTGCGCAGCGAAGTTCGCGCCCGGGAGGGTTCCAATCATGCCGGTTGCCAACTCCTCGTCAATCTCGCCGAGATGCTCTTCGAACGGCCCGTCGGGCCAGAGCGCCGTGCGCATCTCCGCCAATTGCAGGCGATCCGCCGCAACCGCAAGTCGGATTGTGTGCGTTAATTCCACAAGCACTCCCAGCAAGAATTTAGCAGGCTAGGTCCACGCGGTCGCGAGCATACCAATTCCAACCGGGGATAGTTTCAGCCCGTCAGCCCGATTCTGAAAATAGAGGGCGTTCAAGCCGTCGTGATCGACTTGCTCAATGCGATGAAAGCCCGCCCGCCGGAGTTCGCCATCCACCTGCTCCGGAGTGAAAAACAACTGAAAAGGCTCCCCCGCCGCAGCGACGCGAGCCGCCAGCCGGTCGAAGATGGCACGACGCTTCGGCGTCAGCGATTCCGGCGGGAACGCGTAATCGAATGTAATGCCGCTGCCTGCCGGAAACTGCGCGACGGAGCCTACCGTGCCGCGAAATGCGTCAAGAGTGAGATACGGGGCAACTCCGAGCCAGCTGAAAAAGGCTGGCTCGGCAAGGCCAAGTCCCGATTCGCGAAGTCCATCGGCAAGTGTCTTGTGCTCAAAATCGAGCGGAACAAAGGTCAGGTTGTCCGGGATCGGAATTGCTGCATTCGCGAGCAGCGATCGTTTCCACTCCTGCGTCGCGGGAAAGTCGACTTCGAAGACGCGAATATGCGGGAACGGGTTGCGATAGGCGAAGGTGTCAAGGCCCGCGCCGAGAACTACGTAATGGCGGACACCGGCGGCGACGGATTGGGCCAGATGATCCTCGGCGTAACGGCTACGCGCGGCCATGAATGCGCGGAAATCGCGGCCAACCGTGTGCATCGCGCGTTCCAGGTCGTTCTCATGACCCGGGCCGATAAGAGGCAAAGCGATGGGGTCGTCGAGGACCGGCGGCGGATCGGCGAGTTGGTGCGCGGCGCGGCGGATGGCCACGCGCAAGGCGGTTCTGCTTGGTTTACCCGTCTCCATTACCTTTGCAGTTTAAGGCGCGAGGAGCGAGAAGCCCTTAGGATGGAACCATGAGCTGGATCGGATGGGCGCTGCTTTCGGCAGTGTTTGCCGCAGCCACGGCGCTGCTGGCCAAGGTAGGCGTGGCACACGTTGACTCGAATTTGGCCACGGCCATTCGCACCAGCGTCGTTATGGTATTTGCCTGGGGCATAGCCGTCGCGCTGGGCAAGCATGGCGAAATGCGCACGCTCGACCGGCGCACAGTGTTGTTCCTGGTGCTCTCCGGGCTTGCGACTGGACTGAGTTGGTTATGCTACTTTCGCGCCCTGCAAATGGGTCCGGCATCGCGCGTGGCCCCGCTCGACAAGCTCAGTGTGCCGCTGGTGATGATCTTCGCCTGGCTCATGCTGGGTGAAAAACTGACGTTGCCCGCCGTGCTTGGCGGGGCCCTGATTACGGCCGGGGCAATCGTGATGGTGCTGGGGTGAGGACGTAGTGAACGGTGAACCCTTGAATCCGCGACCCGACCCCGATGCAGTGCGGCGAATCGTGCTGACCGGCTTCATGGGTTCGGGCAAGAGCACGGTCGGACCCATGGTGGCGAAGAGGCTCGGTTGGCGGTTCCTGGATGCTGATGACGTGATCGTGGCCGCTACCGGGATGCCTATCCACGTCTTCTTTGCGCGCCACGGGGAGGCCGTTTTCCGGAAGCGCGAACATGAAGTCATTGCCCGTCTTGTGAAAGAGGATGCGCTGGTTCTGGCGCTCGGTGGTGGCGCCATTGAGACCGATGTCACGCGTGAATTGCTCGTGAAAAGCCCGGGGACCCTGCTGGTTCACCTCGAAGTATCCCTGGCCACCACGCTTGAACGATGTCGCGGAACCGAGCGGACACGGCCGGTGCTGGCTGACCAGGCGAATCTGACTGCCCGTTATGATCGTCGCCTGCCCTTGTACCGCATGGCCCATGTGTCGATTACAGCCGATGCGCAGACTCCCCGAAGAATCACGGACGCCGTAGTGCGCGCCGCAGGGTTTTGACCATCGTCCCACGATCACAACTCCCCGCTTGTTATCATTGATCAAGGACCCGGGGCCCGCGAGCTTCGGGCACTCTCCTTAGAGGATTTCTTCGCCAGAATGGCGCCCCAGACCGCAATCCCGATCGAACTTTCGCCACCCTCCGATGGCCATACGCACGGCGCCATCTCCGTGCCCGAGCCCGGCAGGACCGCGCAATTGATCGCCGATTTCCGCGAACTCTTTAAAGTGCGCGTCACCGGGATGGTCGTCATTACCGGGTGGGCAGGCTTCTACCTGGGCTCCATGCAGTCAGGAATCTCGACTATGCAGCGGGGGCTGCTGGATACGCTGGTGGGTATCGGGCTTGTTTCCGCCGGAGCCAGCGCGCTGAATCAGGCTTTGGAGCGCAAGAGCGACGCGCGCATGGCTCGCACCGCCGACAGGCCACTGGCATCCGGCAGGTTTTCGCTGGCATTTGGCGTGCTTGCCGGCCTGGCAGCGCTTTTCCTCGGCGGCGAATGGCTGGTCCTGCGCACCAATCTCCTCACCGTGGCGCTCGCCATGCTGACCGCATTCACCTACGTTGCGGTATATACCCCGCTGAAGCGCGTCACCACGCTGGCGACGTTCATCGGTGCGTTCCCGGGCGCAATGGGGCCGCTGCTTGGCTGGACCGCGGCGCGAGGGCAAATCGAATGGCCGGCGGTTGCATTGTTCGCCATTCTGTTTGTGTGGCAATTCCCGCATTTCATGGCCATTGCGTGGTTGTACCGCGAGGACTACGCCAAGGCCGGAATCCGCATGCTGCCCGTCGTGCAGCCGGACGGCTGGTCAACCGTCGTCGAGGCCCTGTTCTACGCCGTCGTGATGATCCCGGTGAGCATGGCCCCGTGGAAGCTGGGCATGACTGGCGTGACCTACGCGGTGTTGGCAGCCCTGTTGGGCATCTTTTATCTCGCCTACACCATTCGCTTCGCGGGCATCCTGCGTACCAAAGAACCGACGGAGAGCCGTATGCTCGCACGCGATCTGCTGAAAGTGAGCGTGATCTATCTGCCCCTCTTGATGACCACGCTAATGCTTTGCGCTATTGCGAAGCACTAAGGGATTCAATGCCACCTGTAGTAAGCACGTCTACCAGACCGTCGAATACGCGCCCGGCCATCGCCGCGATCCTTGCCATCAGCGCGACCGCGACGCTATTCCTTTTCTGGCTGATCTACGTGCACCCGGCCTCTGACGCAGGCGGCTCGCGATTCGCTTTTCTTCCCTCGCTCAACGCGATTCTGAACGGCCTTAGCGCCACGGCGCTGCTCATCGGCTTCACCTTCATCCGCGCACGAAAAATCGCCGCACATCGCGCTTCGATGATGACGGCATTCGTGTTTTCTACCTTGTTTCTGATCAGCTACATCGCGCACCACGCCCTGCACGGCGACGTTTTCTACCCGCCTCATGGGGATTACCGCATTTTCTATCTCTGCCTGCTGACAAGTCACATCATTTTGGCCATCGTGGCGTTACCCATGGTGCTGGTCACTTTCTTCTTTTCCCTCACGGGACGATTCCCGCAGCACAAAAAGATCGCGCGCTGGACGTTCCCTCTGTGGCTTTACGTCTCCATCACCGGCGTCATCAATTACGTGATGCTGCATCTGGCGCTGAGCCGGGGATGACTGTGCAAGAGCGCAAGACAGGCAAGGCGCAGCATAGCGACGGCACAGTGGAGTTGCTGCGCGGCGGCGGATTCATGGTTGCCACAGGTCTGTTCGCCGGAACACTCTTGCAGCTCTTTCTGGGCGGCATGACGCCCACCGGGGCACATACCAATGGCGGTTGGCTGGCATTGATTGTCGCCCTCATGTGCCTGCCGTTTGGAGCACTCTTACTGACGTTAGGCATCGCGAAATGGCTGCGCAACCGGCGCCTCACACGCATGCGCTGACTGCAATTCCAAGGCTGATTCAGCCGCAAACACGCCGACGGCAAAGAACTTCGCATCCATGCCGTCTGCTATTCTTTTTCGTTAATAGTGGGGAGTGCAACAACATGGCAAAAAGCGTTAACAAAGTTATTCTTCTTGGCAACGTGGGCAAAGATCCCGAAATCCGATCCACCGCCGGCGGCACTATGGTGGCCAGTTTCGGCCTCGCCACCACCGACCGAAGCAAGGATCAACAGGGTAACTGGCAGGACAAGACAGAGTGGCACAACATAGTGGCCTACGCGCGCTTGGCCGAGATCGTGCGCGATTACGTGAAGAAAGGTCACAAGCTCTTCATTGAAGGGCGCATCACCACCCGTAGCTGGGACGATAAAGAGCATGCCGGCAAAAAAAACTACCGTACCGAAATCATAGTCAACGATTTGTCGCTTCTCTCCGGCCGCGAGGACGGCGGCACGACTTCAGGTGGCTACAGTCGCCAGCAGTCCGGCGGATCAGCGGGAATTGACCAGCGTCCTGCGGCGGGGCACGATGAATATGCCCAATCCGCGGAAATCTCTGACGACGATATTCCGTTCTAGGCTTTATGTTCGCAGGTCGCGCAATGCGGCCTGCGCCGCGTGATATCCGCACATGCCGTGAACGCCCCCGCCGGGCGGCGTCGACGCTGAACAGAGATATAGACCGGGCGTTCCCGTTCGATAGCTGTAAATGCCAGGGCGAAACAGCATCTGCCGCAGCGAGAATGCGCCCGCGTTTACATCGCCGCCAACCAGGTTTGCGTCCATCGCTTCAAGCCCGGACGGCGCAAAAACTTGCCGGGCAAGCACACAGTCCCTGAAGCCGGGAGCGAATCGCTCCATCTGCGCTTCGATCGCAGCCGTACGATCTTCTCCAGCGCCATTCGGCACGTGGCAATAGGCCCAGGCAATGTGTTTGCCCTCCGGCGCGCGTGTGGCATCGAACAACGATGGCTGAGCGACCAGCAAATATGGCTTCTCTGCCTGCTTGCCTTTCCACACCTGGTGCTCGGATAACGCAATCTCGGCATATGTTCCGCCCACGTGCACCGTCATCGCACGGCGGCATTCTGGAGCCTCCCATGGAATGGGCTGTGAAAGAGCGTAGTCGATCTTGAATGCGCCGGGGCCAAATCGAAAGCGCTCAAGCGTCCGTCGATAGTCGGGCCTGAGACGTGTCCCGGCAATGCGAAGCAATGCACGAGGGGTGAGATCGCACATCACAATGGCGTCCCGCGAGTCAAACTCGTCGAGGGAGTCAATCCGGCGTGACGTGTACAAAACCCCGCCCAATTGCTGCAATCGGCCAATCAGGAAGTTGGTAATGGATTGCGCCCCTCCCCTCGCTACCGGCCATCCCACTGTGGGCGCAGTGGCGCCAAATACCAGAGCCGCAGCCGAACTCATGGGCTGGTTGAATGCGAGCAGCGAGTGGCCTGCCAGTCCTGCAAAAAGAGCACGAGCCCGCTCCGTCTTGAACCGACGAGCCAGCACCGCCGCTGGCAAAGTTCCATGAACGCCGAAGCGCGCCATCAACAGCGGATTTTTCGGAAAGTGTATCGGCGGCTGCAACGCATCTTCGGCAAAATCCCACCAACGATCAGCAACCGGGCGCATTAACGCCGTCCATGTTTTTCCGTCAACACCAAGCTGCTGTTCCTGCTCGGAGAAGGTGTGCTCCAGCATCACCGCCGAGCCGTCATCGAGAGGATGCGCGGCGGCTGCCTTTCCGTGCACCCACTCAAGCCTAGGTTCCCCCTCAGGAATGGAACGGAAAAACGGTGATCCGGCGCCCAGGGGATAAACCGACGATCCAAAGTCGTGATGGAATCCAGGCAAGGTGAGTTGCATTGTTCGCGCAGCCCCGCCAGGCTGTTCCTCGGCCTCGAACACTTCCACCGCAAGTCCGGCCTGCGCCAACACAATGGCCGCGGAGAGTCCATTGGGTCCGGCGCCAATCACGATCGCGCGTTTCATCGCATTCATCCTCTCCGACTCAGTCGTGGGGCCGCAAATCGCAGGGTCAAATGCGTCAGAATTCCGATTACGGTGCGTGTAATCCGTCGCGTCGGTGCGCACAACAAGCAAGAGCGTCCCCGCACGGGATAACTCAATCGCGAACTTACTCGGTCTTCACCAGTGTTTCAATCAGCGCATCGCGCCGCTGGTTTGCCAGGATTTCAAACCTGGGCAGCAGCCGATACCAAGTAACGCCCGCGACCACTGCCAGTGCGAGGAAGACCGGTACCGTGAGCCAGAGCCGATTGAAGAACGCGCACGCTGCAAACACTGATGCCCCTACGCCCAGAACTCCCAGTTGTACGGCCAGGCTCAGCAGAGCATTGGCCTGCGAGCCCTTCTGGCGCGATATGCGGCCCATGTTTACGCGATACGGCATGGTGATTGAGAAGGCGTTGCCGGCCGTCAGATGGACGGGCAGAGTGAACAACACCCAGGCCAAAACAGATGCCAACGCGACCGGAGTTTGCGGTCCATAGCGCAAAATCGAAATCAAGCAAACCAGTGCAGTATCGATTGCGAAAAGCAGCGCATGGAAGGAATTTTTCGCGAGCAACACCGTGCGGATCGGTGTCGGCGACATAAACAGGATCTGAATCCCCGCGCCTTCCGTTCCCAGGTTGTTATAAAACAGCTGCGTGAACCCCACCATGGCATACGCCAGGCAGATCAGCAAACCAAACGGAATTTGGCTGAATGTGGATGCGCCCTTGCTGCGGAAGAGGCCGGAAAACACGAACACCATGATCAGTGGAGCGCCCAGTCCGTATAGCAACGGAAGAGCTCGCATCAGGGTGCGAATATCCTTTTCCATGAGCGCGGCAATAGGGCCTGATCCATCAAGAAGCCATTGGCCCCTGCGCTTCTCCGCCTTCTTGCTCGCCGGCGCATCACCAAAATTCTCGCCGCGATACTCGCCCCGCAAGCGGAAACCGAGCGCACCGCCGGTCACGGCAATATAAATCCCAAGCAACGCGAAGCTCTCAGTCGCATCTGCCGGGTTTCCGTGGGCCCCGCTCCTCAAGCCTCGCGCAGCCAAGCCAGGCGGCAGCCACCGTTGCACCTGGTTGGCAATGCGCAGATATTTCATGGATGCATTACGCGTGTTCGCATTCACCCAGGGACCGCCGGGCTTGCCGCGAAATGCTGGATTGAAGAAATTGAGTGAGATAAGGCAGAGGAAAAAGATGGCACTCAGAATCTCCCGCGTGCGCCTCTGGGCAAGCCACCGGTCGATCCACGCAAAGATGGCGCGAATGAGAAGAATGTTGAACGCCGCAAACACAGTCAGCGACAAGACCGTCCAACCCAAAAGCCAGGGACGCGCAATCGTAATGCCGATCCCCAACCCCAGACAGCAAAAACCTCCCATGATGGTTGACACATCGATCAGGCCAAAGACGAGGTGAAGCACATAAAAGGCGCCGAAGCCTACCGGGAATCGCAGCAAACCTCCGAGATCGAACTGCTGCTGGAACGACGCCAGCGAGACAGGAACAATCTGCCAGAGACAGAAGACGGCCCACATCACCAGCGGCAGAATCTCCCAATGATCGTGCTTCGCAAGCGCATACGCACCCACGCCGAGGCCGATAGCAAGCCCGAGCCCCATGAGCGAGTAGAGAAGCATGATTACGACTCGCGCGCCAACTTCGACCGCACCCTTCGTGGAGCGCATTCCGTGCCGGAACATGCTCCATCGCATGGTTGCGAGAGCAGAATACTGGCTGCGCGCCAGGCTCGACAGAAATCCCGTGCGCATACTCTCCGCAAACTGGAGTTCCGCGTCTACAGCCATGAGAGCTCCTGCGCGGGCTCCAATCCCCCGCCTCCCACGATCGACAGAAAAATCTCCTCCAGCGTCAGCCGTTGATCGCCCTTCGGCTCCCGGCAGGCTGCTCGCCACGCCGGCGCGCAGTTCTTCAAGCGATCCATTCGCCACCAGTCGTCCCTGGCTGATGATCGCCACGTGACTGCACAGCCGCTCCACAATCTCCAGCACATGCGTCGTCAGAAAGATCGTCGCTCCGCGCTGAATCATGCCCTGCAGCATCGACTTCAGCATGCCCGCCGCAATCGCATCCACGCCTTCAAACGGCTCGTCCAGAAACAGCACCCGTGGGCGCATGAATCACCGCCGCGGCCAGCGCCAGCTTCTTCTGCATGCCATGCGAAAAATCGGTGACCAGCTTCTTGCTCTCATTGGCCAGCTTGCATAAACTCGAGCAGCTCTTCAGTGCGCCGGTTCGTCGTCTCGCGATCCAGTCCGTACATCCGCCCCACAAAGCGCAGATACTCCGGCGCAGTCAGCCGGCCCAGCAGCGCCATGCCCTCCGGCACCACGCCGATCTGCCGCTTCAGATCGAGCGCGCTCGCGCTGAAAGGCTGTCCCAGAATCTCGATTGAGCCGGCAGTCGGCTCCAGCAGTCCCGTCAGCATCTTGATGGTGGTTGACTTCCCTGCCCCGTTCGGTCCCAGAAACCCAAAGAACTGCCCGGGAGCCACGCTGAATGTAACATTGTCCACGGCGGTCAGTTCGCCGAAGCGCCGCGTCAGTCCGCGGGTCTGAATCGCCGCGGTTTCCATGTGCGGCAAGGATAACAAGGACATGGATTCGCGCCTCAAAGTTACCGACGGACCCGCATCACGATCTTCGACAGTCACATTCTACAAGACCGCGGCGATTCCCCGCTTCCTCAGCGTACAGAGCGGATCATTATCCCGGTCGCGTCACCTCGACCAGCGCTGCCAGCCTCGCCGCCAGCTCTGCCATTCCATCCGCCCTCCGGCGCGCGCCAGCTCCAATTGCCCTGCGGCACCGCCGGCGTATTCATGCGCGCATGCTGAGCCAAACTCCAACAGGTCCTGCACGGGCACAATCGCCAACTGCGCCACACTCGACTCCACCGCGCGAATCAGCGGCCACACCGGGCTCGACATTCTCCGCTTAGAGGAATCTGGCCCAGGTACGCCTCGACCGCCTGTTGCTCCGCATCGCCTGCCTGTTCCCACCAGCCTTGCGTTGTGTCGTTGTCGTGCGTGCCAGTGTAGGCCACGTGTCCCGGCGTGTAGTGGTGCGGCAGATGAATGTGCGCGCCCTTGTCGCTGAATCCGAACTGCATCACGCGCATCCCTGGAAAACCAAGATGCAGCCGCAGCAAGTCCACTTCGCTGCGTGATCAGACCCAGGTCTTCTGCCACCAGCGGCAGTGGTCCCAGCGCCTTCTCGAGCGCGCCAAACAACTCCAGCCCCGGCGCCACAATCCACTCGCCATTGATCGCCGTCTCCTCCTCAGCAGGAATCGCCCAGTATGCCTGGAATCCCCGGAAGTGATCGAGCCGGATAATGTCGTACACCTGCCGTGCCCTGCTGATGCGCTGCACCCACCAGTCGAACCTCGTCTCCGCCAGCACATCCCAGCGATACAGAGGATTACCCCACCTCTGTCCCGTTGCCGAAAAATAATCCGGCGGCACGCCCGCCACGCGGATCGGCGACAGATCCTCGTCCAGCTCAAAAATCTCCGGATGCGCCCACACATCCGCTGAATCCATGCTCACGAAGATTGCAATATCGCCGAGTATCCGAATCTCACGCTTGGCCGCGGCGGCCCGCACATTGTCCCACTGCAGCGCAAATGCGAACTGCAGCACCTGCTCCTGCGCCAGGGCCCGCGCATTCTGACTCAGGATCTCCGCCAGCGCCGCCGGCTCCCGCTTGCCGAACCGGCTCAGGCCATTGCGTCCACGCACCGGTCTTGATACAGCCTGCGCAACACCGCGTACAGCGCGTAATCTGCCAGCCAGTTCGCCTCGTTGCCGCAGAACTCCTCAAACTGCTTCCACTGCTTTGCCAGCTTCGCATCCCGCGGTCCGCGATCAAGAAAATTCCCCGCCGCCTCAAACAGCAGCGGCAGCTTGCGCTCTTCAACTTGGTTGAAATCCACATCGCCGCCTCGACCCGCCAGCCCCGCAATCCGATCGCCCCTCAATCCATCCCCAGTCCGACAGAAATTCCAGGCTGATCAAATAAGGATTCCCCGCAAACGCCGACGACCCCGCATACGGCGAATTGCCGTATCCTGTCGGACACAGCGGCAGCACCTGCCAGATGTGTTGCTTTGCCGCTGCAAGAAAATGAATGAATTCGTAGGCGGCGGGCCCCAGATCCCCGATGCCTCCGTAAGAAGGCAGAGAACTGACATGAAGCAGAACGCCTGAAGATCGCTGGAATTCCATGACAGTATTATCCGATGCGTCTCCGCCCCAGAGGCTGCCCCGTCCTAACTCGCGCCGCCCTTGACCGCCAAACGTGAATCTGTAATCCCGATCACTATCGACATCCCAAAGTGCCCGGATACAATGTTTGAGTTCATCGCAAAAGCCTTGGCGGGCAAGCGAAATCGCACAAGTGAGGAATCTACCTTGCAGAGACGACTCAGCACTATCTTGCATCTCATTGTGGTATCGATATCATCTTTCGTCCTTTCCAACGGCCTCAGCGCACAAACACCCCTCCCCCGGCCCTTATTTCTTTCCTCCGGCTGGCAGCTCCAGGACGCGTCCAAGGTCACGCAGCTACCCGGCTTTATAGCCATGGCCGGCCTTGACACCAAAAACTGGTACGCCGCCACCGTTCCCGGCACCGTGCTCACCTCGCTCGTAAACGACGGCATCTATCCCGACCCCGCCTATGGCGAAAACAACCGCCCTGAATCAATCCCCGAGAGCCTCAGCCGCACCTCGTACTGGTACCGGACCGAGGTCGACCGTCCCCATGGGCTACACCGGCCGTCACATCTGGCTCAACTTCGACGGCATCAACTACGCCTCGGAAATCTGGGTGAACGGCAAGCAGATCGGCACCACGCGCGGCGCGTTCATCCACAGCAAATTCGACATCACCGCCACCGTCAAGCCCGGCGAAAAAGCCACCATCGCCGTCCTCGTCTCGCCGCAGCCGCACCCCGGCATCTCCCATGAGCACACCATCCGCACCGGCCTCGGCCTCAACGGCGGCGAGACCGCCATCGACGGTCCCACCTTCCTTTGCACCATCGGATGGGACTGGGTGCCCGCCATCCGCGACCGCGACGCCGGCATCTGGCAAAAGGTCTATCTCTCCGCCAGCGGCCCCGTGCTCATCAAAGATCCGCTCATCACCACCGACCTGCCCCTGCCCAAAACCGACTCCACCGACATCGCCGTCAGCGCCACCCTCGAGAACGTGACCGACACATCGCAAAAAGGTGTCCTGCGCGGCATCATCGAGAACACCGTCTTCCAGATGGCCGTCGACATCCCCGCTCACGGCTCGCAAAAATTGGCGTTCGATTCCAAAAGCACGCCGGCCCTCCACATGCTCCATCCGCGCCTCTGGTGGCCCAACGGATACGGCCCGCAAAATCTCTACAAGCTCCACCTCTTCTTCATTCAGAACGGCTCCCCGTCTGACATGCAGGAAATCTCTTTCGGCGTCCGCAAAATTACCTACTCGGTGCCCGACTCTGAAAACCTCACCATCAGCGTCAACGGTGCCCGCGTCTTCATCCGCGGCGGTAACTGGGGCCTCGATGAAATGCTCAAGCGCATTCCGCGCGAGCGCCTCGAAGCGGAAATCCGCATGCATCAAATCGCCAACCTCAACCTCATCCGCAACTGGGTCGGCCAAAGCACCAGCGAAGACTTCTACGAGCTCTGCGACAAGTACGGCATCCTGCTCTGGGACGAATTCTTCCAGCCCAATCCCTCCGACGGCCCCGACCCCACCGACCTCGACACCTACATGGCCAACGTGCGCGACAAGATCCTGCACTATCGCAATCACCCCTCCATCGCCGTGTGGTGCGCGCGCAACGAAGGCTTTCCGCCCAAGGAGATCGACGATCGCCTGCGCGTCATGATGGCCGAACTCGAGCCCACCCGCCGCTATCAGCCCAGTTCCACATCGGGTGCAGGCGTGCGCTCCAACGGCCCTTACTTCTGGCGCGAGCCCCGCGAGTACTACAAAATCGGCGACGACTTCTTCAAGACTGA
This sequence comes from uncultured Acidobacteriota bacterium, assembly GCA_963844515.1. Taxonomy (GTDB): domain Bacteria; phylum Acidobacteriota; class Terriglobia; order Terriglobales; family Acidobacteriaceae; genus Telmatobacter. Next base: position 162,998 of record CAWJOO010000023.1, read on the forward strand.
AACCGGTTCCGTCTCCGTGCCCACACTCGAATCCGTCCACGGCATGATGCCTCAGAAAGACTGGGAGCAGATCGGCGACGACTGGGCCGAGCACGACATGGCCAAGGGCGCGCAGCACGGCGATCAATACCCCATCAAGCTCGGCGAACGCTACGGCAAGGTCGCCAACCTGGCCGACTTCGTGCGCAAGGCGCAGCTCATGAACTTCGAGGCCTACCGCTCCATGTATGAAGGCCGCAACGCGCGCCTCTTTCATCCCACCACGGCCCTCATCACGTGGATGAGCCATCCCGCGCAGCCCAGTTTCGTGTGGCAGCTCTACCACTACGACCTCGAGCCCAACTCATCGCTCTTCGCAGTGCGCAGTGCCGGCGAGCTCCTGCACATTCAGCTCAACGAATCCAACGGCACCCTCCAGGTCATCAACAACCTGCCCACGCCGCTCGCCAACGCCAGGGCACACGTCACCGTACTCAATCTCGACGGCACCATCGCCTCGGAAAACGATATCGAGGTAAATGCCGAAGAAGCCTCCTCGGTCATCATTGGACTCCTGCAACTTCCTGACAATGTCTCCAACGTCCACTTCCTCAAACTTGACCTCAAGTCCGCCGCGGGCAAGCTACTCTCCACCAACTTCTACTGGCTGCAGGGCGCCGACAATGGAGACGATCTCACCGACCTCGACAAGCTGCAGCCCGTCACGCTCCAGCCGCAGATCGCGCGCGCCGATGTAGGAACCAAGACCTACGTCACCGTTACCCTCCGCAACGATTCAAAGTCAGTCGCGCTCATGGCCCACGTGCAGCTGCGCCGCAAGCTCACAAATAAGCGCGTCCTGCCCGTTTTCTACGACAACAATTACGTCTCCCTGATCCCCGGCGAAAGCCGCGTCATTCACATTGAAGCCGATACCAAAGACCTGCACGGTGAGCCCCCCATGGTGACCGTCGACGGCTTCAACGTCACGGTGAAGCCAATGACTGGCGTCGGCATTTCCATCGCCACCAACACCGACGCCGACCCGGCCCACTGGCCAGTAACGGGTCTGCCCTTCCAAACCGTCGGCCTGCGGTAGTAACGCACGACACATGGCCTGCCCCTAACCGCGCCACAAAAGCGAGTGCTCCATCCATTCACTGCCTCACCGTGAATGGGTGGGATCGCACGCACCCGTGATACGATCCCTCGCATGCTCCAAGTCATCGCCATAGTCGAACTCGCGCTCTGCTGGATCGCCTGGACCGTCGCCTTCATCAATCCAAGCAAAAAAGCAGCCAAACAAAAACAAGCCGCCATCGCCACCGCGTCCCGATGGGGAATCTTTCTCGTCATGCTGGGGTACGCGTGCATCTGGACCCGCATCCGGCCGGACCACTTTACAAAATCTGCGGCATCTTTCATCGCCTCCATGATCCTTGGCCCGCCATCAGTCGCGCTGGTGTGGGCAGCCACGCGGCATCTCGGCAAGCAGTGGCGCTTTCAGGCCGCCCTCAGCGAAGATCACCAGTTGATCAAGACCGGACCATACGCATACCTCCGCCACCCCATCTACACCTCCATGTTCGGCATGTTGACGGCCACGGGCGCCGCTCTCACGTGGTGGCCCATGTGGGTCGCTGGCACCGTCTTCTTCATCGCCGGAACCGAAATTCGCGTGCGAGCCGAAGACCGCCTGCTGAGCCAACGCTTCCACCAGGAATTCACCGACTACCGTTCCCGCGTCCGCGCCTACATTCCCTTCATTCGCTGATGCGACAAAGTCCGTGACCGAAGTCAACCAGCCCGGGTTCGCCCTCATACGCTCCGGTGGATCCCTGCAGGTCGGCCCCAGGGCATTAAATTATTTTTCCTTGCCTTGAGGGAAAGGACAGTGTTCTTGCGCATGAGTTGAGTGAAGCTTCCGAGGGAGTCTTCGGAGGTTATCTCAGAAGGCCAATGGAGGAACCATGCGTAACCAACTCAGCAAGGTAGCTGTAGCCACCGTTTTCGCGATTCTGTTCTGCGCCAGCGTGCGCGCAGAGTCAAAATGTCATGAAGTGGCAGGCGGGATCACCACCAACTTCGTCGATACTTCCGATACGCTCGGCAGCGCCACCGGAGATCTGGCCGGCGCCCTCGGCGTCCACGTCTTAGGCGAGCAGCAAGGCCCGGGCGGTACGATCCTGCTCACCGTGCAGCACCATTGGGTGACCGCCAACGGTGACACTCTTTCTCTCGATCAGGCGATCATTACACTCTTCCCGACATCGGCCCCCGGCCTTTACGCCGGCAGTTATCTGGACGGACTCAACCTCAACAAGTCCGGCACCGGGCGCTTCGCCGGAGCATCCGGCAAGCTTTATGGCTGGGGAGCAGCCGATCTCAGCAAAGGCGAGGTAGTGCTTCGCTACGCCGGCAACGTCTGTTCTTCCGATTAGACACCTCTGGCGATTTGCCTGGACTAGTCTGAACAGCGTGCAGCACTTCGGGACGGTGGGATTTTTTCAGAACACGTTGCTCCTGCTTTATCGGCGCACCAGTCGAGAATGGACGCGTCTCGAATCTGCCAGAGCTGAACACTGGCCTGGTTATCGGTGACGCGTCCAGTTTCCAGTCAATCTGATTTGAGCAGTTCATCGAAGGCCCTCCCCGAGAACCAATTCACTGCTCATCGGTAGCATCTGGCAGTACAGAATCCACTTACGATCAGGCGAAACACTGATTCCGAAGTAGCCGCTGTTCCCTACCGGAGCTATCATCTCGGTCTTGCCAGTTGAGAAGTTGAGAAACTCGATGACGAAGCCGTGTCCGATCCCGGTCATGAAATAAATGCCGTCGTCCATCACGGCGAAGTTCCAATTCGCCACGGACGCTGAAACCGCAGTCTCCTCTCCGCCGCCTGTTGGCATCTTCCACAGCTTGGAATCGCTGCCTTCTCCGGCAAAGTAGAGCCACCTTCCGTCAGGCGATTCGGAGGAAATCATTCCGCCCCCATGGGTTACTTGAACAGCTTGCCCGCCGCCGGATGGCGCCTTCCAGATTTGAGTGGCACCGCTCTCCTTTGAGGCGAAGTAGATCCATTTCCCGTCGCGCGACCACCGCGGGAACATGGCTCCCGCGGTTAGAGAAGTGAGCCGCCTCGTGGCTCCTCCTTCTGACGGAATTACGAATATCTGGGGGTTACCCTGCGCGTTGGAGTAGAAGGCAACTTGCTTCCCGTCAGGAGACCACGTGGGTACTCCCGAAGCCGAGGACGCCATTGTGGTGAGCTGGGCGCAACCCTGGCCGTTGCTATCGCAAACCCAGATTTCGAGGTTGCCGCCTCGCCTGGATTCGAATGCAACCTTCGTGCCATCGGGAGAATATTGCTGGGCGAATTCTCCCTTGGTGGACGCAAACATCCTTATCGGGGGCATGGCTTTAGCATTTCTCGGAGGAATTTCCATGCGCCAAATACTCTCAGTCCCGCCGTTTGTGACGGCATAGGCCAGACGGGGCGAACTGCGAGAAGTGGTTGCGAAGTTGACACCGGATCCGGTCTCGACTGCCAATGTTGCCTGACCGCGAGCGGGGTTTCCACCGTCCATTGAAATCGGCAGCGTCCACAGCCCAACATCGTAGACAAAGACCAATCGCCGGCTGTCTGTCGTCCAAGCCACGCACGAACCAAAAGATTGATCCGGAGCCAAGGGGCGGGGTTCGAGGGTAACCTGCCGGGGCTCACCGCGTGGCTTGAAATCGTTATCCAAACCAAGCAGGTAGATGACTCCTCGCCAGTTACCCTCGCTACTTTCGCGCCGGAATGCAAGTGCCTTGCCGTCGGGGGAAACAGCAGGGCAATGATCGCCCAATACGCCGCTTGGCGGAAAGGTCAGTTGCCGTTTTTCACCCGTGCGTGCTGAGAGGAGAAATAGCGCGGCAGGGTGTCCCGCAGACTCATGGTCGGTAACGACCAGCGATTGGCTGTCCGTCGTCCACGAGATGTAAGGCGAAGGAAACCAATCCGTTTCCGGGATCGAGACTTCAGCCAGCTTGCGTTCCTGTCCACCGAGCGCTGGCATCAGCAACACCGCAAACTGATTTCCACCGCTCAACTTACGCAGGAATGCGATCGAACTTCCATCCGGCGACCACACTGGATTGGTATCGGCTGCCGGATCTCGCGTCAGCCGTAGCGGCGGAGCGGCCACCGTGGCTCCTGCTTTTGTGGTCTTCACATAGATGTCCATGTTTGCCTCGTCTGGTCCGTTCCATGCGAAGGCAACCTGGCTTCCATCCGGCGAAAGTGATGGTTCCTGTTCAATTCCGGGATCGGTAGTCAGTGGAATCAATTTGATGTTTTGGGTAATCGGAGCCGGCCGATTGCGAGTCCACCAAGCGAACCCAAGAGCCGCAATGACCAGCACCGATCCCGCAACTGCGGTCGTCCATGCGAATCTCCGGCGCTTTGTCGTTTCTATAAACGCGCGCCGCGTTACACGCGATGATGGAGTTTTCACCTCCAGATCCTCGAGAGCCAGCTTCAACTCGGACGCGGTCTGCCAACGCTTCGCAGAATCCTTCGCAAGGCATCGTTCCACGATACGGCGAAATGCCGCCGGCACAAGCTTCTCGAACACCGGTTCGCCGCGCAAGATTTGGGATATCAACTGCGCCTGACTCGAGCCTCCGAACGCGCGGCTACCCGTCGCCATCTCGAAGAGCACCAGCCCCAGCGCGAAAATATCGGTGCGCCCATCGCAGTCCAGGCCTTCGAGTTGTTCGGGAGCCATGTAGGCGGGTGTTCCCAGAATCGCTCCCCGCACGGTCAGGGTGGTCTCCGCGTCTCCCAGCAGGTTGGCTGTTGCATACTTCGCCAGGCCGAAATCGAGGAGCTTGACCCCCTTGGGGGTCTCCATGACGTTTCCGGGTTTCAGATCGCGATGGATGATTCCCTGGGCATGCGCCGTGGTCAGAGCATCGGCAATCTGCGCGCCGTATTGCAATACTTTCTCGATCGGCAGCGGGCCGTTCTTCAAGCGATCAGCCAGCGACTGGCCCTCCACCAGTTCCATGACCAGGTAGTCCGGTCCAATGTCGTAGAGCGTGCAAATATTGGGATGATTCAGTGCGGAGATGGCCCGTGCTTCTCGCTCGAAGCGCGCTTGCAGAGGCTCAAGGCAGACCTTGATTGCGACCACTCGTCCGAGCCGCGTGTCGCGAGCTCGATAGACCTCACCCATGCCGCCCGTGCCGACCAGGCATTCGATTTCGTACGGTCCAAGACGAGAGCCCTTCGCCAGTTGCATCCGATGCGCCGGAGCGGATTTCAGGAACTCCTCCGCAACACCGGGAGCCGAGGCAAGAAGCGCGTCAACTTCCATCCGAAGAGAGGTGTCCGTCTGGCAAGCACGTCCCAGAAATGCCGCACGCTCTTCCCCGTCAACACGCAGGGCCCCGCTCAGGACCTCTTTCACCTGCTGCCATCGTTCAGGAGTCATGCCAGTCCCGTTCCCGCGATCTCGTGGCGCAGCCAAAGCCGCGCAGTGGACCATTCGCGCGAGACCGTAGCCTCCGAAATGCCCAGAGCAACCGAAGTCTCTTCCAGTGAAAGACCAGCAAAAAACCTGAGCTCGACAATTCGGCATTGGCGTTCATCCAGTTTCGCCAGGCGCTCAAGCGCGTCATCCAGAAGAATCAGATCCACGCTTCTCTGATGGGGCAACAGGCCGATCGTCTCGTCCAGCGGAAGTACCTCGACGCCCGCACCTCGTTTCGCCGCCCTGATTTTCCGTGTGCGGTCCACCATGATCTGTCGCATTAAATGCGCAGAGACTCCAAAAAAGTGCGCGCGATTCTGCCAGTCCGGCGGGTTCTTTCCCACCATGCGCAGGTACGCCTCATGAACCAGAGCTGCGCTTTGAATGCTTTGACCCGGCGCTTCACGGCGAAGATGACTGCGCGCCAGGCGGCGCAACTCGTCATACACCAGCGGGACCAACTGTTCCAGCGCAGCCTGATCTCCCTTTCGCCAGCGAACCAGCAATTCGGTCACCTGCGGCTGGGAAATCGTCCCGTCGTTTGTCATAGCCACCAATCAGGACTTGGAAAGCACGATGTGACGGAAGAATAGAGTGGCAGTCACGGCAAGTCAAAGGAATTAGGCCCCTCTCGCCTCAATCTCACCTCAGCTCTGTCTGCGACCCGCCCGATCCATAAAAAGCACGCCGCCATCCGTCCTGTGGAAAACTCTGTGGAAAACTTCTTGTCAAGGGGTGTTTTGAAAAATAGTTTGTAACTCCCTTTGGAATCAGCGCAAAAAACTTTGCTCCCATTAGGGATTAATTATTTGAACCTGCCATACTTAATACAGAGCTTAGAAATAGCCCCTCCGGACCGCCTCCGGCAGGGGCTTTTTCATGCCTCAAACTCCCAGCGTTTGAGAATCGCAGGAACGTGAGAGCTGGAACAGAAAGCCGGAGAAGGAGAAGACATGACGCACCACCTAAATCCCGCTGACTTGCGAACTCACCCGGGCCGCGCAGCCGCTATCAACACACCAAAAGCCATACACTGCGACCAGGGATCCGCCGTCCGTCTCATCGCTATTCCCTGTTCCCTGTTCCATATTCCCCGCCTTCAAGTCCCTCAGTCCCTTAGTCCCTCAGCCCCTCCTCTAAGTGATTCAAATCACGGTGAGCACAATTTCCCCCATTTTCGGTGTGTAATCGAATGAAAGCAATCAACATGACCGTTTTTTTATTTGCGGGTGAAAGTGCTTTTTGCAGCATTTGCAGTGCAAATTGCTTCATCGCGGCACTCCGGCAAAATCTCTGATAAACTGAAGGTTCTGAGTTCAACAGCAGGAAGAAACCATGTCAATTCATCCAGTTATGCAGCGCCTGGCAGACAAGCTCAAGCGCACCGATCTACCAACCTTTGTGCCCGGCGACCAGATTCGTGTCCAGGTCAAGATCAAGGAAGGCGATAAAGAGCGCCTCCAGGCATTTGAAGGCCTCGTGATTGCCATCAACAAGGGACCGCAGGGCACCTTCACCGTGCGCAAGATGAGCTTTGGCCAGGGCGTCGAGCGCATCTTCCCCTTCAACTCCAAGGTTGTCGACAAGGTCGAAAAGATTCGCAGCTACAAGGTGCGCCGCGCCAAGCTGTTCTACATTCGCGGACTGCGCGGCAAGGCTGCCCGTCTCAAGGAAGTGGATCGCGTCGTCGCCAAGGCGTAAGCCTTCCCTCCTCCGAACCAAACAACCCCGGCGCTCGCGCCGGGGTTGTTATTTGGGCGCGAAAATCCACAGGTTCGCCGCGTATTTCTGCTGCAATCTTGATGCACAACGAATTCGATCGTCCCTATACTGGGTCCATGGCCAGACCGCAGGCGTCCAACTCCGCAAGCAAGAATCCGCCTGCCCCGGCTCCCACGTGTGGATGGAAGCTGGAGAGGGCAGCCCGCAAGTGCGGCGCGCTGCGCATTGCGGGCGTGGACGAGGTGGGACGCGGGCCAATGTTCGGTCCGGTGGTAGCCGCTGCGGTGATCCTGGCGCCGCGCTGCAGGCTCGACGGTCTGAACGACTCGAAGAAGGTCTCCGAGAAGAAGCGTATTGAGCTCGACATTGAGATTCGGGCCAACGCGGTGGCCTGGTCGATCGCGGCTGTCGATGTGGAAACGATCGACCGCATCAACATCAGGCAAGCCTCGCTGCTGGCCATGAAGCGCGCGGTGGAGACGCTGGCGCTGACACCCGACTACCTGCTGATCGATGGAGTGGACACGATCGACTTCGCGTGTCCGCAGCAATCCTGCATTCAGGGAGACGGAACGAGCTTCTCGATTGCGGCGGCCAGCATCCTGGCCAAGGTGTATCGCGACCGGCTGCTGGTGGAGCTGGACGGCCAGTTCCCCGGGTACGGGCTGGCGAGCCACAAAGGCTACTGCTCGGCCGAGCACATGGCTGCCCTCGCCAGGCTCGGGCCGACGCCGCTGCACCGCAAGAGCTACAGCCCGGTGGCGCAGACCATGCTCGAGTTTCCGGCAATGATGGAGCTGAGTGAGATCTGAATGACGGCAGGGTCGAGCCCGTCACAGACGGAGCACCGACTACCGGGGGCTGCGGTGTTACTTCGCAGCGGGAGACGGCTAGTGCGTTGCTTTCGCAAGAGCGGCCGCGTGGGCCTTCCGCTTGAGCAGCGCGGTCTGGATGGGGCGGGCCAATAGAAGAATTGCGACGGCGAAGGTAAAGGGCAATGGCAGAATGACGCCTGCCTTGACCTGCCACCAGTAGTGAATGACTCCGCAGATGACGGCGATGTAGACGAGCTTGTGGAGCAGTGTCCAGCGCTTGCCGAGCTTACGAATAGCCCAGGTCGTCGAAGTGAGCGCCAGCGGGACAAGCAGCAACCACGCGGCCACGCCCATGGTGATGAATTTGCGCTTCGCGATGTCGTCAACCATGGCGTTGATGCTGAAGCCGGCGTAAAGAACCACATAGGCGAGCATGTGGATGGTGCCGTACAAGAATGCGAAGAGGCCGATAAGACGGCGGAACTTGATCATCCAACTGAGGCGCGGCGAGAGCCGGCGCACCGGCGTGATGCCCAGGCCGATGGTGAGGAGCATGAGCGTGGTGTAGCCGGTAGCGAGCTCGATCTTCGCGGTCGGGTCGGGGCCGAGACCGTTGGGGGTGAGGGCTCCGTAGACGAGGAGACCGATGGGCCAGAGACAGGCGATCCAGACGGCGGACTTGAGGATGATGAGGGTTGATCGGTTCATGGATACCAGAATTCAACGTTTACGTTCGTGGTATTCCAGGTCTGAAAAATCCAGACCTGGGGCACCCTCGTTCCTGCTGCGTTTACCGCTCAAGAAAAACAAAAAACGCGCAGTGTAGGTTCGTGCTATCCCACCCTAACGACAAATACAAAGACGTCGTTAGGATGGGGCACCGCCGGGGTTGCTGAGGATGGTAAATGCAAAAGACAAAAGCAAGAACAAATGCGGGTTCTTCGACTCCGCTCGAATTATCTGGCGGATTGCTGGCGCTTAGAAATTCTTCTTCAGGTCCATGCCGTTGTAGAGGGAGGCTACCTGGTCGCCGTAGCCGTTGAACATGAGAGTTTGCTTGCGCTGCTGGAATAGCGGGACGCCGATGCGGCGCTCGGTCTTCTGGCTCCAGCGTGGATGGTCGACGTTGGGATTGACGTTGGAGTAGAAGCCGTACTCGTTGGCGCCCTGCAGGTTCCACGTGGTGGGTGGCTGCTTGTCAGTGACCTTGATGGTGACGATGGACTTGGCGGATTTGAAGCCGTACTTCCAGGGGACCACGATGCGGACAGGGGCGCCGTCCTGGTTGGGCAGGACTTCTCCGTAAAGCCCCATGGTGAGCAGCGTGAGGGGGTGCATGGCTTCGTCCATGCGCAGGCCTTCTGTGTAGGGCCAGTTGATGGTGGCGTCTTCGTAGTACCACTTCTCGACTTTCCGGTCGAAGTAGGAGAAGAACTCGACGTACTTTGCCTTGGAATTGGGCTCGCATTCCTTGAGGAGTTCAGAGAGCGAATAGCCAACCCAGGGGATGACCATGCTCCATGCTTCGACACAGCGATGGCGGTAGACGCGATCTTCAAGCGGACGCATTTTGAGCAGTGTGTCGATGTCGAAGGTTTTTGGCTTGTTGACCAGGCCTTCGACCTTGAGGGTCCAGGGACGTGTGGGCAGACCACCGGCATTCTTTGAAGGAGCGCCCTTGTCGACGCCGAACTCGTAGAAATTGTTGTAGGTGGTGATGTCCTGATAGCTGGTGAGAGTCTCGCCGGTGGTGGAGAGCTGGCTCTTGACGGTCTCGAGCTTGGTGCCGGCGAAGGCGCGGGTGCGCGGGGAGACCAGGTCGGCGATGCGATCGGCACCGAGTGCCGCGGCTCCGAGAACGGCTGCGCCGGAGATGGCGCCGCGCATGAAACTGCGGCGGTTTACATAGAGATCTTTCGAGGTGATCTCGGAAGACGGAATGTCAGACGGCTTGCGAATCAGCATGGTGCGACCTCGGGGAAAACTTCAGCACCTATTAGACACGAACCGGCGCTGCGAAGTTACAGCGGGTGGAACTTTTGTCTGACCCACTCCGTATGAGAACGCATGAAACTTCTGGCCGGATTTGTTTGCCTGCTTGTGGCGGCCTCGGGGCCGGCCTTGCAGGGCGAGAACCTTGGCAACTGCGCGAGCGCTTTCAGCGTGCCGGCAGAGGCGGGGATGCGGCTGGCCGTCTACTCGCGGTCGGCTGAGGTGAACCTGGTGGGGTCGGATGCGCGGGAGATTCGCGTGACCTGCCGGCTGGACGACACGGATCGCGCCGAGAGGGTTCACATTCGCTTTGAAAAAAACGACGGCGAGGGGAAACTTTCGATTACAGGCGGCCCCAACAACAACGTTCACATTACGATCGAGATTCCGCACCAGACTCACCTGAGCGTGCGGATGCCTGCCGGCGCGATCCACGTGGACGGTGTAGCGGGCGATAAGGATTTTGATGTGCATGCCGGGGAGGTTGACGGTGACGGGCGTGAACCCGGAGCAGTACCGATCGGTGGATGCGTCAGTTGATATTGGCGAGGTGAAGGCCAGCGCGTTCGACGTGGAAAAGGGTGGGTTCTTCAGGAGCTTCAAGAGGTCGTCGTCGGAAGGATTGTACCGGCTGGCTGCACATATTATTACGGGAAGTATCCGGCTGAATTGATGGAGGGACGAGGGAATAGGGAATAGGGAACAGGGAATAGAAAGACCGGCTGGTTGAGATTTTTGATGTCCCAGGTCTCAGAATCGAGGCCTCCACCCCACGGACGAAGACCCGTCCGCGGGGACCCCGGACCCTGGGGCACCCTCGGTTCGTGCTGGGAGTAGCACTCAAAAACAACGACAAGAACGGGCGCCGGTTGAGGTTCGTGGTATCCCACCCAAACGACAAAACAAAGACGTCGTTTGGATGGGGCACCCGCGGTTCGTGCTGGGAGTAGCACGCAAAAACAACGACAAGAACGGGCGCCGATTTAGGTTCGTGGTATCCCACCCAAACGACAAGAACAAAGACGTCGTTTGGATGGAGCACCCTCGTGCGTGGTGAGTTCGCCTGGCAAAACGCAAAAAAGCGAAAACAATCGTAGGTCTTTCGACCAGGTTCAGGAATACAAATTTGTTTGGGGGCTCGTGATTGTCTGGGAGCTGGTCGCGATCCAATAGCGGCGTTCGGTTCTCGCGCCGATTCGTGCATCTTCGATTCGCTGACCGCCGCATTTTTCGATCACTCGCGCGGAGGCGGTGTTTGTCGTATTACATGTGACTAATGCACGATCGACGCCCATGAGCGCCAGTTTTTTGAGAGCCAGCCTGAGCGCCGCCGTGGCCACGCCGCGATTGCGGAACGCCGGGCGGACTTTGTATCCGACGTGTCCGCCCATTTTCTCCAGGATGGGAGAGAGCCGGTGACGGATGAAGAGGTCGCCCAGGATTCGTCCATCGGCCTCAATGAAGTACGCGTCCATGGGGACGATGTCGGGGCGGGGATAACCGCCCGCTTTCATGCGTGAGAGCAAGTCGTAGAAGCCAGCATAGCCGTCCCAGGCGATGGCGAAGTTGCCGTCGTAGACGTGGAATTCTCCGGCGGCGCGAAACTCATCGAGCATCTCCGCAAATTCTTGATCTCTTCCCGGAGTCATGAGGGTCAACACAATTTGCTGAGGCAGGGGACCGGTGCTCATATCACTTCTATTTCAACATTGATTCGCCACGAGTTCCGAGGAGAAGGTTTGTGGTATCCCACCCAAACGACAAAAGCAAAGACGTCGTTTGGATGGGGCACGCATTTTTTGGTGGTTCGCGCAATGAAACGGAAAAAAAGGCCGACCGCGGGTCCTTCGACTACGCAGGACGATAAAGCTGTCCGGCTTCGCTCAGGAAGACAAACCTTGGGGAGAATTGGATGATGGCTCTCCGGACGCGAAGGGCCATTGGTGCAGGCGCCTTGCGCGGATGGGGTAAATCAGTGTGCCGGAGAGGCCGATGGCGGCGGCGACGGCGAGGCCGTCCAGCGCGTGACTTCGGTTGACCAGCATGAAGACGAAGCCCGCCATGGCGGCCAGCGGCGGCAAGCGGATAGAGCGGCATGCTGAAGGGGCGGTCGAGTTCGGGCCGCTGGATGCGAAGCAGGATGACTCCGACGTGCTGCAGAAAGAACTGCAGCAGGATGCGGGTGATGACGAGCATGGTGATGACCTGCGTGAGCGAGAGGAAGCAGAAGGCGGAGGCGACCAGGCCGAGGGCGATGAGCGAGCGGTGGGGAATGCGGTGTCTGGGATGGATGGCGTCGAGGAAGCGGAAGTAATTGCCGTCGCGCGCGGCGGCGTAGGGGACGCGGGAGTAGCCGAGGAGGAGCGAGAAGACGGAGGCGAAAGCGGTCCAGACGACAAGGGCGGCCATGATGGCTCCCGCCCAGTGGCCGAAGGCGGAGCTGGCGATGTCAGCGACGAGTTGGAGGCGGGCTGACGGCGGTGGTCGGCGGCGCCGACGGCGAGCGTCGCGCACGGCGGGGAGCGCGGCCATGTTCATGGCGACGTAGAAGGCGGAGACGAAGAGCGACGGAGAGCAGGATGGCGCGGGGGATGGTGCGCTCGGGCTGCGCGGACTTCGCTGCCGAGGAAGGTGATGTTGTAGTAGCCCCAGTAGTCGTAGGTGGTGATGAGCGTGGCCTGCGCGAGGCCGCCGATGGCGAGGCCGACGGACATGCGATGGGGATGCTGGCATGTGCCATCCGCCAGTGCAGGCGGCGTGCGCGAAGCCGGAGACGATGACGCCGGCGATGGCGGTGAGCACGCCGGCGAAGAGAATCCAGGCGAGACGCGTGACGGCGGTGAGGTTGCGATAGAGGAGCGCGGTGACTAGCAGGCACGTGGCGGCGGCGGCGAAGTTGGCGTAGTGGAGTGCGGGGAGGGCGGCGAAGGGCGCGTGCGTCGAGGCCGGGCCAGAACCAGGCGAGAAAGCTGGAGAGGCCGATGCAGCCTGAGGCGATGGAGAGCGGGGCGGAGAAGCTGAGCTGCCAGACGTAGAGAAAGCTGAGCCAGTTGCCTGCGCGGTCGGGGCCATAGATTTCGCGGAGGAAGGCGTAAGAGCCGCCAGCGCGGGGGAAGGCTGCGCCGAGTTCGGCCCAGACAAGGCCGTCGGCGACGGCGATGGCGGCGCCGAGGAGCCATGCCCAGACGGAAAGATGGAAGCCGGCGGCGGCGATGACGAGGGGCAGGGTGATGAAGGGGCCGACGCCGATCATCTCAAGCATGTTGAAGAGCACGGCGGAGCGAAGGCCGATGCGGCGTTCGAGATGCGGCGTGGTGGCGTCTGGTTGCCGGGATCGTCCTTGTGGCTGACGCGTCGAGATTATGGTCCGCGACTCTCGCGGATTGTACACTGACGAGAAGTATGAGCATGATTGAGGCGAGGGTGCACATGACGCGAGTGTGTCGGCAGTTTCCTGCGGGATTCGCTTGGCGGGGCTTTTGGCTTTGCGGCGTGCTGCGGGCTCCTCTTCGATTTGGGTGCGCAGGCGTCCGCAAGAGTCCGGCAGTGGCGGACGCGGGAGGCGACGTGCGATCGCGCTGCCGCTGGCCGGAGGATCGCGGGCAGGATGCGCTGGAACAGGCGCTGCGCAGGCTGAATACGACGGCCAGCGTGATGATGATCGTGGCGCATCCTGATGACGAGGACGGGGCGCTGCTGACGTATTTGAGCCGCGGACTGGGCGCGCGGGCAATTCTGTTTACGCTGACGCGCGGCGAGGGCGGGCAGAACGCGATGACCGGCGATGTCTACGATGCGCTGGGCGTGATGCGCACGAATGAGTTGCTGCGGGCCGATGAGTTTTACGGCGCGAAACAGCTTTGGGGGACGGAGGCGGACTTCGGTTTTTCGAAGACGCAGGAGGAGGCGTTTGCAGCGGTGGGGGCACGAGCGGGTGCTCTATGACGCGGTGCTGGCGGTGCGGCAGGAGCGGCCGCAGGTGATTGTGGCCACGTTTGTGGGCGCGGTGAGCGACGGCCATGGGCAGCACCAGGTGTCGGGCGAGATTGCGCAGGAGGTATTCAAGGCGGCGGGCGATCCGAAGGTGTTTCCCGAGCAGTTGAAGGACGGGCTGCAACCGTGGCAGCCGCTGGCGGTGTACAGCATGGTGCCGTTTGCGCCGATCAGCAATGGCAAGGTGTTTGATTACGCGACGGGCAAGCAGGCGGCGGCACGTTTCAGGAACTACGTCGACAGGCGAATGGATTGAGGGCGCTTTGGGAGCGGATGCGACGATGCCGGTGGGGACGCGCGACTCGGTGCTGGGTCGCAGCTATGTGCAGATTGCGCGCGAGGGCTGGGGCCAGCAGAAGTCGCAGAACGGCGGCGCGAATCCGACTCTGACGGGGCCGGCGACGACGAGCTATCACTTATGGGCGGTGGTACCGCGAGAGCCAGGCGCAAGGGCGAAGGCAAGGAGACGGGCGGCCTGTTTCACAACGCGAAAAGTAGACATCGACACGAGCATTGTGGGGATGGGACGGCTGGCGGGAAATGGGGCTCCGGCCTGGATCGCCGAAGGATTGCGCGGGATGGATGCGGGGTTGAGGCAGGTAGTCAAGGATCGCGACGGAAAGGCGGCGGCGGAGAATGCGCACGCACTTGCCGCGCTCTACAAGCAGACGCTGGATTTGCGGGAACGAGTTGGGGGCGAGGTGAAGCTGACGGCGACAGCGAAGGCGGGGCTGCTGTTTGAACTGGATGCCAAGATTGACGAATTCCAGGGCGCCCTGAAGGAGTTGCTGGGGCTGGACGTGGTGGCGTTCCGGACGAAGGACCAGGCGAGTCGCAGGGCTTTGGGCCACGGGGCGGGTCGGCGGATGAAACGGCACGGAGCGTACGCCCGGCGAGGAGTTCAAGCGTGCGGGTGCACGTTTCGCGCGCAAATGCAGAGTCGAAGCTGACGAAGGTGAGCCTGGAGAGCCACAGCGGCGATGCGTGGAAGAGCGAGATGACAGGCGGTGCACCTGATCCGGCGAGCGCGGTGGCTGACGCGATTTTCAAGGTGCAGGCGGCGGCGAATGCGGAGGCCACGAAGCCATCGTTTACGCGGCCGACGACCGAGCAGCCCTACTACGACGTGGCAAATCCGGCGTGGCGGATGCGGTCGTTTGCGCCGTGGCCGCTGGAGGCGTGGGCGGAGTTCACGTTCGATGGTGTGCCGATCAAGGTGGGCGAGGTTGTACAGACGCTGGCGCGGGTGACGGGGCCGGGCGGGCATCTATGAGCCGCTGATGGTGACGCCGGAGATTGGGGTGAGCGTGACGCCGGAGGCGCGGATTCTGCCGCTCGATGGCGCAGCGCTGCCAGTGAAGGTGACAGTCCATACGCAGGGGGCCGCGGAGGGAACGGTGGCGCTGAAGCTGCCAGAAGGGTGGCGGTCTGAGCCTGCGGAGGGGCACTTCAAGCGAAGCGGAGCCGGCGATACAGAGCCGTTGCTGTTTTCGGTAAAGCCGGCGGATGTGAAGGCGGGGGGCGCTTACGCGGTGCAGGCTGTCGCGAAGGCTGGC
The DNA here is from genome assembly GCA_963844515.1 of uncultured Acidobacteriota bacterium. Taxonomy (GTDB): domain Bacteria; phylum Acidobacteriota; class Terriglobia; order Terriglobales; family Acidobacteriaceae; genus Telmatobacter. Next base: position 178,577 of record CAWJOO010000023.1, read on the forward strand.
GGTAGGTCATTCGCGAGTGGTTGGCGGAGCGTTGAGTACGCTGGGCTGCGGCCCTACAACATCTACCAGGATGCGGAGCTCAAAACGCGAAGGTGGATGTGAAGCTGGCGCCGGGATTGCGGATTGGCTATGTGATGGGGCCGGGCGACCTGGTTCCGGAGGCGATTGAGGCAATGGGAGCGATGCCGCATTTGCTTTCGGAGTCGGAGGTGGCAGGGGCGGATCTGTCGGCGTGGAACGTGATCGTGGTGGGCATCCGGGCTTATTCAACACGGCCGGAAGTTACAGCGGCGCAGCCACGGCTGGACGAATTTGTGCGGAACGGCGGAACGCTGATCGTGCAGTATCAGAGCGCTTCATTTCCCGCCCCGCTGCCGCTGACTCTGGGCCGGATTCCGGAACGCGTAGTGGATGAATCAGCACCTGTGAAGTTATTGAACAACGCTAATCCCCTGCTGACGACACCGAACGCGATCACGGCGGGTGACTTCAACGGTTGGGTGGAGGAGCGGGGACACTCGTTCATGGAGAGTTGGGACCCGGGCTTTACACCGTTAACGGAAACGGCAGACGCGGGGCAGGATCCTCAACACGGAGGGCTGCTGGTGTCTCATCCTGGCAAGGGAACCTATATCTATGTTGCGTATGCGCTTTACCGCCAACTGCCTGAGTTGGTGCCGGGAGCCTACCGGATTCTAGCGAACCTGCTTAGTGCCGGGCATGCCGAAAGGCACGGCAGCACGAACGCGACTCGTACAGGCGGGGTCGCGTTGAATATCAGGTAAATGCGTTTCTTATCACGTTCTTAACTTTGTTAAAAATATGTGAATTCGTCAAATATTCACACGGTTTTGCGAACCTCGTAGAGGTAATCAGCCCCGGGGAAAAATCCGCATGAGCGGGTGGATTTCAAGGCTGCAGCTCTGCGCGCATCTGTCTCGATCCGGCGTGATCAAACGTCATTGATGGTGCGGACGCATGGCGCTCCCGTCTGAGCGAGGTTGGTCTCGGCGGGACGCGCACACACAACGCAAGATCTTGGAAAAAGAGAGGCCCAATGAACTCGAAACACAAAGTTGCTGTGGCGGGAATGCTGGCAGCATGTCTGGTTTGCTCGAACGTCTACGCGAGTGACCCTGCGCCACCCGCGAAGAAGCACCCAGTTCACAAGAAGGAAGTTAAGCCGAAGGGTCCGACGGTCGAAGAGCAGATCCAGAGCCTGCGTCAGGATATGGAAACCCAGATCAACGGTCTGAAGCAGGACCTTGCGACGAAGGACACGCAACTGAAGCAGGCGCAGCAAGCCGCTGCGGATGCGCAGGCCGCGGCGGCCAAGGCGCAGGCAGCCGCCGACAGCGGGCAGCAGGCCGCGACGGAGAATCAATCGGCTGTAAACACCCTTCAAGCTACCGTGACCGACATGAAGACGGTCAATGCGACGGTGGTCAGCTCGTTCTCAGATGAAACCGCGAAGATGAAAAAGGCGATGGAATCTCCGGACGTGATCCACTTCAAGGGAATTACACTTTCGCCAACGGGCAGCTTCCTTGCGGCGGAAACTGTATACCGCAGCCGCGCTATGGGCGCTGACATCAACACGCAGTTCACGGGTGTTCCGCTGGATGGCGCCGACACCGCAAAGATCAGCGAGTGGCAGGGTTCAGGGCGTCAGTCGCGCGTAGCCCTGAAAGCCATCGGCAAACTGGACAACATGACGCTGACCGGGTACTACGAAGCGGACTGGCTCGGTACGGGCGTCACTTCAAATAACAACCAGAGCAACAGTTATGTAATGCGGCAGCGTCAATTGTGGGCTCAGGCTGCGTTAGCTAACGGCTGGACTTTCACAGGTGGCCAGATGTGGTCGCTGGCGACGGAAACCACGCAGGGACTGTCGAACGGTACGGAGATTCTACCTCCGGAGATCGATGCTCAATACAACGCCGGCTTTGTGTGGGCGCGCCAGTATGGGTTCCGCGTGAGCAAGGCGTTCAGCAAGAAGTTCTTCATGGGATTGTCGGTTGAGAATGCGGAAGCCTTGACTCCGGCCGGATCGGGCCTTCCGACCAACTACCTGATCGGTCAGCTCGGCAACAGTGGCGGTCTCTATAACGCCTTCAATGCCACGATCACCTACAACCCGGCGCCGGACTTCATCCTCAAGATGGCGGTTGAACCGGGTTGGGGCCACTGGGAACTTTTTGGGGTTGGCCGCTTCTGGCGCGATCGCATCTACCCGAACGCTCCCACGAATGCTCTAAACGCCTATAACGACTCAACGGGATCGGCCGGAATAGGCGGCGGATTCCGGGGACCGCTGATGCAGAAGAAAGTATCCGTTGGCGCCAAAGGGTTGTTCGGCCAGGGAATCGGCCGCTACGGTTCGTCGACCATCGCCGACATCACTCTGCGTCCCAATGCGACTATCGAGCCGCTACGGGCATTCTCCTCGCTGGCAACGGTCGAAATCAATCCTGATCCGCGCCTGATGGTCTACTTCAATGCCGGCGTGGACTACGTCTATCGAACGTTCAACGGCAAGGAAGGCTACGGCTCGTACCTTACCAACATGTCTGGCTGCAACGCCGTGGTTCTGCCTACGGGGCCGACCACACCCAGCACGCCGGGCAGCTGCGGTAACCAGACCAAGGACGTGCAGGAAGGCTCTGTCGGTTACTGGTACTACATTTACAATGGGCCCAAGGGCCGCCTGCGCCAGGGCATCCAGTACAGTCACTTCCGCCGTGATCTGTGGTCGGGTGTGGGTGGCACGACCAACCCCGGCAACGGCGCGAGCGGAACTGACGACGAAATCTTCACTTCTTTCCGCTACTATCTGCCGTAGTCTGTTGCAACACAAACCAAGCTAGAAGGGCAGCCCGAATCCGGGCTGCCCTTCTGGTTTACAGGGATTTTCATTGAATCAGCGGTTGTGCGGGTTCTCCGGTTGGAAGGAAGGCAATGCCCTGAATCTCAACCCCGGATGCGAGCACATCGCGCAGGCGTTCAGGATTGGGGCCGCTCCGTCTCTCCGCATTGCGCAGGAGCTCGAGCGCTGAGACGGTTGTAGCGGATGGCGGTAAGCGGAAGATCCATGGAACATTGGTGGAAGTAAGAGCGCGGTCTTCACTGAGCGCCAGGACCGGCACGAATACCTTAAGTGCGAGTTGCTCGGCCAAGTGCGCAGCGTCGCGATCGAGAGCGATGATGGCGATGGCGTGTTGGTCCATCAGGGCGCGAACCAGTTGCGTGGAGGCTGTGCCCCAATTCTGATTGCTGTCGACCGGAAGCAGTTGCCACTGGGATGACATTGCGGCAGGCTGCGATTCCAGGGATTTAGCGATGCGCGCCGCTTCTTTTCCAAAAACTACGACGCGAAGACTATTCGCGGGAAGATCTTGCGTGTGGGGGCCGGAGAATGAGACGCCGTCGCCCCCGACGACAGCATATGGGCGACCGGGGATTGGGTGCTCAAGAGAGGCTTGCGGATTGGCGGCTTGAGGGGACGCGGGCGCAGACGCCTTTTCCATGGAAGCAGCTTTGTAGTTGATTGCGCCGTCATGCACGGTGCCGATATACATTGGCGCTACATTTTTCTGGTTTGGATCGAAGACCATATGGCCAGTGACGCCCTCGTAGTCCTCAATATCAGCCAATGCATCGTGAATGCGCGCACGATTGAGTCCTGCCTTGCAGATGGAATCGAGCAATGCGTTCATAGCGTCGAATGCGAGCGATGCAAACTGCTCGGGATTTTCATGGAAGCGCGTTTCGAAGCGTTGATTGAAACTGGTCCACCCCAGATCGTTGCGCGCGGGATTGTAGGGAAATACGGCTTCGAAGCCTTCAGCAGCTGGCCCCGCTTCAACAAGCAGTTTTGGGCCCAGTGTGCGATATGAACCGAAGACGCGCTGCTTCATCCCGAGGGCGCGCATTTGCTTCAAAATGTTCGCGGCGGGAATTTCGTCGGTCCAAAGCACGATGGCATCAGCGCGCGAACCCTGGATGACTTTGAGCTGACGTGAGTAGTCAGTGTCGCCGGGCAGAAACTTCTGCTCAATCACCACAGGATGGCCAAGGCGGCGGGCAGCGTCACGGAACTTGGGAACGCCGAAGCGTCCATAGCGATTGTTGATACGCAAGAGAGCGACCCGCTTGAGACCCCGTTCTGTAAAAATGCGGCGGGCGAGGACATAACTCTGTACGCGATCGTCTTGCAGATCGGTGAAGTACCAGGGGATGTAGGTTTCCGGGATAGTGGGATCAGTAGATGCGGAGTTGACGATTGGGATCTCCGCGCGCAGCGCGACGCGAAGAGCGATGTGGGTCGACTCAGAACTGATGGAGCCGAAGATGGCCCAGTCCTTGTCATCGTAGACCATTTTGACGACTTCATTGGACGCAGAGCCCCAGATGGCGGGGTCGGTCGAGCGATCGTCGCCGTATACCGTTTTGGCCTGCCAGTTGTCGTAGTCGTTGTGAAGCATGAGACGAAAGGGCTTGCCGCCATACCCGCCGCGTGCGTTGGCCTCTTCGATGGCCAATTGCGCGCCGTGCAGCATGCGCTTCCCGAATTCCTCTTCGGGTGTGTGCTCGATGGGGCCGAAGAAGCCGATCCGCACTTCGGTCAGGTCCGTTGGCTCTGGGAGATCGCGGGCAGCGCCCCCGTAGATGTTGGGGTGGACATAGTTCAGGTCATACGGCGCGGCAAATTTTGAGTACGGGCTCATGTCGCCCGGTTCAGCAGCATAGGGGGCTACTGATCGGTCGCGCGGAGGTCCCGGCGGATGCGCGCCGCACTCGCAAATGTGCGCGGGCCGACCCGAAGGAGTGTCCTGCCTGGGAGAGGTGTCCTGGCCGGAAACGCGAACCGCGCCCGCCGCAGCAAAGATGCATGCGGCGGCCAACAAACAAGCCTTGCCGTTCACGTAGTTACTCCTTGTTGCCAGGGGTCTTTTCCGTGCGGAACATGGCGATGGCTTCAATTTCAATGAGCAATTCAGGGCGGCAAAGATGCGCCTGAATACCGGTCGAGGCGGGCAGGGGATCGAGTCCCTGCTCTTTGAAGAACTGGGTGCGCTCTTCATTGAAGACGTCGTAGTCACGATCGATGTCGCGCAGGTAACAGCTGGTGCGCACGATGTCGTGCCAAGTGCAGCCTTCGCTCGCAAGCAGTCCCGTTATGTTGTCGAAGGTGCGGCGCAACTGGGCGCGGAAGTCGCCAATGTGGACGCTTTGGCCGTTCTCGTCGATGGAAGCGGTACCCGAAATCAGTAGTATGGTGAGGCCGTTGAGGTCGATGCGCATGCCGCGCGAGAACGAGCTTGGCTTAGGATAGGCATATGCTTCATTGAGCACGCCGTGATTGGTCATGGCGCGCTTTTGTATGGGTGCTTGCGCGATGGTCTCGAGAATTTCTGCGAATGTACTCATTTTTGATTGCTCCTTATTTCCCTTCGTGTTGCCGAATTCCATGACTCAGTCCCTTCGCGGTCGCAACCCAGATATCGTCCCCTTGAAAATCGATGCCGAGGACGTAGTTGTGGGCAGGCGCAGTTGTCACCGCCACTGAGGTTATTTTCCCCTGCGCATCGCGGATCGTCATCTCCGGCTTGCCGGTGGCGAGCGCGTTGCGATAGACAGCCCAGTTGGCGCCGTCGTAGTAGGCCAACCCCTTATCCGTGCTGAACCAGGCCCGATTAGCGTCCAAACCCTTCACCTGGTTGGTGAAATTTGAGGGAAGCCCACTGTCTTTAGTGAGAAAGTTATGCCAGTAGCGGCCGTCATAACGGCTGTCGCCGAAGTATGTGGCTGCCCAAACAATATTGTCCACATAACTGACTGACGTGACAATCTCGTGAATCAGGCCCTGATCCTTGAACAGCACCATTTCATTTTCGCCGTCAGGATCGTCGTATTTGTCCCATTTGCCGGTTTTCTGGTCGTACTCGAGCAGCCCGCTCCCCCACACCGCGAAATAGACCTTGGTTGCTGTGGCGTGGACGCTGTAGACCCAGATCTCATTCATGGGGGTGTTGCGCTCGTTGTACAGGGACCACTGTCCGCTATGCAGGTCGAACCGGCAGGCGCCGGCGGCAGTGGCTATCCACACATTTTCGCCCTCGACGGAGACGCCGTAGACTACGTCATTACTGAGACCGGAATTGAGCTGCGTGAAGGTGTCAATGCGGCCGCCCGAAATGCGGCTGAGCCCTCCCATGGTGCCCGCCCAGACGTCGCCAGTTCGCTTATCCAGAGCAAGAGAGAGCACTGCACGATGCGCAAGTCCGTCCGCGGTGGTATAGGTCTTCCAGGCGTGGTTCTCGTAGACGGCAAGGCCATTCTCGGTCGCCGCCCAGATACGGTTCCCGTCTACAAGGACAGAGTAGACATGGTTGTCAGGGAGGCCATCGGCTGTAGTGAAATTTTCGAACTGGTAGACGGGCATTCGAGGCGCGGCGCCATATCCGTATGAGACGGCGATCGCGAGCACCAGCATTACCCAGAATCTATTCATCGCGTCCTCAAGTATTCGATCAAGTCGTTGAGTTCGTCCTTGGTGAGGTCATTGGTGCGGCCGTGTTTGTCTTCAGGGTTGAATACGGTCCATATTTCTTCGAGCGTCGTCGCAGATCCGTCGTGCAAATACGGAGCGGTTAGCGCAACGTTGGCAAGTTGTGGGGTATCGAGCACGCCGGAGTTATCCGTGTTTTTGCCGGTACCCACGTCAAAGGACTTCTGAATTGTGCCTTTGGGGCCGCTGTGGCAATAAACACAGCGATTCGTTTCAGGGACCGGTTTGCCGAACTTGTCAATCGAGCGAGCGAAGAGAGCTTTACCCCGGTCCTGGACGCCCGTAAGCTGCGAGTCGGATTGACGCCACCGATTCGGCCGGAGCGCAAGGCTGCGAACGTAGACGACAAGGTCAGTAAGCGTGAGGTTGTCGTAGGTTTCTGATCGCCAGAAATACATTTCGGTGCGTGGGCCGCACTCGGTGGGCAGATTTGGATTGCCGCCGTTCCACTTGTAGGGCTCCGTGTCGCGCAGATCCTCGATGGGGCGGTTGTCAACGATATCGCGCCCGAAGCCATCCGGTTCGAGATCCCAGGTAAGGCCGTCAAAGGTGGAATCAATATGGCAGTTCGCGCAGCCGATCTGGCCTTGAAATGAGTAGCGCGCGGAATAAAAAGCCTGCTCGCCGTGACGTAGCACGGATATCTGTGCAGCGCTTTCAAGTTGCACTGTCTTGACCACGCGATTCGTGTGCACATCGATGACGCTGATCGTGTCATCGAGCCGGTTGGCGACGAGAAGCCTGCTGCCGTCGGGAGTGAAGGCAAATCCGCGCGGATCGCGACCAACTGGGATGCGAGAACTTACGTAGCGCGAGCTTGCGGCAAGATCTTGAACGTTGGAGCCAGGATGGGCATGCGCGTAGGCAAGCATGCGGGGGACGCTGATGACCGTAACGATTTCAGAGCCGCCGCTGGAAACATAGAGGCTCGACTTGTCCGGCGAGATCGCCACGCCGAAGGGTCGCGCGGCATAGCGCTCCAATTCATCGAGAGGAATCTCAACGGGCTTGCCCACGTCTGCGCCAAAAAGCGTAAGAGTGTCAGCAAAAGCGCCTCCATGCTCGAGATGAGCGAGAGGGACAAGGTTCTTGGGGTGTAACTGGGCCACGACCCCGAGGCGGCCGTCGCGCGAAAATGCCGTATGGAATCCATGTGCGACGTTGACGAGCGGCAGGCGATCGACCACAACCGCGCGAAAAGGGTCAACTACTGTGATTTCGGATTGCGGAGACAGACGATTTCCATTGCTGGTGGACTCGCGCGTCAAGTTTGGATACACATGCGTAACGTAGAGACGGTTTTGGTCCGGCGATGGAGTGATGTAGCTAGCTCCACGGCCTGCGGCAAGACGCTTCTCCTCAGCTCCGGTTTGCACGTCCAGCACCGCAACATCATTCGATACGCGATTGGCCACAAAGAGACGCTTGCCCTCACGGTCCTCAACTGCGCTTGAGGGCTCACCTCTCACCTGCCATGTAGCCACCACCTCAAGCATGTGGGTATCGATCACGGAGACGGTGTCATCCCAGGAGTTGGCAACAAATAATCGACCTGTGTCGTGCGAGAGCGAAAACCCGCGCGGCATATGGCCTACCGGAATTCTCCGGATCTCGGCGAACGTGGCGGCGTTCAACACGCGCACTTCATCGCTGCTCTGGCACAAGATAAACAGGCGGTTCTGGTTGGGTTGAAACAGAAGCTCGATCGGCGAAGCGTAAGTAAGATGTTCTCCCGTTCGCGGGCCATGAGCCGCAGCCCAGACATCCCCTTTGCTGTGCCACCCAGCCGCAAGCAACACCAGCAGACCGCCAAGGGCGGCCGGAAGTACGGCGGCGAGCGGATTTGCAAGGAACCTCTTCAACGGGGCTCCTCCACCGTGACAACGCGATCGGCCGCGAGCTTTTCAACAGTCTGTTCGAGACCACTCGGCCAGTGAATCACTACCTTGTCGACGACCGCTGCGTTTCCAAGCCCGAAGTGCAGCCGATCGTCGTCCTGCGAAAGATAGCCAGAGCCCGCAACCCGCTCAGCGGCCAAGTGCTTGTCTCCCGCAAAAACCTCAACCTTTGCACCAATACCGTCACGATTGCTCTTCGTTCCCTTGAGCTTGATGGCGATCCAATGCCCGGTATTTGCCGACACGTTATGGACCAGCGTTCCCTTGCCTCCCAGGTTCACAACAAAGGCGTCCACTTTCCCGTCGTTGTCGTAGTCTGCGAAACAGGCTCCACGCGCGGTAGTGCGAACACTCAGCACATCGCCCGCACTGCGGGACACATCAGAAAAGTGCCCGTCTCCCAGCCCGCGAAAGATGGTGTGCTCCTGAGGAATAAGGTGGATGAGGCCGCCGTGAAAGATGAGGATGTCGCGCTGGCCGTCGTTGTCGAAGTCGTAGACGCCAGTTCCCCAACTCACATACTGCGCGTTTGACTGCGACACACCGTTCGCGGCGCCGCGATCTTCAAAGCCCTGCTTGCCCGCGTTGCGCAGGTAGCGATTGTAGTGACCGTCAGTCACCCACAAGTCAAACACGCCGCGATTTTCAAAGTCCGCGAAGACCGGCCCCATGGATGACGTGGACTCGCCATTTTGTCCAAACGCTGTGCCGGTATCATTGGCGACTTCTTCGAATGTGCCATCGTGCTTGTTGTGAAAGAGGAAGTTTTCCGTGCGATCGTTAGCGACGTAAATGTCGTCCCAGCCATCGCCGTCATAATCGGCGGCTGTAACTCCCATGGTGCGGCCCACGAATGCGGCAATCCCGGATTTTTCACTGACGTCGGCGAAGGTGCCGTCGCAGTTGTTGTGAAACAACTTGTTCGTGTCTCCCTCGTAATCGAGTGGACCTGGATAGTTGTCCGCCGCATAGAATGCACGATACTTGGGATCAAACTTCACATAGCGCCCGACGAAAAGGTCGACACAACCATCCTTGTCGTAGTCAAGCCAGGTGGACGAAATTGCCCAGCCCTCTAGCTTGATCCCGGCTTTCGCCGTGAAGTCAGTGAAGTGCCCATTGCCGTCATTGTGATAAAGAATAGCCCTTCCGTAGCCCGTGACAAGCAGGTCGACAAAGCCATCATTATCGAAGTCGGCAGCCGCGACAGCAACCGAATAGATGTCGGGGTTGAGCCCCGACATTTGTGTTACGTCCGTAAAGTGCCCGTTGCCGTTGTTGCGGTACAGGTGATTGTGGGGTAGCGGATCCGGCTTGTCCTTCAGCGGATACGGGTGCATCGAGTCGTCGAGCGGCCTGCCATTGGTCACATAGAGGTCGGGGAACCCGTCGTTGTCGTAGTCGAGCCAGACGCAGCCTGCGCCGGTGCCCTCAAGCAGGGAGCCGAGTTGGCGCGAGCCGAAGCTATGGGTGAAGTTGATGCCGGCAGCATCAGTGGCGTCTTCAAACCGGATAGTTGAAGTTCCGGCTTTTGCCGCTGGATTTGACTTTGCCGCCGTTTGCCCTGCCCCATACCGCACGAAGATCGGCGTCAGGATCAATGCCAGGAGGAGAAAAGTGCGCATCTTCATATCACTGACCTCCCCGCGTTGCCTGATGCCCGAGGCCGGTTAGATCTGCAGGAGTCGTAGTTCGAAGCAGCACCGCAGGCACGCGATTCTCTGGTGCGTGTTCGGGGCCGGCATGACATCCGACGCAGTAACGCTGTTCTCCTTTGCGCAGCCAGAACCAGCCATGCTCCTTGCGAAGCTCAGCGCCGTTTTCGTCGAGAAGAGCGATCCGGATCGGCTTATCGCCTGGTACCTGCACAAAAAACGAGCCGTCGGGTTCAACGGATGCAGTACCCAGAGTCTTTGCATCGCCGTTCGCTTCCAATTCTTCGAGACGGACCGTCGTTGGCGTCGCATTCATTGCTCCGTCGCGGGATTCCCGGGCGTCTAACGCCAACACGTTTGCGTAATCCCATTTGTGCAGCGCGGTCGGATGGTGATTGGGTCGGCTGTGCGAGGAAAGCAGGACAGGCTGAACCAGGTCTTCGCCACTGCGTGAAATCACATTCCGCAGAACCGGCGCGCCTGGTTTCCACTCCTTTAGCGCGTAATGCGTATCCCCAGCCGAGCGGGCGCTGAGTAGCCACTGACCCGACTCCGTTTCAATCACTGCGCCGGCATACTCCGCACGTGGCGCTGAGATTGATGATTCAGTAGCTAACGGCGAGGTGAATCGCGCTAATCGAGAACCGTGCGTGAACACTACATCGCCAGACGCAAGTTGCGTGCCTCCCCAGCGCGACGATCCGTGATCGCAACGATACGACTCAACACCCGATCCATCTGAGTAGACGAGAAACAATTCCGGGATGGCGCCGTGGTCCAAGTCTGTTCCTAACGGAAAACCTGCCTGAAAGAGGATGCGGCCATCAGCAAGCACCGTCTCAGGCACTGCGCTTGCACCCAAGTAAGTGAGGATGATGCCACCTGATCCATCAAGGTTTGCATTCTCCAGTTGAAATCCCATCGCGGTGCGCCGCGCGAACAGAAGACGATCGCCCGGAAGATACAACGGCCTGATTACGTCGGCGGGCCCGCCGATCACTTTGCGCACGGAGCGATCTTCGAATGTGAACTCCCACACTGCCCACTTGTCACCCGCGTGTTCTTTGCCTGCGAATAGCAGCCTTTTCCCGTCATAGGAAACATTGGCATCTGAAGTGGCGGCGAAGCCCTCGATCAGGGGAGTGGCGACGTGATCTCGCACCAGCAACAATTGGGCGCCCTGGGGAAAACGTTCGCCTCCGCGCAGTGCCGCGAGCGGCTGATAGATGGGCGCTGCGGTTACGATCAAAGGCGGCGCGGACGGACGTAAAGGCGCGACACCAAAGCCGCAAAAGAGCAGCAAGAATATTGGCAAGATGCTGAGTGATACCGTACGGGAGGCCAATTTCATCCCACGGCCTCCATGGTTTCCGCAGGCATTGCATCGCATCGCGCAGAGGGCGGCCGCAATGCAATGTACGGATCCAGCGACGCCATCATGTCATCGAATTCGGCGAAGCTGAGCGTCTGTTCTGCATCGCTCCACGCCTTGTCAGGGTTCGGATGCACCTCAACCAAAAGGCCGTCGGCCCCCGCTGCCACCGCGACGCGCGCCAAGGCAGGAACAAGTTCGCGACAACCCGCGGCGTGACTTGGATCTGCAATCACGGGTAGATGCGAAATCTGCTTGAGCAGCACGATCGCCGCCACGTCGAATGTATTGCGCATGGCGGTTTCGAAGGTTCGAATGCCGCGCTCGCAAAGGATGACGTTCGGATTGCCGTTGTCGAGTATGAGTTGCGCGGAACGAAGGAAGTCGGCGATGGTTGCCATCATGCCGCGCTTCAGCAGGATCGGCTTCCCGGAACGCGCGGCAGCCTCCAGCAACGTGTAGTTTTCCATGTTGCGCGTGCCAATCTGGAGGATGTCAGCATATTCGGCGACCATCGAAACATGGTCTTCTGACATGACTTCAGTGATGATGGGAAGGCCGCTCTCTTCACGCGCGCGCGCCAGCATCTTCAGACCCGCCAGTCCATGACCCTGGAATGCATAGGGAGAGCTGCGTGGCTTGAAAGCGCCGCCACGCAGAACGCGGGCTCCAGCGCGACACACATGATTGGCGGTGGCAATCAGCTGGAACTCCGTCTCAACCGAGCACGGCCCAGCCATGGTGATGAAGGCGTTTCCGCCGATTTCTGTATCGAGCACCGGCACCACTGTCTGGCAGCATCGTGCGCTCTTTAATACATCGGGCGAATCGCAAAAACGCTCGTGCCAACTCGGACGCACGCCGTTTGCTCCGTTCTGGGGAAGGCTCAGACTACGCCGGCGGCGCGACCTCTACCTCATCCAAAGGATTGAGGGATAGGAACCACATTTGTTCCCACCCAGCTCTTCGTTTTTAATGGCGGAATGAACACTTGTCTGTGATGGATGAACTTGACTCGGCCGGCTATCGCCGGATTGCGAGCGGCGGAGGCCGGTAACCGAACGCAGCGTCGACGATCGATGCGATACCGAGTGCCACCTCGTCTTGGAATGGCCGGGCAATGATTTGCACGCCGATGGGCAGGCCTTCAGGAGATTGGCTCACCGGCACGACGGCGGCAGGAGCAGCGAGCGCGTTGAACCATTGCGTATATCGCATCGAATCTAAGTACCCGACCTCCCGGCCCTCGATGTTCCAAAAGCGCTCGCCATGTTTGAAGGCGGGAGTGCTCGCAACCGGGCAGAGCAGCACAGGAAACTCGCGCATTGATTCGAGGGTCTTTTCGCGCAGCAGGTCGAGTTCCGCCCAGTTATTAAGCAAATCGGTCGATGTGAGCTGCGGTGCGGACTCAGCGATGGAAAGAAACTCTTTGAAGATAGGACTCAACTGTGCTTGCCTGCCGCGGATAGCCGGCTCATAGAACATGGCGCCGCACTGGACAAAGAATTTCCACCACAGCTTGCGAAGTTGCTCGAGCGTGCGCGGGCGGAATGGCTCGACGCGAAAGCCCGCTTCGCGCAGTGCTGCGGCCGCTACACGCACCGCGGCACGCGTCTCTGGAGTGACGGGCGCGAGATCGTCATCTTCGAAATATCCAATAGTGCGTGCACGGAGTTGGTCAAAATTCGGATTGCGTCGCGGGACCGGCGGACTCAATGGATCGTCAGGATCCTGACCCGACAGAATTCGAAACATGAGCGAAACATCTTGCATGGTGCGTGCCATAGGGCCGATTGCACCCAGAATCCCAAACGGTCCAATGCAGGGAGGGAGATGTCCCCGGCCAGGAATGCGCCCTGGAGTTGGCTTCAGAGAGCAGATGCCAGTGAAATGCGCTGGCACGCGGACCGAGCCGCCGCTATCAGAGCCAAGGCCAGCCGCCGAAAGCCCGGCTGCAATGGCCGCTGATTCGCCGCCGCTCGAACCTCCCGGAGTCCGGCTCAAATCCCACGGATTATTGGTGCGGCCGTGCAGTAAGTTCGCAGTCTCGTAGGCCATCAGGAATTCAGGACAATTTGTCGTGCCCAGAATCAGCGCGCCCGCCGCCCGCATCCGTGCCACAACAACAGCGTCCTCACGCGGAATGTCTCCCTCGTTCAGGAGGCTTCCGATCTCGCAGCGATACCCCGCCGTCGCGATAGACGACTTGATAGTCACCGGGAGTCCATGTAGAGGGCCGGTGAATTCATGCACCGCGCCCAATGACCGAGCCTGTTCCCGAACGCGTTCAGCATCGAAATCAGCGAATACGTTAAGGCGGGGCTCGAGCCGTTCAATCTGGTGGATGTGCGCCTCGGCGAGTTCAGTGACAGAGATTTCCCTGGACTGAAGCATTTCCAATTGGCGCACCGCGGGCAGGAACACAAGTTCGGTCTGCAAACGACTCACGGTCGCGATGCTCCGGGATGAGTGCTCGTATCTTCATTGGGGGTCGACGGCAGATCGCGATAAACGAAGCGATACGAATGCACGGGCTCGCCCGAGTCAAAACGATCATTCCAGTCCATCTGATAGCTTAACGAGCCGGCATCGTCAGGAAAATTTTCATTCTCCGGATAGGGATACTTGCTCATGCCATGGAAAGGCATCTGCGAGACGGTGAAAGGCGACGCATCCCACCAGTCCATGTCCTTCACAAATCCATTCGCATAGAAAAAGTAGTCGCGCTTCCATCCACCGGGTAGCACGGGCAGTTTCGTGGCGTCGAACTTTGCCGCAATCTCTTCCCCGCTGCCAAAGATCACGTAACGATCGTCGATGCCTTTTACAAGTTCCGTCACGTCTCCGAATCGCGTGTAGTTGCCCCTCTGGTGCTGGAAGGGTCCAGTCAGGCTGACACGATCATAGTCGTAGTCGAGGTCGCCAGAACTGGCTCCGTCGATCTGCCGAGGATAGCCGCGGAAATGCAGCGTGGCGCCGCTCAATGGCACGTCGGCCGAACGCGCTTCGGCATTCGTACTCTGATCCACAAGCACTTGGTCCCAGTAGATTTCGAGGTTGCTCATGAGGCGGATCCGGCGCGCACCAACTGGCACTTTGCCGGTGAGATCGACCACGATCGTGCGCTCAAGCCCTGCCGGGAACCCAGCTTCGCCCGTGATGCGTTGCCAGTGTCCATCGGGCATTTGTGCTTCCACGTAAGGCGAGATGGGCTTGATGCCCGCTTGCCATGCGGCGTACAGCGAGGTGGCGCTGAAGTAATTTACATAGCCAGTCATGAGCAGGCGAAGGGGTGCATCGTGCTTGACGTCTCCAAGATCAAGCGTCAGTGCATGCAGGTTCGCAAAGCCGTCGTAGGGCGACGGCGTGAATCCGCTTGCAAATTTATGATCGCGGCGTCTTAAGCGCATCCGTAACGTCGCGATCGGCGCCATCCCGCGCGCTGGCCGGCAAGTGCGTGTCGGCAGAGGCGACCACGCGCCCCGAAGCAAATGGCGGATCATCGAGGAATCGCTCGTCGGGATTCACTTCAACATTCGCGGGGTGATCGACGGCAACGAGGCGAAGCTGATCGATGTAATTCACTTCCTCCATCGGTTCAATAAAACGCAGGCTTAGCTTGCCGTCTACGCCGGCTAGTTGCGCGCCGTCCACCTTGATCCACTCACCGGGATTGGGAATATTGCGCCGCGTCGGCGTGAACCAATGTCCAACAACTGCAGCCCCGATCACATCTGTCACCAACTTGTATTTGTGTCCATCCCAGGCAAACAGCACGGGGCACGAACTGCCCCGTCGATCGGCTTCCTTCATGGGAATCGTCGCACGGCCATCTGCGAGCTTCGGTAGATCTACTTCGTCCTGAAGTACGCCAGTGGGCCACAAGATTCGCAGGAGGTCGATACCCTCAGCCTGCCCCAGACCTACAAGGATCTGCGGCGGAGCCTGCGTTTGATAGCCCACTGATCCCGCAAGTTCCCACTTCTGCCAATGGCCGTTCGCAAAGATCTCCACCTTCACGCCAAGCGCCGTTTTATTGTCGGCATATCCGCTCAGATCAAGTCGAACAAAATGGTTCTTGTTCGCGCCCACATTTCGCAGTAGCACCGGAGACATGTTCTGTTGCGTCACAATCAGGTCCGCAGCGCCGTCGCCGTCCACGTCTGCCGCAATCAGGCCTCGGGGATTAGTGAGAGCTACTTTATCGAGACCAAGCGCGTGGCTCACATCTTCAAAGTTTCCGTCTCCACGATTGCGCAGCACGCGCACCCGCGGACCCGCCGTCGTTTCGACAATCACAGCAAGGTCAATCCACCCGTCGTTGTCGATGTCGATCGGGGTCAAACCCCATCCTCGCTGCGCGTCTTCGAGGGGGAGTTCAACCCGTTCGAAGCGGCGCCCTGTGTGATCTGGTTTTTCCGCGTTACGCCATAGCGAGAGCCCTGGCGGACCTGCATGCGTGACGGCGATGTCCATCCAGCTGTCTTTATTGAAGTCGAGAACGGCAATACCTTGGCTCGCGGGCAGTTTCACTGCGTCATACAACGGCTGCGTAGGATACTTGCCTTCCCGGGGATTCACATAAAGCAGCGGCGAGGGTCCGTCGCCCGTCATAGCCAGGTCAACCGCGCGATCGTTGTTGAAGTCAGTAAGAATTACCGCAGCCGTGCTGCCGATCCCGCCCAATCCAGTCGACTCGGTCCATTCCGTGAATGTCTTGTTTCCATTGTTGCGCCACAACACGTTGGGGGCATCGCCGGCCTTCATTCCGGCGCCCGAAACCAGCAGGTCAAGATCCCCATCATGATCGAAATCAACGAATGTGATGCCAGAAGGACGATTTCGTCCAACGAGTCCAGCCTCGCCGGTCACGTTCTCAAACTTGCCCTTACCCAGGTTGTGGAACAAGAGCACCGCGTCATCGAGCGCAACGGCAAGATCGTTCAATCCATCTCCGTCATAGTCTCCCACGGCACACGCCGCACCGTGTCCGGCCGCCTTTAGCCCCGCTGCCTCCGCGTCTACAGTTTCAAAGCTGCCATTTGCGTTTCGATGCAAGACGCTGATTGCGTGCTCCCCGGACTGCAGCAGCACCAGGTCCATGGCTCCCGACCCGGTCACGTCCAACATGCACGCACCACCAGTGAAGGAAAATCCCGCGGTCTTTGATGCCGTGACGCGGGAAATCATGGGCTGGGCTTCCAGCTTGACAGGGATCATCGCCCGTTGGGCACCTTCCGGCTCTTCAATGGGCGTTACCGTCGAATAGTGTCCCTGCTCGCCGTAGGCAAGCCCAATAGCAGCTGAAATCTTTGCGCTGGTCAGATGCTGAAAGCGTTTGAAATGGTCTTTCGCATCCTGCGTATGTCCAGCCCTCTGCAGGGCGCGCGCAAGAGCAAACTCCGCTGAGGCATGAAGCGGATTCACCTCTAGAGCTTTCTGCAGTATCGCGATCGCCTGATCAAACTGCTTCATCTCCGAGTAGCACACACCCTCGAAGTAGTACGAGTCCACGTCTTGCGGGTCCAACTTTACAGCTTCCTGAAAACTCTTCAACCCCTCGTCAAGTTCATTGCCGGCGTGCTGCGCCAGGCCCAGGTTGTACCACGCCTGCGGATTCTTCGCGTCAAGTGCAATGGCTTTCTGCAGCACGGCCTTCGCGTCATCCAGCTTCTGCAGCGTCAGCAGGGCGATGCCATCGTTCACATATGCCTGTGCCAATTTTGGATTGGCCTTAATGGCAGCCGCAAAGCTGTCCGCGGCTTTTTCCGTGAACTGCTGGCCCATCTGCGCTACGCCGCGATTGTTCAGCCGCACAGCCTCTGCATTATTGTCAGACGACGCCTGAGCGTGCCTCATCGCCAGAATCGACAAGACAACCAGTCCCGCGACCCTCACCCCATTGACTCTCATTCGTTGAATGCCCAATTCCACTCCTGAATCGTTTGCCTGGCCGACGGCCTGTTTGGAGATCCCATCCAGTGTATTTGAACCACTCCTACACCCGCATTCTCAACGCTCAGACTGCTTGAGTTGCACTGTAAAAAGGACGCTTCCTGGACAATGGGATGAACACTCTCTCCGACTCCCTCAACGTCGTGCGCTTTATACTTTGACGGTGACCCCGATGCTGAGCACGCTTGATTGGAGCAGATTTCTGGCTCGCCCCCGCCTGCCGTCTCCTCCGCTGGGCGTGCTCGATGCCCTCTACCGCGGGCCCATGCTGATTACAGGGGCGGCCGGCTCCATCGGCTCTGCGCTATCGCAACGCGTCGCAGCGCTCGAGCCCGCCGCCCTGCTGCTGCTCGACACCTCGGAGAGTCGCCTCTATGGCCTTCAACAGGATTGGCTGATCAAGGGTCTTGCCGGAGTTCCCACGCCTATCCTCGGCAGCGTCAATGACCGCACGCTGCTCGATGAGGTTTTCAGTGCGCATGGACCAAAGCTCGTCTTTCACGCCGCGGCCTTCAAGCATGTCCCTTTGCTCGAGCAACAACCACTTGCCGCCATCGCCAACAATGTCTTCGGCACGCTCTCGCTCTCACGTGCCGCAAAGGGCCATGGGGCGCGCGTCGTTCTGCTTTCCACTGACAAGGCCGTCGAGCCCTCATCGATCATGGGCGCCACCAAGCGCATCGCTGAACAGATTGTGCTGTCAACTGGAGGTGTCGTCCTGCGCCTCGGCAACGTGCTTGGAACGCGGGACAGCGTGACCGAAATGTTTGCCCGGCAGATCGCGATCGGCAGTCCGCTACGGTTACCGACCCTGCCGCTCGCCGCTACTTCCTCACCGTGGACGAAGCGGTAAACATGCTCCTTATCGCCGCCGCTGAAGCCGACGGACCCATGGTTTTGGCTCCGGAGCTGGCTCACCCGCATTTCATCACCGACCTTGCGCACTTCATGGCCCAGGAATCTCGCGCCAGGGCGTTCGTTCGATATCGACTTCATCGGTACGCGTCCGGGAGACAAGGAGTCAGAGCAATTCTGGTCTGACGCCGAATCTCCGCGGCCTGCCAACGAACTCGGAGTGCTTGCCATCGAGTCGCCTATTCTCACCGATGCAGAGCTTGAGACCAGGCTGTCCACATTGCGTAGCGCAGTCGATGCACGCGACCTCGCTGGAGCATTGAATGAACTGTGCGGCATTGTCCCCGACTATACGCCGAGCAGCGCGGTGCAGGCGCTCGCGGGCAATCGGGTTTCCTCGTCATGAGCGGCCCGACGAAGGCGCCGCCGCATTGACGTCGTCACCACGTCGCGCGCCGATTACAGCCATCTCTACTGGCCATTGCGCGAACTCGCCGCGCATCCTGATATCGAACTGGGCGTGTCGGGTCATGGGTGCGCACCTTTCGCCCGAATTCGGCTACACCGTACGCGAAATCGAGTCCGACGGCTTCCCTATCCATGGCCCGCATCGAGTGCCTTCTCAGCTCCGACACTGATACCGGGATGGCCAAGACCATCGGCGTCGCCATCCTCGGCCTGGCCGACGCTCTCATCCGCCTGGTCGCCCCGACCTGCTGCTGCTCATCGCCGATCGATACGAGATGCTTGCTCCCGCCTCCGTGGCGTGCGCTATGCGTATTCCCATCGCGCACATTGAAGGTGGCGAAATCAGCCAGGGCGCCATCGACGACGCGGTGCGCAACGCCCTCACCAAGCTGGCGCATATTCATTTCACATCAACAGACACTGCCCGCCGCCGCGTGATCGCCATGGGCGAAGAACCATGGCGCGTGCATCATGCCGGCGCACCCTCGCTCGATCATCTGCGCCGCTCTAACCCTGCTTGACCGCGCTGCGATCGAAAAGCGCCTTGCATCTCCTTCGACAGGCTCGACATTGCTCGCAGCATGGCACCCCGTCACGATCCTCAACGACACCAACGCCGAAGCTGACGCGCTCTTCTCCGCACTCGCGCAAGCCCCCGGCCAATTCATCTTCGTCTATCCCAACGCCGATGCGGGAAGCCGCGCGCTCATCGAGCGCACGCGCGCGCTGGCCGCAGTGCGGCCTCGATACCCACATCTTCGTCAATCTCGATGCCGTCACGTACTGGAGCCTGCTCGGCCAGGTCGACGCCATGGTCGGCAACTCATCCAGCGGCATCATGGAAGCGGCCTCATTCGCACTGCCCGTCGTCAATGTCGGCATGCGACAGCAGGGCCGCGAACGCGCGCGCAATATCATCGATGTTCCGGCGGATTCGACCGCGATCGTCGCCGCACTTCAGCGCGCACTTAAGCCTGCATTCAAGCAATCAACTGACAGGCATGGCAAACCCGTACGGCAACGGCACCGCTGCGCAGACCATTGCTCGCGTCCTCGCGGAAGTCCCACTGACAGTCTCTGCTCAGTGAAGCAGCCCACTCCTCTCTGCCCGGACGAGGCAGCCGACGAAAATGACAATTTCGTATTCCGCTCTCCGCACCCGACATCACCAAGCCGAAATCGATGCCGTCACCGCTGTCTTCGTACGCCGCACCTCAGCCTCGGTCCGCGAACTCGCCGCATTCGAATCCGCGTTCGCCGCCTATCACGCCGTGCCGCACGCGATCGCCGTCAGCTCCGGCACGGCCGGTCTCCACATCGCGTTGCTCACTCTCGGCATCGGCCCTGGCGACGAAGTCATCATTCCCTCCTTCACATTCATCGCCGTCGCCAACGCGGTGCTCCAGGCCGGCGCGACGCCGGTATTCGCCGACATCGATCCCGTCACGCTCAACCTCGATCCCGCCGCGTCGTCGAAGCTATTACACACACGAACTCGCGCCATCATCGTCGTGCACACTTTCGGCGTCCCGCGCAGAATGCGACGCACTGCGCGATCTGGCCGATCGCCACAATCTCGTCAATCATCGAAGACGCCTGCGAAGCCATCGGAGCCACATTTCAGCAGAAGCCGCGTCGGCACATTCGGCGATCTTCGGTCTTCGGCTTTTATCCCAACAAGCAAATGACAACCGGCGAGGGTGGGGCAGTCCTCGCGAAAACTGAGGCTCACGCCGCCCGGCTTCGCAGCCTCCGCAATCAGGGAGAAATCCTCGCCGGGATCAGAGATGGCTCGATCACGCCGAGCCCGGATTACAACTATCGCCTCTCCGATATCGCCTGCGCGCTCGGACGTGTCCAAATCAGCCGGCTGGGTGAAATCGCTCGCGTCTCCGCCAGGCCGCCGCAGAAACCTATCTCCAGCTGCTCGCTGACATCCACGGCATCGAGTCGCCCTCCTCGCGCTTGCAAGGCCGTACCATCAGCTGGTTCGTTTTTGTCGTACGCCTTGCGGATGAATCGGCACGGAAACGGGCCCAAGCCCAGCTTGCCTCGAAAGGTATTGCCACAGGCCGTTATTTCGCGCCAATCCACCTTCAACCGGCATGGCGAAGTCACCGTCAGGCTCGCGTGAGCCTCCCGATTACTGAGGCAATAGCACCGCGAATGCTAGCTCTCCCTCTATTCAATCGAATTACTAAACAGCAGCAAATGGAAGTCGTAAATGCGCTAGCCGAGATATCAATTCCTTGATAGAATTGTCTTAGTAAGTTAGTTTCACCTTCCCGAGAACTATTCACTTATCTCAGAAAGTCTTTATAGCAATATCGGCAGCGCACCAGGTTTACTCGGTTGTAACCTTCGGTTCGTAGCATGAATGAGTCGATCTGCTAAATTGCTGACGCCAATGCAACCTTGCAAGCAGAGATTGCATCATTGAAAAGGTAAGTGCAACAAAGTTGATTCAAGCTGGGTAGGTTACAGGCTTGGGAAAGCTGCGCGTGACGCTTCCCGGTTCTGTATTGTTCCCGGCCCTTGAGTTCCGAAAAGGATCCGTCCTGCGGTTTTCTGCTCATTGGCTGTGGCTTCTCTTTGCGTCTCGCCTTAAACTCTGTCATCTCACCCAGGATCGAAGAGCAGGTGTCTATGGTTGTCAAAGCACAAAGCAAAGGTCGCGGTCTCTCGGGACTTCACGTCGGTACAGATAACGTGCGGCGCTATTTCCCCAAGAACGTCTCGACCATCGAATTACAGTTGGATCACCTCAGGATCCAGTGTGGACTGGCGCCAGATTTCTGGCAGGGCCAGCCCGAGATATATGACCCGCGTCTCTGCGCATGGCTCGAGACCAAACACATGCACACCAGCCGTGATCGCACACCGGTCACTCTGGCAATGATTCCCGAGGGCGACAATTCATTCCGTTTGCAGCCGGTCTCCGCCGGAGCATCCATGCGGCCGCGCATTCAAACGCGCCCCGCTGCCTAAAATCAACTAGTCGATCACCGAAGGTTACGCGCCAATATTCTCGCGTAGGCTTCGGTTTTTGTGTGTTTGACAACGTTTTCATTTCGCTCCTTCCATTCTGCTTCGCCTCCTCTCAATTGCAAACTTCGTGCATCCGAACCAGGCCGACCGTGGTGCTAGCCCTCTTGGCACCCTCGATGCTGGCTCTCTTCGGGATTGATAAACTCGAGAAGAATGACGACCTCACCCCTGCAAGCCCTCATTGAGAAATTTGTGTTGCTCGGCCCTGATGCCATCGGCAATCCCGAAGCGTTCGACGCGTTTCTTCAGTTACGTGCCGCCCTTGAGCGGGGTGAGGTTCGTTCTGCCGCCCCTGACGCGAATTCGCCCCTCGGATGGAAGGTGAATATTTGGGTAAAGCAGGGCATTCTGCTCGGTTTCCGTCTCGGCGTCCTGGAAGACACCTCCTCCGGAGCACTTTCCTTTGTCGACAAGAACACTTTCCCTGCTCGCCAGATGACCTCGAATGATGCCGTCAGGGTGGTACCCGGCGGGTCATCCATTCGTGCCGGCGCATACTTGGCGCGCGGCGTGGTTTGCATGCCCCCCATGTACATCAACACCGGTGCCTGGGTCGATGAGGCCACCATGGTCGATTCGCACGCACTGGTCGGTTCATGTGCGCAGATTGGCAAACGCGTTCACTTGAGCGCCGCTGCCCAGATCGGCGGCGTGCTCGAGCCTGTCAATGCCAGCCCCGTCATCATTGAGGACGACGTGCTGGTGGGTGGCAACTGCGGCGTGTATGAGGGCACCATCGTGCGTCGTGGCGCGGTTCTCGCCGCCGGCACTATCCTCACCCGCGGTACTCCGGTCTTTGACCTCGTCCATGGCAGCGTGCTGCGCTCGAGTGACGAATCGCCGCTCGTCATCCCCGAGGAAGCCGTCGTCGTTCCCGGCTCGCGCGCCGTCACAACGGGGAAAGGTCACCCCAACAGCCAGGCCTGGGGATTGAGTCTCTACGCTGCCGTAATCGTCAAGTACCGCGACGACAAAACCAGCCTCAGCACCACGCTCGAAGACTTGCTGCGGTGAACGCGACTCAGCAGTTCGCGCGTCCCATGCCGATCCGATGGGGTCTCATCGGCCCAGGCCGCGCGGGTGCCCGCTTTGCGCAGGGTCTCGGCGGCGTATTTAATGCTTCGCTCATTGCAGTCTGGGGGCGCACGTCGGACCGTGCCCGCGAATTCGCGCAACGATTCAAGGTCCAGCATGTAGCCGCCACAATCCCCGAGCTTCTTGCCTCGGAGATCGACGCCGTCTACGTCGCCACGCATCCTGACACCCATGCCGAGTTCTGCATCGCCGCTCTGCTTGCAGGAAAACACGTTCTTTGCGAAAAGCCTTCGGCCCTGAATGTGCGGCAACTTCAAGCCGTGCTCCATGCAGCACACCATGACGATTGCCTTTTCATGGAGGCCATGAAGCCTCCCTTCTTTCCGCTCTACCGCAAGCTCCGCGCCCATCTCGTTGAAGACCCCATCGGCCCCATCGGATTCGTGCGAGCAGGCCATTCTGACTCCTCGCTCGCACCCGACTACCCGCTCCATTTTCGCGACCTCGGCGGGGGTAGCATTCTGGGCATTGGACCGTACGAAGCCTTCCTCGCACTCGATTGGCTCGGTGAGCTCAAGCGCATGCAAATCATGGGACGCCTCAGCCCGACTGGCGTTGACAGCTTCGCCATCTTCCAGACCGAACACGAACGTGGCATGGCGCAACTGCACACCGGACTCGACCTGCTCAGTCTTGGCGATGCCCTGCTGTCTGCCCCGCGCGGTGGCGTCCGCATTCACGCCAACTGGTGGAATCCATCGCGCGCAACGATTCACTATGTGGATGGCCGCGAAGTCATCCTTGATGAGCCCTTTACGCACGGCGGCTTTAACTACGAGATCGATCACTTCTGTCAGCTCATTCGAACCGGCCAGCGCCAAAGTCCCGAAATCACTCATGGGCTTTCACTCGCCATGGCGGCCCTGCTTGAAGAAGCCCGCACCGCGCTCGGCGTTCGCTTCCCAGGCGAGTAGAAACGAAAAGGCCGCTCCCAAAGAGCGGCCTTTTCGTTTCACGCAGATTTAGCGTTGCGGAGGAACTGCCTGACCTGTCGAATTCGGTTGAACCGCTCGTTCCGCAGGCGGCAACTGTCCAGTCGGCTCCGTTCGGCTCGCCGCACCGGGTTCAGTCTCCTGCACGCCGATCGCATCGCCGGAAACCACCATCTCGACGCGACGGTTCTGCGCACGACCGGAATTCGTCGAATTGTCTGCAATGGGGTGCGTCTTCCCAAAGCCTTGTGAAGTTATGTTGCCCTGGGATACGCCCTGCGTCTCCAGATAATCACGTACGGCGCCGGCTCGCTGGTCTGAGAGCCTCTGGTTGTACTCATCCGAGCCGATGTTGTCTGTATATCCTTCCACCTGCATCTTCAATCCCGGATACGCGAGCAGAATGCCTGACACCTTCGCCAGCTTCTCGCGCGTCTCCGGCTTCAGGGTGTACTTGTTGAAGTCGAACAACACGTCTGACATATTCACAATTAACCCGCGCGCACTCTCACGCGTCTGCAGCACCTGGTTCAGCTGCGTTTTCAACCGCTCTCGCATTTCTGCTGTCTGCTGTCTCGCCAGGTCGGCCTGCTGCTGTGCTTGCTGCGCCTGTTGCTGAGCCTGCTGGGCCTGCATTTGCGCTTGCTGGGTTTGCGCCTCCGCGGTGGCCCGCGCCGCACGCGCCTGCTCTGCGCGAGCCTTGGCCTCTTCAGCAGCCGCATCGGCCTGCGCACGCTGGGCTGCCTGACGATCCGCTTCCGCCTTCGACTCTGCCGCAGATGCCTCGGCGTCTTGCCTTGCTTTCAGTTCCGCGGCCTCGTCCTCCGCCTTGATCTTGCGAATCGTGATCAATCGCGCATCTTCCGCCGTCTGCACCGCCTCGCGCGCATACGTGATCACAGTCTTGCGATCGCGCTTGTGAGTATCCGATTGCTCCGCATTCAACAGCGCCGTCTTGGCCGTCGCCATCGTGTCCGCCGCGTACTTCTCCGCGCCGGCAGCCGTGGCAATCTGCACCGCATTTTCCGCTTCATACAACTCCAGCGGGGAGCGCTCGTTGCGCGTAATCGGATGCAGCACAGCATGACGACCCGCCGTCTCCGCGTAGGCGCCCCGCGGTAAGAGCGTATAGTGCGCATTGACCGTCTCAATCACGCCCTGGGTTCTGTCTTCCACCACGTTCTGCATCACCACCAGGTTGCTGGGAATGCTCACGTCGTAATACGGCTCCGCTGTGATAATCAATCCGAATGCCTGGACGTCCGTCGTCGCTGTCGTTTGGACACGATTCTTGCCGCCCGATGGAAGCACCTCGCCGATCCGCACCGGCCTTCCCTCCGGTGTAATCGCCCACACCACGTAGGTCAGGTACTCGGGGCCAAAACCATTCGCCGGAGTCAGACCCTCCAGGTTCATCTCAATCGTCGTGCGTCCCAGCTTGCCTTCCACCTTTGCGGTGCCTTTTGCTTCCGGCATCAAATCAGTGCCGCGAAATCCAATCTTCGTCGCTCCGTTGCGATGAAAATAATTGATCGCGGGAATATCGCGCGCCACCACCTGAATCCGATACAACGGCACGCCATGATCGATCTCCGTCGGCTGCTGCGGATTCTTCTCGGTCGGATTCGGGTCCTGCGCGCATAGGCTGCCTGCCGCTGTGGCGAGCGCCAGGGCCAAAAGACTTGTGATCCTTCTATTCTTATTCGTATGCATAGAGCCCAATCTCTCCTTGAACGTTCGCGGCCACGCGCACGAGTAAACCCGCGCGTGCATCCCGCCATTCAGATGGATGCCTCCTCGATTGTGCAAGTTGTTCTGGGAAATAGACGCGACAATTTACCGAATGCCAGGCAACTCTCGGTGTAAGTAAGTGCTCAGTAAGTCAGCTTACTTAGTTTCAAAGTTAATAATCACAAGTTAGTGATTCTCTAGCAGGGTAAGTCTATAGCCAGATCGCCGTATGTCCCGGACACGCATCCGCAGCCCGGACCACAAGCTCCTCGGCCAGTTCGAACCCGTGCCGCGCCAGATACCACGCAGCCCCGTGCACGCGTTCCTGCAGATGCCCATCGGGACAAAGCGCCATCGCAATTGCCTGCGCATGTCGCCCCAGGCTTTCTTCGCGCTGCAACTGGAAATTCGCCGCCAGCCGCCGCAGCCTGTTCATCTGGTAGCGCATCTTGCTGGCCGCCGTGCCCGCCGAACGACCCAAGTTCCGCATCGAGCTTCGTCATCCACTCCTGCAGATCAGTCAGCTCCGCATCCAGCGCGGTTCCTGCAGCCGACAGCTTGCGTTTGCCCTCCACCGGCATCACTCGCGCGGCCAGCAACTGGGCCAGGGAATCCTTGGTCTCCGCAAACACCCGGTCCAACGACAGCTCATGCCGCCGAAGCAACTCCGCAATCTCCGGCTCCACCACCGTCGCTGAAAAGCGTCCCTGCACCGGCGTCATGTATCCCAGTATTTTTTCGAACAACACCGCCGACTGCGCAAAATACGCAACCTCTGCCGGGCCGCCAATCGTCAGCGACGTCCCAAAAAGAAAATCCTGAAACACCGGCCGAAGCAACGCAGAAGGAGAAATCCGCTCCGGCGCCGCAGACAAAATTCCCGCCAGTTCAGCCGTCGAATATCTGTCGCGCCCCGCCTGCCAGTGACCCCCCGGTTCAGCACGCCGTCGCCGCCATCCGCTTCAGCGCCAACCGCGCGCCCGTCTTCTCGTCGATTAAGAACAGCAGGCTCGAACCCGGCGCCACCGCAACCTGCTCGTGATACCCGCTCGCCGCCAACTGTTTCCCGCGCTCCACCAGCGCCGCGTGCAATTCATCAGCCTGTTCCAGCGCCGCCAGCAACACCGGCGCGCCCAGCCCGTGCACTGCGCGCGAGTCCGCGTCGAACACCAGCAGCCCCTGCGCCGCAAAAACCCGGCGATAAAAATCTCCAAATGCCTGCGCCCACGTATGCCCGGGCTGGTACGCCTCATGCAATGCCTCCAGCGCATCGGAGGATCCCAGCAGTTCCCCCGCCTGGTCCAGAAGCGCGATGACGCTCTCATCCAGCACCAGCCCGCCCACCGGAACCGCGGCCGCCGGCGCTTTCTCATACTTCAGAGTCCGCAACTCCCGCCGCGCCGGAAACGCAACAGACTGAACCTCTGCGAAGTCATGATCCTCGCTCGCCAGCCAGAAAATTCCCACATGCGGATCGCCGCTTGCCGTGGCCAACCGCGCTCGCGCCAGCGCCGTCGCCGCCTTCAGAGGAGTAAACAGCGGCCCGCCGAACAACGTCACCTGCTGACCCGTCAGCACCGTTCCCGCGCCGCCGCGCAATGCCGTCAACGAACCCGCAACTCCCGAACTCGCTTCCGGCCGATTCTGCTCTTCGAGAATTCCTACCAGCCGCGACCAGTGCTCCGGCCGCGCCGGCCTGCTCGTCCGCCAGGACTCTGCCTGCGCCGCTCCATAGAACGCCCGCGCCTTCTGTGTCCCGGAACAGTAGTCCAGGTACAACCGGCTCATGCCCGGAGCCACCGTGATCGGATAACACTCTGTTGTCGGCAACGTAGTCACTTTCACTCTTGAGTTTCGTCCAGCCCCAAGTTTCGTCCAACCAGAATCTCGTGCAACTCAGCGCTCGCCCGGTCTCAAATCGCCCGGAAACGGCTCAACGGGGGAAACGCAATGAAACGGCTCCACTAAGGATGCCATGCCGCGGTCAATCGATGCACTTGCTGTGACCAATACCCGCCTCCGCTCGTCTACACTCGGTTTTGAGGAGACATTCGCCAGCAATGCCCACCAAGAAGAAGACACCCCCCTCCAAGGCCAAAAAGACCGCACCCGCTCCTGGCCCCAAGATGGCCAAGCCCAAGCCCGCCAAAAAGAAACTCAAGGCCGACAAGAAGGCCCTTGCCTCCCCCAAGGCCGGTGAAGCCAGGCTCCTCAGCTCTGACGTCGTCTATCAGGGGCCGCTCTTCCGCGTCACCAAGGACCGCATCCTCGAGCCCAGCGGCAAAGAAAGCTCGCGCGACGTCGTCCGCCACAACGGTAGCGTCATCATCCTGGCCACGGATAGCTCCAGGAGCAAACGCGACCCCTGGATCGTCATGGAGCGCCAATACCGGCACGCCGCCAACCGCTTCCTGTGGGAACTCCCCGCGGGCAAGCTCGATCCAGGCGAAGAACCTCTCGCGGGAGCCCAGCGCGAACTTGAAGAAGAGACCGGCTACCGCGCTAAAAAGTGGAAACTCATGGTCGAATACTTCGCCAGCCCCGGCTTCCTCGGCGAATCCATGAAAGTGTTTCTCGCTGAAGGCCTCGTCCCCGGCGACGCCCACCCTGAGGAAGACGAAGACATCGAGCTCCGCCTCATCAAGCTCTCTGACATCCTCAAGCAAATTGAAAAGGGCAACATCATGGACGGCAAAACCCTTGCCTGCGTGCTGCTCTACGCCCGCCTCAAAGGAAACAAAAAGAAATAAATCGCCAAGCCCGCTCCCACGTTCTTCGTTCGCGCCCCCGCGAAGGCGTCTGGTTCAGCACATGCACTCAAAGGGCGACCGCGGGACCCATTTCGGCCGCGCTCACACTTTGATATTTCAGCCGCGCTGCCACCTTGAATTGAGTGTATGCTTGGTGGACTCCGGGTCGGCCCGGATTCGTTTGGGCTATAGACGCGGAGCGGGGTGACCTGCAATGCCAGAAACGAACTTGCTCAGTGTAGGAGAACGTGTCAACGTGGATGGGCGGGACGGCGTCTTCTTTGTATTGGCGGTCGACGAGGTGACTCGCACCGTGACTCTGCTTCCGCACACCCAGGGACCAATCCTCAATCACATTTCGATGGACACTGTGACACCATATGCGAAGCCCGCCTGACGGCCTGCGAGCAAAAGCGCGGCGCTTGCGCCGCGCTTTTGCTGTCTCACTATGGTTTGGCTAGGAAGTCGAGGATCTTCTGTGGGTCGACCGGCTTGGCGAAAAGTGTGAATCGGTCGTTAAACACTTTCGAGTCAAGGAGCCGTGCGCACATTTCAGCGTGGCCTGAAATGATCAACACCTTGCATTGCGGAAACTTCGTCACAAGGTGCCTGGCGAGCTGAACCCCGCTCACCGATCCGAGGATCACATCGGTGATCACCGCAAAGGGGGAGCGGTCCCGGCACCAGTCCAGAGCCTCAGCTGCGTTGTAAAAGGCCGCGGCGTCATAGTTATGAAAGCGCAGGATTCCCACGAGGGTGTCGGCGATTACTTTTTCGTCGTCGACGACGAGGACTGGAAGAGGCCTCAAGAATTTTGCCATTGGGTGCACTTGCGTACGCGTGTCTCTCGAGACTAGCAGCAGTTCACGAAAGAAGCCTTCACCATCGCGAGGTACTCGGCGAGAAATTGGCGTTTGGGGGCTGACATGGTGCTGAGGTTACACGCGAGACTGCCACCGCGCCGCGCAATTTTTGCTCATCCGCGCCATGAGGCAGAAAGTCCTACCTGTAGTCGTTCATGGCAGGTGCCTGGCTGAATGATGCTTCGGGAATTGAAGAGCGGATCCATTGGTCTCGCTCTACCGGGGTAAATCCGAAACATGCGCAGTTTGCGGTGACGCAGTAGTGGTCGCCGCAGTAAAGATGCTTGTCAGCCCGGTGCCCGCAGTTGCAAAGCAGACCAGGCCGCCGATCGCGTTTTTCTCCGAAAGTCATGCGTCACTATGGCGCGGATTCACAGCGTTCCGATGTGATAGATGTCACTCGGAAGTCACGAGAGAATGTCTGCTTACGAGTTCCGCGTCAAGAACCCTATCGCATAAGTCTGGCTTGTCGATGGCCTTTCGTAGCGAGGTGCGCCCCCCACTCCGCGCCATCATCGCCTCAAACGTGGAAGGCGCGGAGCCTGAGCCCCGCGCCGCTTAGAGGAAGCCTCTCAAAGTGTTCTGCCGCAAAGCGAGTACCTTCCACTCAGTCCGCCGTGCGAGTTCGCTCTGACCGCGTCGTGGTTTTGCGTCGTGTCGTTCGTCCGCGATGGAGCGAGGATGGATACTCCGAAAGGGTCGTTCTCGTGCTGCGCACTTCAGCCGCCAGCACGCGCACAATCATCAGAGCCAGCGTCGGCTCGCTGAGCATCATCAGTGAGAAGTCCTCACGGGTCACGTGGCCCACCCTGGCTCCCTTCTTCGCGATCGCCGTCATGGAATAAGGCTTGTCGCTCACAAGCGCCGGCAGGCCAAGGATAGCCCCCGGTTCCATTGAAGTTCGCAATAAAGGGGCGCCAACTTCGTTCTCCAAAATCATCATCGCTTCCCCACTAAGGAGAAGAAATAGTCCGGTGGGCTCGTCGCCCTGGTTGAAAAGTGTGCGACCATTCGGGCATTCCAGGCAGACCGCATGCTTCCAGAGCTTTTCAAGCAACTCCGGTTCGGCCACGAAGGCTGACGAGTCAAGGTTCATCTTCTGATGATGCCCCTTTCTCAGGCCAATCGCTCGTGACCTGGGTCACATTTGGATGTTTACGGTCGACTTTGACCTTTCGGGTCGTCACGAGCGCGCTGTCTCTGATTTCATCCGGAGCATTTCCCAATGACGAAAGCGGGTGGCCCCTCGTACGGCGGCACCATTCCATTGCAACAGGTTTAGACTGTCGACAGGTTCCCACCAAAATGAATGTGCGACTCCTTCAACTCGTAGCTCTTGTGCTCTTGGCCGCCTCCGGACCGTGTTTTGCCCAGACGGGAACGGGCACGGTGACCTTTTACTCACCCGGGCTTTCAACTAAAGAGGCGCTTAAGGTCACCGTTGTCCCCGCCGGCACGACTACATTTACGGGGTGGCTTTTCGATGGCGATCAAATATTGGCGCATGTGCAGCGTGACCGGATTTTCACCTTCCATCTTGCGGCAGGTGAGCATAAATTTTCAGCTCCCTATGGTTCCAAAGGCCCCGTGAAAACGCCCTTGCACTTCACTATCGAACCCGGTGGACATTACTGTTTCCGCCTGAGCGCAAAATACAAAAGCGGCTCGATTCTGGTTCCGCTCGCCTTCCTGCACAGCCAGATCGAGGAGGTTTCCTGCCAGCAAGCCCAACAGGAGGCAGGCGGCTATAAAAGGATCGATCTAAAACGCGTTGACCCTGCCGTTCGCTCCGAACTAGACGGATCTTCGGGCTTCCCCAACGAAAATTGAAGGCGTGGACTGCCGATTTTCTTGCCCGTTTTACGCGTTCCGATCGATCGTCTCCCCTAAGAATGGGGGATCTCTGAGTCAGTCGAATCAATCTTCTTTTACTCTTCGGATTTCCCCTGATCAGGCGCGCTGGTTGAATCCTTCAGCGATACGATCTCCAGTTTGTCGCCGCGCTTGAGATTCACGTCACCCCCGTTGGAAAAGACGGCCAGCGTTACGCAGGAAATCGGAACCGCGTACCACGATTTGAAAACGGCTCCCGACAGCCCGTCCGTCAGGTCCTTTGCGCCGATCCCCACCCCGCCGGCCGTCAACATGCTCGCAATTTGCTTGCCCCGTCCGGGCTGTATTTTTCCTTCGTCCGTCGCCTTCGTCGGCCGTACCGTCACAGGTTGGTCGAACTTGAGCATAAGGTGACCCCGCCGGAAAAAGCGACGCGCCGGAGTCGAAATCAGGACTCCTGAATAATCTCCCGATGGGCATTTCACTGAAAACGGAGTTCCCGTCGCCATCCATGACGACGCATAGGTTTGAAGAGTGCAAGTCTCGGAGAACGCCATCGAAGAAAAAAGAAGAATGAGGAGTCCAAAGAGCTTTGTCATGATTCCTTCCGGGGACCTTGTCATGCGCGGATTGGAACCTCCGTGGATCGAAAACAGGATCGGGAGCGTGATCGATTGTAGCTGATGCTCTGGAGGCTCGCGTAGCGCGATCATGCGTCCGCAGTGATGTTTAGCGGGAAACTCCGCACAATTCAAATGGCTGATTCAATCCAGAGTTCCAGCTGGACGAGACCAATGTCAGAGCAAGTTGACACGGTCGCTAGGACCAGTCGAGTCCGTCTTTCCGCACCGTTTACCGGGTGAACTCCCCTCCACCACTCGTCCCACCTTTTGAACAAGTAAGAAATGAATCCAACCAACCTCTTCCTTCATTCAACCGTCATATCCAGGTAGCGGCAGCCGACACTCCCGAAACCACGCTCGTCTGCCGCGTACTTCTCACGATGCAAGGAAGGCGGGAGCCTGTGGCTCAGTACAAAGGTAAGGTCAAGTGGTTTAACAACGCCAAGGGCTACGGATTCATCGGACGTGAAGACGGGCCAGACGTATTCGTCCATTATTCTGCGATTCAGTTGGACGGCTACAAAACGCTGAAAGAAGGCGATGATGTCGAATTCGACATCGTTCAGGGCCAGAAAGGACCCCAGGCAGATTCAGTGTTACGCCTGAGGGATAACGCCGCCCACAACGCAGCCTGATTATCTTGATTCGTCTGACTACCCCGTGAAACGCCATAAGCGGTGAATCGGGGTAAGTGTGTTCCCCTAGTCTGTCCTCATCACATCGTCTGCTCTAATTGAAAATCCTCGCCCGGCTCCGTCCCAGATCCGGGCGCAGGGTCTTTCTACCCGCTTAGACTCACTTGTCGCCGACGGTCCCGGCTTCTCCATGCTTTCCGCCTGGCGCCAACACTGAGACCACTGTGCACACCGCCATGATCGCTCCGATAATCGCCAGCGACAGGGTGATCGGGACCTCCAACCACTTTGCCGCCAGCATCTTGAGCGCAATGAAAGCCAGAAGCGCCCCCAGCCCGTAGTGGAGATAGCGCAGCCGGTCCAGCAGTCCCGCCAGCACAAAATACAGCGACCGCAGCCCCAGAATCGCCGCGATGTTTGACGTGTACACCACAAACGGGTCGTGAGAGATGGCCAGCACCGCCGGGATCGAATCCACGGCAAAAAGCAGGTCCGTTACCTCGACTGCGATGATCACCGGCAGAAGCGAGCCCTTGGCTGGCTGCAGCTTCCTGATCCAGTCCGGAATTGCCGCCTTCGCTGACCCGCCCCGCACCAGCCGCCATGCCGCATACAGCAGGAACACCCCGAAGATGTATGTGATCCACGCGAAACGGTCCAACAGCGCTACGCCCGTGGCGATGAACACCGCGCGCAGCACCACCGCCCCCGCCACACCCCATAGCAGCGCCCGATGCTGCCGGCGCTCATCGATGCGGAATCCCTGGAAGATCACCAGGAAAACGAACAGGTTGTCTACACTGAGCGATGTCTCAATGGCATAGCCGGCAACAAACTGCAGCGCCGGCACATGCCCCTGCTTAACCGCGATCCAGCCCGCGAACCCTGCCGCGGCCAGCGCCAGAAACACCGTCCAGAGCCAGGCGAACCTCTGCGCCTTGCGCTTGTCTGGCCCGTGGCCAGGAAGCACCGAATCCAGAACAAGCAGCAGCACGACCGCCACATGAAATCCAATCCACCATGTCCACGACGCGCCGCCAATCATTTATGGATGCTACTAGAAATCCCCCTGAAGTCCTTGCAAGCAGGCTTTCAAAGTGCTTTGAGCGGCCCACTCAATTTCACGAAGCGGGAGAATGTTTGCCCTCTGCACGGTGTGTTCCTTGTTGGGAACCCCGATGCCCCTGATCTCTCGCTTAGAATCTGTTTGTGGCAATGATTGATTACACTTCCCCAGGCGATTGGGTAGGTCGCCTCATCGACCGGCGATTCGCGCTTCTCGAATGGCTCGGGAGCGCTGAATCCGGCGAGCTCTTCCGCACCGAACTGCCCGATCAAAACTCTCAAAAAGCCGCCATCCGCCTCGTGCCCGCTGACATCGAGGGCGCTCAAGCCCAGTTCGACGACTGGGCCCAGGCCGAAGGCCTCTCCCATCCCCACCTCCTCCGCATCCTCGAGAGTGGCCACGGTCGCATTGTCGAGACCGAATTTCTCTACGTGGTGATGGAGTTCCCCGATGAGACGCTCGCCCAGGTCCTTCCCGGCCGCTCTCTTACCGCCAGCGAAGGCAACGACCTGCTTCCGCCGGTCCTCGACGCCCTCGCCTACCTCCACGCCAAAGGCCTGGTTCACGGACACCTGAACCCCTCCAATATCATGGTTGTCGGCGACCGCCTCAAGCTCTCTGCGGACAAACTGCAGCAGTCCGGCAGCCTCCGCAAGCTGCACGGCAATATGAAGGTCTACGACGCACCCGAGATCGCCCAGGGCGCTCTCTCTCCCGCGTCAGACATCTGGTCGCTCGGTGTCACTCTCGTTGAGGCGCTTACCCAGCTGCCCCCCATTCGCGGCGCAACTCCCGGCGGTGATCCCTCGGTGCCGCAGTTCATGCCCGAGCCGTTTGCCGAGATTGCGCGCCGCTGCCTCCGCATCGACCCCGCCAGGCGTGCCTCTCTGGCCGAGATCGGAGCCATCCTTCGCGCCCCCGCTCCCCGCGTCACCACCGCCCCGGTGCCTCCACCGCGTCCGACCGGGC
Source organism: uncultured Acidobacteriota bacterium (assembly GCA_963844515.1). Lineage (GTDB taxonomy): Bacteria > Acidobacteriota > Terriglobia > Terriglobales > Acidobacteriaceae > Telmatobacter. The sequence goes on from CAWJOO010000023.1 coordinate 212,899, forward strand.
CCGTCGCACCGGCCGTCGCTCCGCAGGCCGCCAAGGCATCACCCGCGCCCAAGCCCAGGCCAGCCGAGGCCGCCCCCACAAAGGCCGCTCAAACCGCTCTCCCCTTCGAAGAAGCGCGGCCCTCTCGCCGCGCCTTCAAAACAATGGAGGAAGAGGACGACGGACAGCGTTTCAAGCTGAGCCCGCCACTCATCATCGGCATTGTGGCGGTGATTGTGGTCATCATTGCAGCCCTTCTGGTGCGCTCCCACAAGTCCCAGCCGCAACCCACCGAGGACGCCGCCCAAACAGTCTCGGCGCCTGCCGCGGCTCCGGCACCACAGGGTCCTCCCCCGTCGCATCCAGCTGCCCCCAAGCCGGCCAACGGCAAGGGCTCCGTTGCCAGCCGCGTCATGCCCGCCGTCGCCGCCAAGGCTAACGAGTCGATTCGGGGCAAAATCTCTGTCAAGGTTCGCCTGTGGGTGGATCGTGACGGCAACGTCTACCGATCCGCGCTCGACTTTGATGGGCGCAGCCGCTATTTCGCCAACCTGGCGCTTGAGGCCGGGAAGAAATGGCATTTCAACCCGGCCCGCGCAGGCGGCCAGCCCATTCCCACGGTGTGGGTTCTGAGGTTCGATTTCCGTCGCGGAAAAAGCGATGTGACGCCGTTGCAAGTTACGCCGTGAGTTGAAACAAAGGACTTGCACGCCAAACGCACAAATAAAAAAACGGGTTAGTCGTTTGGATTCTTAGAGTTGCACCCCGAAAATGGGGGAATTTGCTCTCACCGTGATCTAAATCACGAAAGGGCAGATTACAGACGACAGACCACAGTGGACAGATGACAGATGACAGATGACAGATGACAGATGACAGATGACAGATGAGACGTTAATTCAGTGCGAAGTGAAGATGTGAACAAAGACAGAGGCCCTCCGGAGTGCGATTCCGGAGGGCCTTTTATTGAGCCTGATTCCATTATGAAGAAGTCCGCGAATTAATCCCTAATTGACGGTCAGAAAAGTGTTCATTTCCTTATATGTCAAGTAACTCTATTTACGCTAGTTACGAGGCGTATCTCATATTATGACGACTTGTCCCAGTTTGCCCTATTGACAAGGTTTTTGAGAGAAGCTGGTTGCCGGGTTCTGAATGAGTGGGACGGTCCGATCCGATCTTACAGCTGGCAGAGATTCTCGGCCTCCATGTCTCAAAAGCGAGTGTCAAGTTCCGCGACATGGTTTACATGTTGTTCCGGGACACCCTCGGGGCTGCGGCTGAGTTGAAAAGAGCAAGGGCAAAAGCGACCGCGGATCCTAGGGGGGAGTTCCTGGTATCCCACCCAAACGACAAAAACAAAGACGTCGTTTGGATGGGGCACCCTCGTTCGTGCTGAGTTGGGAAAGGCAAGGGCCGGAAAATAGCGGCTAACGCTGATTGATGAGGCGGATTGTTTCTGTGAAGACGTCGCCGTCGATGGTGAGGCTTTTGGGGCTGAGCTTGTCGAGGGTGTCATCGGCCGTGTGGTGGTAGCTGTTGTTGGGGCCGTAGTCGAGGTCGATGATGTCGATGGAGGGGACGCCGCGCTTGACGAAGGGAAGATGGTCATCCTCGACCTCTTCTTCTTTGCGGAAGAAATAGTGGTCGTAGCCGAACTTGTGGGCGGCCTGTTTGACGAGGTCGACGAGCCATTGCGTTGAGTTGGTCTCGCGCTGGATGTCGAGATCCTTGTCGCCGATCATGTCAGCGAGCATGAAGGCCTTGATCTTGGCCAGAGTACCGTCGCGGCCCCACTTGGCGGCGAGGTGGCGGCTGCCGAAGGTGGAGTCGGATTGGGACCAGGTTTGGAACGCTTCCTCTCCATCGAAGAAGACGAGCCATACGGAGTAGCCGTCGAGCTGTTTGCCGGCGGCGGTCTGTTGGCGGAATTGATCGGCGAGTCCCATCAACAGGCCGGTGGTGGCCCCGCCGTCGTTGGCGCCGACGAAGTTGATGTTGCGCAGCGGATAGTTGGTTTCGTAGTGCGTGCCGAGGACGATGACGCCGGGCTTTTTGCCGGGGAAGCGCACGATGAAGTTGCGCAGAGGGACGTTGCCGATGGGAGTGTCAGCGGAGAAGGTGTCTTCTTCGAGTTGGTCGTGCGCGAAGTGGGAACGCAGGTAGGCTTCGGCCTTGGTGTGACCCGGGCTGGTGGGCCAGCGCGGGCCGATGGAGACGAACTCGCGGGCGTAATCGAGGGCTTTGGCGCCGTTGAAGTGCTGGGCGTGGAGGGATGTCGCGAGAGTGAGGAGGAGGGCGAAGAGGGCGAAGACGGGGCGGAGATTCAACATCGAGATCGAGGTAGAAGATCGAACGATCATCATGCGAGGTGACGCACGGCGAAAGCATGCCTCAGGGGATAAATGGATGGGTTGAAACCCATTCCTACCAGCCCGCGAACATTTTCCGCCGTTATTGCCGGGGATGAATCCCCGGCCTACCGCCCGGCTCCAGGTATGAATCTCTTCACAACTCGCTGCGGGGATCACGCCTTTGCCTCTTTCGCTCTCCGGCGCGAGGGATGGACCCACCACGCGACGCCGATGCCGAGGACGTAGAGCGCCAGCATGGGAACGGCGTAGAGGCACATGGTCCACGGTTCGGGGCTGGGGCAGATGACCGCGGCGATGACGAAGACGGCGAGGATGGCGTAGCGAATGTTCTTCCACAGGAATTTGGGGCTGACGATGCCGAACATGGCGAGGAAGAAGATGAGGATGGGCATTTCAAAGCTGATGCCGAGACCGAGGATGATGGAGAGAAAGAACCCGGTGTATTCCTCAATGGTGATGATGGCGTTGAACTTGCTGCCGAAGCCCAGGATGAGAACTTTGAGGGCGCCGGGAAGCACATAGAAATATCCAAACGAAGCGCCGGCGAGGAACAGGCCGACGGTGGCGGCCATGAAGGGAACGACGAAGCGCTTCTCTTTCTGGTAGAGGCCGGGGGCAATGAACAGCCACACCTGGTAGAGGATGAAGGGGGCTGCGAGGATGGCGCCGCCGATGAGCGCAACCTGGAGGTAGAGGTTGAGCGCGTCCATGGGGTGCGTGTAGTTGAGCTTGATGTGGAGCTGATCGAGCGGCTTCTGCACCAGACCGTAGAGGCGCTCGTGGAACGCGTACGCAACGCCGAAGCCGACGGCGAGATAGAGCGCGGAGTGGACGATGCGTTTGCGCAGTTCCTCAAGGTGTTCCATGAGGCTCATGCCGGGGAGTTCCGCGCGCTCCGATACCGCCTGCCGCGCCTTGCCGATTGCGTCCGCGGGATCAACCATTGTGGGTTACGGTCTCCGATCGAGTTGGGTCTTCAGGAGGCGGTGTCGAATCACTGGAAGTGTGCGTCGCGGAGGTGGCGGGGTCGGCTGCAAGATTGGCTTCGAGGGTTTCATCGACGCGGGCCGCGGATTCAACGACCGCAGCGCCGGGGTGCGCGGCCGGGACCTGTTCGCCGGTGCTGGGCGGCTGGATGACGGGCACGGTGCGCGGCAGCGTGACGTGCGACTCGTTGCTCGCCGGGGTAGTGGAAGTCTCAGGAGGATATTGCGAGGGGTAGTTGGTTTCGCCGTGGTACGGAGACGGCTGCCCTGTTCCCGCCGGCTGCTCCGTCGCCGGAGGCTGTTCCGTGACCGAGAGATGGTGCCGAGACGGAAGCTTGCTCCTCAGGGACAGCGGTGTTCGCACCGGCCTCAATTGTCTGGGTAGGAGCGGGGAGTGCGGCGATACGCGCTCGCTCGGCTTCTTCCTTCTTCCTGCGTTCGGCGTCTTCTGACAGTCGCAACTCTTCTTCCATTTGGAATTTGAAGTCGTTGGAGGCCTTGCGGAACTCGTACATGAGCTTGCCGATCTGACGGCCGATCTGCGGGAGCCGGCGCGGCCCGAAGACGACGAGCGCCAGCACCATAAGGATGAGCGAGTCAGCCATGCCGAGGTTGGACAGCAGGATTTGTGGAGGCGAAGCCATGAAGGATCATGATAACTGCCAGAAGGGACCAGGGGCTAGGGACTGGGGACTAGGGGGACTAAGGGACTGAGGGACTGAGGGACTCGCGTCACACGAGAGCCACAGCGGTAACTGTGGCATACTCGCGGGATGTGCCCGACCTGTGACCCCTTTTCTGAGCCACGCACATTCAGAGCGCCTGCAGACTACGTTGCATTTGCACGGCGATTGACCGCAGAAACAAGCAGCGGCAAACTGGTACTCGTCTACGGCAATTGCGCGCTCGAAGAACTTGATGACGACTCTCCCTGGCCGACGGGGGACTTAATTATTCATCAACTTCAATGCGTAAAATGCGGTCAATTCTTTTGCCTTCACGCCAATGTCTGGAATGGCAGGAACGGCTGGGAACCGCAGAGCGCGGAGGAGTGGGCCGATCAGAAGCACTTTTACATCAAATAGGGCCTTGTTCCGATTCGACACCGATTGTGTGTCGAGGCTGACCCTACCAGGAGAAGCCGCCGGAGGGTGGGGGCCAGGAGCCCTGGAGTTGGCGGAGGAGGACGATGCGGCCGAGGTGATAGTGATTGTGCGCGCCGAGGTTTTCAAGCTGATCGCGGACGGTCATGACGCGCACGGGCTGGCCGGGGCGCGAGGGACAGCGGATGGAGACGTCGAGGCCGGAGGTGTTGGCAGCCGATGCGGCGGCCTGTTCGGCTCCTTCGAAGAAGCGCACGCGAAGCTGGTTCCAGGTGTCCCGTTCGGCGTCGTGAACGGTAGGGAAACCGTCGTCAGGGCTGGCGGGAAAGGGCGTCTCGATGCCGGTGATCCAGTCGAGAGTGATCTGCTGCCAGAAGGTGATGTGCCACAGCTCCTCGTAGATGGAGTGCGGCGCGCCCATGGGCTTTTTGTGCGCGAGTTCCGGTGGGAGCGCTTCAAGGATGCGCGCGGGAGAGGCGGCCGCGGCGTCGCCGATTAAGACCTGTTCGAGTTCCGTCATGTTGCCCCTTTTTGATGAAACGGCTTCGACGTTATTTTGATTTCGACCTGGCTGCAGGTTCGACCTAGTTGCAGGTTCGACCTGGCTGCAGCTTCGACCTGGCTGCAGGTTCCACCTGGGTGAAGTATGCCATGCGGGGATGGGGTGGGCAGTGTGACAGGGGGACGGAAATGAGAGCTGAATGCCGCGCCGGCGAACAAGTGTTTCGATTGCGTTACAATTTTTGGTAGTGCATGCGGGGAGCGGTGAATCGAACCATTTCCGGGTGCATCTTTGATGTAGGCTGCAACATCCCCGCGGGCGGGACTTTATTGGAAACAATAAAGTTAGCGCGTTCGCTGCAGCCTGTTTTGCTTTCAACATCCCCGTCCGATTCGCTGAGGCGAGATTGGACTGAAGGCGGAGTATTTTGACTCTTCTAGTTGACGAAATCGCGGCGGCGATGCCCGCCACTGCGGGGCTGCCCGCCGATGCTGTGTTGGACGAAGGCGTTGGCAGCGCGTGCAGCCTGGAAAACTACCTCGCACTTCCTGACCACACCATGGACGAGCGGATTGCGGCGGCGCGCAAGAAGCTTGGGTCTTCAACCATTCTGCTGGGCCACCACTACCAGCGGGACGAGGTGATCCGGTTTGCGGATTTCACCGGCGACAGCTACAAGCTGTCGAAGGCGGCCGCGGAGACGGATGCCAAGTACATTGTTTTCTGCGGCGTGCATTTTATGGCCGAGAGCGCCGATGTGCTGGGGCACGACCAGGCGGTGATTCTGCCGGACTTGAACGCCGGATGCTCGATGGCCGACATGGCGGAGATTTCGCAGGTTGAGGCGTGCTGGGAGTCGCTGGAGCGGATGGGGTTGACGGGGGATTTGATCCCGCTGACCTACATGAATTCAACCGCGGCGATCAAGGCGTTTTGCGGCGAGCGGGGCGGGCTGGTTTGCACCTCGTCGAATGCGCGGGCGGCGTTCGAGTGGGCATTTGCGCGAGGGAAGCGGATCTTGTTCATGCCGGATCAGCACCTGGGACGGAATACCGGATATGCGATGGGGATTCCCCTGAACGAGATGGTGGTGTGGGATCCGTGGGCGCTGGAAGGCGGGCAGGCGAAGGCGACATTTGAGGCGAGTCGCGTGATCTTGTGGAAGGGCCACTGCAGCGTGCATCAGCGATTTTTGCCGGGGCACGTGGACGCGGTGCGGGCGAAGTATCCGGGGATCCAGGTGATTGTGCATCCGGAGTGCCGCTGGGAGGTTTGCCAGAAGGCGGACGCGCTGGGTTCGACGGAGCGGCTGATTGCGCTGGTGGAGCAGGCGCCGGAGGGCAGCATGTTCGCGGTGGGAACGGAGATCCACCTGGTGAACCGGATGGCGAAGCGGTTTGCGGCCGAGGGCAAGCGGGTGATCACGCTGGACGATACGGGATGCCTGTGCACGACGATGTATCGCATCAGCCCGCAGCATTTGGCCTGGGCGCTGGAGAATTTGATTGAAGGGCGCGTGGTGAACCAGATCAAGGTAAAGAGGAATGTGAAGCATTGGGCACGGTGGCGCTGGACCGGATGCTTCAGATCAGGGACCAGGGAACAGGGACCAGGGACCAGGGAAGGGGTTAGGGAGCAGGGGAACACTCCTCTTCAAGAAGTGTTCCGGGTCACTGTTGTCGCCGCACTACGAGGTTTATTCTGCTCGAAATATCTGTTGGATTCGGGAGAGAGGATGCCCTCTTCGTTCAAAGACCTTGTGGTGTGGCAGAGATCCTTGAAGTTGTGCGCAGAAGTCTACAATCTGACTGCCAACTTTCCCGCCGACGAGAGATTCGGGCTGACAAACCAGCTTCGCAGGGCCTCGGTGTCCATCGCAAGCAATATTGCGGAAGGATATGGAAGATCGACCACAGGCGAGTATGTTCAGTTTCTGGGGCACGCGAGAGGCTCCGTGAGTGAGGTGCAAACCCAATTGCAAATATCCGCCATGCTGCGATTTGGTCCAGAGGAGATACGCGAGTCAGCGGTGCGGCTGTCAGAGGAAGTGAGCAAGATGCTAATCGCCATGATGGTGAAGCTGCGCGGCCGGACAGAAGTTGCTCGCTGACCCGTAGCCATCCCCGCTTGCCCCTGCTCCCTCTTTCCCTACCCTGGTGCCTGGTCCCTGGTCCGTGATCCCTGGTCCCTGCGTTATTCGTCTTCGGTGCGGGGTTCGGTGAATTTGAGTTCGTTGCCGAAATCGTCTCGGATGCGGAAGTCGCGATTGCCCCATGGCTTGCGCTCGATGCCTTGCGCGAAACGGACGCCGCGGCCGTTGAGTTCGTCGTAAAGCTCGGCGAGGTTGGGCGTGAAGATGTGGACGCCGACCGGGGATGCAGGACGCGGACCCGGCTTGAAGAGATGGATGGCGATGCCGTCTCGTTCGACGATGGCGTAGTCGCGGCCGGGCAGCAGGCTGACGGTTTGAAATCCAAGCTGTTTCTCGTAGAAAGCAATGGCTCCGGGGAGGTTGGCGGCCGGGAGCTCCGGAGCGATACGCGCGAGTCGTGCCATGGCGGCTCCTTTCGCGAGGGAGAGTGGACGAGGCGAGGGTATCACCGAGGCGGTATGGGGCGCATCGAAAACTGTAAGACCGGGTTTTTATTGGGGGCGGGTTTTCCAGATGTGCTTCCGGAGTGGGATTTCCGGGCAAGGGAAATCCGACTATTCTAGAGACACGTAACCAGCATGCAAGGATCCCGCAAACGATGAAGACCTTCACACTCGATGAAGCCCAATCCCTGCTGCCTGTACTGGAGGCGTTGCTGAAGCGCGCACGCGAAGGCAAGCTGGCGGCAGAGCAGATTGAGTCTGAGATTTCGGATCTGGGGCGGCGGATTTTTCTGTCGGGCGGGATGAAGGTGGACATCGGCAAGGTGGCGAAGCAGCGGGCGGAGCTTGAAGGACATTTGCAGCGGGTGCAGGAGAGCATCGCGGAGATCGACTCGATCGGCGTGCAGGTGAAGGATTTGGAGACGGGGCTGCTGGATTTTCCGTTTCGGCTGGACGACCAGGTGGTGCTGCTTTGCTGGCGATCGGGGGAGCCGGCAATTGAACACTGGCACACAATGGAGTCGGGATTTCAAGGAAGACAGCCGGTGGATGAGCGGTTCAAGAGGAAGAGCGGGGGAAGGCCGAATTAAAGCAGGGACGGGGTGGAGGGGCTAGGGCTAGGGGCTAGGCGCTAGGGGCTAAAAAACATTAAATACTTTTGCGTGGGCAGGATAGCCTTTCTTTCATGTTCATTTCAGAAGATGAAGTGCGGGGGGCGCTCTCGTATGAGGCGGCTGATTCCGGCGATTCGTGCGGCGCTGATTGACTATTCCGCGGGGAAGGTCATCCAGCCGGCGCGGACGATTCTGCGCGCCGGAAATGCCGAGGATTGGCGTAACGGGTGGTTTGCCGTAATGCCGGTGGTCCACGGCGACGTGATGGGGGTGAAGACCGTCACTTTCTTTGCGGGGAATGCGGAACTCGGGATACACACGCACATGGCAGTGGTGGAACTGCTGAGCCGCTCAACGGGTGAGCCGCTGGCGATGATGGACGGGCGGCTGATTACCGAGATGCGAACGGCGGCGGTTTCGGCGGTGGCGTTTGAAGCGCTCGCGCCCCTGCATTTCGAGAAGAGGCCGACGAGCCTGGGAATCCTGGGATCGGGGGTGCAGGCACGGGCGCACCTGGAGGCATTCAAGAGGGCATGGCCGGAACTGCGCGAGGTGCGGATTTGGAGTCCGACAGCGGTGAATGCGGAGAAGCTGGCGGCCGATTGGGGAGGGCGCTCCGTGGCGGTCGAAGAGGCAGCCGGAGCCGAGGTGGTTCTAACTGTGACGTCCGCGCAGAAGCCGGTGCTGGGGGGCCGTTGGCTGCGACCGGATGCGCTGGTGATCGCAGTAGGAGCGACGGCCACGCCCGAGGGCGAATTGGACGAGGAAACCATGAAAAGCAGTTTTCTGGTCGCCGAGTCGCGGGACTGCGTAGAACGCGAGGCCGGGGAGGTCAGAGTATCCGGAGTCGCGGTGGGGGCCGAGATCGGAGAGATTTTGACCGACCCGGGCGTTGTGCCGATTCCGCGCGGACGGGTGGTCTTCAAGTCGGTGGGGATGGCGATTGAGGATCTGACAGCAGCACGGCTCGTGTGGGAAACGCGCCAGCGCTAGCCACGGAGAGACTGGATACAGAGCATGCGGAACGTCTTGTGTGCCACGATAAATGGCGCGCGGTGAACCATGTTGGGTCCAGGCCGAGCGACCGGCTGAGAAGCCGTCTTAGTGCCTGCCATGGTTTGAGGAATGGCGGGCGTGCAGACGAGGAGAATACAGATGATTGCAAAATTGAGCGGTTTATTTGACATCAATTCTTCCTGCTAGCGTCGTTGGGAAGCTTCCGAATTCGAGCCGACTGGCCGCGCAAGCTGATTCGTGCGGTGACCTGTATAGATCCGAGATGTCTATGGATGGGTTGTATGAGGAGACGAGCCCCATTATCTGCATGCAAGGGGCGCGCTTAGCCGATCCTCCATCTCCTTGGCCGGTGACAAGCAATTATTTTGCGGAATACCCCAAAAGTGTGATCTTGTGGGGTCCGGGTGTTGTTCTGTTCGTAAGCGAAGGGATGTTACGCTTCGTCAATAGGAATGAGCCTCACTTGTTATCGGGTGGTTTGCTTTTGAGCAATACCGGTGTTATGGCAGCACGATAGGCTGACTGGGGCGTTCTCTAGAGAAATCGAGGAATAACAATGAGGGTGAGCAGGCTTGCGTGGATTGGTATGTCGGCAATGGTTGTGCTGGCGGGCTGCAAGGGTTTCTGGGATGCGCCGGCGTCGACGACCGGCAACTTTACCCAGAGTGGCGTTTTCTGCGTTCTGAATGAAAAGACCAGCCAGGTGGCGTTGTTGCAGTTCGCCGCGAATTCCACCGGCCCCACTGCTCTTACCGGCAGCCCATACACGCTGGCAGCGGCGCCGCTCACGATGGCGATTTCGCCTTCCGGCGGCTTTCTTTATGTGAGCACTGTGGCAGGTGTTTATGTGTACTCCGTCAGTTCCACAGGAACGCTGACGATTGCCAATGGCGGTGCGGTCATAACGCAGGACGCCGCATTTGCCATGAAGGTAGACCCGTCGGGTACCTGGCTGGTTGAAGTGGTTTCAGGACAAGGGACGGTGAATGCAGTCCCGATTTCGGCAAGCAGCGGCCTTTTCGACTCAACACGCGCGGAAAAATCCGTCGCTTTGCCGACCGTCACTATTACTCAATTGGCGATGTCTCCCGGAAATTCAACCAATCCCTACGTGTTTGTAGCAATGGGATCGGGCGGGACAGAGGTAGTTCCGTTTACCGCCCTCAATGCCAACCCATTCGGCGCGGTGAGCAATATCAAGCTGGTGAGTTCTACGGGCGGCGCGAACGCGGTGGCGGTGGATCCGTCGAACCGGTTGCTGTACGTTGGCGAGACGGCCGCATTAACCACCACCCAAACCGGCGGGTTGCGGGTGTTCACGATCGGCGCGAATTCGGCAATGACGGAAATATCAGGCTCTCCATTTCCAACAGCCGGCACCGGACCCTCGGCAATTCTGCCTGGCTCTACCCTGGTCTACGTAGCCAACAAGGCAGTGAGCGGCAGCACCGACGGGAATATCACCGGTTTTTCGATCACGCTGACCGGAACGACTTTTTCGCTGACGACGATCAGCACGATCGCTACCGGCGTGAGCACGAATGCGCTCGACATCGACAGCACCGGGACTTACGTCCTGGCAGTGAATTCGGGCGGCAGCCCCGACCTGAGTACGTTCACCTTCGACACAACGACCACCGGCAAGCTGGTGGCGGCTGCAACTGCGTCAACGGGCACGGACCCGGTACAGGCCGTGTCAGTAGTAGCAATCCCCTAGTCAATACGCTTCAAAGACCACCGGCTGGTCGCGACGATAAATGGAATGCTTCTGGAAATGAAGATCGTCGCGACGGGGACAGTCGGTGCGGAAGTGGGCGCCTCGGCTCTCAGTGCGTGCCAACGCGGAGCACAGTATGGCATGAGCCACTTGCGCAAGCGATCTCGCTTCTGTCAACCGACGCGTTAGCCTGACCTCCGGGGGTTGGCTCCAGATCTGATCGATGCCGGATTCAATTTCAGCCTGAACGGCAAGTCCCTCTTCCAGTAGAGGCCTGTCGCGCAACAGTCCAGCGAAATGCCCCATGGCCTGCCGCAAGCGGGTGATGAGCGGCTCCAAGTCGGGTTGAGGAAGGCCAGTGGTTGCCTGCAGTGGCGGAGGCGCATCGTTCGCGATGGGCTGAGGTTCTTCCGCCAACATAGCCTGCGCCGCGCGCGCTCCGAAGACCAGACCCTCAAGCAACGAGTTGGATGCGAGCCGGTTTGCGCCGTGCAAACCCGTACAGGCTGCCTCGCCTGCCGCATAGAGCCCTGGCAGCGTGGTGCGTCCGTCAAGATCCGTCCGGATGCCGCCCATCAGGTAGTGGGCTGCAGGACGAATGGGGATGAGGTCACGGTGCAGGTCGAGGCCGTGCCGGGCGAGAAATGCCGAGATCCCCGGAAAACGCTTGTGGAGATCGACGCCGGTTACATGACGCATGTCGAGATACACGGGACGAACTTCGCCGGGCGCTGCACCCAAGCCTTCACGAGCCACTGCGCGTGCCACCACATCACGCGGCGCCAGCTCAAGTTTGGCGTGATAGTTCTCCATAAATCGCTCGCCGCGATCATTGCGCAAGACAGCGCCTTCACCGCGTAATGCTTCAGAGAGGAGAAAGCGCGGCACTCCGGGAAGCGAAAGAGCGGTGGGATGGAACTGATAGAACTCCATGTCGGCCAGTTCGGCGCCGGCAAGTGCAGCCAGGGCGATTCCGTCGCCTGTGGCTACCGCAGGATTGGTGGTATCGCTGTAAACCTGGCCCGCGCCGCCCGCTGCGATGAGTATCGAACGCGCGTATATGCGATGAAGGTGATGCTTACCGAGCAGGTCCGCCGCCATGACACGGCCATCCGCGGCAATAAGCGAGGTGACTGTCGTCCACTCGGCGAATCGAATGGATGGATGCGCGCGGGCCATCGCCGACAGGGAGCGGCTGATCTCCGCCCCGGTTGCGTCACCATTGGCATGGAGGATACGCGGACGGGAATGGGCCGCCTCGCGGGTGCGTATGAGGCTGCCATTTTCGCGATCAAATCGCGCGCCCCATTCGATGAGCTCTTGCACGCGATCAGGACCTTCACTCACGAGCAGGTCGGCGGCTGCGCGATGAACGAGGCCATCGCCTGCGGCCACGGTGTCGTCGAGATGAATCTGAACGTCTTCTTCACCTTCCATGGCAACCGCGATACCGCCCTGCGCGTAGTGCGTGTTGGATTCGCTGACTGACTCTTTTGTAACGACGAGAACCTCGCCGTGCGGGGCCAGCGAAAGGGCAGCGCGCAGGCCTGCTACGCCCGCGCCAACGACTAGAAAATCAGTGCATAAATCCCGTGCCATTAGTTCGAGGCTATCACCGCAAATGGCCGGTCGCATGTCATATTGCGGAGCGCCGGATGTTACGAATCGCCGTGAGAATGGCGATGTGAACTTAACTCCGTAAAGATATTACCCAGTTATGCCTGCGACGGGACTTTGGTTGCCTAAGTCGGGGTAAGACAACCGAGTTGCATCGGGTCCAGCAAGATTTTTCTGTTTTGTCCGGTGGGGAACATAATTCTTTCATTCTGAATGAAATAATCGGCCGTCGCGGATTCAATCCGTTTCCAACTATGCACAGACTGCATCGAAGCGATTAGTGGTTCCTGGGCCCCCTTTGCATATTCAGAATTGGAAGAAAATATCGATGGTTGGTCAACCTTCAAACTTACTGCTGGCGGCTCTATCGCCTAAATATCGCGCCTCACTTCTTGCTCGCATGCGCACAGTGACGCTGGGACCGCGTGAGATTCTCTACGAAGCCGATGAAACGCCGAAATACGCACACTTCATCACCGCTGGGGTTGCCTCGATTGTGATCTCGATGGCGAATGGAGCAAGTACCGAAGTGGGCCTTTGGGGTCGCGAAGGGTTCGTGGAGAGTTTTCACCTTTTAGGCGCCGCGAAAATCCCCAATCGCTGCATTGTGCAGATGGAGAGCACGGCGCTGCGCATGCCATTCAAGGAACTTCAGAAGGAATTTCATGATTGCTCGGAGCTCCGGGACTGCGTACTGCAGGGTGTGCAAAGCCAGAGTGCAATTCTCGGACAGCTCGCGGGATGCAATCGACTGCATGAGGCAGAGGAGCGCCTGGCGCGCTGGCTGCTGATGGTGCGCGATCGCACGGAATCAGATACTTTCCTGCTGACTCAGGAGTTTCTGGCGATCATGCTGGGATCACGGCGCACCACAGTGACCGCAGCAGCCGGGGCATTGCAACGCAAGGGGCTGATCCGGTATAGCCGCGGCCGCATTCACCTTTGCAATCCAGAGAGCCTTGAGAACGTGGCATGCGAGTGCTACAGGACCGTCCGCGATTTATACAGCAGTTTCTATTGTGGAGCGCCTGAGCTGGAAGAAAACTCCCGTCCTAGCTTCGCTTGAGCGCATACCGCCGGGAGCCGGGAGATCACGAGGCTGAACTTGCGGGCGTTCCGGCGGATTCGCCGACCCGGCAAGCCTTGAGCGCAGGCACACCGGGTCCGGTATGATTCTCCCCAACTGAAGCCAGGGCAAGAACAGACGCGCAGACGGAGTTCGCGGCGTGTCGCAATCCGCCCTTGCGAAGCGGAGCGCAATGATTCTCCATTCACCGAGACATCGTCCTGCACCCTGGGGGGCGAGACTGCAGAATACCCGCCATGGGTGGTGGGTCCCTTTTATTGCTATTGAGTGGGTGTGGGAGTGGATGGCGTACGGGTTGAGCAACTGGGCGTTTCTGGAAGTGCTGGAGTATCTGAGCAGCTTTTCCGTGTTGATTGCGGTGATCTTCTATTTTTCAGAGTCGGGAGATCGGGTGAAGGCACGGCACTACCAGGCGTGGCAGGTGATCAATACTGCCCAGGGTAAAGGCGGCAGTGGAGGCCGGATTGAAGCGCTGCAGGAGCTGAATGCGGATCATGTACCGCTGGTCGGCGTCGACGCGTCTTCGGCGTATCTGCAGGGATTACGGCTCGAGCATGCGAGTCTGCTGCGTGCCGATTTCAGTTCCGCGGATTTGCGCACCAGTGACTTGTCGGGATGCGATTTGACGCTCGCGAATCTGAATAGTTCGAACTTGAGGTCGTCGATCCTTCGCCATACGGTACTGGCACAGGCGGATCTGCGTGAAGCCGACCTTAACGGCGCGGATCTCCGGGAAGCTGACCTTTCCGGCACGCGGTTGGATGGCGCCGACCTTCGGGGTGCGAAGTTGCAGAGCGCGCGCTGGCAGAACATCAAGAGCATCAAGGGCGCGAATATCGCGGGCGTTGCGGACGCGCATGCCGGCTTTGTGGAGTGGGCAACCGCGAATGGCGCGATCAACCAGCCTGGATCCGATCAATGACGGGGCGCGCTTGACAAGCGGATTAATCGAGGCAACTTGCTTCAGTTAACCGCGCTTTACGATCCTCCTGCGATCGCGTGCTTTACGATAAGAACAGCGTGCAAACGATACGAGTTGACACACCATCTGCCCGTTATGACGTGGTTACGGGAACCGGGCTTCTAGCCAATCTGGCGCAGCGCATTGAGCGCGTTTGCGGCAGGCTTCCACGGCGTGTTTTTGTGCTGACCTCGCCGGAGATCTGGGCGCTATGGGGCGAGGCATTTCAGGCGTCTTTCGCCGAGCCTCCAATCACACTGTTCCTGGCACCGGGCGAGAAGCACAAGACAATGGCGAGCGTGGAAAAGCTGCTGCGGCAGATGATTTCGGCTGGCGGCGATCGGGGATCGCTGCTGATCGCCTTTGGCGGCGGTATTGTGGGGGACGTGGGCGGTTTTGTCGGTGCGATCTTCATGCGCGGTATTCATTACATCCAAGTGCCAACGACGTTTCTGTCTCAAGTTGATTCCTCCGTGGGCGGAAAGACGGGTGTGAACCTGCCGGAGGGCAAGAATCTAGTAGGCAGCTTTCATCATCCGCTTGCGGTGTTCGCCGATATCGACGTATTGGGCACTTTGCCGGAACGCGAACTGCGGTCGGGCTTAATGGAGAGCGTGAAGGCGGGCATGATCCGCGACCGCACCCTTTTCCGGTTCATGGAGGAGCACGCGGAGGATGTCCTGCGACGCGATGCGAAGGCGCTCGAGAAGGTGATTGCCGCTTCAATCCGTATGAAGGCAGACGTGGTGAATCGCGACGAGCGCGAGTCGGGGCTGCGCATGATTTTGAATTTCGGTCACACGCTGGGTCACGCTATTGAGCAGGTAACGCGCTACAAGGCGCTACTGCATGGCGAAGCGGTGGGCTGGGGCATGGTGGCAGGGCTATATCTCGCGCTGCAACGAGGAACTATTTCAAGCCGGCAATTTGAACGGATGGAGAACCTGATTTACCTGTATGGGCCGCTGCCTGCTTTGAAACTCCGCGCGGCAAAGCTAGTGGCTGCGAGCGGCGCCGACAAGAAAAACGTCGGGGGCGTGCCGCGATTTGTTTTGCCCATCGGTATTGGCGATGCCGGAGTGATAGAAGATGTAACGCCTGCCGAGATGGAGGCCGCGGCCAGTTACATGCTGCGAAGGGCCGCGGGGCGACAGCAGTGAGAGCATCGTTGGGCGCAAAGCCGGCAGGCGCGGTGGACGAGTCGAGCGCGGCGCAGATGGTGCAGTACATGTTCAATACCATTGCTCCGCGCTACGATCTGCTGAATCATGTTCTTTCCGCGAACGTGGATCGTGTCTGGTGGCGGCGGGCGGCGCGCCGATTTGAAAAGGTACTCGCGAATCCAGATGCCGCGGTTTTGGACATTTGCTGTGGCACCGGTGACATGACCATGGCGATGGTCAAATATCGACCGAAGAAGGCGCGACCGATTCTGGCAGCGGATTTTGCGAGAGCCATGCTGGTGCGCGGAGCGCGCAAGTTCGAGGGGCGTGGGGCAGTGGCACTTGAAGCCGATGCATTGCATTTGCCACTACGGCCCAATTCGCTGGATTTGGTTGTGAGCGCGTTCGGGTTTCGCAATCTCGCCAATTATGAAGCGGGACTGCGTGAGTTTCATCGTGTGCTCAAGCCGGGTGGCCAGCTGGGGATTCTGGATTTCAGCGAGCCGGGAGGGCTGATCGGAAAAGCGTACGCAGTTTATTTTCGCCGCGTGCTTCCGGCCGTAGGGCGCATGATTTGCGGGAAAGACGGACCCTACAGCTATCTGCCATCTTCAGTAGGGAGCTTTCCGGCACCTCCGGCAATGCAATCCCTCATGCGATCCGTTGGTTTTGTCGAAAGCGCATGGCAACCGTATACCTTCGGCATCGCCGGGCTCTATACAGCCACAAAGCCGATCGTAGTAGCCTGAATTCGCATGAGCACCTCTACCCCCAATCCGCCAGACTTCTCAGCTGAGAAGAAGCTCGTCGCACTGCACTCAATGACGGCGGCGGCGGCGATGACCGTGTTGAAGCTGGCTGCGGGAATCCTCTCCGGTTCGCTGGGCGTGCTGTCGGATGCGGCGCATTCGGCACTTGATCTGGCCGGCGCCGCTCTGACGTTTTTCTCAGTGCGCGTTTCAGACAAGCCAGCCGACGAAGAGCACACATACGGTCACGGCAAGGTTGAGAACATCTCCTCCTTTGTTGAAGCCGGACTCATGGCAATTTCTTGCGCCTGGATCATTTGGGAAGCCTTGTCCCGCATGATCAATCACACGGTTGAATTGCGTCATTCTATTTGGCCTGTTCTGGTACTGGTCAGTTCGATTGCAGTGGACTACTGGCGGTCTGGACAATTGCGGAAGGTAGCGCAGCGCACGGGGTCCCCAGCACTGGCAATGGATGCATTCCATTTTGCATCCGATATCTGGTCGACACTCGCCGTGCTCGCGGGCCTCGGGGCGAGTTGGATCGGTGTAAAGCTGGGAATTGACTGGCTACGCTACGCCGATCCATTTGCCGCGATTGTCGTCTCGTTGATGATCCTGCGCCTGACTTTGCAACTTTCGCGTGAAACGGTGGGGGCATTAACTGATCAAATTCCGCCTGAAACGCGCCACCGCATGATGAGCGAGGTGGAACGCGTGGACGGAGTGCTGGCGGTGGAACAAGCGAGGGTTCGGAGATCGGGCGCATCCTACTTTGCCGATCTGACGCTGGCCCTGCCGCGGCGATCGACCTTCGAACATACCGGCGAGTTGGTGCGCGCTGCTACTGAAGCCGTTCAACGCGCTCTTCCCCAGGCCGATGTAGTGATCCATACAGTGCCACGAACCGATCACGCGGAGAGCATCTTCGATCGCGTTCGCGCGGTCGCCGCGCGCAACAACGTTTCCGTTCACGAACTCAGCGTGCAATCGCACCATGGTCGCCTGCGCGTAGAACAACATGTTGAAGTCGACGAGAACATGCGACTGTTGGAGGCGCATAACTTTGTGTCGGCAATGGAAGCCGAGATTCTGCGCGATGCCCCCGAGATCGATTCAGTGCTAACCCACATCGAGAGCGAGCCTGCCACAATTGAGCAGCCCCAAGAGATCGTAGTAGATGATCGCCGCATCGAACGAGCACTGCGAAGAGCGGCGAAAGAATCGCCGGAGATTGTAGATGTGCACGAATTGACTGTCCTTCGCGCCGGAGATCATATCGATGTGTCTTGCCATTGCACCCTGCCCGACGACCTGAGTATGTCTCGAGTGCATGAAGTGATTACTGCCCTTGAAGATCGATTCAAGATTGAGTGTCCTGAAGTGTCGCGGGTGACGATTCATCCGGAACCCGTGACGGATAACACGCGCTGAGAGGATTACCAGGATGATCGCGCATAGTGACTGGAAGCACGACGATGTATATGAGGGCAGTACTGAAGATGGAATGACGATCACGATCGATGCGGGTTCGAAGCGTATTCATGGACC
This sequence comes from uncultured Acidobacteriota bacterium, assembly GCA_963844515.1. GTDB lineage: Bacteria > Acidobacteriota > Terriglobia > Terriglobales > Acidobacteriaceae > Telmatobacter. The sequence continues at coordinate 230,915 of CAWJOO010000023.1, forward strand.
GAATCCGATGCAGACCGTGCTGATGGCGCTTTGCAGCTGCACTTCAGTCGATGTAGTTTCCATCCTCAAGAAGAAGCGCCAGGAGCTAACCGCGCTGCGAGTGACCGCGACCGCGACCCAGGCCGAAGGCCCGCCGAGAGTGTTTACGCACATCATGCTGACATACGCAGTGCGCGGCAAACTTAGCCGCCGGGCCGTCGAGGATGCGGTGTGTCTCTCCAAGAACAAATATTGCTCCGTGTCGAAGATGCTGGAGAAGGCAGCAACGGTGGACTTCGAGATTGTTTATCCCGACGGAGAGCCGGAACCATGAGCCTGCGCCGCCCGCTTGTAAATCTATTCCAGGTTGCGTCACTGGTGCTCGGGCTAGTGGCTATAGGTCTGCTCTCAGCCATTACCACAATGCACTTCGCGATACACGGGGCCGAGGTGCAAGTGCCGGCGCTCAAGGGGATGACTGTTGCCGATGCGCGAAGCCAGACGGCTGGCCTGGGGCTGAACCTGACAGTCGATAATCGCTACTACTCGTCCGATGTGGCTCCGGGCCACATATTGACGCAATCTCCACCTGCCGGGACAGTGGTGCGCCGCGAATGGCGCGTGCGGGTGTCGGAGAGCCTGGGGCCGCAGATAGTGGAAGTGCCTGATACGGTTGGCATGGACGAACGAATGGCAGCGCTGCGGCTACGCCGTATGGGCCTGGCCATCGGCGTGACATCGCATCTGCCTTATGCAAAGGCCGTCGAGGGAGTGGTGTTGGCGCAGGATCCCCCCGCGCATGCTCAGGGTATCGAGGGACCGAGCATTGGTCTACTGGTGGCCGCCCCAGCGGAAGACGCTCCTGATGGATTTGTGATGCCGGATCTCACGGGACTGCCGATCGTCAGTGCGCAGTCGGCCCTGGAGCACGTTGGCATTAAGAGCACCCCCGCCTACGTCGACGTGCACGTTCCGCCGGTGGGTCAAGGCAGCGCACCGCCGCAAAACGTGCAGGCCCCCGGATCTGTGATTGGCCAACAGCCGTCAGCGGGATCGCGCGTCGATTTAACCACGCAGGTCAAGCTCACGGTAGCGCGGTAAGTGGTTCAAGCTCATCGCTCTGCCGCATCTAAAGCGAAGGCATGGCATCTGAGCCCAGTGACCACCAATCGCCTCATGTGATGGCGCCGGAGAGTGCCGGCCTGTCACACGCATGGCGGGCGCTGCGGCATCCCAATTTCCGTCTGTTCTTTGGTGGTCAAAGTATTTCGCTGATCGGCACGTGGATGACGCGTGTAGCCACCTCGTGGCTGGTATATCGGCTCACCAAATCGTCTCTGCTGCTGGGTACCGTTGGTTTTGCCGGTCAGATTCCGACGTTTCTTTTAGCGCCGTTTGCAGGCGTAATCGTAGACAGGATCGACCGGCGCAAGGTTCTGTTGTGGACCCAAACGCTTGCCATGGTGCAGTCTCTTTTGCTTGCATGGCTCACTCTTTCGCATCGCATCAACATCGTTGAAGTCCTGGTGCTGAGCGCATTTCAAGGCTTGGTAAATGCGTTTGATATGCCCGCCAGGCAGTCGTTCATGATCCGCATGGTTGAGGACCGCGCCGATTTGTCCAACGCCATTGCGATCAACTCCTCGATGGTGAATGCGGCGCGGCTGCTGGGACCGTCACTGGCAGGCATGCTGATCGCAATCACGAATGAGGGCTGGTGTTTCCTGGTAGATGGCGTCAGCTACATTGCAGTCATTGCGTCGCTAATGATGATGCGGGTTACGCATGATCAAATGCAAAATCACGGAGCAACGATGACGCAGCAGTTGCGGGAAGGGTGGGATTACGTTACTGCGTCGGTGCCCATCCGAAGCATTTTACTGTTATTCTCGCTGATCAGCTTGATGGGCTGGCCATTCATGGTACTGATGCCGATTTTTGCGGCGCAGGTCCTGCACGGCGGCCCGCATACACTGGGCTTCCTGATGGGCGCGGTGGGCGTGGGCTCGCTTATCTCGGCGCTATTGCTGGTTGTGCGCCGATCGGTTCGCGGCTTATTGAAAGTGATCCCCATTGGCGCCGGTGTGTTCGGGGCAGGGCTTGTGGCGTTCGGGTTTTCGCAGAATCAATGGCTGTCAATGGCGCTGATGCTGGTGACCGGGTTCGGCATGATGCAAGGGGTCACGGCGAGCAATACCATCCTGCAAACGCTGGTCGACGAGAAAATGCGCGGACGCGTGATGAGTTACTACACGATGGCATTCGTGGGCATGGCGCCGTTCGGAAGCCTGCTGGCGGGCGCGCTGGCGCATGCGATCGGAGCTCCGCGTACGGTGATCGTGAGCGGAGTCGCGTGCATTGCAGGAGGAGTGTGGTTCTGGACGCGACTTGGCTCGATCCGGCAGGAGATGCGTCCAATCTACGAGCGACTGGGAATCGTGCCACGAAAGCCAAGCGCGGTCGATGAAAGCCCGCTCGGATAAGCTGTGGAGAATTGAGCGCGCGGAGAATGTGCCTCGCGATTCCTGGATCGATGCGTTAGCATTTCGGATGGTTGATGAGGATCGATTGCGATGGGATGGAACGAAGATCTTGAGCGGATCGCGCAGCAGGAGCAGAAACTGGTACTTCCGCGTCTTGATGCCGATATGGCGTGGGAGATCGGATCGCGGCTTCGCACCATGGCGCATGAGCGCGGCCTTGCGGTGGTGATTGACGTGCGACGATTCGGGCAGCCGCTGTTTTACGCTGCGATGGAAGGCACCACGCCGGACAACGTAGAGTGGGTGCGGCGCAAGTGCAACGTTGTGGCGCGCTTTCATTACAGTTCCTACGTCGCTGGCATCAAGGAGAAGATCAAAGGGCAGTCACTCCTGGAGACCCAGGGATTGCCTCTTGCTGATTTCGCCACACATGGAGGGTCATTTCCTCTAAGGGTGACAGGAGCAGATGTAGTGGGAAGTGTGACAGTGTCTGGCTTGCCCATGCGGGAAGATCATGAGTTGGTTATTGAGGCGCTCTGTGCGGTGTTAGGGCAGGACTATGCGGATTTGAAGCTTTCCCTGGGATAGCGTTTGGCCTGGATTACTCAGTCCTCTCGAGCATCGCGACGAAGAAGCCATCCGTTCCAAACGCACCTGGGAATAGCCTTAGATATCCATCTGGAGCGAGGCAAGCCTGGAGTTGATCGGCGCCTGTTTCGGTGAGGATGCCGGAATTACGCATATCGTGCAAGCGCGAGCGGATTGGAACAACGCGAATCTTTGAATTGCGCTGAAGCACAGCGGCGATCACTTCCTCATTCTCTTCCGGCTCAAGCGAACAGGTGGAGTAGATGACGCGGCCCTTCAGTTGTGTGGCGCCGATAGCGCCTTCGAGGATAGCCTGCTGGCGTTCGGCCTGGCGTGTAAGCTCCTCAATTCTGAGGCGATGCCGAATCTCCGGATTGCGGCCAAGAGTGCCCGTTCCGCTACAAGGCACATCCGCGAGAACCAGGTCATAGGAATCAGTTTCATCAGGTGCGGCAGCATCGGCCAGACGACATTCGACGCGATCCTTCAGCGAAAACAGGCGCTTACGCAGCGATTCCAGTCGCTGCAGGCTTGACTCGCATGCCACGATGCGAGCCTGCGGATTGCGTTCGGCGAGGATCATTGTCTTGCCGCCTGGAGCCGCACAGCAATCGAGAATGTGAGTTCCCTCCCCTGCGATTTCGGCGACAAGTTGGGAGCCTTCATCCTGGATGCGAACGCGGCCCTCCTGAAATGCCGGAGTGGCAGTAATATCTCCGGAAACAACGATGCGCGCGCTGGTGAGGAATGCGCCGTGTGCTAGCTGGATTCCCGCACCTAGCAGTTCTTCTTCAACGGCTGAATCTTCGAGCCGCAATGCAAGTACCGGCTGAGACTGCCCATGCGCGCAAATCGCGCTTGCGACCTCAAGGCCAAAGAATTCCCTCCAACGTTCGCGCATCCACCGCGGGTAGGCTCGCATTTCGTGCGACAAGCTCGAGTCTCCCTCAGGGCTTCCTCCCTGTGGCGCGGCGAGTTTCCGCAACACGGCATTCACCATTCCCGAAGCAAAGCGATACCCGGAATGTTTGGTGAGCTCCACGCTTTCGTCTATGGCTGCGCGAGCAGGAATGCGATCGAGATGAAGCAGTTGAAAGGCCCCGAGACGCAGGGCGATAAGTACTTCAGGATCGAGCTTTGCGTTGGGGCGCTTCAGAAACGGACGCAGGCACTCGTCAAGTGCAAGCTGCCAGCGGAGCACTCCCAACACCAAAGCGGTGACGAGATGTCGATCCTGAGATGAAAGCGCAGAGACAGCTTTGCCTCGTAACAAATCGTCCGAATGCGCCTGACCGCGCTCTATAAGGAGCAAGATGTCAAATGCTGCTTTGCGGGCTGGGGAGATTTGCGCCACAATGTTCAACTCAGCCGGAGTTCAGACCGCGCTGCGAGCGGCAGACCATGAAGGAACTCGGATGCGTGCACGCGTTTCTTGCCTTCGAGTTGGACTTCGGTGAATTCAAGCCATGTTTCCTGGGCGCATGAAACAAACATGCTGCCATCGCGTACGAATACCCGACCAGGCTCCGACGATTCGAAGGCAAATGTCGACGGATCTGTAACTACATCGAGGCCGTGGACGATCAGCTTTTTGCCGTTGATACTTGTAAACGCGCCGGGCCACGGCTGGAAGCCGCGCCAGCGGTTCTTCAGTTCTGTTGCAGTACGAGTGGCAAAGTCCATGTGGCCGTCTTCGCGCTGAAGAATGGGCGCCATGGTTGCCTGAGCGTGATCCTGCACGCTTGGCACGATGCTTCCTGATTCGAGCCCGGCCAGCGTCGCAATCATCAAGGGCGCGCCGCCAATGGCAAGCTCTTCAAAGAGATCTGCGGCAGTTTGTTCCTGGCCGATGGCAAACGTCTGCTGCAACAGTATGGGGCCGGTGTCGAGGCCTTCTTCCAGAAGCATCGTCGTGTTGCCAGTAACGGCTTCCCCCATTGCGACTGCCCACTGGATGGGCGCCGCACCGCGATACTTCGGCAGCAGCGATGCGTGCAAGTTGATGCAGCCGAATCGCGGCAGAGTGAGCATCCACGGAGGAATGATGCGGCCGTACGCCACAACAATGATTGCGTCAGGTGCAAGGGCCTCCAGTTGCGCCCGGAACTCGTCGTTGTTGCGAATCTTGTCAGGCTGCGTGACGGGAAGCCCCGCTCTGATTGCCAGCCGTTTGATCGGCGGCGCGGTGAGTTCCTGTGCGCGGCCCACCGGGCGGTCGGGCTGGGTAACGACCAGCGCAATCTCATGACCAGCCGCAATGAGCGCCTCAAGGGTTGGGACCGCGAAGCGCGGGGTTCCGCAGAATACGAGCTTCACAGGCTACCAGTCGCCTTCACGCTGCATTTTGCGAATCTTGCGCAGATTCAGGTCGCGCTTGAGCGGGCTCATGCGGGTTATGAAGAGGACGCCGTCCAGGTGATCGATCTCGTGCTGAAAGGCGCGCGAGAGCAGTTCCTCGCCATCCATCTCAAACCACTTGCCAAATTCATCCTGGGCCCGAATGGTGACTTTGAACGCACGCTGAATCTTCTCGCGGATGTCAGGGAAGCTGAGGCAGCCTTCCTCTTCGTACTGCTTGCCTTCACGCTCGATGATCTCGGGATTGATGAGGACCAACCTGTCTTCCGGTTTTTTCCCCATGCTGAGATCGATGACTGTGATGCGTTTCGAGACCGCTACCTGCGGTGCGGCCAGACCAATGCCTTGCGCCGCGTACATGGTTTCGAACATGTCGGCCACGAACTTGCGCAGCTCCTTGTCGAACTCAGTGACAGGCTCGCCTGGTTGTGAAAGAACCGGCTCAGGATATTTGACGACTTTCAGAATCATGAACTGCTAAAAGCTCCTAATTTGTTCGATGTAACCCTGGAAATTTCGTTTCATCTCGAGGGCCGAGTCTCCCCCAAATTTCTGTTGTGCCAGGCTCGCTATGGTCAGCGCCACCATGGATTCGGCTGCCACGCCGGCCGCCGGCACTACGCAAATGTCGCTGCGCTCATAGCTGGCGCTCGTGGCTTCGCGCGTGTCGAATCGAACCGACTCAAGCGGCCGGCGCAGCGTAGAGATGGGCTTCAGGTAGCCGCGCACCACGATGTCCTCGCCATTGGAAACACCACCCTCCATACCGCCCGCGTTGTTCTGGTCGCGGACGAAACGAGTGGGACGTCCCGTATCCTGCTGCGCATAGTGAATGGGGTCGTGAACCTGCGACCCGAACGATTCCGCCGCCGTCACGCCGCGGCCGATCTCGACAGCCTTCACGGCCTGCAGGCTCATGACTGTCCAGGCGAGAAGGCCATCCAGCCGCTCATCCCAGTTAGCGTAGGTGCCGAGCCCAGCGGGAACGCCATGGACAACGACCTCGAAGACGCCGCCCACGGTGTCGCCTGTCCGCGACACTTCCTCAACTTCCTTCTTCATCAGCGCTTCAGTTTCGGGATCCACGCAACTCAGCAGCACATCGTCTTTTGCGCAGACGGCGGTGATTTCCTCCCAAGTCGCGATGCGCTTCAGTTCAACATGGCCCACGCGGATGACGTGGCTGGCTACCTCAATCCCAAGTTCGCGCAACATCAGCTTGCAGAACGCGCCGGCGGCCACTCGCGCCGGTGGATTCTCTCGCGGAGGCACGCTCAAGCACATAGCGTGCATCGGGGAAGTTGTATTTGAGTGCCCCAGCAAGGTCGGCATGACCGGGACGCGGCGACTCGACTGCCTGGTGCTTGGCTGGATCTCCCGCTTCGACAGGCAGCTTCTCTTCCCAGTTCTTCCAATCCCGATTGACGATTTCGATGGCAATGGGCGATCCGATGGTCTTGCCATGTCGAACGCCGGAGAGCACGTGGGCCTTGTCGGTTTCGATCTTCATACGGCCGCCGCGTCCATAACCCTGCTGACGGCGCCAGAGCTCGCGGTTCACAAAATCAAGATCAATGGGCACGCCAGCCGGAAGGCCAGACACCAGCGCGATCAGAGCCTCCCCGTGGGACTCCCCGGCAGTTGAAAATCGGATCATAACTGCTTTGATTGTAATGGATCAGCCGACAAAAGGCCGACGACCGCTGTCGCAAGGCTCCTCTGCCCCGGTCTAGTTAACAGCTCGCATCTTCCCGCCGGCAAGAAGCTGGAACTTGCGACCGCGCCAGTGGATCCGGCTCGACGTGTAGCTGGCGGCCCAGAACAAGAACCCCATGAAGTCGCGAGCCGGGTAAAGCATCAGCAAATTAAACCAGCTGCCGTCTCGAACCACCCAGTTGCCGACCGCGATTGAGAGCAAGAGGCGCGAGGCGATGGCCCAGGCAAGCAGTCCCATCGCGATGGCAACGTGACCAAGGACCATTGCGCTTGCGAATCCCAGAATTCCGAACGGCATGCTGAAGGTGAGAGCGGTTCCGAAGTGGCCTTTGGGGCGGGAAAATCGGGTCGACTTCATCCAGCGAACCTGGTGGAGCATGGACTGCCAGAAGCTGGAGTTGATCACGATGTGATCGATCGCATGGTGGCTGAGGACAACCACCTGCCCCAGCTTGTAGGCCTCATTTCCCAGGATGAAGTCATCGGCGCAGTAGTCAGCCGTGACGCGGAAGCCTCCCATTCGCTGGATAGTTTCGCGGCGAAACGCCATCGTCGGACCAAGCGTGAACTGCATGCCTTCCAGGCTCCGCGCCACCAGGACCCCCGCGGTCATCTCGACAGACATGCCCACCGCTTCGAGACGCGCCCAAAGGCCGCCCTCAGCTGCAACGCCTCGATAGGCGCAAGTCAGTCCCCCCACGCGCGGGTTCGCAAACGGCAGCGCTACCGCACGGAGATAGTCCGGCGTTACGCTCACATCGCTATCGCTGATGACGAAAATGTCATGGCGAGCAGCCGCTTCCATCAGCTCCATGGACGCAACTTTGGCATTGATGTAGTCGGGCTGGCCGCCGGTGGACAGAAACTGGACAGGGATGTCCGGATAGCGCGCCGCAACCTTTCGCGCAATCGCCAATCCTGCGTCTTCAGCAGATCGTGTACAGAAAAGAATCTCGTAGGCCGGGTAGGCTTGCTCAAAAAACGTAGCCAGGTTCGCCTCAAGCCCCGGCTCCGCTCCATGCAAAGGCTTCAGCAGACTGAGCGCTGGCGTGAAGTGAGGTTCACGATCCATTTCCGCGTAAGCCTTGCGGCGTTCGCGCAGAAACTGAGGCACGGCGGCCAGCACCATTCCGGTAAAGACGCTGGAGGTGATTAGGCCGAAAACGGCAAGAGCTAGAAGCGCGTACAGCATGCAGGATCAAGAATACCCGCGCGAATCGGGCCAGCGCGTTGTAATCACCCGTTACGACGGCCGGTCGGCTTCGCGACAATGACCGGCTTGCTCACCGATGGCTTGCGCATGGGGACAATCGCTCCCGCTGATCCCTGGGCCGCTTGCTGATAGCGCGAAAGCATCTCCGAGCGCACGTACTCCACAAAGTTCTGCATCTGCCGGTTCATCTCTTCCATGCGCTCCCGCATCTGCAGAATGATGGCGATACCCGCGATGTTCACGCCCAGATCGCGCGCCAGGTTCAGGATGAACTCCAGGCGCTCCAGATCCTCATCGGTATACAGACGCGTGTTGCCGTCGGTCCGCGAGGGCTTCAGCAGGCCTTCGCGCTCGTAGAGGCGCAATGTCTGCGGGTGTATTTCGTACATCTCGGCCACAGCCGAGATCATGTAAGCACCCTTCGATTTCCGTTTGGCAGGCATAACGTCGACCCCAGCTTACAAAGATTGCGCTAAAAAACAAACACCCGTCAAAGCTTCTCGAACAACTGCGTCCGTGGATCCTGCGGATTGAGCTTGCCCAATTCACGCATGATCTCGCGGCTGCGCTCGTCCTGCAATTGCGGAACCACCACGTCCACGGTCACAATCTGGTCACCGCGCTGCCCGGGTCGTTGCGCGCTTTCCACGCCCCGCTCGCGCATCCTGAGTTTTTGCCCGCTTTGCGTGCCTGGCGGAATCTTCAACTGGGCGCGGCCATCGATGGTGGGCACATCGACCTTGGCTCCGAGAGACGCCTCAGGAACGGTGACGGGCACTGTGATCTGAATGTCGTCGCCTTGCCGGGCGAATACCGGATGCGTTCCGGTGCGGACAATCAAGAACAAATCCCCCGGTGTCCCGCCGTTCAAGCCGGCGTTGCCTTTCCCCTGCAGCCGTATGCGCTGCCCGTCACGCGTACCGGCCTTGATACGAAACTCCACCGTCTCGGCGCGGTCAACGACGCCTTCTCCACGGCACGTCGCGCAGTCGTTGGAGATGCGTCCGGATCCGTTGCAACGCGGGCAGGCGATGTTGAATTTCATCCTGCCGCCCATCTGCGTAACCTGTCCAGTGCCGCTACACTCCGGGCACGGCATCGGGCCGCCAGTGTGCGCCTGGCCGTGGCAGGTGGGGCACACCTCCTGGCGATGCACTTGGAGCTTCGCCTGGCCGCCTCGAATCGCTGTCCAGAAATCTACCGTGGCCTGGTACTCAAGATCAGAACCGGGCTGCGGACCGCGCGGACGGCCGGGCTGCTGCGCGCCGGAAAAGATACCCGAAAAAATATCCTTGAAACTGCCCCAACCTGATGCCCCCGCTCCCGCCTGCGGACCGGCTCCGCCCTGAAACCCCGAGAAGTCGAAACCACCAAAGTCAACCGGCATGCCGCCGCCCTGACCCTGCTGACGAGCGTATGCCGCCGCCTGCGCGGGATCGATCTGGTCAGAATAGAAACCCAACTGGTCATAGACCTTACGTTTCTTCTCGTCGCTCAAAATGTCGTTGGCTTCAGAGATTTCCTTGAACTTCTCTTCAGCCTTTTTGTCGCCGGGATTGACGTCAGGATGATATTTCCGCGCCGCCTTGCGGAAGGCCTTGCGAATCTCCTCTGGCGTGGCGGTCTTCTTCACCCCAAGCGTCGCGTAATAGTCTTTGTTGGTCGTTGTGGCCATGAGTGTTTTCTTATCTCAGTTTAGATCGGAGTTCGTCTTGTACGCGTGCATGCGGACGCTTCGAATCTGAAGTTTCTGCCTCGTGGAGTGCTCATGCATTGCAACGTTTCAACCATAGTAAGCGGGGTGAACGACTATTTGTCGCCCACCCCTGAGTCTTTCGCCGTAAGGCGAGTCAGCCGTACCGCAGGTGCCTATTTCTTGTCTTCCACGTCGACATACTCGGCATCGATTACGCCTTCGTCCTTCTTCTGTTCAGCGTGCGGTTCGGTGCCTCCGGCGCCGGGCGCAGCTGCCGCCTGGTCAGCGTTGGCTTTGTAGAGCACCTCCGCGAGCTTGTGGCTGGCGGCCGTGAGCTTCTCGTGAGCAGCCTTGATTTCGCTGGCCTTCGGTGTGCCTTCCAGCGTCTTCTTGGCGTCCGCGAGTGCGGATTCAACCTCGGTCTTGTCCGCAGCCTGCACCTTCTCGCCCGAGTCCTTCAGCATCTTTTCAATGTTGTAGACCAGCGAGTCCAGCGAGTTGCGCGCTTCAATCTCCTCGCGCTTTTCCTTGTCCTCGGCCGCATGAGCCTCGGCTTCCTTGGCCATCTTCTCCACTTCGTCCTTGCTCAGGCCGGAGCTGGAGGTGATGGTGATGCGCGTGTCCTTGCCGGTGGCGTTGTCCTTGGCCGTCACGTTGAGGATGCCGTTGGCGTCGATGTCAAAGGTGACCTCGATCTGCGGCACGCCGCGTGGCGCCGGAGGAATACCTGCCAGCTTGAACTTGCCCAGGGTACGGTTCTGAGCCGCCATGGGGCGCTCGCCTTGAAGAACGTGGACTTCGACTTCAGTCTGCGAATCCGCAGCCGTCGAGAAGGTCTCGGTCTTCTTGGTCGGAATCGTCGTGTTGCGCGGAATCATCGGCGTGGCCACGCCACCCAGCGTTTCAATCGCCAGCGTAAGCGGTGTTACGTCGAGCAGAAGCAGATCCTTGACCTCGCCGGCCAGAACGCCTGCCTGCACCGCGGCGCCAATGGCAACCACTTCATCGGGGTTCACGCCGCGATGAGGCTCCTTGCCAAACAGCTGCTTGACCATCTCCTGAATCTTGGGCATGCGGGTCTGACCGCCGACCAGGACCACTTCGTCGATGTCGTTGGGCGTTACGCCGGCATCGGCCATAGCCTTCTTGCACGGCTCCAGCGACCGCTCCAACAGATCCTGCACTAACTGCTCCAGCCTGGAGCGCGTGAGCTTCCGGACCAGGTGCTTGGGCCCGGTCGCATCGGCAGTGATAAACGGCAGGTTGATCTCGGTTTCGACCGTCGTCGACAGCTCAATTTTGGCCTTTTCAGCGGCGTCCTTGAGGCGCTGCAGGGCCATTTCATTGCCCTTGGCGCTCAGGTCCAGGCCTTCTTCGTGCTTGAACTCGGAAATCAGCCATTCAACGATGCGCTGGTCGAGGTTGTCGCCGCCCAGGTGGGTATCGCCATTGGTCGACTTGACCTCGATAACGCCTTCGCCGACCTCGAGCACGGAAATATCGAATGTGCCGCCGCCAAAGTCGTAAACAGCGATCGTCTCGTCCTTCTTCTTGTCGAGACCATAGGCCAATGCCGCCGCGGTTGGCTCGTTCACGATGCGCTTCACATCGAGTCCGGCAATCTTGCCTGCATCCTTGGTGGCTTGGCGCTGGGCGTCGTTAAAGTAGGCCGGAACGGTGATCACGGCCTCGGTGACTGTCTCGCCCAGATAGGCTTCGGCGCTCTTCTTCAGCTTCTGCAGGATCATGGCTGAAATTTCGGGCGGAGTGTACTCCTTGCCCTGGGCTACAACCCCGACATGGTCACCCTGCTGCGTCACCTTGTAGGGCACCATCTTCATCTCGTCGTTGACTTCGTTGAACCTGCGGCCCATGAAGCGCTTGATGGAGAAGACGGTGTTCTCAGGGTTTGTAATAGCCTGGCGTTTGGCGACCTGGCCGACCAGCCGCTCGCCGGTCTTGGAGAAAGCAACAATCGAGGGGGTTGTGCGCGCACCCTCTTCATTTGGAATAACTTTAGGCTCTCCGCCCTCTAGTACCGCCACGCACGAGTTGGTCGTTCCGAGGTCGATTCCGATGATTTTCGCCATATTTGGCTCCCGCATCCAATGAAATACTGACGCTTATTAAGATGCACCATTGAGTGAGATAGTGTCAACTTTTGTTGATTACGCCTTAGTGAAGACATGCGCAAAAAGACCCGGAAGGAATTCCGGACGAGACCGCTCCTGATACGCCTTCCACCGCGTCTCTTCAGCCTTCCGTTCTCACGAGCAGCCGTGATCCCTCAGCACATCCCCCAGCAGCCATTCCGATCCCATACTCCAACTCAAGGTCCTCCGACCCGAGGGAGACGTGTTCCCTGAAAATAGGAACTTACCCAACTGGCGCGTAAATGCACTGAGAACGGTGCTACAGGGGGGAGGGGGTGGGGGTTAGCACACCCGTTTCCCGGTCAGCGCTAACGAGAATGCACCGAAGACGGTGCATCAGGGGGGAGGGGGTGGGGGTACTCACCAACCCTGTCCGGCCCGCTCAAAAAAAGGTAGCGTTAGGGCTTTGACAAAACGGAGCAGTATGAGCGAAGCTAAGCGAAGAAAAGGCGAAACATGCCAACCGCCGCTTCCCTCCGAAAACAAATCGAGCAAGACCTCGAAGTGCGCTTCCCGGCGGCACTGACCCCAGCCCCGCGAACCATCCGCGAGGTCGCCTCTACAGGAATAGACGCAGCAGACGACTTGCTGGATGGCGGCCTTCCCGTCGGGGCGATCAGCGAGATCGTCGGACCCGCCTCTTCCGGGCGAACCACGCTTGCCCTGGCGTTCCTGGCCCGCCGAACCGCCGAGGGACGCGTGTGCGCATGGGTCGACGTTCACGACACCCTTGATCCAGAGTCGGCCGCCGCCAATGGCGTAAATCTCAGGCAATTGCTCTGGGTCCGCTGCAGAGATTCCGTCCAGAATATTGCGGGAAAATCTCGCCCATGGACGCGTCTCGACCAGGCACTGCGCGCAACCGATCTTCTGCTTCAGGCAGGAGGGTTCGCAGCTATCGTTCTCGACCTGGCTGATACGGCACCGGAGCATGCCAGCCGAATCCCACTCGCCACCTGGTTCCGATATCGCCAGGCAGCGGACCGATCACGATGCAGTTTGCTGGTGTTGGGAAAGGCGGCATACGCACAATCGAGTGCCGCATTGGCCGTCGAATGCGCCCCTTTGAGATCCACTGCCGCAGGAGGCACGGTTCTGAAGGGTTTCACTTACCAATTGCGACGCGGACGGCAGCGTTTCGCGCCAGTCAACATGTCCGGAAGGCCAGGTGTACGCAAGCCGCCAGCTTCCACCTGGTCAGCCGGCACATCGTGGGAAGCGGAGAAACGCGCATGAACACTTTATATGCATGCGTCCATGCCGCGGAGTTTCCCGTCCAGGCCCTTCTGCGACTTCGCCCGGAATTGCAAAGCGAACCAGTAGCAGTACTTGAAGGCAGCGAACCTGATGAGTTCGTCTGTTCCATGAACGCGCATGCCTATCGCAGGGGTGCAGCTTTAGGGATGACGCGGCTGGATGCTGAGAGCCTTACTGGATTACGCCTGCTGGCACGCTCTCAGGAGACGGAGGCAGTAGCGCGAACTGTCCTTCTGGAATACGTGGCGAGATTTTCCCCGCGCATCGAGGAGGTGAGCGAAAGAACGGCATGCGGATTTGTGCTCGACATTACAGGCACGGAACGCCTGTTCGGGCCGACGACACGATTGGCAGAGAGGCTTCGTGCCGAACTTTCGTCCGCCGGTTTGAGAGTGTCGATTGCCGTTAGCCAGAACTATCACACGGCGCGCATGAAGGCTACAGGCATCGCGCGGCGTGAGCATCATTCCTGAAGGCGTCTGAGGCAGTGGCACTCGCCAAGCTGCCGATTGCCGCATTGCAGTTGGAAGATGAGCCGCGAGAAACCTTCGATACATGGGGAATTCGCACACTGGGTGAACTTGCCGCACTGCCCGAGGTGGAGTTGATCACACGGCTCGGGCAGGGTGCGCGGCACTGGCGCGATGCTGCTCTGGGCGAACTTCCTCACATGTTTCAACCGCTGGAGCCGGAGTTCACCCTGAGGGAATTATGCGAATTTGAGACGCCTGTGGAACAGGTCGACTCTCTCCTGTTTATGGGTGCGCGCATGATCGACAGCCTGGTCGCACGCGCTGCGGATCGAGCACTCTCGCTGGCCCTGCTTACGGTTCGAATGAAGCTCGAAGGCGGTCTGTGGCACCAGCTCCTGCTGCGTCCAGCGATTCCTTCGACGGATCGGAAATTTCTGCTGAAGCTGCTTCACCTTGAGATTTCTGCCCATCCTCCGCAAGCTGCAGTTACGGCCCTGGAACTGAGCGCTGAGGCTGGCTACTGCGGCACGATGCAGCTGGGATTATTCACGCCCCAAACGCCCGAGCCCTCGCGCCTGGATGTAACGCTGGCTCGGATCAAGGCAATAGTTGGCGAGGATCGCGTCGGCGCACCATTGCTTGAAGATACGCACAGACCCGGAAGCTTTCGTATGGGAACTCTGGCGATTGAAGGCACAGTTTGCCATGAGACGACCACACAACGGATGGTCCTGCGCCGCATGCGTCCGCCGGTTCCTGTGCGCGTGGCGATGCGTGATATTCAACCAACAGCATTTCGAGATGGTGTGAGCTTTTTTGAGATCACCGCCGCATACGGGCCATGGCGGACAAGCGGCTGCTGGTGGTCGACAGGCGAGTGGAATCTTGAAGAATGGGACGTGCTGGCGGAGCGCAGCGATGGATCAAGCATTGCCTGCTTATTGGTGTGCGATCAGTCTCGCAAGGAATGGCAACTGGAAGCTGTGTATGACTGAAACCCCTTCAACCAATCACACTGGTTCTACGCCTGACGAATATGTTGAGTTGCACGCTGCCAGCGCCTTCAGCTTTCTCGCAGGCGCATCGCAGCCTGATGCGCTCATGGAGCGTGCTTCAGAGTTGCAAATGCGCGCCATGGGACTCGCTGATCGTAACGGCCTGTATGGCGTGGCACGATTTCACACGGCCGCCAAGCGGCTCGGACTCAAAGCACACATTGGAGCAGAGATCGCGATTTCATCGTATGGGCGCAGGCTCAAGCCGGCTTCATGGTTGCCGCATCAGATTCCCGATGAGCCACCTCGCATAGTGCTCCTGTGCGCATCGCAGACGGGATATCAGAATCTGTGCCAGCTCATTACGCGATTCAAAATGCGCGAGACAACCAAGGCTGAAGGTGCGGCGACACTGGAGGATCTGGAAGAATTTTCCTCTGGATTGATTTGCCTTACGGGCGGCGATGAAGGGCCACTTGCTTCTGCTCTGGCCTCAGGCGGGGAAGACGAAGCACGCAAACGCCTTGACCGCCTGACTACTATCTATGGCAGCCAGCATGTTTATGTGGAGTTGCAGCGGCATCAACTGCGAGAAGAAGAGTGCCGCAATCAATCCCTATTGGGGCTTGCAGGTTCATTGCGGTTGCCAGTAATTGCTACCAACGGCGTGCGCTACGCGACCCCGCATGATCGCGAGTTACTGGATGTATTCACAGCTATACGCCATAGCTCCACATTGGACAGCGCAGGGCGTCTCCTGACAGCCAACTCTGTGCGCTCATTGCGAAGTGCGAGAGAGATGTTGTCTCTATTTCGGGATATTCCGGAAGCGATTGCCAACACGCGCATTGTCAGCGATCGCCTTGAGTTCACACTCGACAAACTTGGCTATGAGTTCCCCAAATACCCACTGCCGGGCGGCGAGACCATGGATAGCTTCCTGGCCAAGCGTGTGGAAGAAGGAGTCCGCAAGCGCTATGGAGTACAGGACAAGCAAAAGTTAATCGACAAGGCACGCAAGCAGGTTCAACATGAACTGGCATTGATTCAAAAGCTTGGGTTCGCGGGTTATTTCCTCATCGTCTGGGACATCATTCGCTACTGCCAGAAGAACGGATTCCTCGTGCAGGGACGAGGCTCGGCTGCAAACTCAGTCGTCTGCTATGCGCTTGAAATCACGGCTGTCGATCCGATTGGAATGGAGTTGCTGTTCGAACGCTTTCTGAGTGAGAACCGTGGCGAATGGCCTGACATCGATCTCGATCTGCCCTCTGGTGACCATCGCGAGCAAGTGATTCAGTACATCTATGAGCATTATGGCGTGCTGGGATCTGCTATGACGGCGAACGTCATCAGCTATCGTAGCCGGTCAGCAGCGCGGGAGGTTGGAAAGGCACTTGGATTCGAAGAGGCTCAGATCTCGCGTCTCTCGGGCCTGGTGGGTCATTGGGAATGGCGCGGTGAAAACGACACCATGGCGAAGCACTTTGCCCAGGCGGGTTTCGACATCAAGCATCCGAGGATTGCACACTACCTTGACCTGTGCATGCGCATGCAGGATTTGCCACGGCATCTTGGACAGCACTCCGGCGGCATGGTCATCTGCGCGGGAATGCTGAATCGAGTGGTTCCGATAGAGCGTGCTTCAATGCCAGGGCGCACGGTGGTGCAGTGGGACAAGGAAGATTGTGCGGACCTTGGCCTGATCAAAGTGGATTTGCTCGGCCTGGGAATGATGGCAGTCTTGAAAGATTCGATCGAACTGATCCCGCGACATTACGGCAAAAGCATAGATCTTGGGGCTTTGCCTGAAGACAAGTTTGTATACGAAACATTGCGCAAAGCGGATACGGTAGGCATGTTCCAGGTGGAGAGCCGCGCACAAATGGCCTCGATTCCGCATAATGCGCCAACGCGATTTTATGACCTTGTCGTGCAAGTGGCGATCATCCGGCCAGGGCCCATCGTGGGAAAGATGATGCACCCCTACATGCGAAGGAGACAGAACAAGGAAGAGGTGAGCTATCCGCATCCCTCATTGGAGCCGGTTCTGAAACGCACACTGGGCGTGCCGCTCTTTCAGGAGCAGTTGCTGCGCATGGCGATGGTGGTTGCGAATTTCAGCGGTGCCGAGGCCGAAGAGCTGCGACGCGCAGTTGGCATGCGGCGCTCCATGCAACGCATGAAAGATCTGGAGGGCCGGCTGCGTGCGGGCATGACACAGAACGGTATTAACGCGGAGGCCCAGGACAACATTGTTCAAGGAATCAGTTCGTTTGCCATGTATGGATTTCCGGAGTCGCATGCGGCGAGCTTTGCGCTGATTGCCTATGCTTCAGCGTATTTGAAGGTGTATTTCCTGGCGGCGTTTACCTGTGGGTTGCTCAACAATCAGCCGATGGGATTTTATGCTCCGGCAGTGCTGATCAAAGATGCGCAGCGTCATGGGTTGCGCGTTCGGCCCATCGATGTGCAACGCTCTGAATGGTTGTGCACGCTGGAAGATGAGGCAAACGGGTCGTTGTCTCTGCGGGTGGGTTTTAACTACGCCAAGGGGCTGCGGCAATCCACCGCAGAAGCGCTTCTTAAAACGCGTAAAGATGACGGCGCATTTAAGAATGTGGACGATCTTGCTGCGCGCGTTCCGTTAATGAATCGGAAGGAGTTGGTGGGACTGGCGCGCATTGGCGCCTTGAATCGCCTCGGCGATGTCGAGCATCGACGCGATGCGCTCTGGCAGGTTGAACAAGCTGGGCGTCCAGTGGGGCCTTTGCTTCGCGGCGCAACAGTTACTCCGGGAGGAAAAGGGACACCGTTGAGGATGATGACGACAGACGAGCGGATCCAGCAGACTATGCTGGAACCGGGCTGACGACAGGGCCTCACCCACTTGCATTTCAGAGGGAGAGATTGCACCGAGATGGGATGCTTACTGCCCACGACCTTACGCGCTGCGCCAACAATCAGAATGTGAGAATGATTGGATGTATTGTTGCTCGTCAAAGGCCTGGAACCGCGAAGGGGTTCGTCTTTCTTTCCATGGAGGATGAGACGGGCATCGCCAACGTGATTCTAACCCCCGACGTGTTCGAACAGAATCGTGTTGCCGCCACGCGGAGCCGGTTTCTGCTGGTGGAAGGCCCACTTCAGAACCAGGAGGGAGTCATTCACATCAAGGCACAACGATTGACTCAGATAAACATTACGAATGCGGACATGCGTTCGCATGACTTTCATTGAAATCCGCAATCGGGCCCCGAGACAACTCATCGCTTTTGCAAAAACTCCCTATAGAGCAAGCGACCACGCTCAATCGCACTGCGATCGAGTGAAAGCCAACGGGCATTTTTTACAAGGCGTCGCAAAGCCACGTCAACATGCGTCACGGGAAGGGCCGCAATGATTTCAAGAAGCGCGCCTAGCATCACCATATTTGCGATGCGTGGATCTCCCAGTTCATCGGCCAGATGTGTAAACGGCAAGGCAACAACACGCCGGCCCTTTAGTTCCACGTTGCCCGGGATTGCATCCCCGTTATAAACGATCCATCCTCCCGGCCGCACTGTTGACGCGAACTTCCGCAATGATGGTTCATTCATGGCGACAAGCACATGTGGTGAGGTGACCATAGGCGAATCGATGGTGGCGCGCGACAACCGCACGTGGCAGTTGGAAGTGCCTGAGCGCATCTCAGGACCGTACGAAGGAAGCCACGAGACTTCAAGTCCCGCATTCAATCCTGCTTCGGCAAGCACTTCGCCGAGCAACAGAACACCCTGTCCACCGAACCCTGCAACACGAATTTGCAGATCTACCGCAGGCGGAGCCTTTGACGCATCATCGACGAGTTGCACGGTTTCTGCGATGTCGAGAATTGCGGGTATCTCCGTCAAGGCAGGCTTCGAAGCAATGTCGACGCGCGGTTTAGCCTCTTTGGTGCGATCGCAAAATACGCCCAGCGGATACGTCCGCTCCATCACGTCGTGAACCCAGTGCTGCGCTTCGACGGGAGTCATCTTCCAGATCGTGGGGCATGGTGAAAGGACTTCAATTAATGAAAAGCCAAGTCCGCGCGCCTGATTCTCAACCGCACGTCGAATGGCTCGCGCCGCCTGTGCGATCTGCTTGTTGTTGCCCAGGCCAACACGCTCGATATAGACGGGCGCGGTGAGAGTTGCCAGCAACTCGCTTACACGCAGCGGATAGCCTTCATTAGCGATGCTTCGACCGTTTGGTGTTGTCGTACTGCGCTGTCCCAGTAGCGTGGTAGGCGCCACCTGGCCGCCTGTCATGCTATAAACCGCGTTATTGACAAAGATTGCGGTGATGTTTTCTCCGCGATTTGCTGCGTGAATTATCTCCGCACAACCAATGGCAGAGAGATCTCCATCTCCCTGGTAGCTGATGACGATGCTACGGGGATGGCTTCGCTTGACGGCCGTTGCCACTGCCGGGGCCCGGCCATGCGCAGCCTGCACATTGCCCACGTCAAAGTAGTAGTAGCCAAACACGGAGCAGCCTACCGGGTTAATCAGAATCGTACGATCCTGAATATCCAGCTCGTCAATGGCGCTCGCCAGCATCTTGCTGACGTTGCCGTGTCCACAGCCAGGGCAATAGTGAGTCTGGTGCTGAAGCTCTCCCTTGCGCTCGAAGCGGTCATAAAACGCACTGGCTTTGCACTGCGCGAAGTCGTATTCAACAACTTCCTGATTAGACATGTGCCATGCCCTCTTTCTTCCGCGCTCCATTCGAGAGGAATCTGCCAGCCAGCGTATGGACGAGCGTCAATACTTCGTGATGAGTAGGAACGTTCCCCCCTCCGCGGCCCAGAAATTCAACAGGCCGCGCTCCATTCAACGCCAGGCGCACATCGTCAATCATCTGACCATTGCTCATCTCCACCGCGGCGAATACGCGCGCGCGAGTGGCAAGGCTGCGGAAATCACCCGCCGGAAATGGATACAGGGTGATGGGCCGCATAACGCCGACCGGAATTCCCTCGGCCCGAGCCTCAGCAGCGACAGCTTTGAGAATGCGTGCCACGATTCCATAGCCGACGAGGACAATTTCGGCGTCGTCAGTACGCCACTTATCGGAGCGAGCCTCATTCTGCTCGGCTATTTTGTACTTGGCCTCGAAGGGCGCGGCTATGTGCTTCCATCTCATCGCAATCGAGGTGCAGCGAGTTGATCAGGTTGCCGCGACTGGCGCTTGTGCCCGTGACGGCCCAGTCGGGGCAACTCGGCTCTGTTGCAATCCTGGGAAACTCGACGGGCTCCATCATCTGACCGATGAATCCGTCGGCGAGGACCACGACCGGATTGCGATAACGGTCAGCCAGCTCGAACGCCCACGCCGTCAAATCCGCCATTTCCTGCACGGAATGGGGCGCGAGAACCATGGTGCGATAGTTTCCATGGCCGCCGCCTCTGACCACCTGGTTGTAGTCGCTTTGCTCGGCAGCGATGTTGCCCAGCCCAGGTCCGCTGCGCGTAATGTCGGCGATGACGCAGGGCAACTCCGCGCCCGCTAAATAACTCACGCCTTCCTGCATCAAGCTGATGCCGGGCCCACTTGAGGCTGTCATGCACCGCACACCTGCGGCTGACGCTCCGTACAGCATATTGATGGCGGCCACTTCACTTTCCGCCTGCAGAAAGACGCCGCCCACTTGCGGCATGTAGAGCGCTGCAACTTCTGCGATTTCGCTGGCCGGTGTGATGGGATAGCCATAAAAAGCGCGGCATCCGGAGAGGATGGCGCTCTTCATCAGGGCTTCATTTCCCTTCATCAATCGCTTGTGCATTCGCTGTGCTCCTCGCATCGAAATCACCTGGCCGCGCCCATTTGGACCGGCGACTCCACGAAGGCGCAACACCGCGATCGCTCCGGGCTCAGGGCATGCTAGAAAACATAGTCCACATCCTGTGCAGCCGGCCCCGGAGTAGGTGGCAGTTCGGTAGCCGTAATGATTGAGCCGTTCAGTCAGGCCGATGACATTCTGCGGACACGCTTCGACGCACAGGCCGCATCCTTTGCATTCGTCATCGTTCACCCGAAGTTGACCTCGATCGTGCTTGCCCGCAGCTGTCATGCTGTCCCTTCCTGAAGGCTGACCTCGCCGGGATCGTCCCGCACAATGGTGTTATTTTGCGCCGTAAGCCGGTACGATGGTGCGACTTCGACCGAGGGCTCGGCTGTGATAGTCATCACTTTCTGTCTTTCGCCCTCGATCACGGCGTTTCGGTATGTATCCCGGGCGTTACACTGGCAATTCTGCTGTTACCGCTTTTCAACTTTTTAACAAAGGAGTAAGTGGATGGATCGAAGAGTACGCCTCAGACTGGCCACGGCACTGCTTGGGGCGGTTTGGGTGATGGACCTCGGCGGATTGTGCTGTGAGAGCCAACAAGGCGCCGATGACCGCGTGACTGCGTCCCATGCCGGCGATCAGTTCGCACTGGAGAACAAGTCGATCAAAGCGAGCGTGTCAGCGAATGCCGGCAGGCTTGGCGCTCTCTTCATTGTTGATCGCTTAAATAACGAGGAATTGCACATTGATAGGCCGTTCCAAATCCTTTTGAAGAGCGGTGAGGTCCACGACGTTCGCAACATGCAGGTCCGAGACGAACCAACTGTTCGCGAGCTAAGGCCAAAGCCCAATGCGTCTCGCCTGGCCGAGAGGATACGAGGAAATGAGGTGGACGTGGTGCTCGAGCCCGGTGATCATTCATTCCAGGCCAGGTGGTCGTTAGTTCTGCTCGACGGGTCGGCGTATGTTCGCCAAGTGCTTACAATCACAGCGGGAGCAAAGGATCTGGCAATTCAACGCGTTCAACTGATCGACGCTCCATTGTCGGGTGCGCAAGTGAGCGGCTCCGTAGACGGTTCGCCGATTGTGACTAATCACGTGTTTCTCGGGTTTGAGCATCCCCTCTCGAAGTCCAAGGTTACCGCGGGCCGCACGACGGCGTGGCTGGAGCGTGATCTTCCACTGCGATCAGGCCAGTCGGTCACATACTCAGCGGCAGTCGGGGTTGTGCGCAATGGCCAGTTGCGCCGCGGCTTCCTCACTTATATCGAGCGGGAACGAGCGCATCCGTATCGAACATTCCTGCATTACAACTCCTGGTACGATCTCGGTTATTTCAGTCCATACGATCAGGAAGGCGCAGTTGATCGAATCAATTCTTTTGGCAGCGAACTGACGCAAAAGCGTGGCGTGCATCTCGATTCATTCCTCTTCGACGATGGATGGGACAATCACGCATCGCTCTGGAAATTCAACGGCGGTTTCCCGGACGGATTCATCGCCGTCGAGCAAGCGGCAGAGAAATATTCCGCAGCGCCGGGCGTCTGGATGTCGCCGTGGGGAGGTTATTCGAAGCCGAAAGAAGAACGAATCGAGTTTGGTAAATCGGCCGGATACGAAATTGTAAGTGGCGGCTATGCACTCTCTGGGCCGAGGTACTACGCCGCATTCCGCGACGTTTGCATGGAGATGATTCGAAAATACGGCGTGAACCAATTCAAGTTCGATGGCACGGGAAATGTTGACTCGGTGGTGAAAGGCAGTCGGTTCGACAGCGATTTCGCCGCCGCAATTCACCTTATTGGTGAGCTTCGCGAAGCCAAGCCGGATCTATTTGTGAATCTCACAACCGGCACCCTGCCCTCACCATTCTGGCTAATGTACGCCGACTCGATCTGGCGGGGCGGCGAGGACGACCTGGTGGCCGGTGTAGGACCTTATCGCGAGCGCTGGATCACATACCGTGACGCTGCGACGTATGAGAACGTAGTGCAGAAGGGTCCGCTCTATCCATTGAACTCTCTCATGCTCCACGGCATGATCTTCGCGCAGCACCACCGCGATCTGGACAAAGATCCGCAAAACGACTTTCGCAACGAAGTTCGCTCCTACTTTGGAACTGGCACGCAGTTGCAGGAGATGTACATTACTCCTTCGTTGCTCTCCAAGAATAATTGGGACGACATCGCAGAGGCCGCCAAGTGGTCGCAAACTAACGCTGATATTTTGAAGGATACACATTGGATTGGGGGCGATCCCGCGTGGCTCGAGATCTATGGATGGGCTTCCTGGTCGCCGCGGCAAAAGCATCCTCGTTCTGCGCAACCCCAGCGACCACCCACAGTCAATTAAGATAACCCTCCAAAAGACATTAGAGCTGCCGGAAGGCGCTCCACTGTATTACTCCGCGCATAGTCCATGGGCTGAAGACGCAAGCCGGGCCGCGCTGGAGATTGAAGCCCGACAGGCCCACGAGTTTAAAATGGCTCCATTTGAGGTGCTCACCCTGGAAATGAAACCGCGAGTCGCACCCTGAAGGCGATACACTTCAACTGATTGGATAACGACTATGCAAGCTCCTACTCTTCTTGTGATGGCGGCCGGGATGGGAAGCCGCTACGGCGGCCTGAAGCAGATTGATCCCGTTGGGCCTTCGGGCGAGACCATCATCGACTACTCGATCTATGACGCGCTACGTGCCGGATTCGGCAAGCTTGTATTCGTCATCCGCAAAGACATTGAGCAGGCCTTCAAGGAAACGGTCGGTGCTCGATTCGAGAAACACGCAAGAGTTGAATATGTCTTTCAAGAGCTTGACGACCTCCCCGCAGGATTCACGGTTCCTGAGGGCCGCAGCAAACCGTGGGGAACGACTCAGGCCGTGCTCATGGCGGCCGACGTCATCCACGAACCGTTTGCCGTCATCAACGCCGACGACTTTTATGGAGCCGAAAGCTACCGGGTGCTCTCGGAACATTTGCAGTCAGGCTCGCCCGATTACTCAATGGTGGGGTTTATTCTGCGCAATACTCTGTCGGATTTCGGCTCCGTGGCACGAGGCGTGTGCCGCGTGGATAGTGACGGCTATCTCGTAACCGTAGAGGAATTGACGAGCATTGTGCGCGAAGGGGAGCACGCAAGGAACACTGACCCATCCGGCAAAGAGACACACCTCACGGGAGAGGAAGCCGTCTCCATGAACATGTGGGGATTCACCCCTGCGATCTTCACTCAGTTGCGCGACGTATTTCATCAATTTCTGGAGCGGAGCGGCAAAGAGTTGAAGACAGAGAGCTATATTCCTACCGCTGTGAACGAATTGGTGGCCGCTGGGAAGGCCCGCGTGAAGGTACTGCGATCGTCCGACTCGTGGTTTGGCGTCACGTATCGCGAGGACCGGCCACGCGTGGTCGACAGCATTGGCCGCCTGGTTTCAGCAGGCCGCTACTCTGCGCAATTGTGGTCATGAGGACGCCTGGCGACGCCGAGGCAGCGGCTCGCCGGTTTCAAGTTGCCGGAAAACTCATGAGTGCCGTGCCATTTGGAACGGGTCACATCAATGATTCGTATCTCGTTGTGTTTGAAACGGGCGAATCGGAGATGCGTTTCTTCTTGCAGCGCATTAATACGCAGATATTCACCGACCCAGCGGCCCTGATGGACAACATTGAGCGCGTCACTTCTCATATTTCAACCGTGGTTCAAGGTGCACCGGACCACGATCGTCGCGCACTCAGATTCATCCAATCCCGAGATGGCAGATCTTTTTTCTTCGATGCGCAGGGCGATTGCTGGCGTATGACGCGTTTCATTGACGGTGCCCGCGCATTGGAAACAATTGAGTCTCCGCAACAAGCCTTTCGGGTCGCTTACGCATTTGGACAATTTCAAGATCAACTTTCAAGCCTGCCCGCGTCATCGCTGACCGATACGATACCGGACTTCCACAACACTCCCAAGCGATTTGCCGCACTTGAGGAGGCTATCGAAACGGACGCTGTGAATCGCGCAAAATACGTCGGATCTGAGATCGCATTCGCACGAGCGAGAAAGGCTGTTACCACCGTCCTGATTGATGCGATGCTTCCGCAACGCGTTGTGCATAACGACACCAAGAGCAGCAACGTTCTCCTGGATGATCGAACTGGCGAAGGACTCTGCGTCGTTGATCTTGACACAGTTATGTCCGGGCTCGCGGTCTACGATTTCGGAGATATGGTTCGCTCCATGACCAGCCCGGGCGCGGAGGACGAGCGCGATCTTTCATTAGTACACGCGCAGTTTTCAGTGTTCGAAGCTCTGGCCCGGGGATATCTCGCCTCAGCCGGGCAGATGCTCAATAAGCGTGAAAAACAGTTTCTCGCGTTTTCCGGCAAGCTCATCACGCTGGAAAACGGTCTTCGGTTCCTCTCGGACTACCTCAATGGCGATACGTACTACAAGGTAGATCGACAAGATCAGAACCTGGACCGTTGTCGCGCCCAGTTCAAGCTGGTTGAATCGATTGAGCGCCAGGAAGAGCAAATGAATCGACTCGTAGAAACGCTCATGTGATTTTGATCTTCGCTTGCGAAGTGTGAAGACTTTCGATGAAAGCGACGTTCCTTCAAGGCAAAGTTGAGTTCGCCGCTGCCGCCTCCACCAACTTTCGCATCGCAGGCAGGAAGACAAACCGCACAAGGCCGGTCGACTTTTCAGCATCGGCAATCGTCGCAATCTGCGCATCTTTCCAGCCTTCGGGCGGAACTGCGTGCCGATCAAGGTACGCAAGAGACTCAAGCCCCATTGTTGCGAGCATGCCTAACTGCTTTCCCCGTGCTTGCAGATCGGATAGACGAGCAGACACTTGCGCCATCGCTCCAATTTGGGGCGCCTGTTCTTGCCAAGCGGTGAAAAGCTTCCGGAGCTCGATTTCGGTTGATGCGGCATGTGCAGAACCGCCAGCCGCTAGAACATCATCAACTTCACGCGCGATCTTCTCCCGAGCTGGAGGATCGGGAACAACTGCGTCCACCAGGCGATCAAGGGAACTCAGTGCATCGGTGTGCTGCCCCTTGTAGCGGTCACCAAAGCTTACCGGTTCGACGACCGAAGCGAGTACATCGAGAACTTCAGGATGCGCAGAAGCCGCAAGGTTTCGCCGCAGCTTTTCAGGCCCCGAAATGTGCGTCAGGCCCGCATCTTCCAGTTCGAGTGAAACAACACGAAGCCGCCTGTACATGTCCTTGACATCGCGATTCGCCTGAGGTGACCAGAAACGTTCCGAGATAGCGAGCGTACGCGGCCACACGCGTGAGTCCACAGTCTCCGGATCGATCTGTTCTCCCCACATGCACACTTCGCCGCCCAATATCAGCTTCTGTCCATCCGCGTTCAGCTTTGTGTCGGCAGGCAGAGGGTCGGCAAGAAACATCTCCCCCGCCGTCTTCTGGGCGTCGAGGTAGTATGGCGCAGAAAGAATGCCCGCGAAACCTTGACCGGCTCCCTGAGAAAGCGATGCCTCCCCCCTCCAGCTCTGAATCATGATGTCTTTAGGGAGCGATGGATTAAGAATTTCGTCCCAACCCATCATTTTCTTGCCGTGCTTTGTAAGAATTGGCAACAGGCGCCGATTGAAGTAGGCCTGCAAGTCGGCGGGCGCATTGAAGCCCTCCTTCTTCATGAACGCGGCAATTCGGGGATTTTCAAGCCATCCTTTACCTGCGGTTTCATCGCCGCCAACGTGGAAATAGGCATCGGGAAAAATTTCGGACATCTCTCCCACGAATTCATCTAGAAACTTGAACATTTTCTCGTTGCTGGGGTCGAGCTCAGCCTGGGGAATTCCAAACACCGTGGGAAGAGCGCGAATGTCTTCGCCCGCCCCAAATTCGGGATACGCAAGCAGCCAGCTCGATGTGTGCCCCGGCATGTCGAATTCAGGCACCACGCGAATTCCGCGAGCTCGCGCATAGGCAACAACCTGACGCATCTGGTCCTGCGTGTAGAACATGCCTCCTGACGCTGCTTCTGTCAACCGCGGGAACTTCTTGCTTTCTGCGCGAAATCCCTGGTCATCGCTCAGATGCCAATGAAAGACGTTGAGCTTCGCGATGGCCATTCCGTCGATCGTTCTCTCGACGACCTCAATCGGTTCAAAATGACGGCTGACGTCGAGCATGAATCCCCGCCAACGAAATCGGGGGGCATCGTCGATAGTGACGGCCGGCAATCGACAAGCACCGCTCGCCATTGAGATCAACTGCAGAAACGTCTCCATTCCGTGAATCGCACCGACATCCGTCGGAGCGCTCAAAATGGCGGATTGGGGCGTTATCGCCAGGCGATAGCTCTCATCCTCATCCACATTTTGTACCGCGCCACCGGACCCGGCCACCTTCAGTACCAGCACGTTGGCGGCATCATTATTGGCATCCGATTGCATGCGTCGAATTCCTCCACACGTTCGATCGAGCCGCCACAAGAAGCGATCCATTGCCGCGTCGAGTCGAGCGTCGTGCGCGCCATCAATCCCTGCATGAAAGTGAGAGTCGAGCACCAAGGTCCCGGCCCCCGATTCCACCGACCGTGGAAGAGGCATCAAGTTCAGACGAACTGCTGAATCGGCAGCTTGACCTAATAAGGTCGAGTCGGCACACAGGAAGAATAGTGTTATTGCAAAGAGCGCAGCGACACTACGCAGCGAAACAGCGAAAATTGAACGTCTGGCATTGACCATGAGATTCTATTGATCCTCTGAATTCTGTACGAATGCGGTACTCATTATTGCAAATCTGATCTGCCTTTCCCATAGAGGCATTACAGGCGATAAACCTCGCGGGCCGTGCCGCTGGAGATGCGCTCCTGCTCATCTTCAGAAAGGTCAGCAACGAACGAACGAAAGGTGCTGACCCAGGCGGGGTAGTCTCCGGCGAGCGTCAGGACCGGCCAATCGGAACCAAACATCAAGCGCCTGGGACTGAATGCCTGAAGCACAACATCGAAATAGGGCCGCAGCTGCCGCTCACTCCAGCCATGCCAATCAGCTTCAGTCGCCATGCCAGAAACTTTGCAAAATACGTTCTCGCGTTTTGCAAGCTCGCGTATTCTCTCTGCCCACGGCGAAATCACATTCTCTTTTATCTTGGGCTTCGCAATATGATCAAGCACGAAGACCTGCTGAGGATGGCGATCCACAAATTCGGTCGACTGCGGTAGATGTCGCTCGAAGATCAAAATGTCGTAGACAATTCCGTGTTCCTTCAAAAGGTCGACGCCGCGATTAAAGTCTTGCCGCAGCACGAAAAAGTCGTCTGGCTCGTCCTGAAGGACGTGACGTACTCCCTTGAAATTCGGATGATCGACATAACGCTCCAGAATGGATTTCACTTCAGGGGAGCTCAGAGGCAACCATCCGACAACACCCATGATGAGCGGGTTATTTGACGCCAGGCTCAAGAGCCAATCGGTCTCTTCCAGAGTCTGGCGAGCTTGCACGACGATAGTGCCTTCTACGCCGGCGTTCCGGGTTGCTTCCACTAGATCATTAATCACGAAATCGCGGCGTATGGGAAGAAAGCAGTCGTCGTTCATCCATGCGTAGTCACGACTATTGTGCTTCCAAAGATGATGATGAGCATCAATCAACAAGCCCGGCTCCCCTTTCAAGTCAAATCCGGCTGAGCATTCCACGAGGTCCGCCCATTTTGTGTGGAGGGAGTTCGGCTAGAATGCTCCGTTCGGAAAGTGTAAAGGAGTGATCTGACAATCGATCTGTCTCCTGCGCAATTCGACCTGAATTTGTCAAAAAGGCGAATCACGTGGCACCGCGCTTGACCGAACCATCTAGGTCACAGTCAGCGGGCAACATAAACCGTGGCATTTCCAACGTTCTGTCGTTCGAACCATTTCTCGAGACCGAAAGCCGTCTCGACGCCACCCAGAAACAACCATCCACCGCGAAACAGGGTGCCGTGCAGCTCCTCCAGGATCTGCTTTTTGGTGAGTGAATCGAAATAGATCATCACGTTTCGACAGAACACGAGATCGAATGGTCCCAAGACGCGCATGGGTTTTCTCAGGTCAATGGTTTCAAAAGTCACCATGCGGCGTACGGACTCGCTAAGCAGCCAGTCCGTATCAGAGCGCTTGAAGTGCTTCACCAACAAGGCGGCAGGCAGACCTCGATTCACTTCAATTTGCAGATACCGGCCGGATCGAGCTCGCTCCACGACCTGCGAGGAAAAGTCTGTTCCCAGGATCTGGATGTCCCACTCGGCCAAGCCCGCCTGGATCAGGAGCATCGCCAGACTGTATGCTTCCTGGCCCGTTGACGATGCGGCGGACCAGAAGCGCAGCTTTTTCGTACTAGCCCTCTCTTCGATCAGCCGGGGGAGAAGCACAGTACGCAGCGCGTCGTATTGCCCCGGGTCTCGGAAAAAGTAAGTTTCGTTGGTGGTCATTGCCTCCACAACCTGCCGGCTGACATCGCCGGTGTGGGGACTCTGAAGCAGGGAGCAAAGATCGTTGATTGTTTGAAGGCCAAGTCGGCGAACGATCGGTACCAGCCTGCTTTCGAAGAGGTAGTGCTTATCCTCTTCAAGCACGATGCCCGTCTCGGCGTAAACGCGGCGCTGAAGAAACTGGTAGTTATCGGCGTGGAGCCCGGAGGTTGAAGTCGGGTCAGGCATCTAATTCCTCTCAGACACAGTCAACTCTGCGCAGAATTTCATGGGCGCATTGAGAAAGCGGCACTACGCAATCTGCCAGTCCAGCATTGGTGATGGCGCCGGGCATGCCCCACACAACGCTAGACGCCTGGTCTTGGGCAAGGATCGACGCTCCCTGCGCCTTCAGGACCTCTGAACCACGCAGTCCGTCCTGGCCCATTCCCGTTAGTACGGCTGCGATCACGGCACCACCATAAACTTCGGCTGCGGAACAGAAAAGCGAGTCCACTGCGGGGCGACAGAAGTTTTGCGGCGGGGACTGATCAAGCAGCACGTGAACATCTCCGCGACTACTCGCGACTTTCATGTGAAAGTCTCCGGGCGCGAGCAATATTCGACCTGGAACGACGCGTTCGCCCTGTCGTGCTTCTCCAAGCGGCAGTTTGCAGAGAGTGTTAAGCCGTTCCGCGAGCAACCGTGTAAACAGCGGCGGCATATGCTGCACAATTAAAATGGGTAAGGAAAACTCCGGCGGGAACTGTGGCAAGACGGAAGCCAGTGCGGCCGGCCCTCCTGTTGAGGATCCAATCACTACGATTCGCGGCTTCTCTCGGACGCCACGGAGATGCAGATTTCCAGGCCCTTGCAACGATGCTGAGCGTGCTCGCACGGAAGACCGCGCGATCTCTGTGCGCAAAGGAGTGGGAAGCTGAAAGAACTGCTTGATCTTTGGAATCAATTCCCCGCGCAGCCTCTCCATCGAGCGATCAAGCGACCCTTCGTTGGATGCCTTGGTCACATAATCGTCGGCGCCCAGCGACAGAGCCTCAAGCGTAACCGCGGCCCCACGTTCTGTAAGAGTGCTGAACATGATCACGCGTGTGTCAGGGTAATCGCGGCGCAGTTGACGCAGTGTTTCCAAGCCATCCATCTGCGGCATTTCAATGTCAAGCGTCAGTACGTCAGGAGCAAGAAGTGGGATTCGCTGCAACGCGATGGACCCATTTGAAGCTACGCCAACAACCTGAAGCTCCGAATCCTGTTCCAGCGCTTGCGTAACGAGGCTGCGAATCACTACCGAGTCGTCCACCACCAGCACCCGGATCCGTTCTCCCGGCAAGAGCGATCGTCTGCGCAACGTGGCCATGTCGTATTCCTTAAAGACGAATTCCGGCAAGTTCCAGTTTGCCAACAAGGATGTCCCGGGTAAATGGCTTCATCACGTATTCGTTCGCGCCGGCTTCAAGAGCATCTGCAATGTGCTCCAGTTCGGCTTCGGCCGTAACCATAATGATGACCATTGAATTGAATTCCGCAATGCCCCTGACCTTTTGGAGCAGTTCGAAACCATTCATCTCGGGCATGTTCCAATCCAAAAGACTCAGCGATATGGGACCCTCATTCTTCGCGAGCAGGCAAAGGGCTTCAATCCCGTTCCTCGCCTCACGCACTTCGAATCCAATCTCTTCCAGGCTCTTGCGGAGAATCATGCGCATCGAACTTGAGTCGTCCACTACCAATGCTGTGGCCATTGCCCTTCCTCAGAGATAAAACAAATGGAACGCGGGTTGAGGATGAAACCCTCTTCCCGCGGTTCCACTCAGCAGGTGATCAGAATGTGAATTTTGCCATGGCCTTCTGGAGCTGAGCAGCCATGTGGCTGAGTTCTTGCGAGGCCTTCTGCGTATCGTTTGCACCTTGCGTCGTATTCTTCGCAGCGATAGCGACGCCGCCGATGTTCTTTGCAATGTCGCCAACACCCTTCGCTGCCTCGGCCACGCTGTGGCCGATTTCGTTGGTTGTTGCCGTTTGCTCCTCAACCGCTGAGGCAATGCTGTTGGAGATGTCGTTTATCTGGTTGATGATTGTGCCAATGTCTTCGATGGCCTTCACGGCACCTTTGGTGTCGCCTTGAATAGCATCGATCTTCTGGCCAATCTCTTCGGTCGCCTTGGCAGTTTGTTTGGCAAGCTCCTTGACCTCATTTGCCACCACTGCGAAGCCCTTTCCTGCTTCACCGGCGCGTGCAGCTTCAATTGTCGCGTTGAGCGCCAGGAGATTGGTCTGTTGAGCGATTGATGTAATCACCTTGATGACATTGCCGATCTCCTGGCTCGATTCCCCTAACTTCTTCACCGTCTCATTGGTGGAGTGCGCGACGCTGACCGCGTTCTTTGCTACGCGGGCGGACTCGTTAGTGTTCTTGGAGATCTCCCGGATAGACGACTGCATTTGCTCAGCGGCCGAGGCGACCGTGGCTACGTTCGCCGAAACCTGTTCGCTAGCCGCAGAAACCACATTCGCTTGGGTTGCAGTCTCTTCCGCGTTGGCCGCCATCTGCTGGCTTACTGCCGTCATCTCCTCTGACGAAGATGCCAGCGCCATTGCGTTCTGAGCCGTAGTCTTGAGAGGTTCAACCACAATCTCCAGAGTTCTATTGATTCCCTCAACAATCCTGCGATAGTCGCCAACATGCCGGGAAGCGTCGGCTCGCGTTCCGAGCCTGCCCTCCGCGGCTGCCCTGGCCAGTGTATCGGTATCCGAAATCAGAGCGTTGATGTTCGTCTTCAGCAAGAGCAGCCATTCGTGAATCTGATCCTGGTCTGAAGCCTTGGCCATCGCCGCGGACATATCCCCATTCGCAACCTTTGTCACGTATGCAACGAGATCAGTCAACCAGCCGTGCACCCCGTTGATGGAATCTTTCATCCTGGCGTGGTCCCCCTTGCAGGCAATCTCCACTTTTTCGCGCAGATTTCCGCCCCTAATCAGGGTGAGGACGCGATTGCCTTCGCCAATCGGCAGCAGAATCGCATCAAGCATCTCGTTGACGCGCTCGAGGATCTTCCGATAATCACCCTGATGTTTCGCGGCATCGGCGCGGGTTTCCAGCCTTCCGTCCTGTGACGCCGCAATCAATACACCGGTTTCAGCAACGAGGGCCTTGATGTTATCGATGCAAGCATTCAAATTGTTTTTGATCTCGTTGAAATCTCCGTAGTAGATGTCGGTGATTTTCGACGGAATGTCTCCCTTGGATATGCGGTCCACGTATTCGGCAGACACATTCAAGGGACCGATCACCGCGTCCAGCGTGGCATTCACGCCTTCAATAACCTTGCGGAAGTCTCCGTGATGCCTGCCAGCATCGGCGCGCGTTGACAACTTGCCTTCGACGGCGGCCTTGGTCAGCATCGCGGCGTCCGCCAACATTGCATTCAACGCATTTTTTTGCGGAGATATATCGGTCGCGTACTTCACGACCTTGAACGGCTTCCCGTCGAGACCAAGGATCGGGTTGTACGTCGCTTGAATCCAAACCTCTCTGCCGGCCTTTCCCAGGCGCTTGTATTCCGCGGCCTGATATTCACCACAGCGCAGCTTCGTCCAGAACTCCTTGTAATCAAAACTCTGCCGAAACGCCTCGTCCACAAATATGCTGTGGTGACGACCTTTGATCTCGTCGAGCGAATACCCAAGGGCATTGAGAAAATTCTCGTTGGCGTCGAGGATTGTTCCGTCCATGCCAAACTCAATGACCGCCTGCGATTTGCGGATAGCCGCCACCTGTCCCGCATAGTCGGCAAACTGCTCTGGATCGATGATGCCGCTCGATTGCTTCTGAGTGTTTTTCCGGCTCGCCGCATGGATGGCTTCTTGGCCTGATGCATTCCCACGGCTTGCAGTCTCGGGTTCATCTAACACGGCGGCGCCGGCGGACGAACCGCGCGCGGGAACCATGCCCCGTTCGTAGCTTCCTTGCTTCTTCATTCTCTTCTCCTCTTTTTGACTTCGCCGCCATCGGCGCGTATTGAATTCGAATATTCCGTTCCCGATACCTGTGGGCCCAACCGCATTCCTTTCCGGTAGCGTCGAAGAGTATCCCAAATACACCGATTTCAGAAACGGGCAAATCGTGCTCCGTCGCCATACTCTCCATGGGCCGCTGAACCCCGTGGGCTGCCAAGGAATAGAGTCCGCATCAAACTCCCTATCGGCTCACACACGAGAACTCTTCCAGATTCGCTCACTTTCAGAGGAATGCTGGAACGGTAAGGAGAATGAATCGGCACGCCTGCCTCAAATGGGCTGTCATATGGCGGATTCCGCATTCGGGAAATGGGACTCGTCGGTACCTCCGATGGAACACCAACTGTTCGCTGAGGTGGACCGAAGGGACGCCGCATCGCGATAAATCGTGACGCAAACAAATGACTCTGCAGGCTAGAATTCAACAAAGAATCAAAAAAGGAGAGTCGGACAGAATGATCATCCGGACTTCAAAGCTTCTGATGGTGTCTGGCGTCGCCCTGCTGAACACGCTTGTTGTCTTCAACAATCTGACGGACTTCGGCTCGAACTATCAATTCGTCCAACACGTGCTGACAATGGATTCGACCTTCCCGGGGAACAATGGCCGATGGCGTGCCATTCCCTGGCCGGCCACTCAACTCGTCTTTTACATCAGCATCATCGTCTGGGAGATCGTTGCGACGCTGCTGCTCTGGTGGGGCTCCTTGCGACTTCTACAAGCTCGAAAGAACTCGTCCGCTAACTTTCAACGGGCTAAAGGGCTCGCGGTGGCGGGGCTGACCACGTCGATGCTCATGTTTCTCGTAGCGTTCCTGTCGGTTGGCGCAGAATGGTTTTTAATGTGGCAGTCTCATACTTGGAACGGTCAAGACGCTGCATTTCGCATGTTCGCGATCGCTGCCTTTGTAATGATTTTCCTTGTTCAGCCAGAGACAGACACACAACGATAAGAAGATATTGCGCCATTTCCTAGTATCTATTTGGGTTTTTTCGGGTGGGCTTCTTCGTCCCTTCTGAACACGGAAGACAGCCTCAGAACGCGTCTGTTAAATTGACAAGAAGGAAGTCGAGACCAATGAGTCTCGTAATTTAGTTAAGATGGCTTCTCTTGGCATTGGAGATACGGACGACAGCCAGCTTTTTGACCTTCTAGATCGAGACATCAAGGACACGATTGAGACGTTGAACAAATGCCGCCGGATCTTCAAGAGGAACGCCTTCCATGAGCAGAGCCTGGTCAAAGAGAAGCCATGCTGCATCCATCGACAGCGCGTCATCGCTGCGGGCGAGCAGTTTCTTGACGATTGTATGATCGGGATTGATCTCAAGGATGGGCTTCAGTGATGGAATATCCTTCTGACCCATGGCACGCAGCATCTGCTGCATTTTCATCGACGGTTCTTCTTCATCTGAGACGATGCAGGATGGGCTGTCGGCCAAGCGTACCGATGCGCGCACATCCTTCACCCTGTTGCCCAGGGCAGACTTGAGCTTCTCGAGTAGAGGCTTGATAGCGTTTGTTTTGTCCGGTTGAGCCTCGTCCTTGAGTTCGTCTCCGGTGGACGCCTTATTTACCGACTTCAGATCGATCTCGCCGTATTTGTCGATTCCGGAAAACACTATTTCATCGATCTCGTCATCGAGGACGAGAACCTCGACTTCCTTTTTGCGATAGATTTCGAGCAGGGGGGACGTGCGCAGCAGCGACTCGGCCGAACCGGTGATGTAGTAGATCGCCTTCTGATCGCCTTTCATACGTGATTTGACGTCTGCAAGGCTGGTGAGCCCCTCAACTTTCGTTGATTTGAATCGAACCAAATCAAGCAACAATTCGCGATTGCCGTAGTCGCCATACAAGCCTTCCTTTAGAGGGCGATTGTATTCGGTGATGAACTTGAGATATTCATCGGGCTGACTGACAGCGATATTCTTCAACTCGGAGAGGATCTTCCTGACACTTGCGGTTCGAATGCTGGTGAGAATGCGGTTTTGCTGCAGTATCTCGCGGCTCACGTTCAGGGGGAGATCCTCGCTGTCGATGATGCCGCGGATGAAGCGTAGGTATTGCGGCAGAAGATCTTTGGAGTCGTCCAGGATGAACACACGCCTGACGTAGAGCTTGACGCCGCCCTTGTAGTCCGCCTGATATAGATCGAGCGGCGCTTTCGCGGGTACATAAAACAGCGTGGTGTACTCCAAGCTGCCCTCGGCCCTGGTGTGGAACCAGAAAAGCGGGTCGTCCCAGCCGCCGGAGATCGATTTGTAGAGTTCCTTGTAGTCGTCCTCCCTTAACTCGCTCTTGGAGCGTCGCCACAGCGCGCTGGCGGCATTCACCTGTTCGGTTACCCGAGTCTTCACGGACTTCTTCTCGGCTTCGTTCCATTCACTTTTGTCGTACGTAAGGAAAATCGGGAAGGCGATGTGGTTCGAATACTTCTTTACGATCTCCTGTAAACGCCAACTGTTGGCGTACTGTTTGCCCTCTTCGTTGAAGTGGAGCAGTACGGTGGTTCCGGCGACCTGGCGTTCGGCCGTTTCGATTTCGAATCCCGTCTGGCCATCGCTGGTCCATCGCCATGCCTCATCTTCTCCGGCCTTGCGGCTCACTACTTCTACGCTGTCGGCGACCATGAAGGCGCTGTAAAATCCGACACCGAACTGGCCGATCAGGTTTGAATCACGGCGCGCATCGCCGGAAAGCTGCGAGAGAAATGTTTTTGTGCCAGAGCGAGCGATGGTGCCGAGATGCGAGACCAGGTCCTCCTGGTTCATCCCGATACCAGTGTCGGAGATCGTCAGGGTGCTCGCATTCTCGTCGAGTGTCAAGTCGATGCGCGGCTCGAATGGGAGCGACTTGAACGCATCCTCGACCAGAGTAAGGTGGCGGAGTTTGTCGAGGGCGTCTGACGAGTTTGATATCAATTCGCGGAGAAAAATCTCAGGGTGCGAATAGAGCGAATGGATTATGAGCTGCAGGAGCTGGCTCACTTCGGTCTGAAATTCACGTTTAGACATGGATGATGTTCACCGCTACCAATATAAAGGACCGACACCCATCCGACCTCTCAGGAGCCCGGGCAATCCGCCTCGATCGGTCAGGCCTCAAGATCGAGCGCGATCACCTCATGCACGGCAATCGAAGGAACATCAATGGCGATCAGACCACGCTCATAAGTGAACGGAATTGGCTTTCCAGCCACCAGGAGTTTGGCGCGCGTCACGCGCGACCCGTCGGGTATTTGTATCCGCACATGTTGGTTTGCGACCGGAAAGATCTCACGCACCGGCCCCTTCATCATCATTGGATTTGTAAGGTTCACAAGATGCACGGTCATTGAGTTCTTCTGACCCCAGATTGAAATGTCGAGCACCCCTTGGCCTTCCACAGTCACAGGCGCAATCTCATCGGTTGCCCAGAGAACGGCGTTACGCAAGAGTTTCGCGTGATCGACATCAAGCACCTCCCAGAATGTTCGATCGATGTCTCCAGGAAAGTAGACCACTCGACCGCGACCGGACTCGCGAAGGATAACTCCGGGATTGTGCTCCGTTACTGGCGGGGGGAAGACGGACTCCATGGGAAGGTCCGGATAGCTGGGGACAATCTCCAGTGGCGAGAAAAGTGTTTGAGTAAGAGGCCGTATATCCACATGGTTGGTTGCGTTGACGATTCTTGTGGAATCTTCAAGGCCCTTCAAAAGCGGATGGTAGGTGCCAGTTACTGGATCTTTCTTTATCTCAAGATAGGAATTGAGCATGGGGCCTTGCACTTTTCCGGAAAAGGAAGCCCCAAAGAGCGATGCCAGCCCGAAGTCCGGACGGCGTATCCCCAATTCGTCGTGTAGAGACGTCTCGAAGGTTGCGACGACCCTTCCGCCCGCGGCGACAAACTCACGGATCTGCTGACACTGCAAATTGGAAAGCGCCGCGATGTTGGGAAAAATCAATTACGCATCGGTCTACGCTGCGGTGCTCTCTCAGGTTCGCCAGCCCGCCATCCTTCACTGGCTTGGCCCCATGTTCGATCCGGCACTCGAAGGCTATTGGGGCTCGAAGACGATTTCCGAAGCTGCCGAGAGTTGCCTCAGCGTCATCCACACGAACGAGGAGAAAATCGACGGGATAAAAGTCTCTCTCCTGGACGCGGACCTTGAAGTGTCCATGCGTCGCCGGCTCCCCCCAAGGTACGCATGTATACCGGCGACGATTTCAACTACGACCGATTAATTCAGGGAGACGAACACGGCCACAGCGACGCGATGCTCGGGATCTTCGATGCCATTGCGCCCGCCGCATCAATGGCTCTCAGTGCCCTCGAGGCAGGCGATCTGCCAAGCTATCACCAACTGATTGTCCTCACCGTTGCCCTCTCCCGCCACATTTTCACGTCACCCACGGTGCACTACAAAACAGGCGTCGTTTTTCTGGCCTATCTCAATGGATTCCAATCCCATTTCCGCATGGTTGCCGGCCGTGAGAGCGCGCGATCTGTGGCGCATCTCTGCCAACTCTTCGTTCTAGCGGAACAGGCCCGGGTGCTGCGCGACCCGGAGCTCGCAGCTCGACGCATGAACGCCTTTCTGTTTGTGGCAGGTGTCGAATGAGCATCCTTCAACGCCTTAGCTTCAATCAGATGACCGCGGATCCCTGGCCTCTCGAACAGGCCGTTGCCGCCTGTTCCCGCAGCGGCGTTCCGTACATTGCCGTCTGGCGCCATAAGCTCGACGCAATGCAGTCAAGGCAGCCGCACTCATTCGCAGCGCTGGCTTGGGCGTCTCCAGTCTTTGTCGCGGTGGCTGGTTCTCAGCACCAACAGCCGAAGAGCGCCGCAGCCGCATTGCCGACAACCGCATCGCCATCGAAGAGGCCGCATTGCTTGGCGCCCCCGTGTTGGTCATCGTCACAGGTCCCGCTCACGGCCAGACTCTCCATGACGCCCGCGCCACTGTGCTTGACGGCCTGCTTGAAATCATTCCCGATGCCGAGAAAGCCGGAGTGGTCCTAGGGATCGAGCCCTTGCATCCCATGTTTGCCGCGGAACGCTCGGTAGTGGTGACGCTGAAACAGGCCAATGAAATCGTAGACCGACTTGGAAGCCCCTCGGCCGGAGTGGTAGTGGATGCCTACCATGTTTGGTGGGACCCTGAAGTCATGCACGAAATAGAGCGCGCACGCGGAAAGATTGTGGGTTTCCATGTCTCGGACTGGCCCGTTCCCCTCCCTGACATTTTAATGGGCCGCGCCATGATGGGCGATGGTGTCATCGACCTGCGGCAGTTGAGGCAGGCGGTGGACAAGACTGGATACACCGGGCCCATCGAAGTCGAGATATTCAACGAGAACGTTTGGGGAACTGCGGACGATCAACTCATGGAACGCATCCAACGCCGTCTTGTGCAATTCGTTTAACCGGCTGGCCTCAAACGATCTAACATTTCGATTCCATTAGAGTTAATGACCAGCACGAATTGCAACGGAAAGGAAAATGGCGGAGGGAGAGGGATTCGAACCCCCGGTACCCTTTCAGGCACAACGGTTTTCAAGACCGCCGGTATCAACCGCTCACCCATCCCTCCGGAGGTTTGGGTTCTAATCCGATTGTACTTCGAATTGAGTCAATTCGGCCGTTTTGGTAGCTCTGGGCGAACCTGACTAGACCAAGTAATCTACGAGAACTCCGGATGTTGATTGACTTCTGAACATGTACTGGACGATTTCGATGCAGGCCTGTCCGGACCTGACCCTGGGCGTGCGTCGAGAGAGTGTTACAAAGGATTGCATGACCAAGCGAGTAAAACCGGGGACCGAGCCTAGGCCGGGGCAGCCCATCAGTCTGAAAACCTTGGGCGAATACCTCAATCTTTCACCGGCAACCATCTCGCTAGTCCTGAACAATGCCCCAGGGGTAAAATCCATCCCTCAGGAGACCCGCGACCGCGTGGTGGAAGCCGCCGCCAAGTTCGACTACCGGCCGAGTTTCTATGCCCGCTCCCTACGCAAACGCCAAAGCTTTTCGATTGGCGTACTGGTGCCCGAGTTGAGCGATAGCTACGCGACCCAGGTTCTGGCTGGCGTCGAAGAGTTCCTTATCGAAGAAGGCTACTTCTACCTGACTGCGAGTCACCGCCGCAAGCCGGACCTGATTGAAGAGTATCCCCGACTGCTGATGGAGCGCTCAGTTGAGGGATTCATCGTCATCGACACCATCCTGGAGAAGAGCCTCAGTCTGCCGGTCGTCGTGGTGGCAGGACATCGCAAGATTGAAGGAGTGACCAATGTCGTGCTCGACCAGAAACGAGCCGCCGAGTTGGCGCTTCGTCACCTCTACCAGCTCGGACACCGGAAAATCGCGTTCATGCGGGGCGGCAGCCACAGTTCTGATGCCGACGATCGATGGGTTTGCCTGATGGCCGTGGCCCGTGATCTGAAGCTGGTGATTGCACCAGAAAATGCGGTGCAATTGGAGTTGCGCGTGTCAACGCCGGAGTTGGGGTTTGTCCCGGCAACCGAACTTATTACCAGGAGCACGGATTTCACCGCTCTTGTGGCCTACAACGACATTTCGGCCATTGGTGCAATTCGTGCCTTTGTGAACCACGGCCACCGCGTTCCGGAAGACATATCGGTAGTTGGTTTCGACGATATTCAGGGCGCGGCGTACCATAATCCCAGCCTCACTACGATTCGACAGCCGCTTCAACAGATGGGAACAGTCGCCGCGCGCATCCTTTTGCAGCGCATCCGCGGACAGGCCACTTTTCCTGACGTCGTGCCGATCCATCCCGAACTTGTGATTCGCGAGTCGACTTGCCCGCCGAATCCCAAGCGCATACGCAGAAAGCCTTGACGGGAGATTCGTGGAGAGCAAACGCGGGAAGGCCTCTACATTTGCGGTTCTCCATCCTGCATTCGCTCTCACTGGAGTTCTCCACGCAATTATCGGCGCACTGCTCCCCTCGTTATCCGCTGCATTTTCCTTAACAGATGCGCAGTCAGGATCGTTGGCGCTTTGCTATTTTTTGGGGACATCGCTCGGCGCGCTTATTTGCGTAGGACAATTCGTACGAATGATGGCAGCCGGCTTTGTCTTGGTTGCGCTTTCCTGCTTTGGCATTGTCGTTGCAGGAGGTGCATTGTTGCGTCCACTGTTCTTCGCCCTAGGAATCGGTGTAGGTATCCCGATGACTGCGGTGAGCATGTACGCCGGCCGGCGCTTTGCCGAGCGTAGCGCAGCGCCACTCACGTTGCTTAATTTCAGCTGGAGCCTTGGCGCCTTTCTTTCTCCGCTGTTTGCTGCAAGAGTGCTTCTCACTCGAAGCTACTGCACTGCCTACGAGATCCTCGGCACGTTTGCGGCAATCGCCGCGGCGGCATGCTGGATTGGACTCGAGGATGTGCCGGAGATCTCAGTCGCGACGAATGCCATTCCACGAGCATTTGTGTTCCGCTGGGCGGCGCTGTTCGCTGTGCTTACATTTCTTGAGGTAGGGATTGAGAACACAACCGCTACCTGGCTGGCAACGTACGCTCTTCGAAGTTCTCAATCAGGAATAGCATCTGCAGCGGCTTCTTCTTCGCTCTATTGGTGCGGTTTCCTGGCGTCACGCGCCATCTCGTCACTCGTGCTATTGCGGGTTGCCCCCATGCGAGTTCTAAGTGTGGCAGCAGTGACTGCTTTGCTGGGAGCGGGAATGCTGGTGGGCTTCTCGGCCGTTCCCTTCCGAGATTTGGCGATGCTGGTGGTCGGAGCAGCGCTTGCTCCCATCTTTCCGCTGCTCCTCTCTCGATTTTTCGCCCGGACCTATAGTGCCTCCAGCTCAAGATGGCTGCTGGCGACGTGCGGCTTCGGCGGCTCGGTACTGCCGTGGATCACCGGATGGATCTCCGTTCGTTCGCACAGCTTGCAGAGGGGCCTCACAACTGTTCCGGCTGCGCTGTTCATCATGCTCTGCCTGCTTCCGATCGCTTCCTCTGGTCGGCAGCTCTCCTCTCAGGGCGTTGCCGACCAGCCTGACGCCCCTATTTCAGTTGTGGGCAACACCAACACCTCTATTCCGCTCGCGGCATCCTTACTGCGGAAAACCTGCTCGGTTGCCTTTTGAAACTCTTCAGCCTTGGCATTGGGGATATCAGTGAACGTCTGGGGATTGCGATCCGTGAGCGGGAACCATGAGCTTTGCACCTGCACCATGATGCGGTGACCGCGCCGGAATGTGTGAAAGATATCCGGCATTGTGAAGTTCAATTCAACCTGCTTACCGGGAATCAGAGCCTCCGGTTTCTCCCAGCTATTGCGAAATTTCGCCCGGAACGGCTCGCCACGAAGCAACTGCTCATATCCGCCCATGTGCAGCGGAGGCGCGTCGAGGATGCGCTTGTTCCCCTGCGGAGTTCCCTCTGGATCTGGATAGTTTTCCGGATACACATCGATCAGCTTCACCACGAAATCGGAGTCTGTTCCGGAACTCGCAATCTTGAGTTTGGGAGAGATGGGGCCGGCGATCGTTACATCCTCGTCGAGCGGATCGGTCTGGTACACGAGCACGTCGGGGCGATAACTTGCGAACCTTTGATCATCGACCATGTAGCGTTGTGGAACGGTGTCTGTCGTATAACCCACGAACGGAACCGGATGATTGGGGTCGCTCGTATATTCATCAGCGCCCCTGGGTTCTGAGGGTGGATCGAAGCTCAACTTTCCTCCGGCGTGGAAGTAAAGTGTCCTGGCCGCTGCTTCCTTCGGAGGCCACGCGTCGAAGTGACGCCAGACATTCGTCCCAGTCTCGAACACCACGGCTTTTGGCTGCGCACCTGCGCTCTTCCCCTTCAGGTAATGCTCGAAGAAGGGGAACTGTACTTCAGCTCGAAAGAATTCGCCGGTCTTGGCGTCAAACGAAACGTCGCCCAGTTTGGTGCCGTCGGAGCGCGCCCAGCCGCCATGAACCCAGGGACCCTCAACGAGAGTCGCAGGCGTATCAGGATTGAACTTACTTATCGCGTTGAAGGTGCGATAGGGCCCACTCAGGTCCTCTGCGTCAAACCATCCGCCTACTACCAGGACAGCGCACTTCACGTTCTTCATGTGGCGAGAGAGATCCCTGGCCTGCCAGTAGCCGTCATAGGTATCGTGTGCGAACTGGTCGTTGTACAACCAGTTCGCGCCTTTGAGATATTTGCGTTCCATTTCAGCAAGGCTTCCGCCGTGCAGATAAAACTGGTAGCTGTCGGGGGTTCCGAAATCAAAAGGCTGGCGCGGCTGCGGCGGCTTGGGCTCTGTTTGAGGACGAAAGAACACGTAGAACCCAAAATTGGCCGACAGCATGAATGCTCCGCCATGGTACGCGTCGTCGCCCATGAACAGATCTGTCATCGGTGCCTGCGGGCTAGCCGCTACGAGTGCGGGATGTGAATCAATGATGGACGCGGACGTGTAGAAACCCGGATAGGAAATGCCCCAG
The DNA here is from genome assembly GCA_963844515.1 of uncultured Acidobacteriota bacterium. Taxonomy (GTDB): domain Bacteria; phylum Acidobacteriota; class Terriglobia; order Terriglobales; family Acidobacteriaceae; genus Telmatobacter. Next base: position 273,560 of record CAWJOO010000023.1, read on the forward strand.
ATACCAACCTTGCCGTTGTTGTTCGGCACGTTCTTTAGCAGGAAGTCGATGGTGTCATGGGTATCCGATGCATCGTCCACATCCTGCGGTGACTTTTTCTCATCGATGTGCGGATGCATCTCCAGGAAGTCGCCTTCGCTCATGTACCGACCGCGCACATCCTGGTACACGAAGATGTAGCCGGCCTTCTGAAATTCTTCCGATGGGCCAAGCGAGCGCGGAAATTGATCTTCTCCGTAAGGCGCCACGCTATAGGGCGTGCGATCCATCAGAAATGGATACGGGCCTTGATCGCCGGGGAAAGCCGAGGTTTTCGGCACATAAACCGATGTGAACAAACGCTTGCCGTCGCGCATTGGAATTCGGAATTCATACTTTGTGTAGTGCGAACGGATGAAGTCGTCTACCGGTGCAGGTTGTGCCTGAGGGTGCAACGAACTTAGACAAGCGAAAAAGAAAGTAACTGCGGCGAGAGAACGAATCCTCGATTTGAGCATCGTCGAGTGGGCCTCCTTCAAGAGATCAGACTAACCCACCCGAATGCCCCGGGATTCTTAGTTCGACTATTCCGGATCGGAATCACCGTCGGTCTTGGAGGTAGCCGGCGTCTTCTCCGGCGTTGTGAGGGGTTTCGTAATATCGTCGAGGAACGCCGGCGCGCCATCCACGCGCTCGAGCACCGGGTAGCGCTCGCCGTCGTGATAATCGATATCGACATTTGAGACGAACTTGTCCGCTTGAATGATCAGGCGAATCGCCTGCGTAGTTCCCTTCGCATCGCGAATCGCCTTCCTAATCGCGTCCGCTGAAAAGATCTGCCCATTCACCGCTAGAATCTTCTGGCCGGGAGCCAGACGGACTTTGTCTGCAGGACCATCCCACCGCACATCGGAGACAGTGCCGTCACTACTCATACGCATACCTATCGAGTACCAGCAATCAGGACCACCCCCGCCCCTTCGACTGGAAACTGCGGAGATCTCGCGCTCAGACGGGTTTGGCTTGTCCTTGTACACAAGCTTGTATCCGCCCTGCTCAACGCCAGCGAGGTCGGCGCGAGGATGAATCTTGCCGACGCGATCGTGAAGAAACGTCGCCCAGTCGTAGGGCATCACCTGATTCAGATCCTGCACCAATTCATCGAACGTATACGTCACGATCAGCGGCCCGGTGTTCCCGCCTTTAGCGAGAAATATCTTCTGAAAATCGTCCAGAGACTTTTTGTTATTCGTCTTCGACCGGATGAGTGTGTCGGCTTCGAGCCACACCAACTCTCCTTCCTCGTAGTAGTCCTGCCCGCGACGCAAGTTGAACCATGCAGGATTCCCTCCCCTCAATATGCTCGCGGCCACGGCCGTATCCTCTGTGGGTCGCCAGCCACGTCCCGGCCGATAGTCGAGAGCCGCCGCGCTCATCGCGAGCGTGTCACGATATTGCGCCTGCGACTTCAGTCCCGAACGCGCAGCAAGCAGATTGCCAAGATACTGAGTCATGCCTTCGTACACCCATAAGAGCGCCCCCTGCTGCATGGTCGCAAAATCAGGCTGATAGAGCCCGACGGGGCGGCGGTATTTTCCGTTCCATGAGTGCGTGAATTCGTGCGACAGAAGATCAGCCTCAGCCAATTGGTGCGCGTCGTCCGCGAATCCTTTTTCACCGACACCATTGTCAGATGACTGCCCGTGCTCCAGTCCCTCGCCGCCGGCCACATCTGAAAGAGTCAATAAAAAGTGGTAGACGCCGTAATGATGCGAAGCATACAAGGCGTCGCTTTCGCGGACCAAGTTCGAAAGTTCTGCGAGCACCGCTGGCCGTAGATTCGAGTCTTCCGGTTCGTCTGATACTACGTCGATGTAATGCTTGGGCGTTACGTTTGGAGCCAAGGCAAACTCGTGAAAGTACTGCCCAGTGATGACGGGCGAATCCTCCAACTGCTCCACATTTGTCACAGAAAACCTGGTGGTGCTCCCTGACTCTGGGACCGGCCATGATCCGAAGGTTTCAGGCTGCAGCGCGGTGCCCACGCCCCAACCCGCCGGCACCTTCAGCGATGGCTGAACAGGAATATCACGTACTGGCGTATGCGCTGGATAGAGCAGCAGTTTTTCCCACTCCAGTACCGCCAGTTTCTGGCTCAGGCGCGACGTCACGATGCAGTCAAGGTGCGCGTGCAGAGTCGTCGCGCCGGCGGGAATGTTCACATGAAATTCGTACAGGTTCACATCGTCACGCCGCCATTCGATCGGTTTCCCGCCGATCGAGAACACTACGCCTGTGATGTCGCTCACTGGCCCCGTCGGTCGGTGGTTTCCAGGAATCCATTGGGGCGTAGTCAACGTCAATAAACCTCCTCCCGCTACCGGTAGATCAATCTCCGCGTGATAGATTTTCCGGGATGCATCAGAGAGGTCGGCAACTATCTCAATTGGTTTGTTTTGGGAACGGACTGATATAGAAATCGAGCCGGCCACGACCACCGCGAAGCAAGTGTAAGAAAAGCAAAACCGAGGCATTAAGTCTCCTGAGAAAACAGGTTATCGCACGAATCAGCTTCCAAGTAGTTCGACAACACATGGCGATTTAGCCAGAGAAACCGACTTTTTGCACCTATGCTGAGACAATCTGCGCAGGCTTATTTCGTGAATTCTCGCTCGTAGTCGTGTATCCTTGGAGTTGGAAGATCGGGGCATTGCACCGTCTCACATCGCGAATCAACGCGCTATTCAAAACAAGAGATTCTCGGGAGCGGCCAACTTTGGCCAGACAGTCTTTTCCGAGCTAACCGCTTCAAGCCATCATTCTCTGTCAATTCACAAAAGTCACCGGGCAGCCTGCGAAAATCATCCGTAGACAGGTTACTCGGCCCGCATCCGCCCGGTATTGCAGGGCGTTCCCGGGAATTGGGATGAGCATGATCCTCGCTCAGCGGGTTACTGCAACAACACTTTCTTGGAGAGCCAACGCCATGATTCAGAAACTTTATCGTCAGCAGCGGATTGCCGCTCTGCTGACAATTCTGGCGCTCGTTTTGTTTTCGAGCAGCCACCTTGGTTATGCACAAACCGCCGGAGCCGGGACTATCACGGGCACAGTTACCGATGCGAGCCACTCGGTGGTTTCCGGAGCATCAGTCACCGTAATCAATACGGATACGGGTGCTACCCACGTTTACACCACGAACGGAGACGGCATCTATGTTGCGCCTTTCGTTCAACCTGGCCACTATCACGTGGAGGCCGTCAGTAGCGGCTTCGGCAAGGTAGAGGCGAACAACCTCACCCTTCTTGTCGGCCAGACTCTGAGCATTGATCTCAGCATGTCGGTGCAGGGCACGTCCTCAACGGTCCAGGTAACCAGCGAAACCCCGCTGCTGGATACCGAGCGCACCGAAGTTTCCCAAGTTGTCGATCAGGCCGTTATTCAAAATCTACCCGTCAACGGCCGCAACTGGAGCGACTTCGTTCTCCTCACTCCAAATGTTGTTCAGGATGGTGGCACCGGCCTTGTGAGTTTCCATGGCATCAGTGGCCTCTATAACCAGAACTACGTTGACGGCGCCAACAATAATCAGATGCTGTTTAGCGAAGCCCGCGGCCGGTCTTCGGGTGCCCCGTTTGTCTACAGCCTTGACGCCATCAAGGAATTTCAGGCGCAGGCGTCAAATTACTCAGCGGAATTCGGGCAAGCCGCGGGCGGACAGGTCAACGCGATCACTCGCAACGGCACCAACGACATGCATGGCGATCTGTTCTACTACCTCCGCTATCCCGATCTGAATGCGCTCGATCCAATCAGCAAGTGGTCTGCGCTGCACAACAATGGCAATAAATTTCTGCTCACCCAGCCCACACACCAGCAGCAAGAGTTCGGCGGCAGCATCGGCGGACCCATTATTAAAGACAAGCTCTTCTACTTCCTCACTTCTGACAACTTCCGCCGCACGGGCCGCGCTCTCTACTACGAGACCAATACCGTCACGCAGTCTCCCACCGGCACATTCGGATCGACCACCATCATTTCGCCGACTCAGTGCCCCACCACCATCACGAGTGCGCAATGCACGGCGGGCATCGATTTCCTTCTCGGACTTCAAGCTGCCCCGCGCCGCTTTGCGAAAGAAACTCTCGTTTTCCCGCGCGTCGATTACCAGCTCAATCAAAAGAACCTTGTTTATGCGAACTTCAACTTCGCCAACTTTGATCAGTCTTACGGATACGCACCCAATCCCACCTACTCCAACACCTCGCCGAGCACCAACGCGCCCACCAGCTATCACGAGCGCTTCCTGGTGGCGCACTGGACTTCGGCACTGACCAACACGGCGGTCAACGATCTGCGATTCCAATGGGGACGTGATCTCGAAACTGCTGGATCCTATTCTTCTGGGCCCAGCATCAATTTGGGAGCCGAAACGTACGGCATGCCCAACGCCCTGCCTCGCGTTGCAGAACCTGATGAGCACCGTTACCAGATCACGGACGTCTTCAACAAGGTTTGGGGACGTCACACATTCAAATTCGGCGGCGACTTAAATATCGTCCACGAAGTCATGATCAACCTGTTCCAGGGCGGCGGTATCTACGGCTACTCCGGCAACGTCACACAGGAATTCCAGAACTGGATTGTCGATGCATTTGCCGGGCAGCCCGGAGATACCGATCCATTCGCCGGCTCGCACTACAACACCTTCGTCGAGACCGTCGACGCCATCAATTCCATCAAGAACGCCGGCGCGGACGACTTCTGGATGAAGATGTATGACGGGTTCGCCGAAGATACATGGAAGGTGAACCGCACGCTCACCGTGAACCTTGGCGTACGTTATGACCTGCAACTCACGCCGAATCCCGTCAAGCCCAATACATCGACTGCACTCGCCGCCAAGTACAACACCACCATCAAGAATGTGACCGATCGCATTCAGCCTCGCATCGGTTTTGCCTGGAGCCCGCACAGCAGCACCGTCGTTCGCGGTGGATATGGGATGTTCTCCGGTCTCAACCAGGGCAGCACGTACTATGCGATGCGCGTGGAAAACGGAATCTATCAGGTCAACTACAACTACAACGGCTGCAACGCCGCCTGCACCAGCAGCAATGCACCGGCGCTCAAGTTTCCAAATGTGCCATTTCTGCCCGCAGGCCCGTCGCTTTCCAATGCCCTTTATCCCATGGGCGGTACCGCACCCACCGTCACCAACGTCTCAGGCAGGGCCAGCATCAGCTTCCACGGCCTCTCGCCTGATTTCGTCCCTCCTCTCTCGCAGGAGTTCGACCTGGGCGTGGAGCAGTCGCTGCCCGGCAAGTTGACTCTGTCCGTCGGATATGTAGGGACCCGCGCCACGCATCTGCCCGTCTTCCTTGATGCCAATCTCGTTGGGCAGACCCCTCACGGCTTGCGCACGTTCAACCTGACCGATACGGCAGGAACGAAGCAGATTACGGTCCCGTACTACCTCGCCAGTGATCGAATCGACCCGACACTCACCTCTATCAACGCGGGATTCAGCGTCGCCAACTCCTGGTATCACTCCATGGCCGTCACGGTTCGCAGGCCCTTTGCCAACGGTCTTGAAGTGCTTTTGAACCATACGTGGGCCAAGGCTCTTGATGACGACCAGGTGCAGGGAGCCTTTGGCACCTTCTACGGAGGCAATCCGGTCCTCGATCCCAACAACCTGAAAGCAGAGTACGGTCGCGCCGATATTGATATGCGCAACCGCTTCGTCGGGACCATACTCTACAAGCCTAACCTTCTCCCCAACAATCGCCTGATGCGTCACGGTCTTGACGGTTTCACCTTCTCTGGAACCGCAACTGAATCCGGTGGCTTCCCGATCGTCGCCGGCATGAGCGGCACTGTGGCCAGCAGGTGGACGATCGCCGGTGTTCCCTCGCCCCCGCTTGCAGCGTCAGCGGCTGACGGTAACATCTACGGCGGTACCATGAGTTCGTCGTCCGGCGCAGCCACTACCGGCCGGCCGCCGCAGATTGCTCGCAATAGCCAGCCAGGCCCGGGGGTTCGCAATATTGACTTCCGTGTCACGCGCGATATCCCTATCCACGAACACATTTACATGCAATTGATTGGAGAAGCATTCAATTTGATGAATCATCAGATCATCTCCAGTGTGAACTCGACCTACTCTACATACACGGGTCCTACGGATCCCACAAAAGCTAACAACTCCTGCCCGGCGACGACTGCCGCACCAGCCGGCTCCTATTTCTGGGGCTGCATCACGCCGTTTGCCGCCAGCACGCCTGCGGGCGCCTTCGGCGTGGCCACGGGGACTAACACCATCCTCTATGGCCCGCGTCAACTGCAAGTCTCCGCAAAGCTGTTCTTTTAGCTGCGGACCTGCCTCAAACGAAGAGGGCGGCGACGGTTGTAACGTCGCCGCCCCTTTCGTTTTGGGGTCATGTTTTGCGCCGAAAATCGCCTACAAGCCCCTGTCGCTCACCCGCGTATCCTCTTCCTGATGGCTCCTTTATGCGCAACGTGGTAGAAATCTACAGATCAGGCCTTCGAAATCGAGGGGTACCGCGAGCGCTTCTGAGTCGTGGACGATCCGATTCCAAAGCATCAACGTCTACCCTGAAAATCAAGTTTCAATCGGCATAGCCTCGACGATGAGTTCAAGCCCTTCGTTCCAAATCGATCACCTCTTCGGCGACTATCCCCTCGATCGCGCATTCGACGAAATGCGCGAGCCAAGCGGCGAATTGCGTGCGCCCTACCGCGCTCTCGCCGAAACCCTCGTTCGCCTTCCCGAGGACGAACTTCAGCGCCGCAAACAATCGGCCGATCTGTCCTTCCTCAACCAAGGCATTACGTTCACGGTCTACGGTCATGACGAAGGCACAGAGAAGATCTTCCCTTACGACTTGCTGCCCCGCCTCATCACCGCGAGTGAGTGGGACCACATTGAACGCGGGCTGACTCAACGCGTAACGGCACTCAATCACTTCCTGCGCGACATATATTCTGACGCCAAGATCCTCAACGACCTCATCATTCCGCGCGAGCTGGTTTACAGCTGCAAACATTATCGCCGGCAGATGCGCGGTCTCCAAGTTCCCCGCAACGTCTACATTTCCGTCATCGGCTCGGACCTGCTTCGCCTGTCCAACGGCGAATTCGTCGTCCTCGAGGACAATCTTCGCGTGCCGTCTGGCGTGAGCTACATGCTTGCCAACCGCCGCGTGATGAAGCGCACCTTCCCCCGCCTGTTTCACAGCTACGGTGTTCGCCCTATCGAACAATATCCACAGTTGCTGCTCTCGACATTGCGTTCGCTTGCTCCCGAGGGACGTCCTGAGCCCAACATTGTTCTGCTCACTCCGGGAGTCTTCAACTCAGCCTACTTCGAGCACACCTATTTGGCCCGCCAGATGGGCATCGATCTGGTAGAAGGCCGCGATCTCGTCACCCACGACAACGTCGTTTATATGCGGACCACCGACGGTCTCAAGCGCGTGGACGTTATTTACCGCCGAGTAGATGATGACTTCAGTGATCCGCTCATCTTCCGCGGCGATTCGATCCTCGGCTGCTCTGGCTTGTTTAATGCCTATCGCGCCGGCAACGTCACCGTCACCAATGCCTTCGGAACCGGCCTGGCAGACGACAAGGCGCTTTACGCATACGTCCCGCGCATCATCCGCTACTACCTCAACGAAGATCCCATCATTCCCAATGTTGAAACCTATCTCTTGACAGACGAGAAAGAACGCCGCCACGTCCTTGCAAATCTCGACAAGCTGGTGGTGAAAGCGGTCGGTGAAAGCGGCGGCTACGGCATGCTCATCGGACCCCACGCCACCCCCAAGAAGCGGGCGGAGTTCGCTGAACAGATTCAAGCCAACCCACGCAACTATATCGCCCAGCCTACGCTCAGTTTTTCGCGCGCCCCATGCCTCATCGGAAACCGGCTTGAGCCTCGGCACGTCGACCTGCGCCCCTACATACTCTTCGGGGACAAGGTCAATATCGTGCCCGGCGGCCTTACGCGGGTGGCACTCGAGAAGGGTTCGCTCGTGGTCAATTCCTCGCAAGGCGGCGGCAGTAAGGACACATGGGTACTGCAAGATTGACTTCATGCCAAACCGGGAGGACGCGACCATGCTGAGCCGCGTAGCCGACAGCCTTTACTGGATGAGTCGCTATCTCGAGCGCGCTGAGAACACTCTCCGCCAACTCGATGTTACGCTGAGCCTCATGCTCGACCCGGGTGGCGCCAGCGCGGAGATTCGTTGGCAGCGTCTTGTGGCCGCTCTCGGAAATCCTGCTGGCCTTGAATGGGACGGCGATTTCGACTCGATGGCTCGTAAGCTGGTCTTCGACGACGAAAATCATGCGTCCATTACCTACAGCATCGACTTCGCCCGCGAAAACGCTCGCCAGGTCCGCGAGGAAATCTCCAGCGAACAGTGGCAGCGCCTCAATCGCCTGTATCACCAGATCCACTCACCCGCTGCGCAAACCCAGTTTGGCATCAATCTCAGCGATTTCCTCTCCTCGATTGTCGACGGAATTCACTTATTCAAGGGCGTCAGTGACACCACCATGATTCACGGGCAGGGATGGCAGTTCATCCGGCTCGGCCGTTATCTGGAACGATGCTACTCAACTGCCACGCTGCTCGAGGTCTTTCAACCAGAGCTCCTCACCCTTCCCGAAAGCGAACACTCCGGATACCAATACCTCGAACAGGTAGGCCTCTTGCGCTGTTGCACTGCGTTCGAGGCCTACTGTCAGGTCTACACCGCCGATGTCAGCGCCGATCGCATTATCGAGTTCCTGCTTCTGAACAAGGACTTCCCTCATGCAATTCGCTACTGCGTCGATGGCAGTCTTAATGCCCTCGAATGCATCCAGCGAGGCATCGCCCGACGCCCTTCGGAGGAACTGCGTTCTGCTATCGGACGCCTTCACGCCATGCTTGGCTACACCACGGTCGGCGAAATTCTCGACGGAGGTGCGGCCGGCTTTCTGCACCGGATCCGCGAGCAATGCATGACGATCCACGAGATTCTTTATCGCTTTTACGTCCAGTACTCCATTCAGTCCGCGTTGACGGCCTGAAGGCGCGAGGGTCCGCATGAACTACTACTCCATTCGCCATCTCACGCGCTTCCGCTACTCCAGCAGCATCAGCGAGAGCATCATGGAAACGCGCATGCACCCTCGCTCAGACGCCCAGCAGCAGTGCCTCACTTTTTCCCTCTCCGTGAGCCCTCGCTGTCGCGTCTTCACCTACCGCGACCATCTGGGCAACAACGTCCACCACTTTGACATTCCCGGTGAACACAATCAGCTCGTCATCATCGCCGAATCCGTCGTGGAACAGCAACCGCTCCCCAATCTCCCATCAACCCTCGGGCCAAACGCCTGGGGCGAGCTCGACCAGACTGTTCGCTCCGGCGACTACTGGGAGATGCTTTTGCCGAGTACCTTTGCCGTGGAAACACCGGCGCTGCTCGAACTTGCCGCTGAACTTGATCTCAAACGCCGTGATGACCCGCTGTCCCTGACTCGTGAGCTTAACCAGCGCTTATTCGAGTATTTCGAATACGTTCCCCGCCACACCCGGGTCGATTCGCCGATCGACGAAGCGATCCTGAGCCATAAGGGAGTCTGCCAGGACTTTGCTCACACGATGATTGCCTTATTGCGGCACGTCGGCATCCCGGCCCGCTACGTCTCCGGTTATCTCTATCGCGGCTCCGAAGACCACGACCGTTCCACGCCCGACGCCACGCACGCCTGGGTTGACGTCCTTCTGCCTGGACTTGGGTGGGTGGGCTTCGATCCGACGAACAACCTCATCGCCCAACATCGTCACATCCGCACTGCCGTCGGACGGGATTATGCAGACGTCCCCCCCACGCACGGCATTTTTCGGGGCAAGACACAAAGCGAGCTCTACGTGGCCGTCCGGGTAGATTCGGGTGACCGTCTCCCAGCGCTGGAGCAGAAAACTCCCATGCCGGAGGATTGGTCGGTGCTTGTCGAGAGAGCACAGGAGCCTCCCACCACGGTCATACCCGCACACCGGCTTCAGCAAATGCAACAACAACAGTGAATATTAAGCACTATCAATCAGTTGCCACCATTTTATTTATGCGGCCCCGACGATTTTTATAGATTCCTGATACTGATTGAGTTAAAAATGATCCACATCATCGGCTGAGCGACTTTTAAGCGCCGGTCATCATCATTTCATCCTCAAGAAAACCACATTGGTGTAATCAGATCTACCATTGGTCCCAAAAAGTCTCCCGCCATTGGACTGTCCCCAAGCCCGGCGGAGAAGACGAATTCCAGGCAATGCGGTGCGCTCTCACCGCCTGACGTATTTGGAGGAAAAGACGTGAAAAGATCCCTCTCGGGATGGATGCTGTTCTGCATCCTATCCACCGCTTCCCTCGTATTCTCCCAGTCCGCAACCACCTCTCTCCGCGGCACCATCAAGGACCCCAGCGGCGCCGTGGTTCCCGGCGCCAAGGTCACCATCGCTGATGGAGCTACTGGCAGACTCTTACTCCGCCACAGCCACGGCTGACGGAGAGTACGTCTTCGTTCAAATTCCTCCCGCCAAGTACACGATAGTGGTCACAGCCACGGGTTTCGGCGAGCAGAAGAAGACTGCCGAGCTTTTGGTGAATCAGCCCGCCACAATCGACTTCGCGCTTACCGTACAAGCCAGCACTGTGACCGTTGACGTCTCCGCCGCCGCGCAGACGCTCAACACGTCGGACGCCTCGCTGGGCAACTCCGTCGACAACGCCACCATTCAGGCCCTGCCCTCGGAAGAACGCAATATTCCTGACCTGCTTTCGCTTCAGCCCGGCGTGGTCTTCCTGCCCGCGGCCAATATCGGAGCGAACGACCCTCGCAGCGGTGCCGTCAATGGTGGCCGCTCTGATCAGGGCAACGTCACCATCGACGGTATCGACGACAACGACCAGGTCAATGGCTACGCCTTCACCGGCGTGCTCCGCCAGACTCAGGATTCGATCGAGGAATTCCGCGTCGTCACGGGCAACTCCAATGCCGACTCCGGCCGCTCCTCCGGCGCACAAATCTCCATGGTCACGAAGTCCGGCACCAACAAAATTCACGGAGCCGCGTACGAGTACAACCGTAACGGCGTTGGCGTCGCCAACGATTGGTTCGTGAAGCAGGGCCAGCTCAACTCCAACCAGGCAAACATCCCCGGCAAACTGATTCGTAATATCTACGGCGCCGACCTCGGCATGCCTCATGCTAAAGGACAAGCTGTTCTTCTTTGGCAACTGGGAGGCTTACCGCCGCCGCGAATCAGCCTCCGTAACGCGCACAGTGCCCACTGCGTCCTATCAGAACGGCCAGATCGTCTTCAGCAATGCAGACGGCGGCAGTACCACCCTGTCCAGCAGGTGATATCACTGCTCTCGATTCTGGATGCAAGGTCTGTAACTCGGCGGCTTACCCCAGCGGCCCGGGACCAAATCCCAACGCTCTAGCGATCTTCCAGCTTTACCCCGTCGCCAATGGAACTGCGGCAGGCGACGGTCTCAACTCAGGCTCCTTCTCCTTCTCCTCTCCCGAGCCAGTGGACCAAAACACATACCTGGCCCGCATGGACTTCGTGCCTTCTGACAAACACCGCATCTTTGCCCGCGGACAGTTCAGAAAGATATCGTCGGAGGTACGGAACAGTTCCCTGGCCAGGGCCCGTCCAGTATCGGCACCGGCAACAACAGGGGCATCATCGGGGGTGATACCTGGTCCATCAGCCCCAACCTCATCAACGATGTGCGCTACGGCTACATCCGACAGGGCGGAAGCTCAACCGGCGTCGGCAAGGGCGACTACGTCTCTTTCCGCTTCCTCGACACTCCCACCTCGCAGAGCCGCACCACCATCTCCAGCGTCCCGGTCAACAACCTCGTCGATAACCTCAGCTGGACCAAGGGCAGCCACACTCTGGGATTCGGTGTGAATTACCGCCTTATCCACCAGAACCACTCCACCGACGCTAACTCCTTCTCCAGTGCGAGCAGCAACCCCTATTGGCTTTCGAGCAACGCGCCGGGCGCAGATTCCGTCGATGGCGGCTTCCTTAACTCCTATAACATCGCGTTCGCCAATATGGTGGGCACCCTTCCCTCCCGAACCGACGTTATCAACTATAAGATCACCAGTCCCACCGCGGGCTCGCTGCTCGCCGACGGCACGGCCATCCAGCGCCATTTCAAGTCCAATGAGATCGAGGGCTACATCCAGGATGCATGGCGCATGCGGCCCAACCTGACCATCACATTCGGCGTCCGCTACTCTTACCTGCAGACCCCGTGGGAAACCAAAGGACAGGAAATTGCTCCCACTGTGGATACCCACGCCTGGTTTTTGCAGCGTGAAGCCGCCGCCGAACAAGGCCAGATATACGAGCCCGATATCACTTTTGCTCCCACGGGTGCGTTCTACAAGAAACCGGGCTACTATCCGCCCAACAAGAAAGATTTCGCGCCTCGCTTGGCCATCGCCTACAGCCCCGACACCAAAACCTCCATCCGGGCGGGCTTCGGCATCTACTACGATCACTTCGGCGAAGCCCTGGTCAACGACCTCGACGCGCACGGCTCCTTTGGCCTCAGCTCTTCGCTTACCAACCCCTCCGCCGGCCTCTATCAGATTGAAGGCGGCTGCGACACCGGCTGCAGCCATCCCGGCGCGCCGCGTTTCGTTGACCGCAACACGCTACCCAACATCGCGCATCCAACGCCGGATTCTTCAACCACATTCCCTTACCTCTATCCCCAGAATGCCTTCAGCATCCAGTCCGGCCTGGATAGCCGTATCAAAACGCCGTACTCGGAATCGATGGACTTCTCCGTCCAGCGCCAGTTGCCCGGCGGATTCACGGTGGAAGCCTCCTATGTGGGCCGACTCGGAAAACGGCTGTTGCAAAGCCTGGACATCGCCGAACCAACCAACTTCAAGGATCCGGGGGGCGGCGGCGAATACTTTGCGGCCGGCACCGAACTCTCCAAGGATTCGGACGCAAATGGCGGGGCCTGCGGCGGCGTTACCTGCGGCGGACCGCCCGTTCACGTGCCGACCATCAAGTGGTTTGAAGACGTCTTCCCCTTCATGGCCGGATACGACGAAGCAGGCGAATCCGCTACCGATGCCATCTACAACAACGAGTGGGCGCCCTATCGCTATTCTTACGGCGAAACCACCTCAACCTCCGACATCGACTTCTACTGCTTCTATGGCTGCCCGGGAGATTGGCAGCCACACATGTGGCAGGATCAGTTCGCTACACTCTATGTCCTCGCCAGTGTGGGCGCTAGCTACTACAACGCCGGTCAGCTCACCCTGCACCATCCCATGAGCCACGGATTACAGGTCAACTTCGCCTACACCCTGTCGCATTCTATCGACATGGGATCGGACAACGAGCGTTCTACGCTGCGCAACGGCGGCACCTTCTCATTCATCCTCAACACCTGGAAGCCATACCTCAATCGCGGTTCCTCGGACTTCGATACCCGCCACCTTGTTACCGTCGATTGGCTCTATCAGGCTCCCTTCGGTCGCGGAAAAGCCTTGATGGGCAACGCCAACCGCGTACTCGATGCCTTCGTCGGCGGATGGCAGTGGACGGGACTCAGCCGCTGGACCAGCGGCTTGCCGTTCTCCTTCTCCGAACCCGGCTGGTCCACCAACTGGGAAATCGAAAGCTACGGCGTGCGCACTGGCCCCATCAAGGTCCACAAACATTTCGACGCCGACGGCAACATGCAGTTCTTCGACGATGCCGAAAAGATCAACAGCAATGTCTACTGCGGTGGCTGCAACGGTGGAAATATGCGCCTACCCTATCCGGGTGAAGCGGGCGAGCGCAACGTATTCCGCGGCGACGGCTACTTCAACATCGACTCCGGCCTCACCAAGAGTTGGAAGACCGGCGAACTTCGGCACGGTTCGCTTCGCTTGGGAAGTCTACAACGTCACCAACGCGGTGCGATTTCGATCCGGCCTACATCAACACCGGCCTGACCGGCGGCCAGTTGGGCGTCGCAACCAGCTCTCTCACCGTGCCGCGCCGTATGCAGTTCGGCCTGCGTTACGACTTCTAAGCCAGGGACTTCTACATAAACGCCGGGGGAGCTCAGGCTCCCCCGGCGTTTTCGTTTCACCTTCAGGCGTCAAGTCTAGCGCGTGATGTCCGCTCCCGCCGCCTTCGGTGGGGTGATGGGCTCGCCGATCTTTTGTTTCTGCGCCCCTTTGATCTCCGTGACCTTGGCTTCGCTAGTACCCTCGTTCTTCACGAGAATCGAAATTCGGCGGTTGCTCGGATCAAAGGGATTCTCCTTCACCCGCAGCAATTGGTCCGCGTACCCCCGCACCTGGCTCACCTGGTCCCCACGCACGCCGTCCTGCTGCAAAAGCCGCCGCGCGGAGTTGGCCCGATCCGCAGACAGTTCCCAATTGCTGTACGCGTTGTCCTGTGAGTATGGCGCGGCATCGGTGTGCCCCTCGATCAGAAGCGAATTCGGCAGCGCCTTCAACTCCTTCGCCAGAAGGGCTAACAAATCCTGCCCGTTGTCGCTCAGTTTCGCACTTCCGCTTTGGTAAAACGTCCCGTTCTTGTCTTCGATAAGTTCAATTCGCAAACCCTCCGATGTAATTGTGATTTCAATCTGCTTTAACAGCTTCTCAAGTTCCTTCTTCTGCTTGATCTCCTGTTCCAGCTTTTCCTTCAGAAGCTGCATGCGGCTGTCTCGTTCGGCGGACGCAGCCGTTCCGTTACCGGCAAGCGTCGTTCCCAGAAAGCTCGCAGTCCCTTTGGGGTCGTTGAAATATCCCGCGACTGCTTTCTTGACTTTTTCGCTCGAACCCATCAACCACAGCACGATGAAGAGGGCCATCATCGCCGTCACAAAGTCGGCGTAGGCAACCTTCCACGCGCCGCCGTGATGGCCCCCATGTTCACCCTTCTTCTTGATGATGATGATCGGCTGAATCTTGCCTAACGACATCGGCACCCTTCCTACGCGGCCACTGCTGCCTCAACGGGCTGACCCTTGCAACCCTTCTCCATTTCGTCAAAGCTGGGCCGCACGTGTGCTGGAATCGCACGTCGCGCCATCTCGACCGCAATGATCGGCGCCGCGCCCTTCAGAAAGGACACCAGCAGCACCCGCAACACATGAAGATACCCATTGTGTTCTTCGGCGCTTTTCGTCATGTTCGCGGCCAGCGGTCCAACCACGCCATAGCACAACAAGATTCCCAAAAATGTACCCACCAGCGCTGCCGCCACCTTGTGCCCGATCTCCTCCGGAGGCCCGCCCAACGCACCCATCGTAATCACCACCCCCAGCACCGCCGCCACAATGCCTAGACCTGGCAGAGCATCCGCTGTCGTTGACAGCGCACTTATCGGCTCGGTGGCGTCATGGTGGTGTATTTCCATATCCAGTTCCATCATCTGGTCCATGTCAAAGGGCTCCACGCCGCCGGTGATGGCCATTCGCAGGGTGTCACACACAAAGTCCCGCGAAGAATGGTCATTCAAAAACTCCGGGTAGTTCTTGAAAATGGCGCTGGCTTCCGGCTTCTCCACGTCGTTCTCCACGCTCAGAAGTCCCTCTTTACGCACTTTGTTGAGAAACTGGTACATCATCTTGAGCGTGCTCAGGTAACGCGCTTTTCCTAGCTTCGGCCCCTTCAGCACTCCAAGCAAGCCCCCCAGTATTCCCTTGATGATATGGATGGGGTTAGCCACCAGAAGTGTGCCAGCCGCGGCTCCCGCGATGATCAGCAACTCCGCCGGCTGCAGCAGCACCAGGATGTTGCCCTTTTCCATCAGGAAACCGCCCACCACCGCGCCCAGCACAATGACAATCCCAATAATCGCAATCATCCACGTCTCCCCGGCGCCACCGTTACCTGGTTTCCACCCGCGTGAACGCTCGTTTCCATCGCCAGCCGCGCGCGCTCCAGCAGGCCCGGCAGATTCTCGTCTACTTCGGCGATGGCCAACCCGGCGCTCGCGGTAACTGATATCCGATCACCCCACCAGCGAAAATCCGCCGTTCGCGTCACCCCCGTCAACGACCGAGCCCGGTCAAACCAAAGCTCTCCACCGCCTTCTCGAGCCATCACCAGAAATTCATCGTCGCCCCACCGCCCAATTTCCTCGCCACCCAGCAATGAATTGGAAAGCGTACGCTCCACTGAGTCCATCATGGCTTCGCACGCCCGCATTCCGTGGGTCTTACGCAGTTCGCAAGCCTGGTCTACCGCAATCCATAGGATTCCAAGAGGTCCCCCGCCGTGGAGGGAGGCCTGGTATTCCATTTCCAGGCGCTCCTGAACGTCAGCCTGACTCTGTTTCACGTCAAGCCCGTCGCAGCCTATGGCACGCGGCAGGGCTACGATCTGCTCTCCACAATGGAATACAACGGCGGTCCCGATGCGCTCTGTCAGGCCATTCCGCAGCACCAATCTACGCGCAACCGCAGGCAGATCATACCCGTGCTGATGTTGGGCATGCACAACGGTCGCGTGAACCGGCGATCCGTTCCCGGAATCTCCTTCGCCTTGACACGACGTCAGCCCGACCAGGGACCCAGGTAGCTGCTTCCCAAGAACCTGCGCTCCCGGGTATCCAGTCATGACCTCCGCTGCGCGATTCCAGAAGACAACCCGATCGTCGCCGTCCAGCACCGCCAGCCCCTCGCGATAGACCTCCAGGGCGGCTTCCACGAGTTCCGCGCGCTCCGACATACCTGCCTCCGACTCTTGTATCGGCAGACAGGGCAGTCAACTTCACATTGGGTGCGTGCGACACGACGCACGTCGTTAGTGGATGGGGCCCTGCGGAAAATTGACTGTCTGCGGCTCCAGGCTGAGCGTTCCAAAGGCTTGCTCATACTGCGCCAGGTTCTGCCCCAGAACGTTCAAAAGAGCCTTGGCCTGCTGCGGGCTTAAATACACCGCCGCGTGATTCTTGATTGTCACCTGATCGGGCGACTCACTGGATGCGATACCGAAGACAAGTTGGAAGTCCCAAACGCTAACGCGGACCTGAACGCTGTTCGCATAGGTTTCTCGAAAGTCGGGCGCCTGCGTCACATTCAATTGTGGCTGTGTCGTTGGATTCATGATTCACCCAGATTACTCCCGCAACCGAGGACCGACGAACATGGGTAATTTCATTGCCTTCTGCTGATCAGGCTCTTTGCGACCGTCAGCCCGCCCGCGCGCAAAATGCCGGGAACATCAAAGTGTTTCACATAGTCGGCATTCGTTATGAGATTGGGCACGTCTTCAGTATGCAACGAGACGGGAACATCGCTCACCGCTGCGGCAAATATCGCCCAAAGGGCAGAATCTCCGGAACCGTACACATCAACTTCACGATTGCCATCTTCTGCGTAGACGATGGCTGTGACGAGGTCCTGAACCCGCCCTGCGTCGTCTGACACGTTGAATGCGAGAAACTTCGGACCTCCAGCGATAGCGTCTGCCCGGTCCTCTTCATCGGCAGCATCGGCCAGCCGCTTTGTAGCGCCCGCTGAACTATCTCCTTGACGTGGCGCTTTTGCCGCTCCAGTCTGAAAGACATCGACTACCAGAATCGGCCTTTTCTCTCTTCTAAGACGAGCGACTGGCTCGCTTTTAAGCGCCGCGGCCGATCCATCTGCATCGACGACGATCGCCATTTTGCCGGATCCTGGAATTAAAATGCCCGGTACTCGATCCTTCCTCGACGGGCGGCCGAGAGCAATGGATTGACCGTTGATGTCGGCGTTCACTTCCTTTGGAATCTCAACAGCGAGCGTTTGTCTCAGCCGATCGCGAAGAAAGACTGAATCGTGAATCTCACGGTTCTGCGTTTGCGCCAACTCCTGCCATAGATTGAACACACCATTCAAATCAAGGGCGTTCGGCGGCAATGCACGATTCGACAGCGCCACCAATTCCTGAAGCATTGGCACTGCAATGTCATGTTCCGTCAGTTCGCTAGGGTCGCTGAGACCAGGATTCTGTTTCGTCAAGAATCGATAAACTGCTTCACGGCTCGGTTGGCTGAAGTTGTGAACCTGATCGATCTGCACCACCTCAACCTGATCCCCATTCCCGTAGAGATCGTAGATACTCTTGATCGCGGGATACTCTTCCTTTGGGACGTTGTGGGTCCAATCTCCGGTAGCGGAGACGAGCAACATGGGCTTGGGCGCAAACATGGCAGCAATCTCAACGTTGCTTGTGTTCAGGCGCAGTCCCGGAGCGTTCTCGCAAAGGTCGCCTCCCTGCATGATCGCCGAGACCATGTTCACTGGCGACTCAAATTGGATCCGATCATCTACAGCCGCAAGCAAAAAAGACTGCGTTCCACCTCCTGATGCGCCAACAATTCCCATGCGGGCCGAATCGACATCAGCCAACGACTCAAGAAAATCCAGCGAGCGGATGGAGTTCCAAAGCTGCAGGCCCAGTGGTCCGAAGGACCAGAGTCTCTGTTCGGCATTCCCAAAACGATGGGGTAGTTGAACTGTGTCTGTGTATCCAACCATGTCAAAAGCAAATACAACATACCCTTGCCGGGCGAGGCTGATTCCGAAAGAGGGTCCAGAGTATAAGGGCTCGTTCTCGAGACGGCCATAAGGCCAGTGTCCATGCGGATTCAATATCCCTGGATGTTTCGCTCTACCATTTCGCGGCCGGTAAAGATTGCCTCCGAGAAAGAAGCCACGCAACGTCTCGATAAGCACCTTCTCGATGCTGTAGTCCTTCTCTTCAATCTTGCCGAATATCTGGGCATGAAGTGGAGACTTCTCCGGCAGCGGCAAAAGCCCGGCGGAGATCAGAATTTGATTGCGGAGAAACGCTTTGCGCAGTTCCCATGCTTGCCGACCCGTGAACTCCGGAAGCCGCATATGCGTGTTGGTGTTCGGTACGTCGACGTTGCGGGAGTCCTCAATCGGGACATGCGCGCCAGATGGCGGAAGTGCCTGACCTCGAGCACCGCCGGCACTCACGACGAGGAGCGCGGCGCCGACGATTCCGAACAGCAGTCCGCCATTCAGGCGGCTCATCCTGGCATCCATCAGCGAACCTCCTCCAGTCACTTGATCACGTATCAATGAGAGCCGACCAGCTTCATGGCTACTACCCTCTCTACTTCAAGTCGCGTGCCAATAAGCGATGAAAAAGGTGCTCTCCGGCTTCACGCTTCACGGAGAGACGACCAGCTCCGTAGGCGCGTGATGCAAGCCCCTTTTGCACGGACTCGCAAATGGCAACGTCTTCGTCCTGCACTTTCTCGCTGGTAAAAACGCTGGCGGTGTTCTGATCCTCCCGCTCGGCGGACACATCGGAGAAGTAAAAATCGAAAACAACAGCACACTTTTCCGGGCCCAGAGGAATGACCAGGTTGGTATCCATGACGCCTTGGTAAATGTTGATCATGAAGTTGGGATAGAGCCAGAAGTACCAGGCACGATCGCCTTTGCGAGTGGCCGACACCTGTGCATCCTCTTCTGAAGCGACCATCGGGCTCGATTGCAGGCAATAGTGCCTACCATTGTCGATCGTGTAGTGGGAGTAATCCAGAACACTGTTAAGCCCCTTGTGCAGATGGGGAACGTGGTACCCGCCATCGAGATAGTTGTCCACGTAGACCTTCCAGTTGCAGTTCAGCGTGTAACTCCTGCGGGAGTGAAAGTGCAGGTGGCCAAGTTCGAGAGGTGACACCAGGGAGACGAGATCGCCCAGGTATTGACTGAGCGGTTGAGGATCGACTGCAAGATTCACGAAAACGAATTTCTCCCACGCATCGACCGCAACCGGCACAAGGCCATTGGTCGACTGATCGAAGTTACAGACCCCAGCGAACTCCGGCATGCCTTTAAGGCTGCCGTCGAGGCTGTAGTTCCAACCGTGATATGGGCAGCGAAAGGATTGCGCGCGCCCACAGGGCGCTGTGGCCACGGCTGCTGCATGATGCCGGCATACGTTGAAGAAAGCGCGCAGGATCCCGTCTGCTCCGCGCACCGCCAAGATTGGCTCCCCACCGAATTCAGCCGTAATATAGTCGCCAGGCTGCGTTAACTGCTGAGTGCGTCCAATTACCTGCCAGTTGTTGCCAAACACGCGTCCCCGTTCCAGCCGTTCCATTTCAGCATCCAGGTACCACGGCGCCGGGATCGTATGCGCATCCTTGAGAGCGGCCGTTTCATCATAAAGAGCCAGAATTCTTGTCAGCTTGTCGCCCATGTGATCCGTTCTTGAAACGGTAAAGTACTACTCCGAAATATTTTCCCGGATCGATGCCGAGTCGGCAACGACCAAGTGCGAGTTCATGATCGCAACTGTCTGCGCTTTCCCGACAGGTACACCGCTACTCCGCCGGCAAGCACCATAAGAGTCATTCCCACAATTTTGGCAATTGCCAATGGTTTGTTGGGTTCGTCATCGGAGGGCAGCACCGAAAAGCAAATGGTGAGGCTGGTCGTGGCGAGCCCCAGAACCGCGAGCGGAATTGCAGTGACCCTGCCCCCGGGAACCCGGATAACACCGGGGCCGACGGGCCGATTTTGCACCCGGATCATGGCCGCAAACAGAAACAAGTATGGGATGAAATAGGTGATGATGCTCATGCTTACCAGCACATCGTAAGCGCCCTTGACGGTGGTCGCCCACTGGCTCAGAAGGGCAAACAGCATGCCGGCGAGCCCGTAAAACAGAACTGCAACGTAGGGCGTATTCCACCTGGGATGAATGCGGCCAAAGACCGAGGGTAGATAGTTATCGATCCCTGCTACAAAGGGCAGTCGTGAACAGGACGCAAGGTAGGCTCCTGCTGCTCCCAGGCAACTCAGCGTGACCAGGAGTGCGATACCCGAAACCATCCAGTTCAAGCCCAGGTTATGACACATCTGGGCGATGGCGGTCATAAAGCCGCCCAGACCGCTTATTTGCTCGCTCGGCATGGCGACGAGCATCGCAATCGTGCCGAGGATGTAGCCCACTGTGATGAGAATGCCCGCAAAAACCAGCGCCCGGGGAACAGTGCGGCGCGTGTTCTTGATCTCCGCCCCCATGAAGGATGCACTTTCAACTCCGCCAAAGGCGAAGAATATTGTCGACCAGAAGATCGCGTTCTTTACGGTGGCATGTGGAAGGATTGTGCCCCACGCGAAATCGGTCGCGCTTCCCGTGCGCTGCCAGCAGACGAGCCCAAGAACGATGAGGAGCAATACTGGCAGAAAACTTCCAATGGCTCCGATGTTATTCAGCCATTTACCCGCCCGCACCCCACGAATATTGAGGATCGTGATTCCGCCCAACGCAACCAGCGTGAAGTACATGAAGTAACTGCTCTCGTCGCGCAGAGTCAAAGCGTGCCCATGTCCGCTTCCCGCGAACAGGGCGCTGCCAGCCGCGAAATAAAGCACGGCAGAAAAATAGGGGAGATTGCTCATTGCGTAAGTCCAGGCAGCGATGAATCCGGCGAAATCTCCAAAACTGACCTTCGCCCATACATAAAGGCCGCCCTCCTGTGGATGGCGCGAGGAGAGCTCCAGCACGCTGCCGGCGAGGGGAAGAAAAAAGCCGATCCAGGCAAACACCCATACCACAATGGAGCTTGGTCCCGACGCGGCGGCAGTGGCGATCCAGCGCAGGCTGAGCGCACTTACAACATAGAAGAAGGTGAGATCCAACAAGCCGATCTCACGCTTCAATTTGGCTTGCCCCGGTCCGTCGTCTATTTTCTCGATTGATTCCGGAACATGTGGCAATGAAGCGCCTTCCCTGATTCATAAGTTTCAAGTCAGTCGTACAAACACACCCGATTCGGTTTTTCAAGCATAGCTCGGGGCTACGTGAATCCGCGTCAACAAACTCTCGTTGTAGCCGGCAGGACCTGAGGAGCTAACCCATTTTTTCGAAGCGGCGTTCGTAGCGTATTGAGGACCTATAGATGAAGTTGGTAAACACAGTTCAAGCAAGCAAAGTCACGTGCCTCTCCGGTGGCGAAGCGGGAATTTGCCTTATCGGCGGCAGAAAACATGGGCGGTCGTGCCGCGGCTAATCTATAAGTGGTTTATTTTCTGTTTGGTGCGGAAGGGGGGACTTGAACCCCCAAGCCTTGCGGCGCTAGCTCCTAAGGCTAGTGTGTTTGCCATTTCACCACTTCCGCACTCGTGCAAGTTTAGATTGAACCCTGACGCGGGTGCAACGACAGCAGTTTGGCCACAGCCGACAGTGAATCGCCGCTTTTGTTCACACGACGTCGCCCACGTGGCAGGTATGCAGCGGACCAAAATTGCGCCAGCCATCAGAGTCATCATATTACGACAAGGATTGTCAATTATTTAACTAGCCTTGTGAGATAATCATCCTGCAAATTCCCTCGTAAATAATTGGCGCCTCAGGAAACAAACATACCTCGGGTTCAAAGTGTTTGGATGCGCTAGTGGCATACGCAAATAATCCGGACGAGATCGACCTTAATCATGATTCCAAGGTGGCGAAAACGTCATTTATCGGGAGTCGTGCGTGGCATCAAAGAGCCTAGTTAGTCCCGCAAAAAGAGCGGGTTTGAGGAGTGTTTTAGAATGCGTGCGCTGGTAACGGGTGCAGCTGGGTTTCTCGGGTCCCATATGACTGATGCCCTCATCGGCAGGGGGTATCAAGTGGTGGGTGTGGACAACCTCTTGACCGGGGACTCCCGCAACATTGCGCACCTTAATGGCGAACCGCGGTTTGAATTTCGCCATCATGACATCACCGAATCGTTCGACCCTGGACACGTAGATCTGGTCTTCAATATGGCCAGTCCCGCTAGCCCGGTGGACTACGCAACATACGGCATCGAGACGCTCATGGTAGGGTCGGTTGGCGTCCGCAACGTTCTTGAAATCGCCAAGAAATATAACGCGTGTTTCCTGCACTGCTCCACATCAGAATGCTATGGCGATCCATTGGAACATCCCCAGTCCGAGACCTATTGGGGTAATGTGAATCCGATTGGACCACGATCCGTCTACGACGAGTCCAAGCGCTTCGCGGAGGCGCTCGTCATGGCGTATCACCGCTACGAGCGCGTCGATACGCGCTTGGTCCGCATCTTCAATACCTACGGTCCGCGACTCCAGGCGAACGACGGCCGCGTGATTTCAAACTTCCTTCGCCAGGCTCTCGATGGTGCCGACCTGACCATCTATGGCGACGGGAGCCAGACCAGGAGCTTTTGCTACGTCTCCGACCAAATCGAAGGTCAACTTCTCCTGATGGATTCCGCCGAGCGCACCCCTGTAAATATTGGGAATCCCGAAGAATTCACGATCCTTGAGTGTGCCCAGGCCATTCTCGCCGTCACCGGATCGAACAGCAAATTGGTATTCAAACCGCTACCCGAGGACGACCCCAAGCAGCGCCGCCCGGATATATCCAAGGCAAAGCGGTTACTGGGATGGGAGCCAAAGATTGCTTTAGCTGAAGGACTGCGGATGACAATCCCGTGGTTTAATGCAGAGGGAAATAAGGAATCTTCGACAAACAGGGGCCGAAAGGGCAATTCCGAAGAGGCAGCGTAAGCCTAACGAACGGAATCCATCGGTCCTATGGCAGGTCTCCAGCGTACCGTCAACCTTAATTGCGGCAAATTCTTACACCGTTGGCCGATCAACATCGGTTACATGTTCCCAAAAGACAGTCGCTGTGCTTTCGCAATCGGTCGGCAGACCTCCCCAGAGAGTCCAACACTAATAAGATAGAAACTGTTACCTTGTAGGGCTCGGAGAGCTTTTAGTTGAAGCTCCCGACACCTTCTTGCATCTTGTTCTGAGGGAATACTTTACGAACCATGAACCCAGCTGAGACTCGCCAGGCCTCCTTTCAGGAAACGCTTTTAAGCGCCCGCCGCACCATGGTGCTGAGCGAGATTCTCAGGATCGCGTTGGACAGTTTCCGTGCCAGCAAGCTCCGCTTCGCCCTCACCGCATTGGGAATGGTCATTGGCACCGCCTCAGTCATCCTTGTCGTTACCATCGGCATGACAGGCAAAGAATTTATCCTGAGCGAAATTCAAAAAATCGGCACTAACGAAATCGCGCTTGAGTATACAGGCGGAGGTTCATCGGGCACAGAAAATGTTATCTACAACGACTTCCTGACTCGCGATGACGAGAAAGCTGTTGACTCTCAACTCCCCGGAGTCATGTACTCCTCGCCCGTACTCCAAATGCATGACCGTATCAGCTTCGGTGGCGGGCTGGTGAAGGACACGCTGGTTCTCGGTGTCAGTCCTGACTACATTCACATCCGCAATCTTCTCGTGCCATATGGACGATTCCTCGATGAACAGGATGAGGTGGGCCACTTCAACTGCGCCGTTGTCACCGAGACCTTTGCCAAACTCCGCTACGGGAGTATCGACTCTGCCGTAGGGCGCGAATTCGAAATCAGCGGAATCCCCTTTACCATCATTGGTGTCTTCAAGCAAAGCGTGACAGATTTTGGCGAGTCAGAGATTGCCGACGAAACCATCCTGATTCCTTTTTCGGTCGCCCGGTATTTCACAGGGTCTGAGAACGTCAAGCTCATCTACTTCTCGATGCGGAGCATGAACGAAGTAGGAAGCGCGACGCAGGAGATCAAACGCATCGTGAAGTCCCGGCATCGGACGAACTCCGTGTACACCACTACGGATTTGCGCGAAGTATTGACTATGGCTGCCACCATCTCCAATATCCTCACTGCGGTTCTCGTGTTGGTTGCCGCGGTCACCCTTGCCGTGGGCGGCGTTGGCATCATGAACATCATGCTGGCCACTGTACGATCGCGCATCCGAGAAATCGGCATTCGCAAAGCTCTCGGCGCCACTTACCGCGAAATTAAGCTGCAGTTCCTCGCGGAAGCAGTCATCATCTCTCTCACCGGCGGAGTCGTGGGCACATTCCTCGGCCTTACTTTGCCGCTATCGGTCCGCCTATTCACCGATTACCATCTTCCTATCTCGTCCCTGTCAATCCTCATCGCTCTCGCCGCAGCGGTGATTGTCGGCGTCGTCTTCGGAACCGTTCCCGCCACTCGCGCTGCGCAAATGGATCCGGTGGAATCCTTGAAGTATGAGTAACTCCAGACACACTCCTCCCGTGGATGATGACGACGATGATTCGCCTTCTCCAGGCCCGAATCTGGTGCTGATTTACAGTCTGATGGCGCTAGCATTTCTGGTGGCTATAGGGGTGGCCGCGCTCATCGTATGGCCATACTACAAAGCCCGCTGACCCTTGGGTGCCGCGGGTCGCAATGCCTCTACGATTCGATCTGCGTCGTACACACACCCTCCCCAAACACCGCCGCTGGCATGCACTAATGCTGCCCACAGGCGTGTGTCGTCCGGCAATTCGGGGTGCGGTCGCAGATCTTCGCGTGGAGCTCGCGCAGCCAACACCTGCACCGCCTCATTTGGGTCGAATCTTCTCTCGAAATCGCCAACAAGATTCACAGACCCCGTGAGCCGCTCACGATCAATCACAATTTCGATCTGATCTCCATCACGCACCTTCCCCACCGGCCCACCAGCGAGTGCCTCCGGCGAAACATGCCCAACGCATGCCCCAGTGGAAACACCGCTGAAGCGAGCGTCAGTGAT
The DNA here is from genome assembly GCA_963844515.1 of uncultured Acidobacteriota bacterium. Classification (GTDB taxonomy): domain Bacteria; phylum Acidobacteriota; class Terriglobia; order Terriglobales; family Acidobacteriaceae; genus Telmatobacter. Next base: position 299,235 of record CAWJOO010000023.1, read on the forward strand.
CACCGCCACGTGCTTGCAATGCGGAAGCTGCTTCAAAGCTGACGTAACTTGGTAGATTTCCTGCATACCGGCTCCTTGAGGCCCTCCGCAGATCAGGACCACCACGTCGCCATGGGCTACATCTCCGGATTTAATTGCATGAATCGCAGCCTCTTCCGTCACAAACACCTTTGCAGTTCCACAATGTCGATAGACATTCGACTCGTCCATCAGCGAAGCATCGATCGCTGTGCTCTTGATGACGGACCCCTCCGGCGCGAGATTCCCCGTGGGAAAACAAACCGTCGCCGTGAGGCCATTGGCAAGTGCTCGATCCCGGCTCATAATCACGTCGTCCGCATCGATACCGTCCTGCTCCTTCAATCTGTGTCGCAACGCCACGCGCCGTTCACTCTGCCGCCACCAGTCGAGACACGCGTCCAGGGTTTCGCCAATCACGGTAAGAACGCTTGTATCCAGCAGCCCTGCCGCCCTCAGTTCCAGCATGACTTCCGGCACACCGCCTGCAAGAAAGACCTGGACGGTCGCGAACCCGCGGGGTCCGTTTGGCAGCGCATCCACCAGTCGCGGTACCTTGCGATTGATCTCTACCCAATCATCGACTGTGGGCCTCCGCAATCCCGCGGAAAAAGCAATCGCCGGCAAATGCAGAAGCAGGTTCGTGGAACCTCCGAACGCCGCATGCAGCACCATCGCATTCCGCACCGCTGCGTCGGTTAGCACATCCGCAACGCCAAGTTTCATTTGATAGAGCCGCATTAGGGCGCGGGCCGACCGCCTGGCGCCATCGAGCCAGATCGCATGTCCCGAAGGAGCCAGCGCCGTATGCGGCAAGGACAACCCCAGCGCCTCGCCAATCACCTGAGACGTTGCGGCAGTCCCGAGAAACTGACATCCTCCGCCGGGCGATGCACAAGCACGGCAACCAACCTCCGCGGCATACTCCAGCGTGATCTGTTGCTGGGCAAACCGCGCGCCAATGGTTTGGACTTTGCCCGCGTCCTCGCCGTTCTCCGGCAGCAGCGTTACGCCGCCCGGCACAAGAACCGCGGGCAGTGCCTTCGCCGACGCCAGCGCCATCATCATCGCGGGCAGTCCCTTGTCGCATGTCGCGATACCCAGAACGCCTTTGCGCGTCGGCAGAGAGCGCATCAGCCGTCGCAATACCGTTGCCGCATCGTTGCGAAACGGCAGTGAATCCATCATGCCCACCGTGCCCTGCGTTCTTCCATCGCACGGATCGGTACACGCACCCGCAAACGGGACGGCATGGAGCGCCTTCAGCTCGCGCGCAGCCTCGGCAACCAGCAGGCCCACTTCCCAGTGCCCGCTGTGAAACCCAAGCGCAATGGGCGAACCGTCTTCCGCGCGCAAACCTCCATGGGTGCTTAGAATCAAGAACTCCGGATCCAGCAGCCGTGCAGGATCCCAACCCATCCCCGCATTCTGTGTCAGCCCAAACAGGTTCCCCGAGGGAGCATTTAGCAGCATCTCAACGGTTATCGGTAGCGCACCCGCGGGCCCGGGGGCATGCGTCGCCACGGTATAGAGGTCAGGCGAGCTTTCGAGCACTGCGCTCAAATCAATCAATGTCATCACCTTATTGTGCAATCATGGCGTGGTCTGGGACGCCGGAGCCGGCACAAATTTTACTTCGTATGTGTGAGGCACAGGCGCAGCCTCCGCGTAGATTGAGTCCTCTAATGAGTCCTCAAAGGCCTGCATCCGATCCGCGCCGTCCTCTACACCTGTGTCGGCATTTCGAATACGCATCCGCAGATGAATGTAGTGCGTCTCGTCACGATCGCGCACCATCCAACTTACGCGCTGCGCCTGCTGCCGCATGGGTGTGTTGTATTCAACCAGGTTGATGCCGCGTTCGAAATCTTCCGCCGCAAATGTGCCGATCGATTGCCCGTCAATACGCAGCGAGTATCGACCTGCTGCCAACCCGGTCAGGCGCAGCGGCTCCTGATTAAGAGCCTCTTCGATATCGGTAAGCTTCAGCAACAGCGCCTGCATGGCTTGATTTGAAAGGATGGGCAGAGGTAGGCCGTTCTCAGTCTCGGTCCATCGATACGCAGTCCCATCGGCCTGCCACCCGCTTACTGACGCATTCTCCGTACGAACGGCATGCCCATCCTTCGAGTCGATCGTCACGCTCGACACCAGCGCCGGCGCATTCCAACCCTTCAGCAGCGCCTCCGCCATCACCCAATGCACTAGGGGATCAGGATGAACGCGATCCGGAATCAATAGTTTTGCCACCTGCGGATCAAGTGCCTGCGCCTTCTCAAGGGCTGTTACCACCGTCGCATTCAGGTCTATGAATGTCGCACCATATTTCTGCGCCAACTGCTTATCGATCTCCGCAAACGCCACCATCGACGCGTTGTAACCGCCCGGAAATTCCGGTGACCTGGTCACATCATCGTGCGGCGACGGCCCCAGCAACGTCACGCGCGACCCCGGCGCATGCTCGCGAATCGAATCGAGAATGTGCTCGTACCCGGCCCTGTAAGTATTCTCGGTCTCCGGTGCCGGCGGATGATGGCTGCCATCGTTCATCCCCAGCATGATCGAAATTACCGTCGGCTTCTCTGCCAACACGTCGCGCGCGAGACGCACATCGATCGACCCTCCTCCCCCGCCCGTCACTCGATCTCCGCCCACGCCAGCTCCGAAAAAATGCACGCGCATCTTTGGAAACCGCGTCACCGTATACAACTCTACCCATTGGTTGTAGTAGTTCTGCTCTGTGATGCTGTCGCCGTACATCACCACGGTGTCGTGGTTGTGCAGATAGTATCCGCGCGATTCATCCGCCAGAGGAGCTGCGGCAGGCGACGTCGCCACTGCAACGAGGGAGTCCGCGCAGCCGTAGTACAAAAACCACTTGTCGTGAAAGAACACCAGGCCTTCAGCAAACGTGGTTCCCGCCGCATATTGTCCCGTTTTCTCGTAAGGCAACTCCGGCTTCAGCACCGGCTCATCAATTTGAGCGATTCGGTGGGCCGGATCCTTAGCGTCGAACAGCGCTTCGCCCGCCGCGTAGGCACTCGGGCCAAGCTTCGGATCGCCGCCCGTCTCAGCATTCTTGCCGTTGTACAGCACCACAATGCCCTTATCGGTAAGAACCGGCGGGGGCCCGGTCTCTGGAAAAGTGCTGTCGAAATGCCCCTTCCGAGGCTTCAGAAGCTCGATGGGATTGCCATCCTTGCCTTCGACCGGCGTCCACTGAATCAAATCCGCCGACGTCGCCAGGTGAATGGCGCCTTCACCCCAGTACATCCAATACTTGCCAGCGACCTTCGCCGCGATCAATCGGCCCTTTTTCTCATCCAGGGCGGTTACGACCCCCGCCGACTTGTATTTGAGGGCTGCATACTTACCACCCGCCGCTGTGAAGAAGGCGGGGCCGTGCTTGGTCCAGTGCTCCAGGTCGGTCGAGCTCGCAATTCCCACCGAATACGTTTCGCGATTCCACTGCGTATAGGTCAGCACATAGGTCCCGTCCTCGCGCTCTACAATGCGGGGATCCTCGACGCCCCCGGGCCACTCACGAGACTTCTGATCGTCGTCTGCCGGGTGAAAAATGGGCTCCGTCCGCCTCGTGAAGTGGACCCCATCGGCGCTCTCCGCCAGCCCCAGCCTCGAGGTGTGCATGCCAATCTGCATGGTCCCCGAGTCGTCCTCCGCACGGTACAAAACATAGATTTTGTGATCACGCACAATGGCAGCCGGGTTGAACGTGTGCAGCGCCTCCCAGTGTGCCGCCGCGTGCAGAATTGGGTCCTGAAACGACGACTGCGGTCGCGGCGCAATCACGGGGTTTCCACTCACCGGCCTCGCAAATGGCCCAATCACCCAGTTCTGCGCTTGCAACAATCCACCGCCCACCGCCAACGCCACCAGCATCGCAACGCGCATCTTCATTTAAGCTAATCCCCTTTCAACTTCTTCAACGCCACAGAATAAAAACTCAGCGCTGCATCTCCCTGCTCCAGCAACCTTTTTCGCGTCAGCGCACCATAGCTCTCGCTCAGCTTTTCCTTGCGCCTATGCTCCGCGATCACCACGGCTCCGTCGTTCAGCAGGGCCACGGCTGCGCCGCCCAGCAGCCCCAGCGTCGCCGAGTATTCCGCCTCCGCATCATACGGCGGATCGAGAAACACCACGTCGAATCCACCCGTGCCGCGCCGCAAAAACGCACTCACGCTCCCCCCAAGCACCTCAAACCCTTCTGCGAGTTCGAGCTTCGCCAGGTTCGCGCGCAACATTTTCAAGGCAGGCGGCGCCTTCTCCACAAATGCCACCCGCACCGCGCCTCGGCTCAGCGCTTCAATCCCCACGGCCCCCGATCCCGCATACAAATCCAGGAAGACAGAGCCCTCAATTCGCGGAGCCAGAACATTGAACAACGTCTCCCGAAGCCGGTCGCTCGTAGGCCGCGTTGCCAGCCCCGGGGGGGCCTGCAGCGTGCGGGAACGAAGGCGTCCGGCAATGATGCGCATCGCACCCCAGCATACTTGAAGCGCCCTTCGACGCCCGACCCTCTACAATGGTTGTATGCGGGGATGGTCAGTGCCGTTAGGCCGGTGGTTAGGCGTAGAAATGCGTGTCCACACCTTCTTTTTACTCCTTGCATTCGTGTGCCTTGGCTTGTCCGCCACTGACTCCGCGCCTCATCCCATGCTGCGCGGCGTGGCCCTCTTTTTCATCCTCGTCATTGCGGTCGTGGTCCGCGAAATAGCCCGGATCCTCGTGGCGGCCTGGCTGGGACTGAAGCTACGCGCCATCCTCCTGCTCCCCATCGGCGGTATGTTTGCCTACGCCAATCCGGAAAGCCAGGAAGCTGCCACTCAAGGAGCCGGACAGTACGCTTTAGCCATCGCCGGACCCCTCGCAAATGGCCTCACTGCAATCTCCTTGGCTGCGCTTTTTCTCGGCGCCGCCGGTAACTTCAATATCCTCGGCCAGCCCTGGATAAGCTCCGAACTTCCTGCTTCGCAGCATGGTCTGGATGCAGGCGGGACTTGGCGGTCTCCATCTTTTGCCGGCCTATCCGCTCGACTGCGGCCGAATCGTGCGCACCAGCTTCACGGAGAGCCACGGTGCTGGCGCCGCTACCCGCGCCGTCACTGGCCTGGGTCAGCTTATTGCACTTGCCGCCATGGTGGGAGGGTGGCTGATTCACAGCCCCTGGCTCGTCATAGCGGGATTCTTCATCATGATCGGTGCCCAAGTTGAAGATCAAGGTGTCTTCTTCCAGTCAGTTGTCGACACCGTGCGCATGAAAGAAGTCATGCTCACCGACTTCGCCACACTCTCGCCATCCGACACGCTTGCTGACGCGCTGTCCCGATGTGTCCATTCGCTTCAGGAAGACTTCCCCGTCGTGCGCGGCCCACAACTCGTCGGTATCGTGTCGCGCCAGCGTATCCTGGACGCACTCCGCAATGAAGGCAATGGCTACGTGCAGTCAGTCATGTCGCGAGCCTTCCAGGTCGCTCGTCCTGAGGACACCCTCGGCGCCACCATTCGCCGCATCACTGCCGGTCGCGGCCTCTCCCTCATTCCTGTCACAGAGAGCGGCCGCGTCATCGGCATCGTCAGCGTCCAGCACCTCATGAGTTCCATGACGCTGCTCGCCGAGCAGCGCCGCTACGAGCGCGAAGGCACTGAGAACAGTTAACGAATGTCCGAGCAGGATGCCCCCCTAGCCCCCGGCCTCTACCTCGTCGCCACTCCCATCGGCAATCTCAACGACATCACCCTGCGCGCCCTCGATGTCTTGCGCCGCGCCGACCGCATCTGCTGCGAAGACACTCGCCAGACCCAGAAACTCCTCAATCACTTTCAAATTGTTACGCCGACTGAAAGCTTGCATGAGCACAACGAGAGGGACCGGGCCGCCTCGATAGTCGCTTCTCTTCAGACCGGCGCCCGCATCGCCGTCGTGTCCGACGCAGGCATGCCCGGCATCAGCGACCCCGGCATGGTTCTTACCGCCGCCGCCATCGCCGCAGGTAGCCCCGTCATCCCTATCCCCGGCGCCAACGCCGCCCTTACTGCCCTGGTTGCCAGCGGCCTGCCCACTGAAGAATTCCACTACCTCGGCTTTCTACCCGAGAAGGCCGGCCAGCGCCGTACTCGCCTTGAAGCTCTTGCTGGGGACGCCACAGAGAATGAGCGCACCCTGATTTTTTACGAAGCCCCGCATCGAATTCTCGATACTCTGGCTGATCTCGAATCCGTTTTTGGCGCGAACCTTCGCGTCATCGTCGCCCGCGAGCTAACCAAGATTCACGAAGAGTTCCTGCGTGGCTCCGTCGCCGAAGTTCGCGGCATCATGGCTTCCCGCGACCGCACCCGTGGCGAAATCACACTCCTGGTCTGTGCCCCAGCCCACCGCCATGCCGTAGCCGACGCAGACGCTGCCCACGCATCCATTTCCGAACGCGTCGACCGCCTGCACTCGGAATTTGCACTCGATGAAAAGGAAGCTCTCAAGCGCCTGGCCCGGGAACTCGACCGCTCCAAAAGCGATCTGTATCGTGAACTCCAGCGCGAGCGCGCCGCGCGCAGCAAGCGCCGCTGATTCTGGTCTCGCAACGAAGACGTTGAACGGTTACCAGACGCAGTTCCCTGACTCAACCACGGCGGCGGCAAGGTCTCCAAGGAAGATTGAAGGAAAGTCTATCCCGCGCGATCGTCACGCATCGGCTCGCGGCCCGTCATCCGCACCGCTTTCCCAACGCCGCGCTTCTTTCAGATCTTCAATTAACATGACCAATTGCTCGCGCTTGCGCTCGCTCAGGTCCAGCAGGCGTATCCCGATCGTGTACCGATCATGAAGAGACTGCACCACGCCGGCGAGCTTGAATGGCAGCCTGCCTAGTACAAACTCGACTTCCACTCTGCGATAAATGCCCGTCGGGAATCGGTCCGTTGCCCGTACGCAGCATCCACCCAGGCTCACATCCAGAATTCGCCCTTTGATCCACGCACGCACATCGAGAAGAAAGACTGATGCCGCAGAGTCCACCATGAAGCGCGGGAACACGCGGCGATCTCTACGCGAATTCGACTGCGGTTCTGCATCGGACAACACTTCGGCCCTCTTTCCGGCCGAGCGCGCCGTCAATGCCCTCCGGCCAACTCCCAGGGACGCGTCGCCTTCGGCTGTGGAGTCTCACGACCCCCAACTCGGTCGTACTGATACAAATCGCTAGTGGTCCCCAGAGACTCGTTATAGAGCCCCAGAGCACCTGTCACCTGGTTCAATTCCTCGGTGAACGCGTGAATAGCCTGCAAGTGGGTTGCCGTCGCCGGCAGTTCAAATTGGGCCGTCTTAATGAATTTCTGATAGCCGCGATCAAGGAGCCGCGCAATCTCCCCGCGCACCACGATACCCGGAGTCACAGCAAGCTGTGCCGCACTACCGCCCTCGGTCGTCGCAGGCACCAGCACCGCACCCACTCCGTTCTTCGTCACCTGCATCCCGCCCGCTACTGCCTTGAACGGCGACAATTCGAATCCCCGAGTGCCCAGCGCATTCAGCATCTGGTCAAAACTCGCGTGCTTTGCCTTCCGAGCCATCCACCCAATCCAGTCTGCGAGGATAAAGGAAGCAAGGGCTTCCCCCGCATCTACATGATACCCGGAGCATCCCACACAAATCCGTGATGACATCGCCCAGACAGCTCGGTTCTTCCGTCTACGACCTCATCGGTAACACGCCCATGGTGCGCCTTGACCGCGTCGTCCGCGATGTGTCTCCCCAAGACGGCGGATCCGGCGGCATCACTCTCCTTGGCAAAGGCGAATGGACCAATCCCGGTGGTAGCGTCAAAGATCGACCCGCCGCCTCGATCGTGCGCGACGCTCAGGCTCGCGGCCTGCTCACCCCGGGCAAAACCCTCCTAGACGCCACCAGCGGCAACACTGGCATTGCTTTTGCCATGCTCGGAGCCGCCCTTGGTTTCCCCGTCCATCTCGCCATGCCCTCCAACGTCTCGCCGGAGCGCAAACGCATCCTCAAAGCATACGGCGCCACCATCCACTGGACCGCACCCGACGAAGGCTCCGACGGCGCAATCCGCCGTGCCCGCGAGTTGGCTGGAAACAACCCCGCTCTCTACTACTACGCTGACCAGTACTCCAACGACGCCAACTGGCTCGCTCACTACCGCACTACGGCTCCCGAAATCTGGGCGCAGACCGCGGGACAGGTCACCCACTTCGTCGCCGGTCTCGGCACCAGCGGCACCTTCATGGGCACTACTCGCCGACTCAAGGAGCTCAACCCCGCCCTCCAGGCCATCAGCTTCCAGCCTGACTCCCCTTTCCACGGCCTCGAAGGCATGAAGCACATGGCATCCGCCATCGTCCCCGCAATATACAACCCACACCTCGCCGATCGCGATCTCGCGATTGAAACTGAAGCCGCCTACGCCATGGCCAAGCGCCTCGCTCGCGAAGAAGGTCTCCTCGTCGGCATCTCCGCCGCCGCAGCCGTAGTCGCCAGCCTCCGCATCGCCCAGGAAGAAGCCGACGCAGGCCGCGCTGCCACCATCGTCACCGTCTTCTGCGACAACGCTGACAAATATCTCAGCGAGCGCTTCTGGGAAGAGCCCGAAGACATGTCATTCTCCATCTGACCCAGCGCTCAATACGCTTAAACCACGGAAGAAGTCATGAATCGTCGGAAGTTTTGCACGGGCGCTGGGACCACCGCGCTGGGGATCGCCGCAACACGCCTCCGAGCTGACACATTCACGGCCACCTTAACCCTCCACGAGGCCACACGGCGCCATGTCCCCGAAACATTCGCGGGCTTGAGCTATGAATTGGCCCAGTTAACCGAGCCAGACTTCTTTTCGGCGGATCACTCCGACCTGGTCAGGCTCTTTCGCTGCCTCAGTCCCAACGGCATCCTGCGCCTAGGCGGCAACACCAGCGAGTTCTGCTGGCTTAAGGTCGACCCCTCCACGCTCCCACCCACACTTCGCATCCCGCCCGGCAACCTTGCGCAAAACTGGATGCCGCATCGGCTCTTTGCCATCCCACCCACCGCCATCGACACCCTCGCCGCCTTCCTTCAGGCCACCGGCTGGAAGGCAATCTTCGGTCTCAATTTCGGCAACACTTCACCCGTCCGCGCCGCCGCCGAGGCTTCCTTCGTCGCCGAAAAACTCAGCCACTCTCTCGTTTACTTTCAAATCGGCAACGAGCCCGACTTCTACCGCGACGCCAACAACGGCACACGTCCGCCTGGCTGGGATTTCGACGATTACGTACATGAGTGGATGGCTATCGCCGATGCCATTTCCGCGCGCGTCCCCAACGCTCGATTCGGCGGTCCTGACACCGGCGCCTCCTCCGACTGGATCACCCGCTTCGGCAACCAGATCTCCCCCAGGCTCGGCAGCCGCCTTGTCGCGCTCAGCGGTCACTATTATGCCGAGGGCCCTCCCAACGATCCCCGCGTCACCACCGCCCACCTGCTCGCCGGTGATCCGCGCGTCGCGTCCTCCACCCAGGAGATCATCCAGGTTGCCGATGCCCACAATCTCCTCTATCGCATGACCGAGGGAAACTCCTGCTATCGCGGCGGCAAGCCGGGCATGAGCAACGCGTTCGCGGCGTCGCTCTGGGCAGCCGACTACCTGCTCCTGCTCGCCAGCCTGGGCTGCGCCGGAGTTAACCTCCATGGAGGCGACAGCCGCTTCCTCTCCGCCGGCCTTGGCGATCACAACCCCGGCCTCGAGGTTCCAGGACAGACCACCTCGATGGGAAAACAGCCCTCCGCCCCCAACGGCTTCTACACACCCATCGCCTCCGAGCACGCCCAACCCGCCTCGGCGCGCCCGGTGTTTTACGGCATGCTCCTGGCGCAACAATTTGCCGGCGCCGCCATGCTCGGATCGACACTCGAGGCCACCCCCGCCGTCACCGCCTATGCTGCGCAGAAAGGCCCTCGTCGTCTCGTTGCGGTATTCAACAAAGACAGAGTCCCCATCACCCTTTCCATTCGTACGAAAAAATCCGCCCGTCATGCCGCGCTCTGGGAGCTGACTGGCCCTTCGCTGGACGCGACTTCGGGCATCACGCTCGGCTCAGCAGCAGTTTCCGACTCCGGCATCTGGACACCGCGCGCAGACCCAATCGCCATCCACACCGGCGCTGTATCTCTAAACGTCGCTCCCACAGCCGGCGCCCTCGTCTTCCTGGACTAAAATCACCCTCGCCGGTTGCCAATCGATCATCCCGAGGCATGCCATGGCCCTCTGAATTCCTCTCCTTTGCAAGAAATCCAGGAATTATTCACGCAATTGGTCTTGTGGCTTCTCTCCCCTTCGCATAGCCTTGCCGCAACCAGCATTCCATCCTCAGGAGCGCTCCATGGCCAGCTTGACCTTTCCCGGCACCACCGTCACCGTCGGCAGCGCGAATCAAACTGCCGTAATGGCGATCCAGACGCGTCTCATCGAAGTGGGCTGCGGCCCCCTCGGTGTTGATGGCAATTTCGGCGCCGATACATTCGCGGCCGTCGAGCATTTCCAGGCACGCTCCGTTGACGCCAGCGGAGCGCCACTTGAGATCGATGGAAAAGTTGGACCCGCAACCTGGTCCGCCCTCTTTGGCGATGAGGGGATTCCCACCACCACGCAAGCTCCATCGCCGCTACTGGGGCAGGTGCTCACTGTCGCCACCGGCGAAATCGGAACCATGGAAGCTCCTCTCGGTTCCAATCGCGGCCCCAAGGTCGATCTCTACATCAGGACCACGGGGCTCGATCCTGCAGGCCACTTTGCCTGGTGCGCATGCTTCGTCTACTGGTGCTTCAACACCGCCTCAACATCCATGGCCGTCGTCAATCCGTGCTTTAAAACCGCTGGCGTCCTCGAAGCCTGGAATGGCGCCGCCACCGTCGCCTCCGCGCGCCGCATCCTGCCTGCCGAGGCGCAGGCCCAGCCCTCGCTCATCGTCCCTGGAACCCAGTTCCTGTTACGCACTTCCTCCACCGCCGGCCACACCGGCCTCATCCAGGAAGTCCATGGCAACCAGCTCACCACGATCGAAGGCAACACGAACGATAACGGCAGCCGCGACGGCATCGGCGTCTTCCGCCGCACCACGCGCAACATCCGGCAAATCAACCTGGGCTTTGTCCTCTACTCCTGACACTTCGGAAGTATCCAAAACCGCAAGAAAGATCGGAGTATCCGATGCGCCGTGCGCCGACTGCCACCCAACTGCTCCTCTTGAGCCTCACCGTCCTGCTCTCAACCCCACTCTTGTGGGCTCAGGCAGCCCCTTCGCCGCTCTTGAAATCCGGCCAACCCGTCGACTGGTGGTACGCCTTCAAGTTCAATGCCGAAACCTTTCTTCGGCCCAAGGCCTCCAAGCCCACTTGTCTGTTTGGCGGCACTCCGGGCGGAAAAAGGAAGTACACCAATATCGGACAAACTTATGTAGTCGCCAGCAGCGATCACCCCGCTCTCGCCGACGGCGCAGGCTTCCTTGGCGACAGCCTCGACGACCCGCTGGGCGCCACTTACGACGAGGTCTACAACGGCACCCTCTCCTTCATTGTCTGGAACGATCAGTTCTATCGCGACCCGGTCCTCGCCTGCGAAGGAACAGTCAGCACTTTATGCGGTCCCAAATGGGGCCACTCCAAGGGCCTTCTCGCCTGGGACGACAACGGCGACGGATTCATCCTCCAGGTAACCACCCCGTCGTGGCCCGGAGCCGGCAACAAGGATCACCCTAGAACCGATGGCAATTCATTGGGCTGCGTCAACGACAATGACGTGCAGTTGAGCCAGGGATTTTACTCCCTCAAGCTCAACAAGGGCGACGTAGTCCAGGTACTGCAGGCACTGCAGACCGAAGGCGCAGTCACCGACCCCGCCAACCCGCAGATTGCAAAAATCGGCGGACCGCAGGAGGTGAAAGACGCGGCCGCAAAACTCGGCAGTTCCAACAAAACATCCACTTTCACCCAGACCGCCCTCTCCTCCGGCGTCAAGGTAATCGCCAAGGCTGGCGGCCTCGCCGCCCCTCCGTGGCAATTTGTCTCAGCTGTACTCGGCAAGGTTCCTCTGCGGGTCGCCTCCTTCTGGCAGCTTGACGTCATCAACTCCACACCCGGCCGCACCCAGCCCGACTGCTGGCCTGACGCTGTCAAATCCACGAGTCCCGGCGCGGTACAGATCGCGCTCACAGGCATCTGGAATGGAACCACCATCGGCCTCTCCGGAACCGCCCAGAAGAGCGCTTCTGGAAAAAACATCGGAGCCAACCACGCCAAGCTCGCCGTCTCCACGGATGGTTCGTCGCTCACCATCTTCTCCGATATGAATCAGGACGGAGCCATCTCTCCGGTTGGCACACTTACTTGCACCAGTTCCCAAAACGGTCGTGGCGGCCTCTTCTTCGTCGTTGAGAATGTGGCTCTGCACGACAGTGTCGCCGCCCTGCTCACCGGAAAATCAGCCCCCTTGAGGGGCGCTGCCGCCCGGCGCGCTGCCCCAAAACCCGCGCCTACGAAAACCGGCGAAGCTCATCAGTAATCCGGCCCGGCAGTACCCCGGCCTGAAGAGAAAACCCGGGTCTTTTTTACGCGCTCCCATGCGGCAGGCGAGAAGAACCGCGGGCCATTTCTCCATCCGACTTCCTATCGCAAAGAGAGTTCCTCCCTCCATACAACCCGTAGTATTCTGGCCCCCGGCAAGTCCAGCCTCTCGGGAGGTCCCCATGAAACGCTTCACGGCGCTCGTCATTTCTCTCGCGACATATTCGGCACTCGCGCAGTCACCGGCTCCGAAACCGGCGTTCTTGATGCCTGGCCTCAGTTCCCTCCATCACCCTGTCTCCACCAGCAATTCCGAGGCCCAGCAGTTCTTCGATCAGGGTCTGCGCCTCGTTTACGCCTTCAACCACGACGAAGCCGCCCGTGCCTTCCATCGCGCCGCGGAACTCGATCCACAGCTCGCCATGGCCTGGTGGGGTGTGGCTCTCGCTGTCGGACCAAATTACAACCTGCCCGTCGATCCCGAGCACGAAAAAATCGCCGTCGATGCCATCGACAAAGCAAAGGCTCTCAGTGCCGGCGGCCCGCAGATTGAGAAGGACTACATCGACGCCCTCGCCCGTCGTTTCTCTCACGAGGCCCAGCCCAACTACCAGCAGCTGAACGCCGACTACTCCAATGCCATGCGGCAGCTCAGCGCAAAATATCCATACGACCTCGACGCCGCTACTCTCTTTGCCGACAGCATGATGAATCTGCGTCCGTGGAAGCTCTACCGCGGCGACGGCACCCCCGAGCCCGGCACTGACGAAATCGTCGCGACGCTCGAGAGCGTCCTGCGCCGCGACCCCAACCACATCGGCGCCATGCACCTCTACATCCACGCCGTCGAAGCTTCCTCTCATCCTGAGAGTGCTCTTCCCTACGCCGATCGTATTGCTGCCCTCGCTCCCTCCGCCGGCCACCTCGTGCACATGCCCGCCCACATCTACGAGCGCACTGGCAATTACAACGGCGCGCGCGAAAACAACGCTGCTGCCGCCAAGGCCGATGAAGAATACGCAGCAGCGACTGGCATACAGGGCATGTACGGCATGATGTACTACTCCCACAATCTCCACTTTGGCGCCATCGCTGCGGCCATGCAGGGCCACTGTGCCGAAGCGCAAAGCTCCGCCAATCGCCTCGCTGACAACCTGCGCCCCGCCGTCAAAGACGCGCCCATGCTCGAGCCCTTCCTCGCCATCCCGCTCGCCATCTCCGTTCGCTGCGGCAAGTGGGACAACCTCCTCGCGGCAGACTCATCCGCGCAGAGCCCCGTACTCAAAGCGTTCGGCCTGTATGCCCGCGGCATGGCCCTCGCCGCTCGCGGAAAGACCACTGAGGCCGAGGCTCTTCTCCAGCAACTCGCCGCCATCGAAAAATCCACGGCCCACGACGACATCTTCATGCCGCCCGTCGAGAATCACACCTGGCTCATCTTTCATATCGCCAACGATGTTCTCGCCGCCCGCATCGCCTCCGCCAAAGGCGACAAGCCCGCCGCCATTGCCCTTCTCCGTGACGCCGTCGCCAGCCAGGATCAGCTTCTCTACAACGAGCCGCAGGATTGGTACTATCCGGTGCGCGAATCGCTCGGCGGCATGCTCCTCCGCGCCGGCGATCCGCAAGCAGCAGAAAAAGCCTTTCGTGAAGACCTCGAGCAAAATCCGCGCAACCCGCGCTCACTCTTCGGACTTGCCGAATCCCTCACCCGGCAGAACCGCGCCTATGAAGCACAACAGGTCAAGCATGAACTCGACACCGCATGGCAAGGCGCCGACGTCGAGCTCAAAGTCGACGACCTCTAACGAGTCGCCCTTGTCGCCGCGCTCAGCCCCATCGAGGGTGTGCGAGAATCCAAGGCAGTAGCGGAACGCGAAACCTCCTCAGAATGTCGCACCTCATGAAAAACATCGCCGTCCTCCTTGCGGTGCTCTTCTCCGCGGGCCTCCTCCTCGGTCAAAGTGTCGGAGGCTCTCTGCGAGGCACAATCGAGGACGCCACGCACGCGCGCATCGTCTTCGCCACCATCGAAATCCGCGCCGCAAGCGGCACAACGTCGCGAAAAACCCTGAGCGATGACCACGGTTATTTTCGCTTTGACGGCCTCTTTCCCGGTGAATACCGCGTTACCGCTGAGGCGTCTGGCTTCGTCGATGCAGTCGCCGCCGTCACCATCAAGGTCAGCAGCATTCAGGACATCGCGGTGTCCATGCATCCTTCCTCTGCGCAGCAATCCATTCGCGTTCAAGCCGCGAATTCCTCCATCGTCACCCAGCCCATCGATCTCGCCAGCCAGATCCACAAGAGCATCGTCACCGCCCACGACCTCGAGACACTGCCCCTCGCGGATCGAAGCTTTGCCAACATCGCCTATCTCGCCCCCGGCACCGAGCCGGTCGAACCATCCGACCCCACCAAGGCCCGCATCACCGCCGTCGCAATCGGTGGCAGTTCCGGCCTGAACAACGATCTCTCCGTCGATGGTGCCGATAACTCCGACGACTACATCGGTGGCTTTCTACAAAATTTCTCGCCGGATTCGATTGAGGAATTCTCCGTCAACACCGCGCAACAGGATGCCGACTCAGGTGGCACCACAGCGGCCTCCATCGTCATCACCACCAGGCGCGGCAGCGATGATTGGCACGGCAACGCCGCATTTTTCGAACGTGCCGCCGCATTCAACGCCCGCTTCCCCATCGAAAACCCCGCGCCCAATCCCAAGCAGCCCTTCTCGCGGCAAAACTACGTCGCCACCCTCGGTGGCCCGCTGCGCCGCAAACAACTTTGGTTCTTTGCAGCCTTCGAAAACGTCCGCGAGAACGCAGCAATCACTTACAGCCCCGCCAATCTCACCCAGTTCAATGCCCTCGCAACGCTGGCTGCCGACGGACTCATTCCCGGCGTCCCTTCAATCTCAATCCCATCCAGCGTGCCCATTCCATTTCGCGATGACGCCGGCTCCCTGCGCATCGATTGGACACAGTCACCGAAATCTCTATGGTTCCTCCGCACTTCGCTCGATACCTACACAACCCACAACAATCTCGTCGCGCAGGGCGCCCTCCCCTCCACCGGATTGCACACCCACAACAACTACCTCAACATCGCCCTCAGCAATCAATTCGTCTTCAGCCCATCCTGGCTGGGAACGCTGGTTCTCGACGCCAACGGCCTCCGCCTCACGCAACGTCGCAACTCCGATCTCGGCTTTGCCCTGGCCTTCCCCTTCAGTTCCACATCGCTAACGGTCTCCGGATTTGAAACCTTTGGCGACAATCAATTTGCCACCCCCATCACTTACTTCCCCTCGCAGCGAAATCAGGAGAAGTACCAACTGCGCTATGACGTCTCCAACGCTCATCCGCGCCATGCCATCAAGTTCGGCCTTAACTTCATCCACGAACCCGTACTCGGCGGCGCCTTCCCTTCTAACAACGAAACGCTTTTTCAATTCCCTCAGGACCCGGCTTATTACATAACTAATCCCGCCACCCTCGCCGAGTTCACAGCAGATATGCAATCCAGCGCGTCCACCTCAAACCTGGGCGGCGCCTTTTCTCAAAATGTGCAGCGCCTGTCTCTCTACGCCGAAGACTCATCGCGCATCACCAACCGGCTTACACTCAACTTTGGGCTGCGCTATTCCGCCACCTTTGGCCTGTTTGACGCATCGGGCCGGACCCAACGCGACAACCCCGCTTATCTCACTCTTCAGGCCTTGCACATCCCTCTCGTAAGAAATGCTCCACATGACAACCGCGCTCAGCTTGGTCCTCGTGTAGGCATCGCGTTTTCACCTGGCGCCAGCGGCAATACCGTTCTCCGGGCCGGGATAGGAGTCTATGCCAACGATCTCGCTCAAACCGGCTGGGCCACCGCATTCCAATCCGTCAACGCGCCGTCTGCTCCCTGCACTGACCCCGTCGCCAATCCCCGCAGCCCTCAAAACAGCGGCTGCCTTCCCGGCTCCGCTCTTGGCGGAAGCGGAAGCCTGATCGATTCAAATTACAAAACTCCTTACGCCATCCACTTCACCGCCGGCCTGGAACATTCCTTTCTCCCCGGCTGGTCGCTTGCCGCGGACTTCACTCATGAACAGGGCAACCATGCTTATCGCGGCTATAACTACGGGGGCGGAACAAACCTCCTTACGCCATTACTGCCGCCCGATGACCCGGGACAACCCACGCTTGTCCCCGGTATCCTCGTATCTCACTCTGACAGCCGCTCCAGTTACAACGCACTCATGCTTCACTTACAAGGAAGCGCCTCAAGACACCTCGAACTCATCGCTAACTACACCCTGGCCAGCGCAAAGACCTGGGGTTGCGTCCTCGGCGAACTCTTCGACTATGTCAACGGTGTATGCGACCCTGCCAATCCTTTCGTCCCAGGCGACTACGGCCCGTCGGGTGAAGATATCCGCCACCGCTTGGTTCTCGCCGGAACCTGGCGCGCACCCATGGGCTTCAGCGTCAGCACACTCACACAAGCTGAAACAGCGCGTCCTTTCACCATCACAACCGCTGACGGCGCCGGACGCATCGCCATCAACGGAGCCCCCACCAGCCTCGATCAGTTTCGTGGCACCCCTTACATTCAGGCGGACCTGCGCGTGAGCCGCCCCATCAAGTTGCGCGACCAAGACACACTCACCCCATTTGCCGAGTTCTTCAATATCTTCAATCGCAATAACCCCGGTGCCAATTATGTAACTGACATTGCCGCTCTTCCCGTTCCGGCCTCTGAAGCTGAGTCCGGAAATATCACCGATATATGTTCGAATCCCGCATGCTCTATAACTCATCCGCTGACAAATCAAAAGCAGTTGTCGATCCCGTCGGGAGGCCTGGGAGACTTCTTCGGTCCCGGTACCACTGTTGGAATTCCGTTCGCCATGCAACTCGGCGTCCGCTTCACCTTCTGACTTGGGCAACCCAGTCAAGCACCACTCTGCACCAACGCGTTAAACTTGCCACTCCATGACTGCCCTCCACATCCCGCCATCCGTCTTTGACTCCATCCGCTCTCACGGCGAAGAAACCTATCCTCATGAGTGCTGCGGCGCGCTACTCGGTAGTGCGTCACCGGAAGGCTGGCGTATCGTCGCCGCCATTCGCGCCGGCAATACCCGCACCGATTCCGCGCACAACCGCTATCAGATCGCGCCTGCCGAGTTAGTCAAAATCCAGCGCGACGCCATGCGCCAGGGGCTCGACATCGCCGGCTTCTATCACTCTCATCCCGATCATCCCGCGCAATGGTCGCCCACCGATTTTGCCGAGGCACACTGGGTCGGTTGCGTCTACGTCATCACCGAAGTCGCCCACGGTAAGGCAGCCATCACCAACGCATTCCTTCTCGCGGGCCTCACTGAAGAAGACAAACGCTTCGAATCCATTCCCGTCGCTCTCACGGACTGACAAACCCGCTTCTGCCGCTCCGTCAATCCCTCCGGCCACCTGGCCAGATTCTGCCATCCTTCAGCCTCAGCCAATGTGGCCCGGCTCCTTCACCCCTCTGTGACCTTTCTTGATCCCAGCATCCCACTCCGTTCATCTAAAGTGAGAACGAGGAAGTCAAACACATGAAGATCTTTATTCCCACGCCCTTGCGACCTTACGCCGGGGGGCAGAGCACCATCGAGACCGACGCACCCGACATCGCCGGCGCCCTTGATCAGCTCACCAGCTCCCACCCCGACCTGCGCAAGCACCTGTTCACCCCCGAAGGCAAAGTCCGCGCTTTCGTGAACCTCTATCTGAACGACGAGGACATTCGCTATCTCCCTGGTAAAGAAGCCACTGCGGTCACCCCCGCTGACACTCTCTCCATCATCCCGTCAATCGCCGGCGGGTGCTGACACGGTCGCCGTCCAAACAACCGAGCCTGCGGCGCGCATCCTGCCCTTCCACGGGAATAAGCTTTAGTTGAGGTTGAATCCAATGTCGACTGCTACTGAAACCGAGCGGCTCCCCGAACTGACCAACGACGAACTCGCGCGCTACTCGCGCCACCTCATCCTCCCCGAGGTCGGCATGGAAGGACAGCAGCGTCTCAAAGCTGCCAAGGTACTCTGCGTGGGCACGGGCGGCCTCGGCTCGCCGCTCGCCTTCTACCTTGCCGCAGCCGGAATAGGCACGTTGGGACTGGTTGACTTCGACGTCGTGGACGCCTCGAATTTGCAGCGCCAGATCATTCACTCCACCAAAGACATTGGCCGCAAGAAGCTCGACTCCGCTGCCGAAAAGCTTACTGCGCTCAATCCCGCACTCAACGTTGTGAAGCACGAAACCATGCTCACCAGCGCCAACGCCCTCGATATCCTCAAGGACTACGACATTGTTGCCGACGGGACTGACAACTTTCCCACCCGCTACCTCGTCAACGACGCCTGCGTGCTGCTGGGCAAGCCTAATGTTTACGGCTCCATCTTCCGCTTTGAGGGCCAGGCCAGCGTCTTCGCCACCAAAGAAGGCCCCTGCTACCGCTGCCTCTACCCCGAGCCGCCACCGCCGGGCCTCGTCCCAAGCTGTGCCGAGGGCGGCGTGCTGGGCATTCTTCCCGGCCTGGTCGGCGTAATGCAAGCCACCGAGGTCATCAAGCTCATTCTCGGCAAGGGCGAAACCCTGGTCGGCAGGCTGCTGCTCATTGACGCGCTTAACATGCGCTTCCGCGAACTGAAGCTGCGCAAAAACCCCGAGTGCCCCGTTTGTGGCGCTCATCCTACTCAGACTGAACTCATTGATTATCAGCAGTTCTGCGGCATTATGCCGGAGACACCCGAGGAGAAAAACTTGAAGAACGGCATTCCACAAATGACAGTTAAAGAGCTTAAAGCTCGCCTTGATGGCGGCGACAATTTGCAACTCATTGATGTGCGCGAGCCATACGAGTACCAGATTGCGCAAATTGGCGGAAAATTGATTCCGCAAAATGATGTGCCCAACCGGCTCTCTGAAATCGACCGGGATCGCGAGGTGGTGGTGCAATGCAGGTCAGGAGCGCGGAGCCAGCGGATTGCCGAATTCCTGAAACAGGCGGGTTATCCAAATGTTTCGAATCTCGCTGGAGGCATCCTGGCGTGGAGCGACGAGATTGATCCGAAGGTGGCGAAGTATTAGTAGGCTAGTTGGCAGATGACAGGAGCATTTGGTAGGAGCTGATGATCAAGATCACGATTTTGTATCCCAACAAACCTGGCGCCAGCTTCGATGAGGACTACTACACGACGATTCACATGCCGCGTTCGATCGAACTGTTGGGCCCCGCCATGAAAGGGGTGTCGGTCGAGATCGGAAGGAGTGGGGCTCCGCCGGACCAGCCGGCGCCGTTCTTCGCGATCTGCTCGTTCACGTTCGAGAGCGTAGAGGCGTTCATGGCTGCATTTCTACCCCACGCGGCGGAGCTTCAAGGGGATATTCCAAACTACACCGATGTCGAAGCTGTGATCCAGATAAGCGAGTTGAAGATCGCGCTCTAGGCAGGCCATCGCTAAATCGCAATTTGCCGGCTCTTCTCGTTGGTGCCATGTAGTAAATTCCGGCTACATATGTAGTGCAAATCGGGGAGAATTGCGAATACAATCGACAGCCTCAAGGTAAGTAGCAACCACTCAGCCAGCTCCTGCCGTCACCCACTCGACAAGTCCCGCGGTCAAGCAATTCGCTTTTTGCCGCACTGTTGAGCTTTAGGACACCTTTATGCACACAAAATGTTCCCTGATTTTGCCGAGAGGCAATTGTTCTGTCTCTAATTCATGTAAAGTTCCTCTTACGAATCGACTCTGAAATTGCGGGAGTGAAATCGATGAGTGCCATGGCTGCGTTGCAAGTGCTGTTCGAATTGTTGGAGGAATACGCGCCCACGTGGTACACCGAGAAGCATCGAGATCTGGCAATTAGCGCCTTGGGACAATCAGCCGAACCCCATCCGCTGGAGCTAAAACCTGGCAAGGCTGATGGACCTGCACTCACCGATTTCCACTCGCCCCAGCGCCGCCGTCCTGGCAGCCGCCTCGCCTATAAGCGGCAGTAGACCGCGTGCTCTGGTTCAGCGTTCGCTTGCGAATAAAGGGCTGTTCGGCCGCTCCGACAAAAACTCGAGATCATCGAAGGAAACGCCCACCTCAACAGGCGAGCCAAACAGCAAGGGAATCAAATTAACGACCCTGCTTTGGGCGTCAATCCGTGTCACAAGGAACAAGCCCTCTTGGTTCCTGAGGCGAACTCGTTCCATTAAATATGGATCACGTAAATATTTGTCACGCATGCAAGCGAAGGATAGCCAATCCGCGCCTCCGGAACCTACTAGGAAAACCCCTCAGCGGAGAATCGTTTTCAAAGAAAAACACCGTGCACACGCGACGCGCAGTTTGTACCAGAAGCCATTTTTCACAGCGGTTAGTAGCCCGACGATCCTGCCGAGCGAAGCTTTGAAAGTGCCGGCCGTTTTTGCGCCCTGCCGCAAATTGACGATGCGCAGCAAGTTCGTGGCGTCCCGTCAAATCGTCTCAATTCTTCGTTCCCGCAGTCGTTCTAACAATTCTTGACATACCTATACATCTATGGGTATCGTACACCTAGCCGTTTAGGGGTAACCCTGTCGGCAGTGAAGGAATGATGACCGATGCTAAAGGCGCTTTCTCGAAGCGAGGCATTCGTGCCATACCGCAACCGCGCAGGAGGTAGAACGCATGTCGATTCTTCGCCGAATTTCAAATCTCTTCTCGCGAAACAGGATGGCCGGTGAAATCGACGCCGAACTTCATTCCCACATCGAAATGCGGACCGAAGACAACATCGCGGCCGGCATGACACCGGAAGAAGCCCGACGCGAAGCGCGCATTCAATTCGGCAATCGAACTACGATCACGGAGCGCGTGACTGGCATGGATGCCCCACTGATGCTCGAAGGCATAGTGCTGGACTTCCGCTTCGCTGCGCGACAGTTATTCAAGAATCCTGGCTTTGCATTGACGGCAGTGCTCGTTTTGGCGCTGGGGGTAGGAGCAACCGTTGCCATCTTTGCATTTGTGGATGCCGCATTGATCAGGCCCCTCCCCTACGAGACCCCCACACGACTTGTGAGCCTCTACGAGTCCATGGCGACGTGCCCTCGTTGTAATGTCTCGTACCTCGATTTTCTCGACTGGAAGAAAAGCAGCAAATCGTTCCGCTCTCTCGAAGCCTGGGGATACAGCAACTATCAACTCAGTGGGTCCACGGGCGCGGAACGCGTGCCGGGGGTACGTGTGAGCGGCGGCTTCTTTCACACGCTCGGAGTTGTTCCAATCCTGGGGCGGGATTTCACCGCGAACGAAGACGCCCCTTCAGCGCCGCGAACAGTGTTGTTGAGCTACCCGACATGGCAAAAACGCTTCGACGGAAACAAAAATGTCCTGGGCCAGTCCGTGACGCTAAACGATGTAGCCTACACGATCATTGGCGTGCTTCCCAGGGAATTTCAATTCGCTCCGCGAGGATCGGCGGAGTTCTGGGCGACACTGCACGATCCGGATTCGTGCCAGAGCCGGCGGGGCTGCCACAGCCTCTTCGGGATCGCACGCCTCAATGACGGAGTCTCAATCGAGACTGCGGCGAGCGAAATTGCGTTAATCACGAAGCAGCTTGAGCAGCGGTATCCCGATTCCAATCGCGACCAGACTTCCGTCGTAATGTCATTGAGCGAGTCCATCGTTGGGGATATCCGGCCCATTTTGCTGCTGCTTCTAGGCGGTGCCGCACTTGTACTTCTGATCGCATTGGTCAACGTGTCTAGCCTGCTGTTGGTGCGTTCCGAAAGCCGCAAGCGGGAGATGGCGGTTCGCAGTGCGCTGGGAGCATCAATCGGGAGGCTTTCTCAGCAGTTCGTGATTGAAGGATTTCTTCTGGTTTCCATTGCAACCGTGGCGGGAGTGGCCTTTGCCTATCTCGGAATGCGCTTTCTGCCGAGACTTGTGCCGGCCATGGTGATGAGGCGAATGCCCTATCTCGAGCAACTCGGACTCAATTCACATCTGGTGTTCTTCTCCGGAATTCTCGCGCTCCTCGCGCTCATTCTTTTTTCCATCACACCTGTCCTGGGCATGTCCCGCGCAAACTTCGGAGCCGACCTGGCCGAGGGAGGCCGAGGCTCTGCCGGCACGTTGTGGCGTCGCCTTGGCACCAAATTGGTCGTCGTAGAACTGGCAATCGCCATGGTGCTGTTGGTCGGGGCTGGGCTGTTGGGAAAGAGTCTCTACAAGCTCCTCCATGTGGAGATTGGAATGCGGCCGGACCACCTGGCTACCTTGATGATTTCTACGTCCAAGGCGTACTCCGAAGACCCGCAGGAGATGGCCCTCGAACACGAGATCATGCGTCGAATGACGGCGCTCCCGGGCGCCACCTCCGTAGCCATCTCTCATGAACTCCCGGTGGCAAGTTGGGACATGACCACAAGAATTCGCGTTATAGGCCGACCCTGGCATGGGGAACGGAATGAAGTTCCGGAACGCGATGTGAGCCCGGAATACTTCGCAACGTTGCAAGCGAAGCTGGTGCGGGGCCGCTATTTTTCCGAGATCGAAAATGATCCGAAAAAACCGCGCGTCGCCATCGTGAATCAGAGATTCGCAAAGCAGTTCTTCGGCGATGAAGATCCGGTCGGAAAGAGAATCGCCTATGCGCTCGCCAAGGACTCCATGGAAATTGTGGGTGTCGTTGAAGACATTAAAGAAGGCGAGTTGGACACGACCAACCGGCCCATCATGTACATCCCTTTCAATCAGAGCATGTGGGCTTCATTCAATGTGATTGTCAGAACTTCACAGGCTGAAGATTCGATATTGCCGGCAATGATCGCCACCATTCATTCGATTGATCCGGGGATTGCGACCAGTGACGCCGCCACCATGAACCAGTTGATCGGCGATTCGCAGCCGGCCTATCTTCATCGCGCATCCACTTCGCTTGTCGGTGGATTTGCAGGTTTGGCGATGATGTTGGGCGTCGTCGGCCTCTACGGGGTCATCGCGTATTCCGTCAGCCAGCGGAATCGAGAGATTGGCATAAGGATGGCCCTCGGCGCACCCCGCTCGAGCGTCTATCGCCTGATCCTGCGTGAAGCCGGGATGTTGATAGCATTAGGGATTTTCGTGGGCGTTTCCTGTTCAGTAGCAGCAACAACTCTGATGAGAACATTCCTTTTCGGAATCGAGCCATGGGATCCGATGACGCTGATTCTCGTCTCCGCGCTGCTGGCCATGGTTGGCTTGCTTGCCAGCTTCGTTCCGGCCCGGCGCGCTGCTTCCGTCAATCCCGTTGAGGCGTTGCGCGCGGAGTAATCAAGGACAGACGGCGCACCTGGCAGCGTCGGTGGCAATTTACATCACTTTACAAGTTCATTGCGCACGGGCAATCAACGCACCGCCGCGGAGTGCTCCCATGCCAGCGAGGGAGAAATCCCCGTGACAGAGCACCGAACTCTGTCCTTCCCCTATCGCGAGAGGGCACGATTGGTGTCGCCGCGTTGAGCACGCCACCTGACCCACTCCGCATGGAGCACTGCATTTAGCCGCGCAATTCCTTCGCACCCCGATCTTCTTTTTCATCCAACGTCTTTGAGGAATCACAGATCGTGAGATCGCCCGGCGAGCACCCGTGAGGCGCCCAGGCCGAGGCCGGATTCCGATCGAAACCTGCGCGGCAACGCACGATCCGCGCACGCCAAATCAAGGAGATGACATGAGGTACAGGCAATTTACTGGACTGATTGTGGCTGTTGCATTGACAACGGCCACGGATGCTTCGGCGGGTTCGTGGGCAACTCAGGCGACTCTCGCCAATAACGCATACCAGGGAGCAGTAACGCTGGATGCGTCCGGCAACATGGTGAGTGTGTGGTATCAAAACGCAGTCAACGGATCGCTTGTGACCGAGATATGGGGGAGCAGCGCGGTCATTGGCCAGCCATGGTCATCGCCCGTGGACATCTCCGGAGGCGTGGGATCGGCGACGGGATACTCGTATTTGAGGGGAAGCTCAACCGGCAACGTGACGACTGTTTACACCAGCCCCACCATTGGCGCGGCATATGTCGATAAGCCGCTGGGCGGCGCGTGGCACTCGCCGCTCTCGACCAATGGCGTGAGCCAATACTTTGTCGGCAATGACAGCGGTGTGGAAGGGCTGGCCTGGGGTACGGGTGGAGCACGGCCAACGTCTTCAACCGTCATGGCGATTCGGCGACCTGCGGGCGGCGTGTGGAGCGCACCCGCAACAATCGCTGCAGCCCCTCACCTGATTTTTGATGGCGCGATTGTGGCTCCTGATGGATCAATGGCGGTGGCGTGGGAGAGCTTCAATTCGGTGTGCGGTTCGCGCACCTGCACCACGTCCAATTGGGTGCTGCATGTATCGACTCAGGCTGCGGGATCGCAGACGTGGGTTGACTCCGGCGCGCTGCTGGGGCCCGACGCCAAGCAGCATTTTGGGCAACTGGCCGCCGATAATGTGGGCGACCTTGGCGTGATGTCGCTGCAGAATGGCAACGTGGTGTCAGTCGTCCGGCACGGAACAACGTGGACCGGCCCTGCGGTTGTGGTGTCGGCCGCCGGCTTCCAGTACTACACCGGAACCGGGCACGATAATCGCATCTTCGCCAGCGATGCGGCTGGACACGCGACGTTGGTGGGCTGGGGCGACATTCAGCTGAGCACACTGGCGGCGATTGATGGCAACCTCACCACCAATACGTGGGGAGCGCCGACAAAGATTTCGGGTGGAGATCTGGACCCGGGCTACTTCGATTTCGCGATGAGTTCGTCGGGAGCCGCCATTGCGTTTTACCCGCTGATGCTGCAGAGCGGCACCACGCAGTGGCGCGCTATTACGCGGCCGGGTGCTGGAAAACCATGGAATGCACCGGCGACAGCGGGGACTTCATTTGATGGCGGCGGAACACCGGATGGGGTAGCAGTGAATGCCGCCGGCCAGGCCGCGGTGGTGTTTCACGGATACACCTCAGACTTTACGACCAACATTCTGTATACCAACACCTACAAACCGTAAGTCCACGATACCGGGGTGCCCCAGGTCTGGATTTTCAGACCTGGGATACCACAGGTCCCAACGACAATGCGCGAAGGCTAAGGCTCCTCCGTGAATAACGACCGGAGCCATG
The DNA here is from genome assembly GCA_963844515.1 of uncultured Acidobacteriota bacterium. Lineage (GTDB taxonomy): Bacteria > Acidobacteriota > Terriglobia > Terriglobales > Acidobacteriaceae > Telmatobacter. The sequence continues at coordinate 324,991 of CAWJOO010000023.1, forward strand.
ATGCACGCTGATAAGTTGCGGTGCGGCCATGCTCATGAATCACCAAGCGCCCGTGGCCGATCAGGCTCCACGACTCGTTAAAGGTGCCGTTCGCCGCACGCTTGATGAGTGTGAATGAGTCGTTCGTGAGTTGAGCGGAATACGACGCAATTCCGGGCTCGCTGGCGACACGGCAGCCGTTGGGCGGTTCTGACCACGGATGCTCGCGCCCGTCGGCAATCAGAGTGACCGTCTCATAGCCGAAACAGTCGATGGGAATGATCTCTGAAAATTTGCCTTTATGCGCCAGCAGCTTCAGTTCGCCGGGCGCCGTTTGATCGCCTCCGATGCGGAACCAGACGCCGTCAAAATTGGAACGAAGGAGAAGAGGAAGAACAAATCCCAGAAAGATACAAAGCGCCATCAGAAGAAGCGACTCGAGATGCAGAAAGAGATTGGGCTTGGCGGGGGTGCCATGCGGGTGATCGATGGTTTGCCTTGTAGCCTGCGGGGAAGGCATGAACCATTATCGCGTGATTCGCAGGAGGATGGGGCGCAAGTTCTCTTCCCCGTGGGGATGGCGGGAGTTTCCCCGCCCGCAATATGCAAAACGGCTCGATGCGGCCGGGATCACAGACCCGTGCCAGAAAAGAAGGCTCCCTTGAACAGCTCGGGTTCAGCGCAGGCCAAGAAACCTGCGCAACCAACTCGGTTTCCGCTCGCAGCGCGGCGGCTTCGGACGTCTCTGCTTGAGGTGGTACGCGCGGCATGGACCGCAATCGCCGTGCCGCGGACACTTGAGCTTGGGACACTTGCAGAAGACTACGGGCAGCTCGTTCATCGCCCTTCTCCTTCGTTTAGCGCGCCATCTCTGCGGGCATGGAGCGCGGGCCGTTGTCAGGCGACTTGCCGTTCTCGTCCATCTTGCCGAAAATCATTTTGCCGCTGGCGGTCTGGAGAACGCTGGTCACCGAGATATCCACGCTGCGGCCAATCATCTTGCGGGCATGATCCACAACCACCATGGTGCCGTCGTCTAGGTAGCCGACACCCTGGTTGTATTCCTTGCCCTCTTTGAGAATGAGAACGGTCATGCGCTCGCCCGGCAGCACGACGGGCTTGAGGGCGTTCGCAAGGTCATTGATGTTGAGCACCTGCACGTGATGCAGATGGGCGACCTTGTTCAGGTTGAAGTCGTTGGTGACCACCTTGGCTTCCCACTTCTTGGCGAGTTCGAGCAGCTTGAGATCGACTTCGCGGATCGAAGGGAAATCGTCCGAGACGATCTGAACCTGGAGAGCCGGGTTGGACTGCATGCGCTGCAGCATATCGAGCCCGCGCCTGCCGCGCTGGCGCTTGGAGCCGTCGGTGGAGTCGGCCACAACCTGCAGCTCACGGAGCACGAATTCAGGCACCACCATCATGCCGTCGATAAAGCCCGCCTCGGCAATGTCGGCAATGCGGCCATCAATGATCACAGAGGTGTCGAGAACCTTGGCGGAGCGGCGGCCAGGCTTGTCACTGGCGGCGAAGAGCGTGCCCAGAACCGCGGGATTGAGCAGGTCACCTTTGTTGGCGCCCACCAATAGCCCGATGTATGTCATCAGCAGCAGTACGAAGATCTGCAAAACGGCGGAGGTGGATCCGCTGAGTTGGGCAGACCGCAGAACCAGGCAAAAGAGTGCCGCGCCGAAGATGCCGAGCACAGAACCAGCAACCGCGCCAATCAGGCGGCGGAGCGTCAGTGCGCGCACGCGAAACTCAAAAACGATTACGGCTCCGGCGGCAAACGCACCAACGCCGGCGCCGGGCCAACCGGCTAAGCCAAAGGGGTGAAGGTAGTAACAAACAACGCTGAGCAGGGCAACAAACAACACACGAAGCAAAACCAGATCCATAAAGACCTACTCCCGCTGACGCAAGAAAAAAGCGCCAGTTCGGGCCTAGTTGGGGAGTATGCCGACAGGCTGGGCAGGTCGTCAAGAGGCAAAGTCAAAGAGCGAGAGAATTGGGAACAGGGAACTTGCAAGAGCAAAAGCCGGGTCGACAAGAGCTCGATTCTCTCGGAGAGTTCTTTCTGTTCGCTGTTCCCTATTCCCTATTCCCTATTCCCTGTTCCCTGCTCCCTGTTCCCTGTTCCCTGCTTCTACGACGCTACCGCGAGAGCGGGTGCGTGTTGCATGCGCGTGCTGCCCTTGCGCGGGCCGCGCTTGCGGGCGCTCATGATCTTGATGCGGTCGAGCAATTCCTGCGTGGTGCAGTTCTTCTTGGCAAGCACGGCATCGGCGGCATGGATCTGGTCGCCCATCTTCTGGGGATCGCCGAGCAGGATCATGGGCACATGCGACGCGATCTGTTTCAGTTTGCGCACCAGCTGATCGCCATTCATCTGCGGCATCGAGAAATCCGTGAGCACAAGGTCCACAGCATTGTCCGCAAAGACGCCGACCGCCTCCTGGCCGTTGATGGCCGATAAAACTCGATATCCATTGGTAGCCAGCATGAAACTGAGGACTGAAAGATCCTGCTCATTATCGTCGACGCACAGAATGATTTTCTTAGGGCGCATGATTGGTGCACACTCCTTCTTTTTTCGGGGTTAGGCAGTAGGAAACACGAATCCTGTCCCGCTTAAGAGGCAGGTTTCAAAATCGAATGACCAAGGCCGTTAGACCGCAGGGGGGCTTATCGCCCAGGACCGAGTTCTGAAGCGGAGTGCTTTCGCGTGGGGGATACATCCTGGCGGATGCATACTACGCGCAGACTTCCCCGCTCCACGGTGCCTGGAACAGCTACCCTCACCCTTGGCCGTGCTGCTGATTGCCTGGGGCTCAGACGGCTCGAAAGCCGCTTGAATTTCTCCAATGCTTGCCAAGACTACGGGGGAACGGCCGGTCTGCAAAGAGGGAACGAAAAGAGAAGATTCGCGTGGAAAAGTACCCTCATTCGAGGGAAACCCCGTAACTAACTTGATGCGCGTAGCTTAGAAATGTGAATGCCTGTTGAAAGCGTGTGTATCACGGCAGGAAAAGCTGACCCTTTGCCACGAGAACAGTGCTGCCCGCAACCCGAATATCGGTGACCCTCGCCCCAAACGCCGTTGCGGAAACAAAAATCTCGCTCGCACGACCAATTTCAACGCCCTGGCGAATGAGAAATCGCTCGCCGGAAGGCGCCAGGCTGCGCTTCACGAGATAGCTTACCGCACATCCTGCCGCAGAGCCGGTTGCCGGGTCTTCTCCACCGTTGAATTGCATGCGTGCCCTGAAGTGCTTTGCTCCATTCTCGTCTTGTGGCGCCATGACATAGAACCAGCGTGCACCCTGCGAGCCGAGCCACGCGCCCGCCTCCTCCTGGCTCACACGAAGACGGCCGAGCGCTTCGACCGAGCGAAGCAGCACGATGGCAAAGCCGTTGCCGGTGGAGACCACCTGCGGAGGGGCGGCCGGGTCGATGTCATCAGGACTAAGGCCGCAAAGGCGGGCCACCTCCGCGGAATCGAGTTCGGCGCCAAACTCCGGGTCGCGCTGTGTCATCTCGGCGAAGAGGCTGTCAGAGGCAGAGAATCGCACCGGAATGGGGCCAACTTTTTCAGCCAGCGTAATGACGGAGTCGCGGAGCGTTTCAGGTGCTGTGAGGCGGAGCACGCTGGCGGTGCCGAGAGTGGGATGACCGGCAAACGGCAATTCTTCCGCAGTGGTGAAGATGCGCACCCTGACGCCTTCGGCCTCTTCGATTGCAGCAGAACGGCGTTCGACGAAGGTGGTTTCAGAGAGATTGAATTCGCCCGCGACAGACTGCATCTCCTCGGTCGTGAGCTGCGCCGTGTTCATGACCACGGCAAGAGGATTGCCGGCCAGGGCTGAGTCGGTGAAAACATCCACGACGGTATAGTCGAGAACGCGGGCAGCACTCAATCGGGAGAAACCTGCATCATTCGGCATAGGGTAGCAATCAGCCTCAAGAGCTATGATGAATGAGCGCACAATTTGATGCGCAACAAGACGCCTTATTTGGCTTAGCCCCAAACTTGCAGCAAGCTGTCCAATGAAGGTCGTCTAAAGTTGTTTAGGCCCTCTAAAGTTGTTTCGGTCTAAAGTTGTTTAGGTCGTTTAATGTTTTTAGATCTAAAGTTGAGCACCGGTGGCGAAGTGGCTAACGCACAGGTCTGCAAAACCTGCATTCGCGGGTTCAACTCCCGCCCGGTGCTCCAATTCTCTCTCAGGGTGCTCCAATTCTCTCAGAGTGCTGCAATTCTCCGGGAGGGGGCTGCAATGCTCTCGCGGGGTTCCAATTCTCCGGCCTAGGTGGCGGAAAGACCTTCCCGTGGCAGAGAGACCTGCGCTGTTGGAGGGCTGCTGCTTACTGGGCGTTGATGGTGCGGGTGGGGCGGAGGCGGGAGCGATCGAGGAAGTTGCGCATGCGGAGGGCCTCGCAGCGCTGGCTTTCAACCAGGTGTGTGTGTCTTCGGACGTGATCGGCGTGGTCGAGTGCGCTGATGGCGGCCTCGTCCTGGTCGGCACCCTGTTCGAGGCGTGCGATGCGCTCTTCGATGGAACGGCGAAAGCGGGGGCTGATTTCGAAGACTTCGGAGCCGGGGACTGGGTTGATCATGGCTTCGTTCCTGCCTGGGATTGCGAGGAAATTCAAGTTCCAGGCGACCTGAGCCGATGGTATCGACAGCCAGGACTCTTCGCCAGATTACGAGTATTCCGTGCAGGGGTGAAACCGAGGTAATGGAGTGTCCTGAAACAGGACAGGGCCGGGGATTCCGGCCCTGTCTGGTTGACTTGCATGTTGCGGATCGTGGTTGATGTGGGTTGTGTTTGGCGGTTTAGCGATTGAGGCTCGCCTTGTTGTTGGCGTCGGCGATGGCCAGGGTCATTTTTGTGCCGCCGTCGAGGTGAATGTTGGACCCGGCGCCAAGAAGCGCGCCAGACGCATTTGAGAACGGCTGACCGTTGGAATTCGCAGCGATCAGAACTCCGGGGATGCCGGTGGTCTTGATATCGATGTTGCCCTGATGCGCGACGACGGTTCCAACAGCGGGTCCGCCCACGGGGGCGCCGGTTCCGGGACGGACTCCAGGAGCCGCGGTCGGGGCGCTGCTTTGTTGTGACGGCATGGAGCCGCCCGAATTTCCGTAGGACGGAGATCCGCCGGTGGCGCCGCCACCGCTGGAGCCCGCACTGGGAGCCGTGGAGGGGGCACTTGGAGCAGAACCGGTGCCGAACGGGCTGGCCTGGGCGGCATCAGAGCCGGCTGCGGGTGTTATCGATTGCAGCACGGACTTGATGGGCATGGTCTGCCCGCCCTTGAGCTCGGCCTGATCGAACTGAAGGGTGATCTTGGAATTCTCGTTGTTGCTGTCGTGGGCCTGCACATCGGTTACGTGACCCATGATCTTGGAGCCTTTGGGAATCACGACTCCGCTGGAGATTGTCGCCTTCTCAGTGGTCTTGACCACAACTTCGTCGCCGTTCTTGGCATTCTTGGCGTCGAGCTTGGACAGGAGCTCGCCGTTAACGGGGCGGAGCTCGACGTTATTTACCTCAGGCGCGTTGGCGGTGCTGGGAGCGGGAACGGCTTCGGGTGACCCCTGCTGAGCGGGGGTGGTTTGCTGGGGCGTGCCAGGTTGAGCCGGGGTGGGCTGTTGCTGCACGTCAGGAGTCGGGGGACTTGTGGGTTGCTGCGCTGCAAGCGGAAGGCTTGAGATCGCGGCCAAAGTGATGGCCGGAATGAGCAACTTTACATTTCTCATAGAAGATAAACCTCCGTTGAATCGCCCCTTGCAGGTTAGGGCACGAGCGATCAGGGAGTGTAGGTGCAGAGAGAGCGGGAAAGGTTGATTGGGGATCGCAAATTGATTTTATTCGCCTCATGTTCGCCTTAGCCTAAAAGCACTGCTCCCTTTGGGTTTGTGGCTGAAATTCGAGGATTTACTTTTCCTTGCCCTCGGGGGCGGGGGCATAGTATCCCTTGCGGACCTGGGCGTGGGTGCCTTCACCGCAGTTGACGGCGAGGTGACGGAAGGTCCCGTCATTCTTGGTGTTGGTGGGTGTAAAGGTGCCAACGTACTGGGTGCGAAGCTCGTCCTGAATCTGCTGGAAGGCGGCGTCCAATTTTTTGCCGTTGTTGCCGACGTTGATGACGCGGCCTCCGGTCTCTTCAGAGAGTTTCTTGGCGGCCGAGAATCCGCTGTAGCCCCAGTTTCCATACGAACCAACGTCCGCTATCAGGATTACGTAAATGATGGCATTGGACCGCTGGGCGGCCGCGACGGCTTCGCTGATCTTGGTGCGACTGCCCTGGTCTTCCGCGTCGGTGAGGATGATCATGGCTTTGCGGCCAGACTCCTGGTTCAACTTTTCACGCGAAGCGAGGTAGATGGCGTCGTAGAGGAGGGTTCCCTTGGGGGCGCCGATGGAAGGAATCGTTCCTCCACCAGCGCCAGGAATGCCGCCTGCGCCATTGCCACCGGCAGTGTTGATCTCCGCCTTGCCCATGGCGTGGGAGAGCGTACGGGCGCTGTTGGTGAAGTCCTGGAGCAGGTCAACGTTCACGTCGAATGAGAGCAGGAAGGCCTCGTCTTTTTTGCGGAGGACCTGCTCGAGGAAACGGGCACCGGCCTCCTGTTCTAAGGGAAGGACGTATTGCTGGCTGCCAGAAGTGTCGAGGAGGATGCCGAGGGTCAGAGGCAGGTCGTTCTCGGCCTGAAAGCTCTTCCAGGTCTGAGGCTGCTTGTCTTCCTCGACGCTGCAGGTTTCCTTGTTCAAGTGGGGAACGAGATTGCCGCTTTTGTCCTTGACGGTGAAGAACAGGTCAACGAGGTTGACGTTGACGTGGAAGGTGGCAATGGACTGGTCCTGCTCCGGCTGGACCGGGGCATGGCTCACCGGCGGCGCATCGGGAGACGGAGGAAGTTGTGACCACGCCGGCGCGGCAGCGAGGGAGAGAACTAGGGAAGCGAGAGCGAAGCGCATGCGCATGTCACCTGTTAGACGCTCATTCTTAGCACGAAGAGAGCATAGCCTCAATCCCTCATTGGGCGCATCCCGGATGATGGTTTCGCGGTTGCAAGTGTACGGTTTCAAGCTTCCGGGCAAACCTGCAACGCTTTGGCGCGTCTGATAATCTGACGGATGGACACTACGAAAGGCCTTCACACCGGGGCAGGAGTGTCTGTTTACGCGGCATTTGCGCGGATCTGGGAGAGAAGAGGAAGCCTGTGAACCCATTGTTGAAAGCATCGACGCTGAGTGCCCTGTTGACCCTGTGCCTTGGACTGGCCCCGGCGGCACGCGCGCAGGAGGCTCCTCCGATTCCCGATGCCCCCGCGCCCCAGAAACCGGCAACGCCACTGACCGACGCGGCCAGCGGCCCTATCAAGCCTGGGGGTGGAGCGGGGACGGAAACGCGGGCAACCGGCAGCTCCGGTTCAGATCAGAGCCAGATTCCGGCGCCGACCCAGGCGCCGCCGCAGCAGCCGCAGAGCAACCCGGGGCCTCCTCCTGAAACCGAGACCGCGGCTCAGCTGGCGACCACCTTTCGTATCAACGTGACATACGTGAACGTGCCGGTGACGGTGAAGGATTCCAAGGGCAAGCTGGTAGCCGGTCTCACGTGGCGCGACTTCAAGGTGTATGAGAACGGCAATCCCGAGCCTCTGAAAGTTTTTACGGTCGATCCGTTTCCGATTTCGATGGCGTTCGTCGTGGATCAGAGCCTTCCGGCCGATGTGATGGCCAAGGTAAACGACTCGCTTACGGCGGTCCAGGGCGGGCTGACGCCTTATGACGAAATTGCAGTCATCTCCTACGCCAACGGCGCGCACAACCAGTCGGGTGGTTTTACGGGGGCCCAGAGCGCGCGGGTTCCGTTTGTGCTTTCGATGACGAAGGCGAGCGGCACGGAACAACTGAACGCGGTGAATAGCGGCCCGCTGGCGGGCTGCCCGATCCGCCAGAACGGCAATTGCGTTGATCCCAACATTCAGCCGGGGCGGTCGGCTGGAAGCGATGCCTTCATCACCATTCCCAAGGAGATTCACACGCTGAATGACGCGATTTTCGCGGCGGCGAAGGAGCTTTCCTCACGTCCCAAGGGTCGGCGCCGGGTCATTTACGTGGTCTCCGACGGCAAGGAGAACGGCAGCAAGGCTACCTACAAGGAAGTGTTGAAGTATCTGCAAAGCAATGAGATCCAGGTGTACGGAACGCTGGTGGGTGATTCGGCCCGGTGGGGCGAAGGCTACCTGAGCCGGTTCCATCTTCCGTTTACGATGTACGACAACCGGCTGGTGAGTTACGTGGTACAGACCGGGGGAACACTGGATTCAGAGCGCAACCTGAACGGTATTGAAAAGAGCTACGCATCGCTCACGGAAGAGGCCAGGAACCAGTACACGCTGGTGTACGCAAGCCACGAGCCTCTGCTTGACGGCAAGTACCGGAGCATCGATGTGCGGGTGAACCGGCCAGGGCTCGAGGTGGTGGCCAAGAAGGGCTATTACCCGACTGCTCAAGACCTGCGATAGGTTGGCATTGAGGGCAATTACAAAGGGCCTGTGCGCGATGCACAGGCCCTTTTGATTTCCCGGGAGCGCAGTAAGGCGATTTGCGCGATGCGCCCGGAGTAATTTCGATTGGAACCGTTACTTAGGTTCAGCCGGGTTGCTGGGAGGCGCTACGGACGCATTCTGTTGCGTCGTGGGAGGCGCCGGCTCGGTCACGCCGCGGATACCTTCCTTGAAGCCCTTGAGACCCTCACCCAGACCCTTGCCAAGCTCCGGCAACCGCTTGGCGCCGAACAGCAGGAACGCCACGACGGCGAGCACAATCAAGTGCCATGGCTGTAACAGATCGCCCATTGAATCATCCTCCGCGCGATCGCTTCCGCGGCCGCACTCCCTTGAACACTCTTATTGTCGCACAACACCAGTGAACAGTTCACAGCGGACAGTGGACAGCTTCACAGTGCCAATCTTCGCATTGTTCCTGGCTGCTGAATGTGAGATAGCTCACAGTTCAACGATTCGGCATGATTGGAACGCCGGGGGAGGCGATCTGGATTCAGTGCCCGCCGTTGGCGTCGTAATGCAGGGGTTTGGAGAGCCCGGAAAGGGTCCCTTGAAAGCTCGGATGATTGACGTGCCAAAAAGCATACCTCAGGGGCTAAAGCCCCGAGTTGCCCTGGCCCGTAGGTGCCGGGGATAAATCCCCGGCCTACCGCATGTTGAATTACGGGCATGTCGGAACGAATCGGCGTGTCGCACGAATCGCGGTGTTGGAATGTATCGTCGTTTCGGACGAATCGGTATGTCGCGCGGATCGAGGTGTTGGAATGTATCGTCGTTTCGGACGAATCGGTATGTCGCGCGGATCGAGGTGCGGAAAGAATCGTCGTGTCGCACGAATCGCGGTGTTGGAATGTATCGCGATGTTGGAACATATGGGCTGTCGCACGAATCGAGGTGTTGGGTCGAATTGAGTTGTCGCGACGAATCGGCGTGTCTGACGGACTGGCGAATCGGCTGTCGCACGAATCGGCATGTCGGAGCGAAATTGAGGTATCGGAACGAATCCGCGTGTCGGGGCGAATCGAAGTGCCGGGGCGAAGCACGTGTGGCGGATACATCATGTTGCCGGATGAATCGATGGCCTGCCGGTTAGTTGACCTGGGCGGGTTTGCCAAGGCGTTCGGTGACCATGTTGTAGAAGCTGCGCAGGTCCTCTTCCTCGCCGGCGGTGAGGCGGCGGTAGACCTTCATGAGGGGAAAGAGTCGCGAGCCGCGCACATTGACTGCGGGCACGGCGACGGTGCCGCCGGGATACTGAGTCATCTCCCAGCTGCCGGCGTAGCGGGATCGGATGAGCTCGCCGAGGTAGCTGCCCCACAGGCGCACCTCGTAGTCCAGATCGCGCTCGGGGCTTTCGCCGACCATCACAAGAATTTCGTCGAGGGCATCCACCGAGTCGGCTGACCAGTCGAGGCCGTGGCGGAAGTCGCTGCGCGCGGTATCGACCGCGGCCTGAGCGTAGCCCTCCATCATTGCCCCGAGATCGGGGAACGCGGCGGACTCGAGGCGTTTGCGCACATCGCTCATGACTAACCAAGTATAGGATGCAATGCCACACGGGGCCACCTTTGGAAAGGTTACTTGAGTAGGACTAAAATCAAAGATCGAGAGGGCTGCTTCCCGTGAAACCTTTCCGCTATTTCGCTTTGTTTGGAGTGCTGCTGATGGCGGCCACGGTTGGCCGTACGGCAAGCCGTGACATCTACCCTGACCCCGCGCAGGCCAAAGTTGATTTGTCATCGGCGCTGAAAGCTGCCGCGCAAACGCATCGGCGGATCCTGCTGGATTTTGGCGGGAACTGGTGCGGCGACTGCCAGGTGCTGGACATCTACTTTCACAACCCCGACAACCGGGCGATTCTGGAATCGAATTTCATCCTGGTGCACGTGAACGTTGGACAGTACGACGCCAACCTTGACCTCGCGGAAAAGTACAGCATCCCGCTGAAGAGAGGCGTGCCGGCAATCGCGGTACTCAGCGAGACTGGCAAGCTGCTCTACAGCCAGAAGTCAGGTGAATTCGAAGCAATGCGGAAGGTAGATCCGGCGGCAGTAACGCGATTCCTGACGCAGTGGAAGCCTGTGAAGCAGGGCTGCTCAGTGATGATGGTGAACTGCTGAGGAAGAGACCGGCTGAGGCAGCGGCTCGGGTGCAATCACCGTCTTGCGGGCCAGTTCCTTGGGATCGCTGACAGGCGCGTAGTGCTTGGTGTTCCAGTAGGTGTACTGGATGCGGTGAATGACCGTCATGGTGGAGAGCACAGCGAGGACCCACAGAACCGGCGCCATGACACCCCAGTAATTGAACAGGGCGCCGAGAATCACGAGCACGATACGCTCGGGGCGTTCCATGAAACCCACCTTGCATGAACCGATGAGCGCCTCAGCGCGAGCGCGCGTGTAGCTGACCATCAGGGACGTGCTCATGACAAAAGCAGTGAGCACGACATAGCGCAGGTGGTTGGAGCGCGCGTAGTAGACGATCAAGCCGAAGAAGAGGACGACGTCGGAGTAGCGGTCGATGACCGAATCAAAGAAAGCGCCAAAGACGGTGACCTGATTGGTGCGGCGGGCGACGCGTCCGTCAACCATGTCAAAGAGGCCGGCGCCGATGATGACCAGGCCGGCATAGAAGAACATCCAGTTGGCATTGGTGGCGTTGGCGTGGCCAAAGAAGAATGCGGCCACGATGTTGATGACGAGGCCGATGAAGGTGAGGGCGTTGGGGGAGATGCGCGTCAGCGCCAGGCCGTGAACAATTCGATCAAGTAGCCAGCCGCAGGCGCGGCCAAACCCACCGGTCCAGGTCATTCCTTCGTTCCTCACTACAGCTGGCTGGCGCCGGAGTTGCTGCTTTCGGCTGAGTTTGCCGCTTCCGCTTCATCGTGGATGGTGCTGAGCTTGAGCACTTCCAGTTCGCGCTTGCCGTTGGGCGTAACGATTGTGGCTACATCGCCGACACGCCTGCCCACGAGGCCGCGCCCAATCGGAGAAGTAGTCGAGATGAGGCCCTTGGTCACGTCGGATTCTTCGCTGGTGACCAGCTTGTAGACGATCTCCTCGTCCTTGCTGGAGTCGTACACCACCACGGTAGAGCCGAAACCGGCCTTGTCGTGAGGGATGTTGGCAAGATTGACGAGGGAGAGTTCCGCCATGCGGCGTTTGAGCTGGCCCAGGCGCGCGTTCACGAACTCCTGGCGCTGCTTGGCCATGTGATACTCGGCATTTTCGGAGAGGTCGCCCAAAGCCACAGCCTTCTTGATTTCGGCGGGCAGTTCGTGAGCGAGCTCATGCTCCATGGCTGCAATTTCCTTCTGCAGCTGATTTTTGATGTGATCGGGCATCCATTGTCCGTGGCGGGGAGCGCGTCGCTCTGTTCCGCGAAGAGGTAAAAACTGTCGAAGTTTCATTATACGCGGGGGAAGGGGGAGAGTCAGGGAGCGGAAAATCCCGGATTGACGCCGTTCACTGGGGATCGGGGCTGAGTGAGTGGCGGGTACGGGCGCGGTTTTCATCGAGAAAAGACTGCAGGATGAGGGTGGCGGCGACCTGGTCGACAACTTCCTTGTGTTCCTCGCGAGCATGGCCGGCTTCGTAGAGGATTTGGTGGGCTTCGCGGGTGGTGAGGCGTTCGTCCCAGAGATGGATGGGGAGGCCGGTAAGCTCGCCGAGTTCGGAGGCAAGCTGCCGGGTCTTTTCAGATCGCGGGCTGGTCTGGCCGGAGAGATGCAGCGGATCGCCGACCACGATACCGGCGACTCCGAAGCGACGTGCGAGGCGCGCGATGGAGCGGAGATCGTCGCGGCGGTTACGGTGCACTTCCAGAGTGAGGACCGGTTGGGCGGTGAGGCCGAGTTCGTCAGAGACGGCGATGCCGATTCGCTTTGTGCCGACATCGAGCGCAAGGTAACGTTCTGGCGGTTTCTGATCCAAGTGGCCGGTTCCCTGTTCCAGCCTAATTCGCGTAAGGGGTCAGGTGGAGGAATTCGGCATGGAAGGTGCCGATTGCTCCGGGCATGCCCTTTCGCCTGTTGGCATCGGTGCATCCATTCAGGAGGAACACGCCCAGAGCAGTGTCGAGCCCGATGCGACCTGGGAACCTTAAAGTGAACGATTCCGTAAAGCTACAATCTTTGAAGTAGAGGAATCCCGACAGGGCAATTCGCGTCTCATATTGAGCACGGAGGAAAACAACACCAGAATGGCGAGCCGCAGAGGGATAAAAGGGCAGAAACGCGGCTCGAGTTGGGGGCGCACGCTAACAGCGGTTTTTCTGCTGGGAGTGCTGGCCGCGGCTGGTGCGGCTGCCTTCGTGATGATGACGCCGTATGGGCCAACGCAGGAGACTTTCGTCGAGATCCTGCCCGGCTCCTCTTCCATGCGTATTGGACGCCAGCTGCAGGAGGCGGGCATTATTCGCAGCCAATATGCGTTCTATGCCGCTCGCTGGCTGAAGCACGGAACCCTCAAGGCCGGGGATTATCGCTTCGATCATCCCATACCTGTGACCGAGGTGTACGACCAGATCAAGCGCGGCGACACCTACACAATTGAGGTCACGATTCCCGAAGGTTCGAACATTTTCGACATTGGCAAGCGCCTGCAGGATGCCGGTTTTGGGGGGAGCGACGCGTTTGTCAATGTGGCGCGACAGCAGGCAGCTTTGGTTTCCGACCTCGATCCCCAGGCGAAGTCGCTGGAAGGCTATCTTTTCCCGGATACCTACCGGATCGGGCCAAAGGAAGACATGCCGCAGATTGCAGCAACGATGGTGAAGCGATTCCGGCAGGCGGCGATGCAGCTGGGACTAAGCCACGATGTGCACAACGTGGTGACCATGGCTTCACTGGTGGAGCGCGAGACAGCCGTGGAGGGCGAGAGGCCGCTGGTGGCGAGTGTCTTCCAGAACAGATTGCAGAAAGAGATGCCGCTGATGACTGACCCGTCAGTGATTTACGGGCTACAGGTGACGAATCAGTGGCGGGGCACTATCTTCGCCAGCGACCTGCAGAAGGACACCCCCTACAACACCTACGTTCATGCGGGTGTACCGCCGGGGCCGATTGCGAACCCGGGGATGAAGGCTTTGCATGCGGCGATGTATCCGGCGCAGACGGATTATCTCTACTTTGTAGCCGCCGGGCAGAATCCACAGGGCAAGTCAATGTTTGCGTCAACCCTGGAAGAGCATAACCGCAACGTGGCCGGCTATCGGGAAGCAATGAAGAAAGCGGGTGCCCGGTGAACGGATTGACCGCCCCACGGACGAAGACCTGTCCGCGGGGACTGCGGATCGCGCGGGGTGCAAGTTCCCTGCTGACGGTGCCGGCGCTCCTCCTTTCAGGATGCTTTTTGCCGACGCATCGCAAGCTACCGGTTCCGATTGCACCTTCGATGGTGCAGACGGTCCCTGCCTCCGCTCTCGTGGCGAAGTTGAACAGCCATTGGGATGATTTGAAGTCGCTGAGCCTGACCGTCGACATGCGAGCCACGGTGACCAAGTCCAGGCAGGGCGAGGCCAGCGACTATCCGAGCATTCCCGGCATTATTCTGCTGCGCAAACCGGAAATGCTGCGTGTGTTCGGCCAGGTGCCGGTGGTTCGCACGCGACTGCTGGATATGGTCTCTGATGGGAAGAATTTCACGCTGTGGATTCCCCAGAGCAACAAGGCAATTGAGGGACCCGTAACGGAGTCGAAGACCAAGTCAACGAACCAGTTGGAGAATCTGCGGCCGGGCTTCTTCTTCGACTCGATCGTGGTTCGAGGGCTTTCGCCAGGCGACGATTACTACGTCACGTCCGACACGGACACGATGGAAGATGCAGCCAAAAAGCACCTTTACCTGGTGCCTGAGTATCTGCTGAACGTGGTTCACCGCAAGGAGAACAGCAGCCAGGAGTTGGCGCCAGTGCGGGTGATCCATTTTCACCGAGAAGACTTGTCGCCCTACCAGCAGGACCTGTATGACAGCGACGGCAACCTGGAAACGCAAGTGATCTACGGCCGGTACGCCGAGTATGGCGACCACTACTACCCGTCGACGATTACGATCAAGCGTCCGCTGGAGGGGCTACAGCTGGTTCTGACGGTGTCTAAAGTGACGGAGAATCTGGACCTGAAGAACGATACGTTTGAGCTTCAGCTTCCGCCGGAAACCAAGATCCAGCGTATCCCGTAAAACCCAGCTTATGAAGCCATTGCGCGGATGTCTTCAACGTGCAAGAGGCTCGTGGCCGCGTCAAAGTGACCGGTGACGCGCACATCTTCTCCCTCGAACGGCCAGGCGCGTCCGGTCGAGTCCAGTGTGTAAAGGACTCCGGCAGTTTCACGCAAAGCGAAACGGCTTCCGTTGCGAATTACAGTACCGCTCAGGATGACTGTGTTAGCAGGTACCGGAATTGTGTCTGGCAGGGGGAGTACGGCTACTTTTCCGTCTTGTTCTGCAATAGTCTGGCTCTTGTCGCTAGCCTTTAAATCGCCTTCAAGGTCGTCTTCGAGTGCTTTTTTCAATCCTGTGAGAGCGAAGATAGACAAGGACAGCCCTAACATCAGCCATCGCTTATAGAGCGTCTTCATAATATTTACTGACCTCCGAGGCCCTGCGGAACGGAGCTTCGGGACCTCTGGGGATTACCCGTCAGCTCCACCCGACCGCTGTTGCTCGCTCAGCATGGATATGGCATGTGTTAGTCCAAAGTCTAAGTAGTTGCATACATGCAACTTGATGTTCAGACATGCATCGCAGGGCGAGTAAAAAATACGCGTTAAGGAAGTTTTGGGTGGGAGAAATCACGCTGTTGTTGCGACAAAATCAAAAATCAACCACTCCAGGTCGAGCGTGTCAAAGCGTGCGCAGCAGATGAAGTGCCTGGGCTTTCGGCCGTTGAAGAGGCGTTAGCCACTCCGACAGGAGGCCCTGACTCAGACCGCAAACGCAAATGGAACTCTCGAGCCAAGGGAGAAAAAGGACCCGTTTTGGCAGCTCTCAGTGGCGGCTAGGAAGGCGGGGATTCACAGCAACGCCTGCGCATCTTCCGCTGTGCTAGTATCCCGGCAAGCGCTCACGCATCCTCCGGGGTCAACCACCATGGAAACGAATCTGCGTCCCCTCACGCTTGGGGAGATTCTCGACAGAACCGCGCAGCTTTATCGGACGAACTTTCTGCTGTTTGCCGGAATCGCCGCGCCCTATGCAGCCGTGGCGCTGATCATCAACCTGGCAAGCGTGATTCTGCTTGACGTTTACAAAAGCTCCAAATTTGCTTCGCCGGTGGGCTGGCAGATGCAGCTGCTGACCTGGAGTGCCCTCCTGGTGATGATGATCGTAAGCAACGTTGCCGGAGCGGCAAACAACCGCGCCGTAGCATGGGTGCATCTGGGCGAGCCCGCTTCGATCGCGCAGGCCTATCGAAGTATTCTTCCCAACTTTGGACGTTACCTTGGCCTTGGCACTTTGAAGCTTCTTCTGGCGTGGTCACCCCTGCTTGTGGTGTATGGGTTATTCCAGGCAAGCTACATCCACTTTGTAAATAAAGGCGTTCTGCCCAGTCCGGGCCAAGTGCCAGCTCCAGGCACCCCGCCCAATCCCGAATTGCTGATTTTTACCGCTGTCACGCTGGTCGTCTTTGTCGTGATCTGGCCGGTGGGAATCTACGGATTCTGGATGGCAATTCGGTATGCGCTGGCATTGCCCGCGAGCGTCGTAGAAGATTTGACGCTGCGCGCGTCGATGCGCAGAAGCGTGGATCTCACCAAGGGGGGACGGGGCAGGATTTTTGTACTGTGGCTGTTGGTGATCGTGGTTGAGTTGATGGCGCTGGCACTCACGCAAACGTTCTTCGTGGCCTATACCATGCGACACCACTACCACATTCCTGTTGGTCTAAGGATCGTTCAGCAGTTTGTGGCGTTCTTTACCAACACGTTTGTGGGACCGATTTTGGCCATCGGCACAACATTGTTTTATTACGACCAGCGAGTTCGCAAAGAAGGATTTGATATTGAGTGGATGATGTCGGCTGCGGGACTTGCAAATACAACGCCTGCCTCACACATCGGTGTCACGGGGCCTGCGGAGACAGATCACATTGAGGCGAGCGATACTTTCGGCACTTCACCGGAAGCAGCCCCACTGCAAGCGTCGCCTGAACCTCTGAGCCCAGGAAATGAGGCATGAACCTTCAGCTGCGTCCGGCCAATCTCGGTGAGATTCTGGATCGCACGGCGACCCTCTACCGGTCGCGGTTCCTCGTGTTTGTTGGCATTGGCGCGGTTCCCGCGGTAGGTGTTCTTTTCTTTGCGGCAGGCGGATTTCTGCTGTCGGCGCGAATCGCCACTTCAGATGCTTTGACGGCGGGCCTGCTGGGTTTAGCGGTGCTTGTCCTGGTTCTGATTGCGGTGCCGGTATGCCTGGGACTGACGGCACTGGGAAGCGGCGCCCTCAGCCACGCCGCGAGCCAGACGTTCCTGGGCGACCACATCACGATTCGGGGCGCGTATCGAGCGGCGTGGAGCCGGGGTTGGCGCTATGTGGGTTTGCTTGCGCTGGAGATTTTGTTTCTGGCAATTATCCCGTTCGCGGCATGGCTCCTGATTGTTGCGGGACTGGCAGTGCTGGCTGCATTGAGCAAACGCAGCGGCACGGCGCTTGTGGGAGATTTCCTCAATGTGCCCAGCGGATTAATGCTGATCCTGGGTCTGGGGCTGGTCGTCTACTTTGTGTGGATGCTTCTGCGTTTGTGCCTTGCATTTTCAGTTTCCGTTGTGGAGCAGATCGGCGCGTGGGCGGCATTGAAACGAGCAACCTTGCTGAGCAAAGGGACGCGGGGCCGGATCCTGGTGCTCTATCTTCTTTGCACGGCGCTGGGCTGGGTTGTTTCGCTGATTCTGACCGTGCCCGTAATGATCGTGCTCAGCCTGATTCCGCAATTGAACACGCCGCAGCGCCAGCAGACTTTAGGGGCCCTGATTATTTTCCTGATGTACGCGGCTTCATTCGCGTCGCAGGCGTTTACGAGGCCGTTGAGCGGGATCGCCATGATGCTCTTCTACTACGACCAGAGGATTCGCAAGGAGGGCTTCGACATTGAGTGGATGATGCGCGAGGCGGGGATGGTGGCAGAAGCCTCTCCTGTCCAGTCTCCCGAAGAAGGTGTGCGACGGACGGAGGAGACGGTCAACACGCTCGCAGCCGAAAAGGACAATGCGCTCATCACGGATGGGCAACGGACGGGAGAAACATCGTGAACGAATTCGATGCTTCAGAAATCCAGCAAAGATCGCCACCATTCCCCATGAGCTTCAGCCAAGTGCTTGATCGTATCTGGAGAATTCTCCGCGGACGGTTCCTGCTGCTGGTTCGATTGGGGATCATTCCCGCCGGCGCTCTATTCGCGATGTATGCGCTGATGTTTGGCGGGATGTTCGCATTTGGCGTGCTCCCTGCGCATCCTGGAACGCCTCCCGATTCGCAGCGACTGGCCTGGATTCTTTTTCCCACTATTCTGATTTCCTTCGCTCCGATGATGATTGCCTACGGCCTGTTTGAAGGGGCGGCGAGTCAGGTGGCATTGGCTGCAAACCGTGGTGAAGAGAGTTCGTTCTTCGAGGCTTATGGGGCAGCCTGGAGAAACTTGGGACGCATCGTCTGGCTGTTGATCCTTCGCTGGCTTTGGATTGCGCTGCCGATGATGGTTGTCTTCGCGCTGTTGGGCGGCGCGGCGGCCGTGAACGTTTTGGTGAGCGGCCGAAACACCAATCCGGGGGTTCTGTTTCTGGCTTGGCCGCTGCTCGTGCTCGCCTACTTCGGGGGCATGGTTTATGCGGTATGGATGACGCTGCGCCTGGGCCTGGCACTGCCGGCATGCGTCAATGAAGACCTGACAGCGATGGAGTCATTGAAACGAAGCAGACGGCTCGCCCACGGCGCCCTAGGGCGGATTTTTCTAATCATACTGGTGGTGTACGCAATCAACGCCGGGATCATGATCGTGATTGAAATGGCGGGACTCATGGTTGCCGCGGTGATCGGATTGATTGCTTCGTTGATGCATATGCACCTGACCCAGCCTTTGACTGGAATTGGGATTGGCCTTCTTGCGATCGTCGTGATATCCGCATTTTTACTTTTCATGACATTGAGTTGGGCAAGCTACGCGGTGGCGTTTTCAGTGCTGTACGACGATCAGCGGTTGCGAGTGGAAGGAATGATGGGGGTGCCTGGAGGTAAGTCTGCATGACGAGTGCGCTTCGTCCCATGGACCTGGGAGAGATTCTCGACCGGGCGGTGCAAATGCTCAAGTCCAATTTTGTGCTGTTCGCGGGAATTGCCATGTTCCCGGCGCTTGCCACGCTGGCGTTTTCGCTGGCAAACAATTCCTTCCAGTTTGAGATGAAGGGGTACAGTTTGCCTGCGAAATTTGCGGTCGTCGGGGTGGGGTTCGTTGGCTGGCTGGGCATTGTGATCCTGTCGCCACTGGCCGCGGCAGCAAAATGCTGGGCGGCCTCGCGCGTGCTGCTCGATCAGCCAGCGACAATCGGGTCGGCTTACGGCATGTTCAAGGACCGTAAGGGCAGTCTGATCGGCCTGGGAATTATGCAAGGCCTTCTTTCCTGTTGGCCTGGCATTATCGCTGTGATTGTCGCGCTTATCCTGCTGAGCGCGTTTCACGTAAGTGAAAACAGCTCGATCTATGGCGTTGTGATCTTTTTAGGTTTGGTTCCATGTGCTCCGCTGTATGCGCGTTACCTGTTGGCCTACCCCGCGATCGCCATCGAGAATATAACGGTGTCTGACTCACTCAGACGAAGCGTTGAGCTTGGCCGCGGCTTTCGTTGGAAGATTTTCTGGGCTTACGCGCTTCCCGTGGGAATCGGGATGATCGTCGTTGGTGGCTGTGCCGCTTTTCTCGAGTGGTTTGGGCGCATGGCACACCTGCAGTTGCTGCATCCGTTACTCTTTGCGGCAATCGAGGCTCTGCTGACGTTTGTGGGGAGCCTGTTCTACCAACCGCTGACTTCGATAGCCCTCACGCTGATTTACTACGACATGTGCGTGCGCAAGGAGGGCTTCGATATTGTGCAGCTGATTGAACAGGCGGAGATGGGGCCTGCGACGGCCGCGACGGAGTTGGCATGACGTTTGCGCTGCGGCCCATGAGTCTGGGAGAAATACTCGACCGCACGTTTCAGATTTGGACCAATCATGTTGCGATCGCCGCAGCAATCTGGCTGGGTTCGTGTTTTTCCCTGGCCTTCCCGGCAGGGGCGCTCGAACCAATCGGTGGAGTGCGAGTCCTGCAACGGAGTTGGAGGATATCGCGGGGTAGTCGCTTAAAGATCGCCTCGACATGGCTAACGAACTTTGTCACTTCGTGGCTGCTCATGTGGGGTTTTCAGGCGCTCGCGCGACGGGTATTAATCTTCCTCTATTGGAACGCTCATTTCCATCTTCCGCCGGCAGTCTATACGGCGTCCATATACGCGTGCTATGCGCTTCTCGTAGCCTTGATCCGTCCCATTTATCCCATCGCCATCACGCTTTTCTACTATGATCAGCGGATACGGAAAGAAGGCTACGACATCGAGCGCTTGATGGATGCCGCGGGGCTCTCTGCTTCCGCGCCGCCGGGGTCTGCAACCGCCGGAGGATTGCTTCCTCAAAGCGCGGATTCCGTTGAGGCTGAGGTGCAAACGGGGTGAGGCTCTCAATCCAGGCAAGCTGGCGGGTGATGCGGGCGTTTGTGTATGCGGGCGCGCTTGTCGCGGCCAAAGCGCATCCGGACGGGCTCGTGCCGACGGTTCCGCAGAGTACCGGCCGCTGGCAGGATGCGTCACTGGAGGACTATCGCAAACATCTGATCGCGCTCGGGGGGTTGACCCAGGCTTGCGCCCAGGCTCGCGACGTAAAGACCTGTGACCCGCTGTTGGTGGGGCTGGATGATCGGGTGCCGCTAGGCGAAAAAGGCGGACGCCGCCTGGTGCGATACGGCTGGCTGCGCGTTCTGTTCTCGCGCGCCGAGGAAAGCGACCAGGCTCAACAAGCTCCGAAAAGCGGCAAATCCAGCGAGACGAGCGAGGAGAAGATTCGGCCCACGCCCCACACCACGTCGCAGTTGCTTCAGGATGCCGAGACACGGCTCCAGGCTGACTTGGCACAGGCAGGAAAGCCGCCAGCAACGGCCGCGGACCACGCGGCGGAACGGGCGATCATGCAACAGGTGCTGGCGGGAAGCGAATTTCGCGGTCTCAAGCAGCCGGATGAGAAAGACTCCTTCATGGAGCGCATCAACCGCTGGCTCAACAGTCTGTTTGAGAGCGTGGACAAGATGCGCGCGCGCTCCGCCTGGGTTGGCCGCGCGTTGATCTGGGGTTTCCTTCTGGCGGTAGGCGTGGGGCTGGCGTGGGGCCTGCTGCAACTCGAGCGGCGCTGGCGCATTCGCTTGCTTCCGGATGGCGATGGGCCGGGACCGGGCGCGCCCTCAGCGCGCGACTGGCAATTGTGGATGGCCGACGCCCGTGCCGCCGCCGCCGAGGGCCTGTGGCGCGAGGGGATCCACTTTCTCTATTGGGCGGTGATTTCGCGCCTGGAATCAAAGCGCCTGTGGCCGGCCGATCGAGCGCGAACGCCCCGTGAATATCTGGCCTTGATGGCGCCCGATGATGACCGCACGCCGGGACTGGGAACGCTGACACATACTTTCGAGCGAACCTGGTACGGCGGCCGTCTAGCCAACGAAAGTGATTATCGGCGCACGGAGGAATTGGCGGGACGACTCATCTCGGGGAGCGCAGCGACGGATATTTCCGGCGGTCAAGCCACGCAAAGCACGGCGGGGAGTTCTGCGCTATGAGGTTCATGTCCTCACTTGATCCTCGCGATCGCAAACTGCTGCTGTGGTGCGCGGGTGCAGCGGTTGTATTGGCGATCGCGACGGGGTTCCTGCTGCCTAGCGGAGACAACAACGAGAACCGGCTTCCTTCCACTTACCTTTCCGGACGACATGGCGCGCTTGCGGCTTACGAAACGCTGGCGCGAGCCGGCTATCCAATTGAACGGTGGGAACGGCCACTGGCAGAGCTTGTTCCGGACGCAGGTCCAGGGACTGTGGTGATCTTCGCTCAACCTTTCTCGCGTGAACGAGACGATATCAAGGCGGTGCAACAGATTCTTGAACGCGGGGGTCGTGTGCTGGCCACAGGATATTGGGGCGGATACCTTCTGCCCGGTGGCGCAAGCACGCCGCCGCGCGAATTCAACTTTGCGGCGTGCCAATTGGAACCGGAAGGACTTGATGCGTTGGCTGCCACCGGTGAAGTGTGGATGATTCCCGAAGCCACGTGGCAGGTGGGTAAGCCAAACGATCGCGTGGAGTACAGTTGCGCGGGACAGCCGGCAGTTGTGGAGTTCGACTGGGCCAAGGGGCACGTGGTGTGGTGGGCCAGTTCCACGCCACTCGAGAACGGTTCGCTGGCACGCGCGCGCAACCTGGATCTGCTGCTGAATTCGCTGGGAACGCGCGAGGGAAAGCACTTCTATTGGGACGAGTCGCTGCATGGGGAGATTCGCTCAACCTGGACCTACGCCGGTGGACCGGCGTTGACCATGCTGCGGATCGGGGTGGCGTTGCTGGCCGTGCTGGTGCTGTTCAGCTTTAGCAGGCGCAGCGGACCGGTGCGTGAGCTACCTCCTTCCGTTCGCACAACACCCGTGGAGTTTGTTGAGGCGCTGGGCTCGCTGTATCGCAACGCCGGGGCTGCCACCACGGCGATCGCGATTGCGTGGGAGCGCTTCCGGAGGCAATCACTTCGACTCTGCGGAATGCGCGGGGACCGGCTGGATGCGGCCACCCTTGCGGCGACGCTGCAACGGCGTTTTCCGGGACTCGACGCCTCGCTCGAGGCGGATCTAAAAGCGTGCGAGGACGCTGCGGGGGCGGATGCAGTCCAACCCAAGGAAGCTCTGCGGCTGGTGCAATTGCTGGCAGCGCATATGGAAAAGCTCAAAACGGCGGCACGACCGGCGGTATTGAGCGCGGTCATCACCGATGAAGAAGTTCACTTACCTTCGCAGGAAAGGGCCTAATGAGCCAGGAGCCGATTGGCACCACTGAGACACAGCAAACTTCAGAGCGGGGACCGTCCCTGCATGCTACAAAACAGCTGATCGAGCAGGCTCGGGCCGGGCTGGGTACCGTAATCGCCGGCCAGGGAGCAGCCATTGACGAGTTGCTCATGAGCATCCTCTGCAAAGGCCATGTGCTGCTTGAGGGAGTGCCGGGGATCGCCAAGACGCTCATGGTGAAGACCCTGGGACGTCTGCTGGGGCTTGGGTTCCAGCGCGTGCAGGCCACACCGGACCTGATGCCCGCCGATATTCTCGGCACCACAATTCTCAAGCCGGGAACCGACACGTTTACGTTTCATGCAGGGCCGGTATTTACCGATCTGCTGTTGGTGGACGAGATCAACCGCATGCCTCCCCGGACGCAAGCGGCGTTGCTGGAATGCATGGAAGAACGCCAGGTGACGTCAGATGGCGTGCGGCGTCCACTCCCGGCCTGGTTCACCGTGTTTGCAACGCAGAATCCGGTCGATTTCGAGGGAACCTATCCGCTGCCGGAAGCACAGCTCGACCGCTTTCTGCTCAAGATTCGGGTGGCCTATCCTTCAGAGTCGGAGGAGTTGCAGATCCTGGGATTGCATCACGCCACGAGCGGAACGGGCTTGCTCGAGAATGCGGACATCAAGCCGATTGATCCGGGGCTGCTCGAAGCGGCGCGCGCAGAAGTTCGTGCGATTCGCATAGAGCCGGAGTTATATCGATACATTGTTGCCCTGGCGCGGCGCACGCGGGAGTGGCCGACATTGCTTTTAGGCGCAAGCCCGCGCGCGGCGTTGAGCCTGATGTTTGTAGCGCAGGCGGCCGCGGCATTCGACGGACGCGATTACCTCGTCCCTGACGATGTGAAGCGCGCCGTACAGCCGGTTCTTCGGCATCGGGTGATGTTGAAACCGGAGGCGGAACTCGAAGGCTTCGACGCGGATCGAGCGCTCGCGGACGTGGTGGCGGCTGTGCCGGTACCCCGTCAATGAGCGCAGGCTCTCTTCATCCCGGCCCGGTGCGCGCTGTTTGCGAACGGCGGCGGCGCTGGAGTTTCGGGTTGACTCCGCGAGCTATCGGCCTGCTCACGGTGGGATTTTTGCTGCTGATTCCAGGTTTCTATGAAGCGCGATTCAGCTACGCGATGCTAGTGTGGGATACCCTCCTTTTGGTGGCGGCGCTGCTGGATGGTCTGCGTCTCCCACGAGCAAAACAGCTGATTGCGGAGCGGAGTTGGAGCAACGCTCCCGCGCTCGATAGCAAGACCGAAATCGAACTCACAATCGAAAATCAAGGTCGTGTGATTGTGGAGTGCCGTCTCACTGACGATCTGCCCACCGCCCTGGTTGCGCGACCGGCGATGCATCGATTGACGGCGTTCCCGCGTGTGCCGGCAAAACTTCGTTATTACGTGGATCCGCAAGAGCGCGGCGACTGGCAAACGGGCTGGCTCTACGTGAAATACCGCTCGCCGCTGGGTCTGGCAGAACGGTGGGCAAGAGCGCCGCTGATTCAGACCGTGCGGGTGTATCCGGCACTGCGCACAACTGAGGAGCAACAGATATTTCTGGCGCGCAGCAGACAGATAGACCTGCAATTGCGCCTGGCGAGGCAGCGGGGACTGGGTCGTGATTTCGAAAGCCTACGCGACTATCGAGAAGGCGACGACCTGCGCGACGTCTGCTGGACGGCGACGGCGCGTCGCGGCGGCCTGATCACGCGTCAGTATCAGACGGAACGCAGCCAGCCAGTTTGGATTGTGCTGGACTGCGGGCGGCTCATGCGATCGCGAGGACCCGCTACCAGCGGAACCTCAGCAACAATTTCCAGCGGTCGAACGCGTTCGAAGCTTGACCATGCCTGCTCAACGGCCGTGGCGCTGGCACAGCTCGCGCTCTACTCGGGAGACCGCGTGGGGCTGCTGGCTTATGGACAGAGCATTCAACAAAGACTTTTGCCGGGGCGCGGGGCTGCGCATTTGCGCCAACTGATTGAGCTCCTGGCACAAGTAAAGGCCGAGAGCAGCGAGGCCGATCATCTACGCGCCACCGCGGTACTGAACCGATTGCAGCCACGCAGGTCGCTGATTTTGTGGGTGACCGATCTCGCAGAGACAGCAATGCGGCCGGAAGTCATCGATGGCGCCGTGCAATTATTGCGTCGACACGTGCTGCTGTTCGTAGCGATGGCGCAGCCCGAAGTTGACGCAATTGCAAGATCGCGACCCAAGAATGTAGAGCAGATGTTTCGGTCCGCCGCGGCGCAGGAAATGACGGGGCGGCGTGAATTGCTTCTGGCGCGATTGCACGAACAGGGCGCGCTCACGCTCGATCTAAATCCTGAATCGCTGACACCGTCTGTACTTAATCAGTACCTGATGGTGAAGGAACGGGCGATGGTGTAAGGCCGAAATATTCGTCTCGGCCCAATTAAGTCTCAGTCGGCGGCCAACTCCGGCTGGCGGACGTGCTTGGCTAGAGCCCACTTGAGCTCATCAATTCCCTGCCCTGTTACCGCCGAGATCGCGTGAAATTCAAGCTTCCGGCGCTTCGCGTGCGTGGAAAGCTTTTTGAGCTTGTCAGGATTGACGGAGTCAAGCTTGGTGGCGACCACGATCATTGGCTTCTCATCTAGCCCATTGCCGAAACTTGCCAGCTCGTTGTTGATGATCTTGAAGTCCTCAACGGGATCGGGACGGCCGGAGGCGTCGGACACATCCACAAGGTGAACGAGCACGCGCGTGCGCTCGATATGGCGCAGAAACTGCACGCCGAGTCCAGAACCGAGGTGCGCGCCTTCGATGAGGCCGGGCACGTCCGCAACCACGAACGACTCCTGGTTGGGTTCCTCACCAACGGTAACCACTCCTAGGTTTGGCTCGAGCGTGGTGAAAGGATAGTCCGCAATCTTTGGCTTGGCGGCGGAGATTCGCGCAATCAGCGTCGACTTGCCCGCGTTCGGGTAGCCAACCAGGCCAACGTCGGCCAGGAGCTTCAATTGCAGGCGATAAAGCCGCTCTTCGCCGGCGCGGCCCATCTCGTGTTCGCGGGGCGCCTGGTGGGTGCTGGTGGCGAAGTGCTGGTTGCCGCGACCACCCCGGCCGCCTTTGGCGACGATGATGCGCTCGTCGGGTTCCTGGAAGTCATGAACCAGCTCGCCGGTTTCGGCGTCGAAGAGCGATGTGCCCACCGGCACCTGCAGTACGATGTCGCGGCCGTCGGATCCAGAGCAGTTGGAGCCCATGCCGTGCTCGCCGCGCTGCGCCTTGTGTTCGGGGTTGTAGCGAAAGTGGATGAGAGTATTGTGGCGCTGCGTGGACTGCATGACCACGTCGCCTCCGCGACCGCCGTCGCCGCCAGAAGGCCCGCCGCGGGGCACAAATTTCTCGCGGCGAAAAGCCATGCAACCGTTACCACCGTCGCCGGCCTTAACGCGAATTCTTGCTTCATCAATGAACATGTTTTCGAATGCCTGGGGGCGCGCATGAAACCGCAACGCGAATTGGTCCGCAGGGCCCTTTCCGGGCCTGAAAGCCGTCTTTCCAGTTTATCAGGGATTGCGCTTGAAACCGCGAGGCGCCCTGGAAAGGCGATCAAAGGATATTGCGACCTTTATGCAGAAGGAATTGAGGCTGCCAATGCGCCGAATCAGGTCATCCGTTCGTTCCAGCGCAGAACTCCCCGGTAACTTCCATGACAAATTCATTGACTGGAAATCGCGCTTTTGGAGCCCTCTGAGGTCCGAATGTGAGCGCCATCACCGCTGCTTGTCCATCCCTTCTTCGGCTCCCGTTTCGGGACTAGAATCACAGAAACTTCCCTTTTTAGTCGTACGAGCGGTCGAAATGGGTAATTCCCCGGTTGGGATACCCAAGGCCGGCGGGGCACCCGATGACGTTTCGATTGCGACGGTGCCGATTTGAAGTTTGCTCAAAAGCGGTCTCGACGGGAAGGTGAAAGTTGAGTGATTGCGGACGCCGTCCCGAATGGACGCGAGGCTGGCGGCAAAGGCTAGCCTGGCGAATCATTGCGTCGCTGATCGCTTTGGCCGCGGTTTCCGCCATGGCTCAAACGCAGTCGGGCGCAGTCGCCGGCAAGCTCACAGACATTCATTCCAGGCCGCTCGAGGGCGTGGCCGTATCACTTAGACACACGGCGACCGGCGCCTCCGTACATGCGATCACAGGCAGAGGTGGCACCTATCGCTTCACCGGACTTCCATCCGGGGAATATACCCTCGAGGCTGTCAGCACAAGCCTGGGAAGAGGCGAAGCCGGCGGAGTTTATGTTGCCGCGGGATTCGAAGCAAAGGTGCAAACGGCCGTTGCATTGACGCTCGAGCCGAAGGCGCTCTTTAACTCCAGAGCGACATTTAGCTCGAGTGGATCCGCCCTCGGCTGCTTTGAATTCGGCCCTTTCAACTTCGAGAGCGCCGGCCCTGCTCTCCGAACCCTCCTTGGCAATTCCGGCGCCTGCGCCGGAAGCAATTGCCTCGCTACGAATGACCGCTGTTCCCGCGATCGCACCTGCGACAATGCCGCCATCGCCTATTGCTGCTCGTGCCCTTGACCCGGCCGTTCCGGCAGCGGCGAGCACGTTACCAGCGGCCGCCGATCTGGCAGGAATCGTTCCCGGAGCCGTGTCTGCCCTCGTCGCTGTATCGGCTGCGCGCCTGGCGCTCCTGGCCGCGAAAACAGACGCCTCGATCCTTGCCGCCAACGGGTCGGCAGGGGCTGAGATGGCGATATCGGGCGAGCAGATCGAACAGCTTCCTTTGCCCGGACGGCACTGGGAGAACTTTGTATTGGACACGCCAGCAGGAGAAAGCAACGGCCTCGCTGAAGCCGAGCGCACGAGTAATGAAGCTCAAGGCCCCGGCTCTTCGGTCACCGTAGATGGAGTCAGTACGCGGCTGGCATTTGGTGGCCAGGCTGGTGGTCGCAGCAACCCAACTTCGCTTGATGGCGCCCTGGCGAGCGAAACGTCGATCCAGGAGTTTCAACTTGCGGATCGAGAAAATGGAGGAGCGGACACAGTCACCGGCGAACGGATTCACATGACCACGCGCAGCGGTACACAGAAGCTGCACGGGCAAGCGTCTTACTTCGATCGGCAAAATGTCCTGGGAGCACGGAATCCCTTTACGCAATGGGTGAAGGAGAGCTCGCCAGGCACGCAGACGAGTACTCCGGTGTTCACGCCAACCCCACTACAGCCCTGGAGACAAGGAGAACCGCTGGGGCGCAGGGATCGGAGGACAGGTTCGCTGGCGCAAGATCTTCTGGTTTGCCTCAATCGATGGGAACGGCCGAAATCACCCGGCGATTGCAACCGTCAGACATCCTGATCATTTCTTTGCGCAGCCTTCCGACGACGAAATGCAAGTATTGAGCGCACGGCTCGGTCTGAGCAGTTTCAACCCGGTCGCGGAAGGCGTCCAAGCCTACTCAAAAATGCTTGAGTCACTTGCGGGGTTGTTAGGCCCGGCGCCCCGAACCTCGCAGCATTGGAGTGGCGTCGGGCGGCTTGATTGGAAGGTCGGTGAACGGCATCGCTTCACAGTCGAGGGCTCTGGGGCCGCGTGGAACTCTCCCGGAGGTGGACTCTCGATCGCGTCGGAGAGCTTCGGAAACCGCAGTTTCGGCACTCGACAAGGCGCTAGTACATTTGTGCTCGCGCGGTGGGAAGCCTTTTTCACGCCAAATCTTTTGGCCGTGACGCAAGGCTCGATGCGCACCACGGTTGTGAATACCGGGGCTCAGACTCCATCGCAGTTCGAACAGGCGTTTCACGCTGGACTTTGGGACCGCCTTCCACAGATCACTGTCGATTCGCGTTACGGCTTTACCATTGGAAATCCGGCCCGGTTCGGCCCGGGCAATTCCCCCGACGAGCACGTGTATCAAGCACAGGAGAGCCTGACGTGGGTGCATGGCCCGATCCTGTTGAAGGCAGGATTCGACCTGAGGCACAGCGCCGACACAACCACCCTCTTGCGCAATCAAACCGGCACGTACTCCTATGCCAGTGTTGAAAACTTCGTCTCCGATGCACTTGTCTTCGCCAAGTATGGACTGACCGACGCTCTTGATCCGATGCAGCAGCACAACTGCGATCAGCGCGAGAAGGCGTGGCGGGATTCAACCGGCCAATTGCACGGGCTCGGATACCTGCCCTGCTACAGCTATTACAGACAAACAATTGGGCCCGCGCACTGGTTCCTCAGCACCAATGACTGGGCGGGATTTGCGACTGCTCAGTTGCAGCCAACCAGGCAGTTGGTGATGACCGCTTCGTTGCGGTGGGATCACGAACAGCTTCCACCTCCAATTGCGCTGATATCCAACCCTGACTTGCCCCTGACCCAACATTTGCCAAGCCCTGGAAGCGCGTGGAATCCGCGCGCGGGCCTGACCTGGGGCAAGAGCGAAAGCCACTGGCCCGTGGCCCGCCTTGGCTACGGAATGTATGCAGGCCGCACCAATAACGGAGTTCTGGAGACGGCCTTGACCCAAACCGGTTCACTCAAGGGTGACCTGAATTTCTTCATGCGTCCGACCGACAACCTGCAAGGAAGTGGTGGCGGCTCTCCTCCTTTTCCATATGTGCTTGGTGGTAATCCCGCAAGCGCCCTGAAGCCTGGCGCTGTGGAATTTGCGCCGACGTTCCGCAATGCCCAGATTCACCAGGGAATGGTGGAGATCGAGCAGAAACTGCCCGGTCGCGTCTTGCTTAGCGTAAGCGCCTGGATGAGCCTCGCGCGCAGATTGCCGATCACCGTGGACACCAATTACGACCCCGCAATCAATCCCAAAACCATCACGTACGCCGTGATTGACGGTAGCGGCAAGGGGCCCATCAAGAAGCCGCAAATCACGGTGCCCTTCTTCGCATCGTGGCCTGGAGAGGGCGCAACGAGCGGCCGGTTCAACGGAAACTACCAACAGATTACTCAGATCGCGAGCAAGGCCAACTCGACCTACGAGGCTGGGACCGTGCGCCTGTCCCGATACGCGCGCAACGGGTTGACCTTCCTTGGCCGATATACCTACGGTCACGCCATGGATTGGAACCCCAACGAGAGCGCGCAAGTGATGGGAAGCAGTGTTCTCGATCCTACGAATTTCGCGCTTGAATACGGCACGAGCAATCTTGATGTGCGCCACTCCGCATCCGCGATGGCGATTTGGCAAGCACCCCGCAATCACAAGGGAGTTGGACGGTGGTTGACGAACGGGTGGTTGCTCTCGGGAACGGCGCAATTCCACACCGGCTTGCCTTACTCAATGCGCACCGCGGGATCGATCACGCGTGAATTCGAAAAAGGCGGCGCACTGATTGTGGGCCTTGGCCCCGGTATGAATGGTTTCGGTGGCGACGATCGCGTGTATGGAGTGGGCAGAAATACTTACCGCCATCCGAAAACGTGGAAGGCCGATGTGCGTCTGGGGCGACGCTTCGGTCTGGGACACGGTCGAGAACTCGAACTACTGGCCGAGAGTTTCAATCTGTTCAATCATCAGAACGTGACCGAGGTGGAAACCATAGGCTATTCCATTCAACCAGGCACCAATTCAGGCTCGTTGCCAACGTTGCACTTTCTAACAGGCCTTAAAACTGGTCAGACAGAATTCGGCCAGCCCCTGAATATCAACGCGGTTGATTTTTATCGCGAACGGCAGTTCGACCTGGGTCTGCGCTTAAGGTTTTGATAGTGGGCCGACACCAAGCCAATGCACGATGAAACCTGGCCGCGCCGCACCCCGTCATCTCAAATGAGATCGTTCCCAAAGATCAGATAGAATGTCCTTTCATCCGGAGGAACCATGGAGTTGGTAGTGAATAGTAGAAAGCTATTTCAGCGCTCTGTCTGCCGCGTTGCCGTTATTGCCGTTCTCGCACTAGCATTCACCGCCAATGCATTTTGCGGCCCCATACATGACGCGGCCCGCAAGGGTGATGCGAACAAGATCAAGGCGTTGCTTCAGCAGGATTCGAAACTTGTGAACGAAAAGGACGCAAAGGGAGACACGCCTCTTCACGTAGCCGCGCTGCACGGGCAGGTAGCAGCCGTTCAGGCTTTGCTCGACGCAGGCGCGGATGTGAACGCCAAAAACAATTACGGGCCGTACACCCCAGGCGATTTGGACAAAGTACTCGCGTCGAGCAACCATCAGGACCCGGTTGGCGTCCTGACCGTACACGGCGATGACACCCGCTACATGCAGAACGGCTACACGCCTTTGCATCTGGCTGTCTTCTCGATCAAGCACAAGCAGATTGTAGAGATGCTGGTGAACAAAGGGGCGGATGTGAACGCCCAGCCGGCCAGCGGAGCCACTCCGTTGTTCTTCGCGGTCGTTCGCGATCAGAAAGATGACGTGCAATTGCTGCTGGAACATAGTGCGAACGTGAATCTGCCCGATGCATATGGCGACACCTGCCTCGATATGGCATTACGCCTGCAATTCGGGAGTGTGATTCCGATTCTGCTCGACAAGGGAGCGGACATAAATGCAATCGACCAGAGCCAGCACAGGCCGCTAAGCTACGCGATGGGGATGGACGACCACAAATGGGCAGACGTCTTGCGCAAAAAAGGCGCCCACGAATAGCATCTTCTAATCCGTGGTTCCACTGTGAGTGCCGGCAACGCTCGATCGAAGGAGGTCCGGATCGTTCTTGAACAACAGACTGATCCCGATCGCTACTGCGTGGCAGGTTTCGTGCCCGCAGCCTTACTGGGCCGAGTCCAGCGAGCAAGAGGGGTCCGGCTCGACCGCAGTGCCATCAAGACGGAAGCACGCCGCCCCGTTGATGTCAGTGCTGAGAGTGAGCACCCCGGCCAGCTGCAGTGCATGCAGGACTTCCTCGCGCGGATGACCATAGTGATTGTGCCGCCCGCAGGATATGACCGCCCATTGTGGCGCAACACGCGCCAGGAACTGGGGAGTTGTCGACGTAAGACTGCCGTGATGAGCCACTTTGAGAAGCGTACTCCCGAGCGCGGGATTGGCGAGCATCCCACGTTCTACTGGCGCCTCAGCATCGCCTTCCAACAGGACAGAAGTCGCACCATATGCCACATGCAAGACGAGTGAGTCGTTGTTGCCTGGCTCAACTCCCGGCATGTAACCAGCAAATGGCGCGAAAATCATGATGTTGGCGCTCCCCAACTTCAGAGCATCACCGGCTTGTAAATTGCGCACATTGACCTTGAGGCGGCGGGCTTCATCGAGGAGTGCCAGA
The DNA here is from genome assembly GCA_963844515.1 of uncultured Acidobacteriota bacterium. GTDB lineage: Bacteria > Acidobacteriota > Terriglobia > Terriglobales > Acidobacteriaceae > Telmatobacter. The sequence continues at coordinate 356,898 of CAWJOO010000023.1, forward strand.
TAGTCCGGCACGGCTGGATTGTTCCCAACCCACAGTTCCCCGGGGTGAAAATTGCGCAGAATCGCAGGAAGGCCACCCATGTGGTCCGAGTGTGCGTGTGTCAGCGCCACTACATCGAGATGGTGAATGCCGCGCGACCATAGTGCTACGGAGACAACCTGTTCTCCGACGTCGAAGTTCTGGGTAGTTGGACGCGGTCCTCCGCCCAGGCCGCCCCCATCAACCAGCAGGGTCTTGCCTTCGGGGGAAATGAGAAGAATCGAGTCGCCTTGCCCGACGTCGATGGCCTCAACGAAGAGGGCGCCATACGGATGCACGACCGGCCTCGGAACGATAGCTGCTATCCCCGCCGCGAGAAGAGCGACCCATGCTGCCGCCGGGGCCCATTGACGGCGCATATGCATGAGCACGATCGCAGTTGCCAAGAACAACCAGAAAGCGACCACTTGCCAATGTGCAGGCGTAGAGATACGGACATCTCCCCAGCGCAGCGATCCGAACAGTTGCACCATGCTCGCGCCAAAATGCAGAAGAACCGCGACGATCATTGCCGGGAGTACTGCGGCGGCAGGCCACACCAGGGCCACGACGGATGTAAGTAGCGCCACTGGCATCAACAACACCAGCAGGGGCAGGATGAGCAGGTTGACGGGGAGTGCGAAGAGGGTGATGCGATGGAACCAGATCGCCATCGGCAGCATCATTGCAAGTTCAATTGCAATCGAGACAATGAGCGCTTCAGATATCCTCAATGCAAAGCGCACGCAACTTGGGAAGACCTGCCACGCAATGCGTCTGCCAAGGACGCGCCGCATGCTTGCGGCAATCATCCGCAACGTCACGCGAAACTGCGCGAGGTGCGGTGCAAGCTTGACATCAGTCGCGATTCGTCGCAAATTGCGCGTCGCAGACAAATAGGGATGAATGGTGCCGGCCAGGAACGGAATCGCAACGCCACCGATGGAGATGACAGCGAGGATCGTCATCTGAAAGCTGGAGTCGAAGATCGCGCGCGGGCTCACCGCTAACAGGCAGAGCGCGGCAAACCCGATGGTGTTAAGGACACTGCGTTCGCGATAAACGAGGCGGCCAAGCAAATAGAGAGTCACCATCCAGAGCGACCTCTGCACCGGGGTCGCGAATCCGGTGAGCAGGGCGTAAGCAAACGCGGCAATGATCGTAGCCAGCGTCGCTGGTACTCTCGGGATTCTCAACTTGCCGGCTAGCCAAAAGATGCATCCGGCAACAATGGCAAGGTGAAGCCCGGAAACCACCAGCATGTGAAAGGAACCGGTGCGCTCAAATCCCACGCGCAACGATTGATCGAGAAAGGTGCGATCGCCTGTCACCATGGCACTGAGCATGGCTGCATCTTCCGGATTGATGCGCACCGGAGCCGGCAGACCTCGCATTCTGGCCGGCAGGTCGAGAAGGCGTTCGCCTACGAATTGCTGCGCCTCTTGCAACCGGCATGCGAACGACAGGCTATTTGGATTGCCAATCCGTTCGATGCGCTCGACATTCACCGAGCCGGTCGAGGTGATGTGCTGGTCGAGTAAATAGTCGACCCGGTTCCACACGCCGGCATCGTGATAGGAATCAGGAGGCAGGAAACGCGCAATCGCGCGGACGCGTTCGCCGCATGGGATGCGATGCGGTGCGGACTTCGGCCAGCGGACGGTGAGTCGGATGCTCCCGACGATCGGAATCTGGGTGTCGGATACATCGTCGAGAACCTCGACGGACGACAGACGCAAGTCAATACGTTGCGTCGGAGGCTCGGCGCCAGAATCTTCAACATCCTCAGGACTGGTTTGGTTACGGACGGGGCCGGCGCTTGTGATGGTGCCTTCAACGGTGCGAAGCAGGCCATCCGACACAGCAAGCAATGCGGACTCGGGGGCAGGCCGCACTTCCATCTCGGCGCACCAGGCGCCAAGCAAAATCCAGAGCAAGGCCATCGGCGCCTTCGCGATGCGTGGGGCTCGGAATGCAGCGAAGCCGCACAAGATCACGAGCACCGCGAGCGCGATCAGCAGTCTTGATGGAGGCAGGTAAAACGTGCGGGTGACGATCACCCCGGCAGCAAAAAAACTTGCAGCGAGGAACAGAGGCAGCGCGCCCGCGTCGATGAATGTGCGTGGGGCAGAGCGGTTCCCGGAAAATGCAGGGCCCGAATCCATCTTCACTTGCGATTGAAAGGAAGTCTATCAGGCGCGATGGAGATGGACCACTGTCTCGAGATGAAAGGTCTGCGGAAATAGATCCGCCAGAGTTACCGATGAGATCGCGTAGCCCCCTGCGAGGAGTGCGCGAAGGTCACGCGCGAGGGTGGCGGGATCGCACGAAACGTAGGTGATGTGGGGTGCCCCGATTTCACTCAGCAGGGACGTGATTTCTGCTCCCAGGCCAGTACGCGGAGGATCAACTACCACCAAATCGGGGCGGGCTCCCCTGCTGTTTTCGCGGAGAAAGTTGAGCGTGGAGGCAGAAGACGCCTCGGCACTCGTGCCTGCGAGATTGGCGGCAAGGGCGTCGGCAGCTGAGACCGCCGACTCGACTGCAACTACCCGGTCAAAATGGGGAGCGAGCGCGCGTGCGAAGAGGCCCACCCCAGCGAAGAGATCCCACGCCAGCATGCCTCTCCTATTTTCGACAACGCGTGCGACGAACGAATCAATGAGCCACCGGTTGACCTGAAAAAATGCGCCATGATCAACGCGATAGGTGAAACCGGCGGCGGGGTAGTCGAGCGACCTTGATCCCCACGAGGCAAGCGTGCGCGGAGGATAGCCGGGACGTCCTCCTGCGGCTAGTTCCACCCCCCTTAGAACGGGGATGCGATCTTGTAGAGACTTCGCAACCGGGTCGAGTGCGAGCGGGGTGGTTTCGGTCGCGAAAAAGGTTGCGAGCAAAGACGACTCGGTGGGATCGCAGAAGAGAAGAAGCTCATGCGGGCGCAAATTTGCAGGAACCCGAGCAAGGACATCCGCGGCCGCGCGCGCTGAGGAAATAAGCAATGGCGCCGCGATAGGGCACTCGTGAATGGGAATGATGGTATGCGAGCGACGACCGCGATAACCCGGTCGCCCGTCGGCATCGAAAGCCACTCGGATGCGATTGCGATACTCCCAGGGATTGGCGGACAGTATGTCGACTTCGCCCACTGCCGGTACGCCGCCGCGATCGAACGTCTCGCGAAGAATCGCTTCCTTGTAAGCGAGTTGCGTGGCATAGTCCGTGTGCTGATAGTTGCAGCCGCCGCAAGGACCGAAGTGGGGGCACGGCGGCCGGGTGCGGGCCGGAGACGGGCTGACGATTTCGGTAAGCTCAGCGGTCGAGTAGCCAGATTTGTTATCGGTGATGCGAATGCGCACCTGTTCGCCGGGAAGCGCCAACGGGACAAAGATCGCCTTGCCTTCATGACGAGCCAGGGAACTTCCCCCGTAGACTGGTTTTTCAATCTGCACCAGCGCCGGCGCCGTCTCCGCCGAAGGTGGCGTTTTCGAGTGCGGCTTTTGCGGATGAGATCGGCGTGGGCTCATTGCTGGCTCATGTAAAACAGGCTGAGGCGGGGAAGATTGTAGTGGGCCAACAGCTGCTTTCGCTCAAACTGTTTCTCCACCTGGCGGAGTTGGACCGCGCCCATTCGGCTGCGATAAGGCGCGAGTTCGCGGGCGGCATGCTCCTTCAACGCAACCAGCAGATCTTCTGGCGCAGCCGTAGTCAGGCCAGCAAACAGCTTTTCTTCGAGCACCGTTAGTTTGCGCTCCAGTGACTCCGTATCGAGCGATGGCTTCGCATCAGCTGCTCGAACTTCGGCAGCGAGTTCGCACAGTCGATTGGCCGTGGCGGAACAGACTTCCGGTGCAATGGTGGCGGCTCGAAGAGCGGTTGCAGCCGCTTCAAGATGTGCGCCGACGCGCTCGTGCTCGAATCCGGAGTCAGCCCCCGTGTAGTTGGTTGTCGTGGATGCGCCTGCCGCGGCCTCGCGCAGTTCTTCCGCCGCCTCCATAATGGCTTGCGCGCACCAGGCGAGGCCGTTGATTTTGCGCTTGTGGCCGCGATACTCGCGGGCTTCGTACTTGTCGAAGGCCGAGTCAATGCCGCGAAGGGCCGCTTCGAGCGGAACACCGGCTTCCTGCCACGTCTCGATCAGCGCCCAGTCGAGCGTGGAAAGCAGTAGCAGCGATCCACGGCGCTGCTGGAAGCGCTCCTCAATCTCGGTGAAGTAGTTGAAGTAATTTTGCACGAGACGCGACTCAGTGCGCGCGACTGCGCGAGCGTGCAGTGCGGTTGCGATCAAATAGAATGCGCAGGCCGTCCAGCGTAAGCATGTCGTCAATCTGCGCAATGAAGCGTGAATCTTCGCTGATCTGCCGGGCGAGGCCACCCGTGGCGATCACGCGAGCCTGAGCACCAAGCTCGGCGATCATGCGCTCGATGATGCCGTCCACAAGCCCGATGTAGCCGTAGTAGAGTCCGCTCTGCAAGTGCGTTACCGTGTTGGTGCCAATCACCTTCGCAGGTCGCTTGATATCGACCCGGCCGAGACGCGCGGCACGCGAAAAAAGCGCATCCGCGCTAATGCCAAGGCCAGGGGAGATGGCGCCGCCCAGATACTCGCCCTTGGCCGAGATCACGTCAAAGGTCGTGGCAGTGCCAAAGTCAACCACGATGCAAGGCCCTCCGTAGCGCTCATACGCGGCGATCGCATTGACGAGGCGATCCGCGCCCAGCTCCGTGGGATTGTCGACAAGTACCGGCATGCCGGTTTTGATACCAGGCTCCACGAATATGGGTTGCAGATGAAAATACTTCTCGCACACGCGGCGCAGAGTACTCTCGACCGGTGGCACCACCGAGGAAATGATGATGTGGTGGACCTCGTCCACGGAGATGCCGCTCATCTGAAACAGATTGACAAACAACACGCCGTACTCGTCTGACGTCTGCGTACGATGCGTCGTCACGCGCCAATGCGCCACGAGTTCCCGCTCCTCTTCGGAACGCGGAGTGACGGAAGCACCAGCAGAGGGAGGCTCCACGTTGAGGCGGAAGAGGCCGAGGACGGTGTTGGTATTTCCTACGTCAAGCGCGAGCAGCATTGCTTCGATTGTATTCAATACCCCTGAGGGCGGGAGTTGCCCAGGGCACGAATGCCGCCGGTCTGCACCCGAATCAAACCTTCGGCGGCGCGAACCAGCAGAAAACCCTGCTCATCAAGCCCATCTGTAACGCCGATGCATGCTTGCGGCCCATGAACTTCAACTTCACGGCCACGGAGCCAGGTGGAGGCCGACTCCAGGCGCGCGAGGATCGCCTCTCCAGCCCCCGGCACGCTTAGCGCGTGCGTTTCTCGTTCGAGCGACTCCAGCAGCGCGATTAGAAGCTGCTGGCGATCGATGGTGCGACCTGATTCGAGATCGAGAGAGGTGCCGGGCGTGGAAAGGGAAGGATCGAAGTACTGCTGATGAACGTTGATACCGATGCCCAACACCGCGAAGGAAAGAAGGCCGGAGTCTGTTTGCGCCTCTGCCAGAATGCCGCCAGTCTTGCGCGGTCCAATAAGAAGATCATTGGGCCAGCGGAGATCGATCGTCAGGCCGCTGCCGATTCGAATCGCTTCAGCAGCAGCCAGTCCCCCCGCAAGGGGCAGCAACGGTAGCTGCGAAGGGGATAAAGGAAGCCGCAGAATCACGCTGACATACAGCCCCTGCCCGGCCACGGAATGCCAGGCATGGTCACCGCGTCCACGTCCCGCAGTCTGCTCATCGGCGAAGTAAACAGACCCGTGCGGAGCCCCTTCCCGCGCGGCAGCCATGGCATCGGTGTTGGTAGATCCAGTGGTCGGTAGGAATTTCAGCTTCCCGGCATAGATTGTGCCGAAAAGGGCCTTCTCCAGCGCAGCGAGATCGAACATCAACCCAGACTACTCGGCCGCTATGGACATGGAGATGTCGACGGCGCGGGCGGAGTGGGTGAGCGCTCCAACACTTATGAATTCGACCCCTGTTTCGGCGTAGGAGCGAATGTTTTCCAGAACGATTCCACCTGAAGCTTCCGTCGGAATCCACCTCGACTCCTGCTTGATGCGATCCACTGCGTTCTTCACTTCGATTGGCTTCATATTGTCCAGCAGAACCGCTTCTGCGCCGCAGTCGAGGGCTTCTTCGAGTTCCTTGGTATTGCGAACTTCAACCTGCACGCGTTGTCCGCTCTGGCGCCGGGCGAGGGCGTTGGTTACTGCTGTACGAAGGCCTCCTCCAAGCGAGATGTGATTGTTCTTGATAAGGATGCCGCTGGAGAGATCAAGCCGATGGTTTGTTCCTCCTCCGCAAAGAACGGCATATTTCTCGATAGCACGCAGGCCCGGCACCGTCTTTCGCGTGTCAAGGACGCGCGCCTTGGTGCCGTGGATGGCGTCGACGTAACGGCGCGTGTTGGTGGCAATGCCGCTCAGATGCTGCATGAGGTTGAGAATGACACGCTCGCAACTGAGCAGCACTCGGGCATTGTGGCGAATGACAGCCAGAATCTGGCCTTTGCGAGCGCGCACGCCGTCGAAAATCTCCGGGTGGCTTACCACTTCAAAGCGAGTCTGTGCCTGCGGGCGGCGGTCGAGGCGTGCGAAAATTTCCAGGAAGCGCGGAATTGCGCCGAGGCCGGCTACGATCAGCTCTTCGCGTGCAATCACAGTCGCAGAAGCGCGCAGGTCGGGGTCGATGGTGACTTTCGTCGTGGCGTCGCTGGCCGCCTGATCTTCCACCAGTGCCTGCTCCAGCAAAACGTCGATGCGGCTATTCTTCCAATCCATTTGTTTCCTTACAGCTTATTAGCTCTTTGCAGTCAGCTAATTCATGCTGGCTTCACTTTGTGCGACCCAATGCACCGCCGTCTCTAGCACGAAAGGGCTACGAGTTACGAGCCGTCGTGTGACAACGCCTTCAACGCCGCGAGAGCCTTTTCCAGCAGGTGGCGCGTTTCCGCCTCCTGCTTTTTCAGCCCTTCCACCACCTGTGGCGGCGCCTTGGCCAGGAAGCCTTCGTTCCCGAGTTGGCGTTCAGCAGCTGCCAGGCCCTTTTCGAACTTGGCGATGTCCTTCGTCAGACGCTCACGCTCGGCGGCCACATCGATCGTTCGTTCGTAGACCACGGCCACGTCGAAGCTGGCGGCGTGATGCTTGGAGAGGCCGCTGGTGATGGCTTCAACAAAGCGAATCTCGCTCACGCGGGCAAGGCGCTCGATGATGCCGTGATTTTCTTTCGCGAGCTTGGCCAGTTGTGCGTCGGCACGGAGTTCGATGGGTACGGTCGCCTTTTCCTCGACGCCGCTTTCCTTGCGCAACGCCCGGACTTCGACGATGACGCTCTGCAAATACGCCATTTCGGCAATTGCCGTCGAACGGGTTAACGCCCCATCTGCCTGGGGGAAACGCGTCAGAGCGATGGACTTCGCCGGCGGCTTGCCGTCATACAACGCGTGCCAAACCTCCTCAGTCAGGAACGGCATGAAGGGCGAGAGCAGTCGCAAAGCTGCTTCAAAGACTGAGACAAGGGTGGTGAGCGCGGCCTTGGTCTGCTCCTTGTCGGCGGTCTCGCTGAAGTCTAAGCGGAGTTTGACGATCTCGAGGTACCAGTCGCAGAAACTACCCCAGAAGAATTGATAGATGATATTGGCGGCTTCGTCGAAACGGTAGTCTTCAAGAGCCCCATTCACACTCGCTGCAGCCTGATGGAATTCCGCCACGATCCAACGCGTCTCTAAAGGAGCGTCAAGATCCGCTACCGGCATTGTTCCGAGGCAAGCGGGATCGACCGTAATTCCAATCTCCGCCGCACGATCAACGTTCATGAACAGGAACCGAGCCGCATTCCAGATCTTGTTGGCAAACGCTCGATAGCCCTCGGTCCTCGCCACGTTGAATGCGATATCCGTGCCCGGCGAGGCCATCGACGCCAGCGTAAACCGCACGGCATCCGTCCCGTACTGCTTCACGATCTCGATGGGATCAATGACATTGCCCTTGGTCTTGGACATCTTCTCGCGGTTGGCATCGCGTACCAGCGCGTGAATGTAGACCTCGCGGAATGGAACCGACTCCGAGAGCGGGCGCGGGCTGCCGTCGGGCATGGGCACGTCCACCGAGAACCAGCAGCCCAGCATGATCATGCGGGCCACCCAGAAAAACAGGATGTCGAACCCCGTAACCAGCAGCGAGGTGGGGTAGAAGGTGTCGAAATCCGCCCGGTTTTCCGCTGTAATGCCGGGCCAGCCAAAAACCGACACCGGCAGCAGGCCCGACGAAAACCACGTGTCCAGCACGTCCGTCTCCTGCGTGATCTGGTCCGAGTTGCAATGAGCGCAATTGGTTGGGTCCTGGCGCGCCACCGTAATCCTGTGGCAGATGGCGCAATGCCACGCTGGAATGCGATGCCCCCACCACAGTTGCCGCGAGATGCACCAGTCGTGAATGTTCTCCATCCAGTTCAGGTAGGTCTTCTCGTACATCTCTGGAACAAAGCGAATCGCCTTGTTGCCGTTGACGTCCGGCTTAACCGCAGCAATTGCCTTGTCGGCCAGCGGCTGAATCTTGATGAACCACTGCGTGGAAAGCCGCGGCTCCACGATCGTCTTGCAGCGGTCGCAGTGGCCTACGTTGTGCGTGTGGTCTCTTACCCCGGCCAGCAATCCCTGCGCTTCAAGATCCTCGACGATCTTCTTCCGCCCCACGTACCGATCCAAGCCCGCATATGCGCCGCCATTCTCGTTGATGTGCGCCGTATCATCCATCACGTTGATTGACGGCAGATGATGGCGCTCGCCCAAGGCAAAGTCATTGGGATCGTGCGCAGGCGTCACTTTCACGGCGCCCGTGCCGAAGTCGCGACTGACCCACTCGTCCAGGATGATCGGAATTTCCCGGTCCATCAACGGCAGCCCCAGCTTCTTGCCGTGCAGATGCAGGTAGCGCTCGTCTTCAGGATGAATGGCCACAGCCACATCGCCCAGCATGGTCTCAGGGCGCGTGGTGGCGATCGTCAAATACTCGCCCGTCTCGCGGCCGTCGTCACCATGTACCGGGTAGCGGATCTCCCAAAGATGGCCCTTGTGCTCGTCGTAGACCACTTCCAGATCGCTGATCGCCGTCTGGCAGCGCGGGCACCAATTCACAATGTACGCGCCGCGATAGATCAGCCCCTGCTCGTGCAGCTTGACGAAGGCTTCGCGAACGGCCACCGACAGCCGCTCGTCCATGGTGAAGTACTCGCGGCTCCAGTCCACCGAGGCGCCCAGGCGCTTCATCTGGTCGAGAATCGCCCCGCCGTAGTGGCGCTTCCACTCCCACACCCGCTCCACAAATGGCTCGCGGCCCAGCTTCTGGCGCGAGGTGCCCTCTGCAGTCAGCTGCCGCTCAACCATCATTTGGGTGGCGATGCCGGCGTGATCGGTGCCGGGAAGCCACAAAGCGCGCCGCCCCGACATGCGCCGCCATCGCGTGAGAATGTCCATCTCCGTCTGATTGAGCATGTGGCCCATGTGCAGGCGGCCGGTTACGTTGGGCGGTGGCAGCAGGATGGAAAACTGGGACTGGCCGCCCGGGCCTTCCTCCTTGCCAGCCGAAGTCACCACCGGCTGGGCAAACAGGTTCTCGCGGACCCAGTACTCGGCCCAGTGGTCTTCAATGGCAGTCGGATCGTAGGTTTTTGGCAGGTCGTGGGGCATGGGGTTCGATCGCGTGCCCCCGGGTTTCTGCGGCGCTGTTTCGTGCAAGGGGACAACCCCTCACTCTAGCAGATTGGCACGATGGAAACTGTTTCGCCCCCGCTCAGTCCAACCCGCAAAACAGGCGCCCAGGCGACAATCAGATCCTGGAATAAAAACAGGCCGCGATCCCGGAGGTGCGGCCTGTTTTAATTCCCAACTCGTTGAAACTAGAATGGGTTGATCTTGCCAAGTCCCTTCTTTTTCTTCTTCTTGCTCGACGACTCGTCGCTCAAATCAGCTTTGGGCGCTTTCTTCTTCTTTTTGCCGTCGTTGGCCTCCGGAGTCGTTGGCTGGACTTGCCCGGGCTTGATGTCGTTAACCTGATCGGGAGCCGGTGCAGGACCTTCCGCAGCCGGAATCGCGGTATTCGTGGTTCCCACAGGCTTGACGACCGCATTCGGGTCGCCGGCAGGAGCCGGGTTCCCGCCAGGAGCGCTAATGATTGACACGCCCACGCCGGTGCCGCCTTCGGGCGGAGTCATCTGCACTGGCGCAGTCGAGGGCTGATCACTCCGGGGCGGCTCATTGGGACCGGTCGGGGTCACCGCGCCCGGTGCAACCGCGGGCTTGCCCTCATTCACCGCCGCGTTGTACATCTTCACGTTTTCCTTAGTGATGGATGGCGCAAGCGTGCGGCCCGGATCCTGAAGGCTGGGCTCACCAACGTGGACAGCCTCCACCACCGTCGGTCCGTGGCGGATGACGGCAAGAGTGCGGTCGGTAAAGCGGATCGGCTGCCGGCTCTGCTCTTCCGCTTCGTTCTCTGCCACAGCTTCGCGGGTCGGCTCGGGAATCGGCCGGTTCATTGCCACCAGGCGATCACGCGCATCCTCAACGCGCGGCGCCATAGGATACCGGGTAATCACCTTGGTATAGGCCGCGGCGGCCTTGTCGGAATACATCGACCTCAGGCGTTCGCGAACTGCTCCCGGCAAACCGGAGACCAACTGAATCTGATGGGCCTGGCCCGCATAGGCGTCACCAATATTCAACAAAGCCAGGTCGCTCTTCGAATAAAGCGGGTAGGTATCAACCACCGTCTGCAGACGGGCGATGGCCGCCGTATAGTTCTCGCGGCTCTGGTAATAGACACCAATCTGCGTTTCGCGCTCCGCCAATACCTCCTGCACGTCGCGCAATTTCTGCTTGGCGCGCGGTACCAGGGTCGAATCCGGAAACATGTTAATCATGTTCCGGTATTCCTTTTCGGCATTGATCGCATTGTTGAAGTCGCGGTCAGGCTTCTCCATCTGCTGGTAGTAAATGTCTCCCACCTTCATCTGCGCTTCGGCAGCCTCCGGCGCGTTGGGGAAGAACGTGATGAAGTCCTTGTATTCAGCTTCAGCCTGGGTCAGCGCCGCGGTGCCACCTTCCTTGAACCAGGTGTCGCCCACGGCAAGCTTTGCCCGCATCCGGTACTCGGAGTCCGGATAAGTATTCAACATGGTCTGCAGGTCGAGCCGCGCCACGTCAAAACGGCCCTTCTTCAAGGCCACCATGGCTTTGTCAAACAGCTCCTTGTCGGGCTGCTTTGAATTCACATTCGCCAGCGGATTCGCAGTGAGATCCTGGTTTTTCTTCTTTTTAGGCTTCCTGTCCCGGGCCAGTGCGGAGGCGCTCGACATGAGCAGGACCGCTAATGCGGCCGCGGTAATCTTGTTGGACAACTGATTCATTCCCTACCTCTTGTGGAGCAAAGCTCGGGGACAAGCTCCGCTCGAATCGCTGTTTACCCTGGAAATCTTACTTATCTTACCCGTTCGCCGGCCTGGCACGTTCTCCACCTGGTTCGGCGGACTCTCTATTCGCCGGCGGCCTGGCGTGCGGCCGCAAGAAGCTCGCGGGCGTTCTGTTCCGCATTGCCCGCGGTGAAAATTGCGCTTCCGGCTACCAGCAGGTCTGCACCAGCTTGGACGACCCGGGCGACAGTATCGTGAGCCACCCCGCCGTCTACCTCAATTCTAAATGCGAGGCCTAGTTCCTGCCGCATTTGGGCCAGGGTCCGGATTTTATCGAGGGCAAACTCGATAAATCTCTGGCCCCCGAAGCCGGGATTCACGCTCATGATCAGTACATGGTGCACCATCGGCAGGATGTCGCGAATGAGTTCCACGCGCGTAGCCGGGTTGAGAACAACCGCCGGTTGCATCCCATGGTGCTCGATAAGTTGCAGGGACCGGTGCAGATGCCGGCACGCCTCGTAATGCACGCTCACCCAGTTGGCTCCCGCCTCGGCAAATGCCGGAATAAACTCATCCGGATTCTCGATCATCAGGTGGCAATCAATCGGCAGCTTGGTGACCTTGCGGAGGCTGGCCACAACCGGCGGCCCAAGTGTGATGTTGGGAACGAAATGCCCGTCCATCACGTCCGCGTGAATCACGGTTCCGCCGCCTCGCTCAGCCGCTGCGACCTCGTCAGCCAGTCGCGCAAAATCGGCCGAAAGTATGGATGGAACAAGCTCAACCATGGGCTGCGAAATGCCACTCCTTGCAGGGCCAGTCTATCAGTCGAACATGTGCAGCGAGCTCTCCTCCCGCTGCTTGCGACTCGGGTTTTCAATCCGCTTCAGCAGAATCCGGCTCCGCGCCCGCATGGCCGGAGTTCCCGACCGGCCAGAAACCCGGAGCAGATCGACAACCGACGGCATGGATTCGGGATTCTGACGAGCCAGGTCGGCCAGACCATGCAGCGCCGCTGTCTTCACAATCGAGCTTTTGTCTTCGAGATACCCGTACAGTGCGGCAGCGGCGCGGCGGCACTCTGGAACCGTCAACGTGATTCTCGGGACGGAAAACGCCAGATTCCAGCGCAGCTTCTTCTCTACGGCCTCAGCCAGCAACCCCAGCAGCGCCTCCTTGTGGTCAGCCACGGCCCGCTTCAGCGCCGGTGACGGTCGCCTCGAAATGCGCTCCAGCACGTCAGCGGCGCGATTGGCCACTCCCGGATCGTCATCCCACATCAATTCAATCAATCCGGGAACCCGGCGCGGCGCCCCGGCAATCCATTGCGCAATCTGCGGAACCCGCCCGATGCTCAGCGCGTGCCGGCCAACCGACAACTCCGCTCGCAGATCGACTCGCTTCACCATGCCCCAGCCATTCTCCTACGACACGACAGCCGCAGACAGTGACTTCGCAGCCACGCGCCCCACTCCTCGCAGGATAGATTTGGCGGGCCATGCACCTTCCGCATCGGGAAAGAAGATCTCTCCCGGCCGCTTGACCTCAGGGCGGTAGTACCAACGCTTCAACAGCGCCAGGTGCCCCTGCCGCTCGACGCCATTGGGCGCCTCTGCGGTCCGTGCCAGTTCCACCAGTACCGCCTCCAGCCGCGCCTCCAGCACTCCCCGCGCCGACCGAGCCGCAGAAGCCAACCCACCGGGCGTCAGTTTTTCTACTCCCTGTTCCCTAGTCCCTATTCCCTGTTTTTCCAGTCCCGCGTCCCCAGTCCCTAGTCCCTGCATTTCTGGTCCCTGGTCCCTGGTCTCTGTTCCCTGCACTTCCGGCACCGCCTCCAGCGCCATTGGTTGCGCGAAGAGCGAGCTCGAACCTGACTGCTCATTCTGGATGCGCATGCCCAGCGTGGAAAATGCCCCCGGCCCGCGCAGACAGCCTTGCTCGAAGAGGAAGACCGACACCTCATCCGGCTCCGCTGAGGCTTGCAGGATCACCGCTCGAAGCTGGCTGAGGGGGCGCACGAGTTCCGGCGCCAGCGCCCGCACCGCCTCCGCCCGCTGAACTTGAGCGTGGAGCGAGGCGGCCGATTCAAATTCCAGGCTCGCCGAGGCCTCATCCCGCTGGCTGCGCAACTGCACCAGGCGGCTCTCTCCCCGAGTGGCCAAAAAGCTCTCGACTCCAGCGGCCTCCTCGCCATACCGTTCATCGGAACAGCCCTGGTAACAGGGAGCCAGGCACATCTTCATCTCGGAGTAAACGCAACCCGGGTGGCTCGGATTGGGATCAAGATCCTCGGTGCAGCGGCGCAACAGGAACAGCTTGAGCGTCTCTTCCGCAAATCGATCGGCCGCGGCTCGTGAAGCAAAAGGGCCATAAGCCCAGTCGGCCTCACGCTGGCTGGGCCGGTTCGTCACCACCACGCGAGGATACGGATTGCTGCCCAGAAATCGCACGAACGAAGGCGCTCCCAGATGCATTCGCTCCAGAGCCTTGGGACCGTAAACCTTCTCAAGTAGCGAGAACTGCGCCAGCAGTGATTCGAAATCCGACCCCGTTAATCGCCATTCAATGCGCCGCACTCGTCCCGCGAGCTGCAGCCGGCGGGGGTGCTTGGGTGACGGCAAAAGCAACCGTTCCAGCCGTCCGCGCAGGTTCGGCGTGCGCCCAATGTAAGGTTCCGCATTTGCAGCTTCGCCATAGAGCGCGAAGACGGCGCATTTCTCTGGGAGTTGATGCAGAGCGCCGCGCGCGTCGCTGGGATCGAAGGGAACGGATTGGAAGTCGGCCACCACAGGCTCTCTCAGCTCACGCGCCGGCGATCGTCATGCCATCAACGCGCAACGTGGGCGAGGCAATCGAGCCGCGGAACACCAGGTCATTGCCGATCGCCGTAATATTGCGCAGCATCTCGGCAAGATTTCCAGCGATCGTGACCTCTTCCACCGCGTGCGTTAATTGCCCATTCTCAATCCAGAGGCCCGTCGCCCCGCGCGAGTAGTCGCCGGTCACGAGATTGGTGCCGAACCCCATCAGGCCAGTCACGTACAGTCCTGCTTTGATATCGCCGACGATCTCGTCGTGCGTCCGCGTTCCCGGCTCAAGGAAGAGGTTTCCCGCTCCGATGCCCGGCGTTCCAGCCAGCCCGCGCGCAGCATTGTGGGTGGACTTCATGCTCAGCTTGCGCGCTGTGTACGAATTGAGCAGGTAATTCCGCAACACGCCATTTTCGACCACGACCGTCCGCAGAGACGGGAGCCCTTCGCCGTCAAAGGGTGAAGAACCGTAGCCTCCCACGCCGTTGGGCAGCAGCATGAAGTTGTCATCAATGATGGTCATCGTCGAGGCAGCCATCGACTCGCCAAGTTTGCCGGCAAGAAACGATGCGCCCCGCCAGACAGAGTCGCCAGACGCTGCCTCGAAGACTGATCCGATCAGAGAGCGAGCCGTCTCCGGCGCAAAAACAATCGGAACCTGCTGGGTGGGGACTCGACGCGCTCCGAGGCGGCGAAGCGTGCGGCGGGCAGCTTCCGCGCCAACAGACTCTGGCGAATCAAGATCGCCGATCCGTCGCGCGCTCGACCACCAGTGGTCGCGCTGCATCTGGCCATCCTCGCCCTTGGCAAGCGGTGCCGCCGAAACACCTGCGTAGCTGCTGCGATAGCTGCCCAGAAATCCCCGCGAGTTGACCATGATCTTGCGGCCCGTGGAGACGTCGAAACTGCCCCCGTTTGAATTGGTGATGCGCGGGTCCGCGCCCAGTGCAGCCGCCTCCGCGCGGCGTGCCCATTCAATGCGTTCCGGCCCCGAGAACGAATAGACATCATCAAAATAAAGGTGCAGATCTCCGGCAACTGAACCGAATTCATTCGATTCCGGAAGCCCGCTGCATGGATCTTCTTCCGTGATTCGTGCCAGGGCGAACGCGCCGTCAATCAGTTGGCGTACACCGTCGGGGGTGAAATCGCTGGTCGAAGTAGATGCGGACTTCTTGCCGAGAAACACGCGCAGACCCAGCCCGCGCGAGCCCGACTCCTGCAGCTTCTCCACCTCGCCCATGCGGACCGTAACGCTGAACTCATCACCTTCGCGGATCACCGCTTCGGCGTCGCTGGCGCCCGCCTTCATTGCCTGGGCAACCACATCTGCGGCGAGAGATTCGAGGTCAACTGCGGCGGAATCGGGTTGGACAACAGCTTGTGGCATGTTCTGAACCTATCAAAAAGCGGCAGCGACCGCAGAAACAAGGCCCTTCGGAGGCTGCGGAAGAACTCGATCGGGCGGTAGGCCGGGGATTAATCCCCGGCATGAACCAGGCAAACTCAACCTGGGCTTCAGCCCCTGAGGTACGTTCGTCCAATCACAGCCAGCCGTGACCACCGACACGCGCCACAATCTCCAGCCAGCCGCATACTTCTTAGCAGGTTCTCGCAGCCAGGGGAGAGTTGTCGCTCAACAGGTTTCGAATGGGGAAAGAAGGCCTACTACCCCACCCCCTACCTATGTAGCAGAATCTTCGCCTGACCACCCCGGAACATCATTAATAAAATCATACACTTACAAGAACAACGTTCATCCAGGCTTCGCCTTTTGTATATCCAAACCAAAATGGTCGGAATCTTCGACGGTTATCGTCCCGTTCCGCCGACAGTCATCTTATCCAGCTTGATTGTGGGCATTCCAACGCCAACCGGCACGCTCTGGCCGTCTTTTCCGCAGGTGCCGATTCCCTCATCCAGCTTCAGGTCCCATCCAACCATGGACACGTACTTCAGCGCCTCCGGACCGTTCCCGATCAGCGTGGCGTCGCGGACCGGCGCGGTTATCTTGCCGTCCTCGATCAGGTAAGCCTCCGACGCCGAAAAGACGAATTTGCCATTGGTGATGTCGACCTGGCCGCCACCGAAGTTGGGCGCATACAGCCCTCGTTTCACCGAGCGAACAATGTCGTCAGGATCGTCCTGGCCAGCCAGCATGTAGGTGTTCGTCATGCGCGGCATGGGGATGCAGTGGTAGCTTTCGCGGCGGCCGGAACCGGTGTTGGCCGTTCCCATCAGCCGCGAGGAGAGCTTGTCGGTCAGATAGCCCTTCAGGATGCCGTTTTCGATCAGCACGGTCTCCTGCGTGGGCGAGCCCTCATCATCCACGTTCAACGACCCGCGACGGCCTTCCATCGTTCCGTTGTCCACGACGGTCACCTTGGAACTGGCCACCGACTGGCCGATAAGCCCCGTAAATGCCGAAGTTCCCTTGCGGTTGAAGTCCGCTTCAAGCCCGTGGCCGACGGCCTCGTGCAGCAGCACTCCGGGCCATCCGGGACCAAGAACGACCTCCATCTCGCCTGCTGGTGCTGGAACCGCGCTCAGCTGCAGGATCGCGCCGCGGCCGGCTTCTCGAGCAAGATTCTCAGGGCTCTTGGTACCCACGAACTGTGCCAATCCAGCACGGCCGCCCGCGCCTGAGGAGCCACGGGTCGTGTTCGTTCCCTCTTTGGCAATGACGAATGCGTTCAACCGGCAAAGAGGCTGCGTATCGCTCGCGAATGAGCCGTCAGAGCCGGCTACCAGGATTCGCCTCAGTTCTTCCGAATAGCTGGCGCGGACCTGGACAATTCGCGTATCGAAGGCGCGAGCCGCGCGGTCAACTCTCAAGATGAGCTCAAGCCGCGCGGCCAGGTCGAGATCGAACCCGCCCAGAGGAACCGGATAGAGATCGGCAGTGGGCGAGTCGGTAAATCCCT
The DNA here is from genome assembly GCA_963844515.1 of uncultured Acidobacteriota bacterium. Classification (GTDB taxonomy): domain Bacteria; phylum Acidobacteriota; class Terriglobia; order Terriglobales; family Acidobacteriaceae; genus Telmatobacter. The sequence goes on from CAWJOO010000023.1 coordinate 374,082, forward strand.
GAATCGGCTGCTTGGCCGGCCCGGAAGCAATCAGCGCCGCCGTGCGCGCGGCATGCAGAAGCCGATCGGGATTCAGATTGTCAGTGTACGCATAACCGGTGCGCTCGCCGGAGAGCACGCGAATGCCGCAGCCGGCGCTGGTTCCCTGGCTGGCAGACTTCACAATCTGCTCGTCGACGCCGAGGGAAATGGCGGTTACGGACTCAAAATAAAGGTCCGCATAGTCGCCGCCGGCCGACAGGGCCTCGCCAAGGCAGCGCTCCAGAAGGCGCTCCGTGATGCCAAACTTCTCAAAAAAATAGCGGCTATGAGCAGGTGGGGAAGGGACCGGAGATGCACTCATCGTACTTACCAGTCTACGCCCGATCGGTGTGAGGCGAAACCCGTGCAGCCGACGACGGTGGCAGTTCCTATTTTGGTGCGATATTCACGCTTTTGCCCGCAGTCGGATCTACCCGAACAATCGGACCGATGCTACATTCTTTCCATGAAGAAAATTATTATTGCTGTCCTGCTGGTGATGGTGTGTGCTGCTCCGGCATTTGCCGCCAGGAGACACCATCATCGCCACCACCACCCTCACAAGACTGTGTAGCCGGGCGCCCGGCCCCGAGCCTTTGCACGCGGTCAGGGAGCCGGCGCCTTTCGCAATTTACCGTCTCCTCAGACACTCGCTTCCGCCCCGCCGTGTTAGGTTCGTGCCATGACAGTCCTGGACGAACTCCGCTACCCGATCGGCCGCCACGATCCTGCCGCGGCCGGTACCCGTGCCGAACAGATTGAAACGTTGCGCCTTCTGCCCCAACGCCTGCGCGCGGCGGTTGCAGGGCTCGACGAGTCTCAGCTCGACACGCCTTATCGCGAAGGCGGCTGGACAGTCCGTCAACTGGTCCATCACGTCGCTGACAGCCACGCAAATTCCTATATTCGGGTCAAGCTGGCCTTGACCGAAGAGAATCCCACGATCAAGCCCTATGACGAGGGCTCCTGGGCGAACTTGTCCGACAGCCGCATGCCGATTACGGTTTCTCTCAACCTGACCGAAGCGATTCACGCACGCCTCGTGGCACTGCTCGAGGCCATGACGGATTCTGACTTTGACCGGTCGTTCCTGCATCCCGAACGCGGGCCAATGACGCTGGCGGCGAATCTTGCGCTGTATGACTGGCACTCGCGCCACCATACCGCGCACATCACGCGGCTGCGCGAGCGGATGGGCTGGTAGAACTTGATGGCAGCAGTCAAGGGCGGTTCGTCGGCGCAGGCTGATGAGCAGATCGCACCAGCGGAACTAGTCAAGCGCCTTGAGGAGTATCTCGCCGATCATCCCGCTGCCGCCATTCTCGAAGACGGGCGCGTTGTCTTTGACATGCGCACCGCTCGCTACTCGGTGACAGAGTCGCACGGGCGCTGCCTCATCCAGCTTTGGAGCGAAGAACGCAATGTGATGCGCACCGTGGTCGGCCTGCAGGCGCGCGCACAGTGCCTTCGCGTTACCACGCGCCGCATGGGCGCGCCCAAGCCCCAGGTGCTTGAGCTTGTGCCCACGAGCGACCGCCGCACTCCCACCGCGCGCGACTCGGCCCGGCGCAATTACCAGAAATTATTGGAGCGCGTCCTAGCTCGAGAGTTCGTGGGATCGAAGGTCGAGGGCATGCGCTCGGCCATGGATCTGGAGCACAGCTTCGGACCTGCCTACGCACGCGGCCGGCTGGTAAAGGGAACAAAGGCTGACGCGGTGATTGGTGTGAGCGCCGCTGAATCGGGAACCACCATTGATGGCGTTCTGACGCTCGGCATTCTATGGCTCGATCATTGCCGGCAACGAAGCGAGGCACGGCGACACTTAGGCGGCCTCAAAGTGATTGTTCCCGCCGGTGCCTGGCGCACCACGGCCGAACGCATGGCGTGGCTCAATCACGATGCTGCTGATTTTCAGCTTTATACGCTCGATGAACGCAGTGAAGAGATTGCGCCGGTCGACATCCGTGATGCCGGCAACAGCGAGTCACGGCTGGTGCACGCGTTTGAACCAAAGTCTGCCATCGAACGCTGCCGCGCAGGCATTGACCGGATTCTCGACCTGGTGCCTGAGAGTGCCCGCGTCAGCGTCGAAGTGCTTCCACGTTCCGCAACCGCGGTAGGCATACTGCTGCATGGTCTGGAGTTTGCCCGTGTGCGTCACGGTGTGGCTGAGCGATCGTTCGCACGCGAGGACGAAATCACGTTCGGCGCAGGAGCTCATGAAACTCCACTTAATACCGAAACCGAAGCGATGTGCCGCGAGTTGTGCGCGCGCCTCTTCCAGAGCCGACACCCAGATGGAGCGCACGCCGACCCGCTGTTTCGTCTCCAGCCTGAACATTGGTTTGAGTCCTGCTTGCGCGCTGAAATGGCTGAGCTGCTGCCTGGCCTGCGAAGCGACGTCGTCTACTCACAGGTTCCCGCTCTCTCGCGAGGTGATCGAGGCATGCTCGATCTGCTCACGCTCGATCGCCAGGGCCGTCTCGTGGTCATCGAACTGAAGGCGGATGAAGATCTTCAACTCCCCATGCAGGCACTTGATTACTGGATCCGCGTGCGAGCCCTCAATGAGGACAGGAAGATGGGCACATCCGGCCGCGCCTTGTCGGCATTCGAGCGCATGGGTTATTTCCAGGGCAATGAAGTATCCCCGCTCCCTCCGCGACTTCTCTTGTCGCGCGCCGGCCTTGCGCATTCATCCTGCAAATGAGCCGGTTCTTCGATTCTTTTCCCCTCAAATCGAATGGGAATTGATTGCGATCACTGAACACTGGCGTCGCGAGCTGAAGGTGGTATTCCGCACGCGCAGCACGGATGCTCGGCGTTAGCGTACTAATCATTCAGGGGATGCTCAGTTTAAAAATCATGAATGTTTTGCAGAAGATTCAAATATTCCGAGGGCGCTCATTTGCGTCCTTTCATCCGGATTGATCTGCCTTGCACAAGCTGAGGTTGATAGTCCGATCGTCATCGATCGCGACAGCATTCGCGCCAGGTATTCGACAACTTCAATGTCGAGCCGGTCTCACACTGGCTCAATGCCGTGGTTAGGCCGCGCATGTGCGCAGATCGCTTGCCAGTTCATCGACTCGGCGCAGATCAGAATCCCACGCGAACATGAACCGTGCCGCCCCGCCGATGAAGGTATAGAAACGCCATCCGCGCGCCCGCAACTTGTTGAGAATTTCTTCTGAAGTCATCACGAACACTGCATTCGCCTGGACCGGCGACATGATGCGAACTGCCGGAATGCCGGTGATCTGTTGCGCGAAGTAAGTCGCGCATCGGTTGGCGTGTGCCGCATTACGCAGCCACGCGCCGCTTTCCAGCATGCCGATCCACGGCGCGGCAAGAAATCGCATTTTTGATGCAAGTTGCCCGGCCTGCTTGCAACGGTAATCGAAATCGGCTGCGAGCTTGTGATCAAAAAATAGAACCGCCTCGCCGATTGCCAGGCCATTTTTCGTCCCGCCAAAGCACAGCACATCCACGCCGCTCTTCCACGTCATTTCGGCCGGCGATGCGCCAAGGGTCGCACAAGCGTTCGCAAATCGCGCTCCATCCATGTGCAGGGAGAGCCCGTGAGTCTTGCTGGCCTCGGCGATCGCCCGCACTTCGTCCACCGTATGCACCGTGCCCATCTCGGTTGATTGGGTAATGGTGACGACGCGCGGTTTTGGGAAGTGAATGTCCTGGCGTTTGGTAGCCAACTCGTGAATCGACCCCGGTGTTATCTTGCCATCCTGGGAATTCGCGACGAGCAGCTTTGAGCCGTTGGAAAAAAACTCCGGAGCGCCGCACTCATCGGTTTCCACGTGCGAGGTATCCGCGCAAATCACGCCGTGATAAGACTGGCAGAGTGATGCCAGGGCCAGCGAATTCGCGGCGGTTCCGTTGAATACAAAGAAGACGTCGCAGTTGGTTTCGAAGAGCGCGCGAAATGCGTTGGACGCGCGCTCGGTCCATGGGTCGTCGCCGTAGGAAGGCGCGAAGCCGCGATTGGCTTCTTCCATGGCGGACCAGGCTTCGGGGCAAATACCGGCGTAATTGTCGCTGCCAAATTGCTGTTCCAGAACTGATTGAATCGTGTCACTCGCAGTGGTCATCGATATCAAGAATACTGCCGGGGAGTGCTTTAGAAATGACGCGATACCATGGCCCAGAATTTGCCCCTCATCGTAAAATATGCTACTTTTTTCATATGAAGATTGCATCAAGCCAGCCGACGACTTGTTGTTGCGCCCTATTGGCGCGCACGGTCTGTTGTTGTTCGCGCTAGATTTCGCAATTTTCACTGCGGGCTCAACGCCTTGCAAGACTTCCACTTAACAACAAATCTTGAGGAGTAAGACTTGGTCGTCTTTACTCATTTTCGCCGGCATTCAGCCAACACGCTCCGCGCCTTTGCGCGTGCACAGTCCTGTTGTTGTCGCTGATCACCCGCGCCCGATTTTTCCCCTATCCAGACCACATCAGACGCACATCGAAATTCATTTTTTCAGGAGCAAGTCATGCGCCTCTTTGGGCTTAGTCTCGATCACCGGATTGCATTCCCTACCCGAACTCAACTTTCAGCTTTCTTCCTCGCGTTGCTCATCCTGGCGCCATTTGCCCATGCCCAGCTCGTGGGTGGCACCATTGCAGGCGATGTCGTCGACCAGAGCAATGCGATCGTTGATGGTGCAACCGTATTGATCCACAACGAAGAGACGGGGGGAGAACGGCACCTGGTTTCTGCCGCCGATGGCACATTTTCTGCTCCATCGATTCCCGTCGGCGTATACTCGGTCACCATTACAAAAGATGGCTTCGCCCCGTTGAGGCGCACCGCGATCGCCATCACCGTCGGGCAGAGCATCCATCTGCATCTGACCCTTTCATTGGGCAGCGTTGCGCAGGAGGTCACGGTTGCCGACACGCCGCCGAGCGTGGATGCGTCAACGCTCCAGGTGCAGGGTCTGGTGAATGAGCGGCAGGTGAAGGAACTTCCGCTCAATGGCCGCAGCTTCGATCAGCTTCTGCAGCTCAATCCGGCATCGGTGAGCTACACGACGCAGCGTTCTGGCGGCGTGGGAACATCGAACTCTTCGGTCGGCAACATGTTCTCCGTTTCCGGCCGGCGTCCCCAGGACAACCTGTTTTTGCTGAACGGCATTGAGTACACCGGTGCTTCTCTGATCAATGTGACTCCCGGCGGCACCAGCGGTCAGTTGCTCGGCGTAGAAGCGGTTCGCGAATTCAACGTGGTGTCTGACACGTACGGCGCAAACTACGGCAAACGGACAGGAGCGCAGGTTTCGATCATCACGGCCTCCGGCACCAACCTGCTTCATGGTTCGGCGTATGAGTTTATTCGCAACAGCGCACTGGATGCGCGCAATTATTTTGATCAGGCTCACATTCCGGAGTTTCAGCGCAATGACTTCGGAGCCGCGTTGGGCGGCCCTTTGCGCAAAGACAAGCTGTTTGGCTTTGCCAACTATGAGGGCTATCGCCAGCGACTGGGACTGAGCGACGTCACGTTTGTTCCTGATGCGGCGGCGCGCGCGGCAACAGTCCCTAGTGTCCAGCCGCTGCTTGCCCTGTGGCCCATCGGGACCAAAGAACTGGGAAGCGGAATCGCCGAAGCGTTCTCCAGTCCCACGCAACGCGTGCGCGAAGACTTTGGCACCGTTCGCGTCGACAACAACCTCGCGGCAAACGATCTTCTCTTCGGCGTCTACACCGTGGACGACAGCGATGCGACCTCGCCTTCGGCAAATCCCTACTCGTCCATCTACGAGCGGCTTCGCGAGCAGGTCCTGAGCGCGCAGGAGCAACACGTGTTTTCTCCCAACCTGTTAAACACCGTGCGCGTCGGCTATTCCCGAGCCGCGTTCTATTTCAACAGTCTTGTAAGTGGCTCAGTGCCTGGATGGGCTCCGACCGGGCCCGTGGGCGCCATCGTGATTGCGGGCAGCACTGCCTCAAACGGCGCTTCGCAGATCACCCTGGCCGGCGCAAATGTGGGTAGCAACAACACCACCGCCCGTAATCTGTACACCATCGACGACCACATCTACTGGACGCGCGGAAAGCACCAGGTCGAGGCGGGCGTGTGGTTCCAGAAATTGCAGTCCAATGATTTTCTCGCCCAGAACCAGTATGGACAGGCATCGTTCGCAACCTTGGCAGCCTTTGAAGCCGGCAACGTTTCGAAGTACACAATTGTTTCCGCTCCAACAGAAATGGGCTGGCGCTCGCTTTTCAGTGCCGCCTTTATCGAGGATGCGTGGAAGGCAACACCGCGCCTTGAGCTACGCGGTGGATTTCGCTTTGAGTCCTCTGATGGCTGGAACGAAGCGCGCGATCGTGCATCCAATTACGACTTCACTGACGGTGTCATCAACAGCACCCCGACCGTAGGTCACTCGGCGCTCGCAGACAATCGCGCCAAGTTTCTTCCTGAGCCTCGCGTGGGCTTTGCGTACAATCTGCTCGGAAAAGACAAAACCGTCATCAAGGGCGGCTTCGGAATACATCGGGCTTTGCTGGATACGCTTGACTACCGTCTCGACCAGACAGCACCGTACAACACGACACTCTCTTACAGCAACACCACGGTGAGCAAACTGCCGTCGCTTTCCACTCCTTCATCAACCGGCGGGCTGGTATCGCCAAGCAATGTGCAGCGCGACATCGCAACCCCGACAGTACTCTCGTGGACGTTTAAGATTGAACAGGAGATCGCTCCTCGCACCACGCTCACGCTCGGCTATATCGGGTCGCATGGCTATCACCAGATTCTCTCTGAGGATCAGAACACTCCCGCTGCCGTGGTGTGCCCCGCGCAGGATTGCCCTGCAGGCCTTCCCTCGGGCACGGTGTACTACCCCACGACAAAGTTCGCAAATCCAGCACTCGCCAACTCAACCTCGTGGGTTTCTCAGGGCTCCGGCAATTACAACGGGCTCGAGGTGGACGTGCGCCGCAAGTATGCGAACGGCCTTCAGTGGCGCGGCGTTTACACGTGGTCGAAAAACCTGGACGACGGCTCGGCCTGGAACACCAGCGTCTCCGCGAATACTCCCGCTTTCGTATCTTTTCCGGGCAATCCCAAGCTGGACTACGGCCGTGCCGCGACCAACGTCGCACATGCAGGGGCTATCAGCGGCACATGGGAGCTTCCGTTTGGTCGCGGACATCGCTTCCTCGCGAACGCGTCAAACCTCGCGGATGAGATCGCGGGCAACTGGAGCCTGAGTGGTATCGCAATGATTCAGTCAGGCTTCCCGTTCTCTCCGCAACTTGGCTATAACCCAACCGGAAATGGCGATTCACGGAACCCTGCACGGCCGCAGTTGAATCCCGACTTCCACGGAAAGCTGTATTCCAAAACCCCGGAGCAGTGGTTCAACCCGGCGGCATTCTCTGCTCCTTATCCGGGCACTTTTGGGAATGCGGGTCGTGACACATTGACTGGGCCTGGCTTGTCAAACCTTGATCTGTCGCTGGTGAAAAACAACAAGGTCTACGAAAATCTGCACGCACAGTTTCGTGTCGAATACTTTAACGTGCTTAACCACACCAACTTCACAACGCCGAATCCCGTGGTATTCAGTACAGGACCTACGCCGGCTAAACCGGCAACGCGCAGCCGTGCTCTCGCCCACGGCCGGAGTGTTGACCGCAACGTCCACCGCGTCGCGGCAATTGCAGTTCGGGCTGAAGCTTCTGTTTTAGCAGCTTCAGCGCTTGCTCTCACTTCTTCAGCGGCTTCCGCGCAAAGTAGTAGAGCGAGTACGCCAGCAGCAGGAACGCCACAATCGACACGCCCCGGTTGTCGAGAAGCGTGTGCGGGAAATTAAGGATGTCGCCCTTGCCCACCGTAGTCTCATAGCCCTTGAGGGCCACGCCGAGCAGGCCTACGATGCCGCCTGCCGCAATCAAGCCTGATGCATACAGAGAGCCCGGCGAGATCTCGCTCTCTGCATCCGGGGCATCGCCGCCCGCACGGGCCGCAGCCCGCTCCACCAGCCATCGCACCACGCCGCCGCAGAAAATGGCGAGCGTGGTGCCGATGGATAGATACGCGCCCACCGCGAACGAGAGCGAGCGGATGCCGAGCAGTTCCACTGCAACCACCAGGAACACGCCCATCATCACCAGTCCCCATGGCAGCTTGCGGCTCAGGATGCCGCTGATGACTGTGGCCATCAAGCGCGCCTGCGGCGCCGCCGCCTTTTCGCTGCCGATACCCTGGATCCACTGCACCTCGATCTTCCCGCTCGCCGGCGAGTAGAGATACTTCCCATCGGCCAGCTCAGGAGATCCCACCGCGTTCAGCACCAGGTATTCGCTCTTGTTGTGCTCGGTCGTTGTCTTGTCGGCCCCAATCACGGGAAACTTTTCGGGCAGGCGCTTGGCATCGTTCTGAACCGCAACTCCCGCATGCGGCGCGTTCAGATCCCATGGTCTGCGGCGCAGCACGGAACTGCTGCAGCCCTGTGTTCATCAGGTTCAGCGTGTACGCCGATCACTACCGTCGACACCACCACGCCGATCATCAGCGCGACCTGTTGCTTCCACGGCGTCGAACCGACCAGGTAACCGGTCTTCAGATCCTGCGAAGTGTCGCCCGAGTTTGACGCCGCGATGCACACCACGCCGCCAATCGTGATGGCGAGCGCCCCGAACGCCGGGGCCGTCCAACCCTGCACCAGGAAGATTGCGGACGTTGCCATGAGGGTGGCGATCGTCATGCCCGATACCGGGCTTGCCGAGCTCCCTATCAGCCCCACGATCCTCGAACTTACCGTGACAAACAGAAATCCGAATACCACTACCAGGAGCGAAGCCGCGAGGTTGGCGGCCCATCCCACGTAGGCGCCCGGCACCGGCTTGAACTGCAGGAACAGAAACATGATGACCACGAGCAGCAGAGAGCCGAACACCACAACGCTCATCGACAGATCGTGTTCGGTGCGAATCGGCCTGGCCTTCACGGCCGACCCCGGACGCATATTCTTGAACCCCGTGGTCAGCGCATTCAGAATCGTAGGCATCGTCTTGAGCAGTGTGATCAGCCCTGCTGCAGCCACCGCGCCTGCGCCCATCGGCCGAATATAGGTTGACCACAATTGGCTCGGCCCCATGGCGGCAATCGGAATGGTTCCCGGATAAATGGGATTGGGAAGCGCCTTGCCGAAAAAGTAGATCAGCGGCATGATGACCAGCCAGGAGAACACGCCCCCGGCGAAGATCACGCCGGCAACCCGCGGTCCAATGATGTAACCGACACCCAGGTACTCCGGTGTTGCATCAGCCTTGATCGAAGCGCCCTTCAAAATGTGCGTCGGCCCAAAGTCTGGCTGAAATTCCGGCGTGCCGGGCCACGCTTTGAAAATATTGTCGTTTTGAAACAGCGTGTACAGCGCTCCCAGCCCCAGCCCGAAGAACACCCGGCTCGCCAGCGACCCGCCCTTTTCGCCCGCTATCAGCACGTCCGCGCACGCTGTGCCTTCCGGATACGCCAATACTCCGTGCTCCTCCACAATCAGCTGCCGACGCAGCGGAATCATGAACAGTACGCCCAGCCAGCCGCCGATCAATGCCAACAGAAATATCCGCGAGTACTCCAGGTCAAACCCAAGAAAGATGAGCGCAGGCAGCGTGAAGATGACGCCCGAGGCAATGGACTGCCCCGCGTTTCCCGTGGTTTGCACAATGTTGTTTTCGAGGATCGAAGCCCGCCCGAACGCGCGCAGAATGCTGATCGACAACACAGAAATCGGAATCGACGCAGCGACCGTGAGTCCGGCGCGCAGTCCCACGTAGACCGTCACTGCGCCAAAAATGATGCCAAACAGAGAGCCCAGCAGCAGTGCTCGCAAGGTGAGTTCAGGTGGCTGCTGATCGGCTGGAACAAAGGGTCGGAATTCGGGCATTGACGTGCCTCCACGGAGGTTACACAACGAACATTAAAGTTCCCTGAAGGGGGAGTGTAGCAGTTGCCGCTCTTTCATTTCGAGCAGTTCCTCATCTTGCATCACACTTCAGTTGCCGCTTTGCATTTTCGCGCTAACTTGCCATAATCCGTTTCGCGGCCCTTGCACGGTCAACCACGTGCGCGTAACGTGAGGGGCATCCACATAGAGCGGAGATTCAGCATGACCAATTCAGGCCTTGCGCCATCAAGGCAGACCACTATCTCGAACCCCGGGCAGACTCCGGTTAAGCGCCTGCTGTCGCTCGACGTCCTGCGCGGCATCACCATAGCCTTCATGATCATGGTGAACAACAACGGCGGCCCCGGTTCGTGGCACTTCATGAATCACGCCGAGTGGATCGGCCTCACGCCTACTGATCTCGTCTTCCCTACCTTCGTGTTTGTGGTCGGCGTGTCCACCGTTTTCGCATTCGATGCACGTCTCGCCCGAGGCGCCAGCCGCACGCAACTCGCGTGGCATACTGTCCAGCGCGCCATCGTCCTCATCCTTCTCGGCATCATCGTCAACAGTTTTCCGTTCTTCCACCTCGATCACATGCGCTTCTACGGCGTGCTCCAGCGCATCGGCGTTTGCTACCTGGTCGTCGGCCTCTTTTACCTATGGGATCGCGGCGCGGCCAGCAAGATCGCCGTGCTCGCCGCCTGCCTCATCGGCTACTGGATCCTCGTACGCTGGGTTCCCGTGCCCGGAGCGGGCATGCCCGGCCGCGACATTACCTTCCTCGACAAAGACATGAACATCGTGGCGTGGCTTGACCGGCATCTCATGCCAGGACACTTATACGAAGAGTGGGGCGCTCACAATACGCGGGACCCTGAAGGTCTGCTCAGCGACATCCCCGCCATCGGCACCGCGCTCCTTGGCATGCTTACCGGGCTATGGCTTCGCACCGAGCGCAGTGTCAAAGCCAAAGCTATCGGCGTGATTGCAGGATGCGTCGGCTGCCTCGTTCTGGGCTACTTCTGGTCCATCTGGTTCCCACTGAACAAGAAGATGTGGACCAGTTCCTACGTCCTCGTAGCCGCGGGCTACTCGCTGGCGGTGCTCGCACTCGCCTATTGGGCCGTCGAACTCCGCGGCTGGCGCAAGGGCTGGACTTGGCCATGGCTCGTCTTCGGCTCCAACGCCATCGTGGCCTACATGTTCAGTGAACTCTTGCCGAGTCTGTTCGGCATCAAAGTCTCCGACGGCCCCAGGACCGTGTCTCTGGGCCAGTTCATCTTCACCCACGTATTCGCGCACATTCCAGACCCCGGCTGGGCCGCCTTCGGCTGGTCGCTTTCATTCACCGCGGTTTGCTTCATCCCGGTGTGGATCCTCTACCGCAAAAAAATCTTTGTGAAGGTGTAACCTCGCCATGTTTCAGATCAAGAGACTCGCGATCGCAAGCCTCGCGGTTTTTACCGCGGTGGGATACGCAGCCACCCAGACCTCTTCGGAAGGCCAATCACGCCAGATGCCCGCGCCCCCGCCGCCCATGGGTTGGTCCTCATGGAACAGTTTCTCCAACACCGTCACGGCGCAGATCATCATGGACCAAGCCAAGGCCATGGTTTCGAGCGGCCTTCAGAAGGCCGGCTACCAGTACATCAATATCGATGAGGGCTGGTGGCTCGGCAAGCGCGATGCGGCTGGCAACTTCGTTATCGACGACATTGCATGGCCCGCCATTGCGCCTGGAGACAAGCCCGGCGACCTGGGCGGCATCGTCCACTACATCCATGGTCTCGGACTCAAGGCCGGCATTTACACAGACGCCGGCAAAGACGGCTGTTCACTCTATCCCGACCTCGGCCCCGTTTATCACGATGTGGGCAGCGAAGGCCACTACGAGCAGGACTTCCTTCAATTCGCCAAGTGGGGCTTCGACTACGTAAAGGTTGACTGGTGCGGCGGCGACAAGGAAAAGCTCGATCCTTTCGTGCAATATTCCGAGATCGCCCGCGCCATTGCTCATGCTGAGAAAACCACCGGCCACCGCCTTTACTTCTCCATCTGCAACTGGGGCAATCAGAGTCCATGGACTTGGGCGCCGCATGTGGGCGAGGTTTCCGCAAACATATGGCGCACCAGCGGCGACATTGTCGATCCCATCGTTAGTTCCGGGATCCATGCCGATCGAAAAGCCAGCTTTGACAAGATGCTCGCCAACTTCGATCAGGGCGTTCATCCCCAGGCTGAACACACAGGCTCCTACAACGACCCCGACATGATGGTCATTGGCATGCCCGGCCTCACTGACAAGCAAAATCACGTCCACATGAGCCTCTGGGCCATCTCCGGCGCGCCTCTTCTGGTTGGTGCAGACCTAACCAGGCTCACTCCCGCCACCGTTGCCATGCTCACCAACCCTGAGGTTCTCGCTATCGACCAGGACTCCGCCGGGCTTCAGGCGGTCAATGTCCGCGAGCCGGAAAAAGGCCTTCAAATCTGGTCCAAGCCTCTCGCGCATCCGGGATCACGCGCCGTATTGCTGCTCAATCGCACCGCCAGCGAGAAAGACATCGAGGTTCATGCCGCTGACCTCGGCCTCTCCGATCAGGCTCGCATGACCTCGCGCGATGTTTGGTCGAGATCGGTGCTTGGCACCTACAACAAATCCTTCGCTGTCCACGTGGGGGGTGGAGACGCGATCCTGCTCCTTGTAAGCGGGACTGACCTTCCCGCCGTCCAGCTCAAACCTGAAGGCATCACACCGGGCCACCCTCTCTGCCATGGCTGCGACTATCACTTCAGCAAAGTCAGCGCTCACGGCCAATGGGCGCGCATCCGCATCGTCTACACCAACCCCGACCGCGTACCGCGCTTCGCACAGCTTCACGTCAACAATCAGACCGGCACCCGTATCGCCTTCCCGTCCACTGGCACAACACCCGCGAGCGTCATCATTCAGGCGCTCTTCGATCGCCCGGAGGCCACCAACGTGCTTTCCTTTTCAGAGGATCGCGACGCCATGCCGGCCATTGCATCAATTGACGTGGAATGAAGGCCAGCTCGTAACGAACTCGTGTCAGCGGTGAGCGCGCGGGAGGCGAAGATCTTATTCGGCAGCGGCCGGAGCTTTTGCCTGCCTGAAAAGCCATAGGTTCAGCAGGGTAAACAGCAGCCCGCCCACCGTGAACTTCAGCCACACCGGCGCCGCTGAGGGTGAAAAGAAACCCTCCAGGCAGCCCGCAATCACCAGCAGCGGAATAATGCCGGACACCAGCCGCGTCGCCTCGATTCCGCCCTCTGCAATCGAGTCCTTCCAGCGATAACCGCCCGGAAACACCATGGCCTGCCCCAGCCGCAGTCCCGCCGCGCCCGCAATCAGAATCGAAGGCAGTTCCAGCGACCCGTGCGCCGCCACAAAGCTCCACAGCGCCAGCGACATGCCGTAATGGTGGCAGCCTGCGCCCACCACGCCCAGCAGCATGCCGTTGTTGAACAGAGAGAACAACGTCAACAGTCCGAAGGTGATTCCTCCAGCAAACGTAACAAAGCTCACGCTGAGATTGTTGGTCATAATGGCGCTCGTAGCCATCGGGCGCGACCCCCACAATTGAGTGGGTCCACATCTCGTGGCGCTCCATGGTCGCAATCATGTCCGGCCCCAGAAAATGCCGCATAAACTCCGGGTGTACACCTGACTCTATGGCTCCAAGCACTCCGCAAGCCGCTGAGATAAGCAGCGAAGCCGTCACGTAGCCAAGATTGCGCTGAAATATAACCGGGTACTCGTCCCGCAGGAATCGCAGCAACGACAGCAGACTCGTCTTCCGTCGCGAGTAGATGATATGGTGAGCCCGAGCCAGTAGCTGGTTTACGTGCGCGGCGTAGGTTCTAGCCGTGGCATCCTGGCGCAACACCGAAAGATCCGCGGCCACCTGGCGATACAGCAATGCCAGTTCCTGCAATTCGGCCCGCGACAACTGTTTCAGACCCGCCGAGTCCGTTTGCCCCAGCAGGGATTCAAGCCGCTCCCAGTGGGGACGGCGCTTGCCGAGCCACAAATTGGATAGAATGTGCGCCATGACCCCAGTGCGTTCAACCCGGTTCTTCGGAACCAGTCTCAAGAACCCTTTGCCATGAACCAAGTGTCTGATCAGCTTAACATCGATACTCCTGAACTCGTGACCATCGAGATGCCGCTCGCTGGAGTGGGCAGCCGTTTCATTGCCCTCCTTATCGACATGCTGCTGTGGTTTGCCGGCCTTTTCCTCCTCTTCTTCTTTGCCGTTATCTTCCTGCCTGCCATTCACGCGGCTTCAAAAATCTCTGAAAAGTGGGCCGTCGCCATCGTAATCTTCGTCATCTTCCTCTTCCATTGGGGTTACTTCACCCTCTTTGAGGCCTTTTGGAATGGCCAGACACCGGGCAAGAAGATCGCTAAAATCCGCGTCATTCAGCGCACCGGCCGGCCCATCGGAATTTTTGAGTCCATGGCCCGCAACTTCATCCGCTTCATAGACCAGATCCCGTCCTTCTATGTCGTCGGCGTCATCACCATGTTCGTCACCAAACAGCATCAGCGCTTAGGTGACCTGGCCGCCGGCACCCTCGTCGTCCGCGACCGCACTCCGGAATCCCCGCTCTGGAGCGACGCCGGATCTCGCACCTTCACCGCGGCAAGCTTCACTCCTCAATTCGCCGCGCCTGAACCCCATTCCCTCGTCTCGCTTCCCGCGTCAGACGTCGGCAAGCTCACATCGGCCGATCTCGAGGTGCTCGAAAGCTTCTTTTCCCGCCGCCTCGACATGCCCCTCGATGTCCGGCAAAATTTGGCCGGCCGAATTGCCTTAGCGATCAAAGCGAAGTCTGCTATGGAGCCACCTCCCGGCGTAAGCACAGAAACCTTTCTTGAAGCTGTCGCGCGAGACCTCCGCGACCTGGCTCGACTCCGCTAAATTAAAGTCGCAATAAGTCATTTATAATCAATTTATTATCAGATATGCAGCTGAACCAGAAATCGGACCGGACGAAATGAATACGTTCTCATTTTCTGCCCCGGAAATGAGCCCTCCGAGCAAGCCTTCCACGGCCCCGTTTCTCCTTGACAATCCCCTTCCCAGACGGGTTAAATGTTTCGGGTCCTCCCATGCGTGTTTTTTTGGCGACATTACTCAAACGTTTCAGTGGATTCCTCCCGAAAATGGGATTTTCCTCTAGGGAACGATTCATAAAACCGGAGAATTCCGGTCATTGTTTCAGTGCATATGCAGCTTTGTAATCCTTACCGCAAGCCCCAAAATTTCACCTCAGGGAAACCTCGTAGTTGGAGGTACCTGAAAAGTCTCGGCGGTTCAGAAGAAATCGATTGCCAAACGTAGGTAAATCGGTGTAGTTGAATGTACGTCAGTCTTCTATCTGTTTTTGCTTCGCCAATTTCGGGGCCTCTCCCCGCGCTTGGCTTTATGTGCCTCCGGAGGATTGCAGCACTTTCCGGGTCGTCCTTTTCAGGCCACCAATTTCATATCGGCTTCATACCAGCACTACGGGAAGCAGAACGACGAACGAAAGCAAAAAAAACGATGCAGCACCACTTTAAAAAGGAAGGTCACATGAGACAAGAAAAACAGCACGTTCTTCTTGTTGCAGTTGATGTTTGTCGTGGCGTGTGTAGCCCGAGCAAAAAATGAAGAGCTGCCTGCCCGCAGATTCTGCGGAGTCTAAAAGCAGCTTCAGGTTACTTGGCAGCCTGGCGGATCGTACTTTCCTCCACGCTGAATTTGCAACTCCGGGCCTGAAATCGTTTCGACTGGCGGCTGTTAGTCAAACCGTCACGTACGACGAACAAGCGGGAACAACACCGCAGCGCAACATGAGTGCGGCGGATGGCATTCGAACCCTACGCCAAAAGCAATGCACAACCAGCTTCAATGGAGAATGACGCATGAAATTGAACCTAGCTTCAAAAACCAGGTACAGAGCCTTTCTGTTACCGGTGCTACTTTTTCTAGCCTGCTTGGCGGGACACGCCCAGGCCAACTCAACGATCACAGGAACGGTTCTAGACAAGGCCGGAGCTGTCGTTCCAGGAGCGGAAGTAACCCTGACGCAACAATCGACAGGCTTCACCTCCAAAACGGTCAGCAATGACGCGGAAACTTCACGTTCAACGGATTGAACGTGGGAACCTACGACCTCAAGGCGACCGCAAAGGGATTCAATGCTTACGTCGAGAAGGGAATCGTCGTCAACGTTTCGCAGACTACCCGCGTTGACGCCACCCTTGCCGTTGGCAGCGTTGATCAGACCGTAACCGTGCAGTCGGATGTCTTGACTGTGCAAACAGACTCGAACGTCGTCAGCACGCTGGTCAGCGAAGAACAGATCACCGAAATCGCTACCGAGAACCGCAACTTCGCCTCTCTCGTCGCCCTCGGACTTGGCGTCAGTTCCACGCTGCCTGACAACAACACGCCCACCTCCATCGGCTCCAGCGCCAACATCAGCGTCAACGGCCTTCGCCAGAGCCACAACATCTGGTTGATCGACGGCGGCGAGGCAGATGATCGCGGCGGCGCCGGCGGCATCGACATTCTGCCCTCGCAGGACGCGATCGCCCAGATGGAGACCCTTTCCTCCAACTATCCTCCGGACTATGGCATCTCTTCAGGCGCCACAATCAGCCTCTCCCTCAAGAGCGGCTCTCAGAACTACCACGGCGAAGCCTGGGAGTTCAACCGCAACACGGCCTTCAACGCCAACAGCTACCAGAACAAGAACAACGTCGGGAACCCCCACCGCGCGCGCCAAGCTGAACTACAACATCTTCGGCGCCAACATTGGCGGTCCGCTTTTCATCCCCCACATCTATCCCAGAGGCAAGACCTTCTTCTTCTGGAATGAAGAGTGGCGCAAGCTGATTCAGGGCAGCGCTCCCAACCTCCAGAACGATCTGCCTGCTGCGGATTTCCCGACTGCCGGCCAGAACCTGACCTACGTCTCTCCGAAGTTCCTCAAGACGCCGATCGTCGCTGATAGTCCCAAATGTGGATGATCCGGCATGGGCGGCCAAGCTGGCAGCCGCCTGCCCCAGCCTGCGTGCAAGGCCAGCCCTTCCCTGGTGGGGTCATCCCGGCAGCCCTGTTTGACCCCAACGCGGTGGCATACCTTAACTCTGGAATCGTTCCGAAGCCGAACACGGCTAATGATCAGTTCCTCGGCCAGGCCAGTCTGCCGATCAACGTGCGGGACGATGTTGCGCGCGTCGATCACCGTTTCAACGACAAGTTCCAGATCCTTGCGCACTACATGCACGACTCCGTGTCGCAAGCCTTCCCCTCTCCGATGGTTGGATGGTCGGGGGGCAGCTGGCCGACGATTACCAGCACGCTCAACAATCCTTCCAACAGCGCTGCTGTCAAGCTGACTGCAACTCTCAGCCCCAGCCTGCTGGTTGAAGCCAGCATGAACTACGATGGCAACATCATTGACATCGTCAACAGCCCCATCGGCAACCTGCCTTCTGGCTATGGCGGTCAACAAGTTCTTCAACAATGGCGCCAAGTCTGCCCCCAGCATGAAGTGGGACAATGCCTACGGCGGCGTTCAGGAGAATCCCGGGTCGGCTCCCTGGCACAATGCCGCGGGAGATCTCGAGCCCAAGGTTGACGTCTCGTACACCATGGGCAAGCACGCCATGAAGTTCGGCGCCAGCTATAACCGCTACACCAAGAACCAGAAGCTCTTCCTCAGCTCCGAAGGAAGCTTTCAATTCGGGACGTCTGGCGCCGTAACCAGCGGCGACACGTTCATGGACATGTTGATGGGACTCGCGGGCACTTACTCAGAGTCGCAAGCTGCTCCCATCCGTCACTACGTCAACCAGACTCCCTCGGTCTATGCGATGGATACCTGGAAGGTAACCAATCGCCTCAGCCTGCAGCTCGGTCTTCGCTATGACGCGCTGCCGTCCGCGTGGGAACGCTCCAACCAGGTTGCCACCTTCGATCCGGCGCTTTACCTCAGCAGCCAGGCTCCCATGTGGCTCCCGAGCGGTGCCATGGACCCTGCCAGCCCTGGACTTCAGCAGTTCAATGGTGGCACCTTCTATCTAAACGGCGTGCGCTTGGCAGGTCTCAACGGCACTCCCAAGGGCCTGATCAAGAACGACTACGAAACCTTGCAACCTCGCGTTGGCTTCTCTGAAGACCTCTTCGGAAACGGCAAGACCGTTCTCCGCGGCGGCTTTGGAACCTTCTACGAACGCATCCAGGGCAACGACATCTACGACGCTGCCACGGCTGCCCCGTTCGCCAACACACCATCCGCAAGCAATGTGTACTTTACCGATCCGCATACCAGCTATGACAGCGGTGCTGCTGCTGCAAGCCCCCTCTTCGCGCAGGGAAGCACCTCTCTGCCACAGACCTTCAAGGCGCCTGCGGTTGCACAGTTCAGCTTCGGCGTACAGGATCAGGTGGCGCAGTCGGTCATCCTGGTGGTTCAGTATGTCGGCAACATCGCCTGGCACCAGAACATTCGCCGCAAAATCAACTCATGGCCTCTTAACACTCCACTGTCTCTTCGCGGAGCCAGCGGAGTTACGGCCCCTGACCAGTACCGGACCTACCCCGGATTCGGTGCCATCAACGAGCAGGAAAACAACACCAACGGTAACTACAACGGCTTCCAGACCGGCCTTCGCATCCAGAATCGCTGGGGGCTTAGCGGCGAAGTCGACTACACCTACTCGCACGAGATCGACATCACCAGCACCGACGACTCGGGCGTCGACAACCCCTTCAACATCAAGTACATGAAGGGATCGGGTGGATTTCGACCGCCGCCACATCCTGAGCATGAACTACATCTACAAGCTTCCCATCTTCAGGCAGGCGGGCCTCGCTCATTCTGTCCTGGGAGGCTGGGAACTTGCGGGAACCATCATCGATGAGACCGGCGTACCAACCACCCCGCGCCTCTCCATTGGACGACACAATCGGACTTGACGGCGGGTACACCAACCGTCCGAACCAGTCCGGCAAAGTCTAACAAGCACGGGAAAATCAACGACGCTTTTGACACCTCGGTCTTCAGCAATCCGGTTGCGGCTTGGCTGGGTGGCCCTAACCAAGGCTTCGGAAACGCCGGCAAGGACGCCATCCCTGGTCCAAACCGCGTGAACTTCACCACCTCGCTCTACAAGTCGTTTGCGTTCACTGAAAAGGCTCGTTTCGAGTTCCGCGCCGAAACCTTCAACACCTTCAACCACACTGAACCCAATGGCGTCGGCAACACCCTGGGTAACTCCAACTTCGGCAAGGTCACCTCGTTCTACGATCCGCGCGCCGTCGAATTCGGTGGCAAGTTCATCTTCTAATCCAAACTCGCTTAACCCGAAGCGCGGCAGGTATACCTGCCGCGCTTCGCATTTTGCCCCAAAATCGTGGACAATGAATTCGCTTCCATAATGCCAAAGAAAAAGCCGAATCATCCCCCGCTCTTCTCCGCCTGCGTCCTCGCCGCCGCGCTGATCCTGGCGCCCTCTCTCCGCGCACAGGAAGACCCCGCATCCGATCGCGCCAAAGCCATGGCGCTCGAAAAGGATGGTCGGAACACCGAAGCCGAACAAATCTGGCAGAGTCTCGCCAAGGTCGACCCGCGCAACGCGGAAGCTCTTGCCCATCTCGGTTTACTCGAGGGCCGCCAGGAGCATTACGACGCCGCAATCGACTATCTCAACCGCGCCGAGGCCATCAATCCCGATCTCCCCGGCTTGCAGATGAACCTGGGCCTCACATACTTCAAGGCGTCCCAGTTCCCTGACGCAATCCGAATCTTTTCGTCCGAGATCACAAAACACCCCGACGAAAAGCGCCTCACCATCCTGCTTGGCATTTCCCACTTTGCCATCAAGGACTACCTCGTCGCCCTCCCCTATCTAAAACGAGGCAGTGAGTACGACACCCAGAGTGTCAGCCTGCGCGTGTTCCGGGAACGCGGGTGCCTCGAGAGCAGACTGTATCATTGCGTTCTCGATGCTCACAAGGAGCTTCTGGCGCTCGATGCGGAGTCCGCCGAGGCCGACTTACTTGCAGGAGAAGCCTCCTACCAGATGCATGACAGCGCCGATGCCGCCAAACAATTTCGCGCCGCCGCCCTGCAGGATCCTAAACATCCCAATGCGCATTTCGCTCTCGGCTATGTCCTCTGGGAGCAAGGCAAGTGGACTGAAGCAGCCAGCGAGTTTCAGCTTGAGCTTCAGCGCGATCCGGGGCACGCCATGGCCCAGGTCTATCTTGACGATTGCCGGCAACAGATGAACCACGACTCTTCCGAGACACACGCACGCCCCAGCCCGGCATCCCTGCCGCAGATCCTGGATTCTCTCGAGAACCCTACACCCTGAACGCACATTGCCCGACCGCGTTCTCTAAGGTCGCGCCGTCGTCTCCGGCAACTTCGCATCCGGATATACCTTGATCCAATGATTCCGCATCGTCGCGTGCACCACTTGTCCCGCCGTCGTCGACACGATTGCGTTCGTTTGCTGAAGAGGCATATGACAATCGATGCACCTGTTCACAATTGCGTGCCCCATCTTTGCGGACATGCCGCAGCGTTGCCATTCGTGGCAGCCCAGGCACTTGCTGGAATACGATGCCGCCGGCTGGCCCGCCGTATGAACATCGTGGCAGATCGTACAGCTCATCTTCTCCGACGAGCGATAGCATTGACTGCGCTGCAGCAATCCCACCTGGTTGCCATGAACATCGGGAACTGAAACGTCCGCAGATGCAAGCTGCTTGTAATAGTTGATGAGGGGCTGGCCCGGGACGTAGGAGAAGGTTGGCGCCAGTGCTTCCCGCTGAACGCCATTGTGGCACTCGGCGCACAAATCCACTTGCCGATCGCGCGAAAACTTCGCCGGATTCAGAATGTCCTCCGGAGCGTCCTTCCGCCTGGCCTCATGCCTCATCTCCCGCCGCACATGTTCCGCGCCCGGCCCGTGACAGTTCTCGCACGAGAGACCCGGTATCAGGCTCGCCCGGTCATATCGATTCGTTTTCGCATCGCTGGAAAGCGCATGGATGTACGTGGCATGACATTCCAGGCACTCTGGAACCACGGCGCGCGAAAAATTCGCCGTCCCGTCAATATATCCCGGGCTGTTAATCCACCGATGACCATCGCTCCAATAACTTACCGGCAGCTCGAAAAGCCGGTCTCCCTGCCAGTAAAGATAAGTCTGGCCTCGATGCCCCGACCCCGTTACAACATCGATGCGCTCCGCTCTCTCATAAACATCGGTGCCCCAGCCGCTCCGCGCGACCTCGAAAAACCCGTCCTTCCGCGATTCCATTCGAAACTGCAGCCCCGGTTCGGCGGACTTGGCTGGATCCACGATCGTCAGTGAGTTGGCGCCAGGACCAAATGATCCATTCATCGTGCCTGGCGTGGGAAGTTGGGAGGTCAGGTGATGGGGAGTGTGCTGGAAGCTTTGGGAAACTTCCTTGTGGCACGACTGGCAAGCCGCGTCGCCCACGTAACCAACCCGGCCCTTCGCGGGCCCTGCCTCTTGCAATGCAACGGCCGCCGCACACAGCGCGAAAGAAGCTCCGCCCAGAGCAAGAGGTAACACGAACTTGCTTCGGTTCATTCTATGCGGCCCCATTACAATATTGTGCCGCAAGAATTCTCGGCATCCCTAATCTTCGTGCTTAGCATCTTCGTGCTTGGCCGCGGCTGCTTCCCTGTTCATCCGGGCCTTCAGGCTCTTGGCAAGCTTCTCAATCTCTTCGGCCTTCTTGAGCACCGTCAGCGAGAGAGTCTCTTTGTAGGTCTTTGCCACTTCCGCCCGCAACTCCGCGGATAACCGAAAGAGCTTTTTCGTGTCTTCCTCAATCTCCGCCTGTCGAATTTCTTCAGGTGAAAGAAGAGTAGAGGGTGCAGCCTTCGCGTCGGCCGCGGGCTGCGTGGATTCCTGCGACGTCTCGCTGGCCTTCTCGGCCCCGGCGACCGGTGCCGGGTCTGGAGCATTGGACTGGGCATAAATGGGAATCGCAAGAACCGGCGCCAATAACGCCAGCAGCACCGTCCGCTTGAATCGCCTCGGATTTTCGAGAAGCTCCACCATCCCCGCCTCTTCATGTGCAGCAATCCGCGTGCATCTTGCCTGCTGAATATCTGCCCTATTGCGTCTTCATCTTCTCCTGCACACTTTGCGCCAGCTTCTCAATCTTTCCCACCTTGACGGCGTTGGCTGCCATTGAAGGAGACTTCTTGCCCGGACGAATCTCCTGCTGCAGCTGCTGGGCCAGCAGCAATATCTGGTTCGATTCCAGCCAGATCTCTCGAGCACGAAGCTGGCTCTGCAACAAAAGCGCCTCTTTCTTCCTCTGTTCCCGGGGGTTGTCGCCAAGTTCCTTCTGCAAATCGGGCTGTCGCGGAGTGGGATTGGGAATAATAACGTGAGTGGATGGCGGCTGGCTCTGCCCGCCGGCGACCTCAACCCAAAC
This sequence comes from uncultured Acidobacteriota bacterium, assembly GCA_963844515.1. Classification (GTDB taxonomy): domain Bacteria; phylum Acidobacteriota; class Terriglobia; order Terriglobales; family Acidobacteriaceae; genus Telmatobacter. The sequence continues at coordinate 396,541 of CAWJOO010000023.1, forward strand.
CATCAGCGTGATCAGGAATAGAATCTTTATCCCGAAAACTGAGGCCAGAACTCGCATAAAATCCTCGCTGATTCCCGCGAATGCAATATAAACAGAGACTCGCCGCCCCGGTCCAGACTTATTTGACGCACCACGCGATGCCACGCATATCAATGAAAACCTTTTTACATGCAGCGTCGCTCGGCAGCGCTTCTCGCAATCTTTCCAGAGAATGTGCGAACTCATTACCGCCGCAAAATGCTCCGCGTTTCCGCTCCAGTCACGAGTCCCCCGGCCATCCCACCGCCCATAAAACCAGGAACTGCAGATATCGATTCCCTGCATTTGCGCATGGTCACTGCCGGGAGCGAAAATCAGTTTGGACTCATCCCTCGAGGCGCATGTGAAGCGGGCCGTTCTTATTGTTATCGCGCTGCTCTTTTCCGGCACACTCGCCTTCGCACAAGTGCCTGCCAGCCCCCAGGCCGCAATGTCGCTCGAGCAGCAAGGCAAGACCGCTGAAGCCGAAGCAGCGTGGCGCGCCCTCAGCAAGGCCAACCCCTCCAATCCTGAGCCATACGCACACCTCGGCCTTCTTGAGGCCCGCCAGGAGCACTACGCCGACGCAGTGCCCCTTTATCGCAAAGCCATCGCTCTTAGACCTAATGTCCCCGGCCTGCGTCTCAACCTGGCACTGGCCCTCTTCAAGAGCGGACAACTCAAGCAGGCCATTCCCGAATTTCAAGCGCTCCTCAAGGCCGCGCCCGCCGGCTCGGCAGACGCTCAACGCTCCACCATCCTCCTCGGCATGGCCCACTACGGCCTGGGCGAATATCAACAGGCTGCGCCCTATTTGAAACAGGCTGCGGATGCTGATCAGCAGAACCTGCCCCTGCGTCTCACCCTCGCCCACGCCTACCTCTGGACAAAGCAGTTTCAAAAGGTCATGGATGTGTACCAAGAGATCCTCACCCTCAATCCGGAATCGGCTGAAGCCGACATGATCGCCGGTGAGGCTCTCGACGAGATGAAGGACGACGAGGGTGCCACCAAAATGTTTCGCGAGGCTGTCAAAGCCAATCCCAAGGAGCCCAATGTGCACTTCGGCCTCGGCTACCTCTTGTGGACTCAAAAGCTGTATCCGGAAGCCGTCACCGAATTTCAAGCCGAATTAGCCAACGAGCCCGATCACGCGCAGTCCATGCTCTACCTTGGCGACTCGTTCCTCCAGCTCAACAAGGCCGACGAAGCCCGCCCTTTACTCGCCAAGGCCGTGCAGCTCGATCCCGCCCTGTGGCTCGGCAACCTCGACCTGGGCATCATCGATTCAGACGCGGGCCGCAACGACGATGCTCTCCGCGAACTTGAGATCGCCGGAAAGCTGAAGCCCGACGAGGTCAACGTGCACTGGCGATTGGCAAGGCTCTATCGCACCATGGGACGCAAGGAAGACGCGAAGGTCGAATTCGACAAGGCCAGCAAGCTCAACAGGGCCGCCAACGAAGATCTCCTTCAGAAAATGAACAATCCCCGCCCGCGCCCCGCCACTACCCAACCCGACGCGCAGCAGCCTTCCACGCAACAACCCTCCCCACAACCGCCCACTCCCTCCGCATCTCCCAATCCATAGCGAACGAATTATTACGAATCGAGACACGATCTGCACAACTGCGGAGAGATCCGCCGAATGTACGGGCAAGAATCCAGAATTCAAACTCGCGAAAATGAAAACTCCGCCTTGGCGGTAATTGGGCCAAAACCAACCATGCGGCAATGCGGGCTGCATGAGTGACTCGGCGATAAATCACTCGTCGGCAGATGTCAAAGCTCGGCCACTGAGCAATCGCAAACACCTTCGAGTTCCGGATCGTTCCGTTAAGCACTGTCAGTCCGGATGCGATCTCGTCTGAGGATCCGCTGTGGCCTGGTTTCGAATTTGAGCGTCACTACGAAGGCCAAGTAGACAATCTACCTCCAGTGGGAGTAGAGTGTCTACATCTATGAGCGAAAAAGACCAGTATAAGAATCGGATTGAGCTGTTGCAGGGAACACTCGACATGCTCATTCTTCAAACGCTGCAATGGGGGCCGCAGCATGGATATGGCATTGTCCAGGCCTTACGTTTGCGATCCGGAGATGTGCTTCAGGTGGAGACCGGATCACTGTATCCGGCTCTCCATCGATTGGAGCGTCAGAGCTGGGTGCAGTCTGAGTGGAAGCAGTCAGAGAGCAAGCAAAAAGCCCGATATTACCGAATCACGGCCAAGGGGAAAAAGCAGTTGGCCTCGGATCTGGGCCGATGGGAGCGGATTGTCGAAGCGATTGGGTCGGTGATGTACGTCAAGCCGGAGGAGAGTGAGTCATGAAGTGGTTCCCGAGCTTCGGTTTTCAGCGGCGCAAGCGCGAATTGCAGGAAGAGATTGATGCGCACCTGCAGATGGCGATTGCAGATCGAGTGGCGCGAGGCGAGACGGCGGAGACAGCGCGACAAGCGGCAGCGCGGGAGTTTGGAAATATTCCTCTGGTGCAAGATGTGACGCGCGACATGTGGGGCCAAGCCTGGCTTGAACAACTAGGCCGGGATGTCCGTTACGCGTTACGGCAACTGCGCAAGAGCCCCGGCTTTTCGATCACCGCGACGGCGATGCTGGCAGTAGCTATCTGCGCCAACAGCACCGTATTCAGTTGGATCGACGGCACCATGTTGCGTCCGATTCCTGGCGCGCGGGACACGGGCGATCTTGTGAGCCTGCAGCGGGGGGAACGGAACTTCTCCCCGACTCCGCCCTTCTCGTATCTCGACTATCGCGATCTGCGCGAGCAGAACCATACGCTTCACCGGAATACTTGCGTATCATCACGATTGGATCACGCTGACTGGCGGCGCACAGCCGGAGCGCGTCTTCATAGCGAACGTGACGGCGAACTATTTCGATGTGCTCGGCATCAAGCCGGTGCTGGGACGATTCTTTCTGGCTGAAGAAGAGACGCGTCCAGATGCGGTTCCCAACGTGATCTTGAGTTACTCGCTCTGGAAGGCGCGCTATGCCGCAGACCCGGCAATTGTGGGCAAATCGATCGAGATCGCCCGGCATCCTGTGACGGTGATCGGTGTGGCGCCGGAGGGGTTTGTGGGAGCAATGCCCGGGCTGCGTGACGATCTGTGGGTAACGCTCGATCCCCTCGGGACGGATGTGTGGCGGATCACGCATCGCAGTGGTGGTGCGGTCTGGCTGAACGTAATAGGAAGATTGCGGCCCGGCGTGAGCCGTGGCCAGGCAGCCCAGGATCTCGACACCGTGATGCACAATATTGTGGCGGCGTATCCGGACGATCATCTGGGCGAGAACCGGATCACTCTGGATCCCATGTGGCGCTCGCCATTCGGCGCCAACGGATTCATGGCGGCGACGCTGCCCATCTTGCTGGCCTTCGCTGCTGTGGTGCTGTTGCTGACCTGCGCGAACGTGGCGACGCTCACGCTGGTGCGGTTTGTATCCCGGCGGCGTGAGCTTGCGATCCGGCAGTCGCTCGGGGCGAATCGCATGCAACTGGTGCGGCAGATGGTGCTGGAGGGCGTGGTGCTTTCCATCGTCGCAGGAGCCGTGGCCCTCGCGTTGACAACGTGGACATCGAAGACATTCGCATGGTTCTTTCGGGCGAGCTCGAGTCCTACCACCCTGAACGGGAGCATGGACCACAACGTGGTGATCGGGATTGCGGTGTTATCACCTGTTGGCCGGCATGCTCTGCGGCGCGCTCCCCGCCTGGCGTTCGTCCCACGCGCCGGCAGTTGAGGTACTCAAGGCAGAGTCTGCAAGTATCTCCGGCGGCTCACGCAACCGGAAATTGCTCAGCGGGCTGGTGGTGGCGCAAATCGCGCTTTCACTTCCTCTGCTGTTGTGCTCCGCGCTATTTCTGCGAACGCTGCGGAATCTCGCCGGCGCGAATCCCGGATTTGAGCAGGACCACATTCTCACTGCGACCGTGGGGCTGAATATCGCCGGCTACAGCAACGACGAGCAACAGGTGATCCGTCACAAGATACTTGATCGCGTGTCGGCATTGCCCGGCGTGAAGGTTGCGTCTTTTACGGACTGGATTCCGATGAGCCTGAGCCACAAGGGCGAGGATGCGTATCCGGAAGGGTATGTGCCGCACCCGCATGAATCTTTGCAGGTGTACCACGCCGAGGTGGCCCCGCGGTATTTCGAATCCCTTCATATACCCATTTTGGAAGGACGCGAGTTTACACCGGATGACGATGAAAAGGCCCCGAGGGTACTCATCGTGGATCAGACGGCGGCGAGGCGCTACTGGCCGGGACAGGATCCGCTGGGAAAGAAACTCAGGGTGTGGGGCAGACCTTTCACGGTAGTCGGCGTCGCGAAAAATTCGATACATATGTTAATGAATGAGTCACCGGAGCCTATGGTCTATATGAGCTTTTTCCAGGTGGGGTACGAGACGATAGTGCAGGTGAAGACCGAGGGAAATCCGGCCGACCTGGCGCCGGCGGTGGAAAACGCCATCCACACAATCGATACACGGCTGCCGGTTTTCGACGTGCGCCCCATGCGAGAGACCACCCAGTTGGCGAGCAGCTTCGCCGTCATACAGAGCGCCCTGGCGGGAATGTTCGCGCTGATCGGGCTGGTTCTTGCGATAACCGGAATCTACGGAGTCGTGGCCTATCGAACCCAAATGCGGACCCACGAGATCGGAGTACGAATGGCGTTAGGTGCTTCACGTGTGGACGTGCTGCGGCTCGTGCTGTTGCAGGGATTGTGGCTCACAGGCATCGGGCTGGCGCTGGGACTGGCGATTGCATTGGGACTGACACGCATTATCGCCCGGCTGTTGTACGGAATCGGCGCCAACGATCCGGTCACCGTCGTTTCCGTCGTCATGCTCCTGGGAACGATGTCTTTGTTAGCCTGCTACTTTCCGGCACATCGAGCGATGCGCCGGAACCCCGTGACCGCGATTCGCGAACTGTAAGCTCGCAGTTCAAACTCGCCGCGAATTTGAGCGAATCATCGACGGGGACGTATGGATAATCGTGCGGGGTACCATATGGAACCTTTCCCAAGCCACGTTCCCCATCCCCAACTTTCACGGCACATCGCAAAGCCATCGATGGACTAGGAGGCAAATGGAAGATCCCTGGCGCGACGGCTTGCCCATTAGGCTCTCTTTCGACCGATCGGACTAATTCGGCCGCAGGCAAGGGTGGTCGCACGGTTGCTGCATCAATATCTCCGAAAGAACGCGCTCCGGGCACAGGTGATGCTTTTCAACCTTCTCGAGTTCCTCGTCCGACTCAATTGCCGAAGCGACCGTCATGAAGCAATACAGGCACCGCGTATTGTATGTGCCATTCTCATTCTGCGTACGTTGATACATCGCTGCCTCGGTCGTGCGAAGGATTGTCCGATCCTACCTCTCACTCATGGCAGACCCCGTGACTCCCATCACCCACTAGTGTTCACGCCGATTGTGCCCCTATTCTCAGGTCGCCCCTCGCCCTAGAATTCCTTCACATCATTCGTATGCGTCCGCAACCACCAGCAGGGCGTATAGCCGCCCTGCGGAAAGAGCGTGATCGAACACTGCACCGGTTCCGAACCCGTGTAATCCATCTCTTCCTTGTTGTTCTTGAGCGGAGCGGAAACAAAGTGGCTCACCGTGAACTGCGATGTTGGCGAGCCTTCGAGCTTGAAGATGCCCCAGTCCGCCGCATAGGTGAACACCACCAGGCCGAACAGCCCGACGAAGCCAATACGAACCCACCGCATCATGGTTCGCTCACCCTTCTCGCAGTGTCCGCCCGGCCACCGGCGCCACACCCGTCAACCTGCGCTCAAAGGCTTCCGTGATGGCTCTCTCCAGTTGTTCGGCCGCGTGTTCGTAGCTCAGGCCCATCGTGCGAATATTTGAAATGCACAGGCGCTCGGCATCCGTGCGACCCACGCGCGGTTCCCAGGTGATGTACGCGCCCAGCGAGTCAGGCGAACTCAATCCCGGCCGCTCCCCGATCAAAACGATCGACAAGCGGGCGTGCACTAGCTCGCCGATGTCGTCGCCGATCGCCACCCTGCCCTGCTCCACGATGCACAGTGGCGCAATCGTTCGCCCTTCGAGCCGGGGCAGCAACATTTCCAGCAGCGGCGCAACATGCCGCTCGACAGCAAGCGCCGAAAGACCATCGGCAATCAGAATCGCCAGATCGACATCTCCTTGCGCATGCGTCGCAAGCAGCGCGCGACTGCTCTTATCGAGGCATCGTCCGAGGTCGGGACGCTGCAAATATGTCGTCCGATCCGTCGCAGCCGAATGCAGCCGCAAGACCCTCTCAACATGCAGCGACTTCAACGAGCCAATTGCGATCGCAAGGGCGTCAGCATCGAGCCGCGCGTGCACGGCGTCGCGGGCCTGCGCATGACTCATCTGGAAACTCAGCACATCGCGTGTCACCTGGCTTACGCCGCTGCGTCCCAGCCCCACGCGCGCCGAAGTCATGGCCCGCAGGCGGTTCGCAAGGTCCAATGCATCGCTCATGTCGGCAGCCCCGCCGTTGTGGGCAGCCTCGCCGTTGCGAGCAGCCTCGTCGTTGCGAGCAGCCTCGTCGTTGCGAGCAGCAGCCTCTCGGGCGATTTCGCTTCCAGCGTCAACTGCTCGAAACCTTCTCCTTCGAGCCACGCTTCGAACTCGGGCGCGGGACGCAGGCCCAGCACTCGCCGCAAATACAGCGCATCGTGGAAGCTGGTGCTCTGGTAGTTCAACATCACATCATCGGCGCCCGGTACACCCATGATGTAGTTCACTCCGGCCGCGCCCAGCAGCGTGAGGAGCGAGTCCATATCATCCTGGTCGGCCTCTGCATGGTTGGTGTAGCAGACGTCGCAACCCATCGGAAGCCCCAGCAGTTTGCCGCAGAAGTGATCTTCGAGTCCCGCACGCGCAATCTGTTTGCCGTCGAACAAATACTCCGGCCCAATGAAGCCCACCACGGTGTTCACCAGCATGGGCTCGAACACGCGCGCCACGCCGTACGCCCGCGCCTCCAGCGTCTGCTGATCCACGCCGTGATGCGCGTTCGCCGACAGCGCCGAACCCTGCCCGGTCTCGAAGTACATCACGTTGCGCCCCACGGTTCCGTCCGCGCAAACTGCACCGCGGGCCAGCGACCGTCCCGCTTCATTGGCCTCCGCCAAAAGAGACAGGTTCACACCAAAGCTGCGGTTCGCCGCCTCGGTTCCGGCAATTGACTGGAACAGGAGATCGACCGGCGCTCCCGCCTCCAGAGCCGCCAGCTGCGTCGTAATATGTGCCAGCACGCAGCTTTGCGCGGGAATCTTGAATCGCGTACGCACCGCGTCAATGAGGCGCAGCAGGCTTGCCGTGGCCGCCACGCTATCCCCTGCCGGGTTGATTCCAATGACTGCGTCACCCGAGCCCAGCAGCAGGCCGTCAATGATGGAGGCGGCGATGCCGGCTGGATCGTCCGTGGGGTGGTTGGGCTGCAGCCGCGCGCTTAATCGCCCAGCCAGCCCTACCGTGGTGCGGAATTTTGTAACCACCCTGATCTTTGCTGCTACCAGGATCAAGTCCTGAACGCGCATCAGCTTGCTGACCGCGGCGGCCATCTCCGGCGTGAGTCCCGGCGCCAGCGCGGCGAGCCGCTCGCCGGTCGCGTCGTCCGAGAGCAGCCAGTCGCGGAACCCGCCCACGGTGAGGCTACTTACCGCCGCGAAGGCTCCCGCGTTGTGACGGTCAATGATGAGGCGTGTTACTTCGTCCTGCTCGTAGGGCACTACTTGTTCTTCAAGGAAGTGCTTCAGCGGCAGGTCGGCCAGTGCGAATTGGGCGGCGACGCGCTGCGCGGCTGACTCGGCGGCGACTCCGGCGAGGACATCGCCGCTGCGCAGCGGCGTGGCCTTGGCCAGCAGATCAGCCAGGGTGGAGAAACTGTATCGGGTGGTTCCGATGGAGTGAGAAAAGGGCATTTTGCTCGCCTACAGGATAGCTGCAACCTCGATTTTGCACGGGGTTTGGTGAAAAAAGCACTTCCGCACGCAAATAAAAAAACGACCATGTCGATTGGAATGATGGGATTGCACACCGAAAATGGGGGAATTTGTGCTCACCGTGATTTGAATCACAGTGGACAGTGGACAGTGGACAGTGGACAGTGGACAGTGGACAGTGGACAGTGGACGACAGTGAAACAGAGCGCAACGGACCGGTGCAGAAGTGAAGAGTGAAGAGTGAATGAGAGCCGAGTGAATTTGTCCAACGGGGATTGCTCGGCTGAAGGTTCGCCGTTCTCGCTTTCCGCGGGTCAACGGCCACTACCTGGCCCCGGCGAGTTGGCAAGTCGCGGGATTTGTAGTCGCGCGTCATGTTCCTTCTCCTTTCCAAGGTTTAAGTTCCTGCGAGCAGGGGTTCTGCTCTTCCCTGGCCGGCGTTCTTGAGGCTAGAGTTTGAGGCATGAAAAAGCCCCTGCCGGAGAGCGGTCCGGAGGGGCTTTTTCTTGAGTCTGTATTAAGTATGGCAGGTCCGTTGAATTAATCCCTAATTGGCGGGAATTATTTTGCGCTGATTCCAAAGGTAGTTACAAAGTATTTTTCATTTTGCCTCTTGACAAGATTTCCACAGGGGTCCGGATTGAGTGCCCGAGAAAGATTCGCAAAAGCAGTCCTCAGGGGTTAAAACCCCTTGGTCGGGGGACGCTTTATTGTCAGGGATGAATCCCTGACCTACCTTTTTCCTGACCTACCTTTTTCCTGACCTACCTTTTCCCTGACCTCCCTTTTTCCTGACCTACCTTTTTCCTGACCTACCTTTTCCCTGACCTCCCTTTTCCCTGACCTCCCTTTTCCCTGACCTACCTTTTCCCTGACCTACCTTTTCCCTGACCTACCTTCCTCCCTGACCTACCTTTTTCCTGACCTACCTTTTTCCCTGACCTACTTTTTCCTGACCTACTTTTTCCTGTGGTGGGTGGCGATGGTCCGGTCGATTGTTAAATTCACACACACGGATTGTTACAATCAGGTAAAAATAGAATGCTGATCCGGTGACTGCCGCTTCGTGCCCTGCAAGGGAGGGATATCTATGAGGGGTGCATTTCTATCGCTTTCTGCGATTCTGCTCGTAATCCTGATGGGAAGTGATTTGCGTGGCCAGACGGCCGGAGACACCCGCGGGACTGCACGCGATGGTGCGGTGATATCCATTGGCGGGAGTGATCTGGCTGCTGAGCAGTTGTCAGGATCTCCGATGGCTTTCGACGCGAGCCGCCAAGATCGTTATGTGCAGGCTACGGATATTGCAGAGTTGAGACGCGCGGCCGAGGCGGGGGATCCGCTGGCCGAGAACAACCTGGGGGCGGCGTATGCCTTTGGTCGCGGTGTTGAGCGGAGCAACGAGGAAGCTGCCCGGTGGTTCGCGCTTGCGGCCAAGGCCGGCTTCGCGCCGGCTCAGTCGAACCTTGGCTATCTCTACGAAAAGGGATTGGGAGTCGGGAAGGACTACACCGCTGCGTTGAACCTGTACCGTGCCGCCGCGGAGGGTGGGAACGCCCAGGCTGAGGCGCGGATCGGCCTGTTCTACGAGAATGGCTGGGTGGTGGCGGTGGATTTGGGCGAGGCCCTTCGCAGGTATCGCCTGGCTGCGAAACAGGGCGATGCCGAAGGACAGCGAAAGCTCGGCAACTGTTTTTATGCCGGGCGCGGCACCAAGCGCGACTATCTGGAGGCGGCGATCTGGTTCAGGAAGGCCGCCGAGCAGGGAGACGCTGCTTCCCAGAACAACCTTGGCGCTCTCTATCACCACGGACTGGGCGTGAAGCCGGACTTTGCGACGGCGTTGCACTGGTACAAGATGGCTGCCGACCAGGGACTGGCGGGCGCGGCAAATGATCTCGGCGTGTTGTATGAGGACGGTACCGGAGTCGACAAGGATTACCAGCAGGCGGCGAGGTGGTACCGGGCTGCGGCTGCGAAGCATGTAGCGCGCGGGGAGCTGAACCTGGGAAAACTCTACTATGCGGGCAAGGGCGTTCCGCTGGATTATGTGACCGCCTATTTCTGGTATAGCCGTGCCCTGGCCGATGGAGAGCCGCTGGGATCGCTGGGGCTGCGAGAACTTTCGAACATTATGACGCCGCGGCAGAAACAGCTGGCGCAGGACCTGCTTGCCGGACAAGAGGACGAGGGGTTGAGCCGGGACATGCTGGCGATGGGATTGAATTAGGAAGGCAGGCTTCTTTGAAAAAGCGTCTGGCTTGGGTTTGAGGCATCGCAGGTCTCAGAAGCGAGACCTGGGGCACCCGGCAACTGTGGTTTGAAGAGCCTGCGTCAGGGGCCCAGTGCATCGATCGATGATTTCCGAAGGAGGAATCACCGGCGGCTAGGTTATCGCCTTCTCCGCTTCCATGTCGGCCCGAAAATCGTAGAAGACACGAATGAGGTTGCCATCAAGATCGGCGGCGGTAAATTCGCGCAGCTTCCATGGTTTGTCCTCGGGCTCAGAAACGATCTTCGCTTGCGCGGCATTCCACTCGGCGAAAAGTTCGTCTACCTCAGCCTTGCTGTCGAGATTGAGCCAGAAAAGGAGAGGCGCCGCGTTGCCGTAGCGCTCGCGGAAAGAGGGATTGGTGAGGAAGAGCCTGCAGTCTCCTCTTGAAATGCCTGCAATGCCGCCTTGCTCGTCTCCCCAATCGAAGTGGAAGCCCAGTTTCTCGACATAGTAGGCCGCGGCGTTGTCGATGTTGGTGGCAGGAATCTCGGGAACGGGAGCGGGAATCATCATGGGCTGTGGACCTCAGCAACACCAGTTTGCCTTGTAACCTGTGAATGGATCAATCCTGGGAAACGGTGAAGGGATCTGGATGTGGTTGTGCGCGGATTGTGGGCCACTGGAGAATATTCATTCAGCAAAATGTCAGGCAATTGCGTACTGCGGGGCTACTGACGAGTCGGCGGTAATTCGACTCGCTTCACTACCGTCCTAGTGTCTTCCGCCGTTCAGAAGCCAAGAAATCAGTACAATCACCAGGCCCACACCAACAATTAGGGTTGCTGTCTTGACCCAAGTCATGAACACCTGCACCCAATCGAGCGAAACGCGGTCAATGACTCCTTGCTGAGTCCTCGATGCTCCGACCTTTTCGCCTGAATGGCCTATGCGTTTGAAACGGAACGATGCGATCGGGATTAGTGGAATTCCGCTTATCGTGAACCACTTCGTCCTGACCTGGATGTCGGCGCTTCTGTCGGACTCGTTGAGGTAACGCCCGCCAAAGAACTGAAGGCCGGGCTTCTGTATCCGCCACCTCGCTCGGTTACCTCGTCTTGAAGCTTGTTTCGTTGGGTAATAGCGACGTATCGATTTCAGATCGCCGGGTGTCAAGTTTCGCCGTGTAGTTCTCCTGCGAGCACTTCCTCGGCTTCAGCGGTAAAGCCGCTTTCCGTTTCAGGTTCAACAGTTCCTGATCCGTGAGCGTCCGATAGTACTGGGCAAGTGCAGTCGCGTCGGGCATCAAGTTATTGATTATCCGAACGAAGTTTATCAGACCGCCACCATTTATTAAGCCGTCGCGGGCGATTGTGGACGACTCTTCCCTATGACGTTTCTTCGCCCCAGAACTGGATTGATTCAGAGTCGGTGGTTTGCTGGTCTATTAAGCTTTGAGCGGAAGAAGATTCCTCCCAATAGGTACCAGAGAAGTGTTCCCCACAGCACCATATAAGGCCGCCAAGCACCAGTCGTTGGTCCCACATCAGAGAAGATCCAACATATCGCAAAAGGGAAATCAGCCTAGCATCAGGAGCAATTTGCCCCAGCGTGCCATTCGCGTTCAAGCAAAGAGTCTAGGGTCCATAGTGGCCATGAACCAGACAATCGCGCAAAGTGCCTAATGTCGAGCACGCCGGTATCGAGCCGATAGCGATGACGGATACCCGAAAAGGAACGGCCTAGATTCATATTCGTTGGAATTGACTCGTGAACACCAGCTTACGCCGGATCGCGGGCGGGTCGTGGGCAACTCGTCAGTATGCCGTTTCTTCGCTCTGGAAGGCACGGGGTTGGGGAAGTATCGGCGATCAACAGTGGCCAATTGGGAAGTAACCCGTTGAGTTTGGAGCCGCATCCGGTCGCGAGACGGACTTTCATGGCTCAACACGAATGCATTTTCCGAAGATGCCATTCGCCCCGATCCATCCATTGATGCCACCGCGATTGTTTCCGATTTGGAATCGGCCGCCGCTGATGGCCTTCACAATGTGCAGATATTCAGCGCCATGCACCTTGCAGAGCACGATGTCTCCGACTGAGAGATTGGAACAATCGACCGGCTCGACCGTGCAGAGGTGGCCTGACTCGATACGTCCCTTCATGGATGCGCCCCGGGGTCGAAACGAGACTGTTTCTCCAGCACGGAGCTTTGCAATGTAATGTGTTGCCCATCCCATAAACACAATGCTCTCACGCCAAGTGAGCCCATTTCTCCGCATCAAGGCTGAGTCGAGGACAAGCTGGAAGCTACTTCTTTAATTAGCTCTATGGGATTGCTTGTGCAGCCTGATCTATCAACAAGTCAATCGATAAAATAGCCGATCTCGGTAAGTGTGGACTCGCTGAGTTCCACGCCCATGAGGCGGGCGCGGGGATTGGAATACATATCGCCCTCGAAGCGCTTGAGAGTGTCGTAGGAGAGGTCGGTCTTTTTGTGGAGCAGGCGCAGGAGGGAGGCGCTGTCGGTGGCGAACTGGTAGTCGCCCTCGACTCCGCGGGATGGCCGGATGGTGAGGGAGAGCGGGATGGTTTTCCCCTCGCCCGCCGCGGCAGAGGACATCTGGGTAATGATGTTCATTCTCATGAGCGGTATCTTGCCAGTTGCAAGTGTGGTCCTCAATGACTCCAATGTCGTACGGGGCAGGACAAGGTGGGGAGTGCAAGGGCGCAGGCGGGGAGAGTAGGGGTATCCCGCCGGGAGCACAAGAACAGAGACGCGCGGAGGGCGGGGCACCGGGAGTCGTGGTTGGATGGCGGGTGCGCGCACATCAGGCGTAGTGCATTTTAACTACATATGTAGTGACGAATTCCCAGAATCTACACGGAGGCGGGGGTGGTCTGTCCTTTGCGATTGCGGCGGGACATGACCAGGTACAGCGAGCCGCCCTGGGCGAGGATGCTGAAGACTACGACGAGATAAGTGGCGCCGAAGATCCAGGTTCCGCCGAGGGCCTCGGGGACAGAGAGGGCGAGGGCGATGGAGAGGCCGCCGCGGAGGCCGCCCCAGGTGAGGGTGAGGATTGCGGAACGGCGCTGCTGCTGGCAGACCCGGATGATGACGACGCAGAGGGCGACGACCGCGAGGCGGACGGCATTGACGCTCAGGATGGCGGCGGCTCCGGCCTGCAGGGTGCGGGAATTGAGGGTGACGACCAGCACTTCAAGGCCGAGGAGGACGAAGAGGATGGAGTTCTGCACCTCGTCAATGAGGGTCCAGAACTCGTCGACGCGGTCGTCGGCGATGACGCCAGCGGGCTTGAGCCGGTTGAAGTGGCGGAGAGCGATGCCGGCGATGACGGCTTCAAGCGGTCCGGAGAGATGAGCGTGGTTGGCCACCACGTAGCCGCCGAGGGCGAGGGTGAGGGTGAGCAGGATATCGACCTGGTAGGAGTTGACGAGGCACATGAGTGTGGAGATGAGCCATGCGCCGAGGACTCCGACGACGATGGCGCCGCCGGCCTGCAGCAGGAGCAGACCAGCGACCTGACCCACGGTAGGCGCGTTGCCGTGGGCGATCTGGATCATGGTGAGAAAGAGCACGGCGCCGATGCCGTCGTTGAAGAGCGATTCACCGGCGAGCTGGGCTTCAATGGATTTGGAGATGCGGGCGCGGCGGAGCATTTCAATGACGGCGATGGGGTCGGTTGGGGAGATGAGGGCGCCGAAGAGAAGGCACTCGATCCACGAGGCGTGGCCGAAGGTGAGGAACTTCATGAGCGCGGATACGGCGAAGAAGCTGAGCACGGTGCCGAGGATCGATAAGAGCGCGACGGGGAGTTTTTCGCGGGCGAGCTGATCGAGATCGAGGAGGAAGGCTGCCGCGAAGAGCAGCAGCGGCAACATGCCCTGCATGATGAGGCTTTCAAAGTTGATGCGCTCGGCGAGATGCTGGGCCCACATATGGAGCGAAGGAGCGAATCGGCCCACGTCCAGGAGGATGAGGGAGGCGCCGACAGTGAGCAGCATGGTGCCGATGGTGATGGGGAGACGCAGGACGCGGGTGCTGACCCATCCGAAGAGGGCGGCGATGGCGACGATGACGCAGATGATCTCAAGCGTGTTCATGCGCTGAGTTGATAGTAACGAAAGTGTGTGGCGGGCTGAGAGAATGAAACAGTAAAGGAGAAAACGCGTATGCCGACGATTACGACGAAGGATGGGACGCAGATTTACTACAAGGACTGGGGTGCGGGGCAGCCAGTGGTGTTCAGCCATGGGTGGCCGCTGAGTTCAGATGCGTTCGAGGACCAGATGGTGTTTCTGTCGGAGCATGGGTATCGCACGATTGCGCACGATCGGCGCGGGCATGGGCGATCCGGCCAGACGTGGGACGGCAACAACATGGATACATATGCGGATGACCTGGCGGAGTTGACGGCCGCGCTGAACCTGAAGGATGCGGTGCATGTGGGGCACTCGACGGGTGGCGGCGAGGTGGCGCGGTATGTGGCGCGTTATGGGATTGGCACAGGCCGGGTGGCGAAGGCGGTGTTGATTGGCGCCGTGCCGCCGTTGATGCTGAAGACCGATGCGAACCCGGGTGGACTGCCGATGGAGGTGTTCGATGGAATTCGCGCGGGGGTGATGGCGGACCGGTCGCAGTTCTTCAAGGATTTGACGGAGGCGTTTTACGGGGCTAACCGGCCGGGCGCGAAGGTGAGCCAGGGACTGAAGGACTCGTTCTGGATGCAGGGGATGATGGCGGGGTTCAAGCCGGTGATCGATTGCATCAAGGCGTTTTCAGAGACGGATTTTACGGGGGACCTGCGGAAGATGAATGTACCGACGTTGATCCTGCATGGGGATGACGACCAGATTGTGCCGATCGGGAATTCAGCGCGGCTGACGGCGAAGCTCGTGAAGGCTTCGAATCTGAAGGTGTATCCTGGAGCGCCGCACGGGATGTGCTCGACGCACAAAGACCTGGTGAATGCGGATTTGCTGGAATTTATCAAACAGTGAAGAAGTGAAAGAAGTGATTGAGTGAAAGTGAAGAGTGAAAATTCCGGAAGGGATATTCACGGGAAACGGGAAGGGTGAAAAGCCGGGCCTCTAGGCCTTAAGGCTTTCCACCCTTTCCAACACGCAGTCAATTCCACGATTTGTTGTGGCCAGTGCGACTTTTGGTTTGGTCTATTTCGACGCGGCGGGCACCGCTTCGGCCAACGAGCTGGCTGCATCGCTGGGGCGGATGCCAAGCGATTGCCAGAATGCGCGTATGGTGCGGATCAGTCGCGGATCGCCCAAGGGGTAGCGATCGGTCTTGTTGGATACATAGGCGAATGTGGTGCGGGCGTCCATGTCGATGAAGATCCAGGAACAGCCTCCGCCGCCGCCATGAAGAGCATTCGCGTTGGGCAGTTCCAGATCAAGCAGAGGACCCGGAAGGTGGAATCCCAAGCCAAAACGTGCTGGCTGCGGGCGGCCCATCACCAGGTCTGGTCCTTCAATCTGCGCTTTCAAGGCCTTGCGGCAACCGGCCTCTGACATGAACCGTTTCCCTTTGGCGACGCCGCCATTGGCGAGGATGCAATGGATTTCGGCTACGGAGCGCGCGTTGCCGTGGCCGTTGACCGCGGGAATTTCCGCAGAGCGCCATGCGCGGGTGTTTGCGACTGCCGTGCTTCCCGCCCACGGGAAGTCGCGCGGCAGGTTCATGAAGGAAAGCCGCTGGACCTCGGTGAACTCTATCTTGCCGGGACTCTGCGTCGGAACAATGGGAATGATTTCCGCCACGCGCGCGTCCTCCGAGGCAGGCAAGCCGATGTGGAAATCGGCGTCGAGGGGCTGTGCGATCTCTTCGCGAAAGACCGTCCCGAGGGACTTTCCGGTGATACGGCGGACGACTTCACCCACGAGATAGCCGAAGGTGAAGGCGTGATATCCAGAAGCGGTTCCCGGTTCCCACAACGGAGCTTGCGCGGCCAGCAAGGATGTCATCTTCTCCCAGTCGTAGAGGTCTTCCATTGTTGTCACTGGCTCCCTCCACGCAGAGAGCCCCGAAGCGTGGCTCATCAAATGGCTGACCAGGACGCGCTCCTTGCCATTGGCCGCGAACTCCGGCCAGTATTTGGCGACTGGCGCGTCGAAGTCCAGCTCGCCGCGATCGGCAAGGAGGAGGGCCGTCAGCGCGGTCATGGTCTTCGTCGTGGAATAGACAGTGAGGATGGTGTCTTTCTGCCAGGGGCGAGTCATCGCCTGATCCGCGAAGCCGCCCCAGAGATCCACAACCGTTTCGCCTTCCAAGGTGGCGCAACAGGACGCCCCTACGTCCGCACCCATTGCAAAGTTCTCCGCGAACGCATCGCGGACCGGGCTGAACTTTTCTTCCACGAAGCCATGAACTGCTGTGTTTTCCGGCATTCACTCTTCTCCTTCTTCTCAGCCACGGGCGAAATGACTCAGCGGCGATCGTGAGTTGTTACGCGGAATCATCCACGTGCAGCGATTTTTCGCCATTACCTGTCCCGTGCTCCGATTGCTCACCGTACGCGAAGATGAAGTCAAAAAACAGTCTTGTTTTCAATGACTTGAATTGCTATCTTGAGAATGGGAGAGGAAAGATTCGATCGCCCTGGATTTCCGATCCCTCCGGTTCGGCGCACACCGCCGCAGCCGTCCGCGTTTTACCTCCAGATCCACCCCTCACTTATCGCTTTTCCTGGCTTCTGCAACGGATGTCGTCGATTTGCGTTCCGCTGCAAAGGTTGTAGACCTGACTACAACCCAAGGGTGAAGGGGCGGATGCCGCCATTGCTACAATTGTGCTTATAAACCCTGCCGTTTTCTCTGAGAACAGGCCGAAGAGTTTCAAGATGCGTCACCGATCGACGTGACGTTGCGCGGGCCTTCAAGACAAACGGTTCACGAGTTCTGCAGGTCAAATAGATCGGCAACCTGCTACACCGAAATCAGATTGGAAAAAGGATAAAGACATGTTGGGACGGAAATTGATTTTAGCGATTGCAATGGGACTTTTGACCACGTTTGCCGCTACGGCGCAGGATGCTCCGGCAGCCAAGCCTGACGCTCCCGCAGCCAAGCCGGAGGCGCCGCCGGTCAAGATTGACAAGGATAAATTCAGCTACGCGCTGGGCATGCAGTTTGGCGAGAGCTTCAAAAAACAGTCGCTGGAGCTTGATCCGGCCACCTTTGGCAAGGCCTTTGCAGACGCTTATAACGGCGGCACGCTGACGATGACAGAGGATGACATGAAGACCATCCTCATGGCGGCGAGTCAGGAGTTCAAGAAGAAGCAGATGGCGATGGCAGCGGAGAAGGCTCGCAGGCGCAGAAGGACGGGGAAAAGTTCCTGGCCGAGAACAAGACCAAGGAAGGCGTGGTTACGCTGCCCAGCGGCTTGCAGTACAAGATTCTGAAGGCGGGCACGGGCGAGAAGCCGACGGCCAATGACACGGTGTCTTGCAACTATCGCGGCACGCTGATTGACGGCACCGAGTTCGATGCATCCGCGAAACATGGCGGCCCGGCGAGTTTTCCCGTCAATCAAGTGATTCCGGCCTGGACGGAAGCACTGCAGTTGATGCCGGTTGGCTCGAAGTGGCAGCTCTTCGTTCCATCTCAACTGGGTTACGGACCGCAGGGGTCGGGACCTGATATCGGCCCGAACGCCACACTCATTTTCGAAGTGGAGCTGGTGTCGATCCAGAAGGCGGCGGTTCCCGCTGCTGCACCGTCGGGAACGAAATAAGCAAACAGCGAATGTAATTGTGATGAGAAGGGCCGGCGATGCGCCGGCCCTTCTTGCATTTCGAGATTCCTAAATTCAGCTGCGTTTATCCGTTTTCGACCCGCGATTTTATGTCTGCGTACGCCGACTGAATGAGCTTGCCAAGCGCTTCGGCGTTGGTGACCACTTCAGGCCTCAGCTTCACGTGGCGCATGAACTTTCCCTCGCCTTGCAACAAGCGGTGGGGATCGGGCAGCGATGCGCCGTGAAAGAATCCTACGTTTACGTGAGAAGTGAACACGTTGACGTAGCCGAACGGCGCGTCTCCCAGACATGCGACCGGACAGCCGTCGTGCAGGAGCTCCCGGACTTCATCGCCGCATTTTCGCATCAGCTGAAACCACCGATGCGCAATGGCTCCCAGCTCACCTTCATGCTTCTTCATCCACGCATCGACGGCGGGGTCCCGTTCCACAGAGCCATTGAATCGCAGCAAGTCCGTTCTCACCGTCGCGCTTCTCTCCGTTTTCGAGAACTATGATGCCGGATCGGGCACCGCTCTTCACCGGGCAACGAGATTGCGATTCTCAGGCACTTCTTTGCTGCTTCAGAGCAGTCTGGCAGCGGCTTTGGCGAAGTAGGTGACGATGAAGTCGGCGCCGGCGCGGCGGATGCCGAGGAGGGACTCGAGAGTGGTGCGGTCACGGTCGAGCCAGCCTTTTTCAAAGGCGGCCTGCAGCATGGAGTACTCACCGGAAACCTGGTACGCGCCGATGGGGACGTCGGTGCGCTGGCGTGCTTCGCGGACCACGTCGAGGTAGGGCATGGCGGGCTTCATGAGGATCATGTCGGCGCCTTCGGCGAGGTCGAGCTCGATTTCGCGCATGGCTTCGCGGAGGTTGGCGCCGTCCATCTGGTAGGTTTTGCGGTCGCCGAACTGAGGGGCGGAGTCGGCGGCTTCGCGGAAGGGCCCGTAGAATGCCGACGCGAATTTGGACGCATAACTGAGAATGGGCGTAGTTTGCTGGCCGGCCTTGTCGAGAGCGCTGCGTATGGCGGCGACGCGGCCGTCCATCATGTCGCTGGGCGCCACGATGTCAGCGCCGGCGAGGGAGAGGCTGGCGGCGGCGCGGCCCAGGAGGCAAACAGACTGATCATTGTCGACGTCCCAGCCATGGGGAGTTTCGTGGATGAGGCCGCAGTGGCCGTGGCTGGTGTATTCGCAGAGGCAAACGTCGGCGATGAGGACCAGCTTTTTGGCTGCGGAGGACTGCTTGAGGGCGCGAAGGCCTCTCTGGACAATGCCGTCTTCGGCCCAGGCGCCAGTTCCCTGCTCGTCTTTTGCTTCGGGCAGGCCGAAGAGGAGCAGGCCGCCAATACCGAGGGATGCGGCCTCTTCAGCGTCGCGCACGGCCTCATCGACAGAGAGATTAAAGACGCCGGGCATGGAGCTGATGGGATTGCGGACGCCTTCACCGGGACAGATGAAGATGGGATGGATGAGGTCGCCGGGGTTGAGAGTCGTTTCGCGCACGAGAGCACGGAGAGACTCGTTGCGGCGGAGTCGCCGCATGCGGATATCCGGGAAAGACATGAGGACATTGTAAATGTCAGGGAAAGGCAGAAAAGAGAGTAGGGATTAAGGAATAGGGAATAGTAAGCGGTTGACGGTCATGCGAGCCCTTGGGTTCCCGCCCTTGCGACAAATAGAAACCGACGGGACGGGGCACGGAAGGTTTCAATGCTATTCCCTGCTCCCTGTTCCCTATTCTTCTCACACTTCGGCGATGTGTTGGTAGAGGGTAGTGTTGCGGAAGCCGAGGAGGGTGACGAGAGTCCAGATGCCCAGGGCTGTGCCAAAGGGGAACTTGAGGATGTTGACGAAGGCGGCGACCAAGGCAACGACGCGTCCCCATGGCTCGCGGTGCATGAGGCCGTAACCGGCGGCGAGGGAAAGCGCGGAGCGAACCAGCACGATGACCCAGATGAAGTGCACGAATGCCGGGCCGAACCACATGGGCGGGATGGGTCCGCGCATCCAGTGATTGAAGCGGCCGTGCATGAAGGCATCCGCGAAGGCAAGGCCAAGGAAACCGAAGACCAGCGACAAGCCTCCCCAGATGTACCACACGACGCTGAGGGCGCGGAGCTTGCTTGCGTAGCTGGTGAGCTCGAATTGGAAGCCGGGGACCGGCGGGACGGGAACGGCAGCGACTGGTTGGCCGCACTGCTGGCAGACGGGCTGTCCCTGAGCTAAAGCGTGACCACAGTGGCTGCAATACATGGGTGCCTCCGGTGCGACGAGCCTACTTTACTGCATTTAGTTACGCAGGAGCGGGGATGACGGTTCCAGAGGGCGCCGATCCCAGGCTGATCTTGTGGGGAATCGGGGCCTCAGCGAATGTTTGACGAAGGCTTTAGCGTTGCGTCTTTGTTGGCGACGACCGCCCGCTTGCGCTCCCAGTGTTCTTCATGGCGGTCGTCACGGAAGACGACCCCGGTGACGTGGCCCTCAGGGTCGTGCTCGATGATGAGGCGCGTCCAAACGCCGCCATTGGGGTAGAAGAAGGAATTGGGCGACTCGGCTTCGACTTCAGTCACTTCACCGTGGGGATCCTTTTCGTAGAGCTGTTCGCCCTGGCGGAATAGCGTAGCGGCAAGATGACCGGCCGTATCGTGATATTCGCCGGCGATGGCATCAAGGATGGCGGGGGCCAGTTTGACTGGGCTGGGATGAAGAGGAATCAGGATTCGTTCCGCGAAGGGCGTGTTATCGGGCGTGGGGTTAAGGCGATGGGCGAGGAGCCAGCGGGGCAACTCCGGCTCATTGTAGGCACGCGCCCAACTGTCGTGATGCATGCCCTGATAGATCCAGAGTCGAACATGACCGCTGTTGGCCTTGAAGGCGTTGTACATCAGGTCGCTTTCACGGAGAGGGACAACGTTGTCTTCGCTGCCGTGGAACATCCAGATGGGGGTGCGCCCAACAACGCGGGCGTAATCGCCTGGAATGGTGGCGGCAAGCTGCCAGCGCTCCGGCGCGTAGCTCCAGAAAGGGCCGCCGGCGATGATGGCGATAGCTGCCCAGCGGCGGGGTTCGTTCTTGGCGAGTTCCCATGCCCCGTAGCCGCCCATGGAGAGGCCGGTGAGGTAGGTACGAGCAGGGTCGGCGTGGAACTCCGTGGTGACCTGGTCGAGTTCCGCCATGGCCATTTTGAGCATGTCGGGGTCAGTCCAGAAGTTAGGGTAGGTGCACTGAGGCAGAACGATAATGAAGGGCCAGCGCTCCGGATGGTCGCGTATCTGGAGGGGAAGGCCGATCTGGGTCTGCCACATGCCTTCCGCGCCGCGTTCTCCCCGGCCATGCAGAAAGAGAATGACAGGCCACTGCTTGTGGTCATCGCGGCGAAAGTCCTGAGGGAGATAGACCTGGAAGTGGTAGTGGGAGCCGTGCAGCTCAAGGGTGCGGTTCAGGAATCCTGTTTCCTGCGGCGGAAGGGGCGGCGGCGGAGGCGGGTTCGGATGCTTCTTGGCACTGGCGCCGCCGGCGGCAACAAGGATTGCCAGGGCAACGAAGAAGCCAGGAGCTAAAACTTTCAGGAAACGCAACATGAGCCTTGAATCCCATCATAGAACCGCTGTCAACAAACTGGCTCAATTAGAGCGCACGCAAGGGGGTGCGGGTTGGCTGGAAGGGCCGGAAGTGGTTGGGAAGTACTTGCGCTTTCTTTACGCGGGGGCATGAAAGAATGAGGCTAGCTCCCTGTGATGGGCTCACTTGTGATTATTGAAGCCGGCACCACTCTCGACCACTACCGACTCGACGACGTTGTCGCACACAGCGGCATGGGAACGCTCTATCGCGCGACCGACCTGCGCGACGGGCGGCAGGTGGCGGTCAAGATTCCCAATCCGGAGATGGAAGCGGATCCCATTCTGCTGGAGAGATTTCGGCGCGAGCAGGAGATTGGGCAGCTGCTGGATCATCCGGGCATTGTGAAGACGCTCGACGGCGAGGAACGCAGCCGGATTTACATGGTGCAGGAGTGGGTAGAGGGGCGCCTGCTGCGGACGGTGATGAATGAGGAGCGGCCGCTGGGAGTCGAGCGATCAACCAACATTATTCTGGCGATCTGCGACGCGCTGGACGCAATGCACAAGGTGGGTATCGTGCATCGCGACCTGAAGCCGGAGAACGTGATGATTGATGCCGGCGATCGGATCAAGATCATCGATTTCGGCATTGCCATGAAAGAGGACGCGCGGCGGATCACGCAGGTGGGGTTCACGTCGATGCTGGGCACGCCGGATTACATTTCGCCTGAGCAGGTGCAGGGGAAGCGTGGCGATCAGCGCAGCGATATTTACGCGCTGGGGATCATGTTCTACGAGATGCTGACGGGCACAGTGCCCTTCACGGGGCCGAATCCACTGGCAGTGATGAACGCCCGTTTGATGGTGGATCCTCCACCGCCGAGCGCGATCAATCCCGCGATGTCGCCGGAGTTGGAAGAGATCGTGTTCCGCACACTCGAAAAAGACCCGCGCCATCGTTACGCAACGGCGAGCGAGATGGCGTGGGACCTGGAGAACCAGGAACAGGTGGGCGTTACGGATCGCGGGCGTCCGGTGCACCGAGTGGGGAGAAGGACGCTGCTGCAGCGGATAAACAAGCGGATGGTGCTGTACGCATGCCTGGCATTGGTGCCGGTAGTGCTGTTCGGACTGATGCTGGCGTTGGCGAAGAAGTAAGTCACAAACATGCTTGAGGACTATGACTCTCGGCGCTGAAATAGAAGCGATTTCGCTGCGCTGCAAAACGCCTCGCCGACATTGAGGCCGTCGCTATTCCCGCCGGTAGAACAAGTCAGGCCCGTTTATTCGAAAGTGGTGCCGTTGAATTCTCGATGCATGGACGGAAGGCCACGTAGATCCGCGAATGATTCTGCTCACTCTGCGTGTCGCCGGGGCCGGCTACGATCGTCACACGCGGCTTTGATTTTTCCATATTTTGTCTTTAACTCGTCGAGTTCAAGGTCGCTCAGGTTCTCAATATCGATCATCTGGTCCCGGGCTTTATCGATGGCATGGATGAGTTCGTCCAGTTTCAAGTGAATTGCGCGGGCGTCTCGATTCTGCGTGTTCTGGATGAGGAAGACCATCAAGAATGTCACGATGGTTGTTCCCGTGTTGATCACCAGCTGCCAGGCATCGGAGTAATGGAAGATTGGGCCCACAAGCGCCCAGATCAAAATCACCATTCCCGCTCCAGCGAACGCCCACTTCGATCCCAGCCATCCGGAGGCAAAGGCGGCAAACC
This sequence comes from uncultured Acidobacteriota bacterium, assembly GCA_963844515.1. Lineage (GTDB taxonomy): Bacteria > Acidobacteriota > Terriglobia > Terriglobales > Acidobacteriaceae > Telmatobacter. Next base: position 419,835 of record CAWJOO010000023.1, read on the forward strand.
GCCCGAACCGGTCACTAGTCTGGCGTGTCTGACCTTCTATAGGAACCTTGTTCATTGGATTCCCTGCTCTCAATGGATTGGATGCGCAGTTTCAATGCTTCCATGAGTGATCGCCGATGTACGTCTCGTATTTCATCCCGTCTTGATTCAAGATGTGATCTTCTAAATGCATTCATGATCAAGCGGATTGAAGCGTATTTCGAGTTTCGCTCCCTGGGAACGAACTGGCGCACGGAGATCCTGGCGGGGGTTACGACATTCCTGACCATGGCCTACATCGTGCTGGTGAACCCGTCGATCCTGGCGGATGCGGGTGTGCCGTTGCCTGCGGCGACTGCTGCCACGTGCCTGTCGGCTGCGTTCGGCTCGATCCTGATGGGGATTGTGGCGCGCTACCCGATCGCTCTGGCGCCGGGCATGGGGCTGAACGCGTATTTCACTTACACGGTTTGCATCAAGATGCATATTCCGTGGCAGACGGCGTTGGGCGCGGTGTTTCTTTCCGGGGTGATCTTTCTGGCACTGACCGGCGCGGGCATCCGGCAGATGATTTTGCGCGCCATCCCGCACGAACTTTACGCCGCGGTGGCCAGTGGCATCGGCCTGTTCATTGCCTTCATCGGCTTTCAACACGCGGGACTGGTGGTGCGTGATCCGAACACCCTGGTGAGCATGGGGAATGTTCGGAATCCCGCGACCGCGCTGGCTCTCCTGGGGCTGATACTGATGGTTGCCCTGGAAGTGAAGAAGGTGCGCGGAGCCATTTTGATCGGCGTGCTCGCTGTGACGGCCGCGGCTTGGGCCATGGGCCAGGTGCATTGGTCGCAGGCATCGTTCGGCGTGAGTGAACTGGGCGCGACGGCATTCAAACTCGACATTCGCGGAGCGCTGAGCAAGGGCCTGCTCGAGATCGTTTTTGTGTTCTTCTTTGTGGATCTATTCGACAACCTGGGCACGCTGGTGGCGGTGACGAAGCGCGCGGGGTTGATTGGCGAAGACCACCAGATTCCGCGTCTGAACCGAATTCTTTTTGCCGATGCGACCGCCACGGTGTTCGGATCCCTGACCGGCACGTCAACGGTAACCAGCTATGTGGAGTCAACTGCGGGTGTGGCGGCTGGCGGGCGCAGCGGCATTACCGCAATCGTAACCGGAGCCCTGTTTCTGGTCGCCGGGGTGGCTGCGCCCTTCATCGGTATTGTTCCGGCGGCGGCGACGGCTCCGGCGCTGATCCTGGTGGGATCGCTGATGATGGCGACGATCACCGAGATTCGCTGGCACGATCCGCTGGTGGCCGCTGCCCGCATTTCTGACGATGATCCTGATTCCGCTGACCTATTCGATTGCAAACGGCTTGGGCTTCGGCATCATCGCTTGGGCGGTGCTGCACCTGGTAACGGGCAAGCTGCAAAAAGAAGGACTGGCTGCTATGCGTGCTGGCGGCCTTGTTCCTGGCACGGTTTGTGGTACCTGGGAACGAGTTAAGAGAACGTCCAGGGGCAGGGGGCGAGAGACAGACGGCCATTACCGAGACGGATTCCAGGCGGCCGACCATGCCTCGAAAGTCGTAAAATCGTTACAAGCCAAGCCTGTAGTATGAGGGGGAGCCGCGTCTGCGCGAAATTTGCGTGCGGGCGGGACGTAGATATGGAATGTCGATGACGGGTGCAATGACGGGTCATAGGAGGGTTCGAGGCAGGTTGAAGTTGCGCAGTCTGGCGGCTGCGGCGGCTGTCATCGCTGGCAATTGCGCTGGGGCTTTCAGGCATGCCAGAGTGTGGCGGGCTTCTCACAGCCAAGCCTGGTGCGCGTAATTGACGCAAGCTTCATTGCGCCGGCTGTAAATATCTTTGTCGAGAAGACACTCTTTGCCGGGAACGTAGGCGAAGGCTTTATCTCCGGCTACGGGACCGTGACGCCGTCACTGAACGCACCCGTGTCTGTGACCGAAGCGCAGGGCGGGACTTCGCTTGTGAAGGCGAATGTGACCCTGGCGGCGGGCGCGCAGCATTCGGTATTCCTTACCGACAACGGTGCATCGCCCACCCAATACACGGTGACGGTGCTTGAAGACGCGCAGACACCGGCGGCCAGCGGCCACTCCGCATTTCGATTCCTGAACCAGGCGCCTCGGACGGGCGCTCTCGATGTGTTCATGATTCCAGCCGGCACCACGATCGCCAATACCATTCCCATCTGTACCGGTGTGGCGGTGGGTTCAACTTGCGGCTACGTGAGCTTTGCTTCACAGGCCGTAACGATGGTGATTCTGCCGTCGGGCCAAACCACGCCGAAGTATACGTCGACGCCGCTGGGGCTGACGGGCGGCGAAGTGCGCACGGTGGTGATTGTGGATAGCCAGTTGACCAGCGATCCGCCAGTCAACGTGGTGATCGCCAAGGATGTCGACTAAGCGAACTGTTCGGACCTGGCTTTTAGTGCCCTGTTTGTCGCCACCTCAGTTTTGCTTCGCAATTTCCCTTTAGAATCGCACTGCATGCGCTTCCCTTTTCGAAATCAGATTTTGTGGCTGGTTGTGGTTGTCGCGGCCGGTGCTTTGCCATGCCCTGCGGCTGACACGTACCGCGTTGTTCACAGCTATCCGCATGACGCAACGGCGTTCACGCAGGGGCTGGTGTATGCCGACGGGCATTTGTACGAGAGCACGGGTCTCAATGGTCATTCAACTCTGCGCATGGTGGATTTGGAGACGGGCCGCGTGCTGCAGGAACTTGCGGTGCCGAGCCAGCATTTTGCCGAAGGGCTGGCGACGTGGGGCAGCACCCTGGTTCAACTCACTTGGCAGACGCACACGGCGTTTGTGTATGACCGCTTCAGTTTTCGCCAGTTGCGCACCCTGTCTTACCGGGGCGAGGGATGGGGTCTGACCGCCGACGGCAAGGAACTGATCTTGAGTGACGGCTCAGCGGGGCTGCGGTTTCTGGATCCGACAACGTTCCGCGAACTGCGTCGAGTGATCGTGAGGGACAATGGCGTCCCCCTGATGCAGTTGAACGAGCTTGAATTCGTCAAGGGCGAAATCTACGCCAATATCTGGCACTCGGACAGAATCGCGCGCATCTCGCCTGTTAATGGGAAAGTGTTGGGGTGGATTGATCTCACCGGTTTGCTGCCGCGGAATCAGCGATCGGAGGCTGAGGCGGTCTTGAACGGCATTGCCTACGATGCCGCGCATGACCGGCTGTTTGTGACCGGCAAGCTATGGCCGCGGATATTTGAGATAAAGGTGATTTCCGGGAACGGCAGCAGCGGGAAGCACTCAAAAAAGAAGTGAATCGAAGCCGGTATGGGTGAACTGACCGCCGTCACAACGCGACGGGTACCCGGCTGCGTATACTCTTCGCCGAGGCCAGCCGCATGGAATTCTCTGTCCTTTCGTCGGTTCCCAATATTCTGCAGAATGCCGCGATTGTCACGGTTCTTGTGGCGTTTGTAGGCTACGCCCTAACCTTCGTGAGCGCGCACATGCTCGCCCAGCGGCGCGACAAGCTGGAGCTTGTGAACAAGCGGCTGAACGAGTTTTACGGGCCGCTGTATGTGGCGTCAGAAGCTGGAAACATCGCTTACAGGTCGCTGCTGGCCAAGCTTGGCAAGAAGCAGAGTTACCCGGTTCTCGACTCCGAGTTGAAGGAGTGGACGCTTTGGGTGACCACGATCTTCATGCCGCTCAACGACGTGCGCGAGAAGATCATTATCGAGAAGGCGTACCTGATTATTGAAGAGCGGATGCCGCAGTGCCTGTTGGATTTTGTGACGCACGTCGTGGGATACAAAGCCATACTGTCAAAGTGGGCGGAGGGCGATTACTCAGAGCGGCGTTCGACGATCGGATGGCCGCCGGAGTTCGACGTGTATGTGCGGAATTCGTACGCGGCACTCAAGGCCGAGCAGATGCGATTGATGCACAATGCCCTGTCACGCGGGCTGCTGAGGGTGTTCCGCAATCGACGCAAATGATCCGTAGCGCAAAAAAGCCGCCTGAGCACGGCCAGCCTCAGGCGGATGATTGGTTCCTCGGATGGAGCAGGTCAGCTCGGGCCCATTTCAGGTCGAGGCCGACGCTGCCCGCAGTTGGCTTATCGGCTTCGCATCGCAGAACCTTATGCAGAAACAGGTGTTCGGCGAGACTTTGGTAATTCGAGACACGGCAGCTGCGTTGGCCAATAGACTTCTTCACGCATTCGCAGTGACTGCCAAATTAGCCCAGATGCGCAGCGTGGGGTCGGCCTGATTGATGGTGTAGAAGTGCAGGCCGGGAGCGCCGTTCTGCAGCAGCGTCTCGCAGAGACGCGTAACCACGCTGAGGCCGAAGTCCAGCAGAGCCGGCTTGTCATCCTGCAGTTCTTCCAGGCGCAGGCGAACCCAGCGTGGAAGATCTGCGCCACATCCGCCGCAGAAGCGCACGATGTTTGCGAGGCCGGTGATGGGCATGATGCCGGGCGTAATGGGAATCGTGATGTTGGCCTTGGCGCAGCGCTCCATGAAGTCAAAGTAACTGGCAACGTTGTAAAAAAGCTGCGTGATGGCGCCGTTCGCTCCGCACTCCACCTTGCGGCGGAAGTTATCGAAGTCCGAGCCGGGGTTAGTGGCCTGAGGATGCATCTCCGGGTATGCCGCTACTTCAATGTGGAAGTGATCGCCGTGCGTTTCGCGAATAAATGCGACAAGTTCGTTGGCGTAACGGAACTCGCCGGGTGCGGCGGCGCTGTACGCGGTCACGGGCAGATCGCCGCGCAAGGCGACGATGCGCTTGACGCCAGCCTCGCGATACTTATCGAGCAGGGCCGCGATGCGGGCGCGCGTGGAACCCACGCAGGTGAGGTGAGGCGCAACCTCAATCCCGGTGTGGTTCACGACGGTGAGCAGCGTCTCATAGGTGCCGTCCTGGTCAGAACCGCCGGCGCCGTGCGTGACGGAGAAATAATCCGGCTTCGCCGCGGCAAGCTGCGACAGGACGTTGGGGAGCTTGGCTGCGGCTTCTGGGGTCCGCGGCGGGAAGAGTTCAAAGGAGAATCGAAACTGGGAATTCATAGGAAGACTCGAGTGCGGCCGAAGTATGTTAGTAACCCACCCCCGCAGCAAAATGGCCGCGAGGATGGGTCACGTTCGATCGTAGAGCAAAGTGAACTGTGCACTGCCCACTGTTCACTAGTACCTGTAGTTCTCCGCCTTGTAAGGGCCGTCCGGCGACACGCCGATGTACTCGGCCTGGCGCTTGGACAGCGTGGTGAGCTTGACGCCGATCTTCTCGAGGTGCAGGCGCGCCACTTCTTCGTCCAGCTTCTTGGGCAGAACGTAGACGCCCACCTTGTAGGTGTCCTTGTTCTTCCAGAGGTCGAGTTGCGCCAGCGTCTGGTTCGCAAAGCTGTTCGACATCACAAAGCTCGGATGGCCCGTGGCGCAGCCCAGGTTCACCAGGCGGCCCTCGGCGAGAACGAAGATGCCGTGACCGTCAGGGAACGTGTAGAAGTCAACTTGCGGCTTGATGTTGAGCTTCTCCACGCCCTTGAGCGTATTGAGGCGGTCCATCTGGATCTCGTTGTCGAAGTGGCCGATGTTGCAGACGATGGCCTGATCCTTCATCTTGAGCATGTGCTCGAGCGTGATGATGTCGACGTTGCCGGTGGTGGTGACGTAAATGTCGCCGCGTCCCAGCGTGTCTTCGACGGTGGTGACTTCAAAGCCTTCCATCGCGGCCTGCAACGCGTTAATCGGGTCAATCTCAGTGATGATGCAGCGCGCGCCCATGCCGCGCAGAGAGTGGGCGCAGCCCTTGCCCACGTCGCCGTATCCGCAGATGACCGCGACTTTGCCGGCAACCATGACATCGGTGGCGCGCTTGATGCCGTCGGCCAGTGACTCGCGGCAGCCGTAGAGATTGTCGAACTTCGACTTGGTGACGGAGTCGTTCACGTTGATGGCGGGCACCAGGAGCTTGCCCTGCTCTAGCATCTTGTACAAGCGATGAACGCCGGTGGTCGTCTCTTCTGAAACGCCGCGCCAGTCCTTCACAACCTTGTGCCAGTGCTGCTTGTCTTCCGCGTAGATCTTCTTCAGCAGATCCTTGATGACCTGCTCTTCATGACTCTCGGAAGCGCTCTCGACCCACTTGTCGCCGTTCTCGAGCTCATAGCCCTTGTGGATGAGAAGGGTGACGTCGCCACCGTCGTCCACAACGAGCTCCGGCCCCTTGCCGCCCTTGTGATTCAGAGCCTGGTAGGTGCATTCCCAGTATTCTTCCAGCGACTCGCCCTTCCAGGCGAATACCGGCACGCCAGTGGCAGCGATGGCGGCCGCGGCGTGATCCTGCGTGGAGAAGATGTTGCAGCTCGCCCAGCGGACTTCCGCACCAAGGCTGGTGAGGGTCTCGATCAGCACGGCCGTCTGGATGGTCATGTGCAGAGAGCCGGTGACGCGGACACCGGCGAGAGGCTTGGCCGCCGCGTATTTGTTACGGATGGCCATCAGGCCGGGCATTTCGTGCTCGGCAATGTTGATTTCCTTGCGGCCCCAGTCGGCGAGGGACATGTCGGCGACTTTAAAGTCAGCAGCCGTGATTTCGAGGGTAGTGGCCATTCAAATCTCCTTGGGAGCGTCTCTGCGGGGGACGCAGATATCGACGCATCGTGATATCTTGATGTATATCAGATGCAGGCCCGCAACGTCTATCGCGAAAAAAAGGGCCCGATCGATCTTCTTTGCTTTGCGCGAGATAGAAAATGCCGGTTGGACGATCTTCGGTGCGGAGAGGAACCACTAGGCCATGGCAGCCAGTTTCTGCAGAAGGTCTTGTGGGTGGAACGGTTTCGCTATCACCTCGAACGGGTATCCCGCCTCTGCGGCGGCCTGTAAATGATCGGCGCTTCCCCTTGATCCTGAGTTCATAAGGATGGCGCAGTCGGGCCAGCGCCGTCTGACGGCGACGGCGAACTCTATGCCATAGGTATGTCCAACCCAGCCAATTTCGCAGACAAGAAAATCGGGGAGGAAGACTTCAGCTTGCGCAAGAGCCTTCTCAGCGTCGTAGGCCACGGCTGTTTCGTAGCCGCTCTGCCTGAGTATCATGGCGACCGTGTCGGCGATTACCGGCTCTGGGTCGACGATAAGCACTTTGCGGCGCGAAGCCGGTCCCTTACCCGAAGTCTTCACCGCATTACGGTCAGGAATATCTTCCCGGCCGCGCGCAGACGGCGCTTCTTGCGGCGGCTTTTTCCGCGCGAACCAACCCAGGACGTTGCCGATAATCGACACCCCGACATGCTACCGCCTCGCCACGCTCGAGTAAACGACTCACCGAGCCGCCTGTAACATATTGCATAGAGTCAGCATCGACACGGTAGTACACCATTCGCAGTGCGGGAAGCCCTTGCTGCATCGGGGTTCGCGAGTTTATTGGAAACCATGATTTCGATTGTAAAAATCCTGCGCGCGGCGGCCGAACCCAACCGGCTGCGTATCCTGCTGCTGCTGAAGGCTGAAGAGCTCTCGGTTGCGGAGTTGCAGGAAATCCTCACCATGGGCCAAAGCACCATCTCCACCCATCTTTCGCAGCTCAAACAGGCGGGCTTGGTGGAGGACCGCCGCACCGGCAAGAACAATCTGTATCGCCTGAGCGATGGGCGCGAACCCGCTCAGCGCGAGTTTCTTGAAGGCCTGCTGGCGAGGGCGGAGAAGGAGACACCCGAGACAGCCACCGATCGCGCAGCGATGCGGCGCGTGGTGAAGAAACGCCAGGACCGCATGCGCAGCTTTTTCGATTCCATGGCCGGCCGGCTGGGCAAGGACTACGTTCCCGGCAAGAGCTGGAAAAGTCTCGCCGAGGCACTGCTGCGGCTGATGCCGCCCCTGGTGATGGCCGACCTTGGCGCGGGCGATGGAAGCTTCTCGCTGCTTCTCGCGCGTCGTGCATCTCGTGTGGTGGCTGTCGACGCCAGTGAGAAGATGCTGGACGTGGGCCGGGAGCTGGCTGCGCGTCATGAGATGCAGAACATCGAGTTTCGCGCAGGCGACATGGAGGACCTGCCGATTGATACGGCCACGGTCGACGTGGCGTTCTTTTCGCAGTCGCTGCACCACGCTCTCCATCCGGCGCAAGCCCTGGAAGAAGCTGCACGCATTTTGAAGCCGGGCGGACGCCTCGTGATTCTCGACCTCGCCAAGCACAGGTTTGAAGAAGCGCGCGAGATGTACGCCGACGAGTGGCTGGGGTTCGCGGAAGCAGAACTCGAAGCGATGATGCAAAAGGCCGGGTTCGCCAAGATTGACGTGGCCATTGTGGACCGCGATGCAGAGGCGCCCCAGTTTCAGACGCTGCTGGCGACCGCGGAAAAGCCCGCTGAAGAATCGCACGGGGCCCGCCCCGCATCCAGTAAGATTGGCGCTTCGGAATGACAACCGCATCGGGCAACTTGGGAAAAACCGCGAAACTCTCCACCAAGCGCCGTACCGCGCTGCTGAAGGCGCTGGCTGACCCACGACGATTCGAGTTGCTGGAGCGCATTGCCAAAAACTCCTGCCCGCTGGGTTGCGCCCAGGCCCGGGCAGCCATGCCAATCTCCCCCGCCACGCTGTCCCACCACATCAAGGAGCTGGAGACGGCAGGCCTGATCGACGTGCGCCGCGAAGGCAAATTCCATTTCCTCTCGCTGCGACCGGGCGTGCTTGACGCTCTTGCCTCCACACTCTCGCTGCTGGAAAATGCTGGCTGCCCCTCCCCGCCCGTCTCAGCCCGCAATTAGAGATCGGCCTTCAAATAAAAACTCTGCGGTTCGTGAATCCATTCCTGGTTTCGCTAATCAATTCGATAGTTGTCGAAATGTCGAACCAATGACACTTCCACACTGGAGAAAAAAAGATGAAAAACCTCAATGGCAAAGTAGCGCTGGTAACCGGCGCATCAAAAGGCATCGGCGCGAGCATCGCCAGGGAATTGGCCGCGCGCGGCGCCTCCGTGGCCGTGAATTACTCAGGCAGCAAGGCAAGCGCGGACAAGCTTGTTGAAGAGATCAAGGCGGCGGGCGGAAAGGCAATCGCGGTGCAGGCCAACGTGTCTAACCCCGACAGCATTGGGCCGCTGGTGCAGGCCGTCGTCAAGGCATACGGCCCCATCGACATTCTGGTGAACAACGCCGGCATTTACGAGTTTGGCCCGCTCGAAAACCTGACGCCGGAGCATTTCCACAAGCAGTTTGACGTGAACGTCCTGGGTCTTCTCCTGACGACCAAAGAGGCCGTGGCGCACTTCAATCCCAAGGGCGGCAGCATTGTGAACATCAGTTCAGTTGTAGTCGACGGCGTGCCGGGAGCTTCGGTTTACAGCGCCACCAAGGGCGCGGTCGACGCCATTACCGGTGCCCTCGCCAAAGAACTGGGACCAAAGAAGATCCGCGTCAATTCGCTCAACCCGGGCATGATCGAGACCGAGGGCACGCACGCCGCAGGCTTCATCGGAAGCGACTTTCAGAAGCTGGCTGAATCGCGTACGCCGCTGGGCCGCATAGGACAACCGCAGGACGTCGCAACTGCAGCGGCATTCCTTGCATCCGAAGATTCAGGCTGGATAAACGGCCAGGCCATATTCGCCTCCGGCGGATTCACTCTCTGAGCAAGTCCCGACCTAAGCAAGTCCCGAACCGGATCTCCGCAGATTTTGATCGCGAGAGATCCGGGGAAAACCAGGGTACCTCACATCTATTTTTGAAGGAGCTTCCCCATGATTCATCCACTCGTTCCGTCCCTCGCTGTGGCGGCCATCGGCCTTGTTGGCGCGCGGCTTGGGGACGCGCTTCGGCATCCGATCTTCACCAATCACTGCAAAAAGACAAATAGCGCCGTTGTGTGGCAATACGGCGGCCGCGATCAGGCTTCGGCCATTTCCAAACCGCGCAAAGCAGCCAGGCGCGTGCTCTCCAGTTCGCCTCGATAAAACAAAAACATATTGAACGGCGCCTCGCAGATCCGGCATCTTGCGAGGAGACTCACCACCGGACGAGGGTGCCCATCCTGACGACGTCTTTGTCTTTGTCGTTAGGGTGGGAAAAGCAGGTGGCCCACTTCATCCCGCTGTCGGGAGCTGTGCCCCGTTCATCGCGGCTCTATCGCGATGAGCGGGTCCTCGGGGCGTGTCGCCAGGAACACAGCGAGCAATCGTTCAACTGAGGGTGCTCCCCCAGTCCCTCGCCTTTGGGGACCGGGGCGTCTCAATCCTCACCACACACCTCACCCATCCAAGACCACTGCCTTCCTGAACGCAATCGCATCGCCGCCGGAGATCGTCTGCTGCGAGACGCGGTTTATTTGAGCGAGCGTGACCCCGCAATGAGTATGTCTACCAGTCTCCTGGCACTTTGCTGCCAGTCAGCGCCGGAGCCCACATGCGAAACGCCGATCAGCGCTCGAAGCAGGTCGGATGCATCCAGGTCCTTTCGCAGATCCCCACTCCTCTTAGCCCGCTTCACCAGCCCATCGATCGCGCCCTGGATCGTGGTGCGTGAACCTTCATGAAGCCTGGACGGGCCTCCGGCAATGGTATTGAGGGCGGGCGCAATAATATGCTTTGCGGCAATGTAATCGACCAGTAGCAGCATCCAGGCTCGAAGCGCTTCGAGAGGGGACCCGGTCTCGGCGAAACGGGCCGCGGCCGCCGCAAGTTTCTCCACTTCATTCCGGTAAACCCCTTCGATCAACTCATCCCGCGAAGGAAAATGGCGATACAGGGTACCTGCCCCAACACCCGCCTGCTTCGCGATTTCCTCCAGGCTGGCATTGGCGCCTTGTCGAGTAAAGGCTGCCTTCGCGACCTCGAGAATGCGCTCGCGGTTGCGCAGAGCGTCTGTGCGCGGTTTCCGGGCGGTCGTGGAAGGTTTCTTGGCCATCTCCAAAATCTCTTGCAACCGGAGGCCGCCTCCGGTTATCTATTAATTCGGAGGCTGCCTCCGTTTTAGTTGAGACGGCATCCGTTAGTCAATCTTATCTGGAATGAGATCAGGGAGGCACGTATGCGCGTATTCGTTACCGGCGCGACCGGATTCATCGGTTCCGCAATCGTGAAAGAACTCATCGGCGCAGGCCATCGCGTACTTGGAATGACGCGATCGGATGCGGGCGCACAGTGGCTTGAAACAGCCGGCGCCCAGGCGCATCGAGGCGATCTAGAGGATATGGAAAGCCTGCGCAGCGGAGCAGCGGCGACCGATGCCGTTATCCACACCGCCTTTCGGCATGATTGGTCTAGGTTTGCGGAGAGCTGCGAACTGGACAAGCGCGCCATCGAGACCATCGGCGCCGTGCTCGAGGGTTCAAGCCGTCCGTTTATCGTCAGCTCCGGCGTGGGAGTCGCTCAGGGCCGCGCCGCCACCGAGGACGATCCGCCGTTCCCAACTACCGAAGTGTATCCCCGTGCATCGGAGGCGACGGCCGCAGCGATGATCGAGCGCGGAGTCCACGCATCTGTGATGCGCCTGCCGCAGGTCCACGACACCGTAAAGCAGGGCCTGGTCACACCGCTGATTGCGGTGGCACGCGCCAAGGGAGTCTCGGCGTTTATCGGCGATGGCCACAACCGCTGGCCTGCCGCACATGTTTCGGATGTCGCACGCCTCTACCGGCTCGCGTTGGAGAAGGGCACAGCGGGAGCCCGTTTCCACGCCGTAGCCGAAGAGGGTGTGCCGCTCAAAGACATCGCCACGCTCATAGGCCGCGGCCTGAATGTGCCCGTCATTTCCATTGCGCAGGAACAGGCCCAGGAACATTTCGGCTTCCTCGGATTCTTCGCGGGGAGAGACGCCCACATCTCCAGCGAACAGACTCGAGCAAAGCTCGGATGGAACCCCACAGGCCCCTCGCTTCTGACCGATCTCGGGAACATGCGCTATTCAGAGGCCTAATCCTGACCCCACAAATCACGGAGGAATCGAAATGCAAAAGACATGGTTCATCACTGGCGCCTCACGCGGGTTCGGCCGCATCTGGGCCGAAGCTGCTCTTCAACGCGGTGATCGAGTTACAGCCACCGCCCGCAAACTGGCGGATGTCACCGATCTCGCCGAACGTTTTGGCGACGCCGTGCTGCCTCTCGCACTCGACGTCACCGACTCCGCGCAGGTGCAGCAGGCAGTTCATCAGGCGTACGCGCACTTCGGCCGGCTCGACGTCCTTGTGAACAACGCCGGCTATAGCCTTTTCGCGGCAACAGAGGAAGCGAGCGACGAGCAGATCCGCGGTCTCTTCGATGCAAACTACCTGGGCATGGTCCGAGTGTTGCGAGCGGCGCTGCCTTTGCTGCGGAAACAAGGGAGCGGTCACATTCTCGGTGTCTCAAGCGGACTGGGGATAGCGGCATTGCCACTCATCGGCTTCTATTCCGCCACGAAATGGGCGGTCGAAGCGCTCCACGAATCCCTCGCGCCGGAGGTCAAGGCGTTCGGGTTGAAGGTGACACTTGTTGAACCCGGAGCCTACGCTACCGACTTCGGAAAGTCCTCACAGATCGCGGATGCGCTGGAACCATACTCCGAATTCCGGAAGCATTTCCTGACGCATCTGGCGAATGTTGAACGCGGCGATCCGGAGGCGACCTCAGAAGCCATCCTGAAGCTTGTGGACGCGGAAGATCCGCCGCTGCGACTTGGCCTGGGCACTTCGATTCTTCCCAGGGCGCGCGCCGTATATGCCGAGCGGCTGCAGACCTGGGAAGCTTGGGAGGACGTGTCGAATGCGGCAATGGGCGAACCGAAGAAATCGATGAAAGAGTGGATCGACCAAGTGGGCCATGGGATTTCGGATCAAGCGTCATAAGAACGGGATCTATACCTTCCACTACCAAAGCAGATGAACCGATGAACGCCAGCGATCCGCGTTCAACCGGTCACAGAAGGAAACCCTTTGGGTACGTGAACTCGGCAACTTGCGTGGCACTGGGTCGGAGCTGGGGCCTGCTGCGCGTAAGTCCGCCCTCTCCAACTCACCTGCTTGAGAACGCGCAGAGCCGACATCTTGCGAGGCAGACTCACCACCGGACGAGGGTGCCCCATCCTACCGACGTCTTTGTCATTGTCGTTAGGGTGGATAAGCAGGTGGCCCACTTCATCCTGCTGTCGGGAGCTGTGCCCCGTTCATCGCGGCTCTATCGCGATGAGCGGGTCCTCGGGGCGCGTCGCCAGAACTCAGCGAGCAAATCGTTCATCTGAGGGTGCCCCGGTTCCTCGCACTTGTGGACCGGGAAGTCTCAATCCTCAACCACCCAACCTCAACCACCCAACCTCACCCACGCAACACCGTTGTCTTCCTGAACGCAATCGGGGTTCCCGGCGACAGCGGATACCCTCTGGGTGCGTCGTTGGGGTGATCAGTGAAGGATCCGCGGTTGTCCTTGCCGTTGCAGTTCGCAGACTCACCACAACGCGCGGGGTGCCCCATCCTCCGTGCGTCTTTGTTCTTGCGCCTAGGGTGGGATACCTCGGACCCCTGAACAGAGAATTGTCATCCTGAACAAAGTGAAGGATCCGCGGTTGTTCTTGCCGTTGCAGTTCGCAAATACACCACAACGCGCGGGTGCCCCATCCTCAGCGCGTCTTTGTTCTTGCGCTTAGGGTGGGATACCTCGGACCCCTGAACAGAGAATTGTCATCCTGAACAAAGTGAAGGATCCGCGGTTGTTCTTGCCGTTGCAGTTCGCAAACTCATCACAACGCGCGGGTGCCATGCTCAGGTCGAGATCTGTGGTCCCTGGGCCTGTGAAGTGGTTATAGCCTTCACCCGGAACCACCGAGAAGTTCACCTCGGACGTGTCGAATACCGCGGTGTAGGGACGGCCTGTGGCCTCGTTCAAAACACCAGACACGATAAAGTTGCGCGCCGGTCCAGTGGTAGGGGTCCATCCCACACTTGCTACCAAGCGATGCCGCTGGTCAAGCAAAGACCTGCCGCGCTGGGAGTGAATATCGAACTGGTTAAAGTAGCCAGTCCCTTCATCGGTACTCTTCGCCAGTGTGTACGCCACGGTTGCGAAGTAGTTGGGTGAGTTGTGGCGCAGAGACACCTGAAGTGCGTTGTACTTGGATTTCCCAGTGTTATCCACCACGTTAATAGGGCCGAAATCGGGACTCAGAATGCCGTCGATGGCTTCATAATCCGGAACGTTATAGCTTTGGCCGCTGGGCAGAATGACCGTATCGTCCGTGAAGCTTCCTCCATATTGCACCTGGAGTTGAGGAGGTACCAAATTGAGGTCACGGCCAAAGTTGCCGTTGGCCTGGCGAGTTACACCATTGGAATTGCCCAGTAGCGCTAACCCGTGCGTGTAGGCATAGGTGACGCTCAGCGCCGTGTGCGCACCTAACTGCTGGTCGATGGCGAGGCTGGCCTGCTCCACGTAAGGGCTACGAAAGTTGGGCGCAAACACTACCGCGGACGGCGTGCCGCCGGCGTCCGTGGGAAAAGCTGTCAATGTCTGCGGGAATGTAAGGAGCGGGCTGCTGTTGCCGAACGCGGGTCCGGTTGCAACCAGGAACTGCCGCGATATTCCATTCGAGGCCAGCACTTGTGATACATCCAACAGGTCTTCTTGCTCGTAAAACAATCCATAAGACCCTCGAATCACCGTGGAGTGATGCTTGAAAGGCGAGTAGGCAAAGCCGAAGCGCGGCGCGACGTTCCCCTTGCTGTAATGGATCTTGCAAGTCAGTGTGAGTAAGGGGTTGCAGACGTCAGGCTTTGGGAGCACTTGCAGGTCGTAGCGAACTCCAAAGTTGAGGCTCAGCTGTCGAGTAAGCCGGAATTCATCTTGTGCATAAAAGGAGTAGGTAGGGGATTCTATGGGTACAGTGGATTTTCCGAATGACTGAAGGTACAGCTGAAAGTTACCGGCCGCTACATCCGGCAGGCTTGCGAACTGATATTCACCGTCGGGACCGTACACAAAGTAGTCGAGATCGTTGTTGACATTGATATCAACGCCAAATTTCGCAGTATGCCGGCCAAGTATTTTTGTGAAGTTGTCAGTGTACTCGTAACGGTGATCGGAAGTGGAGAGTTGGAAGCGATTGCCGCCAAACACGAACCCTGAATCCGGATTCTGAATGACAATGGCTGGTCCGGTGGGCGGATGATCGGGCAGATCGAAGTGCACGTCATCGCCAAAGTGGAAGCGGAGATCGTTTAGGGTGTTGGGGCTGAAGACCGTCCGGAGAGATACCTGAAAAAAATGGCTCGTAGCGCCGTCGGTCAACGAAAGTCCATCACCGGTGGAAGTGGGCGTATTGAAATAGCCGTGCGGACTTCGGTAGCGCTGGTAGTTGTAAGTGGCGTCGACGGAGTTTTTGCTGCTGATTACGGCGTTGAGCTTTGAAAAGATAGCGTTCTGATTAAAGCTGCGCGCGAACGATCCCGAACTCGCCTTCACTTCTGAGGCAATCGTGGGGTTGTTGGCAAGAAAATCAGCAGGCAGGTCTGCCAGCGCAGGAGCATTGTTGACGGTCAATGGTTCATTGCGAACCTGGCCTTCATAGTTTGCAATGAAAAAAACTTTGTCCTTCCCACCGGCCCGCCGAGCGTGCCGCCAAACTGCTGGCGCCGATTGGAGGGCTTGTCGATGCCAAGACTCTTGTTGATGGGATCGTTCGCGTTCAGGCTGGAGTCCAGGATGTAGTAATAACCATCGCCATGCATATCATTGGTGCCACTTCGGGTGACCGAGTTCACCAATCCGCCGCCCGCTTGCCCAAATTCCGCCTCAAACCCGGAACTCGTAACTTGAAATTCCTGGATCACATCCTCGCTGAACTGGAACGGTATGCTGGTGCGCCCGATCTGCTGCGAGAAGAAGGCGTTGTTATTATTCGCGCCATCGACAGAGTAGTTATTGAAGTTCCCGGCCACTCCATTGAAGCTGACCATGCCTTGTCCGTCCGTCGTAGCGCCGGGTGTCAATAATGTGAAGTCAGTAAAGTTGCGTCCGTTGAGGGGGAGAGATTCGATGCTCTGGCGGTTGATGACGCTGGCGATCGCCGATTGCTGCGTGTCGATAAGAGTCTCTGCTGTTACCACTACCTGCGTCTCGGATGGCCCAACCTGCAGGTGCGGCTCGAGAGTCGATGTCGAACCCAACTTGACCACCACGTCCTTCATCTCGACCGCGCCAAATCCCGGACTGGAGAACAGAACCCTGTAATGACCTGGAGACAGCGAGAGAACTTCGAGACCTCTGTGTGCTCGGCATGGGTGGTCTGATGATATTTGGTTGCCAGATCCCCCGCTAGATCAACGCGCCGTACTCAATCTTTTCATATCTCTTCCCTTCTCTTTGTTGTCAATTGAATCTCTGCGACCGCCTTCGATCGCCATGAGGAGTTGAAACCCATAACAACACGGACCACCTGCTTGAGCACGCGGTGTTGGGCCAGCTTCGATACATAAGTCGCACGACGAACAACGGCAATCCTGGCGGAGCCAGAACACAATCACGAAATCGTTGCGCAAGGCCGGTGACTCAATGCCCTTCGCTCTCAGCCTTCAGCAACTGCCGCTTGCGTTCAATACCCCACCGGTAACCCGTAAGCGAACCGCTGACGCCAACAACGCGATGGCACGGCACCAGCACCGAGACACGATTGGTGGCGCAGGCGCGGGCTACGGCGCGTGTGGAGTTCGGATTGCCGAGATCGCGCGCAAGCTGGCTGTAAGTCCGGGTCTCGCCGCGCGGAATGGTGCGCAGGGCTTGCCACACACGGAGCTGGAATACGGTGCCCCGCAGATCCAGCGCATCCGCAAATTTGCGGCTCTCGGAAAGGTCTGTCCCTTCGCGCACACTTTGCAAAGCTGCCCGCACAAATCCGGCCAGCGAGGCGTCTGCATGGAGCTCGGCCTTGGGAAATTCCGCCTGCAGGGTTGCCTTCGCGTCTTCCTCGGTTCCTGCCAGAGCCAGCCAGCAAAGGCCACGATCCGTCGCTCCCACAATCATCCAGCCGAATGGGGAAGATGCCACGGCAAATCCGATCTTTTCACCCCGGCCACCCGAGGCAAAGCGCACCGGCGTCATGCCAAGCTGCGCGCCTTCGTAGCCCCGGCTGGAGGAATTGAACCCGGCGTTGTACATGGCGTCGGTCACGGAGGCTCCTTTTTTCAGCGCTGAACGCAAGCTGCCTGCGCGCAGAGCGCGTTGATATTGCAATGGGCTTACACCCATGGCCTGCTTGAAGAGCCTCTGCACCGTGAAGGGGCTCAGGCCAGTGAGCCGGGCCAGTTCCGCCAGGGGAACAGCGCGGTCCACGTGCGCCTCGAGATACTTTCGCACTTTGTCCAGAGGATCACCCTTGGCATGTTCCGGCTTGCATCGCTGGCAAGGGCGGAACCCTGCCGCACGCGCGTCGGTGATCGACGGGAAGAATTTCACGTTCTGGCGAAGCGGGCGGCGGCTTGCGCAATCAGGGCGGCAAAAGATGCCTGTGGTCGCGACGGCGTAAAAGAACGACGCGCTGGGAGTGCGCGACACAACCTGTTTCCAGGCTTGTTCAGGGTCAATAGCGGGGACGAATTGGGCTGTAGCGTTCATGTTTCGATTCTGACCATTGAGCCCCACGCGTACACTCCGATTCTTGCGCCGAATTCATTTTCTACCGGGCTCCATTATCGGCTCAGCAGCAGAGCTTCGGCCCGCGCAAGGTCTTCTTCCGTGTCAACTCCAATGGTATCGGCGGGGGCGGGCGCCACGTAGATGTCGATTCCATTTTCAAGCAGCCGCAGTTGTTCAAGGCGCTCCACTTGCTCCAGCCACCCGGGGGGTAGAGCGGCGAATTGCTCCAGAGCGGCCTTGCGATAAGCGTAGATGCCCAGGTGCTTGCGGTATCCCGCAAAACCCGAGGCATCACGATCGAACGGGATGGCCGCCCGCGAAAAGTACAGGGCTTTTCCATCCTCCGCGGTCACTACCTTGACGGCATTTGGATTTGCGATCTCGCCGGGCGGACAGCGCACGGCCAGCGTCGCAACGTGCACCTCAGGCCTTTGAAAGAGCGCCAGGAGCGGCGGAAAGAAGGCCGGCGTCAACGTCGGCTCGTCACCCTGAATGTTCACATAGATATCCGCGTCGACCGTCTTGGCCACCTCGCGGACCCGATCTGAGCCGCTGGCGCATTCCGGCGACGTCATGGCGACGGGAATGCCCCGTTTCCGGCAAACTGCCGCAACTTCTTCAGAATCAGTCGCTACCAGCACGGGGTCCATTACCCCGCTTTGGCTCGCGGCACGCCACACCCACTCCACCATCGGACGACCCGCTATGGGACGTAACACTTTGCGGCTCAGGCGGGTAGAGCCAAGCCGGGCCGGTATTACCCCAACGATTCTGGCGGAAATTGTCATGCTGAGAAGTGTAACGGTCGAGCAACGGCCCTTGCACGCCTCACACTCGCAGCGGCTGGTTTGACATCGGCCTTCGTTAGCGCAGATGGAGGTTTGACCGTCAAAGCGCGCCCCCGTATCATCAATACGTGGCGGCACTTCCCGCCGAAGCCTCCCGGACATGCGACCCCGAGTTCGATAAGGCGGAGTAGCTCAGATGGTTAGAGCGACGGATTCATAACCCGTAGGTCGACAGTTCGATCCTGTCCTCCGCCACCAGTTTTCTCCCCACCATGTCCTCTGCCGCCTGTTTTATCGATCGTGGCGTCTGCCGCGAGGTTTCTCGATTCTGGCCGGTGCCACCCGGTCCTGATTACTCTTCCTGGTGTTTGGCGCCGGGCGTCAGCTTGCGCAATACGAACTCCTGCAAGAGGCTGCTTACTTCGCGCGTACCCGTCGCAATCGCGAATCCTTCAAAGGTGAAGGCAGCACCGCGATTCGATCTGGGATAGTAGGCGTTCGACAGTGCGTTGGATATCAGGTCGCCGCCAAGACTCGAGTAATTTGGCTCGAGACGTCCATCGTCGCCCCTGGCAACGAAGGGATTGGACAGCGCATGACGCACGCGCGATTTGGTGGTTCCTGTCCCTTGATAGAAGTACCGTGGATCCTGGTGGAGCAGCGAAGGAAGAATCGCACCGCCGAACATAATGTCGGTGACCCCGTCAGCATAGGCGGCGCCAAAGCGCTGGCTATATCCCTTCCAGCCCTGCGGGAAGTTGGGTCTGTCACCGGCCTGATTCATGGTTGCAAGGAATGCCGCGCCGAAGATGCTCACCGGATCGACAGCGACCTTGTAGGCCATTTGAAACTTGAGCCTGGTGGTAAGCGGGGCGGCGTTCTGAGAATCGTAAACAACGTAGAAGTTGGGGAGGAATCCGAGGACCCTCTGCTTCTCTTCGATCTGAACCTGTTCAGTGGCGATCTCAACTTGAGTTCCCGCATTGACCGTGACTGAAGTTACCGCGTCTTCGATCTTGAGCTTGATCCCGGTGACCTCGAAGAACTGTCCGGGTGTGAGGGTCACGGGTCCAGCGACGTACGGGTCGAATCCTGGCGCGCTGATCGTCAGCCGATACGAAACATTTGGTGCGAGTCCAGCAACGGCAAAATAGCCATTGTCATTCGCGACCTGAGTCAGTCGAGAGCCGCCCTTGGCGGGCTCGACTGCAATCGTGGCGCCAGGACCAAGTCTCCGAATGTATCGGTTACTGTGCCTGCGATTGAGCCTGCCGTGCGCGAGGGATCGGGCGCCGGCGCATCAGCTGCAGCATCAGGAGCATCAACAAGCTGTTCAACCGAAGCAGTTTGCAGTTGTAAATTGGCAGTGCCTGCTGGAGCAGCACCCTGCGCCGACGACAACACTGGGCCCGCGAAGACAAGAATAGTAAACAAGAACAAGAATGAAAGAAGTTTTATTCGCATCGATCACCATCGGGGAAGTCGCGCGTCCAGCATAAAAAACAAAAAAACTGAATGCACAGCGACCGTATTTCGAAGTATTTGCGCAACGTGCCGCAAATTAACTCCGACGACAAAAATTGCCGTCTCCGATATAGACGTGGAACCCCTACGACTGGATACAAAAATGCTGGTCTTTACATAGAGTTTGCATAGGGTTCGATACGCAAACAATATTCAAGAGGGCGACTATGTTTCGCGCTGTGCGATGCAAAATATTTTCTGAATCAGAATTACGCACAAGCGTTTGCGGTCTTCCACTTAAATGGGACGGCGGCTAGTGACGAAAGTATCTATCGATGCACACGCAATGGAGGCGCTGAAGAATAAACGAGCTTCGCATTGTGCTTCAGAGCGAGATTCGATCGTGCAACTAATTGGCCGATGCGAATTCTCGCTCTGAAGCCCCAGAGTTTTTTCAAGCTGCATTTCCGTCGGTAATTCGCGCCCGTTCGGCGTGACGGCTCTTGATCTCGTTCAACAACAGCTCCACTTTATCTTCGTTCTCAAGCGCTTTAAATTTGTCTTCAAGCGTCTCGGGAGCGAGCACCTCGGCCGTCGCCGCATTCTCAGCAGCCGTTACATAAACGCGGGTTTTCATGCGCTCAATGGTGTTGTCCTGCGCGGGTCCAGTGATCTGACGAGCCTTGGTTGCCCTTCCAACAACCTTGGCGCGACGGTGTTCGGCCACCAGCATCTCGCAGTGCGCACGCGTTTCGCTCAGCTTCTGCTCAAGCTTGCGCAGCGCCTGGCGCAGATTTTCCGCTTCGTGTTTTTGATCTTCTACTTGTGTTGCAAAACCCTGCGTCAGCTGATCGTGGCTCAGCGCACGCTCGATCGCTGCACGGGCCAGATCGTCATGGCCCTTCTGCACGGCCATCTCCGCCTTGCGCCGCCACTCCACAGACTCCTTCTCGTGCTCGGAGCGTTTCTTCTCAAGCAGATGCTCACCGGCAATCGCGATGGCCACCTGTGTCTTAACCTGCATGAGTTGGTTTTCCATATCGAGGACAATCTGCTTCAGCATCTTTTCGGGATCCTCGGCCTTGTCCACCATGTCATTCAAATTCGCGCGCAACAGCGTGCTTACCCGGTCCAGTAAAGACATAAAACCTCCTTCGTACATCTCTGGCCATCAGCTTTCAGCTGTTGGCTTGCTTCATCAGCGGCTCGACTTCGTTACACATCCACCGATAATCCCGGATCAGCATCCTTACCGCTCCCTATACGCAAGGATGCCGATCCATTTTTCAAGGCCTCATGCCCCGGGCACTACTTGGCATCGTCCGCCTTCCCGTTGGGCTTCTGCTTCATTCCCTGCACGTTGGACATTAACTGCTTGATGTCCATTCCGCTCAGCGCTTCAAATAATGCCGGCACCTGCGCGGCAATCTTCGTCATGTCGCCAGTGATCTTGTGCATGCCGGAGGCCCCGTCATTGCCGGTGGACACGATCGTGATCTTCTCCACCTTGCTCAGCGGCTCCGCCATGGCGCGCACAACATCGGCCATGTTGGTGAGCAGCTTGTCGACAACGGCGGCCTGGTTCCATTCCTGGTAGGCTTCGGCCTTTACGTTCATGGCCTTTGCTTCTGCCTCGCCCTTCTGGAAGATGATGCTGGCTTCCGCCTCGCCCTGTGTGCGAATCGCGGCAGCGCGGCCTTCCGCTTCTGTAGTCAGACGATTCTTCTCGGCAGCCGCCATGTTTTCGATGCGCTGACGTTCGATCTCGGCGCCCTTCAACACGGTGGCAATGAGTTCTTTTTCGTGGCGCAGAATTTCCGCTTCCTGCACCTTGATCTGGCCTTCCTTTTCGACCTGCTGCACCTTAACCTGCTCGAGCGTCACCTGCTGCTGCATCACGTTGGTCTGCAATTCGTAGGCCTTGTCAGCCTGGGCCTGCTGGCGGCGGCTCTGCTCAGAGTATTCGGCCTTCTTGATATCGAGGTCGCGCTGGGCCTCAGCCTGTCGCGCCTGTGACGCGGTCTCTGCGATCACGCGATCCTGATCGGCTTGCGCCTTGGCGACAGCGGCTTCGCGGGTTGCGGTTGCGCGCAGAATCGCAGTATCGCGCTCTGCTTCCGCAGTTGCCATTTCGGCGTCACGCTTGATGCGAGCCACATCAGGCCGGCCCATGTTGGAGATGTACTCGTTCTTGTCGCGAACCTCCTTGATGGTGAACGAAATGACTTCGAGGCCCATTTTGCTCATATCGTCGGCGCAGGTGGAGCGCATGCGGTCGCCCACCATCTCGGGCTCTTTTACAATCTGCTCCACGGTGAGCTGGCCGATGATTCCTCTCAGGTGGCCTTCCATCACCAGGCGGATCAGACCTTCGCGCTGCGGCGGCGTCTTGGTCAGAAACTGCTCCGCTGCCGTCAGGATGGAAGCCTGGTCGCTGCGCACCTTGATCTGCGCGACGGCTTCAACGGTTACGGCAACGCCTTGCTTCGTGTAGAGGTCCTGCTGCGGCGCCACGTCAAAGCTCATTAGCTCGAGCGACAACTCGCGACAGTTCTCAACCATGGGGAAGATCACAGTGCCATGGCCCTTGATGACTCTCGGTCCCCGCAACCCATAGACAATCAAAGCCTCGTTGGGTCCCGCCTTCCTATACATGCGGGCAAGCATGCCCATGAGCAGGATCAGCAACAGTACGCCAATCCCAACAAACAAGATCGTTTCTGGTTCGTCATTTTGTTCCCGGCCCTTCGCCCGGGAGCTTGATGCGGTTGATGGTTTTGAAACAGGGGATAGTGGTCAGCGATTGCAATTAGTCGCGGATCGCTGTGCGATGTTTTCTGTTCTCCGCTGCGTGTTCCCTGTTTCCTGTTCGTGGAAACATTTTGGCAACCAACCCAAGCAGGAAGATGCCTACCAGGATGGCCATGTCCGTCATCAGCACGGTGGTATCAGTCATTGCAAAACTCCAGTTCACAGAAGACAGTGGACAGTGAACAAGTGAAGAAGTGAAGAGTGAAAGAGACGGTCAGTGCTCAGTGATCAGAGAGCGCGGCGGAATTGCGATTGCTCTCGACGGGCCACTGTCCGCTTCCGTCTTCCCAGCGGCGTACGTACGCGATCCCCTTTTCGTAGCGAACGACGAAGACCTCTTCCTGTTTTGGAATGGAGATGCCGTCCTCAGAACGAGCCGGCGCAGAGCGAAGAGCGCCAAGCTGCTGGTAGACGATTTCGCCGGTTCCGGCAGGCCGGATGGGAGACGAGATGCGACCTACCGCACCGACGACCTCGGTCTCGTCAGCGGTAAGCTCGTGCTCGTGAGGCAACAGGACGCGGGTGAGAAAGAGGAAGATGATGGCTCCTCCCGCCACACCGCAGACTGCCGCGAGCACCAGCACAACACCGGTTACAAAGCTGCCGTAGCGCGTCAGCAGGTATCCTGCCGCACCGAACCAGCAGAGAAAAATCATGATGGAGAATCCGTTCCACCACGGAACATTGGCGCCGCCACTCTGGGCACCTCCTGCGGTTGGGTGAGACGGTGCCGGTGACGTGGGGCACGTGCCCGGCGTGCGGTAAATGGGCAACATGAACATGCGGAACGTGAGGCACGTGCATGTGTCCGCCAAAATGCCCCATGCCCCCAAGAAGCGTGACCACGCTCAGCATCAATCCGGCCAAAAAGCACATCAGGTAAAACGATTCCCAGGTCATTGCCAGCTCCTTGCTGCTAGCTTCCAGCGGCTAGCTCGTAGCTTCGTGCTCGTAGCTTTTTCCGAAATTCCTACAACACCGATCCGTTTTCCGCTTCGGTAAGGGGTCTGCCGTGTTTCCCTGGCCGAAGCACCTCGACAAGCCGCGGTGCGAGGCCGGGTGTGTCCAGAATGGCTTCGAGCAAGAGAAGGCACTCACGCGTGTTTTCGTGACGCGCCAACTTGAGCAGAGCCTGCTTGAGCTCCGGGTCGCGGCGGAACCGCTCCGCGCCGGAAACCAGCCAAAGATCCAGCTTGTCTTCCAGGTTGCGCAGCTCGCTCTGAAGTTCGAGCGAATAGCCCTCCGGGTCATCCACCAGATAGCCGGGATGGACCTTGAAAAAGGCGGAGAGCGTCTGACGGGTTGTGTTGGTGAGGTGGGGGCGGGCGCCGCTTTCGATTTGCGAAAGATAGCTCTGGCTCAGCTTTGAGCCTGTCTCGGCTTCAATGGCCCTCGCCACTTCAGGCTGGCTCATGGCGCGGTTCATGCCACGGAGACTGCCTTCGACTTCGCGCAGGTAACGGATTTTCTCGCCGAGCTTCATCGTGCTGCCCCTCAGGGCATCCCGCGGAGTTGATCTTCCGGCGGGCCAGATTCGCGACCAAGGCGCTTTCTTCCGCGTCTCCTCTATCGCAATCTGTAATAAGCGTATTGCAAATTGCGATACCTGTCAACAGAAATCGGCGCGGGATTCGGCTCGCGCGAGAGAGGAGTGTCTTGAGGGGCATGGAAAGCGGGAAGGGTTGTGGCTGGAACGGGTCTAGAAGTGGGTGATGCTGCCTTTTTCACCCAAATCGGCGAAGAGGCCGAGGAGATTTGTGAGGCCGAGCAGCTCCCTGACCCTGGGACCAAGATTGATGAGCTGCAGCTTGCAGCCGGCCGCTTTGCATGCCACGTAGAGCCGCACGAGGGTGCCGAGGCCCATACTATCGACCCACTCGACGTTGGTCAGGTCGAGCACGATGAGCTTGCTGGCGGGGATCACTTCGGAGACTTTTTTGTGCAGAAAGCCGCAAACACCGGCCACCAGTTCGCCGCTGCAGTGCACCAGGCTCTTTTCGCCCAGGCGTTCGATCTTGACGGTCAGAGAGTGAGGCTGGGCTGGCATCGGCATCAGGGTGCTCCGTTTGAATTGGTTGGAATGCGGGACAGGTGGTTTCTCCATTGTGACAGTGGAGAGGCGCGGCGGGAAACAAAAAACTGCGAAAGACCGGTTGGGACGTGCGTCCATCGTGTGCGGTGTCGTGCAGCGGCGACGCGGCTTGCCGTTTGGCATCGCGATGGAACGAGGGCCTCATGAAACGCTGGGACTCGGAGTTCCTCGTGACCGATCCCTGTCAAATTCTGCGACTGCACAATCGCTTTTATTCGGCGTATCGTCCCAATTTGGAAATTCTGCATCAATAACTAGCAGAGCCCCGAAGTGGGCTTTGGATCGCGAATAAGCTGGCAGTTACCAAGATCTAACTAGACCCATTTAGCGCGATCTCACTCTAACTTGAAAGATCATTGCAGTTCATGTCGATGAGCCAACAAGCCGAGTGCACTTCCCCAAGTTAGTTTCCCTACCATTCGCTCGAAGCCTCACAACTTAGGTGCAGAGCAAGCATGCGTCGTCTCACGCGACTACCTCCGATTAGGTGGGCGCGTTAGTGGACTGGGCAAGGTGCGGCCGATAGCAGCCTGGTTGGCTGATTTTTTTGCATGCCCATTACTAAGGTCATGCGATACACGGAGATTTGTTGCACATGCTCTTGGGCAATTACTTCGAGAAACAAGAAGAGGGATACGGCCTGAAGTTGAAGATCGGCAATGAGTTGAGGAGCCTGTAATCTTTTTGACCCGCGTTGCTAGAGGCGCGGCCCGCAACCACGAAGGCGCGATTCAATTCGGCGAGGAAGTTGAGCTATTTGGCCCCAAGCAAAGTTATTAAATGCGGGCCATCGTACGGTTAGAACTCAACTTGCAGAGCAAGCAATTTTTCGGGCCATCTCCGGAGGTCGAGCTATGAAAAATCTCGGTGGTGCTGTCTTAGTTTCAATCGTTAGCGCGTTGGCGGTTATGAGCACTCCGGCGCAGGTTCAAGCCCAGGCGAACAACTCGCTCGTCCATCCGGCGCCCGAATCGCAGGTGATTTCGGTAACGGTCACGGACTTGTACAAGAGCAAGAAGGGGCCTGACAGAGAAGTCGTGATTGCCAAGGCCGCAGGCTTTCCGAACAACACGTGCGACGTGATTACAACCTTCGATGTAGTGAAGAAGTTCGAAGAGCGGCAGACCTGGAGCAACGTCAAGCAGCGGGTGGATATTGTGGTGAACGGAACGCCGTATCCGGCTAAGTTCAGGGATATTGGTTTCTATCCTCTTGGCCTGAACCTGGCCTGCATCGATTTCGAATCGCCCTACCTTCATGCGGACCTGAAGATTCCTGTTCTGACGCTGGACCAGGACGCTTTTGGCCCTTCGGCTCTGAAGTATGACGACAAGGAAATTGCGAAGACCAATCCCGGCACTCCCCTTCTTAACAAAGAAGGTGAGATCTCAGCGGTCCTTACCGCAGACGAGAATGGGCAGATCGAGTTTGCGTCCGCCGAGGATATCCGCGCATTTCTGAGAGTCGCGGCGGGGATCGCTCCCTGGCCGCTGCTCAAGGACCGCACGCTTTCGGCGATCTAAACGGGCGATATAAACGAGGGGGTGTCGGGTCCGCTGGGCGGCGGCCGGCATCCCAGGCAGATTGCACATCATCCCTTGGCAATTCAGTTTGATCTGCGCTCTAAACAGCTGAAGATGAGAAGACAGCGGACGGCTTGTCGCGCATCTAAGGCTGCGAGGAGCCAGAATGCCCAACCCCATTGTTTATTTCGAGATTGTCGGCAAAGACAAGGCCGCGCTGGAAGACTTCTATTCGGCTGCTTTCGATTGGCAGCTGACGCCGGCGAATGACCAGTACACGCATGTGGCGCCGGGCGGAGGCGTAAACGGCGGCATTGGCAAGAGCATGGATGGCGGACCCGGTCACGTAACGTTCTACGTTGAAGTCGAGAGTATCGACGACGTGCTCACGCGTGTGGAAGGCCGCGGTGGGCAACGCGTGATGGGTCCGGAGCAGATGCCCAATGGGCCCCTGATCGCATTATTCACGGACCCAGAAGGGCGCGTGGTCGGGATCATCCAAGCTGGGACGATGCGGAACGGCTAATTACGCAAGCCCATGAACGTCACGTGAGCTCATCCTCCTTGAGCCAATTGCGCGTATAACTGACTCGATGGCCATGCAGTTTGTCCTTCGCGATGAGGTGGTCGTCTATGCGCCGATCGATCGTTGCTTTCTGCTCTCCACTAGCATCGAGATAGTGCGGCGCGAATTGCGCATGCGGCCGACACGTGGACGCGCTGCCGGACTGGTGACCGGCGGTGATACAGTGCGCTGGAAGGGCTGGAAGTTCGGCCTGCCGCAAATGCACGAGAGCCTGATCGAGGCATTCCAGCCGTATGCCTTCTTCCGCGATCGCATGATTGCCGGGCGGTTTCGCGCTTTCGAACACGACCATTCCTTCGACCTGATGACAGATGGCTCCGTGCGCATGCAGGATGAAGTCCGTTTCAGCATGCGCTGGGGCTGGATCGGTGATCTGGTCGGCGTGATGGTGTTGACGCCGCTTATTCGTGGATTGATGCGACGCCGGTTTTCATCGTTAAAGCGCATCGCTGAAGGCGAAGAGTGGCGGAAGTATTTACCAGCCAGCGCGACCGCTACGCTGCTGCAAAGTCGATGAAGCCGCGCTGCGGATCAGTGTTGATCAGTCTCACCATCAGGCGATCGCCCACGTCGAGACCGTGGCTTCCCCGGACCAGCATTCCTTCGACATGCGGATCAAGAGCGCGAACGAACGTGCCGTATTGATTGACGCCCGTGACGATGGCCTTGAAATTCTGGCCGATGCGCGGGTGAAGGACAACCGCAGCGATGCGCTTTTGCATTTCGCGTTCAACTTTGCGCGCTGCGTCTTCCATTTGCGTGCACCGCATGGCAATGGCGTTGAGTTGTTCGTCGGAGTAGGGTTGCGGCCTTTCAGCCAGCAGGGCTTTGAGAATGCGTTGCGCGACAATATCAGGGAACCGGCGGTTTGGCGCCGTCGAGTGCGTGTAGTCTTCAACCGCAAGACCGAAGTGCCCGGGTGACTGCTCTCCGGGCTTGACCAGCACGTACTCGCCGGGTCCCATGAGCTTGATGACGGCGAGCGAAAGATCGGGAAAATGATCGGGATCCTTCTGCTTCTGGGCGAGCAGGAATTGATTGAGCGCCTTCGAGTCGGGCTCAGCAGGAAGTGTTGTACCCAATCCCGCCGCCACCTCGACAATGCGTTCCCAGCGCTTGGGCGTGCGGACAATACGCCGAATGGAGGCGACTTTTTTATCTTCAAACGTGCGCGCCATGACGCCGTTGGCTGCAACCATGAACTCCTCAATGAGCGAGGTGGCGCGGTTCTTCTCCAGTCGGGCGAGGTTGACCACCTCACGGCCTTCGAGAACGGGGTGGGTCTCAACAGTTTCGAGATCGAGGGCGCCATGCTGATAGCGGCTGCCTGCCATTCGCTGGGCGGCCTCATCCTGCAGTTTGAGTTGCGCGGCCAGTTGGGCGTCGGACGCGACTTTTGCCGGGACTGGTCCGCGGCCCTCGAGCCAGGCGCCCACGCCGTTATAGGCGAGTTGGGCACGGTTGCGCACAATGGCGCGATAGGTCTTTCCGTCAGATGCTTCTCCACTGGCGTCAACACAGAACTCGATGACAACGGCGGCGCGCTCTTCGTTCTCGTTGAGCGAGGTAATGCCCTCGGAGAGTTCTGGCGGAAGCATCGGAAATACTTTCACGCCGGTGTAGACGGATGTGGTCTCGAGGCTGGCATGGGCATCGATGAGGGAGCCCTTCTGGATGCGCGAGTCAACGTCGGCCACGCCGACCAGAACGCGAATGCGGCCATCAGCGAGGCGCTCGGCCCACTCAATCTGGTCGAGATCTTTGGACGTGTCGTTATCGATGGACGACCACAAGAGGCTGCGCATGTCGCGGAACTGAGGCCCGAACGAAACGGATGCGGCAGGCGGCGCCGAGTCGGCAAGAATACGGGCCAGTTCAGTGTCAGTGCCCTCGGGGAAGTCGGGCCGGAAACCGTGCTCGATCATGGAGGCGTGCGCAGCGGTGATCAGATTGAAGTGCGCAGGCTGAGTGGCATGCATGCTGTTACTGCTCCTGAACAAAAGGGAAGCGGTCAATTGGCGCCGCGTGTTGGTAGATCGGCAGTGGAGCCCGGCGGCAGGACGTTGACCGTGAGAAAAACGCTGTGACTGACAACAGTGTTATCCACGAAAGATGCGGCGGTAATAGTGAGGGTGGCGACGCCAAGAGGCGTACCGGATGAATTGCCCGCCGCGGCTCCACTGATGCTTTGACATCCTGTCGAAAGACCGCAGGCGGCCGTGAGCATGAGGAACAGCATGAGGGATCGGCGAGCGGCATCATTGAGGAAGCGTGCACGATGTCCGATTGGCAGGATGAGAAGCAGGAGTGCCAGTGCGGTACCACCGGCGGCCCGCGGCCAGAAGGGGGCATGATGTTGAGCCGCTGACGTGGGTCCGCCGGTGAGGAAGGTCTGCACGGTAAATGTGACCGTTCCGGTAGGGACCACCTGCTGCGGACTGGGTGTACATGTCATGTCGTCCTGCGTGGGAACGGCGCAGACCACGCTGATCTGACCCGTAAAACCGCCAAGGCCGGTAACCACGAAGGACGCTGTTCCCGCAGTGCCTTTGACGATGTTCAGATTTGTTGGCGGATTGGCACCGGACGGCGCAATGGCGAAGTCGAGAATGTTGATGGTGAGAGAGTTTGACGTTCCGGGCGCGTAGAACAGATCGCCCACATACATGGCGGTCAGGACATTTTGACCCGCGGGCAGCGTTATGTTTTGCAGCGTGGCGATAGAGGTGTTGGCCAGAGAGGCCGAGAGCGCGACAGTACCGATAATCCTGGTGCCATCGTAGAAGATGACGTTGCCGGTGGGATTCTGCTCAGCGGTGAGGGCGGGCGGAATAGCGGGAGTAACCGTAGCGACCAGCGTGACGACTTGCCCGGGTCCAGCCGAGTTGGGGGTGACCGTGAGCGTGACGCGTGTCAGCCAGAAGCGGCGCTGTCAGGTCAACCGGGTTTGAAGTGCTTGCGGCCCAGTTGGCGTCGCCCGAGTAGACAGCGGTGATGACGTGCGAGACACCGCTCGAGAGCGTCACGTTGGAGAGGGACGCCGCGTTCATGGCGATGGTCGCAGAACCCAGCAATGCCGTGCCGTCATAGAACGCCACAGTTCCAGTGATGGTGAAGGTGGTTCCTGTTGCCGGGTTGACGGGGCTAAGCGTGGCGGTAAGAACCTCGGGAATGCCGGGAGTGAGTGTCGTGGGCGATGCGACCAGGGTGTTTACGGTAGCGCCCTTGCCGACGACGATAGAAACGGCAGGCGAAGTCGAGGCAGTGTAGTTGGCGTCGCCGCCGAAGATTGCCTGCAAATTGTGCGCACCGCCCACGGTGGGCACGGTAAGCGAAAAGGTTGCGGACGTAACGCCAGCCGTTGTGACAAGACTGGCTGTGGAGTTGGCGAGCCCATCCACATTTAGCGTGACGGTACCGCTGGGCGGCAAAGTTCCGGCCGAGGGAATGCCGATGGTCATCGTCACGGTGACGCTTATTACGGTTCCAGCCGCAGGCGCCGCGATGGACGGCACGATCGTCATGGAGGTTGTGCTCTTCTGACTGTTCACCGTAGAGGGCTGTGATGTGGCCGGAGCGTACGTAGTGTCGCCGCTATAGACGGCTTTGATGTTGTTGCCGCCGAGGGCCAGGCCGCCTGTCAGCGTCAGGACTGCTTTGCCGCTGGAGTCGAGCGTTGTGGCAGCAGCGCCGAGGTTGGTGCCGGTAGCGGCGTCAGCAAATTGAATGGTGCCGGTAGGAGTTGGGCCGGAATTGGTGGACGAGACGGTTGCACTGAAGGTGATTTGCGCCGATGGGTTATAGGTGGAATTTGCAACCGTTGGCGAGACCGTGAGAATGACGGATGCAACCGCGGTACCGGTGGCGGCAGGAGTCGCCCATAGGTTGACGAGTTTGTCCGCGCTGGGCGAACCCAGGCCAGTCGCGAGGTCGTAACCTGAAGCCGCCGCGTATCCGATGGTTCCAGAGGCATCGCAACCGGTAGTCCCGTGCGCGCATGCGAGACGTGCATTACCCTGCTGCACGTCGTTGAAAACACCTGATTGACTGTTCAGGGAATATAGATGCGAGGCCAGGTTCCCCTGGGAACCATATTTCTGATTGAGTAGAGCCGCGATACCGCCAAAAATGGCCGCAGCCGCGCTGCTGCCCCCGCTGCGGACCAGCGTGCAACCGGTCGATGGCGTCGTACCACTGAAACAGAAAGCCAGGCCGCGGCTGGTGGCTGAATCAAGGGCAGTGGGAAAGCTCAGATCAGGCAGGAGCCGGCTGTGCGGAGCTTGAGATGGCGCGGGCTGCCAGTCAGGGGATGCATGGATGGCGCTGGCGCCGCCACCGCTCGCATACGCCGCGTCCGCAGGATCGGCCGGAGACCATGCGGCAAGTTCCGATGTGCCGGTTGAACCGAAAGCGGATGCGCCCACAGCGGTGTTCCAAGGCGTAGAGGCCAAGGCGTTGACGGCGTATCCGGTGGTTACGACGGAATTGCTGCCGGCCGCATGGCAAGCGGCAGGGCCGCTGTCGCCCGACGCGGCAATGACAGCGATTCCCTGCGCCGCGGCTTGACGATAAATCGCCGAATAGAAGGCCTGGTGGCTATCGCTGAGAGAAGCCTCGCAGGCGGAGAAACCCACTACCAGACTGTGGGCCTGATTCTGGTCGATGAGCGATGCGATTGACAGATCGACGCCGTCGGTTGAGGAAGTGGTCGCGGCAGGACTAATAAGGATGCGGGCGGCAGGCGCGGCAACTCCAGCCCACGATGCGGTGAATTCGGCGGCGGCCTGGTCGGACGTAAAACCCGGATCAGTGCCAACAGGGGCGACCAGGATCGGATTTTCGGACAGTCCAAAAGCGGATCTGAAGGCGGCTATGTCCTGCAGCTCAACTTTGCTGCGCGCGGCGATGGCGATGGTTTCGCCTGCTCCCTCGGTCCCTGTGGCATGAAGGCTGTCGAGATGAAAGAACTTTGCCGCAAGCCCTGGTGTGAGCGCTTCAGCTTTTGCAAGCGATGTTTCTGCGAGCAGCGCTGCGGGCGAAGAGGCAACCGGCCTGGGATCGGTAATCGCAGCAACCGATAGAGCGCCATCGAGCGAAGCCAGCCCGTGAATCAGTGGCCGAATTGCGGCTGGAACAGAGATGGGCTGACTCAGTGCGGGGCGCATTCCTACGGAAGTTGAGAAGGAATGGACAGGAGCGTGGAAGGCAGCCTCAACCTGCGCGCTTGTTCCGGAAAATTCGATCCACCCGCGGCTCGCCGGGAGCGGAGCGACCGTAAATCCTGCTTCCTGCAACCAGGCAACAACGGCATTCACGTCTGCGGCGGAGTTGGCGTAGGATTCGGCGAACTGGGTTGGTGTAAGCCACTGATGAAACGCACAAGAGCCGGTGATCTGCTGATTCGCAAGCAGAGCATCAAGCGCCTGCTGCTGGGCGGCCGATGGCTCAAGCAGGAGCAACATGCGCTCCAAACGCGTACCGGCAGGCGCAATTCCGAGGTCGACCGAGCCGCTCGGCATGGGCGGTTTGCTCTCGGGTAAGACAACGGAGGCACTGGCTCGCCAATCGCCCGATATTCGCGATGCCTGGACGGATCCCTGGTCCGGCCGCGCACACGGCAATCCGGCAGAAAGTCCTGACGGCTGGATCGCGGCCGTGCCTGCAGACTGCGCAGCGGCTGCCATGCCCAGCACCATTGCGAAACCCAATGGCAGGCCGAACCTTTTTATCTGTGCCATGTTCCTCTTTTGTACACCAAGCCCTGCGGCGCTGGCCGCTTTCACAAAGCGCTGGGAAGGGGTCACCTTATCTTCAGCTATCGGGCAGTCCTTTTCCCTCACCCGTTTGGGGTAGGGAATGCGCCTCTAAACGATTTGGCCCGATTGTACCGCGCCTACGCTATGCCCAAATCGTGTAATGCTCTTGCCGGGAATGGTTCCCTCGAATCTGCTTCTGGGTCTGCTGAGCGACAAAGTAAAAAAGGCCGGCGCATGGAGAGCTGGTCTCCAAGAAACGCCGGCCATTCCGCTCACCGAGCTTATTGTTGAATTCCGATGTCCGACAATACTTTGGGCTTGGCTTCATCCACGGCCAGCAGGTTGTGGCAGGCCGCACAGTCGTTGGTGATGGAAGCCTTTCCGTCGCTTGTGGCATGGTCGCCATCGTGGCAGCGGAAGCAGCCCGGATAGCTCATGTGCCCAATGTGATTGGGATGGGTTCCCCAGGTCACCTTCATCTCGGGAAAGACGTTGTGGGTGAAGATGTACACGAGCCCCTCGCCCGCCGTCTTGATTTCTCCGGCCTTGGCTGCAAAAACGTCGGGGTGCTCACTCTTGTAGAACGCAGCAAGTTGCGCCGGGATCCTGGCACTGGCCTCTTCGGTGGTGGGATAGTCGCCCTTCAGCAGTTCCAGACCCTTTTTGTGGACCCAGGGCAAATCGGGACTGACGGCGCCTTCCGCCATTGCGCGGTTGAGCGCGTCCTCGGCAGTCTGCATGGTGTGAGCGGCGCGGTTGTGGCAATCGATGCAGTCCATCACGCGCCGTTCGCCCTTGGGCACGGTGCCTTTGAGCGCTGAAGTTGTGAACACGGTCTTCGACCCGTCAGCGTTGGTCTTCTCAACCCAGGGGATTGTTGTCCGGGTGTCGTCGGTATCGATGTACTCAATGTGGCCGAGGTGGACGCCGTGGATGCCAGTCAGGTGAGAGAGCGAATCGCGGCCGCCCAGGTGCAAAACCACCACGCTCTGGGTCTCGATATTCTTTTCGTCGTCGCCAAATGTTGACTTCACCAGTAGTTTTTCGCCGATGAAACGAGCAGGAGTATGGCAGCCTTCGCAGATATAGCGAGCCGGCCGGAGATTTCTTACGGGCGACGGAATTGGCGTGGGATACGTAGGAATGAGCTTGGGCGCGATGCCGCTCATGGGACGGAGCGACACTTCAACAAGCTGCTTGGTGCCATTGACCTTGGCCTCGAAGTACGACGTGGCGCCGGAGCCGATGTGGCAATCGACGCAGGCCACATGCGAATGCGCCGAGACCTGGTACGCAGCGTACTCGGGATGCATCACGTGACATGACTGGCCGCAAAACTGCGGCGAATCCATGTATGCTGCTCCGCGATAGCTGGCCACTGAAACCACGAGCAGGTTCACGATGGTGGCGACGAGAACAAGATCAATGCCATGGCGAAAGATGCGATCGTTCAGATCGACCTTGGGAAACACCGCCGGAATCTCGCCAGCCTTCCGCAGATTGCGGCGACGCTGGAAGATGCCCACAGGGATGAGCGCAAGCCCAAAGATGAACAACGCGGGGAGAATCAGGAAGAAGATCAGGCCCAGGTATGGGTTCTCGTTCGAGCGTCCAAACAGCTCAAACAGCCAATACCCAATCATGGTTGCGCCGGAGGCCGTGGTGATGGCGCCTCCCAGAAGGCTCAGGGGATTGTTGCCGAAGAACAGCGCCGGCCGCACCCAGTTTTCGCGGAATTTTTCAAGAAACGGCAAATTAACCCCCAAATTGAGCCGGAATGAATGGCCCGCCACCGGGGCGGGCCTGAATGTGCTGCTACGACCCGCTGCGTCCTACTTGAGTGTCCGGAAGTAGGTGACGACGTCCTTGATCTGCGCATCGGTGAGCTTGGGCGAGAAGGGCTTCATCTTGCCTTTGCCCTTTGCGACCGACTCGATCTGTTCCTTCTCGGTGGTCTTGTACTCGGCGGCCGGCTTCACACCCATCGCCTTGGCGATCCCGGGGTTTGGCGTTCCTGTCGATCCGTGACAGCTTTGGCAGTTGGCTTTGTAGATCGCCTCGCCGGTTTCGGCAAAGCCCACGGCGCTGCCCAGTGAAACCACCAGGGCCAACACCACTTGTGTACGACGTGATTTGGTCATTGTTGAAAAGCTCCTTGGGAATTTCACGTCCGGCCTGCAAGTATTTGCCGGTCGTCTGGATCGTATCTGAATTGCGCTGCAGGTTTGAAAAATATCGCGGGCCGGGAGATGGCCCTTCCGGCCCGCGATCGTAGCAGTGAGAACGAAAGTTTCTACTTCAAGAAAGTGCGAAAGTACCCAACTGCATCCTTGACCTGAGCTTCGGTCAACTTGTCTTTGAACGGCTGCATCTTGCCCATACCGTTCCTGGTTGCCGTAATCATCTCCGCCTCAGTGAGCTTTTTCACAGATGGATCGGTGATCGGCTTCACTTTCATCGCCTTGCCTGCCCCGGAGTCGGCCAATCCAGTTGCCCCGTGGCACATCTGGCACTTTGCCTTGTAAGTATCGGCTCCCGGCTCTGCCGCGAATGCCGTGGTGGTTGCAGCCATCACAGCCACCAGCGCCATTGCAGTCCTGATCTTCATTGGTGTTCTCCTTCTCGTTATGGTTGTCGCTGTTCGTGCAATCGAAGATCCCGCGATCAGAACTCGTAGTGAACTCCAAGAGTTAAATTGTTGGCGTGGAAATCGCGTGGCGCCGTCAGTCCGGACGAGGGTTCATTCCTGCCGGTTGTGAGCGCCATGGTTGCGCAAGGCACTACCGTAGCTGTCATCGACACGGAAGTGCTGCAGTACTGCGCTCCTGAAGGACCGCCCTCGCCGTAGAGGTAGTAGTTGTATTCCGCTTTCCATGTCATGCGATTTGTGAGCTTCCACGAAACATTGGCGAACGGAGACTGGTAGGTTGAGACCAGCGATCCGGCGACATCGCGCGCATCGTTGAAGAAACGGCTGCCTTTGACCGAGGTAACGTGATACCCAATGTTCGTACGGACCTTGGAATCCGGATTCATGTTCACTGCGACAGAACCATACTGCGTGGGAGCATCCAGGAAGTCTCTGGCGAAGAAGTCCACCAGCTGCGTCGTTGAACCCCTGGCGAAAACGCCTGGGCACACATTCGGTGCGCCATTGGCAGTCATCGTGGCTGCGCCGGCCAGCGTTGCAGTCGCACCGCTGGTGAAGCAGATGTTGGTGGCTGTGTACACCTCGGTATAGCCGTAGTTGAGGTCGAGCCCGAAGTGCTCATTCGGCGCCAGCATTGCGCCTACGCTGGCGATCCGGCTGAAGTCTACGTGGTTGATCGGACCGAAGTATTCCGAGTCACCTGAGGCAATGGCATCAAGATTGTTGTTGGTGTTGTTGTGGCGCTCGCGGTCATTGAATGCGGCCGAAAGCGTGGCCCAAGGCTTGGGCTTGTAGGCGGTGCGTACCTTGTACTGCTTGAACTGCCGGGGGCTGAGGGAGGTGAACGCGTTGTCGAAGTAACCCACTTCAAAGCTGCCGTTCACGTTCCAGTTATTCGTGACCCGGTAAGCCGCGCCCAGAATACCCGCGTTCTCAGTAATGGAGACTGAACCGTTGACGGGGTCAGCCAGAACCGCGGGGATCGGCCCGTTGTGAGGTACGCCCTGCGCAATATTGTGCGTGCCGTAACGATAAGTGAGCGAGAGTATCGTGCGAGGTGACGGTTCCCAGCTCGCAGTCAGATTGTTGGTCAGGAACCTCTGGCCGAAGAAATTGTTGGTGAGGTAGCCGTTAATGCCATGGGGAAGCGCCTGGGAGTGTCCGCTGGTCAGCGTCCCGTTGTAGGTGATGGTCTGGTTCGGTGCCGAGGGTGTAGAAAGTGTGGTTGAAATCGGCACGTTGGAATAGCCCGGCTCCTGCGCATTGGAGAAATTCGCCTGGTCGGAAAGCGTGAAATCCGGGGTGGCCTGCCAGATGAATCCATAATCGGCAGCCACGACCGCACGGTGCGCCCTGGCATTGCCGCTGTACTCAATCGAGCGTACTCCCCCCATAAGACCTGTAACGCCTTCGTAGAAGTTGGCAAGGTTCATCTCGCCAGTGGTATAGCGGAGATTGCCGTTCATGGTGACGTTTTTGATGCTGGAGCTTTGAATGCGAAGAATCTCAGTTGGCGAGAAAACGCGAGTCGGCTGCGAACGCATGTAGCTTGTCACAACCGAGCACGCGGGATTCACGACCGGAAGCGGGTTGGGCATTTGCGAAGCGGTGAAGATGGTGTAAGTGCTCGAGTTGGTGTACGCACTGCCCATGCTGGCCGTATTGCAACCGCCAATTCCATACGGTGTCTGGCTGTCCCAGTTGCCAAGGGCAACCCGGCGTCCATCGGCTTCCTGCGCGTTCATCGCGCTGGGCGCCAGCGAGAAGTAGGAGTCCGCCATGTAGTGGCTGATTTGCTCTTCGACGATCACCCTGGTTCCCTGCACCGGCTTCCATTCGATCGACCCGCTGAAGTCGTCCATGCTGTTGCGCTGATACTGGCTCAAAAGCGCGTCGTACTTGGCGATCGAGTATGTGGGGCTCAGGCTCGGACCCTCGAAGTTGTAGCGCGAGTACCCAACGCGATACGTGAACGTCGATAGCGGATTGATGGTCAGGCTGGTGTCCGTCATGCGGCGCACCGTATTAAACATCACCGGAGATTGCTGAATCGCACCCCACTTGAATGAACCCGTGGGTGACTTCGACGGTCCGATCGGAATCGTCGAGGGGACAATATTGGGATTGCCCAGCAGATCGTAGTCGAAGTACTGACGATCGCGGCGGAAGATTCCGGAGAATTCGTAGGCTTTGCCCTTGAAGAAATCCACCTTCGCGAAGCTGTACGGATCGCCACCCAATCCACCGGCGTAAACCTTGAATGAGTCAACAATCGTGTTCTTGGTCCCGGGAAGAGCGCGCAGCTCAAACGTCTCGCCAAGTATGCGCGGACCGGACTTCATGTTGACCATCGTGTTGTACATTGCCGCACTACCACTATTCGTAGTCATGCGTCCACCCAGTTCCATAGCTTGGTGGAGCTTGTACCCCGTTGGAACTGACATCGATGTGCCCGGCTCCGGTATCGGATTGCCGGGGGTCGGATTCTGGGCGAACCCCAGAACCGTCGTCATGAGAAGAATGGCGACCCCGAGTCCAACTGCGGGCAGCCAAACGAACCTGCCTAACTTGTTCATATAAAGCCTCACTTGAAAATCGTTGCTCTCGTCAAAGAACCTGCACCCAAAGTGCGAAGTCGTTGCGGCTCTGCCGCGCCGTCCCTTGCAAGGAGGGCGCGGCACTACCCCATCACCTGATGAATGCCTGGCTGAGGTTCGAACCATGAATCATGGTGTGGCAGCTGATGCATGGCGTCGCGCTGTTTGAACCTGCGCCCTGGCCATGAACGGCGCCCGCCCCAACCGGACTGTGGCACTGGTTGCAAAGCGTGGTGATGCTCGCCATGTTCAGCAATCGCGCGTTTTGCGATCCATGCGGAGTGTGGCAGCCTACGCAGCCTTCCGCCCGCACTGCGGCGTGCTCAAAGACGAACGGACCGCGCGTCTCCATGTGGCACTTGGTGCAGACAGCGTTCTGGTCAGCAGTCGACTTCAGGTTGCTCTTTCCGAATGTGCCATGCGGATCGTGGCAATCCGAGCAGGACACCACGCCTTCGTTAACCTTGTGGTGGAAGGCCATGCTGAACTGAGGCTTCTGATCGTTATGGCATCCAAAGCAAAGATTCGGCTGTGCCGTCTTGAGCAGTGTGGCCGTCTCCTCGCTCTTGTGAATGCTGTGGCAGCTGATGCAGCTCACGTTCGCCTTGGCGTGCGCCGAGCGATCGAAGTTGGCATGCTGGCCCGCGTGACAGCTCAGGCAGCGCTCATCCAGCGCCTTCGCACTGGCCTTGGCGGGATTGAAGATCTTCGTGATGTCGCCGCCGCCGTCCACGTGCTCTTTGCCTGCGCCGTGGCAGTTCTCGCACGTAACGCCGGTCTTGCCGTGCATGAGCGCCATCTTGGTGTGCGGGTTCTCGGCAAATCCCTTTGAAACCTCTTCATGGCAGGTGACGCACGTCTCCGACCCGACAAACTGCGACGCCGCCGGCTGCTTCAACTGCTTGTCTGCTGGCTTGGCGCCCGGAGCTGCCAGCGCAAAGGAACTCAATAACAGAGTCCCTAGAAGGAAAAGAAACATTCGCAGCCCAGACCTGTTGCCCGGAACCGCACCACTCGACTTCTTCGTCACTGGCCTACCTCTATGCATGAGAACCGCCTTGCATGAATTGCGCGCTCTTGAATCGTCTGCCCCAGCCTCGTACACAAGAGCAACTGTGCGAAGCGTCACTTCATGCGCTGAGACTACGATTTGTTTACCGACGGAAGCGGTGATGCTTATCACATTCGATGAAAGGCGGTGATGATTCTTGCTGTCTCACATCACATCCCTTCAAGAAAATCGATTTTCTTTTCAATGACAACCTCCGCCGGGAACCACATCGGCCTTCGCTCCAGAGCAAAGAACTTGAAATGTGTATCCGTGAGCCCCATCACATTCAGAATCTGGACGATGATGCACACTGGCACTGAGCGAGATCCTTAAAGAGGCCCGACAAGTGTTCGTTACCGATCATTTGCAGGTTCGGAAGGATCAACCGCGGGGCTCTTCCCCGGCGGGAGTGAACGCGACATGGCAGACGTAGAACAAATTCCGGCGCCACACACACGGCAGAAGAATCAGAACCGGCAGTCTCCGGTAGGTTGTGCAGCTTGTTCGAATCGTCGCCCAGGCTGGTTCTGCTCATTGGGGAGCGCGGTTCTTGCCGATCTTGAGTTGGCCACCAGCACGATTTCTCTTCCCGCACAGGCGCCGCTGTTTGCCCAGGGCGACGATGCACGTTGCCTCTATCTGATATGTAGCGGCTACATCAAGTTGACTGCTGGCCAGCACAAAGAGCGAGAGATGATTGTGCGGGTCGCAGGTCCAGGCTCCATGCTGGGTCTCTATGCTGTTCTCTCGCACGGGGTGTACGAGGTGTCTGCGGAGTCCCTCACGGCGACGCAATTGCGGCCCGTTGAGCGCGATCGCTTCCAGAATTTTCTGCGTGCCCACAAGGAGGCGCAGATGCGCGCCGTACAGTGCATCTGCCAGGAATATCGTTTCGCGTTGCAGGATGCATGCCGCATCGCATTAGCGGAAACGGTAGCAGGACGGCTGGGCAGGCTCCTCATCGAGCTCGGCCACCAGATTGGCGAGCGCATCAACGGCGGATTCCGATTCCCGCTCTTGCTCACGCACGAAGAAATGGCCTCGATGACCTGCACCACGCGTGAAACCGTCACGCGCACGCTGGGCCAGTTCCGCAAAGACGGCTGGATCTCGATAGAAGATGCCATCATAACCGTGCATCGGCCCGAGGATCTTCAGGCTCTCCTGTAGGAACCGAATCCTGCTTCCTCTGAGCCTGCTTTTGAGTCAAAGAGCTATGATTAATGCATGGGGAGTCCCTGCTCGATGACTTCGAAATTCGCCTGTTTTTCTGCTGTGCTGCTGTGCTGCTGCGCTGTCTACGGTCAAAGCCCGGCTCCGGCGGCAAGTCCTCAAAAATCCTCAATCGCGACCACTACCGACGCGCCTGAAGTGCACGAATTCCAGAAGATCGAGGAGAGCTGGTCCAACGCCATCAACATGCGCGATCAGTACGCGCTTGAGCTGGTCCTTTCACCTCTCTTCGTTGACATTTCTGCTTCCGGGGACATTACCACGCGCAATCAACAACTTGCACAAGCGATCAATGGTGAGGACAAGACCGTTCACCTGGACCAGCGCGTGATTACTGTGCGCATGCTGGGCGATGTCGCCGTTGCCAACGGGACCTACAACCTGCATCACAAGGGATCGTCAGGGCCGGTGGACGAGAAGGGCATCTTCACCCACGTTTTTCAGCGGGTACGAAACGGATGGGCTTGTGTGAATTCGCAGCGCACTGTTCTCCGCGAAGACGGCTCCGCCGGCAAGAAGAAGAGTCACTCTGAAGCCGAGATGCCGTTCCACATTCCCTTGTTCACAAAAGACAAGGGCAATCCGTAAGCGATCGTTTGCTCAGCGGCCATACTTCTTCAGCACTCTTTGAAGCTCTTCGTGTGGAAGCGCCTCCACGGTATGTCCGTCGATCCCGGTCATGGCCCTTGCGCCTACCATCGCATTCACAATTGCCTCCTCCGTGGCTTCAACGGTCGCGGTAAACAAGGGCGTGATGCGATCGTTCGACACAGTTTGAACGGCGTTGGGGCCGGGCGCTGCATCTGCATGCGGATTTGCCGTAGAGAAGGCGATAAAAATATCACCGGAACTGTTCCCGGAGACCGACCCTGTGCGGGCTAATCCCAGCGAGGCACGGCGCGCGATGCGCTTGAGTTGATGCGGCAGTAGCGGCGCATCGGTCGCAATCACGATAATGATCGAACCCACGTCGCCCTGAATTTCATTGCCCGGATGCTCGGCTGGTTGAACGCCTGGAGCGGCTTGGGCGTGCGTAGCCGGCTGCGGAATTTCTTTGCCAATCGGAACGCCCGCAATGGTCAGTTGAGGACGCCGCCCGCAGTTGCACTGCACCAGAACACCCACCGTGTAACCGCCTTCATCTTTCGCGAGCACGCGCGACGCTGTTCCTGTCCCGCCTTTGAATCCGTAACAGACCATGCCCGTCCCGCCGCCGGTGTTGCCCTCCGCAACCGCGCCGCTCTTTGCTGAATCGAGTGCGGCAAATGCATCTTCCGGTTTCACGTGAAATCCGTTGATGTCGTTAAGCCATCCATCCCACGTTTCCGCAACCACCGGCAGCGACCACGGTTGCCGCAGCGCCTGGTGCTTCAACCCCCATGCGATCAACGCATCGCGAACCGTGCCCACGCTGTGAGTGTTGGTCAGGGCAATCGGGCCCTCGAGGAACCCCGACTCTTCCACCCAGGTGGTGCCGGTCATTTCGCCATTTCCGTTCAGACTGAACCAACCCGCATAAGCTGGATCGGTACTCGTCTTGCCGCGGGGCAGAATCACCGTCACGCCGGTGCGCACCGGGCCTTCTCCCTGCTTCAACGCACCCTCGCCGCGAATGAGAGTCGTCGCGCCCACTTCCACGCCAGCCACGTCGGTGATGGCGTTCAAGGTCCCCCGGGTTCCGTCAAATGGAACACCAAGATCGCGCGCCCGTAAGGCAGCTGGTTGAGATTGCTGCGCACAAGCACCAACAGATAAGAGCAGTGACGCCACGATTGCCGTGTGCGAGTGATGAAAATTCATACCCCAATCTACATCACGCGCAAGCCGTTACATTGAGATTCAACCTGCTGCCGTCGTAGACCTGCGCGCGCCCTGCAACCGGATCGACACATGCACCAGGCTCAACGCCGCAGGTGTCACGCCTGGAAGACGGCTGGCCTGTCCAATGGTCAACGGCCTGACACGCTCCAGCGTCTCGCGCATCTCGCGGCTCAGGCCGCTGATCGCGCTGTATTCAATCCAGTCGGGAATCTTCACGCCTTCCGCCGCCTTCAACTTCTCAATCGACTTCTTCTGCTGATCGAGATAACCGGCGAACTTGATCTCGGTCTCGACGGCACGTGCCTCATTGCGTACCGCGGCGCGCGCCACCGGATCGTCTTCGGGTAGATCAACAAAGTGCGCAAGCAGCGGCTCCTTCACCAACTCCTCGCGCACCGCACACAGCACCGGCTCGATTGAAACTTCAGGGCGCTTCAACATTTGCGCCCATGTTTGGCCTGCGGTCGCGGTCAACTCGCCGAAGCCTGCAGTACGCAGTCCCTCCACATCGGCCTTGCGCGTTACCAGGAATCGTTCCAGCGCAACCATCCGCGCCTGCTTCTGTCTCGTACTCCGCCCATGCCGCGTCGTTGATCAGCCCCAGCCTTCGCCCATGGGATGTCAGACGCCGATCTGCATTGTCGATGCGCAGATGAAGCCGAAACTCCGCACGCGAGGTAAACATGCGATAGGGCTCGTTGGTGCCCTTTGAAATCAGGTCATCGATCAGGATGCCGGTGTAGCCTTCCGTGCGATCCATGGTGAACGCCGCCTCGCCCTTCAGCCACAGCGCTGCGTTGATGCCCGCCATGATGCCCTGGCACGCCGCCTCTTCATACCCGCTGGTTCCGTTGATCTGCCCGGCGAGATATAGGCCTTCCATGCTCTTCACGCGCAGGGTGCGATCAAGCTCCGTGGCGTCCACGCTGTCGTACTCAATGGCGTAACCGGGCCGCAGCATCTCGGCCTCTTCGAGGCCGGGAATGGAGCGCACGATCTGGAACTGCACTTCCATGGGCAGCGACGTCGACATGCCATTGATGTAGACCTCGTGCGTGTTGAGGCCTTCGGGCTCGAGGAAGAACTGGTGCTGCGTCTTGTCGGGGAACTTGACGACCTTGTCTTCAATCGACGGGCAGTAGCGCGGGCCGATGCCCTCAATCTGTCCCGAGTACATCGCCGAGCGGTGCACATTTTCGCGGATGAGCCGCAGCGTCTCCGGCGTGGTGAAAGCAATGTGGCAGCTCACCTGCGGCTGCGCGATCTTCTTCGTCCGGAAGCTGAACGGCGTGGGGTCGGCGTCGCCCGGC
This sequence comes from uncultured Acidobacteriota bacterium, assembly GCA_963844515.1. Lineage (GTDB taxonomy): Bacteria > Acidobacteriota > Terriglobia > Terriglobales > Acidobacteriaceae > Telmatobacter. Next base: position 463,107 of record CAWJOO010000023.1, read on the forward strand.
TGCTCTTCAAACGTCTCCCACTTGATCGTCCGTCCATCCAACCGCGGCGGCGTACCGGTCTTCAACCGGCATGTGCGCAAGCCCAACCTGCGCAGCGCTTCGCCCAGCAGCACAGAGGCGGGCTCGCCACTGCGCCCCGCGGGGTAGCGCTCCTCGCCGCAGTGGATCAGGCCATTCAAGAACGTCCCGGTAGTGATGATGGTGGCGCCCGCCATCAGCCGACGACCATCGCGCAACTTGAGCCCCACCACGCGACGCTTCCGCAGCTTGTCATCTATTCCCTGTTCCCTACTCCCTATTCCCTGCTCTTCAAACACCAGGTCGACCACCTCCGCCTGGCGAATGTGCAACCCGGCCTGGCCCTCCAGCACTTCCCGCATCTTCACGCGATAAAGCGCCTTGTCGCATTGCGCGCGCGGCGACCACACCGCCGGCCCTCGCGAAGTGTTCAGCAGGCGGAATTGAATGCCAACTGCGTCCGCAACTTCGCCCATGATGCCGCCCAGCGCGTCGACCTCGCGGACCAGGTGCCCCTTGGCCACGCCGCCGATGGCCGGATTGCAGCTCATCTGCGCAATCAGGTCCATGTTCATAGTGATCAGGGCGGCCTTCAGGCCCATGCGCGCCGCGGCCATCGCAGCCTCGCACCCGGCGTGTCCCGCGCCCACCACCACCACATCGTATTGTTCGGTGAAAGCCATCCATTCTTATTGTACGGATAGCCGTTGTCAGTGACTGCGTCGAAACGACCCATTTGGCGGGCGCGCTACGGCCTCCCCAGCCGGTCCCGGCATCTGAGAAATAGAGGGCCGCGGACTCGGCCGGCCTCCACCCGAAACCTCAACGAGGACCAAAACCATGAAAATTCGCCTCAATGCAGCCTTACTGCTCACGATCCTCAGCTCCAGCACAGCTTCTTCTGGCCCAGCGCACCATTCCCAGCGGCACCCAGATCACCGTCCGAACCGACACAACGATCAATGCCAACGCCGACACCACATCCTCGTCCCGGACCTACAGCGGAAAAGTCAGTGAAAATGTCCTCGACGATTCAGGAAATGTGCTCGTGCCCAAGGGATCCCCAGCCCAGCTCGCCGCCATCCGCGATGGCAGCAACCTGAACCTCGATTTGCGTTCAATCACCGTCCGCGGCCACCGTTATGTCGTCGAAGCCGGGGACGTAGCCGAAGGCGGCAGTAAAGATGGCCTCGGCAAGAACAAGCGCACCGGCAAATATGTTGGCGGCGGAGCCATCGCGGGGACCATCATTGGAGCCATCGCAGGCGGCGGCAAGGGTGCTGCCATCGGCGCACTCGCCGGGGGAGCAGCAGGAGCCGGCGCCCAGGTCCTCACCCGCGGCAAAAAGCTCAACGTGCCCGCCGAGACCAACCTGACCTTTCGCCTGGAACAGAGCCTCTCCCTGCGCCGCTCCTCCAGCACTTCACAGCGTTAACCGTTCTCTCTACGAGCGTGGCAGCCAGGTGGGCATCGGACCGCAATTTCAGGCCACCGCCAGCCGCCCTCGTCTGAACCCGTACGCGGCCGTCACCAGCACCAGCGCCAACAACGCAAACCCGGGCGCGGTGCTCGAGGCGGCCGTTGTCCCCATGTAATCCAGTCCCCGCACATGATGCATCGGGCCGATATACCACCATGCCGTGTAGAGCGCTTCAAACGGCTTTCGGCTTCCTGTCATCACGCCGAGCGACAAGGCCAGGGCGGGAATAAACAGCGCGCCCGCGAACCACGCACCCAGTTCAGCACCGTTTCCACCGACCGCCAGACGCAGGGCCAGTCCGCCGCCGGTCAACAGCGCCAGAAGAACCCCCGCACCATAGCAGGCCAGCAATTGGCGAGGCACCGCCCGCGGGGAGGAAAATATCAGGCCGCCCATCGCGCCCTGTGTCTCGCGCGATCCCATCTGCGACCACGCCAGCATGGGCCAGATCCAGGCAAACGCCAGAACTGTACTTCTTGCATTCGGCGGGGCCGCGAGGCACCCGATAAACAATCCTGCGGCAATCCCGTACCACCACCATTTCTGTCCCTTGAGCATGAGCCGCAGTTCGGCCAGCATCAGGGCTCCGAGGCGAGCCCGGACCGCTCCCCGAGCCACAGGGGTCAACTCTGCCGCCGACGTCACTCGTCCCGCACTGCCAGGGGAAATAGTCCCAGTGGACGGGTAAGACGGTATCTCGGTACCGGCGAATCCCGCTGCCTCGAGCGCACGCGCTTTTGCTCTTGATACACGCTTTTCCTTGTGCGCCCGCTGTACGCCTCGCGCCGGATCAAATCGATCAAAGAAAACTGCCGCCAATAGCGCGATGAGCACGGCAATTCCCAATAGAGTCAACCGGCTGAGAAGCAACGCCGAGGTCCAGTGGATCCCAGTCCACAAAAACGTCTTGCTCGCGGGATGTAACCCGCCCACGCTGAAAGAGGCCGAACCGTTGTACAACGGATCGAGCGCATGGACTTGCGCCTTCATCTGCCCCATCACGGTGACGAGGCCGGTCGAATCCTTCAAGACAGTTCCGAATGTCGGCGTGGGCCCCGCATGATCGACGCTCATGGCGCTCATCGTGAGCAGGCCCGTCCACAGGAAGAAGTACGCCACGTTCCCCATCCCGCCACGCAGTACCGGCAGGCTCTCGAACAGGACGGCGAGGGCGGCCGTAATCGCCACCGCGCTCAAGCCGACAATCAGGATTGGCCCCAGCAAGGCGAACAGATCCAGGCGCTGCTCGGCGCCGCTCAACGTTGCAATCAACAACGCGGCAACGGCCAGAATGCCTACCATCAGCGCCAGCACGGCAAAGTTGCTCAGCGCCTTTCCCAGCGTGTAAAGGCCTTTGCTCAACGGCGTCGAAGCCAGGATCTGTCCCACCCGCGTTGTGCGGTCGCGCTCGATGGAATTCTTGACGACATAGAAGCCCACCAGCGTCAGCCACACAGACGCTACCAGCGCGATGACAGATCCCAGCCAGGCCGAGTTATTCACGCCCTGGTAAACATCGAGTTCGAGGCTCACCTGCCGGGCATAGACCGCGTATCCGAGAAAGACGGAGAATCCCATCGTAAGCAGAAAGCTGTAGCGACGGACCCGCTCCAGAAAATCGGCGCGAACCATGGCGGTGATGATCCGGGCGTGGCTCATACAGCTGCCCGGGCCGTCATGTGATTCACGCTGCCGGCGCGATGACTCGTGAGCGAGAACATGTAGGCATCTTCCAGCGTGGGCGCCACGGCTTCGGCTCCGGTCGGGGGCTCCTCCGCCAATACCCGGACATGAACGCCATCGCTGCGGCGAACCGTGCTGGTCACCAGCCATTTTTCGCGTGCCGCTGGCAGATCCGCGCTCGGTATTACCCACTCCCACACGCGACGCTCAACCTGGGCCAGCAGCACTTCCGGCGCGGCATGAGCCACCAGTTCGCCCTTGGCAATCAGGGCGATGTCGGTGGCAGTGGCCTCAACATCCGACACAATGTGAGTCGAAAGGATTACGATGCGCTCGCCGGACAGCTCGCTCAGCAGGTTGCGGAATCGCACACGCTCCTCAGGATCGAGGCCGGCGGTGGGCTCGTCCACAATCAGAAGCTGAGGATCGTTGAGAAGCGCCTGCGCAATTCCCACACGCTGCCGCATGCCGCCGGAGAAGCCTCCCAGGGGCCGCTTGCGGGCATCAGTCAGGTTCACCAGCTCCAGCAGTTCGCCGATTCGCCGTCGCGCCGTGCCCGCATCCAGACCTTTGACCGCTGCCAGGTATTCAAGAAATTCCACCGCATTCAAGTTGGGATAAACCCCGAAGTCCTGCGGCAGGTAGCCGAGCACCGTGCGCAGAAGATCCGGCTCGCGCGCCACGTCGGTCCCGTTCCACAACACCCGACCTTGGGTTGGGTTGGTCAGCGTGGCCAGGATGGTCATCAAGGTGGTTTTGCCGGCGCCGTTCGGTCCCAGCAATCCCAAAACCCCGGGTTTCAGCTGGAGGCTGAAGTTTTGGAGGGCAACCACACCTCGCCTGTAACGCTTGGTTACATCTTCAATGGATAGCTGCACTTGTTGCTCCGCTGCAAAGGCTGTTCGTGGTGGTAGATTACGCGCAACGCGGGATTAGAGTTCCTCCATCAGATAGGAATGCTCTGGAAAAACCAGACGCGGGCAGGTACGATGCACAGAAAGCCAGACCTATCGTCAGCCCCAGGAGGGATCGCGCATGGGTTCCATGGATTTGAATTGGGAGTCGCCATCTGGCTCCAGTACCCCGGATAAATTAGACATCGAAGACGGTAAACCTCAATCTCCAGAAGAGTTACAAGAAGAAAGTCGCAAAATCCGCCGCCTGCAAATGGTGGTGAATATGGTGACGCAGGTGATTGCCCAGGATTCGAGTCTCAGCGTTGAGGAGGCTTCCGAGATGGTGGCCGACACCCGCAGACTGGCCCTCGGCATGTTTCCTGACAAGGAGCTCGCATTCAACCTGATCTTCTGGCCACGACTCCAGCGGCTGATGCGCGAGCGCTACCGAATGCAGTAGTGCAGGGACCAGGGACCAGGGACCAGGGACCAGGGACCAGGGACCAGTTAAGACTAGTCCGATTTTCTCGCTGGGGCAGCTCATACGGCTCCGCCTGGACTATTGTCCGAAGAATCTGCGCGGATCCGACGAAAACTCCCCCCCACCCCCTCCCCCCTGTTGCACAATTTTTGGTGCAATACTCTGGAGATTCTGATTTTGCCGGGGCCGATGAGAGACAGATTTCCCTTGAGTTCCTGGAACCTGGGTTGAGTATGGGCTGGATGCGCGGTGCTGGGATGTGATCGGGGCCACGGATGGGTGTGAGAACAAGGAAAGAGAGGCAAGCCTCCGTGGTGGCTGTTATTTCGCTTCGTTCGCCGACAGACGGAAAGTGATTGTGCCCCAGAACAGCCGGGCTCGCATCTGCACGGGAAGATGCCTATCGTCGTCTGTGTACCAGATCCAGATGTTGCCGCGATTCTTCACGACGCCGGCGTCTGCAGTGGGTTGAACCCGCATGGTCTTGAAGGTGCCGACAGGGGTTTTGATCTCTTCCTTGCCTTCGACCTTCATGGTGACATTCACCGTGTGCATGGCATCGACCACCGGGATCACAAAACTCTTGCCCACCTCCATTGGCTGGCTGGAGGCGTAGTAAATGCCCGTCAAGAGGTCGGTAAGGCAGCCTTTGATTGGCTCCTCGACGTGTTTGGTCTGGCCATTCACCTGGTTCTTCTCGTCCAGGATTGATTTTGACTGGTCGTAGTCGAGCTTGAGTGTCGAGCTGATCTGCCGCCGGCCTTCCACGGTCTGCTTGTCAAACTCGTAGGTGCAACCCTTGTTGCGATCGAAACTGGATTGGAAGCGGTCGCTGACGTGGAAGAGAAGGTTGATGGCGCCGATAGTGTCGGCGTTGGCGCTCACCTTTTCCCGGTCCCCTGCTGCCTCGAAGTGCAGCACCGCGGTGCCGGCGGGAAACACACGCCAATCCACGGTGTACGTGAGTGTCTGCTTTTGCGGGAAGCTGAATCCCGCGCGGGGTGGGGAAAGCGTGGCAGCCTGCTGTGCTTGAGCAGCAACGGGAAGAAACATAGCACAGAAAAGAAGTAGGTTAGTCGTGCTCTTCATCACCGGCAGGCGCGGCTCCTTGTGAGGACACCCCAGCAAACGAAGACCTGTCGCCGAGGGCCCCGGGTTTGGACGTGTAAGCCGCGGAACCGGTTCAAAGCTGCCCGCGGAAGATGGCGTTCAGAGCCGCCCGTAAAAAGACCAGGCAGAAGTACAGCAGGGCTACCCCCAACAATGCATTGTACTCGCGGTGCTTGAGATAGAGCGGCATGAAAAACCGGCCCTTTTGATCGCTTCCCGGAGAGGAAGCGGGCCGAAGACGGGGGAAGAGACGGGGCACGCGGCGGCAATACTCATCGAATTCCGGGAATGTGGCTCGGAGAAACCTCTCTTCCGACGCGATTACTGGAACATAAATAGCTACAAACATTATAGTTAGCGCTACAGCCACGGGCCAGCTGAGGAGCGCGACGGCGAAGCCGGCGGCAATCAGAATCGATCCCAAATACAAAGGATTGCGCACAAAGGCATACGGTCCGGTGGTCGTAAGCTGTTCATTCTTTTTGATGTAACCGGAGGCATACCCGCGCAGCCAAAGTCCCGGAATCACGAGCGCAAGGCTCCAGGAGACGGCTCCCGGGACTGGCGCTCGCCGGCCTGCCTCAAACAGGTAGATTGCAGCCGTCGCAAAGCCGAGGGGCACACGAATGCGGCGGGCGACGCGCTGCCAGCGGGTGATCCAGTCGTTGGACAGGGCGGGATTCGGCGTCACCGGACGGCCTCCTGCGCCAGAACTTCATCGATAGCGGCCAATACATCATCGGGCTGAATGGTCAGCAATCCAGCTTCAGGGGCCTCTCGGCGAGCGTGATCACGCAGACTGTAGGGGCTCCGCAGAACTTTGAATCGGGTGCCGTACGGGCCATTTCGGGCAGGGTCGGTTGGGCCGTAAATACCGACGACGGGACGCCCCAGGGCGCAGGCCAGGTGCAGTGGGCCTGTATCGCCCGCCACCATGAGCGCTATCCGCCGGGTCAGCGCGATGAGTTGCGCGACCGTGCAGGAAACCGGTGTCGCGGCTCCGGCTGAATGCAAACGGATCGACTCAGCCAGATGTTCCTCTGACGGCCCGGCGTTGACCAAAACGCGGAACCCACGGCCGGCAAGCGCAAATGCGACCGCTGAATACCGCTCCATGGGCCAGCGCTTTGCACCCCAACCTGCGCCAGGGTTCAGAAGGGCTACAGGTTTGCCTGAGCCATCGTCCAGGGTGTTGCACCAGGCCTCGGCAGCGAGGTCGACAGGCAAGTGGGGCGGTACCGGCTTTAGCACGTCCCCTGCGACGGCTGACGCCAGCTCCACATCCTGCTCGATCACATGGATGCCTCTTGTATTTACGTGTTCGTTGAAAAGCCATCGGGCTGGAAGTTCGCGCGGATTTGACTCGCCAATGCGCCGCCGGGCCCCCGACAGACGTGCCAGGAAGGCGGACCGAACAGCTCCCTGCAGGTCAAGTACGGCGTCATATTGGCTGGCAAGAAGCTCCCTTCGCAAGGAGCCAATTTGATGAGCGGTTTTCGGGTTCAGCGGATCCCGTCCCCAGGCCTTGGTGGAAGCGCCATACACCCGGTCGACGAGTGGCTGAGCGGGACCGCGACCGGCATTTACGTCTCCGTAGCGAGCCGTCAACAGGGCCATCCAGGCCGGCTCGACCACCCAGTCGATCACCCACATGGGATGCGCCTTCCGCAGCGCCGTAATGGCCGGCAGAGCATGCAGAATGTCGCCCATTGCGCCCAACCGGACGACAAGCAGGCGAAACTTGGACTGGGTTCGCAAGTTTCAATTTTCTCATAGGGGCGATTGCCCGGCCGTGCCTTAAGTCACGCGAACCCAGCATCGGCGGTGTTTGATCCTGCCCTACTCCGGGTGAGGAATCTTCAAGTGGGCCATCATCCAGTCGAGCGCCCCTGATTCACACTCGATCTCTGAAATGAGTGGGGCTGCAACTACCGGCATCGAGGTCCGAAGCCGGGCGAGGCGCACTTCGTCTTTTTCGGTCGTGACGAGGGCACTTCCTCCGGCCGCGCGCGCCTGGGCCGCAAGACCCTCGAGATCGCGGGAAGTGTAACGATAGTGGTCGGGGAACGCACGGCGGCCAATCAACCGCATGCCCGCAGCCTCGAGGCCGGTAAAGAATTGCTCCGGACGAGCAATCCCGCAGAACGCCAGGGCAGGCCCTTCGACGACGGGGATTTCCATCCGCCGGCGAATGCGCCAGACCGGCCCATTCCAGCCGAGGGTCCTGAGCGATGATCTAAGCTCCCGCTCGCCGTCCGGAATCGCAATCACACTCGTTCGCAGAGCCGCACGGAGATCTTCCCGCAGGTTCCCCGCGGGGAGCAGGCGGTCCTGCCAGTCGGCGCGATCGATCAGCAGGATGTCGACGTCGCGGTGAAGCTGGCGGTGCTGAAAGCCGTCGTCGAGAAGATGCAGAGGCATCTTCTGAGGAGTTGAATCAGGTGCGAGCGACGGGTTCGTACAGGGCACCTCAGGGGCTAAAGCCCGGCCAGACTCTGCCGCTGAATTGCCGGGGATAAATCCCCGGCCTACCGCTCGCTCGAAGCCAACGGATTCGGCGAGGAACCCGGCGTCGTAACGTTGCGGGGCGACATAAACCGGAACTCCGGCGCGGCGTGCAATCAGGAGAGGCTCATCACCAAATTCTTCAGCCGTGCCGGCGGGATCGACTCGTGCGGCCAGCGTGCTTTGCCGTTTGTAGCCGCGCGAGAGCACATCGACTGCGAACCCGCGGCGGCTGAGTGCCTGGGCGAGAGCGATGGTGAGTGGTGTCTTACCCGCGCCGCCGGTGGACAGGTTGCCGATGCTGATCACGGGGAAACGCAAGCGCCGGATGGGTTCGCGGCCCGATGCCAGGCGGCGTTCGCGCAAGGCGAGGCCGAAGCGGTAGAGCGGGGTGAGTGGCGCGAACAGATTGCGCAACCCGGATGCCGACGTCATAGCCGATGCCCCAACCCGGCGGGCTCAGACTCCGCCAACACAGGAGACCCGAGCAGCGTACGGATGGCGGAGACACATCGCGACGTTGCCCCCGCCTGCTGCTCGAAGACCTGGCGGGCGCGCTCTCCCATGGTCTTAGCCGCCTCTCGATTGGAAAGCAAGTCAACGAGTACCTGTGTGAGTCCCTCATTCTTGACGATGCGGATGGCGTCATGCGCGATGAGATCTTCCGTGATGGCGCGGAAGTTGGCATAGTGAGGCCCCATCACGATGGGCACGCCGAACTGAGCCGGTTCCAGCGGATTGTGGCCTCCGGCCGGAACCAGGCTGCCGCCGACGAAGGCTATGGTTGCGAGCGAATAGACGGAGGCGAGTTCGCCGATGGTATCGAGGAGGACAACCTCCCCCCCTCGAAAGGGAGGAATTGATCCAATCGCTTTTCGCTTCCATGCCGAGCGGCGCACCCATGAAACACCCGATGCGTCGAGCAATCGCGCAACCTCTTCGAAACGCTCAGGGTGTCTCGGAGCCAGGACGGTGATCAGGAGTGGGTTCGCTCCTGCAAGAGACGTTCGCATTCCCCTTGAAAGTAGCGCCGCCTCTTCGCCTTCGAGCGTGCTTCCTGCGACCAGGAACCGGGGCCGAGGCGCGAGGGCTTTCAAGACTCTCGTAGCCTCCACCTCCTGGGCAGCTCGCACATCGAACTTAAGGTTTCCGGCGACTGAAACGCGATCTGCCGCACAACCGATCGCTTTCAGCCGTTCCGCATCGGGCTCGGTTTGTGCCAGCACCGCGGCCAGCCGTGACAAAATGGGGCGCCACAATTTTCGAAGTCTCATGTAGCGCGGCCAGGAGCGGTCCGAGATGCGGGCATTGACCACGACAACAGGAATATTGCGCCGGAAGCAGCCGCTCAGAAGGTTAGGCCAGAACTCGGTCTCGGCAAGAACAAGCATCCCGGGGCGAAGCGCGTTGAGATAGGCGCGTGTGGCCCAGGGCAGGTCGAGCGGGCAGTAGAAAACGCGGTTTGCGCCGAATCGCTCGCGGGCCAGAGCCTGCCCCGTGCGGGTTGTCGTCGAAATCAGAACGGTACGCCCGGAAAACTCGCGGTCAAGATCGGCGACGAAGCGCGAAATGGCGAGTACTTCTCCTACCGAAACGGCATGCACCCAAATCACCGGATGCACCGGCGGCGACTTTTCTGAGGCTTTCCGGGACTCTGCCCAGCCTATCCCGGAGTCCCTCCCGATATTTGTCGGTAGTCGCAATCCGCCAGAGCGACCACGGGGCCGTCAAGCCCAATGCCAGCAGCAGCGCGACGTTATACAAAAACAAGATCATGCGAGACGGAATGCGCCTTCCCCCGGTCTAACCCTCAAATGATACAGTCGTTCCCGATGAGACTACTGCGACGTATCCGGATTCAGACGGCATGCCTTGCGTCGCTCTTCACCATCTGCCTCGCGGCGCCAATGCTGGCCAGCGACCATACGCCGCCGCCTGTGCAACCGGCGTCGTCGTTCGCCGCCGTGGAGGTCCACGAGAAGGAAAACGTGGCCATCGCCGCCGAACCTTACGACACCAAGCAGAAGGAATCCATCTTTCGCGTCGACTACCTTTCACACGGCGTCATGCCGGTGCGGCTCATCATTACCAATAACGGAAACAAGCCCATCTCGCTCCGCGACGCGCGCATTCTCTTCCAGACCGCGGCCGGGGAGCGCCTGCAGGCTGCGGAGCCGGAGGACGTGCTGCGGCTGATGACCCGCAAGGATCGCGAGGGCGGCAAGGTGCCGCTGCCGGGCCCTCTGCCGCCTATCAAGCTGAAGCCCAAGGGCAGCAACAAGGATATCGAGGCCGATTTCAACACGTTCGAATACGGCGCCCTGGTTGTGGAGCCGCACACCACCCGCGCCGGATTTCTGTTTTACGACGTGTCGCAGCTCGACCACCCGCTCAGGGGCGCCAAACTACACCTGCACAAGGTCCGGGATGCCGACGGGAATGAGTTGTTCTACTTCGAGATTCCGTTCGATAAATATCTGCAGTCGAAGTCAAGTCAGATGAATTGATCGTTCGACCGTCGCGGCATTTGCGACCTTACTCGTAAAAAGTAGCCGAAGTGGTATCCGTCTCCCAGATGGTGCAGTCCTTCACACGCACGCGGCCTGCGGTCATTTCGGCCAGTTGCTCGTTGGTCTGCTCCCAGAAGTAGTGGGCAATGTTCTCAGCCGAAGGATTGAGCGTAGTGAATGGCTCCAGGTCATTCAGCATCTGGTGATCGATGCGGTCGATCACGGGGCGCATCACCTGCTTCAGCATCTTGAAATCGAGCAGCAGGCCGGTCTGGTCAAGCGCGGCTCCCACCAGGGTCACGCGCACCTTGTAGTTGTGCCCATGCGGGTTCTCACACCGGCCGTGATAATTGCGGAGGTAGTGGCCAGATGAAAAACCTGCCTCCACGGTGACTTCATACATGGGCGTTCCAACTCGTGCGCGGGAAGTATCCCTCACCTTTGATTTTAGATGGTTTGTCCGGGCGCCTTCCGGGCTGTTTAACGCAGGCTAGTCTTGCGAGCCGCGCCGCTTGCGCCGAGCCAGGCGAACCTCTTCGCTGCGCCGATCAACCTGTTCGAACAAATGGCTCATAACTCCAATGAATGCCGCAACCAGCGCAAGCAGAGCAAGGAGCAGAAACACCGTCCGCCACAACTGTCCGTTGGCCGGCAATCCCGGCTGGAAGCTCGACGGAATCAACGACATACCCCCCGAGAGCAGGGCAAAGAAGCCCAGCGAAGCGGCGAGAATATAGAAGTTGCGTGACATAAGGATTCGGCCTTGTTTCTGGCAGCTTTGGCGGATGTTTCACCAGGGAGACGGCCTCTGGCGATTCTACTCTCGGGGCCGTTTCGCAGGACTTGGGAGCAAATCGAGGGAGTTGATTAACCCAACGCCCGCCGCCGCAAATTCTTGCTCGACCTGCGCAACGGAGCCGTTCAGGTCAATGGCGCGGCAGGCGTCGCGCACAATCACGACGTCGAACCCCAACCGCCGGGCGTCGAGTGCCGAGTAGCCTACGCAGTAGTCGTAGGCCAGGCCGGCAAGAAACACGCGCTTGAACCAGCGCTCGCGCAGATAGCCTCCGAGGCCGGTGGAGGTGGTCTTGTCGTTCTCGAAGAACACCGAATACGAGTCGATCTCCGGACGAAAACCCTTGCGGAGAATCAATTCAGCTCCCGGGAGAATCAAGCCGGGGTGGAACTCCGCGCCAGGGGTGCCTTGCACACAATGATCCGGCCACAAGGTTTGCGCGCCGTAACTCAACTCGGTTTGCTCGAATGGGTGTTTTCCGGCATGGGCGGAAGCAAACGACTGATGTTTTGGGGAGTGCCAGTCCTGGGTAAGAATGACGTGCTCGAACAGTGGCGCGATCCGATGGATCACCGGGATCACCGCGTCGCCCTCAACAACGGCCAGGGCTCCGCCGGGACAGAAATCGTTCTGCACGTCCACGACGATCAGAACATCGTGTGCGCCGATCCCCAACTGACTTCATCTATCGATCCGCTCCTGGCTGGCTGAAGAACTTCTCCACATCGGTAATCGTGGTTGTCATGCGATACGGCGGCAGGCTGGCAAGAAATGTCTGCCCGTAACGCTGGCGACGTATCCGCGGGTCGAGCAGCACGAGCACGCCTCGGTCTTCGAGCGAGCGAATCAGCCGCCCGAATCCCTGCTTCAGCGTCAAGACCGCCTCGGGCACCTGGTACTCGAAGAAAGGCTTACCGCCCGCCTCCTCGATCACCTTCATACGCGCCTGCACCACCGGGTCGTTGGGCACGGCGAAGGGCAGGCGGTCGATGATCACGCAACTTAGCGCTTCGCCCTGCACATCAATTCCCTGCCAGAAGCTCGATGTCCCGAACAGGACGGCGTTCGGAGTGGAGCGAAATTCCTCAAGCAGCGCGTTGCGGGGCGCCGTGCCGTGAAGAAGGATCGGGTAGTCGAGGACCGGCAGGAGGCGCTCATAGAGATCGCGCATCTGGCTGTAGCTAGTAAAGAGGCAGAACGCACGCCCCTTCGTTATGTCGAGGACGCGGCGGATGCATTCGGCAGCCGCTGCCGGGAAATCAGGCTCACGCGGGTCGGGCATCTGCGGCGGCAGATAGAGCAGCGCCTGATCGCCGTACTTGAAGTGCGATGGCACCACCAACTCCCGCGCCTCGTTCATGCCGAGCCGCTTGCGCATGTGCTCAAAGCCGCCCTGCACGGTAAGCGTGGCCGACGTCAGCACAACGGTCGGAATGGTTTCGAACACGAGTTCCGAAAGCAGTTCTGAAACGTCGATCGGAGTGGCCTGCAGAAACGTATTACGGCTTTGGGATCGCACCATACGCGATTCGCGACCGTTACGTTCGTTGCCCCCACCGTAGGTTCTTCTCTCCAGCCAATACACGATGTTGCTGGCGTTGGACTCCAGCAGAAACTCTAGTTCCGAACGCAGCCGAGCCACACGCTTGCGCAGTCCAGGGGCTTCGTCGACCTCCTTCAGACCGCCGATCTCATCTTCCATGCGTCGAAGCGTCGCCCGCACGCTGGTGTACAGATCGCCAGCCGTCTCCAGGAATTCCTCGCGAGCGCCGAATGGTTGCCGTCCATCGCCGTTCATGGGCAGGCCGGCAAAGAACATCCGCGCCCGATCGCGCAATTGCTGGGTCAGGCCGGGAAGCTTGTCAGCGCCTTCCTTTCCCCGCAGCATGGCTTCAGTGTCACGGGCCAGTTCCTCAAAGCGAACATTGCTGACCGAGAGGCCGAAGTAGCTTGATGCCACCTCCTCCAACTCATGAGCCTCGTCGAACACAACGGCGGCGGCCTCTGGCAGGATGCCGGCATCCGGTGCACCCGCCGCCTCCCGTTTCACCGACAAATCCGCGAAGAACAGGTGATGGTTGACGATGATGATGTCCGCCTCGAGCGCTGCCCGGCGCATCTCCGTGATGAAGCAGCGCTGGTAGCTGGGGCAGGTTTGCCCCAGGCAGGCGTCGCTGCGTGCGTCCAGCTTCGACCAGAGGGCGCTTGACTCCGGCATCCCTGCAATCTCCGCCCTATCTCCTGTTTCGGTCTTCAATTCCCATTCAGCGATCTTCTGGTACTGGTCGATCTCTTCGAAGCCGTTCAATATGGGTTGATTGCGGAGAGAAATTAGCTTGTGGCGGCAGAGATAGTTAGCCCTCCCCTTCATCATGACCACCCGGAGCGGCCCAAGAAGTGATTCCAGAAAGGGAATGTCGCGGAAGTAGAGCTGATCCTGCAAAGCTTTGGTTCCAGTGGAGATAATGACGCGCTGCCCTGTACGCAAGGCGGGCAAAAGGTACGCCAGCGTTTTGCCTGTACCCGTCCCGGCTTCCACAATCAGGTGGCGTCGCTCGGTCATGGCTCGTTCAACTGCCTTGGCCATCTCCATCTGGCCGGGCCGAAATTCGTATGGGAGGGGCGACTGCGACAGAATGCCACCCGGCGCAAAGAACTCATGCAGCGTGGGAATGGCCCGGGTTGAGGTTGCGACGGAAGGCATGAGCGGCGGCTTCTTCCATCATAGTGATGCGGGTCCATCCGCGCTTCCCGTTGCATGCAGATCAGCGGGACGCTATTGTAACTACAAGCACCTCCTTCGTTGGCTATTCGTGAATCCGCCGGTCTCACACCGGCGAAGCATGTCCCGAATTCCCAGCCGCTCGGGATAGGGTGCTCGCAGCGCTTTTATGGAAGGGCTCTGATTAATTAGATGTCGCGGTCTGGCCACTCTTTACGCCCGTTGGACAGGGCGCGATTCGGGAAAGCCCTTGGCTGGACCATGGGCATTGTCTTCTCGTTACATGTCATTGAATTGCTCGTTTTTGGGCAGCACTGGATTGCGGCATCTCGCACCCTGACCGCTGCCATGGCGGCAACCGCGGCCGTGAGTATTTTTGTTAGGGCAAGGTTCGCCGCCTGGTCGGAGCGCACCACCTGGCTGTGGGGAGGCACGGGCATGCTTCTCTGGGCAGTGGCCCACGCCGTTGAAACCGCGATCGGCCACTCCGCGTCAGCCAGCGTTCTCACGGTCGACGCTTCCGACTTCATTTATGTGAGCGCACTGTTCCCCCTGCTTCTGGCCTTTTCCACAACCCACGAAACGCAGAGCCTTCGCTTCATCTTTCTGCTCAATTGCGCGCAGATTGCGCTGGCGCTCGTGCTCGGCTACGTTCTCCTCTACCGCATGTCGCTGACTCCGGCATTGGCCGCCACGGTGATGGGAAAGATCTACGGGGTGGCTTGCGGATTACTCGCGGTCATGTCGATCTTGCGCGCCATGTGCTGGATCACCCCGGAAGAACGCCGTTGCATTCGCTGGATCAGCATATTTTTGTGGACTTATCTGCCAATCGAACTTGCGATGGACTTTGCCACGCAATACAAAGGCCTGCGCGCCGGTACTCTGCTTGACCTTACCTGGAGCATTCCCTTTGGGCTGGCGGGATGGAAAGCGCTTTCGATGCCGGTGGATCGGCCGACCGTTCAATCGGGCAGGATGCGGGGAAAACAGCGCATCCTGGTGGAGTGCCTATGCCCGCTGCTGATGAATGCGGGAATCTTTGCGCTGGCCGCAGCGGTGATCCGGCAACACGTTATTGTCGGGCTGTCCGCGGTCTTTTCGCTTCTCATTATTCAGGGATTGCAAGCGGCCCTGGTGCAGATGAGCTTCATGGCGGGACGCAACCAGTTGCTCGATCGGGAAACGGAGTTGCGCACCGCCAACGCCGCGCTTGAAGAGCTCACGCTGAAGGATCCGCTCACCGGTATTTCGAACCGCCGCCGGTTTAATGCCACGGTAGAGACTTCATGGCGCCGTGCCATCCGCCGGGCCCACCCGCTGTCTCTCCTGATGGTGGACATCGACTTCTTCAAGGGCGTGAATGACCTGCATGGGCACTCTTACGGGGACGAGTGCCTGATCACGCTGGCAGGCATGATGAGCCGGTTAGGCCGCCGGCCTGACGACCTTGTGGCGCGGATGGGTGGGGAGGAATTCGTCCTCCTGTTGCCGGACACCGATTGCGATGGCGCCTCTGCGGTCGCGGTGAGACTCCATCAGGCCGTGCATGAGCTCTCCATCGTCAACTACGCCTCACCATTTGATCGACGGCTCACGGTGAGTATCGGGATTGCCTCATGCATCCCCAGTGCCGGATCGGACTTCTCCGCAATTGTTGATGCCGCGGACCAAGCCCTCTATTCAGCCAAAAAAGGCGGCCGCAACCGCACCTGCGCCGCCTCCATTTCCTGAGCACACGATTAAGCCCAATCAGGCGTCGCAGCGGATAATGGAATAAGGCAGCCGCCTCAAGCAAGATGGGTGGCTCAGGAGAAAGTTTTGCCAAATTACCGCAGATCGGTCATCCCGGCACCGTCCGGCACAGATATATCGCCGCTCGTAGCCATTGTGGGAAGGCCCAACGTGGGTAAATCCACACTGTTCAACCGGCTCACCAAGACCCGCCGCTCGATCGTGGGCGACGAGCCGGGCATTACGCGCGACCGCATCTACGGCACCTACGAGTGGGGTGGCCGCCAATTTCGGCTGGTGGATACGGGCGGCATTGTGCCGGACGACCCGGATTTGATCCCGACCGAAATCTACAACCAGGCCAAGGTGGCCCTGGAAGAAGCTGACGCTCTCGTATTGGTGGTGGACGCACGCACGGAATTGGCAAGCCCGGACTACGACCTGGTGCGTCTGCTCATTCGCGGCGGGAAGCCTGTATTTCTGGCGGTCAACAAGGTGGAAGGCGACGCCATGGCCGCGGCCGCGGAGAACTTCCGCCAGCTGGGCATTCGCGAAGTGTACCCCGTAAGTTCAGAACACGGCCTCGGAATCGGGGACCTGCTGGATGCCATCTCGGGCGCCATTCCTGAGAGCGAAAAGCCGGCGAGCGGGACAGAAACAGTCCCGGAATCCGAAGAGGAAATTGCCGCGGAAGAAGAGATCTTCGAGGGAGGCCCGCTTGCGCCCGGCTCCGAAGACGACGCCGAACGCCCCTTGCATCGGACCCATGGAGAATTCGAGCAGCACGAGACCTCGATCGCCATCATCGGACGCCCGAATGTGGGCAAGTCGACGCTGCTGAATGCTCTCACGGGCACTTCGCGCGCCATCGTGTCGCCAATTGCCGGCACTACGCGGGACGCGGTGGATGAGGTGGTGGAGTTTCAAGGCAAGCAGCTTCGCTTTGTCGACACAGCCGGCATTCGCCGCAAAGGCAAAACGCACATGATGGCGGAAAAGCTGAGCGTGGTGATGGCACGCCGGCATCTGGAAGCTGCCGATGTGGCGCTGCTGATCATTGATGCAACAGAAGGCGTGACTGCGAGTGACGCCACCATCGGCGGCTACGCCCACGAGAGCGGGCGCAGCGTGATGATCGTAGTCAACAAGTGGGATGCGGTGACCACAGGACGCACAGACGGCAAGCCTCCCGCCGACCGCGAGATCTTCGAGCAACAGATTCGGAAGCACCTGAAGTACCTGAACTACGCGCCGGTGATCTTTCTTTCCGCACTTCAAGGCACCGGCATCGAGCGCGTGCAGCACGAGATCCTCACGGTGGCGGCCGAGCGCCGCAAGCGCGTCACCACGGGGCAGATGAACCGCTTCCTCGACAAGATCGACTTTCAGCGTGCGCCGGTGCCAATGGCCAAGAGAATTCGGATTTTTTACATGACGCAGGCCGCGGTAGCGCCGCCTACGTTCGTGCTTTTCACCGACCGCGATATCAAGCTACACTTCGCCTTCGAGCGTTTCCTCGAAAACCAGATTCGCGAAGCTTTCGGATTCAAAGGTACGCCGGTGTGGTTCAAGGTGAGGGCGCGAAATGCAGAAAAGAATGATTAGATTCGGCCCTTGCCGACTGTGACATTTGTTCATTCGGAGAAGGAGAAAATTGCAGTCATGGGTGCATACGTAACATCTCGAGAGTTATCGCCCGAACTGAAATCGATCCTGGCGGATCTTGACTCTGCGGATGAAAGGGCTCGCCGCATCGTTGGAGAAGTTTCCGATGCTCAGGCGAATTGGCAGCCACGGAAGAGCGCCTGGAGCATAGCGCAGTGCCTTGATCATTTGAGCAGGACGAACGCTGCCTATGCCACCGCTTTGCGCACTGCGCTATCCGATGCGAAGCCAGTCGGGTACGGTTTCAGCGGTCCGATTGCTCCCGGGTGGTTTAGCCGTTGGTTTATCGGATCGCTCGAGCCACCGCCAAAGAAGAAAATGCGATCCCCCAAGACGATCATCCCTGCGCTTCA
The DNA here is from genome assembly GCA_963844515.1 of uncultured Acidobacteriota bacterium. GTDB lineage: Bacteria > Acidobacteriota > Terriglobia > Terriglobales > Acidobacteriaceae > Telmatobacter. The sequence goes on from CAWJOO010000023.1 coordinate 481,060, forward strand.
TGCGAACAAGGATGACGTCTTGCAGAGCTTCCTGCGCTCGCAGAATGATGTTCGATCGGTTGTGCATCAGGGCGCGTCTTATGATCTCAACCGCCTTCGCTTCCGCAACCCGTTTGTCGGCGCGGTTCGTTTCACAGTGGGCGCGGGTCTGCTGGTTGTTGCCGCGCACGACCGCCGCCATTTATGGCAGGCCGAACAAGTGAGAAATTCTGCCGGGTATCCTCGCGACTGATTTTTTCGCGCCGAGCGCGCCCTGATAGACCACGTCAACCTGCCGCGACAGGTTGCCGAATCGAGGGCGTCCTATAGCCTTGTTCCGCGAGATGCTTCCCCATCTGGGAGTACATTTCGGGATCAGTCGGCTGCCACGTCCCCAACCCATCGACATAGCGGTTGTACATGGAAAACGCGGCGGCGATCAGCACCGTGTCGTGAATCTCCAGATCGGTTGCGCCTTCACGCCGGGCGGCTTCGACATCGGAGGTTGGTGACGAGCTTGCCGTCCTGTTGCACCTTGCCCGCGATGTGCAGCAGCGTCTTCAGCTTGGCGCTGATGGGAGCAATCTGGAAGTTGTTCTTGACTTCCTCGACAACCGACTTGTCACCAAGATGACTGGCCGCCGCTGCTCCGTGGCTGGCCACGCAGAACTGCGTGCAATTGCGCGACGAAACGTAGGTTGCAATCAACTCGCGTTCCCCTGGATCCAGCGTCCCGGGCTCGTGGAGAAGGATGTGGGCGAGTTCGCGCATGGGCTTCGCGGTCTCGGGGCGAAATGCAAATCCGGCGCTGATACCGGGCAGGCCTTCAGGAAGAGCGATATGCGGCATAAGGGCTCCAGTGAAAAGTGAGAAGTGAGAAAGTGCGATGCTACGAGTGCGCGGCTTCGGCGTGAGCTGCCAGGTATTCCTCGCTCACGGTTACATAACCATCGCGCGCCACGCGCCGGCCGCGCTCACGATACAAAGCCTCGTCATCCGGCTGCTCGGTACCGAGACCATCGACGTACCTGTTGTACATGCAGAAGGCAGCTGAGATGAGCACCGTGTCGTGAATCTCAATGTCAGTGGCTCCATGACTGCGCGCAGCTTCGACGTCGGCGCTCGTAACGAGCTTGCCGTCCTGCTGCACCTTGCCGGCGATGGCGAGCAGCGCTTTGAGCTTGGGCGAAATGTCGGCCTGCGTGAAATCGGTCTTGACCTGCTTGACCAGGACTTCATTGCCGCCGAAGTGCGCCGCGGCAATCATTCCATGAATGCTGTGGCAGTAATGGGTGCAGTTGCGGCTGGAGACGTAGGTTGCGATCAACTCGCGTTCTCCGCGGCTCAGGGTGCTTGGTCCGGTGAGCAGGACTTCAACCAGCGCATTGAGGGGGCGCGCGGTCTCCGGCCGAAAAGCCATTGCGCCGCGAATGCCAGGCAGGTCAGGAGCAAGGGGAATATGAGGCATGGGTCATCTCCAGGAAATCGTGAAGTGAAATTCAGCTTTCGGCTTCAAACGTAGGCTCGACCGGGTGAGGATTCTTGTGGCCGCGCAGGAGCAACGCGCGTACCGGCAACCCCGCCAGTACAACGACCGCGCCACCGAATGCAGGACCAGGTTGGTGCATCAGCAGCATGAACGCGAGCACGCCGCTCGCGGCAACGAAGAAGATCGGCGCAGCGGGGTACCACCACCGAACGACTGGCGTGAGGGTGCGAAACAGCGTCGCCGCGGAGAGGGCCAGGAAGACAACCGCAGAAAAGATGATGTAGGCAAGGATGCGATCGAATGCTCCGAGGAACAGCACCAGCAGGGCCATTCCAGTCTGCAGAAGCACAGCATTTGCGGGCGTTCCGAAGCGTGGGTGAAGACGCGCAAACACGGCGAGCGCGCCGGAATCGGCCTCGGCGCGGGCGAGGGCATAGGTCACGCGGGGAACCGCCATGTTGAGAACCATGAGCCCCCCGACAACGCATATCACCACACAGGCGGAGAGCACGCGTGCACCCGCCGGACCGAAGAGCGCCTCGCCGAATTGCGCAACAAACGCGGTGTCACTGGTGATCTGCCGCATGGGAACAACGGCGACGAATGCCAGGCTCAGCAAGAGATATAGCGCGGTAACAACGAGGACCCCGCCTGCGAATGCGATGGGCAAAGTCCGCGCGGGATTACGCACCTGGCCGGCGATCTTGCCTGCTTCCCACCAACCGCCAAAACAGAAGAACGCGCTTATTGCGGCTCCCGCAATTGCGCCCACCAGCGGATCCGATCCGGTTGGACGAACCGTCGATGTAAGGCTTGCAAAAGAGGCATGCGGAGAAACGAGCGCCCAGCCGACCAATCCCAGCAGCAGCGGAACTTTGATCCAATTGAGCACGCTCATCACGCGGCCGCTCAAGCGCGTACCGAAGTAATTCAACGCACCAAATGCCAGAATCAAGGCTGCGGGAAGAAACCGGGCCAGAGCGGCCGGCAGCGCAATCAAGGACTGGATGTAAGGAACAAGACCCACGCTGAGCGCCGCGGACACGCCGGGGTACATCACAACGGCGGCCATCCAGCCGTATAGGAAAGCCACATTGCGCCCGAAGCCACGGCGAAGGTAGAGGTATTCTCCGCCATCGTGCGGATTGCGTACCGCAAGCTCGGTAAAGCAGAGCGCGCCGGCCAAAGTCATGAGCGCCATGCCACACCAGACAGCGGCCAGAAGTGAAGGAGAACCAAGGGAACGCGCCATGCCGGCTGGCGTGAGGAAGATGCCGAGCGAAATGGCCTCGCCCGTGACAACGGCGGTGGCTGACCACACGCCCATCTGCCGCACCGGTTGGGGAGACGTCTGCATCGTTCGGCAATCCTAGGTGCCGTGGCGGTTGCGCGCATCCATCGTTGGTTGGATGGCGAAATGCCAAGCGTCACTCATCTTACGGCTTTGGGGAAGCGGCAGCCGGAGCATCTTCAATCTTGACGACGTGCACGCTCGCCTGCGTCTCAGGCACCGTTCCGTCATTCACCTGTACCTCCGTCGGCTTGCCCAGAATCAGGATGCGCTGTACGGTCTTTCCGTGTCCAGGAACTCGAACCCGCTGAGTGACCGAAGACTCTCCATTGCGCACCGTCACCGGCACCTCCGCTTCCGCATACCCGGCATTGGTCAGATTCACCGCCACCAACCAATTGCCTGCCTCGGCCGGGCTTGGAAATGCGCCGTCCACGGTGAGGTCGATAAGTCCCTTGTCGGCATCGACCCAGTCCGCAAAAAACCAGGAAAGATTGCGCCGCGTCCCTGCCTGCTCCAGAAGCGTTTCAAACTGTGTGGGATGCGTCCCTGAGGCTGCGTCCTTCGCCGGATCATATGCGCGGAGCGCTGCAGAGAGCGTAGCGTCGCCGGCAATGTCGCGCAGCATCCACAGCGCGTAGGTCGCCTTGGTGCGATAGTAAGACGGCGAAATCGCCTGCTCCAATGGCTGGCCGGCGCTTGATCCCGGGCTCTCCGGCTCTACAAGCGCCAGGGCCGCGCGTCCGGCCTCAAGCGCGGTGATCGCCTTATCCCGTCCCTGTTGCCGTTCAATCCAAAGCGTTCCCATGAAGTGCGCTACGCCTTCGCTGAGCCACGCCCGTGGAGACTGTACCCACGCGTGGGTCAGGGCATGAGCCAACACGCCTTTGAGTTGCTCGGCATCGCCATCGCGCAGACGAGTCACCAGGAGAGCGCCGGTTTCATACGGCGCATCGTCCGGATCAGGCAGATCAAGCAGCGTAAGCTGGGCCCGTGGACGCTGTCCGAGCCAGCCTTGCAGGAACGGCATCACCTCGGTTGCGGCCTGCGTCCAGAACTGCACATTGACTTCATTGTCAGGTGTAGTCCAGGCAGTGAGGTTCGTTCCCGGGTGCGCCTTGCGATTCGCCACAAAAATGCTTGGCGCGTCGAAGCCGATGGTCGCGACATCGGTCTCCGCCGTGGCTACGCTCGCCACCTCAACGTCCGTCGCGGCAGCTTCACTAATCGTGAGTTGCACCGGATGACCGTTGACCATCGCGATGCTGGGCGCCTGTCCCTGCTCGAACTCAACCGTCAACCGCATTTTGAAGCGAGATCCAGAGAGACGCAGCTTGTGCTCTCCCATTTCATCGAAGAGGCGTGCGCCATCACCAAGAATTACCGGAATCGATGAAGCCGGATACCAGACCACATTTCCGAAACCACGAAGGCCGGTAAAGGTGCTATCGATCTGATCCCAATCAGAATGCAGCGCCACTTCCGGCGGAGTACCGATAGTAAGAAGACGCTGCGCGTTCTTGGCGATCGCTCCCGAATAGCTCACATCCAATTTCTCAGTGGCGCCGGGCGCGAGTGGCGCGGCCAGCGAAACCGCAGCCTCATGGAGCTGCCCCGTATGGTCCGCGTCTGAATTGAGAATCGCCACCTGAAACGAAGTGTCTTTGTCAGCCACGCGAATGCGCTCCCAGATCAGCGTGGAGGAAATTTGAAGTGGGATGTGTGTCAGCGGCGCCTTGCCATCGTTACGAACGGTAATAACTGCGCGCACCGCGATCTGGTGCGACGCGGGGCGCAAGCGCACGTCCATATCGAAGTCGGTGAACGTCACGGCCTGACGCTCGGCGTCGGTGGCGATGGGCGCCGGCGCCATTTTTGTATTCTGCGCAGCTTCGGGCACTGACTTGGTGGTCGTCTGCCCGTTCTCGTCGATGGAGCGCGAGAATATGACCTTCCCTTTTGGCTCCGCTGGTTGCTGGACTGGGGGATTCGATGGGGGAGCGTTTTGGCCCCGTACCGCTGCGACGGCAACCGCAAATACAGCCGCCGCTAATGTGCGACGGTAAAAAAACATCATGAACCCAGGCCTTTCTGCTTTACAGGCTTGGACGCACCACCAGCCTTCGCGGAAGCGCCCGATCCTCCTCGCTCGACTGCACGCCGCTGCCGGAACGCCTCATACAGCACCACAGCTCCCGCCGCGGAGACATTTAATGAGCTCACACCGCCCGCCATAGGAATCCTTAGCAGGTGATCGCAGGTCTTGCGTACCAGGTCGTGCAGTCCCTCACCCTCGCGACCCAAAATCAGTACGCAGTCCCCCGAAAAGTCGAACCGGTCGTAGTCCGATGTGCCGCGCTCGTCGAGGCCTATGATCCAAAGGTTTTGCTTTTTCAGCTCTTCCAACGCGCGCACCAGGTTCACCACACGGGCAATGCGCAAATGCTCGGTCGCCCCGGCACTGGCCTTCACAGCGACGGGGCTCAACGGAGCCGACCTGCGCTCCGTAAGTACAACGCCATCAACGCCCGCTCCGTCAGCCACGCGTAGCAACGCGCCAAGATTTTGCGGATCTTCCACTCCGTCAAGCGCAAGAACAAGGCGTGCAGTTTGAACGCCATCCTTCGAGGGCGGCGCCGCGAACAGGTCTTCTATGGTGAGAAATTCCTGCGGCCGCACCATCGCCACCACGCCCTGATGCCCCGCGGTCCCGGCCAATTGCGTCAATTGCTCCCTTGTTTCCTGGCGAACACGCACACCGGCCTGCCGGCACGCCGCTACCAGCTTTTCCAGCCTCACATCCTGACGCTCCCGCGCTACTAGGACGTGGTCAAAACGCCGTTTACCAGCCCTAAGAGCCTCTTCGACCGGATGGACGCCGTACAGAATTTCCATAGAATTTAGTGTAGAAGGTAACCTTCAGCAGAGAACATGACTGTCGCCAAGCCAAAAACCTTCACAGCGAACCTGGAATCCGTCGGTGACAAGTTGAAGTGGGTCATCGTGCGGGTGCCCTTTGACATTGCCAAAGCCTGGCCCGAACGCAACGGGCGGCGCGTTCGGGGCGAGATCAATGGCATTCCCTTTCGTAGTTCGCTCTTCCCGGAAAAGGGCACGAGTGTCCATATGCTGGTGGTCAACCGCAAGATGCAGGCTAGCGCCAAGGCCCGTCCCGGCTCTCCGGCCCGAATCACCATGGAACCCGACATGGAGCAGCGCAATGTCGAATTACCAGCAGAGTTTACGCGAGCCTTGAAGGGAGCCCGTGGTCTCCGCAAGTACTTCGAGGCCATAAGCCCTTCAATGCAAAAGGGATTGATGATGATGATAGACGGCCTCAAGTCCCCCGATTCTCGCCGCAACCGGGCGGAACGGATTGCCGAGGCGCTAATGCAAGCCATGGAGGGCGAGGAATATCCGCCGCCCATCTTGCGCGCCGCATTCCAACGCCAGCCGCTCGCCGAGGCGGGGTGGAAGGCCATGACCCCAATCCAGCGCCGCAACCACCTGCTGGGCATCTTTTATTACCAGAGCACCGACGCCCGGGAGCGTCGGACGGAGCGTGCCATCGAAGAAGCTGTCCGTGTCGCGAAACGAAAGTCGGCCCAGCCAACGCTCTCAATGTAAAGAATTGTTAAGGAACCCCTTTCCTGAGGCATCGCTGCACACTTTATCGTCTAATGAAGCAAGATGAGCACGATTGCAGCAGTCAAGTCGATCTTTGCCCTTCCCACGGCCGTCTCAGCCGAACAGGAAGCGATCCGACAGGAAAACCTTGCTATCGCCGCCGGTCTCAAGCACCAGGAGGCAGGCCTGCTCGATCAGCTGATTGTTCGCTATCAGCACCGCCTGCTGCGCTACCTGCTCTTCCTGACCGGAAGCCGCGAGCTCGCCGAAGACCTTTTCCAGGAGGTCTGGATGCGGGTACTGGTGCGCGGAGGACAGTTCAACGGCAAGGCTCGCTTTGACACTTGGCTCTTCACCATCGCGCGCAATCTTGTTATCGACTACCGCCGCAAGCGCACTCTCGCCAGCCTCGACGAGCTCTTCGAAGGCTCAAGCGAAGACGACCGCCCCATGAGCTTCGAGGTCAGCGACGCGCAGCCCGGTCCCTTTGATCGGTTTGCCAGCGGCGAGGACCGCGAGCGCATTGCCGAAGCATTGTTGTCGCTGGACACGCTCTATCGCGAAGTGCTGGTGCTGCGCTTCCATGAAGAACTTTCGCTGCAGGAGATTGCAACGGTCACGCGGGCCCCGCTTTCGACCGTCAAATCGCGTCTCTATCGCGGACTGGCGGCCATCAAGCCGATTCTTGAAGACAGCGCCCGACTTGCTGAGGTTGCCGGATGACTGCTGTGGCCGGCGACGGTTCGGCAGATAAAGCAAAATCTACTCGCGCGGCAGCAGCATCTCTGGGCACCGCCGATCGTGATCGCGAAGTGGCGCAAAGTACCAGCCGCGTGGTCATGGCCTCCCTGGGCGTCATGAAGGACCAGAAGGCCGATCGGAAACGCAGCCGGTCACTGGCGCTCGCGGCAATCCTGGTTGTAGTGCTGATCCTTGGACCTCTGGCATGGCTGGTCTTCGATCGCTTTTTCGCCGGTGAGCATCTCGGCGACCTGACCACTCAATTCAGCCTGTGGGTTTGCATCCTGTGCCCCGCGATTCTCGCGGCGGCGCTAGTGGCCGGCTGGCTGCGCAAGAGGTAGAAATGCAGGGGCCAGGGCCGAGACTAGAGGAAACAAGATCGAGGGTAGGTCACGGACCGTGCTGTGAGTTCTCAGTCCCCGCCGCCAGCCTTTTCCGGCAAAGCCCACACAAACATCACGCCTCCACTGCTGGTCAGCACAAACTGCCTTCCATCCAGTTCGTAGGTAATCGGCGAACTCTGCATCGGCGCTCCCATGCCTGCGTGCCAAAGCGTCTTGCCGTCAGCGGTATTCAGAGCTAGCAAATTGCCCTCCGCGTCGCCGGTGATGGTCACTCCGGAATCGGTTGTGAGCACACCGGCGCCCGATCCTCCCGGCCCCAAATCGTGGCTCCAGCGAATCTTGCCCGTCTGGTAGTCGATGGCCTCGATCACGCCCTTGCCCCACAGACCATAATCCGCGCCGGCCCACCCGTACTGGCCGTCCGATTGCTTTGCAAAATAAATACTCCAACTGTGGTGCGCATCCACGATGAACAGCCCTGTCTTCGGATCGAAGCTGGGCGCTCGATAATTGGTCAGGCCGCCTTCATCCGGCGCCACTACGCGGCCATCCGGAGCGGGCTCCTTGGCGGGATTTGGAATCGGCCGCCCCTGCGCATCGACGCCCTTGGCCCAGTTCACCGGCCCATACGGCGCCGTCAGCAAGCTCTTGCCATTGGTCCTGTCTAAAACAAAGAAATATCCATTGCGCGATGCCTGCATCAGCATTTTGCGCGGCTCGCCGTGGAAGTCGCCATCAACCAACATCGGCGTCTCCACCGCGTCCCAGTCGTGCGTGTCGTGCGGAGACACCTGGAAGCCCCACGCCAGTCTGCCGGTATCAGGATTGATGGCCACAATGCTGCAGGTCCATGGATTGTCGCCCGGCCGGATCGCGCCGCTCAACACCGGTGTCGGATTGCCGGTTCCCCAATACACCAGATGCAGCTCCGGATCGTAAGTGCCGGTCATCCACGTCATGCCGCCCGTGGTCGAGTTGGGTGTTCCCGCAGGAGGCGTCGTCAGCCACTGCCATTGCACCGCACCCGACTCCGGCTCGAACGAGCGCAGATATCCGGGCAGGTTGTCGAAGTCGCCTGACACGCCCACAATCACGTGGTTGTCCACTACCAGTGGCGACATCGTGGTCCAGTAGCCTTTGGTCCCATCCGCAATCATCTTGTCCCAGTGAACCTTGCCGGTCTTCGCGTCGAGAGAGATCAGGTGGCAGTCCGGCGTGGTGAAGTAAAGCCATCCTTGATACATGGCCACGCCGCGATGCCCAATGTGGTCGCCCTGCGTGGCAACGCGGTTGTAGTGCCAAAGCATGTGCCCCGAGCGCGCGTCCACTGCCCACACGTTGTCAGGCACGGTGAAGAAGAGAACACCGTCGACCAGCAGAGGGGACGACTTGATGGCCGCTTTTTGTTCTGTCTGGAACGCCCAGGCGAGCGAAAGCTGGCTCACATTCTCGGGCGTAATTTGTTTCAACGCACTGTGCCTGCGCCCCGAATAATCCCCGTGATAAATCGGCCACGTGTCAGCCGGCGGGTGAAGCAGTTGCTCATTGCTCAGATTCTGCGCAACCAGTCCTGGCGCAATCCATGCGCCCAGCAGCATTGCCGCTGCGATCCATTGTTTGTTTCTCAACTTCATCCGCAAATCTCAACTCCCGATGCCTATAGCGCCGTCAAGCGTCTTTTTCTATTCCCGCTGCCTATTGCGTGCTTTGTCCTACTTCAGAGTCTGCAGATAGGCCATCAAGTTATGCACATCGTCATCCGTGTACTTAGGAAACTGTTCCACGTGCGCTTCAGCAGGGTCATCCACTGCAAACTTCACGCGATCCGTAGGCCAGGAACGATAGGTCCCTTCCGCATCGCGGAGCGCGATCGTGAACTCGTCCTTGTAAGCAACGGTACCGGCAATCTTTTCGCCCGATGGCAGCGTCACTGTTACCTTCGCCTTCGTGCCGCGGGGGTAGAGCATCCGTTGCTCAAGTTGTAGTCCCTGAAAACGGGTTGCCACGCCTGCCAGGTCGCCCGTTGGAGAGTGACACTTTGCGCAGCCGCCTGCACCATTGAAGTATTCCTTGCCCTTGTTCGCGTTTCCCGTCTGCAAATCGGCCACTGAAACACCGCGCCGACCTCCGGGATGCTCAGCGGCCGACTTCACCCGATACCGAATGAACGCCACCAGGCTCGCATTCTCCTCTGTAGAGAAGTTGAAACTCGGCATTTTCGGCTGAGTCTTGCCCTCGCGCACCATCTGCTCAATTCTTTCGCCGGTCTTGTCGTTCAGCACCAGCTTCGATTGCGTAAGGTCCGGCCCGGTCTCGCCGCCCATCGCATCGCGTCCATGGCAGAACGCGCAGTTCTGATGGAAGAGCGCCTCGCCCGCTGCTGCCTGGCCTGTGAGTTCCGTCTTCTTTGCCGCGCCGCTTACGGCCGGTCCCGCGGTCCCCAGGTACTGCAACAGTGCTGCAAGCTCCCCGCCATCAACTTTCGGAAAGCCGGGCATGCGCCCCTTGCCGCCGTGAATCAGCGCGGTCAGTTTGTCATCGGTCATCTGGCGCTTGATGCCCAGCAGGGGCGGAAAGCCGGGCAGAATTCCTTCACGCTCGTCGCCGTGGCAAATAGCGCAATTCCTCGCATATGCCTGTGCTCCGGCATCAGGCTTGGCTGCGGCCTGCTGTTTCGGCGACGAAGACGTCTCCGCGCCGGGGACAGAGTTCTGCTGCGCTGCAACCGCCGGTCCCGGCACACAGCGCAATGCCAGCCCGCAACCCGCGACCACCACACCCCACCAGGCGAGCCGAATCCGATCCACTCTATGCAAGCTCCTTGAAAGTATTCCCCGTCAATTGCACGCCCGGTCCTACGCGTACTTGATCAACTGCATGAATCCAAAGTCCATGTGGAGTTGCTGGTGGCAATGCAGCAGCGTGTCGCCCGGATTGTTCGCCACAAAATCAACTTCCACAGTCTGCAACGGCATCAGGTTTACCGTGTCCTTCATCAGCCCGCTCAATTGCTTGTCGCCGATCTTGGTCACCTCAAACGTGTGACGGTGCAAATGGATTGGATGCTGATCGCCGCTTCCGTTGCGAAACACCATGCGATAGCGCTTGCCTTCGTGCACCGTCAGCGGTTCCACATCCGGCCACGCCTTGTTGTTGATGGTCCAGGTGTCGAATTTAGAACCCTGTTGCTGTCCGATATCGCGGAACGTCAACACGAACGTCTCATCGGGCGTTGCAGCAGGCTTGGTGTGCGCGAATTGCGTGTAGTCCCATTCCGCCGGAGCTTGATTCTTCCAAACCGGAGCCCCGGTCTGTCCCGCGTACTCCACCACCACGCCCAGGCCCATCTGCCGCGCCTTTTCCTTCGTTGAACCCAGTACCCACACGCCCGGCGTGTTCATCTCCACAATCGCGTCTACGCGTTCGGCCACCGCAAGTGAAAGCACTTCAACGCTCTTCTGCACCGGCACGGGATTTCCGTCCATCGCGATGATGGTGAACTTATGCCCTGGCAGCGCCATGACAACGTTTTCTGTTGCGCTGGCGTTCAGAAGGCGCATCAGAACCCGGTCGCCCTTCTTCACGCGAATCGGCTCGCCCGCACCCAGCATGTGCGCATTCACAGTGGCGTACTTGTAGCCCACGTCTGATCCAGTCGTCAGCGGCGCGTTTGACGAAGCCTCGCGCATCGTGTCCACCATGGGAACAAAATCCGGCTCCCAGTGATGGATGGCCAGGTTAACCTCCTGATCGTAGTGGCCCGGCGATCTCTTGCCCTCGATCAGCAAAAATCCAAATTGTCCGCTGTACGTGCCTAGCGCCAAATTGTCGTATGCCGCCGCGTGCGTGTGATACCAGCGCGTGCCCGAGGGTTTGGGTGTAAAGCTATAGCGCAGCGTCTTTCCCGGCGCAATCATGGGCGAGCCCTCTTCCATCGCGCCATCATTGATGGTGTCAATCGCCAGTCCGTGCCAATGCGTCAGGTCCGGGTTCGTGCTCGTATTGGTAACGTCGATAGTCACCGGCACGCCTTCCCGCAGCCGCAGCAGCGGCCCAGGCACCTGCCCGTTGAACGCCAGCGTCTTCACTGATACGCCGGGTCCGATGTCGATCGAACACCGTTCAATGCGCAAACTATGATTGGCTGGCCCCGCGTTTGCCGCTGGCGTCTGTTTCGCCCATCCCGGCAACGATTGCGCCGCCAGCGCGAGGCTCGCGGAGGAAAGAAAATTTCTACGGTTCATCCTGAATTTACGCATCGACTCCCTGGTTCAACACGTCCCCGCGAAGCCTCAGAAGCCGACATAGTCAACCCGCTGCTTCAACGCTTCTCGTCCAGCAAGGGGAAGCGGAACATCGATAAGACTACATCACGGCCCGTAGTGCTCGTCGACTCTGCGATGTGGCTCCCTGAAGCACGCTCGAACTTCCTTGACATGCGATGTTTCGACCCCTCTGCTACACTCGCGCCATGCGAATCTTGGGGATCACTTTGATCGCGCTCGCAGCGCTTGCAAACTCTCTCAAGGCTCAGCAGCCCGCCGCTTCCATTGATCTTCCGCAAGGCGCCCGCACGGTGTTTCAAGCGAAGGGGGACGGAGTCCAGATCTACGCGTGCACGGAGTCGACTGCGGGCAAGAAGTGGCTGCTCAAAGGCCCCGAGGCGAAGCTTCTCAATGCTTCTGGTAACGTGATCGGCACCCACTTCGCCGGCCCCACCTGGAAGCTCAATCTCGGCGGCCAGGTGCAGGGAGAGTTGGTCGGCAGCAAGCCATCACCGGAGCAAGGCGCAATTCCATGGCTTTTGCTGCGCACAAAAACGGGAAAAGCGTCAGGCAGCCTGGCGTCCGTCGCCTACATCCGTCGCACGGAGACCCATGGCGGCGCGGCTCCCGCCTCAGGCTGCCAACGGTCGCAAGACGCAGGAAAAACCGCCCAGATCCCGTACACCGCCACCTACACTTTTTACACGGGGAAATAGGTCGCATACGAACTGTCGCATGCGGCTTGTTATTTTGGGCATCCCGGGCGCAGAGCCAACCGCCGATTTGCCGCGTTCGAATTCTGAATTGCGCAAATGGCTGAAGATCGCTGCCGGAAATTCGCAACCTACAACGGGAAGAGGCGATCGGACTCCGACCGGACACGAACCATCTTGGGCCGTTCGCGCCGCGCCGCGGGGGAAGAGGCCAGCAGAGAAATAATCTCCCTCAACTCGGTCTTGACGCGCAGAATTGTCGCCTTCTCTGACTCGGACCGTGAGCCGACGGCCGCTACAGCGGCAGCCAATGACGTGGCTTGCGCAGTGGCGCGGCGATGGCCACTCTCCAGCGCTTGCCGCGCACCGGCAATCGTATAGCCCTCGTCATGCACCAGCCGCTTGATTTCCACCGCCAGTTCCACCTCGCGTTTGCGATACAGCCTTTGGCCCGTCCCACTCTTGTTAGGCTTTAGCTGGGGGAATTGCGTCTCCCAGAAGCGTAGAACGTACGTCTCCACGCCACATATTTGCGCAACGTCGCCGATCTTGAAATATAGCCGATCCGGAATCATATTTGAGTCGACCGCGCGTTTTGTTGATGCATGAACTGCCATGTATGTCTCGAAGGTGCGCGCACCGTGCGGCAACACCACCCTCTCCCGCAGTATAGGTCACAGATTGCACCGAAAGTGAAGCAAAATCGGCACATGCGGACCCAATGCGTCACGTCCAGTCAACATGTCGTGTTTTTGAATGAGAGCGGATGCATCCTCGCCCTGAGGCGGTCCCGGCCCCGACATGCGTTTGACTCGGTGAATGAGGAAGCCGTCAACGTCAGGCTACTTCGATTCACTTCGCCATTTGGTCCGCGTGTAGGCGATTCGGAACCCCTGCCTCTCAGCATTTCGCTGGGAGTTTGAACCCGCCTCGGCCACCATCATGGCCAGATCGCAGCCATGCTCCCACGCGTAGCGCAGTCGAGCGTCGAGAAGAGCTCCCTGTAGTCCGCGCCGACGGAATTCCGGCACGGTCGCTCCACCCGCAAGCAGCGCCACGCCCTTATGAATCACCAGCGCACCGGCCGCACCAGGCTGTCCATCAACTTCGGCAAGGAAACACGGGCTCCCCTCGCGGCTCACCATCAGATCGCATGTAGTCCGCATGAAATCCTCCAATTCCGGATGCTCATGCGTCCAGCCCCGCGTGCTGACCTCGGTCCACAACGCGGATTCGTCTTTGCCGATCTTCCTCACCCGGACGGCGCTCTCGGGCCCGGCCGCCCGTTCCACCAGAGGAAGGTAAAGAACGTTGCTGATCTCGATGGGCCGGTAGCCGCGGTTGCAAAGCAGTTGCAGCGCGGCCGGTCCCACAAGAGGACAGATTTCATGCATGGCGGGCGTTCCGCGCATGAAGAAGAACGCTTCCGCTTCTTCCAGAATCGCTTCCGTGAGTTCAGAAAAGAGCCCCAGCCCAAAGCTCTGGGTCGTCGGTGCTTCAACGCCATCAAACGTCAGCAGCGCCCCGCCGCAGGTCTCCGTGCAGGAACCCGACTTCGGATTGATGCGGCTTCGAGCCACGGCAAACTGCGAGCAGGCGTATCCTTCTGCGTGTTCGAGGCGGCGTGCCAAGGCAAGATCGGCGAAGATCATCGGAACTCCAGCGGCACCGAAGTCGAACACAATGCCAGAGCCGAGGATAAGCTGAGAACAGCAGATATGCCTACGCTTGTTCTTGCCTCCGCCTCGCCCCGCCGCCGTGAGCTACTCACGCAGGCGGGCTACATCTTCTCCGTACATCCGGCGCACATCCCTGAAGACCCCCTGCCCAACGAGGATCCCATCGCCTACGTAACTCGGCTGGCCCGGCAGAAGGCAGAGGCCGTCTATCAGCAACTGATCGATCCCACATACGGGCCTGAAAGCGCAACCGAGCAAAACTTGCCGCTCGCGGTATTGGGCGCGGATACAACCGTGACACTTGATGGAACCATCCTGGGAAAACCGGAAGATGAGGCCGATGCGGCGCGCATGTTGAACCTGCTCTCCGGCCGCTCGCACCGTGTGATCACCGGGGTCGCTGTGGCGACCGCCGGACGCGTCGAGGTGGCTGCCGAAGTGACCGCCGTGCGGTTTTTGACGATCTCTTCTCAGGAAATCGCAGCCTACGTGTCCAGCGGCGAGCCCATGGACAAGGCGGGTGCCTACGCCATTCAGGGTCAAGCCGCCAGGTGGATCCCCCGCATCGAAGGCTGCTACTTCAACGTGGTTGGGTTGCCACTGGCGCTCGTGGCCACTATGCTGGAGCCCGTCCTTAATCGGTAGTTACTCGGCCTTTGGCCTTGCATTTCAACGAGTTCTGCGCCGATCGCCTCAAAATCCCCGCGTACGCTCCATTTCTTCCTTGCTTCTTTACCTCGATTTCCATCAGAATCGCGGGATACTCTAGATAGCCAAATTCTTCAGTGAAGGAAGTCCTGATGCGGATTCGTGTCGTTGCTTGCCTTGCGGCCTTGTCTCTCTGCCTTGTCTCGCCATTGCTGGGCCGTGCCCAGTTCCAGGAACCAACTAAAGAAGAGCTCGCCATGACCGCCGATCCCAAGGCGCCAGGTGCCGCAGCCGTGTATCTCAACGTCGACGAGAGAACCGACGACATGCTGCATTTCCACAGTTACTACATGCGCATCAAGGTGCTTACCGAAAAGGGTAAGGAAGCCGCCACCGTGCGGATTCCATATGATCACGGCTTTTACAAGATCTCGGACGTGCGAGGCCGAACGATTCACCCTGACGGAACCGTGATTCCGCTGAAAACCAAGGCGTCAGACCTGGTGGACGTGAAAACATCGGGAATTCAGGTGAATACCGTCGTATTTACTCTGCCTGACGTTGAAGTGGGAAGCATCCTGGAGTACTACCTGCAGAAGCGCTATGACGATGGCTGGGTATCATCGCCGGACTGGCCAATTCAGAAGACATATTTCGTTCACAAGGCACATTACTTTTTCCAGCCATCCCACAACATGGATGGAAGACTCATGTACGCGTTTCGGAGCAAGCCAGATACCAAAATCGTTAGCGATGCGCAGGGGCGCTATACCTACGATGTGACCGATGTCCCAGCGATTCCTACGGACGACTGGATGCCCCCGCTTAACAGCCTGAATTGGCGTGTGGAGTTTTACTACCTGGAGTTCAGCAGCGGCGGAGAGTTTTGGCTGGATGCAGGGAAGAAGTGGGCCAAGGAATCGAACAATTTCGCCAACCCAAGCAAGGTGATTCAAAGCGCGGTAGCGCAGTTGCTAGCTCCGGCTGACACTGAGGAGCAAAAGGCCCGCAAACTCTACGACGCGGTCATGAAGCTGGATAACACTGACTACACCCGTGAAAAGACCAAAGCCGAACGGAAGGCCGAGAGGCTCAAGGAGACCAAGGACGCCGAAATTGCGTGGGTCCAGAAGAGCGGCTCGGCCAATGAACTTGCCCTGCTCTACGTAGCCATGGCCAAGGCCGCCGGGCTGCAGGTGTTTCCGATGCAGGTAGTCAATCGCGATCAGGCAATCTTCGACCCCAACTACCTGAGGATGTTTCAACTGGACGACTACATTGTGATCGTCAACATCGGCGGCAAAGAAGTCTTCCTTGACCCCGGACAGAAACAATGTACCTTTGGCCTGCTGCACTGGAAACACACGATGGCAGGCGGCATCCGCATGACCGCTAAAGGACCGAATTTCGCGGTCACGCCGGCGAATACCTACACCCAGAACGTGGTGCAGAGGGTGGCCGATCTTCAGTTGCAGCCGGATGGCAGCCTGAAAGGAACGATTCGGTTCATTCTGAATGGGCAGGATGCACTTCGTTGGCGCCAGCTTTCGATCCAGAACGATAACGATGAGGTCAAGAAGCAGTTCAACGAATGGATGCGTGGATTTGTTCCGGATGGCGTGGACGTGGACTTTGACCACTTCCTTGCGCTCGATGACTACAACGCGAATCTGATCGGTATCGTGAAGGTCACGGGAGGAATCGGGACTGCCACAGGGAAACATGTCTTCCTTCCCGGACTCTTCTTCGAATCGCGAGCGGCACATCCATTTGTGGCACAAGACCAGCGCCAAACCCCGGTGGACATGCATTATGCCAGGCGTGTAGACGACGAGGTGGTGTACCACCTGCCTTCAGGATTCGCTGTGGAAAGCACCCCGCAAACCACCAGCGTTCCGTGGGCCACCAGCGCCGTGCTGAAGATTGCCGCAAGCTCAGAGGGCGATACCGTCACGGTGAAGCGAAGCCTGGCGTATAACTTCACCCTGATTGACCCCAAGGATTACGGCACGCTGCACGATTTCTACCAGAAGATGGCCACGGCAGATCAGCAACAGCTTGTGCTCACCCGCGGCGCACAGCAAGCGGCAAAGGGGAATTGACCATGAGCGCATTGGATAAAGGCAATCGACTGCTTACAGTTGCCGGACTTGCTGCGCTCGGGCTGAGCGTATCGACACCTGCGTTAGCGGGGTGGTTCAACAAGGGGCTTCCCGTGCCCGATTGGGGCCTGGAAGCCGCCAAAACCAAGACGCCGGATTACGCCAAAGATGCAGCAGCCGTGATCCTCTACGACGAATATGTGGAAACGATCGATGCAAGCGGGCGAGCGGTAGAACGCGAGCGCGAAGCAATTCGAATACTCAAGCCCCAAGGGCGCGGCAACACCTGCCGAAATAGGCTCACGACGAGGACTGAGAAGGTCAATTACTTCCGCGTTTGGACGATCGCCGCTGATGAAAAGCAGTATCAGGCTCAGGACACTGACTTTCATTGAAGAGGGGGACACCAGCGTCCCCATCATGCTTTCCACACGAAAGGCCAAGGTCGCCCATCCGCCGGCGGTAGATGTGGGTGCCACCATCATCTGCGAATCAGAAGAGTTGATGGATCCGTACCTCCAGGAGAAGATCTGGGGTATTCAGACGGGCATTCCCGTGGTTTTCCAGGCGCTCGAACTGGACTCGCCATGCGGGTCGGGGCACATGCCGAGTCATGGCATCGTCACGAAGCGGTGAAACCGGTTGAAGTATCTCCAAATCATTGGCGCTGGGAAATCCACGATATGCCCGGCACTGACTTTGCGCGATATCCCTCGGCACCTGAGGGTCGCTGCGCTGGCGGCTCGCATGAGACGTTCAATGGGGCGACGCCGCCATGGCAGGAAAAGACAGACCAATGGCGCGCCATCGGGAAGAGATGGGTAACAGAACTGGAGGCGAACCGGCCCGACCCGTCTCCAGAAATCACGCAGAAACGTGAATGAATTGATTGCCGGCGCGCCGGATTTCTACACCAAGCTCGCACGCATTACAGAATTCAATTCAAAAAGATATTCGCTATTTCATCGTCGATGCGCGGCATTGGCGGACTGCAGGCGAATCCGCTGCCGACGTATTCCGTAATCGATACGGAGATTGCAAAGACAAAACAACCCTGGTGATTTCGATGCTGCAGGTTGCCGGCATCAAAAGGCTTACTACGTCCGGTGGACCACCGGCGGGGCGTTATCGATCCTGAGGAACCGTTCCTTCTATGGCGATCACATGGTATCCGCCATCGAGATTCCGGCAGACGTGCAAGACAAGCGACTTTCGGCCGTGGTGAAAGATAAGGACGGAAAACGCTACTTGATATTTCGATCCGACTGATGAGCGCACGCCCGTGGGCAATCTCGGTTCGTATCTCCAGGGCAGTTACGGAATACTATCTGCCATTGGGGATGCGAGCCAGGTAATCGCCGTTGCCCGTGCTCGGTCCGGATGCCAACGGCACCGAACGGAAAGGCCAGTTCACCCTGGCTCCCGATGGCACGCTGGCCGGATCGATCGATGCGTTCCATTCTGGCCCCGAAGGCGCCGATCTTCGCACCTTCCTCAAATACACCGACGAGAAACAACGCCGCGAGTATTGGGAGACGCATATTGCGCATGACCTTCCAGGCGTCGTGTTGAATTCATTCCAGTTTGTGCAGGCGCCGAATCTCGACAAGCCTCTGGAATTTCATTACAAGTTGACGGCCGGCCAGTACGCGCACAACGCCGGTCCGCTGCTCCTGGTGCGCCCGCGCGTGCTTGGTTCCTTTGCGGTTCCCTTTGACGACAAACCACGGACGCTGCCCATCGATCTGAGCGCAACGGGCCGCTGGCACGACAGCTATGACATCACCATTCCTGACGGCTTTGTCGTTGATGAAACACCCGATCCGGTCGATCTCGATGTGGAGTTCGCCAGCTACCACTCGGCCATCACCGCCAAGGAGAACAAGCTCCATTACGAGCGCGACTTCATCGTCCGCCAGGTGGAGATTTCCGCCGACAAGGCCGCCGCTTTCCGCAAGCTCGAGAGCGCCATACTGACCGACGAAAAAGGTACGGCGGTGCTCAAGAAAGCGGTCGTCACCGGCCATTGATCAAACCGGGGATCAGCAATCGGTCCCCGGCTGAACCTTATGCGGTGTCCCTTGCATCGCTCGGCCCCATGCGAACATCTATGGCAATATGAGCCATCCGTTGTTCTCGCCCCTTCAGCTGCGATCTCTCACACTCGCCAATCGCATCGGCGTCTCGCCCATGTGCCAATATTCGTCGCAGGATGGTTTCGCGAACGACTGGCACCTGGTGCATCTGGGCAGCCGCGCCCAGGGTGGCGCAGGTCTGGTCATCGTTGAGGCCTCCGCCGTTTCACCTGAAGGGCGCATCACGCCTGCCGACATGGGTATCTGGAAGGATGAGCATATTCCCATGCTGCAACGCATCGTTCGCTTCGTTCAGTCACAAGGTGCACATGCCGGCATACAGCTGGCGCACGCCGGACGCAAAGCCAGCATGACGCCGCCCTTCTTAGGCGAGCGTTTGCTGACATCCGAAGAAGGCGGATGGACAACCGTCGCACCGAGCGCGCTGCCCTTCAACGAGAGGTACAGCACGCCACAGGCACTCGACAAAGCCGGTATCGATTGCGTTATCGAGGCGTTCGCGGCAGCCGCGATCCGGGCCCATGCAGCCGGTTTCAGCTTTCTCGAAATTCACGCAGCCCATGGCTACCTGCTGCATGAGTTCATGTCCCCGCTATCGAACCATCGCACTGATGAATACGGCGGCAGCTTCGATCATCGCGTGCGGATCGTGCTCGAGGTGACTGAAGCCGTCCGCAAAGCATGGCCCAATCACTCGCCGCTCTCGGTTCGCATCTCCGCCAGCGACTGGGTTGAAGGCGGATGGACGATCGACGACTCCGTGGAACTCGCCAAGTTGCTTCGCGCCCGCGGTGTCGACCTCATCGACTGCTCGTCAGGGGGCAATGTGCCCAACGCAAAGATTCCAGTTGCGCCTGGCTATCAAGTTCCATTTGCCGCGCGTATCAAGAAGGAAGCTGGCATTTCCACGGCGGCCGTGGGCATGATCACCGAGCCCATCCAGGCGAATCGCATCATCGCGGAAGGTGAAGCGGACCTGGTGCTGCTGGCGCGAGAAATGCTGCGCGATCCATACTTTGCCATGCACGCGGCGGCCGCAATGGACGAAACCGCCAGTTGGCCCAAGCAGTATTTGCGTGCGGCTCCGCCGCATTCCCAGCCGCGGACGCCAATCACGAAATAGGCACCGGAGCGGGAATCTTCAGATGCCCTGTTCCCTGTTCGTCGTCGCCTGCCACTCGCCTTCCCAACGCGCCACAACCGCGGCCGCCATGCCGTTGCCAATCACGTTCATGGCGCTGCGGCCCATGTCCATCACGGTGTCGATCCCCAGCAATACCAGGATCGCCGCCGTCGGAATGCGGAGAGAAGAAGCCGACGCCATCAGCACCACCAGTGTCGCGCGCGGCACGCCGGCCACACCCTTGCTCATCAGCATCAGCGAAGCCAGCATCAAAAGCTGCTCACCCAGCGTGAGATGGATCCCCGCGGCCTGGGCAGCAAAGATCGCCGCCATCGTCAGGTACAAACTGGATCCGGTCATATTAAAGCTGTAACCAGTCGGCACTACAAAGGAGACAATCCATCGCGGCACGCCAAACTCTTCCATGCGCTCCATCGCCAATGGCAGCGCCGCTTCGGAGCTAGTCGTCGCAAAGCCAATCGCTGCCGGCTCAGCGATCGCCACCGCAAATCCGCGCACGGAGATCCGAAAGATCAGCAAAATCGGCACAAGCACCAGCAGCACAAATGCCGCCAGGGCTCCGTAGTATGTGCCCACCAGCTTCACCAGCGGCAACAGGGAAAGCAGTCCCATGCTGCCCACGGTGTATGCCAGGGCCGCGCCGGCCGCCAGCGGAGCTACCACCATGATGATCTTCGTCATCCGGAACATCGTGTCGGTAAGGGCTTGCAGCACCGTCACGAGCGGCGCGCGTTTCGCTTCGGACATGGTCGCCAGCGCCGTCCCAAACAACGCGGCAAACACGGCCACCTGCAGAATCTGGTTTTGCGCCACGGCCTGTGCAATGTTTTCCGGAAAAATATTCAGCAGAATCTGCTGCCAGCCCTCGGGGCGCGCCACGGGGGCGGCCAATTGTGCCGCGACCGGCAGTGCCACTCCTACGCCCGCCTGCGACAGGTTGACGGCAATCAGCCCCAGGGCGAGACCGATGGTGGTTACCACCTCAAAGAACACGATTGACTTGATCGCGACGCGTCCTACGCCCTTCAACTCACCGTGCCCCGCAATCCCGGTCACGATTCCCCCGAAGATCAAAGGCGCGACAATCATACGAATCAATCGCAGAAAAATGTCGCCGATAAACTTTAACTGGCCGGCCAGGTGAGGCGCATCGGCGCCCAGCACAGATCCGGCAAACATCGCGAAAAACGTCCACAACAGCAGCGATCGCCGGCCAATCGCGACGGGCAGGAACACCCCAATACCTACCCATTGCAGCACAACGCCAATCAACGCGGTTGCGGGGTTCATGCCCAGCAGCACCCCGGCCACAAAGAGCACGATAGCTGCGACTACGAATCCGCGCTCGGCAGCGCGGCTCAACCATGAATTGCGAGACAAGGATGGCGTCGGCAGGCTCAAGAATTTCATTATCCTATGCTGAAGCCGGAAGTCGACTACTCCGAAGAATCTGGCTGTCGATTGTCAACAGGCAAAGGTGCCTGTTTATGCGCGGCTGATGACGTTTCTCTGGCATGATGCGGAAAGATCAATATCGTTACCGCGAGTGCCACCACGATCCCCAGCACCACTTGAATCACGCGATCCAGTGCGACGGTTTTTGGAGAACTCGATTGCACTAGCATCACGATCGTGACGGTAACGCCTGCAAGCCGAGAGCTGTTGCGGAAGCCAATCATCCCGCACAGCATCACCGCCAGAAACACTGCCGCAATGTAATTCCACGGTATCTGCCCAATCAACGAGAACGAAAACCCGAAACCCGCACCAATGATCGTCCCCAGTATGCGGTCGCGAGAAGCCTTGATAGTGGCCCCCACATTCGACTGAATTACGATGATCGCGCTGATCGCTCCCCAGTACCCGTCATGCAGCCCAAGGCGCAATGCCAGCCACCAACAGAGCGACGCTGCCAAAGCGGTCCGGCCCGCGTGAATCAGCAATCTTTTCCAATCCCACCTCGGGAGCAGCGAGAATCCGTCCATCAGTTCGTGCAACAATCGCGCAATTCTAACGCGAAACCGTGATCTCTCGGGACTAAGTGCGATTTGCGCCATCTTCGACTTCTCAGGTCTTGTTCTCATCATTTCGCAGCCGGGCCGTCAAGCGCCGTGATCGCTCTCACGGGCAGATCAAGCGCGACGTTGATGCAATTATCTGACGCAGCCACTTTGAAGCCTGCAACCATGTAGCATAAATGCAGGAAACTTTATGCTACGTGTTGGATATCCAGCCAGGCTGGACGCAGCTTTTCTCAGCGTCATGCCCTCCGGAATCGAACTGATTCCCCTAGCCGACGATCTGGCCCAGAACGTCCAAATCGACGTCTGGATTCCCGATCCCTTTTCAACGCGTGCCCTGCGCCTGTGGCCGCATCTCCACGGTGTGCGCCTCGTGTTGTCCATGATGGCGGGGACAGAATGGATCCCCGGCGCCGTAGGCCCTCATGTCACGATCTGCAATGCCCACGGCGCTCACAACATCTCAACTGCCGAGTGGACCATCTCCGCGATCCTCGCCATGCTCAAGCATTTCCCGCTCTTCCTCGATATTCAGCGGTCGGGCAATTGGCGCCGCCGCAAGGAAGCCACCGCGGCATATGAAAGCCTCAGCGGCGACACGCGCCCCCTGCATCCTCCCGTCATGCTTGAAGAACTCACCGGCAAGACCGTCCTCATGGTCGGCTACGGCGCCATTGGCAAAGAGATCGAGCGCATGCTCGCGCCCTTCCACGTTGACATGCTGCGCGTGGCCCGCAGCGCGCGAAGTGAGCCCCCAGTACATCCCGTCAGCGAACTCAATACCATCCTACCCAACGCCGATGTCATCGTCCTGATTCTTCCGCTCACCGACGAATCACGCGGCTTGATCGGCGCGCCACAATTCGATCGAATGCGCCAGGGAGCGCTCCTTGTCAATGCGGCGCGCGGCCCCATCGTCCAGACAGACGCCCTCGTCAACGCACTCAATTCTGGGCAGATTCGCGCCGCTCTCGACGTCACCGATCCTGAACCACTACCTGAAGATCACCCGCTCTGGCGCTGCCCCAACCTGCTCATCACGCCGCACGTCGCCGCTTCCAGCCCGGAGTTCGCGCGCCGATCGCTTCAGGTCGCAGCAGATGAATTGCGCCGTTACATGAATGGCGAGCCGTTGCACAACGTGGTTCAGCTGGCCGTTTGAGCAGTGACGGGCGCGCGCCGCCAGTCCCGCAACCCCAGCACGGCGAGCCCGATCAGCAGCGCATACAAAACCGTCGTGAACCACATGCTCTTGAGCACGTACTCGACGACGTAGAAAGTATCCACCACGATCCAGAGCCACCAGTTCGCGATATGCCTGCGCGCATCCCACCAGCTCGCAACAAGGCTGAAGCTCGCCAGCGCAGCATCCAGATACGGCAGAGAGGCGTGAAGCCGCATGGCAATAGACGCCAGAACAAATGTGCCCGCCACGCCGGCGAGAATCGCGATCACGGCGTTGCGGATCGGAAGCGGAGCAACGCGCACCGCCCCCTCCTTCCGCACGCCGTTCGCCCAGTTCCACCAGCCGTAGATCGTGAACACGATGAAGAACAGCTGCAAAAGTGCGTCTGACAATAGCTGCGCCCGATAGAACACCACCAGGTAAATCACATCCGCAACCAGCGTGATGGGCCAGCACCACAAGTTGCGCCGGGTCGTCAGCCAGATGCCCACCAGCGTTGTGCTCCAGCCCGTCACCTCAACCCAGTTCGACACAAGATAGTGCCACAACCACTGCGCCATCATTCCCGCACCATCCCCGCCGTCGATTCGCGCCTCTCGGCCCATCTGCGCAACGCATCCAGCAGCTTCGAGCCCGCTCCTCGCCACCACCGCGAGTGCGCCACCAGATATCCTTCGCACGCGTACCATGCCTTCTCTTCAGAATGCAATACGCTCAGAAAGTAGTCCGTCTCCGAAAGCGCAAACTCCGCGTGACACAGTGCCAGCATCGGAGCCAGCGCCCTGGCCTCACTCTCGCTAAGCGGCCGCACCGATTCATACCCTTCCAGCAACGCCCACAGATGCTCGAAATGCACCGGCACATTCTCCGGATGCGCCGGATCGTTCACCAGCGCGAGCCACTCCACAATGCTGCGCTCGATTGCGTGCGCCAAGTCATGCACCGCATTCGTCCGATCGCACAATCCAAAATCGATCACCGCCGTCACATCCGCCTTGCGCCCCGCATCGCTCCAGAAAAAATTCGACGCATGCCCATCGTTGTGCGTCCAAATCGGCGCCAACGCGGGCAACAGGGGCCGCAACTCCGCATGAAACGGCGCCAACAACTCCATCGCCTCTTCCCGGCAATCCCGCTGGGCAAGATACGCATGCAAGGCCGGCCGCACTCCAATATATCGATCGACCTCCGCCGACGGATCCGCTGCGGCAAATATCGTGAACCCAGCCACCAAAGCACGCCCTCTCCGCGCGGGCGCATCAAATCCCCGCGCCGCCTCATGCATTTTGGCCAACGTCACTCCAACCGCGCGCGCATGTTCCGCACAACCAAACGGCGTCCACGAGATCGCGTCTTCATATGCGTCGATCCCCTCAGGCACCGCGTGCACCTCGTAGGTCCACTCGCCCCGTTCAATCGCGGTGTCGCCGTTCGCGTTCGCGTACACCTCAGGCACGTCGACTCCGCGACTCCGCAGGTGCGCCATAAACCGATGCTCTTCGCGCAGCCCCTCCGCATCACGCACCGCGCGTGCATGGCGTTTCACAAACACCCGCTGCTCGCGCGTAAGCACCACACTCGCCGCCGAAAGCGGCCGCGGGCTCGCCTTCAGCAGCTTGAACGGAGCCAGCAACTCGGGAATCTCACCAAGCACCGCGCGCACTTCAGCATCCGTCAGCGGCGCCCAGTCGGGTTCCACCAGCGTGCCGTCCAACCCGTGCGTCTTCACCGCCGTGCTCAACGTTCTCTCTTTCTCATCGCCATCAAAACGTGTAGTGCGCAGACAGGCTCACCGTTGTCGGCGCGCCCAAATGAATAAACGTGTCGCCCAAGCTCGCTCCCGTGTCTTTCCAATAGCGCTTGTCCGTGATGTTATCCGCATACATCCGCAGCGTCATGTGGCCCTGTTCCCCGCCCGGCGTGTAGCGCGCCCCGAGATTGAAAATGTTGTACCCCGCCACGCTCACCGCATCATCGCGCGTCGCCTCCTTGCGCCCCGTGTAGCTCCATCCCGGCATAAGGTGCAAGCCCGCGTGCATGCGGCATCGCCACATCCGCAAACACCGTCGTCCGCACATGCGGCACATTCATCACCTGCTTGTTGTCGAACGCCGCCGTCCCCGTGTCGCTTGACTCCGCGCGAATTGCCGCAGCCGACGCGCTCAGCCGCAGCCAGTTCGCAGCCTTTCCCTCCGCATTCACTTCCACCCCGTCGTGCGTCTCGTGTCCTTCCGACACAAAATTCTGATCGCCAGTATCGTCAATCACCTTGGGATAAAAAAACGGAGCCCGCATGTGGAATAGGGCCGCCGTCAGCAGCAGCCGCTGTCCCGGCTGATACTTCGCCCCCACCTCCGCCTGCCGCGTCAAAAACGGTGGCAGATAATACCCGCCCGCCCAGAACGGCGCCTGCGGACCCAGCGACAGCACCGTCGCATAGTTGCCGTACACCATCACGTCACGAACCCCGGTGTAACTCGCGGCAAACTGCGGCAGCCAGATTCCCTTGTCCGTGAACACAGGTGAATTGCCCGCCGTATCCACCGCCTGGTAGTTGTGATCGCGCAGCGAATCAAACCGTGCCCCGGCCAGCAATTGAAATCCTCCCGGCAAGCGCATCCGGTCCTGCATCACCGCGGCGGCCTGATGATTGTTCTCATACAGCACCCGCGAGCCCGCTTTGTCCGGAGCGCCATTCACGTTTTCGATCGGCACCGGCTGCGTCGGACTGTAAATATTCTCCGAGCCAACATAGTCGAACACCGCAGTTGAAGGCATCTGCACGCTGCGCTCAAACAACGTCCCGCCAGCCGCAATCTCGTGCGTCACAAATCCCGTCTTCGCACGCCCCAGCAGCAGCGCCTCTGCAACACCGTCGATGCGCAATTCACCCGGATTGCGATAGTCGTAGATTGCATACGTACCATCCGGGCAGAAGAAATAAAATGGCGCATCAGGCGCGCCCGGACAGCTTACATTGCCTTGATCGTCAAATGGTGTCCCATACGGATACACCACGTTATCGTCAATCAGAGATCGGCTGTAACTGCCCTCCGCAAACGCGCGCCAGTTGTCATGAATCGCGTAATCCACGCGCGCCCCGCTGTTCAACGTGTCGAACGTATTCGGCTTGCTCCAGGTCTGTAAACCCAGCATCGTCGAAGGATGCACAGCATTCGAGATCCGGCACCACAGTCCCGCCCAGCAACTGGTATCCACTCACCGAGCGCTCCACCTTGTGCTGATACTCCGTGTCAAGCTTCAGCACCGCCTTCGAGCTCATCTTCCAATCCGCGGCTCCCGCGCCCATCGCGCGCCATCCGTTCGCGCCATTCACATAGCTCGCAATGCGCTCCCCTGCAAGGTTCGCGCGAACTCCGATCTTTTTTTCCTTGCCGAACAGGCGTCCTAAGTCGACCCCACCGAAGGTGGTTCCGCGATGATCCGTTGCCACATCCATCGCCTTGATCGCCGCCGGCCTCTTCGTCACAAAATCAATCAGACCGCCCGCCGACGCAACGCCGCTCTCCACGCCCGCAATGCCTTTCAGAAACTCGACACGCTCCTTGTTTTCAAGCGGCACATCCTGCTCCCCCGCCACCGTCATGCCGTTGATCTGCAAACCAGTCGCAAGGTCAATCGGAAATCCGCGAATCTCAAAGTCGCCGTAGTACCCCACCGGCGCGTAATCCTCGCCAACCGACGCATCGTTCTTCACCACATCGCTCAGCACGCGCGCACCCTGGTCACTCAGCAACCCGCGCGTCACCACCAACGCCGACACGGGCGTCTCCGCCAGCGCCGCGCCATCCAGCGTCCCCGCCGTCACATTCTCAGGAAGATAGTTGTCCTTCGTGTCCGCATGCACCTCAACGGTCGTCGTCACGCGCGGCAGCGGCTGGGTCGTCTGCGCTTGTGTTGGATTCGGCACAGCCGGAGTCTGGCTCAGAGCCGCAGCAAGAAATGACATCGTGACCAGGCCAAGAATCATCCCGGCACGCAAAGTGCCGCCTCGGGAGGCTCTCCGGCAATTCAACTTGTACTGTCGGGAATCTGAAACGGCTGCGGACATACACTCCTCTTGCTTCCAACTGAAACAAGAGATGCCCGGAAGGCAATGTCGGTAAGAAGGCCGCTTCGCTTCGGAAACTTCCCACGCCGGTATTATCCGGATCGGGTTCGAGGGTATTTCTCAGCCCCGCCTATCGGAGCACCCCTGTTTCAATAACAAGATTGAAACACCCCGCAGCCAGTATTTGCAACCCGGCGTGTCTTTACTTGTCCCTGATCTCTGATCACTGACCACTTACCACTGACTTCTGATCTCAGATCTCTGATCTCTGATCTCTGATCTCGTGCGAACCTACTTCCCCGTCCCCTCCGTCAGCGTCACAATCCGGTCCACACCCGGCACCATAAACTGCTCCACCTTCCCGCTCGGCCAATGCACTTCAATCGAATCCACACTCGTCGCCTGCCCCAACCCAAAGTGCGGCCGAAAATCATTGCTCGACAAATAGCTTCCGCCGCTGATCACATCCCCGCGCTGCTTCATGCCATTCGCGGTCACATACACCGTCGCGCCCACCGCGTCTTTGGGGCTCTTCTCTCCACCCACCAGCTGCAACTCCAGCCAGTGATTCTTGTCCGCATCCACATTCCGCAGCAGCACCGGGTGCCCGTCCATCACGCTGATCACCGCATCCAGCTTGCCGTCATTGAACAGATCGCCCACCGCCATGCCGCGTCCGGCAATCACCAGCGCCAGTCCCGACCCTTCAACCGCCGGCACCGTATCGAACTTCTTGCCGTCCACATTGTGAAACAGCATCGGCCGCTGCGCCCAGCTTGTGCCCCACGCGTATTTGTCCGCCTGCGGATACACGTGCCCATCTGACATCATCAGGTCCTTCCAACCATCGTTGTCGTAGTCGAAGAACGCATCGCCCCAGCTCAGGAACGGCACTGACACCTCGGCAATCCCCACGTGGTAGCTGATGTCCGTCATGTTCGCGTCGCCTTCATTGTGATACAGCGGCTTGTAATCATCGCTGAACGTCGTGTCGAACACATCCAGCATCCCGTTGTTCTCGTAGTCGCCCACCGCAATGCCCATCGACGCCGTCTCGCGCCCCGCCTCATTCAGCGCAAACCCTGACGCATAGCTCACATCCTCAAACGTCCCGTCACCCTTGTTGATGTAGAGATAATTCGGCGTCGAATCGTTCCCCACCAGCAGGTCCGGCTTGCCGTCGTTGTTGATGTCCGCAAACACCGCGCCCAGCCCGTAGTAGCCCGGCTTGTCGCCCACGCCCGCCTGGGCGCTCACATCGCTGAACGTGCCGTCCCCGTTGTTGTGGAACAGATGATCGCTCTCGCCCTTCAGCCCTCGCGGCCCGCAGCTCACCTTCTCGCCGCGAAACGTGCAGAACGCATTCGGCGCATCCGCAGCGCCTGCCGTCGGCATGTGCTTGCGGTCGTAGTGCAGATACCCCGCAACAAACAGGTCCAGCTTCCCGTCGCCGTCGAAGTCGCCCCACGTCGCGCCCGTGTGCCACCCCGCCGCATCATCCAGCGCCACGCCCGCCTTGTCCGCCATATCGGTAAAAGAGCCGTTGTGGTTGTTGTGGTACAGCCGGTTCTTTCCCCAGTTCGACACAAAAATATCCGGCCACCCGTCGTTGTCGTAGTCCGCAATGGCCACGCCAAATCCCCAGCGATCGTTGGTCACGCCGGCCTTCGCCGCCACGTCCGTAAACGTCCCATCGTGGTTGTTGTGGAACAGCGCCGCATGGGGCGGCGTCTCCTTGCCCTCGAGCGCGTTGAATGTCGAACCGTTCACCAGGTAGATATCAAGCCAGCCATCGTTGTCGAAATCGATCAGGCCCACGCCCGATCCCTTCGTCTCCACGATGTAGTCCTTCGCCGGCGTGCCCATCTTGTGCGTCCACTTCGCCAGCCCCGACTTCTCGCTCGCATCCTCAAACACCACCGGTCCGCTCTTCACAAACCCGCCCGCGGTTATCGGCCGGTGCTGCTCATCCATCTGCGCCGCATGCGACCGGCGTAACTTCCTGCCCTTTTTTCGAAGGGGACTGCGCCCCGGGGCTTGCGACCTGTGCGGAAACAAAAAGAGGAAGGCACGCAATCAGCGCGCAGG
This sequence comes from uncultured Acidobacteriota bacterium, assembly GCA_963844515.1. Lineage (GTDB taxonomy): Bacteria > Acidobacteriota > Terriglobia > Terriglobales > Acidobacteriaceae > Telmatobacter. Next base: position 510,545 of record CAWJOO010000023.1, read on the forward strand.
CAGTGGCATTGCGAAGGTCCATGAGCATGGAGGCCAGTATAAAGGGCAAGGTGGACGAAAGTATCGGCCTAAAGAACGACACTCTTGCCCCCTGGCCCTCTTAGTCCCTCAGTCCCTAGTCCCTCAGTCCCTCAGTCCCTTAGTCCCTTAGTCCCTTAGTCCCTTAGTCCCTTGAAAATCTACTGCCCCGTCGCCCCGCTCGTCGCCGGCTGCGCGTTCTGCACAATCCAGCCATCGCTGCTCTTGGTCAGATTCGCCGAGCCCGGCTGCGGCGCGCTTGCATCATTCAGCTTCGGAAACGCTGTCTTCATCTCCGCCGAACTCGCCCATCCCGGCAGGCCATTCGTCGCATAATGATAGGTCACAGCATACTGTGTCGCGTCGTCGCTGGCCGGCGTGTAACCATCAATCGACGTCACCTCGGCGTGTCCATAACAGAAGTTTCCGTAGCCCGGCTGGCTCGAATCCGCCTTCCAGTTCGGACGCCCCTGTTCAGACAGGTCATAGTTGTTTACCTGTTTCGATCCCACCAGAAAGCGCTTCTTCTCCGCCGACGTCCTCGTCAACATGCCCGCATCCGTCAGCGCGTCGAACTCCTTGGTCTGCTCGTCGTTCTGCGTGTCCGCCTGCACCGGAAACTTGATCGGCGCACTCCACAAGCACGTCTGTTTTGCGCCCAAGTAGTTATTGATCGCCGACTTGAAAGCGCCCTTGTCGACCTCGTTCTTCTTGCATCCGCTGCTCGCCGCCAAGGCCCCGCCCAAAACTAGTAAAAATATCGCAGGTTTCCGCATGTCCATCGTTCTCCTCCGTGGGTTTGGATGCACGCAGAGATTCCGCGGGTGTGGGTACACACATTTTCTGGTCCGGTTGTCTTATCGCGGTCAAATGAAATCAGCGCCTTGGCGCCGATTCTCTCGCCCCTGGCGCAGTCCCGTCGCCATCTAGGCTGGCGGAATGTTGACCGTACCCGCGGCACATCCCGTGAATTCCAGCTTTGCCTCGTGAACCGCCAGTTCCCGGATACGCGCACCCTCCAGGACGTCCAGCATGGCTGCCTGGGCCTTTACCCAAACCGGGTGCGCTGGGCACCATGCCTGGCGCTTGCACGCCGTCCATTCACCAAGACACCGGTTCAGTACGATCGGCCCGTCAATCGCCTCGATCACCGAACGCATTGAAGAGTCACGGCCCGCTGGCGACATTTCGAAGCCGCCGCCCAATCCGCGCCGCGAGTAAACCAACCCCGCGCGCGTCAACGCCTGCATCACCTTCGATAAAAAGCTCTCCGGCGCGGCCGTCGCGGCGGTCAGGCTCACAAGGGAAACGCGAGCTCCCTCAGGAGCCTCCGCAAGCGCCACCATCACCCGCACGCCATAGTCCGCCGCACGAGTTAGCTGCATTGACGAATTGATCTTTATTCCATGATCCACCAGGGTTGCTCCCATGTCCGAACCGGATCTGATCCGGAACATTCCATATTTGGCCCAAAGTGAGTCGAGTGTAGCCGCAAGAGTCACCAATGTTCGTGTTTGCCATCACAGACCTGTGGTCGCCTGCATCGCTACCTTGAATTCAACAAATCTGGAGACAAACAGTCCACATTGATTCGCCATCGCTCCAATCCCCCCACTCTCATCGGCTGGCAGCACTCCAGTCTTCAATGCCCTGCCGCTTCGCAATCGCCTGCCCCTTGCCCAATCTGCCGGAGTGTGAAAGGAAATTCCTGAAGCCCTATGCAATCATTCCCAGCCGTCGATCCCATCCCTCTTCCGGCGCCGATATGGCTCTTCAAGCTGCTCCATGTCGTCACCCTCTCGCTGCACTTTGTCGCCGTTGAAATGCTTCTGGGCGGTCTGCTCCTCGCCGTGATCTTCAGCCTCTTCCGCGACCCCGCCTCGAAGGCTGCCGCTCGCGCCATGGCTCGCCAGCTCACTGTCGTCATGACCTACGTCATCAACCTCGCTGTTCCGCCGCTCTTGTTCGCGCAAGTCCTCTACGGTCGCGCGCTCTACACATCCAGCGTCCTCATCGGTGCCTGGTGGATCTCCATCATTGCCCTGCTCACCCTGGCCTACTGGCTGCTCTATCAATTCAGCGGTCGCCTCCAGGCCGGACGCTCCGCATGGCTTACCGGCCTCAGCGCCTGGGTGATTGCCGGCTTCATCGCCCGCCTGCTCTCCACCAACATGACCCTCATGCTCCGACCTGAAGTCTGGCGCCAGATGTACTCCAATTCCGCCTCGGGCGCCTACCTCCCTGGCGGCGACCCAACAACTACACCGCGCTGGTTCCTCATGCTCGCCGGCGGCCTCTTCATCGGCGGTCTCTGGATGATCTATCTCGCCGGCCGTGCCACCTTCACCGCGGACGAGAAACACTTCCTCGCAACCACCGGTGGCAAGATCGCCGCCCTCTTCGGCCTCGTCTACTGCCTCTGCGGCATATGGGCCGCCAGCGTACAGCCTGAAGCCGTAAAAATCGGCCTCGCCACCCACCCCCTCTACCACTGGTTTGGATTCGCCGCCTACGGCTGGTTCGCTTTCGTTGCCGCCGGCTTTGCCGTTGCCTCCCTCGCCGGATTCGCCAAAGTCCACGCCCGCTGGCTCGGTTGGGCCGGGGCCCTCTCTGCCCTGCTCGTCGAGATCGCCTTCACCGTCTACCGCGACGCCGTCCGCGACCTCACCCTGCTCAGCAAGGGCTACAACGTCTGGGATCGCGTCGTCGTCACCAACTGGAGCGTCGTGGGACTCTTCCTCGTTCTCTTCGTCGCCGGCCTCGGCGTCATCGGATGGCTCATCTCCGTGGTCGCCCGCGCCCAAGACCCATTCCAGCCGCCCATCGCCCCGCATTCCATAAAAGGAGCTGCCTGATGGCCCCCCAGATCGTCCTTGAAAAACCTCAGCCTGCTACTGAACCCGCCGGTGAAACTGCCACTCGTCGCACGTTCATCATCGCCGCCGGAGCCGCCGGCCTTTGCTACGTCGCCGCCCTCGGTTACCCCGTCTACCGCTATCTCGCCTCGCCCGCTGAAATGGCGTCGGAAGCCGTCGCCGTCACTGAGGTCTCCCTCAAGGACGCGCATAAGCTTCCCGCCGGCTCCGTGCTCATGTTCAAATTCGGAGCCGCCCCCGCCATGCTCATTCATCACAACGACAACACCTGGGTCGCCCTCACCGCCGTCTGCACCCACCTCGGCTGCACCGTCCAATACGAGCCCCAGATGAGCCGCATTCACTGCGCCTGCCACGGCGGCGTCTACGACCCGCGCACCGGCGCCAACGTCAGCGGCCCTCCGCCCAAGCCACTCAAGCTCTTCAAAGTCACCGTCAACAACACCGGCGTAGAAGTCTCCCGCGCCTAGCGCTTTGTTTTCTGTCAACTGTCGTCTGTCAACTGTCTTCTGAGGCTTCCATGACCACCAAACAACTCACCAACTCCCTCTACGGCTGGGCCGACGAGCGCCTGGGCCTCTCGGAAATCGCCGCCTTCGCGCGCCACAAGCGAGTCCCCGTTCACGCCCAGTCTTTCTGGTACTACTGGGGCGGCATCTCGCTCTTCCTCTTCCTCGTCCAGTGCTTCACCGGCATTCTCCTGCTGGTCTATTACCGCCCCGGTGCTGAAGCCTACGAGTCCGTCCGCCAGATCAATTACGTCATGCACTTTGGATGGCTCATCCGGTCGGCGCACTCCTGGTCCGCCAACCTCATGCTCTTCGCCATCTTCGTGCACATGTTCTCGGTCTATTTCATGAAGGCCTACCGCAGCCCGCGCGAGTTCGGTTGGTTCAGCGGCATGGCCCTGCTCGCCCTCGCCACGGTCTTCGGCTTCTCCGGCTACCTGCTGCCCATGGACGAGCTCTCCTACTTCGCCACCAAGGTCGGCCTTGAAATTCCCAACGCCGTTCCCTTCATCGGACCGGCGATTGCCAGCATGCTGCGCGGCGGCCCCGAAGTCACCGAATTCACCGTGCAGCGCTTCTTTGCGCTTCACGTCGTCGTCCTTCCTGCCGTCTTCCTGCCGCTCCTCGGCTTTCATCTCTGGCTCGTCCAGAAACATGGCAATGCCATCCCGCCCAGCGAAGAAGCCCGTCACCCCAGCGACCGCAAGAGCATCGCCTTCATGCCCGGCTTCCTCGTCAAGGACCTGGCCATGTGGCTCATCTCGCTCAACGTGCTTGCCCTGCTCGCATCGGTCTTCCCGTGGTCGCTCGGCAGGCAGTTCGATCCCCTTGCGCCCGCTCCCCTGGGCATTCACCCCGAGTGGTATTTCATGAGTCCCTTCCAGATGCTCAAGGTCCTCGGCACGTGGCTCCCCGGAGAGATGGGCGAAATCGCCGGTCTCTTGTTATTCACATTCGGGATCGTGCTGTGGCTTCTGATTCCCTTCTACGACAAGAACAAGGAGTCCGGCCGACGCGCCCGCACCGCTCACTACTTCGGCCTGATCGCCGTCATCCTCCTGCTAACCACCACCGCCATCGGCTACTGGACGATTCGGTAGCAAAGATTGAAAACAGAGGCATCCGCAATGGAAGTTACAGCAACGACACAACAAACTCCGCAGGGTTTCAGGGATCTGCTCGTGTGGCAAAAGTCAATGGAACTGGCTCTTGCGATCTACCGACTGACCAAAGACTTTCCGCGCGAAGAAGTCTTTGGCCTCACGAGTCAAATGAGGCGTTCGGTCGTCTCGATTCCCACCAATATCGCTGAAGGACAAGGCAGAGGAAATCCACACGAGTTCGCACATTTCCTAGAAAGGGCCCGCGGCTTCTTGTGCGAATTGCAAACCCAATTGGAGCTTTCGCGCTCACTAACGTTTGGATACGTCGAGTTCATCGACAAGTGCGAGATCATCTCTCACGAAGTTGGAAAAATGATCTTCGTTTTGATTCGCAAATTCAGGACACCGCGAACTAATTCAGTTTCTGTCGACTGTCATCTGTCTACTAAGGTCTTCAGGCCTAATGTTTTGATTTGCAAGTTTCGGACGAATCTGCAGGTTGTTTCTGTTGTCTGTCGACTGTTCATCTGTTCAACTGGAGTTTTTTATGAACTACCCCTTTTGGGACATCCCGCACTTAGGCTCCGGCTGGGTCATCGGCCTGATCGCGATTTACCACATGATGATTGCGCTATTCGCCGTCGGCGGAGGCCTCTTCCTCCCCATGGCCGAACGCAAAGCGATGCGGATGGAAGACCGTGCCATCGCCGAAGCATGGCTCGCCCAACTCATCCGCCACTCCAAATTCTTTCTCATCATCACCGGCGTCTTCGGCACCGTCTCCGGTGTCGGCATCTGGTTCGCCATCGGCCTCACCCACCCTGAAGGCACCAGCACCCTCATTCACAACTTCGTCTTCGGCTGGGCCATCGAATGGGTCTTCTTCATCGTTGAGCTCACCACCATCGCCGTCTATTACTACACGTGGAACCGCATCGACCCCAAACTCCATCTCAAGGTCGGATGGGTCTACGCGGTGGCCTCCATCTGCACGCTCATCATCATCAACGGCATCCTCACCTTCATGCTCACTCCCGGCGATACATGGATCGCCGTTGCCGGCACCGGCCAGGAAGCCAGCAAATTCTGGAACGCCTTCTTCAATCCCACGTATTGGCCAAGCCTCCTTCTCCGCACAGGCGTCTGCACATCACTGGCCGGCATCTGGGCGCTCATCACTTCCAGCCGCATTGACGGCGACAAGCAGCCAGCGCTCAAATCCTCCATGGTTCGCTGGAGCGTCAAGTGGCTCATCCCCTCCTTCATCGCCACGCCGTTCCTGCTGGTGTGGTATCTCTTCATGGTTCCCGAAACCCAGCGCGCCCTCCTTACCCTTGGCATTGACACCATCGCCGGCGGCACCTTCTCCACCGTCACCCGCATCGCGCTCATCATCATCGTCACCTCGGCCACCATCGTCGGCGTAGCCTACTACCTCGCCTACCGCAACCCCATCGACTTCAATCTCTCCCATGCGGTGGCCATTCTCCTTCTCGCGCTCATCGTCACCGGCTCCGGAGAATACGCGCGCGAAATGCTGCGCAAGCCCTTCGTCATCGGCCGCTGGATGTACTCGAACGGCGTCCGCGTCCCCTACGTCGCGCGCATCAACTCGGAAGGCTACCTGGCCCGCTCGCAATGGGTCTGGAACGGCGATGGCGCCGAGCCATCAACCTACTCGCGCGGCGAAGCCATCTTCCGCGGCGAGTGCGGCTCCTGCCACACCATGTACGGCTACCGCGCCATGCGCAAGTTGATGGACGGCCGCGACCAGGCCGGCATCCGCAACTTCATCGTCATGCTCCACGACTACAAGGCCGACTCGCCCTACCACCGCTTCATGCCCCCCATGGCCGGCACAAAACAGGACATCGACGACCTCACCAATTTCCTCAACGCAAAAGTGAATCCACCCGCCCCCGCGAAGGCGAAACCACTTCTCACCGCAAAAAAATAATCAATCACGAAGAAAACTGCACCATTTTCTGGACCAACAAAAGCGCCTGCCAGACAACACCGGCAGGCGCTTTTTAATTTGAGATGTTTCCGTCGATGAAGGCATCGCCGTAGAAGTGTCATCCCCGCCATCTCAGTTCGAGATGTTTCTTTTGATGCGTGACGAAGTGTCATCCCGAGCGAAGTGCTTGTCAACGGAGCCGAGGGACCTGCTTCTGTCTTTGCTCTTGCTTTACTTTTGCTCTTGCTCTCGCTTTGCTCTTGCTCTTGCTCTTGCTTCTTCCTTGTTATTGCCTCCGTTTTCCCGAAAGCAAACTAGCCACAAACCGAGAGTGCCCCAGGTCTCGCTTTTGAGACCTGGGATACCACGAAACCCAGTTTTCAAGTCCCTAGTCCCTCAGCCCTAGCCCCTGCTTTTGTATTCCCTATTCCCTAGCCCCTAGTCCCTGCCTCACTTAAGTTCCTCGGAAAAATCCCCTTTCGGCTCCCTTCCCTCAAGGAACGCCTGGTTCACTTCGATGTTCTCTTTCAGAAGGACATCCCCCGCCGCCAGGTGCAATCGCATCGCGCCAAGCTCTTCCGCCATCGCACCCGCCTGCTCCTCGCTGAAGTGCCCGCCTCCAAATATGTTGAACTTCGCCAGCAGCCCGAAGATGTGCGCCACATCCTCGGTCGGCTTACCCTGCATCGTCAGCAGGTCTGCCTGCGCCTTGTAGATCTGCGCATACCGCTGCGCCTCGTCATACGGCATATAGGCCAATGCGCCCGTCGTCTCAGCCGTCTTCCATGCCGTATCGCGCAGGCTTATGCCATGCGAATTCACGCTCAATGACGCCTTCTGCGCCGACTTGTCCTTGGGATGCGCCTGGATATTCGCCATGACGCCCAAATCGTCCGCCACTTCCTTCCGCCACTTCTCCATCTCCGGCGCCGCATTCTTCAAATCCGCCAGGTTCTGCTGGATCTCCAGCTTTAGAGACGCACGCGCCTCCTCCGCCAGGTGCACGTGATGACGCCACTCCACGCAGCTTTCAATCTGCGTGGCGATCAGCAGCCCTACTGTAATGGTGAACAAGTGAAGGAAGAACTCCTTCTTCCCGTGCATCGGCGAGTGCGGCGCGTGAACATCCAGCATGATGACAAATCATCGCCACCAACGCCCTGTCAGCGCAAGCCCTTGCAGCACCCAGGCGCCTCGCCTTCGCTATTCCGGTCCCTGCGGCAACTCCCGCCCATGCAAGGCCCCATCCTCGGCCACCGCGGTCTCTTCCGCCGGACGCTCAATCACGGGCATGGGAATCTTCAACACGGAACCAGTGGTCGGCGCTGGTAATGGATCTTCCACCTCCAGCCTCTTCGGCTCGTCGATCCAGAGGCACACAATCCACCACACCAACACAACGATCAACACCACGCTGTTGGTGTCGAACATTCGGTCGCGCAAACCGAGAATATGGTCGTATTCCTCTCGCGAGTGCGCCACCGCCGTCTTGGCAATCCGCTCCCAGATCACCTGGATCGACAACTGCGAGAGGGACGCTGTCATCAGCCCTATCGCCACCTGCTGCGCTTTGCTCTTGAAGCCCGCGCCCGTCCTGCGTCCCACCAGCACAATCAGCAGGCCCACGGCAATGTTTTCGACGCTTGCCAGGAGCAGGCCCTTCTGCGCCAGAAACTGGGCCAGCTGCAGCGGCGGCCCCGACGTCATGGTCTGCCACGCCGGCCACGCTCCCCAGAACCTCAGCACCGCGGCGCCAATGCCAAGCAGCAGCAGTCCGCCAATCACCCACGTTACGCGTCGCACCCCGCCAAATGCCCGCCGCGCCACTTCCAGCACCACCATCAGGCTCAGGAACGCGCTCACGCACGCCATGACGATGAACATGGTAGCGGCCGTCATCTGCGGGAGCCGCCCGAACAGCATGCGGCTCGTCAGCAGGCGAAAAGCCACCATGACGATGCTGGCCGTGAACCACGGAAACTTCCGCACGCGGTCCCGGCCCATCAACACAACCAGCAGGACCAGGTGCGCCGCAAACGTCAGCGTCCACAGCACATCCTGGGTCGAAAAATGAAAATTAGGGTGCATTCCCGCCTATCCCGGCCACGCCTGTATCGGCTCGCGGCCAACCTTAAGTCTAAACGGCTGAGACGCCGTACCGCCCCGCGCGGGGTTGTCGTCAGCGGGGGAGAAAACAACAAGGGAGGGATGGTGCGCCCGGAGAGATTCGAACTCCCGACCTAACGCTCCGGAGGCGTTCGCTCTATCCAGCTGAGCTACGGGCGCGCTTCACCAGAATAGCGCAGATTCCACGCGCGATATTTACCGTAGGGGTTTGCACACCAAATAAAAAAACGACTATGTCGAGTGGGATCATACGATTACGCACAGTAAATGGGGGAATTTGTGCTCACCGTGATTTGGAACACAAAAAGCAGGGGACAGGGAATAGGGAACAGGGAATAGGGCCGAAAGACAAGTGGACAGTGCGGGGTGAACAGCTGACGGGTGATGAAGCGATGGAGTGATGAAGTGAAAAAGAGCAAAAGCGAGTGAAGAGTGAAAAGTGAAGAATGAAAAAGGCGTCACGGTGGGACGGGTTGCTGGTTCTACTCTACGCATGATTGCTCCTGAAATGGGAAGGCCCGCGCTGGGGCGCGGGCCTTCGGCGACTGGGTTTTCTTATCTATTTCAATGGTGGCAGGTTCCGCGAATTAATCCCTAATTGCGAGGGGAAAAGGTATAAAAAGTCCGCTCCCGGAACTGCTTGTATCTTCAGTTGTTTACAGGCAACTTCCCGCATTGTGGTGAGTTTTCCCACTTTTGCCTATTGACACGCAGAATTACGGCCAAAACCGCGATAAATAAACCAAAAATGTGAACCATGGTTGGTGCAAACTGGCCAGAATCCGGCCGTCGCCTCGACATTGATGAAGTGTGCCGGCCGCTTCAGGGGCAGGGCCGAGGTGGCGCAGTACCGTGGCGTGGTCGAAGTAAGCCCGCTTGCATGTCCGTCCTCGCCCTCGAAGAGGAAAGGATGGCCTACTCGCTGGTGGTGGGGTCGATGATGTTGCGAACCCTCGCGACTACGTTGGCAGGGAAACCGCCCAGCTTGGCGTGCTCACGGACCAGGTCTTCATTGGCAGCGTTATAGATGCAGTAGATCTTGTTGTCGGTTACGTAACTGTGGACCCACTGAATTTCGGGACCGAGGTTGCGAAGCACCCCGCACGAGGTTTGGGAGATGGCCTTGAGCTGTTCCGCGGTGAGTTGGCCGGCGTTGGGTATTTCGCGCTCGATGACAAATTTGGGCATGATTCGTGTTGCCTCCTGATAAATGGTCTTGATTTGAATACCGGAAGAGGGCGGGGGAAGACAACAAGAATCGCTTGCCGCCAGAGGTCGTAGTCGTTTTGTACTACATATGTAGCGGAAATGCGGCAGGCCGGAGTTGAAGCTCCGGCCTGCCGCTCGAATTGCTTCTTCTGAAACGAAGATCCTACTTCACGCCTTTGTCGGGATTCCATGCGCCCTGAAGCTTGCGGACGTAGAGGATCTGGCCGATGTGGTAGGCGTTATGGGCGCCGACGTGGGCGATGACCGAGGCGTTGGCGGCGAGCTTGGCATCGTCGGCCGATTGCACGGCGGCTTCCCAATCGTCGAGAACCTGGCGAAGTTTCTTGACGAGGTCATTCCAATCCGCGGCGCTGAATTTATCGAAGGTCTCATTGTTATTGCCGTCGAAGGCGGGGGGCTTTTCTCCCTTGAACTGTGTGAGGGCGCGCTGATCCCAGTACCAGATGTGATAGGCGAGCTGGCCGACGGAGTGTCCGTCTTTGCCGGCGGGCTTCCACTGCGCCTGTTCGGCGGTGAGGCCGTCGATGGCGATGTTGGCGGGGACGTACCAGTCCTCCTGATCGTGCGAATTGTGGAGCTGTTCAAGGAGAACGCCACGAAGATCGGTGGGCGGCTTCTTGTCCTGGGCGATGGCGGCGAAGGGAATGGCGCATAGCGTGAGCAGAATTGCTGCGAGTTTTTTCATGACTTGAGTGACCTCACGAGAAACCGGGATGGACGGAGTATATCGCCGCGAGGCAACTGCGAGGAGGCCGAATGCTCCGTCTGAATTGACCCTGAGGCCGGTTGAGAACTTCGCGTGACAAGAGAGCGTTGGAGCGAATGAAAGGCTCTGTAATGTGGTTCCCGGAGGGGCCCCGATGAATCGAACGCTGCAACCTGCATTGACCCTGTTTGCCGTGGGAATGATTGGACTGGGAGTGCTCGCGCTGGTGGTGGGCGATTTTGCCATGGTGTGGCAGCCGGTGGCGCCCTGGGTGCCGGGACGGACGGCGCTGGCATATTTTTCAGGCGCGCTGATGCTGGCGTGCGGCGTGGGGCTGCTGTTTGAAGCCACGGCGAAGTGGGCAGTGCGGGTGCTGTTCCCTTACCTGATTGTGTGGATGCTGCTGAAGGCGCCGTCTCTGGTGGTGGCTCCGCAGATTGAAGGCGTGTGGCTGGGGTTTGGCGAACTGGCGATGCTGATGGCCGGCGGATGGATTTTGTTTGCGCGGCTGGGCGAAGTGGCGGAGGATTCCCCGCTGGGATTTGCAACGGGCGAGCGCGGCGTGCGGATCGCGCAGATGGTGTTCGGGCTTGCAGTGGTGCCGGTGGGATTGTCGCACCTGATCTACACGCCGCAGACGATGGAACTGGTGCCGGCATGGCTGCCGTTCAGGATGGGATGGGCGTATCTCACCGGACTGGGGCAGATGGCGTGCGGACTGGGAATTCTGTTTCGCGTGTTGCCAAGGGTCGCGGCATTCTCAGAGGCGGGAATGGTGAGCCTGTTTACGCTTTTGATCTGGCTGCCGGGGGTGGTGGGCGCTCCGAAAACGCGGCTGCCGTGGACGGCGATGTGGATCAGCTGGGCAATTGCGGCGGCGGGATGGGTTGTGGCGCAGAGCATCAGCGCGCGAGCTCAAAGCTCAGAGAGCATGGCCGAATCAGAGAGACCGGCGCTGGCGGGCAGCGAAGGACGCTGAAGCCAGGTTTACTCTGTGCGTGGTGACCGGCAGGGTTGTGCTCAGTCAATGCCTTCAGGAAGGAACAGTCGAAAGACGGTGCCGGGGCGCGGGCCGGTGTGGCGCGACCGGACCATGAGCACGCCATGGTGGCGATCGATGATTTCGCGACTGACCCACAGGCCGAGACCGGTGCCGCTGGCGCCTTTTGTGGTGAAGAATGCTTCAAAGATGCGCTCGAGGGTTTCCGGCGACATGCCCATGCCGTTGTCGGCGATGGTGAACTGCAGACCCCGTCTTCCCGTGGGCCAGTGGGTGGCGTCGCGGGTACGCACCTGCACACGGCCGCGCGGGGGGACGGCGTCAATTGCGTTGCCGACCAGGTTGCTGAGCACCTGTCGTATTTCGCCCTCGAGGCAGGCGATGGAGCGTTGTGCGCGGTCGCGGCGTTCCAGCGCGATGCAGTTGTTGATGAGTCTTCCCTGGTAGAGCAGGACGGTGGCATCAATTACTTCGCGCGCAGTGACCGGGCTGGGATGCGTGGATTGGCGATGAAAGCGGAGTGTCTGGCTGGCGATGGCGGACACGCGCCGCAGCTCGACTTCAGCACTGGCAAGGAAGCTATCCACTGTTGCGTCAGAATTGGTAGTGCGGGCGAGGTAGAGCAGGTTGGTGACGGCCTCAAGCGGGTTATTGATTTCGTGAGCGATGGAACTGGCGAGCCGGCCGACGGCGACCAGCTTCTCTGATTGAATAAGGACCTGCTCGGTACGGCGCCCTTCGGTGACATCGACCCCGAGAACGATGACGCCGGAAATATTGCCGTTGGAGTCGCGTCGCGGCTGATAGACGAAATTGAGGTAGTGAAGCTCGAGTTGCTGCGAGGCGCGGCTGGCCAACTCGATGGGAATGTTGCGGCCAACGAAGGGTTCCCCTGAGGCGTAAACGCGGTTGAGGATCTCGATGTATCCCTGCCCTTCAGCTTCTGGTACAGCCTCACGAACCGGGAGGCCGAGGATGTCGCGATGGCCAATGAGATTGAGGTAGGACTGGTTGGCCATTTCGAAGACGAAATCCGGTCCGTCAAGGACGGCAAAAAAGGCGGGGGCCTGTTCAAAGAGATCGGCTAGCCGCTGCCGCTCCCGCAGCAGCTGCAGCCTGGCACGGACAGTGGCCGTGGTCTCAGTGCAGACAACGAGCGTCCCGCAAATTTCGCCCTGCGGCGTGCGAACAGGACTGTAGCCATAGGTCCAGTAGACATCTTCAAGCTTGCCGTCACGATAAATGGGAACCAGGTGGTCTTCATTCCAGCTGGCTTCGCCGCGTTCCATGACTGCATCAATCTGAGGGCCGATGAGGTGCCAGATTTCGGTCCAGCATTCCCGACCTTTCTGACCGAGAGCGCTTGGATGCTTGTCGAGCCGAATGCTGGGGCGGTACGCATCGTTGTAGAACTGGATGAGATCAGGACCCCACCAAAGGAACATGGGATGCCGCGAGCCAAGGATGGTGTTGACGGTGGTAAGGAGCGTGTCGGGCCATTGCTCGATAGGGCCCACCGAGGTTCGGCTCCAGTCAAGAGCGCGCGTCAACTCTGCCATTTCACCGCTGCCATGAATGCGTGAAACGGGGGCGCCGTTTGAAACAGGCGCGACTTGCTCCGGGATGGAAGATGGAGACACTGAGCCCGACGTCTACTGAATAGATTACTTCGTTCAGGCGGGCAGACAGGTGGGCGCCGTGCCGGCTTTCGGCGCATTTCATGTTGGCGGAGACATTGAACGATCAAGGCTTCGGCGGCCTGGCGTCGATTCCGGCCCAGAGGTCGAGGGTTCCCAGCTCTTGTCGACCGCATGCTTTCAGATAAAGGAACAGCTGCGTTCGGTAGGCGACATAGTGGCACAGCACTAACCAGACGAGCCATGAGCCGCGGCTTTTCTTGCTCCCGAACATCTCCGTTTCCGCGCGCAGATCTTCGTCGGTGAGTGGTTCGACCAGTTCAGCGAACAAGGCGGGCTGGGCTGCGATGGCGCTTTTGATTCCCTCTAGATTGAGGGCTTTGGCGGCTGGTTCCTGCGTGCGCCACGCGCTGCTCCACTCGTCAAGATTCCACACTCCGGCGCGAATGGTGCGGAGATGGATGGGGACAAAGACGGTGAGGTACTGCAGCAGTTCAATCAGGCTTCGCTGGCCGGGCGTGGGGCGATAGTCAAGCGTGGCGGTGTCGGCCTTTGCAATCAGATGAAGCAGAATGCGAACTTCGTGCTTAAGACGTTCAATCAATTCCGCCTTGGTAAGAACCATGTTGCCCTCCTCAGGGCCCGTAATTTCCATCGAGCTGGAAGGCGCGAGGATTGGGTCGGGATGCTTCGGGAAGTCCAGCCTATCGCGGTGTGGCGACTTAAGGGGAATGCGCGTGCGAGGGATTTTGAAGGAAGGGCTGAGGCGGCCTGGGATTGATGCCGAACGGACTCGCGCGCGATCGGTTCTGTTGCGCCGGGCAAAGGGCGGGACTGAGAGTTTCCGAATCGGCCCGCTACAGGCATGGAATTTCTCGCTTCACACCTCTTCACGGTTTGGGATATGGTGCGACCATGCCCATTGAGTTTATTTGGCGTCGCTTGTTTTGGGTGGGCGTTTGCCTTGCAGCGTCTTGCATTTCAGTGTGGGCGCAGGATGCCGCACCGCCGGCTCCGACCGATGCCCCCATGGTCCTCCACATCAGCGCGAACGAGGTAGTGTTGGATGTGGTGGCACGCGACAAGAACAACAACTCCGTGGGCGACCTGGCCGAAAGCGAATTCGATGTGTCCGAGCCGGGAAGGCATGGAGCAGACAAGACACCGAGGCGCATCCTTTCCATGCGCGTAATTGATCCGCGCAAGGACGCGAGCCGCGCGGGCGCCAATGAGGCCGGCTTTCGCATCAGTTCGGGGGCTACCTGCGCGCTGAATGCAACCACGCATTATGAACTGGCAATCCAGGCCTCCCAGGAGCCGGGCTTTCACCAGGTGGTGATGAAAACAACCCGCCAGGGAGTTAAGCTTTCGTTCCGGCATCGCTACTACGTTGGACCGACCGCTGTCGACGAAACGCAGAAGAAGAGCAAAGCGAACGCCGACGGCCTTGCGCTCGGGGATGCCGCGTGCTTCCACTCGCTTACGCCGCCCACGCTCGCTGTTTCTGCGCATCCATTCGCGGTGCCGGGCGCCAATGTGACTCGATACGCAGTGGTTGTACGGCCGACGTCGCTGGCGGCCATCGGCATAAATGGGGTAAATACACGCGCTCAGCTCGACTTTGGCATGTGCACTTTCGACGCCACCGGCGGGCTGGTGCAATATATGCATTCCTCGTCTGACAGGCAGCTGGATGCGGCGGCGCTCGAGAAAGCGCAGACACGCGGGCTTGTAAACCTGCTGGAGATTCCCGGGGCTCAACCACCGGACCTGGCACGGCTGGTGGTGCGCGATCGCGTGACGGGCAACCTGGGCATTGTAGATGTGGCGCGGCCGGTGACGCTGGCAGCACAGGCTGATCACGCCAAAGCGCTGCAGCGGCCGGTGGGATCGATTCGGTCGTTCGGCTCAGTGACGCCGCGTGATAACACCTTTTGCGGTGATGTCTACGAGCTTTCTTCGGGGGCATCGCAGTTGCCCGAGTTCTGGAATATAGAGCCAGTGGGCTCCGTTTATACCGATACGCTCAACGTGATAGAGCAGGACATTACCGGCGCGGAAGGGCTACCGGGGGTGACACGCAGCAATACATGGTTTGGGGTGGACTATTACGGCGAGTTTTTCATCCCCAAGGCGGGCGAGTATGGATTCGAGTTGCAGTCCGACGATGGTTCGCGCCTTGAAATCGACAATCAGTTGATCATTGAAAACGATGGGGTGCACACGGCTCAGGCGAAAGGTGCGCACGTCACGCTCGCTGCTGGGCGGCATACAGTGCATGTGCCTTATTTTCAGGGGCCGCCGACGTCGCTTGCGCTGATGCTGCGCATCAGGCCGCCGGGGGAGTCGATGCGACCATTTAATTTGGGCGAGTTTGCTCCGACCGCGAGCGCAGCACAAGCCAGTTCGTCGGCTCACTGAGCAGAGGGATCATCTCGCCGGGCGGTGAGATCTCGAGAGAGTCGCCTACGCCCGGGCGGTCGGCTGGTTGCGTTGTTGCGAATCGCGGACAGGCAGTGCCAGCAGGGCGGCGACGAGTTCGGAGAGGCGCTGCAGGTCGGGAGAGAGCGAGCGGGCCAGCGTGTGTACCTGGCTGTCTCCTTCTTCGATTCCCGCCAGATAGAGCACATTAACCAGGCTCTGCAGGGGGTTGTTGATCTTGTGGGCCAGGTGATTGGCCATGGCGACCGCGGCAATATTGCGTTCGCGCACCAGGACCTGTTCTCGCTGGCGAAGATGGCGAACTCCGGTGGCAGCAAAGCTCGCGAGGGTCTGCATCATCAGGCAATCATCCTTGTCGAAGGCCTCTGTTCTGCCGTGGGCCATCACGAAGATGGTTCCGCGCGCGCCGCCGGCGTACCAGGGCAGCAAAACGCCGTCCGTGACCAGGGGAGCATCAACGCCAAGGAGGTCAAAGAAGCGCTGCTTCACGCGAAACTGCTGGGGAGTGCCGCGTTCAAGGCAGATGCCGCAAGCGCTGGGAAAGGGCGGCACAACGTCGTTGAGAAAGCCGCTATATTGCCCGGCGGTCGCCACCCAGTTGTAGGAATCTTTTTCCGCGCCTTTGTTTCTTTCCATGCTGATGCCGGCGCTGTCCGCTCCGCAAAGATAGACGGCGGCGTTTACGAGTTCCTGGAGCAGAGTTTCAGGATGGTCAACGAAGGCGCGCCCCAGGGTCTGCATCGCCATCATCTGCGCGTTCAGGTCGTGCTTGTGCAGGCAACGAGCGGCGAATGCATCATTGTCGCGCAAGTCGATGACCTCAAGGCCATCGTCGGCGAGATAGGCGGCTTGATTCGCGATGGAGAGGGGTGTCACAACACTCGCTGCACCTTCCGAAACGGCTTCCCTGTGAGGCTCTTTGATTAATTCAACCGCAACCGGGGAAATGGGCAAACCGCGAAGTGCTTCAGCTGCAATTAACAGGACTGCTACGGTCGGATCGTTCATCGCTTCAGTTTCTGGATTAACTTGTTTGAGTGTGCCAGACGATCGAAGGTCAGCGCTGCTCACTTTTGCACACGTTTTCGTTTTTTGGAGGATATGTCTCCCGTGGTGCCGTCGAGGATTTCAGGACGGGCGGCGTTGTCTTCGGGCATCTGGTCGTGGAGGATGACATTGAGCAGGGACTTGTGGACCCGGATGCGGCCGTTGTATTCGATGAAGCCGAGCTTGCGGAAGCGGTTCATGAAGAAGCTGACGCGCGAGCGCGTGGTGCCGATCATCTCGGCCAGAGTTTCCTGGGTGATGGCGGGGATCAGGGTTTCCGGCTCGCCGGGCTTGCCGAACTCAGCCATGAGCAAAAGAATCCGCGCCAGGCGCTTTTCGCTGGAATTAAAGAGCTGATCGACGAGATCCGCCTGAACCCGCATGCTGCGTGCCAGCAGGAAGGCGAGGAACAGGTCAGAGAAGGCGTGTTCTTCGTGCATGACACGGATCATCTCGTCGCGCAGGATTTTGAGCGCGGTGCAGGAGGTCAGGGCAGAGGCTGTGGCGAGGCGCAGACCGGGGACGCCGGCCAGAGCTTCTTCGCCGACGAAGTCCCGAGGCGCAAGTAAGGTGATCGTGGCTTCCCTGCCTGCCGTGGAGACAACGGTGAGCTTGGCGCGGCCTTTCTGCAGATAGAAAACGGAGTCGGCGAGCTCGCCCTGGGCGAACAGCTTGTCTCCTGGCTTGAAGGATACGGATCTTCGGCCAAGTCCGGCACTGGCCAGAAACTCCGCCGGATCAAAGGCTAATACGGTGTCGAGCGTCATTTTTGCCTCCTTTCGAGAGGTGCAGGCAAAGACGCGCGCCGAGGTTCCTGAGAAATAGACGGGACTATGCAGTTTCAGGATTCCACGGGGTCCGGGGATCGGTCTGGTCTGTTTTATACACTTTCCAAGGGAATTTACGAGGGAACGTTTGGCGAATATCGTGGACGTCGGTCGAAAAGACCGCGATGACGGATCGCTAGCTAGAGTGGAGGGGAATGGGCTTGACGTGCCAGAAGTCCTTCAGAGAAGGGTCTTTAGCGGCCATCTTCCGGTCGAGTTCGCGCTGCGTGAAGAGGCGCTGCGTGAGGGGCTTGCCAAAGATGCTGGCGAGCTTGTCGAGGGCGGCTTCGAGCCGTTTGCGGTCGGGGTTGCCGATGAGGAAGAGCTTGAGCTCGCCGGTAAAGTTGGGCTGGCCTTTGGAGCGGGTGGCATAGAGGAAGGCGGAATCGAGGCCGGGAACGGCGGAAAGTATGCCGGCAAGGGTGGCTTCAACGCCGATGGAGTCGCCGAGCAGGTCAAAGAGGGTCTTGAGGCGGGCCGAGGCAGTGTTGAGGGTGAAGTAGCGCTGCCGGCCTTCGGTTTCCGCGCGCAGGATGCCGTCCTGCTCGAGGCGGGCGAGTTCGCGCGAGACGTTGGTGGGATCGGCCTGGAGGATGGTGGCCAGCCCGCGAACCCAGATGCGGCGTGCCGGGTTGAGCTTGAACCAGGTGAGGAGATGGAGGCGGAGTTCGGAGCGAAGCTGAAGCATGTAGTAACAACATACTACGTATGCAGTGGACGGTGAAGAGTGAAAAAGTGATGGAGTGAAGGAGTGAAGAAGTGAAGTAAGGGCTCGGAGGTATCCGCTGGCCGGTGTACATGCCGGGTGTCATTCAAGGTTTGTGATAAAATTGTATATACAGTTTGCGCTACGAGTGGGATGAACGAAAGAACCACGAGAACCAGCGCAAGCACGGCGTGTCTTTCGAACTGGCAGCTTTTGTCTTCGAGGACCCACTTTGCCTGATCGTATTCGATCGAGACGACGAGACGGGTGAGCGACGATGGCACGCGATAGGGTCTCTGCCTTTGGAACCAGGCATCGGTGCAGTGCTTGTTGTGGTTCATGCATACCGGGAGGATCATGATGGTGAAGAAATCATCCGCATCATCAGCGCGCGGCAGGCTCAAAAGCATGACGTCAGAAGATATCAGGAACAGGAAGTGGACTGACGCGGAAGTTGAGGCGGTGCGCCGCATCGCCGCCGCGCAGGCTGCCGGAGACGATAGCGGGATCGACTACTCCGACATTCCGCCGCTGACGCCGGAGCAACTGGCGCGGATGGTGCGGCTGCGCGACGTGCGGAGGAAGGTGCCGGTAAGCGTGCGGCTGGACCCGCAGGTGCTGGAGTGGCTGCGCTCGAAAGGCGAGGGCCACCTGACCCGGATCAACGATATTCTTGCGAACCTGATGGAGGCGGAACGGAGGGCGGGGTCGGGGAGATAGTGCTCGAATAGGATGGCACGAGCTTTGGGATGAAGATGCCGCCATATATTTGGTATATATACCAAATATATGGCGGCATGAAAGTGCATAGCTAATTGCCATAATTTTCAGCGGCCTCCGGGAGATGTATCCGATACTTCGGTAGATGACTCGCCGTCACGCTAGGTATATATACCTAGCGTGACAGCCATATTCCGAAGTGAACTGATGCCCCTAGCTTATTGAGGTTTGAGACGGTTAAGAGCCTAATAAGGAGGCACGACATACCGTACCACTAGGTATATATACCTAGTGGTATACTGATTGCGTATGGAATCGGGGAGGAGCCGAAATGGCTGGGCAGAGTCGACTGCAAATTGCCAAATCGGACATTGTCAAGACCTTTGAAGAAGCTAGCAAGCGGGTCTACTGGCCAAGTGATATTTCTTTGGTCTTGGAACAAAACAGAGCCTTTTGGAGATTGGCAAAGGACACCACGACAGCTAAATTCCTCGAATTCCTTCTCAATAAAACGGATCTCCACCTCGAATCTTTGGAACCGCTAAATCACCTGAACGTTTCTGCCATATCGCGTTACGTGTGGAAAGAAGCATCGGCGCACGAGGTTGCACTCTCAATGAAGCGTGATGCTTACCTCTGCCACGGCACAGCAGTGTCTCTGCACGGACTTACTGATCAAATCCCATCAAGAATCTATGTGAATAGCGAGCAGAGCCCAAAGCCGAAATCGGGCCATCTGACGCAAGAAGGCATCAACCGCGCATTTGCCGGAAAGCAACGCGAGTCTCAATTCATCTTCAAATTCGGCGAGTCGGAGGCTCTACTACTTTGGGGAAAGAACACTGGTCAACTGGAGGTGCGCGAGGTCGAGCATGCCGGAGCGAAACTGAGGGTGACGGGGCTGGAAAGAACTCTAATCGATATAGTCGTTCGACCATCTTATGCCGGAGGAATATTTCAGGTACTCGATGCTTATCGCGGAGCGAAAGATCGCGTCTCAGTAGGCACACTATTAGCAACGCTCAAGAAACTCGATTACGTCTACCCTTACCATCAAGCGATCGGCTTTTTCATGCAAAGAGCAGGCTACTCAAAGAGCCAATACGGCAGGCTTAAGAGCATTGGTCTCAAATACGATTTCTATCTAGCGTATGGTCTTAAGGATAAGGAATATGACTCCGATTGGCGACTATTCTTCCCAAAGAGCCTTCATTGAGTTCACTTGCTCGACGACAAAATCGAAATAATCGTCAAACCCCGCGAGGTCAGGATTATTGGACGACGCTCTGACGCTGTCCCAGTCAGGGCGATGGAATTCCTTCTGGCCCTTAATTCTTCCCATAAGCCAAAGCGGAACTTCCTTGGCGGCAAATATATGTCTGACCAGTTCGAGATTCTCTGCGGAGTTCAGGTTCATGCGGGTCAAGGAAACAACAAGATGAATATCATAGAAATCGCGGGCGCGTGCTGACGGGCGCAGTTGCAATTTGTACTCCGGCATTTGCTGACAAATCGCACGTAGTTTTTCAATCGCGATCATGGTGGGGCTATAGACGTAAATAACGTAGTCGTCTAACTCCATTTCAAGCTTGCCATAGACGTATTCGTACTTGCTTAGGTCAATTGTGAAGACTCGTTGTGATTCCGGTCCGATAACGAGGGAGTCGCGGCGACGAGCGTCTGGATTGCCCTTCAATTCCTCGTATTTTCCTTTCTCAATAACTTTGAAGGAAGCCATATAGCCACCCCAGCGAGGGCTTTGTCCCGCCTTGAGAACGCTTGGCTTCGAATCAAATCTGAAATCGAAAACGATAAAACCCGAAGCGAGGAAGCGGCTTTCGAGTGCATTCTGAATGCGATTCCGGATCCCGTCTAGATCATCAAAGTCATTTTCAATCGAGAAATCAAGATCGAGGGAGGTGCGCTTGCTTAATCCCAAAACGAGTGACAGTGCGTTTCCGCCCTTCAAGACCACGCGATCGAACAGGAAATCGTCGGAGAAGATGGCAGTGATGGCAATTCTGCGAATCTCACCAAAATCAATTGCAGGTGTCTTGGGCATGCACCTTCATCTTCCTACATCAAGCCGAATTAACGGTTTGGCTTGTCTGTGATTCAATAGTAAAGATGGCAATTCCCCGGAGATCGACAGTGAAGGGGCGGCTGATTGCTGCCCGGAGGAAGGCGCGCGAGTATGCGATGGTGGCGCGGGCGCTGGCGTCTACGTCGCACCCCGTGCTGGCGCAGATTGTGCCGGCGCGGTTCTGCAACCTTAGCTGCGCCTACTGCAATGAGTACGATAAGGTTAGCGAGCCGGTGCCGCTCGACGAGATGTACCGGCGGATCGACCACCTGGGGCGGCTGGGGACGGCGATGATCGGCATCAGTGGCGGCGAGCCGCTGACGCATCCGCAGCTGGACGACATTATCCGTCGCATGCGCGGGACGGGCGCCATTGCGGGGATGATCACCAACGGTTATCTGCTGAATGTGGAACGGATTGAGCGGCTGAATCGCGCGGGCCTGGACCACATGCAGATCTCGATCGACAACCTGGAGCCGGATGAGATCTCGAAGAAGAGCCTGAAGGTGCTGGACAAGAAGCTGCAGATGCTGGCCGATCACGCCGAGTTCCACGTGAACATCAACTCGGTGGTGGGCGGGGGCTTCAAGGATCCCGAATGACGCGCTGGTGATTGGGAAGCGGGCGCTGGAGCTGGGGTTCGAGTCGACGATCGGGATTATCCACGACGGCAGCGGGCAGCTGAAACCTCTGCAGGCGGACGAGGCGAAGGTGTATTTTGAGATGAACAATCGCAAGAAGACCAACTACGCGCAGTTCGACAAGTTTCAGGCGGCGATTGCGGAGGGGCGGCCGAACGACTGGCGGTGCCGGGCGGGATCGCGCTACCTCTACATTTGCGAGGACGGGCTGGTGCACTACTGCAGCCAGCAGCGCGGTTATCCTGGGGTTCCCATTGCCCAGTACACGACGGCCGACGTGAAGCGTGAATTTCTGACCGCCAAGAGCTGCGCGCCGAATTGCACGGTGGGATGCGTGCACCGCATCAGTTACATCGACCACTGGCGGGCACCGCAGACGGAGACGACGAGTCCGGGGCAGGGCGGGCTGGTGCAGATTACGAACCAGTGAACAGCGGACAGTAGACAGTTAACAGAAAAACGGCGGCGCATCCTGACGGATGCGCCGTTTTGCTTTATGCGGGCTGCCGGCCCCGGTCAGGTCTTGTAGAGGCTGGTGAATAACAGGTAGGCAACGGTGCCGAATACCGCTGCGAGCACGGCGGGCATCCCCCAGCGGTGGTGAAACGGGATGGGATCGCGCTCGAGGGGAACGCCAATCTCGTCGCGGCGGACGAGAGTGCCGCGGTCGCAATGGTCGCAGGCGACGAGGTATTGGCGTTTCACCACCATTCCGAAGATCCAGTAGAGATGGATGTAGGTGTACTTGACGTGGGCTCGGAACTGCTGCCAGGCGGCACAATGCGGGCAGGAGCGCGTCCCCAGTTCCGCAAGAGGAGCCGATTTTTCCCGGACTCCGTAAACGATCATGGAATCCTCCAGCCAGTTGAGGGTATGCAGGCGAGTGTACACAACACATAAGGTGGCGGGAGGATTCCTGGCTGAATTTTCGGAAGGACTGTGCAGGACTGAAAGCAAACGGCGCACCCCAAGAGGATGCGCCGTTTGGTTTTTATGCGATATTCGCGATCATTTGGCAGGCGGCTTAGCGGCGGGCTTGGGGCCGGGTTTCGCAGCGGGTTTGGCGCCCGTTGCCGGATGAGCGGCGTATGCGACGGCAGGCACGATGCTGGCCGTCTTGATCTTGTCCATGTCAGGGAAGTTGGCCTTGAGGTAGGCGTCGCCCTGGTCCATGATCAGGTCCTGGCGGGGGCGCTCTCCGTAGGCTGGAAAGATCTTGTCGACGATATCCAGACCCTCAGTGACCATGCCGAAGGGCGCGAATCCCATGCCATCGAGACGGGCGTTGTCGACGTAGTTGATGAAGAGCTGGGTGGTGCGGGTGTTGGGTCCGGCGGTGGCGAAGACGAGGTAGCCGCGCTTGTTGCTCTGCTTGACCGGGTCGTCCTGGATTTTGGCATCATGCCAAACCTTGTTGAGGGCAGGATCGGCATTCAAACCGAACTGGACGACGAATCCGGGCACCACGCGAAAGAAGGCGGCGTTGGTGAAGTATCCATACTTGACCAGGTTGTAGAAGCGGTCGGCGCCGATAGGAGCCCAGTCCCGATGAACTTCAACGACGATGACACCCTCAGTGGTGATGAACTTCGCCTTGTAGACCGCAGGGGCAGTGGCCTTGAGCGACGCCGGATTGGAGAGGGTAGGACGTGGACCGGCTGGCGTTGCGGTGCGGCCTGCGCCGGATTTGGCCGGACTGTGGGTTGCCGAGCGTTTGGGCGTGGTGCTTTTGGGAGCCGGTGTCTGGGCCTGGGCAAGCAGGCTCGCACTCAAAACTAGGACCGTCACTAAGGCTTTCATGAACCTCGATTATACGGAATGGGGCGGCTGGATTTGAGTCGCAAACAGGATACGGCGCACCCTGAGGATGCGCCGCTTGTCTTTATGGTCGAAGAGAAAGCCTACTTGGCGGTAGTTTTTTTGACGGCGGGCTTGTGCGCGGCTGCGGGCTCGGCACCCTTGGTATCAGCGATGGCCTGGTCGATGAGTTGATAGAGCTTGTTGCGATCGACAACTTCAACGAATGGCGCGCCCTTGGAGTGGTCGGTGACGACCCAGATGGTTGGCGTGTGCTCGATGCCGACACGCTGGCCGAGCGCGTAGTCGGCCTTGACTTCAGCGGCGAATTTGCCCTGTGGATCAACGGCAAAGGGCATGGCGATGCCGCGTTCCGAGGCAAATTTCTGCGTGAAATCGGACATCTTGGCGGGGTCTTCACCGAAGGCCGGCTGATTGTCAAAGACTTCGTCGCGGTAGTCGTCGCCGACTTTCTTGCCCTTGGTGTCGAACCAGCGGGCATTGACGGCGGCCTGGAAGCTCCATGCATGGAAGGGGAGCGGGAAGTCGTGGCGCACCCATGGAATGTGGTACTTCTCGGCGGCTTCACGAAGCAGCGGATTGGCATGAGCGCAGTCGGGGCACTCCAGGTCTTCCCACTCAACGATGGCGACGCGTGCGCCGGCGGGCGGCTTGAGCGCGCTGGGATCGTGGACCTGGGTTCCGGGCGGCGGCGGCGTGAACTGTGCGCGGGCGGCGGGAACGGCCAGGATGCCCGCGGCGGCAAAGAAGCTCGCGGCGGCGAGGATGAAGCCGGTGCCGGCGTTGAAACGGACTGTTCGAACAAGGGTGTTGAAACGAAGCATGTTGGTTGGACGACTCCCTTGGATCGATTGTAGCGGGAACGGTCGGCAGAGGACAGAAGGGAGTTCATGCGGCGACGGTGGCCGGGATTCGCTGATTGCGATTTGGACGTCGGAGATCAGCGCGAGCTGTCGTGGTTCTGATGATCGCGACGGCGGGCGGCCATCCACTGGCGCCATTTGTAGTCGGCAAAGAGGGAGCCTGCAATGACGATGACGGCGAGGATGGCGAGAATGACTTTCATGAGAGCAGCCGACAGAAAACAAAAGAGAGAGGGGAGAACGGAAAGGCGCCAGGCCTCAGAATCGAGACCTGGATCATGTCGATGAACTAATCATGGTGCGGTGACGGGTTAGCGGCCGACAACGATAATTTCAAAGGTGCCGGGCGTGATGGATGGCCGTGGGTGGGGGCGCTCGGGCGTGGGCGCAGGGGGCGGTCCGAACTCAGCAGTCGCGAGATAGATGCGGTCGGTGCCGGGGTCGTAGGTCATGGTGCGGGCGCCCTTCATGGTGGGCAGGGTTTCAATGGCGGCGTAACTGGGGTCGCCGGTGTTGACGACTGACAAAATACCCTCTCCGCAGGACGCAAAGGCCAGTTTGTTCTCTGGCGAATAGCCGGCGGCATCGGGGCCGTCGCCGATGGGCGGAAGAGCGAGTGATTTGCCGGTAGTGGAGTCGGTCACGGCCATCTTTTTGCCGTCGCAGACAGAGAAGAGCCGGTGACCGGCGACGTCGAACGCGAGGCCGGATGGCGATTCGCAGCCGATGGGCCACGTGGCTGTGAGAGTCTTGGTTTTTGCGTCGAGGCGAACGACGGAGTTTTTGTCCTCGATGTTGTCAAAGACCGTGCCTTCGCCATCGACTGCGGGGAATTCCGGTTTGCCGGGCAGCGCAATGGTGGCCACAACTGTGCGTGAGGTTGTGTCGACGACGCTCACGTCTTTGCTGCGCCCGTTGAAGGCCCACACGGTCTTGGTGGCCGGCTCGTAGATGATGCCGTCAGGGTTTTTGCCCACGGGAATGGTCGCCAGCTTTTCGAGTGAACTGCGATCGAAGACCACAACCGCGTTGCCGCCGCCATCGGAGATATAGCCCAGCTTGCCGACATCATCGAGAGCGATGCCGTGCGTGCCCTTCAGCCCGGTGATAGCGCCGACTGGCTTGCCGGTCTGCGTATCGATGACTTCAACGCGCGGGCCATGCGTGACGTACAGGTGATGCGCAGAAGAATCAACGAGAAGATAATCCCATCCGCCTTCGCCGCCGATCTTCCACTGATCGATGATCTTGTACGGTTGTTGCGCAGAAAGTGCGGCCGGCGCGGCAATGCAACACATCAGCGATGCTGCCGCGAACAGGTGCCAAACCGGGCGAAGGAATCTCATGATGTGGGGCATTAGCACTCTCCAAACAACGGGGGCAGAATACCACCGGAGGCTTAAGGAAACATGAAGGGTTGCAGGCAGTGAGCGATTAGAGCAAGCTGCGACGAGGCGAAGTCCCGGCATTGATGAAGGAATTCAATCCTGTTCGATGATAGCGATGAAGGCGCGGCCGGCCAGCGAGTTCGTAACACATGGCATTGTGCTTTACTCTCAAACGTGCGGGCCTTCGCCCCGGGGAAATCTCGTGTGCGCATAGTTCTCTCGAATATCGGTACATACGGTGACATTCATCCGCTGATTGCGCTGGCGCTGGAGTTGAAGCGGCGAGGTCATGTTCCGGTAATGGCGTTGCCGCCGGTGTACGAGCCCAAGATTCGGCCACTGGGAATAGAATTCCGCCCCGTGCGTCCGGACATCGATCCCAAGAACACCATTCTTGTGGAGATGATTTACGACGTGAAGAAGGGCACCGAGCGCGGGCTTCGCGATTTCCTCTTCCCTTCTCTACGCAACACGTATGAAGACCTGTTGCAAGCGGCGACGCAACCTGAGCGCGCCGATCTGCTGTTGATGGGGGAGTTGAATTACGCGGGGCCGATCGTTGCGCAGGTCACCGAAATTCCGTGGGCCAGCTACGTGCTCGCGCCGCTGTCGTTTTTCTCAGCCTTCGATCCTCCGGTTCTGCCGCCGTACAGACGGTTATCGAAGGCCGACAAAGCTGTGCCTGGCATGGGGCGCGCCATACGCAGGCTGGCGCGGTTTGCCACGCGCAAGTGGCCTGAACCCATTTACAAACTCAGGCGGGAATTGGGACTGCCAAAAGGCTCCAACCCCCTGTTCGACGCCAAGCACTCGCCTTACCTGGTGCTGGCGATGTTCAGCCGGGTGCTCGGTGTTGAGCAGCGCGATTGGCCCGCGAACACGCAGATCACCGGTTTCTGTTTCTATGACACAGAAAACGGAAACTCGGGGCTGCCGCCGCATCTTGAGGAATTCATGAAGGATGGAGCGGCACCGGTTGTGTTCACACTCGGATCGGCGGCCGTGCTGGCTGCGGGAAAATTCTTTGAGTCCTCGGCACGCGCCGCCATGAAAATGGGCACGCGCGCAGTGTTGCTGATCGGAAATGATGAACGGAATCGGCCGGGCCAGGAACTGCCTGAGTCAATTTGCGTGGCGGATTACGCTCCATACTCGGCCTTGTTTTCGCGGGCATCGCTGGTGGTGCACCAGGGCGGAGTAGGCACTACGGCACAGTGCTTTCGCGCGGGCAAGCCCATGTTGATCATGCCCTATTCGCACGACCAGCCGGACAATGCGCGACGCATGCGGCGGCTCAAGGTTTCGAGAACAATTCAGCGCGACAACTACACACCGATCCGGGTGGCGCGCAAGTTGCGCAAGATGCTGGAAGAACCCGCGTATGCGCTATGCGCCGAGAGCGTGATGCGGCAGCTATCCCATGAGGACGGCACCCATGCGGCATGCGATGCGCTCGAGGCGTTGTATGCGAAGGCACAGAGCGGAGCGCTGCATGGTTGACTATTCAAAACT
The DNA here is from genome assembly GCA_963844515.1 of uncultured Acidobacteriota bacterium. Lineage (GTDB taxonomy): Bacteria > Acidobacteriota > Terriglobia > Terriglobales > Acidobacteriaceae > Telmatobacter. The sequence goes on from CAWJOO010000023.1 coordinate 537,755, forward strand.
CAGCCCGGCATTCTCAAAGCTTTCAAAGCCGGCGCAGCGTGCACTGATCAATGCCGGGATCTTTTCCGCGCAAGACCTGGCACAACGCAGCCGCGCAGAGGTGGCGTCACTGCACGGCATCGGGCCCACCGCATTTCCAATTCTGGATAGCGCGCTCAACGCGGCGGGTCTGCGTTTCAAGGCGGATTAGCGGCTCAGCAGCCGGTCCCCGCCTTTGTCAGCGCATCTTTTAACCCGGCCATACTTACGCGCGTCGAGGCTTCAGGCGTCCCGGCGCCGCGCCAGTGTGTTTCGAGGCTCACCGCGTGGCTATAACCATCCTTCTGAAACGCCTTGAGCTGCCCGACCCAATCGACCACACCCTGGCCCACTGGCGCCCATTCCCACTTGCCATCGGCCTTGCGCACTACGCTCTTCGCATGGCAATGTCCAATGCGATGCTTGGGCAGCATCTCGTAACCGCGCGGATACGGCATGGAATCAGGAAATGTCGCCGCGTTGCCCGGGTCCCAGTTGAGCATGAAGTTCGGCTCGGTCACGTCAGCAAGTACGTCCGCGGATTCTTGACCCGTGGCGGTATTGCACGCCATTTCGTTTTCGAGCACCAGCACGACTTTATCCTTCGCACAGCGTTTGGCAGCCGTACGCAGTTTGTCATTGATGGCGGAGCGATAAGGTTTCACATCCTCAAGGCGCCAGAAATCGAAGCAGCGAATGCGATCGGTCGAGAACAACTTGACCAGGTCGATGCAATGCTCGAGCATCGCGTCCTGTTGCTTGAAATCGGTGTCGGCATGGAACTGGTCGCGGTGCTCGCTGAGCTTGGACAGAGGCGCGCCTGGCCAGTCCACCTTGAACAGAGGGCTGGCGATGTCCGTCACGCGCAGGTTGTACTTCGAGAGGATGCGCTTTGCTTCGGTCAGTTCGTTGGCATCGAGAGCCGTGATGTTCTTGTTCCACATGCCGCGGATCTCGATCCAGCCCAGGCCGAAGTCCTTCGCAGCCACCGCGCAGGCATGATCGAAGTCCTGCGAGATTTCGTCGTTGATAACGGCGACACGAAACGGGCAGGAAGAGGCTGCGGCACGTAACGCCTGGGATGTGAGAGCGACCGTGCCGACAGCTGCGGCACCGGCGAGAAATTCACGACGCGATGAAAACATGGGGAATCACCTTGAGCTACCCACGCCGTCAGACTTGGAGCCGTTCATGCGGCGAGGCGAGCAGTTATTTGAGATGAGCCAACAAGCCAACGTTCTCAATCCTACTTCCGCGGATATTGTTTCGTCTTCCCGGTGCGACTGTTGGTTACAGAAAACGATCCATCCAGATTCGCGATCACCTTGAAGTAGGCGCCGTCTGTGCTGCTGCCCTTGGGGTTGGCAATTTGGTCTTCGGGGCTGTTGTGCGCGGCATCGGAACCCTCGGCTGTATGGACCATGTAAAGATCCTCAAGTCCCGGGCTGTCATGCACGGTCTGCCATGCCTCCGGGCTGCCGGCCTTGTGTGCGCCGTTGTTCATGATGGCCACGCGCGGATGGATGGCGTCGACAATCGCTTTGGAGTTCGAGAGGTTGAAGCCATGATGCGTCACGATGTACAGATCGATCGGCGGAATGGGATTGTTGGGACATACCAACGCGATTTCCTTGGCCTTGGTGAGATCGCCCAGGTCAAGAAGGCGAAATTTGCCGTAGGTGAGGAGAATGCCGGCCGAGAAGGCGTTCTCGGTAGGATCGGCTTCAGCCTTGGGCTCGTCGGCACAATAGGAGTTCGGCTTGGGCGTAATGCCAGGCACGGCGCTGATTGCTTTGCCATCGGCTGCCAGCACGATGGTGCTGAGGCCCGGAATATCGATCGTGTCGCCGGGATGAATCGTGCGGCGCGACTTGCCCTCGGTCACCTTTTGGTACGCGGCAAAGTCGTGACGCGTAATGTCAGAGTCTTCGCGATTCGGACCGTGATCAAGAAATTCGCCGATCGGCACGTGGGCCGCCAATTGCGTCAGGCCCCCAACATGGTCTGTATGGAAGTGCGTGATAAACACGTGGTCGATTTTGGAGATCCCGGCGTCTTTCATTGCCGCCTGGATCCGATCGGCATCGCGCCCGTTATTCCCGGGCCAGCCCGTGTCCACCAGCAATGACGCCTTGCTGGGCGACACGAAAAGCGTTGCCTGGCCACCCTCGACATCAATCGAATAGATCAAGAGGTGACGCGGAACGGTTCTCGTGCCCTTCGCCGCGGCTTGCGTCACGTTCAACAACATGGGACACGCGGCCGCCAGCAGAAGAACGATAAAGAGAAGGCGGTACAGAAATTGAGGGCGGTTTCTAAGCGCGGTTCGCATTTGCGAAGAAGTGTAAACGACAGGGCTCCCTCAGGGCTTCCCCTCATGTCAGAAGCGAAACAGATACGAAGCCTTGATAAAGAACTGGCGGCCATCGTTCAGGTAGTCTGGCCCGCGCGGCTCATCGGTGCTGTTCGGATCGCAGGCTCCGCCCGGCAGCCGGTTGCACAGTCTCCGACCCAGATTTTGCAGATCATTGTTGTAGCCCACGTACACAGCGGTTCCCGGATGCGGAAGCCACGTCATCAGCGCCTGCGACCCAATCTGCTTGCTTCGCGGAATCGAAGTCTCGGCGGGATTGGCTAGAGTGGAGTCGTACTCCACAATCACGCGGGCTGAAATGGCGCTCGAGAACTGATAGTTCATCTTCGACCGGAATGTCTGACTTTCGTAGACAAACGCGCCGCCGGCTGCGGTGCGATTCCGATCAAGCAAGTAGGTGTTGTCGGCGGTGAAGCGGCGGATGGGCTGTACTGTCAGGAGGAATTGAACCGTCTGCTGGTCCACGAGCGATGGCAGGCCTCCGGCAATGGGGTTGTAATTGACTGAGCCATCGCGAATCGCCTGCAAATTGAAGGTCAACTGGGTAAGTGGCGAGCCCTTTGCGATTACTCCAGCGCCGTTCTCAGAGAAGTTGTGGTTGTGTGCAAAGAGGGTGCCGCTCTGCGGCCCCAGCGTATCGGAGTTTGCGACAAGGATGGGTGCAAGCACCATGTTTCGTGCAAGAGAGACAAAGATGTCCGCATTCAGATAGCGGTAGAAGCGGTCCCCCTGCTGGTCAAAGGCGATGTCGCCGTCGCCCTCGAGGCCCCAGGACTGCACGAGCGAGTGCTTGGGAAACCACTGATAACTGGCGTGCGCTTGCTGGTCGCGGATATTGTTGGTCTGCAGGCGGCCCACCTGCGTCTGGAAGCCGATACTGTAGTCCCGCCCAAAGGAGAACAGGTTGAAATTGTGACCGCTGCGCTGGGCCTGCCACAGGAGGGCCGGCCCGGCCGCATAGCGCGTGCCTGGGGAATCAGAATCGGGCTGGGTTGAGCTTTCAGCCCACTGGAGTCCGACTGTCCACTTGTCGTTGAGGCGCAGGTCGAGATCGACGCTGCCGAGGCGGTTCCAACCGCCGCCGAACTCGCGGTCGGTATAAAGGATGCCGACGCTGGAGTTTTTGCCCAGGTCCTGTGATACGCGGCCGATGGCGAAGGTGGCACGCCGGCCATAAAGGGGATCGCCACGAGGGACGGACTCGCCGGGTGAGCGGTCGTCGACAACCAGAAGCCCAAGATTGGTGGAGCGCACCTTGCCGGTAAGGCGCACGCCGTACTCAGGATGCGCGATGTTGCGCGTATAGACCATACGGATGGGCGTGGTGAAGTAGTTGGCGTTCTCAAGGAAGAACGGCCGAAGCTCGGGGAAGACGACGGGGAAGCGCTGGTTGACAGTGAACTGCGGCTGGTCTGACTCCACCGTGCTGAAGTCGGGATTGAGAGTGCCGTCAATGACGATGCTGTCTTTCAGGATTGCCTTGGCCTCGCCGCCCGCAGTCCCTTCGAGGTGCCGCGAACTGAAGAAAGGATTGAGCGGATCGAGGTTGTTCAACGTGCGTTCGTTCTGCGCCAACACGTAGGGGTTCAATTGCAAATTGTGCGAGCCGGTCAAACCTTCCATACCGTGCAGCGTGCCTTCCTGCGATAACACGCCCGTAATATTGGTGGCGACCCGCGGCCAGAAATCCTGCTCGCTGTTGCGCGGAAGGTTGCGTTGGAAAACGACGCCCCAGTCCGAGCCCGCCCTGCGAAAACGAACGCTCCGAAATGGAATAGCAATCAGCGCCATCCATCCCTGGCTGGTGACGCGACCTTCGGAGTCCCACACCTGGTCGTAACTGAAGTCCGGATCGGAGTTCTCGCTCCACGCCGCGTCGGCCTGCACACCGGCGGGGTTTACCGCAAATTCAACTCCCTTCCGACGGTCCTGAAACGGGTCCAGGATCACGGCAACGTTGTCGTCCTTCAAGATGTTTTCGCGCCGCGCCAGGTGGCCGCGTATGTCGGCCGGCCTGTGGTCGTAGCAGATGAATACAAAGTAGAGTGTGGAATGCGTATGCCCCATCCAGACTTCGGTTTTCTCGGTCGCTGACTCTCCGTCACGCGGCTGGTTCTGGATAAAGTCCGTCACTTCTACGAGTTGATCGCCCAACCCGGGACGCGGCTGCATCCCGATGAAGTCAGACAGATGAATCCCGGCGGACAGCAGCGGAATCTTCACGTCAGTCGGAGCCTGCTGCTTGAGTGGTGCCGAAGGAACGGCTGTAGGTTTAGTGTTCTGAGCGAATGCGGACCCTGAGCAAAAAAAGAAGGCAAAAGCCCAAGCGAGCAAACTACGGGACATAGTTCTACGATACGCAATGAGGCAGGACCGCGCTCACCATCGAAAGGCTGAGGTGCGCATGGGCGCCCGAAATGTGACGAAATGATGATTCGTGCGTGCGAAGACAGAGACCTTGAAGCAGCCTTGTCCATCATTAACGATGGCGCCGAAGCGTATCGCGGAGTGATTCCTGCCGACCGGTTGCGCACTCCCTACATGTCCCGGGACGAACTGCTTCACGAGATTGGGGCTGGCGTAGTCTTCTGGGGCTATTCTGACGACGACAAATTGCTGGGTGTGATGGGCATTCAAGACGTGCAGGATGTCACCCTGATCCGCCACGCCTACGTGCGCACCGGCAGCCAGGGACGCGGCATTGGCGCGGAGTTGCTGGCGCATCTCCGTACCTTGACACCAAGGCCCGTATTGGTCGGTACGTGGGCCGACGCGGAATGGGCGATCCGTTTTTACCGCCGGCATGGGTTTGAAACCGTCAGCCGCGAAGAGAAGAATCGGCTCTTGAAGCGATATTGGACCATTCCCGACAGGCAGGTTGAAACGTCTGTAGTTCTGGCGGATGAACGCTGGCGTGGGCGCCAGGAAGACCCTCAGTTGTAGCTAAAACCAGCCGTTGGGTCGGCAAAACCGGGGCTGCTGGTAGAATGAAAACTGCCGCATTGTGCGGCTACCAGCAATTTTGGACTCCATCAAAGGCTCGCATGCCAGCGGAATCAGCGGCGCGACCGGATGGTTGTGACCTTACGGCCGACCGGGGCCGAACCAAGAAGAAGGAAAAACTGCTCCTGTGACTCAGACGATACGCAATATCGCCATCATCGCCCACGTTGACCACGGCAAGACCACGCTCGTAGACGCCATGCTGCGCCAATCCGGCACGTTTCGTGCCAACGAGCAAGTCGCAGACCGCGTGATGGACTCGAATGAACTGGAGCGGGAGCGTGGCATCACCATCCTCGCCAAGAACACCGCTATCAACTTTGAAGGCGGCAAAATCAACATTGTGGACACACCCGGCCACGCCGACTTTGGCGGCGAAGTCGAACGCGCCCTCAAGATGGTCGACGGTGTCATGCTGCTTGTCGACGCAGCCGAAGGGCCGCTTCCGCAGACGCGCTACGTTCTGGCCAAAGGCGCTTGAAGCCAAGCTTCAGCCCATCGTGGTAATCAACAAGATCGACCGCCCCGACGCACGCCCGCAAGAAGTTCTCAACGAAATTTACGATCTTTTCATCGATCTCGATGCGGAAGAGGATCAGCTCGACTTCCCGGTCCTTTACGCGGTGGCCAAGGCAGGCACGGCGACGCTGGATCCAGCCAAGCCGGGCGATAGTCTGCAGCCGCTTTTCGAGACCATCGTGAATACCATTCCAGCTGCCACCGGCGATTCCGAAGGCGCACTGCAAATCCTGGTCACCAACCTCGATTACTCTGACTACTTCGGCCGCATCGCCATTTGCCGCGTCTTTCAGGGCACATTGCATGCGGGAGACGACGTGCTCATCTCCAAGCGCAGCGGCGAACTTCAGAAGACGAGAATCACGAAGCTCTTTACCTTCAACGGCCTCAAACGCACCGAGACCGCTGAGACCACCATGGGCGACATCATTGCCGTCGCCGGTGTCGAGGGCATCACCATCGGCGAGACGCTCACCAGCGTGGAAAACCCCGCGCCGCTGCCGCTCATCGTGATTGACGAGCCGACTATCGCCATCCAGTTCAGCGTGAACAATTCGCCGTTCGCCGGCCGCGAAGGCAATTACGTCACCAGCCGCAATCTGCGTGAGAGGCTCGAGAAAGAACTGCTCACCAACGTCTCAATTCGCGTGGAAGAGACCGGCTCGCCCGATACATTCAAGGTCCTCGGGCGCGGCGAACTGCAGCTCGCCATACTCATCGAAATGATGCGCCGCGAAGGGTTCGAGCTCACCGTCGGACGCCCCGAAATCGTCACCAAGATGGTCGAAGGCGTGAAGATGGAACCTGTCGAGCACCTGACGATCGACGTCCCTGAGGAGCACACCGGCGTGGTGATTGAGAAGCTCGGGCCGCGCAAGGGTGAGATGACCAAGATGCACAATCACGGCTCGGGCCGCGTGCGCATGGAGTTCCGCGTACCTAGCCGCGGCATCATCGGCCTGCGCAGTGAAATGCTCACTGAGACACGCGGGACGATTGTGATGAATGCGCTGTTCGACGGCTACATTCCCTACCAGGGCGAGATTCCCCAACGGCCCACAGGCGCGCTCATCGCCGATCGCCAGGGCCTCACCACCACCTACTCGCTCAATGGATTGCAGGAACGCGGCATCCTCCTTGTCGGCGCCGGCGTTGAAGTCTACGAAGGCATGGTCGTCGGCGAACACTCCCGCGACAACGACCTCGATGTGAACGTGGTCCGCGAAAAGAAGCTCACCAACATGCGCGCATCAAGCGCCGACGACGCCATCCGCCTCGTTCCTTACCGTGCGCTGAATCTCGAACAGGCCATCGAGTTCATCGCCGATGACGAGATGGTTGAAGTCACGCCGAAATCGCTGCGCCTGCGGAAGAAAATTCTGCAAGCGAATCGTCGGCCGAAGAAATACGAAAAGGCCGAAGTATAAGCCACTTCAAAACGAAACAGAAAAGGCGCGGCATTCGCCGCGCCTTTGATTTTGTCAAGCTGTCTGAAGCGTGCGGCCGGTTCGCAATCTCCTACCCCCACTCCACGGTCTATTTAATCCTTGTTCGCCTCACCAGAGCAGGTCGCGTTTTCTCTGCTAAGCTGCATTCAATCTATGGCCGGCTTGTTCATCGACATCGTCATCGAGTGGATTGTGCGCATGGTGGCCAACACCATCCGACGCATGCGCAGCAGGTCCTGGCCCGTTGTCACCGCTACCGTCACCAGTTCGCGGTGCGAGCAGGCAGGCTACGGCTGCCACGTGGCCGACATAAATTTCGATTATTCGTTTGCCACCGAAGATTTCAGCGGCCTTCACAAGGAACCATTTCTGGTTCACGACCTGGCAAAAGATTACGTCCGTCGGTTTCCCGCAGACTGTGAAACGCCGGTCCGCGTCAATCCGGCCAATCCTTCCAAATCATTTCTCGTTAGAGGTTGATCCGCCGTCTTGCTTCGAGCACCCGCTCCAATGCCTCTTCCGCCGTCGCCCCTACTGAAGACAGATGCCCCATCTTTCGTCCCGAGCGCGCCTCATGCTTCTCATACAAATGCAGCCGCACCCCCGGCACCGCCAGCGCCGCCGCAAAGTCGGGCTCGTGCCCCATCCACACATCCCCAGCAGATTCACAATCGCGCACGGCGCAATCAGCGATGTATCGCCCAACGGCAGGTTCATCACCGCCCGTACCGCCTGCTCAAACTGGCTGGTCACACATCCGCGCTCGCTTTGGTGGTAGCTGTTGTGCGGCCGCGGCGCCAGTTCGTTCACCAGCAGTTCGCCCTGCCTGGTTACAAACATCTCCACGCACAGCAGCCCCTCAATGCCAAGCTTCGCAATAATTTCTGCCGCCAGGCTCTCCGCGCGCGCTTCCATCTCCGCTGAAATCCCCGCCGGCAGCACGCTCCACGCCAGTATCTGATTCTCGTGATGATTGCGCGCCGCGGGAAAACTTCGCACCTCGCCCGCGGGATTGCGCGCCGCCATCACGCTGATCTCGAAGTCCAACTCCAATGCCTGCTCCGCCACGCAAGGCCGTCCGCCCAGCGACGCCCACGCGTAGCTCACCGCCTGGTCATACGCCGGTCCATCGGCGCCTATCCGAACCTGCCCGCGTCCGTCATACCCGCCGCGGCCGATCTTCAAAAACACGCGCCCATCCAGCGCTTCAATGGCCTCGCGCAACTCTGCCTCGCTCCGCACCACGCGAAATGGTCCCACAGGAAACCCACTCTCCGCAAGCCACGGCTTCTGCAGCGTCTTGTCCTGGATGATGCGAATCGGCTCCACGCCCGGCCGCAGCGGCGCAATCGCCGCCACCTGCTGCCAGCGCATCCACACCAATCTGCTCAATCTCCAGCGTCACCGCATCGGCGCCCATGGCCAGCTTCTGTGCCGCCGCCCCATCGTCCCACTTGCCCACAATGGTCTCGTCGACTACAAAACTAGCCGGACACTGCGCTTCGGGGTCCATCACTCGCACGTGATAACCCATGGTGCGCGCCGCCATGGCCATCATGCGGCCCAGTTGGCCGCCGCCAAGAATGGCCAGCGTTCCGCCCGGTGCAACTGTTTTGGGGCAGTGGGGGGAGGGGGGGTGGGTCAACCCGGCAACTCCTCGGTCAAGCTTTGGTCGAGCACTTCCTGCGTGCGCGCGCCACGCCACTTCGCCAGACGTTCGTAGAGCGCGTCATCGGTAGCGGCCAGAATCTCCGCGGCAAGGATGGCCGCATTGGCCGCACCGGCCTTGCCAATGGCCAGCGTTCCCACCGGTACGCCCTTCGGCATCTGCACAATCGAGAGCAGCGCGTCCAGCCCATTCAGTTGCGTCGCCGGAGACCGGCACACCCAGCACCGGCACCAGAGTCTTCGCCGCCAGCATGCCCGGCAAATGCGCCGCGCCACCCGCCCCGGCAATAATCACGCGCAGGCCGCGCTCGCGCGCCGTCTCAGCATATTTGAAGAGCAGGTCCGGCGTGCGGTGAGCACTCACTACTTTTGCTTCATGCGCAATTCCCAGCGCGCTCAGCAACTCAACAGCCGCCGACATCACCTCGTAATCGCTCTTCGAGCCCATCACCACGCCTACCAGCGGCTGTTCGCTCATAAGCGAATTATACGAGTGCCGAACCACTGGCTACGGCGTGGGTCATGGCCAATTCTCCTGCCTTTCAATGGCGGTGCCACGCCGACACCGCCACCTCTATCACCGCAAGCAGCACGCTTACCGCAGCCAGAAACCCCTTTGCGCGCGACCAGTTCTGCTCGTGGCTCTCGATGCGGCGTTCGAGCTCGGCGATGCGCCCTCCGTTCCCGTCGCCCATCAGCCCGTTCATCTGCGTCTTCAGCACGCTCAGGTCGCTCAATACCTGTGCCTCGAATTCATTCATCATGCGCATGGTCAAAAACTCCACTCATTCATCGCAGGCCTTTAGCTTTCGAGCGGCAAGTTGATAAACAGGGCCGCTGAAAATTCCGAATAGTTTGGAGGCGTCGCCCCGTCGTACATCCGGATGTAGTATCGATCGTTCGCCGAAAAGCGCGGAAGGACAAGCGTGGCCTGGGACCCTCGCAGCACCAGGTCCGGATCTTCTCCCGGCATAAACACGTAATCGCGCCGCCGCACCTCAAACCCGCCTCCGCTCGGCGGTGACACTCCCGGGCTAATCGTGACAACGTCCCCGTTCACGGTCGCCGAAAGATTGTTAAGGTTCGCAAGCATCGTTGGCGCAACAGCCGCAGGCAACCATGCATCGGCCGGCACCGTAGTGCCTGTGTGAATCGCCAAATCGTCGGCCCAGTCATTCGCAAACGCAATTGCATACTCCACCGCATCCGGCGTAGTGGCGCGATAACTCAGGTCCACGCTGCGCACTACTACCTGCGCATTCAAATTGCACGATGATACATTCAGCGCCAGCGCGCCTCCCGGCCATACATCCGAGTCGAACTCGAAGTTCGTTCCTCGATACGTTCCGCTAAACAACGCGCTGGCACTGGCCGCCATCTCCACCAGTGTTGCCGCTGCACTTCGACAATCCGCCGAGCTGCGTGTGGCGGGATTGGTCACCGTCCCGATCCAACTTGAAACCGGCGCCGCTGTGTCTGCGAGCGCCAGCTGGCTTGCGGCGTTCACTGCCCGTCCCACGCTGCGACCCACCGTGCGATACGAGACAGCAATCTGCTCTGCCACGGCCGGCACAAACCCTGTGTTGAACACCAGACGACCCGTGCGCTCCACCGAGCACTGTGCGGCCTGCGCCACGGTGCCCAGGCTCCGCGTCATCGCGCCACCGTCTCGCGACGCACTAACCACCCAGCATGATCCAAGGCTTGTGAGACGCAGTGCACGCAAGCTTCCCTGGAGGTTCAGACTGCTGGCCGCCACAACATTGCACGGAGAAGGGATGTTCGCGATCTGGCCGTCGTAGAGCGTTACGGGCATACTCGCCACGCCGTTCACAAACTCCTGGACCTCGAACGTCAGCTTCGCGGCACTCAGAATGCTTTGCCCACCGTTGCTGATCGCTCCATCATCGCCACAGGCAACATAGGTCGCAATCTCGCGCTGCATCTCTGGACAATGAACGCGCACGCGCAGCGTGTATTGATTCGCCGCGTTCAGTTGGTAGCTTGCACCCGAGCCACAACCCGCCACAATCGGTTGAAGCGATACGTTCCCTGTCCCTTGCTGCGCGGTCGCCTGGAAACCGGCAACGCAATCGGAGAGCGTCTGAACGCCCGTGAAGAATCCGCACAAAATCCCGGTGCTCGCATTGGCAAGCTTCAGGCCTTCCGCCTCCAGCAACAGCGTGCCGCCCATTTCGATCGGATCGATCCATGTCATCTGCGTCTGGCCATCAATCCCGCTTCCGCCGCTCATCGTCAAGCCGCCCGCACCCAGGTTGAAGTAGTTCCATCCCGCTGGCGTGCTCCACACCGCTCCGTTAATACGGGGCCCGTCGAACATTTCCGCAATCAATGTTGTCTTCGCCGCAGGATTGAAAAACGGTTCCGCGGCAAGATTGAACTGGGCCGTCACGCCATCGCCCACAAAGTACTCCGTGACATAAGCTGCCGGCTCGTGCTCGCCGCATACCGTAATGTCGTTGGCCATGGCGCGCTTGGTTCCCGCGTTCAGAGCGAGATTCGCTGGAGTCAGACTTCCATCGCCCTCAGTGAGCGCATGAACCGCGGTTGGAATCGCAGCAAGGGACAAAGCACCGCCCAGTGCGCGATACGCCGCCCGCGCCTGCGAAGCGACAAGCCCGGCGCTTTTGCTGAACACCGCACCAGGCTCCGGCACAAAATGGCTGACGGGCGCGGCGAGAGTCAACGCGCTCGTCGCAATTGCGTTTGGCCCCGTGTGCGCCATCAGCGCAGTAAACAGCGGCCCAGCATTCAATCCACTGATGCCCTTGCTGGTGGACCTCTGCGCCTGGTCCAGCAGAATCTCATCACTCACCGCCTGAATCGCGAATCGATAACGCGGCCCCTCCAGCCCGAGTCCCGCGAACTCTGGCGTCGGTGTTGAAACTACATAGCCCGTGAAATAAACCGTCCCATCGTCGCCCGTCACCGCCACCGATTCGAGCCGAGTCGGCGCCAACAGCGATCCATCGCTCGGCAGGCTCAATTCGAACTGACAAATCGACGGCTCGTTGAGCTTGCGCGTAATCTGTAGCGGATGCGCGGCATCAAGCGCCGCGCTATAGTCCTGCCCATCAATCAGAATTTTCATCGTCCTCTCTCTTCCGCTCCGTCCTGTTCCCTAGTCGCTAGTCCCTAGTCCCTCGAACATCACGCCCGTGCGTTCTTCGCAGGTACAAAGCTGCGGTAGCAAACCACACGCTCGCCATCCAGCGGATCCGTCACCGGCAGTGCAAGAAACCGCGCGTTCAACACGATACGTTCCAGCTTGCCCTTGTCTTTGCCCACCAAGGGCAACGCTGATTCCTCGGCGCTCTGCATCGACTGCAATCGCGGATAGTAAAAGCAAATCAGTTCGCCGAGGCCACCCTCCATCACAAACAGCCCTGACCATTCCTGGTAGAACGAGCCGCCTTCGCGATCCACAAAGCCGCTCAGCGCCTGCACCTTGGCGCCCTCCGCAGGCACGCCGCCCGGCAATGGTTTCGCAAGCGTCAGCACCGCGGGCCCAACGCTCGCGACCAACGCCACGTTGAAAGTCACGCGCCGAATGTAATCGACATCCGTTAGCGGTTTGCGCACATAAGCGCCCGCAACCGGCGCGCCCACAAATCCCGTCTGCCCCGTGTAGTCGAGATCGACTGCCACGATCTGTCCCGCTGCAAATTTCGCCGCATCGTCGGCCGCCAATTCAATCGACGTCTCCGTCGATCCGCTCTGCACTTCGATAGCAGTCGCGGCCTGCCCGCCCACCGCAGCACTCGACGCGCCATCCACAGACGCCAGTACGTTCATGTGCTGCGAGCCAGTGGCCAGCGCCATGGTCAGCTTCGTCCAACTCAGAAATTGCAAGCTCACCAGCGCATCCACGCTCTCGCGCACCTGCGTCATCGCTGCCGCGGGAATTCCCGACGCAATCACCGCCGTCTTGCTGGCGGCCTTACGCGTAAAGCCCGAAACGAATCCAAGACTGATCCACGGCGCAGGCGGCGCGTCCAGTTGAAACCCTCCCTGTTGCGATGGATCGAATAGCGCCGGTGTCTGCGACACGCGATTCACTGGCGCAAAGTACGCGCGGACGCGCCGCGTCACCGGCGCGGCGGCGGAAAACCAGTTGGCTGCCATCTATTCCCCCTGCTCCTGATAGCTGTAGACCATCACCCTTACTGACCGGCTCAGCCGATCGCGGTGCGTCACGCACGGCGTAAACACCGGCTCGTCCCAAAACACCCGAGACAGCAGTTGCGCCGCCGGGTTCACCGCGTAGTTCATCTTCGGCGTGTGAAACGGCTGCAGCAGCGCCAGCACCTCCGCGTCCATCGCGCTCAGCGCCCGCCCGCGGTCGAGCCCGCCAAATCCCTGGCTGCCGCACGTGCAATAAGAGATCTCGCACTCCGCTGCAACCATGCTCGAATCAAGATCAACATCCGCGCCCATGCCCAACCAACGCACAACGTAGACGTCGCCGGGCGGCTGCGCAAACGGGGCCTCCGCTTCTTCCACTACCATGCCTGGCCGCACCGCACCGCGCACCAGGGTCGTTCGCTCCGGATTGAGCGCCGCAAGTCGATTGCGCAATGCCATGTAAAACGAGTCCTTCGCATTCTGCATAAAAAACTCCACCATTCCTCGACCACTCCTAGACTCATTGCTGCCCAACCTCGCGCAACAGCAGCCGATACAGATACACCTGCCCGAACGCCTCGTTCGAAGCGATCGACTCAAGCAGGTAGTCCTGTCCCGCCACCGTAACCGCCAACGTCATCGCAAACAGAGATTGCGCGGACGGCAGGTCCAGCGCGCTGATCTGTTCCTGTACGCTGCTGGCCGAAACCAGCAGTTCCCATTGCAACTGCCCGCCTTCCTGCCATTTGGGCCGAAGCTTGCGCATTGCCGCCGGGCTCAACACCACCTGGGCGAATGTGTTCGCAACCAGACCCACTTCACTCATGCTGCCGTCCGTGCCGGTCGCGCTCACGCGAAGTTGCGCGCATGTACCGCCCACACTCCGCAGCAGCGCATCGGCCAGCATCTGCGGCGCTCCCGTCGCATTGCGCGGTGCCGTATCGCTCATCGCTCACCCCACCCTGTTCGCAACGTACGGGCGAAGCCATTGCTTCACCGTGTCGTCCAACAGCGAACTCGAAAAATACTGCATCTGCATGGTGTCGATACGGCTGTGGCTCACGTTCAGCGCGGGGGTCGCCTGCGCGTTGCGCACAATCTGCGCGCACGCCGACTTCACATCGTCGCCAATCGTGTTTAGCCCCGCCATATACGTCACGCTGACTTCGTTGAACGTCATCCCGAACAGGTTCATCGGAAACGTCAACTCGCCTGTCGCGGGGTCGTAGTCCACCGTCGCCGGATCAATCGCGATCCACTGACCCGGCAGCGAGAAGGCCAATGCAATCTCGAACAGCGGCTCATTCGCCGTCTCGCCGCGCCGCGGTTTTGTGTAGCGCCCTTGCACACTCACAATCGCTGACGTTGCCTCGCCCATCGGCGCCAAGGGCAGATAACTCAACCGCACCGTCTGCGCATCGCGCACGATCCTCAAGCGCTCTGTGTACTCCATTACATTCAGGTCCGGCCGCCTGCAGTAGCTGTTGATCAACGCCGTCGCCGACGTAATCCAGTCCGCCGTGGTCGAAACCGGCAATCCATAATTCGGGTAATCCGCTGGCTGCAGATATGCCATAACAAGTCCTTTCAAGAAAGAGGGAATAGACAATAGGGAATAGGACTCCGGCGATCCGATCGCACTAAGCCAATCGGACCGCCGACTGAACTGAGAGAAGGGCGACGAACACAAGAGCAGCACCAAACTTCGGCGCGTTCTTGCTTTCTATTCCCTACTTCCTGTTCCCTATTCCCTGTTGATCGCTTTAGCGATCAACCAGCACCTGGTAGTGCGCATAGTTCGCGCCCTTCACCACCACTGCGCCAAACTTCACCGCCACATACTGCTGCGTCAGCGAGCCAGGCAGGCCGAGTTGGAAGATCCGTGGAGTTGGATCGCCCAGCCAGTGGTACTCAATCAGGTCTTCCGTCACGATGTACGCCGGCAACACTGCCGAACCCGATCCCGGCGTCCCCGTGTAGCTGAGGCTCCAATCCGGGATCAAGGGCAGATCACCGGCCTGCGTCGCCAGCATCTTCACGCGGAGCCCGCCCGTGATCTGGTCGGTGTTCAACACCACGTTGAATTCCGACTTCATCTCGCGGTCGATCAGGTCCAGCAGCACCGGGTTGGCGTAGATCGCCGTCGGCCGCACATGATAGCCATTGCTGGCCACCATCTGCGCCACCGTCGATTTCAGCCCATCCACAATCGACGCCGACGTTCCGATCGTCGTCGTATTGCCGCCTGCCGCAATCTGCGCCATCGCGCCCATGTACTGGGTCGTCGTCGGCGTGCTCAGGCTGGTGTCGCTGCCGTTCCACAGCGCCACATCGTGCGTCACCATCACGCCGCTCACCGTATCCGCCAGGTCCTTGGCCTGCAGATAAGCGAACTGCTGCTGCTGTTGTCCGAGCTCGACGTCGAACAGGTTGTAGTTGATCTGCGCAACAATCGCCTTCAGCGGCACGCTGCGCTCCACGCGCGTCGGGCTCACGGTCGGCGCAACAATCGAGCGCGGATTCACGAATCCCGCCGCTCCCGGTGTCGGCAATGCCGTCTCTTCAAAGAACCGCGATGGATGACCGGTCGCCGGCACCTGCTTGATGCGCTGCCCGAACGGGCTCGAGCGGCGGCAGATGTCAAAAATCTCGTTTTGATACAGCGGAAGTTCTACGGCTCCTGGCCCGATGAAATCGGCGGCGGCATGGATATCTGCAAACGATACGTTCATAATTTCCTTCTGCCATTCAAGGCAAGTGATGCCCGAGCCGCCAGCCCTTGACTTCGAGCTGGCAGCTTTTCCGAGCTTGGTTGAAGGTTGACCGTGCGCCGACTGAGCGCAGAGGCATAACTCAATGAAAGAAGTTAGATCAACCTGACTTGACTTACTAACTCGGCAGGTTCTCCGCTTAGTAAGTTACGCAGGCGGTAGGTGCCAGCGTTCCATCGAATCTCGCGGTTCGAAAGGAAGCGCCGGCTCCCCAGCTAAAAGCTAGTAGCCAATAGCTAGAAGCTGCTTTTCAGATCGCGCCCGCCCGATGCAACTGGCTCTTCACCGCGATGCGCTGCTCGAGGCTCAATCCATTCAGCGCCGCATCCAGTGTCTTCACATCCACCGGCCCATCGCCGATCCCGTGCTTGGCCAGCATCTCCGTCGTTGCCGCCGGCATCGTCCTGCGCGCCGGGCTCGCAGACAGTGGCGAAGGCTTACCGGCCCCTGCGGCGTCCAACTGTTCTGCCGGACTCCGCTCTTCCGCGGCGTTCCGCTCTGCCGCCGCTTTGAGCTCTGCAATCTCCCGCTCGGCTTGGGCAAGTTTCTGCTCCAATTCTTCTTCGCGGCGCGTTTGCTCCACCGTTGCGGAGATCTTCTCCACCTGACCGCTCAGCGCACTCTGTCGCTCTTCAAGCCACGCCAGCGAACGCTCCAGCAGCGCGGCCGCGGCCTCAAGCCGCTCCGCTACTTCGTGCTCTCTCGTTTCCATGTTTTTCCTTTCTTAGTTACACAGGCTAGGGACTAAAGGACGGAAGGACTAAGGAGCTGGAAAACACGGCCCGCATTGAGTGTTCCGGATATCCGAAACAAAAAACGATCGCCCGAAAGCGACCGCCAACTCAAAGAGACGCAAGCGCCTGCATCAAACCCTTAGTCCCTTAGTCCCTTAGTCCCTTAGTCCCTTAGTCCCTTAGTCCCTGTTCCTTAGTCCCTGTCTTCCCCATCCGAAAGCTCGTCTCCCGGTACGCCGCCTTCTCCCGCAGAAGAATCGCCGCCCCGGTAAACGTCACCTGCGTCAGCTTCCAGATCTCCGCGTTCATGTTCTCCACACGCGCATCGGCAATCTCGTAGCTCATCCCCAGCGCGTGCGGATCCTGTGCCTGGATGGCCTTGGCCACGTCGGGAAAATCCCGCGCGTACAGATAGCCGCGCACCACCAGGCGCTTGCCGCTCAGCACGGCCTCGGTCACCAGCCCGATCTTGCACCGCGCATCATGCCCATCCCACGCCGGCCGGTAATCCACTGCCATCCCCAACAACGACGGCAGCGCCTTCTCCGCCGCGTCGCGGGTCAGCAGTACTCGGTGACCGCGCGCGCCCGCCGGCGCCTTGTCGCTCGCGGCGTTCACCACGGTGAGAACTCCCTCGAACTCCACCCGGTTGGGGTGGCCCTCGACAGTCGGAAACTTCACTGCCATTGCTTCCAGTTGCATCGCTACTCCATAGGGCCAGGTTCGACCCTTTCGTATTTACGTTCATTCGTTCAGAAAAAAAGCGCCTTCAGCCTCGAGCGTCCAGTCCCTTAGTCCTTAGCCTTAGTCCTTAGTCCTTAGTCCTTAGTCCCTAGTCCTAGTCCTTAGTCCTAGTCCCTGGTCCCTGGTCCCTAATCCCTGCATCTCCCATCGCCCCCAGCCCCCGCATCGCGCGCACTTCGTTCACCGTCAGCACGCCCGCCTGCAGCAGCTGCACCTGCACCGCGAGTTCGGTGTTCTCATCGCGCGCGCTCAGGTCGTTGAACACGAATTCAAAGTCGCGCCAGCCAATGCACTTCGCAAAGAGGTCGCGCGTGATGTGCCCCGCAATCAATTGCGCCAGCGGCGAAATCGCCCCGCGGAATGCCTCGTCCGCCAGTTCCGCCGCAGTCGAGCGATTCACGTCGCCCGCCAGCCCCAGCAACATCGGCGGCAGCCCAAACGCATTAGCCACCATGCGGATCAGGAACTCCTGCCACGCCAGCCTTAGATCGGCATCGGTCCCCTGAGCAAAGCGCAGCACCTCTGGCTTCTGCTCCGTCGAAATCAACGGCACCCTGCCCGTGCCCTCGATCTCGTCCTGCCACCAACGGATCAACCGGTCGTGCTGCGCCGGCGTGGCCTCGTTCAACCACAGCGCGTACTGCGCCACCGAGTTCGCCGCCAGCTTGCCGGCGAACCGATGCGCGCTCAGGAATTGGTTCACCGTCTCGAACGCCACTTCGAGAGGCCCCAGCCCGAACGGCGTAAAGCTCCGCGGGTTCATGCGGATGTACATCAGTTGGTCGTCGCGCAGATCCACCGCGCCGGTCTCCAGTCTGTCCCGGCATCACCTGCGCGTAGCGAGGCGTCTCCGCATCCCCATCCCACTTGCCATTGATGCGGATCGACGCCCCGTCCACAGCCCACAGCATCGCCGGCCGCTCCGGATCGCCCGTCGCCTCCATCTCGATCGCCCCGTAGCCGCCGGTCAGAGCATCTTCAATCGCCTGCTCAATCAGCGTGCGAAAGCTGTCCGACGGATTCGGCTCCTGCAACACGTGCTTGAGAGCCCTCGTCCTGGCTTCGACCTCGTTGCGATCGCCGCTTGCGCCCTCATTACTTGCCACGAAGTTCGCCGGCGCGCAGTAGCGAACCTGCCAGTCCATCGCCGCTACGCGATCCTTGATCACGTTGATCGCTCGCCGCACCACGGGCGTCTCCGCAAACCGCCGCAGGTTCACCGGCGTCGGTTTGGGCATCAGCCTCCCCGCACTCTGCACCGGGCTCAAAATCGACGGCAGCGCCAGCGTTCGCCGCCCCGCCTCGTTCGTGGCAACGGCGTTCTTGCGCACTCCGCCACCGCGCCCCCACAATCCCCTGATCTGTTCTCGAATCGTCACACGCACTCCTTCTTGAAAAACAGGGACCAGGCACCAGGGATCAGGGACCAGAAAGCCCCCGGACCTGCTACCTTGCCCGCTCCAAAAGCAAAAGGCACAGCAATAAGCGCTGTGCCTGAACGAAATTCCTAACTACAGGGAATAGGGAGTAGGGAACAGGGAATAGAAAAACCCGTTCCCTACGCTCTATTCGCGTTCGGCTCCAAATAGAAAAGCCCCTCGCCATTAACGAAGAGCTTCGATCCGCACCAACCGCTTTCTATTCCCTACTCCCTACCTTCCAACAGTTCCCGCCGCGCCGTCGCCGCCACTCGCGGCATATCCGTCGTCGTCAGAACCCGTATCTGATGCTCCTCCATTGTCTCCACTCCGAACCGGTACAGTTCCATCCGCTCCGGCTCCTCGTCGCTGATCCCCAACTTCGCCGCCGGCTCAATGATCGCCGTCAGCTCCAGCCCCGCCTTCTCCACCCGCTCAATTCCATCCCTCAGCCCCGCCGCCGAAAAAGCCAGCACCTTGGCCATCTCCACACCCGGCTCCAGGCTCACCGCGTGAAACATCCTGATCACTCCGTTCGGCCTGTAACCCATATCGATGCGCAGCGGATCCCCCGGCCGCGTGTACTCCGCCGCCCGAATCTGTTTCCTCAACAAATCCCAAACTCCCGCGCGCTCAAACTCCCCGCGCATCCCCGCCTGGATCGCCGCCCGTCCCCGCAGCCGCGACAACTTCTCGCGCGGCGGCGGCTCCACGTACAGACGCATCAACTCTTCCATCCCCGCCGGCAAGCTCTCCGCCAGGTACGCCTTGGGCTCCGTCATCTGCACGCCCAGGCTCAGCGACTCGTCGAGAATCTTCCTCAGCTTCCCATCCGAATCCCCGGCCAGCCTCTTCCGCAGTTCGCTCTCCATTCCTTCCAGCAGCGCCGTATCCACCTCGGGATCGAGGCACCTCACCCGCCGCCAGTCGCGCGTAAACCGCACATCCAGCCGTCCACCCTCCCCCTGCTCCCTCAGAATCACCCCAATGTGCACATACTCATTCCTCACCGCATCCGGCACATACCGGAGCAGCTGAAACTCGCACTCGCGCCGCTGGTGTTTTTCCGCCATCATCCTCAACCAATCGAGATCGAGAAGAGACTCGGGACTAAGGGACTAGGGACTAAGGGACTAAAGAAGCCAACTCCGGGCCAATCCCAGTTCCCAGTTCCCTGTTCCCTCAGTCCCTTCCATCGTCAATTCACCCTTCCCACAATACCCCCATCGTCCCCCCTCCACTCCATCTTCCAATCTTTTTCCACCTTCCCTCCCCAATTCGGAAATGGCCTCCGATCCGACACCCGAAACTGCCCAATCAAATCGCGAATCTTCGCCCGCCGCGCCAGCAGCCTCTCCACCAGCGCTTCCATCTCTGAAGTATCCCCGCCGTACCACTCCGCCGGAATCTCATTGGCCGCCGCCCACGCCGTCTCCGCCGGCATCTCTTCCAATCGGCTCAGCCACGGCTCAAAAGATTCCCAACCCGTCACATCCCGGTACACCGTGTTCCGGTAATAAACACCCCGCAGTGGAATATCCTCGAACACCCACTCCCCCGCGTGAAAGCAATATCCATAATCGATGAACACCGCCCTGTACCGCCGCTCCCTCTGCTTCCTTGCGAACACCGCCTGCCGCCCATTCGCATTTCCCGTCCACTTGTCCAGCGCCAGAATCCCCGCAAACTCCCCCACATTCTTCAACTCTCCCAACTGCTCTTCGGGAAGATAATCCACCACCTGCCCCGGCATCAGCCCGCCTACAAACCTTGACCCAAACTGCAATCCCGGCGTACATCGCTGCCGAGTCCGCCCGTAGTCCATCTCCAGTTCCGGCGTATTTTCCACCAGCCAGCTCGACACCTCTACCAACTCCGCGTGCGGCGCCGTCAATCCCGCCGCCACCGCCAGCCTTGACGCCAGCAGCTCATTGGCCAGCACCCTTACGTGCTGCGGATTATTCTGAAACTTCACCACGTACACATGTCCGTCCGCGCCCAGCATCAGCTGTCCCTGCGCCCCGCCCCGCATCCGACGAATATGCTGCACCGCCACAACCGCCAAACGCCGCCCGCCTCGCCATTCCGAAGTAGCCTGCATTCTACCGGCAGGAGTGAACCGTGCGCAGTGACCGCGATCAGGGACTGAGGGACTAAGGGAATCGGGACTAGAACTACGGCCTCCGAGTCCCTCAGTCCCTCAGTCCCTTAGTCCCTCGTCTCTTCCCCACCATCTCCTCCCGCACCGCCAGCCCCACCGCCATCGCCATCACGCGATCATCATGCGCCCCATTCTGCGCTCCCGTACTCCCATCCCTGATGCCGCACAAAACACCGGCACTCCATCAGCAGCTCCCGGCTCATAAAACAATTCGGACTCTCCACCAGCGCCGCCCCCAGCCTTCCCAGCATCGCCGGCCGGCTCAACACCGTCGTCAGCCATCCCGCCTGCCCCTCCTGCCTGCCGCCTTCGCGATAAACGCGGTCGTACTTGCACACTTGTTCAATCAGCGCCAGCACACCCGATCCATGATTGTTCCGCTCCACCGCCAGCCACGCTCCGTTGTACTCCCGCGCCAGCTCCGTCACCAGCTCCGCCAGCTCCAACCCGCCCACGTGCCCCGCAAACTCCGCGCACTGCAGCCCCGTCTCCATCTCCACCACCTGGGCCGCCGAATAATCCCCATCGCTGCCGCCGCCCGCCGGATCAACCCCGACAACATAGTTCTTGCCCGGCACCGGCGGCAGCCACACCTTCAGCTCTCCATTCCGCCGCAGCGTCGCCGCCACCCGAGCACCCGTGATCCGCGCCTCAATCGCCTCCAGCTCAAACACTGAGTCGCCACTGGCCAGAAAGCAGCTCTCCGCATCCTCCGCATATTCCTGCCTGGCCAGAGACCGCGAAAATTCGCCCGCGCCTGCCGCCGAAATCCAATCTGCGCAAGGTCCAACCCCTGCCGCGACCTCAGCTCCCGCTCTTCCTCCGACAGCCCGCTCTCTTCAACCGGACCCAGCCCGATACTTCGCCTCCAGCCACCACGGAAAGAAATGCTGCACCATCCCCGTCTCGCCGGCCGTCCGCCACTCCTCGTAGAAACACCCGCCCACGCCCTCCGGCGTCGACTCCAATATCTCCTCCGCTCCCGGAGCCAGCGCCGCCCGCAACCCCGCCAGTATCTCCGCAGGATTCTTCGGCCACCGCGCCAGCTCCGAGCAATGCAGATTCTGCACCGTCAATCCGCGCCCCGCGTTGCGATCCCCCGCCGTCACCACGCGATACTGCGAATCAATCTCCGGAAACACAATCTGCCGCGCATTGGCCCGCGACACCCGCAGCGGACCATCGCGCAATTCATCCGGCATCCACTCCAGAAAGCGATGCACAATCCTGAAATATTTCCTCTGCCGATTCGCTGCGAGTGCGCCACCTGCAACGTCAGCGTCCCGGGGCGCGTAATCGTCTTCAGGAAAAACCGCGCCGCCGTCCACGTCGTCAACCCCAGCTGCCGCGCCTTCAGCACGATATTCCGCTTGTCCCGCCTCCGCTCGAACAGCCTCTGCACCGCGTTCGCCTCCAGCGGCACCGTCGCTCCGTCCCGCCCGCGCACCTTCAGCCAGGTCCGCGCCAGCGTCATCGCAACGGTGTCCCCGTGCAGGCTCCCCGGCCGCTCATCCAGCAGCCGCCCCAGCCCCTGCAGCTCCTCCAAATCCATCCGCGCCAGGTCCAGCCGCGCCGGCCGCAACTCCGCCGCCTCGCGCCCGCTCTCGCTTCCCTTCTCCGCTCTTCCGCTCATTTCTTCTTCCCTTCCCTCTACCACCTGCTCATGGGCGTCCATCCGCCAACTAACACGCGGACGCAAAAAGGGCGGCCGATGGCCGCCCTGGCGCAGATACCGCAATGCCTTCGACTGCGACGCTTAATAAGCCCGGTTCTGGTGGACAACCTGCCATCCAAACATCTGAATGTGGACCGCCGCCGAACCTAGATTGGTGTTGTAAAACACGGTTTCCAGTGCCCCGGTCGGAATCTTGCTTGCATTGGTCACCGAAGTTCCACCAACCGTGCAAGTGGCCGTACCAGATGCATAACTGATACTCATCTGGGTAAATGCCGTAGTCGGGGCGACTCCCATATCCGTGATGGTCGGGGTGCCGCTGCCGTTATCGCTTACGCACTTATAGTTCGTATCGCCGCGCGCCGTACTGTGCTGGATCTGTACATACGAGCAGGCTGGGGTATCTGACGCCGCCATGGTTGCGCCAGAGCACGACGCCGGTCCAAGCTGGATACGTGCATTGGTCGAGTAGTCGGCTGCGCCACTATAGGCGATGCCCCACTTAATCAGCGGATAGGCTGGAGCATAGAACGGATAATACGTGCCGCCGCCCGCCCAACCCGCCGAGTTGCCCGTTGTGGTTGTAGATGATAGTTGAGTAAGCAGGGGAGATGTGGAACTTGCGTTTGCTCCCACGCCCGCCGTGCCCGTAGCAGCGACGTAATCTCCCTGACAGTTCATAGATGGCCCGGGCGTAATCATGCACTGCGCCATAAAGCCATTTAGGAACCCAGCCGAACTACCGTTCGATGCGGCGGTTATGATGCCTCTGGCGTCCACGGTGATACTTGAATTGGTATAAGACCCGGCAGCAACTCCGCTATTCGAGAGCGGCAGAGTGCAGCCACTCGTCGTAAGCTTTCCTCCGCTCCCGTTCGGGCAAACAGGCAGCGTGCTAGGCGATGTGGCAACCCCGTCAAGAATGAGCGACCCGTTACTCTCAAGCACCCCGGCGGCGTTGCGCTTAATACTGGTATCGCCGCCCCAGTAAAGAACATCGGCGGGACTCATGGCCTGTACCGGGCCGCCCGGAAGACTTGGGGGAACATACCCATGCAACATTTCGGTACGCCAGCGTTGAATCTCGCTTATCGGTATGTTGGCAGAGGCGGGGATGTAGATAACGAAAGGCATCGACATAGATGCGGATCCTCCGCCCGCACTCTGTAAAGGCGTGACATAGAATTGCACCGTGTGAGAAGCCGCGCCCGTCTTGACTATGTTGAAGCCAACAACCGGGTGCCACCCCAAACCGATAACGGCGGGCGCGAATGCACCAATGTCCTGCCGATCGTAAGTATCAGCGCCAAAGGAAGTCAGGCCCATATTTCCCGCCGCCGTAGTGTAGAAGCCATACAGGAACACGTCACCGGGGGAGGTTGCAAAAGCAAAAGTTCCCACAGTCACTTGGGAGTATGTACCGGCTGGTGCTGTTACAAGAGCAGCATTGGTCCCGCTGAATGGGTCCGCTTGGCCGGATACTATCGTTGATCCGGACCCGGAAGCCGTCCACGACGATGCCGTAATGTTTACCGCTTGCGTGGCGTACGGAACATACGTGGTGCCCTTGGGGTTGGAGTTGATTTCCCCGATGATGCTCCTGCCGTCGTTGTAAGTGACCGTTGCCTCCGGGCACGGGGGCATAACAAGCGTACCCAACAAAGACGCCCCGTGTACGTCGATAGACCCGCAATAGTACTTGTTCACCGACATTGACGGCCCGCCCGGGTAGGAGACGTGCGAAGTATTGGAGTTAGTGTAAAAGCTAATCTGACCCTGCGGGTTCCCGCCCAAAGACGGCGCGTCCGACATGCCTACCCAAGTCGTATCTTCCATTGTGTAGTCTTGAATCAGACTCGCAATAAAGGTAGTCTGGTAGATCGCACCGCCGCCCCTATTGTCAAACGTCACGCCGTTCCAGGATGGCTGCTCTAAAATCGAATCAACAAAGGTTGGCCCGGTCAGATATGCGCTTGAAAGGCTGCCATTAGGGGTTATATAGATGCCGTTGTAGACCGTGCTGTTAGGCCCAAAGTACCCCGCCGATACCGCATTAGTGGCAAATAGGGACTGTGGCAGCATATCGTGGATGATGTCAAACGGCATGCCCACATCGAAGCAAGTAGTATGTACGGCGGATGGGCACCCACCCGCGTAACCGGATTGGCCCCTCGTATCCGAATTTGCAAAGACGTACCCATAGGTTGTAGAGAAGTCAATCGGCACCGAAGTGATGAATGACTGACCCGTAAAATGGGTGCCCTTGAAAGTCAAGTTGTCGTTGCCGTCTCCCCAGAAGTCCGCGCCAAACGCTCCGCTGATGTCAACGCCTTCTATTGTCTTCGCCCCGCCCAAATCCATGTGCGTTCCGGCCATGCCGACTTCGCCAAAGGTATCGGTAGCAGCGTGCGTGTGGTTCGTGCGAAGGGTGACGGTCCCCGCGCCTACGTTGACCGATTCAATGCGCTCCGTTTCAAAGCTATCAAGGTTTACCCCCGTCACCGTGCCGCCGGTTGACGTGGCCGCCGCTCCGCATTGCCTCCATGACATCGTCTGTGCGGGGAAGTCGGAAGACTGTACAAATAGGTTGGTATTAAAGCTGCTATCGGAAAAACCGGCAATGGTAATCAGTTCACCTTGAGGGATGCGGCAAGCCGATGATAGGGTTGCCGTCACATTGGACGGTCCCAAGCCGGGATATGTGCAAGATAAGGCCGTGCGCGTGACAGAGGTTACCGGGCAAGTCATTTTGCCAACCATCGTAATAGCCGAACCGGCGGGGAGATTTGCGATACTGCTCCCACCCGCGAAGACGGGTGTAATGGTTATCGGCGTATTGGTGGATGTGATCGCGGTTCCCAATGTTCCATGTGCTGGCGGGGGAGCCATACTGCACGATGCAGTGCCCGATGCGTACTGGGGGGTGCCGCCCTTCCCTGCGCATTTAATTGACGCGCCTTTGGGAATCACGAATGTAGAACCAAGATGAATTGTCCCTTCAATTTCAATTGTTAGCTGATGGCTTGCGCCTGAAGGGTTTACGAAAGCCGATGCGTTTGCAATGTACGTGTTGTCGGGGATATAGACAACACCTGAACCACCCGCGCCCATTGCCGCTATGATGGCGGCATCAATGGCCCCCTTTGCGTCTGTCGTTCCGTCCGCAACCGCACCGTAGTTACCATGACGGATATCGGTATGCGGCGTCAGTGCCTGGATAGCGGCATTAGCCGCGACGTTGCCTGAGAAGACGGCATTCGTGCCTGCCAGAGGGCCGCTCAGCGTCCCTCCCGATGCCGGGAGCCCACCCAGGCTTGCCAGCGCCCCCGATGCCGAAGTCGAACCCGTTCCTCCCGAGCCGATCGGAATCGCCGTCATGCCCGCCACCGCCGACCCGTTTCCAGGGTAGTAAGCAATCTGGCCCGCGGTGCCGGCGCCCACGCTGGACCCGGCGCACGCCGAACCGGTGTTGCTCAGGTAACCCGAGTTATCAATCTGCACACAGTTCTTCCCGCTGCCCGCCGCCAGCCCCGGAAACTTGATCCCCGTCGCTCCGTTGAAACTTGCGTACAAATTGCTGCTGCTGCCGCCGTACACGTTGAACGCCGATCCCGAGCCCGGTTCGTAGTTCACTCGCACCACACCCAGGTTGTTGGCGGCGTCGATGTAAGTGTCCCCGCTGTTGTTCGCCTGATAGGCCTTGAAGCTGTCCACGCCGCCCACTGCCGAGTTCAGCGCCCAGTTATTGCTTGTGTCCTTCACCATGTACCACTGGCTGGTCCCGTTCCAGTCCTTGTAGACCACCGACTCCTTCTGCGGGGCCGTCGCGCCCGCCCAAAGAAATGCATCAATCTCGGCGTCAGCCTGGTTCTTGATGCTCGTCGAGTTCAGGAATGTTGAAGCTCCGCTCACCTGCAGCGACCCATTGAATTGCGCGTTGCCCGCATTGTTGATCGTGGCCACCGTCGTACTGCTCGGGCCGCCTGATCCAAAAACCACGCCGCCGCTTCCCGCGTTGTTCGACCCGTTCAGAACCACCGCGCCCGTGCCCGCCGCATTGACCACCGTCTGGTTGTTGCTGCTGCCCTGGCCCGTGTTGTACTGCCCTATCGACAGCCGGTTCACGTTGTTCAACTCATCCAAAACCGTGTAATACTGTTCGCCCGCCGTGGCATCGCTCAGCCCCATCGTCCATCGATAACCACTGTCAGTCTGATAGCGATGCAACAATCCACGCTCGTTTCCGCTTCCAATTCCGAGCCGATAGTGATTCGTAATCGTGGAATCCTGCTGGCTCCCGAACCAGTCGCCATTTAGTGCATTGAAGCTGCGATGGAAGGTGTCGAGAAAACTGTTGCGCGTCCCGTTGTCCGTCAGCTTGCCGGTGAACATGGTGCCGCCCGTGATCCAGTTGTTGTACGCGCTGCCCGCATCCGCCACCACCTGGCTGGTCGAGTTCTCATTGCGCAGTCCCACGATGGTGTTGTTCTGCGCATTAGGCCCAAGATGCAATGCTGTGGCGCAGCCCTCCACATCGCCGCCCGTAAACGTGTTGCCATCGCCCTGCGCCAGGTTGATCCCCGTCGTCCCGGCAATCGCGCTCCCATCCGACGTGGGACAGTTAATGTGCAGCCGCACGAAGGTGCTCGCGTTCACCCAGTCTGTAGTCGCCGCATTCGCCACCTGGTGTCCGACGGCATTCAACGCAGTCTGAAATCCAACGATCTCCACATCCTGAAAAGTTCCGCCCGTGTAATTGCCCGTGCCGTCCAGCGTGATGCCGGTCTGGTTCGCATTCCCCAAAAGATAGAGCGACTCGAGATGCACTTCCTGCGCGCGCCACACCGTGACCGCTCGTGCTGTCGTCGCCGACGATGAAGTCGTGTTGAGCGCCACGTTGTCGAGATGAAATCCCAGCGTGTTGGCAGCATAGGTCGCATCGCCCACCTGAACCATGGACGCGTTGCCGGAGTACATGAATACTGTGCCGCCCTGGCTGCCGCTGGCCGCCGAAGTGCCACGCGACGCGCATCCGTGAAGCGTCACATTGCGCGTTCCCGCCGTGACTACAATCTGGCTCGAAGTCGCAATGGTTGCGCAGGGAAGGTTGATGGTGACGTTCCCTTTTGCAATCGTAAGATTCGACCCCATCGACAGCGTGCCCGAGAAGTTGCGAGCGTCGCACGATCCGCCGTACGTCGAGTCAAGCGCGCTGATGCACGCCTGCAGCTTGGCGCCAAAGTCGCTGCCCGCAAACTGGTCGGCCTGGTAAGCCGCGCCGAGTTGTGTAGCCGTAAGCGGCCCGTTGGCCGCGCCGCCATTGATTGAAAGGGTCTGGCTAACTTGAGAATCTACGTAATGTTTTGTGGCGGCCTGCGGTGAAGTGAGGGGATCGCCGTTCAGATAGAGCGGCCCGGTCATGTTTCCGCCCGAGGAGGTGACCTGGCTCTTGACGAGCTGCGCGATGGATTGGTCAACGTACGCCTTGTTGACGGCCTGCACGGCCTGCGCTGCGGGCATCACCTGCGCGCGAACCTGGGCGAGAGCGGCTTGCGCGGCCGCCGGAACAACCCAATATTCGGTGCTCGTGGTGCCGTCGCTGAGATGGTAGACGGCGGTGTAAAAGAGACCTGCCGGCGTGGCGCCGAGGTTGGGCGCGAGATTGACGCTGACAAATCCGTCGGAGCCGATGTTGACATTGGTGCGGCCCGCGGCCACTGCCTGGTTGGCGGCGGTGGTGAAAGCCGGCCAGCTCAACTGCAGAGTTCCGGAGCCGGTTGCGCCGTTGGCGAGGTAGACCTTGCCTTCGACGGTCGTGGTACCGAAGGCCTGTGCCGCAGCCGCGCCGGCGAGCGCCGTCAGAAGGGCGCAGAGCAAAAGGCAGATGCCGGGATTTCCGAGCTTTTGTTTGATGTACTTCATTCCGCTCTCTTCTTTCCTTGTTGGTGGTTCACCGAATGTCCCAGTTGGTTGAGACCCGCCCTGACGCGACATTACTCCGTCAGGGTGGTTTTCCCGTTCGTGGTGTACCAACATCCGAGGATTCCCACCCTGGCGACAAAAACAAAAACGTCGCGAGGGTGGGGCATCCAGTTCTAGTTGATTACCTGCCGGTTTAGTTGATGAGTATGGAGCAAGCCGAATTAGACAAGGTTGCAAGTTCACCCGAGGGCGCAAGGAGGCCGGCCGGCATTTCGCCGATTTCATCCTCGGGGGCCTTCAGTTCCTTCTTCCACGATTCGACGAGGCTAAGGACTTTTTCCACTGTTTCGGGGTCCTTGACCCATTCGGCTCCTTCAGCCAGGTCGACGAGGAGGCGTGCGCTGCTGGCGTTGCCCTTGATGGCCTGTGCGGCCAGGGCTTCGGCAATCTTCTCGCATTGCTGGAACACCTTCTCGTCGGCTGCCTGGGTTAGCATCACGACGCCCGGGTTTGTCGGCCGCCCGTGATGATCGTTTCTTCCTATGACCTTTGTGCTTCGTTTCTCGTATTTCCGGTTCATGTTGAAACTTCCTTCCACGGATCATTTCTCCGTAGGGACAATTGCGTTGCAAAAAAAAAACGGCCATTCCTTGCGGAATCAACCGTTTGCACCCCGAAAATGGGGGAATTTGAGCTCACCGTGATCTAAATCACATCCTTGAGTTCGTTCGCTGTAAAACCACTTCGAAGAATGCTCTCGCAACGCGCCTGCGTACCGCGGAGTTGTCCGCATTTCAATTTCAGGAAGACGCACCTTCCCGGCGGGAGAGCACCTCTTCCCCGACGCATTTTCTCTCTTGTTTTGAGCTGATATTTAAAGTATGGCAGCTTCAAAGAATTAATCCCTAATTGGCGCAAACTTTCTTTCGTTGATTCTAAAGGGAGTTACAAACTATTTTCATTTTTGCCTATTGACAAGGTTTTTTCCACAGAGTTTTCCACAGGAGATGAAGACAGGGACTAGGAACTGAGGGACTAAGGGACTAGAACTGGTCTCAGCAGCATGCCAAGGCAGGCGAGGAGGACAAGGCTGAGGAAGCGCTCGATGTAGTATTCCCGTCGGGTGACGAGTCGCCGGAAGCTGCGAATCCGGAGGAAGACTTGGCCTCAGAAATTACCGGAGTTAACGGATTCCCTTCGCCGCCCCCCTGACGGGCCATCAATTCCCCTCCTTTCCAAGGAGGTACCGCTAGCTGAACGGTATAAGGACCAATCCTGGGCTATACTGCCCTGTCGTGATTCGCTGCGGCGAGTCATTTTCCGCGCCGAGGTGTCCACGCATGAATAAATCGCGCTGTGGAAAAATGTTCATTGCAGCTCTCGCGCTCGGGCTCACTTCCTTCAGCGTTCCCGTTGCGTCTCAACGGCAGAGTGCGGCGCTTCGCACAAACGATACCGAGCTGCTGATGCTCGGTACTGCGGGCGGTCCGCCTTTGCGCAAGGATCGCTCCGAGCCGGCCACGCTACTCATCGTCGATGGGCGGCTGTATTTAATCGATTGTGGGATTGGAACAATCCGGCGCCTGGTCGAGGTTGGGATTCCATCGGAAACGATTGGAACGATCTTCCTGACCCACTTGCACCCGGACCATGATCTGGGCCTCGTCGACGTTATGGCCAACGATTACTTCCACCTTGATTTCGCTTCCGACGCGCGGAAGATCAATATCTACGGGCCGCCGCAAACGAGCGAATTGGTCGAAGCCGCCTTTCACTACATCAGCATTCCCTTTGAAGTGGGTGCCGCGGAAAAGCCGGGGTTCCAGCTTGGCCGGCCGAACCATGGCCTGACCAGTCCCTTTGTCGCTCACGAAATCAATGGCGAGGGAGTTGTTTACCGCGACGACAAAATTCAGATCACGGCCGCCGAGAATTCGCATTATGCGCTCATGCCGGCGCAGTTCCGCGCGCATTTCAAGTCCTATTCGTACCGTATCCAGACGCCCCATGGTGTGGTGGTATTCACCGGCGACACCGGACCCAGTGATGCGGTGGTGAAACTTGCGATGGGCGCCGACGTTCTCGTTTCCGAGGTAGAAGCGAGTTCGGACGAGCTGCGCGGGTTCATCGACCAGATGGCTGCCCAGAATCACTGGTCGCCTGCCAGCAAACAAGAGTTTGCCGCGCACATGGAGAAGGAACATCTCCCCGTGGACAGCCTCGGAGAACTTGCCTCGAAAGCCCAAGTACAATCGGTTCTCTTCTATCACTATGACCCGCAAAACAAAGCGGAGCAGGAGACTCTCGTCGCCAGCATGAAGAAGTATTTTCACGGACCGGTTCTGGCGCCGATGGATTTGGATCGGTTCTGTCTGTCGAAGGACGAAGCGCAATCGGAGAAGGCAAAATTCGAATCGTGCGGGCAGAAGACAGGGGATCAGGAGTGAGGGACTAGGGACTGAGGGACCAGGGATCGCGACAGCACCCGTTGAATTGTCCATTCACGCGTCCTTCATCTTGCGTTGGTAGCCTCTGCCGTGTTTCTTTGAGCAGGCCGCAACAGATGCTCCGGAGAGATCAGAGGAGGTTCTGGTGAAAAGCCAATTTGACGGAATCCGCACCCTTCTCGCCTTGTCGGTGCTGATTGGTGGAAGCACAATATGTCATTCGCAATCCGATATCAAACTTGAACCGGCTACCGCCGCGGTTCTGGAGGCGTTTCGAACGCACGATGTGGTGATGCTCGGCGAAGGCCACGGCAACAAGCAGGAATACGAGTGGCTGCGTTCGCTCATCGCGACTCCAGCATTCGCCGATCGCGTTGATGACATCGTGATGGAGTTCGGCAATTCTCTCTACCAAAAGTCAGTCGACCGCTATACGGCAGGAGAGGATGTTCCGCTGGAGGATGTTCAGCGCGCGTGGCGCGATACGGTGGCGGCGGTCGGGCCACCATCTCCGGTTTATGCCTCGGTGTATCAGGCCGTCCGCGAGACCAACATGGAGCGGAAAGGCAAGCACCAGATTCGTGTGCTTTGCGGCGACCCGAACATTGACTGGCAGGAGGTGAAAGAGGGAAAGGACATCCTGCCGTTTCTGGGGGCTCGCGAGCAGACGTATGCCCGGGTCGTCAAGGATGAAGTTCTCGCCAAACACCATCGCGCTCTCCTGATCATGGGAGCGTTCCATTTCATGCGTCACTTTGACTTGATGCCAAACCGCAAGCAGTTTGACATCGAAAAGGAATTACGAGCGGATGGCGCGACTCCGTATCTGATCGTGGTTGGCACAAATACGACAGGAGGGCCTGACGGGCCGGATCACCGCTTCGATTCGTGGTCGACGCCCGTCATTGTGCGATTGGATGGGAACTGGGTGGGCGACCTTCCTGCAATCCCGGTCGTAACCGAAGGGCATGGTCCCCCGCTTCAGACCCCCAAGCTGAAGGATGCGGCTGACGCGCTGCTCTACCTCGGACCGCGCGACAGCCTGGTCGTTGTCCAGATGACACCGGCAGAGTTGCAGGGCACCCCCTATGGAAAAGAGCTTGAGCGCCGCCAAAAACTCCAAATGAGCCTGGAGAAGTAGCCTCTGAAAGAGTTTGAACCGATGGGGCCAGCCCTTTTTGTTGGACGTAGAATGCGAAGGGGCAAACATGCGAGTACAGGTTGTGGCTCTGTTGTTGGCTGCTGCGTCGACTGTTTGCAGTTGCCGCCCGGAGACCGTGGCTAAATCTTCATTTCGGGGGACACTGTCTCAGGCACTCTTGTTAGTCGATCAAACCTTCCATGTCTCGGTGTTCGGCGAAATCGTAGACCCTATCCCTTCCGGAATATCCATCGAATTTGATCCTCTTAGTACGGCGGCCGAAGTATTAGCAACGATTGTGGCTCAATGCCCAAGGTACGTTTTAGTTAAACAAGACGAGGTATATATCGTCGCCCAGAAGGATCTCTTTGTGGATCCGGCCAATCCGATGAACGAGGTTGTACGAGACTTCTATACGTACGACAGTTTGACCATGTTCAAGCTCAGCTTTACTAGTGCGGTAGGTAAAGCTCAGCAAGGGATGCAGGGATTTGGGGGAGTATTGAGCGGCCCCACCCTGCCTGACAGCCTTTCAGTGCCACTTAAGGTAGAAGAATTGCACAACCAGACGGCACGGGAGATTTTGGTTCATGTAGCCGATGAGGCAGGCAACCTGTTTTCGATTTTGATCTTGCCAAGCCCACACCCGCATGAACAGATGATCGCGCTTACATCGCTTCAGGCGTGGGAGATTGCCGGCGGCCCGGGCGTGATGACATATAAATCAATGATAAGAGGGCACCCGGCGTCCTCCCACTGGGCCGTGACGAAGTAGATCGGGGTTCGCCAACAGCGTGACAAGTGGTCGCTATTGCAATAGCCTTGCCCCGGGGCCTTCGGCGGCTAGTTTGTCCATGGGATTGCGGAGGGGGCACTGCCCGATGGAAAGGCAGCCGCAGCCAATGCACTGATCCATCTGGTCGCGCAGGCGCACAAGTTTCTGGATTCGATTGTCGAGGTCGCTGCGCCACTTTTCCGCAAGATGGGCCCAGTCTCCGCTCCTGGGACAACGGTCCTCTGGCAGGGCTTCAAACGCCTCCTGGATAGCCCGAAGCGAGATGCCCAGTTGTTGCGCTGTCTTGATGATGCCGACGCGGCGGAGGACATGGCGCGGATAGCGGCGCTGGTTGCCGGCGTTGCGCTCACTTTGAATCAGGCCCTTTTCTTCGTAGAAGTGCAGAGCGGAGACGGCCACTCCGCTGCGCTTTGCCACCTCGCCAACGGTGAGCATGGGGAACAATTTTTCAGGTTTCGGCATTTCGCGCTTGACCTCAAGTTAACTTGAGGTTCTAGCATAAACGAAGTTGGTGCAGCAATTCAAACGTGGACAGGTGCCAGGAATGCAAATGCAGAAACTGAAGTTGGCATTGATTTATGGGAGTGTGCGGCCGGGCCGGCTGTGCGACAAGGTCGTGGCCTGGGTGAAAGCGGCCATGGACATGGATGCGGCACTCGAAGTGTCGGTCCTGGATCCGAGGGACTACTATTCGCCTCTTGTGCGCGGGGCGACGGGCGATCCGGCTCTGGAAGAATTGCGCGCGCTGATTGCCGATGCTGATGGCTTTGTCGTGGTGACGCCCGAGTACAACCACAGCTATCCGGCCGCACTGAAGCTGCTGATTGACGCAGTGAACGAACAATGGCAGGCGAAGCCGGTGGCGTTTGTGTCGTATGGCGGCGTGTCCGGCGGCCTGCGCGCGGTGGAGCATCTGCGGCAGGTATTTGCGGAGCTGCATGCGGTGAGCGTGCGCGATACGGTGAGCTTCTCCAACGTGTGGGAGCAATTTGGCGAGAGCGGCAAACCGATTGCGTCGGCACACCGTTCTGTTGCTACGCTACTGGGCCGGTTGAAGTGGTGGGCGGCGGCGTTACGTTCAGCACGCGCAGCGACACCTTACGTTTTACCGGCTTGAGTTCCCCGTTATCGCAAGTATGACTTTTACGAATCTTAAAACAGGGAGCACGGACATGCGCCGGGCATATGAATTGGTTTCTCAACGATGCCCGTCGTCTTTCAAGTAAAGCGATTTTTATGAGGGCCTGCGCGAGGGGGGGCGCCTTGACAGGGGCTTGGGAGGAGCATTAGGGTTCGTAGCCGGAACGCACTCCGTTCTTTTGAACACGTGTAGGTAACCGGAGTGCCCGCGAGGCGAGCGATGAAACGAATTGGACTGCGGATGTTTGCGGCGATTTTGGCCAGTGCAGCGGTTGTGGGGATGGCAGGCGCGCAGAACGCGACCAAGCCGGCGTATCTGGATACGAGCTTGCCGGCTGAGCAGCGTGCGGCGGACCTGGTGCACCGCATGACGCTGGAGGAGAAGGGCACGCAACTGCTGAACCAGGCGCGCGCGATTCCCAGGTTGGATGTGCCGGCTTACGACTGGTGGAGCGAGGCTCTGCATGGCGTAGCTACGAATGGGACGACGGAATTTCCCGAGCCGATTGGGCTTGCCGCCACCTTCGATCCCCCGGCGATTCACGAGATGGCCATTGCGATCAGCACGGAGGGCCGCATCAAGCATGTGCAGGCGGTGCGCGCGGGGCACTCGAACATTTTTGAGGGCCTCGACTTCTGGGCGCCGAACATCAATATCTTTCGCGATCCGCGCTGGGGACGCGGGCAGGAGACGTACGGGGAAGATCCTTTTCTTACGGCGCGCATGGGCGTGGCGTTTGTGACGGGGATGCAAGGCGAGGATCCGAAGTACTATCGCGTGATTTCAACGCCGAAGCACTATGCGGTGCATTCGGGTCCGGAGCCAACGCGGCATACGGCCAATGTGGATGTGAGCAAGCATGACGAGATCGATACGTATCTGCCGGCGTTTCGCGCCACGGTGACAGAGGCGAAGGCGGCATCGGTGATGTGCGCGTACAACAGCATCAACGGGCAGCCGGCGTGCGCGAACGAGTTTCTTCTGGAAGACCAGTTGCGCGGCAAGTGGGGCTTCAAGGGTTACGTGGTGTCAGACTGCGGGGCGGTGACGGATATTTTCAACGGGCCACAAATTTACGAAGTCGCAGCCGGAGGCGTCAGGGCTCTCGCTCAAGCGCGGCATGGATAACGAGTGCGGCGACTTTTTTGCGAAGGTGAATGACGATCATGATTACAGGCCCTACCTGGATGCGGTAAAGCAGGGCTTCTTGAAAGAGAGCGACATTGACGTGGCGCTGGTGCGTTTGTTTACGGCGCGGATGAAGCTGGGCATGTTTGATCCGCCGGAGATGGTGCCCTACTCGAAAATTGATGAGCACGAGTTGGACAGTGCCGAGCATCGTGCAATGGCGCGCAAGATGGCGAATGAAGCGATGGTGCTGCTGAAAAATGATGGCGTGCTGCCGCTGAAGACTGAGGGCACAAAGATCGCGGTTGTTGGCCCGCTGGCGAACCAGACCAAGGTGCTGCTGGGCAATTACAACGGAACTCCTTCGCATACGGTGAGCGTGCTTGAGGGGATGCGCAAGGAATTTACGGGCGCCACGATCAATTACGCAGAGGGCACCGGTTATCTGAGCAAGGAAGCATCGCCAATGCCCCCGGCGTTGCTGACGACCGATGGCAAGCCGGGCGTCAAGGTGAACTACAACTCGATGGCGGGCGTGGACATGTTTGCTCCCAATGCCAAGCCGACGCCGCTGACGAGCCGCATTGAAAAGACATTTGATATTTCGACTGCCGCGCTGCCGGCGGAGACGAAGGGCAAGGAGCCGATTGGGGTGCAGGGCGAGGCCATGCTGACACCGCAGGAGACCGGCGATTACAACCTGGGGATGAAGGCGAACGGTTTCGTAACGATCTCCCTCGACGGCAAGCAGGTGGCATCGGGATTTCAGTCAGGGGGCGTTGGCACGGTGCTGGGACGCGTCCACCTGGAGAAGGGCAAGGCGGTGAAGCTGACGGTGAATTATTCGCCGCTGCAGAGCCCGGATATGGTGGCGAGCCTGGTGTGGTCAAAGCTTGATTTGAAACCGCAGCCCGCGGCGATTGCGGCCGCGAAGGATGCCGACGTGGTGGTGGCGGTGGTGGGCATTACAAGCGAGTTGGAAGGCGAAGAGATGCCGGTGCAGGAGGAGGGCTTCAAGGGCGGCGACCGCACCAGCATTGATTTGCCCAAGCCTGAGCAGGAGCTGCTGGAGGCTTTGGCTGCCACCGGCAAGCCGCTGGTGGTGGTGCTGACGAACGGCAGCGCGCTGGGCGTGAACTGGGCCAAGGAGCACGCGAACGCGATTGTGGATGCGTGGTATCCAGGCGAAGAAGGCGGCGCGGCGGTGGCGGAGACGCTGTCAGGAAAAAACAATCCGGCGGGCAGGCTGCCGGTGACGTTCTACAAGGATGTGTCGCAGCTTCCGGCGTTTGAAGACTATGCGATGAAGGGGCGGACGTATCGCTATTTTGAAGGAACTCCGCTGTTTCCGTTTGGCTACGGATTGAGCTACACGTCGTTTGCGTACAGCGATCTTACGGCGCCGAGCGACGCGGTGGCTGCAGGAAGCCCGGCGGCGTTTGAGGTGACGGTGACGAACAGCGGCAAGCGGGCGGGCGATGAAGTGGCGCAGCTCTATCTGAAGTTTCCCGACAAGGCGGGCGCACCGTTGCGGGCATTGCGCGGATTCAAGCGCGTGCATCTTGAGGCGGGCGCATCGCAAAAAGTCCGCTTTGATTTGCAGCCGCGCGACCTGAGCATGGTGACTGAAGCGGGTGATCCTGTGATTGCCGAAGGGCAGTACACCGTTACCGTGGGCGGCGGCCAGCCCGACACCGGCGCACCCGTAGTCAGCAAGACCTTCAGTGTGAAGGGCGAGATGAAGTTGCCCGAATAAGCAACAGGCCGTGCCGGCGCAGAACTTCGGCTTCAGCGTTCCGAGGGGTTGACTCGGGTGCTGGAGCCGATGCTGTCTGGGCCAGGCTGAAGCCGCAACGCGTTACAGCCGGTGAGCAACGTTGATGGTCACCGGATGATCAACGGAAGATTTTTCGTTCATCTCGTTTGCGGGTTGGCACATCATGACGATGATGGTCATCGCGAAGATCACAGCCATCGAGAAGAAGAAAACCACGACGCCTGCGAATTCGAGATTGTTACGCGAGAGAAAGAAGCGCCCGGTTACCGGGTTGAGCTTCAATTGAGTGGGCTCGTGCTCGTGCATGTTCAGCCTCCAGGAATAGAGTCCCGATCGTCGGTTGAAAAGAAACCGGAATTAGGGTTGAAGAGAAGACGATCGTTGGAATCCGATTCACGTTCTGATGAGTGGGTCAGAAGCTGGGTTCTGCGCGTGGCACACAGGTGATCCGGAGATCCCTTATGTGGTCACGGGGGAGGTGACCGCACGCAGAATAGCTATAACTTGATATTGAAAATAGGACGATTAGATGTCGCCGGGGTTGCGTGGCATCAAGCAGGCTGTAAAGCTTTGTAAAATGCGGGCGGGCGGGGCGACAATGCGCAGCGAAAGGAATGAGTGTTGCTTGCGAGCAAGATTCATTTCGTATCGCCGTCGAAAGCGCGCCTTTTGACGGGCGGAATGCTGGAATCGAAGGTTTCCTCGGGCCCGCAGCCTCTGTTGAGCCTTCAAACCGCATCCAATGGGTGAGACGATAGTCCCATAGCGCAGTTGTGCTCATTCGCAGACAAGAGGCTTTAAGTGTTGATTCGGGTAGGATTTGATATTCAATTTCAGGTTCCCACTGAAGTGGCCATGGTTGCGCTTCTAAACGTTCATCCTTCGCGCGAGCAGGATTTGCTGGAACCAGATGAGTTGCAGACGGAACCGGCCGTGCCGGTGTCGTATTACACAGACCGGGCCGGGAATCGATGCGCGCGGCTGGTGGCGCCTCCCGGGCTCATCAAGTTGACGAACTCCACGCTGGTGCGTTGCCCCGATGATCCGGATGAGGTGAATTGGAACGCGAAAGAGATCGCGGTGCGCGATCTGCCTAACGACGTGCTGGTGTATCTGCTGAACAGCCGCTACTGCGAAGTGGACCGCATGTCGAAGATCGCCTTCGAGTTGTTTGGACACATTACGCCGGGATGGGGACGGGTGCAGGCCATCTGCAACTGGGTGAATGCCAAGGTTGAATTCAACTATCAGCATGCCCGCCCGACAAAGACGGCGCTTGATGTATACACCGAGCGCATTGGCGTGTGCAGCGACTATCAGCACCTTGCGATTACGTTTTGCCG
Organism: uncultured Acidobacteriota bacterium; assembly: GCA_963844515.1. Lineage (GTDB taxonomy): Bacteria > Acidobacteriota > Terriglobia > Terriglobales > Acidobacteriaceae > Telmatobacter. The sequence continues at coordinate 576,129 of CAWJOO010000023.1, forward strand.
GGCGCTGAATATTCCGGCGCGCTACGCTACTGGGTACCTGGGCGATATTCACGTTCCGCTGCGGCTTCCGATGGACTTCAGCGCGTGGTTTGAAGTGTTTCTCGATGGACGCTGGTGGACGTTTGACGCGCGCAATAACGTGCCACGGCATGGGCGCATCCTGATGGCAACGGGACGCGACGCTTCCGATGTGGCTCTGACCACGTCATTCGGACGAGCGGACCTGGTGCACTTCTTCGTGGTTTCAGAGGAAGAAGGGGAACCGTTGCCAAGCGTGAAGAAGGAAGTTACCAGTGAAGTCGATCAGGAGTCGACGGCTTCGAGGTCGACCGCAACCTTGAGCGTGTGAACTCCGCCGCCAAGGATCAGCCCGTGAAGCGGGCTGACGTCGCCGAAATCGCGGCCCCATGCGATAGTGACGTGGCCATCAGATGGGAACCACGTTGTTGGTAGGATCGACATCCAGCCAGCCTAGATCCGGGACAGTAAGCACGACACCCACGCATGCGAAGCATCTGCGCCCACCAGCCGCGGCTGCCCGGGCGGCGGATAGGTTCGCAGATAGCCGCTTACATAGCGGGCGGCGAGATTGATGGAGCGCAGGCACGCAATCTGCATGTGGGCAAAGTCCTGACAAACGCCGCGACGCTTCTGAAAGACCTCTTCGATGGGCGTTCGCACGGTTGTGACCTTCGAATCAAATCGAAAATCAGCATGAATGCGCGCCGTGAGGTCCAGCAAGGCTTCATGCAGCGGCCTGCCGGGCGTGAACGACTGCAGCGCATAGGCGGCAAACTCCGGCTTGAGCCGGATGCGCGGCGATTCAAAGCGGAATTGATACGCTTCGAGCGCATCGGGCTGATGATCATGGCTCAGCAAAGCAGACAGCGTCTTCCCATGGAAGAGATTGCTGCGGCAGTGTCGCCGGCGTTGTCTTCCATGACCACTTCGCTGCGCGCTTCAACGATCAGTTCATCATGCGGTTCTTCCACCGTGAAAAAGCAAAGATGATTGCCGAAGTAATCGATGCGCTCCGTGACAGAGGCAGGGCTGGGCTTGATTTTGAGTTCGCTCTGCGCTGAGACTATGGCGCGGCGATGGAGCGCGGCCTCAGGCACGCAACATGATTGCCGCGTGACACCGGGTATTTGTATTTATAGGTGGTGCGATGAACGATTTTGTAGATCATAGGCCTATGGAGATGGGCAAGCGTGCGCGCGTGGCTGAAATACCTGCTGGATAGATTGTCAGACCACGAAGGCAGGAGCCGTTCCAGACCTGCGAGAAAGCTCTCAAGCTTGATGAGGCCAGTTGCCGTTCCCTGACCCGTTGGATGCGCCAGGAAGTGGATAGCTGATCTTTTCGAGATCGAAACTGCGGAGGCGGCGAGCGCACGTCGCGCATGGCCTGCAGATCTTCCGGCAGGTGGCGCGGGAGCCTCTGGTAGAGATCCACGAGATGGGTAAGTTGAAAGTCGAGTGAGCGCGGATTGCTTTCATCGGCCATCAGCACGTCAAGCACGGCGAGCGGCTGCAGCGTAGTGTAATAGCGCGAACGGTAGGTCATGGAACTGTCGGCAACTTCAAGCAGGCATTCGAGGAACGGCCACTCCTGCTCACTCAGCGGCGTGCTGATTTCACGCAGCTGGCGGGTGAGATAGATTGCGCGCTCGAGGCGGCGGCCCAGGCTGAGGAAGAGCCAGCCTAGTCCGCGAGTCGTGTTTTCGCGCTCCATGCCTGAAAATGCTGAGAGCAGTTCGAGACACAGACTCAGCATCGCCGGGATATTCGAGGAACTGTGCGCTGCTGATCAGCGGGGACCGAGTCGCGCAACTGGCCGATCAGAATCATCATGTCGGCGGAGAGGCGTTCGCGAACGCTGCTGCCCACGCGCGAAACCTCAGACAGAGTAAACGCCAGGCTGTCAGTGCGCTTGACGTCGGCGATCAGGGAGATCAGTTCCTGTTCGAACTTGAGCCGGTGTGGGGCGCTTGTTTCTTGACTTGGGCAACTTGCTCTGGCGCGACTTCAGGCAGCCATGCAGCCGCATGAGGCAGCCGATCTCGGATTCGTCGGCACGGCGCACGCGGGAGATCATGGAACGCACGATACGCGCGGTATTCTCAGCGCGCTCAACGTAGCGGCCCAGCCAGAAGACGCGATCAGCCACGCTGCTGGGGACGCCGGCGGATTCGCGCCGCAAGGGTACGGGCTGGTTGCGCGGATGCAGCATGCTGAAGGTGTCGACCGGGCTGTCCCACAGCACCCATGCGTCCTTGCTGTGTCCGCCGCGCTGCATGGAGACGACCGAGCCCTCTTCGGCTCCGGCGACGCGCACCAGGCCGCCAGGAATCGCGGTCCAACCAGTGCCCGTGTTGAGCACGTAGGTTCGAAGCACAACGCTACGGGAATGAAGCAGGCCGTTGTCCCAGACGGGAGCATTGGACAGGTTGATCTGCTCCTGCGCTACATATTCGTGCGGGCTGGCGCGCAAATGTTCGGCGAGCTTGTCCTTTCGCCGCGGGCTCGAGACTGGCTCCGAACACCGGCTCCATGCCGCGCGAAGGAAAGGCCGGCTTCACCACGACGGAGTCAAGATGATTCAGCACCCAGTCGAGAGCATAGGGCTGCCCGCACCACCACGTTGCAACGGATGGGAGCTTGAGCCGTTCGCCTGTGATGTGGCGCGAAAGGCCGGGAAGAAACGGCATGATCGCGGCCGTCTCAATCACGCCGCTGCCCAGCGCATTGGCGACTCTCACATTTCCGGCGACGATGGCGCCAACGAGGCCGGGTACGCCGAGGAGAGAGTCGCTGCGCAGCTCAAGAGGATCGCAGAAGCTATCGTCGACGCGGCGCAGAATGACATCGACTTGGTCGAGCCCGTCAACGGTCTTGAGAAACACGCAGCTGGTCGCGAACCGTGAGGTCCGCACCTTCAACAAGCGTGAAGCCGAGGTAGCGAGCGAGATAGGAGTGCTCGAAGTATGTCTCGTTGTGCGGGCCGGGCGTCAGCAGCACGATGCGCGGATTGCTGCACGTCCGCCAGGGAGGCGAGCGCATCGCGCTGCGCGCGGAAGAACGGCGCAAGGCGGAGGACGTTGGAACTGCGGAATACATTGGGCAGAACATCGGAGACGATGGTGCGGTTTTCGAGCGCATAGCCACTGCCTGAAGGAGCCTGCGTGCGGTCGGAGAGCACCCACCATTGGCCATCAGGCGAGCGGGCCAGATCAACCGCGAGCATGTGGAGGTAGCTCGCTGCGCGGCACGCGCACACCCGACCATGGGGCGCAGAAACGCGGGATTTGCGAAGAGAAGCTCGGCAGGGAAATGCCCGCTCTTGAGAAGGCTCTGAGAGCCGTAGAGATCTTCGAGGATCAGGCTCAGCAACCGCGCGCGCTGAATGATGCCGCTCTTCGATATAGCGCCACTCATCGGCCGAGATGAGGAACGGAACGATATCGATTTCCCAGGGCCGGTTGGCGCCGAGCGGATCGCTGTAGATGTTGTAGGTGATGCCGTTTTCGCGGATGCGCCGTTCTGCGCGGGCGCAGCGGCGGCTCAATTCTTCGGGGCCGATGGCCTGGAGAGAGTCGATGAGGTGCGCCCAGTGGGCTCGCGGCGTGACGCCATCGGCGGATAGCTCGTCGTACGAGTCCCCGTATCGAAGCGGAATTTGATAGAGGTCCGTCATATCATGCGCTCCCCGCTTGCGGTGCGATTCTTCAAGACCTGGAGACGGCATCCGCAAATCCAGAGTCCCGGGAAAGATTGGGTTGAGTTCCGCAGGGGGAGGTGTGATTGAGTCCTTGGCGGGAGTATTGACAGTGAACCGCTCAGCGCGCCGTGCGTCGGCTTCAGCGGCATCGACCGGGCGGCCCGTGTACACGCGGCCTTCCGGAGGCGCTACATGATACGTGCACTGACCGATCGCGCGGTTCACCCAGAGGTCGATCAGTTCAAACACGAGCGGCGCATGCACGGGAACGGTCGGATGCAAAGTTGCCGACAAGTTTCGGGCACGGAATCGGACGCCCGCTACTGATACACCCGGCTCCGCCGTCGGCTGCAGCGGAACACGGCGTCCGTTACATGTGACCACGTAGCGCGAGTCAGATGTCATGCCGGAGAGTTTTACCTGGATTCGCTCGAGTGATGAGTCCACGTTGCGAACGGTGCGGCCGGAGACGGCCTCTTCTGCGAGGACGTTCCACGGCTCAAGGGCGCGACGCAATTCCAGTTCGACCCCATCTGCAGTCACCGAGCCGATGCTCGGAAAGCGAAATTCGAAATGTGCGGCGAACCACGCGTCTTCAAAGTCGAACCCTGATTGCCGCAGATGCGCGAGAACTTCAGAGAGATCGCGCTTCACGAAATGCGGCAGCATGAAGCGGTCGTGCAGCGTCCGCGCCCCAGCGAACCAGGCCGCCTTGGAAGGGCGGTCTTCCAGAACACGCATACAAGGGCGCGAACCAGCAGCATTTGCAGCAGGCCCATGCGCACGTGGGGCGGCATTTCGAAGGCTCGCAATTCAAGCAGGCCGAGTTGAAGGCCCTGGCCCTGCGGAGGGAAGAGCTTGTCGACGCAGAACTCGGCGCGATGCGTGTTGCCGCTGACGTCGGCGAGGAGATTGCGAAAGAGGCCATCGACGATCCACGGCTCGCAATCGCCGGACGGAAGATTCTGAAACGCGAGCTCGAGTTCATAAAGCGTGTCCATGCGCGCTTCATCCACGCGCGGATACTGGCTCGTGGGGCCGACGTAGGTTCCGGAAAATAGAAACGACAGCGACGGGTGATTCTGCCAGAACGTGAGCATGCTGCGCAGAAGATCGCGGGCGTCGCAGAATGGGGCTGTCGGCAACGGTCGCGCCGCCAATGACGATGTGGCTTCCGCCGCCGGTCGCCTTCTGGATGCCGTTGTAGTCAAATTTCTCGGCAGTCAACCGATTGCGGCGCGCTTCCTCATCGAGGATCGTGTTGATGTCTTCGAGTTCGTCCCAGTTGCCGGCGGGCGGCAGGTTGATTTCAAGCACACCGGGATCGGGAGTGACGCTGAAGGATCGCAGGCGCGGATCAGGAGCCGGCGCGTAGCCTTCCACCCATACCGGCATCCTGAGAAAGCGGCACGTGTCTTCGACCGCACTCGCGAGATCGAGGTAGTCGGCGAGAACGGGCGTGTAGGGCAGAAAGACGTGGATGCGGCCTTCGCGCGCTTCAACGCACAATGACGGCCGGATCAGTTCGGGCGCAGTCTCGGACGGACGTGAAATTGCGGGTAGCGGATCGGGCTCAGGTTCGATGCCGAATAGGTCCATGCGGCGCGTCAGTTTCGATGGAAGCCTGGGGCGGTCTGCAAATGGCGCGGCGTCCATCTCGTAAGTAAGTTCGTCGGGCGCAACCCAGGGCATCATCTCCGTGGGGATGCGATAGCCAATCGGTGAATCTCCCAAAGAAAGCTCGAGACGCCCAGGCCGCGGAAACCACAATTGACTCGACCAGCGCAGGCGGCCTTCAGGTTGGCGCCGGCGAATGGGGAGAATGTAGCCGACGGGCTCGGCTGATTCAGACTGCGGGTTAACGGCAGGAAGAATGTTCTCCGCACTCACTTCAAGCCGGCGCGTGAGAGCCTCAATAAACCGCAATGCATCCGGCTGGCCGAAGGCATAATCCTTGTCTGTCGCGCGCGATGAGGCTTTGATCTTCCCACACAGGAACGCCGTCAATGCGCCAGTAGCAACTCAGCGCCCAGCGCGGCAGATGGCTCGCCCGGATACCACTTCCCTTGCCCGTAATGCAGCAATGCGCCGTGCGCGATCCGCTTGCTGATTGCCTCGATCAGCGCGATACCGCGGCGCCGCTTCAACGGGCCGAGCGCTTCCACATTCCACTGTGGACTCTCAGGCTCGTCGATGCCAATGTAGGTCGGCTCGCCACCCATGGTGAGCCGCACATCATGCGCTTTCAGGTCGCGATCGATGGCGTGGGCCAGGGCGCGAACGCGCTGCCACTCGTCTTCCGCGAAGGGTCGCGAAGAGCTGCGTTCTTCCTGCAGCCGGCGCACGGTCAGCGAGTAAGTGAACTCAGTGCTGGGCAACTCCGCGGTGCCGGCGATCGGCGCGGCCTGCGATGCCGTGGGAGTGCAGACAAGCGGGATGTGTCCCTCGCCGGCGACCAGGCCAGAAGTGGGATCGAGCCCGATCCAGCCAGCTCCAGGCAAATAGACTTCAGTCCACGCATGCAGATCGGCGGTGTCGCCTTTTTTGGCTGCAGCGGGTAATGCAGAAGCCGATTCGCTAGTCTCAAGCTGAACGAGATAGCCGGAGACGAAACGCGCCGCAATGCCAACATTGCGAAAACACTCGACCAGCAGCCACGCTGAATCACGACAGGAACCAGACCGTTTTTCAAGCGTCTCTTCACTGGACTGCACGCCGGGGTCGAGTCGTGTTACGTAGCCGACGCGGTCGCGCACCATGCGATTGACCTTCAGCAGAAAACTGATGGTTCCGCATTGCTGCACCTTGAGCGGCTCGATGAATTGCTCCAGCAGCTGGCCCGGCCGATCGACGGCGAGAAACGGCTCAAGGTCGCGGGCCAGGGCCGGCGCATACGCAAACGGATAGTCCGCAACGCCCGGTTCGAGGAAAAAGTCGAACGGGTTGATCGGAGACATGTCCGCCACCAGGTTCACATCGACAACGAATTCGGCCGTCTTCTCCGGAAAGAGGAAGCGCGCAAGTCGATTGGAGTGGGGATCCATCTGCCAGTTCAGCAGATGATTTGCGGGCGTGACAGCAAGCGAATAGCTGAGGATGGGAACGCGGCAGTGCGGTGCGGGGCGCAGCTGAATCACTTGCGGGCCGAGGAACATCGGCCTCTCGTATCGATAGAGTGTCCGGTGATTCAATGCAATGTGTATGCCCATCCGCCCTCATGCAGCCCACGTTGAGATTTAGGTGAGCGCCATCGTGCCGGCGCCGGGGGCCCGCGTCCCGCCGATTGTCTCGTGGAAGCTGGGGTGTAAGACCACGTTAGCATAAGCGTGACCGCACGGAATTGCCGTAAAGGCTGCATCTCGACGGCTGGGGATTGCGATCTGGGTCGTAACTGCGCCGTTATGGCTGGATCAGCAACTTGGTCGGCTTGTGGAGAAAATGATCTTCGTCGCCGATAATGATCCGCGCCGGATTCAGCGCATAACTGTGAGCAAAAGCCACACCCAGCCCCCTGGCGGATGCGGGCACGTCGTAGGTTTGCGTCACCACCGCGGTGTCGCCCGCTCCCAGCATCGTGTCCAGGCTTTGCGAACCGTCGCCGACCGCGACCGGCCAATATTGCACATTCGCATCGTCAATCAGAAAGCTCTCCACGCCCTTCTCGCGCTGGGCATGGCCCTGGCCGCGATTGGTTTCCTCGACCGTGACTTTGTACAGAACGCGGGAGGGATCGCCATGTGCGGGAGGCCCATCGCGCAGCGATCCAATCACGCGGAAACACATCTCATCAAAGCACCGCTCCTGCCCCCGGCTCAACATGCGCTGGCGCGTGGCGACGGCCACGATCGAACCAATCGCCAGGTAGACGATCCATACCGCCATTGCCCCCAAAGCCAGTCGGAAAGTGAAGCGGAAACTTCCGCGAAGAGTGAGCACGATCATCACGATTGCCGCGATCACCGTGTCGAGGACCAGGAACAGAAAAAAGATGTCCGAAAGCGTCAAAAGAAGTCCTCCTGCTCGATATACCTAAAACAGATATATCTATTACGGATATATTAAATCCCATGATGAGTCACTCTCTTGCTCTTATTCCTCAGCGACTTGGGTGACATCCCTGGCAAACAATCGGCGAAGTCCCGCTTGCACGACCGAAACATTTCAGCCGAAATCCCATCTATATGGATGTGACGAATCGTAGAGGTCATAGAAGGAGAAGATCAATGAGTCTTCTGAAAGTAAAAATTGCAGCACTCACGGCAGGAGCCTTGCTTCTTGCCGCCCCGGTATTCGCGGAGAACGAAGGTCAGGGTCAGGGCCAGGCAGTCGTGACCGTGCTCCCTGCGCACGGCAACGAGGTTCCGGCCAGCCTGACACAACAGGATTTCACCTTGAAGGTGAACGGAAAAGATTCAACGATCACCAACTTGCTGCCTCTGCGTGGTGAAAACGGCCGCCTGGAGCTGGTGGTGATGATGGACAGCGGTTCGCGCGCCAGCATGTCGACGCAAATGAGCGAAATCTCGAAGTTCGTGAAGGAACTTCCGCCCGATGCGAAGGTCACGATGGCGTACATGGAGAACGGGATCGCGCGGCTAAGCGGCCCGCTCACCACCGATCATGACGCGGCTCTCAAGGGCCTGCACATCCCGGCCGGTCAGGCGGGGACGAGTGCAAGTCCCTACTTTTGCTTGTCGAACCTGGCGACGCGCTGGCCGTCGAACGACCGATCGGCACGGCGCGAAGTAGTGATGATTACGGACGGCGTGGACTATTACGACGCCGGCATTGACACGCAGGACCCGTACATGGAGGCAGCGATCAAGGATTCCGTGCGCGCCGGCCTCGTTGTGTACTCCATTTACTGGGAGAACAAGGGCCGGTTTGACCGGTCGTTCTACGGCAACGCCTCGGGGCAGAACCGTCTGGTGCAGGTAACGGAGGCCACCGGCGGCAACAGCTACTGGCAGGGGCATGGCAACCCGGTTTCGTTCCGGCCATACTTCCAGGACTTGCAGCGCCGCCTGCAGAACCAGTACGAAGTCAGCTTCACGGCTCCCCTCAAGAACAAGCCTGAGGTGGGTAACCTGAAGCTCAAGGTCAACGGAATCACCGGCAAGGTGGCTGCACCTGGCGAAGTGTACGTAGTTCGCTCGATGTAAGCCTTCCCCGGCAAAAAATGAAAAAGCGCCGCCCTCAAATGGCGGCGCTTTTTTGTTCATTCGAACAGTCGATTTACTCGGCTCGCAACGCGTCAACCGGGTTGACGCCGGCGGTTCTTCGCGACGGAAGATAGCTCGCCAGCATGGCCGCTGCGCACAACGCCGCACATGCGCAAATGTAAGTCAGCGGATCGAGCGAACTGGTTTGAAACAGCAGCGAGCGCAGCAGGCGCGTTGCCGCGATGGCTACCAGCAATCCACACGCTATGCCGCTGCCTGCGAGTATCAAACCCTGCCGAACAAACATACCCACAATGTTGTTGCGCTGTGCGCCCAGGGCGATGCGAATGCCGATTTCCCGCGTGCGCTGCGATGCCGAGTACGCGATCACGCCGTACAGACCCACCAGGCCAAGAAGCAGCGCAATGGCTGAGGCCAGGCCCAGCATCACCAGGGTGAACGAAGGCCGGGACATGGAGCGCTCATAGAGAACCTTCTCCGTGCGCACGTCGGTCAGTGGCAAGTTGGCATCAACAGACCACACCGCGCGGCGCACGTCCTCCATCAGGCTGGCTGAACCGGCGCGAGATGTGCGTAGCGCAAACACCACGTACCGGCGAACGTTCTCATCGTCGCTCTCGAACTTGTTCATCAGCACAGGCCACCACGCAATCGTGGGCGCGTCCTGGTCAACCCCCTGATCGTGCACATTGCCGGTAACGCCAATCACCTGGCGCCAGTCGTCCTTGGTGCTCACGCGGATGTGCTTGCCCAGCGCGTTCGCGGGACTGCCCCAATATTCCCGCGCAAAGTTCTCTGACACCATGGCCACGGGAAGCCGCTGGTAGGTTTCTGGCCAGGTAAAGTCGCGACCCGCAATCAACCGAATCCCCATGGTGCTGAGATAACCCGGCGCTGCGAACTTAAACCGCCGCATGGGGGGCATGGCGCCCGTTGCGTAGAGCTTGTCCTGCGCAAATACAGGGTCCGTCCACTGACCGCCATCCAGGGGAACGGAGTTCGCGAACGACGCCGAGGTGACTCCGGGAATCGCCGCCATGTTCCTTGTAATTGCTTCCTGCAGGCGTGTCACCGCCTCCGCCTTCGGGATCTCCGCGTCGGGAATGCCGATGCTCAGTGTCTGAACCCCGGCGGTGGTGTCAAATCCTGGATCGACATGCGTAAGAGCCCAGAATGTGCGAATCATAAGGCCCGAGCAGATGAGCAACACAAATGCGAGGCTGACCTGGACCACGACCAGTACATTGCGGGTGCGGTGCCGTTCCCTACCCTGGCTCAAGGATCGTCCGCCCTCGCGCAGCCCGGTGCCAATACGCGTTCCAGCGTAGCGCAGAGCGGGGATTGACCCAAACAGCACGCTGCAGACCAGCGAAACTCCAACTGAGAAGGCCAGGACCGTGAAGTCGATGCCGATTTCGTGGAGCCGCGGCAAGCTGGACGGGCCGATGGCAATCAGCAGGCGAAGAGCTCCCCATGCGAACAACAGGCCCAGGCAGCTTCCCACAACGCCGATAACCAGGCTCTCAAGCAGGAAGTCGGCCACAATGCGCCGGCGGTTCGCGCCCAGCGCGGAGCGGATCGCGAGTTCCTGCTGCCGTCCTTCCGCGCGCACCAGCAGCAGGTTGGCCACGTTGGCGCAGGCTATCAGCAGCACAACGCCAATGCCGCCCATAAGCACCCATAGCAGGGTTCCCACATCTCCCACCACATCGCGGCTCAGCGGATTGACCTTGGGCGCCATCCGCGCCTTGAGAAACAGGTCAAGGCTGAATCCGGGAGGCGCCGGAAAGCTGTTCCAGACGGTAGGAATCATGCGGGCTATGTCGGCATTGGCATCCGCCATGGTGACGCCGGGCTTCAGACGCGCAATTCCGTCATAACTGAATTGGCCGAGCGTCGTCTTGTTACGGTCGAACGTGATTGGCATGAACAGGCCCGGTTGTGTCCGGTCAAGGAAGGTAAAGCCTTTGGGCATCACCCCAATCACCTGGTGCTGCTTGCCGTTAATCGTGATGGGACGGCCCACAATGGAGCGGTCGCTGCTAAACCGGCGCTGCCAGTAGCCGTAATCGAGCATAACGGTGTCAGGAGCGCCCGGCTGCGTATCCGCGCGGTTGAACCATCGTCCCAACATCGGCGGAATACCCAGGATCGGCAGCACGCCATCAGTCACATCAAGAGAGTCAACCTGCTCCGGGCTGCCATGGCCCGTGACGGCGACTGAATCACCCTGGAACATGCCGATGTCTTCAAATACGTGCCCCTGCTCGCGATAGACGAAGTAGTTCGCCGGCGCCATGTTCACCACTTCGAGATTGAGGCCCGGCGCTGTGTGCCACACACCAACCAGTGACTCCGGATGCGGGTACGGAAGCGGCTTCAGAAGCACGCCTTCCACCACGCTGAAGACCGCGATATTCGCGCCCACTCCAACTGAAAAGGTGATCAGTGTGATGAGGGTGAAGAGAGGGGCGCGCCATAGCCGCCGTATGGCCTGCTTGAGTTGCTGGTTGAACTGGCTCACTCGAATGCCTCCTTGATTCCGGGCACGACATCACCACTTTGCCGACTGACTGATCCTACGCATCGCGGATTTGATCCGTTCCAGGCAAGGCTCAAATTGTGACGAAGCGCGTTTTACTTCTCTTGATTCGCGCTCTTTGACAGGTGAGCAAGGTACTCAGCGGGCGAAACTACCGTCACGCCCCTGCGCACTTCCCGGGGAAAGTGCCGCACGTTTCCCGTCACCAGCCATGCGCCGGCTTGACCTGCCAGCGAAAGGAATGGCAGATCAGTCGAGTCCGGCACTGGATGGGGCCAGCCGCCAGGATCGGGTAGTTGCATGCTCTCGTCGATCAGGAATTCCAACCACAGCGGGGGAAAGCCATATCTGCAAAACTTCCTTCGCTGCATCACCCTTTTATACTCATCCACGATAAGTGGGCAGGTGACCACGTGAACCAATCCCTCGAGCACCCAATCCATGACCAGTTTTGCCGGGGCGCCATCGGAGTTGATGCCGGCCGAAACAATCACATTGGTATCGAAGACTGCCAGCCTCACGAACTCTTGCTGCGCTTCCCGGCGGAACGGACACGCGCGATCTCGCCCTCGATCTCGTCAGCGGAAATCAGATCCAGGCCGGAAGCCTTTGCATTGCGCCAACTCTCGCGCAGGCTGGCCTTGGCATTTGCTCTTCGCAGTTCCCGGTCCTGCGAGGCCACATCTCCAAGCACAGGAACAAGAAAGTACGCAGGCCCATCTTGGCCGGAAAGCAGCACCGTCTCGCCGGCAGGAACCGCCTCCAGGGCCTTCGATCCCCGCGTCCGAAACTCTCGCAATGAAATCTGACGCATGCAACCTCCCTTCTAAGTGTAGCCAAAACGGCTACGCACCGCAATTGAGCAGAAACTCACGCATTGAAATCCTGCGCCGTCTGTGTAACTTTTGTTTTACGCGTCTTCTTGCGAACCATTCCCCTCACTCCGGAATCGAGGACTATGAATCTCTCCAGGCTGGCCGTTCCTGCTTTGGCCCTGTGTACTCTTCTCGCCGCAAATGCCCAGACGCTGAACAGTAACTACGCCCGCGATCCAGCCCAGCCAGTGGATCAGCCCTATACGGACAATATTCACAAGTACACGACCGACCCACAGTTCCTTTCGCCGCTGGTGGATTACCTGCCTGCCTCCCGCCCCGGAAGCACGCCCGTGCCTACGCCGATGAAGGTCCTGGGCGATGTCTCCGGTGCGCCTGACTTCCTTCCCTACGCGGAGGACGTCTACAAGTACTTCCGTTTGCTCGAAGCAAGCAGTCCGCGCGTCAAGGTATTCACCATCGGCCACTCGGAAGAAGGCCGGGAGATGATTGCCGCGGCCATTGCCGACCCCGAGCTGCTGGCCGCCGCCAAGGAGAATGACGCGCGCCTCGCCCAGCTTGCCGATCCCCGCACCATCAATTTCGATGACGCCAGGGCACGGGATCTCATCGACAAAAGCTTTCCGGTTTACTACATCACCGGCACCATCCATTCACCGGAAACGGGCGCGCCCACCGCGCTGATGGAACTGGCTTATCGCCTCGCCGTGGACGATGCGCCCTACATCAAGTACATCCGCTCGCACATGATTGTGCTGATCACGCCGGTGGTGGAGGTAGATGGCCGCGACCGCATGGTGGACGTGTACAAGTGGCACAAGGCCAATCCCGGCAAAGACTGGCCGCGCCTGCTCTACTGGGGCCACTATGTGGCGCACGACAACAATCGCGACGCCATGGGCATGACACTGAACCTGACCCGCAATGTGCTCGACACCTACCTCGAGTGGCACGCGCAGGTGCTGCACGATCTGCACGAATCCGTTCCGTTTCTCTACGACAACACGGTCGGCGATGGTCCCTACAACGCGTGGGTCGATCCCCTGCTTGCCGACGAATGGGCCGAACTCGGCTGGAACAACGTGGCGCAGATGCAAAGCTTTGGCATGCCCGGCGTATTTACGCACGGCGACTTCGACACCTGGAGCCCCGGCTACCTGATGTTCCTGGCCGGCATGCATAACGGCATCAGCCGCCTCTATGAAACATTCGGCAATGGCGGCGCCGATACTGAAAAGCGCATTCTCACGCCGGAAGAATATTCACGCACGTGGTATCGCCAAAATCCGCCTCTGCCCATCGTCACCTGGTCACAACGCGACAACAATAACTACGAGCAGTCCGCGCTGCTCTCGACGCTCTCCTACTTCTCGCAGCACACGCATCATTTTCTTGAGAACTACTACCTCAAGAGCGCGCGCGCCATCAGGAAGCCGACTCTGGAAGGGCCCACAGCCTACCTGATTGCCAACGACGAAGCCCATGCAAATCGCGTGGTTGAGCTCGTGAAGGTGCTCAAGCGTCAGCACGTCGAAGTGCAACAGCTCACCTCGGACAGCACCTGCAACGTTCCCGGCGAGAAGCGCGGCGACAAGCCTAAATCCGAGCAGTTCTCCAACGGAACCCTCGTCGTGCGCATGGACCAGCCCTATTCCCGCGTGGGCGATGCGCTCCTCGACCGTCAGTACTGGGCGCCCGACGACCAGCAAAAGCATCCCTACGACGACACAGGCTGGTCGTTCAGCGAGCTCTTCAATCTGAAAGTCACGCGTGTCGTCGACCCCGAAATCCTGAAGGCGCCGATGAAGCCTGTCGAGAATATCGCTGCGCTCAGCGGCAAGTTCGCCGGAACAGGCCCCGTCATCGTCGTACCCAATAACGACCAGACCACGTTGCTGGCTCTTGTCTACAAACTGAAGAACGCGACAATCAAGGCCACTGACAAGCCATTCGACGCGGACGGACACCATTTCGCAGCCGGCACATTTCTGATCTCCGATACAGCCGAAGACAAACTGACAACGGCTCTGCGTGATCTCGGCCTGAACGCGACGCGCATCTCCGTGGCCCCCACCGTCGCCTCGCATGCGGTCAAAGCGCCTCGCATCGCCTTCATGCATTCATGGCTGGCCACGCAGACTGAAGGATGGTGGCGCTATGCATTTGACACCGCGGGCGTGCCCTTCAGCTACATCAGCACGCAAACCGCCGCCAGCGATGACGACCTGCATTCCAAATACGATGTGATCGTCTTTGCGCCCGTCGGCCGCGGATCGACCTCCGAAATCATCAACGGCATTCCCTCGTGGAACAACGCCATGCCCTGGAAGAAGACCGACCTCACGCCCAATCTCGAAGTGGGCGACTCCACCGACGACATCCGCCCTGGCCTGGGCTACGACGGCCTCGCGCATCTGAAGAAGTTTGTCGAGCAGGGCGGTCTGCTCATCACCTGCGAAGACACTGCGCAATTCGCCGTGGAAGCCGGTCTCGCTCCCGGCGTGAGTGTCGCGCCCGTGGCTGACGCGCGCGTGGTGGGCTCCATCCTCAATACGGTGTTTGTTGCTCGCGATAACCCCATTGCCAATGGCTACGACCTCAACGTCCCCGTCATAAGCGCCAGCGGCATGGCCTTCAACGTAAGCAACACCATGGGCCGCAGCGGCGGCCGCGTCCTGATGGACCCCTATTCCGAACGGCCCACCGGCCGCGGAAGCACGGAAGAGAATGACGAGCCGCAGGGCCGCAAAATCACCGAAGCGGAGCCCCTGCACAAGCAGCTGCCGTGGCAGCCGCGCGAGCTCAACGAGGAACAGGTGCGCAACAATCCCTCCGTGATCCCGGCGCAGTACCGGCCCGACGTCATCCTGCGCTTTGAAGCGGCCAAGTCACTGCTGCTTTCCGGCCTGCTCGACAAATCTGGTTCCATCGCCGAACACGCCATCGTCGTCGACGCGCATCTGGGCGCCGGCAATGTGCTGCTCTTCGGCAACAACCCCATCTACCGCGGCGAAACCATCGGCACCTACGCGCTGGTTTTCAATGCAATCCTCAACCACGACCACCTGGCGCACAACGCCTCTGCACCCGCGGCGCCCGCAAAGCAGTAGACCCGGCCGCGGCTTCCCTCATGCCTCGAGCACCCCGTATCGCCAGTGAGTCGTATTACCGGTTTGTCATTTCTTCGCGGCCCGGTTTTATGGCAAACTGGCAAGCATGGGAAGCAAAGATAAAGGTAAGAAGGAAGTCAAGAAAGCGCCCAAACCGAAGCCCAAACCGGAGCCCGGCCGCAAACGCGAAGGGTTCACGCCAGCCCCGCCGAAATAGGGCAGATCCTGCCTCTCGAATCTTCGGCGCGCATCGCATCGAAACGCAAAAAGGCTCTCCCGCCGGGAGGGCCTTTTCCTTTCATGCGCAACTTCCCTCGACAGGTGAAAACTTGCCCGGCAATTGCTATAAAGTTCGAATGCGCCTACTCGATTTCGCGCCTCGTCCCGCACACCTCAAATGGCTCCTCGATTCTGACCCGGCCATTCGCTGGCAGGTAATGAGGGACCTCACTGCCGAGACCCCCAGCGCAATTGCTGCTGAGAGATCGCGCATCGCGACAGAGGGCTGGGGAGCCCGGCTTCTCGCCCTCCAGTCTCCCTCTGGCAGCTGGGGTGGACCAAGACTCGCCGGCTTCCGTCCCGACTTGCGCAAAGAGGACCGTGTCCTGCTCTTTACCTTCTATACCCTCGTCGTCTTGATGGACCTCGGTCTCGACCCCGCCAGCAGGCAGGCTCGCAAGATGATCGACCGCGTCGAAAAGGGATTGGTGTTCAAGCCGCTCAATAACCGGCCCTTCCTTCATGGCGAAACGGAGCCCTGCATCAACGGCAGAATCCTCGCCATCGGCGCATACTTCAGGAAGCCGAATGACCAACTGGCCCAGCAACTCCTGAGCGAGCAGCTCGATGACGGTGGCTGGAATTGCGAAGCACCCAAAAGCAAATGCTCTTCGTTCCACACCACCATCTGCGTGCTTGAAGGACTGCTCGAATTCGAACGGGCGGGACGCAAATCGGCGGCGCTCACCAAGGCTCGCAAGAAGGCCGAGAACTATTTGCTTGAGCGCAGCATGTTCCGTTCGCTTCGAACCGGCGAGATCATCAACAAACACTGGCTCCGCTTCTCGTTCCCTACGTTCTGGCACTACGACGTCTTGCGCGGGCTCGACTATCTGCGTAACGCGGGAGTCAAGCCTGACAGCCGCGTCCGGGAGGCCGTGGAAATCGTGATGAAGCGCCGCCATCAGAACGGGCGCTGGCCGCTCAACCTTCTCCATCCCGAACAAATTCCGTTGGAGATCGAAACTGGTGTGGGCAGTGCAAGCCGCTGGAACACACTGCGGGCTCTGCGAGTGCTGCGTTGGTACAACAACGCCACCGTGTAGTTGCGAATCTCCCTCGCCCTGGCCCTGCGCAACATCGGCGATCCGCAGTTGCTTCTGTTGTTGTTCTTCGAGCTCTAAACCCAGCACGAACCAGGGGTGCCCCATCCTAACGACGTCTTTGTACTTGTCGTTAGGGTGGGATACCTCGAACCACCTCAAGACAATAATTTCTTCCCCAGCACGAACCAGGGGTGCCCCATCCTAACGACGTCTTTGTACTTGTCGTTAGGGTGGGATACCTCGAACCACCTCAAGACAATAATTTCTTCCCCAGCACGAACCAGGGGTGCCCCATCCTAACGACGTCTTTGTACTTGTCGTTAGGGTGGGATACCTCGAACCACCTCAAGACAATAATTTCTTCCCCAGCACGAACCAGGGGTGCCCCATCCTAACGACGTCTTTGTACTTGTCGTTAGGGTGGGATACCTCGAACCACCTCAAGACAATAATGTCTTCCCCAGCACGAACCAGGGGTGCCCCATCCTAACGACGTCTTTGTACTTGTCGTTAGGGTGGGATATCTCGAACCACCTCAAGACAATAATGTCTTCCCCAGCACGAACCAGGGGTGCCCCATCCTAACGACGTCTTTGTACTTGTCGTTAGGGTGGGATACCTCGAACCACCTCAAGACAATAATGTCTTCCCCAGCGCGGCGAAGCATCCGGGGGCCCAGGTCTCCGTTCGTGGGGAGATCTCGATTTTGAGACCTGGGATAGCACGAACCCATACGATCCAATGTCCTCCTGAAGCGAAGGGCTAGTAGCTGGCATTTGTGTGGCGAATCCAGAATCGCCCCATGAAACTTACCCCTATTATGCAAAGAGGGGACCCTGTGGCGAAGAAGCGCGCTTTGAATCCTTACATCATTGGACGCAACCTGGACGAAGCAATTGAGGAACTCACCCGAACCAGGCAGCGGGTCGCATCCGGCGAAATTCTTGTCGAGCAATTGCAGGTCGGGCTCGCTCACGCGTACCACCACATCAATTTCGCCTGGAATGCACGCTTCGCTTCGACTGAAGCATATGCCCATCTGACCAAGGCTCAATTCAATCGCTGGGGCAAGTTTCCAACCAACATCGATGATTAGCGGCGCCGGGCTCATACCTTCCAAAAACAAAACGGCCGCGCCTTTCGGCGCGGCCGTTCCCTCAAATCCAAAAACTACGCGACGACTTCAATCCCCATCGAGCGCGCCGTCCCCTTGATGCTCTTGATCGCGGCCTCAACGGTCGAAGCGTTCAGGTCAGGCATCTTCTGCGTGGCGATCTCGCGAACCTGCTTCTCCGTCACCTTGCCAACCTTGTCCTTGTTGGGCGTACCGGCGCCTTTCGCGACCCCGGCAGCCTTCTTCAGCAGAATGGCGGCGGGCGGCGTCTTGGTAACAAACGTGAAGCTGCGGTCCGCATACACCGTAATGACAACCGGGATGATCAGCCCGGCCATTTCCTTGTTCTGCGTGCGCGCGTTGAACTGCTTGCAGAACTCCATGATGTTGACCTGCGCCTGACCGAGCGCCGGGCCAACCGGAGGAGCCGGCGTTGCCTTGCCCGCTTCAATCTGCAGCTTGACGTACGTGGATACTTTCTTCGGAGGTGCCATGAATGTTTCCTTCGGAAACCAGCCTCAAGCTCCTAGCTCTTGCCCTCAGCTGATTGGTTCGCATGCGTATTTTGGTGTTGCGCTCAAGCGTTTGCTCGCAACCGGCGGCAGCTAGGTAACCACGCCGGCTAGAAGCTGAAAGCTACTTGCTGAAAGCTGCAACTACTCAATCTTTTCCACTTTGCCAAACTCCAGCTCGACCGGGGTGGAGCGTCCGAAGATGGTCACCATGACCTTCAGCGTCTCGCGATCTTCGTTGATCTCATCCACCACGCCGTTGAAGTTGGCGAACGGGCCGTCCGTAATGCGGACCTGCTCGCTCTTCTCAAACTTGATCTTCATCCGCGGCTTGTCTTTGGCCGTCTCAGACCGGAAGAGGATTGAACTCACTTCTTCCTCGCTCAGCGCCACCGGCTTGTCGCCGGTTCCCAGAAAGCCCGTCACCTTGGGCGTGTCCTTCAGAACATGCCAGAGGTTATTGTCCAGTTCCATCTCCACCAGCACGTAGCCGGGCAGAAACACGCGTTCCACCGTGCGCTTCTTGCCGTTCACGATCTCCGTCACCGGCTCGGTGGGAATCATCACCCGCCCCACGCGATCCTTCAGCCCAAACGCCAGCACCCGGCTCTCAATCGATTCCCGCACCTTGCGCTCAAACCCCGAGTACGCGTGCAAAATGTACCACTTGAAGTTGGGGTGCTCGGGCGTGGCTGCGACGGCTGCTTCAGCGGCCGCATCCGTTGCGGGCTGGTCGGTGGTCGGCTCGGCGGATTGTTTCAGTTCTTCTGCCATCATGATCTCGTTTCGCACCACATGTGCGGCGCAGCGTTATGCGCGCGCCGCAGCTTTACTGGGCGCCCAGGCGGTGCAGAATCTGCTCCACACCCCGGCTGAATACCGCGTCCACCAAAAAGAAAAACATCCCGAAGATGAACACCGCGATCAGCACAACCGTGGTGGTAGATTCCACTTCCTTGCGCGATGGCGTGAC
This sequence comes from uncultured Acidobacteriota bacterium, assembly GCA_963844515.1. GTDB lineage: Bacteria > Acidobacteriota > Terriglobia > Terriglobales > Acidobacteriaceae > Telmatobacter. The sequence continues at coordinate 595,444 of CAWJOO010000023.1, forward strand.
AACCTTCCGCATCTCCGCGCGCACATCGCCCAGAAAATGGGTGAGCTTGTCCCAGGTGCCGGTCACACCACCAGTGAAGTTCGACACAGCATTCGGTTCCTGTTTCTTCAAAGCCGCTGTGCGTTGTTCTTCGCTCATAATCGTTGTCTTCGAGGCCATACTTCACTAATCCTTCGCACCCGGCGTCGTGCCGGGCACATCCTGTCGAATCCTGGCAGGGGCGGAGGGATTCGAACCCCCAAGTTCGGTTTTGGAGACCGACAGTTTAACCGTTGAGCTTACGCCCCTAAGAAGGCAGCATGACAGTCGACAGACGACGGTCAAACAGCAACTGCTCAACTGTCTGCTGTCGCCTGTTAACTGCCGTCGTTACTTCGTTTCCTTGTGCGCCTGGTGCTTGCGGCAGCGGTTACAGAACTTCTTGAACTCGAGACGGCCCGTGGTCGTCTTCTTGTTCTTCGTCGTCGAGTAATTCCGCTCCTTGCACTCAGTGCACTGCAATGTCACAATTTCCCGCATCTTCTTATCCTAACCGAATTTCAGTGTTCAGAGACAGCGAACAGCTAGCAGTAAACCCTGTCTGTCAACTCAGATTTGTAACTGTGTCTGATTCTGTCGTTGTCGCCAACTGTTCTTCTGTCTCGCCTATCTTCTGCTCTTCTCTGTCTTCTGAACTCGTTCTGTCCGACTCGTCGTCTGTCCTGCATCTGTCGTCTGTCGTCTGCTACTTGATAATTTCCGAGATCGTACCCGCGCCCACCGTGCGTCCGCCTTCGCGGATAGCAAAGCGCAAGCCCTTCTCCATGGCCACCGGCGTGTTCAGCTCAATCTCCAGCTGCACGTTGTCGCCCGGCATCACCATCTCCACGCCTTCCGGCAGCTCCGCCGTACCCGTCACGTCTGTGGTACGGAAGTAGAACTGCGGACGATAGCCCTTGAAGAACGGCGTATGACGGCCGCCCTCTTCCTTCGACAGCACGTAAACTTCGCCCTTGAAATTGGTGTGCGGCGTGATCGAGCCAGGCTTGGCCAGCACCATGCCGCGCTCCACGTCTTCCTTGGGAATGCCGCGCAGCAGGATGCCCGCGTTGTCGCCCGCCAGGCCTTCGTCCAGCTGCTTCTTGAACATTTCCACGCCCGTGCATACCGACTTGCGGGTCTCGCGGAAGCCCACAATCTCGACTTCCTCGCCCACCTTCACCTTGCCGCGCTCGATACGGCCCGTCACCACCGTGCCGCGGCCCGAGATCGAGAAGATGTCTTCGATCGGCATCAGGAACGGAAGATCAATCGCGCGGTTCGGCTGCGGAACGTTCTTGTCCACCGCATCCATCAGCGCGTCGATCTGCGCTTCCCACTTGGGCTCGCCGTTCAGGGCGCCCAAAGCCGATCCGCGAATCACCGGAACGTCGTCGCCCGGGAACTGGTACTTCGAAAGCAGCTCGCGCACTTCCATCTCCACCAGGTCCGTCAACTCTTCGTCTTCCACCGCGTCGCACTTGTTCAGGAACACCACGATGTACGGCACGCCAACCTGGCGGGCCAGAAGCACGTGCTCCTTGGTCTGCGGCATCGGCCCGTCCGTCGCCGCGACAACCAGAATCGCCCCGTCCATCTGCGCCGCGCCCGTGATCATGTTCTTGATGTAGTCGGCGTGACCAGGGCAGTCCACGTGCGCGTAGTGACGGTTGGCCGTCTCGTATTCCACGTGCGCCGTCGCGATCGTGATGCCGCGCTCCCGCTCCTCAGGTGCGTTGTCGATCGAATCAAACGAACGGAACGCTATCTTCGGGTTGTGCTTCGACAGCACCTTCGTGATCGCCGCCGTCAACGTCGTCTTGCCGTGATCGATGTGTCCAATCGTCCCCACATTCAATGCGGCTTCGAACGATCAAATTTTTCCTTCGCCATTGCGCTTCTGTCCCTTTCGTCTGGACTTCAAAATCTCAGCTAGTCAGCTATCTAGCTGCTCAGCTCAAAAACCTGCCTATTCCGATCTCAGCCGCTCCTGCGACTCCACCGACCCGGTTGAAGACTGTCTACTGTGGTCTGTCCTCTGTCATCTGCTTCTCAGTAGTACGCGTACGCCTTGAAATACCTTGCCCGCAGTTCCGTGGGCACTTGTTCCACCAGCCTCAGGTATCGTTCACGCGTCAAACCTTGATCGGAAACCGGAAGGCCGCCGTACAGGCTGATGGCTTCCTTGCCCAGGTAGCCGCGCTTGAGAATCGTCTCAAAGTCGCGAATCCGAAGCCTGGCGCCCGTCACCCGGCTCAGCAGCTGATCGACATCCCGCGTATCGAATGCCGCGTCGATCAGCGCATGGAGCTTGGTGTATCCCGGCTGGTCGGTGACGGCGATTCCCGCCTGCTCAAACAATTTCCCCACGTCCACTACCCTCGGTACAGCATTCAGTCATCAGTCCCCGGCTTTCAGTTCCATCTCACGCCAGTCGCATCTTCCCTTGTGCGAACTGAGAGCTGATAGCTAAGAGCTGACAGCTGCATTTCTGGAGCGGGAGACGGGGATCGAACCCGCGACCAACAGCTTGGAAGGCTGTGACTCTACCACTGAGTTACTCCCGCTTGAAAACAGTGGTCAGGAATCGGTGGTGAGGGTGCAGACAATCCGTGCTGTTCAAGCCTTACTCTTCCAGCCGGCGCTTTTGCTGATCCCTGATCCCTGATCCCTGATCCCTGTATTTCTGGAGCTGATGACCGGGATTGAACCGGTGACCTCTCCCTTACCAAGGGAGTGCTCTACCATCTGAGCTACATCAGCCCTTTAAAACCCTACTTGCTCCGCCGGATCCGGTCTGCCTGCATCGCCATCACCGTCCGGAACGCAAACGTTGCGAGAATGAAGATCGGAACCCATCGAACCTCGATCAGCCTGCCGAAAACCGGGATCTTGCCCTCGCCAATCGTAAACCACACCAGCACTGCCAAAACAACGTATAACGCCAGAGCAATGCCATATTTCCGCTCCAGCTCCGACTCGGTTGACCCGAGCCGCTCTTCCCTGCGCTTTGCCGCCTGTGCTTCGATGTTCTGCAGCCAGCGCATCCCTCAACCTCTGCTTCGCCAACTCCCAGACGCCAGTCTGTTCCCTGTCGTCTGTCTACTGCTCACTGTTATGGTGCACAGGGGAGGATTCGAACCTCCGTAGCTCCAAGGAGCGGCAGATTTACAGTCTGCTGCCATTAACCGCTCGGCCACCTGTGCAATCCCCTACCATCCCCGCCGTTCTTCCACTTTCCGCGCACCACCATCCATGCGGATCTATCCGGAATCTTCCCGGAATCGTCCGGTTTCAATGATGCTTGCACCTCAGTGGGATCGCCGCAGAGGACAGGCCCGGCCCTTGTCAATTCAAGCCGGATAAACTAACTTGCCGTCGACTTCCAAATGCTTCTAAATGGAGCTGGCGAAGGGATTTGAACCCCCGACCCTCTGATTACAAATCAGATGCTCTACCAGCTGAGCTACGCCAGCGCTGCTGTATGGAACCGCCGTACCCCTTGAAACACCTGGAAAACCCTGGATCGGGCGGACACACTTTCGCTCCGCACTTACCACGGCACAGAACCCAAGATTAGCATACCCAGGAACGGGGAGCAAACGATCGTTAATGGTGGGAAGGAATGGCCTTGGCGGGCAGCGGTAACGACGATTTGACTTGACTTTACCTGCTGCCGGAATGAACCTGCTAGCGAGCTTATTCTTATCCGAGGACATCCCCATGAAGACCCTGCGAATCGTCCCCGCCGTAGCGGCCGGACTCGCGATTTTTCTAGGAACTGCAGTGATTCCGGCACACTCCCAGGCGGCCGCAAAGCGGCGCCCGCGGGTGGCGGTTATGGATTTCGACTATGCCACCGTGCAAACCGTGTCAGCGGCGGTTTTTGGCACGAACGTGGACATTGGCAAAGGCATAGTGGATTTGCTGGTGACGGGCCTGGTGAAGGACGGCAGCTACTCGGTGATCGAGCGCAAGGCCCTGGACAAGATCATGGCGGAGCAGAATTTCTCGAACTCCAACCGGGCGGACAACAACAGCGCAGCGAAGATCGGAAAGCTGCTTGGCGTGGACGCGATCATTGTGGGCAGCATCACGGAGTTCGGAAACGAGACCAAGCACGTGGGGCTGGGCGGAGCGGGCGGGAACTGGCATGGCGTAGGCCTTGGCAGCCTGGGGAGAAATAATTCCAAAGCCAACGTGGCGATCACGGCGCGCATTATCGACGTGGACACGGGCGAGATTCTAGGGGTGGCCGATGGCAAGGCTCAATCGGCGCGGTCGAGCACCAGCATGTTGGGCGGCGGCGGGAACTGGCACGGCTTTGGCTCGGGTAACGCTGATTTTGGATCCAGTGATTTCCAGCAGACGATCATTGGCGAAGCGACCAAGAGCGCGGTGGATCAACTCTCCACAAACCTGGTAGCCAATGCTCCCAAGATTGGCGTGCGCACAGTTACGGTGGAGGGACTGGTGGCGGCGGTGGAAGGCGGCCAGATTGTCCTGAACGTAGGATCGAAGGCTGGGATCAAGGTAGGCGATCAGTTCAACGTAGTGCGGGTGACCAAGGAGATCAAGGACCCAGCGACCGGGGCGGTGATCCGCAAGCTGTCGACTACGGTGGGCGTGGTGAAGGCGACGGATGTGGATGAAGCGTCGGCAGTGTGCGAAGTGGTTTCAGGGACCGGGTTCAAGACCGGGGATTCCGTGAAGACGGTCACGCAATGACCAGGGGCTGAGAGACTAAGGGACTAGGGACTAAGGGACTAAGGGACTAAGGGGCTCAGACAGCTGACAGTTGAAGAGAACACCCTCCGCGTGATCCACGCGGAGGGTGTTTTTTGTCTGGGGTTTCATGACGTTTGAGTGAGTGAGCTTCCATCCCCGGTCCCCGAGGGCGAGGGACCGGGGGCGCCCTCGTTGCAGGCCTGGAGGCGTCGAGGCCAGCCGCTGCACGGATGGGAACGGCTGCGTCTATTGAGGGATACCGGACGTCTTCCCAAACCGGTTGTCCTTCCACACGTTTCCAGTACCCGAGTCATCATCCAGGGCATCGAACGAGCCATTGTGGCGACCGACGTTTCGGATAAATGTAGTTGAGCTCGAACTACCGAAGATCAGAAAGCCTATGTCACCGTTCCCGTCTCCGGTATTTTCTCTCAGCCTGTTGCCGTTGGACTGGTAGATCTTGAATCCATCAGAAGTGTTACGGCTTGCCGTGTTGCCGCCGATTTGGTTTGAATTCGATCCTTCGGTAATCTCGAACCCGATCAGGTTTTGGTTGGCCGTATTGGACTCCAGGACGTTATCGCCTGCACCCCGAATGAGAACGAAGCCCTGCGTATCATTCGACGACGCGGTGTTGTTACGAAGCTCATTGCCCGTGGCACCATCCAGGACGTATCCGATGCTGTTCCTGACGGCGATATTGTTGAGAAGGACATTGTCGTGAGATCCGTCGAGCAGGGCAATGCCAGCCCAATTGCGATTTCCTTCGCCGGTGTTATGCACGATCCAGCTTCGCGTTGCGCCAATCAGAACGATGCCAATCCCTCCGTTCGAGCGGCTCTTGTTCCCAAGGACTACGTAGCCGCTGCCCACGTCGAGGGCCAGGCCGTGGTCTCCATTTCCGTAAAGTGTGTTGCCTTCGTAGCGGCCGTCCGTAGCGCTCCCGCCGCCGAAGATGCCGTTGACGGTAAAGCCCGTCACCGAACAGCGCTTCACTGTGACACCCGCCAGGCCGCCAGCCACTTCGATCCCACCATTGAACCCTGGTTCACCAGGCCCGAACACCGTGTGGCCACCGCAGTCGAGCGTGACATTGCTGTTGTTGATCAAAATGTTCCCGTGGTGATCTTCTGTCAGCGTCGTGCTGCTCGTAAGAACGAGAGTGCCGGACGATGCAAAAGCAGTGGGGGTCACAGCCAACGTGAACACGATCGCCACGGTGGCAACAGACCAGTGACCAATGAAGTCAGTGACTCTATTCGTTTTCATGACTTTCTCCGTTCTTGATTTCGCGAGAAACTACGCTACTCCCTGCTCTGGCCATTGCCAAGCCTGGATATCGATGGATCGCTGCAATTCGATTCGGGCCTCACTGGAGTTTCGCTGCGGATGAGTTGAATGATTGGCGTGCTATCGCGCCTCCAACACCGCAAAGTGTTCCGTGTGCGAGATGAAGACACGCCGGAACAGCCCCGTGCTCAGCAACCCGTCGAAATCCGCATTGGCCGAATCGTTCCCTTCTGCCGCAATCGTGAAAAAGGGCACCGCCCGCAAGTCCAGCGGCCCAATCTTCACCTGCTGCGCCGGCAACGCCGTAAAATCCCGTTGCGCTCCATCCGTTCCGTTCCCGCGGCGCAGACTGCCTCGCACCAGCCGCGGCGCCTGGTACTTCGCCGGGTTGTAGAGCACGGATGCCGTCGCTCCCGAGTCCAGCTTCAGCCGAATCGGCCGCGGCACATCCGACAACTGCACAGTAAATAGGAGCGAGTTCGGCGGAACGTCCTCCGTCTCGGTCGAAGTCACCATTGCGATACGCTCCCCCTTCATTTCGCCGCGCATCGCGCCAGTTTCGTCAAGGCACAGTAACCGGTTTCCGTTATCGATCAGCATGTCGAAGTGCTTCAGGAAGTCCTCGCCCAACACGCCGCGAATCGACAGGCCCGAAGCCTTCAGGCTCTTCAGGCTGTACACCAGGGCCGCCACATGGGCCACGGCGTGGGAGCCAATCTCGAACGGCCCCAGCAGGGTCGACGAAGCCGTCGCATGAAATCCGGTCCCCTCCACCGGGATAGAGTCCTCACCCTTCACGCTGGAGTTCGGCAGCCAGCGAAGGATCAATCAAGGTGAACTGCGTTCCCGTATCCAGCAGGAAGTTGTAGGGGCCGGAATGGTTTACTTCTACGGCAACAATCATCAGGTAGCCGTTCACTGCGCGGAGGGGTACACTCTCAACATTCCCCGGGCATTTTGTCTCCGCGTTCAGGGCGGAAGTCATGGTTGCAGCAACAACGAACGAAGCGATCCACCTGAAATTTGTCACCGTGAGAGCTCCTCAGCCGGATTGGCTGAGGTCACTGTGGGCGGGCGGTTCCGCCAAGTCTTAATGGACGGCTCATCTGTTTCTCGCCGCGGATCACGAAATTCTTATGGTGGGATTTGCGAACCTATGATGGGAACTAAGTCCTCTGTTTACCGCTTCGGCGAGTTCGAACTTCGCGAGCGCGAGTTTTCGCTCGTCAAGGCGGGCGAAGCGGTGGACATCGAGCACAAGGCCTTTCGCGCCCTCTTATTCCTCCTCCGCAACCCCGCAGAAGCTGATCCCGAAAGAAGAGTTGGTGCACGCGGTCTGGGGCGATACCGCCGTTGCCGACGGCTCCCTAACCCGCTGCATCTGGGCCCTCCGCCGCCTGTCTTGGTGACGACTTCAACGAGCCGCGGTACATTGAAACCGTCGCCAAGGTCGGCTATCGGCTTATCTGCGACGTTGTTGTAGTCAACGAAGAAATTCAGCCCGAACCGGGGCCTTCTCCCGATCCAACGCTTGTCCCGCCTGGTCCGCCGGTTCCACCCGTCGCCCGATGTGGAAGCGGCTCCTGAAGTGGCTGATCCCGACGGCCGGCGGCCTCGTCGTCGGCCTGGCCGCTGCAGCCTGGTACCTGCATCGCTCGCTGCCGCCGCTGAGGGTGACGGGATACAACCCGATCACCCACGATAATCACGGCGGATGGATCGGGGGCACCGAGGAGCAAGGATTTACTTCAATTACCGATTCTCAAGAGCTCGGCGGTGCAGGTGGTGAGCGTTTCGGGAGGGGAGATCGAAAAGGTTCCGCTTGGGGTTGGGCATATGTGGTTTTGGGATGTTTCCCGGGATGGATCGAGTCTTCTTGTGGGTTCGCGTTGGAACCCAACGCGCTGTGGACCGTGGGCGTTCTCGGAGGACCGGCTCACTTCATTACCAAAGTTGAAAACACCTGGGATCATCGCTGGTCTCCTGATGGCAAGTACATTGCGTACATCGATGAACGAAAGGGTCAAGAGGGTCTGTATGTGATGGGGCGCGATGGCGCCGATGAGCGCAAACTTGTCACAATGAAGGCCACACACTAGAGGACCTTGCTTGGTCACCAGATGGTGGCCGAATCCGCTTCACGGATCAATGACACTCTTTGTGGGAAGTCTCTTCGACGGGAGCCAATCTGCATCCCGTGTTTCCGAAGTGGAAAGGGCCCGCTGGGCAATGCTGCGGAGAATGGACTCCCGATGGAAATTTCTATCTATTTCTTGCCGGAGGGCTGCCGCGTAGCCGGGAAGGCTTCGAACAGATCTGGGCGCTCGATGAGCGTCACCGCTTCCTTTGTACCAGCCTCCCCCGATCCTGTCCAGTTGACCTCAGGTCCCATTCTTTGGGAAAGGCCGATTCCGAGCAAAGATGGAAACAAGATCTTTGCCACGGGGACGATGACTCGCGGCGAACTGGTTCGCTTCGATCAGACTTCCAAACAGCTACGGCCGTTCCTCGGCGGCATATCCGCGGAGTTTCTTACCTACTCGAAAGATGGAACCCAGGTCGCCTACGTCACCTACCCTGATGGCATTCTGTGGCGTGCCAAGGCAGACGGAACAGAGCGGATCCAGCTCACAAATCCCCCTCTTTATCCGGTACTCTGCCGTTGGTCACCCGACGGATCACAAATTCTATTTACCGCCAAACGCGATCCTACCGCTGACCAGACCGAGTGCCTGTACGCCGAGTCCGCCCTCTATGTCATCCCCGCGCAGGGCGGAACGCCGCGTCTGCTTGTTTCAGGTGACGACGGACAGAACCAGGGCGACGGCGTCTGGTCTCCAGACGGTCGCAGGGTTATGTACAACATTTAACCGAAGAACTCGCTGCGCATTCTCGATCTCGATAGCGGGAAAGTGAGCGAGGTACCCGGCTCGAACGGCCTGTATTCGCCTCGCTGGTCACCGGATGGCCGCTACTGTCGAAGCCATGACGAGGTCCGTAATTAACGCCGGAATGGGGATCGCAACTGACACCATCCGGCTCTTCGACCTTCAGACTCAGCAATGGTCCACTCTTGTAGAACACAGGGGAGATTGGGGATTGGCCGACGTGGTCGCATGATAGCAAGTTCCTCTATGCGATGAACTTCCCCGCGCACGGAGCGGCACCGCCGGCGGTGTATCGCATCGCTGTGCCCGGCGGTACACCCCAGCGCGTTGTCGACGTGAAGGATTTCCGCTCCGCAGGCGCCGTCAACTGCTGGTTCGGCCTCGACCCCGACGACACTCCACTTCTTCTCCGCGACAACGGCACCAAGGACATCTACGCCCTCACTCTGGACAGGAAGTGAACAGGCTGGGAAGGCTGCGCATCACCTTCGAACCTGAAGACGGGCGGGAGATTTTTGTGCGTTCGGAGCGGATAGCGGCTTGCGATTTCAAGGGACCGCCGCAGATCCTCCACTGCGCTCGGGATGACAGCGCCTGGGGTCGCGGATGCTTGCAGGACATGGCGTTGAGGGCGGTTAGTGTTCGGCCCGGAGATCATTCCCGGTCCCCAAGGGGAGGGACCGGGTGGACCGTTATCTGATTGGATCGGTCGCTGAGACCAGGGCCACCCGCCGCCAACGTGTCTCGGGAAAAGCGGCGTCTGCTTGAGTGCCTTGAGAGACGGGGCGGCAGGATCAGCACGAAAGGCAACAGCAGATTCTTCGACTCACCACCCCCAACCTCCACCCCGGAACTGAAATACGTTTGGGGCCCCGTTCGCTCTGAATGACATTATCAGTTTTGTTTTGAACTTTAGAGACAGGACACCAGGACCCGCTCATCGCGATGAGGCTGCGATGAACGGGGCACAGCTTTCGATGCGAGGATGAGTGGGTTGGATCGGTCGCTGAGAGCAGGGGGGACCCTCATATTCGGTGGAAGACCTGAATCAGGTGACTATCGTCGAGGGTTCACTCTGAATTTGCGCCGCGAGGCAATTCAGCTCTTTGGCCGCTGTGCCCGCTTCCTGCGCCAGCGCGGACAAGCCTTCCGCTCGAGCGATCTCTTCTGCTTCCGCGAAGAGGTCGCATGGAGCACACAGGTCGGCATTGAGAGCACAGTGGCGCCCGCATTCGATCAGGGCTCGAGCCATCGCATGCCGGTCTCCCGCAGCGCATGCGATGAGTGCGTCTCTAAAGGCCGTTGCCGCTGCGGCCTCAGGCGCCCCTATCCGGGTGAGGACGGTCGACGCCAATTCTGCCATCTCCAACGCCCGCCCCGAATCTCCCGCGACACGAAGAACACGCGACAGGTTGAAAAGGCTGAAGCCCTCAACGCGCGGCGAGTCATCATCCCTGCCTCGGCTCAGGGCTTCTTCGAGCGAGGCGACTGCCTGCGGGAGGCTGCCTTGACCGAAGTACGCCATCCCCTGCACGTTCATGACATACGCCAACGGGTCGCGGGCATCATCCGCTTTGTACAGATCGAGTGCGTTTCGCGTATGAAACAGCGACTGCGCGTAATCGCGCGATACGAGGCAAGCGATGGAGAGCATATCGTGTCCTTCCGCGCGCAAAATCGGATCATCATGCTTATCGGCCAGGTCGAAGAGGACGCGGCCGCATTCCATTGCAGGCTGAAACTCTCCTTTGTATGCGTGGGCGAGCCCGAGATTCAACACGAGTGTGTCTTGAGGCGCGACATCCGCAGGCATCATCGATACGGCAAGGCTCAATTCTTTGATCGCCTGGTCGAGCCGGCCAAGTCTGCGCAAGGCGTCTCCCAGCCAGGCAGTAGCCTTGCGTTCGAACTCGCTGTTTCGAATCTCTCGGGCGATAGTACGAGCGGCTTCAAAGCACTCGGCAGACTTTTCAAGCGGACCGAGGAACAGGTACGTCACGCCGAGGCTGAAGGCTTGAATCATTTGCAGGCGTGGATTTTGCAGCTTGCCGTCGAGCCTCTGACACATGAGCTGGAGCCTGCGGGAATGGCCGCGCCAGCCGGCGAACTCCATATTGAACAAATTCAGAATCTCCGCGGCGGCCTCATATTGGCCGGCTTTGAAGCGATGTTCGAATTCGAGCAGGTAGGGACCGAGATCCACTGTTGAATGCCATCGGCCCACGGGGGATTGCAGCTGCGCATAGTACTCGGCGGCGCGGCTGTTCAAAGCCTTTTGGCTGTATTCCCCGTCGTGTGCGAGACGCTGATAGACGTAATCCTGATCGATGGGATTCAAGGCGACCATGCGGGACATGCGGTCGAGCGTGACCATGTGAATGTCGATCAAGCGGCGAAGGATGGAATCGACACTGAGCCCGGGATGAAATCCGGCAACGACAAACTGCGCCGCAATGAGCGGAACCGGCCGCCCTAAGGTGGCCAGGGCGTCCATGACCCAGCGCTCTTCGTCGCTTAGCCGCCGGTATGCCTCGGTCATCAGCTGTTCAAGAACATCAGTACCAAACTGGTTGAGGATTTCGTCAGGGCTGCCAAAGAATTGATCTTTCAAGAGGCCAGCCAGGCGCACGAGAGCCCATGGAATGCCGTGAAGGCGCTCCACGGCGCGAGCCAGTTCGGCTTCGGGAATATCGCGCAGGCCCCAGGTGTTATTCGGGTCCATGTCGCGGAGCAGCGCGACGCCCTCGGCTATGGATAAACCCGCGATCAATGGAATCCGCCGGTCGAAAGGCGACCGGTCAGGATGGAACGCGATGGGGATGCGGGAGGTAACCAGCAGGCGCGCCCCGCGGCGGGCAGTCAGACTGAGGTCGAAAAACATTCTCAGGTCGGGATCGCCGATCGCCCCCTTGTCATCGAGCAATTCTTCCATGTGGTCAAGCAGGAGCACATAGTTTCCGTCGTCGAGGGCGTCCAAAAGACGATCGATTTTCTCGGCCACGGAAAGCGAACTTGCCCAGGCTCTTTGTAGTGCCTCCTCACGCGCACCTCCCAGCATGGCGGCGCAGCTTGTCAGCAGTGATTCCAGCGTTACGCCTGTAGCGCGCGTGCTGAGATACGCGATTCCGTCCACGGTAATGGTAGGGACGCCTTCCGGCCAGGAATTCTGTTCGAGGTCTCTCAGCACTTTGCTCGCAAGAGCGGTTTTGCCGATGCCAGGGCGTCCCACGATGCTCACCAGCCGAGTGGACGGCTTTGCCAGGAAGGAGCTGAGGTCTATTTGCTCCTTGACGCGACCCTTGAAGTTTTCGCCCACATCCAGGACGGGGTGTCCAACGATGCGCTGGCGGACTCGGGCTCCGCGGCGCTCACTCTCCTGGACTATCTCGCGACGTTGCTCGGCGATACCGGCTTCAATCCACTGCTGCTGCACCTCATTCACGGCAACGGCAATATCGCCGCTCAATCCCTCGGGAGAGCTGAAGAAGCGCACGATGTGTTCCCGGGCAAGCTCGTTGCGGAGTTGCTCGATCTGTTGACCCCGGTCTCCATCGCCGGTGCGAAAATCCATCAGAGCCGGGGACCATGTCGCCTTTGGATCAAGGACGAAGATCAGGCGTGGCTTGCCTGCCTCGGTTGCCTTGCGATACTCCAGCTCGGTGATCGATTTTCGACCGGAAACCTGTCCGTCCGGGATGTAGCCGTACCGCCACCCGAAGATCCCCACGTATATTTCGGAGGCCGCGACGTCGGCCAAGCACTTCTCCAAGGGGCGAGAGTCGCCGGCGTTGTAGTCCTCCATGGAAATCACGTCGTGACGCATCTGGCGGAGCCGCCTGTATGCAGCGGCCCGATAGTCCTTCAGGTCTTCGAACGTGGATGAGATGTATATTTTCGCCACTCGGCAACCCCTCTCCAGCACAGAGTTGGCCAAATCCAGTGGAAGAACGCAATCTTCGGAATGGCAGATCATCTTAGCTTGACTTGACCCGGCGCCACAAGCGGTATTGAGTCAGCGCGCAGACCGGTCAGAGACCGCTTTTTCGGGATCGGGAAAGGAGGACGTTAGACAGAGAGCCCGGCCGATCGGCAATCATTGACTCATTTACTGGTCTTCACGATGCAGTCTCTCAGTCTGTATCGCCACGCTTTCTCTGGTTACGACTATCCGCTGGGGCAACTCAACACCATCTACGGAGTGATAGCTATAGGTGTAGATCAGGCGGCGGGGTGGTGAATGTTCTTGGTATCCCATGTCTCAGAACGTTCAGAATCGAAACATGGGGCACCCCAGGGTCGCGGTGAATTTGCATCGCAAAAGCAAGAACAACCGCGGATCCTTCACTGCGTTCAGGATGACAGCTCGGTCGTGGCAAGAGCTTCCGGGACACCACACTAGACGGAGAGCCATTTGGCGTAGGCCATTACGTCGATCATGGGGACGGTGCCGCTGAACTGGAGTTGGGAGATCAGACGCAAGAGGAAAGCTGTGGCGGGTTTTCCTTCCGACGTGAATTGGTATTCGCCGGAATGGAGGTCGTGGACAAAATGGCCGTGTGCGGCGACGCATCCGAGATCGATGCGACCCAAGGCCTGATCGAAGCGGAGTGCCTCCTTGATGGACTCGCCGAAGCATGTGGCCCATACACTTTCGAATGTGAGGAGGCCGCCGAGGATGTTGATAGGGGCTTTGGCGGGGTAGACGCCGCCGGCGTGAGGGATGGGCAGGCTGGTGCGGTGGAGTTTGCGGACGGTGGCGATTTTTTCCTGCGCGTACTTCAAATGTTCGGTGGAGATGGCCTGCTTGGTCTCGAAGACCGCATAGACGCTCTCGGCGGGGATGATGGTCTGCCCCTCGTATTTGAGGATGAACGGGGAGTACTGGCGGTCGAAGATGACGATGTCGATCTGCTGGCTGAACTGGCCGAGGCTGTCAACGACGTGCGCGGTGTCTGCGGCGTAACGCTGGGGAAGGTATTGCTGCAGAAGCTGGAGCCAGACTCGCTCGCTGGCGTCGCCCTTGGTGGTGGTGTGGGCGAAGGTGCGGCGCGCTGCTTCGAGGCGGCGGTGTATGTCCTCATGCAGGGTTGCCAACAGCTGGGGGAGGGACCAATCGCTCATCTGTCAAGCGTACTTGCTTTCCGGGGAACTGCTTTCCGGGTGCGCAACCAATTCGAACACATGCGGCATGAGAGGCGGGGTGGAGATAACTTCGGATGCTGCGACCGACTGCCGATCAACTGTGATGATGAACCTGGGCGCAGTTGTATTGAGCCACTCCGTTTGCTAGGTTGGCGTAGATGCCGATGTCGCAGCCGCCGCCTTTGCCCGAACCGCTGAGCAGGACCATTGAGACTCTTTACCGGACGGAGTCGGGCCGGGTGCTGGCGACGCTGGTGCGCCTGCTGGGAGACCTGGACCTGGCCGAAGAGTCGATGCACGAAGCGTTCGCTACTGCATTGGACACATGGCCGAAGACCGGGGTTCCGGGGAATCCGCGCCCGTGGCTGATTTCAACGGCGCGCTTCAAGGCCATCGACGCGATGCGCCGGCGGGCGCGGTTCGATGGAGCACAGCGAGAGCTGATCGCGCATCTGGAATCGCGCGTCAATCATGCTGCACCCGGGGTGAGTGCCAGCGGAAGTGAGGAGATGGGCAATGAAGAGATTGAGGACGATCGCCTCCGCCTGATTTTCACGTGCTGCCATCCCGCGCTGGCGCCGGAAGGACAAGTTGCGCTGACGCTTCGGGAAGTTTGCGGCCTGACAACGGAGGAGATTGCACGGGCATTTCTGGTGACGCCGGCAACGCTGGCGCAGCGCATTGTGCGTGCCAAGGCAAAGATTCGCGAGACGCGAATTCCTTACGAGGTGCCGTCGCCGCAGGAGTTGCCGGAGCGGCTGGAGGCGGTGCTTCGGGTGATCTATCTCGTGTTTAACGAGGGCTACTCGGCCGCGGCGGGAGGGGAGGTGACGCGAGCCGAGCTGACGGGCGAGGCGATTCGACTGGGGCGGTTGGTGAAAGAACTTCAGCCAAGTCCGGAGCCAGAGCGGGAGGGGCCAGAGCCGGAGGTAGTGGGGCTGCTTGCCCTGATGTTGCTGCAGGAATCTCGTCGCGCGGCGAGAACGTCCTCGGGATTTGTCCGAGGGTCCGCTCATCGCGATAAGGCTGCGATGAAGGGGCACAGCTTTCGATTTAGACGGCTTCGATCCAGACGGCTTTCGATCCAGGATGAAATGGGCCACCGGCCACGCTGAAGACGGGCCCGGTTGTCACGGGCCCGATCAACAACAGGTGCTTATCGGCCGAGGAATTTTTCGAGGACCGAGATCTCGTGATCGGCGCGCTTCATGTAGTCGTCGGCGAGATCGAGGTCTTTTCGGGCGATGGCGCTATTGGCCTGGGTCATGTCGTTGTTGAGGCGATTCATGGCAGCGAGGATGTCACCGCGAATGTCGAGGCCCTGTGATTGCTGCTGGCTGCGAATCTGCTGTACGCCGGCGTCGGTGGACTGGGCGCGCGCCTCGAGGTTCGCGTAACGGTCATTTGCTTCGCGGAGTTCCTGCGGCGAGGGGCCTGCGGGCGCAGATGACGGCGTGGCGCTGGTTGCCGCGGGCTGAGCGCCGGGCTTCGCGGGTGGCTCGGCATTGGTGGCCGAAGACGTCGAGCCGGATGACTTCTGTTTGGGAGCCGGCGCCGATGCGTCTTTGGCTGCGTGCGGGTCGGGCTGAGCAGGCGGCTCGGAGATGGCGGAATCCTGCGGGGAAGCACCGGCGTCAGGCTGGGGTTGTTTGGGCGCGTCAGGCTGGGTTTGCGGCGGAGTGTCGGGTTGAGCCTGGCTGGGGCTCTGCGATTGACTCTGACTCGCGGACCCGGGACTGGCGTGCGTGGAAAAGATGCGCGGCAGGAGCGCTGCAACAGCAATGAGCGCGAGGATGGCAGTGGCCGCGCCGATACCGATCCAGAGACCGCGGTGACCGCGGTTGGCGGGAGGCGGCGGCATGACCGGCGGAGGGACGGGCGTGAAGGCGGGTGCGGAGACGGGTTCAGGGGACGACCAGGCGCTTGCTGCGGGCGCGACTGGCGAAGGCACTGGCTGGGGAGCGACGGCCGCCGCCGATGTGGTGGGCGCCTCATGGATGCCGCGGAGGGCGTCGCGGAATTCATCGGCGCTTTGGAAACGGTCTTCGGGGCGCTTTTCCATGGCACGGAGAACGATGGCATTCAGCGCGGGCGGAATGGATGGATTGACTTCGATGAGAGGGATGGGCGGGTCATTGAGCTGCGCGTTGAGGACGGTGTAGGACGAATCGGCCTGAAAGGGCTTGCGGCCGGTGAGCAGTTCGTAGAGGGTGACGCCGAAGGAGTAGATGTCGGATCGGGAGTCGATGGTGCCGCTGCGGACCTGCTCGGGCGACATGTAGTAGACGGAGCCCATGGTGGTGCCGGGGCGGGTAAGCGACATGTCGTCGGTCGACTTGGCGATGCCGAAGTCCATGAGCTTGACCACGCCGTGCGTGGTGACCATCACATTGGCGGGCTTGATGTCGCGGTGCGTGACGCCGTTGGCGTGCGCGTAACTGAGAGCGGCGAGGACCTGGCTGGAATAGTCGAGGACGTGATTGAGGGGAATGCGGATCTGGGATGCGAGTTTCTCGAGGGTGGTGCCTTCGACGAATTCCATGACCATGACGAACTGGTTGTTGTACTGGAAGGCGGTACGGAGCTGGGCGATGCCGGGGTGTTCCAGGCCGGCGAGGGTACGGATTTCGGCCATGAAGCGCGCGGCGAGATCGGAGTCTGACGCAAAGTCGGGCAGGAGGATCTTCATGGCCTCAATGCGGTTGGAGATGACATTGCGGACCTTGTAGACACGGCCCATGCCGCCTGCGCCAAGTTTCGCCAGGACTTCATAATCGCCAACACGCTGGCCAGTTTCGTCTGCCATTGCGGGACCTCCGGGGGTGAGGGTTGCCGAGGGACGGGCCCGCGGTTCCGACAGGTGGAGTCTACGCCAGTTTGGGGTGGTTGGATCAGTGAAATCTTGCGATTTCATGTGCGGATTTGTCTCGCAGAGAGGTGTGCGCGCTATCACTTCACGTGCAGGGGCTATCGCGCAATGATCCGATCACCCCAGAAAGCTCGTTGGCCGCGTCGTGTTCCGGGGCTCCTGCGTGGACAGCTTGAAAGGAAAATTAATGAAAAAGTTGATCTGTATTTTGCTTTGCCTTACCTTTCCCTTGATTTCATTTGCCGGGGACAACAGCTACAAGGTTGTTTATGACGGCGGCTCGTTAGCCAATGCAAAGTCCGGCACGGACATGAAACTTTCCATGGACGGGAACTTCATCAGGATCAAGAAGGGCAAAGACGAAGTGGTTGTGATTCCCGCCAGTTCGGTAACGGAAATAAGCTACGGTCAGGATGTTCACAGGCGGATAGGCGCAGCCATCGGGGTGGCGGTCTTCTCACTTGGAATCGGAGCGTTGCTGGCGCTAACCAAGTCAAAGAAACATTTCGTCGGAATCACCTGGGATGACAACGGCAAAAAAGGCGGCTTTGCGTTTCAGGCAGATAAAAGCGACTACAGAGGACTGTTGGCAGGATTAGAGGGGCTTACCGGCAAGAGAGCTGTCGATTCCGATTCCATGACGGTCAAAAACTGACCGACAGATTTCTAACTGAGTAGTTGCTACGCACACCGGACACGAGACAGCGTGATTCTCCTTGCTTCGGGCTGCACTTACAGTGGATGATCGGGTGTCCCTTCCCCGGCACGTCCCGCAGTTCCCTAATTTGAGGAGAATCGAAATGCGCAAGTCCTATCTATTGGGATTGGTGTTGGCGATGGCATCGGTGGTGGTGGCACAACAAGCGCTGAGCAACGATGCGGTCATCAAGCTAATCAAAGCGGGGCTGTCAGAAGACCTGATCGTAACCACCATCAACGCTTCGCCGGGGACGTATGACACGTCGGCTAATGGGCTGATCGCTCTCAAGGGCGGCGGCGCAACCGACAAGGAAATTGCGGCCATTGTGGTGAAGGCATCCGGGGGTTCGGCTGCGCCTGCCGCTGGAGGCCTGGCGCCGACTACGGGCGGGCTGGGGGCACCAGCGACGGGCGGCGTTCCTGCCGGTGTCGACAGCGTGGGTGTTTACTTCCAGGACGCGACCACGGGAACCTGGGAGGAAGTGCCGGCTGAAGTTGTGAACTTCAAGACAGGCGGCGCAGTGAAGCATATCGCGAGCGTGGGGCTGATCAAGGGCGACATGAATGGAATGGTCGGCGGAAATCGCAGCAAGCTTGCCCTGAAGATGCCGGCGTCATTCATCTTTTATGTGCCGGAGGGCCGCTCGCCTGGCGAGTACCAACTGTTGCGGCTGCGCGTGAATCCGCTGAGCCGGGAGTTCCGGTCGTCGACGGGCGGAATTGTGCACGAGTCTGGCGGGGCGATCCGCGACAACGTCGACTACATTTCGAAGAAGCTGGCGCCGCGGATCTACCAGATCACGTTGAGCACCGAGGTGGGGCGAGGCGAATACGGCTTCCTGCCCCCGTCGGATACCGTGTCAGGCAACAACATGGCGAGTTCGGGAAAGATCTACAGCTTTGCGCTGGTGCAGTAAGCGGATTCGATATGCTGGATGGGTGCAGCCTTTGGTAGTCACGGTTGACCCCCGGCGAGGATGAACAGACGCACGCGCAGAACGCTGCTGGTGGTCGCCGCGGTCCTGGTTCTTCTGGCGGTGGCAATCTTCCTGCGTTCCAAGGCACCACCCGAGGCGGCGCGGCTGCTGCCGGAGTCGGACGGCATTCTCTATGTCAACCTGAAGCCGGTGCGAACATTTTTCCGCAAGCACTTGAAGCCGCCTGACCGGGTGCCGGAATACCAGCAATTTGTGGACGCGACGGGGATTGACTGGGAGCGCGACCTGGACCAGGCCGCCGTGGCGCTGCATCGCATGAGCGATCCCAATGGGCCGAATGGGCCGGTGGCCTACTCGATGGTGCTGGTGGGCAAGTTGACCGGGCCCAAGCTCAACAGCTGGCTTGAAACCCATGCGACCAGCCGCGAAAGTTACGCGGGACACACGGTTTACAACATTCCCTCAGAGGCGCGGACGGTGCGCGTGACGCAGGTGGGCTACGACATGCTGGCCATCTCGAACACTCCCACGGCCGAGCAGATCCACTCGATTCTGGACCGGCATCGAACGGCGGCACTTCCCTTCTCCGGCTCAACACTGTTGTCGCAGCATTTCCACGAGGTGCCATTGCTGTCGCTGGCGTGGGGCGTGGGGCAGATTGGACTGCCGTTCAACGAGAGCGGCGCGATTTCCATTCTGGGGTTTCAGCTGCCCATCCAGGCAGACTCCACCATTGTGGCGAGCGTGGCTCCGGAACTGCCGCTGGCGGGAGCGCTGCGGCTGAAGGTGGAGGAGATTGCGCCTTCGCCCGATGCGGCTCAGAGCCAGGCGGCGGCGCTGGAATCTCTCGTCTCGCTGGCGCGCGGATTTACGGCGCCGCTAAGCGAGAATATCGCGAACCGGGGAATCAAGGATTTGCTGAAAACCGCCGATGTCACCCAGTCCCACAACAGAGTCGTTGTAAAGGCCACAGTGCCGGTATCTCTGTTTGCTGGAATCGCCTCCGGGGCCGGCGAAAGAGGGGATTCTGACACTGCCCCCACGCCGGGGCGTTGAGGTCCTAATCATCGAGCAAGCATTGACCGCATAGGTACTTGAGCTGTTTTTTTAGAGCGCGATAAAGACGCGAATGTATCCCGCGGTGTCCCCAGGGCGCTATTATGCATCCACTATTTGGTGGAGGTGCCGAACAACTCGCCTGGCGACCATTCCGGTAGCTAAACCTCGGCACCCCCGTTCGAGGTCCAAATGAAGGAAGTTTTAAGGATAGCGGTTGTAACCGCAGCTTGCTTTTTGATTGCGACAGTCTTTGCAGAAGAAAACAAAGGAGTTCAAACCGGGCAGGCAGCTTTTACGGACGCGGCGCATGAGTCGCCGGGGACCCGTAGACACCTGACCGCAGCTGACCTTCCCGCACCCGCTCCAGACCAGTCCGTGGATAACGGACCTGGGGTAGTTCCTCGTCCGGCCAACGCCTGGCCGAAAGCCCCTCATGGGTTCAAGGTGGAGCTGTATGCGACGGGCCTTGAGAATCCGCGCGAGATGCGGACGGCCCCCAATGGCGACATTTTTCTGGCAGAAAGCGAGGCCGGCAAGATCAAGGTGCTTCGCGGACTTACGCCGGATGGGAAGGCGCAGGAAGTATCGGTTTTTGCCGAGGGGCTGCACCAGCCTTTCGGGATCGCGTTTTATCCCAGCGGACCGAATCCCAAGTATGTGTACGTGGGCGACACAGACCAGATTATTCGCTTCCCTTACAAGAGCGGCGACATGAAGGCGAGCGCGCCATTTGAGAACCTGGCGGAGTTGCCGGGCGGGGGGCGCCTGCGCGGGGGCGGCCACTGGACGCGGGACCTGGTTTTCTCAAAGGATGGTTCCAAGCTGTTTGCGTCGGTCGGATCGCACTCCAACGTGGATGATCCGGACACGCACCCGGAGGAGAAGGACCGCGCCGACGTGCTGGAGTTCACGCCGACGGGCAAGTTTGTGAAGATCTACGCGTCTGGGATTCGCAACTGCGTGGGCGAGACGATCAATCCGACGACCGGAGAATTATGGTGCTCCACCAACGAGCGTGACGCGCTTGGCAATAACCTGGTGCCCGACTACGTGACACACATTCAGGAAGGCGGCTTCTACGGCTGGCCGTGGTACTACATGGGCGCGCACGGCGGGGTGCAGGATCCGCGGCATGCGGGGAAGCATCCGGAGTTGCAGGCAAAGGTGATTACGCCGGACGTGCTGGTGAATCCGCATTTTGCATCGCTGGAAATGCTGTTCTACGAGGGCTCGCAGTTCCCTGCCGAATACAAAGGCGATGGTTTTGTGGCCGAGCACGGATCATGGAATCGAAAGGATCGATCGGGGTACGAAGTGATCCGGCTGCCGATGAAGAACGGACGCGCTACCGGCGAGTACGAAGATTTCCTGACCGGGTTTACGGAAGGCGACTCGGTGTGGGGACGGCCGGTGGGCGTGACGGTGGGCAAGGATGGATCGCTCTTTGTGAGTGATGACGGAACGCGGTCGATCTGGCACGTGATCTATACGGGGAAATAGCGGTCGCCTCAACAAGGGGCTTCGCCAGCCAATCAGGAAATAAGGTGAACACGCAACGCCGTGAGAATGTGCGTGTCGAAGGAGGTGCGGTTCCTCAGCCAGCGATGTGAGCTTTTTGCCGTTCAGCTCTTCGTACACCTTCTGCACCTGCGACGGGAAACCGTCGTCTTTGCCGCCTTGATTGGAGACGTATCGTGCCACTGGCGGCATTTTGAGAAGGCGCGCCGCACTCGGATCGGCTGCCACTTAGGCTCCCTTACACATCCAGTCCTTCAGTGCTTGCGGATAGAAGATCTGTGAGTCGAAGGTATTCGCCAGGATCGCTGCTGCCTGTTTATCATCGCCAGCTGCTTTTGCATCACGGATGGCCTGTTGTTTCTCCCGGTATCGCGAACCGTCGAGATCCTTCACCGCGTACATGATTGCCGTTTCGCAGCGAACCAGCTTCTCCTCGACTGCGTTTACCCGCTTCAGCGCGCGTTGCTGCTCCTCATCGCTCAGGCCGCCCCACACCAGCACGCTTTGCCAGCCCCAGCGAACCGCCAGAAATCGAAGCGCTGCCTGCTGCAGGCCCGCATAGTAGCTATCCATATAGAGGCCGGGATGCAGGTCTCCCGGCAGCATTGCGCGCGACGCCGCCAGTGTCGCATCGCCTCCAATGCGGATATCGTCGATTGCCTGATTCGCAGCTTCTCCCATCCCAGCCGCATAACAATCGTAGATAAACCGGGCCGTCATTTCCGGGAGAGAACTCACCCCGGTAGGGTCGAACATTTTGGGAATCAGGTTCGCCGGCGCAGCGGGCACCGCCGTCACAAGCTGCCGAAACAGGGAATAGAGCAGCATCACCGCGGCCGCCTCGAACCCGCAGACCCTATTGCGCCGCAAGTCGACGCCAGAAAATGCCTGAAGCTTCTCACCCAGGTAGTCCGCAATCGCCTGTTTGCCAGACGCCAGCAAGCTAAAAAGCTCGCCGGCAATCACGTGCTTGATGCGGCTGGCGTGGGTGGCGCTCCGCAACTCCTCCATGTCGGCGATCATCTGCAGGACATTTGCCTCGCCTTGCACGGCGGATGTCTCGAGCAGCAGGCTTTTCATCCTGTCATAGATCGAAGGAAAACCCGCTACCCTGGGAATTACGACGACAGACGCCGCATCAATCCCTGCAGGAAGTTCAGTGTGAAACTCCCCCGCATCCCCCGATGGATAGTATTCGATATACCCGGTATCGCCCTCGTGCTGGTACCAGTGGCCGGGGGTCTTCAATTCGGCCGAGAGCCTCATGAAGGCAAACTCCTGCTGCCAGCGAATCTCGGCCGACTCTGGGTCGAGCGTTACCCACAGTCTCTGTAACGCCGCATAGGCCAAAGCTTTCCGATCCGGCGCTTCCATTACGCTGCCGCCTTGGGCTCCAGAACCTTCAGCGCCTCCAGGCGAACCCGCGCCGCGATGCGATCCGCAATATCCGACTCCGCCTCCTTGCCCAGGACCGAGGCAAGAGCCTTCTCCACAGCCGCGGAAATTGCCGCCGTCAATTCCGGCGTCGCGGCCGTTATTTTTGCCGCAGCAGTAGCCACATTTTCCAGCGCGGCTGACTGCTCTTCTGAATTCTTTGAACGCCAGGCCTTTATCTGTTGGGCAATATAATCCACGAGCGCCTTGCCCAGTTGCTTTCCCGCCTCTTCTCCCGCGCTCTTGGCAAACGCGGTCAGGAAGGCGATAAGAAAAGCTCCGCCCAGAACCAGCATGTCGTCCCAACCGAAAAGATGTTTTTCACCGGCAGGCGTAAACTCGCCGACATCGGGACCGATTTCAGATGCGATTGCGCTTCGGGCGCCTTCCAGTTCAGGAGAAGCCATTCTTTTCACCCCGATCGACTTGCTTGTAAAGCTACCAGAACTTCGTGAGCGCTCTAGAAACGGATAAGTGGTTCTTGAACTGAGGGGGGCTGGTGGGTAGTGGCGGATTACTCGACAGTGACGGATTTGGCGAGGTTGCGGGGCTGGTCGACGTCGCAGCCGCGACGGACGGCGATGTAGTAGGCGAGGAGTTGCAGGGGCACGATCTCGACGATGGGCGAAAGCATCTCGATCACCGGCGGGATGTGAATGACGTGCTCGACCAGATCGCCGATCGTCGTGTCTCCCTCCGTGGCGATGGCGATCACGCGGCCGGAGCGCGCGGTGACTTCCTGGATGTTGGAGAGGGTCTTTTCATAGCGCAGCTTCGAGGCCGGATCGGTCTCATCGCGCGTGGCCAGCACGACCACAGGCAGCGTCTCGTCGATGAGCGCGTTGGGGCCGTGCTTCATTTCGCCGGCGGGGTAGCCCTCGGCGTGGATGTAGGAGATTTCCTTCAGCTTGAGCGCGCCTTCAAGGGCGATGGGGAAGTGGATGCCGCGGCCAAGATAGAGAAAGTCGCGCGCGTTGGCGAAGCCTGCGGCGAGCTGCTCGCACTGCGGGGAGCAGGACTTGAGAACGTCTTCGATTTTGGCGGGCAGGCGGCTCAACTCCTCCATCAAGTTCGACGGAGCGCGCCTTGTCAAGGCGGCCGCGAAGTTGACCGAGCTTGAGGGCGAGCAGGAAGAGCGCGGTGAGTTGCGCGGTGAATGCCTTGGTGGAGGCGACGCCGATCTCCGGGCCGGCGTGGGTGTAGATGGCGCCGTGCGCTTCGCGCGCGACCATGGCGCCGACCACGTTGCAGATGGCCACGGTCTTGGAGCCGAGCGCGATCATCTCGCGCTGCGCGGCGAGGGTGTCGGCGGTCTCGCCGGATTGCGTGATGAGCAGGCCCAGGGCATTGCGATCAGGGATGGGGTTGCGATAGCGGTATTCGCTGGCGTAGTCGACATCGACGGGCATGCGGGCGAGGCGCTCGATCATGTATTTGCCGGCGAGGGCGGAGTGCCAGCTGGTGCCGCAGGCGGCGATGTTGATGCTGGAGGCCGCGGCCAGCTCTTCGTCGTCGATGTCCATTTCGCCGAGGAAGACTTTGCCGGAGTCGAGAGAGAAACGGCCGAGCGTGGTGTCGCGGATGGCGCGGGGCTGCTCCCAGATTTCCTTGAGCATGAAGTGCTTGTAGCCGCCCTTTTCCGCCTGGATGGGGTCCCACTGGATGCGGGTGATCTCGCGCTTCACGGGCTTGCCGTTGAAGTCGGTGAGTTCGACGCCAGTCGAGCGTGAGGATGGCCATGTCGCCGTCGGCGAGGAAGTAAATGTTGCGCGTGTGGTGGAGGATGCCGGGGACGTCAGAGGCGACGAAGTACTCGCCTTCGCCAACACCGATGACGACCGGGGGGCCGGAGCGCGCGGCGATGATCTTGTCGGGCTCGGCAGAGGAAAGGATGCCGAGTGCAAATGCGCCTGTGAGGCGCTTGACGGCCCTGCGAACGGCATCTTCGAGCAGGATGGGCTCGCCGGCGGCTTCGGCGTCGTTCTGAACTTGTTCGAGTAGATGGGCGATGATTTCGGTGTCGGTTTCGGTGACGAACTTGTGTCCCTTGGCGGTCAGCTCCCGCTTGAGATCGAGGTAGTTTTCAACGATGCCATTGTGCACAACGACGATGCGGCCGGTGCAGTCGCGATGGGGATGGGCGTTTTCTTCAGTGGGGCGGCCGTGGGTAGCCCAGCGCGTGTGGCCGATGCCGAACGTGCCGGTGAGCGGATGCTCGCGCAGGACTTCTTCGAGATTTTGAAGCTTGCCGGGAGCGCGGCAGACTTCAAGTACGGCGCTGCCGGGGCTGCCGACTGCGATGCCTGCGGAATCGTAGCCGCGATATTCCAGGCGCCTGAGGCCCTCAAGAATGACAGGGACTACCTTTTGTTTGCCGACGTACCCGACGATTCCGCACATGGAATGATTTTATGCGAACGGGTTATGAGCGAGCGCAACGTGCGACTCCCCTGATGTCCGCACATTAAGGTGAGGACTACCCGGCACTAGTCCTCAATGCGGTAGGTGAATTCTTCAATCACGGGGTTAGTCAGGACCTCGCGGGCGACACGCTCAACCTGGGCCCTTGCATCGGCCGAAGACAGGCCATCTGCCAGTGAAAGGGCGAAATACTTGCCCTGACGCACGGCTTCAACCTGGGCGAATCCGATCTTGCGCAAAGCGTTGTGGATGGTTTGCCCCTGGGGATCGAGTACCGACGTTTTCAGCGTGACGTACACATGAGCCTTCATCAACCGTGATTATAGTATGGCGAGCGAAACGAGACGGACCCGTGTAGTTGTTGGGGATTTGAAAGGTCCGACAGCTTTTTACCAAGTGAAGAGGATCTCACAACTGGATTTTGTGAGGGCCTTTGGTTCATGGCGTCAAAACAATTGCGTGCCGAGAGTTAAGGGGCAACAGGCATTCTGAATCTTCACAGCTCTCGTTCTTCGTTTGGGGCGAGCACGGGATCTGTCTTCCCGTTCCCGGAGGACGTGCGCACGACCAGGGAATGCCGGCCCGCGGGGAAAGTGATGAGGCTGGCGCTATTGGTTATGTCAGTGAAGCGCGTGACGCTGACAAGCCTCACAGCGAGCTTCTGCGGTTTGCGATTGCCTCGATACAGGGCATCGCGGATGCGATTCCAGCTAATCATTTGAGACGGCCTCCGGGGAGTTCGAGAACTCTAACATGACGATCCGTTCATGTACAGCGGAAATTGGGGGGCGCACGAGATGAATCGAAATGACTTGATGCTGGTCCGGAGTTGCACCTGTTGCGGTTCAACCACGGACCAACCTTTTCGAAAAGAGCAAACATCTAACCGGACTCAAAGGGCTGAGGTGAAGTGTGGGCGGTGAGGGGCAATCTGGGAAGGGTGTAGGGAAATTCGCTGTGTCATCAAAGGTCCAGGTTGCGAATCGGGGAAATAGGTCCGTGCTTCCGATGTTCCGTCCGACAGTCGGGCAACGGGTATTGGTGCTGGGAGAGAGCGGAGAATTCATGGTGATGCGGGTGGACAAGCCGCGTTACTCTGCCGATCTGATGCACATGGACGGTTCGCGTCGGATGGAGACCGGGGTCTCGCTGCTCGCAGTGCGCCCGGCACCCGATGGAACCGGGCGGCGCCCATCACTCCTCTGGCTGCAAACGGCTGAGTAATGCCTACTACCTTCTATTTTTCGTGCAATATACGGCGTTTATCGCCTCATTTCGCATTGCAGTGGGAGCGAACTGAATAGTGCGGGTGCAGTTGGATTCCGTCCAAAATGCTGTATTCTCGCACTTGACGCGCGAATTCGAGTGGTCGAAGCTACATCATTGATTCTTCGTATTTTGCCCGAGACTGGTGCCGGAGCCATGGTGTGGTGGCGGTTTCCGGCGAGGTATTGGTTGCCGGCCTTTTTGCCGCGGATCCGAATCGGTGATCCGGCCGCGCATCCAAGTGTTCATGCATCACTTAAGAATCGAGCAGAGGAGCAAGAGAAATGGTTAACTATCTGGAGCTGCCCATTGGCGATCGTTCGCCCGAAGTGTTCCGGGCCGTCATCGAGATCCCCAAGGATGGCACCAACAAGTTCGAATATGACAAGCAACTCCATGTCTTCAAGCTGGACCGCAACCTTCACTCGCCAGTGCATTATCCAGGTGACTACGGCTTTATTCCTTCTACGCTGAGCGATGATGGTGATCCGCTGGACGTGCTGGTGCTGGTGCCCGCGCCAACATTCCCCGGTTGCCTGCAGGAAGTGAGACCGATCGGGCTGCTGGAGATGCTGGACCAGGGCGTGCTGGATGAGAAGGTGCTGGCGGTGGGCAAGAACAATCCACGCTACACCAACGTTTGGAACTACACGGATATCTATCCCCACATGCTGAAGGAGATTACGCACTTCTTCTCGATCTACAAGGATCTCGAGGGCAAGCGCGTGGAGATCAAAGGCTGGCATGACGCGGCGTACGCTCGCGATCATGTCATCAGGGCGGCCAAGCAGTTTGAAGACAACAAGGCAACGAGGCCTGAGACGCAGATCGAAGCGTTGACCAAAGCGGCGAAATAAATTTTCGGGACAAGTAGGAGACGGGGACGCCTGTTGCCGCCCCGTTTCCTACAGGCCGGACCTCTGGGAGCCTCTCGCTTTTCGCACGGGGCGCTTACTCGTTTTTCGCAGTCGTACTGGTGACACCTGCCCCAACCTTTTTGGCGATGTCTTCAGCCATCTTCAGGTGTTCTGCAATCACCTGCTGACCCTGCGAAGCAGCATCCTTCAAGGCGCTCGATTTGCCGGTGGCAACCTCCTTTTTGAATTCCATCAAATCCTGGCGATGGTCCTTGACCATGGCCTTCATGTAGGCTTTGTCGAAGGCTTCGCCGGAAAGCATTTTCAACTTTGCTTCCAACGCCTTCTCCGCAGCTGGTATTCCGTCTGGCGGTGTGACGCCGAGTTGGGCGGCGACAGGCTTCATCTGGTCATTTAGTTTTGAGTGATCGTCCGCCATCTTCTGGCCAAACTGCTTTACGTCTTCGCTGTTGGCTTTCTGCGCGGCTAACTGGCCCAACTCGACCTCGGCCATGCCGCCGGCCAAGGCCTTTCTGGCGAATGTCTTGTCAGCCGCGCTGGCATTGCTTCCGGCAGTGTCGGATGACGGCGTCTGGGCGCTGGATGCAGCTAGCAGCAATGCACAGCATCCTGCGGACGCAATAGCTCGTATCGCTCGATCTATCTTCATATAAACCCTCCTGTGGCTCAAATGCCGTGATGCTCATGAGCACGTTTACTAGGAAGGTGAAGGCTGGGATCGAGTTGCTCAATTTCGATACCGAGACAGGTCACAATCGAATTTCAATAGATTTCCAAGCGCATTCCATCCATTTATATGGGTTCGATCGTTCGCATTCCAACAGACGGGCAACCTGCGCGCACGATCATCTCTCTATGTAGCTGGACAGAGAACCGCCCCGAATTCGCGGCCTCAAATCAGGCCGGTTCGCGGGTGATCGCTGCAACCGTGGACGACTCTAAATCGCTATCGGAGGATTCACCCATGAAGCTGTTCTCAGCGCATATTGAAGACCTGCGTACCCTCTATATCAGCAACCTTAAAAAGGCGCTCGACATGGAACAGAAGATCACCAAGTCGTTGCCCGATTTGATTCAGAACTCTACCGACCCTGAACTCGCCGATGCGTTCCGGATGCACCTCGACGAGACCCTGGGTCACGTTTCAACGATCGAAAGCCTGTTGCGCAATCATGTTGGCGAAGCGGCAACGGAAACCTGCAGAGTGATCAACGGCCTTTCATCGGAGGCATCAGACGTCATCAAGGATGCCACCGATCCAACGGTGCGGGATATCGCGCTGATTGGGGCGGCTCAGCAGGTGGAGCATCACGAGATTGCCGTGTACGGAACGCTGCGCCGGTGGGCCGAGATACTGGGACTTGACGAAGACGCGGCGCTGCTCGAATCCATCGAATCAGAGGAGGAGAATGCCGACGCCACACTCTCTGAGATCGCAGATCGCGTAAATCTCGAAGCCACGGTGTAAAGAAGAATTGCAGTACACATAACGAGGACGCTTGAACAAAAGCGGCGTGGACACGGTGTCCACGCCGCTTTTCTTGGTGCTGTCCTTGTTTAGAATTCCACTCGGGCCGAGATTTGGCCTGTACGCGCACCGCCGAAATCGGAAGGAGGATTTCCGGTGCCCGACCCAATAACTCCCGTTATCAACCCGAAGCTCGGCGAGCTGAGGTTCATGTTGGGATCGCCTAGATTGGTGTGATTGAGCACATTGGTGAAAGTGCCCTCCGCCTTCAATCGAATGCGTTCTGTGATTACGAACGTCTTGCTCAAGCCCGATGACAAGTTGAAGAGCCCAGGGCCCTCTACCGTGCCGACCTGGCTGTTTCCAAAGCGTCCGATAGGAAGCGGATGGGGTCCGTTGGCCACAAACGATCCATCCTCCTGGGGCGTATAACCGGCGCCCGTGGTGCAGGGATTGCCGGCTGTCCACGTGGTGTCACCGGGGCAGGCGAACGCTGCGGAGTTGGTCCAGTTAAGACGGCCTTTTCCGTGAGGATTGACGCTAACACCAGATAGTTGGTCAGGATGCTGATTGCGGTGGCCGGTATCGAAGCTGCCAGTGCCGTCACCAAAAGCGCCATCAAGCCCTGAACCCGTGCCCGATGGGTCGCCCTGTCCGTCTGGGAAAGTAAGGGGTTTCGTAGGGGCCCGTTTGAACCGTGAGGATTGAAGACAAACGCCACCCGCCCACAACAAGATCTGCGGCACGGCTCATTGACGAGCCAATCATTTTTCCGCGGCCGAAGGGCAGGTCGTAAAGGGCGGTTGTGTTCCAGCGCAGACGACGCGTGCCGTAGGCGTTACCAAAATCCACGTGGCGATTCAGCACGGAGGTTGCGCGCTGCCCGCCGCCTTCTCCACCAAATCCCACATTCGCAGGTCCCTGGTTGTCAGCGAGATTTTTGGCCCAGGTGAAGGCCGGAGTGGAATTCCAGGCCATTTTGAAGGCGGTGATCGCCCTCTACCTGGAGCGAGTTGTATTTGTCATTTGCTCCAGTGGCTCGAGTGTTGATGCGGCCCCAGTTGGGGAACAATCGCGAACTGATGGGTGCGTTGAACGCAGAGACGGTTGTGGAGTAAGGCAAGCTGTTTTCGTCGGGAGCCCACACCAGCTGGCGCGTCTCCGAGCCGATGTACGTGGCGCGACCCGAGTAGCCAGAGCCGAAGTCGTGGTCGATACTCAGAGACCACTGCTCGGTGTATGGGTCCTTCCAGTTGGCACTGTTGGCCGTGCCAAAGTAATCAGTCCCGAAGCAGTCGGTGCAGCCCGCCCCGCCACTACCTGGATCGATTTGCGGCCATTGGTAGCCGATGGCGTGGCTTGTGGAGTCGTAGGTGTTGTGGAACTGCTGTGTGTAAGCCTGAACGGTTCCGGTAAGTGAATAGAAGCTGGAACCCAGCATATTGATGTTGTAGATACTGAAGCCTCCGCGGACCGCTGTCTTGTCATTGCCGAAGGGACGATACGCGAAACCCAAGCGGGGCATGAAGCGGAGGTGCGGATACTTTTTGAGACCCGAAGGAAAGCCCGCATCTTTGTTGCCTGCAACCTCCATGCACGGAGCACCGTTCACAACTGCAGTATTGCTCTTGGTAACACCGTCGGCATCGCACGCATTCGCGCTGGCGAGAAAGCCTTGAGCCAGCAGGCTCTGTTTGCCTTGCGGGTAGATTACGCGTCCTGAAGTGGCAACGCTAGGATCGAAGTTACCGATGTCGCCGTATTTGTCGTAGTAGCCGGGGTGCAGTTCATAGCGCACGCCATAGGACAGCGTGAGGTGCGAATTCATGCGCCACTCATCCTGCGCAAAGAAATGATAGTGCGCGGAGATGCCGTCGTTGTCCTGGCGAACCACGTCATAAAAACTTTGATTGGGAATACCGAGCAGGAAGTCAGCGAAATCGACGCCAGTGAACATTCCGGCGCTCCCACTGGTATTGAACTGATAGGTGCCATAGTTATCCGCACCGTTGAAACCCAAGGGTGACAGCGCTTCAAGGGTCTGAATGTCGGTTCCGAATTTCAGGGTGTGATTGCCCTTCACCCATATCAGTGTGTCAGTGTACTCGTAAGTGAACGACTTGTTCAGGCCCGTTAGTCGATCGGCATCCAGGCTCTGGATGTTGTTGAAGTCCATCTCCGGAATGCCGTTGTAGAAGAGATTCTGCAGTCCCACCCACCCCTGTGCGTTGGTCCATGCCAATCCATTGAAGCTATTGCTGCCGCCGTTGGTGTAACGCGTAAAGCCGAAGCCGCCCTCGTTGATCAGGTTGGGGAGAATGCTCCAGTTGGTGTCGACCTTGAGAACGCGATCCTGGCTGCTATTGACCGAAGAAGGAAGATTCAGAATCTGGTGACTGTTGGTTGGAAAATTCTTCCAGGTAAAGCGGCCCCACAAAAGAAACTTCTGATTCGATCCGAAATACTGGTCGCCGCGAATGTCGAACTGATTGGAGTGCCCGCTCTGATCCGCTTTGGTCTGGTAATTCGCCACGCCGTCATCGGTATACAGAGTTGGATCGCCAATGTTGGGATCCGGATAGAACTGCTTTAGAGTGGCAGCGGCGATCTTGTTGATATCCGAAGTGGGAATCGTGGTGCCATAACCGGCGCCGGTGTAGGGATTGTTAATCCTGCAAAGCCGTTGGCGGAATACTTTGAGAAATCGCCCTCTTTCATGAGGGTGCTTGGAACAACCTCATTCACTGTAACCTGCGCGGGATGCCGCCAGCCTTCATATGCGCCGTAGAAGAAGCTCCTGTTATGACCGTTGTAACGAGGCAGAGTTACGGGGCCGCCAAGACTGCCACCGAACGTGTTTCCGGTTTGGCTGGCCTTGGATATGGTGGTCGGGTACGTGTACGGAATCGCGTCGAAGGCGGAGTTCTGGTAATACCAGAAGCCGGATCCGTGGAACTTATTGCCGCCTCCCTTGGTGGTGACAACGATCTGCCCGGGGTCGCCATACTCGGCGTTGACGAGCACACCATCGGCGCGGATTTCTGAAATCGATTCGGTGGAGGGAAACGCGTCGCCGATGAAACCGCCGCCCGCGGGGTCCTTGAGCGTAACTCCGTCGACGGTGACTTCTGTCTGGAACGGCAGGGCGCCTTGAAGCGAAATGCCTGAAGCATCGGCCTGCACACCCGGCAGGGTACCGAGAATGGAAGCTGCGCTGGTGCCGCTGAAGCTGGCGCGGGTATTTACAGGAAGGTTGGTTGCGTCGTCAGCGGTAAACGTTCCACTCACGGTGGGGTTGTCGGTGTCGATGGCGCTCACATTCTCGCTCGTCACCCGGACTGATTGTTGGACCGTTCCCACCGCCAGTTGCACATCGACACGAAGTTCCTGACGGACAGCAAGAGTCACATCGGAAACCGACCACTTTTCAAATCCTGATGCGGCTACATCCACCGAATACTTGCCTTGTTTCACGTCGACAAAGCGGAAGTCGCCAACATTGTTGGATTGCGCGATGCGGGTGGTGCCTTCGGATGTGTTAGTTAATGTGACGTTCGCATGAGAGACGACGGCTCCTGCCGCATCTTTGACAGTCCCGACGATGGAGCCCTGCGTGGATTGGGGCCACACCGGCGAACACATCGCGGTGAGCGCCAGGAACATCATGGACACGGTTTGCCAACATTTCATGAACATCTGCACTCGAGAAACCGCACGATTCAACATAAAATGATGCCTCCTGAAATCTTTCAAACAGAGCGACACAGCGACGGTTAGGTAGCGGGAGCACGGGGAACAAGATGTCGGAAGCTCGGCTCGCCAAAGGCAATAACGTGAGCCGAAGAAACAGGGCGCAGAGGGCAGAGCCCGAGGAACGCTCGTAAATGGCGAGCTTGGCTTCAGCCTAAGGACTCACCATTACAATCTTGAGTAAGTTCTGTAAATGGGCCTTGAAAACAGGGGCGCTTTGCGATGCGTTCAAAAGACCCCTCGGCTCTAATTGCCGTACTGAATTTTTTTATTTTATCCCTTTCGGCCTGCTGAGACCATTCCCAGACCGCTCTATTTCTTTTCGAATTTCCTCCGCGTCATCCATATCACGAAGTGCGGCTGCCTCTTCTTTAGTCTTGGGCTTTGCAGCCCGTGCCCTGATCGCGACGAACACCCGGGGGTCAGCGGGCCGAACCGGATATTCCACCGCGTGCAGGTGATCGTCGAAAATATCGCGAATCTCGCCGGCCAGGGCATCTTCAAGATTCAGGGGTCCCAGCCCCAGCAACTCATTGATGGTGCGAGTGATGGAACCCATGCTGGTGTGAGCGTGGGAAATAGAACCGGGCTTGGCCCACGGGCTCGCCACCAGCAGGATGCTGCGGTGCGCATCGACATGATCAACTCCGTCCTGCGCATCGTCTTCCGTAACAAAGAGTGCGGAGTCACGCCAGATGGATGTTTTGGAGAGGAAGGCCACGATGCGTCCGAGTGCCAGATCATTGTCGGCAACGTAGGAGGCTCGATAGGGATAGCCGTCATCAGGGCGCGGATCCATGGTGTGATCGTTGGGCAGGCGGATCACGATCAAGGCCGGCACCTTTCCTTTTGCGATCCGCTGCTTGAAGTCTCGCTCGAACTCCGTCGCCCGAAACTGATCGGGAATGCCGAGGTTGAAAGTGGGAAATCGGCGATCCGTCGATTCGAATACGGGCTTTGGCAGCGGTGCATTCAGAAATTGCCTCTGACCCTCCGGCTCCGCACCATCCATTTCAACATTGCCTTCGACCTCTATTCCCTCGCCGTAGTTGAGAATGCCATGTGCGCCTTTGGGACCAAATGCGACGTGCTCCCATAGAGAGCCGAATTGCGGTTCGTCTTCCGGCATGGGCGCGTCAGCGCCGCCAAACAAGGCACGGCGCCCCGGCTGCTCGGCGCGCACATCGTCGTGACGGCGTCCGCCGTAGCCTGAAGTCCACGCGGTATTGAAAAATGGTGTAGGGTTGATGCCCATCACCCATCGGTGACCATCGGCCGATACATCCGAGTCGACATCGAAGTTGTCGCTCATGGCATACTGCTTGACCAGCGCATGTAAATTCGGTGTGACTTTGAGATGCACCGCCGACTTGTCTTCAGCCGCCCAGCCGTCCATCCCGTACCGAGCCAGCGACGCGTCGCCGTTGGCGCCGGCCACATCACCCAACACTTCATCGTAGGTGCGGTTCTCGCGAATCACCAGGAAACAATGTTTGAGTCGCGGAAGAGGTGGCTGCTTTGCAATCGCTGCCGTGTTGGCGTCCACAACTGTTTGGGTGAGCTTTTCAGGGTCAGCCAGGGTGCCCAGCGAAATCGCGCTGAGGCTGCCCAATTCCAGTGAGCCGACATACGAGGGTTGGAGAGGGTCGTGCTGCTTGCCGCCATTCGGCCCCGTTCCCCGCCCCTTCGTATTCACCACATACAGCGTGTTGCCATCGGGCGAAAGTGCAACTGCGGATGGGTTCCAGCCGACCGGAATGTGCTCTATTGGTTTCAGTGTCGCTTCATCTAAAACGGCGACAGCATTGATGCCCGATTCCGCCACGTAGACGCGTCCGGCGTGAACTGCGATGCCACTCGGCATCACTCCGCGCAACCTGCGCCCCACGGAGTCAACGAAGTGCGGACCTGCGAATGGTGAGAGCTCAGTCTGAGCAATCATTTGTTTGCCATCCACATCGATCTCAATTACGGCGTCGTCGTGCGCCAGCGTCACGAAAACGCCGTCCTCATCAGCTGCGACTCCGGTCGGCGCGGCTCCTCCGGGCGTCGTATCAGTGATGGATGAACCCAGACGCAGGCGTGCGGACACCAACGGATGCGATGGGTCGCTGATGTCGTAAGTCCACAGCGAACTGCCGCGTTCAGAATTCTCATCGCCAAGGCCTGGAACCTGGCGTCCCTCCACTGTTGCGCCTTCACGCGCCTCTTTCGATGGAAATCCGAAAGGAGGGAAATGTAGTCCGGCCTTGAGCTGATCCTTCGCATCACTACCCGGAATCATCGTGTACTCGAACAAACCCGTATTCGTCACGTAGAGATGCTGGCCGTCAGGCGACAGCGCCAGCCCAAACGGATACGCGCCGGTCGGAACCGATCCAACGCGTTCCAAGGTATGCGCATCGAGCACGACGACACGCCAATTGCCTTGATCAAGTGCGTAGAGAAAGCTGCCGTCCGGCGAGAGAGCCAACGTTGCGGCAAAGCTACCTTTGAACTCCTTGCCGCCAACCATTCCATCGAGGGCCCCTTCTCCGGCGACTGTCCAGTCACCGGTCTTGTATGCGCGAATCTTTCCCGAATCTCCGGTGCCCACGTAAAGCGATGCACCGGTGCGCGAGTAGACAAGGCCCGCATGCACTTCGATCTCCGGTACGTTTTCGCCCCCCGGCGGAAATCTACGCACACTTGGCTGCTCGTCTTGCGGCCGATCGACCACATTGATGGCAAAGGGAAAACCAATAGAAGGAACGGCAATCTGGGCCCCATTGGGACTGACTGCAAGTGCGAATGGATAGGGCGCCAAAGGGAGCCAGTTACCGGCTGGATGTATTTCGCGGCCGTTGGGCAAAACTGCCGTGACACCGGTCTGCGCAGCCGCAGAACCGAGAGACGAAATAAATGCCACCGCCAGCAAGGGGAATAACCGGGCCAGAATCATGTCTCCTAAGTATGCGGCCAACGGATGAACATTTCATTTCATCAGTGTGGCGCGAATGTTTGCTCCCTCATTCATCCGGCCTACGGAATCGCCGGCCCTTAGGACGATTCGACGACGGAGGTTACAAGCCTATCGGAGCCTTCGCGAATCTTTCCTCACGAATTGATACAGCAAAGGGCCGAGGACCGCAACGCAAAACGCGAACAACAAAGCCGGAACATGCCTGCCGGCAAGGACAACCTCATCCGTTCGGGAAGCATAAAGCGCGTAGCCAATAAGTGCTGTCGGACACGCACCGAGTGCCACTGCGAAAGGGATACTGCCAGCCCGGAATGGCCGGTCCAGTTCCGGCTCCCGAAAACGCAGCACAACGAGAGCGACGAACTCCAATAGCAAGCTGGTGCCGTAGAGGACCAGGTCGATGGTGATCAGCTTTTCAAATGGCAGTTTTAGTGCCAAAGCCCACGCCAGCCCGCACAACAATACGCTGACCCATGGCACACCACGCTTATTGCGGACGGAGAGAAATCGAGGCAGCATGCCATCCTCTGCCATGGCCATGGGAAGGCGGGAGTAGCTCATGACGAGGGCATTGAACATGCCAACGCCTGTAACAACCCCGCCCGCTGCAATGGCAGCGCCCAATAACGGGCCTCCGACGTTGCGCGCCGCCGAGGTCCAGTCGCCCGTCTCGAAGCTGCCGACCGCGAGTCCTGAAAGAGCCATCGCGGCCAGGGGCAAAATATAGGTGAGAGCGACGATCGCCGTCGACGCGATCATGGCGCGAGGGTAGGTACGCTGCGGATCGTGCACCTCTTCGGCGACAGTTGAGGCATTGTCCCATCCCATGTAATTCCACATCGCCACCAGGATTGCCGTGGATAGAGCCGAGGATGAAGCAGGTCCGCTCCACTGCACTTGCGGATGCAG
Source organism: uncultured Acidobacteriota bacterium (assembly GCA_963844515.1). Classification (GTDB taxonomy): domain Bacteria; phylum Acidobacteriota; class Terriglobia; order Terriglobales; family Acidobacteriaceae; genus Telmatobacter. The sequence goes on from CAWJOO010000023.1 coordinate 631,681, forward strand.
CGTGAACGCTCGCCAGAAGCCCAATATTACGAACACAGCGAATGGTGCCAGCAATAACACTGACATCCACACTGACCCGTCGCCGACCGCCGGGGCTCCGAAGAGATTCCAGAGGCAGCACAATGCCACTACTCCCAGTGACCAGGCGTAGGCTCGCCATCCAACGGTGAGGCTCGGGTCGAATTTGCCGAGATAGCTCACCACGAAGGCCGGGTAAATCGCCATATCGAAAACGGATGCCGAAAGCGAAAGCCATCCTTCCTGAAATCCCCAGAAAGGTCCCATCGCGCGCCGCACCCACACGTAAAAGCCGCCCTCGGCAGGAATAGCGCTTGCGAGTTCACCAATCATCAGTGCCGTCGGCAGGCTCCAAATGACTGGCAACAAAAGCAGAATAACAATGGCTCGCCCATAGCCCGCCCCACCCAGAATGTCTTCAATAGCGTATGGTCCGCCCGACACCATAAAAAATGTGGCCGCAATCAGAGGCAGCATGCGCATTTTTCTGCCGCTCACGAAAAGTATGGCGGACCCATCGCCGCAGTTGCGTTCTGCCACATCCTCGACCGTGCGGCTGGCGGGCCCATTGGAGTTGAGGGGCATACTTGCGAATCTATCGGATTCCGGCGTGTTCACCAAGGAGTCTGTCAGCCCGAAACAATGGACGCAAACGGCCTACGGGTAGAAGCGCGACCGAGCCTAATGGGGACTTTGGGGCGATTCTCGAATTGGACATGAGGCAAAGAATGACTGCCTTCCGAGAAATGCCCCGGAAAGGGGGATGTGCCAGAAGCCACCGCAACCAAAGTTCCGGTATAATCCGACACAGACCATTGGAGAGATGGCCGAGTGGCTGAAGGCGGCGGTTTGCTAAACCGTTATAGGGTCAAAAGCTCTATCGGGGGTTCGAATCCCCCTCTCTCCGCCATCCTATTGACAATAATCAATTTATAGATTATTGAATAGTTGAGCTGCTCGAATCCAATAGGGTCTCAAGTGTCCCGATAGCGTCCGTTTGAGACTTCCCCACTTCCGCGATTCGATTTTCCAACTTTGTCATCGCACTTCTAACGTCATCGGCAGCAGTCTTGATGTAATACGTTGCCGTCGTGCTCACGTTTGCGTGACGAAGGATTCGCCAGGCGATACAGGTTGCTCCCGAGACCGCGCCGTGCCGCATGCCACCCGTGCCACTCAGAAATCCGGCTATCTCGTTTGAACTGGTGATTCGCCTTTTGGTGAGTTGACTCCGATTTCCCACAGCATTCGCAGCGGTTCAAAGTCGGGAGAGCATACCGATTGTCGAGCTCACAATCGCGAGAGGCTTCGTCGTGCGTTGGAGAGAATCGGACCTGCTTGCGGGTTGCCAGCGAAGCCGATGTAGCTCGCCGCTCCGCGAGTTGCCGAATCACCGAAGCCGGAGCCCGTCCCTTGCGAGTCTAGGGATCTGTGATCCGCCCATTCCAGATCGAACGGGTGACGTGCATTTCTGTCGTTTCGGTAGTTCTCCCATTGGAGCCCGCGAATCTCGCCCGATCGCAGCCCAATGAATGTATCGATTGCAAACGCGGTCCCAGGGGGTTCGGGGAGTCGGGCGAGAACGCCTTGAATTCTCTCGAGTGACCAAGGTACGTTTCTTGGGGTTCAGCAGCCCAATTGCGGACTACCTTCTATCTCCAATTCGAACAATCTGACCGTTTTGCTTGCGGCTTCGCATTTCAGTTCTCAAACACTGCTTGATGGGTGAACATCCAGAAATCTGAAATCGTGAGGATGTTTCCGTTAAGGCTGGCCGGTCCGATCATGGTAAGGTCACAGGATTGCGGCAAATTCCGCCGATCGTGTTCAACGTAATGGCGTTACTCCAAATGTGACTGCGGTGTTGGCGCATCGAAGCTAATGACTTGGCCTGCCAGAAATCGCGAAACACAAGGACGGCATTCGATTCGATAGAGGAATACCTCAGCGCCCTTGGTTGGTCCTGGTCTTGGATGGCTTGATGTTTCAGGAACCATGAGTCGGCTCTCACGCAGCAACAGGGGAAAGAGTGGGAGCTGTTCTGGTGCAATCCGATGATGCAAACTCCGGCTTCGCGAGCTTAGAAGTTTTCATGGGTCATCCGATGCGATTACGATGAGGAGCACGATCTCTCTATAAACGCGAATCTCAGGAGTAAGAGAATGAGCGTCCTAGCAGAAGCGGAGATTCGCGATTGAAAGTCCATCTGGTTGACGGTACCTACGAGCTATTTCGACACTACTTTGCGGTGCCTAAGGCACGCGATGCGCGGGGCCGCGAGGTCGGAGCAGTACGCGGGGTGCTTGCATCGTTACTGGCCATGATGCGCGGCGGCGTCACCCACATTGGTGTAGCCACCGACCATGTGATCGAGTCGTTTCGAAATAATCTCTGGGCAGGTTACAAGACCGGTGAAGGGGTCGAACCCGACCTGCTTTCTCAATTTCCCATCCTTGAAGAAGTTCTCGCCGCGGCCGGCATCGTTGTGTGGCCCATGGTGGAATTTGAAGCTGACGACGCCCTTGCGGCCGCGACGGTGCTGGCGCTGCAAAGACCCTCGGGTCGAGCAGGTTGTCATATGCACTCCCGACAAGGACCTCGCCCAATGCGTTCAGGGATCGCGGGTGGTGCAGTTGATCCGGCGTACAGGCGTCACCATTGATGAAGCCGGCGTCGTGGCCAAGTTCGGCGTACTCCCTAGGTCTATCCCGGATTACCTGGCGCTGGTTGGAGACGCCGCCGACGGCTATCCGGGCCTTAAGGGCTGGGGAGCAAAATCCACTTCCGCCGTGCTGGCCAAGTTCGGCCACATCGAATCCATCCCAGTGTCGTCCCATGAATGGCATGTGAATGTGTTGAACTCTGCTTCGTTGGCCGCCACACTGGCGCGGGACCGAAAACTCGCGCTCCTGTTCCGAACTCTTGCCACCCTCAAGAGCGACATCCCTCTCTTCGACAACGTGGATTGTCTACAGTGGTCCGGCCCGAAAGCTGATTTCGATGCAGTCGGCCGTCTGCTCGATAAAGCAGTTATCGAGAAAGAGTCAAAGCCAAATCTCCGGACTTCGCTAGTTCGCGCAGATAAATCCCGGACGGTCTAAAACGGCGAAGCATGTCTCGATAACTGCGAAGCGCTCATCATGATGGAGCAGAGGCCACATGGCGCCACTGTCTAGGCCTGAATTGACAACGCGCAAGAGATGGGGATTCTTCAAGCGGGACTGCAGGGAATCTTGTACAGGCGCTGACATCTTGGCGCGGTGACATCATGCCCAGATCTGCCGATAGATTTCTTCGATTTCCTCTCTCGTCGGGATGCGGGGATTGTTTGTTGGTGAACCTGAATCAAGGGCCTGTTTTGCCATCGTCGGAATCAGTGAGAAGTATTGCTCCTCAGGGATCCCGTACTTTTTTGGAGAGGGGACGCCGAGTTCTTGATTCCGTTCGAATAGTGCGTCGATAAGTCTTCTCCCCGCCTTGGCGTCAGAGTCCAGCGATTCTGCCACTCCAATCGTTCGCGCGCAGTGGGCGTAGCGTCCCTCGCCGGCTTTCACTGAAAACGCCGTGACAGCAGGGAGCAGCATCGCGTTCGAGAGTCCGTGCGGCACATGAAAATGCGCTCCAATCGGCCGGCTCATCCCATGAACCAGGGCAACGCTTGCATTGGAGAAGGCCATACCGGCCTGGGTCGCCGCCAGCATCATGGATTCGCGCGCGCGACGATTCCCAGGATCGTGAAATGCGGTGGGTAGCTCAGCCCAAATGGTCTTCATCGCCGCCAAGGCAAAAGCATCGGCAAAAGAGTTTGCTTTGCGGCTCACATGGGCTTCGATTGCGTGGGTCAGCGAATCGGTTCCGGTATCCGCAGTTAATCTTGCTGGCATACTCATGGTCAATTCAAAGTCCACGATCGCTGCATCGGGCACTAGCGCAGCACCCCCAATGAGCATTTTCTCGTCAGTTTCCGAATCGGAGATTACGGTAAAGCGCGATACCTCCGACCCTGTGCCAGCGGTTGTGGGAATCGCCACATGCAGTGGCCCCTTCTTCGGGATCTCATTCGGCACTTTGTAAGCGCGGGCCAGGCCGCCGTTCGATGAAAGCATACCGATCGCCTTTGCGGTATCGATGGGGCTTCCACCACCCAGACTCACCAAAGCGTCATGCTCTCCTTGAACGAAGGCTCGCAAGCCCGCTGCCACAGCTTCGGTCGTCGGATCCGGCACAGTCTCTGAATAGATGTCACAAGCAATACCTGTTCTTTCGAGTTGCCGGCGTAGAGAGTCCGCGAGTCCCACTCTCACCAGGAAGGGATCCGTCACGATGAGAGGATGCTTGACCGCCAGGCGCTTGAGAATGCTCGACGTTTCGGAAATTGCACCTCCGCCGATTTTGATGACAGGGGGAACAAGGACTTCGATCACCATTTTTGCCCTCTTTCATTTTTGCCGACAAACGAAATCGCGCAGAGTAAGTATTTCTTCGAGGCACGATGTCGAAGTTTAGGGTCGGCTAGCGACCGAGCCGACCCTCCGTCCCTGGCATATTTTTGCGTCAATTGAGGGGCGGGATCAGACGTTTGTTGGAAAACAGAAGCCGACTCGTCAGGACCAGGTTAGTCCAACGCTGTCAAGGAGGGCGCCCCTGGGCTATGTACTTGATACTCCGTCCTGGAATAGTTCAGACCAGTGATGCTTTTTTAGAAATGAATCGCGCATTGCTGAATCGCGAAACGCTTCCGTGCCGCCGGACGCCTGCGTAGAGAGAGCTCCAGTAATGTTCCCCGCGCGTGCGCAGGTGATGATGTCTCGAGATAAGAGATAGGCGTGGAGAAATCCTGCGTCAAAGCTATCGCCCGCTCCGATCGTGTCTTTTGGTACGACGGAGAGCGGGGCGACATCCGTTGCTTGTCCCCGCTGATAGACTCGTGCGCCGCGGCTCCCGCGTTTAACGACGATCGCGGGAGGCTTTACGGGAAGCTCTTGCAGAGCATCGTCGAGATTGGACGCTTGCGTCATACGGCACATTTCGTCCTCGTTGGGTAAAAATACATCTACGTAAGGCAAGACCTCGAGGAGAGGTGAACCCCAACGATCCTCGGGGTCGTCATTGGTGTCGAGTGAGATCGTGAGGCTCGCCTCCTTCAGCCGCCGAAGGAGGTCAGGCAGGCCGACATGCAGCCCTCGTTGTAAGTACAGAGAAGAAAGATGGAAGTGGCGGGATTGGAGGAGGAAATCAAAGTCAAGGTCGGCAACGGTCAGTTCCGCGATGGTTCCCGGAAAGGTCAGGATGTGGCGAAGATCGCCGTGGGGAAGAAGAAGGGTGATTCCGGTAGAGATGGATTTGTGTCTGCCCACGTGAGAAATATCAATTCCGGCGGCGTGCAGCCTTTCGATCGCGAGACGGCCAAAGTCGTCGGCTCCAATGAGCGTGGTGAACGCCACGCGGGCGCCCAGTGCTGCGGCATTGTGCGCAACGATCGCGGACGAGCTGCCGAGAGTCGCCTGGAAATCAGTGGCAAGCAACTCCCTTTCGGTCGGCATTTCGATCGGCAGACCGTACAGGATCAGGTCGATGTTGAGTTCCCCGGCGATGGCAATGTCGAATCTTTTTATCATCTGCGTTCCCGTGTGATTACTTTAGCCTTCGTTTTATGTGTTCGTCTATTCTTTAAAAGAGACGGCCGGTCAAAGAATTGATATGGCGCACTTTATTAAATAAAATGTACAGGTTTGCGTTTGTGATACCGCTTACAGATCCAAAAAGGTAAGCGTTTCGACTGTTTATCCTTGCAATATCATTGCTTAATGGTTTACTTTAGTTTCTTATTCTTTCTTTTTATCGCACAGTACGAGGGACTAGCCAAGTGAATCCACTCTCGCAACTCTTGTCTCTTTCGAAGGACCGACAGACCGAACTTGGGCTTCTCTATACTCCTGCCGAGATTGCACAGCAGCCCGCGACATGGCAGGTCACACATCGTCTCTTCAATGAAAAGAAAACAGAGTTGATGGAGTTCCTGCAGCAGGCGAAAGCCGAAAGATGGACGATATATCTGGTTGGCGCAGGCACTTCCGATTACATCGGCCACTCGATCGCGCATCTGTTGCGCAAGCGGTGGAACTGCGAAGTATGCGTTGTCGCCAGTACGGATCTGCTGACTAATCGCGACGATCTGGTGATTCAGGATCGAAAGTATCTATGGATATCGTTTTCACGTTCTGCTGATAGCCCTGAAGGGGTTTCTGTTCTGGAGCAGGCTCTCGCGGCGAGTTCGAACGTCAAGCATCTGGTGGTCAGCTGTAACCGGAATGGGCGCATGGTGGAACTGGCAACCCAAAATAAAAGCTGCTTTGCGATGGTGCTCGATGATGCGGTGAACGATCGCAGCCTCGCGATGACCAGCTCATTCACGAACATGGTTTTGTTTGGCATGGAACTCGCTCATCTTTGGGACGAGCAGAGCTTTGACGATACGTTGGCGCATATGACGAAGGCAGCCAATTACATGCTGGAGGAGGGGGCTTCTCTGGCTCTGCGGCTTGCGAAACAGGGTTATCGAAGAGCCTGTTTTGTCGGCTCCGGTGCGCTGGCCGGCACGACGCGCGAGTCCGCACTAAAGATACTGGAACTGACTGCCGGCAACATTCAGACGATGAACGAGACGACGCTTGGACTGCGGCACGGTCCAATGTCGTCGTTGAACGATGAGACCCTTTTTGTAGGATTTATCTCGAGGGACGATAGAAGGCGCCGATACGACCTGGATCTTCTGAATGAGATTCGCGGGAAAGGCGCGGTGCGTACGATCGTAGCCATTGGATATGCCGATTCGGCGAGTGACTCAAGCCTCTACTGCGAAGCATTCGGAAGTCTGGATGACGCATACCGTCCAGCGGTGGATGTGATCTTCAGCCAGATGCTCGGGCTCTTCTCTTCCATCGAGCTCGGACTGCAGCCAGACTCACCCAGCCCGAATGGGCTTATCAGCCGGGTGGTAGAGAAGTTTGCGATCTATGCCTGAGAGCGGATACTGCTCGACGAGATGAGGGATTGCTTTGTCTCAGTATTTGAAGGATTTTCTGCGCACCTCCAGAGGTCAGCGGGGCATCTACTCCGTGTGTTCCGCGCATGCCTGGGTGATTGAAGCCGCCATGCTCAGGCGCAAGAGGATGACACGCATCTCCTGCTGGAAGCGACCTGCAACCAGGTAAATCAGTCGGGGGGATATACCGGTTTGACTCCCGCGATGTTTCGCGACTATGTCCATGGGATTGCCAGCGAACTGGGCTTCGATAGCAAGCCGCCTGATTCTGGGAGGAGACCACCTTGGACCGAATCCCTGGCAGCATCTGGACGCAAAGACGGCGATGCAACATGCGGTGGAGATGGTGCGGTTGTACGTCGAAGCAGGATTTACCAAGATTCATCTGGATGCAAGCATGCGCTGTGCGGATGATCCGGCGATCGTGCCGGATGAGGTGATGGCGAATCGAGCGGCTACGTTGTGCAACGCCGCAGAAACGGCGCGGCGAGAACCTGGTTCCGGACCGATTCTCTATATCGTCGGAACTGAGGTTCCTACACCGGGTGGGTCAACTCATTCCCTGGACGAACTTGAAGTGACCTCGTGCGATGCCGCGGAAAATACGGTGGCCGTGCATCGAGCGGCTTTTAATGATGCCGGATTGAATGCAGCATGGGAGCGCGTGGTCGGCGTTGTGGTGCAGCCGGGCGTAGAGTTCGATCACGATTCCGTGGTGAACTATAACCCCGCAAAGGCGGAGCATCTTCAGGGTTTCCTTCGCGCGCATCCAGAGTTGGTGATGGAAGCGCATTCCAGTGACTACCAGGTGCCTCGGGCGTATCAAGAGTTAATCCGAGATGGCTTCAGCATTCTGAAGGTTGGACCCGCGCTGACCTTTGCCCTCCGAGAGACGCTCTACGCGCTAGCCGCTCTTGAACGCGAGCTGGTGCCAGAGGCTGCGCAGTCCCGCTTGATGGAGACGATGGAAGCTGTGATGCTGGCTCATCCTGGTGATTGGCAGAAGTACTACCGTGGGAGTGCTGAGCAGCAGAGGTTACTTCGTGTCTACAGCTACAGCGATCGCATTCGCTATTACTGGAAACGTTCAGAAGCTGAAAGTGCCGTTGCACGGCTCACGCGAAACCTTCAGACAGCAGGCATGCCTGAGACGCTTCTAAGCCAGTTTTGTCCGCGTCAATACGATGGGATTCGCGCGGGGAATGTGCAGAACGATCCGAAGGCAATCGTGATTGCGAATGTTCGAACGGTTCTGGCAAGTTACAGCCGAGCGTGCCTCGGCCTGAATCCGGTTGACGAATTGAGGCAACGCACGCAGGGAAATGGAAGGATTTTCAGAATTCACCTATGGACTCGACCTCTCGTCCGCTGATTTTGCTTGACCCGCATCCTCGCCCCATCGACCTCATCTTTGACGCTCCGACAAAGGCACGACTTGAAGGGCTGGGTGAGGTTGTGTGGCATGACGGCTCGCCGGCCAGCGATGCGCATATCGATCGCTATCTGCCGGAGGCGGTTGCGTTGATCGGCCAGTCGGCCTTGCCCAGGGAGCGGCTGAATCGTGCTCCAAAGCTGAAGGTAGTGTTTAACGTCGAAGGCAATTTTCTACCTAACATCGACTACCTGGAATGCCATCATCGTGGAATTGCTGTGCTCTCGACGGGACCTGTCTTTGCAAAACCGGTAGCAGAGATGGCGCTGGGTATGGCGCTGGTCTCGTCTCGCCGGATTCATGAGGCGGATGCGGCCATCCGCGCGGGAAAAGAGACGCTGTACGGGGAAGGCGACAATCATGACTCGTTTCTGCTTTCGGGAAAGACAGTAAGTCTGGTCGGCTTTGGTAATCTGGGCCGCGCCTTGCTGCCGCTGCTGAAGGCATTTGGTGGAGAGGTGCTCGTTTACGATCCATGGATCCATCCGGCCATTCTGCGCGAGGCAGGAGTTACGCCTGCTCCGCTCGATGAATGCTTCCGACGGTCCTCAGTTGTCTTTCTGCTGGCGGCCACGACGACGGAGAATGCCGGGAAGATCGACCGCTCCTTTTTCAACCAGATGCCGGAGGGCGGCATCGTGGTGTTGGTGAGCCGGGCGGGAATCGTTAATTTCGAGGACTTGCTGGATGCGGCTGCGTCGGGGCGGATTCGTGTCGCGATCGATGTGTGGCCGGAGGAACCGATTCCTGCCGGTCATCGCGCGCGCTCTACTCCGAATACGCTGCTGCAGGCTCATCGGGCAGGGAACATTCCGGAGATATGGCCGTGGATGGGGCAGATGGTTGTGGATGATCTCGAGCAAGTGTTGAAGGGTTTGCCTCCGCAGCGGTGCCAGCGAGCGCAGTGGGAGACGGTGGCAAGAATTCGAAGCAAACCGGTTTCTTAGCAGATGATGCTCCTGAAGAGTGGCCGCTACTGCGATTGCAAAGCGCGTATCCTTGCTCTTCCGCATGAACCACGCCAGGATCAGGCCGACGCAGATCCAGAGGACGCCAAGGATCTGAGCGTTGTGGCTCAGGTGAATCCAGATAAACGCACAGACCAAAATTCCCAATCGCTGGAATGAGCAGCGGAAGCATGACTTTTTCCTGCGAGCGAAATTTGTAGTGCACCAATGCGGCAGCGTTTACGCCGATGAACGCGATGAATGCTCCAAAGTTGAGCAATTCGGCTCCTTGCTGGTAGGTAAGAAGGAAGGCGCCCATCAAGGCAATCGCGCCGACGATCAGGACATTGTTCAGCGGCACATGATGCCGAGGATGGATCGGCACCGAAGATTTGAGGCGGCAGCGAATGGTCTCTCCCCATGCTGTACATGAGACGGGAGGCGCCAAACTGCGCGGCAATGGCCGATCCCATATTTGCGATCAGAAGCGTTGCATTGAGCAGTTGAAAGAGAAAGGTTCCACCAACACGCGCCGCCACATGAACGAATGCCGTATCCACCATGGATTGCAGGAAAAGGCTGATCGGCCGGCCAGGCAAGCTGCGCCACGTATACCTGCACCATGGACAGGATGCCGATGATCAGACAAGTGAAGACGGTGGCAAGCAAGATGTTGCGTCGCGGGTTTTCCACCTCTTCAGCCATGGTGGAGATGCCGTCGAACCCGATGTAAGTGAGGACGGCTACGGATGTGCCCTGAAAGACGGTTGAGGTCGAGAAGGTCGTGGGATCGTAGAAGGGCCGGAGAAGATCGTGCGCGGTGGGATGGACGGTGGAGAGGATATAGCGGACTCCTTCGCCAAGGAAGAGAACGACCACCAGGCTCATGGCGATGGATAAGATAGCGTTGACGCGGCCGGAGGTTTGAATCCCCCGCGTGTTGAGGTAGGTGGAGAGCAGGGCAAAGGCGATCGCCCAAAACGCAAAAGGGACGCCGGGGACGACGTTGCGGGCAGCCTGACTGCACCAGATGACGCAGATAATGGGATTGAGGAGATAATCCATCAACATCGCCCAGCCGACGACGTAGCCGAGTTTGGGATTGAGCTCCTCGGATACATAGCTGAAGGCGGAGCCGGCGCGCGGATAAACGCGGGCCATGCGGCCGTAGCTGATCGCAGTGAAGAGCATGGCGACCATGGCGATCAGGATCGTGGTGACGACGTGTCCGCTCGCGATGTTGCTGACGACGCCGTAGATGCCCATCGGTGCCGTGGGCTGGATGATGATGATGCCGTAGACGATGAGGTGCCAGAGCTTCAAGGACCGCTGAAGCTGTGGCGCAGCGGGTTGTGCCTGCAATCGTCTGGCTCCAAATGGAGTCTACTCCTATTTTATACCGTTTTATTATTTCTTGTTTCGATTCTATCAGGAAAATCGACAGATACGCCACATAAATTATCCTTCGATTGAATAGAGTGCGAGTTTCGGCAGGCCCCGTTATTTCTTCTGGCACTAGCCTCTATCCATCTCATGTCATGCTTATTAATCGCTAAACAACGCGTTGCTGAGAACTGGTCGGATTGGCATTTCTAAAAGCGCATATAAACGAAAAAAAAGTACTTAGAGCAAGATATCTTGCAATGGTACAGTAGGTGGCAATGCGGCACTTGACCTGGCGTATTGTCGAGCTACGCTAGCACCAGGCTCATACATGAGCCATCAGGAAGCAGGAGATCTCATCCGATGAATCGCCGTCAATTATTGCGCAATACCGGATTGGGTCTGGTGGGCGGCGCACTTGCCGAGACTGTCGGCTCTCATCCGCATCCGCACAGGAGGATAACAAGAAACCGATGCCACTGAGCCTTGCGGACTACGAGCCGAAGAGCATGCTTCAGGTCCGAGAGACGCATATTGAGAAAGCCCGGTTCCCGGTGATCGATATTCACACGCACATCACCGTGTCCGCGAAGGCAGAAGAACGGTGTAGCGCTGGCTCCCGAGCGACAGTACCTCGGCACTCCCCAGGAACTACTTGCGGTGATGGATCGAAAGAACATTCGTTCGATGGTCAACCTGACTGGCGGCTATGGGGCGGGCCTGGTCGATACTGTTGGCAAGTACGATCATGCTTTTCGCGACCGCTTCTACAGCTTCGCGGAGCCTTCCTACTCGCTATTCCTGAAGCCAGACTATCCAAAGCTGCAGGCACAGGCGATCGAACAGGCGCATAAGGACGGAGCCCGCGGCCTCAAGATACTGAAGACTCTGGGACTGTATCTGAGGGATAACATTACCTCGGGAAAGCTTATCAAGATTGACGATCCGCGGTTCGATCCAATGTGGGACGCGTGTGGCCAACTAAATATGCCGGTTGCGATCCATGTGTCGGACCCGGTTGCTTTCTTCACGCCGACCGACCGCTTCAATGAGCGATACGAGGAGCTGAGCAATCATCCGGACTGGTCTTTCCACGGTCCCGAATTTCCCAGCAATGCGGAGCTTCTCGAAGCGCGGAATCGCGTGATTGCGCGGCATCCGAAGACGCAATTCATTGTGCTGCACGTTGGGAATTTTTCCGAGAATCTTGCGAACGTGTCTGAGAACCTCGACCGCTTTCCGAACATGCACGTTGACATTGCGGCGCGCATTGGCGAGTTAGGGCGGCAGCCCAGGACTTCGCGGGCTTTCTTCGAGAAGTACCAGGACAGGATTCTGTTTGGAACGGATGCAACACCGCACGGGGACGAGTTTCCGCAACAGGTTTTCAACGACAAACTCTACGAGATTTACTATCGATTTCTAGAGACCGATGATGAGTACTTCGACTATGCGCCGGCGAAGACTCCGCCGCAAGGACGCTGGCAGATCTATGGGATTCATCTCCCGGATTCGATTCTGCGCAAGGTTTACAACGGCAATGCCGCGCGCGAACTACACATCACGGTCTAGATTCGATCTTTGACGGCGGCGACTGAGAGCGAAAATGATGAGTCGGTTCGTAACGGCATGTCTGCTCCTGGCAACAGGGGCAGTGCATGCGCAGAATCTGCTTCGGCAGACTTCAAAAGCGTCTATGCGGCTCACGAGGTTGCGCTCGATACCAACTCGCGATCGGAGTTCTGGCGCGAAGCAAAGCCGGTCTACATTGGGGTTGATGCCCATGGCAAGCCGCAGCCGCGCTATCGCACAGCGGTGCGTTCGCGGTGGACGAAGGAAAATCTGTACCTGCTTTTTGAGTGTCCCTACGAAGAGCTCTATCTGAAGCCGGCCCCCGATACGGTCTCGGAGACGAATCAGCTTTGGAACTGGGATGTTGCGGAGATATTCCTTGGCTCGGATTTCCAGAATATTCGGCGGTATAAAGAGTTTGAGGTGTCGCCGCAGGGGGAGTGGATCGATCTCGACATCGATCTGGCGCTACCGCATCATGAAGTGGGATGGACCTGGAACTCGGGATTCAAGGTGACGGCCCGGATCGATCGCAAGGCCAAGATCTGGTATGGAGCGATGCGTATTCCGTTTGCTGCACTAGATCAGCGTACTCCGGCGGCAGGAAATATTTTTCGCGCGAATCTGTTCCGCGGGCAGGGACCTCCGGAACGTCAGCATCTAATTGCGTGGAGAGCTCCCATGACCGATACCTTTCATACGCCGGAGACGTTTCGGAGAGCTTCGCTTAGTGAAGGCACGATAAGCGCGGAGAAGAACGTTGTAGCGTGATCAGGGGTAACAACATAAAGCCGTAAATGTAGGCACTTTGATGGTTTCGTTCCGCAACGTAATGACTTCAATGTCTGTTCGAACCGTAGCAAGAGCCGCCAGCTCTACCGTGCTTCTTAGAACGTAATGCGACCTCTCAGGCGAATTTCGCGATTACTCGTGATGCCCTCTTGCTCGTAGCTGCGGAACAGATGCCCAAAGTCAGAGTTGGAGAAGTATTGATCGGAATCGTTGGGTCGACCGGAAGAACCTTCGGCGCATGCCCGGGTGTTCCTGCTTTTGACTGATCGACCATGAGGTTGAATGTGCCGACGTTGGCAAAGCAGCCTTCGCAACCGCCTCCATCCGATTGATCCGGAGAGAGCATGGGATGGTTGAAGACATTATTGATATCTGCACCCAGTTGCACCGCGATGCGTTCGGTAATGTTGAACGTCTTATGCAGTCCGAGATTGACTCCGTAGGTAGAAGGACCATAGAGAGCATTGCGGACAGCAACTCCAGACTGCGTATAGAGGTCCGCCCATGCTCGGCAGGTTAAAAGCACCCGGATTCCAGAAGAAACCCGGCGAGGCACTTGCTTCTGGTATGCCGTTGATAATGGCCCGTACCGAAGTGGCATTGAAGTCGCCAACTGCGTCCAGCGTGCCCGACGCGACGTTGCCGGGGATGACAGGATCGCAATCGCCGCAGTCGTAGAACGGCGTGAAAGCCAGTGCCGGTCTTGAAGAACAGGTTGGTCGTGGCCTGCCAACCGCCAATGAGCAGCATCGACGAGTCTTGATGACTTGCGAGAGAAACTGTTTGCCACGGCCGAAGGGAAGATCGAAGACGCCGTAAGCAACGACACGGTGACGGGAGACGAAGGAGTCCGGGCCGTAGTCACTGTCCGGTTGAAACGGGTTGTAGGCATCGCCGCCGAGACTGGAGTTCCCAACATCCAGCCCGGACGATTTCTGATCGAGGAAGGTGTAGGCCACACTAAAGGTGAGGTTCTTGGCCTGGCGCTGAACCTGTGCCTGGAACGAGTTGGTAAGACTGTGGCCGACATTGCCGAAGCCGGTGACGAAATCGCCAAGTGCCGGAATCTTAAGCCGGGCATTGTCGTCGGATGAGTAAGAGCAGTCCCCATTATTGAAGGGATCGCAAGGAGTAACTCCATCGCCCGTAGTTGTGCCGAAGGGGTTGTCGCTTGGCGGAATCATGTTGAGATCGTGGCCAACGATCTGGCCAGACTCGTGCGCTCCGACGTAGGAGAACCGCACCGACGACATCCACGGAAGTTGCCGTTCCACGGTCGCGTTCCATTGTTGGATACGCGGATTTTTGAGGTCCACAGGGACATAGTTGGCGGATGGGGTATTGCCAAAGCCGTTGAGGGTTCCTCCGCTGAATGGGCTGGTGCCGGTGGACGCCGGCCAGAGGGCCAGCCGCTGAGTCCGGTGCCCTTGCTTGGTGCGGCCCTGATTGAAGGGATTCGTCGCAATTGGGTCACGGATGCCCTGTGCCGCCGACGTTGGATAGTAGATGCCCGTAGCCGCCGCGCACGACGGTCCTGTCGTTGATTTGATAGGCAAGTCCGACACGAGGTCCAAACCCGCTCTTGTCCGTTCTGAGCAGGCCCCTGCCTACGCCAAGACCGGACTGCTCGCGCAGGACATAGCCGAAGTTGATGATATTCGGATCGAGATACTGCAGCGTTTTGGTCGACGGGATGACGAAGCGACCAATCTGGCCGGTTGTGGAATTGCGATAGTTGGGATCCAGGTTTGCCAGCAGATCATGATTCTCAATGAATGGAGTGATCAGGTCGTACCGAATGCCGAGGTTGAGAGTCAGACGCGGGTTCACGCGGAAGTCATCCTGGACGAAGTATCCTGACTCCCAGTTGTAGACGTCCATCGGCGGCCGAGGCTCGTTCACAAAGCCTACTGAGTCCGCGGCCTGTCCCTGCAGGAAGCGCGGCGAGGGCGTTTGCGCCCGGTTCCTGAGTAGGTAACAAGTCCACGCACATTGCCACGGTTTACTGCGAATCCGTCGATGGCCTGGTTGCGAACGAAGTCGCCACCGACTCTGACGCTGTGACGGCCCAGCGTCCAGCTGAGAGTGTCGCCAAAGGTGATGATGTCCTGATCTGCTGGGCGATCTGTATTCCGGCCTCCATTGCTGAAGGCCTGAAATTTGCCAAGCGTAACGGCGAGATGGCCGCGTGTATTCAGTTCATTCGGGCCCAACCACCGCACCGAGTGCAGTAACATCCGATGGAGAGAAGCCGATGCTGGTGAGAAAGCTGCCGAGCGTTGTGTTGCTGTGCGTATAGAGATGTTGCTTATTGAATCCGCCGCGCGCTTCATTCACGATATTCGGGGAAAAGACATGCGTGTAGGAGAGTGAGACGGTCTGATTCTTGCGATCTGTCTGGCTCAGACCAAGGCCGGTAAAGACACCGACGACAGGATTCAATGCGATATTTTGCGCCGAGACGTGATAGACGCCGTAGACACGATTCGTTGTCAGAGAAGTCATGATCGACGCGCAGCGTTCCCTCATCCTGCCCACTCCTGCCGGGAACCGAAGTCGTGTAATGAGGAGCGACCGTTCCCGGTAGAGGGATTGATCGGGGCGGAGAGTCCGACTTTGGGGAAGTAGAGCGAGATCAACTTTGTTGTGACCGGATTGAGAAGACGCTGCGGGAATCTGTTGAATGAACGTGCTGGCTCCAGAGTCCAGGCCGTACGGTGTCGGTTGCGATCTCGTTGGAGTCAAAACTGCGGTGCCGACGGCCGGTCTTCGTTGATCGTTCATCAGCGAGAAGTCACCGGCGAGAAGGCTCGGGTGCGGCAGGGTGGTGGACGACGCGCTGGATGGCTCGATCGTCGAGTTGTGTTCGTAAGCCGCGAAAAACCAGGTGTTCTTCAGCTTGGCAATCGGTCCGCCGATCGAGCCGCCGACATCGGTGATGTTGAAGAAGGGCTTCTTGAAGACGGCTGAAAGACAGTTGGGGCGAAGTTGGCAAGCGTATCTTTGTCTGCCAGCGTCCACGCGGACAGCGCCGAATTCTTATTGTTGTAGAAGACGGACCCGTGGTAGCTGGAGCCGCCGCGCTTGGTGGTGACACGGACATTGGCGATGCCGGCATACTCCGCGCTGAAAGCGTTTGAAAGCACATTGAGATCGCCCACAGCCTCGAGCGAGGGTTGGCTTGCGGTCGCCTGGCCGAAGATGCCGCCGTTGGAGCGCTGGCCATCGACAGAGAAGCTGGCGCCGTAGCTCTGCGCTCCGATGAACTTGAAGTTGCCCGGTTCGTCGCTCTGCGTGATGTTCGGATTGATATAGAGGAAGGAATAGATATCGCGGCTGTCGCGAGGAAGATCGATGATCGACTTTGAGGTGAGCGTCTGGCTCAGAGTCTGATCCTGCGTATCGATGATCGAAGCCTCGGAGGTGACTTCGACGCTGGAACTCGCCGAGGCGTGCAGGACGGCATTTGCCGTCGCGATATCGGAGCCGTTCACAACGATGTCGTTGACAACGGCTGTGCCAAAGCCGGCCGCCGTGACTGTGGCCTTGTAGTGGCCGCTGGGCAAGGCGGCTGCCTGGAAACCGCCATGGCATCTGTCGTGACGTTGCGAGAGGTCAGGGTGGCGAGGTCGGTGATCTCGACCTGAGCGTTGGGAAGACAGGGCTCCGGTGGAATCGGTAATCGTTCCGCGAATCGTGCCAAGATCCGTGCCCTGGGCAAACAGATTCGGCGGAGCCTACCCCGATGCATAGAATCAGGACTGCAACCAACGAAATCAGGTTTCGTAATTTCATGGAAATTCCTCTCGCCTTCAAAGTGATGCTAGGGAGATACCATATTTAACGAAGGAAAAGCAAACAAAAACTCATATAAACGAATAATACGCAACTTTCTTGATGCCGAGAGATTCCTGTAATAAACGGCTTTCCCAAGATCTTCAGATGCTTACGAATTGTAGCCCAGCAAGTGCCGCATGCTCTAGCGCTCCGCTGCGGCCGCAAGCTCCTAGTCGCATTTGATCAGGTTTGGCGCGGTACATTTGACGTTCCGCGTCAGAAAAGATTAGAAACGATGACGATGGAATAGTATGACCAAAACACAACATAAGCAAACAAATCGTAACTGTGCGGTTGTGTGCGCGGTAATTTTCTGCTACCGCTCCCAAGACTTCATGCTGACGACTTCACTATCGTCGGGCCAGGCGGCGGCGGCGCGATGTATCACGCGACGATCAGCCCTCACGATCCCAACGAGGTGCTGGTCGCCTGCGACATGACCGGCTCTTATATCAGCCATGATGGCGGACGTTCATGGCGCATGTTCAATCTGCGGGGCGCTGTACGGTTTTTCGCTTTTGATCCGGTCGCAACCTCGCACTCTCTATGCAGGGACGCAGGCGCTGTGGCGCAGCACCGACGACGGCAAATCCTGGAAGATGGTTTGGCCGCATTCCTTCTACGGTCCGCAGCATTGCTGATGAGCTCGGATCATGCAGACGAGACTATTGTCTCGGATCGAAATGCCATGGGAGAGATCGTTGCGCTTGCGATCGATCCGGTCGGATTCCCGCACACTCATCGTTGCCAGCGTGAAAGACGGCAAGGCGGCGGTCTTCCTGTCCCGAGATGCGGGCGGGACATGGGAGAAGCAGCACGATCTGACCGGCGATCCCGCAAAAGCTATGGATCGATCCGAACTCCAACAAGAACGATCGGGATATTTATGTTGCCGGGAAGGACGGCGTGTCGGTTCGTGTGCATGGCGAATGGAGCGACCGTCCGCTCCCAAAGGGGTCACATTCACGGACGTCAGCGCCGGCTTTTCCAAGACGACAGGGGCGATGATTTACGCCACGTCTGAGGCGGGCGTTTTTCTGTCCTCGGATGGCGGCAGTTCGTGGACTGCCTCTCCTCTCCCGGGAGTTGGAGCTCAGGTCCGCGCTATCGCGACAAGCTTGAACCATCCGGAGTCCGCGTACGTCTCATACAGCCATCTTCAGCTCGACGGCGAAACATGGATGGGCGTCGCGCGGACGCAGGACAGCGGGCGCACATTGGTCACTGGCGTGGAAAGAAGATAAGACGTCTGCGCCAAACATCCATGACGACTGGATTGCGAAGCAGATCGGCGTGGAGTGGGGCGAGAATCCGCTGGAACTAGGCGTCGCCGAGCAGGATCCGGAGCTTTGTTATGGAACGGACTTTGGCCGCACGATGATCACGACCGATGGCGGAGCGACGTGGAACGGCGCGTATTCCAAGAAGGTCGCCGGCGGGCGACTGGATCAGCACCGGCCTGGACGTAACGACGAACTATGGTTATCTTTTCGATCCTTTCGATGCGAACCGCCGCTTCATTCCGACTACCGATATTGGTCTTTTCCGCAGTGAAGACAAGGGACGCTCGTGGACGCGGTCCGTTACGGGCGTTCCGGAAGCGTGGAGCAACACAACTTACTGGGTCGCGTTTGATCCCGCTGTCCGAGGGCAAGATGTGGGGTGTGATGAGTGGAACTCACGATCTTCCCCGACCCAAGATGTGGCGACAGGACCTCAGTAACGAAGTATCGGGGCGGAGTGTGTGTGAGCGTTGATGGCGGGCGCACCTGGAAGGCTATCGAACGCGAGGCATGCCCGAAACTGCGCCGACTCACATTCTGCTCGATCCGACGAGCCCGGTAGGACACAGGACGCTTATGGGTCGCTGCGATGGGACGCGGCGTTTACAAGAGCACGGATGACGGAGCCACCTGGGTCTTGAAGAACAAGGGCATCGCGCAGAACGAGCCTCTGGCGTGGCGATTGGCCCGCGCCAGCGATGGCACGCTGTATCGTAGTGATTGCGCGGCGCAGCGAAGATGGGAGCATCGGCACAAGCGGCGACGGCGCGTTATACAAATCCACTGACGGTGCTGAGTCGTGGATTCCGATGAAATTGCCGGAGGAGGTAAACGGCCCCAACGGATTGACGGTTGATCCGCAGCATCCAAACCGACTCTATCTTGCAGCATGGACCAGGGCTACCGGAGTGCATGGCACGGGCGGCGGGATTTTTCTATCGGAAGACGGAGGCAAAAGCTGGAAGAACGTGTTGGACCGCGATCAGCATATTTATGACGTAACAGTCGATCCTCGAGATGCGAACATCCTGTATGCTGCGGGCTTTGAGTCCTCGGCGTGGCGATCATCGGACCGCGGAGAGCACTGGTCGCGGATTGCGGGATTCAACTTCAAATGGGGTCATCGGGTGATGCCCGATCTCGAAGATCCAAAGATGATCTACATCTCAACCTTCGGAGGCGGCGTTTGGCATGGCGCTTCCGATGGGCGATAAGCCCAGGCCGGACATTGCCACACCTGAACTCGAGCCTGGACGTTAGGAATCGTGTCCATCGAACAATGGCGGGAGCGGTCCGGAGTAGTTGTTCTGAACCGCTTCCGCCAGTTGCATGGAGTAGGCTGCGTCGGTCGAGTGAGCAGGTGGAGGCCTGCCCCTGCGTCAAGGAGCCGGATGAATTCTTCATACTCACCAACGATACCGCCGTCGACAAGAGAATCGCTTGCAAGCGAATGTTGCTCGACGATCTTCTCCTGGACCAATGCCGATCTCCCTGGAACGAGAGATCAGAGCTGTAAGGCTGAGCCAAGCGTCGCCTCCGCCGTTGCTCCGGACGCAGTGAGAAGATAGGACTCGCGTCGCAAGCCGGTGTTCAGCATCATGGAGATCTCAGCCGCGGCCGAGTTGGCAAACGTCAGGCGTATCCAATAGTCGCTGGCGGATGAGTTGTTGTGCCGGCGGGATTTCACCTCAATGGACTCTGGATTCCCCATCAGAAAGCGAATTGCATCGAGCGCGTGAATTCCCGTTGCGGTGACAAACTCAGGCTCGAGGCGATTGGTGCGCAGCATCTCGGCACGCGCAAAGAGGATCGGGTGTTGAGTCGACCATTGCTTGAGACGAACGATCGAAGGGATAAAGCGACGATTGAAGGCAACGAACGTGAACGTACTGGTTGCAACCGATGTGGCAGCCAGAGACTTTGCCTCGAAGGCCGAGAGTCCGGGCGGTTTCTCGATGAGCAGCGGAATCTGCAAAGGGAGCAAAGACTGCACCAATTCAGAGGTATTGGAGGGTTGCACGGTGCATACGATCGCGTCTGGTCTGACTTCATGAAGCGCAGCGTGGATGTCATTTGACGCGAGACGGTAACCGAAGAGGTCGCGAAAGTGATGCGCCCGCTCAAGATCGCGATCACATATCAGTTCCAGGGAGACTCGACCCTGCTGTGCGAGACGTTGCAAGGTGGGCCCATGAGCGTATCGGCTCCATTCTCCTGCGCCGACATGTGCAATACGAAGACGGTTCATCGGTTTTTGGAAAGAAACTGCTTGCTCTCTGGCTATTTCGTTAGCCTTCTTTTTATTACGCTCTTCTGTTACCTTACTCTCAAACTGGCATCGTGAGAAAGGCTCTCGATGCAACGCAGGGATCTCCTGAAAGCCGTAGCCATGGTTCCGATGATGCGGGGCCTGAGTGCATTTGCCGACGGCCCGACACCCCGCCAACATCTTTGGCAGGGCTATGATTTCGGTTCTTTCTTCCCGGTGAAGGACCGCCTGGACCAAGGCCCCTTCGATATCGACCAGGATCAGGGCTGGCAGACGGTTTTGTTTACGACGCCGTCAGAGAAGCCGCTGCGCAATCCCGGCTTCGGGCTCGTCGGCTATACGTGGGAGGAAGGCGGGCCGTCCATTGCCGTGCGCCGAAGGCCGACAGTCGCTGGAGGATCATGTCGAGAAGATGGCGAGTCTGCCGTTCGTCGATGTGCTCTACATTCGCTGCGACTGGCGAAATGTGCAGAGGCAGGCGGGGCGGCTGGATCTGGACCCCGTGTGGGAACTGACGCTGGACGCGGCGAAGCGCCATGGGCTGCGCGTCGCCTTTCGCATCCAGTCGTCAAACACCGAGTTTCAACCCCAGCAACTTGCATTGCCGGAGTTTTTGCGGTCGCGCATTCCGATGGTGAAGATTGGCCCGATGGGCAGACACGGCGGCAGCGAACTTTCCGGCGGCGCGACGGGTTCGTGGATTGAACCGCGTTACGACCATCCCGAATATCTGAAGGCGCTGACGGAGTTGAACCATCTGCTCGCGGCGCGCTTTGATGGCGACCCGCTGATCGAGTGGGTGGACATCATGCACGTAGGTTTCTGGGGAGAAGGACATTTTGGCGGATATCCAAGCCCGTTTCCAGACTTTGCCACAGCACAGCGCACGCTGAACGAGATGGTCCACATGCAACTGCATACGTGGAAAAAGACACCGCTCGCGATGAATACGCAGCCGGATATCAGCGACACGGGAAATCGCGAAGCGATTGAAATCGCGGTCCGCGGCGGGGCCTGGGTTCGATCCGACAGCATTATTGTGGAGGAGCCCATTCAGATTGAGGAGCTGGCCAACAGGCCTCCTTGGCTCGCCGCCATTCTCGAAGACGGATATTTGCGGTCGTACGATGCGTCGAAGCTTGCGGTCGACTCAGCAGGAGTGAACGAGCTTGAGAACTACATGCTGCATGTGCTCGACCTGAGGGCAAACTACTGGTCCCTGTGGACCGAGTCCGAGCACCTCTCCAACTACAACGACCGCTATCCGCGCGGCTTTGAACGACTTCGGCGAAATATGGGTTATCGGCTGCGACCGTCGTGGGTATGGCAGAGGAAGCGCTCCGGAACTTCGGAGTTGGTGGTCGCTATTTCGAATCGTGGCGTTGCCGGCGTTCCGGGTGTCGTCTGGCTACAGATCGCGAGTCCGGATGGAAGATTTAAGCTGAAGGGCTCGCTTGATCCCGGATATCCGCTGGCTGGGGGCCTTCGACTCGGTTCGTTTTTGTTGCCCGCTGGGCTATTCCGGCAAGGTCAATCTTTCAGCGGAGATCGAGATGAGACCAGGCGTATTGAAGCCTCTTGCGTGGGCGTGCGAGCAGCCTGTCAATACTGACGGCTCGATTTCCATTGACGTAAAGCCGATGAACGATCCAAAGTGGCGAAAGTCGGTATGAGGTATGTGCAGGCGTGAGGTATCTTATTTACTTATCTTTCCTTAGTTTTGCTACACTTCGGCTGGTGCTCCCATCGAGGGAGAAGCTACGGTCAATCTTGACCAAACATGGGGCGGAGATTCATTCGCCTTTCGCGTGGATGAGTCTGGTCGCATTTGGAGCTATAGAAATGAAGAAGTCGAAGAAGCAATCGCCGATGCTGATCGAAGAGCGGCGGCAACATATTCTCTCTCTGATTCAGAAGAATGGCCGCGTGCTAGTCGACGAGCTCTCAAACGGTCTCGACCTCTCCAAGATCACGATCCGTAAAGACCTTGACTATCTCCAGTCAAAGGATTTGATTGTGAGGACACATGGGGGAGCCCTGCCGGCGCATGCTGGGGCTTTGTCGGATCCGACGATCCAGGAGAAGAAAGAGCTGCACCACGAGGAGAAGGTGAAGATAGCGAAGGCCGCCGCGGCCATGGTATCTGAAGGGCAGTGCATTATCCTCGACTCCGGCACGACGACCACTGAGATTGCGCGGGCGATCCTCTCGTTTCGAAATCTAACTGTCATCACCAATGCGCTGAATATCGCGGCGGATCTTGCGCGCAGCGATTTCGAGATCATCCTGGTGGGTGGCACACTGCGCAAGAACTCGCTGTCAGTGGTTGGTCCGCTGGCGGAAGATGTGCTTAAAGAAATGCATGCGGATATCGTATTCTTGGGTGTTGATGGTTTTGACATCGAGATCGGTCTAACGACGCCCAACGTGCTTGAAGCGCGCGTAAATCGCGCGATGGTAAAGGCTGCGCAGAAGGTGGTCGCGGTTTGCGATTCGAGCAAATTCAATCGTCGCAGCCTTTCTTTGATTGTCGGTACCTCATCGATCCATCACGTCATCACCGATAGCAAGCTTGGTGCGGACGACGTGAAGACGATCCGCGATGCAGGCATCGAAGTAACCGTCGTTTAGAGCTGCATGCAGCACACGCCGACCGACAGCATCCAATTGGACAACTCACCAAGCGGGTCAAATTGGGCGGACTAGACCTTCTTGCGTGGCGCGCGTGTTGCGGATTAGCAGGAGGACGAGAACCATCCCAATCATCGGGATGATGCCGCTTGCAATCACAATCGGATCGAACGCATGGCCAGTCTTCGCAATCCGCGCATCCGAAAGATAGCCCACAGCCTTCATGGCGATGATGGTTCCAATCCCGGATCCGGTGCCGCTCAGTCCGCTGACCGTCGCAACCGCATTGCTCTTGTAAAGTCCGAGGGTAAGAACATTTGCGATTGTACTGAAGGACGCATAGGAGAAGGTCGCCATCGCGAAGAGAGAACGTGATGATCCATAGATTTTGAGTGAAGACTGTGGGGATGAGAAGCATATCCCGCAACCGCCCGCTACCACTACGGCCTTGCGCGATGCACCAAGCGGCCAGCCCCGCCGAATGAGGTAGCCCGAAGCTGCCCCTCCGGCGAAGTTCCCAAGGTCGGCGGCGAGAAATGGTATCCAAATCGCGATGAGCCCATTTCTCAAGTCAATCCCCTTCGCCACCAGGTAGACTGGGAACCAATCTGTTACGAAGTACCACACTGGATCCGTAAATGCGCGAGCGGCGATTACGCCCCAGGTTTGCGGCAAGCGAAGCAGATCGCGCCACCTAGTTTTCGCTGGCGAATCCAGCGACTCCGCTGATTCGATTCTCATTGCGAAGCATCGTAAGTTCTTCTGCCGAGATCTGTGGATGCTCGTCCGGTGGATAGTAAAACTTGCGCCATACCAACAACCAGATAAATCCAAGCACGCCTGGTACCAGAAATGCAGGTCGCCAGCCCCAATGGAAGTAGATCCACAACACTAGAAATGGCGAGAGCGCACCCCCTATGGAGGAGCCACTATCGAAGAATGCGGTAGCAAGCGCCCGCTCTTTCGCCGGGAACCATTCCGACACAGCCTTAGTTGCGGCGGGCCAGTTCGCAGACTCTCCGAACCCAAGCATGAGACGAAATCCCATGAAGCTGAAGAATCCATTCGCTAAAGGCGTCAAAACCGAGACCAGAGAGTAAAACGCAACGGAAATCGTAATACCGTGCCGCGTCCCGATGCGATCCATCCAACGCCCGCAAAGGGTCTGACCAATTGCATAGGCCACGCGAAACGCAATGACGAGATCTGCGTAATCGCTATTTGTCCAGTGATAGGAATTCTTGAGATAGGAGCCGAGCAGAGATAGCGTCTGGCGATCCATATAGTTGATCGCCGTCGAGGCAAAGAGCATGGCCCAAATCCACCAGCGAAGATTGCGTACTTTCGGTGGCGTTTCTCATCACCTCAGCCATTCATCCAGATGCTCATGCACGAAAGTGTCATCGTTAAGGTGTGGATAGGCCTTGTAGACACGATCAATCTCTTCGCCCTGCCCTGGCGAGAGCGATTCTTCGTCATCCAGACACCAATTTCCTTCGAGCAGTCCCTGTCTGCGCAGCACCTCATTGATTCCCGCGATGCAGCCCGCAAACTTATGTGCAGGGTCAAAAAGGCAGCGTTCGTATCGGTAATCTGCTGTGCGAGCGTAAGTAGTTCTTCCGAAATGTGCGATCCACTGCTTCTTGCCAATGCAAGGTGTTGCGTCGCTTTGCTGGTCCACACCGCCCAATGGCCAAGCAATCCTCCGACAATTCGCAGCGAATTGCCCGCCAAAATTCCACTCGGGTCAGTAGATCGATAAGGATGCTGTCGTCATTGCCGGTGTACAGGGATATCTCATCGGCGCGCCCTGAATCGATAACGCCGCGCAAAACGTCAACCGTCTGATATCGGTTAAATGGCGCGAACTTAATGGCAACTACACCTTCTATCTTTGCGAACTCACGCCAAAACTCGTATGAGAGCAGTCTTCCGCCTACAGCGGGCTGCAGGTAGAAACCAACAACAGGGATTAGGTCGGTGATTGCTTTTGCATGGTCGTACCAGTTCGCGATCTTCGAGTTTCATCCAGTCCGGCCATGCTGAGCAATACAGCGTCATAACCCAGAAGTCGTGCAAGCTCCGCCTCTTTGAGGGCTTGGTGGAGCGAGCCACAGACACCGGCAATCTTAACGACATCGGCGCTTCTGGCTTCCTCCATCGCGAGTTCAAGAACCGGCCGGTAGAGGCCAACCTTCGCGTTCCGGATAGCGAACTGTGTCGTATGAACTCCAACGGCGACTCCACCTGCTCCCGAGGCGAGATAGTAGCGAGTCAGCGCTCTCTGCCTCCGCTCATCGAGCTTGCGATCAGATGTAAGCGCTAGAGGGTGCGCCGGAATCACCAATCCTTCCCTAAGCCTTTCGCGGACATTCATCAGAATTTCCCATCCTGGATCTGGAAGTGTGTTGGCTTATTGCTGAGCGCTCCGCCGCTCGCAACCCATTCGGCAATCCAGTCCATCATCTCGTCCGGGGTCACAGTCGGATAGCCAAACAGACGATGGCACTTAGCTGCATTATTCAGAAGCGCCGAGCGCGATTCTTCTCCCGTGAAAAGGACCTCATACCCGAATCGCCTTGCAAACTGCTCTGCGATCCAGCGAGTGCTTAAGGTTTCGGGGCCAGTGAGGTTGAGAACGAATGGAGGAGAGGCGCAGTGAGCGATAGACCTCATGCACACCGAGTTTGCGTCGCCTTGCCAGATGATGTTAACGAGAGGCATCCGCAAATCCACAGGTTTGCGTTCAAAAACATTGCGAGCGATATCGACGAGTACTCCATAACGAAGATCTATGGCGTAGTTAAGCCGAAGTAAGGCTACTTTCGTTCCCCAGCGATACGACGCGTGCTCAAAGATTCGTTCGCGGCCTAGCACAGATTGCGCATATTCCCCCTGCGGCCCAACGGGCGTTTCTTCATTGGCGCCCCCATGCGTCGCGGGTACAAGCGGATAAACATTGCCGCTGGAGAAGGAGACTATGCGAGAGTGACGGAAGCGATCCGCCACAAGCGCGGGCAGTTGCGTGTTGATTGCCCAACTGAGATGTTCGACACCCGTGGTACCAAACTTCCGCGCAGCCATAAAGATGACATTGTCTACGTCGGGTAGCCGGGCCAGATCATCGCGGTCCAGAAGGTCACACGCAATCGTTTCGATTCCATGCGCCTGCAGCGCATCGGGCATCGCTTTGTCACTGAAACGTGATACGCCAATGACACGTGTGTGTCTTTCCCGCTGCGACTGCTGAGCGGCGAATGAGTTGTGCGAGGGTTGGGCCCATCTTTCCGCCCACACCGAGGATAAGGACATCCCCTTGTAACTGGCGCATGGCGGCTATATCTGCTTCCGTGGGCCGAGAGAGTCCGTTCTTCCAGTTGCTGTAGATTTTCGATTTTCATATCACCCCAACTCGAATCCAGCAGTGGCGAAGACCAATGCATCGTTATTTGTTATCGGCTTCCCGCGGCGCATGCGCCAAAGGGCTCGACGACGCGTGAAGCCGAAGTCATTAGCGCAGTTTACTGCTGCGACATTCGCCGGCAACAGATCCCAATACCAGCCTTCTGAGTTCCCGCTCGCGCTATTATGCGCGTCGAGATGATTGGCGATTAGCCGCCTAGCCTCGGCCTCTGACGTAGCGATGCACGGACCAATGGATCTTGCCGTTCTTCCGGATCGCGAAAGAGCATAGCCGTTGGCTGAGGTGTTGCCTCCTGAGGCAAAAAGCTTCTCTAAAATCCGCTCTCGAGAGGACTCCGAATGCTTCATGATCCAAGGCGGAGAGATAATTCGGGATGGCTCTGCTCCATCGGCATTCCTCGCTTGAGAACGAATCTGCGTTCAGCGTTTGGTCATTGCTGACAGATGCGACTTTATCTCGCCCCCATCGTTCGACTGCGCCTTCTACAATGAACCCGAAGCTCTCGTAGAGTGGACGTCCTTCATCGGTGGCGTCCAGCTTCAGCGTAAAAACGCCATCGCGTTCCGCATTTGCAATTGCATCTTCCATCAGACGTGTCGCAAGCCCTTGCCGACGATATTCGGGTTGCGTGAGCACCATTCCAACCCATGCCAAGGCAGTGTCATAAACGAGAACGGTCGTCGTGGCAATAACCTTTCCCGCCACTTCTATACAACGACAGCCATGAGGGGAGAGGCCAAGAATACGGTCCCAGTCTTCCGGTGTTTGATTCCATCCTGCCGCGATAGACAGTTCCATCGCGGATGGAATGTCGTCGAGTGCCAGATCTCTCGGGGAGGTAAACATCAGCTTGCCTCTCGGCTCTTCCACCACTCGATGAAGCTTGGAAGGGCGACTTCCGGGGGGGCAAGCTCAGGATGCCAGTGCTTTTCCCACTCGAAAGAGATGAAACCCTGATAATTGATTAGCGCAAGCGACTCAAACATTGTTGTGAATGGAAAGTCTCCTTCCCCGGTGGGCACATATTGGGGGGTGCCTTGGGCATTTCGCCGAAGATCCTTTAAGTGGACGTGGCGGATTCGAGTGGTCATCCGAGCCGAAATAAGAGGCTCTTCACCAATCTGGGCAAATGCATTTGCTGGGTCCCAAATCACGCCGATTGATCCCTCATCGATTTGATCGAGAATCTCACTGACTTCTGCCGCTGTCGCGAAGTCGCCGTGGGTCTCAAGCCAGACACCCACCTTCGCCGGTCTTAACCGCTCCGCGAGTTGACACAGCGAATCGGCAATCCATGTCACACTCTCCTCTCGTAAACAGCCGGATTGGACGCGATCGCCAAAGACTCGAATCGAGCGCGCGCCAAGCTCCGCCGCAAGCTCTGCCATTCGGAGAGCAGCGTCAAGATTACGCTGTCTTTCTGTGATCTCACGTGAATGGAAACACGCACTCGTGCCAACGCAAGGGATGAGAATATGGTGATCGTCAATTTGTTTTCGCGTATCGCCGCGCGCGCTTGGCTGAAATTCGGGCAGTTTCCAAAGGTCGAGTTCATGGGAAAGAACTCGCAACTCCACTCCGTCGTAGCCAAAATTCACAGCCGCTCGCAGAACCTGCGTCAAACTCCAATGAGGGCACGCGAGCGTGGAAAAACTCGTCTTCATCATGTCATCCGACTCAACATTTGCGTCGTTACGCGATTTTGCAACGGTTCTCCACGAAAGAATCGCTGTAGTTCATCCATGGCGACGTCGGCCATCTCGCCTCTGGTATGCCGACCACCGCCACCGATATGCGGCGTGACAATTGCACCTTCCAGCACCCGCAATGGATGAGTGCGCGGCAAGGGCTCCTCCGGATCGCTCACGTCGAGCGCGCATCGCAGGCGGCCTTTCCTTACCTCTTCTGTCAAAGCAGCCAGATCGATCAGGCTGCCACGGGCAATATTGATCACGACAGCTCCGTTCCGAAGCATTGCCAATCGTTCGCGGTTGAGGAGGTGGAGCGTTTTTTCGGTTGCAGCGGCCGCCACTACCAAAAGCAAGCTTCGCTTTAACAACGCCGACAATGAATCGAATTGCACGTGAGGCTCCGTCCAGGCCGTTTTCGATGCGTATGGGTCATACACTCTCCAGCGTATGTTGAAGCCACGAAGCTGCTGGACGAGGGCCTGGCCGACACGACCAAAACCGATCATTCCTACCTCGCGTCCGAGCAAAGACTCAACAGTCCCCCCTGCGATGTGAGCCTCTTCGTAGATTCGATTTGATCTGGTCCGCAGGGCCGCGCGGTAATAGTCGATATTGCGTGCCGCGTACAGCAAAAACGCTGCGCCCAGTTCGGCGGTGGGCATCGCCATTGGTTTTGGAGTATTCACGATCACCAGCTTGCGAAACAATGCGGGCTCGAATCGCTTTTTCACTTCTCCGCCACAGTGAGCGATCGCTCGAACAGACGGTAGCTGTTTCATCGTTTTCAGCGATAGGAACGGACTATCCCAAGTCGTTATGAACGCATCTGTCCCCATCAAACTGGCCACCACCGCTGCATTAAGCTTCTGGTGGGGCTGGAGCGTCCAGCGAGCCAGTCTGCTAAGGCGTTTCTTTCGAGCCTCATCGAAGAAAGAATCGAAGAGTTCTTCCCCGCTCAACACGGCTATGGTTGGTTTTGGCATAAATTCGCGGCTTCAGCCTGAAACGATTTCGAAAGAATTCCGTTTCCTTTCGTGAACTTTTGCTTGACGCCCTATTGCATACTAAACGAAAGTATAGGGCATGCTGGTCGCCAATTCCACCGATTACGTCGTCATCTTTTGCTACATCCTTCTTATGGTCGGGGTTGGGCTGTTCGTCATGCGTTTCAACCGTTCTGCGTCCGAGTATTTCCGGGGTGGAAGCCGGATTCCATGGCTTGTCGCGGGCCTCAGTGCATTTATGTCCGGCTTCAGCGCCTGGACCTTTACGGGAGGCGCGGGAGTTGCTTACAACTCGGGCGGGGTCGTTATCTGGCTCTATATGGGAGCTTGCCTGAGCTTCCTCCTCGGCTATTTCGTCTTCGCCTCGAGATGGAGACGGACACGAATTTCGACCGTCATGGAGTATCTCTCAGATCGTTTCGGTCCAATGACCCACCAAGTCTTTTCCTGGGCGACGATTGTTTTCCAACTCTTTACCAGCGCCGCCATGCTATACGGCCTGAGCTTGTTCGTCTCGACCGCCTGCCAGTTCTCCGTAACGGCCACCGTTCTCCTTACTGGAGGGGTGATTCTGTTTTACAGCGTACTTGGCGGAATTTGGGCGGTCGTTGTCGCGGATTTTCTGCAGGCCTCAATTTTGCTGCCATTCTGCCTTGTTCTCGCAGCTGCTTCGCTGATACATGTTGGCGGAATATCGGGGCTCATTCATTCTTTGCCGCCCCAGATGAAGACGATCCCACTTCGGGGAGAATTTGGGTGGATCTATGTCGTTTGCTGGGCGGCGATGGTTTCTTTTGGCTACAACACTTCGGCGATGGCACAGCGCTATTTCAGCGTTGAGAACGAGCGCGCGGCCAAGCACGTTGCATTGTTGTGTAGCGGTCTGTTCTTCCTGGGATCATTCATCTGGTTCATCCCTCCAATGGTCGTTCGAATTGTGTATCCGGATCTTCATGCAATCTGGCCACATCTTTCCAATCCAAATGAAGCGTCCTATGTTGCAGCGAGCCTGACTTTTCTGCCTCATGGGCTCATTGGCGTAATGCTCGCTGCGATGTTCAGTGCAACTATGGCCAATCTCTCGGCCAACTTCAACCTGAAGTCAGCAATCTTGTCGAAAGACATTTACCAAACACTCTTCCGCCCGCACGCGGGTGAGCGTGAGTTGCTGATCACGGGCGCAATCATGACCACGGTTGTTGGCGGCGTTACGATCGCGCTGGCGGCGATTATGGCCTTGCGAGGCGAAAGCATCTTTGAAGTGATGATGACATTCAATACCCTCATCTCGCTCTCCTACGGTCCGCCCGCTCTCCTGGGACTTGTCTTCCGGCGAACTCCTTGGTGGTCAGGAATCGCCACCTTCTCTGTTGGGCTCGCCCTCGGTATGCTAGGGGACTTTGTACTTCATTGGACATTCATTCAACAGATAGTATTTGTCTTACCTCCGTCTTTCGCAACATTTTTCCTGAGCATGCTGTTTGACGGAAAAGAATTACCGGGCCGTGCGAGCCTTTTCGTGAGACTGAATACTCCCATCCATCCTTCGGAGATCGGCGATTCGCCCGACTTCAGCGGACCAGTCTTTCGGTTTCTTAGCTACTCTGTCGCCGGAATCGGTCTGGCGTCACTCCTCCTGCTGATACCCAATCCACCGGCTGCACGACTAACAATTCTTTCCTTCAGCGGCCTTACACTTGCCGTCGCCGTATCGCTTTGGTTCGTGCCAACTGCTACTCAGTCGACTGGGACTCATCTCAAGGAAGCCCCGCACAAAATATGAATCCTTTCGGTTTCAATGCGCAGGGGATGGGACTGAAGGTGTCGCGCCGCGATTTCTCTCAGTTGCTCGCAGCCACAGCGGCCTTTGCCTTTTCCAGGTCGGCCTTTGCACAACTGGAACGAGCACCCTCAATGTTGTTGGGGGCAAGAGATGCATTCAGCGGAGTGGATGTTCTTCGAATGCGCTATTCCGCTGGCCGGAAGCCCTCCGACGACATTGCAGGAGATGCCTTGTCTTGGTTGCTAAGCGGACGAAAGGAATTTGCTGAGAAATGCATCGCCCGCATGCGCGCGTCTGTGTTGCCCGCGCCCGGCTCTCGTTCGTGGCCGATCTATGCGAATCACGCTCTGGCATTTGATTGGCTATATGAATTTCAGGCGTTTGATGAAGGCTTGAAGGACCAAGTCGCGAAGCAGCTTCTCGATGGTGCAATAACGATGGCCTCGACACCAGATTTGAAACATCCCGATCAGGCGTCGTATCACAACTACACTACACGTTTTCTTGGACTGACGGCATTCGCACTATGCGCGGTGGCGAAGCACCGGCCTCAAGACGCGAGCACTAAGGTACTGATGGAGAAGGCAGCTCAAGCCTTCGAAAATATATTGCAGACTTCCGACATGGTGTCGCCTCTGGGCAGTTATCACGAGTCGATGGATTACATGCGCATTGCCTACTTCCCCATGACCATGCTCGCTGAGTTGCAACGGACAACGACCGGCGTGGATCCAGCGCTG
The DNA here is from genome assembly GCA_963844515.1 of uncultured Acidobacteriota bacterium. Classification (GTDB taxonomy): domain Bacteria; phylum Acidobacteriota; class Terriglobia; order Terriglobales; family Acidobacteriaceae; genus Telmatobacter. Next base: position 663,532 of record CAWJOO010000023.1, read on the forward strand.
CGGTTCGGAGTCTACGGAAATATTGCGGATACTTATCTGTATAAATTGTTGCCGGATGGCACGCCTACGCGCGAGGGCGACAACGAATATCCAATCCTGGATGATCGCGATACAGCAGCGTTGGGGTACGCTGTTCATCGGTTCAAGAATCCGTATGCTGCGTGGCTCCTGCGTGACAGCGGCTTTGCCATCCAGAAGTGGCCACTGCCGGTACTCGATTTTCTCTGGAACGATCCTGATGTATCATCACGCAATCCTGCCCTCAGTGATGCAGTAGAGCTTCCCCATTCCCGGTATTTTCCCGGTGTCGATCAAGTCGTTTTTCGCAACGGGTGGGATTCCACCTCGACCCACATCGAGTTTGACTGCGGTCCGTACCTGGCTAAACACCAGCACCTGGATCGCGGTCACTTTACGATCTACCATCGCGGGTATCTGGCGATCGACAGCGGAGCAGACTACACGGAATCCGAGAGCCCTCACTATCTCAACTATTATCGGCGCACCGTCGCGCATAACACTATGTTGATCTTCGATCCAAAGGAACACTTCTTCTGGTCGGAAAATCTGCTGGACGCGGCGAATGACGGTGGCCAGCGAATGGACTCTTCGCGCTTCTGGAACACTCTGCGCGGTCACGCCGACTGGGAGAAGACTCGTGACCTGTGGGACTTAGGTCAGATGAGGATCGTCGACAGCGTTGATGGCAATGGCGAAGACGCGTACCATTATGCTCTTGGCGATGCGGCTCGAGCCTACTCTTCGCACAAACTCCGTTCGTTTCTGCGGCACCTGCTCTATCTACCGGCGATGGATGTTCTTCTGGTATTCGATCGAGTGGTCAGCACCGATCCGTCATTTCGCAAAACCTGGCTGCTGCATGGTGTGAACATGCCTTGGGTTGCGGGAACTGGCGCTCCTTCCGGCAATGGAGAGGAAATTTTCGCCAATGCGGGCCAATTCCGTTTGCAGGAAGGCGAAGGCGAGATGCTGGTTCACACTCTCCTTCCAAAAGATCACGTCACGTCGCGACGTGGGGGCTCCGGCCACGAATTCTGGACACCCGGGGACGCAAGTGGCGGCTCCTGGGGAAGTGGACGCAACTGGGAGCTTGAACCGGCGGAGGGTGGTCCCTTGCCGACGGATCCGGTCGAGCTTGCGATGTGGAAGAAGTTTTGGGGCGACGATATTAAGGCGATTGAGCGCTCCAACCGGCGCAACGTGATTCCCGGTTCGTGGAGAATCGAGGTAACCCCGGCCCAATCGCAACTGGAAGACCTCTTCTTGCACGTATTCGAAATCGGCGATCGCGGAAAGACCGGGCGCGTCCGTGTGGAATTGCTGCAGGGCTCTAACGGCGCAGGCGCGGCGTGCGCCAGGTCTGGGGAGACAGGCATCGCGGCTTTGTTACCAGCTCAGGATGTACCGCTGGAATTCATTGAGATTACTCTGCCGTCATTCCCTTGCCATACTCTTTGGATTGCGGGTCTGGTCGCCGATCGGCGGTATGACATTGAAATTGCCGGAAGCAATCTTGCATCAGGAGAGGCGGTAGCCCCCGGTGTTCCTCTACGCTCTGAAGTCGTTCGAGCGAACAAACATGGTGTCGCTCAAATCAACTCGAGCATCAAGCCCTTTTCCAGCCGGTAGCCGACTGGCCCTTCGTGTTCTTTAGAGTTTTAGCATTGAACTATTTCTTTGCGGCGAGAGTCGCCATCGCAGCCCTCGACATGTGATGGGACATCATGCTATCCGGAAGCAGCAGCGCATTTTTGAAGGCTTTTTCCGCCCGGTCCTTGTGATCCAACGCGGCTTCCATTGAGCCGATGTTGTACCACCACCACCCGGTATACGAACTGGTGTCCTTTGTCCGTTCCGCGGAGGCCAATGAGATTTGCAGTTTTTGCAATCCCCTCTCAGCCTCAACGGGAGCTAGCTGCATTTCAGCTTTCAATGACCAGGCAGCGTCCGCGCTATTCTTGCTGGAAGCGGCCTTATGCAAGAACTGCTGCACCTCTCGGTCGTGCTGGCACGTTTTTGCAACAGCGGCCATTCTCACATACGGCTGGGAGATTGCACCGTTCACCTCCAGACCAGGATGTTCGGCCGCAAGGAATTTCTCTGCATTCGCGCATCCTCCGGCAGCCGCCTCTGTCTCTGCTTGCATGAGCTTGACCTCGAATAGAACCTGCGCCGCACTCACACCACCTTCCTCGCTGGGAAAGAACCGATCCTTCAACAGATCGAGCGCCTCGCTATATTCCTCGGCTTCTGCGTGCGCCAGGGCAAGTTGATAGACCAGGTTCGCCGGCATTGTCGCCATGGATGGATAGCGTCCGAGCGTCTCCGCGCGTTCCTTCGCCGCGACACCAGTGAGGCTCATTGCCTCATCGAGTCCGATATAGATGTCAGAATTGGTGGGATCGTTCGCGACTCCATCGCGAAAGAATTTCAAAGCCTGCACCGGATCCTCTTTGAGATGCAGCCAGGCTTTTCCCAGGTCGGCATCAAGTACCGGCAACTTGGGAGCGACCCTTTTCGCCGTGTTCCAGTGCTCTATCCCTGACTCATATTGCGCCTTGGAGAAGAGCAGTGTCCCCAGCAGGTAATTTGCAGTGGCATCGTTCGCATCAGCTGCAAGCGCAGCATTCAGTACGGCTTCGTCCATTGATGACGATGGAAACACAAGGCTTGGCGAGAGCTTTTGCGCAGCCTGCCAGTTTTGTATCGAATCCTTTCCGAGTTTTGCTCTGCAATACGCAACGTAATACAGCACAAGAGGGTGATCTTGCGGCAAAACCGAATCAGGCTCGCTTTGGTCAGCGGGAGTTTGCGGGTATTCCCGTTCCAATACTGTAAGTGCTTTTTGATAGAGCCCTAGAGCCATGTATTCGGTGGCCACGCGCAGAACACGATACGGATCGGCTGCAAGGTGAGATAGGTCGGGTGCCCCCGTCTCTTCCTTGAGGAAGTCGCTCACCGGATCGATCTTCAAATCGAGATGCGCGAGTTTGTCCGCTTCGGCTGCATCTCCGCTTGCTCGAGTGATCGCCTCGAATTCCTCTGCGGCGCGGATGTCCAGAGGAGCAGCTTCTACAGCGTCCTTCATAAAAGCCAGCGCGGCAACCTGATCCCCTTGCCGGGCCTTCAACTCCCCGATACGTAGCGCGGCGCGTGCGCGAAAATCAGCTTGACGATACGCAATCTCATATGCGGTCTGCGCCTCGCGTTCATGATCCAGACCGTCTTCGGCAATCCCCAGGTAGTAGGCAATTTCGGCATTGGGAGTGTCCCTGGCGTGCACTTCTCGTAAAAACGTCTCGGCTTCTGAATAATGCTGCAGCGATACGTGCCAGCATTCCTGCAGCCTTCTGCAGCCCAAGGCTTGCCGGATATTTTGCTATCCCAGCCCGGTAGGTTTCCAGCGCCAGAACGACCTTTCCATTCAGCTCTTGGTCTGTTCCCAGCTTCAGCCAGTCGCCTTCGCTTCTGGAATCCGGAGCAGGTGTGTCGTAGGCCTGTTGCGGCCCCACTTCGATTGTCGATTCAGGGTCCCAGTCATACTTGCCGTCTGTGTGGCTCAACAGCATTTTTCCGTACTGGTCTCTGACTTCAAACGTAACGGCGGTCCCAGGATCTTTGACCATTACCGTGCGCGACCACATTTTTTCAGGGTCCAAATCGACAACTTCACTCGACAAAACCTGCCCGTTCTGAAGTAGCCGCAACTGCGCGCGCGGAATGTGCTCATTTACATTAAGGGCTGCCGATACGTCATGACCGTGTGACTGGAGAGAGACTACTCCTACCTTATTCGCACGCGAGATGCCCCCGGTGTTCCGTACTGGCATCCAGAATTCGCTGAAGCGGATTGTTTTACCAGGATCCAGAAACGCGTAGGTCTCCTGGTTGCGGAAGAGACCCGCCTGCACCTCCACGTAAGCGCTGTTATTGTCGGAGAGCGCTTTACGCCATCCGAGCCCCTCAGCATCCGAGCCCCACGACCATATCTTCTTTGCCGGTAGGTCGCTGTACTCCGCGTAGTGGACGGTTCCGGTTTGCGTCTTCGGGTTCCATACGGCCATGAAAGGCTCATGACTGCCATGCACGAACCAAGATACGGGACCGTTTTGCTGTTCCTTGATGATGCTCAAATCCATGCCATCCGCTGCAATCGGCCAACGACGCACTTCCGTGAAACCATGGGAAGCTGCAAACCGCATGGGATATTCAATGTGCGAATCGTCCCATACTTCGATGCCCGCATTGTTCCACCAGTAATAGCGATGGCGCACGTCGCTCCGGTTGTACAGCGTCACCCGTTCTTCCAACAGAGTTGCACCAGGCCGAAGAATCATCTCTACGCGCCACTGCATCCCGTAGACGCGATCGATATTGCCTACCGAAATTGACGCGCTGCCATCTGGATTCGCGGCATAGGCGAAATCCACGGGCGACATGGAAACCCAGTTGTGCGAGACCGGAAAATTAAACTCAACCCCAAAGGCTGCCCACGCTCCTCGATAGCCTATCTGAGCTTTCTTGATCGAGGAATTGGCATAGAACATTGGCTGGCCGCTGATCTTGTCGACGCAGGTATAAAGATGACCGCCGAGGTCCGGGAGAACGGTGCACTTCAGATATTCGTTTTCAAGAAATATTGCCCGCCAGGTGTGGTCCTGCTTCTTCCCGGTAAGGTTCTTACGCAACGTGTAGGGGTAGCTGAACTGAGTGGTCGAATAGGTATCAAACGGCGGGTTAGGGTCTGGTTTCCCCTCTTCATATGTCGGTAGCGTGAGGGTGCCCTGCCACACCTTCACCTGCGCAGAGACAGATCCGCAGGCGGCGATTATGACCGCCAGCAGCATCACGGCATAAGCTGAGATTGCCGCCATACACTCTTCCTCCGTGCCTCAATTTCAGCTGACGTATGCCTCAACTTTAGCTTGCGGAAGCAATGCCGATGATTCCTGATCAAGATAGATGACCGCATTCGGATGACGCTGGAGGATCGATGCAGGAGCCTGGGGACTGACTTCTCCGCCGAAACATGCTCTGATCGCCTTCGCCTTCCGCGTGTCCGGAACGATGCAGAGGACGTGCTCCGCTTTCATCAACTGCCGGATTGTCATGGAAAGCGCCTGCCGGGGGACATCTTCCAGAGTTGGGAACCAGCCCTCACCGAGCTGCTGTTTGCGGCAGTCCTCGTCCAGGTTAACCACCATGTAGGCTTCGTCGGTCTCGAAATCCGCTGGTGGATCGTTAAAGGCGAGGTGACCATTCTCTCCTACACCTGCGAACGCCGCATCGATCGGAGCCTTACGGATCTCCTCACTCACTCGCTTGATCACGGCCGCGGGATCGTCCGTCCCGTCCAGCAGATGATAGTTTTTCAACCCCACTTTATCGATCAAGCGCTCCCGCAAATAGCGACAGAAGCTGGCGGGAGCGCTTTGGGACATGCCCACATACTCGTCCAGGTGAAACATCTCTACCCGACCCCAATCTATGGCAGGGGTCTGGGTAAGGGCATCGAGAAAATCGAACTGCGAGGCGCCAGTGGCTGCAATGATGCGCGCGACCCCTCGGCGCGAAATGGCTTCGCGCATAAGGATGGCGGCGTGGTTGGCCGCGGCCTGGGCGAGGTCCCTCTTTCGATTGAAAAACTTTGATTTCCATGATCCGCTCCCGCCATTCGTCTGAACTTGAAAGTATTCGTAACAAAACGATATAAAAAGAAAGTACTATACAGAGGATTCTCTCCGCAAGTCTGCTCTGATGGAGACACTTATGTTCAAGCACGTTGCTGCTGCGAGTTTCGTGTCCCTCTCGCTTCTACTTGTTGTTGGCGCGCGGTTGGCGCTTGCACAGGCAGTTGTCCCGCTGCCGCCAGAATCCACTCCGCCTTCTGAAGCCTTTCGTGTCCTGGCGAAGCCCGCCGCCGAAGGGCCTGCAATCACGCCGTACTTGCTCTATCAAACTGACATTGCCTGGCAGCAGGACGAGCACCGCCAGGCTCGCTGGTCCCAGGTGAAAACCGAAGCGGACCTTCTAAAGCTGCGCGCCGAACTGAAAGCATCCGTACTTCAAATGATCGGTGGTCTCCCGACAGAGAAGACAGAACTGAAGGCCACCATCACCGGCCGGGTTCAAGGAAACGGTTTTCACATCGAGAAGCTCATCTATCAGAGCCTTCCTGGTCTTTACGTAACTGCGCTGGTCTATGTACCGGAGAATGGCGAACTGCATCCTGCGGTACTTGTAGCTGCGGGACATTCGGCCAACGGAAAGATTCATTATCAGGATCTTTGCCAGAGGCTGGTGCTGCGTGGGTATCTTGTTATCAGCTGGGACCCGGTCGGACAAGGTGAGAGAAGCCAGTTCTGGGACGCGAAGGCAAAGAAGAGCCGCTACAACCTGATTTGCGCCGAGCATGCTGTCCTGGGGAATTTGGCCTACCTCGCCGGCGCGAATCTGGCTCGATGGGAGGTGTGGGACGGAATGAGGGCCGTGGACTACTTGCTCACACGCCCGGATGTCGATCGCGAGAGGATAAGCATTACCGGAACCAGCGGCGGTGGCTTTCAGACAACATTGCTCGGCGCATTGGATGATCGCATCAAGGTCGTGATCCCTTCCTGCTACATTACTGAGCTACCGATGCGCGTTGAGAACCGCATCTTTGTCGATCCCGACAGCGATCCCGAACAGGATCTCTTTGGCTTTATTGCGAAAGGAGTTGACCACGCAGGCCTGTTGTTAATGATGTATCCGCGTCCGTTTATGGTTGCAACTGCTGCACTCGACTTCTTCCCTGTACAAGGCGCGCACAAGTCATACGCCGAGGTGAGATCGCTTTATGAGAGATTTGGCCATGCTGACCGGCTCGGATTTGTGGAAAGCTACAACACGCACCAATATTCCGTAAAGAACCAGGAGGCTGCAGTGGACTTTCTGGATCGGTTCAACAAGATGCCGATACGCCACGGCGTGCCCTCCGTAACCGCAGTAGAGGAAAGCTCTTTGAACGTCACAAAGAGCGGTCAAGTCTCCGTGGACTATCCTGACGCACCATCTCTTCTGGACTTTATAGCGAAGTATTCTGCCGAGCAGAGATTGCGCGCTCAGAAAACGCTGGCTGAACTTTATCGAAGCGAATTCGATCCTGAGATCTCGTCGTGGAAAGTCGAGCGCTTCGCTGGAGCCACACCATCACGAGGCATACGTTGGGAGCCAATAGGAAGCAACACGCTTGGCAGCACCCACATCGATCGCTACGTGCTTCATCACAGCACTTACCTCGAAATGCCTCTCCTCTATTTCTACAAGGATGGAGGTTCGCCCCGGGGAAGTCTCCTGTGGCTCAGAGTCGCAGGGAAGGCCACCGAGAAAGACTGGCCTGAAATCCATCGATTGATCGATGAAGGCTATGACGTGTTCTCCTTTGATTTTCGGGGGCTGGGCGAAACCCGCATGAACTATCGTGCAACTTCCCCAGATGACCCAGGCCTTGTGCAGGGCGATTTCGACCAGGCCTATGTCAACCCCCTCTCCAGTGTCATGGCGGATTATGTCTACAATTCCATCCTGACCGGCAGACCATATTTTCTGCAAATGATGGACGACATCAAGATCGCCGAGACTCTTCGTCCGAAGCAAAAGTACGAACTCCTCGAAGCAGCTAGCGATCTTTGCCCCCACCGGCGAATCATACAGCCTGGCGAGCCGGTTCAAGGAAATCGACCCATCTGTAACAATTCTGCCGAGCGGCGGCGGCAGATCCCGCGCTCGATTGGCAAACCTTAGTGGCTCAACACCGAGAGCAGTGGCCAATTGTTTTTCTCATGCCATTCGGAGCATTGATCAAGTAAGGAGTTCGTACAACGAAATGAGGCTAACCCGTCAAAGGAAGGAAATGTCCGCTTGTCGAAAATAAAAGACTCGCTGGAAATAGCCGCGATTTGGCTAAAACTGTCGAGCTTGGCGCCAGCATATTCCTTCAAGTTACAATTCCCGGTGATGAACAGGTTTGCAATTATTCTTCTCATGTTCACGGTGAATTCGTTAGCAGGCTTAGCCGCCCAAAGCGATGCTACATCGTATGTGAATCCGTTGATTGGCACCCAACGCAGCGCTCTCGGGTACGGCGGCACCATGCCTTTTGTCACGCCGCCCTTCGGCATGACAAGTTGGACGCCGCAAACACGACAGAACAAAATCAGCGTCACTTCGTACAACTACGATGACACAACGATCTCGGGGTTCATCGGCACCCATCAGCCCGCGATCTGGATGGGAGACTACGGCTACGTGACGGTCATCCCGCAAGTCGGCGAACTGCGCAGTCACCCCAGAGTCGCGCAAACTTCCCTACAGCCACGGCTCTGAGAAGGCGCGGCCGGACTACTACAGTGTTTCGCTGGACGCCGGAGCAGATGGAACGATCCAGGCGGAGATGACGGCCACTGAGCGCTGCTCGATTTTGCGGTTCACTTTTCCCAAGACCGCAGAGGCCCGCGTCCTGATCGAAGCATCGCGGCCCGGAATCGCAGGAATGGCGTCGGTCAATCCTGAAACGCGTGAGATTACGGGCTACAACCCACATCGGATGGATGCGCATCTCGGGCCGTTTGCACTGCCGAACTTCAAAGGCTACTTCGTCGTCCAGTTCCAGCAGACGCCGGTAGACATGAAGACGTACGGCATGGACGACGCGAAAGCTGAGTCGAGCCGCGGGGCATACGCCGAGTTCAAGCCGGGCCAGACGATCGAAGTGCGCGTGGGTACGTCATTCATCAGCGTCGAGCAGGCCCGCGCGAATCTCCGACGCGAAATAGCGGGATGGAATTTCGAAGCCGTGCAGGAAAAGCTCCGCGCGCATGTGGAACGAGAAGCTATCGCGAATTCAGGTCAGCGGAGCAACGGACGAAGACAAAACGCGGCTCTACACGGCGCTGTATCACACGCTGCTGTATCCGCGAATGTTCTCTGAGTACGGCCACTACTACAGCGCCTTCGACGACACCATTCACACGGGAGAGAGCTACACCGCCTACTCCATCTGGGACACGTTCCGCGCCGAGAACAGCATGCTCACGCTGTTCGCTCCGGAGCGCATCGATGGCATGATCACAGCCCTCCTGCAGAATTTCAAGGAAGGCGGCTGGATGCCCAAGTGGCCAAATCCGAGCTACACCAACATCATGATTGCGACCCACGCGGACTCGCTCGTCGCCGAGGCCATCAGGAAAGGGTTCCAGGGCTTCGACCGCGAGGTGGCGTGGCAGGCCGTCTACAAGGATGCCATGACGCCGCCGGATGGAGACACTACTCGGCGATGGCTGGATCGCGAAGAGCACACGCCCTACGAAGCCCGTGCCGGGCTCACCTATTACAAGCAGCTTGGCTACATTCCGACCGACAAGACCGATGAAGCGGCTTCGCGCACCCTGGAGGACAGCTATGACGACTGGTGCGTTGCGCAGATTGCGAAAGCCCTCGGGCGCACAGAGGACTACCGCTTCTTCCTGAAGCGATCGCTGAACGATCGCAATCTCTACAACCCTGCGCTCGGTCTGATGAACGGCAAGACGTCGGACGGCAAGTGGGCGCCGATCGGCGGCGCAACGACAACAACGAAAACCGGTCCGTCTCGGGCTGGACCGAAGGCGATGCGTGGGTCTACACGTGGTCGCCGCTTCACGACCAGGCCGGATTGATGCAGTTGATGGGCGGGGCGGAAGCATATGACGCCAAGCTCGACCAGCACTTCAGCGGTGGCCACAACGTCCACAGCAACGAGCCGAGCCACCACTACGGCTACCTGTACGACTTCGGCGGCCAGCCGTGGAAGACGCAGGCGAAGGTGCGCGAGATTGCCGCGAAGGAATACCAGGCGAACCCGGGTGGCCTGGATGGCGACGACGATTGCGGCCAGATGTCGGCGTGGCTTCTGTTCACCGCGATGGGTTTCTATCCCGTGAATCCGGCGAGCGGTGAATACATGATCGGAAGCCCAATGTTCCAGCGAGATCTCACTTAGACTGGCGAACGGAAAGACCTTCCGCGTCGAGGCAAGCAACAACTCAGCGGAGAATGTCTACATTCAGTCGGCGACGATCAACGGACAAGCCACTGGACATTCCCGTCATCACGTGGGAGCAGATCCAGGCTGGAGGAACCCTGCACTTCGTCATGGGTCGGACTCCGTCGAAATGGGGCAGTAAGTGGAGGCCCGCGCTTGTTTCGAATAACTAGCCAAGTTTGGCGATGCTCGAGAATTGTTATCAACAAGTTGAGATGTATATATGGCGTCTGGACCCGAAAGACTCGATCAGCGTGTGTCCCCCCAGATCGCATCGGAGGCAGATTCAACGGTGAAGATAGGAGTGTGTGCCGAATTACCCGCAACTTGCGAAGACAAGTCTCGATCAATGTCAGGAAATCATTCGGCGTGGAGTGTCGTGATTGGATCGAGCCGCATGGCGCGCAGCGCCGGAATATAGCTGGCCGCCAGCGCGACACCCGTCAGCACAATTGTCACGCACGCGAACGTGGGCAGATCGTTTGGCGACACGCCGTAAAGCAGTCCGGACATCAAGTGGGAGACGATGAGCGCACTGGCCACACCCAACCCGGCTCCGGCGGCGGCCAGGCCCAGTCCGCGCCTCAGGACCATCTTGAGGACCGTGGCTCGTTGAGCTCCCAGCGCGAGGCGAATGGCGATCTCGCGTCTTTGTTCATTCACCACATAGGAGATCGTCCCGTAGATTCCAAGCCCCGCCAGCAGAAGGGCAGTGGCCGCAAAAAACGCGATCATCTCCATGGAAAAGCGCCTGACGGAAAGCGACATGGAGAGCACCTCATTCAGGGTCTCGGCATGGAAGACAGGAAGTGTCGCATCGACGGACTGGACCTGCTGGCGTACTTGTGCCGGTATGGTGCTGGGATCGAGTTGTCCGCGAAGAAAGATGGCCAGGTCTTTGGCCGGGCGCTGATAGGCGCTGCGGTAGATCTGCGGAGTTACCGCATCCGCCAGCGATTCCGTACGGGCATCCGCAATCACGCCCACAATCGTGGTCCAGCGCGGCTTGGCCGAACTCACCAGCCCGCGGGTATCCAGGCGCAAACGGACGCGTTTGCCTAGCGGGTCCTGATTTGGCCAGTAGGTTTGCGCCGCGGCCTGATTGATGACCGCAACCTGGGGCGTCGCTTCTATATCCTGATCGCTGAAAATGCGCCCGCGCATTATCGGCATGCCCAACACATGGAAGTATTCGGGCGAGACAATAGGACTCTCGATCACCGGAGCCTCATTCTCCATCGTCTCGACACCTTCGCGAATCAAGGGCAGCCGGGTCGGATGCCTGTGGCCCAGGGGGAGTGCGTCCTCGTCCCCGACCGCCGCTTCTTCTACGCCCGGCAGGGTTCGGATGCGGCGAAGAAGCTCGCGCAGCAGAACCGTTTCCTGCGTGGCGGTTTGATATGGATCCATCGTGGGATCGTTGGGCCCCGGCAGCCACGTCTCAACGGCCATCACCCGGTCAGGATTGAAGCCGGGCTGCACCGCAAACAGATCCCAGAAACTGCGCAGCAGAAGGCCCGCGGCCACCATCAGCACCAGGGAGAGCGCCAATTCAGTCACCACCAGAACCTGGCGGGCGCGCGAGCGTTGCCTGGAGCCTCCAGCCCCGCGACCTTCCTGCCTGAGCGTATTGGTCAAATCGGCGCGGCTCATGAGCCACGCGGGAGCAAGCCCAAACACCGTTCCCGCAATCACCGAGACGGCGAGAGCAAACCCGAGCACGCCCCAGTTGATCGATATGTCGTTCAAGTGTGGCAGGCTATCCGGAATCAACTGCAGCAGGAACTTCCTCGCGAAGAAGAGAATCGCAAAACCAGCAACGCCGCCAAGCAGGAACAGCAGCAGGCTCTCGGTGAGAAGCTGGCGGATGAGGCGCGTTCTCTGCGCTCCCATAGCCTGCCGGACCGCGATCTCGCGACTCCGCACACTGGTCCTGGCCAGCAGGAGATTGGCGACATTGACGCAACTGATCAGTAGGACCAATCCAACCGCGCCGAACAGCAGAACGAGAGATTGGCGGATGCTGCCCACTACAGTTTCGCTCAGCGGAGTCAGGCGCACGGTCCATGCCGTCTGTACCGGATACTCCGCTGGATATTGCTTTTTTAGCGATTCCACCAGCGCATCCAGATGTCCCTGCGCTGCCGCAACAGAAAGTCCCGGCTGCAGGCGGCCAAGTACCACACGACTGCGCAGACGTGAATCGCGCAGAGGCGGCGGAAACGGCACACCGGCAAAGCCGGCCCCCAGCCACAGTTCCACATTCTGCTCTTCGCTGGTTGAGCCCTGATCGCGAAAACCGCGCGGCATCACACCCACCACGTGATACACGTCGTTGTCCAGATGCACCGCCTTGCCAAGAATGTTCGGGTCGCCTTCGAATTCTCTCCTCCATAGCCCGTCGCTGATCACCACCTCCAGGTTGTAGCCGGGAGTGACATCCCCAGGGTCGAATACCCGGCCCAGTTGCGCGTCGACGCCCAAGACCGCGAAGTAGTTCGGCGTAACCTGCTTGAAGCTGAGACGCAGCGGCTGTGCAGTGCCCGTGAGGTTCACGTTTGCGCCGGTGCCGGTGAGTGCGACGGATTGAAAAATGCCGGAACTCTCGAGGTCTCTCCACTCAGGAACAGAGATGCCGACGCCCTCCGCGCCCACGCCTGGAAGATCATCCTGGATGCGAACCAGTTTGCTGGCGTTCGGAAAAGGCAAAGGGTGCAGCAGCGTGGCGTCGATCACGCTATAGATCGCGGTGGTGGCTCCAATCCCCAGCGCCATAGTGGCGATCGCAATGAAAGAGAACCCGGGAGATCGCAGCAGCATGCGAATCGCGTATCGCAGGTCGAAGAACAGATTCTCGATCAAAGGAATGCTGTGTTCGGCGTGGTGGTGTTCGCGGATCGCCTGCGCCGCGCCAAGCTTCAGTGAGGCTTGACGCCGCGCCTCGGTGGGCGACATTCCGGAGCGCAGATTCTCCTCCGTCTGGAATGCGAGGTGTTCGGCGATCTCATCCTGCAGGCGTTGATCGGCACTCCGCCAAGTCGCGAGATTCCACAAGCGTACGAAGAAACGTCGCAGCATTTTCACGATAGATCCTCCGCCTTGACTTTGAAGAAGCGCGCGATGATGGCGGCGGTTTGCTCCCAATCACGGGTCTCTGCCTGCAGTTGCTTGCGGCCGGCCGCGGTAAGCCGATAGAAGCGCGCGCGGCGGTTGTTTTCCGATGCGCCCCACTCGGAGGCGATCGAGCCTTCATGCTCCAGCTTGAGCAGGAGGGGATAAAGCGTTCCCTGGTTGAGGGCCAGAAGGTCTCCACTGATTTGCTCAATGCGGCGTGCGATTCCCCATCCGTGCTGCGGCCCCAGTACATCGAGTGTCTTGAGGACCATCAGAGCGAGCGTTCCTTGCAGGACGTCCGGTTTTTCCTTCATGGCAAATCAACCTTTAGGTTTCCAACAGGAATAGATGATGACACGACTCTTGTTGGAAAGCAACAGGAAATTTCGAGTTCTGTTTTCGAGGACAAATCCACATGAGCCACCGGAACCCATGGGGATGCTTCAAGACTATGTAGCTTGATTTATAGGGAAACGGTGGACAACTGTTCGCCTAACCGGATGCGTAGACCCGTTGCGATCCGCGTCAGGCAATGGTGCGTAGCGCCCGGCGATTTCGGTTTGGAGCGGAGTGTGAACCGCCCTCAAGATTCTTCACCATGAAGACCGTCGCCTGTGGATTCTGGTTGTATCGCTCGCAGGGAACATAGCCTCTCTTCGTATATAAGCGTATGGCGGCTTGCAAATCATCTTTGCTGTCAAGATATATCTGCTTCACACCCCGGCTCTTCGCGAATGCCTCCTGCGCGTCGAGCAGGGCGCTAGCCAGACCATTTCCTCGTGCGCTGTGCCGGACGTATAGGCGCTTGCATTCTGTGGCATGCGGAAGGCTTGGAAGGCTGCGAAGATAGGCACATCCTACAGCGATCTCGTTGAGATAGACGACCCAAATGCCGCCATGCGGATCGTTGACAACCTGTCGAACTTGATCAGGCGTATCTCTCAGTAGCACGTCGACTGCTTCGTAATACTCCTGCAATAAACCGAGCGCCTCATCTGTGACCTGGGACTGGCGAACTACTCGCACCCGGGAATCGAACTGTTTCATCAACAGGGCATGTGCTTTGGCCAGCGAATCTGCCAGCGTCAAGCGCTCGCTCTCCGTGAGGCCGCTTAGAAGTTCCTCAATCTGAGCTGACGATTGCTGATTTAGACCAGTGACTTTCTTTTGCCCAGCACCAGTCAGCGAAAGCAGTCTCTCGCGGCTGTCTGTCTTCGAGACCGAATGACGCAGCAATCTTCTCTGCTCCAGCACAGAGAGCAACCGGCTAATGTAGCCTTTATCGAGCCTCAGCCTCTCGCGAAGGGTCGAGGCCGTAATTTCCGGATTCGCCCAGATCTCGTAAAGGATGCGGCCTTCTGTGAGCGAAAACTCTCCGTCCAGATACCGCTTTCGCAACAATCCCAGACGCGCGGTGTAGTAACGATTGAATTCGCGAATCGCGAAGACTTCGTCCCGAGTGCGGCCTTCTGAATTGCGCATGTGACGAAGATAGTCTAGTTAGTTGCTAAAAGCAACTAACTTCAATAAGCAAACAAAGTCAATCCGCCGACCGAGATTACGATCGAACATTCCGGAATTCAGATTGCGAATCTTGACGGAGATCATGTCGTACACATCCTGCGACATGCCTCCGTCGCGTCAACTATGTCGTGAAAAAACCTCAGAATGTGAATCGCGAGCCAAATTGAAACTGGCGCGGAGAATTCACGGTCGACGTGATCTGTCCGAAGACGCTCGCCTGATCAGGTTGTGTCAGCACGGCCGTCATGTCGGGCACGTTCGGCATTCCGAACTGAGCGCGATTGGATACGTTGTATGCGGAGACCTCGAATCGCAGATGCATCGACTCGCGGATCGCAAACGTCTTGTAGATGGAAAGGTCCACGTCCTTCGCTCCCATGGTCCGCACCTGATCGAGATACGCCGGTGCCGTTCCAGGAACAAATGGGTTTGCTGTGCCCACGTCCGTACTGCCCACCGGCACGCCGGGGACAGCGAAGCAGGCCGGGTTAAACCACGTATTCACTGTGTGCTGCGCCGCAGGGCGGGGATCGCATACCATGTCCGCCCTCTGATTGAAGTAGGAAGGGAAGGTTCCCGAAGACGGGGAGGCGATGGGGACTCCGGTGCTGAGGTACACGATTCCATTCATCGTCCACCCTCCCAGAATCGCATTCCCCGCGCCACCCAAGCTAACCGCGCGGCCTTGACCCACCGGCAGGTCATACGATGCGGATCCAGTGAATTGATACTTCACATCCTGCGGGCTTACCGAGTGCTCGAACTGCATGTTCTTCCAATCCTGCGGCGCACCCAGATGCGATCCCACAAATCCCAGGGGAGGATTGCCGTCGTCCGTGATCAGCTTGGCCCACGTAAAGCTGCTGAGGGTAGTGAAATGTTGCGTCAGGCGCTTCTGCAGCTTGGTTTGAAGGGAATGGTAGACCGAATCGCCGCCGGGATACCCATGCACTACAACTCCGTTGCCTCCGCCATAGCCCCCGTTGCCAAATTGCGGATAAGGCTGTAGCGACACCCACAACGGAACCGTAGCCGCCCCGTAGTTCCCATTCGTCGGCGGTTGAATGGCCGCCCACTGATTCGGCACCATCTGGCAGTTAGGGTCAGAAGTGTCCACGCACAGCGAGGAGCCGTATTTCTGAATTGTCGCCAGGTCCAGTTGATTCAGATCGACACCGCCGAGCGGCAGAAACAGGCCCCGACTCCCCACGTAAGCCGTGCTCAACACCACCTGGTGCGGAAACTCCACTTCCCAACCGAAGTTGTAGTTATAGGTCGTCACGGTCCGTTGCGAGTGCAGCATGGTGTTCAATGAAGTGCCGAGATTATTTCCCAGACCGGTGGGCGCGGAAATCACTGGTACGACGCCGTTCGGGAACGGGTTGCTCAGCGAATACGGCACTGTGAAGTCATCGGCCGCGCCGGCGCCACCGCTGCACGCGGCAGAACCATTGAACGTCGTGTTGCCGTCGCTGTTGTAGCACGTTGCATCCCAAAGCGTATTCGTTGTGTACCCGTCGCTGTTCAGTGATGCGCTGCCGACCATCTGCGAGCTGGGCCCATAGTAGATCCCTGCCCCGCCGCGAAATGCAACATGACTCGATGGCTGCCACGAGAAGCCCAGTCGTGGCCCCAGATCTTTTAAGTTGGTTGAGAAAGGCGAGCGGCCGTTCTTGTTCACATAGACTTCGGCGCCTTGATAAGAAACTCCGTTCACGGTCGCACTGGCGGTGGGGTTGAAGTATTCGAGCCGGTTGTGGCGCTCCGTGCGTCCACCAAAAATATCCCAGCGGAGGCCGGCTGTGATCGTGAACGACTTGGCCGGCCGGAATGTGTCCTGCACAAAACCCGCGTAGTAGGGGCTGGACTCCGCGGCAAAAAGGTCTTTGGAAAAGTTGGGATAGTTGTCCGACTCGCTTCCCGGGGGTGTTCCCATTCCCACCAGCAGGGACGCGAAGTCACTGCCCCCGTTCGCCGAACCCACCGACTGATCAGTCGCAGAAATATCGAACGCATAAGAGCCGGACGCCGCCGGGGGCTGTCCCACGTTCAGGAATCTCTTCATGTATTCGAAGCCGGCGGAAATCTCATGCTTCCCGAGCGCCTTCGTGATCGAAGCGCTTGCGTCATTATTCTCGCTCGCGTAGACGAACGTGTTGTAGTTGGCGGTTCCGCCGACGCCCCCGCCCACGTCGTTGAAAATCACGAACGGCAACCCCTTGAACACCTCTTCTGAAGCCAGCGAGGAGGGGAACCCCAGCTGGGTAATGTCATAGCCCACCTGGCGCGGATCGCCGCCCTGGCTCTCATAATGGCGAATGAACGAGTACCGCAGCTGCAGCACTGTCGTCGGATTCAGCGTGTAATCGTACCCCAGTAGGAAATTGCGGCCGTTGGTGACGTTCTGCGCATAGTTCAAATCCCACATGTTCCCGAACGCATTGAATGTGGCCAGAAACAGGCGGTCGAAAGAGAATCGCCCGAAGAGTCGTTGCGATTCGCTCTTTATCCAGTCCACGCGCACGTCAAATTTGTGCGCCGACGTCGGATCAAGACCCGGCTTGAAGAAGTTGTTCACCGCGCCACTGCCATCTGTATCGCAATTGGCGCCCACATTGCACTTTGGCATCTCGGAAAGAAACTTCAAACCTGTCGGATTGGGATTGGGAATCTTGTTGCCGGGAAATGGCTGGCGCGTCCCATCGGCATTGTCGGGCAGCGTCGGATCGTAGATCGTGAAACTGTCCCCGGAAAAATCTCCCGTCCGTTCTGCGCTCGTCGGCACCGTAAAAGTATTCGAGCCGTCGTAGAGTTGCTGCTGCGTCGCCTCATAGTCACCAAAGAAGAAGAGCTTGCGATGCAGGATCGGGCCGCCGAACGCGCCGCCCTCCTGGTACCGGTGAAACGCCGGGGAAGTATTTGGCTGCCCGTTCTGTATTTCGCTTTGCTTGTTGAAGTACTCGTTGGCCGCCAATACATTGGGGCGGAAGACGCCGAACACATCGCCGTGAAACTGATCGCCGCCCGACTTGGTGGCTACGCTGATCACACCGGCTCCGCCGCTCTGGTACGATGCGGGCGTATTCTGGGTTTCTACGCGCACCTCTTCCACATCGTCTTCGGGCAAATCCATGGCCGGAATAATGGCGCCCGCGTTATTTTCTGCGATCCCCACCGGGCTTCCGTCCACCATGTAATAAACAGAGCCTTCGATCGCGCCGTTCACGGTATATGACGACACATCCACTCCCGGTCGGCCGCTGGAGATGTTCTGTATCGCGAATGAACTTGACGAGTTGGGTGAACCATTCGCGGGTGTAACACCAGCGCTCAACTGCACCAGGTCGTAGACGTTACGAGTCAACAGCGGAACGCGATCGATGGTCTCCGCCGTGATGAGCTGCCCGACAGTCGAATTGCTTGTGTCCACCAGTTCCGTCGTCTCCGTCACTGTCACGACCTGGTTCACCGATCCCACTTTCAAGCCGAGATTCACCGTGGTGACCTGATCAATCGTCACATTCACGTTCTGCTGCACTACCGTGTCGAAGCCCGTCGCCTTCGCGGTCACTTCGTATTTCCCCGGCGTAAGCGAAATGAACGAATACAAGCCGGCCGCAGTGGTGACCGTGGAAACCGTATCGGTAGTAGACACATTCTTGGCTGTCACTGTCGCGCCAGGCACAATCGCTCCGCTGGTATCGGCTACTTGTCCGCTGATTCCGCCTCGACCGGCCTGGGAAAACAGGGGCGATGAACAGACAAACAGAAGCGCAATCGAGAGGAAGATTACTAGGAGGACTGCGGCCCTCACTTTTTGTGTTTTCATCTGCGGCCTCCGGGATTATATTGATTCAAACGTTTGAACCGGTGTTGATCGAATATAGGGTGAGCCGTATGGGCTGTCAAGCGGAAATCCATGGATCGTGGCAGACTAGGTTCGGACGGGAGGCGGCCAGGTGAGTCAACGAAAGTCCGGCCACGTCACACTGCTTGACATCGCCCGTGCCAGCGGCTTCTCGGTCTCGACCGTCTCAATCGTGCTGAGCGAGGCCCCGCTATCTCTAAGCGTCGCCGCAACCACCCGCGCCCACATCCGCACCATTGCCCGGCAGCTCGGCTATCACCCTGATGCCTACGCGCGCAGCTTGCGGCGCCGCAGCACGCAAACTATCGGTATCCTGGCGTTCGATCTCTCCGATCCGTTTTGCATCCCCATCATGCGGGGCATCCAGGAAGGTGTTCACGCGGCCGGATATCTTCCCCTTCTCATGGACGCACAGACGCAGCGCAAGCTCTTCGACAGCTACCTCCACATGATTCTTGAGCGTCGCGCCGAAGGCGTAATTGTCATTGCCAGTTGGGTATTCGAAGAAACGAACCTGCTCGGCGACATTCGAAAGAACAATGTCCCCATCCTCATCGTCGGCCGTGACCTGGTGGCGCGGGGCATCAGTTCCATCCTCGTCGACAACGAAGCTGGCGGCGCAATGGCTACCCGTCATCTCGCGGAACTTGGCCATCGAAACATCGCAGTCATCCGAGGGCCTCAGGAGATGTGCGACAGCGAGCCGAGGTGGGCAGGCATTCGCAAAGTTGCGACACAGAGCGGAATGCATCTGGACGAGCGCCTGGTGTTTGAACTTCCCGGGTTGGCCGATCCTGCTTCCGGGTTCGAAGGCGGGGTCCGCATCGCGAAACAGATGCTGGCTTCCGGATGCCCCTTCTCCGCCGTGCTCGCATTTGACGATCTGACCGCGCTCGGCGTGGTGCGCGGGCTCGTTGAATCCGGCCTTCGCGTGCCGGAAGACTGCTCCGTAATGGGCTTTGACGATGTGCTTCCAGCGGAGGTATCGACCCCGGCAATGACTACAATTCGGCAGCCATTGCGGGAAATGGGCCTTGAAGCCGCTGAGCGCGTTCTGCAGGCTATCCGAAGCGTGTCTGGAAAGCCCGAAAAGGCGCTCTTGCACAAGACAACTCCCGAACTTGTGGTTCGCATGTCCACGGCGCGTCCAACTGGAAATATCGCCGCGCCGAAATCGCGGCGCCGCTCGCGCACTTGACATCCGCGCTGCTCGAACCAGATGATGTGCTCTATTCAAACGTTTGAAGCGGCACAATTGCTGCCGAACCGAACGCCGGAATTCCCAGAGGATTGTTCGTATGCGCCGGAAAACGATCGCCTGCATCATGGCCTCACTCGCGCTGTCAATCACCGCAAAGGCGAGTACCGTCGTTTCTCTCCATGATGGTTGGCGGCTTCAATCCGCCTGCACCGAACATGCCGACGGCGCTGCCATTTCCGCCCCAGCCTTTGCCGTCGAGAATTGGCTGAAGGTCACGGTGCCTAGCACAGTTCTCGCTGCGCAGGCCGCCGGCAAGGTCGTCCCTGATCCCTACTTCGGCATGAACCTGCGCGACATTCCCGGCACCAGCTATCCCATCGGGCACAACTTTTCGAGGCTCCCCATGCCGCCGGACAGCCCTTATCGCTGCGGATGGTGGTATCGCACTGAGTTCCCCGCGCCCGCGTCTGCGTCGCACGATCAGCGCACCTGGATCCACTTCGGCGGAATCAACTATCGCGGCGAAGTCTGGATCAACGGTCAACGCATCGCCGATTCTTCTACCGTTGCCGGTGCGTATCGCACCTTTGATTTCGACGTGACCGACTTCCTCAAGCCAGGCGCGAAGAACGTGCTCGCGGTCGAGACCTTCGCGCCCACAGAAAAGGACCTCGGCATCAACTGGGTCGATTGGAATCCCTGCCCACCGGATAAGGACATGGGGCTATGGGGCGAAGTCAATCTGGTCACCACCGGCCCCGTTACAGTCCGCTCGCCAATGGCCGTCACGCACTTTCCTGATCCCTCACTCGCCACCGCCGACCTCACCATCTACGCCGAATTGCATAACGCGTCGCCTCGCACAGTAAAGGGTGTGGTTGCCGGAATCGCCGCGGGCATTCGCTTCGAACAGCCGGTCGAACTCGCGCCGAACGAAGACAAGACGGTCGTCTTCACGCCCGCGCAATTTCCCGCGCTGCATGTCCACAATCCGAAACCATGGTGGCCTGCGCAGATGGGCGAGCCGCATCTCGAGCGGCTCACCGTCAGCTTCGCGGAACAGGGCGCAAAGACTGACGAGCAAAGCGTCGACTTTGGTTTTCGAGAGGTCGCTTCGGAGCTCAACGTCAGCGGCGGGCGCCTGTTTCGCGTGAATGGAAAGCCAATCCTCATTCGCGGCGCCGGCTGGTCGCAGGACATGCTCCTGCGCACCGACGACCATCGTCTGCGCGATCAGTTTCATCTCGTGCGCGACATGCACCTCAATACCATCCGCCTCGAAGGCAAGTTGGAAACGGAAGAATTCTTCCACCTCGCCGATGAACAAGGCATCCTGGTAATGCCCGGTTGGTGCTGCTGCGATCATTGGGAGGATTGGAAGACGTGGACGCCAGACGACCTCACGATTGCCACCGCATCGCTGCGCTCGCAGTTGCTCCGCCTGCGATCGCACGCCAGCATCCTGGTCTGGCTTAACGGCAGTGATAACGCGCCGCCAGCCAACGTCGAGGCCGCATACCTGAAGGTCGAATCTGAAATACACTGGCCCAACCCCACGCTCGCTGCCGCCTCTTCAGCCAACACCGCCGGTGCTGGCCTGAGCGGCGTCAAGATGTCCGGGCCCTACGACTATGTTGCGCCCAGCTATTGGTACATCGATCAGCACAACGGCGGCGAATTCGGATTCAATACGGAGACAAGTCCTGGTCCCGCAATTCCGTCTCTTGCCAGCCGCGAGAAGTTTCTCACCGACCCCAATGCGTGGCCTCCCACAGCCGACTGGAGCTTCCACAACGGTGGAGGTGAATTCGCCACGCTCAAGGTGTTCGACGAAGCCATGGCCGCCGTTTACGCTCCGCCGCACTCCGCAGCCGACTATGAACGCATCGCCCAGACCATGGAGTACGATTCCGAGCGCGCCATGTTCGAGTCCTACAGCAAGAACAAATATGTATCGACCGGCGTTATTCAGTGGATGCTCAACAACGCATGGCCTTCGATGATATGGCACTTGTACGACTACTACCTCGATGCCGGCGCCGGCTACTACGCCACAAAGAAAGCCTGCGAGCCGTTGCATCTTCAGTACTCCTACGACGACCGTGCCATCGTGCTCGTCAACAGCACGTACCAGGAAGCCGCCGACCTGCATGCAAGCGTTCACGTGCACGGGCTTGGCTGGAAAGATCTCTACAGCGCCGACGCCACAACAAATGCCCCGGCCGACAGTGCGCAGCGCGTGTTCACACTTCCCGATGCGCTGCTCACCGGCTCCGAGCGCATCTTCTTCATCGACCTCACGCTCACTGATTCAGCGGGCCAAATCGTCAGCCGGAACTTCTACTGGGTTCCTTATGCACTCACCACCTTCGACTGGAACCGCACCGACTACACGCATACGCCCGCTGATCGCCACGAGGATCTGACCGCGCTCGCCACTCTGCCGCCCGCGCACGTGGATTCAACCGCGGAAATCGAGCACACACCTCATGGGCCGGAGTTGCGTGTCCATCTTCACAACTCGGATCAGGGGCTCGCATTCCAGGTTCGCGCCGCCGCACGTACCCAAGCAGGCGGACTCATCGCGCCGGTTTTCTGGTCGGATAACTGGATCGAGCTTGCGCCTGGTGAGTCCATCACCCTCACCGCGCAACTGCCTGAAGACGCACCCGCCGATCCTGCAATTCACATCGAAGGCTGGAACGTCGCACCAGTTACGCTCACGCCGCACACTGCAACGGCAACTGCGCACGGTAACTGATGCCGGAACCCCAAACCACCGTCGCGATGACCGGCCTTAAGCGCACTCTGCGCTTTCGCGACCTCGTCCTCTACGGCATCATCCTTATCCAACCAACGGCGCCCATGCCCAGCTTCGGCGTCATCTACAACGAAGCGCGTGGGCACGTTGTCACCGCCATCCTCCTTGCAATGGTGGCCATGCTGTTTACGTCCATCAGCTACGGCCGCATGGCTCGCGCCTATCCGCATGGCGGTTCAGCATTCCTTTACGTCGGCCGCGAAATTCATCCAAGCCTTGGCTACATCACCGGCTGGTGTCTCGTGATGGATTACGTTCTTAACCCGCTCATCTGCACCATCTGGTGCAGCCGCGCGGTGATGAACTTCTTGCCCGGCGTACCGTACTTCACGCTAGCCATCTTCTTTGCGATTTTCTTTACTCTGCTCAATTGCAATGGCGTTGAAACATCGGCACGCATCAACACCGGCATGGCCGCTGCTCTTGGGCTGGTTATCATCCTGGTGCTCGTTTCCGCCGTGCGCTGGCTGCTCCATGTTCAACACCCTGACGCTGCGTTCTTCTTCGCGCCCTTCTACGATCCGGCCACCTTCAACACGTCAGGCCTGCTGCGAGGCACATCGATCGCCGTCCTCACCTACATCGGATTCGACGGCATCTCCACGCTTACAGATGAAGCCAAAGATCCTGCGCGCAGCGTGCCTCGCGCCATCGTGCTCACCTGTTTCATCACCGGCGTCCTGGCCAGCATTGAGGTCTACGTTGCGCAACTCGTATGGCCGCGCGGACTCGCCTTCCCCGATCTCGACACCGCCTACGTCCACGTCTCCGGGCGCATGGGCGGCCCAATCCTCTTCCTCATCGTGAACAGTTCGCTGCTGCTGGCCAACATCGGCTCCGGTATGGCATCGCAACTTGGCGCCGCGCGACTGCTCTACGCGATGGGGCAAGACGGCGCACTTCCGCGTCGTTTCTTCGCGGCCCTCAGCCCGAAGAACCGCATCCCTCGGAACAATGTCATCCTCATTGGCGCCATTTGTCTGGTCGGCGCCCTGGTCTTCAGCTATCAACTGGGAACAGAACTGCTCAACTACGGCGCCCTTCTCGCCTTCATGGGCGTGAACCTCGCCTCTATGCTGCGCGGTTGGCGACAGGGCCGATTCACCCAATGGTTCCCGATGCTGTTGTCTATTGGCGGATTCATCACATGCGCCCTTCTTTGGTATGGCCTGGGTCCACTGGCGAAGTTCGCCGGCACCGGCTGGGCGCTTGCCGGAATCCTGCTTTACATACTGCGTCGCCGCCACACCGTGCTGCCCGCGGAAGCCTGATTTCTTACCACCGACGCATCATTCTCACCTTCACGCGAGGGAAAGATTCACAGCCGCCGGCAGGGCAGCCGTTAGTGACGCCACAACCCCATCGTCAATCTCGGTGCTCAGTGTCTGCTGCCGCGCCGCCTGGAAGTTATGCAGCGCCGTCAATGTGTGCGCGCCCATGCTTCCGTCTACGCCGTGTGGATCGTAGCCAAGCAGGTACAACAGCATCTGTGCAGTGCGGACCGTGAGGTCGGGCCGCTTCGATGGATCCTTGAAAAGACTGTAGGCCATGCTCAGGCGTGTGTCGTACTGATTCTTCGCGTAGTCCGCGCCGTTGTACGCTTTGGCATACGCCGCCCAGTTCTGCTGCTGGAGAGGCTTCGCCAGATTCTGCCACTGGATGAATCCCACGACTGCCTGCAGTTGCTGATCTTCTGAAGCAGCCATCGCCGTCACCATCTCGTTCACCGAGCTGTAGCCGACGTGCGGCGCGTGCTGGCCGAGCACCTGCCCCAATCCCCATGATGCCGAGCCGAGCGCCGCATTGGCGTCCAGCGCGTAGGCCTGCGCCAGGCGCGTGTACTGGTTATCTCCGCCCGGACCGTAGCCACCCGCGGTCGGGTTGCTCACGTCAGGAGCGGTCGCGTCATACTGGCCCCCGGTGCTCTTTGAGAACAAGTGCCGCTCGTACAAGATCTGCGGGCGGCGGGTAGGAAAGAATCCGCAGCCGTGCGTCTCCACGAAGACCATTGCCCACAAGGTGGCGGCATCAATGCTGAGCGCATCCATAGCGGATTGCAAGCCGTTTGCAGTAAGCGGAGTCGCGGAGCAGAGAAACGGGAGGGTTGCCATGGTTGTTCCTTTCAGGTTCGGCTGCGAAAAGGATACGGATCGATGAAAAGTCTATTTATTCTGCACCATTTGGTGTGAAAAAAGCACTTTCGCATGCAAATAAAAAAACGGTCATGTTGATTGATTTCATTCGGTTACACCCCGAAAATGGGGGATTCTTTGCTGACCGTGATTTGGATCACGTGGACAGTGGGTAGTGAACAGAGAACAGAGCCGAGTGAAGAAGTGAAAAGTGAAAAGTGATGCAAAGCCGGAGCAGGACCGAATCTGAATGGAAGACTCCTGTCCTCGAGATAGTTGCGCTGGCCGCTGTTGTGCGTTGATTCCCATGCTTCTCCTTCCGGTTGCGAATATTCAAGATGAAAATGAAAAAGCCTCTTCGGGATCGCGGTCCCAGAGAGGCTTTTTTTCTTACCTAGTTCAAGTATGGCAGGTTCGAAGAATTAATCCCTAATTGGCGCAAAGTTTTTTGCGCTGATTTCAAAGGGGGTTACAAAGTATTTTTCATTTTGCCTCTTGACAAGATTTCCACAGGGATCCGAAATGGGTGGCCCGAAGAGAGGTCCCGCAAAGCGTACCTCAGGGGTTAAAACCCCTTGGTTGATCGGCTCTCTTATTGTCAGGGATGAATCCCTGACCTACCTTAAAGCTCCGATTCGCCAGGTGGGGGTTCATTGGGTCAAGTACCTCAGAGGTTAAAACCCCTTGCTTGATCGGCTCCTCTTATTGTCAGGGATGAATCCCTGACCTACCTTAAAGCTCCGATTCGCCAGGTGGGGGTTCATTGGGTCAAGTACCTCAGAGGTTAAAACCCCTTGCTCGATGAGCTCCTCTTATGTCAGGGATGAATCCCTGACCTACCTTAAAGCTCCGATTCGCCAGGTGGGGGTTCATTGGGTCAAGTACCCCAGAGGTTAAAACCCCTTGCTCGATGGGCTTCATTGTCAGGGATGAATCCCTGACCTACCTTAAAGCTCCGATTTGCCAGGGATTCATGGGTTTAATGCCCAGTACCCGCTCATCGCAAAAGACGCGATGAACGGGGCACAGCTTGTGTGGTCGAATCGGGTGGTCGAGCCTTGATGCGTTTTCGTGCCCAGAGCAGTTTTTTTCGCAATCTAATGCAACCGAGTATCAGGCTGGATTTGTATACGCCACGCGCCCTTCGCAGATCGTCCAGCGCACCTTGCCCTGCATTGTCCAGCCATCGAAGGGCGTGTTCTTCGCCTTTGACTTCCCTTCCGTCGCGCGATAAATCCACTCTGCTTTCGGGTCGAAGACCACCGCATCCGCGCAACTTCCCACCGCCAGAGTCCCGCGACCCTTGAGACCAAGAACGGCGGCAGGCTGAGCGCTCAGCAAGCTCAGAACCCGCCCCAGCGGCATCTTTAGATTGCCATGCAGGTATCGGAGGCAAAGCCCCAGTGCTGTTTCAAGTCCGGTAATCCCGTTGGGCGCCCGCTCGAACTCCACTTCCTTCTCATGCATCGCATGCGGCGCGTGGTCGGTGGCAATCGCATCCACCACGCCGTCGAGAATCGCCTCAATCATCGCGTCGCGATCGGCCGCCGAACGCAGCGGGGGATTCATCTTGAAATTCGTGTTGTAGCAACCCACGTGCTCGTCAGTCAGCAGAAAGTGATGCGGTGCGACTTCGCACGTTACCCGCAATCCATTCCGCCGCGCTTGTCGCACCGCCGCAATCGCCGCCGCCGTCGACGTATGCGCAACGTGCAGATGCGCGCGCGCATCGCGCAGTTCCGTAATCAGACGAATATCGCGCTCCACAATGCCCGACTCCGCCTCAACCGGCATTCCCCGCAATCCCAGCTTGAATGCCACCGGCCCCGCATTCATGCTCGCGCCCTGCGTCAGCCGCGTATCCTCTGCATGCTGAATCACGCTCAGTCCGACACGCGCCGCGGCAGCCAGCGTCTCGCGCATCACGGAATCTTTCAGGATCGGATGTCCATCGTCCGTCACCGCTACGGCTCCAGCCGATTTCAACGCGGCGTAGTCATTAAGATTCTCGCCTTTGGAACCACGCGTTGCAGCCGCGATGGGAAACACCCTCACCTGGGCACCGCGTTCCGGTGACTGCATCCAGCGCGTGATTTCCACCGAGTCATTTACCGGCGAGGTGTTGGGCATCGCCGCCACCGACGTGAATCCGCCGGCCGCCGCCGCAGCCGTCCCCGTTGCGATCGTCTCTTTGTACCCTTGTCCAGGCTCGCGCAAATGGACGTGAATATCGATCAACCCAGGA
The DNA here is from genome assembly GCA_963844515.1 of uncultured Acidobacteriota bacterium. Taxonomy (GTDB): domain Bacteria; phylum Acidobacteriota; class Terriglobia; order Terriglobales; family Acidobacteriaceae; genus Telmatobacter. Next base: position 690,521 of record CAWJOO010000023.1, read on the forward strand.
GCTACGGTCAGTCCCGTTGCATCGAGCGACAGCACATCCGTCGCGCCGTTCAGCAGCTTCAATTTGCCCGACGCGGCAATCTCCACCACGCGGTTGTCCTTGAACAGAATGTCCTTTACGGCGTCGACGCCTGCTCCGGGATCGACAAGATGGCCGTTGCGAATTACAACCGTGCTCACGCTCGGCCCCCGTTCCGTTCTGCAGTGAGTGCTCTTTCCACCACTGCCATGCGAATCGCCACGCCGTTGCTCACCTGTTCGAGAATCGTCGACTGCGCTCCATCGGCCACACCCGCGGTCAACTCCAGGCCGCGAATGATCGGCCCCGGGTGCATCACAATCGCCTGCGGGGCAAGCGTGCGCAACCGGTCGCCGGTGAGCTGGTAGTTCGACTTGTACTCCTCCAGATCAAGTTGCAGTCCGGCCAGACGTTCCCCCTGAATGCGCAACATCATGATCACTTGCGACCGCTTCAGCGCCGCCTCAAAGTTCCGTTCGATTGACACACCGGGGCCGGCGCTCATTGCCAGCTCTGGCAGCAGTTCTTTCGGCCCGCACAGCACCACGTGTGCGCCCAGTTTGGGCAATAGCAGCATGTTGGACCGCGCCACGCGACTGTGCAGAATGTCTCCGGTGATCGTCACCGTCACACCGGCAAGCGTGTCCGCGCCCACATCCACGATGCCCGGCTTGAGGCGCGCCAGGATTGTTCGAAGGTCGAGAAGTGCCTGCGTTGGGTGCTCATGCATCCCGTCGCCGGCGTTCAATATCGGAAGGCGGGTGTACTCCTCAAGCAGCCACGGCGCTCCCGACGCGTTATGCCGCAGGATGATCGCTTCCGCTCCCAGGGCGCGGATCGTCAACCCCGTATCCTTGAGTGACTCGCCCTTTTCAATGCTTGACGAGAGGCTCGACACCAGCGTTGTATCGCATCCCAGCGCTTTGGCCGCCAGCTCAAAGCTGGTGCGCGTGCGCGTGGATGACTCATAGAAGAGCAACGCCACGCGACGCTTGGCAAGAATGCGATCGCGCGTAAGCGGGTCCTGGTTCGTAAGCGCCGTCGCGCGCGTGAGAATGTGATTCAGAGATTCGAGGGTGAGGTCTTGTATGGAGAGCAGCGAGCCTGAATGATAGGGAAATGGAGAGGCCGGTAACTTCGGGCCTTGCAGCGTTCGGCGGGCGATTGTGGCGGGCATGAGCGGCTCTTAGCGCTTTGCTGTTAGCTGGTTGAATTGCAAGTGATCAAGTGATTGAGTGATCAAGTGATCAAGGTACGAAGGTCAGTGAGCGGCGGTCTGTGATCGGAAGTACATCGCAGGTTGATTCTTGTTCGTTTTCATTCGGGCAAACAGGTTGTTGAGCAACATTCCGCAGGGGCTGAAGCCCACCCATATTTTGAAGCGTCTACGGCACGACTGAAGTCGAACCCTGACGCGTTTTCGTGCCCGCTCTCAGCCTTCTCTCTCCACCAGCAACACCTGCTCATCGTTGTCGACCTCCTGGAACTTCACCTCGATGATTTCGCGGCTACTGGTCGGCACGTGCTTCCCTACGTAAGTGGCCTCAATCGGCAACTCTCGGTGTCCGCGATCGATGAGCACGGCAAGCTGCACGCGGCGCGGCCGGCCATGATCGAACAGTGCATCGAGCGCCGCGCGAATGGTGCGCCCGGTGTACAGAACGTCATCGCAAAGAATTACGTCCTTGCCCACAATATCCGCGCCGATTGCGCCAGGCGTAACGATAGGCCTCGCACCGGCTGTCGACAGGTCGTCGCGATAGAACTGGATGTCGAGAGTTCCTTTCGCTACAGGGCATTTCTCAATATTCGATATGAGCCTGGCAAGACGATCGGCCAGGGGCGCGCCGCGGCGCTTGATGCCGACAAGGACCATTCCCTCGCAGCCGTTGCTCTTCTCCACCATTTCATGTGCCAGGCGCACCAACGTGCGCTCAATCTCTGAGGCGGACATCAACCTGCCCTTGATGCGCAGGGAGGGTTTTGTTTGGGCTTCGCTCATGGGTCTCTCGACGCTTGTCTCTCGACGGATCATACGAGGCTGAGCGGGGTGGGAGCAAGTTACGTGTCTTCGATCACGCTCTATCTGCTTGACCTGACATGCCTGCATTGCCTCAGGGTTGCGGCCGCCGAGAACGCGCCATGAGGCGCGCACCAATCGCACCACCCGCCGCAGCAAACGCAAGAAGCGCGAGTTCAAGCACTACCAGGCCGCCCAGCACCGATCCGGCGCGGCCTTCAGCTGACAGCAGCCACGAGGCGAATGACTTCAATGTGGACGCCGTCTGGGCATCCGGGCTCATCTGTTGCCACTGTTGCGCCATCTGCGCCACAAGTGCCTGCCAAGGCTCGTCAAACTGCTTACCTTGCCCAAAGGCAAAACGCATGGTGTACAGCGCCACGCCACTTGCCACAAAGGCAAACCCCCCAGCCAGTAAACCAGTCACCAGGCCAATACGAGCACCGGCGCCCATGGTGACCCATGCGGGTTTCTGCTTGCGGGAGTAGAGCGTTACTGCCCAAGCGGCGGCTGCCGCCATCCAGAACAGACTCAGCAGAGCAACAGGCGACTCCCCGCACGATAAGAGCCCCGTGGGGACGGCCAACATCAACGCCACGCGCAATGCCGGTTTCCACTCCACTGTTCCCGCATCATGCAGCGCCCCTGCCCAATGATCCGTCTGGACCGGCCCGGGCCCCTCTTCGCTGCTGTAGACGAGTTGAGGCAGCCCACACGCAGGGCAATAGCAGCTATCCACCGGAACAATCTGGTGGCATCGATTGCAGGTGATTTCCATCCACTTACGAGCCTATAGCATTTTCTTCAGATACGGCAGCAATCCAGGAGCGGTGGCCCGGGCCAGGTCTTCGAATCGCGGCTGCCGGTAGCGCCTCAGTTGGCCGTACGTTTTATAGGTTTCCTGTCACCTGAAAATGCGCTGTACACGGGAACGTAGTTGCGCGCGTAGCACGAGTAACAGCGAACGGGATATCTGAACAAAAGCAGCTTCTTCAAATCTCTCAAGCGGATGCGAGAGCGTCGAAACTGTTTGGAACCACAGTCATGGCAGCGTATTTCCATGGGAAGTCCTGATCATATTTCCAAGCGTTTAAGCCCGCGGACGGGAATTCATCGCGAGACAACGGAATGCAAAAGGACGGTTTTGGGGGGCACCAACCCCAGTCTGATCTCATCCTGCCATCAGTGAAATAAGGATTCAATGGAAAATTCGGTTACAGGGGGTAACTCCGGTTTGGTAGATGCGCGGACGGCCTGAACCGTCGCACTCTCTCAACCGCTGTGCAAAGCGAGCCTCTCAGCAACAATTTCCTCTGCGGCTTTCACTGCTTCATCAAGGGTCATGTTTGTTGAGTCCAGGAGGACGGCGTCCGGCGCCGGACGCAAAGGCGAATCCGCGCGATTCCGGTCGCGCTGGTCGCGTTCCCGCAAATCGCGAATCACTTCTTCCGGAGGTTGAGCCGTACTGGGGCCCATCTGATCAAAACGCCGCATCCCTCGCACCTCAGGTGCAGCATCAAGAAAAATTTTGGCGTCTGCATGGGGAAAGACTACGGTCCCGATATCGCGCCCTTCCATCACGACTCCGCCCTCAGCCGCCAGCTCCTGTTGCAGGCGCACCATCCAGGCACGAATGGGCGGGAATACGCTCACTTTGGAAGCAGCATCGGTAACCGTCTGATTCCGGATAAGCCCAGTGACGTCTTCTCCGTCCAGCAGAACACGATTCTCCGCTTCACCTGGTTCCAAGCGAATCGAAGTTTCAGATGCGAGGAGTTCAAGGGCGCCGGAGTCACCAAGAGGTACCTCATCACGTAGAGCCTTCAGAGCGAAGGCTCGATACATGGCACCGGTTTCCAGATTGAGCAGGCCGAAATGACGAGCCAGGTGCCGGGCGATCGTGCTTTTGCCCGCACCTGCCGGCCCGTCAATGGCCACAATGATCCTGCGGGTCCGCGCGGCGGAGCCCGTAGAGGTATCGTCCAGACTCATCCGCGCTTCTTCGTTCCCTGTTTTGCGGTGTAACCGAAGCGCTTGGACCCGCGTGATGCAGCACCAGCCGCCAAAGCCGGCTTGCGATCGCTACGCGAACTCCTTGTTTCCGGCCGTGCGTCCTTGCGCGGTGCGGCGGAACTCCGACTCAGGCTTCCATTGCGACCCGTTGAAGTGGATTTGCCGACAGCAGGGCGACTGCCGTTGTGATTGCTCCAGTTGGACCCCGATGCGGGCTTGGCCGTCCTTGAAGCCCCGGCCGGCCTGGAAGAGGTTGCGGGTCTGGAACCATTCGCTGGCCTTGATGCGGCCCCCGGCCTGGATCCATTGGTTGCGTGGGCGCCATGGCCATTTCCGTTCGATCCGGCCGCTTTTGACGCAGCTCCGTGGCTCCCGTTTCCGTTACGGGCGGGGGCGCCGTGCGTGCTCTTCTGTCCGTTTGCTGACCAGCGTGCGCTTGCTGAGCGGCTCGACGAGGCTGGACGCGCAGTTCCATTCCTCGATTCCGTCGCGCGCCGTGCAGGCCGGGCACTTGATCCTGATTGTGCCGGCTTGCGATCACGGGCTGCAGGACGGCTGAAGTGTGGACGCGGTGCAGCAGGCTTGACGCTCGCTGATGGCCTCCGTGCGCCATTCGAGTGCGCATGAGCTTCACTGACCGCAGGCAGTTCCACCTCCGGGGTCAGTTCAATTGGAGCAGGTGTCGCTGGAGTCTCGGGTACAACTTCGTCTTCGTGGGCGTGAGAGAAATACGACATGCCAAGCGAACTCGAGTAGATGTTCGTAGCTGGAGCGAACTCAGGCAGAGTGCCGGCCACATAGAAGTGCGGCGCGTGACCCAATGAAAGGGTATGCACCTGGCGCGTGGCGACAAGGCCGCGAATGACTTCGCGGATCTTGCTCCGAGCGGTCAGCGGCGACAGGAAGATTTCAACTTCTTCCATGCTGGCAGCAATCACGGCCTGGAGAAAGATTGAAGCAAGAACAGAAATCGCCGTCACCTGTGAAGTGGACGCGCCTTCGGCAATGGCCTTCTGGAAGCGGTGCCGCAGAAGCTGCCATTTGGCTGCCTTGCCTGGAGCGGCAACCACCGGAATGATCCGCAACTGCTGCCAGAGCTCGGTGATCGCACGCAAAACCGCCGCTTCTGAAACTCCCTGACCAAGCGTCTGTTTGAGCTCCGCAATGGTCATGTCGGCGGTTTCCAGATGTTTGTAGGCCTGGATTGCTAGAGGCGAAACTTGTCTGGATCCAGTGAGTTGCGGGCTGCGCCGCCAATCGCGGTCCCCTCGCAACGCGTACACGTAAGGCAGAACCCAAGCGGCGACCACATAGTCGGGCTGCTCGCCGGGCTGGCCAAGCAGGTTGAGCCGGACCACCACGCCGTCGAGTTCGAGGCGGACCAGCAGCTCTTCGGCTACCGCAATCTGCCTGGAATCCGGAGTCACGTTGCGATGACCAGCAACGGCCTCGACAAAGCTGGGCGCAAGCGAACTGGAAAACTGCCGCTTGGGAAGGAACAAGCACAGACCTGTCTCTTCGATCCACGTACGGGTGTCCTCGAGTGTGAGAGCCCCGTGTCCGTTTTGGCGCATCCTTTCGGCGCGCGCTGCTTCCAATTGCTCCAATGTCAAAGAAGAACCTCTCTTCCAGGCTGGCTCATGGCAAACCAAAGATCTGCAACCTGTTCACCTGGCCCTCATCTGGGCATCACAAAGTCACGGTTGGAACCGTTTGACAGCTTGGATGCGTCGGATTGAGTGTTTCGGCTACGGGAGACATCTCCCTGGTTCGTTGTTTGCCGGGCTCCCCGCTCCCCTGAGGGGGAGGGATGCCGCCTTCCCTACGCGTTAGATACGGTGGAAGGCCCGCTGGATCTCTTTCCAAGAATACAGCAAAGCGATTGGACGTCCATGCGGGCAACTTGTCGGGTGTTCCGTTTTTGCAAGTTCCAACAATAGCCACTCCATACGCGCGGGGTCAAGCGGGGTGTTTACCTTGATGGCGGAATGGCACGCGATGGAGGCCGCCACCCGTCGGCGGAGAGACGTAAGGTCCTGATTCCCTTGATCTTCCATGGCATCGCTATCGCACTGCTCTATCACTTCGTGGAGTGAACGTTCGAGCGCTGCGCCCTCAAGTCCTACCGGTGCCGCCTTCACCGCCAGCGTCCGGGGACCGAAGGGTTCCACCTCAAATCCATTGTGTTCAAGCTCTCCAGCGATCTGCGCGAAAACCACCATCTGCGACGGCTTAAGTTCAACTAATAGAGGCATTAACAGCCTCTGTCGCTGAATTTGTTCCACAGTCCGCGCGCGCAAAATCTTTTCAAATAAAATTCGCTCGTGCGCCACATGTTGGTCAATTATCCACAGGCCGTCTTCTCCGGTGGCCAAAATGAACGACTCCCGGAGCTGACCCAGAGCCTTCAGGGACCCAAGGCGATTCAGTGTCTGGGCGGCCTGTTCGGCCTCGACCTGAGCAGCCGCGACGCTGGCGTTCGTCATGGATGTCGTTGAATCTCCGTGGGTTGGCGAGCACCCTTGGGCGGGCTGAAGAATTTCTCCTTCCAGCAGTGCAGCCGCCGTCTGCGCCAGGCCGCCAACTCCGGCAAAGGTACCCGGACGAAATGCTGACGCCTCAAACGGAAGCCGGACGGGGATGGGGACCAGTTGTTGGGTTGTCAGCTCGAACCTGTCAGCGTCTGCCTTTGCCGATTCTCCGGTGAACGGATCGGAATCCGGCGGCTGCGGCAACGCTTCCAAGCCTGCAGGTGCACCCGGCATCGGCGAAATTCCCGGCGGCATCAGGGATGGGCTGGCCAGTGCGTTGGAATCCAGGGCCGCTAGGAACCCCGCCGCTGGTCGCGATTTGACCAGCGCCGTCCGCAGGCTGTCCCGGACAAAATCATGAATAAGGCTTCCCTGCCTGAACCGCACTTCTGTCTTCGCCGGGTGGACGTTGACGTCGACCTCTTCGGGGGGTATCTCAAGGAAGAGTAAGACCACCGGAAAGCTCGTCGGCGGAATAACGTTTCTGTAAGCCTCAGTGATCGCGTGCATCAACAGCTTGTCGCGAATAAGCCTTTTGTTAACAAATATATAAATGGAATTACGGTTCAGCTTTTGTAGTTCCGGCTTGGAATAGAATCCGCTGATTCGGAGGTGCCCGGACGGCTTGGCGGGTTCGTCCGGATCTTTCTTCCACGGAGGAGGCTCGGGCAATCCAGCGTGTTCCAGGGAAGTTTCGGCTGCTACCGGCAACAACTGTCCCAGCGTTTCCTTCCCGAAGATCTGATAAATCCGCTCCGCCGTCCGTGTAACGGGAGGTGCCGACACCAGGGTGTGGCTGGCAGACAGAAGCTCGAAATGCATTTCGGGATGAACCAGCGCGTAATGCGTCACAAGAGCCGTGACGTGCGCCAACTCAGTCGACTCCGCCCGCAGGAATTTTCGCCGCGCGGGGGTATTGAAGAACAGGTCAGCAACCGCAATCGTCGTTCCCCGCGGCAATGCGGCGTCGTCGACGTGGAGTAGTTTGCCACCGGCGATCTCCATGCGGGTTCCGGTCGCACCATCTTCTGCCCCGGTTGCGGTTTCAAGTGTGACGCGCGCCACAGAGGCAATGGAGGGCAGAGCCTCACCCCGAAAGCCCAGGGTAGAGATGGAAAGGAGGTCATTGGCGGTTCGGAGCTTCGATGTGGCATGGCGTTCGAATGCCAGCAGAGCGTCATCGCGGTTCATTCCGCAGCCATCATCGGCGATGCGGATGAGTTTGCGTCCGCCGGCTTCAACTTCAACCCGGATGCGGTTTGCCCCCGCGTCGAGCGCATTCTCCAGCAGCTCTTTCACCACCGAAGCCGGACGGTCTACCACCTCGCCCGCGGCGATCTGGTTGGCCACCTGGTCTGAAAGGATTCGAATGCGCCCCATGGAGGAAGGGTAAAGCAAGGGGCTAGGGACTAGAGACGAAGGGAATAGGGAATAGAAAACGTGTTACGCGTCTCGACTCCGTAGGGTTCGGGAAATCGATTCCGCCGGTCGACTGGAACGGTGCCACAAATTGATTCAATGTTCGCAGCCGGGATTGTCTAGTCCCCAGGCCCTAGTTCCTGGCCCCTGATCCTCACGCGTTCAATCCCGTTTGCATTCCCGCGCGTGTCGCCAGTCCCCAGGCCATGGCGGGCGTGTTGTGTGAAAAGCCGAAGCGGCCGTCAGGGCCGAGTAGGATGATGCCCCCGTGCCCTCCAAGGCGGTTGTAGAGGTAGGAGATTGCCTCGCGCGCCGCTAGCTCCGGCGGCGTTCCGGCAGCGACACGATCCGTCGCCCACTTGCCCAACACCAGCTTCATGATCGGCTCGCCCCATCCCGTCAGCGAGACCGCGGCGGACAGGTTGTCGGCATAACAGCCGCACCCGATCAGTGACGAGTCGCCGACCCGCCCTGGAGTCTTGTTCAGTGTGCCGCCCGTAGAAGTGCCTGCGGCGAGGTTTCCCCAGGCATCGAGCGCAACCGCTCCGACGGTATCGTGCGACCAACCGGTGGGGTCCTCGACGGGGCCGCGCTCGCGTCGGACGGATCTTGGATCTTTGATCGCCGGAGCTTCCTCGATCACTCGGACAGCCGTCTCCGGTCCCTTATCGTCCTGCAGGCCGGAAAACGTTTCGTCTGCCAGTCCGGCTGCAGCCCGAGCTTGTGCTTCAATCAACCGCGCGCGCTCCCGATCAAGAACGAGTTCAGAATTTTCAATGAGAGCCATGCCGTGTGCTGCCGCAAAGGCTTCTGCACCCGCGCCGACAAAGTACACATGAGGACTCTCTTCCAGAACGAGTTGTGCGGCCTGGATCGGGTTCCGAAGCCGTTCCACACAAGCCACGCCACCGGCCTTCATCCTGCCGCCATCCATCAATAATGCATCGAGCTGTACACGTCCGTCCGAGGTGAGAAAGCTGCCTCGCCCGGCGTCAAAGGTTGGGTCATCTTCCATCACGGTTACCGCGGCCACTACCGCCTGCTGGGCGCGACCGCCGCGTTCCAGCACGGCATAACCAGCCTCAAGCGCCCGCCGCACCCCGTTTTGGTGATCCCGCGCGGCCTCGGCGGGAATGGCCCACGCACCACCGTGTATCAGGAGCGTGGGGCTATGTTGTGAGCTTGCTGTCACTCGCCTAGAATACCTCTCCAACCCCATCAAAATCCGATTCACTTTGTGCGTGTTTCCGGCACCGCTGGAAAGCAACCACGGTTTCGCCACGCACCATCCTAGTACGGGTCCAGACGGCTCTTGTGGGTGCACCAGCCTCGACCTCCCTCCGCCCGCCGACTGGCCCGGAGCGACATATGAATCTTCCCTTCAGGACTATAGGGCTAGCCGTGTTTGCCCTGTCGTCCATCGCCTCAGCGCAAACCTTTACTGATCTCTATAACTTTCAGAACTTCCCGGATGGCGGAACTCCATGGGCCACGCCCATTCGCGATACCGCCGGCAACCTCTACGGCACCACCTACGCCGGTGGTAACTTCGATTCCACCGGCGTCTGCAATTTCTCCGGCTGCGGCGTGGTGTACAAGCTCGATACCGCGGGCAACGAAACCCCGCTTTACGCCTTCAACGGCAAACCCGATGGGCAGGCTCCCGTGGGCGGCGTGGTGACCGACGCCGCCGGCAACTTTTACGGCACCACAGCCTATGGAGGGCCCAATGGCTACGGCACCGTCTTCATGGTGAACGCAGCAGGCGTTGAAACCATTCTGCAATCCTTCACCGGGGGCGCTGACGGCGGCATCCCCAATGGCGGCCTTGCTCGCGATAAAGATGGCAACCTCTACGGCACCACCTTCACGGGCGGTTCCGCGAACCTTGGCACTGTCTTCAAAGTGACTGCGTCGGGTGTCTTCAGCACCATTTACACCTTCCCTGACACCGCTCACGGGAGTCACCCCAACGCCACGCTCACGCTCAATAAATCCGGCAATCTGTACGGCACAACACAATACGGCGGCGCGTCGAACCGCGGCGCGGTCTTCACTCTTGACCCCGATAGCGGAGCGGAAAGCATACTCTACAGCTTCACAGGAATGCCTGACGGCGCTTATCCGCAAGGCCAGCTCACGTTCAAAGGCGGCGACCTCTACGGCACCACCACAGAAGGCGGCTCGTCGAACAACGGCACCGTCTTCAAGCTCACTTCCACCGGCACTGAGACCATCCTTCACAACTTCGGCAACTCGCCTGATGGCGCCTTTCCCACGGCGGGCGTGGTCGTCGACAAGGCCGGGAACGTCTACGGAACCACCTTCCACGGCGGAAGCAACAACGTAAACGGCACGGTCTTCAAAATCGACACCGCGGGCAACGAAACCCTCCTCTATTCCTTTCAGGGTTCGTTTGACGGCCAGAACCCGGCGTCCGGCCTGGTCCTCAATCCGACAGCCACCGCGGTTACTGGCACCACCAAGATCGGTGGCTTTGACGGCGGCGGCGATATCTATTCGGTCACCCTTCCTTGAGCCTGTGGAGAATCTCTCATGCGAATCAGTAGTTTTGTCCCCTCGTGTCTGTTAGTCGCCTGCGCGGCCATGGTGCCGGCGCAAACCTTCACCCTCCTTCACGTCTTTCAGGGTCCTGACGGCGCCCAACCCGGCCATCTCATCCAGGACTCCAACGGCAATTTGTACGGCACCACCGCCTTCGGCGGCACCAACGGGCTTGGCACTATTTACAAGTTGCAGAAGAAAGTTCCCTACAAGGAAACAGTCCTGCACAGCTTTTCCGCATCCACAGACGGGGAGAACCCCGGCAACATACTGCTTGGCTCCGACGGCAACCTCTACGGGACTGCCAGCGGCGCCGGCGCCAACGGTGACGGCACCGCATTTCGCACGACACCTGCCGGCGCTTTCAACGTCATTTATAGCTTCGCGGGAGGAACGCAGGCTTCCATTCCCGGAATGATCATCTCCGCGCCCAACCCGATCATTGGTGTGGCGGGAGGAGGGGCTCCAATTTTCGGAGGCATGGTTTACAGCCTCACCTCGGCTGGCGAAACCGACATCTACAAGTTCGGGGGTGGCGCCGACGGCAACTTCCCTAGCAGTCTCGTCCGTGACAACGCCGGCAATTTCTACGGAACTGCAGGTGGGGGCGACCTCACCTGCACCAACTTCGGCGCCTGTGGGGTCCTCTTCAAAATCGACAACAAGGGCGTCTTCTCCGTGCTGTATGTGTTCGTGGGGCCAGATGGCAGCGGGCCCGGCGGTCTCACCATCGACCCCGCCGGCAATCTCTATGGCACGACAAACAGCGGTGGCGCGCACAACTCCGGCACGGTGTTCGAATTCACGCCGGCCGGAAAACTGATTACCCTCTACGCCTTTACGGGCGGCGCTGATGGCAAGAATCCGCAGAGTGGCGTGGTTCGCGATGCCGCGGGAAACCTCTACGGAACAACCGCTCAGGGCGGAGCCGTCTCCAGCCAGTGTTTCGATCAACCATGCGGCGTCGTCTTCATGCTGTCGCCCGTGTCGACGGGCATGTGGCATGAGACCGTCCTGCACACCTTCAACGGCACCGACGGCCAAGACCCGGTGGGCCCGCTGCTGCTCGACCCCAGCTCTTCCGCCATCTACGGCACCACCGACCGCGGCGGCAATTTCAACTGCACACCGATCGACGGCGGAAACAGTTGTGGCGTCGTTTTCAAAATCACCCGTTAACGTCTGAATCTCGGCCGCGGGCTAAACGCGAGGGCTCCGCACCTCTCGATTCTGAGAGGTGCGGAGCCCTCGCTGCATTTCAACCGCTGTGGCCGCGTGGAATCATTTCAAACAATCGGAGCATGCGGGTCTTACGTGACTTGCGCCGAATGCGCCTTCGCCGCATAATCGAGGTCCGCTGTTCCTGGTAACAATCCCTGGTGAACCCTAAACCCCCGCACACCAAGGAGCAATCGCCATGGGTACTGTACTTTTTCCTTCAATAACCTCCGTGGCCCCGGCCGCTTCTGAACACACCGGCATGGGCGCAATTCCCTACGCCGGAGGCGTCACCTTTCGCGTGTGGTCCATCTTTGCCGATTCCGTCTCGGTAGTTGGCGACTTCAATGAATGGGCGCCGAGTGCGACGCTGCTCGCACGAGACGGCACTTCGAATTATTGGTCAGCCGATGTGCCCGGCGCCAAGGCCGGCGATGCTTACAGATTTTATGTGCCGAACGCGGCCAACCCGGCACATCAACCGCTTCGCATGGACCCGTATGCGCGATCAATCACGCAGGACGGCAAAGGCAACATGAACTCCGTCGTGGCGAGTCGCGACGTGGCATTCGACGCAGGTTCATACCGCACTCCTCCCTGGAATGAAGCTGTGATCTATGAGCTTCACATCCCGACGTTCAATGCCACACCTGCGTCTGGCGCCACCCCATTGAGTCCCGGAACGTTTGATACGGCGGCGATCCGGCTGCCCGAGCTCGAGAAACTCGGCATCAACGCCATCGAGATCATGCCGTTAGGACAGTTCTCAGGAAACGCGAGCACTGGCTACAACCCGGGGTACATCTTCGCGGTGGAAGACGCATTTGGCGGCCCGGATGACTTCCGCATCTTTGTGAACGCCGCGCATGCACTTGGGATCGCGGTGATCCTCGATGTCGTCTACAACCACGTGGATGGGCTCGATCTGTGGCAGTTCGACGGATGGTCGATGGAGGATCGTTTCTGTTCGTGGTGCGCGCCGCATCCTCCGCCCGTTGCGGTGGATGGCGGCATTTACTTCTTCCAGGACAGTCGCGCGCACACGCCGTTTTCTCATGCGCGCTTCGACGTCGGGCGGCCAGAGGTTGCGCAATACCTCTTCGACAATGTAACCCGATGGCTCGAAGATCGCTTCGTCGATGGTCTGCGCTTCGACTCGGTGGTGAGCATCCGCAACATCCAGGATCAGTACGATAACTGGAAGCTGGAGCAAGCCGAACCCAATGGCATCGCGCTGCTGCAGCGGATGACCGGGCACGTGCAAAACAATCAGCCGTGGAAAATTCTGATCGCCGAAGATCTGCAGGGAGACGCGAGCCTGACCGCGCCGATCAACACGGGTGGTTACGGCTTCAACGCGCAGTGGGACGACAGCTTCTGCGGCAAGTTGCGATGGGCCGCGACTGCGCCCTCCGACAATCAACGCAACATTGCAGACCTCGGCTCTGCACTGGCTGCAATGAACGGGCCGAACGCATTTCAATCCATCGCATATAGCGAAAATCACGACAAAGACGATCCGCGGCAGGGCGGCCGGCTCCCCGCCATCATCGACGCCGGAAAGGCAGACAACTGGTATGCGAAGAAGCAGTCCACGCTGGCGGCGTGCGTGGCGTTGACGGCACCCGGAATCCCCATGCTGTTTATGGGGCAGGAGTTTCTGGAGTATCGGCCGTTCCCCAACTTTGGCGGATATCCCGATCCAATCGACTGGGACAGGAAAGACACCTACAAGGGAATCTGGACCTTGTATCGCGACATGATCCGGCTGCGTCGCAACTTGAACAACAACACTCGAGGCCTGAGCGGGCGCAATGTTCACGTGCTGCCGGTGTTTGCCGACAACATGCTGGTTTACCACCGCTGGGATCAGGGAGGTCCGAAAGATGACGTCGTCGTGGTGTGCAACTTCGCCGATCAAAAATATGCGAACTACGCGATTGGATTGCCGAATCGGGGCGTTTGGCGCGTTCGCTTCAACAGCGACGCCCGCGTGTATGACGCCTTCTTCGACAACTGGCCCAGTTTCGACACCGACGCGAGCGGGCCTCCGCTGAATGAAATGCCCTGCAGCGCCAATATCAGCATCGGCGCGTACACGTGCCTTTTGCTATCGCAGGGCTGACCAACTCCGCGAGCAGGGAGCGCGTCCCTGGTCTGCTGACGCTGAACAGCCAACCGGGCCCCTTGCTACGAATCCCCTTCCGCCGCCGCTGGCTGCTAGCAGAATTGCCTCTTCGGCTCGAACCGACTGTGGGTAGAATCAGACGCATCCAGAAATACTTCCCTGAGGTCTCGCGTGCGACTCTGGTTCTCCCCGAGCAGCGAAGTCCCGATCTACCGGCAACTCGTCACGCAGATCGTGCTCGCGATCCTTTGCGGAGACTTGAAGCCCGGTGACCGGCTCCCCAGCACCCGTGAACTGGCGCGGCGTTTCGGCCTTCACCCCAACACCATCAGTGCCGGTTATCGCCAGCTTGATACTGATGGTTGGACGGAAAAGCGGCATGGCAGCGGCGTCTACGTTCGCAACAACATTGACCCCCCATCGACGCCCGAGCAAATCCTCGATTTCCACATCGCAGGGTTCTTTCGCGCCGTTCGCGAGCTGAATCTCCCCTCCGCCGCCATACGCCACCGTGTGGCGCAATGGCTCGCTGCGCCTCCACCGGACCATCTGCTTCTCATCGATCCCGACCCCGAGTTGCGCCGAATTCTGCTGACTGAAATTCACCAGGCGACTTCATATCCCGCCAAAGATATTTCGCCGGAAGAGTGTTCGAATCCGGAGAAGTTGGCCCGCGCCATCCCCTTGTGCCGGCCCAGCAAGACCAAGGCGATTCGCGCCCTCCTGCCCTATGGGGTCGAACTCATCACTCTTCAGATTCGATCAGCAAACGGCTGGCTCACTCCGTGGCTTCCGGCGCCTGAAGGCCATCTGATCGGCGTGGTTTCACACTGGCCGGAATTCCTCACCACTGCCCGCACCGTGCTGATAGCCGCCGGCCTTTCGACCGACAGCCTCATCTTTCGCGATGCACGCCAACCCCGCTGGAATCGCGGACTTGACCAGGCAACCGCCATACTTTGCGACGCCTACACGGCCACCACCCCCGCCATGCCTGCAAAACCACACACCCTGATCTTCCCCTTCCTCGCCGACTCCACCGTCGCCGACCTGGCGCGCTACTCCACCACTGCACCTCCTTTGTGACGCTCGCGAAACTGTACTAAGCCTCAATTTTGGCTTCCAGGAAATCGCTAACTTCGCTTCATCAGTTGGCTTCCCCAGGAGGTTTTCAGCCGTGGACATCGCAGCTAGCCCGCACACAATCAGCCTCAACGCCGAGCCGTCTTCTGCAACTTCGTCAGAACGCGGATTCTGGTCGCTCATCGTCACCCAGTTCCAGGGCGCATACAGCGACAACATCCTCCGCAACCTGCTGCTCGCCATGATCGTGGGCATGGGCCTCCGCCACGACCAGCGCGAGACCTTCGTCTCGGTGGTCACCTTCATCTTCTCCGTGCCGTTCATCCTGTTGAGCATGCCCGGCGGCTGGCTGGCCGACCATTTCAGCAAGCGGCAGATCACCATCTGGACCAAGGTCATGGAACTCGGCTCAATGATCGTGGCCACGGCCGGTCTGGCGACACACTCGCTCACTTTATCGCTGGTTGCGCTCACCCTGGTGGCATCGCAGGCTGCTCTCTTCGGCCCATCGAAATACGGCTTGCTCCCCGAGTTGCTTCCCGCTAAGCGCCTTTCCTGGGGCAACGGCGTCATTGAGCTCGGCACCTTCCTCGCCATCATCATCGGCACCGTCACCGGAGCCACGCTGGCCGAGCATTTCCACGGCCACGAAGTCTACGCGGGATACGCCCTGCTCGGTCTGGCGTTTGTCGGACTGATGACCAGCCTTGGCATCGACAAGGTCCCCGCCGCTGCGCCCACCAAACGATTCGAACTCAACATCGTCAGTGACCTGTGGCACCAGATCAAGCTGATGCACAAGGACCGCCCACTCTTTCTGGCGGTCGCCGGCAATACGTACTTCTGGTTTCTCGGCTCCCTGCTCTTCTCCACCATCGTCGTTTACGGCCCGGACGTGCTGCACATCGGCCAGACCAAAACCGGATACCTCAACGCCACCCTGGCCTTGGGCATCGGCATCGGCAGCATGGCCGCCGGCTATCTCAGCGGAAACAAGATCGAATACGGCCTCATCCCGCTCGGCTCGATTGGAATGACAGTTACCGGCTTACTGCTGGGCGTCATGCATCCTGGCATCACCGGTTCGGCCGTTCTTCTCGGCCTGCTCGGCTTCTTCGCCGGATTCTTCGCCGTTCCCGTCAACGCGCTCATCCAGCATCGTCCGGCGGAGAAGGACAAGGGCGGCATCATCGCCGCCGCCAACCTGCTCTCGTTCATCGGTATCTCGCTCTCCGCGGGCGTCTACTTCCTCTTCACCACTTACATTCATCTCGATCCGAGCGGCGTGATCGTTGCCGGCTTCGCTGATCACCGCTGCCGCCACCGTGTACGTGTTGCTGCTGTTGCCGGAGTGGTTCGGGCGCCTCATCCTTTTCTTCATCACCCACACCATCTACCGCGTCAGAGTTATCGGCCGCGATAACTTCCCTGAGAAAACCGGCGCGCTCCTCGTATGCAATCACATGTCATTTGTCGACGTGGCCCTGCTCGTCGCGTCGACCGATCGTCCCATCCGCTTTGTGGTGTTCCAGGGCATCTACGACGTGCCGATCATCAAGCCGTTTGCGCGCATGTTGAAGGCCATCCCCATCTCCAGCGAACTGCACCCACGCGAGATGATCACCTCCCTGCGCGTTGCCAGCGACGCACTGCGAAACGACGAGATCGTTTGCATCTTTGCGGAGGGCCAGATCACGCGCACCGGCCAGCTTTTGCCCTTCCGCCGCGGCCTTGAGCGCATCATGAAGGGCCTCGACGTCCCCATCATCCCCGTCAACCTCGACGGCATGTGGGGCAGCATCTTCAGCTTCGAGCGCGGCCGCTTTCTCTGGAAAATGCCGCGGCGTGTTCCTTATCCAGTCACAGTCAGCTTCGGCAAACCCATGGCATCCTCGTCCACCGCAATTGAAGTGCGCACCGCGGTGCAAGAACTTCATGCAGGAGCATTCGCAGGCCGCAAACACAGCATGAAGACCCTCGATCGCGCCTTTGTGAGCACCGCACGGCGCCATCCATTTCGCTTCATGATGGCGGACGTCAAAACACCTCGCGTGACATTCGCCACCGCACTCACCAACACATTGTTTGTTGCGTTCCGCCTTCGCCAACACATCGGTAGTCAGAAGATGGTTGGCCTGTTGCTTCCCCCATCCGTCGGCGGCGCGCTGACGAATTATGCCCTCATGCTCCTCGGCCGCGTGTCCGTAAATCTCAACTACACCTCGTCAAGCGAGGTCATCGCATCGTGCGCGTCACAATGCAACATCGACACGGTCATCACGTCAAAGGCATTCGTCGAGCACTTCTCAAACCTTGCGGTACCGGGCCGTGCCGTATTTCTCGAAGAGATACTCAAGGCCCCGCAGTTCCGTGAGAAGCTGCGCGCATTCGCACTCGCCTGGCTCACACCAGTAGCGAGCCTCAAGCGCATTCTGGCTAGCCCGACCGCGCCTTCGACGTCAATTCCAGAGAGGCGCTCCGTCGGGGATTTTCCCGCTGACGAACTGGCCACCGTGATCTTCTCGAGCGGCAGCACGGGCGACCCCAAGGGCGTGATGCTCACCCACGCCAACATCTCTTCCAACATTCAGCAGGTGTCGCAGGTCTTCATGCTCGGCGGCAAAGACAAGATCCTCGGCATACTGCCCTTCTTCCATTCCTTCGGGTTCATGGCCGGCCTGTGGCTGCCTGCGGTTAACGGCGTGGGCGTGGTCTATCACCCCAACCCCCTTGACGCCCAGGTCATCGGCCACCTCGTCGGACAATATAAGGTGACGTTCCTCGTCGCCACCCCGACATTTCTGCAGGCGTATATTCGGCGCTGCTCCCCCGAAAGCTTTGGATCGCTGCAGTACGTGCTCGTCGGCGCAGAGAAGCTTCCCGAGCGCGTCGCCCTCGCCTTCGAAGACCTGTTCGGAATCCGCCCTCTCGAAGGCTATGGCTGCACGGAGTGCTCCCCCGTCGTCACCGTGAATGGCCGCGATTTTCGCGCACCAGGCTTTCGGCAAGTGGGGGCGCGCCGCGGCAAGATCGGCCATCCGCTCCCTGGCGTCTCCGTCAAGGTCGTCGATCTCGATACCGGCGCGCCCGTTGCCCCCGGCACTTCAGGAATGCTGATGGTCAAGGGGCCCAACGTGATGAAGGGCTACCTGGGCAAGCCGGAAAAGACAGCGGAAGTCCTTCACGATGGCTGGTACACCACCGGCGACGTCGCCATGATGGAGGAAGACGGCTTCCTCACCATCACCGACCGCCTCTCCCGCTTCAGCAAGATTGGCGGCGAAATGGTTCCCCATATAAGGATCGAAGAAAAGCTGCACGAGCTTGCGGACGTCACCGAGCAGGTCTTCGCCGTCACGGCTCTCCCGGATGAAAAGAAGGGCGAGCGCCTGGTTGTGCTTTCCACGCTCTCTCGCTGAGAAGCTAGCGCCGGTCATCGAAAGGCTGACCCGCAGCGATCTGCCCGCCTTTGGAAGCCGAAGCCTAACCTTTTCTTCCACGTGGATGCGCTGCCGCTGCTGGGGACGGGAAAGATCGATCTGCGCGGGGTCAAATCGCTCGCAACGGCTCTATCGCAACAGGTGGAGGCCTAGTGACTCTTTCGATTCCGCTTGACTGGTTCGTCATTGGAGTAGTTGCTGTCATCCTAGTGATACTTATCGCTCGCCGCATAATCCTTGGAAAACGGCGCTAGAATTTAGACCGAGCCACTACGCCGCGTTGCGCTCGGTTGCATTTGGCGTGCCACTCCGATATGATCTTTAAATGTGTCCGGAGAGGTAATCCGGACCGTCAATACCACCACGGTATTTGGCCCCTGTTTCGAGTTGAGCCGACCAAAAGTTGGCCCCACCGCAGGTGGTCCCGGGAAGCCGGGCTGGCAAATGCGGTGGGAGACGAGGGAACATGGCCAAGAAAGCCAGCAAGAATATTGCGAAGGCGCGCGCTGCTGTAACGCTGCCCGCCTATGCGCTGTCCGAGGCAGTCAGCCTCCTGCAGAAAGTCAAGTACGCAAAGTTTGATGAAACCGTCGACCTGACCATGCGTCTTGGCGTCGACACGCGTCACGCCGATCAGATGGTGCGCGGAACTGTCGTATTGCCCCACGGCTTGGGCAAGTCGAAGACTGTGGCCGTCATCGCCACCGGCGACCGCCAGAATGAAGCGCGGGAAGCGGGCGCGGACTTTGTGGGCGGCGAAGAGATGGTGGAGAAGATCCAGAAGGAAAATTGGACCGCCTTCGACGCTCTGATCGCTACGCCGGACATGATGAAGGTCGTCGGCCGTCTCGGCAAAGTGCTCGGGCCCAAGGGTTTGATGCCCAACCCCAAGACCGGAACCGTGACCCTCGATGTGGCTTCAGCGGTCAAGGAAATCAAGGCCGGCAAGGTGGAATTTCGCGCCGACAAGACCAGCCTGGTGCACGTGCCGGTAGGCAAGCTGAGCTTTGAATCGCAGAAGCTGGTCGACAACGCCACTACGGTGATCACGTCGATTGTGCGCGCCAAGCCTTCGGCGGCCAAGGGCAAGTACATCAAGAGCCTGACCTTGAGCTCGACGATGGGCCCCGGCGTGCCGCTGGATTCGGCGGTTGCGGACGCAGCCGGCAAGCACTAAGAAGCAGGGAC
Organism: uncultured Acidobacteriota bacterium; assembly: GCA_963844515.1. Classification (GTDB taxonomy): domain Bacteria; phylum Acidobacteriota; class Terriglobia; order Terriglobales; family Acidobacteriaceae; genus Telmatobacter. The sequence continues at coordinate 710,144 of CAWJOO010000023.1, forward strand.
CAGGGATCAGCGAACAGGGACCAGGGTTGTCCGTGCTTCGCTTGAGATTCCGGCCTAAAGGTTTGAACAGGATTTTTGTACAGCGCCCATAAGATTTGGCGCGAGGGAGTTAGGGTAGCGGGAAAAGCGGATCGGTTTGGTTTTCTGGTCCCTGTTCCCTGATCCCTGGTCCCTGTCGGAGCGGAGCAACGACATGGCGATTTCGAAAGCAAAGAAGATCCAAAAGGTCAAGATCCTGACGAAGGAACTCCAGACCTCAACAACCGCAATTATCGGCACGTTTGCCAAGCTGACCGTGGCGCAGGACTTCTCGCTGCGCAAGGCGGTCCGCGAGTCGGGCGGCAAATATCGCGTGCTCAAGAACAAGCTGGCCCCCATCGCCGGCAAGGGCACCAAGATCGAGGACGCGCTCAAGGGCCTGAAGGGCGTCAGCTCCGTGGCTTTCACCTCCGGCGATCCCGTTGCGCTGGCCAAGGGCTTTTCCAAGTGGGTCGGCGAAAACGCGGAGTTCCAGTTCAAGCTGGGCATCGTGGACGGCAAGCTGCTGAACGTGGACGAGGTTAAGGCCCTGGCGACGATGCCGGGCAAGGAGGAGATCTTCGCCAAGCTCCTCTTCCTCATCAACGCTCCCGCGCAGCGTCTGGTTACGGTCCTCAATGCTACCGGACGCGATCTGGCAGTCGTACTCGGCCAGGGCGTCGAAAAGGAGAAGTTCTCTGCGGGCAGCGGAGCGGCAAGCAAGGCGGCAGCTCCTGTGGCCGAGGCCCCGAGTGAAGCTTCGACTCCTGCACCGGTAGCGGAAGTTTCCGCGCCTGAAGCGGCGAGCGAAGCTCTGCCCGGTAGCCGAGGTTTCTGAGCCTGAGGCGGCTGAGCGAGGCTCCCGAGCCAGCAAGCGAAGTTTAGTCAAGAGTTTAGGCGGCAACGCGGGCTGGAGGGGCGCTAGTCTGGGCGCATCGGAAACTTCCCGTTTGGGTTCGCAGCCGGTACCAACAATTTCAAAAAAGTTCTGATTGGAGAAGAAAAATGGCGGATCTCGCGCAGTTGGAAGAACAGATTGTAAGCCTGAGCCTGCTGGAAGCAGCGGCCCTGGTAAAGAAGCTCGAAGAGCGTCTTGGCGTGTCGGCAGCGGCGGCGGCCCCGGTTATGGTGGCTGGCGGTGGCGGTGCGGCAGCGGCAGCGGTGGTTGAGGAGAAGACCGAGTTCCAGGTCATCCTCAAGGATGCCGGCGCCAACAAGATCAACACCATCAAGGCCGTACGCGAAGTTACTTCGCTCGGTCTGAAGGAAGCCAAGGACTTGGTCGACGGCGCCCCCAAGGCGTTGAAGGAAAGCGCGACCAAGGACGAGGCCGAAGCCATCAAGAAGAAGTTTGAAGGCGTTGCAACTGTCGAAATCAAGTAGCTCGACAATTTCGCAACAAAACTTGCAAGCCCGGACCGAACGCGCTACGATAATCGTTGCGCGTCTTTCCGTCTGTTTTCCCTGAAGCGGGGCAAAAATGGGCGGCCCGGGCTGCGTTTCTTGTGTATCAACAGCAACACGAACGGTCCACAGGCCTAGAGATCAGGCCAAGCACTCTAGCTGTGGGTCTTGCGCAATCAGGATAAACACTTTCAGCGTCGGCGGGTTGAGCGGAATCTGTCGGCAAATGGCGTGGGTCGGCTGGCGAGCGGCAAAAGCGAGCTTTGGAATCAGCGAGAGCAGGGATTGAGAAATTCGGATGGGGGCACAGGCAATAAGCCGCGCTCGTGGGACGTCATGTCCTCACGGGCTTTTCGTGTCTCCTGACCCGGCAGGCAGCGCATTTCGGCGTTGAACCTGCTTCCTAAACACGCACTGGTTGCCGCGCGAGCGGTTTTCCCGGCGTCTCCCCTCTCCTGATTGTGCGCAGTCTAGCGCACTTGCTGAACGGTCGGCAATGCCTCGGAAGTGTGAATTTCCAGCGCGAACAGTGGCCCCTCGCTTGGCCAGCAATCCCGGTCCGGCTGCGCGACTTGCAGCTTTGAATCGGAGCACGCGGGTTTGACTGGTGATTCACGAAGTGCCAGTCGGGGAATAAACGATCTTCTTACCGTAATTGGTCGGCGCCGATGAGACTCGGGCGCTGGCACGGATCAAGCCGCCACCCCGGCGGTGCGCCGGACACGAGAGTCTCAGGAGTGAAGCATGCCCAACGAGAAGCGCGCGATTCGCAGCCGGCTCGATTTTTCCAAGATTCCCACCGCAACGCAGATTCCCAACTTGATCGAAGTGCAGCGGCGTTCTTACGAGCGCTTCCTGCAGATGGACAAGCTGCCCAACGAACGCGACGACTCAGGCCTGCAATCGGTCTTCGTCTCCGTGTTCCCCATTACCGACTTCCGCGGCATCTCGCAACTCGATTTCGTGGACTTCTCCATCGGTAACTGGGAGTGCAAGTGCGGCCACCTCAAGGGACTGCATCACCTGCGCACGGCCTGCTCGAATTGCGGGTCCATGGTCATTACGGACCCGTTCCTCCCGGGAGACGTTCTCTGCAACAAGTGCGGCCACTATAACAAGAACACGCCGGACTTCTGCAACAAGTGCGGCGACCCAGTCAGTCTGCAGCTCAAGTATGACCAGCAGGAGTGCGAAGAGCGCGGCATGACCTTCTCTGCCCCGCTGAAGGTGACGGTTCGCCTCACCATCTACGACAAGGATCCCGAGACCGGCAACAAGACCATCCGCGACATCAAGGAGCAGGAAGTCTTCTTCGGCGACATTCCCTTGATGACGCCGAACGGCACGTTCATCGTGAACGGCACCGAGCGCGTCATTGTGTCGCAGTTGCATCGTTCGCCCGGCGTCTTCTTTGAGACGGCGAACAACCGCACCTACTTCCTGGGCAAGATCATCCCCTATCGCGGCTCGTGGGTTGAGTTTGAATACGACCAGAAGAACACTCTTTATGTCCGCATCGACCGCAAGCGCAAGTTCCTCGGCACCATCTTCCTGCGCGCGCTCGGCCTGCGTTCCGACGAGGAGATTCTCAAGACCTTCTACACCGTCGACCGCATGCACATTGCCGACGGCAAAATCTTCTGGGGAGTCCAGCCGGACCTGAAGACCGCCACGCACCTGGTGGGCGCCAAGCCCGCCCACGCCGTGCTGCACAACGGTGAAGAGATTGCGCACTCCGGCCGCAAGGTCACCCAGCATAGTTTGAAGGCAATTCGCAACGCCGGTATCGAACGCGTCGAGGTGGAAGCCGCCGAGCTTGATGGCGCGCTGACCGCTTCCGACGTGATCGATCTCAACACCGGTGAAGTGATTGTCGAAGCCAACGTGGAGCTCACCGCTGACCGCCTCCACAAGGTGCTGTCGAGCGGTGCTGCCAGCTTCGAGGTCTTCTTCCCCGAGCGCGATGACGTGGGCAACATCATCACCAACACCCTGCGCCGCGATTCGATCCGCAAGCCGGAAGAAGCGCTCATCGAAATCTACCGCAAGCTGCGTCCGGGCGATCCGCCGACGCTCGATACCGCTACTGCGCTCTTCGAAGGCATGTTCTTCGATCCGCGTAAGTACGACTTCTCGCGCGTGGGCCGGCTCAAGTTCAATATCAAGCTCTACGAGAACCAGGACGCCACGTCGCTCGATCACCGCACGCTGACGCCTGACGACTTCTACGCAACCATCAAGTACCTGCTCAAGCTGCGCAAGAACATCGGCATGGTCGACGACATTGATCACCTTGGCAACCGCCGCGTCAGGGCTGTCGGCGAGCTGATGGAAAATCAGTTCCGCATCGGCCTCGTCCGCATGGAGCGCGCCATCAAGGAAAAGATGAGCGTGTATCAGGAGCTCTCGACGGCTATGCCGCACGACCTGATCAACGCCAAGCCGGTCATGGCCGCCATCCGCGAGTTCTTCGGATCTTCGCAGTTGTCGCAGTTCATGGATCAGACCAACCCGCTCTCCGAGATCACGCACAAGCGGCGTCTCTCGGCGCTTGGGCCGGGCGGCTTGTCGCGTGAGCGCGCCGGATTCGAAGTCCGCGACGTGCACCCCACGCACTACGGCCGCATCTGCCCCATTGAAACGCCGGAAGGTCCGAACATCGGCCTCATCAGCTCACTCAGCTGCTTCGCGCGCATCAATGAATACGGCTTCATCGAGTCGCCCTACCGCAAGGTGAAGGACGCTCGCATTCTCGACTACGTTGAAATTGCCAACGCCGGCGAAAGCGGTCTGCGCGTCGGCGATCACATCGAGAAGGAAGAAGCTGGTCGTCTCAGCGAGCAGTTGAAGAAGGCCGGCAAGCGCTCCATCGATTCCATCCCGTTCAGCTTCTATCTGTCGGCATGGGAAGAGGACAAGCACACCATCGCGCAGGCCAACATCGAGTTCAACGAAGAAGGCGTGATCACGGAAGACCTGGTCAACGCACGTCGCCAGGGCAACTTCGTGCTCGTCAATCGCGCTGAGGTGGACTACATCGACGTCTCGCCGAAGCAGCTTGTTTCGGTGGCCGCGTCGCTGGTGCCCTTCCTCGAGCATGACGACGCCAACCGCGCGCTGATGGGCGCCAACATGCAACGCCAGTCCGTACCTCTTCTGGTCGCCGAGGCTCCGCTCGTGGGCACCGGCATGGAAGGCGTGACGGCGCGCGACTCCGGCGCCGTGGTTCTGGCCAAGCGTAACGGCATCGTGGATTCGGTCGACTCCGAGCGCATCATCGTGCGCGTCGAAGGCGAGCATCACCCCACGCAGCTGTCGCGTGAAGTTGGTTCCGACATCTACACGCTCATCAAGTTCAAGCGTTCGAACCAGAACACCTGCATCAATCAGAAGCCTGTCGTCCGCGAAGGCGATCGCGTCATCAAGGGCCAGGTCATCGCTGACGGTCCTTGCACCGAGCAGGGCGAGTTGGCGCTGGGACGTAACGTCCTCGTCGCCTTCATGCCGTGGCGCGGTTACAACTTCGAAGACGCCATCCTCATCAGCGAAAAGCTGGTGCGCGAGGACTACTACACCTCGGTGCACATTGAGGAATTCGAAATCGAAGCGCGCGACACCAAGCTTGGGCCCAGAAGAAATCACGCGCGACATTCCCAACGTCAGCGAGCACGCGCTGCGCGACCTGGACGAGAGCGGCGTCATCCGCATCGGCGCCCAGATCAAGCATGGCGACATCCTCGTCGGCAAGGTAACGCCCAAGGGCGAAACCCAGCTCACGCCGGAAGAGAAGCTGCTCCGCGCCATCTTCGGTGAAAAGGCCGGCGATGTTCGCGACGCTTCCCTCACCTGCCCTCCGGGCATCGAGGGCACGGTGGTCGACGTCCGCATCTTCAGCCGCAAGGGCCAGGAGAAGGACGAGCGCGCCAAGCAGATTGAATCCGAGTACGTGGCCAAGCTCGAAAAGAACCTCGGCGACGAAATCCGCATTCTTACCGACGAACGCCTCAAGCGTCTCGACGGCATTCTGGGCAACAAGGAAGTTCTGGCCGACCTGCACGACGAGCGCACCAACAAGCGCCTCATCAGCAAGGGTGCTCTGCTCGATCGCGAAACCATCGAGCGCATCTCCACCAAGAACCTCAAGCGCATCCGCTACGCTGACAAGGATCCTCGCGTCAACGAGCAGATCGATGAGATCGAGGAGATGACCTCGCGCCAGATCGAAGTGCTGCGCAAGATCACCAATGAGAAGATCGGCAAGCTGCAGAAGGGCGACGAACTGCCTCCCGGCGTCATCAAGCTGGTCAAGGTGTACGTTGCCATGAAGCGCAAGCTGTCGGTCGGCGACAAGATGGCCGGCCGCCACGGTAACAAGGGCGTGATCGCGCGCATCCTTCCTGAAGAAGACATGCCGTATCTGCCCGATGGCACTCCGGTCGAGATCGTTCTCAATCCGCTCGGCGTTCCTTCTCGTATGAACGTCGGTCAGATTCTTGAAACGCACCTCGGCTGGGCGGCACACGGGCTGGGCAAGCGTATTGCCGAAACGATCACGCGCCAACAGCGATGTAGAGGCAACGCGCCAACTCATGAGAAAAGAGTTCGCCGGAACCGCCGCATTGCGCCAGTTGGAAGAGCTCGACGACGAGATGCTGTTGCGTGTCGGAGCAGGCATGGAACGCGGCATCTGGTTCGGTACGGCAGTGTTTGACGGCGCGCAGGAGAGCGAGATCAAGGCTCTGCTTGCGGCGGCGGATCTGCCCAGCTCGGGCAAGACGGCGCTCTTCGACGGCATGACCGGCGATCAGTTTGAGCAGCCCGTAACTGTGGGCTACATCTACATGCTCAAGCTCTCGCACCTGGTTGACGACAAGATCCACGCTCGTTCGATCGGGCCGTACTCGCTCATCACTCAGCAGCCGCTGGGCGGCAAGGCGCAGTTCGGCGGACAGCGCTTCGGCGAAATGGAAGTGTGGGCGCTCGAAGCCTACGGCGCCGCTTACATCCTGCAGGAACTGCTCACCGCCAAGTCCGACGACGTCTACGGCCGCACCAAGATCTACGAGGCCATCGTCAAGGGCGAGGCGGCCATCGAGCCGGGCGTGCCGGAATCGTTCAACGTGCTCATTCGCGAATTGCAGTCGCTCTGCCTCGACGTAGAACTCATCAAGCGCGCGGACCTCATTAAAAAGGTTCCCGTGCCGGAAGTTGCAGCGGTAGCCGATTGAAAATCAGCTACTAGCTTCTAGCTCCCAGCTGCTAGCTCGTTCGTGCCAAGTCGAGACGCCGAGCAGCAGCGGGGACCAGCTAAAGAGCTAGCAGCTAGCAGCTAGCAGCTTTTGTTCAGGGTCCTTCTTCAAAGCGGATTAAACCATCGCTACCCGGGAAGGAAGGATCCTCTAACAGTCCCGGGAAAAGCCGCGGCACGGTCCAACAAAGACTTGCCAAGGAGGGTCGCCTTGTTCCGTTCGAACCCGTTTGAACTCACCGTCTCCCATCACCGACTTCGACGCAATCCGCATCATGCTTGCATCGCCCGAGAAGATCCGGAGCTGGTCGCATGGTGAAGTAACGAAGCCGGAAACCATCAACTACCGCACGTTCAAGCCCGAACGCGATGGCTTGTTCTGCGCGCGCATCTTCGGACCGGTCACCGACTGGGAGTGCCTCTGCGGCAAGTACAAGCGCATGAAGCACCGCGGCGTTATCTGCGACAAGTGCGGCGTGGAAGTTACGGTCAGCAAGGTGCGCCGCGAGCGCATGGGCCACATCGAGCTCGCGTCTCCGTGCTCGCATGTCTGGTTCTTCAAGGGCCTGCCTTCGCGTATCGGCCACCTGCTTGATATCTCACTGCGCGACCTCGAGAGCATTCTCTACTTCGAGTCGTACGTTGTCGTCGATCCAGGCGACGCGCCCGTAAAAGAGCGCGAGATCATCAAGGACGAAAACAAGTTCCGCGAACTCGATCAGCAGTTCCGCCCCTCCGGCTTCAAGGCCATGATGGGCGCTGAAGCCATCAAGGAATTGCTCAAGCGCGTCCAGATTGACGAGCTGGGCATCGAGCTGCGCGAGCGCATGAAGACCGAGACCTCCGCGCAGAAGAAGATCAAGTACGCCAAGCGTCTCAAGGTTGTTGAGGCATTCCGCAAGAGCAGCAACAAGCCGCAGTGGATGATTCTCGACGTGCTGCCGGTCATTCCTCCAGAGCTGCGCCCCCTGGTGCCGCTGGATGGCGGCCGCTTTGCCACATCCGATTTGAACGATCTCTATCGCCGCGTCATCAACCGCAACAACCGGTTGAAGAAGCTGATGGATCTGCACGCGCCTGAAGTCATCGTGCGCAACGAAAAGCGCATGCTGCAGGAAGCTGTGGACGCGCTGTTCGATAACGGCCGCCGCGGCCGCGTGCTGCGTGGCGCCAACAATCGCCCGCTGAAGTCGCTGTCGCGACACGCTCAAGGGCAAGCAGGGCCGCTTCCGCCAGAACCTTCTCGGCAAGCGCGTCGACTACTCCGGCCGTTCCGTGATCGTGGTTGGTCCCGAGCTCAAGCTGCACCAGTGCGGTCTTCCCAAGAAGATGGCGCTCGAGCTCTTCAAGCCGTTCATCTATCACCGCCTGGAGCAGACCGGCCACTGCACCACCATCAAGCAGGCCAAGGAAATGGTGGAGATGCAGGAGCCGGTGGTGTGGGACATCCTTGAAGAAGTCATCAAGGATCACCCCGTACTGCTGAACCGCGCCCCAACGCTTCACCGCCTGGGCATCCAGGCCTTCGAGCCGGTGCTCGTTGAAGGCAAGGCCATCAAGATTCACCCGCTGGTCTGCACCGCCTTCAACGCCGACTTCGACGGCGACCAGATGGCCGTGCACATTCCGCTGTCGCCTGAAGCGCAGATTGAAGCCAGCGTGCTGATGCTCGCTTCGCACAACATTCTGTCGCCCGCATCCGGCCAGCCCATCACCGTGCCTACGCAGGACATGGTGCTCGGTCTCTATTACCTGACCAAGGCCAAGAAGGGCGGCAAGGGCGAAGGCCGCGTCTTCGCGAACACTGAAGAAGTGCTGATGGCGCTCGAAGCCAGGGAGCTCGAAACACTGTCGCCCGATTCGCCTGCGCTACACCGGCAAGGTGCTCGACATGACCACGGCGTACGACGATCAGGATCTGACGCACACCGAGCCGGTCGACTTCGACAAGGAGTACATCATCACCACCGTGGGCCGCGTCATCCTGAACGATTCGCTGCCCGCGGGCATGCCGTTCGTCAATGGCCTGCTCAAGAAGAAGGGCATCGGCCAGCTGGTCAACTATTGCAACCAGAACCTCGGTCTCGAGGTAACGGTGCGGCATGCTCGATCGCATCAAGTCGCTCGGCTTCAACTACGCCACCAAGTCGGGCCTGTCTGTCGGTCTCGACGACATGGTCATCCCGGCCAGCAAGTACACCACTGTTGAAGAAGCCGACAGGAAGGTGATCGAAGTCCAGAAGCAGTACATGGACGGCGCCATCACCAACGGCGAGCGCTCCAACAAGGTCATCCAGATGTGGTCGGCCGTTACCGACAAGGTTGCGGACGAGATGTTCGGCAACATGAAGCGCGCGGACGACGAAGGCGCCATGAACCCGATCTACATCATGGCCGACTCCGGCGCTCGTGGATCGAAGCAGCAGATTCGTCAGCTCTCGGGTATGCGCGGACTGATGGCCAAGCCTTCAGGCGAAGTCATCGAGACGCCCATCACCGCGAACTTCCGCGAAGGCCTCACGGTGCTCGAGTACTTCATCTCGACCCACGGCGCGCGTAAGGGCCTGGCCGATACGGCGCTCAAGACCGCCGACTCGGGCTACCTGACCCGCCGCCTTGTCGACGTGGCGCAGGACGTGATCGTGACCGAGTACGACTGCGGCACCGTCGAAGGCATCGACGTCACGGCGATCGTCGAGTCCGGCGAAATCATCGAGCCGCTGCGCGACCGCATCATCGGCCGCGTGTCGCTCGAGCGCATCAAGGACTACGACGGCAACGTGGTGATCGACCTCAACCAGCAGATCGACGAAGACATCGCATCCGCCATTCAGGGCGCCGGCGTGGAGAAGGTCAAGATCCGCTCCGTGCTCACCTGCGAATCGCGGCGCGGCGTCTGCGCTCTCTGCTACGGCCGCAACCTCGGCTCCGGCCGCATGGTCGAGCTCGGCGAAACTTGCGGCGTCATCGCCGCGCAGTCCATCGGCGAGCCCGGAACGCAGCTCACCATGCGTACCTTCCACGTCGGCGGTACCGCCAGCCGCGTGCAGGATCAGTCGCGCCTCGATGCCAAGAACAACGGCAGCGTGCGCTTCATCAACCTCAGCACCGTCGAAAGCAAGGACGGCTCGCTGGTAGCCATGAACCGCTCCGGCTCGATCGCCATCGTTGACGAGCGCGGCCGTGAAAAGGAGCGCTACCAGGTTGTGTACGGCGCGCGTCTTCGCGTGAAGGACGGACGAAAAGGTCAAGCTCGGCGAGTTGCTGGCCGAGTGGGATCCGTACACGTACTCCATCCTCACTGAAATCGGCGGCACCGTGCAGTTCAAGGATCTGCAGGAAGGCATCACCCTCAACGAAGAAGTCGACGAAGTTACCGGCCTCTCCCGTTGGGTGGTTGCCGATGCTCCCGATGAAAAGCGCCAGCCGACGTTCGTGGTCAAGGGCGCCAAGGGCAGCAAGCGTTACCTGCTGCCGCGCGGCTCTCACCTTATGATCCAGGACGGCGACGAAGTGGGTCCCGGCGATGTGCTCGCGAAGATTCCCAAGGAGAGCACGCGTACCAAGGACATCACCGGCGGTCTGCCGCGCGTGGTGGAACTGTTCGAAGCGCGCAAGCCGCGTGAGACAGCCATCATCAGCGAGATCGATGGTGTGGTCCGGTTCGGTGAAGTCGTCAAGGGACAGCGCAAGATCTACGTCACGGCCGACAACGGCGAGGAGAAGGAATACTCCGTGCCGCGCGGCATTCACGTCAACGTCCAGGAAGGCGAGCGTCTGCGCGCAGGCGATCCTCTGATGGACGGCCCGCTGAACCCGCACGACATTCTCGACGTGCTCGGCGAGAAGGAACTGCAGAAGTACCTGGTGAACGAAATCCAGGAAGTCTACCGTCTGCAGGGCGTGGCCATCAGCGACAAGCACATCGAAGTCATCGTTCGCCAGATGCTTCGCTGGGTCCGGATCGACGAAGTCGGCGACTCCAACTTCCTGCTCGAGCAGCAGGTCGACCGCTTCCGCTTCCGCGAGGAGAAGGATCGCGTGCGAGAAGCTCGGTGGCCGTCCGCCGCAAGGACGTCCGCTGCTGCTGGGCATCACCAAGGCCTCGCTCTCGACGGACAGCTTCATCTCCGCTGCCAGCTTCCAGGAGACCACGCGTGTTCTCACGGAAGCCAGCATCAACGGCGCCATCGACAACCTGCGCGGCCTGAAGGAGAACGTGATCGTCGGACGCCTCATCCCCGCCGGCACGGGCCTCGAGTACTACCGCAACGTCCAGCTCTCTCCGGAACTGGAAGAAGCGGCAGCCCGCGTACAGCAGGAAGTGACAGCCGAAATCGAAGCCGCCGAGCGCGAACTGGAGATGATGCGCCAGGAAGGCGAAGCGGAAGAGATGGCCGCCGAGTAAGTCGGCCGCATTCCGAATCACTCAATCAAAGGCCCGGCTTTCGCCGGGCCTTTTCTTTTCCTCCCTGTTGCTCCTTGTGCGACCAGCCCAAATTCTCATGATCCAAAACCCTCGCGGTTGGAGTCTAATTTTCAGCAGGGGAATTCTGAAGTCCCGATTCGCATGCAGCGACCGCGACCAATCACCCCTACGAGGCACGCAATGAAATACTCAGTGATCCAGTTTGGAAAGGTATGGCAAACCGGAGCCCTGGCTCTGTCGCTCGCCGTCGTTTTGGCGTCAGGTTGCAAGCAGCAGGCTGCGCGCACTGACCAGCAAGTCGCTACGGACATTCAGGCGAAGATCCAGGGAGAACAAGCTCTGGCCAGTCAGAACATTCAGGTGAGCGTCAATAATGGCGTCGCAACCCTGAGCGGCACGTGAGTGACGATGCCTCGCGCGCGCTCGCCGGTAACGACAGCGGGACTATCAGCGGCGTTAAGACCGTGGTCAACAATTTGACCGTGCAGCCTGCCGACAGCAGGCCGCCGCGCCGCAATCCGCACACGCTCCAGCCGCTCACGCCGCGCCGCTCCGCTCCGACTCCCGCAGCGGGCTCCCGCGATCGCTGACGACCGTCACCATCGCGCGCGACCGCAACGACGCGATGCACCGGCCTCAGCGCCGGCTCCGGATCCTGAGCCGCCACAGCAGACCGCCCAGGCCACACCTGCCGCCGCCAGTCCAGGCGCCGCAGACCTCCTCCAGCGCCGCCCAAGCCAGTCGTCAAGACAGGTCACGATCCCCGCGGGCACCACCATTCCGGTCCGCATTACCGAAACCCTGGACACCAAGACCGCGCAAGCCAACGATGCCTTCCATGGCTCGCTCGCCGCCGATCTCGGAACGCAAGGCGTCATCGCCATTCCTCGTGGAGCTGAAATCGTCGGGCGCATTATTGACTCGCATGAAGCGGCGCACTTCAAGGGCGCGGCCATGCTCAGTCTCGAGCTCACGCAGCTTGTTTCCGCCGGGCAAAAGCACACCCTGGTTACCGAGGCCTACACCAAGGAAGGCTGCGGCGCGCGGCAAAAACACGGCGGAGAAAGCCGGTGGCGGCGCGGTACTTGGCGCCATCATTGGTGGCCTCGCCGGTGGCGGCAAGGGCGCAGCCATCGGCGGATTGGCCGGCGCGGGCGCAGGCACGGGCGTCAACGCCGCTACGCGCGGCCAGCAGGTGGTGATCCCCACTGAGACGCTGATCAACTTTCAGCTGCAGTCGCCCATCACGGTGACCGTGACCATTCCTCCCAACGGTGCGCAAAATGACGATGCACCTGATCCCCAACTGCAGCAGCGGCCATAGAATCCGTCCGCTGCCTCTCTACCGCTCGATCATTGTTGCCGCGTTTGCGAGGTTGACAATGCGATCAAAAAGGCCTGGCACGGAGCTGGGCCTTTTCTTTTGCGCGCGGCTCCAGTTTGTTACCATGGTGCAGTTCGCCCTACTCTGAAATAACAGAATGTCAAAAACCCCAGCCGCCGATTCCCCCGTCCGCCGCCCCGAGCCCGCAAAGCCTCCCGTACTGATGGAGCGCACACAGCCCGTGATCAAGCGGCTTTCAGCGGCGCTTGGCGAGCCAGTCTTCACATACTGGAACTCCACCAAGGGCGCCATCTGCCAGAACGACGTGGCCGGCCTCTACGCGTTGATCCGCAGCACCGGCAAGCTCGATCGCCTCTCGCTTTTCATGAAGTCCGATGGCGGCTCCGGCCAGGCCGCGCTGCGCATGGTCAACCTGCTGCGACGCTACGTGAAGCACCTGACTGTACTTGCGCCCCTCGAGTGCCAGTCCGCCGCAACCATGCTGGCGCTGGGCGCCGACCGCATCCTGATGGGCCCGCTGGCTCATCTCTCCGCGGTCGACACATCGCTCACGCACGATCTCTCACCCATCGATCGCGACAACGATCGCGTCAGCGTGTCCAACGATGAGTTGCTGCGCGTGATCCGCCTTTGGGGCGAGCAGGCCAAGGACTCGACAGCCAACCCGTACGAAGCGCTCTTCCCTTACGTGCATCCGCTCGTCATTGGCGCGGTCGACCGCTCCAGCGCGCTATCCACGCGCATCTGCGAAGAGATTCTCTCCTACCACATGCAGGATCTCGATCGGGCGCGCGAGATCTCGAACATCCTCAATTCCGGCTATCCGTCGCACAACTATCCCATCACTCTGCGCGAGGCCAAGCGCATCGGGCTGAACGTCGAAGCCATGGACGACGGCGTCAACGCGCTGCTCTTTGAGCTGAACGAGATTTACTCCGAAATGGGCCAGAGCGCGACTACCGATTACGACGAGCGCAATTCGCACGACAACAGCATTCTCAACGTGCTCGAGTCGAGCGGCGTGCTCATCTACTTCCAGCTCGACAAGGACTGGCACTATCGCAGCGAGGAACGCCGCTGGGTCGCGCTCAATGACAAGAGCAGCTGGCGCAAGGCGGAAATCGTCAAAGGCAAAACCGCAATCTCGCAACTGCATGTCCGCTGAGCGGCGCGAGCCGGCGCGTCAGCAGGCTGACAAGTCCGCGGCTGCCTGGCTCTCAAAATAGGCGAACAAACGGTAACGTAAGCGGGGTGGGTCATTTCCCTTTCGTCTTCGTTCGCGGCTAAAGGCGAACAAAAGGCGATCTACATAGGGGGGGTGGGGGTACCCTCCTGGAGATCTGGTTCGCTAGAAAAACTGAACATTGCGGTGGGTGCGCACCCAAACACGCGGTTGCCCTCCGGTCATGTTCGGAATCTTCGCCTGAAACGCCAGAATCGAGTATGCGTCAAGGGTCCGAGAGGACTCTGTGCGTGCCATCACGTTCCAGGTTCACGGCGTTGGCTCACCTAGCAAACGTGCAGGTGCTCCAGCTTGACGCTCGAAGACCCGATTTGCGGGGATAAGGTGTGGCATCGATCCCCGGTCATCAAAGGCGAGGGACCCTTCGAAAAGCTCAGACCATGGCTCGGGACACCCTGATCGTGGTCTGGAAGAGTCACGGAGGGGACCAGGGCCACCCGCCTTACTCATCTAGAGGCCTGCCTGTTATTAATGAAATCACCGCAGCGATTATGAACATCGCTCCGACTAGTAAGAACACAATGCGCCCCCACCAGGTTGACACTCTCTCTTCGCGTTTGTAGCCAGAAACTGTGAACGAGTCTCCCGAGTAAAACTCCTTCCCGAATACGCCGATGCAGATTGCGATTAATCCGCAGATGATCGATATGATGTCCATTTCAATGAACCATCCTAACCTCTGACGATCCGTTGCGCGGGGGGGCTGCCGGAGATTGCGACGAATGGATCGCAGCTTCTCCACTAACCTGGCGTGCGCGGAGAAGTTGAGATCATGGTAATGAGCCAAAGACCCGCTCATCGCGATAGGGCTGCGATGAACGGGGCACAGTTCCCGATAGCAGTAAATTGGGGGGATAGGCCACCCCCGGGTAGCCGCGAGTGAGCCTTGCCTCCCCGGTCCCGAAAGGCGAGGGACCGGGGGCATCCTCATCGTGGTTGGGAATGCGTGATTGGGATGGCCAGCGCGTGGTTACTTCACCGTGACTTTGAACTTCATCCAGGGATGGATGCAGCACTGAAAGAGATGTTCGCCTTTTGAGAGGTTCGTGACCTGAAACGTGCTGCCCTGCAGAATGCGTGTCTTGGCGACATCGAGGTTTTTGAAGCCGCCGGCACATTCCGAAACCGTCTCCTGTCCCGGAGCATTGAGGCCAGGGATAAAGCCGCCGCCGAACTTCGCAACTTCAGTAAACGTATGAGGCTCACCGCCCTGGTCGACGACGCTGAGAATCGTTCCGTTTCTGATCACGGCTGAGTCGGGTTCGAAATCCCAGCCAGGGTCTGGATTTCCGCTGGCCGCGGCGGCAAACAAGTCCGTCAGCACCGTAGATGCTCCGAGCGTGACGTTCTTGCAGAAGTCAGGCCCAAGCGCGCCGTTGAACGTGGTCGGGTCACATTCATCCAGGGCCACGATCTGTACAACGCTCGGTGAATTTTGCTGCGATTGCGATGATTTTTCCTGGGCCGGCGTGGACTGTGTAAGGCCAAGAGCCAAGGCGGCAAAGAGAGGGGCTGCGATGCGGCATGCAAAGTTGGTTCTCATAGTTGATCTCCTTTTCGGGGTGGAAGATGTTCTGACAAACCTCGTCGTCAAGTCGCGATTCATGCAATGGTGCAAGCGACTAAGCGAGTCTTGCGCCTGCCTGGCTTTCCGCTCAATAGCGGACGCCTGTCGGACGTCTTGCTTTTTCCTGTCGTCGCAACCGTAAGGATATGAATGGGATAGCCCATAAAATCGCGAACAGTGTAAAATCTGTAAACGCCTTAAGGGGTGTTTTTGTGGGATCAAGCCCAGCCAGAGCGCAGGAATTCGTAAGATTTGGTGAGGGCTTCGAGGTCGATCCGCGAGCCTTTGAGCTTCGCCGCTCCGGGCGTGTCCTCAAGCTGGAGCGCATTCCTCTACAGGTTTTGCTCATCTTGATTGAGCAAAAGGGCCAGCTCGTCACCCGCGACGAGATTGTCGAAAAGATCTGGGGGAAGGGCGTCTTTCTCGATACCGACAACAGTATCAACGGCGCCGTGCGCAAAATTCGCCAGGTCCTGAAGGACGATCCCCAGGAGCCGCGCTACGTCCAGACGCTCCCCGGCAGAGGGTACCGGTTTATCGCTCCGGTTACCGCCGAGGGAATCACCCTGGCGACGGCCTATCCCGCGAAATCTGAAACGGGACCCGCGGCGGTTCAGCCGATCTCCGGCGAGAAACCTCTGCACGACCATGAAACGCCTGTCGCTGGCGCCACCGTACGCGGACGACAAATGGGATGGTTGATTGCCGTATTAGCCGCTTGCGTCATCCTCGGCGTTGCCGGCTGGATTGGCTGGCATCGCTTTTATGCCACAGGCGCGGGTCAGCCGATCCGCTCGATCGCCGTGCTGCCCCTGCAAAATCTGTCCGGGGATCCTGCGCAAGACTTCTTCGCCGACGGCATGACGGAAGAATTGATCACGGAGCTGTCCAGAATTCAGTCGCTGCGCGTGATCTCCCATACCTCGGTGATGGAATACAAGGGAACCAAGAAACACCTGCCGCAGATTGCGCACGAGTTGGGTGTCGACGGCGTCCTTGAAGGTTCAGTCATTCGCGAGAACGACGAGGTCCGTGTGACCGTGCAGTTGCTCGACGGCCCCAAAGACCGCCACATCTGGAGCGAATCGTACGAGCGTCCCCTGCACGGGATTCTCAAACTGCAGAGAGAAGTGGCAGAGGCGGCCACGAATCAGATTCGTCTTCAATTGACTCCCGAACAAAAGGCCAGGGTGGGCTCGGCACGCCCTGTGAACCCCGAGGCATATGACGCCTACCTGCGAGGGCGGTATCTTCTCTCCACCCAGTTCACCATGGGACCGCCGCTCCTGCAGGCGAAGAGCAACTTCGAAGCGTCCATTCGCAAAGATCCGGAGTTCGCCGAGGCGTACTCGGGATTGGCGGATGCATATCTTTACCTGGCGCTTTTCCGGTTTGCGCCGCCGGAGGGCGCCTTTCAATCTGCCCACGATGCGCTTCAAAAGGCGGTCCAACTCGACAACAGCATTGGTGAAGTGCACGATACGCTCGGCATCATCGGTTGGCGGCATGACTGGAATTGGAGTGAAGCGGAACGGGAATTCAACCAGGCGATTGCGACGGCCCCAAGCTACTATTGCGCCCATGAGGATCGTGCAGAGTTTCTGGCCTTTTTGGGCCGGCGCGCAGAGGCCGTGGCCGAGATAGCCAGGATCAATCAAATCGATTTCGGTCCCAGCGCCGCCATGACTGAAGCGGGTGTCTACTATCAGCTTCGCGATTATCCCAACCTGGTTGAAGCCGCGCAAAGAGGGATTGCTTCGAACCCCAATGAGTGGGTGGAACACTTCAATCTCGGCATCGGCTATGAAGGCACAGGAAGGCTTCCGGAAGCCGTGACCGAGTATCAGAAATCGGTGCAGCTATCGAACGGCAACACGGACGCCGAGGCCTCACTTGCACACGCATACGCGGCGATGGGAAAAAGAGCCGAGGCAGAAAAAATCCGTCGCGACCTTGAGAGCGAGTCGAGAAATACCTATGTTCCGCCCTATACCCTCGCAACTGTCTACGCGGGGCTTGGCGAAAAGGACAAAGCAATCCAGTTTCTGAAGAAGGCGTACGACGAGCGATCCCCCGAGATCTCGTGGCACCTCAAGGCGGACGTGCGAATCGACAGCCTCCGCTCCGACCCCCGATTCCAGGATTTGGCCCGGCGGTTTGGCCTGCCACAATGAACCGAAGTCCTGGCTTAACCGCGGCGCACGGCTGAGGCCGTGCCTTCTCCAGCAAAACTGCCCGCGTCGTCCGCGCTCGTAGCGGCTTATTTACGATTGCCTGGTTGAATCGCACATATTCCTAATGATCGTATGACAAATGCAAATTTCCCCTTCATTGGTTAGGTAAATCTTGTGCTGTCCATCACTTACATGAAGTCTCGACGGGCATAGCCTCAGGTCAGTAAGGCTCATTGCAAGGCTTGATCATGCGGCATCGTTACTGTTGCGTCCTCTTTCTCGTGCTTCTCCCGGTGCTTTCGTGGGCTGCCGATCATGGCTCTCCGCCCGTCGCGAATATCTACATCCTCCGCACGGCGGAACAGCTGCAGGGACCTCACATCACCACCTATCGCGTGTTCGAGTGGACACAGGAGCGCGGTAGATGGCTCATTCCTGATTTTGGCTACTTTGACACCGGTTACGGCAAAGATCAGATATGGTTTGCGGGGGCCGGGGCAAAACTCGTTCAGAGCCGCCACATCGACTGGGAGCAGGACTTGTATGTGAGCCAGGAGGCCGGTCCTGAGTCTAAAAATAGACGGGCGCTGTGGATCTGGCCGGTTGTCAGCCTGCGTTTTCCGGGGCGCCTCTCGGCACAAGTCGCGGCTTATCCCACGTTGCCGCTCAACCGTGCCCAGCACTGGGGTTACGACATCGACCGCGCCAAACTTGAACGCACGCTGAGTTCACACTGGAGCGTCGGAGTGGGTTACGCCGGCGGGATTTGCGATTCGCGCACCTGGCAGAGCAAGCCCTTCCTCACCATCACGCGCAGATCGCGGCTCGGCAACGTCGAAGTGTGGCTGCAGAGCATTCCGGGCGGCTCGCAGGCCCAGGTTCGCTACCTGCTTGTGCGAGGAGAGTGAAGGGGATCAGCCCTGGCTCAGCTTGAGCGCGGGTTAAGAGCCCGTCGATAGCAATCGAGTTTCCGATCCTTTGTGAGGAAGAGCTCACCACTCGCTACCGGCGTGTCTTTGCCATCTCCGGCCCCAGGAACTCCTCGAGATTCATACCCGACATCGCATCAGGTTGCGGCTGCGTGCCATGCTCGTGCGACTTGCCCGCCGCGGCTTCCGGAATCAGGTAGTTCTCGGTCAGGCCGTGCTTCAGCATCTCGAACGCCTGCTCCGGCGTATCCGCATAATTAAACAGGTCAATATCCTTCGGCGAGATCGCGCCTGTATCCACCAGTGCCTGGAGGTTGAAGACTTTCTTCCAATAGTCTGACCCGTAGATCACCACCGTGATCTTCTTCGCCAGCTTCTGCGTTTGCGCCAGGGTGAGAATTTCAAACATCTCATCGAGCGTGCCAAAGCCTCCCGGAAACACCACCAGGGCCTTTGACAGGTATGCGAACCAGAGCTTGCGCATGAAGAAGTAGTGGAACTCGAAATTGAGCGACGGCGTGATGTAGGGATTGGGCGCCTGCTCAAACGGCAGCTTGATATTCAGTCCGATGGTCTTGCCACCCGCTTCATACGCGCCGCGATTGGCCGCTTCCATGATCCCCGGCCCGCCGCCCGACGTCACCACAAAGCGATGCCGTCGCGAAGGAATCTTCCTGGCCCAGTTGGTGAGCAGTTGCGACAGCCTCCGCGCGTCCTCGTAGTAGCGCGCCATCTCCACGGCCGCCACGGCGCGCTTGCGCTGCAGATCGGTTGCTGTGCCTTCCACAATCTCCGGAATGCTGGCGGGCTGTTCTTCGCGCGGCGCGGGCCTGGTAGCCCGGTATTGTCCAGCAGTTCGAGCTCGTGGGCGGCTTCCTCGCGCCCGCGGAAACGTGCCGACCCGAAAAACACCACGGTGTCCTGGATCTGTTCCTTGCGGAATCGCGCCAGCGGCTCCGCGTATTCGGCCATAATGCGAATCATGCGGCCGTCGGCGCTGTTTAGAAAGGCAGGGTTTTCGTAGGCAAGGGGCGCGGCCTCAAGGGGATTGGGCACGCCGCGGCCGGAAAGTCTGGGTTCTTCGGGCATCAAGGGGCCCGTGTCCTTGTTTTCTGTTCCCTGCTCTGTACTCCCTGTTCCCGCGTCGTTCGCTGTTCCCTGTTCTTGCTCGTCTTTCATCGTTCATCCGTCCCGATGTCGAACCGCTTCACGAAATGCGATCCACAAATTCAGTAATCCCAGACCCGATATGATGCCCCGGACAGCGCCGCTCGCCGCCCAGACAGACAGCGACGGAAATCGCAGGAAGAGCGGATTCTGATCCCAGAAGAGGCGCGACCACGGTGCGTAGCAAACCGCCAGGCCGATATACATGCGAAGAAGGACACGAAGGAAGAGCTCAGAGCGTTCCAGCCAGCGGGGAATGCGCTGCGGTGAGTGCCGATGAGGGGACGTTGTATTTTCTGGATCAGCCACAGAACCTTGCGGTATCGCGGCTCCCGTTGGCGGAGACGAGGGGATCGGTGGCGACGACAATTCCGGCTGCTGAGACATTCCTGGGCTTTGGCCGATCTCTCCGTAAACGCCATCGCTTCAACAACGGGCGCATGAGGCATTGGACGCGCTCCGGTGAAGCTCCGTTTCGGGCCTCGTTTCCCCAGGCAAAACAGGCGCAGGGCGGCGCGGGACAAGCTATTGCAACGGTATCACAATGGGAGTCTCCCCCCTTTGCTCCGCCTGACGACCTGGGAGACAGCCCGGTACCGAAGTTTTCCCTCCCGGCCATCGGTTGCCGAGGCCCCGCGCCCGGCGTATCGTTGTGGTGTCCGTGGTTTTGAACCCCACTCCAGCTGCAAAGGAGCCCGAGATGAAGTCCGCCGCCGCCTTGATATTCGCCGCTAGCCTCCCGACGCTCCTTGCCGCCCAGAACCAGAAGGCCGCCCCTTTCAGCACTCCCACCACCGCGTACATCACCACGTCAAACGGCACCACATCGCAAACCAGCGTGGCCACGATTCAGGTTCCCTCCTGCCCGATAGCCATGCATGCCATGCAAGGCAGCGGTAGCGGACTGGTGATCGTTCGCAGACAAAACCCGAACGGCACCGAGCCCTCAACTGACGCCCGGCCGGGCCAGAACATTCACCTGATTCTGGGCAAGATAGACGGGTCCCAGTTCGCTGATCCGCAAAAGATCGCCTCAGGAACCGTGCTCGTGAAGGGCCTTTCCGCCCGCGATCGCCTTGACCTCGCCCTGTCTCCATCGGGCGAGCGCACATCAGACCTGCGTCGAACGGTCACCGCCACGTTTTCAACCACAACCGACGGCACGGTTTCTGCCGATCTCAGTCTCCCCGGCTTCACATCGGTCAACTCCGTCAAGCTGGAATCGGTCTCACTCACCGATGGCTCCAACTGGTCACTCGCAGATTTGAAGACGTGCATCGTGACCCCTGATCGCATCATGCTGATCGCCAATCAGTAGTCGTTGTCCCGCTCCCAAATCTGGCCCCGCAAATTCATGAACCTGAGCGCATTGTCATGTGCAAAGGCTTCTCCGCGTGTTACGCTCTGTTGCAAATCCGTAAACTAATTCGGGCTGAGTTATGCGCATAGCGCTATTCACAGAAACCTTCGTACCTAAAATTGATGGCATTGTCACCACTCTGTGCGAGTCCATCCGCCAGCTGCGCGACCTTGGCCACAACGTGCTCGTAGTAGCGCCCGACGGTGGCGCAGACGACTTCGAAGGCGTGCCCGTTTTAAGGATGAAGGCCTGGTCGTTTCCGATGTATCCCGAGCTGCGGCTGGCACCGCCGCGAGCGTCGCTTCGGGCTGCGATCCGAAACTTCAACCCTGACCTCATCCACGTCGCCGATCCCGCTTTGCTCGGCATTGCTGGACTTTATTACGGAGGCGGCAAGGAGGGCGGAGCCATGCGGCTTCCGCTGGTCGTCTCCTATCACACTGACCTGCCGGCCTACCTCCACTACTACAAGCTCGGATTTCTTGAGTCGCACATCTGGCGCATCATGCGCGCCCGCCACAACCGCGCTACCGTAAATCTCTGCACCTCGCACGCCATGTTTGCTGAGTTGAACGCGCACGGCATCGAGCGAGTCGCATTCTGGCCTGGCGGCGTGGATACAGCGCGCTTCTGTCCAGCGCGTCAAACGACGGCCATGCGCGAACGCCTCACCGGCGGTCATCCCGAAAGCCCCCTGCTGCTTTACGTGGGAAGGCTGTCTCCGGAAAAGAATCTTGAACAGCTCAAGCCCATGCTCGAGGCGTTTCCCGGAACGCGCCTGGCTCTCGTCGGCGATGGTCCCCATCACAAGTCGCTCAATCAGCACTTTGCCGGGATGCCCGTCGTGATGCCCGGCTTCCTGCGCGGTGACGCAGCTCGCCGCCGCCTATGCCTCGGCCGACATCTTCGTCATGCCGTCCCGCACCGAGACTCTCGGCCTGGTTGTTCTTGAAGCCATGTCGTCGGGCCTGCCGGTCGTGGCCGCCCGCGCCGGCGGAATCCCGGAGATGATAGAGGACGGTGTCAGCGGCTACCTTTTTGACGATCTGGAAGGCGCCATCGAAGGCATCCGCAAATTCATGGAGTCACCCCAGCGACGCCAGGTCTTCGGCGCCACTGCCCGCATCCACGCGGCCCGGCAAAGCTGGAGCAAGGCCACCGAGATCCTCCTCGGTCACTACCGCGACGCCTGTGCGCAACAGCCCATTGCCGACCGTGACTTCGCACCCGCTCCCAGGCCCATGACATTCAAGAGGATGGCGGGAAGGTCAACTCTCTACGCGATCCGCAAAATGCTGCCCTAGCGGCTCCCAAAACAGTCCTAAAATCCCCATCCGCACGATTATGTGACCGCACCCCCTTCGGTGCTATGGTCGACACTCTCTATTTCGAGTTACCATGCGAGCACCTAACCCTGCGCACAAAGCCACGACCGTCAGGATGAAGGAGTTGGGATGAGGTCAATTCGACGTGAGCTCCCAGCTTTGGCCGTGGGACTGGCGGCGTTTGTCGCCCCAATACTGCTTTCCTTGCAGCTGGCATGGAGACAGAGCATTGCCGACGAGAAAGCGGAGAATAGCCTCTTTGCGTCGGAGGTGGTTCGGCGCAGTGAAAAGACGGCCGATCAATTCGGACGCGCGATCCAGATTCTGAACCATGATCACTTTGCTCGTTGCTCTCCGCAGGAACTCGATTTAATGCGTCAGGTTGACGTTGGGTCGAGCTACATCCAGATGGTAGGCCGAATCTCCGGCAATACAATTGAATGCACTTCTCTCGGAACCTCGAGCCCGATAGATGCGGGCCATCCAGACCTTGTCACCAGTCACGGCGTCAGCGAGCGCATAAATTTCAAACTGGGATCGCAGCCGCTCGACCGGCTCGACCTTGTTGATTTCAGCGGAGTGGCGATCCTGATCGATACAAATCTGCTGGTGGACCTGCAGACAGCAGGGGACGATGTCGCCGTGGCTGTGGTGGTTCCCTCAAGTCCAGCCCGGGTGCGGCTGGTTGAACCCAAAATCAAATTTCAGCCGAGTTGGTTCAACCCTGTCGCCCCTGGGCAGTCCGTCAGCTTTATTGATGGCCAGTCCGTGGTGTCCCAGGTGCGCTCCAAAACCCTGGATGTGGAAGCAGTCACGGTGATGCCTCTTCGTTACGGATCCAGGCACGTTCGACAGTTCGCACTTATTTTTGTTCCAATCGGGCTGGTATGCGGAGTAGGGCTCGGCTGGGCGGTGTTGCAGATTTCCCGCGCCCGATCGTCGCTCCCCGGCCTGCTGCGTTCAGCCGCACGACACAAGAGTTTCTACGTCGAGTATCAACCGGTGGTTGAGATGGCCACGCGGCGAATTGTGGGAGCTGAAGCCCTGGTTCGATGGAAACGGGGTGACACCGTTATCAGTCCCGCCAGTTTCATATCGCTGGCAGAGGAAAGCGGTGTGATCTCTCTGATTACCCAAAACGTAATGGAGATCGTGGCGCGGGATCTGCCAAGGCTGATCAGGCTGGACCCCGATTTCTGTGTCGCCATCAACCTCTCGGCAACCGATCTCAAATCGAGGGCCACAATCGACAGGCTCTCCGAGTTATTACAGAAGAGTGGAGCCTCTCCCGGCAATCTGCTTGTAGAAGCCACTGAACATGGTTTCCTGACTGGCCCCGAGCCGCGCGAGATTACGGCAGCCATCAGGGCGCTTGGCATTTGCGTGGCGATCGACGATTTCGGTACCGGCTATTCCAGCCTCTCGCGTCTTCAGAGCCTGAACCTCGATTACCTGAAGATCGACAAAGCATTTGTGGACACCATCGCGACCGACGGCGCCACCAGCCAGGTGGTAGTGCACATCATCGAGATGGCACAATCGCTGCATTTGAAGACGGTTGCGGAAGGTGTTGAGACAGAGACACAGGCAGAGTTTCTGAATAGCCGAAAAGTGGCGTATGCGCAGGGATGGCTATTCGGGAGACCAACGAGCCTGGACAATCTTTGCACTCAAATCAGCAAGAATATAAGCCAGATCGAAGAGCAGGTTGTCGAATCTTCCGCCATCCCCGGATAAGGCCGGGCTCGGCAAAGCTAACTGCAAACCCTGATCCGCTAGCTCCCGCCCGCCACCAGCGGAGCCCCCGGGTCTACCTGGTACGTTCCATAGTCGATCGTCAGGACCGCCTTGCCGCCCACGCGCACACTGGTATCGCTCTCATTGTTGGCAGGCAGCCAGAAATTTCCCGTCTTCGTATAGCGATGATGAATCTCTGTGCTCGAGATCCAGAACGACGGGTTTTTCGCTGGCGAAGCCTCGATCCGCGCCAACGCAAAATCCGCCGCATCCACCCAGATTTTTCCCCGGTACAAGTACTTGTTATCCGTAAGCGGTTCCACGTCCAGGACATAGTTGGTACGTCCCGCCACGCTCTCCGTGCCTGCCAGCTTGAACTTGTAGTTGGCTGCCGTCAGATCGGTAGAATGCTGCTTTGAAGCGTCCGTCTCACTCTCCAGCAGGCGTTTGAGCACCTTGTCGATCAGGAGTTTTGACCCGCTTTGTGACACGATGCGGAAGCTCTTGCCTGAGGCGATGTCGTAGTCCGCTTCCACTTCCATCTTGGCGGCAATCTTCGCGGCGAACCCGTGGTATTCCACGGCATAGTGCCGCACCGAATGGTAGTGCTTCAGAGCATTGGCGCGAGCCAGGTTGTGGTCCTGCATCTCGGTCACAATCTGTGCGGCGGTCATGTTGGTGTCGGCGGCATTCGGCGGCATGGCGCCTTGCGCGAACGACATTGCAGGCACGAGAGCAAGCTTCCACAGCATGCCCGACAGAAAAATCCGTAGTGTATTGGAATAGTTCATTTTGAGTGGAATCAATACCTTAATCATATCCCGAACCATGTCACCAACTCTGTTCAATCCAGGACACAGTGGGACGCTTTTTCGCGCCCTCTGGCCGACATGCCGCGCAATGAAAGCGTTTGCAGAACTGATTGCACCGGTTTACGATGCAACGTTATGAAAAAACAGGTCCAATGCCTCGCTCTATTGCTGCTTTCCGCTGCCCCTCTGCTTTTTGCGCAGTCTGGTACATCGTCTGATCCCCTTGCCCCCACCCTCGGCGTCAAGTCCGCCGAGGCGATCGACCGCGAATGGCAACAATCCGTCTCCAAGTACGACGCGGAGCGAAAACGCCTCCTTGCCGAGGCCGACCGCCAGGCCAACGACGGCCCTTATCGCCCCGACTGGGCCACCCTGAACAAATACCAGCAACCGCAGTGGTATAAGGACGCCAAGTTCGGCATCTTCATCCACTGGGGCGTCTACTCCGTCGCCGCCGCCGAAAACGAGTGGTACCCCCGCAACATGTACCGACCCAAGGAAGGCGCCTACAAGAATTTCCATGAACACTTCGCCAACGGCGAAGAGTCCAAGGGCTACAAGGACCTTATCCCCCTCTTCAAGGCTGAGAAGTTCGACGCCGGCGCCTGGGCCAAACTCTTCAAGGAAGCCGGCGCACAATACGTCGTCCCCGTGGCCGAGCACCATGACGGCTTCTCCATGTACGACTCCGGCCTCTCCGACTGGACCGTAGTCAAGATGGGTCCCAAGCGCGACACCCTCGCCGAGCTCGCCAAGGCAGTCCGTTCTGAAGGACTCCACTTCGGCCTCAGCTCGCATCGCGCCGAGCACAACTTCTTCTACGACGGCGGCCGCTCCATCCGCTCCGATGTGAACGACCCCAAATATGCCTCCCTCTACGGCCCCGCCCATGAATGGTTCGAAGCCGGCGGCGACGATCACGGTCTCATCAACGACTGGACCTGGGTCTCCGAAGCATGGACCCGCGACTGGCTCGCCCGCGACACAGAGCTCGTCGAAAAATACAAACCCGAAATCGTCTACTTCGACTGGTGGATCGGCCAGCCCAACTTCCGCCGCGCCGTCACCGAGTTCGCCGCCTTCTATTACAACTACGCCGCAGCTCACAACTCCACCGCCGTCATCGACTTCAAGGACTACTCCCTCAACTGGAAGGCCGGCACGCGCGACTTCGAACGCGGCCAGCTCGACAAGATTCTCCCCGACCACTGGCAGACCGACACCTCCATCAGCAACGCCAGTTGGGGCTATATCGAGCACGACACCTTCAAGTCCCCCGAGTTCCTCGTCCACCAGCTCGCCGACATCGTCAGCAAGAACGGCAACCTGCTCCTCAACTTCGGCCCCCGCTCTGACGGCACCATCCCTGACGAAGTCCAGAACACCCTCCGCGAGATGGGTGCATGGCTCAAGGTGAACGGAGAAGCCATCTACGGCACCACCCCCTGGAAGACCTACGGCGAAGGACCCACCAAGGTCATCGGCGGCGCCTTCCACGACACCGACACCAAGCCCTACACCGCTGAAGATTTCCGCTTCACCGCCAAGGGTGACGCCGTATACGCCATCGGCATGGCCTGCCCTTCCGACGGAAAAGCCAGCATCCATGCCCTCGGCTCAAGCCATGAAGGCTCGGCCATCTCCGTCTCCGGCATCGAACTCCTCGGCTCCAGCGATAAAGTCACCTTCACCCAATCCGCCGATGCTCTCGACGTCACCCTCCCCGCCGGGGCAACCTGCAAGTACGCTTACACCCTCAAACTAACGTCGGGGCAGCACTAAGACTTAACCCCGTCCTGGGTCCCTTAAACTTCATTTCGCACCGCCGTCAGAGCGTCAAATTAGATCGACGGCGGCGCGCAGTGCTCCCGAAATTGCCTCTCCTGCCTGGAACTTAAATTCAGGTTAATGAGGTGCATTATGTTTCGGAGGTCCTTCTTCCCCCTGCTGCTGGCCGCCCCCATGGCAGCCCTGTTCGCGGCACCCGTTTGCACGCAGGCTCAGTCCGCGCATGAAGCCAACGGCGCGCCCAACGTCGAACTCTATGGCGGATATTCCTACGTCTTCAAGACCTACAATCCCACCGCGGACACCGTCTCCACCAGCGGCATGAACGGCTGGGATGCCTCGCTCAAGATCCCGCTCATCGGCCCCTTTCTCGGCATCAAGGGCGACGTCTCCGGCTTCTATCGCAACGACACGCCCCAACTTCAACCCCAAAGCCTACTTCTTCCTCGTCGGTCCGCAGGTCGGATTTCACATGGGCCGATCCACGCTCTTCGCCCACGGCATGGTCGGCAGCGCCCATCTCACCAGCTCCGCTCTCCCCAATATCAAAAGTGACAACACCTTCGCCGTGGCCGTCGGCGCAGGCCTCGACATCGGCGTCTCCCGCTGGCTGGCCTGGCGCGTCACAGGCGACTACTACAACACCCACTACCAGGCCACCGATCGTAATTTCAACGAGATCATCAACTCCAACGGCCGCATCTCCACCGGGCCCGTCCTCCGCTTTTAGTCGAACCTACGGTTGCTCCGACGACCATCGGGTGCCCCATCCTCGCGACGTTCTTTGTTTTTGTCGCTAGGGTGGGACACCTAAACCCTCTACGTTCTTCGCCCCTAGTCCCTATTCCCTCGTCGTCCCGCCTCTGTGCTATCCTCCCCGTCGTGAATCAAAGACTGGACCGCCGTACCTTCCTGGCCGCAATCTCCAGCACTGCCGCCGCCCTCGCCCTGCCCAAATCCCTCTCCGCTGAAGCCTCCGTCGACGACATCGCCCACGACCCCAACCGCCCCACGTACCATCTCCTCCCGCCCCACAACTGGATGAACGACCCCAACGGCCCCATCTTCTGGAAGGGCAAATACCACCTCTTCTATCAGCTCAATCCCCACGCCGCCGTCTGGGGCGACATGCACTGGGGCCACGCCATCTCGCCCGACATGATTCACTGGCATCACCAGCCCGTGAGCCTCGCGCCCACGCCCGGCGGCCCTGACAGCGAAGGCTGCTTCTCCGGTTCCGCCATCGTCCACGAAGGCAAGCCCGCCTTCATCTACACCGGCGTCCAAAACGCCCCGCCCGACCAGGCCACCATCCGCGACGGCAGCGACAAGCTCCGCGAAACCCAGCTCCTCGCCATCGCCGAAGACGACTCCCTCAATCACTGGAAGAAGATTCCCGACCGCCGTCATCCCACTCCCCCCCCCGGCATCAAGGTCACCGGCTTCCGCGACCCCTGCCCCTGGCGCGAAGGCGACACCTGGTATTGCGGCGTCGGCTCCGGCGAGCGCGGCGTCGGCGGCTTCGTCCTCCTCTACCGCTCCAGCGACCTGCGCGCCTGGGAGTACATCGGCAAGCTCGCTGAAGGCAAGCCCAACGGTAAGCAGGCCACCAACCCATGCGACAGCGGCGAAATGTGGGAGTGCCCCGACTTCTTCACCGTCAGCAAAGGCCACTGCCTCTTCTACTCCACCGAAAGCAAAGTCATCTGGTCGACAGGCGATTACGACCAGCCAGCGCACAAATTCACCGCCCACCGCTCCGGCGTCCTCGATCACGGCGCCTACTACGCTCCAAAAAGTTTCTCGCGCCCGACGGCCGCCGCATCCTCTGGGGCTGGATTCAGGAAACCCGCCCCGAAGCCGACTTCGCCGCCGCCGGCTGGTCCGGCTGCATGGCCATCCCCCGCGTGCTGACCATCGGCGCACAGGGCCAGCTCGAAATGAACCCCGCCAAGGAAGTCGAATCACTCCGCGGCTCTCTGGAACGCGCCACCATCGGCGCCGCCTCCCCCTTCCGCCGCAAGCTCACCGACCTCGCAATAGAACTTCATCTCCCCGGCAACATCCTCTCCGACTCCAAGTCCACCGTCCGCCTCATCACCGACGGCGCGCCCTCCTGGGAACTCATCATCGACACCACTGCCAAAGAGATCCGCTGCGGCGACAAAAAATTCCCGCTCCCCGGCCTCCCCTGGCCTCAGCCCGCTTTGCGCCTCTTCCTCGATGGTTCGGTCATCGAATCCTTCATCGGCGGCCGCGAGTGCCTCACCAGCCGCGTCTACACCCTCAAGCCCAACGCCACAGAATTAGAGATCACCACAACCGCCACCAAACCAACCCACGCCGAGCTCTGGCCGTTAAAAGCCATCTCCCCCGACCGCCTTACGACGTAACTCACGACCACGAACTCCGTGGTCGGGGGACCGTGGATGCATCCCCGCCAAGGCAAGTCAAGTAAGCCCGATTATCCCCGAAAATCAAGATTCAACGTGGGCCCGAGATTCATCCCCGGCAAAATCAAGATTAAAGGTAGGTCAGGGATTTATCCCCGACAAATTCAAGATTCAACGTAGGCCCGAGATTCATCCCCGGCAAAATCAAGATTAAGGTAGGTCAGGGATTTATCCCCGACAAATTCAAGATCAAACGTAGGCCCGAGATTCATCCCCGGCAAAATCAAGATTAAAGGTAGGTCAGGGATTCATCCCTGACAATCAAATGCCAACAAAGGAAGGGGTTTTAACCCCTGAGGCATGCTTTCTGCGGCATCGCGCGCACTGAACTCTGTCGTTAACCCCCGTAATTGGCGACCGCCTGACGAGGGTGCAACGCATCGTTTATGTTGAACCCATGAACCCCAATCAGCTCCGGTTCAGCCCAAAAGGCTGGCGGGCAATCTGGGTCGCCCTGAGACGCTCAGCCCGGGATGACATGCATGCCCAGCAGAATCTTCTGCTCCTTCTGGCATCAGGCGTCCCGATCTTTGTGCTCATCGCGTGGTACGCCTTCTTTATTCTCGATGCCATCAGCGATCTGGGCTGGCACGGCATTCTCGTCATGTTGATTGGCGGCGCAATACCTGCCATCTTCGTCATCATTTTTATCGTCCGTCAAAAACTTGAACAACGCGCCTACGAGAAAACGAATCCCGCGGTCGCTTCCAATCTCAAACACTCCCTCTACCGCGAGACCTGCCTTCTCGCCACGCTCCTCGAGCGCCTCGCCAGCGAGGTCGCCATGGAGAAGGAGCTTCCACCCGAAATCAGAGTCATCACCCGCCGCGTGCTCCTCGACCGCCTCGCCAGCCTCAATCTCCGCGAGGGCCTCGAGCCGTGGCTGCTCGACATTCTGCTCGCGCCCGATGGCCACTGGCCAGCCGATCTCAAAGTCCGCGCATCCCATGCGTGGGAATGCTTATCGGTTCTGCGCTGGGCACTCGGCCTGGCCGATCTGCCCGCCCCTGCCACCGACCCCAAATACACCATCGCCGACGCACGCTCGCTCTTCAACCTCGCGCATCCTGAAAAGTGCGCCGTGCTTCCCGCCTGGGATATCCGGCCCTCCCGCAACGCAACCGGTCTCTTCTTCAATCGCTGTTGGTCCGAGCTCACGGCCCGGCGCGAACTGAGCGGCGTTGAAGAGAAGGACGTGGCGCACGCGCTCGAAGCCCGCGCCGCAATCCAGGCGGAGGGCTACACGGCCGACTACATCATCGGCACGCTCACCATCGCCGAGCTCAAGGACGATCTGCTTTGGCAGGTTACCCTTCGCGCCTACAACCGCTGGCAAACCCTGTCCCTTCTTGTCGAAGTGATGAGCGAAGAAAAACCCGCCATCGAACTCCGCACCCTCTACGCCCGATTCTTCGCCGCCAGCACTCAATCCGAGGAGACACCCGAAGAGCCTGCCTGATCTACCCACGCCGAAAACTTCTTCACTTCTTCACTGTTCCCTATTCCCTCTTCCCTGTTCACCTGTTCCCTCTTCCCTGTTCACCAATCTGTGGTAAATTTAGCTCCTACTGGATCTGGGGAGATCGGGAACGCTGTAAGGAACGAGCAAGTAGAACGCCGGAACAAGGTTGTTTGCTCTCCCAAAACTCAAGGTCAGACTTGGGAAACTCCCGCCCTCCGTACAATCAATTCAAATCGCGACATCCTTCCAATCTCTCCTCTTTCGGCGTTCCATGGCCGGAGACCTCGATACATGATTCATTGCAGAACCTTTTCCCTCCTGCACCTTGTTCCGTTGCTGTTGTTTTGCACAGTGCCCGCCTCGGCAACAGTCAGCGTCACCAGTCCCGTTAACGGCGCACAGGTTACCTCACCCATACATTACTCAGCTTCTGGCACCAGCACCTGCGCTAAGGGTGTCGCGTCCATGGGAATCTATGTCAACAACACCCTTACCTGGGTGGTGTACTCCCCAACATTGAACACCAGCCTGCCACTTAGTCCCGGCTCCTATAACACCGTCGTGGAAGAGTGGGATAACTGCGGCGGCGCTACGTACACCCCCATTGCCATCACGGTCGGCTCCGGCAAGGCGGGCGTTACGGTCACCTCTCCCGCAGTCAACAGCACTGTGACTTCGCCCGTCACCTATACGGCCACGGCCAGCAATTCGATGTGCGCAACTGGCGTCGCGTCCATGGGCATTTACATCAATAACAAGCTGACTTACGTTACCTATGCTGCAAGTTTGAACACCAGCCTGCCGTTCAGCCCCGGAACTTATAGCACGGTTGTTGAAGAGTGGGATAACTGCGGCGGCGCCGCTTATACAACCATTCCCATCACCGTTACTTCCGGCCAGACCGGCGTGATCGTTACCTCTCCCGCGGCCAACAGCACAGTAACTTCGCCCGTCACCTACTCCGCCACGGCCAGTACCGCCACATGCGCGGCGGGGGTTGCCGCCATGGGCATCTACGTCAATAACCAGTTGACCTACACAACCAACGGCGCCACCCTTGCCACAAAGCTCAGTCTCGCTGCCGGCGCCGAACATACCGTCGTGGAGGAATGGGATAAGTGCGGAGGTGCCGCGTTCACTACTGTCAACCTGACCGTATCTTCTGGAAACACCCTGACATCCATTGCGGTTACTCCCAACACTGCCAACTTCGCCATCGGCGCCACTCAACAGTTCACCGCCACGGCAACGTACAGCAATGGCAGCACGGCCGATGTATCATCCACGGCAACATGGTCGATTGCTAACACCGCCGTCGCCTCAATAGGCTCGACCGGCCTTGCGAGCGCCACGGCTTCGGGCGCCACAACGGTCAGCGCGTCGCTCAGCGGAGTAACCGGGACCGCCCCCTTCACCGTCACCATCGCTCCTGGAACCGGCGTAAATGTGCCCATGTGGCATGTTGACGCTCTGCGCAGCGGCCTCAATCCAAACGAGTCTTCACTTACTCCAGCGAACGTTAGCTCTCAAACCTTTGGGAAACTCTTCTCGTACCTGGTCGATGGCTATGCCTATGCCGAGCCGCTGCTGATGTCGAACGTCACCATCAACGGCGCTTCGCACAACGTTCTCTATGTCGCCACCGAGCATGACTCTGTGTACGCATTTGACGCCGATTCTTATGGAGCGGGCGCTCCCCTCTGGAAGACATCTCTCTTGAACGCCGGGGAGACACCCACTGCCGGCGCCATCAAGCCCTTCCTCGGCGTGACATCCACGCCTGTCATCGATCCAACGACGAAGACAATCTATGTGGTCTCGACGCAGATTACTTCAAACGGACCGACATTCCGTTTGAATGCGCTGGACATTACCACCGGCGCACAGAAGCTCGGCGGCCCCGTAACTATTAACGCGTCCGTTCCGGCCACCAACTCGGCGTCGGTGAATGGAGTGGAAACTCTCACCGTATCCTGCATACAACGGTCTGCCCTGCTTTTGGCAAATAACTCCATCTATATCGGCTTCGGCAGTTGCCACAGCGGATGGCTGCTGGCCTACAACGCCTCTACGCTGGCACAAACCGGGGTGTTCAACGCGAGCCCCAATTTGAACGGAGAAGGCACTTTTTCAAGCGCCGGCGGCGTGTGGATGGGCGCGGGCGGTCCGGTCGCCGACAGCGCAGGCAATATCTACATCACTACCGGCAACGGACCCTGGGATGGAATCACGGCGTTCAGCGATTCGATACTGAAATTCAGCCCAACGCTCCAACTCGAGGACTACTTCACACCGGGCGATTATCAGTTCCTCAATTGCGCCGACGGCGATCTTGCCGCGGGCGGATTGATGATGATCCCCGGCACGTCGCAACTCATTGCCGGCGGCAAGCAAGGAAAGATCTACCTTGTGAACAGCGGCAACATGGGCCAGCAACAAGCCAACGATGCCGGCGCGACTCAGACACTCTGGTTCGAATCGGATTTGACTCCGCCCTATTCAAGCAGTTGCGTAGACAGCACCGGAACGCACACCACCGATATCAACTCCTATGAGATCTTCGGCACCTCTGCGTACTTCAACGGGTCTGTCTATTTGGGAATTACGCCAACAGCGAATGTGCCGGCGGGCATTCGGCAGTTCGTATACGCGGGCGGCCAACTATCCTATGGAACTTACACCTCCCCCAGCGTGCAGCAAAACACCCGGGGAACCACGCCGTTCGTCTCGGCAAACGGCGCAAGCAATGGAATTCTCTGGATGATCGACCAGGGACTGCCGCTGCAAAACAGCACTGGCGGAACGACAAATGCGACCCTCCGCGCGTACGACGCCGCGAGCCTGGCCACCGAGCTTTACAACAGCGGCGCCAATTCCGCGGATGTGCCCGGCTACGGAATCAAGTTCACATCGCCAGTCGTGGGAAACGGAAAAGTGTACATCTCCACCGGCCACGACCTCACCACCGCAACCAACCCGCAAGGGGAGATCGACGTTTACGGGTTGAACTGACAAGGGCAGAACATGCGAGTGTCCATCGCGGGACGATTGCGGAAACACCGGCGACAAGTCTCCTCTTGGGTCTTGCCGGCCCGCCGCCCCCGGAGTTGCCCTGCCCACCGCGAAACCCGCCTCGGCGTGATCCGGCAAACAGCACGCGGCGCTACTGCATATGTAGTAGTAATGAACTACATCATGTTGGATTGCATCGCAAATCGGAGTCCCCCCGGTTACGACTTCTGGACACGGCAACACCACAACAACCAAGGCGCGCGGCTCCAAATCCGTCATTCATCGGGCGGCCGATCCGAACACCCCTCAAAAACTTGTCAATAGCCGCCCCTGTGGAAAACGCCCCAAACCACTCATTCCACAACGAAAATTATTTTCCAGAAATTAGGGATTAATTCTCCGAACCTGCCATACTTGTATTAGCAGTTAAGAAACGCCCGCCTAACCAGCGGGCGTTTTTCATTTCACCCGTTATGACTCCTCTCAAACGTTTCATTTTCGCCAGGCCATTGATCTCTCGGGCGGTTTCTTTCATTTCACCCGGTCATGACTCTCTCAGAAAGGATCAGGCAATGTTTCATCTCCGCGCATTTTCTCTTTCTCGCTTTTTCATTCTTTCGCCACTCGCCTGCGCCCTCGCTCTTTTTCACTCTTTCACCACTTCACTTTTTCACTTCTTCACTTTTCACTTTTCACTTTTCACTTTTCACTTTTCACTGCAATTGTGATCCCAATCACGGTGAGCGCAAATTCCCCCCTTTTTGGTGTGCAATCGCATGAAAGCACAAGCTTTGACCGTTTTTTTTTTGCAGTTTGCGCGTCCCTACGGGAAAATTCGCCATTTAGGATGGCCTCATGGCGCTGGTTGAAATCGAGAGCGTAAGCAAGAGTTACCCGCGACGAAATGGTCTCCGCACCGAGATGCGCCCCGTCGTCGAAAATGTTTCGCTTCAACTCGAAGCCGGCGAAACCTTGGGCCTGGTCGGCGAATCAGGTTCCGGAAAAACCACCGTAGCCCGCATGGTTCTAGGCTTGGTAAAGCCGACCAGCGGCACCGTTCGTGTAAGCGGAGTCGACGTAGCCAACGCCTCCGCGGCCGAATTGAAGGCTCTTCGCCGCCAGATGCAACCGGTTTTCCAGGATCCCTTCGCCGCCCTGAATCCGCGCATGAAGGTTTACGACATCGTCACCGAACCATTCCAGATTCACGGCCGCGAAATCGGCATGGCCTCCGGCAGCTCCGCCATGCGGACCAAAGCGATCGAGCTTCTGAATCAGGTCGGCCTCGATGAATCCGCCCTGGGCCGTTACCCGCACGAGTTTTCCGGCGGCCAGCGTCAGCGCATCAATATCGCTCGCGCTCTGGCTCTGCGACCCAAACTGCTCATCCTCGACGAGCCGGTTTCGGCTCTCGACGTCAGCGTAGGCGCACAGATCGTAAATTTGCTTCGCACTCTTCAGCGCGAACACGTCTTGACGTATTTGTTTATCTCCCACTCCATGCCGCTTGTTCGCTACCTGAGTACGCGCATTGCGGTGATGGAAAAAGGGCGCCTGGTGGAAACCGGCAAAGCCGAAGCGCTGTGCGCAGCGCCGCAACAGGCGTACACGCGCCAACTACTCGCCGCAACACCCGAACTCCCCGCAAATTGAGAGGGAAATACACCACCTAAGTTGCAGCGGAGGCGCCGATTACGGGAGGCCGCGTAGTGCTCGTGCGCCCCGGAATTCTGCTACACTGATCCAAGCGCATCAAGGGGATCAACGCACCAGGCAGCGCCTCGCGATTCGCATGGCACCATAGGTTCGGGGAGTGGCTCAGCCTGGTAGAGCACCTGGTTCGGGACCAGGGGGTCGGAGGTTCGAATCCTCTCTCCCCGACCAATAAATCCCGCTATTTCAGTTAATTAGCGAATTTGCCATTTCCGGCCATTCTGGAACTTGGGTCCGTTTGGGTCCAATAAGATTCTCAATCCCTTCGACAGCCTGACGAGCATCCGCCGGAACCGCATGGATGTACGTCTCAAGTGCCAGCTCCGAGCTGGAGTGCCCGAGCAGCGCCTGGATCGTTCCCAGGGGTGCCCCGACCGAATCCAGCATGGTTGCATGCGCATGGCGCTCACCCCCGCCTGCATCGCCCAAACGCCAAATCGTACGGCAGGCCCTGGTCGCGGAAAGCGAGCGCCCATGGCCTGCCGTCGGATCAGGGAATGGTATAAGCCTTTGCAGATATTCTGCTGTTGGCGTAGCCCGAGGCGACCGCGATCGCTTCGATTGTCTCCGATGTGCTGACCGCAATGGGGACAACATACAGCGTCGAAGAGGTTGTCGGGATGGTTCCGTTAGTGGTGTAGTAGATGGCTGCTCCCGGTGTCGCATCTGTCACTGTGAGCATTTGAGGGGTGGTGTAATGTCCGCCTGGGAGGCTGAAGGCCGGGGATGCCGCCTGCGGAAGCGCCGAGAAAGTGTAGGCCTTGGAACTGATGGGGCTTGGGTTGTAGCCAGTCGCGATGGCAACGGCCTCTACCAATTCTGTTGCTGCAATCGAGACTGGCGCGGTGTATTTCGTCGATGAGGCGTTCGGTGCTGTTCCGTTGATGGTGTAGTAGATCGCCGCACCTGGTGTGGCGTCCGTCAGGGTCAACATCTGGGGAGTATTGTAGCTGCCTGCCGGCAGGCTGAAGACGGGCGCTGTCGCGGTGGAGTAAGGGACGTAAGTATAAGACTTCGAACTAGTCGGGCTCAAAGTGAAGCCGGGCGCGATCGCCGCCGCCGCTATCAGCTCCGTCGATGCAATGGGAATCGGACCGGAATAGACAGTGGAAGATGTCGTCGGCGATGCCCCATTGGTCGTGTAGTAGATGGTGGCCCCAGGCGTCGTGTCCGTCAGAACGAGAGTCTGCGGCGAGTGATACGTCCCGCCTGCCAGGTTGAAGGCAGGGGCAGCTGCCGGCGATGCTTGAGAATAGACGTAGACTTTGGCGCCGATGCGACTCTGTGAGTAACCAGGCGCAACGGCAATTGCTTCGACTGTCCCGGTGGCGTTAATGGTTATTGGAGCCGTGTAAAGCGTGGAAGCGGTGGTTGGAATGGTTCCATTGGCAGTGTAGGTGTAGTAGATGGAGGCGCCGGGAGTGGCGTCGGTAAGAGTCAACGATTGCGGGCTGTGATAGGTACCACCCGCCAGATTGAAGCCGGGTGCAGCCGCCGGCACTGTGGAGACGGCCGCCGCCCAGGCATTCACCAAGTTGGTCACGTTGAACGACCCGAGGCCCGTCGCCAGATCGTAGCCCGCATTCGCTGCGTTGCCACTCAATATGCCCAGGACATCCGAGGCACCGCTGGTCACGCAGTCTTTGTCGCCCTTGGTGCAATTCATTGCGTTCGAGCCGGTCGTGGTGTCATAGAAGATGCACGCATTGCCCGCCGCCACGGTATTCGAATTGCATGCGGCATAGTCCTCTTTCGCCGCAAGACTGTAGAACATCGGATTGGCCAGGCCCTGGTTTGTACCAACCTTTTGGAGCACCAGCGCCATGACTCCAGCAGCCATTGGCGAGGAGGCGGAGGTACCGCCATTTTCCTGGTAGATGATGTAGCCCGGGTGGGTGTAGTCGCAGGAATTCTGGGGTGACCCGGACGCCTGGCAAATCAAGAGCGCGCTGCCTGGAATCCCCGTGCTCGAGGCAAATCCGTAGGAGCCAAAAAGGGAAATATCGGGCAGGTCCCGTTTGCCGTCGGCAGGAATTCCGACAACGCCCGTCTGCCAGGTGGGTTTTGCGTAACCACCCGAACAACTCCCCGGGAACCACGTTGTGCTGGTGGGGGTGGAGTTGTTCACCGTACAGTTGCTCACTCCGCCGCCGCCGGATCCCATTTGAACTAGTCCGGGAAGCGCGAGATTGGCTGCATTGCACAGCGTCTCATTATCGGTGTAGCCGGTATATACGTTCAACAAAAGGGGATTCGTGCATGTTCCGTTCCAAGGCATCTCAGGCATGTAGCCCTTGGCCGTGGCACCGTGCACATCGTTGGTGGCGTTCCAGTATGTCGAGATTGGATTGGTGGCTTGCACAAACGTCCATTGCAAGTCGGTTCCTCCCACCGCGGTCACATAGGGACTGGACGCCATTCCGTTGACAGCGAGCCCAAACGGATCGCTGTACGGCGGTGAGATTCCATTCTGCGGTGTGCAGGCGGCAGAGCCCGAGTCTCCGGCAGACACAAAGGCACTGATGCCTGCTGTAGCCGCTTGCTGGAATGTCTGGTTATACAGAGCGTTCCCGGCCGTCCCCATTTTCAATTCGCATTCCCCGTAGCTCATGGTCAAAATCGGCGCCACCGCGTTGTTCACGATATACAGAATTCCGGTTATCAAACCGTCTGTTGTCGCCGTGTCCACATCGGAAACCAGCACGATCTGCGCTCCGGGAGCCGTGGCCGAAACCATCTCAACGTCTTCTGTGTTTTCCCCCTGGCTTGCCGTCAGGCCTGGATCGGCGCCGCTATGGACCGTAGTCAGCGTGGTTGCGGGCAGGCCGAAGGAACTGCGATAGGTGTTGATGTCAGCGGCCGCAACGTCGCTCAGGCCCACAATCGCCACCTTCACACCCGTTCCATTGATCGGAGTGGCTGCGTTCCAAAGCGGAAGAATGTTGTAAATCGTTGCCACATCGTACGGCGTCAGTTCCTCGCGCGTATAGCCGGTTGAGGGGTCGACATACGTGAGTTGGGGCTGCGCTCCGCCAGCGGCGTTCCCACCCACGGACGATCCAAAGACCGGATCGGGCATACTATTGCCCAGCAGCGGCCCAGGCTGTAGCGTTCCGTCGGTCGACGGATCAGGCGGTAGCACCGTGTACTTGCCAGTCTTCAGGTCTCGCTTCACATAGTTGCCGGCATGCGAATAGTGTGTGGGGAAAAAATCGTGCAGGGACGCGAGGCCTGTGACCACGGGGGAAAGGGCCGCGGGGATTTGCGGATCCCGGTCGTTGGAAAGATGCATTTTACCGTCGACAAGGTAGTTGTGCATTTCCACGCGAAATGCTCGTTCTACGTCGCCCACCGCTCCGGTGAATTGAATATAGACGCGCCCTTTACCCACCTCATCGATCTGCATCCCGTGGTTCTGCAGCCAATTGGTGACGGAGGCAATGTCGGCATCGGACGGACCATAGAGCCGGCCGAACTCTTCGGCGGTCAGCCAATGATGGAAGTCGGGCGAGTTGGGGTCATACTGCCGCTCGTTGAATGCGGCCAAGGCCGCTTCCTGTTCGGGGCTGCGCTTCAGCACCATAATCACGCGCTCAAGGAGTTTGTTGGAGTCAGTCCGGCCCACATCAGAGTCGGGGCGCGCCATGGGATGCACATTGCCGGCGAGTTTCACCATCCTGGCATCGTCCACATAGTCAACAACGCGATCTCCTACATGGGGTAGGACAGTTTGAGCATCCGAGTTGTCGGCAGAGATACTCGATTTCTGAGCCACCACCGGAAAAGCGATCCCGATTCCCACGAACAGACCGGCCAAAACTTGAGTGAATCTTCCAATCCGCATTGCAGTCTCCCTGGTTGGCTGGCCGCGGATCTTGCGATTCCGGCAGCTCGGTTGAGTGGATTACTCCACGATTGAACGAGTAGCTGCCGCGGAGGGGGCTTTGAAGGCACGTCAAAGCTGGCCCTGCATTTCGACCTGGGGTCTCGGCAGATGAGTGACGCCGCGCTTTTGCGGTTCAATTGAGACGGCGCAATCTCTTTGCAAAGTGACTCATTTATTCTTGGTGTGTTGACTCCAGGGTCAGTAAAGATGAGAGGTTCCGGCAGACAGAGCGGCGGATGGTCGGGGGAAGATTTATCAGATTCTCCAGGACGAACCGGGAAAGGTTGCGCGTGGAAACCGGAGAGATCACCCTGTTGCTGGCGAAGTGGCGTGACGGCGAGGACTCTGTCTTCGAACAGCTAATGCCGCTGGTGTATCCCCATCTGCGCCAGGTCGCTGCGGCCTACATTCGCAGGGAACGCAACCCTGATCTGCTGCAGGCGACCGCCCTCGTGCATGAGCTCTACCTGAAGCTGTTGAATCAGAAGAAAGTGGCCTATGAAGACAGAGGGCACTTCTATACCTTCGCGGCAAAAGTGATGCGCAGGATACTGATTGATCATGCGCGCGGGAATCAGGCGTTGATTCGC
The DNA here is from genome assembly GCA_963844515.1 of uncultured Acidobacteriota bacterium. Lineage (GTDB taxonomy): Bacteria > Acidobacteriota > Terriglobia > Terriglobales > Acidobacteriaceae > Telmatobacter. Next base: position 749,806 of record CAWJOO010000023.1, read on the forward strand.
GGAGGGGGCAGCGTTCACGTGCCTCTGAGCAATGACCTGCCTTGGGTGGACGTCGGCAGCGAGGAACTCCTCGAACTCAATCGGGCATTGGACGAGTTGAATGCCATCGACGCATACAAGGTCCAGCTTGTGGAATTGCGGTACTTTCTCGGCTGTACCGCCGAAGAAACCGCAGCGCTGATGCACTCGTCGAAGGCAACCGTCGATCGGGAAATGAGATTCATCAAGAGTTGGCTTTATCGCCGCCTTCATCCAGAAACAGGCGAAACTCCAGCTGACTTCTGATTCATTTGGTCCACATAATCCGCAAACCTAATAGAGTGGATTCCATTTCATCATTCAGCAAGGTTGGTTATCGAATGAGCCATTCGCCGGAGACACTGCCCCGGATCGAAGCAATCTTCAACGAGGCGTTGGCGCTGCCCGAGGGCGATCGACAGGCGTTGATTGAGGCCAGATGCCGTGGAGACGTCATCCTTATGGCGGACGTGTCCTCTCTTCTCAAGGCATGTGCCGAGGAAGAATTGGTTGCCAGGACCCGTTTTCGGCAGGCGCGCATTCAGGCGTCCGAGGGCAACGACAAAAAGCGCGTTGGAGCATACGAAATTGACCGCCTCATCGGCCGCGGGGGCATGGGGGCCGTGTACCTGGCTCATCGGGCAGATGGCAATTTCGAACAGCAGGTAGCCATCAAGTTGATTGATCTGCCTCTCGCCACCGATCTCTTCAGAGAGCGGTTCCGGTTGGAGCGCCAAATCCTTGCCGGGCTCAGCCATCCGCTGATTGCCAGGCTGCTGGACGGCGGCGTCACCGACGAGGGAGAACCGTTCCTTGTAATGGAGTACGTAGATGGGGTTCCGATCCATCAATTTTGCGAGAACAAGCACCTTCCCGTTGCGGAGCGTCTTAAACTCTTCAAAGAGCGTTTGCGAGGCCGTCCAGTTTGCTCACCAGAACCTGGTAGTGCATCGCGATCTGAAGCCGGACAACATCCTGGTGATGGAAGATGGCACTCCCCGGCTGCTCGACTTCGGCACCGCCAAGCTGCTCTCTCCTTCGGCAGAAATACTTGGGAGCGAGTTCACCCGACAAGGGTTTCAATCATTCACGCCGCAGTACGCCAGCCCCGAGCAGGTGTTCGGCAACCTCATAACCACGGCATCGGATACGTACTCGCTTGGGGTGCTTCTCTATCTTTTGTTAACAGGCGTTCTACCGTACGAACTCAAGGAATTTACAACCGCTGAAATGGTGCGGGTGATTTGCGAAGAGCCGCCTCGCAAGCCTGTCCTGCCAGGGGGCGGTGACAAACGCCTCGATGCTGACCTGGAAGCGATTGTGCTCATGGCTCTCCGCAAGGGGCCCGTAGAGCGCTATCTGACAGCCGTGCAACTGGCCGCAGATGTGCAGGCGTATCTCGACGGGCGTCCTGTAACCGCGCGTCGCGGCACCCTCCGCTACCGCACCGGCAAATTTGTCAGGAGACACGCCATTGCGCTGCTCGGCGCCGGATTGGTACTTGCCAGCTTGACGGCTGGAGTGGGAGGAGTGCTCTGGCAAGCCAGGGTCGCCAATACGGAACGGCGTAAGGCCGAGGCCCGCTCGGCCGATTTGCGGCAGTTGAGCAACAGTCTTCTTTCTGAGCTGGACGATGCGATTAAGGAGCTTCCTGGTTCAACCAGTGTGCAACGCCTGCTCGTTACCCGGGTACTTGAGCATCTGGATCGCATGTCGAAGGATGCTGTCGGGGATCGCCTTATTCAACTTGATCTGGTGAACGCGTACACACGACTGGGAAACATTCAGGGCAATCCCTATGACCAGAACCTGGGAGATCGCGCCGGCGCACTCGTCAGCCTGGACAAAGCTCTAACGATCGCACGATCTCTGACTGAAGCCGAGACTCTTGACCGTGCGGCGATGCACGCTCTGGCGTCGGTACAGCAAGCTCGCAGCGAAGTCCTTTGGGGCATGGACAAAACACCTGAGGCGGTCTTGTCGATGCAAGCCGCGGCACAGGCTTTTGATCGACTGGCCAGCGAAAACGAAGCGACTCCTACACTGATTTGCGAGGCAGCGGCGGCGTATGGCGCGCTTGGCGACGAACTTGGTCAGCCCGGCACGGCAAGTTTAGGCGACCTTGGCGGCGCACTTGCAGCGTACAGAAGGGACATCCAGCTTGCTGAACGCGCCCTCGGCATTGATCCGAATTTTGCTCGCGCGCGCAGAGGGGTCAGCATTGCGCATCTTAAAATCGGCAACGTCGAAATGGAGAACGATCCGGCCCAAGCCCTGAAGGATTTCGAACTCGCCCAGGAAAGGTTCGAAGCGATTCCAGAATCGAAACAGGACACTGTTTCCTCCATTCGCATGCGCGCGAATCTATTGCGCAAGAAGGCGATGGCATTGAAGAACCTGGGTGAATATATCCAAGCGGCTCCTCTCTTTGAGGAGGCCTTGGCCATGCAGAAACAGGTTGCCGCCGCTGACCCGAAAGACACACGGTCTCTCTTCGACGTTTATGTGGATCTTACGCAAGAAGCCTATGACTTTGAGGATGCAGCGGACCCCACGCTCGAAGCCAATCCTGGAGTCCGCCGCCGAAATTGGAGTCTGGCTCTTCCGCTTCTGCAAGAGTCCGAATCAATTCTTCTTCGACTTCTGAAACAGAACCCCTCCAATGATGACTGGAAAGCCGCATTGGCCGATGTTCAAGTGCGCCTGGGAACGGTTGAACAGCAACTGAAACCTTCAGGTGAATCCGCCGCGCTTTCGGCAACCGGCCTCGCGACCTTGAAGAAACTGGCGGCCATTCATCCAGAAACAGTCGAAATAACAGACATGGAAGTTGCCGCCCTACTCACGGTGCAGCCACAGACACTACGCGACCCTGAGTTCGCCATCAACAGTGCCGAACACGAAGCCTTTCTAACTAAACGCAAGGAGCCGGGTGTTTTACACTCGCTCGCGCAAGCCTACCGCGATGCGGGCCAAATCGAGAAGGCACGCGCAACTGCCAATGAGGGACTGAGTTTGCTCCCGGCTGTGACCGCCGGAACCCCGATTCCTCGCACTCGAAAATTGCTGGAGTTGCAAACGGAAACGAAACCCGTCTCGAGATGAAATGGAACCACCCTCGGACCAAGGCCAATAGGATTTCAGACCCTTCAACGGCCCAAGAGTTCTGCGTCGCATCTGGCTCGCGCTTTTACACCCTACTGCACAGGGGCTTGTCAGTGACGTTGGAAGCTATATCTTCAAGGAGCCACGAAACCCTCTAGCGCGGTAAAAGCAAGGGGACGTGTTGTGGTACACGAAGACACGGCCGAAACGACGATCTCCGAAGATGGCGCCGCCCAGTTTCGTAATTTCCGCAGGTGTTTTCAACCAGCTCTGGCTCTTTGTATCGAAACTTCCCAGCCTCTGTAGCTCTCGGTATTGCTCTTCCGTTAGCGGTTCGATCCCCATGGCCGCCGACATTTCCAGAACGTTGCCGGCCACAGGTAGCCCTTCCTTTTCCCTTTTCTGTTGCCCAGCGCGGTCGTAGCAAACGTTTCTGCGGCCCTGCGGGCTTTCCGCCGAACAATCGCAGAAAACATATTCGCCCGTTTCTTTGTCCCTGCCGATAACGTCCGGCTCGCCGCCCGTGCGTTCCATTTCGCTAAGCGACCACAGGGCTCCGCTCTTCCTTAAGAGCGTGGCTTGCAGGTCGCTCCACACAAGAGCTTCGTGACGCTTCACATTCTTTTCAAAGCGTTCTTTCAATGTTTTCAGAAGCTCTTCACGTTGTTTCCTTGAAAGAGCGACGGTGGGCATAGTGTTGCTCCTGACATTCTGATTCGTCAGACGATCCATTCTGCGCGTTGTAAATCGTTATCGATCCCTAACTCCTTGAATTCGAATTGGGTGCAAGGCAAGGAGTCAGTCCCGAGAAACGGATGCTCGCTGATGGCGGGCTAAGTGACCTGCCTCCGCCTTCCGCGGTAATCATCAGTTCACTCAGTGAATGGACAATGCGGCAATTGCATCGTCAATTGTTTTGTAAATTGTGAAAACGCGGTCCAAACGCGTTAGTTTGAACATGCTGGATACCGAACTGGTCGTGCCACAAATTACTAGATCGCTGCCTGCCGGCATTCGCTTGCGCAGACCAAGAATCGCGCCAAGTCCGCTGCTATCTATAAAGTCAACCTTAGACAAATCAAGCACTAGAGAAACCGGCCCTCCAGTAAAGTAAAGACCGAGCGATTCCTTGAAAGCTGCCGCCTTATCGGCGCCGAGACGCGATTCGAGAATTTCCAGAACGATATTGCTTCCGATCCTGCGCTCCGCAATGTTCATCCGCTTCCCTCATTTGGATTTGGTGATGACAGTCTCCCGCACTTCAAGGGATAGACGTGTGTGTCGAAGACTTAACGCAGTTTGACGGCGTAGCCAAGAATCGCGCCGCTGCGTTCAAATAATTTCAAGCGCCAAGAGGGACAGGTCATCTCCAGAATCCAGTGAACCCCGCCAGGTTTTGACGACTTCCAACAATCCATCTAGCATTTCGTTCAGAGGCTGTTGAGTACGGTCTTTCAGATAGGCTAGCAGGCGCTTCTCGCCAAATTCCTCGCTGCGAGAATTCATACACTCCGTTATTCCATCGGAATAAAGCAACAGCCGATCGCCCTGACCGACCGCGGCTTCAAAGCAGTCAATGTGGATTTCAGGGAAGACACCAATCGGCATGCCGCCTCCCCCAAGGACCAAGGGGGGGCCTCCCGCTTTCCGCATGAGAATTGGGCAGGGGTGCCCGGCTTGAGCGAAGCTGAGAATCGAAGTCCTGTTGTCGAATAGGCCGTAAATCATCGTAAAGTATCGATCGTCATTTGATTGAAAGCGTCGATTGAGTTCACGAATCGCATCGCCAGGAGGAAGGGGATCAAAAGCTTCGCGGTTGCGATCATACCGTCTCAGCGGATTTCCATGTGATGCGTCCGCAGTCAAAAGCGAGCTGAGTGTGACCGATAGCATCGCGGCAGGTACGCCATGACCGGAGACATCCAAGAGGTACACGCAAACCTGATCATCATCCATTGCAAATAAATTGAAGGTGTCGCCAGCGACATAGCTGGAGGGTTCCAGACGCCATTCGCATCTGATTCCGTGGGCCTGCAGATCGTGCGGCGGCAACAGGTTTTGCTGCATCCATGAAGCAGCTTTCAGGTCATCTTCAATGAGTTTGTGTGCAGATCGCAGGCGGCTGTTGATCCCTTCAAGCTCCTGGTTCTTTTGGATAAGCCCATGTTCAAGACTCGTGATTCGCTCTCCGGCTCTGACTTTAACGCGCAACTCCTCCGGGCCTATTGGTTTGGCGATGAAATCATCGGCTCCGGCATCCATTCCTTCGATCAAGTCGGATTTTTCTGCTCTCGAAGTGCATAAAATGACATAGACATAGCGCTCAAACGTCGCTGAACGAATCCTGCGGCAAAGATCGATGCCAGAGAGATTAGGCATCATCCAGTCACTTACGACGAAACTGATTTCGCTACCCTTTACGATTTGCCAGGCCATCTCTCCGTCTGTTGCTTCCACAACCTCATGGCCCTGCTGTTGTAACAGCCTTGAATGAATGGCGCGAACGATCGGATCATCATCAACAAGCAGAATCTTCACTGGTCTCAAGTCTCTTTGGCGGGCGGAATAGGTTGAACGTTCCAAATGTCATGTGCATACTCTCTGATCGTCCTATCGCTCGAGAACTTACTCATCCGGGCAACATTGAGAATTGCCTTCGAACTCCATGCGGCATCGTCCAGAAATGCAGCGGAGACATCCCCCTGCGCCGCCAAATAGGAACCAAAGTCTGCGAGATGGAGATAGTGATCGCCCTCATCTAGCAATGCGCGCCTGATCGGGGCAAATATGTCGGGTTCATTCCGTGTGAATAAACCGCTGGTCAAGCTGTCTACTGTGCGTCTTATCTGGTGATCCCGATGATAGAGATCCCACGGATTGTGGCCTGCATGCCACAAACTCTGGACCTCGTCAGCGTGCAGACCAAACACAAAGAAGTTGTCGGAGCCTACTTCTTCAAGCATCTCAACATTTGCACCATCGAGCGTTCCAATTGTGAGCGCGCCATTGAGTGCAAATTTCATATTACTGGTCCCGGAAGCTTCCATTCCCGCCGTTGAGATCTGTTCGCTTAGATCGGCGGCAGGGATGATGATTTCTGCCAGAGACACCTTATAGTCGGGCAGGAATACTACCTTGAGGGCATCGCCAACTCGTGAATCACTGTTAACCACGGCAGCGAGGTTGTTGATCAACTTGATGATGAGTTTTGCTCTAAAGTAGCCCGGCGCGGCCTTTCCCGCAAACACATGAACGCGGGGAGCGGCTGGGGGGTGTCCGTCCTCCACGATGCGAAGGTACTCATCGATAATCGCCAGGGCATGGAGCAGTTGACGCTTGTATTCGTGGATCCGTTTCACTTGTACGTCGAAGAGAGCAAAAGGATCAACGCGCAAACCGGTGCGTTCGAGAATGGTCTTGGAAAGACTCTGCTTGTTGCCATTCTTTATTGCGCGAAATTCGCGTTGCGAGGCTGAGTCAATGCTGAACGGTTCGAGGTCGCAGAGGCGATCGAGGTCCTTGCGCCAAGTTTCACCTATTCGTTCGTCGATCCAGTGGGCCAGTCCTGGATTCGCTTGAATCAGCCAGCGCCTGGGAGTGACACCATTTGTCTTATTATTGAAGCGCCCGGGATAGAAGTCGTTGAAATCTGGAACAAGTTGCGACCGAACCAGATCGGAGTGGAGCTGGGCCACACCATTCACGGAATGGCTGCCGATAATCGCAAGATTCGCCATTCGCACCATTTGTTGTGGGGCCTCTTCGATCAAAGACATGCGTTCGAGGCGATCCTGTTCCCCGGGCCATCGGACAGAAACCTGTTCGAGGAACCGTCGATTGATCTCGTAAAGAATCTGCAAGTGTCGCGGCAGGACTCGATCGAACATCTCAACGGACCAGCGCTCAAGGGCCTCCGGCATTAGGGTGTGGTTGGTGTAGCCACAGCTCGCCTGGGTGATCTCCCATGCCTCTTCCCAGGCAATATCGTACTCATCGACCAACATCCGCATTAATTCCGTCACAGCCAGCGCGGGGTGCGTGTCATTCATTTGAATCGCTACTTGATCGGCAAATTGTCGAGGATGTTCGTTACGAGAGAGAAAGCGACGGAAGATATCGCGCATAGCACATGCCACGAGAAAGTACTCCTGCGTAAAGCGCAAGTATCTGCCCGAATCAACAGAATCGGAAGGATACAGGACCTTGCTGACAGTTTCCGATTGGATCTTCTGCTCGACAGCGCTAAGATAGTCGCCGTCGTTGAAGATTTTTATGTCGAATTCATCTGATGCACGCGCTGAGAACAATCTAAGGGTTGTTACGGTTCGTCCGTCTCCTCCAACGATCGGAAAGTCATGGGGAACGCCGATCAGGACTCGCCAGTCCATCCACATCGGATTGTAGTCGCCTGCACGGTCGCGACCGTGCTCCACTCGTCCGTAAATTGGAATCGCATATGCTTGATCCTGGTGTTCGATCAGCCATGGGGACTGATCGCTCGCCCAATAGTCCGGCCTTTCCTTCTGGTTCCCATTTTCAATCTCTTGGCGGAACAGTCCGAATTCGTAGTTGATGCCATATCCGTATCCCGGCATGTGCAATGATGCGAGCGACTCGAGAAAACATGCTGCCAGTCGGCCTAGACCGCCATTTCCGAGGGCAGCGTCCGGTTCGGCTTCGAGTACGTCGGAGAGCCTGATGTCCATTTCGGAGAAAGCATCCTCGATCGCACTGTACAAGCCGAGATTCTGCAGATTGTTCCGCAGCGAGCGGCCCAGCAGAAACTCCATTGAAAGATAGTAGATTGACTTGGCGTTTGCGGCTTGAAAGCGTGCTGTCGACTCCAGCAGTGCGTCCACAATTCGGGGCCGCAAAGCAGTCGCGACAGCGCGAAAGTATTCTTCCAACGTGGCATTCGAAAGGCCCTTTGCAAACTGATTCCGGATGACTGACTCGATAGATGCTGCCCAGCCGTATTGGTGAGCGCCTGCATTGCGAAAGACGGTCGCATTTTGGACGGTCATAGTAGTGCCCTCCATTTCGCTCGTTCGTGCCGACTGCGCGCGCCGCGCAATAGGACCTTCAGAACCGGGGGCCTACAGGGTTTCAGTTCATGCATTAAACAGGGTGTTTCGATTGAGAGATCTTTACCGTCAAATGACTTGGCGTTGCCCAGAACCCTTTGACCAGAGCATTAAGAGAGCCACGGCTAATCACCTTTCGTCATCCCTCGACTTGGGTGTAATTGTACGCGCGCAAATCATCTTTGAGCCAATGAGAGGGCCAAACAAATCCGGCTGTTGAAGACCGCATGGAAGATTGCCTTGCAGAAGCCGGCGTACGCATGGATTGCCAGTGCTCAACAAGCAAGATTGGCTGGTGGGTTTGGGCCGAAGCAAGCCCACTCCTTCGGTGGTGATTGATAACCCGGGCATCATCTCGTTTGCCCATTTGAGTAACCTGGTTTGCTTGCTCTGATGCGAACTTGCTCAATATTTAGACCTGTAACATGACAAGCGAAAAATCATCTTCGAAGTCCGGACGCTGCTGCCACTGCTGTACCGAGTTGACAATCGTGTCAAGCTGATCAGAGTGCGTTCCGGAGCTCGCCAGGATGCTGCAGAATTCCGCGTTGGTCATCATGTCATCCGCGGGATTGGTAACTTCATAGCAACCATCGCTAAAGACAAAGAGCTTCGAGCCCGGATCGAGCGTGCCGGTCACGTCAATGTATTGTGCGCTCGGGAACGCGCCAATGATCATGCCGGGACAGCCGAGCCTGTGCACGGTTCCATCGGGCGAGATTGAGATGGCGGGGGGATGGCCGGCGGAAGCGAAACTAAGCTCACGAGTTTGCGAGTTCAGAACGCCATACCAGATGGTAAAGTATCGTCCGTCCTGCTTTTCCATGGGAAAGGCGCTATTGAGGCCGTTGAGCACCTGGGAAGGCACAGCTGAAATCCGTTTCCGGCAAGGTTTGGTTGCGAATAGTGTTGATTGCGGAAACGGACAGCAAAGCGGCACCGACACCGTGTCCACAGACATCGAGCAGGTAAATAGCTAGCCGATCCGAATCCAGCCAGTGATATCCAAACGAGTCGCCTCCAAGGCTTGAGCACGTAATGAATCGCCAGTCCGCCGGGACGGGTGTGTCGACCGGCATGGGCAGAGGCAAAAGGGATCGAACGTACCTGGCGGCATCAGCGAGTTCGCGCGCGATAATTTCCTGCTGTTCTTCCAATGCCGCGAATGCCTCATCCCGTTGCAGTCGCAGGATGTAGGCGTTGGAGTGATAACGGATGCGCGCGACGACCTCCAGCTTATTGGGGAGCTTGACGAGGTAGTCATTCGCGCCAGCGGCAAATGCTTCTGCCTTGATGGTAGGCTCCTCCTTGGAAGAAAGAACGATCAAGGGAGTCAGGGCGGTGGAAGGGTTATTGCGAAACCCGCGTACCATCTCAATTCCATCCACACCCGGCATAACGAGATCTTGCAGAATGACGGTCGGGCCAAAGGTATCGGCCTCCTGGAGTGCGACCGTGGGATCTCCGCAGAAGTGGAATTCAAGGCCCGCGACATCCGCCAGCATGCGTCGAACAGTCTCACCCACAATCCGCTGGTCATCAATGAGCAAGACTTTGATATGGTGCTCCTTGAGCGCAATGGGCGCCTGCACCGCTACATCGATAGACATCGTGACCTCCGGAAGTCAAACACTATTGTGCGATACGATATGGATTCTGACTTTGCGCTATCCCATTGAAGGGCGGAGTCGCGTATTTTCCGGACCGCGCACTTAGAACCGCGTTTCGGTGGCGCGATCATTTCGCAGATTTTCGACTGAAAACGGACTCACAGATTCGCGGACCGATGGCGGATAGCGGAAGGATCTCGTCGGCAGCGTTAAGTTCCGCCGCGGCTTTGGGCATCCCGTAAACCACCGAAGTTGCCGCATCCTGTGCGATGGTGAATGCGCCTGATTTGCGCAGTGCAAGCAAGCCAGAGGCACCGTCGCGACCCATTCCCGTGAGCAAAACCCCGACGCGCGGGGACGCAATGCGGCTGAGCGAGGCTGAAAAAGAGCGCGTCGATCGATGGGCTGTGTGCGGTGTCTTCGCGAGCCGCGACGTAGTGCAAGGTCCCATTCTGATAAGTGAGATTCTCTTTAGTACCGGCGAGCCAGACGCCACCGGGAAAAGCAGCTCGCCATGGCGAGCAATGCGCACGGGAATCCTGGAATAGTGCTGTAGCCAAGAGGCCAGCCCTGGCGTGAACTGCTCATCCACGTGTTGCACGACGAGCACAACGCCCCGAAAATCCGCGGGAAGATTGGAGAGAATATCCGCCAGCGCCTGCGGCCCCCCGGTGGATGCACCAATGGCGACAACGGGAATTCCAGAGGCGTCGGGGGCCAAGGTTTTCGTGTCGAAGGAGGCAGGCTTTGCCCTGGGCCCATGACCAGTTACCACCAGCCTGGATACCGTGCGCAGCTTCTGGATCAGCGGCATGGCTCCGTCCAGATTGGAGCCCGATCCTAGAACTGGAGTATTGACGGCGTCGAGGGCCCCATAACCCATGGCCTCGAAGACCTTGTCTCGATTGCCGACCGTGGTGGCGGTAACTACAAGGATGACGCAGGGCGTGGATCGCATAATGCGCCGCGTGGTCTCCGCGCCGTCAATGCCCGGCATGATAAGGTCCATCAGAATAATGTCGGGCGGAGATTGTGCGCAAAGACGGAGCGCTTCTTCTCCTGAATAAGCGGTCCAGGCTAGCGTGAAGTCGTCCAGCCCACCAAGGATACGCCTGAGAATCTCTGCCGCCATCCTGGAGTCGTTCACAATGGCGACTTTCATCTTGCCTCTCCAAAAGGCTCGGGCGCAGCAACTCCAACGAGATCAACCACCGCCTGCAGGAATGTCCCGTTATCGAATGATCCTTTTGTGAGGTAAAAATCTGCCCCAGCGTCCAGCCCGCGCTTGCGGTCTTCCATTCGATCCTTATAGGAAAGGATAATGATCGGCAAACGGGCCAGGCGTGAATTTGCCCGGACCCGCGTGACGAGTTCGATGCCGTTCATCTGAGGCATGTCAACGTCGCTAATCAAGAGATCATATTCCTTCAAGCGGAGAAGATTCCATGCCTCCTGGCCGTTTTGCGCGGTACTAACGGAATAGCCCGACCGCGCCAGCAGACGGCGTTCCATTTCGCGGACGGTATGGGAATCATCGACAATCAGGATACGCGGAGTGGCGGAGTCGTCGTGTGAGGACGTGCTGGTTGAGAGAGGGGAGCCAGCGGCTGTCTGCACAAGATCGTCCATATCCAGGATGAGGAGCGGGAACCCGTTTTCATCGAGCGACGCTGCGCTTACGCCGGGGATCTTTCCAAGGCGCGGGTCGAGCCTGCGTACGGAGAGCTCGGCTTGATCGACAAATCGATCGACGGCGAATGCAAAGCCGCCCGAGAACAGGAGAGGAACGGGGCCCTTTGGGAGGGATTGGTTGGCGAGACCGAGAATCGACGCGAGGACAATGACTGGATGGCTGCGATCGTTCCAACGAGCTTCGGGCTTCTCCGCATCGCCTTCCGGCTCAAGCACAGCAACATGGTCGACGCGCACCATGGGAACGCTGAACAGTTCGCCCGCCGTCAACAGGCGAAGAACACGGACTACTGAGCGGGTGACAGGCAGAGTAAGGCGGAAGACCGTGCCGGCACCCAGGCTGCTGGATACGGTAACCGACCCCCCGGCTTCCTGCACCATGGATTGCACGACGTTTAGACCCACACCGCGGCCAGAGAGGAGCGATGCTGTGTCCCTGGTGCTGAACCCAGGCAGGAATAAGAATTCAAGCAACTCAGACTCGGAGAGGCCGGGGATGGTTTCAGGTGGGGCAAGGTTACGCCGCATCACCCGCTGGCGAACCTGCTCGGGATCGATTCCTCCTCCGTCGTCACGCACGGTAATGACGAGCCTGCCATTCTCATGACCCGCATGAATTCTCAGACGGGCCTCGGCGGGTTTGCCCGCCGCCAGGCGTTGTGCGGGGGGCTCAATGCCATGGTCGATGGCGTTGGTGACAAGATGGGAGATCGGAGCTTCGAGGCGGTCGAGTATGTCGCGGTCAACGCGCGTGCTCTCGCCTGCGATTTCCAGTTTTACCGATTTTCCTAACCCTCGAGAGGTATCGCGCACCAGGCGCGCTACACCGGTGATGGATTCCGAGAAGGGCCGCAATCTTCCGGCAAGCACGGCGCGATGAAGGCGCTCTGCGGTGCGCTCGTTGGAGCGAGAGACCTCGTCAAAGTCCGAGATTTCAGTGGCCAGAACCGCGACCTGCCGCTCGAGTTCGCCGCGGATCGCCGAGCGAGCCTGTGGCGACTCCGCGGCGTCTTCCAGCATCTGCAGCGCCTTGCCAATGGCGCGGTGATTGCGGCTGAGGACATCACCCCAGGTGGCGAGTTGCCGGGCGGCCACCAATGATTCTGCGGAGAGCGAGAGCAGATGATCGAATCGATCAGCGGAGAGCCGCACAGTCCGCTCGCGAGTACCGCGCTCCTCCCTGCCCTGTTGCGAAAAGATGTCCTGACCGGAACTTGCATCGTCATTGGCTTCGCACGGATGCGGAGGAAGGCAGCGCACCTGATCCTAATGTGCTGAGCCGGCCCGACCTAGTATCCGGTTCGGTCAGCGGCGGATTCTCACCTCCTTCCGCCTCGAATACATCACTTTCCGCCGTCTGATCAATGGCGGAATCGACATCTAGAGGTTTCTCTTTCGGAACTGAGGATTGGTCTTGAAGGCCGGCGGCAGCCACTTCGATTGCTACCGCATTTGAATCAACCCAAAACGCAACGTTGCCTTCCTCCACTACCTGCAGTTGCGAAAGCAGGTCTGTGGCCGCGAGCATACGGTCAATCTCCTCTGAATTGAGCGCATCGCCGTCCTGCGCCGCAACGAATCGATCTTCCATAGCATGCGTCAGACGCACAATGAGATCGAGTCCGACGATGCGTGCAGCTCCCTTAAGAGAATGCGATGCGCGCATCAAAGACTCAAGCGTGGAGACAGAGGCAGCGCCCGCCTCCAGCTGAATGAGTTCAGTCTGGAGCACGCGCACCTGTTCCTCAGCTTCCATGCGGAAGAGGTCGAAGATCGAAGAATCTTCAAATCCGCTGGTCATGCGCTCAGGCCGTAGCCAGATTGATCTGGCGAAAAAGATTAACGTCGTCCAGCAGGTGAAAGGTACCCGAATCGTCGGCGAAGCTGCCGCTGAGCCATTGAACGGCCAGAGGGGATGCTTGCTGTGATAGCTGGTCGGAAAGAAAGCGGATGCCCAGAACTGCATCGATTGGCACCGCCCACAGGCGACCCGGCGAATCCTGAAGGATAAGCATGCGGGCTGCGGCAGTCTCCTCCTGCGTAACATCAAGCAATCGAGCCAGGGAACAGCAAGGCAAAATCTCCCCACGAAAAGCAACAAGGCCCAGCAACACGGTTCCGCTGCGATGTGGAATGCGAGCGACGTGCAAGACGGGAGAGATGGCGGAGGCGACCCGAACAGGCAATCCAAGCCGGAGCGGGCCCAGTTGGAAAAGAAGAATGGAACCGTCGCGCGGAGCTGGCTTTTCAGGCTCGGGAGCCATGATGCGTCGTAGCTCGTCTCGATATCCGGGTGGCAAAGGCCGGTCAAATAGACTTGATGAACGGGGCAGAGTCACGTTGGTTCACCTTCGAGCAGGCGTCCGGTGGCGAGATACGCGTCAGTCTCATTTCGTACACGTAGGATGCGCGCGCTCAGAGCGCGTCTGAGACGCGGGTTCGGATGCAAAAGCCATAGGGTTTGCAACATTTCCAACGCCGGCAGATATGCCGGCGCCAGGTAAAGAGCCTGGCGACAGCGGCGTTCGGCCTGTCTCACGTTGCCCCGCTCCATGTGTTCACGGGCACGATTGTAGAACTCCACGGCGGGGGCCGGAAAAGCATGATTCTCTGACGTCGGTGCCGGCCCTTCGAAGCGAAGAAACTGGGGCTTGATTGCCATCAGCGGCTTAGACGCCTCTGCGGCGATTGAGCCGAGCGCGGGAAGGATGCGTAAATCCAAAACCCGCTGCCGGCTTGACGGGCGCGAATCGAGCATTCAATTCCGAAACCCGATCTCCTGCTCCGACGACCAGGCGGCCGCCAGGCAGAAGCGCTTTGCTTAGCATCTCGGCAAGAATTGCACGTGCTCCGGCATTTAAATAGATGAAGAGGTTGCGGCAAAGGATGAGATGGTAAGCCCGTTCGTGATCGAGGCTGCCCACGTGCGCCAGGTTCCGCCGCTCAAATCGGATACGGCTGCGCAATTCGTCGCGCATGTGCCACTCCTGGCCTTTCAGCGTGCCGCACGTGGCCTGAAGATCACTGGGTATGCTTTCGAGCGCACTGGCGGGATAGACACCGCGTTGAGCAGCAGTGAGCGCGGTGGTCGAGATATCGAAGGCATCAATGGTGTAGGCGGAAATGCCGGCGCAATGCAGAACGGCTGCCAGTGAATATGCTTCCTGCCCCGTGCTGCACGGAGCGGACAAGATGCGCAATGGACCCCGACAATTTGCCGCCACGTCTTCCGCCCACAAGCGGAGGTGATCGAACACAGCAGGATCGCGAAAGAAGCGGGTCTCCTGGATCACGAGCGCATCAATCAGGTGATCCAACTCTACCGTCGACGACTCCAGGTGCCCAAGATACGCCTCTGGACCCTGCAGGCCGAGGTGCCGACACCGTCGCTCGATCGTCCACGAAATCCGGCCCGTTTCGAGCGAAGCCGGATCGATTCCCGCGGCTTCACTAAGGCGCTGGACAACTCGATCGAGGATCAAAGGTTCGACATGAATGTGGCTCTTCATGGCTCCTGTACCGGCACGGCGGGAATGAAATTGACAATCATCTGCAAATAGAGGTCGACGTCGAGCAGAGTTACGCCAGGATCATCCGCGGCGCAAGTGTCCGTCACGCCAGCGGCAAGGAGACCGACATACGGAACAGGAGCATCTGGACCCGCCGCCACGAGGATGATACGGCTCCCGAATTCCTCCGGGGTGGGTGAATCACATACCACGCGATTGAGATCGAAGACTGGAATCTGTCTGTCCTGAAATGTGAGCCAGCCGAGGAAGTACTCCTCTGGCTGACCTGCAAGGGACGCGAAGGCAGCCACGCGGAATATGCGCCGCAAGGGAATAGCATGCGGGCCATTGTTGAGTCGGAAACAGAGGTTGATCGCCATCAGAGCTCATGTCAATCCGCATGCGTCAAAGCCACTTTGAAGATTCGTTCCTTGAGGACGCGGACGGCTTCGTGCAATTGCCGGCTGACTTCATTGAGTTCGTTTGCCGAGTCGGAGGTTTGCCGGGTCGTCTCCGTAAGTTGCCACATGGCCTCGGAGATTTGTTTTGCGCCGACCGACTGGTTCTGCATTCCCTGTTGGACCGTTTCATAACGAGGCGCGATGGACTCGACGCCCTCAATGATTTCGCCGAACTGGCCTTGAATGGCTTCCGCAGCACCAATGCCGCCTTGAACGGCTCCAGAAAAATCGCGCATTTCGGATACGCCGCTAGCCACGGCTTCCTGCATCTCTTCAACAATCTGCTCAATGTCGAGTGTGGCAATGGCAGACTGGTCCGCGAGTCGGCGGATTTCCCGGGCCACCACGGCAAAGCCCACACCTGCTTCGCCGGCCTTCTCAGCTTCAATGGAAGCATTCAACGAAAGCAAGTTCGTCTGATCGGCAACTTTGGTGATAGCAGTGACAACCGAGTTAATGCGGGCAGCCTTGCTGCGAATGGTTGCGAGTTTAGTAGAGATGCCGTCGCTGGCGACCGACAGCGTGTGCATCGAGGTCTCCATGCCTTTTAACCCCTGACGGCCCTTGTGGGCAAGGTTGGCGGTTCTTGCCGCGGCATCCGCTATCTCCACCATTGAATGCAGCAATTCCTGGGATGTCGCAGATATCTCCTTGGCAGCCGACGCTATCTGGTTGCTCGAAGCCATCAGCGCGGTCACGTTCGATTGCTGATGAACCGCGCTCGACGAAATCTGGGTGGCGCTTGAGGTAAGGTGGATGCTCAGATCGGCGACCGGATTCGTGATTCGCTTGCTGATGAAATAGGCAACTACGGCGCCCAGGCAAAGAGCGACAAAGCCTCCAAGCAGACTCTGAAACAGGAGCCTGCTGAATTGGGCGCGGACTAAAGCGGTGGCGCCTGCATAGTCATTCGAATCGCCGATGGCGGCGATGACCCAGTCCCATGGTTTGAAGTAAGTGTAGTGGACGATGGCCTGGGCGCCGGTAATGGGATTTGTTGCGGTGACTGTGCCGGAAGCTCCATCGGCTAACCTCGGCGCTTTCGCCAGCACTTCAGGAAGCCATTTTGATTCGGTTATCGTGCCAATTCCCGTCGGTTCGATGACAACCATGTTGCTCACGTCCTGGCTATATGGTCCGTAATAGATCGCAACCGAACTGTGGTCACCGGTGTGAGATTGTACAGAGATCGTCTCCCTGAGCAATGGCAGGCCTTCCTGCTTCACGCCTACATAAAACATGCCGATGATGTCGCCTTTGGTATTTCGCAACGGCTCATACGCTGTGATGTACCAGGCGTTGACCACGTATGCCCGTCCGCGAAAAGTCTGGCCGGACAGAACCGCCTTGATCACCGGGTTCTCGGATCCGTCCTTCATGATTGCTGGGTTGTAGGTGCCGATTGCGCGCTGGCCGTCGGATGAAGCTACGGTAGAGGCAACACGGAGCATGTCACCGGCCGGATTGACACGCTGAAAAAGGGTGACGGTTTCTCCGGTTTGTTTGGTGATGTCATCGATGACCGCGATGTGATGAGTGAAGGTGCGGTCGGGCGTTAGCGGAGCACCTTTTAGAGCCCACTCGGGAACGGTCATCGAGGTCCGAGCCTGGGTGAATTGATTCACTCCTGTCCAGGTAGTGGTCCTCCCCGTCAGTTGGATACCACCGGCTTGCTTCAGGGCTACATCACCAATACTGAGGCTGGTGTCGACCGCCTTTTGGACAAAGTCCTGCGAGAGCTTGCAGATGCCGTAGGTTTTTTCGGCGCTGCGGGCCAGGCTCTCCTGCATAATTCCAATCACCTCGTTGGAAACCGCCTTGCTCGCGCTGCCTTCGTTGACGAGCACCAGGATCGCCACCGTCACTGTGGCCAGGAGTGCCGATAGCGTGCCGAGTGCTGTGATCTGCTGACGAAGAGAGAGGCTAGGACGACGCATCACGCGGTGCCTTCATTGAGAGCGGTTTTGGGGTCAGGGTAAACGCATCGAACAGCGGCGCATGTATGGTGTGCAGCCGGCCCGTGATCAACATTAGCGGGATTCCCGGACGCACTCGAGATGCGCAGATAAAGATGCGTGGGTATTCATACAGGAAAGCTACTAAAATCCGAGACCCCTGGGTAGCGAAAAGTTCCTGGCGTTGCTTTCTACCGGCCAGCTAACTCGTTATTCTCTGCGCTTTCATGACGAAAGTCTTTGTTCATTGTCAAAGCTCGACTTGCTGGGCGGCCGAATATCGTGGCCAGGAGCGGCGGCGGGTTATCAAATTCACTTGGTAGTAGGCCCGGTGCGAGTCGGCTCCTTTTAGCAGGGAGTAAATCTCCGTCTCTGATTACGGAAGATTTGTGATTCCGAGAGCAACTCGGGTGAGGGTGCGCTAGACGAATTCAGGCATTTCCGGGATCCTGGACCAACTTCTCGTCCATCCAAGCGCATCCAGTTGGCAACGACGCGCAAGTTCTTTTCAATGAAGGCAGTCCAACGCTGATACCAATGCCTGCAAGCGTTCCGGCCTTTAAAATTCCGCCGGCGTCCATTACGCAAGCTTTGGTTTACAAGGAACGCTCTTAGCGAGTAGTTTTTTCATAGCAAACGTTTTCTTGAATTGCAGACCGGCGCGGTGCCGTCGCAAAGCGGGAGTTAATAAGAGATGAATTCCGAACATTGTTTCGACCAGTCAGAACCTAGGATTTCGGATTTGGAAAGACCCTTGACGCAGTCGGAACCAAACCGGCGGGAATTCCTGTTAGGGCTGGGCGGTGCGGCTATGGCAACCGCACTGACGGCACAAAGCACTTTTGCTCAAGAACAGCAGACCCCGCTCAATATTGCACGGGTTGCTATTCCAACAAGCCAGATTGTCAGGAGCGAAGACAAAATTTCCGCGCTGAATGACGGATTCGCTCCCGAGAATTCTTTCGACCGCACGCATGCGCACTATGCACTCTGGGCAGAAGAATCAAATGGCAGCCGCTCCATGTGGGTGCAATACGAATGGAGCGAGCCCGTAAGTGTCAACCATGTTGGGATCTACTGGGCGGTTGATCGTCCCCGCGCTGGTGTTTTGCCTGGCAGCCGTGGTCCCCGAGTTCTGGCACCGGAAAGCTATCGAATCCTTTATTGGAATGGAAGCGATTTCATCCCAGTCCAGAACTCGCAAGGTCTTGGCGTAGATCTCGACAAGTTGAATACAACAACATTCGACCCGGTGAAGACGACGAGATTGCGGCTCGAGGTAACTCCCCAGAAGGATCGCCTTGCTGGAATCCTCGAGTGGGAAGTCTTCCATTACGGTGCCGTTCCCGCCCTTCCGCCGGTGATTGATGCAGGTGTTGACCGATCGGTGGTGAGTGACGGTCGGACTTATCTCTCGGGCAAAGTAACGTGGCTGAAGGATTCGGACCAGAACAGAGCCCGATGGGTGAAGACAAATGGCCCTGGCGCTGTCGCGTTTGCCGCTTCAGACTCCCCGGCAACCACTGCAACCTTCTCGCAGCCTGGTGACTACGTTCTGACCTTGGAAGCTTCCGAAGGCAAAGCACCGCCGCATTCAATCAACGTGCACGTAGAGCAGGCTCCTCCTGCTGATCGCCTTGACGTGGTATACACCCGCAGGTACTCAATTGACGGCCAACTATGGAAAGATCGCGCAAAGACACTGATTGTGAACTGGATTCCCCATTGCATCGCAATGTGCGAGCGAACGGATATCGCGCCGATGCGTGGCGACGGCGGCATCGACAACTTTATTGAGGCGGGCAAAGCCAATCGTGGCGAATCGCACGGCAGACACAAGGGATACGTGTTTTCGAACGCGTGGGTGCACCAGACGGTCGAGTCCATGTGCATTGCGCTCATGGTGGATCCGCAAGGAGATGAGGCGATCGTACGGGCGCAGGAATTAATGCACGCTACGCTAGAGCGGTGGATTCCGATCATCCTCGCGGCTCAGATGCCTGATGGATATTTGCAAACGGCATACACAATGGCTGACCGCAAGGACTGGCCAGAGCGGTGGTCGCCGGACCACCGCGGTAATCACGAAGGATACGTTTCTGGCTACTTCATTGAATCGGCCATCAATCACTACACACTCAGCGACGGCAAGGATCTGCGTTTGTACGATGCCGCTAAAAAGCTGGCCGATTGCTGGGTCGCAAACATTGGCCCCGGAAAGAAGGAATGGTTTGACGGACACCAGGAGATGGAACAGGCACTGGTGCGATTTGGGCGGTTCGTAAACGACCAGGAGGGTGGCCATCACGGAGATGCATACATCGCTCTTGCTAAGTTCCTCCTTGATTCGCGCAGGGGCGGTTCGGAATACGACCAGAGTCATTTACCCCCCGGCCAGCAATACGAAGCCGTTGGCCATGCTGTTCGCGCGATGTACTTCTATTCCGGCATGGCTGATATCGCCGCCGAAACCCAGGATCGCGACTATCAAAGCGCTGTGATTTCGCTTTGGGACAACATGGTGAACAAGAAGTACTACGTAACGGGCGGCATTGGCAGCGGCGAAACATCAGAGGGCTTCGGGCCCAATTATTCACTGCGAAATGAAGCCTATTGCGAAACGTGTTCGAGCTGCGGTGTGGTTTTCTTCCAGTACAAACTGAATCTTGCCTATCACGACGCCAGGTACGCCGACCTCTACGAGCAAACGATGTACAACGCTCTGCTCGGCGGTGTGGCGCTTGATGGGCAGAGTTTTTGCTATACCAATCCGCTTGTGAACACTGAGCGAGCCAAATGGCATGTGTGTCCCTGCTGCGTGGGCAACTTTGCCCGCACGTTACTCATGGTTCCCACCTGGACTTACGCGAAGAGCAAAGACGGGCTCCACGTGAACATGTTTGTCGGCAGTCGCATTCACGTGGGCCAAGTGGCCGGTACCAACGTCGAGGTAATCCAGAAGACAGAGTACCCTTGGAAGGGATCAATTTCTATTACGGTCAATCCTGACGAGGCGAAGACCTTTTCGATTTTCGTACGAATCCCGGACCGTACCACAAGCAAAATTTATAAGGAATCCCCTCGAGTCAGCGGAGTGAAGCGATTTGCCGTGAATGGGCAAGAACAGGCACCGGTAATACGCAAGGGCTACGCCGTCGTTACACGCGAGTGGAAGTCAGGCGATCGCATCGAGCTCGAACTGCCAATGGAGCCACAGCGAGTTGTCGCAGACAGCCGTATTAAGGCGGATGATGAGTTGGTAGCCTTAAAATACGGCCCGCTCATTTATAACGTCGAAACAGCAGACAACGAGAACATTGGAAACAAACTGGGCGATTCCCCACTGCGAGCAGAATGGCGTCCGGAGCTTCTGGGCGGCGTAATGGTCATCACGGGCAAATGGCAGGATGGGTCCCCATTACTTGCTATCCCCAACTTCGCGCGAATGAATCGAGTGGGACCTCCCCCTGAATATCCGAGCGATCGCGAACCAGTTCGTATGCCTGAATCCAAGCCTGCCCTCGATTCGAAGGTATGGATCTAGCCGCTTGGTCAAACGTTTAGCGAAAGCGTCGACGATTAGCAGATTGAGACGTTCCTGGAGGAACGCAAACTCGAAACGGAGTGCCTCGGCGTAACAAATCCTTAACTCGCCTTCGTCTCTGCGCCGCGTATTGGAAATACGGACTGCGGCGGCTTTTTGGCCGACGCCACCTCAGCAGAACCTGTGACTGCGTTTCGCGGAATGAACAGCCAGCCTTGGACGTAGCCCCCATCGTCGGTCATGCTGACTCTCGCAAATCGGTCCACCTCTATCTTCCCAGGCAATGCGTATTGCGCCCTTGCCACCGCGCGATATGCGGGTTCCAAAGGATGCGGACGATCCTCTCGTTCGGAATTCTCCGTGATCTCCCATTCGCCAATGATGCGAGATCTTTTGTCAAAAATTCGCCCGGAAGCATCGATCACAGGCTCTTCCATGGTCTCTTCGGTCCCAGCGCAATCACCGATAAGCCTGAAGATCTCCGGCAGCTGTTCCTTTGCCTTGTCGAGGTCGACTCTAATCACAAGTTGCATAAAAGTCTCCAAACCAGTTCATGCTCTCAGCTGCTTTTCACGCAGGCCAACTTCATCGCACAGTGAAATAGGAGAATCAGGACACCTACGCCGACTTGCGCTTTGCGGCTGTTTTGGGAGGTGTCTTGACGAGGCCGATCTTCTTGCCTGGCTGCTCTTTTTCGCTCTTGGGCGGCTTCTTGCCAAGTCCAGCATCTTGTCCAATGCTTTTGCGGAGTGCGTCCATCAAGTTGACAACCTTGGCTTGCTGGGGCCTGGGCGCTTCATCTACCAGGACCGGCATGTTATTTACCTTCGCATCTACCAGGGCTTTCAGCGCGAGTTCATAGCCGTCCTCAAACTTGCTCAAATCGAATTTCGAAGACATTTTTTTGATCAACGTCTCAGCGAGTTCGAGCGAATCCTGATCGATCGCAGTCGCCTTAATATCTCGGAAGTAGTCACCCTGATTCCGTAACTCGTTTTGAAAGCGCAGAGTGTAAGCCATCATTCCACGGCCGTCGCCAGCCGGGACAACAGCGATGATATTCTCGCGCCCGGAGAATGCAACCTTGCCAATGGCGATCTTGCCCGTCTTTGCCAGGGCCTCTCTGATGACGTTAAAAGACTCCGTTTGTCCATCGTTCTCGGGCAGGACGAAATACGGCTTCTCAACATACTCAGGGTTCAGTTCCCTGGCATCGACAAATTGCGAAACCGCAATCGTGTGTTTTGAAGGGACACGAAGATTCTCGAGTTCAGACGGCTCGATGATCACATACTGTCCTTTTTGATACTCGTACCCCTTAACGATCTCGTCTTTCTCAACGGCCGTAGTCGCCTCGTTGTTTTCGACAGCGCTCTCCAGCACCTTCTGGTGACGGATTCGTTCGCCAGTTCTGCGACTAATCTGGTGAAAGCTAATTTGGCCTTTGGTCTCCGTGGCAACGTAGAGACTCACGCCAAACGACACAAGGGATATCTGCAGATTCCCCGTCCAATACGGACGCGCCATGAATTGACCCCCTCGAGTACTTAGGGTGTTCGTACTCGGCCCTGTAGAGTCAAGAGTTTATCGCAACAATTGGCGCCAGTGAAGCGAAATCCACAAACAGGAACCTTCTTCGTCTTTCATTCGCTTATGGTTCTCGCTTGACGAAGAGCCTGAGGCCGGATTTACATTCCGATTTTCACATCCAGGGAGCGAAGTATCTCTGGTGTTAATCGCTGGCCGGATTTTCCAATTCCCTTCCATGGGTCTCGTTCCAGGCGGTTCACCCAACTACCAGCAAAGTCTGAAACGTGAAATGCAGGCTTGATGGGGGCCTGTAGTTCCTTCCAATCGAGGGTGACTGCGACAGGAGCGCCGGGTCTCGCCCGAGTTGAAAACGCCGCGATTGCCGTTGCCTCCCGATCATTCCGGAGATAGTCCAGATAAATCCTGTTCTTGCGGGCGGCTTTGACCATGTTGGTGATGTAAAGCCCAGGATTTGCCTTTTCCATCCTCTGAACTAAAGAGCGCGAAAACTGCTTGATGATCGGCCATTCGTATTCCGGTTCGATTGGCAACACTACGTGAAGGCCCTTCCCGCCAGTACTCTTGAGAAAGCTCGTCAACTTGAATTGCTTCAGTTGTGATCGAAGCTCCAGTGCGGCGCCCGCTAAAACGGGCCAAGGGATGGCCTCATCCGGATCTAAATCAAATGTGACTCGATCGGGCCTTTCGAGGGAGTGGTTTTTCGAACCCCACGGGTGAATTTCAAGGACCCCCAGTTGCGCGAGACCGATCAATCCTTCAGTGGAATTCAACGTCAGAAAGTCCTTCTTTCCGCTTGTCTTCTTGTTCGCAATTGCGACACTGCGTATTCCGTCGGGTAGTCCCGGACTTACATGCTTTTGAAAAAAGCATTGTTGCCCAACGCCATTGGGGCAACGCAGAACGCTCAGCGGCCGGTCTGCGATGTGCGGAAGCATTCTTTCAGCAACCGCCGCGTAATAGTCGGCGAGTTGCTGCTTTGTCATACCACTGGTCTCGTCAAGAACCTTGTTCGGACGGGTAATTCCGACGACCGTCGACCTCTCAGAAATTATGCCGGCATCACGACTGCTGGCTCTCTTTACTGGCTGAGGAGCCCTGGGTAAAGGGCCGGCGTCGGCAATACCGATTTCGCGAACCACATCATTCGCCGGCTTATCCTCGCGGAGACCTTTGAAAGACGCTCGAAGCACCTGATTGTCTTTGCTCCACGCAGCGAAGGCGACCTGGGCAACTAACTCGGGCTTCACCCATTTGACGTTCTGCATCGCTGCCTGTGGGACGTCTGTAAAACTTGGACTTCTGCAAATAAGTGCATCCACGCGAATCCGAAGCATCCGTTCCACTTCGTTCGTGAATCCGGTCCCGCATCGTCCGGCATAGCAGAGTTTCCCGCCTTCGTGATAACCGAGCAGTAGCGCGCCGATTCCCCGGTCACCATTCGCAAGTGGAGTAAATCCTCCGACTACGAACTCCTGCTGCAGCTTGCACTTCATCTTTATCCAGGCGCCTCCTCGCCCGGACATGTATTGAGCCGACAGGAGCTTGGAGACAATTCCTTCGGCTCCCAGTTCACACGCCTTCTTGAATACCATTTCTCCATTTGCTTGGATGTGTTCGCAAAGCCTTAGCGTCGAGCCGGTTTCGGAAGCTTCCAGGAGTTTCGCCAGTATTGTCTTTCGTTTCAATAGCGGCAATCCGCGCAGGTTGTGACCGTTCAAGTGGAGCAGATCGAATGCCAAGTAAGTTAGATCGGCTTGTCTGCCGTATTGGAAGGCGGACTGTAGATCCGAGAAATTGGATCGCCCCTCAGCATCGAGAGCGACGACCTCGCCGTCTAGGACTGCACTCTCGGCACTCAACCGTGCTGCAGCCTGCGCAATGTGCGACATCCGTTCCGTCCAGTCCAGACCGCTGCGCGTAAATAGGCGTGACTCCCGCATGGCGCCCATGGCCTGCGATTTCGTTTGTAGGTGAATTTGAGTTCGGTACCCATCGAATTTCAATTCATGTACCCAGTCCGCTCCGCGAGGCGCAGAGCGGGCTTCCCCGGCTAACTGCGGACTGATAAAGCCGGGGAAATCTTCCGCGGGAGCGGATTTCAGAAATCTTTCGAGCGACTTGTGCTTTCGATTAGTTGCCGTGGGGTTTCGCTCGCGCAAGAGTGCCCCATGGCCTTGTTGCGGCTCACGGAGACCGTGCTTTGGCTCCCACACGTGATCCTGGCTCTCCGCAATCTGTTCAATCGTTCGTTGCGTGATGGCACTGTCGGGGGCTAGCTCCGTGACGGCTGGGGCATCTGCCGGTTGGGCGTACTCGTCCTTTTCTTTGATCAGGAGCCAGTTTGACTTATCCGAGCGATCGCGGTCGCGATTAGGACGCATGCGGACAAGCACCCACTTGCCCTTCAACTTGGTTCCATTTAAAAGAAATTTGAGGTCGCCCTTTTCCAAATCCTTATCGACGTCGCCGAGCGGCTGCCATTCGCCATAATCCCACACCATGACGGTCCCGCCACCATATTGGCCCTTGGGGATCGTGCCTTCGAAACCTCCATACTCCATGGGGTGATCTTCAACCTCAACCGCGAGGCGCTTATCGCCGATAAAGTAGCTTGGGCCCTTGGCGACGGCCCAACTCTTGAGCACTCCGCGCCAGCCCAGCCTGAAGTCATAGTGAAGCTGGCGTGCGGCATGTTTCTGCACTACAAATGGCATCGGTTCCGGGCCCATGGAGAGCCCGCGAGTGTTCGAGCCACCACCTCTTGGCTCTTTGGTGATTTGGAAGTCGCGCATCTCACGATAACGGGCAAGCTGGCGATCCACGGCCTTTGCTGACTCAGAACGCGATTTCTTCATTGCGGGCATTCAGGCAATTGTATTCAGAAATGAAAAGAACCTGGACACTACTTGTGCGCTAAATTCGTCGCGATTGCGACGAGGTATGAGTTCGTGTCCAGCGCCGGGAATCGCAAGAAGTTCAGTGCGCCCAGGAATTTGAGTGAGTGCGGACTCTATCTCGGTGATGGTCGCGAATCCATCTCGCGTGCCGCTGACGAACAGGGCGGGGGTCTGTAGAGCTGAAAAATGCTTGGTTCGCAATTCTGTCGGCCGCTCCGGTGGGTGAAGAGGATAGGAGAGCAGCAAAAGACCTTCAACCAGATGCGGGGCACTTGCTGCCAGCATGGACGCTTGCCTCCCGCCATAAGAGTGCCCGCCTAGAATGACTCTGCCCGGGCCTAGCTGACGCATTGCGCCGACCGCGGCGCGTAGTCCTTCCTGATCACTCTCAGCGCTTCCGCGAGGTGGCGGACCATGTGGCCGGGATTGGCGAAATGGAAGATCACAACGAAGCACCGTGAGGCCCGTTGCGTGAAACGCCTCTGCCAAGGTTGTGAGCAAAGGCGACTGGCAGTTTGCACCCGCGCCATGCGTCAGGATCAGGCAATCTGCTTTCGCGACACTGCATCGCCGCAAATAGCCTCGAACCGGGGCGTCGGGGTTGGAGAGATCAACGAATTCGTCACTACCAGGGTCACTCATTGACGCTGGATCCTGCGAAGCGTATCGACAGCGCAGATGGCCCCGGTGGGCTCATCCTCGTGCTTGAAGTACGCGAAGACATCGCCCTCGGCGGACCGCTGGCGCAGGGTCTCTGCGATCGCGTCAAGTTGCGCCGAGGTGTATCCACTCTTGCGAAACCGGTAGCACGCGAACGGAGCGGTCACGATATCCGGCGTCTCCAGATCTTCGCTCTCCGCAACGCAAAGCGCGACTCGATGACGGCGTAGCACGGCGTACACTTCATCGCAAAACCACGTGTCATGACGAAATTCGAAGGCCATCCGCAACCCGCAGGAATTCGCATCCGCAAGGAAGGATTCAAGGCGAGGTACGTCGGCTTTGAAATTGGGCGGAAGCTGGAAAAGCACGACGCCCATCTGGCCCGCTGCCACGATTGGGGCTAGTGCACGCGACAAGGCGGTGACGGCGTCCAGACACTCCTTGAGTCTAAGGATGTGAGTTAGCCGTTGCGGCGCTTTAAACGAGAAGCGGAAGCCAGCGAAGCTCGCAGCGAGCCAACCCTTAAGCATGCTTTCAGTCGGCAACTGCCGGAAGGTGTAATTCACTTCGACCGAGTTCAATTGCGTCGCGTAGTAATTCAGAAACTTCTTTTGAGGAAGCGCCGAGGGATAGAAGCCCGGCTTCCAAGTCGGATACGCCCAACCGGAGGTACCGATGAAGCCCCGTAAGCTTACTGCCGTTCCCGATTGGTTCGGCACCCGCGAGATTTCCTGATTGGAAGCTCTTTCCGGGGAGATTCGCGAGTTCGCGGCTACCATAGCATCACCGTTCCCGAGTGTTAGGAGCAAGGGCCGCTAAAGCACCTGAGATTGAACTCTTAGACCCCTTCGGCGGCTCGTAACTTACGGAAAACAGGCTACCACAATTGCCACAGTCGACATGAATTTCGTTGAAGACCCACGTTGTGAAGAGGTGAACTGTTTCGAGACAAACTGGTTCCTCTGGGCCGGCAATCCGTAAAAATCCTCTATGGCTCTGGCCTCACCGCCTCAATCAGCACCTACCAAGTTCAGATCAGCCGAATGTGGCTCGATTCACGCAGTTGATGAGCCGCATAACTGGTCAGTTGCTCCAGTTTGAAATGGCATTTTTCGGGCAAGTTCATTCAACATCTGCCCCGATTGCTTGTCCTGGTGAGTATGAGTGACCACGTCAGCAGGGGCCAAGGCCGTTCGATTGCGCCCTTCGGCCTTGGCCTGATAAAGGGCGGCATCTGCTCGAGCGAGAATTGCCTCGATCGAAATGCCTGGGTTCCAGGTTCGACAAGTCACCGCGCCAAGGCTGGCTGAGACCTGCAGTTCCAAATCGCTCACAATGATAGGGCGAGATGAAATATTAACGCGAATGCTTTCTGAGCGCGCCATCAGCGAAGAGTCATTGCAGTGACTAAGAATCACCAGAAACTCCTCTCCTCCATATCGACCTACTGCATCGTAGGAGCGGACTGCTGATGCTAGCCTTTTCGCGACCTCCTGCAGTACTAGATCACCCACTAAATGTCCATGCCGGTCATTAACCTGTTTGAAGTGGTCAATGTCGCAAAGAAGAAATGACACTGGTTCGTTTTCCCGCTTTGCGCGTTCGAGTTCGATCTTCATCAAGGAGAGAATTGAAGCGCGATTCCAGATGGCGGTCAGAGCATCGTGAGTTGCCCGGTACTGCATCTCGTCACGAGCCTGGACCAGGTTTTCCTCCAGCGACAAGATTCGACAACCCGTCCGAAGCCGAGCTCTGAGTTCCGCGGGAAGGCAGGGTTTTGTGAGGTAGTCGTCAGCTCCTGCTTCCAAACCCGTCACAATGTCCTGGCTACTCTGTTTAGAGGTCAGCAAGACCATGTAGATGTATCCATTGTCCTGATTTGCGGCCCTCACCTCTCGGCAAAGCGCGGGACCGTCGAGTTCGGGCATCATCCAGTCAATTAGCGCCAGCCTAGGAGCATCACGTTGCGAAAGGATGCCGGCCGCCATTCTCCCGTTCTCGGCGAGTACGACCTCGTAGCCAAACTTCTGGAGGGTTCGCTGCATCAGTGTCCGCGAAATCGGATCATCATCTGCAACTAGAATCTTCATTGCGCTACTACCGGGCAAAGTGACTCAAGAACGCGAATCACATTGCCAATTTCAGAAGAGAGATTTTCGAGGATCGAATGAGCTCCGCTCAAGTCATTTGTTCGGCCTGCAGTCTCCAACTCCCCTGCAAGCGCCAATCCGCTGGTGGCTCCAAGATTGCCTAATGCCCCCTTGAGAGTGTGACTGGCGCGCTGTAGGTTTTGAGCATTTTGCGTCTCGATAGCATGTTGTGCGGCTTGGAGGTTTTCTGGGTATTCATGTCGAAAAATCTCGATCAGTTCCGCCAGGAAAGCGCGGTCATCGTCGATTCGATCAAGGAGTTGAATAACATCCACTGAGTTGCTGGAAAGCAACGCCGGATTGGTTTCGAGACTTCTGTTTTGCTTGGGCGCGATCACCGCATCGAGGGTCTCATCCAAGTCTTGAGGGCGAATGGGTTTGGAGATGTATCCATCCATTCCAGCAGCCATGCAACGCTCTCGGTCCCCATTCATCGCAAGGGCTGTCATGGCGACAATAAGCTGGTGCTTGCCGGTGATTCGTTCTTCTTCGCGAATCATGGAAGTGGCTTTGAAGCCGTCCATCTCGGGCATTTGCATGTCCATAAGCACCAGATCGTAAGTGTCTTTCTCCAGAGCAGCCAGTGCCTCCTTGCCATTGAGAACGACTGTCACGCTGTGATTGCGCTTCTCGAGCAAGCGGGTTGCAAGCCGTTGATTGACCAGGTTGTCTTCTGCCAAAAGTATCTTGAGAGTCTTGCTCGCGGTTTCTCGAAGAGACGAACGCGTTATCATCGGTTTCGATTCCTTTGCTTCTCCGGAAGTAAGAACCCGCATGATTGCCTCGCGCAGTTCAGATTGACGGACCGGCTTGAGCAAATAGGCCGCAATGCCAAGCGTCTGGCATTTTTTGGCATCACCCCGCTGCCCTCCGGATGTGAGCATCATAATGGTTGAACTGCATGGTGCAGACCGCTCTTTCAGCCGCTCTACAAGTCCGAATCCATCCATCTTTGGCATGTGCATATCAGTAAGAACGAGACTGAATGGCTGTTGATCTTCTATCGCCCCTTGATAAAGTGATAAGGCATGTTCGCCATCGCACGCCACGGCAGTTTTCATGCCCCACTGTGAAACAATGCCTTCCAGGATGCGACGATTGGTGCGATTGTCATCAACGATGAGCACCCTGGTTCCCATTAAAATGCTAGGTGAAAGTGGGCTCGGTTTAGCCGCGGATGGAGTGGGCGATTCTCCAAATCGAGCGGTGAAGTGAAAGCTTGACCCCCTGCCCACAAGGCTTTCTACCCAAATGCGTCCGCTCATCATTTGGACGAGACAACGAGAAATTGTTAGTCCGAGCCCCGTGCCGCCATATTCTCTGGTGGTCGACGTGTCCGCCTGATTGAAGGAGTCGAAGATCGCTTCCAGTTTGTCCGATGGTATTCCAATTCCGGTGTCACTAACGATGAAATGCAATGTACAGAACTTTTCCTCGATGAGGTCGACCTGCACCTTGAGCGACACTTCTCCTTGCTCCGTGAACTTGACGGCGTTGCCAATAAGATTCAGGATGACCTGACGGAGACGGCCGGGATCGCCTTTTACAAATGCAGGTACCTCAGGCGGTATTTCGCAGAGTAGCTCAAGACCTTTTTCATCCGCGCGGAGGGCAACGGTCTTTAGTGCATCTTCAACGCACGAAGAAAGATCAAAATCCAAGCTTTCTAGTTCAACCTTCCCGGCTTCGATCTTGGAGAAGTCAAGGATATCGTTGATCACATCGAGAAGAGCATCTGCCGAAAGCTTCACCGTCTGCATGTAGTCACGCTGCTCGCGTGAGAGCTCGGTTTCAAGGGCGAGGTCCGTCATGCCAATGATGCCGTTGAGAGGCGTCCGAATTTCATGACTCATGTTTGCAAGGAACTCGCTTTTTGCCCTATTGCTGAGTTCCGCAGTCTTTGCGCGCTGGCGTTCAAGCTCTACGTTGTAACGTTGTTCGGCGAGGGCGAGTTCCATGGTTTGGAGCGAGAGCTTGCGATCCAACACTGCGGAAACACACGCCAGACTGAGTACAAAGGCCGTAACCGCGCCGATGCCGCTCAGCCCAAGGTACGAAATATCAATCGCATGTTTGAGGCTCGAAGGGTCTTCCTGCATCGGGTGGAAGGTCACAGCGGCCATTCCTACGTAATGCATCACAGGTATGGCAAGACCCATGATGAGGGCAGATATTGTCTTGCGATTGCTGAAGGACGTCAGCTGGTCACGAATGGAGAACGTAATGAAAAGAGCGACGAAAGAGATGACGACAGCAAGGATCACCGAGAGAGTCACGATGCGCATGTCGTAGTAGCACATCGCCGGAAGACGCATTGCCTCCATGCCAATGTAGTGCATTGCAGAAATTCCGACGCCCATGAAAAGACTTCCTGCCACGGCGGCGCCAATGCCCATGGTCCTTCGACTGACAACGAAGAGCGCCACAGCCGAAGCCACCACCGCAGCAACCATCGAAAAGAAAACAGTCGGCCAGTCGTACATGACATGCAACGGCAGTCGGAATGCCTCCATTCCCACGTAATGCATGCACCAGATGCCGAGACCGAGCGCACTCGCTCCGCCGCATAGCCAGACGCATTTCGTAAATCCTCGTGTAGCAGTGACCCTTCCTGCCAATTCAAGTGCCGCATATGCCGCAAGGATGGCAATGAGGACAGACACCGCTACCATCCCGTAGTTGTACGAGCCGGTAAGCGCTAAATTGTGATCCATGTGTACCTCTGGGATTCGTTAATCGTGTGCCAATGGATCGGATATGTCTTTAGCACATTTGGGTGAGAATCGGCTTCTGCGCCCATGTTGATGCGGCTAAATCAGGCGAAAATGATTCGTTTCAACATGTTGAGGGCATGATCGGTTCGCTCTATTCGTTACCATAATCTGAGATTTCGCTGAACATCTTCTGATGAAATGCTTCTAATCGAGGGTGACGTTTCTTCTTGAGAATTACTCTGTTAGATGGCCAAAGGCCCAGACGAACAGCTTCGGACCTCTCAATCAACTAGCTCTTTCAAAGTTCTTTGTCATCTTCATACTGTTGAAATTGTCAGATCTTTCGTAGCTCACTTGGTCCATCAGATCGTGAATAATCCTTAGACCCCTCCCGTTCTCATTGAGCAAATGAAAGTCATCGGACTGAGTTCGAAGGGTTAGTTCGCCGCTTCCCAACATATTTTGCAACTCTTGCGACATCGGAGTTCCGCTATCCGCCACCTCGATTTGCAGCCGATTGCGACTGGCTTCAAGTTGGATCGTCACAGTGTGGCCTGTTTCATCATGGTAAGCATGGCGTACAGCGTTCGTGGCAGCCTCAGTAACGCACAACTCCACTTCGCCTGCACTCTTTACATCGAGACCCAGATAAAGGCAGATCCTGTTCAGCGCGACAGCTACGAGAGACACGTTGCCGATTTCACTTTCGATCGTGAAGCGGAGTCCACTCAAAGCTGTCTCCTTTGGGTTATGCCAGGGCGGCCGCAGCCTCTTCCGCCGTGCTGAACATTCGGAAGACTTTGTCCATTCGAGTAAGCTTGAACATGCTAGCGACTGCCTCCCTCGCCCCGCAAAGCGCCAGTTCGTTCCCTTCTCCAACCACCTTGAGGCTTCCGATCAAGGCCCCTAAACCGCTTGAATCGATGAACGCGACGTCACTCAAATCGAGAATCAGGACGCGATGTCCCTGACCAAGGATCTCAATAATCTCTGCCTTGAAGCGGGGCGCAACGTCGGCGACAATTCGGCTCTCCTGCACCTTTGCAATGAAAACTCCGCCGATCTTCCGTACTTCGAATCTCATCAAATCTCCGTTCCATTGCTAACTCTAATGAAATGGCCCTTTCCCCCTGAAGGCTGCTTTCAGAGTACAGCAGCAGTTCGCTTCCTGAAGCTGCCTCGCGGCAAATTCAGCCGGTCGCCGAAAAGCATAGCCTCAAGAGAGCCCAGAAGCAAGACAGATGTGGAACGGCCCGCGCGTTGCTAGTCCGATTTCCCGTTGACCCTGGGCTCAAGATACTTCTGGGTGGGTTAAGCCGGTTGCGGATGTGTCCCGATGACTAGACGATGAGCGGTTGATGCTCGAGTGACTTGAGTCCTTTGTGGAATAATTCTGAGACGTCAAAAGGTTGGTGAACGTGAGAGAAACTGTGCAGCCATTATGGAAACTACTTGGGGTTTTATTCAAGGCCCACCCGTGGCATGGTATCTCGCCTGGCGAGACCGTGCCAGAACAGGTTCGATGCTTCATCGAGGTCGTGCCTTCTGACACACTGAAGTACGAAATTGAAAAGGTCTCTGGATACCTCAAGGTTGATCGCCCTCAGAAATACTCGAACATTTGCCCCGCACTTTATGGATTTATTCCACAAACGTTTTGCGGTGAAAAGGTCGCTGAGTACTCCTCGGCAAAAACCGGGCAGAGCCTTCAGGGAGATTCTGACCCGCTCGATATTTGTGTCTTGACTGATAGGCCGGTTCAACACGGAAATGTGCTGGTTGACTGCGTTCCGATTGGCGGCTTGAGGATGGTCGACCAGAAAGAAGCCGATGACAAGATTATCGGGGTCCTGAAGGAAGACGCTACCTACGGTTCCTGGACTGACATCACGGAAGTACCCCCTGCGATGCTAAATCGGTTGCGCCACTACTTCCTCACGTACAAACAAGCACCAGGTGCACTGTCCAGCAGTTGTGAGATCACCGCAACGTATGGCCGCGAGGAAGCCCATGAGGTGATTCGGCGAAGCCTGACCGATTACCAGGCTCGATTCGGCGACTTGGAACAGATTCTTGGCGCCGCATTAAGCCTGATGAAGTAACAAGTCGTGCAGTGAAGCTTGAAGTTGAAGGCTAATCGCAGATGCACAGCCGAGAGCCGCCTGTGGTTTTCGATTACAGAGCGGCTCTCTGATTCCCCGAATAGAGTGGGTTGCATTGCAGCACACAGTCGCTCCAAAGTGGTACTGGTAAAGGATCGTTTACGTGATCCAATAGGGCATGAATTTTGTCCGGTTGCGTGACTGCTCTCCGCGCCTCTCATGCCTTTGTGGACACCCCACCACGTCGCACTCTCTTAATATCGAATTTCACGTTTGCATGGCACGCGGCTGTCCGTGCAGTGGGTTCTCACTCCGCCCGCCGGAGCAAGTCACAATCCCGCATGCACAGCCCAATTCCTCGCCAGGCCATCGCTAAAACCAATCTCGACAGGCTTGTGCCTCCCAGTAAGTAAGCGGCCTCTGACGTTTTTCCGCCGCCGGTTCTGAATTCGCGGCCACACCGGTGCATGGGTGGGACACGGGTTTGAGCGGCTCTAGCGATCACTCATTGCCCGGGGTATCAACCGACAAAAGCATGGCATGGTGCTTCGCAGCCGACGAAAGTTAAATTACAATACTGTCATCTTCAGCCCATGCCCCCAGTGGGTTCCAGCTTAAATCTTCGCCTATGTAACGCCGTGGCCGTGCGCGAAACCATCATCGAGAACAAAACAAATGCCAAATACTTTCCCTAGCACGAAGGTCCTCCACATCGATAGCGATACGACCGTCGGTAAAACGCTCACGGCAATCCTACGAATCTACCATTACAACGCGGTACACGTGTACACAGCGGCTGAGGCGCTCGTTTGGTGTCGGCTCCAGTGGCCTGACGTGGTGATTGTCGACTTGACGGCTGATCCAACTGAAAGTATCCAGCTAGCAGCGCTCATCGTGAGCAACCATCCTGACTGCAAGGTGCTGCTGCTGGCGGATAACGAAACCGCCTCGAAGGTTGTTAAGGAGACGATCATGACGTACTACGAATTCCCCATCATCTCCAAGCCAGTTGACCGGCAGAAGATCCTCGACTTCCTCGCGAAGGTTTAGAATCGCGCAGAGCGCCTGGCGCGACTGCGCCCATCTTTTGGCGCTCAATAGGAAGCAGAGTGGTCGATGGGGCCATGGGCCGTGAGCATGGACGACAAACGACGGCATGGCCCTGACTTATCACTCCAAACCCTGTCGTCAGATTTAGAATTCCAGCCGCAGTGCGCCTTGCAGCACTCGCGCTGTAGTACCATCCGCTGTTGCAGTTTGGGAGGTAATCTGTCCAAAATTCCCGTGGGTTATGTCATTGCTCCTCAAAGCGCTTGAGGGAATATTGAAGTTGGGATGATTCAATGCGTTAAAAGCGTCAACGCGGAACTTCAGCTTCAGGCTGTCTCCGTGAATTGGAAATGCCTTCCCAACCCCTAGATCGAAGTTTACGTAGCTCGGTCCGCGCAGGTCGTTTCTCGTACCGATCTTAAAGCCGATCGGTCCACTGAAAGAGTCCAAGGCCTTGGACTGATCAGAAAATAGGTTGACCGAGCCGTCTGAGGTCTTATGCACATGCGGAGCGACGTTTGACCAGCTTCCCGTACGGAGGGCCGGAGCGTTGTTGGCGTACCCAGCCACAAATGCGTTGGAAACGGTGCCGAAGGCGACACCGGTATGCCAGCTGGGAAGTGCGCTTATGCTCCATCCTCCCAGTGCCTCATTGGCCCAGAAAGGCATCGATGCACCGTAGGCCTTGCCACGTCCAAATGGCAGGTCGTAGAGGACATTGCCTGTAATGATGTGCTTCTGATCGAAGTCCGAGTTTCCAACACACTCCACGGGGCGGACTGCATCACAAATGAATCCGTAGCCTCCGACCGCGGGTGTGTTAGCCACCAAAGAGACATTGTCAATCGAATGCGAGTATGTGTAATTGAGGTCGAACTGCAGTCCTTCCGACATGTTCTTGTGAAGCGTTGCGAGAAGCCCGTGGTAGCTGGAGCTTCCCTTGTTTGTATAAAAAGTGTTCTCCGAGAATTGCGAACCCATGCCAACGTTCGAATCGATCACGCCAAAGGCGGAAAGAGACTCGATGAAGTCTGCAAAGTCCCCATTACTCACCAACCCGTTCAGGGTTCCATTGTCTGCGAGCAGCGAGGTGTTGTTCGGGTAACCGAGCGACTGACCGACTCCGGGGAACACCACGTTCTCAAACCATGGCTCAGATGGCAGGTTGGTCGTGTCGGCCCCAGCCCTCACTTCCTTTGTGATGTTGGCAAACGCATTCGACATCATCTGGCCAGACGTCTTGTCGGGAAAGTCAATCAACTGATTGGCGTCCGCCTGCGCCAACAGCTTGCGCCCCAGCCGACCGGCATAATTCACTTTCAGAATATAGTTCCGAGGAAACTCGTGTTGGAAACCAAATGTCAATCCGATGGTGTATGGATTTCTCAGTCTTGGATCGATGGTTTCGTTAAATGCCTGCCCGTTGGCGAGACCGAAGGGAACCCCGTCGGCATCTACAAATGGTTCGAACGGATGCGTGATCACGGGCGCCGCTGGTGGCGCCGGAATTGACGTGATGGAGGTAAATCGCGGATCGTTTTTCAGCGAGGCGACGGGGTCGGACGGAACACCGAAAGGTTCATTCGCGCTGCTTTGAAAGAGATACGAGAACTGGTCCTGCTGGAATTGGACGGCATTAACAACTGTATGATCGAACACGATTCCTGCTCCACCCGAAATAACGGTGTGGTGAGCAAAGCTCGGGTTATAAGCAAACGCGAGCCGCGGCGCAAAATTTGCCAAGCTTGAACCGTAATAGTCGCGCGCATGATTTGCCTTGCCGCCTAGTGTGTAGGAAATGAAGGGAATCGTGTTATCACCGGAAAGTCCTGAGGCGCTCTGCTGCAGGCGCTTATCGAAGTAGTTATCGAAGGTGAAGTTCTGAATCGATTCGCGGCCATTCGTTTCGTAGGGAACCGAGTACCACTGGTAACGAACTCCGTAGGACAAGGTCAGTTCAGGAGTTGCTTTCCAAGTATCACCGAAGTAGCTTTCCAACTCATAGTAGCGATATTGCCGCACCGCGCCGCTGCCTTGCGGTAAGGTGGTTCCCGCATTTGTGTATTCATAATTGCTGTTAATCGCCGCGAATCTTCCCAGGGCCAGCGCGAAGGCGCTGTCATAGGTACTCGACGCAGTGGTCCCAGCGGTGCGAATGTTGGAGGGTCGCAGTGACGCGTTCAGAGCCAGGATGTTCCCCCCCAATCCGATGAGCGGTTCGTCATAGTTCAGGTACGAGTTCTCATAGGTTTTGATGAATTTGAACAGACCGCCAAACTGCAGAGTATGCCTTCCTTTGAGCCAGCTGAAATCGTCGCGTACCACGGGAATGGGATAGTTGCGGTCCTGGGCATTTACCGCGCTGGCATAGGGATCGGTCAGGATCGTGCCTCCTGAACCATCACCGCCGAATCCGTTCCGCCACTGCACGGTCCCGGTCGGATTGTACGCAGCCGGGAAATTTAATCGCGAGCGTGTTACGCCATAAAGCGCCTGGTTAGTCTTGTTCGCGCCGATTGTCCAGTTGTGCCCGAACACGTAGCCATAGCTCGCATCATTGATGGAGTGAGTGAGCGGGTCACCGGGAAACTGGATAGGAGCCGCGAAGTTGATTGCGTCCCCCTGTCGCTGGCTCTGAACGCTGACGCGTGTCCACAGTTTCATGGAGTTGTTGAGCGTGTAGTCAACCCGGGTCAC
The DNA here is from genome assembly GCA_963844515.1 of uncultured Acidobacteriota bacterium. Lineage (GTDB taxonomy): Bacteria > Acidobacteriota > Terriglobia > Terriglobales > Acidobacteriaceae > Telmatobacter. The sequence goes on from CAWJOO010000023.1 coordinate 786,608, forward strand.
ATAGTCGTTTTCCTTCAGGACGACAGGGGCATTGAAGCGAAATCCGCCCGTGTTGATACCATCACCGCCGGTCGGGTCATTAACATGCGGATAACGCTTGTTGATGAAATCCATCAATGCTGGATCGAAGCCAACTCCCTGAGGATCAAGGGCGGCAACCTGCGACGAATCGATCATCCCAATGCACTGGGGAGTCGTATTCGCTCGGCTCGTTCCGGTACAAACGTTGCCGCCCGCGTCCTGCTTGAGAATGTATTGGATGTTGCCGTTACGGAACTCATCGAGTGGAACTGCGCTTTCGACTTGCGTTCCCTGATTGTCTCTACGGCCGTTGTACTCAAAAAAGAAAAACGCCCTGTCTTTCTTGATGGGCCCGCCGACGTTTCCTCCAAACTGGTTACGAATGAGCGGTGCACGCGGCACACCCGCGTTGTTATTGAACCAGTCGTTGGCTTCCGTGGTGGTGTCGCGATGATACTCAAACAGGCTTCCGTGGAATGCGTTGGTTCCGCTTTTGGTCACCATTACAAACTGGCCGCCGCCGCCTTGGCCTTCACTCGCCAGTGGATTCGCGGTGACAGCGCGCAACTCCTGGACAGAATCCACAGGGGCGTTGCCCGTCACCACGCCAAATTCACCCGTCGCCATGTCGTTCACATCGAGACCATCGAGCGTGACATTATTCTGGTCCGTGCGGGAGCCAGTGATCGCGCCATCACTGGTGGCGCCCGGCTGAATCGAGAACAAGGCCGATGGATTATCGCGCAACTGGATGGGAAGCTCGTCCACCATTCGCACTTCGTAGTTATTGCCGATAGTCGCGTCGGTCGTGTTCAGGGTGATGCCCTGGTTCGCCGCAGACACTTCGACAGATTGCGTCGTGCTTCCCACCGCAAGGTGTGCGTCCTGCGTACGGGTGCTGTTCACATTCAGATAGACATCGGTGACCACTGAAGGAGTGAAACCTGTCCGGGAAAATGTAATTCGATATCCTGGACCGGGCGGGACGTTGACGATCGTATAGGAACCTACCGCGTTCGCCTCCGCAGTATAGGTGAGATTCGTCGCGGTGTTCACTAGGACTACAGTCGCTCCGGGAATAACCGCGCCCGTCGTATCTGTAATCACTCCGGTGATCGATGCAACATCCTGCGCCTTGACCAATGGTGCCATCAAGGCAACGAACAACAGACTTCCGACTGCCAATAGCCTTCGCATGCGAAATCCTCGGGGATATCTATCGTGGATACAATCTTACTTTTGAGAAAATGTGCCCCTAATGCACGCCACATGTCGAATCTGTATTTCTGTCCCTCAATTTCGCAGTTCATCCCAAGACGAGAACCATTCATGTCATAAACTGCAACCCGCCGAATTTGCGGCAAAAAGTGACGAATTGCAGGTGGCGACAGTTGAATCTCCGTTCATCCGTCATGGAATGACTGACAGCATCGATTTCGTGGGCCTTTAAACATTTCGACGCAGAAATCGCTCCCAGAACAGGGGCGGGGATCTCGTGCGTCGCTGCGCGGTTGTCGACGTCAAGAGCCTGAACCTGATCAAAACTCGAACTTCTGAGAGTTCCGGGCATCGAGTTTAACAAGATCGCGCGAAACCGCCTCGTCGCAGGTAGATTCCATCTCGAATTCGCGGGGACACAACGTGGCGAAGAGGGTTCTAAAATGCGAAGGACTCAGACTAACTTGGAGTCACAGCCGGGAATAGAGCTGGAAGGGCGCCCAATAAAAGGGGAGACGAAACTTGCCTGGCGAATGCAACAAAGAAAGCTTGGCGCTGCGAAGAGCAACATCCGGCGTCTCACCCGTATTGATACCTCGATAGAGCGCTTCCATGAGCCGTGGCGTCGAGTCGTCACTTACTTCCCACAGAGCGCCGATGACGCTATGCGCGCCAGCCCGAAGAAAAGCCCAGGACAGACCCACCAAACCCTCTCCGGCGTAGAACTTTGTGCCGCTACCATAGCAGGCCGAGATAGTGACGAGACGAGCGTTAATGGGATGCTGGATGATCTCGCGGGCATAAAGCTTGAAGGACTCTTCACCAGCCTTCGTGCTTGACAGGATGATGGCTGAATCCAGCGGGTCAGTGCGGCTCGCAACAGCATGCGCAACAAAATGAATATAAGAATACTGAGCAGGATTGCTTGCGAGATAAGCGGCTGCACTCGCTCTCTGGCCGGAAAAAACCACGAGGTTGTGCGTCTCGAAGCCCTTTTCAATAAGGGCCATCTCGGATCCGAATAGAGGAAGGCTGGGGAAATCGACGCTGGCTGACACAGGGTCGCCAATCAGAAGGAGGTTCTTTGCGACCTCCCGGGGGGCTTCGCGGCCGCCAGCATGGCGAGAGAGGGTGCTGAAAACAGCGTCACATCATCGATCCAGTAATGTGCAGATATTTGGTGTTCTGCCTTTTTCTCACTATCGGGAAAAGGGCTCGGTCCCGGAGCGAGCAGGGTTTCAAAGTTGAGGCGAGTAAGCGCACCATCGGCCAGGATCGTAACGCGGGCGTTGGCCCCCATGATCTTCACGGCCGGTGCAACCAGAGATTGAAATAGCTCTTGGCCGTCTTCACTGTCAGCTTGCATCGGATCTTGCGTTCCGAGCAACGCCTCACTGAAGTGTTCGACGAGCGTAGAGATTCCCTTCCGGGCGGGAAGCGGGAAGATTGAAATCTTTTGAGGCGTCACGACCCAGAGGTACGACTGTTGCTCTCCCAACCAGTAGAAAAGCAGCGTTGAGCCGGTCTTTCGCGCAACGGCGCGAGGCGAGAATGCCGCAGGTCTGAAAAATCCCTTGTCTTCAATCTGCCCAAGCCCCTGCGCGAGGGTACGCGCCCGGCTCTGGTCGGCCGATAACAAAGCTTCCTCAGGCTTGCCTTGCGTAACGAGAAAATGGATGTAGTCGTCGTATATAGGAGTCGCGTTAGCGAGGAACGGGAGTTTCGAGTTTTCATTCTTGAGCTGGGCCCTTGCCGATTCGAAGGTAGTCAGCGCTGTTCGATACATCTGACCCGCTGCAACTGCATTGCCTTCGCGCTCAAACAACCTGGCCATCTCATGCTCGCAGCCAAGACGCATCGAAGTCTGGCTGTCAGGGTCGTGGTCGATTGTTCGGAAGAGAGTTTCGGCTTTATTGTCCTGGCGCCGTAAGGCAGCGATTTTTCCCTGCGCGAGCATTACATCGAGAGCGTCCAGGCGATTACCGCTCGCCTGCACAAGAGGATTCAATTGATCGATGAATGTGTCGGCTTCGTCCAGCTTACCGCTCTCGATCGAAGTATGTGCCAGAACCTCCAGCGATGTAACAATGTCTTCCTTGCTGTTGATTTGTTTTGCGGCATCCAAAGCTTGGCGATAGGACTCCGTTGCACGCTTGAGATCACCTTTATCCTGATAGATGTACCCGGCGATCGTTAGCCACTTAAGCACAATGTATTGAACTCCAAGCTTTGTGGCACGCTCTTTTGCGTCCAGGGTCAGTTCCAATGCTCGGTCCGCATCTCCTAACTCGAAGTATGCCCACCCAAGATTCCCTGAGGCGCGTTGCGCCTGATCTTGCGCATCCAGGCGCACGGCCGCCTGGTACGCAAACGTCGCCCAGTCCACTGCCTCGTCAAAATGCTCACTCTGGAGCGCTGCGAACCCCAAATTTGAGAGCGCGTACGTTTCCTGCCAGGCGTCATGGTGGGTCCTCGCGAAGGTGAGGCTCTCAAGAAAGCACTTGCGCGCGTTTGCGAGTTGTCCGCGCTCCATGGCGAGGATTCCACGTGCCCTGGGCACACCGCCACAACTAATATAAACAGTGCTCGAGCACAGGCTCTCCGCCTCCGCAAGAGTTTGATTCGCCATAGAGAACTTGTGCAGCCGAGTGAAGGCCACACCTTCAATTGTCAATTCCTCTATTCTCGCCTCGGGGTCATTTTGCCGATAGGTCTGAACCGAGAGAACGCCCAAGGCATCCTCATACATTCCCCGCCACAGCATACTCTCTGCTTCAAGCAGTTGAAATTTCCAAGCGAATTCAGGACTCGATCTTTGGGAGAGCTGGTAACCTTTTTCCGCCTCCTGCTGGCTCATTTCCAGAAATCCATGGCGGAAATGTCCGGACGCAAGATAATACTGAGCCGGGAAGCTTACTGGGGGCGTATCCTTCAGCGGAAGCAACAGCAACAGTCCTGCGGCCAAACCGCAGCGATATCCGCAGTGCCACAGAGAACGCGAACAAATCATTGTGCTCGCTTTCAATCGCTCTCCGCGCGCTCGACGATCCAGAGTGAAGAGACAAGACGATCATCCTCGAGCCGGATTCGGTCTAAGGACTGGATGCCCCATTGATAATCAGCTTGGCGGCATGCGCGGTTCCGGCGGCGATACAACCCATCTTCATTTCGACCATGGTCAGATGGAACGTCGTGGACTTGGGGATACCTGTTTGCTCCTGATAGTCCGACTGCTCCAGGCGCAATGCGGCCAAGACAATCGTCCCGAAGTTGGGAACTTGAATTACGTGCCCAAAACAACTTCCAGGGAAGTCTCCTCCTGCACTGTTCACCAACGAGCATTCCATGACCTCAGGCTGTTCAGCTTTCCCAACATTCCCAACAAGGCCAGTGTAACGCTGCATCAGCTCGTCGAGCAGACTTGGGTGCTTGCGGACGTTGCCATGCTGTGTGGCCATGCGATCCAGAAAGCTTTGCGACTTCGAATATGGGGCATCCTCTTCCGGCTTTGGGCCAAAGATATCCAAATCGAGATCCAATTCGACGGGATGGCCGGCGATGCGCAGATTCTCAAATCGTGTGCCCAGAAAAGTGACATGCGGTACATAGCCCACAAGCGGGTGCTCAACTGAAATCTGCCCGACCACTCGGTCCGCCGTAACAACATCCAGTACGTTCAGGTTTTCCACCACGGATGTAGCCAAAGTGCTCCAGCCGTGACCTTCCTTGACATCCGGATTGCCCGAGACCTGTGTGTAGGCGGAATCGAAGGAGATAACCGATTCGAGCCGGTAGTCCGCCGCCTGCTGCGCGAGGTACCCGCCATCATCCGGGAGCTTTGCAAAGGCTTGCGGTTTGATTTCCTGTACTAGAGGAAGCTCAAGCTGGCCCGCCAGCACCGTCGCTTCTGCGTGATAGCGGTGTGTTCTGCCGTTTGCCTCGGACATTGTCACGGGTCACTCCTCCGTTTCGATTTCTGTGCACATTCTACTGTACTTTAATAGCCAAACTAACCGAATGTGTGCCAGAGACCATATGAGAAATATGCAAATCTTATTGGGGAGCGCTAGTCGCTCATTCGAATTTCGAATGCATACCGATTGATCGCCGCTCGTTCACCATTGGTTGAGACCCCGGAGACTACGACTGTGTATTCGCCGTTCTCGAGCATCGCGCCTGGAATCGCAAGCGTTAATGACCGAGTGGCACTATCGCCGTCACCGGGTGCAGCGACTGCCCCTGTCCAAACGAGCTTCCCTTTCTGGTCCATGAGGTCGACGGAATAGGAAGCGTAAGAGGCGGCTGTCGTCGAACCCGAAACATCGACAGGCAACGCAACCCCGTGCCCGCGATCGGCCGCAATGATCACGTGTCCGCCACGAGTGTTCCCATGCAATGGGGCCGAGGGAAGAAGGCGCGGCTGATTTGCCGCTTTGCGCAAGGCTGGGTACGTCACCAGGTTCTGGTAGCCGACGACCACCATGAGGCACGCGAATGCGACACCCGCAAAGGCAGGACGCTGCCACAGAAACCAATAGTTCTTCTTTTCCTTCGGCTTTTTGGCCTTGGAGGTTGCGCTTGCCGGCGCGTTTGCCATGAGTTGCGGCAGTTGAACTCTTGCCTCATTGACAAACGCAACTCCGGCACGGAGATCAAGGGCGCACTCCTGACAATCGAACAAGTGCGCTTCAAATTCATCCCGTTCTTCGACGGTGAGCTCATCGAGAAGGAATCGCTCTGCGGACATTTGTTGTACTGCTTCGCTATGATCCATCTCTCGTTCCCCACTGCGGTCAATTTTGTTACAAGTGCACGGCACGGCCAATCCCTCAGTCTTTCCTGGAATATGCGCTAACGCCTGCTGGATTGCCGATGCGTTTCACATACTCAGATTTGAATTCCTGCTTCGCCCGATGGAGCATTACTCGCAAATAGTCACGGTCTACGCCTAACTCCCCGCACACTTCGTCGCGATCGCGTTCGTCGAGGAAAACGGCTTTCAAGAGCTGTCGGTCGCGCACGGGCATGTCGAGCAGTATCTCCCGGACCTTTTGCTTGATTTGGCTGGCAGAGGCTATGTCAAACGCGTCGTCTCCAGTTGAAGGCAGTTCGGGACGCCCCTCCACATCAAGCGACTCATTTCCCTTGGAGGATCGGTAATGCTCCAGAAGCACGTTTCGGCAAACCGTGTTAACGAAGGCGCCCAGGCGCTCCGGCTGTCGCAGTCCCCCATCCTTGCGCAAGACCGCGATGACCCGGGAAAACGTCTCCTGGCACACATCCTCGATCGCTTGCGGCGACTGCAGCCGCGAGCGAAGTTTCAGTCTGAGAAGCAGGGTAAAGTAGTCAACGAAATGTCGCTGCGTTTGCTGGTCCCCTGCGCACAGACTCTCTACGTAACTTGCATCGAATGAATGAAATTGCAAAACCGGCTCCGCGGACCAGAGAGGTCGCAAGTATAGCATCGCGGGCGCGGCCTGCGGTTGAAATCCGTGGCCCTGTGCGCCAAGCCGAGCGGATCGCCGCACTCGAGAGTCGCGCCGTGGAGCCGGATTGATAGCTGCGGAACTCATCGAGCCAGCCTGAACTGCCGGTCGGAGAGCAGATCCACTGCGTCTCTCGGATCGACGGATTGCACCGGATCAAGGTGTGAGAAACGGTAAATATTCCCGGTCACCGGGCCATGGATCACCATTGGCTGACTGCCAACATACTGGAGATTCACGGCAACGTACCTTGAGAATCCACTGCTTCTCACCGGGCCCTGGTCCTGGCCGCAACACATGACATTGCTGCTGTTGAATTCCATTGCTGAAAGAATCCTCCGGTATTTCACTTGCCGTCGTAGATGGGCGGCGTTCAATCCTGCCGCAAACTGCACTAGGAAGTAGTGTCTGGATTGGTAAAAGCGTTTCATCGGCATTCAAAATGTTTCTTCGAAACGGGAAAAGATAGCGAAACGGCAATTAAAAAGAGGCCCGTTCGATAAGCAGAAGGGCCTCTTGGGTTTGAAGCGGTCTAAACCACTACTTCGTATCCTTGCCGAAGACCGAGCCAACCAGTGACTCGACCTTTGACTTCATCTCCTTGCGAAGGCCCTCCGACGTCTTCTCGAGTTCTGCCGTCAACTTCGCGAGTTCCGGCTGAATCCGGCCGAGCCGCTCAGTGTATTCAACGGGTGGCAGCTTGATCCTGTACTTTTCCAGGGACTCGTGCAGGATGATGCACCACCACCACCAGATGCGGTACTGCTGCCCCAGACCGATGTCGCCGCCAGCTTCCGAACTCTCGCTGAAGTTCGGCGAGTCGCGGGGATCCCGGACGGCATTCGCGTAGGCAAACGCTTCTTCCGCCTCGATCTTCCCATCTCCATCCGTATCAGGATCAAAGGCCAGCGGTCCTCCGAAAGGATCATGCCCGGCTTGAGCCGCGATCCAATCACGCGCGAATGGATCCCAATTGCCGTCTGCCGAGACATAAGAGCTTTGGGACTCGATTGCGGCAGAAGCAACGCTGGTGGCTGCAGCAGGGCTCTTGGCCAGGATTGAAGCGTTGAATCCACCCGAGTTGCATTGCTCCAACATCACAATCAGCTGACGGAACTTAGGCAGTTCTGCAAGCTTGTTGGAGAAATCCGCGTTGTAGTACTGCCCCCAACTTGGATAGGTGCATAGATACGACGTGCCCGGCGTTCCATCGTAATCGCCGTGATTGTTGCAGTGGATCAGCAGGGTGTCCTGCGATTTCATCTTTCCTTTGAGCGTGTCAACGGCGGCTTCGAATGCGGCACGGTTTCCCTCTCCGGTGATGTTGATCCGGTATGGTGTGCCGTCCCCGGGCCAGTGAGTCTGGACGCCATCCTGAGTGTTCAAAGTACCGTCGTAGCTGAGCGTGTAAATATGAGAAGGATTGAACGAATAGACATCGATAAGCGTTCTGTAGAGGAATTCCATGTCATTCAGGTGGCGCTTATTCGACATACCCGAATAGAGAAGGGCATATCGGGTGCCCTCCGGAAGAATAATGGGGCAACGCCAGATGGGTGGATACCAGCGGAACCGGATAGCCGACTCGACAAACGCCACCGGCTCGTGAAAAGGACGCAACGTCTTGGGCCGCCGCACGTCAGAGATGGGTGGGAACCGGGCAGCAATCTCATGATGAAAAGCGCCTGATTTCGCATCGTAGAGTAAATAGCGGCAGTTGTGGCCAAAGTTCGCGCGTGGCTCGTCGTCGGCGAATACCAGAATGCTGGGGCGATCCGCGACGATTTTTTGAAATTCTGGCCCAATTCTCTCGCCCTTTTCGTAAATGTGTTCATCGAGATGAAGGTTGGTGGTTTCCCTCTTGTCGAAGGATAAGGACGCAAACGCATGAGTGCGGACGCGATGAAGCACTTGTTCTTCTCTCTCGTTAGCCATCTGTCTTCTCCTTAATTAATAGGGTTGTTAACAAAAAAGGGACTTGGCAGCATCAGGGAACATGCGCCGGAGTTTACTGTGGAGACGCCACAGCCGCGTCTGGCACCGAAGGAGCCTTATATACGACACGCCATTGCAAATCACCATGAGGTTGAAATGGCGGAAAGCGTGTTTCGAAAGACCAGGTTTGATCAGTCTCGCGGCTCACGAGCAGATACCTGGCACGATGGCCCCAGTTGGCCATCGGAACCTGGTCGATGAAGGCTAGCCAGGACTCCGCAGTCACCTCAACTTCAGTGCCCGGAAAATGCAATCGACTTCCTGCCGTGAACGGCGCTTCGGTGACCGCGGCATAGGCGACACCGTTCGCGCGTTCATCCGCGCTGAGGTGAAGCACCAGATTCGAGACAAAGTCCTGATAAGAATTGATTGTCATTTTGTGCAGTCCTTTGGAATCGGACGAATTGCCTTTCGCGAAAATCTCTCGCGCAATTCACCTTCCTGGCTGTCTCCATAACGCACTCGAATGATCTGCCCCTCTTCGGGCGGTTCGGCGAAGTATCCACGAATGCTGCATTGATCCGACGAAATCGAGATTCGATTGGCGACGACCTCCCCGATGAGGAGTTCTGGGTCGATGGCGCGCTGAGGAAAGTGCGGACCGAACACCACAACGCGAAGAGCCTCGACTACCTTGCCCTCGCGTCCCTCCAAAGGCATCCGCACCATCTCGGCTTCATAGTGACTTAACGGCAATACATTTCTGGCCATGATGAACTCCCGGAGGCTATTGCGTGAATTCGATGTCGTCGATCTCAATGCGACCTGTAGGATTCGCGCCGAATTCGAATGACACCGATGCGACATTCGTCAGGTCTACGTCCTCAGCGCCAAGATTGGATATGGTGAATGACGAGAGAGGGATTCGAACGCTCTTGAGAGCAGACTTGATCAGATCGGTGAAACCGCGCTCATAGGGAAATGGAACATCTGTGAACGTGCTCACGCGAATTGCCCGAGACTTGCCACCGCCGTCGGTGAGTCGCACAAACAAGTCTTGCGAAAGGTTGAACGGATTCTCAGCACTGCCGTATTTTTGGGTTATGCGAAATGCCAAAACGGCGTATCCAGAAACATCTTTCGCCGTTAAGGGCAATTGGCTCGAGTATCTGCCGGAAAAACTCTGCCAGGCAATCTCTCCGCCGCCCGTTACGTGCGGGGAATGGACGTCAAGAGTGCGAAGCGCGTTCTCAGCCAATGCTGAGAGAGCGGTGGTAATTACGCCGCCGCCCAGCGTGTTGACATTGGGGTTGTGCGGCGTCTGTTCAAAATTATCGATCGATCGTACGCCTGACTCCTGGTGCGAGGTATGAATCTGCAAGGAGCCGACCAGGACTGGCTTAAGGTTTGCACTGAAGTATTCCAGTTGTTCGTCGCGAGCCTGCAAGTGGGCTTGCATAAAGGCCGTCACGTATCCCTTGGCCACATTTTCGTGATCATTCAATGAAATGAGCTTTGGAATGTCTGACGACGTGATATCGGACTCGACGTTAAGGAATGTGGGCGCCCATACGGTGTTGAACTGATCGTGCGTCGCACCGTAAACGAAGATGAATGACCTTGGCCGGCCGGCCTCGTCATAGATATTGAAGCAGGTGCGGTCCGGCCAGGTCCCTGCCACGTCGCCATCATTCGAACCATAAATAACCAGCAACGGCATGCCAGGATCTCCGTAGTGAAAATAGTCGGTCGGAGCGATGGAAATACCGGCTTGAATGTTCCAGCCAAGCCCTTCGGCGGTATTGATTCGCGCTGCGCGTACCACCGCTTCACCACCGCGGGAGTGACCGGCGATGCCTATGTGGCTCATGTCAATGTGGCCCTGGAATAGCCCGGGATTAGCGTTGTTCTGTGACATGATGCTGAGGTGCGCAAGAATTGCGCGAGCCCGGGTCTCAATCATCACTCCCACCGGTGCGTAGATGCTCATGGCAATAAAGCCATGGCTCGCGAGGTGGTCCAGCAAGTAGTTATACCCGAGATATGACGTGTCATAGCCCGAGTTCCCATGCATGATGACCACGAGTGGAAAACTCCCGGGCGCAAAGGCTGCGTCAGTTCCGCTCGACTGCGCGGGGTACCGGACCGTAGCCGTGATTGGGAGTGAGTCTGTTGGTGTCGGGCCGGCATCGGTCGATGGCACTTGAATAGATCCAAGTGCATAGTCATGCTGACCGATCTTGCCCAAATACTGACCCGGCAACGATGGATCTTCTGTGACATAGAAGCCCACCCGCACGTAGCCATCAATCATGTCGAGGGGAGGATCGAGAGAACCATCGCTGATGAAATCCTGCGCATTCGGAGCATTGTTGCCAAAATCAATGGCAATATCGTATTTGCCGGGAACCTGGGGATTCGGCCATACAAGTGTTGTATTCCAATTGACACAGCCAGGCACGATCGGCACGATCTTGGGTGCGGAAGTCATGCCCGGGCCCGAGATATCGTCTAGCATGCTACTCATTGACCATTGGGCGGCGGTCTGATGCCGAATCACATAGATTGCCGCACGCTTCCCGACAAGTCCCGCCGGAAGAGCATCAGGATCGAGGGCGGCGTAGACGTCGGTTCCGATCGGAAAATTATTTACAAATCTGAAATAGGGCCTGTGGGCCAACGGACGTCCGGAGATCTCCGGTGTTAGAACGATGCCATTGTCATAGCCGAAACGTTTGTTGAATGGCAGGCGAATGACTAGTGAAGCGAACCGGCGATCGGAGACGACATCATCTGCGAGCAGTCTTGGTTCTTCTGCCTCATACCATCCAAGTGGAAATGACCGGGCGATGAACTGGTAGCTCCCGGCCGGAATCTCATCGCTATCAGCCAAATTGACTATGGTCTCGGCAGAGCCATCGTGACGGAACACGCGCCTGCAAATCGAACCGTTGCGAGTTGCTATTGGGTCAATTGGATCGCCTGCTCGCCATCCGAACTGACGGGGGACTAGATACACTCGGACGCATCCTGCCGGAAAATTGCGCAACGCGATTGAGATTGGACCGCGGCCTTGCTCGATACCAGTTTGCATTTGCCCGTTCGCATCGCAGGAAAAGATCCACCGATCGTTATTTCGTGGCATGACCGTAAACTTCAACTGCTCGGAATCCGGCCTCGGCTCACCACTGACTTTGGCTCGGATGGTCAGGGTACGCCCTGCAGTTTCTCCATGGGCATCTGTATCAAATTGGAGGTACGTCTGGTCGTGCTTGAAGACGCCTACATAAGGGATGAGTGCAGTAGCGGGCAAGACTCCGTGACGATCGGTCGAGTAACGAGCTAAAAGAGTTGCTGCTCCGTCTCTTGATTCATCTGACAAATGGAAGTCATAAAGGGTGGATGGATGCAGGCCCCGGCCTTCAATAAATAATGTAGAGCCGATCGGAAAGACCTTAGTTGAGATATTGTTCTCGTCGCTCAGCCAAAACCTGATCATCCTTATCCACCTGCCCGTCTGCGCAGAAAGCCTGAAGGGCCGTTATCCAACCGTCGGGCCCTGGATACCGACCGCACCAGCTGCGCAGCCTTCTGTCGGATGTGCACATCGCCGGCAGCGGAGTACGCTAGCGGGTGTTTTGCACAGACAGATAGTGTTGGATTGACCTAAAGCGTTTCAATGGTCCCGAGGGAGCATTGATGGCTCGCGGATGTATCGGTCATTCGGCCTCTAGTTAAATTGAAAATCTCGGGCATCCAAACTCTAGGATTTATAGGTGCGAATCAGTACTTTCGCGTAACGAAGGTCGACGGGAATACGTGTGTAGACATTGCATTTCGTCGGTACGCTATCGCCTCAAAACACAGGATTCACGAGGCTGGCTGGTATTGTATGTCGCTAACTTGCTCCAACCAGTCGACAGTCTTTCCATCGAGCTTTTCCTGGATCGCGATGTGAGTCATCCCGGTAGTTGATGCAGCACCGTGCCAGTGTTTCTCGCCCGGTGAAAACCAAACCACGTCTCCGGGCCTGATCTCTTCAATGGGACCGTCCCAGCGCTGCGCTCTGCCACACCCGGAAGTGACGATCAGTGTCTGGCCGAGCGGATGCGTATGCCATGCCGTACGAGCTCCGGGCTCAAACGTGACACTTGCCCCAACGGCGCGTGCAGGGTCTGGCGCCTCGAAGAGCATGTCGACGCGCACCGAACCCGTAAAGTACTCTGCCGCGCCTTTGCTCGAAGCCTTTGCACCAACTCGTCTGATCTCCATTGTTTCCGATCTCCTCAAGATTGGATGACTTGCCTACCCATGTTATCGGACGGGGTGCCCTACCATCCCTCTCGCTCAACCTCAAGCATCGTTATAGCGCGAGAGGTTCAGAAAATCGGGGCGAAGGTGCTAGAGGTCGCCCCTAACAGCGGCTAAAATGCCTGTCATTCTTTCGATGTGTTCCGGGTACCGTGCGCCCTCAATCTTTACATGGGCAGCCGCGTCTTCAATTGTCTTCAGATCCTCCGCAGCCAGCGTGGCAGCAGAAGCACCGATGTTCTCTTCGAGCCGGTGCAATTTAGTCGTGCCGGGGATGGGCACGATCCACGGCTTCTGGGCCAGCAGCCACGCGAGTGCGACCCGCCCCGGTGTTGCATTCTTGCTCTTCCCAATCTCGTCGAGTGATTTGACCAGGACCTGGTTTGCTGTGCGCGCCTCCGGAGTGAAACGTGGGATGCTGCTACGAATGTCGGTTTTGTCGAACATCGTGGTCTCGTCCATCTTTGCCAGTCAGAAATCCCTTGCCGAGCGGGCCGAAGGGGATGAAGCCAATGCCGAGTTCTTCAAGCAGCGGAATTACCTCATCTTCCGGCTTCCGATACCACAGCGAATATTCGCTTGCAGCGCAGTGACCGGCTGCACGGCGTGAGCGCGGCGGATGGTCTGTGCCCCGGCGCGTGAGATTTTGACGCAACAGGAATTTCATCTGCGCCAGGATTCCGCCGATCCCGCGGAATGGCAGTCGGTGTCACTTCTCTCGAATTGCTGGCGCCTGTTCGCGGCTCGTGGACCTTCTGAACGCGCCACAGGATATTCCCTTTCTCAGCATCTTGATTCAAGGGAGATTGTTTTCCGATTATTGCGTAGTCCGCAGGGAAAACATTTGCGCGCTATAGCAACGCTGGGAGAACAAGGTCAGCGGACATCGAAGGCAGTGGAATGGCTGCGGATGAACGATACCAAACCTCTGCGCGTTGAAGAGCTGGCAACAAGGGCGCGGATGGGCGTATCGACACTACATCATCAATTCCGCTCTCTCACCGCCATGAGTCCGCTCCAGTACTAAAAGCAGCTTCGCCTCTATGTGGCGCGAGAACGCATGCGAATGAAGGCCTGGATGCTGCGAGTGCCGCATTTGAAGTGGGCTACGAAAGCGCTAGCCAGTTCAATCGGGAATATAGCCGCCGCTTCTTCGGTCAAATACGGAAGAGGGATGTGAAATCGAGATTCTCGCCCTGGCGCACACTGAACACATCTAACGATCTTCGCTTTTGCGATTAGCGGAATTGCACTACAGGCACGACATTATCATTTCGAACCGGTACGCATGCTCTTGCGCTCATTCGCAGTACTTTCGGTCATCACGAGAGCAACTGCGCTGCGAAGACGGGCCTTTTCGGGGTCTGTTGGTACCCTGATCGTCGGAACGCTAATCAATGGAAATCGTTTCACCTCGGCGTCAATCACTCCTGACACAAGCGGCCATAGACGGGTCAATTCACCCACAATGACAATCTCACTTGGCGCCAGTACAGAAACAATCATGTGCATACCGCGTCCCAGTTCCCTGCACATTTTCTCGATCGCGGCTATCGCGCCCGAATCGCCCTGTTCTGCCAGGCTGATCAGATCATCAAATGAGGCCACCGAGCTTTTTGCAATCTCCTGGTAATAGCGAAGTGCCGAACGGTTTGAAGCTACCGTTTCCCAGCATCCATGGCTGCCGCATCCGCATTGTCTTCCATTCGGATCCACTTGCACATGGCCAAACTCCCCTGCAGCTTCGCCGTTTCCCCGCAGCAATCGGCCATTGGCGAATATTCCGGTGCCAATACCCTCAGAAACGTTGATGACAACAAGGTCGCGACTAGCGTCGTTGTAGCCGAACCATACTTCCGAGAGCGCGCAGGCGTTCGCCACATTTTCCACCGCAACAAGCAGACCAACAGCCTGTTCGACCTGCGACTTGATCTGTGCGATGGGCCAGCCCACGTTTGGCGCGAACACTGCCTTCCCCAATTGGCGGTTGAAACGTCCGGGAACGTTGATCCCAATACCTTGAAACGAGAATCCAGGATGGTCCGAAATCACCTTTCGGATGGCCGCGATGATCGACGCTATCACTTTGTTTGGATTTGAAGGAAGAGAAACCTGCCGTAGTGAAGAGATATTTCCAGACATGTCGGCGAGAGCTACGGTTGTACGCGCCGGGTGCACATCCACAGCCACTACAACCATTTTTGCGCTCACCACCAGGTGAGTTGGCTTTCTGCCTCGAGCACTCTCACCGATGGATGACTCGACGACCCAGCCCTCTTTCAGAAGGCCCTCAACGATTGTCGATATCGTACTGCGCTGCAAGCCCGAGGTCCGCGCCAGATCTGCGCGCGAAATTGGCTGCTTCGTGCGGATCTGGTTCAGAACAAGGCTTCGATTGATCTGGCGCGGAGTCCGGTTCGAGGCCCCTCGTCTTTCTTCAAGAAAGAGCCGCGATGGTGACATCATGATTTAGGAATCCTCCGTGCCACCCCAGCCAAGAGGTCGGGTTTCGTTCCATATAAGTCGCGCGCGAGCCTCTAGAGATGCGGCTCCCAGCCTTTTTCATAGGCTCGATTCCATCCCTTCATTGCTTCAGCATCGTGAAGAATCTTACCGTCAGCGCTGTCCAGGTTGAGAACACGATTAGTCTCCCACGCAATGTTCGAAAGCTGCAGCATGGTCACGGCTACATTCCCCACCTCGATCGGCGCATTCAGCTTCTCGCCTTTCTTGATGGCCGCAATGAAATTCGCGAAGTGCCGGTCGGTCATGGAATCGCGACCAGTCAGGTCCGAGGATGACGTCTGTTCCTTCTCCGCACGAACCTCGTCTGTCTTCTTGCCCTTTAGGTCATACACCTCGTATCCATCGCGATCCACAACCACCGTGCCTGTGGTGCCCATAATTGCAGAGCCACGATCGCGGTCGTACAGCTTCATGCCTTCGCAGCACTTGCCTTCCCAACTGAGCATCTTGTCGGGATAATTGAAATTCGTGACCAGCGTGTCATAGAACTGCCAGTCGTCTTTGAAGTGATAGCGCCCGCCGGAAGAACTCACGTTTGACGGATATTCCACGCCCAGCGCCCAGCGGCACACGTCTACCTCGTGCGTGCCGTTATTAAGTGTTTCCCCGGTTCCCCAGGTGCGGAACCAATGCCAGTTATACGGCTCCACGTTGTCCTTGTACTCCTGGCGCGGCGCGGGCCCCTGCCAAAGGTTCCAGTCAAGATGCGGGGGAACAGGAGCGGGCTTACCAACGCCAATCGATTTACGAACATTGGAGTACCAGCATTTGGCGTAGTATGCGCGTCCAATGGACCCGTTGTGAATCTTGTCGACGATCTCCATCGTGTGCGGCGAGGAGCGCTGTTGCGTCCCCATCTGCACTTTCTTGCCGTACTTCCGCACCGCTTCCAGGAGAAGTGCACCCTCACCAGGATTATGGCTGCACGGCTTCTCAACGTAGACGTGTTTGCCGGCCTGCAAACCCCGAATTGCCATTGGCGTATGCCAGTGGTCAGGAGTTGCAATCGTGATGGCGTCGACTTCTTTCGCAGACAGCACATTGCGAAAATCCTGCTCCTGCTTCGGCGCCTCGCCCATCTCGCGTTCAGTCTCAGCGGCAAACTTCTTGAGTGTGTTCGTGTCCACGTCGCAAACGTGGGTGATGCGTGCCGCGCTCTTGTTCGCCTTCAGAGACGACAAATGCGCGCCCGCTCGACTGTGTAGTCCGATTACCGCAAAGTTCAGGCGATCGTTCGAGCCGAGGATTTGCCCGTAGCTCTTTGCGGACGAAGCGATGGCGAGTCCAGCCGTTCCAAATGCCACGTCATTCAAGAATGTGCGTCGTGTAATCAAGTTGTTCTCCAAAAACTGCCACCACCGAAGGTCAGATCATTTCGGTGCGAGCCGCGGAAAGGACTGTATCTGTTCAGAGCGCCAGGCTAGATGGCTCTCAACTGAATTGAATCGTACACGCGAATAACCACCGCTCAAGTGACAGCACGGGGCCCCGAATTCATCAGAGCCTCCGGCCGTCTATTTGTATCCAACGACTGCAATCAAGCTCAGAAGGTTCGATCGCTCATCCATTCTCGCGACCGCCCCGAAAGCTCTGCAATCAGAAGGAGAATTTAAGCGATCCTTGCAGGGTGCGTCCGCCACCGACTCCATTAACGCTTCCCTGTCCACTGCCGAGAGTACCGGTGATGGTTCCCAATGCCGCAGAGGTCGTACTGTTGTTCGGGTTTGCAAATTGGGGCGTATTGCTAAGCTGGTACGCATCCACTCGTACCTCAAGCCCGGTTTCGCGATAGAGGGTGAATCTCTTGAATACAGAGAGGTTGTCCTGGATGTACCCGGGACCACGGAATTGATTTCGTCCCGTATTGCCCAGGTCGGGGTTCGTGCAAGGGGACGATGTGCACCCCAAAGGTTGTGAGAATGACTTCGGATCAAACCATGGCTTGGAAGATCCGATCCCGCCAAGCTTTCTGTACGCTCCGTTCAAACTCGCGGTTTGCGCGGTACCTGGCGTATTCAGGCTGCTGCCGCTCGCGTTTACGGTGAAAGGTAGCCCCGAAAGCGCCGAAACGATTCCGGACAGCTTCCACCCTCCCACCACAGCATTTCCAAGCGTCGAGTTCATGATCTTGTGACCGCGTCCGAATGGCAGTTCGTAGGTAAAACTTTGCTCGTAGTTGAGTTTGCGGTCCCAATCCACGGGTGCATAGTTTCGCCGCCAGTTGATAAAGAATGTGAGGCCGCCGTCGTCGCCGCTGATGTAACCAAGACCTTTCCCCCAGGTGAATGCGGACTTCAGTGAAAGCCCATGGGAGAACCGCTTTTCCAGCGAAGTTTGCAGCGACTCGTAGTTGGAGGAGAATCCCAGGAAGAATTGATTGGTGGCTGCCGTGCGTCCGAACGCTATGAACTCTGGATCGGAGTTGTTGCCCCCGCCATACGTGCTCGGCAAGTTGATATTTTGGCTCCCGGAAATGTCGGTACCGTGATTGGCTACGTAGCCAACCTGAAACGACATCTCATAGGGCAAAGACTGCTGAACCACCAGGTTCCACGACGATGCGTAGGGGTTCTTGTAGTCCTTGGTAATATAGGTGTAAACCTGGTTTTTCAAGAAGGACGTATTCGCAGGGATGATGCCGTTCGACGGGATGGCAATCGGAACTGGAGCAGGAAACCCCGCCTGGAACGTTGCAACCGTCACGCCATCGCCAAGCACTGCGGGTGTGAAACTGGAACTTCCGGTCGGCTGATAGCTGTTGTTGGCGCGAATTGGGTAGTTGTACGCGTAGGTATTGTCCGGGAATGGTGTGTAGCTGATCCCGAATCCGCCGCGAATCACCGTGTTGGAATGAACGCGATAAGCAAAGCCAGTGCGTGGGGCGAAGTAGCGATACCGCGTTTCCATGCCGAGGTTCGATGGATTACCACCCAGACCCGCGAGCACCAGGTTGTTGGTGGCAGGATCATAGTTCGAGAAGCCGCCCGCAACTACGGGAGTCGCTGGCGGATAGAAATCCCAGCGAAGTCCCAGGTCAAGCGTGAGCTTCGGTGTTGCCTGCCACTTGTCGCTGGCGAATGCGAAGATCCACCATTGGCGATATCGGGGGAAGAATGTGTTCAAGTCACGGCCAACCTGGCTTGGCTGGTCAAGCAAAAAGCTTGCGATGAAGTTGGCAACCGTAGTTCCCGGCGAACTCCCATCCGATGTCTGCGAGTCGTTGAAAGTGTAGGCGCCGCGTGGACTGAACGTCTGGTCCTGGAGAAGATCGTCGTGCACCCGCCGGATGTCCGCGCCCCACTTGAAGGTGTGGTTTCCAGCTATCTTCGTCCAGTTGTTTACGAAATCGATGTTTGACTCGGCACGAATCCACGGCACCGACGCGGAATACCCTATGATCGGGTTCGAGAAGCCGCCGTTGATCGTAACCGCCACCTGGCCGCTCGTGAACGGCTGCCCCGAGATGTTGACTCCCGGAACTCCAAGTGTTGTGGCGTCATCCGAACCGTAGTCGATGGGAAGAGCACTGTTGCCGAGATGGGCGACTCCGATGCGCGCTTCTGTCAAAAACGTGGGAGAGAAAACGCGGTCGTAGTTGATCCCCGCGCTATAGGACTTTTGAACGCCTGTTCCTTCAAATCCACCGCCCTGCGGTCCGCCCAGGAAGGATCCAAATGCCGCAGCCTGGAACGTTACCGCTTTCTGGTAGCTGTAGCGGACTGTGAAGTGGTTCTTTTCGGTCATCGAGTAGTCAGACTTGATGTCAAAGCTGTCCGTCGTTTTGGTGAAAGGCAGGTTGGTGGTGTAGTTGTTCGACGGATTGTTGAGCGGCTTGGTGATGATGGTTCCAAACTGGGCTGCGGCCGCGTTGAGCTTTTGCAACGCTGTCAGCGAAACCGGATTGACACGGCTGAAAGGGATCTGATTGTTCGTGAACGGCGTGCGATGGGTCGTCTTCCCATCCCCCGTTGCCGGATCGTAAATCTGGCCTTTCGCCCCATTAAAGGCGCTGCTCAGATCGATGCAACCCTGGGGATCGGAGCACCCGGCGGTCGCTCCGGCGTTGGCAATGTAACGAGAATCGGGGATCGTGAATGTGCTCGACACCCTCTCGTGATCAGTCGTGCGCAGGTAGTCGCCAAAGATGAACAGCTTGTCTTTGATGATGGGCCCACCAATCGTCCCGCCAAAGTAGTTGTAGGAGAGATGGCCAAGCTTCCCGCCAAAGTACGAACGGGCGTTCAGATCGTTGTTCTGAATGTACTCAAATGCCGAGCCGTGGAAGTTGTTTGTTCCGGATCTGAGAGTCACATTGGTGACAGCACCTGTCGCGCGCCCTAGTTCAGCTTCAAAGTTGTTCGTCGAAATGTCGACGCCCCCAATGGCCTCCGCTGGCGGAATGATGATCTGCAGCAGTCCGGTCCGCTCGTCGTCGTCAATGCCCTCTATCTGATAGAGGTTCCCTTGGCGCGGCAACCCATTCACCTCAGTCTGAAGGGAACTGGAGGCGTTAAAAAACTGGGAATGCTGAAACGTCGCTGGCGCAGCTCCAGGAACCAGGTTGATGAGGGATTGGAAGTTGCGATTCGTCCCCAGAGGCATGTCCAGCACAGCCTGTGCCTCAATCTTTGTGGTGATATCGGCGCGATCTGTTTGCAGAAGTGGCGGCGCCTCGGTTACCAACACCGTTTCCGAAACATTGCCGGTTTGCATCGCAATATCAATGCGCAGCGAAGAGTTACTGGCTAGGTCAATCTTTTCCTGCGTCGCCTTCTTGAAACCGGTTGCTTCCACTGAAATGTTGTAGGCGCCCGGAGGCAGGTCGGGGAACGTGTAGTTGCCGCTTTCGTTGGTGCTCGATTGGTGAATCGCTCCGGTGGACGTCTGAGTGGCTGTTACCTTGGCGCCTGCAACCGTCGCCCCGCTTGCATCGGTTACGCTGCCAAGCAGCGTGCCATTCACGGCCTGCCCAAACGCGGAGTGGTGCGTCACGCCAAGCACAAACACGCCGAAAAAGCCCAGGAAGAGGATCCTGAACAGGTTACGAGAAATCATCTGCCGCCTCCGAAATCTTAAACCGGTCTGGGGCTCTGGTCCCCATTTGTTCAAACTGCGAACTAAAACTAGCACTAGTGATGTTTGGGGTGTCAAGTGAAAACTTGAAGCACGCTTCATTATTGGGTTTACGCGCAGAAATCTCGCGAATACCGTGGGGCGGATTTTAAGAGATTCTCTCGAAAAAAGCGCGCCCTTGGGCCTTCTTGCCTGTTCGCTTTATCGCTTTACCGGATACCCTAAAGGGTGCCGCGACTGTGAATGCCTCACGTGTTCGCGGCCGAATATCCACGGGGCGCCCAGACAAAGCGTCACTGGCTGGGAAGGCGTCACCTCCGAACTGTGACGGACGGGTGAGACTGATTCTGGTTAAAGGCCTTTTCTACCCGTCTCCGTAGGGAACCGTGAACGAAAACTCGGCGCCTTGGTTGATATTGCCCGTTGCCCAAATTCTCCCGCCATGCCGAGCGATGATACGGGCGACAGTTGCCAGTCCCACTCCAGTTCCGGGAAACTCACCCTGCGAATGAAGCCGCTGGAATGGATGAAATAGCCGGTCGACATACCGTGGATTGAAACCCACCCCGTTATCGCGCACGAAATAGACCGCACCTGATGGCTGCTCCGTAAACCCGAATTCGATTCTCGCGGCCGGCGATCGGGAGCTGTACTTCCATGCATTCCGTAAGAGGTTTTCGAGTACCACGGTCATCAGCCCTTCGTCGGCGATCACGTGTGCATCAGGGGCAACCATGATCTCTACACTTCGCTCTGGATACTCCGCCTTGAGGACACCAAAGATCGAAGCCGCCATATGGCTAAGATTAATCGGAGAGCGATGCAGCGGCGTGCTGGTCGCGCGCGACAGGTTCAGCAGGTCATCAATCAGCGTGGACATGCGCTGGCTGCCCTCAAAAAGCCTCTCGATCAGCTTCACGCAATCCGCGTCGCCACCCGCACACGATTGCTCCAGCAGGAATGAAATGTTGCTGATGTGCTGGAGCGGCCCACGTAAATCGTGCGCAACCGAGTAGGAGAACGCCTCCAATTCCTTGTTTGCAGCAGTCAACTCGATGGTGCGCTCTTGCACACGCTGTTCCAGTTCGCTGCGGGAATCCTCCAGTGCTCGATCCCGTTCCTGAATCTGCTCGAGCATTTCGTTGAACGATTGCACAAGCAAGGCAAGTTCGTCTCCGCTTTTGGGCATGCGCGCACGCACGGAGTAATCCCGATCGCGCGTCACCACCTTGGCGGTCTCGGCAAGATGACTGAGCGGCGTTGTGAGTAGGTTGCGAACCGTCGATGTAGCCAATAGAGCGATTAAGAAACAAAGCACCAGGATCCCGGCCGAGATCAATCCAAACTGCTTGGCCCGATGGGAAAGATCGCTCGTCTCCCCGACAAGGTAGACGTAACCAATCCCGTGATCGAAATAGATGATCTTGCGGCCGACGATAATGTTGCTTCCTGCCTTCCAATAGCTTTCGGACTCGTTGGAACCAAGCCTCTGACCGATGGAAGGATGAACGGAAGGGTCACGGAAGTATTGGGCAAAAACTTTGCCGTCCGGACGCAGGATTACCGCTGCAAGCACATGAGATGATCCGCGTAAAGCTGAGAGCGTTTCTTGCGCGGTTTGCGGATCGTCAAAGGTCAATGCAGACACGCAGTTCGAGCCAACGATGGCCGCTTCTGTTTCGAGTGATCCAATCAGGTCCTTGCGCAGAGAATACAGGTCGTAAGCGAGGAAAGAGACATAAGCGAGCAGGAGTGCTGTGCCGCTCACCAGCAGATTCATGCGAGTCAGTTTGCCGGAAATCGAGCTACTGTTCCAGAAGCTCATGGCACCGCCTCCACTGGTGCGCCCGAGACCGAAACGGCTACCCGAAGCAATTCCGAACTCAACACCAGGTGCGTGCGCTTCACACAATCGAGATCCACCGCAAACCGCACGTGATTGGCCGACTCGACAAACTGAATCATGCCTCCGTGCGCGAGAAAATGTGGCGCATCGCTGACTGTGAGCACGTCAGCTCCGCGCAGTTCCGCCAGGTCGCTTTCCATGCGGTCACCTTCAGACCCGCTGATGAATGCGATGTCGCAAGTGGCCGCCTCCGTCGTGTCTTTAACGTGACGAACCTGGACTTTCCGATGATCGATCTCCTCATTTTGTGTGACCGAGGTAAGGGCGCGTCCTAGAACGTCCTTTCCCAGCACGCAGATATCAAACGTGGCCCTCGAAGGAACTGCTATCCGATCGATGCGAATGAATTTGCCGAAATTGAAAAGGTAGGCCGCCTTGACATCGTATTCACTGAGCTTGGCCTGACCGTGCGAAATGGTTCCGCACGTCAGCAAAATGATCACAACAATGGCTCGGAAGTGCCTAGAGTGTGGCCCGCAGGGCGGGACGGAAACCGAATTCCCGCGCGTCGCTTCGATGGTCACGAATGGCAGCCTGCTGTCCATAGCTCGTTACCGCGTCCAGACAATCTTCGCGTAAACGCTTCTCTTGATCAGCACCATCGGACCCGGATTGACATTGAATTCCGCGTGGTGCGCCTGAAAGAGGTTCTCGCCTGCTACAGAGAGAGACCAGGCGCGGCTTGGTTGCCAGCCAAGCCTGATATCCCCCGTCACATAGGACCTTACCGACTGCGCCGGAAGAGCTCCGACAAAGCGTACAGTCTGGTCGAATTCCACATTTCGGGAGACATTGATCTGGGACTGCAAAAACGCCTGGCTATTGGGGCTCGAACCGCGCAAGCTTCTGAGCGTCACCTTATTGGTGAAGCCGTTTTGATCTTCAAGATCAATATGCAGATAAGAGTATGCAGCACGTATCCTCCACCATTCCGAGGCTTGCAGCTCCGGCGCAATCTCGGCCCCATCCGTGTGCCCCTTCACCCCGTTCAGATAAGTGAAGCCGACCAGGATGTTTTGCGGCGGAAATGGGGGCGACGGCGCCGGAGTAATCGTGGGGGCGCTTTGGGCGAGCAAATCGCGATACACATTGTGAAATCCGGAAAGGCTCACATATAGCCGCGGTACGACAAGGGTCCGGATTCCCGCTTCATAGGCCACCAGTCTTTCTGAGCGAATAGCATGATTGCCGTTGATCCTTCCCCAAATGACCGGCGGCACATATACATCTACCTGGACATCTTCATCGACGCGATCAGGCGTACGCACGGCGCGCGATATAGCTCCCCAGATTGTTCTGGTTGGGGTCGGTGTAAAAAGTAACCGTCCGCTGGGCTGGTACTCAAATCCCGTGTAGGTATCGTGCTCCAGTTTTGATCCGAGCGTGAAGACAAGCTTTTCCGGGACGATCCGAAATTCATCCTGCAGAAACGCACTGTAGATGCTGTCCGTCTTCTTTGCAGGAATAAAGTTGATAGTCTCAATGGTTTGCTTGATCGTACTCGGGCTCAAGCGCAAACCTACCCCGTAAGTGAACTGATTGCGATCACCCAAAGGCAGGCGGTGGAGGAAATCGACATCAAACGTCTCGCGCTCCTCACCGAAGTTCGAACCTATGCGGTGGTCGTGCGACCAGAAAGCCTGCAGGTAAAGATCAGCTTTGCCTCCCAGGTTCCTCCGCCAGCGGCCTAGGAGATTGCCTCCCGACACGTCTGTTGAACGGTAGGAAATGAACTCCGCTGGGGGCGAATAGGTGGCGATTGCCTGGGCGTCGCCAAATTTACCCCAGTATGCATCGCCCTGGAGGGTGATTTCGTCGCGGCTCCCTTTGCGATCGGTTCTGAAACCCACCTGTCCCCATCGCGACCAGTCGTAGTTCGTCTGTCCGTCGATGTGATACTCGGGCGAGCGAACAAAACCCAAAGCATTGACCCGTGCGTTCCACTTGCCCTTGCGCACGCCGTAGCGCAGATCTTCCGTGTTCTGGTCCACGTTCCCGCCGCCGGCCGAAATCAACGTTCCCAACGTGTCCTGCGATGACTTGGTGATGATGTTGATGATGCCGTTGACGGCGTTTGCTCCCCAAATCGTGCCGCCGGGCCCTCGAATGACCTCGATCCGGTCGATGTCCTCGAGCATCACATTTTCCACGGTCCATAGCACGCCACCGAACAAAGGCGTGTAGATGCTTCGACCATCGATCAACACCTGGACATACTTCGAGTATTGGTCCCCAAGCCCTCGAATCCCGACTGCCCAGTTCCGCGAACCGTTGACCCGTTCCACGTTTACGCCCGGAACCAGCCGCAAAGCATCAGGAACGCTTGTAACGCCGGATCGGCGGATTTGCTCCCCTGAAAGAACGTAGATTGCCGCCGGCGTATTCCAAACCTCGGTTGGCTCTTTGGATTGTGTGGTGACCTCAATATCGCCAAGTTGGGCCAGAGACAGCGTCTTCAATTGCTGCGCACGCTCGGCCATCTTGTCGGGACGGACCTGCGCATACCCCGCAACAGAACAGGCGGCTAGAAGGACTGCAACTCGTGCAAACGCCATGATTTGGTGTTTCTCCGATCCCAGGGAGGAGGGGGCAAGGCGCTGAAGTCTAACGAATGTTAGAAGCAGAATGGAATCAGTTGGTTGCCCAAAACTGGTTCCTCGCGAATTTCACTTGTCTCGATCTCAACCTAGGGGAGTGTCGCCCGCTCGCATTCGCTTGAGAGTGCTGATCAGCTTTGCCGGTTCACCCTTTCGCACAAATTCAGTGATGTAAGGGGCGATTTCAGGCGGTAAGCTCCAGACGTCAGAGAGCAACAGGATCGGCGCTGACGGGTATCTCGCTCGCAGTTCCTCCGCGATGTCTATCGACGTTTTTTCGGAATCGAGGCGGTAGTCGAGGAGAACCAACTGAATTTCGGACTCGGCAGGATATTCAGGTCCGGAGAAACGCACCAGCACAGGAACAGAGTCGTACCCGGCCTGGCTCGCCAACAACCCGTAGATCTCTAGATGCGAGGGATCGTCATCCACAATCAAAACTTTGGGACGAATGGCTTGCATTCTTCCACCTCGCCGGCACCGTTTCTTACCGGTGAGCGTACCATAGGCGCGTTGGCTCTGTTTGACGGGACCGTCCCCGGCTATGCGCTTGGTGCCACTCTTCGCTCAAACCAAGTTCTGAACTGGAGTCAAACAACCGTCCCATACACCCTGCAACTCGGCGCAAATCACGGGATTCTAAACAGCGAATGATCATCGACCGGCAAAAGGCGGCAACCCCGCTGCGCAAGTTGAGAAAGCTGCTTAAAGATTGGCGGCCGAACGGTCGCCCGGAAGACGTTCATCGCCTTCGAACCGAAACGCGAAAATTCGAGGCGACCGTGCACGCACTTTCGCCCGAGTTTGGCGGCGAATGGCGCCGGGCTCTCAAGCTGATCAAGCCCGTGCTCAAGTCGGCGGGAAAGGTAAGGGACACAGACGTGCTGATTGCCAAAGCCAGCTCGCTATCGCAGCAAAAATACGCGAATGCCCTGCTCCGCCTCATTGAACATTTAGCCTCGAAACGGGAGAAGCGTGTGAAGAAGCTTGGTCGCACGTTGGATAGACATGGCCGGAAAGCGAGAATACGCCTGAAACGTTGTCTGCGTAGCCTCCAAAACGAGAAACACGAAGCAGAGACGATAACGATAGGCTCGACGCCTGCAAAGATTCTGGTTAACAAGTTGGAACGCTGGCCAAATCTTCGCAGAGACAATCTGCACGATTTCCGCAAGCGACTGAAAGAACTCCGGTATATGTTGCAGCTCGTCCCGGGAGACAATGAGCACCTACTGAGCGCAACTGCCGAAGTAAAAGACGCGACCGGAGATTGGCATGACTGGGTTGAATTAAAGTGCGTTGCCGAATCAGTGCTCGACGCGGATGAAGACTCAGCAGTGCTCGCGGAAATTCGCATCCTGCTACGGGAAAAACTGCGGGTGGCCCTGCTCGCGGCGAACACTATGCGCCAAAAGAGATTCGGGACTGCGGCGCAAGTCCGAATGACTTGATTCCTGGCCACCCGACAACATTACGATCTACCGAATAAGGCCGCCGGATTTGCAGCAAATACACGAAGATCGCGCTTTTGCCGTGCAAAAATTTGCCGGCAAAAGCGCGATCTCGGTGTTCGCGACCTTGGGTATTTCTTGAAGCGACTAAGCTGCGGGAGGAAAATCGTTCGAGCCATCAGGCCGGTTTGACCAGCCCTCTCCTACCCGGGCCTCCTCAGCTCGCACCTTAAACATCGCCGGGATTTCACTTCTAAAGCGAATCACCTTTGCTTTGCGTTGAACACTGACGGGGCGAAACACGGTGCGATGGCGCATGCGCTGGGCTTCACGAGCGATACCAATGTCATAGACCGTTGGATCTTCCTGCAGGATTGCATCCTGCAGCAAATCTTCATCGTGCTCTCTTGGTGCCGCCTCGGCTTCAGATACATAAAAGCCATGGGTTCTACGCGACGCATAATTTGAAGAAGATGTGACCCGAGCAACCGCGCGGCAGCGGAATTCGGCGATGTTGATCGTGCATCCGGTCATAAGATTAGCCTTTTTACGAAGCTACTTACGCCTCGAGAAGATAAATTGCGAGGTTGAGAACCGCTTGCAATGGTTCATTTCTCTGTCTAGTAGGATGCGCGTGTGATTCGGAAGTTGTATGGCTGCCCATTGACGAAATGGGGTACCCCGGAGGGCCCGCTCGACGCGCAGACCGGAAAGAAGAGAGCCATCTAAGAAATTGATTCAAAAGCAGCTCTTGCGAAATGGCAAGAATTGCCGTGCCCTTACGCGATGAGTTGGCCGAGGATAGCAACGGTATCTGAGGGGACGATCAAACCGTCGTCTCGCAAAACGGTACCTGGGCGCGAGCACATTAGAACCTCAGTTCTGGGGGAACTGGGGAAGGAATGAGGCTCGGAACTGAGGTTCACAACCACCCGAATTGGGCCGCGGTACATAACCAGCCATTTCTCGCCGGCGTCCCATTCGACACGCGTATATCGCGGCTGGCTGTTGTTGAGCTCCGGCGTCGTTCTCCGTAACGCAATCAATTTCCGATACCAGTCAAGCATTTCGGCATGTTCACCGACATTCAACTCGTTCCAGTTAAGTCGGGACCGCTCGTAAGTCTCCTTCTTTTCAGGGTCCGGGATGAGGTCAGGGTTCCACCCGAACGGCTCGAATTCCTTTTTGCGGCCAATCGAAACTAGCCGGGCCAGCGTCGGATCTTCGTGATCTGCGAAATACTGGAACGGCGTGGATGCCGCCCACTCCTCGCCCTGAAAGAGCATGGGGATGAACGGCGCGGTAAGCACAAGCGCAGCTGCGATCTTGGCCCGGTGAAACCCCACTGTCTCATGAACGCGCTCGCCAACCGCCCTGTTTCCAACCTGATCATGATTTTGGATGTAGCCAAAAAAACGACTCTGAGGCAGATGGGCGGCGGACTTGCCGTGGACCCTTCGCCGATGTTTCGAAAACACCCCGTCATAAACAAAGGTCTCTTCGATCGCTTTCGCCAATTGCTCGATTTGGCCAAAGTCGGAATAGTAGCCGCCAAGCGGCTCGGGAGCCAGTAGTGCAAAAAGCGCGTGATGAAAGTCGTCGCTCCATTGCGCGTCGATGCCCAGGCCACCCGCATCTTGAGATGTCACAATTCGTGGATCGTTGAGATCGCTCTCGGCAATCAGGACCAGCGGCCGGGTCAGTTCTGCCTCGAGCGTCTTCGTCTCGATGGAAAGTTGCTCAAGAAAATGAGTAGCGGAGCGGTCAATATAGGCATGGACCGCATCAAGACGCAGACCGTCGAAATGATAGTCCCGCATCCACATCATGGCATTGTCGCAAAAGAAGCGCCGCACTTGGTCAGCCCATTCGGCCTCAAGATTGACGGCACTCCCCCATGGGGTGTGGTGGAGATCGGTGAGATAGGGGCCGTACTTGCCGGTGTAATTTCCGGAAGGCCCGAAGTGGTTATAGACGACGTCGAGCACAACCGCCAGACCCTTCGCGTGGGCCGCGTCCACGAATCGCTTCAGGGCGTCGGGACCTCCATAAGGCTCGTGAACCGCGTAAAGCGCAACGCCATCGTATCCCCACCCCTGCTGACCGGCGAATGCACCCACGGGTAGCAATTCGAGATGTGTGATACCGAGCGCCTTCAGGGCATCGAGCTTCCCAATCGCCGCGTCAAAGGTCCCCTCAAGAGTGAAAGTACCAACGTGCATTTCATAAACGATGGCACTGGCCAGGGGCGCGGCGCGGAAGCCGGAATCTGTCCACGAAAATGCGCTGTGGTCATAAACACGCGACAAGCCATGAACGCCGTTGGGCTGACGGAGAGATCGTGGATCAGGATACGGCTTATTGTCGTCGTCAATCAGAAAACCATAGTCACTGCCTGGGCCGGCCTCCCGCACCTCGGCGCGCCACCACCCATGCTCGTCCGGCCCCTGCAAGGGGACGCGCGAACCGTCAACCTGGGCAGCCATAGCCTTCGCCAGTGGCGCCCACACTTCAAATGTACGCATCAATTACTCCGACAATTTTTTCATGAGTGCGACCGGAAATCGGTGCAGTAGGGTTTGGATGCGCGAACGCCCCCCGGGGAGCACGTCATCCGTCAGGACGTTCCGCCATGTACCGCTCGGAATATCGATGGTGCTTCCGGCCCAGCTATCGCCACGCTTGAGATTCCATCGAGGAACCACAACCGCAACATTGCCGCCTCGAAGAAAGCCGAGCACATAGTCGGATTTCGCCCCGGCAGCCACGAGTGGACCGTAGTCAGCATGTTCACCGAACCATTCGGGATGTTCGCGCCGCAGGCAGAGTGCTCGGTGTGCAACCCACATTTTGGGCAGGCCGGTTTCAGCAAGCCGCATGATCTCTTCAGGAGGCATTCCGCGTTTCAATCTCTCGAGCATGGATTGACGCAAGGTGTAATCGACTGGGGTGCGATTGTCAGGGTCGACGAGGCGATAATCCCACAATTCGCCGCCCTGATAAGTATCCGGCACGCCCGGCGCTGTATAACGCAGGAGTGATTGAGCAAGGCTGTTCAAGCGGCCAGCGTCGTTCACTCGGCTCACCATGGACTCCAGATCGGCGATAAACTCGCGCGATTGCAGAATATTTCGGATGAATCCCCGCAGTGCGTCTTCAAAGTCCTTGTTCTGCTGGGTCCATGTGGTCTGCTCTTTGGCTTCGCGCGTTGCCTTCTCCATGTA
Organism: uncultured Acidobacteriota bacterium; assembly: GCA_963844515.1. Classification (GTDB taxonomy): domain Bacteria; phylum Acidobacteriota; class Terriglobia; order Terriglobales; family Acidobacteriaceae; genus Telmatobacter. The sequence goes on from CAWJOO010000023.1 coordinate 816,356, forward strand.
GGTGAGAACCCGGTCTTCACTGATGGGCCAGGCTCCGACCAGCGTCTGGTAAAGGAAATACTCCGTGTTGCGGTCAGGATACTTCTTCACCTTGAATGCCGCGTTCATGCGAGACCATCGCATCAACGCGCTCTTCCAGCGGCCAGGGATCTCCGTCAGTGCCGCCAGACGCGATCGAACATCATCGCCTCGCTTTGTATCGTGCGTCGAGAGCGTGTTCATCGTCAGCGGAAACGTAGCCTGCATACGCGAACAGTATTCATGAAATCCTTCAATGCTCAAGCCGTCATTTGCCGGCGCACCACCAACTTCATTCAAACCGATCATGCGATTGAAGCAATAGAAAACGGTATCTTCAACACCTTTGGCCATTACGGGAGACGTGAACTGCTGGAAACGCAACAGAAACTCGCTTTCCAGCGGCCCCCTGTATCGCAACCTCAGCACGTCCGCAATAAAGTCGAACAGGCCCGCGTCTATGTCGGTGCGGCGCTCCTTCGCCCGCGCCACTGCGGCCGCGATTTCGTGGCGATCTTCGTCGGTTACCTCGTTTCGCTCCGCCACAACGTACGTGCGGTAGATGGAAAAAGACGCTGCCACTTCGCGGATCGCCCGGCGAATCTCCGCCCGTGTGTAGTCGCGGCGATCACGATTGCCCTCGCATATCTCCACGAACTGGCTCGCCAGCCGGTTCACGTCGCTTCCCAATGCTTCCTGTTCCACCGTGAGCTTCTTTTCGTGGGCCATTTCATCGAAATTTTCCGTTCGCGCCGTAAATTCCTGATAAATGGCGGTGAACTCTTGCAGACCCTCGCCCGATACCAGCACATTGTTGCAGACGTTGAGAAAGTCGTATCCTGAAGTCCCGTCAATCGGCCATTGCTTGCGAAGGTATTCGCCGGGCTCGAGAATCTTCTCCCCGATGATCCAGGCGTGCTTCGCGCGGAACCGTACCCGATCAAAATACTGCTGCGGATCGCGAAGCCCATCTGGATGGTCTACCCGGATACCGTCGAGTACCCCATCATCGAGCCACTCGAAGATCCGGCCATGCGTGGCGTCAAAAACATGCTGGCGCTCCATGCGCAGACGCAATCAGGGTATTTACATCGAAAAAACGACGATAGCCTAACTCCTGGTCAGCCGTGCGCCAGTACGCGAGGCGATAGTTCTGCTGATTGAGCAGTTCATCAAGAGCGTCAATGTCGGCGTTGATGGCCTCGAGTGCTCCGGTGATGGCGTCGCACACCCCCTTCTTTTCCGCGCAATTCCGGCCCAGCAAACCGTAAATCACATCCTTGTCGCGATGCCGTTCCTGGATCACCGCAGGATCGCCGGCCTCCGGCGACGGAAGACGCGATAAGCTGTCGGCGATAAATCCCAACGTGTCCTCGCCAAGAACAGTCGCCGCTTTTTGAAGCACCGGCGCCAGCGAGTGCGGAGACAGAGGAAAAAGATGATCCGCGTAACGCACGCGGAATTCCTCCCCTTGCTGCTCGATCTTGATCTGACCCGCCGCCAGGATCCGGCCATACTGATCGCCGAGCACGGGAATTAGAACCTTGTTCTGGAGCTTCACCTCGGATGAATGCCAATCGATATCAAACCACGTTGCGTATCGGCTGGACGGCCCATTCTCGAGCACATCCCACCAATAACGGTTTTGAGCGCCAATCGCCATGTGATTCGGGACGATATCGAGAATCTGTCCGAGCCCTAGTTCTTTTAACCGATCGCAGAATCGCTTGTGTCCCTCGGCCCCGCCAAGCTCTTCGTTCACTTTCTGATGATCCACTACGTCATAGCCATGCATGCTGCCCGGCGCTGCCTGCAAGTAGGGCGAACAATAGACATGTGTTACTCCAAGGTCCTTCAGGTATCCGGCAATTGCAGCCGCATCGTCGAACGTGAATTGCGCGTTCATTTGTAGCCGGTATGTAGAGTGGGGAATACGCCGCATGGGTTCACCCTTGCTGTCTGATCGAAAGAATCCATACGCTGCTGCTTGCTTGCAATCGCGAACGAATTGTTGAATTCTGCAGGTTTGGTCAGGAGAGTTGAAGGCGCTGATCGGTCTTAAACAGGTCTTTCCAGGGATCGCGACTCAGCCGGTTTCTCCACTGTTTGATGTCAGAAACGGTGAACAGGGGTGGGCGTGTTCCATTAAGCTCATTCCAATTCAGGGGCATGGCTACCGGCAATCCCACCCGGGCACGCGGAGAATAGGGTGCGACCGCTGTGGCCCCCCGGTCGTTGCGCAGATAGTCGAGAAAGATCTTCCCTGCACGCGCGGCCTTGCTCATCTTGGTCAAAAACAACTTCGGAGAATCCTTTTCGATGGCCAGCACAAAGTCGTGAGCAAACTTCTTCACCGCTGGCCATTCATGCTCGGGGCGAATAGGCGCTACCACGTGCAATCCCTTTCCCCCCGTTGTTTTCACAAAGCTCTTGAGCCCTAGCGCCTTCAACCGCTTGCGTACTTCTTGTGCACTCGCAGTCAGTGTCTCCCAATCAATAGCTACGTCCGGGTCGAGATCGATGATGATCTGGTCCGGCTTCTCCATCGTCTCATTCCTCGCCCCCCAGGGATGAACCTCCAGCACTCCGATCTGCGCAAGCTGTACGATCGCCTCAGTGCTGGAGAGCGTGATGTAAGGCTCTTTCTTACCCGTTTTGCGATTCAGAACATCAACGCTCTTGAACGCGCCGCCCAGCATTTGATTTTTGTGCTTCTGGTAGAAGCAAGGCTTGCCACTGCCATCGACGCACCGTACCAGCGTCAAGGGTCGGCCTTCAATGTACGGCAGCATCGAGTCTGCAATTTCCATGTAGAAGTGCGCCAGTTGGTCCTTCGTGACTCCACTCTCTTCGTCAAGCACCTTGTCGGGATGGGTCAGTCTGACGGGCAAAATCCCGGTATCCGAAGAGCGAGCTATCTTCGCTTTTGCGGTTTCCTTTTTTGCCGCGGGCAATGTCGCGTTTTTCGTTTTTCCTCGATGGATTGACGCTGACTGCGGCTCCTCGCGACCTACCGATTGTGGCTTCTTGTCCTCGCGCAACCCTTTGAAGGCCGCTTGGCGCACAAGATTGTCCGTAGTCCAATTTGAAAAGGACACTTGCGCTACAAGTTCAGGCTTCACCCACATTGCTCCTTTCCCCGCTCCTGCCGGCATCTTGGCGAACGTTGGTTTCTCTCTGCGAATCTTCTCTAGCCGATCGCGCAGGCTGCGATGCGTCTTTTGCGTAAAACCGGTCCCTGTGCGGCCCGCGTAAATGAATTCGCCACCCTCGTAGTATCCAAGCAACAGCGCGCCCACTCCATGAGTTCCATTGGTTGGAAGCGTGAATCCCCCAATCACGAGTTCCTGCTCCTGATAGCACTTGCTCTTCAACCAGTCGCCGGATCTCCCCGATGCGTACGGACCATCGGCAACCTTGGAGATGATGCCCTCCGTTCCCAATTCGCACGCCTTCCGGAAAACTTGTCCTCCTTCGCCGGCCACATCTTCACTCAACCGAACGGCCCCTTCTCCGTCGAGAGACGATAGGATCCGTCTCAACAGATCCTTTCTTTCCGTCAAAGGAAGGTGGCGCAGATTGTGACCGTCGAGATGCAGCAGATCGAATGCAAAATAGGTTAGCGTCTTTTTGGCGCCCTCCTGAAAAGCCGCTTGCAATTCGGCAAAGCTCGACGTGCCATCCTGCGACAACACCACAACCTCGCCATCGATGAGCGCTGTCTTCACCGGCAATCGACGCGCCGCCTCTGACAGAAACTTCATGCGATGCGTCCAGTCAAGTCCAGTGCGGGTGAGAAGTTCGATCTTTTCCTTTTCGTTATCAATCCGCATCTGGATCCGATAGCCGTCAAGCTTGATCTCGTGAACCCACCGATCCCCTGTAGGCGGCGCCTTGGCCAGCGTTGCCAATTGCGGCGCAACGAACTTCGGCAGGTGTTCTTTCGGAGTTCCACGCAAATCTGCGCTCCAGTCGCCATCGTCACGCCCTCGAATCTCCGCGCGCGCCTCCTTCTTCTTGTGCCCATTGGCTGCCGCCTGTACGTTTCCGTTTGGCTTAACTTTGTCCGCCTTGTGGTTCGAATTCCAGACGCGAGCCTTGTCCTTCGCAATCGCCTCGAGGTCGCGCCCGGTAAGCACGCTGTCCGGCGCCTCCTCCGTGATTGGAGCCTCATCCTGTGCATGTTCCTCGGCGTCATGCTCCTTGATGAGCAGCCAGTTGGGCTTGCCGGGGCGCTCACCATTCCGCGGCGCCATGCGGACCAGCGCCCAGTTCCCTTTCATCTTTTCACCGTGCATCGCGAACTTGAGTGAACCCTTCTTCAGCCCCTCATCCACATCAACATGCGGCTCCCAGGTTCCTCGATCCCATAGCATCACCGTTCCGCCGCCATATTGTCCTTTGGGGATGATGCCTTCAAAGCCGCCGTACTCCATCGGATGATCTTCAACCTGCACGGCGAGACGCTTGTCCCCCGGGTAATAGCTGGGGCCCTTGGTCACTGCCCAACTCTTCAGCACACCATTCCAGGCCAGTCTGAAGTCATAATGCAATCGCGTGGCCGCGTGCTTTTGAATTACAAATGGCAGTGAATGATCCGTTGCGGACCTGACCTTCGCCCCGCTTGGCTCGCTCGTAACTTTGAAATCGCGCATCGACCGATAGCGCGCCAGTTGCTTGTTCGCGGACCCGGTCTTTGTGCGAGATGCCTTCTTTTGCGCGGTTGCCATACGCGATCAAGCCGTCTTGCGCCGCTTGTCGTGAGCGGGCATCTCTGTCACTTTATGTTTTGCGGACTTCCGGCGGGCTGTCGCCCGCGCAGGAGGCTTCTTCTCCTCGGGCCTGACGCTGCGCCGCAACGCATCCATCAAGTTGATCACCTTGCCACGACCAGCGGGCTTCTCTTCTTTAGGCGTGGGAAGATTTTTCATCTTGGCTTCGACCATCTCCCGCAATGCAGCCTCGTACTGGTCGGTAAACTTCGAAGGATCGAATTTTGCCGTCTTCTTCTTAATCAGTTCTTTTGCCAGATCGAGTGACTCCGCATTTACCGCGGGCTTCTTAATGTCGTCGAAATACTCCGCTGGCTTGCGCAACTCTTCCTCGTAGCGAAGCGCGTAAGCCATCAGCCCCGGCAGGGACTCGTCCTGAGGCACGGTAATGGCCATCAAATGCTCGCGGCCGCTCATCGCAATCTTTCCCAACCCGGCCTTGTGTGTGTCCCCCAGAGCTTTTCGCACCACCGCGAATGCCTCGGCCTGGGTGTCGTTTTCCGGCGTCACAAAGTACGGCTTCTCAAAAAATGCCGGATCCAGATCGTCAAGGTCCACGAATTGCTGCAATTCCAAAGTGTGCCTCGAGGGGATGCGAAGATTCTCAATCTCTTTGGGGTCAATCTGGACATACTCGCCTTTGCGGTATTCGTACCCCTTCACAATATCTTCCTTCTCCACCGGTTCAGACTCACCAGACGAAACTTTCTGATGCCGCACGCGTTCGCCGCTCTTCCGGTCAATCTGATGAAACCTGATTTCGCTCTTCGCCTCTGTCGCCGGAAAGAGCTTCACACCAAATGACACCAATGAGATCTGAATTTGTCCCGACCAAAACGGACGCGCCACGCAGTAGCCCCCTTTCCCGTCAGATTCTCGGCATTCGAGGTAAGTTGCCCCTCACGCAGGCGCAGACCCTAAAGGGCGAGGATTCTGCGTGATGCGGAATACGCAACCACTAAACAATACTGAACAGACAATTCTGAACGATAGGTAGAGCCGGACTACGCCACCTTTGCAAACGGATTGATTCGCTCTGCGATCGACGACAGCACATGATCTGCGTTGCCCTCTTCCTGAAGTGTCTGATTCAGCAAGTCGGCCGCCGCATTCTCGCCCAATTCCCGTGCCCATTGCCGCACAGTTCCGTACGACGCCATTTCATAGTGCTCAACTCGCTGGCCGGCCGCAATCAGACCGGCGTCGCGTACCCACGCATCCCGCGCGTCAATAATCAGGTCGTCAGTTTCAGCCACCAGGGCCGCAATCGCTTTGCACTTGTGCGGCCCCGTTGACGTCACAGCAGGATCCAGATGCTTCAGCTCTGCCAGAATCTGCTCCAGTCGCTTAACGTGAACCTCCGTCTCCTGCAGGTGCGATTGAAATGCCTGCCGCAATTCCTCGTCGGAGGCTCGCAGCACCATGTCCGGCAAAGAGCGCACCAGTTGCTCTTCCGCCGACAACAGCATCCTTAACTGGTAAATGTAGATCGCCCGCAGGTTCTTGAAATCCTCAGAAAGCCACTTCATCTCTCCACCTCGTGATTCTGCATCGCGTACGTCACCATGAGATGCGGATGGCCCCCGCAGTGGAAGCTTTGTGTTTGTTCGGCCGCCGCGCTCCATGCTCGCGCGCCGCCGCACATGCCGGTGTGTTGCCCGGGAAGTTCAGCCCATCTTTGGCGCGTCATTCCTGGGCGAACGGCCGCCCAAGAGCGCGCTTCACCCCTTCCGGGGTGGAGTTTGAGGGCTGTGCGGGGAAGATCCTGCCTCTGGCCTACCCATGCTCCAATGAAACTTTCTCAGGCACCCTGCCACCGGCCCTCGACACGAGCCCCGGAAACCGGCTTCTATTTCACCTGAAGCTTCTCGATGTAATGGGTCAGGTTGCCAATTCTGAGATCTTTATCGTGAGCGTTAACCGGGTTCGCTCTGCCGATAATGGGACCCCAAATGGGCATTTCGGCCGAACCGTGGGCCGGAATTTTGGAGCCAAAATGCAACACCGCCATCACGTGGGCGTCGGGATATTTGCCATGATTCATGCGCGCCAGCAAAGTTAAATCGACGGGACGGGTTCTCAACGCGCCCGCGGCGGGGCCTGCCCCCCGGCCATCGGTGCCGTGACACGGCGCGCAGTAACTGTTGAACATCTGCTTGCCATCCGTTGGGCCGGCCTCCACAGGAACCGATATCTTGCTTTTGGATTGGTCGGCATAACCAGCGGCCATTACGAGGCCGACAACCAACACCGTAAGGGAAAGACGCTTGAACATAACTTCCTCGGTTCTGGATCCTAAGTCCCCCGATCGGACTCTACGCCTTCTGCCTGCTCTCCCTCCTGTGATGGAGGACACACAAGCTCCCGCCACACTGACGGCCCAGTTCCGAGGCCCGCTCCCTCGATTCCACGTATCTTTAAGATTCAAAATGGCTTAACGCAATGCCATCAATCACAATCCAAGCGAGACTTACCAGGCGAAAGCAGTCGCTCGGATGATCAAGCGGCTGGCCTACTGGTAGCTCCCCGTGATCTGCGATCACGCTCCATCCCGCACAGGCACCCGGGGTGCGTCGATGACCGAGCGCTGCATGGCAATGCTTCTGGAACATGATCGGCCTATAATGAAGCATGGCGACCGTCCGTCAGACGATTCCCGCTGATAACCCCAGCGCTCCCAAGGTGCCTGCGGATTCCGGTCCTTCATCGCAAGTTGACGCCACGCCTCCCGTCCCCCTGCCGCTCGTACCAAAACCTCCCAAATCCATTGGTGCCGCGGAAATCGAGAAGCGATTCGAAGAACTGCTCGTTCAGGTGCGCGCAAACCGCCCCAATGAAGACGTCGGCCTGATCCGCAAAGCCTGGGATTTTTGCGTGCAACACCACGCCGGCCAGATGCGGGCCTCCGGTGAGCCCTACATCATCCACCCTCTTGAAGTTGCGGAAGTCCTGGCCGAGATGAAGCTGGATGCCACCGCGATTGCGGGTGCCTTGCTTCATGACGCTGTGGAAGACACGCCAGCTACAAGTGAAGAGATTGCCGCCGGATTCGGCGACCAGGTGGCGCACATCGTCGAGGGCGTCACCAAAATCGACAAAATTCAATTCGCGAACCGCGAAGACCGCCAGGCTGAAAATGTGCGCAAGATGCTCCTGGCGATGGTCACCGATGTGCGCGTCGTCCTCATTAAGCTCGCAGACCGGCTGCACAACATGCGCACCCTTGAGCACCTCAAGCCCGATCGCCAGGAAGCCATTGCTCGCGAAACCATGGATATCTACGCTCCGCTGGCGCACCGTCTGGGGATGGGAAAAGTGCGCGGCGAGCTTGAAGACCTGGCGTTCCGGTACACCGATCCGGTCGGCTACGAACGCATGTCAGAGGCTGTCGAGGCGCGCCGTACTGAAGGCGAGCAGTTTCTGCGCGGCGTCGAAGACGCCCTTGACGAGCAGCTTCGCGAAAACAACATTGAAGCGCGCGTTGAGTGGCGCATCAAGCGCATCTACTCCATCTACCAGAAGATCCAGCGCACCAAGAGTTCGTTTGACCAGGTCTATGACTTCCTCGCCATTCGCGTGATCACGCAGGATGTGAGCGCCTGCTATGCGGTTTTCGGACTGATTCACGCCCTCTGGCGTCCAGTGCCCGGTCGAATCAAGGACTTCATCGCTATGCCGCGCGCCAACCGTTACCAGTCACTCCACACAACGGTCATTGGCGATGGCGGACACCAGTTCGAAGTCCAGATCCGAACCGAAGAAATGCATCGCATTGCCGAAGAAGGCATTGCCGCGCACTGGAAGTACAAGGCCGGTGAAGGATCGGTCACAGCCCGCGATGAGGAGCGCCTGAATTGGATCCGCCAGCTTGTCGAGTGGCAGAAGGAAATGACGGATCCCAACGAATTCCTCTCCAGCCTGAAGATGGATCTCTATCCCGACGAGGTCTACACCTTCACTCCCAAGGGAAAAGTCGTTGTGGTGCCGGCCGACGGCACGCCCGTGGACTTTGCATACACAGTTCACACCGAAGTCGGCCATACCTGCGTGGGCGCCAAGGTCAACGGACGCATGGTGCCGCTCCGTACCAAGCTCCGCACCGGCGACATCGTCGAGATCGTCACGCAGAAAGACCACAAGCCAAGCCGCGACTGGCTCAGTTTCGTCAAAAGTCCGCGCGCCCGCAACAAGATCAAGCACTGGCTGAACGAGGACTCGCGGAGGCGCGCCGTTGACGTCGGCCGTAAGCTGCTGGAGCGTGAAGCACGCCGATGCAAGGTGCCCATGTCACAGGTCGACGATCAGGACCTGGGCCGCATCGCCAACGAATATGGCGTCGCAACCGCGGCCGACCTGCTCGCGACCATCGGACAGGGCAAGCACTCCGCCCATCAAATTCTCAGCAAACTCGCCCCCGGTTTCGCCGAAAAGGAAGAAACCGAGAGCGGCGTTGAAGCCAAGCCCGGCAACATCGATGGCGTCATGTCAGAGGCGGTGCGCAAACTGCACCTGACCGGCTCCGATTCTCTCCAGGTTGAGGGTCAAAACGATCTTCTTGTCTATCGTGCTCGATGTTGCAATCCGATTCGCGGCGAAGAAATCATCGGCTATGTCACGCGCGGCAAGGGCGTCGCGGTCCACGCACGAAGCTGCCCCAACGTGCAAAATCTTCTTTACGAGAGCGATCGTCGCATCGCCGTCGAATGGTCGCGGGTCGGCGATCAGATCGCAGGGCGAAGACAGCGCTATCCCGTCAAAATCACTGTCTTTTGTGACGACCGGGCAGGTATGCTGAAGGAACTCACTGCCGTTATCTCGGACGACGATACCAATATCCGCGGCGTAGATACCAAACGCGGTGCCGAAGGTGAAGCAGCAGTCGAGTTTGTAGTCGAAGCAGAAGACCTCCGCCATCTCAATCGCATGGTGCTCGGTTTGCGTCGGGTAGCGGGAGTCAGGGCCGTGCAACGCACACAAAAGGTCTAGCACAAAGGCCGGTAGGCACCTCTTCTTTTTCCCAAGTCTGTCACTGGGCCCATTCCTCGGGGACCCGTGTGCCTCAGCGCCGCGGCACGTCGATGACTAATTTGATGAAGTTGGAGTAGAGTAGCCGATGTGTCGGAGCAGCACTGAATGATATTTGATCCTTCCGATCTCCGGATCGCGCTCGAACGGGATGAGCTCTATCCGGCATTTCAGCCTGTCGTCGAGATGCGAACTGGCCAGGTGACTGGCTTTGAAGTGCTTGCACGATGGTCGCATCCCACGCTCGGCAATGTCCCCCCTGATGCATTCATCCCCGTCGCCGAGAGCACCGGCCAAATCGATGTCCTCACCCAGGCGATCCTCAGGAAATCGTTCTTGTCCAAAGCTCTCGTGCAGAGCACCTACGGCCTTTCCGTCAACGTCTCTCCCATCCAGTTGCTCGATTTCAAGCTCCCGGAGATGATTGCCCGCACCGCCGAGTCCGGCGCATTTCCGCTTCACCGCCTCATCATTGAGCTGACTGAAAGCGCTCTCCTCGACGATCCGCAGCGCGCTATCGCCGTTGCCGCGGAACTCAAGAAGCTCGGCTGCAGGCTCGCGCTCGACGACTTTGGAACCGGCTACTCCAGCCTGCGCCATCTTCACGCGCTCCCCTTCGATTCCTTGAAAGTCGACCGAAGCTTCGTCAACACCATGACCGGAGAGCGAGGCAGCCGCAAGATTGTGGCGTCAGTCATCGGCCTCGGCCAGAGCCTTGGCCTCATCACAGTTGCCGAGGGCGTGGAAACCCGCGAGCAATCAGAGATGCTTCTATGGATGGGTTGCGATCTGGGCCAGGGCTGGCTCTACGGAAAGCCCGTACCCATTGACGATTTGGGCGACTTGACGGCACACCACAACTTCCCGATTCCTACCGCGTCCACGCTCGCTGAGCCGTCCATGAGCATCGAAGGTCCGCCGGTTTACCGTCTCGCCCAGTTGCAGGCTATTTACGATGGAGCACCGGTCGGCCTCTGCCTTCTGGATCGCCGCCTTCAATACGTCAGCCTCAATCGACGGCTCGCCGAATTCAACGGCGTGCCCGTCCTCGCCCATCTCGGCAGGTCGCCGCAAGAGGTCGTACCTGAAGTCTTCCCGCAAGTCGAAGGCTACATTCGCCGCGCCCTCGCCGGTGAGGCGATACTCAGCGTGGAAATCATAAAGCCGCCCCAGCCTGGCAGCGACGAGCCGCAAACATTGCTGGCCTCCTATCAGCCGGTAAGAGACGAGGCCGGAGAAGTAATCGGTGTCTCCGTCGCCATCATGGATGTGTCCGAGCGCAAGCGGATGGAGAAGGTGATCCGCGATGTGGAAGATCACTATCGCAGCCTGGTGCAGCTGAGCCCCCACGTCCCATGGGTTCTCAATACGGCAGGAGAAGTCGTAGACGCCAGCCCGCGCTGGGAGTTGATAACCGGGCAGCCCCTTCGCGAGGCGCTCGGTAACGGCTGGCTCAAGGTCCTCCACCCAGACGACGTTCCACCCACCCTCGAGGCCATCCGCATCTCCCTCACCACCGGCGCGGAGATCGACATCCGGTATCGCGTGCGCAAAGGACTGGGACCCTGGAAGTGGATGCGTTCGCGCGGTGCGCCCCGCCTCTTGGAATCCGGTGAGATCGTGGCCGTCTACGGTGTCGTGGAGCAGATCGAAACCATGGAAACAACTGCCAATGATGTCTTGACCTGATCTCGACTCGCCCACCTGTCTCTGACAATCCAGATCCGTTCACGCGCCCTTCAACACCAGTTTTGCGATTGTCATCAATTGCATGTTCGACGTGCCTTCGTAAATCTTCCCAACCTTCGCATCGCGGAAGTACTTCTCCGCCGGATAATCGCGCACAAACCCATTACCGCCGAACACCTCCACGCACTGGCTCGCCACACGCTCCGCCACCTGCGACGCAAACAGCTTGGTCATTGCCGCTTCGCGCACATACGACTGGCCTGCATCCTTTAATCGTGCCGCGTTGTAGACCATCAGCTTCGCCGCTTCAATCTCCATCGCCATCTCCGCGAGCGCAAATTGCACCGCCTGAAACTCCGCGATCGGCTTGCCGAACTGTCGCCGCTCCTGCGCATAGCGGGCCGCGTGTCTCCATGCACCTTCCGCCAGCCCCAGCATCTGCGCGCCAATTCCAATGCGGCCTTCGTTCAATGTTTCAATCGCAATCTTGTAGCCCTTGCCCGGCTCGCCCAGCACGCTTTCCCGCGCCACCTCACAGTTGTCGAAGATCAGTTCGCACGTACTGCTGGCCCGGATGCCAAGCTTGTCTTCCTTGCGTCCCACGGTGAAGCCCGGCGTTCCCTTCTTCACCAGGAAGGCCGTGATCCCGCGATACCCCGCCGCAGGATCGAGGGTCGCGAACACGATGAAGAGCCCCGCCTCGCGCGCATTGCTGATCCACAGCTTGCGTCCATTCAGCCGATAGCCGCCGTCTGTTGCCTCTGCCCGCGTCTGCAGCGCAAATGCGTCGGATCCCGAGCCTGATTCACTCAATGCGTAAGCGCCCACCGTGTCCGCTGCAAGCCGCGGAAGCCATGTCTTCTGCTGCTCGTCCGTGGCCCAGCGGCGCAGCGCGTTCACCACCAGCGTATTGTGCACATCCACCAGCACCGCAACCGCGGGATCGACCGTCGAGATCGCTTCAATGGCAAGTGCCGCATCGAAAAAACTGCCTGCCGCCCCGCCCAGTTCCTCGGGAACTTCAATTCCCATCAACCCCAGTTCGAAGAGCTTCTGCACCAGTCCCGGCGCGAACTGCTGCTCGTCGTCCATGGAGTTCACCACCGGCGCAATGGTGTCCTCGGCAAACTTCTTCACCGTCGAAAAGAAAAGACTTTCCTCTTCAGAAAGCTGCGTGAGTGGGGAAGGATGAGAGTGGGTCAAATGAAACTGCCTCCGGCTTCGGAGTGTATCAAAGCCGCGCACTTCGCGGAGTACGAGCCTTCGCGTCGTATCAGCAAAGCAAAGGGCAGGCGCTTTGCACCTGCGAAGGATCCGCTTTTTCCCTTGTCCTTGCTTTTGCGATGCAAACACACCAAGACCAGCGGGTGCCCCATCCTAAGCGCGTCTTTGTTTTTGCGCTTAGGGTGGGATACCTCGAATCCGACTCCCCGGTTCTCCTCTTCTTATCCGCTTGTCATGAGCGAACGGGGCCCCAAACGCAGTTCAGTTCCGGGGTCCCCAAAGAGCGGTCTGTGCTCTTTGGGGTGGAGGTTGGGGGTGGTGAGTCGAAGGATCTGCTTTTGCACTTGTCCTTGCTTTTGCGATGCAACACACCAAGACCAGCGGGTGCCCCATCCTAAGCGCGTCTTTGTTTTTGCGCTTAGGGTGGGATACCTCGAACCCGAACCCCCGGTTCTCCTCTTCTTATCCGCGTGTCATGAGCGAACGGGGCCCCAAACGCAGTTCAGTTCCGGGGTCCCCAAAGAGCGGTCTGTGCTCTTTGGGGTGGAGGTTGGGGGTGGTGAGTCGAAGGATCTGCTTTTGCCCTTGTCCTTGCATTTGCGATGCAAACACACCAAGACCAGCGGGTGCCCCATCCTAAGCGCGTCTTTGTTTTTGCGCTTAGGGTGGGATACCTCGAACCCGACTCCCCGGTTCTCCTCTTCTTATCCGCTTGTCATGAGCGAACGGGGCCCCAAACGCAGTTCAGTTCCGGGGTCTCCAAAGAGCGGTCTGTGCTCTTTGGGTTGGAGGTTGGGGGTGGTGAGTCGAAGGATCCGCTTTTGCACTTGTCCTTGCTTTTGCGATGCAAACTCACCAAGACCAGCGGGTGCCCCATCCTAAGCGCGTCTTTGTTTTTGCGCTTAGGGTGGGATACCTCGAATCCGACTCCCCGGTTCTCCTCTTCTTATCCGCTTGTCATGAGCGAACGGGGCCCCAAACGCAGTTCAGTTCCGGGGTCCCCAAAGAGCGGTCTGTGCTCTTTGGGGTGGAGGTTGGGGGTGGTGAGTCGAAGGATCTGCTCTTGCACGTTCGCGCTTTTCACAAGCAGCGCTCTAGTTAATCGTAAACGTGAACGTCGTAGTCGCCGTGATGGAGGCAGTCACAGAGTCTGCTCCCGTCACCGTGACCGTATAGGTGCCTTTGGGAGGATTGGATACCGATGTTCCGCCACTGCTGCCGCCGCCGCTGCCGCATGCCGTCAGTGCCATTCCCACGGCGCCCAATGCAATGACGCAAGCCAGGTTGCGCAACCGGCGCGAGCCTCGCGCCATAAAGCCCGCCAGCAAAAGCCCGGCGAATGCGATACCGGCCGGCAGCGACTTTGATCCCGGCGTTCGGTTATCGCTGCGTGTCTTGCCACCCGACGCGTGCAGTGTCTTGAACGCGTGATTGCCCGTGCCTTTGGTCAATGCGGCACAGTCTGATGCGTTGGTGTCGAGCGTCAGCTGCGTGGTTACGGGAGTCGTGCCCGTTACCGCCACCGTTCCAGTCCCGTTGGCGAGGATCGTCGTGAAGTTATAGCAAAGGTTCGCAAGCGCGGTGTTGTTTGAGGTACTGAATGTAATATCCACTGTCCCGGTGTAGCCACCGCTCGGCGTCACCGTGAGGGTCGAACTGGCCGAGGTTCCCCGGGTCACTGTGACATTCGTCCCCGCCATGGCAAACGTTCCCTTGCCGGAACTCGTGCCCGCGATCGCAATTTCGGCGATGCCAACCGACGGCGCATGGGTGGCATCTCCGGCATACTGCGCAAGCACCTGGTGCGATCCGGACGCCGCAAATTGCGTTGTGAAGGTCAACGTGCCGGTGCCCGAAATCGCCTGCGCCGCCACTGTCGTGCCTCCGGTTCCCCACACCGTCCCGCCATCAACTTGCAGCGTCACGTTTCCCGTTGGCGTGCCCCCGCTGTTCGCCGCCACCGTGATCGTGAACGTCACATCTGTGTTCACATTCGGAGCCGCATTCGACGCCGAAACTGTCGTGCTCGTTCCGATCAGCGCTGCGGAAGAGGCGGAATTCGTCGGCCAGACCAATGCAATCTTGGCAAGGTCAAGCGAACCAATCCCGGTTACCTCGTCATAGCCCGTGTGTGCCGAAAACCCCGTCGTATTCGTACCGCAGAGTGTCGTCCCGCCCGTGCAGTTGTTGTTGCCGGAGGTCACGTCATGGATCGCCCCGGAAGTGTAGTTTGCGCCGTTCGCCGCAAGCTGGTAAAGAGTCTGATTGATCAGGCCCTGACCCTTCGTGTAATTCAGCTTCTGGTTCAGCAGAGCCACCATTCCGGCGAATACCGGCGCCGCAAAGCTTGTGCCGCCTGCCACGGTCAGGGAGGTGTCCGTTGAACTTGTCCGGAAACCGCTGCCGCAACTGCTCGTGACCCCGGTAGCCAGGGAACTCGTATCGCTCGTGCAGTAGAGATAGCCAGGCAATCCCGGCGAGGAGTAGAAAGACACGTCAGGAACAAGACGGAAGCTCCCACTCGCAATTCCCGGCACGCCGGTCTGCCAGCTTGGGCGTGGCACCAGGGCGCTCGCTCCTCCGCCGGTTGAGCTCAGATTTCCGGGGTTACTCCCACTCGGCGGGCTGCTGTCATTCCACACCACCTCGGGCACGTAGGACTTGAGCGAGCTCACGATGTCGCTTCCGCTGCTGTTCCAGTAGGTGGAGTAGTTCGAGCCGTTGTGAATGTCATTTGCCGTCATCGAGGTGCCGCCAAGTCCCGTCACAAACGCGCTGCTGGCGGGATAATTCACCGTGATCGCCTGCTGCTGCGCGGCTGTCAGATTCGTTGCACCCGAACATGCCTGTGATCCCGCATCGCCTGAAGCCGCCATCACCGTTTGTCCCTGCGCCGCGGCCTGCACAAAGATCGCATCCAGCGAATTCAGAGCGGTGGTGCCGGCGGTGCCTGTGCCAAACTCTGTCTCGCAGCTCGAATAGCTCAGGCTGATGATGTTCCCGATCATTTCATCAACCGCATACTGCGCCGAATCGTAGACCCCGAAGCTCCTATTGCTGCCCGTGTACACGAAGACGACATTAGCGCCCGGAGCAATCGCGCTCGACCATTCCAGATCGAGATCCGATTCGCCTTCATCACCCAGGTGAGAATGTTCCGTCGTTACCGGTTCCCGGGACAAGCACAAGCGTGGGGGCCTTCACCTTCACCGGAGCGCCAGATGCGGTCTGGAAGGCCGCAATGTCACTCAGCTTTACAAACGACTGACCCATGATTGCGATCGTCTGCCCTGTTCCGTCCACGCCCCCCGTATACAGCGGACCGATATCGTACGCAGTCACAATATCGCCCGGGGCGAAAAAGACGTTTCCGCTGCTTCCGGAAGTAAAACCGGTGCGCGGCACAATGTGCTGCGGCCGAGGCCGGAAATCAGTCAAATTGCGAACCCCCGAAACCACCGGCGCAAATGCCGCTGGAATCGACAGAGCCGTCGAGGGTGCGAAATGCGTTTCTCCCCCCGCTTTGTAGTAATGCATCTCCGTCTGGAATGCCGACTCAATTTGCCCTGCGCTGCCCGAAAAATGGAGCGCGTTGCGGCTTCGATTCACTGCGTCAACCGCGAATCCCTGCCGCTCCAGCCAGCTCGACACTTTGTCCAAATCCGCCTGCGCCATCCCAAACCGGGCTGCGAACTGGTCAGACGTAAGCCACTGGTGGTATTGCGGAGACGTTGGATCCTGCTGTGCCGCCAGCAGCGCCTTCAGGTCAGCTTCCTGCGCCGCGGATCGGCTGAACATCATGGTCACGCCGCTCAACCTGTTAGAGGCCGGCACCCGTCCCGATTCGTTGGCAGGATTCGCCAGCGGATGTTCCGATCCCCTGATCACCGTCATCTCGGAGCTGTTGGCCTCAGAAGCAATGCGGGCAACCAGCGATTGCGCGCTGAGCAGCCCCATCGACGCGCCCAGGACAGCAAGAACGCTGCACATCCGGAGACACCCTGGCAGAAATTTTGCCTTCATGGTCTTCATGGTTTTTTCCCTTGTGACCTTTAAGAAATGGAAAGTCCCCTGGATCCTTAGGACCGGTGAGTTTCAGTTCAATGCTGCGGCGCAAGAATATACGCCGGGACGCCAAGGCGGAAAGAAAGGACTCGAAAACGCACGAATGCCCCTTGAATCCTATGTTTATTCGGCGACCCCGCACGGCAAGCAATGGGGTTCCCGCCTTTAAATAGACTCCACCCCAGCCACAAAGTTGTGAGAAGGAACAGTTTTTCAGAAAAAGCCGCCTCCTTGTCGCTCCTGGGGTTTAACACGCTGCCGGAAAACTCCTTCAATACCTGTCTACAGCTTCGACAAATGTGGGGGCTCTACTGGCCGCGGTAAAACTCGTTTCCGACGGTAGGCGCAAAACTCGTTCGGGCGGTATGGGCGGAAAACTCGTTTTCGGGCGGTAGGGGGAACTCGTTTCGGACGGAATAGGCGGAGAACTCGTTCCGACGGTAGGCGCAAAATTCGTTTCGGACGGGAAGGCGTTTCGGGCGGTAGGCCGGGGATTTATCCCCGGCAATGAGCCGCCAACACAGAAGGGGTTTCAACCCCTGAGGTATGCGCACTGGCGGTCCCGCTCGAAACCATGACAACGTCGACGGGCGTCAATACGTGTATACAGTTTTCGATAAATGTGGAGGCTTTACTGGCCGCGGCAAAACTCGTTCGGACGGTAGGCGCAAAACTCGTTCCGGCGGTTGGGGGATACTCGTTTCGGAATAGGCGGAAAACTCATTCGGGCGGTATGGGGGGGGAACTCGTTCGGACGGTAGGCGCAAAATTCGTTTCGGACGGGAAGGCGTTTCGGGCGGTAGGCCGGGGATTTATCCCCGGCAATGAGCCGCCAACACAAAAGGGGTTTCAACCCCTGAGGTATGCACCTGGCGGGTCCCGCTCGAAACCATGACAACGTCGACGGGCGTCAATACGTGTCTACAGTTTTCGATAAATGTGGAGGCTTTACTGGCCCCGGTAAAACTCGTTCGGACGGAATAGGCGGTAAAACTCGTTCGGGCGGTAAGGCGTTTCGGGCGGTAGGCCGGGGATTTATCCCCGGCAATGGGGCCGCCGCCAACACAAAAGGGGTTTCAACCCCTGAGGTATGCACCTGGCGGTCCCGCTCGAAACCATGACAACGTCGACGGGCTTCAATACGTGTCTACAGTTTCGATAAATGTGGAGGCTCTACTAGCCCCGGTAAAATTCGTTCGACGGTAGGCGCAAAACTCGTTCCGACGGTAGGCGGAAGAGCGTTTCGGGCGGTAGGCCGGGGATTTATCCCCGGCAATGAGCCGCCAACACAGAAGGGGTTTCAACCCCTGAGGTATGCGCCTGGCGCTCCCGCTCGAAACCATGACAACGTCGACCGGCTTCTCATCACTTGTTAACCCTGCGGGGAAAAATCCGGAGCCTTTAGGTCGCCTTTTCGTCAAAGAGTGCTTCGACCAGTGCCAATTCGGGACGCTTCTTCGGCGGCGGCACAAACCCATCGCTGCGCCACGCGATCGCCAGCTTCTCCCGGCTCAGCAGCTTGCGGATCTGCCCGCGCGCGTGGTCGGCCCACGGCCCGCTCCTGTCCAGGCGGACATAGGCCTCCCAGTGGCGAAGCGCGGAACGGCGCTCTCCCATCCGCTCGTAAGCGAGAGCCAGGTTGTAATGAGCATCGGCATAGCGGGGCGCCAGCTCGGTCGCGTGAAGGTACGCCTCAATCGACTCATCCAGGCGTTCCAGTTCATCCAGCACATTGCCCAGGTCGAAGAACGCCAGCACGTACTCCGGATCGGCCACCGTCGCCTTCCGGTAAAGCTCTTCAGCCCGGCCAAATTGCCGCATGTGAAAGTGAATGGTCCCCAGGTTGATATAAGCCGCCGCATAGCTCGCATCGGCTTTCAGAATCTCGTTGTAGATCTGAATCGCACCCTGCTTGTCGCCCAGTTCCTCGGCTTGCACTGCGGCCACAAACTGCTCCTGCTGGATGCGCTGCAAACCCGCCGGCGGCAATGTCAGAGGCAACAGGCCCGCCGCCACCGCGTCCTTCTGTCCGGCGCGTTCAAAATCAAACATCAGCTGGCGCCGGATCGGGTCAACCATTGCCCCCAGGTGCCGGAATGCGATGCGCGTACCGCCCGTGCGCACCACCGTCGCCTCTACAAGAGGGTTCTCCATGCCGGCAACGGCCTTCATGGCGGAAATGGAATGTCTGATGGAAGCCGCCGAGACATCATCCTCGCGCAGGGAGCGCAAGGTCCTCAACTGTCCCAGGTCCTGGAAGGTGTACTCCTGTTGCGACGGGATCAGACCCGCCCTCTCCCACCCCTGCAACTGGCGGGAACTTATCTGTAGAATCCGCAACACGTCCTGGCGGCTGAAGCTGTTCACTCTGGGCTCCCGTGGTTGACCGGCTCTGCCTCGGGCTGTTCACTGCGTATTCCGGATCTCATTCCCACTCACCTTCGAGTGCTGATGCCTTGGAACACTGACCGCGAAACCGCTCTCTTGCTGCGATTATGCCAAGAATAGACGTGGATAAGCAGACCGCAATTAATCCCGCAACAAAAAGAACGTGGATAACTAATGCCGTATTTGGTACATCTGCGCACGAACGCACGCGCCCCTGTGGAGAATTGGTGCCAAATTGTCGGCGGGAATCTGAGGCAGCGGTGTCTAACAAAATGGAGCCGACGATCCGGATCGAACGGACGACCTGCTGATTACGAATCAGCTGCTCTACCAACTGAGCTACGTCGGCGTGCCTCTGTGATTGTATCGTTGTGCCCGTTTTCGGTAAAGTTTAGGTTCGGCTGGGCCAGCTACGGCTGGTTGACGCTTTTGCCGGGGGGCGAAAGAGGATCATTGATGATTGCGCAGACCGTGCAGCTCGCCTTTCGGATCGCTTTTGTGTGGGCTGGAGGATTTCTCCTGGCGGTGGCGGTGTTCGCCCTCCTGCCCGATTCGCAGGGTCTTACCTTCACCGGCAGCAACAGCACCTTTTTCATCGCCTTCAACCGCATCGGGTTCTGGACCTGTATCTGGGCGGCTGTCACGGTGACCGTTTTGGTGGTGGTGCGGTCGATGATGGGGGACGTCTCCGCCGGTTCGATCCGTTAATCCGCCTCATGAGGCAAAAAGCGCTCAGAAGCGGAAAGAGCCGCCCGGCAACAGGGCAGCTCCTTCCTTAGGGAGAATAGTTCCAACGGAGGCAAAGCCATCAGAACTTTCTGGCTGCATACTAGGTGCGGGGGAAGAGCGTGTCAAGAACATTTCGAGACATAAATAACCCGTTTATATTCAATAGTTTATCAAAATTACCCGGAGCATATCCGGCATCCCCGATTCGGTCAACTTTCGCCTTTTCGTTCCGGTTTTCGTCGGGTTTTGCCGGTCTTTTCTTGGAAAAGGGACGTGTTTTCCACAGGGATTCGCCTGCCCATTAACGGTTCGGGTGCGCACTCCGGTAACGGATGGTTGACTTTATTGTTACTCCCGCAAATTCAGGCTCGTGAACTCAGCCTCGTAAACGGAGGATGCGGGCCTTCCTCTTGCGATCCGGTACAGTGCCCGTCCGCCGCCGAGGAAGAATCCCAGCAGGAGTGCGGCCGAGGATCCAATGATGACCAGCTCCGCAATGCCGAGCAGAAGTTTTCCCGTTTTCGAAGTCTCCGACTCCATCGGCTGCGGAATTGATACGAAATCCGACTGATAGTGAATGCTTCCCAACAGCTTGTGGCTCTCTTCGGGAATTGCGTCGCCGCTGACCAGGGCGACAACCGGCCCGCTGCGCCGCACCTCGAGTGATGCCTGGTCGGAATCCATCAGCGCTTTGGTGAACGCCGGCTGCGCTTTGCCGCCTGTCTTGATGAAGTCGCGGATCCTGTTCTCAGCCGCTATGGCAAGCTGCGGTGTCGGGTAGTCGATCAGCGTGAGCACCGCTGGTCCCGAACTGAGTGTGTAGTTTGCCGTTACTGCTTCGGCCCCGCGATCGAATCCCACCAGCTCCGGCGGCAACACGCCGCCTGATCCCGCATAACCCACGGGGCCAATCGCATAGTGCGTGGTCTGCCCATCGAGCGATTTCTGGGGCAGATCTGAAAGTACAGGCGGAGCCAATGCTTTGGTTCCCTGCGCAGTGGGCAGTTCCTTCGAGAGTTCGCGCAACTCCGATCCTGACATCGGGCTGATGTGCTGAAAGGTCGCGTCCATGAGGGTCGAACCTTGCCAGAACATCACCCGGTTGTGATTCGACGCCGCACCGTTGCCGATGTCTTCTTTCGGCCATCCATTGCCGCGGTAGAACGAATAGGCGCCGTAGGCGCCGCTCAAATCGCCGAAGCGCAGGGCGCGAATCGTCAGCGTTTCGCCATCACGCTTGTAGACGACCTCAAGCCCATTCTGAAAGCCATACTCTTTCAGTGCCGCGGAGTTCGCGGCGTCGGCAGCAGCAGCGTCAGCCAACGGCCTGGGCGCATCCCTGGCGACCCACCCGGCAAACGAATCCGGCAACAGGGGCCGCGGCAACGAGATGGTGACTGCGCCCTTTGTACCCGGTTTTGCATCCGGCCTGGCCTGTGCCACGGCGACTGCCGAACTCGCCACTACCGCTGTACCCATCAAAGCTGCAATCCAACGCATCCGCTTCACTCCAACCTAAAGACTACAGGCCTGCACCAACGGAAACGCAGCGGTGCACTCTTCTGTTGGACACTGCGAAGGGTGGAAAGGTTCCCGAGTCACGGTCCGCCGGCGAGGGATGATTGGGGCGGCGTGAAGTTGGGAACGGGAAAAGCGGCGTCTGTTTGAGCGCCTTGAGAACTGGGCTGGCAGAATCAGCAGGAAAAGCACAGAAGATTCTTCGACTCACCACCCCCACTCACCACCCCCACACTCCACCCCAAAGAGCAGAGACCGCTCTTTGGGGACCCCGGAACTGAACTACGTTTGGGGCCCCGTTCGCTCAAAATGACATCCTCTGTTTTGTTGTGGACTTTAGAGGCAGGACATTGTGGACACAACCGCAACCGTGCTTCTACTGCGCCTTCCTGCATCGGGGAAGTCGGAACCGTATAATCCATTGCAATCTCTCCTCAAGAGGCACTCACTCGTGACTCGCGCCCTGCTCGCCGTTTTCTGCCTATCTGCTGTTGCGCACGCTCAAGGCGCCTCATCCCAGGAGCCGATCTACTCTTTCGATCCGACAGTCGTTCATTCTCCGGTTACGATTCAGGCTCCTGCGTCGGAAATGCCCGACCAAGCTCGACGGCAACAATTGGACGGCCTGTGCGCCGTTACCATCGTCGTCGACAGAAAGGGACTTCCGCAGGACCCCCGCATGGTTCGCTGTACTGACCCGATCTTCGCGGAAGCCTCCCTGGAGGCTGTGAAGAAGTACAGATTCGTGCCTGCGAAAACAGTGGCAGACAACAAGCCCGTGCTCTTCAGCATGCATATCGAGATCAGTTATGGACCGAACCTCAACCCGGTTTCGCTGCCTCGGCCACACACCAGAATCGGCTTTCTTGTAGGATCACAGCCCACTCCATCAGGACCCGACGGAAACGGCATCTACACTCTTTCGCGTGGCTTCGACCCACCCAATTCATTTCCGCAAATACTGCGTTTCGCGAATGAGGGCTTCGGGCGGGCTGCATTCTCCCTGAAGGATGGTGCAGGTTGCGTTGCCGCTCTGACCATTGACGAGACAGGCCACGCAACGGATGCACAGGTCACAAAATGTGACGATGCCTCTCTCGAGAATCCGGTACTCCGCTCCCTGCGGAAGTCGCAGTACTCGCCCGCGGTGTTGAACGGAAAGCCTGTTCCCGTGCGCGCATCCGTCCACGTTGTTTGTGAAGGGTTCGGGCCGCCGTCCGGGCGGTGAAATCGGGCCGCGCACTTTCCATTTTGCCGTCTCTTTTCGAGTCAGGCGGGGAGTAGCGGCAAAGGGGACGTTTCACTGTGGTCCCTGGGGATTGTGGTCGAGTATCCGCCGATCCCTCACCTACCCAATCCTGAGCCTGCTGGGCGAACAGTTGGCATAGGGACGAGTTGTCCACCACTCGACAACTATCGACGATAATGGTGAAAACAACCGGTACAAGGGCAACGAACATGTGTAAACACTGTGGTCACGCATACGGCGATCACTGGCGAGAAGATAATAAATGCGCGGTGAAGGATTGCCAGTGCCCCGGCTATGAAAAGCCAGAAGAGGAAAGGGCCGAGAGAAAGAAACAGCTATCTAATTGGCTCTGGTCCATGGCAGCAGCGGTACTGACATCTCCGCTCTTTTTTCTGTTCAATTCGATCGGAGAATCCGGAACTGGACGTGCGGCTTGGCTGTCAGCCATGACGATCTTTCTCGCGATGAAACTTCGATGGAAACTCAGGAAGTACGTGTGGTTCTGGCTGACAATGGCCTGTATTGTCGGCGCACATATTCCTCTCGTGTTATTGGTGCCTTGGACTTCTCGATGGGTTCCCGCCGTCGGCCTACTGCCGATTGTGGTTGCTGATATTGCCGTCATTTTTGGATGCCTCCACTTGGTCGAGAAATGGAGGAGTCCAGACAGTAGTTCCAAACAGGGTGAAGTTGCCGGTCGCCTTGACATCGGGAGTTGAAGATCAAGGTCGCGGTTGAGTTACCGCCTATGCAGAAGTTTGGGGAGCCGGGTCCCGTCCGGTGCTTTGGCTCACTTGAAAGTTCCGCATTGCCCACCACACTCTAATAGGTGCGCGGTTGTGCCTTATCCTTATTGCGAATATGACGAAAGAGATGCTCACCGCGACCATGAACCTCGACGGCATCGTCGATGCTGCGCCAAACGTACTTGAGTCGCTGACCCGTGAGCTTTTCAATAGGCACGCTCCCGCACTGCATGCGGATAGAAAATCTCAGCTCACAGCCTGCTTGCAGCTTGGCCTTCGGGCTTCTTCAATAATGCACGGCATGTCGAGGGTTCTCGATCTGCATACGTTCGACTCTTATGAAACGTTGAACCGGGCAGCCATCGAAGCAAGGGACCTCCTCATGCACTTCCGATTCGATGACGAAGGCACGAGGAGAAAAGTCGGTTATTGGTTCGCTGGCAAGCATGACAATGCATGGAAAGCCGACCACGCGAGACTTGATGAGTTCCTTTCCAAGCAGAACGTTCTCTTGAATACTTCGCTCGGTGAGAGTTGGAGCAGGATGAGTGTACTCACGCACCCGACGATGTATGCCGCAGATAATTCGACCGTCGTCATCATCAACCGAATGACGGGCCGTGTGAATGGCCTCGATAGTACAAACATCACGCTCAAGCGCGCCGATTATGTCGTTGGCATTGCGCGGCTGTTTTTGGCTACTGTCTATGACCTGCCCGGCTGGATGCCGCTCGGGCTCAATCTCGCGAACATTCCAGACGTCCAGCAGTTTTGCATAAACGCCGAACTGGTGGGAGGTCCCATCCTGAACGACCCAAATCCGCACCCCCTCCCGGACGATAGCATTAGGCCACCGAAGAAGAAGCCTTGAGTTCCGGGGCTTCTCCGCCAGTGCCGACGCGACGGTCGGGTAGGCGAACAGATGGTAAAGGGAAGAGTAGTCCACCATACGCTCCGAACACCAGCCAGACTTGCCGCCATCTTCTCGGGAGTGACTCATTTTGTGAGGGAAGACCACTTGGGTTTTCCGGCTTTCTTTTTGGCCAGCATGGCTCCAAGAGGCTCGTCTGGTTTCTTTTTGAACCCTTTGCGTTTACTAACCGTGATCCTCACCTTGGCGAGAAGTTCAGCGTCTGCTGCATTGTCTTCGGACGGGTTTTCGCTCACGGGACGGAGCACCTGAGCCACGCTGCGCCGCTCATTCATGTGCCGACGCTGCTTGCCGCGTGGGATGCTTTTGCGGCTTGCCTTGTCATTTTCGCCGTACGCATTGCGACGATCCAATTCGAGGCTCAGCCGCTTCTTATCGGTCTGGTCTTTCACTGCGCTCATGTCGGATATTCTTTCACGCTTTTCGCAAACCAATAAGGCCGTTCTGGGAGTATCACCGCCCACTCTTCCCCAACCCCATCCCAAGTCTGCCGGGGACGGTGGCGAAGATTTGGTAAAGGGAAGAGTTGGCCACTACCCGCCAACAACGCTGCGCAGGTAGGCTTAAATCAGGTTACCTCGGCTGTTTGACGACAATTCCGATGAATGATTCGCTACCACCAGAACTGGCCCAAGGTGCGATTCTCCGCGACAAAGAATACGCGTGGGAGTTGTCAGATTTTCCCCAAGCATTGCAGCGTGCGCCCAGTCTGGGATACGCGTGTTTAGGAGGGCAATTCTGGTTTATTGTTTCGGAAGTCTCGCTCTACGAACCTTTCTGGCTGGACGCTGATGCGTCAGACAAAATGGCCGACGAGGATTGGTCTGCTTATGCACGACGCTCCTGCGAAGAGGTTCTGACTGGATTCAATCGGCGTTTGCGAGAAACGGACTTCAAAGAAGCGGCTGGCAAGTTTGGCACCTCTGAGGTTGATCGAGCGCCTGACCTTCACTGGATGTTCAACGCATACTTCGTCACTGAACGGGAGTTCCAGTCACTGAGTTTTGGAAGGTAGAAACTCAACTGGCATGTCGGGAATCAGGCGAAGAAATGTCAAACTGACGAGTCGCCCACCACTCGCCCGGAACAACTCGAGGGCTTACAATCAGGGTAAATTCCTTGCCTAACGCGACGGCACCCGATCAGGAAGGTAGCGACTCGCGAAGCTGCTCGAGAACCGGACAAAATAAATGGATATCCTCAGGTACTTCGTTGAAAGAACGCGAGGCGCAAGCGATTGGCCTCAGACAGAAGCCACGGTGCTCGGGTGTAACTGGTCGATAGGCAGGGGGCGATCTCATGGGGACGCTCCAGGATGGTACGAAGTTACCTTCAGCTACCACGTTGACGGCGAGTATTATGGGGGACGTTTTTCCCTCCCCGGAGATGATCAAGGTGAGAGCCCATATCGAGAGGGCGACAAACTAGTTGTCGAATATGATCCCCGCCGTCCCGGACACAACTATCCGCAGGGTATAGGTGATAAAAAAGCGCAAGCCTTTTGGATTCTCGTTCTTTCCATTGCCCTCTTTTTGGGTTTGCTCCTTTGCATCGGTCTTCTCGGGAAAAAGTGAAAAGCTGGCCCGCTCGCACCCCTGAGATGAGTTCGAATCGAAGACAATAATCTCAATTTGTGAGTAATGCCTGAATTACCGCCTACTCGGAAGTTTGAAAAAGCGAGCGCAGATGCTTCGCTGCGCTCAGCCATGACAACGCCAGGACTCGGTTTGGTTGCGAGGGTGTCGCCACGTACTCGTCCCCAACCAGCGCTGGTAATCGTAAACGAGTTATCGCCGAAGCAGAAATTACGAGAAACAACCCGGATCCTTCACTGCGTTCAGGATGACAGCGCGAGAGGAGATGTTTGAAGCGGGAGGATCAGCGCGGGTGCGGAAGTCACTAAGAGCAACCGCAGATCCTTCACTGCGTTCAGGATGACAGCGCGGGTGGGTAGTGGGGGGTGGGGTGACTCGGGCGGATTCTTAGCTTGGGTGAGAAGTTGTTGTGCGACCGCAGCTGCCTTCTTATCGATCCATTCGGTCCAGCGCGCGCCGATAATCGGCCGGCTCGCAGTCGTACCAGTCTCGACTCAAATCCGTCCAGGCTGGATTCATCGACTCAATCAACGCAATCTTCTTTGCCCGTCTCCAACCCTTCAGTTCCTTCTCGCGGGAAATCGCCCTTGTGATTTCTTGTGGCGCTTCGAACCACACGAGTCGATCGCAGTTGTATTTCGCCGTGAAGCCCTCGTGCTCTTTCCATTTGTGCTGAAACACGCGCTTGAGAAGGTTCCCTGTGACGCCGATGTAGAGTGTATGGCTGCGACTCGCCATGATGTAGGTGAAATAGCTGCCTTCGTGCATTGAAGGCATCGTATGCGGTTATGAAAGGATTGTCTGCGACGGGAAGAACAACCGCAGATCCTTCACTGCGTTCAGGATGACGGTGCATCAATGGTCTGTCGTGAAGGTCTCGGCCCACCCTTTGGTCGTGGTGAGCCGAGAGAGGGGATCGTCATGGTTTCCAGGGGGTAAGACGCGGTATCCATCGCCTGACGTGGCGTTGATAGCGGCGATACTCATGGCCGAACGTCCGGTTGAGCCTGGGCTCCTCGTAGAAGCAGACAAACACGTGCATCCCCACCATTACCAATGCGAGTTCGATGGCGATGTCAGTACTGGAGAATAAGAGCGCCTCGCCGCCCAGCACCATCATGACTCCCACGTACATGGGATTGCGCACGTAGCGGTAGAGGCCGCTCACCACCAGGCGCTCTGTGGGCACGAGCGGAACCAGCGCTCCGCGGCCGACGACCACGAATCGAATGATGGATTCGATCAAGGGCACAAGGCCCATGGCAATCAGCACCGAACCAATCGCGAACGAAGTGTCCGATAGATCTGCTTCGATTCGAAACCGCGTCATCGTCCACGGCAAAATGACGAGCAGAATTCCCGGGCCGCCAAGCAGCGTGAACAAGACCGAGGCAACGATGCTGCGCCGCAAGCTGGCCATAGGTACAAACTTACTCGAACTCTATCAGGCTTTGCGGACACCGGAGTAAGCTGGATCTGATCACAACCCCGCGTGAGGCCCAGGTGCATATCGATCTTGTCCCAGCCACGGCGGATCAGGAACCGATAGTCGACAACCTGCTCCAGCTTTACCAACACGACTTCAGCGAGATCATTTCCCTTGAAGTGGACGAGACCGGCAGGTTTCAATATTCCGGTCTTCCCCTCTACTGGTCTGAGCCGGGGCGCTTTCCTTTTCTGGCGGTGGTTGACGGGAAATGGGCCGGCTTCGTTTTCATCCGGCAATATGTTGAGGTCTCCGACGCGGAGCCTCTGTCGGATATGACGGAGTTTTTTGTGTTGCGCGGCTTCCGCCGTCACGGCATTGGAACGCGTCTCGCCCAGCTCGCGTTCGAGCGCTTTCCCGGCGCATGGCAGGTGCGCGTGATGGAAGCGAATGCGGGCGCCTGTCAGTTCTGGCAGAGAGCCATTGAGAACTTCACCGGTGCGAGTCAGCCACCTCGCCGCACGCGGCTTGACGGCATGGGCTGGCACACGTTTCGCTTCGCATCGGGCGCCGATGGCGAGGATCGTGTTTGAGAAGGATGTCTCAGGCTGTCGGGGGGTAGAGGACTCTTCCCAGGGCGGGATAGCGGCCGCCATAGAAGGCGAGGGCGTATTCCCGCACGCCGGTGCTCACGGGTCCGCCGAGGCAGATGCATGCCAGGAGCAGCAACAGGAATGCGACCACGCCGAAGAACCCCTGCAGGAGCATGCCCACCACCGCGGACGCGCCCGTCGAGGAGGCGAATGCCGTGTGAATTGCATACTCAATGGCGCCAATGGAACCGGCCAGCGCGAGCCCGGGAAGCAGGAAAATCAGGGCCAGGGCAACAACCGCCACCAGCGGCAGCACGACGCGCAGCACGACGTACACAAAGAACTGTTTTTTCTCGTCCGCAATCGAGCGCCATACCCAGCCCCAGGCTTCGCCGGCGGTGGCGTTCTCGAGCGCATAATGCGGCAGCATCCAGTCGCGCAAGATCAGGTCGGCCAAAAAGCCGATCAGGATCATGAGGAGAATGACTGGAATCAGCGGCAACATCAGCGCGATCCACGAACCGAAATCGGGATGGCCGCCCGGATGCATTTCACGCATCAATTTCAGAAATCCGGAGATGAATGGAAGGGAGATCAGTACCAGCAACAGCACGTAGCAAATGCCCACTACGATGTTCAACCAGAAGAACCGCGTGGCCGGCTCTTTGTACATGCGCCAGCCTGGTCTGATCTGCTTGGTGTTGCTCACCAAACAATGGAAGAAGGCAAATCGCAGCCGGGTGATCAGATAGAACAGCCAGATGGATACGAGAGTGATGAGCAGCACACCGGCGATCATCGCCGCGATCTTTGCTGGGGGCATGTCGAATGGCGAATAGAGCAGCGGGTTACTTCCGGAGGTGTGAGAGCCCTTCGACGAAGAGCGCATATTTGTTCCGAGGCCCTCCGTGATCATCGCCACCAACCCCAGCTTGAGAAAGGTTCCCCAGCTGAATGGTTTGAACAAAAATACCTTGGTGCGTTGAATAGCGAGCGAAACGGAGTCTGAAGCAGAAATGGCGACCATGGCACACCTTTCCGAGCGAAGCCAGCGTATCACTTAACTACGGAGATTCCAGGCGGGAAGTTCCGCATTCGAATCCGGAACCGCAGCCCACCATGCATCGAATGCCGCCAGAGAGCGATCGCACTGCATGCGGTGCCTCTCCTTTTTGTCGCGCACTTTTTTGCGAACCTCCTCCGCCAGGGGCTCCAGCAGATCGAAGGTGATATTCGCCGGCTGAAAATGCTTCGGATCGGCATGCGTAATGTAGTGCACCAGCGAACCTAACGCGGAAGCTCGCGGAACCGGCACGGTCTCCTCGCCGCGCGCTTTCGACGCTGCGTAGATGCCCGCCAGCATGCCGGTGGCGATCGACTCGGTATAGCCTTCAACGCCGGAAAGCTGGCCCGCAAAAAGGATCTGCCTGCTGGCTCGCAGTGCCAGAGTTTCATCGAGAAGCGCCGGCGCACAGATATAGGTGTTGCGATGAATCTGGCCATAGCGCAGAAATTTTGCGTTCTCGAGCCCGGGAATGAGTCGCAGGACCTTCGCCTGGTCGCCCCACTTCAAATGATTTTGGAATCCCACCAGGTTGTAGCTGTCAGCGCGCAGATTTTCCTTGCGCAATTGGACAACGGCCCACGGTGTTTGCCCGGTGCGTGGATCGCGCAATCCCACGGGCTTCATGGGCCCGAAGCGGAGCGTGTCGCGCCCGCGCCTTGCCAGAATTTCGATCGGCAAACAGCCTTCAAAGTAGTCGAGTTTCTCCCATTCCTTCGCTTCCGCAGGCTCGGCCGCAATCAGGGCGTCGAGAAACCGGTCGTACTCTTCGCGGTTCATCGGACAATTAATATAGTCGGCAGTTCCCTTGTCCCAGCGCGCCGCGAAGTACACTTTGGCCATATCGATCGTCTCCGCATCGACGATGGGCGAGATTGAATCGTAAAAGGCCAGATGCTCCGACCCGGTGATGCGCTGGATTTCCCTACTCAGTGCGTCCGACGTCAGGGGCCCCGTGGCAACAATCGTCAGCGCATTCTCGTCGAGCGTTGTTACCTCTTCACGAATCACTTTGATTCGCGGCTCGGCTGCAATCGCCTCGGCAATCCTCCGCGAAAACTCCACTCGATCAACGGCGAGGGCGTGGCCCGCGGGCACCGCCGCTTCATCGGCAATCCGCAACAGCGCGCTGCCGCCGCGACGCATCTCCTGTTTCAGCAGCCATGGCGCGGTGTTGGGCGACTCGCTCTTCAGCGAATTTGAGCAAACCAGTTCGCCAAACTCCGTGGTCTGGTGCGCGGGTGTCAGTCTTGGCTGACCATCGACGATGGCACGCATCTCGTAAAGTTCCACATCGCAGCCGAACCGCGCGGCCGTCAGCGCTGCCTCAGGGCCAGCCAGCCCACCGCCGATCACTCGAATGGTCACTCGCTGCCACCCACTGATTCAGGAACTTGGGTGTCAAGGGCGGCAGCCCCATCGCGGCCGGCCAGTCTGCGCAAGGCATCCCCGCTCAGCCGGACGTTCAGCCATTCTGTCTGAAGTTCCGCTCCCATGGCGCGGTAGAAGTCGATTGCCGGCGTATTCCAGTCCAGAACTTCCCATTTCATCCGCGCGCAGCCTTTTTCGAGGGCAATCGCGGCCAGCCGCTGGAGCAGGGCTTTCCCGACGCCGGCTCCCCGCTGCTCGGTCAGCACAAACAAATCTTCGAGATAGAGTCCCGGCCGGCCCAGCCAGGTCGAATAATCGTAGAAAAACAGCGCAAAGCCCGCCGGAACCCCATTCAGCTCCGCAATCAGGCATGAGTAGTATGGATTCTCGCCAAAACCATGCGCCAAAAGGTCCGCTTCCGTCGCCCTGACCGCGTCCGGTTCGCGCTCATACACCGCCAGAGCCCGGATAAATACCAGAATCTGCCCAACATCATCTTTGGTTGCCGGCCTAATCGTGATCGCCATGTGTTCATCTTAAAGTGTGATCCACGCCACAATTCGCTTGGGGTGAGTCACACTAACATGATTCTTTGTAAGCGCGGCCCCGGCCGTCGGTCGCATTTCCGGCCTGTATCAAGCAACCTGATGCGGCAGCCACCGACTCCCACTTTGGTACGGCCTTTAGCCCAGGCGGTTACCCTTGTGCTGTGCTTTCCGATTGGTTTAACTTTGCAGTGCCGGTTGATCGGTCAGCGGGACTGTCATCACTGCGCCTGCGCGCCTCGCCCCACCGCCCCTGCACATGGGTGTCGGAGCGGTTGTTGAAATTTGGAACGATATGAGCTCGCGACCAGTTCGTTCGCGCCGCTCCAAGGAGAAGAACACATGAAACGCACTCTCGCAATTTGGATCGGCCTTCTGGCGTTGGCGGTTTCGCCCGTCTTGGCGCAAACGGCCCCAGAAAAGCCGATGGGCAAAATCCACGGCAAAGTCACTAATCCCGTGGGCACAAGCCAGACCTCGGGATCTGTCAGCCTCACGACCGGCCCTGGAGACGACAAGGCCACATTCCAGGTCGACGCGAATGGCGAATATTCCGGCGAAGCGCCTCCCGGAACCTACACGGCCATCTTCCGCCAGGTGGACACACCCAAGGACAAGCGTGTCGATCAGTTCGACAACGTGAAGATTGTGGCCGGACAGACCACCGAGCAGGACTTCGACATGAGCCGCCCGGAGTTTGTGAAGGCTCTACCGCCCGACGTGCAGAAACAGCTTGAAGAAACCAAGGCAAAGAACTCCCAGGCCCTGAAGGCCAACGAGGTCATCAAGCGCCTGAATGCCGATCTGAAGCAGGTGTCAGCCGATATCCATGATGCGGACGCCGCTGCTGCAACGGCCGCGCAGGAATTGGGCGCCAGCGCCAAAAAGCCCGAGATTGATGCCAAGGTCCAGGAGATCAAGACTCAGAAATTCACCGATGCCGAAAACCTGATGAAGCAGGACACGGCAGCCAAGCCCGATGCTTCGATCCTCTGGGCTCGTCTGGGTCAGGCTCAGGATGGCCTCAAGCAGTATGACGATGCCGAGGTTTCGTTCAAGAAGGCCCTCGAAATCGAAGCCGCCTCCAAGAAGCCCTCCACGGAAGTTCAGGGTCTTGCTCAGAGCGGTCTCGGCGAAGCCTACGCCCGCCAGGGCAAGGTGCAGGAAGCCAATGACGCTTTCGATGCCGCGGCCAAGTTGAATCCTGCGCAAGCCGGCTTCTACTACAAGAACCAGGCTGTGATCTTCTTCCAACAGGGCAACGCAACCGCCCAGGTAGCCGCAGCCGACAAGGCTATCGCCGCCGATCCCAACAACGCCCTGCTTTACTACCTCAAGGGTCAGGGCCTCGTTGGCAACGCCACCATGGCTCCCGATCCGAAGAACCCCAAGGTGCAGATCATCGTTCTGCCGCCGGGCTGCGCCGAGGCCTACCAGAAGTATCTGGAGCTGGCGCCTACCGGCCCCTACGCCGCGGATGCCAAGGGCATCCTCGACCAGGCCGGATCGAAGGTCGCCTCGTCGTACAAGGCCGGCAAGAAGTCGTAACTGACCCCATCGATCAACACGTCAAAGGGCGCTCCGGAAGGGGCGCCCTTTGCGTTCAGCGTTGCCCAATAAGCAGAGTCCAATGTTCCCTGTGCACTGTTGTCTGTCCATTGATCATTGTTCCTCTACAATTCACTCCATGACCACGTCCCTGCCCAGTTACGCTGAAGCCTCGGCGATTGTCGAAGCTCGAGCGGCAGAGATTCTAAGACGCGCCCATCTTGTCGACAAGGTGGGAATCGCCGCTGCTCACGGACGCGTGCTCGCCCGGCCTGTTATCGCCGATCGGAGCATGCCCCCCTTTCCGCGATCAACGCGGGACGGATTTGCGTGCCGCGCCGCCGAAGCTTCATCGCACGCGCCGCTCACAATCGCAGGAGCCATCCGCGCCGGAGAACCGCCCGCCGGTCCTCTTCCGCAAAATTCAGTTTGGGAAATCATGACGGGCGCGCCCGTTCCCGAAGGCGCAGATGCCGTGGCCATGGTGGAACACATCGAGCACCTGGAGAACGAGGACGGCAAGATTCGCCTTGCCGCCTCCCGGACTCTCGAGCCCGGCGAAAACGTTGTGCCGGAAGGCGCTGAAGCCCGTACCGGGGACCATATCGTTTCTGCCGGGATTCGGCTCAGTCCCGCCCACATCGCCTCCGCTGCCACATGCGGCTACGGCCAACTCGACGCCTTTATAAAGCCCCGCGTCGCCATTCTGACCACCGGCGATGAACTCGTCTCCGTTTATGAAACCCCGGCTGCGGGTCAGATCCGCAATTCCAACGCGCTCATGCTGGCCGGCCTTGTCAGCGCCGCAGGTGGAGAGCCCTGGGTTCTGCCCATCGCCAAGGATGAACCCCAAGCGATCGAGTCTGCCATCTCCGAGGCTCTCTGGGCCAACATGGTGCTTATCTCGGGCGGCGTTTCGGCCGGAAAATTCGACCTCGTCGAGCCTGCTCTTGCCAGTCTTGGCGCCCACGTACATTTCACCGGCGTCCGCATTCAGCCTGGCAAGCCGCTCGTGTTTTGCGAGGTACCGCGGAAGGGCTCTGCTTACGCCATCCCGGTCTTCGGACTTCCTGGAAATCCCATCTCCTCCGCGGCCACTTTTCTGCTCTTTGCGGCACAAGTGCTGACGGCCCTCGCCGGAAACCGCGACGCCTGCCCGCGATTCACGCTTGCGCGGCTCACGCGCGACGTACAGGGAAAGCCCGGCCTTACCCGCTTCGTTCCGTCAGCTTGTGCTTTCCATCCGCTGGGCGGCGCTGAACTCGAAGTGGCGCCAGTCAACTGGCAAGGCTCCGGCGATCTCGCCGCCTTTTCGCGCTCCAACTGTTTTCTGGCCGTGCCAGAGGGCGTCGATCGCATCGTTGCCGGCGAACTCGTCCGCATCCTTCCCTTCTAAGGAAACCCATGTCTCACAAGCCTCAATCCGGTACCGCCTCGCAAGCAAAGCTTTCCCATTACGACGAAGCCGGTCAGGCCTCAATGGTCGATGTGGGAGGGAAGCAGGCTACGCGCCGCACCGCCACCGCCTCCGCGTTTGTCGAGCTGTCAGCAGCGGTGCTGGCTGCACTCCCGCAAAACCCCAAGGGCGATCCGCTCGAGGTTGCGCGATTCGCGGGCATCCAGGCTGCGAAGCGCACCTCGGAACTTATTCCCATGTGCCATCCGCTCCCTCTAACCCACGTGGACGTGCAGGCGCACATTGAGCGCGACGGCGTTCGCATCGAGGCCACTGCCGCCACTTTCGGCGTGACCGGCGTAGAAATGGAAGCTCTCACGGCCGCATCCGTTGCGGCACTCACCGTCTATGACATGACCAAGGCTCTCGACAAAGCCATCGTCATACGCAATGTCCAGCTCGAGTCGAAAACCGGGGGTAAGTCCGGCGACTATTCCCGCGAAGGTGGCAAGGCCTGAGGCCCCAAGCCGGCTGGCTATCAACACTCCTTTATCTCAATCGTCACATTCTGATTGACAGAATCCGGGACCGCCCCGAGACTGACATAGTCAAACTATGCCAAGGCATCCGGAGGCTATTCCGTGGCCGCTCTTATTCGCCGCAAACCCGATACTGACCTGAACATCGATCGTGACGAGATTCCACCGGGCACTCTTTACCTGCTGGTTCTCAAGACGCTGGCTGTGCGAGGACGTCTCCACGGATACGAAATCGCCGAGTCGATTCAGAACAGCTCAGAGGATGTGTTGCAGGTGGAAGAGGGTTCCCTGTATCCGGCTCTGCAGCGGATGTTGATCAAGGGCTGGGTGACGGCGGAGTGGGGTGTCACGGCCGGCAATCGGCGGGCGCGGTACTACACGCTGACGCGCGACGGCGAGAAGCAGCTCAGGGTCGAGGTATCTCAGTTTGAGCGAGTGATGGGCGCTATCAATCGGGTCATCCAGACGGCTTGAGGAGATGCGATGAGCGTGGCCGGCGAACTGCGACGAAGGCTCGAGATGCTGGTGCATCGCGGGCGGTTTCAGCGCGAGCTCGAGGAAGAGATGCGTCTTCACCTTGAGTTGCGCCGGCAGCAGCAGTTGGCGACCGGGCTGAGCGAAGATGCGGCGCGGCGGTCGGCTCAGAGGCGATTTGGCAACGTGACGCGGATGAAGGAGAAGAGCCATATGGCATGGGGTTGGAGTTGGCTGGAGACGTTTCTGCAGGACGCGGGTTATGGACTGCGCTCGATGCTGCGCACGCCGGCGATTACGGTGGTGGCGCTCATCTCCCTGGCCCTCGGCATCGGAGCCAACACCGCGATCTTCAGCTTTCTGGATGCGGTGATGCTGAGGTCGCTGCCGGTGAAGGATCCGCAGCAACTTGTAAAGCTGGGCACGGCGGACTGGGAGGGGATCACAAACAGCTTTGCCAGCATCGAGCTTTACTCCTATCCGTTCTACCGCCAGTTCCAGCGCAAAAACGCAGTCTTTTCGGAGACGGCGGCGGTGTTCAGCCTGATGAACGATGTTCACGGCTTTGTGGATGGCCGGCAGGAGTCGGAGATGATCCATGTGCAGGCGGTCTCCGGCACCTACTTTGAGATGCTTGGCGTGGGCGCGCAGATGGGGCGCGTGATCAACGACGCCGACGATGCGAGCGAGGGCGATCATCCCGTGGTGGTGGTGAGCGACGGCTTTTGGAAGCGCAACCTGGGCGGCGATGCGGGGGTTCTGAATCACCGGCTGAGGCTGGGAAGCACGGTGTTCAATGTTGTGGGTGTGGCGCCGCCGGAGTTCTTCGGGACCAAGGTGGGCGAGGCTCCCGACGCGTGGGCGCCGTTGTCGATGGCGCCGCTCATTCCGCCCAACTGGGGCAACTACAAAGACAATTTCTCCGAAGGGCTTTATATCCTGGGGCGGTTGAAGCCGGGCGTGAGCATGGCTCAAGCCACCGCCAACACGAACGTGCTGTTTGCGCAAATTCTGCGTGGCTTTCCGGATGCGAAGCTCACGCAGGAGAATGTCGCCCGGCTGGCCAAGAAGCATGTCGAATTGAAATCGATGGAGCGCGGCCTCTCTGATTTGCGGCGCACCTATTCGCAGCCATTGCGGATTCTGATGGGGATTGTGGCGCTGGTGCTTCTGATTGCGTGCGCCAACATCGCCAACTTGCTGCTGGCGCGATCGACGGCGCGTGCACGCGAGCTGGCGGTTCGGCAGGCGCTGGGCGCCCGACGCATGCGGATCATTCGTCAGCTTCTGACGGAGAGCCTTCTGCTGGCGCTTGCAGGAGGAGCGCTGGGCGTCGGTTTTGCGACCGCCGCCAATCGGCTGCTGCTGCGGATGATTTCGCGCGGGTCCGACACGGTCCCACTGGATGTCTCGCTCAATTGGCGATTGCTGGCTTTCACCGTGGCGGTAACGATGGGCACGGCATTGTTGTTCGGAACCCTTCCGGCTCTGCGGGCCACGCGGCTGCATTTGTCGGATAGCCTGAAAAGTGGTCGCGGCGCTTCAACGTCGGCCGGACGAACGCCGCTGGCCAAGATACTTGTCATCTCGCAGGTTGCGTTGTCACTGGTACTGATGGTGGGCGCCTGCCTGTTCCTGCGCACGCTTGTAAACCTGAGCCGGGTCGACACGGGGTTCAACAAGCAGAATGTACTCAGGCTCGATATTGACTCGAACATTCTGGGTTACAAGGGCGACAATCCGCGCCTGACAATGCTGTTCCGGCAGATCGAGGACCGCGTCAGCGCACTTCCTGGAGTGCAGGCGGCAAGCTTTTCCGCCTTCACGTTTAACGAGGGCAGCTGGAACAGTTCAGTCCGCGTTCCCAACATGCCCGAAGATCGCGGCCTGGACGTGAACCACAACATCATCGGCAATGGCTACTTCAAGACGATGCAGATTCCGCTGATCGCGGGGCGCAACTTTGGCCCGCAGGATACGGCGACATCGCAGCACGGTGGCCATCATCGGTGAGCACATGGCGCGCAACCTTTTCCCCGCCGGTTCGCCGATCGGGCGCACGTATTACTTTACTGGCTCGGATGACAAGCCGGATCCCCCGCGATTGGTGATCGGCGTAGCCAAAGATGTGAAGTTCGGTGATCTCGAGAAGCCCGCCGGCTATATTGATTACCTTCCGTATAGCCAGGCCGAGTGGGGCTTCGGTGATTTCGAAGTCCGCTATTCCGGAGACTTCAGCGCCATCTCCAACGAGGTGCAGGCCGCCATTCACGCGGTTGACCGCAGGCTGCCGATCAGCCACGTGACGACGCTTGACCAGCAGGTGGCTCGTTACTATAACGACCAGACCGTCATTGCAGAGCTTTCGAGTTTCTTCGCGCTGGTTGCAGTGTTTCTGTCGTGCATCGGGCTATATGGACTGATGTCGTACCTGGTGGGGCGGCGGACCGGAGAAATCGGCATCCGCATGGCTCTCGGCGCGGGCCGTGGCGAAGTGGCCTGGCGGGTGATGCGCGAGATAGGAGTGCTGGTCCTGGCCGGAATCGTCATTGGCCTGCCCGTCACCTTGTCCTGCATCCGCCTGGTGAGGAACATGCTCTACGGGCTGACAGGAACGGACCCGTTGAGCTTGACTGCGGCCATCGCTCTGCTGATATTCGCGGGGCTGGCCGCTGGATACCTGCCGGCGCGAAGAGCTTCGCACATCAACCCTGTGGCAGCGCTTCGCGACGAATAAGCGGGTGCATGCAGCACGCCAAACAACTCTTCTGACGCCTTGCGGGTTCTCGTAATAGACTCTTCAGCAAGATCAACGACCCGCAAGGAGCGCACCGATGACTGGGGAAACGATCTCGTCGGAACAAGCGGCCGGTCTCGTCCAATCCGGCATGTGGCTGGACTACGGCGCCTGTCATTGTCAGCCTGATGTTTTCGATCACGCGCTGGCTGCGCGCAGAGACGAGCTGGCCAACGTCAAGATCCGCTCGTGCCTGTCGATGCGGCCCAGGGCTGTGATCGAAGATGATCCGGACGGCAAGACGTTCCACATGTTCAGCTGGCATTTCACGGGCTACGACCGGCGCAAACACGATGCCGGCCGGTGCAACTATATTCCTCTGAATCTTGGAGAGGTGCCCGATTATTACCGGCGCTTTCTCGACCCCGTGGACGTTGCCATCCTCAAGACCTGCCCGATGGACGAGGGCGGATATTTCAATTTCGGCCCGACAAATATCTGGCAGCGAGCGGTAGTGGAGCGCGCCAAAGTGGTGATCGTCGAGGTCAACAAGGAGATGCCCTATGTCTTCGGCCGGGAGAATGGCGTGCATTGGCGGGAGGTTGACTACATCATTGAGGGCGATCATCAACCATGCGCCGAGCTGCCTAACCCGGACCCGTGCGAGATCGACCGGACGGTAGGCAAGTACATTGCAGACGAAGTGGAAGACGGGGCCTGTCTTCAGATCGGGATCGGCGGCATGCCCAATGCCGTTTGCTGCCTGCTGCTCGAAAGCGGCGTAAAGGATCTCGGCATTCACACGGAGATGCTGACCGACGGCCTGGGCCTGCTCTATCGTTCGGGCCGGGTAACCGGAGCGCGGAAGAATCTGGATCCAGGCAAGGTGACGTACACGTTTGCGCTGGGCTCCCACTCACTTTACGCGACGGCCAATCGCAACCCTGACATGTTCTGCCACCAGGTGGACTACACCAACTCGCCACACATTATTGCGAAGAACGACAAAGTGGTATCGATCAACAACACTACGCAGGTTGACTTGCAGGGACAGGTTGCCTCGGAGTCTGATGGCCACAGGCATATCAGCGGCACCGGAGGACAACTGCAGTTTGTGCGCGGGGCCTACGCATCCAAGGGAGGCAAGTCGTTTATCTGTCTCTCGTCGACTTATGAGAAGCGGGGCGAGCGCCGCAGCCGGATCGTGTTCAGTCTGACTCCCGGAAATATTGTCACCACGCCGCGCTCCGACGTGATGTACCTGGTGACCGAGTATGGGATGGTTAACCTGAAAGGAAAGTCCGTCGCGGAACGGGCCCAGGCGATCATCGCCCTCGCGCATCCTGATTTCCGCGAAGGTCTGGAACGGCAGGCCTTCGAGCACCGCTTGATTCCGCACGGCGTTTCGTTTGCTTGATGAAGCAGGTCGCGGGATGTGCTACCGTCCTGCGATATTCAGTTATTTTTCTGCATTCCCATGGGTTGCGAGCAGGTCAGTGAGCATCACCACTTCCGCGGCCACCAGGGATCGTAGCGTTGGTTCGAGTTCAGGAAACCATTGCGGGGAGTGAAGATCAGGAATTTTTGCGCCGCTCGCGAGAGTGGCCGGGCTCACCGCTCCGATGTGCAGGAGCACAGCGCGTACGCCAGCGCGGCCATATTCCGAAAAGTCTTCAGATGTCATTTTTGAAGGCATTTCAATGACGCTATCGGTCCCCAGATTCCGGCGTAACGCATCGGCGAGGCGCGCAGTTAGCTGAGGATCGTTGTAGACGGCTTCAGCACCTGGAGTGACCTTGATTGACGGAGGAGACGGCGCGCCCGCTGCCGCAGCCTCGCCCTCCAACTGGCGTTTGATCGATTCAAGAAGGTGCTTCCGCACCTTATCGTCGTAGGCGCGTACGGACATCAGCATCCTGACTTCGTCAGGGATCACGTTGCCGGCGATGCCACCGTGGATGGAGCCAATTGTGACAACGGCCGGCGACAGTGGATCTGTTTCGCGCGACACAATCGTCTGAATTCCGAGAATGGCGCGGGCCGCCAGAACGATAGGATCGACGGTCAATTGGGGCCGGGCACCGTGTCCGCCGCGACCGAAGATCGTCACATCGACCGCATCTGAAGACGCGCGAAAGAATCCGGCATGGAAACCAACCTTGCCGGATGGGAGAGAGGGCTCGTCATGCATCGAGATTGCAAAATCGGGCTTTTGAAACCGAGTGAACAGACCGTCGGCCAACATGGCAGCCGCACCGCGAGTGATCTCCTCGGCAGGCTGGCCAACCAGCATCAGCGTGCCATGCCACTGCGGTGCGACGTCGTGCCATGATGGTGGCGGCACCATACCAGCCGGTCATGTGCAAGTCGTGGCCACATGCGTGCGCGACAGGGACCACCTTTCCTTCAGCATCGAGTCCCTTGGCTTTGCTCGCGAAAGGCAGTCCGGTCTTCTCCTCAACAGGCAGTGCGTCAAGTTCCGTACGCAGCATTACGACCGGACCGGAGCCGTTGCGCAAAATAGCGACGAGGCCGGTGCCGCCCACCTGGGTGGTTACCTCGAAGCCGAGAGCCCTGAGGCGATCAGCCAATGTTGCCGCCGTTCGCTGCTCATGAAATGCGAGTTCCGGGTGCTCATGCAAGTCTCTATAGAGACTCTCAAGCTCAGGTTCAAGCGCGGCAACCTCTGGCACGGCCTGATTGATGCCCTGGGCCTGTTGTGCAAGGGCAGCACTTCCATTTGCAATGCTCAAAGCCATCAGGGTCCACACACAGTGACTAACCATCGCTCTCCTTATTACCTCGTCGGCGAATGTCCTTCTGGCATACATGCTTCCAGGGAGCACTGATCCAGGGTCTTCATGATAGCGTGTCTTCAATATTCAGATGAGAGGTCCATTCGATCTTGTTTGGAGTTCCGGTTCAATCGTGGGCCACTTGGAAATTATCCTTCCGGTGGGGTGTGGGTCGGTATAGTTCCAGCCATAGGTGCCACGTAAATGCCTGGTGAAAGAATTCGAATCCCTATGAAGCCTCGCTTGCTGTTTTCCGTTCTCGGCCTGCCGCTTTTCGTTCTCGGTCTGCTGCTCGCTGTGCGTGTTGCCGCACCGCAGGTTCAGGCGCCCGCCCTGCTTGCGCCCGACGACCGCTACAAAGCCGACTTGCTGCTCATTGTCGCCCATCCCGATGACGACGTGGTGATCGGTGGATACCTGGCGCGGATCGCTCTCGACGAACACAAGCGCATTGCGGTCATCTACTGCACAAACGGCGATGGAGGCGGAAACGCCGTGGGCAATGAGTCCGGCGCATCTCTCGGCCAGATGAGAGAGATCGAGGCACGCCGCGCTCTGGCTTACTTCGGCATTCACAATGTGTGGTTTCTTCCGGGGCACGATACGCCAGGACAGAATGTGTTGCGCTCGCTCGATAGTTGGAACCACGGACGCGCGCTTGACGACGTCGTCCGCCTGGTGCGCATCACGCGGCCCGATGTGATTCTGACCTGGCTGCCTGATCCCGTGGTCGGCGAGAATCACGATGACCACCAGGCCTCCTCTGTGCTGGCGGTCGAAGCCTTCGATACGGCGGGCGATCCGACCATCTTCCCTGAGCAGGTGTCGCCCCCGCACGACCGCACCGGCATGGCCAACCTGACCGAGGGCCTGTTGCCGTGGCAGGCCAAGAAGCTCTATTTCATGACCGATGCATTTGAAGACTGGGGCCCGTACTGGCACGATTCCGAAACGCTTTCTCCCTGGCGCAAGACCATCGTCGACCACACCGGCCCCGTCTACGAGACCAGCACCATCTCTCCATCGCTTCACAAATCGTATGCCGAGATCACCGCGGAACATCAGGCGTTTTATCTCACGCAGGAAGGCGACATCGGCGTCAAGGCGCTCAAGTCCGGCAAGTTCGCCGACTTCGAGTACCATGCGCACCTGATCTTCGGGAAG
The DNA here is from genome assembly GCA_963844515.1 of uncultured Acidobacteriota bacterium. GTDB lineage: Bacteria > Acidobacteriota > Terriglobia > Terriglobales > Acidobacteriaceae > Telmatobacter. Next base: position 857,956 of record CAWJOO010000023.1, read on the forward strand.
TCCCTGGTGGGCGGTACTGTGACGGGAGACGTCTTCGAGGGAGTCTCGCAGCCGCCGATCGCCTTCGCGCGCGTTCACGGCTACGAAAGCAAGCAGCAGGGTGGCCTTTCGTTCGAGATCGGCGACCCGTGGAGATTTTATTCCCTGTTCTGGAAGGCCCACGATCTTGACCATCTCACCGAGTTGATTCCTGTTCCCGAAGCGACGCCGGAAAGTGGCGGCACGCTCGCACTCAACTTCCTGGCCTGCAATCGCACGACGCAACCGGCCGAGATCAAAGTTGTGCCCACCATCCCCGTGGGATGGACAGCGCAACCGCAGTTCACGAACTACCCGGTTCGCGCCGGCGAGTGCTATCCAATTCAGGTGCTGGTCACCGCCGCGCCTGCGGTGAAATCTCATTGGGAACAACTCACGTGGACCGCGACAGAGGGCTCGCAGCCCGTGGGAAGCGTTGCGGTACGGATATTCGTAGGTAAGAACGGCGGATTGCCGCAATGACGGAGGCGTGACGTCATTTGCATCCCGCAATCGCCTTGCGAATATCCAGATCGCATGGTTGCGGTGAGTTCCCGGGAACAGCATATCGGCTGAAGTCTTATAGAATTTGGGGATTGTGATGATGATTCGCTTCTCTTCAGTCTTCCTGATGAGCCGTTAAGGGCTCGCGCTCGCTCCCTGCGAGTGCTTGACGCGCCGCGCTCGAGCGGCAATGGCGGTTTGCGCTCAAAGAAGACAAGGAGACGTTTTATGAATTGGGCAGATCAGTCCGGGCATTGTGTTTTCAGCGATGCTCAAAAAGAGCGGTTTGTTCGTGACGGCTTTGCAAAGCTCGAAAACGTATTTTCACAGGAAACTGCGGCCGAGGCGCGTGGAATACTGTGGCGCGCCACTGGCTGCGATCCCCAAGACAAGACGACCTGGAACCGCCCCGTTGTGCGGCTGGGTGACTTTGCACAGGAGCCGTTTCGACGAGCGGTGAACAGCCCCCTACTGCTCGCCTCATTTGACGAGTTGGTTGGCGTGGACCGTTGGGTTCCACGGGAAAGCCTGGGCGGATTTCCGATTCGATTTCCGCACGCGGACGACCCGGGAGACACAGGGTGGCATATCGACGCGAGCTTTCCGCCGGCTCACGGAAGCTCGGACCCCGGGAATTACCTCGAGTGGCGAGTAAACCTCCGCTCGAAGGGACGAGCCTTGCTGATGCTGTTTCTTTTTTCTGACGTGGGAGAGGAGGATGCGCCGACTCGCATTCGCGTCGCATCGCATTTGCGCATTCCCAAATTGCTCGCTGTTGCCGGGGACGACGGGCTTTCAGCAATGGAGATCGGCATCGCCGCCGCGCAGGAGACCGTCGGGATGCAGGAGATCGCGGCAACAGGCGCTGCAGGAACGGTGTATCTCTGTCATCCATTCCTGGTACACGCGGCGCAACCTCATCGCGGGGAGTGGCCGCGGTTTCTAGCACAACCACCGCTCATCCCGCGAGTACCCTTCGAACTGAAAAGAATTGACGGAGACTATTCGCTGGTGGAGAGAGCGATCCTTCGTGGACTCGGCGAAACAATTGCATGAACTGTAGGTTTCGCACGAAGTAACCGAAGCACCAGTCGACCGCTCAGTACACTTCGCCACGCGCGGCGAGTCGGTCAATATAGTCCATTTCTAATCAGGCGCCCCTGCGAAGGGGATCTCCGCAGGGGCGTTGTTTCAAGCCTTCACAAGGGCTGAGTCAAATTGGCGGCTACCGCGTTCCGGGGTGGGCGGGTGCGGCGGGATGATCATGATCGTCGTGATCATGACCTTCGTGTTCCGGCTTGGGAACAAATGGCTCCGGCGTAACGTGGCCGCGATGGCACGTGCCGCACTTCACCTGCTGACCGGCGTTCTCCACCTTGCTCACGTACTCCGAGTTGATTTCTTCCGTCATTTTGAGCATCAACCGGGCGGTCGCCTTTTCCTTCTTTGAGTCATCGGCAAAATTCAGGCGAGGCTTGCCGTTTGGGCCCATTTTGGTCGGGTCGGCGGCATGGCAGGTTGAGCATTCCGCCCCCAGCTGCGCCTCCCATCCATGCATGATGTCCATCACCTGCTCTGCAGTCAGATCTTTGGGCAGCACCTTCAGGTTGGTCGGCTTGGGCATCTGGAAATGCCCTCCTGGGGGAGGGCCGCCGGGGGGACCCTGGGGCGGAGCGGCGGGCGCCTGTGCATGTGTGGTTGCTGCAACGATCGCGATAGCCAGAACGGCGGACGCAGCGGCTGGTAGAGAAAGGCCAGTCATCTTCAAGGCGCGGTTTGTCCTCTTCGGTGGGATTGGGAACCTGTCTTTGAGACGAGAGTCCCATGCGGAAAGACTATGGGATAGGACTTGGAGTTTCCTTTAAAACTTTTCGGGCCTGATACAAAGACGTTTCCCGGCAGCACAAACCGCAGTGGCCAATGCACTGCCTCGTTTGCCTCGTTAATGCCGATGCGGGGCGTCGCCATGGCCCTGCTCACCTTGAATCCGTCGTCATGGATCTGCAGCGGACAGGTTGGATCTGTCACGTCAAGGCCGTTGTGGCTCGTCCGAATCACGCCCAGCGCCTGGCAAAGCCGGCTGGGCCCCGATGTTAGCTGGCGGAGGAAATTGTCGGACCTCTTCATATCTGCCGGCAAGCCGCGGTTCATGGCCATCTGCTCAATGCCCGCTAACGGCTCGAGCGCCCGCAGCAGCACGCACCCCGCCAGCCCCTCGGCTTCGCAGGAAACATTCAGACAAAAATACCTTCCGTAAATGGTGTAGACATACGCGTGCCCGGCCAGCCCGAACAGCACCTCGTTGCGCGGTGTGGGTCCGCGATGCGCATGGGCAGCCGGGTCAGGCGGATCGTTGTGTGGCCCCAGGTACGCTTCCGCCTCCACAATCCGCCCTGCGATTTGGCCCGCGTCGGTGCGATGCACCAGCACCTTGCCCAAAAGCCGCGGCGCCACCACTTCCGGCCGCGTTTCGAAGAATTTCCGCCCCAGCGCCCTCTGCGCAATCCCTACCCTATGGTGGGTGGATTCCGGCTTGTTGGACTGCACCGTTTGTGCGACAGTCTGCTTCGTCCCACGCTTCACTTTTGGCTCTTGTTCCAATCTTCAATGAGCGCAAGTACTTGTTCTGCATGCCCTTCCGGGGTTACTTTGGGGAAGATGTGAAGCAGGGTCTGGTCCGGGCCAATCACGAACGTGGTACGCTCAATTCCCCACACCTTCTTCCCGTACATGTTCTTTTCTTTCATGACTCCAAACTGATTGCAGACCTTTTCGTCTACATCAGCAAGGAGTGTGTAGGGCAGGTTGAACTTGGCTTTGAATTTGGCCTGGGCCTTGGGGGTGTCGCGGCTGATGCCGAGGACAACGGCGCCGGCCTTTTGAAGCTTTTCAAACTGGTCGCGAAATCCGCAGGCCTCGATGGTGCAACCGGGGGTATCGGCGCGGGGGTAAAAGAATAGAATCACCGGTTTACCCGAGTAGTTGGACAGACTGACGGTTTTGTCTTCGTCAGTTTGAAGCGAAAAATCTGCGACTTTCTTATTCAGCTCCATGGGGCAACCCCTCATCTAAAGGTGTACAGAAGTGGACTTCAGCTTGCATTATTTCCGAGTGGGCCGCCCAATGTCATCGCGCACAAGGTTTGTGTTTCATTTCGCCAACACCGCCCTGCGAGGGGCGGCCTGGATTGCGTTCGGCTGGGCAGTTGCGGCCGCCGCTCAATATCCCGGCGTGATCGCGAAAAAGGCGGCGAGCACGCCGGAGTTGCGCGCCGTTGCGGTACTTGAGTGGACGGGCGAGATTGGCAAGCCCAAGGCCTGCCGGATGGTGCCCATCAGCATTTTCGACGGCGAGAAGCTGAACGATGCGGGAATCTACATGGCACGCCCAGAGCCTCTGGCGATTTCGGGCCAGGTGGAGTACCAACTCAAGGACAATGGAAGAACCGTAGGCCTGTTCGAGATCAAGAACACCGGACAGGAACAGGGATCATGGGTTGGTTATGGCGAGTGGAAGCCCGCACCCCGCTCCGAGCCGGTGTTCGCCGCCAAGGCTCCCGACGTCGTAGATGATGAGGGCGACGACAAGCCAGTTCTTCATCGCAAGAAGCACGCGGACGATCCGGCGGATGCGACCAAGCCAGATTCGGGAACGGCCAAGAAACCAAACGCGCCCGCTGCACCGGATGACCCAGACCGTCCCAGGCTGCACAAGAAGGATGACTCCGCGAGCACCAGTTCCGATTCGGGCGCGCCAACGCTACACAAGGGTTCTGATAACGCAGGGACCGCGGATACGGCCAGTGCGCAGGACGATCCCGATCGGCCCAGGCTGAAGAAGCCCAAGGAAAAGCCGCCTGAAGACATCTCCAGACCGGAGGCATTGGCGCAGGTGACGGACAAGGATCGCCCGCGACTGCAGCGGGGCAAGTCGAATGCCGACAACCTGAAGGTTGTGCCGAGCCTGATGGGCTTGCCGGAAGATATGCAGCAGGTGGTGGCGGTTTCCGATGCGCAGAACAGGCCAGACCATCCCTGGGCGTTCTCGTGGGCAAATGCGGGCGACGAAGGCAAGCTGAAAGCGCAGCTTGAGGACCTGGCGCGCACCGCGCTCGGGCTTACTCCGCCCGCAACAACTCCAGCGACGAAGACGACGGCGCCAAAAAGATCTACGACAGCGAAGACGGGCACCGCGGCAAATGCAACCCCGCACCGAGCGGGCACGACCGCAAAACAGGCCGCTCCCCAAGCTGAAGAACCTGGGCCCACACCGCCCGCCGAGTTGCAGGACGAACAATACCGCGTCTTTGAACTTTCCTACGGCTCGGGCGCCACGATGGTATTGACGGCCGACACGGGCGGCCCCCTGGCTCATGAAAAATTCGTAACCATCATTGCGCAGCCGGACATCTACGGCAAGCTGCAGGTGATATTGAAGAACGTGACCGATGGCGCGCATCTCGACGACACGCCGCACATGCGCATTGTGGATGCGGTGGACGCGCTGGCGGATAATCGCGGCGAGTTACTCTTTGAGCTGCGTGGTGAGACATCACGGCAGTTCGCGTTGTTCCGGGTGTTTCGCGGCCGAGCCGACAAAATGTTCGTCTCGGGCGGCGGATACTACGGAGCCATGAACAACTAATGGCGCCGCGGTCGCCTGACATGCGTATTGTTTCTCTGCTGGCCAGCGCTACTGAAATTGTGTGTGCCCTGGGCGCCGGCGAAATGCTGGTGGGCCGGTCGCATGAGTGCGACAACCCCGATTGGGTGCGGCGGCTCCCCTGTTGCAGCGAGCCGGCTTTTGACGTGTCAGTTTCCAGCAGGGAAATTGATGCCGAAGTGCGACGCCGGCTTCGGGCTGGCGAGCCACTGTATCACCTCAACGGAGATTTGATTCGCGAGTTGGATCCTGACCTGTTGATCACGCAGGCGCATTGCGAAGTGTGCGCGGTGACTCCTGGCGATGTCGAACGAAGCGGTGCTTGTGCACTCACCGCGCGGCAGATTTCACTGTCCGCATCATCGCTGGAGGAGATAGTTCAGAGCATTCGAGAGATTGCGCAGGCGCTGAATCTTGAAGAGCGTGGGGAGACGGTGATCCGGCGCGAACGGGAACGCCTGGACACGGTGCGGGAGAAGACCACTCGATTCCGGCAGCCAACGGTGGTGATGCTGGAGTGGACCGATCCCGTATTCGCGATGGGAAACTGGGGCCCGGAATTGGTGGAGATCGCGAATGGCAAGCTGATGCTGGGACGTAAAGGTGAGTACTCGGCGGCCATTCCTGGCGAGCATCTTCGCGATGCCGATCCGGAGTACCTTATTGTGGCGCCATGCGGGTACAACCTGGAGCGCAGCCTGCGTGAGCTGAGCGTATTGGAACAATATCCGTGGTGGAGCGAGCTTCAGGCGGTGCGCAATGGCAATGTCGCCTTTGCAGACGGCAATCTGTTCTTCAACAGATCCGGGATGACGATCGCTCCGACGGCGGAGATTATTGCCGAGATCCTTCATGGTGCGAGATTCAGAGGGGTCGGGGGAGCGCATTGGCGGCGTATCCAAGCCCAAGATGCAAGCGTTGTGTCACAAATGACAGTGAGCCGCGATTGAAGAAAGTCATTTTGTCATGGAGCAGCGGGAAGGACAGCGCCTGGGCGCTGCATCTTCTTCGGCAACAGCCGGAGATCCGGGTGACGGCTCTGCTTACAACGTTCAACTCCGCAGCGGACCGCGTGGCAATGCATGCGGTTCGGCGAGCATTGGTTGAGGCGCAGGCGGAGCGAACCGGGCTCCCGCTGTGGGCCGTGGAACTTCCCTGGCCCTGCTCCAATCAAGATTACGAAGAGCGGATGCGCGCCCTATGTCAGCGTGCCATCGCCGAGGGGATTGACGCTTTCGCGTTCGGAGACCTGTTTCTCGAAGACGTCCGCGAGTATCGCGTGAAGCAACTGGAAGGAACCGGGCTTGAACCTCTGTTTCCGGTCTGGAAGATCCCCACGCCGGAATTGGGCCGGGAGATGATTGCGGCCGGCGTGAAGGCAAAGATCACCTGCGTGGATCCCTCGAAGCTGGCGAAATCATATGCCGGCCGCGAATACGATCTTGACCTGCTTGACTCTCTGGCTCCGGGCGTCGATCCTTGCGGTGAAAATGGTGAATTTCACACCTTCGTGTATGACGCACCAGGCTTCTCGCGCCCGATTGCAGTGCATGGGGGAGAAGTGGTGGAGCGCGATGGATTTGTGTTCGCAGACGTGATTCCAGACTGAACTGAATTCGCCGAATATCTTCGCGGCCTGCCGCACAAGAAGGCAGCCAGATGAGCGCTATACTCAACCTATGCGCAGGCTCCTTATTCCCGTTCTGTTGATTGCGTGGTCCATTGCCGCTGCGCAGACAGAGGCAACCGGGAGTCACGCAGCTACCGAAGAAATCTCCGCTGATCTGGGCCCGTGTTCTGCGCTGATTACGGTGACCGACGCCGATTCCAAGCCACTTTACGGAGCCAAGATCACCGCCCGCGTGCAGACCGGGATCATGGGCGTGAAGAAACTCGATCTCGAGGCGTACACCGGCCAGGATGGCAAGCTGAAGATCACCCGTCTCCCCGAGACGCTCAAGAAGCCTATGGTGATTCACGTGGGCAAGGGCGACAAGGGGGACCAGGTGGAGTTCAAGCCGGCACAGCGTTGTCACGCGACCTTCGACGTTCAGCTGCGTTAGCCGCGTCCTGGCATCGCACCAAACTCCTTAATCAACGGATGGAAATCGCCCTCCTTGTTGTCACCTTTGAAGAGAGGGCGGGGCCACTGGACTACACTGGTGCCGCATGAAGAACCGTGCTCCTGGAGCATGTGAAAGGTGAAGCAACCCAAATGAAGAATTTTATCCATGTCATATGTGTTATTGCAGGGCTGACATGCGCGGTTTCATTGAGCGCCCAGACGCCGCAGAGTGCGCCGGCTACTCCGAGTACCCAAGGCACCCCAAGCACGCAGGCTGCGCCGATCACCCAAGGGGTACCGACTACCCAGGGGGTGTCGCCTGTTGAAGGGTACGCCGACCGTCGATGAAATCGTAAGCAAGCATGTAGCGGCCATGGGAGGGAAAGACGCAATCAGCAAGGTGAAATCGGTGGTCACGGAGAGTTCCGTCACGATGATGGGGTCTGAGAACCCGAGCACCACAATGGTTCTGGACGGCGTTGGCTACAAGAATGAGATGGAGTTCAACGGGGCAAAGATCGTGCAGTGCTACACCGACAAAGGCGGCTGGACCGTCAACCCGATGACGGGTGCGACGACCGCCGCGCCGATGCCGGACGACATGTACAACGTAGGCAGAGGTCAGATCTACGTTGGCGGCCCACTTTATGATTACGCCGCCAAAGGCAACAAAGTGGAGTTGATGGGAAAAGACGGCAACGCCTACAAGATCAAGTTGACTTCGAAAGAGAACTTCGAAACGGTTTACCTGATCGACCCGACCTCGTTCCTGATTACATCCGTGTCGACCAAAGGCAAGATCCAGGACCAGGAAGTAAACATCACCACCAAGCTCTCGGATTACCGGAAGACTGAACTTGGTTACGAGATGCCGTATGCCATTGACGTGGATCTTGGCGGACAGTTCTCGCTGACTGTGGCTGTCAAGAAGGTGGAACTGAACAAGACGATTGACCCGGCTGTATTCGCGATGCCGAAGTAGCGCACGAAGCTGGCTTCATTGCGGAGGTCGACGTGGACTCATCGCATCTCCGTTCGTTCACGGCGCCCATTTCCCGCCGGCGGCAACGTTGAATTGCGAAGCTGAGCCTGCTCTTACTTCCTCAGACCATCAGAAAGCAGGCTCACAAGCTTTTTGACATACGCTCGATCGAGGTCGCGCAGGGAGGCGTACTCGCTGATCTCAATGACTCGTACGCGCGGATCTTTCAGGAAGACGCCAAGCAGTTCTGCGGCCTCGGCTAATGTCAGTCCTTCGTCATGGGGAAAGTACGCTACCGGCATTTCCCGCTTTTGAAGGACATCAATATCGAAATGAAGCAGAATCGGAGTGGCCTCCGAGATCCCGCGCAAAACCTGTTGCGCCGCGGCTCGGGGACCTGCGCGACGCACCTCCGCCAGAGAGACGGAACCGACACCCGACTGCGATCGTGAAGGATTGCTCCAGCCGATCACGGACACCTGGGATGGACGGAGCGGCGGACCAATCCAGAACGGTGAATCATGCGTCAGAAGCCACACAGCGCACGATGCAGCGCTTTGGCTTCGACCGGCTTCCGGTGCGGCGTCGTCAAAATCACCGTCGACATAAAGCACATGAACATCTTGCGCGGCCTCGTGGATCAACGCCTGCGCGGTTCCGATTACGACACTGCAATCGCACCCGATCAGCAAGGGTATCTGCGTCGGCTGCTTTAACAACGGTGCAACCCGCTCGGCGACGCACTCCCAGGCGATGCGCGGCGCGGGCCAACTCCTGATGGGAGGAATCGAGTGATGAGGAACGTAACTGGGAATCGTGACATCGCCGTCGTCAACAGCTTTGCAACCCGCCGCTACAAGGCGCGGAAGCAATTGCACCTCGCGGTAGGCCTGGGCGTCATCTTCATTCCCGGGCAGCAATGAGCCCGCTCGCAGGGGCACTCCCAGGATGCGATAAGTAGGTGCGCTCATATTGGCCCCCGCCTCTGCCAAACTCCGCACGTGGCCCGCGACAAGTTGTGCGCCTATCGCGCCGGCCGTACTCTTCAAAAATTGCCTTCGCTTCATCGGTGTACCCCAAGATTGTCGATCGGTTGCGATTGGGAAAGAAAGCCGCGCCTCACTTCCACAGGCGCAGCATCACCACGCCTCCCTTGGGCGGAATCACCGTGTAAGAGTCTGTGAGAATGCCAAGGTCTTTGTGTGCCCAAAGGTCGCGCGCATGAACGGGGCCGCTGAACCCCATATCTTTGAATCGCAGTGTAATCGGCTGGGGCACGTCGTCGGTGACGAAATTGAACATGGCCGCTGCTTTTGCGCCGTCGGCCAATGGCCGCACCCAGGTCTGCAATGGGCCGAGTCGAGATCCCTGAATGCCAAGCTTGTCCTGATCTACCGCAATAATTTCTTTGTTCATCAGAATGCTTTTCGTAGTTTCGTCCATCGCGCTCAAGTCGTTACCCGCCAGCAATGGCGCTGCCAGCATTGCCCACAGACTCATCTGGGTTCGGTACTCGTCGGCCGACATGCCGCCGTTGCCTATCTCCAGCATGTCTGGATCGTTCCAGTGCCCGGGCTTCGCGTAACGTTCAAGACCCGCCTGCGCAAAGCCGATCAGAGCCATACTGCGAAAGCTGTCGCTGATGTCATCGGTGGTGCGCCACAAATTTCCACCAACGTCTTCGCCCCACTCCCACACGTTATCCACGCCGTACTGGCAAATGCTGTAGACAATCGGCCGGCCTGTCTTTACAAGCGCGTTGTGCATTTTTGCGTAGGCATCACGCATCAGAGCAGAAGACTTGGCAGGATCCTGTTGCGGATCGTAAAGCCTGATGATGGGCCGGAGTCCGCACAGATCGTACTTCAGGAAATCCACGCCCCACCCGGCATAGGTTTTCGCATCCTGCTCTTCATGGCCGTAGCTGCCTTCATAGCCCGCGCACGTCTTCGGTCCCGGCGAGGAATAGATCCCGAACTTCAACCCCTTCGAGTGCACATAATCTGAAAGAGCCTTCATGTCAGGAAAGCGGCTGTTGGTCTGGATGTCGCCCTGCGCATCCCGGGCGCCTTCCCAAGTGTCATCGACGTTGATGTAGGTGTAACCGGCGTCGCGCATTCCGCTGGCCACCATGGCATCTGCCGCGGAGCGCACATCCGCATCGGTCACCTTTCCCGCAAAATGATTCCAGCTGTTCCAGCCCATCGGTGGCGTGGCAGCCAATAAGGTGGACTGGGCCGCTGCTTTGTGAACAAGCGGGCCTGGCAGCACAGTCGCCAGCAAGAGAAGGGCGCAGAAGTTGAAACGATATTTACCCATCTGGATCATGTCGTTTTCCTGACGAATTGCAATTGAAGGACAAGAAGAGTTCACAGTCCGAGGCGACGGGTTGTCAAAGTAGTTCTAGACGGGGTGGGTGTGAAGACACCGCCGGCGGGTGCCCTTTGCGCGATGGTGATTCGCGCAGTTGGACTGTCCGAAATTGGACGATCACGCTGAACGCTCCCGTCCTTTTCTTCAGCACCGCCGTTTCGGTCGTCGTTGGAATTCTCGCCGGCCTCTCTCCCGCCTTGCAGTTTTCCAGTCCTCACATCAGCCAGATGGTCCAGTCGTCGGGCTCCCGCAGCACCACATCGCAGGGGGCACGAACCCGCACTGTTTTGCTGGTCGGACAGATCGCGCTCACAGTTCTTATGCTCGCCGGCGCGGGCGCCTCCATGCGCAACTTCCTTGAGGCCTACGCTGCCCCGCTTGGCTTCGATAGCCATCACATACTCACGCTCCAAATGGGCCTGCCGGAGAAGTCCTTCCCGACCTGGCGGGAGCGAGTGAACTACTACGACGCGCTGGTAGACAAGATCAAAGCCACACCTGGAGTTACCGACGTGGCCATCACGGCAGTAGGACTACCGCCCAGCAGCAACTGGCGCCAGCCCGTACAAATCATCGGAGGTGCTCTAGATCAAAGCAGTCAAAGCGGAGTCTTTCTGGTTAGCTCCGAATACTTCTCCGTTCTCCGCATTCCGATCCTCGAAGGAAGGGCCCTCAGACGCGAGGAGGTGCTGCGTGGCGCACACTTCGCCGTAGTCAGCAAAACCTTTGCCCAACGTTACTTCCCCGGGTCCGATCCCATCGGAAGGCAGATACTCCCGACGCGGCTATCGCAGGTTCCGCCCACTCTGCTTCGCTCTCCAAACATGGACCAGCCCTTCCAGATCATCGGAGTCGCCGGCGATGTGCGCAACGACGGCTTGCATCATCCAATCCTGCCCCAGGTTTATATCCCATCCTCCATCTTTGCTTCCGACGGCAACGGATTTCTCATTCGCACGAGTGGGAATCCCTCCGCGCTTCTCCATGCTGTTAGCACCAATGTCCGCTCCCTCAATCAGAACCAGGCGGTCAGCTTCGCCTACTCCATGGATGAGTTTCTTTCCGACTTCGTCTGGGCGCATGAGCGTTTCATCGCAGTCCTGTTTGGTGTCTTTTCGTTCGTGGCACTGGGCCTGGCCGCAATCGGTCTCGCCAGCGTAGTGGCCTACTCGGTCGAACAGCGAACTCGCGAGTTCGGCATACGCACCGCCCTCGGCGCGCCCCGGTGGAATGTTCTTCTCATCACCCTCACGTCAACCGCGCGCACCACCGGCACGGGACTCATTCTCGGCATCGTCCTTAGCATCACTGTCAGCGATCAAGTGCATCGCTGGACGGAAAGCAGTTTGCGGGACCCGTCAGTCCTTGCGGTCATCACAGCCGTATTTCTCTTCGCCTCGGCCGCGGCTTGTCTCCTTCCCGCGCGTCGGGCAACGCGCATCGATCCGATGATCGCTCTTCGAGACAGCTAGCAGCCGTGGTGGGAACAATGGCGAAGCGGAGCCAGTGGACGGCAAGAAGGTGGCCACGGAAAGGGCCGGAGAAACCGCTGTCTGTTGAGGCGACTTCAGAAATGCAGGGGTTAGTGTGATGTAACTCACACCAAAATGAGGATTCTTGAGTTTTTTCGTCCAATTTAACTCCCTAGGGACATGCCTGATTGTTTGCTGGTCTACAATCTAGTTATGAGTGGGGTTTTGCCCACTCGCGTGAGGAAACCCTACCGAATGGCAACAGTCGTCCCCGCAAGACCTACCGAAGACGCCGCAGTCGTCGCCCCCAAGCCGATCCACGGCGCACCCTCCTCGTCAGCCTCCGTTGTTGTGCATGTCGTTCCTGCAAAGGCCCAGGTACGCATGGGCAAAAAGGCCACGATTCCCTACGGAGTGAATTGGATCACACTGGTAGCGATGACCGGGTTCCATATTGGCGCCCTGGCGGCGTTCTTCTTTTTCAGCTGGCAGCGGCTTGCGGTTGCGGCGATTCTCTACATTCTGGCCATCAACGTGGGCATCGGCATGTGCTATCACCGCCTGCTGACGCATCGCGGGTACCACGTGCCCAAGTGGCTTGAGTACATCATGACGGTGTGCGCCACTCTATCGCTTGAGGGCGGACCGATCTTCTGGGTTTCCACGCATCGCGTGCATCACCAGCTTAGCGACCACGAAGGCGACCCGCACACACCGAACGAGGGTGCATGGTGGGCGCACGTGGGCTGGATATTCTTCGGCCAGTCACTTCATGACCAGACCGAAGCACTGGCACGCTATTCGCCGGATCTTCGCAAGGACAAGTTCCACGTGTGGTTGAGCAAGTACCACTGGCTTCCGATCACGACGAGCGGCGTTCTGCTCTTTGCGGGCGGCTGGATCTGGGGCGGCCTAGTGAACGGCATCGGCATGCTTCTGTGGGGTGTACTGCTGCGTGTGACCTTCGGCCTGCACACCACCTGGCTGGTGAATTCGGCCACGCACATGTGGGGCAGTCGCCGTTTCGAAACCAAGGACGGCTCGCGCAACAACTGGTGGGTGGCGCTACTGACCGGTGGCGAAGGCTGGCACAACAACCACCACGCGCACCCGGTGTCTGCCAAGCACGGCTTGCGGTGGTACGAGGTTGATCCCAACTACTACGGCATCTGGATTTTGTCGAAACTTGGATTGGCGCGCAAGATCAAGATCGCTCAGTACGATCCGGAAGATCCGAAGCCTGCCGGTGTGTAAGGCGAGGGAATAGGGAACAGAAGTACGACGGCCGCGCTTACCAGCGCGGCCATTTTTGTTTCTGCCAACACTAACTCATCTTCAGGGCGATTCGTCAGGGGAGAAAAACACCGGTCTATTTTCCGGATGGCGCAGCGGGCTTTCGGCACTGATCCACTATTTTGCGGATGGCGTCGATGACAAGCTGCGGTGCATCTTCCTGGATATAGTGGCGGCTATTGGGAACCAGCACCTGCTCACCGCGGGGCACGGATTTCAGGAATTCCTTCTGTAGCTGGAGCTTCAGATCCTGCTCCATCGGATTGCCTGGAAAAGTGGGGTCCTTCAGTGTTCCCGTCAACAGAACGACGGGTACATCAGGAAACGGTGAAGATGCGGCAAAAGCCTTTCCGCTGATTTTTGAGCCTTCGATTTCGGCCTTCTGCGCAGGTGAGGCGCCGGACATCATCTGGCCGAGAGTCTTCTCGCGGGCTTGCCATTCTTCTTTCGGAAGGCTCGCCTGCAGGCGTTCCAGGAGGCGGCCATCTTCCGGGTCTACGAGAACGAGGCCCGCAACCTGTTTCGGGTAGGTGCAGGCGAAGAGCTGCACGACAGCTCCACCGAGGGAATGCCCTACGAGGACGTAAGGAGGGGGAACGTGGGCGGCATTCAACACCGCATGCATCTCCTTCACCATTTGCTCAACGGTTTTGGGACTTGTGGATGGATCCGACTTGCCAAGACCGGCGCGGTCGTAGGCAAAGGTATGCGCGAACTGTGCCGCTTTGGGCAAGACACTTTGCCATGTTGAGGTGTCCTCGCCCAGTCCTGCCTGGAACACCACGACCGGCTCTCCCGTACCTGCCTGAGACGTAAAGAGCTGGTAGCCGCCCACATCCACCTTCTGTTCGTTGCTCTCCTGCGCCATCGCGCCAATTGACGCGAAACTGATCGTTATGAAAAGCCCTAAAGTCCGAAATGCTGAGACGTACCGCCGCATGTTGTCCCTCCAGTGCGAGGTACGGCGATTGTGCCAGTGGGTTCAATCCGTGTGACGAAAGCGCGCTTGGCCGGGTTGAATGTCGCCTGGCCGTCACATCAAGAGGGTTCAGCGTGCCATTGCATGCCGCTTGGCAACTTCGCGGATGCGTAGTCCAAGTGAATTACTCTGCGGTGGGCTGGATTCCGGGAAGGGGAAGAGGCGTGCAACAGCAGCGGCCGCATCAAGAGAACTCCGCCTCTCGCCACGGAACAAACAACCTCCCGGCCTGCTGCGCGCGCGTCAGGAATGTCCTCTTCGCGAATTTTTCCGTTGAGATGAGATCCCGCAATGACGCGTAATGCTCCGTTCGACTCGCCACACTCGTCGAGGTGAAGGCGAACAGAGACCATGCTCTCGAGCACCCATGCCGGCGGCTGGACGTGCTGCACTTCCGATTTTGTCGACCACGGACCGAAACCCTCCGCTTCGACTCGCTCCGCTACCGCGATGGTGACATCCTGATGCCAGGGCACCTTCCAGTTGGCGCCATTGACTTTGTCAAAGAGAATACCGCGAACGGGCCTGCATTCGTTGCCCAGCACCGATGCCGCTATCGACCGGACTTTCAACGAATCTGCGAGCGCCCTGATTTGGGGAACGGTTTGAAGCAGGTTGCGCATGGCGAAAGCTTCACCATGCAATCGCACGTGGCGAGCCGCATTTTCAGAGTGTTCGAGTGCTCTGATGAGTGCGCCGACTTCATCGGTATCGAGGACATTTTCAACGATCGCGAACCCATCGTCATCGAGGGCGGCATTCGAGATCGGCCGAAATCGGACATGCGAGGCATCCCAAGTTACGCGAAGTTTGAGGGCTAAACCAGCCGCGCACCAGCCATTTTTTCGAGCACCGCTACAGGCGCTGACTCCGGCGTAACCATGGCTGCGGGGTCGACCAGGAAGGTCTGTTCGAGGGCGTACTGCCCGGCGAGCACGGCATGCGGCACGGTCTCGGTGTAGACCATCCAGCTCGAACCGGGTGCGAATTCAAAGTGCTCCTTCACACAAGTCTCCTGAAACGCCGAGTCTTCTTTCATGGCATTGTGCAGCTGCATCATGAACTCGTCATAAGGCGTGCGCTTTACCTGTGGAACCAGCTTTCCCAGCCCCACGGCCGTGGCAAGCTGTTTTCCGCCGCGCGCGAGAGCGCCATCAGGATGCGGCACGGCCAGCTTGCCGGGCGCGAAGCTGCCCACCACCTTTGGGAAGGCTTCGCCGACCACCCAGTCTCGGGTGCGCGTCGGATGGATGTTGTGGAAGAAGCGGAGTATACGCCAGCCCCGCGTAGGGCGCGTGGGGAACGCGTCAGTGTGGAGCAGGTCGTTGCGGCGGCGCACCGAGAGATCGCGCCCCTTCTCCTCAAGGGGGCGATAGCTGGCATAATCGAGCACCCAGCGTTCCTGGTAGGGCGCGAGGAACTGGCTCAGAAACCCTTCGACATTCTTCGAATAGCGCCGCATGACATCGTGCACCAGCGAGACGGTGTCGGCGGGAGAGGTCTTGGCGTCAATGCCGGTCAGCTCGTCGCTTTTGGGCTTGTAAGCAATGTTTTTGTGCAGCTTGCTGCCGGTTTGCTGCTGGCCCAGAAGGATCTCCAGGTCGCCGGCTGACAGGGGCAGGGGCGTTTGCGGGAAGTACAGCACGCCGCCGGCTTCCAGCGCTGCGCACCATGACCGAATTTGCCCGGACGCACGAATCGACTCCGTGTCACGTCCTGACATGGCGTGTTGGAGCTCTGCCTGGGAGATTGCGTGAACGGGCATGGTAGCCTCTAGTCCTGGAATTTTGAGCGGATCCAGAGGACCCCGAAGAAAGGCAGCGCCAGGACAAGTACCACCAGCGACGCAGGCAGGCCGATGTACTTGTAACTCATGGCGTAGTCGACCGAGTGCTTGCCGCCAAAGTTCCAGATCAGCAAGGAAAAGATGGCGATCATGGTGGTGAGGCAGAAGGTAAACAGCGCCGATGCAAAGGAAAGCAGCAGGCTGGTAAACAGGCCGAAGCCGCGCAGTGGGAATCCCAGGACCGCTTTTCCGGCAGGGAATGCGCTTTGAGCGGATTGCATGATGACAGTGGCCTCGCTCGTCTAGAATACAGACTCGATGGCATCGAGCGCACAGATTGAACTTTGGCCTGCAGACAAGGTAGCAACCCAGGTTTCGGTGGTGATGGCCGGCAACGGCATCCACTACGCGGCGTGGGGCGAGAATCGCATTTCCGATCCCGACCTGGAGCGGCTGGTGGCCGCGGTACCTGCCACACTGTCGGCAGCGCTGATGAATCGCGCCTACTATTTTGTGCCGCTGGCGATCGCGGACACGGGGGACACCATGATCGCCCCTTCTTACACCGTCGATCTGGGCGATCGGGCG
Organism: uncultured Acidobacteriota bacterium; assembly: GCA_963844515.1. Taxonomy (GTDB): domain Bacteria; phylum Acidobacteriota; class Terriglobia; order Terriglobales; family Acidobacteriaceae; genus Telmatobacter. Next base: position 874,678 of record CAWJOO010000023.1, read on the forward strand.
GTGTGTCATCGCAATGCCAGCTTTGGCGCTACCGAGGCGGTGTTCCTATCCACGCGACTGGTAGAGGATCGCTTTGGGCTGGCCTTTGAGTTCTTTATCAACGTCGCCCATAACTTTGTCGAGGCCGCGGGCGTTCCTGAGAGCTTTGGCGCCCTGGCATGGTCGCAGGCACAAGCGCAGGTTCGAGGAGAAACCAGCCAGGACGCGTGGGAGACTCGCCGCCGTGCCATGGATAGCCGGAACGGGACCAAGGTGATCGATGAACGCTCGCGGAACGTCTACATTGAGTCGGCGTTCTCTGACGCGCTCGCCATCTACATGCTGTCGCTGGCGGTTGACTTCGACTATCACGACCTGCGCGAACGCGAGTATCCGCTGTTGGCGGCTCCAGCGCTTGCCGAGCGGTTGCGCCACGTGGCCGCCATCTTTCCGCCCAACGCGACCTTCGAATTCCAGATTCTGTACCGGCGCAAGGGCTAGGGAGCGCAGAAACGCGCGTTAGAGGGCATTCCGCTTAAATATTTCCGGTCAGGGCTTAGTCGCGGGATCGGCGCGAACCGTGCCGGCCCGGCTCGACCGCTTCGCTTCGCTCTTTGCGCGTGTGCTTGGTGACGTACATGGCCGCGTCAGCGGCACTCAGCAAACTGTCCTTGGTATCTCCGTCTTCAGGATAAAGTGCGATGCCGACACTGGCCGATCCGCTCAGCGTATAGCCTTCCACATGGAATGGCGCGGTGAAGCAGTTTTCCAATCGGGCGGCAATTTCATTCACATCTGCTCGAGTGCGGGCCATGGGGACTAGAGCCGCAAACTCGTCGCCTCCTAGCCGGGCAAGCAAGTCGCCGCCTCGCAGCTGCTTCTTCATCCGGATCGAAACTTCCTGTAGATAGAGATCGCCAACATGATGACCATAGAGGTCATTCACTTGCTTGAACTCGTCCAGGTCAACGTAGATCAAGCCGAAGATCCCGGCGCTCTCCCTAGCGTTGGAGATCAGACGTTCGAGTTCCTTGTCGAGCGAGAAGCGATTGTGAATGTCGGTGAGCAGGTCAAACTCGGAACGGTGCACCAGGTCGGTGTAGAGCCGGCGGGTTTCAATGGCAAGCGTAGAGAGCCGAGCGCCCACGTACAAGGCACGACGCCCCTCCCCGAGTTCCTCATTTTGCGGATCGACGGCAGCGAAGAGCGTTCCCAGTGACCCTCCCGAGCGTGCAGGAATCTCTTCACTCAGGATGCGATAGCGGCCCGTATTGCCAGGAAAATGGCCCAGGCGCGCTCCCTCACTGATTTCACACCAGCAAGGGGCCCCGTTGAGATGGAATGAGACCAACCCCGTGATCTCCTCCAGAACCTCAGCGAGGGGGCGAGTGCCGTTGATGTCTTCGAGAATGCGGCTGCGGCGTTGCTCGATCTGCGCGTTGAGCCTCTCGGTGGCAGCCTCCGCCTCAATTCTGAATGCAATGTCGGCAGTCTGACGCGCCACCTTCCGTCTCAGCATGTAGCCCCAGCCGCTTATGGCGAGCACCAGTAACAGAAGGACCGTGACCACCTTGACCAGATTGGCGACAGAGAGCCACGAGGGCCGCGCCATCAGCTGAATGTCATCGGCCGATCGCATCATGAGCTTGAAGGGCACGTTGGCATCGAACGGATTTGAATCGTCAAGCATGCAGACGCCCACCACCTGGATGGTGGAGCCCAGCGGGATCTCCCTCATGGGCGGCAGGGGCGGCGGAGCGACTGAACTGTAGGTAGTGGATGGGTGACGGACGATGGCCGAAAACAGGTGCCCGTCAGAGAGCAGCACATACTCATCCTCGGCGGCTTCGCGAACCTGCATGACAAGCTTGCCCTGCATCGACACAAGGTCAAACAAGCGGCGGCTCTGGCCGAGTTCAGTCCAATTGGACGCAAGCGGGGTGATAGGCGCGCGCACGCCCGTGTCCTGGATCTCGCCTCGTGTCAGCGTGAGAAAGCCGTCGTGCACATCGGGGATGCCGGTCGCTTCGGCAACGTCGCCGATTGTCAGCTCGTTCCGCGCCTCGGTCATGATCCAAAGGCTCTTGGAACCGCTCTGAAGAATCGCAGCGGTTCCAGGCTGGTAGTAGGTGATGGTCCCCTCAACCCGCACGCGCGGCGTTGCATTTTCAACATGGTGATCAAGCAGGATTTGGTCCATGGGCGTCACTGGAAGCAGCCATGGATTGGTAGAAGCGCGCTTGATGACCTTGATATTGCTGAGGGAGGCCACGTGAATCAGGAAGCCGGTTTGCTGCATCTTGCCATCGAATCGTCCGGACGCAGGGCCGGTTACTTCGACTTCCGCGTCGAGCAAGCCTTTGAGGGCGACCGCGTCGTCAGTATCGACGGTGACATTGATGTCGCCTCCATCGCCCATCATCTGCAGAATTGAGTTACGCGCTGAAGCATTCAGGACGTCCGCGGTGCGAACCAGGGCGCGCACCGTAATCAGCCGGCAATCGTACCGGGAATAGCTGAGGTCCCTGTACGTGGCAGCAACGGGCTTGGGCAACGAGCCATGGCCCAGGAACTTGATTTCACTGGCCAGCACGAAGGGGCGAAAGCTCTCGCGCGTGGTACCGCGAATCAGGATTCTGTCGCCTGGAAGCAGTGTGAGCGGCGTGGTGGCCTGCACGTAGATTGCGGCGTCTCCGTCCTGTACGAACATTGTGCGTTCATAGGGGCGGAAGTACGTGACCGTGGCTTGAAATGCCACGGGCAGATGGTGGCCGGCCTGCTCGTTGGTCAACGTGTGGATGGCGCTGAGGGTCGTAAATTGGGGCGTCTGTCCGGTCAGAACCATCGGAATGGTTCCAAGCAACAACGCAACTGCCAAAGACCGGATCTTCATGTACGAATCATTCAGGGCGCTAAAGAAATCCTTTTGCCCAGACGCAGGTAACCGTACACCTGGCTGGCGAATACGCCGCCCGGACCCTCTCATATAGTCCCTTATCGATTCATTGCAGATTAGTCTTACACGTACCAAATTATGGTGTAATACTCCTTTCGGGTCATTTGGGGATCTGTTTCCCGAAGATCCCATTGCGCGGCACCGTCCGTAAACGTCGTTGTGACAGGGTTATACGTCACCTCGCAGCAAAGAAAACACCCGTTCGCAAAACGAAAGTACCCATGTCCACCAGTTCAGGAATTCCCGACGAGCCAGTTCCCCAATCCTCCCAGCGGTCTGCAGACCCTTCCCACCCGCAAAATTCGAGTCCTCGGCGTGCCTCTCGATATGGGCGCTAGCCGCCGCGGCGTCGATATGGGCCCTTCGGCCATGCGCGTGGCAGGCCTGGAAGCCCGGCTTGAAGCCCTGGGACATCGCGTTTCAGACGGCGGCAACATTCGCGTAGAGATTCCCGAAACCCAGGCTTCGGGCAGCGATAGTGCCCGCTACCTGCTGCCAATCTCGGAGATCTGCACGCGCACTGCCGAGGCCGTCCTGAAAGCGCTGGAGGAGGGCATGACCCCGCTGGTACTGGGAGGCGATCATTCGCTGGCAGCCGGCTCGGTTTCGGGAGTGGCGGAGTTTTACCGCCGGCAGGACCAAAAGATCGGCATCCTCTGGATCGACGCACACACCGACATCAACACGCCGGAGACGTCTCCCTCGGGGAATGTCCACGGCATGCCGCTGGCAGCTCTGCTCGGGCTTGGCCCCAAGGAACTGGGCAACATTTTTGGATACTCGCCCAAAATTGCGCCGGAGAATACGGTTCTGATTGGGGTGCGCGACATTGACGCCGCAGAGCGCGCCAACATCAAGAGGGCCGGGGTGGCCGAGGTATACACCATGCGCGATATCGACGAGCGCGGCATGCGCACGGTTATGGAGGAAGCGCTGCGTGCAGCGGGGCGGGGGACGGTGGGCTATCACGTATCGCTCGATATGGACTGGATTGATCCGGAAGATGCGCCCGGCGTGGGCACCCCTGTTCGCGGAGGCGCAACGTATCGCGAGGCACACCTGGCGATGGAAATCCTGGCCGATCACGGCAGGCTGCTGAGCTTTGAGATTGTCGAGGTCAACCCGGTCATCGACGAGCACAATCGCACCGCCGACCTCGCCGTGGAACTGGCGTGTTCTGCATTCGGCAAGAAAATTCTCTAATTCTTCAGTCCGGAGCCTGGGAATTCGGGATTTATTGGCCGTGGCCGGGAGACGGTTGCCAGAGGCCCACGACGTTCCCTTCGAGGTCAGAGAACCAGGCAAAGGTCCCGCTCGGAATGGGAACCGGAGGCACGACAGTCTTGCCACCAAGCGACTCGATGTGGGCCAGCGACCGCGCGACATCATCGGTTTGCACGTAGAAGTGAGTGAACTGGTGAGGCTCGTGGCCCAGCGCGGCAACATGACCCGGAATGCCTTCGTTTGATCCGGTGGAGATCATTCCCATGGGGCCAGGATCGATTTGCCACCCAAATGCTGCAGCGTAGAACGCGCTGGTTTTCCCCTTATCTCTGCACCCAATTTCGAAGTGAACAACAGGATGATTCATAGCGCCCTTTCGGTTTGTGAAGTTGGTTCGGGGTGGCGAGTGACGACTGAATTATCCACGATCCTGAAGTGGAAATTGCGACGATGGTGTGAAATAGACCTATGGCCAAGAAGTTGCGCGTTGGAATCTTGTTTGGCGGGCGCAGCGGCGAACATGAAGTCTCGCTGCTGTCGGCTGCTTCTGTCCTGAATGCGATCGATCGCAAGAAGTTTGACGTGGTGCCGATTGGCATCACCAAGCAAGGCCACTGGCTGGCCGCCGGCGATGCGCACGGTTTGCTTGAAGGCACCCGCGGCGAGGCATCGAGCCGGCTGCGGGCCGGCGATCCGGAGGCGACGCCGGGGGCAAGGCTTCTGGAAAAAGGCATGCCCATGCTGCTTGCGCCTGAACCGGGGCCACAAGGGCCGCAAGGAAGAGCGATCGACGTGGTTTTCCCCGTTCTCCATGGCACGTTCGGCGAAGACGGGACGATTCAGGGACTGTTTGAGATGGCCGGAATCGCGTACGTGGGTTCGGGTGTTCTCGGCTCCTCTGCCGGCATGGACAAGGATGTGATGAAGAGCCTGTTCGCGCAGGCCGGCCTGCCCATTGTGAAGCACGTAACGGTGCTGCGTAGCGACTGGGAGAGGTCACCGAAGAAGGCGATTGCGAAGATTGAGGCCGCGCTCAAATATCCGCTCTTCATAAAGCCGGCGAACCTGGGCTCATCCGTGGGCATCAGCAAGGCGCATGATCGCAAAGAACTGACGCCGGCGCTGAACGAAGCGGCGAAGTTCGATCGCAAGCTTGTGATCGAACAGGGAGTGGGCGGCGCCATCAAGGGCGGAAAACTCGGCGCCAAGGCTCGCGAACTCGAAGTGGCGGTTCTCGGCAACGATATGCCCAAGGCCAGCGTCGTCGGCGAAATTATTCCCGGCAAGGAATTCTACGACTATGAAGCGAAGTATCTATCCGAAGGGTCAATCCCGGTGATTCCAGCAAAGCTGACACGGGCCGAGGCCAAACAGATTCGCGAGATGGCGGTGAAGGCATTCCAAGCCTGCGACCTCGCCGGCCTCGCGCGGGTTGATTTCCTGATGGAGCCCGAGGGAAAACGCCGCATTTTTCTGAACGAAGTGAACACGCTTCCCGGCTTCACCAAGATCAGTATGTACCCCAAGCTGTGGGAAGCCACTGGACTTAGTTACAGCGACCTGATTACCCGGCTCATTGAACTGGCGCTGGAGCGGCATCAGGAGAAGAACAGGAACAGCTACAGCCGAAACTAAAGTACGGGAAGGACTTGGGACGAGGGCAAATGGGTGCATAACCTGCCTTTTGGAACCACCGGAGCCGGATCGGTGTCTAACCAGCTAGTAAAGCCAGTTCGCGAGGGACGATTCGTCTCAGGGAAGGGCTCGGGGATTTCCAGCCTCTAGTCCCTCGTATTCGTCCCTGTCTTTCGTGCCGTATTCTGAAACCTGTAGGAGTTTGCCGATGACGCTGCTTGATGCACCTTCTTTCAACGAGGCACGGGAACGCCGCAACCGCCTCATCGTCGTCGGCTCTCTCAGCACCTTTGTTGTCCTGGTCGTTGGATTTTGGATTCTTGCCGGATGGCCCGTCGATTGGCCGTGGAACTGGTGGTCGCACATGAAGGGCCGTTCCGCCGTCAACACGTTTTTCAAGGACGTGGAGAAGAACGACCTGGCTGCAGCTTACGGGGTGTGGGTGCACGACGCAGAGTGGCAGCAGCGCAAGGACAAGTACGGCAACTACCCCTTTAATCGTTTTGAGGAAGACTGGAGTCCCAACAGTTCGCAAAACGAATACGGGACCATCAAGAGTCACGAAATTGTGGCGGCGCGCATGGCAGGCAATGTCCTGCTCCTGGGCATCCGCCTCAACGGCTCCAAGAGCAAGGCGCTGTTCCTGAATTACGACCCCAAGTCGCACATGATGGGCTTCTCGCCGGTGGAACTCTACCTGGGGCCATAACAGCAGACGACAGAAAAGAGACGACAGCAGACGAAGGTTTTACGCGTCGCTTTTCAGTTCTGCGCGGGTCTTTTCAACGCTTGCCTGATCTTCTACATTGAGCGCTTTCTGCACGGCATCAATCTGCTTCATCAGGCCGGTAAGCACTTTGCCGGGACCTGCTTCGACAAAGACATTTGCTCCCGCCGTTACCAGCGCCTGCACACAATCCACCCAGCGCACAGCGCCTGTGACCTGTCGAATCAGAGCGTCGCGCGCGTCCGCAGCCGACGTCACCAGTTTGCCGGTCACATTCGCAGCTACTGGAATACGCGGATCACTGAGTTGAATGGCATCGAGGACGCGCGCCACTTCCTCCTGCGCCGGCTGCATCAACGCACAATGAAACGGAGCACTCACCGGGAGCATCACGGCGCGCCGTGCCCCCTTTGCTTTGCAGATTGCGGCAGCTTTCTCTACGGCCGCGAGCGCGCCTGAAATTACCGTCTGGCCGGGGGAATTGAGGTTGGCGGCGGCAACGGGCCGGCCCGTTTCAGCAGCGGCTTCCGCGCACGCTTCCGCAACCTGCGCGGGGTCGAGCATGAGCACCGCAGCCATGCCCCCCTGCCCTGCGGGGACGGCAAGCTGCATGGCTCGACCGCGCGCCTTCACAGAGCGCACCGCGTCGGCAAAGCTCAAAGTACCGGCCGACACATGCGCCGACCATTCGCCGAGAGAATGCCCTGCGGCGAACTCCGGCGTAATACCTTCGCCGGAGAGCACGCGCCAAACCGCTACGCTCACCGTCAGGATGGCAGGCTGCGTATTCTCGGTCAGCCGCAGATCGTCTTCCGGCCCTTCGAAACACAGCTTCGAAATGGGAAATCCAAGAGCCTCATCGGCCTCGGCGAATGTGGCGGCGGCCACGGGAAACTGGTCGCAGAGTTCGCGGCCCATGCCAACTGCCTGCGAACCTTGTCCCGGGAAGAGAAAAGCAATCTTCGCGCTCATATCATTCGAGATTGTATCGTTTTGACCTGGTAAGGGCTCGTGCCGGACCGCGCTAGAATTTGAGTATGCCCGCAGCAGCTGTTCTTTCACCGGAAGTCCTGGCAAAGTACGAGCCCGTGATCGGGCTTGAAGTCCACGTTCAGCTGCTCACCGCCACCAAGATTTTTTGCGGTTGTGCGAACAAGTTCGGGGCCGAGCCCAACACCAACATCTGTCCGGTGTGCATCGGCTTGCCCGGCGCGTTGCCCGTGCTCAATGAGAAGGCGGTGGAGTTTGCCACTCTGGCCGGGCTGGCGCTGCATTGCGATGTGCGCGAGCGGTCCATCTTCGCCCGCAAGAATTACTTCTACCCCGACCTTCCCAAGGGATATCAGATCTCGCAGTTCGACAAGCCTATCGCCGAGAATGGGTGGATTGACGTGCCCACAGCGGACGGTTCGATGAAACCCGGAGTCCCCAACGAGAGGTCCTTGTCGTTGGGGTGGAAACGCATCGGCATCACGCGGGCGCACATGGAAGAGGACGCGGGCAAGAGCATTCACGACGGGTTTGCCGATTCGAATACGCGCACCTATCTCGACCTGAATCGGTGCGGCACGCCCCTCCTTGAGATTGTCTCCGAGCCTGATATCCGCACTTCTGACGAGGCCTTCGAGTACCTCACGCGGCTCAGGGAAATTCTGCTCTACACCGGCGTATCCGATTGCAACATGGAAGAAGGCTCGCTTCGTTGCGATGCCAACGTGAGCGTGCGGCCGCGCGGCCAGGAAAAGCTCGGCACGAAAGCCGAGGTTAAGAACGTCAACAGCTTTCGTTTCGTTCGCGCGGCCCTCGAATACGAAATCGAACGTCAGATCGAAGTGATCGAGTCTGGCGCCAAGGTTGTGCAGGAAACCCGGCTCTGGAACGCGAATGAGGGACGCACCTACTCCATGCGCTCGAAGGAACAGGCGCACGACTATCGCTATTTCCCGGAGCCCGATCTGCCGCCACTTATTCTCACCCAGGAATTCCTTGCACAAAGGAGGGCGGAGCTCCCTGAACTGCCGGAGGCACGACGCGCGCGCATGATCAGTGAGTACGACCTGAACGAGAAGGACGCGCGCACACTGACCAGTTCACGCGAGTTCGCCGACCGCTTTGAAGCGGCGGCCAGGACGGCGAAAAATCCGCGCCGGGTCGCCAACCTTCTCCTCAGCGAGGTGGGCGGACGCTTGAATGCCCTTGGCCTGGAACAAGAGCGGTCGCCCGTATCGATGTCTGGCATTGTGCTGGCCGCCGACATGCTCGACGACGGAAAACTCAGCTCCAGGCAGCTCAAGCAGCTCCTCGACATTTGCTTTGAAACCAGCGAGGACTTCCCTGCCGTTTACGAGCGCGAGAAGCCTCAGCAGCTAACCGATGCCTCCGCCATCGAAGCACTGATTGACGAGGTCATCGCCGCCAATCCCAAGCAGGTAGAGCAGTATCGTGCCGGCAAAAAGACGATGGCGGGATTTTTTGTTGGTCAGGTGATGAAGGCATCAAAAGGCCAGGCAAATCCGGCGCTTCTCAACGAACTTGTCACCAAGAAACTCGACAGCTGAGCCGCTCATGATTATCGGGCCGGCAACACCAAGGGTCGCACGGGAACTTCTTCGCTGGAACCGCGTACTATGCAGCAAGCCCTTCTGCGGCTAAACAGATTCCGCTAAACCGGGAGAGTTCACCATGTCCCTCCATCCGGCAGCCAAGATTCTTCGTGCCCTGGTATTTGGCGCGCTTCCACTCACCCTCGGTGGTTGTGTGTACACAAACCTTGTGGACACGTTTCCCATTCACTTCGGCATGCCCGCCAATGAGGTCAGCGTCCACAAGATGGGCGGCGGTATCGACGTGGCCAGCGCGCCTGACGGCGCAAATCTTTCCACCATGGGCGGTGACATTCACCTGGTGAGTGCGGGACCGTTTGCCAAGCTCAAAACCATGGGCGGCAGCATCCGGGTCGATCACGTTGCGGGCTCTGTAGACGCCTCCACCATGGGCGGCAAGATCGACATCGGCCAGGCCGGCGGCGCTATTCACGCCAGTACCATGGCGGGCGATGTAACCGCGCACCTCACTGGTTCCGCCACCGGAAAGCGCGACATCTCGCTGAGCTCGATGTCGGGCGCCATCCTGCTCACCGTTCCCAAAGACTTTGGAATGGATGTGCAAATCAAGCTTGCCTACACCAAGAATAGCGATGGCAAGTTCCGTGTGATCCAGCACCTGGGCCTTACCGAGCGCCAGACCACCGAGTGGGACAACCACGGAGGCACCCCGCGCAAATACATCTACGTTACGGGGCGCGTCGGGAACGGTCAGAATCCCGTCAAGATCGAAACCATCAACGGGGACATCAGCCTGAAACAGGAATGAAACCAGACCGAACCTCGTCAAGCGAAATCCCATTACTTCAGCTTCAGCTCACACACGAAGTCCTTCCGGGTATCCCAGGAGCTAACCTGCTTGATGGCGCTCTTCTTGCCTTCCTTCTCCGCCCACAGGTCGTAATCTTCTGACATATTTACCTGGACGAAGCGAAAACGGCCATCTTTGGTGGATGTGTAGCTGCGGATCGACTTGGATTTCGAGTTCCTCAAAAACACCGTCGCGCCCATCACTGGTGCGGAATCAGCATCCACGACGGAGCCGTCCACTACGCGCTGACCAAGGTTTTGAGCGTGGCTGGCGGGTGCCAGCAATCCTGCTGTAGAGATCACTCCAAACGCAAGGGCACTGAAAACTGCCCCGGCGGCGACACGTGCGCCGAATTTCATTCTTCCTCTTCCTCTTCCTCTTCATCGTACTCGTCGTCGTCTTCGTCGATTTCATCGCCCACACGGGTCAACTCCAATGGCTCAGTTCCGACGACTTCGTACTCCGTTCCACATTCATCACAGGCGACCACGTCGCCTTCTTCGACTTCGTCAATCTCGAGATCGAGATCGTTCTCACATTCTGGGCAGCTGGGCATGGCAGCCTCCTCTCTTTCGCAGGGCCTGGGTTGGCACGTACTGTAGGATGACGATATTTGAACTACGCTCCGCTAGTTTTAGATGGTACCCGCCCTCAGGTCAAGAGGGGAGGCAGGACTTCAATCTGCAACTTTCGTGTGGAGAATCCTTCATGAAGATTGCCCCATTCCTCCTGATCTGCACAACAGCCCTGATACCCTCGCTTAGCTTTTCCCAGGCAGACTTCACACTGTACGGGCACGCCGTGGCTCCTGTTCCCCCCGACCCAGCCATCCAGCGCGCAATCGCCACCATCGATCCCGCGCGCATTCATCAGACGATCGAAAAGCTGGTTGGTTTTCAAACCCGTAATACCCTTTCCAGCATGGAGGATCTGCCTGCCGGCACCGGAATTGAAGCAGCCGCCGACTGGATCTTCGGCCAGTTCGAGGAAATCTCCAAGAAATGCGGTAACTGCCTCGATGTAAAACGAGATACCTTCATTGCCGACCCGGCTGCGGCCGCGGGCACGCCCTGGGCAAACCGCATACCCAAGGCCACCCGCATCACCAATGTCTACGCCATTTTGCGAGGCACTGATCCCGCCCAGGCCAAGCGCATGGTGCTGGTTACCGGCCACTACGACTCCCGAGCCACCGACGTTCTCGATCCCAAAGTCACGGCGCCCGGCGCCAATGACGATGCTTCGGGCGTCGCTGTCTCGCTCGAATGCGCCCGCGCCCTCAGTTCGATGCACTTTCCCGGATCCATCGTGTTTGTGGCAGTCGCAGGCGAGGAGCAGGGCCTGGTTGGCTCCGCTCACCTGGCCAAATTCGCCAAGGAGCAGGGCTGGGAGCTCGACGCCGTGCTCAATAACGATATCGTGGGCGGCAACACTACGCCGGGCGACAAGCTTCAACTCAAGGACCGCGTCCGCGTCTTCGCGGAAGGCGTCCCGTCCTCCGCGACAACCGAACAGGCGCAAAAAATCCGCGCCATCGGGGCCGAGAACGACTCGCCCAGCCGCCAGGTGGCCCGCGCCATGGAAGAGATCGGGACGGCCTACTTCCCCCGTCCGGCCCGGCGCCCTTTGACGCCTGGATCATTAGCCGTCCTGATCGCTATCTGCGTGGTGGCGACCATAGCTCCTTCAATCGCGAGGGGTTTGCCGCGGTGCGCATCACCGAATGGCGTGAGGATTACAACCACCAGCACCAGACCGTTATCCAACCTGCCGCCGGATCGAGCGATCCCGTGCTTGGCGACCTGTTGGAGTTTGTAGACTTCACCTACGTTGCAAAGGTTGCCCGGCTCAACGCCGCCACGCTCGCCACCTTGGCGAGTTCTCCTGGAAAACCGGCGAATGTGGCCATCGATAGCCGAAAGCTTGAAAACGGCACTACCTTCCACTGGAACCCCGCTCCGGGCAATGTAGACCACTACGAACTCCTTTGGCGCGATACGATTGCGTTCGACTGGCAGTACGTCCAGTCCATTCCACCGCCAGCCGGCGGAGGCCCGGTAATCCTCACGGTTCCCGTCTCCAAAGACAATGTCGTCTTCGGTGTCCGCGCCGTCGACGCCACCGGCCACCGTGGCCTGACCGTGGTGCCATAGCGGGACCACCTCCGGCCAGGAGTACACTGTCGGCATCGATCCTGAGACTTTTTTGCTCCCATCAACCGCCGAGGCGTGCGTGATGAAGTTCTTTTATGTTGTTGCCTTGTTGCTTGCCGCTCCACCAGCCTTCGCCCAGCTCACCGCCACCGCCGGCCCTCCCCCTCCCGCTGCACCCAGTGTGTTCGGACAAATGAATGGACACGTCATTTGCGGAGACACGGACTACGCCCGCGCGCTTTGCCAGCTTGCAGCTGATCTCTGAAAAGCCCGAGCAGATGGATTTCAGCAACTTCGACCCGATCAAGAACCCGGACTTCACCAAGGCAATGTCGGTCGTCTTCAGCACCCTGATGAAGGGTTCCAATCTTTCGGCGCTCGCCGGAATCGATGGCTCGTTCAGCCTGGAAAAAGTCCCCGCAGGGACCTATTACGTCGTCGCCCAGCTACCTGGCTACCAATCTCCCCTGAGCAAGTTTTCCCAGGCTGAACGCATGCTGGCCAAACCGGACACCTTGAAGGCGGTTGAGAGTGCCGCAGAAAAGATCGTCGTGGCGCCCGACCAGGCTGCCCACGTCGAGCTGCGCCTGGAACGCGGCGCTTCTCTCAGTGGCAGCGTGCGCTACGACGATGGAAGCCCCGCCCCGGGCGTTACGCCAATCCTCATCTCCCAGGAAAGAGACGGCAAATGGAAAGATCTGGCCCTGACGCTGGTGCCAGCGCCCACCGACGATCGCGGGCGTTTCCGCTTCTACGGACTACCTCCCGGCAAGTACGCGGTCAAGGCTGCGCTTCCCACCATGCAGGCATCCACCGGCCTCGGCAGCGGCTCCGTCGCCATGCACATGAACATGGGCGACGCCTTGGTCGTCTACTCTGGCGGCGTCGTGCGGGAAAAGGACGTGAAGGCCGTTGAGGTTGGCTCCGGCGACGAAGTCGACGGCATCGAGATACTGTTTCCCCTGGCTGGATTGCACGCCATCGCTGGTACGGTGGTTGCCAAATCCGATAATCACCCCGTCAACGCCGGCACCGTCAGCCTGCTTGATTCCGAGACCAATTCCGTTGTCCGCGCGGTCATGCTTGATCACGAAGGCAACTTTCGCCTGAATTACGTTCCCGAAGGTCAATACACGCTGAAGGTGAATGGAGCAGCCGACGCCGAAAAGACTGATTCCCCAATCGAGGAGTCCGACTTCGCCCGCATGATGAACGGCAAAATAATCAAATCCTACGCCGAAGCCGAGCGGACGTTCACCCTGAAAACCGACGAAACTGCCCTCACCCTGCAGGTGTCGGACGCGCCGGCCAAAGTCCAGGCTGGCAATCCAGCCCCATAGACCCAGAGCGTGACAACGAGTAGAAACGGCCGCTCGAGACTCCCGCCCACATGACACCGCCCCGCGCGTCATTTACCCTGAGTGTCTATGGCAAGAATGGGGGCCATGCCGTTAGGACTGCCGGAGTTCCGCGGAGCCACGCGCCGGCTGGTGCTCGTCAACCTCGTTGCATATTTCGCACTTCTGATATTCGGGTTGGCGTCGTCGCGCGCGGCCAGTACCCTGGCCAGTTATCTCTCCTTCATCCCTGACCTGTTCCTGCACGGATATATTTATCAGCCGCTCACGTACAGCTTCATTCACCCCGGCGGCTCCATGCTGGGGACGCTGTTCGAGCTGCTGTCCCTGTGGTTTCTGGCTAGCTTCCTGGAGAACTACCGCGGCTCCAGCTGGGTGCTCAGCCTTTACGCCGTCTCGGTTCTCGGCACGGCCATCACTGCTGCCGTCATTTTTGACCTGGCGGACAGGCTCGGCCATCCCATCGAGCAGGTGCCTCTGTACGGCTGCATGGGCGGCATCTTCGGCCTCCTCATCGCCATCGGCGTGCTTTACGGCGATACCGAATTCATGATGTTCTTCCTCATCTCCATCAAGGCGCGCTACCTCGCGATGATTTACGCGCTCATTGCGTTCGCGTCGCTGTTTGGTCAGAACCGCCTCTACGCCTTCGCTCAACTTGGTGGCGCTCTCGCGGGCTTGCTTTTCGTCCGTTTCGCGCCGCGCCGCGGATTTGGCTTCATGGCCAGCGAATGGATGTTCGGTCTGCGCAACAACTACTATCGCTGGAAGCGTCGCCGCGCCGGCCGCAAGTTCGAGGTCTACATGCGCAAGCAGGGCCGCGATATCCGCCTCGACAGCCGCGGTCGCCCCATTGAAGACGATCCCAACGATCGCAGCCGCTGGAACTAGTCCGCCGCCACTCCCGGAAGAACCGCCCTCTTCGCCGCGCGCAATCGCCGCCGCAGCGCCAGCGTTGCCGTCGCGATGGCATCGCAGACACAGCGTGCGGATATTAGCGAGATCGCACTGTCCGCCACCTTCTGCCACCGGCACAATATGATCCGCATCCCACAAGCTCTTGCGGGTGCGCGCCTTCAATCCCCAATGCTCGAGCAGCGCCTTGCGGCTCGCACCGCGGGAATACCGAAGACGCCGTTCCTCGGCGAGCGTGTTCACGCCGCAACTTGAGCAAACGCCCTTGTCACGCTTCAGCACATGTTCACGCACATAGCCGGGCTGGGTACGCAGCTTCCACTCGTGCACGCAGAATTCTGAGCAGAAGGTGAATCGCCGCTTCGGCACCTCAAGCGAACACCATCGGCATATCCCACGCCCATTGGGCCCGCGCGGCACCGCCTTTCGGTCGACCCACCCACCACGCATGACACGGACGATGCTCACTTCATTTTTCTATCGTGCGGAGCCCAAACGAGCCACATCCGCGCCGCGGACATGCACCACGAAAGAGCACGACCCGGCCCTGTTCCCTGTTCCCTGTTCCCTGTTCCACTGCGAAGCCTACTGCGGCGTGTCCAGCGGATGCTTCGTCTTCTCGAAGAACTCGTTCTGCAGCTTCAGGCTCTCGTCGTCGGCCTTGATGGCCTTCAGCGCCTCGGCAATTTCGCGCGCCCACGTCTTCTGGTCGAACTCGCCCAGTTCCTTCGTCGCCGCCGAGCCCACGCCCGAGTAGTGCTCCGGGAATCGCGCATACCACCAGATGCCGGTGTACACCTCGTCGGGCAGCTTGAGCCGATGCTGGTCCGCGCCCGACTCCGAATCGGCGCGATCCATGTGCACCAGGTCCGGACGCGCCACCATCATGTGCGCCGTCTCTGTCTCCCCCGCATGCATGTCATTCCCCGGTGGAGACTTCAATGCCGGCCGCCCCGGCACGTCGCAAATGGGGCAGCCCGAAGACGTAAACCACGTAGTCGCGCGGCATGGCCAGTTGCGACTGCCCGAACAGTGGCAGCAGGCTGTTGTTCCCGCCATGGCCATTGACGATCACAACCTTCTTGCAGCCGTTGCGCGCCATCTCTTTCACAGTCTCCTGCAGCAGCGTGAGCTGCGTGCCCAGACTGTAGGCGATGGTTCCGGGCTCCTGCTGCGCCTCGAAGATCTGCCCGAAGTAGTACTCGGGAAACACCACCGCGTACTCCTGCTGCACCGCGTTCATCACCGCAAAGCGCACATCCAGCAGATCGGTGCCGATGGGCAGATGCGGCCCGTGCTTCTCAAGAATTCCAAACGGGAGCACGCACACGCCCTGCGACTGGTGAATCGCCTTCACAAAATCGCCTGCCGTCAGCTCTTCCCACTTTGGTGAAAGCGACTGTGAATGGGCGTTGGCAATACACAGAACAAACCCCGGCAGCAACGATGCAAGGAGCATTTTGCGGATCATCGGCACGGCCTCCTGACTAACTCCTACCGCGTAGGATCCGCTGCGGTGAACGGCGAGCAGCACGGCTTCTCCGTCGCGTGGAAATTCATCAGCTCCGCGCGAATCCCGTCCGGGTCATACATGTTGAATTGCCCCTTGCCATCTTTGCCGATCTTCGTCTTCTCGTCGGCCCTCACGCCTTTCAGCCGGTCGCCGGATTTAAGAGTCGCAAACGCCGTATCAACGGAATCCATGCCGATCGAGAAATGATCCAGCACGCCCAGCGTCTGTTGCGACATGGTTGCCGGAATGCCAACGTCGCCAGGCTTGCCGTTCATCATGTACTCCAGCCAGTCATGCCCCTCGGGAACCTGCTGGCTTACCCAGTCCACCTTGTCGTCCTGCATGCCGCCAAACCAGTACGGCTTGAATCCCAGCAGCGTGCGATAGAACGTGTCTTCCTTGGCCCGGTCATGCACCACGAAATCCCACATGGATAATGTGGTGTCCGATGACGTTCGGCGGATTCACCTGCGCAAAGACCGGCGGCGCCGTGAACTCGATCTTGTTGCCCTCCGGATCGAGCACCTCAAACCGAATCGTATTGTTGGCGCCTCTGGTCACCTTGTCGGGCACATCCCATCCCTTGCCCTTGAGATACTTCCGCAGCATCTCCACACCGGGCCAGCCAATCGTGAAGGCCACGTGATCCAGGCGATTGATCCCCGCGTCAGCGGGCTTCGGCAGCACTTCCACCCATTGCTTGTCGCCCACCATATAAATCACGCCGTTGGGGTTTTCCGGATCCGGCATCTTCGCCGCGCCAACGGTCACCGTGTAGAAGCGTTCGGTGGCTGCGGGGTCAGACGTGTAGATGGCGATATGCGAAATCCCCATGATCTGAGAACGCACGCCCCCCTGGTTGCGCGTTCAGCATGGCGCAGGAACCGAGTAACAACGCCGAAGCAACAAGTCTCGATCGCATGAATCACCTCGAAAGTGTAGACCGCACAACGATAAATCGCTTTCGGCGACGGCGCAACGTAGAACCGCGCTCGAAGCCGTCAGGCACCCACCTTACAATGCGCTCATGCGTTTGAAAGCTTCCCGCTGCCGCCTTCTGTCTCCTGCTCGCTTCCGCCGCCATCGGCGCAAGACAGTCACGCCCGCCTCGCCCGCCGATCGCGCCGAAGCCCGCGAAATCTTCAAGCAGCTCATCGAGATCAACACCACCGACACCCCCAAAGGCAGCGTGACCACCGGCACCGCGGCCATGGAAAAGCGCTTCCTCGACGCCGGCTTCCCGCGCGAAGACGTCCATCTGCTCGGCCCCGATGCGCGCAAGCAGAATCTCGTCGTCCGCTATCGCGCCGCCGGCACGCCCGACGCAAAGCCCGTGCTCTTCCTCTGCCACATGGACGTCGTCGAAGCGCTCCCCTCCGACTGGCACACCGATCCCTTTCAGTTCGTCGAGAAAGACGGCTACTTCTACGGCCGCGGCACGCAGGACATGAAGGACTCCGACGCCGCGCTCGTCGCCACCTTCCTCCGCCTGCACCGCGAGGGCTACAAGCCGAAGCGCGACCTGATTCTCGCCCTCACCGCCGATGAAGAAGGCGGCAAGTTCAACGGCGCATCGTGGCTCGTCAACGAGCATCGCGACCTCGTCGACGCGGCCTACGTCATCAATCCCGACTCCGGCGGCGTTGAACTCGACCACGGCCAGCCCGTCGTCGCCGACGTTGAGGCCACCGAAAAGGTCTACGCCGACTACCAGATCACCGCCACCAATCCCGGCGGCCACAGCTCTCTGCCCCGGCCCGACAACGCCATCTACGAGCTCACCGCCGCGCTCAACAAGCTCGCCGCACTACACCTTTCCCTTTGAGATGAACGAAGTCACCCGCACCTACTTCGAAAACCTCGACCAAGCAGGAAACCGGCCAGACCGCCGCCGACATCCGCGCCATCCTCGCCACGCCGCCCGACTCCGCGGCGGCCGCGCGCCTCAGCGCCGAGCCCAGCTTCAACTCCAACTTCCGCACCACCTGCGTCGCCACGCGCCTCGCCGCCGGCCACGCCAACAACGCCCTGCCGCAAACCGCCGCAGGCCAACGTGAACTGCCGCATCTTCCCCGGCCACTCGCCTGAAGAGATTCGCCAGCAGCTCATCGACCTCTTCGCCGACTCCAAGCTCACCGTGAAATACGTCTCTGACGCCGGCGACGTCTCCGACACCGCGCCTGAGCGCAAAGCCATCGTTCCGCCCGCGCCCATTCCGGAAGTCTTTGAGCCCCTCACCCGCATCACCCAACCCATCTGGCCCGGTGTTCCCGTCACGCCGGAGATGGAAAACGGCGCCAGCGACTCCATCTACTTCGCGCAGGCCGGCATCCCCTGCTACGGCTTCTCCGCCATCGCGCTCGAGCGCGACGACGTCCGCGCCCACGGCCAGGACGAGCGCCTCCCCGTCGACTCCTACTGGAAGTCGCTCGACTTCTTCTACGCGTTCTCGAAAGCTCTGGGCGACAAGTGACCAACCCCGCGCCAAATCCGCTCTACAGCAAGATCATTCGCCGCATCGTGCCGTACATCATGCTCATTTACATGGTCGCCTTCCTCGACCGCGTAAATATCAGCTTCGCCGCGCTCACCATGAATCGCGATCTGGGCATTTCGGAAACCATCTACGGCTTCTCGGCCGGCGTCTTCTTCCTCAGCTACTGCCTCTTCCAGGTTCCGGCCAACTTGCTGCTCGCCCGCCTCGGCGCGCGCCGCTGGCTCGGCACACTCATGGTGCTCTGGGGCATCGACGTCATGGCCACCGCGTTCGTCGCCGGCGCGCCCTCCTACATCACCGCCCGCCTGCTCCTCGGCATCGCTGAAGCCGGCTTCTATCCCGGCATCATCTTCTACTTCACCTTCTGGATGCCGCCCTCCGCCCGCACCCGCATCCTCGCTCTCTTCCTGCTCTCCCTGCCCCTCTGCAACGCCATCGGCTCCCCCATCTCCGCCCACATCCTGCTCATGGATCGCACCCTCGGCATGCACGGCTGGCAATGGCTCTTCCTCATGGAAGGCGCGCCCGCCATCTTCCTCGGCGTCGCCACATGGTTCATCCTCACGGACACGCCCCAGTCCGCAACCTGGCTCTCAGCTGACGAAAAAAACCAGCTCGCCGCCGACATGCACGCCCAGCTGCCCAAAGCCTCTGCCGGCTCCCGCCGCATTCTCCCCGTTCTGCGCGACTCCGCCGTCTACTTCCTGTGGAGCAGCGGCAACTACGGCCTCATCTTTTTCCTGCCCAAGATTCTCGCCGCCCGCGGCGCATCGCCCCTCGCCACCGGCTGGTGGGCCACCCTCACCTTCGGCGTAGGAGCGCTCTCCATGTACCTCGCAAGCCGCACCCGCGGATTCCGCTCACTGCCGTTGCTTTTTCTGGTCGCGTGTCTGGGCTTTGCGGTCATCGCATTCGTTCCTTTCCTTCCCATAACCTTGGTCGGATTCTGCATTGCCGCCTGTGGCCTCATGGCCTCTGTCCCCATCTTCTGGAGCCTCTCCACCAGCCGCTTCTCCGGCAAAGCAGGGGGCGCCGCCATCGCCGTCGTCAACTCCGTGGGCGCAGTGGGCGCGTTCTGCGGCCCCTACGCCATGGGCTGGCTCCGCGACTCAACCCACGCCTACACAGCTGGCCTCTGGGCCATCGCCGCGTGCCTGGCCATCGGCGCAACTCTCGTCTTCGTCGATGCGCGAACTTCCCCCAACAATCAGCAAAAAGGAGAACTGGCTGATGAGCCCGCATGAGCGTGTCGCCGTCATCACCGGAGGAGCCCAGGGCATCGGCCGCCGCACCGCTGAACTCCTCGCCGAACAGGGTTACCGCATCGCCATCATCGATCAGCAGCAGCCCACCGCAACCATGAATGCCATCGAATCCGCCGGCGGCACCGTCTTCGCCTTCGCCGGCAACGTCACCCGAGGACTCGACCGTCGCCACCTTTGCTCAAGACGTTCTCACGCAATTCGGCCGCGCCGACGTCCTCGTCAACAACGCCGGCATCAGCCACATCGCGCCCGCCGAAGACACCACGTCCGCCGACTACCGCCGCGTCCTCGAAGTCAACCTCGTCGCGCCCTTCCTGCTCGCCCAGGCCTTCGGCAAACACATGCTCGCCGCCGGCCGTGGCTCCATCATCAACGTAGCCTCCGTCGCCGGCCTCCTCGGCATCGCCGACCGCTCCGCCTACAACACCTCCAAAGCCGGCCTCATCGGCCTCACCCGCACCCTCGCCGCCGAGTGGGGTGGCCGCGGCGTGCGCGTCAACGCCGTCTGCCCCGGCTGGGTCAAAACCGAGATGGACGCCGTCGACCAGGCCCGCGGCACCTACACTGACGCCGACATCACCAGCCGCATCCCCATGGGCCGCTTCGCCACCGCCGACGACATCGCCCGCGCCATCGCCTTCCTCGCCGACGACGCCCAAAGCCCCTTCATCAACGGCCACTGCCCTCTCCGTCGACGGCGGCTGGGCCACCGACGGCTCCTGGGAATCCCTCCGCCTCAGCAAACGGTAGGTTACTTCTGATCTCCTGTGCCATGGATTAACTTACGTCTTGACATCGTCATGACATTTGGATCATCCTTGAATCCAGGAATCACACGGGAGTGGGTCATGACCAGTCAGTCGAATTTGGCGGAACGGCGAACCGAGAAGCTGGATGTACGGGTTTCGCCCTCGGCAAAGGCAAAGCTGCAAGCTGCCGCCTCTGCCGCGCATCGCTCGGTGAGCGACTTTGTCATGGAGAGCGATCTTTCACGCGCGGAAGAAGCGCTCGCGGATCGCCGGATATATGGTTTGGACGCCGAGAAGTGGGCCGCCTTCCAGGCCGCTCTCGATGCGCCCCCGCGTCCCTTACCCCGGTTGCAGGCGCTCCTTGACAAGCCGGGATACTTCGACTCCGACGAAGCTCGATGACGAAGTCTCGACTTCAGGCAAACTCCTATACCAGACAGGGCCGAGGTGATTCGGCACCATGATCGAGACTCGAGCGATTGAGAAACTTCGGCGCGACCACTCAATCGATGCGTTCGACTGCGGGCACGAAGCGTTGAATGGCTGGCTGTTGAAACATGCATTTCAGAATCAGGGGGCCGGCGCAGGTAAGACCTACGTGGGATTGAGCGGAGGAGTTGTCATTGGGTATTACAGCCTGGTCGTTGGACAGATCGAATATGCCGATGCACCGGAACGATTACAGAAAGGTCTTGCGCGCCACCCCGTGCCCGTTATGTTGCTTGCCCGCCTGGCGGTCCACAAAGACTGGCAACGGAGAGGTGTCGGACGGGCGCTGCTGAAGGAGCCGTATTGCGGACGATCCAAGCCCCCGAGATAGCTGGAATTCGGGCGCTCGCCGTCCACGCCAAGGATGTTCCAGCGCGACGTTACTATGAGCAGTTTGATTTTGTCGCCTCTCCGGCCGATCCGCTGCATTTACTCGTGCTGCTGAAGGATATTCGCAAGCGTATTGACGGATGAGAGAAGATATCCCTCTTGAATTCGGCTGATCGTTCTCGGCTTGATCTGAACCATAACCCGTCACGCCCAAGCGCGGTGAGTTGAGTTAGAAAATGCCTCTCCTCGGCGGCTGGGCCACCGGACGGCTCCTGGGAATCCCTCCGCCTCAGCAAGCGCTAGAGCGTCGCTCCACCCGCACATTGGGACGGAGTTGACGACTTTGCAAAATGCAAAGTATTCTGCGATTGCTGAATGGGCGGAATGCACGTCGTTACCCCGAAGCATCTGAAAGATGGCGCGGAGCAATTTCCCGATGCCGCCGGGAGATTGATGCCTGGTACAAGATCGCGCGCAATGTGCGGTGGCGTAATTTTGTCGAGGTTCGCCAAGTCTTCAAAGATGCGGACGACATAGACAGTTATGTCATCTTCAACATTCGGCAAAACCGTTATCGGCTTGTCACCATCATTCACTTCGCGCGCGAACGAGACGGCCGGCTAACTGAAGGGCACACGTGCATTCGAGCGGTCTTAACGCATAAACAGTATGACAACCGCTCGAACTGGGATAAGGGAGTGAAGCGATGAGCGCAACGTTGGCCAACCCCGTCGAGATGATTCGCAAAGGGGCTCCTCGCCTGATCCGCAACGACAAGGAGCTAGCGCAATATACCCGCGAATTGTTCGATCTCACTTCCAAACGAAATCCCACCCGCTACGAAGAAGATGCTATTGAGTTGCTAACACTTCTGATCGAGCGCTACGAGTCGGAGCAGTCTCCCATTCCCGACTCGGATCCTGTGGATGTCCTGAGATTTCTTCTGGAGAGCAATGGGCTAAGCCAGCGCGACATCTCCGCCGAGTTGGGCAGCGAAAGCACGGTCTCGCTCATCCTCGCCGGGAAACGCCACATGAACCGCGACCACATTGCCCGTCTGAGCCGGCGTTTTTCACGTCTCCCCGGCTGTTTTCTTCCCCGCCCACGCAGCCTACTAGCCGTCACACCCTGCTGATAAACTGGTAACTGCATGATTCTCCCGTTCGTCCGCGAAATTTTCGCGGACCTGGAGCACTCCCCCGCCTTTGATCGCGTTCGCAGGCACCTCAGCCTGGGTTCGGGGCGTAGACGTGTGTCCGGACTCACCGCCACCGCGCGTTCCCTCTACATCCCGCTCATGGCCCGCGCCGCCAGCCAGCCCGTCATCGTGGTCGTCGCCGACAACAAGGCCGCCGAAGCGCTCGAGCCCGCTCTGCGCGCCGGCTGCGAACTCACCGGCGCCATCGATCCCGACCGCGTCGTCCGCCTTCCCGCCCACGACGTGCTGCCCTTTGAAAATCTCTCGCCCCACCCCGACGTGCAGGAGCAGCGCGCCGCCGCGCTCTGGAAGCTGGCCACCGGCGCCGTCTCCATCCTCATCGCGCCGGTCGAGGCCGCAGCCCTGCGGCTCTTCGAGCGCGACTACTACGCCCGCCTCGCCGTCACGCTCAAGCGCGGCGAAGAGATCGACGTCGAAGTCCTCACCGCGCACCTCGCCAGCGTCGGCTACACGCAGATGGACCTGGTCGAAATGCCCGGCCAGTTCACCCGCCGCGGCGGCATTCTCGACGTCTACTCGCCCGAATCCGACCGCCCCGTCCGCATCGAGTTCTTCGGCGACGAGATCGAAACCATCCGCAAGTTCGATCCCGAAACGCAGCGCTCGCAGTCCGGCCTCGACGAAGCACAGCTGCTGCCGCTGACTGAAACGCCCGTCACCGAGCGCCTGCTGGCCGCCGTCAATGCCCGCCTCAGCCAGGCAGCGCGTCGACATTGAAGACGGACGAAGACGCCGACGAAGCGCGAGATGGCCATCGAAGCCGCGGCCGCCGGCGGCGTCAGCGTCTTTCCCGGCTGGGAGTTCTTCTCCGCCGTCGCCGGCGCCGAAAACCACCTGCTCAAGCTCCTGCCCAAAGCCGTGCTCTTCGTCGACGAGCCCGGCATGGTGCGCAACCAGATCGATCGCTGGTGGAACAAGGTCGAGCAGCGCCACGAGCGCTCGCGGCATCGGCAACCTCATCCGGCCTGAAGACATCTACCTCCGCCCCGAAATTCTGCAGGGCCTGCTTCAATCGCACTTCGGCCTCGATCTCGATCAGCTCGGCGCCGTCGACGTGCTCGACGAAGACACGACCCTCGGCGAAATCGCCGTCAACACGCGCCCCACGCTGCGCTTTCACGGCTCGATCCCCGCGCTCACCGAGCAGCTGCGCAAGCTGATGCGAGGCCGAGACGCACATCGTGCTCGCCGCCGCCAACCAGGGCGACGTGGAGCGCATGGCCACCGTGCTGCGCGAATACCAGATCCCTTATCGCCTCGGCAGCCGCGCTCGTGCACGCCAGCAGCGAGACCATGCTCGAAGAAGCCAGCTACATGGCCGGCGACCTGCGCGTGCCCGTCATCGTGCGCACGCAGATCTCCTCCGGCGTCAGCTTCCCCGACGCGAACCTGATCATCTTCGGGGCCAACGATCTCTCCGACGAAGCCGACATCGCCGCGCGCCCCGAGCCCAAGCGCTCCAAGACCGCCGCCTTTGTCTCCGACTTCCGCGATCTCACCATCGGCGACTACGTCGTCCACGTCGAGCACGGCATCGCGCAGTACCAGGGCCTGAGGGAGATCGTGCAGGACGGCCTCGCGGTCGAATTCATGATTCTCGAGTTCGCCGAGCAGGCCAAGCTTTACGTCCCGCTCACGCGCCTCGATCTGATCCAGAAATATCGCTCCACCGACACCGGCCCCGCGCCCGTCCTCAACAAGCTCGGCTCGCAGCAGTGGGTCAAGACCAAGGCGCGCGTGCGCAAGGCCATGCAGGACATGGCCGCCGAGCTGCTCAAGCTTTACGCCGAGCGCCACACCGCGCAGGGCACCGCATTCTCCAAAGACAACGAATTTCAGAAGGAGTTCGAAGACGCCTTCGACTACAACGAGACCGACGACCAGCTCTCCGCCATCCGCGCCATCAAGTACGACATGGAATCCACCACGCCGATGGACCGCCTGCTCTGCGGCGACGTGGGCTACGGCAAGACCGAAGTCGCCATGCGCGCCGCCTTCAAGGCCGTGCAGGATGGCAAGCAGGTCGCGGTCCTCACGCCCACCACGGTCCTCAGCTTCCAGCACTTCGAGACCTTCAAGAAGCGCTTCTCGCAGTTCCCCATCAACATCGAAATGATCTCGCGCTTCCGCACGCCGAAGGAGCAGAAGGTCGATCGTCGAAAAGCGTCGAAACCGGCAAGGTCGACATCCTCATCGGCACCCACCGCATGCTTTCCAAAGACATCAAGTTCCAGGACCTCGGCCTGCTCGTCGTCGATGAAGAACAGCGCTTCGGCGTGCGCCACAAGGAGCGCCTCAAGCAGCTGCGCAAGGAGATCGACGTGCTCGCCATGTAGTGCCACGCCCATCCCGCGCACGCTGCACATGTCGCTCGTCGGCCTGCGCGACATGTCGCGTGATCGAGACGCCGCCCAAAGACCGCATGGCGATTCAGACCGTCGTCGCCAAGTTCGACGAGAAGATCATCCGCTCCGCCATCGAGCTCGAGCTCGAGCGCGGCGGCCAGGTCTACTTCGTGCACAACCGCGTCGAAACCATCTACGAAATCGCCTCGCGCATCCAGGAGCTCGTTCCCGCCGCGCGCGTCGTCGTGGGCCACGGCCAGATGGGCGAAACCGAACTGGAACGCGTGATGCTCGCCTTCATGCATCACGAGTACGACGTGCTGGTCGCCACCACCATCATCGAGAACGGCCTCGACATTCCGCTCGCCAACACCATCCTCATCAACCGCGCCGACCGCCACGGCCTCAGCGAGCTCTACCAGCTCCGCGGCCGCGTGGGCCGCTCGAATCGCCGCGCCTATGCGTATCTGCTCATCCCGCCCGAACGGCGAACTCACCGAAATCGCGCGCCGCCGTCTCGCCGCGCTCAAGGAATTCAGCGACCTCGGCGCGGGCTTCAAAATCGCCGCGCTCGATCTCGAACTGCGCGGCGCCGGCAACATGCTCGGCGGCGAGCAGAGCGGCCACATCGAAGCCATCGGCTTCGAGCTTTACACCTCCATGCTTGAGCAGGCCGTGAAGGAGATGAAGGGCGAGAGCCGGCGAAGAGCGCCCCACCACGCAACTCAATCTCGGCATCGCGCTGCGCATCGACGAGAGCTACGTCGCCGAAGAAAATCAGCGCCTGCGCCTCTACAAGAAGATCGCCGGAGCCAGACAGCGAGAAAGCCATCGCCGACCTTCGCGCCGAGATGGAAGACCGCTACGGCCCGCTGCCCGACGCCACCGTCTACCTGCTCGAAGCCGCTTCGCTGCGCCTCGAATGCGAGCGCATCGGCATCGCGCAGATCGACCGCAAGCGCGCCGAACTGCAAATTCGCTTCACCGAAAACGCCACCATCGATCCGCAGCACCTCATGCGCCTCGTGGCGCGCAATGCAAAGCGCGGCGCGCAGTTCACGCCCCAGGGTGTGCTCAAGTTTCCGCTGGCCGCCATCGCGATCCGACGAAGTTCTGCTCGAGATCCGCGAGCTTGTCAACAACCTCGCACCCACTCCCGTCAACGCCTAGCAAGATCCCTCACCCTCAGCTGTCAGCCTCTCGCGTGGTTTGCGCTTGCGTGGGAGACCACCACCGCACGCCATAAATCCCCACTCCCCGCCCGCACGCTTTAGAATGAGCCCGACCCCTATGCGCTCGAAAATTATCTTCGCAATCTTCGCTCTCCTCGCCTCGGCACTCTTCGCCCAATCTCCCGCCATCATCACCGTCGACGCCGCCCATCCTGGCGCCGCTATACCGTCGACTATGTTTGGCATCTTTTTCGAGGACATTAATTTCGGAGCAGACGGCGGCCTCTATCCCGAACTCATCAAGAACCGCTCCTTCGAGTTCGACGAGCCCCTCACCGGCTGGAAAGTCGTTCTCCCATACACTCAAACCGGCGGCATTGGCCTATCACCCGGCGAACTCGACGTCCGCACCGACTCGCCCCTGAACGCCAACAACCCGCACTACCTTCGCGCGACCGCCCTCGCGCCCGGCTACGCCTTCTACAACTCCGGCTTCCGCGGCATCGGTGTTCAGGAAGGTGCGGATTATCGCTTCTCCGCCTGGGTTCGTACGTCTGACCACACGTCTGGCCCAACCTCCATACGCGCCACCATCTCCGACGGACAAATGCCAGCCGTCGGCGCCGGCCACGAAATCGGCAAAGGCACGCTCACTGGCTTTGACGGCACGTGGAAGCGCTACGAGACGATCATTCACGCCAACGCCACGGCAACCCACGCGCAGTTCAACATCTTCCTCGATCAGAAGGGCTCCGTCGACCTCGACATGGTCTCGCTCTACCCCGTCGACACATGGAAGCACCGCCCCAACGGCCTCCGCAAAGACCTTGTCCAGCTTCTCGCCGACATGCACCCCGGCTTCATGCGCTTCCCCGGCGGTTGCATCGTTGAAGGCCGCATCCTCGCCAATCGCTATCGCTGGAAGACCACCGTGGGCGACATCACCGAGCGCAAAACTATCATCAATCGCTGGAATGATGAGTTCGATCACCGCCCCACGCCCGACTACTTCCAGTCCTTCGGCCTCGGCTTTTACGAGTACTTCCAGCTCGCCGAGGACATCGGCGCCAGCCCGCTTCCCATCCTCAACTGCGGCATGGCCTGCCAGTTCAACTCCAGCGAGACCGCCAAGATCGAGGAGATTCACGAGTACATCCAGGACGCGCTCGACCTCATCGAGTTCGCCAACGGTCCCGTCGACCGCCCTGGGGCAAAGTGCGCGCGCAGATGGGCCATCCGGCGCCGTTCAATCTCAAAATGATCGGAGTCGGCAACGAGCAGTGGGGCCCGCGCTATATCGACCGCTACAAGCTCTTCAACGAAGCCATCAAGGCAAGCCACCCCGAGATCAAGCTCATCGTCCCCGCCGGTCCATCACCTTCGGGCGACCAGTTCGACGAGATGTGGGCCAACTGGCGCAAGCTCCACCCTGACATTGTTGACGAACACTACTACATGAGCCCCAAGTGGTTCCTTGACAACAGCAACCGCTACGACAACTACGATCGCTCCGGCCCCAAAATCTTCGCCGGCGAATACGCTGCCCAGTCTACCGGCGCCGCCGTCAGCCCAAAGAATCGCAACAACTGGCAGACCGCTCTCTCTGAAGCGGCCTTCATGACCGGCCTGGAGCGCAACGCCGACGTCGTCGCTATGGCCTCATACGCGCCACTCTTTGCCCACGTCGACGCCTGGCAATGGACACCCGACGCCATCTGGTTCGACAACCTGCGCTCCTACGGCACCACCGACTACTACGTCCAGAAAATCTTTGCCTCTAACATCGGCAGCCGAGTCGTCCCCTCCACGCCTCATAACGAAGCCGGCCTCTACACCGTGGCCTCCGTCGACGACCACACCCACGAGCTCATCCTCACTGCCGTCAACACCACCACCAGCGCCCGTGAGGCTCAACTTCAGCTCAGCGGCATCACACCATCCGGCACAGCCAGGGTCACCACCCTCGCCTCCAGCGATCTCGAGGCCGAGAACAGCCTCGACCACCCCACCGCGGTCGCCCCCGAAGCCTCGACCCTCGACGTCCGCTCATCCACAATCCCCATCAAGCTGACCCCCAACTCCGTCACCGTCTTTCGCATTCCCATGAACTAATTCATCGAGCAAAATGCAAATGCCCCAGTTCTCGAAAATGAGACCTGGGGCATACCTTTCACGCTCTTCCCGGTACTGGAGCTGAATCAGGCCTTAATTTACCAGCCTGTATTTCACGCCGGCGCTGAGTCCGTTTGGTGTAAGTCCATGGTTGGGTAACCCGGGAATTCCGCTGAACGAGGGCCAATCCTGATATTCGTAATCCCCCCGTACGACCAGTTTCTTCGTAATGCGGTACTCCACCGTCCCCCCCGGCGCCAATGTGAAGTAGCTTCCTGAACCCACCCCGAACGGCAACGTCGTCCAGCTTCCGCCTAAGGGCAGCTTCACATAGGCGGATAATCCGCCACGACGATACAACTGGTATCGCGGCCCAATCAGGTAGTTCGAAATTGTCATCTTTCCCGACGGACCACCCCAGCGAAACCACCTGGCCTCTCCTTCCGCGCCGAGTTTCCCCGTTACGATGTGATCGGCGTCAAAGACCACCGCGATCCCCCATAGATGATTGTTCCAGCACGAAAACTCCGACGCGCTAAGGCATCCCCAGTCCGAATTGAAGTTTGAGCCTTCCGCGCCCACCGACAAAGCCACCCGCCCGCTCGTGGCGGAGGGTGCGCTCTGCGCGAGCAAGGGCGCAGCAAAAAGCACAGAAATGGCGGTTAGCAAACAGACCTTTTTCAACATTCGTGTGTTCCTTAATGAATGGAGATGCGATGGAAAGGTTGCATCGGATCAGAAATTCAATTGCCCCGGGGCCCGCGGCTAAAGTGATGCAGATTTAAGTCTCACATCCTGCCGCGCTGGTTAGCAAACGGATTAAATACACATCCATTCTTATCACTTCTCCCGACTGAGCTTCCCCTTTAGACTCGGCTTGCTCGCAGAAGTTGCGCAGCGTTTGGCTCCATCCTTCATCGTACTCGGCCCCGACCCGCCAGCCCCAATTGCTAGTCTGGAACAATGCCGCCGTTCCTCGCCGCGTCCCGTCTCCTGCTCCCTGTCTGGAACACACCCGGCTTCGCGCCATGACCCATCCGCCGCATTCGCCTCTTCATCTCCGCGGCATCCTGCTCGCCATCACGGGGTTCACCTTCTGGGTTCTCGCCGACACCACCATCAAAATCGTCGGCCGCTCCACCATGCCCGCGTACGAAGTCCTTGCGTTCATGGGCCTCTTCATCTGCTCGGCCGTGGCCCTCTACTCTGCCCTTCGCCGCAACACACGCCGGCTCAAACCCATCAACGGACCCAAGCAGGCAATCCGCTCGCTGCTCGACCTCGTCAACAACTTATGCGTCGTCCTGGCCCTTCGCCATGTGCCGCTCCCGCTCTTCTACATCCTGGTGTTCATGGCGCCTCTCGTCATCACAGTACTCGCCGCCATCGTTCTCAAAGAGCGCATCGGCACCCCGCGCGCACTGGCCCTCGTCGCGGGCTTCGCCGGAGTCGTCATCGCCGTCAATCCCTTCAGTTCCTCCCGGCAGGGCGACTGGATCGGGTTCGTCGCCTGCATGGTGTGTGTGGCCTGCTTCTCCGTCAACATTGTATGGTCCCGGGTCCTCATCCGCACTGAGGCACCCGAGAGCCTCGTGTTTTCCTCCGGTATCGCCATGGTCATCGTCGGGTTTGCCTGCATGCTCTTTCACGCTGAACCCGTCGGGCACAGATGGCTTCTGGCCCTCGTCGCGGTGGGTTTTTTTTGCGCAGCGGGGAGCATCAGCGTATTCGCGTCCCTCCGCCTCACCTCCGCCTCGGCCGTCTCCCAGTACCACTACACCCAGCTCCTCACTGGCTCTTTCGTGTCCTGGCTTCTATGGCGACAGCCGCCGACGCCATCCATGATCCTCGGGGGAGCCCTCATAGCCGCCGCAGGTCTATACATCGCACTCCCCCGCTCCCGTGCCGCGAATTAAGAAATGATCTTCCGCGCGAGGCAGTCCGAAGTCTCCGCAGCCAGAGGGCAAACCGAGAGGCAGGCCCCTAGTCCGCTGCCTGATCGACTCAACTGGGTGGCAAGCTCTGCACCGTTTGTAGTGCAGAATAAGAGCGCTTTCCATCACGCCCTTCGGCCTTCCTGCTACGGTGAAGGAAATCGATGAACTTCTGACGATTTGCCCAACCGGAGCGGGAATGACCCTGACAATGAGCGATTACCTTATCGCTACCCAGAATGGGACTTTATTTGCCAGGACCTGGAAGCCGCCGAATCTATCCTCCGATCAAGATGAAACCATCCTGTTGTTCCATGATTCGCTTGGCTGCGTAGACCTCTGGCGCGACTTCCCCGCGGAGCTGGCGCTCGCGACAGGCCGGCCCGTTGTGGCCTATGACAGGTTGGGTTTTGGACGGTCTGACCCTAATCCAGCCCGGCTGACTCCCAACTTCATTCGCGATGAAGCGGCGAATATCGTGCCTTACCTGCTGGAGACGTTGAGGCTTACCAGAATCATCCCATTCGGACACAGCGTCGGTGGAGCGATGGCAGTTGCAACTGCGGCACAATTCCCATTCGAATGCACGGCCGTCATCACCGAGTCTGCACAAAGCTTCATTGAGGACCGCACACTCGCGGGCATTCGTGCCGGCCAGGCTGAGTTTGAACGAAAAGATAGATTTGAGCGGCTGGTGCGATACCACGAATCAAAGGCCCGTTGGGTACTCGACGCCTGGATACAGACTTGGCTGGCACCCGAATTCTCAGCGTGGAGCCTTGATGATGACCTGCGAGGAGTCAGATGCCAAACCCTTGCAATTCACGGTGACCGGGACGAATACGGCTCACTCGAGCATGCCGAGCGGATTGCGCGACTCACGTCGGGCACATCGAAGGTCGTGCCCCTCATCGGGTGCGGTCACGTTCCACATCGAGAAAATCGGGCGCGCGTTCTGCAGGAGGTCTCGCATTTCTTGGCATGCAGCGACGCCTCTTTCTTGAATGAACCTGCTTGAAAACCCTCGTTGAGCGCAAAATAGCCGAGCGCACACCCCGCTATCAACAAAATTCTTCCCACTCCCAGCTTGGACATGCCGCGTCGAAAAGATAGCAATGTATGCCCTGCCAAAGTTTCCTCCCCAAGGGAACTTTTTTTGGACAGCGGGTAATCATGGATGTCTATGTTTGAGCGGCTAAGGCGCAGGCGGGTGGACGGAGAGCTGAGCGATGCGGAGTTGCATCGAGCGGCGCTCGCCGGAAGTGACGAAGCGATGGCCGCTCTTTATCGAAGACATGGTGGGCTGGTGTACCGCTTCACTCTGCAAATGAGCAGAGATGATGCGATTGCGGAGGAGATTACGCAAGAGGTGTTCCTTGCGCTGCTTACCCAGATCGACCGATTCGATGCCGCGCGCGGGGCGCTTTCTACGTGGCTCTGCGGCATTGCTCGACGGCAGCTCTGGAAGCATATGGGACGGAACGATGCGGCCGATGGCATTCGATTCCGATGAAGAGAGCGCGGCGGAGTTGCGATGCCCGAGCGATGGACCCGCGGAGTTATTGCTGCGGAATGAAGCCATTGCCGCAGTGCGGGCCGGAATGGATGGATTGCCCCCCGTTCTGCGCGAAGTGGTAGATTCTGTGCGCGCTCGAAGAAATGAGCTACGAACAAGCCGCCCAAGTGTTGGATGTGCCTCTGGGTACCGTTCGTTCCAGGCTTCATCGGGCGAAATCGCAGCTGGCTGGTTTGCTGCGTGGGGAGATGGCGAACACGGAGAGGAAGCGTCGATGACCAACAATAGGGATCTGGACGAAATCCTGGCAGAGCTCGGACGCGAGCATAGGGCGATTGATGCCCCGGACAGCCTGGAGCCTGTGTTGCGCGCTGCTGCCGGTGCCAGGAAACATGCCGCAGGCAAGCCAGCGTTGAGATTCGGTTGGGCCTGGGCTGCTGTGGTGCTCTTGCTGACTGCGGTTGCTACTGCCGGCATCATGTGGCAGATGCGGAGAATTCACCAACCGCAAAGTCGACAGGTCCGGTCCGTGCCGCTGCCCCAGGTCAAACCCCAGCCAGTGCTTCCTTCGGTACCAGTCACGAGCGCGGGAAACCGTTCTGTCGAAGTCCGCGCCAGCTACGCAAAGGCCAAACAAGACGCGCCGGCCTTGGTCGTGATTCTTCTCCGCACCGTGCAACCTGGAATTCTCTGGACGAGTTTATAGCCTTGCCGGTGAGTGAAGGCCTGCCGCCTGCGGCGGAGTTGAGTGTCGTGCGGATCAAGCTGAGAGGGAGTGATCTTCAGCAGTATGGCTTGCAAGCACCGGCCGATGCCGTAGCGCAAACCATGTTGGCAGAGTTTGTGGTTGGCGAAGACGGGCTTCCACGCGCCATCCGCATAGTGCGTTAGCCCTGTTCGTTAATTCTGGTTCAGTAACCCTTCAAAAATGGGAGAGGAGTTGTGATGAAGACAATGTGTGGGTTCAGGGTAGCCGTGGTGTTGCTCACGGCTGCGATGGGTACGGCCCTAGGCCGTGCTGAGAAACCGATAGCCGCTGAACAACAAGACGCCGCCCAGCAGCAGAAACACGAGGCGGAGATGGCCGTGATGCTGCAGCCGGGTAATGAGCCCGGCCCGGGCCAGGAGGCTCAGCAAAAAGTTGTGCTCGAACTGGTCGCCGCCGATGCCCAGGTGGTCAAGGGAAAACCGTATTCGGCCGACGCGTCCACAGAAACCGTTCAGACATTGTCTGACGGCAACCGCATTGTCCGCCGCACCGTGAGCAAGTTTTACCGCGACAGCGACGGCAGAACAAGGCGCGAGCAGACCTTTGGCAATGTGGATCCGGAGCATCCGTCGCCGCACGAAGTGAAGATCTTCGTCGATGACCCCGCGAACGGAACTGCCTTTGTTATGGACCCTGGATCGAAGTCCGCGGATAAAGTCCAGCGAACTCGAAAATTTCTCGACGAGCGAATCGGCGAGGATGAAGGTACGCGGGTCATGTTGAAGTCCTACGACGAGAGTGAGCCGGGAGCGCAGAGCGGGCCAGGGCGCATGATGATCAAGTTCCGCGATGAACACGGCGGCAATCTCGCCCCCATCGTGGTGGACGATAAGCGCGATGTGGTCAAGGAAGATCTGGGCACCCGGACCATCGAGGGCGTGGACTGCACCGGCACGCGGCAAACCATAACCATCCAGGCCGGCGCAGTTGGCAACGAGAAGCCCATCTCGACCGTGACTGAGACATGGTTCTCGCCGTCAATCGCCGCGGTCGTTCAGTCGACGACCGATGATCCCCGCTACGGGAAAACGACCTATCAACTCACCAATGTGCAATTGAGTGAGCCGGCGCGATCCCTGTTTGAGCCCCCCACGAACTTCAAAGTAAGCGTGCGCAAATAGTTCGCAACAAATCTACATTCTGATACGACCACAGAGGGAAGGCCAATCAGCCTTCCCTCTGCTATTTGAGAGCCGCATAAATGAAGGCTGGCTCTTTCCAAAAGATGGCGGCCCAATCACACCCGCTTCCTTGCGTTACGCCGCCTTGGGCCGTCCGAACCATGAGGTTAGCGAGTCAGTGAGCCCCTGCTGCATTTGGTCTCCCACCCACGCCACGTATCCATCGGGCCGAATCAAAACAGCACCGGGAGCTTTCACCTCGCCGATCGCCGGAAGTTCCCATGCGGCCTCGCATTTCGCATCGATCAGCTGAAGGCGATCCGCCCATCGAGTGATGTCGAATTCACCTGGTTCGCCAAAATTGAGCAACACCGGCCGGGCACCATGCAGTAGGGTGAAAACCCGCAGCGGACCGTTAGCGGTGGTCAGGTCGAGGTCAGGCATGCGGCGACCGAGCAGTGGGTGTCCCTCGCCAAGATCGTAGCGAATATCAAGACCGGACATCATGGCGGCGTACCGTTTGCGCGGCTCGTCCATCTTGAGAAACTCTGCAACGGCCTCCCATGCCGCCTTGGAGCGATCGTCCCGGCGGAGCAGCGCCACCTGCGCCAGCGTGTTCCTTATAACCCGCGCCCCCACCGGGTGACGCTCCGAGTGATAGGTATCCAACAGACATTCGGGCGACGTCTCCTTCACCACCTGGGCCAGCTTCCATCCCAGGTTCACAGCATCCTGAACACCGAGATTGAGTCCCTGTCCGCCCGCCGGGTAATGCACATGCGCGGCGTCGCCCGCCAGCAGAATCCGCCCGGCGCGATAAGCGGCCGCCTGACGCGCTGCATCGGTGAACCGGGAAATCCAAACCGGGCTGTGGACACCGTAGTCCGTCCCATAGACCTCGATCAGCCTCGTGCTGAGATCGCCCAGCGTCGGTTCGCCCGCGCTCCCCGGATGCTCTTCGGTCACCATCACCCGCACCAGGCCGGTCTCGCTAAGCTTGCTCAGGCCATGCATGCCGGCCGGGGTGTAGCGCATTCCCCATTCCGGCTCCTCGGCCAGCTCGACCTCGGCGATTATGTGGCTCATCGTCGCATCCCATCCGGGGAATGCGATACCCGCTGCTTTCCGGACCACACTGCGGCCGCCATCGCAACCGACAAGATATTGAGCCCGCAGCGACTGCTTGTCAGACAACTCAACGTTGACTCCTGTGTCATCCTGCGCAAAGCCAATCACCGCGCGTCCGCGATAGATCGGGATCGCCAACTCTTCGACCCAGCCGGCGAGGATCCGTTCGAAGTGCTTCTGCCACAGAGCCAGCCCGTAATTGTGACGGGTGGGAAAATCGCTGATATCCAGCGGGATGTGGGCGAATCCCCCAACCTGCATCGACTTGCCCTCTGCGAGGAACCGGTCGGCGATTCCGCGCTGGTCCAGCACTTCGATCGTGCGAGCGTGCAGACCTCCGGCGCGCGAGCCATCCAGTTCCGCGCCTGCGCGTCGCTCCACAATGGCGACGTCGACGCCTGCCAGCGTCAACTCACCCGCCAACATCATCCCCGTGGGGCCGCCTCCTGCAATCACTACCGCATGCTCCATCATCGGCCCCTCCCTGTCGTCATCACGATCGCCACCCGCACATCCCCTTCATCGAAAGCCGCACCGAGTGCCTGCACCCGCACTGCCAGCCCCATCATTGCTTCCACGTCCCTGCGCGATTCAAACGTTGTCAACAACAAGCCCATTCCGCTCCTCCGTCTCCTGAAAAAACTCCGGCGCTGGCCAGAAATCCAGCCAACGCCAGCGACTCTACGGCACGACTCGCGTCTCGCAGCAAGCCCCCCGCCTCGCGATATACTGGAGTTGGCAAGGAGGGGAAACCCTCCTTTTTGTTTGCTCGATCTCGGACATGCCGTTCTTCGCGGACGGGTGCACTTGCGGTCGTTCTTGTTAGTTCTTCCCCTCAAAATACAGGTGTCAGGTCCGAGTAATTGCCTTTGCCGCCGTCTATTTCACACTTATAGGCAAACTTGTCATCCCGTCGATAAACAGGAAGGCTTTGTCAAGCGCAGAAGAAATGCGTAGAACTGTGTTGAGCAGTTCGAGGGAGCCGTGTTGTTTGGAGACCTGTAAGCTCACGCGGGTTCTCACTTGCGAATCATCTTGGCGGTGGAGTGTTTCAGGTTCCACCAGCCATCGATACGGCCTTAAGTTGCGGCCATGATTCTTTTTGTCGAACACCCGGCCTATGCCGAATGCGAGGGTGCTCACTCAAGGGGACGGTCTGGCTTAAGCCGACCAGGGAATGACTCGAGCTGCCCTCGTTGCGAACCACTTGCGCATACGGTGTCTGGGTGCGGAGCATCCAGTAGAGCCGTACCGCCAGTTTGCGCGCCGCGGCCACCTTGGCCACGCCTTTGGGCTTCTTGTGGCAGCGATGCACATACTCCTTTTTGAATTCCTCATCGTGCCGAACCGCCGATTGCGCAGCCTCGACCAGCATGGTGCGCAAAAAGACGTTGCCTTGCTTGGAGATGGCGCCCAGCCGTCGCTTCGATCCCGAACTGCGTTCGGTTGGGATCAGGCCCAGATAACTGGCCACCTGCTTGCCGCGCGGGAAACGCGTCACATCGCCGATGGTCACCACAAAGGCCAGCGCTGTGACCGGCCCAACTCCCGGCTGGGTCATCAGCAACCGCGCGGTGTCCTTGGCCGAGCTGCTTATTCACCGCGACATCCAGCTCGCTCACTTGGCCGTCTAGCATAGCCAGCACCTGCAACAAATCGAGCCGCCGGCATTCGCTCCAACTTTTCAGGGGAAGTTTTTGGAACTCAGCCCTCCCCGCAACGCTCCACAGGGAACGCTTCTGCTGCATGCCCTGGTTCAACGCCAGATGCTGCAGCTCGGTCTTGACCTTGGTACGCATCTGCACCAACCGATGGCGATGCAGCAACAACTGCCGCTGATCACGCTGCACTTCGAAGGCACCCAGATGCGCGGAAAACGCTTCTCCAGCAGCAGACGTCAGAATGTGCCCCGCATCGCGGTGATCGGTCTTCTGCCGGCGCACATAGCTGGCACGGATCTGTGCCGCATCTCCGATCCAAAGCTCATGGCCCAGATGCTCGATCAGCCGCTCGAACCAGCGACGAGTTCCCTACAGACTCCATACCGATCAACGCAGGCGACTCCAACTCACGATAAAACCGTTCCGCCTCGCCTATCGGCATGCAGCAACTTCAACTCCCGCACCTCCCCAGTGGAGGTATCGAAAATCGCAACTTGCTGGTAACTGGGATGAAAATCACACCCTACAATCTTCATAAGGCTCCTTTGCTCCGCGACAGGCTTGGTCTCCAAACAACCAAAGTCTAATCAAGGACGCAAGCGCAGCGTTTCTCAGCGAAGCCGAGGGACCTGCTTCTCGCAAAGCTTGCTCTCCCAAAATCTGCTCGATCGGAGTCGAACGACCTCGGGTGCATTTGCCGTTGTCTCTTGTATTTATCCGCACGAAAAGGGATGTCCCATCCCAGCGCGCACTCTGTGCTTGGATAGGACAGGATGATCCCCCATTATCGCGTCAGCGTCATGTGACACGCGCGAGCTACCATTGCCACCGGCCCCATCGCCCGTTCATTGCGGGCCCGGTGTCCCGTCCGACCACGCGTGCACCACGATCATGAAGGTCGTCACTCGCGCTTGCGGATCACTCGACGCCATCATCGGTGAGTTCGGCAGATTCGCCCCCCAGCTCTTCGCCACGTCGCCCGCGGCATAGAACATCACATGCGGACGCCACTTGTGGGCGTCATCGTTCAGGTATTGCTCCTTCGACATCATGTAGCACATGCTTCCCGGCGCGAGCGGGGGCAGTTCCCCGCTATCCAGGGCCGACTTGATCGCCTGTGCGATCTCCGCCTTCGATTTGCCTGCCAGCACAAGCCGGGTCTTCATCAGATAGATGGGCGCAACGCTGCTCGCTGCGGCAGCATTGAAGCAATTTGGGGCGCGCATTTTAGGATTCCAGAACTCCGGAGCATCCGTGACGTTGGCCCAGGATCGCTCCACATAACACATGAATCCGTTCTTGCCTTGCACGGCGGTCGTGTATCCCTGCCGTTCCAGCACCATCACTGTGGCGTCGTCCGCAATCGAGGCCGGTCCCGCGCTGCGAGCCAGCGCGATCTCCGCTTCGTGCGGCATCAAGTATTGCTCCAGCGGTGCCATGGCGCGATAGGGACTCTCCTGACCTTGCGCCTCCCGGATGGCGTCCGGCAGGGCAATCATGGCCAGGAATACAAAAACGAAAATCGTTGCGTTCTTTTGTACGCGATTCTTCCGCGCCCGAAGGCTTTGAAATCTGACGTGCATCCGAAGGCAGTCGCATCGCGCTCCGATGCATCTAAGCAAGCTGGTCATCGCTGGCCTCCACCACTAAGCCCTTCCGTTTGCTGAAACAGCATCTTGATATAGCGCCGCAGGTGATCGACGCACTCAGCGGCCACCGCAGGCCCTCCCTTCGCCTTGGCCAAAATGAACGAGCCCTGGAGCACCGCCTGCATGTACAGTGCCAGGCTCCGCGCTGTCCACTTGCCGGCCGCACCATATTTCCGCATCGCCTCGCCGATATCCCGCTCCAGTGTTTTCGCGTGACCACTAATGCCCCGATCGCATGCCTCGCGGATCGCCGGGTTCGTGTCGTATACCTCCTGCACCATCGTCCCCATCAGGCAGGTAAAGTCAGACAATTCCCCGGTCAGCAGCGCCTTGCGAAAATCCAAGTAGGCCAACAACCGCTCCCGCGGGTCGGTTCGCGCATGGTAGGGCGCGGTGGCAAACAGCGCATCCGCGCTTTCCGTCCAATAGTCGGCCGCAGCGAGAGCCAGCTCCTCCTTGCTGTCGAAATGGTGGAAGAAGCTTCCCTTCGTCAGCCCTGCCGCCTCGCAGACGTCCTCTACCCGCGCGGCCGTATATCCCTTGACGCGAATCACGCGAATGGCAGCCTGCAAGAACCTGGTCTTCGATTCATGTCGTTCTTCGGCTATCGTCATGTCCATACCATCTGGTCGGTACGAAACATACCGATTAGTTGGTTCACTGTCAAGAGAATCCTTCCCTGTTACTCACAGGCCACCTTACCGAAGAATATGCGGGCGATGAACGCCGGTATGCAGATGCCGGTACTCACGTTCACGAAGGCGGCGGTTACGAGCGTCCCGCCGATGATGTATCCCGCGATGAGGTGGCCCATGTGGAAGCACCATCCCGCTGCTATGAGCATGGTAGTCGCGGAGGTGCAGCCGAAGCGTCGCCGGGCCCCGTAACGAGGCAGCACTGGCGCTCCGGATAGATGGCGCAGTCCGTAGTTATAGAGCACATCAAACGGATGGCCGCGCAAAACTGCACCGAGGAGTGCAAATGGCGCGAGCGCCCACAATACGATGGGCGAGGCGAGCACAGTTCCGACGGCCGCCCAGATCATGCAGATGGCGGGAGAGAGACGAAGAGGGAAATTGATCTGTGCATAGGTTGCATCTTGCAGACCGCAGAAGCCCTGCGCCTGGATTCTTTCGCGGATTGTAAAACTGAGAGTGGACATAAAGGCCTTTCGAGAGCGGACGACAGTTGGTGGAAGAGCGCCGGGAGAGCAGCACCGGGCCGTCTCCCGTCAGTTGTTATGCTGCGTCTACGGCTTGTTCTGTTTTCATCCGTTCCGTCCGAACTGTCACCGGCACTCCGTTGGTGACAGAGTCAAAGACGGGCGAGAACCCTGTCCCGAGGCTCGCGAGTTCCTGGAGTTGCTCGTCGGTGACATCGGCGTGGATGGCGAGGGTCATGCGGATGTTCTGGAAGCCATTTCGCACGCTTGGGTCGAGGCCGAGAAAACCGCGCACATCAACGTCGCCTTCGATCTGCGATTCGACCCCCTCAATCTTGATGCCTCGCGCAGCGGCGTGATACACAAGCGAGCTTGTGACGCACGCGGCAAGAGCAGTGAGAAGATATTCAGCGGGATTGGGCGCCTGATCGCCCCCGAGAAGCAGGGTGGGCTCATCGGCGTGGATCATGAACGGTTTGGCATGCTGGTGCGGCTGGCCCGCTCCGTAAAATTCGTTCACGGTGGAACGGTTGTGGCCGCCTTCCATCCATTCGTTTTGGAGGCGGAAGCGAAACTTCGCGAGCATAGGATCGGCTTTGACCGCATCAATGGTTTGCATCAGGCCGGTGACGTTCACGCCGTTTATCAGATTCGACATTGTGTTGCTCCTTCTGCATTCGGATTGAGTGCAAGTGCCTGTGACCTCACCGAACGCTGACTTGACTATGCGTTGAGACAAGGTCTTGCACTTGCTCGCGCGTCCGGCTCTCTTATCCACGGTGCGGTATGATTGTCAGTCACTTAGCCCAGCGTCCGGGTAACTTTGCTTGGAGTGCGGAAAGTTGTGTGGAGAAGCGGATGGATGTCCTGTCGACCGTGCTGAAGACGGTGAAGCTGGAGGGCACCATGTTCTACAACGCTGAGTTTTCGGCGCCATGGAGCCTTCGCTCGCCAGCGTCCTGCCTGTTGGCGCAATACGTGTCGCCCGAACCGCGGCACGTGATCATCTACCATCTGCTGACGCAGGGGCAGGCTTATGTTGCTGTCGAGGATGGCGAGCGCGTCCTGCTCTCCGCAGGCGATATTGTCGTGTTTCCTCACGGCGATGCGCACACTATGGGAAACGGCCGTGATGTCGCGTCGAGGGACTACGAGAAAATGCTGCAGGATGTTCTGTCGCAGGGGCTGAAGCCGGCGAGTATGGGCGGCGGAGGCGAGCTCACGAAATTCGTTTGTGGCTACCTGGCATGCGATCCGCATCTCAGCAAAGCTTTTCTAAGTGGGCTGCCCCCGGTTTTCAAAGTCAACATTGGCAGCGACAGCTCAGGCCAATGGCTGAAGAACTCCATCCTTTTCTCTGTGGGGCAAGCCGTTGGCTCGCAGGCGGGAAGCGAGATTGTCGTTGCAAAGTTGTCTGAAGCATTATTTGCGGAAACATTGCGGCGCTATGTGGATTCGCTGCCGCCAGGCCACACCGGATGGCTGGCTGGAGCGCGCGATCCTGATGTGGGCAAGGCGCTGGCCCTGCTGCATCGTCAACCAGCCCAACAGTGGACCATTGCCGAACTGGCTGGGAAGGTTGGAGTGTCGCGATCCGTACTGGCCGAGCGCTTCCGGCATTTTCTTGGAGTGCCGCCCATGGCCTACCTGACAAGTTGGCGGCTACAGTTGGGCGCGCAACTCCTCACGTCCACCAGCCGCGGTGTCGCGCAGATTGCCGGTGAGGTCGGTTACGAATCCGAGCCGGCGTTCAACCGCGCGTTCAAGCGGGAGTTTGATGTCCCACCCGCGCGCTATCGTCTGAAAGCCAAAGCTGCCGCTGCGAAATAGATGGGGCAGCCCGGACCGGAAATGGACGTCGCCGGGAGAACGATGTACTGTCTACGCGTTTTCTCCAGGTCGGTCACGACCCACCGGCCCATTTCCCGGGATGCGGCTCAATCAAGCTGCATTCCATCAGACACTCCCCCTCACCATGTACGATCCAAGTCGGAGAGTCCAATGAAGAACGCCCTCGCCCTGCTTGCCCTGGGAGCAACAATGACCGCTATCACCGCCGGTGCCGCTAATCCTGCAACGCTGAAGTTCCAGGCGCTCTCTGACAACTACCTCGACCTCGTGTTCTTCCCTTTCAACCCCACCACCGGCACTCTCACCGGTTACCACCAATACGACACCCAGCTTGAGGACTACTCCCGCAGATCCATCGACGCCCAGGTCGCCTCGCTCAAGACCTACGAGACCCGCATCGCAGTCGTCCCTCCAGAGGCCCTCGATCAGGCCACGCGCGGCGACCGCGACATGGTGCTCAACAGCATCCGGGCCGCCCTGCTGTCCCTCGAAACTATCCGCGCCTGGGAGAAGAATCCCGACACCTATTCGAGCGGCGTCACCAATTCCGCGTTCTCCATCATGGAGCGCAAATTCGCTTCGCCCGATGAGCGTTTGAAATCCCTCATCGCCCGCGAAAAACTCATGCCCTCCCGCCTCGACCAGGCCCGCGAAAATCTCAAGAACCCGCCTCACATCTACACCGAGATCGCCATCGAGCAACTACCCGGAAGCATCAGCTTCTTCCAGCATGACCTGCCTCTCGCCTTCGCTGAGGCCAAGGACCCCGCCCTCAAGGCCGAGTTCGAGAAAACCAATGCCGCCGTTATCGAAGCCCTCAGCAAGTACATGGAGTGGCTCAAGACTGACCTGCTGCCCAGGTCAAACGGCGATTACCGTATCGGCGCCGACACCTTCGCAAAGAAACTTCTCTACGACGAGATGGTCGACATACCCCTCGACAAGCTGGTCGAAATTGACCGCGCCGACATGAAGAAGAACCAGCAGCACTTCATCCAGGTGGCCAAAGAACTGGAACCTCAAAAAGATCCCCAGGCCGTACTCCTGCAACTCGGCCAGAATCACCCCGCGCCCGATCAGCTCCTCAACGCCTTCCGCGCCACCTTCGACAGCCTCATCGCCTTCATCAAGGACCACAAGATAGTCACCATTCCCTCTGATGTCCGGCCCATCCTTGAAGAAACGCCGCCCTTCATGCGCGCAACGACCCTGGCCAGCATGGATACGCCGGGTCCGTACGAAAAGAACGCCACCGAGGCCTACTTCAACGTCACCCTCCCCGATCCCTCCATGACGCCGGCCGAGGTCGAAGGCTACATGCATTCCTTCAACGTGGGCACCGTCATCTCCACCGCGGTCCACGAGACATATCCCGGCCACTACATCCAGTTCCTCTGGGTGCCTGCAGGCTCCCAGCCGCATCCGCAAGGCTGCTCGGTGCCGCCACCAACGTCGAGGGCTGGGCTCACTACACCGAACAGATGATGCTTGACCAGGGCTACGGCCAGCCCGGCGTCGGCGCCAAAGACGCGCGCGAGTCAAAGTTCCTCCGCCTCGGTCAGCTCCAGGACGCTCTCCTCCGCAACGCCCGCTTCATCGTCGGCATTCAGATGCACACAGGCAAAATGACCTTCGACGAGGCAGTCGAGTTCTTCCAGAAAGAGGGCTACCAGTCGAAGGAAACCGCTATCGTTGAGGCCAAGCGCGGCACCAGCGACCCCACCTACCTTTACTACACCCTCGGCAAGCTGCAGATCATGAAGCTCCGCGAAGACCTCAAAAAGAAGCAGGGCTCAGCCTTCAGCCTGGAGGAGTTCCACAACAACTTCCTCCGCCAGGGATTTCCCCCCATCAAGATCGTGCGCGAAGCCATGCTGGGCGACTCATCACCAACCTTGTGATCGCTGCCAAGCCTGCATCTAAGGCTTCGAGACGCTTCATCATGAGTCATGGACATGAGCCCGGGTCTCGTTCGGGCTACTTTGAATTGAGGACTGCGCAATGAGCAAAAGAGTTCGAAAGGCTGTATTTCCCGCAGGGGGTTTGGGCACGCGTTTTTTGCCCGCCACCAAGGTCATTCCCAAGGAGATGCTGGCGCTGGTCGACAAGCCCATCATCCAGTACGGAGTGGAAGAGGCACTGGCCTCCGGCATTGAGCACATCATCTTCGTAACCGGCCGGGGCAAGTCCGCCATGGAAGACCACTTCGACTACAGCTTCGAACTCGACGCCACCCTCGAGCGGCGCGGCAAGAAGGAGCTGCTCGAACTCTCCCGAAAGGTCGGCGGCATGGCCCGGATCAGTTACGTGCGCCAGAAGGAGCCGC
The DNA here is from genome assembly GCA_963844515.1 of uncultured Acidobacteriota bacterium. Taxonomy (GTDB): domain Bacteria; phylum Acidobacteriota; class Terriglobia; order Terriglobales; family Acidobacteriaceae; genus Telmatobacter. The sequence goes on from CAWJOO010000023.1 coordinate 917,847, forward strand.
TCGGCCTGGGCCACGCCGTTCTGTGCGCCAAAGAGTTGGTGGGCGACGAACCCTTCGCCGTCCTTCTGCCCGACGACGTGATTGACGCCAACCCACCTTGTATTCAAGCAGATGATCGACGTGTTCAACGAGCGCGGCGGCTCGGTTCTAGCCACCATGACCATTGAGGGCGCCGCCATCAGCGCCTATGGTGTTTTAGCCGGATCACAGGACGGGCAGAATCCGCGGATTTACAACTGCACCGGCATGGTCGAAAAGCCCAAGCTCGAAGATGCTCCCTCCAAGCAGGCCATCATCGGGCGGTACGTTTTGACCCCGACGGTATTCGAACTGCTTGAAAGCACCAAGCCCGGCGCGGGCGGCGAAATTCAACTTACTGACGGCATTCTCGCTTTGTTAAAAACCGAGAAGGTATTTGGCTACACATTTGAAGGAAAACGGTTCGACGCCGGCGACAAATTTGGAATGCTGCAGGCCACGGTTGAATTTGCACTGAATCGTCCGGATATGGGGACGAAATTCCGCGAATATTTGAAGGCACTTTCCCTGTAAGTTTGCGCACATGCGCAAAAAAAAACGACCAAGTTTAGTGGTTTCATGAGGTTGGGAGCCATTTTGGGGGGATTTTTTGCTCACCGTGATTTGGATCACCTGGAGCAGAAAACAGACAGTAGAAGACAGTAGACAGACGGCAGAGTGAACGGGTGAAGAAGTGATCAAAAGCGAGGGATCGGGGGTAAGGAGAGCGGTTTGTGCGAGGACGCTCGGCATGTGTTCCTTTCTCCCTGAAAGCTGGTGAAATGCGAAACGCCCGCCGGTTGGCGGGCGTTTCTTTTTTGCTTCTATTTCAAGTATGGCAGGTTCGTTGAATTAATCCCTAATTTTTAGAAATTAATTTTACGTTTGGAATGTGTTGTTTGCGACGTTTTCCACAGGAGCGCCTATTGACAACTTTTTGGACTCGTCGGGGAAAGGTGTTCCTCAGGGGCTAAAGCCCGCGGTCATTTTGAGCCGTTGATGCCGGGGACAAATCCCCGGCCTAGCGGACCCTGACCGCTTCGCTGCGCGGCTGCGCAGAGCAAATCGGGGGGTACGGACGTAGCGGCGAGGACCGGGGCGACGGAAGTTGCCTTATCGAGGCACCAGCCCGATGGATTGCTTTTTCTAAATGCAAACAAAACGAACAAAGAGCGCTTAGAGACCAGGCCCCGGCGGGAGGCGCAGCCAAACCCCCACTTACTTCCACTTGATGTTGCAGCCGATGCTGGGGCTCTGGTCTTGCGTGACGGGCTGGCCGGCCAGGACTTCGTCGATAGCGGCACGAAGTTGCCGCCCGGTGACTGGGATGTTGTTGCCGGGACGGCTCCGATCGAACTGGCCGCGGTAGGCGAGGCGCAAGTCCTTGTCGAAAAGGTAGATGTCGGGAGTGCAGGCGGCCTTGTAGGCGTGGGCGACCTGCTGGGTTTGGTCGTAGAGGTAGGGGAAGCGGAAGCCCATGTTGAGAGCCTGTTGGCGGAGGCCTTGAGGGCTGTCGTCGGGGTAGGCCTGGGCGTCGTTGCTGCTGATGGCGACGATGTTGATGGGTTTGGCGGCGTAGTCGGCCCCAAGCTGGGCGAGGCCCTTTTCGATGTGCTTAACGTAGGGGCAGTGGGAGCAGATGAAGAGGACGAGCAGGGGCTTACCGCGGAGACCGTTCAGGCTGACGGTTTCGCCGGAGACAACGTCGGGGAGGGTAAAGCCGGGGGCGGGGGTGCCGAGCTCGAGCATGGTGGATTCGGTGAGTGCCATGGGGTCCTCGTGAGGGAGAAGTGGGACGAGTTCGCCGTCTCAACCATTATCTGACCTTTGGAGTGATCAGGTCTTCTGTAGTTAATTATTACTACATGTGTGGTAGCGGTTTGCTCAGAAAGACGATCCCAGGGATGGGCTTCGTGGTATCCCAGGTCTCAAAATCGAGACCTGGGGCAACCGGCGTTTATGCCGCTCAGGGTGACAAATTTGTGGGGGTTGGGTTTCAGGAGAGTGGCGGGCCGAGAAGTTCCATGCCGTAGGTCTGCATCAGGCGCTCAAGGGCGGCGAAGTCGGGCTGGGCGAGGCCTTTGTTCATCAATGACATGTCTTCAAAGAACTGGTCGACGCCGGCGGGCGTGACCATGATGAGGAGTTGTGCGGGCTCGTCGCGGAAATTCTGAAAGGTGTGCGCGGTGCCGCGTGGGGCGAATACGGATGCGCCGGCGGCGGCGGCGAAGCGCTGATCGTCAATGACGATCATGAGTTCGCCTTCGAGGATATAGAACCACTCGTCTTCGCGGGAGTGGCGATGAAGCGGGGGGCCAGAAAGCTCGGGCACGGTGAGGTGCATGACGGCGACGGCGCCACCGGTGTCTGCCGCGGTGAGCTTCATGAGGGCCGGCTGGCCGAGCAAGTCGAGGGGGCCGCTCATGCGGTGGTCGTGCGGGCCGAGTACGAGGGTCTTGAGGCGTTCGGTGGTGCTGGTCATTTGGATCGATCTCCTTTTTTTCTGGCATGGTTTGGGGAAACTTGAGATTTGGTTTGGCCGTGGCGAAGACTTGCGACCAAGGACTGCGCGGCCCACGTGGCGGCGGCGATGGCTTCAGCTGCAGACAGGCCGCCGCGGTCGTGAAGCATCTGCCAGAATGGCGCGGAGTGCAGGCCCAGAAAGACGGCGCGCACCTGGCGGCGCTGCGAGGGACTGAGGCCGCGGGTGAGAGCGCGCAGGCTCTTGCCGAAACTGGCGCGGCCTTCCTCTGCGCCGCGGGCGCGGACACGGGCGCCGGCGGGCGTCTCCATGACGGCGCGAATGAGTTTTTCGTTGTCGTCAAAGGCGCGATACATGCCAGCGAGGCTGGGGATGATTTCGGATTCTTCCGTGGGGAATATGGTTCGCGACTTGCGGCGAACCTGAAGCCAGAGGGCTTCATACAAATCGCTCTGCGCGGGGAAGTAGCGATAGACGGTGCGCGCGCCCACGCCGGCGGCCCTGGCAACGGCTTCATGCGAGAAGACCTCGCAGGGATGGTCCACCAGCAGATCGAAAGCGGCCGCGAGAAGGTGATCGCGGGTGGCGGTGGTTTGTTTGTCGCGAAGGGTGGGCTCCGTTGACTCCATGACAGTAGACTGCCATGTATGACAGCCTACTGTCAATCAACCTCGACGCGGCCTGAAAGACCGGGCATTCGAGGGGCCCATAAGTGCGAAGGACGTCTCGGGCAAGATGGACGTCAGCTGGGATGACACGTGCGGTCAGTCGGCAGTTGGTGGTATATCGACCCTGCAACAAGAAGAGATCGCCAGGACGGTTCGGTTTTTTGCGGGGAGCAAGCATCGAGACAATAACGGCTGCGGCTCCGTTTGTCGGTTGCGGCCGGCGCGCGCGATGGGGAATAAATGCATCTCATTAAGCAGAGGCGCGGATTAGTCAAACGACTGACCGGCTGCCCGGTAAACGATTCACCCGGACCGCGTTATGGCAGGAACAAAACTTCGCGCGGGAACACGGGTTTGTAGTGGATGTAGGACGGAATCTACGGAGGTCACCATGAGCATCGAGGGCATAAAATTTTGCGACCTTTGCGGAGGAGCGATCTACCTCGGTGATGTTACCGCGGTAAAGATCGAGGAAGACGGGCACCTTGCGCAACAGCATTTTCATAATCGGCACGCGAACGATTGCCTGGCGCAGAAACTGGCGGCGCTGGCGGATGAGTTTGCGCAGGCGCATGCGGAGGCGGTGACCTAGAGCTGTTTGACGGGTGGAAAGGCCAAAGGGCACCACATGCGTGGTGCCCTTTGGCTTGCTCGGAGGTGGGTCGTGGTATCACAGGTCTCAAAATCGAGACCTGGGGCACCCGTGGTTTGTGCCCGTCCGCATCAGGGAGAAGCAGTTCCCTCGGCTCCGCTGAAAAGCGCTCCGCTCGGGATGACACTTCGGTTGATGAAATGAGAGAAGCAACTGCCAGAACAAACCTCTGTTGAGGAGGGTAAGAGAAGCAACCGCAGAACAAACTTCTGTTGAGGAGTTCTGGAAAATAAATAGCGCGGGGCAAAATTCCGTTTGACAATTCATAACCGTTTGATTATGGTTCTGACATGCAACGAGCGGCTGCAGATCGCGTGTTCAAGGCCCTTTCTGATCAGACCCGTCGAGCGCTGTTCGAGCGGCTGACACGGGAGGGGGAACAGACGGTTCATGCCCTTACGGTACGGGCGGGCGTGTCGCAGCCGATGGTCTCAAAGCATCTGACGATCCTGAAGCGCGCAAAGCTAGTACGGCACCGGCGCGAGGGACGGGAGACGCACTACAGCGCTCAGCCGAAAGCACTGGCGCCGCTGGTGGATTGGATGCGGTTCTATGGCGAGTTCTGGAGCGAAGGTTTTGACAAGCTCGAAGACGTACTGAGGAGAATGGACATATGACAGAGACGGCTGTGAGTACGCGTTCACTGGTGATGGAACGCGAGTTCAAGCACGCGCAGGAGAAGGTGTGGCGTGCGTTGACGGAGGGGTCGCTGCTGGAGCAGTGGCTGATGAAAAACGACTTTGCGCCGGTGGTTGGGCACAAGTTCACGTTCAGGGCTGATCCCACGCCGCAGTGGGATGGGGTGGTGCAGGGCGAGGTACTTGAAGTGGTACCGCCGGAACGGCTGGTCTATAGCTGGTTTGCGTGGGTGGTGACGTGGACGCTGCGGCCGACCGCGGATGGGGTACTTCTGCGGATGGAACAGGCAGGCTTTGGGCCGGATCAGGATGCGGCTTACAAGGGCGCCACATACGGATGGAAGAAGTTCCTCACGCAACTGGACGAGGTGGTTGGGAAGATCGAGTAAGCAAAAGCGAAGTCTATTCGCTGAAAAAGAATTGATTTTTTCCGGGCGCCGTTATTGGCATGGAGTGAGTCCATGCGGTAACGGCGCCTTTGCTTGTGGTGGATGGAAGAGCGGGAAGTGGTGGGGTGGTGAGGGATTGGTCAACGCGAGTAGGTGAAGGTACCGCAGAGGTCCGATGAGTTGTTGAGGGCCTCGAAGGTGAAGACGGGCGGTGTGGTGGTGGAGAAGAAGTCGATGGTGAGGCTGCGACCCTGGACGTAGGTGGCCATCCAGATGGTGTCTTCAGTGCCGCAGAGGGTGTTTTTGTGCTGGAAGCGCTGGGAGGCGGGGACGTTGAGGCGGTAGAGGTTGCCGGCGCCGCCGGGGTCGGCGTCGAAGGCAGCGCGGAGCTCGTCGGGGGTGAGGGTGCGGACGTGGGCGATGGGGAAGAGCAGGTAGTTGATGGCGACATTGGCGTCAGTGAGAATCACGTCGCCGGTGATGGCGCGGGCGTTAGAGCTTTTGGAGGTCCAAGTGCCGCGGTCCTGGGCGGTCAAGAGAAGGGAGAAGGCCGATATGAAGATTGCGAGGGCAAGAGGCTTGGAGAACTTCATGTATTGAGGATGACATTTGGGGAAAGACGGGGCAACCGGGTTGTTGGCGACTTACGGGGAGGGGGCGCGGCGTTCAGGGTTTGCAGGAGCCGGCGGGGAGCTTGGAGAAGTCGGGGACGCGGATGCGGAGGGCCTGGCTGGGGGTAACTTTGATGTCGCCGGCGACCATCTGGCACCAATAGCGGGGGAAGTAGAACTCGAATGGATCGGCGGGTGTGGAGTCGATCATGGTGAGGTCGGAGTCGGACATTTCTTCGCGGCCATAGCGGATGGAGCCTCCGCGGAGGGCGATGTAGTTGCGGGCGGGCGGATTGGCGAGGGTGGGCAAGCCGGCACCGAAAGAGAGCACGATGCTTTGGGCGGAGAGCTGGACGCGGGTGAGTTTGGCACGAATTTGCGGGGGAGGGAAGGCGGTTTGGGGATCGATGAGGAAAGAGTCACCGTCGACGGACATGCCTTTGAGGCCTTTTTGGCTGACGAGGTCGTGCATGTCGAGGCCGAGTGCATCGAGCAGGCCTTTGACGGGGAGATGCGCGGCTTTGACCTGATGGAGATCGATGCGAATGCGGTTGTCGCTGGTGATGGCGAGGGTGGCGGTGGCGTGGAAGGGGATGTGCAGACCCTTCTTCATGGTGCCGTCAATGAGTAGCTGATTGGCGGAGATGGCGATGCGGATGCTTTTGATTTGCGCCTTGGGCGAAGAGAGCAGCCAGGAATTCATGAGGCCGGCGAGTTGATCGGTGGACATGCGGATTTCGGCGGCGTCCGTGGCGATGACGAAGGAGGCGGGCTCATTGAAGCTGGGGGCAGTATGGCCTTCGGTGGGCAGCAGCGTGCCTTGCAGGCGGACGACCAGGATGCTGAGGTCGGGCGAGTAGCGGAAGAGGACGTTCGCGACCTGAACGTGCGGCGCGTTCTGCGAATTGGGCGCGGCTTTCTGGCGAAGGGTTTGCGAGGCCACGGGGAGAGAGCCGAGGGCGATGGAAGTGAGTACGACGAGGATGCGTGTGGCGATGAGCGTCAAAGTGGGTCCTATGAGTTAGCGCTGTTGGAGGCGGTGTTTTGCGAAGCGCGGACTCACAGGTTGTGATGCGGGATTGGGTGGCGCCGTTGAACGCCGCGACGGTCAGGCGACGATTGCGGTTAGATTGAGGATGCCTTCGGCGAGTTGGGGGTCACCGGCGATCTGGATTTGCGCGCGCGCGGATTCGCGGTCGATGCCCCTGGTGAAGACACGCCAGGCGATCTCTTGAGGGATTGTGACTCGGGACGCCAGGTTGAGGGGCGGTTGCGAGAGAAAATGCCATGCTGATAGCGATCTGGAGAGAATCCATTGGCCGCCGCAGTCGCCGGATATTTCGAGGAGGATGGCCGTGCCTGCGGGGGCGGCGGTGTTGCGGTAGGCGTGCGGCAGTCCGCGCACAAAGCAGTCGAGGACTGGGTAGTACAGCTCGGGGGTCATGATGCCGGGCCGTTTGGTGGCGAGCCGGATCTGTTGCTGATGGTGCCAGCGCTCGGTCAGCTCGCGGGCTGTGTCGAACCAATTGAGGGATTCGGTTTCACCTGCCCAACTGACGTTGAAGGCGGCGCGGGCGAAGGGGTCGAGCGATTCATGAAAATCCGCGAATTGCTGTGACACTAAAGAAATTAATTCAATGATGACGTAAGGGCTGAGGCGGCGGTAGACGGTAACTCCCTCCCGATTGAGGCGATTGACGAGGTTGACGACGTCTTGTTGCGAGCGGATTTCGACGGATTCGACGAAGCAGGAATCGCGAACCAGGGAAAGCTTGCGCAGAGAGGTATCGAGGAGGTGGGCGGCAACGTCGCGGACGTTCCAGAGCGGGGCGACGGTGGGGAGGGTCCACTCGCTTGGGGTGAGCGACCGGAGCAAGTGGATGAGATGGCTGTCGACTTTGCGCAGCAGGGGCGCGCAGAGAATGGGTTCGCAACCGCCGAGAGTGACGCTGTTGCTCATCGTTTGGAATCCTGATTAAAAGAGGCCTGGCTGGCGGCGGGGCGGTGCTTAGGCCGAAGTGCTCGTAGGCGAGGCGGGTGGCGACGCGGCCGCGCGGGGTGCGATCTAAAAAGCCGATCTGGATGAGGAAGGGTTCGTAGACTTCTTCGAGGGCGTCTTCTTCTTCGGCCAACGTGGCGGCGAGGGTGCCGAGGCCCACGGGGCCGCCATCGTATTTCTGCATGATGGTGAGGAGGAGACGGCGGTCGATTTCGTCGAAGCCGTGGGCGTCGACCTCGAGCATAGTGAGGGCGGCGTTGGCGATGGGGCGGTCGATGACGCCGGTGCCGCGGACCTGGGCGTAATCGCGGACGCGGCGGAGGAGGCGGTTGGCGATGCGGGGGGTGCCGCGGGAGCGAAGGGCGATTTCAGCGGCGCCGTCGGGGTCGATGGGGACCTCGAGGACTTCCGCGCTGCGCTCGACGATGAAGCGGAGGTCGTCTTCTGTGTAGAACTCGAGGCGCAGGAGGATGCCGAAGCGGGAACGGAGCGGCGAGGAGAGCAGGCCGGGGCGCGTGGTGGCGCCGATGAAGGTGAATGGCCGGATCTCCATGACGTGGGTGCGGGCGGCGGGGCCCTGGCCGATGATGATGTCGAGCTTGTAGTCCTCGAGGGCGGTGTAGAGCTTTTCTTCGAGGACGGGCTGCATGCGGTGGATCTCGTCGAGGAAGAGGACCTGGCGCTCGCGGAGGTTGGTGAGGATGGCGGTGAGGTCGCCCTGGATTTGGAGGGCGGGGCCGCTGGTCTGCTGGAAGCCTACGTCGAGTTCGTTGGCGATGATGGTGGCGAGGGTGGTTTTGCCCAGGCCGGGAGGGCCGAAGAGGAGGACGTGGTCGAGGGCTTCACCGCGGGTTTTGGCGGCCTGGAGGGCGATTTCAAGCTGCTGCTTGGCTTTGGGCTGGCCGATGAATTCGCGGAGCCAGCGAGGGCGGAGCTTGAGCTCGAAATTCTGCTCTTCCTCGGCGCGGGAGGCGCTGACGAGGCGGTCCGGGGAGCTGTCGTGGGCGATGGCCATTGATGAGAAGTGTAGCGACCCAGGACGACCGCCGCAACCGTTCATCACTTTACGAACCCGAGTGGGGGAAATTGATTACCCCTGCGATGAGTTTGTAGTGAAAACCTTCGAATGGCTCGCTAAGACTTACGGTTAGAAGCGTTCTCGAGAATGGATTGCCGCAAAGCATTGCGTGAGGATAAATGCCACCGGGTAACAAATGAAGTTGATCAAGCCATGCGGGATCCGTGACAGGCAAATCGTAACGAATTCTTCCCGCTTCACCGAGCCGGAAATTCGCTCGAAATCGTCGTTTCCCCTTTTCGTCCCGAACCCACCACCAAAGGTCTTCTGGGTTGAGCAGTCCGAGAGATAACTTTGCTGGAATTTTTTCGAATCTGCTCGCGTCGATTCTGTCGCAGTATCCTTCCAAAATCACTGGGTCAGAGTTTGCAGCAGCTTTCAAGATCTCGAACTCCGACGGACTGTCGTATTTTCTGAGGTGCCGCCAGGGAGTGCCAGTCACGAAGACGTTTTCGGGATGATAGTGCGAACCGCAATCCCCATCGAGTTCAACTTCAAACACATCCAGTATCGCGGGGTCTTTGCCATCAATGTATCGAGTTTCCTGGCGAGTTAAGCAACCGGGGACCGTTCGTCCTAAGAGTCTTAGCCATTTCCTTGTAACCAGGCTGATGCCGGCGACACAGCGATTGTCGTGTTTGTAGGAATTGGCGAGACAGACGATGCGGTCGACTCTCATGGACGGTCGATCATCTCCAATGGTCTCCTTAATCATGACGTGCTCTAAATATGACGGATTATTATGTCGTTCCAATGTGATTGCAGATACTCAAGCGCCAGGCGGCGATGGCAATGTTCGGCGGTAGGCTCGCTGCAAAGCAGAACCGTTCTTCTTCAAGAAGCTTGTCTTTGGAAAGCGCCGATTCGACTGTGCGCGAGCGGATCAGACTCAAATACGCTTCGGTGTACGTGTTCCAATCGCCCTTCTTCTTTTTGTAGTCATCGAGGATGTCCTGCGTGGGAGCGAGCAGGGGCTCGATGCTCGTAGACCGCTCCGCAGATTTCGTGCAGGAAGTAAGGCAGATCTGACTGCTTGGCAAAGCCGGCGAACTGCGAGGTGTTGTTGAGCCGGACGTCGAGCAGGCGTTCGATGCCGTTGGCCTTCAGATGTCCGAAGAATTGGCTGGCGCTCTTTTGGGTAAAACCGATGCTGTAGATCTCCATTGGTCCTCGTCCAGTTCTGCAAAGAGGGCAGGCTGTTCATTCACGAGAGGTTTTCGGGAGGCCGTGGAGACTTCGGCGTCGGTCTCGAGGCGACCATCGCCGCGGATATGCAGGACCTGATGGTCGTGTTCAGCAAGGACTCGCGCAACGAGCAATCGCCGGTGACAATGCGCGGGGTCTTCTTCACCACACATGAGGGCGACTCTGAAATCCAGCGATGCCGTGCTCGAGTCTCTCAATAGCGGAGACAAAGGCTGGGTCGCGGGTGATGCGGCTGTAGAGCACATGGCCTGCGTCGTCGTAGTAGTTTGAATTTTTGGGTCGGCCGCCGAGTTCACCGCCAAGAAAAAGATACTTGACGCCCGACTTTCACCAGTTCCCGCTGCAGAATTTCACGGTCGAACTGCGGAGCAAAACGCGAGTAGGGAGCGGAGCGCGTGTCGACCACAACATCCATCTCGTGGCTTTTCAGCAGTCCGAGAAACTCCCCGAACGAATGCGAAGAATGCCCGATGGTATAGACCGTGCTCATCGTTTTTCTTAACCAAGGATAGCATTGGGCACATTCGCCTTGGGCCAGAAGCGGAAGGTGCGGAAGGTGGCCTGGCCCTTGCCGGTGGCGAAGAGCGCGGGGCGCAGGTCGAGGAAGCCGCCGAGGACGTTGTGCTGCATGCCGGAGACTTCGGCCGACTCTTCTGTCTTCTTCCAGGACTGGCCGGGAAGCTTGTAGTAGAAGTCGACCTCCTGGTTGTCATTGACGATGCGGAGCGTGGCGCGGGTGGCGCCCTTGTGGTAGCGGCTGGCGACGTAACCGTTGGCCACGCGGACACCGATGCCTTCGTCGTCGAGGAGGATACCGGTGACGTGCAGCGGGGTCGTAGAAGAGCATGAGCCCCGACGCGCAGCCGGGGGTGACTTCGATGTCGATTTCGACGGTGTAGGAGTGGCCGCCGACGGGCGTGGTGAGGGCCGAGGTGTTGGCGAGAGAGTCGCCCTTGGCCTGGAGCATGAGCGCGCCGTTGCCGGTGGCGATGCGCGCGGGATCGAACTCATGCCAGAAGGCCCATTGCAGGCCGAGTTCGGGCGATTTGAAGTCGTCCGACGGGTCGAGCGGCGGTTGCTGGTGCGCGCCGGGGATGGGCATGGGAAGCGGCGCGGCGGTCTTTGCGCCGGCGGGAACGCGGAACCAGCCGTCGGGGGTCCACTCGATGGGCAGCAGGAGAAGCTGGCGGCCGAGTGCGCGGTAGCCGTTCTCGTAGGAGTGGACGGTCATGTACCAGCGGCCATCGGGTGTGTCGACGAGGCGGCCGTGGCCTACATTGAGCCAGCGATCGTCGCGCGAGGTGGTGCGGACGATGGGATTGTTGGGCGCCCACTCCCAGGGGCCCTCGGCGTGGCGGCTGCGTGCGGCGACGACGGAGTGGCTGGTGGCGGGGCCGGCGGTTCCGCCTTCCGCGACGATGAGGTAGAACCAGCCCTTGCGCTCGAGGAGCTTGGGGGCTTCGAGGCAGGTGCACTCCATGCGCGTGGTGGTGGGGACCGGCCAGGGATCGAAGATTTTGCGCGGCGGCGTTTTGACGGAGAGGCCGTCGGCGTTGAGCTCGGCCATGAGGCCGCCAGCCATGTAGAGAAAGCGGCGGCCGTTTTCCGCGATGTGGCCGGGATCGATGGCGCTGATGCCGAGGTCGATGGGCTCGCTCCAGGGGCCGGTGGGCTTGTCGGCGTGGACGACGTGGAGCTTCTGGTCGGCGGGGAAGTAGATGTAGAAGCGGTTCTCGTACTCGCAAAGGTAGGGCGCCCACACGCCGCCGTGGTAACGGGTGAGGCGCAGCGGCAACGGGGCGCCAGTTGACGAGATCGCGCGAGTGCCAGATGAGCAGGCCAGGAGCGTAGTCGAAGCTGGAGTGGGTGAGGTAGAAATCGTCGCCGACGCGGATGGGGCTGGCGTCGGGGTGGTCGCCGGGGATGATGGGGTTGGTGTAGGTGGCGCCGGACTGGGCGTGCGCGAGGTGAGCTGTGGACGCGAGCGAAAGGCCGGCGGAAAACGCGGCAGCATCTGAAACAAAACGGCGGCGGGTGATCATGGCGGATTAAGTGTACGCGATGAGGGAACAGACGGGGCATGTTCGTGGTTTCCACCCAAGCGACAAAAGCAACGACGTCACTTGGATGGGGCACCGGGCGGTCAGGACAACCTACGGAAAGCTGAGTTTGGGCGGGTAAACTTGTTATTGGTTCCCTTCACCTGAAATGACGCACCGTTTTGCTCGTCTTCGCCGATTCCGATTCAACCTGCCGCAACGCATTGCAGCGGGGATGCTGGCGCTGTTTCTGGCGCAGGGATTGTGGCTGACGGCGCATCAATCGCTGAGCGATCGCGATTATCAATACGCGCGCTGCGGACGCGAAATGTGGGAGAAGCCCTCGCCGCTGGCGGGCTACTACACAAGCTGCGGAAACATTCATGATGGCGTGCTGGCGTATCGGGTGGCGGGGTTGCCGCTGACGCTCAATGTGGTGGCTGAGCGCGGGCTTGATGTGTTTCGCAAACCCGAGGACCGGGTGGTGCAAGCTGGCGGCATTCAGAGCCTGAGCACGTGGGAGCTGCGACATCAGCTGCCTTATGTGCTGCTGCTGATGCGGCTGCCGTTTCTGTTTGCGGGATGCGTGCTGGGCGGGGCGCTGTGGTGGGTGACGCGGCGGCTCTACGGCAACATGGGCGGATATACGGCGCTGGCGCTCTATTGTTTTTCGCCGGCAATTCTGAAGGCGTGCGTGACACCGGGGCCGGAGATGCTTGCGGCGGTGGGCGTGTACGGCGGCGTGTACACATGCGTTGGCGTTGCGCATGCGATGCAGGGGCCGAGGAAGAAATGGCGGCCGCGCATCGTGTTGCTCACCGTGCTGTTCGGAGTGGCTGCGTCGGCGCACATTGCCGCGCTGCCGGTGGTGGGACTGCTGGGCCTGGTGTTGATGCTGTGGGTGGCGGAGGGGCGGCGGAGCCAGGTGCTGCCGATCGTGCTGCTGGCAGCGACTGGGGCGCTGGTGCTGGTGTTCGCGTGTTACGGATTTTCGCCTGATGCGTTCAGCTATTTGTTTCGGTCGGCGGCGGGATTCTTGTGGTTCTCGGTGGATCCTGCCAAGAGGATGTTTGGAAGTTTGAGCAGCGCGGGCGTGACGATTGCGGCGGCGGCGGCGTGTGTGCTGTATCTGGGTTACGGGCGGTCGCGGTACTTTGGAAACACGGCGCCGCTGGTGTGCTTTTTGCTGATCGTGGTGCTGATCACGACGGGAGTTCCATCGTCGCCGTGGCTGTGGGCACTGCCGTTTCTGTTGACTTTTGTGGGCGGAGTTTTCGCGGATGCATATGAGAGTTCGCGGCCACGTCTGGCGATGGCTGCCGGGGGTGCGGTCGTCCTGCTGCAGGTGGTTTTCTGGCTGTTGAGCCTGCCCGGATTACTGTAAGGCGCTAGGCATACGCGAGTGCAGAATTCCGAGAAAATGCATTTGACGACATTATGCATTTGAGAGCATACTTTTATTGTCGCCGGATAGCTCGACTGGATGCGGTGAAATGGAAAAGCAGTGGGAAGTCGTTTTTCACGATGAGTTTTTGCCGGAATACCGAGAGCTTCCGAAGTCCGTTCAAGAAGAACTGGTTGCATTGACATTGAACCTTGGCGAAGGGCCCGACGCTGGGGCGGCCCGAGGTGGATACGCTCAAGGGTTCCGACCACGCCAACATGAAGGAGTTGCGTTTCGCGCGGCGGGTGGGGTATGGCGTGTTGCATTTGCATTCGATCCCGAGCGCAGGGCCATTTTGCTCGTCGCCGGAGACAAGAGTGGAGTTGGGCAGCGCCGATTTTATGGTGAGTTCATTCGGAAGGCGGATGGACGCTTTGGTCGACATCTAAAGGCGCTAGCTTTGAGAAACAGGAGATAGAAATGCCGGTTACGCTTGATCAAATTCTTGCTGAGATGCCCGAAGAACGGCGCGCTCGTATTCAAAGGCGCGCAGAGGAGATCAGCGCGGAGATCAACCTTCGTGAACTGCGGCGGTTGCGCAAATTGACGCAGGCGCGGCTCTCGCGGAAGCTCAAGATCGGGCAGGAGGGCGTGTCGCGGATTGAGAAGCGCACGGACCTCTACATTTCCACGCTCCGAAGTTACGTTGAGGGCGTGGGAGGCAAGCTTTCGCTGGTGGTGGAACTGCCGGATCGGCCGCCGGTGATCCTTGCGGGTTTGGGTGGTGATGACGGGTCAAAGGAGGCCAAAAAGAAGACCAAATCGACCTCCAAAACGAAAGGGAAATCGCGCCGCGCGGCGTAAGCTGTCCGAGGGGATTTCGCGTTCGCGGCTTGAATCTGTAACCGATAGAATTTACATAACTTATTCCGCTTTTTGCGCCTTGCTGAAAGGCACCCCCAGGCGGTAAAATACAAGCAGCGCCCGCGGAGCCTCCCGGCTATCTTCAGAGGTAGCTTCAAGCCGCCCTTCGGCGGGCCAGAAAACCTCTATGGCAGACGACAAGAACCCCCAGCTTCCTCTCGATGGCGGTGTGCCGCCCAGCGGCACCAACTTCGTGAACATGAACATTGAAGAGGAGATGCGCCGCTCCTATCTCGCCTACTCGATGTCGGTGATCATCGGGCGCGCTCTGCCCGACGCTCGAGACGGCCTGAAACCCGTCCATCGGCGCATTCTTACTGCCATGGACCGAGAGGGTCTGCAGCACAACAAGCGCTATTCGAAGTGCGCCGGCGTGGTGGGCGAATGCCTGAAGAAATACCATCCTCACGGCGATTCTTCAGTCTATGACGCGCTGGTGCGCATGGCGCAGCCATGGTCGTTGCGCTATCCGCTTGTCGACGGGCAGGGAAACTTCGGCTCAGTGGACGGCGATCCGCCCGCGGCTTATCGATACACCGAATGCCGCATGGAGCGTATTGCCGAAGAGATGATGGCGGACATCGAGATGGAAACTGTCGACATGATGGCCAACTTCGATGAGACCACCGATGAGCCTACGGTGCTGCCCACGCGCATTCCGACGCTCATCGTTAACGGGTCGAACGGCATTGCGGTCGGCATGGCGACGAACATTCCGCCACACAACCTGACGGAGATCATCAACGCCACGATCGAACTGGTGAACGATCCGAAGGCCGGATTGATTGAAGTGCTGAAGCACGTGCAGGGGCCGGATTTTCCGACCGGGGGATTCGTTTACGGCAAGAGCGGCATTGCGCAGGCCTACAAGACGGGCCGCGGCCGCTTCATGATGCGCGCGCGCGTGGCGGTCGAGAACCTGACCAAGGAAAAGCAGGCGATCATCATTACCGAGATCCCCTACCAGGTGAACAAGTCAAAGGTCGTCGAGCGCGTCGCCGAACTGGCGAACGAGAAGATCATCGACGAGATCTCCGATGTGCGCGACGAGAGTGATCGCGACGGCATGCGGATTGTGATTGAGTTGAAACGCGGGTCGCAGCCGGAGATTGTGCTGAACCAGCTTTACAAGCACACGCAGCTGCAGGAGAGCTTCTCGATGATTTTTCTGGCGGTGCTGAACGGCCGGCCGGTCGAGCTTGGACTCGACCAGGCGATTCGCGCGTTCATCGACCACCGTGTAGACGTAGTCCAGCGGCGGACGGTTTTCCTCTTGCGCAAGGCGCGGGAGCGGGAGCACATCCTGGAAGGCTACAAGATTGCGCTCGACAATCTCGATACGGTCATTCGCATTATTCGCGGGTCGGGATCAAGAGCCGAAGCGCGCGAGAATTTGTATGCCTGGGGCAAGGGCGCCGACATCGTGATCAACCTGGATCGCGAGCGGCTGGCGAGCGAAGAGCGCGGGCTGAGTTTGCGCCAGGTGGACGCGATTCTCGAATTGCAGCTCTATCGCCTCACGCAGTTGTCCGTCGATGAGATTTTGAAGGAATTGGGTGAGATTCGCGACAAGATTGCCGAGTACGAATCGATCCTGGCCAGCGACAAAAAGCTGCGCAAAGTAATCGTGAAGGAGCTCGAAGACGTTCGCGAAAAGTACGGCGACGCACGGCGCACGCAGATTGTGGACGAGAGCGCGGAGCTGCAGCTTGAGGACCTGATTGCGGACGAGCAGGTTGCGGTAACGGTGAGCCACCAGGGCTATTTGAAGCGCACGCCGATCAGCATCTATCGCCAGCAGCGGCGCGGCGGTACGGGGCGCATGGGCATGAAGACGCGCGAAGAGGATTTTGTCGCGCAGCTCATTGTGGACTCAACGCACGCGTACCTGCTTTGCTTTACCAACACTGGCCGCGTGTACTGGGTGAAGGTGTACGAAGTTCCCGATGTGGGAGCGGCGGGCAAGGGCAAGAGCATGCAGAGCCTCCTTAACCTGCAGGCGGGCGAGAATGTCCGCGCCATTCTGCCGGTGCGCGATCTGGAAGAAGAGGGCAAGTTCATCTTCTTTGCCACGCGCCTGGGCGTGGTGAAGAAGACGCCGCTGAAGGACTTCAGCAATGTCATGGCTCGCGGCATTATCGCCATCGGCATCGACAAGGATGATGACCTGGTGACAGCCGGCCTGACCAACGGCAAGCAATTCATCTTTCTGGCGACGCGCGAGGGCATGGCCATCCGCTTTCAGGAAGAGTACGACCCGGATCGCAGCGGCATCGGCCTGCGTCCAATGGGACGCAACGCGGCCGGCAATAAAGGCATTTCGCTCAAGAAGGGCGACTATGTCATTGGCGCGGCCATCACAGACTCCGACGAGACGCGCGACAAGGAACGCGACGAATGCGCCGCTGCGCGCGGTCTGACGGATAAGCTCACGGCGTTACGCGAGGCCCACACCGCCGCGAAGGAAGCTCTTCAAAAAGCCCGTGAGGATCGTCGCAACGGCGCAGCGGACGAAGAGGTACTGAAGTCTGCGGAAAAGGCGGAAAGGGATGCCGACAAGGCGCTCAAGCACCTTGACGAAAAGCTCTGCGTCACCCAATCGCTCATACTCACCATCACGGAGAACGGCTTCGGAAAACGCACGGATGTCGACGAGTTTCGCCTGACGGCGCGCGGCGCTCAAGGCGTGAATAATCTGAAGGCCACGCCCAAGGTGGGCAAGAGTGCTTCCATTTTGCTCGTCAATGAAACGTCAGAGTTGATGGTTATCAGCCAGTGGGGCAAGATCATCCGGATCGACACAAAGACCGTCCGCGCCGCCGGCCGCGTCACGCAGGGTGTCCGGCTTCTCAACCTGGATGCCGAGGACAAGGTGGCGGCGGCGGTGATCATTCCGCCGGAAGAGGCTATCAAGGAAGACGACCAGGGGACGCTGCTGCAGTAGGGCAAGTTAGCGAGCCAGACAACTCGGGCGCGTCCGTCGATCATGAGGGACGCGCCTTATTTCTTTTGCGGACGCCGCCAGGGCGGCGGTTATCAACTGCGATTCTCATCGCTGTTGGCCTCTCGAATTGCTTCCACATCGGCCAGATCACGAAGCCTTCCGGCCTGCAGTTTGTTCCGAATCAGGTCTTCCACGGAGATGATATTGACCTCGATGCCCTCCAGAGAAAACTGCACGCGTCGGCTCCATGCCTCGTCGAAAGCAACACCGTCGATCGACTGGAGAATATCGGCGCGCGGCGGGCGCATGGCCGATCTGAAAGACGGATGCCGGGCTATCGCAAAAATCAGCCGGAGTGAGGCCGCCAAGCGGGGCTCCAAATTCAGCCAACGCGCGGAACACGGCTTCGCTGTTTCTCGCATCCGCGCGAATGAAGAGATCTATGTCCTTTGTCGCCCTTGGCTCGGAGTGAAAGCCAACCGCCCATCCGCCGACGACTAGGTACTCAACTCCGTGTGCGTTCAACACGAGTAAGAGTTGCCTCAGATCTTCGGGTAGGGTCATAGCGAACTCCCTTGAAGGCATATGCCGCGGCAGTCGTTTCCCAAACGGCAAGGAATCGCTCTGCCGGCGGCCGACTCCGCCAGTACCGATAAGTCTCGGTCTGTTGCTCTTTGAGACTAATTACCCTGCGGATCGTCTTGTCCATGCTTGAATTCATTGTATTCGGATTCCAGTGCATTCGACGTCGCTATCGGGGATTCGGCAGACACACCGGCCGCTGAGTCCTCTCCTGGGGAACCTGGCCCGCGTATCTCTCGTATAAATTAGAGCCGGGAACCCACCGGCTGGGAGTCATGCGATGGTCAAGTTTCTGCTGTGGTGCATTCTCTTCATACTCTGCTGGCCGCTGGCGCTGATGGCGCTGGTGTTGTACCCGATCGTGTGGCTGTTGCTGCTGCCATTCCGGATTGTGGGGATCGCGGTCGGCGGGGTGCTGGAGCTGGTGAGTGCGATTATCTTTCTGCCAGCGCGGTTGCTACGGGCGGTGTGAACACCGCGTTTGCGAGACGTGCTTTACGTCTCACGGCCCCAACCTATAGCGTGGCCTCATGGCAGGTGTTTCCCTTCTACTTGAAAACAAGGTAGCGCTCATTACGGGTGGCTCGCGCGGGATTGGTTCAGAAACGGTGCGACTGTTTACCGCGGCGGGAGCGCGCGTTGCGTTCAGCTACAAACAGGCGCGCGAACGCGCGGAGACGCTGGTGCTCGATTGTGGAGGGCCCAGCCGCTGCGTGGCCATCGAACAAGATCTTGCGAATCCGGGAGACGGACGGGCCCTGGTGGCTGCCGCGGTACACGCATTTGGCCAGCTCGATATCCTCGTGGTGAACCATGGAATATGGCCTTCGGACGACGCGCCCATCGCGGAGATGAGCGAGGAACAGTGGCGGGGCACGCTGGGGGTCAATCTTGATTCGGTTTTTGGGCTGGTGCAGGCGACCGTGTCCCAGTTGGACAAGCAGAGGCGCGCGCTGAATCATGACGAGGCGGCGGGGCATATCGTACTGATCAGCTCCACGGCCGGACAGCGCGGAGAGGCGTTTCACGCCGACTATGCAGTGACCAAAGGCGCGCTGATCAGTCTGACCAAGAGCTTGTCGACCGAGCTGGCGCCCCGCGGAATTCGGGTAAACTGCGTAGCGCCGGGGTGGGTGACGACGGAGATGTCTGCTGCCGCCCTGGGGCATCCCGAACTGGGCCCGCGGATCGCGGCCGGCATTCCGGTGGGACGTGCGGGCACTCCACGAGAGATTGCCGGGCCGGTGCTTTTCCTGTGCACTCCGTTCGCTGGTTTCATCTCGGGCGAGGTTTTGAACGTAAATGGCGGAGCGGTGCTGGTGGGTTAACCGTCAAATTGATATAGGATTTTGCATCGGATTGTTATTGAGGAGAGAGTGGATGCGCAGAGTTCCAGGAGTCGCGCTGGCCATGGTCCTGCTGGTTGCGGGAAACTGGCTCCCGGCACAGACCACCACGAAGCAGGTTGAGGACGAGGCCGCGAAGAACGCCAAGAAGGCCCACGATGCGCTGGATACAATGGTGCAGGCACTGGGCGGCCAAGCGTGGCTCGACATCAAGAATCGCACCGAGCACGGACATGTGGCGGGGTTCTATCATGGGCAGCCCGACCTGGGGACAACCGAGATTCTCGAGTTCCACGTTTGGCCGGACAAAGACCGCATCGATGTATCCAAAAAGCGCGACTACGCTCAGTTTTTCCTCGGCCGCGAGGGCTGGGAAGTGACCTACCGTGGCAAGAAGGCGATCCCGGAGGAGCAGCTGAGCGACTATTTGCGCCGTCGCGACCATTCCATCGAAACGGCAGTCAAGGTGTGGCTCAAGGACCCCAAGACGATCCTGATTTACGAAGGGCAGCACCTGGCCGAGCGCCATCTGGCCGACCAGGTTACGCTCATTTCTCCGGACAATGAGGCCATCACCATCCTGATCGACACACAGTCGCACCTGCCGCTGCGGCGGTCGTTCCAGTGGCGAGACCCGTTGTACCACGACAAGAACACCGACTTCGAAGAGTACGACGACTACCACCTTCTGGGCGGATTTCCCACGGCGTTGCGGATCTCGCGCGGGAAAAACGACGAAATGGTGCGGCAGTTTTACGTGGACTCGGTGAAGTACAACGACAATCTCGCTCCGGACTTCTTTGATGTGGAAGCGTCGGTGCATCGGCTGAAGAAGTGAGAGGCTCCCACCGGGGATGGCGTGCGACAGCGGGTCGTCGGGCCGCGCAGGGCTATTGTTTATAATCCTCACGAGCGCGATTCGACCCGGAGCCAGAGAATGATCCTCGATATCCAGGAGATCCTGGGTTTTCTTCCTCACCGTTACCCGTTCCTGCTGATCGACAGGATTGTCGAATTCGAACGCACGAAGCGCCTGGTAGCCCTGAAGAACGTAACCATCAACGAGCCGTTTTTCCAGGGACATTTTCCTGACTATCCAATCATGCCGGGCGTGCTGGTGGTGGAAGCGATGGCACAGGCGGGCGGCATCATCATGATGTATGAGTTGCCGGATCGCCTGAGCAAGCTGGTGGTGTTCACTGGCATTGAGCGCGCCAAGTTTCGGCGGCCGATTACGCCGGGCGACCAGATTCGCATCGAGGTGGAAGTGCTTTCGTTCCGGCCACGCGCCGGGCGCATCCAGGGTCGCGCGATTGTGGATGGAAAAGTGGCGTGCGAGGCCACGCTGACTTGCCAGGTAGTGCCGCGTGTGCGCGAGCCGAAGCCGGAAACTCCTACGGAAACGGCGTCGACTGAAGCCCAGGTGGAGGCGGAAGCCGCGGCCGCCGCAGCGGTCACGGGGACCGAGTGAGCATTCATCCCAGCGCCATTGTTGCGCCCGGAGCCGTGATCCCGGAGTCGTGCACAATCGGCCCTTATTGCACAATTGGCCCGGAGGTAAAGCTGGGCGAGGCGTGCAACCTGATTTCACACGTGGTGATCGACGGGCGCACCAGCCTGGGTGCGCGCAACACCGTGTATCCGTTCGCATCCGTCGGCGTGGCTCCGCAGGATTTGAAATACAACGGTGAACCGACGGAAACTGCGATCGGCGATGACAACACAATCCGCGAGTGTGTGACCATCAGCCGCGGGACTGACAAGGGCGGCGGAATCACCTCCATTGGCTCCGATAACCTGCTGATGGCCTACGTACACGTTGGGCATGACAGCAAGGTGGGCAGCCATTGCATTCTGGCCAACGCCGCTACCCTTGCCGGCCACGTGGTGATTGAGGATTACGCCAGCGTGGGAGCGTTCTCGCCGGTTCACCAGTTCTGCACGGTGGGCCAGTACGCGTTTATCGGCGGCGGGACGATAGTGACGCAGGACGTGCTGCCTTTCTCGCTGACTTCCGCCCGGCGTGAAAACAAGGCATTCGGCATCAACAAGATCGGCCTGAGCCGGAGAGGCTTTTCGCCGGAACGGCTGAGCACGCTGCAAAAGGCTTTCCGGCTGCTGCTCAGTTCGCGCATCAACACGTCGCAGGCGCTGGAGAAGATACGAGAGCTCGATGGCGAAGATGCGAAGATTGTCGCGGACTTCATAGCGCGCTCGCAGCGCGGGGTCATCAAGTAGCCATGAAGCTTGGCTTGATCGCCGGCAATGGCCGCTTCCCTTTCCTGATTCTTGACGCCGCCCGGGCGCAGGGGCATGCTGTCACCGTCGCGGCCATCCGGGAAGAGACGGACACAGAAATCAATGATCGCGCGACGGCCGATGAGCGGATCTCCGTTTACTGGCTATCACTGGGTGAGCTTTCGCGTCTGATTGAAACCTTCCACAAAGAGGGCGTCACGAAGGCGGTGATGGCGGGCCAGGTAAAGCACAAGCAGATTTTCTCTTCGATCCGGCCCGACTGGCGGCTGGCCAAGCTGCTTCTCAACCTGCGCACCCGCAATACCGACATGCTGATAGGCGCGGTGGCTAAGGTACTGGCCGACGAGGGCATCGAGCTGATCAGCTCCACTTCCTTCCTTGAGCCGCTACTGGCGCAGGAGGGCGTGCTCACTGAGCGCGCGCCGGACGAAGAAGAGCGCAAGGATATCGAGTACGGTCTCGGAGTTGCCCGCGCGGTGGCGGGGTTCGACATTGGCCAGACGGTGGTGGTGGCGGCCCAGGCATGCGTCGCCGTGGAAGCCATGGAAGGCACAGATGCCGCGATTTTGAGAGCTGGCGACTTAATGCGGTCGCTTGAAGACGATGCTCCCGGCGATGCGCCCACGCTGCAGCGGAGGCTCACCGTTATCAAGGTGGCCAAGCCAAAACAAGACATGCGGTTCGATGTGCCGGTGATCGGCATGCACACTCTGGACGTAATGAAAAGCGCGGGTGCCACGTGTCTTTCCGTCGAGGCAGACCGCACATTGCTGTTCGACCGTGAAGCTCTGCTGCGCCGTGCAAATCAGGAAAGTATTGCAATTATTGCCGTTGCGCGCGGATACTGATCGCAGTACCAGCTCTTTCCCCCAGACGGCTAACGGAAACCATGCAGGAGGACTTCTATGGAAAAATCGCTCAAACCCCCGGTCGGCGCATCCGAATTCGAGGCAACTGCCGACAATGGCGAAACGGAATTCGAAGCTTCGCTCAAGCCACCTGTTGGAAGCGCGGAATTCAACTCGCTCAAACCGCCGGTTGGATCGGACGCGTTTGAGGAAGCAAACGTAGGCTGAATCATTGGCGATTTTCGCGCGAATTTCGACTCGCGCCGTTGGTTCTGCTGAAACCTTTTCTGGGCCGCGTCTCGTCTTGTTGACTGCGGCCACGCTCTACTGATCCCCCAAAAGCTTCGGAGGATGCACGCGGGCCTTTTGGCTATCCGCGTGCGCGTTTGCCCGCCTTCCTGGGCATTTGGTTCCGTGGCAGCAACGCCGCCCACCGTAAGTTTCGCTGAAGCAGGCGGAGGGATCTGCGAATCCAACTATCATGTTCAGGATTGCCATACCCGTCAGTCCGCGCCGATACTGGTTGAGGCTGCGCAGGACATCTCCCCGCGTCCCCTGTTCCCCGAACTCGAATCCCCGTCCTTTGGAGGTCCCATGAGAAAGCTCGCACTTTTCGCCGGCGCTGCTGCCCTCGCGCTCGCCGGTACACTCGTTTCAGTCCACGCTGCCGATCAAACCCTGCCCGCCGCCGGCCAAACCGCTCCCACATTCACTCTTCCTTCCCAGGACGGCTCCAAGATCTCCCTCGACAGCTTCAAAGGGAAGTGGGTGGTTCTCTACTTCTATCCCAAGGACATGACGCAGGGATGCACGATCGAGGCTCATAACTTCCAGCGCGACCTGTCCAAGTTTGAATCAGACAATGCGGTGATTGTGGGCGTGAGCGTGGACACGCCGGACAGCCACAAGCAGTTCTGCACCAAGGAGGGCTTGACCTTCCGCCTGCTCGCCGATCCTGAACACAAGGTGGTGGATCAGTACGGGTCGCTGGGCCACTTTGGCGATATGACCATTGCCATGCGCAACACCTTCCTGATCGATCCGCACGGCAAGATCGTAAAGGTCTGGACCAAGGTAGACCCGCAGCACCACTCCGAGGAAGTGCTGGCGGCGCTGGGTGAGATGAAGAAATAGGACGGCAGCCAAGATGGTGAGAATGCGGCCCCGGAAACGGGGCCGTTCCTGTATGTGGACACCAGAACTGAGAGGAGGAAGAGTGGGAATGCTAACCGAGACAGCGAGAACATTTCGCGATGCGATCGAAACCTTGCGAAAGACGCTGGGGGCTGTGCCTGCCGAGATGGCCGATATTCCGTGGCGCGCGGGTGGGTGGACCCGCAAGCAGATCCTCGGACATCTGCTGGACTCTGCCACGAACAATCGCCAGCGGTTTGTGAGGGCATCGATCGATGGCTCCTATGCAGGCCCTTCCTATGCCCAGGAGGGATGGGTGGCCGCGCACGGATACGTGGAGCTGCCCTGGGAGACTCTGATGGAATGGTGGAACGTCGAGCACAACATCCTGCTGGCGGTCGTAAACAGGATTCCGGAAGAGCGGATGAGCGCTTTGTGTACCGTAGGTGATAACGCCCCCGTGACCCTCCGGTTCCTCGTCGAAGACTACCTGGGACACCAGTCCTGGCACTTCAACCAGATCAACGCGCCGGTCGCGGAGAGCTAGAGCGCGATTTTATCTGAATCCAGACGCAAAAAAGCCCGGCTCAATGCCGGGCTCTTTTGCTTGCCTTTCTACTTTCGTTGCCTGAATTACTTCTTCTTTGCAGGCGCCTTCTTTGCGGCCTTCTTTGCTGGGGCCTTCTTGGCGGCTGCCTTCTTCGCCGGAGCCTTCTTTGCAGGAGCCTTCTTGGCTGCTGCCTTCTTGGCGGGCGCCTTCTTTGCTGCTTTCTTTACGGCCAACTTTTTACCTCGTCTTATGATGATTTTGCTGACGCTCTTGCCGACCGAGCCTTTCTTGGCTTTGGCCTTTCCACCCTTTGCGCCAGCACTGCTTTTCTTCGGGGCGGACTTCTTTGCGGCCTTCTTGGCCACAGCTTTTTTCGCAGCTGCCTTTTTGGCTGGGGCTTTCTTCGCCGGAGCCTTCTTGGCAGCCTTTTTCGCGGGAGCTTTTGTCGCAGCCTTCTTTGCCGCTTTTTTGGCGGCCTTCCTGGCGGGCGGGGGAGCAGGCGCTCCAGAGGTCATGGGAACGGCTTCAGGTACTCCCTCATCATCGTCGGAGGAGGTCAGCACGCTGGAGGTTTCAACTTCTTCGTCTTCGTCGTCCAAGCCTTCGTCGTGATCGGGATCCACTTCTGCGGGCTCAGTATTGTCGTCGGCTGCACTCATCGCGTACATCTTCAACACTTCATCCATCCCATGCCTCCAGCGGCTCAACGCTGTACTGCTGCGGATTCAAAATGCTCCGCATGCGGAAGCCATTGTAGCAATAGCTTGCATGCAAAAGCCATCAAAAGACAAGTATGTAGTAAGGCTCATCGCTATTTTTGTGCTCTCGCTTGCGTCTTCGCACGCGTCTTTTGTTTCGATCCGCGCAATGTTTCGTGATTCGTTGATGCTCCGTTAGCCGCATGTCCATTAGCTTTCGGGTTCAGGTCTGCTGCCGTGATGGTGGTGCGATGGCCTTTGGTCTTGCGTAATACGGCGGGCTCGGCCACATGCAGGTGGCGTCCTGCATCCACGTGAATGCCGGAGGGAATCTTGTTCCAGCGGCGCAGTTGATCGAGCGAGACACCAAATCGATCGGCGATGGAAACCAGCGTATCGCCCCGTCTGGCCGTGTAGAGAAGAGTGTGCGCAGCAGGCGCAGCCAATGGAGCCACCGGCACAACCAGCGCTTCCATGCCGGCAACGCTCTCTCCGGGACGAATCTGATTTGCCGCAGCTAGCTCAGCGGCGGTCACGCGATACGTGCGGGCCACGGACTCGAGAGTATCGTCGGGCGTCACGCGATGGTAGCGCCATGCGTTGCGCTTGCTTTCGGGAATGGCCGCGACACGCTCCTGAAACACCGCCCCTGCGCCCGCCGGCAAGTGCAGGTCGAACGCTGAACCCGGCGGCGTGGCCATGCGCAGCAGGCTGGGGTTCAGCGCCATCAACTCGTCCACCGGCGCATTGACCAGGTCTGATGCCAAACGAAGATCGATGGAATAGTTGATGTTCACGGTGTCAGTCAACACCGGAGGATCGAGCGTCACATCATCGAATCCGTACTGCGTGGGATGGTTGGCAATGATGATGGCGGCGAGAATTTCGGGAACATAGTTTTTTGTCTCTCCAGGCAGATTGTTGCGCCGGTAGAGTTCCCAGAAGTCCGCGTAGCCCGTCTTCTGCACCGCGCGCTGCACATTGCCGGCGCCCCAGTCATAGGCGGCCATGGCCAGATACCAGTCGCCCAGCTGGCCGTAAAGATATTTCATGTATCGTGCATAGGACCGGGTGGACTTCTCCGGATCAAATCGCTCATCTACGTATCCGTTGCGCGTGAGGCCGTAGTCTCCATGGGGCATGAACTGCCACATGCCGCCTGCGCCGGATTTCCGATTGACCGCCCGCGGCTGAAAGCTTGATTCCGCCACGGCCAGGTAAATCAGATCCTGCGGTACGCCCTCTTCCGCCATGACGCGCTGAATCATGGCCTTGTAGCGGCCCGCGCGCTGAAACGAATGCATCAGCGTGGCATGGCCGCGCTGGGAGTTGGCAAAAAAGTTGATGAAGCCGGCCACGTACTCATTCACCATCAGTGGCAAATCGGACTTGGTCGTGGCGAGTTCCGTCTTGGCCTTGGCAACGATTTCGGGCGCTACTTCGAAGGTCACGTCGCTGGCCACATCCGCGGGGGCCGGTTCCACCTTGGGCGCAAAGCCGTTGCCCTGCTTGAGGGCCTCCATCTCCAGCACGTTGACACGGTCGATGACGTGATCGAACTCGTCCTGCAACTGCGGATCGCTCTTGATGTCGAGGCCGCTGGTGAGCAACAGGTCAACCGCTCGATCGAATTCCGCCTTGGCTTCAGGAAGCCTGCCCTTGCGATAATCGGCGTCACCATCGGCATAGGCCTTCTCGACCTGGTCAATGAGCTTTTGTGCCTTACGCTGATTGGCTGTTTCTGTGGGAGGAGGAGGTGGGGGCGCCGGAGCCGGAGCAGGCTCCTGTAAGACGGGAGCTGTTGCCTGGGGCTGAGCGCTGGGTGCCTTGACCTTCGACTGCGAAGGGTCGCACCCCGCCAGCAGGAGTGCCAGCGTCGCGCAACCGAAGATACAGAATCGTCGCAAGCTCATGCAGAAGATGCCGCGTCGGGAACCGCGGCCTGGCACGCCCCTCGAATGACGGTATGACCCTTAGCCGATGATAAGCTATGCCAAGGAGTTCCTCCGCGTCCGACGCACAGAAACTTGCGAAGTCCCGGGGTCCCCGGCAACAGGTCGTCGTCGCCGGGGTGGCGTTCGCCGCCCGCGGGACCTCCACCCGCGCGAAGAAAGCGCCGAAAACGCCTTTTCAGAAATCAAGTAATGGACGCATCCTCAATACGTAATTTCGCCATCATTGCCCACATCGACCACGGAAAGTCGACCTTGAGCGACCGTCTGCTTGAACTCACAGGCTCGGTCACCGGTCGCGAGATGCAGGCACAGATCCTTGACGACATGGACCTGGAACGCGAGCGCGGCATCACCATCAAGGCGCACGCCGTTCGCATGATGTACAAAGCCCACGACGGCAACACCTACCAGCTCAATCTCATTGATACACCTGGCCACGTGGACTTCAGCTACGAGGTTTCGCGCTCGCTCGCATCGTGTGAAGGCGCGCTGCTCGTGGTGGACGCAAGTCAAGGTGTGGAGGCACAGACGCTCGCCAATGCGTACCTGGCCATCAATCACGGCCTGGAGATTATTCCCGTCATCAATAAAATCGACCTGCCATCTGCCGACATTCTGCGCACCCAGGAAGCCATTGAGAAGGCGGTCGGGCTGGACGCGACGGATGCCATTCCTGTGAGTGCCAAGACAGGTCAGGGTGTTGGCGACGTTCTCGAGGCCATCGTGCATCGCCTTCCCCCGCCAACCGGAGATCCGGACGCACCCTTGCAAGCGCTCATCTTCGACTCGTGGTTCGATCCGTATCGCGGCGTTATTGTGCTGGTGCGCGTCATGCAGGGAACCATGCGCAAGGGACAGCGCATTCGGCTGATGTCCATCGCCAAGGCATTCGATGTTGAATCGCTCGGCGTGCTCATGCCGAAACCCGTCGAGATAGGCGAACTCAAGGCGGGTGAAGTCGGCTTCTTTGCGGCGACCATCAAGACTGTCAGCGATACCAAAATCGGTGACACAGTCACCGAAGATGCGCGGCCCGCATCGGCGCAGTTGCCCGGCTTTGAAGACATCAAACCGATGGTCTTTGCCGGTCTCTACACCGTCGATTCGCACGAGCACACGTTGTTGCGCGACGCGCTCGAAAAGCTTCGTCTCAACGACAGCTCATTCTTCTTCGAGCCGGAGAGCTCAGAGGCGCTCGGCTTCGGTTTCCGCTGCGGCTTCCTCGGGCTGCTGCATATGGAGATTATCCAGGAGCGGCTTGAACGCGAATATGAGCTTGACCTCATCACGACAGCCCCGGGCGTGCGTTATCACATCAAGCTTACGGATGGCTCTGTGGTCGAAGTCGACAATCCTTCGCGCTGGCCTGAAGTCACTGGCATCGATGAGATCCGCGAGCCGATCATCACCGCCAAGATTCTCACCAACGAGGAGTACGTCGGCGGAATCCTCAAACTCGTTGAAGAGAAGCGCGGCAAGCAGTTGAACTTTGAGTATGTGACCCCCACGCGCGTGATGCTTACCTATGAACTGCCGCTAAATGAGATCGTGCTCGACTTCTACGACCGGCTCAAGTCGATTTCGCGGGGATACGCCTCGCTGGACTACCAATTGGCCGGCGAGTGGGAGTCGCCGATGGTCAAGATGGACATCCTGGTCTCCGGCGAGCCGGTCGATGCCCTTTCGATCATCGTGCACCGCGACTTCGCCTACGACCGTGGAAAGGCCCTGGTTTCGAAGATGCGCGAACTGATCCCGCGCCAGCAGTTTGAGGTCGCCATCCAGGCCGCCATCGGGTCAAAGATCGTCGCCCGGGAGACGGTGGCAGCGCTGCGCAAGAATGTCCTAGCCAAATGCTACGGTGGCGACATCTCGCGCAAGCGCAAACTGCTGGAAAAGCAAAAAGAAGGCAAAAAGAGGATGAAGCGGATCGGCAAGGTCGACATTCCGCAGGAAGCTTTCCTGGCGGTTTTGCGGGTGGGCGAGGACACTCAGAAATAGCCGGATAAAAGTGATTTAGCGCACGTCGAGTCACAGTGCGTTCATCACGAATTGTGGAAACTCGTCAACCGCGAGAGTGATTGGGGCTACTGGCAGGCAGGGTATATCGGACCGAGAGCTAGCCCTCTTAATGGTTGAAAATAAAAGATTTAATTTGCGTAGCAGACTACCACCCGATTTGACAAGGGGCGAGAACCTAAAATTTTGCCCGCGTTGCCCCCAGTAATCCACAAAATTTTCCACAGATTGGCAGGCCTGTTGAGGGCTGCACAAATGACAGACAAATCCATCGATCCTGATAGAGGGTCTCGATGTGGCTTGAGGGGCGATCGTTCGGAATATAACACCTTTGTGGGAGATGTAAAGAGGAATCCTGGCCGCACCCGAAAATCGTCGGATTTGGCCAGGATTTACCCGGAAAACTACTTGCCTGGAGGGGTCTTTGGAGCGGCCGGCCTGGGAGTTACAGGCGTCTTTGGAGCTCCGCTGGCTGGAGCGGCGGAGGCAGGCTGTGCCGGAAGCGGCGGAACGCCAGACTTCACGTTGTAAGCCTCGATGACAGGCTTGGTAATGTCGGTCGCCGGGATCGCGTACAGCACCGGAGTCTGCTGGCCCGAGATGTCGAGGACCAGCGTATAGCCGTTCTTCTCGGCATAATTGGAAAGAACGTCATACACCTTGGAAGCGGTTCCGGCGTAGAGTTCCTGCATCTCCTGCTGGAAGTCGGTTTGATCGTCACCCTGCTCACGATCGAACTGCTTCTTCTTGTCCTCAAGAGTCTTGGTGCGGGAAGCACGCTCAACGTCGCTCAGCTTGTCGCCCTGCGCCTGAAGATCCTTGTTGAGCTTGTCCATCTCATCGCTCAGGCCTTTGAGATGCTGGCGCTTCGGGTCCCACTTCTTCTGCAGGTCGGTGAAGGCGCGCTCAAACTCGTTGGTCTGGCTCACCGCCACCTGGTAAGCGATCACCGCAATCTTCGCAGGGCCCACGGGACCCACTGACGCCGCGCTCGGAGCCGCGCCCGCCGGCGTCGGGGCTGAAGGCATGGGTGCTGCAGGCGTTTGCGCAAACGCGCTTATCGAAAAGCCGGTGGCTGCGATCAGAGAAAAAACTAACGAGTGCTTCATTTGAATCGAAAACTCCTTCAAAATTCCTTTGACTGTCGCGAACACGCTTTGAGAGCGGAGGCCGCAGGCAAAGTCCCGGCGTCCGATAACTTCTCATCACTCTGTAGGGATCAAAGCAGAAGAAGACGCGGACACATACGTCGCGGGAACTAGGAGGATTATAGGGGGGCAGAATAGGAGCGTCAAACCACGGGAATGCGAAAAGGGGAGCCTTGAGAGGCTCCCCTTCGCGAGTAAATCCCAACTGCCGCTTTAGCGTCCGCCGGGACCCTTGGGAGCTGCGGCATGGGGAGCCGGAGCAGGAGCTTGCGGAGGTGGCGCGGGCACACCCGACTTCACGTTGTATGCGTCTACGATGGCCTTGGTGATGTTGCTCGAAGGAGCGGCATAAAGCACCGTGGGCGCCTGCTGCTGCTGTTCAGTTGCGTCGATCACCAGCGTGAAACCCTGCTCCTTCGCGTAGCTATTGAGCAGTTCATCCACCTTGCCGGCCACTTTGCCAAACGCTTCCTGCATGGACTGCTGGTAGTCGTTTTGAGCATCTTCAGCAATACGCTGGGCCTGCTTCTTCTTGTCGTCGAGCGTCTTTGCCTTGCTGGCGCGCTCGGCGTCGCTCAGCGTGGCGCTGGTCGTCTGAAGCTGCTTGGTGAGCGTCTCCACTTCATCGCTAAGCGTCTTGAGCTGCGTACGCTGCGGTTCAAATTTCTTCTGCAGATCACCGAAGTCGCGCTGGAACTCATTGGTGGAGGTAACAGCCGCCTGGAACTCGATCACGGCCACCTTGGGTGGGCCCGCCGGTGCGGGTGCTGCAGCAGCAGCGGGAGCTGCTGTTTGGGCGGCGGCGCTCAGGGCAAGGCCCGAGGCAAGGACGGCTAAAACTGGGAAAATACGCTTCATGCGAATCCAAAACTCCTTATTCGTTCCCGTTCGTTGCCTTCCAGAACTTGCAACGAGCGCCCGCGCTCTGCCACGTCACTGTCTCTTTTCATCGGGCTGTGCACCGGACGGTACAGGCAGGAAAAGACGCAGACGAAGTCCACACCGGGAACTAGATGGATTATAGGTGTCAGTACGAGGGTCGTCAAACCTGCAAGTCCGCGATTTTGCCCCGAAATCAGTGCGTTTTTGCGTTCCCGCGCTCCCCGTTTCCGACCCGGTGCCGGGGGCGTTCGAACGGGTCATTCAGCCACTTCCCGGCCGATCTCCCAGTGGTGGCCGAAGGGATCGGCGATTCGCCCCACCCGCCAGCCATGCTCCTCGCTGACAGGACTTACAACCGACGCTCCCGCCCGAACAGCCTGATCGAAGATCGTGTCAGGGTCACTGACGGTCAGGATCATGCGAACGCTGTTTTTGGCCGCCGGGGCTACATTGCCGTGCTCCGGACTCTCGTCGCTGAGCCAGAAGTCGGCGCCGTCCACGGAGAGCCGCGACACCACATTTCCGTCTGGATCCTCCAGGTGAAAGACCTCGACAGCTCCAAACGCCGCTTTGTAAAACTCGATGGCCCGCGCGCCTCCCCTCAGGGACAGCCACGGTGCAATGCTGGTGCGGATTGAACTGCCCTGTTCAGCGTTCAGGCTCATTCGCTTCTCCTTGATTGAATCGTTGAGGGAATCATTCCTTGCCGACCACGAGAATCTGGAACGAATGCGGGATCATGGGCGCCCTGGGACCACGCATCCACGCGGGCGTGCCCGGCGGCGGAGCAGGGGCGTTCGCCGGAGGGGCCGGAACCGGTCCAAACTCCGCAGTGATCAGGTAGATCTGGCCTGTCCTGGAGTCCAGAGTGAGCGTCTTGGCGCGAGCCGGCGTGGGCACCGTCTGCTCCACGCGGAAACTGGTGGGTGAATCTTCCTTGATTACGGTGAGCGTGCCGTCGCCCTGCGAACTGAAGACTTCCATCGTCGCGGGATTGAAAACGGCCCCGTCACAACCGTTGCCGATGGGCAGGTCAGCAATGATGTGGCCGTCGGTCGCGGACAGAATGATCATGTTCTTGTTGTCGCGGCAGGCGGCAAACAGGATGCCATTTTTCACATCGAAGGCCAGCCCGGCGCATCCTCCGCCTTTGCTTGAGACGTCGTACTTGCCCACCATTTTCATGGTGGCGGCATCGATCACCGCGATGGCGGACTTGTCTTCGATGTCGACATAGATCTTTCCCTTGCCGTCGGTAGCGGCCTGCTCCGGCGCTCCGCCTATGTTGATGGTGCCGAGGATCGATCCGTCCTTGTCATCGAGCACCGTGATGTTCGGCTCCGCGTGGCTCAGGATGTAAAAACGGTGATTGAACGTGTCGTTGAGATAGCCGTCGGGATTCCCCTGCACGTCGATCTTCTTGAGTACCGCGAAGGTCTTGGCATCGAACATTGTCACTGGTTTCGAAGTGGCGAATCCGTGACCGGTCAACGTATCGACCGCGCCGCCGTGGGAGCTCACCCCGGTCATATCACCCACCTGTGCCAGAGTATCCAGGTTGAAGACGCCGATATGCCCGGACGGGCCTGAGCGCGCCACGAACAGATTGCGGCTGTCCGGGTCGGCGGTCACGTAATCGAATCCGCCATCCCCGCCGACGAGTTGGATCCTCGTGACCTTGTAAGGCCCTTCCTCGGGAGCCTGGGCAGCGGCTGCCAGTGTAATCAAGATCGCAAGTGTTGCAACGGCAAATGGCCTGCATGTCATGGTGATCTCCAGTGATGCTTGGGGCGGGGCGACGATTTAGCGGCTGTGGCTTTTGGAGTGACGATCTGGAACATGTCCTTACGCGAATCGAGGATACACGGTGCAGCCTGGAGGCACGTGGAAGTAGGGCCCGTGATCCAGAAGACGAATTTCCTCGCCGCGAAGACCCCGCAATCAGCGGGCAAAACAAAAGACCGCTCGTGAGAGCGGCCTTTTGGAAACGGCTGGAAATTCACGTTGCTTTAGAACGTAGTCGAGACCGTCAGGCGGAAGGTCTTGCGGGGCTCCCGGAACAGGTTCTGGGCTCCGTACCCTTGGATCGCCTGCTGGTAGGTATAGTCGCCCGCGCCGCCCGGAGGGAACAGATCGCGTGTAATGAGCTGCGCGCTGCAGCTCTGGTTGCGGCTGCCGTTCAGATTCTCATTGCAAAACGGCCGTTCATAGAGACGCAGCGGGTTGTACGCAAAGTACAAGCGGAACGGCGCATTGATGACGGGCATGATCACCGAGAGTTCGCCGCCCAGAGACATGCGTGGAACAAAATTGGTTCCGGAGATGGGCCTGATATCCCTCTGAAAGCCGACGTCAGTTCCGGGGATTCCGCCCTGGCAAGCGCCGTTGTTGAAGACCGGGCAGCCATATAGAGGAGCAAGCAACGAAGCGAATCCCTGCGGGCTCTGCTTCAACTGGCCGCGGTTCAATGCCGCTGTGATGCCGAAGTCGTCGAAGAACGAGAACGTGACGGGCCCTGCGATCGGAATGCGATATTCGGCGTTGGTCGTGAGGCTGGTGTCGCCGCCGATCGACGCGATTCCATACACCGGGAGCGGAACCTGGATGCACTGGTTCAACTGCGGATTGGTGGGGTCGCGCGGAACGCAGCTTCCATCAGGGTTGGTGAGTTGGACCGTGACGCGGTTTGGCACCCAGCCATACGGGGTTGCGCCGCGGATGTCGAAACCGCGAATATCGCTTTCGCCGCCGGAGTAGAAGCGATTGTTCGGCGGCGCCACATCGCCTCCAAAACCTTGCACATAGCCGAGCTGCGCGCGCAGTCCGAGCACGTTGCGGCCGTTGGCAGAGGGCCTCAGGAGATGCATGGAGCGGAAGCTGCGATACGAGACGAACGGAGCAATGTAACGAAGATTGCCGCCGATACCGGAGAACTGGAAGACCGCCGAGTATTCCTTGCCGGTCCGGGGACGCAAGGGGTTGTTAATGGTGTTGTAGGTGTAGCTGAATGACGCCGAGCTGTTCACGATGCCGCTCAGCGAGTTCGATCCCTGAATGCCCGAACGGAAGCTGATGGTCTGGAAGAACGTCTGCGAAGCCGTGCTGAACGCGGTAATGGACGACTTCTGCAATGAATAGGTGAGGCCCACGCGCTGGAAGGCATGCCGCTTCAATGGATAGCTGACAGAGAAGTTCGCGCCCACTGACGCCTGGTTGTAATTCTGAGTCAGCGATTGCTGCGCGGACGACAGGTTCGCGGCCTGGCCGGTGGTGGCCTGATAGTTCTTGGCGGCGTTGTAATCCTGCTTGGTGTTGAAGAGCTGGAATCCAAAGTTAAGCGGGCGATTGTGGATGTACGGCTGGGTAAACCCAAACTGGAATTGGCGGCTCACGTTGCCAAGGTTGCCCTGCAGGCTGAGCGTCTCGCCCAAACCGAGAAAGTTGTTGGTCTGGTAGTTGATGCCGAGGAACGCGCCCGACAGGCCGCTGACGCCGCCGTTAAGGCCGATGGAGTTCTTGCCCTTCTCTCTCACCTTCAACAGCAGGTCTACCGTGCCGGCTTCCGCATCCTGGTGCGCTTCAGAGTCCTGGTCAACCTTGAGCGGTTCGAAGTATTCCAGTTGGTTCAGGCGGAGCAAGCTGTATTCCCACAGCTGCGAGTTGTAAACCGCGCCTTCGTCCAGCATTAATTCACGGCGGATGACGCGATCGCGCGTGATGGTGTTGCCCTGGAACTCGATGCGCGACACGTAGAACGGCTTGCCTTCATCGATGTCAATGTTCAGGGACACCGTTTTCTTGTCTTCATCAAAACTAGCCTTCGGAATGGCGCCGAAGTTGATGTAACCCAGCTGGCCGTACGCCTTCTTCAGGTTCTCGAGGCCCTTGCTGATGAGCGTGGCGTTGAACCAGTCGCCGTCTTTCACGCCAAATGTGCCGCGCAAGGCCCGCTCGTTCGAAACCGCCTTGTTGCCGGTAAAGGTGATGGCACCAAGCCGGTAGCGCGCACCTTCTTCAATCGGCATCAGGATGTCGATGCGCTTGCCTTTATTCGGCCGAAACGTGAAGAAGTTCAGACCGCCCTGGTCCCGAATCTGCGTCTTCGGCTCTTCGACAGCGGCGTTGTAGTAGCCCTTGTCGCGATAGGCCTGGCGCACGCGCTCGGCGTCTTCTTCGAGCTTCGAGGCGTCGAACGTCTTGGCAAACAGGTTTTCGAGGAATATCGAATGCGGAATGCCGACCGGCCGCAGGTTAACCATGGCGCGACGAAGAAGCAGCGCGCTTATGTGCTGGTTACCCGTGAAGTGAATCTGGCCCACTTTCACCGTGGGGCCTTCCTTCACGTTGAAGTTCAGCTGCACCGAAGCCGGCGGAATGGTCTTGACTTCAGTCTTGATGGTTGCGAACTGGTGCCCATGCTCGGCCAGCAGTTCACGCAACACTGCCTCGGCCCGCTTTACCTTGGTGGGGTCAAACTGGCTCTCCACCGAAAGTGAGACCTTTTCCTTCTTGAAGCGGTCCAGCACGTCGGACTGCGAAACCACGTTCAAGCCCTTGTAGTTGATCTCGCGAATGGTGGGCTTTTCCGTCACGAATACGTTCAGGATGACGCCCTTCTCCGAGTCTTCCCGTTCAATGCGCAGGTTCTCGAAGTAGCCGGTGTTCCACAGTGAGTTGAAGTCGCGCTCCACCGAGACCGTGTCATATTGGTCGCCGACGTGGGTAAACAAGCGTGCCAGAACGGTTTCCTTGGGAATGCGGCGGTTGCCGATGACCCGGATCTGCTCGATGGTCTGCGATTGCTGCGCCACCGCCGCCATCGCAGTGAATACCAGGCCCACAACCAGCAGCGTGCGCGCATAGCGGCTCGCGATCCGAAGAGCGCGGGAGAGAGAAATGCGCGTGATCTTCACCGGGCTAGAGCCCTGCGGCGAGCACACATCACACTGGTGCGGTCCATGGTTCAAAGTCACGGGAAAAATATGCACACCCTCATTGCTCGAAAAATCTGGCTCAGCCCTTCAGGAAAGATCGATTATATTGGACCGCACCCACCCTGCCCAAACCTGTCCCAACCAGTTCAGGCGGTCTTCGGCCCGCAAACCGCGTGTCTCTTCTTCACTGCCGCACTCAGGCCATCTCCGCCGGTCGCTGCCGTGAAGAGTCCGCTTGTCCCTGGGCCGCATTCAAAAAATGAGCCTCTCCCAGTCTAACGGACGATTCCGGCTTGATTCAGCACAGGACTCGCTGCCCTCACTCGCCGCTTCCTTCAATGCGGCACGCAGGGGAACCTCAACGAATGTCATGTCTGAGATGGTTTCATTGCGCTGCAACGTTTAGACGCACGAGCCGCCGACATGACATCCTCAATCGGAGAGGTTCTCGCTGATGTCCTTCGCCGCCGGTTCGCTTTATGAAATCGCAGCCGAACTCCTCGATGGAACTCCGGTGACCCTGTCTCAGTTCAAGGATCGCGTCTTGCTCATCGTCAATACGGCCAGCAAGTGCGGCTTTACGCCTCAATACGCCGCTCTCGAACAGCTCCGCGAGCAGTACCACGACCGCGGCTTTGAGGTGCTGGGCTTTCCATGCAATCAGTTCGGGGCGCAGGAGCCAGGGACCACGGCCGATATCCGGCAATTCTGCCAGCTGATTTATCGCGTCAGCTTCCCCATGTTCTCCAAAATCGAAGTGAACGGCCCGGGAACCCATCCCCTGTATCAAATACTGAAATCCGCGCGCCCCGGATTTCTCGGCACCCGGCGCATCAAGTGGAACTTCACCAAGTTCCTCATCGACCGCAGCGGTAGAGTCGTCAGCCGGCACGCGCCCAATGTCGACCCGCAAGCCCTCCGGCCAAAAATTGAAGCCCTGCTAACCGCGCGCTAGTCAGGGCCCTATTCTCCCTACTCCCTACTCCCTACTCCCTACTCCCTATTCCCTATTCCCTATTCCCTATTCCCTATTCCCTATTCCTTCCCTATTCCCTATTCCCTTAAAATCATTCAGAACGGATCACCGCCTATGCCCAAAAATCTTCCCCTGCTCCTTGTCCGCATCATTGTCGGCGCCATCTTTATTACTGAAGGCATTCTCAAATTTGTTTACCCTGGCGAGCTTGGCGTCGGCCGCTTCGAGCATATTGGTCTGCCCATGCCGCATCTGTTGGCGCCCCTTGTCGCAACCGTTGAAATTGCTGCGGGCGCCATCCTTATTCTGAATGTCTACGCAGGCCCGGCAGCTATCCTGCTTCTTTGCGTCATCATCACAGCCATCGTTACTACCAAAATTCCCATCCTGCTGGGTCACGGCTTCGGCTCATTCGGCGTTCCGAAAAACACTGCACATACAGGATTCCTCGGATTCATTCACGAAGCCCGTACGGATCTCGCCATGCTCTTTTCGCTGATCGCCCTCCTCATCGATTCCGGTGTCGGGCGCATTTCGGCAGGTATCAGACGCTGACTCTCAAATGGCCTCGCAATCCAAACTCGCCGAATTATTCCGGTTCTTCTCCCGGCTCGGCGTGACCGCGTTTGGAGGCCCCGCAGCCCACATCGCCCTGATGGAGCACGAGGCAGTTGAAGGCCGGAACTGGCTCAGCCGTGAGCAGTTTCTCGACCTCGTGGGCGCCTGCAACCTGCTGCCCGGGCCGAGCTCCACCCAGGTCGCCATGGCGCTCGGCTACACCCGTGCCGGCTGGCGCGGCTTGGCCATTGCCGGCGCCTGCTTCATTCTTCCCGCGTCCCTCGCAACGCTCGCCCTCGCTTGGGCTTATCTCCGATACGGCAGCCTTCCGCAGGCGCAGGGGATCCTCTACGGCGCCAAGCCGGTAATGATCGCCATCGTCGTGCAGGCCATCTGGCGGCTGGGACGAACGGCTCTCCGTCGCTGGGCTCTTGCTCTGATCGGACTTGTTTGTTTCGCCGCCGCCATCTCGGGGGTTAAGCCATTGGCGGTCCTGCTCGTGGCCGGATTATTCCTTGCGGTTCCGGCGTGTTGCTCGTCGCATCAATGCCAATCGCATCCGTGCTCTCGCAACAGTTCCGGTCGCGATTGGTGCCGGCGCGGCCGTTCCAGCCGCTGCCGGACTGCTTTCAATATGTCTTGTGTTTTTGAAATTAGGCGTAGTGGTTTTCGGTTCGGGCTATGTGCTGCTGGCGTTTCTGCAGACCGACCTCGTCGATCGCCTTCACTGGGTCACGCAGGCCCAACTTCTCGATGCGGTCACAGCCGGCCAGGTCACCCCCGGTCCTGTCTTCGCGACGGCTACCTTCCTCGGCTACCTGATCCACGGCTACTCCGGCGCAGCCGTTGCCACCGCCGC
The DNA here is from genome assembly GCA_963844515.1 of uncultured Acidobacteriota bacterium. GTDB lineage: Bacteria > Acidobacteriota > Terriglobia > Terriglobales > Acidobacteriaceae > Telmatobacter. Next base: position 955,627 of record CAWJOO010000023.1, read on the forward strand.
CATCTTTTTGCCGTCTTTTTTCATGGCTGGCGTGGTTGGTGCACTCGCCTCGCGCATGCGCAAATCGCCGATTGCTGCCGCGTTCCTCGATGGCGTCAATGCCGCCGCCATCGCCCTTATGGCAGCCGTCACAATCACCCTCGGCCGCGCGTCGCTTGTGGACCCCTTCGCCTGGGCAATCGCTCTCGCCAGCGCGGCCCTTCTCATCCGCTTCAAGATCAACGCCACATGGCTCATCGCCGGCGGCGCCATCGCGGGAATCCTTCTCACGCACTAGGGTTTTCTAGCCCCTGTTCCCTCAGTCCGTCAGTCCCTTAGTCCCTCAGTCCCTATTCCCTGCCTTATCCAAACCGGTACGCGCTGATCGCCGCGCCCATCGGGTCGTCGGAAAAAATCTTCTGCCCCCGCGCATCTCCACCGGCCCCCGCCGCCACCATCAACGGAATCAAGTGCTCTTCGCGGGGATGGGCAAAGCGAGCATAGGGCGCCTGCTCCCAGTACTTCAACAGGGCCGCCCTCTCCGCGACCGGCGATTCGACCGCACGAGTCAACCATCCATCAAACTCCCGCGCCAGCTCCGGCGTGCCCGGGCGCATGTAAGCCCTCAAGTTGTGAAAGCTCATGCCACTGGCGACGATCAGGACGCATTCATTGCGCAGAGGCTCCAGCGCCCGCCCCGCCGCGATATGCAGTGTGGGATCCAGTTCGCCTGCTCGACCAGCCGCCAGACTCAACGTCACCACCGGAATATCGGCCGCGGGAAACGCCACCTTGAGCGGCACAAACACGCCATGATCGAATCCCCGATCGGGGCTGGTCGCCGCTGGGAGCCCCGCGTCCTTCAGCATCCCAGTTACTCGTTGCGCGAGCAGTGGGTCGCCAGGCGCGGGCCACGTCAGCTTGTAGGTGTCTTCCGGAAATCCTGAGTAGTCGAAGATGAGCTGCGGATGCTCCGCCGCGCTCGCCGTGAATGCCGGCTCTTCCCAGTGTCCGCTCACCACCAGCAGCGCCTTCGGTTTCTCCGGCAGCGTCGCCGCCAACTCCTCCAGAAACTTCCGCGTTGCATCCCAGGTATTTGGCGGTCCCCAGGTCCAATCCATAAAGAAACACGGACCGCCTCCGTGCGGAAGAAAGATCACGGGTTGGCGTTTGGCAGCGGAATTCATGGGGCACCTCGAAATTAGTCGTTCCAACAACTAAACTGATTAAGAGATGACGCCGCACACCCCAAAGATTCTCAGCCAGTGCACTTCTCTTCCCTACTCCCTACTCCCTACTCCCTGGAATCCTCACTTCACCGGTTCGGCCAGGAAGAACACATACACCAGCATCGCCACCCCCACCAGGCCAGGGATAGCACCCACCATGAAGGGGCCCCCGCTCCCACCCACCATCGAATACAGCAGCATCGACAGACCCAGGCCCACGGCAACGTTGATCAAGCCGCCGATCTTGAAGCCTTCAAGCACCTTGATTCGCTTCAGACGATCCTCTTCGCGCATCAGTTCCAGCGCGGCTCGCGCGCCCTCACCCGGCGCCTCGGCCAGTCTCCGCAGCGTGTCCGCCTTGTAGTAGGCCTCCCGCTCCTTGCGCCGGCTCTCAATCCAGCTCACCAGCGGGATAAAGACCACGAACAGACAAACCGCGCCAATTGAAAGGAACATCCACAACCCGAAGTTTGGGTTGTCCGTCATATCGAAAAACTCCATCGCCAGATGCGCCATACCGAGCCTCCTCTTCCATTTCGAGGACATCTTTCGTCCCATTCGCCCGGTACGACCACGACCCGCTCAAGGCGGTTGCATTTTCTTCGGCTCCCAATTTCCGCGGTGCTTTGGATCCGACTACGATCGGAAGATCGTATTCCCAAGTGACGAACTGAAAGCTGAGAGCTAATAGCTGAAGGCTGTTTTCAGCTTCCGTCGGGATACCCGCCGCGATGCAGAACCATGGGAAAGTGAGGCAGCACCTTTGGAGCCGGCACTTTGGCTCGCCACCCTTCAGGGTGTGGCTCAAGCCCGCGAAACAGCGGCGACCGGCCCGCAGTTCCCTCTCCCACAAGCGGAGTCAACACGGCGCGCAATCTCCCTATCCGATCTCCGAACCGCTCCCCCCATCGCACCTCGATTCGCTTCAAGCCCAACTCATAGGTCTGCTGCGCTTCCATCCCCAATTTGGTCAATCGCGCTACCTGTCTGTTGCCTTCTTTCGCTTCTACCGCCAGCTTCCATTTAACCAATATGTTCATCGCCACCCGGATACTTTCCTTCGATACGCCCGAAAGCTCCGGCAAATCCCTGACCCTTACGCTTGCCTCATCCATTACCCGAAGCACGTTCGCAGATATCGCCAGCGAGAGCTGACTCTCCCGCTCAAAGTCCAGGGCAAACGCCAGGAGCACGCGCGCCAGCAGCACAGGCAGAGCCAACCCCTCGACCATTTCCTGCGGGCCCAGCTTCGCCTTCGGCCCTCGGCAAACCATGCCGTATCCCAGAATCGGCATGCAATCGGGTAGTCCGCGATCCAGGTCCGTCACCACCGCGCCCAGCGCGTCTCGCAGCGCATCCACTTCCAATCGGCCAAAGCGCTCCCGCCAGCGACCCTCAATCACATCGAACAATGGATTCCACACCTGCTGCGCCGCGATCCCTCTCATCGTTGGGCGCACCACCAGGTCGCGCTTGGGAGGTTTTGGCCGCTCGTCCGCCGCGCCCGGAGCCACGGTCACATAGCCCCATCGCCGCATTCCGTCGAGGTTGGTCGACGTCCGTGCCAGGCGTTCCAACTCGGCCACCGCCAACCCCTCAGCGGGAAGCCAGTGCATGCAGTTGCAATACATCACCATCGATGTGAGCCAGACCGCATCCGGTCCGCCGGAAGCACGGCCATTCGTCGTGGTCCAGTGTTGCAGCCGCTGCTCCGCTTCGTTATCGAACTCGATCGTGAATGCCACAAGCGCGTGCGACAGCAGCGCGCTCAGTGGGACCATCTCCTGCATGGGCGCATCTTCCCATGCAGCCCGTCGCTGGACAGCGGTTTTCGCGTATGTCTATCGTCTCTATTCCGCGGTCTGTGCTGCATAACACGTCATCCGTCACAGATTTACCGCCACTTGTCACAGCGGGAATAAAATGCAACCGTCCCTTCCCGCTTCCGGTCCTACCCTTTGAACCTGCATGGAAGACCTCGCCCAAGCCGCAGTCCCCGCACCAGCCAGTCTTGACGCCTCCGATGTCGCGCGCGTCCTGGCCGGCGAAGTGCGCGCATTCGAGGGCATCGTCCGCCGCTGGCAGGGACCGCTCATCAACATGGCGTGGCGCTATTGCCGTGACCGCTCCCGCGCCGAGGAACTCGCCCAGGAAGCCTTTCTCCGCGCCTGGCGCAATCTTGCCTCATGGCGCGGCGAGTCCAGCTTCTCCACCTGGCTCTTCGCCCTGGCCGCCAACGTCTATCGCAACGACCTCAAGCGCTTTCCCACCGTCACCGTGCCCATGGAAGACGTTCCGAGCCTTCAGGCCCCGCCACACAACACAGCATCCTCGCCGAGCGCTCGCGCGACGAATCCGTCCGGCGCGCCGTGCTGGCCCTGCCGCACCGCTACCGCGAGCCGCTCGTTCTGTTCTACTTTCACGAGATGGACGTGGCCGCAGCGGCCCGCAGTCTGCGCCTTCCCGAGGGCACGGTCAAAGCGCGCCTCTCCCGAGCCCGCGCGCTGCTTCGAAAACGATTCCCACACCTTGAAGACGAGGCGAAGAGCACAGATCTATCGCATCAGAGTCAAGGACATCAAGCGCAAGGAAAGGAGGCCTGAAATGAAGGAAACGGAAGTGAAAGACGCGTTGGACAACATTCTGGCAAACGAACCCGAGCTGATCCCTTCCTCCGGCTTCCTGGCCTCCGTCATGGAGCGCGTCCAGGAAGAAGCCGCCGCGCCGCCGCCGATTCCCTTCCCGTGGAAGCGCGCGATCCCCGGCATGATCCTTGCTGTCGGCGTCATTGGATGGGGCGGCGTCGAGTTCGCGGGCCACGCCATGCAGTCCGGCGCTACGCTCACACTGCATGTGCCGGACCTGCCCGCGGCGATTACGCAGCATCTGCAGCAGGCAGGATGGGTTGCGGTAGCTTGCGCCGCATCGCTGGCATCGTGGCTCTTCGCACGCCGCCTCGCCGGCCGCTCCGGGCTGCTCTAACCTGCGCGCTACTCGATGGCGAACACCGCGTAAACCGCGACCGAGCTTGTGACCTTCTGCGGCGCAATTGCCAACGGCGCCGATACATCGGCGGCCTTGTTCATATAGGCCCGCATCATCGGCTGAGGTGGCACGCCTCCCGAAGCCTGGTTGCTGACGTAGAGGAGCGCGCCAAGTTTTACGCCCATGCCTCTGGCCAGCGTCGCTGCATTCTCCCGGGCGCGCCCTGCCGCCTTTTCGAGTGCCTGCGCCTCCAAAGCCTTCTCGTCCTTCACCGTCCAGTCGATGGCGCCGCTGTTGTTGGCTCCATTGCTCACGGCGGTGTCCAGAATTTCCGCCGCCCGCGCCGGCCCCACGCGCACGGACCACTGCTGATGCAGCTTGAACTTGTGCTGTTTTGGGAAGGTATAGTCGGGCTCGAGAAATTGCGACTCGCTGCGAATAGCATCGTCGGCCACGCCCGCCTGTTTCAGCGCCTCGCGGATCGCGTTTGAAACTCGTGTTCCCTCGGCATAGGCCGACTTCGCATCCGACGGCGCCGTCTCGAACCCAAGGTGCAACACCGCTACTTCTGGCTCAACGCTGACGCTGTCGTTCGCCGAAACCGTCAGCGTGCGGTTTGCGCTGTCAATCTTGAGCTGAGGCTGCCCCAACTCCTGACCGAGGCCCACATCACCCAACGCCAGAACCATCGTTACAGCTGCAAGTATCCGAATCATGTTCATCACAATCCCCCTTGAACAAGGAACGCGCGAGCTCGCGTTTCTTGCATTCCCACCTTGTACGCCGCTCCTATTGGCGCTCGTACTTCTTCCCGAACTCCCGCAGCTTGGCCAACGTGGCCGCGGCCTGGCCCGAATCAATCGCCTCCGCGCCCATCGCCACGCCTTCTTTCAAATCGCCTGCCAGTTCCGCCGCCACCAGCGCCGCAGCCGCGTTCAGCAGCACTATGTCGCGCCGCGCGCCAGGAATCCCCGTGAGCACGTCATAAAGCAGCGCCGAGTTCTCCGCCACATCGCCGCCCGTAAAGTCCTCGAGCTTCGCAATCGGCAATCCCGCCATCTCGGGAGTAATGCGTGCACCCTTCAAAGCCGGCTTGCCATCCTCGCCCTCCACAATGCGCGCCACGATGGACTCGCCCGTCGTTGTCAGCTCGTCGATGCCGTCGGTCCCGTGGACCACGAAAGCCCGTCGCGCGCCCAGTTCCGCCAGCGCCCGCGCCACCAGCAGCACACGGCTTGGCGCCAGCACACCGATCACCTGCGCCCGCGCACCTGCTGGATTCGTCAACGGGCCACACAGAGTTGAAGATCGTCCGGAACCCCAGCGCTTTGCGCAGATGCCGCGACAGCCTTCATCGCCGGATGATAGTGCGGCGCATAGAGGAACATGAAGTTCGTGGCGCGCAGGCACTCTGCCGCCAAGCTCCGGCCTCAGCGTCACCGGCACGCCCAGCGCCTCCAGCACGTCGGCTGACCCACACCGCGAGGTCACCGCGCGATTGCCGTGCTTGGCCACCTTGGCCCCGCGGCCGCCGCCACCAGCGCCGCTCCCGAAGAAATGTTGAACGTCAGCGGTCCGCCGCCGCCCGTGCCGCACGTGTCCACCAGTTCATCGCGCTCCGCATCGGTCAGCGGAACCGGCACGAGCGCGCGCGCATGGTCTGCACAAAGCCCGCCAGCTCATTCGCCTGCTCGCCGCGCGTCGCCATCACCGTCAGCAGCGCGCCGGTCTCGACCTCCGGCGCACGGCTTCCAGGATCTCCGGTCAGCGCGTCAGCGGCCTGCTCCCGCGTCAACTGCGCGCCATCTTCGGCCAGCGGCTTCAAAAGCTCTTTCACTCGACTCATGACAAGTCCGATGATACCGGCTCAGTCCCTCAGCCCCTTAGTTCCTCACCTCATCCTTAGAGCGCGCTTCACTACCAGTTGCGCGACTCAGGCACGCGCAATAGACTGCTAGCCGTACAGCGATAAGGAGAAATCGTGCGCCTCTTTCCGTGTTGGCCTCCAGCGTCTTTGCGCTCACCCTTTCCGCGCTTCCTCTCTGCGCCCAAACCAACGGCCACGATTCCGTCGCGCCCGCGCCGCACGCCAAGCCGATTCACCTCAAGCACGTCCTCGTCATCGGGCAGACCAAGGGCTTCGAGCACGACTCCATTTCCGCGGCCATGGACGCCGTCTTCCAGATGGGCAAGCAGAGCGGCCTGTGGGACACCATGCTGCGCACGGACACCGAGCTCCTCACCAAAAAGAAGCTCGGCAACAACGCCAAGAACCTCGACTACTTCGACCTGATCATCTTCGCCAGCACCACCTCCGAACTCGACATGGACGACAGCCAGAAGACCGACATGATGTCGTTCATCAAGGAAGACGGCAAAGGCTTCGTCGGCATTCACGCCGCGCTCGACACCAACTACAAGTGGGCCGAATACGGCGAAATGATCGGCGGCTACTTCGACCAGCATCCGTGGATGACCTTCAAGGCGCCCATCGTCACGAGGATTCTGACTTCCCCGCCGTCCGCCACTTCCCCAAGGCCTTCACCAAATTCGACGAGATCTACCAGCCCAAGGACTGGTCGCGCGACAAGGTCAACGTCCTGCTCTCGCTCGACCCCGACAGGCTCGACTACACCAACAATCCGCGCATCCACCGCACGGACCACGACTTCCCCGTCGCCTGGAGCAAAATGTACGGCAAAGGCCGCGTCTTCTACTCCACGCTCGGCCACACCGAGGAAGCCTGGGACGATCCCGACATCAAGAAGATGTACTTCGAGGCCATTCGCTGGGCGCTTGGAATGACGGAAGGCAGCACGGCGACCCATGCGCGGCCTGCAGGGCATTGAGCTCGAGCTTAAGTGACTGCAGAAAAGGGCTTGATTTCCAAAGTGCGGCCCGAAAAACTTTCCGCAGGGGCTAAAGCCCGCTCATTTTATTGGACTTAATGGCACGACTGAAAGTCGTGCCCTGACGCGTTTCCTAGCTTCCGGAGAGTTTTTTCGGAGCCTGTGTAACCAGGGCGAGGCGATTCGGAAGCCTCTCTCGGCTCATTCATGGATATACATTGAGCGAAGGTTTTATGAACGCGCGATCCGCATCTTGTTGATTTAAATTATCTTGACGAAAATCCCGAAGCGAAGATTGTGCTACATAGGGGGGAGGGGGGTGGGGGTGTCTCCAGCCCGATTCGATTCACGGAGGAGGGACAGTTCTCCCCATGGTTCCGCGAACCTGTGAAGAAGTATGCGCCCGGTTTGGGGCTGTGGAGTGTGCGGGTGGTCACGGGTGGCGGTGACAAGGGACAGATGCAAAAGTTCAAAGGCAGACTGTTGGGCGATCCGGTGATCGGGCCCGGGCGAATCTTCCGAATTGTCCACGACTCAACCGGAATGCTTTGATTGACTGATTTGCCAGCATTGCTCCAGATGACTAATCTCGTATCGAGTTCAAAGATATGCTCGTAAGATTCCAAGTGATCTCGTTCTTCTTGTACGGGATCGTGCTCTTCATTTGGGCGTCGTTTCTGGCCGGATTCGGTCACGGCTCCTATCTACTACTCGATGTAGCGAGCGCACCGTTTCTCGCGCAAGTGAGCGCAGCTTCTCTCTTACCGGGACTGCAATACGGCGTCTTCGTAAGTCCATTCCAATGGGGAATATTGGCGATCATACTGCGTCATTGGAAGCACGGACCGGCATTCGCGATTATCTTTCAAATCCTCCACTACGCAGTCGCAGGATTCGCTTTACACTTCTGGCTCAATCCCGAAGACACCGATTTCGCACATCTCAATGGAATGCTGCCTGGGTTCACCATCTACTTATTCGCGAGCCTCATCTGGTACCTCGGCGGCCAGATTCTGCTTTGGGCCATCGTGCTCAAGCGCGTCAATGCAACAAGGAGGGCGCAATTCCGAAAGATCGGGGGCGAGTGAGCGCCGACTCTGACTAACCCCTTCCCGGCCAGCCGGGGGCGAAGATTCGGTAAAGTGACGAGTCGCCCAAGACTCGCCCATCATCCCAAAAGGATTCATACGAATCATCGCTCTCACTTGAATTTCTGTGAATTGGGTGTCATGCTTCCAGCTATGGCTGCTGCGCGTTTTGCCGCCGTTCTATTCGTCGCCCTCGCCTCCGCTCTCAGTGCTCAGAACACATCAACAGGCCAAGTTGCTATAGCGGTGGTTGATCAATCTAGAGTGGCTATTCCGGATGCGCGTATTGGCATTATTCAGCTGCCAGTAGTTACCCCTCCATTTGTTGCCCCAAATGACGCCGACTGGCGCGATCAAGCGCTTCATGCACCGGAACAGGTATCGACTCGTGCCAATGCGTCCGGAGAGGCAACTCTCAGCCTCGCGAAAGGGAGTTATGCGGTTTCAATCACTGCCCTGGGGTTCGCACGATACCTCGAAAAAATAGACATTGGAGATGAGGCGAGTCAGTCTCTTAGGGCTACGCTCGTTGTACCGCCCAATGTTCGCGGCGACTGCATGTTCTGCGTAGGACCTGATATTCCGCTGGTACACCCGATTGTTGACTTCCTCATTCCTCTCGAATCGTTACGGACGATCACTCTGAACGCAACTCGGGTCCGGGGACGGTGACGTCATTCATCTCTGGTGCCGAGATTCGCCACTATCAGGCGATTGACTCGATGGTTCCCGAATAACCGCGAATGCGGAAGTTACGAAAAATGGCCGCGGATCTTTCGACTCCGTTTGGCCAAGAAACGGCCAAACTCCGCTCAAGGAGACAAGACTCTGGGGTGGGTTCGTGGTATCCCACCCTAAGCGCAAAAACAAAGACGCGCTTAGGATGGGGCACCCTCGGGATTTGCCAGGGGGAGAAAAGGCAAGTGCAAGAACAACCAGATCCTTCCGCTGAGCGTCAGGATGACAGCGCAGAAGATTGGCGCGAATTGTGCGGGTATCGCCAATGCGGAGTAAGCGCAGGAACATATCTCAGAGGCTATAAGCGCTGCCGGCAAAGCCGTTCCATGACGGCGACATGTGATCCAGATCACCGTTTGCGCGCTTCCTTTCCTCGTACCCTCTTCTTTCAGGGAGGGTTCAGAGATGGCCACCGCGACCGCGCCGATCAAGACTGACAAGAAGAAGCTGATCCGGCGGCCCTTCCCCGACCGCTCGCAGCAGATCCGCCATGCCGTTCAGGCCGCTTTTGTGCTGCTCAATGGCTGGCTTGGCATCCAGTTCTTTCTCTGGGTCCGTTTTTACGAGCGCGGCGGCACCGGCTTCTACGTGTCGCGTCCGGCCGGGGCGGAGGGCTGGCTTCCCATCGCCGGCCTCATGAATCTCAAGTACTTCCTCTCGACGGGCAAGGTGCCCCCCGTCCATCCCGCCGCCATGTATCTCTTCGGCGCGTTCCTGCTCATGAGCCTGCTGCTCAAGAAGGCTTTCTGCTCCTGGCTCTGTCCCGTGGGCACGTTCTCTGAGGCCCTGGCCGCGATGGGCCGCAAGATATCCGGGCGCAACCTGCATCTGCCCAAGGCGGTCGACATCCCGCTCCGCGGCCTCAAATATCTGCTGCTTGCCTTCTTCGCTTCCTTCATCGGCGTCATGTCCGCCGAGGCGCTGTTCGGATTCATGAACACACCTTACGGCCTGATGGCCGATGTGAAGATGCTCAACTTCTTCCGCGAGATGGGCACGACCGCCGCCATTGTCATCGTGGTGCTGGTAGCGCTTTCAATGATGATTGAGCACTTCTGGTGCCGCTACGCGTGTCCCTACGGCGCATTGCTCGGCCTGGCCTCGTTGTTCAGCCCCGTCAAGATTCGCCGCGACGCCACCGCCTGCATCGATTGCGCCAAGTGCGCCCACGCCTGCCCGCAACAACTGCACGTCGACAAGCTCATAAACATTCGTTCCGTCGAGTGCAATGCCTGCATGTCCTGCGTCGCTGCGTGCCCCGCCCAGGACGCGCTTCAATTCGCGCTCCCTCCCCGATCTGTTTCAGCACCGGAGCCTCGCTGGTATCGACGCAAGATCGGCCCTGTTGCCATGACCTGCGTGCTCGCCTACATCTTCTTCGGGATCGTGCTTTACGCTCGCGTCACCAATCATTGGAAGGCCGACTTGCCGCGTGAGGTCTACCAGCAGCTCGTACCGCGGGTAAACCAGTTTGGCCACCCTGGCATGTAGCAATCAGCTTGTTCCTCATTCCCACGCTTTAGCGGCGTTAATCCACATGGGCATAGATTCCACGTTAACCGGCATCGAAGTCTCGCAAGGAGTCGCCATGCCCGAACAGCCCGATGATCCGCTGCACTACGAAATGAAAATTCCACCCGAGCCCAAAAAGACTGAGCACCAGCAGAAGACTGACGAACCAGCCGTCGATGACAAGGCGCAGAAATCCGACACCGCAAAAGACAACTGCGACGACGCCAAGCCAGAATCCGGCCGAAAAACTGGCTGAAGATATTTTTTCGCGTCGTTAACGTTCAAGTAGCGAGCACAAAATGAAACGGCACGACCCCGAGTCGTGCCGAATGTGTTCGAATTTCTCAGGGCGTTGCTACCACTCTGTACCCATGGGATTCTCTTCCGCCCGGGCGCTCGCGCTGTCAAAATCCGTCATGCCCACCACCGCGCCCTCGGCGAATCCGTTGGCCTGAAACACCGTTGCGGCGGGTGTTCCGCTGAACCCGAAGACCCGGGGCACCATGAATGACGAGCCGGCAATCGCCGCATCGATCTTGCCGTGCATTTCAAACGGAATCACCTTCTTCACGCCCAGGGGATAATCCGTCAGCATCGCTTCAGCCAGCAGGAACGACCCCGTCACTGCGGCGGCCAGCGCTGCCCGCGGCTCGCTCTTGCGGCAAAACCACGCCATCCCAAAGAAGAATGCCGCGTGGCAATAATCGATGATCCCGTGCGTACGCGCGTCAATCACCTTGGGGAGCCGAGTTTCCAGCCCGTACATCGCAGCGTTGGTCACCACACCCATTCACGTCCTCCCGTTTTTCAACGTGTTCGCTCTGATTAGATGCGTGCAGCGCTCAACAGCTTTGCCTGCGAATGTTTTCCGCACCCTCGCCTATTTCCACTCGATCTTCTTGTAGGCAGGGTTGACCATCCTCGCGCCCCATTCCACCTTCGCGTACGCTGCGTTAGTGATCGAGATCCCCACAAGCTTGGCGTTGCCGGCAGCAGCCGCTTCAGACCCGGAGGCTTTGACTTGCTCATAGTCCTTTGCCGTGATCAGTGTGTAGAAGGTGACCACCTGGTTCCCGGCCTCCCACGAATTCAGCAACATGAATCCATCACCCGCCGGCCGTAAGTGCAGTCGCCGCCTGAATCCGAATCCATCGCTGCCAAATCTTTTTTCCAGGTCCGCGAGAGTCGTTACACCAAACTTCATGCCCGGGAGATCGCAGCCCGTCTCCTCGCTCTTGCCGCCCCAGTCAGACTCCAGATATACAATCTCTCCTTCGGCATCCACCGTGGCCATAAACGGGTTCCCGTTGGGGAAAACCCACCTGTAGACATCCATCCCCTTGTATTTCTCGATGCCCGCCACCTGCCCGAGATTCGACAGCTTCGTAGGTGTATCGCCGAGGCGAAAGCCCGACAAATCCTGGGCCCTTGCGGCGGTCCACGAAACCAGGGAGACAGCAACCACTGCGGCAGCCATGAGTGTGCGAAGGGAAATGGACTTCATGTTCATATCCTTTATTCTCGCTCCAACCATACATGAGTCAATACCCCGTGTTTACCATGCCGATGCGCGCCAGTCATCTCCTTTTGCACCTGGCAGCATCATGGGTTGATCGGCAATACGGGGGCGCTCGCCGCGAACATCCTCATTCCGGGTAGCGCCCAAAAAGCGCCGGCAACAGAACCAAGAAAGATTGCAACTTCCAAATCCGACGATCATCCTTTGATTGCAGTTTCACGGAGTTTTTATGCGGTGCATGCGTTTGACGGATTCAGGTGGGAAATTGGTGCTGGTTGCGTCTGAAACGGCTCAGCCAATTCCCGGTGATGGCGAAGTGCTGGTTGGCATAAAAGCCGCTGGCGTTACCCCCAGCGAGTTGTCCTGGTATCCCACCACGCACACCAAGCTTGGAACTCCGCGAACCGGGGCAATCCCCGGCCACGAGTTCTCTGGAGTTATCACAGCCGTGGGCGCCAACGTAAACGATGTCACGGTTGGGCAGGAAGTTTACGGAATGAATGACTGGTTCGCGGATGGAGCGACTGCGGAATTTTGCCTGACGCGCCCGGAATGGATTGCTCCCAAGCCGCTATCGATTACACACGAAGCCGCAAGCACGGTGCCGATTGGCGCTCTCACAGCGTTGCAGGGGCTCTTCGACCGTGCAAAACTTCAGGCCGGCGAGACCGTGCTGGTGCATGGCGGATCAGGCGCCGTCGGATTGTTTGCGGTTCAACTTGCTCACAGCCACGGCGCGCATGTGATTGCCACGGCCTCCGGGCGGAAAGCCGATTTTGTCACGGAACTCGGCGCCGAAAGAGTGATCGACTATCGCACGTCTCGATTCGAGAATGAGATTTCTCCGGTCGATGTGGTTTTTGACACCGTTGGAGGAGATACTCTCGATCGATCGTGGCAAATACTCAAACCCGAGGGGCGGATGGTGACGGTTGCCGCTCAAAGCGAGTCGACTACAGAACAACGGGCAAAGAACGCTTTTTTTATTGTGGAGCCCCGGAAGAAGGAATTGGAGGACGTTGCCAGGCTTATTGATCAAGGTAGTCTGAAAACGTTTGTGAGCATGTCTGTTCCTCTCTCCGATGCAACGGCCGCGTATCTCAACCCCAACCCTGACACACTCGGCGTAGGAAAAGTCGTCATCGTCGTTTCAAATAGCTGACACTCTCAAGTTCGAACAACCTGATCGGAGATCTTCATGAACAGACTCGCAGGAAAGCGTGCGCTCGTTACTGGCGGAACAACTGGTATCGGCTTTGAAACGGCGCGCCAGTTTCTCGAAGAAGGTGCTCGCGTTGTCATCACCGGAACGAATCCCCAAAGGCTGGAAGAGGCCCAGAAGCAGTTAGGCTCAGAAGCGCTGGTTCTCAACTCCGATGCAAGTAATGTTGCGGCGCAGAAGCTGTTGGCTGCCGAGATTCAAAGCAAACTCGGAGGCCTCGACATTCTCTTCGTCAATGCCGGTGTAGTCGACATGCGGCCGCTTGAGCAGTTCGATCCAGAAGGATTCGACCGCTCCTTTGCCATCAACGTCAAAGGACCTTACTTCCTCATTCAAGCGTTGCTGCCGGTGTTCGCAAATCCGGCGTCAATCGTCATGAACGGCTCGGTAAACGCGCACATCGGGATGCCGAATACCTCCGTGTACGCTGCCACCAAGGCGGCCCTGATCTCCCTGGTCCGCACCCTTTCAGGCGAGCTGATCGGGCGCGGTATTCGCATAAATGCAGTCAGCCCCGGCCCTATCTCGACCCCCCTCTATAGCAAACTCGGTCTTCCCCAGGACCAACTGCAAGCCGTCGCAACTTCCATTCAGGGCCAGGTACCCGCGGGACGTTTCGGTAACCCGTCTGAGATTGCCAAGGCCGTCGTCTTCCTCGCCTCCGATGAGTGCGCATTCACCGTGGGAAGCGAGTTGCTCATCGACGGAGGGATGAGCAACATCTAACTGTCAACCCACACACCCCGTCTGGGCCCACCTGTAACATTCCATTGCTCGATCGCGTACGCGCCTTGCGGCATGATTTAGTTATCCCTGATTTTTGGGGCAACGTCGAACAATATCATTGCTGCAACTCTTGACTGCGCAAACTATCATTGACCCTTCTCTTCCTAAAAGATTTTCGTGCCGTGCCAAATTTCGGCCAATTACCCTGAAACGTTCACCTTCAATGCCGCACAATTAAACAGTCGCAATTGCGGCTCGTCCTGAATGACCTCTGACCCGAATAGCAGTTCATCGTTTCCGGATCATGAGCATGGCCATTTCCAGACGGGCAATTCTAACGGGGCCCCGCTTCCCGACCGCAGTCGTTGCGGCCGCATCTTCACCCTTTATCAGAATTTCCCGTGAATCCATGCAAGTGAATGGAGCTCGAATGGACGTACGCATTCGCATTCTTTTGAGGATCATCGAAGAACGTCACGGCATGCTCCAGATGAGCTCGCAGCAGATTGGCAGCCTTTTCGGGCTCGGGGAGGCCCGTGTCTTTCGCCTGTTCAGCGCGCAAGTTGGCAAGACCCTTCGCCGCCACTTGCTTGAAGTCCGCATGCGGCGTGCCGCCGAGTTGCTCAAGGACGGCCTGCCCATCAAGTCGATCGCCGCGTACTGCGGTTATTCGGCCGTGAGTAACTTCTACCGTGACTTCAAAGCTGTCTACGACACCAGCCCCTTGCAAATGCGTCTTATGCTCATTGACGCCCCGCTACTCGTTAGCCCGTCGCGCGCTGCCGGAACATCCGGCAGGCTTCACCCTCCGCACGCCGAGCTCTAAAACCGCGGCATCCTGTCAGTTCTTTACGAGTCTTCCCGGTTGTCCGATTACCTGTGTCCAATTACTTTCCGCTTGCTTCCAAGCTATCTATCATTCAGGCAGTTACTTAAGTGAATTTCCCACATGATGTTCTTTTTTGATAATGAATGACTGATTTTGATAATTGCGACCCTAAGTCATACGACGTAGGTTATGGATGCCGTCCTAGTAACTCGCGTTGATTCCGCCCTGGGGGGCGCTTCGGATCGACGAGAGGCCACCACAAACGGGCCAATCAAAAACCGCAGTTTCCCCGAGGATTGAATCCTCACGGAGGGTCGTGCATGAAAGTAAGTGATCGTGAAAATTGCGCTGGTCAAGGCTGGCCCGCGCGCATTGTCAGCACTATGAGCAACGCCGTTCCCCGGCGCAGTCTCATTCTGCTCGCTGTTCTAGTCGCGGCAACATTCTGTGCCGCCAACGCTCAAACCCTGATCGGAAGTCCGGGAGCCGGCTGGCAAACCTGGTCGGTCACTCCCATTAGCGATACCCAGCCCGACCTCAATGACAACCGTGCGCCCTGGTGGGATCTTCAATGGAATGCGGCGGGTGGTTATGGGGCCAATAGCGCAGGAGCGGACAAGAACCCGGGGTTCTGCATCACTTCGACCGGCGATTGCGTGGGAATGGGTAGCCAGGCCTTCGCTCCGGGTGCTATTCCATTTTGGGCATTCCCTTACGATTCAGCGGCCGACGACCCCAACGGCGGGTCTCCTGGGGCGCGCGACAATGTGGTGTACTTCCACAGCAACGGTTCGACATTGTTGGCAACTCTGTATCTCAATGCGACTGCGAGCCCGACCGAGGTGAACGACTTTGGATGGTTTGAGACCAATTCAAGCGGCACCCTTTCGGGAAAAAAGCACAAGCTGTTCAGCGGGACCGGGATTAACTACGACCAGATACCAACCGCGACGGGCACCACAGTCATCTTTAAGCCAACAGCCTATTTCGGCTACTACTACAGCGACGTAAGCGAGCCGGCTTGCCCCGACGGCACGGGTACTACATACCCCGATGGCGTACACCCATGCGCAGATCCAAACGCGTTAACGCACGGCTGTTACGCGTATTCGATCTTCGGCCTTAATGACCAAAAATGCGTTGAGGCCACCGGCAACCAGGGAGATCACGACTTTGTCGTGTTCTCAAAGGGCGGCGCCAATCCCACGTTCTGGGTTGCCGGTGAAGATCCGGCAGATTGCGCCGGCGACGGCCACGATGGTGATTGCAACCTCACAATGGTCAGGGTTTCGGCGGTTCCAAAACTCTAGGCAGGATGAAACTTCCATCTTGCCGTCGGAAATCCGTGTCAGGTTGAGGCACCAACCGCCTCAGCCTGACACGGGTCCAACAGGATGTCTGTCTCTTATTTCAGCTTCATCTTGGCGCTTCCAAGCTGAAATCCGCTTCCCTCCAGTAGCCCATCGCCACCGCATTGAGGCGATACGATAAATCTGGAGACACGGATGCCAAAGATTCTCGATGGTGCGGCCATTGCCGCGCAGATTAAGCAGGAAGTTGCCGAAGAAGTAAAACGCCTCAGTGCGCAGGGGAGTTCGCCCCGGCCTCGCCGCAGTGCTTGTGGGCCACGTGCCCGCCTCTGAAATCTACGTGCGCAACAAAGTCCAGACCTGCGCCGAGCTCGGCCTGTTCAGCCAGCTCATCACGCCGGACGAATCGGTTACAACCGAAGACCTGTTCTCGCTCATCACTTCCCTCAATAGCCGCGACGACATCGACGGCATCCTCATCCAGCTCCCGCTTCCGAAGCATGTCGATGCCAAATTCCTGCTCGACGCAGTCTCCCCAGCCAAGGACGTCGACGGCTTCCACCCCATCAATGCCGGCCGTCTGCAGTCCGGCCGGCCCGCGCTCGCGCCCTGCACTCCCGCAGGCGTCATCGAAATCCTCAAGCGCAGCGGCATCCCCATCGGCGGACAGAACGCCGTCGTCGTCGGCCGCAGCGACATCGTCGGCAAGCCCGCCGCCATGCTTCTGCTCCACGAGAACGCCACCGTCACCATCTGCCACTCCAAGACCCGCGACCTCGGAGCCGTCACCCGCCAGGCCGACATCCTCGTCGCCGCCATCGGGCGTCCCGGCTTCATCACTCCGGAGATGGTCAAGCCCGGCGCCGTCATCATCGACGTCGGCATCAACCGCATCGACACCCGCGAAGACTTCGATCGCTTCTTCGCCGGCAACCAGAAGCGTGAAGCCGCCTTCGCAAAGCGTGGCTCCGTCATCGTCGGCGACGTGCATCCCGCCGCCTTCGAAGTCTCCGGCGCCTACACGCCTGTTCCCGGCGGCGTCGGCTTGCTGACCATCGCCATGCTCATGTCCAACACGGTTCGCGCCGCAAAAATGCGCCGGAATCTCTAGTCGAACAAAAGAAAGTCTGGGCCGGCAGCCGTCTCTAGTCGGGCGTTTCAATTTCAACCAAAGAGCCATCGTTGAGTTGAAAATGGTCGCGTAGGCGAATATCGGTTGCGATCTCGACAATCGTTCTCGGATGATGTCCACGACCCTGTTCATTGGCATCGGTGCGAAGAATGAATGCGCGTTTTCCCCGTATGAAACAGGGAACCATGCTGACGGAAACGCTGCCGCCGTATTCCTCCGCTTCGAGGCGAATCACCGCGTCGGGCAAAGTATAGGGCTCTTCCAGCTGGACATTCAGTGTGCCCGGAAACAGTCTCATTCCTGTCTTGCGAAGGTAGTGCTCCTGCAGCTTCTCGATCCAGTAGGAGAAGTTTCCCATCCCGGACACAACCTTCCCTCGGAGAATCGACAATCGCGCCTCCTCTGCGGCCGAGTCGCCATCAGCCCATCATCGCCGCACTGGCCCACTCTTCTTCGCGGTGCGCTGCAAATGGAGCCTTCCCCATCCGCAGATCACCTCCAGAACGGGCACGAGTGTCAGCCCGTAATTCGAGATGGAGTAGCGTACGCATGGGGGAACTGCCCGTTCCTGCCGCCGTATGAGTATTCCATCCTGAGTCAACTCGTGGAGATGGCGAATCAGCATCCGCTCCGTGATTTCCGGGATGCTGCGGCGCAATTCACTGGTACGCATTGGCCCTGCGGAGAGACGCCACAATATCGTGCCCTTCCAGCGGCCATCGATAACCGAAAGCATCGCGTCGATCGGGCACGGAGACAATTCCTTTTTAGAAACGGGCATCTGGAACCTTCGATCAACCGTCCGTGAATAGCACTGACTTATTTGTCAGTACATACTTTGGAGTCAGTATATACGCGATTCGCGTCTGATGTTCAGGAGGGGTATCTATGGAACTTGTTCTTGGCATCGTGACCACAATGTGCGTGGGACTCATGATCGGTACGGAATTCGCCGTGTCTGCCTTCATCAATCCAATTCTCGAACAGCTCGATGACTCCGCGCGGGTACATGCAACGCGCCTCTTCGCGCGGAAGCTAGGCACGGTGATGCCATTCTGGTACTCGCTCAATCTCCTTCTCCTCATCGCAGAAACAATCATCATGCGCCGGCAACCCGGCATGGCATTCCTTGCCGTGGCCATTGGCATCTGGGTCGCCGTCATCGTCCTGACTCTGATACTGCTGGTGCCAATTAACAACCGGATAGTGAAGATGGATTCCACCGCGTTCACAGACTCGCTTCGCCGGGAACACGCAAGATGGGACACGCTTCATCGCTGGCGCGTCCTGGTTATCAGCGTGGCGATGATCTGCCTGCTGGTTGGAATCCGGCTGTGAGAGCTTGGATAGGTTCGCCGCGCCTTACGATGGGCTGAATTGCGAATTCAAAACTGAGAGCGTCTCATTGATAAAAATCGCCGGGTGCAGCCGCACAGCCGAGTTGAGGATCTCTTTCGGAAGCGTATCGGCGTGATACTGGCAGATTCCACCCATCTGCGGGTGCGTGCGCAGAAATTCATCAAGATACCCTTCGTACTCTGCCAGCTTCAACGCGTCCTGATCGGGGCCCATCTCCCATGTCATGTCGCCCGTGGCCCACAACCCGGCATACCCATCGAGCAGTGCACGTTCCAATTCGCTTTGCAGGCCTTTCAGCATGCCGTCTATCTCAAACCTGTCGTTCACCAGGTGGGGCCGCTCTGAAGACAGAATCAGGCTGGTTTCGCGCACCTCTTTTTCCACGTCAACGCCCGCGGCCGCAAGATAGGAGCACATCCCCGCTACCATGGGCTCGCTGTTCAGATAGATACAGCGGTGGCGTTGCTTCAACCTCTCGCGAATCACCAGCGAGACAGGCCGAAGATGCAGGTTCGGAGAACCAGAGTAGACCAGGCATTGATGACGAGGTATCAGATCCATAGACCCCAATATCCGACTAGACACGATCAATAAATCTAGAATACGGCGATTCCAAATAACCGTCACCTTTTTGCGTCCTTTCTCCCGGCAGCTTGATCCCCTCGCACCTGTTCACGTTGGACAACCGGTGACGCTTGGTAAGCTGAAGGGAACCGATCATGCTACGCGTGGGTCTTACCGGCGGTCTCGGCAGTGGCAAAAGTACGGTGGCTTCGATGCTGCGCGAACTCGGAGCCCACGTCATTGAAGCCGACGCGCTGGGCCGTACTCTCATGGAGCCGGGACACGCGGTGTACGACCAGATCGTCAGCAGCTTCGGCCCTGAAGTAGTCAACCCCGACGGCAGTCTCAATCGTCCCCGCCTTGCCGAGATGGCGTTCGCCGGCGGACGCCTCAACGAGCTGAACGCCATCGTCCACCCCGCCGTAATCGAGGAACAGAAACTCTGGATGGCCGATGTCTTTGCCCGTGATCCGGCAGCCGTGGCCGTGGTCGAATCGGCGCTCGTATTCGAGGTGGAGCGAGACGCGCATTGCCCGCGGCGAACAGGAGAGCGTGCTGGCCGACTGGCGTCACCGCTTCGACCGCATCGTGCTGCTGACGGCCCCCGACGACCTCAAAATTGAGCGCTACGTTTCCCGCACCGCGCCCGACACCGCCAGCCGGGAGGCAGCCGTCGCCGACGCCCGCATGCGCCTGGCCAGGCAGATGCCGGACCGGGAAAAGTCCGAGCGCGCTGACTTTGTCATTGAGAACACTGGCGGGCTCGCCAGCCTTCGCGGTCAGGTGGCCTCGGTTTGGGAGCAGCTCCGCGCCGAAAGCCGCAGGGGTGAAAGCCACAAAGCCTTGAGCAACAATCCAGCGATCTCCGGTTCATTAGAATAGAAGAAAACGTGCTTGCGGACGCCGCGGGCCAATCCCGCAGCGGGCCGTAACATTTTCAGAAAGGTCTGCTAGAGAAGAGTTATGAAGATGCGAAGGCTTCTGATAGTGGTTTTGCTCGTGGGCGGATTCTGGTACGTAACGGCGCATCTGCCCGGGGATCTGAAGCATTTGTCGCTGATCAGCGGCCACTCCAGTCCGTCCGCCCTTGAACTGACCGAAGCCCACGCCGCGCCGGCCTACGACGCCGAGGAACAGAACAATATCGCCGTCTACAAGCGGGTGCTGCCGTCGGTCGTGAACATTACTTCGAACGCCCTGGTGTTCAACTTCTTTCTTGGCTCTGTTCCTCAACAGGGCCAGGGCTCCGGGTTCATTCTCGACAAGGCCGGTCACGTGCTGACCAATTACCACGTTGTGGAGAACGCCAACCGCGGGGTTGAGGTCCAGCTTTCGAACAAGCACAAGTACACCGCCAAAGTGATCGGCAGCGACCGCATCCACGACCTGGCGCTTTTGCAGATCGAGGCGCCGAACCTGCAGGCGGTGACGCTGGCCGATTCGACTGATCTGTCAGTGGGGCAGAAGGTCTACGCAATCGGCAACCCGTTCGGTTTGGCCGGCACCATGACGCGCGGGATCATCAGTTCCATCCGCTCGATTCGTGGTGCAGAGGGCGCGCCCATTGAGGACGCCATCCAGACGGACGCCGCCATCAATCCCGGCAACTCCGGCGGACCGCTGCTGAATTCGCGGGGGGAGGTAATTGGAATCAACACCATGATTGCCTCCAACGGCGCCGAGCAGAGCTCGGGAATCGGGTTTGCCATTCCCATCAACACCGCCAAGGCGGTTCTTGCCGACCTTACCCGCTACGGACATATCAAGCGGCCGTCTCTGGGCATTGTTTCCTACCCGATCGGACCGGATCTGGCCGAACAGATGGGGCTGGCAGCGGATTCGGGCGTGCTGATCCAGAAGGTGATTCCCGGAGGAGCGGCGGAACGAGCCGGGCTGCGTGGCGGAAACCAGCAAGCCTACCTTGGCAATACGCCGATCATGATTGGCGGCGACCTGATTGTCGCGATCGATGGGCAGCAGGTGACCGACCCGCAGGACATTTCCGTGATTATGGACAGTCACCAGGCCGGGGATACGATCAGCGTCACGATTCTGCGCGGACGGCGGCAGATGACGCTGAAACTGATCCTGGCCGAGGCGCACGGCACCAGCACCTAGGTGCTCGCGGAACCAGCCCCTTAAGAGTCTGAAACCCGAAGGCCGCCCGAAAGGGCGGCCCGGGGCCTTTATTTTCCCGTAGGCATGTTCGCACCAAATAAAAAAACGACCATGTTGATTGGATTCAGTCGATTACACCCCGAAAATGGGGGATTTTTCGCTGACCGTGATCTATATCACGCGGATAGGCTTTGGGACGGCTGAATGGCGGGTTTGGCGTCCGCGGGCTGGGCAGCCGGGTCCTGGGCAAGCAAGCCGAGGAGGATTGTGGCGATGCCAGTAGCCAGTGATACGTAGTTGCCGGTGCCGGCCTTGCCGAGGGTGACTCCCTGCTGGGAGAGGACACTGCCGACGCTGGCGATGCCAATGAGAAGACCGGTGGCAGAGGTGCGTGGATGATTCCAGATATTTGCGAATGCGTTCATGATGTACTCCTTTTGAGATCCGGTCCGTTTTTCGGACCATGCTGATTACTGGCTTCTGAGGTTTCCCACCCTTGCACCCAAAAAGCGCGGCGCAAGGATGGGGCACCCCGTTTCGTGCCTGAGTCAGAAAGGCACACGGATCCGAGCCCGTTTTCCTCCCGAACGCGGGAGGGCTGCCTCCCATGCAAGAGGAGGGTCGCGCATTAAAACGGGCGCGGTCGAAGTCTGGTTTTTCAGGCTTATCTTTAGGTTACCTACTTCGCTGAATTAATCCCTAATTTTTGAAAATATTTTTTCTTTTTAGAATGAATGGCTTATAGCGTTTTCCACAGGATGAGGGCTTGACAAGATTTTTGGGACCGGCCGGGAAGAGCCCGAAAAAGACTCGACGAAGGCCCATTAGCGGCATGCAGGTGGCTATTTCAACTTCAAAACCATTTGATCGATGTAGCCGTTGAGGTATTGCCTGGCGTTAGCGAAGTCTTTTTGGGCACGATCATACCGGTCCGGCGTAGGAAACAGCTCGTTGATGAGTTGAACTCCGCTGCGACCCTTCCAAGTCCAGGCCTCAAATGCCGTCTTGGCATCGCTCTGGATTGCCGAGATCTGCTTCTCCTTCGCGATGTCAGCGCCGCTAATATTTTCCGGAAACATGACGACGATGTAGTCGCCGGAAGGCGTGGCCCCTGGGAAGCCCAGGTCGTCCATCAATTTGCGGGAAACCTCTCCCAGATGACCGACGGGGCCCACGTCGCCGACCATGCCGTATGCGATGGAGGGCGTGTCATCGTTCTTGATAACGACGGCGCTGTTGGTGAGATGGACACCGAACTGATCTTGCGGCGGATTCAGCACGACCCATGGGTGTTTTTCAGCATCGGCCCATCCAGGGACGATGTTTGGAATATAGAAGCCAGTGTTTGGCCCGGACGCGCGCACCATCGGTTTTCCGGCACTATCGGTCTTTATCCCTGCCCAACTGACAACATGCTTCCAATCCGCGCGCGAGTCCGCCTTGGGGCGTCCGTCAACATAGAGAACGCAAACGGCCGACTTGCTTTTTGTTTCAAGCTCGCTCAGCTTGGTGACGCTGTTCTTCTTGTAAATTTTTGCGAGATCGTCTTTGGCAGCCTGAATGGCGGGCGGCGGATTGGTATGGGAAGGCGCGCCTGCCGGCTGGGCCGAGGCGAGCTTCGCTTCCAGTCCTTTGGCAACATGCAGATCCCGGAACACCTGGCAGCCCGCGGTCAGCGCCCAAAGCTGTTCATTTTTGGGGTTGGAGTGGGCGTATTGCGTGACCCCTGGATTGGCCACTGCGTTGGCCAGTGAGTCCTTGCCAAGCCCAGGACCGTGTCCGCTCCAGGAAGCGTCAGTGGGGGGATGATAAGCGCGCGGGGAACCATCAAGGTCTTCGGAGAGGCTGGAGACCCGAAAGACAATGGCGCCACCCACACGCCAGATCTTCTTGCCTTTCCATAGTTTTTTAGCGTCTTCAAGATGCAGAGGGGCAAGTTCTGTGGACTCGACCAGGTTGGATTTCGATTTCGAGTGCCGAACCAGGTAATCAAAGTCGATGGGGTCGATCAGGCGCGACACCTCAAATGAAGCGTCATCATTGACGCCGAGGCTTCCCGGAGTATCACCGCGCAGGGTGAGGGCGCCGGGATCGGCCGCGTCGTTTCGCCCGAGTGGCCCGGGCGTGCGTTGCGGAATGAACCTCGAGAAGGGATCGTGATTGGCAGGTCCCGGACGGCGTCCATCACCCATTTCCAGTCACCTCGAAGGGAGGATTATAGCGCCGGAATTATGGGATGGAAAGCGCCTTCCCGAGGTGCGCAGGGCGGTAGCGCGGGCCGGACGAGACGATCGGGTTGAGAGGGTTGACGGTCCGGCAAGGACTCGATACTGCGTCAACTGAAAGGCGGCTCCGCAAGAGAGTAGCTTGTGCTGCGCCCTCCCTCAGGGTTTCGTTTCAGTACCCCAATCGCGAGCAACCCTTGAATATCGCGGGCCGCCGTGTCCTGGGAGGTATGGGTGAGTTTTGCCCATTTCGTCGTGGTCAATTTCCCTTCAAAGCCGTCGATGAGGCGGTTGAGGACCAAGCGCTGGCGCTCATTCAGGGTCACATTCGTGAGCGACTCCCAGAACCGCGCTTTGGCGAGCACCTTTGCCAGCGTCGATTGCGCTCCTTCAATGGCGTGGCTCAATGAGTGGAAGAACCACAACATCCATTCAGTGATATCCAAGGATTCCTGCTGGGTCTTCTCAAGTTGCGCGTAGTATCTTTCGCGATCACGCCGAATCTGCGCAGACATGCTGTAGAAGCGCTGGGAGGCTTTCTCAGAGCGTGCAAGACACATGTCGGCAATCGCCCTGGCAATGCGCCCGTTTCCGTCGTCGAAGGGATGAATCGTGACAAACCAAAGATGGGCAATGGAGGCTTTGAGCACCCAGTCCTGCTCACTGGGGGCATTGAACCACGCCATGAACTGTTCCATCTCGTGTTGTAATCGCGCAGCTTCAGGAGCCTCAAAATGAACGCGTTGCCGGCCAATTGGGCCTGAGACGACTTGCATGGGTCCGGACGCGTCGGTGCGCCAGTTTCCCACGGTGATCCGCCTCATGCCGCTGCGGGCCGTGGGAAAGAGGGCAGCATGCCAATCGAACAGACGCTCCGAGGTGAGGGGCTGATCCCAACGGCCCGTGGCGTCAAGCATCATCTCGACGACTCCCTCAACGTCGCGGTCGATCACCGGGAGGGCGGCGGTTTCCATGCCAAGACGCCGAGCGATGGAGGAGCGAACCATCTCCTCATTCAGCTTCTCTCCCTCGATTTCGCTGGTTTTCAGGACGTCCTGAGTCAAGGTGGCAAGCAACGCTTCCTGTTGCAAGGGGAAACCCAGATGCTGCATGCGCCCGATCAGTCGGCCCTGATCATGACGAACCGCGGCCAATGGGCCTGCAATGCTCTGGCTGTCCCACTTGAAGAATGGCCAAGATCCGAGTTGATGAATGTAGGTCGTCATTCTCCGCACACTATGCGGAGATTATAGCAGTTATTCTCCGCGCGGTCTCAATATTATCCGCACATTATGCGGAGAATAGGCCACGTAATCTCCGCAGACACGTACGGCTTTATCAAAAAGGGGGAAGCTGGCCCGCGATTGAAAGGCAGGCCGTGTGGACGATATTGGCTAAGCAATTCGGTTCAGACGCTGTACTCTGAATCCTGTTTCCAAAGGGGGGTCAGGTATTGATGGCGAAGCGAGAGCGCCCTTGTGTGTCGAAAAGCCGTAGGGACGGGATACGGACGAGCCAAAGGATAGGCGCATCAGGGCTGGCCATGGGGTGCTTTCTTCTGGCCGCGACGAATTGCGCTTCGGCGCGGGCGCAGGAGCTGACTGCGGCGGCAAAAATGCATGAGCGCGTGCAGACGCTCTATAGTTTTTCGCCGAGCAAGGTTACGGATGAGGTGCGCGCGAGCAAGTCGAAGGAGATGGATGCGTTCTGGAGCGAGGTGAAGGATCACAAGGATGCCGAGCTGCCGCTGCTGCGCAACGAACTACGGGACGCGAGCAATCCGCCTTTCTTCTTTGCCGACGCAAGCGGGCTGCTGCTTACGCTTTCCAAGGCGCCCGCAGACCTTGCCCTGGCGGTTACGGCCCTGACGCGCGTGGATCTCGCGGATTTTCAATCGCGCCAATATTTGTATGAAGTCCATGGCCTGGCGTTGCAGGGCGCCAACGTGGCGCCGGCTGCGCTGCACATGCTCGACGATCCGAAGTTTGTGGTTTACCTGCCGGAACATGGGGCATACAAGCTGGACCAGCCCTCTTGTTTGCAGGTAGCGCTGATGCCTCTGGCCACCGAGGTGTGGCTTCCGGAGGTGATGGAGAGAATCCATACGGAACGCGACGAGACAGCGATGAAGAGCTTGCTGATGCTGTTGTTTTATGCGCAAACCGATGAAGCTGATGGGACGATACGATCGATTGCGAGCGGGACTGAGCAATCGGCAGCGATTCGGGGATTCGCTGGTGAGATTGTGAAGCACGAGAAAGACATTGGAGTGGGAAAGAGTCCGTCAGAATCGACGGAGAAGAAGCTGCGCGAAGAACGGCGGCTGCGGATGGCCGCGGTCAGCGATGAAGCGATGGATGACATGTACGAACTGACTGACAAGATTGCGCGAGCGCGGACGGTGCATCGATAAAGTAACCTTTTCGCGAAGTCTTTTGCTTCAGCGATCGCGGATTTTTTCGGGGGGAGGAGAAGCCGGATATAGAAGCCGAGGGGCTGAATTCGGCGCTCGTGTTGCCTGCGCTTCTGAGTGGTGCTAAGCTTCTGGCACTCTTTTCCCCGGAGCCGCGCGGGCTCGGATGATTGGCAGCAGCAAGCCTCAGGGAGCCTCGATGCGAATTCCCCGTTCGTGGAGTGGTTTGTTTATTTCGATATTGGTAATGGGTGCGGTGATGGTGACTGCGCCCGTCGCCGCCCAGGCCCCTGCGACCCCGGTTTTCGGGAAGAAGGCGACGGCCCTCCAGCAGAACGGCGTGAATATTGGACAGAAGGCCACGAAGTATCTGCCGCCGACGCACACCCAGGCCGTGTTGACTCTGACGCCGAACATGCTGACGGCACAACCGAATCAGAGTATCCATTTCGAACTTACGTGGGATCGGCCGGTGTATCGCGATTCTTACCACTTCGACTGGGGCGATGGGAAATCGAATGATGTCACGGACCCGAGCGCGGATCATGCTTATGAGTCTCCGCAAACCTACACGGTGCGCGTGACGGCGACTCCGCTGGCCAACGTGACGATGATGGCGATGATGAAGCCTGTGGTGATCCAGAGCAACGCCGTATCAATCGCGGTGGTGTTGCCGGCGCAGCCGACGGTGACACTCGCGGCAGACAAGTCGAACATGAATGTGGGAGACACGGTGACGTTGACGGCAACGCTCATTCCACCCGCTCCCGATGCTCAATATCAATTCAATTTTGATGATGGGTCGGCGCCCAGTTCTGTGACGACGAACCAGGTTCCCCATCTCTACAACGCCGAGAAAATCTACCATCCGACGGTAACGGTGTTGACCAGCGATGGGCAGCAGTCGGTGACGAGCCCTGCTGTCGAAATCAACGTAACGGCACCGCCGCCGGTGGTTCCACCGCCTGCTCCGAAACTGACGGTAAAACTTTCGAGTAAAGGGGCACTGATTGCCGGGACGAGCGTTGAAGTTGCAGCGGCCCTCGATCAACCGCAGAAGAACTTGAGTTATGAATTCGATTGGGGGGATGGTTCGGCGCCGGAGAGAGTGGACGCCAAGGGTGTTGCGGTTCATCTCTATGCTACTGCGGGGCTGCATGAAGTGGTGGTAACCGCCGAGACGGAAGAAGCGTATCAGCCTCCGCTGCAGGGGATTTTGCCGTTGACGATTGCGCCGGTGCCGCCACCGCCGCCGAATTGGGGTTGGATGATAGTGCTGGCCGCGATTGGTGCTGTGGTGGTGCTTCTGATTATCTGGGCGGTGGTTCACATGGCGAGATCGCCGGGGCGGCAGGAACAGAGGGACGGACCAGAACAAAAGCAACCGAGGAATTCGCACGAGAAGATTCGCTACGTGGCGCACGAGGGCTGGGCTGTTCATGAATTGAAGATGAGGCCACGATCACGCGTACCTGGGGCCATCACGTTGCACGCGGGAATGGGCGGAGCCGAGCACACGATCCTATTTCTGAGCGAAGCGGCGATTGCAAGCAAGGAGGCAGAACGTGAACGCAACCGTAAATCTTGAGGAGCTGTCAGTTGCGGATTTATTTGCCCTGACGCGGGAGAACTCCGCGAAGCTGGCGGCGGGCCTGGATGCGGAAGACTTCAAGGCGATCAAGGAAGAGGCGAAGTCGCTATCAGAGCCGCTTGAGTGGGGCGAGCTGCGGACAGAGATTGCGGGCGTAATGACCGATGCGCTGGACACGAAGGTGCTGGGCGGGTGGGTGTCAGCGTGGCAGAAGATCAAGGAGGTGAAAGAGACGGCGGAGAAGAGCCGCAAAGTTCCGAAGGAACCGTTCTCCTGCAACCTGCTGGAGCACTCGATTGAATCGACGCTGCATCCGTATGTGAATGTATTGCTGGGGTCGAAGGTGATTCAGAAAGTGGATTTCGAAGTCACATTGAGCACGGAAATTGATGCGCTTCTGCTGAATTTTATGGACGGGCGGCTGGTGTCGATTCAGCCGGGACGCTGCGAATGGTCAGGAAGCATAACGATGCAGGGAGCTCAACTGCTGGAGAAGAAGCTTGCGCAACTCGATCTTCCGGGGCGCGTGTTGCTGAAAAATCCTATTCGGCTCGCGGAGCAAAATTAGATGAATGCTGTGTCCCGGCGACGTTGATGGCGCACCGGGACACGGACGATCGGCTAGAACTTCTGCATGGTTGCGCGCACATAGATGGGCTTTTGATAGAACCAGAGGCCGCGATCAGTTTCATCGCCATTCCATAACTTGAGGGGCTTCCACGCGCCGTTCTCGTATACGCCTTGCTCGGCGGTGAGGAACTGACTGTGCATCCACGCGAGCTTGCCGGGGAGATGGAAGATGACGCTGGCATCGACGCCGGTGACGAGGAACTCATCGGGCCGAGGCGCGCGATAACGGCGGCCCCATGCGCGTCCTTGGTGCCGGGAGCGGGACGGCCGTCGTTTTGGGGAAATCCGAATGCGACGGTGGCCTGCCAATCGCCGAAGTCAACTTCCTGCGATGACTTTCCGGGCTCTTCAACGGCGGTTTTGACCTGGCCTGCGAACTGGAGTTTGGCAAGCTCGGATGCGATGGGACTGATGAGCGCGAAGTTACGGGAGTGCGCGGACCAGCCTTCGTCGCCGAGGATGTTCCAACCTGCCTGATCGATGCCGAAGGGAGCAAATGCGAGTGCGCCTTCGCCAAGCGAATAAAAGAAGTAGCGGCTGAAGCTGTCAGCGCGCGCGACTTCGGGAATCCAGAGGGGGTTGTCGGAGCGGCGGTAGGATTTGATGACGTCCATGGCGAAGGTCGGATCGTCGGAGTAGAGGTCGGGTCCGATCATGTCGAGGGCTGGAGCGAGTTTGCGCCAAAGGCCGACGAGTTTGCGGACGGGGCCGCCACTGGGATAGCCGATGCCGGGCTGGTCGAGGCGGCGCTGCGGAGTTTGCGCGGGCGGATAGTCGAGCCACACGTTGATGTAGTAGACGATGTCGAGCTCATGCTTGCCGGCTGCGGCGATTTCGTTGATGTAGCGCGCCTGGTGATACGCCTGGAAGATTTCGTCGGCATCGCCGCCGAAGAGCTGCGCCCAGGTGCCGGGCTGCTTGCCGGCGGCGGCGAGCAGATCTGCCGGGACCTGGCCCGCGATTTCCTTGTTGGCTTCCGGCGAGAAATCGCGCACGCTGCCGATGTTGCCGGACTCATTTTCAACCTGGATGACGATGACGGTGTGCTTGTCGCCATCGATTTCCTTGAGATGGTGCGTGAGCGCGACGAAGGCTGCTTTGTCGGCCTCGAGTGTGTTGCGCGAGAGCGGAGAGAGGACATCGATGGGCTCGCCATCGGGCCGGATGACGCGCGGAAAGCGCCTGGTGTCGTTCTTCACCCAGGCGGGCACGTAATGCATGTTGCCGTTTTTCCAAGTGCCGAACCAGAGAATTACGACGCGGAGGTTGTGGGCTCGCGCGCCATCCACGATGGCGTCAACGTTGGCGAAGTCGAACTTGCCGGGTTGCGGCTCCATTTGTTCCCAGTAAACCGGGGCTTCGACCGTGTTGGCGTGAAGCGCGGCCATGGACTCCCAGACCTGTGGAAGCTCGCTGGGCCAGCCGCTGGAATTATGAATCTGGCCGCCGAGAGCGATGTATGGCTTGCCATCGACCAAGAGCGCGAAACGGCCGTCTTTCTGGACGATGCGGGGAGCTTCTTCAGCGAAAGCAGACGTGCGTGCGGCGATGGCGAGGAGAGCAGCAGCGGCGAAGATGCAAAGAGACGAGCGAGTATTCAGTGGTACGCGGGGCATAGGCGGAACCTCCCCAGCAATGTAATCGTATACATTCGCGCACGCAAGCACTGGTTTTGAGGAATACAGCTAGTGGCGGGCAGGGGAGGACAAAGACGTGTGTTCAGAGAGCTTTCAGGAAGGGGTCGGGCAGTTTTTGAGACCGCCCTGCAATCGGTAATCAGAACTGAGTAACGATATTTAATCTGCGTCGGGTGGCCGGGTGCGAGCGAGATGTCTCCCCGGAGTTTCCGATCAGCCAATCATGAAGCCACAGCCTAATGCAATGGCGATGGCAGTGGCCCATACTATTTTGTACGCAACGCGATCTCGTAGGAAGCGCTGCATATCCGCCAAAAACACAGCCATAACAATGACGGTTACAACTGCGAGCATTCCGATGGACAGGTTCATTGTCGGCTCCTTTCTCTCCAACATGAGGCTTACGGGGGAACGCCCATGAACCCTATTCTGGGAGAGTGGCCAGGAGATTCGTTTGCTCATAAACAAGTCAGTGACTGACTATTTGCTTTTGAGTGTTTGCTTTACATTACGCACGTAACGGCGAGAGCGCATAGCGTTTGTAATCAATGCGATCAATACCACAAAAGGGTTAGGAGCAGGCTATGGGTGATAGGTTGCTTCTGATCTGAATAGTTGCGAATACATTGAAGGGGCACACCATCGTTATCGAACGCGCCTGGGTTAGTTATCGAGGTCCATTGTGATCACTCCTATTGCATTCCCATAGGGCAAGGGATTATAGTCCTCTTATTGGTTAGCCATAGGAGAGAGCAATGGGCAGCAAGACCGATGTATGGCAGGGAACGCTGGCGCTTATGGTTCTTCGAACGCTGGAAACCATGGGCCCGCAGCACGGGTACGGCCTGGCGCGGCGCATCGAGCAGACCAGCGGTGACCGCCTGGAGTTGAATTACGGCACGCTCTATCCAGCGCTTCTAAAGCTCGAGCAAGAAGGCTATATCCGGTCGCACTGGGGAATTTCGGACAACAATCGGCGGGCGAAGTTCTATGACCTGACACGTGCGGGACAGAAGCAGGTTCGCAAAGCAACACAGGAGTGGGAACAGGCGACGGAGATCCTGGCCCGGTTTTTGAGTCCGGCGAGCGAAGGCTGAGGGGCAAACATGAGAAAACTGCGAGCTTTGGTCAAGCGAATCTGGGCCACCTTGGCGCGGGTGCATCCCGAAGGCGACTTCGACGAAGAACTCGAGGCGCATGTTGCATTCGACACTGATCGCGGCGTCCGCGACGGACTCACGCGCGAAGAGGCGCGACGTCAAGCCTTGATTCGACTGGGCGGCGCGGAACAAGCGCGGAATGCATACCGCGAGCGGCGCGGGCTGCCCTGGCTCGAGTCTTTCATCCGCGATCTCCGCTACGGCGCGCGCTCTCTGGCTCGGCATCCGGCTGTCACCTCGGTCGCCATCCTCTCCATCGGCCTGGGCATCGGGGCCAACACCACCATCTTCTCCATGGTCAGCCGGTTCGTGTTGCGGCCCGCCCCGGTCGGCGACCCCAGTACACTCCTCGCGCTGCACATTGCGCCGGAGGGCGAGCGTTGCTGCAATCAATTTCCCTTTCCACTGGTCTCCGACCTTCGCCAACAGGCTAGATCGTTTTCGGGTATGGCCGCGTACTACGAGTTGATTCCCGCTTCCATCAGCGGCGGAGCCGAGCCCGAGCGCGTGTGGGGACAGGGCGTTACCCCCAACTTCTTCCGCGTAACCGGAATCCCCATGGTGCTCGGCTCGGGTTTTGCCGACACTGACGATCGCGCCCCGCTCGTGGTATTGAGCGAACGCTTATGGAAGCGCCGTTTCAACAGCGACCCAGGAATCATCGACCGACGCATCTCGCTTTCAGGGCACGCCTTTACGGTCGCAGGCATCGCACCCGCGTCGTTCCACAGCATCGACCAGATTCTCAATACTGAATTCTGGGTGCCGCTCGGTACCACCGTGCAGCTTGTCCCCAGCCTGCCGCCAGTCGATTCGCGCGAGTGGCACTGGGTGTCAGTCGTGGCGCGCCTGCGTCCTGGAGTGACGCGTACTGAAGCCGCAGCGGAGCTGAACATTTTGGCGCAGCGCTTCGCCCTCGCCTATCCCAAATCCGACAAAGGCAACCACTTTGTGTTCGAGCAGGCCGGATCGCTCCCACCGCGAGAGCGGGATACAGCGCTGCTTTTTCTCGCCGCGCTTTCGTTGGTGGTGATGCTGCTGCTGGCAATCGCCGGTGCCAACGTGGCCAATCTACTATTCGCCCAGGCGTTGAGCCGGCAGCGCGAGATGGCCGTGCGCCTGGCCCTGGGCGCCACCCGCGGCCGCTTGCGGCGCCTGGTATTGATCGAGAGCATACTGCTCGGCCTGGGCGGTGGAATTGCGGGCGCTCTGCTTTCGCTTTGGTCCACGCAGGCTTTGTCGACGTTCCGAATTCCCGCCCCCGTTCCGCTTGATCTGCATATCGGTCTCGATGGCCGCACGCTGCTCTACACGTTTCTCATCAGTTCCCTTTGCGGAACGCTCCTTGGCGTGGCTCCGGCCTGGGCCGCATCACAACCCATGATCGCCAACGCTCTCAAAGGTGAAGTAGCGCTGGTCCGCATTGGCCGGCGCGTCAGCCTGCGCAGCCTGCTGGTGGTGGCGCAAGTTGCCATGTCGCTGGTGCTGCTCTGCATCACCGGCCTGTTCTTGCGAAGCCTTCAGAGTGCGGCGAACATCGATATCGGATTTCAAGCCAAGGGAATGCTCTTGCTCTCGATCGACCCGCGCTTGAACGGGTACACGCCCGCCAGGACCAGCTCGTTTCTGGCGGACCTTCGCCGTCGCGCGGCGGGGCTGCCTGGAGTGGATGCCGTGGTCTGCACCGATGTGGCGCTGCTCTCCGGTGGCAACCGCAGTGACGGGTTCACCGTGAGCGGCCACTCCACGAAAGGCGATCCATTCACTTACGCGGATCTTTACATGGCCACGCGCGGATACTTCGAAGCGCTCGGTACACCGCGCCTCACGGGGCGCGACTTCGGCAGCGAAACGCCGACCGGTCCCCGTACTGCCATCGTCAACAGGGCCTTCGTCGATCGTCTCTTTCACGGCGCAAACCCGATTGGACAGCATGTTGACGGAGGGCACTGGACGTACGAAATCATCGGCGTGGTCGGCAATGCCAAATCGCGTACCGTGGGCGAAGACACGCGTCCTATCCTTTACCGTTCGCTCGATCAGACTGTTGCTGACGATCCTTCGCAGATGGGGTACACGCTTATTGTTCACACGCCTGGCGATCCGACGGCACTCTCTGGAGCGGTGCGGCGCCAGATTTATGCCATTGACCCGGCGCTGGCCATCTACAACGAGGAGACGATGGAGGAGCACGTGCGAACGGCCTTCGTGCTGCCTCGAGTGGCCGCAGCGCTCTTCGGTATCTTTGGCGGCATCGGGCTGGTGCTGGCCACCGTGGGCCTCTATGGCGTGATGAGCTTCGCGGTAAGCCGGCGCACGCGCGAAATCGGGATTCGCATGGCGATGGGGGCTCGGCCCGGAATTGTCAAACGCCTGGTGGTGCGCCAGGGCATGACTCTCGTCGCAGTCGCGCTCGTGCTTGGCTGGCCCTGCGCATGGATGCTGGCCAAGCTTGCGTCAAGCTTCCTCTATGGCATTGCCCCGCACGATACAGTGACCTTTGTAGTTGTGCCGGTGGTCCTGGCGTGCGTCGCTCTGGCTGCTTGCTGGCTACCCGCTCGCCGCGCAGCTTCAATTAATCCGACAGACGCGTTGCGGACTGAGTAGGCGCGACTGCCTAGTGGGTGGCGGAGACAGTTACAAAGAATTCTGTAAACCCATAATCGACAGTGCTGCGTTGCGACTCTTTTGCGGCCGCAAGACTAGTGGCTGCCGAGAGGTTGTGTAAGACTGGCGAAGGAAACGACATTGGTGTGACGCCGATCAGATCAACGACAAGAAGGATGCCCTGTGAGGCAGTCGTAAGATCAAACGGTACAATGGTTACTGACAATCTGGGGCATGTCGCTCAATGGTTAGCGCATGGGACTCGCAATCGCTAAAGTAGTTCAACTCCCGTTGATTGCGGTCCATTTCCTCAAAACTTTGCTGGTTTTGCATTTCGCAGACGCGAAGGGCCCATAGCTCAATCGGTTAGAGCAGAGCACTCATAATGCTTTGGTTCCAGGTTCGAGTCCTGGTGGGCCCACCAATCAGCGTTTCCGGCTTAGGCGGGTTCATGGCCGCGGAGTTTTCCTCCGCAGCCACCTGTCTTATGCCAGTGAGCCTGGACGCCCCCGAAGTTATGGCGCCGGGACGATCATGTAGAGCTTCGCGCCGGCGGGACTTGAGCGGTACCCGGGCGCCACGGCAACGGCCATTACCAACTGTGAACACTCGATGGTGATTGGCCCGGTATAAATTCTTCCGTCATCGGAAGGCGAAGATCCATCCGTGGTGTAGTAGATTTTCGCTCCGGGCGTGGAGTCCGTCAGCACCAGCGTCTGGGTGCTGCTATACGTTCCACCGGCGAGCGAAAAGTACGGCGAGGCCGCCACGGGTTTGCCAGTGAACTTATAGGACTTGGCGCTTACCGGGCTCGGTCGGTATCCGTCCGCAAAAGCCATCGCTTCGACAAGCTCGGTTGCGGCGACCGTAATGGGTCCTGTATAGGGCGTAGACGATGCGCCGGGCGTGGTTCCGTCGGTGGTGTAGTAAATCACGGCGCCTGGTGTGTAGTCACTTAACCAGAGTGTTTGCGGAGTGTCGTATGTGCCACCCGTCAGGCTGAAGTACGGGGCCGCCGCTGCCTTTTCGGGCACGTAAACGTAGGCCTTGGAGCTGATGGGGCTCTGCGAGAATCCGGGCGCAACGGCAATTGCCTCTACGATCCCTGAGCGATTGATGGTGATGCCGTCGTCATAAGCAGCAGACGCGGTGGTGGGCGCTGCTCCCAGGGGCGTGAAGGTGTAGTGAATCACCGCACCGGGGGTCGTGTCCTTCAGTCTGAGAATCTGTTGTGAATTGTAGGTTCCACCGGCCAGCATGAAGTACGGCGTCGATGCCGCGGGCCCGACAGTGAAGGTCTGCGCATTGGACACGCCAGTTCCCGGGGCAGGGTCGGCCACGGTGATGGAGAAGTCACCTCCGGCGGACAGGTCAGAGGCCGGAATGAGCGCCTGCAACCGGCTGCTGTTGACGTATACGGTCGACAGGCCGGCGCCGTTCCATTCAATGGTTGAACCCGGAAGAAATCCCGAACCGTTCACGGTCAGGACCAACTGCGCATGTCCAATGGTGGCGCCTGCGGGTGAGAGCGAGGTCAATTCAGGAGAATCTTCCCCTCCGTCGAATGCCCAGCCAGCCGACGATCCGCCTTCGGGTGACGCGTCGGGCATCAAACTATGTGGGGCCGCGTTCGCTATCGAGGCCGTCAGCATCGCACAGATCGCAACAGAAGGCAAAAAACGAAACAAAGGTTTCATGAGACACCCTTTCCGAAGACACAAAAGAGCAGTTTCCACCAGTTAGTTCTTGATGTGTTTGTCACGGGTCAAGTTATGCAGGATGTTCGGCATCCAATGGTAATCGATTGAGCCTGGTGTTGGTTGACAAGATGGTCAGAAAAATCGCCAGCGCGAGTTATCAGACAAAAAGAGGCCGGAGCGGCAGCAGCAACGATCGCAAAGGACGCAGGTTGTTTGGAAACGGCCTGCGGTGCTTCGACGCTATTTCGCAACCACGCCAAGGGAAAATTGAAATGCCGACCCCGAATCTAATGCGTCAGCCCAGAGCCGCCCGTCGTGGGCTTCGATAATGCTTCGACATATCGCAAGCCCCATCCCTATTCCGCCCTGTTTTGTGGTGAAGAATGGGTCAAACATCTTGGACTTATTTGCTTCAGTGAGCCCGACTCCGTGGTCTCGGACCTTCACGACTACCTCTTTTGCACTCAGAACTTCTGAAAATATTTCCAATTCCCGATTTCTGGGAGTCGTGGCCATAGCTTCCATTCCATTAGTCGCCAGGTTCAGGATTACTTGTCGAATCTGAACAGGATCGAGCATAAGAGGCGGCACATCCTTGGAGAGGCGTAGTTTGATTGAGATACCGTTTCGCATTGCTTCGTCCCGCAGCAGTCGCACAATATCCTCGATCAGGTTATTGATGTCAGTGGATTCGCGCACGTAGGCACTCTTGCTGAATAGCGATCGAATGCGGCTGACGACCTCACTCGCCCTGCTACTTTCGCGCACGATCCGTTCGGAGCTGGCTATGGCTCTTTCCAAATTGGCAGGCTGAAGCGCGAGCCATCGGCGGCATGCATGCGCGTCGCTGACCAGCGCGGTGAGCGGTTGGTTGATTTCGTGAGCAATCGAAGCCGCCATCTCGGCCATGCTCAGCGTGCGCGACAAGCGTGCCAGATCATCCTGGGCCACAAGAAGTTCCTGCTGCGCCTGTCGCTGATCCTCGACATCAATGTGCACACCGTACCAGCACAAAACCTCTCCATTGGCTGCGAATTGCGGGTTGCTGCGAATCAAGAACCAACGATACTTTCCATTTGCGCCCACAACGCGGGCCTGAACTTCAAACGTTTTGTTGGCAATGCGTGCCGCACTCCAACTTTGGTAAAACTGCGTGGCATCTTCCGGATGAAAGCAATTGAAAAGTACCTGGCCGCGCAAGTCGTTCGTATCCATTCCAACGTATTCGACCAGGTTGCCGTTGCAATACTCAACGGCGCCGTCAGCATCCGTTCGCCATATCTGCTGCGGAATTGCCTCCGTGAGCAGGCGTAACTGACGTTCACGCTCAGTAATTTCAAGGTTGGAACGCTGTAACTCCGCGGTGCGCTCTTGAACGCGAATCTCTAATTGATCTCGAGCTACTCTCACAGCCGTTTCGCTCCGTCTTCGAGACGAGCTGACCATGGCGATGGCGATCGCGCAAAGAGCGAAAGCGGCTACGTAGCTCCGAAATTCCCGTGCGATTGTCATTGAGTAAAAGGGAGGGACGAAGAAGAAGGTGACCACGAGTGACGACAGCACGACTGCCATCGATCCAGCGGTGTACCCTCCAAACCATGCGCTGCACATAATGGCGCCGAAGAACAGGAACACGAACGGGTAGGCAATCACGTGTTGCAGAGGAAATGTCCAGAGTAGGGCCAACAGGACGAAAAAGCCGGCGATGCCGATCGGCTTAGCAACAAACGCAACGAGCCAACTAGAAATGCGATTCGGACCAGCGCTCATATGCTGGCATAATAAACCCAACATTGACTGAAAACGGGCTTGCGCAGGTGCGCGGCAGCCGGTTTCAAGCGCATGCAGCCAAGCACTGATGGAGCGCACGCATTGAAGCGAGATATTGCATTGAGCCTATTGTTTCCCGCTTGTACCTTGAGCCGGATTTGCAGCTCAGCCATTCCTCAAAGACAT
Source organism: uncultured Acidobacteriota bacterium (assembly GCA_963844515.1). GTDB lineage: Bacteria > Acidobacteriota > Terriglobia > Terriglobales > Acidobacteriaceae > Telmatobacter. The sequence continues at coordinate 992,705 of CAWJOO010000023.1, forward strand.
GCCGGCATTACGAACGTCATCCACGCCGAAAGCGATCTTCCCTTTAGATTTGAGCGATGCCTAACTTCTCTAACTTACAGTCGCTCAGTTACTTACGCGGACGCTCAAGTGCGCTTATATTTCGTGTATTATCATAGACTTACAGGGACGCCCGATAACTCGTGACCCTGGTGGGGGTTGAAATCCCTCCGGACCAGTCGCTCTTCCTATTCTCCGGCAAGTTAGTCATTTTGCGCACAGGTTTTTCATAGATCATGGAGACACGGCTCGATTCCATTTTGGCGACTACGCGGGCGACGGTTGCCAGCGCACGTGAGCGCGTGTCCATTGCGGAGCTGGAAAGGAAAGCAGCGTTGCACCAGCCGCGCGGATGGTCGAATGCCTTGAAGCGACGGGCCGTCGAAGGGCCTGCGGTTATTGCTGAAATCAAGAAAGCGTCACCGTCGAAGGGGCTGATTCGGGCGGACTTTGATGTGGAGTGGATCGCGCGGCGCTACGAGTCCGGTGGGGCGGCGGTACTCTCCGTCCTGACGGATGAACCGTACTTCCAGGGGGACTTGCGGAATTTGGAGCTGGCCTCGGGGGCGGTGGCGTTGCCCTGCTTGCGCAAGGATTTTACGGTCGACGAGTATCAAATTTTGGAAGCTCGAGCGCATTGCGCGGACGCGATCCTGCTGATTGCGGCGGCGCTTACTGGTGACGAGATGAAGCGGTTTGCGGCGGCCGCGCGTGGCGCTGAGCTGGATGTGCTGGTTGAGGTGCACACGGCGGGCGAGCTGGACCGTGTGTTGGATGCGCTGAGCGAGACAGGGGCAGACGCGATCGGGGTGAATAATCGCGATCTCAAGACCTTCGAAGTGCGGATGGAGACATCGCTTGAGCTGGTCGAACGAATTCCGCGCGGTGTGGTGCGGGTGACGGAGAGCGGGATTCAGACAAGCGACGATGTGGCACGACTGCGTGCGGCTGGGTTTGATGCGTTCCTGATTGGGGAGAGCCTGATGCGGAAAGCGGACCCGGGGGCAGCGCTGGGCGAACTGTTAACTGGGGCAGCGCTGCCGCGATGACCCTTTGGGTAAAGATCTGCGCGAATACTTCACTTGAAGACGCGATGCTGGCCGTCAATGCCGGGGCCGATGCGGTGGGGTTTGTGTTTGCGCCGAGCCCGCGGCGGGTGACCGTGGATCAGGTGGCCGCAATCGTCCCGGGCCTGCCGAAGTCCGTCGAAAAAATCGGCGTGTTTGTGGATGTGTCCGCCGAGGAAATTGCCGCGGCGGTGCGGGTATGCGGGTTGACGGGAGTGCAACTGCATTCGAATGCTGGGGCCGATGCGCCGGCGCGGCTGCGGGGGGAGTTCGGCCCTGGCTTGCGTATTTTGCGTGTAGTGCATTTTGGAGCAGATGCGGCGGGACAGGCAGCGGTCTACGCTGCGGATCACAATGTGGATGCGGTGCTGGTGGATTCGCGCACAGCGACAGCTGTGGGCGGGACCGGGATTGCGTTCGACTGGAATGAGGCTCGGCGAACGCTGTTTGCAGATGGCGGAGTGCGGCTGGTGGCGGCGGGTGGCTTGACGCCCGAGAATGTGGCCGAGGCGATTCGGACGCTGCGGCCGTGGGGCGTGGATGTGGCTTCCGGGGTTGAGGCTACGCCAGGGAAGAAAGATCCGGCGAAGGTGCTGGCGTTTGTTATGCGTGCACGCGAGGCCGAATTCAATCGACGCGGATAGTTCATTCGATTGCCTCGGCAGGCTCTGGGAACGCCAATCAATTAATGCGATGAGACGATTCATACTCACGGGAACACCAGGGTCAGGAAAGACGGCTCTTCTTCGCCAACTGGAATTGGACGGCTTCGGCGTGGTGGAGGAGGCGGCCACCGACGTGATCGCGCTGTGGCAGGCTCGCGGAACCGAAGAGCCTTGGATGCAGCCCTGGTTTCTGGATGAGATTGTTGCCTTGCAACGACAGAGGCGGACTCGCTTTGTGCGGCTCCCGGATGCGGTGCAATTTCACGATCGATCGCCGGTTTGCACCGCGGCGCTGGCGGAATACCTGGGGCTCACCATGCCGGATTTGCTCATGGCGGAGTTGAAGCGAATTAAGGATGAGTCGTTCTTTGAGAAGCAGGTCTTCTTTATTCGCAATCTGGGTTTCATCACGCACACGGATGCCCGGCGCATCAGCTGGGAGGATGCTCTGCGCTTCGAACGCATCCACGAAGAATGGTATTTGCGATCGGGGTTCGAGCTGACCTCGGTGGAGGCAGGAACGATCGGTGAGCGAACGGCGGCGATCAAGGACGCTGTGGAACGGCTCGCCGACTGATACGGGATGTGAAGAGAACTCTGGATCGCCCTCCTAGTACACTGAGAAGTTATCCCCTTCTTCACAGGCGGATGCGCAGGAGGTCTCCTCGCAATGGCATCGATCATTCTTCCTTCGGCACCATCGGAATCCCGGCCCGGCCGCTTCGGCATTTATGGCGGACGCTATGTGCCGGAAACGCTGATGGCGGCGCTGCTCGAATTGGAACACGAGTACGAAGTGGCCAAGGCGGACGCCGCGTTTCAGGCGGAGTTGGCAGATCTGCTGAAAGATTACGCGGGGCGGCCGACGCCGTTGTATTTTGCGAAGCGCCTGACCGAAGAACTGGGTGGCGCAAAAATTTATCTGAAGCGTGAAGACCTGCTGCATACCGGCGCGCACAAAATCAACAACGCGCTGGGGCAGGGACTGCTGGCCAAGCGCATGGGCAAGAAACGCATCATCGCCGAGACGGGTGCGGGACAGCATGGCGTGGCCACGGCCACGGTGTGCGCGCTGCTGGGCCTTGAATGCGTGATCTACATGGGCGAAGTGGACATGGCGCGTCAGGAGCTGAACGTGCTGCGCATGCAGCTACTGGGCGCGGAAGTGCGCGGCGTGTCTTCGGGCTCGAAGACGCTGAAAGACGCGATCAGCGAGGCGATGCGCGATTGGGTCACGAATGTGCGGACGACGTACTACATCCTTGGCAGCGCACTGGGGGCGCACCCTTACCCCACGATGGTGCGCGATTTTCAACGCTGCATCAGCCTCGAGATGAAAGAGCAGATTCTGGAGAAGGAGGGCCGGCTGCCAAACACGGTGATAGCGTGCGTAGGCGGCGGGTCAAATGCGATTGGCGCGTTTTACGAGTTCATTCCGGATCGCGCGGTGCGGCTGATTGGCGTGGAGGCCGGCGGGCGCGGAACGGCGCTCGGCGAGCATGCAGCCCGATTTGCGGGTGGTGTGCCGGGAGTTCTGCAGGGAACATTCAGCTACGTATTGCAGGACGAGAACGGGCAGATCGCGCTGACGCATTCGGTTTCCGCGGGACTGGACTATGCGTCGATCGGGCCGGAACACGCCGCGCTGCACGACTCGGGACGCGCGGAGTACACATCGCAAGACGATGCGAGCGCGCTGGACGCGGTGGTGAAGCTGGCGCGGACTGAGGGAATATTACCGGCGCTCGAGAGCGCGCATGCCGTGGCAGAGGCGCTGAAGGTGGCCCCGGCGATGAAGCCTCATGAAATACTGATTGTGAATCTCTCCGGACGCGGCGACAAGGACATGGGCATACTGGCCCGGGAACTGCATCTGCAGGGAGCCCAATAGGGAGATTAGACGCGCATGCCCATTCGTTTTGAACACAAGCCGGGCCTGGTGATTTACGTGACCGCCGGCGACCCCAGTCTCTCCGCCACGCTCGAAATTGTGCTGGCGGCGATTGATGCGGGCGCTGACGTAATTGAGCTGGGCGTGCCGTTCAGCGATCCTCTGGCCGATGGGCCGGTGATTCAGCGGGCCAGCGAGCGAGCGATGGCGCGCGGCACAAAGCTGAGCGATGTGCTGGCGATTGCGCGCGAGATTCGCGTGGCAAGACCGGCGGCAGGACTGATCATCTTCACCTACTTCAATCCGATTCTGCGTTATGGACTGGCGCGGTTCGCCGATGATGCCAAGGCTGCAGGGGCGGATGGCGTGCTGTTGACGGACATGATTGTGGAAGAGGCCGGCGAGTACCTCGCGGAAATGGATCGCGTGGGATTGGCGCCTGTGTTTCTGGCCGCGCCTACCAGTCCCGATGAACGGCTGGCGGCGATTGCTGCGCACTCCAGGGGTTTTGTCTACGCCATTTCGCGTACCGGGATCACAGGCAAGCAGACGTCGATGACATCGGAACCGGCGTTATTGGTTGAGCGGATTCGCGCATCGTTTGCACCAGGCGCGGAGAAACTGCCGGTGGCGGTGGGCTTCGGCATTTCGAATGCCGACCACGTGGCGCAGGTGGCGGAGTTTGCCGATGCGGCGGCGATTGGAAGTGCGATCGTGGATCTGATTGCGCGCTCGACTCCAGAAACGGCGGCTGCTGAAGTGGCGCAATTTATCAAGGGACTGCGCGTGCGGGAAGAGGCGCCGGCCCGGTAAGAAAAGCAGCTTTCAGCTCTCAGCCTTCAGCTATCAGTTTATTTCGCGGCAGATTGGGTGCCGAGACTGAGTTGGCGAGGTCGAGCCGAAAGCTGAGAGCTGACGGCTGAAAGCTATTTAGCAATTCAAAACGAGGATGAGATGACGCTGGAAGAACTACGGCAACGCATCGATATTCTGGACCGCCAGCTTGTGGAACTGCTGAATGAGCGGGCGCGCGCGGCGCAGATGATTGGGCATTTGAAGGCTGCCACATCGTTACCGGTGTACGAGCCGGGACGCGAGAAGGTGATCTATACCAACGTGCGCGAGGCCAACCAGGGCCCACTCCCTGACATCGAGCTGACGCATATTTATGAGCGGATCATCGATGTGATGCGCGCGTTGCAGCGCAATGAACTGGCATCGGAACGGCACGCGCAGGAGATGGCGCGTTTGAAGGGAATCGAGGCGACGTCGCCCGAGACAGGGAAGAGCGAATGATCGTAGCAATGTTGGAGAAGGCAACCGAAGACCAGATTGACGCGGTGATTGACGCGATGGTGGAGGCCGGCGTCGGCGTGCATCGCACCACCGGCGCCATGCAGACCATCCTTGCCGGCGTGGGGCCGACAGCGAGTGTCGATCTGAACAAGTTTGAAGTGATGCCGGGCGTGATGCACGTTCATCGCATCAGCTCCCCTTATAAATTGGCGGGGCGCGGATGGCGGCCTGAGGGGACGATCGTCGTGTTTCGCAATGGCGTGACGGTGGGCGGCAGCCAGATGGTGGTGATGGCCGGTCCGTGCTCGATCGAGAACCGTGAGCAGATCTTTGAAACGGCACAACGCGTGAAGGGCGCGGGTGGAACGTTTCTACGCGGCGGAGCATTCAAGCCACGTTCGTCGCCATATGCGTTCCAGGGGATGGGCATTCCGGGCTTGAAATTGATGCGCGAGGCCGCTGACGAGCACGGACTGCTGGTCGTCAGCGAGGTAATGGAGATCGCGCAAATCGAGCCCATGCTGCCGTATGTGGATCTGTTCCAGGTGGGCGCGCGCAACATGCAGAACTTCAACCTCCTGCGCGAGTTGGGTCTCGTCCGCAAGCCGGTGCTGCTGAAGCGAGGCATCGCGGCCACCATCGAGGAGCTGCTGCTGGCCAGCGAGTACATTCTTGCGGGCGGCAATTACGACGTGATTCTTTGCGAGCGCGGCATTCGGACTTACGAGACGGCGACGCGCAACACCATGGACATTTCCGCAATTCCGGTGGTGAAGAAGCTGTCGCATCTGCCCATCGTCGGCGATCCATCGCATGGAACGGGACGGCGTGATATGGTGGCTCCCTTGGCGCGAGCCGCCGTAGCCGCTGGCGCGGATGGCATCATCGTGGAAGTTCATCCCAATGCGGACAAGGCGGCGTCGGACGCGGCTCAGACGCTGTATCCCGATCAACTCGACAAGCTGATGGGCGAGCTGCGTCTGATTGCGACAGCGGTGGGGAGAACGATTTGAGCGAGGCTGGCGGAGCCAGCGTTGCAGCCTGACGACGAAGTGCCGATGACGAACCGCCTAGAACCAATTCACGCATCCCCCTGACTACGCCAACGTTCGCTACTAACTAAGGCTTGCTCCGCTTGTGAGATTAACCATTGTGATCGAACGCATCGCCATTCTCGGCACGGGCCTACTGGGCACATCGGTGGGATTGGCGCTGCGCGCGGCGGGGTACCGTGGCTCGATCGTTGGGTGGAATCGAAGTGCGGAAGGTGCGAAGGCAGCGCTGGCAATGGGTGCGATTGACTCCGTTGCCACTGACCCTATTGAAGGGGCGAAGGCGAGTCAGGTTGTTTTGCTGTCGGTGCCGATTTACGCCACGCTGGATTTGATGGAACAGCTCTCGCCGGTTCTCGGACCGGATCACCTCGTCACTGATGTGGGTAGCACCAAGGGACAAATCACCGATGCGGCGGGTCGGCTGTTCAACTCGCCAGGGCGTGCAGCATTTCTCCCCGGGCATCCGATGGCGGGTAAAGAGCGAGGCGGCGCCGAGTTGGGCGATGCCGATCTGTTTCGCGGCGCGGTTTGGCTGTTCACCGACGACCTCGGATCAATACGTTCTGCGTCTGGATTGGCATTGATTGATATGTGGCGCGCCTGGATCGCGGCGATCGGCGCGCGTGTCATCGACATCGATGCCGGACGGCACGACGAGATGGTGGCATGGGTCAGCCACCTGCCGCAGTTCACGGCGACGGCGCTAAGCGCGTTGCTGGAGGATGAAGTTGGCGATGCGCCGGAATTGCGCGATGTGGGTGGACGCGCCTTGCGCGAGATGACGCGGCTGGGCGCTAGCCCCTACTCGATGTGGCGCGACATTGCTCACACCAATACTGCTGCGGTCGAGCGGGCGCTGTTCGCGCTGGAACAGCGGCTGGCGCTCATAAGGGAAAATCTGCGCACGCCGGGGCTGCGCGAAGAGTTCGAAAGAGCAAATAAGTTTCGGAAGGACTTCTGAAACCCGCGTGGGCGCTAGACCGTTTCGGCCTGCTTCGCGGGTTCCATTTCGACGGTGGGATTCACAATAGCGAGATTCTCTGCTTTGGCTGCATCGAGGAGATGCAGCGACGCTGAGACGAAGATGATCTCCGTGCCCTGAAACATGTCGCGCGCCACCAGAGCGGCGCTTAACTGGAGAGCATCGGGCCACCTAAGGGCGCGGCGGTCGAGCAACTGACGTGCGCATTCAAGTACAGCAGGATTCAGCGGCTCCTGCACCGTGCGTGCTGACTCGAGGCGAAGTATCTCGAGTGCCGCAGCCGCGTCTTCCTTGCTGATGCCCCCGGTGCGTTCCCGGCGGCGAATCGCGGCATAGACTTCAAGGGGTGTGGAGGCTGCAATAAGCTTGCGATTGTCCTCGACGCTTTCCATCAGCTTGATCAGGGCATCGGTGCCCGGCTCGCGGACGAACAATTTCGCGAAGGCTGTGGCCTCGAGGAAATAACAACTCACAGAACCCCCCGTTCCTCTTCAAGCACTGCAGTCAGTGTTTCGCCATTCACCGCGACCGGATGGAAGCGCTGGGCTTCCTCAGGGATTCCGGCTTCTGCTCGGTTGAGCCGGATGGTCGTTGTGGGATAGGCAGGTGTTTTGGGATTGGCAATCTTGCTGGTGAGTACGACACCACGCTGGATTGCCTCAGCCAGTATAGCCTGACGCGACTCCGGATTTTGATTCCAGCGAAACGATTTACGTGGCAAGAAAGAGTCCCTGAACCACTTAAGGGCGATAAAGGCGTGTCCGCCACGTTCTGCTTCGGCAAGTGCACCGCAGAGCTCGCGCACCCTGGCGTCAAGATCAGCCGGGTTGACGGCATCGGATGTCTCATCTTCTTCAAAACGGCGCTCCGCATGACGCTCAGAAGAGGAACGAGGCGAACTGCGCACACTGCGCGGGCCGGGGTCTTCGCCATCCACTCGCTCAAAGTAGATGCGAACTTCGTCTTCTTCCGGTGACCAGGAATCCGCGGATGCATTGCGGCGCTTACTGCGCCCGTTTTCACTGCATAGCTCAACGATCACCTGGTATCCGGGAGGGGCAAGAAAGCGAAGTGCGCGCACCAAACCAGGATCCTGAGAATATGAAAGTTCACCCAGGGCTTCTTCGATAATTTCTTCCGCGTCCGGAATACTCATATTACTTACATCAATGCTGGCATGCGCAGCTCTCATGGACTTCATACTCTTTTCTCCGTCTACCGCAACTCAATTGCTCACGAATAGCGGTGCTGCCGAATGGGCCGGGGGGGGCCAGGCTTCGTAGCACGGCATAATAACTCTGCGGACAAACCCACGGTCAGGCCCGGGCCCGCAGTAAATCTCCCCCGGATGGGGGCATGTAAAGCAAGGCAACGGTGAAAGACTTCACCGAATTACAAATTTCCGATTGCTTGTTGAACATTACCAGAAAAAAGAAAGGCTTTACTTATTTGACTCCGACTTCTAACCCCACTCAGTGTAATCGAATACGCGTAAAGTGTCTCAGAAACTTTGCATAATGACGGAATTTTCAGGGTTTTACAGGTTTTGCGTCGGAGCATACGCTGTTAATCGCGTTTGCTTCGCTTGCCAATGTCTTTACAATAATTATATGCGTCGTTGTCAGCCGCTGCTGTTTCTTGGGTTGCTGTGTTTTTCCGTCCTTCTTTATGCGGATAGCCCGGCTTTTGATCTTGCTGGTCCCAAAGTAGATGTGCACGTGAAGCGCGGCACGTTGACCCTTCCTATCAGCCAGACGGCAAACCTTTTACCCGGTGACAGGCTGTGGATTCATCCCGACCTGCCGGAGAGCCAATCAGCTCATTTTGTGCTGGTGGTGGCATTCCTGCGCGGAGCCACCAATCCCCCGCCGATCGACTGGTTCACGCGCGTCGAGACGTGGACGCGTGCCGCCCGCGGCGAGGGTATTTTCGTAACGGTACCTCAGGAAGCGCAGCAGGCTCTGATCTTTCTGGCTCCGGAAACCGGTGGGGATTTTGCTACCCTGCGCAAGGCCGTTCACGACCGGCCGGGGGCATTTGTTCGCGCCGCCCAGGACCTGCAGGCGGCCAGCTGGGACCGGATGCGCCTGGAGTCGTATCTGGTGGACGTAAAAACGACGAGCCAGACCGAACAGAAGGCCCTCAAGGAACGAGCGGAATTATCAGCACGATCGCTGGGCATCAAGGTGGACCAGCAATGCTTCGACAAACCAACTGATCAACAGGCGCCCTGCCTGACGGCACACACTGACGGGATGGTGCTGGACGATGCTAATGCTCAATCGCTGGTAACCCAGCTTGCCAACGGGACCACCGGCGACCTCATGAACCAGTTGAGCTACTCGACGATGGGTGGCGCGGGTCAGTTTAGCCCCTATGTTGGTGCAATTGTCGACACGGCCAAGATTCTCGCGTCGCTACACACTGCACATTTTCAATACATTCCAGCGCTGGCGCTGCCGACCAAGGATACGCTGAACCTGCGGCTTAATGTTCCCCCATCCTTCCGGGATCCAAAATCAGTGGTGGTCGTGGCTCTGCCTCCAATCGGACCTTCCAAGGCGCCGCCCCTGCATCCCTCTACCTCCACGGATATTCAGTGCGCTCAGAAGCCTGGAATTGTGTTTGGCGCGGAGGGCGCGCCATTGGTTTTTGGCACCGACCTGGCGCATGATCTTAAGCTTCACATTGAGTCGTCCAAGGGCACTTTCGACATTCCCGTGACCGCGGAGTCCACCAGAGGAGCTCTGGTTCCAGTAGATCCGATGCCTGCCATGCCCAATGGCGAGCTCACGGCGGTGTTGCAGGGTAAGTGGGGGTTCGACGACTGGGAAGGGCCGCGCTTTCATCTTGTCTCCCCTGCGGCTGAGAAATGGGCGATCGTCGCCGACGATCAATCTGCGCTGATTGTCGGGCGCGACGATACGTTGCATATTCAGGGCGATGGCACGCTGTGCGTATCCAGTGTCGATCTGGCCGGCGCCAAGCCGCTGCGCTTGACATGGAAGGCGCCGAAGCCAGATTCGCTTGAAATTGCGATGCCGATGAAGAACGCCACCCCGGGGCCCATGACGCTGGAGATCCACCAATACGGTGTGGAGAAGCCGGACACCCTGGCACTCAATGCGTATGCGGAAGCCGCTTCGCTCGAGCGCCTTTCGCTGAGCGTAGGTGACAAGACGGCGACTCTGAAAGGCACACGACTGGACGAAGTGGCCAAGGCGACGCTGAGCGACATTACGTGGACACCTGGAGCGCTGACCCGCGTGCAAGAATCTGACCAACTCGCGCTGAATACCGAGGGGTCAACGGCAGATCTTGATCCGGACACACATTATTCCGCCAAAGTATGGCTGCGCGACGGGCGGGAGCTGAAAGTGCCGGTTCATGTGGAACCACCTCGGCCGCAAGTGACGCTACTGAGCAAAGGCGAGCAGGAGGACGGAGCAGCTGCACCTTCAATGGTGCATCTTGGTAGCGCCGACGATTTTTTGCTGTCGGGAAAATTTGTATTCTTCCTCAAGTCGCTAGTGCCGCAGAAGTTTCCGCGCAATCAGGACGTGGAAGTAGCGGCGACGGATGGAAGCTTCAGGACGGTGCTGTCACTCACCGACGGCAGCCTGATGCTGGAGGATGCGCGGACGGCGCTTGGCGTGGTGGATCCCCTGGCACGTTTTGGCCCTTCGGCCTTTGGGCCAGTGCGGGCTCGGGCGGTATCAGCCGACGGCGTGCCCGGAGACTGGATGCCTCTGGGAACGCTGGTGCGGCTGCCGGGATTCAAAGAGCTTCACTGCCCGCATGCCACGGCGAAATCCTGCATGCTGACAGGCTCGAACCTCTTCCTGATTGATTCGGTGTCGGCAGCGCAGGACTTTACAAATCCGACCGAGGTGCCGGCCGACTTTACGGGTGCGCAGATGACCGTGCCACATCCTGTAAACGGGTCGCTTTACATCAAGTTGCGCGACGACGTTGAAACTGTGCAGACCCTGAGCATGCCGCTAATCCTGAGCACCGCCCCCAGCACGGTTTCCAGCCCGGCTACGCAGCCAGCTGCCAGTGTTCCCGTCCAGCCGAGCGCGGCGGTTCCTGCGGATCAGTCCGCCGCCAAGCCCGGGCCGAGATAGTGACTTACTGGAAGTAGGCGCGGTTCTTTTCGGCGAATTCAGCCTTGTCGGCAGGAAGATCGCTCTCCGCAAAGACGGCGTTGTGGATGCAGACGGATACGCAGTTTCCGCAGTCGATGCATTCGTCGGGGTTGATGTAGACCTGTGAAACGGTACCGGCAGCCGGATCGCCGACAGTGGGCGCAATGGCGCTGGTAGCGCACTCTGCCACACAAACAAAATCTTTTACACAAGCATCGGTAATGACATAGGCCATAAGAGCGTCTCCTCGGCGAGCGTTCTTGTGACTTCGCTTGCCGATTTGAGAGTAGCGAACCCTGCCTGCTCGTCTTCGTGACTCGAATCACAAGACGGCGCGGCATCTGTTAATGCGGTAGGAAGTTGTTCGGCGAGTTCGGTTGACTAATTCGCTCATAAAGGCGAAGGAACGGCGAAATAGGGGGGGGGTGGGGGGCTATGTAGCAGAAGGTGGGCCAAGAGCCCAAGCCGGTTGAGAACGGTTAGTTGACTTACGCTTTGCAGAACTCCAGCGTTAGCAATCGAAGACAGAAATACCCGCAATGAAGTGGGAGTTTGGCCCAACTTAGAAATGACTGCTATTTCCATAATGACAGGTTCGACCAATTAATCCCTGGTTTTCGAGAAAATATTCTCCGTTTAGTTTGTGCAAGTTACGGCGTTTTCCACAAGGCCGCCCCTTGACAACTTTCGAGGTGAAGCCCGCGCTGAGAATTGGCCGCTAGAGCCTCCGCAGGCGAGCGCAGGCATCGTCGAGGTCGGCATCCTTTTTGGCGAAGCAGAAGCGGAGCAGGTTTTCGCCACGGCCCGGGCGGAAGAACGCGCTTCCAGCGACAGCCGCAACGCCGGTGGTTGCCAGCAGATGGCGGGCCTTGAGCGCCGCCGTGGCGCCGGGAAGACGGTCGACGCGGGCAAGGATGTAATAAGCGCCCGGTGGAACGCTGGGCTCCATGCTGGCGTCGCGGAGGGCGCTCAACAGGCGCTCTCGCTTCGAGAGATGGTCAGTGGCAAGCTGCGTGTAGAAGCTGGGTGGTAGCTGTTCAAGGCCGGCCGCGGCGCCATGCTGAAACGCTGAAGGAGCGCATACATAAGTGAGGTCATGGAAGTAGGACATCGCTCCCATCCAGCGCGCGTCGGCGGTCACGTAGCCGAGCCGCCAGCCTGTCACAGAGAAGGTCTTCGAAAAGCCGGAGATGACGATGGTGCGTTCGCGCATACCGGGGAGGGTGGCCGGGGAGATGTGGCGATGGCCGTCGTAGACGAAGTATTCGTAGATCTCGTCGGTAAAGAGAAACAGGTCATGCTGTTGGCAAACGGCGGCGACTGCTTCAGTCTCGGCTTGCGTGAAGACTTTGCCGCTGGGGTTGGCGGGCGTATTCAGGATGATGGCGCGGGTGCGCGGTGTGATTGCAGCTTTGAGCGCGTCAGTATCGAGCGTCCAGTCGGGCTCTGAAAGGGGCACCAGCACCGGCTTGACGCGCATGGATTTGAGTGTCGCGGTGTGGTAGCCGTAAAAGGGCTCGAAAAGCAGAACCTCGTCGCCGGGATTAAGCAGGGCCATGACGGCGGCATGCAGGCCGGCGGTGGCGCCGGAAGCGACGAGGACCTCCGTCTCCGGATCGTAGGCAAGGCCGTAATCGCGCTGCTGCTTGGCGGAGATGGCGCTGCGGAGGCGGGCAATGCCGTCCATCCGGGTGTAAATATTGTGGCCGGCGCGGATGGCGGCGATGGCTTCAGCCTCGACGGGGTCTGGAACCGGCGTGTCGCAAACGCCCTGGGCAAGGTTGACACCACCGATGCGATCGCACTCCGCGGTCATGGCGCGGATCTCGGACTGCACGGTGCCGGGAGCGAGCTCGCTGAGTTGCAGGCGCGAGGGCAGGGTGGTCGGTTTATCGGTTGCGGAGGCTACGGACGCGGCGAGTTCGGGCACAGGGAAAGTCCTCTGGCTGCGCGGCGGCGCAGATTACCAACCATCTTACAATCAACTTCGTTTGCGATCAGGGCTTGGTGCCCGGATGGCATGGAGCCAACCGGAATGTGAGCTGGATCACCTGACGGCGTCCGGTCCCCAGCGTAAGATCGTGCTTCAGAAGGCGGACAGGGCATGCATGAGCTTTCCATCGTGACGAGTGTTGTGGACTCGGTGATCGAGTCGATGGCGGCGTATCCGGGCGCGCGGGTGATGGAAGTGCGTCTGCGTGTGGGAGCGCTGAGTGCCGTGGTGGAGGATTCCCTGCAGTTTTGCTACGAGATTGCCACGCGGGAGACGCCCCTGGAGGGATCGAATCTGGTGGTGAAGACGGTTCCGGTGACGGTGCATTGCGCGGCCTGCGACAAAGATGGTGTTTTGGAGAACCTGCAAAGCTTCCGCTGCCCGCATTGCGGCGAACTCACCGGCGATGTGCGCGGGGGGCGCGAGATGGAGATTGAGGCAGTGGAGATTGAGGAAGCCACGGAGGTCCAACAGCCATGACTACGCGGATCGTTCAGCTGCGGCAGGGGATCCTGAAGAAGAACGATGAGCTGGCGCGCGAACTGCGGACTCGCTATACGGCTGCGGGCGTGCTGGTTCTGAACCTGGTCTCAAGCCCGGGGACTGGCAAGACGGCGTTTCTGGAGCGCACGTTGCGCGAACTGCGGTTGAGTGGTGCACGGGTGGCAGCACTCGTCGGCGATCTCGAGACCGACAACGATGCGCGGCGGCTGGCGGCCAGTGGCGCACCTGTGAGGCAGATCAACACGCATGGCATCTGCCATCTTGAAGCGGAGATGGTAAGCAGGCACCTGGAGGGCTGGGAAGGCGTAGAACTGGGCGGCCTTGACTACCTGTTCATTGAGAATGTGGGCAACCTTGTCTGCCCCTCAAGCTACGATCTGGGCGAGAGAGTGCGCGTGGCGCTGCTGAGCGTGACTGAGGGCGAGGACAAGCCTCTGAAGTATCCCACGTTGTTCAACTCTGCCGATGCCGCGGTGGTCACCAAGATGGACATCGCCGAGGCGGTAGGCTTCGATCGCGAGGCGGCGCTCACAAATATCCGCGAGATCCGGCCGGATATTCGCATCTTTGAAACGTCAGCGAAGACCGGTGCGGGGATGGGTGAGTGGCTGGCTTATCTTGCCGAAGAGAAGGCGCGGCGCTGAACCACAGAACGTCGAAAGCGGGCTTGCTCAGAGGCTTTGCAGAAATCCGTGTCCAGTGGGAACGACACTCGCATATACTTCCGGCGAATCAATTCCCAGCGCCCAATCAGTTCCGATTCCCAGGGGCCTGGGAGGAGGAATGCCCATGAAGCGTTTTTTCTGCCTCTGCGCTGCCACGACGATAGCCCTGAGTATGACGGCCTGCCAGCCGAGTGCCCCCGACACCCATGATGCCGATGTGAAGGCAATCAGCGATGCCGAGGCGCAATGGAACGCCGATTACAAAGCGAAGGACGTCGACAAGGTTGCGGCACATTATGACGACGCCGCTGTGCTGATGGTTCCTGGCGCGCCGGTCAGCAATGGCAAGGACTCGATCAAGAACGACCTGAAACAGATGATGAGCGACCCGGCTATGACGCTGAGTTTTCATGCCTCGCGCGTGGATGTGGCAAAGTCGGGCGACCTGGGCTACACGCAAGGTTCCTACATGCTTTCGTTCACTGACCCAACCACTCATAAAGTGATGAACGATCACGGCAGCTACGTGACAACCTTTCGCAAACAGGCAGACGGATCGTGGAAGGCAGTGGCGGATATCGCCACATCTCAAGTGCCCCCAACGCCGCCTGCACATTGAGGAGTAATGCTCAAGAAAACTGCGGTCAAGAAGGCCAAATCTTCATCTGGAGCACTGGTAGAGTTGGCGGCTGTGGAAGCCTATCTGGCGAAGGTGCCTGAGGCAGTGCGCGGCACGCTCGAGTCTGTGCGCGCCGCGATTCGTTCCGCTGCGCCGCCGGACGCAACGGAAGCGATCAGCTACGGAATGCCCGCATTTCGCTATAAGGGTGCGCTGGTGGGCTACGCGGCATTCAAGGATCATTGCAGCTTCTTCCCCATGAGCGCCTCGCTTCTGGACGACTTTGCCGAGGACGTGAAGAAATACCGCACCGCGAAGGGGACTCTGCAATTTCCTCTCGACAAGCCGCTTTCAGCGACGCTGGTGAGAAAACTGGTGCGTGCTCGCGTAATGCAGAACGAAGAAAAAGCGGCGTTGCGGGCGCCGAGTGCAGCCAGATGATGAGTCCGATTCGCACTGAGCGCGACGCGAAGGAGTTCCTGGCCGCGCAGATTGTGGCCGAAGCGGAACGCAGCGGAGTGCCCCTTTCGGAGGTAGAACGCAAGACGCTCTATTTTTCCGAGACCGGGTGGAATCTGCCGGACAGGGACGAAGTAAATGCCGAGTTCGAACGCGACTACGACCAGGACGCTTACGAGGAGAAAATCTCCGGGTTGGTGCGATCTATTTATGCTCGGGACGACCGCACAGATCGGGAGATTGAGGCCTGGAGTCAATCGTTTGAAAGGCTCGGCGACGAAGATCACTACGTGCTCGTGCTGATCAGCGGCGCTGATTCATTGCGAACCGGCCCCCGTTCGCCGGTCTCGCGATGGCTTCCAAAACGGGACGGCTCAGGCAAGCGAGAGCCGGGTGACTTGAAAAGACTAATCATCCTTGGCTTGGGCTTCGGGGCCGTCTTGCTGATCGCAATGATCGTTGCCTCTATTTTCCGCTGACGCGAGTTCGGCCCCGATTGGTGATCCAAATCACATTCCGTGCATTCGCCTAAAGCGTATAAGCAGGTTTGAAGAGGGTGTGCTATGTGCCTCGCGATACCGGGCAGAGTGGAAGAGATTTCGAGCGACGGAATGATCCGCATGGGCCGCGTGAATTTTGGGGGGGTGGTCAAGCGCGTTTGCCTTGACTACGTGCCTGAGATCGCGGTGGGCGATTACGCCATTGTGCACGTGGGTTTTGCCATCTCCGTGATTGATGAGGTAACAGCGCAGGAGACTCTGGAGACCTTTCGCGCCATGGGCGTACTGGATGACGAACTGGCCAGCGAGGAAGAAGCATTTGCACGCGCAGCGAAGGCGCCGCAAATGAGGTGCCCGGACGGAAGCTGTTCCGCGGATGAACCATCGAGTTGCCCGAAACCCATGGAGTGACAGCCGGCGATGAAATTTCTGAGTGAATTCCGCGATGGCGAAACCGCGCAGAACATGGCGCGCGAAATCCGCCGCATTACGACGAGGCCGTGGAAGATCATGGAAGTGTGTGGGGGGCAGACACACTCCATCATCAAGAACGGCATCGACCAGATGCTGCCAGCCGGAGTTGAAATGGTGCACGGGCCCGGGTGCCCGGTCTGTGTCACACCGCTGGAACTGATCGACAAGGCCCTGGCCATTGCGGCTCAGCCGGGCGTCATTTTCTGCTCGTTCGGCGACATGCTGCGCGTGCCCGGCACAGACAGCGACCTGTTCCAGGTGAAGGGCCGGGGCGGGGATGTGCGCGTGGTGTATTCGCCGCTCGATGCGGTTGACCTCGCCGTGAAGAATCCCGATAAGCAAGTAGTGTTCTTCGGCGTGGGATTTGAGACGACAGCGCCCGCCAATGCAATGAGCGTTCATCTTGCCAAACGGCGCGGCCTCAAGAATTTTTCAGTGCTGGTGTCGCACGTCCTGGTACCGCCCGCGATCGAGGCCATCATGTCATCGCCTCGGAACAAGGTGCAGGCGTTTCTCGCTGCCGGCCATGTGTGCAGCGTCATGGGCTACTGGGAGTATCCATCGCTGGCCGAAAAGTACGAGATTCCAATCGTTGTCGCGGGCTTTGAGCCGCTCGATCTGCTCTCCGGAATTCATCGCGCTGTATTGCAGTTGGAGCGAGGGGAGCATCACGTGGAGAATGCGTATGAACGCATCGTGACATATGCCGGGAATCTCGAAGCGCAAAGGCTGCTTGCCGAAGTATTCGAGGTTACCGATCGTGCGTGGCGCGGCATCGGCGTGATTCCATTAAGCGGCTGGCGGCTGAATCGTGCATATCGGGAATTCGACGCGGAAGAACGCTTTCAACTCTCAGGCATTCGCACTGTGGAGTCGCCTCTGTGCCACGCCGGCGATGTGCTGCGAGGCGAGATCAAGCCTGCGCAGTGCCCGGCCTTCGGCAAGGAGTGTTCACCTCGGCATCCGCTGGGCGCAACGATGGTTTCAAGCGAAGGCGCATGCGCAGCATACTTCAACTATGGGCGGTTCATGAGCGCCGAGCAGCTTGCCAGTGCGGGAAGCGCGGTTTCAAGCTTCTGACGCCAATACCCGGAATTGGCACTGCCGCCGGGTCGCCCGTCTCAAGGGCGAGATCGCAGCCACTACGAGCACTAGAGATTGAGGATTGGATATGACCGAAGTTGCTACCGCACCGGATTTCACCACATGGTCTTGTCCTCTTCCACTGGCCGACTATCCCACCATCGTGATGGGACACGGTGGGGGCGGCAAGCTTGGCAACGAGCTCGTGGAGCACTTGTTTCTGCCTGCGTTTCGCAATGCAGCACTCGAAAATCTGGGAGATGCGGCGGTGCTCGATCTGGGCTCAGGCCGAATCGCGATGAGCACGGATTCGTTCGTCGTACAGCCGCTGTTTTTCCCGGGCGGCTCCATCGGCGCGCTTGCCGTAAACGGCACGGTGAATGATCTTGCCGTGTCCGGCGCAGTGCCTAGATTTCTGACGGCGAGCTTCATTCTGGAAGAAGGGTTTCCGCTGGCGCAGCTTGCCGTGATTGTGCAGGAGATGGCGGCTGCCGCCGCGGTGGCTGGCGTACAGATCGTCACCGGCGACACCAAGGTTGTGGAACGCGGACACGGTGACGGGTGCTACATCAATACGGCCGGCGTGGGTGTGCTGCGCGAAGACATCGCAGTTGGACCGCACCGCGCACAGCCTGGAGACGCGATCATCATCTCGGGCATGATCGGGGACCACGGTATGGCCATTATGAGCGTGCGCGAGGGGCTGGAATTCGAGAGCCAGATCCGGTCAGACTGCGCCGCACTGAATGGCCTTATCGCAGCCGTGCTCGACGCACGCGGCAATGAGGTGCATGCCATGCGCGATCCCACGCGCGGAGGTCTCGCTTCCACGCTGAATGAAATCGCCAACTCTTCGAGAGTCGGCATGGTGATCGACGAGCCGAGCTTGCCGGTTCGGTTGGAAGTGCATTCTGCATGCGAACTTCTAGGCCTTGATCCGGTGTACGTCGCCAACGAGGGCAAGGTTGTGTTTTTCGTGGCGCCCGAGGCGGCCGCCGATGTGCTGGCAATCTTGCACGACCACCCGCTGGGCAAGGACGCTGCGCGTATCGGTACCGTGACGGCGGACCACAAGGGCATGCTGGTAGCGCGGACGGCAATGGGCTCGAATCGGGTGATCCCGATCCAGATTGGGGAGCAGCTGCCCAGAATCTGCTGAATGACTGCCGTCAGAGGCCGGCGTTTTTCTCGTCGCCTAGCCGAGCTTTTCGAACGAAGCCTGGATTTTGGCCGGAATATCTCCCGGTACGTCGCCCAGCGTGTAGTGCACTTCCAACACAGCCGCGGGTGGGGTTGCCAGATCGCTGAGCAGCTTTGTCGTCGCCGGCCAATCGATGGTGCCTTCGCCGGGCCAGAGATGCTCATCCTTCATGCCTTGGTTATCGTGCACATGCAGCGAAACGATGCGCGGACCGAGCACCGCGATGGCCTCGGGAATGCCTACCGTCATGTTGGCGTGGCCCAGGTCGAGGCAGACACCCACGTTGTCCAGGTGGCCCAGTGAAAGGATGGTGACCAGGTGCTCAGGAGTGGTGGCTTCGTTGGTCAGGTTTTCGACCAGAATCTGTACACCGAGCGGGCGTGCGAACGCTCCCAAGTGCTCGAGCGCAGTCAATGCATACTCAATGGTGCGCTGCGACCAACCATCGCCGCGTTCACCCAAGTGCACGACCAGGTGGCGGAACGGAATCTGCTCCGCGGCTTCGAGGGCCCGCTTGATCTCGTCCATGGAGTCGATGCGGCGCGCCTTCTCAGGGTGAATCACGTTTACTGACGGCGCTCCGGCGCGACCCATTTCGCGGTCGGGAAACAGTGGCGCGTGCATGGAAAACGGCTTGACTTCGTTGGAACGAAACCATTCGCATAGTTCGCGTACATGCTCGCGGCTGGTGTAGTCAAAGTGCTGACGTGCGGCAAAAATCTCCACCGCCTCAGCGCCAGATCGCCCTGCCGTCTCCAGAAGTCCCGGATGAAGGCGCTGAGTCAGGAACATGTGTGTGGAGAGAACTCGCAGCATACGGCAAAACCCCCAAGCCGGCTCGAACGGTAGAATACCGGCCCCGGGTCTATTCTTACATTTCTCCAACAACTTAGGCTACGCGTTGATGGCTATATCCTCACCTGCCGCGTAGTGGTCGAGCGTGGGTCCAGAGGCGAGCGCGGTGGGCAGGGGATGGCAGGCAATCCCGTTGATTGGAGGCGATTCCGGCAGACCATATTGCAGGATTCGCTTGCGTACCGGGTTCCAGTTCAGAGATCATGCTCAAAACCACGATTTGAAAGATTGGACGTCCTATGGGCTTTGCTGGTCATTCTGTGCCAGGCTCCAAGTTGTCATTTTCCGGCATCGCCCGCGGTGTGGCTTTGCATTGTTGCCGTTTCGGTCGGGGTCGCCATCGCGGCGTCCCAGGAAAAGCCGCCAACGCAACCGGCAGCCACCAAGCCTGCCGGTCAGCCAGCCCAGTCTGCCCAATCGGCCGACTTTTCCAAGGAAGCCTTTGTGCTGGAGAAGACCGCGGTACGAATCCGCGAAGAGTCTGACGGAACCGGCGTTCGCGAAATGACGGCCAGGGTTCGGATTCAGGCCGACGCGGGCGTAAAGGCGATGGCGGTGCTCGAATTTACGTATACTGCTTCGAATCAGCAGGTGGACATCGGGTATGTACGCGTGATCAAGCCCGACGGATCAGTGGTGGTGACCCCTGACTACAATACCCAGGACATGCCTGCGGACGTGACGCGGGAGGCACCCATGTACTCCGATATCCATCAGAAACATGTCGCCGTGAAAGGACTCGGCGTGGGCGACACTCTCGAGTACAAGGTGACTCAACGGACCGTGAAGCCCGAAGTTCCAGGCCAGTTCTGGCTTGAATATTCATTCGACAAGAACACGATCATCCTGGATGAACAGCTGGATTTGGATGTCCCGTCCGAGAAAACCGTGACCGTGGTGAGCGCCGATGTGCAGCCGGCGATTACGGTTGCGGATGGACGCAAACTGTACCACTGGGCAAGCAGCAACCGGGCCCGGCCCGATCCCGAAAAGCCGGTGTCGAAGCACCAGAAGCCCTCTGTGCAGGTAACCACATTTGCAAACTGGGATGAGGTTGGAGCCTGGTACCGGTCCCTCCAGAAAGATCAACTGGCGATTACACCGGCAATTCAGTCGAAAGTCGATGCCTTGACCAAGGGCCTTACGAGTGACGACGACAAGATCACGGCAATCTTCGGCTCCGTCGCGCTTCAAACGCACTATATTGGGCTGTCGTTCGGCATTGGGCGTTACCAACCGCATCCTGCCGACGACGTGCTCTCCAACGAATATGGCGATTGCAAGGATAAACACACGCTGCTGGCCACGATGCTCAAGGCGGCTGGGATCGAAGCATGGCCGGTATTGATCTCCAGCAGCGGCGAGTTGGATCCGGCTATTCCGTCCCCCGCGCAATTTGATCACGTGATTACCGTAGTGCCCCGCAACGGCAAGCTCACCTGGATGGATTCGACGGCGGAGGTTGCGCCCGTCGGTGTCCTGGTTGGCCCCCTGCGTGACAAACAGGCTCTTGCGATTCCTCCCGGCAAGGCTGCTTACCTTGAGCGCACCCCCGCGGATCTGCCATTCCCGCAGATGATGAGCTTCCGGGCCGACGGCAAGTTGAGCGACAAGGGCGAATTTACGGCACGCCTGGAACAGAGTTATCGCGGGGATACAGAACTGATGATGCGAGCTGCTTTCCGGCAGGTCCCGCAATCAGAGTGGAAGCAGTTCGTGCAGCGGTTTTCCAGCACCATCGGATTCGGCGGTGAAGTGAAAGAACCGGAGGTTTCAACGGTCGATAAAACCTCAGAACCATTCCATATTGCCTACGATTACACCCGGGAGAAATATGGCGAGTGGGACGATCACCGAATCGGCCCGCCAATGCCTGCCGTGGGTTGGGAATTGCCACCCGGCGTCAAACAGGTCAAACCTGTGGACGACATCGAAATCGGCTCACCCGGTGAACAGGTTTACACTTCCAACGTCAAGTTGCCGGAGGGCTGGCATCTCTTCCCTCCCGGCGGAATGGATCTGAAAGAGGACTGGGCGGAATATCACTCCACATACACGTTTTCAAACGGTACATTCACAGCAGTACGCCGGCTCGTGTTCAAGAAGCCGAAGGTGCCGCTCGCCGATTGGGATAAATACCTGCACTTTCGCGAGGCAATCTACACAGATTCCTCCCGCATGTCCAATATGGTCAGCCCCGAGTCATTCAAAACTGGCATGAGTGACTTGTCTCACTCGAGTGTCAGCATGCAGGAATTCCGTGGCGTTCTGCAGGAACTGTCGGAAGAGATTCAACCGCTGCGAGACGCGATCGCTACTCTCAAGAAAGATCCTCCCGCGAGTCGCGATGACGTCACGGGTGCTGAAGCCGCGTGCCAGACGGAGACGGCAAAACTCGAAACAAAATCGCGCGAGTTGGCCGCCAGCGACCCGCATTCCTTCTATTGGGCGCAGGGCCTGGCGATGGGCTGGACCTGCACTGGCTGGGCGAAGATTGAAGCCAGAGAACTGGGAACCGCTGAGGCGTATCTGCGTCCGGCATGGAAGCTGTCTCAAGATCCCCTGGCTGGTTTTGAGCTCGCCCGCGCCCTCGAGGCAAAAGGCAACAAGGCGGAAGCGGCGCATCTCTACGAGCTTGGCCTTCGTGAACAGCCCGGCAGGATTGTTAGGCACGGCGTACTCCGACATGAACCTGCGCGAGCGGATTGCCGAGAGCTACTTGAAACTCACGGGCAAAACTATCTCCGCCACGCCGCTGAAAAGCGGCCAATACACCGGCAGTCTCCGCGCGGAACTCGATAAGGAAATCGAGATTCACCAATTCATCAAAGCCACCAAAGTCAATGGTCAGGCTTTCTATCTGATTACTTACGAGAATGGTTCTACTGCAAAGGCGGTAATGCTTCAGGGCGACAAGGGTATGGCGGCATTCGCCTCCACACTCGAGAGCGCACGGTTTCCGGTGCAACTGCCGGCGGGGTCGAAGGCGCGCTTGATGAGAGAAGTGAAATTGATCTGCTCGCCTTACGGCGGGTGCGACGCCTACATGCTTCTCCCCACCGCCATAACCATTCCGATGAAAAGCAATGTTGTCGAGGTCGCCTCGCCGCCCGGCGCGCCCAAAATTGTCAAGACCGTGCGCATCGAGCCCCATCTGTGATCCGCGCATGCGAGGCGCATCTCAAGCATTGATGGCCATACCCTCAACCGCCGCATAAGCGTCGAGCATGGCTTCAGAGATAGTGGGGTGAGCGTGGATCGTGAACATCAGCTCATCCACAGTTCCTTCGAGTTCCATCACTGCAATTGCCTCGGCAATCAGCTCGGTCGCCTGCGGACCGATGATGTGCACTCCCAGGATTTCCCCATATTTTGCGTCAGCCACAATTTTCACAAAGCCGTCGTGGCTATCGACGATGCTGGCCTTGGAGTTGCCTGCAAACGGGAACTTGCCAACTTTGATTTCGAGGCCCTTCTCCTTCGCCTGGGCCTCGGTCAAGCCAGCGGAGCCGATCTGCGGATCCGAGTAGGTAGCCCCGGGAATGCGGTCCCGGCGAACCGCCCGGAATGGCCTTCCTGCAATCTTTGACACAGCCACAATGCCGCTCATGGCGCCCACATGGGCCAATTGAGGCAAGCCTGCCACAATGTCGCCGATTGCGTAGATACCTGGTTCGGCAGTCTCCTGCGCCTCGTTCACTTTCACAAAGCCGCGATCAACTTCAATCTTCGTTTTGTCGATGCCGGCATTGCCGGTTCGCGGCGCACGACCCACGGCCACCAGGACCTTCTCGGCTTCCTTCTCCACCGTCTTGCCGTTGGCCGTCGTCCAGGTTACCTTGACGCCGGTCTCGGTCTTTTCAATCTTCTCCACCTTGCAGCTGACGTTCAGATCGATGCCGCGTTTTTTGAAGACCCGCGTCAATTCTTTCGAAACATCTTCATCTTCGACTGGCACAACGCGAGGCAGGAATTCAACGATTGTGATCTCGCTCCCGAAGCTGCGGAAAATCGACCCGAACTCCACGCCTACCGCACCCGCGCCTATGATGATCAGCGACTTGGGTGGCTCATTAAGTGCCAGAATCTCAATGTTGGTGAGGATACGATCATCGGGCTTCATGCCGAACAGCATGCGCGCCTCGGAGCCTGTAGCAAGCAAAATATTCTTCGCCTGGATCTGCTTTGCTTCCCCGTTTGCCCCGGCCACGTCCACGGTATGCACGCCGTCCTTTGCCGACCCGGTCAGCTTGGCGTAGCCGGAGATCACTGTGACCTTGTTCTTCTTCATCAGAAATTCGAGGCCCTTGGTGTGCTTGTTGACAATCGCATCCTTGCGCTTCTGCACGGCGCTCCAGTCAAGCTGCGGCGTGCCAATGCCGGCAATTCCGTACTCGGCCGCGTGCTTCAAGTGGTCCCAGATCTCGGCGTTGAAAAGCAAAGCCTTGGTGGGGATGCAGCCCACGTGCAGGCAGGTTCCGCCCAGCACGCTATCCGCTTCAATCAATGCGACCTTCAGCCCAAGTTGCCCGCCACGAATCGCCGCCGTATAGCCTGCCGGCCCGCTGCCGATGATTGCCACGTCATACAGTACGTCTGCCAAGTGCTGCTCCCATTCCGCGCTCTCCGGTCGCGCCGGAAAACGCCGTTCGCCACGGTCCAGTCTAAAGGATGACCGTTGTCCTTCTTCGTGCCGAAGCCTCAAGAGAAAGAGTCGTCGCGTACAGGAAAGGATTCGAGTTCCATCGAAAAGCAACGTGCTGAGAAGTTCAGTTCGCAGGCCGAATTCATCTCTTGAACGCCCTAACGCGAATCCCTCGATTGCGAGTCAAGGTTTGGGGCACTGGCAGGCGGACTTAGGGCCTCCTTTACAAAGGCCGAGGCTAAACAAAAACAATCAATCTCATCACCGAACCGCTCAATCCAATTCACGTCTGGCTCGCGGCGAAACCACGTGAGCTGCCGCTTAGCATAGTTGCGGTGACCCTGCTGCGCCTCCGCAATCGCAGCCTTCTCACTGAGGCCCCGGATAAGAACGGAGCACGCCTGTCGATAACCTAGCGAATCGAGTGCCCTCACCGGGCCATAACAGGCTAGCAATGCCTTCGTCTCGTTGAGCAGCCCGGCGGCGAACATCTCGGCGCAGCGACGATTCAAACGCTCGTACAACGCCGCCCGTGGCGGATTCAGTCCGATGCGCAACAGGCGAAAACCGGTGAGCGGATCGCGGGCCTCAGCCTCTGTCGCCAGAACCTCGGACATAGGTCGTCGGCCAGCCAGGCAAACCTCGATCGCACGGATCAGCTTGGGTGCGTCGTTGGCGTGAATGCGGGCCGCGGATGCCGGATCGATACGCCCGAGGAGACGATGGAGCCATGTCCCTTCGCGCTTCTCGCCGCTTCGTCTTAGACGGTCTCGGAGACCTTCCTGTCGCTGTGGGCCGGCAAACAGCCCCTCCGTCAGCGCGCGCAGGTAGAGACCTGTTCCTCCCGTCACAATGGGCAGGTGTCCGCGCGCGGCGATATCGTACAGTGCGGCGCGCGCAGCACGACTATAGGCGCCTGCGGTGAATGGCTGGTCAGGATCGGCCACGTCAATCAGGTGATGAGGTGCGCGCGCCTGTTGCTCGCGCGTTGGCTTCGCGGAGCCCAGATCCATTCCGCGATATACAGCAACGGAATCGCAGCTCACGATTTCGCCGTTGAATTGCTCGGCGAGCGCCAATGAAAGCGCCGTCTTGCCGCTTCCGGTTGGCCCAAGCAGAATTACTGCCAGCGGCTGCGAGGTGATCGTCACCAGCGCCACCAGCCGGCGGGAAAGATCCATCCGGGATTGGTGTGGAACAGCGTCCAAACAACGATCAACAGCGCCGCTATCAGCAAGCCGAAGATCTGGTTGCGCCGGAAGATCCGCTGCTGCTCAGCGCGACGCGCAAGCGCTTCCTGCTGCTCCAGATGCGGCTTGATCCGTCGCTCAACCATTGCTCATATTCCATCTTAAAGGTCGGACGCAATTGGCCCTCTGAATACTCTCCGAAAGACACGCCGGAACTTGCGAATAAAAGGACCCCTGATCGTCAATGTCGACGAAGGGTCGCACAAACAAGGTGGACCCGGCGACGTAATGCGAAGTCTCAATGTGCTCGGGTCGGTGAGAAGTTGGTCCCAAACCAGTGACAGTGCACCAACGATCTTCCGCATGACAGCACCCGACTAAAACAACAAAAATGAAGGCGAACTTCAAGTCTGACCTCGGGGCCATCGTAAATCACTTTCGGCACGTTTGACGTGACCCGGCCCCATTGCCGACCATTACATTTCGGAGTATCGGCAACCCACCGAGTCCGCAGAGGCGAGTTATGAAAGTCCTGATCTTTGGTTCCGGGGGGCGCGAACACGCCCTGACCTGGTCGGTGCTCCGCAGCAAGCGTGTCACGTCAGTCGTTTGCGCTCCCGGCAACGGTGGCATGGCGCAGATCGCGCGCTGCATCCAGGTCGACCTGAAGAGCCTGGAATCGATGATCTCGGTTGCCGAAGCCGAGCGGCCTGGCCTCATCATCGTGGGCCCGGAATTGCCCCTCTCTCTGGGAATCGTGGATGCATTGCAGGAGCGTGGCTTCCGCGTCTTCGGCCCCACCCGCGAGGCCGCCATGCTTGAAACCAGCAAAGGCTTTGCCAAGCGCTTTCTGCAGCGCCACCAGATTCCAACTGCGCGGTACGCCGTGTGTAGTAATTCGGCCGAGCTCGAGAAGGCTCTCGATATGTTTCACGCTCCCATCGTTGTCAAAGCCGACGGCCTCGCGTCCGGCAAAGGCGTCATCATGTGCCAGACACGTCGCACTGCCCTTGAGGCGGCGCAGGCGCTCTTCACAGGTTCTTTGCTCGGCGAACGGGAACAACAAATAGTCATCGAGGAATTCCTGGAAGGCGATGAGATCAGCTTTTTGTGCCTAAGCGACGGCAAGCATGTGGCCCCTCTCGTTCCGGCACAGGACCACAAACGCATCGGTGAAGGAGACACAGGCCCAAACACCGGCGGCATGGGCGTCTACTCCACTGACACCCTGCTTGATCCCGCGATGACCGAATGGATCCTGCATCACATTGCCCAGCCCGCCATTCAAGGCATGGCCGACGAAGACACTCCTTTTGTCGGCGTGCTTTATTGCGGACTTATGATGACCGCACGCGGACCGCAAGTACTCGAGTTCAACGCGCGCTTCGGCGATCCAGAGACACAGGCCATCCTCGTCCGCCTTGAAAGCGACCTGGTTGACGCCCTTGAAGCCTGCATCGATGGACGCCTGTCGGAAACTGAGTTTCGCTGGAGCCAAGGTGCCTCAGCCTGTGTGATCGCCAGCTCAGCCGGATATCCCGGCAACTACAAAAGCGGCTTCCCCATCGCCGGACTCGACTCCGCTCGCCGCTTCCCCGGCGTCGAAATCTTCCATTCAGGTACCGCCCAGAACAACGGCGCCATCGTCACCAGTGGAGGCCGCGTACTTGGCATTACCGCAGTGGGGGATTCACTCCAGCAAGCT
This sequence comes from uncultured Acidobacteriota bacterium, assembly GCA_963844515.1. Taxonomy (GTDB): domain Bacteria; phylum Acidobacteriota; class Terriglobia; order Terriglobales; family Acidobacteriaceae; genus Telmatobacter. The sequence goes on from CAWJOO010000023.1 coordinate 1,019,720, forward strand.
CTCGATCGCGCTTACCAGGCACTGGGGGAAGTCAATTTCGAAGGCATGTATTTCAGACACGACATTGGCCATCGAGCCTTGAATCCCGCGAAGTGATCTCCTATAGACCACGCCCGCTGAGGCCTGTGGTCAGAGCTTCGCCGCTGTGCCGCCCGCCAGACCTTCCACTGCGTGCCCACGCAATTGGCGCGGACGCATTGAAGAAGAAGCATCACAATGGAGCAAGATTTCCTCGAATGCTCTAACTCGGAGCCGTTGGCGTTGCGGGAGGAGCCGTGGTTGCCGGCGTTGCCTGCATCTTCTGGAAACACGATCGGCACAAAACCGGCCTGCCTTGGGTGGGACGAAATGGCACCGTGGTATCTTCGCCGCACGCCGAGCACTTGGTGCGTGTCTCGGTACGCACTCGCGGGCCTCCATTGGCGCGCTTGGCCTTGCATTGCTTACAACGCTTGGGGTCATTTTTGAATTGCTTGTCGTGAAAAAACAACTGTTCGCCCGCGGTGAAAACGAACTCTTCGCCGCAATCCATACATTTCAGAATTCGATCGGTAAATTCCATGGCCGGCTTCCCCGAACACAGGGAAACGAATTGAATCGGCCATGACTCTTGGATCTGCCGTCCCGTTCCCTGTTCTTCGACTTTCCCAACACGGGCCCGGGCCGCTAGAAGGAGCGGCGCAAAATCTATCTTCCGATGGGAAGACGGGAAGGTAGCGCCAGTGCAAACCGGCGCAGTGTCTTGCATTTCTGTCCATCGCCACGGCTCAACCCAGCTTCCCTGTCATGCTGGGGCTTGCAGAATCCGCGACTGTTACGCGTTATACCTCACTTGCAGGACGCCGGAGCAACACCATGCTGCTCCGGCGAACCCACCACTAGTCCTGCTCCTTACGAGCCTTCTTGCGATTCCGCTTGCGTGCCAATGCAGCCTTCACGCGACGCTTTTCGCCGGGCTTCAGATAGTAGGAATGACGCTTTACTTCTTTGATGATGTCTTCCTGCTGGACCTTGCGCTTGAACCGGCGCAGTGCATTCTCGAGCGGCTCGCCTTCTTGTACACGAACCTCTGCCAAAACAACCCACCTCCAAACATGCCAAGGGGCAATATCCATGATACTGGATTCACGCAACTTCGTGAAGCTGACTAATGAAATGGAAACCATTTCACCGTCGAAATTGACCCCCATTTGATCCTCAGTTTCGCACCTGCAGATAGGCTGCGTTCAGAGTCTCCGATGCAGCCTATCGCAATCAAATTATGAACATAGCTAGGGAAACTCCTAGGGAGAGGAGTTCCACCGCAGTTCTGGCGCACTCAGAACAACTTTGCTTCGGCAGGAGGAAAAACATCATCACGCATTTGTGACAGGAGCAAAAATGACAGCCCGTTCATGGCCTTTGGCTCGTTTTCTTCTTTTCCTGGAACGAAACTCGCAGATCGCCTGTCCCCACGCCGGGGACGAAGTGATTGAGTAGCGCCAGCCCGTAAAACGCCACAAAGTAGAGCGGCCATATCCTCAGAATGCGACGGATGTAGAACGCCTTGATGTGTATCTGTCCGGTTCGCTCGCGTTCGCGAAGCAGAAGTTCGGTAATCAGGAACGCGCTGAGCAGAAAGAACACTGGAACGCCGAATGGACCACATTACAAAAGGCAAGCAGCCATCGATCCCGCACCGGATCAGTTGGCACGTAGTCCATGCGGTGAAAACTGAACACGCAAAGAAATGCAAAGAACCTCAGTGCATCCAACTCCGGCCGATATCCGTCCGTGCGAACTGAACCTGTAAAGGAAGCCGCCCCCACTGGCACTCTTGATGGGATGGCTCGCCGGTGCTCTAAACTTTCATCAGGAGGCTTCCTTCAACCATGATCCGCAGTTATCAGGGCCAGCTCCCCCGCATTCCCGCTTCCTGTTATGTCGACCAGTCTGCCCAGGTTTCGGGCGATGTCGAGCTCGGCGAGCACTCCTCGGTATGGATGAACGCCGTCCTCCGCGGCGATGTGAATTCGATCCGCGTCGGCGCCAACTCCAACGTGCAGGACTGCGCCGTTCTTCATGGCCAGCGCAATCTTTACTCCGTCAATGTCGGCGACTGGGTAACCATCGGCCACAACGCAACCGTTCATGGGTGCACTGTCGAGGACGCCTGCCTCATCGGCATGGGCGTCACAATCCTCAACAACTGTCGTATCGGCGAGGGCTCCATCATCGCTGCCGGAGCCGTGCTTCCCGAGCATACAGTCGTGCCTCCGCGCACTCTCTGGGCCGGTGTACCCGGCAAGCTTCGCCGTGAGCTGGGCGACGCCGACCGCAAGCTCATCCTCGAATACGCGCAGAACTACCTCGACTACACCGCCATCTACCTCGCCGAAATGTCCCAACCTGTCAGGTAGCCTTGTGTCCCAAACGCCGTACTGCACCTGACCATGGTGCACGAGAATAGAACTATGCAGATTTTCAGCAAGCTCTCCACCACTCGCTTGGGAATACTCGCTTGCGCGACGATGGCCACGCTGGTCGTTCCGGCCTTTGCGCAGGACGCCAACAGCCTTCCTGACGTGCCCAAGCCTCTCATCGTCAGTCCTCAGGACGGCGCGACGCTGCGCAACACGCCCCGCAATATCTTCAAGGATCAGGAAGCCATCTGGACCAGCCCCATTCGCCTGCGCTTGTCGAACGCAGCAGGTCCCCTCGTGCTCGTCCTGGCCACGACAGTCGCCATCACCACGGATCGTCAAACGATGTCGTCCTCGCGCCTTGACGATGCCTCGCTAAACAAGCACGCCAACACCGCATCCAACGGTCTCGTCGGCGCGTTTGTGGCTCTTCCCGTCGCGTTTTATGGGCTTGGCCATCTCCGCCACAGCACGCAGGCGGAGGAAACGGGCATTCTCGGCGGAGAAGCCATGGTTGACAGTCTCGCCGTGAATGAGGTCATGAAGCTGGTAGCGCGGCGCGAGCGCCCCACGGTTGACGGAGCCAGGGGCAAGTTTTTCCAAAGCGGCGTGGGAACCGGCTCCTCGTTCCCGTCGAATCACAGCATTCTCGCGTGGTCATCAGCCGCGGTTATCGCCTCGGAATACCCCAGCCGCCTCACCGCATTTTCGGTTTACAGCATGGCCACCGGCGTGAGTCTCACCCGCATCCTGGCTCGCGAACACTTCCCCTCTGACGTGCTTGTAGGAAGCGCAGTCGGCTGGATGATCGGCCATTACGTATGGCGCCATCATCAGCGTTCCCGCGACCTCAACCACTTCTAGAGGGATCGGGCCTGGTCGTTTTTTCCAAACGCTCCCGAGGACTACTTCGGCAGGAACCCCTGCAGCTCAAGCCACTCCGCGAAGCGATCGATCCAGTGATCAGTTGGCAGCTTCTGCGCATGCATGCCAAAGCCATGCCCGCCTTTCGCGTACATGTGGAGTTCGGCCGACTTCTTGGCGTTCATCCACTTCATGTACATCGCAATACTTGCCGGCGCCAATCCCAGCCCATCATCGGTGGCGGCGGCGATAAACATGGGTGGCGCATCTGCGGGCACAGCCGCTTCCTTCTCAGGACCGCCGCCGTAGATCGGCGCGATGAAGGCCGGCCGCCCCTCCGGCGTGTAGTGGAATGCCACACCCGAGGTTACCGATCCGCCAGCCGAGAAGCCGATGATGCCCACTCGATCGGGAGACACTCCATACTCCGCCGCGTGCTGCCGCACGTAAGCGACTGCCGCCTGTCCATCCGCCACGGCCAGCGGCACCTCCGTTTTCATCATCTCCCCGAACTTCTGCTTGTCCGCAAACAGCGGACCGAACTCCGCCGTCGCGTCGTCGCCGGTGTGCGCCAGCCTGTACTTCAGCACAAACGCAGTCATACCGCGCGCCGCTAGGTACTTCGCAACATCGGTGCCCTCGCTGCTGATGGAGAGCGCCATAAACCCGCCGCCCGGACAAATGACAATCGCGCTGTCAGTCTTCACACTGCCCGAAGGCTTGAAGACGGTCAAAGTCGGCTTGGTCACGTTGGAGACAACGTCAGTGTTCCATGCCTTCGAGAAATAGGCCTTCTCAGGATAGTCCGCTGCTGGCGATCCCGGCGCGGGCCCTGCGTAAAGCGGAATCACATCCTGGGCGGCTGCCAGCGTCGTCAGAAAAATCAACGCGCAGAGTGTGCGAATGACAAAGATTTTCATCGCCGCCAAGTCTAGCAGACCGCTATCAATCAAGTTGGATAGACCCCATCGTCACCAGCCTTGGACTAGGGCCATCTCAAAAGCGAAATACGGTGCCGTTTACCGGAATGTCAATCTCGTCAAGAATTGCATTGCGCGTCACTTGCACCTTCGAGCCTTCGGCTTGCGGATAAACACATAACCCGTGGCCGTCGATCCCTTCTTCACTATGGCGTGCTTCAGAAAAACGGGCGGATGTTCGGGATCAATCTTGGGCGGCGGAGGACCGTCTCCGCCCATGTTCCTCTCCCCGAGCTGGCGAGCCTCTTCTTCTGAGCTGGGTATCCAGTTCTCGGCCCTTGTCAAACCAACGAAAGCGCGTGTGCTCCGGATCGGGTAAACGGCAGAAACTTCCTTTGGATTGATCTCCGCCTGGCCGTCTCCAACCTGGGCCACCGTCACCAACACTGAGAACTCGCCGTTTCCCCAGTTTTGTGGCATGGTGATGGCCACCGTTGTGCACTTAAACGTGCTTTCGAGCACCGGTTTGCCGCCGGAAACAACTAACTTGCAGTGTTCTTTGTCGCTTCATTGAAGGTCACAATTTTTGCCGCGGCCGGGGTCTGCGAGCGCAGATCTTTCGGGAGCCACCAGGTTTCCGTATTTCGAGCGCAATTCCGCCTCCCGCAGTCTATTCTGAAGGCGATCCGGCTCAGAGCTATCATCGATTCCATTGCCGGCGTCCACTGGGCTTCATTCGAGGGGGAATCGATGGCAGCCTTCCGCCGCATCGCGCGATCCTTCAGCCGCTCCAAATCACAGCTCGAAAAGAATGTAGAGTCGCAACCACAGGCTCCAGAGGCCGCGAGTCCGCCCGCCGAGCACCCTCCAGCAGAATCCAGTACCGGCATCAAGCCGGCACTCGCGGGGCTCTGGAGGAACGTGGGCTACACCTTTCGCCAGCTGCGGCGATCGCCAGGGTTCGCGTTGACTGCGGTACTGGCACTAGCTCTCGGAGTCGGCCCGAATGTAGCAATCTTCAGCATCATCTGGGCCACTTTCTTCGCGAAGTTTCCCTACCCGCACGCGGAACAGTTGGTCGTGGTATGGACCCACCACAAGGGCGAGCGAGGACCCACCTTCTCTGAAGACTACGCACACTACGCTGCCGAGAGCCACTCCTTTCAGCGCCTCGATTTTGAGTCGTGGACGATCCTCCACCTCACCAACCCCGATCACACCCAGGACGAAAACAGCGGCCTCCCATTCACCCCTGGAATGAACACCATCACGATGGGCGGCAAAATGCTCCTCGGCCGCGACCTCCTTCCCGATGAGGGTGGTCCCGGCAACGACCATGTGGTGATGCTCTACCACTGGGTTTGGGCGAATCGCTACCACTCTGATCCCGGCATCGTTGGGAAATACATCCTCATTGAAGATGAACCGTATCGCGTCGTCGGCGTTGTTGCGGAAGGTCCCAACGAGCGCGCCGGCGGAATCCAGTTCTGCGTTCCCATCCGTCCCACCTTGGGCTCGCACCTTCAACAGGCCGGCAATGTGATCGGCCGCCTTAAGCCCGGCGTCACCATCGCCCAGGCGCAGGCGGAGATGGCGGTGATCGACCGCAGGCTTGCCGCGCACCGCAATGGTGGATCTGACCCGAACGCCTGGTCGGTGAGCGTGGAGCAGCTCAGGAACGATTGGCTCGATCCAAAAATTCAGCGCAATCTCTGGCTGCTGCTCGCCGCCGTCGGCCTGGTTTTGCTCATCGCGTGCGCCAATGTCGCCAACCTGCTGCTGGCTCGAGGTGCCTCGCGCAAGCAGGAGCTCGCGGTTCGCTCTGCGCTCGGCGCAACCCGGAGGCAGATCTTCGTTCAGCTTCTCACCGAGAGTGTGACCCTGGCGTTGATGGGCGGTCTCATTGGCATTGCCATGGGATGGGGAATCATGAAGTTCAGCAAGGCAAACTTCCCTGACCTCGTGAATCAATCGTCAGAGACAGTTGTTGAGATGAACATCCCGGTTCTCTGCTTCGCTCTCGGCGTAACGCTGATCGCCGGCGTGCTCTTTGGATGCGCTCCGGGGTGGCAGGCCCGGCGACTGAACATCAGCGACGCTTTGAGGCGAGGGTCGCGGTCGGCCCGAGGCCGTGTCCGCTTTTCGACGCAGTCGATCCTCGTCACGGTTGAAATTGCTCTCGCCCTCACCCTTCTCGAGGGCGCGGGAATGGCCCTGCACAGCTTCTGGAATTTGACTCATATCGATCTTGGCTTCACCGTCGATCGCATCCTCACCGCGCGGCTGCAGTTACAATTCCCACGATCGCCGGACGGCAGATTCGCAATCCCACCGCCCGCGCAGATCATCGCTCAACAACGCCAGCTTCTCGATCGTCTCCAGGCTGTGCCCGGAGTCGCCAATGCCGGGTTGGCGTCAAGTGCGCCCCTCCAGGGCTTCGACACATTTCCGTTCAGCATCGCAGGGCAAACCGTTGACCAGAATCAACCTCCGGTTGCCGATTTCGAAGTGGTCTCGCCCAGCTTCTTCAGTACCTTCGCAATCCATTTGATTCGCGGGCGCTTTCTCAGCGAAAGCGACACCCTGGCCACACCTTTTGCGATCGTGGTCAACGAGACGTTTGTTCACCGCTATCTGCCCAACACCGACCCGCTCACTCAGCGTCTCACCTTGCGGCGGCTGCACTTTGCCCCGTCGAAACTGCCGTTCAAGCCGCAGTTCGACAACTACCAGATCGTCGGCGTCTACCATGATGTCCTTGACAGCGAACATCTCACCGGCGCCGTCCAGCCGCAAATGTATGCGTCGCTGTGGCAGGGAGGTTTTCCCTTCGTCTCGTTTGTCGTCCACACCGCCGTCGATCCAATCGGAGTAACCCCCGGGATACGCGCAGCCATCGCCTCCGCATCTTCCGGTATCGCCATCACTCAGCTTGAGACCATGCAGCAGGTCGTCAGCGCTCAAGAATCTACCGATCAGATTTGGAATGTTTCTCTTCGGCGCATTCGCCGGGATCGCACTTCTGCTTGCCGCCGTAGGAATCTACGGAGTGATGGCGTTCGCCGCGGCACAGCGCACGCACGAGATAGGGGTGCGCATGGCGCTAGGTGCGAGACGCCGCGAGGTGGTCACGCTCATCGTTCGCGGAGGAATGCGCCTGGCACTGATCGGTATCGTCATCGGGCTGGCCGGAGCATACGGCCTTGGCCGAGTGATGCACTCGACCCTCTACGGCGTTCAGGCATCCGACCTGGGAAGCTTGGTGGCCGTGGCTTGTTTGCTGTTCACGGTGGCGCTTGCGGCCTGCTGGCTCCCCGCTCGCCGTTCGTCTCGCATTGATCCAATGCAAGCCCTGCGCGGCGAGTAGATCAGTAGGTCTCATTCGCCACAAAAACAAAGCGGCGCCGCAGATTCGCGGCGCCGCCAGCAAGTTGTTTTCTATTCCTATTCCCTGCTTTTAGTCCCTAGTCCCTGCCCTGGTCCCTATTCCCTACTTCCTGCCGTTTCTTAATGAACTTCCCGCTCTGCAACTCATTCATCGCCGTCCGCAGCTCTGCCTGGGTGTTCATCACGATCGGCCCGTACCAGGCCACTGGCTCCTCCAGCGGTTTGCCGGAGACCAGCAGAAAGCGGATGCCTTCCGGCCCGGCCTGCACCACGATCTCGTCGCCCCGGTCGAACAGCACCAGCGAATGGTTTTTCGCGTCGTAGACCGGCGCAGCGTTGGGATCGACGCCACTTTCCGTCAAAACAGCTTGCGGATCGGAAGCGTCGCGGAAGGTGCCCGCCCCGGCGAACACATAGGCAAACGCGTTGCGTGTCGTCTCCACCTGGATGCGCTTCTTCTTGCCCGGCGGAACCGAGATATCCACGTAGCGCGGGTCGGCCGCTACGCCCTCCACAGGCCCCTTCTTGCCCCAGAACTCCCCGCACAGGATCCGGGCATGGGTTCCGTCATCCTCCGTCACCTCAGGAATAGCGCTCGCCGGGATGTCCTGATAGCGCGGATCCGTCATTTTCAAGCTCGCGGGCAGGTTCGCCCACAGCTGAAATCCGTGCATCCGACCGTCCGGATCCCCCTTCGGCATCTCCTGGTGCAGAATCCCGCTTCCCGCCGTCATCCATTGCACATCGCCTGCGGTCATGCGGCCCTTATTCCCAAGAGAATCACCATGCGCGACCTCTCCCGCCAGAACATAAGTAATGGTTTCGATGCCGCGGTGGGGATGCCAGGGGAAGCCGGCAAGGTAGTCCTTGGGGTTCTCATTGCGGAAATCGTCGAGCAGCAAGAACGGGTCGAAGTCCTTTGTATTGTGGAATCCAAAGGCGCGCTGGAGCCTGACTCCCGCCCCTTCGATGGTCGGTGTGGTCTGGTGAATTTCCTTAACTGCGCGAAGCGACATGGTGAAAACCTCCAACTACCGATATAGGGATTTGATGCTCCAACAAACAATTCGTTGCAACAACTATCCTTGGAACAGAGAATAGACAGCGGACGACAGACGACAGAGAACGGCAGAGAACGGACGACAAGTGGATAGATGGCGCCCGGACAGACGCACGCGCTTATGCAGGACCGCGAGAGCGGTCCTGCATGGCTCCGGAGCCTGGGGCCAATTTACGCCTTGATGAACTGGATTTCGAGGGAGATCTGGACGTCTTCGCCCACCAGGACGCCGCCGGTCTCGAGGGCTGCGTTCCAGCCGAGGCCGAAGTCCTTGCGATTGATCTTGGTGGTCGCGGAGACGCCGATGCGGGTGTTGCCCCAGGGATCCTTGCCGGGGGCGGTGGGGCCTTCTACGGCAAAGGTGACGGGCTTGGTGACGCCATGCAGGGTCAGGTCGCCGGTCACGGCGTACTCGCCCTCGTCTTTCTTCTGCACGCGTGTGGACTGGAAAGTCATTTCAGGATACTTGTCGGCCTCGAAGAAGTCGGCGCTCTTGAGGTGGCCGTCGCGCTGGGCGTCGCCGGTGCTCACCGTGGAAATCGGGATAGAGGCCTCGACTGTAGAGAGGGTGGTGTCGGCGTTCTCGACAAGGGTGCCGGCCAGGCCGGTAAATGACCCCTTCACGTTGGAGATCATCATGTGTCTCACCTTGAACTCTGCGTGGGAGTGGGCGGGATCGAGTTTCCAGGTGGTGGTTACTGCTGCGGTGGTTGCTGTGGCCATTGTGGGTGGCTCCTTTCTGCACCTTTGATGCCGGAGAAAAACATTCGTTGCAACAAGTATTTTCGGAAAAACCCTGAGCTTAAGCCCCGGGGATCAGGGCTTTCGTGACATTCCGCGGCTATACGATCACGAGGAGGGACTAAAGAGCGGCGGGGATCGTGCTATCCCAGGTCTCAAACACGAGATCCTGGGGCACCCGGCTTTAGTGGCCAGGCTATGATGGCCGGGCGTTAGGCGGGAAGCGGGTCGGCGGCGCGCAACGCGAGTCCGTGTGCAACGGAGGTGAACTCGTTGCCGCCGCGGATTCGATCCGCACCGAATCGCGTAGCGAAGATCCGCCGCACAGCGGGAACAAAGGAGCTGCCGCCGGTGAGGAAGACGCGATCGACATCCTTTGCGTCTACCCCGGAGGTAGCGAGGAGCGTGTCGACGGAGCGCTCGATGGCGGCCAGTTCTTCCGCAATCCAGGACTCGAACTCTGCGCGGGTGACGGGAATGCGGAGGTCGATGGTGTGGGCGTGAGCCGTGCCGTCGCGGAAGCGGAACTCGGCGGCGTCAGCGTGGGAGAGTTCGAACTTGACCTGCTGAACAGCCTGGTGGAGTTGGTAGCCGAGATCGCCATCAATAATGGCGATGAGAGCCTCGATTTTTTCCGGTTCCAGGGCGCGGATGAGCGGCGCTCTTGAGAATTTCGCGCACGTTGTTGGTGCGCAGGAACGAGAGGTAGTGCCAGCGCTCGAGGTTGGCGTAGATCCATGCGGGGACGGCGGGGAGGATCTTGTTCATGGAGCGCGCATCGGAGTTGGAGCCGAGCGAGGGCGAGACGAGTTTGCGCACGATGCGGGCATCGAATGCATCGCCGGCGAGGCCGACGCCGCTGTTGCCGAGCAGATCATTTGGCGTGCGGCCAATGCGGCGGATGGTGGGGCCGACGCGGATGAGAGAGAAGTCGCTGGTGCCGCCGCCAAAGTCGCCGATGAGGATGAGCTCGTCGTGATCGAGCGTGGCCTCGTAGGCATAAGCGGCCGCGATGGGCTCTAGTTCGAATTGGACCTGCTCAAAGCCGGCGTGGGCGAATGCCTCGCGTAAGCGTTGGACGGCGAAGGCATCATCCTCGTCGGATTCTGCGCCAACGAAGCGGACCGGACGGCCGACTGTGGCGGTGCGGATGGAGCGTCCGAACTGCTTTTCTGCGTGCTTCCGCAGGTCGCCGACAATTCGGGAGATGAGCTCCTCGAGACGGACCCGACGGCCAAAGACTTCTGTTCCGGTCAGCGTGCGGCTGGAGAGGTGCGACTTGAGCGATTGGATGAGGCGGCCTTTTTCGTCGGCCTCCAGATAGCGCTCAATTGCCGCGGGGCCGGTGAGGGAGTGGGAGCGCTTGATTCCATTGGCGGCTTTGGTCTGCTCGATGTAGAGGACCGAACGGAACGATGGAATTTGCGCGCCGAGGAATGAGAACGAAGCCAGTTCGACCGCAGACCCCGGGGCGCACAGCGCGACCGAGCTGTTGGTGGTGCCGAAGTCGATTCCTATGGAAACGGGGAAATTGTCGCTCGCGCGCATTTACCCATTATTTCGCACCAGCGCGCGGGATCGAAAAAGGGCGCCTCGATCCGTCCTTTGATTTGACTATCAATGCATTTGGCACTGCAGCTAATTCAGGAGCTAATACAGTGAAAACTATCTCGCGCAACGTGGAGTGTCGCAGTGGTTTAGGCGCATGACCCGTATAGTTTTTTCTGCGAACAAACACTGGGTATCGGATGGCTGAAGTTGTGTGAAGTCTAAATTGGTCAGCATCGAATAATCTGTCGCAGTCCGTGATGCCCAATTTTTCACAAAATCCAATTCCGTTCAGCATCGCGATCAGGTTTACACGCATGGTGCCGGCAAAGCTGGCATGTGCCTTCGCTTCGATACACGCTTCGGAATTGGTGGCCCTGAAGTCAGAGACGCTCGGGCAAGAACGAATCGCAATTTCCATTTGCTGAAAGCCTGGGGTGATCCCCACGATGGCTACGCTTGCAAAGCGATTGATCGCTTCGAGTGGTGCGTAAAACATTTCTAATTCTGTATCGGTATACAGTCTGAACGAGTCGGTAAGGAGCTGATCAAGTTTATAAGTAGGAACGTTCGGCCGTGCGCGAATAGCGGCCTCATGTCTTCCTAATGTGGGAGTCTCGAATGGCAACGTCATCGTCAGAAACTTTGTCCCGTGTTTCACGCCTCTGGCAGTCGGAACGAGGTTACCTGTGGCTTACCGACTCTCGAGCTAGCCTCAGGTCCAGAGAATAGGGCAGCGCCTGTGCGGAGGCAAACCGGCACGTCGGGAAAAGCGAGGCGGCGCAATCCACAGGGTTAGCCGGGCTGCGAGCTTATGCTCAAGATAGAACCCTCGTGACCGACTTTGCCCAGACCGTGAAGCAGCAAGCCGACATCGTAAAGGTGATCGAGCAGTACATCCGTCTGCGTAAAGCCGGGGCCACGAATTACTCGGGATTGTGCCCGTTTCACAAGGAAAAGTCGCCGTCATTCAGCGTGCACCAGGTTCGCCAGTTTTATCACTGCTTCGGGTGCGGGGAGTCCGGGGACGTCTTCTCATTTGTGGGCAAGATCGAGAACGTGAGCTTTCCGGAAGCGGTGCGGATTGTGGCCATCAAAGCCGGGATCCCGCTGCCCAAGAAGGAGTATTCCTCGCCCGAAGAAGCGGCTGAAGCACGGCAGAGGCGAAAGCTTCTCGACCTGCACGAAGCGGCAGCGGTGTTCTTCGAAGAGCAATTGCGCGGGCCGGAAGGTGCGGTGGCGCGCGAGTATCTTGGCGGTCGCGGGCTGAATGCCGACGGCATCAAGCTATTCAGGATCGGCTACTCGCCTGACAGCTTTAACGGGCTGAGGGACCGGCTCAGCGGGATGGCGGATGCCGAGACATTGAGGGCCTCGGGGCTGTTCAGCTCAAAAGAGCAGGGCGATGGGACCATGGGGCCTCTCTACGACCGGTTCCGCAAGCGGGTAATGTTTCCCATCTGCAGTGAGAGCGGACGCGTGATTGCGTTCACGGCTCGAACACTGGAGTCGGGCGAAAAGGCCGGCCCGAAGTACATCAACTCGCCGGAGACGCCGCTCTATTCCAAGGGTCAAGTCCTGTTCAACCTGGACAAGGCGCGGACAGCGATGCGGCAGGCCGAGTTTGCGCTCCTGGTGGAAGGCCAGATGGATTGCATCAGCGTGTTCCTGCGCGGGATTCAAAACGTGATTGCCACCAGCGGGACGGCCTTCACGGAGCACCAGGTGGCCTTGCTGAAGCGCCATACGTCGAACGTGGCGGTGAATTTCGATCCTGACACCGCGGGGGCAAATGCCGCCGAGAAGTCGATTGCACTGCTGACGGAAGAGGGATTCACCATCAAGATCATCACGCTGGAGGATGGGCTGGATCCTGACCGGTATATTCGCGAACGGGGCGTGGAGGCATACACCAAGGCCATCCGGGGCGCCCGACGCCAGGCGGAATACCTGATCGAACGGGCGCGGCAGCTATTTCCGGGCGGAAACTCTGAGCAAAAGGTGAAAGCCATGAACTACCTGCTTCCGCATATCCGCCGGATGCCTGAGGCCCTGGCCCGCGGGCAGTTTGCTCATGACGCGGCGCAGAAGCTGGGGATCGACTCGGCGGTGCTGCGCGAGGAGCTTCGGCAGGCGGCACTCAGACGGCGTGATCACATCGAAGTAAAGGCATCGCCGCTGAGCGAGGTAGAACGAGTGCTTCTGAGGGCGCTGTGCGTGGATGATCCGGAACACGTCGAATCACGAAGGATGGCCGTTGAGGCTCTAACACAGCAACCGGCCTGGTTTGAGTCACTTGGAGCATTTCCGGCGCTGCAGGCGCTGGCCGCGCGGCGTACCGCGGACCCGATGGAAGTGGTGGAAGATCCGGCCCAGCGGGCTTTGCTGGCGGAGGTGCTCCTGCACGAGACTCGATCCCCCGGTGAGCAGGAAGTTGCCAGCGCGGTCCAACAGGCCCAGGAACGAGGTCTGGAGAAGCGCCAGCGCGAGCTGAGGACCCTGATTGCCGAAGCGGAGCGGCGCGGGGATTCCGGGGAGGTTATTTCGCTCACGCAACAAAAACTCGACATCGACAAGGCGCTGCGAAGACTGCATAACCAGCGTCCACCGGAACAGTAGAAAACCTCTGGCTTCCACGCGAATTCTGAGCCTAAACTGCCCTTCAATGCGTCTAAATCAAAAGGAGCAGGAAAGGCGAAAGCGCTGCGTTGGCTTCGCCCATCAAGCAACCGCTCCTCAGAGTGCCGGCCCGGATTGGAAATTGCTGCGCGTTGCGGGCTCAAACTATGGTAATCTGTTGATCTCTGTGAGGATGTGCGCCCCTCTGCCCCACATATGAGCTGCGGCTCGCGGGCTTACCAGGAAAAACCTGAAGCGCGATCATCCTGTTCCGAGCAAACTTTTCAGACCGCAATTTTTTGCGGAAGAAGCAGGTCTGTCTGTGCGCGCGTGGGCTTGATCACGCACCACGGCGAGGTCCTGGGGCCGCATGCCGGGCGCACAAACAGTGCGCATTCTGCACGCGTGAAAACCGTTCGGGTCGGGGTCGCATCACGGGAAGTGTTGAATGCGGCGATCTGGCGGCGGACGAGATGAAGACACAAGGGCGGGCGGCCCGAGGGACTGACCGTGGATGACGGCAGAGACCTAGAGAGCAGGGAAACTTTGGCAATTGACGACAAATTCGAAGACGACATTCACAGCCTGATTGATGTGGGCAAGGAAAAGGGCTATCTCACCTACGGCGACGTGAACGAGATGATGCCGGACGAGATGGCGACTTCCCCGGACGATATCGACGACCTGATCACAACGATCGGGACCCAGGGGATCGATCTGCTTGACGGGCCGAAGTTCGGCACCGACAAGGACTTCGAGCTGGAAGAAGGCGAAGACGTAGAGCTCGACCTGACCCCCGGCACCCTTGAAAAGACCAATGACCCGGTCCGCATGTATTTGCGCGAGATGGGCACCGTGCCGCTTTTGACGCGCGAGGGCGAAGTTGAAATCGCCAAGCGCATTGAGCGCGGACAGAACCGCGTACTCAAGGCCATTTCGCGTTCGCCCATCGTGATTCGGGAGATTGTGGCGCTGGGTGAAGACCTCAAGCGCGGCGTGCGCAACGTAAAAGAAGTCGTGGTCTTCGATGAAGAAGAACTGACCGAAGACGTGGTGCAGGCGCGCGTTCGTTCCACTGTCGCGCGGATCGATGCGCTCGTAAAGCACCAGAAGAAGATCCTGGGCTTCGAGGAAAAAGCAGCGACGCCGGCCGTCAAGGCGAAGGTGAAGGAAGCGCGTCACCTGCGCTGGCTCACGGCGCGCGAGAAAGTGCTGATTTCCCGCATCGTTCGCGAACTCAAGTACACCGGCCTCGAACGCAAGCGGCTGCTCGACAAGGTCAACAAGACCGTCGACACCATGCGCACGCTGGAACGGCAGATTCGCTCGCTCGATCAGAAGTATGAAGCGTCGAAGAGCGAAGAGCTGAAAAAGGAATACAGGCGCCAGCAGAAGAACTGCCGCACCGATCTGGAGAAAATCGAAGGCGACGCGGGCGTGTCGATCGCGGAACTCAAGCGCACACAGCGCGAGATGATCCAGGGCGACATGGACGCCGAGCAGGCCAAGCGCGAGCTGATTGAAGCCAACCTGCGACTCGTTGTCTCCATCGCGAAAAAGTACACCAACCGCGGATTGCAGTTCCTCGACCTGATTCAGGAAGGCAACATCGGCCTGATGAAGGCAGTGGACAAGTTCGAATACCGGCGCGGGTACAAATTCTCGACCTACGCCACGTGGTGGATTCGCCAGGCAATTACGCGCGCCATCGCTGACCAGGCCAGGACCATTCGTATTCCGGTGCACATGATCGAGACAATCAACAAGCTGATCCGCACCAGCCGTCAGCTTGTTCAGGAGCTTGGCCGCGAGCCGTCTTCCGAAGAGATCGCGCGGCGTATGGATATTCCTGTGGCAAAGGTGCGCAAGGTGCTGAAGATCGCGCAGGAGCCCATCTCGCTCGAAACGCCGATCGGCGAAGAGGAAGATTCGCACCTTGGCGACTTTATTGAAGATCGCCAGGCTGTCTCGCCCAGCGAGGCCGTGATCAGCGTGAACCTGAAGGAGTACACCTCCCAGGTTCTCCGCACGCTTACGCCGCGCGAAGAGCGCGTCATCAAGATGCGGTTCGGCCTTGAGGACGGCTCCGAGCACACGCTCGAAGAAGTAGGACAGAGCTTCCAGGTAACACGCGAGCGCATCCGCCAGATCGAAGCGAAAGCGTTGCGCAAGTTGCGTCACCCGTCGCGTTCGCGCAAGCTGAAGGCCTTCGTCGAAGGCGTTAAAGAGATGTAAGGCACCTGCGGTGCGACAGGCGCTTCGTGCCTGGCCATCGCAGCCAATTACCGAGCCGCGGCCACAAGCCGCGGTTCTTTCTTTTTTGCGTGGAATTTATTGCCGCGGCCTGGCCGGCTCGGTGCTATGCTGTCCGGCATGTCAAAGTTACCTCCCAATCCAATGCGTGTTGATCCCTACAAGAACTTCAAATTTCGAATGAAGATGGACGGGAAAATTGTTGCAGGGATCTCAAAGGTCTCGGGCCTCAAGCGGTCGAGCGATCCGGTGAGTCATAACGAGGGTGCTGGCCCCAAGTCGCCGAGCCGCACCAAGTATGAGCCCATCACCCTGGAACGCGGATTGACACAGGACAGAAACTTTGCGGATTGGGCAAACTCTGCGCGGAAGGGTAAGGCTCATGCCGCCGACAAAGCGTCGTTGGGCGATCTTCGCAAAGATGTCCGGATCGAGCTATACAACGAGGCTGGACAGGTGGTTGAGGCGTACCATTTGCATCGCTGCTGGGTCTCGGAGTACCAGTCTCTGCCGGAACTGGACGCAGGCGCAAACTCCGTTGCGATCGAGCACATGAAGCTGGAAAACGAAGGATGGGAACGCGACATGTCAGTCGTTAAGCCCACGCAGCTTTGAGCTGATCCTCGAGGTGTCATTCTGAGCGAACGGGGCCCCAAACGTCTTTCAGTTTGGGGGGTGGTGAGCCGAAGAATCTGCTTTTGCCTATCCACACTTCTGATGAGAACTTCTGGGAAGCGATACTAGTCTGCTGTTCGGCGAACAGCGCGAGTTGTTCCGCTGATGGCGCACGCGTGGGCTGACGATAGTCATCGCGAGGATCGCGCAAGAACCGGTACAGCTTTGAGCCCCAGAGCGTCGCAGGCCGGAGCGCCGCCGACGAATTGCGACTTCAGGTACTCGCACTCGCAGTAGTCTCCCAACCCAACCTAAATCTATCTTTGTCGATTGGCGGTGAAAGTTACTCTCCCTGCCGGGATGGTGATTTGCCGAAGAGTGCCATCTTTGTCCTCGAACCAGAGGGATGCGCTGTCACCTGCGACGAGCCTTCCATAGGAGGAGGGTATCGTCGCTCCCATCGTTTGCGCATGGATGGAGACTGAGGTGTGTGTCCCAACCATGTACCCAGTCAGTAGCAGCATCACCCCGATACAAATCCGCAGTACCTTTGCTCGCATGTTTGGTATCTCCCGTAGGCCGAGACTCTACAGTAGCAATGACGTCTATAAGCAAATGAACGCTCTAAGCTATTCACAATGGTCTTGGGCGCGCGTCCTTGCACTCATGGCCCAAGCATGCTCAGCGAGCACCCGACCCCACTTCCGTCTGCGTGCGACACCTTTTTTTCTGTCAGATCAATCGGCAAACTGAGCCAACTGCTCTTCGGACGGCGCACGCGTGACAAGACTGACCACAATCATCGCGAGGACAGCCACAAACAGCGCGGGAAAGATGGCGTCGCGATCAGCCAGGATCGACGGAAACAGTGCCTTGATTGCGGGCACATCCCACAACAGCGTGACGACCGTACCGCTGCCGATAGCTGCTACTGCGCCCCATGCGGTCACGCGGCGCCAGTAGAAGGCCGCGAGCACCACAGGCGTGAGCGCGGCGGAATAGATGGTGTAAGCCCACAGCATCTTTTGCAGAATACTTTCCGCGTAGACGGCCTGGTAGAGCGCCCAGATGCCGAGGATCACGACCGCGAGGCGCGAGACAATGAGGACGCGCTTGTTGGACGCGTTGGGCGCGATATAGCGAACGAAGACGTCATTGACCAGATTGGTGGCGGGCGAGAAAAGATAGTTGGATGCGGTGGATATGACCTTGGCGAAGACCGCGCCGAGCAGGAGTGCTCCCATGAACGCGGGCAAGCCGTGTCGCGCGGTATAAGGGATGATCTCGCGGGGATGCAGCGCCACTTCGCCGGTTGGATAGAGGGCGCGGCCGAAGACCGCGATGGCCACGATGAGCGTTTCAAGTATCAGCGTGCCGATGATCCAGCCAATGACGGAGACACGCGCGTCCTTCTCCGATTTGGCGGAAAAGAATTTCTGATACATCACCTGGTTGCCGAGCATGAGCAGCATGGTAGGCACCAGATATTCGAGCGCCCGAACGAGGCCCATGCCCGCCGACTGCTCCACGCCGTGGGCCATGCGGAAGTTGCCGAGCACCTGAAAATACGCCGGCGGCAGCGATTGGTGGAGGCCTGACCAGCCGCCCGCCTGGAAGAGCAGATAGGGCGCGGCGATGATACAGATGACGGTGACCAGCGAGCCGATGGCGACGTCCATGTACGCGACCGATGACATGCCGGCTAGCGCGGTGGAAACGATGACGAAGGCGGCGATGATGTACGTACCCATCGTCGAAGAAACGTAGTCCGGGAATATGAGGTGCAGCACGTCTCCGCCACCCTTGAACTGGTAGCTGGTGATGCCTACATACGCGAACAGAATAGCGATGGTGCCGAGCACCCGCGCGGTCTGGTTGTAGCGCGCCTCCAGCAGATCGGGCAGCGTGAACTGCGCGAATTTGCGGGCTCGGGGCGCGATGAAATAGATGAGCAACAAACCCAGCCAACCCCCGGCAGGCTGCCACAGCGCGGCAAAACCGTTCTTGTAGGCGTTCTCCGCTCCGGCAAAGAGCGAGCCTGCGCCGATCCACGAAGTAAGAAGAGTGAGGACCAGCACAATGGCTGGCAGAGAGCGCCCGGCAACGAGGTAGTCGGCCTTGGTTTTGACCAGTGAGGTGCGATAAATGGCGACGGCCATGAGTGCGACCACGATGATGATCAGCACAATTACGTAGAGTTGAGACATCCCGGGGATCACCTCACCTGGATTTCAGTGGTTCCGAGCAGTGTACCGGACCGGATGCAAACCCTGCGCAACGTGGCTGCTTGTTGCAAAGATCGCCACGACGGCAGGCCCGGCTTATTCGGGCATGCAAAAGATCGCTCGCGCGGTAGGTCGGGGATTTCGGGGCAAATGCCAGGCAGAATCAACGCGCTGAAAAACTCTCACAGGCAGTCAGAGGGGTCGGAGCACGACTTCACCCGTGCTGAAAAGTCCTTCGGACGGTAGGCCGGGGATTTATCCCCGGCAGTCAAGCGCAAAAAAATCAGCAGGGGGCTTTAGCCCCGGAGGTGTGCTTTTCGGGAGTGACTCATTCGGTCTCTGGGGTGTGAGAGACTCGCGCCCGCCCGTTGCAGAATTCGTTTCGAGGAACCCGTTGGAAAGCCCTTTCTGCTCGACCAGGTCATCTCCTGTGATAGCCAATACAGAACTCCCGACCGCGAATAGTTCACAGTCCATTGTGGAGATGTGTTCCCGATGGGCGACTTTTTGTCGCTCGCGTCTGAGCTAACGGAATTAGCGGACTGCCCTACCTTACGCTTTGCACCAAAAAGAGTGCATGAAGGGGGAGGGGGTGGGGGGGTCTCGGAACTGAACGCTGATTGCTGAAGGCCGAGAGCTGAAGACTGGAGCTAAAAGCTAGCGGCTGGAAGCTGCCTTTTCGGCCTTCTTCCGTTCCCGGATAAGCTTGTTGCGTTCCTTCTCCGGCAACGCGAGCAGCGTCTTCGTGCGCTTGGGTAGCCTTTCGAATATCAGCGCATACGCCCGCTTTAACTCGTCTTCAACCTGGCGCGCCCGCAGCACATCCCAGCGCTCCATCGTCACCCAGAAGTTCTTGGCCGAGTAAGGCGTCGGCCTCATGCCTTCGATCTCAAGCAGCTCGTGAAAGCGCTCCGCGCCGCAGTGAAACGACAGCACGCCGACGCCGCTTCCGTCGAGGTCCGTTGACGCGAACATCCGGCCGCCGAGTTCGCGATCGCCAGCCCAGTAAACCAGATGATGGCCCCAGTTCACCGTCTCCGCGACATGGGGAAAGCTCATGCAGATGGCGCGGATGCGCTCGTTATCCATGGACCAAAGTGTACGGCCGTTTGTTCGATGAAGCCAATCAGAATGGGCGGAGAGCTGAATGCTGGCGGCTAAAAGCTGCCTTCGAAGGCTCGGAGCCTTCGCTCGAGTTCGTACTGCGCGGTGGCTTTCTGGCTCGTCGAGAGAAACTTGCTGCATGCGGCGGAAAGCTTGTCGGTGCCGACACTGGCGCGACACTCCGAAACCGCGGCGTTGAAGGCGTCAGGCTCGGCCCACAAACTCTTGCCTGGCAGAAAGTTGTGTTCCATCCCGGTGCGCGCCAGCTGCTTCAGATCGTCGTAAGTAAGGTGGTAGTCGACGGCGGCGCGCACATATTCATGCGTGATGTCGATGCGGCTTACGCCTTCATCGTCAGTGGAGAGCGCGACGGGAACATGCGCGGCGCGATAGAGCGGGAAAGGATGATCAGAGCCCTTGATGCCCAGAATGCCTTCGTTCGAACTGAGATTGATCTCGACCATGACGTGCTTTGCGGCTAGTTCTTTAAGCAGACCTTTCGCGTCATCCTCATAGATGACGTCGACGCCGTGGCCGATGCGTTCGGCGTGTCCGAGTTCGACGGCCTGGCGGATATGGAAGCGAAGGCCATCAGGTGGAACGAGCCCCGGGGCGAGTTCGCCCGCGTGCAGACTGACGTGAACATTGGGATACACGGAGTGCAGATAGTCGAGCATCTTCATCTGCAGCGTGTAGTCGTGCATGGAGACGTAGCCATCTTCCGGCTGCACGAAGTTGATGCCAACGAAGCCAGGTTCGCCTTTCTCCATGGATTGAGCGATGGTCTCGAAACCGAGCAGCGTCTGGGCAAAGACCACTTCCGGCGCATTGGCTCGAAGAATCTGGTAGATGTAGCGTATTTCAACGGAGCATGCGGGCGATGCCTGCGGTGTGCCGCAGTGTTCCAGCTCTTTTCTGCGATCTTCGGCATGGCGCACATCGTCCATGCCGGCTTGACTTCGTCGCGAAGCCCGCGATCGAGCAGAGCCTGGCGCATGGCGGCGAAGTCGCGTTTGCTGGCGGCGCGGGCCAGCCGAACTCCCTGGCGAGGGACGCGGCATGCCCGAACGGCGGCGTCTGCATCAGCTCAAGGTACTGCTGATTCTGGGATGCGGCGAGGGCGGCATTTCATCGACCCACTCCCCGGTATGCTTCTTGTCGAGCCCGCCAAACTTGCCGAAGGTGGCGAAGAACTGATCGTGACCGCTGAAACCGGTCGTGGGCACGAAGCTGCGCATGGAGAAGGAATTGACGAGACGGTCGTACAGGTCCTGATCGGCGGCGGTGATGGTGCCGGAAAGACGCGTTGCGGGAACAAGCGCGCCCTCACAGGGAGGATGCGCAAAGCGAAGACCGACCGGGTCGACACATATGCCATCTTCCGCTGCGTCGCGTATGAAGGTCTCCGCGTAAATTGCGCCGGAAAGGTGAACATGCAGATCAGCGCCCTTGGGGAACCTCAGAAGAAAGGCATAGAGCGAGGGCGCTCCAGCTTGAACAGCCTGCTCGAATGCGCGAGACACGCGAGTACCTGTTCGCGGCGGGAGGCTTTCTGGCGGGGGCCGGAGCCGGCTGTCCCCATGCATTCGCGGCCAGAGACAAGAACAAGGTACAAATAACGCGGCAGATGAGCGCTTGAGGGATGATTCTCATGATTGTTTTCAAGTGTAGGGCAGAAGCGGCGGCTGACAGAGCAGAAATCCGGCGTGTTACCGGTGTAAGAGCGGGCCGGCGTACAGGAGGTCGTCTGCTTGGAGTTAAGTCAACAGTTGCTATACTCAAAGGGTTGTTGCAGCGCACTGTTCGAGGACATCCCACCCGCCGGGCTCCCGGAATCCGTACAGGAAATTGCAATCAACGTATCTGCACTGAGGCCAGGTAGCTCAGTGGTAGAGCGCGGCCCTGAAAAGGCCGGCGTCGGCGGTTCAATCCCGTCCCTGGCCACCATTCCTTCGAGTTCCACAAGAGCCAATGGGTTCAATTCTAAAAAATGAGCCTCTGAAGCTTGCTCCAATCGTCGACTAGACAATTCCGTTGGCGTTGAAGCAAGCTCTGTACTTTTTGTCGGAGCGCTGAATGTGAGTGACCCACCAGTCCTGCAGGAAGCCGACCATCTCGAGTGAAAGCTTGGCAACCGACCCTCCGTTAAGACGTCCCTGCAAATTCTGAACTCGTTTCACCATGCGTTCGTGTTCCTTCTTGTGCGCAATCTCGCCGAGAAAATGGGTTTGAGCAAAATACTCCTCTTCACGCGCGAGATGGGTCATGGTGTACTCCACCAGACGGGCAACAACGGCCTTGAGGACTTCCTCATTGTGTCCCGCCAAGATCGCTTCGTTCAGGTCGTTGATCATGACAAACACCTTCTTGTGATCGTCATCCAGCGAGCGGACGCCGACGCTGTCTTGTTCGCACCAGTTCATGGAAAGCATTGACGGCCGGTCCCCCTTCGGCATTGCATGTTTGCACGCTTGAGCAGCAATATCGGCGACAGGAGCCGGAAGATGAGAGACCGCGAATCGCGTTTGAAAATCTCTCCTCGCCTGCCGCGAGGTTCATCAGCTTATACACATCCGATGGCGGAGGTCTGATGCAGATGATTCGACTAAGGTTGTCCACGAATTTCGACTAATTGGAACAAAATCTAACGCTTCCCATATTCTGGTTAGCGGGCGCAAGTTATTGGAAGAGTTAGAATTATGTCCCCTCCGGTATTTACGCGGCAGTGTAGCCAGTGCTATATTTCGGTCACCCGAATTACAGGAGAATTGGCAAAGATGCGCCTGCTCGTCGTGGAAGATCAACCAAACGACACCTGGATGGCGTCAGAGGCCGCCGCCTTGGCCGGAATCTCCACGATTGATGCAAAAACTTCAGTATTGGGGGCGAAGAATTGGCTGGAAGCCGGACTCAAGGGCACCATTGCTTTGCCGGATGCCATTGTCCTTGACCTGGATCTTGGGTTAGAGAGCGGATTTGAATTGATGCGATTCTGGCATAGCACCCCCGCGCTGAAGATCATTCCTGTGATTGTGTGGACTAATCTGGATGATCAGTTTGGGCAACTATGCAATTTATTCAAGGTGACCCAGGTGGTCCCCAAATGGCAGGGGAAAGATGCGCTCTATCAAGCATTAAGCAAAATTGCGAACGTTGCTTAAGACCCTTGTGATTCAGCGGGCTCCCTTACCACTTCACCGGAAAATGAGGGCGCGCATTAATTGTTGTGTTGTCCCGATCAGCGTTTCAACATCCAAACATTGGCAACCCGTGGGAGAAAGACCTAATGGCTGACTTGGCAGAGATCGTTTCAAAGAATGAGGAACAGATTCGGGCGGAATGGATTCGCGGTATGTCGAAATCTGTCCAACGCATGGATCTAATCAGCAAGACGGAGCTTGAGGAGCAGTGCCAAGCTGTTTTGAAAGCTGTTGTCCACGGCATGAAGAGCGGAGGCGCTGAAGATCTGTCGGGGGCGGGTTGGAATCCCGCCAAGGAATTGTTGTTAGAGATTTCCGCGTCGCGCGCGCGACAGGGATTTTCGACCGTCGAGGTGGCGACGTTCGTGCTTTCCCTGAAGCAGCCGTTGTTTGCTGCGATCCGGCGGGACTGGCGAAGTTAGACCAGGACAAGCTCTTCGAAACGATCTGGACGGCCACCGAACTGCTCGACCGGCTGGCGCTGCTGACGACCGAGGCCTTCATGTCCACGCGCGAGGAATTGATCTCGCGCCAGCAGCAGGAACTGCTGGAGCTCTCGACGCCGGTGGTGAAGCTGTGGGAAGGAATTCTGGCGCTGCCGATCATCGGCACGCTGGACAGCGCGCGGACGCAGGTGGTGATGGAGAACCTGCTGCAGACCATCGTGGCCACGAATTCGAAGTACGCGATCATCGACATTACGGGCGTTCCGACGGTGGATACGCTGGTGGCGCAGCATCTGCTGAAGACCATTACAGCGGCGCGGCTGATGGGCGCGGAGTGCATCATCAGCGGAGTGCGGCCGCAGATCGCGCAGACCATCGTGCATCTGGGCATCAATCTTGAAGACGTGATCACGAAGGCGAAGCTATCCGATGCGTTCGCACTGGCGCTGCAGCGGAGCGGCCGGGCGGTTGTCCGCTGAAGTCTGCCGACGGACCCATGCGGCTGCTGTCGGTGGTACCCGCCAAGCAGGAGGGCTGAGTGGATCGCATTCCTGTTCTTCGCATGGGCCCGCTGCTGCTGATCACCATCCAGGTGGACATGCACGACAAGCTGGCGATGCAGCTGCAGGACGATGTGACCGAAAAGCATCTCGGAATGGGGCTCGAGCGGGAGTGCTGATCGACATTTCGTCGCTGGAAATTGTGGATTCGTTTATCGGGCGCATGCTGGCGAATATCGCGGCCATGTCGCGGGTGCTGGGAGCCGAGACGGTGGTGGTGGGGATGCAGCCGGCGGTGGCGATCACGCTGGTCGAACTGGGAATGTCATTGCCGGGCGTGCGAACGGCTCTGAGCGTGGAAGCGGGGATGGAGACTGCTCCACGAGGCCGGACGGGACTAACAGACGGAATCCGAGTGATGAGCTTGCCGAAGCGTGAGACTGGTTCCTCTGAAGAATTCGAGCGATGTTGTGCTGGCGCGGCAGAAGGTTCGCCAGTGGGCGATCGAGCTGCGTTTCAGCCTGGTTGACCAGACCAAGCTGGTGACGGCGGCCAGCGAACTGGCCCGCAACGCGCTGGACTACGGCAAGGGCGGCGAGATGACGATCGAGACAAGTCAACGTCGGGCGCCAAGGGCAGGGTTGCGACTGACCTTTGAAGACCAGGGCCCCGGCATCCCCGATATCGAGCAGGCCCTCAAGCGACGGATATCACCACCGGGTCGGGAATGGGACTGGGACTGGGCGGCAGCAAGCGCCTGGTGAATGAATTCAACATCGAATCAGAAGTCGGGAAAGGGAACGAGGATCACGGTGGCGCGATGGAAGTAGCATTCACCGAGCATGTGCTGGTGACCGACGACTCTCCGTCGGCGAGGCTCGGCGGGCCGCTCTGATGGCCGGCGCAACGGCTGGGCTTTGACGAAACTCAGTCGGGCGAACTTGCGCTGCTGGCGACCGAAGCCTCGCGCAACGTGCTGGTGCACGGTGGCGGCGGGCAGGTAGTGCTGACCGGCGGCCGCGTGACATAACGACGCCGCTGGCGCGGATCCTGGCCATGGATCAAGGGCCCGGGGATTGAGAATATTGCCCAGGCGATGAGCGATGGCTACTCGACTGCGGGCACCATGGGCGGCGGCATGGGCGCCATGAAGCGGATGGCCGAACTCGCTGGAGATGTTCACCGGACCGGAACGGCACAATCGTGTTCTGATTGCAACTGGGTGACGAGGAGGCTACGCAGATTCGCTCAAGATTGCGGGGATGGCGGTTCCCTACCCCGGGGAACGCCATCTGCGGCGACGCATGGACTTTGCGACTGCGGGCCCGAGCGCACAGTAGTGCTGCTGGTGGATGGACTGGGCCACGGATGGGAAGCAGCAGAAGCCGCGCAGGAGGCGATGGCAACATTTCGCAAGCGGTTGCAGATCGAAGCCCGGCGAGATCGTGGGTTACATTCACGATGCGCTGAGGAAGACGCGCGGAGCGGTGGCGCAGTGGCGGAGATTCGGCCCAGGGAGGGCACGCTCGATGTATGCAGGCGTGGGCAACATCTCGGCCGTGGTGCTGAGCCGCGGCGCATCGCGCAGTCTGGTTTCGCACAACGGAACACTGGGCATGGCGACCTCGAAGCATCCAGGAGTTCCAGATCGGAATGGCCGCCCGACGGCGATGCTGGTGATTGCATTCTGACGGCTTGCAGTCACGATGGGATCTTTCTTCCTATGCCGGACTGCTCGTCTCGTCATCCCGGCATGTGATCGGAGGCGCGCTGCTGCGCGATTTCCGCCGCCAACGCGATGATGCGAGCGTGGTGGTGGTGAAGGCGGCGTAGATCCATGTCCTCTCAGCTTACTCCAAGTCTCGCTGCGCACCGAACGCGACGTGGTGCAGGCGCGCCAGCGCGCGCGCGAAGTGGCCGCGGAGCTGGGCCTCGACAACCAGGACCAGATCCGCATGGCCACCGCCACCTCGGAGATGGCGCGCAATGCGTTTCGCTATGCGCGCAACGGCAAGGTTGACGTTCTCGGTATGCGTGTAGAGCCGCCGCAGCGCCTTGAAGTTACGTGTCAGCGATTCCGGTCCCGGCATTGCCAATCTGGACGAGATTCTCGAGGGCCGGTACGTATCGGAAACCGGCCTGGGCATGGGCATCATCGGCACCAGGCGCCTGATGGATGAGTTCGACATCGAGACCACGCCACGGGCACCACCGTGCGGATGGCCAAGCGCATTCCCCTGAAGCAGTCGCGCCGCACTGACGCAGCGCGAGTGGTCGGCGCTGATGCGAGAAGATGCAGAACCGCGAGCTCCGGAAAGCCCCTACGAGGAGATCGAGTCGCAGAACCAGGAATTGCTGAAGACTCTGCAGGAACTGCGCTGCCCGGCAGGAAGAACTGGAATTGCTCAATCGCGAACTCGAGGACACGAACCGCGGCGTGGTTGCGCTCTACGCGGAGCTGGATGAGCGCGCCGACTACCTGCGCCGCGCCTCGGAGCTGAAGACGAAGTTCCTTTCCAACGTGTCGCACGAATTTCGCACGCCGCTGAATTCGATCATTTCGCTGGCGCGGCTGCTGATGAGCAGGATGGACGGCGGGCTGACGGCCGAGCAGGTGAAGCAGGTTCGCTTCATCGAGTCGTCGGCGCGCGACCTGCAGGAGATGGTGAACGATCTGCTCGATCTGGCCAAGGTGGAGGCCGGAAAGATCCGCATCCGCGCCAAGCGCTTTGAGGTGCAGGAGCTGTTCAGCGCGCTCAAGGGCATGCTGAAGCCGCTGCTCGCCGACAACACATTCAGTGGACCTGGTCTTCGAGGACACCGGACGACTGCCCCACTCTGCACACGGACGAAGGCAAAGTGTCGCAGATTCTGCGCAACCTGATCTCCAATGCGCTCAAGTTCACGCCGCGCGGCCAGGTTGTCGATTTCGGCGCGACATGACGGAAGAACCAGGTGCTGTTCGCGGTGGCGGACACCGGCATCGGGATTCCGCGGGAGCATCACGAGACCATCTTTCGCGAGTTCAGCCAGATTGAAAATCCGCTGCAGGAACGGCATCGCGGAACGGGACTGGGCTTGCCGCTGTGCCGCAACCTGGCCATGCTGCTGGGGGGCAGGATCTGGCTGGAGAGCGAAGCAGGAAGCGGATCCACGTTCTACGTCCGGATTCCGATCACCTACGTCGGGGAAGCGATTCGCACTGAGGAATGGATCGAATTCCGGCACCGGAATTTTATCGCCTCCCTGTTCTGGTTATTGATGAGGACACGCATGCAAGATCGATTGAAGCCGGCCTGAGAGACTCCGAATTCCAGCCCATACTGGTGTCGACTTTCCAACAAGCTGAGTCGTGGCTGGCGCGACACACGCCTGCCGCGATCGTGTTGGGTGACGTGTTCACTGAAGCGGACTCGCAAGCATTTCATACGATATTGAATCGCATCAATTTTCCGAAGGTGCCCTTTATTGTCCTTGAGGGAGCGAGAGAGCGATCAATGGCGCAACGGCCGAAAGACCGATTGAGCCCAAACAATTGTTGGAATACCTTCGACATTTGACAGTCCAGCCAGGCAGAAAGCGCTTGCTGATCGTGGATGATAACGAGGTGTCTCGCTACATTGTTCGCGAAGTGATTGACCAGCCATGGCTTGAGATTCGAGAGGCTAACTGCGGAGCGGATGCGATAACAACGGTCCGCGATTTCAGTCCGGACGCCGTGATTCTGGATCTACTTATGCCTGACATGAGCGGGCTGGACGTGCTGCGTCATCTGCGCGAGAATGCGGCCACAAAAAGTCTTCCCGTGATGATTTATACCTCGAAACGTTTGACGGAGTTAGAACGAGAGCAGCTGGAAACGCTGCAGGCCAAAGTTGTTCGGAAAGAAGAAGTTTCCAGCCGCCTATCATCGCAACCATTTTTGGATTGGCTCAAGACAAGCGGAGTGCAACCAACCTCTCCGGATCCGAAGAACCATGCATGAATCGCGTGCTCGCATCCTTATCGTTGACGATCGAGAACAGACTCGGTACGTGTTACGTCGCCTCCTGACTCAAGCAGGCTATGAATGCGCGGAGGCCGATACCGGAGCGGCGGCGCTGCAGAGGGCAAAGGAACTTCCAGACCTGATCATTTTGGATGTCCACCTGCCAGATATTTCAGGGTTCGAAGTGTGCCAGCAAATCAAGCGGGACGGCAACACCGCTCACATCGCGGTTCTTCAGGTTTCCGCGTCTTTCATTGCTGCCGCAGACAAGGCGAGATCGCTGGACGCGGGTGCTGACGGTTACCTTGTCCATCCCATAGACGGCATCGTGCTGGTTGCCACCGTGAGGTCGCTGCTTCGTATGCGTACTGCCGAAGCGATTGCGCGGAAATCGGCGGAGCAGTGGCAGACGACGTTTGACGCTCTGACTGAGGGACTGGCACTCTTCGACGAAAATGGGCGACTGCTCCGGTGGAATCAAGCGCTTCAGGAGATTTGCGGTCCGAAAATCGAAATTGAGTCTGAGTGGTATCTCGACACATTCCTAAGCCGTTTAGGCGCTCCCGCGCTATCTATACCAGATCCAGGCACAGACTGCTACCGGACAGAACTGGCAGTGAATCGAAGAAGCATTCAATTGACCCTGCATCGACTTGGAACGGAAGGCAGCGGCGGGGCTGTGATGGTGATGTCCGACATTACCGATCGCAACCTGGCCGAGTACGCGATGCGTACGGCCGAAAAGATAGCGGCCACCGGAAAATTGGCTCACGCAATCGCTCATGAGATTAACAATCCGCTGGAAGCCCTGACTAATCTTCTTTACCTCTCGCAGGCGTCGAATTCAGTTGATGAAATCCACAAATTTGTCACTACTGCAAACGCGGAATTGAAACGCATTGCGCGGATTACCAGGCAGATTCTGGTGTTTCATCGCGAAACTAGAACTCCGGCTGCGATTGACATCGCGAAACTCGTCGGCGAAGCTGTTGATATTTTCCGCAAGACTGCAACCGCGCACCGCGTTCAGCTGCTCCTCGATGCCACACCCACACCGACGATCTACGGCTTCCCCGGACAATTGAGCCAGGTGTTTGGAAACCTTCTTCGGAACGCCACAGACGCAGCGCCGCCGGACAGCCATGTGAATGTTCGTATTCGACAGATTCAGCGGCGGGGCAGGATTGGTGCCCGTATCATGATCCACGACCGTGGCCTGGGAATCAGAGAAGAAGTAAGAGAAAAAATGTTCGACCCGTTCTTCACCACGAAGGAATTGAAGGGCTCGGGCCTTGGGCTGTGGGTGTCAAGGAACCTGGTTATCAAGCACCATGGGACGATTCGGTTTCGCACTTCGACGCGAGTTGGGTCGAGCGGCACTACTTTCGAAGTCTTTCTTCCTGTTGTCGAGGTGGATTTGCTCGCCGCGGAGAGCGGGGACGACGGAGCCGATCATGGCCGCCCGGAATACGGCGGTTAAGACTGATTTTCGCCCTCGCAGGTGGATTCCTCGGTTTCTCTCGGCAGGCCAACGACGCTTTATTCATCGATCGAGCGCTTTTTGCGCAATCTGATAATTTCCTCCGCTGGTGCGCGGAATTTGGCGAGCAGGAGACGGAATCCACCTTCTGCCTGGGCTTGTAGAGTAGGAATATCGATAGCATGACACGTGTCTTCCGCTCAACCCGAGTTGTTACGCCGGGGGGCGTTGTTCCCGCAACTGTAGTTGCGGAACAGGGCCGGATCTCTACGATCGGCGATTGGAACAAGCTGCCTGACGGAGCATTCGTGCATGATTTTGGCGATCTTGTCTTGCTGCCAGGATTAGTGGATTCCCACGTCCACATCAACGAGCCGGGGCGAACCGAGTGGGAAGGCTTTGACACTGCGACCAGGGCAGCTGCTTCAGGCGGGGTTACCGCACTCATTGACATGCCCCTGAACTGCGTCCCTGAGACCATTTCCGTTCAGGCCCTTGAAGCCAAGCGCGCCGCCGCCATGGGAAAGGCATGGGTTGATTGGGCCGCCTGGGGCGGAGTGGTGCCGGGGAACGCTGACAATATAAAGCCGTTGGCGGACGCCGGCGTACCGGGTTTCAAGTGCTTCATGATTCACTCCGGTATCGATGGATTCCAATGGGTTGGTGAAGGCGACTTGAGACAAGCATTGCGGCGGCTTCAGGGGATGGGGCTGCCACTGCTCGCGCACGCTGAAGTTCCTGGGCCTGTGCAAGCTGCCACGGTTGCAATCGACAGCGCCGGATATGACTGGCGAAGGTACGCCACTTATCTCGCCTCGCGTCCGGATCAGACGGAGATCGACGCAATCGCGCTGCTGATTCGATTGGCCGAAGAATTCAAGACGCACGTCCATGTTGTGCATTTGTCAAGCGCCGCCGCGCTGCCCTTGCTTTTGGACGCTCGCCGGCGGGGGTATCGATCACCGTGGAGACCTGCACGCACTATCTGTGGCTCGCGGCGGAAGATATTCCCGACGGAGCCACGGAATTCAAATGCGCGCCGCCGATTCGAGGGACGGTGAACCGCGAGCAACTGTGGGCCGCTCTGACAGATGGCACCATCGACATGGTCACTACTGATCATTCACCCTGTGTGCCTGCGATGAAGCGGCGGGAAGAGGGACGATGGAACGAGGCATGGGGTGGGATAGCTAGCCTTGGACTGACGCTTCCGGTTCTATGGACCGGGATGTCGCGACGCGGACTCGGCAATGAGCTCGGATTAATGCGCGTTGTGGAATGGCTTTCGTCAGCTCCCGCACGCCTGGCCGGGATGACAGAACGAAAGGGATCCCTTCGCACAGGGGCCGACGCGGATCTTGTCGTATTCGATCCGGAAGCCAAGTGGACCATCACGGAGAAAGATCTCCATTTTCGACACAAGCTGACACCGTACCTGGGAGCGAAACTTCGCGGACGCATTGTGGGAACTTGGCTTCGCGGGGAGCAGATATATGACGGCCATGAGATTCAAGGCTCTCCGCGCGGAAGAGAATGGGTGCGGCGATGAGAGATCGAGCCCTCCGCGTTTTGGAGACGTGCGCCCGCATTGCTGAGGCGACTGAAGAACCGGGGCGAATCACGCGCCGGTTTCTTACGCCTCCCATGCGCAATGTTCATAAATATCTGCGGGAACGCATGGAAGCGCTCGGTATGAGCGTCGAAGTAGATGCGGCCGGAAACATTCACGGAAGATGGATACCGGACGCCCCCGGGGTGAAACGACTCCTGGTTGGCTCACACCTTGATTCAGTCCCGAACGCGGGCGCATTTGACGGCGTACTAGGAGTGGCTATCGCCCTCGAATGGGTTGTGATGGCAAAAGAGATGGAGCTTTCCATTCCGATCGAGATCATAGGTTTTTCAGAAGAGGAAGGCGTGCGCTATGGAGTGCCATTTCTCGGCAGCACAGCGGTTGCAGGATGTTTCGATAAAAACCTTCTTGGCGTCCGCGATGCCGGCGGCATCACTCTCGGACAGGCGATTCGCGACTTCGGCCTGGACCCGGGAGAACTCGATGACGCGACGATCAGTATGGATGTAATCGGATTCGTCGAGGTTCATATTGAACAGGGGCCCGTATTGGATTCCGAAGAGGTAAGTGTGGCCGCCGTGACTGGAATCGCAGGCCAAACTCGCGGAACACTCGTTTTCACGGGACACGCTAATCATGCGGGAACAACTCCCATACATTTACGCCGAGACGCGCTGGCGGCCGCTGCAGAATGGATTTCGATAGTTGAAGAGCTTGCACTTCGAACGAAATCCCTGGTCGCCACAGTTGGGAAAATCATTGCGGAGCCGAACGCCGCAAATGTCATACCCGGTAGAGTTGAAGTGAGCCTGGACTGCCGGCATGCAGACGATTCAATTCGAAATGATTCCGTCAACGCACTGATAGGACGAGCGAGAAGCATCGCCCAACGCCGAGATGTCGGACTGCAATGGAACGAAAAACTGAATCAGCCTTTCGTTCCAATGAACGAACGGTTGACGGCTATGATGGTCGATGCAATTGGAGAAGCAGGATTACCGGATCGCCGCATGACGAGCGGTGCCGGGCACGACGCAATGATTATGGCTTCGCGAGTGCCGACAACCATGCTGTTTCTTCGCAGCCCAGGTGGTATCAGCCACGATCCAACCGAATCAGTGCGAGTTGAAGACGTGGAAGATTCGTTGCAAGTGGCCAGGAGATTTCTGAAGCGACTAGCTTCAATCGTCAGCTAAAATCGAGCAACGGAATCGTGGATCGAGGGTGATACGTGCACCACCTGGGAATGACCAGAAGCAGTCTAAAACCGGACCATCTGCTACAAACGCCAGACACGTTTGTCCGCACGCCATTGCCAGGAGCGAACGGCGTGGAATTCGTAGTCCATGCAGCGCCGCGCCTGGGTGCCGCGTTCACGCAACTTACGGCCGAATTCTCAGCCGGTGGAGTCATGACCACCGGGCCTGCACAGCGATTTGTATATGTCCTTTACGGCGAATTGCTTCTCGAAGCCAATGGCGAGACGAGGCGCCTTTCCAGCGGCGGCTTTGCCTACGTCCCACAGGGAACCGCCCACAGCCTGCGAGCACAAAACCCCGCTCGCGCCGCCATCATTGAGAAGGAATACGTTTCATCTCAGGAAGGTGAAGAGCCGCAGGTCGTAACCGGATGCGAACTTGACAAGGTCGATGTCGCGCTGATGGGCGATCCTGGATTGCGCGTTCGCTCTCTCATGCCGGATGGAGCCGCCTACGATTTCGCGGTCAATACCATGACGTATGATCCCGGCGCAGCCCTCAGCATGGTGGAGATCCATGTGA
Source organism: uncultured Acidobacteriota bacterium (assembly GCA_963844515.1). GTDB lineage: Bacteria > Acidobacteriota > Terriglobia > Terriglobales > Acidobacteriaceae > Telmatobacter. Next base: position 1,052,426 of record CAWJOO010000023.1, read on the forward strand.
TGGAACATGGCCTGCTGATGCTTGAGGGCGGGGGAATCTACAAGCTCTCAGACTCGTGGTATCCGGTTGAGGCTGGGGATTTCATCTGGATGGCACCGTATTGCCCGCAGTGGTTTGGCGCGCTCGGTAAACGACCCGCGAAGTATCTAATCTATAAAGACTGGCGCCGGCATCCTCTTGGAGGGTGAAGCATGACTGCCGTGAATTCGAAGCTTTCCATCGATGGGTTGATGGCGGAGTTGCTGACGCTGGGAAAGATTTCCGCCGCCGAACCGCCCGTGGTTACTCGCGTGGTTTTTAGCGAGGCTGACCTCCGCGCACGAGCCTACGTCAAGCAACTATGTGTGGATGCGGGTCTTTCGATCACAGAAGACGCGATTGGCAACACTTTCGCGCGTTGGGAGGGAACGGATCCGGACTTGGCGCCGGTTGGCACAGGTTCTCATATTGATGCAATTCCGAATGCGGGTTTGTACGACGGATGTGTGGGCGTGCTGGGAGGTCTTGAAGCGATTCGGGCCCTCAAGCTGCTAGGCTTCGCTCCCCGACGCTCTATAGAATTGGTCATCTTTACTGCGGAAGAGCCGACGCGATTCGGCATCGGGTGCCTTGGCAGCCGGATGATGGCGGGCGCCTGCACGCCAGACCGGGCAAGAACTCTGCGCGACAAGGATGGCCGCGGCCTCGATGAACTCCGCTCGCAGGCCGGGTTCGCGGGATCACTTGAAAGCGTGGCGCTTCAGGCCGGCCGATTTGACGCGTTTGTTGAATTGCACATTGAGCAGGGACCCGCGCTCGAAGAGGAGAGCGTCGATCTCGGACTCGTGACCCACATCGCGGCTCCGGCAAGCGTGCGTATTACGGTGGAGGGGGAAGGCGGTCACGCCGGTGCAAGACTTATGCCTGGCCGCAAGGATGCACTGGCGGCGGCAGCAGAGCTGATGCTGGCGCTTGAGGCAGCAGCGCGGTCCACCGGCGCCATTGACACGGTTGCGACGACAGGTGTGTGCGAAGTGTTTCCGGGAGCGGTCAACAGTATCCCATCGCGAGTACGGCTCGAAACCGATATTCGCGATATCGACAGCGGGCGTCGTGATCTAGTCATTGCCGCTTTGCAGGCGAAATGTGACGAGGTGGAAGGCCGTCGCGGCGTCACGATCACTTCGGAGATGGTCAACGCCGATCCACCGGCGAGTTGCGACGACGCCATTCTGTCCGCACTGGAAGAATCCGCAATCGACGCGGGAAGGAGTCACAAGAGGATGGTCAGCCGGGCTTACCACGACACCCTGTTTATGGCTCGAATTGCTCCCGTCGCTATGCTTTTCATCCCCTGCCGCGGCGGAGTGAGCCACAGACCCGATGAATACGCCTCGCCAGAATGGATCGGAGGGGGGGTTCATGTGCTGGCGAGAACTCTTGCGCGTTTGGCCAGCTAGGATCCGGCGAAAGACCTGATCGGTGCCGCTTTCCATTCGGCCAACATCGTTGTATGCTATCCCTCAACCCGTAAGGCAAGATCGGCCTCCCCAAACATGAGCACGAGCGCGAAAACCCGCATCGTCGGCTCTTCTGTCCCCCGGAAGGAAGGGGTGGACAAATTGACGGGCTGCGCGCGCTATGTTGACGATATCGAGCGCGACAACATGTGGTATGGGGCCACCGTGCGGAGCAGCATTGCGCGTGGTCTCATCCGCTCAATTGAGTTCGATCCGTCCATTAGATGGAACGAATTCGCAATTGTGACCGCTGCCGATATCCCTGGCAAGAATCACATCCAGCTCATCTTCGCGGATCAGCCGTGTCTTGCGGATGGCCAGGTGAATCACTGCGAAGAGGCAATCGTGCTCATCGCTCATGCCGATAAGCATAAGCTGCGTGACGCAATCGGTGCCGTGCATGTCGAGTTTGAGAATTTGCCTCCGGTGTTCACGATAGAGGAAAGTGAACGCCAGGGCGTCATCATCTGGGGCGATGACAACATCTTCAAGACTTTTCTGCTGGAGAAGGGCTGCGTGGACAATGCCTGGGCGAGTGCGGCGCATGTAATTGAGGGTGAATATCGAACAGGCGCGCAGGAACATCTCTATATCGAAAATAATGGCATGATTGCCGAGTACAGCGAAGATGATGGCGTCACAGTGTGGGGATCGCTTCAGTGTCCCTACTACGTGCACAAGAGTCTGGTTGCGGTATTTGGCCTACCCGATGATAAGGTGCGGGTGATTCAGACCGAGACGGGCGGTGCGTTTGGAGGCAAGGAAGATTACCCTTCAGTCCTGGCCTCCCATGCGGCCCTTCTTGCCATGAAGTCCGGCCGGCCAGTAAAGATGGTCTACGACCGCATGGAAGATCTAGCAGCTACGCCCAAGCGACACCCTTCGCGGATACGCCATCGGACTGCAGTGGATAGCGATGGAAAGCTGTTGGCGATGGACATTGAGATTGCAACGGACGGAGGTGCGTACTCCACGTTGTCTTCGACGGTGCTGTCGCGCGCGACACTGCATAGCCCCGGGCCATACCTCTGCCCAAACGTGCGCGTGCGATCACGCTCGTGGGCCACGAACACAGTTCCATATGGCGCCTTTCGTGGCTTTGGGGCTCCGCAGGCGATTTTCGCAGTTGAGCGGCATATGGATGAAATTGCGGCGGCAATTGGAATTGACCCGGTCGAACTGCGGCGACGAAACTTCCTTCAGGACGGAACCACCACCGCAACAGAACAGGTGATGCGCGAACCCGTGATCCTGGATCAACTGTTGGATCGCGCGCTCAACGAGAGCAACTATTACGCTCGCAAGTCGCAATTCAATCGAGAAAATCCAACCGGCACTACCAAACGCGGAATGGGCATCGCGGCGTTCTTTCACGGATCCGGATTTACCGGATCGGGCGAGCGATATCTCAATTCCCTCGCTGGCGTAGATGTGACCTCTGATGGCAAGGTCAGAGTCCTCGTTTCCAGCACGGAATTTGGCCAGGGCACCAATACCATTCTCACGCAGATCGCTGCGGAGGCGATCGGTCTCGACTTGAACGAAGTGGTAATGGCCCCCCCGGATACCCGCGTTGTCCCCAACAGCGGCCCAACGGTTGCGTCGCGAACTGCCATGGTTGTGGGGAGACTGATCGAAAGGGCCGGAAAACAACTCGTGAATATGCTGCGCGAAAGCGCCGGGCTAAACGAATCATTCACGCGCGATGAGTTCTTTTCCGCCTGTGAGGACTATCGAGCGTCCCACGGTGAGGTCGTTTCCTGGTGCCGCTATGAGCCGCCCCCCAATATCTTCTGGGACGATCAAAAATACCGCGGGGAGGCATATCCGGCCTACGCATGGTCGATCCACGTAGCGCAGGTAGCCGTCGACACCATCACTTACTCGGCTGAAGTCGAAGAGTTCTGGGCTGTTCAGGAAGTGGGCCGGGTGCTCAATCCGGTTCTCGCAGGAGGGCAGGTCGAAGGCGGCGTCGCACAGGGAATTGGCTACGCGCTTTACGAAAAGGTCGTCTGGCAGAACGGCCGCATGGCCAATAATCAGATGACGAACTACATCATGCCCACCGCCGAAGACATACCTCCTATCCACGTCTACTTCGAGGAGCTTCCCTTTCAACACGGAGGATTCGGGGCCAAAGGAATTGGCGAGCTACCGCACGACGGACCGGGCCCGGCGATTTTAAACGCGATCAAGGACGCCACGGGAGTGAGTTTCTCTAGCATCCCACTGATGCCTGAAGACATGCTGGCTAAACTCGGCATCACGCCTGAGATTGAGGAGCCGGCTAGCGTATGAACACCTCCTGGCCGACGATTGAATTCAAGGTGAATGGATCAAGCCAGTCTCTCCATGTCCCTCCTATGAAGCGCCTGCTGGACGTCCTGCGGGAAGACCTGCACTTGACCGGCACAAAGGAAGGCTGCGGTGAAGGCGAATGCGGATCGTGCTCGGTGCGTATGGATGGAGAACTGGTGAACAGCTGTCTGGTTCCTGTCCTACAGGCGCAGGGGGCGTCAATCGAAACCGTGGAAGGCTTAGCCTCTCGTACGGAACTGCATCCGCTTCAGAAAGCTTTTCTGGAGTGCGGGGGAGCTCAATGCGGTATTTGCACGCCGGGCATGCTGATGGCGGCGTCTCACTTGCTTAGGCACAATCCTCATCCAGACATGACGGAGATTCGTGAGGGCCTCGCCGGAAATCTATGTCGCTGTACCGGGTTCATTCGCATCTTCGATTCGGTGATCGCGACCATCTCTTCAGAGACACGCACACTCCGGGAACGCGATGCGCGGTAATCCGGAAGCACATGAACTTGTTGCGCCCGGAACTCTTGCCGGGGTGCTTTCACTGCTTGCCAGTGAACCCGGAGCCTGGACTCCAATTGCGGGCGGAACAGAGTTGATGGTTGCTCACGCAGCGGGTCGCCTCACCGCTGGAAAATTGGTTAGCCTCTCGGGCATCCGGGAGCTGCGCTTCATCCGCACTGAATCCGACAGCGTTGTGTTAGGAGCCGGAGCCACCTTTCGCGATCTGCGCGAAAACTCCATAGTTTCAGCAGAGCTTCCGCTCCTGGAGAAGGCTGCTGGATGGATAGGCTCCATTGCAAATCAGAGCCGCGCGACACTGGGGGGAAACTTGGTCAATGGCTCCCCCGCTGCAGATTCATCACCGGTTCTTCTCGCATATGATGCCGAGGTCGAATTGATCTCCGCCAAAGGAACACGGCGTCTTCCATACACCGAATTTCACATCGGCTACAAGCGCAACGTTCTTGACCCGGACGAATTGCTGTACGCGGTGCATTTGCCTCGCCGTTTCGGACAACATCATCAGTATTTGCGTAAAGTCGGAACACGGCGCGCAATGGCTATCTCGAAAGTGGCGCTCGCCGGTTGCATCTTGATCGAAGACGGCGTGGCAAGGGAAATCCGTCTTGGTGCGGCCAGCGTCGCGGCCTATCCCACGCGCCTGTATCGTGCAGAGAACGCTATATGCGGCAAAGCGATTGACCCCGGAACTCTACTTGCCGCCCGCGCGGCGGCGCTGGCCGAGATCGTCCCGATTGACGACATACGCTCCACATCCGAATACCGAAGAGCTGTCACCGCCAACCTGCTTGAGGAGTTTCTCCGTAGTTTGCCGAAATCCGGTGCGAAACAATGAGCCCCTTGCTCGCACAGTGGAACGAAGCCAGTAGCGAATCCGCGCTGGATATTATGACGGCGTGTTGTGGGGCAACAAGATGGGCCACAGCAATGATTGCTCAACGCCCGATCGAAAACGAGACGGAGCTCCACGGCGCCGCCGATCGAGCATGGGACACGATGAATGAAGAAGACTGGCTGCAGGCTTTTGCCTGCCATCCACGTATTGGCGAGCAAAAGGTTTCGAAATTGGTGACTCAGTCAGCTCTGTGGTCAAATCAGGAGCAATCATCAATCTGCACCGCCGCGGTTGAAATCCTGTCCCAGCTAGCTGACGGGAATGCACGCTACGAGAGCAAATTCGGATTTACCTACATAGTTTGCGCGACAGGCAAAAGCCCGGAAGAGATGCTTGCAATTCTCGATCGCCGACTTAGGAGCGAACGCGCCGCCGAACTTCGTGAAGCCGCCGCGCAGCAACGTCAGATCATGCATATTCGACTCAGAAAGTGGCTTGAACCATGAGCGGAATTACAACGCACGTTCTGGACACGGTCCTCGGGAAACCTGCCGTGGGTATCCACGTGAGACTGGATCAACGCACAAACGAACAATGGGAGCCGATTGGGCAGAGCTTGACCGACGGCGACGGACGATGCCGCGATCTCACGGACGGCCACAACCGCGGAACTTATCGGCTGACATTCAGCACTGATAGTTATTTCCGGGACCAGGGGCGGTCGACCATCTATCCGGAAATCGCAATCATCTTCGAGCATAACGGGGAAGCGCATTATCATCTCCCGCTCTTGTTGAGCGACAACTGCTTCACCACGTACCGAGGGAGCTGATCGATGGCGCGGATGGGAGCGAATCAATACGGAAAGGCCCGAGTCCGATTGTCACGCATCACACGGTTCGGCGATCGGCATCATTTCCAGGAATGGAATGTGCGCATTCTCGTGCAGGGCGACTTCGAGGACAGTTTTACCAAGGCGAATAATTCCAGAGTCCTGCCCACTGACACCATGAAAAACACCGTCTATTCCCTGGCGCGCGATTCAAATGCGGCAACCATCGAAGAATTTGCATTGGAGCTTGGCAACTACCTGCTACACAACAATCAGCAGATAACCTCGGTGACCGTGGAGATCTCGGAACGAGCCTGGAAGCCGATGATCGTGGGCGACAATCCGGAGCCGCACACGTTCAAGCTCGACGGCCCCGAACTTCAGACGGTTCAAACTACGCGCTCACAGGGAGGAGTGTGGTCGCTAAAGTCCGGAATAGACGGGCTCACTATTCTTAAAACCGCAAAATCCGGATTCGAAGGATACTTGAAAGACAAATTGACGACATTGAAGCCAGTAAGCGATCGCATCTTTGGCACCAGCATCACAGCCACATGGCAGTTTGTGTCGCCCAATCCGCAATACTCTCAAGTTCGAAGCCAGGTAATCTTCGCGTTGATGAAGGAGTTTGCGGCACACGACAGCAAGAGCGTTCAACATACCCTTTTTGATATGGCAAATGCGGCTCTTGCCGCCGTGCCCGATCTGTCCCAAATCACCCTGAAGATGCCGAACCTGCATCACCTGCTCGCAGACCTGAACCCTTTTGGACAAGACAATCCGAATCACATCTTTATCCCAATCGATGAGCCTCATGGATACATAGAAGCTACTGTCGAACGTTGAATTCCCTGGCGCTAAACCGCTCCTATCGAGAGATACTTCTCCAGCCGAACTTGACCTTTGGCCAGGATTATTGGAGACTGAACCTCACTTCTAGACGATTCCCGGCGGCATTGAAGGATCGACCATTGGCTGATCAATCCAGTAGAGAAGTCGCAGGGCGATCGGCGCCAACCCATAGCTTCGGACTCCACTCCGGAGCGCTGGGCGCTGCGGAAACGCTGGCGCAATCGGTGTCTGCAACCGCGCCCTCAACCTCCTCTTCGCTCACAATCCCACTGGTTTTTGCACTGGCCGGAAATGGAACCTGGCTTGTCTATCTGGCGGCCACGACCGCGATCCTGCTTGTTGGCTTTTGTATCGGCAGGTTCGCGCGAATCTCAGCCTCACCCGGATCACTCTACAGCTATACGGCCGACACTTTGCCTCCTGCCTTTGGAGTATTGGCCGCCTGGGGATTGCTGATTGCCTACATCGCGACCGGTGCTTCCGTAGCCGGTGGAGCGATGTACTACGTCACACTGCTTTCGCGTCAGTTCGTCCATTGGGCCCCACCCGCAATCGTTACCCTGGCGGCGATCTGTGCCTTGGCCGGATACATCGCATTCCGCGATGTCAAGCTGTCCGCGGAAGTGATGCTGTGGATTGAGATCTTGTCGGTCGCTCTCGTCATTTCCGTGCTCGCGTTGCTCATGTTCAAGGTTGGTCTGCGGATCGATCCTGGACAGGTAAGACTCACAGGAGTTCATTTCTCTTCGCTCGGCCCGGCGCTGGTCCTCTCGATTTTCAGCTTCGTCGGGTTTGAGAGCGCCACTACCTTGGGTGCCGAAGCCCGCAATCCGCTTCGAACCATTCCTCGTGCAGTGTTGCAATGCGCCATTCTATCCGGAATGTTCTTTATCCTCTGCTCATATTCTGAGGTTCTTGGATTTCATGGCGTGCCGACCAATCTGGCCGACACTACCAGTCCTCTGCACCTCCTCGCGGAGCAAGCCGGGGTTTCTGTCCTCGGTATCGCGATCGATATCGGTGCCATGGTGAGTATGTTTGCATGCGTTCTTGCCTGCGCGACAGCCGCTGCCAGGGTTGTCTTACGCATGTCGCACGCAGGCATTTTGCCACGAAATCTGCAGGGTACAAACCGAGTTCACGGAACGCCCGCAGCCGCCATTTTCATCTGTTCGATTCTCATGTTTCTCGGCACCGCGGGCATGGCTACCCGTGAAGTTACGGGATTCGAAATGTATGATCTGGCGGGCTCCCTGTCAGTCTTCGGATTCCTTACGGCTTACGCTCTAGTTGCCCTTGCGGTCCCTTTTGCAGAAAAGTCCCTAGGAAAAGCATCTCTTCGGATAACTCTGCTGAGCGGCCTCACGGTGATGGTGATGATCCTCATTGCCATCTTCGATATTCGATCGAGTTCGGATCCCTCTCACGCGCGAATTCCATATATTTACCTTGCTTACGTGATTGTGGCACTCACTCTACATTTCGCCAGAAGGAAGCCTTACGCCAATTAGCGGCCACAAAGTCTTTTGGCGGCCCTTACGCTCATAAGGAAACCGTCGCGATTCCTTATGCCTTGAGGTGTAATGCGGTACGACCGTTAATCTTTATGCAAATTCCATTGAGTTTTTCGTGGATATCTCTATTCTGTCCGTACCCCGTAGGACCACACACCTCATCCTTGGTCACACGTTCCAAGCCAGTGCCAATGAACCAAAATTTTGAGCACTAAAACTGAACTACGGGAGACCTTTACTCAGAGGCCAACTCATTGAAATCATCAACGCATCGCATTTCATCTTCGATTCCTCGATTTCTGCATATTTTGCTGATCGTGATCATCCCGTCTTTCTATGGCGCGCAAGCACAGCAGACGTTCGGCGGCATTACAGGGGAAGTGACAGACCCCGTCGGCGGTGTGATTCTCAATGCCACGGTAACAGTGCTAGATGAACAAACCTCCCTTACGCGAACGGTAAGGACAACTGCTTCCGGCACATACAGCGTGGTGAATCTGCCTATTGGCTCATACACGTTAACCTTCAAAGCTGACGGGTTCGACCTACAGAAGACGCAGCATATTGGTGTGCAGGCTGATCGCACTGCGACGGTCAATGCAACGCTCAGAGTGGGCCAAACCAGCACTACGGTTGAAGTGGATGCGGCACCGCTCATGAACGCCGTCGATACGACTGTTGGCTACGTAATGGACACTGCGCAAATCGATGCCATCCCACTCTCCACGGGTAGCTTCACAGGTGTCGCAATTCTCTCACCCGGCGTAAATGCGGAATTGCCCGGCGGGACAGGCGCGAACAGTGGCATGGGTAATGCCCCAATCTGGGCAAATGGTCAACGGGACACCAGCAACAGCTTTTCACTGAACGGCGTCGACACCACGAATCTTTTCAACGGCAAAAGCACCAGCCAAGTCCCTTCAGCCCGAGTCATCAACAGTACTGGCGTTTCGTCCAGCACAGGCGCCGGCGGAGTGATTCAGACGAAGGCCTCTGTTTACCTCTCCATTGGAGATGCGATTCCCACGCCCGCTCCCGAGACGCTCCAAGAGGTTCGGGTGAACGCCTCGATGTACGATGCTCAGCAAGGCTCTACCTCTGGTGCTCACATCGACATGAACACCGCGTCTGGCACCAACAAGATTCACGGATCTGCCTACGCGCACCGCGGCACCAGCTGGCTCAACGCAGCGCCCTTCTTCTTCAAGCAGGACGCCGACATTCCCGCCTACAACAAAGTTCCGCAACTTCACCGCTACACTGCCGGCGGCACGCTGGGCGGCCCTATTCTCAAGGATAAGCTCTTCGGCTTTATCGCCTATCAGCACATTCGGGCTTCTGACCAGGAGATTGGTGATTCCGTACTTGACGTCCCGGTCGGCCTGTCGGACGATCGTTCCGCATCGGCACTTGCCGACCTCACCAATTCATCATTTTGCACGCCGGATGATCAGCAGAACTTCGGCTGCGTGCCGACCACGGCGGCGCAGATAGATCACACTGCCCTCGCCTTGTTCAACTCGCCTTCACTCCCGGGAGAGCCTGGGAAATGGCTCATACCCAACGATGGGCTGAATGGCGGCTCTCCTTCGGCGGCTCACATCGACAATGCGTTTTTGCCCGGAACTGCGGTGTTCAAAGCGGACCTCGCAGTGGCCGATCTCGACTACAACGCGACGAGCAAAGACACCATCTCCGCAAAATACTTCTATCAGCACGATCCGACCATAGCGCCGTACTCGTACTCCAGTGTCCCGGGATTTACGGAACATCTTGACGCAGGAGCGCAGGTCTTCTCTATCACCAACAATTTGATTCTGAAGTCGAACCTGAGCACCACACAGACAATAGGAGTGTTACGAGAAAAGATCTACGGTACCAACGAGCAGCCTTTCGGTCCCTCTTCCATTCCCGGCGGGGCAGCAGGCGCCGGTGCGATCAATATGTTTGGTTCAAATTACTTCCCTGGCGTTTCGGTTTACAACGTCCTGGGTGACTACCAGCCAAGCGGCTTATCTTCCGCAATCCTTAACATCGGTCCTAATGCGGAAGGCCAGGCAGCCAACACAGGAGTCTTTCAAAACCGCTTGTCGCCATCAGGAAACGCGATCTGGCTCCAGGGCAAGCACACCTTGAGCTTCGGAGCCAACTACAGCTATACACAGCTCAACACTATCGACAAACGCACCGGGACCGGGACCGTTGCGACTGACGACTTCAGTCAATTCGTGAAGGGCTATGTAACGCCGGGCAGTTCGTCGACCGGCTTCTACGTATCAAGCTTTCTCCAGGGCAATGCAAACCGGTACTATCGCGCAAACCAATTGGGAATTTTCGTTCAGGATAAATTCCAGGTCACGCCTACGCTCTCTCTGACCGCGGGTGTACGGTATGACTGGGATGGCGGTCTCACTGAAAAGTATGGGCGCATTTTCAACTTTGATCCATCCGCTTATAAATACAACGCAAGCTCCGATATCATCGAGAATTCCGGCTTGATCATTGCAAGAAACAATGCCAACGGCACCAAGGGGGTAAGCAACACAACACTTACCGGGAGACAATGGGGCATCAGCCCTCGCATCGGCGCAGCCTGGCAGCCCGCCATGTTCCATAGCAAATTGGTTGTACGCACCGGTGGTGGCATTTATTTCGATCGCGGAGAATTGTTCAGTTACTTCTCGCCCGGATACGCAATCGGCACCGTCACGGGTGGGCCGTTCGGGGTCAACCAGCAACTCCCGTTTGTAAATGCGTCCAGTTGTCCCGGGGCAACGCTGTCTTTCTATGAAGGTTACATTCCCACCTGCGGCGACTACACAGCCCCCCCGTCAGACACCGCCGGCAATCTCTCCAATCCTTACGGCACCTCATTGCTGGCGCCGCCGAACAACCCCAAGGCTTCTGACTTGGCAAATTACCTTCCGAATGCCGAATCGATTGCAGACTTTGGAGGACAACCTATTTCGCTGGGCGTCTACGACCGAAAGAACAAGCTGCCGTACACGTTCAACTACACACTCGATGTGCAGTGGCAACCCCGTAATGACCTTGCCGTCGAACTCGGTTATGTCGGTAATCTAGGACGCCACCAAGTTATTCCGGTGCCATTCAACCAGCCTAGCATCGCGACGCCGACCAATCCCACTCTGGCTGGTGGGGCCTTCGCGCAGAAGTACAGTTATGGCTATCACGTAGGAGGCGCCACACTAGACGATGGGTCCGACTACTTGGCCAACTATGAGGGCGGCAACGTTGACTTGCGTGTTCCCTACATCGGATACGCAGCCGAGTCGATCTCCTACAAGGCTGCGGGAGTCGATGCTTATAACGCCATGCAGTTACACGTCGACAAGCGTATGAGCCACGGTTTGCAAGTCGGCGCCTCTTATACCTATTCTCACTCCACCGACGAGCAGAGCGGTCTCGGTCTCTTTTACAACGGCAACAACGCTCTTGATCTTCGCAGCGGCTATGGTCTCTCGGATTTCGACCGTACCCATGTCATCAATTTCAACTACGTTTTTCAGATTCCTGACATGGCATCTAAATCCACCTTCGCGGGCAAGGTGGTCGATGGATGGTCACTCAACGGCATCACGGTTTTGCAGAGCGGACAGCCTTATAGCGTTATCGACTTTTCGGGCGCAATTGGCTCCATTTTTTACTCCACCGCCGACGGCATCACCAACCCGATTGTCCCGCTCAAAGCTGGATGCAGTGCTAAAACAGCAATGACTGGCGCTTCCGGTGCTTTCACTCCTTCAGGTGGAAAGACGGCCCTCAATGCCGACTGCTTTACCCTCCCCTTGCTTCCGGCAGGGGGGCTTGGCGGAGCCATTCCGTCATCTGATCCATATGAAACAGGCTTCACTACTGGACAACGCAACATATTCCGTCAGGCCTTCCAGAAACGTGCCGACGCCTCGCTCGTGAAAGTCATCAGCTTCCGCGAGCGGTACAACCTCAAGTTCACGTTCGATGTCTACAACCTGACAAACACGACCAGCTTCGATGTCCCTGGAAACGAAGTTTCGCAAAACGAGTTTTACAACGCATATCCAGAATCAGGACAACCGGTCTTGCCTAGTGGGTGCAGTGGCTCAGGTCCATGTGAATCGCTGTACAGCTTTCCCTCCGGCCTGGGCGTAGTAACCCACACCATCGGCAGCCCGCGCCAGATTCAGGTGTCGCTCCATTTCGACTTTTGAGAAACATCACCAACAAATCATAAAGGAAACGACAACACGTAAAAGTAGGGAACGGGTTCCGCGAGCGGAAACCTTCAGGTGACCGATTCTTGGGTGGTGGCTGTCACGCGAGGATTGCTTTTGGCTTGATTGAGACCGGCTTCGGATGGAGGTGCGGATCAAGAGCGACTACGATGGTGAGTCATGAACACAATGCCCTTCTCTGCGATTGGAAAATCCTTTGAGATCCATGAATGGCGCGGCAGTGGCCCGACCCTGCTTCACGTCCATCGATCTGATGATGAGGCATGGCATGTCCTTCAAGGCGAGCTCTGCTTTCGATTTAGTGACCGAACTGAAACGGCTGCTGCCGGGGCGACCGTTTTTGTGCCGGCGGGAGTTGCACACACCTTCAGCGCAGGTGCCGATACGCGCTATTTGATTGTTCTCACTCCAAGATTGAGTTCGCTCATTGAAACGCTTCAGATTGATCGAGATCCAGCCCATCAACGCGAAATATATGAAAGGTTCGATTCGATTCTACTGGAGTAGCAGAATCGATAGTTACCTTTGTTGATTGGTCGATCTAAGTGATTTCATACAGCGGAGGTCTTACATCGGCGAGGAAATACCGAAAAAGTGGCAGCAGGGCATGGCAGAACTTGCCCTGCTGCACAGGAGAATCTTTGCATAGCTACCACTGGACCAATTCCATATTGCTCAACTCGCACGTAGCCCGTAACGCATCATTTTCGAGCGAGAAGCGGAAGCCAAGCAGTTTGGCCCGCATCGCAATGGAATGTACGCTTCTGAATGATGGGGTTTCTCGATGCACGTGACCTGAGATGATCAGTTCTCGTAAATGCACCGAGCGTTGCCTGTAAATGCGAAGGTAGGCTGCATCAAGATCAGGCAGCCTATCGAACAAGAGTCGTCGGACTTGCACGGCATCGCTGAGAGCCTGGATCGAGGTGTGGCGATCGCTGATGTCAGGCCGAATGCCAGCATCCCATGGATCGGGCAGGCGGGCGAGCCAATCACACTCCGCTACATTCTCCTTCAAATGAAACCGCAAAAGTCGGAGCTGCGCTCGCGTGAGTTCACCAAACTTCATCTGGACGGTTAGGCCCCGCGCGAAGTTCCCGATGCCGCAAATCCTCTTAGCGAGATTCGAGATGCCATTTGACCACCAGTTCTCTCCATCGACATCAAATGGGGAAATCGGGGTGGAAGATGACATCTCGGTCTCCAGTAGCACCAGAACGCGCTATTTTTAGATCGCGGCCACTCCGCGCTCGCCACTGCGGATGCGAATTGCGCCTTCTACCTTGTAGAGGAAGATCTTGCCGTCCCCGATCCTCCCGGTGAAAGCGCTTTTCATAATGGTGTCGATTGCCTTTTCAAGAATGTCCTCGTCAACAACGAGTTCCAACTTGATCTTGGGCAACAGGTCAACTGAGTACTCCCGGCCTCGAAAGACCTCGGTATGGCCCTTTTGCCGGCCATGCCCGCGGACTTCCGAGACCGTCATACCGTCTACCCCTATATCAATAAGCGCTGCCTTGATGTTTTCGAACTTGTTGGGCTGAACAATCGCTTCGATTTTCGTCATAAACCCCTCTCTTGCAACAATCGATCAATCGCCTGCGGGGGATGCAATTGCCTTCAAATGCGTCGCCGATTCTGCCACGGCACCTTGCACCATCAGGTCTTTAGGAGTACCGGCGGGAGCGGCAAGCGAAGAGATGACATACTCGGGATAGGCAGAGATGCCGTGCTCGTGCAGATCAAGCCCGTATAGTTCTCCTTCTTCCGAGACGCGCAGGGTACCTGTGAGATTAACCGCGTACATAACTGCTAGCGCTACACCGAAAGTCGCCAGTGTGACGATGGCGCTGCCAATGAATTGAGCCTTAAGCAGTGTCATGCCGCCGCCGTAGAAGAGTCCAGCAAGAGGGGCAGAGTTATCAGGGGCAACTGGACCCGTTGCGCCATACTTGCCGCAAGCGAAAAGTCCCAAGGATAGCGTACCCCAGATGCCGCAGAATCCGTGTACTGGAACAGCGCCGATTGGATCGTCGATACGGAGCCATTCGAGAAGCTCCACGCCGAGGCACACAAGAACGCCTGCGACGCCGCCGAGGAGGATTGAGCCGGTCGGACTAACCCAATAGCAAGGGCAGGTGATAGCAACCAGCCCCGCAAGGAAACCGTTCACCGTAAAGCCCACATCCCACTTTTTGCTCAGCGTGTATGCATAAAGCATTGCCGTGAGACCGGCTGCGCATGCGGCTAAAGTAGTGTTTGTTGCGACGCGGCCGACGCCGACAAAGTCCATAGCGGACAGAGTGGAGCCTGGATTGAATCCATACCATCCAAACCACAGGAGGAGGCCACCTGAAGCGGCAATGGTAAGGTCGTGCGGCAACATGGGGCCCCCGCCGTCACGCTTGAACTTGCGGCCGAGCCGTGGGCCAAGAACAATAGCGCCCGCAAGAGCAACAAAGCCGCCGATGGTATGTACTACAGTCGATCCGGCAAAGTCGTGAAAGCTCTGTCCAAGGGAGGGAAGAAAATTGCCGGCTGTGCCCATAGTGGCGAGAAAACCGTCCGGGCCCCACGCCCAATGACCAATGATGGGGTAGATGAACCCAGATACACAAAGCGAGTAAAGCAAGTCACCGACAAAACCCGTACGCCCGATCATGGCGCCCGATGTAATCGTGGAGCACGTGTCGGCGAAGGCGAACTGAAAAATCCAGACTGCCAAAAACGCCACACCACTCGACTCGTAGGTGTCAGGCGCCCCTTGCAGGAAGAACCAGTGATATCCAACAAAACCGTTGCCATGGCTGAACATGAACGCGAAGCCGATAGCGTAGAAGAGGATGCCGCAGAGGCATGTGTCGACGATGCACTCCATCAACACGTTCACTGTTTCGCGGGAGCGACAAAATCCTGCTTCAAGCATAGTGAAACCGACCTGCATGCCGAAGACCAGGAAGGCTGCGATCAGCGTCCACGCGGTGTTCACGGGATTTACCACATCCGCGGCCTTCACGGGGGTGTCTGCCGCATACACTTTGGCGAAGAATATGCCGCCCACGGCGGCCATGATCAGCAGCGTTATGGCTACTCCAGCCACTTTACCCGCCAACATCGTTGCGCCGTAGCGGCGCCACCGAGGCTCGCGAAGGCGCTCCCGAAGCAGCGATAGCTTTTGTGCAAATGATAGGGACTCACGTCGACGCGAAAAGGACTTCATCGTTTCACTCCTCCATTCATTTGTGGTACTCGTGATGTTGCGAACAACCGCCTCAGACACGAAGGGCACGCCGTCAAACAGATGCCGGCAGAGAGGCTTAGGCTGAGTCAGAAACGGCGGCGTACGGACTGGGGAGATTCAAAAGGAGAGGTGCCACTTGAAAGATCACCTCTCGCCTGAGCGTTTGCCGGCGTTATGAATTGAGACTATTTCTGGCTCATTTTGAGCGCAATAATCCTTTGGTATGGTTGGGAGTGTTTTCGATAAGGATGGCGTGAAAACCGACAAAATAGCCTGACAGTTGCGAGAAACCTTGTCTGAGGTCAGTGGGTTTTGAGTTTCTCGGTCATCTTCACTAACTCAGCAAAGGAGCTCGCCTGCATCTTTTCCATCGCTTGCCCACGGTGAATCTTTACTGTAACAACACTTAGATTAAGCATCGTCGCAACCTGCACATTGGTCAGACCGGATGTGACCAACTCCATAACTTGTCTCTCGCGGGCTGTTAGAGTGGCGAGTCGCGACGCGATTGATCGTGTGAGATCGCGCCTTGATCTTTCCGCCCGATTCAACGCGTATGCGTTATTGATCGCTGCCAGCAACTCTTCATCCTGAAACGGCTTGGCCAGAAATTCGACCGCTCCGGCTTTCATCGCTTTTCGTACCATCTGCATGTCGCCATGCGCCGTCATGATGATGATGGGCAAAGGCGATTCGAGCTCCGCCAGCCGGGTTTGCAATTCCATTCCGCTCATTCCGGGCAGGCGGACGTCGAGTACGAGGCAGCCCGCCATTCCGAGATTCCAGGCACTCAGAAATTCTGTGGCAGACGAATAGCTCCGGGTGAGTAAACCTGCCGATTCAATCAGGTCGCAAAGTGCTTCAGATACAGCCTGATCGTCTTCAACAATGTGGACGGTTTCCTTTGCAGCGATGTCCGACTTTTCAGTATTCATGATGGGGTTGCTCCCGAGGAGAAATGAAACGCCGTCCCGGCTTCGAGTGGTTCAAGCCAAATGAGCCCGTCGTGCGCCTCAATAATACTGCGACAGATCGCAAGGCTCGTTCCAGTACCCTATTGTTTGTTGCGGCCGGGGGGTCGGGTAGCCTGAACGTGAACGATAACTCTGCGGTACGATGTGAGCCGCGGTGAGCCCTCATCGCTCACTTCCAGAATAATGTGTGCAACTCCGTCACCATGGCAGGGAAGAATTCCTGGAAGCCACGGTTCGCGGCAAGGCGAATTGATCACCAGCTTCGCCTTGGGGCTGGTAGGGTTCACAATCTGCACGTCCGCGCCGTGAGTCCCGCTAAGGCCTGCTTCCTGATAGACCCACCATTTAGAGTGCAGGGGCCGTCCATCAGGATCTTTGGTCCCCGACGCATCAAGATCAAGGACCTGCTTTGCCTTTCCGCCCAGCTCGAGCTGGGCTTTCCCTGGCTGCCCGTTCACCACGACTTCCGGGTTGTGATTGGCGTGGGCATAATCCCTGATGGTCCAGTCCATCCGCGCGGCGAAATCATACTGATATGCCTGTCGCCAGCGCCAGATATCTGGCTCAACGAA
This sequence comes from uncultured Acidobacteriota bacterium, assembly GCA_963844515.1. Taxonomy (GTDB): domain Bacteria; phylum Acidobacteriota; class Terriglobia; order Terriglobales; family Acidobacteriaceae; genus Telmatobacter. The sequence goes on from CAWJOO010000023.1 coordinate 1,069,811, forward strand.
TCAGATTCAAAACTCGCGCGGTGGAAACGTGGGCCGACGCAGTTAAGTGTAGTGATCTTTTTCGCGCCAATCGCCACCGCAGTGAAGGAATTCTTGTGTCCCTTCCGAACTCTGGCGACGAAAAGGGAATCGCTGATACCATCCGCCTCTCGGAAATGAACGTCCCTATTTTGGTGCAGGCCTGTCCCGACGATCTCGATCAGTTCGGCCCTGCGCGCCGCCGCGATGCGTACTGCGGAAAAATTTCGGTATGCAACAATCTTCGCCAATACGGATACAAATTCACCCTTACACCCGATCACACCACAGCCTTGTCGTCACAGCCCTTTAGAGATGAGCTCGTCAACTTTTTCGCCGTCTGTCGTGTTGTACGCGGCATGCGACGTGTGAGTATCGGCGCTGTCGGAGCCCGACCCAACGCTTTCAATACCACTCGCTACAGCGAGAAGCTTCTGGAAGCGACTGGCATTTCCGTGAACACCATCGATCTTTCTGAGGTGTTCGGCAGCGCATCCCATATCGCGAGCGACGATCGCCGAGTTCGGGAGCGCATCGATCAGATCCGCGCCTACGCTGACAGCTCCGCAGCGCCTGCGGAGTCTCTGATAAAGATGGCAAAAATCGCTTTGGCCGTGGACGACTGGATGTCGTCTCTGGGCCTTACTGCAACTGCGATTCAGTGCTGGAGTTCCTTGCAGAAGAACTTCGGAGTCAACGTCTGCACCATCATGAGCATGATGTCTGAGCAAATGATGCCGTCGGCCTGTGAAGTCGACATTGCCGGTGTGGTTAGCATGTATGCCCTGCAACTCGCATCCGGACGTCCAAGCGCGCTTGTCGATTGGAACAATAACTACGGCAGCGACGCCGACAAGTGCGTTCTCTTCCACTGCGGTAACTGGGCCAAGGACTTTCTTCCGGATATCCGAATCGGCACCGCTCCTATCCTCGGCACCATGCTCGGCGAAGAGAATACCGTAGGTGCACTTGAAGGCCGCACGGCTTCCGGCCCCATGAGCTTTGGCCGCGTCAGCACCGACGACACCTCCGGTAAGATTCGCGCCTACCTCGGCGATGGCTTTTTCACCGATGATCCACTCGACACATTCGGAACCCGCGCGGGCGTCAAAATCCCGTAACTTCAGGACCTGATGCAGTTCATATGTCTCAACGGCTTTGAACACCACACCGCTATGACCCGAGGGCACTGCGCAGCTGCTGCAGCAGAAGCCCTCAGCAAATACCTGGGCTGGGTCGTTTACACCCACAATCGGAAATAACGATAACTTCTTTACTCTGGGTGCACTTTTTCTATGTCGAGATTAGATGAAATTCGGTTGATGGCCAAGGTCCCCGCATGTATTACGACCAGGGCATCCGTCAGCAGGAGATTACCGAAAGGTTGAATATTCACCAATCGAAGATCTCGCGTATATTGAAGCGCGCCAGCGAATCCAATAGTGTCCGCATCAGCGTGGCCACGCCTGCGGGCTTTTTTCCTGATATCGAAGAGGAACTCAAAAACCGCTTTCAACTCAAGCGGGCCATCGTCATCGACTCAGATGGAGATTACCTGTCCCGCCGCGATTCCTGCATCAAAGAACATGACCCACTCGCGATCCAGGCTCGACTGTGGCAATCCTGGCTGGCTGGTCAGGGGGGTCCTTGAGTTGGTCACCAGCTGGCGCTATCAGCAGATGATCGAAAATAGCGCGTGCACTCTCGCGGCTTTCGACCAGGACGAGTGGGGCGCGACTCGACAACTATAGATCATGGAATATGTCGGACTCTCTGCAGATGTTTCGGCTCCTGCGGGAGGCAAACTTGCGAATGTTCGAAACCCTGACACCTGACGAATGGGAACGATTTGGTATTCACGCGGAAAGGGGAAAGATTCGAGTTGTTGATCTTGCCCGACACATGGCTGGGCATGATAGATACACCTCGAGCAGATTATCGCCATTCTAAAAGAGGAATCATCTTCTGGTTAGATACCGGATTGTGATCACCAGCCAAGATGAGTCCGGCTGGCTCATTCGGCTCGCAGCGCTGTCGCTGGATTTATTTTGAAAACCCGACGGGCAGGCACAAGCACGGCGACCAGCGACGAGAAAGCAAGGACAGCGGCGACGGCACCATAAATAGCGGGATCATGGGGCTGAACGGCAAATAACATGCTTCGAAGCCATCGCGCCAGGAACCATCCGGTGGCAAGTCCACACACAACGCCGACAAACACGCGCAGCATCGCCTGACGAAGCATCAGCCATGACACATGAAATGATGACGCTCCGAGCGCTAGTCGAATAGTCAGCTCCGAAAAGCGCTGAGCGATCGAATTATGCCAACAATCCGTACGTTCCCACAACCGCAATTAGAAATTGCGATGCCGGCAAGCACGCCGATAAGCAAGGTAGCAAATCGCTGAATGGATGTGGATCGAGCGAGAATCTGCTCGAGCGTGCCCACTTCTCCCACGGCCTGGGGTTTGTTCACTTCTCGAATCGCTCCCCGAGCCGCGGGGACGAGCGTCAAGGGATCACTCGCGGTGCGAGCCACGATCGTGGTCCAGGTTAGCCAGTCTTGCTGTTTCTGCGCGTAAGGTAGATACACTACGGGGCCTTCGTCTTCTTTCAAACCCAGGTGCTTCACATCGGGGACAACGCTGGCAATGGTCTCCACCGTTGCTCTTCCTTGACGCGCACCCTGCGTCCAACAGCATTCAAACCGGGCCAATAGCGGCGAGCCATCGATTGGTTGATGATAGCAACCGGCAAGACTCCAGCACGATCGTCCGGTGAGAAGTCGCGACCTTCGAGGATTGGGATTCCGGTCGTCTTAAGATAGCCTTCACTTATCATGCGGAGGCCTGCTTGTACCGGGAGATCTGTTGGCAGCCGCGCGGCGCCTTCAACAACCATCTCGAACGTTGGATTATTGCCCTCGAGTGGGGTGTGTCGCTGATTTCACCGGCAGTAACGACCCCCGGGAGACTCCTGACTCTCGAGAGTCCTTGGTCGAAAAATGCAATCTGTGCTGAATTGGTCGGGTATTGAGAACCTGATAGGGTCAGTCGAATAGTAAGGAGATGGTCAGCATGCAAGCCAGTTGGAGTCAACAAGAGCCGTACCATGCTCTCACCCACAAGCCCCGCTCCAATCAGTAGTACGGATGCAATGCCGACTTCGAGGCTTATCAACAGTCCGCGACTCCGCTCCACGTTTCGTTCGGTTCCTCGAGTTCCGGACCCCATCTGCGGACCAAGGTTTGCGCGGGCGGCGTTTATCGCCGGCGCCAAACCAAAGACCAGTGTCGTCACAACCGTTGCGGCCATAGCGAACAAGGCAACTGATGCATCCAGGTGCAATTCCTCAGCGCGCGGAATCACGCCTACTCCCAGTTTTCTTGCGAACTCGATTCCGGGAACTGTCAGCGCCAACCCCAGACCGCCGCCGAATGTCGCCAATACAAGGCTTTCGATCAGCAGCTGCCGGAAGACTCGAGCACGAGTGGCCCCAAGTGCCACACGCATCGCCATCTCTCGCGTGCGCGAGGCACCCCTTGCGAGGAGAAGGTTGACAAGGTTTGCGCACGTAATTAACAACAGAAACAATGCAGCGATTTGCACTGTCAGCAGAATAGGGCGAGTCTTGCCGACAAGTTGCTCCTTCAAGGGCATCATCGCCGCCCTCAAACCTGCGTTGGAAGTCGGGTATGTATCGGCCAATCGCCGAGTGATCACGTTGAGCTCGGCGGTGGCATCGCGCTCGCTCGCGCTGCTATTCAATCTGCCAACAATGGAGAGCCAGCGCCCATCTCGATTGGAGCGGTTCTGCGCGCTTAGCGAGAGAGGCACCCACGCATCGACCTCGGGGTTCGGAAACACAAAGCTGGCCGGCATGACGCCGATGACCGTCGCAAACGATCCGTTTAGAGTCAGCGGGCGGCCGATGATTTGCGCCGAAGCGCCGAGTTCTCGCCACGAGCGATGACTGATCACCACCACCGGCTGACTGCTCTCCTGTTCCTCGTCCGCGAGGAACGTCCGGCCAATCTCTGCGCCGACTCCAAGGGTGGAGAACAAGTTCGCCGACACAAGTTCCGACTTTAGACGACGTGGCTCTTCCACATCCGTAAGGTTTACCGGCCAGCTCGAATAGGCCGAGAGAGATTCGAAAGTACGCGACTCGCCACGCCAATCATAGAAATCGGCGGCAGAGACTTGCATGGGCTCGGTTCCGTGGTTTGGCGAACGGCTCGAAACGGAAAACAGGCGCTTAGGCTCAAGATACGGCAGCGAACGAATCAAGACCTGATCCACCACGCCGAAGACGATTGCATTGACTCCAACGCCTAACGCCAGAGACAAGATGGACACAGTCGCGAACATCGGACTTCGCATGAGAATACGAACCGCGTATCGCAGGTCCTGGATGATTTCGTCCAAGGATACATAGGCCCACTGGTTGCGCCAGTCGGCCCTTATCCGCGTTCTGTTGCCGAACTGACGAAGCGCCTTGGTGCGGGCCGCTTCTGACTCCCACCCTTCTTCGATGTACTCGTCAATCTTTTCTTCAAGATGAGTCGCGATCTCCGCTTTGAGATCGCGATCAAACTGCTTCGCACGAAAGTATCTCAAGATGCGTTTCATCATTCTGAAAACCTCAAAATGCGGGTGAGGCCGTCTATCTGGCGGCTCATGAACTCCGTTTGCCTGATCAACTCCTTTCGTCCAGCACGTGTGAGTGAATAAATGCGTACCTTGCGGTTGCGCGCGGACACTCCCCATTCGGCCGACACCCATCCGTCGATGAGCAGCCGCTGCAATGCCGGGTAAAGAGATCCCTCTTCTGCCCGGAGGAGATTGCCGGACTCCTGATGGATCCGCTGCGCGATGGCGTACCCGTGCAGTGGCTCGCGGCGCAGCAATGCGAGGATGAGCAATTCGAGGGTGCCCGGAAGTAGTTCGCCTTTTGGTTTGGTCGCCAAAGGTTTATACAAAGTTAATCTATGCATAGATAACATGAGGATTCAGACCCGTCAAATGTTGAACACAGGCACGTGCAAAGCCGGCCTCCCGACAGAATCTCTTTCCGAGGGAAGCGAACCACTAGAGCGAAGAGGGGAAGAGCGATAGATCTGCATCATCATCTGTGTCGCAAAAGTTGCCGAGACCGACGCCCACAAGGCGGAATCGTTGCTGCGCATCGACCGCAACTCTGTTCAGAAGCGACATGGCTATCCGTGTTAACTCCTCGCAAGAAGCCGGCGGAGAAGGCGGAGTCTGGCTTCGCGTGAGCACGCGGAACTCGGCAGTTTTCAACTTCAGGATGACGGTTCTGGCGGTCCTCGATTCCTTGCGCGAAGCGAGCCACGCCTTTTCCGCAAGACGACGGACCATGGATTCCGTCTCGGCAAGCACAACGTCCTGTTCGAAGGTATCTTCCGCGGACACCGACTTTGTCGGCCGGTTTGGCACCACAGGGTTCTCATCAATTCCGCGCGCCAGTTCATACAGACGATGCCCGTAGCGTCCAAACGGCCCCTGCAGTTGTTCCAAGGTGCGGGTCCGCAATTCGCCAACGGTGCGCATTTCGAGCTTGGCGAGCTTAGCCTCAGTGACCTTTCCAACGCCGGGTATGCGACCCACAGGCAGCGGTGTCAAAAAACTTTCAACTTCGAAGGGCTGGACCACAAATAGCCCGTTCGGCTTGCGCCAGTCCGATGCAATCTTTGCCAGAAATTTGTTAGGAGCAACGCCGGCCGATGCGGTCAGGTTGAGCTCTTCACGGATTTGCATGCGAATGGTGCTGGCCACTTTTGTGGCAGTTGCAATTCCCGTCTTGTTCTCCGTGACGTCGAGATACGCTTCATCAAGTGACAAGGGCTCGATTAGATCGGTATGGCGGAGGAGGATTTCGCGTACGGCGCGTGAGACGGCCCGGTAACGCGTGAAGTCTGGAGGAACAAAGATTGCCTGCGGGCACAGACGCTCCGCATAGGTCGCGGCCATTGCCGAACGAACTCCAAAGCGCCTTGCCTCATAGGAAGCCGCGCAGACGACCGAACGCTTCCCGAGCCATGCCACCACCACCGGCTTCCCGCGCAGCTCTGGATTGTCGCGCTGCTCCACAGATGCGTAGAACGCATCCATGTCAATATGAACAATCTTTCTCCCGCCCATCCTGTCCATGTTAGAACGACTTTCCTATTTTCGTCCGGTTCAAGTGCCAGACTGGATAGGACAAGTGGATTGGACGAGTGATACCTCTGCGGCTGCGCATTGCTCCTGGAGCGCCGCTTCAGCCGGTTGTTCGTTTTGGGAGACCTTCACGCCGAACGTCCAGTACTCTCCCAGCCAGTAGTTGAGCATTGAACAGCAGAGGATCGCGATTCCGTTGGATACGAGAACGGGAAAATGCGCCTCATGGACCAGGATGCGCATGAGGGCAAGGTTTCCCATTAGCGAAACCATGCCGTTCGAAACGTGAAACTGTATCAAGCGGGGCAGCACTGTGGATGTTTCGCGGCGGTCTCGCCACGTATAACGCAGGTGCCAAACGAAGTTGTGCAACAACGTCAGCTCGATGGCCGCCGACGATGCCAACAGGTAATGACCCGCAGCGAAGCGGTTGATCAAGGCAAGCATACAAAGTTGCACCATCACGCCCATCGCTCCCACTAAGTTGAATTTCCCCCAACGGGCGAAGCCGTTCATGGCAATGGCTCCTGGCGATATAGTTGCGCGATATGACGCAGGGTGGTGAAGATTGCCATGGCGAACATGCTGGTAGCCGCGATTGCCCCCCCAACGTCAAAAAGAAGAAATCTGTGCCCGAGCAACGCCGAATACGGACTACGCAGCAAAGCCAGGTTGCCTGCGATGAGGAGAATCCGAATCTCCGTGGGGCCGAAGATACCTTGCGAAAGCTGGAAGCGCGACAACGTGTAAGTAGCCAGGTAACTCTCGCTCGACAGAAGCAAGAACGCCACCAGCATTGCCATCGCAATCTTCCAATGCAGAAGCCCTGAGCAGCCGAGTCCGCACATTAACGCGATCGATCCGACGATGTCCACAATGTGATCTACGTAGAAGCCGTACCGCGGACGCTGTTGTTGGCGAACTCGGGCCAAGGTGCCGTCCATGCTGTCGCCTAACCAGTTAAGCATCAGGCAGACGATCGCCAGCAAAAGGGCGTATCGATTGAATCGCGCAAGGGCGTAGAAGGCACCCGCTCCGATTTGAGCCATCAGGCCGAGCAGCGTGAGTTGGTCTGAGGTGAGCCAAGCCGGCGCTCGTTCACCCATCCACTGCAGAATGCGTTTCTCTATCGAAGCAGTGAGAGCATTGTTCACCCGGCGCGCGGGTGCGAAGGTCCCTTGATGGTCGCCGGCCGCTGATTGCGTAGTCATGGTGTTCTCCTTTTTCAAGTTGGGCAAGGCCCCCGTAGGGCCGCCGATTGATTCATCTGATCAATGCCGCGCGTATCGAACGTAATGTGAACTCCAGCGATTCGCGGGGCACGCTCTCTACGAAGGGCCGAACTGCCCAAGCCAGGCCGGACGGGATAGAGCGTGTCAGCGACACTGACTCGATCTGCACGTACAGGCCACCGTTCCTCTCCTCGTAGCTCCAGTAGCTGTTCTGGCGCCAGAGAAAGCCATGCTCATGCCTTGAGTCCAGCGCTCGTTCGGCGCTTGTACCGGCTGCCTCGATCTCGGAGATTCGAGTGCTGCGTGAAGCGCAATACCCTCGCTGTGTGTCGAAACGCCCGAAATCAATGTCGTAAGCCGTCTCCATTACCACCGTTATGACGTGCCTCTGACGCACACGCATTGTTATTTCGAAATGATCTCCCTTTTCCGAGAGCACCCTGACTCCTGTGATTTGCGGGAAGAAACGCTGGGGGTAGGCGTTGAAATTCCTTAACAAGCGCTCAAAATCTGAAGCCTTCGCCCCTGCGACAAAAGCTGTGCCACGCCAGTGATGAAGCATTGCTCCGGACCCGGTGATGGCATCGGTCGGAGTCAAGTTCTCGATCAGGAACTCTCGCCGCCGGAGACTCGTCTCGCCTTGCTGATCTTGGTGCGATGGAACGAGAAATTGAGTTCGAGAACTGTGCTGGTGTGCGAGCCGCGATCGGACCGCTTCGACATACAAGTTGAAGGCCACATTGGCAGCAGGCGATGGCTCGGCCGCGGCATAGCCAGGAACATATCCACATAGAATGAGTGAGCACAGGATCGAGAAAAAGCGAAGCGTCGTGATTGTGTAACCTTCCATGACCAGCACTCTGTGCCCAAACGACAGCTCGAAGCAATGCATGGAATCTCATCTGGCGGTGATTGTTTCTCAAGCTGCAACCGTATGTGGCAATTAGACTTGCCGGAAGTTGTACATTAGCCCGGTTCCCGCGATTTCAGGTCGTAATCAAGTACAATGGGCCAACGACATGACAAATCCAAAGCCAGCTCCGTGTTATCGCTTTGGAGTTTTTGAAGCGGACGTCATCCATGGCGAGCTTCGCCGGCAGGGGATTCGCATCAAGCTCAACGCTCAGCCCTTTCAAGTGTTGCTGATGCTTCTGGAACGACCCGGTGAAGTGCTGACGCGGGAGGAAATCTCTCGAGGATTGTGGCCAGACGGAACCTTCGTCGATTCAGAACACGGAGTCAATTCGGCGATCAATCGTATTCGCGATGCCCTCGGAGACAAGGCCGCCAATTCGAGATTTGTTGAGACTCTGGCACGTCGCGGATATCGATTTGTGGCTCCTGTAGAACGCATCATGCTCGATGACTCTGTTCCACTTGCGGCGGAGGTGCCGCTAGTCTCTAAGCCACGGTCGCCCGTTCCGGCAGAGGTTCAGAGCGGCTATGGGATACTGGCCTCACCCCATGAACTTCCCAGAACTTCACATACAGTGGTGCAGACTCTCTTCCTCCTGCTCCAACTAATGTATTTAGGCTTTTATATCGGTGCCCTCGCGAATCTGGCGGAGATAGAAGAGCTTTTCTCTGCCCTTCCCAGGGCAACCCTGGCATCGGAACTCCTGATCGTAACGGCGGCGATCCTGATACCCGTTCGGCTCTTCCTCATTTGCGCAGTAGTTTTTCATGCTCCGGATATTCGCAAAAAGATTCTCAGGCTCTGGCCGTTTCTTCTCGCGGCCGATGAGCTTTGGTCGCTCGCGCCGTTCCTTCTCCTTCACCACATCAACTTCGGACTCGCATTGTCTTGCACCACGATCCTCGTTTACTCGCCCTTTGCACAGCGCTCGTTGGTTCTCATGGGGGCGGGCAGAGAGAAACACATGGATTCAGCGGCGATCAGCTAAAACCCCTGCCAAAGGACGTTACAGAATTCCTGCCTGCAGCGCCCATCTTGCATCCTCAAAGCGAGTTCAGGAATGCAATTAAATCTTCTTTATCGTCGGGGGTCAGATTCATCTCGAACCGTTCGTTATAGAAATCCACTAACTCATGCAAGTTCGCCGCGGCTCCATTGTGGAAGTACGGAGCACGCGCGGCCAGTCCGCGCAGAATCGGACCCTTGCCGCGGTTCACATCGCCGCATTTTCCGGTCGTGAGCGCCTTGCCGGGGTCCGACGTGTAATACGTGACCTTCACTGACGGGTTGCGCGTATCCGGGCATCCGGTAATTTCATACACCGGAAGATCGGGCGCGCTCAGCTTGGAAAGCCCCGCGATGATGTTCGGGCTGGATTCAAATCCTGCCTGCCGGCTCGTTGAGATATCAAGCGGAAGAGGCAAGGAATGATTGCCCACATTCGGGGTGTTATGACAAGTTGTGCAGGTTCCCTTGAGGACGGCCGGACTCCCGATAGTTGGGTTGTCATTGAGACCGCGTACGTCCGTGATGGTGGCAACGGCCGTATTGAAGATTCTCTCGCCGGCGGCGATCTTCGCCCGGCTCTCCCCGTACTCATGATCTTCAGATCGACCTTTACCCATTCCTGATTCCCACGAAGAGTAGAGGGTCATTGAGGAAGAATTGAAAGCCTCGCCAGTTGGATCCGCTCCAAGGGGGTCGTTTGAACCTGGGTAGTAGCTTTGGGTCGATAGCGCGGATGGACCTCCGGCCGCTCCGTGCGACCAGAGAAGCCCCGCTCTTGAGGCATAGACTTGCGCGGTGCTCAGCCCGAGCTCGAAGTTGACAATGCCATCGAGTTGCTGATCGGTCGGTTGTGCCGTCGCCTGAGAGTGGATTTGTATTGCGTCGAGCGCCTGCTGCTTTAGATTTGCCGCGAGATTCGTCGGGAAAGTCGCCGACGAGGTCAACGGATGGGTCGTTTCGCGTCCATCAAACATCAGGGCACTCAAGAATCGCAGGTTGGTGCTGGGAAGTGGGCGCCTGTAGACCGATACGATCTCGGCTCCAGTGTCCGCGGCGTGCGTGATTGCGCATCCGTATGGATCGTGAATGGCGGATATCTCAAACTCGCGGCTGACCGGCAGAGTCAGTCCGACTCGAATCAGCCCTCGCTCCAGAAGAAGACTATGGGAAGAACGTTTCGCGACATCGTCTGTCGGGCAGTTGGCTCCGTCGATCGCCGCGAAGAGCGCGTCTCGCCCGTGCGACTCTCGATACGTCCTTTGCACGCCCGCGCTACTCAGACTCATAGCCTGATCGGCCTGATGGCAGGTCGCGCAGGTTCGACCGTTGGCGCCGAGCTTCTGGAAGAAGGGACCGGTTTCATCGATCTTGCCGGCCGTGCTGAATGTGGCCACAGCGCCGGCCGAATCCGGATAAATTTCGAGATTCGCCATCGACATCGTGGCTGTCATCCCGGTGAAGGCAATAGCAGAGAGAACCGAAGCAAATATAGGCAAAAGACGGGCACAAGGTTTCATGGCGACTCTCAATCGAGAGGCTCAATTCAGCTTCCAGATGAACCGGAAGGAAGAGAGCCTTTAAAGATATTTACGGATGGATAGTGAAAGAAGGAGCCTCACCGTTTCACGTCGACCAATCGCCGTACTGGAGGCTTGACAAGATTGTTGGCTAAATGAATGATAACGCTGGCTTTGTGATTCGGTGTCGCATCGTGGCGGAAGACCGTTGCATGGACCAAACAATGTCGGCCCCATGCTCCTCTGCCAACTTTTTTGCCGATTCAGCACGTTCGAAGCGCAAAAAGAGCCGCACCGGCGGCGCGCTTGTGCGAAACCAGCGGTAATCAAGTCATATTCTCGGATTGAGACAGGAAAGTTTGGAGGCGCGGGCCGGGATCGAACCGGCGCATAAAGGTTTTGCAGACCTCTCCCTTACCACTTGGGTACCGCGCCTTGGCAGGGCAAGCCGATCTGGGATGCGGATCGCTCAATCCACCGTAGCCAACCCGGCTGGCGCCGGAGGGTGGATTGGAGCGGGAGACGAGATTTGAACTCGCGACCCTCGCCTTGGCAAGGCGATGCTCTACCACTGAGCTACTCCCGCTTGTCGCAAGTTTGAGTATACCGGCGGCCCTCGGGCAGGTCAAACCCCTGACGGCTCAATCCGCCCATCCCGGAGGAGCCCAAAACTCCCCCCGTCAATGGCCCGCAACTCCCCCGTTTTCAATCTTTACGATCTCTCCGTCGCGCATGTGCAATATGCGCCCGGCCACCTGGGCTGCCTCGGGATTGTGGGTGATCATCAGCACGGTCTGGCCCAGTTCGCGGTTCGACTTTACGAGCATATCCAGCACTGCTTCCGAGTTTTTAGTGTCGAGATTCCCTGTAGGCTCGTCAGCCAGGACAATGGCCGGTCTTGTGATCAGGGCACGCGCAATTGCCACCCGCTGCTGCTCTCCACCACTCAGCTCCGACGGCCGGTGGTGAAGCCTCCCTCGAATCGACAGCAAATCGCTCAGGTGGTCGAGATACTTGCGATCCAGCGGCTCCTTGCGGCCGCTCACGGAGTAGGCCAGCTCAATGTTTCCCATTGCGGACAGCGTTGGCAGCAAGTTGAACTTCTGAAAGACAAAAGCAATGCGGTGTTTGCGCAACTGCGTCCGTTCGGCGTCATTCAATGTGGCAAAGTCGACGTTGTCAATCACCACGCGTCCGTGTGTTGCGCGCGTCAAGCCGCCCAGCAGATAGAAAAGAGTCGACTTGCCCGACCCCGATGGTCCCACGATCGCCACAAACTCGCCGCGGTCCACGGCAAAAGAGACGCCACGCACAGCGGGTACTTCGATCCGGCCAGAACGATAGACCTTGGTTAGATTCTCGGCCAGGATGATAGGCGACGACACTTGTTCGGGCACGTATCGATTGTAAATGGCAGCTTCTGGGCGGTACGACGAGGTCGTGCCCGTCCGCTTAGGACGAATCCGCAAGTCTATCGCGGGTACTGTTCCGGATCAGAACGCTTTCGCGCCTTGTGCCCGCTTTGTCAGGAGCGCAAATGTCAGTCCATGCGTCATCAGAAGCACCGGTACCATCGCCGTTGGGATGTAATAAGCGGCGCCAAACGCTCCGGGCGTCATATTCGATGTCATTCCTTTGACATAGGCCAGCAGCAAATCAACTGCCCCTACTACGTTGAACAACCATGATGCCGCTATTGACCAACCAGTCTTTCGTGCGAGCCCGATCGACGCCACGATCGCCAGCATCCCTGCAACCACATCTCCCCAGGCAGTGGACCAGGCGAAACTGCTTGGCACAGCCGGAGTCACCACTCCGACGATGAGAAAACTAATTCCAATGAACCGGATGATCATGTGAGGCGCAATCATCCACGACAGTGCCCGTTCACGCGGCATCCCTTGCAGCCACGGCCACACAAACAGGTTCGCTAGCAAGCACGCACCCAAAAGGCTCAGCGCAATGTGAAGACCAAACAACGCAACATCTGGCATAATCAGCTCCTCCTCAAGTCTGAAATCCAGCCCAGATCAGGCCTGTGTGGATTAGATGTATGTATATACATCTATAGACTCAAAAAAAATCATTCGCCACCGGCGGCTTGCGCAACCTCCGCCAATAACGCGCCCAGGTGATTCCATGTCCGCTCTTCTACACCCGCTTCGAGTACAGCTTGCGCCCGTTCCCACGCCGCCTGTGCGTTGCGGAACTTGCGCTTCCCTGCCCGTGTGAGACATAACAAACGCCGGCGCCGATCCTCTCCGGGCCGGTCCTTCACCCAGCCTTCACTCATCAGGGGTGCAAGCATGCGAGTCAACGTCGTGCTGTCCAGCGAGAGTATCCTCCCCAGTTCTCCCTGGGTTGTCTCGCCCGTTGCCTCCAACGCCATCAGAATGGTGTGTTGCGTGACCTCAAGCCCTGTCTCTCGCAGTTCGCGGTTGTAGAGCCGCGTTGCCGCTCTTGCCGCTCGACGCAGGTTGGCGCAAGCGCACGGCAATACCAGAGATTTTCCGGACTGAACCTTGTTGGCTGACTTCATACGTTTAAGTGTAAATACATCGAAAGGCGCCTGGCGGCGTCTTTGGTTTAGCTGGCCGAGAGTTCCCCGGCTTCTTCGATGCGTGCAGGCGATCCCATCGTCTAAAATGATGAGGCATGCATCTCACGGCAGGACGCCTCCATCATGACTGTTGATATGAAATCGTCACTCGTAAAATCCATCGAAACCGCCGCCTCCAAGGCTGGCATGGTGCTGGCGTCCGTAACCCAGGGCAGCGATTTCCACGGGCAGCCCACTGCCGTCTTTGACCTTGCCCTCGCCGATATTCCCGGCCGCTCGCTCCGTCTTGAGCTCACAGACAGCTTCGAGTTCGACAAGCCGCACTTGCTTCCCGACATGACCGCGCACCTCGCGGCGGAGGCCAAGCGGCTGCATAATCCGCGCCCTGAGTGCTACGTCACTCTTTCTGGTCTCCCGCTCGCATTTGGCAAATTCCAATGGCCGTTTCACCGCTCCACCTCTGGCGCCGACACCTATATCGTGCACGGTGAAATGTACCTGGCAGACGGCACCGAGCAGGCCCTGCACGCCAAGCTGGCGGCGTCTGTCACTGTCACGTTCGCCGAGATTGTACCGGCCATGGAGCAGCCCTACGCCGAGACCTTTGTCTACAACGCCATCCGCAAGACCGTCGATCTGGGCCAGCTCGAGTTCCTCAAGTCGGGTAACCGTCAGCCCGTGCCCGTGACCACGCGCTTCTACAGCCGCTGGCAGAAGAAGTTCGTCTTCACTGAGACTGATGACAAGGAGAGACTGGCCTATGTTCTGAGCAAGGTCTACTGGCTCTCAGGGGTGTTGGGCGAAGGCAAGCCTGTTTGGATCGCCGATCCGCGCGACGCACAATACCTCAACACCAAGGAAGCCGATCTGCTTCGCATGGCGAACGACGAAGCGGGTGAAGGCCTCATGGTTCTCAACGGCGAGTTCGCTTCAGCAACACCACGGCTGATGGAGCGCGCCGCGGAGTTCCGCGCCCGCCTCGACGCCGGCTTGAACTTCACCAAGCCGCAGTTCAATGAGTCGATGCGCTCCGGCCACGCAAACATGTAGGCATTAAAATCCCCGGCCCCAAGTGCGAGGGACCGGGGGCACCCTCGGCGAACCGGCCGCTCTTGCGTCAAGTCGTCGAGGGAGCGTTTACTTCTTCGCGGAAGTTGCTGTCTCCGGCTTCAGATACATATCCCACCACCCCATCCACCGCTCATACCGATCCTTGATGTAACTCGGCTTGGTGAATCCGTGGAATTGCCCCGGATACACAATCAGTTCGGTCGGCACGCCAAGGGATTTCAGCGCCTGGTACATCTGCTCGCCGCCGATGAGCGGAACATTGAAGTCCGAAGTCCCGCCCATGAACATCGTGGGCGTATGAATGCGCTTGTTCGCTTCAAGAAACGGGTATGCAAGCTTCATGTAGAGCTGCGGGTTATCCCAGGGCTTCCCAAGCTCGTTGTCGTACTGCAGGATGTACATATCCACGCCGTAGAACGAAATAGGGTTTGCCACTCCCGCACCGCTGATCGCGCACTTGAACCTGGTGTCGCTGGCGATCATGTAGTCCGTCAGGATGCCGCCGTAGCTCCAGCCCGTTACCGCAAGACGGTTGGGATCGGCCACACCCATGGCAATCGCCTTATCAACCGCGGCCTTGAGATCGAGGACTTCCTTGTTACCCCAATCCCCAAAGATCGCTTTGGAGTAGTCCTGTCCGCGTCCTGAGCTTCCGCGATAGTTCACTTCCAGTTCGGCGTAGCCCTTGCTTGCCAGCCACTGCCGCAGAAAATCGAAACTGTGCGCGTCCTGCCCGTTCGGACCGCCGTGAATGTACAGCACCGTTGGCACCGGCGATCCCGCCTTGAAGTCAGCCGGCTTGGTCAGCAATCCATGCGCTTCGTTGCCGTCCGACGCTGTGAATTCGATGTTCTCCGTCGGAACCAGGCTCAACTCCGCCATGAGCGCATCGTTGTGTGTCGTCAGCTTGCGCAGTGCCCCATTTTCAAGTGCGTAGATCTCCGCGTCGACCGCATCCTCCGTAAACAGGACGGCGGTATGTCCCGCTGCGGAATCCCACGCCTGCACTTCGCCTTGGCGATCGAGCAGCTTCTTGACGCCGCTGCCGGTAAACTCCACCTCTGCGGGATACTGCACGCGGTCATCGGCCACCACGTAAGAGAGATGTCCGTTCGGAGAGAACAGCGGGTGCCATACTGCGCGATCAAAACCTTGCGCCGGATACGTCACCTTGCCGTCGAGCGTTACCAAAGCCGCCTTGGCCTGCGAATACTCTTCCAGCTTTAGCTCGGCGCCCTGCGCGTACGCAATCGACTTCGAATCAGGCGACCAGGCCAGCGGACCTTCATCCGGACCAATCCAGGTCGTCAGCTTCTTTGCCGCCGAACCCGCCTTCGGTTCCACCACAAATACGTCGGTATTGTTGCTGCGATCAGGATCCGCATCATGATTGCTGAGATACGCGATCCACTGTCCGTCGGGCGACCACGCGGCCTCTTCCTCATTCTCGTTCTTGTCTGTGGTGAGCTTCTCGGCTTTCTTCGTTCCCAGGTCGTAGATGTAAAGCGCGTCCCACGCATCGTTGCGAATGTAACCCTCAACATCCTGCTTGAAGTGATAGCGATCGATCTGGATGGGCTTTTCCGGCGCGGGAGGCTTGCCTTCCTCCACGTCGGGCTCCGTCTTGGGATGCATGGTCAGCAGCAGCTTCTTCGCATCCGGCGACCACACATAGCCCTCAATTTCCTGGTCAGTAATGGCCGTGAATTGCTGCGGCTCGCCTCCCCGCCTGTCCATCACCCAGAGCTGATTTCCCTTCGCCGCTCCGGGCCTCGACGAGAGAAAACTGATGTATTTCCCGTCCGGGCTGAAGCGCGGCTCGGACGCACCTTCCTTGCCGTAAGTGAGTTGGAGCCGCTCGGTCCCATCCCATTTCACCATCCACAGGTGCGACACGCGCTTGTCTTCCTTGACGTCGATCTGAGCCACTGAATAGAGAACCCACACTCCGTCAGGCGACACGACGGGACCGCCCACGCGCTGTTCCTTCACAAGGTCATCCAGCGTGATGGCGCGCTTTTTCGGCGCATCCGCCGCAAAGACCGTCGTGATCAAGGCAAGAGACACAACTAGGGGAAGGGCTGGCTTCAGGGCTTTAAAGGACATGGCGGCAGATTAACATCTGGTGACGCCGTTTCCAGAAGCATTTCCTGGGAGTTCAAGGATCACCGCGAAAATCCTTACCTCGCCGAATAACCCGCTATCGCAGCCGTGCCCTGACCTCGGGCCGAACCAGGTAAAGGAAGAACACCAGGTTCAGAATCGCCTGCACGGCTGGGGGCAGTTGGTGCTGCGTGGCGAAGATCCATGCGTTGTACGCCGTTAAGAGAAACACCGCGCTCAACGCCAGCGCCCACGCCCAGCGAAACGCCACCACGAGACCTGCGCTGGCTGCGATGAACAGCGCCGCGAGCAACAAAAAGATGGGGGGGTAGTGTCCGCCGCTTGCGACGCCTACAACAATAATTCCAGCAATCAGCAGCAGGTAAAGGCAAATTGCCGCAACGCCGGGCAGCGGCAGCTCCCGTTGCCTCAGTGCTTTCTTTCCCTCATCGCTCATAGAGAACGTATGTAGGCAAGAAGATCTGACAACTGCTCGTCAGTCAGTTGCGTTGCGGGCATCATGCCGCGCCCGCGAACAATGACGACGGTGAGCCGCTCATCGGTGGGCGGCTGGCCCGACGGCATCGCCTTCACCTTCGTGATCGCCTGCAGCCCGGGTCCCTTGCTCCCGCGCGTGCTGGTCGGATAGTGGCACTTCGCGCAGTTCGCCTGAAACACCTGAGCGCCGCGCGCCTCTTCCGGCGACCACAGCGCCTCGGGCTTCGACGGCGGCAGCGGACGACAGCCGGCCACGGCCATCACGCCGCCAATCGCCAACAGAGGAAGTGCAAAGAGGTTTTTCGAACTCATCTGCCAAAATGATACAGCCCGCACCAATGACCCTGTTCCTTTTTCCCTAGTCTCCATTCCCTCTTCCTTGCCTTCACTCTTCCGCCCCGATTGCCTCAACAATCTTCTCGATCGCCTGCGTCTCCGCCACGCTCCCTGGCCGATGCCCATTCACCATCACTGAAAACACCAGTGTCTTCCCGCCGGCGGTAGTCAAATAGCCCGAGAGAGAATTGCTCTCGTTCAAGGTACCGGTCTTCGCAAAAACCCGCCCCTTCATGGGCGAATTCTTGAAACGCCCCGTAAGCGTTCCATCCACGCCACCAATCGGAAGCGTCTCCCGCCAGGCTGGTCCCCACGTCTGATGCGCCGCATACGTCAGCAGCTTCGTCAGAGCACGTGGAGCAATCCGGTCATCCATGCTCATTCCACTGCCGTCGTAGAAAAAGAAATCGTTGTTGTCGATACCAGCGCTCAGTAGGAACTGCCGTACCACGCGCGTCCCTTCCGCCAGGCTTCCTTCTGAGCCATGTACCTTCCCCAACAAGCGCAGCAACAATTCCGCATGCAGATTCTGGCTCAGCTTGTTAGTCATCGTAATATCCTGCGCAACCGGAACAGAGATCCGCGATGCCACCACCTTGCGCCCTTCCAGCGGAGCAGCAATCGTGCTCAACCCCGCGCGCACCGGCGCCGGTTTAATCGGCATGGCTTGTTCTGCGTCAAATGCGCCCGTCTCCACAGATAAGCGATGCGCCGAAGTTGCTCCGCCGTTCACCGCCACGCCACGTCCGCGCAACACCTCTTTGAATACGGACGCCGTGTACTCCGCAGGATCTTCAATCGCAAGCTGCGCATGCATCCCGCTCGGAGGTGCTGTCCCAAACGCACGCACCAGCCGATTGCCGGGTCTGCGATCAAGCCCCGGATGCGCCGTCTCCTTTGGCGTCGCCATCCTCATCGTGTTGTCCAGCTGGTAGTACTCAACTGCCGGACTCCACGCCGCTATCGTCTGCCCCGGTGTCGCGCCCGCCGCCACCTCTGCACCCGCGGCCGCCGGGTCAGCCGTCAGCGTCAACTCCACCGCGTTGTCGTTGAACGACAGCGCTGACACCGGGGCTCCATACAACCACTGCAGATCGTCCCACGCCCAGCTCGCCCCATACGGCTCGTCGAGATAAAAGCTGTCGTCCCCTACCACGCTGCCTTCCACGGTGCGCACGCCTGACTGCACCACCTCCTGCGCCAGCAATTCCAGTACCTCGGTCGGCTTCGGCTGCGGTTCAGGCTCGGCCGGCGGAGCATTCGCCGCATCAGGAGCCGGCGCAGCAGCAAGTACCGGCGGCGGTGGCGGCTGATACGGATACTTCCGAATGCTCAGCGTCGGATCACCCGCTCCCAGAATCACAAGGTCGCCATGCAGCGTGCCGCCCGGATCAATCGTGCCCGACGCCACCACATTCGTGGTCCACGTCAGCGTTTCCACGGGCAACAGCGCGTAAGCGGCCGCAGTTGTCGGCAGTTTCGCATTTGAAGCGGGCACGAACAGCCGCCCCTCATTCAACCCAAACAGCGCCTGCCCGTCCAGCGTCGTAACGCTGACACCGAACTCCGCATGGCTCAGTACCGGATCGGCCAAAACTGCATTGATCCGATCCGCCATCGCACCGACATGCTTGACCGGCTTCGCCGCCGCTTTCGGATGCGCACTTTGCGCCAGCGCCCCTGGTCCCCGAACCAGGGCCACAGCCAAAACCAACCCCACCATTCGCTGAAACGTGTGCATGCCGGGAGTGTAGCAGCCAGCCGCCTCAGTCTTCCCGAGTGAGATGATGAACCCGTGATGCATGCTCTGCGACCGACCGCCACCTGGCAGCTCCGCACCCGCTCTCTCGAACTCGGCGCGCGCACCCTCGTCATGGCTGTCGTCAACATCACCCCCGACTCCTTCAGCGACGGCGGCGCCTTCCTCGATCCGCAATCCGCCATCGCTCACG
Source organism: uncultured Acidobacteriota bacterium (assembly GCA_963844515.1). Taxonomy (GTDB): domain Bacteria; phylum Acidobacteriota; class Terriglobia; order Terriglobales; family Acidobacteriaceae; genus Telmatobacter. The sequence goes on from CAWJOO010000023.1 coordinate 1,089,206, forward strand.
CTCTTCAGGCTTTGGACGAAGGCGCCGACATCATCGACCTGGGAGCGGAAAGCACTCGCCCCGGCTCACGCGCCGGCAGTGCACCCAACTCCGCTCAAGCCCCGGCCGTCTCCGCTGAAGAAGAACAGTCCCGCCTCCTCCCCGTCCTCGAAGGTGTCTTGAAAGCCCGCCCCAACACCATTATTTCCGTCGATACGTACAAAGCGGTCACCGCCCTCGCAGCTCTCGCAGCCGGAGCTGAAATCATCAACGATGTCAGTGGCTTCACCTGGGATCCAGAGTCCAATCCAGCCATGCCCCGGGTCTGCGCCGAAGCCCGTGCCGGAGTTGTTCTCATGCACACCCGCGGCCGCCCGGAAGAATGGCGCACCCAACCTCAGCTCGCACCCGATGCCCTCGTATCCCTTGTCCGCGACAGCCTGGCGTCCAGCCTCGCCACCGCCCAAGAGGCTGGAATCGCACCCCAAGCGGTAGTCATCGATCCCGGCTATGGATTCGGCAAGCGCTTCGGCGAAAACTACGCTCTACTTGCCCGACAGCCCGATCTGCTCGCCCTTGGCCGCCCACTTCTTGCCGGCGTTTCGCGCAAGTCATTCCTTGGCCACACGCTCGCTCCGCTTTACCGCAACTCGCCCGCACCGGTCGATCAGCGCGAAAACGCCAGCATCGCCGCCACCGTCGCAGCCATTCTCAACGGCGCCTCCATCGTCCGCGTCCATGCCGTGCGTCCCTCCGTTGAAGCCGCGCTCATCGCAGACGCCACGCTCCACGCACGCCGCTCTTGAATCCAATCCGAATCGGGCCCGGAAAACTGTCCTGAAGTTTGATCGCACTCTGCGGTAGGCGATTCCCGCCAAATGCTGTAGCATCCCGCCAAGGAATCTGTGCGAACCTTCCCTCGCGAGCGAAAGCACGCACTCGCGCAAAACTACCCCGCAGTCAAACCTTGGGAGGCTACCTTCAATGCAATTGCAACGGCCCTTCCGCGTTCTCTTCGCGGCATGCCTATTCGTGGCCCCGCTCGGCGCCGCTCGCTCCGCCGCCGCGCAATCCGCACCGCCCGACATCGTCTTCAAAAACGCCACCGTCATGACCGCCAGCCACGGCACTATCCAGCACGGCTCCGTCTGGGTGCATGCCGGAAAAATCGCTGGCGTTGGCGCTTCTGTTGACGCACCATCCTCCGCAAGGGTTGTCGACGCAACCGATATGTGGCTCACGCCCGGCATCATCGACCCCCACTCCCATTCCGCGCTCGACTCGGACGTCAACGAAGCCACCAGCCCCGTCACCCCATCCATGCACATGATTGACGCATTCGATAATCGCAGCGCCGATCTCTACCGCGCGCTCGCCGGTGGCGTCACCACCGAGTTGCTCCTCCACGGCTCAGCCAACATGATCGGCGGCCAGGCCGTCGTGATCAAAAACAAATTCGGCCTCGATCGCGACGCGATGTTCTTCCCCAATGCGCCCGGTTCCATCAAGTTCGCATCCGGTGAAAATCCCAAGCGCGTCTACGGCAGCCGCGACCAGCTTCCCTCTACCCGTATGGGAAACTTCGAAGTCATGCGCATGGCCTTTGAAGACGCCAAGCACTACATGGCCGACTGGGACGGGTACGACGCCAAAGTGAAGAAGGGCGACAAAGACGCCACCGCTCCCAAGCGCGACCTCAAGCTCGAGGCCCTCGCCGATGTGCTCCGCGGCAAGCTATACGTGCAGATTCACTGCTACCGCGCGGACGAGTTCCTCACTGAAGAGGCCATCGCCCACGAGTACGGCTACAAGATCCGCGCCTTCCACCACGCGCTTGAAATGTACAAAGTGGCCGACAAAATCGCCGCCGATCAAACCGGCATCGCCACCTTCTCCGACTGGTGGGGTTTCAAGGACGAAGCCCGCGACGCCATTCCGTGGAACGCCGTCATGTCCATGCGAAAAGGTGTCAAGGTCGCACTCAAGTCCGACTCCGACGACCACATCCGCCGCTTGAATTCGGAAGCCGGCAAGATGATCCACTACGGCGGCGCCACCGAAGACGAAGCCATCCGCATGGTCACGCTCAACCCCGCGTGGATCATCGGCGTTGACGATCGCACCGGATCCATCGACATCGGCAAGGACGCCGACCTGGTTCTCTGGAACCACGACCCGCTCTCAACATATGCGCGTGCCCAGAAGGTCTACATCGACGGCGACCTCTTCTTCGACGCCTCGCTGCCCGGCCTCGGCACCACCCACTTCAACGGCGTCATGCACGACAGCGGTGGCTTCGGCTCCGACGACGAGGAGGACGGCCAGTGAAATTCTCCGCTCTTTACCCAACCCAAAGTCGTGTCATCCCGAGCGGAGCGCTTTTCAGCGAAGCCGAGGGACCTGCTGTTGCTTTTCGCTCGATCTCGCGCGAACGACGGGTGCCCCAGGTCTGGATTTTCAGACCTGGGATAGCACGAACCATCACTCTCGCATTGACCGTTCTACTCGTACCCGTAACACTCTTCTCCGCTGATGCCCCGTCTCCACAAATCACGGCGATAGTCGGCGGCAAACTCCTCACCGTCAGCCACGGCACCATCGAGAACGGCACCATCATCCTCGCCGACGGCAAAATCTCCGCCGATCGGCACCGCCTCCGACGTAAAGATCCCCAAGGGCGCGCAGATCGTCGATGCCAAGGGCCTCACCGTCTACCCCGGCCTCATCGACCCCGAATCCAACTTCGGCCTCACCGAAATCAGCGCCGACCAGATGACCAACGACCTCGAAGAACGCTCCGACGAGATCATGCCTCACATGCATGTCTACGATGCGTTCCACTCCGAGACCGAGCTCGTCCCCGTCGCCCGTCTCAACGGCGTCACCAACGCCGTCGTCGCCCCTTCCACCAGCGACACGGTTGCCGGGCAGGACATCTTCATCCAGCTCTACGGCCGCGATCGCGACGACATGATCATGGGCCGCGACATCGCCCTCGCCATGAACTACGGCGCCGAGCAGCGCCGCCGCGGTGGCCGTGGCGCCGGAGGCAATTCCTATCCCTCCACGCGCATGGGCCTCATCACCCAACTCCGTCAAAGCTTCCTCGACGCGCAGGACTACATGGCCAAGCGCGACGCTCCCCCCAAGAAAGATGACAAAAGCGACAAGAGTGAGAAGAGCGGAGACAAAGGCGATAAGTCTTCAAAGCGCGATCTCAAGCTCGAAGCCCTGATCCCCTACCTCAAGGGCGAGCGCCCCGTAGTCATCGGCGTCTATGAAGGCTACGACGTTGAAGTCATCATGGGTCTCGCGCAGGAGTTCCACCTCAAGGTCATCCTCAACCACGTCACCCAGGCGCAGGACGTGCTCGACAAGATCGCCTCTTACCACGTGCCCGTCATCGTCGGCTCCATCTACGACTCGCCCCGAGCCGACGAGCGCTTCGACGCCGTCTACACGCTCCCCGCCGAGCTCGCAAAGCGCGGCGTCAAAATCGCCATCTCCTCCGCCGACGCCGGCGGACCCGTCAGCAGCCACTCCGCGCGCAACCTGCCCTACGCCGCCGGCTTCGCAGTCGCTTACGGCCTCCCCTACGACGAAGGCCTCAAAGCCATCACTCAGAACGTCGCTGACATGTTCGGCTTCGGCGACAAGCTGGGCTCCCTCGACGTCGGCAAGATGGCCAACGTGGTCATCGCCAACGGCGACCCGCTAGACGTCCGCACCGACGTCAAGCAGGTCTACATCCAGGGCATCGCAATCCCCATGACCAGCCGCCAAACCCGCCTCCGCGACGAATACAGCAAGTAAAGCAGTAAGCACAAGACGGTGAACAGTGGACAGAGAGGGGAGCGTTCAGCTGTTCACTGCCCACTGTGCGCTCGCAGATGTACACTTTTCCTTCGCCTCACAGAAGGAAACCCATGCGCCGCATTCCGCTCGTCGTTCTTGTTCTTGCTTTCGTTGTTCCTGCCACATCCGCGCAAAAACGCCCCATGACCTTCGATGACATGATGGCCATGAAGCGCCTCGGCGAAACCGCCATCTCCCCCGACGGCAAATGGCTCGCCTACTCCGTCACCACCGTCGACCTCGCCAAGAACACCAAGACCCCTGAGCTCTTCATCCAGCCAATCTCCCCGTCTTCGAATCAGTCCAGCGACCCCAAGCCCCTGGCGGAAACCAAGCCCGGCGACAGCAGCCCCCAATTCTCCGCCGACAACAAGCGCATCCTCTTTCAGAGCAGCCGCTCCGGCGCCCAGCAAATCTACCTCGCCGACTTCGACGCCGCCACCGGCGCCGTTACCAATGCCCGCATGCTCACCAACATCTCCACCGAGAGCCGACAACGCCCGCTGGTCCCCCGACAGCAAATTCATCGTCTTCACCTCATCCGTCTACCCCGACTGCCCGGCCATCACCCCCGCCAACCCCACCACCGGCGACGCCTGCAATGCCGCCCGCGACGCCTCCGCAGCCGCCAGCAAAGTCAAAGCCCAGCTCTTCACCCACCTCCTCTACCGCCACTGGAACCACTTCACCGGCGACAAGCGCTGCCATCTCTTCGTCGTTTCGGTGGAGGACCGCGCAACGTCCGCGACCTCACCCCCAACGACCCCCGCGACGTCCCGCCCTTCTCCCTCTCGCGGCGGCTGCGGTTGCTCCATCTCGCCCGACTCCAAGGAACTGGCCTTCACCGAAAACCTCGACCCCGAGCCCGCCATCAGCACCAACGCCGACATCTTCACCCTCGACCTGACGAATCCTGCAGCCAAGCCCGTCAAGATCAGCACCAGCCCCGGCGGCGACTTCAACCCCGCCTACTCCCCCGACGGCAAATACATCGCCTGGCGCAGCGAGGAACGCCCCGGCTACGAAGCCGACAAGTTCCGCCTAGTCCTCTACGACCGCGCCGCTACAACCATCAAGGATCTACTGCCCAACTTCGACAATTGGGTCGATGAGTTCGCGTGGGGACCTGCGATCTCCAAGCACGATCTACTTCACGAGTGGCGACAAGGGCGAAGCGCAGGTTTATGCGATACGATGGAGTCGGACTAAACGGCGCGAGTCTGCGCAACTAGTTGAATCCCGCAGCTGACATAGGCAAGGCGAATATAGCAGTCTGCTCCCCACCGGCGACGGGAAGCTATTGGTTGTCACCAAGATGACAGTCAACACACCTAGCGAGGTCGTGGCTCTCGATACCGCATTGGTCGGTCACACGCTTCGAAGCTTCGTGATCACCTCCTGGAATGCCGGAAGTGATGAAGCAACGATGTCGAAGGAATCTCCTGCTCACCCACCTCAACGACACCCTCCTTACCCAACTCGACCTGGCTCCCCTCGAATCCTTCTGGTTCACCGCCGCCGACAAAACCAAGCTCCAGGGCTTCCTCATCAAGCCCCCCGCCTTCGACCCCGCCAAAAAGTACCCCGTCAAATTCCTGATCCACGGCGGCCCGCAAGGCGCATGGGGCGACTCCTGGTCCTATCGCTGGAACGCCGAGCTCTTCGCCGCCAACGGCTACGTCGTCATCATGATCAATCCCCGCGGCAGCACCGGCTACGGCCAGGCCGTAGTCGACGGCGTCAACGGCGACTGGGGCGGCAAGCCCTATCACCGACCTCATGCCCGGCCTCGACTACGCCGAGCAGCACTACCCCTTCATCGACAAGTCCCGCGAGTGCGCCCTCGGCGCCAGTTACGGCGGCTACATGGCCAACTGGGTCCTGGGCCACACCACGCGCTTCAAGTGCATCGTCTCCCACGACGGCATGTTCAACGCCGAATCCGCCTTCGGCTCCACGGAAGAAGACTGGTTCAACACCTGGGAGTTCAAAGGCAATCCCTGGGACTACTACGGCAAGCCCGACTCGCGAGAATCCCTTCCGCAAATGGTCGCCATCCCTCTACGCCAAAAACTTCAAGACCCCCACGCTCGTCGTCCACAGCCAACTCGACTACCGCCTCGACGTCAGCGAGGGCTTCCAGCTCTTCGATACTCTCCAACTCCTCAAAGTCCCCAGCGAAATGCTCTACTTCCCCGACGAAGGCCACTGGGTCATGAAGCCCCAAAACAGCCAGCTCTGGTACAAAACCGTCAACGCCTGGGTCGACAAGTGGACGAAGCCTTCAGCTGGCGCCGACTAACCTGTACTACAAAAACTCGGACCTGTAGTACAATCGCAACATGGCCACGACAGTTCAAGCACGGCTCGACGACAAGGCGCAAACTGCGCTTGAGGAGTTGATCCGCAACAATGGCTGGACCCGCTCGCAGGCCATTCGCGAGAGCATACTCCTTGCTCGTCGGCAACACGCCACAGAACGTCTGCCTCGCCTCGTTGGCATCGGTTGTCTTGACTTCGGCCCGGGAGATCTCTCCACCAACAAGAAATACTTGCGGGATCTCGGCGTAAAGAGCATGGGCAAGGGCTGGCGCCGGCCAAAAGCTCGTGCGAAATGACCCCCGTTCTCGTGGATTCCAGCTTCTTCGTCGCTCTTTACAACAAGCGGGAATCTGCTCATGACCGTTGCGTCGCGGCTTACGAATCCCTCGAAGCTCCGCTCTTCACCTGTGAGGCCTGCGTCACGGAAGCGCTCCACCTTCTCGGCCACGCCGAACCAGCCGTTGCCAGCATTCTTGCGAGTCTCGAGGACGGTTCTCTGAATATCCCATTTCGGGTCGCCGAGCATACGCTGCGATTGCTTGACCTCATGCGCAAATACCGCGACACGCCCGCCGACTTTGCCGATGCCTGTCTGATACAAATGGCTGACGAACTCGACACCAGCAATATCCTCACCCTCGACAGCGACTTCCGCCATTACCGCTGGCGCCGCAACCGACGCTTCAAGCTTCTTATCCCACTGGACTAACCGCCATGCCGTTCGGCCGCAGCAACAAACCCCGCGCACCCCTCAACGAGCCCGGCCTCTACGACCACGCCCTTCGCACTCTTGGCCGCACCATGCGCACTGAAGCCGAACTCCGCCGCCTCCTCCACCAGCGCGCCGAACCCGGCCCCACCGGTGAAGCCGCCGTCGCCTCCGTCCTCACCCGCCTCAAAGAAAACGGTTATCTCAACGACCAGTCCTTTGCCGAGACCTACGCCCGCCTCCGCCACGACAACGAGAAGCTGGGCCAGCGCAGCGTCCGCCAGAAGCTCCAGCAAAAGGGCGTCTCCACGCCCATCATCAACGAGACCCTCGAAGCGCGCTACGCCTCAACCGACGAAGAAACCCTCGCCCGCCAGCATCTCGAACGCAAGCGCATCCGCAAACCCGAAAACGAAAAAGAGACGGCACGCGTCATGCGCCGTCTCGTCGCCGCCGGCTTCTCCACCGGCATCATCTACAAAATTCTCCGCCAGTGGGATATCCCCGACGAAGCCCTCGCCGCCCTCGACAACCTCGACCCTGTCGATCCCCAAGAAGAGTAAGAATCGGGCGAATCACTGACCGTGGGTGCCCCATCCTAAAACGGCTTTATCGTTTTAGGGTGGGAGACCAAGCCCGTTCTCCCAACGAACCCAAAGTCGAAAACCGAACAATTCACCGCGTCTTCGTAATCGCCTTCCGAATCCCCGCCTCCGGCGCCGCATCGTCAAACGCCACGCCGCCGTCCACCGTCTTGATCCCCAGCTCCGCCCACAGCTTGGGCAGATCCATCATCATCGGCTTGTTCTTCCACTCCTCGTACTGCCGCATCAGCACGTGGGTTCCCGTCGCCGCGTCGCCCATCGCCAGCGCCTTTGGCAAATCCCAGTCGTGGTCAATCGTGCCGTGCTGGTCCACAATGGCGCGCAGCGCGTCTTCCAGCCCCTTCTTGTTGTGCGTCTCCCGCCGAATCGCCACATCCGCCATCAGGCAGAACAGCGCCCCGCCCCAGTACGTCCGCCCCCACGTATGCGTGTTGTCGATTCCCTGGTCCCCATCCCGCGGCTGGCCCTTCCCCATGTCGCGAACCATATCGCGCCAAATCTGTTCCGGCTTCAGCTCGCCGGTCTGCACCCGCGCCACCGGCTCTACATAGGTTGAAAGACCCTCTTCCATCCAGTGCTGGTCGTCGGGCAACGACGGAAATGCCATGTGCACCAGCTCATGCGTCATCATCCAGTCTTCGTCCAGGTCGTTTTGCGTGGTGTGCTGCCCAATCCGCATCCGCGTAAAACCCGGCCAGCCCCGCATCGCCCCCCACGTCGTACCCTGCAGAATGCCGCTGTCATTCGGCACCGGCACAACCAGCACGCGCGCCCCCACCACGGGGAACCTCCCATAGTAGGCAACCACCGCGTTGCCCGCCTTCCTGATATGTTCCAGAATCGCTTCAGGCGCAAGGTCCATCGCACCTTCCGCAAAGTCCACCTGCAGCGTCGTCCCGCCCAGGTCGATGTGGTGCGTCGACGCTACCGTCAGGTTGAATCCCGGCCCGTGCTGAGGCCCGCCGCCCGGTGGTCCACCCTGCGCCATCGCTCCCATGACAGCGGCCAGTCCCAGCCCCGCAATCACACCCAACTTCGCAACATCCAGGCCAATCCGCATGGTTCCCTTTTCACCCCGCCGCATAAATCGGCGTAAGCCATCCCGGGGCACTCCATCATCAGCGCGGTGCCAGGCATCCCATGCAATTGCACGAGAGGTGCCCCAACCGCAAAACAAAAGGTGCCCTCTATCTCCGGACGTTTTCAGTCCCCGGATAGTTGACACCTGTCTTGCCCCCCGCTCATTTAACCCTGGATTAGGCCGCCTTCCGCCCCTAAGCCGTTTACTTCACCGCCAGTATTTCCACCTTCTCAATTGAAGGCGGTTCCGCCAGCAGTTCCCCGGCTTTGGCCATCAGCGCCTTGGCAATCTCGCCACTCAGGTGCGCATCGCGCCCTTTCTCATCCTGAAATGTGTCGAAGATCCCGAACCGGTCCGGCCCCAGCTTCAACGCATACCACCGTACTGTGCCCGGCTCTGTCTCCGCCAGCGGCAGTGCCGATTTCAAAAACGCCTCTACTTCCTTCTCTTTCCCCGGCTTCGCTTTCAGCAATGCGAGCAACGACAGCTTCTCCATCTCATTCCTCCTCTACCAGCCCTTGAGATGCCAAATCCACAGCCCAGTTGCGCTCAATTCGCGGCCGGAATGCCGATCGGCTTCTCCCTCAAAATTTCTTTTACCGCGCCACCGGTGCGCCGTCCGCCTCCCGCGCCTTTGCTACTTCCGCCAGCATCTCGTCCGCCGTCGTCCGGTCCCCATGTTCGCGGCTCACCTTGCGAAACCGCACTTCCCCATCCCGAGCAATCACAAACGTCGCTGGGTACGCCGTCTCCTGCGCGGCTTTCCAGCGCAACCCGTACCGCGTCGTCACCTTGTAATCGGGATCCACCACCAGGTGAAAATTGGCGGGCAGTGCTCCCTCCGGCGTCAGAAACTCCTTGGCCTTTGCGCTCACCACGTCCACCGGCCCCGGATACACCAGAAGCAGTTCCACACCCTGCGCGCGGAACTTGTCCGCCTTGGCCTTGAAGTCGTGCACCTGCTTCTGGCAAAACGGGCACTGGTACCCCGGAAAGCCTCTAAGCACAATCAGCACCACCATCGTCTTTCCCATCAAAGACGAAAGCTTCACCGTCTTGCCGTCGGGTGTCGAAAGCGCAAACTCCGGCGCCTCGGTTCCCACCTCCGGAACCTCCGGGGCATTCGCCTGCGCAAATGCAATCCCCGTGCCCAGTGCCGGCATTAGAACCGCAAGCAGCGTGCAAACGGCCAGCAGCGCCCTGCCACCAACGTTCGAAATCTTTCTCATTCCATCTCCTGTTTCCCGCGGTGTTAACGCAATCGCAAGCCAATTATCCAACATTTGCTTTTCTTCCCCTCACCCACAAATTTGCCATACTGAGCGCAGCGTTTTTCAGCGGAGCCGAAGGACCTGCCTTTGTTCTTGCCGTTGTTTTTGCTTCACGACTCCCTCCGGTCCCTACTAATCCAGACGATTCGCCGTTCCGTCCAATAACTTCGTGGTAGAACCGCCAGCCCCACCGCAGGTGGTGGTTACACTGGTAGAGTCATGCAAGCCCGCTCTGGTAACGAAATTCGCGAACTGTTTCTGCGCTTCTTCGAGTCGAAGGGCCACCGCCGCGTGCACTCCTCCTCGCTGGTGCCGCACAACGATCCGACGCTGCTGTTCACCAACGCCGGCATGAACCAGTTCAAGGACCTCTTCCTGGGCGCCGAAAAGCGGCGAATACTCGCCGCGCCACCACCTCGCAGAAGTGCGTCCGCGCCGGCGGCAAGCACAACGACCTTGAAAACGTGGGCTTCACCCGCCGCCATCACACCTTCTTCGAGATGCTCGGCAACTTCTCCTTCGGCGACTACTTCAAGCGTGACGCCATCGCCTACGCCTGGGAGCTCGTCACCAGCGAGGAATGGATGGGCATTCCCAAAGACCGCCTCTACGTCACGATCTTCGAAGGCACGGCCGACGTTCCGCGCGACAACGAGGCCGAGCAGTACTGGATCGAAACCGGCGTCCCCAAAGAGCGCATCTTCGAATACGGTGCCAAGGACAACTTCTGGCAGATGGGCGAAACCGGTCCCTGCGGCCCCTGCTCCGAGATCTTCTACGACATGGGCATCGAGGCGGCCGAAACGCCCGGCGTCGACCTGCCGTTTGGAAAGGACGAAGCCCGCTACGTAGAAATCTGGAACCTGGTCTTCATGCAGTTCGACCGTTCGGCGGTCGTGGACCCCACGACGAAGACGACAACCTACACGTTGACGCCCCTGCCCAAGCCATCGATCGACACCGGCATGGGCCTCGAGCGCGTAGCCGCCGTCCTGCAGGGCAAGCTCTCCAACTTCGAAACAGACCTCTTCACGCCCCTGATCCAGCGCGCTGCCGAGTTGACGGCATTCAAGGTAGGTCACGGGCTTTAGCCCGGACAATAACGCCCCCACAGAAGATGGGGCTTTAGCCCCTGCGGGCATTGAATCGCTGACCTGCAACGCCAGCCTCCGCATCATCGCCGACCACGCCCGTGCCGCGACCTTCCTCATCAACGATGGCGTGGTTCCCTCCAACGAAGGCCGCGGCTACGTGCTGCGCAAGATCCTCCGCCGCGGCATTCGCCATGGCCGCCTGCTCGGCCAGGAAAAGCCGTTCCTGAACCAGATGGTCTTCGCCGTCCGCGACGTGATGGCGGGCGCCTACCCCGAACTCAAAGACTCCGCCGACCGCGTCGCCAAAGTCGTCGAAGCCGAAGAAAAGCAATTCGACCGCGTCCTCAAAATCGGCCTCACGCGCCTGGACGAGGAGCTCAAGGGCGCCTTCACCGGCGACAAGGCCTTCCATCTCTACGAGACCTTCGGCCTGCCGCTCGACTTCATGGTCGATGCCGCCCGCGACGCCGGCGTCAAGTTTGACGACGAAGGCTTCGAGCGCGCGCGCGCGAGGAGCAATCCCGCGCCCGCGCCTCCTGGAAAGGCGGCAGCCAGAAATCCGCCAGCCCCGCCTTCCGCGATCTTGCCCGAACCGACTTCCTCGGCTACAGGCAACTCGACGCCAACGACGCCGAAGTCCTCGCCATCGTGAAGGACGGCCAGGGCGTGCCCGCTGCAGAAGCCGGGCGATCAAGTCGAAGTCGTGCTCGACCACACCAGCTTCTACGGCGACTCGGGCGGCCAGGTCGGCGACACCGGCTGGTTCACCTCCACCGACGGCAACACTACCGTCGCCGAAATCACCGGCTGCGTTCTGCCCGTCCAGGGCGTCCGCGCCCACAAGGCCATCCTCAAGCAGCCCCTCGCCGTCGGCGACCACGTCAACACCGTGGTCAATGGCGAACGCCGCAACGCCATCCGGCGCAACCACACCGGCACCCACCTGCTCCACGCCGCGCTGCGCCAGGTGCTCGGTACTCACGTCAAGCAGGCCGGCTCGCTGGTGGATCCCACCCGACTCCGCTTCGACTTCTCCCACTTCGCCCAGGTGGCCGACGAGGAACTGCAGGAGATCGAGAACATCGTCAACCGCGAAGTCCTCGCCAACGCCAAGGTCGAAACCCTCGAAGACGTGCCCATCGACGTGGCCGTCAACGAGTACCACGCCATGGCGCTCTTCGGCGAAAAGTACGGCGACAAGGTCCGCGTCGTGAAGCTCTCTGACGGCTTCTCAACCGAACTCTGTGGCGGCACCCACACCGCCGCCACCGGCGAGATCGGCCTGCTCAAGCTCACCGGCGAAAGCTCCGTATCTTCCGGCGTGCGCCGCGTCGAAGCCATCAGCGGCCTGGGCTCGCTTCGACACTTCCGCCGCGACGCCGAAGTGGCCAAGTTTGCCGGCTCGCTGGCTCCCCTCCAGGACAGCGATCCTCGCCGGGCCTCCGCGCCCGCTTCGAGTCGCAGGAAGACGAACTCAAGCGCCTGCGCCGCGAACTGGAGGAGATGCGCATGAAGTCGGCCGCCGGCGGCCTGGACGAAGCTGTCTCGCGCGCAATTGAGGTAAAAGGCGTCAAGGTGCTCACCCACAGCGCCGACTACCTCGACCGCGGCCAACTGCGCACCCTGGTCGACAACCTGAATCTCGACGCTGATCTGCGGCGCGTTGCCGTGCAGGTGGGCGACCAGCACCGCGCGGATCACCTCGAAATACTTGCTCTCCTCCTCGACGACGCCCTTCAACCGCGCGGCGAACGGGCCCGCCATGCCATAGGCCAGCAGCACGCCGAGGAACGTGCCGACCAGCGCGCCGCCGATCATCTCGCCGAGCACGGCCGGCGGCTCGTTGATGTGCGACATGGTCTTGATCACGCCGAGCACCGCGGCGACGATGCCGAGCGCCGGCAGCCCGTCGGCCATGCTCTGCAGCGCATGCGCGCCATGCAGTTCCTCATGCAGCGTCTTCTTCAGCTCGCGGCCCATCAGGTCCTCGATCTGATGCGGGTCGTCGGCGTTCATGCCGACCATCCGCAGGTAGTCGCAGATCATCGCCGTCACGTGATGGTTGGCCAGGATGCTTCGGGAACTTCTCGAAGGCCGTGCTCGTCCTCCGGCTTCTCGATATGCGGCTCGAGCGCCATGGCGCCCTTGGTGCGTCGCCAGGCGGACGAAGAAGTACAGCAGGCTCAGCAGCTCGACGTAGTTGGCCTTGTTGAAGCTGCGCCCTTCAGGATCTTCTTGAAGCCGCCCAGCGTGTGCTTCACGTCGTGCATCGAGTTGGACATGAGGAACGTGCCGATCGCCGCGCCGCCGATCGTCAGCAGCTCGAACGGCATCGCCTCGATCAGCGGCTCGAGGCTGCCGCCGGACAGGATGTAGCTGCCGAACACGCAGGCCAGCAGGAAACCAGGCCGCCGATCGTCAGCATGCGCCGTCCGGCCTCGGCCGTGGCGGTTGGCAGCCGGGGACGGCTCGCGCGCAAGCACGCACGATGGCGATGCGGCGGTTGGCGGCGGCGAGCGGGTCGTCGGCGACCAGCGGGTCGCGGTCGGCAATGCCGGCGACGCTGCGGATCCGGGTTTCCGGCAGCCCGGCATCCACCAGCAGCCGGCGCGTCGCGTTGGCGCGGTCGGCCGACAGGTCCCAGTTGGTGCGGTCGCGCCGCGGTACGGCGCCGCGTCGGTGTGCCCGGTGATCGCGATCTGCTCCGGCAGCTTGAGCAGCACCGGCGCGATCTTGGCACAGCACGGCCCGCGCCCGGTCGTTCGAGAGCCGCCGAGCCGGTGCTGAACATCGGCTGCCGCTCCGCATCGAGGAGCTGGACGCGCAGCCCTTCCGGCGTGACGTCGATCATCAGCTGCCGCGCGAGGTCGGCCAGCGCCGGGTCGGCCGGCGACGGCGTCGCGGATCTGCTGGCGCGGCGCGCTCGAATGTCGCGCGTCTCGCGCCGCTCGAGCTCGGCTGCGATGTCCGTCTGGCGCGGCGTGCGCCGCCGAAGCGTGCTTGGCGTTCGGCGGCAGTTCCCGTTGGCGCGCGCTGCGGCCTCCGCCGGCTTCGTGCCCGGCGCTGGCGCCACCGTCGCTCGCGCGCGGCATGCCGACGGCCTGTGCCCGGCGTGCGGCGGCTCGGCTGGCCGGCTGTCGCCGGTGTCGTCGTCTTCGGCATCAGGGTCGGCATCGGCTGCGCGTCCAGCGCCTGCACCGCGCCGTGTCCGACGCCGAGCGACCGTCGCTGTTGGGCGTGCGCCCGCCGAACAGCGCGCCATAGCCGGACTGGTCGGTCCGCGCCAGACTGGTTGTGTCGGGCTGAAATAGTCGGCGATGCCGCGCCGCTGCTCCTCGGTCGTCGCATTCAGCAGCCACATCAGCAGGAAGAACGCCATCATCGCCGTCACGAAGTCGGCGTAGGCGACCTTCCAGGCGCCGCCATGATGCCCGCCCTCGACAACCTCTTCCTTGCGGATGACGATCGTCGTCTTTGTCTCGCTTTCTGCCGCTCATATCCAGCCCGACACTTCCGGCCAGGCTAGCGGGACGCCGTTAAGATGGTTAAAGCGGCCTCACTCCGCGGCGACCGACCGGCCGCCGCGGCCGCGTGCGCCTGCAGGCGTCAGGAACCGCTCGGCCTCGAGCGCCGCGATGCAGCCGGTTCCGGCCGCGGTGACCGCCTGCCGCCAATGCTTGTCCTGCACGTCGCCGGCCGCGAACACGCCGGGCACCGAGGTCTGCGTCTGGCCCGGCCGGGTCACGCACGTAGCCCTCGTCGTCCAGCTCGACCTGGCCGCGGAACACGCTCGTGTTCGGCATGTGGCCGATCGCGACGAACACGCCGTCCACGTCCAGCGTGCTCAGCGCGCCCGGTCCGCACGTTGCGCAGCCGCAGCCCGGTCACCACCTCCGGCTGCCCGGCGCCCACCACCTCCTCGACCGCGCTGTCCCAGACCACCTCGATCTTCGGATGCGCGAACAGCCGGCGCTGCAGGATCTTCTCCGCCCGCAGGCAGTCGCGCCGGTGCACCAGCGTCACCTTGCTCGGCGTGGTGGGTCAGGTAGAGCGCCTCCTCGACCGCGGTGTTGCCGCCGCCGATCACCGCAACCCGCTTGCCGCGGTAGAAGAACCCGTCGCAGGTCGCGCAGGCCGAGACGCCGGCGCCCTGCAGCCGCTTCTCCGACGGCAGGCCGAGCCAGCGCGCCTGCGCGCCGGTGGCGATCACCACCGTGTCGGCCAGGTAGACGTCACCGGAATCGCCGGTGCACGCGGAACGGCCGGCGCGAGAAATCGACCTCCATGGCCAGGTCGTGGATGATGCGCGTGCCGACATGCTCGGCCTGCGCCTGCATCTGCTCCATCAGGCACGGGCCCTGGATCGCCTGCGCGAAGCCCGGGTAGTTCTCGACGTCGGTGGTGATCATCAGCTGGCCGCCGGGCTGCAGCCCGGCCAGCAGCACCGGCTCGAGGCTGGCCCGCGCGGCATAGATCGCGGCGGTGTAGCCGGCCGGGCCGGCGCCGATGATGAGCACGCGGGTCGCGGATCGTGTTCGGACATGACGCATGACCATATCGGTGCGCCGGCCGCTGCGCGTGCAACTGGCACGGGCGTTCCCTCCGGCGACTGCCGGTCAATAATAGTTGCGCGAAACAGGCGAGCGGCCACAAGAAGCGCCGGAATGAAGCTGGGCGAACAGCTGCGACTACGCCGGAACTCGACGCCATCGACCGCCGCATCCTGGCCGAGCTGCAGGTCGACGGCCGCATGACCAACGTCGAGCTGGCCCGGCGCGCCGAGATCACCGCGCCGCCCTGCCTGCGCCGCATGCGCCGGCTCGAGGAGGCCGGCGTCATCCGCGGCTACCACGCCGACACCGACCCGGCGCAGCTCGGCTGGCAGATCACGTTCTTCGCCATCGTCGGCCTGGACAGCCAGAAGGAGACGGTGCTGTCCGCCTTCGAGCGCCATGGTCGCCGAGTGGCCCGAGGTGCGCGAGTGCCACATGATCCGCGGCGGCGGCGACTTCCTGCTGCGCCTGGTGGCGCGCGACACCGCGCACGAGAACCAGCTCACCCAGCGCCTGACCGGCGCCGCCTCCGTCAGCCGGGTGCAGACGCTGCAAACCATCCGCACCAGCCGCAACGTGGCCGGGCGTCCCGCTCTAGAAGGCGCGGAACTGATGCTCGCATAGTCCGGCGCGACGGCCAGCATGCCCGGCCGCCGAGATTGGCGGCGCCGGGCGGCAGGCTGTTCAGGGTCTGCATCGGGCTGTTCTTGTTCACCACGCCGGTTCCGGCGGGTATTGCGTCGGAGACCAGCGGCGGCGTCGGTCGGCGCGCGCAGAGCCGGCCAGTTGCGAGCAGCGCGACCACGGCCAGCGAACGTCGCGCATCAGTAGGTCCTCCGCCCGGCGACCATCCGGTAGATGATCAGGATGATGATCGCGCCGACGACGGAGCCGATGAAGCCGGCGCACTCGCCGTAGCGGTACCAGCCGATCTGCTCGCCGAGCCAGGTCGCGACGACGGACCCGGCGATCCCGAGCAGGATCGTGATGATGAACCCGCCGGGGTCGCGCCCCGGCATGAGGAGCTTGGCGAGGGCGCCGGCCAGCCCGCCGATGATGATCGCCCCAATGAACGAAAACATGCCGGCATCCCCTGTCGGCCTGGCGTTGATAACATCCGACCACGCCGGATCGTTCCCTTGCTTGACCCGCGGCGCGAGGCGGCGGATCGAGGCGCGATGACCCCGGCGCTCCTGCTTGCTGCTGCTGACCGCGATGCGGCTGGCTCGTGGCCGCGCTCACGCCGCTCGCGCCGGACGAGGCCTATTACTGGGTCTGGTCGCGGGCGCTGCAGCCGGGCTATCTCGACCATCCGCCGATGGTCGCGCTCTGGATCCGGCTCGGCACCGCCGCTGGCCGGCGAGACGGCGCTGGGCGTGCGGCTGCTCGGCCCGCTTGCGGCGGCGGCGGGCTCGGTGCTGCTGGCCGACGCGGCGGAGCGGCTGTTTCCCGGGCCGCCGGCTCGGGCGTGCCGGCGGCGGTGCTGCTGAACGCGACGCTGATGCTCGGCGCCGGCGCGGTGACGATGACGCCGGACACGCCGCTGCTGTTCTTCGCGACGCTGACGCTCTGGGCGCTGGCGCGGGTGCGGCGAGCGATCCGCGCTGGTGGCTGCTGGTCGGGGCGGCGGCCGGGCTGGCGCTGGACAGCAAATACACCGGGGCGCTGCTCGGGCGTGGCGATCCCGCTGTGGCTGCTTTGGACGCGCCGCCTGCGCCGGCGTTCCGCTCGCCCTGGCTCTGGGCCGGCGGCGGCGCTGGCCGCGGCTGCTGTTCCTGCCGGTGATCGCTGTGGAACGCGGGGCATGGCTGGGCGAGCTTCGCCAAGCAGGGCGGGCGCACCGGCGACTGGCAGCCGGCGCGCGCGCGCCGCAGTTCCTGGGCGAGCTGCTGGCCGGCCAGCTCGGGCTGGCGACGCCGCTCGATGTTCGTGCTGTTCGCCGCCGGGCTGTGGCGGCGCTGCGCGGCGCGGCGCGGCGCGACCCGGCCGGCGACGCTTGCTCGTCGCGCTTCAGCCTGCCCGGACTGCTGGTGTTCCTCGAGCATGCGCTGGGCGACCGGGTGCAGGCGAACTGGCTGGCGGTGCTCTATCCGCCGCTGGCCATCGCCGCGGCGGCCGTGGGGCAGCGGTGGTGGCGGGCGGCGGCCGGGCTTCGGGCTTGGCGCTGACCGCGCTCGTCTACCTGCAGGCGGCCGCGGCGCCGTTCGCGCTGCCGCGCGCGGCTCGACCCGACGCTGATCCGGCTCGCCGGCTGGGACGGGCTGGCGCCGGCAGGCGGACGCGCTGCCGGCGCGACCAGGGGCCTCGGCTTCCTCGCCGCCGAGGATTACGGCCATGGCCGCGCAGCTGGCCTGGTGGGCGCCGCCGGGCACCGAGGTCGTCGGCGCCGAGCCGCGCTGGCGCTGTTCCGCCTGCCCGCGGCTGCCGCCGGCGCCGGGCTGCTGCTGATCAGCGAGCGCCGGCGCGAGCCGCCCGACCCGGCGCTCTGGACCGAGGCCGCCGAAATCGGCCATCTGACCCGCGCCCGCGCCGGGGTGGAGGCGGAGGGCGTTCCGGGTTTATCGTGTACGTGTTGCGGGACGGGGCACCGGCGGCCTGCTGCCCCGACCAGGAGGAGAGTGATGGAACAGTTGGACGCCGGCCAGTTGGCGCGATCGCCCGGCCAAGCAGATGCCGGCCTACCCCGACGCGGCCGCGCTCGAGGCGATGGAGGCGCGGCTGGCGAGCTATCCGCCGCTGGTGTTCGCCGGCGAGGCGCGGCGGCTGAAGGCCGGCCTGGCGCTCGCCGCCGAGGGCCACGCCTTCGTGCTGCAGGGCGGCGACTGCGCCGAGAGCTTCGGCGACTTCACCGCCAACGTCATCCGCGACACCTTCCGCGTGCTGCTGCAGATGGCCGTCGTGCTGACCTTCGGCGCCAGCGTGCCGGTGGTGAAGATGGGCCGCATGGCCGGGCAGTTCGCCAAGCCGCGCTCGTCCGACACGGAGACGCGTCGACGGCGAGACCCTGCCCAGCTACCGCGGCGACATCGTCAACGGCCCCGACTTCACCGCCGCCGCCCGCATGCCCGACCCGGCGCGCATGGAGACCGGCTATTTCCAGTCCGCCGGCACGCTGAACCTGCTGCGCGCCTTCGCCAACGGCGGCTATGCCGACCTGCACGAGGTGCATCGCTGGAACCTCGACTTCGCCGCCCGCTCGCCGCTGGCCGCCCGCTACCAGGACCTGGCCGGCGCGCATCGACGAGACGCTGGCCTTCATGGCAGGCCTGCGGCATGAGCAGCCTCAACACGCCGCAGATCCGCGAGACCGACTTCTACACCAGCCACGAAGCGCTGCTGCTGCCCTACGAGCAGGCGCTGACCCGGGTCGACAGCACCAGCGGCGACATCTACGCCTGCTCGGCGCATTTCCTCTGGATCGGCGACCGCACCCGGCAGCTCGACGGCGCGCATGTCGAGTTCCTGCGCGGGGTGAAGAACCCGATCGGCATGAAGGTCGGCCCGACCATGGAGGCCGACGACCTGCTGCGCCTGATCGAGCCGGCTGAACCCGGCGCAACGAGCCCGGCCGCCTCACGCTGATCAGCCGCATGGGCGCCGAGCACGTCGCCCAGCAAGCTGCCGCCGCTGCTGCGCGCGGTGCAGCGCGCAGGGCCGCAAGGTGGTCTGGCTGTGCGACCCGATGCACGGCAACACCATCAGCACCGCCGCCAAGGTGAAGACCCGCAGCTTCGACGCGATCCTGTCCGAGGTGCGCCGCTTCTTCGACGCGCATGCCGACGGCCGGCACCTGGGCCGGCGGCGTGCATGTCGAGATGACCGGGCGCAACGTCACCGAATGCGTCGGCGGCGCCCACCGGCTGACCGAGGCCGATCTCGGCCAGCGCTACGAGACGTTCTGCGACCCGCGGCTCAACGCCGAGCAGTCGCTGGAGCTGGCCTTCCTGGTCGCCGAGGAGCTGAAGGCGCGCCGGTCGCGCCGCGCCGCCGCGCCGGTCGCCGCGCAATGAGGCGCCGCGCATGAGCCCGACGGCCACCGCCGCACCGAAGCCTGCTCGAGGACATCGCCTGGCGCACCGACGCCTACTTCAACCGCACCCGCGAGGTCGATCGCGCGGTTCGGCGACACGCCGGTCACCTACGCCGTGTTCCTGCGCCGCCCGGTGATCTCGCGCGCCGCGGCTGATGCTGGATTGGCTCGACCGAGGTCGCCGCCGCGCGCGGCACCAGCTTCCAGTTCGACGTGGTGCACCCGGAAGGCGACTGGGTCGGCGCCGGCGAGCCGATCGCCTACATCACCGGCAGTCGTTCGCGGCGCTGGCCGATTGCGAGACGATCTTCCTGCAGAAGCTCGGCGCCGGCCTGCGTCGCCGCGCACAACGCCTACCAGATGTGCGCTCGCGCTGCCGCAGGCGGCGTTCCTGGCCATGGAGGCGCGGCACTGCGCCGGCGCCGAGATGCAGGACGATGATGGGCTACGCCGCCGCGGTCGGCAGCGCCGCCGCCCAGCGCGAGGGCGCGATCGGCTTCGTCGGCACGCTCGACCGACATGGCCGCCCGCTATCTTCGGCGCGACCCGCGGGCGCGGCACCATGCCGCACGCGCTGATCGGCTACGCCGGCTCCACGCTGCGGGCCGCGCAGATGTTCCACGAGACCCATCCCGACGAGAACCTGACCGTGCTGACCGACTATTTCGGCCGCGAGATCACCGACGGGCTCGAAGTCTGCCGCGCGCTTCCCCGACCTGGCCGCCGCCGGCCGGCTCGCGGTCCGGCTCGACACCCATGGCGGCCGCTACCTCGAAGGGCTCGACCCGGCCGCGCAGCTACGCCGTGCTCGAGCGCCGCGCGCCGGGCGCCATCCGCCGCTACCGCAGCGACACCGAACTGCGCGACCTGGTCGGCACCGGCGTCTCGGCCGCGGCGATCTGGCGCATGCGCGAGGCGCTGGACGAGGCCGGCTTCCCCCAGGTGCGGATCGTCGTCTCGTCCGGCTTCGGCGTCGAGAAATGCCGGGTCATGGCCGACACGCAGGCGCCGATCGACGTCGTCGGCACCGGCAGCTTCATCCCGCGCGACTGGCACGAGACCTACGCCACCGCCGACATCGTGGCCTATGGCAACGAGGTCCGGGTGAAGGTCGGCCGCGAGTTCCTGCTGCGCGGCGCACCGCAAGCGCGCGCAACGCAACGGCGACGGCGCCGAGTCGGCGCGGATGAGCGAGGCCAAGACCTGGCGCGTGCGCATCCTCGACCTGTCCGGGCGGCGCCGAGGACAACATCGTCGAGGAGATCGGCCCGTTCCCGACGCTCGACGACGCCAACCTGTTCGCCCGCCGCTACGTGCGCGACAGCGTCGAGCGGTGCCGGGCGCCGGGCATGGACGCCAAGGCGGTGCTGGACGCCTGGTTCGCCTTCGGCGAGGACGCGATCGTGCCGGACGCCGGCGAGCAGGGCTGGCGCAGCGCCGCCGAGCTGCACGACTTCGCCGCGCGCCGGGCCAGCCGCGCCGACCGCGACTGGCGCAGCCTCGACCCGCGCGGCGGACGGCGAGGCGGAGGACGGACGTGAAGGTCCGCTTCGCGCCCAGCCCGACCGGGCTGCTGCATGTCGGCAACGTCCGCGCCGGCGCTGGCCAACTACCTGCTCGCCCGGCGGCATGGCGGCGACGTTCCTGCTGCGCCTCGACGACACCGACCCCGAGCGCAACCGGCCCGAATACGAGGACGCGATCCAGTACGACCTGCGCTGGCTCGGCATGCATTGGGACCAGCATGTTCCGCCAGTCCGACCGGCTCGACCGCTACGCCGCGGCGGCCGAGCGGCTGAAGGCGTCGCGGCCGGCTCTACCCCTGCTTCGAGAGCGAGGAGGAGCTGAACGCCAAGCGCGAGATGCGCGCTCAAGCGCCACCTGCCGCCGATCTACGACCGCGCCATGCTGAAGCTGACGCCGGAGCAGCGCGCCGCGGCCGAGGCCGGCGGCAAGCGGCCGTACTGGCGCTTCCTGCTCTCCGGCGTGCAGGCGGAGTGGCACGACCTGGTGCTCGGCCGGCGGCAGGTGAAGCTGTCCGCGGTCTCCGACCCGGTGCTGATCCGCGCCGACGGCACGCCGCTCTACACCTTCACCTCCGTGGTGGACGATCTGGACGAGGCCATCACCCACATCGTCCGCGGCGAGGACCACGTCACCAACACCGGCGTGCAGCTCGACATCATGGAGGCGCTGGCGCCGGGCCGGCCGGCAGCCGCAGATTCGCGCCATCTGCCGCTGCTGGTGGACCAGGACGGCGGCAAGCTGTCCAAGCGCACCGGCTCGCTCACGCCTGCGCAGCCTGCGCGGCGACGGGATCGAGCCGGCGGCGCTGGCCGGCTACCTGGCCCGCGCTCGGCACCTCGCGAGGACCCGGTGCCGGCCATGCCGGACGAGCTCGCCGCCGACTTACGACCTCGCGCACGTCTCGCACGCGCCGGCCCGGTTCGACGGGCGGCAGCTCGCGGCGCTGAACCGCCAGCTGCTGCAGACCCTGCCGTTCGAGGCGGTGCAGGACCGGCTGCCGCCCGCGGCGACGCCGGCCTTCTGGACGGCGGTGCGCGGCAACCTCGACCTGCTGAACGAGGCGCGCGGCTGGTGGGACGTGGTGGCCGGGTCGATCGTGCCGCCGCTGATCGAGGGCGAGGCCGAGTATCTGCGCACCGCGCTCGACGACGCTGCCGCCGGAGCCGTGGGACAACGACGGTCTGGCCGGCCTGGATCGACGCGCTGAAGGCAGGCGACCGGCCGCAAGGGCAAGAAGCTGTTCCTGCCGCTGCGCCAGGCGCTGACCGGCGAGGACCACGGGCCGGAGCTGCGCGACCTGCTGCCGCTGATGGGCCGCGCCCGCGCCGCCGAGCGGCTGCGCCTGGCCGCCGCCTGACGCCTTTCGTTAAAAGTGCGCCGCGGTCGGCGCGAAGAACCCGATTGAAATCTGTTTCGCTGTCCAGTTTGGTTTCTAGCGCGACGCAGCCCAGGAAATAGCCGCTCGGCATCGCCCGCATCAACGGCCCTTGCGCGGAATTGCCGCGAAGTGCAGCGTTCTCATCATGACACCAATCACCGCCAGCGAATGACCCGTGCTCTGAGGCCGGCCCCACTCGTCATCGCCTCGATGCTCGCACTGTCGGCCTGCGCCAAACCGCCGGAAGGCAAGCCGATCGTCCTGCGCAGGCCATCCCCGGCACCCCGCGTGGTCAAGCGAGCCGGGCCGCCCAAGACGGCAACGGAGGCCGCGACGCAAGACGAAACCTTGCCGCTCAGCCCGTCCGAAAAGGAGGATTTGTTCCGCGCCTTCAATACCTACCTCGATCACGCGATCCCGCAGAAATGACGCGGCCCAGCCGGCCTTCCTTCCCGGGCGCCGTCGTTCCGTCATCTTGGCCTTGTTCGCGGCGGCGCTCGTCGTGCTCGCCATCACGCTCAGCTTCGGCTTGAGAACCGAAATCGCGACAGCGCCCGCGCCAATAGCGGTTACGGTTGAACAACCAGCGCCGGCTCGGCATCATCGCGCCCGCTCGAGCCTGCGCCGCCGGCGCCGGAGCCTGCGCCGCCAGCGCCGGAACCGCCTCCCGGACCGCCGCCCGGACAGCCAGCGTCCGAACCGCCCCCGCCGGCGGCGATCCAGGGGCCCGCACCGGAGCCCGGCGCCGC
This sequence comes from uncultured Acidobacteriota bacterium, assembly GCA_963844515.1. Taxonomy (GTDB): domain Bacteria; phylum Acidobacteriota; class Terriglobia; order Terriglobales; family Acidobacteriaceae; genus Telmatobacter. The sequence continues at coordinate 1,112,359 of CAWJOO010000023.1, forward strand.
GGCACCGACCGTCACGGCTCCAGCGCAACCGCTCCCGACCCCGCGCGCGCCCACCATGCCCGCTCCGGGAGAGCCGGCGCCTCCGCCGGACGACGCCGCGCTGACCTGGATGCGCCACCAGTTCGGCCAGTTTCTCGATCACAGCAATACGTTCGCCGCCGCGCGCGCCGGCAATGGCCGTGTTTATACATCTACTCGTTCAGTTTCCATACTATTCGTAAATCTCTAAAACCTGGTTTTAGGTATAACACGTATGGAGACAGACAGCGCGAACCCGAGCCTCACATGAAAGCAAAGATGTCTGGTGTTCAAGATATGATGAAAGGGGCCTAGTGGCAGGTTGATCAGCGTGGCGGTAGTTATTGGTTACTGGGTTACATTCACCACCAAAACTTGTGCCTACCTATTTTACAGTTCTGCGACTTCAACCCAACCTAAACAACATCTAATCATCAATAGACATTGATACGCCCATTCCAGCGAACAACTGCTTCAGAATAGAGATAGCCACATACTAAGGAGAGATGTCATAAATTTCAGGGTGGACCGCCCTCTGATAATTCCTGGCAGAGTATGCAAAGTCTCTTGCCTCGCCGCGATGCATGCGAATTCTCGACTGAAGACTAATTCCCTTTGTGCTTGGTCGATACCATGTCCCATGGCTTCAAGACTATAGACCGAGAAAGGCCTTGCATCCAGCTATGAGGGATGAAGCGAGAAAGAGTAAGTAATTCTCCAAGCTACTAATGCTTGTACTTCCTGGGACTTATACTCGTTCTTCTTTTAGCCTCGCGATGTTTCTATCTGGTCTTTACATCTCTTTTACGCATGCTATCTGCACTGTGCCCAATAGTGCCCAATAGTGCCCACTAGTGCCCACTAACGTCGCTGTGCCGTTCAGATCTCGTTGTGAGGAGACCGCGCGGACGGGCGCCTCGGCGCCGATGGTCAGTCCAGGGTCAGGCGCAGGCCCATGGGGGCCAGCTTTGGGTCAGCGACCGTAGCCGGCCGATGTAGAGGACGTTGCGTTCGACGTCGAAGGGCCGGCTCGGCGCTCCGCCGCACCGTTGCCTTGACACCGACCACGTCCTCCATGATCGACAGCAGTTCGGACACGCTGACGCCCAAACCCGACCCGACGTTGACGATGTCCTTCCCCTGATGGTGCGGGAGCGTCGGCCGCAGCCGGATCACCGCGGCGGCGACGTCGCCCGCGTGGACGGAAGTCGCGCACCATCGCACCGCCGTCGTAGAGCGTGACCGGGGAGTCCCTGGCGGAGCGCCGACAGGAACGTGCCGACCACGCCCTGACCGTCACGGTCGGTGCGCTGCCCTTCGCCGTAGACGTTGGCACAACGCAGGATGCGAGTCTGCGGTGCCGCTTTCGGCGCGCGTCGAGCCCGGCGAACTTCTTCGCCGGCGAGTTGTTGACGCGCGCCGTACGCGGTGATCGGGTCGGTCGGATGGTCCTCGCGAATGAGCGGGGTGGTGCTGCGGCCGTAGACCGTTCCTCCGGAGGACAGGTAGGTGAACCCGCTGACCGGTGACCGCGCCACGGCGTCGAGCACGCTCAGCAGTGGGCGCAACGCCAGCGAGATGTTGGGAATCGGATTCGCTTGCGAGGCGACCGAGGAACAAGTCCACCCGCACCGAAGATCACCCAGTCGATGCCGCTTCAGCGCAGCGGAGACCGCCCGCGGGGTCAGTCGCGTCGCCCGATGCGGACCTCGGCGCCCTCGAGCAGCCGGGCGTGCGCCGCCTCGGGGATGGAACGGGTGAGGATGCGGACCCGGTGTGCTTCGCTCAGCAGCTGCCGGCAGATGTGCGAGCCGATGAACACCACGCCCCGACGATCAGCACTCCGGAGGGGCCCTGGGCGGTCGGCTTCAATGCGGGCTCGTCACGGAGTGGGCCGAGCCGGAGGCGCAGCAGTCCCTTGATGTGGTCGGCGTAGCCGGCGGAGTCGTAGTTGTTCGAAGACGTGCCGGCAGCCCGCAGCGGCGATCTCGGCGATCTCGGACGCGCTCGTGGTCAGCAGCCGCTCCAGCCCTGCGACGGCCCGCATCGACATCGGCGGACTTGGGTCCAGCAGGCCGGTCTGACCGTCGCTTGATGAGCTCGGGTAGCCCGAAGATGGCGGTGGCGAGTACCGGCAGGCCGAAGGCCATGGCCTCCAGCGCGGACCGGGGCATGCTCTCGACGTCGGAGGCGCACACCCGGGCGTCGGCAGCGCGATACCAGGGATCGGAGTCGGCGACAACGGGCTCGACGCGCACCTGATGATTCAAACCGACAAGCCCGAGATATTCGGTGAGGCCGTGAACATACGGGGTGTCGCCCGCGCCGACGAAGATCAATGCGGTATCGGGATGGCGTTGCGCCACCTGCTGGAAAGCCTGCGCGAGTACGGTCTGCGCCTTTGCGGGGCTCGACGGTTCCCATCACCAGCACGATCCGGCGAATGACGGTCAGACCCAATTGCTTGCGGGCGCTCTCGCGGCCTTTGGGCGGCGCAGTAGTCCCGGATAGCCCTGGTGCGCACGCCGTAGCGGACCACCATTGCGGCACCGGGGCGGGTGTAGTCCGCATACAACGAGCGGGTGGCCGCGGCTTCGAAGACGACAGCGCTCGACGCCGCCAGCGCGCGCATCGCCGCGTGCTGAACATGACGATGGATGCCGCGCGGCGGGTCAGCGACACCGACGGAAGATGCCGGCGGCCAGACTCGTGGATGGCCCAGATGGACGGAAGGCCAAGCCGGCTCGCGAGGTCGGCACCGGCGAAGCCGAGCAGCGTATTGACCAGCACGTGGGTGAAGCCCTGGGGGTCAGCCCGGCGGCCAACTCGGCCAGCCGCCCCTCGTAGGCATCCGGCTGGTCGGTCGCGAGCGGCTCCGCTCACGTGAACGGTGATCCCGAGCCGGCGCAGCGTCGCCGCGAGCGGGCCCGAGGCCGGCGAGACGACCGTGGCCGGGAAGTCCCGGCCGGCACCCGTCCGGGTCGAGGAGTCCAACAGCCAGATCTGGCCGCCCCCGTAGCCCAAATCATGCGTCACCACAAGGACATGAGGGGTACTCCACGGGGGGCGCGTAGGCCGGGGGAGGCGAGGGGTGGCGGTCGGAGTGGCAATAGGAGTATCGATGTCGATCGGGCGGTCGAGCGCGCGCGCCACCCACGCCTGCGCGATGCGAACCGGACTCGAGCCCCGGCGGCCATCACGGCGACGAGGTCGACATGCAGACCGCCCGGCCCCGGATCACCGCTGGGTCCAGCCGGTACTCGAAACCGCAGAGCAGCGCGTGCCGCAAATGCATAGCGCGCGTGAACGTCGGCGCGTGCGTAGCCCAGCCGTGCCCGTCCGGCGGGTTGGCCGTCGAGCAGCACCTCGACCCGGCCCACCGGCGCCTGCGGGGTGAGCGCCCAACCCACCAGCACGGCGGTACCCCTCGAGCACGATGGCGGGAGCTTCCGGAAAGTCGACGTGCGCGAGGACGGTGTCTGCTTCCTTCGGCCTCGGGCGGGAGGCTCGGCCATCCGCGCAGTGCCGAAACCCCTTGTATTGCAGGTACTTCCGGCGCTTCGCTTTTGCTGCGTGCGGGCAGCCGGAGCGTGTTGAGCAACCGGCTGTTCATCCGGCGCGAAACCGCATGCACCTCGTTCTGCAGCTCCGCCAGGCGCGCCCGGCCGGCTTGCCGGCGTTCATCGAGCTCGTCAGTTCTGCTTGGAGCGCCTGGGCGGTGGTGAGTACGGCGATGACGCGAGCCAGCTCGCTGAAGCCCGCTCGACCGTCTGCGTCATGGCCGGGTCGTAACAGGCACTGCTGTGCAGCCGCCGCCAGCAACTCAGCAATACGTGGCGCTGTTCTTCTTCTATTTACTGGCTCAGTTGCGCGTATTGCTCTCCTCGCAATCGCCTCCACCTCCGCGGCCAGCCGCCTTTCCCGAGATAAGTCGATCAATACTCCGGGCGCGACGAACTTATCCCGCCGGGGAACCAGCGACCACAGCACCGTGGGTCCCGCGATGATTCCGAATAAGGACAGCAGGACCTGCACCGTAAGAAACGTCGGCGTCGGCATCAGTCCGAAGAAGACCACCGGCAAAGACAGTAGCCCCACTCCCAGGGCGAATGTCAGCAGGTAAGAGAGAAGAACCGCGAATATCCGGCCGAACCCCAGGCGACGATCGACCACTTCCTGGCAGGCAGATCATTTGTTCCAGCGTGCATGATGGTCCGAGATGGTAGCACGATTCAGGCAGCGGGCCGCGCATTCCGCGCCGATTCCTCCACCTCGCACCATGCAATCGTTACCATCGCTGTTCCAGACCTCCGCCGCGAAAATCAAAAAATTTTTTGGCACGATCTTCCCGTTTCCAGCGCTATAGAGAGTGAAGGCCGATCCATTAGCGGCACTTCCCCAAAAGGAGATCACCATGAAGCGGTTTACATCCATTGCCCTCTTTGCGATCGCAACTTTGGCCTCAGCAGGCCCTGCCCTGGCGTGGGAACCCGGTGCACAAGCCAACATCCCCTTCGACTTCACCGTCGGAGAAAAGGTGCTTCCTTCCGGAACCTACATCGTCTCTCCCGTGTCCTCCGGTGTGCTCAGAGTCCAGAGCCGGGACGGTCAGAATCGGACCCTCATCCCGACCATCCTCGACGGCCGCGAGTCAAAGAACGGCAACAAGCTTGTCTTTCACAAGTACGGCCACAAGTATTTCCTCAGCGAGATCCTCTGCAGGGGCTACGGCATGAACGTCTCCATCCCTCGCTCCAAGCTCGAGAAGAGGGTTCAGGAGCAGGAAGCGCTGTTGCAGACTGACAACAACGTCCTCGTCGCCCTCAAATAAGTGGTCCGTCAACCTGGTCTGCCAACCAGTACAGGCAAGGAACCGAAGAAATAGTCTCCGGGCCTTGCCTGTCCTGCCTCTACTGACAAACTGCAAGCCTTCTGCCTGTCTCTCGTCCTCGATCACGCTTGCCATCCTTCCGTCCGCTTCCCATAAGTCGCCGCCGTCGCGTACTCTTGCCCTTAACATCCGCGCTCTCATCCCCGGACGCCCCCTGTTGCTTTCCCAATAGAGCTGTGGCATTCTCCTGTTGGTAAGCCAAATGACCGCCATGTAGGACGAAGACCGCATGAAACAGAAAAGGGATGTCCAGCAGGGAACGCTGGCCCTGATGGTTCTGAAGACCCTGGATGTGCTGGGACCGCTGCATGGCTATGGCATCGCCCGGCGCATCGAGCAGATCAGCGGCGACCTGCTTTCGGTCAATCAGGGCACGCTTTATCCCGTCCTGCTGAGGCTGGAACAGGAGGGTGCCATCGCATCGGAGTGGGGCCCCTCGGAAAACAACCGCCGAGCGCGCTTTTATCGGCTGACGCGTGCGGGACACAAATTACTGGAAGCCGAAAAACGCGATTGGGAGCAGACGGCGGCGATCATCGCGCGCTTCTTCGAAGTGAAAGCGCGGGATCTCGCCATGAGAGCCCTGAACCGGTTATTCACACGCGCTTCTCAACTTCGCCGACCAGGCGCCGCGGCGACGAACGGCTCAGCGAAGAGATGGAATCGCATATAGCGACCCAGACGGAAGAGAACATCCGCGCCGGCATGACTCCCGGCGAAGCCCGCCGCCACGCCCGCCTGAAGTTCGGAGCGGTGGAGGCGATTCGGGAAGACTACCACGCCGAAGAGGGCCTGCCATTCGTGGAGAACCTGCTGCTGGATGTTCGTTATGCGCTTCGCGTGCTGCGGAAGTCTCCCGCGTTCACGGTCGTAGCCTTGGTCACTCTGATGCTGGGGATTGGGGCAAACGTCGTTGTCTTCGGAGTGCTGAATGCGGTCCTGCTGCACCCGCTGGATGTGAGCGACCCGCAGAGCCTGTATCAGATTCGCCATAAGCCGTGGATGAGCGGACGGCTGCTGACTACGTCGTATCCCGCCTTTGAGGATTTTCGGCAGCGAAACACCACCTTCAGCGGGATGGCCGGCGATTTATGGATATTCGCATCGCGCGACTGAGCTGGCGTAACGCCGTGATGAGGTCTCCGGCGATGAGGTCACCGGCAATTATTTCGATCTGCTGGGCGTGCCAGCCGGAGGTGGGACGATTCTTCCACGCGGCGGACGAGCATGGCCCGGATTCAGCGCCGTACGTGGTGTTGAGCGATGCCCTGTGGCGAAGGCGTTTCATGCCGATCCGCGGCGTAGTCGGAACGACCGTGGAGCTCAACAAGCATCCGTTTACGGTGGTCGGCGTGGCGCCGGCGCGGTTCCACGGCACCGAGCGGTTTGTGTGGCCGGACTACTGGATGCCGATGGTGAACGAGGAGCAGGTGGAAGGACTGGGATTACCTGCATAGCCGGACATCGATCGCCGTTACGGTGATTGGCCGGCTTAAGCCGGGCGTGACGCCGCAGCAGGCGACGGAAAATCTGAATGCGATTGCGGCCGAACTGGCAAAGGAATATCCGGAGACCGACGACGGACAGCCGCTGCGGCTGATCCATCCGGGACTCTTCGGGGACGACGGCGACGTGATTCGCGGATTTCTTTACAGCGTGACCGTGCTGGCGCTGCTGGTGCTGGCGGCGGCATGCGCGAACCTGGCAACTCTGTTTGCGGCGCGCGCGGCGGATCGCAGCCGGGAACTGGCGCTCCGTGTGGCCCTGGGATCGAGCCGGCGGCGGCTGGTGAGGCAATTGTTGACCGAGGCGGTCGTTGGTATCGCTGATGGGCGGAGCAGCGGGGCTGGTGAGCGCGAACCTGCTGCTGGGCGTGTTGAACCGATGGCCACCGTTTAGCGGACGCACATTTGGCGGCAACGGTGGACGCGCGGGTGTACCTGGCGGGCCTGGTGTTGACACTGGGCAGCGCGCTGCTGTTTGGGATGGTTCCGGCGTGGCAGGCGTGGCAGAGCAGTCCGTTGCAGATGATGAAAAGCGGAGCGACGGGTTCTATGCATCTGCGCCGGTTTGCCCTGCGCGACCTGTTGTTGGGCGCGCAAATTGCAATCTGCACGCTGCTGGTGACGGCCTCGCTGGTGGCGGTGCGCGGCATGGTGCGTACGCTGCGACGCGCCGCTGGGCTTCCAGCCGCAGGGCGCGATGCTGGCCGATATGGACCTGAGCCAACTGGACGGCGCCGGCGAGCTGGCCATGGAGAAAATGAAAGCGATGATCGAGGCGGCGCGGAGCATCCCCGGTGTGACGGCTGCGGGTACGGTAGCCGCACGCCCTTGACCGGCGGGATGCACGGGATTCCGATCTTCCCGCCGGGGACTACGGAGTTCAAGCTGAACAATTCTGTGCTGGCGCCGTACGTGTTTCAGATGTCGCCGGGATACCTGGAGGCTGCCGGCACCCGGCTGCTGCAGCGGGCGGGATGTCTCATGGCACGACACCACCAAGACGCCCTATGTGGCGATCGTGAACCAAACCTTCGCCCGCAAGATGTGGGGCGAAGCGCCGGCGATCGGACAGCACTTCATTTTGTGGGGCAACCTGACCGAAGTGGTGGGCGTGGCGGAGGACGGTAAATACCACGATCTGGAAGAGTCGCCGCAGCCGGCTGTGTATCTGCCGTTGTCGCAAAGCGAGCAGAGCGAAGCGGTTTTCGTGGTGCGGTCGCGGCGGGCGCCGGGCGAGATGGCGGCGGCCTGCAACGCGCACTGAGCGGCATCGAGCCGAATGTGCCGATCACGGTGCAGAGCTGGCCCGACTGCGCTTGCAGATGTGAACTGTTCCCGGCGCGGGCGGCGACTGTGGCGCTGGGCGTCATGGGTCTGCTGGCGGCGATGCTGGCGGTGACGGGCATCTTCGGCATGGCCGCTTACAGCGTAAGCCGGCGGATGAAGGAGCTTGGCATCCGCGTGGCATTGGGCGCACGCAAGAGGCAGGTGATGAGCGCGGCGGTCGGGCGGCCCATCGTGCTGCTCGGCGTGGGATCGGTCGCTGGGTCTGCTGGCAGGAGTCTTCGCCAGCCGCTTGCTGGGGCAGATTGTGTATCAGGCGAATCCGCGCGATCCCGTGGTCGTGGGCGGCGCGGTGCTGACGATGGCGCTGCTCGGCATTGCGGCGTCCGCCATTCCAGCCCGGCGAGCGCTTGCCGTCGATCCCTCGCGATTGATGCGCGAAGAATAACGCCGCGGAATAGGGCAGGGCCCTCAGACCTCCCCGCGCTCTCAATACTTGTAGACGCGAGCCTCCCAGCCCTTCAGGTTCAGCGTTCCCTGGTTTACCTCGCTGCCGCCCTCGTTGGTCAACAACAAGGTCTTCGGCTGCACTCCGCCGGGAATGCTGTATGCGACTGGCTTATCCGACATGTTCAGGACCACCAGGTAGCGCTCTTCGCCGAGGCTCCGCGTATACGCAAACACCGCGGGATTCTGCGGATCGAGATCTTTGTAATCGCCATAGACCAGCGCCGGCGTCTTGTGGCGCAGCGCGATCATCTTCTGCGTGTAGTGATAGATCGAGTCGGGATCGGCCAACTCCCGCGCCGCGTTGATCTCGGTGTAGTTGGGATTGACCGCCAGCCAGGGCTTGCTCCCCGAGGTGAAGCCTGCCTGCGCGCTGCCGTCCCATTGCATCGGCGTGCGCGCATTGTCGCGGCTCATGTTCCGCAGGTTACGAGGTACGCCTCCTCGCTCACCCGCTTGGTCAGACCGTCTGCTTTCTAACCGTTCTTCACCTCGATGTCGTCGAAGTCGTCGATCGACTTGAAGGGATAATTCGTCATTCCCAGTTCATCGCCCTGGTAGATGAAACGGCGTGCCCTTCAGCGTCAGCAGCATTGTCGCCACCAGCTTGGCCGATGGTACCCGGAATTCCGCCGAATCATCGCCGAAGCTCGACACCACCCGGGGATTGTCGTGATTCGAGAGAAACACTGTGTCCCAGCTATGCGCGTCCAGCGCCTGGTCTTGCTTCGTATAGAGAGCCTTGAACTCGGGCAGCGTCCAGGTCTTCCACTGGTTGCCATCGCGGTTGATACCGTACCGCGTCGAAGTTGAAGATCATGTTCAGCTCGTGGCGGCGTTCATCGAGCAATCATCGGCGTCTGTTCGAGCGAGACCCCGAACGCCTCGCCCACCGTCATCACGTCGTACTTGGCCATCACATTCCGGTTCATCTCCTGCAGATACTCGTGCAGGTGCGGCCCGTTGCGCATAAAGCCTTGCGGCCGTGTCTTCAGCTACTCCGCGGTCAGGTCCGGCAGCCCCGGACGCTTGGAGATCAACGGGATCACGTCCATGCGAAAGCCATCGACTCCCTTGTCGAGCCAGAACTTCATCAGGTCAAAGACTTCTCCGACGTCACCTTGGGATTGTCCCAGTTCAGATCGGGCTGCTTCTCCGCGAAGTAGTGCAGGTAATACTGTTGGTCGCCGGGATCGAACTTCCACGCCGATCCGAAGAAGAACGACGGTCCAGTTGTTCGGCGGATCGAAGCCGTTGGGCTGCCGGGTTTGGCTTGCCGTCACGCCAGATGTAATAGTCGCGGTAACGGATTATCCTTCGACTTCCGGCTCTCCACAAACCAGCGGTGCTCGTCGCTGTGTGGTTCACCACCAAATCGATGATCAGCCGCATATGGCGTTGCTTGATCCCTGCCAGCATCTCGTCGAAGTCCGCCATGGTGCCGAACTCGGCCATCACCTTGCGATAGTCGCGAATGTCGTAGCCGTTGTCCGCGTTCGGCGAATCGAAGTGCGGGCTCAGCCAGATCACATTCACGCCCAGCCCTTGAAGGTAGTCGAGCTCGCATGTGATCCCTTTCAGATCGCCGATGCCGTCCCCATTCGAGTCCTTGAACGAGCGCGGGTAGATCTGGTAGACCACCGCCTCCTTCCACCACATCGGCCGGTATCCGTTGATGTTCTTTGCCTCCGGCTGCGCAGCCTGAGCCTGTGCCGGCCCGCTCCGCGCACACATCGACAACGTAACCAGCAAAAAAACGAGACCCGATAAGATCCGGCGCATGCGCTACCTCTGATTTTTTTCAACGATCGTGCCGTGCCCGCCTGTCGCTGCGGCCGACCCAACACTATATAGGAATTTCGCTGCACCTTCAGGTTGCCACCGGCGGCAGCTGGCCGTGCGCTTCAATCAGCGTCTCTCAGCATGTCTCGCGGCTCCGAGCTGCAGCCGCGCTCTCCTATTCCCACGTCTTGCCGCCATCCGATGTGGTCCAGGCCGTCCCGTTGTTCGCGTCGATCGTGCCATTCTCCGGCGTATCGAATCGGATGTGCTCAATCGAATCCGCTCCTTTTTTGGGTGGCAGCGGAACCTGGCTCCAGGTCTGCCCGTCATCCGGCGAGTGATACAGGCGCGGCCCCGCTCCACCTGCCCAAACCTCCGTTCCCACGACCGACACTGTTCGCAGCTGTGCGTTTTCGTCGGTCAGCACCGCCTTCCAATCTCCTTCGCCGAGCGCGCGCTCCAACTGCCCGAGATCGTTGATGCGCCAGCGCGATCGCAACGGAGCCGCCATTGCCCGGCTCATTCTCAGTCCGCCTAAAGCGCCCGCAAGCGCCGTTCCGTGCTTCGCTTTCGCCGCGCCCGAAGCCTTTTCGCTTGGCTCAGGTACGACCTCCGCCTGGGGCGCCGCTGCCGTTGTCGCCAGGTCGCCTTCAACTGTAACCATCTCAGTTTCCATTGCCGGAGCAGGGACGGCGGCACTCCTGGCCGCCTGCGGTTGAGCCCCGGACGTAGCGCGTCCTTGCCCGTGCCCAGTGCCCGTGTTTGTACTCGGACGCGTCGTCTTCCGCCTGGCCTCGGGCGTCGCAGTCGGCCCTGCCGCTGGTACAGGAGCCGAAGTCGCGGGAGCAGCCTCGGCTTGTTTGCTTGCCGCTATCATCGCCGTGGGATTTTCAATCGCCGCGCTCAGGCTGGCGTGAATATCCGCCCCGGGCTGCGAAGGCAACCTCCTCTCCCGGTGCATCAAGACCGCTCCCAAGATCGCAATCAGGCAGGCCGCCGCGGCAGCCCAGGGAAACCAGCTCCGCAACGGGGACCTTGTTCCCTGCGTCAATCGCGGCGGCGCTGCAAACGATTCCGCTTCTCCTCGCGCATCCTGTTCAGGCCCCGCTGCTGCGGCCACGCTCACGATCTCCCGGCACTCCGCACACACTGCCAGATGCGCCAGCACGCCCTCGCGCTCCCGCGCCATCAACTGATCCTCCGCAAAGGCATTCAGTTGATCCGCATCGGGATGTGCTCCCGCCTTCTGGGTCTCAGCCAGTGCGCGGCGAAGCGGCGTTGAGCCCGGTTGCATCACGTTAGCGGTCCATCCTTCTTCAAGAACGTATTCAGCTGCGTTTCTTGCCGCAGATTTGCCTCAACATTTATATCCAGGTCGCGCACATCCAATTCCTGCATCACTTCATCGACGCGGCGCGCATTTATCCCCATGGCCTGCAACCGCTTGCGCACTCGCTTCCGCAGCGCATCCGTTAACCGCTCCAGCTTCCGGCTCACTGTCGATTCGTGAACCCGCATCTGCCGTCCAATATCGGCGAGCGTGCGCTCATCCAGGTAATAGGATGCCAGCATCCAGCGCTCCTCCGCCTTCAGCTCCGCAAACGACTCTTTCACTGCCTCGGCCACTCTGGTGTCCGGCGGAATTATCTTCTCCGCGGGCCGCTCGGCGAAGCTCTTGCCCGCCTCCATCTGCTCCTCCAGGCTCACCTCTTTACGCTGCGCGCGGTAGAGGTTCACATACTGTTGCGAAAGCACGGTCCGCAGCCAGCCTTCGAGCGAACCTCGCCCCATGTAGTAGTCCAGCTTCGAAGCGCGCTCGCCCTTCGCATTGGCCATGCCGAAAAGCTCCGCGTAGAGCCCGTCCGCCAGCTCGCGCCCGGTCGCCTCATCTTTCGCAATGCGATAAGCGGCCTCGTAGAGCGGCGTTCGAAAACGGGTCATAAACTCGTCCCACGCCAGGCCGTTTCCCGCCGAACACGCGCGCGCCAGCATCAACTCCCCAACCCGCAGCGATGCCGCCAGTTGCAGTTGTTCATCCTCGCCATCGTCTGCCGCGTAGCGGTTCACCACCGCCGCTACCATGGCCGCGAAGCCCTCAGCCGTCACGCCGTAACGTTCTCCATCCGACTCGCCGTAACGGCCGGCGATGCATTCGCGCACGGCCCTGCTCAGCGGTCGTCCTTTCGCCGGAGTTTCAGGCTCGGAGAGCATTGGCATCGATGCTAGCAAATTTCCCTGCAAGAAGCGCCACCCTTCCCGTTCCTTCTCTGTGCGGGAAACAATCCGCGATCAGCACAGGAGGCAACGCATGGCAGCACCTTCCGGTCTTGGATCTCAACCTTCGCCCCCAGAAAATCTCGGCAGGGAATCGCCCGACTCAAAAACCTCTCTCTCCTTGCCCGCATCGAACTCGTGGCCGCCGGCCTGGTGGCAGTCGCGCTCGCCTGCGTGTTTTTCAATCGGCCTGTCTTTGCCGGCCAGCCAGATCTCGATGCCGACTACAAGGTCCTTCCCGCCATCGTCCACGGCAACCTCGCCATCTTTCCCGTGGTCGCGGCCCGCTCCCACGACACCTCGCTGCTCATGACCCTCGACGAGGGTGTGCGCGCCGGCCAGGTCACCGTCACTGAAGCGGGCGGCGAACGCGGTCTCGTGCGCCCCGGACAGCACCTTCGCCCCGACTCCGGTGCCGAGGTCAATCGTCTCGTCCTCTATAACAACTCCAACCGCCCCTTGCTCCTGCTGGCCGGAGAAATCGTAACCGGCGGCAAGCAGGATCGCGTCATCGGCGCCGATCGCATCGTCCCGCCCAACGCCGGCCCCATCGACCTCAGCGTCTTCTGCGTCGAGCCCGGACGCTGGGTCGCATCGAGCGCCAATTCGGATCCATGACCGCGCAAATGGCCCAGCCCAGCGGCGCACGCCCGCCATGGCCGCGCACGATCAGAATCGTGTCTGGGACAACGTTCGCCGCTCCAATGCGCAGATCGCCGGCAGCCTCAGCGCATCTCAGTCCGTCAGCGTCGCCGGCGTCAGCTCCTATGCCAAGGTCTTTGACAGTGAACCGGTAAAAGAGAAGATGGCCGAGTATGGCGGCATCGAAACCGAGCAGTCCATGCTTCGCGAGTTGCGTAGCAAAGGCGCCACCGGAGTCGTGGTCGCCGTCAACGGCCGCGTTCTGTGGGCCGACGTCTTCGCCAGCTCCGACCTGCTCGCCAAGTATTGGCCCAAGCTCGTGCGCAGTTACGTGGCTGAAGCCATCACCTCCACCGGCGGCGGCGATGCCGCCAGCCTTGGCGATGCTCAGCTCTACATCAGCCAGTTGGACGGCGGCCGCGAGATAGCCGAGACTGAGCCGGGCATCTTTCGCCGCACCGATGTTACCGGCGACGGTTATCGCGTCTTTGAACTGACGTCCCTTTGCCCAAGGCGAACTTCGAAGTCCACCTCACCAAGATTCGAGACTAGGAACCACCTCGTAGGGGGCCTCGCCGTGCGCCAAAAGCGGCGAGGCCAGAGGGCAAACGCGGGTGCCCCTCCTTCGCGTAGCGGACGAAGCGCGCGACAGAAACTCTCTTCAGCCGATCGAGTCAGCGGACGAAGCGCGCGACAGAACTCCACCCGCCACCCTCCCTGCCTCTCGATCAGTTCTATACAGAACCAGGCCCCGACAGACCTCAATTCGTCACGCATATCCAATCGTCTGTAACTTTTCCTGTGGCGATGCCACATATTCTGTGGCATACTGATGTGGTATCAACACAGGAGCGGTTCTATGGCCGATTCCAAGCTCGACCTCCTCCAGGGCACCCTCGACCTCATGGTCCTGCAGACCCTCGACACCATGGGCACTCTGCACGGCTACGGCATCGCCCGCCGCATCGAACAGGTCAGCGGAGACGAGATCCTGCTCAACCAGGGCACCATCTATGCCTCGCTCGTCCGCCTCCAGCAGCGCGGCTGGATCTCCGCCGAGTGGGGCACCTCCGACAACAACCGCAAAGCCAAGTTCTACGCCATCACCCGGCCGGCCGTAAGCAGCTCGCCGAACGACACCGCCTATTGGAAGCGCCTCGTCCGGCGTCATGGGCCGCGTCCTCGCTATGCCGGCGGAAGGAGAGACGTGATGAGCGATCCCTCCGCGAATCTCGCACGCGCATCCGCTCTTTCTTCCACAAGCGCCAGCGACGCTGAACTCGAAGCCGAAATGGCCTCCCACCTCGAGCTCGCCATCGAAGAAAACATCCAGCGCGGCATGTCCGCCGAAGAAGCCCGCCGCCAGGCCCTGGTGCGTTTCGGCGGCGTCCAGCAGGCCGAAGGAGCCCAGCGCGAGGCCCGCGGCCTGCCCTGGCTCGATATCCTCATGCAGGACCTCCGCTACTACCTTCCGCACCCTGCGCCGCGACCGCGGCTTCACCTTCGTCGCCATCCTCATCCTCGCCCTCGGCATCGGCGCCAACATCGTTGTCTTCACCGTCGTCAACACCATCCTGCTGCGCCCGCTTCCTTTCCCGACCCCAGCCGCCTGGTCCGCATCGCCACCAGGAGCACCACGGCGGCGCTCCGGCACCACTTACTCCACCGACGCCACCGCAGAGATCCAGCGCGCAAAACGCAATCGTTCCAGGACGTCACCGGCTACTACGCCTTCTCCACTCCCGACAACTGCAAACTCACCGGCAGCGGCGAGCCCCTCCCCGTCTCCGGCATTCGGTCCCGGCAACTTCTTTCATACCCTGGGCGTCCAGCCCGCTCATCGGCCGCGCCTTCACGCCTGAAGAGTCCAAGCACAACGGCCCCAAGGCCGTCGTCCTGTCAGCAATGCCTTCTGGAAGCGCCAGTTCGACGGCGACCCCAACATCGTCGGCAAATCGATCACCCTCGACGATCAATCCGTACACCGTCGATCGGCATTTTACCGCCGAGCTTCGACTTCGGCTCGGTCTTCTCTCCCGGCACCCGAGGTCGACCTCTACACCCCCTATCTCTGAGGACATGCGCGATGGGGCAACACCATCGCCCTCATCGGCCGGCTCAAGCCCGGCGTCACCCTCGGCAGGCGCAGGCCGAAGCCGATGTCCTCTTTCCCACGCCTTCATTCAGCCTCAAACATCCTGAGTAGGCGGCGGCTACACCGCCACATGTCTCGACCTGAAGGACTACGTCAGCGGAAGCTCCGCCGCTCGCTCATCGTGCTCTGGTGCGCGGTCGGCCTCATCCTGCTCATCGTCTGCGTCAACCTCTCCAACCTGCTGCTCGCCCGCGCCGCCGCCCGCAGCAAAGAGTTCGCCATGCGCACCGCCCTGGGTGCCGGCCGCGCGGCGCTCGTCCGCCAGATGCTCACCGAGAGCCTCGTCCTCGCCGCGCGCCGGAGCCCTCCTCGGCCTCGTCCTTGCCTTCGCCGCCACCTCTCTATCTCGCCCACCAGGGCTCTATCGCTCTTCCCCTGCTCACCAGCGTCCGCATCGACGGCACTGCGCTCGCGCTGGATCCTGCTCGTCGCCGTCCTGCCGGCCTCCTCTTCGGCCTCGCTCCCGGCCTCCGGATCTCCGGCGGCAACACTGCAGGAGTCGCTCAAGGACTCGCGGCCACGGCACCAGCCGGGCCGCAAACATGACGCCTGCGCTCCGTGCTCGTCGTCTCAGAGATCGCGCTGGCCTGCGTCCTGCTGGTCGGTGCCGGCCTGCTGCTGCGCAGCTTCCTCCGCGTCCTCGACGTCGACCTCGGCTTCGAGCCCAGCCGCGCCTGCCGCCATCAGCGTCGACTACGAGCCGGTAACGACCCAGCCAAGCGAGCCGCGCTATCTGGCAGGAACTCATCAGTCGCGTCCGAGCCATCCCCGGCGTCGAAACCGCCGGCATCACCGACTGCTCTCCCCTCGGCCGCAATCGCAGCTGGGGCATCTCCGCCAAGGGCAAGACCTACCGCAAGGGCGAACTTCCCGGACACCTTCGTCTACATCGTCACGCCCGGCTACCTCAACGCCATCGGCATGCACCTGCGTCCGCGGCCGCGATATACCTGGGACGACGACGACCCCAACAGCAAGCCGTCGTCATCATCAACGAAACCGCCGCCCGCTGCCTCTGGCCCGGCCAGGATCCCATCGGCCGCATCGCGTCTGGACGGCCACGAGGCCGCGTCATCGGCGTCGTCGCCGACGTCCGCGAAAGCAGCCCCGAAGGCAACGCCGGCTGGCAGATGTACTCTGCCCGCTGCCCCCAGTCCGGCCCGGTCGGCTGCCGACCTCGTCGTCCGCTCCAAGCTCCCGCCCGAGACTCTCGCGCCCAGCGTCATGCAACGTCCTGCGCCAGATCAATCCCGGCCAGCCCGCCGCCGAGTTCGTCCGCTCCATGCTCGTCGATCACGCCGTCTCCCCACGCCGCTTCTTCGTCATCCTCGTCGCCATCTTCGCCGCCCTCGGCCTCCTGCTCGCCTCGCTCGGCATCTACGGCGTCATCTCCTACTCGGTCACCCGGCAGACCCAGGAGATCGGCATCCGCATGGCGCTCGGCGCTACCCGGGCCGCGTTCAGATGGACGTCATCACCAGCACCCTGCGGCTCGCCTTCGGCGGCATCGCCGTCGGAACCATCGGGTCGCTCGCCATCTCCAGCCTCATCGCGTCGCTCCTCTTCGGCACCGCGCCCACCGACCCTACCACCTTCCTCGGCATGATCGTTCTGCTCGCCTTCGTAGCCTTGCTGGCCGGATACATCCCCGCCCGCCGGGCCTCTCGCATCAATCCCATGATCGCCCTGCGCAGTAACTAGCGGCGTATGTTATTGATAGCCACGCCTCCCACCTCGTCCGCTATACGGAACGTCAGTATCGAGACCCTGACGGGGCGCTGTAACTCAGCGCCCCTCTATCTTTACGGAAATTGAATCGATACATCGGGCGAAGCCGGATCCCCCGCCTCGTAGTTATTCCTGCTTCCCCGAGAGGCGCCCGATCGAGAACCAAGCCTGCGAGCCTCTCTGAAGCACAAGAGGACCACGCCGGGGAACTGTTTCGAGCGAATCTCATCCCGTTGTGGATACAACCTCAACGATTATGATTGCTTCTTTTTCGCGGATGAGTGACCGTGCGCCCTACGCCCGACGTCACACTTGCCAATCAGGCTCTTTATCCTGGGAGTAAGTCGAAACTAGAAATATGTTGTCCCTCCCGATATCACACATGTTATTTATCCGTGTCTATTGACAGCGCTGATCCCCGGCGTAGCATCAAAGTAACTCTTCCCCCCAAAAGTGCCGCGCTGGCAGGAAGACCGGCATCGTAGCGCGGATCCGATACTCGCTTGGCGCCCGTATCGGCACGTACTCTTCGAGTATTCGCCAGGCTGTCTATCAACGGCCGCCGTCTCAACTACCGACACCGGCCAACGGGAAGCGCGTATGCGAGATCAGATCTTACTCGTCGGGAATGATGAAGTGCTGCTGGCTACGCGTGCCATGATCCTTCGCCGCCGCTGGCCGACCGCGGTTGCTAGTCCGCGGAGCGCGATCGAGAACCTGAAAGAGAAACGGCCTAAGCTGCTGATTCTCTGCCACACCCTATCCGATGATGAGACAGATTCTCTGCTCGAGATCTGCTGCAAATTGGAGCCCGCCGTCCGGACAGTGGAACTGGTTAAGCGTTTCGCCCCCGACAATCCGATCAAGACCGACGCCATCGTTGAGATATACAAAGGGCCTTCCCAACTTGTGACGAAGGTCGAGGAATTGCTCCACGAAGCCTGATCGCCGCCTCGTTTATGAAGCCTCCTGCCGTCTCACCGGCTTCAAAAGCATCAGGAGTACAGCCGATACAATCAGCGACAGAGCCATCAGTAAATACCCGGCTCGGGAATTACCCGTCGCCGCCTGCAGGTAGCCCACCAGGTAGCTTCCAAAAAAACCACCCAGCGCGCCCACGCTGTTCACCATCGCCAGCACCTCTGCGGTCACGTTTCGCGGAAACCGCTCCGGAATAATCGCGAAAAACGCCCCGTAAGGCGCGTACATGCAGCTTCCCGCAATCACCAGCCCGACGAACGCAACCGTAAAGCTCCGCTCAAAGAAGTACGATCCCAGCATGGCGACGCCGCCGATCAGCAAAAACGGCCACACCAGCCGCTTGCGTTCGAGCGATCTATCTGAGATATATGCCACCCCCAGCATCAGCACAATCGACACCAGGTAGGGAATTGCCGACAACAGCCCTGTTTGCCCCATCGACAACGATGCGCCGCGCCGCACAATCGACGGCAGCCACAGCACAAATCCGTACACCCCCAGGCTCCAGCCAAAGTAGTGAACCGAGAGCAGCAGTGTATCCCCGCGCAGGATCGCCTTCCGCACCGCGCCTACAGGAGGCACCCCCAGCTCCTCCCGTGCCAGCCGCTGCTCCAGCACCTCCGCCGCCTCCGCCGTCATCCACTTCGCCTTCGACGGCTCATCGCGCACCAACACGATCCACACAAATGCCCACAGCACCGACGGCAGCCCCTCCAGGATGAACGTCGTCTGCCATCCGAACCGCTGGATCAGAAATCCGGTAATGGCCGACATCCACAGCACCGTGATCGGGTTCCCCAGGATCAGCAGCGCGTTGGCCCGCGACCGCTCCGCCCGCGTGAACCACCGCGTCAGCAGGTGCAGCATCACCGGAAAGATCAGGCTCTCCGCCACGCCCAGCAGCAGCCGGTCCACCGCCAGCAGCCAGAACTCCCGGATCACTCCAGTCAGCGCCGCCAGCAATCCCCACGCAATCAGCGTAACGAACACCACCCGGCTTACGCTGAATCTCCTCGCCAGCGTCGCGCCCGGTATCTGGAACGCGAAGTACCCTAGAAAGAACAAGCCGCCCAGCAGCGAGCTGTCCTTTTCCGTGATGTGCAGCGTGGCCGCCAGGCCCGCCGCCGCCCCGAATCCATAGTTGGCGCGGTCCAGATACGCCAGGCTGTAGGTTACAAATACCGCGGGCAGCAGAAACAACCAGCGGCGGTTCAGGCTTGCAACAGCGCTCGGACTGGCCGCGCCATCGGGCAAAACTTCAGGAGAAGAAGAAGGCTTCATCAATGGCTCTGGGCGTCAGCTCCGTTCGCTACCGGCCGCGGCCGGCTCAAGGTTCGCGATCCAGTATTGCAGTTCTTGCCTCAACACGCACCGCCCCTCTTCAGCGCCTTGCCATCGCTTCACGTAAAATCACCAGCGGAGGTATGCATGCAGCGCCGCGATTTTCTCTCCGCATCCCTGGCAACGTCTGCCTTTGCTCTCACGCCCCATCTTTCGGCCCAGTCCCCGGCGCCGCAAACGCCCGCGTCCCACTCCCGCGATTACTACCTCGTCCGCCGCTATTCCTTGCAGTCCGGGCCTCAGACCAGCCTCACCGAACACTACTTTGGCGAAGCTCTCTTTCCCGCGCTTAGTCGCTTGGGCCTCGGCCCCGCCGGCGCCTTCCGCCTCGAGATCGGTCCGGAGACACCCGTCTTCTATCTCCTCATCCCTGGCTCTTCCATCGACACGCTCGCCAACCTCGATCTGCGCCTCGCCCAGGATGCAGAATTCCTCAAAGCCGCCGCGCCTTTCTGGACACCCCCGCAACCGCGCCCGCCTTCCAGCGCATCGATAGCTCGTTGCTCATCGCCTTTGAAGGCTGGCCAAATCTCACGCCCCCTGCATCCCCGCCGCCAAGGCCAAGCGCATCCTGCAGCTGCGCACCTACGAAAGCGCCACCCACCAGGACCATGTCCGCAAAGTGAGATGTTTCACAGCGGCGAATTTGAGATCTTCAAACGCCGGCTTCCATCCCGTCTTCTTCGGAGACACTCTCATCGGGCAGCGCATGCCCAGCCTGACGTACATGCTCAGCTTCGCCGACAGCGAAGAACTCAACGCCAAGTGGGACGTCTTTCGCAACGACGCCAACTGGAAAAAACTCTCAGCCGATCCCCACTACGCCTTTGAAGCCATCGTCAGCAACATCACCAACCTGATCCTCAGCCCGCTCTCCGTCTCCGCAATCTAGTTGCTCTTCCGCAGGCAGCGTCGGTCCACTTACTAACCCGGACTTACGCTGCCGGCTTACGAGTACTACCCCCAACTAAGCCCGCGGCAGCAGCCGCAGCGCGTTCTCCCGGTACACCTTGCGCAACACATCGTCGGGCAGAAAGATTCCGTAGATATTCCACCGCCCCTGCCGCGATGCATGGCTGGGATACTCGAAGTATTCGTCCGCGGTCTCCAGGAAGCGGTAGTAAAGCCGGTACATCTCGATCTCCGGCAGCAGATCGGTGCCAAACAAGAGGCGATCCGCATACCGTAGAAAGAACTCCCGCGCCGAGTAAGGTTGCCGCCCCAGCTCGGTGTTCGCGCGCTGATATCCATCAACGCGTTGGGATGAGCATCGAGCGTTTGCGCGGCAAACGCCAGGTCTTCGCCGCTCTCGCCTATGTGAGCCCCTACAAATGTTGTCTTCGGATGCCGCGCGAACACTCGGTTTCGCTGCTCCAGCAGCTGGCGCTTGGTGTAGTGAGCCCCGTGAAAGCCCCAGTCAGGATGCGCCGCCAGCTCTTCGTAGCGCTCGTTGCGGCTGTCGATCGGCTCAAAGAAAGCGTCAGGATCGGCCGTGTGAAACATGACCGGAATGCCCAGCTCCGCGGCCTTCTCAAAAATCGGCGCCAACCGCTCATCGTCCACTCGCAGCAGCTCGCCGCTCGCATCCCGAACGCTCAGGCCCAGGTCCTTCCAGAACTTCAGGCCGCAGGCGCCCTCCTCCACCAGCCGCTCCAGCCGCTCTACGCTGCGCTGGGCAAAATCCGCAGCCTCCACGCCGCTCCAGTCCATCCACCCGATGGTCGAGAAGCGGTCCGACGCACTGTGAAACCGCCGAATCATCTTGAGCGCCTCTTCGCCCGTCTGCATGGTGATGTTCACAATGCGTTCAATGCCGCACGCATCCATGATCCGCAGTACCTCGCCCGGGTCCTGCGAATCCAGATGGTTGTGGTAGTCGATTACCGGAAAGCGTGGGGATTCGATAACGTGCTCGGTGAGGCGCAGGCTCGAGCGCGGCGCAAAATCGCTCAGGCGCAGGTCCACCTCGGCCTTGGCCGTAACCATGTCTACAAATTTGTCGCTATTTTCGGCACTCATTGGCTATTCAACGGCTGCACAAAATTCGCAAGGTGCTCCCTTTCCCAAATCTCTCAGATACGGAAGAAAAGCTTTCGCGATACATCCAATACAGGATCAGCCAATAGATCAGCATCACCGCGATGCCCAGGACCAGCGGCTCCAGCCCGGCGCCGAATACCTGGAAGACCTGATGGCCCAGGTTGATATGGAGGCTGCTGATGATGAAGTCCTCCCACAGATGCGCGATCAGATACGCGGCGATGGAGTTCATGCCGACCACCACCAGCGGGAAGGCCCAGCGCCGATAACCCTTCACGTCGATCACCCAGCAGAAGGCGGCCAGAAAGAGGAAACAGACGCCGCCGCTGAAGAGCGTCCAGCCGGCGTCCAGATGCGCTTCACGATCGGGCAGATGCCGGTGAAGTGCAGCAGCAGGCCGCCGCGATCACGAGCACTCCCGCGATGCACGAACCGCTTCATCGGGATCTTCGGCGCGGCGGCACGAAACCACGCGCCCGCGCGCAGGCCCAGGAGCATGGTGCCCAGCGTCGGGATGAAGCTCAGGGTCAGATAGCCGCCGCCGTTATAGAGGAAAGGCTTCGCGCGCGGGAAGCAGATTCAGGAACCAGACATCGAACGCCTGGCCGAGATTGCTGTTCTTGTTCCAGTGCGCGGCGAAGCCGGTGAAGTTATGATGCCAGTCCGCGGGTACTCCACCGCGGCGTAGTCGAAGTCCGGGCCCGGGCGCCGGATAGAGCGCCCACGCCAGCCAGTAGCCGAAAAGGATCGCGCCCAGCGCAGTCCACTGCCAGCGCGGCGGCAGAACGCCGAGCAGAAAGGCGAACGGTGTATCCCAGGCCGATCTGCGTCAGCGTGTCTTCAAAGGTGAAGTTAGGTCTGCGTGCTCTGCGAGTCGACCGCAGAAAGATGCCGAGCGCGATCAGCAGAGGCTGCGCCAGAGCGTGTGCGCGAACATGCTTGCTGAAGCTCTCGCCCTTGCGCATGCGGCTGGCGATCGAATAGGGCAGCGCCACGCCGACCAGGAAGGTGAACGACGGCTGGATCATGTCGTGCAGGACCAGCCCGGCCCACTCCACGTGCGTCTGGTTATACGCCAGGACATCGCCAGAAGCAGGCTGTCCGGGATACGCGCGCGAGACCGTGGCGAAGCTGCAGCACCTCGCCCATCATCAGCAGCATCACGAGGCCGCGATACGCGTCGACGGCGATGTTGCGCACTGGCGGCCTGCAGCGGTGGTCAAGCGAGCCGCTTGCCTGACGGCGGCGGTTCCGGAATGGTCATCGAATGGCGATCGGCGGCCTGCAATCTGCGCTCACTTTCTCAGCATCCGGCACGTGAGCCCGAAATCGATCGTAAGGCTTGTACGGTAGCACATCCCGCCGTCTTGCGTGTGCTCGGTATCCGCGGAAACGCACGCGAAGACATTCAGGAAGTGAGATGAGCGACGATAGGTCCGATTTGCTTGATGATGTGGACGCGCAGGAGATTCCTTCAGCTTCGGCGGGATGACGGCGGTTGGCATGAGTCTGCCTGCGCTGCACGCGGAGCCTGCAAAGCCGCATGCGCCGACCATGATCGGCGTGCCGCTTCGCCGCGTGCCGAAGCCGCGCATCGGCATCATCGGCACCGGCGGCCGCGGCACCAGCCTGCTCGGCAACCTGCTCGGCGCCGACGCCAAAGTCCTCGCCCTCTGCGACGTCGTGCGCGAAAAGGCGGAGCATGCCCAGTCGCTGGTCGATGAAGGCCGGGCCAGAAAGCTCCGGAGCTTTACACCAATGGCGATCACGACTTCGAGCGCGCTCGTCGCCCGCGACGACCTCGATCTGGTCATCATCGCGACGCCCTGGGACTGGCACGTGGAGATGGCAGTCGCCGCCATGAAGCATGGCAAGCATGCGGCTGTCGAGGTTCCCGCGGCCACGACCATCGAGGACTGCTGGAAGCTGGTCGACACCTCCGAGCAGACCCGCCGGCACTGCATCATGCTCGAGAACTGCTGCTATGGCTACAACGAGACGCTGATCCTGCGCATGGTCCATGCCGGGCTGCTTCGGCGATCTGCTCTATGGCGAAGGCGCCTACCTTCACGATCTGCGCGATGAACTCTTCTCCGAGCAAGGGCGAAGGCTTGTGGCGGCGCGACCGTCCACACCCGCGCAACGGCAATCTCTATCCCACCCACGGCCTCGGGCCCGTGGCGAACTACATGGGCATCCAGCGCGGCGACCGCTTCGACTACGTCGTCTCGATGAGCACGCCGCAGCGCGGCCTCGACGAGTATCGCAAGGCCCATGTCGACCTCGGCAGATCCCCGCTGGGCGGAGCGCTACGTCACCGGCGACATGAACACCTCGCTCATCAAGACCGCCAACGGCCTGACCATCACCCTCAAGCACGATACGTCTCGAACCCCCATCCCTACGACCGCATCAACGTGATCGCCGGAACCAAGGGCGTCTTCGCCGACTACCCGCCGCGCATCTACTTCGACGGGCAGGGCGGGCGAAGAGGCCTGGGGCAACGATCGACTGGCCTGGAAGGAGCACCAGCACCCGCTATGGAAGAAGGAAGGCGAGATCGCCAAGAAACTCGGCGGCCACGGCGGCATGGACTACATCATGCTCTACCGCCTGTCGCAATGCATGCGCGAGGGACTCGCTCCCGACATGGATGTCTACGATGCCGCCGCGTGGTCCGCGCCCGGCCCGCTCAGCCGGCGTCTCCGTCGCCAACGGCAGCGCTCCAGTGAAGTTCCCCGACTTCACCCGCGGACGCTGGCACACTCGTCCCGCCTCCGCGATCGCCCTCCAAACCTAGACCTGGGTGCCCGAATCAGTGGGCACGCCAAGGTCCGCCTGCATTGAGGCGCAGGCTATCAGGCCAACGACTTCCGCAGGATCGGCCACGTTGCCCCGTTGTGTTCTGGGGAAAGCAGGCCGCCCAGCTTATGTGAATCAGCCATGGAACAGTTCCGACCAATCAAGGCATCGTGATCGAATCCCTTACCTTGGCCAGCGGAGCGTCTACAGAACTTCAGTCCGCCCTCGCCCTTCACAATCCCCAGATCGCGCCACAGCGCGTCCAGGTCCATGGTCTCCGGGCTCTGGCCCCACTTCCGGTACAGGTCCATCAGCACGGTGGTTCCCGTAGCCTTGTCCCCCACCTCGAGAGCCTGCGGCAGTGGCCAATCGTGATCAATTGTGCCTCCCGCTGCGACAATTGCCCGCAGCGCATCCCGCAGACCCTTGCGATCCGCGGTCTGCTTTCGTATCGCCACATCCGCCGCCAGGCAGAACATTGCGCCACCCCAGTAGGTGCGGCCCCAGGTATGAGTCTGGTCCAGTCCGTGATCGTCGCTTCGCGGCTCGCCCTTCGGCATGTCGTGCACCATGTCTGCCCAGATTCGCTTGGCCGGCAACTCGCCCGCCTGCACCCGCGCCACCGGCTCGATATACGTGGACAGGCCCTCCTCCATCCAGTGCTGATCGTCGGGCAGCGAAGGAAACGCCATATGCACCAGCTCATGCGTCATCGTCCAGTCCTCTGCCAGCTTCCTGCACGGTGGTGTGCTCTCCCAGCCGGATCCGGCTCAACCCGGAAATCCGTCCATGTCCCCCCACGTCGTCCCCTGCACGATTCCGCTCTCGCCCGCCACCGGCACAATCAGGATGCGCGCCCGCGCCACCGGGAACCTGCCGTAGTACACCACCACTGCCGGATCGCCCGCTGTACCCATGGAAGGATTTCCTTGTCCGGCAGGTCCAGCGCCCCTTCCGCGAAATCGACTGCAGGCTCCCGCCCTTCACATCAGCTTGCTGGTCGAGCGGATCGTCGCCCGCCGCCACTCCGGTCCTCTCCCCGCGCTGCCGCAACCGTCCAATGTGTGATTGCAATGGTTGCAATCATCAAGCACCACAGCTTTCCACTGTGCATCGTCTTCATCGCTTCCTCTTCGTGCCTTCGCGGTTCCCGGGAACCGCGCCGCGGGCTGGTGCGTGCCCCGAAGTGGCGTTTGCCGCGGACTGGCGCTTGCGCAAGGCTGTCCTCTGGACTGGTGCTCGACTCCGGGTTAGACTGCAGGCGATTCCCACGGCCGCACCCCGGCTAAAAAAATGTGACCAGAATTCGCGTTTTTGTCTGCCAACCCTCTGCCCGAAACCTCCCCGCCATCAATTACTTCCGGGCGGCCAGTTTTGGCAGTAACCGGCTAAACCCGGCTGACCGGTTAGAAACCCTCCAAATTAACCACCAAAACCTGCTTTGACCGGTTAAGAAGCTCGCGCGTCGTGCTCTTTTTCGCGCCTTTTTTGCTCCCATCGGCTCTGTTAAACCGCTGAAAACATGCTGGCTTCACTCCCGCCCGCGTAGCTTATAAAGGATGATCGAGGATTTTCGATGCCTTTTCCCGATCCCAGCGAACCGCTCTGCCGCGCGACTGCCGCCAACATTCACCGCTTCATCGCTGCGATTCTTATCGCCGCCGGCACCTGCCCGCGCCCGCGCAATCGGTGGCCGACGCGCTCACCGGCGCCTCGCTGCGGGGCGTGGACAGCCACGGCCTGCGACTCCTCGTTCCACTACGCCAAGGTGGTGCAGACCGGCCGCATCAATCCAGATCCGCAGATTGAAGTTTTCGCAGACCGGGCCTGGTACTGGAACTGCCGACGGCGACAACGGCTTCGGACACCATGCCAGTTACTTTGCCGTCGACCACGCTATCGGCCTCGCGCGCGAAGCGGGCATCGCCGCCGTTTCGGTCATCAACTCCTCGCACTCGGCGCAGCAGGAGCCTATGCGCTGCACGCCGCGAATCAGGGCTTCGCCGCGCTCAGTGTCTGCGACTCTCGACTCCTTCGTGCTGCTCCACGATGGAGTCGAGCCCTTCCACGGAACCAACCCTCGGCCTTCGCCGCGCCCGTCTCCGGCCAGCGGCCTTATCTCGTCGAATGGCGACCAGCGTCATGCCCGGAATCGCGTTCAGGACATGATGGCCAAGGGCCTCACCCTTCCCCCGACGTCGCCGTCGACACCTCGGGAGAGCCCACCACTGATCCTGCGCGATCCTCCGCCATGCTGCCCCTCGGAGGAGTCCGATACGGCTCACAAAGGTGCTGCGCTCGCCAGCATGATCGAAATTCTGAGCGCGGTCATGACCGGCATGGCGCACTGCAATCGCATCCTGGGTCTACCCGGGCCCGACTTCACCACCTACCGCCGCCTGGGCCACCTTCATCGTCATCGATCCCCAACGCTTCGTCGCGCGCGAGGTCTACGATGCGGGAATGACGTGCCTATCTCGGCGACCTCAGGGCGCAACGCGCCAAGCCGGGAACCCGCGTCATGGCGCCGGGCGATCGCGAGTGGGCGGTCGAGCAGGAGAGGACGTCGCAGGGGATCCCCCATCATCCCCCTGCTCGAGCAGCAGTCGATGACCTGCCGTCACGCTCGCCGTTCCGCCTCTCGAATGCCTGAATTGAGCAGCGCGGTGAAATTGCTGCCGCCACCAGCGGATCCGTATCGAGGTCTTCCATGAACCTGCATTCCAACTCGCGTGTTGCAGCCGTCATCCTCGCAGCCGGAGGATCGGCGCGCATGGGCGAAGCCAAGCAACTGCTTCCGCTCGCTGACTCCACTGTGCTTGGACAGACGCTCGATAACGTCCGCCGCGCCCGCCTCGACGAAACAATTCTCGTCCTCGGCCATTCGGCGGACACGATTCGCCAGCAGCTCTCACCCGTTGCCTTGAAGGACGTAACCGTCGTCGTCGACCCGGACTTCGACGAAGGCATGGCAAGTTCGCTGCGCGCCGGTATCTCGGCAATCAGCGCCGGGATCGATGGCGCGCTCATTGTGCTGGCGGACCAGCCCTTCATCGCCGCCTCCACGCTGGCTCGCATCGCCGACCGCTACCGCGATTCTGAGGCGCAAATCGTCATCCCCACTCACAACCAGCAACGCGGCAACCCCGTGCTGCTCGATCGTCGGTGTTTCCCAGGTGATGGAGTTGCGGGGAGACACTGGATGCCGCGCCATCTTCTAGCCATGAACCCGAATCCTCAAAGTCGAAGTGAATGATCCGGGCATCTGCTCGACATCGACAACCCGGATGATTATCGGAGGCTGCGCGCCTTCGAGCCGCCCGGCTCCACAAAGAGTAGCCGGTTCAGGATTGGCTCGTGCAGCGCGCAGACGCTTGCGGACTCGACCGATATCGCAGAAGAAAGCAACCAGGTCTCCCGCTACCGCTGCCGGTTCCTCGGCTGGTGCAAAGTGCCCGCCACGCGGAAAGACCGTCCATCGCTGAATGTTGTAAACCCGTTCCAGATACGAGCGCGGCGGCTCTCCCTCAGAGACGGTCTGATGAGCGAAAACACCAAAGGCCGTGGGCGTGCGAACGTAGGCGCGCTCGACTGGAAACCAGCGATTGTCCCAATAATCTCTCATCGACGATGTGATGGTCTGCGTGACCCAGTAAAGGGTCAACGTGGCGCAGAGGAAGTCATCGGGCGGCGCGGTCATCGCTCCACGAGTGCCACTTCTCGCCGACATAGGCGGCCAGGCCCGCGGGAGAGTCGTTGAGACCGTAGCCGACGGTCTGCGGCTTGGTAGACTGGATCGCGCTGTAGCCGCGCTCGGTTGTGTCCCACTCCCGGTTCACCGCAAGGTACGAACGCTCGACATCGGAAAGATCGGCATCGTCGACCATCGGCGTGAGATCCGATTCCAGGGTGGTGAGATGAATCCCGATCACTGAATCTGCGTGGTCAAGCGCAACGATCGTCGTAACGCCGGCTCCGAAGTCATACCCGGCCGCCCCATAGCGGGAGTAGCCAAGCTTGCCCATGAGCTGGTGCCACCGCTCCGCTACGTAGCGATAGTTGATACCGGCCTCGGGTGGACGCGGCGAGAATCCATATCCGGGCAGCGACGGGATGACCACATCGAAATCATCGAGCATCGGCAGCATGTCTAAATAGTCGAGGAATGTGCTCGGCCAACCGTGTGTGAGAATGAGCGGAATCCCCCGGCCCGAGGCCGCACGCCTGTATACGAAGTGGATGCCCTCCCAGGTGAAGTGATCGAGAGCGTTTAGCCTCTGCTCCCAGGCACGCCAGTCGAATTCGTGAGCCCAGTACGACACGATGCGTTGCAGCCAATCCAGGTCTGTGCCCTGCTTCCAGCCCATTCCGGGCACCTGGTCGGGCCATCTCGTGCGGCCTAGCCTCGCCCGCAGATCATCGAGCACCTCATCTGCGACATGAATCCGAAACCGTTCCACCGTAACTCCCTCCTCAAACGGTGCCAGCAATGCCCGGCCATGCCGGAAAGCTTTTTACTTTCCCCCGTATGATACTTTTTCCGGCCGGGCTGCAACCTCGCTATCCCTCCATCCGCGCGCGTGATGCGTGCCCGATGCAACCTGGATGCATCCAGGCAGTTCCCGTCTTTTTACCAATCCGCTCCGCCCTGCCCCAACCCAGCCGAAGTATCGCTCAACAAATTGCCCGATAGGTCGATAAGCCATGCAGAAGCGTGTGCCGCTCTTCCCGATTCGCGCCTCGACGAGCGGGTGGCTTCGTACCGTCAGCCGATCCAGAAGGGCGCTTGAGGGAAAGAAGGAGAAACGAATGCAATCTGCAATGGCTGCACCGGTAAGGGCGAATCGCAACGCCGCCGGCCCGGCGTCGGATCCGCGAGCCGGGAAGTATCTCATCTTCCAGCTCGGCAGCGAGGAGTTCGGGACCGGCGTCTTGAAGATCAGGGAAATTATGAAGCTTCAGGAGATCACCGCGGTTCCGCAGACGCCCTCCTTTGTGAAGGGAGTCATCAATCTTCGCGGCCGCGTCATCCCGGTTATCGATCTGCGCATGAAGTTCGGCCTTCCATCGCAGGACTACACCGAGCACACCTGCATCGTCGTGGTCCGGACCGAGACCTCAGATGGCGAGCTGCCCATGGGCATCGTGGTCGATGGCGTGGTCGAGGTGTTGACGCTCGCCGCCGCCGATATCGAAGACACCCCCGACTTCGGTCAGGGAGCGACAACTCCTTATCTTCTCGGCATGGCAAAGATCAAGGGCAAGGTCAAAATTCTGCTCGACATGGACCAGGTGTTGAGCCGGCAGGAATTTCAAGGGCTCGACGCCCTGCTGCAGTAGCGCGACGAGAGGCAGGTAAAAAAGATGGGATCGAACATGACAATCAGCAAGCGGTTCATCATCACGTCTGGAGTGCTGCTCCTGTTGAGCACCGCGCTGGGCTTGGTTGCATTCATGAATTTCTACAAGCTCGGCAAGGACATCGACAGCCTGGCGAAGGATTCCATTCCGGGGATTCTCTATTCCCAGTCTCTGCAGGCCGACGTCAACGAACTGCGTGCGTTCTACGTGCGGCACATGCTTGAAACCTCTCCCGCGGACAAGCAGAAGGTCGAGGCGTTGATCGCGAAATGCGATGGCGAGATCCAGGAAGATATCAGAAATTACCGGATTTCGATCACTCTCGAGGAAGATCGCCAGAACTTTTCCAAGGTAGAAGTGGAGGTCGCTGCAATCGATCAGGCGTGGCAAAAGGTGCTTCCGTTGAGCCGCGCGGGAAAGATGGAGGAAGCCTGGCAGCTCTATAAGCTCGATACATTGCCTCACACGCTCGCCGTCCGGGATGAGCTCGAGACTATCGTCGACTGGAACAAGCGGCAGGCCGACGAGACCACCGCCTCCTCCATGCAGGCGGCGCGATCGGCACTCTGGATCTCCTCCTCGATGGGAATCCTGTCCCTGGTGCTGGGCGTCCTCGTCTCCTGGTACATGGTCTCAGCCCTCAACAAGCAGTTGTTGCGGGCAGTCGCCGAGTTATCCGAGGGAGCCGACCAGATCGTCAGCGCCGCGTCGCAGGTCTCGTCCTCCAGCCAGTCGCTTGCTCAGGGATCGTCCGAGCAGGCCGCCTCCATCGAAGAGACCTCCGCCTCGAGCGAAGAGATCAACTCCATGGCCCACAAAAATACGGAAAACTGCCGTTCCACGGCAGGCCTGGTCGATCAGTCGCAGCAGATGGTCGGCAAGACCAATGTGCAGCTGGACGAGATGGTCGTCTCGATGGATGAGATCAATCGCTCCAGCGACAAGATCTCGAAGATCATCAAGGTGATCGACGAGATCGCCTTCCAGACCAACATCCTGGCCTTGAATGCGGCCGTCGAGGCGGCGCGCGCGGGCGAGGCCGGCATGGGATTCGCCGTGGTGGCCGAAGAGGTCCGCAACCTCGCGCAGCGTGCGGCGCAAGCCGCCAAAGACACCGCGATCCTGATCGAAGAATCGATCGCCAAGTCGAACGGCGGCAAGGTCAAAGTAGACCAGGTGGCCCAGGCCATCCGCGAGATCACCGAAGATTCGCGCAAGGTCAAGGTGCTGGTCGATGAAGTGACCCTGGGCAGCGAAGAGCAGTCTCGCGGCCTCGAGCAGATCTCGAAGGCCATCACCCAGATGGAGCAGGTCACCCAGACCACGGCGGCCAACGCCGAAGAGAGCGCCGCGGCGGCCGAAGAGCTGAACGCACAGTCGGCCGCTCTGAAGGCGGTGGTTGCCCGGCTGGATGCAATGGTCGGCGCGCACGGCGAGGCTGCCGCAGAGGTCCCGTTACGCGCCCGCAACCGCGGCGCGGCCCCGTTGAAAGGCGCCTCGTCCTTTGCAGGCGCTTCCGCAAAGTTTTTCCATGACCCGGGCTCGGCCGCTTCCGCAGAGAGCCGCAGGCGCGGTGCTCTGCCGGCGAAAGATGATTTCCCGCTCGAAGCTGCGTTCAAGGAGTTCTAGTTCCGGTGCAGGAAGCCCGCGTGCGGCGTGAGCTTCGCCGGGTTTCTGGGCTGGAGTTGATGAGGGAGCCATGACCACCAAGCTAGAAAGTGCCAGCCAGACGCTGTGTGACGGCATCGATGATCTGTCCACCAGCCTGCTGCTTGATGGCGTCGGCAGCCGGTTGAAGGAGCAGTTGGAGTGCTTCGCGTCTCGGGCCGCCGGCTGCGGGCTTGGACCGCCGGCCGAACTGGCCGCGTCCCTGGCCCGGCGTATTCAGCCCGGCACGAACGACGAAGACACTCTGCGCCAGGCTATCTGCGACGGGCTCACCGCGCTGCGCGAATCGTTGGGAGATTGCCCGGCCGAGAACAAGGCGGGCTTTGACGCCGCAGACTCCGCTCCTCCAGCCGCGATGCCCTTCTGTGAAGATCCCGAGCTGGTTGGCGACTTTCTCCTCGAGGCGCGCGAGCACCTCGCATCGATTGAAAGCCGCATGCTCGAGCTCGAGCAGAATCCTCGCGAGGTGGAGGCGCTTCACTCTGTCTTTCGCACCTTTCACACCATCAAGGGGCTGGCCGGATTTCTGGCCTTCGACTCCATTCAATCCGTGGCCCACGAAGTGGAGAGCCTGCTCGACCGCGCGCGAACCGATCAGATCCAGGTCACCACGGCGGTCGTCGATCTCGTCCTTGAGTGTGCCGATGACCTGAAGTCGGAGCTGAACCAGGTCGAGCGTGAGCTGGCCGGCGAGCCGCGTGGCCCTGCGGGAGACAAGCGCGTCCTGATCGACAAGATCCGGTCTCTGGCTGTCGAGCGACCGGCAGCGAACTGCGAATGCCCAGAACCGCCGCCGCTTCGGCTTGAAGAAGCCAATCTCCCCGCGGTCGAGGCTCTCGATCTTCAACCCGCGGACTCCCCGCGCCCCGAGGTTCGCTTGGAATCTGCGGCCGAGCCTTCAGTTCCATCCGCGGCCGTGCCCGCCAACCCGGCGCCGCCGCCCTTGGCTCCGCCGGAATCCCGGGCTCTCCCCGCGGAGACTGCGAAGTCCGCCGACTTCTTCTCCGTCCGCGTCGAGACGGCCAAGCTCGATCACCTGCTCAACATGGTCGGCGAGATGGTGATCGCGCAGTCGCTGATCCGCCACAACCCCATCCTCACTGCGTCGAAGGATGCGCGGCTGGTCGCGCGACATCGCGCAGCTCGCCCGAATCACCGCCGAAGTGCAGCGCACCACCATGTCGATGCGCATGATTCCCATCGGCCAGCTCTTCCAGCGCACCGCGCGGCTGGTGCGCGATCTCTCCCGCAAGGCCGGCAAGCAGCATCGTGCTCGAAACGGTGGGTGAAGACACCGAGGTCGACAAGACCATCGCCGAAGAGCTCTCCGACCCGCTGCTGCACATGGTGCGCAACTCCGTCGATCACGGCATTGAGACCCCCGACGGAACGAGATGCGCACGGGCAAGGATCCCCACGGCGCGCATTCTGCTCAAGGCCTACCACCAGGCCGGGCAGATCGTCATCGAGATCTCCGACGACGGGCGCGGCCTCAATCGCGAAAAAATCCTCGCCAAGGCGCGCGAGAAGGGAATCATCGAAGCCGGCGCGCAGTTGACCGACGCCGAGATCTGGCATCTGATCTTCGAGCCGGGATTCTCTACCGCCGAGAAGGTCACCGACGTCTCCGGCCGCGGCGTCGGCATGGACGTGGTCCGGCGCAATGTGCAGAAGCTGCGCGGCCGCATCGAGATCGCATTCCAGCCGCGGGCAGGGAACGACGTTTCTGCTCAAGCTGCCGCTTGACCCTGGCCATCATCGAGGGCTGGTGGTGCTGGTTGGCAGCGAGCCGCTACATCGTGCCCATCTTCGCTGTCCGCGAAATCTTCCGCCCGACGGCCGGTGTCCTCTCCACCGTGCAGGGCCGCCACGAGATGGCCATGGTGCGCGGCAAACTCCTCCCCATCGTTCGCCTCGATCGCCGGTTCCATGATACCCCGCAGCGCTCCCCGCGACGGCGGGCTGCTCGTCGTCGTCGAGATCGACGACAAGCAGTTCTGCCTGATGGTCGACGACCTGGTGGGCAAGCAGGAGGTGGTTATCAAGAGCCTGGGCGAGGTATTCAAAGACGTCTCCGGAGTCTCCGGATGCGCCATCCTGGGCGATGGCCGCGTCGGTCTCATTCTCGATATGGAAGGCATCTATCGCGGAGGTGTGCGGTGAGTGCCGTCCTCACTCCTCTCGCGAGCCCGGCTCCGAAGATCCGTCCGCGCGAGTTCCAGTTGATCTGCGGCATGATCTACGACAACTTCGGCATCGACCTCAGCGGCAAGGAGGTGCTGGTCGCCGCCCGCCTGGGCAAGCAGATGCGCAGCCTGTCGATCCCCACGCTCGAGGAATACTGCGCCTATGTGCAACGCGACTCGAGCGGCGAAGCGCTGTCTGCCATGGTGGATGCGCTCACCACCAACCACACCAGCTTCTTCCGCGAGCCGCAACACTTCGACTACCTGCGCCGGGTTATCCTGCCGCAGCTCCAGCTCCGCGCCGCGCATCCGCATATGGAGCGCCGCCTGCTCGAGCGGCGAAGAGCCTTACTCCATCGCCTTTGCCGCCGTCGACGAACTCGGCAGCCACGCCTTCGCCCGGCTCAATATCGTCGCCACCGACATCTCTGCGCAGGTGCTGCGGGCCGCACAACGCGGCGTCTACCCGGCGTCTCGCTTCGATCACCTTTCCATGGAGCGGCTTCGTGGCCACCTGCTCAAAGGCTCGGGCGAGTCCGAGGGGCAATTCCTGGTCAAGAAGGAGATCCGGTCGCTCATCGCCTTTCAACGTCTCAACCTGATGGAAGATTTCTCCGGCCTGGGAACCTTCTCGGTGATCTTCTGCCGGAACGTGATGATCTACTTCGACCGGCCCACGCAGCAGGTCCTGGTCAACAAGCTGGCGCAACAACTGGATCCCGGCGGCTACCTGCTGATTGGTCACGCGGAGAGCCTCAACGGCATCGACCACCAGCTCGCGTATCTGCATCCGGCCATCTATCGCAAACAGGAGTTGGTTCGTCGCATCCCGGCACGGAGGTCCGCACGCTAATGTCCTCCCTGGTTATCGGTGTCGCGGATTGCCTCGTCAGTGACGATCCTGAAGCTGTCCTGGTTACGTATGCGCTCGGCTCCTGCATCGCCGTGGTCATTCATGATCCCGTCTCCAGGGTCGGCGGTCTGCTTCACTACATGCTTCCCGAATCGACCCTTGACCAGGCCAAGGCGCAGGAGCGGCCCTACATGTTTGCCGACACCGGCATTCCTTTGCTCTTTCACAGGCCTACAAGCTGGGGGCCGTCAAGTCGCGGCTCGAGGTCGCGGTGCTGGGCGGCGCGCAGGTCTCGACGGCAATGAGACCTTCAACATCGGGAAACGAAATCACCTCGCCCTGAGAAAAATCTTCTGGAAAGCCGGCGTGCTGGTTCGCATCGAGGACGTCGGAGGAACCGCATCCCGCACGGTTCGACTCGAGGTTGCCACCGGCCGGGTGTTGCTCCGCCAGGGCACAACCGAGCAGGTGCTGGTCCCCAGCCGGGCGGGGAAGGGAGGCCCTCATGGCCTTTAGCATTCTTATCGTCGATGACTCGCCGGTGATGCGGAAATTCATCCGCCGCGTGCTGGACCTGACGGCCTCGAGATCGGCGAATGTCTCGATGCCGGGGACGGTCAGCAGGCTCTCGACCTGCTCCAGCAATCGTGGGTCGACATCATCCTCACCGACATCAACATGCCGGTGATGAACGGAGAGCAGTTTCTCGAGAAACTGTCTGCTGATTCGTTGCTCGGCTCCATCCCCGTGCTGGTCGTCTCTACCGACCGAAGCGACTCGCGCATCCACCGCATGCTGGCCCTGGGTGCGAAGGATTATGTGACCAAGCCGTTCCTCCCCGAAACGCTTGGAGCTGTCATGCAAAAGCTGTTGACGGAGAAAACCATGGCTGCGCCTGATTTTGACCAGATGCTCACGCAGTCCGCTGCCGAGGTGCTGGAGTCGATGTGCTTTACCAGCGTCACCGGGAAGCTCGAAGCCCCCGCTTTCTTGATCCGCATTGGCTGGCTGTCAAGCTTCACTTCTCGGGCCAGCCTTCCGGCCACTTCGGCCTTTGCTCGCCGCTCAGTACCTCGCGAACCCTGGCCTCCAACTTTCTTGGGGAAGATGACGCCGGCATCAGCGACGCGCGGGCCATGGAAGTGCTCTTCGAGCTGTCGAACATGATGTGCGGCGCGTTTCTCGGCCAGATGGGAAGCGACTCCCTCTTCGACCTCTCTCCACCCCAGCCCGATCCCGCTCCCGCGGCCGAGAGCACCGCCCGCCAGAGCCTTCAGCTCGATGAAGGACATATCTGCGTGTGGATGAACCTGGAGAATGACCATGAGCGCTGAGTCGAAACCTATCAAGGTCCTGATCGTGGACGATTCCGCCATCGTCCGCAAGATTCTCTCTGAAACCATCGCCGGACAAAGCGACATGCAAGTCGTGGGCACGGCTCCCGATCCCTTATATCGCGCGCGAAAGATCCTCAGCCTCCATCCGGACGTGCTCACGCTCGACATCGAGATGCCGCGCATGGACGGACTGACCTTCCTCAAGAAAACTGATGCGCTATCATCCCATGCCCGTCGTGGTCATCAGCTCCCTCGGACATCTTCCTGCGAGGCGTCGCTCGAAGCGCTTCGCTGCGGCGCTGTCGAGGTGCTGGCCAAGCCCGGTGGCCCCTATTCGATCGGCGAGCTCAGCAACAGTCTTCCCGCCAAACTTCGCGCCGCTGCCAATGCACGCCTTCGTCACTGCGCCGCCGCGCCGCCCGATTCCGCGCCCAGACCATCGTTCGCCTCGACCCGCTTTCACGAGAACACGATCATTGCCGTCGGCGCGTCAACCGGGGGCACCGAAGCCATCCGCGAGATCCTCGTCCAG
The DNA here is from genome assembly GCA_963844515.1 of uncultured Acidobacteriota bacterium. GTDB lineage: Bacteria > Acidobacteriota > Terriglobia > Terriglobales > Acidobacteriaceae > Telmatobacter. The sequence continues at coordinate 1,148,246 of CAWJOO010000023.1, forward strand.
CTTCCGGCGACGACTCCCGGCATCGTCGTCACCCAGCACATTCCGCCCATGTTCTCAGCCGCGTTTGCCCAACGCCTGAACCAGCTGTGCGCGATCGAGGTGAAAGAGGCCCGCGACGGCGACGAGGTCAGGGCTGGGCTGGCCCTGATCGCTCCGGGAAACTTCCACATGATATTGCGCAAGACCGGCCCCCGGTACTTCGTCCAGGTACAGGATGGGCCGCAGGTCTGCTATCAGCGGCCTTCGGTCGATGTCATGTTTGCTTCGGTTGCCAGGCCGCCGGAGAGGGCGCCGTCGGTGTCCTGCTCACCGGCATGGGCGCCGATGGAGCACAAGGCTGTTACGAATGAACGCGGCGGGGCCGCACCATCGCCCAGGACGAGGAGTCTTGCGTGGTCTACGGCATGCCGCGGGAGGCAGTCAGGCTCGGTGCCGTCGATCAGGTCCTGCCCCTCTCCTCGATTGCTGGCGCGATGCTTGCCTGCGTGTCCACCGCCGCCATCTGCTGACCTTGCGCCGTTTGGCCTCTCCCCGGAAACCGTCGCCGTCGCGGCCCCGATCCGTCCCAACGGCCGTACCCGCGATGCTCAAGGATGAGGCGGGCACGCAGGGACAACCCCCCCACGATCCCTTTGTCCTGCTGAATGGTGTAGATTCGGTCCACCGCCGGAATTTTAATCGTCTCCTTCTTGCCCCCTGGCCAATGAATCTCGAACGCGTCAATCGACGCCGCATCCTGAGCCCGAAGTGTACCCGCGGATCGTTGGACGATGCGAAGCTGCCGCCGCTCAATAGCTCGCCGCGCTGGCTCACGCCACCGGCGGTCAGAAACACCGACGCGCCAGTCGCATCGCGAGGCCCTCTTCCGCCCATCAGTCGGAACTCAACCCAGTGGTGCTGATCCTTGTTGACGTTGCGCAGCAGCGTCGGAGAGCCGCTGCTATTGTTCAGCACCACGTCGATCCTGCCGTCGTTGAAGAGGTCGCCAAACGCCGCCCCTTGCGCCGGAATCACAACTGCCAGTCCCGTTCCGGTTATCGCCGGCATCAGCGCAAATGTGCCATCGCCGCTGTTACGAAACAGCAACGGCCGCTGGGCGTAACTCGTCCCCAGTCATGGCTGTCCGCCTGCGGATACACGTGGCCGTTGGCGATGAAAATATCCTTCCAGCCGTCGTTGTCGTAGTCGATAAATCCGTCACCCCAGCCCCAGGAAGGGAATTGTCGGCTTTGAAATCCCTGCGTCATCGCTGATCTCGGTAAAGCTCAGGCTGCCGTCATTCCTGTAGAGCAGGTCAAAGTCGTCGGAGAATTCCATGTTCAGCACATCCAGCAGCCCGTTGTTTCGGTAGTCTCCTACGGCGATTCCCATGTTGGCCGTCTCCCGGCCATCATGGTTCAACGCATATAA
>CAWJOO010000024.1:0-40499 GCA_963844515.1 uncultured Acidobacteriota bacterium
GCGCCAGACTTGAAGGTTAAGGTGCAGCCTGCCGACCGATCGGCTCTGGTGGCTTCTTCCAGGCCGGCGCAGTTTGTTCCGGCCGCTCAAGTGGATCAGTCGCGTCAGCAGCTCGCCGCTGTGCAGGAGCACGTCACACAGGTAGTAGACGAGTACAAGAGCGCCTATCCGCTCTCCCTGAAGTTCGAGTATGCGTTCCATCCCAATGAGCGTCCGTTCGAGGTTCAGTCGATCTATCACGATGACAGGTTCACGTACATCAAGACGACCGCACCGGAGAAGTTCAGCGTCTACGAGATGAAAGACGGCAAGCCCAACCTGATCAGCTACGAGCTCCGCGATGGCACCTACGTCATCCCAAAGGTGATGGACTCCGGGTACCTGCAGCTGGGCAAGAAGCGAATGGAATTCAAACGCAAGGGGTAGGCAATGGAACAGACGATTCAGCCAGAACACGTGACTATGCCTGATCCCAAGCTGCAGCAGGCCATCAACGAGCCGAAGGGCGTGATCCGGAAGAACCTCAAAGTCTGGATCTTCCTGGGGGCCTGTGCGGTCGTGGTCAGTGCGGGCCTCATCAGCAACTGGACGAAGAAGGGGTCTGGCCATGCCGCCACATCGCAGCATGTCGTTCCGCAGCCGGCCCTTCAGGACAACACGGATAACAACGTCCAGGATCTCAAGAATCAGCTCGCCGCGGAGCGGCAGCGAGAGGCGCAGGCGGCCGCTGCGCAAGCGGCGCAGGCAAACACTGCCCCGACAATGATGGGTGGAATCCCCATCCAGCCGGGTGTTCCGCGGCTTGAGTCCGGCTGCCCAGGTTGGACTCTGCACGCCTGGCCAGCCCTGTCAGCAACAAGGAGTCTATGCGCAACCACAGGTTTCCCCGGAAGAGCAGCAGGCACAGCAACTGGCGGCCAGGGAACGGGAACTGGCGTATAACGCTCGATTTGCATCGAATCTTGTTTATGCGCGTTCGAGCGATGCCCAGGTGGCATCGCGTCAGGATCCGAATCCGGCTCTGGGCAATGAGGCGCAGACGGCGGTAGGCTCGCGGTCGGAACAGTCAGTAGATAGCAGCCTGATTTCCCCAAAGAACGCTGCAGATAAGAAGAGCCACTTCCGAAGATTCCCCAGCCAAGCGTAGCGCCGAGGTCAATATCGACTCGGCTGCAGGTCAGCCGTATGTAATCTATGAAGGCCTGACGATGGATACCATTCTGATGAACCGGCTCGATGGCGATGCGCCGGGTCCAGTCAAGGTGATGGTTTCGAGTCCGGTCTATTCGCATGACCACCAGCACGTCCTGATCCCCGACGGAACCGTCGTACTCGGGGAGGCTCGCAAGATCGGGTCAAACGGATTTGGTCAGCAACGGCGGATGGCGGTTGTTTTCCATCGCATGATCATGCCGGATGGCTATTCGGTCGATCTCGATCAGTTTCACGGGCTCGACCAGATCGGTGAGGAAGGTCTGAAAGACAAGGTGAACAATCACTATTTCGAAATCTTCGGAACCTCGATTGCCTTGGGCGTAATCTCCGGTGCCGGCCAGATCGCCGCCGGCGGAGGAACAATCACGACAAGTGGTTCGCAGGCATTCACGACCGGCGCCGCGTCGAGCGTTTCCCAGTCGGCAACGACCGTCCTCGACCGGTTTATTCAGATCCCTCCGACAATCACGATTCGGGAGGGTCATCGCATCAAGGTTTACTTCACGCAGGACATGCTCTTACCTGCATACGAAAACCACACGATTCCGCAAACGTTTTGAGGGCATCATTATGCACCGAACCGAATGGTTAACGATTCTTGCGGCAGTTCTTCTTCTCAGTTCGAATCGGTCTGCAAGAGTCACCAGGCAAGAATCGATGAACTTCAAAAGGAATACGACCAGACTCGGAGCCCAATTCCAACGGGATTGTAACGAGGAATTGCTGAAGGTCCCACCGACTCTTAGTCCGAAGTGTCAGGACGAAAACAAAGAGGTCCAAGATGCCTGGAATCGACTTCAGGCGGAACGCAGCAAGAAATAGGTACGCAATAAGGAGAAAACAATGAACTGCAAGATGCTCGTTGCGGCGATTATAGTCGCCGCGAAACGCCCGTCGCTCGCGCTCAATTGTTCGGCTCAGGAATCGTATTTGACCCGACACAATCAGGGCATGCGGTCCAACAGATTGCGCAAGGAAACCAACTGTACACCACGACTGTCCAGACAACGCGGAACGTGATTGCGGCTTACAACCTAGCGCAACAAATGGCTTCTCTTCCACGAGAGCTGTACACCTCATATAGCAATCTCGGCCGTCAGGAATGGATTCTTCTGACTCGGCCTGCGAACACGTACGGCAACTCTCTGCCTTGGATAAACGCTGCAATGACAGGACTTGGCGCTTCGGCCGCAAATCAGGAATCAAGCCTTCCGCGGATCAGCCAGATATACTGGCTATTCGGCTCTCAACAGAGAAGGTCAACAGGCAATCGCTGCGCAAGGTGCAACAGTCGACCTCTCGGACGCGATAAACGCTTCCAATTTGCAGACGGTCGGAACCATCCGCGCAGATGCAGCACAGCGCGAGGCCGACATCAGCCAACTTGAAGCTGCGACCCATTCGGCCGATCCGGCACAGCACACGGAGATGGCTACCCTTCAGCGTATCAATCAAGCCCTCCTGATCCAATTGCGGAGCCAGCAGGAGACAAACCAGATTCTCCAGGCACAAGCGTTACAACAGATCGTTGGGCACAAGGTGCAGCAGGACAATCTCAAAGCCCTATTCGAAACAGGGAACAGCTATCAGCAGAATTTCGATTACATCGCTCCTCAGCAGTCAAGTGCAGGCACGCATTGGGCATTTCATTACTGAGCGACTGGAGGCCATTGATGGACTTTCTAATTCTGATCAAGAACGGCTGCGACAACCTGACCGCAACGGTTTCGCCGTCAATCGACTCCCTGGGTCTGCGGATGGTGGTCGCATTGGCGACTATCATGCTCGTCTGGTTTGGCGTGCAAGAAGCCCTCGCATCTGCGCAGGGCGGCCCAGGATTCAGCCTACCGAAATTCATCAGCTTTTTCGTGCTGATCACATTTGCATATTGCTTCGTGCGATTCTATGACAGCTCCATTCCGGGGATCGGGTATTCGCTGAAGGGATTCATCAGCGGTGGGACGAGCAGCTTGGTGGATTACATCGGCAATGACTCAACCCAAGAGGTGCAGAGTACGATTCACACTGCATTGGGAAAGATCGGAACTCTCTCCCCGACTCTGACCGAGCCTTATCAACTGATCTGCACCTATACAGTCCAAGTTGTACTCACGATTCTTGCGGGACTGATAGGCGTGATCATCGCTTACGGGGCGATCGGCGCAACCGTTGTCGGCTTACTCGGGCCAGTGTTTATCCCCTGGATGGTGTTCGAAAAAACTGATTTTCTCTTCTGGGGTTGGGTAAAAGCATTTGTCGGATTCGAATTCTACAAAGTCGTCGCTGCAGCGACGATGAGCGTCATGAGCCACCTGATGATCACATACCTGACAAGCGGAGCCACGTTTGTGAATGATCCACGGAGACTCGTTGCCGTGATGCCAGGTTTATTGATGCTCTGTTTTGTTGCGGGATTTGTTTTGCTCAAGATTCCCACCATGACTGCGACTCTTTTCTCGGGCCACGTTGGGGGTCATAGCAGCGGCCTGAGTGGTCTGGTGACTGCCGCTGTCGCACGCGTGGTATAGCGCTTCTGGAGGTCAAATGAGACAACCTGATCTGACGCGAGCAGCCGAAAGATATCTCGAGCAATACGGCGAGCCGCTCGTGATGAACACTTATCTCAAGATCACCGTGCTCGCGCTGTGCGCCATCTCCGTGGCCCTTGCCGCCCTGGTGTACAGGAGCCAAAACGCACTCGCAGCCATGCACCCGATGATCGTTCGCATCAATGACGTGGGACGCGCCGAAGCCATCGACTACCGGAATTTCCAATACCGTCCGCAGGAAGCCGAGAACAAGTACTACCTGTCGCGCTGGGCCGAACTCTACTTCAGCCGCAACCGCTTCACGATCGAGCGGGACCAGATGAACGCGCTGTATTTTCTCAATGGCGACGTCCAGCGTGCGGTCATCGACCAGGAGCGGAAGAACAATTTCATCCAGAACTACGTGCGGGACTCCGGCCTTCCGTTTGTCGATGTCGAGGTCAAAAATGTCGTTCTCGACGACCTGCGGCAGTCCCCATATTCGGCTCGGATTGAGTTCGAAAAGGTGTTCACCAATCCCGCCGACCATAGCGAAGTGAAACGCGAGCGCTGGACGGCGACGGTCACGTACGTTTTCCGCGAAAACGTCAGGAACAACGAACTCGCGGTCGATCCGCTGGGGCTGACTATCGTGCGGTTCCGCGCCGACCAGGCGTTCAGTTAATGAGCAGAATCGGAAGTGAGTCGATTGAGGAGTGGAGATGAACACCCAGAGCACAACATTCGAGCGTCATTACCGTATCGGGGAGTTGTGCGTCCTTTGGGGCATCGGCCGAGAAACGTTAAGGAAGATCTTGTTGGATGAGCCGGGTGTGGTCAAGATCAGAATGGGACGGCGTAAGAGCCACACTACCTATAGCATTCCCGCTTCAGTAGCCGAAAGAATACATACCCGCTTATCTTCGGGAGACGAGCGTATGAGTCTATCGAAGGGGGTTCTTGGCGCAAGCAGGGACAACCATGGGTCGGCGGGCGCTTATCGCGCTATCTGATAGCGACAATCTTTCCCTTCGGACGGTCGGCAAACGCCTCCTGCAGAATTCGAGATAGCCGATCCTGCCGCCCAGGTATCCAGGCTGCATAGCTCCTTCGCAAAACTTGCTCGGTGTCGCCGATCAATTCCGCAACATCCGCGACAGGTACTCCTCGTTCGAGCAGAATGCGTACGAACGTGTGCCTGAATTTATGAGGTGTGGGCTTTTCTATCCATGGGCCTGAGAGTTCGAAGACACGGCGTAACCTCTTATTGCGCCAGATATCGCAGAGCTGCTTTGCATTTCGGGTCACGCCACAGCCGAAGATGAGCGAACCGTTCGCCGGAACACGGGCATGCAGGCGCTCGACCAGCCAGTCCGGTATCCATGTGAAGAGCGGTCGCTTAGTCTTGTGCATACGCAGGAACACGTCATTGCCCTTCAAGCGTTTCGTGATGTCGAAGGTAGCGACATCGGAGATACGAAGACCGGTGTAAATACTCAGGTCAATGAAGTCTCGGGCATCGTTACCACTCCATGTGCGGTAGCCAGGGCCCTCCTTTGTGGGCGGCCCGATAGTGTCGCAGGCTTCATAGATGCGTTTCAGTTCCTCGTCCGTGAATGGAGACTTTGGCACGGTGACAGAAGATCCCTCGGGCGCCTGAAGATCCTCGGTTATGTCTTTTCCGATCCAGTCCCGTTTGACGGCAAAACTTGACGAATGCTTTGAGCCGCTCGAGTTTTTTGGCCTTGGCGCGGATGCCGTCCTTCCACGAGGCGTAGAAGCGGTCCATATCGCTGACCGTGAGCTGGGCGATATGCACGTAGCCGCGATGCTGGCAATAGGCGGCGAGCTGATTCGTGAAGGTCTTGTATTTCGAGAGCGTATTGGGTGCGATATTGCGGTTGTGGCATTTGGCGAGGAACGCATCGATCGCGTCCTGGACGGTGGTGAGGGTTGACACGGTTGTGGATTCCGGAGGAATCAGCTTGGAGGGTTCAGCCAGCTTCCAGGTGCCTGCGGTTTCCCACCTCGCGATGACGGCTTTGGCTTCTTCCCAACGCCATTCTCCCGTCGATCGACGGTTGAATTTCCCGGCTATCGTCCCGGCTGCGGTGATGAGACAAGAGCAGTGTTTCCAGCCGCGGCGGCTCTCCTCGAACTCCCCACTTTTGAAGTCCTTGGCGAACCCGGCTTCACACTCATTTCGGTGCCGGCGATACAGCCGCAATGCCATAAATATTTGCCACCTATGGCAAACATCTTAGCACCCTATTGCACCCGCTGGAATTAGATTTGATGTAAGTTATTGATTCTAAATTGGGGCGGCTAGTGGGGATCGAACCCACGACATCCTGAGCCACAGTCAGGCGTTCTGCCGCTGAACTATAGCCGCCATCTATCCTTCCGATTGTAACATCGAACGAATCTGCAGTTTCCAGAAGGGCAGGTTGCCCATGAAGGACTCGGTGGCGAGAAAGACCGAGCCGGGGGATGGCCGCCGGCCTTTTGGAACCAGCCCCGGGATGGACCGCTGGAATCGCGGCGCCTGGATCCTTCGCGACCAGACACTGCATGCGCTGGAGATCCTCCTCGACGAAGCCTTCCGCATTCCCGGCACCGGCATGCGATTCGGCCTCGACGCGATCGTAGGCCTCGTTCCCGGGCTGGGCGACGTTGTGGCCGGGCTGCTTTCCCTCATCATTCCGATCGCCGCATGGATGCGTGGCGTTCCTTACGTCGATGCTGGCCCGCATGGCGGTCAATATTGGCACCGGCGTGCTGGTGGGCTCGATTCCGCTGCTCGGCGACATCTTCGACATCGCGTGGAAGGCAAATCGCCGCAACTACCGCCTCTTGCAACGGCACATCCTGGAGCCGCGCCGCCACACCTGGCGGGACTGGATCTTCCTCGCGGTGTGCGCCGTCGGGATGGCCATGGTTTTCGTCATTCCCATCGTGCTTTTGCCTGGTTCATTCGCGTGGCTGATTCATCGTTAGTCGGCCATGACGTCACCAAGCCCTGTAGGCGGGACCGTCTCTCAATTCAAACGGTTTCGCGATACAATCGGAACATCCGTCGGGGCGTAGCGCAGTCTGGTAGCGCATCTGCTTTGGGAGCAGAGGGTCGGGGGTTCGAATCCCTCCGCCCCGACCATCTCGATCACATCCTTTCATCAAGCGTGGCGAGGCACCTTTGACCCGCCGCGCTTTGCTTCCCCGAGCAGTCGTCTCTGAACTCTTCATCATCATCTTCCGTGCCCCATCCTTGCGATGTACCGGGGCCCCCGCGACAGGTCGGCGTTGCTCGGGTGGTCAGTCGCAAGCGCCGCACGGCAAACCTGAAGATTCGAAATCATGCGGTCAGAGACCTGGGCTCATTTCGTCGAGTTACCCATGGTTGCTTATCTGGTGTTTATTGTCGCCGGATTCAAGCTGAATCTCTGGATGATCGTCGCCGGACTGGTCGGTCACGGCGTATTCGATTTCTTTCACAGCCGCATGATCAGGAACGACGGCGTTCCTGGATGGTGGCCGGCGTTCTGTCTCTCCTATGACGTGTGCGCTGGAGCTTTTCTCGCCCTGCTCCTGAGGCGCTCCAAGGTATCAGCTTAGGGTCGCAGCTTCAGGCTCTGTTTCCGGGCCATTGTCCGTCCGCCCGCGCAACGCCGCCGAGGTCAGCTCATCGGTATCGCGCAGGCTGGGAAACAGCACCGCCCACAGGCCTGCCACTATCAGCGAGCCCACGCCGCCAAACAGCGTGGCGCGCACCGCGCCAAACCACTGCGCCGTTAGCCCGCTTTCGAATTCGCCCAGTTCGTTGGACGCGCCGACAAACAAGCGAATTCACCGCGCTCACCCGTCCGCGCATCTCCGGTGGAGTGGCCAGTTGCAGCAGCGATCCGCGGATGATCACGCTGATCATGTCGGCTGCGCCGGTAATCGCCAGGGCCGCCAGCGACAGCCACAGGCTGCGCGAAAGCCCGAACACCACCGTCGCCGCCCCGAAGAGCGCCACGCAGACAAACAGCCGAACTCCCGCCTTGCGCCGCAGCGGAAACCGCGCCATGAACAGCGATGTGCACAGCGCGCCAACCGCCGGCGCCGCCCGCAGCATGCCCAGCCCTCGCGGCCCGGTATGGAGAATCTCCTGCGCAAAGATGGGCATCAGCGCCACCGCTCCGCCCAGCAGCACCACGAACAGGTCCAGCGAAAACGAGCCCAGCAGCATGGGCATGTTAAACACGTAGCGGAAGCCGGCCAGGACAACTTTGAGCGATGCCGCGCGGTGCTCCATGCGCCCCGGCCGCGCGTGCAGGCTGGTCACCAGCACCAGGAACCAGCCCAGCGTGCCCAGCGTGAACACGTACACGATGCCGGCGCCCTCCAGCCGCGTGTCGGGAATAAAGCGCGTCAGCGGCAGCGTGAACAGCAGGCCTCCCAGCGCCGGTCCCACCGTGTTGGCAAACTGGAAAATGGCCCCGCCCCACGTAACCGCGTTGACGAAATGCTTTTCCGGAACCAGGTGAGGAATCAGCGCCGAGCTTGCCGGCCCGGAAAACGCCCGTCCCATCCCGACCAGGAACAGCACCCCGTAGATGGGAAGAACGCTGTGCAAGCCGATGCGCGTAACGACCAGCAGCGTGATGGTGCAGAACACCTGCAGGCCATAGCAGAGCAGGATGATCTGGCGGCGGTCGAAGCGATCGGCCACATGCCCCGCCGGAAGAAGGAACAGCAGCCCGGGCAGGAAAAGCGCCAGGCCCGTGTAGCCCAGGTCGAGCGGCCGGTGGGTCATCGAATACACCTGCCACGCCACCGCCACCGATTGTGCCTCTGCTCCCAGGATCACCGCGACGCGGGCTAGCTGGTATCGCCGGAAATCACGGGATGCGAAAGCCTCGAGGCCGCGCCGGGGCGGCTTCTCAATCGGGGAAGCAGGCATCTGGTCCTAGGGTAAATGTTCGCGGCTGTGGACTCCGCGGTATCCAAGGTACCCTCAGTCGGCGGCGCGGACCAGCTTGACTTCGCGACTGCCGTCGGGCCTCCGCGGCCCGCACTTGTTCGAACTGTGCTTCCAGAACGTCCAGTTCCACATCGCTCAGCTTCTCGATGTTGATCATGTGGTCGCGAGCCTTGTCGATGGCGTGGATGAGTTCGTCGAGCTTCAGGTTGATCGCCCGGGCATCGCGGTTCTGGGTGTTCTGGATCAGAAAGACCATGAGGAAGGTCACGATCGTGGTCCCGGTATTGATGACCAGCTGCCAGGTGTCGGAATAGTGAAAGAGCGGTCCGGAAACAGCCCAGGTAGCGATCAGGAGGCCGGAGCTGACGAAGGCCCATTTTGATCCCACCCAATAGGAGGCGTCGGCGGCAAACTGTCCGAAGCGGTCTGTGTTGGGCGGCGTATCGCCTTTGATCTCAGTGATTCTTCTGCTCATGGGCCCCTCTTCCCCCTGTTGGGTTAGATGCCGCGCAACCGGCCGGACAGGGGAAGAGGCAGCGATAAGGTAAACTTCGAACCGTGGGGGATAGCCGTCTTTTGGGTGTGCGTGCATTGGTTTCCGGAGCCCGATTGACTTGATCGCGGCTCTTCTGTTTCCATTCGATCTTCGGGGCCCAGCAGGCGCCGCCGCACCGCCCGCCAAGCCTCAGCAGGGCGGGATGGGCGGAATCGCCGGCGGACTCGGCGCCCCCGCTCAGTACGACGAGCAGAAGCGGCCCATCACCGCCGGCGGATTCGTCGACAGCGGCCCGATCGTCTTCCAGGACGTCACCAAGGAAGCCGGCCTGTCGGGATGGATCCACAAGATGGGCGTCCCGCAGAAGGACTTCATCGTCGAGACCAACGGCTCCGGCGTCTGCCTGGTCGACTTCGACAACGACGGCTGGCTCGACATCTACCTCGTCAACGGCTCCACCTTCAAGGCCCTCGACGGCCAGGAAGAGACCGCCCCACGCCGCACTGTTTCGCAACAACCACGACGGAACCTTCACCGACGTGTCCCAGAAGGCCGGCGTGGCCAACGACCGCTGGGGATACGGCTGCTCCGTCGCCGACTACGACAACGATGGCTGGCCCGACATCTACGTGGGCAACTACGGCAAGAACCGCCTCTACCACAACAACCACGACGGCACCTTTACCGACAAGGCGGAAGAAGCCGGCGTGGCGCTGGGAAACTGGTCGCCGGGATCGAGTTGGGGCGACTACGACGGCGACGGCCTGGTCGACCTCTACGTCACCGGATACGTGCACTTCGACCGCAACAACCTGCCCATCGCCGGAACCAAGGCCGTAGGTTACGCCAATTGCCAGTATCGCGGCGCTTCGGTCAATTGCGGGCCGCGCGGGCTGCCGGGCGAGCCCGACCACCTCTTCCACAACAACGGCAACGGCACCTTTACCGATGTCACCCAGAAGGCCGGCGTCGAAGACAAGGACAAGTACTACGGGTTCGCGGCCATCTTCGTGGACATCAACGGCGACGGCAAGCCCGACCTGGTGGTCGGCAACGACTCCGAGCCCAATTACCTCTACATCAACAAGGGCGACGGCACCTTCGACGACCAGAGCTACGTGTCGGGCTTTGCGTTGAACAAGGATGGCCGCGAGATCGCGTCCATGGGCATCGCCGCCGGCGACTACGAGAACAACGGCCTCATCGATTTCTTCATCACCGACTTCGGCGACGACTACAAGGTGCTCTACCACAACGACGGCGAGGTAAGCTTTACCGATCTGAGTTACAAGGCCGGAATCGCCCAGACCACGATCCCCTTTGTGGGCTGGGGCGACGGCTTCCTCGACTACGACAATGACGGCTGGCTCGACCTGTTCGAAGCCAACGGCCACGTCTATCCGCAGGTGGATCAGCACGACTGGGGCACCACGTTCGCCGAGCGACCGCTGCTGTTTCACAACGTGCCCCTCTCGACCATCGCCGCGGGCAGCACCGTGAAGACCGCCGCCCAGAACAAGGAGCGCGGATTCGAATACATCAAGCCCGTGAAGGGGACGGGGCTGGCCGTTGTGGTTGCTGCCCGCGGCGCGGCCTTCGGCGACCTGTTCAACGATGGCAAGATCGACGTGGTCATCAACCCGGTGGATGGGCCTCCGGTGCTGCTGAGGAACGTGAATCCCGACAAGCATCACTGGGTGGAGATGAAGCTGGTCGGAGGCCACAAGAGCCCGCGCGACGCCACCTGCGCCACCGTTTACCTCAAGGCCAACGGCACCCGCATGCGCCAGGACGTACTGTCGAGCGGGAGCTACATTTCCGCCAACGACAAGCGGCCCCACTTCGGCCTGGGCGATGCCACCGATGCCGGCACCGCCGAGATTCACTGGCCCTCCGGCAAAGTCGAAAATGTGAAGCTGCCTGCGGCGGACCGGATCTACACCATCACCGAAGGCGTCGGAATCACGGCGGCCATGTGCGGCGGAAAAGATTGCCCCGGCTTCACCCCCGCGAAGGCCCCGGCGGGAAAGTAAGCGGCGTGCCCGTCTTGTCCCCTGTCATCCTCAGCGAAGGTCGCCGCGGCGACTATACAGGTTGCGAAAGATCTCCCTGCTTTGAAGGGGCACGGCTTCAGCCGTGCCGTAGATGCAGCAAACTCTGGGACGGCTTTAGCCACCGAGGGATACGGTCAAGCTCCCCGCCGTGGACCGGATTTACACCCTCACCGAGGGCAAAGGAATCACCGGAGAGTTCTGCGGAAGGAAATCTTGTGCCGCAAGTTCGCCTGAAAAGCCGGCTGTACCCCGTCCAAAAGCGAAACCATAAGTTCCGGCTTGCCTGTTATCCGCGTGATCCCAAAACGCACGGTTTTCTCCTTGATTGGCGCTTCGGTAAGCGAATTGGCTATCTTTATTCAGGATTTCCGATGAAACATTTTATCCTCGCGCCCTCCGTCTTTTGCCTGGCACTCTTGCTCGTCCCACGCGCCGCCCGCGCGCAAAAAGACGATAAGCCCCTGCGGAATTTAGCGACAACTCCCCAGGTGAGAGCCGCGGCCAAAAGCTCCTCCCCTCAGATGCTGCAACTCATACACTCCCTTGCCGGAGACTGGTCAACCGAGATTATCTATGAGCCCAGTCAACAGTTTGCCCGCGGAGGTTCAGGCCGATCCAGGGACAGTTATCGGGCCGGTCCGTCCAGTGCATCGCTCATCGAGGAGTACCACGGGGATGGCGCAGGCGGAAAAACATGGGGCACTGGAATTATCTGGTGGGACGCCAAGGCTGCCGGGTTCCATTTTGTCTGGTGTGACAGCTTCGCTCTCGATGAGGGTTGCCGCGTATCGTCCCAGTTGGGCAATTGGGAAGGCGATGCTTACGTTGCCACAGACGTGCATGAAGTTTCAGGAAAACCCGTGTTCGAGAAAGAGGTGTGGTCCAGCATCACTCCAAATTCTTTCATCCAGATGCTCTACGTCGGCGACTCGCGGGACTCCCTGAAGCTCTACATGACGATCAAGGCCAGGCGGGTTGTTCACGCTGAACCCGCACCAGGATTGCCGCGCTAGACGCAGACAACGGACCTCTCTCGTCCCTCAATTATCTCCGGCAGGCAATTACCGGAAAATCATCGGCCCGTCGTCAAGTGCTTGCGTGACCGATTAGGCCAACAAAAAACGCAGGGCGCAAAGCCCCGCGTTCTGAATCAAATCCAGCCTGCCTAAAAAACGCCAGCGAGGAAGTTCTCCACTGCCGTAGGCCGTTCGCCCGTCGCTCCGCACTGCGCAAGCACCTCAGGCGACAGCGTCATGACCGGGCAGTGGGAGTGAGCCAGCACCTTATACACCACCCCGTGTCGGGTAATTGCGGCAAAAGCCGAAGCCCCCTGGGCGCCGAGAACGATCAGATCGGCCTGCTGGGCGCGTGCCTGGAAAAGCAGTTCTTCGGTCGGATCGCCCGGCACAACCACCGCCTGGACAGGAACCTTCCCCCGGAATTCCTCCGGAACCAGGGACAGCAGGTCGTGCTCAATTCCCTCAATCGTCCGCCCCGCCAGGACTTCGCGAGTCTCCTGGGGCCTGATGACGTGCTGCAGGATCAGGCGGGCGCTATGCTGGGCCGCCAGCTCCGCGGCGTAGGCCGCCACTACATGGCTGGTATCCAGCAGGCTGAGCGCGCAAAGAATGGTCTTGGTCGCGAAGTTGCGATATTTGCCGTCCACCACGTCGGGGCCGACGATGCAAACCGGCACGCACGCCGTCCGCAGCACCGCTTCGGCCACCGAGCCGACCAGCAGTTTGCCGATGGGACCCGGCGAATGTGTGCCCATCACGATGCGGTCGATTTCACGTTCCCGGGAGTAAGCGAGAATCTGGTCGGCGGCCAGGCCTTGACGCACCACCACCTCACAGCGCAGACCGGCGGCCCGCGCCCGATCGGCCAGGGGTTCAAGATGTTTCATCTCGGCACGCGCCGCGGATGCGTAGTCGTAGTAACGGATCCCGGACGTCTCCGAAGCCGTCACCACCAGCGTGTCATAGGCATGGAAGAGGATGAGATCCGCGCCAAATTCGGAGGCCTGAGCCAGCGCGAAGGCGAATGCCTTCTCATTGGCGGGGATTTCGGAGGCAAACAGGATGGTTGTGGGCTTGCTCCAACCCGGCTTCAAGACGGTTGCCATAGGAAACCTCCTGGCGGTGCGGGACTAGAAGCGTGGCAGAGCGGGAAAGGAGTTTCTGTGACGGGAGACACAACAGGCGGTGATCTGAATCACTCTTGAGTGGTTGTGTAACCGACGATAAGAAGCACGCGGTCGAAAATGCGTTGCTTGATGGTACGAACATAGCACGGTTTGCTTATTAATCCGGGTGAATTCTCGGTAAAGGTGATGCTAATCACAGCCACGGGCCTTCCTTCCTGATTTTCTAAGACAGAATCGCGGGATTTCCCCCATCGCTGACGCTTCTCCGGGCCGGTTCACCGCGATCGAATGGAGGCCACATGCAGCCGATGCACAACATTCCCGCTCGTGGTGGATTGAATTTCGACGAGACTCCCTTTCTGGCAATCTGGGAGGTCACGCAGTCCTGTGATCTCGCCTGCAAACACTGCCGGGCCGCCGCCCAGCCGATCGCCCACCCCGAACAGTTGAGCACCGACGAGGGCAAAGGACTCATCGACCAGATCGCCCGGATGCAGGTGCCCATCTTTGTCTTTACCGGCGGCGACCCCCTCAAACGCCCCGACGTCTATGAGCTGATCCGCTATGCCGCCGAAAAGAATGTCAAAGTGGCGGTTACGCCCAGCGCTACGCCGTTGCTGACCCGCGAAGCCATCTTCAAAATGAAGGAAGCGGGCGTGGTCCGCCTGGGAATTTCGCTGGACGGCTCCGCACCCGAGATTCATGACGTTTTCCGCGGTTTGCCCGGCGCATACGCAAGGACCATCCAGGCCGTCCAGTGGGCCGGACGAAGCCGGCATCCCTATCCAGGTGCACTCCACCATCAGCCGCCACAACGCCCACGACCTCGACAACCTCTGCGCCCTCTTCGAAAAGCTCGCCATCGTCATGTGGAACGTGTTCTTCCTGGTGCCGGTCGGACGCGGCCAGTTGAACGACCTCCTCTCCGGCGAGGAGTTCGAACAGGTCTTCGGCAAGATCTACGAACTATCCAACCGGGTAAGCTTCCAGATCAAAACGACCGAGGCCATGCACTACCGCCGTTACCTTCTCCAGCACAATTTGCAAGAGAAGCAAGCCCAGCCCGGCAAGATGGGGCGCGGCGCCGGCCGTCCGCACGCATCAGCCGTGGCCGAGTACGAGCCCGGAGCGCCCCAATCCGACGCGCAAACCCGCAATCACACCTGGGCAACTCGTCGCGTGAATGACGGCAAAGGGTTCATGTTCATCTCCCACGTCGGCAACGTCTATCCCAGCGGCTTCCTGCCCATTCACGCCGGTAACATTCGCGAGACGCCCCTGGGAGACATCTACCGCAACGCGCCCATCTTCAAGTCTCTGCGCGACACCAGCAAGCTCGAAGGCAAGTGCGGAGCCTGCGAATACAAGGAGATCTGCGGCGGTTCTCGCGCCCGAGCCTACGCCCTCACCGGCGATCCGCTGGCCCAGGAACCCTGCTGCATCTACCAACCCAGAAACTGGACACCCCGCCAGGACGGCGAGCCCGCCGCCATCTGCCAGCCCGAGCTCTCCGGGACACTGGTTACGCTGTAGCCCCGCTTTCCCGCCGACCAAAGCTCTGTGCCCCCATCCTTTCGACTTTTTCCTGCCGAAAGGCTTGGCCGGCTGATACTTTGCTATGAATACGCGCTTCCTCCGCGAACGGTAAATCTGTTCTTCTTCCTAACCATTTAGGAAAAGTCCAGCAGGATTTTTTCCTGTCCCGCCTCACCATCGGCAAGGCGCACTGCCTCCTGGAAGTCCTTCAGCGAATACCGCATAATCGCCGGCGGCTCGAGTGATCCGTTCGACAACATGGTGAGAAGATTGCTTGTCGCTGCCCGCACTTCGGCGAGCGGTTGGGAAGGCACCCAACGCGGAAGCCACCAGCCGCGAACCGTCGCTGTTGAATAGATCAAACGCGGAGCAAAGAGCGGCATCATGAATTTCGCGGGGTCCGTTTGCCGATGGCTGGAAAGGGCTCCATACACCAACATGGTTCCCCCGGGAGCGAGGTTGCGGGCAATCTCAGCGCCAACGTCCCCCGCAACGCAGTCAATCGCTCGTTCAATACCCTTGCCCGCGGTCAATTCGTGCAGGCGTGCCCTGAGATCCTCGTCGGCTGTGCAGATAACCTCATTGCCTCCGAGGTTCCGTATGATTGTTTCCTGCTCGCGGCGTCGGATAACGTTGATTGTCTTGAATCGATACTGGTGCGCCAATTGAAGCACGAACTTCCCTACGCTGGATGCAGCCGCCGTTTGCAGGAGCCAGTCGCCCTCCCTGAGATTGTGACTTGATCTCGTCAATGCCCATGCCGTCAAAGGGTTGATGTAGGCGGCGGCGGCAACCGGATCTTCCAGGCCGTCTGGAACGGGCACAAGTTTGTCCGCCGGGCATACGATCTGTTCGCGCCAGGTGTTCCACGTGTCAACGAAAACTACGCGAGTTCCGACCATCGGATGTTGCACGCCGGGACCTACGGCTTCCACAATCCCGACGCCTTCAATGCCCGGGCTGGCAGGCAATTCCGGCTGATAGCCATAGCGCCCGCGCACCATGTGCAGGTCTGATGCGTTGATCGGGCTTAGTAGCACTCGCACGAGTGCTTCGCCAGTAGCCAGAGGTGGAAGAGAGATCTCTTCCAGTTTCAATACGCTCTTCGGTTCACCGGTCTCGCGAAAGATCAATGCTTTCATCAATGCCTCCTTGAGTCTGCTGATTCCGGCGGCATGTCCTACTTCTTCGGGAACAAGAAGCAGAACTGGTAATGATGGAGGACATCTCTGTTGAAGCCGGGAGATGCTGCACGCAATTGCCGAACGAAACCTTTCGCAGCGTCATTCCTCAGGTATTCCTTCTTCGCGCCAAACAACTCTCTGCCATTGGGGTGCCAATTTGGCGGGAATTCTTGTATATCGCGCGGGCTTGTGATCAAGGATGGCTCTGTCAGTGGGCCCAAAGCCCGCATTTGTGAGCAATTGCCCCCCACTGCATCACGGAGAGCCCGACCCCGATGTTATCTTGATCATTACGGTCGCCGGGGAAGCCTTAATCGTATCTCAGAGGAGCATTCACTCGCGACCAGAATCGCGGCCAATCTTCGTAACGATGTTGGCTCGGGCGTCCTTAGCCCGAAAAACCGCGTCCAAAACACACAGGCTCTGGTCAATCGGAAATGGAGTCGCCGCGGCGATAAGTTTCAGCGCAACCGACTTGCGGGATCAAGGTGCGGAAAGGTCATGAAACTCCAGATTTCCTCTTCTGCCGACCAAAGAAAAGGTTGATTGAGATGAGAATAGTCGACGGGGACAAGGCGAACAGAAGAGCCGTGCAGAGTCACCTTTTGCAGGGCCATTGAAAGTTCTGATCATAGAGATGTTGTGTCGGCACGTCGACGACCTACTTGCTTTTATCACAAGCAAATCCATAAGCGGCGCAACCCGGTCCATCGACATCCGGAAGACCAGCACACGAATGAATCGCTACGTACGACTGGCCAGCCACGAAGAACAGGCTTCTGAATCTCTTGCAGAACCGGACATACACGTCTGGCACTTTCACTTGACATCCAAGTGATAAACTTGTTGACTTGAATGTCAAGTGAAGACGATGCCCATCCAGATCCTGCAAGGAACTCTCGACCTCATGATCCTCCGAACTCTTGCCACCATGGGCCCGCAGCATGCCTATGGGATCGCCAGCAGGCTCCAGCAGGTTTCGGAGGATGCCTTGAATCTCAACCAGGGCACCATCTATCCCGCTCTCGTCAGGATTGAGCAGCGCGGATGGACCCGCGGTTCCTGGGGCAGGACAGAAAATGGTCGCGAAGCGAAATATTACACCATTACCAAGGCGGGGTTGAAGGCGCTCAATGAGGAGATAGAACGCTGGCGCCAGATGGCTGGCCTGGTTGAAAAGCTCCTTGCAGAGGGACGGTAACCATGGTGGATTGGAGAAGAGTCATCGCTCAGCTCCGCACCGCCCTCGCTAACAAGCGCGCGGAGGAGGACCTTGCGCGCGAAGTGGCTTCCCACCTCACTCTCCTCGCCGACGACCTCGAACGTCGCGGAATGTCACCTGAAGAAGCGCGACTGGCCGCGCGACGCGCTTACGGCGGGGTGGAGCAGGTAAAACAGGCACATCGCGACGAGCGCTCTCTGTTGTGGGTCGAACAAGCCATGCAGGATCTGCGCCACGGCCTGCGCACATTGAGCAAAAACCCCGGCTTCTCGATAACCGCCGTGCTTACGCTCGCGCTCGGAATCGGTGCATGCACGGCCATCTTCAGCCTGGTGAACGCGGTGCTGATTCGATCGCTGCCATATGGAGATCCTGAGCGCCTGGTTTATTTGTTTTCACCCAATCCGAGGCTGAATATTCCTGCGGAGGTCATCTGCCCCAGCTACGGCGATTTCTACGACCTCAAGCGCGAGGCCAACTCGTACTCGAATATGAGCAACTTCGAACAAGCTCAATTCAGCGTGGCGCAACAGGGGATAACGCAGCGTATGGGCGGGGCGCGGGTTGACGACAACTTTTTTGCGACCCTGCAATCGATGCCCGAACTTGGCCGTATTTTTACCAGGGAAGACAATCTGCCCGCACATGCGAAGGTCGCCGTAATCAGCCATTCGCTTTGGGTATCAATGTTTGGAGCGAGACCGGACGTGCTGAACCGTTCCATTCAACTGGACGGTACGAATTATCAGATCGTCGGAGTGATGCCGCCGGATTTTGAGTATCCCTTCAAGTCCGATCTTCCGTATGGAGATTCCCATACCGAATCCACGCAGATTTGGGTGCCTCTTGCGCTTAGCTCACAAGCCAGAACTTCCCGAGCCATTGGGAACAATGTTTCTTTCGCACGGCTCCGTTCAGGTGTGTCCATTCATCAGGCGCAGGCGGAGATGACCAGCATCATGGCGCGGCTTGATAAGCAATACGCGGCCGATCCGGGAGATGCCGGTCTCCCACGCGAATGGGGCTCACTGATCGAGAGTTTTACAGGGATCTCAATTGGGCCCGTGCGTCCGCTGATGCGGTTGCTGCTGGCTGCGGTTGGCCTGGTGTTGCTGATTGCCTGCGGGAATGTGGCCAACCTTCTGCTGGCGCGTACTGCTGAAAGGGCCCGCGAACTGGGTGTACGCGCCGCCCTGGGCGCGGGCCGCGGCCGCATAGTCCGCCAGTTGTTGACCGAATCGATGCTGTTTGGCGTAGGCGGATGCGCGATGGGCATTGTGCTGGCGATTCTCTTTCTCCGAATGCTGCCGAAGCTTGATCCAGGAAATATTCCGAGGCTGAACGAAGCGTCTCTTGATGCACGGGTCATTCTAGTTGCCATCGGGGGATCGCTTTTGACGAGTTTGCTGGCGGGATTGATGCCTGCGATCGGCACTTCACGGCTGGAACTGACGGAGTTTCTCAAATCGCACGCCATGCGCGGAAGCTCCGCTGGGCACGGGCGCTTGCAGAGTGCGCTGATTGTTGCGCAGACGGCAATGGTCGTTGTGCTGCTGGCCGGAGCGGGGTTGCTGATCCGCAGCTATATCAATGTTGAGTCAGTGGATAGAGGGTTTACGCGGTCTGCGGTGACGTTCCATGTGACCCTGGACAAGAGCCCCATCGCACCGGAGAAACAAGGTCAGTTTTACAAAGAACTGATTAGGAAGCTCGAGGCGTTGCCCGGTGTGCAGGCCGCTGGAGGCGTCAGCAATCTTCCGCTGTCCAATTCAGAGAGCCTGGGTATTCTGTGGATCGAAGGATTTCCGAACAAGGACTCACAACAAACAGAAGGACGCGGTGTCACGCCACATTACTTCGAAGCCATGGAGATTCCGCTGATTGCCGGACGCTACTTTACCGAGGCAGATGCGACCCCTTACGGTCCGACCATCATCAATCAGAAATTTGCGGCGACGTATTTCCCCAATCGCAACCCGATCGGGGGACGAATCAGTACGGATGAGAAGCATGCACACTGGTCGACAGTCGTCGGTGTAGTTGCTGACGTTCGGCACATGAGTCTTGAGGAGGAGCCGCAACCGCAGATGTACGGGACGAGTTATGATTTCGGCGATGAGTCTGTCGCAGTGCGGTCTACGCTTCCGGCGGCGACAGTTGAGAACGAGATTCGGGAAACACTGAAGGCCATCGATCAGAGTATTGTGGCGACAGATATTCAAACGATGGGAGATCTTGTCTCGGTCGCCACCGCACGCCGGCGGTTCCAGACTTCGCTGCTGACCGTCTTTGCCGGGATTGCATTGATCATGGCGCTCGTGGGATTGTCGGGGCTGATGACGTTCTCAGTAAATCGGCGCACGCGGGAAGTGGGAATTCGGATGGCGCTGGGCGCGAGGCGGCGCGATGTGTTGCTGCTCATTCTGAAGAATGCCGCGATCCTGGTAGGTTCGGGGCTGGTTTTAGGACTCGTTTGCGCCTTGGCGGCAACGCGATTGCTCAAGTCATTCTTGTTTGGCGTGGGCCCGTATGATCCATTCACTGTCGTGATGGTTTCATTGCTGCTAGTTGTGTGCGGCCTTATGGCGGCGCTTGTGCCAGCGCGCCGCGCTGCCTCCATCGATCCCACCGAGGCGTTGCGGACTGAATAGGAAAGCCCGTGCATGGTTCCCTTGGGATCAAAGTTGAAAGTGGGCCGTCGCTCCTGCCAAATAGCCGAGTCACCCCGTCGTGTTTTGCTCTAAGCTATCTTTATGGCAGATCGGGCACCGTACACGGCAAAAACACGAGGAATAGCAGTAAGCGTAGAGCCGACTTACCTTGAGGCGAATTCATCGCCGGACCGATCGGAGTATTTCTGGACATACCGAGTGATCATCGAGAATCAGGGGCGGGAAACGGTGCAGTTGCTGAGCAGGCACTGGATGATCTCGAATGCGCGTGGCGAATTGAACGAAGTCAAGGGACCGGGTGTTGTTGGGGAACAACCGGTGCTCGAGCCCGGGGAGAGCTATGAATATACGAGTGGCGCGCCCCTCAACACGCCGTCGGGGATGATGGGCGGGGCTTACCAGATGGAGAGTGAGAGCGGCGAGCGGTTTGATATTGAGATACCGACGTTCTCGCTGGATCGCCCGAATAAGGGTTTATTGCTGAACTAAGGATCCGTGCAGAATCAGGCCGCGTACTGAATCGCCGATTTGCCCAGAATCTGATAGGTCCCGTAAAGCCGGCATGGCGACTGGAATCCTGCTTCCTGCCGTCGGGCTGAGACCCGTGCAGGCTCCGGCATCCTGTGGCGTTTTCAAGGAGCTTGAGCGCTGAGAACCGGAAAACGGAATCGCGGCTTTTTTTCCTCTTCCTGGTATTTCTCCACAACAGGTCGAGCGGCGCCCGTGGGCATATAGTCATGACCGCTCCTTCGCCACCTGATGCCGCTGCTCGCGAGCCGCTTTCATCTGATTGCTAAGGCCTGCCTTCATTTGAACCGGCCTGAAATCGACCTCAAAAAAAACGGCATCCGGTTTGACTTCTGAAAACCTTGGCGAACTGATTTTGCGAGGCGAATGCAAGGCCACCCGGATATCCTCGAATCGCATCGACCAGTGTGGATTGACACTGCGGGAACTCCGTCATACCATCAAGCACATCATGGTTGATGCAGCGGGCTATCCGAGCAGGGTCTATACTCTTGCGGCCGGCATTGCGTATCTCCGGCAAGCTTGTTGGCTGCAGCCCCTGCAGCCCTGTTGTTGATTGTTGCTCTCAGCACGATCTTTCTCGCCCCCACGTTTTGTCAAGGTTCCCACACAGCCGGTAGCTCTACGCCGCGCGAGGTCTCACACCATGCGTTTTTCATTGCTGACGAGATTCGGATTGATTTTTCTTCTAGGTATCGGGATGTCGGCCGTCAAGGGTAATGCCCAGGCCGTATCAGGCAACATTGATGGAACGGCGACGGACAGCTCAGGAGCTGCGGTCCCAGCCGCATCGGTGTCGATCCGGGATATGGACCGTGGCACGGAGTTCCGTACCACGACCAACAACGAAGGAAACTACTCACAGATCCACCTGCTTGCCGGCCATTACGAGGTAAAAGTCGAACACGAAGGTTTTTCCGCTTTCGTGGCCGACGTGACGGTGCAGGTGGACGCCACGACGCGCGTGGAAGCCACCCTGAAGCCGGCGGGAACGCAGAGCACGGTGACGGTGACGGACGAGATTCCGCTGCTGATGACGGACCGCGCGGAGGTATCGACAACGCTGACCAGCACCGAGGTGGAGAACCTTCCGGTGCTGGACGGAATGTGACCAACCTGCTTGCTGGTGATTCCGGGCGCGCAGCTTAATTCGTGGCAACACGCGGCCAGCGAGAATCCCCAGCAAGGTATCCAGGCCAACGTGAACGGCCAGTTCTTCACGTCCAACGGGTTTCTGCTGGACGGCACAGAGAATCAGAGCGCCATTCTCGGCATCGCGGTCATCAATCCGAATATCGATTCGCTGCAGGATTTCAAGGTGACAACGAGCAACTACGATGCCGAGTTCGGGTCGGCCTCGGGCGCACTGATCCAGGCAACGACCTCTTCGGGCACGAATCAATTTCACGGAACGTTGTTCGAGTTTCTGCGCAACAACGTGACCAATGCCGCCGATCCCTTCACACTGCAGAATCCTCCCATCCGCTGGAACCAGTTCGGCGGCTCGGTGGGCGCGCCCATTCGGCGGAACAGGATGTTCGCGTTCTTTGATTACCAGGGAACGCGGCGGCGGACCGGCGGATCGCTCATCACCACGGTGCCGACGGCGGCCGAACGCGGCGGCGATCTGACTGGACTGCTGGGGAGACTACATCTGCGCCGACGGGTCTGTTTCCAGCTCGCCATGCGCAAGTCCGTTCCTGGTGCCGACCACGGAGGGATCGACAACGGCCGCGCGGGCGGGGATGGTGTTCAATCCCGCTACCGGGCAACCGCTGACGGCGCCGGGCGCCAGGCGTATACGCAGGGAGGCCAACCGAATATCGTTCCCGTGGCCGGGCCGATCGCGAACCTGCTGAAAGATCTTCCTGATCCCGAATCACGGCACCGACGTCTTCAATAACTATGTTTCGTCGGGAAGCCAGCACTTCGACAGCGACCAATACGACGGGCGCGTCGATCTCAACGTCTTCTCGTCTTACCACCTGTTCACGCGCTACACGCTCGCCGATTTCAATAACTATTCGCCGGCGGCGTTCGGCAATCTTGCCGGCGGACCCTCGGCGTTTGGATTCTCCGGCGATTCGGTCGACCGCAACCAGAGTGTCGCGGCCGGCATGGACCATGCCGTTGAGCGCGACGCTGCAGACCGATGTGCGGCTGGGATTCTATCGCTATCGGATCCGCGTTCAGCCCAATGGAGTGGGCACCACGCCGGCCACCGATGCGGGCCTGCCAGGGCTGAACACGGGCACGCCTGAGACCAGCGGCATGCCGGCCTTCTACATCAACGGCAATGGCGGATTCAATTTCGGGTATGCGCTGGGTGTGAACCAATGCAACTGCCCGCTGAAGGAAACCGAGAACCATTTCCAGATTGTGAACAACTGGACCAAGCAGATCGGGAACCACAATTTGAAGTGGGGCGCCGACCTGCGGCGCGCGCAGCAGCAGCGCATTCCCAGCGATTCGCACCGCTCGGGCGAGATCTCGTTTAACGACTCCACAACGGGCAGCGCCGAGGCTGACACCCTGGCTGCGGGCAAGGCCAGCACCGGCTCCGCGCTGGCATCCTTCCTCATCGCCGACCCGTCGTCGTTCGCGCGCTATTTTACGGGTGCCGGTTTCCATCCCGGGCTGCGGCAGAACGCGGCTGTTCTTCTTCGGACAGGATTCGTGGCGCGTCACGCCGAAGCTGACGCTCAACTACGGCCTGCGCTGGGAGGATTACCTGCCGCAGACAGCGGCCAGCCCGGGCGGCGCGGGCAGCTTCGATCCTACGACCGGAGAGGTGCTGGCGGCGGGCATCGGATCCGTGCCTTCGAACATGGGAGTGAAGGCGTACAACCTCGGGTTCGCGCCGCGCGTGGGCGTGTCCTACCAGTTCTACAGGAGCTCCGTTCTGCGGGCCGGCGTCGGGCGCAGCTTCAATCCCAGCGGACTGGGCGCGGTCTTTGGCCAGGGCGCCGACTACAATCCGCCGGTTACGAATCCGCAGAGCGTGAACCAGACCAATCCCGTATACGCCGGACTTCAACCTGCTCGCACGGCCCGCCGGCGGTTCCCAATCCTCCGGTCGGAACTACCGGACGCTATCCGCTGCCGGATGGGATCAGCGTGTATTACTACACCTATCCCGCCGACTCCTACCGCATCCCGGAAGCCTATTTCTGGAATCTCGCGGTCGAAACCGAATTCACAAACTCGCTGGCGTTCGAGCTCGCGTATGTCGGCAACGTCGGACGCCACCTGTTTCTTTCGCTCAATGAGAACCAGGCCGTTCCCGGCCCCGGCGACTATCGATCCGCGACGTCCCTTCTTTCCAAATTTCGGGCTGGAACAGGGCATTTACCAGACCTGCAACTGCGACACTTCGCAATACAACGCGCTGCAGAGCAAGCTGCAGAAGCGAGTTTCCCACGGACTGGATTTCCTGCTGACCTATACCTGGTCGAAGGCGATGGATAACTCCGAGGGGGGCGGGGGATTCGCGAATAACTACGACGTCCGCGGGAGCCATGGCCCGGCTTCGTGGGATCGCACCAACGAAGTGACGCTGGACCATAACCTGGACTTGCCCTTCGGGCGCGATCGGAGATGGAAGCTGGGAGGCAACAGGATCGCGGACGCAGTGGCCGGTGGATGGCGCCTGAGCGGTACGCATAACTTCGGCAGCGGCCTGCCGTTCACTCCGACGGTCAGCAACGCTCCCCTGCTGAATGCGGATTTCAACTACGTGATTGCGGACGTCGTCGGCGACCCGACCGTCTCCAGTCCCAATCGCAACCAATGGTTCGATCCGGCCGCGTTCAGCGAGCCCCAGCAGCCTTACAGGAACGGCACCGCGCACCGCGATTCGCTGCGTGGTCCCAAGCTGGTTGTCTCCAACCTGTCAATTTCGAAGAACCTGCTGCCGCTGGAAGGCAAGTCGCTCGAGTTCCGCGCCGAAGCTTTCAACGTCTTCAACCACGTGAATCTCGGGATACCAAACTCTACAATCGATAGTCTGGGGGCCGGGCAGATCACAAACGTCCAAGTCCGCAATGCGGCAAATGCAGTTTGCACTTCACTTCAAATTCTGAAAGAAACGGTATCTCGAGGCGATGAGGATCAAATCGGTTGTTGCTTTTGCAGTCCTTGCGGTGAGTTTGTCCGCGTTCGCGCAGCTCAAGCCTGTTCCTCCCGACGAGCGATTCAAGGCCGACATCCTGGTCGTGGTCGCTCATCCTGACGATGAAACCGAAGTGACGGGCTACCTGGCCCGCGCCATCTTCGAAGAACACAAGCGTGTGGCCGTTATCTTTGGAACCCGCGGCGACGGGGGCGGCGACGCCACCGGGCAGGAGCAGGCGGCCGCACTGGGCGCGAAACGGGAGATCGAAGCCCGCCGCGCACTTGGCGTGCTGGGGGTCAGCAACATCTGGTTCCTGGGTGGGCCGGATACGCCCGGCCAGGACGTGCTGCGCTCGCTCGAAACCTGGAACCACGGCAGCGCGCTGGCGCAGGCGGTGCGACTGTTTCGCCTCACGCAGCCCGAAGTCATTCTCACGTGGCTGCCGGATTACGTGGCTGGCGAGAATCACGGCGACCACCAGGCGTCGGGCGTGATCGCCACGGAAGCCTTCGACATGGCAGGCGATCCCACCGCCTTTCCCGAACAGCTTGCCGCTCCGCGCGACCGCGACAACATCGGCAACCTCACGGAAGGTTTGCAGCCATGGCAGGCGAAGAAGCTCTATTACTTTACCGATGCGACCAATCCTGGATTCCTGGCCGGGAAAGGGCCGCGCTACTCGACGGAGGACGAGTCGCCGTCGAAGCATGTGCCGTATTACAAGATCGCGGCCGAGGAGATGACTTATCACTTGACCCAGGGTGACACGGGACAGATGGCGGTGGCCGCGATCAAGAAGGATGACTACAAGTACTTTCGCCAACCAGTGTTGTTGATGGCCGGCAAATCGCTGGTGCATGGCTCGGCGACGGGCGATATCTTCGAAGGAATCACCGACAAGCCAATTCCCTTCTCGCCGGCGCCGGGATACAAGCCGGCGGATCGGACCGGGAATTTCGATGGAACTGGGGGGACCATGGGCCTTCTATCATCGGTTCTGGCAGGCGCACGGTCTTGCACAGCTCAATGGCCTGCTGCCCGATAACGGAGTGAACGTCTTCCCGGGAGAACGCGTCCAGATTCCGGTGTTGCTTCATAACGACACGAATGCCGATGCCACGGTTACGCTGGCCGCCAATGGCGCTTCAGGTTTTAACGAAGCGACCGGCGGCGGCATCTATCTTGTTCCGGCGCGCCAAACCGTTGAGATCTATGTGAAGGCCAAGACGCCCGCGGGCCCCGGCAACGAGCCCCACGATCTAACGATCAACGCGGAAGCAGCGGGCGCAAGCATCGCTCCGATCACTATCACCGTTCACCCCGATCGCGGAGCCCTGCCTCAATGATCGAATAAGGGAGCCACTTTAAAACGTCAAATACGCTGCGATCATGGATCACGGAGGTTGGTTGACGCCGAGCGGGACGGCTCGTGGAACGCGATGGTTGGTCATGGCAGGCCTGGCCGGTTTCGCGCTGGTCAGCTACATGACGCGCGCGAATATCTCCGTGGCAGCCGAGCTGATGATGCCCACACTGGGTCTGTCGCCGGTCAAGATGGGACAGGTATTCACGAGTTTCCTGGTGGGTTACGCGATCTTCCAGATACCCGGGGGCGCGCTTGGCGATCGCTTCGGCCCGCGCGTGACGCTTGGCGTTTCCGCGCTGCTGTGGGCTGCCTGCACGCTGCTCACGGGCGCGCTGGGATTTCTTTTCGCCGCGCAGACGACGACTGCATTTGTAGCGCTGTGGATCATCCGCTTTGTGCTCGGGGCAAGCCAGGCGACCACATTTCCTGTGGGCAATCGCGTCGTCCGCAACTGGATGCCGCCCCACCTGCGCGCCTTCGGCAACTCCATCATGTTCATGGGTACGTCGATTGCCTCCGCAGCAACCGCGCCGCTGGTATCGCGCGTCATGACGCGCTTCGGGTGGGAAGCATCGTTCTTTGTGACTGCTGCGCCGGCGCTGGTCATCGGCGCGATGTGGCTCTGGCTGGCGCGCGACCATCCCACAACATCGGTGCTTGCGTCGTCCGCGCCAATCAGGAGCGACCTTGCCACGGTGGCCGCGATTCAGGCCAAGGCGCTATCCCACTTTCTGCGTGAGCGAAACGTGCTGCTTCTGATTGGAAGTTACGTGAGCGAAGGCTATGTGCTGTTCATCTTTGTCTTCTGGATGTACATCTACCTGGTGGAGAAGCGCGGTTTCAGCATGCTTCGCGGCGGGCTGATCGCCGCCATTCCGTGGCTTACTGCGTTGGCGCTGACTCCGCTGGGCGGATGGGCGTGCGACCGGATCGCACGCCGCAGCGGACGCTTGAGCGGCGCGCGCGTCGTGATCATGATCGGCTACGGACTGAGCGGCGCGATGCTCTTCCTGGCGGCCTATGCGCCGTCGCGTTTGATTGCCGTAGGCGCGCTGTCGCTGAGCATCGCCTGCCTGATGAGCGCGGAGTCGTCATTCTGGTCGTCCGCCGTCTTTCTCGCCGATGGTCCGGTGGGAATCCTTTCCGGCATGATGAATACGGCGGGTATTGTGGGCGGCATCGCTTCCACGTCACTGGTTCCGGTACTGGCGCGCAGTTTTGGCTGGGGCGCGGCGTTGGGATCGGGCTGCCTCATGGCCCTGGTGTGCGCAGGGCTGTGGATGTTCGTTTCACCCACCGATGGCCACACGCGGGTCTGAGATAAGGACCAGGGACCAGTCCTCCCTTATAGGAGGACTGATGCAGAGGAATCGCGACGGTGCGCGCGCTGCGTGAGGACCTGAATGTTCCGCGCTTGCGGGATTGTAACAGCCAAAAGCGGCGAAGTGCGTCAGTTGGACGCGATCGCGTGATTTGTCTTTCGATGAGTGTTAAAGGTCGGATGTTGCACTGGCCAAACCCGCTGTTCGTCACCCCGTTCCTCAGATCTTGCCGAGAGATTCCTCACGAGCCAGTTCACTCATCCCTGATCAGTCTGCACTATGTAACACTAGGCCACCGCATAAAATGAGCCAGTTTCCAGGCAAAGAACAAGCCTGGTGGACCCCCCCCATTCTTCCTCGGGATCAGAGACCGCTATCTCGCACTTTCCACCGGTTGATGGTCAGAACGATCGCGGCCACGACCAGCAGAATATGAACGAGGCCGCCGACAATATGAAAACTGAAGCCCAGAAGCCAGAGGATCACGAGAACCGCGAGAATTGCCCAAAGCATTTCTTTCTCTTTCTCCACGCTGTGGCCCGGAGGCGGGACATCCCCGGGTGCCAAGGTGCGCCTATAACACGACGCCTAGTTCCCGGCAACCGCCTGTGCCTTTGCCTTCCTGACTGCATTCAGGAACGAATGAGCCGAGGCTGGAGCGGCAACCCCGCCGCGCAGAATACGCCGCGTGGTGACGTTAGGGCCGTAGATGGCTTCTGTGGAATCATCATCACGGCGAATCGAAGCACCGTTCAGGGTGAGTCCCGCAAACGCTCCCTTGGCACGCGAGTACGTCAGAACTTCGGCATCCAGCTTCCAGTTCGTATTGGCAGAAGCATGGCGCCCGACCGGGCCGGCGGCCGCAGAGGCATCCGCACCAATCTGGAAACCGCTCCCGATCAAGCGCTGCATTCCTTTTTCATTCTGGATAATCATGACGAGGTCAATGCCTTCCATGCCGATCTGCAGTCCCCAGCTACCGCCTGTGATTGCAAAGAAGGCCGGCGCGCTCCATCCTTTGGCTGTCCGGCAGGTGGCCACTCCCCGGCCATTTTCCGCACCAAACACGAATCCACCCTTAAGCAAATTGGGCACGACAGCTACGCACTTGGCGTGCTCCAGAACTTCCTCTGGAATGCCGTTGTCCGGTGCGCCCATGATCTCATGCAGGATCTTGCCCGCATGATCCATCCGGTCGGTGGTTGCTTCGCGTGATGTTCCCGCCCAGCCAATCGTCGTCAAACTGAGTAAAGCCACTAATGTCATAAATTTCGTCATGCGTCTCACCGTTTTCTACCTATGCGCAGCATCTTTTGCTTACGTGCGCTGAGGCGCACAAGTACTTCCCAGATTAGGGTTACCGCGAGACTCAGTCTGAGCTATAACGCTCTAAGAAAATTGGCTTTCTTTTCTGTGGATATCCGGCGCGGAGAGATATGTGGGTTGAATGTAGGCGATGTGGACTTGAACCGATGCATCATTGTGGTGCAGAGGTCGGGGACTAAGAAGAGCAAACCCAAGGCACCGAAGGCGGGTCTGAGTGGTATTGGATGCGTTCTCGCGCAAAGTCGTCGGCTGGGCGCTGGACCGCACGCTGGAGGCGACGCTTACCATCGAAGCCTTGCAGATGGCGCTCAGAACACGTAAGCCCGCTGCCGGCCTGGTGCATCACTCCGATCGCGGCGTGCAGTACGCCTCGGGGGACTACACCGATCTGCTCAAAGCCCACGGCATCCAGATCAGTATGAGCCGCCGCGGCAATCCCTACGACAACGCCCAGTGCGAGTCGTTCATGAAGACGCTCAAGTACGAGGAAGTCTATCGCAACGAATACCGGGATCTGGCCGAGGCCCGCGCCCAGATCGGCGTGTTCCTGGACAAAGATCTACAACCAAAAACGCTTGCGCTCGGCGCTGGGCTACCTGCCTCCACGAAAATGGTCACTCCAACCTCCCTGCCTGCGCGACGCTCACTATTCCACTGCCGTCCGCACCTGCGACACGGTCTAATAGAGTCGTCGCTGAACGTCCTTTCGCCATACATGACAATACGCACCATGCAGACAGAGGTCGGCCCCCTCATTGTCCCGCGGGAGGTTATGCGGGTCGAAAAATGGGTGGGCGACGCCGTCGCCGAGGGAGCGACTCTGGCGTCCGGGGGACGACCGATAGGCGACCGCCTGTACGAGCCAACCATTCTCGTAGAGCCACGGCCTTCTTCACTGGTGTCCACAAATGAGATATTCGGACCGTCTCCATCCTCAGCCACTCATGTCACGGACAGGGAGAGGATCGGCTGCATCGCCTCAACCGCCAGCGACATCGGCTCATTCAAATCACATGAGCGTCCGCCGCCGCAGCGGCTTCCTTCATGTCGCTGTATCTAAAGCGCCCACCTCGCAACCATCGGTGCGCGACCAGTTTGTCATGGGGGCGCTCCAGATACAGCCCAAAGACGTATCGTTACCTATCAGTTATCGCGCCGGGGCCTCAACATAGCAAGGCATAATTTCCGGCAAAGCCCGGCCGCTCTGGACCTTACATCAATGGTCGCGCCGTGCTGCCAAATGAAACCTCCACTTGAGCAGTTCCTGTGGCGGCGCTGGAACGGTTGCGTTCTCTCAAACCGACTGGCCGAACCAGAGCAGCCTGCTTCGCTGGGCAAGGACGGCTGGGTAATTACCGACGGAAATCTCCTTTACACGCGACTGCTCTCTCTAGAGTGCTCTCGCTTGGAGGCAAAATGAGCCTTTCCCCCCGTCGAATAGGTATCATAGTGATCGCAATGTTTCGCTGCCTGTCTTGAGGCCCGGAGTGTATTGTGACAAAGTGTTGGACCCTTCTCCTGTCCCTCCCCCTCACTGCGGCCCCCATGGCAGCTGCTGCCACATCGGCTCCTTCTATCGACCAGCAGTTTGAGCACACTGTCAAGCCCTTTGTCGGCAAATATTGCGTGGCCTGCCATAGCGGCAAAGCGGCCCCGGCGCAGTTCGACCTCAAGTCCTATACCAGCGTGGACATGGTGACCGACGACTTTGCCCGTTGGGCCCTGCTGGCAGAAAGGCTCAAGAATCAGGAAATGCCTCCCAAGCCGATGCCGCCCCCGCCTGCGGCTGAGGCGCAGCAGGTCATCGATTGGGTAGCCGCTGTGCGCGCGGCAGAAATAAAGAAGACCGCCGGCGACCCGGGTGTCGTGCTGGCACGCCGGCTCAGCAATGCCGAGTACGACTATACGATTCGCGATCTCACCGGCCAGGATATGCAGGTCGCCAAGGAGTTTCCCGTAGATCCTGCCAATCAGGCTGGCTTTGATAATTCCGGCGAATCCCTTACCATGTCGCCGGCGCTGCTGAATAAGTACCTGAAGGCGGCTCGCGAGGTGGCCGATCATGCGGTTCTCGAGCCGGATGGAATCGACTTCGCGCCCTATCCCATGTTGGTCGAGACCGACCGGGAAAAGTACGCCATCCAGCGGATTGTGAGCTTTTACCTGGCGCAACCCACCGACTATGCGGATTATTTTCAGGCCGCATGGCGCTACAAATACCGCATCGCCCTCAAGAAACCAAACTCCACCTTGGCCACGACCGCTGTGGACGCGAAGGTGAGCCCCAAATACCTACCCATGGTGTGGCAGATTCTGCACGATCCGAATGCGGTAGGTCCGGTTCTCAAGCTGCAGAAGATGTGGCTGGCCCTGCCTCCTCCCGCGGCGGAGCAAACCGGCGAGTTGCGCGCAAAGTGCGTCGCGATGCGCGATTTCGTGGTGAAAATCCGCGCCCACACCGCGATGCAGTTTGCTGCCCCGGTGGTGGCAGGTTTGCCCGGGCAATCCGAGCCGCTTTTGAATTGGAAACTGAAGCAGTTTGCCGAGCACCGGCGTGACAGCGACCCCAAGGACCTGCGCAATGACACCGATCCGCCGCCCGTGGTTCCAGAGATCCCCGGATACCCTAAGCTTCACGAGGAAGCCGCGCCGCGTTGGGCCGCTCTCTCGGCAAAGGCTCGCGCCAACGATACCGACCTGATCGTTCCTGCCGCCCAGCGAGCCCGCTATGAGGCGGCATTTGCGCGCTTCGCCTGGGTGTTTCCCGACACGTTTTATGTGACCGAACGTGGCCGTTATTTCCCCGACGACTCGGAGGACAAAGGCCGCCTGCTGAGCGCCGGTTATCACAACACCATGGGCTATTACCGCGACGATCTTCCCCTGCAGCAGCTCATCCTGGATGACAACGGGAAGAAGGAGCTGGATCGTTTGTGGAACGAGTTCGACTATATCGCCGATATCTCGGCCCGCACCTGGACCCAGTACTACTACAACCAAAGCGGGGAAGTTTTTGGCAGAGGCGACGAATCCGGTTCCGATCGTCCGACCGGTCACGCGGAGACGGATACCGAAGTCATCTTCAAACTACGCGACGCCTACCTGGCCAAAGCCGGAGCAGATCCAACCAATGACCCGGTAGCGGCGGAAGCGATCCGTGCTCACTTCGACGGTGTGAATGCCACCCTGCGCAGCCTGGAAAAGGAGCGGGCAGAGGCAGAGCCGAGGCAATTGGAAGCTCTGCTGCAATTTGCCGCGCGTGCCTACCGTCGGCCCCTCACGCATGCCGAACAGGCAGATCTGCTCAACTACTATCATCAGGTCCGTACCCGGAATCAGGCATCCAACGAAGACGCCATGCGCGATGTGATCACCAGCGTACTGATGGAGCCGGACTTCCTCTACCGCCTGGATATATCGAATCACCTCATGGCCTCGGCGCCTGCGCGTGCATCGCACGCCGTGCTCCTTCATACCTCGACCGCCATGCCATCCGAGCCTTTAACCAGTTACGAGCTGGCGAGCCGGCTGAGCTATTTCCTCTGGGCCAGCATGCCCGATGAGGAGTTGCTGCGGCACGCAGCCGCGAACGACCTGCAAAAGCCGGCGGTACTGCAGGCCCAGGCCCGGCGCATGATGAGAGACCCCCGGGTGCGCGGATTCGCCACGGAATTCACCGGCAACTGGCTCGCCTTCCGCCTTTTTGAAACCAACAACGCCGTGGACCGCGAGCGCTTTCCACAGTTCAACAACGATCTGCGCGAAGCCATGTTTCAGGAACCGATCCGCTACGTCGAAGACAGCATCCAGAACAATCGTTCCGTGCTCGACCTGATCTATGGCGATTACACATTCGTCAACCCGGTGCTGGCCAGGCACTATGGCATACCGGGAGTCCCGGGCGATAAAGACCACTGGGTGCGTGTCGACGATGCCGGCAAATACGGGCGGGGTGGCCTGCTGCCCATGGCGGTCTTTATGACGCAGAACTCCCCCGGCCTGCGCACCAGCCCGGTGAAGCGTGGCAATTGGGTGGTGCAAAAGGTGCTGGGGATTCGTGTTCCTCCTCCGCCACCGGTGGTGCCCGAGCTGCCCAGCGATGAGTCGAAGACCGATCTACCCATACGCCAAATGCTGGCCAAGCACCGCTCGGTTCCTTTCTGCGCCGCCTGCCATCAGCGCTTTGATTCCTTCGGCCTGGCTTATGAAGGCTATGGGCCCATCGGCGATCTGCGAACCAAGGACCTGGCCGGTCGCCCCGTCGATACCGCCGTCACTTATCCCGGCGGCGTGAACGGAGTTGGTTTTGAAGGCCTGCGCGACTTCATCCGCGATCACCGGCAAGACCAATTCCTCAACAACCTTTGCCGCAAGCTGCTCAGTTACTCGCTCGATCGCTCGCTGCAACTCTCCGACGAAGCGCTCATCGATAGCATGCAGACCAACCTGGCCAGGCACAGCTACGGTTTCGATTCGATGGTGGAAACCATTGTCATGAGCCCGCAGTTCCGAAACAAGCGAATCCCTGCGCCCCCGGCTCCAATGCAGATAGCCTCTGGAAAGGTGAACTAACATGTCTCGACTGACCAGTAAGTTTGCATTCCCCATTTCGCGCCGCGCCGTACTGCGCGGAGCGGGCTGCACCGTGGCGTTGCCGTGGCTGGAGTCGCTGCACGCTTTGGCGGACGTGCCGCCGCCGTCGGCATTCCCCACCCGCTTCGGCATCGTGTTCCTGGGTTGCGGCATCAACGAGGACCACTGGAGCGCCGAAGGTCAGGGCGCCTCGATGAAGCTGTCCAAGACACTCGCACCTCTGGAGCCGCTCAAAGAAAAGATCAACGTCATTGATGGTCTCTACGTTCATGCGTTGACAGGGCAGGGAATTCATCCCGGCCAGACGGGCAGTCTTTTATCCGGTGCGCACATCTCCAAAGGCGCCATTATCCATTCCGGCATCAGCGTCGACCAAATGATTGCCAATCACGTGGGCGAAGAGACACCGCAATCCAGCATCGTGCTGGCCTGCGATCAGCCCATGACTGGCTACCACGAGTCGAACTTTTCCCTGGCCTACAGTTCCCATATCTCGTGGCAAAGTCCGGATTCACCCGTCCCGGTGGAGGTGTACCCATCGCTCGCCTGGGACAACCTGTTTGACAACCGCGGCAGCCTGCAGAACCTCAGCATTCTCGACCGCGTCAAGGATCGCGCCCAGGATCTTTCCAAGTGCATCAGCTCGACCGACAAAGGCAAGCTCGACGAATATTTGACTAGCGTGCGCGAAGTGGAAAAGCGCGTCGAGGGCATGCGCAGAGACAAGGCGGACGCCGATGACGCCGCCAAAGCCAAAAACACCGTCGCCGCCACCATGGAGCGGCCGGCCAACGGATTGCCGGAAGACCTGCGCGATCACTCCCGCCTGATGTGTGACATCATTGCCATTGCGTTCCAGACCAATAAGACACGCGTCGCCTCGTTGATCATCTCGCATGATCTGTCGGCCATGTACTATCCCTTCCTGAACGTAAAGGACGGCCACCATTCCGCGTCGCATAACAACAATTCCGATGATTACGAGCGCATCTCACGCTTCCACGTCGAGCAATACGCCTACCTGGCGTCTAAGTTGGACAGCATGAAGGAGGGGAACGGCACGGTACTCGACAACACCTGCCTGATGTTCCTATCCAATATGTGGATCGGGCGCAAGCACGACAACTTCCGCCTGCCGCTAGTGCTCGCCGGCGGGCTTGGCGGGACATTGCAAACGGGACGTACCCTGAATTATCTCAACGACAGCGAAGATAATCGCAAGATGTGTAGTTTGTACCTCTCGCTCATGGATCGCTACGGCCTGAAACTCGAGCAGTTCGGCGATTCGCAGACCCGGTTGGAGCGGCTTTAGGCTTTGCCGACTGGAACACTATTTCTTTTCCTTGATCACAAGGGTTCGTCAGGCTTCGGGTGCCTTCGCTGCTTAATCGCGCCTGATAACCTACTAATTCGTCTTGCAACTCGGTCCAAAAACGGCGCCTAAAAACAGAATGCTGACGAACCCCATCATTTTTGGCGGGGTTTGTTTTTTTCGAATTGGAATTGGGCTTCAGTGGCGGATTTCAGTTGCAAGCTGCTGATGGTGCCGTAAGAGGGCGCTATAGGCCGATAGGAGCGCCTGGAGCAGGGGAGAGGGCGTATTTGGCCCGGTTCGGCTCAGCAACAGAGCGATCTTCTTGATGTTCTGGGCGGTAGCGGCGAGCAGGCACTGCTGTTGCACTTTGCTTAAGCCGCGCATCCTGGCGTAGCGGTGTCCGTGCAGTTGCTTGGCGTCGGCGAAGCTTCGCTCCACCGTCTCTTTCCTTCGCTTGTAGATGCGCTTGCCAACGCGATTGAGCCGATGCTGGTCCATTCGCTCGCGGCTGGCCTCCCACACGTGCCGCGTCACCACCTTGGTTGCGTTTCTCGACTGCGTACACCTGTGTCGCAGCGGGCAGTCGCGGCATTGCTCCGGATTGGAGTGGTACTGCCGGAAGCCTTCGCGGTTGGTGGTCCGATAGTTGAGCAGCTGTCCGTTTGGGGCAGATATAGACATCCAGCTTTTCGTTATAGCGATACTCGCGCTTGTAGAAGTAGCCGTCCCGGTGGGCATCCCTGCGATACCCGATCACGCCATAAATGCTGCGTTCTTCCAACCCCTGCGTGATGGCCGCGGCCGCGTAGCCGGCATCGACGCCCACCGCCCGGATCGCGAACCCGAACCGCTCCCGCTGCCGGTCCAACCGGCCCAGATAGGGCACCGAGTCATGCACGTTGGCCGGCGTCACATGCGTGTCGGTGATGATCGCATGCCGCCCATCGACGCTGCGGTGATCAAGATAGAAGAACCCCTTCGGCTTGCCGTCCCGCACCATGTAACCGGAGTCCCGGTCGGTGCGGCTCACCTTGATTTCTCTGGTCTCCGGCTCACCCTCGGGCTGCTCCTTCAAGGGCTTCTTGCCATGCGCCTCGCGATCCTCGGTAACCGCCGCATCGAGCGCCGCCAGATACTCCTGCGGCTTCACTTGAACCTGCTCCAGATCGTACTTGTTCTTGTTGCGTTGGCCTTCAGGTGCGTCGAGTCGGTGTACAACACCGCGCCCAAAGCCAGCCCCTTGTTCACCGCCAGCAACACGATCTCGTCGAAGATCTCCTGATAGATCGTGCTCTCGGCAAAACGCCGCCGCCGGTCTTGGCTCAAGGTCGAGGCGTCCGGAACCTTATCGCGCAGCTTCAGACCAAGAAACCAGCGGTAGGCCACGTTCACCTCCACCTCCCGCATCAGCTGCCGCTCCGAGCGTACTCCATACAGATACCCCAGCAGCAACAGCTTGAACAGCACCACCGGGTCCAGTGCCGGACGCCCGTTGTCCTCGCAGTAAAGATGCTTCAACCGCTCGCGGATAAAGCTGAAATCCACGCTTCGATCGATCTTCCGCAACAAGTGCTTCTCAGGCACCAGCGCCTCGATCGATACAAGCTCCAACTCCTGCTGCTGCAGCTCTGGCTTCTTCAGCATGGATTCAAAATACAAAAGGCTCCCGTCAAAAACGAGAGCCTTTCTTGGTACCTTTGTCAGCAGTCTGAGAAAACCGGGCGCCAACGGCGCCCGGTTCTCCGATGGGTTGGGAAATGGGTTGAAATTCCCTAAATGGTTGCGGGGGCTGGATTTGAACCAGCGACCTTTGGGTTATGAGGGAAGTCATAAACTGATTTCAAGAGACTTAGTGCGGCGCGGATGATCCCGAAGCACCTTTTAGAATCCATAAAATACAAAATCGCCTTGCGAACTGCGCTCCAGTTTGCGCCCCCCGTTTTCTGATCCGATTTCAGTGCTGCTGAATGTACTTTTGCACTTTCTTGCTTCCGACCTGGCTCGCCCACACATCCCCGAACTTCCTGTTAAGCGCCAGAGTGGCCGCCGATTGGTAGATCGACCTGAACAGAGCAAGGCTAATCAGTGCGTGCTCGATAGGTAGCATTGCCAGCATCAGCCTGAGGCGCCGCTTCTTACGGCCACTTTGCCAGTCAGTAGTGTGGCATAATGGCTACAGAGGTCAAATATGGCATTTACACAGATATTCGAGATGATCGGCTTTCCACCCCAATCGAATTTCGATCTTGCAAGACTGACGGAAGAAGGAATCTCGACGGATAGCCTCTCGGCTCTGAAGGACCGAGGTCTGACCTTCACAGAGATTGCAGAAATCATCATCTCGCCGAGAACGCTCAAGCATCGCAAGGCTCGTCAAGAGCCGTTATCGAAGGAGGAAACAGATCGGTTCGTGAGAGTAGCGAGAATCATCTCTCTGGCAGAAGATGTCTTCGGATCTCGCGACAAGGCATTGACTTGGCTGCGAAGTTCCGATGATCGGCTTGCTGGCCGCGCTCCTCTGATGATGCTCATGACGGAGTCGGGCGGTCGCTTCGTAGAAAACATGCTCTGGCAGATCGAGGAGGGCGTCTATACCTGATGAAGAAGCTGTGGCGAGTCAGCAATCACTGTGATCTGAGTGGGTTGGGTGGTGAAAGAGCTGATGGCCGCTGGCACACTGCGGCGCGGGGCAAAAGGATCGTCTATCTTTCCGAGCATCCGGCACTCGCCCTCATCGAGAACCTCGCCAACCTGAAGGGAAATCCCTCCCTTCTTCCGGATCAGTACCAACTCATGGAACTCGAAGCTGATGAGGAGGTAATCGGTCGTGCCGCTCTCGCCATTGACGATGCGGGTAGACGGCCTAGTCTCACGACGCCTCTCTCGTCGACTCAGAATGAAGGCGATACATGGCTGCGGGAAGGGAAGTCAGCTTTCTTGGTTGTCCCATCGTTCCCTTCTCCGTTCTCACTTAATTACCTTTTCAACCCGCTGCACCCAGATGCCAGTCGGCTAAAAATTCTCCATTGCCGCTGGCTCAAATACGACAGGCGCTTGTTCAGAATCCCAGAATAATCGAATGATACTGATCGGCGCGCCTAACCCGGTAGGGAGGCTAGGCAGCCGTCGCGGCGGGATCGTCGCTGCTCTTCTCTTTGGTGATATCACACGCTGAGAACACCAATAAGGTCATAAACCGCTCGTCGCTCATCTGAAAGCGTCGTTTTCTGAACAATTGCCGATATAGAGAAGGGGGTCGAAAATTGCAGGGGATGGAACGCGAGGCCAACTGCGAAGTCTTCGCCCGGAAGATTTCACCGGATACGGGCATCGCCTATCGGACGCCTTCGTATTGAACTATCTATTCTCCAGGAGAACCTTCCGGACGGAACTAACTAGTACACACCGGTTGATTCCATCGCAACGTGAGCCACGCCCAACTGAGTTTGTCTACTTGCCAAGTCAGAGTAGCGAAATCACCAACTCGTGAAGCCAGCCGGCAAGCCCCACGAGGTGACGAGTCATCGTACCGAACCGGCCGTACTTCTTCTGGGTACGTCCTGCTTCGCGAATCACGACACAAGCACTGACACTGGACTTGTGCACGTCCAACCCACAGCACCGCGAATAAAGCACTTCCATGGCACTCCCTCCTGAGCC
Organism: uncultured Acidobacteriota bacterium; assembly: GCA_963844515.1. GTDB lineage: Bacteria > Acidobacteriota > Terriglobia > Terriglobales > Acidobacteriaceae > Telmatobacter. Next base: position 38,241 of record CAWJOO010000024.1, read on the forward strand.
GTGCCACGCAAGGACGCTGAAAAGGTAAGAATCTCCCTCGCGTGCTCCTCCGAAGAGGGCAACAGTACGTTGTTCCAGACGCGTCCAGGGTCATACTCATTCGCGGGCTTGACTGCGCGCCATTAAGGTCGACGACCGCTAGCGTGCACGGCTGTTGGCCAGTCTACATCCACCGCATTCCCGTTTTCATTGGTCGTTGTGGCGTGTTAACGCGATGTGATACTCATCCCATCTCATCCCATCTCATCCCATCTGTTATCGCCAACGACATCTACCAGTGACTCTATCGGCGTCTCAGGGCAATCGCTGGACTTACGCTGTGCGCTCATTCGTCTCTGAGGGCCACAGCCAGATCTGTTTGCATCGCCCAGCGCGCGGGCAGAAAGCGGCCATCAATCCCGTGGCTGCGACCAGCCCGCACACGCCGGCAAGCACAATGGGATTGCGTGCGCCGGTCCCGTAGAGGTAGGCGTGCAGCATCGAGCCCGACCCCAACGCGGCCGCAATCCCCAGTCCCATGCCGATGGACACGAGCACAGCGGCCTGGGTGAGCACCATCCGGAACATCATCTGCCGCGGCGCTCCAAGCGCCAGCCGCACACCGATCTCGCGCCCGCGCATAGCGACCGAGTAGGCCATCACACCGTAAAGACCGACGAGCGTCAACACCAGCGCCAATCCCGCAAACAACTCAGCAACACCATCGCAAAACGCGGTTGCGACAATTGAAGCTCGATCCGGTCTGCATCGTGCGTACATCCGTAACGGGAATATTCGGGTCCATCGATGAGACAACAAGTTTCGCTTGCGTCTCCAGGCTCAGTGGTTCGACCGCGGTGCGCACTACGGAAAACATGCAGCACCACTTTGGGAACTGGCTTGCCGAGAGGTAGTAAACGGGATCCAGATCTTTTGACATCGCGCCGTGCCGGACGTCTCCGACAACGCCCACGATTTCGCGCCACACCGGTGGCCCGTCGTTGCCGGCTCCGGGTTTCAGTTTCTTGCCAATCACATTCTGATCGTGGAAGAACTTCTCTGCAAATCTGCGGCTGACGATCATCACCTGCGTCGAGTTCGCTGTGTCACGATCGGTAAAGTCCCTTCCAGCAAGCAGCGGTATATCCATCGTTCGGAAGTATTCCGGAGATACGAGATCCAGCCGCGCGCTCTCCAGTTGGCCCTTGGGCAGTGGATGCTCGGGATTTTCAAAGCGATGTGGGCGCTGTTATCAGTCATGGGCAACATGAGTGAGCCAGCAGCGGCACTTACTCCGGGAATAGACCTCAGCTTTTCGAAGTATTGCCGGTAGAAATCAGGCCGCGTAGCGTTGTATCGCGAGTCCGGCGTTTCGAACATGAAGGTCAGAAGATGATCCGCTTTGAATCCCTCATCGCTGTGAACCAGATGCGCGTAGCTGGTTACGAGCAACCCTGCTCCTGCCGTCAAAACAATCCCCATCGCCACCTGGCCTACGATCACGACAGAGCCCAAGCGACTCCGCCCGCCCGTGTCGCTCCTTCCGCCGTTCTTCAGTGGGGACAGCAGGTCGCCTTGCGCCGAAGTGAGGGCGGGGACAAGCCCGAACACGAAACCTGAGACCAACGATACGGCCAGCGCAAATGCGAGCACCGGAAAGTTCACACCGGCGTCCGCCACACGTGGCACGCTGTCGCCAATTAGCCGCAGTACCAGCGGCGTTGCTGCAAAGGTTAGTGCGCAGCCTGCCAGACCTCCAATGGCGCTCAGCATCAGGCTTTCAACCAGCAACTGCCGTACCAGGCGAGTTCGGTTCGCACCCAAGGCCGAACGCATCGCCATTTCCCTGGCGCGCTCCCGCGAACGCACCAGCAGCAGGTTTCCCACATTACCGCATGCGATCAGCAACACCAATCCCACTGCTCCCAGGATAACCAACAGCAGGGTGCGCGTGTCTCCGAGCAGAAAGGTCAGTTCACTCTGCACGTGTGCGGAATTATTGCGGGTATTGGTGTCCGGATATTTCTGTGAGAGATGGCTGGCGATGGCCTTCATCTCAGCATCGGCCTGTGCCGAAGTGACGCCCGATTTCAGCCGGCCCATCACCGCCAGCTCATGATCGCCGCGGTTGGCCGTGGTGGCCTTCGATGTTCCGTCGTTGTCGAGAGCGAGGGTCGTCCAGAATGCATTCTGGGGCGCATCGACCGGGAACCGAAACGTCGACGGCATCACGCCCGCAACGATGTATGCTTCGCCGTTTAGCTCAATTGTTTTTCTGAC